>NZ_ML123034.1:0-139829 GCF_003846185.1 Streptomyces sp. ADI96-02
TGCTGGCCGCCGAAGTCGAGAATCTGCGCGAGAAGTAGCCCTCCGACCTGGAAGGTTCGCCCGGCTCGTGGCCGCGGCGGTTGGATGTGTGCGGTGACGTCCAATCGGACCGCTGGAGGCGCGATGGCCGAGCCTGTCCGTGTGCGCAGGTTAACCGACCAGGAGGGGCAGAAGCTGCAGCAGATCGTGCGTCGGGGCAGCACCAGTTCGGTGCGGTTCCGGCGCGCGATGATGCTGTTGGCCTCGGCCGGCGGGAACCGGGCCCCGGTGATCGCGAAGCTGGTCCAGGCCGACGAGGACACCGTCCGCGATGTGATCCACCGGTTCAACGAGATCGGCCTGGCCTGCCTGGACCCTCAGTGGGCGGGAGGTCGTCCCCGCCTGCTCAGTCCTGACGACGAGGGCTTCGTCATCCAGACGGCCACCACCCGCCCGACCAAGCTCGGCCAGCCCTTCACTCGCTGGTCCATCCGCAAACTCTCCGCCTACCTGCGCCACGTACACGGCCGTGTGATCCGGATAGGCCGCGAGGCGTTACGGTGCCTGCTCGCCCGTCGCGGCGTCACCTTCCAGCGCACCAAGACCTGGAAGGACTCCACCGATCCTGACCGCGATGCCAAGCTGGACCGGATCGAGCACGTCATGGACCATTTCCCTGACCGCGTCTTCGCATTCGACGAGTTCGGGCCGCTCGGCATACGCCCGACCGGCGGATCCTGCTGGGCCGAGCAGGATCGGCCCGACCGGGTCCCGGCGACCTACCACCGCACCCACGGCGTGACCTACTTCCACGGTTGTTACTCCATCGGCGACGACACCCTCTGGGGTGTCAACCGCCACCGCAAGGGCACCACCAACAGCCTGGCCGCGCTCAGGTCAATCCGCGCCGCTCGCCCCGACGGCGCCCCGATCTACGTGATCATGGACAACCTCTCCGCCCACAAGGGCGCCAAGATCCGCCGGTGGGCGTGGAAGAACAAAGTCGAGCTGTGCTTCACCCCGACGAACGCCTCCTGGGCCAATCCGATCGAGGCGCACTTCGGGCCGCTGCGGCAGTTCACCCTGGCCAACTCGAACCACCCCAACCACACCGTTCAGACCCGCGAGCTGCACGGCCATCTGCGCTGGCGCAATGCCAACGCCCGCCACCCCGACCTCCTGGCCGCCCAACGCCGCGAACGAGCCCGCATCCGCAGCGAGAAGGGCCTCCGCTGGGGCGGCCGATCGTTGGCCGCGGCCTGAGGCTTCCCGCCATGACGGCCTACTCGGCCATCTCCTCGGGAGAAAGACGAGTGATCTTCTTTCCCGCGTCGGTCTCGACAAGGGTCAACGCGCCAATCCAGTTCCCATCTTCGGGATACTCCCAGTTGGCCGAGTCTTCGAGAATCGCCGGAAGCTGATCACGAGGCACCAGCTCGCCGGGCTGGAAGCCGTTCTCCCCGGCGGGGGAGGTCCACGGCGCGAATCGGCGGACCTCGATCCACCCGCGATCGATGAGATCGAGCAAGATTCGCGCCAGCTCGTTGACCGGTCGAGACTGGTCGGCTTCGTCGAGATCGCCCCAGACACCAGGCAGGATGTCGATCTCATAGGAATTGACCATGAAGGCTTCTTCAGACTTGGTCAATGTGTCCCACTCTTGCTTGCTCACTCAGCAATCGTCGCAGAGCGGGGGCACGACAGGCTCCCTCCACCGCTGACCAGACCATCCCAACTCGGAGCTCACCCTGACCGCCGGGACCCGGTGAACCTTCGCGGTCACAGCACTAGGAATGACGACAGAGCGGAGAAGTGCGTGCATCAGGGCCTCGTCATTGTCTTGTAACAGCCGGGCCGACGCGGGAGTCGACTGAGCATCGTATCGATGGCGCGGCGATCTCCACTTCGACCGTCCCTCGTTGAAGCACCGTCCCTCGTTGAAGCGTGGAAGGGTCGGCATTCCCAGCCCAGCACTCCATCTCATCGAGGTACGCGCGGGTGAAGTCGCCGATCCGCCCCTGTGGGTCGTCCGGGCAGGAGTCCGTGGACAAGCCCTGGGATGACTTCGAACGCAACAGCACGCCTGGATGCCTGATCCACGCCGACAAGGGTCGCGGGAAGCCACTCACTGTCGAGGCCGAGATCAAGTGGGCTATTCAGCTTGGGAGTCGGACACGGGACGATAGGGCCCCTCCCCTGCCGGAGAACCACGCGGGCTCCTGGCCGGCAAGCCTCCCGTCGCCCGTCTGAGGGTGGCTGAGGTCGCGTCCGAACACCGCTCACGAAGCTCTTGGAGTTGGCACAGGGTGCACTCTCGCCGAGCCCGTAAGACCGACCGCATCGCCCGTGCGGCGACCTCGCCCCAGATCCGCTACACCCAGCCCACCCGGACTGCAGAAGCGAGTTCCCGGCCCCGGGGCAGCGCTGCCTGAACGGGCTGGTTCATCGACCGTGCAACTTCCGGCAGATGCCCCTCCGTCTCCGGCCCCGCGACGCCCGGGCGTTCCGGGCCGCGCCCGCCCAGTTCCGCTGTGCGTCGGTGTGTCCATGGCTCTCGGGGCCGTGACGATTCTGGGACATTCCCCGAGCGCGCGAGGGGGCACGGTTATACCGACCATGGTTCCTGCGGAGAACACGCGCGGGCCATCGAGCAAGTCAGGGAGTGTTCATGCGTACCAACCGCAAGACCGCCATTGCCCTCGCCGCCATGCTGCTGGTCGGCGCGGCCCCCGCAGTTGCGCAGGCTACCCCGGTGGCGGAAAGCGCCGCCGCTCCGTCCGCATGCCGTCCGGCCAATCACACCGCGAAGATCACCCAGGCGCCCGCAAGTGCGGGGCACCACCACTACCGCGTGACCCTGACCGCGCCGCGCGGGTACGACCCCTGCGAGTTGGCCGGTTCGCCGACCGACGTACGGTTCTCCGATCGCGGCTCGCAGACGCAGATCACCGCCGGCCACTACGGCGACCAGCGCACCGCCGTGACCTTCGGCCCGGGCAGCCCGGTGCACTTCGACATCCAGGTCCCCAACGACGCCCGCCAGGTCTCCGTGGACGAGGCGTCCTTCACGCTCCAGGCCCCGGCCGGAGAGATCCCCGGCACCTCCTTCGCTCAGGGCAAGCTGCGGGTCGCCGCCGGCACCGTCATCGGTCCGGTACAGCAAGGGGCCTGACTACCCCTCCGCGTACCCCGGTCGGCACCTCGTAGCGGGACCACGGTTGCGGTACGTCGGCCATCCTTCCGCAGACGATCCGCGTGCCGGGGGCTTGGTGGCCCGGTTCGAAGTTCCGGTCGGCTACCTGTGCCACTGGGCGGGTGTCGCCCAGTGTCGTCCGGTTGCAGGCGTGAAGATGAGATCTCTCCCGCGATCAATGAGTGCGGCTCGTACGTGAGGTGGCCGCCGTCCCGTCTGCGCCAGCCGTGCGACGAAGTGCGCCGCGAAGGTCGGAGGGTGGTCCGGGCGACCAACCGGGGTGCCCCGTCGCGCGCCCATCTGTTCCTATGTGGCCACTGTGGGCACCAAGGCGTTACGCCGTACAACAGACGCAGGGCCGCGAGCGGGTCAGGCGCTGAGGCTTCAACGGCCTTTGTTCCTGTTCGTGGAACGGTCGCCGTGACCGTTCCACGAACGCTTCGCGTTCTTCACCGTTCGGATGGCTTCCGAACCAGCCGCCCTTGGGTCGTTGGCCCCTGGATGTAGGCCGTCGTATCGCACGGTCCACAGGGCGCGCCCTTGATCAGCCTCGTCGGCAGGTGGCGGGCCTGCGCCGCGGGTGTACTCGGCGAGAATGGGCTTGGCGGGACACGGTTTCGAGGGAGCGTCCGATGAACTGCCGGTCACACCGGAGCACATGGCAAAGGCGGCCAGCGAGCACGCCATGAGCGGCAAGTCCGTCGGGAAGCCTGTCATCAGTGTTATCCCGCCATCGATCCCATCCGGTCTGTCAGGGCTGGCCGGGAAGCGTTATCCCCTGGCTTCCAGCTGGCAGAACGGCTCCTGCCGCACAGGTGCCCGATGGTGGGGGCATTGACCGGCTGGCGGACAAGCGGGAACGCCATGGCCGGTCCAGCGGAGGCCCGCGCCGAACCGGCCATCGCTTCGTCAGCGGTACAGGCTCGTGCTCACCGTCGGCGGTGTCCACTCACCCAGCCGACGGCTGACGGACCTGGCCCGCAGGTTGCGATTCGCCCGCCACCCCGAACACGAGCAAGGTGACCGCCGACCGCGGCTGTTCCCACTGCACTCCCGTCCCCCACCAGCACCTGCCGCGCAGGCGCACAGTGTGCGTGGCGGCAGGGCCGCCACCCTGAGCCCGAACCTCATGGCCTTGCCCTTCAGCAGGTCCTCCTCTCGCCTTCCGGCGGGCAGGGGCGCAGTTCCGCGAGGATCTGACTCAGGATCACCCGCCACCCCGGGAAGGGCCGCTCAGCCTGTTCATCGAGCCGGCCGGGCACGGCGGGCGTATGGCAGGCTCCGGACGACGATGTCCTGCTACCAGAGCCAGCCACGAAGGACGCCAATTCCGGACCGGAACCGACGACTGGGCTGAAAGCCGACTCTTAGCAAGGACGCTTCACCCGGCGGGCCGCAGTCGGCAGTCCTCTGACGGCAGCCCGAATGCCGGTGAGCGCGCGTCGGCCGGTCGGGATCGGCTCCCCGGTCGTGCGGGCTCTCGGAACACCGTCGCCGAAGGACCGAAGGGCTCGCGCTCCGGCGTTCCCAGCCGGACTGGCCGGTACTTGTCCACCGCTTCTGTGACCCGACCGTTTCCGCGAAGACCCTCTCAGCCCTCCCCTTGGACAGCCGACGCCGTAGGAGACGGCGTACCCCGTGCTCGGCTGCGCCAAAAGCCGGGCAAGCCAGGGAAGCCGAGGAGAGCAGTTCGGTCAGGCGTCGGCGGCTCACCGAGGCTCCAGCCGAGGAATGCGGTCCCAGCCTCCTTCGCCGCACCGCCCAACCCGCTCCCGTCCGCCCGACGGCGCGGTGAAAGTGCGGTCTTCGGCAGTCCAGATGAACGCGCACAGCTGTTGATGTCTGTCACACGGGCGGCCTACCATCAGCGTCACACCTCGACATGAAACGATTCAAAATCCCGGTCGAGGCGTTCCCCCCTGCCCATTCCGTGCCTCACGGCCACTCCGTGCTCTCCGCTGCCTCGAAGGAACACGATGATCGAAGACTGGAACCGAAGAGAGCTTCTCCGCACCACAGCGATCACCGCCGCCGCCACTGCCGTGGGCCAGGCGACGCTCGGCGCCGCGCCGGCAGCCGCACTCGACCACGGTCGGGATCCGGGCGGCCACCGAGGCGAACTACGCGTTGAACGCACCCGCGTCGAGTACGCCGAGAACCTGCTGGGAACCGAGGTCGACAAGCCTCGGCTTTCCTGGGAGCTGTCGGCCGACGGGCGGCGTGGAGCGGCGCAGACCGCCTACCGGATCCGTACGGCCCGCTCCGCCTCCGATCTCCGCAAGGGTCGCCGACTGGCGTGGGACTCCGGCCGGGTCGCCTCGGACCGCAGTATCCACGTCGCCTACGACGGCCCGGAGCTTCAGCCGCGTACCCGGTACTACTGGCAGGTCCAAGTCTGGGACGAGCGGGGCCGTCCTTCGTCGTGGAGTCCCGTGCGCTGGTGGGAGACGACCCTGCCGGACGACGGCTGGAAGGGCCACTGGATCGGCTTCACGGTTCCGGTGCCGAAGTTCGACGGCGCGTCCTGGATCTGGTCGGCCGATGCGACGGCGAACGCCGCCCCTCCGGGCCCGCGCTGGTTCCGTGGCGCGTTCACGCTGCCCGCCGGCGCCCGAGTCGCCAAGGCCACGCTGATGGCGACCGCTGACGACGACTTCACCCTGTACATGAACGGTGAACGGCTGCTCCACGCGCCTGAGCGCGCGGACGGTTGGCGTGAGGGGCAGGTCGTCGACGTCTCTCAGCAGTTGCGGGCGGGCGGCAGCTTCCGGTTCGCGGCCGTCGCCACGAACCGGGGGAACAATCCCGCCGGTCTTCTGGTCCGCCTGGTCGTCGAGGACGGTTCGGGTTCGCAGGTCTCCGCATTCGTCTCGGACGCGAGGTGGCGGGTCTCCTCGCGCGAGGAGGAGGGCTGGACGCGAACGGAGTTCGACGACAGCGCCTGGGACGGGGCCAACGCCCTCGCCGTCTACGGAGACGGCCCGTGGGGACGCGGGGCGGGTTTCCCTCCGACCCAGGAGGGGCCCGCGCCGCTGTTGCGGCGTGACTTCACGGTGGCCAAGCGTGTGGCTCAGGCCCGCCTCTACATCAGCGGTGTCGCCTATTACGAAGCGGAGATCAACGGCAGGCGCGTCGGCCGGCAAGTCCTCGATCCGGCGATCACCAACTACGCGGAGACGGTGCTGTACGCCGTCCATGACGTCACGGACGCCGTCGAACGCGGAGAGAACGCGATCGGTGTGACCCTGGGCCGCGGGTTCTACGGGATCAGGACGCCCAACGCATGGGGTTGGGGCAACGCGCCCTGGCACGGAGAGCCCCGTCTGCTCGCCCAACTGGAGATCCGTCACACCGACGGCACGACGACGACCGTCGCCACCGACGACTCGTGGCGGTTGACGGCCGGTCCCACCCGGTCCAACTCCCTGTACGCGGGCGAGACCTACGACGCCCGATCGGCACCCGCCGGCTGGACCCGACCCGGGTTCGACGACCGGGACTGGTGGCCCGCCCCGCGGCAGGAGTCCCCCAAGGGGACTCTGCGCCCGCAGGCACTGGAGCCGATCGAGATCGTGGAGACGGTGCAGCCCACCGGGGTGACGGACGTGGGTGACGGTGTCTACCTGGTGGACATGGGCCGCACCATGGCAGGCTGGTGCCGGCTCACGGTGACCGCCGCGGCCGGCACCGAGGTGGCGCTCGTCCACAGCGAGAAGCTGGACGACCGGGGCAGAGTCATCGACGAGAGCGGCTTCACACCGGGACGCTTCCAGAGGGACGAGTACGTCTGCGCCGGTACCGGACAGCCGGAGGTATGGGAGCCCAGGTTCAGCTACAAGGGCTTCCGCTATGTGGAGGTCTCAGGGCTTTCCGAGGCGCCGAAGCCGGGACAGGTGGTGGGGCGCCTGGTGCACAGCGCTGTCGACGAGGCCAGTGACTTCGCCTGCTCGGAAGAACTCTACGAGCAGTTGGACAAGGCCATGCGGCGCACGCTCGCCAACAACCTGCACGGCATTCCGACCGACACCCCGAAGTACGAGAAGAACGGCTGGACGGGGGACGCGAACGTCGCCATCCCCTCGATGCTGTACGCTTTCGGACTGGACCGGTTCTTCACCAAGTGGCTGAACGACATCAAGGACAGCCAGGAGCCCTCCGGCCGCATCCCCAGCATCGTGCCGAGCCCGGGGTGGGGCTACAACGAGTACAACCCGGCCCCTGAATGGACCACGGTCTACCCGCTGCTGCTGCAGCAGATGCATCAGACGTACGGTGACGAACGCCTGGTGGCCGAGCACTGGGACCCGGTCGTCCGGTACCTGGACTGGGAACTGGGGCGCAGGAAGAACGGGCTGGTCAGCTCGGTGATCGGTGACTACCTTTCGCCCGGTCACATCGAACCCCCCGAGGACGCGACGCTTACGGCCAGCGCCTACCTGCACCGCTCGCTGCTGGCCGTCGCCGACCTGTCCGGCGTGGTCGGCGAGACGGCCGAGGGGGAGCGCCTGCGCGCGGCGGCCGAGGAGATCAGGACGGAACTCAACCGGACCTTCCTGGGCTCGGCCGGCTTCTACCGGACCGGTCGCGACAGGAACTACCGGCAGACCAGCAATGTCATCCCTCTGGCGTTCGGTCTGGTGCCGAGCGCGGCCGTTCCCGGAGTCGTCGCCTCACTCGTCCAGAACATCACCACCCCACCGCCGCAGGGGGATCCGACCACGCGCTCGCCGAACACCCTGAACACCGGCGTCCTCGGCACCAGCGTCCTGCTCCCCCAGCTCACCGCCCACGGCCACGCCGATCTCGCGCACAAGGTCGCAACTCAGCGCGCCTACCCCAGCTGGGGCCACTGGTTCGAGAACGGGGCCGACACCATGTGGGAGTACTGGCGGGTGCCGCAGAACCGCTCGCACAACCACTACTTCAAGGGCACCGTCGTCCAGTGGCTCTACGAGAACGTGGCCGGGCTGCGCCCGGGAAGCGACGGATACCGGACCTTCACGGTGAAGCCCGACGCCCGGGTCGGGGTCAGCTGGGTCCGTACGTCGCTGCGTACGGTTCGCGGCGATGTGTCGGTGGCCTGGAACGCTGACGGGGGCAGGCTCCGGCTACGGGTGAAGGTCCCGGTCGGCTCCACGGCGGAGGTCCACGTGCCCGTCGCAGACAAGGCCGAGGTGACCGCCCACGACGAGGCCAGGAGGATCCGGCTGGACAACGGGTTCGTGGTGTACAGGGTGGCCCAGGGGCACTGGGAGTTCACTTCACAGGTCTGAGTGGTGGGCGGTTGCACGAGCGGCTGAGCGGCGGCACCGATGTCCTGGGCGTCCTGCGGCGGCAATCGGCCTGATTCCGCCTTCCCTTCGGCCGTAGCGGGGCAGAAGGCGGCCCGGGCCCTGTCGCCCGGGCCACCTTCGAGGGGTTCGGGCGTGGCTGAGCATCTGTGCCCCGGGCAGCGCGGACGTGTACGGCGATGATCGGATCGGGCGACAACCACTGCGACTACTGCCGAACCGCGCTTCCCGACCGTCTACCCGTGGGCGCCGCCGCCGCGCACCGCCGCTCCGCATCGCTTCAGCTGTGCGCGCCCAGGCCGTCCCGCAGGAGGTCGAACGCCCGATGCGCTGCCCGGACGGCCTCCGGGTACCGGTCGTCCGCGGACTCGCCGTCCGCCAGGCAGGCGTTGTTCATGAGGGCGAGCTCCCGTTGCACGACGACCACCTGTGCGGCGGCCAGGCGGGCGGTGAGCGGATCCGCACCCGCCTGCCCGAGCGCCTCCGCGAGCGCGTCGACCCCGCGCACGCCGTACCGGGTCAGTCTCGCCGTCAGGCTTTCGGTGTCGCTGACCATCCGGAGGAACGCCACGACCTCGGGGTCGTCGTTCAGCCCGGTGTTCGGATCGCGCTCCGCGAGCGCGCGCAGTGTCGCCTCCCGCAGAGCGTCCAGCGGCGGCTGACCTGCGGGCCGGGCGCGCACGGTCCTGGCTCCCTCGCTCTCGTGGTCGGCGATCCGGTGCAGTACGAGGTCCTCCTTCGTCGGGAAGTACGCGAAGAGGGTCCGCCGGGAGATCTCCGCCGCCTCCGCGATCTCGGTGATCGAGACCTGGTCGAAGCCCCTGTCGAGGAAGAGACGGATCGCCGTCTCGGAGATCGTCTCCCGGGTGCGTTCCTTCTTGCGTTCCCGCAGGCCCATGCGCTGGTTCATGCACTCAGTCTACCTTGAGGTAGACTGAGTGCAGATTTGCACTCGATATACCCAGGAGGTCGTCATGCGGACCGAGATCATCGTGGTGGGAGCCGGCCCGACCGGACTGATGCTGGCGCACGAGCTGACTCTGGCCGGAGTACCGGCCGTGGTCCTGGAGAGGCAGCGGACGCGCAGCGTCCAGTCCCGGGCGGGCGGACTCCAGCCGCGTACCGCCGAAGTGCTCGACCTGCGAGGACTGCTGGACCCGCTGCTCGTCGACGCGCCGGTGCGGGAGGAGACCGGCGGTCACTTCGCCACCCTGCCGGTCGAGCTGGACTGCCGGTCCTGGCGCACCCGGCACCCGTATCCGGTCAGGCTGCCGCAGGCCCGGCTGGAGGAGCGCCTCGAACAGCTCCTCGCCGAGCGGGGCGTGCCCGTGCTCCGCGGCCGCCAAGTGACATCGGTCGCGCAGGACGAGGACGGCGTCTCGGTCGAGTGGACCGCGGACGACGGTGCCGCCGGAACGATCCGCGGCAGTCACCTCGTGGCGTGCGACGGCGCGCACA
The DNA here is from genome assembly GCF_003846185.1 of Streptomyces sp. ADI96-02. GTDB lineage: Bacteria > Actinomycetota > Actinomycetes > Streptomycetales > Streptomycetaceae > Streptomyces. Next base: position 9,922 of record NZ_ML123034.1, read on the forward strand.
GCACGGTCCGCACCCTGCTCGGCGTCCCCTTCTCCGGCCGGGCGGGGAGGATGTCCGCCGTGGCCGCCGATCTCACCCTCGCCACCAGGTCCGCCGAAGTCCCCACCGGTCACGGGCACTTCAGCCAGTACCCCCGGTCCGCGAACGGCTTCCTCACCATCCTGCACCCCATCGGCCCGGACCTGTACCGGCTGCTGTTCGGCAAGCTGACCGGGGACGGACCGGACCGCGAGGCGCCCGTCTCGGCCGATGAGGTCCGCGAGGCGCTGCACGCCGTGTACGGCCCCGGGACGGAACTGGGCGAGCTGCGCGCGGCCTCCCGGTTCAGCGACGCCGTACGGCAGGTCGAGCGTTACCGCGAGGGCCGGGTCTTCTTCGCCGGGGACGCCGCGCACATCCACATGCCGATCGGAGGCCAGGGCGTCAACCTGGGCGTCCAGGACGCGATCAACCTGGGCTGGAAGCTCGCCGGCACGATTCACGGCTGGGCGCCCGCCGGTCTGCTGGACAGCTACCACGAGGAGCGGCACCCCGTCGCCGCGCGCGTGCTGCGCCACACCCGCGCCCAGGCGGTGATCATGAATCCGGGCCGGGACGAGGAGGTGGACGCGGTCCGCGAACTGGTGACGGACCTGCTGCGACTGCCGGACACCAACCACTACGTCTCGGGCATGATGTCGGGCCTGGACGTCCGGTACGCCGGCGTCGGCCCCCGGCTGATCGACGTGGACCTGACCACCGACGAGGGCCCGACGCGGGTGAGCCGGCTGATGCACTCCGGCCGCGGCCTGCTGCTCTCCCTCGACGGCAGGCGGCGCTCGGCCGGTGACCGGTCCGACCGCGTCGACCACGTGGTGGCGAAGACCGACGAGGACGTCGACGGGGCCGGAGCCCTGCTGATCAGGCCCGACGGCTATGTAGCCTGGGCGGACACCGATGACAGCCCGCTGGAGACCGCTCTCGCCCGCTGGTTCGGCTGACCCTCCCGAACGGCCCGGCTCGGTCCGCCGCGCGCTCAGGCTCCGTCCGAGGCGGCGGGGGTGCCGGCCGGGTCAGGGCCTCGCGCTCAGCTCGTGCTCAGCGCCGCGGCTCGGGGGGGCGTCCTGGGTGCTGATCCAACGGTCGTACGCCCGTTGGAAGGTGCCGTCTGTGAGGGCGTCCCCGAGCCACCTCTCGACCGCACCACCGGTCAGCCTGCTGTTCTTGGGGAGCATGTAGGCCATATCCGCCGTCGTGAACGGCTTGTCGGGGTGGACCGCGACGAGCCCCGGGTGCCGGGTCGCCTGGTACTTCGCCTCGATGGCGTCGGTGATCATGACATCGGCGCGGCCCTGGAGGATCTGCTCGAAGATCGTCGTGTTGTCCGGCCACGTGATGACGGTCGCGTTCGGGAGGTGCTGCCTGACGAACTCGGCATTGGTGCCGCCGGGATTGACGATGACCCGCACGCCCTTGTCGTTGATCTGCTCCACGGTCTGGAAGCGATGGGCGGCCCGGGAGGTGGTGATGGGTGTCTTGCCGTCCGCGAGATACGGCTGGGTGAAGTCGGCCTGCTCCTGTCGCTGCGGTGTGACGGAGATCCCGCCCATGGCGATGTCGCACGTGCCGGGAGTGCCGACATCCCGCATGAGCGTCGGCCACGACGTCGGCACGAACACCAGCCGCTCCTTCAGGTGGCCGGCCAGGTCGCGCGCCATGTCGACGTCGATCCCGCTGTAGTTCCCGGTCGCGGGGTCGCGGTAGGTCAGCGGCTTGTAGTCACCGGTCGTGCACACCTTCAGCGTCTTGGCCGGGACCGCGCCGACCGGGCCGGCGGCCGTCAGGGTCGCGGCGGTGACGAGCGCCGCGATCGCGGCCGTACGACGGGGTGTGCGACAGGACCGGAACATGGTGCGGCGCTCCCTCGCTTACGGGGATCGAGGTGATGGAGAGGAGCCAAGGGGACTTCGCTCTCGAAGCTAGCAGTCGGCGCGGGTCGATCGGCTAGGGACTTCGCCCAGGTGAACCACCGTTCGAGAAGGTGGCGGGGGCCGTCCGCCGAGTGGGGGCGGAACGGTGGAGCCGGCAGTCAGCGGCATAGGGGGCGTGGTGTGGCACTCGCCTTGATCCCGGTTGGTCGCCTCCCTTCCGCGGACGCCTGGACGACCGCCGTGCGAAAGCCCGTCCCGCCCAGGGCGCCCAGCACTTCCTCCGCCCGCGAGGGTGCGGTCCTGGTGGTGAAAGGAGCGGCGGCGGCGATGTTGAACGTGTCGTCATCCGGACCGCCGTCGGCGATCAGGAGATCGTCCGATTCCGTCACCATCGTGTTCTTCGCCCGACGGTGCAGGTGAGAAGCGTGCTCTGCCAGGTTCTGCTCCATTCTCACCAGCAGGCCCTGATAGTCACGAACAGCATCATTCGTCGCATTCACAGCGATCATCACACCGGCCGCTGTGGCTGTCCCGAAGTACTTCTCCGGGGCGTGCGCATCGATGCCCCATGCTTGCAGCACCTCGGCCCCGGACCGGGAGTTGGCCCCGTCGGGCTTCGGCGTTCCGTGACCGATGGCGGGCGCGGGCCGGGAGGAGCGCCGCTGCGCGGACCGTGATCGGCCCCCGTGGCCGCCGCGGCCGGTGCGACCTCGGTGCGGCGTCGGTGCGGCGTCCGTGCGGCGTCCGTGCGGCGTCCGTGCGGCGTCTCAAGTGCTGATTCGAGAGTCAGTAATTTGGCCGCCTCTATTGACTCTCAAATCAGTAGCGACCTACCGTTCGGAACCAGCCAAGCGCAGGCCGTCCTTGCAGGCCCGCCGCGCGGCTGCCCACCGAACCCAGTCGCCTTTGAGGAGCACGACCATGGGTCATCCGGTCACCCACAGCATCAGAAGCCGCCTCGACACGGAGCGGCGGCACTTCTGGATCGGCGGTGCGTGGCGGCCTCCCGTCGGCGGAGACGACACACCGCACACCGTAGTGGCCGATCCCACCGGGCGCGAGGCCGTGGGACGCGTGCCGAGAGGTACGGCGCGGGACGCGGGCGAGGCCGTGGCCGCCGCCCGTGAAGCCTTCCCCGTCTGGGCGGCGACGGACGCAGGCGTCCGCCGGGAGCTGCTCGCCGCCGTGGCGGAGGGCATCTCGCAACGCGAGGCGGACTTCGCCGCGGTGATCAGTGCGGAGATGGGCGCCCCGCTCGACAACGCCCTCCACACCCAGACGCGGCTGGCCGCCGAGGTCTTCCAGTCCTATGCCGACCTCCTCGCCGACCACGCGTGGGAGGAACGTATCGGCGCCTCCCAGATCGTCCGCGAGCCGGTGGGCGTCGTCGCCGCCATCACCCCGTGGAACTACCCGCTCTATCTCATCGCGGCCAAGGTCGCCGCCGCGCTCGCCGCCGGCTGCGCGGTCGTCCTCAAGCCGAGCTGCGACGCCCCGCTGAACGCCTTCCTGCTCGCCGAGGTCTTCGCCGAGGCCTGTCCGGCGGTCGGTGCGCCCGGCGGGGTGTTCAACCTGGTCACCGGCCCCGGGAAGGTGGTGGGCGAGGCGCTCACCTCCCACCCCGAGGTCGACGCGGTGTCGTTCACCGGGTCGACCGAGGCGGGCCGGTCCGTGGCGATGTCCGCGGCCGGAACCGTCAAACGCGTGGGTCTGGAGCTCGGCGGCAAGTCCGCCCGGGTGATCCTCGCCGACGAACCGGACGGCACGACGGTGCGCGACCTGGACGACGCGGTGCGCCTGGCGCTCTCCGACGCCTTCTACAACTCGGGGCAGACCTGCACCGCCTGCACCCGCGTGCTCGTTCCCGACGCGGTGTACGACCGGGCGGTGGCCCTGGCCGCCGAGGAGGCCGGGCGGTGGGAGCTGGGCGACCCCGCGCTGGCGGGCGAGCATCTCGGCCCCGTCGCCACGGCCCGGCAGTACGTCGGCGTCCTGGCCCACATCGAGCAGGGAGTGGCCGAGGGAGCCCGTCTGGTCGCCGGCGGAAAGGCCCCGCCGGAGCGGACGCCGGACGGCCTGGGCGCGGGCCACTGGATCCTCCCCACGGTCTTCGCCGACGTCACCAACGACATGGCGGTCGCCCGGGAGGAGATCTTCGGACCGGTGGTGTGCTTCCTGCGCTACCGGGACGAGGAGGAGGCCGCCCGGATCGCCAACGACTCGATCTACGGCCTCGCGGGCGCGGTCTGGTGTACGGACCGGCTCCGCGCCGAGCGGTTCGCCCGCCGGATCCGGGCCGGGCTGGTCACCGTGAACTCCGGCCGGTTCAGCGTGCTCGCCCCCACCGGCGGCTACAAGCAGTCGGGGGTCGGCCGCGAACTCGGCGTGCACGGTCTCGACGAGTACACGGAAACGAAGACCATCCAATGGTGACGCCGCCGGCGCGCTACGGGCACATGGCCCGCGCGGTTCCGTCGCCCCACCGCCACCCGTTGTGCGCGGCGCCCGCGCCGCCGCTCGCGGGACTCCCCTCCCTCAAGTCGCCGTACGCCGTCCCCACGCGCCCGACACCAGGTTCCGTCCTGCCGTCCGGTCACCCCGCGCCGGGACGGCCCCACGAGAGGACGCCCATGGCCGGACCACATCACGAACCGACCCGACGGCTGGTCCTGGCCGCCGGGGCCGCGGGAGGCGCCGCCTCCCTGCTGACCGGCTGCCTGGGCGACCGGTCCCCCTCCTCCGCCCCCGCGGGCCCCCCGGCGGACGTGCCGCGCTGGGCTCCGGGACCGGGCGAGCCGGCCGGTGCGAGGCGGGGCGGCAGGGTGATCACCGCCTGGTCCAACGAGGCGCAGTCCTACGATCCGGCGATCGGCTGGGACCTCCACAGCTGGGAGGCCATCTCGACGGTGCTCTACGCCCCGCTCTACCAGTACGCCGGCCAGTTCGACGGCCCCGCTCCGCACGCCGCCCAGGGAGCGCCGCAGGTGTCGAAGGACGGCAGGGTGTACACCATCCCCCTGCGCCGCAACGTGCGCTTCCACAACGGCCGCCCGGTGGTCGCCGAGGACTACGTCTACACCTGGACGCGCCTCATGGACCCGGGCCTCGCCTCCTGGGCGTCGAGCTATCTCTTCGGGATCGAGGGAGCGGAGGAGGTGTACGAGGAGAAGGCGGAGAGGATCCGCGGGCTGAGCGCTCCGGATCCGTACACCCTGCGCGTCACGCTCACCGAGCCGGACGTCCTCTTCCCGGCCCTGCTGTGCATGCCCTACACGGCCGCCCTTCCCCGTGAGGAGGTCCGCCGCCTGGGCGCCGAGTTCGGCCGCACGCCGGTCGGCAGCGGCCCGATGCGGATCACCCGTTACGACAGCAAGGGCCGGCGAGCGGTCTTCGAGCCCTTCGACCAGTACTTCTGGCGCGGCACCCCGCTCATCGAGCGGCTGGAGTACCGGTGGGGCATCGGCTATCCCCTCCAGGCGCTCCAGCTCAGCGGCGGGCGGGTCGACGTCCTCGGTGAGGGGCTGGTGGCCAGCCAGGCCGCCCGGTTCACCGCCGACGCGTCCATGCGCGAGCGGTTCGTCCAGGCCGTCCCGGTGCGCGGGACGCAGTGGCTCTCGCTCAACCACAGGCGCCGGGAGCTGCGCGATCCGCGCGTGCGGCGGGCTCTGAACTGGGCGGTCGACCGGGAGCAGCTCATGCGGCTCACGTTCGGCCTCTCGGACCCGTGGGGCTCGCCCTTCCCGAAGAGGCTCGACCGCTTCCGCCGTACGGCGAAGCCCTACGCCTACGATCCGGAGCGGGCCCGCGCGCTGCTGCGGGAGGCGGGGGTGGAGAAGCTGAAACTGGAGTTCCTGCACGGCACCCAGGACCCCTGGCCGCTCCTCGGGCAGGTGCTCCAGCAGCAGTTCGAGGCGGTGGGCGTGGAGCTCAGCCTGAACGCCATGAGCCAGCCCGCCTTCGAGCTGGCCACCTCCGACGGCAAGGGCGACCTCTACGGGTCGCACCTCTACATCACCCTGAACAGCGCCCTCGAACTCGTGTCCTCCAACTTCACCTCGGACGCCTCCTACAACTACCTCGGTTACGCGAACGCGCGGGTGGACTCCCTCGCCGTCAGCGCGCGCAAGGCCCGAAGCACCGAGGCCGCCAACTCGCTCCTCGCCGAGATCGAGGACGAGCTCGTCCGTGACGCGGCCGGCGTCTTCCTGGGCAGCATGAACTTCCTCGCCGCACGTGCGCCGGAGGTCCGCAACTACCAGATGCGCGGTGAGACGGGCACCTACTACGACCGGCTGTGGGTGAAGCGATGAGCGCTCTTCCGATCAGCACGCAGAAGCCCGCGCCCACCGGGGCGCACGCGCCGGGGCGCGGTGGGGCCGCGGCCCGCTCCGCCGCGGCGAAGGGCAGCCGGCTGTGGCTCGCCGGGCTGGTCCTGCTCGGTGTGCTGTGCCTGCTGGCCCTGCTCGCCCCGCTGGCCGGGTCCCCGTACACGATCCACACCGACAGCCTCACCGCCGACGGCCTGCCCAGCGGCGTCGGAGCGCCCGGCCATCCGCTGGGCACCGACGCCATCGGCCGCGACATGCTCGCGCGCTCGCTCCACGGGCTGCGGGCCACTCTCCTCATCGCGCTGGTGGCCAACCTGACCTCCGTCGGCCTGGGCGCCGCGGTGGGGCTGGTGGCCGGTTTCTACCGGGGCTGGATCGAGCAGTGCCTGATGCGCCTGGTCGACGTGTTCCTGTCCATTCCCACCGTGCTGTCCGGCCTGGCGCTGGCGAGCATCGTGGGCCGAGGCACCACCGGCATCATCATCGTCGTCACCGCCCTGTACTGGGCGTGGACCGCGCGGCTTGTCCACGGGGAGACGGTCCGGCTGCGCAACCGCGGGTACGTCGAGGCGGCCCTCGCCCACGGCGTGAGCCGCCACACCGCGCTGCGCCGCCACGTACTGCCGCACCTGTCCACCGTCCTGCTGAACGTCGCGGCGCTCAACGGGGCGGCGGTCGTGGTCGTCGGGGCCGGGCTCTCGTACCTCGGTGCGGGCATCCAGCCGCCGACCCCGGAGCTCGGCAACATGCTCGCCGACGGCTCCGACAGCATGACCTACGCCCCGCACACCCTGTTCGTCCCCCTGGTCCTCGTCATCGCGACCGTCCTGACGTTCGTTCTGATCGCCGAAGGGCTCAATCGACGCAACCCTCTCTCGGAGCGACGCTCATGGCTCGACGCATAGGCATACGCATCCTGCTGGGCCTGTTCACCGTCATCGCGGTGGTCCTGCTCACCTTCATCCTCCAGTACGTCGTCCCCGGCGACCCGGCCCGCAGCATCGCCGGACCGAAGGCGGGCCCGGAGGTCCTGGCGGAGATCCGCGACCGGCTCCGCCTCGACGACCCGCTCTGGTCGCAGCTCGGCCACTACCTGGGTTCGGTGGCGACGGGCGACCTGGGCACCTCCTACACGAACGACCGCCCGGTCCTGTCGCTGATCCTCGAACGGCTTCCCGCCACCGCCGTCCTCGCCGCCGCCGCGCTCGTCGTCGAACTCGTCCTCGGCGGTCTGTGGGGGCTGTGGGAAGCGCTGCGGCCCCGGCGCAGCTGGCTGCTGGCGACCGTCAACGTCGGTCTGCTGTCGATGCCGGTGTTCTCCCTGGGCTTCCTCCTGCTCCTGCTCTTCGGCTACCAGATCCCGATCTTCCCGATCGACGGCGGCACCGGGGCGGCGCAGATCGTGCTCCCGGCGCTGACGCTCGGGATCCTGGGAGCCCCCTACTACGCCAACGTCGTCCGCGACAGCACCCGTGAGGCCCTGTCCTCCGCGTACGTGCGCACCGCGGTCGCCAAGGGCCTCAGCCGGCGGCGCATCGTCGTCCGGCACGTGCTGCGCAACACCGCCTCGCCGGTGACGACCCTCCTCGGCATGGACGTGGCGGTCTTCCTCTCCGGCGTCGTCTTCGTCGAGACGATCTTCGGCTGGCCCGGGATCGGCCAGATGCAGACCGAGGCGTTCGCCGCCCTCGACCGCCCGCTGCTCACCGGCACGGTGATCGTCGCCGCGACTCTCGTCGTGACGGCCAACCTGCTGGTGGACCTCGTCAGGACCGCCATCGACCCCCGTGCCGCATCGGAGACGTCATGATCGCCACCCCGGAGGCAACCGCCGTCCGCAGTCTCGGCAGCGAGGTCACGATCGACGGCCTCAGCGTCGCCTACGGAGACTTCACCGCCCTGCGGGACGTCTCGCTCCAGGTGCCCGCCGGCACCACCACCGCCCTCGTCGGCGAGTCCGGATCCGGCAAGTCCACGCTGGCGCTGGCCGCCGGCCGGATCCTCCCGGCGGGCGCCCGGATCACCGGCGGCTGCGTCCGGGTCGGGGACGTCGAGCTGACCTCCCTGGGCGGGAAGGCCCTGCGGGAGGCGCGGGGCCGTACGGCCGCCTATCTGGCCCAGGACGCGTCCGCCGCCCTCAACCCGGTGATGCGGGTGGGCCGGCAGATAGCGGAGGTCCACCGGGTCCGCGACGGAGTCGGGCGGGTCGAGGCCGATCTGCTGGCCCGCCGGGCGCTGGCGGACGTCGGCATCCCGGATCCCGAACGGGTGGCGCGCCTCTACCCCCACGCCCTGTCCGGCGGGATGCGGCAGCGCGTGATCATCGCGATGGCCCTGGCCTTCCATCCTCAGCTCCTGATCGCCGACGAGCCGACCACCGCGCTGGACGTGACCGTCCAGGCCGAGATCGTCGGTCTGGTCAGCCGGCTCCAGCAGGAGTACGGGCTCACGGTCCTGTGGATCACGCACGACATGTCGGTCGTGGCGGAGATCGCCGACCACGTCGCCGTCCTCTACGGCGGCCGGCTGGTCGAGCACACCGATGTGCTGACCCTCTTCGAGGGGGCCCGCCACCCGTACACGGAGGCGCTGCTGCAGTGCTTCCGCAGCGGGCGCGACGCCGGGCCCAAGGAGCCCTTCACCACGATCTCGGGCAGTCCGCCGGTCGGCGGCACTCCCCCGGGATGCCCGTTCCACACGCGCTGCCCGCTGGCCGACGTCCGCTGCGGCACCGACCTTCCGGAGCCGCGCCGGCTGGCCGAGGACCACGTCGCCGCCTGTCACCGGCTGGAGGGCCTGCGATGACGGAGACCGCACCCGCGGCGGGCGCGCCGCTGCTGGAGGCCACGGGCATCACCAAGCGCTACGGCCGGTACACCGCGCTCGACGCGGTGGACCTGCGCATCGAGGCGGGCCGCACGGTCAGCGTCGTGGGGGAATCGGGCTCGGGCAAGTCCACCCTGGCGCGCGTCATCGTCGGCCTGGAGCGGGCGGACAGCGGCAGTGTGCGCTTCCGCGGGGAAACGGTCCGGGGCCGCCGGGCGCGGCACGCCTTCCGCCGCAGTGTCGGCACGATCTTCCAGGACCCCTACGAGTCGATCGATCCCCGGCTGACGATCGGCGAGGTCGTCGCGGAGCCGCTGCGCGCCCACGGGCTGTACCGGGCCGACGGGGCCCGGCGGGTGCGCGAACTGCTGGACTCCGTGGGCATGGAGGGGGTCGATGCCGACGCCTACCCGCACCGCTTCTCCGGCGGCCAGCGGCAGCGCGTCTGCATCGCCCGGGCGCTGGCCACCGATCCCGAGCTCGTCATCTGCGACGAGCCGACCTCCGCGCTCGACGTGTCCGTCCAGGCGCAGATCCTGAACCTGCTGCTGGACCTGCAACGGCGGCGCGGGCTGTCGTACTTGTTCATCACGCACGATCTCGACGTCGTCCGCCGCATCAGCGACGAGGTCGACGTGCTGCTGCGCGGCACGCTCGTGGAGCGGGGCAGCGCGGAGGAGGTCACGACCCGGCCGCAGCACGAGTACACCCGGCGGCTGCTGGGCGCGGTGCCGGCCATCTCGCCCCGGCTGCGGCGCATCGGGGTGCCGCTGGCCTCCGGTGCCCCGGCGGAGGCGGAGAGCACCGAGCAGCCCTCGGGGTGAGCCCGCGCCGCACCTGGTCCGGCCACGTTCCGTAAGGGGTCTGTGCGGCCGGCCAGGGTGGCGGCGCATGGTTTTACTGACTGTCGAGTCAATCAATATCTACCGATCGCCTTTGCTCTGCGAACCACTATCACACCAACCGGTCGACCTGTTGAACAGCTGTCCACCTGGTGTTATGCGTCGCCTTCGCGCCTCTCTAAACATCTCTCATCCTGCCTCTTGAGTCAGTAACTTCATCCAACTCTCGCGAGAATTCGACGAATCTCTTGCGGTCCACGAAAGGCGCGTGTTACCAAGAGTCATGCCAGCACAAGCGGAAGTCTCCAGGGACGTCTACGACGTCGTCATCGTCGGTGGTGGTCACAACGGGCTCGTCGCCGCCACCTATCTCGCTCGCGCCGGGCGCTCGGTGCTCGTCCTCGAACGTCTCGACGTCACGGGCGGCGCGGCCGTCTCGACCCGGGCGTTCGAGGGCGTGGACGCGCGCCTGTCCCGCTACTCGTACCTCGTCTCGCTCCTGCCGTCGAAGATCGTCGACGACCTGGGCCTCACCTTCGCCGTACGGAAGCGCTCGGTCTCCTCCTACACGCCCACGGACCGCGACGGCCGGGCCACCGGGCTGTTCGTCGGCGGAGGCAGGGAGCGCACCCGCGCCTCCTTCCGCGCCCTGACCGGATCCGACGCCGACTACGCGGCGTGGGAGAAGTTCTACGGCACGACCGGGGAGGTCGCCCGCAGCATCTTCCCCACCCTCACCGAGCCCCTGCCCACCCGTGCCGCGCTGCGTGACCGGATCGGGGACGACGCCGCCTGGAACATGCTCTTCGAGCAGCCGCTGGGCGTGTCGATCGAGGAGCGCTTCCGGGACGACCTGGTGCGCGGCGTCGTGCTGACGGACGCCCTCATCGGAACGTTCACCAGCGCGCACGACACGTCGCTCGCGCAGAACATCTGCTTCCTCTACCACGTCATCGGCGGCGGCACCGGCGACTGGGACGTGCCGATCGGCGGCATGGGCGCCTTCACCGACGCGCTGGCGGGAGCGGCGCGGGCCGCCGGGGCGGAGATCGTCACCGGCCACGAGGTCCTGCGCATCGAGCCGGACGACCCGCACTCGGTGGTGACCTACCGCACCGAGGCCGGCGAGGCCGCGGTCGCGGCCCGCAAGGTCCTGGTGAACGCCTCCCCGGAGGCCCTGGCCGAGCTCGTCGGCGACGGGGCGGCCGACGAACAGGCCGAAGGGGCCCAGCTCAAGGTCAACATGCTGCTGCGCCGCCTGCCGCGGCTGCGCGACACCTCGGTCGACCCGCGCGAGGCGTTCTCCGGCACCTTCCACATCTCCGAGGGCTACGGGCAGTTGGAGACGGCCTACCGCGAGGCCGCGGCGGGCTCGCTGCCGTCCGCGCCGCCGTCGGAGATCTACTGCCACTCCCTCACCGACCCGACCATCCTCTCCCCGGACCTGGTCGAGCGCGGCTACCAGACGCTGACGATGTTCGCCCTGCACACGCCCGCGAAGCTGTTCGAGGGCGACAACGACGCGAAGCGCGAGGCTCTGCTGAAGGGAGCGCTCGCCCAGCTCGACGCGGTCCTGGACGAGCCGATCGCCGACTGCCTGGCGGTCGACGGCGACGGCAGGCCGTGCATCGAGGCCAAGACCCCGCTGGACCTGGAGCAGGAGCTGCGCCTGCCCCGGGGGAACATCTTCCACCGGTCGCTGGCCCTCCCGTTCGTCGACGAGTCCAGGACCACGGGCCGCTGGGGCGTGGAGACCGCGCACAAGAACGTCCTGCTGTGCGGGGCGGGCGCGGTACGGGGCGGCGGCGTGAGCGGCATCCCGGGTCACAACGCGGCCATGGCCGTACTGGAGGAGTGAACGGCCGGCCGCCCGGTGGCGGTGGTATGAGGAAGCCGTTCGGGCGCGGCACGGTCGGCGTCCGGGCGGCTTCCTCCCCGGTTCCCGGGAGCGTGCGGCGTCTTCGGCCGCCGCTCCCGGGAACGGAGCATCACCGCACGGCCGGGACCGTCCGGCCGTGCGACCGATCTGTCGAGGAGGAACGATGACCCTCGCGCTGCGATGCGCCCGGCTGTTCGATGTCGAAGCGGGTGAGGTGCTGAGAGATCGCACCGTGCTGGTGGAGGGGGAGCGGATCAGCGCGGTGCTGCCCGCCGCGGCGCCGGTCCCCGAGGGCGTGGAGGTCGTCGATCTGGGCGAGGCGACGCTGAGCCCCGGTCTGGTCGATCTGCACACGCACCTGGTCGGTGTCGCCGCGTGCGGCGACCCCACGCAGGAGATCAAGCAGAGCGCCGCGCAGCAGGCGTTCGAGTCGATCGGCCATGCCCGCGCGACCCTGATGGCCGGCTTCACCACGGTCCGGGACGTCGGCAGCTACCGGGCCTTCGTCGACACGGCCCTGCGGGACGCGATCGACAACGGCACGGTGCTCGGCCCGCGCATGGCGGTGGCCGGAGCGTACGTCACGGTCTCGACCGGCGGTGGAATGATCACGGGGCTCGCCCACGACGTGCGGCTGCCCGAGGAGTTCCGGTTCGGCCGGGTGCGCGGGGTCGACGACACGCGCGAACGGGTCCGGGAGATCCTGCACGGCGGGGCCGACGTGATCAAACTGATCGGCACCGGGGCGGTCCTGACCAAAGGCACCGTCCCCGGCGCCCCGGAGCTCACGGAGGCGCAGATGCGGGCCGCGGTGGAGGAGGCGTCGTACTACGGTGCCTACGTCGCCGTCCACGCGCACGGGACCGAGGGCATCAAGATGGCGGTCCGGGCCGGTGCGCGCTCCATCGAGCACGGCTGCTACCTCGACGACGAGGGCATCGAGCTGATGGTCCGCCACGGCACGTACCTCTCCGCCGACATCTGGTGGAGCGACTGGCTCGTGGAGAACGCTGAGGGCGCGGGGTTCGACGAGGAGTCGCAGGCCAAGAACGACGAGGCCACCGGCGCCCAGCGCGAGGCGTTCGCCAAGGCGGTGCGTGCCGGGGTGAAGATCGGGTTCGGCACCGACGCCGGCGGGTTCCCGCACGGTATGCAGGCCCGCCAGCTCGTCACCATGTGCGCGTACGGGATGTCGCCGATGGAGGCGCTGCGCGCGGCGACGCTCACCAGCGCCGAGTGCATGGGCTGGGAGGACCGCATCGGGTCCATCGCGCCGGGGAAGTACGCCGACCTGATCGCCGTGCCCGGCACGTCCGGGGACATGGCGGCGTTCACGGACGTCCGCTTCGTCATGAAGGGCGGACAGATCGTCAGGAACGAGCTGACGGCGGGGCGCTGACCTGTACGGGCCGGTCCGGCGCGGGACACTCCGCGCCGGACCGGCCTTCGTCGTGTCCCGGGCCGGGACGAGGAGACGGAACGAGGTGACCGTACGGGGTGAAGGCCGTCCCGGGACAACCCTTACGGGTGCCGTGGCCCGGGCACGTCCGGGCCGTCCTCGCCGGCGGGGGCCGTGAGCGGCTCCGGGAGTGCGAGCGGGTCGGCCAGCGGCGGCGGGACCGAGCGGTCGGCGGAGACGACGAGGAACATCGCCACCAGGATCAGCATCCCGCCGATGACCGTCCGGCCGGTCAGCGAGGCCCCGACGAGCAGGCTGAACACCGCCACGAACAGCGGTTCGCAGGCCAGCACGACCGCCGCTCCGGCGGCGCTGACGCGGGACTGCGCCCAGGTCTGCACCGCGTACATGCCGAGCGTCGCCATCAGCGTGGAGTAGGCGAGCCAGCCCCATCCGGCCGGGGTGTCCGGCAGATCGATGCCGCTGGGCACGGCCCAGCAGGAGGCGATCACACCGGTGCCGAGGATCTGCAGGGTGGCCAGACCGTAGACCTTGTCGGGCGCGGAGTACTCCGACAGGAACGCGACCTGGATCGAGTACGAGAGGGCGGCGGCCAGCGTCAGCCAGCTGCCGAGGCCCAGCGCGACGCCGTTGAACGAGATCACGGCCAGACCGCCGGTCGCGACGAGCACGCCGGCCCAGACCCCCTTCGTCACCTTCGTCCGGAACAGGACGCGAGCCACCAGCGGGGTCAGGACCACGAACAGCGAGACCAGGAACCCGGACTGGGACGCGGGAATGTAGTGCTGGCCCTGGACCTGGAGGAGGGTGCCGGAGCCCAGGAAGAAGGCGAGGCCCAGTCCGGCGAGCGTGTGGCGGCGGCCGAGCGAGAGGATCGCGCGGGGCCGTATCGCCACCATGATGAGGCCGGCCAGCACGAAGCGGACGGCGACCAGGCTCGGCGTGCCCATCTCGGGGAGCAGCCAGACCGTGGTGATGTAACTCCAGCCCCAGACGGCGGTGGCGCAGGTCAGCGCGATGATGGCGATGCGCTGCCCCGGTCCCCCGCGGCTGCCGAGCCGCTGCTCCGTCTGCCGGGTGGCGGTCATGGGATCCCCCCTCTGCTGGGTACGGCGGCCGGCCGGGCGGTGGCGCACGGCTCCCGCAGCCTAATTTTTGACTGATTCGTCAGTCAATACGTGGAAGAGGTCGAGCCTCACCGTCGAAGGCGGAGGGCAGGACGTGCCGCCGGCGCGGACGGGCCCGCGCGGACGGAAGAGCGCGTTCGGCGCGCCTCAGGACCCGGAGGACGGCTGCACGGCGGCGCGGCGCGGCGCCAGGTCCGCCGGCTGGACGCCGAGCAGCGCGGCGACGTGCTCGCGGACCCACCGCGTGGCCTCCGCCTTCTCCAGGGCGCCGCGCCGGGCGACGAGCTGCACGGCGAGGCCGTCCAGGAACAGCGTGATCCGCCACGCCGCCTCGCGCGGGTCCGCACAGCGGAACTCGCCGCTGTCCATTCCCTCTTGGACCAGCTGGGCGATGGACGCCTTCCACTGCTCGTCCATGGTTCGCATGACGTCGTGGAGCCCGGTGTCCCTCATGCCGGCCGACCAGCCGTCGATCCACAGCCGCCAGCCCACGGCCTGACCCATCGGTGCGTACAGGCGCAGCAGCGCCTTCATCCGGGTCATTGCGGGCGACTTGCGGGCCAAGGCGGCCCGCAGGGATTCCATCTCCCGCTGTGCCGCGTGGGAGAAGGCCTCCTCGACGAGCAGTTCCTTCGTCGCGAAGTGGTAGTGGAGCAGGCCGCTGCTCACGCCGAGCGCTGCCGCCACGTCCGCGACACGCGTCGTCGCGATGCCTCGCTGCTTGATCTGCTCCACCGTCGCGTCGAGGATCTCCTCGCGCCGCAGGACCACCGTTTTGCGTGCCACGGGGGACAGCTTACCCGGCTTCCTGACTCGTGTGTCAGGAAGCCTGGGGTCCGCCCGGCCGGAACCGGCCCTGCCCGTCAGTTCGTCCCGGAGGTGCGCGAGAGGTGCGCGGCGAGTCGGAAGGGCTCCGGCACCGTGGCGTCGCCGGTCACCAGGCCGACGGTGAGTTCGCCGATGAGCGGGGCGAATTTCGCACCGTGCCCCGAACAGGGCGAGCAGACGACGAACGGCCCGACCCGGTCGAGCAGGAAGTCCTCGCTCGGTGTGAAGGTGAACAGGCAGCTGGTCTCGCTCCGGGGCACGGGATCCAATCCGGGGAGCCACCGTTTCACGTACTCCACGGCTCGCGCCCGCGATTCGGCGGTGACCACGCCGTCGCGGCCGCCGGCCGTCGTGCTCCGGCCGGTGTAGTGCTCGCCGATCTTGCGGTCGTCGGCCGGCCCGCCGTCCCGCCCGCCGGCGAGGTGGTAGACGCCCGCTCCCTGCTCGTGGAGCACGCTGGGCCAGGCGGCGGCGGTCGGGTCCAGGCGCGGGAAGTGGAAGGTGTCCTGCTGGGTGACGGTCAGCGGCGGCAGCTCGACGTGTCCGGCGAGCAGTTCGCCGGTCCACCCGCCGGCCGCGACGACGACGCGGTCGGCGAGGACCGTGCCGCCGTCGGCCAGCTCGACCCGGGCGCCGTCCCCGGCCGCCTCCAGGGACGCCACCGCGCTGCCGTGGCGGACGACCGCCCCCCGGCGGACCGCGGTGTCCGTGAACGCGGCGACCGCCGCGGCGGCGTCGACCGTGCCGCCCTGCCCGTGGTGGACGACCGGGCCCTCGAAGCGCATACCGGGCCAGCGGCGTTCGGCTTCGTCCGCGCCGAGCACCTCGTGCGCCACTCCCGCGGCGGCGAGCTGGGCGGCGACGGATTCGGCGTACGGGCGGGTGCCGAAGTCGATGCTGCCGAGCATGCGCAGCAGGGAGGCGCCGGAGTCCAGCTCCAGTTCCCGCCACAGCTCGAAGGAGCGCCCGGTCAGCCGGGTGTACAGGGCGTCCTCGTAGCCGCGCCGCACGATACGGGAGCTGCCGTGCGAGCTGCCCCGGGTGTGTCCGGGCGGGAACTGCTCCAGCAGCAGCACCGACAGGCCGCGGCGGGAAGCGGCCCAGGCGGTGGCGGCGCCCATCAGGCCGCCGCCGATCACGACGAGTTCAGCGCGGGTCGCCATGGCGGCCTCCGTTCGCGTACGCGGCGGCGGGCTCGCCCGGCCGTCCGAACCGGGTCTCGATGGCGTCCATGTTGCGGTCGACCACGCGCAGGGCGGCCTCGCGCGGCGTGACGCCGTGCTCCTCGGCGCCCGTGAGCATGTCGGCGGTCAGCCGGCTCATGGCGTCGCGGACCTTGCGCTGCGCCTGGTCGGCGTCGGCCCCGATGTCGCCGAAGAGGGTCCACCACCACCAGGCGTTGGTCGCCGAGTTGGCCACGAAGTCCGGCAGGACGAGCGTGCCGCGCGCGTGCAGGGCGGCTTCCGCCTCGGGGAGGGTCGGCATGTTGGCGGCCTCGGCGATGATCCGGGCGGTGACACGTCCCTGTTCGGCCGCGCCGATGCAGTACGAGACGGCCGCCGGGACCAGGATCTCGCAGTCGATGTCGAGCCACGTGTCCCCGTCGGCCTCGCTGTCGCCCGGCCGGAGCTGGGAGCGGTCGATTCCGCCCAGGCCGTCGCGGGTGAGCAGCAGCCGTTCGACGTCGAGCCCGTCCGGGTTGTGGACCACGCCCCGGGCGTCGGCCAGGGCGACGACGCGCACGCCCGCCTGGGCGAGGTAGCGCGCGGTCGCGCCGCCCATCGACCCGAACCCCTGGACGACGGCGCGTGCCGCGGTGCGGCCGATGCCGAGGTGGTCGAGCGCGGTGAGGGCCGACTCCGCGACGCCGAGCCCGCCGACCAGGTCGGCGAGCAGGACGCCGTCCACGTCGACGGCGAACGCGTCCGCCAGTCGTGCGCGGGCCCCGGCGGCGTCGTCCAGGAGCGGGTAGATGGCCTCGATGGAGCTGTCCACCCCCAGTTCGGCGAGGACGTCGTCGATGGTGTCCTGGCGCAGTCCGAGGTCCTCACCGGTGGTCCAGTGGTGCTTGAGGATCGAGCGGACGGCGTCGAGGTAGCGGCCGAGGACCGCCCGGGCCTGCGGGTCGTGCGGGCTGCAGTCGATGCCGCCCTTCGCGCCGCCCAGCGGGATGTAGCGGTTCGCCGGGTCGTAGTGGAGTGCTTCCTTGCGGCTCATTCCGGCGGCCAGTCCGCGGACCTCGTCGAGGGTGCACCCCTCGCGCATGCGCAGACCGCCGCTGGAGACGCCTCTGACCAGCCGGTCTATGACGACGTACCCCTCGCGTCCGGTGACGGGGTCGGTCCAGGTGACCTGGAGGTGGGGCGGTGGGGTGGATCCGGTGCTCGGCGGGTTCGCTGTCATGGCTTCCGTCCAGTGCGGGCACGCGTCGCAGACGGTGCGTTCTCGGGAGTGGGGAGGGGCGGCCCGCGCCTCCCGCGCGCCGCCGTGGGAGGCGGGCGGGAAGGCTGGGGCCGGGCGGCGGTCAGGTCATCCAGTTGACCGGGTGGTCGGGGTCGGTCAGCGCGGGACGGTCGAGCCGGAACGTGCTGTACGCGTCGGTGTGCGCCAGGGAGGGGTCCTGGACGAGGGCTGCCAGCATCCGGCCGAGGGTCGGCGCGAACTTGAAGGCGTGGGCCGCGCCGAGGCCCACCAGGACACGCTCCGCGCCGGGCACCGGGCCGAGGACGAAGTCGCGGTCGGGAGTGAGGGTGTACAGGCAGCGCTTGGAGCGGATGGCCCGCCCGCTGTGCGGGAAGCGCTCGCCCATGAACCGGGACAGTCGGTCGAGCATGACCGCGTCGGTGGCGCCCGAGCGCCGCTCGGGGCTGACCTCGGGGCCTCCACAGTCCTGTCCGGCCTTCACCGTGGCCTCGCCGTAGGACGGGAAGCCGTAGAAGCAGGGGTCGTCCAGCCAGATCCAGACGGGGAAGACCTCCGGCGTGAAGCGGGCGGGTTCCGTCGGTTCGAAGTAGGTGACCTGCTCCTCCAGCGTCGTGATGGGGATGTCCCACCCGAGGGGCCTGAGCAGGGTGTTGGCCCACGCGTCGGTGCACAGGACGACCTGGCCGGCGGAGTAGCGCCCGTGCTCGGTGACGACCTCGACCCCGTCGAGGCCGTGCCGCAGGCCGGTGACCGGGGTGTTGTCCCGCAGGGTGGCGCCGGCCGCCACGGCCAGTCGCTGCATGGCCTCGGTGGACCGGGCCGCGGGGACGATGGAGGTGCGCTCCTGGTAGAGCGCGGTCGTGCCGTCGGGCACGGAGATCTGGCCCCAGCGGCTCCGTACCTCGTCCGCGTCCAGGAGCTCGTAGGAGATCCCCTCGGCGGAGAGGCTGCGCCAGTAGTCGTCCAGCGGGAGCGGTGAGTCCGCGGGGCAGAGGTCGATCCCGCCGGTCCGCGTGACGAACGCCCGGCCCGACTCCTGTTCCAGATGGGCCCAGTCGTCGTACGCCTCCTTGGTCAGGCGTACGTAGTCGGGGCGGTGGTAGCTGTGCCGGAGGATGCGGGAGGTGTCGTGGGACGCCCCCCGGTCGTGGCCGAACTCGAACTGCTCCAGTCCCAGCACGCGCTGTCCGGCGGCGGCGAGCCGCCACGCGGTGGCGGAGCCGAGTCCTCCCAGACCGACGACGACGACGTCGAACGTCTCGGTCCCTGTGTTCACGTTCATGTATGGGCCTCTCGACGCGGAGCCAGCCCTCGCGCGTGCCCGGCGTTCGGCCGGGGCAGGGCGGCGACGGATGAGCTCGGGAACCACTCTCGGTGGCCGGATCGGCACCCGGCGGGGCCACGCGGAGCGGACCGGCCGAGGGATCAATACTGAACGACGATGCAGTAGCCGATTCCCGCCTGTCAAGCGTCGGGGGCGGCTGTTCTCCGTGCGACGCCGCGACTTCCGGCGGTACGGGCACGTCGGCGGGCCCGCACCGGGGGCGGCTGATCAGGCGTCTTCGAGGGCGGACGGCTCCACCCCCAGCTCGCGGGCGACGATCTGCCGGGACCACACCGCGGTCTGCTCACGGTCGCGGGTGTCGCGGTGGACCACGGTCTGCACGGCGACGCCGTCCAGCAGGGCGGTGATCCGCCAGGCGGCCCCGCGCGGATCGTCCACCGCGAACTCGCCCGCGCTCACCCCGTCCTGGATGATCGCGCCCAGCGCCTCCTTCCAGCGCAGGTCGAGTTCCCTGCCGACGGTCCGCATGCCGGGGTCGCGCAGCGCGGCGGCCCAGCCCTCGATCCACAGGGTCCAGCCCTTGGAGCCCTGGGTCGGCCCGTACCAGCGCAGGGCGGTCGTCAGGCGCCGCAACGCGGTCGTGGATCCGGCGGTCAGCCGGGCCAGGCGGTCCAGGTCCCGCTGCACGGCCCAGGTGAAGGCGTCGCCGATCAGCGCCTCCTTGGTCCGGAAGTGGTAGATCACCAGGGCGGGGCTGACGTCGAGGTCACGCGCCACGTCGGCTATGCGCAGGGGCTGGACGCCGTGCTTCTCGATCCGGGCGACGGTGGCGCGAAGTATCTCCCCGCGCCGCAGGCCGGGGTCCTTGCGGTTTCGGGTCACGTCCAGAGAGTAGGTCACGCCGGCCGTCGCACCGCCGCCGCGGCGGTGGCCTCCCGCGGTTTCCGGAGCCTCGCCACTGACTGATTCGCCAGTCAGGAAAATCGGTCGTCAAGGCATTGACAAAGCCCGGCCGGCCGCCACAGGCTACCGAGCAGGCAACTGCACCGCCGGTCAGTAAGAGACCGGCGATCGGCGGAAGCGGGCACCCGTACCGCGACCGTCGGCCGGAATGGCACCCGGCGTCGGAAGCCCCGCGTCGCACCGGCCGGCCCCGCGGCCTCCCGTCCCACCCCGCCGGACGCCGGCGCGCAGCCGGGCCCCACCACCACCGCCTCTCGGCCCAGAGGAGATGTCAGCACCATGACTGAAAGCCCGCACTCCCCCGGAGCCCGGAACAGCGGCCTCGCCGTCTTCCGGGATCCGGCCTCCGTGGCCGTCGTCGGCGCGTCCGCCAACCCGGCCAAGTGGGGGTACTGGCTCGCCCGCGGCGCACTCGCCGGCCGCGACCGGCGCGCCGTCCACCTGGTCACCCGCAGCGGCGGCGAACTCTTCGGCCGTCCCGCCGCCGCCTCGCTGGACGACCTGCCCGACGTCCCCGAACTCGTCGCCTTCTGCGTGCCCGCCCGGGAGGTTCCGGGCGTGGTGGGCCAGGCGCTCGCCCTGGGGGTGCGCGGACTGCTCGGCATCACCGCCGGAGTGCCGGACGGGTCCGGGCTCGCCGCCCGGGTCGCCGCCGCCGGCGCGCGGATGATCGGCCCGAGCAGCCTCGGGCTGTTCGACGCCGAGTCCGCCCTCCAGATCACCTGGGGCGACTTCCCTGCCGGCCACCTCGCCGTGGTCTCCCAGAGCGGCCAGGTGGGAAGCGAGATCGCGCTGCTCGCCCAGCGGGCCGGCCTCGGCATATCCCGCTTCGTCTCGGTGGGCAGCCAGCTCGACGTCACCACCGCCGAGCTGCTGGAGGACCTCGTCGACCACGACACGACCCGCGCGGTCGGCGTCTACCTCGAAAGCTTCCAGGACGGGCGGCGGATCTTCGACGCGATCAGGGCGCTGCGCGCCGCCGGCAAGCCCGTCGTCCTCCTCGCGGTCGGCAGCAGCGAGGCCGGGGCCCGTGCCGCACGCTCCCACACCAGCGCGCTGACCTCGCCCATGGAACTCGTCGACGCCGCCTGCCGCGCCGCCGGAGCGCTGCGGGTCGACACCCCGGCCGCCTTGGTCGACGTCGCCGCCTGCCTGCTGGCCGGCGCCCTCCCCGACGGGCCCAGGCTCGGGATCGTCAGCGACAGCGGCGGACAGGGCGCGCTCGCGGCCGACCGCGCCGGCCGCCGCGGCATCCGGGTGCCGGAACTGAGCGCGCCGCTGGCCGCCGACCTCGCGGCCCTCCTGCCCGACGGGGCCGCCACCGCCAACCCGGTCGACCTCGCGGGCGCGGGCGAACGGGATCTCGGCACCTACCGCGAGACGGCCGTACGCCTGCTGCGGTCCGGCGAGGTCGACAGCGTCGTGCTGTCCGGCTACTTCGGGCGGTACGGGCTCGACAGCCCGGCGCTCGCCGAGGCCGAGCAGCGCGTCGCGGCCGAACTGGCCGAGGCCGCAAGGGAGATGGGCCGCCCGCTGCTTCTGCACTCCATGGGCGCCGAGGGCGCGGCGACCCGCGTCCTGCGGGAGGCCGGGGTCCCCGTGTTCGCCACCATCGACGCCGCCACCGACGCGCTCGCCGGCGCGGTGGCCCTGCGGTCCAGCCCCGGCCGGTCGCTCGCGCCCCCGGCCGGAGCGGCGGCGGTCCCGGCCGGGTCGGGATACTGGCCGGCCCGCGGCCTGCTGAGCGACGCGGGCATCGCGTTCCCCGGAGCGCGTCAGGTCGCCGACGCCGGACAGGTCGCCGACGCCGCGGAACTCCTGCGCCCGCCCTACGTGCTCAAGGCCGGCTGGCTGGAGCACAAGAGCGAGGCGGGCGGCGTGCGCGTCGGGCTGCCGGACGGGCCGAGCGCGGCCTCGGCCTTCACCGAGATGCACGCGAGGCTGGGCGACGGAGCCTACGTCCTGGAGGAGCAGGACGTACGGCCCGACGTGGTCGAACTCATCCTCGGCGGACGGCGCGACGCCCGCCTGGGGCCCATGGTCACCGTGGGCGCCGGCGGCACCGAGGCCGAACTGCACCGCGACTCGGTCACCGAGTGCGCGCCGGTGGACCTGGAGCAGGCGCACGCGATGCTCCGCTCGCTGCGCTGCGCGCCGCTCCTGGCCGGGTGGCGCGGACGGCCGCCGGTGGACACCGGGTCGCTGGCCCGGGCCGTGGTCGCGGTGTCCCGCCTGGTCGCCCGGCTCGCCGGAGACGACACCGAACTGGAGATCAACCCCCTGCGGGCCGGTGCCGACGGCGCGATCGCCGTCGACGCGCTGCTCGTCACGCACCGGGACGACCACGCCCCCGACACCAAGGGAGAGTCATGACACACCACGTACAGGCCGACGAATTCAGCGGACGGGTGGCCCTGGTCACCGGCGGCGGATCGGGCATCGGCCGGGCCGTAGCCCGGCGTTGGGCGGCCGGGGGCGGCCGGGTGACCGTCCTCGGGCGGCGCGAGGACGCGCTGCTGGAGACGGTCGAACTCATCGAGGCCGCCGGCGGACGGGCCGACACGGTGTCGTGCGACGTACGCGACGCCGCCGCCGTGGACGCCGCCGTGGACGAGGTGGCCGCGCGGCACGGCCGGCTCGACGCGCTGGTGAACAACGCCGCGGGCAACTTCGTCCTGCCGGGCGAGGAGATGTCCCCGAACGGCTGGAAGGCGGTCATCGACATCGTCCTCAACGGAACCTTCCACTGCACCCGGGCCGCCGCCCGGCACATGCTGCCGCAGAGCGGCGGGGTCGTCCTCAACGTCATCGCCAGCTACGCCTGGCACGGGCATCCGGGCACCGTCCACAGCGCCGCGGCCAAGGCCGGCGTCCTCGCCATGACGCGGACCCTCGCGGTGGAGTGGGCCGCCCGCGGCGTCCGCCTCAACTGCATCGCCCCGGGCCCGACCGAGACCGAGGGCGCAGCCGCGGCGCTGTGGCCGACCCCGGCCGCCCGCGAACGCGTGCTCGGCAGCGTTCCGGCGGCCCGGTTCACCACCCCGGAGGAGGTGGCCGAGTCCGCGGCGTTCCTGCTGAGCGACCGGTCCGCCTACGTCACCGGCGACGTCCTGGTCGTCGACGGCGGCCAGTGGCTCGGCAAGTCCGTGTACACCACCGAGCAGGACAGCGCGTGAGCGCCGACGTCACGGGTGGCGAGGCGCTGGTCGCCGCCCTGGAGGTGCACGGCGCGGACACGGTCTTCGGCATCCCCGGAACCCACAACCTGCCGATCTACGCCGCGCTCGCCGGGCACGGCATCCGGCACGTCTCGCCCCGCCACGAGCAGGGCGGCGCGTTCGCCGCGGACGGCTGGGCCCGCGCCGGCGGACGGCCCGGCGTCTGCCTGACCACCACCGGGCCGGCTCTGCTCAACGCCGCGACGGCGGCGGCCCAGGCGTACTCCGACTCGGTGCCCGTGCTGCTCGTCTCGCCCGGCCTGCCGGTGCGCCACCCCGGCCGCGGCAACGGCTACCTGCACGAGGTCAAGGACCAGCGCGCCGCGCTGGACGCCGTCGTGGCCTACAGCCATCGCGTCACCAGCGTCGAGGAGATCCCGCTGGCCGTCGCCCAGGCGTACGCCGCGATGGCGACCGGACGGCCGCGGCCGGTGCACCTGGAGATCCCGCTCGACCTGCTCGACGAGCGGGGGCCGCTCCACCTCGTCGAGCCGGTCCCGGTGCCGCCCGCCGCCCCGGGCGCGGAGCAGGCCGAGGCCGCCGCGCGGGTGCTCGGCGATGCGCGCCGGCCCGTGATCATCGCGGGCGGCGGTTGCAGCGGGGCCTCCGCCGAACTCCTCGCCGTGGCCGAGCGGCTCGGCGCTCCCGTCGTCACGACCGCGAACGGCAAGGGCGTCCTCGCGGACGGGCACCCGCTCGCCATCGGCGCCGGGGTGCACCACGAGGCGGTGCGCGACCTCGTACGCGAGAGCGACGCGGTGCTCGCCGTCGGCACCGAGCTCTCACCCGCCGACCTGTGGATCGGTCCGCTCACCCCCGGCGGGCCCCTGGTGCGGATCGACGTGGACGCCCAGGCCGTCATCACCAACGCCCGGCCCGACGTCGCCGTCGTCGCCGACGCGGCTCTCGCCCTGCGGGCGATCGGGGACCGGCTCCGGCCCGCGCCGCCCGCGTCGGGCCACGACCGCGCCGCCGCGGCCCGGTCCGCGTTCGCGGCGCAGGCGCGTACCGAGGGGGCCGCCTACCTCGGTCTCGTATCGGCCCTGGCCCAGGCGCTCGGCCAGGACGGCTTCCTCGTCGGGGACTCCGCCATGGCCTGCTACTACGGCGCGCTGTCCAACCTGCCCGCCCACCACCCCCGGTCGTTCCTCTACCCGACCGGCCTGGGAACCCTCGGCTACGGGCTGCCGGCCGCGATCGGCGCCAAGCTGGCCCGCCCCGACGCGCCCGTGGTCGCCCTGCACGGAGACGGCGGGATCATGTTCACCGTCCAGGAACTCGCCTCGGCGGCCCAGTTGCGCCTCCCGCTGCCCGTCGTCGTCTCGGACAACGGCGGCTACGGGGAGATCCGCGACGAGATGGCCGCCCGTGAGGACCCCGTCCACGCCGTCGACCTGCCGGGCCCGGACTTCCCCGCCATCGCGCGGGCCATGGGCTGCCACGGCGTACGGGTCGACGGATCCGACCGGTTGGCCCGGTCCCTGGAGGAGGCGCTCGCCGCCGACCGGCCCACCCTCATCCACCTGCCCGAGGAACACGCCCGATGAACCACGGCGGTCCGGCCGGCCCCGCGCCGCCCCGGCCGCCGGTCCACGGCCCCGCCCCAACCCGCCACCGGAGGAAACCATGAACGCCATCGACGAACCGTGGCCCCTCACCGAGGAACAGCGCGACGTCGTGCGACTGTGCCGCGACTTCGCCCGCAACGAGATCCGCCCGCGGGGCCGCGAGGTCGACGAGGCCGACGTCGTCACCCCCGTCGACATCTGGCGCAAGGCCGCCAAGATCGGGATCACCGACTTCATGCTGCCCGCCGAGATCGGCGGCGGCGGCTTCACCGACGTGTTCACCCAGTGCCTCGTCCAGGAGGAGCTGTGCTTCGGCGACCCCGGCATCGGCAACCTCATGTGTTCCAACGGGTTCTTCGCGGACCCGGTTCTGGAGCTGGGCACCGAGGAGCAGAAGCGGCGCTGGCTGACGCCGCTCACCGGCCCGGACGCGCCGATGACGGCGCTCGCCACCACCGAGCCCGACGCGGGATCCGACGCGGCGTCCATCCGGACCACCGCCCGGCGCGTCGAGGGCGGGTACGTCCTGGACGGCCAGAAGGCGTGGATCTCCAACGCCGGAGCGGCCCGCTTCTACGTCGTCTTCGCCAAGACCGACCCCACCCAGCGCTCCAAGGGCGTCACCGCCCTGCTCGTGGACGCGGACACCGAGGGGCTCAGCGTCGGTGAGCCGATGCGGAAGATGGGCCAGCGGGCGATCGTCTGCCGGGAGCTGTACTTCTCCGGCGCGTTCGTGCCGGAGGCCAACCGGCTCGGCGAGGAGGGCCAGGGCTTCCACGGCCTGATGCGCACCTTCGACATCTCCCGCATCGTCCTGGGCGCGGCCTCGGTGGGTGCGGCGCGGGCCGCGTACGAGTACGCCAGGGACTACGCACGGACCCGGGTCCAGTTCGGCAAGCCGATCATCGAGCACCAGGCCGTCGCGTTCCGGCTGGCCGACATGGCGAACCGGATCGAGGGCGCGCGGATGCTGGTGCTGCGGGCGGCCCGGGCGGTGGACGCCGGGGCGGACGTGACCGGTCTGGCCGCCATGGCGAAGCTGACTGCCTCGTCGACCGCGATGTTCTGCACCTGGGCGGCCGTGCAGACCCTCGGCGGCTGGGGCTACTCGCGCGAGTACCCGGTGGAGCAGTGGATGCGGGACGCCAAGCTGGAGGAGATCGAGGAGGGCACCTCCGACATCATGCGGCTGGTCATCTCGCGCCACCTCCCCTGACGAACGGGACGCGTCCGGCGGCGGAACGCCGGGCCCCGGAGCGTGCGACGTGCGCTCCGGGACCCGGGACCGGCCGGACGAGGAGTCCTCGACGGCGACACCCGAACCACGAGAGAACGAACGACGAGAAGGGCCGTGCGCATGGCACAGGAAGTACGAGGAGTGGTCGCCCGGGCGAAGGGCGAGCCCGTCCGGCTGGAGACGATCGTGGTACCCGACCCCGGTCCCGGCGAGGCCGTGGTGAAGATCCGGTCGTGCGGCGTCTGCCACACCGACCTGCACTACCGCGAGGGCGGGATCGGCGACGACTTCCCCTTCCTCCTGGGGCACGAGGCGGCCGGTACGGTCGAGTCCGTGGGCGAGGGCGTGACGGAGGTCGCGCCCGGTGACTTCGTGGTGCTCAACTGGCGCGCCGTCTGCGGCCGGTGCCGGGCCTGCCGCCGCGGCCGTCCCTGGTACTGCTTCGACACCCACAACGCGAAGCAGCGCATGACCCTGGCGGACGGCACCGAGCTGTCCCCGGCCCTGGGCATCGGCGCGTTCGCCGAGAAGACCCTGGTCGCGGCCGGCCAGTGCACGAAGGTCGATCCGGCCGCCTCCCCCGCCGCGGCCGGTCTGCTCGGCTGCGGCGTGATGGCGGGCATCGGGGCGGCCATCAACACCGGCGCGGTCACCCGCGGCGACTCCGTGGCCGTGATCGGCTGCGGCGGCGTCGGCACGGCGGCCGTCGCGGGCGCGGCGCTGGCCGGCGCCGGACGCGTCATCGCCGTGGACATCGACGACCGGAAGCTGGAGGCCGCGCGCGGCCTCGGCGCCACCCACACGGTCAACTCCCGCACGCAGGACGCCGTGGAGGCGATCCGGTCGCTGACCGGGGGCCACGGCGCGGACGTCGTCATCGACGCGGTCGGCCGCCCGGAGACGTACGAGCAGGCCTTCTACGCCCGTGACCTGGCGGGCACCGTGGTGCTCGTCGGGGTGCCGACGCCCGAGATGCGCGTGGACCTGCCGCTCCTGGACGTGTTCGGACGCGGCGGTGCGCTGAAGTCCTCCTGGTACGGGGACTGCCTGCCGTCCCGGGACTTCCCGATGCTGATCGACCTGTACCGGCAGGGGCGGCTGGACCTGGACGCCTTCGTCACCGAGACCATCGGGCTGGAGGGCGTCGAGGATGCCTTCGCCCGGATGCACGAGGGCGACGTGCTCCGTTCGGTGGTGCTGCTGTGACCGGCGTACGCGTCGACCGTCTGGTCACGTCGGGGACGTTCTCGCTGGACGGCGGCACCTGGGAGGTCGACAACAACGTGTGGATCGTGGGCGACGACCGTGAGGTCGTCGTCATCGACGCGGCCCACGACGCCGACGCGATCGCCGGAGCCGTGGGCGGGCGCGCGGTGGTCGCCATCGTGTGCACCCACGCCCACGACGACCACGTCAACGCCGCGCCCGCGCTGGCCGGGCTGACCGGAGCGCCGGTCCTGCTGCACCCGGACGACCGGGTGCTGTGGCAGCGGACGCATCCGGACCTGCGGCCGGACGGGGAGTTGTCCGACGGGCAGGTCCTGCGGGTCGCCGGTACGGAGCTGACCGTGCTGCACACACCCGGTCACGCGCCCGGCGCCGTGTGCCTGCACGCCCCGGAGCTGGAGACGGTCTTCACCGGGGACACCCTCTTCCGGGGCGGCCCCGGGGCGACCGGGCGGTCGTTCTCCGACTTCCCGACGATCGTCGGGTCGATCGGGGACCGGCTGCTCACGCTGCCGCCGCGGACCGTGGTCCGCCCGGGCCACGGCGACACCAGCACGATCGGCGACGAGGCCCCGCACCTGGCGGAGTGGATCGCGCGCGGCCACTGAGCCGCACCGGGAAGCGGCTGCGGACGAGTACGGGCGACGGCCCAAGGGCTGTCCCGACCTTTTCGGCGTTCTCCCGGACGCCCGAGCGCCGGATCGGTCCGCCCGCTGCTTTCACAAAGAATCCGCTGTCAATAAATCACGCAGAAGCCCATAAATTGACCGCCGTGTTTCGCTATTCACAACAACTCTCCCGCCGGTGCCTCTCTGTGTTGATCGCGTCGGGCGGCGACGGCACAATGACGCACACCCTCGCGACACGGCACGGCTGACGAAACGTCGAGGCCGCCCGCTGAGCAGCGGTTCCGAGGCGGCCGGCGGCAATTGGTCGCCGGCCGCGTCCGAGAGACCACCACTCCGGCGAACACGCGATCCGGACAGCCGGTCATTCCCTTTCCGGCATCAGGAATCGCGCGCATGCGAAGCGGGAAGAGGAGATGCACAGTGGCGTCATCCACCGGCGCGGGAATTCCTGAAGCGGCCCGCGCGACACGCCGCCGTCCGGGGTCGAGGACGGCTCCCCCGAAGCGCAGACCGGCGACGACCCGCCCGCCCACGCGCGCCTGAGGGCTGTCCCCTGTCGGGCCCGGCGCGGCGGCCCGCGTGACACGCGGCCACGTACGCGTCTCCACGGACCCCGCCGCTCCTCCGCTTCGTCGTTCCGAGAGAAAGCCCCCGTTGTCCCTGACCGCACCCCCGGCCCCGGCCCCGCGCGCCTCGTACGCCGCCGTGTTGAGCAGCCCGTACGTCGCACGCCTGCTCGGCGGCACCCTCACCGGCCGCCTTCCCAACGGCATGGCGCCCGTGGCCATCCTGCTGTGGACCTCGGCGGCCGGAGGAGGCATCGCCTTCGGCGGACCGCTCAGCGCGCTGTACTCACTGGCCTCCGCGCTCTCGCAGCCGGTCAAGGGCCGCCTGATGGACGGCTACGGGCAGACCGCCGTGCACTTACCCGCGGCCCTCCTCAACTCCTTCCTCCTCCTGACCCTGCCGGCCGCCGACCCCCAGAGCAGACCGGCGCTCGCCACGGCGATCGTCGCCGCCGCCGGCCTGACCGCGCCGCCTCTGGAGGCAGGACTCCGCGCCCTGTGGCCGAGCCTGCTGCCGCCCTCTCCGCTGCGGCACGCCGCACTCGCCCTCGACACGGGCAGCCAGGGCCTCGTGTACATCGTCGGCCCGCTCCTCGTGGCCGTACTCACCTCCGTGCACAGTGCCTCGCTGGCCCTGGCCGCCGCCGCCGCGCTCGGCATGGCCGGCACCGCGGTCGTCGCCTGCGCGCCGCCTTCCCGCCGCTGGCATCTCGCGCAGTCGGCGAGGGCCGCCGGACCGATGCGGCGGCAGCTGAGGAGCCCCGGTCTGGTGCTGCTGCTCCTCTCCCTCACCGGTACCGGGTTCTCGATCGGCGCGCTGAACGTCTGGGCGGTCACCCTGGCGGAGCGCCACGGACAGGACCTGCTGTCCGGGATCGTCCCCGCCGCCTTCGCGACCGGCAGTCTCATCGGCGGACTCGTCTACGGGCGTCGGACCTGGTGCGGCACGGCCGTCGGCCAACTCCTCGCCGCGGGAGCCGCGTTCCTGGCCGGGTGGACGCCGCTCCTCGCCCTTCACGAACCCCCGTCGCTGACCGTCGCGGTGGCGGTTCCCGGCGCGTTCCTCACGGTCGTCGTCGGCTGCGCCTACGCGACCACCGACGATCTCGCGCCCCGGGGCCGGACCAGCGAGGCGTACGCGTGGCTGATCCTGTCGATCGGTGTCGGGCAGGCCGCCGGCACCGCGCTCTCCGGACGCCTCGCGGGCCATCCCCTCGCGAGCGCTTCGCTGCCCGCTCTGGGCGCGGCCTTCGCTCTCACCGTGCTGCTAACCGCCCGTCCGTCCCTCGCCTGCGGCGGACGCGCCCGCCCGCGCGGGCGACACCGTCGCCCGCGCGGAAGCAGGCGCTCCTGAACGCCGATCAGCTCCGATCCCGTCCGGAAGGACAGGCCGTCCTACGCGGAGGACCGACGTCGCCGTCAGGCGATGTCACGGTCGTCCACCCAGTTGCCGTGGAAGCCGAACGGAACGCGGTTCGGCAGGTGGACGCGGGCGATGGGGGCGGCGGTGATGTCGGCGGCGTCCAGGATGACGAGTTCGGCCCTGTCGGTGTTGCCGTCATGGACGACGGACATGATCCAGCCGTCGTCCTCCTCCTGCGCTCCGGGCCGGGGTACGAATTCCGGCTCCATGGTGACCCGGCCGGGGCCGTAGTGGCTGATCTCGCTGCGGCCGGTGACGGTGTCGACCTTGACGAGGGGGCCGGTCTCGAAGCCGTCACGGGTGTAGCGGCGCTCCACGTCGTCGGTGATCGCGACGCCGTGCTCACCGACCCCGGCGAACCATCCGTAGCGGTGGCGGCGGCCGGTCAGCGAGGCGTCGATGCGCGGGAACTCGACGCCGTAGGAGCAGATCGTCTGCTCGTCGGTGGTGCCGGTGGCCGGGTTCACGGTCCAGCGGACGAGTTTCGGCACGGTGTCCCCGGGTCCGTTCATGTCGGTCCGGAAGACCGCGTCGTACCGGACGACGTCCAGGGTGACGCTGCCGTCGGGGTCGTCGTACGCGTTGAGCACATGGAAGACGAAGCAGCGCGGCACGTCGATCCACTGAATCCGGTCGCCGGCGGCCCCGATCGGCAGGAGGCCGATCCGGGAGGGATGCTGCTCGTCCCACATCATGGGCAGGTTCGTGGGCGCGTTGCCCGACCGGGCCCGGCGCAGACCGGCGGCCGGGGTGACGGGGAGGTCGAAAACGATGACACGGGTGCGGGTCAGCGCCATGTCGTGCATCAGTGGCACGTCGTCGACGGCTATGTCGGTGGTGTGGGTGGCGGTGCCCTCGCGATCCAGGACGAGATGACGGACGGTCGCGGACTCCATGTGGTACGTGACGGCGTGGAGGTCGCCGGTCTCCGGGTCCGTCTTCGGGTGCGGGGCGAAGCCGCGCCCGAGTGCGCCGTCGCAGTCCCACACCGCCATGCCCCCGAGGTCGGGGGTGAGCTGGATGGGGGCCCGGCCGCCCTCGTCGACCGCCAGGATGCGCCCGCCATGGCAGAAGACGTTGGTGTTCGGCGCACCGTCGGCGTTGCTCTTCGGCGGACCGCCGTCGACGGGGGCGCCGTCGCCGCCCTGGACGAAGCGGCTGCGGTACCACTCGGCCCTGCCGTCCCGCAGCCGGATTCCGTGCACCATTCCCGGCCCGGTGAACCAATGGTAAGTGGCGGTGTCGACGGGGGTTCGCAGATTGGGGCCGATGCGCAGGTAACGGCCGTTGAGTTCGCGCGGCAGCACCCCGGTGACGGGCAGATCCGCAGCGCTCACCTCCTCTTCGACCGGGGCGAAATTGCCGCGGAGGTAAAAATTCTCTCCTGCCGTGCCGGTCATTCCGGTGCTCCTTTCGACACTCGCGAACGTACATAGCGAACGGTGCCGTATGAAATATTGAGATCCGGAACATCCGAACCGGGAGGCCGTCGTGTCACCACTGTCCGTCAACTCCTATGTGGTACTCGGCCTGCTGGAGGAGCACGGCGAGGCCAACCCGTACCGGCTGGACCAACTCGTCCAAGAGGGCGTCGGGCACTTCTGGGCGTTTCCCCGCTCCCAGCTCTACGCCGAGGCCGGGCGCCTGGTGCGGCGCGGTCTGATCGCCGAGCGGAGGGAGGAGAACGGCCGACGGCGGCGGACGCTCGCGATCACGCCGAGGGGCCGGGCCGAGCTCCGGGGGTGGCTGGCGACCCCGACGGGGACGGTGTCCGAGGTACGTGACGAGGGCGCGCTGCGGCTCTACTTCCAGCCCCTGAGCGGGGACGAGGCGGAGCCCGGGCACGACGCGGACGCGGACGCCGCCGTCGTGCGGCTCGCCGAAGAGCAGATCAAGGCCCATACCGAGCGGCTGAGCCTGTACGCCACGATCGCCGCCGCGCTGCGGCCCGGTTCACCGCGGCGGGCGGTCCTCGAACTCGGCCTGAAGTCCCAGCAGACGCTCATCGACTTCTGGCGCGAGGTCGAAAAGCCTGCGGCACCCTGACCGCCTCCGCCGGGCGGTACGACGCGCCCCACCGCAACTACTCGGCCCGAAGAGGTCATTCGGACCAACGTGTGACGCGGGAGAGGGGCACACGCGGCGACACGCTTGGGCTCGAAGTGGTCGCTGCGGTACCCATGCGTGTGCGGGCGGGCGTTCAGGAGCCGGTCCGCTCCTCGGAAAGGAAACCTCGTGCGCATCCGCACCTCGCTCGTCGCCTTGGCAGTGACCGCCGCCGGTTTCGCCGCCACCGCCACGCCCGCCACGGCCACGCAGCACGGCGGCGATTCCGGCGCCACCGCCATCGCCATCGCCAACGGCGCGGGATCGTCCGCGACGGCGAATGCCATCAAGACCGGCCCGATCATCACGACCACCAGCCCGACGACGCCCCCCGACACCGGTACTCCGGGAACCTCGACGCTCCTGGTCACGAGCGCGACCCTGAGCGGCGTCACCGTCAGCGTCGACATCTCCTACTCCTGCCCCTCCGGCCTCCCGGCCGACACAGAGCTCGTCGCCATCGTGAACCAGTCGTTCGCCGGTTTCGGCAGCGGTCAGGCCACCCCCACCTGCGACGGCAACACGCACGTCGCCGAGATCGACGTCACCAGCGGAAACTCCACACCGTTCGCCGCCGGAGCGGTCATCGTCACAGGTGTGCTGGACTCCCCCAGCGACCAGAACGGACCGTTCGCCCAGGACGAGTTGTTCACCTCTCTGTAGAGGCCCTGTCGGCGCAGAGGGCGGCCGGCGTTCACCGGCCGCCCCGCCTGCCGTTTCCGCCCGCTGCCGTTCCCGCCCGGCGACTCCGTGACAGCGACGGCTCGGGCCCGCGTCGACGGGCCCCACCGTCCTGAGAGGGAAGACCGCGATGCCGACCACCACCACCTTGCAGATTCCCACGGCGGACGGCCGGGCGGACGCGTTCGCCGCGTTTCCCGACGATGCCCGGCAGCACCCGGGAGTGCTGCTGTACACCGACATCTTCGGCCTCCGGCCCGCGATCCGGGACATCGCCTGCGAACTGGCCGAGTCCGGGTACTACGTACTCGTGCCCCACCTCTTCTACCGGCACGGCCCGGCCCCGCTGATCGATCTTCCCGATCACATCTCGGAAGAGGCCCGTCCGGAGATCGTCGCCCGGCTGATGCCCTTGTCCACGGCCGACGCCACCGCCGAGCGTGTCCGGCGCGATGCCGACGCCTACCTGGGATTCCTCACGGCCCGGCCCGAGGTCGGCCCCGCGCCGGTGGCCGTGATCGGCTACTGCCTGGGCGCGGCCCTGGCCGTCCGCGTCGCAGCCGCCCACCTGGGCCCGGTGGCCGCCGTCGCCGGGTTCCACCCCGCCGGTCTGGTCACCGAGGCGTCCGACAGTCCGCACCGGGTCATGCCCGCGCTCACCGCCCGGGTCCACCTCGGCCTCGCCGAGAACGATCTGTCCCCCGAGGCCATGGGCGAGGTCGACGACGCCCTGCGAGCCGCGGGCGTGCCCTACACCTGTGAGGTCTACGCCGGCTCCGTTCACGGCTTCACCATGTCCGACGCCGCCGCGTTCAGCCCTTCCGCACGTCAGCACCACTGGGACCGGCTGCTGCCGCTCCTCGGCCGGGCCCTGGCCCACGGCTGAGGCCGTGAGCCAGGCTAGGGAGTTATCCGGGGGTCCCCCGGCCGGACGCGGCTGGACGATGGAGACGCAAAACAGCGGAACACCACCTCCCGTCTCCTCCTCCCCCAAGGATCTCCCATGAGCATGCGACCGACGAACAGGAAGATGCGCACCGCCGCGATAACCGGGGCTCTGGCCGCGGCCTGCGCGGGCGGCCTCGCCGCCGCCCCCGCTCAGGCGGCGTCCGGAGAGGGCGGTGAGGGCGGCAGCGTCGCCACGAACAGTTCCACCCCGATTCCGGGCAGTTACATCGTGACCCTGGAGCGGGGCGCGGGGTTCAAGGCTTCCTCGGCCACGGGTGAGGATCTGATCGAAAAGTACGGCGGCACGGTGGAGCGGACCTTCGACACCGCGCTGAACGGATACAGCGCAAATCTCTCCGCCGCCGAGGCCGAGCGGGTGGCCGCCGACCCGGCGGTCGCCGCTGTCGAACAGGACCAGCGGGTCAGCCTGTCGAACGTGACCCAGCCCGACGCGCCGTGGGGCCTGGACCGCATCGACCAGACCGCGCTTCCGCTGGACACCACGTACACCTATCCCGCCGGCGCGGGCAGCGGAGTCACCGTCTACGTCATCGACACCGGCGTCCGGACCACGCACCAGGAGATCAGCGGTCGCGCCGCGCACGGATTCGACGCCATCGACGGTGACGCCATCGCGGACGACGGCAACGGCCACGGCACGCATGTAGCCACCACCATCGCGGGCTCCACCTACGGCGTTGCCAAGAAGGCGAACGTCGTCTCCGTGCGCGTGCTGGACAACCAGGGCGGTGGCACCATCTCCGGCGTCATCGCGGGCGTCGACTGGACGACCAAGAACCGCTCCGGTCCGTCGGTGGCCAACCTGTCCCTCGGCGGCAGCGCTTCCAACGCGCTGGACACCGCCGTACGCAACTCCATCGGCAACGGCGTGACGTACGCGGTCGCCGCGGGCAACAACAGCGACGACGCCTACTACTACTCGCCCGCCCGGGTCCAGGAGGCCATCACCGTCGGCGCCACCACCAATACGGACGCCAAGGCCGACTGGTCCAACTACGGACCCGAAGTCGACCTCTTCGCCCCCGGAGCCTCGATCACAGCCGGCTGGAACACCAGCGACACCGCCACCGCGATCGCCTCGGGCACCTCCATGGCCGCCCCCCACGTGGCCGGAGCCGCAGCCGTCCACCTCTCCAACAAGCCCACCGCGACCCCGGCCCAGATCGCCGACGCCCTGACCTACGGGGCGACCCCCGGCGTCGTCACCAACCCGGGACCCGGCTCGCCGGACCGCCTCCTGAAGCTCACCCCGTAGCCCGTTCCGACATCCGGCCCCGGCCCGCTCCGCCTGACGGAGCGGGCCCGGCGGCCGTCCGTGAGGAAGCCCCCGCGCGGCTGAACCGCCGCGGAGG
Source organism: Streptomyces sp. ADI96-02 (assembly GCF_003846185.1). Taxonomy (GTDB): domain Bacteria; phylum Actinomycetota; class Actinomycetes; order Streptomycetales; family Streptomycetaceae; genus Streptomyces. Next base: position 44,730 of record NZ_ML123034.1, read on the forward strand.
CAAGGGGATCAGGACCGTGTGGTGCTCTGCCCACGGGTGACGCTGTCCGGGTAGGAGGCGGAGAACTTGATCATCCGAACGATGATCACGATCGGAATGACCAGCCCGAAGATGACTTCGGCGGCGTGGGACTGGTCCAGGGCGGCGGCCACCACGCGCGAGAGCCCCAGCGCCACGATCGCGAGCCCCCAGGCGGTGCTCAGCACCCGGTTGATCTTCTTGAAGGTCGGGGAGTGCCAGTCCGATCGGGGCACTTCCTCGCGGGCGAACTGCTCGGTGAACGGAAGGACCGGGACCAGGGCGAGGATCACCAGCCCGAGGACGATGCCCACGCCCGCCCCGCCCCAGGTGGCCATCCAGGAGTCGTCCTGCCTGCCGAGCGAGAACCCGAGAGCGGCGAACACGGCGAAGAGCACCAGCGACACGACGTTGATGATCTTCGGTGGAAGCGCGGGCCGGGCGACCAGCAGAGCGATCAGCGCGAGGCAGGCGGCGACCAGAGCGGCGACGCCGATACTGCCGTCCGGCAGCCAGCGGGCCAGCACGGAGAAGGCGACCAGCGGGAGGAAGCTGAGGATGAGTGCGTACGACTTCATGGCGGTGTTCCTCGGGAGTCGGGTGCGGAACAGGCCGTCCGCCTCCCTCGGCACACGAGGCGCGCGGACACGGGCCGGCCGGGCACGCGTCACGGAGGCGCGAGGCGGTCGGCAAGGTAGTCGAGCATGAGGGTGTGGGTCAGCCGCCGACCGGTGGGCTGGCAGTGGAAGTTGGCGCCCTGGTCCTGGGTGAAGGGGGCGATCGCCTTGTCGCCCGGCAGGAGGTCGTAGAGCTCGCGCGACTGGCCGGGGAAGAACTGCTCGTCGGCCGGATCCAGGACGAGTACAGGAGTGACGATGTCGTTCACGACGTCGCGGACCTGGAATCTCCGCACCTCGGTGAAGAGCTCGAACAGGTCCCGCGCCCGGTAGGGCTTGGCGCGGAAGGCGAGGGTGCGCGCCTGCGCCGGGTCCGCGTGGGCGCTCATCACGGCGTTGAACTCGTCTCCGCGGCCGTCCCGCAGGAGCGACAGGGCCTGTGCGGGCAGGGCCGCCGTCCAGGGAGCGGAGACGTCGACGACGCCCGGGTCGGCGACCGCCGCCCGCAGCCGGTGCTCGAAGGCGAGCGCCCTGGTGATCCAGTAGCCGCCCTGGCTGATGCCGTATCCGGTCAGCGCCCGCTCGTCCACGTCGGGGCGCGCGACGAGGGTGTCCAGCACCGGTGTGAGGACCGCTTCCCAGTCGTGGCGGAAGGGCACGCCGTGTTCGAAGAGCATCGACTGCTGTCCGGGGCCGTCGAACACATAGGCGTTCCACCCTCGCGCCACGGCCTCACCCGCTCCGTAGCCGAGCAGGCCCGGCAGGGAGCCGTCGCTCCCGTTCGTGAACACCAGGGTCGGCCGCGATGCCCCACTGGCGTCCGGGCGCAGCAGATAGCCGGGCATGCTCTGTCCCTCGCACGGCACCGGTACGCGGACGTAACACCCCTCCGAGGCGTCCACGACCTTTTCCCAGCAGGCCCGGTGTTCGCGGAACGTCGGCAGGAGGACGGATCGGTCGGCCATGCCGTCGATGAAGACCAACGCCTTGCCGTAGTACTCCGCCGCCGCCAGCAGCGCCCACCGCGCGGTCGCCGTACGCCCGGCCTTCAGCGCGGCGTCCCCCCGCTCGGTGAGGACGGTCGCCGTCCGGACCCATGCGTCGAACCAGCTCTGCGCGTCACCGTCGGCGATGCGGTCCAACGTCGCCAGCACGATTCCGACGTCTCCGGTTCCGCAGGCCGCCGCGCCGAGAACGATCCGTGACTCGTAGTCGAAGTCGGCGTCCTCGAAAAGCCAGCCACGCCCGGTCCGCTCGATCCCAGCGCCCACATCGTCACCTCGATCGCCCCACAGATGGTGCACCGAATGCCCGAATGAGACCATTTTAGCTCCGTATGGGTCAGAGGGCGGGCATGAAGCGCGTACGAGCGGTCGCCGCCATTCGGTGGCACATTAGGTAAGCCTCACCTAATATGATGACGTCGTCTTCGGGTCCCCCACTCCGAGAAGCCGGTATCCCCCCTTCCTTTCACCTGAAACCAGGGCACGGTTCCGCACCTCGGTGTGCCGTGCCCCTTCCCGAAGGAGACATGCAGCGCATGTCCATGCCCCGCCGCGGCCCGCTGGCCGCCATAGCCGCTCTGACCGCCGTCACGGCAGGCGTCGGTGTGCTCGCGCCCACCGCGTCCGCCGCCCCGGAAGCCTTCGTCGCCGCGCCCGCCGCCGACCTCGCACGGGGCGGCGGCAGTTCGTCCGCCGCCGCCCCGATCCTGGTGACGGGTCAGGCCGGCTGGGCCTTCAAGGCGTCCTGGGTCCGCTACGTCACGGCCATGGGCGGCTCGGTGAACGTGAACGGCGGCGCGACGAAGGACGCGGCCGGTCTGATCGGTTACCCCGTCAAGCACGGTTCGGTGGACCCCGCGGGGCGCGCCGCCGACGTCCGCTTCGGCGGGTCGGTCACCTACTCCGTGCCCGACCACGGCATCACCGCCATCACCCTCGCCAACCCCCGGGTCGTCCTCAAGGACGGCCGGGGCACCCTCCACATGGACGTGACCACCGACCTCGTCAGCGGGCAGGCGCCGGTCACCACGGAAGGCGTGCCGTTCGCCTCGCTCACGGCGTCCGCGGGCGCGCTGGACGGCGGCGCCCTCGACTGGAGCGGCATCACGGCCGCCCTCACCGACGAGGGCTCGAAGGTCTTCTCCTTCCAGGGCCAGGCCATGTACCCGGTGGGCACGGCGCTGGAGCCCCTGGCGGTCGGCGGCACGGTGAGCGTCCCGACCCTGACGGTCAGCCAGGTCGCCGGACTGGGCGCCGAGACCCAGGTCACCGTTACCGGCAAGGGCTACCAGCCCGGTCGCGGGGTGTACCTGGCCCAGTCGATCGCCCTGCCCGGCACCACCTACCCCAGCGTCTTCGGCAACGCGGCGTACGTCCGCCAGGTCGGCGCCGACGGCACGTTCACCGCGACCCTGAAGCTGACCGAGACGTTCACTCCCTCCGGCGCCCCGCTCGTGGACTGCCGCACCACCGCCTGCTTCCTCACCAGCTTCAACTCGCACGACGGCGGCGACCGCACCTGGATGGCCTCGCGGGCCCAGGACGTCGCCCAGCCGCTGAGCTTCGGCGCCGCGGCGGTGACCGCCCAGCCCGTGTCGCGCACCGTCCGCTCGGGCGCCACCGCCGCCTTCACCGCCGCCGCCCTCGGCGCCGACTCCGTCCGCTGGGAGCGCAGCGCCGACCGGGGAACGACGTGGAGCACCGTGCCCGGGGCCACCTCCACCACCCTCTCGGTGAAGGCGACGGGCGCGCTGAACACCGGCCGCTACCGCGCCGTGTTCGTCAACGGCGCGGGCGAGACGGCCACCTCGCCCGCGACGCTGACCGTGTCCGCCGTGCCCACCCGCGTCGTCTCCTTCAACGCCTCGCCCGAGCCGGTCGGCAAGGGCAGCACTCTCAAGGTCACCGGCACGCTCCAGGCCGTCGGCGCGACGGACGACGTCTGGCGCCCGCAGGCGCGGACGTCCGTCGTCATCGAGAGCATGGCCGCGGGCGGGCGCACCTGGAGCCGGGTCGCCACGGTCGCCACCGGCAGCACGGGCGTCTTCTCGGCGTCGGTCACCGCCGCCAAGGACAGCCACTGGCGCGCCCGTTACGCCGGGACCGCCGACCTCGCCGCCGCCACCGGGTCCAGCGACTACGTGGACGTCAGGCTGCGCAGCGCCGTCTCCGGCTTCAACGCGGGCCCCGAGCCGGTCCGCAAGGGCCGCACCATCACGGTGAAGGGCACTCTGCGCAGCCTGGACGGCGTCTGGAAGAACACCGCCGGCCAGTCCGTGAACATCCTGTTCAAGGCCGACGGCTCCCGCACCTGGAGCAAGCTCGCCACCGTCCGCACGAACAGCCGCGGTGTGTTCTCCAAGGGCTTCGCCGCCAAGAAGGACGGCACCTGGAAGGCCGAGTTCAAGGCCACCTCCTCCCGTCTGGGCGTCACCGGCTCCGGCGACCGGGTCGACGTGCGCTGACCCAGGCGGTCCCGCCACCTGTCCCGACGGCCGGTCACCGGCGAGCGCCCCGCGCGCTCACGGTGGCCGGCCGTCCGGTTGTCCCTGGGAAACTCTGACGAAATTCCAGGAGGGTGCACCACCCAACAAAGGTCCACACTCCGACCGTTCTCGATCAATTCGCGAGCTGCATTGTCCGATTCGCCGCGCTGGCATGACCAACACCTCAGGCGCGATTAGCGCACGCCTACCTGGATCGAACACCGAAGCGACCCGATAGGCCGTGCCGGGCAGGCATATCGGATTACGGCACGAGTTCGTGGCGTGGACGCGCACGACCGGGCTAGTGTCGCGTTCGAGGGGGCGCCTGGCCGGTCGGAGAACCCAAGAACCAAGCCTTCCTTCCGTCTGCCGTCCCGTACGAGATCCCGCGAAGGAAGCTCATGCCCCATCACTCGGCGACCCCCGGCACCGTGGCGCCTCGGCCGGGAACCGACGCTAGCTTCACGACGACCGGTTTCGCACCGTCCCGTGCCCGCGTTGGCACGCCGGAATTCGCCGGACGTACGCTCCGACGGTCCTTCACCCGCGTCCCGTCGGCACGGCCCAACCGGCCGGCCGCGACCCGGTAGCTCGACGGCCGGCCCGCACGGGCGGGCCGGGTCGCGGCGTTCGTCCCGCTGGGAGCCCGATCGCCCGCAGCCCCGCCCCCACAGCCCGGCCCCCGCCGACGACCGTCCGGGCACCGGCGGGCGTCCAGCCGCCCGCACCCCGAAAGATCCCCCTCGGAAGCGGGCGTATTCGAGTCCTCGCAGCCGCCTCCCGGGCGGTACGACGACACCGGCACGAGCAGCGCGGAGGAGAACAGGTGGCAGAAGAACGTGCGGATCGAGCGTGTGGTTTCTGCGGGACGCCACTGCCCCGGTCCAGCGGCCCCGGAAGGCGGCGCACCTACTGCGACGAGGGCCACCGCCGCCAGGCTCAGAAGCGGCGCGACCGGGAGCGCACCGCCACCGGTGCGGAGCAGCGCTCGCAGGGGCAGGAGATCGCGCTGGAGGTCCACCGCCTCGCCGGAGCCCTGCTGGAGGCCTCCTACGCCGGTGAGGACCTCGCGGAGCTGGTGCGGCGCGCCCGCGCGGTGCACCAGGAACTGGACTGCTTCCTGGCGGCCGAGGTCGGGGCGAACCGTGCCAGGGGAGCCAAATGGGACGACGTCGCCCGGGCCGTGAACGTGACCGCCGAGACGGCCAGGGCGAAGTGGAGCGCGGACCGGGTGCGCCGCCTCCTGGACCACCGGGCCCTGACGCAGCGAGCCGTGCCCCTTCCCTCTCCCCGGGCCGTCTCCTCGCTCCAGCAGAACGAGAACCGCGAGCCGGCGCCCGAGGGCGAGGGGCCGGCCACGGCGCGCCAGCGACTGGCGGCAGCCCTCTCGCGCCTCCAGCGGGAGAGCGGTCTCAGCATCCGCACTCTGGCCGACCGCACCATGCTGTCCCGGTCGTTCATCTCCAGGATCCTGTCGGGCGAACGCCTCCCGTCGTGGGATCTCGTCTGCCACCTGTGCAGCATCCTGGGCCAGGAGCCGCGCGAGCTGAGGCTGCTGTGCGAGGCCGCCCACGGCATCACCCGGCCGCCCCGGCAGAGCGTGACGGAGCACATCGCCGCCCTCGGCGCGGCCCTGCGCGGTCTGCATCTGGCCGCCGGACGCCCCACCCCCCAGCAGGTCCACCGGCGCAGCCACGGGCGGGTGGCCCCGGAGCTGGTCGCACAGGTGCTCCGGGGGGACGCGGTTCCGGAGTGGGAGCAGTTGGGCGCTCTGGTCACGGCCCTGGGCGGCCAGGCCGCCGACTTCAAGCCGTTGTGGGAGGGGATCCACTACAGCGTGCTGATGACGGACGCCGCCGACCTGACCATCGAACCGACGACCTGAGCGCGGGACGGCCGAGATGACGACATCCCACCAGCCTCTGGTTCCGCGGCGGCCCGGCGCGGTGCGCGGCGATCGCGGCGGCCGGACCGCCGTGATCGCCTTCCGCGCCTTCCGCGACCTGTACCGGGACGCCTACCTCGCCTACGCCACGGCCCGGCTGGGATCGCACGGACCGGCCGAGCAGGTCGTCGACGACACGCTCACCGCACTCGCGGTGCACTGGTCGAGCGCGCTGGGCTGCTCCCACCCCGCGGCGGTCGCGTGGCGCCTGTTGTCGTCGTGCGTCGACGCGGCGAACGGATCGCCTCCCCGGTGTCCGGCCGGCCGGCCGTGCGCCGCCGACGCCCACGTGCTGCGCTGCCATCTGCGGATGGAGTCCACCCGGGCCGCCGAACTCATGGGCCTGAGCCACGGTGAGTTCCTGGTCGCCCTGCGGGACGCCGCCGACCCCCTGCCGGGCGCCTGCTCCTGTCATATACGTCGCGCTCGCGGCGTCATGGTCTGAGCGGGCGCCCGGAGAGCGGACATCACCGAGGCCCTGACGACTTCTCGCCGTGCGCCGCCCGTCAGCCGATCGTGGTCTCGTACGCGTTCTGAAATTTCATTACGCTGTCCTCCCTGGCAGGCCGACCGGGCCGGCCGCGAACATCTCCGGGGGACGCGATGACAGCCGAGAGCCGGCTTCCTTACGGGGTCGACGTCCAGACTCCGAGCGTCGCACGCATGTACGATCACCTGCTGGACGGCAAGGACAACTTCTCAGCCGACCGGGCCGCGTGCGACCACCTCTTACGCCAGGTGCCGAGCATGAAGGCACTCGCGCTGAACAACCGGGCCTTTCTCCAGCGGATCGTGCGCGTGCTGGCCGAGGACCACGGCATCCGCCAGTTCATCGACCACGGATCCGGCCTTCCGACGCAGGACAACGTGCATCAGATCGCGCAGCGGGTGGACGCCTCCTCGCGCGTCGTGTACGTCGACACCGATCCGATCGTGCGGAGTGTCGGCGGGGCTCTGCTGGAGACCGACGACCGTACCGCGGTGCTCCAGGCCGATATGCGCGACACCGAGCGGATCTTCGGCAGTGAGCAGGTGGAACGTCTCATCGACTTCGGTGAGCCGGTCGCCGCGCTGTTCGTATCGGTCCTGCACTGCATTCCCGACGCCGACGAACCCGTGGAGCTGATCCGCAGGGTCAGGGACCGGCTCGCCGCCGGCAGCGTCATGGTCATCTGCCAACTGGTCAGCGAGAGCCCGGCGGTCCGCGAGGACGTCTCCGCGTTCATGGACCGCGAGACCCAGGGGCACTGGGGCCGGGTCCGTACCCGCGCGGACGTCGAGGGGTACTTCCGGGACAACGGTCTGCGGCCCCTGGAGCCGGGGCTCGTGGAGGTCTCGCGGTGGCGGCCCGAAGCCGAACCCGCCGCGCCGCCGCAGCTCAGCTTCGAGTGGGAGGAGTTCGGCGGCGCGGGGTTCGTTCCCTGAGGCGTACGGCGGAGGGTCAGCCCCGGCCGGTGGCCAGCTCCTGGAGCCGGTCCTCCAACTGCGTCAGCGTGAGGTCGGCCGGGTTGGCCATGCCGGACAGGCTCATGATCCGCGAGAGATAGCGCTCGGCCTCCCCCTCCCCCTCGACGCACCGCGCGCCCTCGCTCTGTTCGAGGTACACGAAATCCGACAGCAGGGCGTCGGCGAACCGCAGATGCACGATCGGGTGCCCCACCGCACCGGTCATCCCCATCGACAGCGGGGCGATGTGCAGGTTGATGCGATGGCGCAGTTCCCCCTTGAGCAGGCCGATCAGGTGCTCGATCTGGCGGTACATCACCCCCGGGCTCCCCACCGGGCGACGCAGCACGTCCTCGTCCATGATCGCGACGAGGGCCGGCGGATCCTGCTCCCGGCAGAACATCCCGAGCCGGTTCACGCGCGCCCGTGCCCGCGCTCCGATCTCCCGCTGATCCAGATCCGGGAACCCGGCCCGCACCACGAGCTCGGCGTATTCGGCCGTCTGCAGCCAGCCGGGCACGAGCTGCGGTTCGTAGGACATGATCCGCTGGGCGGCCGGCTCCAGGGCGAGCAGCGGCTGCACCCAGCGGACGATGGCGTTCCCGTAGCTCTCCCAGGCGTCCGGCCGCTCGCCCTGTTCCGCGATCGACAGCACGTGGGCCAGTTCCCGGCGGTCGGTGACGCCGCACAGGCGCAGCAGGGCGGTGGCGTGACCGCCGGTGTTCTCGGTCCGCTCGCCCTTCTCCAGCCGGCTCACCGTCGGAGCGGACGTGCCGATGTTCCGGGCCGCTTCCTTGCCGGTGAGCCCGCTGCCGGTGCGGCAGCGCCGCAGGTGCTCCCCGAGAGCCCTGCGATGCGCCGCCGCCCCGAGGTGAGGTCTGGGTGCGAAACCTCGTATGGAGAGGTCCTCCGTGTGCTGGCCAGTCATGCCGATACCTCCCCTGGGCTCCCCGATCAGGTGGTCAGTATGTCAGTGGGGGCACCGGGAAATCATGTACTGGCCAGGACCTCGCGAAAACCTACAGGGCGAAGTCGAAATCACCGTCCTTCACGCCCCGGAGGAACGCCGCCATCTCCGCCGCGGTGTAGATCAGCGCGGGGCCCTCGGGGAACCGGGAGTTGCGTACGGCGATTTCTCCATCCTCCAGACGGGCGACTTCCACACAGTTCCCAGCCGCGTTGCTCCGCGCGCTCTTGTGCCAGGCCGCACCGGGAATCGCCGCCGCGCTCATACCGTTGAGCTGCATCTTCATCACCACTCCAGATCATGTCGACTCCCCGGCGTACGCATTCCACGACCACTGAGAGGAACATCCGTACGACCGAGGCCGCTGAAATTTCAGCCGTACTTTCAGGAACGAGCATGAAGGCGGCAGGTAGCGGGACAGGATGCGGTGAGTCACCGCACACGCCTGACGGGGAACGCCTATGAACCATCCGCCGCAAGAGCCGGGCCCTCGGCACCGCCGCGGCCCGCACGCCGGACCGCAGGGACCGGCCGACCGGCTGCCACCCGGAACGCCCCCGTTCGCCGCTCACCGGATCGGCCCGACCGCCCTGTGCCTGAAGGACGCCCGGAGGTTCACCGCCGACGCGGTACGCCGCTGGGAACTCCACCCGGTGCGTGAGGACGCCGTACAGATCGCGTCGGAACTCGTCGCCAACGCCGTGCGCCACGGCCGCCGCCGCACCCCCTCGCCCGACGGAACACCTCCGACCGTGTGGCTCGCCCTCACCCGGCGCCCGCGCAGCCTGCTGTGCGTCGTCTACGACCCGGGCCAGCGCAGACCCCGCCTGACACCGCCCGCCATCCTGGCCGAGGACCATCGCGGGCTTCCCATCGTCGAAGCCCTCAGCGAGAGCTGGGGGTGGGGGCCCGCCGGGACCACCGGCAAGGCCGTCTGGGCCCGCCTCCCCCTGCCCCTCCCCACACGCTGACGAGGGCCCGCCCGACGGAAAGCGGCGGCGAGGCAGCGAGACCGGGCTCCATCCGTGTCTCCGCTCCACAGATGCGCAAAGCCTCTCGTCCGCTCGCGCAGGACGCACCCGTCCGCGCGCCGCCGCGACGCCGTCACCGGCGCGCGGACGCGGTCAGCTTCGCCCTCGCCGTGTCCAGTGGGCCCGGCGCTGGAACCACGCCACGGGCGCCGCCGGGTCGCGGGAGGAGGCCGGGGTGCCGGTGGGGCGGTCGCCGGGGGGCGGGCTCTGTGCCTGCGGGGAAGTGTCGGCCGGGGGCGGCGACGTGGACTGCGGCGGGTGGAGGCCCTCCGTGGAGTAGCGGGTCGTCGCGATGGCGTCCACGAGCTGGCTCTCGGTGAAGCTCTCCGAGCCGGGCACATGGGGGACGAAGCCGACGAGCACGCCTTCCTTGACGATCTCCGCGTCCAGTCCGGCCGCTCCGTCGACGTCCCACAGAGCCTCCATGCCCACGTCGAGGACGACACGGACGCCGAACTCGTAGACCCCGGCCTCCACGACATGGGCCATCACATTACGGGCGCGCAGGGCCTCCACCACGCGACCGGCCCGTTCCGCGTCCATGCCCCGTCGCCTCTCCTTCTCGTGCCCTCGTTCTCGTGCCTTCGCCGCTGGTGGGCGTCACTTGTTCTCGGGGGCGGCGCGCAGCGGGCGGCCGTCCGTCTTCGGCGGCACGGACCGCTGGACGCCGTTGCTCTTCGGCGGCACCGACTGGTGGAGGGAGTTGAGGATGGCCAGTCCCTGGCCCACCACGCCCGCCGCGACCTCGTTGACCCCGTCCGTTCCGTTGAGCACCGTGAGTCTGGCCCCGGACATGCCCCGGGCCGCCGCCTCGGCCAGCGCCGGCAGCTTCTCCACCACCATGTTCGCCGCGATGAGCTCCTGGTTCCCGTCGCGGAGCGAGCCGGCGCGGGCGGTGTTGGCGTCGGCCTGGGCCTGCGCGAGCGTCCGCTCCGTATAGGCGGTTCCGTCGGCCTCGAACTTGGCGCGGTCCCGGCCCGCCTCGGCGAGGGTCCGCTGCCGGTACGCCTCGGCGTCGGCCGGACGCCGTACGTCAGCCTCCAGGTGCTGGGCCGCGAGACCGGCCTGGCGTTCGGCCAGCGCCGTCTGCTCCTCGATGACCTCCTGGGAGGCCCTGGCCAGGGCGAGCGGACCCGCCTGGGCGGCCCGCGCGTTGGACTGCTCGGTCTCGGCCGTGAAGCCGGCCCGCTTGATCGCCGTGTCGCGTTCGTACTCCGCCCGGAGCGCCGCGGCCTGCTGCTCGCGCTCGGTCGCCTCCTGGTCGGCCTTGGCCTGCGCTATGCGCGCCTGACTGGCCACGGCAGCCGCGTGAGGGGCGGCGAGGTTGCTGATGTAGCCGGTGGCGTCCTCGATCTCCTGGATCTGCAGGGCGTCCACGACGATGCCGAGCTTCTCCATCTCGCCGTGACTGCCGGCCATCACTTCCTGGGCGACGCGGCTGCGTTCGCGGATGATCTGCTCCACGGTGAGTCCGCCGACGATGGAACGGAGGTGACCGGCGAAGATGCGGCCGACCAGCTCCTCCATCCGGTCCTGCTCCGACAGGAAGCGGCGGGCCGCGTTGGCGATGGACACCGCGTCGTCGCCCACCTTGAAGACGCACACGGCGCGGACGGTGAGGCGGATTCCCTGCTGCGTGACGCACTCCTCGGCTATCTCCGCCTCCTGGAGGGCGAGTGACAGCATGCGGGCCTTCTGTTTCACCGGAAGAACGAAACTCCCGTGCCCGGTGACGATGCGGAACTGCGTGTCCTGCTCCTGTCTCTTGGAGCCGGAGATGAGCATCGCCTCATTCGGGGCGGGAACGTGCCAGAACAACATGAACGACCACCTTGCGCCTTCGTGGAACAAAGAAGAGGAGAAGAGCGGGGACCTCTCGGTCGGGGACGCCTCAGTCGGGCAGCGGTTCGACGATCACGGAGCGGGCCGAGAGCGTATCGGTCACCACGACCCGGACCTGCTCGTCCACCGGCGTCGCCGACCAGGCGGCGTAAGCCTCCGATCCACCCCGGACGGCCACCAGAACCTCGCCGGCCCCGTCTCGCGGAATCGCCACAGTCACCTTTCCGATGGCACCGACAGGACTCTGCGCGGAATTGTCCATTGCACACGTGATCCCTCTCGCCGGCGAGGACGCAAAGGCACCCGCCCGTCTCCGCCGATCGAATGCCTCAGGTGATCTGGGCCCGAGCTTTCTCAGGGAGCGGGCAGGAGGGGCAGACGAGCATGAATGCTTTCGACCGCCTCCTTCACGTTCCACCGTACTCCGCGTCCTGGGCTGCGGCTCATCACTGGTGGAGTACGCGCCTCTCGGCGGCCCGGCGGGCCGCTGATCGGGGCGCTGCCGCGTCCACACCGCCGTTCGCGGTGCGGTGCCGCCCGGGGATCGGTCTCCGCTCCCTGCCGGAGACCTGCCGGGCGGCACCGCGTCACACCACCGTGGTCACTCGGTGATGCCGTAGTAGTCGGCGAGGAACTGGGCGATCACGGTGGTGTGAGGGAGCAGCTGGGGGAGGTGGGTGGTGAGGGCGCCTCGGGTGGCGTTGGTGAGTTCGGCGAGTGAGCTGGTGGCGGTCGATGTGTAGGGGTCGAGGCGGCGGATGAGTTCGTAGTTGCTGGGGATGTCGATGTCGTGGAGGGCCTTGTCGAGTGGGGGTGTGGCGTTGGTGGGGATGGCGGGGAGGATGCGCGAGATGTAGGTGACGCGGTGGAGGATGCGCCAGCAGGGGGGTTTGGCGTCGCTCTGGCGGGCCTGCCGGAGGGCGGCTGCGGCGGCGTCGTTGCTGTTGGCGAGCCAGGTGGGGTCGGCGACCTTGTTGTAGAAGTCGTCGAAGTGGGTGGTGTCCTGGCCGAGGTAGAAGGTCATGAAGCGGTAGGCGTCGACCTTGCCGGGGGCGAGGAGGGGTTTGCCCTTGGCGTCGTACTGGGGTTTGCCGACAGGGTCGTACTGCTGGAGGTCGCGGTTGGGGTGGCACTCGACGTCGAGACTGTGGGTGCGGGTGGACTCCTTGGAGCGGTGGCGGGTGGTGGTCATGCCGCCGCCGACGGAGGCGTCGAGTTGGAAGCCGGCGCCGACTCCGGCGACTCCGAAGCCGATCTCCAGGCCCAGGGTGACGGAGCCGGAGAGGCTGTAGGAGCCGCCGGTGGTCTGGGTGACGACGTCGACGGTGCCGGTGGTCTCGGCGAAGAAGCCGCCGTCGGCGGTCCAGACGTAGGTGTTGGCGATGTTGCGGTTGGCGAAGGCACTGGTGGCCTGGTCAGGCGGGTTCTTGTCCGGGGCCGGGGGCAGGGGGCCGGAGAAGGACTCCAGGAGGCGCTTGGCGCGGTCCGCGGTGGGGTCGCTGTCGCCGGTGCTGGTGGAGACGTTGGTGTAGAAGCTCTCCAGTTCCTGGTGTTCGCGCAGGATACGGCGCTTGAGCGCGTACGCTTCGCGGGGTTTGAAGTAGCTGTGGTCGCCGCGCACGCTCGCGTTGGGATAGGCGGGGTCGAGAACCTTGCCGTGCTCGTCGAAGCCGACCGCCCCGTCGAGGGTGCCCTGCTTGGTGTACTGGGGGTTGAGGGGGAAGTCGACGATGTTCCAGTCCTTGGGAATGTCCGGGTTCGGCAGCATCCGGTACGCCACCAGCGCCCCGGAGTGGGCCAGCCGCAGGGCGTAGACGTCGGCGGTCTCGGACTGGACGAGGGCGTAGCCGGTGTTGGCGGGTATGTAGCGGCGGCCGATCGCCTGGTTGAGGACCTTGGCCGGGTCTTCCCAGTGGCCGGCGAGGGCGGCGGAGGTCTCGCGTTCGGTGGTGGTGCCCTGGGAGACCGATGTCTCGTCCGTCCAGGCGTTGGAGAACTCGAAGCTGCCGCCGACGCGGAGCTTGACGTTGACACTGGCGAGGGGCTGGGCGGTGCCGATGCCGAGCGGGGCGGTGATCATGAGGATCTGGGCGTCGGTGTCGAGTCCGGCGGCGATGTTGAAGGCGGTGTTGACGCTGCGTTCGGAGTCGGAGGAGAGGGTGGAGGTGACTTCCTCGGCCTGGCGGAAGGTCACGCTGGAGCAGCCCTCGGGCTCGTGGGTGGTGCCGGTGAGGTTCTCGGAGGGGACGGGGGGTGCGCCTTCGATGTAGCCGATGAGCTGGGGGTCGAACTGGACCTGGCTGACCCATTCGCTGACCAGGTCGCCGACCTTGTAGCCGGTGGTGAGGTGCCAGGTGCCGTCGTTGGTGTGGGTGTAGGCGCGTTTGAGGACGCCGGTGGTCTCGCCGGTGGGGGTGTACTGGACGTCGGCGTACTCGGCGGCGGCCGGCGGGGTGGAGATGAGTTCGTGGAAGGGGGTGCGGACGCCGGCGAGGGCGGAGCGGACGCCGGCGGTGTCGGTGGAGACGGGTGCGGTGGACAGTGTGGTCTTGGGGCGGGTGGTGTCGGTGCCGATGTCGAGGTGGTTGCCGCGCAGGGACTGGTCGGCGGCGGCTTCGGCGGTGACGGTGGTCGAGGCGGCGTCGAAGGGCCAGTACCCGAGGAGGTCCTGTTTGTCGCCTTTGAGGCGGGTGAAGAGACTGTCGAGGACCTGCTCAGGAGTGCGGGCCGAGCGCCACAGCCGCACCTCCTCCAGGGCTCCGGCGTAGAAGTCGCTGTAGGCGCCGGCCTTCTTGAGGGCGGCGAGGGTGAGCTGGTCGTCGCCCCATTCGGTGAGGGGGTTGGTGGCGGGGATGTCGGCGGGAATGGGCAGGCCGTTGCGGTAGAGGGTGAAGGAGGACGCCTTCGGGTCGGGGTCGGTGGTCCAGCGGGCGCCCCGGAGCTTGAGGTCGTGGCCGCCGACGGCGTCGGTGGTGCTGTTGCCCTCGTTCTCCTCGAAGGTCCAGCGGGCGAGGAGGGCCTCGTCGCGGGGCTGGACCGGGTTGCCGAGCCAGTCGGTGTCCCGCGCCTTGCCCCAGATGCGGACCTCCCCGATGGCGCCGGTCAGCGGATAGCGGGTGCTGCCGTCCTGGGCGCGGCCGATCTCCAGCGGGCCGTTGTTGCCCCGGGGGCCGGGGCCGGTGTAGCGGGTGGTCCCGTAGTCGGTACCGTCGGCGAAGAACTGGATGTCCTGCCACTCCTCGACGTCCACCCGTTCGATGACATCGAGTTCCTGCTCGGTGGTGGTGCCGGAGGAGCCGGCGATGGGGAATTTGCGTTTGCCCTTGATCTCCTGGGTGGTGCGGCCGGCGCGGCGGACGACCGCGATCCGGTGGAAGCCCGCGGTCAGGGCGGTGGAGGAGGTGAAGCGTTTGACGACGGGTCCGGGCTCCTCGAACGCGAACTCCAGCTTCCCGTTCGCCAGGACGGTGAGCTGGTAGGGGACGGTGCCGCCGGCTCCGTCGCTGAGCCGTCCCTTGGAGATGAGGCCCTGCCGGGTTCCGATGGCGTCGATCTTCGCGAAGACCTCGATGGTCAGGTCGCCGGCGATGTCCAGCTGATCGGCATCGGGGGTCTCGGCCCATGCGGACCCGTTGAACCGCAGGGCCCAGGACTGCTCGTACACGGCCGCGAGATGGGCCCATTCCCCGCCGGGGTAGCTGTCCCGTCCGGTGCGGGCCCGGTCGCCGACGGCGGCCTGGACGCGGTAGGAGGTGAGGGCGGAGTCGGCTGTTTCGGGGTTTCCCCACACACCGCCGTGCCGGTTGTTGCCGCTGATGTCGGCGAACAGGAGCTGCCCGTCGCTGAACGCGGTGCCGAGGCGGGTCTTGTCGTAGATCCAGGCTCCGGTGAGTCCCGGCTCGCCGGCCCTGGCGCGGCGGAAGCGGTCGGCGTCGATGTCCGCGCCGGCCCGGGCCGTGTTCCAGGTCCGCAGTTCCGCGAGCCGCCCGGAGAAGCAGACGGTGGTGCCGGTGTCGGTGCGGCCCACGATGGTGCCCGGGCCGGCGGCGGGCAGTGCGGTGGCGGTGCGGCGGGTGACTTCCGCGCCGTCGCGGTAGATGATCTGCACTTTGGCGGTGCGGTCGAAGGTGACCGCCCAGTGGTGCCACTCCCCGTCGGTGGTGGCGGTGGGGGTGGTGAGGGTTTGCGCGGTGCTGCCGCTGCCGAAGCCGAAACTGAATTTCCCGTCCGCGGCGAAGCCGATGGTCAGCCCATTGGCGCCGTTCGAGACGATCGTGTCGACGACGGTGCGGCCGGTGGCGCGCTTGAGCCAGCACTCGATGGTGAAGTCCGTCTGGGCCGGGTCGACGCCGCTGAGCAGCATGGCGTCGTTGCTGCCGTCCAGCAGCATGCCGCCCGGGACGGGATCTCCGGGGGTCAGGGCGAGTGACGCCTTCGTCTGTTGGCGGTTGACGTGGAGGAGGCGGGCACGGGTGCCGGGGATCTTGCCGGGGTTGATCCATGCCTCGGTGGTCAGGTCCCCGGCCGGGGTGGTGACCTGGTCGAGCAGGCCGTCCGGCAGAGCGAGACGGTGCGCGGTGCCGTTGAACATGAACGCGCGGCCCGGGGAGTCCGCTCGCCAGCGGGAACCGTGTCCGGCCGTCCGGAGCGTGGCGGTGCCGTTGGCCACGGTCAGGTCTTCGCCGTCGGCGTTCACGGCCACCATCCGCGATCCGTATGCGAGGGAGGCCCCGGGGCGGGACGCGGTGGCGCGGACGGGGTCGTAGCGGATCAGCGACACCGGGGTCCCCGCGGGGATTCCGGCGGTCGGGGCGGGGGTGACGTTGACCGTGGTGTCCCCCTGGGCCACGGCGGCGGTCACCCGGTGGCAGGCACTGCCGACACGCAGGTATCCGGCGGCCGGCACCGCGAGCGAGCTCCCCGCGGCGAGGGTGATCCGGCCCTGTGCGGCGGACGCGACGGTGCCGACCGCGACCGGGGTCTCGGGCAGTCCGTTGAGTACGGCGGCCAGGTCTCCCGCCCGGCGCGGCACCCCGCTGAACACCTCGTTCTCGGTCCCCCGTGTGACTGTCACATCGCACAGGGAGGCGGCAGCGGTCCCGCTCGCGGTGTGGTCGGTGATGGTGACCGCCACCGTGTCCATCCCGATGGCCGGGTCCCGGGCGGTGAACAGCAGTGTCAGACCGCCCACGATGTGCTGCCGTGCCCCGCGCTCCACCAGGGTGTCCAGATAGGCTGCGAAGAACTGCCGGTTCACTCCCCGGAAGTAGAGCGCCACCCGCCCGGCCGCGCTGTCCGCGAGGAACGGGACCGTGTCCGTACGGGCGAACTTCAGCAGCGCGCCCGCACAGCCCAGACCGGCCGCGTCCAGCCCGATGTGCGGCATCGGCAGGACCAGGTTCGCCTCGCCCAGCAGACTGCTGCTCATCAGTGCCAGCAGTTCCCGCGCGGCCTTCAGCTCCGCCCTCTTCGCGGCCAGTTCTCCTCGCCGCAGGGCCAGCAGGCTGCGCGCGTCGGCCAACTGCTGGGTCGTGGCGGCGTACACCCCGAGGGGGTCGAAGGCGAGCTTCTCCAGGGCGAAGACCGTGGTGGCCGTGGTTCCGACGCGGAGGTAGAAGCCGCGGGCGCTTCTGAGGGTGTAGCCCCCGTTGCCGTCCGGGTAGGCCAGCCAGCGCGCCTCCGCCGGCAGGTTGGTGAGGGTGCGCTGCGCCAGGCTCAGCTGGTACTGCTGGCTGTCGGCCTCCCTCGAACCCTCCAGGACCCGGTTGCCGAGGTCGAGGCAGACGAGCGCCACCTCGAGATACCCCGACGAGCCGGCGCTTCCGGGGAAGGGCATCAGGTGCCACCGCTGCCGGATGCCCGCGACCAGGGTGTTCGGCAGTCTGGCCTCCAGGCAGGTGGTGCCGGGCTGGATCCTGAGCACCGCCGACCAGGCCCGCGGGTCCGCCTCCGCCTGGGCCAGCCGGCTCGCCAGTTCCGTCTCCTGGGCCTCCAGCTCGGTGACGTTCTTCGCGAGCGCCTCCTCCTCCCCTTCGAGACGGGTGACGAGGACCTGCTGGGCGGCGACCTTGTCGGCGGTCTCCTCCGCGGGCCGGCCGATCTCGCCGAGGGTGACCGTGTCGGGGATGTCGGCGAGACGCCCGTCCCGCCCGACGCCGAAGTCGAGCGCCGCTATGCACGGCTCGGCGGTGGTGTCGCCGTCCGGGCGGGTGGGAAACGCCAGCAGGACACGGGCCTGGCGTTTGGCCGGCTGCGGATCCTCCAGATAGCCGGAGACCGACTTCTCCTGCTGGTAGTAGAGGGTCGCGGAGAGCCCGGCGACCGGGGTGCGGCCGGTGAGGGTGAAGCTGTCGCGGCGCACGCCGGGATGTTCGCCGACAGGGGCCTGGGAGGTCACCCACTGCGGAGGGTTGTCCAGGTTGGCGTGGGCGGCGGTATCGGTCTGGTCGTACGCCTTCGTCCCGGCCGCCTCGTCGAATCGGTAGTAGGCGAGCAGGCCCGGTTCGTTGCCGATCAGCCGGTAGCGACTGCTGTCGGCGATCTCGCTCTGACCCCTTGCCCGGTTCCAGATCCGCACCTCGTCGATGACACCGCTGTAATAAGGGCCGCCCGCCTTGGCCCCGATGTGCAGGAGCGCACTGCCGTCGCCGGAGGTCGGGAGCGCCTTGTCGCCGCTGAACTCTCCATTGACGTAGAGGGTCGCGGTGGTGCCGTCGAAGGAGGCGGCGATGTGCGCCCAGGTGTCGGCCGGGATGTTCTGGAGGGAGGTGAGGGTGCCGCCGCTGTGGTCGAGGGCCACCTGGCCGGTGCCGGTGATCCGCAGCTGGAAGCCGCCCTGGCCCGCGGTGCCGGACCAGCGGGCGAGCACGGGGCCGCCCGCCGCCCGCGGCTTGATCCATGCCTCCACCGCGTAGGCGCGGCCCTGGAACTTCAGCTTGGGCGCGTCCCCCATGTTCAGATAGGTGCTGGTGCCGTTGAACAGGAGCGCGGTCTCGGGGTGCAGGGTGTCGGGAGCGACGGGGACCAGCGGAAGGCTGGTGAACGGGCAGATCCCGGGCTGCCGCTCGTACACCGACTCCTTGTAGCGCGGGTCGGGGCTGGTCCAGTAGCGGCTGCCCTGGGTGTTGAACAGTCCGTCCGGGTCCTGCTCGATGCTGAACGCGTCGATCCGGCCGGTGACCTTGTTGTGCGCGAAGAACTGCCACCGCTGCCTGCCCATGACGGCGGTGGGGACGAGGACGGCGGTGAACCGGCCCCTGGTCAGATTCCGGATCAGGTCCAGCTCCTGGGTGGGCTCGAAGAACGACCTCCCGTCCATGTCGGCGGGGCCGAGGCTGTCCTTCGCCGACGCTGGACGCGTCTTGTGCCTGCTGCGCTTGAACCGCACCTCCGCCACCGGCTTCAGCCGACCCTCGACCAGCAGGAACCGGTCGCACAGGAGCGTCCCGTCCACCACCGGCACCGGTACGGCGCCCGCCTTCACCACATCGGCCCGGGCGCCGTCCCCGCTGGAGCCGGAGCCGTCGGTGAGGGTGAACACCGCGTCCGCGTGATCACGGGCGATCGCCTGTCGCAGGACCACCACGTGCGAGCCGTCGGATATCACCTGGAACGGCGCGTCGGGCGCGGTCAGCCGCCCGGTGGAGGACAGGAACGGATCCGTCTCCTCCGACGTCAGGACATCGGCGGGTCCGGCTTCGGCCCGGCCGCCCTTCTTCACCACCGGCATCGCCGTCGCGCCGGCCACCGCGTAGCCGACCTTCACGACCTCACCCGGGAACGGCAACTCGGCCGGGTTCTCGGACCAGTACGCGACGTCCAGCTCTCCCTTCTTCTCGTCGTAGGAGGACAGGTCGAGAACCGTGTAGACGATCCTCCGAGCGTCATCGATCGCGAACGCGATCACCGTCCCCTGATGACGCACCATCGTGGTGTGCGTGTACGTACGGTCACTGTAGATCTTCAGCAGACTCTGATCAGCCGAGGTCATAGGCCATCCGTCCTCAGAACGGCCCCACACCCCTCGCACAGGGAGAAGAGGCGGGGCAGGCGGGTGGAGCAGGCGCCGGGCAGGAGCACAGACCAACCTCACTCCCGCAGCGGAGACAACGAGCGGCACTGGGAAAGCAGGTAAAGGAAAGGTCATGCCGAGACGGGCACAGTCGATCACACACCACCCTCACCGAAAATCGAACAGACAGCGCAATGTCGTCGTACGCAGACGGAATGGCGCATACCCGCACCCCACGGGCAGGGAGCACACTCGACCATGGCCGGATTCCCACCCGACACCAACCACCCGTGCCCGACACGGCGTCGCCGCTTACGGCCGGCCCCCGAACCGTCATCGGCAACCCGACCAGCGGGTATCTCCCAGAACCAACCCTCATGCCTGTCCACGGAGCGGATCCCGATCCGGAGTCGACGTCAACGGTCCGCCGCCCGGGCATGACTCGACTTGGCGCCCCTCCTTCTCCAACGACCGGAAAGAACGGCCCGAACCCCCTCCCGAAGCCGACCGCCCCAGCGACAGGACTGCTCCTGGTGCTCGTTCCGGTGCCGGAGGCCGAGTGCCCCTCGGAGCGCCGGGGCGCGGCCGGCGGACCGCTGCCCGGCATCCGTGCGGCTGCGGCTCCCGCCTCCGGCCGTCGGCCCCGCGGAGGGGATGGGTAAGCTTCGAGGGCCGTACGGGCCCCCTGTCCGTCCCGCGGCCGGCACCACCTCTCCGATCCTCTGGAAGCCACACCCGATGCGCCAGTTCCGTTCGCAGCGATCCGCCTCTCCGGCGACCGGTGTGCTGCGCGGCATGCGCGTCGGCGGGCTGGCGGCCCTGTGCGTGCTGCTTCCGCTGGTGGGCCACGTGCTCACCCGCGGGCACGCCCCGCGCTGGGTCCTGGTGGCGGCGATGGCCGTGGTGGCGCTGCCCGGGGCCGCCGTCCTGACCCGGCGGCGGCTCACGGACACGCAGTTGCTCATCGCCCTCGCGGCCACCCAGGCCGCCTACCACGCGGCCTACTCGCTGCCGGGGGCCTGCGCGACGGTCGGCGCACCGGGGCTCGACCCCACGGCCTGGATCGAGCACGGGGCGCCGGCCGGGCCGCCGGCGGGCGTCCTGCTCGCCGGGCACCTGGTCACGATCCTCCTCACCGCCAGGTTGCTGGGCCTGACGGAGCGCCTGCTGTGGCGGAGCAAGCCGTTGCTCAGAGCGGTACTCCGCGTCCTGCGGTTCATCCGGCCGCTCCTGAACCGCGCTCACGGTTCCGGCCCCCGGGCGGCGCTGCCGGAGGCCCCCTCCCATGTGAAGCCGGCCGTTCTGGCCCTGCTCCACGAGGGGCGCGCGCCGCCGCGCCGCGGAGGCACCTCGTTCGTCCTTCTCCGGCCGACGCCGACCGGTGGTCCCTGCCTGCCCTGACGGGTGCGCTGCGCGGTCCGCCCGGCGGGCCGGTGCCGTACGTCCCGGCGGCTCGTACCGCCGGGGGACCACAGGAATCCCTCTGCCATGTCCTTCTCCCACCGGCGTGCCGCCCTCAGCGCCGCCCGCCTCCTCGTCGTACCCGCGGCGCTCGCCGCCGTCGCCGTCGCCGCGGCTCCCGCCGCGGCCCACACCGATCTGGAGGCCAGCAGTCCGGCCGCCGACGCCGCGTTGGCGGGTCTTCCGCCGCGCATCACCCTGACGTTCAGCGATCCCATGACCCAGAAGTACGCCAAGGTCGCCGTGACCACGGCGGACGGGAAGTCGGTGGCGGAAGGCGCGCCGGAGGTCGCGGGCAAGACCGTCACGCTCGCCGTGAAGGACTCCGCTCCCGGCACCCGCTACACCGTCGGCTACCGGGTGGTGTCGGCGGACGGGCACCCGGTCTCCGGTTCGTACGACTTCACGGTGAAGGCGGCTGCGAGCGCGCCGGCTCCGTCGCCCGACGCCGAGGACGAGCCCGCCGAGGACGCCGAGCCCAGCCCTTCCTCCTCCCCCGCCGTCGCGGGCGGCTCCGGCCCGGAACCGGCCGGTTCGAACGTGCCGGTCGTCGTCGGTGCGGTCGCCGCGGGCGCCGCTCTCCTGGCGGGTGGCGTCGTCCTCGCCCGGCGCAGGCGTGCCCGCCATGGCGTCTGAGGCCGGTACGCACGTCGCGGGGCGGCGGTCCCGGCTGCCCGCGGTACTCGCCGCGGGGGTGCTCTGCGCCGTCGCCGCCGCCGTGGCGGCCGTCCGGGCGGGCGGAAGCACGGCGGTGGAGGTCCCGGGGATCTCCACCGCCGGGGCGTTGACCGCGTGGGGGCTTCCCGTCGCCCGTACGCTGACCGACGCGGCGGCCGTCACCACGGTCGGGGCGCTGTTGCTCGTCGTCGTCCTGCTTCCCGGCGGCAGAAGGCTCACCGCCGTGCAGGTGCGGTATCTCACCTGGGCCGCCGTCGCGGCGGCGGCGTGGAGCGCGACCGCGGCGGCGGCCATGGTGCTGACCCTGTCGGATCTCTTCGCGCAGCCGGTGGGCGACATCCTGACCGCCGAGGCGCTGGTCGACTTCGTCGTCACCGACGCGCAGGGCCGCTCCTACGCGCTGATGGCCGGCGCGGGCATCGTGATCTCGACGTTCTGCCTCGGCGTGACGAGGGCGCGCTGGGCGCGCCCGCTGCTCCTGGTGGCGCTGGCCGGGCTGCTTCCGCCGGCCTTCAGCGGCCACTCGGCGGCGTCCGGCAATCATGACGCGGCGGTCACCAGCCTGGCCCTGCACGTCCTGGGAGCCGGCGTGTGGGTGGGCGGCCTGGTCTTCGTGCTGGTCGTCACGGCCCGCCGGGAGGAACGGGCGGTCCAGGTGGTGCGGCGGTTCAGTCCGCTCGCGGGCTGGGCGCTGCTGGCGGTCGGGACGAGCGGCGCGGTGAACGCGATCGTCCGTCTTCCCGGTCCGGAGTCACTGGTCACCACCCCCTACGGGCTGCTGCTCCTCGGCAAGTCCGCGGCGCTGGCCGTGCTGGGCGGAATCGGCTGGTGGCACCGGCGTCGACTGCTGCCCGCCCTCGCGGCCGGCGGACGGCGGGCCTTCATCAGGTTCGCGGCGGGCGAGCTGCTGGTGATGGCGGTGGCGCTCGGGCTGGGCGCGGGCCTGTCCCGCACCCCGGCGCCGAACGCGGGCGGCGAGCCGGTGTCGCCCGCCGAGGAGCTGCTCGGATTCGCGATGCCGCCCCCGCTCGGGGACTTCCCGTGGACGCCGCTGTTCACCGAGTGGCACTTCGACCCGGTGTTCGCGTTCGGCACGGCCGGGGCCGGTCTGCTGTACCTGTCCGGTGTACGCAAGCTGCGGGCCCGGGGCGACCATTGGCCGGTCGGGCGTACCGTCTCGTGGCTGGCGGGCCTGGCGGTGACGGTGGTGGCCACGATGAGCGGCCTCTCCGTCTACGGCAAGGTGCTGTTCAGCGTCCACATGGGCCAGCACATGATCCTGGCCATGACGGTGCCGATCCTGCTGGTGCTGGGCGCCCCGGCCACGCTCGCCCTGCGGTCGCTGCCCGCGGCGCCCAAGGGCGAGCCGGACGGCCCGCGCGAGATGCTGACGAAGCTGCTGCACAGCCGGTACGTCGCGGTGATCTCGCATCCGGCGGTCGCCGGCGTGCTGTTCATCGGCAGCGCCTTCGCCGTCTACTACACGTCGCTGTTCGAGACCCTGATGCGCAGCCACCTGGGCCACATGTTCATGCTGGTGCACTTCCTGGCGGTCGGGCTGCTGTTCTTCTGGGTCGTCATCGGCGTCGACCCCGGACCCCGCCGCCCGCCTCATCTGGGGCGGCTGTTCGTCCTCATCCTGACCATGCCGTTCCATTCCTGGTTCAGCATCTCCCTGATGAGCTCGACCAGCCTGATCGGCGAGGGCTGGTGGTCCCTGCTGGACCGCCCCTGGGTCCGGTATCCCCTCGAAGACCAGTACGACGCGGGAGCCATCGCCTGGGCGACGGGCGACATCCCCGTACTCATCACCACCGTCATCCTCGCCATCCAGTGGGTCCGCTCGGACCGGCGCGAGGCACGACGCGTCGACCGGCAGATCGACCGGGGCGACGACCGAGACCCGCTGGCCGCCTACAACGCCTATCTGGCGAGCCTGCACGCCCGCGACCGGCGTCCGCCCGCACGGGCGGCCCGGCCCTCCGACTCCACCGAGGAATCATGAAGAAGCACCTGTACGTAGCCGCGGTCATCGTGGCCTCCTTCGCCGCCGCGCTCGGCTCCTTCCTGCTGTTCTCGCCCGACGACCGCGGCAGTGGAACCCTGAACGTACGGCCGGCTGCCGAGGCCCTGCCGCTGCGCGAGTCCAGCCACCGCCTCACGACCCCCGCCCGCAGCGAGTTGACCATCGTGGAGTTCCTCGACTTCGAGTGCGAGGCGTGCGGCGCCGTGTACCCGGTCGTCGAGAAACTGCGCGCGGAGTACGGCGACCGGGTCACCTTCGTCGCCCGCTACTTCCCCATGCCCGGACACCGCAACGGCGAACTGGCCGCGCGCACCGCGGAGGCCGCCGCCCGGCAGGGCAAGTTCGAGGAGATGTACGGAAAACTGTTCGACACGCAGAAGCAGTGGGGCGAGGCGGCCGAGAGCAAGGAATCCGTCTTCCGCGGCTACGCCGAGCAACTCGGCCTGGACATGAAGCGGTTCGACGCCGATCTGGCCGATCCGAAGACCGCGGAACGGGTCCGGGCCGACCAGCGCGACGGCCTCGGCCTGAACGTACAGGGCACGCCGACCTTCTTCTTCGACGGAATGGCGATCAGCACGCCGGGCTCGTTCGAGGCGTTCAAGGCGGCCATCGACGAACGGCTCAAGAGGTGATGGAACGGGCGGAGAGCCCCCTGCGGCAGCTCATCGACCGGGCACGGGTCTACCCGGCTCTGGCCGCGGCCCACAAGGTGGCGCTGGACGACCTGGTGGCCGGGCCCATGCCCGGGGCCATGGTCATCTCGTGCTCGGACGCCCGGGTGGTGCCCGCGTTCGTCATGGCGGGATGCCCCGGCGACCTGTTCGAACTCCGCACCTACGGTGGCCGCGTACCGCCGTACCAGGCCGGGGCGACGACCGGGGAGGCCCGGACCATCGAGTACGCGGTCAACGAGCTGAAGGTCTCGGACATCATCGTCTACGGCCACTCGCACTGCGAGGCCGTCGTCCCCGTCCACGACCGCAGGACGACAGAGGTGACGGATGCCTCGGACGCGACGACCGCGACCGGAGAACTGACGGCCGCCGGACACTGGCACGTCCTGCGGCAGCTCGACGCGCTCGGCGGCTATCCGTGCGTCGTGCCGCTGCTGGCCGCGGGGTCGTTGCGCCTGCACGCCTGGTTCCACGAGATGGAAACCGGTACGACCCTGGCCCACCGCCCGCGGGCCAACGCGTTTTTGCCGCTGTGAGAGGCCGTTGGGCGACTGCCTCGCGGTTACCAGCTCGTGACGGGACCATGACCGTGTCGAGGGAACGCCTTCGGCCCTCGCTGCCGTCTTGTTGTCTGCACAGCGCAGTTGGCATCGTGCGCGTGCTCGACCGGCCCGCGCGCATCACCAGGAACAAGGGGATTTCCATGGGCTTCACCGACTCCACCGCATCCGTTCGATCCGTGTTCGTGCGGGCCGGCAGGGTTCCCGTAGCCGTGACGGCCGCCGCGGCTTTGACCCTCACCCTCGGTGCCTTCACCGCCGAGGACGCGAACGCCGCGGGCGGTACGGGGACGCGCACCGCCGCCGCTGCCACCCCGGCCTGTACCGGCGCGGAGGTCAAGCCGTCGATCGTGCACGGAACGGACGCCGACCCGGACCCGCACGCCGGCCAGACCTCGGCCGTCCTGCTTCTCACCAACATCGGGAAGCGGACCTGCACGGTCAAGGGCCACATGGGGGTCGACCTGATCGCCGCGAACAAGGACCGCTGGAGCCTCGCCCGGCAGAAGAAGGTCTCCGAGCGGATCACTCTGAGGCCGGGCACGGCCACCATGGCCGAGCTCACCTTCCTGCCCTGGAACGCCGAGGAGCAGGAGGGTTCCGGCGCTGAGGAGTTCAAGCCCGTGAAGGTGGCGATGACCCCGCCGAACACCACCACCACGACCACGGTCTCCTGGCCTTGGCCGAGCCTCGGCCTGATCCGGCAGGACGGGGCCACGCACCCCGGCACCTGGGTGAGCCCGCTGGAGGGCACGGCGACGTCCTGACTCGCCGGGGCCGGTGACCACCCTGTGTAGGGGACACCGGCCGTGAAGGGGGCCCGGGGCCATGGCCCCGGGCCCCCTTTCCCGTTCCTGATCCCCGCGTCCGCGTGCTCGTCCGGGAAGCGGGCGCGGGCCGTGGCAATGCCTCGTCGGCGCCCGGACGGCGAACCGGTCAGGCTGAGGCGCCGCCGCGGACCAGGGCCGGGAGTGGTCGCCAGTCGGCGGGGACGCCGCGCATGACCAGAGCACAGTCCAGGGTCGCGCTGCCCGGCGGGAAGCGGTCCGGGTCGTCGAAGAAGGACGACGCGGCGGAGCGGATCCGGACGGCTTCCATGTGCCAGGCATCGGTGCGCAGTTCCATGCCGTCCAGGTGGCGGCCGGAGCTGGTGGCCGAGAAGCCCCTCGGCCCGCCTCGGAAGAAGCGGGAAGCCTCGGCGAGATCGGCGAAGAGCTCGCTGTCTCGCACCTCGTCGGACAGTTCGGCGGTGACGTCCACTCGGGTGTCGCCGTCCCGGGTCGCCAGGGCGACGCGTATCCGACCGGGTGTCTCGTGCACCTCGAAGTCGGCTCGGCCGTGTTCGCCGGGGAAGAGGCGACCGCCGGCCCATGCGTTGATCCGGGAGGCGGTGTCGCGTCGTGGGGTGTAGACGCCGGTCTCGACTCCGTCCGGCCCGTCCCATTCGACGGCGATCCGGTGTGCCGCGTTCTCGCTCCGCAGTCCGAACGCCCGGGGCGCCCGAGCGGGCCGGACACTTCCCAGGCGCAGCAGGCAGATGCCCGCCACCGCGTAGCCGTTGACCAGTTGCGGGCGCAGGGGCCCGGGGAGCAGGCGTGCCGCCGCATCCGGGGCCACGCGGTAGTTCACCAGCAGCCGTCGTTCGACGACGCTGGACAGTCGTGGCTGCCTCATGATCCCTCGCTCCGCGCCCCGGTGCGCCACGTGGTGCGGCGCAGCACGATCTGTTCGGGGCAGACGGCGCTGAGGAACCGGCCGACGCAGGTGGCCAGGCGGTCCTCGGCCAGCGTGTAGAGAATCCGGTTGCCCTCCCGTCGCTCCGTGACCAGTCCGGCTCCCTTGAGTACGCCGAGATGCCGGGAGATGGAAGGCGCGCTGATCGTGAACCTGGCCGCGATCTCGCCGGCCGCGAGTTCACCGCCTCTGACCCATCGACCGCCGTTTCGGCGGCGGGGCTCTGCCGTCCGGCTACAGATCCAGCAGCGCCCACACCCGACGCCCGTCGTCCGCCGTGTCCGTGCCGCACGACACCGCCCCCAGCCTGGTCAGTTCCCGCAGTACCGCGTCATGCGCCGCGGCAGGACCGGGGCAGTGGGACAGGGCGACGATCAGCGCCTGCCGGGACTGGTCCGCCAGGTGCACGGACACGCGGCGACCACCGTCCGCCACGGCGGTCCGCACCAGCAACTCCGTCACGCCGGCGGCGACTTGGTCGATCTCCCCGTATCCCCACTCGTGCAGCCGGCCCAGCACACGCCGCGCCGCCCTCCCCGCAGACCACGGGGCGGCCTCCAGCGCCCAGTTCGCCGACCGCCGGTTCCGCACGTGCATCCGGGGCCGCGCCGCGCCCGCAGGCCGGGTGTCCGGGCGCGGCGGAGAGATCGGCCGCTTCGGCGGGGGCGGAGTCTTCGGCGGATGGTCCGGAGTGTGCTCGACAGAGGCCATCGGGGCTCCCAGCTTCGGCGCGGACCAGCCATCGTAGACCCGGCCCGGCGGCCCACGAGCGGAACGGGACGACTCCTCCAGCCTTCCGAACTCCGCAGTGCCGGTCACAGACATGCGGCCCTGCCTCAGTCCGTGCGGCACCGCTCGGTTCCGGAGAGGTCGAGCGCGAGCGCGAGAGGTGCGGGGCAGCGTCAGGCGGCCGGCATGGGCACGTTGACATGCGTGCCCACGTTGTTGACGAGCCGTGTCTGGACGTGGGAGGTCGGGTCGAACTGCTCGGTCTGGTCGTTCTTGGCGGTGGTTCCGTTGTTCTGCAGAGTGAGGCGGCCGTCGTAAGGGTTCTTCAGGGGCGGCGACGAGAATGCGGCCATGACCGGGCAACGAATGAGCAGGGACGCGCGTCCGAAGCCTCGTTCCGGGCTATCGCCGCATCCGCCCGTTCGGTCGTCCGATACTCGACCTGAATCTCGACCGGCTTGTTGATCGTGGCTGCGTTTCCTGTGCCCGGACTGAAGAAAACCATGGAAAGCGAAGAACGCACAGCGCGGGCTTGTCCACGCCGTCGAGGACCTGGCGCGGTGAACGCAGACGTGTACACCGCAGGCGGACAACACCCAGGTCGGGAGGGTGGAAGACCTCGGCGTCCGAGGGGCGTTCACCGGCGGCTTCGGTGCTGCGGCCGGTAGGGGAAACCCAAACATCTGATCGTAGGATGACCCCAGCTCTCAGGCGTGCGAGGCATGTCGCGACTCTGGTCGGATACAGCGTCGCGCACCCTCGTACTGCGGCTTGAGGCAGGTGACGACATAGGGAAGTTCATGCAATTACGTAAGACGATCCCCGCAATTGCTTTCGGCATGGTGTCATTGGCGACGCCTCTCGCCACCGCGAGTGCCGGCATTGCCGCGACGGCGAGTGAGGCGGCGTCAGCAGACTCCTCCCAGGTCGAGGACGCCACGCTCACCGACGACAACGGCAAGCCCACCGGCGCGCTGTCCGCGAAGGCCGTATCACCGGCCGAGAAGGTGTTCTCCACCGGGAAGATCACCGGCGAGCACTTCTCGTCGATCGGCCTCAGCTGGAAGAAGGAATCCGCCGTCGACGGCGGGCTGACCGCCGAGACCAGGATCCAGCGCGACGGCGTCTGGGGGTCGTGGCGGGACATTCCCCTGGAGCTTGACGAGGGTGTGGCCAGGGAAGCCAAGCGGGGAGGCGCGCCCGCTTTCTACACGGACGACGCGGACGGGGTGGAGGTCCGCTTCACCTCTCCGCAGGAACGTCTGCCGCAGGACCTGCGGCTGTCCTTCATCGATCCGGCCCAGAGCCCGACCGCAGCCGTCTCGGACCGTCAGGCGCGCTCCACGCAGGCCGGACAGCCGGAAGTCAAGCTGCGGAAGGACTGGGGGGCGAACGAGAATCTGGCCGATCCCGGGTACAAGACCCAGTCCTCGATCAAGGCCGCCCTCGTCCACCACACCGTGACGGGGAACAACTCCTACACCCAGGATCAGGTGCCGCTGATCATCAATGGCATCTACGTCCACCACATCACGAACCTCGGCTACGGCGATTTCCCGTACCACTTCATCGTCGACCGTTTCGGCGGCATCTGGGAAGGCCGCAAGGGTTCCGTCGAAATGCGGCCCGGCACCGCGATTCCCGGCATCCTCGGCGGCCACGCGGCAGGCTTCAACACGAACACCTTCGGCGTCGCGATGCTCGGCAACTTCGAGCCGAACAACAGTGAAGGAGGAGAGAACACCGGTCCGGACCCGAAGCCGACCGAAGCCATGACCAACAGCCTGGCCGACCTGCTCGCCTGGAAGAGCGGCCAGTACCAGCTGGCGCCGGAAGGCTCCACGCAGCTCGTCTCGGCCGGCGGAGGCGGCGCCAACCCGCACCCGGTGGGCACCGTGCTCGACGTTCCGGTCATCTCCAGCCACCGGGACGTGAACGTCACGACCTGTCCGGGCGGCAAGCTCTACGAGACGCTTCCCGCCCTGCGCGAGAAGGTGGCCGAACGGCTCGGCTGAGTAACACGCCGGGGCGCCCGTGTTCCTCTTCCCCTCCGGACACGGGCGCCTCGGCACAACGCCGAGCGGTACGAGACGTTTCCCGGCACGGTCGCGCCGGCGAACGTCTGCCTTCACCCGATGAGGTGAAGCAGCAGGATCGAAGTCGTCTTCCTCCCGCACCGGCCGACGCCGTGCCGGCCGAGCCGCGGCCGTGCTCCGCCCGCACTCCGGCTCCGTGCGACACCGCATCGCCGCGCGTCACTGATGAGAACTTTATGTGCGGACGTGATTACTCTGTGCGTCCATGAGGGCTGGTCCGGGTTCCCGAAACAGTCGATTCCGGCCGGGGGCCGGGACGGCGCTGCTGGTGTTGCTCGCCGCCCTCGTTCATGTGCTGGCCTGTTCCCATGGACCGACGGCCGCCACCGGGTGGCGGGCGGACGCGATCGTGGCGGCCACGGCTCCCGCCGGCCCGCTCTCGGCGGACTCCTCTCGGCTCCCGGCCGCCCTGCTTCCCCCCACCGGCGGCGAGGACTCGGTCTGTTCGGACCTGGACGCCCCGACCCTTCAGCCGTCGCGCGACCTCCCAGCGGGGGCGCAGAGCCCCCAGGACCGTCCGCACTGCGTCGAAGCCGCGTTCCGAGCCCCGGCGGGGCCGCTGCTCCTCCCGGCTCGCGCCGCCTTCTCCGACGCGTCGTCCACGGGGCGCGCGAGGGCCCTGCTCGGCGTGTGGCGGACCTGATCAACGCCTGAGGGCCCCTCCCCGCGATCCCCCGCCTCGGCGGCCGTCCTCCGGACGCGCGCGGGACACCCCGGGCCGCCCGTACGGCAGTCGATCAGCTCCGTCCTTCCTCCCTCGACCCACGGCCGTGGCCCCGCGTGGCCTCCGCCGCAGGAGAGACTCGCCATGGAACACCTCCGTCCTTCCGCCCTGCCCGACGACGCCTCCCTGCCCCACGACACCGTCGTGCCCGATTCGCCGGCCCAGCTCCTGGCCCGCGTGAACCGCCCCGTCCACACCACGGCCCAACTCGTCGGCGACACGCCCGTCCTGTGGATCGGCGCGCCGTTCAGCGGCTCCGGTTCCGGCTTCTGGGCCAAGCTCGAAGGCCACAATCCCGGCGGCATCAAGGACCGGACCGCCCTGTACATGGTGCGCAGGGCCCGCGAGCGCGGGGCGCTCCGGCCCGGCGCCCGGATCGTCGAATCCACCTCGGGGACGCTCGGCCTCGGCCTGGCCCTGGCCGGGTCGGCGTTCGGCCATCCCCTCACCGTCGTCGGCGATCCCGGCATGGAGCCGCTGATGACGGGCCTGCTCACCGCGTACGGGGCGGAGGTCGACCTCGTCGACCGCCCTCACCCGACCGGCGGCTGGCAGCAGGCGCGGCGCGCGCGGGTCGAGGAGATCCTCGCGGCCCACCCCGGCGCGTGGTGCCCCGACCAGTACAACAACCCGGACAACGTGGCGGCCTACGCGCCGCTCGCCCACGAACTCGTCGCGCAGCTCGGCCGGATCGACACCCTCGTCGTCTCCGTCGGCACCGGCGGCCACTCGGCCGGCATCGCGTCCGTGCTGCGCCGGTACTTCCCCCGGCTGCGCGTGGTGGGCGTCGACACCACCGGTTCGACGATCTTCGGCCAGCTCGCCGCGCCCCGTCTGATGCGCGGCCTGGGCAGCAGCATCTATCCGCGCAACGTCTCCTACGGCCTGTTCGACGAGGTCCACTGGGTCGCCGCGCACGAAGCGGTCTGGGCGGCGCGCTCCCTGGCCCGGCAGCACTACGCCACCGGAGGCTGGAGCGTCGGAGCCGTCGCTCTGGTGGCCCGTTGGGCCGCGCGCGAACAGCCCGCCGAGAACCGTATCGTCGCGGTCTTCCCGGACGGCCCCCAGCGGTACGTCGGCACCGTCTTCGACGACGCGTACTGCGAGGAGCACGGTCTGCTGGGCAGGCCGCCCGCCGACGATCCCGACGAGATCGACGACCCCGGCGAACGCACCGTCATCCGCTGGACGCGGTGCGCCCGGGTGAGCGATCCGCTGGCCGCCGCCGAGCCGCCCGCTCTCAGCGGAGCCGCCCGATGAAGCGGCTGTGGCGGCAGACCCGCTCCTTCCCGCCGGCCGTACGGCTGCTGATGGCCAACCAGTTCGCCATCAACCTCGCCTTCTACATGCTCATGCCCTACCTCGCCGCGCACCTCTCGGGCGGGCTCGGGCTCGCCGCCTGGGCGGTCGGGCTCGTCCTCGGCGTACGCAACCTCTCCCAGCAGGGCATGTTCCTCATCGGCGGCACCATCGCCGACCGCTTCGGCTACAAGGCCCCCATCATGGCCGGCTGCCTCCTGCGGACCTTCGGCTTCGGCCTGCTCGGCTGGGTCGACAGCCTTCCCGCCCTCATCGCCGCCTCGGCCGCCACCGGCTTCGCGGGGGCGCTCTTCAACCCGGCGGTCCGCGCCTACCTGGCGGCCGAGGCGGGGGAGCGCCGCGTGGACGCCTTCGCCGCGTTCAACGTCTACTACCAGGCGGGCATGCTCCTCGGCCCTCTCGTCGGCCTCGCCCTGCTGGCGACCGACTTCCGCCTGGTCTGCGCCGTCGCCGCGGCCGTCTTCGCCGCCCTCACGCTCCTCCAGGCGCGCGCGCTGCCCACGCGCGGCGGAAGGAGCGCCGCCGGAAGCGGCGGAGTCCTCGCGCAGTGGCGTACGGTCGTGGCCAATCGGCCCTTCCTCCTCTTCTCCACCGCGATGATCGGCTCCTACGTGCTGGCCTTCCAGGTGTATCTGGCTCTCCCGCTGGCCGCGGGAGAGGCCATGGGCGACGACGGGACTCTGGTCACCAGCGGGCTGTTCGTGCTCTCGGCGGCGGTCGCCGTCGTCGGCCAGCTCCGTCTGACCAGCCTGGCGAAGCGGCGGTGGACTCCCACGGCGGCGCTCGTGCGCGGTCTGACGTGCATGGGGCTGGCCTTCGTGCCGCCGGCGCTCGCCCCGCCGGGCGTCCCCGCCGCGCTCGTCGCCGCGCTCGCCGCGGCCGTGGTGCTGCTGGCGGCGGGCGGAGCCGTGGTGTACCCCTTCGAGATGGACACGGTGGTCGCCCTGTCCGGCGACCGCCTCGTCGCCACGCACTACGGCTTCTACAACACCGTGTCGGGTGTGGGCATCACCGTGGGGAACCTCCTCACCGGCGCCCTGTGGGACTTCGCCGAACGTCACGACGCGCGCTGGCTGACCTGGTGCGCCCTGTCCTCCGTGGGACTGGCGTGCGCGGCGTCGATCGCGGCCCTCGCCCGCCGGGGCCGGCTGACGGCCCGGCGTCCGGAGCCGGCCGTCGCGTAGCGGACTCGGCCGGGACCCCGCGGTCGCGCACCGGCTCGACGCGATCGCGGGGGCCCGCCGTTGGGTGTCGGCCGTCCCCGGGGCGGGTCCTCATTCCCACGCCCTGATGGGGTGGCGGCGGGCGGACGCGATCAGGGGCCGGGAGTTCTTGGGTCTGGGCTGGAGGCCGTCGTGCGCCAGCCGGGAACGCGCCTGCTGTGCGGGGTCCGCACCGATGAGGTTGCGGATGTGGTGGGTGAAGTCCGGGTCGGTGAGGGGGAGGTCGAAGTCGTCGACGTATCCGACGGCCGCCGGTACGTAGTCGAGGACGGCTCCCACCTCGGCGGGCACGGGTGCGGAATCCGTCTTGAGCGCGCCGAGGATGCGCAGGGCGGTGGGCAGCAGGCTCGCGTCCGTCGCGGTGACGGCCTTGAGCGCGGCGCTCACGTCATAGGGCACGTCGTCGGGCGTGTCGGAGTCGTCCGCCGGTCCGCCGCCGGAAGGGTCGTCGGACGCGTCGGTGGAGGGCGCGCTCCGGAGCAGTTCGCTCTGCTCGTGCCACCACCGGGCCGGCCCGTGCTCGCCGAGGGCAAGGTGGTGGAGATAGAGGCAGTAGGCGGAGGCCGGGTCCCCGGCCCCGGCCGCGTACTGCCACCAGAAGCGGGCGTTCTCCTCGGACTCGGCGAGTTGGAGGATGCACCCGAGGACCCGTGCGCCGGACGGTTCGGGGAGTTGGGGGGTGAGGAAGGTGTCCAGGGTGCGCAGAGCGGCGGTGTGGGTGACCACGGTCTCGCAGAGGGTCTGGAGGTTCTGGGCGGCCTCGTGTGCGGTGGGCCCGGCCGGTGGTGCCGGGATCGCGGGCGGCGGGGCCGTGTCGTAGGCGTGCAGACGGGCGAGGACACGTGCTTCGGCCGCGTCGATGTCGTCCTGCGTGTACGGAGTGGAGACGAGGCGGGCTCGGGAGAGGAACTCGTCGACGTGGGGCGTCATCGCTGTCCTTCCATGGTGCGGTCGGGCCCGAGGATCTCCCGGAGTCTGCGCAGGGAGTGACGGACCGTGGAGCGGACCGTGGCCTTCGTCATGCCGAGTACGGCGGCGACCTCGGGCGCGTTCATTCCGTGGAGGTAGGTCATCACCATGACGTCCTGCTGACGGTCGGTCAGCCGGCGCATGGCCCGAAAGAGGGCGAGGGATTCGGTGATCTGACCGATGGGGTCGACGGCGTCGCGCAGGGCGACCGTGTCGAAGGCGGCGTCGTCGATCAGCGGGGGCCGGCGCGCGCGGGCCCGGGTGTGGTCGATGACCTTGTTGCGCATGACGGTCCAGGCGTACGCCGCCGGATTCTCCTTGAGCAGCACCTGGTCCCAGCTGCGCAGCAGTTGCTCGAAGGTGCTGTCGATGGCCTCTTCGGCGTCCTGGCGGTGGTGGAGGAACGTCTCGGCGTAGTGGACGTAGTTGGCCCGGTTCATCTGGTGGAACGCCGTGAACGAGAGGTCCGGGTGCGACGGGGTCACGTGCTGGGCGCCGGAGGTGTCGCGGCTGCGGCTCTTCGTCACCGGCCGTCCCCGCGCGCTCGGTGGCGGCTCGTCCCGTCGACGTCTGCCCCGACCACCGCGGCCGTCGCGGTGCGCGGCGGAGCGACGGCCGCTCCCCCGCGTCCGCGCGCCGGGGCGGCGAGGATCGTCAGGTCTCCTGCGAGTCGGGTCGTCACAGACGTTGGCCCCTCTCCTGTGAAGGTCCGGGCTGCGGCTGGTGTGTGCCCGGGAGTGCGCCGGAGTGCGCCTTCATCCAGAACGACGACCCAGGGGGCGCTGATGTGCAGTGGCAATCCGAAGAATGTCACCCCGGGGCGATGCCCGGTGACCGACAGGTGTTCCCTGCGGCTTATGTCCGCCGTCAGGCCGTCGGGGCGCCCGGCGGTGCGCCGGGCTTCCCTCCCGTGCCGGCGGCGGTTCCGCCCGGTCCGCCGGTGTCGTCCGCGCCGACCACGGACAGCGGCGTCGCGATGTCCTCCAGCGACCTCTGCTCGGCGGCCACCGCGAAGAACACGGCCACCAGGCCCGCGAGCACCATCAGGGCGGCCCCGATGCAGAACGCGAGCACGGCGTCCGCGACGACACCGCTCGACGTCAGACTGGAGAAGATGAGCGGTCCGGAGATGCCGCCGGCCGCTGTGCCGATGGCGTAGAAGAAGGCGATCGACATGGCGCGCGTCTCCATGGGGAAGATCTCGCTGACCGTCAGGTACGCCGAACTGGCGCCCGCCGAGGCGAAGAAGAGGACCACGCACCAGCACAGGGTCATCGTGGTGGCGGTGAGCCAGCCGGCGCCGAACATGGCCGCCGTGACGAAGAGCAGCACGCCGGAGAGGATGTACGTTCCCGCGATCATCGGGCGGCGGCCCCAGGTGTCGAACAGCCTGCCCAGCAGCAGCGGGCCGAGGAAGTTGCCGAAGGCGATGACGGCGAAGAAGTAGCCGGTCGTCCCGCTGGAGACGCCGAAGAACCTCACCAGGATCGAGCCGAAGCCGAAGGTGATCGCGTTGTAGAGGAACGCCTGGCCGATGAAGAGCGAGAAGCCGAGCGTCGCCCGCTTGGGGTAGTCGCGGAAGACGGTCCTCCCGATCTCCAGGAAGCCCACACCGCGCCTCTGGCGGATCGTGATCTCGGTCTCGGCCTCCGGCAGCGGTCGGCCCTTCTCTGCCTCGATCTCGCGCTCGACCTCGGTGACCAGTTCCTCTGCGCCCTCGGACTTCCCGTGGATGAACATCCACCGCGGGCTCTCCGGTACGTGACGGCGCACCAGGAGGATCACCAGCCCCAGGACGAGGCCGAGGGCGAAGGTCAGGCGCCAGCCGACGTCCTTGGGGAAGATGTCCGTGTCGAGGGCGAGTACGGAGAGAAGGGCTCCGCCCATCGCGCCCAGCCAGTAGCTGCCGTTGATGATCAGGTCCACCCGGCCGCGGTACTTGCTGGGGATGAGTTCGTCGATGGCCGAGTTGATGGCCGCGTACTCGCCTCCGATGCCGAAACCGGTCAGGAAGCGGAAGAGCAGGAACCACCAGAGGGAGAAGGACAGCGCGGTCAGGGCGGTGGCGATGAGGTAGACCGCGAGGGTGACGAGGAAGAGCCTCTTGCGGCCGAAGCGGTCGGTCAGCCAGCCGAAGAAGAGGGCGCCCGCACAGGCGCCCGCCACGTAGAGCGCCGCCGCGACGCCGGTGACCTGGGCGTCGGTGATCGGCAGTCCGCTGCCGTCCTCCGACAGCCGGCTCGCGATGTTGCCGACGATGGTCACTTCCAGACCGTCGAGGATCCACACCGTGCCGAGCCCGATGACGATCATCCAGTGCCATCGCGACCAGGGAAGCCGGTCGAGTCTTGAGGGCACCTTGGTGGTGATGGTGGCGGCGCCTGCCAGGTCGTTGCGGCTCATGCACGTCCCTCCTGAGGTACAGCGCTCCGTTGCTGCTGCGACGCCGCGTGCGGGTACCCGACGATCAAACCGGACAAACGGGGGGCTGCCCCGTACGCCGCGCGGGCCGTGACGCCGTCCGTGGCCGCTCGCCTTCGAACTCCGCGGAACGCGGGCCGGGCCCGTGTGCCCGCCAGGTCGTCGGCGGTCAGTACCGTACGGCGGGTGAACGAGACACCCGAAGCCGCCGGTGAACCGCTCGTCGGCGAACGGCCGCCGCCGTCGACCACCCGCGTGTTCCTGGCGCTCGCCCCGCCCGACGACGCCAAAAGGGAGCTGGAGCGGGCGCTGCACCCCGCCTGTGCGGCGTATCCGCGCCTGCGGTGGAACCGCGTGGAGGACTGGCACATCACTCTGGCCTTCCTCGGCGAGCTGCCGGTCTCCTCGGTCCCGCTCCTGATGCCCCCGCTCGCCGGGCTCGCGGCACGGCGGGGAGCGCTGCGGCTGGCGCTGCGCGGAGGCGGCCACTTCGACGAGCGGGTCCTGTGGAGCGGGATCGGGGGTGACCTCGCGGGGCTGGACGCGCTGGCCACGGACGTCCGCGCCCTGGTCAGGGCCTGTGGCGTCGCTTTCGCCGAACGCCCGTTCCGTCCTCATCTGACGCTGGCCCGTTCCCGCAGGGGCGACCACTCGGCGATCGCGGAGGCCGCCGCGGGCCTGGCGGGGTTCTCGGGGTGCGCGTGGCCGGCCGAGCGCCTTCACCTGGTCGGCAGCAACATCGGCCGCGGTCCGGGGCCGATCCGCTACCGCGACATCGAGTCCTGGGAGTTCGGCGCGCGACCCGGTCGCCGCACGACGTAGCCGCGCGGGCGACGAGCTCGAACCGCGTCGAGGTCGTGGACGGCCGTGTGGCGGAAGCCCGTCGGCTGACTGACCGGCGGCCCCTCTCGGCTGTCGCCTCGGCTGTCGCCTCGGCCGTCGCCGCCGGTCAGGTCCGGCCGGGGCCGTTCAACGGGCGGGCGTACGTCACGGATTTCCGGTCGACCGCGAACCCGGCGTTCTCGTAGATCCCCAGCGCGCCCGACGGGTTGTCGGTGTCGACGACCAGCGACACCGTGTCGTATCCGGCGTCGCCCGCCGCGTGCAGAACATCCGTCAGCAGCGCTTGCGCCGAACCGCGTCCGCGCCGGGCGCGTCTCGTGCCGAGAAGGCTGACATGGCAGTCCCGCCGGCCCGTCGCGGCCGTCTCCGCCTCGCTCTCGTGTGCGATCAGGTAGGCCGCCACCTCGTCGCCCGCCATCAGGAGCCGTGACAGCGCGGGCCGGAACGACTCGGTGCCGGTGACCCACGTGCGCCAGTCCGCGGGGTCCATCGGGACGAAGTTCCAGTGGTCGCGAAACGCGTCGTTGTGCGCGAGCCGTGCCGCCTCGTCGTAAACGGCCTCATAGGGGATGGGCCGGGTGCCGTCGCGGTCGGCCGGGGAGCCGGCGGGGGCGTCGCCCACCGGCCGCTTCATGTCGAACCACCAGCGGCACGGGGTGTATCCGAGCTTCTCGGTCAGCCTCAGCAGGTTCCCGTCACCGGCCTTGCCCTCCAGCAGGAGCTCGCCCGGCAGGGCCGACAGCTCCCGCTCCGCCGCGTGCTGGGCTCGGGCGCGTTCCTCCAGCCACTCGACGAGCCGGGTCCCCAGGCCGTGCCGCCGCCACTCGGGGTGGACCGCCGCGTCTCCCTGGAAACGGGCGACGTCCACCGCGCCGTGGGGGGTGTGGAGCACGGCGTACGCGGCCAGGCGCGGCCCGTCCCAGAGCCCGAGCGTGTCCTGCCGCGCGTCGAGATTCGGGGCGGCCAGGATCTCGGCCAGGTCCGTGGCGCCGACGTGCGCGCCGGTCCGGTCGACGCGTTCGGTCTCCTCCCGGAGCCTGCTCCAGGCCGCGACGCTCTCCCCGCTCAGCGGCCGAGCGTCCATGTCGCTCACGGCGCGGTCTCGTTCCATGGGTGCCTTCCTTTCGGGGCGACGGGAATGCCGGAGGTGCCGTGTATGCCAGGGACGCCGGGTCGAGGATCGCACCCTTTCCGCCGACGCCACGGCCGACGCACCCGGAAGGGCCCCGGCCGCCCTTGATTGCCGTATTCCGGCAACCGGACAGGGGCTCGACACTGCCGGTTCGTGTCCTGTCGCCTGGTCGTCGGCGTGTGGCTCAATGCTTCCTGAGTGAAGGGGGAAGTGAAGATGATGAAGACGACTGTGCGGACGGTGGAGAAGGCGCGGCGGGGGCGGCCGGGGAGGCCGTGGCTGCGTGTCGCGGCGTGGGCGGTGCTCGGAGTGGTGTTACTGGGGTCGTCCGCGGCCCCGGGGCTGGCGGTGCCCGCCCGAGTGGCTACTGAGCGGTCCTTTCTGGACGCACGGCCGTGCGTCGGCCGGGAAGCGGCGGGGGCGGCGGGGTCGGACGCGGCGGAATCGGACTGCGTGCGTACGGTCCGAGGGAAGGTGCTCTCCGCCGAGCGCGTCAAGAGCGCCAGGACGACGGTGTTCCGGGTGCGGTTGCGGGAGCCCGTTCCGCCGCCGGCCGACCGGGCGGTGAACCTCAGGGCGGACGGCGAGCTGGCGGCGATCGTCCGGCCCGGCGACGCGATCGAGGTCCGGACCTGGCGGGACGTGCAGGTCTCCGTCAGCCGTGACGGGGTGAGCGAGACGCTTCCCGCTCTGCCGGACGAGTCGGCCACCATGTTCGCCGGACTCGCCCTGGTCGGTGTCTGGTTGTCGATCGTGGCGTTCCTCGCGTCGTTCGGCAGCGCCCGGCGGGCTCGCCGTATCGCCCGCGGTCTCTCCTACCCGTCCCGGATTCCGTTCGGCGCGGCGAAGCTCGCCGGTGTGGTGGCCGCACCGCTGGCCGTCGGATATCTCGCGGGCCGGGTGTGGGACGGCTGGACGGCTGTGGGGATGACGGTGGCGCTCTGGGCGCTGGTGGCGGTCTCGGCCACGCTCGGGGCCCTGCGGTGGCACCGCGAGCGGCCCGTGGTCGCGCCGCCGGTTGCGGTCCGGCCCGACGTGGAGCCCTGCGGCGCCGGCTGACCGGGCCGGTTGGAGGCGGCCGGTGGGGTGTGCGGCCGGCGGCCTGCCCTTCGGGATGCTCCTCGCCGTCAGGCGTCGGCCGGGCGGGGCATCATCGCGAGGTAGTCGCCGAACCCGCCGTGAGCGCGGGCGCGCAGACGCGGTGAGGTGAGGACAGGGCACCGTGCGGTGCGGAGCACGCGGTGGCCCCGGCGTTCGAGGGCTTCGACGAGTGCCCGGTCCTCACCGGCCGCGAGGGCGGGGAAGCCGCCGACGTCGAGGTAGGACGCCGCGCTGACGCCGAGGTTGGCGCCGTGCACGTGCGGATGGGACCAGGGTGTCCCCCGCGGCGGCCTGGTCGCCTCGTACAGAGTGCGGTGGGGCTCGGCCAGCGGTGAGGAGGCCGGCAGGGCGACGGTGCCGACGACGGCCTGCCAGCCTTCCCGGGCTCTGGCCCGCTGGTGGGCCAGCCAGCGCCGGGGCACGACGCTGTCGGCGTCCGTGGTGACGATCCACGGGGCGGACCGGCGTACGGGAAGGCGGGCCAGGGCGTGGCGGACGCCGACGTCCCGGGCCCGGCCGGGGTTGCGGCAGTCGGTGGTGACCACCAGCGCCCCGGCTCGTCGGGCCGCCGCGGCCGTACGGTCGCGGCAGTCGTCCGCCACGACCACGGTCAGCACCCGGGTGCGGTCGAGGTCGGCGTGGCGGGCCGCGCGTGCGATGGCCGCGAGCGCGGCCGGCAGCAGCGCCTCCTCGTCGTGTGCGGGGACGACGACCGCGATCGCGTCCGGGTCGGCGGCGCTCACGCCAGTCCCTCCCGGGCGGCCACACCGGCCGGACGGTGGCCGCCGGCGGTGGTCTTCTGGTGGACCTGGAGGACGAAGTCCGGTTCGCGGTGGTCGGCGAGCGGGACGAGACCGGGCTGCGCGCCGACGCGTCGTGCGATGCCGTCGCCGGTGGTGAGGTGGTCGGCCACCTCGTGGTTCCAGTGGACGGTGACGAGCGTGCCCTCCGGCTCCAGCGCCGACACCGTGCGCCGCAGGAACGCGTCGAGCGTGGCGTCGTCCAGGTAGTAGAGCAGTTCGGACAGGACGATCAGGTCGAAGGAGCCCTCGGGCCATTCCTCGGGAAGCAGCAGGCGGTGGACGGAGACGTTCGGAAGGCCGGCGGTGCGACGCCGGGCCGTTTCGACGGCAGCTTCGACCCGGTCGCAGGCCAGCACCGCGTCGCAGCGGCCGGCCAGTCGGCGGGTCAGCTCGCCGACGGAGCATCCCGGTTCGAAGGCCCTCCGGTAGCGGGGCCGGGGCAGCGCGGCGACGGTCAGGTCGTACTTGCGCCGCTCGTACCAGCGCTCGGCCAGGCTCCACGGGTCCTCGGCGTCCCGGTACATGGCGTCGAAGTACGTCGCGGGCGTGCGGGGCCGGGTCATACGAAGAGCACCTCCCAGGGGCGCAGATGGTGCGCCAGTTCGTCCGGCGGCAGGACCGCGGCGTCCTCGGGGGCGGGGCCGAGCGGCCTGATCTGGGTGTCGAACCGGTCGACGGCGGCGCGTTTGCGCGCGTGCGCCGTCGGCGGGAGCGGAACGCGGAAGGCCCGGTGCCACGGCACCCGGGTGTCGCCCGGCTCCGCCCAGCGCCACATCCACACCGGGTAGAGGGCACAGGGCACACCGGCCGCGCGGGTGGCCTCCCGTGCGGCCCGCCCGGCCGCCTCGTGGTCGCCGTGCACGTCTCCCGTCCACGGGGCCAGGCAGAGTGCCGCGCCGGACACCAGGCCGGCCAGTTCCCGCGCGATCCGGTCCTCGTGGTCCTTCACGGCGGTGTCGGGCACCTTCAGCCGGACCACTTCGGCGCGGGCCGCTCCGAGCTCGTCCAGCGCCGCGAGCAGTTCGCGGGCGCGCAGCCGCGCCAGCCGCCGCGGGCTGACGACGGTGGAGCCGGGGTGGGAGCCCTCGCCGTCGGTCACCGACACCACCGTGATGCCGAGACCGGCGTCCGCCAGGCGGGCGACGGCCCCGCCCACGCCCAGTACCTCGTCGTCGGGGTGGGCGGCCACCACGACGACCCGGCCGGCCCGCGGCAGCGTGAACTCCGGCAGCCGCTCCCAGCCGTCCCAGGCCCGCCAGCGCTCCTCGTCGGTGCCCGGGGCCTGGATCGGGTCGGCGTGCTCCTCGGAGCCGGGCCCTCGTACGGCGCTCACCGCTCGTCCTCGCCGCCGCGCGCGATCAGCGCGCCCAGGGCGGCGAGATCGCGTTCGGCGTGGTGCTGGCGCACGTAGACGGTGAGGTCCGCCGCCGCGCGGGCGTGGCGGGCGTCGTGGCACAGCGGACCCGCGCCCGTCGCACGGCCCACGTGGTCCAGCACCTCGGCGCACATCTCGGCCACCAGCGCGCGGACGCGCAGGGCGCGCAGCTCGGCGGTGCCCGTCGCGTCGAGCGGATCGAGGTCGATCTCCTCGGCCGCCCTGCGCAGCACCGTGCCCGCCGTGTGCAGACGCAGGTCGACCGCGCCGACGTGGGCGTCGGTGATCGGGTCGGCACGCCGCTCGGCCCGGGTGAACAGCACCCGGGCCACGGCCCGCGCCCCGCCGTACCAGCAGGCGGCCACGCCGACCCCGCCGTGGTGGAAGCCCGGCCGGCGCAGATACGCCTCCACCTCGCCGACCGGGGTGGCGGGCACGTCGGTGAAGCGGACGTCCGGACTGTCGCTGCCGGCCATGCCGACCGCCTGCCACGTACCGGCCACCGGGCGGCACCGGGCCGGGCCAGCGTCCGCTGCGGGCCCGGTCGCGCTCCGCGCGCCGGGGATGCCCGTGCGGACCGCGAAGAGCCGCCGTCCGTCCTCGGCCATGGCGGTGACCAGGGCGTGCGTACAGGTGTGCGCTCCGGAGCAGTACCGCTTGACCCCGTCGAGCACCCAGCGGTCCCCGGCGCGCGTGGCGGTGAGGCCGGAGCCCGGAGGCTCGGCGGCCCAGACGCCCCAGTACTCCCCGGACGCCACGGGCCGGTGGTCCAGCTCGGACAGGATCGCCGCGGCGTCGAGATGGCCCTCCACCAGTCGGGCGGCGCACAGGTCATCCTCCGCCACCGCCGCCAGGGCGTCGAACCGCGCTGCGGTCCGTCCGCCACCGGGCAGTGGCGCCTCGGCGGCGCCCGTCGTCAGGTCGTCGGCGAAGCGGACGAACCGGGCTGCGGAGTGGTGGGCGGCGTCGTGGTGCCCGCCCCGGCCGGCGGGGGGCGGGAACGCTTCGCCGGGCGGTCTCACGCCTGTCGGCAGGGGCATCGCGTCGTGGTGCATGGGTGGCACTCCTCGCCGTCTCGCTGGTCATCGGTTGCCGAGGGCCCCGCCGCCCTCTCGCGCGATCAGAACCGGGTGCGTCTCCACGATCGCCCTTTCCACCGGCCCGCGCTTCTCCGTGCCCCCGGTTCTCCGCGTTACACCTGACGGCGGCGTGGCTCACGACGGGGGCCGGGACGGGAAACCGAGGAGAGGTAGGGGGAAACGTCCGCGAACCTATGATGTGGTCCGCGGATCCGCGGACCACAAGGAGAGGGCGGGGCATGCGTCGGCTCGGCGAGCTTGAGGCGGAGATCATGGACTGCCTGTGGAAGTGGGGCAGGTCGGCGACCGTGCGCGAGGTCGTCGACGACATCAACCTGCGCCGCTCCGCCGCCTACACCACGGTGATGACCGTGGCCACCATCCTCTACGACAAGGGCTGGCTGACCAGGCGGAAGCAGGGGCAGGCGTGGCTCTACACCCCGGTGCGCAGCCGCGAGGCGTACTCGGCGGCGCTGATGGAGGACGCTCTGGGGGCCAGCCGGGACCGCTCGGCGGCCCTCGTCCACTTCGTCGAGCGGATGAGCGACGACGAGGTCGCGGCGCTGCGCGAGGCACTGCGCGCCTCCGGCCGCACCGAGCTGTGAACGCCGCCCCCGCGCTGGTGGCGTACGCGGCCACCGTGGGCACGCTCGCCCCGGCGGCGCTGCTGCGCAGCAGGTGGCCCCAGCGCTCGCCCGCACTGGGTGTCGCCGCCTGGTTCGCGCTGGCCGTCTCCTTCTCCCTCTGCCTCTCGCTGGCGGCGCTGCACCTCCCCACGCCAGGGGCCCACCTGGACGGACTCCTGTACTCGTGCCGCGCCGCGCTGGAATGGGCCTC
This sequence comes from Streptomyces sp. ADI96-02, assembly GCF_003846185.1. Lineage (GTDB taxonomy): Bacteria > Actinomycetota > Actinomycetes > Streptomycetales > Streptomycetaceae > Streptomyces. The sequence goes on from NZ_ML123034.1 coordinate 87,885, forward strand.
GACCGCCGACAGCGCGCTCGCTCCGGCGGGGGCGGCGGCCGTCGTGGTCCTGATCGCCGCCCATCTGGCGGGCTTCGTGTCCCACGCCGTACGGGCGCGCGCCGCCCGGGCCAGGCATCGTGACGTCCTGGACAAGGTGGGCCGGCGGTCGGCGTCCTTCGACGCCACGGTGGTGGAGCACACCGCGCCCGCCGCCTACTGCCTGCCGGGACGCCGCCCGCGGATCGTCGTCAGCACCGGAGCCGTCGATCTGCTGTCCGGCGAGGAGCTGAGCGCCGTCGTCGAGCACGAGCGCGCCCACATCGCCGGACGCCACCACCTGGTGCTCTCGGCGGCCGGCGCGTTCGCCCGGGTGTTCCCCGGTCTGCCGCTGGCCCGGCAGGTGCGGCAGCAGGTTCCGCTGCTGCTGGAGATGGCCGCCGACGACCGCGCGCTGCGCCGGTGCTCCCGGAACGCGCTGGCGGCGGCGATGTTCGCCCTGGCGTCCGGCGAAGCGCCGCGAGGGGCCCTGGCCGCGGGCGGACCGACCGTGCTGGCCCGGCTGAAGAGGGTGCTCGTGCCCGCGCACCGGGCCCACCCCGCTCTGCGGTGCGCGGTCGGCGCCGGCGCGGCCGTGGTCCCGCTTCTCCCGGTACTGCTGGCGTGCCACGCCGGATTGGGGTGACGGCCGCCGATACGTCACTCGTCGCGCACCAGGTCGGCGACGCCGACCGGATCCCACTCGTCGAGGCGATGCCTCGGGCCGTTCTCGGTTCCGGGAGTCCGGGGACGCCCGCGCGCCATCAGATCCGTACGCCCCACATGAAGGGCATGCCGCTGCGGGCGATCGACTCGTAGCGCACCTGCGCACCCGGCTTCGGCGAATGGAGGATCTGGCCGTTCCCGGCGTAGAAGCCGACGTGGCTCAGGTCCGTCCGCATGATGATGAGGTCTCCGGGCTTCAGCGCGCTCAGGGAGTTGATCCGGGTCCCGGCGTTCGCCTGCTCCTGGGAGGTGCGCGGCAGGGAGACGCCGGCCTGGCGGAAGGCCCAGGAGGTGAGACCGGAGCAGTCGAACGAACCGGGCCCGGCTGCTCCCCACACGTAGGGCATGCCCACCCTGCTCTTCGCCGCGTCGAACGCGGAGGCCGTGCGCCCCGACGCGCTCGGCTCGTCGCCGAGTTCGACCCGTTCGCTGGAGCGGTTGGCCCGCTCCTCCTCGGCGGCTATCTTGGACCGCTCCTTCGCCGTCAGCGTGTTGAGGAGCCGTTGCGCCTCGGCGAGCTTGCCCTGGATCTCCTTCTTCTTGTTCCCCAGCTCCCGGCGGGTGTCGTCCAGGCTCTCCAGCTTCTCGCCGGCCTGGCTGCGCTGCTGCTGCAGTGCCCGCTGCTGGTCGAGGAACCGCTCCAGCGTCTCCGACTGCCGGGCGCTGAGACGGTCGAACCCGGAGGCCCGGTCCAGATAGGCGTCGGGGTCTGCCGAGAAGAGCAGTTGGACGGAGGGGTCGAGGCCGCCGGAGCGGTACTGGGCGGTGGCGACCGAGCCCAGTTGGCGGCGAAGCTCGTTGAGGTCGCCCTGCTTGCGGGCCACCGTGTCCTGGAGGTTGTCGGCCTCGCCCTGGAGCTCGTCGGCCGCTTCCTTCGCCCCGTTGTACTTCTCCGTGGCCTGGGTGGCTTCCTCGTACAGGCGGTCGATCTGTGCCTGCACACCCTTCTTGTTCGGGTCCGGGAGAGGATCGGCCGAGGCCGACTGCGCCGACATCACGACGCTCACCGCAGCAGTCGCAGTGAGTACGGAGGCGTACGTGTGGTTCGACTGCTTAGGACGACGGTGGGACGCCACTGCGGCGAGCTCCTTCTCCCTCGGCCGCTGCTCAAGGGCCGGGCCGGGCCCTCGAGTTCCGTGGAAAGACTGCGGATTCAGCGACGCCTCCGCCGACACCCCGGGCGGGTGATCGACCGTGCGGAGGCCGGAGCACGCATACTAATCAACTTAGTTACCGGGATCCAAGCGCGGGCCTCCGGCATCGGCGCGGGTACCGGCCTACCCACCGGCGCCGGGTTCCCGCCCGGGGCCGGCCGACGTGGCGGCCGTCTCCTTGACGGGCTCCAGGAGTTCCGCCGTGCGCCGCGCGGTGCGCCCCGCCCAGGAGCCGCTCGTCAGGGCTCCCACCAGCAGCACGCACGCACCGCAGCCGGTGATGATCCACCAGGCCGGGCGGCTGGCGTCGGTGAACCCCGTGCGGTACGCGGCCGAGCCCACCGTCGCCGCGGCCCCGCCCGCCAGCACCGCGCCGACCACCGCGACACCGAGCGTCTGGCCGATCTGGCGGCTGGTGGAGGCCACGGCCGCCGCCACGCCCGCCTGGGAGCGGGGCATGCCGGAGACGGCGGTGTTGGTGATGGGGGCGTTGACCGCGCCGAAGCCCAGACCGAACAGCACGTAGCCGGTGAACAGCAACGCGGTGTCGCGCTCGGCGTCGAACCCGGCGAACAGGACTCCGCTCGCCGTCATCGCGGCCCCGGAGATCAGGAGCGGGAGACGCGGACCGCGGCTGCCGACCAGGCGGCCCGACAGCGGCGCGCAGACGAAGGTCATGCCGGCCATCGGGAGCATGTAGAGACCCGCGTGCAGGGCGGAGAGTCCTCGTACGTTCTGGAGGTAGAGCGTGTTGAGGAACAGGAATCCGCCGAGTCCCGCGAAAGCGGCCACCGCGATGACCGTGGCCCCGCTGAACGGGGCGCTGCGGAAGAACCTCAGGTCGATCAGCGGCTCGGCGCGCCTCGGCTCGTAGCGGATGAGGCCCGCCAGGGACAGCAGCGCGACCCCCACGAAGGACAGGATCAAGGGTGAGGTCCAGCCGGCGGAGGGGGCTTCGATGATGGCGTAGGTCAGCGCGCCGAGCACGCCGATGACCAGGAGTTGGCCGACGGGGTCGGGGCGGCGGGGCTTGGCGGCCCGCGATTCGGGGACGTACCGCCAGGTCAGCAGCAGGGCCGCCACCCCGATGGGCAGGTTGATCCAGAAGATCGACCGCCAGCCGACGGAGTCCACCAGCAGCCCGCCGATCAACGGGCCGGCCGCCATCGAGATGCCCACCACGCCGCCCCAGGCTCCGATGGCGCGGGCGCGCTCGCGCGGTTCGGTGAAGGTGTTGGTGATGATCGACATCGCGACGGGGTTGAGCATCGATCCGCCGACGGCCTGCACCATGCGGAAGACGACGAGGGATTCGAGGTTCGGCGCCGCCGAGCAGAGCGCCGAGCCGATGGTGAAGAGGACGAGGCCGGTCTTGAAGACGCGGCGGCGGCCGATCCGGTCGGCCGTCGATCCCGACAGCATCAGCAGCGAGGCGAGGACGAGCGTGTAGGCGTCGATCGTCCATTGCAGCCCGGACACGGAAGCGTGCAGTTCGCGCTGCATGGAGGGCAGGGCGACATTGAGGATGGTGTTGTCGAGGCTGACGATGAGCAGGCTCATGCAGCAGATCGCCAGCACCAGCAGCTTCCGACGGTGGCTGAGCTCGGGCATGCGTCGACACTACGACTCCCGGTCGCGTCTTCCCGCCGGGGACACCCGCCGAGGAGGACACGGGGCGGGCGGCGGTCCGGCGGGCGCGGTCCTCGCCCGCGCTGTTCCGCGTCCGGAGAGGCCGGGCGTCGAAAGTCGCTGTGACGGCTGCGTCGAGCCGGCCCGTCCGACATGATCAACGGATGAACCTCACGCGCAGACGCGCCGTCCTGACCTCCGTGGCGGCTGCCGCCGCCGGTCTGCCGATCCTCAACGACCTTGCCGGGAAGGGCGCTTCCGCCGCGGCGGCCGAGGCCGAGTTCGCCTCGAACACCGCGCTGTACAGCAGCGGTACGTATCAGGAGGGCGTCCACTGGGCGCGTCGCTTCCGCTGCGGCACGCGCCCCGATCTCCTGGACAATGCGAGCGGCGGCAGCGAGCCGGTCCGCAGCACGGCGGTGATCGCCCCGCACGGCGGCGGCATCGAAGGGGGCACGAGTGAACTGTGCCTCGCGATCGCCGGTTACACCCTCACCGGGGCGGGAGCGACACCGCCCGCTCCGGTGGCGGGAGTGCCGCAGCGGGACTACTGGATGTTCGAGGGGCTGGCGTCCTCCTCACAGCTCCACGTCACCTCGACCAACTGCGACGACCCGGCGGCGCTGGCCGTCTGCGCCGCCAACCTCTACGCCGTCTCCCTGCACGGCTTCGGCCCGGATACGGGCCCGGCCAAGCAGATCCTCATCGGCGGCCGGGACCAGCGGCTGACGCGCAATCTCAAGGCGGCCTTCACGAGACACGGACTGACGACCGGCACGGGCGATCCCGAACTGGAGGTGACGGTGACCGTGGCCGGCTCCGGCAGCCCGCTGAACGGCGACGATCCCGCGAACATCGTCAACCGCACCCGCAGCGCGGCGGGCGCTCAGCTCGAAATATCCACCGCCCTGCGCACGGCGATGTTCGGGGACTTCGACGGCGCGGCGAGGCGGAGGGAGACCGCGGGCGTCGGCCCCGCCCGCCAGGCCCACTTCTGGAACGGGTTCGTCGACGCCGTACGCGATGCGGTCGACCGCCACGAGCGCGGGCTCGACGCGTAGGACGGCGGATTGCGGCACGGGAGCGCGCCGCGGTCCGCGGCGCGGTCGACCGCGTCAGTGGGTCGCGGAGTGCAGCGGGCTGTGGTCGCGCTCGTAGTTCGCCAGAGCCAGGCCCAGGGCGAAGAACGTGGGCGCCCACTCGCCGACGAAGATGCCCCACCGGTCGGCACGCGCCGTTCCGGCGGCCTCGGCCTTCATCGACCCGCACCACGAGACGACGGAGAGGCCGATCGAGACGAACGCCGCGGTGTAGGCGTGCTCGGACGTCAGACCCTTCTCATGCAACTGCTTGACGATCATGACTCTCCAGGAGGTAGGGGCCACTCGGTCTCCTACCACCGTCGTCCCTGAACGCCCGAGGCGCATCTTGGGCCTCTCCGGCCGCACCCCGGCGGGAACGCCCGGTCGCGAGGGCGACTTCGGCGGGCCCCCGTCCGCCCAGCGGTCGCCGCGCTCCCGGCCCGACGTCGGAGGGATGACCCTGTTCGTACCGAACTATGACGGCTCGTCATCTTGTCTTTGGTTATAGCGCCCTTGACCGCCCATAAGGGCACACGTATCCCCTGCGCACGCATTGCGAATGACCGAAAGTGCACCCGGGAAGACCTGCGCCGATCGCAGGATCTGACCATTCAGCAACAACGAATCCGGGCGGTTGAATGGGAAACAATTAGCGTCTCACCGCATCCATCCACTCATTCCGCTAAGGATTATCATCATGCATATCGAGGGTTAAGATGCTGGTCAGACGTGCGCGACCGCCTGATCTCACACATTCCGCTTGTGCCCACTCGAACTCGCCCCGGCAGCACCAGTCACCCCGACACCAACTTTCCCTACTGGCGAGTTCGCCAGTTCTTCGACGCCGGACGGGTCGGTGGCTGCCGGATTACGGCATAGGATCAAGCCGCACCTTGAGTCCTCCCCCTTCCGAATCGGTGCGGACGAAGCGCCGTCGTTCCCCAACCCCCCACGATCGTTAACAGGTATCTGCGTGCCACTGATACTGGACACCGGTTCCCACGAGGGAGCCGCGCAGTGAAGATCAATCGCCGTCTCGCCCTGCTCGTCGCCGCACCCCTCACCGTGGCCGTCACCTTCTCGGTTCTGGCTCTCGCGCCGGCGACGAACCAGGCGCTCCAGGCCAATCGGCTCACCGCGATGGTCGATGTCGCTTCCCTGGCAGGCCGGTTGACCCACGACTTGCAGCGTGAGCGGGCCGCGGCGACCGCGCTCGTCTCCCGCAACGGCGACGCGGAGACCTTCCGCGCCCGGTCCACCGCGACGGACGAGAGCGTCGCCGCGTTCCGCGGTCGTCTCGGGCGTCTGTCGGAAGTGCCCGGCAACGCTCAGGGCGCGCTGGACCGCATCCAGCGCTTCATCGACGACATGCCCGCGCTGCGCGCTCAGGTGCGCTCGGGCAGCAGCACGATCTCCGCGCTCGCCTTCGGGTACCGGATCGTCATCGCCGACCTCATCGCGTACCGCGACGGCATCGCGCAGGCCGACGGCGTCGACTCCGAGATCGCGGACCGCGTACGCGCGGCAGCCGCGCTCTCGGAGGCGGCCGAGCACACCGCGCAACAGCAGGTCACCGTGGCCAGGGCGCAGGCGGCGGGCGGCTTCACCGCGGCCTCCCAGCGGACGTTCGACGCGGGCCGGCTCGGCTACACCGATTCGATCGGGGTCATGTTCGACCTCGGCCCGGGTGAATGGCGGACCTGGCTGGAGCGCACCCTCTCCGGCGCCGAGGCTCTGGAGGCCCGCCGGCTGGAGGACCGGATCGGGCGCACCGGCACCACCAAGGACATCGATGTCACCCCCAAGGAGTGGCAGGACGCCGCGGAGGACCGGCTGACACTGCTGCGTACGGTGGAGAAGCGGGTCGACGCGTCGGTGCTCGCGACGGTGTCCGAGGCCCGCACCACGCTCGTCTGGATAGCCGGCGGCGAAGTCGCCCTGGTGCTGCTGACCCTGGTCGGCGCGGTCGTCGTCGCGGTCCGGCTGGGCCGGGTGATGATCCACCGGCTGCGCGATCTGCGGAACGCCGCGCGCGAGGTCGCCCAGGTCGGACTGCCGGCCGTGATGAGCGAGTTGTCCCAGCCCGGTGCGCTCAGCGGCGCCACACCCGAGCAGGTGGCCGAGCGGACCGGCAACCCGGTCACGGCCACCGGTGAGGACGAGATCGGCGAGGTCGGCGAGGCGTTCAACGCCGTCCATCACGAGGCCGTCCGGCTGGCGGCGCAACAGGCGCACGTTCACGATCAGTTCGCCGAGACCCTGGTGCGGGTGGCGCGCAGGGGCGCCCAGTTGACCACCGTCATGGTGTCCGAACTGGACGCGGTGCAGCGCGACGAGGCCGACCCGGAGCGCATGAAGACCCTCTTCGCGCTCGACCACCTCGCCATCCGCATGGAGCGCAACACCAACAACCTCCTGGTGCTGGGTGGTTACGGACACGCACGGGTGCGCCCGCAGGACGTCGACTGCTCCACCGCCATCGTCGCGGCGGCCCAGCAGATCGAGCGCTTCGACCGCGTGTCGCTCGGCGTCGTCGAGGCCGGTATCGGCATCGCCGCCCGCGCGGTGCACGACGTGGCCCACATCCTGGCGGAACTCCTCGACAACGCGACCCGTTTCTCGCCGCCCGAGAAGCAGGTCGGGGTCACCGTGTGGCGGCTGTCGGACCGGGCCGTCGTGCAGATCGTCGACGAGGGCGTCGGGATACCGGCGGACCGCCGCCTCCTGCACAACGCGGCGCTGCGCGAGCCCCGCGCGGGCATCACGGACGTGCGGTCGATGGGCCTGCATGTGGTGGCACGGCTCGCCGCACGCCATGGCATCGTCGTCGAACTGCGCGACTCCGAGGGACCCGGCACCATCGCCGAGGTCACCCTGCCCGCAGGTGTGCTCGCGCCGGCCCCGAAGGTGACGGCGCCGCAGAGCACGCAGGGCCGCGGGCACGGCGGCGACGTCCGCTACGAGACCCCGCGGCCGATCACCCCGCCCGGCAGGCCCGGCGGCCCGCACCGGCCGGATCCGGCCGGTGCGGGCGGGGCTCCCGCCCGGGGCCGCCACGACGAGGGGTCCGCCGCGGAGCGGCACGAGCGGGCGCGGCACGCCGCACCCGATCCGCGTCCCGCGCACGACGAGCCGGCCTCGCACGTCGCCGGTGTGAGCGCGTCGGGCCTGCCGTTGCGCCGGCGCGGCACGCCGCAGCACAGGCCCGCACCGGCCAGGCGGGACGGCGCCGAACAGCGGTCCAACGCCGCCTCGCCACGTACGTCGTCGCCCCGCCGCCGGGACTCCCGCCAGGTGTCCGACGTCCTGGCGGCCTACGCGCAGGGAATCAGCAGAAGCACGAACCAGCGCGGGCGCTCGACCACAGACGACGCCCCCGAACGGAGCAAGTAATGACCTCACCCACCGATCTCAGCTGGATCCTGAGCGGTTTCGCCGGGCGCATCCCCGAGGTGACCGCGGCGATAGCCGTGTCCGTCGACGGGCTGGCGCTCGCGTACACGGGCATGGAGCGGGACGACGCGGACAGGCTCGCCGCCATCGCCTCCGGCGTCGTCAATCTGCTGTCCGCCGCGGCCCAGTTGACGAACACGGACCCGGTCGAGCACAGCCTCACCGCCATGGACGGCGGCTACATGTTCTCGATGGCGGTCTCCAGCGGCGCTTCCCTGCTGGTGACCACCACCCGGGACGCGGACATCGGAGAGGTGAGCTACATGATGTCCGAGCTGATCAACCAGGTCGGCGACGCGCTCTCCCCCCGGGTCCGCGACGAGGGCAGCCCGGTCCCGCGCTGACCCGGGCCACTCGCCCGGCGGCTGCCCGGTCCGGCTCCCCCGTCCGACCGTGCGGCCGGCGTCCGGCCCGCCGCCCCACGGCGGGTCGGTGTTCCTCCCCCCGGTGTTCCCCTCCTCGGTGTGTTCCTCCCCTCCCCCACTCCTCGTGATGAGAGTCCTCATGTTCTTCGACACAGCGACTGCCCGCCATCGCAGATTCCGCACGGTCGGCGCCGCCGCCCTCGTTCTGGGCCTGACGGCCGCCACCGGGTGCGGCGGCGGCAGCGGCGCGGACGACGGCACGGTGAAAATCGGCCTGGTGGCCTCCCTGTCGGGCACCTACAAGCAGGTCGGCACGGAGCTGCGGGCGGGCTTCGAGCTGTACCTGGACACCCATGGAAACAAGCTCGGCGGGCGCAAGGTCGAGCTCATCGTCGCGGACGAGGGCGACGGGCCGCCGACCGCCGTTCCCGCGGCCACCAAGCTGGTGAAGAAGGACAAGGTCGACGTCCTCACGGGCCTGGTCGGCGGCGGGTCGGTCAACGCGGTGCTTCCGCTGATCAACCAGGCCAAGATCCCCTTCCTGGGATCGAACGGCCGGCCGCCCGTCAAGGACCTGGAGTACGTGTGGACGACGAGCTACCTGTCCGATGAACCGGGCAGGGCCATCGCCCCGTACGTCAAGGAGAAGGTCGACGGGCCGGTGTACGCGATCGGCCCCGACTACCAGGGCGGTCACGACGAACTGCGCGGATTCACCGACGAGTTCAAGCGGGTGGGCGGAAAGCTCGCCAACCCGAGCGGCAAGACCACCTGGACGCCGTTCCCGAAGACCACCAACTTCATGCCGTACTTCGCGGAGATAGCCAGGACGAACGCCAAGGCGGTCTACTGCTTCTACGCCGGCAAGGCGGCGATCGACTTCGCCAAGCAGTACGCGCAGTCGGACATCGCCGATCTGCCGCTGTACACGGCGTTCGTCACCGAGGGCAGTGCGCTCCAGGCCCAGGGCGACGCGGCGAAGGACATCTACTCGGTCCTCAACTACGCGGCGGACCTGGACAACAAGGCCAACCGCACGTTCGCCGCGGACTGGACGGCCGAGCACGACACGCAGCCGACCACGTTCGCGATGGCGTCCTACGACGCGGCGGCCGTGCTGGACAAGGCGATCGCCGACGCCGCGAAGGGCGGCGAGGTGACGTCGCAGACCATCAACGAGGCCATCGCGGACCTGGGACAGATCGACAGCCCGCGCGGCGCCTGGGAGTTCAGCGACAAGGCGCACGCACCGGTGCAGACCTGGTACCTGCGCCAGGTCCGTCCGGACGGCAACCAGTTGGCCAACGTCATGGTCCAGGATCTGGCGACGCTCGGCGGCTGACGTGGAACTCCTGGACGCACACCTCGTGCCGGCGGTGGACGGCGTGGCCTACGGGCTGCTGCTGTTCGTGGTCGCCGCCGGTCTGAGCCTCGCCTTCGGCACCGCCGGCGTACTGAACCTCTCGCACGGCATGCTGTACGCGATCGGCGCCTACACGGGGGCCGCGCTGAGCGACGGGACGTGGGGCGGTCTCGTCCTCGGGCTGGCCGCGGGGACCGCCGCGGCGTGCGTCGCCGGGGTGGTCCTGTCCGCGGCGACCGCGCCGCTGGCCCGGCGCGGGCATCTCGCCCAGGCGCTGCTGACGTTCGGGCTGGCCCTGATCGGCGGTGATCTGCTCATCCAGGTCTTCGGGGCGGACGAGCTGCCCGTGCGTGTTCCCGAGGTGCTCGACTCCTCCGTGACGCTCCTGGGCCACCGCTATCCCGCCTACCGGCTCGGTTTCATCGGGATGGCCGTGCTGCTCGCCGCGTTCGGCACGTGGGTGCTGACCCGGACCCGGGTGGGTGCGGCGGTCCGGGCCGCCGCCGACGATCCGCAGATGCTCGCGGCCACCGGACGCGATCCCCGGCTGCTGCACACCGGGGTCCTCGCGGCGGCGGGTGCGCTGGCCGGGGCGGCGGGTGTGCTCGGGGCGCCGATCATCGGCCCCGGGCCGGGCACCTCGGAGAACGTGCTGATGCTCTCGCTCGTGGTCGTCGTGCTCGGCGGGCTGCGCTCGTTGTGGGCGACGTTCTTCGCGGCGGTCGCCGTGGGCGAGGTCCAGACGCTGGGCGTCTCGGTGGCGCCGGAACTGGCGCCGTACCTCCTCTTCGCCGCCATGGCGGCGGTGCTGGTGGTCCGCGCCCGGTTCGCGGAGCCGGAACCCGCGCACGGCCCCGCCGCCCCGTCACCGGACGCGATGGACCGGCTCCGCCGCCGGATCGCGACGGCTGTGCGGGCACGGGTGCGCGGCGCGGCGGCGGACGCGGTACGCGGGTGGTTCACGCGCCGGGCCGGGGCGGGGCAGGCCGTCCCGCTGCTCGTCCTCCTCGCCGTTCTCGTCGCCCTGCCGGCGCTGCTCGACCCGTACAGCATCTCGCTGGCCGGTTCGGCTCTGGCGCTCGGGCTGCTGGCGGTCAGCGTCAGCGTCCTCACCGGCCACGCCGGACTGCCCACGCTCGGGCAGACGGCGCCGTTCGCCGTCGGCGCGTACGCCACGGCCAACCTGGCGGAGGCCGGGTGGACGGCGGGCCCGGCGCAGATCGTGCTCTCGGCGCTCGCGGCCTGCGTCTTCTCGGCGTTGACCGGGCCCGCCGTGATCCGGGCCCGTGGCACCACCGTACTGATGATCACGCTCGCCGTCGGTGAGCTGACCGGCGCGGTCGTCAACCAGTACAAGTCCGTGACGGGCGGCGCGGACGGCCTGGTCGGCTTCCCGCCCACCCGGGCGCCGTGGGGCGGGGACGGGATGACCGACGAGGCCGAGGTGTACGCCTACGCGCTCGTGGTGGCCGTGGCCGCCGTATCGGTCACCCTGCTCGTGCTGCGCTCGCCCGCCGGAAAGCTGCTGACCGGTGCGCGGGGCGCGGAGGCCCGGATGCGCGCCTCCGGTCACCCCGTCGGACGCTATCTGCTGGTCGCGCACATCGGCGCGGGCGCGCTGGCCGGTGTCGGCGGTTCGCTGATGGTCACGGTCCAGCAGTACCTCTCCCCCGCCGACGTCGGGTTCGAGATCGCCGCGTTCGCCCTGCTGGCGGCCGTCATCGGCGGTACGACGTCCGTGATCGGGGCGCTGCTGGGCGCGGGACTCATCGTGATCACCCGGGACTGGATCGCCGGAGCCTGGCCCGGACACGGACCCCTGCTGCTGGGCGTCCTCTTCGTCGCCTCCGTGTACCTGCTGCCCCGGGGACTGTCGGGACTGCGCGGCCGACCGGACCGCGGCACGGCGTCGTCCGGCGGCCCGCCGGACGGTCAGCGGCTCGCCGTGGCCTCCGCCTCCGCTCCCGCTCCGACGCCCGACGGGAAGGACTCCTGATGACGCCCGGCCATGAAGGACCTCCCCTGACGCCCGCCCCTGAGCCGTCCGCCGCCCCGGCGCTGGAACTCACCGGCCTCACCCGCAGGTTCGGCAGTCTGACCGCCGTGGACGGCGTCGGCCTGCGGCTTCCGTCAGGCGCCCGGCACGCCGTCATCGGACCCAACGGCGCCGGGAAGACCACCCTGCTCAACCTGATCGCCGGAACCGACCGGCCCGACCGGGGCACGATCGCGCTGGACGGCCGTGACGTCACCCGCACGCCGGTCGCGCGGCGCAGCCGGCTCGGCATCGCCCGGAGCTTCCAACACCCCGTGGTGACAGGCGAACTGACCGTGCTCGACAACGTCGTACTGGCCGGCTGGCAGCACCATCCCCAGCGCCGCGGCGCCTGGCGCAGCCCGTCCCGCTACCGGCGGCACACGGAGTCCGCGCTCCGCCGCCTGGAGGCCGTCGGGCTGGCCGCGCTGGCGCACCGGCCGGCCTCCACGCTCTCCCACGGGCAGCGGCGCATGCTCGACCTGGCCGCCGCGCTGGCGGCCGAGCCGCGTCTGCTCCTCCTGGACGAACCGGCGGCCGGGCTCACCGACGACGGTATCGGCCGCCTCCTCGTCCTCCTCTCCGGTCTTCCGGAGAACGTCACGATGGTGCTGGTCGAGCACCATGTGGAGGTCGTCGCCGAACTGGCGGACACCGTCACCGTGTTGAGGGCGGGCCAGGTGCTCGTCACCGGGCCCACCCGGGAGGCGCTGGCCCACCCCGAGGTCCGCGACGCGTACCGCACCGCCGGCGGCGGGGACGACGGCACGAGCGACGACGCGGCGCGCGACGAGTGCGACCCGCGGCGGCCCGAGCCGGCGGACACCGCCGCCGACACCGCCGCGCCCTGTGCCGATCCGAGAGGATGACCGACTTCCGATGCTCGAACTCCTCGGCCTGACCGCGGGCTACCACGGCGGCACCGTCCTGCACGACCTCTCCCTGTCGGTGGAGTCCGGCACGGTGCACGCCGTGATCGGCCACAACGGCGCGGGCAAGACCACCCTCGTGCACACCGTCGCCGGGCTGACGCGTCCCAGCGCCGGATGCGTACGGGTCCACGGCCGCGACGTGACGGGGCAGCCGGCCCACCGGATCGCACGCGCGGGTGTCGGACTCGTTCCGCAGGGCCGCCGGGTGTTCGCCGGACTCACCGTCGCCGAACACCTGCGGCTGGCCCATCGCCCGCCCCGCCGCGGCGACACGACGCGCCCCCGTGTGTGGACCCCCGAGCGCGTGCTGGAGCTTCTGCCCCGGCTCGGCGAGCGCCGGGGCAACCGGGGGGCGGACCTGTCCGGCGGCGAACAGCAGATGCTGGCCCTGGCGCGGGCGCTGCTCGGCTCGCCGAGCGTGCTCCTGCTCGACGAGCCGACCGAGGGGCTGGCGCCGCCGCTGGTGCGGCAGGTGTACGAGCTGGTGACCACGCTCGCGGACGAGGGCCTGGCCGTCCTGCTGGTGTCCCCGAGCCCGGCGCGGGCCGCCGAGTGCGCCCGTACGATCACGGTCCTCACGTCCGGCAGGCTGACGCTGCGCCTGGACGGAGCGGACGCCCGGCGCGACCCCGCCGCCCTGCACGCGGCGCTCGAACTCGCGCCGACCGCCGGCTGAGGCCGTGACGGCACCCGGCGCGGGGCGGTCCGCACACCGGCCGCCCCGCACGAATCGCCCTCGGGCTAAGGGGCCTTGATGCTGTGGCCGCCGAAGCCGCTGCGCCGGTCGGAGCCCCTGTTCTGGTCCTGCCACCACACGTCGAACTCCGGCTGTGCCATGCCGGACCAGTCGGGGGTGTTCTCGACCTGGACCTCGCCCATCCGGCGGGCGAGGGCGACCATGGCCGCCCCGACGCCGCCGCGAGCCGCGTCGTACGCCTGGAGGACCTCCGTCCAGCTGGTCCCGGCCGACCAGGCGCTCTCCAGTGCGGCGGCGTCCTGGAGCGCCTTCACACTGCCGCCGCCGATGTGCGGGCGGGCGACGCTGGCGGCGTCCCCGACGAGCGCCGTGCGCCCGGCGGTGTAGTGCGGCACCTCCAGGTCGTAGATGGGCTGGATGAAGGTGGACTCGGCCGGTGTGCCGAGGATCCTGGCCGCCCAGTACGGCGGGAAGTGCTCGGAGACCAGGGCGCGCAGGCGGGCGGTGAGCTGCGCGGTGAGGCCGCCCGGCGGCAGGGAGGTCGGCGTCCGCAGGTCGGGGTGGTCCCCGTCGAGCTGCGGCGGTGCGGTGTAGAGCACCCAGTTGAGCACCTGTCCGCCGTGCCCGTCGGGAATCCGGTACGTCATGCAGTGGCCGCCGGGGAAGACGATGTTGTGCGCGTCGTGGCCGTCCGACGGGAGGCCGGTCGCGTCGCGGGAGGTGCCGCGCCAGCCGACGTAACCGGCGTACGTCGGGCCGGTCTCGGGGAACATGCTCGCGCGGACCACCGAACGGTATCCGTCGGCTCCGACCACGAGGTCGAAGCGCTCCCGTCGTCCGTCGGCGAGCAGCAGCGTGACGCCGTCGTCGTCGGACTCGGCGGCGGTGACCGGTGAGCCGGACCGGTAGTCGACGTGGTCGGGCACCCGTCGGCGCAACTCGCCCCAGAGAGCACCCCAGTTGTAGGCGCGGAACGGAAACGGCTGCACCGCGACGGCCCGGCCGCGGGGCGTGTCCCCGTCGCGTACGCTCCACACCCGTCGGGTCAGCGGAGCCCAGGGCATCTCGGGGGCCACGTACCCGGCGTCCCTCAACTCGTCGTAGCGGTCGCTGTGGAGGGCGATTCCCACGCCTCTGTCGCGCAGTCGGGCGTCGGCGCGCTCGAAGACCGTGATCCTTTCGGCCCCGCCGCGCGCCGCGGCCAGGGCCGCGGCGCATCCCGCTATGCTCCCGCCGACCACGGCGATGCTGCCTCCACGCATGACTGACTCTCCACTCACTCGACGTCGGTTCTCCGTGTCCGGCCGCAGCCGAGACCGCTTCCGACCGGGACACATCCCGTGCCTCCGGGGCTCGTTGTCCCGCCGGAGCGGTCGGACCCGGCCTGAACCCTACCGAGGGGCGCACCCGTTCCCCGCGTCGCGTCTCGATGGCTGGGCTTGGCGGCGACATCGCGTGTCGGTCACCGGCTGGGTGAGGCGTGGAGGTGTCGGGAGATGCCGAGTGGGGGCCGTTCGTCGCGGTCGACCTCAGCAACGGCGTCACGCTGGACTTCGCCGCGATCCCGGCGGAGCGCATCACTCCTCAGCACTACGCCTTCCTGGTGTCGCGGGACGAGTTCGAGGCGGCGTACGCACGGATCCGGGAGCGCGGAATCGAGCACTACGCCGATCCGCGGCGGCGGCAGCCCGGCCGGGTGAACCGCAATGACGGCGGCCACGGGGTCTACTTCCTCGACCCCGTCGGCCACTTCATGGAGCTCATCACCGTGCCGTACGGCGGCCGGCCCGCCTGAGGGCCGTTCCGTCCGCCGCGCGGTCCCCGTGGCCGCCGGCGGGCGGGGCGGCGCGGTCTTCCCCGGCCCCGACCGGTGCGGTCATCCCGCCGACCGTGTCCGGGTGGCGATGACGGCGACCCGCACACGGCGTTCGACGCCGAGCTGGGCGAGGATCCGGGAGATGTTGTTCTTGACGGTCTTCTCCGCGAGGTAGAGCTTCAGCCCGATCTCCTGTGGGGGACGGCCCTGCCGGCCGGCCGCCGGATCCAGCTTCTCGGGCTCGCGCGTACCCGGGGAGGGCCGATCGGCCCTCAAGGAGGGCCCGTGGGGCACGGGTTCGCGACGCGGGTCCGCGCACCGCGGCGACCGAGGGGCGTCATGACGGCAGTACGCCTCGCGAGCGCTTCCGGTCTGGGCTTCCGGCCTGGGACGGAACACCCGGCGGCACAGTTGCCGCACGGAAATTATCGCGTCTCGGGGTGCCGTAAAAATTCCATAAGAACAGCAGGAGTGAAGGCCGGTCACCGGGGCACATGAGTGCTCGGAGGTTGATAATCATGGTTCCCATCATTCTTGTTCTTCTGCTCGCCCTGATCCTCTTCGGCGCCGGTTTCGCGCTGAAGGCTCTGTGGTGGATCGCCGTCATCGTGCTCGTCGTGTGGCTGCTCGGCTTCGTCATCCGTCCGACAGCGAGCGGCGGCAAGCGGGGCCGGTGGTACCGCTGGTAGAAAACCCCAGCTGAACCCCGACATGCGGGTGGGCCACGACGAACTCTCGTCGTGGCCCACCCGCATGCCGCCCCCCGGATCGCGGAGACGGCTCGGAGCGCGCCCGAACCGGGGAAATCACGTGAGCCCGGGAAATTCGGGGCAGCGGAAAGAGCCTGGACGGAGGCCGCCCTGGCGCTGGGAACCAGGGCCTCCGGCGCGGCGCATCCGGCCGTCGGGGCCTTTTTCCTCATGAGGATGTGTGAGGTCCCGCCCACCGGGCAGGCGGCTGTTCGAGAGCGCGTCACCCTCCTTTGTTTTCCGGGGTGACGATCCGACTTCGCGGTCACGACCGCGAAGTAGTTGATTTCCATGAGGGAGCCGTTTCATGAGTGACAGCATCTGGGGCTACCAGCCGACCGCCGGCCACACCGCGGGTACCGACCTCGTCGGATACAAGGTCGAGGCCGCCGACGGAAGCATCGGCAAGGTCGACAAGCACTCTGACGACGTCAGCTCCTCGTACCTCGTGGTCGACACGGGTGTCTGGATCTTCGGCAAGCACGTCCTGCTGCCCGCCGGGACCGTACGCACCGTCGACGACGCCGAGCGCACCGTCCACGTCGACCTCACCAAGGAGCAGATCAAGAACTCGCCCGAGTTCGACAAGGACAAGCACACCGGTGACGCCGGCTACCACCAGGAGATCGGTGGCTACTACGGCGGCCACCGCCACCCCTGATCCCACCAGCGACACCGCGCGATGTGCGACGGGTGGGGCCCGCCGAAGACTCTTCGGCGGGCCCCACCCGTCGCGCGTTCCACCGAGTTCAGCTCAACCGGATGACGGCCTCGATGCGTTTGCCGCCGGGGTGGACGGTGACCGACACCGTCCTGGCCAGCCGGCACACCAACGGCCAGCCGTACCCGCCGATGCGGGTCGATCCCGCCGGGGTGGCGTGACCGTTCACCGGCCGGGCCCGGCTGGCGTCGGCCACCGCGAGCCGGAGCCCTTCCCGGGTCAGCTCGGCGGCGAACCCGGTCAGTCCGCCCCCGTGCCGAATCGCGTTGGTGACCAGCTCCGACGTCACGAGAAGTGCGTCGGCCACCGCCACATCCGTCAGCCTCTCCCCCGCCGGCCCGCCGGACTGCGAGGTCAGCAGGCGCGTGACGACGTCGCGGGCGGCGGCGGCATCCTGCGGGAGAGGGACGGTAGGAGCCTCCTCCAGTTCGCCCGCGCACCCCGGGCCAGGTTCCGCCACGTCCGTTCCCCGTTCATCGTTCTCATACTGTGCCCTGCCGTGGCCGCGCACCGGGCCCGCCCTGCCGCCGCTCAGCTCGCGTCGAGGGTCCGTCGCGTCCCGGTGTTCAGCCGGCGATGGCCGCTTCGACGTCGTCCGCGAAGCGGAAGGCGCCGAGCGTGCCCGTGACCTCGAACAGCCGGCGCACCCTCACGCCGAGAGGACCCGCCACCACCAGCGACATTCCCAACGCGTCGTGCCGGCGCTGCCCCTGGAGCAGGGCGTGCAGGCCCGCCGAGTCGGCGAAGTCCACCCCTGACAGATCGACCACGGTTCGCCGCCCTCCGCTCCTGGCGGCGTCGGACAGCGCCTCGACCAGGTCGGCCGAGCCCGACCACCCGTCCAGACTGCCGTTGATCCGGATCAGCACTACTCCGTCGCCCGCGGTCTCCAGGACCGGACCCACTTCGTCTCCCGTCATATGCCGTATCTTCCTACAGCCCTGTTCGGCAGTCACACCCGGCCCGGACCCAGGAGTCTCGCCGACCCGGGCCGGCGGTTCGGGCCGCCCGGTCAGCGCGATCCGCGCGGACCGTCAGCCGGTGGCCAGGACGATCACGTCGTCGTCCGCGTTCCAGCGGCGGACCTCGTCCTTCGCGGGATTGACCCGTACGCCCCGGTCCTCCCCCGGTCCCGGGTCGCGGCTGCGGTAGCCGATGGCGCACTCCCCGCGCCGCGACGCGGATTCGACGACGGTGGCGAACGACGCCCATCGCCCCGGTGCGACGTAGTGAGCGGCGGGCCTGAGGTGGATGGTGTTCCCGTAGGGCGCGAGCAGTTCCTCGAACAGGCCCGCCAGGCGCCAGTTCTGGGAGATCTGAGCCATCAGCAGTCCGATGAGCTTTCCGCTGACGATGAAGTCGGCTCCGGCCTGGACCGGGGCCAGGACCCTGTTGCGGTCGTCGGTCATCTCGGTGACCACATGGACCGCCGTCCGCGCCGTGCGCTCCTGGTCCCGCAGGAGCAGCAGGGTGACCAGCGTCCGGTCGTCCGGCGAGGCGTCCGGGGACTCCCGGTCGGGGCCGAGGACCACGACGCCGTCCTGGCTCGCGAGGTCCAGGTCGCTCACCGTGCCGGGGAGGGTCGGGTCGCCGGGGCCGAAGGTGACGGACAGGGTGGAGGCCGCCGCCGCACCGGCGGCCCGCACCTCCGCCGCCAGGCACGCACCGCCCTCGGCCACCACGTGGAGCAGCGAGCCGGGTGCCACGTGGCCGGCCAGATGACGGACGATGTGCCGTGCGCGGCGGTTCCACCCCAGCAGGAGCAGGCGCTCGGGTGGCGCCGCCGCCGCAGGGCCGGTCACCATCGCCGACTCGTCGAAGGGCGCGGGGCCCTCGGTGAACACCGTGGTGTCGTCGTCCCGCGCGATGACGATGAGGCGGTCCGCCGGGCGGACGAGCGACGCGGCCGGCGGGTTCAGGTGCGGGGTCCCGTCCGCCCGTACGACTCCGACGACGGTGGACGTCGCGCAGGTGCGGAGGAGTTCGCCGAACGCGATGTCGGCGCGACGGGGTGCGTCGAGGACGTAGAACTCGTCGCCCGCGAAGGAGAGCAGTTCCTCGTAGACCAGGGAGAGCCCCGGCTGCCGGGCGCACTGGGCCACCAGCCGGGCCGTCACGTCGTCGACCTCCAGGACGACGGCGTGAGGGCCTGCCGCCAGCGCGGCGGCGAGCCGGTAGCGGGCGTCGCGCACGGCGGCCACGATCCGCACCCGGCTGCCGTCCCCGACGGCGGTCCGCAGGGCCAGCAGGTTCTTGACGATCCCGGCGTCCTCCTCGGGGCGGTCCGGGGGCAGTACGAGCACGACGTCCGCCGTGGCCGGGCTGACGCGGGCGAGCGCGGCCGGGTCGGTGGTCCGGCCGTTGCGGCAGACGATCCGGGTGCGGCCGGCGTCGCCCACCTCGGCGCGCAGTTCCTCCTCCATCTCGGTCTTGTCCAGGTCCGCCAGGACCGCCACGGCGGCCTTGGGCTGGTTGGCGTTGGCCGCCACGAGTTCGGCCACGACGGTGAAGGTCTGGTCGGCCCAGCCGAGGACGACCGTGTGCCCGTCCTCCAGGACGGTGGAGTGGCCGCGGCGCAGGGCGATGATCTCTTCGGTGATGGCCGTGGTGATGAGGCTGACGATGGTGGAGACGTAGAAGAGCGCGACCAGCGCCAGGAGCACCGACAGGGCGACGCGCAGCGGCGAGCCGACCTCTCCGCCCAGCCGGAGGGTCTGCCCGACGTTCCGCCATACCGCCTCGGCCTTCTCCCACAGCGTGTCGGGGGCCTGGTCGTCCGTCCACACGAGGAGCGCGCTCACCGGGACGACGACGGCCAGGCAGGCGACGGCGAGCCACCCGATGAGCGCGGCGATTCCTCGCGCCAGTGTGTTGTCGAACCAGTACCGGGCACGTTCGACCGGCCGGGCCGGGCGGAGCGGCCGATCCGGCCCCGTGGCGGCCTCCGCCGCGTCGGGGGGTGCGTCGTGCGGACCTCGCGGCCTCCCCACGCGGACGCGGGCCGCACGCCGCCGGTCCTGGTCTCTCATCGTCCTGTGCACAGCAGCAGCGTGGGGAGCGGACGGCTCCGGCGCACGGGGATCGGGCGTCGGTTCATCCGATAGAGATTCCGGCGGCGGACGCCGTGGTGCCGCCCTCCGCGCGCCGCGCCTGCCCTCTGCCCCCTGCCGCCTGCCGCCGTACGGATGAAAGCTCTCGCGGCGGGAATAGCGGGTAGGGGCGGCTGTTGATCACACCATGACTTCTGAGAAGCGCGAAACGTTCGGCCGGATCGGCATCTGGAGCGGCGCTCTGCACGGGTCGCGTGCGAACAGGGCGGGCAGGAAAGCGATCGAGGACGCTGTGGCCGAGTTGGACGAGCTGGGCTACGGCACGCTCTGGATCGGCGGGAGCCCGTCGCCCGACGACGCCGCCGCCGTCCTCGCCGCCACCCGCACGGTCACGGTGGCCACCGGCATCCTGAGCATCTGGGACCACACGGCCGAGGACGCGGCGAAGCGGACCGCGGCCATCGAGGCGGAGGCCCCGGGCCGCTTCGTCCTCGGACTGGGCGTCAGCCACGGTCCGATGGTGCCGCGCTACGCGAAGCCGTACAGCACGATGGTGGCCTACCTCGACGCGCTCGACGGCGCGAACCCGCCCGTGCACCGGGGACGTCGGGTGCTGGCCGCGCTCGGCCCGAAGATGCTCCGGCTCTCGGCCGACCGCGCCCTGGGGGCCCACCCCTATCTCGTCACCACCGAGCACACGGCCGAGGCCCGCGAGGCGCTCGGCCCGGACGCGCTGCTCGCGCCGGAGCTGTCGGTCGTGCTCGGC
The DNA here is from genome assembly GCF_003846185.1 of Streptomyces sp. ADI96-02. Classification (GTDB taxonomy): domain Bacteria; phylum Actinomycetota; class Actinomycetes; order Streptomycetales; family Streptomycetaceae; genus Streptomyces. The sequence goes on from NZ_ML123034.1 coordinate 108,441, forward strand.
ACCGACCTCGACCGGGCGCGCACCATCGCGCGCGACATGCTCGCGATGTACCTCCGGCTGCCCAACTACACGGACAACCTGGTGCGCCTGGGTTTCACGGAGAGCGACTTCGAGGGCGGCGGCAGCGTCCGCCTGCTCGACGCCCTGTTCGCGCTGGGCGACGTGGAGCACGTGAAGGGCCGGGCCCAGGAGTACTTCGACGCGGGCGCCGACCACGTCGCGCTCCAGGTGCTCACCGGCCAGGAACGCGGCACGGCGCTGCCGCGTGCCGAATGGCGGGAGCTGGCCGCCGTGTTCGCCGACGAACTCTGAGGTCCGGCCGGGCGTGGGCCTTCAGGGCGGCTCGCCGATGTGTCCAGAGGTGCGTGCGGTGGGTCCCCGGGTGTCTACGGGGTCGCACGGGCACCCTCGGCGGTCGGCCGGCGCGCCAGCTCCGCCAGCGCGGCCGGAGCCTCCTCCACCGTGTCGACGAGAGCGATGCGGGCTGCCATCGGGCGGTCCGCCGCGAGGGCTTGCAGCAGCGGCCAGGCGGGAAGCGTCCGCGTCCAGTGGACCCGGTCGACCAGAACCATCGGGGTGGGCTCGCCGCGCGAGGAGTAGTAGTTGGGCGTCGCGTTGTCGAAGATCTCCTGCAAGGTGCCCGCGGCGCCCGGCAGGAAGACGACGCCCGAGGTGGAACGGGCCAGCAGGCCGTCCTCCCGGATCGCGTTGGCGAAGTACTTCGCTATGTGCCCGGCGAAGGCGTTCGGCGGCTCGTGGCCGTAGAACCAGGTGGGTACGCCGATCGAGTCGCCGCCGTCCGGCCAGCGTTCGCGGACGTCGAACGCCGCCCGCGCCCACGCGCCGACCGAGGGCGTGAAAGACGGCGCGCGGCCGAGGAGTTCGAGCGCCGCGTCCAGCATGGCGTCGTCGAAGGGCGCGGCGTACGCGCCGAGGTTCGCGGCCTCCATAGCGCCCGGCCCGCCGCCGGTCATGACGGTGAGGCCCGCGCGGGCCAGCGAGCGGCCGAGCCGGGCCGCGCCCGCGTAGGCGTCGCTGCCGCGGGCGAGGGCGTGCCCGCCCATCACTCCCACGGCGCGGTCGGTCGCGAGCCTTTCGTCGAGGGCGTCGGAGACCGCGTCGTCGTGGATGGAGCGGAGCATGGACGCGTAGACGTCACCGTCGGCGGCCGTGCGGCGGCACCACGCGTACGTCAACGCGTCCGGGGTGGCCTCGTACCCCTTCACCAGGCCGGTGAACAGTTCCTCAGCCGTGTACAGGCCGCCCCGGTACGGGTCGAAGGGCAGGCCGGGCACGGGCGGGAAGACCAGCGCGCCCTCGGCTCGCACCTTGGACTCCGCCTCGGCGGACAGCGCGCAGCCCAGGAACACGGCGTCCTCCGCGCCGCAGGCGAGCAGCGCGGAGGTACGGCCGCTCAGGTCCACCGCCTGGATGCGGAAACCGGCGAGGCTGCCGCGCACGGCCACGACCTCGTCGAACTCCGCGAGCGTCTCGATCTCCCGGTCCACGCGGGCGGCGCCGGCCGCTGTCGTCTGCATCCGGCTCATCCTACGGAAGGGAGCGGTGGAGGCCCCCGGTGCCCTCCGTGGACGGAACTCCTTCCGCGGCCCGGAAGTCGGCGATCCATCGCGATGTGTTCTCGATCCCGCCGAAGGTGTAGAAGTGCAGCTTGAGTACGCCGTGGCGGGTCGGGTCGTAGCCGCCGGCCAGGGCGCGGATGAAGCGGTCGGGGCCGGCCGTGCCCATCAGGTTGGTGATCGAGAACCCGTACTTCCTCGCGATGGACGCGCTGGTTCCGACGCCGAAGCGGGCGGCGTACGTCAGCAGCCTCCTGATCCCGGCGGGGCCGGGGACGCCGATGCGCACCGGCGCGTCGATGCCCCGGCCGCGTACCTCCTCGACCCAGGCGAGGACCGGGTCGGCGTCGAAGCCGAACTGCGTGATGATGTCGCCGGACAGATCGTCCCCGGCCAGCGCCGCGGTCTTGTCCTCCATCGCCGACCAGAGCACCGGATGGGCGATCGCCGGATGGCCCTCGGGATATCCGCTGATCCCGACGTGCCGTACCCCGTGGGCCCGCAGTGCGCCGGACCGGATGAGCGCGAGGGAGTCGTCGTAGGGGCCGTGCGGGGTGGCGGGGTCGCCGCCGACCACGAAGACGTTGTCCGCCGTGCCGTCGGAGCGCAGGGCGGCGAGGAAGGCGTCCAGCTCCGACCGCGAACGCAGACGGCGGGCCGATATGTGCGGGACCGGGACGCACCCCGACCGCCGGACGGCGCGGGCCGCCGCCAGTCGCGTGCCCGGATCCTCGTTGCCGAGGAAGGTGATGTTGATCCGCGTCCCGGGCGGAATGCAGGCGCGGGCCCCGTCGAGGCCGCTGATGTCCTTGCCGGTCATCTCCAGGGAGAAGTCCTCCAGCAGCGGGGCGACGGCTGAGCCGGCGGCCGTGGCGAGGCTGTCCATGGTGCTCCTTGTTCGCGTGTGTTTCTCCCTGGGCGCGGAAGGCCAGTGTGCAGGGTCGCGCACGCGGCCGTTCGGGGAGGTCGCCGCCGAGGGGCGGGCGGCGGCCTCGCCGTACGGCGGCCCCGGACGGGAACGGCCCGTGACGGCGCGCACGAAACGCGCCGTCACGGGCTGTCATGATGCCGGGGCGGCAGGGTCAGGAGACCGAGCAGGCGGAACCGTTGAGCTTCACGTCAACGGGCTTGCCCGAGGCGCCGTCGGCGACGAATCCGACGGTCAGCGCCTGGCCGGCGGCGATCTGGGTGTTGTGGGCGACGGGGGTGGCGGTGACCGTGCGTCCGCTCTGGGCGGCGGTCATGTTCCAGCTCTGGGTGATCTTCTGGTCGCCCGGGAACGTCCACGACAGGTTCCAGCCGCTCAGCGCCTTGCCGTTGTTCTCGACGGCGATCTCGGCGGTGTGGCCGCCCGACCACGACGAGCCCGGCTTGTACACGGCCTTGCAGGACTGGGTGCCCGGGTCGGGCTTGGGCGGCTCGGGAGGCGTGCCCGTGCCGGGGGAGTTCGGGCTGTTGCGGACGAGCTCGTCGGCGAGCCCCGGCTCGAAGGTGCCGGCTCCGCCGAAGCCCCGGCAACCTCCGTCGGACTCGCCGGGCGCCTTCACCCAGAGGAAGGCGTGGACGCGCGGGTCGCCGGTGTTACGGGTCGAGCGGGCGCCGAGGCCGCGCCCGGGCGGGTTGCACCAGGTCGCCTGCGGGTCGTTGGAGGCGTAGGGGCCGTTGCCGTTGCGGCTGGTGTCGACGATCTGGCCGAGGGAGGGCACGCCGATCGCGGCGAGCAGTTCCTTGCCGTAGGCGACCTCGTCGGCCGTCGTGCGGAAGTTGGAGACGTTGGTGACGATGCCGTCGCCCTGGGCGACACCGGCGGCCTTGAGGTTCTGGGCCTCGACCTTCCAGCCGCTGTGTCCGGCGTCGTAGTACACCTTCGCCGCGGGGGCGATCCTCTTGATGGTCTCGCCGGCCTTCTTGATCGCCGCCAGTCGCTGCGCGAGGCTCAGCCCGGTGGACTTGCACGCGTTGTCTTCCGTCGCCGCCTCCTTGTCCTCGCCCTGGGCGATCGCGTCCGGTTCCAGCAGGACGACGACCTCACGGCTGCCGAGCCCCTGGGCGAACTCCTGGACCCACGCCTCGTAGGCGGCGTAGTGGGGAGCGCCGCCCGCGGAGTGACTGCCGCAGTCGCGGTTGGGGATCATGTACGCGACCACGGCGGCTGTCGTGCCCGCCTTGGCCGCGCCGTCGGTGACGCCCTTCACCTGGGACCTGATGGTCTTCGGGTCGTACGCGGCGAACCAGGTGGCCCGGGGCACGTCCGCGATGTTCGCCTTGATGCCGGCGGCACGGGGGTCCGCCGTGTTGGAGTTGACCCAGTCGCTCGCCTGGGAGCCGGGCGCCAGGTAGAAGCCGGTCTCCGCGCCGGAGGCGGAGCCGGGGAGAGCGGTGAGCAGGACGGCCGGAAGGGCCAGCGGGGCGATCCACCGGCTTCTTCGTACGAGTGCGCGCATGGATGATCCTTTATGTGGGAGCGCTCCCATCTGTGCGGGTGCGCAGAGGGGGAACGGAGCCTTCAGTGGGGGAGATCAGCCGCGTGAGCGGCGACATGACGTGGTGCGGGAACGCGGGGACGGCATCCGCGGTCACTGCTCGGGCGGAAGCCGCTAGGTGCTGGCGACGAACATAGCCACAAGGACGGCCGCTCCGGGAGCCGCCGTGATCAATCGCTCATGCGGAGCGCGCGGTGGCGCGCGACCCGCCCTTCCCGGTTCCCTCGTGCCGTGGACTCCTGGAAGGGGCGAGGGAAGAGGTGAGGAAGGCGGCCGGGCCGGGAGTCGGGAACGGGCCGACCGGCACCGGGAACTGACGGTTCGTCGCCCTGGAGCCCACGACGTCCCCTCGCCGGTCCCGGAGCGGGCGAAGTCCCCGTGCCGCCCCGGAACCGCGGCGTTTCCGTCGCCGGTCCCCGGAGCCGGCGGGGCATCCGCCACGCCCCGGAACCTGCGGCCTCCCCGTGTCAGGCGTCGGCGCCCTCCGTCTGCTTCAGGCGTCGGCTCCGTCCGTCTGCCAGGTGGCCCTGACCAGCGCACGTTCCGTGCTGCTCAGGTACACGGCCGTGGCCAGCCAGGCGCGGGCGTAGCGGTCCGGATCCGCCTCGCCGACACGGCCGAACACGTCCCGGTCACGTCGGTCCGCCTCCGCCGTGAGGCCGGTCGCCAGGTCGGCCGCCGTACGGAATCCGCCACGTCGCAGGGCTGCCCCGACGCCGTGCCGGTCACCGTCGCGCGCGGGCTCGGCGACGGCCCTGCGGCCTCCGGAGACCGCGACCTCGACCAGGCGTCGCAGCCGCCACAGCGGCGCCTCGGCGAGCGGATCGGTGCGCACGTCCTCGGGGCCCGAAACCGGCGGGAGTTCGTCCGGGGGCGGGAAGTGTGCGCCTTGGAGGCGGTCGTAGCCCAGGTCGGCACGGCCCTGCCACTCGGGCGGGAGGCGCAGGGTGGCCTCACCGTCCGGTGCCGGGCCGACGGCGAGGGGCACCAGAGTGGCCGCCCGGTCGGGGTCGAGCCGGCCGATCACGCGCAGCCGCAGGCCCGGACGTCGGGCGAGCTGACGGAAGTTGGCCGCATGGGCGAGGTCGGGATGCGTGCTCGCCGGGGCCAGCCGCATCAGCGGACCCTCCGTGTCGCCGCGTCCGGGGATCGACGCGCGAGCGAGCACGTGCTCCCCCGACACTCCGACGAGGACCAGGTCGCAGCCGACCGGTCGGCGGGCCCTCCGGTCCGCCTCCTGCGGATCCCGCTCCGGGGCGCCGCTCAGCCGCTCCTCGACGGCTTCGGCCGGCGGCCGGGCGAACAGGGCTGCCAGCGGGCCGTCCGTCCAGGCCAGCCCCGGTGCCGGGGTGGCTCGTACGCCCCGGCCGGAACCGAGCCGGCCGTCCGGGGAGAGCGTCGCCCCGGAGACGAGCATGCCGCCCCGGGAGAGCTGGGCGTGGCTCAGGCTGCCCGCGCCGAGGGCGACGGTCGCCGTGGCGGCTCCGCGCGCGCGGGCCACACCTCCGGGCTTCACGTCGGCGACGGAGAACCAGCGGCCGTCGTCCGCGACGACGTGCGTCACGACACCGCCGTATCCGGTCGCGGTCACCACCGGCTCCCGGCACACCCCGTGCACCCGCAGGCTGCCGCCCGGCCGGTAGGTCCGCCGGGCTGTGCCGACGAGAGCCGGGTCCGGGTCACCGGCGGACAGGAGGCAGGTGGTGAGCAGGAGTTCGCGCACGTCGGCCACCAGGTCGGCGAGCCGGTGGCCGCCGTCGCGGGTCCGCGCGCCGCGCAGGCCGCGCACGACCCGCAGGGCGGTGGCTTCGGCCCGGTGCAGGCCGGCCAGTCGCGCCGAGTGCGCGGCGCGCAGCAGTTCCGCCTGCGGCACCGCACCCGCGGCGGGCACTCCGGCGGCGAGCACGGCCGCGGTGGCCGACCAGAGCGCCGCTGCCGCGGCCACCTGGGCGGGTAGGGGAACGGCGGGCGTCTCCGCCTGATCACTGGAGGCCGCCGAAGGTCCTTCCGCCGCGGGGACGCCCGGCGGGCCGGAGCGCGCGCCGGTGCCGGACGGCGGACCGTCGCCGGTGCCGGACGGCGGACCGTCGCCGGTGCGGTGGAGGTCCGGCTCCTCGGCCTTGGGCTCGGCGTCGGCCACCGGGCAGGCGCCCAGCACGGCTGTGCGGTGCAGGCAGCGCGGGGCCAGCAGGCAGCCGCACACGGCCTGCCCGGCCTCGGTGACCGTGCCCGAGGGACCGGGTGCGAGGGTCACCTCGGCGTCCTCGCCGCACCGGACGCGCAGGACGGGGCCGTCGGCCGTGACCGGCAGGGCCGCGTGCGAGGCGATCGCGGCGTCCAGCTTCTTGCGCAGCCTGGTGGTCAGGCTCTCGACGGCCCCGGCGACCACGTCGGGTGCCACCGGGGGCAGTTCGGCGCTCATCGGTTCTCTCCACGGAGGCGGTCGCCCACCCAGCGGGCGAGGGCGAGGGGGCTGAGGGCGGCCACGGGCATTCCGGCCGATACGAGCTGCTGGGCGATCGGCACCGAGTAGCGGGGCGTTCCGGTGTCGTCCAGTGCGGCGCAGCCCATCAGATGCACTCCCGAACTCACCAGGGCCCGCACCTCGCCGAGCATTCCGCCGAGCGGGCAGCCCTCCTCGAAGTCGCTCACGACCACCACGATCGTCCGGCTGGGCACGGTCACCAGGGAGCGGGCGTGCGCCAGGCCGGCCGCGATGTGGGTGCCTCCGCCGACCCGTACCTCCAGAAGCAGCGACAGCGGGTCGTCCACCCGGTCGGAGAGATCGATCACGTCGGTCGAGAAGGCCAGGAAGTGGGTGGACAGGGTGGGCACGCCGCCGAGGACGGCGGCGGTCAGCGCGGACCAGACGACGGACGCCTCCATCGATCCGGACACGTCGACCACGAGGATGAGCCGCCAGTCCGCCTCCTTGCGCGACCGGGTGCTGAACACCGGCCGTTCGGGGACGACCACGGTCCGGCCGTCGTCCAGGCGCCGGGTGTGCTCCAGATTGGCGCGCAGGGTGCGGGGCAGGTCGAGCCGGCCGCCGGGGCGGCGGGTGGGGCGCGGCGTGTCCAGGCCCGTCAGGGCCGGGCGCAGGCGGGTGGCGAGCTCGCGGGCCAGCTCGTCGACCAGTCGGCGTACCAGAGGGCGCAGCTTGGCCAGTTGGCGCTCGGGCATCCCTCCGGCGAGGGAGAGGACGGACGTCAGCAACTCCACGGAGGGCCGCACGGCAGCGGGGTCCAGCTCCGCCAGGACGTCGGTGCGTCCCTGGTCGGCGGCGCGGGACAGCACCTCCTCGCGGACCTCGGCCCCGAACAGCGCTTCCAGTTCCTCCGACCACTCGCGGGCCGTGGGGAAGGACGCCCCCCGCCCGCCGCCCTGTCCCCGGCCGTCGTCGAGCTCTGAGGAGCCCTCGCCGCGTCCGGAGCCGTACAACTCGTCCAGGGCCTGGGCGTAGCGGCATGCTCCGGCGGAGAGTCGGTCGCTCTCCCGCCCCAGGAGGAGACGCCAGCGGTCGGCGGGATCGAGGCGGACTGCGGTGGGCCGCGGCGTGGTCGGATTGCCGGGAACCGCTGCGGCTCCGGCCGGTGCCCCGTCCGTCGACCGTCGCGCGCCGTCCTGTTCGCCGGGAGCGGAAGCCTTCGGTACGGAAGCTGTCGAACGCCTTCCGGGGCCGGGCGCGCCGGGCCCGCGTCCGGCGAGGTCTTCGCCGGGCGCGGCGGTCCCCGTACCGGCGTCCAACTCCCCTGCCCGCGCCCCTGCGGTCGCTATCGCCAGGGCGTCCGCCCCGCCCGGCAGTAGGGCCTCCACGGCCCGCAGCCCCGCCAGGTCCGCCGACGCCCACAGGGCGAGCAGGGCGGGCGAGGCGGTGAGCGAGAGGTCGGGCCGGTCGCCGAGACGTTCGGTCACGGTCGTCAGCAGGCGGTCGCGGCCGGCCGGGCTGAGGGTGTCGAAGCCGCCGCGCAGCGCGGGCAGCCGGTCGAGGAATCCGCGGTCGGTGAGCGTGTCGATCCGGTCGAGCAGGGGGTCGAGCGCGGCGGGCGCGGACTGCAGCAGCGGGGCCGCGCCGCTGAGCAGACCGGTGAGCCGCCGCGCCAGGTCGTGGCGGCGTTCGGGGCCGGTGGCGGTGTCGATCCAGCCCGCTGCCCGTGCTCCCAGGGTGTCGGGGTGGTCCAGGTCCAGGAGGACCCGGGCGGCCAGGGCGGCTCCCTGGACGAGCGGCGATCCGGTGCGGGCGAGCGCGCCGAGGGCGTCCTCCATGCGCAGTCCGAGCCGGTGTTCACCGGCCCGCGTGGACAGCTCGACCAGCGCGACGGCGTCCTCCGGCCGGTCGCTGCCCGCCAGACCGGGCAGGGCGCGGACCGCCGCGTCGAGCAGGGCGACGGCCAGCTCCGCGGCCTGTCGCCTGCTGTCCGGCTCGGCACCGGGCAGATGGCCGCGGCCCAGTGCCTCCAGCAGGTCCAGTGCCTCCAGGAGTTCGGGGAGGGTTGCGGCTGCCGGGAGCACGGCGGAGGCGTCGGCCAGCCGCTCGGTCACCAGCGCGGTGAGGTCGCAGCGGGCGGCGGCGCGCAGCCCGGAGAGGACGAGTTCACAGGTGGGTCCTCCGTCCGCCGACTCCCGGCGGAACGTCTCGCGCAGCGTGCCCTCGGCTGCCAGCGCGGCGGTGACTCCGCGTATCCCGGCCAGGTCGAGCCGGACGGGGACGGCCGGCGTCCACGACAATCGCCACCGGGTGGTGAGGGCCGTCCCGTCACCTGTACCCGCCACCGCGACGGACTCGCCGTAACCCGCGCCGCACACGGCGAGCCGTTGGAGCAGGATCTCGCGCCGGCCGTCCAGTTCGGAGCGGAGGGGGTCGAGGCGGACCTCCCGCGCCGCCGGGTCGTCGGGGCCGGGCAGGCGCAGCGCGGCGAGTTCGGCCTCCGCGGACGGCCCGAGTCCCGACCGCGGTGTGCCCGGCGCGGTGCGCCCGCGAGCGGTGCCGACGAACACCACTTCGAGCGAACGGGCGAGGGCCCGGCCCCGGCCGAGCGGTTCGCCCTGGCCCATCACCGTCGTCAGCGCCTCCAGGACTTCGCCGCGTCCGGGGGCCGCGAGTCCGCGCAGCCGCGCCAGGTCGCACGCCATCCGCAGCGTCTCCCCCGCCTCGCCCGTACCGGCGGTGTGCCCTGCGGCACGCAGCTCCCGGCAGACGTCGGTGATCGCCCGGGCCGCGGCGGCGTGCAGGAGCTCCGGGTCGCCACCGGACGCGAACACGGCCTGCTGCCAGCGTGGATCGCGGATGCCGGCCGGGTAGCCGGAGCGCGAGTCCAGCAGATCGAAGGCGTACGGGACGAGCGAGGTGACGACGGGCGGGCGGTCGCCGGTCAGCGCATCCCGCTCGGCCGCCGGAACGGCGTCCGCCGGGCGCGGGCGCCCGCCCGCGCCGGGCTCGTCCCCGCCGGGCCGCTCCCCGCCGGGCTCGTCCCCGCCGGCGGCCAGCGCCGGGGCGTGGAAGGCGCCCACGACGGCGGCCACCCTGCGCCCGCCCGCTCCCGCACGCGCGATGGTCTGCCGCATGTGCCGCTCGCGGGCCAGGTCCACGGCGGGCACGCCGCCGGCCGACTCCGCGTCGCGGCGCAGTGCCCATCCCACGCCGAGAGCGGCCCGGCGAACCGCTTCGGGAGTGCAGCCGGGCGCCAGCACTTCCACGCACCGGTCCCAGAGGTCGTCCCCCGCACGGCCGGTGCCGGCGGCGGAGAGCGCGCCGGCGAACGTGGTGGAGGGCGCCCGCGGCGCGTCCGCGACAACGGTGCGGGTGTCCCCGGCCGGGGTGGGCCCGTCGGTGCTCCACGCCGGATCGGACATCGGCAGATCGCAGCACAGGACCTCCACGCCGCGCTCCCGGGCCCAGCGCACTGCCGCCAGCTCGGGCGAGAAGTCGGCGAACGGGTAGAAGCCCAGGCCCCCACCCGCCCGCGTTCCCGCCAGGGCGACGGGCGCGAGGGTGTCCGGGTGGGCCAGGTGCGGCAGCCAGGACTGGAAGTCGGCGGGCAGTTCCACGCACACGGCCCGGGCGCCGGAGGCGTCGAGCAGCGCGGGGACGGCTGCCGCCAGGGCGGGGCTGTGGTGCCGTACGCCCAGCAGGTACGGCTCCGTGGACTCGGCGAGCGAGGTGAGAACCGCGCGGGGTTCCTGAACGGCCGTCACCGGAGGTTCTCCCGCAGGTCCCAGAGGCGGCGCCAGAGGGCGGAGCCGTCCTCGGCGCGGCGGCGCACCGGGCCGTCCCAGTAGCCGAGGAGACGGGCGTGGTCGGCCGGGTCGTCCTTGCGGACGACACCGAGCAGATGGCCGGGCACGAGATCCAGGACGTCCCCGCCGGGAAGGTAGGCCGCGGCCACCCCGATGGAGGCGACGACCTGCACGGCCTCGGCGGTCGACATCACCGTGCCCGGGCGCTCCACGTCCCAGCCCTCCGCCGAGCGGCCCTGGCGCAGGTCGCGGAAGACGGTGACCAGGACGTCGAGCACCGCCTCGTCGACGCCGAAGGCCGCGCCGGTCCGCTCGACGGCGGCGGTGGCCTGCCGTCGGACCAGGGTGGTCTCGGCGTCGGCGTCGGCGATGGGGTGCACCGTCTCGAAGTTGAAGCGGCGCTTGAGGGCGGCCGACATCTCCGAGACCCCCCGGTCGCGCAGGTTGGCGGTGGCGACGACGGTGAAGCCGGGGGCGGCGGCCACCTGGGCGTGCGGTGTGCCGGACAGCTCGGGCACGCTGACACGGCGGTCGGACAGGATCGAGACCAGGGCGTCCTGCACCTCGGGAAGGCAGCGGGTGATCTCCTCGATCCGTGCGACCCGCCCCGAGCGCATGGCGCCGAGCACCGGCGAGTCGACCAGCGCCTGCGGGGTCGGTCCCTGGGCGAGCAGGAGCGCGTAGTTCCAGCCGTAGCGGAAGGCGTCCTCGGTGGTGCCGGCGGTGCCCTGGACCGTGAGCGCGCTGGTGCCGCAGACGGCGGCCGAGAGCAGTTCGGAGAGCATCGACTTGGCGGTGCCGGGCTCTCCGACGAGAAGGAGCCCGCGCTCGCCCGCGAGGGTGACCACACACCGTTCCACCAGGGCGCGTTCGCCGACGAACTTGGGGGCGATCACCAGCCGGTCCGGCAGGTTCTCCTGGGGCCGGAGCGGCTTCAGCGTCTCGCCGCCGCTGCCGCAGACGAAGGTGACGACGGAGCGCGGCGTGAGACGCCAGCCCGGCGGCCGGGGCCCGTCGTCGTGGGCGGCGAGAAAGGCGAGTTCGGTGCCGTGGCGTTCCTCGGCGGTGAGTGTCTGCCGGGCCGGGGAGTGGGTGGCCGTGTCGGTCGGGGTCATGGAAATCCTTGCCAGATGGGCCGATGGGGCAGTGGGGCCATGGGTCTGTGAGATGTGGGATATGAGATGTGGTCGGGCGGGGCCGGGCGCCGATCGTGGTCGGCGCCCGGCCCGCCCTCGGCAGCCGCCCGTCAGCGGCGGCGGCCTCTGCGTACCGTCAGCTCCTCGAAGCGGGGTGCGTCGCCGTCGACGGCCCGCTGCCAGGCCCTGCGGTAGAGCTCGGCGGCCGGTTCGGTCGGCACGACCGCGCCGAACGGCGCGTGGTCGTCGGTCAGCAGGTCGCCGAAGAGCGGCAGCTTCCACCGCTCCAGCGGAACGCCCGGCGTCCTGAGCTCGCACCATCCGCCGGGAAGGAAGAGGGAGCGTCCGGCCCTGGTCCGACCTGCCTCGACGACCAGGTCGGTCGCGGTCAGTTCGGCCCGGGCCGCCTTGACCCGGCCCGGCTTCCAGCCCGTCCAGCGGGCCGTCAGACGGTCGGTCGGGTCGGGCATGGCGAGCAGCATCAGATAGAGCGTTGCCGCGTCCTCACCCAGGCCGTGTTCCGTGGCGGCCTCGGAGACCAGATCGGGCACGGAACGGGACGGGTCCTGCGGCCACCAGACGCCGTCCTTGTCCCGTTCACCGGCGAGCGGGTCGCCGGGGTCCGCGAGGAGGGCGGCGAAGCGCGGGTCGCGGGCGATCCGCAACGCCAGCTCCGCCGCGAACGGCTGCTGGTCCTCCAGGCGCAGCGCCGGCAGGTAGGGGTCGTGCCCGGCCGCGTCCAGGAGGGCTACGCGGACCCCGGGCGCGGGCTGGTCGTCGTGCGTGGCCAGGATGACGGCGCCGTAGCGCTCGAAGCCCGCGCCGACTTCGGTCGGGGCGCCCGCGGCCTTGCGGAAGGCGGAGAGCCTGATGTAGCGGCCGAGGTCGAGCACCAGCCCGGGGTGGGCCAGCCGGTCGCGGACGGCGTCGAGCGCCGCGGGCAGGGCGGCCCGGACCGGGTCGCCCGCCGGTACCCGGTGGGCGAGCCATCCGAGGAGACCGATCGCGCCGGCCAGCGTATCCGCCGTGAACCCGACCTGGTCCTCCCCGACCGGGCGGACCCGGTCGCCCTTGACCGCCCACTCCAGGTCGCGGGTGAGCCGTGGTTCACCGGCCGGGTGGAGAAGCGCCGGCAGCGCCTCGCGTACCTCCCACGAGGAGGACTTGACGGCTCGTACCGCCTCGGCGAGCAGTTCCTCGGGGACGGCCGTACGCCTGCCCACCCGGCGGTTCCACACCTCCGCGGCGGCGGTCGCGTCCGGCCCCCGCGTCCACAGCGTCACGGGGTCGGCGGGCAGCAGAGCGGCCACCACCTCGGTGCGGACGCCGCTGTCCAGTGCGCGCAGTTCGTCCTTGGCGACGGCGGCGCGGACGGCCTTCACCCCGATGGCGCCGCGGGCCTCCGTCGACAGGAACGTCCTCTCGTACGTGTCGATCCCCGGGAGACCGGCCACGTTCAGTCTGGCCATCGTCTCGGTGACGCCGGTGAGCCGGGCGAACTCCTCGGCCGCCTCGGGGAACCAGGGCGCGGGCCCCCGTGTGCTCAGCTCGGCCAGGAAGTCGCCCATGCCTCCCTTCCGCCCGTCCTCGCCCAGGGGGGCCGAATCGCGGAGGATGTAGGGCTCGGGAACCTCGAACCGCCCGGCGGGGTCGTGGAAGAGGCCGGTGAAGAGGCAGCCGCCGACGCCGGGCGCGTCGTGCCGCACGACGGCGACGAAGGCGCCGCCGCCCAGGGGCAGCAGTCCCGTCCAGTCGCCGTCCCGCCAGTCGCCCGGCAGGTGGCGGGCGTCCAGGTGGAGCCGGACCCTGCGCCACCGGTCCCCGGCGTCGAACAGCCCGAGGGCTTCGAACTCGGTGAGCAGTGTGTGCAGCACTTCGCGGTGCTCGGCGGAGGTGGTGACGGCCGCCGCCCGGTGGACCAGTGCGGTGCGGCAGCCCAGCAGGGCGTCGAGCGTCGGCTGTCCGGACGGCAGTGCGGGGCGGCCGATGTGGAGGGTGCCGGGGCCGTCCGGGGCCGGGGCCTCGTCGCGTCCGACGGCCCGGGAGATCGCCCGCAGCGACCGGAAGACGGTGTCGGCGTCGGACCGGTGGCCCCACCAGTGGCCGCCTCCCTGGCCGAGGCCGTTCATGGCGTCCAGCAGTTCGGAGTCGGGCGGTCCGGCCGGGCCCTCCTCCGCCGCGCCGCCGTCGAGCGCCAGGGTCAGGCGGTCGGCCGCCACGTCCAGCACGGCCTGCTGGCCCGCGGCGTGGCGCACGACTCCGGCGATGCCCGCCACCAGCGACACGTCGGTGACGGGGAGGAGCGAGCGGATCGCGTCGGGCAGCGCCTCCGTGCCGTCCTGGGCGGCCGACCGCAGCAGGGCCGCGGCGGTGTCCCGGTCGATCCGGCGCAGCGCCTCGGAGCCTTCCGGGTCGCGAGAGGTCAGGAACTGCCAGTACTGCACGGGCGGCAGCAGGAGCGAGCCCTCGCCGAACACGCCGGGAGTCCGGTCCGTCCGGGCCACCGAGGTGACGACGCCTTCCGCGTCGTACAGGTCGAGCTGCCAGCCGTTGCGGACCACCGCGCGGGGCCGCTCGTCGCCCGGGAACCGTACGATCGCGGACGGGATGCCCACGCCCGCGGGCAGCGTGACGGTGTTGCCCGCGAGGTCCTGGGAGCGCGAGGAGCCGTCGGGCAGGCTCACCACGCGCAGGCCGATCAGGCCGTCCACGGGTGCGCAGACCGGTCCGGCGCCGGCCGGAGCGGGTCGGAGCCAGCCTCCGTGGAAGGTGCTGCCGTCCGGGCAGTCGCGCAGCGCGTCGGCGAAGAAGGAGGGCGGGCCCATCCGGCCGCGCTCGCCTGATGCCGGGTCGTACTCGTACCAGCCGTAGCCCGTGCTGTCCTCGCTCTCCGTGTTCCAGACCCAGTACGAGCGGCCGTCGGTGACCAGCGGACGCTCGTCGGGCAGCGTGGTGTCCCCGGTGTGCAGCACGCCGCCGCCGGTGGCCCGTCCGCCGCCGGGCAGCGGAAGCGTGATCACCATGGCGCCCTGGTACCAGTCCATCTGCGTGCCCCGGGTGCCGCGGGGGCCCTCCAGGCCCTGCGGGCGGTCGGGGTGCCGGTGCCAGTAGCCCCGGCGCTCACCGTTGCGGCTGTTCCAGTAGACGAGGAGTTCACCGTCCACGTGGTGGAAGCCCGGATCGCCCCACGCCTCGTCGGTGGGAATCCGCAGGTCGTGGGTGAGGACGGCCCCTTCGGCTCCGATGACGCGGGCCTGGGTTCCGCCGGCGACGATGAGGTGGGGCCAGGCGTCGGCGACGATCAGGTCCTGGACGTCGGACTTGGGGACGAGCGTCGCGGCGCCGTCCTCCCAGGCCGGCCAGCCGAGTTCGTCGAGGAGTCCGGCCCGCAGGGTCCGGGCCAGGACGGGTGCCAGGTCCGTTCCGACGGCTGCCCTCACCTCCTCCTCGGCCAGGGCCAGCGCCTCGGCGGGGAGCCACTTGAGCCGGGTCAGGGCGTCCGGCAGCTGAGGCAGGCCCACGGCGGTGAACCGGCGTACGACCGTGCTCACCCAGCCGGCCAGCATCGTGCGTCCGCCGGGCGACGCCGCGAGCAGCCGGATGGCCCGCCGGCCGGACTCGTCGTCCCCGAACCGGTCGGCGCCGTGGTGGAAGGCGGGGAGGAAGCGGGCGTCGGCGGCGAGGGCGAGCAGGTCGCGCTGCCCGTCGCCCTGCGCCCACTGCGAGAGGAGCAGACCCTGGTCACGGACGGGGGCCGCCACCGGGATGTCCAGGGACAGCAGGAGATCGATCAGGTCGACGTCGTGCACGACCTTCAGCTCCTCGCCGGACGAGGCGAGTTCGGCGCGCAGCCGATCGGCAGCGCGCTCCACCAGGGGATACAGCTCGGGCATGCGGGTGGAGCCGCTCCACGACCGCGCCTGCTCGCGGAAGGCCAGGAAGCGGTCCAGCCAGCCCTTCGTACCGTCCTTCGGCTGCTCCTCGGCGGGCAGCGAGCCGTCGCTCAGCGCGCCCGTGGCGCCCGAGCGCTCCAGGACGTCCAGCCACAGCCCTGGCATCTCCTCCTCGTGGCAGGACGGAATCAGGTCCAGCAGCTGCCCCCGCACCCGCCGTTCGCGCCCGGCCAGGCCGACGAGCGCCGCGCGATGGCCCTTCCACCATCCCGCCGCGGCACGCAGCGTGGCCGGGAGTCCCAACAGCTCCGCGAGGTAGTCCTGTTCGGCACGGTCGGCGTCCTGGCCCGCGGCGCGCGCCAGCTTGCGCAGGTCGTTCGCCATCTGCGCGGACGGCGGCAGGCCGCCCGCCGTCCGACGCAGGCACAGCCGGGTGAAGCGCAGCAGCGCCTCCCGGGCCGGTACCCGTCCGGCCAGCTCTTTGGCGTAGGCCGAGAGGACCTTCACCGGCAGAGCGCCGGCCAGGGCGAACTCCAGGAAGACGGCGTCCAGCCGTTCCTCGTCCACCGCGAGACCGTGTTCCGCCTCCGACTTGCGGGCGCGGGTGAAGAGCTGCGCCGCGTACGTCGCGTTCTCCTCCGCGATGAAGGTCCGTCCGGCCTGCTCGTAGAACGTCGGCAGGAAGTGCGGCACCGAGGCGGCGAGCCGCGCTCCGATCTCGAGACAGGCGTCCATGGCCGCCTTGGGGCGGGACTTCGTCTGCCGGGCGACCCGTTCCAGGTCGGGCACGACGCCGAGGGCGTGGTGCCCGTCGGCGGGGTGGTGCACGAGCACCCATTCGGGGAAGCCGAGCGACTGGCGCGGGCCGAGGCCCACGACCGCCGGCTCCGCGTCCGGCTCCAGGCCGAGGAATCCGGCGGCCAGATCCTCCGCGGCGCCCAGCTCCCCGGCGACCAGCCGCACGACGACCCGGTCGTCCAGGCCCGGATGGCGGTAGGCCCGCGCGGTCAGCGGAACCGCCGACTCCCCCGCGCCCTCCGCGTCCGGCGGCAATACTCCGCCCGCGCTCAGCAGCTCCTCGTACGACACCTGCGTCCCCCCGTTCATGCTTTCCCGCCCTCCTCGATCACGCGTCCCGCGAACAGCGCCGCGGCCATCCGCATCCCCTCCGACCAGGCGACGGGCCCGACGTCGCGCAGAGCCAGCGCGCGCCCGTCCTGGTCACGCCAGGACAGAGCGCCGGTCTCCACCTCGTCCTCCCAGTACGGTTCGCCGATCCACACGGAGGCCTCGACGGTCCGCCCGCCGTCGCGCACCCGCGAGGTGGCGTAGCCGCCCGAGACCTTGTGCCCGAGCGAACCGGCCCGCGCGGCCAGGGCGAACCGGGACCGGAAGGCTCCGCCGGCGAACTCCTTCACCTCCGTGGCCTTCGGGTCGAGGCCGGACGGCCGATGCCATGTGGCGCGGTGGATCTGCTCGACCCCCTGCGTGATGCCCAGCTCCGCCGCGAACTCCCGCACGTCGTCGAGGTCGGGCAGCAGGACCGGGTGCGGCAGCGTGACCGTGCGGGCCGAGAAGCGGACCGTCTCGCCGTCGAGGTTGACCACGCGCAGCTCGCCGGACCCGGTCGCGCCCCGCAGGAAACCCACCTCGTCCGGGTCGTCGCCCACCACCGCCAGATCGCGCAGGGCCGACTGCCACGCCTCGTCCGGCCAGACGCGGGCCAACAGGCCCGTGGGCACCGGCAGTGACGACACCATCCAGCCGTCTATCTGCGCTGTGCACTGCGCCGCGTGCCGGTCCAGCCATTCGGCGAACCGCCGCAGGCGGTCGACCTCCGGATGGTCCTTGAGAGCGCGCGGCAGCGACTTCAGCTGTCGCCCCGCCGCTCGGCCCGAGGTGGCGCGTACGGCCACCCGCCCTTGCACAAGGGCGACTTCATACCCGTCACCCGCCGAAAGCCAACCCACAGCCCCCGCCCTCCCGCATCGCGTCCACCAGAAGAAAGCACAGCTCGGCCGGGGAACACACCGGCCTCGGTGCGACTATGTGCGGAACGCTAGCGGCGGCCACTGACAATCGGCCGGGCACTCCCCCGGATCGGCCCCCGGGCGGTGGGACCGCGACCCGCGCCGGCGGTACGAGTACTCCGCCGACCGAACCGCTGCGCCGACGGGGCACGGCCCCGATACTGGCGGCATGCACCTCGTCTTCTTCATGACTCTGCCGGGGCTGGTCGTCGTCCTGACGCTGGTGGCCTTCACCGATCAACTGCTCCTGCGCGCGGGCCGGGCCGGGGTACTGCCGTGGCGGAACAGCGCACGCCAGGGCCAGATATCGGCGACCGGCTTCGAGCAGCTGCACGCGAGTCTTTCGCCGGGCAAGCAGCACGAGTTGAAGGAGCGGCAGTCGGCCCTGGTCATGCCGGACGACGAGGACGACGGGGCGCCGCCGAACAGGACCACGGTGGATCTGGACGGCGGAACCGCGGTCGTCCGGATCCACCGCGCCGCCCCGTGAGGCTCCCGCCGGAGCAGAACGCACTGCCGGGAGCGGGCCAGGGCCGGCGGAGGCGAGGCGGAGGCGGATGTGCGGGCACGGGACAGCCGGATGGCCCGTGCCCGGCGTTCACCGGTCGGCAGCGGCTTCCGCGTACGGGTTCGCCGCCGGCCCCTCTGTACTCAGCAGCACGACCACCGACCGGTCGCCGAGCCCCAGGGCCCTGCGGCGTTCCTCGCCGCCCGCACACGTGAGCGCCGTGCGGACCCCGGCGAGCGCCGCCGCCCCGCAGGGCCCCGAGGGCACGCCGAGTGTCGCGAGACGGTTCGCCGCGCGGGCGCTCTCCGCGTCGCTGACGGCGACGGCGGCGTCCAGTCCGCCGTGGAGGGAGGGCCAGGCGAGACTGGAGGGCGTTCCGCAGTTCAGTCCGGCCATGCTGGTCCCGCCGGTGGTGACGGTGACGGGCTTCCCGGCGGCGAGGCTTTCCAGGACGCAGGCCGCGCTGTCCGGCTCCACCGACAGGAGTGCCGGCGAGGAGTCGGTGGCACTACCGCGGTAGTGGGTGACGACGGCCTGGGCCAGTGAGCCCACGCCCACGGGTACGGCGACGAGATCGGGGCCCGCGATCCCCTCGGCCGTCAACTGCTCGTCGATCTCGGCGCAGAGCGTCGTATAGCCCTCGACGATCCAGGCCGGGACCTGCTCGTAACCCGGCCAGGCGGTGTCCTGGACCAGGACCGTGTCCGGCGCGGTCGCCGCCCGGGCCGCGCGCCGTACGGCCTCGTCGTACGGGCCCGGCACCTCGGTGACGCGTGCCTGTTCGGCCACGATGGCCTCCACGGCCCGCGGATGCACGCCCTCCGGGACGAGGACGTGGGCGTGCTGTCCGCGCAGGCGTGCCGCGCGGGCCAGCGCCCGGCCGTGGTTGCCGTCGGTGGCCGTCACCAGGGTGACGGGACCGGTCTCCTGACCGCTCCGGGCGCGTTCGGCGAGGACGCGGTGCACGGCCCAGAACGCCCCCAGGGCCTTGAACGCCGGAAGGCCGAGGCGGGAGGACTCGTCCTTGACGAAGACGCGGCCGACCCCCAGCTCGGCCGCCAGGAACGGGAGTTCGGTCAGTGGAGTGGGCGCGTAGCCGGGCAGGGCGGCGTGGAAGGCCCGTACGTCGCGGGGAACCGGGGCACAGGTCCAGGCGCGTACTCCGGTCCGCGCCCACCACAGGGGCGTACGAGGGGAAGCGGTCGTCGCAGTCACCCGGCCAGGGTCGTCCACCGCGCGGCGAGACGTCCAGCCGGTGGGCCGTCCAGCCGGTGGGCACATGTCGCCGCGTGTTCTCCGGCGGGACCGGCCGACCCGGGGCGCGCCCCCGTACGGCGTCGAAGGGCGGCGCGGGCGGCCAACACGGTGACACCGTGTCACGTGTCGCTCGGCGCGTCCGAGGAGTCGGCGGGTGAAGGGTGGCACACTGCCGGGGATGATCACCGTCGCCTCATCCGGAAGCTGAGCCATGGACCGGCTGACCGACCGATGGGCCTACGCCCGCTGGGCTCCCCCCGTGATCATCGTCGCCGCGGTCGTGCTCGACGTCGCGACGCCGCACACGTACACCGGAGTGCCGCTGGTCGCCGCCGCGTGCGTGATGGCCGGCGCGATGCTGCGGTTCAAGGCCGCCTTCGCGGTCGGGGTGTTCGCCCTCACGATCACGTTCCTGCTGTCCTGGTCCTCCCTGCGCCTGACCAGCGCCCTCGGCTGGGCGGAGATCGTCAACGTCGTGATCGCCATCTTCATCGGCCTGGACATGAACCTCGTACTGGAACGGCACCGGCGCCGCCTGGCCAGCATCCGTACGGTGTCCGAGGCCATGCAGCGCGCCGTCCTGCCGACGCCGCCGGAGCGTATCGGCGTCCTCCGGGTGGCCGCCCGCTACGAGGCGGCCGACGCCGAGGCCAGGATCGGCGGCGACGCCTACGCCATCCAGGACACGCCGTACGGTGTGCGCGTCCTGATCGGCGACGTGCGCGGCAAGGGCATCAGCGCCGTCTCGACGACCTCCACTTTGATCGGGGCCTTCCGCGAGGCCGCGCACTACGCCCCCGACATCAGTACGCTCTCGGTGCGGCTGGAGGACGCGCTCGGCCGCGACAACGCCCAGCACCCGGACGAGATCCCCGGCGAGGAGTTCACGACCGCCCTGATCGCCGAGATCGACCGGGACGGCCGGACGCTGCGCATCATCAACCGCGGCCACCCCGAGCCGTATCTGCTGCGGGACGGGTGCGTCACTCCGCTGGCCACCACGCCCGATCTGCCCCTGGGCATGGGCGAACTCACCGGGCGGCGCAGCGATCCGGACGTGTTCTGCCTGGCCTCGGACGATGTCCTGCTGCTCGTCACCGACGGCGTCACCGAGGCGCGCAACGCGGACGGGGACTTCTACGATCCGTCCAGGAGCCTCCAGCTGCCGCCGGCGCGTCCGCTGGCGCCCGCGGTGGTGCTCGACGAGCTGACCGCGTCCATCCACCACTGGACGGACGGGCCCCGCGACGACGACATGGCCACGCTCGCGATCGGCACCGGCTGATCACCGAGCACGCACGCCGGGCGGTCGTCCCGGCGCGGCGGCGCCTGCCGTGTCGAGCCCCGCGAGCACCACGCCGACCCGGTGGCTCCAGGTGTGGCGGTCGAGGAACTGCCGTCGGGCCGCGTCGCCGAGCGAACGCCTGAGGGCCGGGTCGGCGACGAGACGGCTCAGGGCGTCCGCCCAGGCGTCCGGATCGTCGGGCGGGCGCAGGAGGCAGTTGGCCCCGTCCCGCAGGACCTCGCGCAGGACGGGCAGATCGGAGGCGATGATGGCGCGCCCATGCGCCATGTACTCGAAGATCTTCATCGGGGACGCCCAGCGCCCCGTTTCGCAGTGCCCGCCGGCGGTGTAGACCTTCGCCCGGTACGGAGCGAGGACGACGTCGAACAGCGGATAGTACGCGTTCACCGCGCCCGGCGGCCGGTGGCCGTGGAAGTACGCGTTCGCGGGGCCGCCCCGCTCCCGCCACCGGGCGAGATCCTCGGGGGCCCCGCCGACCAGGTGGACATCGCAGTCGGGGAGGCGGCCGGCCAGCG
The DNA here is from genome assembly GCF_003846185.1 of Streptomyces sp. ADI96-02. GTDB lineage: Bacteria > Actinomycetota > Actinomycetes > Streptomycetales > Streptomycetaceae > Streptomyces. The sequence goes on from NZ_ML123034.1 coordinate 129,383, forward strand.
CCAGGACGAGATCGATGCCGCGTCCTTCGTAGAGGTGCCCGACGTATCCGACGCGCGGTGCGCCCGGCCGCCCCGGCATCGGCGGCGGGTCCGCCGGGCAGGTGGAGGCGCGGGCGTCCTCGGCGGCCTCCGGGGCGACGACGATCGGCAGCGCGCCGAGGTGACCGTAGGCGCGCCGGTAGTCGCGCCCGAGCGCATGGGTGATGACGACGACGCGGGCCGGCGGAGTGTCGCGGAGCAGGCGGTGTTCGATGCGCAGGGTGTTCGGGTCGTCCCGCAGGCGGTGGGTCTCGTAGACGAGCGGCGCCACCCCGGCGGCTGCCGCGAGGGCATACAGGTCATGACCGTAGATCAGGTCCGGTGCGGGGTCGCGTGTCAGCAGGAAGCGGACGCGTTCGGCCCGGACGCGGTAGCCGTCGGGTGTGTAGTCGGGGCTCGGGACCGTGCGTACGGCGAAGCGGTGGCGCACCCCGTAGTAGGCGTGCGGGTCGTCGACGGTGTACGTGCCCGGCGCCGTGTAGAGCGTGACCTCGTGTCCGGCCGCGGCGAACGCGTCGCACATGCGCATCGCGTGGACGCTGTTGGCGTAGAGCGAGGGGACGCTGCCGGGGTGCAGATAGGCGATGCGCAGGCCCGCGCGGGCGCGGCGGGGTACGGTCACGTCCGGCTCCGATCGCTTGGGGGGCGGGTGCTCCGGCAGCGGCCGGAGCGGAGGGCGGCTCGCGCGGCGGGTGCGCTACCGGGGCTGCGCACGGAACCACTCGACGGTCCGTTCCAGTCCCTCGCGCAGCGGGACGGGTTCCACAGCGGGGAAGAGGCTTCGCAGCCGGGAGTTCTCGGCGTGCGAGTGGCGTACGTCGCCCGGCCGGGGCGGGAGGTGGCGGGGTTCGAGCGGAGTGCCCAGCACCGCTTCCAGTTCCGTGATCAGTTCTCGGAGCGAGGTGCGCGTTCCGTAGGCGAGGTTCACCGGGTCGGCGGAGACGACCTTGCGCAGGACCGCTTCGGTGAGGACGCGGCAGACGGTCTCCACGTAGGTGAAGTCCCGGCTCTGGAGGCCGTCCCCGTGGACGAGGACCTGCTGACCGCTCGTCACGGCGTCGATCCAGGCGGGCACGACCGCCGCGTAGGCGTGTCCCGCGGGTTGCCGGGGGCCGTAGACGTTGAAGAAGCGGAACGGCAGGACCGGCAGCCCGTAGCAGTGGTGGTGGGCGGCCAGGTAGGACTCGGCGGCCAGTTTGCCCGCGGCGTAGGGGCTGAGGGGGGCGGGGCGGAGCTCCTCGTGTTTGGGGAGGTGCGGGTTGGCTCCGTAGACGGAGGACGAGGAGGCGGCGATCACGTGTGCGCCGCCCGCGCGCCGGGCGGCCTCCAGGACCATGAGCGTTCCGGTGGCGTTCGCGTGGTGGCTGGTGAGCGGGTCGGCCACCGAGCGGGGGACCGAGGGCAGGGCGGCGAGGTGGACGATCGCGTCCGCGCCCCGGAACGCCCGGTCCAGGAGCGGGCCGTCCAGGACGCTGCCCTCGACGAACTGCACGCCGGCTCCGGCGAGGTTGTCCTTGGAGCCGGTGGAGAGGTCGTCGACGACCCGGATGTCGGACACCTCGCCGCGCTGGGCGAGGGCGTGTGCGAGGTTGCTGCCGATGAAGCCGGCGCCTCCGGTGATGACGATCTTCACGCTCTTCACTCCTGGTCTCTCTCGCGGTCAGAGGACGTCGATGTTGTCGCCGCCGAGCCGTCGGCGGCAGTCCAGAACATAGGCGGAACGTTCGGCGATGAGGCCGTAGTCGAAGGCGTCGTGGTCGGCGAGCAGGACCACCGCGTCGGCGGCCGACAGCTCCCGCTCCCCGGCCGTCACCCGTAGGACGCCGTCCAGCACCCCGGAGGCCGGTGGCACCGACCGGGCGACGTGCGGGTCCGCGGCGCTGACGTCCGCGCCCAGGGCGAGCAGGAGTTCGGCGATGCGGGCGGCGGGCGTCTCGCGGGCGTCGCTGGTGTTGGCCTTGTAGGCGAGGCCCAGCAGCAGGACGCGCGCGCCCTTCACCTTCCTGCCGCGCCGGCGCAGCCCGTCGGTGAGCCGCCGCACCACGTAGTCCGGCATGCGGCCGTTGACGTCGTTGGCGAGTTCGACGAAGCGGAAGGTGCGGCCCGCCGTGCGCTCGGCCCACCAGGACAGGTAGGAGGGGTCGATCGGCAGGCAGTGTCCGCCGACCCCCGGTCCGGGGAGGAAGCGGAGGAAGCCGTGGGGTTTGGTCGCCGCCGCGTCGATCGCCTCCCACACGTCGACGTCCAGGTCGTGGGCGAAGGTGGCGAGTTCGTTGACCAGGGCGATGTTCACGTGGCGGAAGGTGTTCTCCAGCAGCTTGGCCATCTCGGCGGTCCGGCAGCTGCTGACCTGGACGGTCGTGTCCACGATGGACCCGTAGAAGTCCGTGACGCGCTCCAGCGAGGCGGCGTTCACCCCGGAGACCACCTTGGGCGTGTTGTCCAGTCGCCAGCGGGTGTTGCCGGGGTCGATGCGTTCGGGGCTGTATCCGAGATGGAAGTCGCGGCCGGCGACGAGTCCGGACGCCTCCTCCAGGAGGGGCGCGACCAGTTCCTCGGTCGTTCCGGGGTACGTCGTCGACTCCAGGACGACGGTGGCTCCGGCCCGGAGGTGTCCGCCGAGCATGCGGGCCGATTCGACGATGTGCGACAGGTCGGGCAGTCCGTCCCTGAGCGGTGTGGGCACGGTGATGACGGCGATGTCGAAGCCTTCGCAGTCGGCCGGGTCGCGGCCGGCCCGGTACGCGCCGGAGGCCAGCAGCGGGAGGAGCCGCGCCGATGAGACGTCCTCGACGTAGGAGTCGCCGGTGATCAGGCGGCTGACCCGTTCCTTGTCCACGTCGTGGCCGACGACCTGGTATCCGCTCGCGGCGGCCCGTACGGCCAGGGACAGTCCGACGTAGCCCTGTCCGACGACGACCACGCGGCCGGGGACCGGGCGGGCCTGCGGGTCGGGCGTCGCGGTGCCGCGCGGCACCGCCCCGTCCGGGGCGGCCGGGTTCACCTCGCCTCCCCGCATCCGTGCCGTCGTGGGCCGGCCGCCCCGGGCGCCGGTCCGTTCGGGGCGTGGAGGCGTGCGGTGCGGGTCCTGCCGCGCGTGGTCGCCGCGCGAGCGCTGCGACCGGCCGTGCCGGGCCGTACGGGCATGAGTGGTCCCCTCCGGGCGGGTTCCCGCCCTGTGCGAGTGGGCGCAGGACGCTCGCCCTGCGTGAAACCGGTGTGCGCGGTGCGGAACGGCCGCGGGCGGCGGACGTCAGGTGAGCAGGGTGATCACGTTGCGGGTGATGGTCCGCACGCGGGGGTCCAGACGCAGGAGGCGCGGCCAGTCGGTGGTGGCGGCGTTGAAGACGGTGCCGCCGCGGGTGTAGAGCCCGAAGGTGGCGGCCCGCCCCGGATCGTCGTTCTCGCGTGCGGCGGTGTGCCACCCCGATCCGGGAGCCGCGGGGAGGTCCGCGACGCCCAGGATGGTGAAGTCCTCGGGGGTTCCGTCCTCGCCCGTCGCCACCGCCCGGCCGTGCGCATCGCGCCGGTGCGCCGCTCCGTCGCATTCGTAGCCCACGAGGTGGTGCTCGGCGCCCAGGACGTCGCCGTCGCGCAGGCCGGTGCCCGCGAAGACCGGGTGTCCGGTGTGCTGGACGGTGAAGCCCAGCCGCTCGCGGAGTCCGTCCCAGTGTCCGCCGCCGTTGCGGTAGCTGACGCCGATGAGCCGGTTCTCCGGCTCCTCCTCCCACCAGTGGTCGGGGGCGCCCCGCATCCGGTCGGTGTCGGCTCCCTGGGGCACTCCGGGCGGGTACTTGGCACAGCTGACGGCGGTGCCCGTCGCGTCGGGCGTCACGCGCCACCAGCAGGTGTTGGCCCCGAAGATCGCGATGTTGCCGCCCCGGTCGCGGAAGGAGGAGGTGTGCCGGCGGACCCGCCCGCTCCAGTACTCGTCGTGCCCCGCGGACAGCAGCAGCCGGTAGGGGTGGGCGAGTTCGGGGTTCTCGTCGAGGTCGAGGTCGGTGCAGTAGTCGGCGGTGAATCCCGCCGCCTCCAGCCACGCGATGAACGGCGCGTCCCAGTGGGCGAAGGTCTGGCGGGGCGTTGCCGGGTCGTGCGCGTCGGGCCTGCCCTTCACCGGGCCGCCGATCCCGCCGCCGGGACGCCGCAGGGTGACGGTGCGACGGTCCTCGGTCCCGGGGAGAGCGCCGTACAGGCTGGCTCCGCCGCTCCGGTTGTAGGCGTGGTAGGTGAAGAGCGGCACCTTGTACAGGATGCGGGCCCGGTGGCCGGGTTCACGGGCCGTCACCACGAACAGCAGCCGCGAGTGGCGGGCGTCCAGGGCGGCTGCGTCGACGGGCCGCCGGGCGTCGCGGAACCGGGCGTCCGGGCCTGCCTCGTCGGGGCTCGTGATGTCCGGGCTCGTGGTGTCGGGGCTCGTGATGTCCGGGCTCTCGGCGTCCGGGCCGAGCACGGCGATGTAGACGCCCGAGGGCCAGTCCGCGGGGATCGCGACGTCGTGGACGGGCCAGTTCCAGTCCGCGTCGTGGCTGCCCGGCTCCGCGTACGCACCCCGTCCTCGCGTACGTCCCATGAGGCGCGGGCGCGGGCCGCAGCGGTAGAAGTCGGCCCGGAAGCGTTCGGCACGCGTCGAGACGTGGAGCCGCAGGACCTCCCCGGCCCGCACGCTCGGCCGCCCGGGGTAGCCGTCCACCACCGGCCGGGGCAGGGCCTTCCCGTCCGTCATGCCGCGGGCTCCGGGCGGACGGTCTCCACGGCGCCGAGGCCGGCGAGGACGACGTCGGCCCGCCGTCGCCAGGTGTAGCGCTCCAGGACCTGCCGCCGCCCCTCGGCGCCGAGCCCCCGGCGCAGGGCCGGGTCGGCGGCCAGTTCGTTCAGCGCTCCCGCCCAGGCGTCCGCGTCCTCGGGCGGGCGGAGGAGGCAGTTGACCCGGTCCTGGAGGACTTCCCGCAGAACCGGCAGATCGGAGGCGATCATGGGGCATCCGTGGGACATGTACTCGAACACCTTCATGGGCGAGGCCCAGCGCCCCGTCTCCCCCAGCCTCCCCCACGTGTACACCTTGCGCTCGTAAGGGGCGAGGACGACGTCGAAGCGGGCGTAGTAACCGGACAGTTCGGACGGCGGCCGGTGGCCGTGGAAGTGCGCGTGCGGGGAACGGCACACCTGCTGCCAGCGGGTGCGGTCCTCGTCCGTGCCGCCGACCAGATGGAAGTCGAGCGCCGGAAACCGTTCCGCCAGTTCCAGGACGAGGCCGATGCCGCGCCCGTCGTAGAGGTGACCGACGTAGCCGACGCGCAGGGCGTCCGGGCGGCCCGGCAGCGGCAGGGGGTCGGCCGGGGCGGGGCCGGGCGGGTCCGCGCAGTCCGGCGCGACCACGATGGGCAGCGGGCCCAGGGCCGCGTACTTGTCCCGTACGTCGCGTGCGAGGGCGTGGGTGATCGCGACGACGCGGACCAGCCGGGGCGCGGCGAGAAGCGCTTCCTCGGTCCCGGCCGGGGACAGGTCCTCGCGCAGTTGGTGGATCTCGTACACGAGGGGCGCGAGGTCGGCGAGGGCGGACAGGGCGTAGGGGTCGCGGCCGTAGACGAGGTCAGGGGCCGGGCCGTCCGCCACCAGCGCCCGGACGGCCTCGGCGCGCTTCCGGTAGCCGGAGGGCGTGTAGTCGGGGCAGGCGACGAGGCGGATCGGGAAGCGGTGGCGCACGCCGTAGTAGGCGTACGGCTCCTCGTCCGTGCCGGGGATGGAGTACAGGGTCACCTGGTGCCCGGCGGCGGCGAACGCGTCGCACATCCGCATGACGTGGACGCCGTTGGCGAAGGGGGAGGGGATGCCGCCCCCGTGCAGGTACGCGATGCGCATGCGGCCTAGCCCCGTGCGGCCGTTGCGGCGGGCGCGGTCCGGCGCTCGGCGCACCGGGGGCGGTGAGGCGTGGTGTGCGTCGGATCCACGGGCGACTCCTCAGGACGGCGCGACGACGGGCGGTGCCGGTCCGGTGACGCGGCAGCGGTCCGGCCGCCCGGAGGGGCGGAGCGCGCGGTGAGACGGGGCGAGGCGGTAGGGCGGGGCGGATCGGGTCGGCGGCGGAGCACCCCGCCGGAGCGGTGTTTCGCCTGGCCTGCGCCGGGACGGGGCAGATGACGAAGCATCATGCTGCGTGGTGCCGGGCTTTTCCAAGAGTGGTCTTTCGGCCGTTTCGACAGTCCTGTTTGCGCCGCTCTCCGCCGCACGGGGCCCGGCTCGTGGCACCGGTGCGCGACCACCGGCGCACCCCTCCGGCGTCGACGGGGCAGGCCCTCCCGGCACCTTCCGGACAGAAAAGTGTCCGAGACGGAACCGATGACACAGCGGGACATGATGTGCCCCGGCGCGTCCTCCCGAACCGGCGGCGGGCGGTCCACGGGGCACGGTGGACCGGACCGGCGGACCGGAACCCGCAGGCCACGGAGCGCGCGGCGCCGGCCGCCGACCGCTCGGAGCGCCGGACGGCGACACGGATGCCGCGGCACGCCCACCGCCCGGACGGGCCGCCGCGCGTACGTCGCGGGGAACGGGCCCTACCTTGTGCTCGGTTCCGGCCCGTGCCTACCGTGGCTGCGCCGTGACTCCCCGTCAACGTCGGAGGAGGCGGTCATCGAAGGGAGATCGATATGAACGAGGAGATCGAGCAGATTCCCGAGGAAGAACTTCCCGAACTGGCGCTGATGGTCGACATTCCCAGCTGACGCCGCGCGCCCGGGGCGGCGGACCTCACCGGTCCGCCGCCCGCCCGCTCACTGCTCCCCCGCTCCTACGTCAGCACGGAGGTCACGCACGGTGCGAGTGGAACCGGACGCGCGCGAGGGCGCCGAGGAGCGCAGCGCACTGGCGCTCATGGCGCGCACAGCTCTCGAACGGGTAGGTCTGGAAGTCTCCCCGCGGGAGGCCGCGCACCCCGCGGTGGTCGAGGCGGCGCACATCGCCCAGTACGTGCTGCGGACCGGGCCGCCCGTGCCCGAACGTCTCACCCGGCTCACCGGCATGCTCGACCGCGCCCGCTCGGACGGAACGGGCACCCGTCCGTCGGCACTTCCGTGGCCGACCGGACTCGCCGCACCGGGACCGCATCTGGAGCGCAGTGTCGCCCGCGCGCTGAAGTCCGTACCGGATCGAGGAGCCGGGGCCGGCGCACCGCGCGGCTCCTCGGTGGCCGGGTGGCGCGCACCCGAGGAGGAGGCCGCCCGCAGCGCGGTCGCCCTGCTGGAGTCGGCCTGGCCGGGCGTGGCGGGCGAGTTGAGCACCGTGCTCGTGCAGATCGCCCTGCTGGACGGGCCGGGCATCGACGGCTTCACGGACTTCACCGTCCACGGCGCCGTCTTCGTGCGGCGCGACCGTCTCGCTCCGGACGCCGACGGGCTGCCGGGTTCCGTCCGGTTCGCCGAAGCGCTCGTCCACGAGGGCGCCCACACGCGGTGCAACGCCGCGTCCGTGGCGGACCGGCCCTTCCTGCGGCCCCTGGAGGAGAGCGGCCCGATGGTCGCCACGCCTCTCCGGCTCGATCCCAGGCCGCTCACCGGACTCTTCCAGCAGATGGTGGTCCTGGCACGCAGCGTCCTGCTGTACCGGAGGCTGCTCGCCCGGGAAGCGGGCGGCGTCGGAGCGGCCCCGGCCGTGCGGGCGCGCCACGACCGGCTCGCCCACTCGGCCGCGGAGGCGGTCCGGACCATGACGCTCCACCGCGACACGCTCACCGAGCACGGGGCGGCGATGCTGGAGGACGCCGCCGAGGCGGCGCGGGTGCGGGTGTGACGGCCGCGTCCGCCTGGGCGCCCCAGGTCTTCGCCCCGTACGCCTCCTGGCCCCGGGTCGTCCTCGCCCGCGTGGCGGCGCGCTCGCCGCAGTTCGACGCCGTCTGCGCCGCGGGGGGCCGTCCGGTGATCGTGGGCAGCGCGGCCGGGCACGACTCGGAACGCGTCGCGGCGAGCGCTCGCGGCGAACTCCTCGAACGCGTCGGCAACGTGCTCGCGGGCCGCGCCGCGGAGTCCGACGCGGCAGTGGTCGCCTCCCACCGGGAGCTGCGCCGCAAGGGGATTCCCGCGGTCGACCCCGCCGAACTCGCGCCGGACGGCGGGGCGGCGGCGCTCGACGACGCCCGCGAGGCCCGCAGGCTGTGGGTGCGCGGGCGCTTCCTGCGCTCCGGGGCGGATGTGCACGTGCCCGCCGGGGCGGTCTTCCTGCACCACCGGGCTCCGTCCGGATGCGATCCCGGTCCGGGCGCGGGCTCCACCGGCCTGGCCGCCCATCCCGATCCGGAGGCGGCCACGCGGCACGCCGCCTGGGAGGTTCTGGAGCGCGACCTCGTCCGCAGGAGCTGGTACGGCCTGCTTCCGGGCCCGCGCGTGATGGCCTCGGCGAGGTTGCCGGAGCCACTGGCCGAACTCCTGGACGGCAACGCGATCTCGGCCACCGCGCTCGATCTGCCCGCGCCCGCCGGATCGCGCTGCGTCGCGGTGGCCCTGCACGCGGCCGACGGAACGCGGCAGACGTTCGGAGCCCGCTGCGGCCCGGAGGCGGAGGGCGTGGCCCCGCTGGCCGAGAAGGCCGCCTACGAGGCGCTGATGGTGCGCTGGAGCATGAAGACGGCGGTGGCGGAGCAGACGTGGGCGCGCTGGCGGGGCGAGAGTCCACCGGGCTCCGCCGTCGAACACGCGCTGTGGGCCTTTCACCGGCAGGACAGCCTCCGGCTGTGGACGGCACGCGCCCCGCGGAGCCGCGGCCGGCGCGAAACGGCTCCCGCCGGTCGGCACCGGGACGGGACGGCCGTGCTCGCCGAGCACACCGGCCGGGACCCGGTCGTCGTGGACACCACCTGCGGACCGGCGAACGACCTGGGGTCGACCGTCGTACGGATCGTGGCTCCGGGAGCCCGTGCCCTGCCGACCGGTCCGGACACGGAACGCGGCCTTCCGATCGCGCCGGGCCCTCATCCCTTCGGATGACCCGCCCACCTCATCCCGCCCGTCCTCACCCGGCCCGAGCCCGATCCCGACCCGTCCGCCCGCCCGTCCGTTCACCTGCTCGTCCGTTCGTCCGCTCATCTGCCCACCACCACCGCCGCCAGTCAGCCACCACATCCGCGTCGACCGCCGCTCGGTACGGCGACCGGACCGACCCGCAGGCCGAGGAGCCCCGGCATGACCACCTACCACGAGCGACCGGCCGTCCCGGCGGGCCGGTACTCCGACGACCACGCGGCCGACTACGACCGGTGGTTCGGAAAGCCGGGCATCACCGCGGCGACCGTGGACACCCTCGCGCTCCTCGCCGGCGAGGGCCGGGTGCTCGAACTCGGTGTCGGCACCGGCAGGATCGCGCTGCCCCTGGCCCGGCGCGGCTTCGAGGTCCACGGCGTCGAGGCGTCGCAGGCGATGGCGGCCAGGCTCCGGGCGAAACCCGGCGGGGAGGGCGTCCGGATCACTCTGGGCGACTTCGCCGAGGTGCCCGTCGAGGGCGTGTTCTCCCTCATCCTGGTCGTGGGCGGCACACTGTTCGAGCTCCCCTCCCACGAGGACCTTCAGCGGTGCCTGACCGCCGCGGCGGAGCACCTCGAACCGGAGGGCGTCCTCGTTCTCGACGCCCATGTGCCCGAGGCGCTGGCCGTCGCCGCCGCGTCGGGGGTGCCCGAGGTGGTCTCCGAGTCCGACGACCATCTGATCCTCTGCCACCGCAGGATCGACCCGTCCACCGCCACCTACCACTCCCACTACCTCGTCCACGAGGCGGACCGCACCCACCACCTGCGCGTCCGGTTCCACTACGCGTCACCGGGCGAGCTGGACCTGATGGCCGAACGGGCGGGGCTCCGGCTGCGTACGCGCCTGGGGTCCTGGGCCGGGGGGCCGTTCACCCGTGGCAGCGCCTACCACGTCTCCGTCTACGAACGCCGCTGAGACCTCCCCTGCCGTACGCGGTCGTCGACGCCCGGCGTCCGCACCGCCGAGAACCCTCCCGGAGCAGTCGTGACAGACATCGACGCAGATGGCCCGGTCCCCACCGCGGACTTTCCCTTCCCGCACCACGACGGGCTGGGTCCGCTGCCGGAGCTGGCGGCCCTGCGCCGCGACGCCCCGTGCGCCCGGATCGTCCTGCCCAGCGGCGACCCGGCATGGCTGGTCACCCGCTACGCCGATGTGCGCACCGTGCTGGCCGATCCGCGCTTCAGCCGTAGGCGCGCCACCCGGGGCGCGGGGCCCCGTATGGCGCGTGTCCCGACCCTGCGGGACTCGATCCTGGCGGCGGACCCGCCCGAACACAGCCGGCTGCGCAAACTGGTCGCCCCGGCCTTCACCGCCCGGCGCGCCGAGGCCATGCGGTCCGGTGTGGCCCGGCTCGTGGACGAGCTGCTGGACCGGCTCGCCGCGCACGAGCG
>NZ_ML123034.1:139854-187529 GCF_003846185.1 Streptomyces sp. ADI96-02
CCGGCTCGCCGCGCACGAGCGGCCCGCCGATCTCGTTCCGCTGCTCGCCCGGCCGCTCCCGCTGGCCGTGATCTGCGACCTGCTCGGTGTCCCCCGGGAGGACGGCGATCGGCTCGACGCCTGGTGCGACGCCCTGCGCAATCTGACGGCCGCCCCGGACGCGGAGGTCACGGCCGCCGTCGGGGAGATGACCGGTTACCTGACCGGGCTCGTCGCGGCCAAGCGCCGGCGAGGCGGCGACGACGTGCTGAGCACCTTGATCGCCGCACGGGACGAGGGCGACCGGCTCAGCCAGGACGAGCTGGTCTCCTTCGCTCTCGTGCTGCTAGCCGGGGGCTACGGCACCACGGCCGACCGGCTCGCCGGCTCGGTGCACCTGCTGCTGGACGACCCCGCGCGGTACGGACAGCTGGTCCGCGAACCGGCGACGATCCCCCGCGCCGTCGAGGAACTGCTGCGCTACGCCCAGACCAACGTGCAGGCCAACCTGCGGGTCGCCACCGAGGAGCTCCGGATCGGCGGCGTCCGGATCGCCGAGGGCGAGGCCGTGATGGCGATCAACTCGTCGGCCAACCACGACGAGAACGTCTTCGACGCCCCCGATCTCCTCGACCTGGCCCGCGAACGCAATCCGCATCTCGGGTTCGGCCACGGCGTCCACCACTGCGTCGGCGCCCAGATCGCGCGCGTCCAGCTCCAGGAAGCCCTGGCCGGGCTCGTACGCCGGTTCCCGGGGCTGCGCGCCGCCGGGCCGACCGAGTGGAAGACCGGTCTGAAGACGCGGGGACCCCGCAGCCTGCCCGTGAGCTGGTGAGGCGGTCGTGCCCCGTGAAGGCGAGCCCCGTACGGCTCGTGCGGCAGGCCCGGAGGCCGCGGCCCGGGTCTTCGTCGACCCGGCCCTGTGCATCGGGTCCGGCATCTGCCTCGCCACCGCGCCCCGGCACTTCGAACCCGGCGGGGACAACCGCTCGCGGGCACGGCCCGACGCTCCGGCGTCGGACGAGTCGGCCGAGGACGCGGCGGCCCTGTGCCCGGTGGAAGCCATCGGCCTCGTCGCCGGGCCGCCCGCGCCAGGCCCGCCGCCGGGCCCCTGACAGCCGGCGGCTCGACGACGCCCCCGTACCCGTACCCGGAAGGATCGCCGCATGCGGACACTGACCCTCGGCAACGGGGTGTCCGTCCCCCGGCTCGGCCTCGGCGTCTGGCCGCTGACCGACGCCCAGGCGTACGCCGCCGTCTCGCACGCCCTGGCCTGCGGCTACCGGCACTTCGACACCGCCCGGGTGTACGACAACGAGGCAGGGGTCGGCCGCGCGATCCGGGATGCCGGGATCCCGCGGCAGGACGTCTTCCTCACCACCAAGCTCTGGAACGCCGACCAGGGCTACGACGCCGCACTGCGGGCCTTCGACGCCGCCCTCCAGCGCCTGGGCACGGACTATGTCGACCTCTACCTGATCCACTGGCCCGTTCCGGAACAGGACCTGTACGTCGAGTCCTACCGGGCGCTCGAACAGCTCCACCGCGACGGACGCGCACGGGCGATCGGCGTCTCCAACTTCACCGCCGCGACCCTGGAACGCCTGCTGTCGTGTACCGATGTCGTTCCGGCCCTCAACCAGATCGAGCTCCACCCCTACTTCCAGCAGCGCCGCATGCGGGAGTCGTGCGCCCTCAGGTCCATCGCGACCGGCGCGTGGAGCCCGCTGGCCCAGGGCGGCGCGCTGCTCGACGAGCCCGTGCTGCTGGGCATCGCCGGGCGGCACGGGAAGACGGCGGCCCAGGTCGTCATCCGCTGGCACCTCCAGCTCGGCCATGTGGTGATCCCCCGGTCCGTGAACCCGTCACGGATCGAGGAGAACATCGACGTCTTCGACTTCCGGCTCGGCGACGAGGAGATGCGCGCGATCGCCGCCCTCGACGACGACGGCGGCCGGATCGGCCCTGATCCGGACGGACCGGGTTGATGTGGCGAGTCTGGTCGATGCCCGGGGGGCGTTCGATGTGGGGGCCACATGGCGTGCGACCCCCGGGGCCTGTCGAGGGGTGGCTCGGAAGCGGTTCGAGGGGCGCGGCAGCCAGGGCTTGTGGGTCCCGGAGGTGCGGGGCGCGACCGGTGCGCGGACGGTGTCCTTCACCGCGAGCTTCCCGGTGATCAGAGAGGACTTCTCCAGCGCGTCCGCACACGCGTTCCCGCTCAGGAGGTAGACCCCGTGGCCCTCCCCGTCCTTGACGGTCACCACCTTCGAGCGGCACCTCCCGGGCGAAGGGGCGGAAGCGGGCTCTCAGAGCCATCCGCGTTCGCGCGCGATGCGGGCGGCGACATGGCGGTTCTCGGCGCCGAGCTTCGCCGCGGCGGCCGAGAGGTAGTTGCGCACGGTCCCGGCGGACAGCGACGCGCGGGACGCGATGTCGCTGACCGGCGCACCGTCCTCCGCGTACGCCAGAAGCTCCGCCTCGCGGGGCGTCAGGGGCGACTCGCCCGCGGCGATGGCGTCGGCCGCGAGTTCCTGGTCGATGTAGCGGCTGCCCGTGTGCACGGTGCGGATGATCCGCGCCAGTTCCCGCGCGGACACCGTCTTGGGTACGAAGCCGCGCACCCCGACGCTCAGGGCACGTTTCAGCGCCCCCGGACCGGCGTGGCTGGTGACGATCATCGAGGCGCAGCCGGGCAGGGTGTCGCGCAGCCGCTCCGCGACCACGACACCGTCCAGGACGGGCATCCGGAGGTCGAGGACGGCGACGTCGGGGCGGTGCGCCACGGCCATGGCCAGCGCCTCGTCGCCCGTTCCGGCCTGGGCGACCACGTCGATGTCGTCCTCCAGTCCGAGGAGCGAGGCGAGGGCACCGCGGATCAGGTGCTCGTCGTCCGCCAGCAGGACCCTGATCATGCGTCTGCCTCCCATGGAATGCGCACGGTCAGGTGGAAGACCCCGCCCGGCCGCCGTTCGGTGACCAGCGTGCCGTTCAGCGCGGACAGGCGTTCCCTCAGGCCCGGCAGCCCGGTGCCGGGCCCCTCCGCCGCCTCGGGCGCCCCGTCGTTCTCCACCACCAGCAGCACCGCGCCCGGCCCGGCCGTGCGCAGCGACACGTTGCAGCGTGAGGCTCCCTGGGCGTGGCGGAGCACGTTCGTCGTCGCCTCGCGCACCGCCCAGCCGAGTGCGGCCTGGATGTCGGAGGGCAGCCGGGCGGCGGGGCCCTCCTCGATGCGGCAGGTGATGCCCGCCGCTTCCAGCACCGAACGGGCGCCGGCCAGTTCGGTGTGCAGATCGGCGGTGCGGTAGCCGCGCACCACCGACCGGATCTCCCGCTGCGAGTCCTGCGCGATGCGCTGCACCTCCCTCATCTGCTCCTCGGCCTCCGGCCTGCCACGCCGCACCAGTTGCACCGCGAGTTCGCTCTTGAGCGCGACGACCGCGAGATTGCGGCCCAGCACGTCGTGCAGGTCGCGGCCGAAGCGCAGCCTCTCCTCGGCCACGGCGAGCCGGGTCTGCGTCTGCCGTGCCGCGGCCAGTTCCTCGACGAGCCGGACGCTCCAGCCGCTGGCCCGGAACGCCACGGCCATGACGGGAGCCAGGAACACGGCCGCGCCGACCACGAGCGCCAGTTGGGTCCCCCGGAGCCCGACGGCCGCGCCGCCCGCCGTGATGGACACCGAGACGACCGCGACCAGCGCGGCTCCCCCGCCGCGCGACAGGGCCAGTGCGGGCGGCCCCGCGTAGAGCATCACCAGCCAGAACAGATACGGCGGCAGGCTGTCCTCGCCGATGCGGCCCGTGGCCACCAGGACGCACCCCAGGGCGGCCAGGGCCAGGGTCGCGGTCGTGTACAGGACGATCAGCCGGGCGGGCAGCGGTCCGTCCCCGAGGTAGTGGCGCAGGGCGGCACGTCCCAGGACCACCTGGATCAGGGCGTGAAGCACGGCCGACACCGCCACGGAGGTCAGCGTCGCGGCCGACGAGTCGGTCTGCGCCACCCACAGGGCCCACAGCCCGACCTCGAAGAGCGCGAAGTAGGCGACGCTGCCGAGTGCGTACCGGCGGTAGCGGCCGGGGCCGTCCGGGCCGCCGAGCCGTTCCACCCAGTCGTTCACGCTCAAGAGTTCCCACTCCTTCGTCCCCGGCTCCGCCGTACTCACTGCCGCGAGTCCCGGCGGAACCCTCGCCGCACGGCGTCGAACCTCTCACGGATGCCCCGCGGACCGGCGGTTTCGGTGAAGGTGCCCATGCGTCCTACCCTCCCCTCGCCGTCGAACCCGTGGCAGTGCGGTCTGTCACCGCTTCCCATGACGGATGTCATGAGGTCGCAAGGCGGAGAGACCCGCGCTCGCCACGCAGGGGCTCGATCAGGTTCGACGGCGTCGCGGCACGTCGTCGCCGTGCCGGGTGACCGGACGCCCGAATCGCACGGCGACACCGGCGGAGTAGAGGACGCTCACGGGGTCACCGACCGGTGCCGGCAGTCCCGCGGCCACGACGAGGTCCTCGTCGCAGTCCAGGAGCTCCGCCCGGCGCAGCGGCCAGCTCGGATGGGCGTTGGGCAGAAAGACCGGACGACCGAAGAACGTGCCGTGCACGCCCCAACGGGCGGTCAGGAAGTGTTCCAGGCCGGTCGGTTCCCCGATCCGCTCGCCGACGCGGATCACGATCCTGCTCCTCGCCCCGCGGGGGCCCGGCCGGCGCCGCGTGCTCGTGTAGGCGAGGGTGTCGCCCGAGCGCGTGATGTCCATCCGGGACCATACGTAGGGCAGCCGGAACACGATCCGCGCCGTGGCGACCGCGATCAGCCGCGAGGCGTCGAGGGAGCGGAAGACCACTCCGCGCCTTCCTTCGGAGTCCACCGAGTACAGCCGGACGTTGGTCTCCGGGAAGGTGCCCAGGTACGGGATGCCCGGCAACCCGAACCAGCCCGTCCGGTGCATCCGGAACGCCACCAGTCCCACGTACGTGACGCCGTCGATCTCGTCCGGCACGGTTCCCGGTGGCAGCAGCGGCGCCACGTCGGCCGGGTCGACGGCCCAGTGCAGAAAGGCCAGATCCAGCCATGCCTGCGTGAGCAGGGGAACGGCCGGCACGGAGGAGGGTTCGGCCGACACCGGCTCCGGATCGTGCGCGGCTGAGGTCACTTCCGCAGCATCTCAGAGCCGCCCCGCCACCGCCGCCCGGCATGCCGCGCACGGGCCCCGGCCGGTCGGCGGGCGGGGTGCCTTTCCAGCCCATCAGTAATGACAGGGGCATGACGATCTGTCAGGGCGGGGCATAGGTTCAACGGCCCCCCGGGAGGCTCGGCGACCGGCCCTCACCTCGGTCCGTTCGCATACCCCCGTCCTCCCGCACTCTCGGTTCCGCACGGACCCGAGCCCCCATGAGTGAAGGGACAGCAATGCTGGATTCCATCTGGCTCAGAGCGGCCGGCGTCGCCGCAGCGTTCACCCTGGCCGCGGCGACGGCGGCGAACGCCGCGCCCGCGCCGGACCCGGCGGCGACGGAGGGTGCGGCGGCAGCCGTGACGCTCCGGTACGACGACAGCCGGGCCGGCGGTTGGGAGGCGGCGATCGCGGCCGGAGTCGCCTCGTGGAACGCGAACGTCGACAACGTCAAGCTGGTCGAGGCCGCGCCCGGCACACGCGCGGAGATCCAGATCGTGGCCACCAGCGGCTGGCCGCAGGCCACGCTCGGCCCGGTCCGTCCGGGCGGCCAGGGTCGGGTGGAACTCGGCAGCCAGGCGGTGACGCAGGGCCACGACAAGACCCGGATCGCCGCGCACGAGCTGGGCCACAGCCTGGGCCTGCCGGACACCAAGCCCGGCCCGTGCTCCCAGCTGATGTCCGGCTCGACCGCCGGCACGGCCTGCCGGAACGCGGTCCCGAACGCGACCGAGCAGGCCCGCGTCGAGTCCTTCTACGCCAACGGCCTCGGCCTCGCCGCACTCGCCCCGGCCGACGGGCGGGTCCTGGTGGACGCGTCGTAGTCGGTTCCGCGACCGGCGGCACGAGGCGTCCGACCTCACTCCCGGGGTCGGGCGCCTCGCCGCGTCAGGGGCTGTCGCCCTCTTCGCACAGGGTGCTCAGCCGCTCCGTGAGAGCCGCCCTGACGTCTTCGGGGAGCACCGCCCCGTACGTGGCCTGGTAGAGCCAGAGTCCATCGACGGCCATCCGGGCCAGGAGCAGGTCCACGTCCCGCGGATCGACCGACTCCGGGAGGGGCGCCCAGCGGCTCATCAGCTCGTTCCACACCTGCGCGAGACCGGGGTGGCTCACCGACTCGATCATGAACGCGAGATCGGCCTTGGTCCCGACCCGCGCACCGACCCGCGTGTACGCGGCGATGGTCTCCCGGGTCGACGCCTCGGCGAGCGGCTTGCCGAGCTCGGCGGACAACTGCTCGTCCCACGCCGAGGTCAGGTGCCGATGGATCGCGATGAGGAGTTCGTCGCGCGTACGGAAGTGGTACATGAGCCCGCCCTTGGTCACACCGGCCTCCTCGGCCGCCGATTCCAGGGTCAGGCCGGTGATACCCTCACGCTCGGTCACACGGACGGCGGCATCCAGGATGAGATTCCTCGAACTCGGTCGCATGCCCAAACTGTACCATCTGGAAGGCACAGTTAAAGCCTGGCGTCGACGTGCCGGCCAACGCCCGCCACCCGGTCGGGGCGGGCACGCCGGGGCTGCTAGGCGGTCCGCAGCGCGGGGCGCTTGATGAACTCGACGACCTCTCCGTCCGGCCCGTACACGAAGGCGACGGTCAGCGTCATCGGTGCGGCGCCCTTGGCGTCGACCCGGGCCGGGGCCATCAGCGGCCGGGCTCCGGCCGCGACGGCCCGGTCGAACAGCGTCGCGGGGTCCTCGGTCCGCACGGCGAAGTGCACCAGTGCCGCGTGCCGCGCCCGCTCCTCGTCGCCCGGACGGCCCGTGTCCGCGTCCAGTGGGCGGGAGTCGCCGCCGGGCGGGGTGGACGCCGCGTCGAAGATCTCGATGATCCGGTCGTCACCGGCGTCCAGGAACACGCAGCGGTTCACACCCGCCTCCGGCGCCGCCCACTCGTTGAGGAACCGGAAGCCCAGCGCCTCCGTGTAGAAGCGGACCGTGGCGTCGATGTCGTACGCGCGCAGAGCGATGTGGTCGAGCCCTGCGTTGAGAGGGGTGTCGGTGGTGTGGGCGGTGGCGGACATGCCGGTCTCCTGATGATGGCGGTGGGGTGAGCGTAAAGGTGAGGACGATGGTGAGGGTGGGGTGGATGACGTCGGTGGTCAGCGACTGTCGCGACCCGTGTCGCGGAGGTAGTGGTCGGCGGCTTCCAGCGGCGTGAGCCCTTCGACGTTGATCAGTGTGTCGATGGCTTCCACGCCGTCGTTGCCGAGGCCGACCGCGCGCAGTCGCTCCCGGGCCGCCGGGGCCATGGTCGCGAGCGCGGCGCGGGTGACGATCGGGCTCGCACTGTCCGTTCCGCCGAGGAGGCCCAGCGGTTCGGCGAGAGGGCGAAGCCCGTGGGCCGAGTTGAGGTACTGGGGCCGCCAGATCGGGATGACGAACCACTCCCGCTCGGCGATACCGCGCTCCACCCGCCGGATGAACGACCGCTCGGTGCCGGGCCGGAACGAGTAGCCGGCGGTGTCCAGCCCGTACTCCGTGATCATGCGTGCGGAGAAGCGGCTGATTCCGGCTCCCGGGTTGATCCCGTCGAGTGCCGGCGTCATGCGGGCGGCCACGTCCGGCCGCTTCAGGTCGGCGACCTCCGAGACCGCCCCCGCGGGCACGTAGGGCGGCACGGCCCAGACGCAGTACGGGGTGTAGTGCGGCTCCAGGACCTCCACGTCCTCCTGATAGCGGGCCAGGTAGTCGCCGTGGCTGGCGGGCAGCCAGGCCGAGACCAGCACGTCGATCTCTCCGGCGGCCTGAAGGGCGAACAACCGCTCGTGCGGAGCCTCCACCTGGTCGACCTCGTGACCCGACCCCTCCAGCACCCGGCGGACGACCGCCGCGGCTGCGCGGTGGAACGAGAGAGCCACGTTGCCCACGGTCAGGGGCGGAAAGGGGGGCGTGGACACGGAAATGACCTGCTTCTGGAAGGAGGCGGAAGGGGTGCCGATGTGTTGCGTTCGGCGTGCTTCAGAGACTGCCTCACCCCGGCCCCATGCGTCCAAGGAAAGAATCTTGGCGTTTCGATAAACTGAGCGCATGGCTACGCTGCGTCAACTGGAGTACTTCGTCACGATCGTCGACGAAGGGTCGTTCACGCGCGCCGCCGCCGCTCTGAACGTCACGCAGCCCGGTCTCTCGCACCAGTTCCAGGCCCTGGAGAAGGAGCTGGGCGGCAGGCTGGTGGAGCGGCTGCCCCGCGGCGTGCGGCTGACCGCCGCCGGGCGGGCCATGCTGCCGTCGGCGCGGGCCGCGCTCGCGGAGGTCCGGCGGGCGACGACGGCCGCCCGCCGGGCCACGGGCGTCGCTTCCGGCGAACTGCAGCTCGCCACGCTCTACTCGGTCAGCTTCGGCGTCCTGCCCCGGGTGCTGGCGGTCTGGCGCTCCCACCACCCGGACCTGCGGATCACCCTCTTCGAGTACGAGCGCATGGACGACCTCGCCGCGGCGATGGAGGCCGGGAAGGCGGACGTGGCGATCGGCCCGGAGCCGCCGGACTGGCGGGGCGCCGTCCGCCCCCTGGGAGTCGAGGAGTTCCTGCTCGTCGCGTCGGCCGACGATCCGCTGGCGGCGAGCGCCACCGGCCCGTCCGTCCCTCTCGCGGAACTCGCCGAGAGGGACTGGGTCCATTTCACACCGCCGAGCGGACTCGCCGACATCCTCGACCAGGCGTGCGCCGGAGCGGGATTCCGGCCCCGGGTCGCTCTGCGCACCCAACAGGCTTCCTTCGCGGCCAATTTCGCCGACGCCGGTATGGGGATCGCCCTGATCCCGGCGAACAACATCTCCCGCGATTTCGGCGGTCGGCTGTTCCGGCCTGACCCGCCGGTCCGCAGAACTCTCTCGGCGTACGCCCATGGCTCCCCCGACTCCGTCACCTCGGCCTTCCTCGATCTGGTGGCCGCGGAGTGCGAGCTGACTCCGCCGCACGTACGGGACCGGCTGCCGCATCCGCCGTCCGCCGCGTAACGGGTGGCAGGTGACGGGGTGACGCCTGACAGAGGACGGGCGGGGCGGGGCGCGGGAGTCGCCTACTCCCGCCCGCCGCCCGCCCTGGAGGTCGGGCGTACGACGGCACAGCAGGCGAGCCCCACCACGAGCATGGCGACCGGGAAGGCCAGGGAAGCCTGGGTGGCGGTGGTGGCGTCGCCTCCGATGTGCGCCTGGAGGAGGACGCCGGTGGCCGCGCTGCCGAGGGCGCCGCCGAGCTGGCGGGTGGTGTTGAAGACCCCGGAGGCCGCGCCGACGAGCGAGGGTTCCAGGGTCCGGGTGGCGATGCCGGCCAGAGGTGCGGAGACCAGACCGATGCCGACGCCGGACACCAGCAGGGACGGCATCAACCGCCAGAGCCCGGTGTCCGGGTTCAGCAGCAGGGCCAGCGAGGCGATGCCGAGGATGAGCAGGGCGAATCCGAGGGCGGCCGGCAGACGCGGTCCGACGGTGTCGGAGCGTCGGCCGGCCAGACGGGCGCACATCGAGGACAGGACGAACATCGGCACGGTCACGGCCCCCGCCGTCAGCGGGCTGTGGCCGAGCGTGGTCTGGAGGTAGGTCATCAAGGGGAGGAACAGCCCGCCCATGGCGGCTCCCATGGCGCCGCCCGCCGTGGCCGCCGCGGAGAAGTCCCGGTGACGGAACAGCCGCGGCGGCAGCAGGGGTTCGCGGGGATTGCGATGCTGCCAGACCACGAAGGCCACGAGGCTGAGGACTCCGAGGACCAGGATCCAGGTGATGGTGACGGGCCCCGCCACCGTGCCCCAGTGGTACGCCTCGCCGCTCTGCACGCCGAAGACCAGCGCGGTCAGTCCCAGGCCGCTGAGGGCGACGCCCCACAGGTCCAGTCGGTGGTCGCGGGCCGGCCGCCAGTCGGGCAGCAGGCGGGCCGCCGCGAACCAGCCGGCCGCCCCGATCGGCAGGTTGACCAGGAAGATGCCGCGCCAGCCGGCCCAGGCGACGAGCAGCCCTCCGAGTACCGGCCCGGCCGCCATCGCCGCCCCGCCGACCGCACCCCACACCCCGAGCGCCCTGCCCCGCTGTCCCACGGGATAGAGGTGCACGATCAACGACATCGTCTGCGGGGCGATCAGCGCGGCGCTCAGCCCCTGGACGGCGCGGGCGGCGATCAGGACGGGGGCGTCCGGGGCGAGGGCGCAGGCGAGCGAGGCCAGCGTGAACCCCACGAGCCCGGTGAGGAAGACCCGCCTGGGGCCGTAGCGGTCGCCGAGCCGCCCGGCCAGGATCAGAGGCACCGCGTAACACAGGGCGTAGGCGCTGTTGATCCACACGGCGTCGTTGAGGGACGCGCCGAGGGACGCCCGGATGTCGGGGACGGCCACGTTCACGATCGTGGCGTCCAGGCAGATCATGAAGAAGCTGACGCACAGGGCGTACAGGGCGGCTTGGGGGCTCGCGGACGAGCCGGAGGAGAACGGGTTGCGAAGCGCGCGCCGCAAGGTCAGTAGTCCAGGTCGAGGTAGTCGATGTCGTTGATGGAGACGTCGGAGATGCCCATGGCCCGGGAGCCGCCGTCCTGGAAGTACACGTCCTTGAACCCTTCGGCGATGATGTCGCGCAGCTGCCCGTCCTGCGCCCCGGCCTCGCGGGCGTCGAACAGGCGCTGCGCGTACGCCGGGGGCAGGCGGACGGTGAGACGGCGGAAGCGGCCGTCGTCGGTCGTTCCCGGGGCGGCCGTGTAGCCGAACCGGGCCCGGGTCTCCACCGTGATCCCGGTGGCGGCTGCCTGCCTCCGGCGGCGCTTGCGGACCTGCGGCTGCCAGCGGGACCGGACGGCCTCGTCGATCCTCGCGGCGATGTCGTGCGGCGGGTTGCGCCGGGCTCCGCGCCGGTAGCGGTTGACGGAGTCGGCGGTGATGCCCAACTCCGCCGCCACGGCCCTGGCGCTGCCCAACTGCCTGAGCAGGTAGCCGATCCTGCCCTTGAGGGTCGCGGGCGGCCGGCGGGTGAACGCCTCCCGGTCGGCCCGTTCGATGGCGTCCTCGATCTCGCCCACCGGTCACTCCCCTTCGTCCAGGACGGCGTCGCCGCCCTTGATGTGGCGGGCCGGGTTGAAGCCGCGCTCCATGAGGTCGACCGCCCAGGCCATCTCCTGGACGCCCTCCAGCTTGGCCAGGCCCGGAGTGGGGCCGAGGCGGAAGCCGCCGGGCTGGGGCTTGCCGGAGGCCGCGTAGGGCAGGAAGTCCAGGGGGCCGGGTCCCGGGCTCGGGTAGACGACGCAGTCGGACAGTACGGCGAGAGGGAACAGGCCGGTCATCCGCGACATGTTCAGCAGCTTGCGGTGCATGTTCACACGCGCCTTGCTGATGACCGCGGCCCTGATGTCGGGGCGCCAGGTCGGGCGCTCCAGGGCCGGCCACCGGTCGCCCTCCTTGTAGTGCCTGCCCTGCGGGCGCTCGCGCAGCTTGCCGATGCCGCCCTTCACCGTGGCCTTGACGGCCGCGAGGACGGCCGCGAGCGCCGGATCGGCCTGCTTGTGCCGTTCCATCGCGGCCAGGAACGCGGCGTCGTCGAGTTCCCTGGTGACGCCCAGATCGGCGAGGGTGTCGACGTAGGCGTTGCGGAGCCGGTCGTGCCACGGGTCCAGATACGCGCCGCTCTCGCGGCGCAGGAACCCCTCCAGGGGCCGGACGTTGTGGCCGAGCTCCTGGGCGTAGGCGACGGTGTGCGTCTGGTACCAGGCCGGACCGGTCGGGCGGGCGCCGGACGGTGTGAACGGCGACGGGAGCCGTGGATCCAGCTCGACGTGCGAGAGGTCCACCAGCCAGGAGCCGGGGATCTTCGGGTTGAACGCCGGTGCGTGGAAGTGGTCGGGGGCGGAGAGGCCGACCGTGAGCCGGGCGGCGGCGGCGAGGAAGGCCGTGTTCAGGTCCAGGCCGACGGCGTGGGGCAGGAGGCATTCCTCGTCGGTGAGGAGGTCGACCGAACGCACCCACTGGTAGGCCTCTTCGTCCAGGAAGCCGCCGGTCCAGCCGGAGTCGACGACCACCGGGTGCTCGGCGGTGGCCTCCGGCGGGGCCGGGTCCATGGGTTCCGTACCGAGCGATCCGGGGTTGTGGCCGGAGACCCAGTTGCCGGTCGCGCGGTCCTGCACGGCCCGGGTCGGGGGCCGCAACGCCGTCATGAGCTCCAGCCCGGAGACGGCCGTGCTGCCGCGCGGCGTGATCACGCGCTGGGCGTACACGCCCAGGACGCGGGCGACCTCGGCCGGCTCCATCTCCGCCACGCCGGGCCAGGACCGGTCGTCGAGCGCGTCCCAGGACAGCAGGGCGAGCTGCACGCACTGGCGTTGGTTCCCGGACGCCTTGCGGTAGATCCGCGCCCATGGTCCGAATCCGCGCTGGGTGAGCTGCCACTTCGCCCGCGCGATCTGCTTGACGACGGGGTGGTCCCCGGGCAGGCGCAGGGAGCGGCGCTGTTCGTGGCCCTCCAGCCGCTCGGGGAGGCCGAGCTTCACGGCGGCGGACGCCGTGAGCGCGACCAGCGGATCGGCGTCCTTGCCGTTGCGGTGCAGCTTCGCCGCGCCGAGTCCGGACTCGCGCAGTGTCCAGGCGACCAGTTCGGGCACGGTGGTCGCCGGACACTCCAGCACGATCCCGTTCACGCCGTAAGCGGACCCGTCGCCGTCCAGCACGGCGAGCGGGCCGTGCGGAAAGCGCGGGTCGCCGGCGGGCTCGGCGGGCGTCCTGCGCACGGGGCGGTGTGATGCGGGGCGGGCGACCGGGGCGGGCGGCTGCCGTACGGCCGCGGGCGCGTCGGGCAGGGCGGCTTCCGCAGCGGCGGGCGGACCGTCGAGGGCGGCCGGAGCCGGCTGCGGCACGCCTGGGAGGGCGGGGGCGACCACGGGAGCCGACGACACGGGATGCTTCGCCGCCCAGCCGTTCAGCAACCGCTGGTAGGCCTCCAGGCGTGGCGACTTGGGCTCGCTGCGGCCGTTCTCGTAGTTCTTCACCGTCTGGGTCGACGTCTTCAGGGCGACGGCGAGGCGGGCCTGGGTGATGCCCGCGGCCTCCCGAAGCCGGGCACGCTCAGCGGGAGGCGGGAGCTGCGGCTCCTCCTCCAACAGGGCGTCGACCGACGCGAACAGCTCTTCCTCGGATGCCATGGTGCTACCTCCACCGCGGACCCTAACAGTCCTTACCCTTGCCTTTTACCCGGTCATTTAACCCGAACGGGGTTCACGCCGCCTCGCCCTCCGGTGCCGCGCGCTTGACGCACAGGGCCGTCTCGCCGAAGACGTGAGTCTGCCACAGGCGGGCCGAGCCGAGGTGGTCGGCGGCTGCCCGTTCCGGCCCCAGGATGAGGTTGCCGACGATCAGGCTGCCGCCGGGGCGCAGCAGCCGGTGCAGTCCGCGGACGACGGACAGGGTGGGGGCGAACCCGTCGAAGAAGGCCAGGTCGTACTCCGCCTCCGCCAGGGTCGGCAGGACCTCCTCGGCTCTGCCGGGCATCACCGTGACGCGGGAGGCCGGCCCGTGCCCGGCGATCGTCGCCCGTGCGAGTCGTACGTGCTGGTCGTCCGCCTCGATCGTGTCCACCCGTGCGCCGGGCACGGTCGCGGCCATGGACAGCGCGGTGTACCCCAGCGCGGTGCCGACCTCGACGATGCGTCGGGCCCCTGTCGCGGCGGCCACCGTGGCCGGCAGCGATCCGTCGCCGTAGGCGAAGGCGCCGCAGCGGTGGCGGCGGCGGTGGAGGCGGGTGGCCGCCTGGACGTCGGCGAAGGGGTCGTCGGTGCGTACGGGGCGGCGGACGGCGGCGATCGCGGCGATCGCGACCGTGCGGATTCCGGATGCGGCGTGCGACGGCATGGGGCCTCCAGGCGGACTGGGGTGTCTACCCGCGGCGCTCGTCGCCGCCGGGATTCCGTACGCTGTCACTTGAACCCCGCTTCAAGTCAAGGCCGGCAGCCGGAGGCTCTGTTGACGACACCGGGCAGCCACGACGCGTCCGCCCGCCCGCCGCTGCTGGACATCGGCGAGGTGGCCCGGCGGACGGGCACGTCACCGTCCGCACTGCGCTACTACGAGCGTCTGGGGCTGCTGGCCCCGGCCGCCCGCAACGGTCTGCGCCGGGCCTACACGCCGGACGTACTCGACCGGATCGCGCTCATCCTCAACGCGCGGGCCACCGGCTTCTCGTTGAACGAGCTGGTCGCGGTCCTTGATGGCGAGCCGGACGCCGTGCGGCGGTCCATCGCTTCCAAGTCCCGGGAGATCGAGGACCGGATCAGGGAGATGGAACAGGCTCGTGCACGCCTGGCGCATGCTCTGACCTGCCGTCACGGCGACATCCTGGCGTGCCCCGCATTCCTTCGGGGGCTCCGGGAGGCGCTGCCGGAACAGGAGCGGTGAGCGGTCTCCTCGACGGCCTCGGCGCGCGTGCCGGTTCCACGCACCGCCCGTTCCACGCGCGGCGCTCTACGCGCTGTGGACGATCTGGATGAGATTGCCGCAGGTGTCGTCCAGGACGGCGGTGGTGACCGGCCCCATCCGCAGCGGTTCCTGCGTGAACCGCACCCCGAGCCCGCTCAGCCGCTCGAACTCCGCCGGCACGTCGTCGACGGCGAACGAGGTGGCCGGGATGCCGTCCTGGACCAGGGCCGTCTTGTACGGCTTCACCGCCGGATGGCCGTCCGGCTCCAGCAGCAGTTCGGTGCCGTCGGGATCCTCCGGCGAGACCACGGTCAGCCACCGGTCCGCGCCGAGCGGCACCTCGGTCTTCTTCACGAATCCCAGCACGTCGGTGTAGAAGCGCAGGGCCTTGTCCTGGTCGTCGACGAAGACGCTAGACAGGTGGATCCTCATGGTTGCTCTCCGGTGCGTCGGGCCTGAGCCACCGGGTCACGATGCGCTCAAGGGGTTCGGTGTTCAGGTCGTGGAACTTGTAGCGGCCCTGGCGGCGCGAACGGATCAGTCCGGCCGATTCCAGGACGGCCAGGTGCTGGCTGATCGCCTGGCGCGACAGCCCCACCGAGTGCTCGGTCACCAGCCGGGCGCAGATCTCGAACAGGGTCTGGCCGTCCCGTTCGGTCAGTTCGTCCAGGATGCGCCGGCGTGTGGGGTCGGCCAGCGCCTTGAAGACATCCTCCGCCATGACGACGACCATAGGCAAGCAGCGACTTGCCTATCAAGGGTGACGGTCGCGGAGGTCGACGGCTGTCGCGGAAGTCGGCAGTCGGCAGTCGGCAGTCGGCAGTCGGCAGTCGGCAGTCGGGCCCGAACGGACCTGGGCGTGGCGAAGTCAGACGTGCGCCCGGCGGCGGTGGAGTCGTCTCCGGATCACTCGACGGTGATCGAGTTCAGTTTCTCGCGCAGGTACAGGTGGGAGTCGATGGGCGGATACGCCACGCGCCCCACCGGCGGGGGCAGGGACTCCACCTGCGTTCCCGGGGTGCACTCACCGAAGTACACGAGCGACATCAGTTCCTCCGACGGTGCGTCCACGGGCGGCGGCAGGACCCGGTGCCGACCCGACCGCCAGCGGTCCCCGGTCCAACGGGCCAGCAGATCACCGACGTTGACGGTGAAGGCGTCCGGGTC
This sequence comes from Streptomyces sp. ADI96-02, assembly GCF_003846185.1. GTDB lineage: Bacteria > Actinomycetota > Actinomycetes > Streptomycetales > Streptomycetaceae > Streptomyces. Next base: position 155,551 of record NZ_ML123034.1, read on the forward strand.
GTACGGCGCGTCCTGCCACCCTCCCTCGTCGGTGTACACCTGCAGCCCGCCCTTGCCCGCCTGCCGGTCGAGGAGCGTGAGCGTGCCGAAGTCGGTGTGCGGACCGATCCGGAACTGGCCGGGCGCGGGCTCGCCGACGACCTCCGTCCCCGGGTACCAGTTGATGTTGAACCCATAGGTCGGATGCTCCATGTGCCGGGAGAAGAAGTCGGGCCGGAGTCCGAGGGCGTGTCCCAGCAGGGACAGCAACTCATGCTCCAGGGCCTTCATCACGGCCAGGTACCGCTCGCACGGAGCCCGAAGCTCCGGCGTCTCGGCCGGCCACACGTTGGGCGAGTACCACTCGGCGTTGACGACGGGGTCCGTGAAGGGCTCGTCCGTGGCGAAGGTCAGCGACTCCTTCAGGTCGGGCGGGGTCTCGGTGCCTTCCGCGTATCCGTTCGCCTCGGCTCCGGGACCGAGCCACCCACGCCCGCCGACCTTCACGGCGTAGGTCTGCTTCACCTCGACAGGGAGGACGAAGAACGCTCGCGCGGCCGTCCGGACGGCCGCCCGCAGTACCGGGTCCACTCCGTGCCCGGTGACCAGGAGGAACCCCGCTGCCTGCAAGGCGCTGTCGACGGTGCGGGCGAGCGCCCTGCGCGTCTCGGTGTCCCCCTCCCGCCAGCGGCGCAGGTCCAGGGTGGGAATGCGGTTCTCACTCACCGATCTCCTCCTCCGTCGTGTTCCGTGACTCCTCCCCCGACGTGTTTCGCTCCGACGACCGTCACCGCACCAGGACGCGGTGCGGCTCGTCCAGGACGTCGAAGGCCGCGATCAGCCTCAGCGCCGCGGCGCACACGCCCGTGCCGCGCAGCGGGTGCGGGTGCGGTGCCGGGGCGTGTCCGCCCGCCGCACCGGCTCGGAACGCCGCAATCATCATCGCCGCATTCATCATCGCGCTCCGCTCCGGCGTCCGCACGGCAGACGGCACACCCGGCCGGGCCCGGTCCCCGTAGCGACCACCTCCGCCCGGCCCGCCGTTCCCGTACGGGCTCGGTGGTCAGCCCGGTGTGCGGCCCACCGGCGGGCGCCCTGCCGGACGCCCCGGGGCTGCCGGCGTCCGGCCGCTTAGGGTGGTCCGCGTGAACCATTCGCCACCGCGCAACCGCCGTGACCTGGACGCGGCCCTCACCGAGGCCGCCGCCGGGGCCCTCACCGCGGCCGGAAGGGCGGGGCCGTCGGTGCTGGTCGTGACCGGCGGCGTGGGCACCGGCAAGAGCCGCGTGCTGCGCGACGCCTCGCCGGGGCCGGGGGTCCTGGTCCGGCGTGCCGCGGTCGGGGAGCTCGCCGATCGAGGGCCGTACGCGGTGGTGAGCCGGGTGCTGGGCATCGATCTCGGGCGTCCGGTCCCGGCCGACGCGGAGGACCGGTTGCTGGCGCGTCTCGACGAGTTGTGCGCGGCGTCGCCGACCCTGCTCACGGTCGACGACGCCCATGAGGCCGACGCGGCGTCCCTCTCGGTACTGCACATGATGGCGTCGGCCGCCCGGGACCTGCCGCTCGTCCTGTTCATCGCCCGATGCCCGGATCCCGAGCGCGAGCACCTGACGCGGCTGCTGCGCACTCCGGGAGTGGCCGAGTTCGTGCTGCCGCCGATGGACGAGATCGACCTCGACGCCCTGGTACGCGAGCGCACCGGCCGCTGGCCCGGCCCGCGCCTCCGCTCGGCGCTGCTCCCGCACCGGGACAACGCGCTGCGCGTCACCACGCTGATCGACGACCTGGCGCGCCTCGGGGCGCTCGGCGACGGGGACCGGGTCGAACTGCTGCCGGGCCGCGAAACCGGCCCGGCCGGGCCTCTCGAAGGCGACCACGCCATGGGAGCCGTGCCCGGGCGTCTGGAGGGACCCGTCCGCGAGGTGGCCCGCGCCCTGGCCGTCCTGGGCCGGCCCGTCGGACCCGACGAACTCGCCGCCGTCGCCGGGCGGGAGGCCGTCGCGATCGTCGAACCCGTCCAGGAGCTCATCGACCGCGGGGTCGTGGGCTTCGATCCCGAGGGACGGATCGCCTTCACACACGACGGCTACCGCGACGCCGTCGACCGCGCCACGCCCGACCCGCTGCGCCGTGTCCTGCACGCGGCGGCGGCACGCCACGGAGCGCCCTCGGCGGAGCGCGTCCACCATGTGATCGCCTCCGGCGCGCCGCCCGAGGCCGTCCTGAGCGCCGTCGAGGACGCGGCGGACGACCTGGCCCACGCGCCTGCCGTCGAGGCGGACCTCCTGGCCCGGTCCGCCCCGGAGTCCGGCTCCTCCGCGGCGGCCGTCGAGCTGGCGGCCAGGAGGTCGCGGGCCCTGGCCCGTTCGGGGCAGATGCGCCGGGCGGAGACAGCGGCGCGCACCGCCCTGGCGATGACCGCGGACCCGGTCCGCACGGTCGAACTGCGCCGTGTGCTGATCTTCGCGCTCACCGTCCGGGGCGAGACGGCGGCGGCACTGACCCTGGTCGACGAGGCTCTGGCCGGGGCCGTGCCGCCGCATGTGCGGGACATCCTCGTCGAGCACCGCCGACAGCTCGTCCAACTCGGCGGCCTGGAACCCCTGGCGCTGCGACCGCCCGTTCCCGATCCGCTGGAGCTGACGCTGACGGGGCTGGTCACCGAGGCGGTCCGGCTGTGCCTCACGGGTTCGCCGCACGCGGGCGCCGAACTCGCGTGGGAGGCCTCGCGCCGCCACATGTCGGCCGGCGTGGACCCGTACGAAGGTGTGTCGAGCGACATCTGGCCGCCCTTCGTCGAACTCTTCCTCGGCGGGCCCCGGGCGGCGCAGGAGGCGATGTTCGACGTACGGCGGCTGCGCGACGACCGGGCGGCCCACTGGCAGGCCGCGCCCCACCAGCTGCTGAGCGCGTCGATCGACATGAGTGCGGGACGGCTGGACGACGCGGCCGTCTCCTTCGACACCGGTCTCGAACTCGCGGAGTCCGGGGAGCTGGCCTGGACGTCGATGTCCGTCGGCGCGCGCGCACTGATCGACGTCCTGCGGGGCGACCTGGACGCCGCCGACGTACGGCTACGCGCGTGGGAGTCCGGGGACGGCCCGCTCCAGTTCGGCATTCCGCAGCCGGCCCGCGCACGGGTGGCGCTGCTGGAGGCGCGTCGGAAGTACGCGGAGGCCGCGCGGCTGGCCCGCGTCCTGTGGGCGGACGCGGCCGGGCGGAACTGCTTCCTGTGGCTGGCCACCGTCGCGCCGGAGTGGAGCAGAGTGGCACTGCGCGCCGCCGACGACGAGCTGCGGGCCGTGATCGCTCGGGACCTGGCACGGCTTCCGCGCCCGCTCAGCCCGGCGCTCGCTCCGGCGGTGCTCTTGGCCCAGGCCCTCACCGGGCCCGGCGACCGGATCGTGGGGCAGGCCCTGGAAGCCGCCGAAGCGGCCCGTCTGGCAGGCGAGGCCCTGACGGAGACGGCCGCGTGGGAGGAGGCCGCGGTGGCCGCCGCGTCGCGCGGCGACAAGGACCACGCCCGCGAGTGCGCGCGGCAGGCGCTCCAGCGGGCGGAGGAGAGCGGCGCCTCGGGTGTGGCGGGCCGGGTGACCGGGCGGTTGCGCGCGGTGGGCGTGCGGCTGGGCGGGGCGTCCGCGCGGCGGCGGCCGACCACCGGCTGGGCCGCCCTGACGCCCACGGAGGCGCGGATCGCCGAACTGATCGCCTCCGGGCTCTCCGGGCCCGACATCGCCCGCACCCTTCACGTCTCGCCCCGCACCGTGCAGACCCATGTCTCCCACGCACTGGCGAAACTCGGGCTGACCAGTCGCGTCGAACTCGCCGCCGTCGCCGCCCGCCGAGCCCAGGGCAGCCAGGACGACTGAGGACGAGCGCGTACCGCCGAGCGCTCCTCCTCCCCGTCGCCGCTGATCGGTGGGCCGGCGGGCTGCCGGCCTGTGACGCTCCGCGCACGGGGCACTGTCACGAAACCCTCTGTCATGCGACGGATGTGTGCGCGCGGGAAGCTTCGGATGCTGGTGGTGTTCCTCAAGACGACAACGCCGGAGACCTCGATGAGATCCACCAATCTGCTGCTCGGCCTGGTGCCCTGGGTCCTGTTCTCGATGATCGCCGAACGTCTGGGGGCGGACGCCGTGGGGTACGCGGCCCTGGCCGCCTGCCTCGGCTCCCTGGTGCTGGCCGTGCGCGGTCTGCGGGCGGACGGGCTGAAGGTCGTCGACGCCGCGGGCGTCGTGACGTTCGGCGTCCTCGCGGTGGCCGGCTTCGCCGCGGGCCACCACGTGCGCGAGCTGCTGGTGGACTACGCGCGCGGCGGCGCGGCGCTCGTCCTCGCGGCGGTCATGCTCGTCTCCGTCCTCACCGTGCCGTTCACCGAGCAGTACGCCCGTGCCGGGATCGACCGCAGGTACTGGGAGAGCCCCGTCTTCCGGAGCCTGAACCGGCGGCTCTCGCTGATGTGGGCCGGAATCATCTCCGTGATGGCCCTCTGCCATCTGATCGCGGGCGCGCTCTCGGCGTCGGGCGGCGGGTTCTCCAGCAACATCCTGCTCAACTGGGCCGTCCCCGTACTGCTGGTCGTGTACGGCGTCAAACACACCGACCGCGTCGCCGAGGGCGCCCGGCCCACCGGTTCCGCGTCATGAGCGACCTCACCGCAGCGGCCCCCGCCGACGCCCGCGCCTCACGCTCCGGGTGGACGACGCTGATCGCGATGACCGCCGGGCTGTCGATGATCATGCTCGACCAGACCATCGTCACCGTGGCGCTGCCCACCATGGCCCGGGACCTCCCGCTCTCCTCCGGCGGCCAGCAGTGGGTCGTCAACGCCTACGTCCTCGCGATGGCCGCGGCCGTGGCGCTCGGCGGCCGACTGGGCGCGAAGCTCGGACCGGTCACCACCTTCCGCATCGGTGTCCTGGTCTTCCTCACGGCCTCGGCCCTGTGCGGATTCGCACCCTCCGGAGCGCTCGGGGAGAGCTGGCTCATCGCGGCTCGCGCGCTCCAGGGAGCGGGAGCCGCGCTGATGATGCCGGTGAGCGCCGCCATCGTGATGGCCGCGTTCCCGCCCTCCGTACGGGGGCGGGCCATGGGCGCGTACGTGGGCATCAGCCAGGTGTCCCTGGCCCTCGGGCCCCTCCTCGGCGGCACGCTGACCGAGTGGGCCACCTGGCGGGCGATCTTCTGGATCAACGTTCCGGTGGGCGTGGCCGCCCTGCTCCTGGTGCGGCACGCTCGTCCGGCCGACCCGGCCCAGCCCTCGCTGACCGTACGGCCGTGGCACGTGGTGCTGCTCGTCTCGGGAATCTCCACGACCGTCTACGCGCTTCAGCAGTCCGCCGCGTGGACGTGGACCTCGCCGTACACACTGCTGACCCTCGCCGCCGGTCTGCTGCTGACCGCGGTCTTCGTCGTCAGTCAGCTCCGCGCGCCGGACCCGCTGGTGCAGGTGCGGCTGCTGCGGCACCGGGCCTTCGTCGGGAACATCGTGGTCCTGCTGGCGACCCAGTTCGGGCTCCTGCCGATCGTGCTGTTCGCCTCGCTCTACGCCCAGAACCTCCTGCGCTACAGCCCCGTCCACGCGGGGCTCGCGTCGCTGGCGCTCATCCTGCCCCTGATGGCGGGGGCGCAGATCGCCGGCCGCTGGTACGACCGCTCGGGCGTGCGGCCACCGCTGCTCACCGGCCTCGCGCTCGCGACCGTCGGCACGATCGTCTGGGCGGCCTGGCTGCCGGACATCGCCTACCTGTCCAAGGTTCCGGGCATGGCCCTGGTCGGGCTCGGACTGGGTCTGATCTTCTCCCCGGTCAACACGGACGCGCTCAACCGCGTCCCGGCCGCGGACCGCACGCAGGCGTCGGGCATCGTGCAGAGCGTCCGCCAGCTCGGCGGCACGCTGGGGGTCGCGGTGGTCGGGGCGGTCATCCTGGCCCACGAGCACGCGGTGGGCCCGGCGCTGCGGGCCCAGGACACCGCGGAGGCCATGGTCTACGGATTCGGCGTCGCGGCGGGCGTCTTCGCCGTCGGGCTGGTCTGCGCCTGGTTCCTGCTTCCCGGAGGACGTCCGGCGGTGCGGGACTGAGCGGTGCGGGACGGAAAGGACGGTGGGCCGGGCCGTGCGGGGTGCGACGGCCCGGCCCGCCGCCGCTCCCGTGCTCCTGCCGGGAGACCGCCGGTCCCGGGCGGCGGGACGCGCGGGGCGGCGCGACAATGGGGACGACGAGATCGGCGGTGGTGGACCGTGGACCCTGACGAACGAGTCTCCCCGACAACTCCGGCGGCGGAACCGGTGGGCCCCGGACAGGAGCCCGGCCGCTACGGCGCCCGGGTCTTCCCGCCCGGGGCGCGCGGCGAGGACGAGCGCATCGACCTCGGAGCCCTCGCCTACGACGACGTGACGATGGCGCGGCTGGAACGGCTCGGTGCGGGACCGGGCACGCACTGCCTGGAGGTGGGCGCCGGGACGGGCACGGTGGCGCGGCGCCTGATCGGGGAGCTCGGGGTGGCGAGCGTCCTGGCGGTCGACCGGGACGTACGGTTCGTCGAGGCGCGTGCGATGCCGGGGCTGTCCGCACTCCGGGCCGACATCACGGCGGACGACTTCCGTCCCGGCTCCTTCGACCTGGTGCACGCGCGCTTCGTCCTGATGCACCTGCCGGAACGCGAGCGGCTCGTGGGACGGCTCGCCGCGCTGCTGCGGCCGGGCGGTGTGCTGGTGCTCGGCGACGCGGCCGACCTGACCTCGCACAGCGCGCCCGTCACGCCGTTCACGACGGTGATGCGCGCGATGTGGCAGGGCCTGAGGACCAGTATCGGCACCGACGTCTCGTGGGTGGCGGAGTATCCCGACCTCCTGCGCACCGCCGGTCTCACCTCGGTCGCGGCCGAGGTCCACGTCCCGCCGCTGGAGCCCGGCAGCGCCATCAGCCGCTTCTGGGCGGACACCTGGAACCGGTCCCGGGCGGCGATGCTCGCCACGGGGCTGGTCGACGACGCGGCGATCGACGCGGGCATCCGCTACCTGGACGCGGCCGACTGCGCCGCTCTGTCCCCTGGGCTCATCACCGCCTGGGGACGCCGGCCCGGGGGCGGCGGGCCGGCGGGGGGCGGAACGGAGGCGAGCGGAACGGGGGCAGCCGCCCCGCATCCGTGAGGCTCGCCGGGCCGACCGCCCCGCGTCGTCGGGCGAACGAACCGCAGGTCGGCGGCGGCCCCGGCCGATGTCAGTGGCGCGTGGTTCGATGAGGGGCATGCTCACGAACGCGCCCGTCTTCGCGCTCCCCACCCCCGCCGCCCTGTTGGACCGCTGCCGAGTCCTGGCGGCGGTCAGCGCCCTCCTGGACGGCCACCGAGCGCCCCACGGGGCGGTCTACACGATCGGTCTGCCGCGGCGGGGCGCTGCCCGACGCGGCGCCGCCGGGCCGGTCTTCTCCCTGAGGAGGGGAGGCAGCCGCCTCGACGTCCTCTTCCGCGCCGAGGGCGTCCTGCTGTGGGGACGGGCGGGCCACGGGCCGGGCAGGCATCCTCGCGCCGCGCTCGACGGAGTCCCGGAGGCTCTTCGCCCCCTGCTGCCCGAACAGCCCGTCGACGTCGTGGCGTGGTGCGGTCCGGACGACGCCGCCTGGCGCATACCGAGGGGCGCGGGATCCGGTTCGGCGTCGGGGGCGGGCCTGCTGGACGACCTGGTGGCCGTCCGCCCGCAGCCGCTGAAGTGGACCGGCCGTCAGAGTCGGCCGGAGGCCGTGTGGGACCTGATGGAGTCCCTGACCGCAGCACCGGCGTGGGAGGGCGACGCGCGCAAGGACGGGCCGCCCGGTGCGCGCGCCGACGTCGGCGAAGAGCTGCTGCGTTGCCGCGACCGGTCCGGAAGGATCACGACCGCCGTCTTCCGGCGTCGGGCCGGCGTCAGCCGCTCCCACTGCATGGACCTGCGCGTCGGAGTGGACGACGACATGGTGGTGATCGGCGGCGGCGCGGTCGGTGAGGTCGAGCCGTACGGGGCGCTTCTGACGGCTTCGTTCCCGTCCGACGACGGCAGGGCGTGGGTGGTCGCGTCGAAGGACCACGCGGTGCCCCAGCCGCACCGGGTGACGGGTTACGCGATCGGCCTGAAGATCGAGGGAGTCAGCAGGAGGAGACTGGCCGAGGAGCTTCTCCTCGTTCACCGGGTGCGCAGCGAGCAGGCCCCGCATCCGGCGGTGTCCGCGGCGGCCCCGGAAGGATTCACGCTCATCGGCGGGGGAATCCGCGCCAACTGGCACGACGGAACGGCGTCGCCCGGCCCCGGCAGCCTGGCGACCGCCTCGTTCCCCCGGGCCGGTGAGGCGTGGACGGCGCGGGCCAAGGACCACCTGCACAGCCACCCCTGCACGGTCGACGCCTATGCCGTCTGCCTGAAGTCGGCGTTCAGGATCGACGGGCGCGACGTCAGCGTGGACCGGCACATACGGTTCGCGGAGAGCTCGGGCGAGACGCCCGCTCCCCGCGTCTCGACGGCCCTGGGGGACACGGGGCACGCGCTGACCGGGATCGGCGCGGAGGTGCGTCAGCGTGATCCGGGCTCTCTTCTGTGGCAGCTCGCCCCCGTGGCCGAGAACGGCACGGTGGCCGGAGTCTCGGCGGGCGGCAAGCAGCACGAGGCGTGGGCGCCGTCGAGCATCGCGGCCTGGACGCTGGGGATACGGCTCGACGAACGCGGCTGACAGGTGCCCGCGGGCATGGTCTCCGGCGAGTGGTGGCCCCGGAGCGGCCACCGCGGCGGGAGGCCGGTGGGCCGGCGTCAGCGGCCGGCGTCCAGCGCGGCGGTGAGGCGGCCGAGCGTGTCCTGAAGGGCCAGGACTTCCTCCATGGACAGGCCCGTCGCGGCGAACAGGGCACGCGGGACGGGCAGGGCGCGCTCGCGCAGGTCCGCGCCCTCCTCCGTCAGATGGATCACGACGGAGCGCTCGTCCTCGCGGCTGCGTTCGCGCCGGGCCAGTCCGGCCGTCTCCAGCCGCTTCAGCAGGGGGGACAAGGTCCCGGAATCCAGATGGAGGCGTTCTCCGATGACCTTGACCGGCTGAGGGCCGTCCTCCCACAGCACCAGCATGACCAGGTACTGCGAGTAGGTGAGTCCGAGATCCTTCAGCGCCTGCCGGTAGAAGCCGCCGAACGCGCGCGACGCGGCGTGCAGCGAGAAGCAGACCTGGTGGTCGAGACGCAGCAGTTCCTCTTCACGGAGCGCGGGTGGTTCGGGCGGGACGCCCGGGACGGTGGTCATGGGAACAGCGTACCGCCCACACACAACTAAGTTGTGCACAATTTAGTTGTGTGCAACTCTTATCCCCGTGGGGCGGCCGAACCGGTCGCCGCCCGCCATCGAGGAGGTCACCCATGGACGCGTTGTACACCGCCGCCGCCACCGCCAACGGTCGCGAAGGCCGTGCCGTGAGCTCGGACGGTCAGATCGACCTCCCGCTCGCGATGCCCCCGGCGCTGGGCGGCGACGGGAAGGGCACGAACCCCGAGCAGCTGTTCGCCGCGGGGTACGCCGCCTGCTTCGCGAGCGCCATGGCAGCCGTCGCCCGGGAGATGAAGGTCGACGCCAAGGACGCCTCGGTGACCGCCGAGGTCTCCATCGGCAAGGACGATTCGGGCTTCGGCCTCGCCGTCGTGATGCGGGTGGAGCTGCCGGACTCCCTGACGGGCGAGGTGGCGCGGCAGTTGGTCGAGGCCACCCACGCGTACTGCCCGTACTCGAAGGCCACGCGCGGAAACATCGACGTCCAGCTCGTCGTCGAGTAGCCCGCGCCGGCCGCCACCGGGTCCGCCCCGCACCGCCCGGCCCCAGTGCCGCGAGCGGGTGCCGGGCGGACCCGGCGCGAGGGCTCAGGGAGCGATTCCGACTCCGTCGATCCGGCTCCACGCCCGCGTTCAGCGCCCGGTCGTCGCGCGAACCCCGGTACCTCACGCCCTGGTTGGAGAAGGGATTCCGGCCGCCCAGCCGATCGACACGATGTCCCGGAACGCGATTGCGTACATGGCGTTCGCCCGACGGCGACCCGCGGCGGGGCAGCGGGCGTACGGCCGGAGAGCGGGAGACGGGAGACGGGAAGCCGGTACCGGAGCCGGTGCCGGAAAGCCGGAGCCGGGAGCGGAATCGCCGGGAGCCCGACATGATCGTCGCTCCCGGAGCCATCCTTCCTAGGGATTTCCCCTAACGACATTCACGGAGGAAAGGGCAATAGTGGGCGCAGGCCGCATCGCGGTGCTCCGGCGTCCGCTGGTACGGCGTCCCGCCGGGGCGGCAGGGCCGAAGACCGAAACAGTGATCCGAGGCGGGACGGGAGGCACGCGGTGAAGGCTTCGAGGACTCCCCTCGCCGCGTCGGCCCCACCGGGCCGCCCGGCCGAGCTCTCCTCCCCCGTGCTCGCCTGCGTCGACGTACGGGTGCGTGCCTTCACGGCCGAGGCCGTCAACACGATGGGGCCGGTCCTGGCCGAGCTGGGATTCACCGGCCCGGAGATCCTGCGCAGCCCGCGCCCCTACCCGGTGAACGTGACCCTCCGGTACCGGCGCGAGACCACCGTCGTCGAGACCACCCTCGCCCTCGGGTACGGAGGCCAGGAGCACGTGTACACCACCGTCGCGCCGGCAACCGGCGCCGCACGCGGCACCGAGGTCGGCCGCGGCACCGCGCACACCGGCCCCCGGATACGGCGGGCCCTCGACCACCAGTCCCGTGTGACCAGGGCGTTCCTCATGGCGCGACGCTGAGAGCCGTCCGGTCGGTCGGGCCTGGCTCCGGCACCGGGCACGCGCTCGCCCCCCCTCACTCCTCCGCCCCGGCGGCTACCAGGCCCGTCGGGGCGGAGGACAGCCCGTCCCGGGGCCCGGGAAATTCAACGCCGACGGCTCCGTCCCGACCGCGACCGCGCAACCGCCCCGGCGGAAGGGGCCGGACACCGCCGGTTTCCCGGCTCGTCCCGCCCTCGCGCGGGGGCTTCCCACTGCGCCGCCCAATTCATCAGCCTCCCGTCGCGGACGGCGACGTAGTACTCATGGGGGAACGGGTTCACGACCGCCTGGAGGAACCATGCGCACAGGGAATGCCCCGCCGGTTCTCGTCGTGGGCGCCGGGCCCGTGGGCCTCGTCCTCGCCTGCGAACTCGCGCGCCGGGAGATACCGGTCCGGGTCGTCGACCGCCTGCCCCGGCCCACCGATCAGTCCCGGGCGATCGTCGTTCACGCCCGCACGCTGGAAGCCCTCGAACGGGTCGGCGCGCTGGACGACTTCCTCGCGGCGGGCATACGCGCCTCGGCCGTCGAGATGCACGACGGTCCGAACGTCCTCGCCCACGTGGAACTCGACACGGTGGACAGCCCGTTCCCCTTCTCCCTGGTACTCCCCCAGACGGACACCGAACTCATCCTCACCCGCCGTCTCCGGTCACTCGGCGTGCGGATCGAGCGCGGAGTGACCCTGACGGAGTTCGCCCAGGACGGCGACGGAGCACGGGCGCGGCTGAGCCTCCCCGATGGCGGCGGCGAGACCGCGGAGACGCCGTGGATCGCGGGCGCCGACGGCAGTCACAGCACGGTCCGGGCGGGCACCGGGCAGCGGCTGGTGGGCTCGTTCACGGGCGAGCGGTTCCTCCTCGCCGACGTCGAGGCGACGCACCGGCTCGACCCGTCCGCGATCCACACGTTCTTCCCGCCGGAGGGCGGCGGCCCGCTCCTCGTGTTCCCCATGAGGGAGCGCCGCGTCAGAGTCATCGCGCAGGTCCCGCTCGACACACCCACCACCGAACCCACGCCCGCACAGGTACAGGACGTCCTCGACGCACGCGCCGGAGGGATCGCCGTCACCTCCACGCACTGGTCGACGGTCTTCGACATCCACCACGCGCAGGTACCGCGCTACCGGCGGGGACGGGCCCTGCTGCTCGGCGACGCGGCGCACATCCACAGCCCGGCCGGCGGGCAGGGCATGAACACCGGGATGCAGGACGCCTTCAACCTCGCCTGGAAGCTCGCGGCGGTCGTGCGCGGCGAGGCGGCGTCCGAACTCCTGGACAGCTACCATGCCGAGCGGCACCCCGTCGCCCAGCGCGTCATAGAACAGACGACCCGGCTGACCGACCTCGGCACGCTGCGGCGCCCGGCGGAGCGAACCGTGCGCAACATCCTGCTGCACACGGCGTCCGGCCTTGCTCCGCTGAAGCACGGTGTGGCCGACATGACGGAGGAGATCACGGTCAACTACCGCCACAGTCCGCTTGTCGTACGCGGCGAGCGCGGGCACGGGCCCCAGCCGGGGGACGCCGCTCCCGACGTCCGGACGGCAGAGGGGCAGCCGCCTTGGCACAGCCTCCTCGCGGAGGGTCCGGGACACACCGTCGTCACCGTCCTGCCCGAGAGTCTTGACGCCGATGCCCGCCCCGCGCCTCCCGGAACGCCTCCCGGCACCCGGCGACTCCTGGTCGGCGACGAGCCGGGGCCCGGAGTCGACGTGGTCGACCCGCAACGGCGCATCGCGCGGCGCTACGGCTTCGGGGCGCACGGCGGAACGTTCGTGGTCCGCCCGGACGGCTATCTCGCGAGCATCGGACGCGACGGCCGGGGCACGACGGCGGCGGAGGACTACTTCGTACGCCGGGCGACCGGGCGACCGCTGTCGCAACCGCTCTGACAAACGGTCCGCCGAGCAGGGCGTCGCCGGGTTTCAGACGGTGGCCGCCGGCGGCCGGCGGGTGCGCCCGGGGCCGCGCAGCGCCTGGCCGAGCAGCGGCGTGATGTGGGCGACGACGTCCTCGGTGCTCATCGAGGCGATCGGGTCCAGTCGCAGCAGATAGCGGCTCGTGACGAGGCCCGTCATGATCGCCGAGAAGGACGCGGCCCGTTGCGGGGCGTCGCTCCCGCCGAGCAACGCGCCGAGGGGGCGGATCACTTCGGCTTCGAGGACTTCCCTCAACAGCACGGAGAGGGACCCGTCCACACCGGCGCGCCGGAGCAGCGAGAGGAGTTCCGGCCCGGTGCGGGGATCGTCCCAGGCGCGGAGCACGGTGCGTGCGGCCCGTTCGGGGAAGTCGGAGTGGTCGCCGCTCCTCAGCAGGTCGGCGAGGAGTTCGGCGGGGTTCGCCGGCAGGGCGAGGGCCGCCCCGAACAGTCCCTTCTTCGAGCCGAAGTAGTAGCCGATGAGTGCGATGTCGACGTCCGCGTCGGCGGCGACGGAGCGGAGTGTCACAGCGTGGTAGCCGTCTTCCAGGAAGCGGCTGCGGGCTGCGTCGACGATCGTCTTCCGAGTGTCCGGCCGGCCGCGGCGCCGTCCTCTCCCGTGTCCTTGGCTCATCGGCGCAACGATAGGGCGGCGGGCGGCGGACGAGTCGGAACACACGCGGCGAGGTGTCGCCCGGCGCACGGTCTACCAGGCGACGGGGCCGAAGCGGTCGACGAAGCGGCCGGTGCCGGCGTCGGCCGGCTCCGTGGCGAGGGCGACGATGGCGTCGGTTCCCTCACGGATCGTCTGGGTGCCGCGCCGGCCGTTCAGGTCGGTGGCGGTGAATCCGGGATCGACGGCGTTCACCCGGATACCGGGCAGCGCCTTGGCGTACTGCGTGGTGAGCATCGTCACCGCGGCCTTGGAGGCCGTGTACAGCGGAGCGGCGTACCGGGATTCGATCCGGTCGGGGTCGTGGGTGAGCGCCTGCGATCCCATGCCGCTGCTGACGTTGATCACCGCCGGGCTCCGGGATCCGCGCAGCAGCGGCAGGAACGCGGAGGTGACACGGACGACGCCGATCACGTTGGTGTCGAAGACCTCAGTGGCCTCCGCACCCGTCAGTTCCTCGGCGGGTGCGTGCGTTCCGGTGATCCCGGCGTTGTTGATGAGGGTGTCGATGCGGTGCTCGTGATCCCGGATGTCGGCCGCCGCCGCCGCGACGGACTCCTCGTCGGTGACGTCGATGCGGACGAACCGCGCGCCGAGCCCTTCGGCGGCGCTCCGACCGCGCTCGGCGTCCCGCGCTCCGATGATCACGGTGTGGCCGAGCCCGGTCAGCCGCCGGGCGGTTTCGAGGCCGAGGCCCTTGTTGGCCCCGGTGATGAAGGTGATGGTCATGAATCCAGCATCCGCGCTGAGAGGGCGTCAGCCGGAGAGGGACGCGCCGTGGGACGGCTCGCCGCTCCCCGGGTACGCGCGCACACCACCCGCGACGCCGCCGTGACACATCGTCAGGCGGACGCCTTCTCCGCCTCCGCCGGGGCGGCGTCCTTGGCCGCAGCCGGGCTGTAGAAGACGGAGCGCCCCTGCTTGGAACGTTCCAGCAGGCCGTGTGCGACACCCTGTTCCAAGGTGTTGCGCACGACCGTCACCTGGACCTTGCGGTCCGGGTGCGCCTCGGCGAGGGCGGTGGTGATCTCGGCGGCGGAGCGGGGCTCGCCCTGCCCGGCCAGGTGATCCGTGATCAGCTCACGCCACGTGGTCTCGGTGGCGTGGGTGCTCTTGGCGGCCTTCTTGGCCGTCTTCTTGGCCGTCTTCTTGGCGGGCCGCTTGGGGGCGGTCGTCTTCGCCTCGGACTTCCGGGGTGCGCCGCTCCCGGCCTTCGCGCGGCGGGCGCTCGGCACGGTCGCGGTCTTGCCGCCCTTGGCGCTCCGGGCGGCCGTGCCGGTGCCCGTGCCAGCGGTGCTGCCCGGCGTGCCGCTGCCGAGAACGTGCTGCATCTTCACCAGCACCTGCTCACTCTCCTCCAACTGCACGAGCTCCGCCTGCAGCCTGGAGAGTTCGGTACGCATCCGATCCTGCTCGCTCCTGTTGGCGGACAGATCGTCGGCGATCCGCTGTGCGTAATCCGCGGTGAGGCCGGACGTAGGGGTGTTTCCAGACATGAAGTCCTCGTCCTTCGGTGTGCGTCCAACAACGTGAGCAGCTGATGCTACCCACACCAACGAAGACACAGCCCTGTTGGATACCACCTCCACACCCCCGAACACCTCGTAAAGGCTTCTCGCAGCACGGCGGCGACCGAACATTTCAGGTCACACTCTCACCGTCGGCGGTCCGCTCGCGCGCTCAGGTCCGACCGCCCCCGTCTCACACCGGCGCACGCGCCCCCGCGCTCAGGTCCGGCACCGTGGTTCGAACAGGACGGATGGAACCGTTCCGGGCAAGCAAGGGGTGGGCAGGAAACGGAATGCCAGTGATCCACTTCTTGAGGCGGTTCCCATGCTCCACGGTGTCGACGTCAGCGCCTACCAGCCCAACTACGACACGGACGGCCTCGACTTCGTCCTCATCAAGTCCACCGAGGGCCGCAGCTACGTCAACCCGCGTCTCGACGAACAGGTCAAGCGGGCACGGGACGCCGAATGCGTGGTCGGCTTCTACCACTTCCTGTGGCCGGGAGACGTGGCGGACCAGGTGACCTATTTCCTGAGCAAGACCCCGGAGAAGGACGGCGACCTGCTCGCGGTCGACTGGGAGGAGACCGGAGACGGCACACGGGCGAGCAACGCGGACAAGGACGGCTTCCTGCGGGAGCTCAAGAAGCGCCGACCCGACCACCGGGCCCTGCTGTACTGCAACCGCACCTTCTGGCGCACGTACGATCGGACCGACTACGCGGGCGACGGGCTCTGGATCGCCGACTACGTCTCCGCGGGCCGCCCGCGGATCGAGGCGGAGTGGCGCATCCATCAGTACGCGGACAAGCCCCTGGACCGGAATGTGGCCGACTTCGCCTCACGCAGCGCGATGCGCGACTGGGCTGCCGGGTAGCACCGGCGCCACGGCGCCTCGGTGCGTGGGCGGAGCCGTCGGCCGCCCCGGCCGCCCGGTACGCGGAAGGCCCGCCCCGACGACCGGAGCGGGCCCTGCGTGCTGAGGTGTGTGGAACGGTGAGGGTCAGCGGCCCTGCGCGTACTCGGCGAGGAACTGGCCGCGCTCGGCCTCGAAGTGCTCCCTCTCGCCCTTGACGTAGGTGATCCCGTACGGGCCGCCGAGGTTGAGGATCTCACCGCTCGCGCGGGATCCCTCGACGGCGGCGTACTCGGCCCCGATCTTCCCGCCCTCCCAGCCGGTGGCGGCGGCGGGGGCGGCGGCGACGAGACCGGCGGTGGCGACGGTGGCCAGCGTGACGGCGATACGGCGAAGCATGTGCGCTCCTTCTCGTTGGCGGGTGGTGCGGGTGCACTCACCATGGCCCGGCGCCGGCCGGCATCCGGGCGGGGCGCGCTCGCGTCGCGACGAGATGCACCTGTTCGGACGCGCCGTCGCGCCACGCGCCCCACCGGCAGCGCACGGAACCGCCCGGAGCACTGCTCCGAACGCGCAACATCTTTTGATTTCAACGAACTTGTCCTCCGCAGCCGCCCGCGGCCGAAGCGTCCGCGCCGCCGGTGGCGACGGCCGGAACCGCCTCCGGTCGGCCGCCGCCGCTCGGCCCGCCAGGTCTCCCAGCAGCGCCCGGGTACGGCGGCGGTCGGCGTCTCCCGCGATCTCCGTCCCGGAGAACACCACCTCCGTCCCCCGGCGTCCCGGTAGCGACGCACCTCGGCGGCGATCGTCACCTCGTCGCCGATGTGGAAGTCCCCGGCCCGGCACGGTGGTTCGGCGCAATCCTGCCCCTGGCCGCCACCGCCGCCGCATACAGTGATCACCGTGACCGATGCCATGTTCCGGAAGATGTTGAGCGCCGATCCCGACGGGGGCGACTGGGAGCCGGTGACCGGAGGCGAGTCGGGGGCGGGGGTCTATCGTTCCGCCGACGGTTCGCGCTACGCCAAGTGTGTTCCCGCCGCGCGTTCGGCCGCGTTGCAGGACGAACGCGACCGCGTCGAGTGGCTCGGCGCACAGGGCGTTCCGGTTCCGCGGGTGCTCGACTGGCGCGTCCGCGCCGAGGGCGCCGCCTGCCTGGTGACCAGCACCGTCGAGGGAGTGGGCGCGGATCGCGTCTCCGCCCGGACGCTCGGCGCGGCGTGGGAGTCGATCGCGGAGGCCGTGCGCCACCTGCACCGGCTGCCGGTGGAGCGGTGCCCGTTCTCCCGCGACCTGGAGCGGATGTTCGCGCTCGCCGGGGACGTCGTCGCGCGAGGCGCGGTCGATCCCGACTTCCTGCCCGACGACGACCGGAACACGCCTGGCGGCGAACTGCTCGCACGCATCGCCCCGGAGGTCGGACAGCGCCTCGCGCAGGAGGCCGCCGAGGCCGTCGTCTGCCACGGCGACCTGTGCCTGCCCAACATCGTCCTCGATCCGCGGACGCTGGAGGTGTCGGGCTTCATCGACCTCGGCCGCGCCGGACGGGCCGATCCGTACGCCGACATCGCACTCCTGCTCGCCAACTCCCGTGAGACATGGGCGGACGAGGACGCGGCGCTCGCCGCCGACGAGGCGTTCGGCCGCCGGTACGGGATCGCGCTCGACCGTGGCCGGGAGCGCTTCTACCTCCGGCTCGACCCGCTCACCTGGGGCTGATCCCGGCCCCCCGCCGACCGTCCGGGCGCGGATGAGGGCCTCCGGCGCGGTGCGCCGGTACGCACCACGCGTCGAAGGCCCTCATCCCGCCGTCGCGCCGGGCTCCCGCTTCCCGAGCCCGGCTCCTGTCGGGCGGACGAGCGGTCAGGAGCAGTACTGCGCCTGCTTGCCGATCGACCGGTACATGCAGTCGGAGTTCTCGATCAGCTGGAGCACCGCGTCCCGGTTGCGCGAGGTCTCCCGCTCGATGACCTCGTCGGGCGGGTAGAAGCCGCCGCCGGAGGCCGATCCGGGGTACATCTCGAAGGTGTAGGCGAAGATCTTCTGCGAGCCCCACAGCCAGTCGTCGATCGATCCGTCGGTGATGTAGAGATCGCTGGACTGCTCGGCGGTGTAGCCGTTGCTCGCGCCCATCTTCTGCCCCACGGCGGCGAAGGCGTTGCGGTCGTCGGCCGTCATGCCGGCGGCCGTGTCGCTGTAGGTGTAGCCGAACGGCCACAGCACCAGCTCGCTGTAGGTGTGGAAGTCGATGCCCGCCTTGATCTGCTGCTTGCCGCCGATCACCCGGCTGCGGACGAAGTCGGCCACGACCTTCGTCTCGGGCGCGGACTCGGCCGCGGCTCCGCGGTACGTCTCCGATGAGGGGCTGGAGGAGGAGCCGCCGCAGCAGCCCCACTTGAAGCCCCAGTTGCGGTTGAGGTCCGTTCCCACGGCGGTGGAGCCGGAGTTGGGCTGGCGGTTCTTGCGCCAGCTGCGGTACGAGCCGGTGGCGATGTCGTACTCGCCGCCGTCGGGGTTGAGGTCCGGCACGATCCACAGTTCGCGGCCGTTGACCGCCTGGGTGATCCGGGAGTCGGTGCCGTAGTCCTCGGCGAGTTCGCGCAGCAGGTAGAGCGCCATCTCGACGGTCAGGTGCTCGCGGGCGTGCTGATGGGCGGTGAAGAGGACTTCGGGCTCGGCCTCGTCGGTGGCGACGTTGTCGCTGACCTTGATCGCGACGATGTCCCGGCCCTGGTAGGTCTTCCCGATGACCCGCTTGCTCATGATCGAGGGGTTCGCCGCGATTCGGGCGTCGATCTCGGCGTTCGTCTCCGCGTAGTTGTGGTAGCGGGAGTCGGCGGACGGGAAGTCGAGGGCGCCGACGGGTCCTTTCGCGTGCGGTTCGGCGCCCGGGGCGGGCAGGGCGTCGAGTACGTGGCCGAGGGACCGGAGCTTCCTGGCCTGGGCCGGGTCCGCAGTGACGACGACGCCGTGGTCGTGGACCTCGTCGACCGAGACGCCGGTGCGGGCGATCGCGGTGCGGGCGGCGGGCGTGGTCCGCCCGGTGATCTCGTACTGCCGCACCTGTTCGTCCGCGGCGACGGCGGCGCTGCGGGTCGAGGCGTCGGCACTGGTGACGGCGGCCACGGGGGCGGCGAGGCCGAGGGCGAGCAGGGCGGCGAGGGCGGCGGTCCGTCTGTTTCGCGTCCGGCCGGGTGTCCGTGCGTTGGCGAGTCGCATGCTGGCAGTCTCCTGGGGCCGACGGGGTGGGGGGTGGAGCTGTGCGACGCACACAGCCTCGCGTTCGGTCATGCCCACGTCAAGACACGCTTCCGGCCACCCGCACCGCCACCCACCGTCGGCGCGCGCCCGCCGATCCGCGCCGATCGGCGGGGCCCTTCAGCGGCGAGGATCACCCTGGGGCGGCGGCCGTGCGCGAGGACGGTCGACTTTGCGGAACCTTTACCCGAGGCCGGGCGTTGGACCGGTGAGCGCATACGGGCTCGTGACCGATGACTGTGACGAATACCGAGGTAATGCCAATGGCTGTGTGGGACCGACTCAAGGACCAGGCCAAGACTCTGCAGCAGTCCCAGGGCGGGCGCGGCCCGAGCGGAGGACGGAGCAGCGGCGTCGACGGAGCGGGCGGGGCAGGCGGGAATTCACGCGCCCAACTGGTCAGCGTGCTGAAGACGCAGCTCGGCTCGCTGAAGACGGAGCTGAAGAGCGGCGCGTACCGCGACGCCAGCATGGCGATGTGCGCGCTGGTCGCGGCGGCGGACGGGCACGTCGACCCGGCCGAGCGGCAGCGCGTCGAGGGCATGATCCTCAGCAACGATGTGTTGCAGAACTTCCCGCCGGAGCAGCTGCGCCAGCGGTTCAACAAGCACGTGGACCAGCTCTCCTTCAACTTCGCGCAGGGCAAGAACGACGCGTTGCAGGAGATCGCCAAGGCCGCGAAGAAGCCGGCCGAGGCAAGGGCCGTGATCCAGACCGGCCTGGTGATCGCGGGCGCCGACGGAGACTTCTCCCAGGCCGAGGCGATGATCATCCGGGAGGCGTGCGTGACGCTGGGGCTCTCCCCTGCGGAGTTCCAGCTCTGACCTCCAAGTTCCCCTCGCCGGCCTCCGAGGCCCCTTCGCCTCGGAGCTCCGGCGGCCTTCGCGGCGCTGCTTGTGCGCGGCGCCGCTCGGGCGCGGCGAGGACCGGGCGGGCGGGGCACCGGCCGCCCGCCGCTTGTCAAAATACGAAGAACTTCGTACTTTGGGAGGAGACAGCAGAAGGAGGCCATCGATGCCCAGCACCGAGCGGGACGGCGGGACCGGGCGGCAGCTCGCGCATCCGCGCCAGGACGAGATGCGCCTGGAGGCGGTGCTGCACGCGCTGGCCGATCCCATCCGGCTGAGCATTGTGCGCGATCTGGCCGACGGGCACGAGGACATGGCCTGCATCGCCTTCGATCTGCCGGTGAGCAAGTCCACCTCCACCCATCACTTCAAGGTGCTGCGTGAGGCGGGAGTCATCCGTCAGCACTACGCGGGCACCTCGCGCATGAGCCGACTGCGCGACGACGACCTGGAAGCACTGTTCCCGGGGCTCCTCCCGGCCGTGCTCCACGCCGCCGGCCGCGCCGTCCCCGTCGCGTCCGCCGCAGGTCCTTCGGTCTGACCGCGATCCGCGCCCGGGGCTTTCGACCTGAGCGCGGATCGCGGTGTTCAGACTCCGCCCGCGCCGCCGTACCGGCCCGGCCGGTACGGCGGCGAGACGCGTCAGATCGTCGCGGCGTCGATCACGAAGCGGTAGCGCACGTCGCTCGCGAGCACCCGCTCGTACGCCTCGTTGACACGGGCCGCCTCGATCACTTCGATCTCGGCTCCGAGCCCGTGGGCCGCGCAGAAGTCCAGCATCTCCTGCGTCTCCGCGATGCCCCCGATCAGCGATCCGGCCAGCGAGCGGTTGCCGCCGATCAGCGAGAAGAGGTTCAGCGAGATCGGCTCCTCGGGGGCGCCGACGTTGACCAGGATTCCGTCGGTCCGCAGCAGGCCGAGGTAGGCGCCGAAGTCCAGTGGCGCGGATACGGTGGAGAGGATGATGTCGAAGCGGCCGGCCAGTTCCTCGAAGGTCCTGGGGTCGCTGGTCGCGTAGTAGTGGTCGGCTCCCAGCTTCAGACCGTCCTCCTTCTTGCGCAGCGACTGGGAGAGCACGGTGACCTCCGCGCCGAGCGCGTGTGCGATCTTGACCGCCATGTGGCCGAGGCCGCCCAGCCCGAGGACCGCGACCTTCTTGCCGGGGCCGGCTCCCCAGCGCTTGAGCGGCGAGTACGTGGTGATGCCCGCGCACAGCAGCGGCGCGGCCTCGTCGAGTGCGATCCCGTTCGGAATGCCGACGGTGAAGCCCTCGCGGACGACGATGTGCGTCGAGTAGCCGCCGTACGTGGGCTCGCCGTTCCGGTCGAGCGCGTTGTAGGTCGGCGTGTTCCCCTCGGCGCAGTGCTGCTCGCGGCCGGAGGCGCAGGCGTCGCAGCGACCGCACGAGTCGACCATGCACCCGACGCCGACGCGGTCGCCGACCTTGAACCTCGTCACACCGGAGCCCGTCTCGGCGACGATGCCCGCGATCTCGTGGCCGGGCACCATGGGGAAGATCCCCTCGCCCCAGCCGTCGCGGGCCTGGTGGATGTCGGAGTGGCAGATTCCCGAGTACTTGATGTCGATCAGGACGTCGAACTCACCCACCGGGCGGCGCTCGATGGTCGTACGCTCCAGCGGGGCCTTGGCGCTGGGGGCGGCGTAAGCGGCAACGGTGGTCATGCCGGTGGTTCTCCTCTGGTGATGCGTGCGGAACTCTGGTGGTGCGTCTGGAACGCCTTCCAGCATGCCGATCAACCGCGCGTTCACCCAGGTCACCGCTTTGCCTAGGACCAGCGGTCCTACTACTGGCGGGGACAGCCTCCCGGTCGTGGGACCAGGCATCATGGAGGCCATGGACGACCAGCCCGTACCCTCCGGCCCCGAGACGTTCGACCGGCGCGCGGAGCTCAGCGAGTTCCTGCGCACCCGTCGGGCCCGGCTCAAGCCCCAGGACGTCGGGCTGCCCGAGTTCGGCCGGCACCGCAGGGTGCCGGGACTGCGGCGGGAGGAGCTGGCGCAGCTGGCCGGGGTGTCGGTGGCGTACTACACCCGCCTGGAACAGGGCAACGGGCGCAATGTGTCGGCGGAGGTGCTGGACGCCATCGCGCACGCCCTGCGGCTGACCGACGCCGAGCACGCGCATCTGACCCATATGACCAAGCCGGCGCGGCACAAGAAGAAGCGGCGGCCGGCCAGGGTGCAGCAGGTGCGGCTCGGCCTGCGGCAGCTCCTGGACACGATGGACGGCGTTCCGGCGTACGTATCCGGCGCGCGCACCGACATCCTCGCCTGGAACCCGCTGGCGGCGGCGCTGTTCGGCGACTGGGGCGCGCTGCCGCCCAAGGAGCGCAACTGGGCCCGGTTGGTGTTCCTCTCCCCCGCCTACCAGGACCTGTTCGTGGACTGGGATGCCAAGGCCTCGGACACGGTCAGCTATCTGCGCCTGTACGCGGGCTGCCATCCCGACGATCCCGAGCTGTCGGCGCTCGTCGGTGAACTCAGCGTCAAGAGCGAGGAGTTCAGGCGGCTGTGGGCCACCCACAACGTCAAGGAGAAGGGCCACGGCGTCAAGCTGATACGGCATCCGCTCGCCGGCGAGCTGTCCCTGTCGTACGAGACGCTGCATCTGCCGGACGACGAGGAGCAGTTCCTGGTGACGTTCCACGGCGAACCGGGATCGGCGTCGGCCGAGGCCCTGCGGATGCTGGCGAGTTGGGGATCGGACGCGATCCGCGCCGACCTGACCCGCATACCGCCGGGGTCGTAGGCGACGGGCCCCGGGCGGGCGTCAGAGGTGTGTCACCCGTGTTCCGTCGCGGCTGCTCTCGCGTGCGTGCGCTCCGGGCGTCGGGCGAGGAAGACGAACTCCCTGCCCGGGCGGTCCGGTGCGTCGCGGACGTCCTCCAGGAGGAACCCTGCCTCGGCCAGGTCCTTCTCGATCTCGCGGCGTTCACGGAAGCGGAGCGTCGACCGCGTGGTGAGGACCGCGCCGTCGGCGGCGAAGACGTAGGTCCAGCGGAACGAGACGAGCGGCAGGTCGGCCTCGATCAGCTCGACCCAGCTCTCGACCTCGCCGACCCCGGGTACCGCCGTGACCCGGCGGGACGTCTCGCGGTTCCACTCCTGCCAGGCGCACATGGCCGGGTCCCGGCTCTCGAAGAGCAGACGGCCGCCGGGGCGCAGTGCTTCGCGGGCCCCGCGCAGCGTCCGCCGCCAGAGGGACCGTCCGATGATCTCCTGGGCGGCGTTCGCCGTCATCGTCACCAGGTCGACGCGCAGCGGCGGCAGCGAGGTCGCGTCGCCGCGGATCCAGCGGACGCGCTCGCTGCCCGGTTTGGCGCGGGCCGCGTCGATGGAGGCCCGGTCGGGATCGAGGCCGACGACCTCGACGGCGCGATCGGCCAGTCTCAGGGCGAAGACGCCGGTTCCGCAGCCGATGTCCAGGACGCGACGCGCGCCGAGGTCGCGCGCGGTCCGCAGGTAGGCGTCGAGATCGCCGCGGTCCGGGTCGAGCCGGTCGTAGAGCGCGGCGAGGCGCGCGAGTGTGAGCGTGGGGCGCGGGTGTCAGCCATGCGGCCGGAAACTACCGGGAGCGGGGGGCCGGGCCCAGCCGTTTCCCACGCGGCGGGGACAGGGCCCGGTCCGCCCCTACGCGGCCGTGAGCGCGGGGCGGTCGCCGCACGGGCCCGGCCGTGCTGCTCTCACGACCCGCCGCCGACGGCCTCGGGCGCGTACGACGGGGCGGTCCCCGCGGGGTTCAGCCGGGCACGGACCTCGGCGACGGCCAGGCCGGGCAGCAGCAGACGCCAGTAGCCGGTGAGCCGTTCCGCGGCGAGCCACTGCGGGTCGTGCCGCCCCAGCACCTCGAACCCGGTCGTGACGGCCACCGTCGCCGCGGTCACGTCCGCACGGGAGACGCCGTCGGCGAGCGCGCCGGCGACGGCGGCCTCGTCCAGCAGGTCACGGACACAACACCGCCACTGGGCGCGCAGAGCGGGTTCGGCGCACTCCTCGTCGCAACTGAGCCGGAATCCGGCCCGGACCACGGTGTCCCGGCGCAGCAGGGCGCTGAGGGCGTGCGAGATGTCCACGAGCGCCTGCAGCGCGGTGTCGGTTCCGCGCCGGACGGCGTCATGGGCGTCGCTCAGACCGCGCGACGCCTCCGCCACGACCGCGGCGGCGACGGCGGCCTTGTTCTCGAAGTGGAAGTGGAGCGCCCCGGTGCTCACGCCCGCGCCGGAGCTGATCAGCGTCAGCCCCGCCTGGGCGTATCCGTGCTGTTCGAACGCCTCCGCGGCGGACCGGATCAGCGCCTGGCGCGTACGGGTGGCACGTTCCTGCTTGGTCACCGGAGCCTCCCAGGGAAGTCCCGAACGGCCGGAGCGCCGCCCGGGCGGAGAGCCGGGCGGACCGGGGATTGCGGGCCGAGCGGGTGAGACGGCATCATGGGAGTTATCAAACCAACTCAGCGGTTTCATTTCCAGCGAAGAGCCGGACCGCCGCGCGGCCGTCCGCAACCGGGCCAACTCCCGTACGGGCGACCGGCTTCAGCCCGATGCCGGCGGGTCGGCGGCGAAGGCGTCCGCGTGGTCGGCGGCCCAGGTGCGGAACGTCCTGGCAGGACGGCCCGTCAGTTCCCGCACGGTGGGGACGACGGCCGCCTTGGCTCCCGCGCGCTGACGCTCCGCGCTCTCGACGAACGCCTGGGCCACCGGGGCCGGATATTTCGCGAAGAGCGCCTCGCGCGCCTGTTCCAGGGGGAGTTCCTCATAGCGCAGGGGCCTTCCCAGCACCTCGGAGAGCCGCGCCGTCCGGTCCCGCGCGGTGATCGCCTCGGGACCGGAGACGGGGTACGCCCGGCCTTCGTGGCCGGTTCCGGTGAGCACGGCGACCGCGACGGCGGCGACGTCCCGCGGATCGACGCACGCGACCGGCGAGTCCCCGTACAGGGCTCGCACCACACCGGCGGACCGGATACCCGGAGCCCAGGAGAGGGTGTTGGACATGAACGTCCTGGCACGGACGAACGTCCAGGGCACGCCGGACTCCCTGATGGCCTGCTCGTTGCCGCGCTGGCGCCGGGTGATGAAGTCGTCCGCGCCGGGCTCCTCCACCGCCATCATGGACAGCTTCACCAGACGGCCGACGCCTGCCGCGCGTGCCGCTCCGGCGACCCGCTCGTCGTCCGGTTCCGCCGGGCTGTTCGTCACCAGGAAGACTCCGCTGACGCCTTTCAGCGCCCGGTCGAGGGAGCCGCGGTCCGCGTACTCCCCCGCGACGACCTCGACACCGGGCCCCCGTACCGTCACCCGTCCCGGATTCCGCGCCAGGATCCGCACCGGTCCCGCAGCCGCCAGCAGTGCGGCGACCTCGCGGCCCACCGGTCCGGTCGCCCCCGTCACCAGAAGCACCATCCACCTCTTCCTCTCGTCCCGACACCATCACGCGGGGCGCGTCGTCGCGCCGCCGCGGCACCGCCTTCGCCGGGCGGCCGGCTCAGGGCCTGTCGGCGCGGCCCCGTCGCGGCCCGGACCGGGCTCGGTCAGCCGGTGAGGCGCGGCCCCGAGAGCACGGTGGAGAACACGGGGCTGCGGTCCTGATGGCCCGTCACCTGCACGGTCACCGTATCGGGAGCCGCGCCGGGCAGGACCACCGCCCGGATCCAGCAGGGGCTGGTGAACTCCGCGTAGCGGTGGAACCGCGTGCTGCCCTCCGCCGGCACGAAGCCGCCCGGCCCCGCGACCAGGCACGCGGCCTGCCGGGCCGCTTCGAGCAGCAGCATGCCCGGCACATGGTCGTTGGGCCGCTGGAACAGGGTGGGATGGCGGGTGTCCACGCGCAGTTCCCAGACGCCCTCCAGCGGGCCTTCCGTCAGGACGACGTCCTCGACGCGGCCCCGGCCCGCCGGCACCGGCGAGACCGAGGGCGCATCGGGTATGCAGGTGCCCGGTGTCGCGGAGCCGCCGCGCATCCGCCGGTACACCTGCGGGCTGGTGAACCTCGTCGCGCCCATTCCGGTCGCCGCCACCAGTCCGCCGCGGAGCACCACCCAGTCCACGCGCCCCTGCACCGGCGTTCCGCCGCGCCACTTCAGCTCGGAGCACGTCACCTCGATGTCGACCTCGGCGGGCCCGCCGGCGACGCGCAGGCGGGAGAGGCGGCAGGCGAAGTCGAGGTCCGCCATCAGGAAGTGATGGCCCAGCGGGACGCCGTAGCCGGCGTGGAAGGCGAGCATCGCCGCCTGCCGCATCGCCTCGGTCAGGAGCATCGGGTCGTGGCGGTCCCCGGGAACGGGCGCGAAGAACGGATGGTCGTGCGGCAGGACGG
The DNA here is from genome assembly GCF_003846185.1 of Streptomyces sp. ADI96-02. Lineage (GTDB taxonomy): Bacteria > Actinomycetota > Actinomycetes > Streptomycetales > Streptomycetaceae > Streptomyces. The sequence goes on from NZ_ML123034.1 coordinate 181,702, forward strand.
CCGCGACCGAGAACCGGTCCGGGCCCCGGCGTACCCAGCTCCGCGCGAAGGCGTCCTCCGCCCGGCTCCGATGCACCAGTTCCATCCTCACGGGGTGCACCGGCCCCCCGTCCGGGACGTGCTCGACGAACGGGACCTCTACCGTCCCGGGATCGATCAGGACTGCTGCTTCGGGCATAACTCCCCCCAGGGGTCATGTGTTGGCGAGTGGGTTGTTCCAGCGGTGCGCTGATAACATACAGACTAAGCGGTTTTTTTCTACCCCGGCGGGGAGGTCCCCGGCCCCCATGCCCGACTCCCGGTCGCACCACCACCGGCCCAGCGCAACGAAGGAGGCAGGATGGCCAAGCAGGACCGGGCGATCCGTACCCGCCGAGCGATCCTGATGGCAGCAGCGGAGACCTTCGAGAAACACGGGTACCAAGCCGCCACGATCACCCAGATACTCAAGGTCGCCGGCGTCACCAAGGGCGCGCTCTACTTCCACTTCACATCCAAGGAAGACCTCGCACTCGGCGTCCTCGACGCCCAGGAGCCGCCGGAATCCGTCCCGGAGCAACTGCTCAAGCTCCAGGAACTCATCGATCTGGGGCTGCTCTTCAGTCATCGCCTGCGCACCAGCCTCCTCGCCCGCGCCGGCGTTCGCCTGTCCATGGACCAGCAGGCTCAGGGCCTCGACCGCAGCGGCCCCTTCCTCCGCTGGCAGGAGGCCACCCACCGCCTCCTCGCGCAAGCCAAACACAACGGTGAACTCCTCACCCACGTCAACCCCACAGAGACGGCGGATCTCTATGTGGCCGCGTTCGCCGGCATCCAGGCGGTCTCCCAGACCCTGACCAACTACGAGGATCTCCAGAAGCGCTACCTCACGCTCCAGCACCACGTGCTGCCCAGCATCACCACGCCCTCCGTGCTCGCGGCGCTCGATCTGACCCCCCAGCGCACCGACGAGCTGGTCCGCCTCGCGCCGTACCCCCTCTGACGCCGCGCCGCGCCGCGGAACGCGCCGGGGCCCTCAGGCGCCCAGCATCAGCTTGGCGCCGAGGCCGATCATCATCGCCGCGACGAGCCCGTCCAGGACCCGCCAGGACGACGGACGCGCCAGGACGCCGCTGAGCAGCCGGGCGCCGAACCCGAGAGCGGCGAACCAGCACAGGCTGGCGAGGACCGCTCCGAGGCCGAACACCCAGCGCCCGGAGCCCCGGTCGGCCGCCACCGAGCCGAGCAGGAACACGGTGTCCAGGTAGACGTGCGGATTGAGCCACGTCATGGCGAGGCAGGCGAGCACGGGGCCGCGCCGCGTCCCGTTCGGCGCATCCCCCGCGAGCAGGGCCGACGGACGCAGCGCGCGTCGTGCGGCGAGGACGCCGTAGCAGATCAGGAACACGCCGCCGAGCAGCGCGACGACCGTCAGAGCGGAGGGCCAGGCCACGACGACGGCCCCCACTCCGGCGACGCCGAGCGCGATGAGGACCGCGTCGGACAGCGCGCATATCGCCACCACCGGCAGGACGGCGTCGCGGCGCACCCCCTGGCGCAGGACGAGTGCGTTCTGGGCGCCGATGGCGACGATGAGGGAGAGACCGGTGGCGAATCCGGCGGCGGCGGTGCTGAGCGTGCTGGTCATGGTGCTGACGTTACGGAGACGTGGGGGCTGACGTACAGCTAAGAATTCTTACGTATCATTAGCGCTTGTGATGCCGGAGCTTCCCCTTGATCAGGTCCGCACGCTGCTGGCCGTCGTCGACGAGGGCACGTTCGACGCGGCGGCGAGTGTGCTGCACGTGACACCGTCCGCGATCAGCCAGCGCGTGAAGGCGCTGGAGCAGCGGACGGGACGGGTGCTGCTGATGCGGACCAAGCCCGTACGGCCCACGGAGTCCGGCGAGGTGGTGGTGCGCTTCGCCCGCCAGCTGGCCCGGCTGGAGCGCGACGCGATGGCGTCGCTCGGGATGTCGGGCCCGGGTGAGCCGGCCCGGCTGTCGATCGCGGTGAACGCGGACTCCCTGGCGACCTGGTTCCTCCCGGCCCTGCGCCGGGTGCCCGAGACGGCGGAGGTCTGCTACGAGCTGCGCCGGGAGGACCAGGACCACACGTCCGCCCTGCTGCGGGAGGGACGGGTGATGGCGGCGGTGACCTCGTCGCCGGAGGCGGTGACGGGCTGCTCGGTGCGCGGCCTGGGCGTGATGCGCTACCTGCCGGTGGCCGGATCCGGGTTCGCCGACCGGTGGTTCGGGCCGAGGGCGGGCACGACTCCGCGCGATCTGCTCGCCGCCGCGCCGGTGGTGGGCTTCGACCGGCGGGACGACCTCCAGGACACCTTCGTTCGGGGGCTCGGCGGTGACCGCGCGAGCGGTCGGCGGCACTACGTGCCCACCTCCGAGGGGTTCGTGGCGGCGGTCGCGGCCGGCATGGGCTGGGGCATGGTGCCCGACGTCCAGGCGGAGGCCCTGCTGGCGGCGGGCCGTCTGGTGGACCTGGCTCCGGGGCGCACCGTCGACGTCCCGCTGTACTGGCAGCAGTGGAAGCTCGACTCGCCGTCCCTGGCGGCCGTCGCCGGGGCGGTGACGGCCGAGGCCGCCGTGTCGTTGCGCCCCGGCGGCGGGCCGGGCGCGGGCCCCGCAGGTCACGGGAGGTCCGGGGCGTCCTAGGATGGCGTCTCTCCCGGCCCCCGGGCGCGTCGGGCGGTCCGTCCGGGCCGCCTCGGGGAGGGGTGTTCCCGTTCCCCTGCCGACAACTCCCGGAGGCGATCTCTTGCGCGTACTTCTGGTGGAGGACGAGGACGACCTGCGCGCGGTGATCGCCGCGGGCCTGCGCGAGGCGGGTTTCGCCGTGGACTGCGCGCCGGACTGGCCGGACGCCGATGTGATGCTGCACGTCACGGCGTACGACTGCGTGGTCCTGGACCGCATGGTGCCCTTCGGCGACACCCTGGTCCCGCTGGAGCGCCGGCGGCGGACCGGCTGGTCCGTGCCCGTCCTGTGCCTCACGGCCCTGGACACGCTCGACGACCGGCTGTTCGGGCTGGAGAGCGGGGCGGACGACTACCTGGCCAAGCCCTTCGCCATGCGCGAGCTGGTGCTGCGGGTGCGCAGCCTGACCCGGCGGGCGACCGAGCGCCTGCCCGCCTTCCTGGGCTGCGCGGACGTGGTGATGGACCTGGCCCGGCGCGAGGTGCGGCGGGGCGGGGTGCTGCTGTCCCTGAGCCCGAAGGAGTACGCCGTGCTCCAGCAGCTCCTGGTGAACGCGGAGAGCGTGGTCACGCGCACCGGTCTGCTGGAGCACTGCTGGGACGAGATGGCCGACCCGGTCTCCAACGTGGTGGACGCCGTCATCGCGGGCGTACGGCGCAAGCTCGGCTCGCCGGGGCTGGTGCACACCGTGCGCGGTCAGGGGTTCCTGATGAGCGCGGGACGGGGGCCGTCCTGATGGCGGGCCGCCCCGAACGCCGTCGGCGGTCGCCGGCCAGACGGCGGCTGCGCCGGCTCCAGCTGCGGCTGACCGCCGCGTACACCCTGATCACCGCCCTCGGGCTGAGCTGCCTGTGCTGGCTGGTGATCCGCACCGACGACCGGTCCCGGCAGGCGTCGGAGTACGACGAGATGCGCCGCCGGGCCTCCGTCGCGGCCTCGCTGGTCTACTACGAGGAGGACCGGCTCCGCCTCGACGGTCTCCAGGACGACGAGGCGACCACGGGCACCCCGCAGATCCTGGTGCTGGAGGCCCCGCCCGGCGGGCCGCACGCCTTCGTGTTCCGCGGACGGGTCAGCCGGTTCGACGTCGCGGACGCGACCGCGGAACGGGTGGCGCGCTCGGCGATGCGGGCGGACGACGTGGTGCGCTCGACGGGGCACGACCGGTCCGGCGACCCCGTCTACCTGCTGGCCGTGCCCTTCCACCACGACGCCACCGACGCGATGGCGGGCGCGGCCGTCGCGGTCGGCGACCCGGAACGCGGCTCGGCCGAGCACCGCAGTCTGATCCTGTCCCTGGCCGCCGGCGGCGGGGCGCTCACGGCCCTCGCCGGGCTCACCGGCCACGTGCTGTCGGGCCGGAGCATGCGTCCGGCCTGGCAGGCGCTGGAGCAGCAGGAGCGGTTGCTGGCCGACGCGGCGCACGAGCTGCGGACGCCGGTGGCCGTGATGCGCGGCTCGGTGGAGGTGGCCGAGGGCGGCGCGGGCGGGCTGGGCGTTCACCTGCCGCGCATCCGGCGGGCGGCGGACCGGATGGCCGACGTGGTGGAGAACCTGCTGACCCGTGGGCAGCTGGACGCGGCCGTGGACTCCGTCCGGCCGACGCCGCTGCGCCTGGACCAGCTCGTGGAGGAGGTCTGCGCGGATCTGCCGGACGGCGGGCACCGGCTGGAGCTGTGCCTGGAGGAGTCCGTGGTCGAGGCCGACGCGGGGCTGGTGCGGGTGGCGGTGCGCAACCTGCTGGACAACGCCGCACGGCACGGCCGGACTCCGGGCGCGCCGGGCGGGGCTGATCTGCTGGTGTCCGTGCTGGGGCCGTCGGTCTCGGTCGCCGACCGGGGCCCCGGTGTGGAGCCCGGGCGGCTGCCGGAGCTGATGGAGCGCTTCCGCTCGCCGGGGGGCGGTACGGGCATCGGCCTGTCGCTGGTGCACCGGGTCGCGACCGTCCACCGCGGAAGCCTCACCGTGCGGGCCCGGCCCGGCGGTGGCGCGGTCTTCGTGCTGCGGCTCGCACCGGGCCGGTCGCGGCGTCGGCGCGCGGGCGGACGCGGCGGAGTGCGGGCGCGGCGATGACGCTCACGATTCACTCATGATCGGCCGTCCATGATGCGGGGGCAGGTTCTCAGACCACGCACAGGAGTACGCATGTCCAAGCACGCCGTCCCCCCGTTCTTCCGCCGCAGGAGCACCCTCGCGGGCGTCGCCGCCGGTGTCGCGGTGGCGACCGGGGCGGGCCTGATGCTGTCCAACGCCTTCGCGACGGGCTCCGCCGTGAAAGCGGCCCCCAAGGTCGTCCTCCCCAAGGCGAACGCCGCCTTCGACTACCAGATCGGCGGTGCCTACACGCCGCCCGCCGGGGTCAAGGCCGTCTCCCGGGACCGCGGGGACAAGCCGGCCCGCGGCCTGTACAACGTCTGCTACGTCAACGCCTTCCAGACTCAGCCGGGTGAGATGGACTGGTGGCAGAAGAAGAACCCCGACCTGCTGCTGCGCGACGGCAACGGCGACCTGGTCAACGACGAGGCGTGGGGCGAGGCGCTGCTCGACACGTCCACCTCGGCCAAGCGCACCCGGCTCGCGAAGATCGTCGGAGGCTGGATCGACGGCTGCAAGAAGGCCGGCTACCAGGCCGTGGAGCCGGACAACCTCGATTCGTACGAGCGCTCCGACGGTCTGCTGACCCGGACGCACAACGCCGCCTTCGCCAAGCTGCTGGCCTCGCGGGCGCACGCGGCCGGTCTGGCGATCGGGCAGAAGAACACCACCGACCTGCTGAGCCAGGGCAGGACGATCGGCTTCGACTTCGCGGTGGCCGAGGAGTGCGGCCGGTACGACGAGTGCGCCGACTACGCCTCCGCGTACGGCAACCGCGTCTTCGTCATCGAGTACCGGTCGAGCGACTTCACCAAGACGTGTTCGGCCCTGGGGGCGAAGCTCTCCGTGGTCCGCCGCGACGTGGACGTGCGGCCCGCCGGCCAGCAGGGCTACGTGTTCCGCTCCTGCTGACCGGGCGGCCGTGCCGTCGGTCCGGGGCCGGGCCGTGTGACACTGTTGGTAAATGAGGGCCCCTGGTTGCGTCCCGCTGCCGTCGGGCAGCGGGACGCAGTCGTTCGAACCGAGAGACGCGGGTTCCGA
>NZ_ML123034.1:189332-202478 GCF_003846185.1 Streptomyces sp. ADI96-02
TCGTGTGCCCGGCCCCGGGTCGTTCGGGGTCGTTCCGGGTCCTTCCCAGGCGTCCCGGGTCGTCCCGGGTCGGATGCGCCGCCTCGGAGTACAGGGGCGTGCAGGTGACCGGGCGGCCGCCACCGGGGCCTGTCAGTGGCCGGAGGCGCACAGGGGCTGTCAGTGGGCGGTGGCACACTGCCCGCATGACGCGATCACCGGCCAAGGCCGATCTCCAGCGCTATCTGCGGTCCGCTCGCGAGGCCCTGCTGTGGAAGCTCGACGGAGTCGCGGAGTACGACGCCCGGCGTCCGATGACCCCGACCGGGACCAATCTGCTGGGCCTGGTCAAGCACGCCGCCGGGGTGGAGCTGGGGTACTTCGGCGAGACGTTCGGCAGACCGTTCGGCGAGGCGGCGCCGGCCTTCGCGGACGACGCCGAGCCGAACCAGGACATGTGGGCGACCGCCGACGAGTCGCGGGAGGACATCATCGGTCTCTACCGCCGGGTGGCCGAGCACGCGGACCGCACCGTCGAGGAGCTGCCGCTCGACGCGGCCGGCCGGGTGAGATGGTGGCCGGAGGAGCGGAGAGCGGTGACGCTGCACCAGATCCTGGTGCACGTGATCTCCGACCTCCAGCGGCATGCCGGGCACGCCGACATCCTCCGGGAGCTCGTCGACGGGACGGTCGGACTGCGAGCCGGGCTGGACAACATGGCCCCGGGCGACGCCGCCTGGTGGCAGGCCTACCGGCGGCGTCTGGAGGACGCTGCCGGTGAGGCCGGGAAGGCCGGGGAGGGGCGGGCGGCGGACCGGGCGTGAATCCTCGCCTGCGGGCCTTCGGTTCAGCGGGCCCGCCGCGCCTCGCTCCGCGGGCGCCTGGTGAGCACGAGCGGGCCGGTCTCGGTGATGGCGACGGTGTGCTCGGAGTGAGCGGTGCGCGAGCCGTCGGCCGAGCGGATCGTCCAGCCGTCGGGGTCGTAGACGATCTTGTCGGTGCCGGCGGCGAACCAGGGCTCGATCGCGATCGTCAGACCGGGGCGCAGCTTCCAACCACGGCCAGGGCGACCGTCGTTGGGGATGTGCAGGTCCTCGTGCATGGTGCGGCCGATCCCGTGGCCGCCGAACTCCAGGTTGACCGGGTAGCCGTACTCGGCGGCGACCGCGCCGATGGCCGCCGAGATGTCCCCGAGCCTGTTGCCGGGCTGGGCGACCTTGATCGCGGCTTCCAGGGCGACCTCGGTGGCCTCGATGAGCCGCAGGTCCTCCGCGGCCGGGGTGCCGACGACGACGGAGTGGGCCGAGTCGGCGGCCCAGCCGTCGATACTCACCGCCATGTCCATGCTCAGCAGGTCTCCGTCGCGGAGCTTGTAGCGGTGGGGCAATCCGTGCAGCACGGCATCGTTGACCGAGAGGCACACCACGTTGCGGAACGGACCCTTGCCGAAGGAGGGCTCGTAGTCCCAGTAGCAGGACTCCGCACCGCGCTCCGCGATCCGGCGGCGCGCGTGATGCTCCAGGTCCATCAGGTCGACTCCCACTGCGGCGAGCTCACCGAGCTCGGCCAGCACCTGCCCGACGAACCGCCCCGTGACGTGCATGCGCTCGATGTCTGCGGGAGTCTTGTGCTCGATCACTGCGATCCTCGATTTCTCCGGGCGACCGGGTAGGTATATTTATACCAGGGGTATTTTTATACCAGGTGGTGGAGTGGTTGCCGCTGGACGGACCGCCGCTCTAGCATGTGCGCATGGTTCGCCATCCGCTCGCCCCCGAACAGATCGAGGCGGGCCGACGTCTCGGAGCCGCGTTGCGCTTCGCCCGGGCCGGACGCAGCCCCGGCGACGTGGCGCTGGAGGCGGGGATCTCGCCGGAGACCCTTCGCAAGATCGAGACCGGCCGCCTGCCGACGCCCGCGTTCGGCACCATCGTCCGGCTCAGCGAAGTGCTCGGCGTACCCCTGTCCGAACTCGCCGTCGTCTGGCGCACCGACCCCGCCCTGAGCCAGGCTTCCTGAGGGCCGGGGCCGGCGGACCGCATCCGGGCCGCTTCTCCTCCCCCGTCCGGCAGACAGTTGGACGGCCCTGTCCCCGGGCGGTCGGCCCGCCGCGTCCCATCGCGGCGCTCGGCGACGGCTCGTCGGCTTCGCCGGGCACAGAACCCGGAACCAGGGCAGCCGGCACTTCACCGCCTCCATCCACTCGCGGGGCGGCGAGGACGTCGGCGAGGACGGCGAGAAGGTCGTAGACGTCTGTTCGACGGGAGTCGTAGGGGCCTGTCCGACGGGAAAGGACCGAGGGACCGGCGTCGGTCCGGGAGCGCTCTCAGAACAGGCGCACGAGCGACCGGGAGCCGGCGGTGCGCCGTTCGCGGTGCCGACAGGCGGGAGGCCGCTCAGCGACCTCGGGGCTCGGACGGAGATACGGGTGGCCGCGGCCTCACCCGCCGCTGCCGACAGCCGTCCTCAGAAAACCACCGCGTTGTTGACGCAAGAACAGAGCAGTGGTCGCACGAGGTTGATCGTCTCGTGATGGACATGCCCTTCCGGAGAAGGCGCGCGGTCCGGGGTCGGGCCGCTGGACACCTCCTAGCGGAAGGACGCGGGCGTGCGCACGCCGCCGAAGTCGATCGCGCGGTCCGCGTCGCGCAGGACCTCCTCGGCAACCCGGCGCACCTCGGCGGGTACGTCTCCCTGTTCCTCCACCAGGCTGGCGTAGATCGGTGCGTCGGTCCTGTCTGCGGAGCTCATGTTCGTGTGTCCTCGTGTCATCGGGTGCGGATATCCCCTGCCGGTCGGCAAAGGCGGGGGCGAGTGTACGTGCTGGGCGACGGCCGCCGCGATTCCGTCCGGGTGGGCCGTGAGGACGGTGACGCCGTCGCATCGCGGCATGGTGTCGTCCGCCGGGACGGTCTCCCGCGGAACGTCACGTGCTCGACGGGCCCCGCTGCCGGCCTCGCCGTGCGGCCGGCAGGGGACGGTGACCCTCGGTCCATTCGTTCACCCAGCCGCAGCCCGAGCAGGCGTACCGGCCGTCGAGTCCCGCGATCTGCGTGCCACAGCGAGCGCACGCGATGTAGGTGATCTCCGGGTGCTCGGGCCTCGGCTCGGACCCGGGCAGCTGCTCCGGCCTCGGTGCGGCGCTCATCATCAGCGCCCGTCCCCGGCCGCGCCCAGGAGGACACCGGCGAGGTCGCGCGGCCGGGAGAACATCGGCCAGTGCCCCGTCTCCAGTGTGACCAGCCGCCAGGTCTCCCCCTTGAGTAGCGCGGCCACGTCGTCGCCCGGCTCGGGGCCGTCGAGCAGGCACTTGACGTACGTCGCCGGCAGCTCGTCCAACGGGCGGGCGAGGACGGCCGGTTCGGTGAGCGTGGTGCCGGGGTGCGGTGTCGAACCGGACACGATCCGCGCGATCTGCTCGCCGGTCAGGCCCTGGCCGTCGTAGTCCTCGGCCGCGGGCGGAGGCCAGAAACCCCCGTGCTCCGCGATGGCCGCCTCGACGGACGCGCGGCCGTCCGGCCATCCCGACACGAACGACTCCCCGTCGTGCGGGACGTTGGCGTCGACGAAGACCGCGCGCGCCAACCGCTCGCCGATCCGCTGCGCCGCCTGGCCGACCGGGATGCCCGCGTAACTGTGTCCGACCAGGACGACGTCGCGCAGGTCGCGGCGCTCCACCTCATCGACGATGTCCTGGACGTGGGTCTGCTGTCCGGCCGGCTCGCCCTGCCGGTCGGACAGTCCGGACAGCGTCAGCGGGTGGGCGTCGTGCCCGGCGGCGCGCAGGTCGGGCAGTACGTCGCGCCAGGCCCACGAGCCGAGCCAAGCACCTGCTACGAGTACGAAGTGCGTCATGGCAGCAACGTAGCGCAGGGGTGTGACAACGCCGCCCGGCCCGGACGGCGGCGGCGGCAGCAGCAGAAGCGGCGGCCGAGCAGGCCCGAGCCGCAGCCGCGCCGCGTCCGCGTCCGCGAAGGTGGTGCGGCGTTCACCGAGTTCGTTATGTTCGCCCCACGTCGATCCGAGGAGCGTCCCTGTGCCTGCCCCCGCCACTCCCGCCGCCACCGGTGTGCTGCTGCCGCGCGATCTGCCCGCCGACCGGATCCTGCCGTTCGCGCGCCGTGCCGAAGAGCTGGGATTCGACTCGGTGTGGGTGGTGGAGGACCTCGGGTTCCGCGGCGGGATCGCCCAGGCCGCCGCCGTGCTGGCTTCCACGGAACGGATACGGGTGGGCATCGGCCTGCTGCCCGCGGGCGCGCGCAACGTGGCGTTCGCGGCGCTCGAAGTCGCCTCGCTGGCCCAGCTCTTCCCCGGTCGTATCGATGTCGGCGTGGGGCACGGCATGCCCGGCTGGATGCGCAGCGTCGGCCAGTGGCCCCGCAGCCCGCTCACGTTCCTCCACGAGTACGTCCACGCCCTGCGCGCGCTGCTGCGCGGCGAGCGCCCGGAAGTCCGTGGGCGGTACGTCCGCCTCGACGGCGTCGGGCTGGAGAAGTGCGCTCTGCCCGACGTCGTACCCGACATCCTGGCGGGCGTCCGCGGTCCCAGGTCGCTGGGCGTCTCGGGCGAGGTGGCCGACGGGACGATCCTCGCCGAGCCGGTGACGCCGGAGTACGCCCGCGCCGCGCTGGGCCACATCGCCGCCACCCGTGACCACCGCCTGGTCGCGTACAACATCGGCTCCGTGGACCGCGACCCGGCCGTCGCGCTGGCCGCCGCCCGGCCCGGTCTGGAGTGGATCGGCGAGCCGGACTGGCACGCCCACATCGCCCCGCTCCCGTTCGCCGAGGAGCTGGCTCGACTGCGGGCCGGGTGCGCGAGCCGCGAGGAGTTCGCGCGCCGGATGCCCGACGCCTGGGTCGCGCGGCTCGCCGTGGCCGGGACGCCGGAGCAGGCCCGCGCCCGCCTCGACGCGCTGCGGGCCGCCGGAGTCACGGACGCGGTCCTCGCCCCCGTCGGACCGGATCCGGTCGGAGCACTGGGACACCTGGCTGCCGTACTCTGAACCCTTTCGTCACGCCGTTCACTTGGCGACCATCAACGATCGAGCATGATGCATTGTCGGCCGTTTCTGACTGCTTTTCGCTATGAACGGAAGCGGTGAGGTAGGGGAAGGCAGGATGTCCTCCGTGATGGGCAACCTTCCCGTCGTGACCACCAGTTTCGTCGGCCGCGGCAGCGAACTGGTCGGTATCGCACGGGCACTTCGAGAACATCGGCTGGTCACTCTGACCGGGAGCGGCGGGGTCGGCAAGAGCCGGCTGGCCCTGCGTCTCGCCGAGCACGTCCGGAGGGACTACCCGGACGGCGTGTGGTGGGCCGACCTGTCGCATCTCCACGACGACCAGTTGCTCGCCACCACGGTCTGCGACGGCGTCGGGCTGCTCGACCACAGCCCGCGCCGACCGGTGGCGGCTCTGTGCGAATGGCTGTCCGAACGGCGTCTGCTGCTCGTCCTCGACTGCTGCGAACGGGTCGTCGGGCCCTGCCGTCAGCTCGTCACCGAACTGCTCGCCGCCGCGCCGGGGCTGACCGTCCTCGCGACCAGCAGGCAGCCGCTGGGAGCCGAGGAGGAGTACGGCGTCGAGGTGGCCCCGCTCTCCGCGGGCGACGACGGCGACGAAGCCGTCCTGCTCTTCCGCGACCGCGCCGCCGCCGTCGTCCCCGGTCTGCCGCTCGACGGCCCGGCGGACGCGGCGGCCGTGGCCGAGATCTGCCGACGCCTCGAAGGCATACCGCTCGCCGTCGAACTGGCCTGCGCCCAGCTCCGCGAGCGCACGGCGCGGGAGATCACCGAGCGGCTCGCCTCGCGGCTGGACGCCCTCACCGACGAGACGCTCTGGCCCCGCCGCCACCGGGCGCTGCGCACCACCATCGGATGGAGCCACGAGCTGTGCACCCCGCTCGAACGCCTGCTGTGGGCGCGGCTCTCCGTCTTCCGCGGCGTCATCACCACGGCCGACGCCGAGGCCGTCTGCGGGGGCGGGCCGCTCGGCGTCGACGCGGTCGCGCCCGCGCTGGAGAGCCTGGCCGAGCAGTCCGTGCTCCGGCGGACCGACGACGGCTACCGCATGCTGGACACGCTGCGCGAGTACGGCGCGATGTGGCTCGCGGAGCTGGCGGAGGACGCGCTCGTCGCCGACCGGCACGCCCGGCACTTCGCGCGGGTCGCGGTCGAGGCGCACGCCGGCTGGCTGGGTCCCGCGCAGGTCGCCTGGTACCGCAGGATCGCCGGGACCCATCCCGACCTCTGCGCCTCCCTGGACCACCTCCTGGTCGAGGATCCGGAGAAGGCGATGGAGATGGCCGGGTGCGCCGGTCTGTTCTGGAGCTGCTGCGGCCATCTCCACGAGGCCCGTACGTACCTGGAACGGGTGCTGGCCCTGCCGCTCTCCGCCGGGGTGCACCGCACCCGCGCGCTCTGGGCCCTGGGCATCACGCTCACCCTCCAGGGCGACCACGAGGCGGCCCGCCGGATCGGCGAGGAGTGCGAGCAGGCGGCCCGGCTCGACCGGGACGCCGAGGCCGCGCTCCTGGCCGCCCACTCCATGAGCTTCACCTATCTGATGATGGGCCGGCCGCAGACGGCGCACTCGGTCAGCGACCGCGCGTTGCGCGACCACCCCGGCGACCCGGCCGACGCCCCTTCGCAGCTGCGGTGCCGGGTGATACGCCTGTTCGCCCTGTCGGCGCTCGGCCGCCTCGACGAGGCGTACGAGGAGGCGACCCGGCTCCAGCGGATAAGCCTGCGCGTGGGCGAGCACTGGGGACGCGCCTACGCCGATCACCAACTCGCACTCATCCACCTGCTGCAGGGCCGCCCGGGCCACGCGGAGGACCACGCCCGCGCGATGCTCGCGAGCAAGCACGAACTGCACGACAGCCTCGGCATCGCGCTCGGCCTCGACCTGCTGGCCGGGGCCATCGCCGCCCGGGGTGACGGCGTCACCGCCGCCCGGACCTCCGGAACGGGCCACACGTACTGGCGGATGATCGGCCACCCCCATCGCGGCACCCCGGAGCTGGGAGCGATCCGGGAGCAGTGGGAGCGCCGGGCCCGGGAAGCCGCCGGGGACACGGCCTACGAGCGGGCCTACCGCCGGGCCTCGGCCGACGACGCCGAGCGGGGCCTCGCCCATGCGCTGGAGCGTCCGCTCCCCTCCTGACGGACCGGACGGCGGACCTCGTCTGCCGGCTTCTCGACCGCCGGGCGCCGCGCACGTGAGGCGGGTGGACGCCCGGAAGGGCTGAGCCGGTGTCCGGCTCAGCCCTTCCGGGCGCGCTCCCGGGTGTGCGCGGGTGCGACGGTCTCCCGGGGGCGGGGCCGGGAGCGTGGCTGGACCTGCGGTCTGCGGATCCGGTCAGTTCTTGTCGGTCTGCTCGCGGACGATGGTGTCGTTCTTGGCGTCCACGTCGAAGGTCGTCTTCTTCCAGTCGGATCCGACCACGTCGACCGACCAGACGACGCGCTTGCTCGCGTAGCCCAGGTCGACCGAGGTGACGGTCCCCTTCTTCTTCTCGGTGGCGACCTTGGCGGCCTGCTGGGGCGTCTGCGTCGCCTTGGCGAGCCACTGCGCGGTCTCGCGTTTCTCGTCCGCGTCCTGGTCCGCGTCCACGCGGGCGTCGATGACCTTGCCGTTCACCGCGTTGATGCGGACGACGTGGATCGTCCCGTTCTTCTCCGCAACCTCCGCGACCCAGACCGGGCCCGTGGCTCCGGGGCTCGCGCTCGCGGATCCGGTCCCGGACGGCCTCGCGCTGCCGCTCACGCGGACGGACGCGCTCGCGGAGGTCTTGGCGGACGCGGAGGCTTTGGCGGACGCCGAGACGGACGCGGAGACGGAGACGGACGCGGAGGCCGACGCGCTCGTGCTCGCCGAAGCGCTGGGCCGTGCGCTCTCGTCGTCCAGGCCCTCCAGGTCCAGTTCGACCAGCTTGCCCCCGGCGACCTCGCCGACCGCGGTGGTGGCGGCCCTGGTGAACGTGACCTTGGTGGCGGAAAGGACCTTCTTGCGCTCCAGCTGGGCCTGGGTCAGCTTCGCGCCGGCCGAGGGTGTCGCCGTCTTCTGCGGCAGGACCTTCGCGGCCTCGGACGTGACGGCGGACGTCGAGCTGTCCGCGCTCTGACCGCAACCCGTCACCAGGGCGGTGGCCGCGGCCACACAGAGTGCTCCGCCGGCCCTGAGGCGGCGCGAACGGAGGGTGGAACGGTTCGTTCGTCGGGGCTCAAGTCTCATACAGGCATGACTAGCCCCGACCACACGCAGTCATGTTGTCCTACCGGTCGGAGTCACCCGATCGACCGGGAGGGTCCGCCCGTTGGCGGTCGCGGTGCGCGGACCGCCCCGCGCCTCTCCTCGGGCGGCGAAAGCCCCGGTGGGAAACAATGGGGTCAGGGCCGCACTCCGTCACGGCCCGGCCGGGAGGCCTTCATGGATCGCACGGAACGCTACGAGCTCGTCTTCCCCCTGTCCGGCGCCGAGGACGACGTGGTCACGGTTCACCTGACCGACCGGGCCGGAGCAGGGGGATTCCCGGTGTACGAGGACGACACCGGGATCGTCCGCGCCGAGATCAGCGACCGGGGAGAGGTGCGCATGCTCGCCAGCGGCGGCCACCAGGTCCTCGGCGCGCCGCTGCTGGCCCGCCCCTTGCGCGAGGACGCCACCGGCTCGTCGTGAACCGGTCCACGAAGGGGCGCACCGTTCGACGGTGCGCCCCTTCGTCCTGCCCGGGCCTCCCCGCGTTCCGGGTGCCGGGCGCTCAGCGGTGCCTGTCCGGTCCCGATTGCCCGCTCCTGGCTCATCCGGCTCCGGTGCCCGTTTCCGCTCGTTTCCGTCCGACCTCGCCCGATCGTGTTTACTTTCCTGGGGCCCATCCGTAACCTGGGCGCGAAACCACAGACTCGGGCATGAAACGGAAACGAAGTCACATGTACGCACCGGAGCGACAGCAGGAGATCCTGCGGCTCGCCCAGGAGAGCGGCCGGGTCGATGTGCTGTCGCTGGCCGAGGAGTTCCAGGTGACCGCCGAGACCGTCCGGCGCGACCTCAAGGCGCTCGACCGGGCCGGACTGCTGCGCCGGGTGCACGGCGGGGCGATTCCGGCCGGGCGGCTCGGCTTCGAGCCGGATCTGGCCGAGCGCGACTCCGTCGCCGCCGACGAGAAGGACCGCATCGCCCGCGCCGCGCTCGCCGAGCTGCCGGCGGACGGCAGCGTGATCATCGACGCGGGGACCACCACGGCCCGGCTCGCCGCCGCCGTCCCCCTCGACGCGGCGCTGACCGTGGTGACGCACGCGCTGCCGGTGGCGGCCCGTCTCGCCGACCACCCGGGAATCGCGCTGCACCTGGTCGGCGGCCGGGTACGGCACCGCACACGCGCGGCGGTCGACGCCTGGGCGCTCGGGGCGTACGCGCAGATCAAGGCCGATGTGGTCTTCCTCGCCGCCAACGGGTTCTCCTCCGACAGCGGCCTGACGACGCCCGACCTGGCCGAGGCCGCGGTGAAACGGGCCGTGGTCGCCGCCGCCCGCCGGGTCGTGCTGCTGGCGGACTCGGGCAAGTTCGGGCAGCAGCACTTCGCCCGTTTCGGCGACCTCGCCGACGTGGACCTGCTCATCACCGACACGGGCCTCGGCCCCGACGACGCCCGCGCCATCGAGAGCCGGGGCACGGAAGTAGTACGCGCATGATCCTCACCGTCACCCCCAATCCCAGCCTCGACCGGACGTACGAGCTGCCGGAGCTGGTCCGCGGCGGCGTCCTGCGGGCCGCTGCCGATCGCGTCGACCCCGGCGGCAAGGGGATCAACGTGTCCCGCGCGGTCGCCGCCGCCGGGGGCCGCACGGTCGCCGTCGCCCCGATGGGCGGGGCGGAGGGCGCGCTGCTGGCCCGGCTGCTCGGGGAGCACGGCATCGAGGCCGCCGGAGTGCCGATCGCCGGGAGCACCCGGATCAACGTCACGCTCGTCGAGCCCGACGGCACCGTCACCAAGATCAACGCGGCCGGGCCCGAACTCGGTCCATCCGAGGCGGAGGACGTCCTCGAAGCAGTCCGGACCCGCTCGGCCGACGCCGACTGGATCGCGTGCTGCGGAAGCCTGCCGCGCGGCACCGCGCCCGAGTGGTACGCGCGGCTGGTCGCGCGGAGCCACCGGGGCGGTACGAGGATCGCGCTCGACACGTCCGGCGCGGCGCTGACGGCCGCGTTGCGGGAAGGGCCCGACGTGATCAAGCCCAACGCCCAGGAGCTGGCCGAGGCCGTCGGCCGCCCGCTGCTCACGGTCGGCGACGCGGTGGACGCCGCGGGTGAACTGCGGGAACGGGGCGCCCGCTCGGTCCTCGCCAGCCTGGGAGCCGATGGGCAGGTGCTGGTGGAGGCGTCGGGCGCGTACTTCGCGACCGCCCCCGTGCGGACCGTGCGCAGCAACGTCGGCGCGGGCGACGCCTCGCTCGCCGGCTTCCTCGCCGCCGGGGGCAGAGGCCCCCGGGCGCTGACGGCCGCCGTGGCGCACGGTGCCGCCGCGGTGCAGTTGGCGGGCAGCATCATGCCGCGCCCGGCCGACCTCGATCTGCCGGCGGTCGTGACGACCTCCGACGTGCCGGTGGACCGTCCGCTGACGGAACCCGCCCCATGACCGCCGGCCCGCCCCGGCCCGGCGGACCGCCGCCCCGCCCGCCTTCCCCGATACCCGTACTCCGATCCGCCGCAGGGCGGCCCCTCAGCAAGGAGCACCGCGATGAGTGAACTGATCACCGCGGAACTGGTCGACCTCGATCTGTCCGCCGACACGAAGGAGGCCGCCGCGCGGTCGCTCGCCGAACGGATGGTGGCCGCGCACCGCGTCACCGACCTCGACGGCTTCCTGGCGGACGTCGCCGCCCGTGAGGCGCAGATGCCCACCGGACTCGACGGCGGCATCGGCATTCCGCACTGCCGCAGCGAACACGTCAACGCGCCGACGCTGGCGTTCGGGCGCAGCGCCCGGGGCATCGACTTCGGCGCGTCCGACGGTCCGGCGGATCTGGTCTTCCTGATCGCGGCCCCGGCCGGGGCCGACGAGGATCACCTGAGCATCCTGTCCGGCCTGGCCCGCAAGCTGATGGACCCGGAGTTCACCGCCGCCCTGCGCGCCGCCGAGGAGCCCGGCGCGGTGGCCGCCCTCCTCCGGGGCGAGGAGACCGCGACAGGCCCCGCCGAAGGCCCGGCCGCCGAGCCGGGACAGGAGGCCGCGGAGCCGTCCGGGGAGGGCGGCGCACCGGAGTCCTCTCCCGCGGGGCGTCGTCCCTTCCGGATCGTCGCCGTCACCTCCTGCCCCACCGGCATCGCCCACACCTATCTGGCCGCCGAGTCCCTGACGGCGGCGGGCCGCGCCGAGGGCGTCGAGGTGACCGTGGAGACCCAGGGCTCGGGCGGCTTCCGGAAGCTGGACCCGGCCGTCATCGCGGCGGCCGACGCGGTCGTCTGGGCGCACGACGTCGAGGTGCGGGACAAGGCCCGCTTCGCCGGGAAGCCGCTCGTCGACGTCGGTGTGAAGGCGGGCGTCAACCGGCCCGCCGAGCTGATCGCCGAGGCGCGGCGCAAGGCGGAGCGCGGTGAGGTCTCCGGCGCACCGGACGGCGGGAAGGCCCCGGAGCCGGGTGCGGACGGCACGCCCGGCGCGGATGTCGGGCACTTCGGCATCCGGCTGCGGACCTATCTGATGTCCGGCGTGAGCTACATGGTGCCGTTCGTCGCGGCGGGCGGCCTGCTCATCGCCCTCTCGTTCGCCATCGGCGGCTACGAGACAGCGGGCGCCGAGTCGGTCGCCGACCACTTCGTCTGGGGCGAGGCGGACAGCTGGGCGGCGCTGCTCAACCAGATCGGCTCCGCGGCCTTCGGCTTCCTGGTGCCGGTGCTGGCGGGCTACATCGCGTACGGGATGGCGGACCGCCCCGCCCTGGTGCCCGGGTTCGTCGGCGGAGCCATCGCGCTCACCATCGACGCCGGGTTCCTCGGCGGTCTGGTCGCCGGTCTGCTGGCGGGCGCCGTGGTGATGGCGATCCAACGGATACCGGTGCACGCGACGCTGCGCGGCATCATGCCGGTCCTGGTGATCCCGCTGATCGCCTCGGCGGCCGTGGGCTTCCTGATGTACATCGTCGTCGGCAAGCCCATCGCCTCCCTGCAGAACGCGCTCACGGACTGGCTGAACGGACTGTCGGGTTCCAACGCGGTGATCCTCGGCATCGTCCTCGGGCTGATGATGTGCTTCGACATGGGCGGCCCGCTGAACAAGGTCGCGTACGCCTTCGCGGTCGGCGGCCTCGCCGATCCGACCGACGGCGGTCTGAAGGTCATGGCGGCGGTCATGGCGGCGGGGATGGTCCCGCCCCTGGCCATGGCCCTCGCCACGACCGTACGGAGCAGGCTGTTCACCCGGACCGAGCGGGAGAACGGCAGGGCGGCCTGGGTGCTGGGGCCTCCTTCATCACCGAGGGCGCCATTCCGTTCGCCGCCGCCGACCCGCTGCGGGTGATCCCGTCGATGATGGCGGGCGGCGCGGTGACCGGTGCGCTGTCCATGGCCTTCGGCGCGACGCTGCGCGCCCCGCACGGCGGCGTCTTCGTCGTCCCGTTGATCGGGGAGCCGTTCCTCTACCTGCTGGCGATCGCCGCCGGCACGCTCGTGGCGACGGCCCTGGTGGTCCTGCTCAAGGGCGCCCGGCGGTCCACCGGCACCGCCCCGGCCGGGCAGCCGTCCGCCGACACCGACGCCGCCGACAGGCCGGTTTCCGCCACCGCCTGACCGCCACGCCCACGCAGCCACCGGGCAAGGGGTAGGGCACGGCGAGGTCCGGGCCGAGGCACGGCGAAGGTCCGCAGCTCACCCGCTGCGGACCTTCGTCATGCCGGACCGGCACCCGGGTCAGGAGCTCAGAAGGGGCACCTGGACATAGGTGCCGACGCCGTTCACCAGGTGGGTCTCGACGCGGGGAGTGGGATCGAACAGGCCGGCCTGGTTGAGTGCCGCGGTGTTTCCGTTGTTCGCCGGGGCGAGATGCCCCCCGTAGGGGTTCTTGAGGGGCAGCGACGAGAACGCGGCGAAGGCGTTGTACCGGTTGAGGAGTACGCCTTCGGGCTTCTCACCGTTGAACTGGTGGTAGGCGCCGATCGCCGGGTCGGCG
>NZ_ML123034.1:203169-311386 GCF_003846185.1 Streptomyces sp. ADI96-02
CGTTTCCCTCGTAGACGTTGTCGGCGGACACGGTGACTCGGTACTTCTTGTCGAAACCCTTCGCCGGGTTGCCGACATCCGTGAGCGAGAGCTTGTACGGATCTCCGGACTCCCTGGCCAGCTTCGTGGGGAACTGCTTGGACGAACTTCCCCAGCTGTACTTGAATTCGCCGTCGTGCTCCAGTGTCGCTTGGCCCTTTCGGTGCCTGGCGTCGACCGACGATGCCTGAATATTGAAGTAGTTTTCGAAAATGTACCGAGCGTTCGATCCGTTTTGCGCATCCACCGACGGAACGTAAGAAATGCCGTAGCCGCCGGAGAGGCCACCCCCATCAACGTCGAAGCCGCCGTCGGGGGCCTTGGGGACACCGTTCACTTCCTTGGAATCCGTGCGCCCTTTTTCCCTGTCGGCCGAGTATCCGAAATCGATGTGCATCTTCTCGGACGTCTGGTTCTGCACTTCGAGCTGAATCCGTTCCAGGTTTTCTTCGTTGTCGCTTGCCTGGGCCTGCGTCCCTGGCAGCGCCACGACAGAGGCGGCCACAGCGGAGGCCAGAATGAGGATGGCACCTGTCTTCATGGGGGGAGAACCTTTCGCGGTCGGAGCGCGCGGGCGCTGGCTTGGTCCGACTTCACGCTCTCACGCGCCACCACGGGTCCCCCTGGGGACGATCCCTAAAGCCGCCCCGGTTCCGGGATGAATTCCACGCGCGCATCGCACCCGCTGACCTGCATGCTGCGTGTACCTCGCCGCCATGGGCCGGCAGACCCAGCGCCCGTTATTCGGCGGGGGCCGGCGGAGCCGCCCGGTGGGCGTCGGCGAGAGGTACCGTGGCGCCCGCTCCGGAGCGCACCGCTTCGACCACCATCTGGTGGAAGGACCGGCTCTCCTCCTCGGACGCGCACGGCACAGGGCTGCCCTCCAGCGTGAACCAGTCGGTGGAGCCGCTGTACTGGACGGCCACCGACGCCTGCCCCTCGATCCACGTGGTGTGCACGGTGAGGTCACCGCTCAGGATGCCCGCTTCAACGCTCCGGACTCCGCCGGTTCCCGCGAAGACACCTCTGGTCGTCCACGATGCCCAGCTCATGAGATGTGGCCTTTCGGACAAGGACAAGTCGCTCTAGCGGCCCACTTTCGAGTATGGCACCGCCGATAGGGTGATGCACGGATGGACCGGTGTGCGCTCGGGACGGCCCTGGTGAGGGCGTCAGCGGCGCTCCAGCGCCCCGCGGACGAAGGCCGCCTGGCCCGCGTGCTGGAGGTCTTCGGCGAGGACGCTGATCAGCCGGGCACCGAGGGTGACCGGCGGCGACCACCTGTCGTCCACGATCCGGTCGAGCGCGAGGCCGCCGAGGCGGCCCAGGTAGCCGAGGGTCTGGTCGTGGACGGCGTCGTAGTAGCCGAGGAGCGGTTCGGCGGAGTCCACGCGCACCGCGGCCACGTCGTCGTCGCCATGCCCGTATCCGGTGTCGGCGTCCTCGAAGGGAAGGCCGAAGCGGTCCGCCCAGCCCTCGGTGAGCCAGATCTGGTCTCTTCCGGCGACGTCGGCGATGTGGTCGTCCTGGATGCGGGTGAGGTGCCAGACCAGCCAGGCGATCGAGTTCGCCCCGGCGTCGAGCCGGGCGCTGAGGTCGTCGGCCGAGAGCCCTTCCACCGCCGCGTGCACCGTTTCCTTGATCCGGCCGAACGCCTCGACCAGGATGTCTGCGCTGTTCATTCCCCCAGCTTCGCCCACCCCTCGAAGATGTGGGCGACGGACACGGCGGGCAGGGGCAGCGGGTGCGCGTCGAGGGCGCCGGCCGTCCACGCGTCCGCCTCGCCGGGCCCGGCCGTTCGGGCGGCGGCTGACGGCTCGACGGCGCCTCTCGCGGAACGGCCTCAGCCCCGGTCGTCGCCGTAGCGGACCGTGACGCGTTCGAAGCCGAGGGAGCTAAGCAGGCCCTTGAGCATGTCGGCCGTGTTCTTCTCGGCGCGGGCCGTCAGCCCGCTCTCCTTCGCCGCCTCGCCGATGTGCCGGACGGCGAGCTGGTTGACGGCCTGCTCGCTGCTCGGGTTGTCGGAGAAGAGGTCGCCGAGGCGGTCGAGGAGGCCGCGCTGCTTGGAGACGGCGTACGAACGGTCCGGGTCCAGGGCGGGCTTGCCGAGGGCCGCGTGCGGCAGCCGGATCTCGGCGGCCGTGCGGTCGTCGTTCACCACGACCCCCTTCTCGCCGACCTTCCCCAGGTCGACGGAGGCCCCGACGGTGCCGGCGCCGACGAACAGCGTGCGGGTTCCGCGCACGGCGTCGGGCAGGAACTTCGCGTCCTTCTCCAGGTCGACGACGACCTGGAAGTTGCCCGACGCGGCCTCGTACGTGCTCATGTCCTGGATCGACTTGAGGACGGCGGGGCCCGACCGGTCGTGCGTCTCCTCCCCGAAGAAGTCGTCCAGGCCCGGAAGCAGGCTGAGGCGGCTGCCGGCGAACAGCAGGGCCAGTACGGCCGCGCCGATGCCGACGGCCTTCAGCAGGCCCCGTCCGGGACGGGTTTCGCGCTTGCCGCCGCTGTGCGGGGCTGTTTCCGTGGTTACGTCGCTGGACGTCATGACCAGCGTGTGACCCGCCGACGCGTTTTCAGTCCATCTCCCCCGGAAAACAAGCCGGTTCGGCTGGGCTCGGGCCGTCGCGCGGGCCGGGTCGCGCTGTTCAGCGCGCTCCGGAGCCCGAGGTCTCGACCGTGTCGTCGTGCGACGAGGTGGTCACCGAGGTGGTGAGGTTCGCGGCCAGGCCGAGCACGAGGAACAGGACCACGAGCCACTTCGCGGCGCTGCTCATGACCAGGGGGCGGGTGGCAGAGCGGGGCCGGTCCCCGGTGGCCGCGACCGCGTCGTCGTCCCCGAAGAGCCCCTTGGGATAGGCGGGGGTGAGCATCATCGCGTACGCGGAGAACCGCATCCGGTAGCGCAGGGTGGCCGCCGTCGCCTCGAACAGGGGCCGCGGCATCCGGCCCAGGGCCAGCGTGATCAGCCACCACACGAAGGCGAGGACCCACCACCCGTACAGCGCCAGGCTCTGCACGACCGCCGCCGGGATCATCAGGAAGACGCGGAACAGGACGGCGAGCCGGTTGAGCGCGGTGGCCCGCGTCTCGGCCTGGACCGGGAAGTCGGGCGACGGGGTGAGCGCGAAGGGCGGGTAGCGGTCGATCAGCAGCATCTCGCTCGCGGACACGCGCATGTCGTAGCCGAGGAACCCGGTGAGGAACCGGAAGACAAAACCGGGCAGCCGGCCCAGCACCAGCGCGGCGAACCAGCCGACGACGACGGTGACCAGCGCCGCGATGTGCAGGAAGAAGAGCACGACGAACTGCGGGATCAGCAGGAGCAGCCGTACCAGGACCGTCAGCCGTCGTTGACGGTCCGGCTCGACGATGTCCAGAACCGGTCTGAACTCGTCCGCGTCCCTCTCCTCGCGGCCCGGGCTCCACTGGCCTTCGGCCATGTCGCACCTCCTCGGCAGGGTCCGTGCGGCGTCCGCGCGCAGGACGTCCCCTCACGCTGCGGCCGGGCCGCCGCCCCCGCAAACGGCCGCGGCCCGAACGGGTGCCCAGGAGTTCGGGTCACCCGTTCGGGCCGCGGAGCCGGCGCGAGGCGTCAGCCCCGGGGGCGTCCTCAGCACTGCTGAGGCGTCCTTCAGCGCCTGCGGAAGCGGTCGAGCACGGTGTGTGCGCGGCCGGGGGCGGGCCCGGTACTCGTTCCGGCCGCCTGCTTCCCGGTGAGTGTCTTCGCTCCGTTCCCGCGCGCCGGTTCCGGCTTCGTTTCCGGCTTCGTTTCCGGCTTCGGTTCGGCCTCCGGCGCGGCCGTGGGCACGGGCTCCGGCCGCGGCGCGTCGGCGTACACGTAGTAGCGGTGGCTGATCCGGCGGCCCAGCAGCAGGTAGCCGAGGAGCGCGCCCGACGTGTTGAGGATGACGTCGTCCACGTCGAAGGCGCGCCCCACGACCAGGGCGCCCTGGATCAGCTCGACGACGATCATGACGACCGCCGTCAGCAGCGTCAGACGGATCATCCGCAGGCGCCGCGACACGATGAAGGGCAGCAGGAGCCCGAACGGGACACCGAGCAGGAGGTTGCCGCCCGCCTGCTTGCACGCGGCGAGGAAGGTGTAGTCCTCGGCGTACTCGCGCAGCGAACGGCCGGGTTGCAGGTTCGATGTCACGAGGTCCTCGGAGGCCGGTGACGGCGTGAGCGTCACCCTGGCCAGAAAGACGGAGAACGCCACCAGTCCCAGCAGCACCACCGTCAGCACCGCGACGCGCATCAGCAGCCGCGCCCATGTTCCCTGTCCCTGGCGGGAGTCAGCCTCTGCAGTCATGGCGGTCGAATGCCCCCGACGGACCGGAACACACCCGTGCGGGACGCCCGGCGGGAATACGTCCGGCCTTCCGCCGCCGCCTGCGACGATGGGCGCATGAACGCACGTGAGAAGAAGGACCGGCTGGCCGAGGCGGAGCGGCTGCGCACCGGAGGGCGGCCCGAGGAGGCGCGCGAGCGGCTGCTGGCGCTGACCACCCGGTTCCCCGACGACGCCGAAGTCGCGTACCGGACCGCATGCGTCCATGACGTCCTGGGCCTGGAGACGGAGGCCGTGCCGTACTACGAACGCAGCCTGGCGGGCGCCGGTCTCGGCGCGGAGGACCGGCGCGGCGCACTGCTCGGCCTGGGCAGTACGTACCGGGTGCTGGGGCGTTACGGGCAGTCGGTGGAGACGCTGCGCCGCGGGGTGGAGGAGTTTCCGGACGACGGCGCTCTGCGGACGTTCCTGTCGATGGCACTGTTCAACATCGGTGAGCACGACGAGTCCATGCGGCTGCTGCTGGAGCTGGTGGCGGCGACCAGCGACGACGAGCATGTGCGGCGGTACCGGCAGGCGATCGCCCACTACGCGAAGGATCTGCGCGCCACCGCCTGACGGCGGGGCGCGGCGCGCCGTGCGGCCGGTCGCGCGCACGTACGGGGCGGCCCGCGCCGACAATGCACCCGTGCACTCCCCCTCCGCGCCCTCCTCCCCCACCGGTCCCTCCTCGCCCGCTCCCCGGGACCACGGTGTCCGGCGGCGCGGTGAGTGGGGGCCGCTGTTGTTGTCGGCGGCCTCGGGCGCGGCGGACGCGTTCGTCTTCCTGTGCGTGGGTGAGGTCTTCGCGGGGGTGATGACCGGGAATCTGGTGCTGCTCGGCGCCTCGGCAGCCGGCGCGGGTGAGAACGGGGTGGCGCTGAAGGTGGTGGCCGCGCTGGGAGCGTACGCCGCCGGGGTCGCCGCAGGCGCGGTGCTGGCCGGGCGGCTGGGCCTGCGGCTCCGGGTGCTGCTGCGCGTCGAGACCGTCCTGCTCGGCGCGGCGGCGGTCCTGTGGGGACTGGACCTGGTCCCGTCGTACGGCGACCGGATCGGGCTGCTCGCTCTGGTGTCGGTGGCGATGGGGGTGCAGGCCCGTATCGGGGGAACGCCGACGAACTACTTCACCGGCACGCTGACCTCGCTCGCCCGGCGGGTGGCCGAGCGGGAGCTGCGGGCCGGGGACGGGTGGCTGACGGGCCGGCTGGTCGCGGTGGTCGCCGGGGCGCTGCTGGCCGGGCTGACGCAGCGGTGGTGGAGTCCGGGCGCCGCGGTGGGTCCGGTGGTCCTGGCGGCGTGCGCGCTGGCTCTCGAAGAGGCGGGCCGCCGTCGGCCGCGGCGGGACACGGGGAAGCCCCGGCCGGATCGGGGGAATCCAGCCGGGGCGGCTCAAGGGTGGCCGTGAAGGGCGGTCGCCTCCTGGCGAAGGGCTCCATGGGGCTTCAGCCGAACGATCTTCCCCATGGGCGAGAGGTGAGGCCCGGGGACACTGTTCCCTTCACGTCCACGTATAGATGAACGATAAACCACTGGTCGGTGTTCCCGGCGACGGCGGGCCGCCGATGTGATCCACGGCACGGAATCCCGCCCTCCCCTTCCGGTGGACCCACTCGGCGTCCGCCCCGACCTCCGGTCAGCTCTCCGGCGTCCCACCGTCGCCGTAGCGGCGGCGGAACTTCTCGACGCGTCCGGCCGTGTCGAGCACCTGGCGACCACCCGTGTAAAACGGATGGCTCGCGGACGAGGTCTCCACGTCGATGACGGGGTAGGTGTTGCCGTCCTCCCACGTCACCCGCTCGCCGGAATCAGCGGTCGAACGGGTCAGGAAGGACGTGCCCGCGACCCGGTCACGGAAGACGACGGGACGCGATTCGGGGTGGATACGGGGCTTCATGGATGCGTTCCTTCCTCATCGCCGTGCGGCGGTGGCGTTCGCGGGCGCCGGGCAGAGCGGCCCGGTCGGCCATCTCGCGGAAACGGCTCGTTCAGCGGGTCTCGCGGAACAGCACGTGCTGTCCGGCGGCGGAGTCGAACTTGCGCAGCTCCAGCCGGTCGGGGGTGTTGCGGCGGTTCTTGCGGGTCACATAGCTCCGGCCCGTTCCGGCGGTCGACCGGAGGGTCACGATCGGCCTGAGTTCACTGCGTGCCATGGGCGCCTCCCGTTGTTCCGGGGTCCCGGCCCCTTAACAGGAACGGGATTCGTTTTCGTTCTGGTCGGATAACACGGTCGGCCCCGTCGGCATTCCCGGCCCGGACGCCCCGGCAGGACGCCCGACCACGACCGCTCGCCCGAGGGAGCGGGACACTTCGGCGAGCGCGCTCCGGCCGTCCACCCCAAGCCCATCCTTCGAAAACGCTCACGACCCCGGACACACCTTCCGCCTCCGTCGCCCGCAGGGCCGAACCGGGACATCCCGGCCGGAGCACCGCAGCCCGTCAGGGCCTTCACTGTTCGGACACTCCGTCAATCTCCTTCACCCGCAAGCCTGTTCGGGATATCACCTCACCATCGAGCCCATGGCATATGCCAGAAGCAACAACGTATCGAGTGTCGCCAAATCCCTTACGGGCTCCGCGAGGCTGTGCGAAAGTCGGAAGCGGCCCACCCCCCTCAGAACCGGCCGAGCCGCGCCTGTATCGGAGTACGAGATGCCGTCCCATCTGTTCGCGGACCGCCCCGCACCACAGCAACCCGCGCACGATGCCGTCGACGCCTTGATCCACCGAGCGCACCGACTGCGCGGGGACGTGGACGCCGTGCGGCGGGACGCCGTCACCGACGAGGAGAACGCCCAGCTGCGCTGGCAGCGCGCCCTGTGCGAGCTCGCCGTCCACCACCTGGACAACCTCGGCGCGCATCTGAGCCAGCTCAGGGCGGGCCTGCCGGAGCAGCGGTCCACGGGCACCGCCCCCGACCGCCGGCGGGCTGCCGCTCCCCTCGATGCCTCGCCGCCGAGCCGGGTGGGCAGCGCCGAGTGGAACCTCCTCACCGACGAGGTCAGCTGGTCGAAGGAGCTCTACGAGATCCTCGGCCGGCCCCGCGAATCGGAGCCGCTGTCACTGGACGAGATGCCCTCCGTCCTGCTGCCCGAGGACCAGCCGCTGCTCACCTCCATGGTCACGGGGTGCCTCGTGGACGGCCGGCCGATGGACGGGGAGTTCCGGATCGTGCGGCCCGACCGCCGGCTGCGCACCGTGCACATGACGGGCGAGCCGGTTCTCGACGCCCACGGCCGCACCGCCTCCATGTGGGCGGTCCTGCGGGACGTCAGCGAGCTGCGCCGCGGTGAGGAGGCCGTGAGCCGGAGCCAGGACTCGGTGCGCCACGAGGAGCACATCGAGCGCACCGAGCACCGGATGGCCGTGGAACTCCAGGAGGCCGTCCTGCCGCCGTGGCGCGGTTCGCTGCGCCTGCCGCGCCAGGGCCCCGGCGCGCTGGACATCGCCGCCCACTACCTCCCCTCCCGGTCCAGCGGTCTGATCGGCGGCGACTGGTACGACGCGATGGAACTGCCGGACGGCCGCACGCTGCTGAGCGTCGGCGACCTGGCCGGCCACGGCATCCCCGCCACCTCCGCCATGGCCATGCTGCTCGGCGCCCTGCGCGGCATGGCGGTCGCCGGGATCGAGCCGGGCGCACTGATGGGCCACCTCAACCAACTGCTCGAATCGTCGATCCAGCCGGCGCTGGGCAGCGCCCTGTGCTGCCGCTTCGATCCGGCCACCGGCATCCTCTCGTGGTCGCAGGCCGGGCATCCCGCACCACTGCTCTTCCGCGACGGAACGGGTCGGCTCCTTCCCCCGCCGGACGGGGTGCTGCTCGGCGCCGCCTCCGAGGTCGCCTTCGAGCAGGACGAGGTACGCCTGCTCCCCGGTGACGTACTGGTGCTCCACACCGACGGCCTGACGCGGCGCAGCGACCGGGGCGCGGGTCCGGAGGCCCTGCTGGGGCTGGCTCCCCGCTTCGCCCGTGCCCGTACGGCACAGGAGTGCGTCCGGTCCGTCGTCGAGGAGTTCGGCGGGTCGGAGCGCCTGGACGACGCGTGCGTGCTGGTCGCCCGGTTCGGCGGGTGAGCCGGTTCGGGGCATGCGGAAGCGCCTGCGCACAGGAGGGTTCGCCGCCCGCCGCACGGACGGCGTCACGACACGGCGCGGGCTGCACCCGCTGCGAGGCCTCGACGCGGGGTGCGCGCGAGCCCGGATCGGGGGCCGGTTCAGGTCCGCTGGTCCGGGACCTTCTTCGCGGCCGGCCGTTGCGGCAGCGATCGTTCGATCTCCTCGCGCAGATCCTGGATGCCGGGGTTGCCCGAGAACCGGCCGGTGAGGCGGTACATCTCGCGCAGCCGGTCCCAGGTGCGGTGCGAGGAGGTCTCCCCCATCGACACCAGCGCCAGGCGGGCGTAGCGGTCGGCCTGTTCGGGATCGTCGGCGATGAAGCAGGCCGAGGCGAGCGAGATGTAGTCGAAGATCTTCGACCGCTGCCGGCCGTTGACCCGCAGCTCCAGCGCCTCCTTGGCGTGGCGCTGGGCGATGACCGCGGCGCTGGAGTCGTGCTCGGCCAGGGTGCGGAAGGCCAGTGCCTGCATCCCGCGCAGGTCGGCCTCGTCGAACATCTGCATCCAGCTCGGCGACGGCCCGTCGCCGCGGTCCGACACGAACAGCTCCTCGGCCTCGCCGAGCGTGCGCCGCATCGCCTGGCCGTGGCCCATGGCCGCCTGCGCCCATGCCTCGATGGTGTGCAGCATCGCCTGCGTCCGGGGCAGGTTCTCCTCGCCCGAGCCGGACCTGGCGAGCTTCATCAGGTCCAGCGCGTCGTCGGGCCGTCCCAGGTGCACCATCTGGCGTGCCGCGCGGGAGAGCGCCTCGCCCGCGCGCGGTCGGTCGCCGCCCTCGCGGGCCGCGTGGGCGGCGATCACGAAGTACTTCTGGGCGGTGGGTTCGAGGCCGACGTCGTGCGACATCCAGCCCGCGAGGACGGCGAGGTTGGCGGCCACGCCCCACAGACGGCGCTGGAGGTGGTCGGGGTGGTGGTAGGCGAGCATGCCGCCCACCTCGTTGAGCTGGCCCACGACCGCCTTGCGCTGGAGCCCTCCGCCGCGTGAGGCGTCCCAGGCGCGGAACACCTCGACCGAGTGCTCCAGGGCCTCGATCTCCTCGGAGCCGACCGGTGCGGCCTCGTACCGGTCGTAGCCGGCGGGATCGGCGTTCATGGAGTCGTTGGCGCGTGGTGCGCCGGCCGTCGCAGCGGGGTCGCTGTGCAGCCAATCGTACATGGGTCCGGTGATGGCGGAGCCGGCGGCGAGCGCGGCGCCCGCCTCCACCAAGCCGCGTCGGTTGAGCATGAGGTCCATTCCCGTGAATTCGGTGAGGACCGCTGCCGTCCGCTTGGGCGCCCACGGCAGTTGATCGGGGTGGTGTTCCGTCCCTGAGTCACGCCGCTTACCCACACGCCCGCGTCGGCCGAACCCGAGGTCCTCGATGGTCACGACACGGCCGAGCCGCTCGGTGAACAGGGCAGCCAGCACTCCGGGCACGGGATCGCGCGGGGACTCCCCCATGTCGATCCAGCGCCTGACCCGCGAGGTGTCGGTGGCCAGCTGCGGATGGCCCATGGCCGCCGCCTGCCGGTTCACCATTCTCGCGAGTTCGCCCTTGGACCAGCCGGCCAGGCCGAACAGGTCAGAAAGGCGGGTGTTGGGTTCTCCGGTCACGTCAAGCCCCCAGGTTCTCGGCTGACTTGACACTAACCCCCTGTCAGATGCGGAGTGACTATTCGCCAGGGTTCGCCAGGGTGCGCCAGATGGTCTGCCACCCGCGGTCCGGTGTCAGGTAGGAAAGCGCCACCCCGCCCGGCAGCCCTCGGTACTCCCCAGGGTGCCGAACGGCCGTCGGTCGGGTTGGCGCACGCAACCTGTCGGCGCGCGAAGGGATCTGTCTCGCCCATGTACACAGCATCGTCCTCCGTGTCCGCCCCGCCCCGGCCGCTCCGTCCTCTGGGGACGGGCGGCGGACCGTATCTCGCCCCCCACGCCGGCGCACCGGCGCAGGCTCTGGGCCGGACCCGGCGGGCGGCGGGACCGGGCGCGGGACCGCTCAGCGGACGCATCGACCTGTCCGGGCCCCAGGGGGCGCAGGTGCGGATGGCCATCGCCTCCGTGCAGCGCATCTGCCCCGAGTTCAACCCCGTCCAGGTGCTGCGGCGCAGCGGCCGGTCGGTGTTGATCGTCGGCGCGGCCGGCCGGGCAACGGCCGTGGCGAAGTGCTTACTGGACCACTCGCCCGCCTGGACGGAACGGTTCCGGCACGAAATAGCGGCGTACCGCGCGTTCGTCCGGCACCGCCCCCCGGTTCGGGTGCCCCGGCTGATCGCGGCGGATCCGGAGAACTGCACCCTGGTGATCGAGCGGATGCCCGGCCGGGTGGCCGCTCTGACCCGGCATCCGGCCGAGGCTCCGCCGCGGGCCGACCTGCGGGCGGCGCTGAGCGCGATCAGCCGGGTGAACGCCTGGCGTCCGCCGCCCGGCCTGTTCGAGGCGCCGCTGGACTACGCCTCGCGCATCTCGCGCTATCACGAGCTCGGGCTGTTCACCGACCGCGACCTCGGCGATCTCCAGAAGCTGCTGCACGGGCTGGCGCACGCGGGCGGGCGGGGAGGCATGGGGCAGTTCTGCCACGGTGACGCGCTGCTCTCCAACATCCTGCTCTCGCCCACCGGACCGGTGCTGGTCGACTGGGAGCACGCGGGCTGGTACCTGCCGGGTTACGACCTCGCGACGCTGTGGGCGGTGCTCGGCGACGCCCCGGTGGCGCGGCGCCAGATCAGCCAGCTGGCACAGGCGCGGGGACCGGCCGCACGGGACGCGTTCCTGGTGAACCTGATGCTGGTTCTGACGCGCGAGATCCGCAACTACGAGACGGCGGTGCAGCGCAGCATGCGTGAGGCGTCCTCGCCGGGCGCGGGTCAGGAGCGGCCGGGCGCGCTCTCCTCCGGCGAGGAGCAGCGGCTGCTGCTGCGCCGGCTGCACGACGACTGCGCGATGGCGCGCCGGGCCGTACGGGCTGCGGTCGGCACGCGCTGAGCGGGCTGACGCCGGGGAACGGGGCCGCGCCCGGAGGGTGACGAGGAGCGGCCCGGGATCGATCGTCCCCCGGCGGATCGACCATGGTGAGGGGGAAGCGCGCTGCGGGACCGGTGCCGACACACCGGGCCCGCGGCGCGCTGTTGTGCTGAGGGAGGTCGGGAAGGGAGTTCAGGGGCGTGGCAGGGCCGGTGCTCCCGGTCCGCCGCGCCCCTTCGCGCGTCCTCCGCCGGGGGCCGGAGCGTGTCCGTGCGGTGACTGTGCGCCGCGTCGGGGGCCGCCGCGGGTGAGGCATGCCACGAGACCCACGTCACCTACGACCTCCGATCGTTGACGCCGTCCCTCCGCGAGGCCGCAACGGTCGCCCTAAAGCGGTCATAGAGCCCTATCTCACGATGGCGGGTAGTAAACGGGGTCATTGCGTCGGTTCTCGGGCCCCGCTAACCATGGATCCCGGCAAGCACCGAGTACGAGCCAGCGACGAGCGCCGACCGGCGGTCCGCGGCCGATTCCCTTCGGTACCTGCTCACGCGGCGTGCAGGCCGCGCAGCCCGTCCCCCATCAGGAAGAGCTCACGCATGCCCCGCCTCACCACCATCCGCATCACCCGCTCCCACAAGCTCGCCGCCGCCGTGCTCGTCGCGGCCGGTTCCGTCACCGCCGTCGCCGCCACCGGTGGCCAGAGCGACGCCCGCCCCGTGGAGGCCCGCTCCTCCGTCGCGGTCCAGCCCGTCGCCGCCGCCGGCGTCCCCACCGCGAAGGACGCGGCGAAGAAGGCGGCCGAGGAGACCGCGGCGAAGAAGGCCGCAGCCACCCGCGAGGCGACCGCCGAGAAGGACGCGGCGGAGAAGGACCGCACGGAGAAGCAGGCCGCCAACCGGTCCACCGAGCGCAAGGCCGCTCCGAAGCAGTACAAGAACAACCTCGACGGCTGGATACGCGAGTCGCTCGACATCATGGAGAAGAAGAACATCCCCGGCTCGTACGAGGGCCTGCACCGCAACATCATGCGCGAGTCCAGCGGCGACCCGAACGCCGTGAACGACTGGGACATCAACGCCCGCAACGGCGTGCCCTCCAAGGGCCTCCTCCAGGTGATCCAGCCCACCTTCGACGCCTACCACGTCAGCGGTACGCCGAAGAAGCTCACCGACCCGGTCGCCAACATCACCGCCGCCGCCAACTACGCGGCGGACCGCTACGGCTCGATCGACAACGTCGACTCCGCCTACTGAGCCGCCCGGCGCGCCGACGGCGGCGCGCACTCCGAGCCGAGGTGATGGTGCGTCATATGCGTTACGGGTAGGCCACACCACGAGTGTGCTTATGTGACTAATCAACATCATGCGTGCCCCGGATGGCCGAAGGGTAGTGCTCGCGCGGACACCACCTGTCCGCGCGGACACCGCGCGGAGGCTTCTGGAAAGGCATGACGCACATGGCACAGCCCTTCTCACTGCCGGACTTCTACGTTCCGTATCCGGCGCGGCTCAACCCTCATGTGGAGGCGGCACGCACGCACACCCGGCAATGGGCGCGAGGCATGGGGATGCTGGAGGGCTCCGGGATCTGGGAGGCGGCGGACCTGGAGGCGCACGACTACGCGCTGCTGTGCGCCTACACGCATCCCGACTGCTCGGCCGAGGCGCTGTCGCTGGTCACCGACTGGTACGTGTGGGTCTTCTTCTTCGACGACCACTTCCTGGAGCTGTTCAAGCGCACGCACGACCGCGAGGGCGGCAAGCGGTATCTGGACCGGCTGCCGGCGTTCATGCCGATGGAGCGGGGCGCACCGACTCCGAAGCCGCGGAACCCCGTCGAGGCGGGCCTCGCCGACCTGTGGGCGCGGACCGTCCCGGCGATGTCGGACGCCTGGCGGGCGCGGTTCGCCGAGGCGACGGAGAACCTGCTCAACGAGTCGCTGTGGGAGCTCTCCAACATCAACGAGGGGCGGATCGCCAACCCCGTCGAGTACATCGAGATGCGCCGCAAGGTGGGCGGCGCGCCCTGGTCGGCGGGGCTGGTGGAGTACGCGGCCGGCGCCGAGGTGCCCGCCTCCGTGGCCGACGCGCGCCCGCTGCGGGTCCTGCGCGACGCGTTCTCGGACGGGGTGCACCTGCGCAACGACCTCTTCTCGTACCAGCGCGAGGTGGAGGACGAGGGCGAGAACAGCAACGGGGTACTGGTCCTGGAGCGGTTCCTCGGCTGCACCACGCAGGAGGCCGCCGAGGCCGTCAACGACCTGCTCACCTCGCGGCTCCAGCAGTTCGAGAACACCGCGCTGACCGAGCTGGGACCGCTCTGCGCGGAGAAGGGCCTCGGACCGGCGGAGAGCACGGCGGTCCTCGCCTACGTCAAGGGGCTCCAGGACTGGCAGTCGGGCGGCCACGAGTGGCACATGCGCTCCAGCCGGTACATGAACGGGGGCGGCGCGGGTGAGGCGGTGGCCGGCTTCGGCATGTCCGCCGCGTCGATCAGGTTCACCACGCGTGCGGAGTCGGCGCGGGCGCGCAGCCACACCCATGTGCCCTACCAGCACGTGGGCCCCTCGCTCCTGCCCGACTTCGAGCTGCCGTTCGGCACGACGCTGAGTCCGCATCTGGAGGGGGCGCGGTCGCGGCTCGTGGACTGGTCTCGGCGGATGGGCATCCTGGAGGCGCAGCCGGGCGTGCCGGGGTCGCACATCTGGGACGAGGAGCGGCTGATCGCGATCGACCTGCCGCTGTGCGCGGCGGGGCTGCATCCGGACGCGACGCCGGACGAACTGGACCTCTCCTCGGGTTGGCTGGCCTGGGGAACGTACGGGGACGACTGGTTCCCGGTGGTGCACGGGCGGACCAGGGACCTGGCGGGGGCGCGGCTGGCCAACGAGCGGCTGTCGCTGTTCATGCCGCTGGACGGCGGGGGCGCGCCGGAGCCGGTCAACGCGCTGGAGCGGGGACTGGGCGATCTGTGGCGCCGGACGGCCGCGCCGATGGACCTGAGCGGGCGGCGCACGTTCCGGGAGGCGGTCGAGTCGATGACCGCGAGCTGGCTGTGGGAGCTGGCGAACCAGGCGCAGAATCGTATTCCCGACCCGGTGGACTACGTGGAGATGCGGCGGGCCACGTTCGGTTCGGACCTGACGATGAGCCTGTGCCGGCTCGGGCACGGACGGAAGGTCCCGGACGCCGTCTACCGCAGCGGCCCGATGAGGTCGCTGGAGAACGCCGCGGCGGACTACGCCTGCCTGCTGAACGACCTGTTCTCGTACCAGAAGGAGATCGAGTACGAGGGCGAGGTGCACAACGGCGTCCTGGTCGTGCAGAACTTCTTCGCGGTCGACTACCCGACGGGCGTGGCGATCGTGCACGACCTGATGAAGTCGCGGCTGCGGCAGTTCCTGCACGTGGCCGAGGTCGAACTGCCCGTCCTGTACGACGACTTCGATCTGGACGCCGAGGCGCGGGAGGTGCTGGCGGGCTATGTGCTGGAGCTCAAGCACTGGCTCGCGGGCATCCTGATCTGGCACCGGGGCTGCCGGCGGTACCGCGAGGAGGACCTGCGGCGCGGGCACGGCACACCGTGGCACATCAGCGGGCCCACGGGACTGGGCACGTCCGCGGCCCAGGTGACACGGCTGATGGCCCAGTTGGCGGGCAGCGGGGTGTAGCCGGGCCGGCGCGGAGCCGGTGAAGCGGGGCCGGGGCCCGTCGTGCGGACAGCGCGGCGGGCCCGTGCCGTGCGGCGGCGGTGCGCCGGGTCCCGCTCACCGGAGGTCCCGGGTCGCGCAGACCGGATGTTTCGTGAACGTAAGGAAATGCGCAGACGGTGGCGATAAGCCGGGTGCGATGTGCTCGGTACCAGGCGTCGCCACCGAGGTCCTCCTCGTCTTCCCGGCGGCGTCCTCGTTCCCTGTCCGGCCCCTGAGCCGCAGCAGCACCGGAGGTCCCCATGCGTGTGTCCGCCCGTACTTCGCGACAACGTCTCGCCACGAGCGTGCTGGCGGTGCTGCTCGCCGTCGGAACGGCGGCGTGCTCGGGGGAGGCCCCCGACAAGCCAGCCGCGGACGCGCCCGCGGCAGGCGACACGGCGGGCGGCACGGGCGGCGGGGATTCCACGCCGGACTCCGGACAGGACCCCGGTGTCGTCTACGCGGCGTGCATGCGGGACAACGGCGTCGAGGTCGACGACCCGAAGCCGGGCGAGCGGCCGCAGATTCCCGAGGGCACTCCGCCCCGGGTGCTGGACAAGCTGGAGAAGGTCTGCGGCGAGCTTCCCGGCAGCGGCGCGATGACGGGCGGGTTGAGTTCCGACGTTCTCAAGTCGCCCGAGGTCGAGGCGCTGCGGCTGACGTATCTGACGTGTATGCGCAAGAACGGCTACGAGCAGCCGGAGCCGGACGCGAACGGCAACGTGAGCATGCAGATCACGCCCGAGTACACGGCGGCCCAGAAGGCGTGCACGTCCGAGAACGACGCGCTCAGCAAGAAGATCAAGGAGCTCGCGAAGCAGGGCGGCGCCCAGTGAGAGAGGTCGTCGAACCGGTCGAGGGCGCCGAGGAGCACGGGGCGGGCGACGATCCCGCCGTCACCGTCGGCCGGACGCCCGGGGCCGACGGTTCGGGCGGGCGCGGACGCGGGCGGCGCGGTGGTGGCGGCAGGGGCCGTCGTGGGCTGTTGGTGGCCGTCGCCGTGGCCGTGGTGGCCGCCGCCGTCGGCGCGGGCCTGCTGTACGGGCGGACGGGGACGGAACGGGAGCCCGCCTCGGGCGAGCCGTTGCCGCCCGCCACGGAGAAGGCCGTGCGCGGGGACCTGGTCTCCGAGGTGCGGTCCTTCGGCACCCTGCAGTTCTCCGGCGACCGTCGTGTCACCAACCGGATCGCGGGGACCTTCACCTGGCTGCCCGCGGCGAGCAGCGTCGTCGAACGCGGCGAGCGGCTGTACGCGGTCGACGACCGGCCGGTGGTCCTCATGCGCGGCGACCTGCCCGCCTGGCGGGAGTTCAGGGCCAGGATGAAGGACGGCAAGGACGTCCGCATGCTGGAGGAGAACCTGGCGGCCCTCGGCTACACCGACTTCACCGTCGACGAGGAGTTCTCCCGGAAGACGGAGGCGGCGCTGAAGCGCTGGCAGAAGAACAACGGTCTGCCGCAGAGCGGAAAGCTCGAACTGGGCCGGGTCGTCTTCGCCCCCGGCGACCTGCGGATCAAGAAGTCCGCGGTGCGCGCGGGCGACGCGGCCGTGCCCGGCGGCGAGGTGCTGCGGGCCGGCGGCTCCCGGCAGCGGGTCAGCACCCAGGTGCCCCTGGAGGCGCAGGAACTCGCCCTCGAAGGCGCGTCGGTGGAGATCGAGCTGCCGGACGGCGACCGGACCGACGGGACCGTGGCCTCGGTCGGTCAGCAGCGGCTGAACGAACAGGGCAAGAAGGTCGTGCCCGTCACCGTGCGTCTCGACTCCCCCGGGGACGTCGGGAAGCTCCCGAGCGCCGACGTCACCGTGGTGCTGCGCAAGGTGGAGGCCAAGAACGTGTACTCGGTGCCGGTCACCGCCCTTCTGCCGCTGCCCGACGGCGGATTCGCGGTGCAGATCGTCGAGGGCGGCCAGGTCCGCCGGGTGAAGGTGAGGACCGGCGCGTTCGCCGACGGCAGGGCCGAGGTGAGCGGTCCGGGCATCACCGAGGGCGTACGGGTGGGGGTGCCGCGCCTGTGACCGCCACCGCTCCCGGCCCCGCGGCTCTGCCCCGCGGCCTCGCCGGCACGGCCGAGCCGGTGGTCCGGCTGACCGGCGTGGGCCGCTCCTACGGCGACGGGGAGCACCGGGTCCACGCGCTGCGGGACGTGACCGTCGACATCGGGCCGGGGGAACTCCTCGCCGTCGTCGGCCCCTCCGGATCCGGCAAATCGACGCTCCTGCATCTCGTCGGCACCCTGGACCGCCCCAGTCACGGACAGGTCCTCGTCGACGGGCACGACGTGGCCCGCCTCGACGACCGCGGCCTCTCCGCCCTGCGCGCCCACCGGATCGGCT
This sequence comes from Streptomyces sp. ADI96-02, assembly GCF_003846185.1. Classification (GTDB taxonomy): domain Bacteria; phylum Actinomycetota; class Actinomycetes; order Streptomycetales; family Streptomycetaceae; genus Streptomyces. Next base: position 220,629 of record NZ_ML123034.1, read on the forward strand.
TCGTCTTCCAGCACTTCCACCTCGCCGAGGGCACACGTGCGCTCGACAACGTCGCGGACGGGCTGCTGTACACCGGGATGCCCCGCAGGCGGCGGCGGGAGCGCGCCGAGGCGGCGCTGCGGCGGGTGGGCCTCGGCCACCGTCTGGGGCACCGCTCGCACCAGATGTCCGGCGGCGAGCGGCAGCGCGTCGCCATCGCCCGCGCCGTGGTGGGAGAGCCGGCTCTGCTGCTGGCCGACGAGCCGACCGGGGCGCTGGACACCCACGCGGGCGGGCTCGTCGTGGAGTTGCTGCGCGAGCTGCACCGCGACGGCACCACCGTCGTGATCATCACGCATGACAACGAGCTGGCCGCCGGCCTGCCGCGCCGGCTGCTCATGCGGGACGGCCGGCTCGTCGACGACATCGCCGCCGGACCGGCCGTGCGGCTCAGGAACGGGGACGCCACGTGAACCGCACCCATCCGCTCGCCTCGCGGCTGCGGTCCGGCGATCTGCTGCGGCTGGGCGCGACCGGGCTGCGTACGCGTCCGCTGCGCGCGGTGCTCTCCGCCGCGGGCATCGCCATCGGGATCGCCGCGATGATCGCCGTGCTCGGCATCTCCGCGTCCAGCCAGGCGCATCTCGACGCCGAACTGGAGAGGCTCGGCACCAACCTGCTGACCGTCGCCCCGGGCGAGGATCCCGATACCGGTGCTCCCGTCCCGCTGCCGACGACCACCGTGCGGACGGTCGCCCGCGCCGACGGCGTCGACTCCGTCAGCGCGACGGGCGAGATCACGGGCGTCGGGGCCTACCGCAACGCCCGGGTGCACCGGGCCGAGTCGAACGCCCTGTCCGTCCTCGCCGTCGAGGGGAACCTGCTGGCCACCCTGCGCGGCACCCTGGCCGCGGGCGGCTGGCTGGACCGGGCGCCGGCCGGCTACCCGACGACCGTGCTCGGCCACCGGGCCGCCCAGCGGCTCGGTGTGACGGGCGCGGGCGAGCAGGTGTGGCTCGGCGACCGCTACTTCACCGTGCTGGGCGTCGTCGCGCCGGTGCCGCTCGCGCCGGAGCTGGACACCGCGGTGCTGGTCAACCGGGCGGCGGCCGAGACGTACCTGGGCTTCGACGGGCGGCCCACCCTGGTGTACGAGCGGTCCGCCGACCACCTGGTGGAGAGCGTACGGGTGCTGCTGCCCCGGGCCGTCGACGCCGAGAATCCGCAGAACGTCGTCGTCAGCCGTCCGTCGGACGCGCTGAAGGCACGGCAGGCGGCCGAGGAGTCCTTCACCGGCCTGCTCGTGGGGCTCGGCGGGGTGGCGCTGTTCGTCGGCGGTATCGGGGTGGCCAACACCATGGTCATCACCGTCATCGAACGCCGCCGGGAGATCGGCCTGCGGCGCGCGCTGGGTGCGGCCCGCCGCCACATCACCCGCCAGTTCCTGGTGGAGGCCCTGCTGCTGTCCACGCTGGGCGGGCTGGCCGGAGCCGCGCTCGGGGCCGGTGTCACCGCCGGATACGCTCTCAGCCGGGGATGGCCGACCGCGATTCCCCTGGTGGCCCCGGTCGGCGGCGTCGCCGCGACGATGGTCATCGGCGCTCTCGCCGGGCTGTACCCCGCTCTGCGGGCCGCCCGCACACCGCCGACCGTGGCGCTGGCCGCGGCGTGAACGCGGAGCCGGCCGCTCCCCGCCGTCCGCGCGGCGGGAAGCGGCCGGCGTCCGGCCTGCGTCCGGCCTGCGGACGGTGCGGGCCCGATCGGCGGCGCTACGAGTCGGAGCGAGGAGAGGAACACATGCGGGTGCTGATCGTGGAGGACGAGCCGTACATGGCGGAGGCCCTGGTGGCGGGTCTGCGCCGAGAGGCCATGGCGGTCGACCTGGCGACCGACGGGGCGTCCGCGCTCGACCGGCTGAGCTGCCACGACTACGACGTGGTGGTCCTGGACCGGGATCTGCCGGACGTGCACGGCGACGAGGTGTGCCGCCGGCTGACGTCGGCGCGGAGTCCGGTGCGGATCCTGATGCTGACGGCCGCCGCGTCGCTGGACGACCGGGTGGGCGGGCTCCGGCTCGGCGCCGACGACTACCTGCCCAAGCCCTTCGAGTTCCCCGAGCTGGTGGCCCGGCTGCACGCGCTGCACCGCCGTGCGGGCACACCGCCGCCGCCCGTGCTGGACTGCGCCGACGTGCGCCTGGACCCGTTCCGGCGCGAGGCGTACCGGGACGGCAGATACCTGCGGCTGACCCGCAAGGAGTTCGCGGTGCTGCATCTGCTGATGGCGGCGCAGGGCGGGGTCGTCAGCGCGGAGACCCTGCTGGAGAAGGGCTGGGACGAGAACGCGGACCCGTTCACCAACGCGGTGCGCGTCACCGTCTCCAATCTGCGCCGCAAGCTCGGATCGCCTCCCCTGCTGCACACCATGACCGGCGTCGGCTACTACCTGGCCCCGGCACCGTGAGCGGCGCGGCCCGCCGCCGGGCCACCATCCGCACCCGGCTGACCCTCACCTACGCCGGGCTCTTCGCGGGCGCGGGAGCGGCCATGATCGGCCTCCTGTACGTCTTCATGAAGTACGTCCCGGTCTACGGCGAGACGCTGGAGGGGCCGGGGACGAAGAACGGCGAGCCGGTCCTGCGCCCCTCGTTCTCCGGCGCGATGGAGCCGGAGAGCCTCACGCTACGGCCCGACTGCTCCGCCCCGCCGGAGAGCGGCGGGTTCCTCGACGCGGCCGAGGGCGTCCTCCGCCGGCTCACGTCGTCCGGGGACACCGCCACGGCTGCCATGTGCACGTCCCCGACGGGCAGCGTGACGTCGTTCGAGGTCTCCACCAAGGAGGACTTCCTCCACGCCCTGCTGATGTTCAGCGCCGTGGCGCTCCTCGTGCTGCTGGTGATCGCGGTGATCCTCGGCTGGTTCGTGGCGGGGCGGATGCTGTCCCCGCTCCAGCGCATCACCACGACGGCCCGGGGCATAGCCGGGTCCACCCTCCACGAACGCATCGCGCTGGACGGGCCGAAGGACGAGATCAGGGAGCTGGCCGACACCTTCGACGCGATGCTGGAACGCCTGGACGGGGCGTTCCAGGCGCAGCGGCGGTTCGCGGCGAACGCCTCGCACGAGCTGCGTACGCCGCTGGCGGGCATGCGTACGGTGCTCCAGGTCGCGCTCGCCGCCCCGCAGGCGTACCGGCTGGAGGATCTGGGGCCAAAACTGCTCGCGCTGAACCGGCGCTCGACCGAGATCACCGAGGCTCTGCTGACGCTGGCGCGGGCGGAGCACGGCGCGGTGGCGCAGGAGGACGTCGAGCTGGACGCCGTGGCGCGGGACGTGTGCGCCCAAGCGGTGGCGCAGGCGGAGCGGGCGGAGGTCTCGCTCACGGTGTCGGGCCGGGCGGGCCGGCTGCGGGGCGATCCGGTCCTGCTGCGGCAGTTGGTCGTCAACCTGGTCGACAACGGGATCCGGCACAACCGTCCGGGCGGCACGGTCGCGGTGCGGGTGGCCGGGCGCGAGGGCGGCGGTGCGCTGCTGGTGGTGCGCAACAGCGGGCGCAGGCTGAGCCGGACGGACGTGGAGCGCGCCCTGGAGCCGTTCCACCGTCTCGACACCCGGCAGGCGGACCGGCCGGACCGCCCGGCCGGGCACGGTCTCGGGCTGGCGATCGTCGCTTCCATCGTGCGGGCCCACGGCGGCACGCTGCGCGCGGAGCCTCCCGCCGACGGCGGGCTGGAGATCGAGGTCGCGCTGCCCGGCGTCGTCGCCTGAGGGCCGGGGCCGGGACGGGAGAGGGCGCTGGCCGTCGGCCGCACGGACGGACGGCGTAAGGCCGTCCGGAACGCTCCGGACGGCCTCAGCAGGGACGTTTCACCCCTGCTGGAACAGTTCCGCGGGCAGCGGCTTGAGGAGGGTGTACAGGTCGTCGGTGATCGGCCGGTCCCAGCTGGCGATGGTCACGAGCACACCGTCGCTGCGGTCGAACTGGACGCAGGCGATCCGGCTCTCGGAGAGCTTGATCCGGCGCACGATCAGCAGGTTGTCCCCCTGCATCACCGGAAGGTCCTCGGAGCTGACGATCTCGACCGGCTCGTCGTTCTCCAGGGCGAGCAGCAGTTGCGCGACCTCGAAGGGGACCTGGCCCTCCTCGGTCTCCCGGGCGGGCGAACCGGCCGGGAGGTTGCCGATGATCATGGCCGGGCCGCGACCACCGTAGAGGTCGTAGCGGAGGAAGACGCCCTGGCAGCTGCCGTCGGGGGCGGGGAGCAGACCGGCGCCGAGGTTGCCGGGCCAGTCCCCCGGGTCCATGGCCAGGACGTCGAAGTCCGGGCCCGCGGGTGTTGCGGCGCTACGGCGGCGGAGGAAGGACATGCTGCCATGTTACGTGTCCCGGCTCACGTCGCGGAGCCGGGCCCGGGAGGAGCGGAGGGGCCGCGGGCCGCCGCCCGGACGGCCCGCGGCGTGCTCCGGGTCAGCCCGGCGGCGGCTCGGATCCGACGAGCCACATGGAGAAGAACTGCGCGCCGCCGCCGTAGGCGTGGCCGAGCGCTCTCGCCGCTCCGTCGACCTGGTGCTCCCCGGCCCGGCCCCGCACCTGGAGCGCGGCCTCGGCGAAGCGGATCATGCCGGACGCGCCGATGGGGTTGGTGGACAGCACGCCCCCGGAGGGGTTGACGGGCAGGTCGCCGTCGAGTTCGGTGACGCCCGCCTCGGTGAGCTTCCAGCCCTCGCCCTCGGCGGCGAACCCGAGGTTCTCCAGCCACATCGGTTCGTACCAGGAGAACGGCACGTACATCTCGACGGCGTCGATCTCGCGGCGCGGGTCGGTGATCCCGGCCTGGCGGTAGACGTCGGCGGCGCAGTCGCGGCCCGCGCGCGGGGAGACGAAGTCCTTGCCCGCGAAGAGCGTGGGTTCGCTGCGCATGGCTCCGCCGTGCACCCAGGCCGGCGGGTGGGGCGAGCGGGCCGCGCCCTCGCGTCCGGTCAGGACCATGGCGCAGGCGCCGTCGGAGGACGGGCAGGTCTCGGAGTAGCGGATCGGGTCCCAGAGCATGGGCGAGGACTGGACCTGCTCCAGGGTGATGCCGGTGTCGTGGATGTGGGCGTAGGGGTTCTTGAGGGCGTTGCGCCGGTCCTTGTAGGCGACGAGGGAGCCGACCGTGCCGGGTGCGCCGGTGCGGCGCATGTAGGCGCGCACGTGCGGGGCGAAGAAGCCGCCGGCCCCGGCCAGCAGCGGCTGCTGGAAGGGCACGGGCAGCGACAGGCCCCACATGGCGTTGGACTCGGACTGCTTTTCGAAGGCGAGGGTCAGGACGGTGCGGTGGACCCGGGCGGCGACCAGGCCCGCGGCGACGAGTGCCGTCGAGCCGCCGACCGATCCCGCGGTGTGGACGCGGAGCATGGGCTTGCCGACGGCGCCGAGCGCGTCGGCGAGGTACAGCTCCGGCATCATGACGCCCTCGAAGAAGTCGGGGGCCTTGCCGATGACGACGGCGTCGATGTCGCTCCAGGTCAGGCCGGCGTCCTCCAGGGCGCGGGCGGCGGCCTCGCGGACCAGTCCGGCGATCGAGACGTCGTGCCGGGCGGCGACGTGCTTGGTCTGGCCGATCCCGACGACGGCGACGGGCTCCTTAGGCATGAGCGCTCTCCCCTTCCAGGACGGCGACCAGGTTCTGTTGCAGGCAGGGGCCGGAGGTGGCGTGGGCGAGGGCCCGGTCGGACTCGCCGCGGTGGATACCGGCCGCGGCCTCGCCGAGGCGGATGAGGCCCGCCGCCATCACCGGGTTGGCGGCGAGCGCGCCTCCGGAGGGGTTGACGCGGGTCTCCTCGCCGAGGCTCAGGGACCGGCGCAGCACGACCTCCTGGGAGGTGAAGGGCGCGTGCAGCTCGGCGGTGTCCACGGGGCGTTCGAAGGCCCCGGCGTGCTGGGCGGCGAGCCGGGCGGAGGGCGAGTCGGTCAGGTCGCGGACGCCGGGGCCGTGGGCCTCGATGCGGTGGTCGATGCCCCGGATCCAGGCGGGCCGCCGGCACAGCGCCCGCGCGGTGTCGCCCGCGGCCAGGACGACGGCGGCGGCCCCGTCGCCGATGGGCGGGCAGTCGCCGGTGCGCAGCGGGTGCACGACGTAGTCGCCCGCGGGGACGTCTCCGGCGAGCTGGGCGTGCGGGTTGGTCGTGGCGGCGGCGCGGTTGCGGGCGGCGACCCGGGCGAGGGCGGGCTCGTCGGTGACGCCCGCGTCGATGAGCGCCTGCGTCTGGAGGGCGGCGAGGGCGACGGAGTCCGGCCAGAGCGGGGCCAGGTAGTACGGGTCGAGCTGGCGGGTCAGGACGTCGCGGAGCTCGCCGGGCGAGGACTTGCCGTACGCGTAGACGAGCGCGGTGTCCGCCTCGCCGGTCTGGATCTTCACCCATGCCTCGTACAGCGCCCAGGCGCCGTCCATCTCCACATGGGACTCGGAGATCGGCGGGTGCGCGCCGACGCCGTCGAGCGCCATGGTGAAGGAGAAGGGCCGTCCGGCGAGGTAGTCGGCGGAGCCGGAGCAGGTGAACCCGATCTCGTTCGCCTTCAGGCCGGTGGCGTCGAGGACCTGGTGCAGGACGGGCATCAGGAGGTCGACCTCGGAGAGTTCGTCGGTGCGCCGCCGGTGCGCGGTCTGGGCGAAGGCGACGATGGCCACGTCTCGCATCTACACCAGCTCCTTGTACGTGTCGTAGTCGGCGTCGGGCTCTCCGGTGGGGCGGTAGTGGTCGGGGTGGCGGGCCTCCTCGGTCCAGACGGGCTCGACGCGCAGGCCCATGCGGACCTGGTCGTAGGGGATGCCGGCGATCCGGCCGTGCAGGGCGAGGTCCGCCCCGTCGAGCGCGATGTGGGCGTAGACGTAGGGGACTTCGATGTCGAGGTTCTTCGCCTTGATGTTGACGATGCAGAAGGTGGTGACGGTCCCGCGCGGGCCGACCTCCACCTGCTCGTCGGTGGCGACGCCGCAGGTGGGGCAGGCGCCGCGCGGCGGGACGTAGACCTTGCGGCAGGCGGGGCAGCGTTCGCCGACGGTGCGGTGGCCTTCGAGGGCCTTGAGGTAGGCGCTCTGCGCGCGGCCGGTGGTGTGCACGTAGTCCAGGCGCGCCGGGGTGACGATGCCGGTGACGGGATCGGCGAACTCGCCGCTGTGCGGGAGCGGATGGGCCGTGGACGCCTCGCCGTCGTCGGGTTCGAAGCAGGCGATGTCGGTGATCGCGCCGGTCCGCCGGGCCGCCCAGCGGATCCGTACCCGCATTCCGGTGTGCACGGCTTCGGGGCCGGGGGCGTCGAGGGCGTGCAGCAGGGCGGTGTCGGCGCCGTCCGGCCTGACGAGCACCCAGGCGAAGGGGGTGTCCAGCGGCTGGCCGCGGCGCGGGGCCGGGTTCCAGGCCCAGGTGGTCACGGTGCCGGCGGGGGCCACCTCGACGAGGTCGCGGATCTCGCGGGCGGTGACGGGGTCGTATTCGACGGGCGGCACCAGGATCCGGCCGTCGTCCGTGCGGACGCCGAGCACGGTGCGTTCGCGCAGTCCGGTGAGGAAGGCGCTCTGCACGGGGCCGAGGGAGCGGGTGAAGGGGAACTCGACCACCAGCGGGGCGCTGAGGACGTCGGACATGGGTGTCTCCTTGGCTCAGGCCCGGCGGAAGACGGGCGGGCGCTTCTCGGCGAAGGCGCGGGAGCCCTCCTTGGCGTCCTCGGTGGCGAAGACGGGCCAGCCGCGCTTGAGTTCGGCGGCCAGGGCCTCGCTCTCGGTCAGTTCGGCCCCTTCGTAGACGGACGCCTTGACGGCCTCCACGGCGAGCGGCCCGCAGGCGTTGATCCGCTCGGCGACGGCCAGCGCCTCCGCCAGGGCCGCGCCGTCGGGCACGACCCGGCCGACGAGCCCGATGCGGGCGGCTTCCTCGGCGGTGTACGGGCGTCCGGTGAGGAGCATTTCGAGGGCGTGGGTGCGGGGTATCTGGCGGGGCAGCCGGGCGGTGGAGCCGCCGAGGGGAAAGAGTCCCCGGGCCACCTCGAAGAGCCCGAAGGTGGCTCCCGCCGCGGCGACGCGGATGTCGGTGCCCTGGAGGATCTCGGTGCCGCCCGCGACGCACGGGCCCTCCACCGCGGCGATGACGGGCTTGCGCGGGCGGTGGTGGCGCAGCATCGCCTTCCAGTGCAGGTCCGGGTCGGCCGTCAGCCTCGCCCGGTACTCCTCGCCCTCCCCGCCGCCGGCCGCCAGGGCCTTGAGGTCCATCCCGGCGCAGAAGGCGCCGCCCGCCCCGGTCAGGACGACGGAGCGGACCGTGTCGTCCGCGTCGGCCGCGAGCCAGCCGTCGTACAGCCCGACGAGCATCGGCAGCGAGAGCGCGTTCCTGGCCTGTGGCCTGTTCAAGGTGAGCACCAGCGTGGCGCCCTCGCGCCGCACGGTGAGGTGTTCCGTACCGCCCATGACCGACTCCTGTCTCCAGACCTGGAACAGGTTGCAGTAGGCGGGGGCGCAGTTCAATAGTTTTCTGACACCTAGTCAGATTCTTTCGGCTTCCCCTCTTCCCACTTGTGCCGCCCGGCGCTCTAATGACGCCCGGACCGCCAGCCATCCGGGGTCAGGAGGAACGGTGGAGTACAACCTTGCCGACCTGTTCGAGTCGGTCGTCGACGCGGTGCCGGAGCGGGAGGCACTTCTGTACGTCGACCATCCCGGCACCGGGGCGGAGCGGCGGCTCAGCTACGCGCGGCTGGACGCCGCGGCCAACCGCATCGCCCACCACCTCCTCGACGCCGGCCTGCGTCCGGGCGAGCACCTGGGCCTGCACCTCTACAACGGCGTCGAATACCTCCAGAGCGTCCTGGGCGCGCTGAAGGCGCGGCTCGTCCCGGTCAACGTCAACTACCGGTATGTGGAAGAGGAGTTGGTCTACCTCTACCGCGACGCGGACCTGGCGGCGCTGGTCTTCGACGGCGAGTTCGACGAACGGGTGGCGGCGGCGGCCCCGCAGGCTCCCGCCCTGCGCCACCTGCTGCGGGTGGGCGGCTCCCCGGCGGCCCGCCCGCCCCTCACGGCGGTGCCCTTCGGCGAGGCGGAGGCGGCGGGCTCGCCCGCGCGCGGTTTCGCACCGCGTTCGGGGGACGACCAGTTCATCATCTACACCGGCGGCACGACGGGCATGCCGAAGGGCGTGATGTGGCGCCAGGAGGACCTGTTCTTCTCCGGCCTCGGCGGGGGCGCGCCGACGGGCGAACCGGTGAAGGCCCCCGAGGAGCTGGCGGAACGCGTCGCGGCGGGCGGCGCGGGCATCACGTTCTTCCCGACGCCGCCGCTGATGCACGGCACCTCCACCCTGACGGCCTTCATCGGCTTCAACTTCGGCCAACGCGTCGTCATCCACCGCAAGTTCGTGCCCGCCGAGGTGCTGCGGACGATCGAGAGGGAGAAGGTCACCAGCGTGTCGCTGGTCGGCGACGCGATGCTGCGCCCGCTGATCGAGTGCCTGAAGGGTCCGCTGCGCTCGACGGACTGCTCGTCGCTGTTCTCGGTGTCCAGCTCCGGGGCGATCATGTCGGACTCGGTCCGGGCGGAGTTCCAGGCGCTCGTGCCGAACGTGACGCTGCTGAACAACTTCGGTTCGTCCGAATCGGGCTTCAACGGCACCGCGACCGCCGACTCGGGACCCGAGCGCGGGTTCCGGCTCCGGGTCAACGCCCGTACGGCCGTGGTCGATCCGGCGACGTACGAGCCGGTGGCACCGGGCGAGCCCGGCCGGATCGCGCAGCGCGGCCATGTGCCGCTCGGCTACTACAACGACGCGGCCAAGACCGAGGCCACCTTCTTCCGCAAGGGCGAGGAGCGGTGGGTGCTGCTCGGAGACATGGCGACGGTGGACGCCGACGGCATCGTCACCGTGCTCGGCCGGGGCTCGCAGTGCATCAACACCGGTGGCGAGAAGGTCTATCCGGAGGAGGTCGAGCAGGCGCTGAAGGCCCACCCGGACGTCTACGACGCGCTCGTCGCGGGCGTCCCCGACGAGCGGTGGGGCAACCGGGTCGCCGCCGTCCTCCAATTACGCGAGGGAGCACCGGAGTTGGACCTGTCGGCGGTGCAGGCGCACTGCCGGGCCCGGCTCGCCGGATACAAGATCCCCCGGGCCCTGGTGCTCACCGAGCGCATCCAGCGCTCGCCGAGCGGCAAGGCGGACTACCGGTGGGCGAAGACGGTCGCCGCCGGCGCGACCGACGGCTGAGCCGCGCCGGCGGCCCGCCCGGCCGGCCCGTCAGCGCTGGTCGGCCCGTCAGCGCTGGTCGGCGCCGGCGAGGAAGTCCGTCACGGCGGCGGTGAACGCTCCGGGGTCGTCGAGCCACGGAAAGTGCCCGGCTCCGGGCTGGACGGCGCACCGGCCGTGCGGCAGCAGCGCTGCCAGCTCGGCGGCCCGCTCCGGTCGCGGGTGGCCGTCCAGCTCCCCGGCCAGGACCAGCGCCGGAGCGGCCAGCCCGCGCAGGGCGGCGACGGTGGCGGCGGGATCGGGCGACCAGTCGGCGTAGCGTGCGCGGGCCCGCGGGTTGACCTGCTCCGCAGAGGCGGCGGCGTGCGCGCGGGCCGCGTCGTCCCAGCGGCCGTAGGTCAGCGGCCGGACGGCGGGCCAGAGCTCCGCGAACGGGCCGCCGGCGAACAACGCCTCCTGTGCGGCCCGCGCCTCCCGGTACCAGGGCTCCCCGCTGCGCAGTTCCGCCGCCGCGCGCAGGTCCTGCTCGGTGGCCTCGACGCCGACGGCCCGGCCGCCGGGCGTGACGAGGGTGAGCGTACGCACCCGCTCGGGGCGGCGGGCGGCGTAGAGCAGGGCGAGGTCCGCGGCGGCCGAGTGCGCCAGCAGGTCGATCCGGTCCCGGCCGAGGTGGGCGCGGAGCGCCTCCACGTCGTCGACGAGACGGTCGCAGGCGTACGTCGCGGGGTCCGCGGGCGCCCCGGAGCCCCCGGTGCCCCGCAGGTCGAGCAGGACGAGCCGCCGCCGGGCCGAGAGCCCGCCGAGATCTCCCAGGTACGCGCTCGCCCGCATCGGCCCGCCGGGCAGGCAGATCAGCGGCTCCCCCTCCCCCTCCCCCACCAGGCGGTAGGCGAGCGGTGTCGTGTCGTACGCGGAGAACATCGGCATGACCGCCATCCAAACAGAGAGCCGCGGGCCGCCCGCCGCCGCCCTCCCCGGCGGCCCGCCGGATCAAGGAACGCTCACCCCCCTTGCCAGCACCCCGGCATCCCTGCGTTACTGCTCCCAGGAAGATCGACCGAATGATCGGTCGTCTGTTTCGGGAGAGGAAGGACCGAATGACGGCGATGCTGGACGCTGCGGAACGACTCGGGCGGGACGAGCTGGAAGCTCTCCAGCTGGAACGGCTCCGGGCCACACTGCACCACGCGTACGAGAACGTGCCCTTCTACCGGACGGCCTTCGACAGCGCCGGGCTGCGGCCCGAGGACTGCCGCACACTCGCCGATCTGGCGCGCTTCCCCTTCACGGCCAAGGCCGACCTGCGCGACAACTACCCGTTCGGGATGTTCGCCGTGCCGGAGCGCGACGTACGGCGGATCCACGCCTCCAGCGGCACGACCGGCCGGCCGACCGTCGTCGGGTACACCGAACGGGACCTGGACGTCTGGGCCGACGTGGTCGCCCGGTCGATCCGCGCCGCCGGCGGGCGGCCCGGCGACAAGGTGCACGTGAGCTACGGATACGGCCTGTTCACCGGCGGGCTCGGCGCGCACTACGGAGCGGAGCGTCTCGGCTGCACGGTCATCCCGGCCTCCGGCGGCATGACGTCCCGGCAGGTGCGGCTCATCCAGGACTTCCGCCCCGAGATCATCATGATCACGCCCTCGTACATGCTGACGCTCCTCGACGAGTTCGAGCGGCAGGGCGTGGACCCGCGCTCGACCTCGCTCAAGGTCGGCATCTTCGGCGCGGAGCCGTGGACCGAGGAGATGCGCCGGGAGATCGAGGAGCGCTTCGCCATCGACGCCGTGGACATCTACGGACTGTCGGAGGTGATGGGCCCCGGCGTGGCCCAGGAGTGCGTCGAGACGAAGGACGGGCTGCACATCTGGGAGGACCACTTCTACCCGGAGATCGTCGATCCGTTCACCGGGGAGGTGCTGCCCGACGGCGAGGAGGGCGAGCTGGTCTTCACCTCGCTGACGAAGGAGGCCATGCCCGTGGTCCGCTACCGCACCCGGGACCTGACGCGGTTGCTCCCGGGCACGGCGCGGGTGTTCCGCCGGATGGAGAAGATCACCGGGCGCAGCGACGACCTGGTGATCCTGCGCGGCGTGAACCTCTTCCCCACGCAGATCGAGGAGATCGTCCTGCGCACGCCCGCCGTCGCCCCGCACTTCCAGCTCGTCCTCACCCGGCAGGGGCGGATGGACGCGCTGACGGTCCGCGCGGAGGCGCGGCCCGACGCCACGGCCGCCGAGCGCGAGAAGGCGGTCCTGGCGATCACGGCGGCGGTGAAGGACGAGGTGGGCGTGTCCGTCGGCGTCGAGATCGTCGACCCGGAGTCGCTGGAGCGCTCGGTGGGCAAGATCCGGCGGATCGTGGACCTGCGGGACGCCACCGCCTGACGCCGGTGGGCGCCGCCGGCCGGAGGCGATCCGGCCAGGCGCTCACCCGCGCCGGGGCGCGCGGGCGTCGCGCACGTCGAATCCGAAGACGTCCCTCGCCGCGCACCGGCGGAACGCCTCGGTCCCCGGCCGGTCGCCCGCCAGCCGCCAGTCGGCGCGGGCGTCGTAGTCGAACCAGCTGAATCCGACGATGTCCGGGGAGGCCGTCACGCCGTCGCACAGCTCCTTCACGTGCCCGGCCCGGCGATCGCCGGGCATGGAAGCCGTCTCCAGGATGACCATCGGCTTGCGGGTGAAGGGCCGCAGCTCGTCCAGCGTCGGCCCGAACAGCCCCTGGAAAGTGTGCGGGTCCCAGTCGGTGAAGTACCCGACGATTCCCACCCAGTCGACCTGGTCGTCTCCGGGGTAGAAGGGCTTCAGGGCGATCCGCGCCCGGTCGACCGGGCGGACGATGTTCGGCGACCAGGTCCAGATCACGTTGGTGGCGCCGACCTCGTCGAAGATCGCGCGCAGGCGCTTCCACGCGGCGACGTACTCCCGGGGCGTGGCGAACTTTGTGCCCCACTCCTCCCAGTCGCCGTTCATCTCGTCGGCGAAGCTGATCGCGATGGGGAGGTTCAGCCGGCGCACGGACTCGGCGTACTTCCTGACGTAGTCGTCCGTGCGTCCGGCCGCGACGGCGGCGAGCGTGGTCCCCCGCGGCTCCCAGGAGACGATGGTCAGCGCGCCCTCCCGCCACGCGTTGCGCACACCCGTGGCGTCGAAGCCGTGTCCCCAGCCGGCGTAGTAGACGACGAGGTTGGGCTGCTTGCCCACCATCCGGCCGAAATCCCTGACCGGCTCCATGGAGTTCGGCGCCTGCGGCCGGGAGACGCCGAGGTACTTCTTCGCCGGGCGGAGCAGGTGCCGTACGTCGTAGGGCGCGTCGGCGGCCGGAGCGGCGGCGGTCGCGGCCGGCCGCGGGGCCGGGGCGGCGTCGGGCGTCCGGGCCGCCGCGGGCCCGGCGCAGAGCGGTCCGAGGACGGCGAGGGCGAGCGACGCCACGAGGGCGGAACGTCGGAGAACGGACATCACAGGGCTCCCATCACACGCGGTTGTACCAGCAGGCGTCCGACGATCGACGCGTAGAAGATCCCGGAGATCAGCAGCAGGAAGAAGTCGGCGGGGTCCATGGTGAGCGAACGCCAGGCAGCCGCCCCGACCCAGAGCAGGCTGGTGGCCAGCCCCCACAGCAGCAGCCAGGCGTGGCGTCCCCGGCCGCGCCGTCCGCGCACGGCGGCGGAGCCGGTGGCCTGCCAGCCCAGGGAGCGGCCCCGCACGGCGTCCCAGACGGCGAAGACGTGCGCCCATCCGTACATCAGGCGCACGGCCCACGCCTCCGTGCGGTAGGAGACCCGGTGCCACAGCGGGAACACGATCGTGGCGTGCACCAGAGCCGGCAGCACCAGCCAGAGGTTCTCGAACCGCATCTTGTCCGGGAACGCCAGGAGCAGGGTGATGGGGACCAGCGGCGCGACGAAGGTGAAGAGCGCGGTGTGCAGGTAGTAGAGGAAGCCGGAGAGGTAGCACAGCCGGGTGGCGGGTCGCATTCCGGCCTGCCAGAACTTGGCGCTGGCCAGCAGGCTCATCGAGCCGGAGCACCAGCGGTACTGCTGGCTGTGGAACGCCGCCGCGTTGTCCGGGCACACCCCGGTCGCCAGCGCGATCGGCACGTAGCGCAGATCCCAGCCGAGGCGCCGGAGGTCGAATCCGGTGTGAACGTCCTCGGAGTGCTCGATGAGGGTGGTGCCGCCGTTCTCCTGGAGCGCCGAGCGCCGGTAGACCGCGCAGCTTCCGACGCAGATCGCCCCGTCCAGGCTCTGCCGGGAGACCTGCACGACCCGGTAGAACAGCTCTTGGACCGCCCCCGCCCCGCGCTCGATCCAGTTCTGCGTCCGCAGCACCCGGAAGTACTGCGGGGACTGGACGACGGCCAGCCGCTCGTTCGCGTCGAGGTAGGGAAGCAGCTCGTGGAGCATGTCCGGACGCGGGGCGAAGTCGGCGTCGAGGATCAGGATGTACGTGCCCGACGTCCGCTCGAAGCCGAAGTGGAGGTTGCCCGCCTTCTTGAACCAGCCGCGATTGGCCCGGCTGTCGTACCGGAACCCGAAGTCCTCGGCCATCGCGCGGAGTTCGGGATCGGCCGAGTCGTCCAGGACGAAGGGCCGGCACTCGCCGGGATAGCGGTCGGCGAGCGCCCGGACATGGGTCCAGGTGTTGCGCAGGACCTCGACGGGCTCTCCGCACACCGGCAGGAAGACGTCGACGGAGGGAGGGTTCGCGGGCTGCCAGGCCGCCACCAGCGCCCGGTGCGCGTCGACGTCGAAGTCGCGGGTGAAGACGTTCACGCGCAACGACATCACGTAGTAGATCAGGGTGAACGCCAGGAACGGGGCGAGCAGCCACAGCAGCGGGCTGGAGAGGGTCATACCGACCTGACTCACTGTCAGGCAGCCGACTCCGACGATCGAGCTGCCGACGAGCACCGGCAGTCTGCGCCGGACGTAGCCGTACTTCTCCGTGTCCGACGGCGGCAGCGGGAGTACCGCGGTCGGCGCGGCGGCGGCCCGGGGGCGGTGTTCGACGGCCCGGTCGGTGCCGATCGTGGTCATGCCGTCCTCCCGGGGCGTCTGCGCCGAGGGGCGCGGCCGAGGGGCGCGATCGGCGCGTCGTGCCGGATCGGAAGGAGGGTACGGCGGTCCATGCGTGCTCCGGGGGTGTCGGTGCCGCGGACGGCCGTCCGCGCACTGAGTGTCACCACCTTTGAGCAGATTTTCCGCTGACCGGACCGTGACATCACCTGACCGGACCGTGACGTCACCTGAGAGGCACAGTGGAATCACACGCGGAAGCCAGGGGGCGGCCTGCGGCGGCCCGGTGCCGTGCCCGCCCGGCCCGCGCGTCAGGCGAACCGGTCGCGCAGTCGCCGCTTGAGGATCTTGCCGCTGGCGTTGCGCGGGAGGGCGTCCACGAACAGGACGCGCTTGGGCGCCTTGAAGTGCGGCAGCCTCTCGCGGGCGTGGTCGATCAGCTCGGTCTCGCTCGCCTCGGCGCGCAGGACCACGACGGCGGTGACGGCCTCGATCCAGCGTTCGTCGGGCAGGCCGACGACGGCCGCCTCGGCGACGGCCGGATGGGTGTGGAGCGCGTCCTCGACCTGGCGGGAGGCGACGAGGACGCCGCCGGAGTTGATGACGTCCTTGACCCGGTCGACAACCGTGAGGAAGCCCTCGCCGTCCCGGACGGCCAGGTCGCCGGAGTGGAACCAGCCGTCGCGGAACGCCTCGGCGGTCTCCTCGGGCTTGTCCCAGTAGCCGGAGCAGAGCTGCGGCGAGCGGTAGACGATCTCGCCCGGCGTGCCGTCCGGGACCTCCTGGCCCCTCTCGTCGACCACGCGGGCCTCGACGAAGAGGACCGGCCGCCCGCAGGACTCCATCCGGCCCTCGTGCTCGTCGGGGCCGAGGACGGTGGCCAGTGGACCGATCTCGCTCTGCCCGAAGCAGTTGTGGAAGGCCAGGCCGGGCAGGCGCTCGCGCAGGCGCTCCAGGACCGGTACGGGCATGACCGACGCCCCGTAGTACGCCTTGCGCAAACCGCTGAGGTCGCGGACGGCGAAGTCCGGGTGGTTGGACAGGCCGATCCAGACGGTGGGCGGGGCGAACAGGCTGTCGGCTCTCCCCGCCTCGACCAGATCGAAGATCCGCCCGGCGTCCGGCGCGTCCAGGATGGTGCTGTCCGCGCCGACCGCCAGGTACGGCAGCAGGAACACGTGCATCTGGGCGGAGTGGTAGAGCGGCAGCGAGTGGACGGGCCGGTCGGCGGCTGCCAGGCCGAGGGCGGTGATCGCGCTGACGTACGCGTGGACCAGCGCGCCGTGCGTCATCATCGCGCCCTTGGGCAGCGCGGTGGTGCCGGAGGTGTAGAGCAGCTGCACCAGGTCCTCGGCGCGGACGGCGCGCTCGGGGGTGAAGGGCCGGGGCGGCGCCAGGGCGTCGAGGAGCGATCCGGGGGCGTCGCGCAGCGCGCGCACCGGGCGTCCGCCCGGCACCCGGTCGGCCAGGTCCGGGTCGGTGAGGACGAGTGCGGAGCCGGACTGGTCGAGGAGGTGGGCGAGGTCGTCGCCGGTGAGGTTCTGGTTGACCGGTACGTGGACGAGACCGGCCCGCGCGCAGGCCAGGAAGGCGATCAGGTACACGTCCGAGTTGTGCGCGTAGGACGCCACCCTGTCGCCCGGGCGCAGCATGTGCTCGCCGGTCAGTACGGCGGCGGCGGTGGACACCGCCTCGTCCAGGGCCCGGTAGGTCCAGGTCCGCTCCCCGTACCGGACGGCGGTCCGCTCGGGGCCGCGCCGGGCGCTGCGGGTGAGGACGCCGTCGACTGTGCTGCTGCGTACACCGGTCATGGCGTGATCCTGTGCGGCGGCGCGCGGCCGGTCAAGAGGCGGAGCGGTCGGGTCGTCGTACGTGCCGGCGGGCCTGCCCACGGGCCGTGCCGCGTCCGCGAGAGGGTGCGCAGGGTGCGCCTCTCCCGCGGACGCGGGGCCCGCTCCACAGGCCCCGCACAGCCCCGCAGCTCTACAGGGGCCGTTCGCGGCCTTCCCAGTACGGCTCGCGCAGCCGGCGCTTGTAGAGCTTGCCGTTGGGGTCGCGGGGCATCGCGGCGACGAAGTCGACGCTCCGGGGGCGCTTGTACCCGGCGAGCCGCTCCGCGCAGTGGGCGAGGATGTGCTCGGCGAGCGCGTCGCCGGGCTGGTGGCCCTCGGCCGGTTCGACGACGGCCTTGACCTCCTCGCCCCGGTCGGCGTGCGGGATGCCGAAGGCGGCGGCGTCCGCGACGGCCGGGTGGGTGAGCAGGACGGACTCGATCTCGGCGGGGTAGATGTTGACGCCGCCGGAGATGATCATGTCGATCTTGCGGTCGCGGAGGAAGAGGTAGCCGTCCTCGTCCAGGACGCCGAGGTCGCCGACGGTGAAGAAGTCGCCGATGCGGTTGGTGCGGGTCTTGGCCTCGTCCTTGTGGTAGCTGAAGCCGCCGGTGCTCATCTTCATGTAGACGGTGCCCAGTTCGCCCGCGGCCAGCCGGTTTCCGTCGTCGTCGAAGACGGCCAGCTCGCTGATCGGCCAGGCCCGGCCGACGGTTCCGGGCTTCTTCAGCCAGTCCTCGGCGGTGGCGAACGCCCCGCCGCCCTCGCTGGCCGCGTAGTACTCCTCCACGCAGCTCCCCCACCAGTCGATCATGGCCCGTTTGACGTGGTCGGGGCAGGGCGCGGCGCCGTGGATGGCGTGCCGCATGGACGAGACGTCGTAGCGGGCCCTCACCTCGTCGGGCAGCGCGAGCAGCCGGTGGAACTGGGTCGGCACCATGTGGGTGTGGGTACACCGGTGGGCGTCGATGAGGCGGAGCATCTCCTCGGGGGCCCAGCCGTCCATCAGGACGAGCGGATGGCCGATGTGCAGGGCCGCGCCCGCGAACTGGAGCACGGCGGTGTGGTAGAGCGGCGAGCAGACCAGGTGGACGTTGCCGTCGAACGGCTTGATGCCGAAGATGCCGAGGAAGCCGCCGAGGTAGGTCTCCTCCGGGAGCTTCCCGGGCAGCGGTCTGCGGATGCCGCGCGGACGGCCGGTGGTGCCGGAGGTGTAGTTCATGACCCAGCCGAGCGTGCGGTCCTCGGGCGGGGTGCCCGGATGCCCGTCGAGCAGTTCGGCGTAGGGGCGGCTGCCGGCGACCTCGCCGACGGCGTAGCGGTGGGTGGCGGGCAGACCGGCCTCGTCGGCGGCGGTGGTCGCGGCGGCGCCGAAGCGTTCGTGGCAGATCAGCACGCGCGCTCCGGAGTCGGAGACGATCCAGGCGATCTCGGGGCTCATGAGGTGGTGGTTGACCGGCACCAGGTAGAAACCGGCCTGGGAGGCGGCGAGGTGGGCGGTGAGGAGTTCGACGCCGTTGGGCAGCACGACGGCGAAGGCGTCACCGCGGCGCAGACCCGCCGCGCGCAGGCCGTGGACCATGCGGTTGGCGTCGGCGTGCAGCCGTCCCGCCGTCCACGGCCGCCCGCCGGGGTCGATGAGGACGGTGCGGTCGGGGTCGGCGGTGGCCTGGGCCCAGAAGCCGTTGGGCGGCTGGTTCACGGGGCGCTCCTTCCGGCGATGCGGTTGATGCGGGTGACGGCGCGCTCGAAGCCGCGGGTCAGGTCGTCGACGACCGCGCGTACGCTGCGTTCGGAGGTCATCCGGCCGACGATCTGCCCGACGGGTGTGCCGAGCAGCGCCCCGACCTCGTACTTCTGGATCCGTGAGACGGCGTCGGCGACGAGCAGGCCCTGGAGCGGCATGGGCAGGGTGCCGGGGGCGGCCGGGTCGTCCCAGGCGTCGGTCCACTCGGTACGGAGCTGGCGTGCGGGCTTGCCGGTGAGGGCGCGGGAGCGGACGGTGTCGCCGGAGCCGGCGGCGAGGAGTTTGCGGGTGAGGGCCGGGGAGTGCAGGTCGGCCTCCTCGGTGGTGAGCCAGAGGGAGCCGAGCCAGACGCCCTGGGCGCCCAGGGCGAGTCCGGCGGCGACCTGCTCCCCGCTGCCGATGCCGCCGGCCGCCAGGACGGGCAGCGGCGCGACGGCCTCGACGACCTCGGGGACGAGCACCATGGAGCCGATCTCGCCGGTGTGGCCGCCCGCCTCGTACCCCTGGGCGACGACGACGTCGATGCCCGCCGCGGCGTGCCGCCGCGCGTGCTCGGCGCTGCCCGCGAGAGCCGCGACGAGGACTCCGCGGTCGTGGGCGCGGGCCACGATGTCGGCGGGCGGGGAGCCGAGGGCGTTGGCGAGGAGCTTGATCGGGTGCTCGAAGGCGACGTCGAGCTGGTTGCGGGCGACCTCCTCCATCCAGCCGGTGATGCGCCAGCCGGACGCCTCTCCCTCGGCGAGTTCCGGCACGCCGTACCGGGCCAGGACGTCCTGGACGAAGCCCCGGTGCGCCGCGGGGATCATCGCCTCGACGTCCGCCTCGGTGACGCCTTCGACCTTTCTGGCCGGCATGACGACGTCCAGCCCGAAGGGCTTGCCCCCGGCGTGTCTCTCCAGCAGGTCGAGATCGCGTGCCAGCTCGTCGGGCGCGGTGTAGCGCACGGCCCCGAGCACGCCGAAACCGCCGGCTCTGCTGATGGCCGCGGCGACCGCGGGGAACGGTGTGAAGCCGAAGAGGGCGTGTTCGATCCCCAGTTGTTGGCTCAGCTCGGTCTCCATGGGCGGCAGGATGCCGCAGCCGGACGACCGAGGGAAGAGATTTTCTGATGCAGTGTCAGATTCTTTGCGGTGTCGTACGCGTACGGGACCGCGTTGAGTGAAAGTAATCTCTGCGGCGGTGGGAGCTTCCACGCCGAGAGCTGTCGAGGGCTGGAGTTGCGGATGACCGGGAACGCGACGGGGAGTGGCATCGGCCGCCGCGGGGTGGGCGGCGGGATACTGGCGCTGGGCGGTGCGCTCGCCCTGGGGCCGGTCCCGTTCGCGGGGGCGGCCGGCCGGGGCGCCGGGCCGGAGGCGACGGACGCGGGAGAGGGCATGGGATCAGGCGGGCCCCGGCCCACGCTGCGGCGGGGCGACGCGGCGCGCGCCGGTCTGCTGCGGGAGCCGCTGGACCGGCTCGTACGCGAGGCGGAGTCCTTCCTGGCCGACTCCCCGAAGCACCCCTGGTACGCGGGCGCGGTCCTGCTCGCCGGACGCGGCGGCACGGTGGCGCTGCACCGGCCGATCGGCATGGCGGTGCGCTACGCCGCGTACGACGAGGCGACGGACACCGGGGTGGAGTTCCCGGCCGACCGGCAGATCCCGATGGCCGAGGACACCGTCTTCGACCTGGCCTCCGTCTCCAAGCTGTTCACCTCGCTCCTGGCGGTGCAGCAGATCGAGCGGGGCGAACTGGAGCTGGAGGCCGCCGTCGCCTCGTACCTGCCGGACTTCGCGGGCGGCGGCAAGCAGGACGTCACGATCCGTCAGCTGCTCACGCACACCTCGGGGTTCCGGTCCTGGATCCCGCTCTACCGGGAGCCCACGCGGGAGGGCCGGCTCCGGATGCTCTGGAACGAGGTGCCGGCGAGCCCGCCCGGCACCGCGTACCTGTACTCCGACCTCAACCTGATCTCGCTGCAACTGGTCCTGGAGCGCGTCACCGGCAGCACGCTGGACGTCCTGCTCCGCGAGGAGATCACCGCTCCGCTCGGGATGCACCGCACCCGCTACAACCCGCCGGCCTCGTGGCGGCCGAAGATCGCGGCCACCGAGGACGCCCGGCTGCCGTGGTCCGGGCTGGAACGCGGACTGGTGTGGGGCGAGGTGCACGACGAGAACGCGTACGCGATGGGCGGGGTGGCGGGCCACGCGGGGGTGTTCTCCTGCGCGTGGGACCTGGCCGTGCTCGCCCGGACCCTGCTCAACGGCGGTGTCTACGGGCGCTCCCGCATCCTGTCGGCCGCGTCGGTCGAGCTGATGTTCACCGACTTCAACACCGCGTTCCCGGGCGACGAGCACGGCCTGGGCTTCGAGCTGTACCAGCACTGGTACATGGGGGCGATGGCCACTCCGCGGACGGCGGGCCACACGGGGTTCACCGGCACCAGCCTGGTGCTCGACCCGTCGACCGACACCTTCCTCGTCGTACTCGGCAACTCGGTGCACCCGGTGCGCGGCTGGCGCTCGGGCAGCGCGCCCCGGGTGGCGGCGGCCGATCAACTGGCGCGGGCCGTCGCGGTCCGGCCGCTGCGGGGGCGCGGCGCGTGGTTCTCCGGTACGGCGAGCGCGTCGAGCACCACGCTGAGGCTGCCCGCGCTGCGCGTCGGCTCCGCGCGCGCCCGGCTGGACTGCGCGCTGTGGTGGGACACCGAGCCCGGTGCGGACCGGCTCGTCCTGGAGGCGTCCTCGGCCGGCGGGGCGTGGCAGCCCGTGCCGTTCACCACGGTGCGCACCGGCCCCGACCGCACGGCCGAACCGCAGCCGCACCCGACGGGTTCGGTCTCCGGCTGGTCGGGCCGGGTCTGGCACCGGCTGGAGGCGGACCTGTCGGCCTGGCGCGGCCGGGACGTCGAGCTGCGGTGGCGGTGCACCACGGACCGGCTGTACACGGGACGCGGGGTGTACGTCGACGACCTGCGGGTGCGGGACGGCGGCCGGACGCTCTTCGACGCGTCCCGGCCACGGGACGCCGGACGGATCGAGGCGGTGGGCTGGGCGCTGTCGGCCGACTGAACCGCGGTCCGTCCGGTCCGCTCCCGCCCGGCAGCCGGGCGGGAGTGGACCGAACGGGCGAAGTCCTGTCACCGCACGGAGCCCCGCCCCGTGCCCGGGGGCGTTTCACGCGCCGAAGCTGTCGTCTACTGGCGGCACGTGCCTCCGCTCCCGTCTCCCGCTCCTCTCGCTCGGCGGCGACGGCTGCGGCTGCGGCTGCGGCTGCGGCTGAACAGGAGCGCGCTGTCCGCCCCTGCCCGTCCCGTCCGTCACCGCCCGTCCCGCCCGTCATCGATCCAGGGAGTCCGCCCCATGAGCCAACTCACCCGCGCGGTTCGCCCGTGAACGGGCGACGCCCCGCGAGACGCGGGGTCCTGTACGCGACGGCCGCGGGAGTGGCGGCGGTCGCGGTCGGCGCGCCGAACGCGCGGGCGGCGCAGGGCACCGGATCCGCCGGCCCGCTCTGGACGGCCTCCTGGGCCACGGCGCAGACCGCCCCGACCGCCTCCGACCGGGTGGCCGCCGCCGGTCTCACCGACGGGGTGTGCACCTCGTTCCTGCGGCTGTCGGCCGGCGGCCGGGTCCGGCTGCGCTACGCGAACGCCTTCGGAACCGCGCCCGTCCTGGTCGGTCCGGTGACCGCGGACGGCCGGCCGGTGACCTTCGCCGGGCGCGACCAGGAGTGGCTGGCCGCGGGGGCCACTCTGACGAGCGACGCCGTGGAGGGGCTGCGGGTGGCGGACGGGGCGCGGCTGAGCGTCCGGACGCGGCTGCCCGGTCCGACCGGACCGCTCTCCTTCCACCGCAACACCCACGCCTGGCACACGGTCGACGGGGTGCGCACCCGCTCCGTCCTCCTGCTGACCGGGGTGGAGACCACCGGAGCGCGGGGCCCGGTGCTCGCCGTGCTGGGAGACTCCATCGCGGAGGGCGTCGGGACGCCGGACGACGCCGACATGCGCTGGCCGGACCAGTTGGCCCGGCGGCTCGGCGGCTCGGCCGTGGCCAACCTCGGGATCAGCGGCAACCGGCTGCTCCGCGACGACCCGCGGTTCGGCCCGAGCGGCCAGGCCCGTTTCGACCGCGACGTGCTCGGGCTGCCGGGGCTGCGGACGGCGCTCGTGCACCTGGGAGTCAACGACCTCCAGCACCCGCCCGGCCAGAGCGAACCCGCGCCGGTCCTGGCCGGCTACCGGCAGCTGGCGCTGCGCGCCCGGGGCGCGGGGCTGCGGGTCGTGGGCGCCACGATCACCCCGTTCGAGGGCTGGACCCGCTGGTCGCCGGAGCTGGACTCGGTGCGGCGGCGGATCAACCGCGCCGTGCTCACCGGCGGGATCTTCGACGCGGTGGCCGACTTCGACGCGGCCCTGCGCGATCCGGGCCGCCCCTCGCGGATGCTGCCCGCGTACGACAGCGGCGACGGTCTGCACCCCGGCCCTTCGGGTCACAAAGCGCTCGCCGACGCGGTCGACCGCCGGCGCCTTCTGTGAAGCGCCGCGACGAACCGGGGTCGGTCCTTTGGCCGGGCGGGGCGGGTCAGTGCGGCGGGGCGGTGTTCCGGGCCCGCTGTTCGGCGAGGCCGCGGTGCAGTTCGGCGGCCTCCTCGGCCCGGCCCAGCCGATCCAGGCAGTGCGCCACGTCCTGCCGGGCGGCCAGGGCGTCCGTGTGGTCGGGCCCGAGGACCCGGTCCAGCGCCCCGGCGACCGTGCGGTAGACCGTCAGGGCCTCGGACCAGCGGCCGAGCCAGCCGAGCGAGACGGCGACCTCGCGGCAGCTGGTCACGGTGTCCGGATGGTCGGGGCCGAGGGTGCGCTCCCGGATCGCGCAGACCTCGCGGGCCTCGGCCAGCGCCTCCTGCCAGCGGCCCATCCGCCCGAGGTTCACGCCCAGTCCGTGCCGGGCGCGCAGGGTCTCGGGGTCGTCGGGGCCCGCCGCCCGGGTGCGGTCGGCCACCAGGGACCGGTAGAGCTCCAGGGCCTCAGCGCTGCGGCCGAGCCGGCCGAGGCCGATGCCGGCCTCGTAACGGGCGGCGAAGGTGCCGGGGTGGTCGGCGCCGAGGACGCTCGCGCGGGCGCGGGCGATCTCCTGGTACGCCTCCAGGGCCTCCGCCCAGCGACCGAGCCGGCCCAGGGCGTACGCCGTTTCGTACCGGCTGGCGAGCGTGTCGGGGTGATCGGCGCCGAGCAGGCTCGCCCGCTCGGCGGCCACCGCGCGGTGCGCCTCGCCCGCCTCCACCCAGCGTCCCCGGCGGCCGAGGCGGATTCCCTCGCCGTGGCGGCGGGCGAGCGCGGCGAGCAGCTCGGGCGAGGGCGTCGGCCGCGGCGGGGGTACGGCGGCGGGGCCGGTGGCCGAGGCGGCCACCGTCCAGCGGCCGGTCAGCCCGGCGGCCGGGTCGGCGAGTCCGCCGAGGTCGAGGGGGCCGGTGGCCTTGGGTCCGGCGGTCATGGAACGGGTCCAGGCGGGCAGCGCCCTCTCACGGGCGGCCGGGGAGCGGACGGGGTGCGCGAGGGAGACGGGCTGCACACCGGTGCGTCCGAACACGATGCGGCGGCGCAGGTCGCCCGCGTCGGCGGGCCGCTCGTCGGGGGTCTTGGCCAGCAGGTCGAGGACCACCCGGTCGAAGAACGGGGGCAGTTCGGCCCGGCGGGAGCGCGGCGGCTCGGGCGGGGTGTCGCGGTGGCCCACGAGGACCGCCCAGGGGTCGTCCTGGTCGAACGGCGGCGCCCCGGTGGCGATCTCGTACAGCACGCAGCCCAGTGAGTAGAGGTCGCTGCGGTGGTCGATCTCGCCGCCGCCGATCTGCTCGGGCGACATGTAGTGCGGGGTGCCCATGGCGATGCCGGTGCCGGTGAGGCGGGAGGTGAAGCCGATGTCGCGGCCCAGGCGCGCGATGCCGAAGTCGCAGATCTTCACCGTGCCGTCGGTCAGCCGCATGATGTTGGCGGGCTTCAGGTCGCGGTGGACGATGCCCTGCCGGTGCGTGTGGCCGAGGGCGTCGGCGACCTGTTCGGCGATGTCGACGACATGCTCGACCGGCAGCGGGTCGCGGGCGTTCTCCTCCAGGAGCTGGCTCAGGTTGTGGCCCTCCAGCAGCTCCATGACGAGGTAGAGGACGCCCTCGTGCTCGCCGAAGTCGTGGACGACGGTGATGCCCCGGTGCTGGAGGGAGGCGGCGACCCGCGCCTCGCGGCGGAAGCGTTCGCGCAGGATCCGGGTGAAGGACTGGTCGTGCTGCGGGCCCATGGGCTTGAGGCACTTGACGGCCACCTGGCGGCCCAGCGACTCGTCGCGGGCCCGCCACACCTCGCCCATGCCGCCGCGCCCGATCACTTCGAGCAGCCGGTACCGGCCCTGGATCAGACTCGTCCGCGCCATCTGCTGGTTCACGCCCTCGTTGCTCCGCCCGCTGCCGCCGCGCCCTCCCCGGCCCGTCCAGTATGGCGGGCTCCTCGCGGAGCCTGTACGGGGCGGGGCGGCCGGGCGTGGGGACCGGCCGGCCGGTTCGCGTCCTCAGCGCCGGACCCGCGGCATGCCCAGGCCGATCCAGGAGATGATCTCGCGCTGGATCTCGTTGTTGCCGCCGCCGAAGGTGAAGATCACCGCGGAGCGGTAGCCGCGTTCGAGTTCGCCGTGGAGCACCGCGCCGGCCGAACCCTCCTTCAGCGGGCCGGCCGAACCGGCGATCTCCATCAGCCACGCGTAGGCGTCCCGGCGGGCCTCGGAGCCGTAGACCTTGACCGCCGAGGCGTCCTGCGGGGTGAGTGTGCCGTCCTGGAGGGCGGCGACCATCTGCCAGTTGAGGAGTTTCATCGCGTCGAGACGGGTGTGCGTGCGGGCGAGGAGGGACCGGACCCAGCCGAGGTCGATGACCCGGCGGCCGTCGGCGAGCTTGGCGCCGGCGGCCCAGCGCTGGACGTCGTGCAGGGCGCGTACCGCCATCGTGCCGTGGGCGGCGAGGGTGACGCGCTCGTGGTTGAGCTGGTTGGTGATGAGCCGCCAGCCCTTGTTCTCCTGGCCGACGCGGCGGGAGGCGGGGACCCGGACGTTCTCGTAGTAGCTGGCGGTGGTG
Source organism: Streptomyces sp. ADI96-02 (assembly GCF_003846185.1). Taxonomy (GTDB): domain Bacteria; phylum Actinomycetota; class Actinomycetes; order Streptomycetales; family Streptomycetaceae; genus Streptomyces. The sequence continues at coordinate 246,522 of NZ_ML123034.1, forward strand.
TCGTGCGAGGCGAGGGTGTTGATCAGGGTGCAGGAGTAGCCCGGGTCGCTCGTGGGGACCAGGAGCATCGTGATGCCCTTGTGCGGGGGTGCGTCGGGGTCGGTGCGCACGGCGAGCCAGACCCAGTCGGCGGTGTCGCCGTTGGTCGTCCAGATCTTCTGGCCGTCGACGGTGTAGTGGCCGGTCGTCTCGTCGCCGTCGCGGACGGCGCGCGTGCGCAGGGCGGCGAGGTCGGTTCCGGCGTCCGGTTCGCTGTAGCCGATCGCGAAGTCGATCTCGCCGGAGAGGATCTTCGGCAGGAAGTAGGTCTTCTGCTCGTCGGTGCCGAACCGCATGATCGTCGGCCCGACGGTGTTCAGGGCCATCAGCGGCAGCGGCACGCCCGCCTGGGCCGCCTCGTCGAAGAAGATGAACTGCTCCATCGGCGTCAGCCCCCGGCCCCCGTACTCCTTCGGCCAGCCGACCCCCAGCCAGCCGTCCGCCCCGAGGCGGCGCACGGTCTCCCGGTAGAAGCGCTTCTGGGCGGCGGGCTCGGCGTAGCGCGTGGAGGCGTCGTCGGGTACCAGGGCGGCGAAGTACGTGCGCAGTTCGGTGCGCAACCGCTGCTGCTCAGGCGTGTATTCGAGGTGCACGGCCCCTCCAGAGTCTCGCGTTCGCGTCGCCCGTGTGCGGCGGCGCACACAGTAGAACGCGTTGCAAGAATTCGGAAGGGCCGTGCCCGGTCCGTGCCGTCAGCGCTTCACGGCGCGCAGCACGACGAACTTGGGGTCGCCCGCGACCGTCGTGCAGTTCCCGAAGATCCGGCGCAGCCGGGTGTGGTGGGCGAGGTGGCGGTTCCCCACCACCCACAGCTCGCCGCCCTGCCGCAGGGCGGCGCGCGCGCCGAGGAACATCGTGCGGGCGGTGGCGTCGGTGGTGGCCTGGTGCGAGTGGAACGGCGGGTTGTTGAGCACCAGGTCCGCACTGCCCGGGGCCAGGTCGGCGATCCCGTCGCCGACCAGGAAGTCGGCCCGTGCGCCGTCCGGGGCGCTGGCCCGGAAGGTCTCCTCGGCCGAGGCGACGGCCGCGTAGGACTCGTCGGTGAACGTGAGGTGCGCCTGCGGGTTGCCGAGCGCCGCGGCGAGGCCGAGGACACCGTTGCCGCAGCCCAGGTCGACGACCCGGTCCGCTCCGGTGCGCGCGGGCAGGTGGCCGAGGAAGAAGCGGGTGCCGATGTCGAGGCGTTCGGCGCAGAAGATCCCGGCGTGGTTGACGACCGTACGGCCGGAGACGGGGCCCACGTCGGCGGGCAGGGCGTAGCGGTGGGGCCACGGGCTCGGCGTACGCGGCAGAGCGGGGTCCGGGGTGCAGAAGATCAGCCGGGCCTTGCGCACCGCGAGGGAGGTCCGCGTCGGGCCGATGATCCGCTCGAAGAGCTTGAGCGTGGAGGTGTGGATCTCCTTCACCATGCCGGCGGCGACGACCACCGTGCCCGCGTGGACGGCCGGCGCGATCCGGTGGAGCTGGTCCTCCAGGTAGGCCAGGGACTTCGGCACCCTGATCAGCAGGACGTCGACCCGGTCGGGCGGCGTCTCGCGCGAGGTCAGCAGGCGCGCCGCGGCCGGGTCGGCCCCGTTGCGCTCCAGGTTGGCCTGGGTGGCGCGGCGGGCCAGGTAGGAGTCGCTGATCTGCACGGGCCGGTGCGCGGCGAGCGCGGTGGTCAGCGCTCCCCACCGGTCCCCCACGACGGCCACCGCCCCGGAGAGGTCCACCGGCCCCGCCTCGGGGTCCGTGAGCCGCCGCAGCAGGTATTCGTCGGCGGCGTCCCACGCCCGGAACGGATCGCGTGGGTGCTCGGGGAATCGGGTGAGCTGGAAGGCGCCCTGTGACGTCGTCAAACGGTTCATCGTGGCACTCAGGCTAGCCGAGGGGCCCGGGGGCGCCCCACACGCTCCCCGGGCCCCCGTCCGCCGGCCCCCGCGGGGCTCCCCGCCGGGCACGCCCCACGGGCGCGGGGCGGGTCGGCGCCCGGGTCAGGGCAGCAGTCGGTCGACGGCCGACCGGCCGTCCTCGGCCAGCCTGCGCCGGGCCCATTCCAGGTTCCGCGGGTTCAGGTCCCGCCCGGAGGCGAGCACCAGGTCCTCGGCGGTGGGCCGCTCGACGGCCCCGGTGTGCAGCAGCCGGTCGGGGGTGACGCCCTCCTGGCCGGACGCTTCGGCGGATACGGATTCCGGCTCTTCGCTCATGCCGCCTCCTGGTGTCCTCGCGACAGTCCTTCCGGTAATTCTGACGCCGGGCGGACCCGGCCGCATCCGAAGCCGCCGCGCGCCGCAGGGCGCCTCCCGGTCGCCCGGCCCGCCGCGAGCACCGGCCGGGCACCCTCACTTGACCTGCACATGATAGGTACGCAGCGTTCACACGCGGGCCGCGGCGCGTGTGGAAGGCTCCCGGCTGACCACACATCGCACGGCCGTCGCGGCTCCGCCCCCACCCAGGGCCGGCCCCGTGACGCCCGCGTCCCGAGAGGACACCCCACATGTCCCGTCGCCATCTGTTCTACGCGCGTCCACTGCTCGCCACAGCGGCTGCCGTCACCGTGCTCGCGGGCACCGCCTCCGCGGCGCCCGCCGACACACCGCCCGACCGGCCGGCGACCACTGCCGCCGCCCTCGACGACACGTACTACCAGGACGCCGTCGGCAAGACCGGCGCCGAACTGAAGGACGCCCTGCACACGATCATCAGCGACCAGACCACGCTCTCCTACAGCCAGGTCTGGGACGCTCTCAAGGTCACCGACGAGGACCCGGACAACCCGTCCAACGTGATCCTGCTCTACACCGGCCGCTCCCAGTCCAAGAGCGACAACGGCGGCGACGCCGACCAGTGGAACCGCGAGCACGTCTGGGCCAAGTCGCACGGCGACTTCGGCACCTCGACCGGTCCGGGCACCGACATCCACCACCTGCGGCCGGAGGACGTCTCGGTCAACTCCGCCCGCGGCAACAAGGACTTCGACAACGGCGGCGGCGAACTCGGCGAAGCGCCGGGCAACTACACCGACGGCGACTCCTTCGAGCCCCGCGACGCGGTCAAGGGCGACGTGGCGCGCATGATCCTCTACATGGCGGTCCGCTACGAGGGCAACGACTCCTTCGCCGACCTCGAACCCAACGAGCAGGTCGACAACGGCTCCGCGCCGAACATGGGCAAGCTCTCCGTGCTGAAGCAGTGGAGCCAGGAGGACCCGCCGGACGCTTTCGAGAAGCGCCGCAACGACGTCATATTCGAGCAGTTCCAGCACAACCGGAACCCGTTCGTCGACCACCCCGAGTGGGTCGGCGAGATCTGGTAGCAGTCCGGGTCACCCCTCCTCGGCCAGGGCCCGCGCGCAGCCTTCGACGGCATCCTCGCGGGTGGCGTAGCGCGGCAGGTCCTGGCCGGTGCCCTCCCGGACGACGTCCGGCGGGCCCAGCACGTCGCGCGGATCGACGACCGCCGCGCGCCGCCCGTCCTGCGCGAGCCGGGCGAGCCCGCGGTGCAGCATCGCCAGGGCCACCGGGTCGACGGACACGACGTCGCGCAGATCGAGGACGACGGAGCCGCTCTGCTCGAAACCGGTCTCGTCCAGCGCGTACAGCACGCGTTCGGCCGCGGTGAAGTCGATGGCTCCCTGCGCGACGGCGACGCCGACGCGTTCGCGCAGGGCCCGTTCGTGTTCGGCCGGCGGCGCGGAGGGCAGGTCGTCGGCCGTGGTGACGAGCGTGACGGTGGAGCCGGGCAGCGCCGGGTTGCGCATGAGGTGGAGCCCGTAGCGCTCCGAGAGCACCCCCAGTGCGGCGTGGCCGCGCACCGAGGTGCCGGTGGTGTCCAGCGGCGGGCTGTAGGAGGCGAGGCCGAAGCGGGCCGGTCCCACCGCGATCAGGCCGCCGGAGACGCCGCTCTTGGCAGGCAGTCCGACCCGCAGCAGCCAGTCCCCCGAGCCGTCGTACATACCGCAGGTGGCCATGACGGCGAGGACCTGCGCCGCGACCCCGGCGGGGACGACGGTCTCGCGGGTGACCGGGTTGACGCCGCCGTAGGCGAGTGTCGCGGCCATCGTGGCGAGGTCGACCGCGGTGACGCGCACCGCGCACTGCCGGAAGTACAGGTCGACGGCGGTCACGGGGTCGACGGGCATCGTGCCGGCGCTGCGGATCAGGTAGGCGAGCGCGCGGTTGCGGTCGCCGGTCGCGGACTCGGAGGCGAACACCTCGTCGTCCACGTCCAGCTCACGCCCGGCGAACCGGCTCAGGCAGCGCAGGATCCGGTCGAAGGCAGGCTCCTCGGCGGTGTCCGGGACGAGCGCGGTCGTGACGATGGCCCCCGCGTTGACCATGGCGTTGGCCGGGCGGCCGGTCCCCGGTTCCAGGCTGATGGCGTTGAACGCGTCGCCGCTCGGCTCCGCGCCCACCCATCGGCCGACCTCGTCGAGGCCGAGCGCGGACAGGGCGAGGGCGTAGACGAACGGTTTGGAGACCGACTGGAGGGTGAACGGCGTCTCGGCGTCGCCCGCGCTGTAGCGGTGGCCGTCCATGCTGACCAGGGCCAGCCCGAAGGCGTCGGGGTCGGCGAGGGCCAGCTGCGGGATGTAGTCGGCGGGCCGCCCCCCGCGTACGGGGCCGAACTCGGCGTGCAGTCCGCGCAGCGCGTCGGTCACCGCGTCGGCGGCGCTCACCCCGGTCCGCGCTCGGCCTGGGCGACGCGCGGGAAGGTCGTGACCCCGGCGGCCTCGCGGCTGTTGGCCTGGACGCTGACCGTGTCGTCCGGCGGGACGTTCTCCACGCCCACGACGACCGTGTCCAGGACCTGGTCCCGCGCGTCGACGAACTCGACCTTCACGGCGTAGAACGCGGGCTCCTCCGTGTCGTTGGTGACGCGGACCAGCGCGCTGCGGACCTCGGCGGAGGGTCCGGCCGGCAGCCCGGTCACCGAGACGTCCTCGACCGCGTTCCCCTCGCCCCGGACGCCTTCGAGGCGTTCGACCGCGATCCTGCGCAGGCGCTCTGACTCGGCCGAGGCGGAGGCGGCGAAGCTCCTGCCGGTGCGGGGGCCCGGACTGGCGGGCGGTGACTCCGCGGGCGCGGGGGTGAGCGTGCGCACGCCGGCGTCGGCGCCCTCGCCGCCGGAGCCGGAGTCGCAGGCGGCGGTCGAGGCGACGAGGAGCGCGGCGGCCACGGCGGGGCCCAGGGCGCGGGCGGTACGGCGACTGCCGCGCATCCGGCGAGCGGGAGGGTTCGCTTTCACGGACGGTCCGTCCAATCGGGAGGAGGGGGTTCGTCGGGCGCGGCCGGTCGGGCGGCGGGCGCGGTGGGGCCGGACGGTCGCCCCGCCACGTCCGCACCGCGCACGGGGACATACCGCGCACGGGGACATCACGCACTCCTCCCGCGCTCGACCGACCGCTCGATGATCACCAACTCGCCCATATTAGGATCAAAAGGTATGAATTGACTCGTCGAAGCATCCGCTTCCCACGGGAGCGGGCCCCAGCCCGGGAGGCAACCATGGACACGGACGCGCTGACCGCCGACCTGTTGCGGGAGCTGCGGGCGCCCCGCCCCTATCCGGCCGTGTCCCTGACCATGCCGACCCACCGGCAGGCCCCCGACAACGCCCAGGACCCGGTCCGCCTGCGCAATCTCGTGGCGGAGGCGGGCCGCCGGCTGGACGCCGATCCGCGGGCCGGGCGGGACACCGCCGCCGCGATCAGGGCCCAGCTCGAACGGGCCGCGGCCGACGTGGATCCGCGCCGGGCCCTGGACTCGCTGGTCGTCCTCGCCTCGGCCGACGAGTACCGGATCTGGCAGCTGCCGCGCACCACGCCCGAACGGGTGGTCCTCGGCGACACCTACCTCACCCGCAACCTGGTCGCGGCGAAGGCCCGGGCCCGCTCCTTCCGCGTGCTGACCGTCGCCGGCGACCACGCCACCCTGTGGAGCGGCACGGCCGACGCCGTCCGGGTGGAGGAGACCGGCGGCTTCCCGCTGAGCGCGCCGAAGGAGCCGCCGAACCCGCAGCGCGAGGAGCGGATCGGCGACACGCCCAGCACCTTCACCGACGAGGAGACGCGGAACTTCTTCCGCACGGTCGACGAACGACTGCGCGCCGTGCTCGCCGCGGACCCGCGCCCCCTGTACCTGCTGGGCCTGGCACCCGCCCTCGCCCTGCTGGACGAGGTCGGCCAGGGCTCCGCCACGGCGGCCGGTCGGGTGGCCAAGGGCGCCCCGGCCGACCTCCCGGCCGCCGACGTCCTCGCCGAGGTGCGGCCCGCTCTCGCGGAAGGCGCCCGGCAGGCCGCCGCGGAGATCGACCGCCGCCTCGACCACGCCCGGGGCAGGCGCTCCTTCGCCGGCGGGCTCGACGAGGTGTGGGCCGCCGTCCGGGAGGGCCGGGCGGGGCTGGTCGCGGTCGAGGAGCACTTCCAGACCACTGTCCGGGTCACCGGCGGACACCTGGAGCCGGTGGCCGGGGACGAGGCGCGGCAGCCGGACGACCGTGTCCGCGAGGACATCGTCGACGAACTCGTCGAGGCGGCGCTGGACAGCGGGGCCGACGTGGCGTTCGTCGCGGACGACTCGCTGGCCGGGCACGGCCGGATCGCGGCGGCGCTGCGCTACTGACGCCGGCGGCCCCGGGGACCGCGCCGCGGTCAGCCGAGGCGGCGGACGGGCCGTCCGTCGAGGTAGGCCCGGATGTCCTCGACCGCCTGGCCGTAGTACGTCTCGTAGTTGGCGCGCGAGACGTAGCCCAGGTGCGGGGTGGCCAGCAGGCGCGGGGCGGTGCGCATCGGGTGGCCGGCCGGCAGGGGCTCGGCGTCGAACACGTCGACCCCGGCCCCGGCGATCGTCCCCGCGTGCAGGGCCGCGAGCAGGGCGTCCTGGTCGACGATCGCGGCCCGCGAGGTGTTGACCAGGTAGGCGGTCGGGCGCATCAGGGCGAGCTCGGCCGCGCCGACGAGCCCCCGGGTGCGTTCGCTCAGCGCCAGATGGACGGAGACGAAGTCGCTGGAGGCCAGCAGCTCCTCCTTGGACGCGGCCCGCACCGCGCCGGCCTCCCGGGCGCGCTCCTCGGTGAGGTTCCGGCTCCAGGCGGCCACGTCCATCCCGAAGGCCGCCGCCACCCGCGCCACCCGGCCGCCGATCCGGCCGAGGCCCAGCAGACCGAGCCGGCGGCCGTACAGATCAGCGCCCAGCGTCGACTGCCAGGGCCCGCCCGCCCGCCCGCAGGGCGTTGGCCTCCGGCACGATCCCGCGCGCCAGGCCGAGCAGGAGCGCCCAGGTCAGCTCCACGGGCGGGGCGGAGGAGCTGGCGGTACCGCAGACGGTGACGCCGCGCCGCTCGGCGGCGGCGAAGTCGATCACCGAGTTGCGCATGCCGGAGGCGACCAGCAGCCGCAGCCGGGGCAGCGCGTCGAACAGTTCCGCCGGGAACGGGACCCGTTCGCGCAGGGTGACCACGATCTCGAAGTCCGCGAGACGGGCGGCCAGTTCCTCCCGTGTGGCGGGATGGTCGGCGAAGGTGACGACGTCCACGTCCGCGGCGACGGGCGACCAGTCGACGACGGTGGTGGCGACGGACTGGAAATCGTCGAGCACGGCGCAGCGCGGCTTCACGGGGGCTCCCTCCGGCGGGGCGGGCGGTCGACGCCCATGATCGCCCATCGGGCCGCCCCGGTCACGGGCCCGGCCGGACGCCACGGCCGGGAAGGCGCGGGATCAGCCGCTCCACTTCCAGTCGGTGACCTCCGGCAGGTCGACGCCGTGTTCGCGGATCCAGGCGTGGTGGCGGGTGCGCACGTCCGCCATCGCCTGGCGCACGGCGAGGGCGCGGACGCCGAGACCGGGCACCCGGTCGATGACGTCCATGACCAGCCGGTAGCGGTCGAGGTCGTTGCGGACCACCATGTCGAACGGGGTGGTCGTGGTGCCCTCCTCCCGGTAGCCGCGCACATGCAGGTCGGCGTGGCCCGCCCGGCGGTAGGCGAGGCGGTGGATCAGCCATGGATAGCCGTGGTAGGCGAAGATCACCGGCTTGTCGCGGGTGAACAGCGCGTCGTACTCGGAGTCCGGCATGCCGTGCGGGTGGTCGCCCTTCGGCAGCAGCCGGGCGAGGTCGACCACGTTGACCACGCGGACGTGGAGCTCGGGCAGGTGGCGGCGGAGCAGGTCCGCGGCGGCCATCGTCTCCAGTGTGGGCACGTCGCCGGCGCAGCCGAGCACCACGTCCGGTTCGCGGCTGCCGTCCTCGGTCCCGGCCCACTCCCAGGCGCCGGCCCCGCGGGCGCAGTGGGCGCGGGCCTGGTCGAGGGTGAGCCAGTCGAAGCCGGGCTGCTTCCCGGCCACGACGACGTTGACGTAGTCCCGGCTGCGCAGGACGTGGTCGGCGACGGAGAGCAGGGTGTTGGCGTCCGGCGGCAGGTAGACGCGGACGACCTCGGGGCTCTTGTTGAGGACGTGGTCGACGAACCCGGGGTCCTGGTGCGAGAAGCCGTTGTGGTCCTGGCGCCAGACGTGCGAGGTGAGCAGGTAGTTCAGCGAGGCGACGGGCCGCCGCCAGGGCAGCCGCCGCGAGGTGCGCAGCCACTTGATGTGCTGGTTGACCATCGAGTCGACGATGTGCGCGAACGCCTCGTAGCAGGAGAAGAGACCGTGCCGGCCGGTGAGCAGGTAGCCCTCCAGCCAGCCCTGGCAGAGGTGTTCGGAGAGCACCTCCATGACCCGTCCGTCGCGGGCGAGGTGTTCGTCGGTGGGCAGCGTCCGGGCCTGCCACGCCTTGCCGGTGGCGCGGTAGAGGTCGTCCAGCCGGTTGGAGGCGGTCTCGTCGGGGCCCACCACCCGGAAGTCGCGGCGCTCGCTCGTCGCGGCCATCACGCTCTCCAGCAGCCCGCCGAGCACCTGCGTCGGGGAGTGGAGGCCGGAGCCGGGCCGGTCGACGCGGACGGCGTGCTCCTCCAGGGCGGGCAGCGGCAGATCGCGCAGGAGCAGGCCGCCGTTGGCGTACGGGGTCGAGCCCAGGCGGGCGTCGCCCTCGGGCACGCAGGCGAGCACCTGCTCGGTGGGCCGCCCGGCGGAGTCGAAGAGCTCTTCGGGGCGGTAGGAGCGCAGCCACGCCTCCAATTGCCGCAGGTGGTCCTCGTTCTCCCGGACGCCGGGCAGCGGGACCTGGTGGGCGCGCCAGGTGTTCTCGACGGGCAGACCGTCGACCTCACGGGGACCGGTCCAGCCCTTGGGCGTGCGCAGCACGATCACGGGCCAGCGGGGGCGGCCGGTGGCGCCGTCCTCGCGGGCGGCCCGCTGGTGGGCGCGGATGCGGTCCAGGGCGGTGTCCATCGCGGCGGCGAGCTCGCGGTGGACGGCGGCGGGGTCGTCGCCGCCGACGTGGAGCGGGTCGTGCCCGTAACCGCGCAGCAGGTCGTCCAGTTCGTCCTCGGGCAGCCGGGCCAGGACCGCCGGGTTGGCGATCTTGTAGCCGTTGAGGTGGAGGATCGGCAGCACGGCCCCGTCGTGGACCGGGTCGAGGAACTTGTCGGAGTGCCAGGACGCGGCGAGCGGCCCGGTCTCCGCCTCGCCGTCGCCGATCACACAGGCGACGAGGAGGTCCGGGTGGTCGAATGCGGCCCCGTAGGCGTGGGCCAGCGCGTAGCCGAGCTCGCCGCCCTCGTGGATGGATCCGGGCGTCTCCGGGGCCACGTGGCTGGGCACGCCGCCGGGGAAGGAGAACTGCTTGAAGAGCCGCCCCATGCCTTCGGCGTCCCGGGTCACGTTCGGGTAGACCGCCGTGTAGCTGCCCTCCAGCCAGGCGTTGGCGAGGACGGCCGGACCGCCGTGGCCGGGTCCCCAGACGCACAGCGCCCGCAGGTCGCGGGCCTTGACGACGCGGTTGAGGTGGGTGTGGACGAGGTTGAGGCCCGGCGAGGTGCCCCAGTGGCCCAGCAGCCTCGGTTTGATGTCCTCGGGGACGAGCGGCCTGTTCAGCAGCGGGTTGTCCATGAGGTAGATCTGGCCCACGGCGAGGTAGTTGGCGGCGCGCCAGTGCGCGTCGAGCGCGGCCAGCTCCTCGTCGGAACAGGTCGTCGCCCCGGGGGCGGTCGGTGCTGCGGTCGGTGCTGCGGCGTTGCTCACGGAAGAGGTCTCCTCGAAGGGGTCGGACGCGGAGGCGGGCCGGGGTACCCCGTCACTCCTCGGGGCCGTACCAGAGGGTGGTGGCGTTGCAGAACTCGCGGATGCCGTGGCCGGCGAGCTCGCGGCCGTAGCCGGAGCGCTTGACGCCGCCGAACGGGAGGGCGGGGTGCGAGGCGGTCATGCCGTTGAAGAAGACGCCGCCGGCCTCCAGGTCCCGTGCGCAGCGCTCCTTCTCGGCGGGGTCCCGGGTCCAGGCGTTGGAGCTGAGGCCGAACGGGGTGTCGTTCGCGACGCGGATCGCCTCGTCCAGGTCGGCGACCCGGTAGAGCGTGGCGACGGGGCCGAAGGTCTCCTCACGGTGGACGCGCATGTCCGGGGTGATCCCGGCCAGGACGGTGGGGTCGTAGAACCAGCCGTTCTCCAGGCCGCCGCCGAGCGAGCCGGGCCGGCCGCCGCCGCAGAGGACGGCGGCGCCGCGCCGGACGGCGTCGTCCACCAGCTCCTCCAGGTCGGCGCGGCCCTGTTCGCTGGAGAGCGGCCCGACGTCGGTCGCCTCCTGGAGCGGGTCGCCCACGTTCAGCTCGCGCATGCCGGCGGTGAACCGCTCGGCGAACGCGTCGTACACGTCGGCGTGGACGATGAACCGCTTGGCGGCGATGCAGGACTGGCCGTTGTTCTGGACGCGTGCGGTGACGGCGGTGGCGGCGGCCTTCGCCACGTCGGCGGAGGGCAGGACCAGGTAGGGATCGCTGCCGCCCAGCTCCAGCACGGTCTTCTTCACCTCGTCGCCCGCGATGGAGGCGACGGAGCGGCCGGCCGGTTCGCTGCCGGTCAGGGTGGCCGCCGCGACGCGCGGATCGCGCAGGACCGCCTCGACGGCTCCGGAGCCGATCAGCAGCGTGCGGAAGCAGCCCTCGGGGAATCCGGCCCGCAGGAACAGGTCCTCCAGGTAGAGCGCCGTCTGCGGCACGTTCGAGGCGTGCTTGAGGAGTCCGACGTTGCCGGCCATCAGGGCGGGTGCGGCGAAGCGCACCACCTGCCAGAGCGGGAAGTTCCACGGCATCACGGCGAGGACGACGCCCAGCGGCCGGTAGCGCACCAGGGCGCGGGACGCGCCGGAGTCGTGTACGTCGTCGGGGTCCGGGTGCTCGTCGGCCAGCAGCCGTTCGGCGTTCCGGGCGTACCAGCGCATCGCCTTGGCGCACTTGGCCGCCTCGGCGCGGGCGGCCGTGACCGGCTTGCCCATCTCGACGGTCATGGTGCGGGCGATGGTGTCGCGGTCCTCGTCGAGGAGGTCGGCGGCGCGCAGCAGCCATTCCGCGCGCCGGGAGAACGGGGTGGTGCGGTACGTGCGGAAGGCTGTGTCGGCCTCGGCGAGCAGGCGCTCGATCCGGTCCTGGCCGAAGGGGTCGTAGGACGTGACGAGTTCGCCGGTCGCGGGGTTGACCGTCGCGATGGGCATGGGCGTGGCCTCCTTGCATCGGTACGTCGACGGTGCCGCGCGCGTCGCGGCGCGGGGTGCGGCTCCCTCCCGCACGTACCCGGCCGACGCGGATCATGCGTGCCGGAGCGGCACGGTTCCGGGTCGGCCGGTCGGAGGGGCGGTCTACACGGAGGCAGCGAGCGGCGTGCGGCGGTAGGCGCGGGCGCCGGGAAGCGGGACGTCCGGCCGCAGCCCCGCGGTGCGCGGGGCCTGCGCGTAGCGGGTGAACCAGACCACCTTGCCGCTCGCGGTCCGGCAGGTGCCCCAGCTGTCGCTGAGGGCCATCACCCGGCTCAGGCCGCCGCCGGCGGGCAGCAGCCGCGGCATCCGGGCGCTGTGGTCGGCGACGGAGACGGTGACCCGCCGTCCGGTCCAGCGGAGTTCGACGACGCATCTGTCGTCGCCGCCGGCGTGGCGGTGGACATTGGTCAGGAGTTCGTCCAGGGCCCGGCACACCGGCCGGGTATGGAGTTCGAGGCTCCAGCGGAGCAGTTGTGCGGCGACGACGCGCCGCAGCTGGGACGCGCGCTCTGCCGACACCTGCAGTTCGACCAGGCGGTGCCGGTCGAGTGGAACGGTCATCGTCGAGGCTCCTCCATCGCGAGGCCCACGGACTTCACCCCGTCGTACCAACGACCCCCGAGCACGAAGCGTGAGCGTCTGTCACTTCTGGGTCACTCATCAGGGTGACCCCCATGCGGTGGATCCGCAACAGATGAGGTATCGGCGCTGGTCGGCCGCGTCCGGGGGCTCGGGCGCGGCGGTCACAGCAGGTGGTCACAGCAGGTGGTCACAGCAGATAGGGAAGGATGCGGTCGGGGGTGAGGGGGAGCTCGCGCAGCCGGGCTCCGGTGGCGTGGCGGACCGCGTTGCCGATGGCGGCGGCGGTGCCGACGATGCCGATCTCGCCGATGCCCTTGCTGCCCATCGGGTTCAGGTGGCGGTCGTCCTCGTCGATCCAGTGCGCCTGGATGTCGGGCACGTCGGCGCAGGCCGGCACGTGGTAGGCGGCGAGGTCCTTGGCCGTGAAGTCGCCGAAGACCCGATCGAGGGCGCTGCCCTCGGTCAGCGCCATGCCGATGCCCATGACCATGCCGCCGGTGAACTGGGAGCGTGCGGTGCGGGCGTTGAGGATGCGTCCGGCGGCGTACACGCCCAGGAGCCGGCGCACCCGGACCTCCCCGGTGACGGCGTCGACGGCCGTCTCGGCGAAGTGCGCGCCGAAGGCGTGCCGCGCGTACGGGGAGTCGCCGGGCGACTCCTCCTCGGTGTCGGCGGTGACGGTGAGCCCTTCGGCGGGCAGCGGGCCGCGGTGTGCGGCGACGCGGCGGGCCAGCTCGGTCGCGGCCTTGTGCACCGCCCAGCCCCAGGAGGCGGTGCCGGAGGAGCCCCCGGCGATCGGGGCGGCGGGCAGGTCGCTGCTGCCGATCACGGCCTCGACCCTCTCCGCCGCGGTGTCGAGCGCCGCGGCGGCGATCCGGGCGAGGACGGTGCGGGCTCCGGTGCCGATGTCGGTGGCGTTCACCTCGATCCGGAAGGACCCGTCCGCCGCCGCGTGGGCGGTGGCGCGGCACGGCGAGACGAGCACGGGGTAGGTCGCCGAGGCGACGCCCGTACCGAGCAGCAGGCGGCCCTCCTGGCGGGCGGCCGGGCGCGGGTCCCGCCCGGCCCAGCCGAAGCGCCGGGCGCCCTCGCGCAGGCAGGCGGCGAGGCCGCGGCTGCTGAAGGGCCGTCCGCTGTCCGGTTCGGTCGCCGGGTCGTTGCGCAGCCGCAGTTCGACCGGGTCGAGGCCCAGGGCGGAGGCGAGTTCGTCCATGGCGGACTCCAGCGCGTACATGCCGGGGGCCTCGCCCGGGGCACGCATCCAGGAAGGACTGGGGACGTCCAGGGCGGCCACCCGGTGCACGGTGCTGCTGTGCGCGGAGCCGTACATCACACGGGCGGGCACGGCCGCCTGCTCGACGAACTCCTTCACGGTGGAGGTGTGCGTGACGACCTCGTGGGAGACGGCCGCCAGGACGCCGTCGAGATCGGACCCGAGCCGCACCCGCTGCACCGTGGGCGCGCGGTGGCCGACGACCTCGGCCAACTGGCCTCGGGGGAAGACCATCTTCACCGGGCGGCCGGTGCGCCGCGCCGCCATGGCGGCGAGCACGGCCTGGGGCCGGGTGGTGCCCTTGGAGCCGAAGCCGCCTCCGACGTGTTCGGAGACGACGGTGATGTGCGCGGGGTCGAGCGCGAAGGCGCGGGCGAGGGAGTCGCGCACCGCGGTCGAGCCCTGGCTGGAGTCGTGGACGGTGAGGTGGCCGTCCGTCCACCGGGCGGTGGCGGCGTGCGGCTCCATGGGGTGGTTGTGCAGCGGCCCGAGGCGGTAGGTCGCGTCGATCTGCACCGGGGCGGCGGAGAACGCGCGGGCGAAGTCGCCGCGCTCGCGCACGGCCGGGTGGCCGCCGTTGGCCTGTTCGGGGGTGTAGAGGCCCGGATGGTCCTCGGTCAGCGTCACGTCGTGCGGATCGCGTTCGTACTCCACGAAGACGTTCCCGGCGCCCTCGCGCGCGGCCTCGGCGGTGTCGGCGACGACCAGGGCGACCGGCCAGCCGTGGTGCGGGACGCGGTCGTCCTGGAGCACGGCGAGGATCGGGTCGTCGGCTTCGGCGAGCCGGGGCGCGTTGTCGTGGGTCAGGACGGTAAGCACCCCGTGGACGGCGAGAGCGTCGGTCGTCCGTACGGCGGTGACCCGGCCGGCGGCGACGGCGGCCGGGACCGGCCAGGCGTACAGGCAGCCGGGCGGGGTGTGCTCGGCGGCGTAGCGGGCGGTGCCGGTGACCTTGTCCCGGGCCTCCCTGCGGACGTCGGGCGCGCCGGAGAACTGCGGGGCGAGGGTCATGGCGACGGGTCCTTAGGTGGGTCGGGCGGGCGGACGGAGGCGGGCCGGGCGGGCGTTCAGCCGGCCGGCGCGGTGGACGCGCCGGTGAGCTCGCCGAGCACGTCGAGTGCCAGCCGGCGTGCGAGGTCGACCTTGAAGCCGTTGTCGCGCAGCGGCCGGGCGTGGGCCAGTTCGCTCTCCACGGCCCTGGCGAGGGACGCGGCGGTGGCGGGCGCGCCGAGCAGTTCCGCCTCGGCCCGGGTGGCGCGCCAGGGGCGGTGCGCGAGGCCGCCGAAGGCCAGCGCCGCGTGGACGACGCGCCCGGCGTCCACCCGGACGACGGCGGCGACGGAGGCCAGGGCGAAGGCGTACGAGGCCCGGTCGCGCGCTTTGCGGTAGCGGGAGACGGCGCCGGGGACGGGGGGCGGCAGCACGACGTCGGTGATGAGTTCGCCGGGTCTGATCACGGTGTCCTGGTCCGGGTTCTCCCCCGGCAGCCGGTAGAAGCCGGTGACGGGGACGGTCCGTTCGCCCTCCGGTCCGATCAGGAGCACGGTCGCGTCGAGCGCGGCGAGGGCCACGGCCATGTCGGAGGGGTTGGTGGCCACGCACTCCGGGGAGTGCCCGAGGACGGCGAGGTCGCGGTGGGCGCCGTCGCGGGCGGGGCAGCCGGAGCCGGGGAGGCGTTTGTTGCAGGGTTTGGCGACGTCCTGGAAGTAGGGGCAGCGGGTGCGCTGGAGGAGGTTGCCGCCGGTGGTGGCCGTGTTGCGGAGCTGCCCGGACGCCCCGGCCAGCAGTGCCTGCGAGAGGACGGGGTGGTCGTGGCGCACGTCGGGGTGGGCGGCGAGGTCGCTGTTGCGCACGGTGGCGCCGATGCGCAGTCCGCCGTCCGCCGTCCGGGTCACCCGGTCCAGCGGGAGCCGGCCGACGTCGATGAGGAGGCCGGGCTCCTCGACGCCGAGTTTCATCAGGTCGACCAGGTTGGTCCCGCCGCCCAGGAACCGGGCCCGGGGACCGCCCGCGCAGAGCCGGACGGCTTCGTCGGTGGAGGTGGGGCGCAGATAGCCGAACGGTTTCACGGCGTCACGTCCTCGATGGCCTCGACGATCCGGGGATAGGCGCCGCACCGGCAGAGATTGCCGCTCATCCGCTCGCGGATCTCGTCCGCGCCGAGGACGGCGGGTGCGGTGGGGACGGAGTCCGGCGGGGTGACGTGCGAGGGGAAGCCATCGGCCGCCTCGCCGATCATGCCGAGGGCCGAACAGATCTGTCCGGGCGTGCAGTAGCCGCACTGCAAGGCGTCCCGCTCCACGAACGCCCGCTGGAGCGGGTGCAGTTCGTCGCCGTCGGCCAGGCCCTCCACGGTGGTGAGCGCCACGCCGTCCTGGGCGACGGCGAGCAGCAGGCAGCTGTTGGCGCGCCGGCCGTCGACCAGGACCGTGCAGGCCCCGCACTGGCCGTGGTCGCAGCCCTTCTTCGCGCCGGTGAGCCCCAGGTGCTCGCGCAGCAGGTCGAGCACCGTGGTGCGGTGGTCGAGCGTCAGGGTCGTCTCCGTGCCGTTGACGTGCAGGGTGACGGGGGAACGTTCGGCGAACACCGGTTCCGGTGTGATGCCCGGTGCGGCGGCGAGGGAGTCCATGGAAGGGGCGCCTTTCACTCGGGGGCCGGTCGCCCCTCGGTCACGGCCGCGCCGGCGGGCTCGGCCGGCGGGTTCTCAGCGGTTCTCCAGGCGCATCCTGACCTCCTGCTCCTGGTCGCCCGCCGCGGTGCCGACGACGCTGACGGCGAAGGCTCCGGTGAGGTGGTCGCGCAGCCGGTCGACGGCCCAGTAGCCGCCCTGGGCGTCGACCGTGACCGGTCCGGACAGCCTCACGGGCTCGGCCACGGCCTGCGGCTCGGTGACGTCGACGGTGGTGGCCCAGACGGTCGGACGGGGGCCCGCGGCCTCTACGGGGGTGTCGGCCGCGGGACGGTCGGAGGAGAAGGCGCTGCCGAGCACGTCGAAGACGGTCCGCGCGTCCTTCTGGTCGCACCGGCTCAGCGAGACCAGCACCTCCCGGCCCGCCGGGTGGTCGTCGCTCTGTTCCGGGGTGCTGTTCACCGTGGTTCCTTCCGTCGGGTGTGCCGGCCTTCGGGGCTCCCTCCAGGCTCACCCCGCGACCGGGCGACGGCGACACGAGGCGTCCTGGAGAGGGATGGGGTTCGCGCGGAGCGGGCGGGAGAGCCGCTTGCGGCCACGGCTGCCGGTGTGATGGTTGGTCCGATCACCGCATAAAACGCTTTTCACGTCAGATACCCATAAAACATGAATTGATGTACCCAGCCGTCTGGCCCCTTCCCCCGGGGGTATGCGGCAGACATGGACGTAACGAACGGAGCCAGGGATCTGCTCGCCGCCACTCTCGCGGACGGCGCGGGCGCTCTCGGAGTGGTGCTGCCCATCGCGGCCGTCGCCCTGATCGCCCTGCTGATCGGCGGCTTCTGGTGGGGGATGCGCAAGCGGGACGCCGAGTCGCCGCCGCCCCTCCCCCACGAGCAGCCGGTCAAGCCGGAGCACCGCAGCCACATCGACGCCACGGACCAGCACGGGAAGGACCGCTTCCCCGAGAGCGGCCGGGCCCTCTCCCCGTACGAACTGAACGACCACGGCAACGAGCCGCTGCCGCCCGGCTCGGAACAGCCGCGCGACTGAAGCGGTCCGCGCCCAGCGGGCGGGCGTCCCGGGCGGGCATCCCGGGCGGGCGTCCCCGGCGGGCCTTCGCGTTGCGGGACCGGTCGGGGCGGCCGAGGCTGGTGCAGGAACGCGTCGGCCGAGCAGGAGGCCGCACGCCCGAAGAAGGCTGGGGACCATGACCGGAAGCGACCCCCGTACGGCCACCCCGGCGGCTCCGCTGACGGGCCCGGCCGCACCGTGCTGGGTCACGCTCATGACCCGGGACCTGGCGGAGGCGCAGAGCTTCTACTCGGCCGTCCTGGGCTGGACGTTCCGCCCCGGGCGGCTGGGCGCCGAGTTCTCGGTGGCCCGGCGCGGCGATGTTCCGGTGGCGGGCGTCTTCGCCGTCTCCTCCGCCTACCAGGTCGCCGTGGCCTGGACGCCGTACTTCGCGGTGGAGGACGCGGACGTGGCGGCCTCCCGGGTCCGGGAGCGCAGCGGCACCGTGGCCGTGGGCCCGCTGACGGTGGGCAAGGGCCGCGGCGTGCTGGCGTCCGACCGGGACGGAGCGCCGTTCGGCCTCTGGGAGCGGACCGAGCCCGCCACCTCGCCGCCGGCCCCCGACGACCACGCCCACGCCTGGTTGCGGCTGCGGACGCGCGACGCCTTCGACGCGGCGATCTTCTACGGGGAAGTACTCGACTGGGCGAGCGGACGTCCGGGCGGTTGCGACGTCGCCTACGAGGGCGGCGAGGTGATCGTGCGGTGCGACGGGCGACCGCTGGCCCGGATCAGCTCCGGGGCGGTGGCGGCGGCCGTCGATCCGCTGGTGCGTCCGCACTGGCAGGTGCAGTTCCCGGTGGCGGACCTCCCCGCGACGGTCGCCGCCGCACAGCACCACGGGGGCGCGCTGATCGAGGAGCGCAGCGTGCTCGGGGGCACGGAGTCGACGCTGCGGGACCCGGACGGCGCGCTGTTCACGGTGACCGACGTGCGCGGCCCGCTCGGCCCCGTCGGCTGACCCCGCCGGACCCGCTCAGCCGCCCGCGCCGCCGCGCCGCGCGGCGCCGGACGCCGCGCCTTCGCCGGACCGCTTTCCGCCGCCCGGTCCCGAACGGCCGCGGGCCAGCGCCCAGAGGGGAAAGACGAACCAGCAGATCACGAACCACAGCGCCATACCGCCGACGAGCCACAGGGCGAGCTGGTTGTGCAGGGCCACCCGGAGGATCAGCAGCAGCGTCGAGCACATGGTGCAGAACAGCAGGACCAGGCCCAGTATGGTCAGCCGCGAGGCCCATATGACCGTCTCGGGCTTCATCCGCCGGCCCGTCAGCAGCCGGTGGTACGAGACGGGGCCGATGAGCGCCGCCGCCGTCGCGGAGCCCAGAAGGACCGTCACCACGTAGATGTCGCGGTCGGTTTCGCCCAGTTCGGCGAAGCGCTGTTGAAAGACCACGGCGAGCAGGAAGCCGAAGAGGATCTGCACCCCGGTCTGGGCCACGCGCAGTTCCTGCAGGAGCTCGCTCCACTGCCGGTCCGCCCGCTCCTCCTCGGTCTCCCGCCGTCCGTCGTCCGGTCTCGCTTCCACAGGTGAACTCCTCCTCGACGCGACCGGCGTGCACTCGGGCGTGCGTTCGATGCCGGGCCTTCCACGTGCCCCGTCGCACGTGGCTCAATCACGACGGGCGCCGGGCCGCCGCCTGGCCCCGGTCCCGGCGCGCGCCTAGGATCTTGCTCGGGGCAGCGCGTCGGTCACCGGCCCGGTGGGGCGTGGAGGCAGCCCGCGAGGTGCCCGTGGGAGGGATTCCACCGTGTCGGTCGAGTTGAATCACACCATCGTCTGGTGCCGTGACAACCGGAAGTCCGCCGAGTTCCTGGCGGAGGTCCTGGGCCTGAGCACCGGGGCGGAGACGGGCCCGTTCGTCCCCGTCGTCCTGGCGAACAGCGTCACGCTGGACTTCGCGACGGTCGACGAGGGGCCGATCGCCTCGCAGCACTACGCCTTCCTCATCTCCGAGGCGGAGTTCGACGCGTCGTTCGCCAGGATCGAGGAGCGGGGCATCGCGTACTTCGCCGATCCCCACATGAGGCGGGCCGGTGAGATCAACCGGAGCGACGGTGGCCGCGGCCTGTACTTCCGCGACCCGGACGGCCACAGCATGGAGCTGATGACCCGCCGCTACGGCGGCTGAGCACCGCGTGGCGGGCCGGTCGGCAGCAGGAACGCGGGCCGGTCCCACTGGACCGCGGGCGGGTTCGCGCGCACCGTGCCGGCGGGCTCGGCGCCCACACTGCGGTAGAAGCCCTCGGCGGGCGGATGGGCGACGATCCGGACGGCGTGGAGCCCGGCGCGCCCGGCCTCCTCGCGCAGATGGCTAACGAGCAGCCGTCCGACGCCCCGCCCCTGCGCCTCGTCGGCGACGAACATCAGGTCGATTTCGGGCGGATCGAGGACCAGTGCGTAGAAGCCGAGGACCCGGTCCGTGGCCTCGTCGGCCGCGACGAACACCCGATGGACCGCGATGTAGTCCGGTCCGACCCGGTAGCCCTCGACCATCGGCGCGTACGGGCCCTCGTAGGCGCGCGAGGTCCGCACCAGACGGGTGAGCCGTTTCGCGTCACCCGCGACCGCCCGGCGGATCACGGCACCGGGGCGGTGCGCGCTCCGTCGTCCGTACGCCGTCATACCCGCCCCGCCGCGTCGCGTCCGGCGGAGCGCCCGCCGGCGGTCATCCCAGGCCGCGCTCCGCGCGCCAGGCGCGCACGGCCTCGTCGACGTCGAACGGCTTCAGGTTGAGCGGCGGGCCCTCGGGCGGACGCCGGATCGCCCGTTCGATCTTCTCGTTCAGCTCGGTCAGGACCCGTCGCACCTCGGCCACGCTGCGCGCCGCCGACACCGCCGCAGGCGCGTCCTCGGCCTCCTTGCGCAGGGCCAGGGCGGGCGGCAGCATCGAGACGCCTTCGCGCTGCATCTTCTGCTTGATCCACCACGCTTCGTCGTAGGGGCGCTCCAGGCCGGCCATCGGCTTGCCGAAGCCGGGCAGCCGGGCGAAGTCGCCACGCTGCTCGGCCTCCTGGATCTGCCGGTCGACCCACCCCTCGAAGCTGACTCCCGGGGGTTTCCGCTCGGTCATCCCACACGCTCCCGCCCGCCGCCCGCGCGACGTCTTCACGATACACAGAGCCGCCCGACGGACATCGGCTGCCTCGAACGGCCGCACGGGGGTACACGACCTCCTGCACGCCGCCCGGCGGTCACAGCGCCGGGCACGGACCGAGAGGGGTTGACCACTGTGCGACGACAGAGGCACGTACCGGCGGACGAGCGGCGGGGACGGTAGCCATGACGACAGCGATCATCATCATCGCCGTGCTCCTCGCGCTGGCCGCCGCCGCGTTCTTCGTGGTCCGCGGTCGCGGCGCCACCGGAGGCCGGGGGCTGCGCGGCCGGTTCGGCCCGGAGTACGACCGCGTGGTCGCCCGCCACGGCGGCGACACGAAGGCGGCCGAGCACGAGCTCGGTGAGCGGGTCAGGCTGCACGGTTCGCTGGAGCGGCGTCCGCTGGCCGACGAGGCCCGCGCGCAGTACGCCGCCCGGTGGGCCGGGGCGCAGGAGCGGTTCGTGGAGTCGCCGGAGCAGGCGCTGGCCGAGGCCGACGCCCTGCTGGCCGCGCTCTCGCGCGACCGCGGTTTCCCGGACGGCGAGAACTTCGAGGAGCGCACCGACGCGCTCTCCGTGCACCACGGAGCCCAGGTGAACGGCTACCGCCGGGTGCACCGCGCCCTGAGCGGCGGCAGCGGCACCGAGGAGATGCGCGAGGCGTTCGTCGAGGCCCGCGGTCTGTTCGACGCACTGCTCGGAGACGGCCCGGCGCACCGGGAGCACGGCAACGGACATCTGGTGAAGGGACGCGGCACATCATGACGCAGACACCGAACGACAGCGGGAACACCGGCGACACGCCCATCAGGCCCGCGGGAGCCGCCGACTCCGCCATCGGGCGCGCACCGGCCGGGTCCGTCCCGCCGCCCAGGAACGCGCCGGCCGCCGGGTCCTCGCCCGCCGAGCCCGCCGAGCCCGCCCGCTCGCCCGGCGGCGGCCCGGCGGTGCCCGTGACGTCGGACCCCCGCGCCCGGGACGCGCGGACAGGGGCCGGCGGGGCGGGCGAGGAGCCCGCGACGCCCACGGACGGCGCGAGCACCCGCGACGGCCGCACGACCGCGGCACCGGCACCGGGATCGGGATCGGGATCGGGATCGGCGGATTCCGGTGCGCCGCTGTTCAGCGCGGAGGAACGGGAGAAGTACGCGGCGCGCGTCCATCAGGCGGTGGCCGGATTCGTGGAGGACCCGGCCCGCGCGGTACGCGAGGCGGACGCGACGTTCGACGAGGTCGTCTCCCGCCTCTCCACCGCACTGGCCGATCGCGGCCGGCACCTGCGGGGGGACCGGGACGGCGAGCGGGGCCGGGCGGAGACGGAGGATCTGCGGATCGCCCTCCAGCACTACCGCGACCTCACCGAGCGCCTTGTCCACCTCTAGGAGGGCCTGTCGGCGTCAGGGGAAGCGGCACCGGCTGCCGCTTCCCCTCAACCGGTGATGACGAGGCCGTCGCGCAGCCGGCGCAGCGCCGGCTCGGGGACGCGCAGACCGTCGCGCACGTACCCCTCCAATCCGCCCCACCGCTCGTCCACGGCGTCGAGCGCCGCCTCCAGGTAGCGCGGACGCACCTCGACGACGGCGGCGGCGACAGCCGGATCGCCGCCCTCGTCCAGGAACTTCTGCACGTACGGCGCGAAGGCGGCCCGCACGGCCGGGTTCACCGCGAGGAAGTCCGAGCGCACCGTCTCGCGCGAGGCACCGAGGATCAGCAGCAGCACGGCCGCCGCCCACCCGGTGCGGTCCTTGCCCGCCGTGCAGTGGAAGAGCACCGGTCGCGCACCGGGGTCGGCGGCCGTCTCCAGGAAGGCCCGGAAGGCGGCCGAGGCGCCGGGTGAGAGGACCATCTTGCGGTAGGTGTCGGCGAAGAGTTCCTCGGCCCGTCCGCCGCCCAGCATCCGCTCCGCCTCGACCGGGTCGGCGAGCAGGGCCTTCAGCCTGGCGGGCGCGACGCCCGGATGGTCGCCGAGGACGTCGGCGACGAAGAGCCGGGCCCGGTCCGGGAGCCGGTCCGGGGCCCAGCGGCGCTCGTCGGCGGTGCGCAGGTCGACGACGGTGCGGATGCCGAGCGCGGCGACCGCCAGGTCGCCCGCCGGGTCGAGACCGCTCAACTGCCCCGAGCGGAACAGGACGCCCTGCCGGACCCGGCGTTCGCGGCCCAGGGCGATGCCGCCCAGGTCGCGCAGATTGACGACGGTGGCGGCCGGGACGGTCCGGGCGGTCTGCACGATGAACTGCCTCTTTCCCCGATGAGTTCCGGATACCGCGGTCAGTCCGCGAGGAGCTTGGCCTTCTGCCGGCCGAACTCGGCGTCGGTGAGCGCGCCCTGCTGCCTCAGCTCGGCGAGCCGCTCCAGGAGGGTGATGATGTCGTCCTCGGCGGCGCGCCCGTCGGCGGCGAGCGTCCCGTCGGCCTCCTGGACGGCCCGGGCCAGCGGCGCGGCCCACAGCGCCTCCCAGGCGACGAGCGCGGCCGAGCCTCCCGCCGGCACGTTCCGGCCGAGCGCCTCGACGTCCTCGTCGCCGAGGAGGCCGGTGGCCCGGGCCGGATCGAAGGGGACCAGCCCCTCCGGATCGAGGTCGCGCAGTTCCACGCGGACCAGCGTGCCGTCGTCGGCGCGCCGGACGCAGAGCAGGTCCAGGAGCCGCACGGCCTGCGAGGCCGCGGCGTCCGCCAGGGCGGGTGCGACGGCTCCGGTGAAGCGGCCGGCGGGCAGGGTGATGACGAGGTACTCCACAGGTCCGACGGCCACGGTCGCGTCCTCTCCGTATCCCGGGCCTCTCGGGGCGGCCGGGATGTATACGGGCATGACATAAGAATCCGGGAAACTTCGCACATAATATGCACCAGTAGCCCGAATCACCCCGTTGTCGCGACCGGCCGTGTTGCGTCGCCCGCGGCGCGCAGGTGGCCGGGCGCGCCGGGTCGCCCACGGCTCCGGTTACGCGACCGTACGTAAAGGATCAAGTGCGTTCCGGAGAGGGCAAGGTCACAGCACGTGCCCCTGCTGCTCATTCGTCGCCCTGGCCTAACATCTGACCATGACGGTCCAGCCTGCTGACGGGCTCTCCCAGGCCGCCGCGTTCCCCGACCCCTCCCACGACCAGTGGCAGAGCCTTGTCGAAGGCGTCCTGCGCAAGTCGGGCAAGGAAGTCTCGGGCTCGGCCGCCGAGGAAGCGCTGTCCACCACCCTGGAGGACGGGCTCATCACCCGGCCCCTCTACACCGCGCACGACACCTCGCCCGACACCGGCTTCCCCGGCTTCGCCCCGTTCACCCGGGGCGGCACCGCCGAGGGGAACGCCGCGGGCGGCTGGGACGTACGCCAACGCCACGCCCTCACCGACCCCGCACGGCTCAACGAGGCGGTGCTCGGCGATCTGGAGAACGGCGTCACCTCTCTCTGGCTCTCCGTGGGCGGGCCGGCGGGCGTGCCCGTCGACGCGCTCGCGGCGGCGCTGGACGGCGTCTACCTCGATCTCGCGCCCGTGGCCCTCGACGCGCCGTCCGACCTCGACGCCGCAGCCGCCGAACTGCTGCGGATCTACGAGGAGCGCGGCGTCGCCAGGAGCGAGGCGCGCGGCACCCTGGGGGCCGACCCGCTCGGCCGCGAGGCGAGGACCGGCGTCGAGGCGGACCTCGGCGCCGCGGTCCGCTGGGCGCGGGTGTGCGTCCAGGACTACCCGGGGTTGCGGGCGGTCGTCGTGGACGCGCTGGCGTACCACGAGGCGGGCGGTTCGGCCGCGCAGGAGCTCGGGCTCTCGCTGGCCACCGGCGTCGCCTATCTGCGGGCGCTGACCGGTGCCGGGCTGAGCGTCGAACAGGCGTGCGCGCAGATGGAGTTCCGCTACGCGGCCACCGCGGACCAGTTCCTCACCATCGCCAAGATGCGCGCGGCACGCCGCCTCTGGGCGCGGGTCGCCGAGGCGTCGGGGGCTCCCGGGGCGGGGGCCCAGCGGCAGCACGCCGTCACCTCCGCCGTGATGATGACGCGCCGCGACCCGTGGGTGAACATGCTGCGGACCACGCTCGCCGCGCTGGGCGCCGGGGTCGGCGGTGCGGACTCCGTCACCGTGCTGCCGTTCGACCACGCGCTGGGACTGCCGGACGCGTTCGCGCGGCGCATCGCCCGCAACACCTCGACGATCCTGATGGAGGAGTCGCATCTGGCCCGGGTCGTCGACCCGGCGGGCGGCTCCTGGTACGTGGAGCGGCTCACCGACGAACTGGCCGCGGCCTCCTGGGCGTTCTTCCAGGAGACGGAGCGGGCGGGCGGACTGCCCGCCGCCCTGCGCTCGGGCCTGGTGGCGGAGCGGCTGGCCGCCACGTGGGCCGTGCGCAGCGAGCGGCTGGCCCGCCGCGAGGAGCCGGTGACCGGAGTCAGCGAGTTCCCGCAGCCCGCCGAACGCCCGGTCGAACGGGAGCCGGCTCCGGACGCCTTCGCGGACGGGCCGGGCGGACTGCCCCGGGTCCGGCGGGACGAGGCGTTCGAGGCGCTGCGTGCCCGGTCGGACGCCCACCTGGCGGCGAGCGGGGCCCGCCCGAAGGTGTTCGTCGCCGCGCTGGGCCCCGCCGCCGCACACACCGGGCGGGTCTCGTTCGCCGTCAACCTCTTCGGCGCGGGCGGCATCGAGGCGGTGCACGACCCGGTGTCGGTGGACGCCGAGACCGCCGGCGGCGCGCTGACCGCCTCCGGCGCCACGGTCGCCTGCCTGTGCTCGTCGGACGCCCTGTACGCCGAGCAGGCGGAAGCGGTGGCCGGGGCGCTCAGGTCGGCCGGGGCGGCACAGGTGTTCCTCGCGGGACGGCCCGGGGCGTACGCCGGTGTCGACTCCTACGTCTTCGCGGGCTGCGACGCGGTCGCCGTTCTCACCTCCGTACTCGACCGCATGGGAGTGGCGTGATGCAGACCCCGTCCACGGACCACGAGTCCGCCGTCCCCGACTTCTCCGAAGTGGCCCTGGACGCCGCCGCCGCGCCCGCCGGGTCCGGGCGGCAGTGGCAGGAGGCCGTCGCGCGGGCGGTCGGCGGCTCGCCGGACGCGCTGCTCTGGGAGACCCCCGAGGGCATCACGGTCAAGCCGCTGTACACCGGGGAGGACCTGGAGGGCCTGGACTCCCTGCACACCTATCCGGGCATCGCGCCGTATCTGCGCGGCCCGTACCCGACGATGTACGTGAACCAGCCCTGGACGATCCGCCAGTACGCCGGATTCTCCACGGCCGAGGAGTCCAACGCCTTCTACCGGCGCAACCTCGCGGCCGGGCAGAAGGGCCTGTCGGTCGCCTTCGACCTGCCCACCCACCGGGGTTACGACAGCGACCACCCGCGGGTGACCGGTGACGTCGGCATGGCCGGGGTGGCGATCGACTCCATCTACGACATGCGCCGGCTCTTCGACGGGATCCCGCTGGACCGGATGTCGGTGTCGATGACGATGAACGGCGCGGTGCTGCCCGTGCTGGCGCTGTACATCGTGGCGGCGGAGGAGCAGGGCGTAGCGCCCGAGAAGCTGGCCGGGACCATCCAGAACGACATCCTCAAGGAGTTCATGGTCCGCAACACCTACATCTATCCGCCGGCCCCGTCGATGCGGATCATCTCCGACATCTTCGCGTTCACCTCGCAGCGGATGCCGCGCTACAACTCCATCTCCATCTCCGGCTACCACATCCAGGAGGCGGGTGCGACGGCCGATCTGGAGCTGGCGTACACGTTGGCCGACGGCGTGGAGTACCTGCGCGCCGGTCGCGAAGCCGGCCTGGACGTGGACGCGTTCGCGCCGCGGCTGTCGTTCTTCTGGGCGATCGGCATGAACTTCTTCATGGAGGTCGCCAAGTTGCGGGCGGCCCGGCTGCTCTGGGCCCGGCTGGTGGGGCAGTTCGATCCCAAGAACCCCAAGTCGCTCTCGTTGCGCACTCATTCGCAGACCTCGGGGTGGTCGCTGACCGCGCAGGACGTGTTCAACAACGTGACGCGCACGTGCGTGGAGGCGATGGCCGCGACACAGGGGCACACCCAGTCGCTGCACACCAACGCCCTGGACGAGGCGCTGGCGCTGCCCACGGACTTCTCGGCCCGGATCGCCCGCAACACGCAGTTGCTGCTCCAGCAGGAGTCCGGCACCTGCCGGGTCATCGACCCGTGGGGCGGCAGCGCCTACGTCGAGAAGCTGACGCACGACCTCGCGGAGCGCGCCTGGCAGCACATCGAGGAGGTCGAGGCGGCCGGCGGCATGGCGAAGGCCATCGACGCGGGCATCCCCAAGCTCCGGGTGGAGGAGGCCGCGGCCCGCACCCAGGCGCGGATCGACTCCGGGCGGCAGCCGGTGATCGGGGTGAACAAGTACCGGGTGGAGACCGACGAGAAGATCGACGTGCTCAAGGTCGACAACTCCTCGGTGCGCACCCAGCAGATCGAGAAGCTGCGGCGGCTGCGCGAGGAGCGCGACGAGGGGGCCTGCCAGGAAGCGCTGCGGGCGCTGACCGAGGCGGCCGGCCGGGCGCCGGGGCCGGGCCTGGAGGGCAACCTGCTGGCGCTGGCGGTCGACGCGGCGCGCGCGATGGCCACGGTCGGGGAGATCTCCGACGCGTTGGAGAAGGTGTACGGGCGGCACGCCGGGCAGATCCGTACGATCTCCGGTGTGTACCGCAAGGAGGCAGGGGAGTCGCCGTCGGTGGACCGCACCCGCGGGCTGGTCGAGGCGTTCGAGGAGGCGGAGGGCCGCAGGCCGCGCATCCTGGTCGCCAAGATGGGCCAGGACGGTCACGACCGGGGCCAGAAGGTGATCGCCACGGCCTTCGCCGACCTGGGCTTCGACGTGGACGTCGGTCCGCTGTTCCAGACGCCGGGCGAGGTGGCCCGGCAGGCGGTCGAGGCGGACGTGCACATCGTGGGCGTCTCCTCGCTGGCGGCCGGGCACCTGACCCTGGTGCCGGCACTGCGGGAGGAACTGGCCGCCGAGGGCCGGGAGGACATCATGATCGTGGTGGGCGGGGTGATTCCGCCGCAGGACGTCGAGGCGCTGCACGAGGCGGGCGCGGCCTCGGTGTTCCCGCCCGGGACGGTGATCCCGGACGCGGCACACGATCTGGTGACGCGGCTCGCCGCCGCGCTCGGCCACGAGCTGTGAGCCGCTGACCGGATGGCCGCGAAGATCGACATCGACGCCTACGTACGGGGAGTCCTCGACGGGAAGCGGGCCTTCGTCGCCCGCGCCATCACGCTCGTCGAGTCCACCCGGGCCGAACACCGCGTACTGGCACAGGAGTTGCTGAGCAGACTGCTGCCGCACTCGGGGCGGGCCCGGCGGATCGGGATCAGCGGGGTGCCGGGCGTGGGCAAGTCCACGTTCATCGACGCGCTCGGCACGATGCTCACGGGGCTCGGACACCGGGTCGCGGTGCTCGCGGTCGACCCGTCCTCCAGCCGTACCGGCGGGTCCATCCTGGGCGACAAGACCCGGATGGAACGCCTGGCGGTGGACCCGCGCGCCTTCGTGCGCCCCTCCCCCGCCGCGGGCACGCTGGGCGGGGTGGCGAAGGCGACGCGGGAGTCCATCGTGGTGATGGAGGCGGCGGGGTACGACGTGGTGCTGGTGGAGACGGTGGGCGTCGGCCAGTCGGAGACGGCCGTCGCCAACATGGTGGACACGTTCCTGCTGCTGACCCTGGCGCGTACCGGCGACCAGTTGCAGGGCATCAAGAAGGGCGTCCTGGAGCTGGCGGACGCCATCGCGGTGAACAAGGCCGACGGTCCGCACGAGCGCGACGCGCGCTCGGCGGCGCGTGAACTGGCGGGCGCGCTGCGGCTGATGCACCCGGCGGACGCGGCCTGGACTCCCCCGGTGCTCACGTGCAGCGCGCGCGAGTCGACGGGGCTGGACACCCTGTGGGACCGCCTGGAGCAGCACCGTACGGTGCTGGAGTCGACCGGCCGGCTGGCGGCCAAACGCCGTGACCAGCAGGTGGACTGGACCTGGACGATGGTCCGGGACGAGCTGCTGGACAGCTTGCGCAACCACCCGGCGGTGCGCAGGCTCGCTCCGGAGCTCGAACGGCGGGTGCGGGACGGCTCGTTGACGGCGACACTGGCGGCCGAGGAGATCCTCGACGCGTTCGGCCGGGGCGGCGGAACGGACGCCTGAGGCGTTCGCGCGGCAGGACCGTCCCCGTCGGGGGCGGTGGGAAACGGGCAGTCGCCTCCCACCGCCCCCGGCCCGTTCTCAGGCGCTCGCGGCATCCCTGGGCGCCGGACGACCTCGGCCTGGCGCCACCCCGGGGCGGGCCGGGTGGCCCCGGGGTCTGCACGGCTCAGGAGCGCCGGTCGCCGCCGAGGGCGTCGGAGACCAGGGCGCGCGCCTCCTCCTGTACCCGGGCCAGGTGGTCGGGGCCCTGGAAGCTCTCCGCGTACACCTTGTACACGTCCTCCGTGCCCGAGGGCCGGGCGGCGAACCAGGCGCTGTCCGTGCAGACCTTGAGGCCGCCGATCGGGGCGCCGTTGCCCGGGGCCTCGGTGAGCACCGCGGTGACCGGTTCCCCGGCCAGGGTGTCGGCCTTGACCTGTTCCGGGGAGAGCCGCGCCAGCACCGCCTTCTCCTCGCGGGTGGCGGGCGCGTCCACGCGGGCGTAGGCCGGGTCGCCGAAGCGGGAGGTGAGCTGGGCGTAGCGCTCGGAGGGGGTGGAGCCGGTGACGGCGGTGATCTCGGAGGCGAGCAGGGCCAGCAGGATGCCGTCCTTGTCCGTGGTCCAGACGCGGCCGTCGCGGCGCAGGAACGAGGCCCCGGCCGACTCCTCGCCGCCGAAGCCGAGGCTGCCGTCGAAGAGTCCGTCGACGAACCACTTGAAGCCCACCGGGACCTCCACCAGGGTGCGGCCGAGGTCGTGCGCGACCCGGTCGATCATGGAGGAGGAGACCAGTGTCTTGCCGATGCCGGTGCCGGCGGGCCAGCCGTCGCGGTGGGTGTACAGGTAGTCGATGGCGACGGCCAGGTAGTGGTTCGGGTTCATCAGCCCGCCGTCCGGGGTGACGATGCCGTGCCGGTCGGCGTCGGCGTCGTTGCCGGTGGCGATGGCGTACGCGTCGCGCTGGGCGATCAGCGAGGCCATGGCGTACGGCGAGGAGCAGTCCATGCGGATCCTGCCGTCCCAGTCCAGCGTCATGAAGCGCCAGGTCGGGTCGGCGAGCGGATTGACCACGGTGAGATCGAGCCGGTGCCGTTCGGCGATCCGGCCCCAGTACGCCACGGAGGCTCCGCCGAGCGGGTCGGCGCCGATCCGCAGGCCCGCCTCGCGCACGGCGTCCAGGTCGAGCACGGAGGGCAGGTCGTCCACGTAGTCGCCGAGGAAGTCGTGCCGGCGGGTGGTGTCCGCGGCCAGCGCGCGGGCGTACGGGATGCGTCGGACCTCGCCGAGCCCGGCCTCGATCAGGGCGTTCGCCCGGTCCTGGATCCACGAGGTGGCGTCCGAGGCGGCCGGTCCGCCGTTCGGCGGGTTGTACTTGAAGCCGCCGTCGGCGGGCGGGTTGTGCGACGGGGTGACCACGATGCCGTCGGCCATGCCGCCGGTGCGGCCCCGGTTGTACGTCAGGACGGCGTGCGAGACGGCGGGCGTCGGGGTGTAGCCGTCGTCGCCGTCGATCAGGACGGTGACCCCGTTGGCGGCGAGCACCTCCAGGGCGGTGACCCGGGCCGGCTCGGACAGGGCGTGCGTGTCGGCTCCGAGGAACAGCGGCCCGTCGGTGCCCTGCCGGGACCGGTAGTCGCAGATGGCCTGGGTGGTGGCGGCGATGTGGTCGTCGTTGAACGCCGTCGCCAGGGCCGAGCCCCGGTGGCCGGAGGTGCCGAAGGCCACGCGCTGGTCCGGCTCGGCCGGATCGGGGTGGAGGGCGTAATAGGCGGTCACCAGCCGCGCCACGTCGACCAGGTCTGCGGACTGCGCCGGTTGCCCGGCCCGTTCGTGCACCATCGGTTCTCCTCATGCGTCTCGTCTGCGTCGTCGGCCGGTCCCGTCCCGCTGGGCGGGCCGCCGTCCCGGGGGCGGACGATCACCCCGGTCCGTAGCCGATTCTGTCTCCTCGGCCGATCGCGGAGCCGCCGGCGCCGGCCGTGGCGCGCCCAGGTACCCCCGGTTCCCCCGGTGGCACAGGCCGTCTCGGCGACGTCCGGTGCCACGGCGCACCGGTCGCGTTCATGTCAGTTCCGGCCAACTCGCCGACCTTTGGCCAATGTCGGACAGCCAGGCGTGCGCCGCAGGTGAGCGGGATAGAAAGGTCCCGCACATGGTCGGTGGACTTTTGACGACTTCTCTGCGAATAGGTGGGGGTTTCCTCGAATGATCGGCTGCACGGACCTCGAGATACAGGTGAAGAACTTCCCTGAGCGCGGATTTCTCGTCCTGCCCGGATTCCTTCCCGGCACTCTGGTCGATCGCCTCATGCCCGAAGTGGACCGTTGGGTGGACACCGGCCTGAGAAAGTTATCCATCGAGGCGTGTTCTTTATCGGAGGACGCCACTCCGCCGGCGGTCGAACTGGAGATGGCGGCTCACGCGGAGCTCGCCGCGTACCCGCCGCTCCTCGAACTCCTGGCGGACGAGAGCCTGCTGGGTCCCTCCTTCGTCTTCCACCATCTGCACAGCGACCGCCGGCCGCCCGGCGGGGCCGGCAAGAGCTGGCACCACGACTACGAACAGCGCCCGCAGCGGGACCGCGAGCTGCCGATGGTCCACGCGCTGCACTACATCGGCGGACTCCGGCCCGGCATGGGCTCACTGGCCGTGCTGCCGGGATCGCACCTGCGGGTCGCCGAGAAGGACGAGATGAGCGCTCTGGGGACGGCACGGCAGCCCGGGGAGGAGGTCGTCGACGACCTGCCCCGCGGCTCCACCGTGCTTCTGCACTCGGCGCTCTTCCACACCCGCCGCGCGGCTCGCGGCCCCTCCGGCACAGGGCCCCGGTACATGGTGGACGCCTCGTACTGCCGCACCGGCGCGCCGTGGCCGCCCGTCAAGCCGTACTGGCGCGCCGTGCTGGCCGTCGGACGCACGCTGGAGCCGGCCCGGGGGCGGTGGCCCGAGCTCTTCTCCGACCGGCACTTCAGCCCGTACGCCCCCTCCGCCCGCAGGCCGTCGGCGTGAGGATCCTGGAAGCCGTCGGCTACGACGCGCTCATGCGCCGCTTCGGTCGGGAGCACCCCTACGACCCGTCCGACCGGGCCAACTCGAACGACGAGGCCGCCGCGCACGTCCTCGACGCCCAACGGGTCCTCGGCGGACGCTGGCACCGGGTCCTGCTGGAGGGGCCCGAGGTGCTCGACGTCGTCCTGCCGTGGCACCTGGGCGAGGGCGGCGGCGTCGAGCTGATTCCGCCGACCGGACTCACGGTGGCCGCCGCGGCGGCGCGGCTCGCGGCGCTCGACGCCACGTACGCGCACACCAATCCGCTCTGCGCGTACAAGCTGACGCGCCAGAAGGGGGCCCCGGCCCAGCCCCTGTATCTGAGCACCCGAGCGATGCCGACCCGGGACTACGCGGCGCTGACGGTCCGCGAGGGGCTGGTCCACCTCGACGGCCTGCACCGGATGCTGGCCTGGCACCGCGGCGGCCTGCTGGCGCCGGGCCGCTGGCTGGAGGCGTACGTCGCGGGGCTGCCGGGCGCGGGGCTAGCCCCGGCCGACGTAGGGCATGGAGCTCGGCATGATCAGGACGGACTGCATGTTGACCCCCGCCGGTAGCGCGGCCATCGCGCGGACGGTCTCGACGACGTGGCGCATGTCCATCGTCGGCTCGACCCGGAAGGAGCCGTCCGCCTGGCGCACCTCGGGCTGCGGCCGGTCCTGCGGTGTGACGTTGCCGATGTCGATCTGGCCGCAGGAGATGTCGTAGCGGCGGCCGTCCAGCGAGAGCGACCGGGTCAGCCCGGCCACGGCGTGCTTGGCCGCGGTGAAGGCGATCGAGTCGGGGCGGGGCGCCTGGGCGGACGGCGCACCGTTGTTGATGATCCGGCCGCCGCGCGGCGACTGGAGCCGCATCATGCGGAAAGCGGCCTGCGAGCAGAGGAAGGTGCCGGTGGCGATCGAGTCCATGACCCTGTGCCAGTCCTCGGCCCGCACCTCCTCGGTGGGGGTGTACGGCATGGTGTCGGCGGCGTTGTTGAACAGCAGGTCCAGCCGGCCGAACCGGTCGGCGACCTCGGCGAACAACGCGTCGACCTCGGCGGGCTCGGTGATGTCCGCCCGCACCGGCACGGCCCGGTCGCGGTCGGCGGCGGGCGCGAGCCGGGCCGTCTCCTCCAGCGCCGCCGGGCGCCGCCCGGTCAGCACGACCCTCCAGCCGTCGGCGAGCAGGCCCAGCGCGCAGGCCCTCCCCACACCGCTGCCCGCCCCGGTGACAACAGCCGTCCTCACACCCATGGTGCGCACTTCCTCTCCGCGTGGGCCGACTCCTCGGCACATGGCTCTCGGAGCGTGTCCCACCGCCTTCCCACCCAAACAGGAGCAGCAATGAATGGCTTCATCCCGGCACTGGGCGGTACCGACAGCAGCCGGTCCTGGTTCGAGCGGGCGCGGCACTCGCTGGCCGGCGGGATCAGTTCCTCCTCCCGGCTCACCTCCACCGGACCGCACCCGTACCCGCTGTACATGGCGAGCGGTTCGGGGGCCCGGATCACGGACGTCGACGGCAACGAGTACGTCGACTACCTCATCTCGTACGGCAGCGCCGTCCTGGGCCACGCCTCGCCGCTGCTCACCGACGCGCTCACCCGCGTCCTGCACTCGGGGACGATGTTCGGCACGTGCAACGTCCCCGAGGTCGAACTGGCCGAGCTCATCTGCCGGATGGTGCCGTGCGCCGATCTCGTGCGGTTCGCCAACTCGGGCAGCGAGGCGGTGCAGGGAGCGGTGCGGGCGGCGCGCGGCTACACCGGGCGGTCCACGATCCTCAAGTTCGAGGGGCACTACCACGGCTGGAGCGACACCCTGGCCATCTCCAACCGGCCGTCCGCCGCCGAGGCCGGGCCCTACGCGACGCCGCGTTCCGTCCCGCACTCGCCCGGCATTCCGGCGGGCGTCGTCGACGACGTGGTGGTCTGTCCGTGGAACGACCCGGCGGCGCTGCGGGACGTCCTGGACGCCCACCCGGCGCCGGCGGCCGTGATCTGCGAGCCGATCGTCGCCAACAACGCCTGCACCATGCCCGATCCGGGCTATCTGGACCTGCTCCGGGAGGAGTGCACGGCACGCGACGTGGTGCTGATCTTCGACGAGGTGTGCACCGGGTTCCGTACCGGCCCCGGCGGGGCCCAGGCCCTCTTCGGCGTGCTGCCGGACATCGCGGTGTTCTCCAAGGCGCTCGGCGGCGGTCTGCCGATCGCGGCGTTCGCCGGCCGCCGGGCCGTGATGGAGCCGCTGGCACGCGGCGAAGTCAAGCACGGCGGCACCTACAACGCCTCGCCGCTGTGCGCGACGGCCGCGCTCGTCACGCTCCGGGCGCTGAACGACCCCGCCGTCACCAAGCGCATCGACGAGACCGGCCGGCGTCTGATGGAGACCGTCCGCCGGGCGGCGCACGACAACCGGGTGCCCTGCGCGGTCCAGGGCGTCGGCGCGATGTTCCAGGTGGTCTTCTCCCCGGACGGCGCGCCCACCCGGCGCTACCGCGACCTGCTCGGCGTGGACGGGGGCCGGTACGACGCCTTCCGGCACGAACTGCTCAAGCGCGGCGTGCATTCCAACGCCTACGCCCTGGCGTGCTGGTTCGTCCCCGCCGTCGTCTCCGAGGACGACCTGTCCGCCACCTGCCGCGCCGTGGAGGAGGCGTTCGCCGCACTGAGGTGACGGTGTATCACACGACGGCCGCCAGTCTCCGCCGCGCCGCGCGGCCCCTCCCGCGAGGCGAAGTGGCGTGCCAGGATGCGCGTTGCCCTGACCGCGTGGTGAACGGAGGACATGTGAGAACGGTTTCGCTGATCCGCAAGGCGCCCCTGATCGTCGGCGGAGCCCTCGCGCTGGTCGTCTCCTCGGCCGGTACGGCTCTGGCGGCCCCGCCCCTCGCCCTGCCGGCGCAGGCGGACGAACTGGAGAGGACGTTCCAGCCGGCGTACGACTACGACAAGGACGGGTGCTACCCCACACCCGGCATCGGGCCGGACGGAACGCCGGCCCCGGGACTCAACACCTCGGGGGCCGTCAACGGCAGTTGCCGGGACGCCTCGGACCTGGCCAACACCAACGGCTACTCAAGGGCGTTGTGCAACAACGGCTGGTGCGCCGTCATGTACGAGCTCTACTTCGAGAAGGACCAGGCGGTGGCCGGGAGCGGCCTCGGCGGGCACCGGCACGACTGGGAGCACGTCATCGTGTGGGTGCAGAACGGCGAGGCGCAGTACGTCTCGACCTCGGCGCACGGAGGGTTCTCCACCTACCGGCGCGACCAGATCCGCTGGGAGGGCTCCCACCCCAAGATCGTCTATCACAAGGACGGGGCGAGCACGCACTGCTTCCGGCCCGCGACCGCCAAGGACGACCCTCCGGAGAACCACCGCGGGACCTGGCAGTACCCGGCCCTGGTCGGCTGGAACGGGTATCCCCCGGGGATACGGGACAAGCTCGTGCAGGCGGACTTCGGCAAGGCCAACTTCGGCCTGAAGGACGGCAAGTTCACCGGCCATCTGGCCAAGGCCAAGCCGTCCGGCATCGCCTTCGACCCGAACGGCTGACCGGAGAGCGGTGAGCCGGGAGGTGCGGCGCCCCGCCGTTCCTCCGCGTGCGGCGTGCCCGGCCGCCGCGCACCGCGACGCCCCTCCAGCGCCCCCGTCGTCCTGAGCGTTCCGGCGGGGGCGCTGCCGTGCCTCCGGCGCGATCCGGACCGCGCGGGGGCCCTTCCACCACAGGTCGGCAGAGCACCGCAAGACGGCGCGGTCAGCCGTAACTCGCATGATCCAGTGGCCGGATGTCCTCCCATCCGAGGAAATCGGCCACGGGATATCCCGGCGGTACGACGACAAACACGGGCGCGAACCGGGCCACACCCGCCGCCCCGGGACGTGCGTGACCGCAACAGAGCGTCGTGGCAAGGGCGTTGAGACGAACGCATACGCCGCTCGGTCCTCCGCAGTCGTGATCAGCCCTCCGGCCAGCGGACCAGGCGCGAGCCTGAGCGGACACCGGAGCCGCGACCGCCTCCCGCGCGCCTTTGCGGAGCGCGGGCGAAACGCTCACGCGGAGCGAGCGGACGCGGATCTCCCGCGCGCGCTCCAGGACACCGCCCCTCGCGCCTCATTCGGTCCGGAACACGCCCTTGTCGCCGCCCCGGCGCGCGTCGAGTATTCGGCTCGTGCGGCAGCGAGCTCCCCGTCGACCCCCGGCGGCGGAAGGCCGCGCGACGCGGTCCGCCCACCCAGCGGACCGTGCCACCCCCACTCACTAAGGACTCGCCTTGACCATCAAGCCCTTCTCGGTCCTCGCCCCCGCGACCAGACGCGCCCGTCTTCTCGCCGTGGCCGCGGGCCTCGCGTCCGCCGTCGCACTGGCCTCCCCCACAGCCGTCGCCCAGACCGTCCAGGACACCGGGGCCACGGCCTCGCAACTCTCCGCCGCCTCCTCCGCGGTACGGGCCGCCGATGTCTCCGGCACCGCCTGGTACACCGACGCCGCGAGCGGCAAGATCGTGGTCACGGCCGACACGACCGTCTCGGCCGCCGAGATCGCCACCATCAGGAAGTCGGTCGCGGACTCCGGCGCGAAGCTCAGCGTCGAGCGCACCAACGGCAAGTTCAGCAAGCTCATCGCCGGCGGCGAGGCCATCTACACCGGCGGCGGCCGCTGTTCGCTCGGCTTCAACGTCCGCAGCGGCAGCACCTACTACGCCCTCACCGCCGGGCACTGCACCAACATCGGCAGCACCTGGTACACCAACTCCGGGCAGACCACGGTGCTCGGATCCACGGCCGGCTCCAGCTTCCCCACCAACGACTACGGTCTGATCCGCCACGCCAACCCCGCCGCCGCCGACGGCCGGGTCTACCTGTACAACGGCTCCTACCAGGACATCACGTCCGCCGCCAACCCGACGGTCCGTCAGGCCGTCACGCGCAGCGGCAGCACCACCGGTGTGCGCACCGGCACCGTCACCGGACTCAACGCCACCGTGAACTACGGCAGCGGCCAGATCGTCTCCGGCCTCATCCAGACGAACGTCTGCGCCGAGCCCGGCGACAGCGGCGGCCCGCTCTTCGCCGGAAGCGTCGCTCTCGGCCTCACCTCCGGCGGCAGCGGCAACTGCACCTCCGGCGGCACCACCTTCTTCCAGCCCGTCGTGGAGGCACTGACCGCCTACGGCGTGAGCGTCTTCTGACCTTCGCCGTTCAGCACAGCAGGCACAGCGGGCCGCGCCGATGGCGCGGTCCGCTGGTCCGTCGCGGGGCAGGCCACGCGGCGACGGATCCCCCGGGGCCTGCGGGCCCCGCCGGGCGGCCCTCCGGCCTTCGGGCAACCGAAATCGGGCCGGCCGCGTGATGATGGATGTGGGGCAGCGACCCGGCCGCACTCCGCAGGCACGGTCGACCGGAGCCCCGGAAGGGGCGGTCGCCATGTACGCAGCCCGAGTGAGAGCCCTCGCCGCCACGCTGTTCGCCGCACTCCTCCTCGCCGTCGCGGCGGCCGGATGCACGGGCGGCGGCGGCCCGCCGGCCACGCCCCGCAGCAGCGCGGCCCCGTCCCGTAGCGGTACGGCCGAGGACCCGCACGTGCTCGGGGTGAAAATCGACAACGTGGCGCCCGCCCGGCCGCAGACCGGGCTCGACGCGGCGGACATCGTGTACGTCGAGCAGGTGGAGGCCGGTCTCAGCCGGCTTCTCGCCGTCTACTCCTCCACGCTGCCCTCGGTGATCGGCCCGGTACGCAGCGCACGGGAGACGGATCTGGAGCTGCTGCGGCAGTTCGACCGGCCGACACTCGCCTTCTCCGGGGCCCAGAGCAAGCTGCTCCCGCTCATCGACCGGGCGCCGATCGACGCCGTGCCGCCCTCCAAGGCGCCCGGGGCGTACTTCCGGAACCCGGAGCGCCCCGCCCCGCACGATCTCTACCTGCGGCCGGCGAAGATCCCGTACCGGGCGACGGGGACCGACGCCGTCGAGGCGCTGGGCATGAGGTTCGGCGCGCCGCCGCCCGGCGGGAGGCCGGCGGGCACCCAGACCGTCCGCTACCCCTCCGCGCGCTTCGCCTTCAGCTGGTCCGCCGAGCGGGGGCGGTTCCTCGTCTCCATGGACGGCTCTCCCGCCCGCACCGCCGAGGGCGGCCGGCTCGCCGCGGCCACGGTGGTCGTGCAGGAGGTGACCGTACGCCCGTCCGACTTCCACGACCGGTCCGGGAACACCACGCCGTTCACAAAGACCGTGGGCGCGGGCCAGGCGCTCGTGCTGCGCGACGGCAAGGCGTACGACGCCCGCTGGACGCGGCCGACGGCCGGCGCGGACACCAAGCTGACCGACGCCGACGGCCGGCGCGTCGACCTCGCCCGCGGTCCGCTCTGGGTCGTGTTCGCACCGCGCGGAGCCTCCGCCACCGCGACCGCGCCATGAGCGGGGCGAGCCGGGTCGACTGTGGCGTCCGCGTCAACGGCGACGACGTACCGGCCGGCGGACCCGGGTGACGGAGAGCGCCCTCCGGGGGACCGGGCGGTCCGCCGGAGGGCGCGCGGGTGCCCGGCGGAGGGCCTGGGCCCCGCAGTGCGCCGGTCCGTTACCGGTCAGCGCCCCGTCAGCTCCCGGAGCGCGATGTTGAGCCGGAGGACGTTCACCCGCGGCTCGCCGATGAAGCCGAGGATGCGGTCGTCGGTGTGGTCGGCGACGAGCCGCTCGACCTGTCGCACCTCCAGCCGGTTGCGCTCGGCGACGCGGCGGACCTGGAGTTCGGCGTACTGGGGGGAGATGTGCGGGTCGAGGCCGGAGCCGGAGGAGGTGACGGCGTCGGCCGGGACGTCCTCGGGCCGGACCGGGTGGCCGGCGGTGGAGTTGTCCTCGACCACGGCCGCCTTGGCGTCGGTCACCCACCGGATCAGTTCCTCGTTGTCGCCGGAGCGGTTGGTGGCGCCGGAGAGGATCAGCGAGTACTGGGTGTTGACGGTGTTGGCGCCCAGGCCGTTGGAAGGGCGCGGCTGGAACCACGCGAGATCCGGCTTCGCCGTCTCCTGGCCCTTTTCGGCCGGGAGGGTGTAGGTCTGGCCGATGAGTTCGGAGCCGACGACCCGGCCGTCGGCGCTGACCTCGGAACCGTTCGCCTTCTCGGGGAAGAGTCCCTGCGCGAGGCCGGTGACGGCCAGCGGGTAGAGCACGCCGGTCACGACGGTCAGCACCAGGAGCGCGCGCAGGCCCGCCCCGAACAGCCGGGCCGCGTTGCTTACGGAGTTGTTGGTCATGGCGATCAGCCGATTCCGGGGATGAGGGAGAGGAGCATGTCGATGATCTTGATGCCGACGAACGGGGCGACCAGGCCGCCGAGTCCGTAGACGCCGAGGTTGCGGCGGAGCATCCGGTCGGCGCCGGCCGGCCGGTAGCGCACGCCCTTGAGGGCCAGGGGCACCAGCGCGACGATGATCAGCGCGTTGAAGACGACCGCAGACAGGATCGCGGTCTCGGGCGAGGTCAGGCCCATGATGTTGAGCCGGTCCAGCGACGGGTAGGCCACGGCGAACATGGCCGGGATGATCGCGAAGTACTTCGCGACGTCGTTGGCGATGGAGAACGTCGTCAGGGCGCCGCGTGTGATGAGCAGCTGCTTGCCGATCTCGACGATCTCGATGAGCTTGGTGGGGTCGGAGTCCAGGTCCACCATGTTCCCGGCCTCCTTGGCGGCCGAGGTGCCGGTGTTCATCGCGACGCCGACGTCCGCCTGGGCCAGCGCGGGGGCGTCGTTGGTGCCGTCACCGGTCATGGCGACGAGTTTGCCGCCGGCCTGCTCCCGTTTGATTAGGGCCATCTTGTCCTCGGGCGTGGCCTCGGCCAGGAAGTCGTCGACACCCGCCTCCTCGGCGATGGCCTTGGCGGTCAGCGGGTTGTCGCCCGTGATCATGACCGTTCGGATGCCCATGCGGCGCAGTTCGTCGAACCGCTCGCGCATGCCGTCCTTCACGACGTCCTTGAGGTGGACGACGCCGAGGACCCGCGCGCCGTCGGCGTCCTCCACGGCCACCAGGAGAGGCGTGCCGCCGGCCTGGGAGATCCGGTCGGCGAGCTCCCGAGCGTCCTCGCCGGCGTCTCCGCCCCGTCTCGCGACCCAGGCGAGCACGGAGCCGGTCGCGCCCTTGCGGATCCTGCGTCCGTCCACGTCGACGCCGGACATCCGGGTCTGGGCGGTGAAGGCGACCCAGGCGGCGTGGGCGAGCTCGCCGCGGTGGCGCTCGCGCAGACCGTACTTCTCCTTCGCCAGCACGACGACGGAGCGTCCTTCGGGGGTCTCGTCGGCGAGCGAGGAGAGCTGGGCCGCGTCCGCGAGGTCGGCTTCCGCGACGCCCTCGACGGGCACGAACTCGGCCGCCTGACGGTTGCCGAGCGTGATGGTGCCGGTCTTGTCGAGCAGCAGGGTCGACACGTCGCCCGCCGCCTCGACCGCGCGCCCCGACATGGCGAGCACGTTGCGCTGGACCAGCCGGTCCATGCCCGCGATGCCGATGGCGGACAGGAGCGCGCCGATGGTGGTCGGGATGAGGCAGACGAGCAGCGCGGCGAGGACGATCATCGACGTCTGCTCGTCGGCTCCGGCGTAGATCGCGAACGGCTTCAGCGTGACGACGGCGAGCAGGAAGACGATCGTCAGGGACGCCAGCAGGATGTTGAGCGCGATCTCGTTGGGCGTCTTCTGCCGGGCGGCGCCCTCGACCAGGTTGATCATGCGGTCGATGAACGTCTCGCCGGGCCTGGTGGTGATCTTGACGACGATCCGGTCCGACAGCACCTTGGTGCCGCCGGTGACGGCGCTGCGGTCGCCGCCCGACTCGCGGATGACGGGGGCCGATTCGCCGGTGATGGCGGACTCGTCGACCGAGGCCACTCCGTCGACGACGTCCCCGTCGCCGGGGACGATGTCTCCGGCCTCGCAGACCACCAGGTCGCCGATGGTCAACTCGGTTCCCGCGACGCGCTGTTCGACCCCGTCCACCAGCCGCCGGGCGACGGTGCCGGTCTTGGCCCTGCGCAGGGTCTCGGCCTGCGCCTTGCCCCGTCCCTCCGCCACCGCCTCCGCGAGGTTGGCGAAGATGGTGGTCAGCCAGAGCCACGCGGCGATGGCCCAGCCGAACCAGTCGCCGGGATCCGTCACCGCCAGTCCGGTGGTGACCACCGAGCCGACCAGCACGACGAACATGACCGGGGACTTGACCATCACGCGCGGATCGAGTTTGCGCAGCGCGTCCGGGAAGGAGCGCAGAAGCTGCTTCGGGTCGAACAGCCCGCCGCCGACGCGTGCGGCCGGCGGGTGCTGCGGCGAGGGGTCGCGGTGCGGCGCCTCGGTCGGGGTGGCGGTGGACATGGCGCCCTCTTGGTTCTTTACGTCGTTGGTCATGCCGCGAGCCCTTCGGCGAGCGGCCCCAGCGCGAGGGCCGGGAAGTAGGTCAGACCGGTGAGGATCAGGACGGTACCGACGAGGAGGCCGCTGAACAGCGGTTTCTCGGTCCGCAGGGTGCCCGCCGTCTCGGGTACGGGCTTCTGTTCGGCCAGCGATCCGGCCAGGGCCAGGACGAAGACCATCGGCAGGAACCGGCCGAGCAGCATGGCGATGCCGATGGTGGTGTTGAACCACTGGGTGTCGGCGTTGAGCCCGGCGAAGGCGGAGCCGTTGTTGTTGGCCCCGGAGGTGTAGGCGTAGAGGATCTCGGAGAAGCCGTGCGCCCCGGAGTTCGTCATGGAGTCGCCGGGGGTGGGCAGGGCCATGGCCACGGCGGTGAACCCGAGCACGAGCGCCGGGGTGACGAGGATGTAGCAGGCCGCCAGCTTGATCTGGCGGGCTCCGAGCTTCTTGCCGAGGTACTCGGGGGTGCGGCCGACCATCAGCCCGGCGATGAAGACCGCGATGATCGCCATGATCAGCATGCCGTAGAGGCCGGAGCCGACGCCCCCGGGCGCGATCTCGCCGAGCTGCATGCCGAGCATCGTGATGCCGCCGCCGAAACCGGTGTACGAGGAGTGGAAGGAGTTCACCGCGCCGGTCGAGGTGAGGGTCGTGGCGACCGCGAAGAGCGACGAGCCGGCGATGCCGAAGCGGGTCTCCTTGCCCTCCATGGCTCCCTGGGCGATGTCGAAGGCCGGGCCCCGGTGGGCGAACTCGGTCCACATCATCAGCGCCGTGAAGGCGAGCCAGATGGTGGCCATCGTGGCGAGGATCGCGTAACCCTGCCGGAGCGATCCGACCATGCGGCCGAAGGTGCGGGTCAGGGCGAACGGGATCACCAGGATGAGGAAGATCTCGAAGAGGTTGGAGAGTCCGTTGGGGTTCTCGAACGGGTGGGCGGAGTTGGCGTTGAAGTAGCCGCCGCCGTTGGTGCCGAGCTCCTTGATGACCTCCTGCGAGGCGACCGCGCCGCCGTTCCACTGCTGGCTGCCGCCGGTGAACTGGCCGACCTCGTGGATGCCGGAGAAGTTCTGGATGGCCCCGCAGGCGACCAGCACGAGGGCGCCGACGACCGAGATCGGCACCAGCACGCGCACCGTTCCGCGTACCAGGTCGGCCCAGAAGTTGCCGAGCTCGCCGGTGCGTACCCGGGAGAAGCCCCGGACCAGGGCGACCGCCACGGCGATGCCCACCGCCGCCGAGAGGAAGTTCTGCACCGCCAGGCCGCCGGTCTGCACGACGTGGCCCATGGCCTGTTCGCCGTAGTACGACTGCCAGTTGGTGTTGGCGACGAAGGAGGCGGCGGTGTTGAACGCCTGGTCGGGATCGATGGAGGAGAAGCCCAGCGAGCCGGGCAGGCTGCCCTGGATCCGCTGGAGGAGGTACAGGAACAGGACGCTCACGGCCGAGAAGGCGAGCACGGCGCGCAGGTAGGCGGGCCAGCGCATCTCGGCGGCCGGGTTGGCGCCGATGCCGCGGTAGATCCACTTCTCGACGCGCAGGTGCCTGTCGCTGGAGTAGACCCGGGCCATGTAGTCACCGAGAGGTCGGTGGGCCAGACCCAGCGCGACGATCAGTGCGAGGAGCTGGAGTGCACCAGCGAGTACGGGGCTCATGTCGCGCTTCAGAACCTATCGGGCTTGACGAGGGCGAGGACGAGGTAGCCCAGCAGGGCGGCGGCCACGACGAGGCCGACGATGTTCTCGGCGGTCACAGCTTTGCCACCCCCTTGGCGACGAGGGCCACCAGCGCGAAGACGGCGATCGTGGTGACGACGAAGGCCAGGTCGGCCATCGTGAGCTCCTGAATGAAGAACGGATTCTCTGACGAGATGAGGAAACCTCCTCCGGATCGGGCGACCGGCCGCGTTGACGGCTCCCATACGTCCCGCTCCTCGCTCTTTACGCGATCGCTACGAGTTCCGCGCCGGAGACCGGACCGCGGAGGGCAGCGGCCCCGGGCGGCCCTCACCTGTCCGAGCCCGCCCACGAGGCCGCCCACAGCCGGGCCCCGGGCCAGGCCCCGGGCACGCCCCCGCCACGCCCGTCGACGCGGGCCTCATTCCGGCCGGCGCGAAGGCTAGGGCGAAACCCTTAGCTCGATTTCTCAGGGAGACGCGACGGTAGATGCAGGCCGAGGCACCCCGTTCTCGACCGGCCCATCCTTCACGGAATGGAGAAGATCCATGACGAACAGGCTGAGTGACTTCTTCCAGCGGTGGCTTCGGATGATCGACACCTACTCGGTACCCGATTCCCCTCGCATCCCGCACCACGACTGAAACATCAGGTAATTCCCCTGTGAGGGCTGCCCGGCCCGTCCGGCCGTGCCCGTCAGCGCTCCGCACAGACGGGCACGGCCGGAAAACCCGGCTTCCGAAGAACCAAGGCAACGACTTTGCGCAATCGCTCACCCACGCCCCGAGGAATCGCGCGGACCGGCGATGCACAACACCGATGACACCGATAACAGCGATGGAAACGGCGAGGAGATCATGAGTACGGTGGCGAAGCCCAGCACCAAGACC
Organism: Streptomyces sp. ADI96-02; assembly: GCF_003846185.1. Classification (GTDB taxonomy): domain Bacteria; phylum Actinomycetota; class Actinomycetes; order Streptomycetales; family Streptomycetaceae; genus Streptomyces. The sequence continues at coordinate 289,951 of NZ_ML123034.1, forward strand.
GCCAAGCGGGTGGGAGGAATCTGCGCGGTGGCCGCCCTTATGGGCGGGACGTTCGCCGCTCTGCCCTCCCCGGCCTCGGCTTCGGAGGTGGGGGCGACAGCGCAGCCCACCTACGAGGTCGATGTCGTCAACCATTCCGGTACGGACGTGAAGGTCAGGTTCTTCTACGGTCCGGGCGAGCACCAGGGCGACGTCAACACCGACGGCCTCCCGGACGCGCAGAAGCTCCCCACCAGTGCCGGAGTCCCGCTGGACAGCGGCGCGAAGAGCGCCAACTACGCCTACAAGGTCGGAAGCGGCACCTACGACAACGGCTACTGGGTCGAGGTGACGCGGGGCGACGATCCCAATGACCGTACCGTCGCGAAGATGTACCGCTGGAACCCGGGCGAGCAGCCGGCCTCCGTGAAGGAGCAGGCCGGAACCGGCTTCAAGATCGAATCGCATTATGAGCAGAAGCAATCGGGATATTCCGACAAGAAGACGCGCATCGTGATCTCCGAGGCGCGCGCCAACACCGAGACCGCGTTCGGGGGCGCCGATTTCCCCTATCCCCTGCGATGGGAACTGGACACGCGGGTCGGAACCACTGGTTCGCCGTGGAAGGATCTCGGTGACGGCAGCCAGCAGTGGAAGCTCGAAAACCTCCAGGCCAACGCCGACTACTGGTTCCGCTGCTACGACACCACCTCCACGTCCCTCGCCTTCAACGGATACTTCCCCAAGGCCGAGGAACTGGGCGGCGGCCTCGCCTCCGACGGCCGGGGCAAGGGCTTCTGGGCGACCAGCGACAAGACCGGCGCGATCTCCGTACTGCGTCCCTCCGGAGCCGCTTCCCAGGGCGGCGTCTGCGACGTCCACAGCGCCCCCAACAAGGTGACGGCCAAGCGCATCACCGGCACGAGCACGGACCGGGCCGTCAACGAGCGGCCCATCTACAAGGTCGACATCGAGGCGAAGACCCGCGCCTTCGCCGAGGACCACCCCTCCCAGCTCCGTGTCCCGCCGTACGTCGTCGAGGGCAAGGACTCCTCCGGCCAGTGGCGCAAGGTCGGCACGGTGCTCCCCTCCTCCACCACGAGCGCCTCCGGCAAGCGGGTCTCCCACGGCGGATCCGACTTCCTCTTCCAGAACAAGGCCGGAGAGTCGATCACGCAACTGCGGGTCACGGGCGGCTATGGCACCTCCTCCAACGAGATCCCCCTCTCCTCCCTGCCGGCCCCGACGGTCACGATGAATGACATCAGCGCCATGGAAGTGAAGGCCCAGAGCGCCGCGGGCCGGATCACCCTCGAAGCGAACGGCGCCGTCCAGGAAGAGCTGAGCATGAAGCTCTTCGACCAGAACGGAACCCTGATCCCGCAGAGCGGAGGACTGTCCGACGCCTACGACTCGATCTACTTCCGGGACGAGAACGGCAAGCTGATCACGGGCATGCACGGACGGGACGGCGCGTCCGCCGTCTCGCGCCACCGCGGAGCCACCATCAACACCGGCGCCGGAACCGGCGCGATGGGCGCCCAGTCCGTCGAGAAGAACCGGGCCTACCTCTCCACCACCGACAGCGCCGCCGGCCTGACGTGGCTCACGCCCACCCTCGACCTCGACGACCACATGGACACCGTCAACGTGGACACGCGGTACACCGCCCCCACGCACCGGCTGACCGGCACCATCTCCAGCGGTGTCCCCATCGCCCAGAACACCTCCCAGATCACCGCCGCCACCGCCTCCACCAGCGCCGCCCCGACGTACCGGGTCAAGGCCGCGGGCACCGGAGCGGTCGACAACCCCGCCAGCGTCGCCGTCTTCCGCTACAACGCGCTCGTTCCGGCGGACGAGCTGCCGCGGGAGAACATCCAGAAGGACAAAGTGGCCTCGCTCCCCATGGCGGTCCAGGCCGGGACCCTCAAGCTCGCCACGGCCTCCGACCTCACCTCCATCGAGAACCTCAAGGGCATGACCGTGCACGCCGTCACCAAGCACGGAACGGCGGTCGGCCCCTACCAGGCCCCCAAGTAGGAGAACGAAGGCGACCGGGGCGATGCCGCTACGGCGGTGTCGCCCCGGTCGTGCGTCCGCCCCCGCCGCCCCGGCCGCCCCCGCGACACGCCCGTCGGACGACTGGGGACTGTGCCGGGGGTTCCGACGGCCGCGGAGACCTACAAAGGATGTAAGGCCCCTTGGGCGAACGAGGCACAGAGAGAGCATCCGGGAGACTGGCCATGGCTACCACCCAGAAGAACGGCATCGCTTCGGCTGCTTCGCGCCTCGCCCGGGCGTCGGCGCCCGACACGGAACCGGCCATCTGCGAGTCTCTTCCCCACAGCCGGGAATCCGTGCGGACCGCGCGGGCCGTGACCCGTTCGGCGCTGGCGGTATGGGGGGTCGAGGAGTCCGACTCCGACGGCGTTCTGATGGTCGTCTCCGAACTGGTCACCAACGCGGTCGTGCACGCCGAGCCTCCCCTGTGCCTGCACGTCGCGCAGAGCGCCGACCACCACACCGTCTGTGTCACCGTCGCCGACGGCGGACCCGCCCCCGTCGGGCCGGCCTCCCACGCCTCCTTCCCGGGCGACGAGCACGGCCGGGGCCAGGACATCGTCGCCTCCCTGGCCATGAACACCGACTTCAGCGAAGGCGAGCACGGCGCCGTCCGTTCGGCGGAAGTCGTCGCCGAGGCGTCGCCCTGCCGGATCAGCTCCTGAGGGGTCCGTTACCTCTTTCGGCCGACCTTGACCGAACGTGTTCGCCCCGTCGGGCGAACACGTCGTCGTGTCCGGTGGCCGTGCGCACGGGAGCCGAGTAGGAAGGGACGGGGGACTGTTCCGACTACAGCGGGTGGCGGGGGTGAGGCGCGTGCGGCGGATCGGTGACGGCGACGTACGGTCGTTCAGCCGCCGGGACCGGACCGTCCTGATCGCCGCGGCAATGGCCGCTCTGGTGGTTCAGCTGAACTGGTTGTCGGTGAACACGGCGCTGCCGGAGATCGCCGGCGACCTCAACCGCTCCCCCACCGATCTCCACTGGCTGGTGACGGCCTTCATGCTGGGCTTCGGCGGAGCCATGTCGGTGACCGGGTGGGTCACCCAGGCCGTCGGCGTCCGCCGGACGACCGCCTACGGGTTCTTCTTCTTCCTCCTCAGCTCGCTGGTCTGCGCCGCCGCGAGCAGCCTGCCGTGGCTGATCGTGGGCCGCGCGCTCCAGGGAGTGGTCGGAGCGTTCGTGCTGCCCGGGGCGGTGGCGATGACCGCCGGTGCGTTCCGGGGGCGGCAGCGGGACATCGCGGTGGGGTTCGTGCTGGCCGCTTCGGGGGCGGGGGCCGCTTCGGCGCCGTTCGTCGGCGGTCTGCTGGCCGAGGCCTTCGGATGGCGCGCGGTCTTCCTCGCCAACGTGCCCGTGGCACTGATCGCGATCGTGTTCGTCCGCTGGCGGCTGCCGGCCCCCACCGGGCCCAAGGGGGCCGGCCGCCGGACTCCGCTCGTCACCGGTGCGTGCATCACCCTCAGCAGCATCGGCCTGGCCGTCACCGCGGACCGCGGGACGGCGTGGGGCTGGTCGTCCACCTCCACCCTCACCTGCCTGTCCCTGAGCCTCGGACTGCTGGCCGTCTACGTCATCCTGGAGCGGGACTCCTCCGGCGGGGTCCGCAAGCGGACGCTGTACCGCGACCGGCCCCTGCACGTGCTGACGATCGCCGGTTCCACCTCGGTGGTCGGGCTCGTCATCGTGTCCACGTTCTCGATGCTGCATCTCCAGGACGGCCTCGGACTCTCCGTACTGGTGGCGGGGTGCGCGTTCCTCGGCTTCTCGATTCCGCACACGCTCGCCGCGTACGCCGCCGGGCATCTGGGGCGTGTGCGCAACGCCCACGCGCTGCTCACCCTGACCCTCGCGCTGACGGCCGCCGGGGTGGCCACCCTGACGGCCGAGGCCTTCCCGGGCGTCTACGTGACGGCGCTCGCCGTGTGCGGGGCCGGGTTCGGCCTGACGTCGGGACTCACGAACGTGCTCGTCCAGCACCGCGTCACGCCCGACCAGGCCGGAGTGGTCTCGCGCCAGAGCCTCGCCATCCAGTACCTCGCGGCGGCCGTGGCCACGTCCTTCGCCTCGACGAGCCTGGAATCCCTGCACCACAGAGTCGCCGGGGCGGCGACCGACACCGGGGCCATCGACGTCATCCGCCGGGCGGCGGCCCTGCTCCTGATCGTCGGGGCCCTGGTCACTCTGCCGACCACGGTGCGTACGCTGCGCCATCAGCAGAGTGAGCCGCAGCGGGACTGACCGGCGGCCGGCGGGGGCCGAGGACGCGTTGCGGGCCGTCCGGCTCCCGTACCGGTCAGTGGCGGCCCTGCGGCCTGCGCCCGAAGAAGGCCCCCAGCAGCAGGAACACGACGCCCACCAGGCCCGCCGCGATCAGGGCGGCCTTGAGCGTCCCCACTCCCGCCGTCCCGGTGCGGGCGAGTCCCGAGGGGGACGCGGTGGGGCACGGCGGCAGCGTCGGCCCCGTGGAGGTCGGCGTGGGCGCGACGGTGCCGCCCGCGGGGACGATGACGCAGAACGGCGAGGACGTGGCCGGGGACACCGTCACATCGCCGGTGGAGCTGGGCGAGAGCGTCGAACACGTCGGCAGGGGCGACACGGTCGACGTGGGCGTGGTCCCGCTGGTCGGCGTCGGCGTGAGGACGCACAGGGGGTTCGCGCTCGGCGCGATCGTCTCGTCGGCCCGCGGCAGGATCCGCGCCGGGCCGGGGAGAAGGTCGCCCGCCGGCCGGTGCCGTGGCCGCTCCTGGCCGAGCGCCTCCGCGGCGGGCAGCGCCTGTGTCATCGCCATCACGGTGAGAGCGGTCAGAAACCCGCTCCTCACTCCTCGTCCACGAGATGTCATTGGTTCCCTCGGTCCCCGAGCAGCCATGGCCCCACTCTGGTCGGGGGCCCGGTCGGTGCCAAGCGGAGAGACCCATTCGGGGGCGGGACGGAGGACGCCCGCGCACGGTTCGGCCGCTGGGCGGGGACGCGCGGACGTACGGCGCAGGAGCGCGCGACGCGCCCGCGCGTTGTGAGATATCTGGTACGTGCCCGATGACGTCCGGGTCGTCGTCCGCAGCGGGAGGAGTGGCCGGCCAGCATGAGCGAGCCGAACGGTCGAGATGTCCCGGGTGCCCCCACCGTGTCCGCGGCACGCGCCGGATCCGGCCATCGGACGTCGTACGGGCGCTGGAAACGCCGCCCGGCGGCGGCGCGGCGCGGCTGCCTGGTCTCACTGCGGCGTTCGGTGACGCGGGTCGTCCTGTGGGGGGCGGTGCTCGCCGTCAACCTCCTGGTCGTCGGGTACCTCCTGGTCCAGGTCCCGTCGCCGAACAGCGCGGCCACGTTGCAGAGCAACCTCTACCTGTACGCCGACGGTTCGGTGCTCGCCCGCGAGGGCCAGGTGAACCGCGAGGCGGTTCCGCTCTCCCGGGTACCGGTGAAGGTGCGGCAGGCCGTGCTGGCCGCCGAGGACCGCGACTTCTACTCCGGGCACGCGATCGACCCCAGGACCATGCTCCGGGGCGCCTGGTACACGGTCACCGGAAAGGGCAGGCAGTCCGGTTCGACCATCACGCAGCAGTACGTCAAGAACTACTACCTCAACCAGGAGCAGACCTTCGCCCGCAAGGCCAAGGAGCTGTTCATCTCGGTGAAGCTCGCCCAGAAGCAGAGCAGGGACCAGATCCTGGAGGGCTACCTGAACACGAGCTTCTTCGGGCGCAACGCCTACGGGATCCAGGCCGCCGCGCAGGCGTACTACGGCAAGGACGCCGAGCGGCTGACGGTCGCCGAGGGGGCCTACCTGGCGGCGCTCCTGAACGCGCCGAGCAGGTACGACGTCGTCGCCCGCCCCGAGTACCGGCGGCAGGCCGTGCGGCGGTGGAACTACGTCCTGGACGGCATGGTCGAGGAGAAGTGGCTGAGTGCCGCCGAGCGGGCGGGGACGGCCTTCCCCGTTCCTCACGCGGTACGCGCGCCGGCCGGTCTCTCCGGTCAGCGCGGCTACGTCGTCGAAGCGGTCAAGCAGTACCTGGTGGAGAACGCCATCGTCGACGAGAGCCGGCTGGCCGCCGGCGGCTACCGGATCGTCACCACCATCCGCAAGGAGCGCCAGGAGGCGTTCGTCCGCGCCGTCGACGAGCAGTTGGTCCGCGCCCTCGACCGCAGACGGCCGCAGGACCGTTCCGTGCGGGTCGGGGGCGCGTCGGTGGACCCGGCGACCGGGGAGGTGACCACCCTGTACGGGGGCTACGACTACACCCGGCAGTACGTCAGCAACGCCACCCGCCGCGACTACCAGGCCGGATCGACGTTCAAGCCGATCGTGCTGGCCTCCGCACTGGCGAACGGCTCGTCGACCGTCGACGGCGCGGCGATCACCCCGGACACCGTCTACGACGGTTCCAACAGACGACGGGTGGTGAGCGCCGACGGGCCGGTCGGCTACGCCCCGGCCAACGAGGACGACGTGGACTACGGTCCGATCACCCTCCGCGCGGCGACCGAGAAGTCGGTCAACTCGGTCTACGCGCAACTGGCCTCCGACGTGGGTACCGACCGCGTGCGATCGACCGCCGTCGATCTGGGTCTGCCGGCGGCGACACCGGGTCTCACCTCCGCTCCGGCGATCGCCCTGGGCGCCGCCCAGCCGAGCGTCCTGGACCTCGCCAAGGCCTACGCGACGCTCGCCAACCACGGCGCGCGCCGCGGCTACACCCTCCTCAAGGAGATCGACCGGGGCGATGCGCCGATCAGCCTGCCCGAGCGCACCAGCATCCAGGTCATCCCCCGCACGGCCGCGGACGCCACCACCGCGGTCCTGGTGGGCGCGGTGGAGAACGGGACCGGCAGGGAGGCGCTCGCGTCCGGCCGGTCCGCCGCCGGGAAGACGGGGACCGCGGAGCACGACCGTGCCGCCTGGTTCGCCGGGTACACGCCCGACCTGGTGACGGTGGTGGCGGTGATGGGGCAGGATCCCGACTCCGGCGTCCTACGACCGCTGTACGGGGCCCTGGGGGAGGCGCGCGTCAACGGCGGCGGCTATCCGGCGCGGATCTGGGCCGCCTACACGAAGGCGGCCCTGACCGGAGTGGAACCCTCGCCCTTCGTGCTGGAACTCGCCTCGAACCCGTAGCCGCGGCCCGGGTGCGCGGTGCGGCGGGATCAGCGGCGCATCTCGGGCGGCGGGGTCCGGCCGGGCGTCACGGGCTCGACCCGGGTGAGTTCTCCCCAGACGATCAGCCGGTAGTCGGACGTGAACACCGGCGTACAGGTGGTGAGGGTGATGTACTGCCCGCGTGTGTAGCGGCCCGACCCCTTCGGAATGGAATCGATGACGCCGACATTCGTGTCCGCCGTCTTGGGCAGGGTCGCGAAAATGGTGTAGACGTACCATTTCCCTTCGGTTTCCACGATGGCGTGGTCGCCGGACCTCACCTTGTCGAGATTGTGGAATTTCGCTCCGTGGCCGTCCCGGTGGGCGGCCAGCGAGAAGTTTCCCTCGCGGTCCCACGGCATGGCCGATCTGACCGGATGCGTGTAGAAACCGGCGACGCCCTCGTCCAGGCGCTCGGGGTCGGTTCCCTCGACGATGGCTATCTCTCCCGCGCCGCCGAGCGCGGGGACGTGGAGAAACCCGATTCCCGGTGAGGACGCGGACTTCTGCCTGCCGCCGCCGCCCTCGCGCGACCATTCGGCCCGGATCGCCTTGGCCGTCGACTGGGCCATCCGGTCGGCCTCCACGTTCGTCCACCAGATCCGGTAGACGAGGAAGAGCGCCATGATCACGGCGACGGTGACGAAGACTTCACCGAGGACGCCGAAGAGGCGGGCAGGTGCGCTCCGGGGCGGGCGGCCCGGACGAGCTGTCACCGGAGGGTTCCCGACACGGATCCCGCGCCGGAGGGCCGGCGGCCGGTGCGTTCATCACGTCGGCGAGCTGCTGCGCGTAGTCCTGCGCCGAGGGCAGGGTGTACGCGCGCGGATCGCGCGAGTCCACGTGGATGAACCGGGGGCACTGCTCGGCCGTGGGCCGGACCAGCGTCTCGGCCACGGTGCGGGCGGTACGGGCCTCCCGCACGCGCACGCGGTATACGGCCCGATACAGAGGCGTCGCACCACCTTCGAGTCTGCATACCTCTCGGGTCCTTTCTTCCTGGACTCGCTCAGCACAGGCTACGAGCTGGACCTGGGCACTGTCCTCCTGAGCGAGCGGGGCGCCGTCGTCGGCGGACGGGTCGACGGCGACCCTGGTCCAGGCCGGCGGAGAGGTCTGGTCCTTTTCGTGGTAGACGACCATCGGGTGGGGGCCGGGGCCCCGGTAGGGGCTGTTGGCGGCGACGTAGACGGGTGGGCTGCCGCACAGGGCGTCCAGCTCGACCGGGCCGCGCGCCGGTTGCGCGCCGCCCATGCGGGCGTACAGGTAGCCGTAGCCCAGCAGCACGCTCAGGAGCAGGACGACGACGGCCGCGATGCTTCCGCCGCCCCACCGCGGGAAGGCGATGAGCCGTTTCTTCCGCCGCCACTGGCGAACAAGACTCTCCATGCCGCTCAGTAACGCAGCGCTGTCGTCATCCGTCGCGTCGCCGACGAGCGGTTCCTGCGCGGGTTGAGCTTTTCGGGTGAACGCATTGCCCCGCTTGCCTTGCCCCGCCGCGTGGAGATCCTTCCCGGCGGACCAACACGCAGGGGCTGCGGTGCTGGAGTGGAGCGAAATAGTACGCAAATATAGTAATCGCACACGAAGGCTTTCATGGTGCCGGGTCGAGCCGGCAAAGGAATTTCCCGAGGAGAGCGGGCTGTCACCTTCCTGCGGGCGGCATCGGCGCCGGCCGTCCCGGCCGGCGCCTTCGACCGTATTTCGCAGCGACGTTCCGAGAAGGGAAACGTCATGGGGCTACTTGTCGAAGCGCGGCAGCTGAGCGCCATGGGCCCGGACGGGCTGATCTTCACCTCGGTCAGCGGCGTGGTCCACGACAGGGACCTGGCCGTGGTCTCCGGTCCCGCGGATCAGGAGCGTACGGCGCTGATGCTGGCCCTGTGCGGACGCCTCTCCCTGGCAGGCGGCACGCTGCACACGGACAGCTCGTTCCCCGGCCGCTCCATCGCCGCGGTCCTCCGGGACCGCATCGCCGTCGCCCAGGCGCCGCCCGTGATCACTGTCGACCCGCTCCTGCGGGTCCGGGAGGCGATCACCGAACGGCGGCTGGTCTGCGGGAAGCGCATGTCCGTCGCCGCCGTCCGCGACGCGTGCGAGCTCATGCGGATCGAGACCCCGCCGGGCGACACCCCCATCCGGGACCTGGATCCGGTGGAACGCCTACTCCTCGCGGTGGCGCTCGCCTGCAGCCAGCATGTGGACGGCATCGCCGTGGCGGACGTCGACGCCGGTCTGGGCACCGCGGACCGGCTCTTCGTCCGCCGGGCGCTGCGCGCGATCAGCTCGGCCGGAAAAGCCGTGATCGCCACCTCCTCCGACGCGGGCTGGGGCGACGTCGACATCCCCGTCAGCAGCGAACGGGCACCGGACCGGGGCGGTGAACACGGCAGCACCTGGGTCCCGGCCTCGCACCGCCTGCCCGGTTACGACGCCTCACCCGAGGGGAAGCCGCACGCGGCCGATCAGGCGCCCTGGGACGAGGAGGACGAGGAGTACGACGACCCGAGGGGCCCGTACGAGGACGAGGAGTCGGCTTCGTGAGAGCGCTCCGCCTGGCGTGGCTGGAGTTCCAGCGGTTTCGCGGCCCACGCCTCCAGTGGGTGCCTGCCCTCCTGATCCTCATCCCGCTGGTGGGCAGCGCGCTGTGCCTCCTGTCGCTCCAGGACCCGCAGGGACGGATGCGCGACACGCCCGCGGCGATCGTCGACCTCGACCGGCCCTCGGACATGCGCCAGGAACCCGGCGAGCCCGCCGTGCGGATGGACGTCGGCAAGAGGCTCACCGAGGAGGTGCGGCTCAACCACGCGTTCGCCTGGCGGAACCTCCCGTACGACACCGCGGTCGAGCAGCTGCGCCGCGGAGAGGTCTACCTGGTCCTCGTCATCCCCGAGGACTTCTCGTCGAAGATCGCCGAAGGACTCTCCGGCAAGCCCGCCCACGCCTCCCTGACCGTCGAGGTCGACGACGCCCACGGATACCTCGTCGGCCTGTCGGCCACCGCCTACGCCGAGAGGATCAAGAACGAGGCGTTGAACATCGTGCTGGGATACGAGGCCCAGCAGACCACCGATGTGTGGGCGGACGTCCGCAAGCGCGTGAACGACGTGCTCAAGCTGGAGACGAAGCTCAAGTCCGGCGAGGGCGAGCAGCCTCCCGGCGCGCAGCCGCCCGCGTCCGGGACCGAGCAGATCGCGAAGCAGATGGAGGAGATGAAGGCGGCGCTCTCCCAGCTCAACGACACGCTGCAGAGCGCCAACGGCAACAGCGGAACCATGGCGTCCCAGCTCAACGAGGCGGCGGCGACCGCCCAGTCCGCCCAGGAGAGCTCGGGGTCGGGGAACGGCCCCCTGATCACGCAGAACACCACGCAGACGGGCAACTCCGTGCGGCTGGCGCAGGGCGGGGTCACGGCGCTCAACGGGAAGCTCCAGGAAGCGGCGTCCAGCACCAAGTCCCTGCTGGACCGGCTGACGCCGCTCATCAACGGGAGCAAGGCGCTCACCACGTCGGTGTCCGCCCTGGAGAAGGAGCTCCAGGACCTGGCGAAGAGCATCCCGGCGGCCAGCGTCTCCGCGTCGCACGGTGTGCAGAGCCCCATCTCCGTACAGGAGAAGAACCACCACCCGGCACGGACCCTCGCCCGCGGCATCGCGCCGTTCGCCCTCAGTCTCCTTTCCTGCGTGTCCGTCCTGGTGGCGCTCACGGTGCTGGGGCGTGCGAGCAGCCGGGGCGTCGCGTCGCCCATCAACGCCTTCGCCATCGCCCGGGCGAGCTGGCTGCCCATCGCCGTGATCAGCGCCCTGTCCACGTGCGGGCTGTTCGCGTTCGGACAGGCGCTGCTGTCGCTCGACGCCGTCCACCCCTGGGCCGCGGTCGTGCTCTGCGTGCTGACCGGCTTCGGCTTCGCCGCGCTCGGCCACGTCCTGAAAGCAGCCGCCGGAATCCTCGGCGAGGGCGTCTTCTTCCTCTTGCTGGCCGTGCAGTTCGGCGGCGCGGGCGGGCTCTATCCGGTGGAGACCACGAACGCCCTCTTCTCCGGCCTCCACCCCTATCTGCCGATGACCTATTCCGTGGAGGGGCTCCGGATGGCCGTCTCCGGCGGGCCGACGTCCTACTTCTGGGCTGCCGCCGGAGTCATGGCCGGCCTCATGGCCGTGTGCCTCGCCCTGTCCACCCTGTGCGTGGCGCGACGCCGCCAGTGGACCGGAGAACGCATGGGCTCGCCGTTCCGCGACCGGTGCTGACATGCACACGGGTGAAAAACTCCGCCGATCAGGCGCGGCCGGTCCTCAGGGCAGGCGGCGAGTGGTCGAGGACAGCACGATGAGACAGTCCGGGTCAGATCGCCTGGCTGGTTACCGAGAGGACCTCCTATGGACCAGGGAAGGAGGGTAGCCGCAGCCCTCTGCGCCGCTGCCCTGGTTTCGATGACAGCCGCCGGGCAGGCCAGTGCCGCCGGAGAGCCGACTCCCTCTGCCACCTGCACCACCGGGCCGCCCGTGAACCCATCGGCCTCGCCGACCTTCCCGACGCCCTCGCCGTCCATCTCCGTCACGCCGACCAGCCCCACCCCCTCGGTCACGACGACGAGCCCCTTCCCCTCCGTCTCACCCACCCCGTCACTGACTCCGTCACTCACGCCTTCTTTCACCACCACGCCCTCGCTCACCCCCTCCATCACGCTGACGCCGTCCTTCTCGCCATCGCTGTCCCCCTCGCTCTCGCCCACACCGACGGCCACGGCGCCGACGACGCTCTCGCCCACGCCGACGGCGCGGCCGACGCTGCCGAGCTGTCCGCCCTCCTCCCCGCCGGCTCCGAGCCCATCGGCCTCGGACCTCGCCCCCACGGGCATCGGTCAGACCAAGGGGTTCGCGATCGTCTGCGCCACGATCGGGGCCGCGGGGCTGACCGCCCTGGCCTTCGCGGCGATCAGGCGACGCCGGCAGTCGTGACGCCTGAAGGTCCCGGGACGGGAACACCGACCGGCGGCTCCCTGTATCCACTCCCTGGCTCTGCGTAACCGATCTTGACCCCTATTCACCCGTTCGGCCCCTTCAATCGCTGGTCAGGCCGGCCCATGGGGGAAGAATGAGGAATCGGGGTCGAGGAGGTGCGCACATGTTCTCTGTCTCTCAACGTGCCCGCGCGGTTGCCGCGGCGACGATGCTCGCTCCACTGCTGGCGATCGCACTCCCCGCGACGACGGCTTCGGCCTCCACCGGGATGATCGCCCCAGGAGTGCTCCGCCTTCCCTCCCAACCAGGAGGATGCCCCGACGGCTACCTCTGCCTCTACCGGGACGTGGGGTACGCCGGCGGCGGCTACGCCGTGAACAACGGGCGTGCGCTCAATGACCTCCGGGGCATCGACTTCAACGACGTCATGTCGTCCTGGGTCAACGAGACGTCGTCGCGCTACTGCTGGTACCCGGACATCAACTACACCGGGACGCGGTTCGCCATGCGCTCGGGAGGGGCGTCGGACGCCGTCAACGTGGAGAACAACGACATCGCCTCCTCGACGGAACCCTGCTGAGGAATCCGTCGCCCACGCGGGAGTCGCCCACGCGGGAGTACGGGGAAGCGGGAGTACGGGCGCTCGTCCGTACTCCCGCTTCCGCGTCGTGCTCGTCCGTCACGCCGCCAGCGTCTGGATGACGTCTCGCAGCTGACGCCTGTTCTTGAGGTTGCCCTTCGCGTACATGTTGCCCAGGTGGTATTCGACGGTCTTGGTGCTGACGTACAGCTCCTGAGCGATCTCCTTGTTCGTCCAGCCGCGCCCCACCAGCTTGGCCGTGTCCTTCTCCCGGTCCGTCAGTTCGCCCCAGAAGCTCTCGGCTCCCGTCGCGTGGTCGGATGCCTCGCTCCTGCCGAGCAGCTCATGGCACTGCGCGACGAGGGGCTGCGCTCCCAGGGACCGGAAAACCTTCTCGGCGGCGAGCAGTTGGCTCCTGGCCTCGTCCTTCGCGTCCGTCTCGATCAGCACCCGGCCGAAGTCGCAGCGCAGCATGGACCTGTGCAGCACCGGCTCGCCTCCGTCGGGCGGTACCGCCAGCCCGTCCCTGAACGCTCTGCTCGCCGCGGGAAGATCGCCCTGCGCGTACAGGAGGTTTCCCTTGACCCACTTGCTCGCCACGATCGGCATCGCGCCGGTCGGTTCCAGCGCCTCCAGCGCCGCGAGGGCCTCCGCCCCCTTCGAGAGTTCGTGCGCACGGGCGCAGGCGACGCCCAGCATCGGCAGGAACCACGTGCCGTACACCCGCACCCTTCCCTCGTTCGAGGAGTCCTCCATCGCCCGGCCCAACTCCCGGATGACCGTGCGCCAGTCCTGCCGGGCGAAGCCGATGGTCCCGGCGGCCTGCCGAATGTGGAATTCGGGTGCGGCGAAGTCGGTCTCGTTCGCGATGCTCTGCGCCTCGCGAAGATCGGCTTCCGCCCACTCCCACTGTCCCTGCAGGGCGTAGATGGCCGCGCTCATGGAGTGGACCACCGCGAAATCCACGTCCCGGCCCGATATCTGCGCCTCGTCGAAGGCCAGCGAGGCGGTACGCCGGGCCTGCTCCCACTCCCCCAGCATCAAGTGGCACGCGGCGGCGTTGACCTTGGCCGCGTAGTCGCTGCGCCGGGTCAGACCCGGGGTGCTCCTGCGGACCACGACGCGCAAGTCGGCCAGCGCGTCGGTGAGTTGTCCGGAGAGTCCTCTCAGGATGCCCCGGCAGGCGAGTGCGTCCATGTCGGGTGCGGGCACCTCCGCCGGATTGACCCTCAGCTGGGACAGCCTGCGCAGCCCCTCGGCGGGTCCGTCCTGAAGCGCCGCTCCCCAGGCGATGTTGGCCTGCGCCTGGCCGATGATCCCGGCGTCAGCGGTGCGCGCGAGCGCGTACTGGGCCGATCTCACCGCCTGGGCTCCCAGACCGAGGGAGCGCTGCAGCGAGGCCAGTTCCGCGGACGCCCGAGCGGCGCCGTCCGCGTCGCCGAAGCCTTCGCGGGCCAGCCTCAGATACTCGGACGCGCCGGCGTCGTGTCCCCTGGCGTATTCCAGGAAACCCAGCGCCTCGTTCTTCTGCGGCGAGGCAATCGTGTCCTCGATACGGGCTCCGTAGCCGAGCGCGGCGGCGTACTGGCCGCTGATGACGAGCAGCCGCACGGCCTTCAGGAGGGCCGTGCGGCGGATGTCCGACTCGGGGGCGGCTTCGGAGGCCGCGAGTTCGTACTGCGCGGCATGTGAGAGATCACCGTGGGCCGACTCCCGGTCCGCCGCCTCCAGCAGTTCGGACGCCAGGTCCCCGTCGTACTCTTCGAGAGCCGCGATCTGGTGCCGCCACTTGGCCGGCGGGGCGAGGATGTCGGCGGCGGCACGGTGCAGTTCACGGCGTCTGGACTGAGGGATCGAGGCGTAGACGGCGTCCCGCTGCCCCGAGTGCATGAGCTCCAGCCTCGGGTCGTCGGCTTCTGTACGCCATTGCGCCGCGCCTTCGGTGACGAGAGGTTCGATGTCGTCCAGCAGGGTGTCGCTGTGCACCAGCTGCTGGAGTGTCGGCACGGTGGTCGGAGCGTTGAGCACGGCCAGCACGTCGAGGATCGGACGGCTCCGCTGCGGGAACGAGTCGGACCACTCCTTCACCGCCGCCGTGAGAGACGGCGGCACGTCGGCGAGGGACAAGGGTTCCGGTATGCCGCGCCCGCCCTCCATCGCTCCGACCAAGGCTTTGACGTAGAGCGGGTTTCCGTTGCTCCACTTCGCGATCTGCGCGAGCTGGGAGACGGACAGCGCGGGAAGTTTCTCCGACGCGAGGTACTCCCTCAGAGCGGGAACCGTGAGACCCGCCAGGTCGATCTGCGTGACCCTTTCGTCGTTTCCGGCGAGACCCACGTCCTTCTTCGTCTTGTTGATGTGCTCGGTGTCGAGAACCGTGATGATCTCGTCGCTCATCATCCGCAGCAGCATGAATCCGATGGCCTTCAGGGAGTAGTCGTCCACCAGATGCGCGTCCTCGACGATCAGCGCCACCGGACTGCCGTCCCGGATATCGTCGAGGACACTGATCAGCGCACCCCCCGCCGCCATCATGGTGCTGTCCTCCTGAATCAGGTTGGCCCGGCGGAGGTCCAGGGAGAGTTCGTCGTGCGCGCTCTGGATGACGCGGTTCGCCGCGGAGTACTTGATGTCCTGCTCCGACGGGACACCCGCCACGCTCAGCACGCGAAAATCGGTCAGATCTTGGCAGAACGCGCGAGACAGCGCGCTTTTCCCGATTCCGGTGGGACCGCCCAGGATAACGATCTGCGCGTCACCACGAGCGGCCAGTTCGGCCGCGTGGAGCATGGTCTTCAGTTCGGCGTCGCGTCCGACGATAGGCAACCGCATCTCCATGGAAGCACCTCTCGCACATGAACTCCGCAGTCCATCGCTCATTTTACTCCTGAGGAATTTCGCACGCGCGGAGAACTCCACCGATGGCGTGCGGCGCGGCTTGTCGGCAGGATCGACAGGAGAGGCGCGGGCGGGTCCGCCGAGCGTGTCCGACCGCCAAGATCGACAATACGACGCCGCCGCCGCACCATTGAAGGAGCACAGGCTGTCGGGGTTCTCTGCCAGGCTCACGAGGAGACAGACATGAAAATGCTGATCAACGTCCCGGAGACCGTGGTCGCGGACGCCTTGCGCGGTATGGCCGCCGCCCATCCCGAGCTGACCGTCGACGTGGAGAACCGCGTCGTCGTGCGGGCGGATGCCCCGGTGGCCGGGAAAGTGGGCCTCGTCTCGGGCGGCGGGTCGGGGCACGAACCGCTGCACGCCGGGTTCGTCGGGCCCGGCATGCTGTCGGCCGCCTGTGCGGGCGAGGTGTTCACCTCGCCGGTGCCCGACCAGATGGTGCGGGCGGCGACGGCCGTGGACAGCGGCGCCGGGGTGCTGTTCGTCGTCAAGAACTACACCGGTGACGTGCTGAACTTCGAGATGGCCGCCGAGCTCGCCGAGGACGACGGCGTGCAGGTCGCCCAGGTCGTCGTGGACGACGACGTGGCGGTCAGCGACAGCACCTTCACGGCGGGGCGGCGCGGTACGGGCGCGACCCTGTTCGTCGAGAAGATCGCCGGGGCCGCCGCCGACGAGGGCGCGCCGCTGGAACGGGTCGCCGCGGTGGCCCGGCAGGTGAACGGGGCCTCACGGAGCTTCGGTGTGGCACTGAGCGCCGTCACCACTCCGGCGAAGGGCAGCCCGACCTTCGACCTGCCCGCCGGCGAACTGGAGCTGGGGATCGGGATCCACGGCGAGCCCGGACGGGAACGCCGTCCCATGATGACCTCACGCGAGATCGCGGACTTCGCGGTGAGCGCCGTGCTGGAGGATCTGCGGCCGGCCGGCCCCGTCATCGCGCTGGTGAACGGGATGGGCGCCACACCGCTGCTGGAGCTGTACGGGTTCAACGCCGAGGTGCGGCGGGTGCTGTCCGAGCGGGGCGTGCGGGTGGCCCGGTCGCTCGTGGGCAACTACGTGACCTCCCTCGACATGGCGGGCTGCTCGGTGACGCTGTGCCAGGCCGACGAGGAGCTGCTGCGGCTGTGGGACGCGCCCGTGGAGACGGCGGCGCTCCGCTGGGGCCGGTGAGCGGGACGGCCGGTGACGGGGTCGTCCGTACCTCTCCCGCCGCCGGCCTCACGGCCCGTACGATCCGCGTCGGCGGACGAACCGCCCACCGGCCCGACGAACAGGAGACCACGTGCTCGACGCCGACTTCTTCCGCCGCTGGCTGGTCGCGGCGGCGGCCTCCGTGGAGCGTGAGGCGGACCGTCTGACCGAGCTGGACTCGGCGATCGGGGACGCCGATCACGGCAGCAATCTGCGGCGCGGCTTCACCGCGGTGACCGCGGTCCTGGACGAGGACGCCCCCGCCACACCCGGCGCGGTCCTCACGCTGGCCGGCCGGCAGCTGATCTCGACCGTCGGCGGCGCTTCGGGACCGCTGTACGGGACATTGCTGCGCCGGACGGGCAAGGCTCTGGGCGAGGAGGCCGAGGTGACGCGGGAACGGTTCGCCGAGGCGTTCGCGGCCGGGGTGGCCGCCGTCGGGCAGTTGGGCGGGGCCGGGGCCGGGGACAAGACGATGCTCGACGCGCTGCTGCCGGCGACCGAGGTACTGGCGGCGTCGTTCGACGATGCCGCCGAGGCGGCCCGCGCGGGTGCGGAGGCGACGGTTCCGCTCCAGGCGCGCAAGGGCAGGGCCAGCTATCTCGGTGAGCGCAGCATCGGCCATCAGGACCCGGGAGCGACGTCGGCGGCCCTGCTGGTCGAGGCGCTGGCCCGGACCGCGCGGAACGGGGGCGCGGCATGAGCGGCGACGGCCGGGTCGGTGTCGTGCTCGTCTCGCACAGCGGGGCGGTCGCGGAGTCGGTCGCCGAACTGGCGCGCGGGCTGGCGGCGGGCGGCGTGACGGCGCCGGTCGCCGCGGCGGGCGGGCTCCCGAACGGCGGGCTCGGCACGAGCACCGAGCTGATCGGCCGGGCGGCGGCCTCGGTGGACCGAGGGGCCGGGGTCGCGGTGCTGGTCGACCTGGGCAGCGCGGTCCTCACGGTGAAAGCGATGCTCGCCGAGGGCGATGAGCTTCCCGAAGGGTCGCGGCTGATCGACGCGCCGTTCCTGGAGGGTGCGGTCGCCGCCGTGGTGACCGCGTCGGCGGGCGGTGACATCGCGGCGGTGGAGGCCGCTGCCGCGGAGGCGTTCGACTACCGCAAGACGTGACGGCCGCCGGTAGTCGGGCAGTCCCGGCCGACGCCCGGGGCCGCGCGTGCGTTGGCGCACGGCACTCCCCGGCCGCAGACTCGACGGCATGTCGACAGCCAGGCGCAGCGCGGGCCTCCTCCTCTTCCGGTTCACGGGCGGCGACGGCCCCGGGCGGGACGTCGAGGTCTTGATCGGGCACATGGGCGGCCCGTTCTGGGCGGGGCGGGAGGCGGCCTCGTGGTCGGTCCCCAAGGGCGAGTACGAGGCCGGGGAGGGGCCCGCGGCTGCCGCTCGCCGCGAGTTCGAGGAGGAGCTGGGGCTGCACGTCCAGGACGGGGAATGGCTGCCGCTCGGCGAGGCCCGGCAGCGCGGCGGCAAGACCGTGACGGTGTGGGCGCTGGAGGCCGAGCTGGATCCGGCGTCCGCGGTGCCGGGGACGTTCACCATGGAGTGGCCGCGCGGCTCCGGCGTGCTGCGGGAGTTCCCGGAGATGGACCGGTTCGCCTGGTGCACGCCGGAGCAGGCCGCCGAGCGGCTCGTGGCGGGGCAGCGCGTCTTCGTCGACCGGCTGCGCGCGCGGGTGGTTCCGCCGGTGGCCCCGGACGTCTGAGGAGCGTCCCGGCGACCGGCGGCGGTGTGCCGGGACCAGGCGGGCCGGCGCCGGGCGGCGCCGCTGTCCGGCGGAGAGCGCCGCGACGGCGCGCACGGACGCGGCACGGGGCGTGGATACCGTACGCGTGCGCTTCTCAGCGGTCGCTGAGCACAGCGGGGGCCCGCCGGAAGTGCCCGCGGAGTCCCGTGGGCCGCGGTCGGCCGCCGACGGGCACCCGGCGCAGGGCGAGTGCGGCGACGTCGTCGCGCCGGACGCCCCCGGTGAAGTCCTCCAGGTCGCCGCGGAGGGCTTCGAGCAGGTCGCGCGGTTCGCGCCCGGCCCAGCGGGCGAGCCGCTTGTCCAGCGGATAGAAGGCGTGGGCGGCGTCGCGGGCCTCGGTCACCCCGTCGGTGAACAGGAGGAGCGTCGCGCCGCGCGGGAAGTCGAACGACTCCGTCGTACGGATCTCGTGGCTGAGGGCGGCGAGGCCGAGCGGGACGTACGTCTTGCGCAGGGGTACCGGCGAGGAGCGGCCGTCGCGCAGCAGCCGCGGTGGCAGGTGGCCGCAGTTGACCGCCTCGACGCGCTTCTCGTCGACGAAGCCGAGGACGAGCGCGGTGACGAAGCGTTCGGCCTCGCCGGTCTGGGCGGAGAAGGCGTTGTGCCGCAGGACGGCGTCCTCCAGGGCGTCCGCCACCCCGGTGAGGGTGGGTTCGCGGATGGCCGCCTCCCGGAACGCCGCGATGGCGGCGAACCCGGCGCCGATGGCCGCGAGCCCCTTGCCCTGGACGTCGCCGATGATGACCCGGGTCCCGTAGGACGACTGGACGACCTCGTAGATGTCGCCGCCGACGAAGCGGTCCTCCTCGATCGGCTCGTAGATCCCCTCGGCGGAGATCTGGTCGGTCAGGACGGGCAGCGGGCGCAGGATCTGCCGTTGGAGCGTGACGGCGGCGGAGCGCAGCCGCGCCACCTCGGCGGCGTGCCGGATCCGCGCCGCGCAGGCGGCGACCCCGAGTCCGCAGGCCAGCGCGGCGAAGCCGATGCCGAGGGTGAAGTCCCAGAAGGTGCCGTCGCCGTGCGCCCCGAAGCCGACGACCACCGCCGTGATCCACACCGCGACCCAGATCGTCTGCCGGAGCGTGCAGAAGACGGAGGCCAGCGCCGGGACGACCACGAGCAGCGGGACGACCCGGAGGTCCTGCCCGGTGGCGATGTCGAGGAACACGATCAGCCCTGTCAGCACGAGCAGCACGCTCGCGAGCGTGCAGCTTCCGATCCGGCCTGCGGCGGCCACCGCGCCCGGGTCCGTGCCGGGCAGCACGGCTGTCCGGCAGGGTGCCGTGCGCTGTCTCCTGATGGCCACGCTCTGTGTCCTTCCGATCGCCCCCGGTGCCGCCGGCGGTTCCGGACGGTCTCCTCCCAGTTCACCGGGGCGCGGGCACCGGCACAGGAGGGCTTAGGGCCCCGGGCGGCGGCCGAAGGTCCCGGGCGGGACCTTCGGCCCGGGACCGGGGGCCGGACGGGCGGGGCCTTGGGCCCCTGAACCGGGGACGGACGCCCTGTTACGGGTCGGGCCGCTCTTACGGGGCCGGGCCGTGACGGCGGCCGTACGGCCCGGGGTCAGCTGGGCGTCGGCCGGCGGGCCCCGTCGGCGGGTGCGGCCGTCGCCGGGGCCAGTGCGGACAGGAACTCCGTACGTCGGCGGAGCCGGAAGCCGAGCGATTCGTAGAGCCGGACGGCCCCGGTGTTGGAGGCGGCGGCGTGCAGGAACGGGGTCTCGCCCCGCTCGCGGATGCCGTGGGCGACGGCCAGGACGAGCCGGCTCCCCAGTCCCTGGCCGCGTGCGGACTCGTCGGTGCAGACGGCGCTGATCTCGCTCCAGCCCGGCGGACGCAGCCGCTCCCCCGCCATCGCGACCAGCTTCCCGCCTCGGCGTACGCCCAGATAGACGCCGAGCTCGATGGTGCGCGCCAGGAAGGGACCGGGGCGGGTGCGTGCCACCAGGTCCAGCATCTCCGGCACGTCCGCCGGGCCGAGCCGGACGGCCTCCGGGTCGGGCCGAGCGGCCACCCCCGCGTCCACGAGCTGAACCCCCTCGGCCCGGAAGACGACCTCCCAGTCCCTGGGCGGCGGCTCCCGGAACGCGGTCAGGGTGACCGCTCCGCCGGGTCCGGCCAGCGCGGCGACGTCGGCCCAGTCCCGCGCCTCGGGGTGGTCGGGCAGGGCCAGCCAGGGGCTGACGTCGACCGGGTAGCGCAGGATCCGGCCGCGCCGCTCGACGAAGTGGGCGTGCGGACCGGTGAGCGCCGACCGGGCGGGGTTGTCCAGCGGGTGCGGACCCGGGGGCGGGGCCGGCCTCCGGGGGATCGGTTCGCGCCGTTCGCCGCCGGCGGGGTCCGCGGGCCCGCGGCCCTCCTCGAACGCGTACATCTCGCGCATGTTCTCCCTCATTCCGGTCGATCGCCCAGTCCTCGCGGCGGCCTGGCGACGCCTCCGCGCCGTGTGCCCGCCGGCGGCGAAAAGCCGAAGGGCACGGGGCGTATTCCGCGTCCGGGAAGTGTTCACGACACCGCAATCGACCAGGGTCCGACCGGGGGGCCGGGCGGGCCTCCACCGCCCGTGGAGACGGTCGCCGAAACCTCCGTCCCGAGCGGCGAATTCGACTCATCCACAGATCATTACGCGCCGCCGCGGTCCCAACGGAGTTCCGCCTGTGGCACTCTGGTGACGACCGCCCCACCGGGCTCCCCCGTACCGGTGGGGCGGTTCTGCGCGCTCCTGGACGCGCCGGCGCCGCTGACGGCGCTTCAGGGCCGAACTCCGTCCTTTTCCGGCCGATTCGCACTCGGTGGCCAGATCAACTCCACCGGGCACGCATGAGACCGGAACCTCCGGGAAGGCGACCAGATCTCAAGGCCTACCACCTG
>NZ_ML123034.1:311702-330404 GCF_003846185.1 Streptomyces sp. ADI96-02
GGGAGCGTGACAGGATGACGGCGCACAGTGCGCAGATCGCCGGTGCGGGACTCGCGGGCAGCACGACGGGGCTCGCGAACGGCTCGCAGGACCTTCCGTGGATCGAGGACGCCGGGAAGGTCGCTCCCCTGGACGCGCGCCGGCTGTCGCGGCTGTTCTTCGACCGGCTGCAGAGCCTGGAGGAGGGCACGCACGAGTACCAGTACGCGCGCAACACCCTCATCGAGATGAACCTCTCGCTGGTGCGTTTCGCCGCGAACCGCTTCCGCAACCGGGGCAGCGGCGACATGGAGGACATCGTCCAGGTCGGCACGATCGGCCTGATCAAGGCGATCGACCGCTTCGACCTGTCCCGCGAGGTCGAGTTCACCTCGTTCGCCGTCCCGTACATCGTCGGCGAGATCAAGCGGTTCTTCCGGGACACCAGCTGGGCGGTCCACGTTCCCCGGCGGCTCCAGGAGCTGCGCGTCGACCTCGCCAAGGCGAAGGAACTGCTCGCGGCCGACCTCGACCGCGATCCCACGGTGCAGGAGCTGGCGGAGTACCTGGGAATCGACGAGGCCGAGGTCACCGAGGGCATCGTCGCTTCGAACGGTTACACGGCGGGCTCGCTGGACATGCCGACCGACACCTCCGAGTCGGGCCCCCAGCAGGCGAGCGGCCGGACCTTCGCCGACGTCCTGGGCGAGCCGGACCCGGCCATCGAGAGCGTGGAGAACCTGCACGCCCTCGCGCCGCTGCTGGAAGAACTGGACGAGCGCGAGCGCCGCATCATCGACATGCGCTTCGGCCAGGAGCTGACGCAGGCGCAGATCGGCGCGGAGCTCGGCATCTCGCAGATGCACGTCTCCCGGCTGCTGAGCCGGATGCTGGGCAAGCTGCGGAGCGGGATGCTCACCCAGGAGTGACCGCCTCGGGCGCGTGAAGACGTCGACCCACGAGCCGGGCGGGTGGCGCGCGTGCCGCCCGGCGAGGCGGCGGACGACGGTGTCGGCGGAGGTGTCGACCACCGACACCGATGAGCCCGGTGACACCACCGCCCGAACACGTCTGCCACCGGATACGGCTGCGGTGGTGCGCCTCACCCTCCCTCACTCGATTGGCGTAATCCGGCCGGCTTGCGCGCATCGGCGTCGCACGGGCCCTGGCGGGACGCGCCGGGCCCGCGGGAGTGTCACCCGGGCGGGCGGGAGGTTGCAGCGTCCATCCGGGTGAGGCGCGATGGAAGCCGGACGCGCGACATCTGGTGGAGCCACCCACAGGGCGTGCCCGAGCGAGGAGGCATCGGCCATGGGAGCCGCTGACGGATTCACGGATTCCGGAGAGCTCGACGGTCTGACCGTGTACGACAACGAGGGCGAGAAGGTCGGCAGTGTGGGGCGGGTGTATGTCGACGACGACTCCGGCAAGCCCGACTGGGTCACGGTCAAGACCGGAATGTTCGGCATGAAGGAGAGCTTCGTACCGCTCGCCGGGGCCCGCCGCGTGGGCTCCGACCTGCATGTGTCCCACTCCAAGGACCGCGTGAAGGAGGCGCCCCGGGTGGACGCCGACGCGCACCTCTCGGTGGCCGAGGAGGAGGAGCTGTACCGCCATTACGGCCTGACCAGGAAGTCGGGCAACCTGGGCGGGACGAAGCCCTCCGCCAAGGGCGCTCCGACGTCGGCGGGCACCGGCACGATGGGCGCCGCGGGAGCCGCCGGAGCCGCGGCCGGAGGGGCGCGTACGTCCGGCGCGGGCGGTCAGGCGGCCGGGCGGAGTTCCGGCGCGGCCGGCGCCACGGGAGCGGGCGGGCGTCGTGACACCGCGGACGCCTCGGCCGCCGCCCGGCCGATGGCCGGTGCGGGCGCGTCGCGCTCGGCCGACCTGAGCGGCAAGGAGGAGATGATCCGCTCCGAGGAGCAACTGCACGTCGGCACCGAGGAGTACGAGAGCGGCCGGGCCCGGCTGCACAAGTACGTGGTGACGGAGAACGTCACCCGGACCGTTCCGGTCTCCCACGAGGAGGTGCGGGTGGTCCGCGAGCCGCTGCGGCACGGTGAGAAGACGGCCGGGACGTCGGACTTCGGCGAGCAGGACGTCGAGGTGACGTTGCACGCGGAGCGGGCCACGGTGAGCAAGGAGTCCGTGCCGGTGGAGCGGGTGCGCCTGGAGACCAACCGGGTCACCGAGCAGAAGGAGGTCTCCGCCGAGGTCCGCAAGGAGAGGATCGACTACGCGGACGGCAAGGACATGGGCGCCGGGAAGGACGCCGGTGGCGAGTTCGGCCAGGGCCGGCGTCGCTGAGGCTGCGCTGCCTTCGGCGGCCGGAGGACGGCCGCTCCGATGCCCTCGGCCGCCGGGCGGGCTCGTGCGGCGAGTCCGCCCGGCGGGCTGTCCGCGGTCCGGCCGGGCGGGCTGTCCGCGGTCCGGCCGGTGCGGGAGGGAGCGTGCCGCACCGCACCCGCCGGAGGCGTCTCCTCGGGGTCACACGCCCTGTAGGGCGATGACGGCGTTGTGTCCGCCGAATCCGAAGGAGTGGCTGACGGCCCGTCGTACGGGCACGTGGCGCGGGGTCTTGGTGACGCAGTCGATGTCGAATCCTGGCGCGGGGGCGTCCAGGTTCGCGATCGGCGGGACGAGCTGGTGCTGGAGCGTGAGGACGGTCAGTCCCGCCTCGATGGCCCCGGCCGCCCCCATGCAGTGGCCCAGCACGCCCTTGGGGGCGGTGACGGGCGGCCGGTGCGGATAGGCCCGGCTGATGAGGGCGGCCTCGGTCGCGTCGTTGAGGGGTGTCGACGTGCCGTGCGCGTTGACGTGGTCGACGTCCTCGGCCCGCCAGCCCGCGTCGCGCAGGGCGGCGTCGACGGCCGCCCGCGCGATGTCCCCGGAGGGGTGCGGGCTCGTGGGGTGGTGGGCGTCGGTGGTGGCTCCGGCGCCCGCGAGCAGCGCCCGGGGCGCGGCTCCTCTGGCGCGGGCGTCGTCGGCCCGCTCCAGCACCATGACGGCGGCGCCCTCCCCCATCACGAGTCCGGCCCGGTCGGCGGCGAAGGGGCGGCAGAGGCGGGCGGGGTCGCCGTCCCGCAGCGCCGCGGCGCCGGCGCGGGCGAAGCCCGTCATCGCGACCGGGAACACGATCGACTCGGTGGCTCCGGCGATGGCGATGTCGCACTGGCCGAGGGTCAGCAGGTCCCGGGCGACGGACAGCGCGGTCACCCCGGACGAACAGGCCGTGCACGGGGCCAGGCTCGGTCCGGTGGCCTTCATCCGGATGGCGATCTCGGCCGCGGGCATGTTCGGGATGGTGAGCAGGATGCCCGAGGGCGAGGTGGCCTCGGGGCCGCGCCGCTCCAGGGCGACGGCCTGTTCGGTGAGACCGGCGGAGCCTCCGCTGCTGGTGCCGACCACCACGGCCACCCGGGCGCCGTCCCAGTGCGCCGGGTCGAGCCCGGCGTCGGCCACCGCCTCGTGGGCGGCGAGGAGCGCGAACTTGACGTACCGGCCCATCCGGAAAGCCGTACGGCCGCCTACCGCCTCGTCCAGGTCGATGCCGGAGACCGTGCAGGCGAAGTCGACCGCGCAGCCCTCCAGTTCGGGGACGGTGCGGGCTTCCGACCAGCCGGCGCACACCCCGTCCCAGGTGGCGTCGGCGGTGTTGCCGGCCGGAGTGATCATCCCCAGGCCGGTGACGGCGATGGCGGGCCTCTTCATCGCGTGTTGCCCACCGGCACCGCGCCGTCGGCCGCCGCGCCGCCGACCTGCGCGTCGATGAACGCGGAGATGTCGGCCAGCGTGGCGTCCCGGTACAGCTTCTCGGAGTCGGCGTGGACGCCGAGCGTCTCCTTGACGATGACGGCGAACTCGGCGACCGCCAGGGAGTCCATCTCCAGGCTGTCCATCGTGGACTCCGGGAGGATCTCGGCCTCGGGCACCTTGAACGTCGCGGTCAGCACCTCGGTGATCTTCGGGTGGATGATGGTCCTCACGGTGTTCCTCTCGTCGGCGTCCTCACGGACGCGCCGGCGTCTTCAGGGAGGGCGGCCGGCCGGACGCGGCGAGCCCACCCCCGGAAATAACTGGATGAGCATCTTCCGGTTACGCCTTCGGGTGAACCGATTCGTCTACGCTCACCTGCGACTTCTCGAACCAGCGCGAGAGCACCGAGGTGGTTCCCCAGTACGCGAGCAGAACCCCGCGCGTGCCCAGCGCCGCCACCTTCGCGCGCAGCGGGCGGCGTCTGCTGCCGCAGGCGGGCCGCCGGAACTCCGCCGCACGTCCGCCCGGGGCCCGTCGGCGGCCCCGGCGCCACGGCCCGTCGGGGTCGTCGTAGGCGTCGGCGTAGCGGGGACCGGTGATCGGCCAGTCCGCCATCAGGCGCTCGGGCAGGGCGAAGGACTCCACCAGGGCCGGAGCGTGCTCGGCCACGGCCGCCACCAGCTCCTCGATCGCCGCGGGCAGGAGGGTGACCTGTTCGGCCGTCAGCCGTCCGGCAGCGAGCAGGTCGCCGCTGTTGCGGTCGATCCACCGCAGGGCGAACAGCCGCCGCAGCTCGCTCAGCCGCTCGCGGGCCGGGCCCTCGGGAAGGCCGGCCGCGGCCTGCGCGTACGCCTCGTCCGCCTGCCGGTAGCCGTACGCCTCCACACCGCGCAGCGCGGCCGGGGAAGCCGCGTTCCACCGGCCCAGCGGGTCGCCGGCCGGGGCCGCGCCCATCCGTTCCCGGGCCCGGGTGAACCAGACGTCCTCCACGGCTGCGAGCAGGCCGCCGAGGAAGTCCGGGTCCGCCAGTTCGCCGGGGGCGGGTTCGGGCGGCTCCGCCGTGGTGGCGCTGAACAGCAGCTCGGCGGCTGCCTTGGCGTGCACCGCGAGGTTGTCCCCCTCGGCGGTGATCACGCCTTCGATGCCGGTGAACAGCTCGGTCATGCCGTTGCTCTCCAGCAGCCCCTGCGCCCCGCACCGCTCCCGGCACTCGACGATGACCTCGCGCGCCCGCCAGGTGATCCAGCCCTTGGCGACGGCCACCAGCCGCTCCGCCTCGTCCCGCTCCGTCGCCGGGGCCGACTCCCAGCCGTCCAGCGCCCTGCGGTGCAGCAGGCTCATCGCGAAGACGGTGGCCATCGCCTCCGCCAGCGGGCCGTGGTGGGTGCGGTGCGCGTACACCGGCACCCGCTGCGCGGCGCGCGGCCCGGAGATCGTCCGGTGGCCGGCGTAGCGGACGGCGATCGCGAGCGTGACCCGGGCCGAGCCGACCGCGGACGCGCTCATGGAGACCTTGCCGGCGGTGACCCGTCCGATCGAGGTGAGGAACCGCCTTCTGCGGTTGGCCAGTTCGCTGCTGAACCGGCCGTCGTCGCCGATCCTTCCCTGCTCTCCGGCGAGCAGCGCGTCGCGCGGGACGAAGTACCGGTCGAAGGACGTGACGCAGTGGTCGACCGGCGAGCCCATCCGGGCGGGCAGCGGTCGCACCCGTACGCCGGGAAGGGGCCGTGCCTCGTCGGTGAGCGGGGCGAGGAAGAGGAAGACGCCGTGGTCGGCGCCGTCGGCGAGCAGCCGGGCGGCGACCACGCCCGTCTTGGGGCCGCCCGCCGGGCTGGTGTTGGGCATGAACTTCTGCGCTCCGGCGTGCGGCGTGTTCAGGACGAAGCCGTCGCGTCCGGGGTCGTACGTCGCGGTCGTCTCGGCGGCGGCGGCGTCGTTGCCGTGAGCCACCTCCGTACAGAGGAAGGTGCCGATGCTCCGCAGCGCGAGGAAGTCCGAGAGGTCGCGCCGGGCTCCGGCGTCGTGGTCGAGGAGGCTGCCGAGGAAGAGGTTGTAGTGGATGCCCGCGACGGTGGTCAGGGCCGGGTCGACCGGGCCCAGCCACTCGTGCAGGGCGGCCAGCGCGCGCGGGTCGGCGGCCAGTCGGGCGCCGCTGTCGAGCGAGTCGTTCAGGATCCTCAGCCGGTGGTAGGTCAGGGCGAGGCGTTCGCCGGTGGTCGCGCAATCCGCCCGGCGAAACGGTTCTGTTGTGAGCAGACGCCGCCAGAACCCGTGTTCCTGGCGGAAGTTGTCGCCGAAGAGCACCCTGGTCAGCAGATCCGTCGTCGCCGGCGGGGACGTGTTGTTCGTGGATTCGGTCACAGAACAGGAACGATCAGGGAACGGCGAGGACACCCCTCGCCGCCCCCGAAGGACCGTCCCGGTCAGGCCCGTTGGAAGGTGAGCGCGACATTGTGGCCGCCGAAGCCGAAGGAGTGGCTCACGGCCCGCTGGACCGGGGTGTGGCGCGCTTCCTTGGTGACGCAGTCGATGGCGAACGCGTCGGCCGGGGAGTCCAGGTTGGCGATGGGCGGGATGACGGAACGCTCCAGGGTCAGCACGGTGGCGACCGCCTCGATCGCGCCGGCGGCGGCGAGCGTGTGGCCGATGACGCCCTTGGGCGCCGTCACCGGCGGGCGGTGCGGGAAGAGCCGGGAGATGAGCGTCGTCTCCATGGCGTCGTTGAGCTGGGTGGAGGTGCCGTGGGCGTTGACGTGGTCGATGTCGCCGGGCGCCCAGCCCGCCTGGTCCAGCGCCGCCTGGACCGCCCGCTGGGCGCCGCGCCCGTCCGGGGCGGGGGCGGTGGGGTGGTGGGCGTCGGTGCTGGAGCCCGCGCCGGTCAGCAGGGCGCGCGTCCGGCCGCCGCGTTCCCGGACCGTCTCGGTCCGCTCCAGCACGAGCATGGCGGCGCCCTCGCCGATCACGAAGCCGTCCCGGTCGGCGGCGAACGGCCGCGAGGCGCCCGCCGGGTCGCCGGTACGGGTGGACAGGGCGCCCATCCGCGCGAAGGCGGTGACCACGAGAGGTGTGAGCACCGCCTCCGCGCCTCCGGCCACCACGACGTCGCAGCTGCCGCCGAGCAGCAGATCGCGGGCGACGGCGACGGCGGTGGCGCCGGAGGCGCAGGCGGTGGCGGGGGCCAGGCTCGGACCGCCGGCACGCAGCGCGATGGCGACCTCGCCCGCAGCCGCGTTGGGGATCATCATCGGCACGAGCAGCGGCGAGACCGCCTCGGGACCGCCGGCCGCCAGCTTCGCGGCGTTGTCCACGAGCACGGAGACGCCGCCGACGCCGACGCCGAGCACGACGCCGACCCGGCGGCCGTCCCACAGCGCCGGATCGAGCCCGGCGTCCTCGACGGCCTGCCGGGCGGCGACCACCGCGAGCTTCACGAACCGGGCCATGCGCCACACGGAGCGCCCGCCCACCGCGTCGTCGAGGTCGATGCCGTCGACGGGACAGGCGAAGTCGACCGGCAGACCGGCCAGTTCCTCGCACCGCCGGGCAGTGGAGCGCCCGGAGCACAACCCCTCCCAGAAGCTGTGCTCGTCCGCCCCGGCGGGTGTCACCAGGCCGATCCCCGTCACCGCGAGGGCGGTGGCGCCGGTCCCCTGATCAGCGGACTGCGACATGCTGTGTTCCTTCCGTAGAAATCGTCTGCGGGGCCCCCGGCCAGCGGAGTGCCGCGGAGCCCCAGGTCAGGCCGCCGCCGAACGCGGTCAGCAGCACCCGGTCGCCGCCCCGGAGCAGGCCCCTCGCCGCCGCGTCCGCCAGGGCCAGCGGGATGGAGGCGGCGCCGGTGTTGCCGACGCGCTCCAGATGGGTGACGCAGCGCTGCGGTCCGATGCCGACGCGCTCGGCGACGGCGTGCAGGATCCGGGCGTTGGCCTGGTGCGGCACGAAGCGGTCGACCTCGGCCGGGTCCCAGCCCACCCGGTCCAGGAGCACCCGGCACGAGCCGGTCATCCGCTCGACGGCGTGCTGGTAGACGGTGCCGCCCCGCATGCGGAAGAACGCGTCGCCGGGCTCGGCCGAAGACGCGCTCGCCCGGGCGCGGGCTCCGCCGCCGGGCACCGTGATCAGCTCGCGGCCGGCGCCGTCGCTGCCCAGGTCGAACGCGAGCATTTCGCCGGGGTCGCCGGCGCGTCCGGCCGCGACCAGCGCCGCGCCCGCGCCGTCGCCGAAGACGACGCCCGCGGACCGGTCGGCCGGGTCCAGCCAGGTCGAGTAGACGTCGGCGCCGACCAGCAGGACCCGGTCGTAGAGCCGGGAGGCGACGAGTCCGTGGCAGACGGCCAGTCCGTAGACGAAACCGCTGCACACGGCGGCGATGTCCAGCGCCGGTACGGTGCCGAGTCCCAGTCGGGAGGCGAGCGCCGGGGCGGTGCCGGGGCAGAGGTGGTCGGGGGTGGCGGTGGCGAGGACCACCGCGTCGACCGGGCCGGCCGGCGGGTCGGCGGACAGCAGCCGGGAGGCGGCCTCGAAGGCGAGATCGCCCGTGGCCTCGCCGGGGCGGGCGCGGTGCCGGCTGCCGATCCCGGTGCGGCGGCGGACCCAGGCGTCGTCGACTTCCCAGTCGGCGGGCAGCAGGTCATTGCCGACCGGTTCGCCCGGCACCCAGCCCGCCACGCTCTCCAGCACCGACGTGCGCGCGCCCGCCGGTAAGCCGTGCCGCGGCCCCCCGGGCTCCGCTCCGCCGCCGGTTGCCGCTCTTCTCGCCACCCGCTGCCCCGATCCCGTTGTCGTACTACGCCGGTTGACGAACGGCTCGACGCTCGACGGGGTGCGTTCGATTGGGCCGAACGGGTCACGGGGCGGGTGGGCGCGCGGGCGCGCGCGACGGTCAGCGCGCCGTGAGCGCCGCCCGGAGCTCGGCCGCGTCGGGCGGGTTGGCGCCCGCCCGGGAGACGGTGACCGCCGCGGAGGCCGCGGCGTGGCGCAGGACGTCGGCGACGGCTTCGGGGGTGAGGCCGTGCAGCCGGGGGCGGGCCGCTGCCCCGAGGAGGCCGCGTTCGGCCAGGGCGTGGAGCGTCCCGGACATGAACGCGTCTCCCGCGCCCACGGTGTCCGCCACCTCGACCGGCGCGGCCGGCACCGCGGTCGTCCGGCCGGGCAGGGCGGCGAAGGCGCCGTCGCCGCCCCGGGTGACGAAGACGACGGCGGGCCCTCGGGCGAGCCAGCGCTCGGCGGCCTTCTCGGGCGGCTCGCCGGGGTAGAGCCATTCCAGGTCCTCATCGCTCGCCTTGACGACGTCGCTCAGGCCGACGCACTCCTCGACCCGGCGTACGGCCGCGGCGTGATCGCCCATCAGGTCGGGCCGTACGTTGGGGTCGTAGCTGACGGTCGCGGTGGCCCGCGCGGCGCGCACGGCCGCCAGGACGGCGGCCGATCCGGGTTCCATCACCGCGCCGACCGACCCGGTGTGCAGGTGGTCCGGAGCAGGCTCCACGGTCACCGGGGCGAGCGTCCAGCCGATGTCGAAGGTGTACGAGGCCCGGCCGGCGGCGTCCAGGGCGACGACGGCGGACGGGGTCGCGGCGGCCCCGCCGTCGGTGCGGACGACGACTCCGGCGGAGGCCAGGTGGTCCCGGACGAGCCGCCCGTGGCCGTCGGGGCCGAGCTGGGTGAGGAGGGTGGTCCGGTGGCCGAGCCGGGCCAGCCCGTAGGCGACGTTGGCGGGGCTGCCGCCCGGGTGGACCCGGTCGGCCTCGTCCGGCAGCCTGACGATGTCGGCGACGCATTCGCCGACGACCAGCAGATCGAGTGGGTCGGGCATGGGGGTGGGTCTCCTCAGGTGCTGGGGCAGGGGTGTCCTGGCGGGCGGCGTGGCCCCGGGAGCCATTCAGCCCGATCGGGCCGCCCGGAGGGAACCCGGTGGGCACGCCGATGAGCCACCGGTCGCCGCCCAGAACCCGGATACGGCGTTCCGGGCACGGATCAGGGCCGGTCGGGCGGTGGGGCCGCTGGGTGCGGGGCGGTTCGGGGCGGGGCGGTTCGGCGCTGGGCCGCGAAGGGCAGCAGCTCCGGGCGCTTGGCCGTGCGGCCGTCGCCGGAGGAGCGGCCGTGCAGCCGCCGGACGAGCCACGGGCCGAGGAAGGAGGCGGCCCAGCGCGCCTCGCCGGCCGAGCGGCGCCACCCGGCCGGACCGGTCGCGGGCGGGCCGGGCAGCGGCCGGGTCCAGGTGTCGTCGCCGTCCGGCAGCCCCAGAGCCTCGGCCATGGCGGCGGCGATCCGTTCGTGTCCCAGGGGACCGGCGTGCAGCCGGTCCGGGCTCCACAGGCGCGGGTCGGCGACGACGGGGTGGCGGGCCGTCTCGGCGACGACGACGCCGTGCCGGGCGGCGGCCCGCTGGACCCGGTCGTTCAGTGCGGTGACCCGGGAGGCGACGGGGCGGGCGAGCAGGATGATCCGGGCGATGTCGGGGAAGGTGAGCGTGGCCACGCGGGCGCCCTGCGCGGTGAGCGCCGCGAACATCTCCTCCAGGTGGCCGGCGACCTCGTCGGCGTCGAACCGCGGCCTGAGCAGGTCGTTGACCCCGGCGACGACGGTGGCCAGATCCGGGCGGAGTGCCAGCGCGGGGGCGAGCTGCCCGGCGCGGACCTGGCCGGCGAGCCGTCCGCGTACGGCGAGGTTGGCGTAGAGCAGGCCGGGGTGGTGCGGCGCGAGCCTTTCGGCGAGGCGGTCGGCCCAGCCGCGCAGTCCCGCCGTGTCGTCGCCGTCGCCGATCCCCTCGGTCTGGCTGTCGCCCAGGGCCACGTAGCGCAGCGGGCGGGCAGGAGCGTCATCGCCGGGCACGGGCGGCCTCCCGCTCGCGCAGGACGTTCGCGGTGGCGCGGCACCACTCGTGGTTGGCCCGCTCGAACTCCAGGCCGCGGCGGCAGGTCAGGTACGGGCCGACGCGTTCGCCGACGCGGAGGAACTCCTCCTCCGGCAGGCCGCCCCGCAGGGAGCGCAGCAGGCTCTCGAAGAGCTCCGCCTTGGCGGCGGCGAAGGCGGCCCGTTCGGTCAGCTCGCCGACCAGCGCGCCGGTGTCGAGCCGGTCGGCCGCCTGGACCTTGACGAGCAGGTCGTCACGGATGAACGAGGGCTTCGCCGCCGTCGCCGCGAAGTGTTCCAGTTCTCCGAGTCCGTCGGGCGTGACGCGGAAGAGGCGCTTGTTGGGGCGGGTCTCCTGGACGACCTCGCGCCCGGCCACCAGGCCCTCCTGTTCCAGCTTGGCGAGCTCGGCGTAGAGCTGCTGCGGCAGCGCGTGCCAGAAGTTGGCGACGCCGAGGGCGAACGCCTTGGTCAGCTGGTAGCCGCTCAGCTCCTCGTCGAGCAGCGCCGCCAGCACGGCGTGGCGCAACGCCATTCCGGTGGCCTCCTTCTCGCTCGCGCCCCGGACGTGCCTCGGTCCGGGAATCCGCCGCCATGATAGTCAAGAAACTGACTAATCACTTTCAGGAGGGGCGAGGATCACCGAGGAGGAGCCGTGCCGGCCCGGCAGCGGCGTCGTGGCGCTCTCCGTCCGGATCGGGACGGCCCCTACGGCCGGATCGCCCGCTCGGCCTCCAGCGCGTTGGCGACCAGGTTCAGGAAGCGGGCGTGGCCGCGCGGGCCGTACAGCGGCTCCGGGTTCCACGGGACGACCCGTGCGGGCTCCCCGGTCGCGCCCCGCAGGTCGTCGAACGAGGCGGCGTGGGCCCGGATGTCGGTGAGGACGATGTCGGGGCGCAGCGCGAAGGCGTCCGCGCCGTCGAGGGTGGACCAGTTCGCGCCGGGTCCGTCCGCGGGCTCGACGAGGCCGACGCCCAGCTCCGTGAGCACGCGCAGCTCCGGCCACATCCGGGGGCGGGCGACATGGGCCTGGTCCGGGCCGGCCGGCGACAGGGCGACCACGCGGGGCGCGCGGCCCGGTCCGGCGGTGAGAGCGCGCAGCCGCTCGCGGGCGGTGGCGAGGTCGTGGTCCGCGTCGGGGCGGTCCTCGGCGCCGAGCGATCGGGCCAACTCGGCGAACCGGTCGCCGATCTCGGCGAACGTCCGGGCCTGGCTCACGTCCAGCACGACGACCGGGACGCGCTCCTCCAGCGGCTTGGCGGTCTCCGGCGCCAGGCCGTAGACGTGTCCGCCGCCGTAGCTGACGGCCACCACGAGATCCGGGCCGCCGCTCAGCAGGGCTTCCACGTCCAGCGCGCCGCCCGCGCCGAGATAGCCGACCTCGTCCAGCGGAAGGGTCCCCGTCTTGGCCCGATCGGGCTCCGGGCCGTCGTGGTCGGAGCCGAAGACCGCCTGCGGCCGGATGCCGAGATCCCACAGCGTGGCCCCGGCCTGGACATAGGCGAGCACTCGCTCGGGCCGACCTGGAGCCGTGGCCAACTGGCCCCGGTCGTCGGAGAATCGCCATTCGCTCTGTTCCGTCACGTCACACACGCCTCTCTGCGCCGACTGCCGTTGGGCCCGTCCGACTTCGTACTGGTGTACCTGCCCATCTCCTCGGGCCCACATCCCTCGCACGGAGGTGAACCGACGAGCGACGGTATGCGGTGCGACGGGCGCGGCCTGTCGCACGGTGTTAGAAAGAAGTCACCCTCGGTCCGGCCGCCCGGCGCCCGCCGCTCAAGGAGACCGCCTGGACCGAGGGCCGCGTCCGCCCCGTCCGATCTCTCCGGAGGGAGACAACTCCCCGTGCGCCCCACTCTGTTGAAGGCATTACTGGCCCTCGGCCTCGGCGTTTCGCTCGGCGCCGCCTCCTCCTGCGCCCCTGCGTCGGCGAGCGCCCCGTCCCGTCCGGCGGCGGCCCCGGCGCACTGCCCCGTGGTCGATGTGCTGGCCGTGTACACGCCGAAGGCGGCGGCGGAGATCGGCGGAGGCCATCGCGTCCCCGCGTCCGCGCAGAAGATCGCGACCCGGATGAACCGCTCGCTGGCGGCCGGCGGGTTGTGCGGCATCATCCGGATCGTCCGCCCGTACACGGCCACCGGCTACGAGGGCCCGGAGGACTTCCGCGCCGCGCACTCCCTCCTCAAGGACCACTCCTCGCCGGGGCTCGGACGCCAGGTGCACGAGCAGCGCGCGCGGTACGGGGCCGACCTGGTCACGCTCATCGTGGACCGGCCCGAGCGCGGCGGCGGGACCGCCGACTACACGCCCGCGCTGGACGCCTCCACCGACGAGTACGCGTACTCGGTCGTCGATGTCGACGGCATCGAGATGGACTCGGCGAGCCATGAGATCGGGCACAACCTCGGTCTGGCCCACGACCGGACGACGCTCGCCGCCAACGCGGACGGGTCGATGAGCGTCAGCCGCGAGCACCCGTACAACACGGGCTGGGTCACCGAGGACCGGCAGTACTACACGATCATGGCGTACCGCTCCTCGTGCGGGGACCACTGCCGGCGGATCAGCCGGTTCTCCAGCGCGGAGGGGACCTGGAACGGGCGGCGGCTCGGGGACACGTCCAACGACAGCGTGCGAGCGCTGCGCGCGACCATGCCGCTGGTGGCCGGCTACCGCTCCCGGGGCTGAGCCGGCGCGGCGTCCGCGGCGCGCCGGACGCGGATCGAGGAGGACGGCCCGGTCCGCCTCATCCCGCGGCCGTGGGGCTTTCGCCCTCGGTGCGTTCCAGCTCCACGTTGAACTGCGCCCCGGTGAGCAGGGCGAGGTTGGCGAACCAGACCCAGATCAGGAAGACGACCAGCCCGGCCAGCGAACCGTAGAGCCGGCTGTAGCTCCCGATCTGGGTCGCGTACAGCGCGAAGCCCGCCGAGGCGACCAGCCAGAGGAACGCGGCCAGGACCCCGCCGGGCAGTCCTCTGCGGATGCCCCGGGCCGAACGGGGGCCGGTGCGGAAGAGCACCAGGATCAGGCAGGCCACGAGGCAGAGCAGCACCGGCCACTTCAGCACCGTCCACGCCGTCTCGCCCGCGTGCGCCAGACCGATGCGGCGGCCGAGCCAGCGGGCCAGCGGCCCGGTCAGGACCAGGACGAAGGCGCTGGTCATCAGCAGGACGAGCAGACCGACGGCCGAGGCGACGATGATGTGCGCCTTGCGCAGGGCGGGCCGGGTGTCCTGGACGTGGTGCATGGCGTGCAGCGCGCGGCGGAACACCGCCAGATAGCTGCAGGCCGACCACACGGCGCTCACGCTCCCGGTCGCCACGAGCAGCCACACGGCGGTGCGCTCCCGCGTCGCCGCCTCCAGCGGGCGGCGCAGCGCCTCGCCGGACTCGGCGGGCGCGAAGGCGGTGATGTCGGTGATCAGCGCCTGGGTCGCCCCGGGATTGGCCAGCCCGATCACGGAGACGGTGACCAGGAGCGCCGGGAGCAGGGCGAGGATGGCGTAGTAGGTCAGGGCCGCGGCCCAGTCCGAGACGTCGTCGTTCCACAGCGAGAACGGTGTACGGCGCAGCGCGGTGAGCCAGCGACGCGGCGGGCCGGTGCGGCCGGGCGCGCGTGGGGAGCGTTCGTCCGCGGCTGCGGCGGTCTGGGTGGGCAAGCTCGTACTCCGGGGGCGTGGGCGGACGGGCGGGCCGGGATGCCCGTCCGCTTCGGGACGGGCCGACCGCCCTCGATCCTCTCCTGCCTCGCCCGCGCCCAAGCACACCCGCGCGATGTGTCCGGATGCGCGGACCCGCCGACGCGGGTGCGGCGCGGTCAGTCGTTGACGGCGGTGAGCAGGACCACCGCGTCCTGGAGCGCGAGCAGGCCGTGCCGCTCCTGCGGTACGGGGTGCAGGGCGCCGGCCGGGAGCTCCGCGTCGCCGGAGGCGGCGGTGAGGCGGACGGTGCCGTGCAGGACCAGGAGGGAGGCGGCGGAGGGCGCGTTGTGCTCGTCGAGGGCCGTACCGGCGGTGAGGGCGATCACCGCCTGCCGCAGGGGCGGCTCCTGGACGACCAGGTGGGCGCTGCGGCCGTGGGCGGAGGCGCGGGCGGCGGTCAGGTGTTCCTCGCTGAGGGCGTTGAGGTCTTCCATAGGCCCACTGTCTCCCAGCCTTCGTCGCCCCGCGATCCTGCCGGACCCCCGGCCCCGGAGAACCGGCAGGATCGCGGCCGGCGCGGCCGGGAGGCGGGCGGCGCGCCGGCCGCCTCCCGGCGCGGCGGGCCGGTCAGAGGCCGCCGGTGTAGAGCAGCCGGTCGGGCGAGCCCTGGCCGAGGGCCGAGAGCGTGTTCGCGGTGGCGGTGGCGGTCAGCCAGCGCGCGACGGCGGCGGGCGTGGCGGACGGGTTCTTCTGGCGGTAGAGCGCGGCGACGCCGGCGACGTGCGGGCTCGCCATCGAGGTCCCGTCGAGGGCGACGGTCCCACCGCCCATGCGCGCGGAGACGATGTCCGCTCCGGGCGCGTAGAGCGCGAGGCAGCGGCCCCAGTTGCTGAAGTCGGTCTGCCGGTCCTGGCGGTCGCTCGCCCCCACCGTGACCGCGCCGTCGGCCGCCGCGGGCGAGACGTCGCACGCGTCCTGGTGGTCGTTCCCGGCCGCCACGACGGGCAGCACGCCGGCGTCCTCGACGGACTCGACCGCCGCGTCGACCGAACGGGAACGGGCGCCGCCGAGGGAGGCGTTCAGGACGGCCGGGGCGCTACCGCCCGCGGCGTCCTTGGCCACCCAGTCGAGCCCGGCGAGGATGCCCGCCCAGGTGCCCCGCCCGCGGCAGTCGAGTACCCGGACGTTGACCAGCGCGGCCTCGTGGGCGACGCCGGAGACGGCTCCGCCCGCCGTTCCGGCGACATGGGTGCCGTGGCCGTTGCAGTCCTGACCGTCCCGGCCGTCGCCGATCGCGTCGTAGCCCTTCACGACCCGGCCGCCGAACTCGGTGTGCGCGGCGTCGATCCCGGTGTCGACGACGTAGATCCTCACGCCCTCGCCGGTGGCGGCGGCGGTGAAGGCGTCGTCCAGCGGAAGCGAGCGCTGGTCGATCCGGTCGGTGCCCCAGCCGGCCGCGGCGGAGCGGAGCAGCTTCGCGTCGGCGGCGGGCGCGGGTACGGTCACCTCCGCGTTCTCCTCGACGGCGAGCACCCCGGGGACGGCCCGCACCGCGGCGAGCTCGGTGCCGGTGAGCGTCACGGCGAAGCCGTGCAGGACGTTCCCGTACGTGAACAGCGGGCGGAGCCCGAAGTCCCGCAGGACGGTGTCCGGCGAGATCTCGGGCTCCAGGGTGACGATGTACTGCCCGGGGACGGCCCGGGTGGACCGCTCCACCGGGACGCCTTCCGGTCCGGTGTCGGCGGTGGCCTGGTGGGCAGTGCCCATCAGCGGTGCGATCAGCAGCAGAGCGGCCGTGGCCCATCGGGCGCGCAGGCGCATGCGGTCTCCTCGGAACGGGGGTTTCCTTCGCGGAGCAGGTGCGCGCCCGCGAAGCGCGAACACCTGTTCCTTCGTCCCCGCCCGCAGGGGGCCTTAGCGGGTTCAGCCGGACAGCGCAACACTCGCCGCCGGCTCCCGGTCGATCCGCTCACGGCTGCCGGGCCGCTCACCTCCGGCCGCCCAGGTGCCGACCGCGACCTCGGCCGTGATGCCCGGGCCGAATCCGGCGATCAGACCCTGGGCCGAGTCCGCCGCGCCCCCGTCGTCGAAGAGCCGCGCGAGCGCGTCGAAGACGACCGAGCTGGCGATGTTGCCCCGCTCGGTGAGGGTGGCCCGGCTGTAGCGGAACATCTCCGGTGGCAGGTTCAGGAAGTGGCACAGGTCGTCCAGGATGCGCGGTCCGCCGGCGTGGACGATGAAGAAGTCCATGGCCGGCACCGACCAGCCGTGCAGGTCGACCAGGTCCTGGAGGACCGGTGCGAGCATCTCCATGGTGCCGGGGACGCGTTTGTCGAGGAGGAAGTGGAATCCGGTGTCGCGGACCGCGTAGGAGATCCAGTCCTCGGTGTCGGGCACCAGGTGGGAGCCGTTGCGCTCCAGTCTCATGCCGGTGCCGCCCCGTCCGCGCACGACGGCGGCCGAGACGGCGTCTCCGAACAGCCCGTTGGAGAGCAGCGAGCCGACGCCGATGTCGGTGGGCTGGTAGCACAGCGAGCAGAACTCGCAGGAGACGATGAGGACGTTGGCGTCGGGGTACGCCGTGCAGAAGTCGTGTGCCCGGTTGATGGCCGCGCCGCCCGCGGCGCAGCCGAGCTGGGCGATGGGCAGTTGCCGGGTTTCCGAGCGGAAGCCCAGGGTGTTGATCAGCCAGGCGGTCAGCGAGGGCATCATGAAGCCCGTGCAGGACACGTAGACGATGAGGTCGATGTCGGCGGGCTCGGCCTCGGCGTGGGCCAGGGCGCGCCGCACGACCTCGGGGACGCGGATCTTCGCCTCGGCTTCGTACAGCCGGTTGCGCGCCTCGAACCCGGGGTGCCTGAGAGTCTCCTCGATCGGCTGCACGAGGTGCCGGGTGCGCACGCCGGTGTTCCGGATGAGCCTGAGGACGAGCTCGCGCTGCGGGTGGTCGGCGTGGGTCTCCCGCGCCAGGTCCAGGGTCTGCTCCATCGTGATGACGTGCTCGGGCACAGCGATGGCCGGTCGGCACAGGGTCGCCATGGGTTCTCCTCGTTCTGGATTGCGGAGGCTCTCGTCACCACGTGACGGGCAGGGCGAGCGGGTGACGCCAGATGGAGGTCGTGTTCCACCGGACGTCCTCGGGCGGCACGGCGAGACGCAGGGCCGGGAAGCGGGCCAGCAGCGTGGAGCAGGCCACTTCCAGTTCCATCGTGGCGAGCGGCGCGCCCAGGCAGTGGTGTGCGCCCCAGCCGAACGTCATGTGCGGGATGGACGGGCGGTCCGGGTCGAGCTCGTCGGGGCGTTCGAACTTGGCGGCGTCCCGGTTGGCGGTCAGGTAGGACACGTGGACGACGTCGCCGGCCTTGATGGGGACGCCGCCGAGCTCCACGTCCTCGGTGGCGATGCGCGGAATGCCGACGCCCTTGCGGAAGGGGATGTGGCGCAGCAGCTCCTCGATGGTCCGGGGAAACCGCTCCGGCTCGGCCTGGAGCGCCGTCTTCAGACCGGGCCGGGTGAGGAGGGTGTAGCCCATGTTGCCGAGCAGGTAGGTCGTGGTGTCCTGTCCGGCGATGAGCAGGGTCATGGCCATGACGGCCAGTTCGTCGTCGTCGAGCAGTTCGTCGCCGTCCCTGGCGGTGGCCAGGGTGCTGATGAGGTCCTCACCCGGGGAGCGGCGGCGCTCGGCGGTCAGTTCGCTGAAGTAGGCGCGCAGCTCCCCCTTGGCCCGCACCGCGTCCGCCTTGCTCGCGGCGCCGACGTTCATCATGGTCAAGGCGTGGGCGCGGAGCCAGGGGCGGTCCGCCTCGGGGATGTCGAGCACCTCGCAGATGGTGACCAGCGGCAGCGGTGCGGAGAGCCGGGCGACGAAGTCGGCCGGCGGGCCCGCGTCCTCCATGTCGTTCAGCAGCCGGTCGACGATGCCCTGGGTACGGCGGCGCATCCGGTCCACCCGGCGCGGGGTGAAGCATTTGGCGACCAGGCTGCGGAGCCTGCTGCTGGCGGGCGGGTCCATGAGGTTGATGGACTCGGCCTGGACGATCGGTTCGGGTGTCATCCTGGGGAAGTCGCGGCCGAGGACCGCGCTGCGGCTGAAGCGGCGGTCGGTGGTGACGGTCCGGACGTCCTCGTAGCTGGTGACGAGCCATGCCTCGCCCTCGCCGTAGGGCATACGGATGCGGGACACCGGCGCCTCGGTGAGCATCTGCTTGAGCTGGGGGTCGAACTCCAGCCGCTCCGCGAAGTCGAACGGGCAGCTGCGTACGGTTTCCGTGTTCTCCACCGAGGTGTTCTCCACCGAGGTTCTCCCAATGACCGGTGCGGGGAATTCAGGGGCGTGCCGGCTCCCCGGGTCGGGGGACAGACTTTCCCTTTATCCCCAGTTACTCAGAGAAACATGTCACTCACGCTACGCAGTCAACCGATCAGAGGGTGATCGGACGGGCCGGGAGAGCCGATGAGCCCGCCGGCCC
>NZ_ML123034.1:330669-351922 GCF_003846185.1 Streptomyces sp. ADI96-02
GGGGCGGTCGGGGCGGTCGCGGCCAGGACGTGGTGGCGGCCGATCGGAAGCATCAGGGGACGGCCGGACACCGGGTCCTCGACGATGCGGCTGTCGAGGCCGAACACGGCCCGTACGTTCTCCTCGGTCAGCACCTCGGCCGGGGAGCCCGACGCGTGCAGCCGTCCGTCGGCGAGGGCGATGAGGTGGTCCGTGTACCGGGCGGCGAGGTTGAGGTCGTGCAGCACCATCACGATCGTGGTGCCGCGCGAGCGGTTGAGGTCGGTCAGCAGGTCGAGGACTTCGATCTGGTGGCTGGCGTCCAGGAAGGTGGTGGGTTCGTCCAGCAGCAGCAGATCGGTCTGCTGGGCCAGGGCCATGGCGATCCACACCCGCTGGCGCTGCCCTCCGGACAGTTCGTCGACGGAGCGGTCGGCGAGCGCTTCGGTGTGCGTCGCCTCCAGCGCGGACGCCACGGCGGCGTCGTCGTTGGCGTTCCAGCGGGAGAAGACGCCCTGGTGCGGGTGGCGTCCCCGGCCGACCAGGTCCGAGACGGTGATGCCCTCCGGGGCGATCGGCGACTGCGGCAACAGGCCGAGTGTGCGGGCGAGTTCCTTGGCGGCGAAGCGGTGCACCGCCTTGCCGTCCAGGACGACCCGGCCCTCGCGGGGCGCCAGCAGGCGGGACATCGAGCGCAGCAGCGTGGACTTGCCGCAGGCGTTCGCGCCGACGATCACCGTGATCCGGCCGGGCGGTACGGCCAGGTCCAGCGAGGCGACGACCGTCCGGTCGCCGTAGCCCAGGGTGAGACTTTCGGCGCCGAGTCGGTGGTTGGTGGTCATAGCGAGCCTCCCGCCCGGTTGGTGCGGATGATCAGGTAGACGAGGTACGGGGCGCCGAGGACGCCGGTGACGACGCCGACGGGATAGCGCTCGCCGAAGGCGAACTGGCCGCAGAAGTCGGCGACGAGCACCAGCAGAGCGCCGACGAGTCCGGCCGGCACCAGCAGCGAGCGGCCCGCGCCGGCGATCCGGGCCGCGATGGGGCCGGAGAGGAACGCCACGAACGCGATCGGTCCGGCCGCCGCCGTGGCGAAGGCGATCAGCCCGACGGCGGCGACGATCACGATGACGCGGGTCCGTTCGACGCGGACGCCGAGGGCGGCGGCGGTGTCGTCGCCGAGTTGCAGCGCGGAGAGGTCGCGCGACCGGGCCAGCAGCAGCGGGGTCAGCACGGACGCGGCGGCCAGCGCGGGGACCGCCTGCCCCCAGGTGGCCCCGTTGAGGCTGCCGGTCAGCCACCGCATGGCCTCCTGGAGGTCCCACTCGGCGGCCCGGGACAGCACGTAGGACGTGATGCTGTCGAGCATCGCGGAGATGCCGATGCCGATGAGGATGAGCCGGGTGCCGACGACTCCGCCGCGGAACGCCAGGGAGTAGACCAGCAGGGCCACGCCGAGACCGGCGGCGATGGCGAGGACGGACACCTGCACCTCGCCGAGGGACAGGGTGACGATCGCGATCGCCGCGGCGGCGCTCGCCCCGGAGCTGATGCCGATGATGTCGGGGCTGGCGAGCGGATTGCGGAGCATCGTCTGGAAGGTGACGCCCGCCAGGCCGAAGCTGAACCCGGCCACGGCGGCGAGGACCGCGCGCGGCAGGCGCAGGCGTCCGACCGTGAACGACGCTCCCGGCACCTGCTCGCCGAGGATCACGCGGAACACGTCGCCGGGCGGGTAGAACGTCCTGCCCGCCATCAGGGTCACGGTGAACACGGCGACGACCAGGACGGCCAGGACGAGGACGACGAGGCGTCGGCGGGCGGCGCCGCGGACACGTCGGCGGGTGGCCGCCTCGACGGAGGCGGGCCGCGTCATGACGGGGGCGCTCACAGGGCACGCACCTTCTGCCGGCGGACGATGTAGATGAAGAAGGGCGCGCCGATCAGGGCGGTCACGATGCCCACGTCGATCTCGGCGGGGCGCGCCACGACCCGGCCGACGACGTCGGCGGCGGTGAGCAGTACGGCGCCCAGGAGCGCGGAGAGCGGCAGCAGCCAGCGGTGGTCGACGCCGACGAGGAGTCGGCAGGCGTGCGGTACCACCAGGCCGACGAATCCGATCGGGCCGGCGACCGCGGTCGCCGCTCCGCACAGCAGTACGGCTCCGAGCGCGGCCACCGCCCGTGCGACGGCGACGCGTTCGCCGAGTCCGGCGGCGAGTTCGTCGCCGAGCGCGAGCGAGTTCAGGGCGCGGGCCGAGAGCAGGCAGACGGCGAAGCCGACCGCGAGGAAGGGCAGTACCTGTCCGACGCGTTCGAAGGAGGCGCCGCCCACGCCGCCGATCTGCCAGAGCTTGAAGCTTCCGGCGATGTCGTTGCGGGGCAGCACGACGGCACTGACGAGCGAGGCGAACGCCGCGGACGTGGCCGCCCCGGCGAGCGCCAGCTTCAGAGGGGTCGCGCCGCCGCGCCCGAGTGTGCCGACCGTGTAGACGAACAGGGCGGAGAGGGCGGCGCCCGCGGTCGCGACCCAGATGTATCCGGTGGGCGAGGTGAGCCCGAAGAACGCGACCGCCGTGACGACGGCGAGCGAGGCGCCCATGTTGACGCCGAGAATGCCCGGGTCGGCCAGCGGGTTGCGGGTCACGCCCTGCATCACGCCGCCCGCGAGCCCGAGCGCGGCGCCGATCACGACAGCCAGGACGGTACGCGGGATCCGCTTGGTGGCGGCGGCCTGCCCCAGTGTTCCGTCGGCGCCGGCGAGTGCCGCCCGGACGTCGGACCAGGGGACGTCGCGGGAGCCGAACGCGACGGACGCCACCATGACCGCGGCCAGCGCCAGCACGGCGAGGAGGAGCCAGAGCGTGCGGACGCCCGCCGGACGCCGGATCGCGGCGGCGTCCGACGGGCTCCGGGTGCCGACCGCCGTCACTTGACCTTGTCCGCGGCCTCGGCGAGTGCGGCGGCGTAGTCGTCCAGCACGTAACCGATCGACAGCGGCGTGGGGTTGGCCGCGGTGGCCAGGGGGCTGCTGCCGGGCAGGAGGTAGGCCGAGCCGCGTCCGATGGCGGGGATCTTCGAGAGGAGCGGGTCCTTGGAGATCGTCTTGAGCAGCTCGCCCGTGTCGTCGCCGTAGCCGGTGAT
The DNA here is from genome assembly GCF_003846185.1 of Streptomyces sp. ADI96-02. Classification (GTDB taxonomy): domain Bacteria; phylum Actinomycetota; class Actinomycetes; order Streptomycetales; family Streptomycetaceae; genus Streptomyces. The sequence continues at coordinate 333,792 of NZ_ML123034.1, forward strand.
GATGTCGACGTCGTCGAACGCGTCGATCTGCTCGGCGCTCTTGGTGAGGGCGAACTTGTCCGTTCCCTCGGACGCCTCGGCGATGGAGCCGGGGATCTTCATGCCGAGGTCCTGGAAGAACTGCGTGCGGGTGTCGTGCGTGGTGTAGAAGCCGACCTGGCTGACGTCGTTGGGGTCGACGTGCGTCATGAACATCGCCGACTTGCCCTTGAGCTGCGGGTACTTGGCGGCCGTCCTGGCTATCTCCCCGTCCAGCTCGGTGATCAGCTTCTCGCCCTCGTCCGCGAGTCCGATGGCCTTGCTGTTCTGGCGGACGATCTCGCGCCACGGCGTCGCCCAGGCGGCGTCGGGGTAGGCGACGACGGGCGCGATCTCGCTCAGCGTGTCGTAGTCCTTGCGGGTCAGCCCGGAGTACGCGGCCAGGATCACGTCGGGCTCGGTGTCGGCCACGGCCTCGAAGTCGATGCCGTCGGCCTCGTCGAACAGTACCGGCGTCTTGGCCTTGAGCTGGTCGAGCCGCTCCTCGACCCAGGGCAGCACGCCGTCCTTGTCGTCGTCGCCGAAGTCGGCGGAGGCCATGCCCACCGGCACGACGCCGAGCGCCAGGGGCACTTCGTGGTTGGCCCAGTTGACGGTGGCGACGCGCTTCGGCTTGGCCGGAATGGTGGTCTTGCCCAGAGCGTGCTCGACGGTCAGGGGGAATCCGCCCGAAGCGCTCTCCTCGCCCTTCTTGTCGGAGTCGGCGGTACCGCCGCAGGCGGCGACGCCGAAGAGGGCGGCTGCCGCGACGACGAGGCGGAGGCGGTGTGAAGACATGGGTGTGTACCCGGCTTTCCGGATGTCGGGGGCCGCTTCTGGCACGTCCGGGGCATGGACTGCCTGCCGTGGAGTGGTGCACCACACGGCGCACAAGCGGCTTAGGTAAGGCTTGCCTTGGCACTTTATGAGACAGGGCCATCTGTCGCAATCAACCGTTTGAGACACACGATGTAGCGATCAGGACATCCGCGGCAGGGCGTGGCCGCTCGCTCCCGTGCTCGGCGCACCAGTGGCGCGGTCCTCCGGGGCAACCGGCCGCGCCCTTCCCCGGGACCGGCTCAGACCGGCCGGAACGTCCCCGGCGTCAGCCCGGTCGTCCGCCGGAAGGCGACGCCGAACGCGCTGGCGGACCGGTAGCCGACCTCTTCGGCCACCGTCTCCACGTCCCGTCCCCGGGTCAGCAGGTCGATCGCGTGCTGGGCGCGCACGGCGGCGACCCAGCGCACGAAGCTGGTGCCGGTCTCGGCGCTGAACGCGCGCGTGATGGTGCGGGCGCTCACCCGCAGGGCCGCCGCCCAGTCCGCGAGGGACCGCTGGTCGGCCGGGTTCTCGCGCACCGCCTCGGCGATCGGCCGCAGCAGCGGCGACGTGGGGACCTGCACCAGGAGTTCGCGGGGCGAGGGGGTGAGCACGTCGAGCACCAGCGCCTCGGTCGCCGCCCGCGACCGGTCGGACAGCCCGGGTTCGCCCAGGCGTTCCAGCAGCAGGCGCAGCAGCGGCGTGATCTCGACCGCGACGGGCACGTCGGAGATCGAGGAGGTGGTGCGGAAGCCGAAGAAGCTGGCGCGGAACCACGTGCCCGCCGGGGCGGATCCGGAGTGCAGGGTGCCGGCGGGCATCCACAGACCGAGCGCCGGAGTGATGGTCCAGATCCGCGCGCCCACCACCGCCGAGGTGGCGCCCCGCTCGTTCCACAGGAGTTCGTGGAAGGGGTGGGAGTGGTCCTCCCAGACGGTGTCGTGCGGGACGACCTCGTCGTACCCCTCGATGACGAACGCCGTGTCCACCGCGCCGGGCGCCAGGGCGGGCAGCGACCTGGTCTCCCTGGTCATGCCCCTGCCCCGGTCTCCCGGGAGCCGGCCCAGGCGGAAGTGTCTCGCATCCGTTCACCTTAGGGCGTGCCGTGCCGGCCCGGTTTCCGGCGGGCGCCCGGGAAGCGCGCACTCCGGCGTGCGGTGGCGGTCCGCCCGCGCGAAGGGCTTCACCTGGAGGTTTGCGCCGGGCCCGTTCCGTCCTTCGGGTGAAGCCCCGGCCGCAGCCGCCCCGGGCGGGGTGCGCCGCCGTGACAGTGGTGTCGTGCGGCGGGTGCGAGCCCGGTCCCTCGGATCGTGCGGAGAGACGACGCGCGGACGGACGCGGAACGCGCGGAGAAAGGTGACGGGACACATGAACACAGAGGCCATCAGGCGGGTCGCACTCGTCTTCTCCCTGCTCGACACCAACGGCAACGGCGTCCTGGAGGCCGAGGACTTCGAGCTCATGGCCGACGGCGTCGTCGGGGTCGCCCCCGCGTCGGACCGGGCGTCCCAGGAGGCGATGCGCGCGGCCTTCCGACGCTACTGGACCACTTTGCGCACCGAACTCGACGCCGACGGGGACGGTGAGATCACCTTCGAGGAGTACGTCGCCTGTGTGCTGTCGCCCGAGCGCTTCGACGCGACGATCGGCGTGTTCGCCGAGGCGCTGGCAGCGCTCGGGGACCCGGACGGCGACGGTCAGATCGAGCGCCCGCTCTTCGTGGCGCTGATGACCGCGATCGGGTTCGAGCCCACGAACATCGACACGCTCTTCGACGCCTTCGGCCCCTCGGACCAGGACCGGATCCAGGTGGCGACCTGGGTCGAGGGGATCAAGGACTACTACGCGCCCGACAAGGCGGGCATCCCGGGCGACCACCTGGTCGTCAACACCGCCGTCTGACCGCGTCGGTCAGCCGGTGAGCAGGGCCGGGTCGCCGGCCAGTGCGGCGAGGCGGCCCCGCGGATCGGCGACGAGGCGGCGTTCGGCGAGGTCGAGGACGCCCACCACGCCGATGATCTCCGCGGCCACCTCGCCGTCCTCCTTGAGGATCCGCTGCTCCATCGTGAACGTCTTGCCCGTGCCGTAGACGAAGGCACAGGTGACCCGTACCCGCTCGCCGCCGCGCAGCTCCCGGCGGTACTTCACCGTGACCTCCAACTGCACCGGGCCGATCCCGTCGGCCAGCAGCTTCTCCTGGGGCAGGCCGGCGGCCCGGAGGAGTTCCCATCGGGCGTGCTCGGCGTACTGCAGGTAGACGGCCTGATTGAGGTGGCCCTGGGTGTCGAGTTCGTAGCCGCGCACGGTCACGTCAACGGAGAAGGTCATGATCCCGTGAACGCCCGGGCGCGGCGGGGTGTTCCGCGCGCCCGGACCGATCGGTGGCGCTGGTGGTCGGCGTCGGACTGGAGGGTACGGACGAGGACGTCGCCGGTCAGGGAGCCGGGCGGGGGGCGGTGGATTCGCGGATGACCAGGCGGTGGCCGGGGCGTCGGCCGCCGCGGCTCGGCGACTTCCGTGCAGGCGAGGCGTTCGACCAGGCTGTCGACGGCGATCCGGGCGATGGCCTGTTTGTCGGGGGCGATGGTGGTGAGGGTGGTGGTCCCGTACCGGCTCTCCTCCATGTCGTCGAAGCCGACGCGGCGATGTCGCCCGGGATGGTCAGGCCGCGTTCGGTGATGGTGCGCATGGCCCCGATCGCGATCAGGTCGTTGTGGGCGAAGACGGCGTCGGGCCGTTCGCCGCGGTCCAGGAGCGAGGCCATGGCGGCGGCCCCGTCCTCGCGGCCGTAGCCGTCGGTGACCTCGATGGCGATGTGGTCGTACGGGGCCTCGTACTCGCGCTCGCCGAGCAGCGCCAGCGGCGCCGTCTCGCCGAGGGCCGTCAGGTCCTCCGTCCCCAGGTGGATCGCCGGCCGTGAGGCGTGCGGTGGCGAGGATGCCGGCGAGCGCGGCCATCACGCCGCACAGGACGTGGACGCCGGTCAGGACGCGTTTGACGGGCAGTCCGGACAGCGTCGCGGCGGGGCGGTTGCCGCCGATGGCGACGATCTGCCGGCCGAAGGCGGTGCGCCGCACCAGAAAGGCGACAGCGAGGGCGAGCGGGACGATCACGATGGGCGCGACCTGGACGAGTTGGGATTGGCGGCACACGGACCGGCTCGCGGCCGGGGCAGGACGGGGCAGGACCGGTGCCGACGCCTTCGAAAAACCTCACCCCGCCCTCCCTGCGGCGCGAAACGCTCACTTCGGATGCGCGATCCCCCCGGTCCGTCCCGCCACCCCGGGGCGGCCGTACGGCGCGCAGCACGGCGGACACGGCACTGACCTGCGAGGAAGGGGGACGGGCCCCGACCGGTCGGCGCGGGGCGGCGGCGACCGGTCCGGGGCGCCGGTCACCGGGCCGGGCCGCGCCTGTCATGCACAGGATGAGGTGCGTAAATTCAGGGGCCGGTCGCCCCAGGACGTCTCCCGGGCGCACCGGCTCACCGGCGGGCGCGGCCGTCCCCGCCCCGGCGGTACGTCCTTTGGCCCGGCTCCGCCTCGAGAACGGAACCTTCAGCATGACCCGTCATGACCTGCGCCGCCGCGGCACGTCCACCACCCTGGCGCTCGCCACGTTCACCGCCGGTCTGGCGATCGTCGGCGTCTCCGCCCCGGTCGCCGTAGCGGCGGACCCCGTGTCCGCCCCGGCCCGGGCGATCGACCCGGGCAGCCTGGACCTGAGCCGCTGGATGAGCCAGACCGACGGCGTCATCGGCGACCGTCCGCTCAACAAGGTCATCATGCCGGGAAGCCACAACGCGGGCTCCTGGAGCATCACCGACCGGTCGGGCGTCTGCGACACCGCCAGTCAGGCCACTCTGGCGCGGGACCACCCGCAGATCGCCGCGACCCTGTCGATCACGCAGAAGTCCTCCATCAGGCAGCAGTTGGAGGGCGGCTCGCGCTTCCTCGACCTGCGGGTCTGCAAGCAGAACGGCCAGTGGTACACCTACCACGGCGGCCCGCTGGGCGGCCTGTTCTTCGACGACCCCTCGACCGGCCGCAGGGGCGAGATCAACGAGATCGCCGAGTGGATCCGGACCCACCCGAAGGAGATCGTCACGATCGAACTCAGCACCTCCGCGCCGAACGAGGACCCCGGGGCCAACAGCGAGGCGGTACGCCTGCTCGGCCAGGCCATCGGGACGTCGCGCATGGCCGACCGGAACACCCTGTCGCCCACCTCCACGTACAACCAGTTCATGGCGGCCGGCGCGCATGTCGTCCTGCTCGACAACAAGAACACCACCTCGGAGTCCTGGGCCTGGCCCGGCAGCCGGTCGGAGGGCCGCAACAGCTACGTCGAGAACAAGGACTGGGGCTCGCTGCTGAAGGAAGCGCTGAAGAACCCCTTCAAGCCGAACCCCGCGACGGACCTGATCAGCCGCAAGTCCATCGACCGCAACCAGCAGGTGCTGGCCAACGACAAGGGCGACCCGGCCAAGCTGTTCGTCCTCTCGGGAGCGGTCGACTCGGCGCTGGCCATCCCCGACGCCGTGTGGGAGGTCATCAGCCACGGTCTGGACTACACGCCCGACGGCGAGCCCTACATGCTGTACCTGGCGCGCGAGCACAACACGCGGCTGCTGAAGAAGCTGGAGGGCGACTGGCGCCACTCCATCATCGCGGAGAACACCAACGTCGTGCAGATCGACTACGTCGACATGGGCGGCAAGCGCGGGGACGGGACCACCGTCGCCTCCGGCCTCATGAGCGCGGCGATCATCGCCGACAACACCCCGACCACGGCTCCCGGCACGCTGATGGGCGCGGAGCGCGGGACCGGTGGCGCCTGGAGCGCCGCCGCGCCGCTGCCCGGCGCGTACGGCTCGTCGGAGTTCGCGGGCGGCGAGCAGGCGGTCGCCGCGATGCCGGACGGCTCGCTCCAGTTCCTGGCGTACGGCAACGACCAGCGGATGTACCACAACGTACGCCGGGCCGACGGGTCGTGGCAGAGCTGGGCCCGCGTGAACGACGACGCGACGGACAAGAGACTGGGCGGCGGCCCGATCGCCCTCACGAGCACGCCCGACGGCACGCTGCAAGCGCTCACCGTCGACAAGGACGCCAACCTGCTGCACACCCTGCGCCGCCCGGACGGCACGTGGCAGGAGGGGGGCTGGGCCGGCGTCGCGGACAACGACAGGCGGGTCATGAAGGCCAAGGACGTCTCCGTCACCGGACTCCCGGACAACTCCGTCAAGGTCCTCGCCTACGGCAAGGACGGGGCCATGCGCCTGACCGAGCGGTACGCGGACGGCGCGTGGGCCGCGGCGGGTTGGCGGACCCTGCCCGGGACGGGCGGTTCGCCGACCTTCGCCGGCAGCGACCTCTCGATCGCCGCGCAGCCGGACCGCTCCGTCCAGATCGCGGCCATCGGCCAGGACGGCCAGGTCTGGCACATGGTCCAGAACGCGGCGGGAGTCGGCTCCGCCTGGGGCAACCCGCTGTGGGGAGGCAAGCCCATGCGCGCCTCGGCCGTCTCGCTCGCGGCGCTGCCGAACGGGTCCACGCAGCTCATGGCCGTGGGCGCGGACGGAGTCGGCTGGCACTCCGCCCGCGCGGCCGACGGCTCCTGGACCGCGTTCGAGGCGCTGCGCGGCCCGTGGAACCGTGCGTTGGGCGGGACCGGGGTGAAGATCGCCGGACTGCCGGACGGACGGACGTACACACTCGTCAGCGCCCGCTGACCCGACGTCAGGCGGCCTCCTCCGGCACCGGGTTGCGCTGCCGGAGGAGAGACCGGTCGGCCTGTTCCCCGTCTCCAGAGCGGCTGTCCCGCGATACAGGCGGGACAGCCGCCCTCAGGGTTTCTGACGGGTGTTCAGTGCGCTCACCTCGTCGTCGCTCAGCGCCCTGTCGTAGACCGCGACCTGGTCGACCGAGCCGCTCCAGAAGTCGGCCCCGGCCCCGGCGTACCCGGCCCGGCCCACGGAGAGCGGCCCGGTGCTCACGTCCGCCGGCCCGGCTTCGGTGGTGGCGGCCGGCTTCCCGTCGACGTACAGCGTGATGCGGTCGCCCCGGCGGACGCCGACCAGGCGGTACCACTTCCCGGTCTCCGGTGTGATCTCCAGGCGGGCGCGCCTGCCGCCGGGCGTGGAGAAGGCGAACGCGCCCTGCCCGTACGGGAGGTAGAAGGGGTTCTCGGTGCGCCGCCCGTCCTGGCTGACGGCGGTGGCGTAGTCGCCGGGCAGGGCGTCCAGCGAGGCCCAGGCGGAGACGGTGCAGTCCTTCGTGGTGTCCACGACCGGTCCTGCGGTCCGCGCGTACTGGCCCGCACCGTCGAAGTCCAGGGCGGAGCCGCGCACACCCGGCGTCCAGGACGCGCCGCCGGTCAGGGCCAGGTGGGCCTTGTTGGGGCCGCTGCGCAGGTCAGAACCCTGAACAGGGCACGTTGGTGCGGTAGTTGTTCTCTCAAGGCACCGTCCTCGCCGAAGAGCCGAAGTGCCTCGCACCTGTGAGGCACCGCACATGGTCGAACATTGAGCCACAGCGCCAAACGGTCCACAACGGTCCTGCACAGAGTTCTTCAACGATGGAAAGCGGGTGCGGATGCCTCCCCGGGCATCGCTCCCGACGCCTCACCCGCCCGACGTTCCTCCGGCCTCCTCGACCTGCGCGAACCCCGGTCGGCGCGGGCGCCTGACGCCGCGTCGGCCGCGTCGCCCGGCAGCGCACTCATTGAAACGCGGTTTCCGGGGTACCCGGACTTCAGCCGGATAGCTCACTTGACGGGGTGAACGCGATGAATGACCACATTCTGATGACTTTCTCACCGGACGGGAACACCCGTACCGATTTCGTGTGCCGCCCGGAGAGGGCCGCCGACGCGCGGGACGCCGTCAGCGCCTTCGTCGCGCGGCTCCATCCCGCTCCGACCGCGCACATGGTCCAGAACCTGCTGCTTCTCGTCTCGGAACTGGTCACCAACGCCGTCCGGCACGCGGGAGCGGTCACGGCGCTGTGGCTGACCGCCGACCGCGCGGGCGTGCACGTCCGGGTCACCGACCCGAGCCCGGCGCATCCGCAGGACCGGACGCCCGACCTGACGGGCCGCACCGGCGGTTTCGGATGGCCCATGGTCCAGCGGCTGGCCCAGGAGGTGCGGGTCCGCAGGGCCCCCGACGGCGGCAAGGTCATCCTGGCCACCGTCCCCCGCTGACGTCAGCGGTAGGCGTCGGCCGCTGGCGAGAAGTGGAGAAGGGCCGCTGCCGGACGCCTGGGAGGTCGCCGGCGTCACCCGCCGCGAACGTCCCCGGGGTATCGCCGAGATGAGCCCAAGAGGGCCACGGAATGATCTTGAAGCTGTGAAGGCCCGGCCCAACTCGGCGAACAGACTTGATGCCTTCAACATCAAAGGGCTTCCGGCCGGGGAGACGGCGGAGGCTTTCGCTGCTCCCCTGGTCACCCGCGCTGCCCCGCCCGCTCGGCAACCTCACTCATCCGGTGGTCGAGCAGGTCCCCGACCCCCACCCCGGACCCGGTGAGATTCGTGTCCGCGTCGCGGCGGCCGGCGTCAATCCCATCGACTGGAAGCTGCGCTCCGGCGCCCCGCACCAGATCTTCCCCCTGGATCTGCCCGACATTCCCGGGCGCGAAGGCGCCGGTGTGGTCGACGAGATCGGCGACGGAGTGCGGGGGGTGGGCATCGGCGACCGGGTCCTCGGACTGGGCTGCGTTACGGCCGGCAGCGCCTGGGCACGCATGTGGTCAACGCGGTGACCGACTCCACCCTCCTGTCCGCAGCCGCGGAACTGGGCGGGCAAGGCCGCCACACACCTCCTATCGAACGGGCCTACCCCCTGGAGCGGATCGCCGACGCCCACGCGCACGCCGAGCGCGGACGCACCCGAAAAAAGATCGTGATCCGCGTCTGAACAGGCCGATCTGTATCCGGACAGGCCCACGGGGTCGGCAACTCTCAACGTGCGGGTCTGCGTGGCGAGCGTCCCCAGGTGTTTCGGTGTCTCGTCGCGTCACGGCGCGGCCGTTCACCGTACGGCGTCGGGCCGCCGCTCGGCCGGGGCGGCGGCCCGCGTTCCGGTCCGGCCGAGGCCGGCCGCCGAGGCGGCGGAGTGCAGGGAGCGCAGGGCGAGCAGCAGGAATCCGATGTCGTCGAGGTAGACGGGGTCGGGCAGCAGATCCACCGGTGACACGGTGTAGATCACGGCCGCCCAGACCAGCGCCTTGTCGCGCAGCGGCACCCCGGCCCGCAGCAGCAGCTTCCTGGCCCGGAACACGCGGACCAGCAGAACCGCGGCCAGGGCCAGGGTGATCAGCGCGGCGACGGCGCCGACGGCGAGCCAGACGGTGGTGGTGTCCATGGCTCATCGTGTACCCGCTCCGGCCCGGATGACGAGGGCGCACCCGAAGTGTCGCCGCTTCGCCGTCCGGCGGGCGCGCCGCGCGCTCAGTGGGCGGCGCGGTGGGCCTTCCGGCGGCTGCGCCGCTTCAGCGTGCGCCGCTCGTTCTCGGACATGCCTCCCCAGACTCCGGAGTCCTGGCCGTTCTCCAGGGCCCATTCCAGGCACTGCGCCTGGACGGGGCAGGTCCGGCAGACCGCCTTGGCCTCCTCGACCTGGACGATGGCCGGGCCCGTGCTCCCGATCGGGAAGAACAGGTCGGGGTCCTCCTCGCGGCAGGCCGCGTGCGTGCGCCAGTTCTCCATGGTTCCCACTCCCGATGTCGATGCGTGCCGTAGGGCGTGCCGTACGGGCGTACCGTGCGGGTGACCGACGATCGCCGCCTCAAACACGTCGGCGGGGGTGAAAGCGATGCGATTCAGGGACGGTCGACCGGGCGGCGCAGTGCCAGGAGCGCCTGATCGTCCTGGATCCTGCCGCCGGTGTGCCGGCTGACGTCCTCGGTCAGCAGGCGGAGGATCTGCGCCGGAGTGGCCGGGTCTCCGGTCAGCGCCCGCCGGCGGAGCAGGAGGGGCAGGCGTACGGCGGCGTCGTAGAACGTCCCCGACTCGTCGCGCGCCTCGGTCACCCCGTCCGTGAAGCAGACGAGCGTGGCACCGGGCGGGAAGGGGAAGGCGTCGACCGGAAACGACCAGGTCCCCAGCGCGCCCATGCCCAGCGGCGGGGCCTCCTCCGACGGCTCCAGGACGGTGGCCGTCCCCCGGACGTCGAGCAGCACCGGCGGCGGGTGTCCCCGGTTGGCCAGGCGCACGACGGCCAGGTCCGCGTCGAACTGGGCGATCAGCGCGGTGGTGAAGCCCTCGTCCCGCTCCTGGCCCCCGCGCCGGACGCCCTCGCGCAGGAGGGCGCGCTCCAGCGAGTCCACCAGGCTGGTGAGGTCCTCCGCTTCGTCGGCCGCGTACCGGAACGCGCCGAGGTCGGCACTGACGGCGCTCACCGCCCCCAGCCCCTTGCCCCGGACGTCCCCGACCATGAGGCGCACCCCGTGCGGGGTCTCCTGTACGACGTAGAGGTCGCCGCCGATCACCGCCTCGTCCTCGGCCGGTACGTAACGGGCGGCGATCGCGAGGTCCCCGATCCGGGAGGGCGGCGTCGGCAGCACCGCCCGCTGGGCCACGGCGGCGATCTGCCGGGCGCGCCGGGTGCGGGCGTTCTGGCCCTCCAGCGCCCGGTTGATGAGGACGGCCAGTACCGTGACGGCCACCAGGGTGATCTGGTTGGCCAGGCCCTGGTGCCACCCGAAGGTGCCGTCGACCCAGGCCAGCAACTCGTGGACGATCATCGCGAGGATGCCGACGGCGACGATGCCCGCCGGCCGGAGCAGCGGAGCGGCGGCGACGGGCGCGGCCATCAGCAGGGGCGCGGAGCTCACGTTCCTCGGGGTCGACAGATCGATCACGACAGCCAGCACGACGACCCCGGCCGGGATCCACTGGGTCATGCGCAACTGCACCACTCCCCCACGCTGTACGGCGCGGCCCCACTCCGCATCCCGGCGGCGGCCGAGCGGACGCGCCCTCGGCGCTCCTCAGTCCGGTCAGTCCGGTCAGTCCGGCAGCGCGACACCGGCGGGCGGCGCGGCGGCGCAGGCGGCGTCGAGGCGGATGCGGTGGGCCGTGACGGTTTCGGGGTCGTCGATGAGTTCGACGCGCACCCCGGGCGTCTCCAGGACGGCCTGGTCGCCGATCTCGGGCGCGGGCACCCGCAGCAGGTGGACGACCGGCATGCCGGTCAGGGCGTGGGGCGGGTGGTCCAGCGGCACCACCTGTACGGTGACGTGCTGCTCGGCCATGGCCTCGGCCAGGACCTCCCGCTGCCGGGCCATCGTCTCCCTTCCGTCGACGACCGTGTGCAGGGCGGCGGCCGGGAGCAGCGCCCAGAGGGCCGCGCCCCGCTCGCGCATCCGCCGCCGCCGCTCCCGCAGCAGCTCGACGCGCCGCTCCACCCGGGCGGGGCCGTCGTCGGGGTACCGCATCCGGTACAGGGCGGCGGCGTAGGCGGGGGTGCGCAGCAGTTCGGGCACGAGGGCGGGGTGCCAGGTGCGCACGAGGCTCGCCGAGGACTCGACGCCGATGACCTCCTGCTGCCAGGGCTCCATCGCGTCGCGCCACCGGTGCCACCAGCCGGGCAGGCTGGCGGCTGCCAGACCTGCCATGATCGGCTCGGCGACGTCCGGCGGCGCCCCGTAGCAGCGCAGCAGCTCGGCGACCTGCCGGGCGTCCAGCCCGGTCTCGGCCCGTTCGATCCGCCGCACGGTGGCGGGGTGGGCGTCCAGCGCCTCCGCGGCGGTCCCGAGGCTCACACCCGCGCGTTCGCGCAGCAGGCGGAGCCGGACCGCCAGGACGCGGTGCTCCACGGTCGGACCGGAACGGGCTCGCATGCTTCCGCCTTCGCCGTCGGGCCCCGGAGCGGGGCGCTGTGGATTCTGCCACTTGCAAAGTACGCGTTTTGCACCGAGAGTGCATACATGTCGGAAATAGTCAGCTGCGCAGAGCGCGCTCCGGACCGCGGCTACGCCAGAGGGGCACACAGCTGGTGGGTCCCCCGGCTGCCGGGAGGAGTTCCGGAAGCCCGCCATCGCGTCCAGGAGGCGATGCGGGCCTGGGGCGAACCGGCGGACCGCGTCGATTCCGCGGCCCTGATCGTGACGGAACTGGTCACCAACGCCCTGCAGCACACCACCACCCGCCGGATCCGCTGCCGGCTGCTCCGTTCGGCGGACGGCGTGCGCATCTGCGTCTGGAACCGCGGCCGGGCCCGGATCCCGGCCCCGCGGCCCCCGGCCGACGAGGCGGAATCCGCCGACGCCGGCGAGCTGTACGCCCATCTGTCGGAGGACGGCAGGGGTCTGGTGCTCGTCGACGCGCTGGCGGCCCGCTGGGGCACCCGCGCGGCGCTGGCCGGTCAGCTGGTGTGGGCCGACGTCTGACGGCCGGGCCGGGCCCGCGCGCCGCGCCCGGCGGAGACCGGGGCGGCGGCCGGGGCCGGGGCGGAGCCGCGGTAGGGTCGCGCCGGGGTATCAGACCCCGGCGGGAGCCGTCCGGCACTCGGGGTGGCCCCAGCCGTTCGGGTTCTTCGCGATCGTGTCCTTGGCCGCGTACGGCCTGCCGCAGTGGCAGCGGCCCGCGTACCGCGCCTTGATCGTCGCCGCGGACCGTCCGCGGGACGCGCCCTTGCCGCTGTCGCCCCCGGCGGTGTCCGTGCGGCCCTTGGTCGAGCGGGCGGGGGCGGGCACCGGCAGGGCCGAAGCGCCGTGCACCGTGCCGGCCGGCCGCTGTGCGACGGCGGCCTCGCTCGCGGCCTGGTCGGCGAGCGCGTTGAGCGGGTCTCCGTCCACCTGGTGCGCGGGCACGTAGCGGAACGTCACCGTCCGGTCGGCGAGCAGGCCGTCGATCCGCGTGACCAGCTCGCGGTTGGCGACCGGCTTGCCGCCCGAGGTCTTCCAGCCGTTGCGCTTCCAGCCCGGCAGCCACTTCGTCACCGCGTTCATCGCGTACTGCGAATCCATGCGGACCTCGACGGGGGTCGCGGGGTCGGTGGACTCCAGAAGCTCGGCCAGCGCCGTCAGCTCGGCCACGTTGTTCGTCGCGGCGCCGAGCGGGCCCGCCTCCCAGCGGACGGGGTCGCCCTGCGCGTCCGCGACGACCCACGCCCAGGCCGCCGGCCCCGGATTCCCCTTGGACGCCCCGTCGCACGCGGCGATGATGCTCTCGTTCATTCCTCGATCATGCCAGCCCCGCATGACCGTCCGGACCTCCCCGGGCCCGGGGAGGTCCGGCGCGCTCGGGCGCTCCGCCGGGCCGGTCCGCTCAGGGGACGATCGAGTCGACGTAGCCGCCGTCCACCCGCACGGCGGCCCCGGTCGTCGCGGACGCCTGCTGGGAACTGAGGTAGACCACGAGATGGGCGATCTCCTCGGGCTCGATCAGCCGCTGGAGCAGCGACTGCGGGCGGTGCAGCCGCATGAACTCGCGCTGCGCCTGAGCCCAGGGGAGGTCCTTGTCGACGAGTTCGTAGACGAAGTCCTCCACCCCGCCGGTGTGCGTGGGTCCCGCGATCACGGAGTTCACCGTCACACCGGTCCCGGCGGCCTCCTTGGCGAACCCGCGCGAGACGGCGAGCAGCGCGGTCTTCGACATGCCGTAGTGGATCATCTCGATGGGGATCACGAGGGCGGAGTCGCTGGCGATGTTGAGCACCCGCCCCCATCCCCGCCCGGTCATCCCGGGCAGGTAGCGGCGGATCAGCCGGACCGCGCTGAGCACGTTCGTGTCGAAGTACGTCTGCCACTCCCGGTCCGTGATCTCCAGCGGCGGCCGGGCCCCGAAGACGCCGAGGTTGTTGACGAGCACGTCCACCTCCGGAAGCGCCCCGCCGAGTTCCGCGGCCCCCTCCTCGGTGGTCAGGTCGCAGGCCAGCGTGTCCACGGCGGCGTCCTCGACCTGGGCGCGCAGGGAGGCGGCGGCGGCGTCCAGACGGTCCTGCCCGCGCCCGGTCAGGACGACCGACGCGCCCGCCTCCGCGAGACCGGTGGCGATCGCGAGGCCGATGCCCTGCGAGGAACCGGTCACCAGCGCGTTCTTCCCTGTCAGATCAATACGCACGTCTCTTCAGCCCTTTCGTCACCACGGTCGCACTCTCACTCCGGGCCCGCACCACCTGCCGGGCGCACGCCGGCGTGCCCGACGAGAGCGGCGGCCGGCTTCCCGCTCCCCGCTCCCTGACGAGCACACCGTCGAGCCTTCCCCACAGCCGTACCCGCCCAGCCGCACCCGCATGCCGTCAGGCCGCCGCCCGGGGCTCCCGGCGCACCCAGCCGAGCAGCACCACGGAGCAGACCGCGGCGAACGCGCACCAGGTCGAGACGAACTCCAGCCGCCACCACGCCACGGACAGGGCCGCGCCCACCGCCACCAGGACTCCCAGGAGCCGCAGACCGCGGTCGCCGGAGAGCAGCAGCGCGCCGACCGTGGCGAGGAGATAGCCGGCGACGAGCAGCGGCGCGTACGGAAGGTCGAGGGCGTAACCGAGAGCGTGTCCGCGCACCTCGGCGCTCACGGGCCGGACGCTCAGCGCGTGGGCGAGGAACGCGGCGGTGACCGCACCCGACGCGAGCGGAGCCGCCAGCCGCCGCCGGGCCCGCTCCGGCGCGGCGCAGAGCACGCCCACCGGGACCCAGAGGGCCAGCAGCGGCAGGGCGATCACCGCCCAGGCGAGGGTGGCGGGCCCGCTTCCGCCGCCGGCGTGCCAGACGACGGACTCGACGACCTGGTGGGCCCCGAGGAGCAGCGGCAGCGCGGCCAGCGGGAGATCGCGGACGCGCCGGGCGCACACGAGCGCGACCGCGCCGACCGTCGCGATACCCGTTCCGGCCACCAGATCGGCGGTCGCGTTCCAGCACATGGCGTCACCCCGGGCCCGGACCCGCTCGGACGGGTCGTCACGCGGTCACGCTACGGCCACCGCGCCCCGGCCGTGCGGTGGCGCGACCGGGCGAACCACGCGCTCCCCGCGCCCTCTTGACCTGAATCAAGCTTGAGGTCCTAGCGTTCTCGGCGCACCCGGTGGCCGTGCCGGCCGACGGGATCCGCAGGCAGGCCATCAGAGACCGGAGCGCCCCATGGACATGGAAATCACGGCGTGGAACTCGCTGCACAGCGCGATGACCGCCCAGCAGGACCGGCGGCCCTTCTCCCGGGCGACCGTACGCCGCATCGCGGACTTCGCACGTCCTCATCGGCGTCAGATCCAGCGGTTCCTGCTGCTCAGCGTCGCCACCGCGCTGCTCGCGGTCGCCACGCCGATCCTGGCCGGGCGCGTGGTCGACTCGATCGTGCGGGGCTCGGACACCGGTACGGTCACCCGCCTGGCTCTGCTGATCGCGCTGATCGCGGTCGCCGAGGCCGGACTCGGCCTCCTCACGCGCTGGTTGTCGGCCACCCTCGGCGAGGGGCTGATCTTCGACCTGCGCACGGCGGTCTTCGATCACGTGCAGCGGATGCCGGTGGCCTTCTTCACCCGCACCCGTACCGGCGCGCTGGTCAGCCGGCTCAACAACGACGTGATCGGGGCTCAGCGCGCGTTCAGCAACACGCTGTCCGGCGTCGTCTCCAACCTCGTCACGCTGGTGCTGACGCTCGGTGTGATGCTCACGATCTCGTGGCAGATCACCCTGCTCTCCCTGGTCCTGCTGCCGGTGTTCGTCGTCCCGGCCCGCCGGACCGGGGCCAGGATGGCCGGACTCCAGCGGGAGGCCGCCCACCACAACGCGGCCATGGGCGCGCAGATGACCGAACGGTTCTCCGCACCCGGCGCCACGCTGGTGAAGCTGTTCGGACGCCCGTCCGAGGAGTCCGCGGCGTTCGCCGAGCGGGCCAGCCTGGTCCGCGACATCGGGGTCCGTACGGCCATGGCCCAGTCCGCCTTCATCACCGCGCTCACCCTGGTCTCCGCTCTGGCGCTCGCCCTGGTCTACGGACTGGGCGGGTTCTACGCGCTGCGCGGCAGCCTGGAGCCGGGCGCGGTCGTGGCGCTGGCCCTGCTGCTGACGCGCCTGTACTCCCCGCTCACCGCGCTGGCCGGGGCGCGGGTCGAGGTGATGAGCGCGCTGGTGAGCTTCGAGCGGGTCTTCGAGGTCCTGGACCTGAAGCCGCTGATCGAGCAGCGTGCGGACGCCCGCCCGGTGCCGGAAGGGCCCGTGTCGGTGGAGTTCGACCGTGTCTCGTTCGGCTACCCGTCGGCGGACAAGGTCTCCCTGGCCTCGCTGGAGGACGTGGCCACGCTCGACGACCGGGGCGGCTCCCCCGTCCTGCACGAGGTGTCCTTCCGCGCCGAGCCCGGCCGGATGATCGCCCTGGTGGGTTCCTCGGGAGCGGGCAAGTCGACGATCGCGCAGCTCCTGCCCCGGCTGTACGACGTTGACGCCGGCTCCGTACGGCTGAACGGCGTCGACGTGCGCGATCTGAGCGCCGACTCGATCCGGGACACGCTGGGCATGGTCACGCAGGACGGCCACCTCTTCCACGAATCCGTACGGGCCAACCTGCTCATCGCGCGGCCCGACGCGTCCGAGGACGACCTCCGGGACGCCCTGCGCCGCTCACGGCTCGACGGCCTGATCGCCTCGCTGCCCGAGGGGCTGGACACGGTGGTGGGCGAGCGCGGCTACCGGCTCTCCGGCGGCGAACGTCAGCGCCTGACCATCGCCCGGCTGCTGCTGGCCCGTCAGCGGGTGGTCATCCTGGACGAGGCGACCGCGCACCTCGACTCCACCTCCGAGGCCGCCGTCCAGGAGGCCCTGGCCGAGGCGTTGGAGGGGCGGACCGCCGTGGTGATCGCCCACCGGCTGTCCACCGTCCGCGCGGCGGACCTGATCCTGGTCGTCGAGGAGGGGCGCGTCGTCGAACAGGGCACGCACACCGAACTGCTGGCGGCGGGCGGACGGTACGCGGAGCTGCACCGCACGCAGTTCGAGCGGCCGTCCGACGAGATCCGGCCGCTCGTCGGCTGACCGGCTCAGGAGCGGCCGGCCAGGACGCGCCGGCCGCCGCGCCAGTGCCGCAGGGCGTGCCGGCCGCAACTGGGCCACGCCCTCGGCGGCACCCGCGGCCGGTGTCCGCCCGTCACCATCGCGTTCACCGGGCCCATCGGATCGGCCGCGAGCGTCTTGGCCAGCAGCACGCCGACGACGAGCGGGAGCAGGGTGACGGCCAGGGCGGTGCTCGCGGTGGTGACGTGCTGGATGCGGGGGTGGCGCGGCGCTTCGGAGTCCATGGGCCCATACGAGCAGCGGCCGGGGCCGCCGGCATCGGAGAAGGTACTCAGCGGCACCGTCCCGGCGTACTCACCCGCACGCGTGGCGCCGGAGCGCGCCGGCGTGCCTGACCACCGCCCACGCGCTCGCCGACCCATTGGCAATCACAAAGAACAAGCCGAATGAATGACTGGGGTGGCGCATTCACACATCTTCACGAGAAGGTAATGCGATAGCAAAGTTCTTGTCTATATGCTCGGTCGTAGCGGTATCCCCCCGCACATGCCGGAACGGCCGGACATGCCCACGAAGCATGCCCTCCCCCCGGCGAACCACAAGGTGAGGCGCAGCCCTCCCACCCGAACATCCATGCGGATTTCATCCGTGCATTCGTCAATATGACCCGACCACACCGCTTTCCGGAACCCCCGGACGCAGGAGGCAGGCCACCATGCAGTCACTCGTCGAACACGCCCGGACTTTCACCGAGCACGTCGCCGCCAACGCAAAGGATTTCGAGCGGCTCGCGCACGGGCAGGCCCCGGAAGTCCTCTTCGTCAGCTGTTCCGATTCCCGCGTCGTTCCCTCGCTGTTCACCGGCGCCCGGCCCGGTCAGCTCTTCGAACTCCGCACGGCGGGCAACATCGTCCCGCCCTACCCCACCCACGACCGCCCCGCGGGCGAGGCGGCGACCATCGAGTACGCGCTCCGCATGCTCCAGGTGCGCGACATCGTGGTGTGCGGCCACTCGCACTGCGGCGCGGTGGGCGCCGTCGTCCGCGGGGACGACCTCTCCTCCATGCCCGCCGTCCGCGACTGGCTGGCGCACGCCACCGACGGCAGAACCTCGGCGCCCGGGGCCGACAACCTGCCCCAGGCGGTCCAGGCGCACGCTCTGGCCCAGCTCGACACCCTGCGGGGATACCCCGCGGTACGCGAGCGGCTCCAGGAGGGCACCCTCGGCCTGCACGCCTGGTACTACGAAGTGGACACCGGCTCCGTCAGCGTTCACCGCCCGGAGAGCGGCCCGTCCTTCGGCCGCCTCTGACGGCTTCCCGCCCCCCACGCGCCCGG
>NZ_ML123034.1:352061-399778 GCF_003846185.1 Streptomyces sp. ADI96-02
CCCACGCGCCCGGCCCCCGGCCGGGCGCGACCGCACCAACAAGGGAATCGTCACCCGTGATCTCCGCCAAGGATCTCAAGAACCCCCACGTCGTACGACGCGACCTGCTGGCGTCACTCGTCGTCTTCCTGGTCGCCCTGCCGCTGTGCATCGGCGTCGCCGTCGCCTCGGGCGTACCGGCCGAACTGGGCCTGGTCACCGGCATCGTCGGCGGGCTCGTCGTCGGCCTGCTCCCGGGCAGCAAGCTCCAGGTCAGCGGACCCGCCGCCGGACTCACCGTCCTGGTGTACGAGGCGGTGAAGGAATTCGGGCTGAGCACGCTCGGCCCGATCGTCCTGGCCGCCGGACTCCTCCAGGTGGTGCTGGGAGCGGCGCGCTTCGGCCGCTGGTTCCGCGCCATCTCCGTCTCGGTCGTGCAGGGCATGCTCGCCGGCATCGGCCTGGTCATCGTGCTGGGCCAGGTCTACGCGATGGCCGACGCCGAGCAGCCGGGCAGCGGGCTGCGGAATCTGGCCGGACTGCCGGGGCTGGTCGCCTCGGTCTTCTCCGACAGCGAGGCCGCGACCGCCCTCGCCCTGGGCGCCGGCACCGTCGCCGTCCTCGTGCTGTGGCCCAGGATGCCCGCCGCGGCCCGGATGGTCCCCGGGCCGCTCGCCGCCGTGGGCCTGGCCACCGCCGTCGCCTCGCTGGCGGGGCTACGGCCCGCGGTGGCCGATGTGAACGGCCTGCTGCAGGCCATCGACCTGCCCGGCCTGGCGGACTTCGGCCGGCTCGCGGACGTCGCCGTGATCGGCACCGTCCTCGCCTTCGCCCTCATCGCCTCCGCCGAGAGCCTGTTCAGCGCGGCGGCCATCGACCGGATGCACGACGGGCCGCGCACCGACTACGACAAGGAGCTGGTGGCCCAGGGCGTGGGCAACACACTGTGCGGCGCGCTCGGGGCGCTGCCGATGACGGCCGTGATCGTCCGCAGCGCGGCCAACGTGCAGGCCGGGGCCACCACCGCGCTCTCCCGGGTCGCACACGGTCTGTGGTTGCTGCTCTTCGCGGCACTGCTGCCCGCCGCCGTCGGCATCATCCCCCTGGCCGCGCTCGCCGGGGTGCTGGTCCACGCCGGGTGCAAGCTCGTCCCCGTCAAGGAGTTCGGGCCGCTGTGGCGGGAGCACCGCGGTGAGGCGGTTCTGCTGGCGGTCACCGCCCTGGCAATCGTGGTGACCAACCTCTTCGAGGGTGTGGTGCTCGGCCTGCTGCTGGCGGTGGTCAAGGCGGCCTGGGAGACCTCCCACGTACAGCTCGGCACCCACCACCTCACCGGCGGGCGGACCGTGGTGACGCTCACCGGCAACGCCACCTTCCTGCGCTTGCCGCGCATCCTGGAACAGTTGGAGAAGCTGCCGCAGGATCAGCCGATAGAGCTGGACCTGACCGGGCTGCGCCACCTCGACCACGCCTGCCGGCTGGCACTGGAGAACTGGGCCCTGCGGCACAACGACGCCGAGGTCGAACCGGTCACGATCCGCCGGTGACGGACCGGTGGTGACGGGCAGTCCATGATGGGCCTTCCGTGTTGACGCACAAGCCCGCCCGCCACCACCATTCCTGACACATGATCAGCGAAAGCGCGGACGCAGGAGACCACCCGTCTCCTGCGTGCCGCGCCGTTCTTCACGGTTTGCGGGCGACGAGACCCCACTGGTCCACCAGCAGCGGGTCCTCTTCCTCCGGCCGCCACAGGGCGATCGAGACGAAGCCCGGTTCGAGCAGTTCCAGGCCCTCGGCGCACGCGGTGATCTCCTCCGGCTCGCGCACCAGGTACGGCGGGTTCTCACCGGAGGCGTACGCCTCCTGCCCGGCGAGCGTCTGCGGGGTCTTCACGGTGTCGCAGAGCACCAGGTAACTGCCCGACGGCATGCGGGAGAGGTAACGCCGGACGACCTCGATGCCGTCCGCCGGGCTCAGATGCCCGAGGGTCGAGAGCAGCAGCACGGCGACCGGCCGGCTGAGGTCGAGCGTCTTGGCGGCCTCGTCCACCACGGCGTCCGTCTGCGAGAGATCGGCGTCCACGTAGGCCGTCCGGCCCTCCGGTGAGCTGGTCAGCAGGGCCTGCGCGTGCGTGAGGACGATGGGGTCGTTGTCGACGTAGACGATCCGCGCGTCGGGCACGACGCTCTGGGCCACCTCGTGGGTGCTGTTCGCCACCGGAAGGCCGGTGCCCACGTCCAGGAACTGGCGTACGCCCAGTGACGCGAGGTGACGGACGGCTCGGACCTGGAAAGCGCGCGAGGCACGGGCGATGTCGACCACCTGCGGGTAGGCCGCGCTGACCACGTCGGCCAGCTCCCGGTCCACCGGGTAGTTGTCCTTGCCGCCGAGCCAGGCGTTCCACACCCGCGCCGAATGCGGAACGTCCGACCGGATCCTGCGGCGGAACTCAACGTCGTCGTCGCTCATGTCTCTCCTCTACTCACTGTCCGTAGAGGGCCGTTGACCGGATAACCGCCGGTCGGAGCCCTGACGGTGACCGTACATCGCCCTCCCGGCCACCGCACGGGCGGATCCGCGGCAGGCCGCGTCCTTCCGGGGCCGGCGTCCGCACGGCATGCGCGCGGCACCCCCGCCCGACCGCCGTCGCACCGCATCATGTGGCGCATGAGCGACTCCGCGCCCTCCGGCGCCGCCCGGCGGGGCGCCCGCGCCCATCGCCTGGTCCCCATGACCGGCCGTGATCCGGACGAGCCCGGCCGGGTCGCCTCACCGCTGGAGCTGCTGTTCGACCTGACCTTCGTGGTCGCGGTCGGCACGGCGGCGTCCCGGTTCGCCGAGCTGCTGGCGGAGGGCGACCCCGGGGACGCGGTCGCCGCGTTCGTCCTGGCGATGTTCGCGATCAGCGTCGCGTGGATCAGCTTCAGCTGGTTCGCGTCGGCCTTCGCCACCGACGACTGGCTCTACCGCGCTCTGACGATGGTGCAGATGATCGGCGTGGTCGTGTTCGCGCTCGGCCTTCCGGCGATGTTCCGTTCGGTGGCGGAGGGCGGCCGTCTCGAACTGCGGGCGATGGTGCTCGGCTACGTCGTCATGCGGATCGCGATGGTGTTGCAGTGGTGGCGCGCGGCCCGGGAGTCGCCCGCCTTCCGCAAGGTCGGCATGGCCACGATCCGCTGGACCGTGGCCGTGCAGGCCGGATGGATCGTCGTCGCCTTCGTGAAGCTGCCGCTCGCAGCCGTGTTCACCGCCTTCATCGTCCTCGGGACGCTGGAGCTGGCTCTGCCGATGATCACCCAGGGCTCAGCGGGCGGCACGCCCTGGCATCCCCACCATGTCGCGGAGCGGTACAGCCTGTTCGCGATCATCACGCTCGGCGAGGGAGTGGTGGGTACGGTCGCCTCGTCGGGCGGGCTCCTGGGCGGCCCGGACGGCACGCGGTGGACGGGGAACGCCGTTGCCGTGGTCGTCGCCGGAGTGGGGCTGACCTTCGGCATGTGGTGGGTCTACTTCACGACCCCGTTCGGCGACGTCCTCGTCCACCGGCGTGAGCGCGGCTACCTCTTCGGCTACGGGCACATCCTGCTGTTCCTGGCCATCGCCGGGGCCGGTGCGGGCCTGCATGTGGCGGGCCTGCACCTGGAGCACCACGCGGAGCTGGGCGAGAGCGCCGTCGTACTGTCCCTGGCGCTTCCCGTCGGCCTGTACCTGCTGATGGTCTACCTGCTCCACACGCTGCTGCTCTCGGCCGCCGACCGCTTCCACCTGCTGCTGATCTCCCTCACGCTCGCCGTGCTGGCCGCGGCGGTCGTGATGGCCGCGGTCGGCGCGCCGGTCGCGGCCTGCCTGCTCGTCATCATGGCAGCCCCTTTCGTCACCGTGGTCGGTTACGAGACGATCGGCCACCGGCACCAGCGGCGGATGCTGGAGGAGCTCGGCGGGCGGGGGACCTGACGGCGGGGCCTCGGACGCCGACGACGGCCCGACCCGTCGGCACGGTGGTCCGCATCAGACCAGGCCGGGACCGGTCCCGGTGAGGCGGGCCGACACGTCCCACAGAGCGCGCGCCATGTCCCCGTCCCGGGCCCGGGACGACTTCCGGGCCGGGGCCGGGGCTCCCCGGGTCTCGCCCAGGCGGCCGGGGCCGTAGTACGAACCGCCGGGCGCGCCCGGCAGGGTCGCCGCGTAGAGGGTGGGCAGCGCACCGGCCGACGCGGGCTGTGTGAACAGCCGCGTCGTCCGCTCCAGCCGGGCGGCCCAGTTCCGGCCGGCGAGGCGCGGACCGGCCTGGCCCAGCTCCGTGGCGGACAGACCGGGATGGGCGGCCAGAGAGAGGAGGTCGCGGCCCTCGGCGCGGGCGCGCCGGTCCAGTTCGGCGGTGAAGAGGAGGTTGGCGAGCTTGGACTGGCCGTAGGCGCGCCATGCGCCGTACGCGCGTTCGGCGTTGAGGTCGTCGAGGTCGATGCGGCCGAAGCGGTGCGCCAGGGAGGAGACGGTGACCACGCGGGCCGGGCCGCGTACGCCGAGCACCGGCAGCAGCCGGAGGGTGAGGGCGAAGTGGCCCAGGTGGTTGGTGCCGAACTGCATCTCGAAGCCGTCGGCGGTGCGCAGCGGCGGCAGCGCCATCACGCCGGCGTTGTTCACCAGGAGGTCGAGCCGCCCGTCCACCGCCTCGGCGATGGTCCCGGCGGCCTCGGCCACGGAGGCCAGGTCCGCCAGGTCGAGGCGGACCAGGTGGCTGTCGGAGCGCGGAGCGGCCCGGCGTACGGCGTCCAGGGCGCGCTGCCCGCGCTCGGGGTCGCGGCAGGCGAGGACCGTGCGGGCGCCGGAGCGGGCCAGCGCGAGAGCCGTCACGGCCCCGATTCCGCTGTTCGCGCCGGTGACCACCGCGGTCCGGCCGGAGAGGTCGGGCATGTCGTCGAAGTTCCAGGAGTGCATGGTCACCGCCTCCCCGGTGAGGGGCGGGGCACACGTACGGGGAGGTCCGGATCCTGACGTGGCGCGCAACTCGCCCGCCGTACGAACGCGCTCTCCCGTGCGCGCCCTCATCCACTGCCATCCGCTGCCATCCACCCTGTCAGGTAGCGGAGAAACGGGTGGCGTGCGGGCGAGGTCAGGCGTTCCCGGAAGCGGAAGTGGGCTGGAACCAGGCCGGCCCCTCCGTCAGTGCCTGCTTGATCCGGAAGAGGGCGAACTCGGCGAGCGGCGGCAGCGCGTCCAGGGAGAACCAGCCGACCTCCAGGGACTCGTCGTCGTTGACCCGGGCCTGGCCGCCGGTCGCGCGGCAGCGGAAGGTGAGGTCGAGGTACTGGCAGCGGTCGCCGTTGGCGTACTGCACGGGCCGCAGCGCCTGGGTGAGCACCAGGCGCTCGGCCACGCAGTGCACCCCGGTCTCCTCCAGCACCTCGCGCTCCGCCGTGGCCGCCGGCTCCTCCCCCGGTTCCGAGATGCCGCCGACGACCGACCACTCGCCGGTGTCCGCGCGCCGCCCGAGCAGCACCCGGCCCTCGTCGTCGAACACGATCGCCGTCACCCCGGGCAGCAGGAGCAACTGGTGTCCGGCGGTGACGCGGATGTCACGGATGAAGTCAGGAGTAGCCATGATCCGAGCCTACGTGTCGATCAGCCCCGGTCGGTGAGCGGCTTCCGGCGGGTGCGGACCGAGGCGACGGCCGCCCAGCCCAGTCCCGCCACGGCCAGCAGCGCGATGACGCCCTCGGGCAGCGGCCCCATCCGGGTGGCCGGGGTGAGCGAGGAGCGCAGCGGCACCTCGTCGACCAGGGCGTCGGGGGTGAACATCCCGCTCTTCTCGACGATCGTGCCGTCCGGCCTGATCACCGCGCTGACCCCGCTGGTGACGGGCACGACGACGGACCGCCCGTGCTCGACGGCGCGCACCTGCGACATCGCCAGCTGCTGGTAGGTCATCTCGCTGCGGCCGAAGGTGGCGTTGTTGCTGGGCACGGCGATCATCTGTCCGCCGTGGGTGACGGTGTCGCGCACGGCGTCGTCGAAGGCGGCCTCGTAGCAGGTCACGAGTCCCACCTTCGTGCCGGCGAGGTCGAACACGCCGACCTCGGTACCGGGGACGAACTCGCGCTGCACCCGGTCGACGTCCTCGCTGAAGAAGCGGGCGACCGACCGCATCGGCATGTACTCGCCGAACGGCTGGATGTGCCGCTTGTCGTAGGTGTCGACGGGACCCTTGTCCGGGTTCCACTCGATCAGGGTGTTGCGCAGGGCGTCGGGGCCGCGCTCGACCACGGCGCCGATGACGGTGGGGGCGCCGATGGCCTTCACCGCGTCGTCGATGACCTTGCGGGCGTCGGCGTTCAGGTAGGGGTCGAGGTCGGAGGAGTTCTCGGGCCAGAGGACGAAGTCGGGCTGCTCGGCCTTCCCCGTCCGCACCTCCTCGGCCAGCTGCTCGGTGCGCCGTGCGTGGTTGTCCAGGACGGCGCGGCGCTGGGAGTTGAAGTCGAGTCCGAGGCGCGGGACGTTGCCCTGGATCGCCGCGACGGTGGCCGTCCCGTTCTCGGCGGAGTCGTCGACCAGGGGCAGCGCGGCGAGGGCGGCGGCGACCGGGACGAGGACGCTCGCGGCGGCCCCGGCGACGGCCGCGCGCGGAATCCTGCCGGTGGCGCGGTACGCGCGGAACCCGCGCACGGCCGCGTAGAGCCCGAAGCCGCACAGGACGACGGCGAACGAGAGCAGCGGGGTGCCGCCGAGCGCGGCGAGCGGCAGGAACGCGCTCTCCGCCTGGCCGAAGGCGATCCTGCCCCAGGGGAAGCCGCCGAACGGGATGCGGGCGCGGACGGCCTCGTCCAGGGTCCAGACCGCGGCGGCCCAGAAGGGCCAGTACGCGAGCCGGGTCACCGCGGCGACGCCGACACAGCCCACCGCGATGAAGAGCGCCTCCGCGGCGGCGAGCGCGAGCCACGGCACCGGGCCGACGTCCTCGCCGGTCCAGTGCAGCAGGGGCAGCATGAAACCGAGCCCGGCCAGCAGGCCGAGGCCGAACGCGGCCCGCAGCCGGCGTCCGTACAGGACCCAGCCGAGCAGCGCGAATCCGGGCAGGACGAGCCACCACAGCGGCCGGGGCGGGAAGCTCGCGTAGAGCAGCGCGCCGGAGAGTGCGGCGGCGCCCGGACGCAGGAGCCGGGTCAGCGGTCCGGCGGCCTTCGGCGCCGGGGCGGGCGGCGGATCGTCGACGGGTGTCATAGTGGCGCTCACCCGGCGGAGTCTACGGTGGCCGGCTGTGCGGGGCGGCGGTGGCCCGCGGTGCGGTCGGCCGCGCCGCGTGCGGGTCAGTCGCGGGTCCGGGTGCCGGTGGAGGTGCTGGTGGGGGCCAGGTGCAGGTGCCGGCGGATGAAACGTACGGCCGCTTCGGCGTCGTCGACGGTGACGGTGAAGGTCCGGCCGTCGCCGAGGAGCAGCGCCATCCCCTCGCCCTTGCGCACGACGACGGCGGTGCCCTGCTCGGGGCGCCAGCGGTAGCCCCAGCCGCCCCACTGGCGCGGGTTGACCTTGGGCACGAATTCGGCGCCCACCACATGGGTGAGCAGAATCCGCCGGCGCGGCAGTCCGGCGTGGCCGCAGCGCACCTCCAGGGCGTCCCCGTCGACCTTGACGGCCACGTGGACGAAGGCGAGGGTCCCGAAGAGGATCAGCAGTCCGGCGGCGACGCAGCCGATCACGGACATCAGCAGCGGAGCGATGCCGGAGGACCACGCGGACTCGATGGCGAGGTCGACGCCCAGCGCCAAGCAGCCCGCGCCGATGACGGCCAGCAGCCACTGGAGGCGGTTGGTGGCGCGGCCGGTCCATACGGTGGACGGCGCCTGGGTCGAGCCGTGCGGCGCGCTCTCGGGGTGGTCCGTCATATTCAGCAGCGTACCCACGTTCCTGGCGGGTGGCCGGGGTACGCGGCCCCGTCCGGGCGATCCGGGCGGTCAGCGCACGGGCGCGCCGGCGGAGAGGATCCGGCCTTCCGCGTAGGCCAGCGCGGGGTCCGGCAGGACGCCTGGGCGTCCGCCGAGGAGGACCGTGAGGGCGCCCGTCGGTTCGGCCGTCGGAGCGGCGTCGGCCCCGATCCGGCGCAGCGCCTGGGCCGCCACGGCGCCGGCGGAGCCGTACAGGGCGGGCGCGGGGGCGCCGGGGGCCCGTACGGCGGCCCGGATGCGCTCGGCGACCAGTTCGTAGTGCGTGCAGCCCAGCACCACGGCCCGGACGCCGGGCGGGGTGAGGGCGGCTGCGGCGGCGACCGCCCGGTCGATGCCGGCCTCGTCGGCGTGCTCGACGGCGTCGGCGAGCCCGGGGCAGGGGACCTCGGTGACGTCGGCGTCCCGGGCGAAGTCGGCGATCAGTCCGCGCTGGTAGGGGCTGCCGGTGGTGGCCGGGGTGGCCCAGATGGCGACGGCTCCGCCGCCGGTCGCCGCGGGCTTCACGGCGGGCACGGTGCCGATGACCGGCAGGGCGGGTTCCAGCTCGGCGCGGAGCGCGGGCAGCGCGTGGACGGAGGCGGTGTTGCACGCGACGATCAGGGCGTCCGGCCGGTGTGCGGCGGCGGCGCGCGCCACGGCCAGGGCGCGGGCGGTCACGTCCTCGGGATCACGGGGGCCCCAGGGCATCGAGCCGGGGTCGCAGGAGAGCACCAGTTCGGCGTCGGGCCGCAGCCGACGGACGGCGGCGGCAGCCGCCAGCAGGCCGATTCCGGAGTCCATGAGCGCGATCTTCACCCGGTCACCATAGTCGACAGCCCTTGCGGCTTCGGCTCAGTGGGGCAGACTGCGGCGGATGAGCGCCGTTGCCTGGATCGCCGTGGGTTCGCTGATCGCGTGGGTGTGGCTCCTGCTGGGGCAGGGGTTCTACTGGCGGACCGACCAGCGGCTGCCCCGGCGCACCGACCCGGAGCGCTGGCCGTCGGTCGCCGTGGTCGTGCCGGCCCGCGACGAGGCGGACATGCTGCCGCTGACGCTGCCCTCGCTGCTCGTCCAGGACTATCCGGGGGACGCCCGGATCATCCTCGTCGACGACTGCAGCGGCGACGGCACAGGGCAGGTGGCCCGCGACCTGGCCGCGCGCCACTGCGGCCTTCCGCTGACGGTCGTATCGCCCGGGGAGCCGGAGCCGGGGTGGACCGGGAAGCTGTGGGCCGTGCGGCACGGAATCGCGCTGGCCCGGCAGCAGAAGCCGGACTTCCTGCTGCTGACCGACGCCGACATCGCGCACGAGCCGGACAGCCTGCGTGATCTGGTGGCCGCGGCGGGTGTCGAGGGGCCGGACGGCTTCGATCTCGTCTCGCAGATGGCGCGGCTGCGGGTGGTGAGCGTCTGGGAGCGGCTGGTGGTGCCCGCGTTCGTCTACTTCTTCGGCCAGCTGTATCCGTTCCGCCGCGTGAACCGGGCGGGTTCGCGGACGGCGGCGGCCGCGGGCGGCTGCGTCCTGCTGCGTACCGAGGCGGCCGTGCGGGCGCGGATCCCGGAGTCGATCCGGCAGGCGGTGATCGACGACGTGTCGCTGGCGCGCCAGGTGCGGCGCGGCGGGGGCCGGATCTGGCTGGGGCTGGCGGAGCGGGTGGACAGCGTGCGCCCGTATCCCCGGCTGGCGGATCTGTGGCGGATGGTGGCGCGCAGCGCGTACGCGCAACTGCGGCACAGCCCGCTGCTGCTGGCCGGTACGGTCCCGGGTCTGGCGCTCGTCTACCTGGGGCCGCCGGGGACGCTGGTGGCGGGGGTGGTGACGGGCGACGCGTTGGCGGCGTGGGCGGGCGGCCTGGCGTGGGCGGTGATGACGGCGACGTACCTGCCGATGCTGGCGTACTACCGGCAGTCGTTGTGGCTGGGGCCGCTGCTGCCGTTCACGGCGGTGCTGTACCTGCTGATGACGGTCGACTCGGCCGTGCAGCACTACCGGGGCCGGGGTTCCGCCTGGAAGGGGCGTACCTACGCCCGGCCGGAGGCGGCGCCCGACCGGTGACGCCCCGCGCGGGCGGGGCGGCGGGTGCGGGCGGGCGGCGCGGGCGGCTGGTCGGGCGGGCGTTAGGGCTGTCGACCGGGGGCGGCGGGCCGGAGGCGTACGGGGAGGGCCGTGAGGTGCCAGTTGACGGGGTTGGCGCCGCGTGGGAGGTCTTCGGGATCGATGGCGAGCCGCAGGCCGGGGAAGCGGTCGAGCAGCGCGGTCAGCGCGACCGCCGTCTCCTCCTGGGCGAGATGGGCGCCCAGGCAGCGGTGCGCGCCGTGTCCGAATCCCAGGTGGGGCTCCCTGCGGTGGCGGGTGCGGGCGAGGTCGAGGCGGTCGGGGGCGGTGAACGCGGCCGGGTCGCGGTTGGCCGCGGAGACGATCGGGAGGACGGCCTCGCCGGTGCGCACCGGCGTCGCGCCGACCACCGTGTCGCAGGTGGCGTAGCGGGGCAGCGCGCGTACGACCGGGCCGCAGTAGCGCATGAGTTCGTCGACCGCGTACGGCATGAGCGTGGGATCGCCGAGCAGCAGGGCGAGTTGGTCGGGGTGGGCGAGGAGGGCCTCGGTGCTGTTGGCGATCAGGTTGACGGTGGTGATGTGCCCGGCGACGACCAGATTGGTGATGAGGGCGACGAGTTCGTCGTTGCTCAGCCGGTCGCGCCGGCGGGGTGCGAGGAGTTCGGAGATCAGGTCGTCGCCGGGGTGGGCGGTGTGGTGGTCGACGAGGGCGTGGGCGTCCTCGACCATGCCGGCGAGCGCGGCGCCCAGTTCGTCTCCGCAGACCCCTGCGGTCAGGGTGGCGCTCCGCGTCCGCCAGCGGTCGCGGTCGGCTTCGGGGACGGCGATGAGTTCGCAGATGACGGTGATGGGCAGCGGTCGGGCGAAGTGTTCGATCAGGTCGACGACGCCGTGGTCGGCGTGGTCCGGGAGGCGGTCGAGCAGTGTCCCGGCGATGGCCTCGATCCTGGGGCGGAGCGCCGCCACGCGGCCCGGGGAGAACGCGGCGGTGACCAGGCCGCGCAGACGGCGGTGGTCGGGGCCGTCGGCGTCGAAGATCCCGGCGCGCAGGTATTTCTCGTGCCCCGCGAACATGCCGCGGGCCTGCCAGGTCTGCTCGGTGCGGTGGGCCACCGACGCACCGGGGACGGCGGTCGCGTCGATGGTGAAGCGCGGATCGCTCATGACCCGGCGGATGTCGTCGTGGCGGGTGGCCACCCACATCGGGTCGACGCCTTCTACACGCCCCCGCGCCATGTGGTCGCGTTCGCGTACGGCGGCGTAGGCGGTGAACGGGTCACGGACCAGCTCTTCATCGGCCAGGTCCAGCGGTTCGTCGTGGGCTTCGGTGGGGGTGTCCTGGTCCTGCGCGGTCACGTCGGGGCCTCCAGAGAACGGGCGGCGGTTCGGTGACGGCATCATCACGCCCGCATCGCGCCCCACCCGCCGGCGGCGTCGCCAATCCCCCCGAAGGAAGGACCGGCCGCTCATCGGGGTGCCGCCTTGGGTCGTGTGTGCCCCGTGCGCGTGATCGAGAACGCGACGGGCGGCGCGGGACGGC
Source organism: Streptomyces sp. ADI96-02 (assembly GCF_003846185.1). GTDB lineage: Bacteria > Actinomycetota > Actinomycetes > Streptomycetales > Streptomycetaceae > Streptomyces. The sequence goes on from NZ_ML123034.1 coordinate 363,561, forward strand.
GCAGGACGGCGCGCCGACGGGACGCACGTTCCCGCGCCGGGGCGGGCGCTCCCGCCGCGCCTCACCCGGCGACGGCGTACTGCGAGAGGTAGAGGGCCACGCTTCGTACCAGCTTCCTGGCCCGCGCTTCGTCGTTCCCCGCGCTGACCCCGAAGACGTATCGGCCCGCCGTCACGGTCGCGTGGGCGACAGGGCTCTGCCGCAAGCCCGTTCTGTACGTGTACAGATGGACATCGCGCCGCGGCTGCTCGACCCCGGCCGTCACGCACCCGCCCAAGGACGGGTTGCATCCCCAGGGAACGACGCTCGTCGCATAGGTGCGGGCGGCCTCCGCGTCGGGCGCCACCCATCGCACGGTCACGGAGAAGATGTCGCTGTCGGAGCCGCGTTCGGCGGCGAAGCGGCACACGCTCGGGTGCGGAAGTCCCACGCCCATCGCCTTACGGCTCAGGGACACGGGCAGCTCGACGTAGTCGCGGCCGGTCTCCGCCAGGAGCTGCGCGCCGACCAGCGCACAGGCGTCGGGCCAGTCCGTCCGCCCGGCCCCTCCGAGCGCGGCGGGCCGTCGCGCGTCCACGGCGCGATGCGCGGGCCGCAGGGCGGTGTAGCGGGTCCCCCGCCTCTCCTCGCTGCGGACGACGAGCACGGGCCCGCTCACTCCCACGAACGTCCCCGCCACCGGCCAGGGAACGCGTGCGCTGCGCCTCCCCGCGAGGTCCGTCAGGCTGCTGGCGCCGGGGCCCTGGAGGCGCGCGTCCCCGACGGACCAGCGGACGTCGCCTCCGTAACCGCCTGCGGTCTCCACGTCGCTGACGATGACTCCGGCGGTCAGGTCGTTCCCGAAGGTCATGGGTTCTTGGGGCAGTTTCCAGACGGTTCTCCCGCTCCCCACCCGTACGGCGCGCAGCGTGCGCGAACGGAGCGACCCCGGGTCCGACTCCACAGCGAAGTGGGATTCGGAGAGGTACACCGTCCCGCCGTCCGCGCCCGCGAGCCGTACCTCGGACTTCCGGGCTGCCTTTCGCCGCAGCAGTTCCCTGCCCGAATCGGTGAACACCCGCAACTCGTCGTCGAGTTCGACACCGACGGTGTCTCCGGCGGCGCTGAGCCCGACGGAATCCCGTCAGGGGCCCAGGTTCACCCGCCGGACGGTGTCGCCGTCCCGTGGATCGAGCAGCACGAGGTGCGCGTCCGGGCCCGAACATCTGTCGAGCAGGGCGATCCGGCGTGTCGTCGCGCCCACGGTGTCCGAGGGGGACGGCAGGCCGACGTCGCCGGGGTCGGGCTGCTCGCACCGGGTGAGCCCGGGATTCCGCTTGCTCCAGCGGACCGCGCCCGTCCGCGGCGCGAGACCCACGAGCCGGCCGCCGGACGTCTCGACGACAGGCCCCGGCCCGGTCAGGAGTGGCGTCGCCCGCAGCCAGTCGTCTCCCTCTTCCGGCCGGGCTCCCGGACTCCGGGTCCGACGCCACAGCTTCCCCCCGGTCGCGGGATCGTAGCCGTTCAGGGACTTCTCGCCGCTGTCTCGTTCTTCCACAGCGAGCATCACCCCACCCGAGAACCCGACTGGCGTGATCCGGCCCGCGGAGGTCTTCACCGTGGAGAGAAGACGACCGGTGCGCGTGTCCACCACGCTCACCGTCGGGCCCTGCGGGATCGCGAGCATCGCGTCGTTCATCGCCGCCGCCGTGTCCGAGACGTCGAGCGCCCTGCCGTCGGTTCGGAAGGTCCAGGCGACGTCCAGCGCGTTCGGGCGTTCGAGCGGCTTTCCCGGCGGACCGCCGTCGCCTGCCAGCAGCGCCGGAAGGCAGGCGGCGAGGAGGATTCCCCACCAGGTGTGCCGGACCACGCGCGTGAATGTCGAGACCATGCCGCCCCCGTTCGTGGAGTTCGGTCAGCACCCCTGCGCCGCGGGCGCCCCTGGGCACGGCCGCGGATCTTCGACCCGGCGGTATCCGCCGCCGGAGGATCCCTCGTAGACAGCGCCGTACCGAGGCGCATAGCCGGTCACCGCATACCGTCCCCGGTGGGGAGCGGGGACCGGCGCCTTGCCGCTCTTCCCGTTCCGCACATAGCGAAGGACGAGCCCGAACTCGCGCGAGCCCTTCTCGGCCACGAAGGTCGCCGTCAGATTGACCTGTTCTCCCGGAGCGAGCGTGATGACGTTCTCCTTGAAGTAGCGCCGGGTGGATGTCCCGCCCGTGAGAAAGACGGGATCCGGGCTGTCCATGTCCGCGAACAGCTGGATCTTCGGCTCGCCCCCCGCGCCCGGTTCGCACAGCAGCGTGCCGGCGAGGGGAGCGGCGGCGCGGGGCGACTTCGGCTCGATGTCGATCGACGTGACGGTGAGGGACCGGTCTCCCCCTTCGAGAGTGAACCCGACCGTCAACTCTCCTGCGCGAGCGCCCTGGTTGCGCCGGACGACGGCGTGCACGTCGCCGCCGGACACGAGTTCCGCACGGTCCGAGGGCGCGGACACCCGACGCGGCAGAGCCGTGCAGCCGGCCTCGTCCTCCTGCCTGGCGGTGACGGCGAACGGCTGCGCCGAGGGGCCGCCGGCCGAGGACGCCCCCGACGCGGTGGCCGCGGGACCCGGCTCGGACTCGCCGTCCAGGCTCAGCAGTTGGAGAACCAGCGCGGTCAGCACCGCGCCGAGAACCGGTATACCCGCGCCGAGCCAGAGCAACCGCACGTGACGCTTCCACCACGGCTCGGCCGCGTCCGACGGGGTGGGACGCCGCGCGCGGAGCCGCGTACGCGCGCGGAGCGTGGTCCGGTTCCTCAATTCTCCCCCAGCGAGCGGCGATCGACCCAGACGGTAGGTCAGGCGCGCTCAGGAGAAGAATGACAGGAGGAGTAGACGCGGGTCGACACCGCAGACCGCCTCACGCCTCGGCGGCCAGAGCCCGATGCGTTCATCGGGCCGCACCTGCCGATCGGCGAGTACCACCCGTATCCCGAGCGGCTGCGCCAGCACGTCGAGGGCGTGATCTGGCGGTTCCGGACGGGCGGGCAGTGGCGGGAGATGCCGACGGAGTTCGGTGCCTGGTCCCGAACGTCCGCAACCGCTTCCGGCAGTGGCCTGACGCCGGTGTCTTCGAGGCCCTGCTGGAGGGCCTGATCGCGGAAGCCGCGAAGCGGGTGAGGTGGACCTGCCCCTGGTCGGCATCGACCGGGAAGCCACCTCGCCGGGGTGCTGCGCGCCGAAGCGGTCCGGGGCGACGCCGATGACGGCGGTGGGCTGCGCGTGGCCGAAACGGTGTGGCCGGTGCACTACTTCAGGTCCAAGTCCAGGTCCAGGCCCGCGGTGCGGGCGGCGATGCAGTCGGGTCCCTCTCGTTGGTCAGCGTTCCAGTGCCTGCACCATGTCGCGCAGTCGGCGACGGTTCCTGAAGCCTCCCTTGGTGTAGATATTGCTCAGGTGGAATTCGACCGTGCTGGTGCTCACGTAGAGTTCGGCGGCGATCTCCTTGGTCGTCCAGCCCCGCCCCACCAGCCGGGCGGTGTCCCTTTCGCGGTCGGTCAGCTCGCCCCAGAAGCGTTCTGCTTCTGTGGTTCGCTCCGAGGTCCTCATGCCGCCGAGTACGTCGCGGCACCAGGCCGCGAATGGCTGCGCGCCGAGCCGGGTGAACGCTCTTTCGGCGGCGGCTGCCTGTGCTACCGCCTCCTCGCGCTCGTCGGTGGCCACCAACGCGCGGGCCAGTTCGCAGCGCACCATCGAACGGTGCATGACTGGTTCCCCACCGCCGGCCGGGACGGCCAGTCCGTCACGGAGCACTCGGGCGGCGCCGTGGGCGTCCCCCTCGGCGAGGAGGATGCAGCCGCGCACCCAGTGCCCGGCGATGGTCGGCAGTGCGCCGGTGGGTTCGAGGGATGTCAGTGCTTCGTGGGCTTGCGCGGCTGCCGTGATGTCGTGCGCCTTGGCGCCGGCGACACCGAGCAAGGGCAGGAACCACAGGCCGAAGAGTCTGGCTCGCTCGTTGTTGCCTGAGTCTTCGAGCGCCGGCCCCAGTTCGGCAAGGACACCGTGCCATTCGCGGCGGGTGAAAGCGATGACGGCCGCTGCTTGGCGAACATGGAAGTCCGGCCCTCCGAAGTCCGGCTCCTGGGCGATGGCTCGCGCCTGCTCGAGGTCCGCCTCGGCGGCCTCCCAGCGTCCCTGGCAGGCGTACATCGTGGAGCTCATGGAGTGGATCACAGCGAAGTCCACATCCCGCCCCGAGACCTGCGCGTGGTCGAAAGCGAGGGACAGGGTCCGCCTCGCCTCGTCCGCCTCGCCGAGCATCAGCAGGCAGAGGGCGGTGTTGTCGATCGCTTCGGTACTGTTGCGCGAAATCAGTCCTTGCGCCTGGCGGCGGGTGGCGTAGCGCAGGTCGTCCACCGCGCCCGACAGGTCGCCGGAAAGGCCGCGCAGAACACCCCGGCACACCAGTTGTTCCATGTCCGCCGCAGGGGTGCCGGTGGGGTTCTCGCGCAGGTGCCTCAGTTGTGCCAAGCCGGCGGCCGGTCCGTCGCTGAGCGCCACGCCGTACGCGATGTTCGCTTGCGCGTGCCCGATGACCTGCGGGTTGGATGTACGGGCCAGGGCGTACCGGGCGGATCTGAGGGACTGCTTTCCGAGGCCGAGCGAACGTTGCAGGGAGGCGAGTTGGGCGGAGACGCGTGCCGCGTCCTCGTCGTGGTGGGCGGCGAAGCCCTCGCGGGCGGCCCTGAGGTGTTCGGCGGCGCCGGTGTCGTGGCCCCGGGCGTAGTCGAGGAGTCCCAGTACCTCGCTCTTGGATGGCGAGGCGGCCTGGGCGTCGACGAAGGGAGCGTAGCCGAGTGCCGCGTCGTACTGGCCGCTCGTCACCATCAGCCGGACGGCTCTGAGGGTGGCTTCGCCGCGCTCGTCCGGATCGGGGGCGACGGTAGCGATGCCCAGTTCGTACTCGGCGGCGAGGGACGGGTCGCCCTGCTGTGCCTCCAGCCGGGCGATCTGGCGCAACTGGGCGGCGAGTGCCGCGTCGTAGCTGTCGAGGGCTGCGATCCGGTGGAGCCAGTTCTCTGGAGGGGCGAGGAGGTCGGCCGCCTTGCCGTGCAGTTCCCGGCGCCGGATGGCGGGGATGGCGGAGTAGAGCGCCTGCCGCTGGGCCGCGTGTGTGAGTTCCAGCGTCGGGTGGTTGGCCGATGCAGGCGCCCACCGGGCCGCTCCCCCGGCGACGAGGGAGTTCACTTCCGGCTCCAGTTCGGCGTCCGGTGCCATGAGGCCCAGCGTGCGTTCGGTGGCGGGCGCGTTGAGCACGGCCAGGGCTTCCAGTACGTGGCGGGCACCCGGGGTGAAGGTCGCGCACCACTCCCGTACGGTCTCGGCCAGGGACGGGGCGATGTCGGCGGCGACGAGGCGTGCGGGGAGGCGATGCTCCGCGTCCGCGGTTCTCGCGAGGGCTGTGATGTAGAGGGGGTTGCCGTGGCTCCATCGCGTGATCTGGTGGACCTGGGATTCCGCCAGGCCGGTCACTTCGTGGTGGTCCAGGAGCGAGCGGGTCGCCGCGACGTCGAGCCCGTCGAGTTCGAGCTGCGCGACGCGCTCAAGGCTCCCGCTGAGGCCCATGGCCTGACGGGTTTCGTGCAGGTGCTCCGTGTTGACGACGGTCAGCAGGTGGTCGTGCGTCGTGCGCAGGAGCATGAATCCGAAGGTCTGGAGCGAGGCGGTGTCGAGCAGATGGGCGTCCTCGATGAGCAGGAACAGTGGTGCGTCGCCCTGGTAGTCGTCGACAGCGGAGATGAGGTCGCCGCCGGCTGCCATGGCGCTGCTGTCCGACGGGACGGGCGGCGTCCGGCGGCTGGTGGCCCGACTGCCATCCTGCGCGGACTGGATCAGTCTGTTCACAGCTGCGAACGCGATCTGACGCTCCGGAGCGACGCCGGAGATGCCGAGCGTGCGGAACGTTGGCAGTTTCCGGCCCAGGGCCGTGGTGAGGACGGACTTGCCGATGCCGGTCGGCCCACCGAGGAAGACGGTCCGGGACTCCCCTTTCTCGGCGCTCGCGGCGGAGGCGAGCAGGATCCGCAGCTCTTCCTCGCGACCGGTCAGAAAGGGCGCCCCGGGCGCTCCCCGGTCGTCCCCGGTTCCGGTCAGCATGGCTGGAGAGCGGAGGCTATGTCATTGCTCTCGGTATTCACGGCGTCCGAGGCAATGTCCGCCTTTCTCGTGGAGCGGGTGCCGCTGTAGTTGATGTCCGGGTCCCCGCAGTAGCGGGAGGTGGCCTCATCGACCCAGGACGACATCTGGTCGCTGATGTCGATGCCGTGGAAGTCGTCGAGGGTGCGTCCGCTGTCGACCGCGTATCCGATGTCGCGGCAGACGCACATGCAGCCGTCCGGGCAGCCGGCGAGCTGGGCCAGGAGGCGGAGCGGGCTGGGCGTGATCACCTGGGACCGTACCGCGCCTGCTGACGGCACGGCCGGCGCGACGCGTGGATAGTACGCCGCATCGGCCACCAGAGGGCGGGCGCGGTGGGTGAACGTCGACATAGGCACCTCCTCGACCTCACCCGCCATCTTCCTCCTGAGCGGCGTATCCCACGACCCGGCGGGCCGATGGGGTGAAGTCCGGGTCGTTCTGTTCGCGGCAAGGCCAACCCTGCCCGCCTCGACGCCTCGACGCCTCGACGCCACCTACTGGGACCTGCGTCGCCGCATCGTTACCGCCATGGGCTGACCGCCCGGCCAAGAACGCCTCGCCCCCGGCACGCGAATGAGACCGTTGGCGAATCCCGGCCTGCTGGCTTCCCCGTATGTGACTTCGAAAGGGCTCCCCGGCTACCTCGGGTACCCAGGCGTCGGCTCGGGGCGAGATGGCTGGGGAAATCACACGGCGTGGAAGACCCGACGCGCCGCTCGGAGGCTGCTACGGCCGGATGTATGGGCGAGTCATGATCTCCATGTTGTGGCCGTCCGGGTCGTCGAAGTACGCGCCGCGACCGCCGAAGAGGCGGTTGATCTGGCCGAGCTCGGTGTGGCTGGGGTCGGCGTAGTAGGTGACCCCGACCGTTGCCAAGCGGGCGATCATGGAGTCGAATTGATCGTCGGGCACGAGGAACGCGTAGTGCTGCGACGGGATCGGCTCGTCGCGCTTCTCGTAGTAGTCGAGCGTCACGCCGTTGCCCAGGCCGACGGGCAGAAACGGCCCGAAGGGGGCGCCGACCTTCAGCCCCAGGATCGCTGCGATGAAGGCTGGGAGCCGTCTTCCCGCCGGCTACGGGTGGTGTTCCCCTTGGGGCAGGTCACCCGCCGGTTGTCCCAGCCGATGGTGAAGTCGGCCTGGGAGAAGCCTTCGTGGATCGGGCCGGCCAGGCGCACGTCCTGGACGGTGGAGTCGGTGGTGGCGACGTGTGAGATCAGGTTCGGGGCTGTCCGGCCCGCAGGTCTCCGTGAGGTGGACCTCGTAGCCGTCCCAGAAGCCCGGTCAAGCAGCCGTAGAGACGGTCCGACCTGCCTGCCGACATCCCCGCCCGGGACCTCTGCCTCACCGTCCTGCGAGCCCGCGGGCTCGACTCCGGGAAGGCAGAAACGGATCACCCGGGCTCGTCCCCCTCAGCCTCCCCGAGCTCAGACGCCTGATCCACCGCCTCACCCACCGCGGCCCGGCGCCGGTCGACCACGTCCTGCACTGGTCCCACCGGCGACGCGGCCGCACACCGCCCGACCGTCACGACAAGGACCGTTGCAGCACTAGGGCTATTCCCTGGTGCCCGCGCTGAGCGGTCTCTCTAGCGTGGGTGGAGTCTGATGACATTCGCGGGCGGAACCCCCGGAGCGCGACGACGACGCGCGCCCACCCCGTTCCTCAGGAACGCAGGAAGTACCGCGATGGCCCGGCCACAGAAGCCGCGCCCCTTGTATCGCAGCGGGCCGCCCGATCCTCCACGACTGACAGGAAGACCATGAACTCTTTCATTTCTGCTGTCTCCTCCCGCTCCGCCCGTTCCCTGCGCGGAACCGCAGGCCGTAAGTGGGCCGTGCGCGTCGGTACGACCGCGGGCGCCGTGGCACTCGGTGTGACGGGTCTCGCCGCGACGTCCGCCCAGGCCGCCGACGCGAGCCGCTGGGACCGGCTCGCCGCGTGCGAGAGCGGTGGCAAGTGGACCACGAACACCGGTAACGGGTTCGCGGGCGGGCTCCAGTTCACTCCCTCGACGTGGAAGGCCTACGGCGGCCACTCGTACGCGTCGGCGGCCCACAACGCGACGAAGTCCGAGCAGATCGCCGTCGCCGAGCGGGTCCTCGCCGGTCAGGGCCCGGGCGCGTGGCCGGTCTGCTCCAAGGTCGCGGGAATGGCCTGATCGCAGCAGTCGACCGCCGTCACCTCGACGGTCGTCGAACGGGCTGTTTCCCTCCCTCCGGACGATGAAGGGTGACCCGTCTCGGCCGCCGTCCCGCCAGGAAGCGGGCGGCGGCCGAGGCCGTGTCCCCTCGGTGGCCCTACGGGCGGTCGGGCGCGAATCCCCCGTGCCTCCACGCGAGTTCGCCGCCCGCCGTTAACGCGGCCTTTACATGGTTCTGGCAGGTCAGGCGGGCAGAAGGCGCCTAAAACAGATGACTCCGAGATGGGGGCTCCCCAACCGGCACATCGTGGGCTTAACTTAGGTGTCATGACCTCCCCCCGCTCCACCTTCGGCGGCGGCTACTACGCCGCGTCGTTCCCCGACACTCCGATCTACGACTCCCTGGTCGCGGAGCGGGGCACCCCGCAGATCGCGCCGATCCGCGTCCCTGCCGCGTACGACACGGGCAACAGCTACCTCCCGGCCCTCCCGTCGGCGCTTCCGGCCCTGCCCGCCGCCCCGTCGCAGCCCGCGGGCGCCTACGGCTACCCGCAGCAGCAGCCGATGCCGCAGTACCAGCAGGCTCCCGCGCAGCACGCGCCCATGCAGCCCGCCCAACTGCAGCACGCGCCCGCGCCCTACATCCCGCAGCAGCCGTCGACGGCCCGCGGCTATCCGCAGCAGCCCCAGCCGGCGCGGCCCGCGCCCGGCACCGGGTACGAGTCGATGCGTCCGGCCTCGCCGCGGCCCGCTCCGGCCCCGTCGCCGTACGAGGACCCGTACAACCGGCCGTACCAGGGCCGGGGGTACTGACCCGCAGGACGGAACCGGGGGAACTGACACCGGCTTCACGATGCCGGGAGGGCGGTCGGACCGGGTGCCTCGCTTGCGCGTCGGGCGCGGGCGGGGCACGGTCGCGTGCCCGGGCCGGGTGCACCGCCCCGACACCGCACGGGCGTTGCCTGATCGCCACCAGCGGCCCGGCGCGCCGGCTGCGGGGACCCGTCCGGGTCCTCGGGCGGGTCCGCGCCGAGGGCAGGGCCCGCCTGAGGACGGCGGAGGCGGGCAGGAGCACGTCCCCGGGAGGGGACAAGGGGGGTACGGGGGGTGCGCACGGCGGCCGGGGTTCTGCGGTGGCGGCGCAATCCGCTGCGGCGTGCCACCGATCGCCACGAGGCGTGGCTGGCGCTCGGCGCACTGCTGCTGACGCTGCTGGGCGCGCCCGCGGCAGGCTGGGCGGGCGGCTCGCTGGCGCATGACGCCCTGCGGCGATCGGTCCGGGCGCAGCACGAGGGGCGCGGCGTCACCGAGGCGGTCGTGGTGCGCCGCCTGCCGGGCGGGCACGCGTACGCGGGTGATCCCGAGGCCGACGGGGGGCGCGGCGGGCACGGCGCGGTGGTGGCGGCCTGGCGGGCGCCGGACGGCAGCCCGTGCACCGGGACGGTGGGCACGGCGTCGCGGGCCGCCGGCCCCGGTTCGCGGGTGCGGATCTGGACGGATCGCGCGGGCAGGCCGGTGGAGCCGCCGATGTCCCGGCGCACCGCCCGCACCCACGCGGTGCTGGGCGGCATCGGTACGTCCCTGCTGGCCGCCGCGTGCGTCGAGGCGGTCAGGCGGCTGGTCGTCGGGCGGATGAGGCGGCGGCGCTACGCGCGGCTGGACCGCGAGTGGGCCGAGGCCGGTCCCGACTGGGGCAGGGCAGGAACCGGCAGTTGACCTCCGGCCCCTGAACCGGCAGTCGCCCCCGGCCCCGCCCGGCGGGCGCCGACCGGCCCGACGGGAGCGGGCGTCCGGGGCCGGTGACTTCCCTCCGGCGGGCCGACTCGTCAACTCCCCCGCCTCCCGCGCGCTACGGTGGTCCGACCCGCCCGTCTCCTCGGCAGGCGGACGGGCCCGAGGGATCGCACAGCACGAGGTGGGGGCACAGCAACGCCATGGCACAGGGCACGGTCCAGGTGACGCACACCGGCACATCGCGATGGCGCCGCCGCACGGGCGAGTACGCCTCCCTCTCCGCGGCCCTGGAGGCCGCGGCCGACGGCGACGTCCTCACCGTCGCGCCCGGCACGTACCGGGAGAACCTCGTCCTGAACCGCGCGGTGACGCTGCGCGGCCCCGAGGGGCCGGTCGGCTCGGTGCGGATAGCGCCGGTCGACGGGGTGCCGCTGACGGTGCGGGCCTCCGCGGTCGTCCAGGACATCCACATCGAGGGCCAGGACTCGGCGGCGCCCGCGCTGCTGGTCGAGGACGGCACACCGGAGTTCTCGGATCTGCGGATCGTGACGCGCTCCGCCGCCGGCATCGAGGTGCGCGGCGCGGCCAGGCCCACCGTGCGCCGGTGCACGGTCGACAATCCGGCCGGGGTCGGCATCGCCGTCCTGGACGGCGCGGGAGGGGTCTTCGAGGAGTGCGAGGTCGTCTCGGCGGGCCAGTCCGGGATCTCCGTGCGCGACGGCGGCCACCCGCGGCTGGACCGCTGCCGCGTCCATCACGCGTCGGGCGCCGGGATCGGCGTCAGCGGCGAGGGGAGCGGCCTGGAGGCGGTCGGCTGCGAGGTGTACGAGGTCAAGGGCAGCGGCGTCCAGGTCACCGCCCGGGGTGCCGCGCACCTCACCGACTGCACCGTGCACCGTACGTCCGCGGACGGCGTCACGCTGGACACCGACGCGGTGCTGACGCTCGCCGACTGCGACATCCACGACATCCCGGAGAACGCGATCGACCTGCGGTCGCGCTCGGTGCTCACACTGACCCGCTCCACGGTCCGCAGGTTCGGGCGCAACGGCCTCTCGGTCTGGGATCCGGGGACCAGGGTCGACGCCAACCAGTGCGAGATCCACGACAGTACGGGCGACTATCCGGCGGTCTGGGTCAGCGACGGGGCCACGGTGATACTGGACGCCTGCCGTGTGCACGACGTGCCCGACGCGCTGTTCGTCCTGGACCGGGGGTCGCGGGCCGACGTCGTGGACAGCGATCTGACGCAGATCCGCAACACGGCCGTGTCGGTGAGCGACGGGGCCACCGCGCAACTGGACGACTGCCGCATCCGGGAGGCGTCGACCGGCGCCTGGTTCCGGGACCACGGCAGCGGCGGCACGCTCAACAACTGCACCATCGACGCGGCGCAGACCGGGGTCATCGTGACCAAGGGCGCGGACCCGACGATCGAGCGCTGCACGGTCACCTCGCCCGCGGAGGCCGGTTTCTACGTCTCCGCCGAGGGCCGGGGCACCTTCCACGCCTGCCGGGTGACGGGCAGCGAGGGCTACGGGTTCCACGTCATGGACGGCTGCCGCTCCACGCTGACCCGCTGCCGCACCGAGCGGTGCGCCCGGGGCGGTTACGAGTTCGGCGAGCCGGGCGGCGGGCAGGGCGACGGGTCCGGTTCGACCGGCCCGGTGGTGGAGGACTGCACGAGCGACGAGAGCGCGCTGCGCACGCCGTCGGCGCCGCCGCCCGCCGTGCTCACCGCCGCCCAGTCGACGCCGGGCCTGCTCGGCGCGATGCCGGCTCTGCGCGCGGCGGAGGCCGCCGCGGAGCCGGCCGCTCCGGTCGAGCCGGCCCGCGACTCCACCGCCGTCCTCGGGGAACTCGACGCGCTGGTCGGCCTCGACAGCGTCAAGCGCGAGGTGCGGGCGCTGACGGACATGATCGAGGTCGGCCGCCGCCGCCAGGAGGCGGGGCTCAAGGCCGCCTCCGTCCGCCGCCATCTCGTCTTCACCGGCTCCCCCGGCACCGGCAAGACCACGGTCGCCCGGCTGTACGGGGAGATCCTGGCCTCCCTCGGCGTGCTGGAGCGCGGCCACCTGGTCGAGGTGTCCCGGGTGGACCTGGTCGGCGAGCACATCGGCTCCACGGCCATCCGGACCCAGGAGGCGTTCGACCGGGCGCGCGGCGGAGTGCTGTTCGTCGACGAGGCGTACGCCCTGTCGCCGGAGGACTCCGGCCGCGACTTCGGCCGGGAGGCCATCGACACGCTGGTGAAGCTGATGGAGGACCACCGGGACGCGGTGGTGGTGATCGTCGCCGGCTACACGCACGAGATGGAGCGGTTCCTGACGGTCAACCCCGGCGTGGCTTCGCGTTTCTCACGGACCATCACCTTCGGCGACTACCAGCCCGAGGAGCTGCTGCGGATCGTCGAGCAGCAGGCCGAGGAACACGAGTACAGCCTGGCCGACGGGGCGGGCGAGGCGCTGCTGAAGTACTTCACGGCGCTCCCCAAGGGCCCCGCCTTCGGCAACGGCCGCACGGCCCGGCAGACGTTCGAGTCGATGGTGGAGCGGCACGCGGGCCGGGTCGCCCAGCTCGCCGAGACGAGCACGGACGACCTGACCCTGCTCTATCCGGAGGACCTGCCGGATCTCGTCTGAGCGTCCGGCTCCGCCTGCCGGGGCACGAGCGGGCCCAGCTCCGCGAGGAGGGCGGCCCGCTCCTCGGCGAAGGCCGGATCGGCCTGGTAGTCGGAGTGGCCGAGTATCGGTTCGGGCAGCGGGAGCCTGGTGGTGCGCCCGTAGGCCAGCGGGTCCTTGAGCGGGCCCCGGTCGACGCCGGGGTCCTGGTCGGTGGCGATGCGGACGGGTCCGCCGATGGGGTCGGTGGCCCGCCAGAGGTTGCGCCAGCAGTGCACCGAGCGGTGCAGTCCGAGCAGCGGTACGGGGCCGAAGTAGGCCGGGAACCAGCGCCCGTACAGCCGCTCGATCGGCGAGCCGTAGGTGAGCAGCGCGACCTGGCGGCGGGTGGCGGCGGGCAGTTGCCAGACGGCGGAGGCGGCGAGGACGCTGCCCTGCGAGTGGCCGGAGATGACGAGCCGGCCGCGGGTGGTGGCCGTCCACGCGGACATCCGGGAGGCGAGGTCGGGGACGGCGCGCTCGGCGTAGCAGGGCGGCGCGAACGGGTGGGCGGCGCGCGGCCAGAAGGTGCCCACGTCCCAGAGGATGCCGATGGTGCGCCGGGCCGACGGGTCGCGGTAGGCGCGGCGGCCTCCGGCGACGAACAGGATGAAGCCGAAGCCGATCAGCCAGGAGCCCGTCGACTGGGCGGCCTCGGCGGCCGATTCGACGAGCGGCCCGGCTCCGTCCGCCGCGAGGCCCGGGACCTCGCCGCAGGCCCACGCGCCGACCACGGCGGCGGCTCCGAGCAGCAGGGTGGCGGCGGACACCACGGCGACGATTCCGGGCGCGGAGTCGGTGAGTTCGGCGGTGGCGCGGGTCCGGGCGATGCGCCGGGTGCGGGCCGGGTCGGGCGGTTCGGGGGCGTACTCGGCCTCGACGGCCGGTCCCAGGCGACGGGCGGTGCGGGCGGTGCGGACCACCAGGTGGAGGACGGGGACGATCAGGAGCAGCAGGAGCACCGGGATGACGGACGCCTGCCAGCTGAGGAGGACCGGCGGCCCCTCGATGACCGCGCCGCGCCCCATGCCCGGGGTGCCGGGCCCGTCGAGCCAGTCCGCGACGCGCTGGGCCACCCCGCCGCTCATCACGCCGCCGAGGCCGCAGGCCAGCGTCGCGACGGCGGGTCCGCCGAGTCCGTACAGGGTGGTGCGGGGTTCGGGGTTGCGCCGGTAGAGGCCCGCGGCGACCGAGGCGAGGGCGACGACCAGGACGGCCTGGCCGAGCGCGAGGAGCCGGAACGCGGTGTCGCCGGGCAGGCTGCCGGAGGACTCCCAGCCGGGCCGGGACCAGGCCGCGTGGACGACGGCGAGGGCGAGCAGGACGACGGCGGAGCCCGGCAGGTACGTGATGAGGGCGCCGTCGAGGCGGGTGTCGCGGATCCGTTCGCTGCGTCCGCGGCGGCAGACCACCCGGACGGCGACCAGGGCGCCGAGGACGATGCCCGCCGTGATGGCCGCGCCGAGGACCTCGGGCACGGGGCCGCCGGCGGTCCGGTCGTGGCGCGCCGCCGCGGCGTTGACGCAGGCGGCGACGGTGAGGAAGCCGGCGGCGGTGTGCGCCGCACGGAGCCGGGCGACCAGGCGGCGGCCGTACCAGAAGCCGGGCCTGCCGAGCGCGGGCCGCACGGCGCCCGGGCCGCGGGGGGCGTTCGGGCCGGGGGCCGAGTGGTCCGCGCCGGGGTCGTCCTCGCCGATGGCGACGTCCGTGTCGTCCAGCGGGCGCTGCGACTCGTACGCGCTCCACGTCCGGTTGGAGAGGTACCACAGGAGCGTCACCAGGGCCGCGGGCACGCTGGCGGCGAGGGCGAGGCGGCGTCCGGGCTGCGACCACCAGCCGCCCTGCTCGCTGGACAGGAAGCCGAGCCAGGAGCGGCGTTCGGAGCAGGCGGGGGTGCCGGCGCACTGCCAGGCCACCAGGTCCAGGGCGACCTCGCAGGCCGCCGCGGTGAGCAGCACGGTGAGGCTGAGGGCGACGAGCCGCACGAGCACGCCGTAGAGGCGCACGGCGCGGGTGCGGCCGGCGGCGGTGGGGCGCATCCAGTGGGCGAGGTTGACCACCATGAACGGGAGGAGGAGCAGCCACAGGGCCCGGGAGCCGTTGCCGGAGGTGAGCCCCGACCAGCAGTACGCCTCGGCGATGGGCTCGTCACGGTGCTTCCCGGGGTGCTCCTCGGCGTGTGCGTCCTCGGTGCGCCGGTACAGGGCGGCGGTGGCGTCGCCGGTGACCCGGACCGTTCGGGGATCGCCGAGCATGTCCTGCGGGGTGGCGCCTCCGACGCCGTGGACGAGCAGTTCCAGCGCTGCCCCGCCGTTCCGCGGGGTCGGGGGCGGGGTGCCGGCAGCCAAGGGGGGCTCTCTCTCGGGGAGCGTCGGCCTCGCGGCCGAGGGGAGTGACGTGACGGGAGGACGTGACGGGGAAGGGGACGGGTGCGAGGGGCGGGGAGCGGTCGGCTCAGGGCCGGGCCCGGTCCCAGGATCCCGGAGCCGGGGGCGGACGCGTGAGCCCTCTCACCGAATCTCCCCAGTGACGCGTGCGCCATGCCTGCGTGGCAGGATGAACAGGTGTCGCAGACCGCTGCGGACCGTACGGCCAGAGGGAAGGACCGGACCCGGCGTTGAGCGAGAATCAGAACCTGCTCGCGGAGCAGCGACGTGCCCTGATCCTCGACGACGTGCGCAGGCGCGGCGGGGTGCGGGTGAACGAGCTGACCCGCAAGCTGAACGTCTCCGACATGACGATCCGTCGGGATCTGGACGCGCTGGCGAGGCAGGGCGTCATCGAGAAGGTGCACGGCGGCGCGGTCCCGGTGGTCGAGGCGAGCACGCACGAACCGGGGTTCGAGGCGAAGTCGGCGCTGGAGCTGAGCGCCAAGGAGGACATCGCGCGGACGGCGGCGGGGATGGCGGCGCCCGGCAGCGCGATCGCCCTGTCCGGCGGGACCACCACCTTCGCGCTGGCGCGCCATCTGGTCGATGTGCCGGACCTGACGGTGGTGACCAACTCGGTCCGGGTCGCCGACGTGTTCCACGACGCGCAGCGGGCGGCGGCGGGCGGTGGTTCGCGGCCGGGGGCGGCGACGGTGGTGCTGACGGGCGGGGTGCGCACGCCCTCCGACTCGCTGGTCGGGCCGGTCGCGGACCGGGCCATCGACTCCCTCCACTTCGATGTGCTGTTCCTCGGCGTGCACGGGATCTCGGTCGAGGCCGGGCTGTCGACGCCGAACCTCGCGGAGGCCGAGACAAACCGCCGGTTCGTCCGCTCGGCGCGCCGGGTCGTCGTGGTCGCCGACCACACCAAGTGGGGCACGGTCGGGCTGAGTTCGTTCGCCGGGCTGGACGAGGTGGACGCGTTCGTGACGGACGCGGGGCTGGCGGCCGGGGTGCGCGAGGAGATCGCCGAGTATCTGCCGGGCCTGGTGGTGGCGGGCGAGCAGCCCGAGGACGCCGCCTGACGAAGCCCGGCCCGGACGGCCGTCGCACGTCCCCCGTCGCACGTCCCCCGTCGCACCTCCCTCATCACACGTCCGCCGTCGCACGTCCGCCGTCGCACGTCCGCCGTCACACGTCCGCCGTCGCACGTCCGCCGGGAGTGCCGGACCGGGCCGTAGGATCGGCTCGTGGCCGTCTTCCGGATCGAGCGCTTCTCCCCTCTCCCCGCAGCCGAGTCCTGGCTCCGGGTGACCGACTGGGAACGGCACGCCGCGCATGTCCCGTTGACCGCCATCTCGGTGGACGGCTTCCCGACGCGGGTCGGCACGGTGTTCACGGCCCGGACGGGCGTGGGTCCGCTGGCGTTCGACGATCCGATGGAAGTGGTGCGCTGGACGCCGCCCGCCGGCGGCCGGGCCGGGGTGTGCCGGTTGGAGAAGCGGGGGTCGGTGGTGCTCGGCCGGGCCTCGATCGACGTCCTGCCGACGCATTCCGGTTCGCATGTGGTGTGGGTGGAGGAGCTGCGGGTGCGGCTGGTTCCGCGGTGGGGCGATCCGCTGCTGGCCTCCGCCGGCCGCCGGTTGTTCGGCGGGGCGCTGGACGCGCTGCTCGCGGCTCCGGCGGGCCGGTAGGGCGCGCGCTGCCGGGCCTGAGACGCCCGCGTGCCGGTGGGGCGCGCTCGGGGACCGGGGCACTTCGGCGCGTGGCCGGGGTCCGCTCCCGGCGCTCCACTGAGCAGTCCCGTCGATCCGGTGCGAGACTCGGCAGATGACGGATCTTCGCGACGAGGCCGAGCTGCGCTGCCTGGTCACCGGTGCGACCGGTTACATCGGCGGCAGACTGGCGCCCGCGCTGCTGGACGCCGGCCACCGGGTCCGCGCCCTGGCGCGTACGCCTCAGAAACTGCGCGACTACCCCTGGGTGGGGCGGGCCGAGGTGGTGCGGGGCGACGTGACGGACGCCGACTCGCTCGTGGAGGCGATGCGGGACATCGACGTGGCGTACTACCTGGTGCACGCGCTCGGCTCCGGATCGGACTTCGAGGAGACGGACCGCCGGGCCGCCAGGACCTTCGGCGAGCAGGCGCGCGCCGCCGGAGTGCGCCGGATCGTGTATCTGGGCGGGCTGACCCCGGCCGGGGTGCCGGAGGAGGAGCTGTCCCCGCACCTGCGGTCGCGGGCCGAGGTGGGCCGGATCCTGCTGGACTCCGGGGTGCCGACGGCGGTGCTGCGGGCGGCGATCGTCCTGGGTTCGGGGTCCGCCTCGTTCGAGATGCTGCGCTATCTGACCGAGCGGCTGCCGGTGATGGTGACGCCGAGCTGGGTGGGCACCTCGATCCAGCCGGTGGCGGTGCGGGACGTGATCCGGTACCTGGTGGGCAGCGCCGCCCTGCCCTCCGACGTGAACCGCACGTTCGACATCGGCGGCCCCGACGTCATGTCGTACCGGGAGATGATGCAGGGCTACGCCCGGGTGGCGGGGCTGCCGCGCCGGCTGATCATGCCCGTCCCGGTGCTCACACCGACGCTGTCCAGCCACTGGATCGGGCTCATCACCCCGGTGCCGCGCTCCATCGCCCGTCCGCTCACGGAGTCGCTGCGCCACGAAGTGGTCTGCCACGAGCACGACATCACCCGGTACGTCCCCGATCCCCCGGAGGGCGCCATCGGCTTCGACCGGGCGGTGGAGCTGGCCCTCCAGCGGATCCAGGAGGCCCGGGTCGACACCCGCTGGACATCCGCCTCGCTCCCGGGCGCTCCCAGCGACCCGCTGCCGACCGACCCGGACTGGGCGGGCGGCAGCCTCTACCGCGACGAGCGCCAGTTGCGGGTCCAGGTCCCGCCCGACGCCCTGTGGCGGGTGATCGAGGGCATCGGCGGTGAGAACGGCTGGTACTCCTTCCCGCTGGCCTGGGCGGTGCGCGGCTGGCTCGACCGACTCGTGGGCGGCGTGGGGCTGCGGCGCGGACGGCGTGACGCGCAGCGGCTGCGCGTCGGGGACTCGCTGGACTTCTGGCGGGTGGAGGAGATCATTCCGGGCAGCCTGCTGCGGCTGCGGGCCGAGATGCGGCTGCCGGGCCTGGCCTGGCTGGAGCTGTCGGTGGACGGCGACGAGCAGGGGCGTACGGTCTACCGGCAGCGGGCGCTGTTCCACCCACAGGGGCTGCTCGGACACGCCTACTGGTGGAGCGTGTGGCCCTTCCACTCGGTGGTGTTCGGCGGGATGGCACGCAACATCACGCAGGCCGCCGCCTCGGCCGGGAGCCGTACCGGGGCGCGGGGCACGTCCCCCGGCGAGAAGCGCGGGCCGATGACGCACAGTGGTACAGACAACTGACTGCCCGGCCGCTATCGTGTGCGCGGCTCCCCATGCCGCAGACCGCCGGGAGGTGCACGCGATGGCACGCCGACTCCGCACTGTGGGCGTGGAGTTCGTCGACTCCGCGCCGATACGTCTGGTGTTCGCCGCCGAGGTCTCGGCGCCTCCGGACGTCGTGTACCGGGCGCTCGCGGAGGACGTCGCCGACTGGCCGTCCTGGTTCCCGGCCGTCACGCGGGCCGCGCCCACCGAGGCGGGCGCGGGCCGCGAGATACGGCTGAAGGGGGGCGTCCGCTTCCGCGAGACGATCCTGGCGGCCGAGCCGGGCGAGCGGTACGTCTACCGGGCCGACGAGTCCAACGCCCCCGGGCTGCTGGCCCTGCTGGAGGAGTGGCGGCTCACCGCCGACGCGACCGGCACCCGGGTGCAGTGGACGTTCGCCGCCGACGGGTCGGCGCTGTTCCGCCTCGTGCTCGGGTTGGGGCGGCTGGGCGTGGGCCGGTCCTTCCGGGACGCGGTGCGGCGGCTCGACGCGCGCCTGGCCGCTCCGGCGGCCTGACCGTCCGTCCGGCTCCGGAGCCGGGTCCGGCGGCGCGCCTCAGCCGGGACACCGACCGGTGGTGAGGAAGTGCTCGATGGCCGCGGTGTACGGGGCGATGTCCAGGCCCTGCTCCTCCAGCCAGGAGTCGGAGTAGTACTTGTCCAGGTAGCGGTCGCCCGGGTCGCACAGGAGCGTGACGACGCTCCCCCTCTCGCCCTGCTCGACCATCTCGGCGATCAGCCTGAAGGCGCTCCACAGGCCGGTGCCGGTGGAGCCGCCCGCCTTGCGCCCGATGGCCCGCTCCAGGGCGCGCACGGCAGCGACGCTGGCCGCGTCCGGCACCTTCATCATCCGGTCGATGGCCCCGGGGACGAAGCTCGGTTCCATACGGGGCCGGCCGATGCCCTCGATCCGGGAACCGCGGTCGCTGGAGGCGAGCGGGTCGTGCCGGGTCCAGCCGTCGAAGAAGCAGGAGTTCTCCGGGTCGGGGACGCAGACGCGGGTGTCGTGCTGGAGGTAGTGGACGTAGCGGGCGATGGTGGCGGAGGTGCCGCCGGTCCCCGCGGTGGCGACGATCCAGGCGGGCTCCGGGTAGCGCTCCAGCCGCAGCTGCTGGTAGATCGACTCGGCGATGTTGTTGTTGCCGCGCCAGTCGGTGGCGCGCTCGGCGTAGGTGAACTGGTCCATGTAGTGCCCGCCGGTCTCGGCGGCGAGCGCGGCCGACTCCGCATAGATCCTGCGCGCGTCTTCGACGAAGTGGCACTGGCCGCCGTGGAATTCGATGAGCCGGCACTTCTCGGGGCTGGTGGTGCGCGGCATCACGGCGATGAAGGGCACGCCGATCAGCTTGGCGAAGTACGCCTCCGAGACGGCGGTCGAGCCGCTGGACGCCTCGATGACCGGCTTGCCGGGCCTGACCCAGCCGTTGCAGAGCCCGTAGAGGAAGAGCGAGCGCGCGAGGCGGTGCTTGAGGCTTCCGGTGGGATGCGTCGACTCGTCCTTGAGGTAGAGGTCGATGCCCCACGCGTCGGGCAGCGGGAAGCGCAGGAGGTGCGTGTCGGCCGAACGGTTCGCGTCCGCCTGGACCTTGCGGACGGACTCCTTCAGCCAGGCCCGGTACTCCGGGTCGCTGCGGTCGACGTCCACGGTCGCCACGGCCCCCCGGTCACGTTCGCGCTCGCTGGTGTCCATGGCGTGCTCCTGTTCGTCGCCCTCTGCTGACCTCCCTCCACGATATTCCCCCCACCTGCGCAAACGTTGACTTTGATCTTCCATAGCGCTGCCTTTGGCACGGGCACGCGGGACGGTTGGGGCGGGCGGGGCGAAGGGCGCGCGCCGTGCGCGGACGCGCTCTGGCGGCGGGGTCCGCGGCCGGGCACACTGCACAGCAGAAGACGTGACGAAGGGGGGCGAAGCTGCGATGACGGACGTCGAGTTCAGTGCGACGGGGGTCAGGATCGAACGGTGGACCAGATCCTTGACCAGGGCTGGTCAGGTGGTGGTCAAGGACGGACGGGTCTCTCTGCTCACGAGCAACGGCCGGGAGATCGACAGCGCCCCGGTGGGCACGGTCAGCGCCGGGAAGCGGTGGTTCGCGGCAGCGGACTCGGCCATCGCCCGGGTGAACGGGGTGCGCTACCGGTTGACGATGGGCCAGCGCAACCGCAGACGCGACGGATCCGCCCCGGTCCGCCGGTTCCTGGAGGCGCTGCGCACCGATCGCGGTCGCATGGGCTGAGGCCGCCGGCCCCGTACCGCGCGCCGGTACGGGGCCGGCTACGCCATCGGTACGGCGACGCCTCGCGGCTCCGCGAGGCGTCGCCGTCCGAGTTGCGGAGGAGTAACCGCTGGGCCACGCTGGATCCACGTCACCGAAGGTGCACCCTCGGTGACGGAGCGGTTCGCTCCCCCGGGGCGGGCCGCGCGACACCAGCAGACACGAGCAGACACGACAAGTGCAGAGCGGGACCAGCGGCGCGTGATCGGCCGGTTTCGTTCCTTCGTCTTCTTCCGGACCTATTCGGGGAGTCGCAGCCGTGATCAGCGAGCCAAGCAGGCACTGCACGGTGGAGCTCCAGGCCCTGCCGTCGCGGATCGGTCAAGTCCGCAGAATCATCTCGGCGCAACTGCGCTACTGGCATCTCGATCCTCTGATCGACCAGGCGGCCCTGGGCGTCACCGAGCTTCTGACCAACGTCCTCCGGCACGCTCAGCCGGACAAGTCATGCACCGTCGACATCGAGCTGCTGCTCGACCGGCTGACGGTGTCCGTCCACGACCACGACCCGCGCCTGCCGATGGTGAACGAGGCCGACTCCTTCGCCACCTCCGGCCGGGGCCTGGCCCTGATCGCCGCCTTCAGCCAGAGCTGGGGCGTCCGGCCGAGCGGTCCGGCCGGGAAGGCCGTCTGGTTCACCCTGGCGGCGGCCCGCGCCACCTCGACCCTGCCGCCGCCGGCCGTGTACGGGTCGATGACCGACGGGCCGTTCGGTTCCGTCTTCCTCAGCACCGCGGACCTCGCGGCTGTCCCCGCCCGCTCGGCCGCGGTGGGCTGATCCGGCCGGAACCCGGGCGCGGGCGTTGCGGGTGCCGACAGCTCCCGTCGCGCCGCGTGAAGGGCCGTCAGGCCCCCCGGTCAGGCGAGGACGGCGAGCGGGTCGTCGAGGACGGGCTGCCAGGCCAGTTCGGCCGCGCCCACCAGGCTGTTGTGGGACAGGGTGCAGGGCAGGATCGGGACGCTTCCGCTGCGGCCCCAGAGGCTGCGGTCGGCGACGACGGCCCGCAGCCGCTCGGGGTCCGCTTCGAGCAGGTCGCGGTGGAGTCCGCCGAGGATGATGCGGTCCGGGTTGAGGATGTTGACCAGCCCGGCCAGGCCGAGGCCGAGGCGATCGATCAGCGCGTCGGCGGCATCGCGGACGGCGGCGTCCTCGTACTCCGTACGGAGCAGGTCGCCGGCCTGCTTGAGGAGCGATTCCTCCGGACCGGGCTCGCGGCCCGCGGTGGCGAGGAAGGCGAGCGGGTCGGTCTCGACGTCGAGGCAGCCGCGGCCACCGCAGTAGCAGGGCCGCCCCTCCGGGTTCACCGTGAGATGGCCCACCTCCAGGGCGAGGCCCGAACTCCCGCTGTGCAGGCGGCCGTCGAGCACCAGGGCCCCGCCGACGCCCCGGTGGCCGGTGGCGACGCACAGAAGGTGCTGGGCGCCGCGTCCGGCGCCGTGCCGGTGCTCGGCGAGCGCGGTGAGGTTGACGTCGTTGCCGGTGAACGCGGGTCCGGTGATACCGGCTTCGCGCACGCAGGCGGCGAAGATGTCGCGCACCGGCGCTCCGGCGGGCCAGGCGATGTGCAGCGGGTTGAGCGCGGTGCCCTCGGGTTCGGCGACCGCCGAGGGCACGGCCAGACCGGCTCCGACGCAGCGCAGCCCGCACTCGCGCAGCAGCCGGGCCCCGGCGCGCACGACCTCGCCGAGCACCTGGGCGGGGTCGGCCATCACGGCGACGCAGCCCGGGGAGGTGGCGACGATACGCCCGCCGAGCCCGACCAGCGCGGCCCGGAATCCGTCGGCGTGGACCTGGGCGGCCAGGACGACGGGGCCGGTGTCCAGAACGGCGAGCCGGTGCGAGGGACGGCCCTGCGAACCGGCCGCCGACCCCGGGCTGGAGTCGACCCGGATCAGCCCCAGCGCCTCCAGCTCCGCGGCGACCGCCCCGGCGGTGGCGCGGGTGACGCCGAGCTCGGAGGTGAGGACGGCGCGCGTGGGGGCGCGTCCGGTGTGGACCAGTTCCAGTGCGGGCCCGAGCGCGCTGCGGCCCCGCTCCAACTTCGTCCGGGTGGTGGTCGCCTTGCCGTTCATAGGGCCGAGTCTCCCATGATCCGCAGGCGCCCCGGACGCGACGGGAGCGGTCGCCTCCGCCCCCGCCGCACCGCTCGCGCCTCCCCCACCGCACCGCTCGCGCCTCCCCTCGCCCCGCCGAACGCCCATCCCTCGCCCCGCCGCAGGTACCTCCCCCGCCGCGCCGCCCATCCGACGACCCGTCACCCGAACGCCCGTGCGCCGGCCGTCTTGCGTCCGCCGTCCGCGCGCCCCTATGCTGAGTTTGTGCCGCAACTAAACAAACTGCGGACGGCCCTACCGGGGGGACCTGGCGGAGACACCGCCCCACCCTCCTCGGCACGCCTCCGTACCGCGCTGACCGTGTTCTTCGCCCTCGACGGCTTCCTCTTCGCCGGCTGGGTGGTCCGCATCCCGGCCATCAAGCAGCAGACGGGCGCCTCCGCCTCCACGCTCGGCCTCGCCCTCCTCGGCGTCTCCGCGGGCGCCGTGATCACCATGATGCTCACCGGCCGGCTCTGCCGACGCCACGGAAGCCACGCGGTGACCGTCGTCTGCGGCGTTCTCCTCCCGCTGAGCATCGCCCTCCCCGCGCAGACCCACTCGGCACTCGCGCTCGGACTGGTCCTGCTCGTCTTCGGGGCCGCGTACGGCGGGATGAACGTGGCGATGAACAGCGCGGCGGTCGATCTGGTCGCCGAGCTGCGCCGCCCGGTGATGCCCGGCTTCCACGCCGCGTTCAGCCTCGGCGGCATGGTCGGCGCCGGTCTCGGCGGGCTGGTCGCCGGCGGGCTCTCGGCCGCGAACCACCTCTTCCTGCTGGCCGCCGTCGGCCTGCTCGTCACCGCGGCGGCGGGCCCGGTCCTGCTGCGCAACCGGCCGGCCCCGCCCGCCGCCCCGTCCCGTACGGAGCGGCTGACGCGCCGGCGGCTCGACCCTCGGGCGCGCCGGATCGTCGTCCTCTTCGGCGTCATCGCCCTGTGCACGGCGTACGGCGAGGGCGCACTCGCCGACTGGGGCGCACTGCACCTGGAGCAGGATCTGGACGCCCATCCCGGTCTCGCCGCCGCCGGATACGCGCTGTTCGCCCTCACCATGACGATCGGCAGGCTGACCGGGACCCTGCTCCTGGAGCGCCTCGGCCAGACCCGCACACTCGTCCTGGGCGGGGCGACCGCGGCGGCCGGGATGCTCCTGGGCGCGCTGGCGCCGACCGTCTGGCTCGCGCTGGCCGGCTTCGCGGTCACCGGCCTGGGCCTCGCCAACATCTTCCCCGTCGCCGTGGGCCGGGCAGGCGAACTGGCCGGCCCGAGCGGCGTCGCCGCGGCCTCGACCCTCGGCTACGGCGGCATGCTGCTCGGACCGCCCGCGATCGGCTTCCTCGCCGACTGGTTCTCCCTGCCGGTGGCGCTGACGACCGTGGCACTGCTGGCCGCGGCAGCCGCCGTACTGGGGTACGGGGCCCGCAACGCCGCACACGCGTGACAGGCCGAGCAGCCGCGGCCGGGGGCGTGGCGCGGTTCAGCGTGCCGGGTGGACCCGCAGGCCGACCGAGCGGGCGAGTTCGGCGACGGCCTGCCGGAACAGGGGCTCGCGCGCCTCGACCACCCGGTCGAACTGGCCGAAGAGCTCGAAGGAGATCAGACCGAAGAGCTGGGCCCAGGCCGCGACCAGAGCGGTGACGGCGGCGGGCGGGAGATCCGGGGCGAGGGCGGCGGCCATCCGCTCGGCGTCCGCGCGCGACTCCGGCGCGAGGGGCGCCAAGGCCAGCCCGTCGGCCCGGAACGCCTCGCGGACCAGATCGATGAAGACCAGCCCCACCCGGGAGGCGGGCCCCACCGTGTCCACCGGGGCGGTATAGCCGGGAACGGGCGAACCGTAGATCAGGGCGTACTCGTGCGGGTGTTCCAGGGCCCATGCCCGCAGCGCGGCGGCGACGGCGACCCAGCGCTCAGCGGTCCGGGCCGGGCCCGGCGGCCGGGACCGGTCGTCGGCGGCGCGGGCCTCCTCCGCGACCTGGCCGATGGCGTCGTAGGCGTCGACGATCAGCGCGGTGAGCAGGTCGTCCCGGCTCGGGAAGTAGCGGTAGAGGGCGGACGAGACCATGCCGAGTTCGCGGGCGACGGCGCGCAGCGAGAGCTTGGCCGCGCCCTCCGCGGCGAGCTGCCGCCTGGCCTCGTCCTTGATGGCGGCGGTCACTTCGATACGGGCGCGTTCCCTGGCCCCTCGGACGGTGCTCATACGATCAGTCTGCCATGCGGGTGGAGCACTGACCAATATCGAGAGCGGCGCTCTTGATTTGGGTCACCGATCTCCTGCACACTGATCTCAAGCGAGAGCAGTGCTCTCGAAATCATCCGTGCGAAACCGTCCCGCGTCAGTCGGCCCGGGAGCCGGGCGCGGCGGACGACGAACGGTGGGGTCACCATGTCTCAGCAGCCGTACTACCGACGGGCGAGCCGTCTCACCGTCCGCCTGAACGGCCTCGTCGGCCGCATGGCCCGGCACGGCGTCAGCCTCCTCGGCACGGCCGAGCTGTCCGTGCGCGGGCGCACGAGCGGCCGGATGCAGCGCATCCCGGTCAACCCGCACTCCTACGAGGGGGAGCGCTACCTCGTATCCGCCCGGGGCCACTCCCAGTGGGTGCGCAACATGCGCGTCGCGGGCGGCGGCGAACTGCGCGTGGGCCGCAGGACGCGCGCCTTCTCCGCCGCGGAGATCGCCGACGACGAGCGCAAGGCCCGGATCGTCCGCGCCTACCTGGAGCGCTGGGGCTGGGAGGTCGACCAGTACTTCCAGGGCATCACGGCGAAGTCGACGGACGCCGAGATCCTGGCCGCCTGCCCGGACCACCCGGTCTTCCGCATCTCAGTCGAGCCCTGAGACCACCGGAAGCAGACCGATCCCGGCACCACTGCCGGCCGCGCCACGGCACCGCTGCCGACGCCCGGCCGCCGACCGGATCCGACAGTGCGTCAGGTGACCGGCCGGCCGTCGGACCACAGCCGGGGAACCCCGTCCTCGTCACGGGGTCGCGCAGGCAACCTTCCTCGGGCACATCCCGTCGTACACGGTATGAAGATTTCGTTTCTCCTGCACAACGCGTATGGAATAGGAGGCACGATCACCACCACGTTCAACCTGGCCCGAGCGCTGGCCGATCGGCACGACGTGGAGATCATCTCGGCCCTCCGGCACCGGGAGCGGCCGAACCTCACCCCCGACCCGCGCGTGCGGCTGCGGCCCCTGGTGGATCTGCGGTACGAGAAGAACGACCCGCGGCATCTGACTCCGGCGACGGTCTTCCCGTCGTCCGAATACCGCTACCGGCAGTACAGCGCGCTCACCGACGAACGCATCGGCGAGGCACTGGCGTCGCTCGACGCCGACGTCGTCGTGGGCACCCGCCCCGGCCTCAACGTCCACCTGGCCCTCCAGGCCCCCGAGCGGACGGTCCGGGTCGGACAGGAACACCTCACGCTCGACAACCACCCGCCCCGCCTGCGCAACGCGCTGCGCCGGGCCTATCCGCGCCTCGACGCGATCACCCCCGTCACGGAGGCCGACGCCCGCGCCTACCGGCGCAAGATGCGGCTGCCGGGCGTACGGGTGCAGGCACTGCCCAACAGCGTCCCGGCCCCGGCCCTCCCGCCGGCCGACGGCCGTGAGCGCGTCGTGCTGGCCGCCGGACGCCTGGTGCCGGTGAAGCGGTTCGACCTCCTGATCGAGGCCTTCGCCGCGGTCGCCGCCGAGCGGCCCGACTGGAAGCTGCGGATCTACGGCAAGGGCGAGGAGCAGGAGCGGCTGCGCGCCCTCATCGACCGGCTCGGGCTGTACAACAACGTGTTCCTGATGGGCGCGGTGACCCCGATGGAAGCGGAGTGGGTCAAGGGCTCCATCGGAGCGGCCACGTCCAACTTCGAGCCGTTCGGCATGACCATCGTCGAGGCGATGCGCTGCGGGTTACCCGTCGTGAGCACCGACTGCGCCTACGGCCCCGGCGAGATCATCGCCCCCGGCGAGGACGGCCGGCTGGTCCCCGTGGGAGACCGGGACGCGCTGGCCGGCGCCCTGCTGGACCTCGTACGCGACGACGGACTGCGCCGCCGCATGGGACGCACCGCGCTGGACAACTCCCGGCGCTACGCCCCCGACCGGGTCGTGGCCCAGGCCGAGCGGCTCTTCGAGGAACTGCTGGCGGCCCGGAGCGAGCGCCGGCCGGTGTCGCGCGGCACGGACCACGCCCTGGTGAGCGGCGGTTACGCGGCCAGGGACACCGTGCTGGTCGCGGCCAGCAGCGTCGTGAGGACCGTACGGAAGGCGCGCCCATGAGCGGCATCGACGACGACAGGAACGCACCGGTGGACAAGCCCCGCGCGGACGTGACCGTGGACGAGGAAGGACGGCTCACCGTCCGCCTACGGCTGCCGCACCCCGCCCCGGAACACCCCCGGCTGCTGCTCCAACCGCGCCCGAAGAAGGGGAAGCCGGAGAAGACCGGCCGCCTCCTCGCACTGGAGCCCGAGGGCCGGGGCCAGTGGCGGGCCGTGCTGGAGACGGCCCCCGCCCTGGAGGAAGGCCGCTGGGACGCCTACCTCGTCGGCGCGCCCGAGGACGAGCGCACACCGCTGCTGCCGGGTCTGCGCGATCTGCGCGCGCTCGTGTCCGGCGCGGACGGCGCGGACGGCGGACCCGGCGGACCCGGCGCGTACGGCGGGCCCGGCCGGAACGGCGGCCGGGCCGTCCCGCTGGCGGTCCGGATCCCGTACGCCACCAAGGACGGCCGGCTCGCCGTACGGGCCTGGCTGCGGGCCGCGCACGCGGAGGCCGGCAGGATCGTCCTCTCGGACGACGCGATGACCGTGACGGCCCGGCTGTTCGGCGCCCGGCTGGGCGAGGGCGCGGCGGCGGTCCTGCGGCGACGGGGCCAGGAGGCCGCCGTACGGCAGACCGCGCTCCGGCCCGAGGGCGGCCAGGACTTCTCGTTCACCGTCGGCTTCCGGGAGCTGCTGGCGGACGACGCCGGGCCCGCCGTCTGGGACGTGGACGTCCGCCCGGCCGCCGGCGCACCGCGCATCCGGGTGGCCCGGCTGCTGGACGACATGGCGGACCGCAAGGCCGTCTTCGTCTACCCGGCCGCCGTCCTCGGCGGGATGACGGCGCGCCCGTACTACACGGTCGACAACGACCTGTCCGTGGAGGTCGCCCGGTCGAGCACCCGGTGAAGGCCGGCGCCCGGCGGCGGCTGTCCGCTCCCGCACGAGAGACGAGGGCAGAGAGCAGAGAGCGGTACCGCCGGGCCGCAGCTTCGTCGTCGGTGCAGGGAGCTGCGCCTCCTCCCGCACCGCGGGGGACCTCCGACGGATCCCTAGCGGTCGATTGCGCTCAGGGCCCGTTGCGCCAGCGGGTGGGTGCGGACCAGTTCGGCCAGCGAGGTCGTGCCGCGGGTGATCCCGGCGAAGGCCTTCCACGCCGGGCGGAAGCCGGTCAGCACCGCGTGCAGCATCCCGGGGCGGCACTCGAACAGCTTGAGCATGCGGCGGCCGACGCCCATCTCCACGCCGAGCCCGGCCTTGATGGCGAAGGCGTAGTTGAGGGCCTGACGCCGGGCGTCCACCGCGTCGTGCGCCTCGGCGATCCGGACCGCCCACTCGCCGGCGAGCCGGCCCGAGCGCAGCGCGAAGGAGATGCCCTCGCGCGTCCACGGCTCCAGCAGCCCCGCCGCGTCCCCGCACACCACGACCCGGCCGCGCGACAGCGGCGAGTCCTCGCTGCGGCAGCGGGTCAGGTGCCCGGAGGAGACCGCCGGTTCGAACCCGGCGAGGCCGAGCCGCGCGATGAAGTCCTCCAGATACCGCTTGGTGCCCGCGCCGTCGCCGCGCGCCGAGATGACGCCGACGGTCAGCGTGTCGCCCTTGGGGAAGACCCAGCCGTAACTCCCGGGCAGCGGGCCCCAGTCGATCAGGACCCGGCCCGCCCAGTCCTCCGCCACGGTCCGCGGGACCGGGATCTCCGCCTCCAGACCGAGGTCGACCTGGTCCAGCTTGACCCCGACGTGTGCTCCTATCCGGCCGGCGCTGCCGTCCGCTCCGACGACCGCGCGGGCCAGCACCGTCTCGCCGCCGGCCAGCACCACGGCGACGGTGCGCCGGTCGGGCACCGCCGGCCCGTGCTGCTCCACGCGCACCACCGAGGCCCCGGTGCGCAGTTCGGCGCCGGCCTTCTGCGCCTCCTCGACCAGCCCCGCGTCGAACTCGGAGCGGTTGATCAGCCCGAAGAGCATGCGCCGGGAGCGGCGGGTGCGCGAGAGCTTCCCGTTCAGCGAGAAGGTCACCGCGTGGATGCGGTCCTTCAGGGGCAGTTCGAAGCCCGGCGGCAGCGCGTCGCGGGAATACCCGATGATGCCGCCGCCGCAGGTCTTGTAGCGCGGCAGTTCCGCCTTCTCCAGCAGCAGGACCCGTCGCCCTGCGACGGCTGCCGCGTACGCCGCCGATGCGCCGGCCGGTCCGGCGCCGACCACGACGACGTCCCAGACAAACGACTCTTCGTGCTCACGTCCGGCGTCTGCGTTCTCGCTGCTCACGATGTGCTTCTGCTCCCGATCCGACCAGTGGCCCCAAGCTGCTCACGGCATCCTACGGCGCGTTCCGGCCAAGCCCCCCTGTGGGAGGATCGACCACGATTCCGTCCAGCGCGCGACGCCGGATCAACGGTGCCGCGCCGGGGCGCGTACACGCGCCCTCCCCATAACGTCGCACCCACGAGGAGCGTGCCCATGACCGCCCGTCCGATTTCCGAGACCGTGGCTTCGCTGATGCCCCGCGCCAGGGCGGAGCTGGCCGAGTTGGTGGCGTTCCGGTCGGTGGCCGACCCGGCGCAGTTCCCGAAGAGCGAGTGCGAGGCGGCGGCGGACTGGGTCGCGGACGCGCTGCGCGCCGAGGACTTCACGGATGTGGAGCTGCTGGACACTCCGGACGGCACCCGGTCCGTCTACGGCTACCTGCCCGGCCCGGCCGGGGCGCCCACCGTCCTGCTCTACGCGCACTACGACGTGCAGCCTCCGCTGGACGAGTCGGCGTGGGTCTCCCCGCCGTTCGAGCTCACCGAGCGGGACGGCCGCTGGTACGGCCGGGGCGCGGCCGACTGCAAGGGCGGGTTCATCATGCACCTGCTCGCGCTGCGCGCCCTGAAGGCGAACGGCGGTGTCCCCGTCTCGGTGAAGGTGATCGCCGAGGGCTCCGAGGAGCAGGGCACCGGCGGTCTGGAGCGGTACGCGGAGGCGCACCCGGACCTGCTGGCCGCCGACACCGTCGTCATCGGGGACACGGGCAACTTCCGGGCCGGGGTGCCGACGGTCACCGCGACGCTGCTCGGGATGACGATGCTGCGGGTGCGGCTCGACACCCTCGAAGGGAACCTGCACTCCGGGCAGTTCGGCGGCGCCGCCCCCGACGCGCTGGCCGCGATGATCCAGCTGCTGGCCTCGCTGCGCGCCGAGGACGGGACGACGACGGTCGACGGGCTGACCGGAGACGCCGACTGGGACGGCCTCCAGTACCCGGAGGCGGAGTTCCGCAAGGACGCCAAGGTGCTGGACGGGGTGGAGCTGATCGGCGCCGGGACGGTCGCGGACCGGATCTGGGCCCGTCCCGCCGTCACCGTCATCGGCATCGACTGCCCGCCGGTGGTGGGCGCGACGCCGTCGCTGCAGGCGAGCGCGCGGGCTCAGGTCAGCCTGCGGGTGCCGCCCGGCCAGGACGCCGCCGAGGCGACGAAGCTGCTCACCGCGCACCTGACGTCGCGCGCTCCGTGGGGCGCGCGGGTCTCGGTGGAGCAGGTGGGCCAGGGCCAGCCGTTCCGTGCCGACCTCACGAGCCCGGCGTACGCGGCGATGGCGGACGCCATGCGCGAGGCGTACCCGGGCCAGGAGATGCAGTCCGCCGGAATGGGCGGCTCGATCCCGCTGTGCAACACGCTCGCGGAGCTGTACCCGGAGGCGGAGATCCTGCTGATCGGCCTCAGCGAGCCGGAGGCGCAGATCCACGCGGTGAACGAGAGCGTGTCGCCCGAGGAGCTGGAGCGGCTGTCGGTCGCCGAGGCGTTGTTCCTGCGCAACTACGCGGAGTCCCGGAAGGGCTGATCCGGACCGGCCCGCACCGGAACCGGCCGACTGCCACGGGGGCGGGTTCTCAGCCCACCGGAACACCGGCCTCCAGGTTGAGCACGGTCGACCGTTCCCGGGCCCGCAGGGCCCAGCGCAGGCGCTCGTACCGGGTGGGAGGCAGCATCATCGCCGCCTCCTGCTCGGTGACGAAGCGCCAGCCGCGCAGTTCGGCGCCGGGCAGCAGCAGCCGTGCCGCGTCCTCGGAGCGCAGCCGTCCGCCGTCGAAGAGGAAGCGCAGCCCGCCGTAACCGGGCGGGCAGGGCGGTTCCCAGTCCACGACCAGCAGGGACGGCACGCGGTCGAGGCGGATCCCGATCTCCTCGGCCACCTCCCGCACTCCTGCCTGCGCGGGGGCCTCGCCCGCCTCGACGACGCCGCCCGGGAACTCCCAGCCCGGCTTGTAGGTGGGGTCGACGAGCAGCACCCGGTCCTGCTCGTCGAAGAGCAGCACGGCGGCGGCGACCGTCTCGGCGGTCGGTGCGGGGCTCTGCACTATCTCGCAGGCCCCGGCGGCCCCGCTGCGGACGGCTTCGGCGATCCGCCCGGCCGTGGCGCGCGGTGTGAGGGCGCTGTTGTCGATCACATGGGCGTCCTCGGTGATCCAGCCGAGGGCGTCGCGGTACGGGGCGATGTGCTCGTAGGCCCATCGCCGGGCCCGCTCGCTGCGCTCGACGTCCTCGGGGAACTCCACCCGGTCCGCGATCCGGTCACGCAGGATCGTTTCCTCAGGTGAGAGCAGTACATGCCGGACGGGAATGCGCCGGGAGGCCAGTCCGCCGAAGATCTCGTCGCGGTACTCCTGTCTCAGCAGCGTCATGGGCACCACCAGCACGCCGGGCACCTCGGCGAGCAGCGCGGCGGCCGTGTCCACCACGAGCCGCCGCCAGATCGGCAGGTCCTGGAAGTCGTCGACCTCCGCCAGCCGCTTCTGCGGGAGCAGGGCGCGCAGCCCGGCCCCGGTGAGCTCCGGGTCGTACAGCGTGCTGTTCGGGATCAGATCGATCAGTTCGCCCGCGGCACTGGTCTTGCCCGCACCGAACGCGCCGTTGACCCAGACGATCACGGTTTTCCCCCTCTTCCGTAGCCCCCTGTGGCTTGCCCGCAACACCCTGCCGCGGAAACCCCGCCGCGGCGACAGCCTCGCCGCGATGAGGTCATCCGGCCTCTTTCGGGCACTCCCACGGTACGGGGCGGGCTTTCGGGGCACCCGTAACGATGACGTGCCGGGGTCGTTGGAGCAGGCAGTCGCCGGGCCGACGGCAGGGCCCGCGGGTACAGGGAGGTGCGCCGTGCGGCGGACGGTTCTCGAACAGTTTCCGGCGGGAGACCCCCGCGGCAGCCGGGCCGCTGAGCAGTTCGCGGCGGCGCGGCGCGGCGAGGGCATGGCCGCGGAGGTCGTGATGAACCTGGACCAGGACGCCTTCCTGGTGGTCGTGGAGCAGCCGTCGGCGGACCGCTGAGGACTGCCTGCTCCACGACCGGCCCCCGGCGGACCGCTGGCGCCCCGGCCGCGCCGCGTCCGCGCCGTCGTCGCGCCGGGGTCCGCCGTCGAACCGCCGCCGCCGCGCGGCAGTCGGCGGCCTGACGGCACCTCCCGATCTCAGCGTGCCGCGATGGCCGCCGCAGCCGCGCCGACCAGACCCGCGTCCGTGCCCATCACGGCGGGCGCCACGTCCAGCCGTCGCACGAAGGAGAGCGTGGCGTAGTCGCGCAGGCTGCGGCGCAGCGGCGCGAAGAGCACGTCGCCCGCGCCGGCCACTCCCCCGCCGATCACCGCGATGTCGATCTCGACCAGCGTGGCGGTGGCGGCGATTCCGGCGGCCAGCGCCTGGGCCGCGCGTTCGTACGAGGCGAGGGCGACGGGGTGGCCCGCGCGGGCAGCCACCGCGACGGAGGCGGCGGTCGCGTCGCTGTCCGGACCGGGCCGCCACCCGCCTTCCAGGGCGCGGCGGGCGATGTTCGGTCCGCTGGCGATGCGTTCGACGCAGCCGCGCCCCCCGCAGGGGCACGGGTCGCCGTCCAGGTCGACGCTGATGTGACCGATGTGGCCGGCGTTGCCCGAGGGGCCGGGGTGCAGTGCCCCGCCGAGGACGAGCCCGCCGCCCACTCCGGTCGAGACGACGAGGCACAGGGCGTTGTCGTATCCGCGCGCGGCTCCCAGCCAGTGTTCGGCCGCCGTCATGGCGACCCCGTCGCCGACCAGCGTGACCGGCAGCCCGCCGGTCGTCTTGCGCACCCGCTCCACCAGGGGGAAGTCCCGCCAGCCGGGCACGTTGACCGGGCTGACCGTGCCCGTGGACGCGTCGACGGGACCGGCGCTGCCGATGCCGGCGGATCCCACCCGCTCCCACAGCGGAGAGGCCGTCAACTCGCCCAGCACGTCCTCGACCGCGCCCATCACCGCCTCGGCGCCCTGCTGGGCGGGCGTCGGCCGCTGCGCCCGTGCGAGGAGGGTTCCGCCGGCGTCGACCAGTGCGCCGGCGATCTTGGTTCCCCCGATGTCGAGCGCGGCGACGAGGTCGGTATGCATCGGTGTGGGTTCTCCGGATGAGTGAAGTGTCGGGACCTGCGGCTTCCGTCAGTAGTCTGCACCGTCTCCCTCCTGTTGACAACGTTGTCCAGGGCCTATGCTCGACGCCACAGCCTCCGTTTGCCTCCGCAGCCCGTCCGCGGCCGTCGCGGAGCCGCCCGCATTCCGCCCGTTTCCGACGACAGGACAACGCACAGTGGACCGGACCGCCCGTCATTCCGAGACCCGATACGGCAACCGGCCGACCATGAAGGACGTGGCGGCCCGCGCGGGCGTGGGGCTCAAGACGGTGTCCCGGGTGGTGAACAGCGAGCCCGGCGTCACACCG
Organism: Streptomyces sp. ADI96-02; assembly: GCF_003846185.1. Taxonomy (GTDB): domain Bacteria; phylum Actinomycetota; class Actinomycetes; order Streptomycetales; family Streptomycetaceae; genus Streptomyces. The sequence goes on from NZ_ML123034.1 coordinate 397,403, forward strand.
GACACCGAACGCCGGGTGCAGGAGGCGATCGACGCGCTCGGCTTCCGCCGCAACGACAGCGCGCGCGTGCTGCGCAAGGGCCGTACGGCGTCCATCGGCCTGGTCCTGGAGGATCTGGCCGACCCCTTCTACGGACCGCTGAGCCGCGCCGTGGAGGAGGTGGCCCGCGCGCACGGCGCGCTGCTCATCAACGGCTCCAGCGCGGAAGACCCCGAGCGGGAGCAGGAGTTGGTCCTGGCCCTGTGCGCGCGGCGCGTGGACGGGTTGATCGTGATCCCGGCGGGCGACGACCACCGCTATCTGGAGCCGGAGATAAAGGCGGGCGTCGCCACGGTCTTCGTGGACCGGCCGGCCGGCCACGTCGACGCCGACATGGTGCTGTCCGACAGCTTCGGGGGCTCCCGCGAGGGCGTGGCCCACCTCATCGCGCACGGCCACCGCAGGATCGGCTTCGTCGGCGACCAGCCCCGCATCCACACGGCGACCGAGCGCCTGCGCGGCTATCACGCGGCCATGGCCGACGCGGGGATCGGCGTCCGGGACGCCTGGGTCTCGCTCGGCACCACCGGCCCCGACCGGGTCCGGCGCGCCGTCGAGGAGATGCTGGCGGGGCCGGAGCCGGTCACCGCGCTGTTCGCGGGGAACAACCGGGTGACGGTGACGGCGGTCCGGGTGATAGCCGAGCGGCAACGGCCGGTGGCCCTGGTCGGGTTCGACGACATCGAGCTGGCCGACCTGCTGGGGATCACGGTGATCTCGCAGGACGCGGCAGCGGTCGGCCGGACCGCCGCCGAACACCTCTTCCGCCGCCTCGACGGCGCCGACCACGCCCCTGCCCGGGTGCAACTGCCGACCACGCTGATCCCGCGCGGTTCGGGCGAACTGCCGCCCGCCTGAGCCCGCTCGCCGTTGGCCGGCTACGGAGCCGCCACGGTCGGGCCGCCCCGGCGCGGCGACGCGAACGCGTCCAGGTCCGCCCGGGTCAGGCCGGTGAGCCGGGCCACCTCAGCGGTGTCCAGCGCACCGCAGTCGATGCCCCGGAGCAGGTAGCCGCTGAGGGCCTTGGCCGTGGCCGGTTCGTCCATGACGTGGCCGCCCGCCTTCGCGACGTAGGCGGCGAGCCGGGCGGCGGCCGGTTCCAGGCCCTCGCGGTAGAAGGTGTAGACGGCCGCGTAACGCGTCGGCAGGTGACCGGGGTGCATGTCCCAGCCCTGGTAGTAGGCGCGGGCCAGAGCGCGGCGCGTGAGGCCGTAGTGGAGCCGCCAGGCTTCGTGGACCTGGGCGGTGGGGCCGACGGGCAGCACGTTGGTGGAGCCGTCGCAGACGCGTACGCCGGTGCCCGCCGCGGCGACCTGCATGACGGCCTTGGCGTGGTCGGCGGCCGGATGGTCGGGGGCCTGGTACGCCGCGCTGACGCCGACGCAGGCGCTGTAGTCGAAGGTGCCGTAGTGCAGTCCGGTCGCCCGGCCCCGCGCGGCGTCGATCATGCGGGCGACGGCGGCGGTCCCGTCGGCGGCGAGGATCGACTGGCTGGTCTCGATCTGGATCTCGAAGCCGATCCGCCCGGCGTCCAGGCCGTGGGCCCGCTCGAAGGCTTCGAGCAGCCGCGCGAAGGCGGTGACCTGCTCGGGGTACGTCACCTTGGGCAGGGTCAGCACGAGCCCGTCGGGCAGGCCGCCCGCCGCCATGAGCCCGGTGAGGAAGACGTCCGTGGTGCGGATGCCCCGGTCTCGCACGCCGGCCTCCATGCACTTCATCCGGATGCCGGCGTACGGGGCGGCGGCGCCGTTCGCGTACGCCTCGGAGACCAGGCGGGCGGCGCGGGCGGCGGCCTCGTCCTCCTCGGCGTCCGGGCGGAGGCCGTAGCCGTCCTCGAAGTCGATGCGCAGGTCCTCCACGGGCTCGCGCTCCAGCTTGGCGCGTACACGGTCGTGGACCGGCCCGGCCAGTTCCTCGGGGATGCCGAGGACGGCGGCGAACGCGGCGGCGTCGGGGGCGTGTTCATCGAGGGCGGCCAGCGCCTGATCGCCCCAGGAGCGGAGGGTGGCGGGCTCGAAGGCGTCGCCGGGCACGTAGACGGTGTGCACGGGCTGGCGGGTGCCGGGGTCGCCCGGGTAGCGGCGGGCCAGCTCCGCGTCGACCGCCGTGAGGGAGGCGCTGATCTCCGCGCCGACCGTACCGGCGAGGCTCGTCGCCACCTTCTCCCGCTGCCCCATGGCCGCACCCTCCACGCTCTCGCCGTTTCCGCTCACCGGAATCAACAATCCGTATAGTGAAGTTATAAGTCCGCCGGACCTGCGTCAACGGTCGCCCGAACGCCTCTGGGCCGCGCGGCGGGGTTCACCGTGCGGCCCAGAGGCGTGTACGCGTGGGGGA
>NZ_ML123034.1:400211-487787 GCF_003846185.1 Streptomyces sp. ADI96-02
GTACTTCACACAGACAACGATCCTCAAGCTCACGCCGGCTCTCCTACTGCATCGTCATTTCCGGGCTGCCTTGTCGCACGCAGCATAGGCGCCTCATGCGGCCGATTCCGGTCAGAGCGACCGAGGCTCCGACCAAAAATATTACTCGCCAGTACACCCATTCGCTCACCCCGGAGCAAGCGCCGCGCACTGTGACCTTGCCAACGCGGCGGGTCTGTGCACGGGCAGCGTCCCCTCAGTCTCGCAGAGCCGTGAACCGCCCCTGGTGGTACACCAGCGGACGGCCCTCGCCGGACGGGTCGCCCGCCACGGCCTCGGCGATGACGATGACGTGGTCACCGGCCGGGACCCGGGCCACCACGCGGCAGACCAGCCACGCCGGCACGCCGCCGAGCAGCGGCACGCCCTCGGGCCCCGGACGCCACTCGGTCGACGGGCCGAAGCGGTCGGCTCCGCTGCGGGCGAACGTCGCGGCGAGCTCCCGCTGGTGCTCGCCGAGTATGTGGACGCCGACGTGTCCGGCCTCGGCCAGCACCGGCCAGCTGGAGGAGGACGTCCCGATCCCGAACGAGACCAGGGGCGGTTCGGCGGCGACCGAGTTCAGCGAGGTCGCGGTGAAACCGACCGGGCGCTCTCCGGCCGCGGTGATCACCGCGACGCCCGCGGCGTGGCGGCGGAAGACGGAGCGCAGGAGTTCGGATGTGGCCGCCGGGGCCGCGGCGAGGTCGGGCGTGGCCGTCATGGAGGTGTCCTTCTGCGGGAGGGGCTTTCGGGGCCGTGGTTGCTCAGGCACCCGGACAGCGCGCGCTCGCGTGACGTACGAGGTCCACATGGACCCGGCCGTGGAGAAGGAGTTCTGGCGGCATAACGTCAGACTGACGATGCGTGGTGGGTGCAGTCAAGCGCGTACCACGATGTGGGAGATGCGTCACGGTCCGTCATATGGCGTGCCCCAGCGCGGCGACGACGTCGGCGGTGCGCGGCTGCCCCGAGGCCCGGCGCACCACCGCGCCCCCGGAGTCGAGCACCAGGACGGTCGGCGTAGCGGTGATGTCCAGTTCCCGCACGAGCGCGAGACGCGCCTCCGCGTCGATCTCGATGTGCGCGACCCCCTCGACCATCGCGGCCACCTCCGCGAGCGTGCGGCGGGTCGCCCGGCACGGCTGGCAGAAAGCGGTCGAGAACTGGACGAGTGTGGCCCGCTCCCCCAGTTCCGCGCCGAGGCGTGCCGCGTCGAGGCGTTGTCCGGATGTCCGGCCGTCCACCTGATCTCCTCCTCGTAACAGTCCGTCGCAGTCGGTCAGCACCGGCCGGGCCCGTGGCATTCCCCCAGCTCCCCGGGCGGTGAGCACGTGACGAGAATCTCGCGTCCAGCGCTCTTCGGGACTGGCCAGCGGCTCGTCCATGGGGCACGATCGCCACAATGCCGAATACCTACGGCTGCGTAACTTCCGCCGGGAGAACCCTCCCCAGGCACTGAAGAAGGGTCTTCTCCAGATGGCAGAACTCGTCTATCGACCGGTCATCGGCGCCGCTCGCACCCTGTTCAAGGCGCTCGACCTGAAGATCGACACTCAGGGTTCGGAGCACATCCCGAAGACCGGTGGTGCGGTGCTGGTCAGCAATCACATCAGCTATCTCGACTTCATCTTCACGGGGCTCGGCGCCCTGCCGCAGAAGCGGCTGGTCCGCTTCATGGCGAAGGAGTCGGTCTTCCGGCACAAGGTGTCCGGGCCGCTGATGCGCGGAATGAAGCACATCCCGGTCGACCGGAACCAGGGCGAGGACGCGTACGCCCACGCGCTCCGCTCGCTCCGCTCCGGTGAGATCGTCGGCGTCTTCCCCGAGGCGACCATCTCCCAGTCGTTCACGCTGAAGAGCTTCAAGTCGGGCGCCGCGCGCCTCGCCCAGGAGGCCGGTGTCCCGCTGATCCCGATGGCGCTGTGGGGCACGCAGCGGATCTGGACGAAGGGACGGGAGCGCAACTTCCGGCGCAGCCACATCCCGATCACGATCCGGGTCGGAGAGCCTCTGGAGGCTCCCTCCGACCAGTACGCCGGTGCGATCACCCGGCGGCTGCGCGAGCGCGTGCAGGAGCTGCTGGAGGCCGCGCAGCGGGCCTACCCGGTGCGGCCCAAGGACGCGAGCGACACCTGGTGGGTGCCGGCCCACCTCGGCGGCACGGCTCCGACCCCCGCCGAGGTGCGCGAGCTCGGCTGAGGCCGGACGCGCCGCCCGGCGGGCGGGCGGCACACGGCACACGGCACACACGACGAAGCGGCCGACCGGAGTCATCGACTTCCGGTCGGCCGCGGTCGTCCGCCGCTGCGGGCGGGACGGCGGAGGACTACCTCGCCATCTCCTCCTTCAGCGCCTGGAGGAAGGCGTCGACGTCGTCCTCGCCGGTGTCGAAGGAGCACATCCAGCGGACGTCCCCGGCGGTCTCGTCCCAGAAGTAGAAGCGGAAGCGCTTCTGGAGCCGCTCGCTCACCTCGTGCGGCAGCCGGGCGAAGACCGCGTTCGCCTGGACCGGGTGGAGGATCTCCACGCCGTCGATCGCCCGGACGCCCTCGGCCAGCCGCTGGGCCATGGCGTTGGCGTGCCGGGCGTTGCGCAGCCACAGGTCGCGGGCGAGCAGCGCCTCCAGCTGGACGGAGACGAAGCGCATCTTGGAGGCGAGCTGCATGGACAGCTTGCGCAGATGCTTCATCGCGCGGACCGCGTCGGGGTTGAGCACGACGACGGCCTCGCCGAACAGCGCCCCGTTCTTGGTGCCGCCGAAGGACAGCACGTCCACGCCGACCGTGTTGGTGAACGTGCGCATCGGCACGTCCAGCGAGGCGGCGGCGTTGGCGATCCTGGCCCCGTCGAGGTGCACCTTCATGCCGCGCTCGTGGGCGTGGTCGCAGATGGCGCGGATCTCGTCGGGCGTGTAGACGGTGCCCAGCTCGGTGTTCTGGGTGATCGAGACGACCTGCGGCATGGCCCGGTGCTCGTCGTCCCAGCCGTACGCCTGCCGGTCGATGAGCTCGGGCGTGAGCTTGCCGTCCGGGGTGGGCACGGTGAGCAGTTTCAGGCCGCCCATGCGCTCGGGTGCTCCGCCCTCGTCCACGTTGATGTGCGCGGACTCGGCGCAGACGACGGCGCCCCAGCGGTCGGTGAGCGCCTGGAGCGCGACCACGTTGGCGCCGGTGCCGTTGAAGACCGGGAAGGCCTCGGCGGTGGCTCCGAAGTGGCTGTGCATGACCCGCTGGAGGTGGCCGGTGTAGTCGTCCTCGCCGTAGGCGACCTGGTGGCCGCCGTTGGCGAGGGCGAGGGCGGCCAGGATCTCCGGGTGCGCGCCGGCGTAGTTGTCACTGGCGAAGCCGCGTACCCGCGGGTCGTGGTGACGTCGCGCGTCGGTCCTCACGGTTGCGGGGTCAGCCACAGGCGCTTTCCGTTCACTTCGGCGGCGGACCGGTCCCAGACGCCGGCGATGGCCTCGGCCAGCTCCGTGACGTCGGTGAAGCCCGCGAACTTCGCGTTCGGGCGCTCGGCGCGCATGGCGTCGTGCACCAGTGCCTTGACGACCAGGATCGCGGCGGCGGCGCGGGGGCCGTCCTCGCCCCCCTCCTTGCGGAAGGCGTCGCCGAGCGCGAGGGTCCACGCCTCGGCCGCGGCCTTGGCGGAGGCGTAGGCGGCGTTGCCCGCGGTGGGCTTGCCGGCCCCGGCCGCGCTGATCAGGAGGTAGCGGCCCCGGTCGCTGCGCTGAAGGGGTTCCTGGAAGGCCAGCGAGGTCGACTGGACGGTGCGGATCAGCAGCTTCTCCAGCACGTCCCAGTCGGAGAGGCTGGTCTCCGCGAAGGAGGGGCTTCCGCGCCAGCCGCCGACGAGGTGGACCAGCCCGTCGACCCGGCCGAACTCCGCCTCGGTGCGTTTGGCCCAGTCCCGCGCGGCGTCGACGTCGAGCAGGTCGACCGTCTCGCCGGTGACCGTCGCGCCGCCGTGGGCGTAGCGCGCCGCGTCCACCGCCTCGGCCAGCCGCTCCGGGTTGGCGTCGCAGCCGACGACGGTCGCCCCGGCCTCCGCGAGCCGCAGCAGGGCCGCGCGCCCGGCGGGGCCGGCCGCGCCGGCCACCGCGATCACGGCCCCGTCGAGAGCGCTGCTCCCGTTGCCCTTGCCGATGTTGTTCATGGACACCGCCTCCCTGGGAGTTGTCTTCACGCGGCTGCCTGCTCGGCCCCGGCCGCGGTGATTCCCTTGGTGGAGGCAATCACGTGCTTGAGCTTCTTGGCGAGTGCCTCATAGAACATGCTCAGGGGAAACTCGTCCGGAAGCACGTCGTCGACGAGCTTGCGAGGGGGGAGAGTGAGGTCCAGGGCGTCGGGACCCTTGGCCCAGGTGGAGCCGGGGTGCGGCGAGAGGTACTGGGAGACGAGGTCGTACGCGGCGAACCAGTGCACCAGCTTGGGGCGGTCGATGCCGTCGCGGTAGAGCTTCTCGATCTCGGCGCAGAGCTGGTTGGTGACCTGCGGGGCGCGGTCCCAGTCGATCTTCAGCGTGTTGTCGGTCCAGCGGATGACGTCGTGCTTGTGGAGGTAGGCGAAGAGCAGCTGGCCGCCGAGTCCGTCGTAGTTGCGGACGCGCTCGCCGGTGACGGGGAAGCGGAACATCCGGTCGAAGAGCACCGCGTACTGGACGTCGCGGCCGTGGGCGTTGCCCTCGGCGTCCAGCTTCACGGCCTCCTTGAAGGCGGTGAGGTCGCAGCGCAGCTCCTCCAGGCCGTACATCCAGAACGGCTGGCGCTGCTTGATCATGAACGGGTCGAACGGGAGGTCGCCGTGGCTGTGGGTGCGGTCGTGGACCATGTCCCACAGGACGAACGCCTGCTCGCAGCGCTGCTGGTCGCCGATCATCGCGCGGATGTCGTCGGGCAGCTCCAGGCCGAGGAGGTCGACGGACGCCTCGGTGACGCGGCGGAAGCGGGCGGCCTCGCGGTCGCAGAAGATGCCGCCCCAGCTGAAGCGCTCGGGGGCCTCGCGCACGGCGATGGTCTCCGGGAACAGGACGGCGGAGTTGGTGTCGTACCCGGAGGTGAAGTCCTCGAAGGTGATGCCGCAGAAGAGCGGGTTGTCGTAGCGGGTGGCTTCCAGCTCGGCGAGCCAGTCGGGCCAGACCATCCGCAGCACGACCGCTTCGAGGTTGCGGTCCGGGTTGCCGTTCTGCGTGTACATCGCGAAGACGACCAGGTGCTGGAGGCCGTCGGCGCGGCTCTTCGCGGGCTGGAAGGCGAGCAGCGAGTCGAGGAAGTCCGGGACGCCGAAGCCGTCGGCGGCCCAGCGGCGCAGGTCCGCGACGAGCGCGCGGTGGTAGGCGGCGTCGTGCGGGAGCAGCGGTGACAGCTCCTCGACGGCCGCGGTCACCCGGCCCACGGCCTCCTCGGCGGCGGCCGGCGACGGGGCGTCCTCGGCCTCGAAGTCGATGGAGCCGTCCTTGGACTGCCAGGGGCGGATCTGTTCGACGGCGTCCTTGAGCGCGGGCCAGGCCGGGTGCTCAACGACACGTTGGGCAGCAGCTATCGCGCCACCGGTGGCGTCGTGCACAAGAATTTCCGTCATAACACTTCCTCCACGGGAGAACCTCGCGTCCAGCAACCGTATCCGCGCACCCTCCTACCCCACAAGTAGGGGTCCGGAAAATATCCTGCCCACCCCCCATGGTCACCGCTGTTTTTCCTGTCGGCCGCCCGGTAGGCGCTCAGTTCCGTCAGTCGTCGCGTCCTGGCGGACTGCCGCCGTTCCGCGGGAGAAACGAGACCGCGCGGCGGCAGACATCGCGGGCGCGGCCCGTTACCCTCCGCATGGCCCGGCCTCCGCACGGGCAGGAGCCACCGACGCGGAGCCACTGACGGAATCGAGGTCGTCTTGTCCTTTCTCACCCTGGGCCATCGCGGAGTGATGGGCGTCGAGCCCGAGAACACGCTGCGCTCCTTCGTCCGCGCCGAGGCGGCGGGCATGGACGCCATCGAGCTGGACCTGCACCTGAGCAAGGACGGCGCGCTCGCCGTGATGCACGACGCGGACGTCGACCGCACGACCGACGGGACGGGGCCGATCGCCGGAAAGACGCTGGCGGAGCTGCGCGGGCTCGACGCCGGCCGGGGGGAGCGCGTCCCGGTGTTCGAGGAGGTCCTGGACGCCGTCGGGGCCCCGATCCAGGCCGAGATCAAGGACGTCGCCGCGGCGCGGGCGCTGGCGGAGGTGATCCGCGCGCGCGACCTCGTCGGACGGGTGGAGGTGTCCTCCTTCCACGACGAGGCGGTGACGGAGATCGCCCGCCTGGTTCCGGGGGTGCGGACGGTGCTCATCGCCAGCCGCTGGGGCGCGGACGTGGTGGACCGGGCGAAGGCGGCGGGCGCGGCGACGCTCGCGCTGAACATCCGCCGGCTCACGCTGGAGGTCGTGGAGCAGGCGCACGGCGAGAGCCTGAAGGTGATCGGCTGGGTGGTGAACACGCAGGACCAGTTGCGGCTGGCCCGTGCGCTGAACCTGGACGGCGTCACGACCGACTTCCCCGAGATCCGCCGGACCGGCCGCTTCACCGCCTGAGCCCGGCCGGTCCTCCCCGCACCGTCCCGGCGCGCCCCGGGCGTTCGCGGCTACGACTGCGGGAGGCCGTCCCCGATCTCCTTGACGAGCAGTTCGAAGGCGAGGTCGTCGCGGAGCGGTATGCCGAAGCGCTCGTCGCCGTACGGGAACGGGGTGAGCCGTCCGGTCCGGCGGTAGCCCCGGCGCTCGTACCAGGCGATCAGGTCCTCGCGGAGCGAGATCACCGTCATGTGCATCTCGCCGACGCCCCAGGCGCCGCGCGCGACGCGCTCCGCCTCGGCGATGACCACCTTGCCGAGCCCGCCTCCCTGGAGGCCGGGGCGGACCGCGAACATGCCGAAGTAGGCGGCCTCGCCGCGGTGTTCGAGCTGGCAGCAGGCGATCAGCTCGCCGGCCCGTTCGACCGCGAGCAGCCGCGCCGCCGGTGCGGTGAGGACCGCGCGCACGTCGTCCTCGTCGGTCCGCTGCCCCTGGAGGAGGTCCGCCTCGGTGGTCCAGCCGGTACGGCTGGAGTCGCCGCGGTAGGCCGACTCGATCAGCGCCACCAGCGCCGGAACGTCGTCCTCGGTCGCGTCGCGGAAGGTCAACGGGGGCGCGCCGGGGGGCGTGGTGGCGGTGTCCATCGTGGGAGGTCTCCGTTCCTCTGCTGCCGTACGCGTGCTCACTGCTCCGTACGTTCCGGTCGAGAGTAGCGCGACCCCCAGCGCCCCTCGCGGGCCCCGGCGCACCCCTCGCGCACCCCCGTGCGCCGGGTTCGGGCACGGGGGTACGGGCATCGACTAGGCGACCCGGCATCGGAGCCGTACGTACCGAGGGGAGGCACGTCGTGCACGGAGGGGCCCTGACCGGCTGGCTGTTGACGGCGCTGTGCGCGGTGAGCGGCGCCTACTGCCTGGCGCGCACCCGCTCCGGGACGCGGCAGGAGCGGCGAACCGCGCGCGCGGAGGCGGTGATGGGCTTCGGCATGGCGGTGATGGCCGTGCCGGCCGCTCTTCTGACGCCCCCCGACTGGGCGTGGGCGGTGTACGCGGTGCTGTTCGGCGCGGCGGCGCTGCGGGCGCTGTGGCCCTCCCGGCACGGCGGCCACCACCTGCACCACCTGGTCGGTTCGCTGGCGATGGTCTACATGGCGGTGGCGATGGCTCCCGGGGCCTCGGAGGGCGGGCACGCGGGGCACGCGACGGCGGGCGCGGCCGGAGGCGTGCCCCTGCTGACGGGCGCGCTGCTCGTCTACTACGCGTTCTACGTGCTGCGCTCCGCCGGGCGTCTGATACCCGCGGTCGGCGTCGCGGGCGTCCCCGGCGGTCCGGGGGCCGGTTCCGTCCCGGGCGGTCCGGGGGCCGGTTCCGTCCCGGGCGGTCCGGGCACTCCGGCGGGCGGCCGGCCGGAGCTGACGCTGGCCTGCCGGATGACGATGGGGCTCGCCATGTTCGCGATGCTGCTCACTCTGTGAGACGACCGGTGAGACGCAGGCCCGCCAAACCGTGGCGTACGTCACTTGCCGGTCAGAGCCGTACCCGTCACCGACCCGCCCCTCATAGGCTGACGGCATGCTGGTCTCCTTCGCGCTGCTGCTGCTCGGTGCACTGACCGCCCTGGTGACCCCGCGACTGATGGCGCGTGCCCGGTGGCCGGAGCGCGAGCCGGTCGTGGCGCTGTGGGTGTGGCAGTGCGTGGTGGCCGGAGTGCTGGTCTCGTTCGCGCTGTCGATGACGTTCAGCGCCGCTGCGGCCTGGCAGGCGGTGCGCGGCCATGTCTTCGCCCCCGCACCGCACGCCGTGGTCGAGGCGTACGCGCTCGCGGGCTACGGTCCGTGGTCGGCCGTCATCGCGGTGCTGCTGGCCCTGGGCGGACTGTGGAGCGGCGCGATGCTCGTCCGCGAGATCCGGCGGGCCCGGCGGCGGCGCCGGCTGCGCCGCGCCGAACTGCTGGTCCGCGCGCCGCTCCTGCCGGGAGAGGAGCCGGGCGCCGACCGGCTCGTCGTGCTGGAGGGCGAGCGCCCGGACGCCTGGTGGCTGCCGGGTGCCGCGCCCCGGCTCGTCATCACCACCGCGGCGCTGTCCCGGCTGAAGGGCCGTCAACTGGACGCGGTGCTCGCCCATGAACAGGGCCACGCCCAGGCCCGGCACGACTGGCTGCTGCACTGCTCCTCGGCGCTGGCCGTCGGATTCCCGCAGGTTCCCGTCTTCGCCGCGTTCCGCGACGAGATGCACCGGCTGGTCGAACTGGCCGCCGACGACGTGGCCTCGCGCCGCTTCGGCAGGCTCACGACGGCCCTCGCGCTCGTCGGACTCAACGAGGACCGGGGCGTCTTCGGCCCCTGTCCCCCGCCGGACGCCCAAGTGCCGCTCCGCGTCAACCGGTTGCTGACCCCGGCCGACCGGCTGACGGCCGGCCGCCGGCTGCGGCTGACCGCCGCCGCCGCGCTGGTGCCGGTCGTACCGGTCGCGGTGGCCTTCGTGCCGGGGCTCAGGGCGCTCGGTTAGGCACACGGCCCCGTCGTCCGCGAGGATCGCCCCCATGCACTCCCCCACATGCGCCCCGCCGGATCGTTCCTCCCGCCCCGGGCCCGCCCTGGTCGCCGGGGCCGTCACGAGCGGCCTGGCCCTCGTCCTGCTCGTCCTCGTCGTGGCCGAGTGGTCCCCGCTGATCGCCCTGGACCGGTCGGTCGCCGAGAGCCTGCACCGGCGCGCCGTGGCGGAGCCGGGGATGGTCCATGCCAACCGGGTGCTGACGGACTGGGTGTGGGACCCCTGGACGATGCGGGCCCTGATCGCCGCGGCCGTGATCACGCTGTGGTGGCGCGGAGCGCGGCACGCGGCCCTGTGGGTGGCGGGGGCGAGCCTGGTCTCCGTCCTCGTCCAGCAGGGGATGAAGGCGGCTGTGGGCCGTGAGCGCCCGCAGTGGCCCGATCCGGTGGACTCGGCGAACTACGCGGCCTTCCCCTCGGGCCACGCCATGACGGCCGTCGTGAGCTGCGGCCTGCTCGTGTGGGTGCTGCGGCTGTGCGGAGCGGGCCGGCGGCTGTGGCGCGGAGCGGCGGCCGTGGCGGTGGTGTCGGGCGTCGGCGTGGGCGCGACCCGGCTGTACCTGGGCGTGCACTGGCTGACGGACGTGGTGGCGGGTGTGCTGCTGGGCGTCGCCGTGGTGGCGTTCACCGTGGCCGGGTACACCGCCCGCCGGGCTCCGGTGGAGGCGGAGGCCGAGGCGGCGTCCCGGCGGGGCTGAGCGGCGACGGCGTCCCGCTCCGCCCGGTGCGCTTTTGCGCGCACCGGCTGGACGGGCTCGTCGACGGCTGCGCGCTGTCGTACGCGCACGGGCTCCAGAAGCCGGACGCGCGGCTGTTCCGCGCCGCCTGCGCCCTGATCGGGCGGGACCCGGCCGAGGTGGTGATGGTGGGTGACGACCGTCACGCGGACGCCGGAGCGGCGGCCGTCGGGTGCGAGGTCGGGTTCGTGGAGCATCTGCCGGTGGGGCGGCGGCCGGACGGGCTGCGGTCGCTGGGGCTGGGTGCCGGGCGGACGCGGCGGTGCGTCCACGACTGCGGCCGGAGTGTGAGGAAGGTGTGAGGGAAATCCCGTTCCGAAAGGGGTTCCGGGCCGGATCGGGGCCTTAGCCTGGTAGGCATGTCCCCTAGCCCTTCGTCGTCCGTTTCCGTGCGTTCCGCGACCGAGGTCAACGCGGAGATCCGCGACCTCTGGCAGCGCTCGGGCGGTTACCTGTCCCCGCAGGACGAGGCGGACTACCAGCGCCTGCTGGTGGAGTGGGCGGCGGCGACCGGCGGCAACGACCGAAGCGCCGCCTGAGCCCTGGGCCCGCCTCGCCCGTCCGCGCCCGGAGAACCTCGGCGCGCGTGGAACGCACCCGATTCCGGCGATCCCCCGCGTCGCCGGAATCCAGGCGCGTCCCCGCGGCCGTGCCTCGGGAACGGCCGCGGACCGCGCCGGGGACGGCAGATGCGGAATCCGCCGACGCAGAGATACAGCATGTCCCCACCCGGCTGATCGGTCAATGAATATTCGGACCGCCGCCGTCCGCGGGCCACGCGCGGAGGCCGGCGTGCGCCGGGCGGGGCGTCCGCCCGGCGCACGCCGGCCTCCTGGTGCGGTCCTGGCGCGGAACCGACGGGAGCTGCCGGTCCGTCCCGGGGTCAGTTGTCGAAGTACTCCGGTTGCGTCTGCACGTTGAGCTCGTCCAGGCGGATCCGCTTCGCCGGGTCGGTGCGCCGGTCGTCGAGCTTCAGTACGTCGAAGCCCTTGGCGATGTCGTTGGAGTAGATGTGGCCGTTGTAGTAGTACGACGACCACGGGCCCGCCGTGGTGACGCCGTCGAGCGTGACCGGGCCGCGTTCGAAGAAGGCGATCTCCTCGGGCTTGGCGGAGTCGGTGAAGTCCCAGACGGAGATGCCGCCCTGGTACCACGCCTGGACCATCACGTCACGGCCCTTCACCGGGATGATCGAGCCGTTGTGGGCGACGCAGACCTCGACGTCGGCCTGGTGGCGGTCGATCTTGAAGTAGCTGCGGAAGACGAGCTTGCGCTGGTCGCCCTCGCCCACGATGTCGTAGATGCCGTCGGCCCCGCGCTTGGGACCGATCCGCTCGTTGCAGGTGGCCGCGCCGCCGCCGCCGAGCTCGTCGGTGAAGACGACCTTGTCCGCGTCCTGGTTGAACGTCGCCGAGTGCCAGAAGGCGAAGTTCACGTTGTCCTGGACCCGGTCGATGATCCGGGGCCGTTCCGGGTCCTCGATGGAGAAGAGCAGTCCGTCGCCCATGCAGGCGCCGGCGGCCAGGTCCTTGGACGGCAGCACCGTGATGTCGTGGCAGCCCGTCGTCTTGGTGACGCCCGGGTTCTGGGGCGCGCCCGGGTTGCCGCCGTCCGGGAAGAGCACCGGGAAGTTCACGATCCGGGCCTTCTGCGGCGCCTTGACCGGCACCTTGATGATGGAGATCCCGTCGTGCGGAGGCCGGCAGTCGGGGAAGGTGTCGCTCGGGGAGTACGAGGACACGTAGACGTAGACGTTCTTGCCCTCGGGCACCAGCGTGTGGGTGTGCGAGCCGCAGGCGGTCTCCACGGCGGCGATGTACTTCGGCCGCCGCTTGTCGCTGATGTCGAAGATCTTGATGCCCTCCCACGAGGACTTCTCCGTGGCCGGCTGCGTGGTGCTGGAGCAGGAGTCGTCGCTGCGCGAGGAGTCGGTGGACAGGAACAGCAGGTTCCCGGAGACCGAGATGTCGTTCTGCGAGCCGGGGCAGAGGACCTCGGCGACGGTCCGCGGCTTCTTCGGCTTGCTGATGTCGAAGATCACGAAGCCGTCGTAGTTGCCGGTGAAGGCGTAGTCGCCCTGGAAGGCGAGGTCCGTGTTGGTGCCCTTGAGGGCGCCCTTGGGGACGTTCGTCAGGTGCTTGATGTTCTGGCTGTGGACGATCTCGTCCACACCCGGTATGTCACCGCTCCTGATCGCCTCCCTCGCCTCGGCCTGCTGGCTGGTGGTGACGGATTCGCTTCGGTCCGGGGCGTCTCCCGGGTCGGGCGTCGCGGCCGCGGTGGTGGCCGTGAGCAGCGTGGCGAGGAGTCCGGCCGCGGCTGCAACCGCGCCCAGACGTCTGCGCCGCACGCGGGTGGTGTGCAACGAGGTCACTGCGTCCTCCCTTGTCTCCGTTCGGGATCGAACGGTTCGCGGACCCCGGCAGTATCGTCCCTCCCATGTACACATCAACAGATGGCAACAGAGACGTAATAAAAGTTTCTGATCTTCTGTCTGCGGAAGCGTGCAAGGGTTGTCCTCGGAACGGATCGCAACACACCCATGTGGCACAGGAGGTCGCCGTGTTGATTCACCGCCGGTCCGGTCGGCTGCGCGCAACCGCCCTCGCGGCGGCGGCGGTTGCCGTACTCGCCCTGGGAGGCTGCGACTCGGGCGGCGGGGACGCGAAGCCGAGGGCGGCCGAGGACACGGGGCCGGGGGTGGTGGCGCCGGGCAGACCGGGTGAACCCGCGCGGACGCTGACGGCCGAGGAGGCCGCCGAGGAGGCCGGCCGTGACACCGCCAACTCGGCCGACTTCCGCTACGCGCGGATGATGATCGCCCATCACGGGCAGGCGCTCGTGATGACCGATCTCGTCCCCGACCGCGCCTCGGACGCCGCGGTCAAGCGCCTCGCGGAACGCATATCCGCGGGCCAGAGGCCGGAGATCGGCGCCATGGAGGGGTGGCTGCAGAGGAACGACCGGGGCCGCGCCGAGGAGTCCCACGACCACGGGACCATGCCGGGCATGGCGACCGAGGCGCAGCTGGAGGAGTTGCGCGCGGCCGAGGGCAAGGCGTTCGACGAGCTCTTCCTGAAGCTGATGATCACCCACCACCAGGGAGCGATCACGATGGCGACGGAAGCGCTCTCCGACGGCAACGACGTGATCGTCGAGGAGATGGCGAGCGACGTCGTGGCCCAGCAGACGGTGGAGATCGACCGGATGCGCGGGCTGATGACCTGAGCCCGTCGCGGCCCGTATCCCGCCGCGCGGTGCGATGCTGGAAGCACCCTGCGGAAGAGGTGCGCCGTGCTCCGTGTCGCCGTCGTCGGTTCCGGACCCAGCGGGGTCTACACCGCCCAGGCCCTGCTGCGGCAGCCCGGGATACGCGTCCACGTGCTGGACCGGCTGCCCGCCCCGTACGGGCTCGTGAGGTACGGGGTGGCGCCCGACCACGAGAAGATCAAATCGCTCCAGAACAGCCTGCGGGCCGTCCTGGAGGACGAGCGGGTCACCTTCGTCGGCAACGTCCCGGTCGGCGGAGCGGACGGCGTCGGACCGGCCCGTCTCGCGGAGCTCTACCACGCGGTCGTCTACTGCGTCGGCGCGGCGGCCGACCGTCCGCTGTCGGTGCCCGGCGAGGATCTGCCCGGAAGCTACTCCGCCACCCGGTTCGTCTCCTGGTACAGCGCGCACCCGGACATCGCCGCCGACGACTTCGCGCTGGAGGCGCGCTCGGCCGTGGTGATCGGGGTGGGCAACGTCGCGGTCGACGTCGCGCGGATCCTGGCGCGCGGAGCGGACGAGCTGCGGGCCACCGACGTCCCCCGGCACGCGCTCACGGCGCTGGCCGGCAGCCGGGTGCGCGAGGTGTGCGTCGCGGGCCGGCGCGGCCCGTCCCAGGCGCGGTTCACCACGAAGGAACTGCGGGAGCTGGGAGCGCTGCCCGGCGCGCGGATGCTGGTGGACCCGGCGGAACTGGCGCTCGATCCGGCGTACGCGGGCGTGCCCGGAGCGGCGCCGCTGCCGGCCGCGGTGCGGCGGAACCTGGACGTGCTGCGCGCCTGGTCGCGGCCGGCCGCGCCGCCCGGACCGGCCCCGGAGCGCCGCATCGCCCTGCGTTTCTTCCTCCGTCCGGTCGAGCTGCTGGAGCGGGGCGGCCGGGTGGCGGGGGTGCGGTTCGCGCGGACCGCTCCGGACGGCTCCGGCGGCGTGCGGGACACCGGGGTGTACGAGGACGTCGAGGCGCAGCTGGTGCTGCGGGCCGTCGGCTACCGAGGGGTGCCGCTGCCCGGCCTGCCGTTCGACCCGGCGCGCGGGACGGTGCCGCACCGGGCCGGGCGGGTGCTGCGGGACGGCGTGCCCTCCGCCGGCGAGTACGTGGCGGGGTGGATCAAGCGCGGGCCGACCGGTGTGATCGGTTCGAACCGGTCGTGCGCGAAGGAGACGGTCGACTCGCTGATCGAGGACGCGCCCCTGCTCGCGCGTCGGGGCGCGGCGTCCGATCCGCTCGCCGTGCTGCGCGGCTGGGGGCTGCGCCCGGTGGAGTGGGACGGCTGGCTGTCGATCGAACGGGCGGAGGCGGCCCTGGGGCGTTCGCTCGGGCGGGGCCCGGTGAAGATCCACGACTGGCCGGGGCTGCTGGCGGCGGCGCGCGGCGGGAGCCGCTGAACGGCGGCCGGGCCGCGGTCGCACGGCGGCGTCCGGCGGTCACTTCCGGGCAGCCACCACGAGGCGGGCGCGGGGGCTGCCGTCGGGACGCCACCCCAGTTCGGCCAGGGGCGGCAGCCGCACGGCGAAGCCCGTACGGGTCAGGTCGTCCAGGACGTCGGGGAGGCGGAAGGTGCGGTAGTACATGATGAACTCCGGGTGCCACAGCGCGTTGCGCACCCGCATGGCCGCGTCGAAGCCGAGGAACGACCAGTAGGCGCGCGAGCCGACGGGGGGAGGCGCGCCGATCGGGAAGGCGAACAGGCCGCCCGGTCGCAGCGCCCCGTGCACCTCGGCGAAGAGGCCGGGGCGCTCCCGGGGCAGGAAGTGGCCGAACGCGCCGAAGCTCAGGGCGAGGTCGAAGGACGGCCGGAACGGGAGCGCTCGGGCGTCGGCCCGCACCCAGTGGACCGCGGGCCCGTCGCCGGCGGGCGGGTGCACGGTCCGGGCGCGCGCGAGCATGCCCGCGCTGAAGTCGACGCCGGTGACGTGTTCGCGGCACACCGTGCGCAGCACGTCCATCCCCGCGCCGGTTCCGCAGCACACGTCGAGCCCGGCGGCGAAGGGGCCGAGCGGGGCGAGCGCCCGGGTGACGGCGTCGAGCACGCGGTCCGGCGTCCGGTAGGGCGTGCGGTCGAACTTCGGGGCGAGCAGGTCGTATCCGCGCTCGGTCGAGGAGAGCGCCTGGACGGCGAGTTCGCGCACGGTGGGGCCCTGTTCGGTGAACATCGCGGCCAGCCTACCGGCGTGGGAGCGCCCCCGCGGGCCCCGGGCCGTGAACGGCCGGAGCCCGCGGGCGGGCGTCAGAGGGCGCGGCCGTACTGCTGGGGTACGGGGACCTCGCCGCCGAGCTCGCGTGCGGCGTCCCGGACGAAGTACGGGGTGCGCAGCAGCTCCCGGCCGAGCAGGACGGCGTCGGCGCGGCCGTCGGCGACGATCTTCTCGGCCTGTACGGGGTCGGTGATGAGCCCGACGGCGGCCACGGCGAGTCCCGCCTCGGTGCGCACCCGCTCGGCGAAGGGCACCTGGTAGCCGGGGCCGACGGGGATGTCCACGTCCGGCGCGAGGCCGCCGGTGGAGACGTCCAGCAGGTCGACGCCGTGCGCGCGCAGCTCGCGGGCGAGGCGGACGGTGTCGTCACCGGTCCAGCCGGTGCGCTCGTCCGCCCCGTTCTCGGTGAGCCAGTCGGTGGCCGAGACGCGGAAGAACAGCGGCAGGTCCTCGGGCCAGACCGCGCGGACCGCGTCCACGACCTCCAGGGCGAGGCGGATGCGGTTCTCGAAGGATCCGCCGTACTCGTCGGTGCGGCGGTTGCTGTGCGGCGAGAGGAACTGGCCGATCAGATAGCCGTGGGCGCCGTGGATCTCGGCGACCTGGAAGCCGGCGGCCAGGGCGCGGCGGGCGGCGTCGGCGAACTGCCGCACCACTTCGGCTATCTGCTCGGTCGTCAGCTCGGCGGGGAGCGGGTCGCCGTCGGCGAACGGGAGCGGGCTCGGGGCGACGGTCGGCCAGCCCTCGGACCCGGCTCCGTCGGCCTCCAGCGGACCGCCGCCGCGCCAGGGCCGGTCGGTGGACGCCTTGCGGCCGGCGTGGGCGAGCTGGATGCCCGCAACGGTCCCCCGGTCGGCCAGGAAGCCGGTGATACGGCGCAGCGCTTCCACCTGGCGGTCGTTCCAGATGCCGAGGTCGGCGGGGCTGATGCGGCCCTCGGGGCTGACGGCCGTGGCCTCCAGCAGGATGAGGCCGGTGCCTCCGGTGGCGCGGGACGCGTAGTGCTGGAAGTGCCAGTCGCCCGCGACGCCGGTGTCCGGTCCGTGGGCGTCCGCGCTGTACTGGCACATGGGAGCCATCCAGACACGGTTGGGGACGGTCAGCGACCGCAGCACATAGGGATCGAAAAGGACACTCACGCCGGACTCCGTTTCAGCTGGTGCGGACGGACCGCTGGGCACGGGCGGTCGGTCGACCGCTCACTGGTGCGATGAACACCGTACTACGACAATCGTCGAAATACGATAGCCGTCGTACGACCAGCCGTCGGCGGGCGTCAGCGGCCCTCGGGCAGGCGACGCCTGAGGCTGACGGCCGCGCCGACGTCGTACGTCTGGGTCCAGCGCCGACCGGCTCCCGACGTCCACGTGACATGGACCGCGGAGCCGTCCCCGCGCACGCTCTCCACGGTCATGGCCCGGTCGCCGTCGCGGACGTCGCCCCGGCGCAGCTCACCGGCCTCGACCCTCACGGGCCGCGCCGCGGGCGCGCTCTCCGCCTCCTCGGCCGCCCGGACCAGGGCCGCGGCCAGCCTCCGCGCCGCGTCCGGCGCGCACGACCACGGCGGCCCGCCCGCCGGGGCCGCGAGCCGGAGCGTGACGCGGCCGGCCTCCCCGGCCACCGCCTCGACCCGCACGTCACGGCCGTCGGCGTCCGCGATCCCGCTGCCCATGGGTCTGCTCCTCGTGGTCTCCCGGCGCTCCTTCCCTCCAGGATGTCAGCCGGCGGCGGTCCGCCCGCCCCCGGGGACCGGGGACCGCCGTCCGGATCAGCCGCGACGGACGCGTGTCAGCCGGGCGGTGACGACGAACCCCGGATCGGTCTGCAGCAGCGCCAGCTCCGTGCCGTCGGCGACGACCGTGAAGACGTAGTGGATGGTCTGCCCGTTGCTGCGCTGCGACGTCATCGTGCCGGTGCAGTCCCGCTTCAGCGTGTAGTCGATGACGGCGGTGATGCTCGTCGGACCCGAGGTCTCGGACATGAGGGTGGCCTTGGCGGTGGCGGTGCCGTCGCCGTTGAAGGTCACCAGACCCTGGAACGCGAGCGGGCCGGTGCCGGCGGAGGTCCCGGAGTAGTTCCCGCCGAAGTCGCCCTGCAGCGTGCGCACCGAGCATCCCTGCGGATGGGCGGCCGGCGAGGCGGCCCCGGCGGGCAGCGCGCCCGCCAGGGTCACCGCGGCCACGGCAGCGGTCAGGGTGAGCGTGTGACGTGAGCGCGGGGTACGTGCCGGCGCACGGGTCATGTGTCTTCCTCCGTATGAGTACGTGGCGAGGGGCGGGACGGCACTCCAGCTCAATGGCCCGTGAGCCGTTGCCGCAGGCCGCCGCGGCGGCCCGGCGGGTTCGCCTCGCCCCGTCGCGGCCGTGTGCGGAGGCTTCCCCCTCCTCGGCACGCGGGGCGCCCCACTGCCCGTTGTCCACCCGATTGCACGCCCCCGCGGGCCGCCGTTCGAGGCCGGGGCGGTGCCCTGCCCCACCGCGGCTCGGCCCGCGACGACGGTTCCGGCCCCCGGCCGGCCGAGGCCGCCGAGCGCCCGGAGAGCGGGGTCCGCTCCCCGCGCCCGCGGGACGGCCCCGGCGGAGGGACGGTGCGAGGCCGACGCCAGTTCATCGGAGTGGTCCTATCAGCAGTAGAGTGCGGCACGTGGCAGCACGACCGTTGAAAGAGATCATCGAGCCGGGGTGGGCCGACGCCCTCGAACCCGTGGCCGAACGCATCGCCGCTATGGGCGACTTCCTCCGCGCGGAGATCGCCGCGGGCCGTACGTACCTGCCCTCGGGGGCACATGTGCTGCGGGCGTTCCAACAGCCCTTCGAGGACGTGCGGGTGCTCGTCGTCGGGCAGGACCCGTACCCCACGCCCGGTCACGCGATCGGCTTGAGCTTCGCGGTGGCTCCGGAGGTCCAGCCGCTGCCGGGCAGCCTGGAGAACATCTTCCGGGAGCTGCACGCCGACCTCGGCCTCCCCCGGCCGTCCAACGGCGACCTCACGCCGTGGACGCGGCAGGGCGTACTGCTGCTGAACAGGGCGCTGACCACCGCGCCCCGGCGACCGGCCGCGCACCGGGGCAAGGGCTGGGAAGAGGTGACCGAGCGGGCCATCGACGCGCTGGTGGCCCGGGGCACGCCGCTGGTGTCCGTCCTGTGGGGACGCGACGCCCGCAACCTCCGTCCCCGGCTGGGCGGTTTCCCGGCGATCGAGTCCTCGCACCCCTCGCCCATGTCGGCGGACCGCGGCTTCTTCGGCTCGCGGCCCTTCAGCCGGGTCAACGAACTGCTGGAGCGCCAGGGCGCACAGCCGGTGGACTGGCGCCTGCCGTGACCACGCGGCCCGCGGCTCCCGGCGCGTACGTCCTCGGGGTCGACTCCGGAGGGTCGGGGCTGCGGGTGGCGCTCGGCCGGGCGGACGCATCGGCGGAGCCGCTGACGGCCGTCTGCGCGGAGCCCGTGCGGACGGGGCCCGGCGGGATCGACGCGGCCCATCTGCTGGCGCAGATACTGCCCGCCGCACGGGAGTTGCTGGTCCGGGCGGGGGCGAGCGCCCCGGAGGAGGGCGGCGGCACGGTCGCGGCGCTGGCGGTCGGGGCGGCCGGTATGGCCACCCTGGGCGGCCGGCTCCGGGCGGAACTGCCGGACGCGCTCGAGCGGGCGCTGGGAGTGCGGCGGCCGGCGCTGGCCGCCGACGCGGTGACGGCCTTCGCGGGCGCGGTCGGCCAAGGTCCCGGTGCGGTCGTCGCGGCCGGCACGGGCATGATCGCCCTCGGTACGGACCTGACGGTGTGGCGCCGGGCGGACGGCTGGGGACATCTTCTGGGTGACAACGGCGGCGGTGCGTGGATCGGCCGGGCGGGGCTGGAAGCCGCCATGCGCGCGCACGACGGACGGCACGGCGGCTCTCCCGCCCTGCTGGAGCGCCTGCACGCCGTGTTCGGGCCGGCCGAGGAGCTGCCGGGGCTGCTCTACCCGCGGGCGGACCGGCCGGCGGTCCTGGCCTCGTTCGCCCCCGAGGTGGCGGCGTGCGCCGGTGCGGACGCGGTCGCGGACACCATCCTGCGGACGGCCGCGGCGCACATCGCCGACGCGGCGGCGGCCGTCTGCCCGGCGGACGACCCGAACCCCGAAGTCGCCCTCACCGGGGGCCTGTTCCGGATGGGCGACCCCCTGCTCGTACCGCTGCGCGAGGAGTTGGCGCGACGCGTGCCGGCGGCGCGGGTGACCACGGGCGGCGGCGACCCGCTGACGGGCGCGCTCAGGATCGCGCGTGCTCTGGCGGTGGACGATCTGCGGCTGCCGCGCCATCCGACGATGCTGTTCGTGCCGGAGGGGCCGCGGGGCGCGGAGCCCGCGGCGAACCCCGCCCGGAACGGTTGAACTCGGCACGAAGAGCACACCGACAGACGGGGATGGTTCACCGGTACATCACTCATCGGACATAAGCGGATAGTTAACGCTCGACCGGACCCTCCCTGAACGGAGGAGCAGGCAAAACCAGTAGCATGCGGCGCCATGAGCACCCCCACTGGGCCCGCTTCCGGCCTGCCTGTACGAATGCCGCGACCTCGCCAGTCCGGACGGCACCGCCGCCCGGAGCCGGTGGTCGCGCCCGAGGGCGCTGCCGCGCTCGTTCTCGCCGTTCCCGGCACACCCTCCTCGGCCACGCGCGGTCTGGCCGAGGAGGTGATCAGCATCGCCCGTTCCGAACTGCCCGGCCTGAACGCCGGGATCGGCTACCTCGACGGCGACGACGCCGAGTACCCGTCGCTCGCCACCGTCCTGGCCCACTCCGCGGCCGAGCGCGTCGCCCGCTACGAGCAGGGCCTGGCCGCCGGCCGCGAGGTCGCCGAGCCCGAAGGCCCGGCCTCCGTCGTGGTGCCGCTGCTCGCGGGCCCCGACGGCACGCTGATCCGGCGGATACGGCAGGCAGTGATGGAGAGCGGTACCCAGGTCGAGGTGACCGACGTGCTCGGCCCGCACCCGCTGCTCGCGGAGGCACTGCACGTACGGCTGTCGGAAGCCGGTCTGGCGCGTGCCGACCGCGCCCGCCTCTTCACCGTCACGACCGCCGCCGACGGCATCGTGCTGGCCACCGTCGGCGGCGACGAGGCCGTGCGGGCCGCCGGGATCACCGGCATGCTGCTGGCCGCCCGGCTCGCCGTGCCCGTGATGGCCGCCGCGCTGGACGTGGAGGGCTCGATCGCCTCGGTCGCCGAGCAGTTGCAGAGCTCGGGCTCCACGCAGCTGGCGCTGGCCCCGTACCTGGTGGGCCCGGAGATCGACCCCGGTCTGCTGGACGCCGCCGCGAAGGAGGCGGGCTGCGCGACCGCCCAGCCGCTGGGCGCGTACCCGGCGGTCGGCAAGCTGGCCCTGTCGCTGTACGCCACGGCGCTCGGCATCACGCCCGCGACGCCGCAGGGGGTCCAGGGCGCTCAGGCGCACTGACGCCCGGCGCCACGCCTCGGGAGCGGAGCGGCACGCCTCGGCCCGGACCGGACGACGTCCCGGTCCGGGCCGGCGTGTTCGGCGGCCTGCGGTCTGCGGTCGACCTCAGGCCCTGTCAGGCGTCAGGCATCAAGCGTCAGGCCAGGACCACGCAGGAGGCCGCCGGGACCTCGATCGAGCCCGCGTGCCGCGGGATGCCCGTCCGCTCGTCGACGGCGAACCAGCTGACGTTCCCGGAGCGCTCGTTGGCCGCGTACAGCCATCGGCCGCTCGCGTCGAGCGCGAGGTGGCGCGGCCAGTGGCCGCCGCAGTCCACGGTCGTCACCGCGCCGGCGCACCCGCCGTCCTCGTCCAGGGCGAGGACGGAGATGCTGTCGTGGCCCCGGTTGGCGGTCCACAGACGGCGGCCGTCGTGCGCGACGACCACCTCCGACGGGTAGCTGCGCTCCGCGCCGCCGCCGGACGCGCCCTCGGGCAGCACCTCGGTCTCGGCGAGCGGTTCGAGACGGCCCGCCCCCGCGTCCCAGCGGCAGACGGTGAGGGTCGGGGTCAGCTCGTTCAGGACGTAGGCGCGGCGGCCGGAGGGGTGGAAGGCCAGGTGGCGCGGTCCCGTGCCGGGGCGCAGCGCGCTCTCACCGTGCGCCCGCAGCTCCCCGGTGAGGGGATCGAGGGCGAGGACGCGTACGGAGTCGGTGCCGAGGTCGACGCCGAGCACCCAGCGGCCCGAGGGGTCGGCGAGCACCTGGTGCGCGTGCGGGCCCGCCTGGCGGTCCGGGTCCGGGCCGCCGCCCCGGTGCCGGAGAACCGAGGACGCGGGGGCGAGGGATCCGTCGGCGCGGACGGGGAGCGCGGTGACGCCGCCCGAGCCGTAGTCGGCGGTGAGCAGGTGCCCCAGGGCGAGCGCGAGGTGGGTGGGGGCGTCCCCGTCGACCGGGCGGACGGGGCCCAGCGGAACGGGCGCCTCGCCGCTGACGTCGAAGGCCGCCGCGGACCCGGGGGCGCTCTCGCCCACCGCGTACAGGACCGTTCCGCCGGGTCCCCCGCCGTGGCCGAGTGCGAGGAACGAGGGGTCCGGCAGGATGTCGGTGGATCCGGTCACGGTCAGCGCGCCGGTGTCCCGGTCGACCGAGGCGGCGGTGATGCCGTGCCCGCCCGCCGAGGTGAACGACCCTATGTACGCCCGTCCGGCACTGCCGCCGTCCATCCCGCTCCCCGCTTCGCCGTCGCCGCGATCTCCCGGGGCGACGGTAGCAGGCGGGCCTGTGTGGTCCAGACCAGCCCGGAGGCCGGTTCAGGCGGAGGCGAGCGGGGCCCTCGGCGGGCTGTGCAGCGGGGCCGCGAGGTCGGCGAGGGCCCGTTCGAGGGCGTGCAGGTGGGCGAGCGCCGCCTCGGCCCCCGGGTGGTGGTGGGGCGCGGGGAGCGGCACGGCCGACGGGCCGGGCAGCGGGCGCTTCGAGGGGGCGAGGGCCAGTACGGCGGCCTCGACCCGGTCGCAGGCCGCGGTGAGGCGGGCGTCGTGCGAGGCGTCCGGGTCGGCGGCGACGCGGGCCAGGCCGCGTACCTCGCGGGCGCAGGCGTCCAGGAGTTCCAGCACCTGTCGAGCACGGGCCTTGCGGGCGCGCAGCGGGCTCGCGGGGTGGACGAGCGGGGCGAGCGAGAGCCGGGCGCGGCCCAGGAGGAGTTCGAGTTCGACGGCGAGCGGCGCCGGGTCGGCGTCCTCGTCACCGGCCAGCCGCCGGGCCGCGACGCCGGTGCAGCGGTGGACGCAGTGCAGGGCCCGGCGAATCCAGGCGTCGGTGGTGGCGTGCGTGGTGACGGGCAGGACGAGGGCCACCCCGAGCACCGCGCCGAGGGCGCCGGCCGCGGTCTCCTCGAAGCGCAGCCAGAGCAGGCCGGGGTGGAGCACGCCGAGGAGCCCGTAGAGGAGCCCGGCCATGACGGTGACGAAGAAGGTCATCCAGCTGTACGAGGGGGCCGCGGTGTAGAAGATGCCGAAGACGCAGACGGCGACGAGCGCGGCGGTGGGTGCGGGCGCTCCGTGCAGGGGCACGGCCACGAGGAGGCCGACGGCGATCCCGGCGACGGTCCCCACGACGCGGCGCAGGCCGCGCACCAGGGTCTCGCCGCGCGAGGCGGTGTTGACGAAGATCCACCAGGCCGTGCCGACGGCCCAGTACCAGCGGTCCGGGGAGAGCATCTGGCCCAGGACCAGGGCGATGCCGCAGGCGACGGTGGCCTGGAGTGCCTGGCGGGTGGTGGGGCGGGCCAGGCCGCGGCCGGTGAGCGGCGCGGGCTGGGCCGGCGGCGGGGTGCGCCGCTCGACGCACCACAGGCCGAACCGGACGGCGCAGGACGCGGCGACGGCGAGCGCCACGGCGGTGTACAGCTCGGGCAGCTGGGCGGGCACCGCGTGCAGGAACTGGGTGCTGAAGAACATCATGAAGGCGAAGATCCCCAGCGCGTGGCCGCGCGGGCCCCAGCGGCGGGCGTACACCCCGGCGAGGACGACGGCCAGCCAGCACCCGGCCCGCAGCCATGGCTGCCCGTGCAGCGTGGAGGCCAGGGCCAGGACCGGGAGGCCCGCGACGGGCAGCAGGAGCGTGGTGACCGCCTGCCGGCGCACGGTGGCGTCGCCGACGGTGAACAGGGCGAGGAGCGCGGCGAGACCGCCGGTGATGGAGGCGGTCAGGGAGAGGCCGGCCAGTTCGGCCGCGGCGACGGCCAGGGCGATGCCGAGTACGGCCCGCAGGGAGACCCGCAGACGCACACGCCCCGGATCGGGGGCCACGAACATCCTCTTCACGACGGTGCGACCGCCCCTTTCGCTGAGGGCTGTCCCGCGCGTCCCCGGCGGGCGCGCGACGACAGCCACGGCACGACAAAGGCGCCGCGTGACCCGGAAGCGGCGTCGTCGCCGTCCCGGCGCTGCGCAGCGCCCTCTACGGGCCAAGGTAAGCATCCGTGGGGCAGGTGGCTCAAATCGCGCGAGGAGTGCTGTGCCATTGGTACAGTTCACGCCGGATCGGACGGACCATGAGGAGGCCAACGGACCATGGCGGTGGACGCGCTCGACACCCGGATCCTGCGGCTGCTGATCGAACAGCCGCGCACCAGCGTGCGCGAGTACGCGCGCGTCCTGGGAGTGGCCCGGGGCACGCTGCAGGCCCGGCTCGACCGCCTGGAGCGGGACGGCGTGATCACCGGGACCGGGCCCGCCCTCTCGCCGGCCGCGCTCGGCCACCCGGTCCTCGCCTTCGTCCGCCTGGAGGTCACTCAGGGGTATCTGGTGGAGGTGGGCGAGGCGCTGGTGGCGGTCCCCGAGATCATCGAGGCGTTCTCGACCACGGGCGGCGGTGATCTGCTGACCCGGGTCGTGGCCCGCGACAACGGTCATCTGGAGGACGTCATCCAGCGGCTGATCCAGTTGCCCGGCGTCGTCCGGACGCGGACGGACGTCGCGCTGCGCGAGCGGGTGGGCCACCGGGTGCTGCCGCTGGTGGAGGCCGTCGGCCGGGCGGCGGGACACCGGGACTGACCGGGCCCGGTCCCGGCACGGGGCTGCGGCATGCTGGAGACCATGACGCCCCGACCCTCCCCCGCCGCCCCGCACGTCGTCTTCGACCTCGACGGGACGCTGGTGGACAGCGAACCGAACTACTTCGAAGCGGGCCGCCGCCTGCTCGCCCGGTACGGAGTGCGGGACTTCGGCTGGGAGGACCACACCCGCTTCATCGGCATCGGCACCCGCGAGACGCTGAGCGCCCTGCGCGCCGAGTACGGGATCGAGGCGCCGGTCGACGAACTGCTGGCGGGCAAGAACGCCCTGTACCTGGAGCTCGCGGGCGCCTCGACCCGGGTCTTCCCGCAGATGCGGATCTTCGTGGAGCGCCTGCACGCCGACGGGATCCCGATGGCGGTGGCCTCGGGCTCGTCCCGGGCGGCGATCGGCGCGGTGCTGGCGGTGACGGGGCTGGACGCGTACATCCCGCTGTACGTCTCGGCGGAGGAGGTCGCGCGCGGCAAACCGGAGCCCGACGTGTTCCTGGAGGCGGCCCGGCGGATGGGGGCGGAGCCGGCCGACTGCGTGGTGGTGGAGGACGCCGCGCCGGGGGCGGCGGCGGCCCGCGCGGCGGGCATGCGCTGCATCGCCGTGCCCTATGTGCCCGCGACGGCCTGCGACCCGGCGTTCACGGCCGCTGACCTGCTGTTCGCCGAGGGTCAGCCGGCGTTCTCGGCCGAGGCCGCCCGCACCTGGCTGCTGGGCTGAACCGGCCCGCCTGCGGCGGCCTTTCACCGGCGGTCCGCCGGGCGCGGGGCGGAGCGCCGGGCCCGCGCGGCGAGGGGACGCCGGGACATCCGGGGTCCGCCGGACCGATATCCTGATCATGTCGTTCACCACCCCGGCTCCGGCTCCGCAGAGGGCCGTGGCGCGAGGTGGGCCGGCAGTCGCAACGGGCCACCCTTCGAGATAGGTGAAACAGGTGCTGGTAGCTGGTCGGTACCGGTTGATATCCCCCATCGGCCGAGGCGGCATGGGCGAGGTGTGGCGCGCGGCCGACGAAGTGCTGGGCCGCGCCGTGGCGGTGAAGCTGCTGCTGGGGGACCAGGCGGACGCCTCCTCGACCGCCCGGTTCCGGCTGGAGGCGCAGACCGCCGCCCGGCTGAGCCACCCGCACCTGGTGGCCGTGTTCGACTTCGGGGCCTGGGAGGACCGCTTCTACCTCGTGATGGAGCTGGTCGAGGGGCAGAGCCTCGGCTCGCTGCTCGCCGCCCAGGAGCGGGTCCATCCCGAGCAGGTGGCGCAGATCGCCGGCCAGGCCGCGGCCGGTCTCACGGCGGCCCACCGCCAGGGCGTCGTCCACCGGGACATCAAGCCGGGCAACCTGATGCTGGACGCGGACGGCTCGGTGAAGATCGGCGACTTCGGGATCGCACAGTTCGTCGACGACCCGTCGACCGCGCTGACGACGGCCGGCCAGATCGTGGGCACGAGCCTCTACCTGGCTCCCGAACGCGCGCTGGGGCAGACGGCGGACTCCGCCTCGGACATCTACTCGCTCGGCTGCGTCGTCTACCAACTGCTGCTCGGGCAGCCCCCGTTCAAGTCGGACACGGCCACCGCCACGCTGTACCAGCACGTCGACACCCCGCCGGTGCCGCTGCGGCAGCGGGGCGTGGAGATCTCGCCCGCCTTCGACTCCTACCTCCTGGGACTGCTGGCCAAGACTCCCGAGGAGCGGCCCACCGCGCAGCAGGTGTCGGACTGGTTCCGCACCGACGCCTGGCGGGGCCGCCCCGAGCCCCTGCCGATGCACTCCCCCGCGCGGCGCTCGGCCGCCGGGCCGGCCGCCGCCCCCGCGCCGTCGGCGCCGGCCGCTCCGGCGGGCCCGATGACGTACCGGCTGCCGCAGCCGACGGGGCGAAGACGCAGTACCGCGCCCCGGTCCGCTCCGGCCCGCCGCCGCAGCACCCGCGAGGCGATACGCCGCCGTCCCCGGGTGGCGAGCGCCATCGCGGGCACGGCGACGTTCCTGGCCGCCGTGTATCTGGGGATGATCCTGTTCTCGCCGGACTCCAGCTCGGCGGGCACGCCCGCTCCGGGCCCGTCCGGCACCCCGGTGCGGGACGCCTCCGTGCCGGGCGGCCAGGGCACGGGCGATCCGTCCGCAGGTCCGCCCGAGCAGGGCGGGGACGTGCGCCGGGGCGAGAGCGAGGACGCGGAGGACGGGCAGGACGACTGACGTCCCGCCCGCGCTCCGCGCCCTGTGTTCCGCCGGGTCACCAGCGGTGGTGGACCTCCGCGCGGATCGACCGGTCGTACAGCTCGCGCACCGCGTCCAGCGTGCTCTGCGGCAGCGGCGGCAGCGAGGCCGCGGCGGCGTTGGCACGGGCCTGCTCCACCGACCGGGCGCCGGGGATGACGCTGGTCACGCCGGGCTGCTGGATGATCCAGCGCAGCGCGGTCTGCGCGGGGGTGGCGCCCTCGGGGGCCAGCTCGGCGAACTCGGCGGCGGCGGCGACCCCGGTCGCGTAGTCGATGCCGGAGAACGTCTCGCCCTGGTCGAACGCCTCGCCGTGGCGGTTGTAGGAGCGGTGGTCCTCGGGGCCGAAGACGGTGTCCTTGGTGTACTTGCCGGAGAGCAGTCCGGAGGCCAGCGGGACGCGGGCGATGATCCCGACGCCCGCCGCGACCGCCGCCGTAAGGACCTCGTCCAGCGGCTTGAGGCGGAAGGGGTTGAGGATGATCTGCACGCTCGCCACTCCGGGGCGGGCGATCGCGGCCAGGGCCTCCGCGCAGGTCTCGACGCTCACCGCGTAGGCGGCGATGCGCTGTTCGGCGACCAGGGTGTCCAGGGCGTCGTAGACGGCGTCGGAGGAGTAGACGCTGGTGGGCGGGCAGTGCAGTTGGACGAGGTCGAGCGTGTCGGTGCCGAGGTTGGCCCGCGAACGGTCGTTCCAGGTCCGGAAGTTGTCCAGGACGTAGTTCTCCGGCACCTGGTCGGCGCGGCGGCCCATCTTGGTGGCGACGAAGACGTTCGCGTCGGGGCGGTTCTTGAGGTAGCGGCCGATGAGCTGTTCGCTGCGGCCGTCGCCGTAGACGTCGGCGGTGTCGAAGAAGGTGACGCCGGAGTCGACGGCCGCGTCGAGGACGCCGAAGGCGTCCGCCTCCGCGACCTCTCCCCAGTCGCCGCCGATCTGCCAGGTGCCCTGTCCGACGACCGAGACGTCACGGCCGGTCCTGCCGAGTGTGCGCTGTTCCATGAGGATCATATTATTCCGCTTTCCCTTCTTGATCTCAGGCAGCGCCGCACGTGCGTCACCGGCCTGTTCCGACCGGAGCGGGGAACGGACCGCGCCCCGGGCGTATGCGCCCGAACGCGACCGGGCCCGCCGTGCGGTCCGCTCCGGGCGGCGGCAGAGTGGAGAGAAGGACCGCGACACGGCTGTGCTGCGACGTTGGCGGCGCCGCCCGTGCGTGGACGGCGCGGGCGGAGGGAGTACGGCGTGAGGATCCACCGAGTGGCGCGACCCGGGGCCGACGGCCCTGCCCGACCTGCCGCCGACGGGGCCCCGCGGCCCCGTTTCGTCGTGCAGATCCACGACGCGCGACGCATGCACTTCGACTTCCGCCTGGAGGTCGACGGCGTGCTCAAGTCCTGGGCGGTGCCCCGGGGGCCGTCGGAGAACCCGAGCGACCGGCGGCTGGCCGTCGAGACGGAGGACCATCCGCTGGCGTACCGCGAGTTCGAGGGTGTCATCCCGCAGGGCGAGTCGGGCAGCGGCACGGTCATCGTCTGGGATCAGGGGACCTACCGCCCGCTCGGCCACGACCGGCAGGGCGACCGCGTCTCCTTCGCCGACTCGCTGGCGCTCGGACACGCCACGTTCTGGCTGTACGGGACGAAGCTGCACGGCGAGTACGCCCTCATCCGCTTCCGGGTGGGCGACGAGCCGGACAGCGGCGGCCGGGAGGCGTGGCTGCTGATCAAGGCCAACGACCGCCTCGCCGTACGCGACCGGCCCGGCTCCCCCGACCCCTACCACGCGCGGTCCGCGCGCACCGGGCGGACGCTGCACCAGGTCGCCTCGGCGGCCCGGGGGCGCAGGGGGTGATCCACGCGGGCCCGGGGGCTCACGCGGGCGCGGGGCTCACGCGGGCGCGGGCGAAGGTCCGCACGCCGCCCGCGGCGCTACCCGAACGACCCCGCGCTCCGGCGAGGACGCCCAGGCGATCGTGGTGGGAGCGGGGCCGGCGGGCTCGTCCGCCGCCTACCACCTGGCCCGGGCCGGAGTGGACGTACTGCTGCTGGAGAAGTCGCGCTTCCCCCGCGAGAAGGTGTGCGGCGACGGCCTCACGCCGCGCGCGGTCCACCAGCTCATCCGGATGGGCGTCGACATCCGCGCGCCGGGCTGGACCCGCTCGCGCGGGATGCGCTGGGTGGCCGGCGAGCACCGGGTGCACATCGACTGGCCCGCGCTGGGCCGTTTTCCGGACTTCGGCCTCACCCGCACCCGGCACGACTTCGACGACATCCTGGCCCGGCACGCCGAGGCCGCCGGGGCGCGGCTGCACACCGGGTGGAAGGCCGAGGGGCCGCTGACGGACCGGTCGGGCCGGACCGTGGACGTCACCGCGTCCGCCGGTTCCGCCGAACCGGTCGCCTTCCGCGCGCCGGTCGTCATCGCCGCCGACGGGGCCTCGGCACGGCTCGCCCTCCCCATGGGCCTGGAGCGTGACCCGAAGCGGCAGATCGCCACCGCCGCCCGCCGCTACTACCTGCCGGGGTGAGGGCCGGCGACCAGCCCCGGTCCGGCGGAACCGGGCCCAGCGGGGCGGCCACCCCGCTGGGTACGGGACCGGCGACGGCCGTCAGCAGGTGTGCGGCTCTGCGCGGGTGGAGGCGCTGTTCCGCCGGGCGCGCGATCGGCAGTGCGGTCAGGGGCAGGACGAGAGGCAGATAGACGAAGACGCCCGTCGTCAGCCCTTCGGCCGGTCCGCGGGCGGACCGGCGGCGTCGGGACCGCTCTCGGCGAGCAGGGACCGCAGCAGGTCCTCGTCGTCCGGCGACAGGACGGAGACGAAGCTGGAGAGCACCGCGTCCCGGTCGCTCTGCTTGTCCAGCAGCCGGCGCATGCGCAGAGCTGCGAGGCCGGCCTCGTCGGCGACGGGCTGCCACAGGACGGGGCGCCGGGGGCCGGTGCGCGCGACGGCCTGCTTGGCGTGCAGCCGCGTCAGGATCGTGATCACGGTGCTGTACGAGAGGCCGCCGCCGAGCCGTCGCAGCACCCAGGCCGCGGTGACCGGCTCGCTCGCCTCGCCGAGCACGGAGAGCACCGCGGCCTCCAGCTCGCCCTGGCCCCGCCTGCGGGGCGTCTCCCGTCCGCTCCCGGCTGCTTCGGCGTCCACGGCCCGACCCCCTCTTCGTTCGTCCGCCCGGTCGCGGCCGTTCACCCGCCGGGCACCGGGAAAACGTATCCAGCCGCCGCGCGGGGGAGCCGTCCGGCGCTTCTCCGGCCGCTTTCCGCCCATCGCCCGGCCTTCTACCTCTACAGTACTGTAGAGGTGGAGCGTCGCACCGCGACGGCCGCGACGGTCTTCGGCGTGCCGTCCCGGCACGGCACGGCGGGTGAGTTCCTCGCCGTCGGGCAGGGTTGCGCCTCGGGGCCGAGCGGCGTCGTCGTTGCCGGCGTCAGGCTCCGAACCGTCCGTGCCGGTCCCGGCGCGCACTCCCTACGGAAGGCGGCATCATGACGATCAATCTCTCCAAGGGCCAGCAGGTCAGCCTCACCAAGTCCGACGGCGGTGAACTCGGCGTCGTCCGGATGGGCCTGGGCTGGAAGTCCGCGCCGCGCAAGGGCTTCCTGGCCCGGCTGACCGCCCGCGAGATCGACCTGGACGCCTCGGCCGTGCTGTTCGCCGGGGCCGAGCCGCAGGACGTGGTCTTCTTCCAGCATCTGACCAGCGACGACGGCTCGGTCCGGCACACCGGCGACAACCGGGTGGGCGGAGCCGGCGCGGGCGGCGACGACGAGTCCATCGTGGTGGACCTGCGCCGCGTGCCCGCCCAGGTGGACCAGATCGTCTTCACGGTGAACTCCTTCACCGGGCAGACCTTCGAGGAGGTCGACAACGCCTTCTGCCGCCTGGTCGACGAGAGCACCGGCCAGGAGCTGGCCCGCTACACGCTGACCGGCGGCGGACGGCACACCGCGCAGATCATGGCCAAGGTGCGGCGCGGCGGCACGGGCTGGCAGATGACGGCCATCGGGGCGGCGGCCGACGGGCGGACCTTCCAGGACCTGCTGCCCGAGGTCGCGCGGCACCTGTAGGACGCCCGCCGCGCGCCGCCCGGCGCGCCCGCGTCCGCGTGCCGCCGCTCAGGCGGGCAGGCGTACGGCCCGGCCGGAGCCGGGGCCGCCGCCCGGCAGGGCGCGGCGGGCTCGGGCCGCGTGGACGAGCGCCGTCATCACGCGGACGTCCTCGCCCATCTCCGGGTGCCACTGCACGGCGAGCACGAGGCCCTCGTGGTCGGCCATCTCCAGCGCCTCCACCGTTCCGTCCGGCGCGTGCGCCGAGGCGATCAGCCCGGCGCCCAGCCGGTCGACGGCCTGGTGGTGGTAGGCGGGCACCACGGTCTCCTCCGGAACGACCGCCGCGTACGCCGTGCCGGGCACCGGGAGGACCGGGTGGCCGCCGAAGACGCCGAGGCCGCCGGAGTGGCCGTCCAGGTGCTGGTGGAGCGTGCCGCCGAAGGCGACGTTCAGCAGCTGCATGCCCCGGCAGATGCCGAGGAGCGGGACGTTCTGCTCGACGGCGGCCTCGATCAGGGCCAGTTCCCAGCTGTCGCGTCCGCGGGCCGGCGGCCCGGTCCGGGGGTCGGGAGCGGCCCCGTAGCGGACGGGTTCCACATCCGCTCCCCCGGCGATCACCACGCCGTCGAGCGCGGCGACGGTCTCCCTCGCCGCGTCGGCGGTGTCGTCGGGCGGCAGCATCACGGCGAGACCGCCCGCCGCGCGGACCAGGCGCGGATACGCCTCGGGCAGGAGGACCGAGGGCATCTCCCACACGCCCCAGCGGGCGGGTTCCTGGTAGGTGCTGACGCCGATGACGGGCCGGGGCATGGAACGTCTCCTTCGGATGACGTGTGCGGTCGTGGTGCGCGCCGCCGCGCACGGAGCGGCGGCGGCGCGGGGCGGGTCGCCCGTTCGCGGGGCCGGTCAGTCCCGCGAGAGTTCGGCCTCGGCCGCCGCGAGGGCGGCGAACTCCTCCTCGGGAGCGCCGGCCACGAGGCGGTGGCGGCTGTAGAAGGCGAAGTAGGCGAGCGCCACCGCGTACACACCGAGCGCGATGAACGCGGCGTCCCGGTCCACCAGGAACGTCGCCACCAGTGCCGAGCATGCCAGAACGAGCGCCACCGACGAGGTGAGCGCGCCGCCGGGCGTGCGGTAGGGGCGGGGCAGGCCGGGTTCGCGGCGGCGCAGGACGATGTGGGAGAGGGCCATGAGGGCGTAGCTGATCGTGGCTCCGAAGACGGCGACGTTGAGCATCCGGCCGCCGTCGCCGCTCCACGCGGCGAGCGTGAATCCGATGGCGCCGGGGATGACCAGACCGAGGTAGGGCGACTTGCGGCGGTTGGTCAGCGAGAGGAAGCGCGGCAGGTAGCCGGCCCGCGAGAGGGCGAAGAGCTGGCGCGATCCGGCGAAGATGAGCGAGAAGAAGGAGGCCACCAGCCCGGCCAGGCCCGCGTAGTTGACGAAGCGGCTCAGGGCGGTGGGCCCGTCGTCGCCCTCCAGGGCCACGACGAGCGGGTTGCCGGCCTCCTTGATGGCGTTCGCGCCCTGCGCGCCGGTGGCGGCGAGGAAGGT
The DNA here is from genome assembly GCF_003846185.1 of Streptomyces sp. ADI96-02. Lineage (GTDB taxonomy): Bacteria > Actinomycetota > Actinomycetes > Streptomycetales > Streptomycetaceae > Streptomyces. Next base: position 432,337 of record NZ_ML123034.1, read on the forward strand.
GACGACCGCGAGGCCGACCAGGACGGCCAGCGAGATGGCCAGCGCCTTCGGCATCGAGCGGACCGGGTCCTTGGCCTCCTCGGCGGCGAGCGGTACGCCCTCGACGCCGAGGAAGAACCACATGCCGAAGGGGAAGGCCGCCCAGATGCCGAGGAGGCCGAAGGGCAGCCAGGAGGAGGAGCCGAAGGCGGTGGTGTCGACCGGGATGTCGTCGAGGCGGGCCGCGTCGAACTCGGTGAACGCGCCGACGGCGAAGATGAGCAGCGCGGCCACCGCGATGGCGGTCACGACCAGGCTGAACCGCAGCGCCTCGCCGACGCCCCAGAGGTGGATGCCGATGAAGATCACGAAGCAGGCGAGGTAGACCGGCCAGCCGGAGGTGAGCCCGAACAGTCCGAGCGATTCGACGTAGTCGCCGATGAAGAGCGCGATGGCGGCGGGCGCGAGGATGTACTCGATGAGGATGGCCGTGCCGGTGAGAAAGCCGCCCCAGGTGCCCAGCGCGCGCCGGGCGAAGCCGTAACCGCCGCCCGCCGTCGGCAGGATGGCGGAGAGTTCGGCCAGGGCGAAGACCAGGCAGGCGTACATCAGGCCCATCAGGACCATGGCCGCCGCGAGTCCGCCGAACCCTCCTTTGGACAGGCCGATGTTCCAGCCGGAGAAGTCGCCGGAGACGACGTAGGCGACCCCGAGTCCGGTGAGCAGCAGCCAGCCGGCGCTGCCGCGGCGCAGGGTCCGGCGGTGCAGGTACGCGTCCGTCGGGGACGTCCCCGCCCTCGCGGTGCCGGGCGGACCTGCGGGTGATTCGGTTCCCTGGGCCATGTGGCGCTCCAGTTCGTGTGTCGACGGCTCGATACCGAGGAAGGAGAGAGGCGAAGCGGGCCTGCGTCAAAGATTCGTCGATCAAAGGTTCACCGCCACACCTTTGTGGAACGCTCAGGGAAAGCACAAGGGGCGTGCGTTAAAGAGCGGTTACGGATGCGCTCACGCGGACCACCGGAGTGCGCCGAGCGCGAGCCGGGGGCGCTCAGGCGAGGAAGCCGCGCAGGAGCGCGGCCGTGCCGCAGCAGTGCTCGCGCATCGTCTCGCGCGCCGCGTCCGCGTCCCGGTCCAGGACCGCCTCCACGACGGCCGCGTGCTGCCGCTGGGAGTGCTCCAGGTTGCGCACCAGCAGCGGGATGCAGTCCAGCAGTTCGTTCAGCGTGGCGCGGACGGCGGCGTACCGGGCGGCGAGGGAGGCGGAGCCGGAGAGTTCGGCGAGCGTGAGGTGGAGCAGGGTGTCCTGGCGGCGGTAGTCCTCCAGCCGCGCGCCCCGGGTGGCGTGGAGCGCTTCGCGCAGCCGGGCGGCGCCCTCCGGTTCCAGCCCGGCCGCGCACAGTCCGGCCGCCCCGGTCTCCAGCACCTCGCGGAAGCGCAGGGTGTCCTCCACGTCCACGGCGGCCACTCTGCGGCGCAGTTCGTCGCTGCCGTCGAGGACGCCGGAGCGCGGCAGGACGAACGTGCCGCCGTAGCGTCCGCGCCGGCTCTCCACCATGCCCTGCTCCTGGAGCACCTTGAGCACGTCGCGCAGGGTCACCCTGCTGATGCGCAGGTGCTGGGCCAGCTCGCGTTCGGAGGGGAGCCGGCCGCCGGGCGGGACCAGGCCGAGGCGGAGCAGTTGCAGGACCTGTTCCAGCGTCTCCTCGAACCCGTTGCCCGCCCGCACGGGCCGCAGCACCGAGGCGAGCCGGCCGGCCCCGGTCCCGGCCCCGCTCGCGTCGGGCTCCGCTGCCGCCGGACGAGTGCCGTCGGCTCTTCTTCTGGCCACCATGGGCGGATCCCCTTCCCAAGCAATGGTTCTCCGTCATACCTTAAGGCTCCCGGTTCACCCAAGGAGGAATCCCGTGGCAGACCGCACACCCCCGCTCTCCGTCGACGATCTCCGCTCCCGCGTCGTGGACGGCTCGATCGACACCGTGGTGCTGGCGTTCCCCGACATGCAGGGCCGGCTCCAGGGGAAGCGGTTCGCCGCCGGGTTCTTCCTCGACGAGGTGCTGGAGCACGGTACCGAGGGCTGCAACTACCTGCTGGCCGTGGACACCGAGATGAGCACCGTCGAGGGCTACGCGATGTCCTCGTGGGAGAACGGCTACGGCGACTTCGGCATGGTCCCCGACGCCGCCACGCTGCGCCCGGTGCCGTGGCACGAGGGCACCGCCCTGCTGATCGCCGATCTCGCCTGGCACGACGGCAGCCCGGTCGTGGCGGCCCCGCGCCAGATCCTGCGCCGCCAGCTCGACCGGCTGGCGGCCCTGGGCCACCGCGCCCAGGTCGGCACGGAGTTGGAGTTCATCGTCTTCCGGGACAGCTACGAGGAGGCGTGGGACCGCGACTACCGGGGGCTGACCCCGGCCAACCAGTACAACATCGACTACTCGATCCTCGGCACCGGACGCATCGAACCGCTGCTGCGCCGCATCCGCAACGAGATGCAGGCCGCCGGACTGACGGTGGAGTCCGCCAAGGGCGAGTGCAATCCGGGCCAGCACGAGATCGTCTTCCGCTACGACGAGGCGCTGACCACCTGCGACCAGCACGCCGTCTACAAGACGGGCGCCAAGGAGATCGCGTCCCAGGAGGGCGTCTCGCTGACCTTCATGGCCAAGTACGACGAGCGCGAGGGCAACTCCTGCCACATCCACCTCTCGCTCACCGACGAGGACGGCGCGAACATGATGGCGGGCGACGGGCCGGACGGGATGTCGGAGCTGATGCGGCACTTCCTGGCCGGCCAGCTCGCCGCGCTGCGGGACTTCTCCCTCCTGTACGCGCCCAACATCAACTCCTACAAGCGCTTCCAGCCCGGCTCGTTCGCGCCGACCGCGGTCGCCTGGGGCGTCGACAACCGCACCTGCGCCCTGCGGGTGGTCGGCCACGGCCCCTCGATGCGCTTCGAGAACCGGCTGCCCGGCGGCGACGTCAACCCGCACCTCGCGGTGGCCGGGCTCGTCGCCGCCGGCCTGTACGGGGTCGAGCACCGGCTGCCGCTGCCGCCCGCCTGCACGGGCAACGCGTACACCGCCGGTTACGAGCAGGTCCCGACGACGCTGCGCGAGGCCGCCGAGCTGTGGGCCGCCAGCCCCATCGCGAAGGAGGCGTTCGGCGAGGAGGTCGTCGCGCACTACCTGAACATGGCACGGGTCGAACTCGCCGCCTACGACTCCGCGGTCACCGACTGGGAGCTGCGCCGCTCCTTCGAACGCCTCTGACCCGCTCCGCCGCTCACCCGACCCGACCCCGACCCGATCGAGGCCCGTACGTGTCCCACCACCCCGCACCGCACACCCTGGACGTCCTCAACCCGGCGACCGGCGAGGTCATCGCCACCGTCCCGGCCGCCTCCGCCGCCGATGTGGACGCCGCCGTCGGGCGCGCGAGCGCCGCCCAGCGGACCTGGGCGGCGGCGGCCCCCGCCGACCGGGCCAGGCTGCTGCGCCGCTTCGCCGCCGTCGTCGACGAACACGTCGAGGAACTGGCCCTGCTGGAGGTCGGCGAGGCCGGCCACACCATCGGCAACGCCCGCTGGGAGGCGGGCAACGTCCGCGATCTGCTCGACTACAGCGCGGGCGGAGCCGAACGGCTCCTGGGCCGGCAGATCCCGGTGGCCGGCGGCATCGACTTCACGATCCTGGAGCCGCTGGGCGTCGTCGGCGTCATCGTCCCGTGGAACTTCCCGATGCCGATCGCCGCGTGGGCGCTCGCTCCGGCGCTCGCCGCGGGCAACGCCGTCCTCCTCAAACCCGCCGAGACGACTCCGCTGACCGCGCTGCGGCTGGCCGAACTCGCCCTGGCCGCAGGTCTTCCCGACGGCCTGTTCCAGGTGCTGCCCGGCGAGGGCCCGGTGGCCGGCAGCGCCCTGGTGGAGCACCCGGGCGTCGCGAAGATCGTCTTCACCGGCTCCACCCGGACCGGGAAGCACATCATGTCGCGCTGCGCGGAACGCGTGAAGCGGCTGACCCTGGAGCTGGGCGGCAAGAGCCCCAACATCGTCTTCGCCGACGCCGACGTGGAGGCCGCGGCGGGCGCCGCCCCGATGTCCTTCCTGGACAACGCGGGCCAGGACTGCTGCGCGCGCACCCGCATCCTGGTCGAGCGGTCGGTCCACGACCGTTTCCTGGACCTGCTCGCCCCGGCCCTCTCCGCCGTCGTGGTGGGCGACCCGGCCGACGAGCGGACGCAGATGGGCCCGCTGATCTCGGCGGTCCAGCGGGAGCGGGTGCGGAGCTTCGTCGCCGGCGACGGGAACGGCCCCGGCGTACGGACCATCCTCGGTTCGGCGCCCGACGGGCCGGGCTTCTGGTACCCGCCGACCGTCCTCGCCGGGGTGGCGCCCGACGCGCCGGTGGCGGTCGAGGAGGTCTTCGGACCGGTCGCCGTGGTCCTGCCGTTCGACGACGAGGAGGACGCCGTACGGCTGGCCAACGCCACCGAGTACGGCCTGGCCGGCTCGGTCTGGACCCGCGACGTCGGCCGGGCGCTGCGGGTCGGCCAGGGACTGCGGGCCGGCAACCTCTCCGTCAACTCGCACTCCAGCGTGCGCTATTCGACCCCCTTCGGCGGCTACAAGCAGTCGGGCCTGGGCCGTGAGCTCGGTCCCGACGCGGCGGTCGCCTTCACCGAGACCAAGAACGTCTTCATCAGCACGGAGGCCTGATCACCATGACCGACACCCCTTCTGTCTGCCGCCGCCTGGTCGGCCGCACCGCCGTCGTCACCGGAGCCGGCAGCGGCATCGGACTGGCCACCGTCCGGCGACTGGCCGCCGAGGGCGCGCACGTCGTCTGCGCCGATGTGGACGAGGAGCGCGGCAAGGCCGCCGCCGAGGAGTCGGCCGGCCTGTTCGTCCGCACCGACGTCACCGACGCCGAACAGGTCGAGGCCCTGTTCAAGACGGCGTTCGACACCTACGGTTCGGTCGACGTCGCGTTCAACAACGCGGGCATCTCGCCGCCCGACGACGACTCGATCCTGGAGACCGGGCTGGAGGCGTGGCGCCGGGTGCAGGAGGTCAACCTCACCTCCGTCTACCTCTGCTGCAAGGCCGCGATCCCCTACATGCGCCGCCAGGGCAAGGGCTCGGTCATCAACACCGCCTCGTTCGTGGCCCGGATGGGCGCGGCGACCTCGCAGATCTCGTACACCGCGTCCAAGGGCGGCGTCCTGGCGATGTCGCGCGAGCTGGGCGTTCAGTTCGCGCGCGACGGCATCCGCGTCAACGCGCTGTGCCCCGGTCCGGTCAACACCCCGCTGCTCCAGGAGCTGTTCGCCAAGGACCCGGAGCGGGCCGCGCGCAGGCTGGTGCACATCCCGGTCGGCCGGTTCGCCGAGCCGACCGAGATCGCCGCCGCCGTGGCCTTCCTGGCCAGCGACGACTCCTCGTTCGTCAACGCCACCGACTTCCTGGTGGACGGCGGGATCTCCGGCGCGTACGTCACCCCGGTCTGATCACCGCTCCGCGGCGGCGGTCGGGCTCCCGGCCGCCGCCGCGGGACGCCGGTCCGCCGGATGGCCGGTCACCCGGCTCGGGCGTGCCGCCGGGTCCGGAAGGGCTCGGCCACGCACAGGATCTGCCAGCCGACCGCGAGGACCAGGAGCCAGATCAGCCACACCGGCCCGAAGCGCCCGGCGAACACCACCGGGGCGACGGCCAGCAGCAGACAGGGCGCCGCCCAGGCGGCGCTGCGCCCGAGCCGGGCGCCGGTGAACCGGGCGGCCAGCACCCCGACCGCGAAGTACACGGCGAGGCTGCCGCAGAGCAGCAGACGCACCGACTGCGGCGTGGAGCCGTGCGGGTGGGCGACGACCAGCCCCAGTCCGGTGGCCAGCGCGGCGATCGAGCAGGACGTCACCCAGTGGAGCGCCACGGCGAGGCGGACCGGCAGGTCGCGCGGGCCGGGGCGGGGCACGCCGCCGGAACCGTAGCGCAGCGACATCGTCCACACGCCGATGAGCAGGACGAAGGCTCCCGCACCGGCCCCGGCCAGGTCCATGTCCCATGGGGTGGAGCCGGCGGCGGAGGTGATCTGGATGACGCCCTCGCCGAGCACGATGATGACGAACAGGCCCAGCCGCTCGACCAGATGAGGCAGGTCGGGGTAGGCCGCCTCGACCGCCGGCACGTGCTCGCGGGCCCCGCGCAGCCTGACGAGGAGGGCGATCTGTTCCTGGGCGCGCCGCAGCAGGCGGCTGCCGGAGGCGGTGAGGATGATCAGCAGGTCGAACGCCAGGCCCGCGGCCCAGAGCCAGTACCGCAGCGGCGGGTCCGTCCACAGCGAGACGATCCAGGGCAGCGTGCCGCCGCCGAGGTGGACCAGGGGCCAGTCCACGACGACCCGGCCGGGCCGCCAGAGCCGGCCCGAGAGCCAGCGCAGGAACACGTACGCGAGCGCGAACGCCACCGCGTGATCGGTACGGATACCGGGAACGGCGCTGACCATGACGCCCAGCCCCGGCATCGCCAGCAGGAACGTGTGCGTCGTCCACGCCTGTTCGCCCTCGACGTTGCCGTAGACCGTGAAGCAGACCCAGGCGATCCAGAAGGCCAGGAACAGCACCGCGTACAGGCCGAGGTCGGCGAAGGTCGTGCCGTCGTGGAGCAGGTGCGAGAGCTGGAGGACGCCCGCGACGACGACCAGGTCGAAGAACAGCTCGATCCAGGAGGCGTGCCGTTCGACGGGCGGCCGGTGAGTGCTCATGAGGAGATCATGGGTCAGCCTCGGCCCCTGGCGGCGCAAGGACGCAGGGGCACTCCGGCGTCCGTTCCGCCGCTCCCGCCGGGCCGCGCCGTGTCCGGGCGGCCCGGGGCCGCTCCGCGTATCCTCGGCGGGGACGTGCCGAGCGGAGGATGGCGTACGTGGCGGGCAGCAGCGCAGGACGTGACGGTACGCGGCCGGACGGCCTCCCGGAAGGCGGTGGGGCCGCCGCCGGGCGCACCTCGCTCAGCACCCGGGCGCGGGACGCGGTGCGGCAGCGGATCGCCGACCGCCGGTATCCGCAGGGCGCCCGCCTGGTGGAGCGCGAGATCGCCGAGGAACTGCGGATGTCCCGGGTGCCGGTGCGCGAGGCGCTGCGCGCGCTCGTCGCGGAGGGGCTGCTCGAACTGCTGCCGCACAGCGGGGTACGGGTGCGCCGGCTGGAGCGGGCGGACGTGGAGCACCTGTACGAGGTGTGGGAGCCGCTCGCGGTGCAGGCGTCGCGGCTCGCGGCGCGACGGGTGGCGTGCGCCGCACCGGAGCAGCCGGCGCACCTCAGGGCGTTGCGGACCTCTCTCGACCGGGCCGAGGAGGCGGCGTCCGACGACGAGGGCGCGCGCGAGGTCGCCGCCCACACCGCGTTCCACGAGGACATCGTGGCACTGAGCGGGAACCCGCTCCTCGCCAGGACGATGGAGCAGTTGGGCGGCCAGCTCCGGCTGCTGTTCGGGATGCGCGAGGAGCCCGCGCACATGCGGGCGCAGCATGCGTTGATGTTCCGGTACATCGCGGCGGGCGACGAGGAGTCGGCGGCGGCGAGCACGCTGCTGCACGTGCGCGACAGCCGGGCCGTGGCTCTGAGGTCCCTGTTCGACGACGTCTAGTCCAACGGCACCCGACCCTGCGCTCCATCTTTGTATACCAAAGATCCTGGACAGCTGAGATCCGCGCGCTCACCTTGCCTTACATCAGGATCATTCGCCGCATGACGCGCAGATGCGGGCGAGCGGAATCCCTTCTTCCCAGACACCCGAAGATCCTGGTATACAAAAGGCCCCCGTTCGCCTTCCGCGATCCAAGGAGCCCTCCATGTGCGTCGAGTCCACTCCGCCCCCGCCGAGCCGGCTGACCCGGCGCGGCGTGCTCGCCGGGGCGGCGGCCCTGGCCGGCACCTCCGCGGTCCTGGCCGCGGCCTCTCCCCCGGCCTCCGCGGCGACCGGGGCCGCCGGCCACTCCCCCGCCCGCGGCGGCGACCTGGTGGTCGAGGGCGGCACACTGCTGGACCCGGCGACGGGCGAGGTCACCGAGGACGCGGTCGTCGTCATCGTCGGGGGCGTCGTACGGTCGGCCGGCCGGCGGGGTCGCACCGGGCCGGGAGCGCCCGCCGGGACTCCGGTGCTGCGAGCCCACGGCCGATGGATCCTGCCCGGTCTCATCGACGCGCACATCCACCTCAACACGGCGGCGGAGGCGCGCGACGCGGTCCGCAAGGGCGCGACCAGCGCACGCAGCGGATCGACCGGCTTCTACCAGGACATCGCGGTGCGGGAGCTGGCCCGCCAGGCCCCCGAGCGGGCGCCCCGTCTGCGTGCCGCGGGCGTCTTCGTCACTCCGGACCTCGGCGACACGATCCTGGCCGACCCGGACCTGGCGCCCCTGGCACGCCTGCGCGAGGGCGTGCGCTCGCCCGAGGCGCTGCGGCGCGTGGTGGAGGTGAACCTGGCGCGCGGCGTCGACACCGTCAAGACCCGGGTGAACGAGCGCGCCGGACTGCCGGAACAGGATCCGCTCGCCCAGGTCTACGACGTCGACCAGCTGTCGGAGATCGTGGCCGCCGCCCGCCGCGGCGGCAAGGGCGTGCTGTGCCACAGCTACAGCGAGCAGGGCTGCCACGACGCGGTCACGGCCGGGATCCGCTCGCTGGAGCACGGCGCGTTCGTCGGTGAGCGCACCCTGCACGCCATGCGCCGCAAGGGCACGTATTTCACCCCGACGCTCACCGCGATCGCCGGGCTCGCCGAGTCCTCGGACCCGATACTGGCGGAGCGCGGGCGTACCTACCTGCCGGTCCTCAAGCGGGCGGTGCTGGCCGCGCACGAGCTGGGCGTTCCGCTGGCGGCGGGCACGGACTCCTCCGGCGGCACGGTCGACCCGATCGGACGCGAGGTCGAACTCATGCGCTCGGCGGGGCTGTCCGCGCTCGACGCGATCCGCACGGCCACCACCGGCGCGGCGCGGCTTCTCGGCCTGGACGGCTCGGTCGGCCGGCTCGCGCGCGGCTTCGCGGGCGACGTGCTCGTGGTGGACGGCGACCCGCTCGCCGACGTCACCGTGCTGGCGCGGCCGGTGCGCGTGGTGCGGGCCGGTCTCGCGGTCTGAGCCGTCCGTCCGCACGGACCGCGCTCCTCCCCCTCTCCGCCTTCCCCCGGTCAAGGAGCCTTCGATGCACGAACCGTCCTCCGCCGCACAGTCCGTCTCCTCCGCTGCCGGCGCGGTCCCGTCCCCGGCGTCCGCCGCGTCCGCCGCCGACCGGGTCGCGGAGCAGCGGGACCGGGCGGGCGGGCAACCGCGTGCCACCGTCTTCCGCGACGTGCGGCCCTTCGGCGCGGAGCGGCCCGTCGACCTCACGGTCGTGGACGGCGTGGTCAGCGGCTCCCCCGCGCCGCGCGGAGCCGCGATCGTCGACTGCGCGGGCGGGATCGCGCTGCCCACGCTGGTCGACGCCCATATCCACCCGGACAAGACGGCGTGGGGCGAGCCGTGGGTGGTCCGCGACCCGGCGGGCTCCCTCGCCGAGTACACCGCCGAGGACGTGAAGCTCCACCACGCGCTCCGCACGCCTCTTCACGAGCGCGCCCGGCGTCTGATGGGCCACGCCGTGGCACAGGGCACCCGGGCCATGCGCGCCCATGTCGACGTCGCGCCCGCCTTCGACCTGGTCGGCGTCGAAGGGGTCGGGGCCGCCCGCGGAGCGCTGCGGCATGCGCTGGACGTCGAGATCGTGGCGTTCCCGCAGCACGGGGTGGTCCGGACGCCGGGGACGCGGGAGCTGTTGGAGGAGGCCGCGCGCAGCGGCGCGGTCGACCGGGTCGGCGGCATCGACCCGATCGGCTTCGACGAGGCGCTGGACGAACAGCTCGACATCGTCTTCGGCATCGCCGACCGGCACGGCGTGGGCGTCGACATCCACCTGCACGAGCGGGCCGCGACCGGTCTTCGGTCCCTGCGCGCGATCATCGCCCGCACGAAGGCGCTGTCCCTCCAGGGCAAGGTCACCGTGAGCCATGTCTTCTGCGTGCCGGGCCTTCCCGAGCGTGAACTCGACTCCCTGGCATCTGAGTTGGCGGAGGCCGGGATCTCGCTGACGACGGTGGCGCCTTCCTCGGACCTGGTACTGCCGATCGACCGGCTGCGTGAGCACGGGGTCGAGGTGGGTCTCGGCTCCGACGGCGTACGGGACTCCTGGAGTCCGTTCGGCAACGCCGACATGCTGCACCGCTCGCATCTGCTGGCGTGGGTGCGCGCCGCCCGCCTCGACGAAGAGCTGGAGGCGGCCTTCCGGGCCGGCGCCGACGGCGGAGCGCGGCTCCTCGGCCTTCCGGTGGTCGACCTGAAGCCCGGTTCGCCGGCCGATTTCCTGCTGGTGCGCGGCGAGTGCCTGCCGCAGGTGGTGGTCGACCTGCCCCGGCGCGAGCTGGTCGTGCGCGCCGGACGGATCGTCGCCCGGGACGGGGAGCCGGCCGGCCACTGACCCCGGCGGCCGGGTTCTGTGGGGGACCCGGCCGCCGGTCCCCGCCCCGGGCGGCAGGCGGCCCGGGGCGGCGGGCAAACGGCGAGGGGAGCCGCGCCGGGTGCGCGACGGTTACGGCGTCATCTCGTACGCTCCCGACAGTGCCTCGACCCGCTCCCAGACACGGGCCGACCGCGCCGCGTCGACGACCGGGCGCCGCACCGCGTCGAGCGCCCAGCGCTGCTGCTCGGCGGTGGCGGAGTCCTTGCCGTGCAGGTCGACAGCGTGTGCGGAGAAGTCCCGTACGAGCACGGCGAACAGCTCGTCCAGCAGCTCCTCGTCCAGGTCGGTCAGCCGGGCCTGTTCCAGGATCAGCTGGCCGTGGACGACGAGCGCGAAGAGCTGGCCCACGGCGAGGAGCAGGTCGAGGTCGCGGCTCTGCTCCTCGTCGGGCGCCGCGGTCCGGACGAACTCGCAGAGCGCGTCCGCCTGTTCGCGGAAGCGGGCCACGTTCGGCACCTCGGCGTACGCGTCGTAGGCGGCGCGCCAGTCGTGGAACCGTACGGAGCCGAGGCCGCGGGCCGGTCCCTGCCGGAACAGGAAGGCGTCGTCGGCGGGGTCGAGGCGGGTCGGGACGGCCGGGTGGTCGACCGGGTCCAGCAGGTGGCTGCGCAGGAACTTGAGGATGAGGGCGAGGTTGACGTGGACCGTGCCCTCCAGCTTGGGCAGGCCCCGGATCTCGACGGCCGCCTGGGCGAAGTAGGTGTCCTTCTCGAAGCCCTTGGCGGCGATCACGTCCCACATCAGGTCGATGACCTTCTCGCCCTCCGTGGTGACCTTCATCTTCGTCATCGGGTTGAACAGCAGATAACGGCGGTCGTCGGGGCCGGCCGACCGGAAGTAGTCGACGGCGCGGTCACTGAACAGCTTCATCCCGACCAACCGCACGTAGGCGTCGGTCAGTTCGCGGCGCACATGCGGGAAGGCGGTGACGGGCCGGCCGTAGAGGACGCGTCGGGAGGCGTGGGTGACGGCCTCGTACATCGCGTGCTCGCAGATGCCGATCGAGGCGGTGCAGAGGTTGAACTTGCCGACGTTGACGGTGTTGAGCGCGGCGTCGAAGGCGGCGCGGCCGGTGTGGAGGACGTCGGCGGGGGACACCGGGTAGTCGGCCAGCCGGAACTCGCTGACGTACTTGGAGGAGTCGACGACGTTCCGCACGAGGTGGTACGCCGGGTGGCGGCTGTCCGCGGCGAAGAAGACGTAGCCGTCGGGGCCCTCGACGTCGGTGCGCCGGCCGAAGACGGAGACGAGTCCGGCCGCGTTGCCGTTGCCGATGTAGTACTTGGAACCGGTGGCCCGGAAGCCGCCGTCGCCGTCCGGCTCCAGCAGCATGTCGGTGGAGTAGATGTCGGCCCCGTGGGCCCTCTCCGACAGTCCGAAGGCGAACACCTCTCCCAGGGAGAGGAGTTGCGCGGCACGGGCGCGGGCGTCGGCGTTGTCGCTCTGCCAGACGGGCCCGAGGCCGAGGATGGTCACCTGCCAGGCGTACCAGTAGTCGAGGCCGTAGAACCCGAAGATCTCATTGAGGGCGGCGATCCGCGCGGTGTCCCAGCGCTGGTCGTCCCGCTCCCCGGCGGCGGCCGGGGTGAGGAAGGTGGCGAACAGGCCCTCCTTCGCGGAGAACTCCAGGAAGTCGCCCAGCCAGGCGCGGGAGCGGTAGTCCTCGATGATCCGCCGCTTGCCCCGCTCCTCGAACCAGTCGACGGTGGCGCGCAGCAGCCTGCGGGTCTCCGGGTCGAAGTGCCGCGGGTCGTAGGTGCGCGGGTTGAAGAGCAGGGAGTCGGCCATGAGGGGTGGAGGTGCCTTCCGTGAGTGAGGGTGTGGTGGCGCGGGGCTCGTCGCGGCGCCGGGACGGGGACCGGCGCGGGCGTTCCGACGACGCGTCGAGGGGCCGCGGCCGTCGTCGCGCGCGCCAGGGTTACGGGACGGGCCCGGCCCGGAGCCGGTGGAGGGTGGCGAGGACGTCGTCGAGCCAGGCGATCGTCATGCGCTCGAAGGCGATACCGCCCCGCAGCACGACGTGCTGCAACTCCCTCCCGGCGTCCGGCGTTTCGGACGGGGCGGCCGGGTCCGACCCCGGGAAGTCGCGCCGCTCCCCGGCGAGGTAGCGGGCGAGCCGGTCCCGGTGTTCCTGGTGGTGGCGTTCGACCTCGCGGATCAGCGCCGCCGGGTCGTCGAAGGCCGCTCCGCGGATCTTCACGGCCAGGTCGTGCCGCAGGCTCTCCGGTTCGATGGGCTTGTGCAGCCATGCCGACAGGGCGGTGCGGCCCGGGGCCGCGACGGAGTACTCCTTCTTGTCCGGCCGGCCCTGCTGCCGCACCTCGCGGACGATGAGCCTGCCATCGGCCTCCATCCGGCCCAGAACGCGGTAGATCTGCTGGTGGGTCGCGGTCCAGAAGTACCCGATGGACCGCTCGAACCGCCGGGCCAGCTCGTAGCCGGATCCCGGCTTCTCCAGCAGCGACACGAGGATCGCGTGTTCGAGCGCCATGCCGCGATCCTGCTATGCAACTCGTTGCATGGACAAGCCGGGGCGGCCGGGTGAGACGCGGCTCACCCGGCCGCCCCTGGTGGGCGTCATCGGGCGTGCCGGCCTCAGGGCCAGAGAAGGCGTCGCTCCCAGCCCGTCGGCGTCCGGGCGAAGGACAGGCGGGTGTGGTTGCGTCCCGGGTCCGCCTGCCAGAACTCGACCTCGACCGGGGCCAGGGTGTACAGGGTCCACTCCTCCGCCACCAGGCCGGGCTCCCGCTCGACGCGCCCGAGTGACCGGGCCATGGCCGCGTCGCGCTCCGCCAGGTCGCCCACCGGCCCGCTCTGCCGCCCGAGCAGGGCCTCGGCCCGCGCCCCCGGCGAACGCGCCAGGAAGTCCTCGGCGCTCCGCTCGGCCGGTTCGGCGGTCACCGGACCGCGCACCCGGACCTGGCGGCCCTGCCGGGGCCAGTGGAAGGTCAGCGCCGCCTGCGGCCGGTCCGCGAGCTGCCGTCCCTTCGGGCTCAGGCCGTGGACGGCGAACTGCCATCCCGCCGCGTCCAGGTTCTTCAGGATCAGCACCCGCGCCCAGGGCCGGCCCTCGGCGTCGACCGTCGAGAGCGTCATCGCGTGCGGTTCCGGGACCCCGTCCTGGACCGCCCGCTGCAGCCAGGTGACGAACAGCTCCACCGGATCGTCCGGCGACTCCTCCGGGTCGAACGACGGCAGCGGCCCGGCGAAGACATCCAGTCCCCGCAGCCACGCGCGTACGTCGCCCGCCTTCCGTGCTCGTTCCTCTGCTCCGGCCATCTCCGCCTCCGGTCGTCCGTCAGGGGTTCCCGTCCGGCTCCTCCTGGTGGGAGTAGCGCTGCTCCCGCCAGACGTCGCCGATCCGGTGGTATCCGCGCTCCTCCCAGAAGCCTCGCCGGTCCTCGGTCAGGTACTCCAGTGAGCGCAGCCACTTGGGACCCTTGTAGCCGTAGAGGTGGGGGACGACGAGGCGGAGGGGGGCGCCGTGCTCGGCCGTGAGCGGATCCCCCTGGTGGTGCGTGGCCAGCAGCGACCGGCGCGAGGTGAGGTCGCACAGGCGGAGGTTGGCGCCGTAGCCGTACTCCGCCCAGGCCATCACCTGCGTCACCCGGGGCGCGGGCGGCACCAGTTCGAGCATCAGCCGCGCGGGAACGCCGAACCACTCGTGCCCGGTGGAGGTCGGCCCGGTCGCGCAGTGCAGGTCGGCGACGACCGTGGTGTGCGGGAGCAGACTCAACTCCTCCAGGTTCCAGCGGTGTTCGTCGCCGTCGGCGGTGGCTCCGGTGATCCGCAGATCCCACCGTTCGGGGCGGAAGCGGGGCACCGGACCGTAGTGCGAGACCGGCCATCCCCGGACCAGGTGCTGCCCCGGCGGGAGCAGCGCTCCCTCCTCGGTCCGGGTCCCTCGGTCACCGCCCGCCACGCCCCGCCTCCCGCTCTCCACCGCGCTCCCGCCCTCCACGCCCGGCGTCCTGGCAGGCGCATCTGCCGGGCGGTCCACCTCATCGCCTGACACAGAGCGTCGCGAACGATCGTACAACTCGCATCTGCGGGATCAGGCGGCGCGGCAGCGGCCGGCCGGCCGCTCCCGGTCATGCCTCGGGCGGGCCCCGGCCGGGCGGGTGCCGACCGGATCAGCGCTCGCGAGCCGGTCTCGTCAGCCGAGGTCCAGCAGTTCCTCGTGGAAGCCGCCGAAGCCGCGGTCCGGGTCCACCAGGTGGATCTCCAGGATCCAGTGGCAGACGCGTCCGGCGCGGTCGAGGCGGCGCAGCGGGGTCTCGTTTCCGGGGGTGACGTAGGACTCGACGTCCGCACCGTCGATCTTCTCGTGCGGGAACTCGCCCACCGGGTGGCCGGCGTGCCAGCCGCCCAGCCGCCAGCCGCGTTCGACGGCGAGCCGGTCGACTTCCGCGTACAGCGCCGCCCCGGTGATGGCGGGATCGGCCTCGAAGGCGCGGCGGCCGGCCGCGAAGACCTCGGGGAGGTCGTCGCGCAGACGGTGTTTGACCGGGTCGTCACCGAGGACGAAGGTGCGGCCGTAGTCGGCCTCCCACTCCTCGAAGATCGGGCCGAAGTCGGCGAAGGCGATGTCGTCCTCGCCGATGGTCCGGTCCGGGGGGTTCTCCTTGTACGGGTGGAGGGTGTTCGGACCCGAGCGCACGATGCGCTTGTGCCAGTGGCGGGTGGGGCCGAACATCTCGTTCGCCAGATCCCGGACCGCGTCGCTCACGGCCCGCTCCCCCCGGCCCGGCGCGACCAGTCCTCGTGTCTCGACCTCGGCGAAGAGCTCGGCGGCCTTGGCCTGGGCTTCCAGCAGGCTCCGGGTGCGGCCGACTTCGGTGGTCATGCGTCCCCCCATGGGTCGAAGGTCCGGTTCAGGGCGAAAGGCGGGACCGGACCGTGCCGACCGTAGGCGGCCCCTGCGGGCCGGGCAACCACGTCTCGGTCCGTGTCGCCGCACGACCATCTATACACCTTACGTATAGTGCGTGGTCCGCCAGCAGGACGATCCCGGAGGCATCATGACGACCACCAGCACCAGCACCAGCACCAGCACCAGCACCACGATCGATTCCGTGGGGACACCGGGGTGGCAGCCCGCGGCCACCCCGGTCGCGGTGGCGCTGGCGTGCGGCCTGGCGCTCGGCGTCCTCACCAACCTGGGCCAGGGCGTCCTCCCGGGCGCCTGGAACCAGATCGCCAATTCCGCTGCCGCCTGGACCGTTGTCGCGTTCGCCGCCGGGGCGCTGCTGAAACGGTCGGGCTCTCCGCGCCGTGCCGCGATCGCCGGCCTGTGCGCGGAGGCCGGGCTGGTCGTCGGATACTACGGCTACGCCGAATTCGGCCGCTCCGGCGCGGGTTCCCTCTTCTTCCCGCTCGTCTGGCTCGCCATGGCGTTCGTCGCGGGTCCCCTCTTCGGCGTCGCGGGCCTGTGGTGGCGCGGGGAGAGCCCGTGGCGACGCGTAACCGCCCTGGCCGCACTGGCCGGACTCTTCGGCATGGAGGGCATCATGTACGCCTGGACCCTCCACTACGCCCCGCAGGCGTGGGCCTGCCTCGCGGCCTTCCTGCTGGTTCCGCTGCTCATGGCCCGCAGCCATCGGGAGCGCGGCCTGGCCCTGCTGGCCGCCGTGCCCTGCGCCCTGCTCGCCCACGCGCTCGTGACGATACCCCTGAACTCCCTCTCCGTCTGAGCCGGACCACGCCGCCGCCTGGGCCCTGGCCCGCTCACCCGTCAACCATCGCC
The DNA here is from genome assembly GCF_003846185.1 of Streptomyces sp. ADI96-02. GTDB lineage: Bacteria > Actinomycetota > Actinomycetes > Streptomycetales > Streptomycetaceae > Streptomyces. The sequence goes on from NZ_ML123034.1 coordinate 448,607, forward strand.
CCCTCACCCCCCTTTCGGGTGAACGTCGGCGCGGCGAGAGGATCACGCAGCGGGGTGGGCAGTCTCCGGGCGACCCATCGTGGAGGGGGAGGTCGTGGGAGTTTCGCGCGAGTACGGGCGTGCCATCAGCCAAGGTCCGACACCGGCCGACGTGGCGGGGGCGCCCGCCCTGCCGTATCCGAGCGGCTGGTCCGCGCTGGCCTTCTCTCACGAGCTGCGGCCGGGTGCGGTGCTGACCCGGCCGCTGGCGGGACAGGACGTCGTGCTCTACCGGCTCGGTACCGGAGCGCTGCGCGCCGTACGGCCGTACTGCCCGCACCTGGGCGCCCATCTCGGCCTGGCGAAGGTGGAGGGGGAGGATCTCACCTGCCCGTTCCACTTCTTCTCGTTCGGCCCGGACGGCACGTGCGTGCGCACCGGATACGGCACTCCGCCGCCGCGCTCCCCGCTGACGCAGTTGCCCGTACTGGAGGTGAACGGCGCGGTGTTCGTCTGGCGGCACCACGACGGCCGGGAGCCGGACTGGTCGATTCCCGCGTGGCACGAGATCGGCCACCGGCCCGCCCGTACCGCCGCCTGGGAGCTCGCGGGAAACGTCCAGGAGGTCATCGAGAACTCGGTCGACCTCGGGCACTTCGCCACCCTGCACGGTTGGGCCAAGGCCGAGATCGGCGGACCGGTGGCCTATGACGACGCCGCGTTCCACGTGTCCATGCGCGCCCACGAGACGGCCCCGATGGTGGGCGACTTCACCGTCGACGTTCGGGTGGACGGCTACGGGCTCGCCTGCCTGCACGCCGATGTGCACACCCCGCGCTTCGGACTGCGGATGTGCACGATGGTGATGCCGACGGCGATCGCGCCCAACCGTATGCAGTTCCGTCAGTTGAACCGCATCGCCTTCGCCGAACCCGCCCGGCTGCCGCCTCCGCTCGCCCGGGCGGTCAGCAGGAGCGCGGCCCGTCTTCTGGACCGGGCCGTCTTCCGGTCGAGTTGCGAGTTCACCGCCGCCGATTTCCCCATCTGGCACCACAAGCAGTACCAGCAGCCGCCCCGGCTCGCTCCCGGCGACGGCCCGATCGGCCCGTTCCGGCGCTGGGCCCGACGGTTCTATCCCGGGCCGGCCGCCAGGAGCGGCGCTGAGGCCGCCCCGCCGGCGTGACGGCGGCGGCCCTCCGCCGGACCGGTGGCCGAGGGGTCGCACTCCCGAATCCGCCGGGCACGCCGGGCACGCCGGGCACGCCGGGCACGCGACGGTACGTGCACTCACCACGTAGGCGCGGACCGATGCGACCGCGGCGGGCACCCGCTCCCCCGGTTGCGGCCCTCCCGGCGGCGGGTTTGAGTGTGAGTGTCCCTCCCGCACCGGGAGCGCCGTGTCCAGAAGGCTCCCCGGCGACGGGACTAGCCGACACGATCGCGGCCGACGGCCCCCGGAGAGCGGCGGGCACGCCACGCGCACAGGTCCGTCCGTCGGGCAGCGACGGTGTCGACGGCGAGGCGCCGGTGTCGAGCGCACGGCCATCCGCCTTTCCCCTCCGCTCAAGCGGTCGGGTCCAGGACAGCGGTCGGGCCGACAAGGCATCCGCTCCACGATGGCGTCCGCATGGCCTTGAGGAGAAGGCGATGGCTCATCACCACAAGTCCAACCAAGCGGTCGAAGGGGATCCGGAGCACGGTCACAGCCGCGGCATGCCACGCCGCCCCGACGCCGAGGAGCTCGACCGGCGCACCGAGGAGGAACGGCAGGAGGCGCGCTGGCCCGTGGATCCCGGTGCGGCCGACGACGGCGACGGGAAGCGGCGCTGAGGGACGAAGCGGCGCTGAGACACGAAGCGGCACCCGGGAACCGGACCCGGCCCGCCGACGCACCGAGGAAGGTCAGGCAGGTCGCCGGTCGTCGCCCGACAGCCGGTCCAGGTAGGAGGTCACCGGGGTCGCGGCGATGCCGTGCAGGACGACGGATATCAGCACGGTGAAGACCACGACCGCCCACATCTCCCGTTCGTACGGTCCGAAATCTCCCTCGCCGCAGGCGTAGGCCAGGTAGAAGAGCGAGCCGATCCCCCGGATGCCGAAGAACGCGGTCGCCGCCCGCTCCTTGGGCGCTCCCGGACCGCGAAGCTGCGCGAGCCACCCGGTGACGGGGCGTATGAGGAGGTGCAGCAGCACGCCGATCGCCGCGCCCCGCCAGGTCAGCGACGCCAGGCCGCCGGTGGCCACGAACGCGCCGACGCCGAAGAGGAGCAGCGCCATGAGCAGGCGTTCGATCTGCTCGACGAAGCCGTGCATCACCTTGTGGTAGCCGTGGCTCCGCTCGGACCGGCGCAGCGCGCACGCCGTCGCGAAGACGGCGAGGAAGCCGTACCCGTGCAGCGCCTCGGTGACGCCGTACGACAGGAACGTCGCCGCGAGCGCGACGAAGCCCTCGCCGTGTTCGGCGAGGCGGAGCGACCTGGCGCGGGACTGGAAGAGCACCTGGCCCAGCAGGACGCCGATGCCCGCGCCGACCGCCACGCCGACGACGACGCGGACGAGCACGTCGCTCCACGCCCAGTGCACCAGCCAGTCGGCGGACCAGACGTCGCCCGCCGCGGCGAGGGCGACGGCCGCCAGGACGAACGGGAAGGCGAGCCCGTCGTTGAGCCCCGCCTCGCTCGTCAGGGCGAAGCGGACCTCGTCCTCGTCGTACTCCGCGGCGGACGGTTCTCCCACCCGTACCTCGGAGGCCAGTACGGGGTCGGTGGGGGCGAGCGCGGCGGCGACCAGGAGCGCGGCGGACGGCGGCCAGTCGAGCAGCCACCAGGCGGCGAGCGCCGTCGCGCCGATGGTGAGGGGCATCGCCAGGCCGAGGAGCCGCCAGGTGGCCGCCCAGGACCGCCACCCGAAGGGGCGGTTGATGGCCAGTCCCGCCCCCATCAAGGAGGTGATCACGCAGAGTTCGGCGAGGTGCCGCACCCAGGGGCCGTCCGCGACCGGGTCGACCCGGGGCAGCGGCAGCGGCAGCAGGTAGAGCGCCACTCCGGCCGCCAGGAACACGATCGGTACGGAGACCGGGAGGCGGGAGAGCAGGCGCGGCAGTGCGGCGGCGAGGAGGGCTCCGATGCCGAGGCAGCCGTACACCGCGCCCGTGGTGGTGATCGACACGTGGTGCCGCTCCCTTCTGTCGTGTCCGTCCGTGCCGCCGCGGCTCTCCGCCGGACGCGTACGGACGCGGGTCCCGCCTCGGCCGGCTGCCGGCCGGCGACCGGCGGACCGGTCGCCGCGCCGCCTACCCCTGCGTCCGGTTTCGAACCGGCTTGCGGGCGGGTGGGCCCGCCGCCCGCTCCCGTACGGCTTCCGTCCCCTCGCCGCGTGCGGGCACGGACACCCGGTCCCGCCGCGTGCGGGCGCGCAGCCCGTCTCTCGTCTCCGCCGTGCTCCGGCACGCGCAGCACCTCGCGGGCTCGCGTCCGAGCCCTGTCACTCCAGTGGACCCGCCACGCGCGCCGCATGACCGCTCCGCGATGCGTCGGGCGTCGGCTCTCCCGTGCGCCGGGCGTCGGCGGGCCGCGCATGCGGCGCTCGGCTCGGAATTCGCCCCCGCGCGCCGGTGGCGGGCGCGCCGGGCGCATCCACCTGCCGGAGCCGGATGGACGGGCGCGGAACCCGGTCGCGTATGCCGCCGCCGGGTCGGCGTTGTTTAGTGGGGCGTGCAGGGGAAACGCGGGTGAGCGTCCATCCGGAAGTGACTCGACCTCGCCGACGAACGACCTCGCGCCCTCCGGGCGGCGGGTCGGAGAAGGAGAACGTCATGCCTGCTGGATCCAGCGCCAAGCGCGAACGCCAGTACGAACACATCAAGGAGAGCCAGGAGGAGCGGGGCACGTCCGAACGCCGCGCGAAGGAGATCGCCGCCCGGACCGTGAACAAGGAACGGGCCCGGTCCGGCGAGTCGCGGACGGCGAGCGGAACGTCCACGCGGGACGGGAAGTCCGCCTACGCCCGCGGTGGCGAGAGGTCCCACCGGGGCGCGCAGGGCCCCACCAGGGACCAGTTGTACGCGGAGGCGAGGAAGAAGAACATCGAGGGGCGCTCCGCCATGAACAAGGACGAGCTGCGCAGGGCGCTGGGACGCTGACCGCTCCGAAGCTCCCGCCCGGGGCGGGCACACGGCGACGACGCGACCGGCCCCCGGGCAGGCGGCCGGACCGAAGAGCAGAGGAGCAGGTCATGCCCGCAGACGCACGCGGCGACGACGTCTACCAGCCGCAGGACGACGGCCAGGACGCGCCGAACGACGAGCTGGACATGGAGAACACCCTCGGCGAACGCGATCTGGACGATCAGCTGGAAGAGGGCTACTCGCCGCCCGAACGCCCCCTGGCCGTGGACAAGTTCGGCACGACGGGCGCGGAGGAGAGCCGTGGCGAGTCCCTGGACCAGCGGCTCGCCCAGGAGGTCGAGGACGTGGAACCGCCCGGCGGCGACGGCATCGGCGACCTCGCCGAGGGCGAGGGCGAACCGCGGGAGCGGACCGGCGACGAGGAGCGCGCCGGACGGCTCAGCGCCGCGGAGGACCCCGACGGACGTCACACGGACGGCTTCGCCGAGGACGTCGGCATCGACGGCGGAGCGGCATCGGCCGAGGAGGCCGCCGTGCACGTCGTCGACGAACCGGACGACGAGAGGCCCCGCGGCGCGTGACGGACGGGGACCGACCGGCCGGACGCACCGATGGCTCACCGGCCCGGCGGGCGGAAGCCGTCCGGCCCCGCGCCTACGGGTGCGAGCCGCCGCCCCCTCCCTCATAGCCTCCGGAGGCCGGGCCGGGGCCGGGCAGCGCGGCGTGGTCGGCGGCCTCCCGGAGGAGGTCCCGCAGCACCAGAGCCGCCGGCACCGGGGCGGCGGGCAGGGCTGTGTGCACGGTCCGCTGCGGCGGGAGGCGGCCGAGTCGGCACAGCGCGAGTCCGGCCGGCACGGCCCGGATCGCCAGCGAGGGGACCAGGGCGACCCCCAGTCCGGCTGCGGCGTAGCCGAACTTCCCCGCCCACTCGGCGATCCTGATGACCCTCCTCGGTGTGAAGCCCGCGCGGGCCCACGCGTCGGCCAGCATGCCGGGGCTGTCCGCGGAGGCGTTCTGGAGCCAGACCTCGTCGCGCAGGTCCCTCAGGTCGACGGTTCCGGAGCCGGCCAGCGGATGGTCGCGGTGGAGCGCGACGAGCAACTCGTCCCGCAGCAGAGCCGCCATCGTGACACCGTCGGCCGGCGGCAGACCGGACGGGTAGTCGCTGACGACCGCCAGGTCGAGTTCGCCCTCCAGCAGACGCGCCACCAGAGCGCTGCTCCGGCCCTCCACCGCGGTGACCTCGACGTCGGGCCTGAGCCGCCGCAGCGCGCGGAGCGCGGTGGGCACCAGGGAGATGTTGGCGGTGGCGAACGCGCCGACGCGCAGCAGTCCGCCGCGGCCCGCGTGCAGCGCGGCGAGTTCGCGTTCCGCTCCGGCCAGGCTCTCCAGTACGTCCACGGCGTGGCGGTGCAACGCGCGTCCGGCGGAGTTCAGCCGCACCCCGCGCGGAAGCCGGTCGAACAGGGGCCCGCCCGCGTGCTGTTCGAGCGAGGCGATACGCCGTGAAACCGCGGACTGCGTGTAACTGAGCTTCAGGGCCGCCTTGGTGAACGACCCGGTCTCGGCCACGGTCACCAGCAGACGCAGTGCCTCGGTGTCGAACACGTTCCCTCCCGGCATGGCTGCGACGCGATCCCGTCGCCCGGTCGCGGCGGTGGTGACGCCCTGGCGTCGTGAACGTCGAACCAATACCACGGGACGGGGCCCTGGGGCAGGCGGCCTTCGCCGAGAACCCGCGCGGTCCGGGTGCGACGGGCTCCGGCGGCGGGTGAGAGCCGCTCGACGGCTGTCACGGTCGAGCTGTTCCCGGACGACCCGCCCCGCGTCTACCGTCGGTCCATGGACACACACGCACCCCACGACGACGCCGAGCGCCACCTCATCCGCTACAGCGGTCGTGCGGCCTTCTCACCGGAGATCATCGCGCGGGCGGCGGGCACGTCGCTGTTCACCGAGTCGGGCCGTGAGCTGCTGGACTTCACGTCCGGCCAGATGAGCGCGATCCTCGGACACGCGCACCCGCGGATCGTCGAGACGGTCCGGCGGCAGGTCGGCGTCCTGGACCATCTGCACAGCGGCATGCTGAGCCGCCCCGTCGTCGAACTCTCGCACCGGCTGGCCGCGACGCTGCCGAGCCCGCTGGACAAGGTGCTGCTCCTCACCACCGGGGCCGAGTCCAACGAGGCGGCGGTGCGCATGGCGAAACTCGTCACCGGCCGCCATGAGATCGTCTCGTTCGCCCGGTCCTGGCACGGCATGACGCAGGCCGCCGCCAACGCCACGTACAGCGCGGGGCGCAAGGGGTACGGACCGGCCGTGCCCGGCAACTTCGCCCTGCCGGTGCCGGACCGCTTCCGCCCGGACATCGTCGGCGCGGACGGGGCGCTGGACTGGCGGCACCAGCTCGACCTGGGGTTCGACCTGATCGACGCGCAGTCGGTCGGCAGCCTCGCCGCCTGCCTGGTCGAACCGATTCTCAGCTCGGGCGGCGTCGTCGAGCTGCCGCCCGGCTACCTGGCCGCCCTCGCCGGGAAGTGCCGGGAGAGGGGCATGCTGCTGATCCTCGACGAGGCGCAGACAGGGCTGTGCCGGACGGGCGACTGGTACGCCTTCGAGCACGACGGCGTCGTCCCGGACATCCTCACGGTCTCCAAGACGCTCGGCGCGGGGCTGCCGCTGGCGGCCGTGGTGACCAGCGCCGAGATCGAACAGCGGGCCCACGACCGCGGCTTCCTGTTCTTCACCACCCATGTCAACGACCCGCTGCCGGCCGCCGTCGGCAACGCCGTACTCGACGTGCTGACCGAGGACGCCCTCGACGAGCGGGCGCGGGAGACCGGCGGGGCGCTGCTCGGCAGCCTCCGCTCGCTGGCCGCCCGCCACGACGTCGTCGGGGACGTGCGGGGACGCGGACTGCTGCTGGGCATGGAACTGGTCGGTGACCGCGTGCTGGGCGAGGGCGGCTCCGACCGGCTCGGCGCCGCCGTGACGCAGCGGTGCTTCGAGCTGGGACTCCATATGAACATCGTCCAACTCCCGGGCATGGGGGGCGTCTTCCGGATCGCTCCGCCGCTGACGGTGAGCGGCGAGGAGATCGCGCGCGGGGTGGACATCCTGGACCGGGCGCTCACCGACGCCGCGCGGGAGGTGGGTCGGCGGTAGCGGGGTTCAGCCGGCCGCGGCGGCGAACGGGCCGTCCGGGCGGAAGGCCGCCCGCGCGAACCGTTCGCCGATGAGGCGGTGCGTGGCGGCGTCCGGGTGGAGGTCGTCCGGCAGGGGCAGCTCCGCGTGGTCGGCCCGGCCGTACAGGTCGAGGCCGTCGAGGTAGTGCAGGTGCGGGTCGTCGGCGGCCCGCTCCCGGACGATGCGGGCCAGTTGCTCCCGGATGACGCCGAGCGTCAGCTTGCCGGCGGCGGTCTCCGCGGGGTCGCCCATCGCCGCGAAGCGCAGCCGTCCTTCGCTCATCGCGCTGAGGTCGGGAGCGCTGGGGCCCGGGGTGTCCTCGTGGATGGGGCAGTGGATCGGCGAGACGACCAGCAGCGGAGTGGTGGGACGCCCCTCGCGGATGGTGTCGAGGAAGCCGTGCACGGCCGGCCCGAACACGCGCAGCCGCATCGCGTCGGCGTTGACGATGTTGATGCCGATCTTGACGCTGATGAGGTCGGCCGGGGTGTCGCGCAGGGTGCGGGCGGTAAAGGGGTCCAGCAGGGCGCTGCCGCCGAATCCGAGGTTGACCAGCTCGACCTCGCCCTGCGCGGCGGCGAGCGCCGGCCAGATGGCGGACGGCGCGGTGGCGTTGGATCCGTGGCTGATGGAGCTGCCGTGGTGCAGCCAGATCCTGCGGCCGGTACGCGGCGACGGGTGGGCGGGGGCGTTCGTCCGCAGGGCGACCAGCTCGGTCGTCTCGTCGTGCGGCAGCCAGATCTCCACCTCCTTGTCGTGGCCCGGCAGCTCCTCGAAGCGCAGCGTCCGCACCGGGCCGGGCCGGGTTTCCGAGGTACCGGCCGTCATGTCGATGGTGACGGTGTCCCCTTCGGCGACGCTCCCCCGACCCGCGAGCCGCCCGTCGACGATCAGGTCGTACACGCCGTCGGGACGTCGGGGCGCTCCCCGGTAGACCCGCTTGGTCGCGACGACGTCGAGTTCGACGGCGGTGGCCCGCGAGCGGAAGGCGAGCCGTACGCCCGAGGGCTGGGACTCGGCCATGGCCAGCTGGCCGTCGGGGATCTGCCGCCGGGCCCAGCCAGGCAGCCGGTGCGGCAGCACACCGCGCTCGGTGGCCTCCAGATCGAGGGCGCCGCGCACCAGCTCGTCGGTGAAGGGGACGGTGAACCAGTCGCGTCCGGTGGGCATGTCGATCGCTCTTTTCCAGGGAAGGGGCCGCCGGGGGCCGTGCGGACGGGAACGCGCGTGCGGGAAGTCGCGGAGTCCGGGTCAGGGAGCGGGCCAGGTGCGCAGCAGGATGTCCAGCGCGCCGAGGATCTCGGTCCAGCTCTCCTCGGAGGCCGGGGCGCTGTGGTCGAAGCCGCCCGCGGACTCCAGCCCGACGAACCCGCTGAAGACGCTGCCCAGCAGCCGCACCGCGTGCGTCTGCGCCGGCTCGTCCAGGTCGTAGCCGCGCAGGATCGCCCGCGTCATCGCCGCGTGCCGGCCTCCGGCACTGGCAGCCGCCGCCGCGGGGTCGAGCGGATAGCGGGCGGCGACGAATCGACCGGGGTGCCGGCGGGCGTAGTCCCGGTAGGCGTTCGCGAAGGCCGTGAGCGCGTCCTTGCCGGCCCGGCCCGCGATGGCGGCGCCGACCCGGTCGGCCAGTTCCTCCAGGGCGAGCAGGGCGATTCCGGTCTTGAGGTCGTGGACGCCGCGCACGTGCGAGTAGAGGCTGGCCGTCCTGACGCCGAGCCGGCGGGCCAGCGCGGCCGGCGTCGTCTGCTCGAAGCCGATCTCGTCGGCGAGATCCGCCCCGGCGCGCACGACGCGCTCCGCGCTCAGCCCCGCGCGCTGTGCCATGTCCGTCCTCCGCGATGCTCGCCCCACGGCAACCTCAGCCTGATGCCAGTCTGCATCCGCCTAATGTCATTAGGCAAATCCCGACCATGATCAGGCCCGCGTTGCCGCTACGTGTTCTCCGGGGCGGACCGCGGTGCGCGCTCCTCCACCAGTGCCAGGTAGTCCGCGGCGAGGCGGTGGCAGTCGCCGGGCCAGCGGGCGGAGACGTAGTTGCCGTCCCGCACGGTGAAGCCGCGCAGCGGACGTGCGGCCGTGTCCCGGACCGGCAGCACCGGGCCGGCTTCGAAGTGGTGCGGGTCGGCGAGGGCCGCGGTCACCTCCTGCTGGACCGTGGTCGGATACGTCCGGTAGTAGCGGCCGAGCTTGAGGCGGGTGAGGTTCCAGGCCGTCAGCTCCAGCAGTGACGTGAGCGCGGTGGTCCGGCGTCCGTACAGCACGGAACGCCCGGTCCCGGGGTCCTTCGCGCGGGCCGCGAGGAGGACGCCGTGGCATACGGCGCCGACCGGGAGCTCACGGGCGAACGCGTCGGCGACCAGGCCCTGGGCCGTGACGCTGTCCAGCATCGTCCGCATGCCCGGGGCGTGACCGCCGGCTATGAACAGTCCGGTGACGGCGGACCCGTCCACCTCCTCGTACGAGAACGGCGAACGGAACCAGGGATCGTCGGTGAGACGGCGGTAGGCGGCCAGATCCTGGGAACGGGTCATCAGCCACGGGGAGAGCCAGGAGAATCCGGTGTCGGTGAGCCGCTCGTCGGCCAGGGCGATGCGCCCGTGCGGCGTCGCGAAACGCACCTCGCGCCCGGCGGAGGCGAGCGCCGCCCAGGGGATCGCCACTTCCGTGGGGTCGTAGTCGCACTCGGGCAGAAGGAAAAGGATCATCGCGGCCTCCTCGCAGTGGTGTCCTCACGCCGGCCACACGCGGGTTACTGACGCGTAACACCGGCTCCCGGAGTGTACGAGCCGAACGCGCGCGGCGCCTCTCCCCTTCAGGAATGCGAAGGCTCGGTGATCATTCCGGACGCCCTGTCCATCGACGACGGACGCGTGCTGACGGCCGCCGACGCGCCGGAACCGGCCCGTACCCGGCGTTCTCCGCCCGGCCGGGGCCGCGATCGCGCAGAGTGGACCGCATGGACCGTATGACGACACCCGCGGAACTGCTCCGCGCCTTCGCCCGCACCCGCGCCTCGCTCGACGGCGAGCAGGTCACGTACTGGTGGTCGGGGGACGTGTACTCCTGGGCGCCCGACGAGCCCTACCAGCGTGTCTTCGGCTTCGAAGGGCTCAATGCCGCGCGGCTGGTCGAGGACCCCGGGCAGGGTCCGGACGGGTATCGGCTGCTGACCCGGGAAGCCGCCTTCTACCTGGACCCGGTCACCCGCGAGATCCTGGAGACCTGGCAGGACCTGCCGGTGGTGCACGTCTGGAACGATCCGGCCAACCAGAAGTGGCGGCCCTTCCCCGTTCCCACCACCGACCTCGGCGGTCAGGTCTGCTTCAGTCTGGAGATCCCGCTGTCCTATCCCTCGCCGCTGCCGGTGGCGCAGTACCCCCTGCACTCGGCCGGCGACACCTACCGGGCCCTGGAGCTCTTCCAGTTCTTCGCCGACCGCGCCGACCTGGCCGGCCACGCGCCGAGCGTCCCGGCCACCATGTCGTGGAGCCGGATGTCCCCGTGGCTGCCGTGGATGGCCCGCGGACAGCGTCCCGGCGGCCTCGCCTTCCACTGCCGGGGCCGCAAGCTCGGCTCGTACGCCGAGGTCCCCGAGCGCACGCGCGCCTATGTCGCCGACCGGCACCCGGAGTTCGCCCGTGCCCCGGAGACGTGGAGCGAGCCGAACGAGACCAGTTGGACGTACTTCCGCAGGCTCGACCCGCCGGTGTAGCCGGTCCGCCGGGCAGCGGTACGTGCCGGCCCGCCGGGGCGGACCGTCGAGCCCCGCCCCGGGTGAGAGGCCGGGCCACCGCTCCGGCCGACCGGCCTCAGCGGATGTCCTCCGCCAGTTCGACGATGATGCCCTCCGGGCCTCGGACGTAGCAGAGGCGGTAGGCGTCCGCGTACTGCCGCACCTCGCCGACGAACTCGGCACCGCTTTCGCGCAGGGCGGCGACCATCGCGTCGAGGTCGTCCACCTCGAACGCGATGTGGCGGATGCCCGGCGCGTTCGCCGGGGCGTTCCGGTCGCCCTGCGGGGCTGCGGGGGTGTGGACCTTCGAGAGTTCGATCCGCCCGCGGCCGTCGGGGGTCCGGACGACCGCGATCTGCGCCCTGACGCCTTCGAGCCCCAGGACGCGGTCCACCCAGCGCCCCTCCACCTGCCCCTCGCCTTCGAGTTCCAGTCCCAGCGCGACGAAGAACGCCGTCGCGGCTGTCAGGTCGTCGACGACGACCCCTACGTGGTCCAGCCGTTGGATCGCCATGCGCCCGATGGTAGGGGCCGGTCCGCGCATCGCCGCCGAGGCGCCTCTCGCCGGTGGCGCCGCCGCCCCGACATCGCTCACCGCTCGTGAGCACCGCGTCGAGTACGTCGGCCACGGCCGGAACCCGCGAGGCACAGGCCCGTGCGGGCCCCTGCGGGCCGGGTGCGTGATCGCGGGATTGATCGATTCGGAAATCTATTTCACGGCGGGGTCAGATGACCGAGATGCATGATAATTCTTTGCGGCAACAGAGTTGACCGTTGCCTGCGGAGAACCACGTGCCTCGACTCCGAGCCGCGCGACGTTCCCCCCTCCCGACCGGTGCCGCCACCCCGGGCTCCACAGCGCCCACCAGCGCCGTGCCACAGCCGGAGCACCCGCCGGCCCGTGCGGGACAGGCCACCAGTCGAGTGGAGGGATTTGATGATCGGACGCCGGACGCTCCTCGCCGCGACAGGAGCGGCGCTGCTCAGCGGCGCGTTCACGGCCGGGACGGCACGGGCCGATTCGACGATCGTGGTCGATCCGTCGAAGAGCTACGGCACATGGGAAGGCTGGGGTACATCGCTCGCCTGGTGGGCGAAGGTGTTCGGAGGCGACCCCGTCCACGCGGACCTGTTCGCCGACCTCTTCTTCACCGACAAGTCCGTGACGTACAGGGGGAAGACGCTCCCCGGCCTCGGCCTCACCCTGGCCCGCTACAACCTCGGGGCCTGCGGCTGGAACACCGTACGGCTGGCGGACGGCCGCACGGTCCGGATGGACCCCGGCCGCATCCCGTGGCACAAGCAGATCGGCGGCTACTGGCTGGACCCCGGAGACACGGGTTCGCCGGTCTGGGACTGGAACGCCGACCCGGCCCAGCGGGCCATGCTGCTCAGGGCGACCCAACGCGGCGCGCGCAGCGAGCTGTTCGCCAACTCGCCCATGTGGTGGATGACCGACAGTCTCAACCCTTCGGGCGCCACAGCGTCGAAGAAGAACAACCTCGGCCCCGCCCACTACCGGAGCCACGCGTCCGGCATGGCCGCGGTGGCGCTCCACGCCCGGGAGAACTGGGGTGTGGACTTCGCCTCGGTGGAGCCCTTCAACGAGCCCAGCTCCGGGAACTGGTGGACCGGATTCGCCGGGGCCCAGGAGGGCTGCTTCATGACTCCGCAGGTGCAGGAGGGGGTACTCCCGCTGCTCCGCGAGGAGTTGGACTCGCGCGGTCTGACGACGACGAAGATCTCCGCCTCCGACGAGGCGACCGTCGACACCGCCATCAGTACGTGGCAGGCGCTCGGCAGCGAGGCCAGGGCCCTGGTCGACCGGGTGAACGTGCACGGCTACCAGGGCGCGGGAGGCGACCGCGCCGAGCTCCACCGACTGGTGGTCGCCGACGCGGGCAAGGGGCTGTGGAACTCGGAGACGGGGACGGCCGCGGCGGACGGCTTCACGATGGCCCAGTTCCTGCTGAACGATCTCCACGCCCTGCATCCGACGGGCTGGGCCTACTGGCAGCCGCTGGACACGCACCGCGAATGGGCCATGATCCAGTACACCGTCAACGACCCGGCGGACCCCTCCAAGGGCGTGACCCTGTCCGACACCGTGAACCCCAAATACCACGTCATGGCGCAGTTCAGCCGGCACATCCGCCCCGGGATGACGATGCTGCACACCGGCGTTCCGCACGCCGCCGCGGCCCTGGACGAGGAGACGGGCCGGCTCGTCATCGTCGTCGCGAACAACGGTCCCCGGACGGACATGACGTTCGACCTCTCCCGCTTCACCACCGCGGCCGGCGGCGCGAACGGCGCGGTGCCCCGCTGGAACACGGGCGTCGGCGAGGCCTACGTACGCCGCGAGGCGACCGTGCGCGAGAAGAAGGTGACCATCCCCATCAACGCGAAGTGCGTGCAGACGCTCGAAGTCCAGGGCGTCGCCGTCTGAGCGTGGCCGCCTGCGCCGTCCCGCCGCCGGGCCCGCCGCCGCTCACCGGCCACCCGGCCCACACGCGGGGCGCGGTTCGGCCCCGCGTCCCTCCCCCATCGCTTCTGTCAGGAGGCACCCGTCATGTATTCCCCGCTGAGACGCCCAGCCGCCGGCGCCTGTGCCGCGCTGCTGGCGCTGGTCGTCGGTTTCGCTTCGCCGCCGGCGCTCGCCGCCCCGGCGGCGACGTCCACCGCGCCCGCCGCTTCGAGCGCCGCCGCGGACACCCTGTTCAGTGACGACTTCTCCGCCGGCCTGGCCGAGTGGACCAGGACCGGGTCCCCGGCCGGGGGCCCCGCCTGGACCGCGCGGGACGGCTCGGCGTCCGTCGACACCTCGGCCGGCGCGGCCGGAAGCTACCTGCGGCCGGCCGCCGCGCTCACCCTGCCCGGATCCTACGAACTCACCACCCGGGTACGGATCGAGACGATCGGGTCGGAGGGCACCGTGTCCCTCGCCCTGGACATGCAGGACGCCGACAACCCGGTCACCAAGGACCTGGGGTTCCAGATCACCGGCGTCCAGCCGGACGGCCGGGCCGGCGTCCGGGTCGGCAGGCCGCTCTCCGCGCCGGCCGCGTGCTCGGGCCAGTCACCCGTCACCCTCGGCGACTGGCTGGACGTGCGCGTCGTCCGCGCGGGCGGAGTCACCGCGCTCCACCTGGGCGGACGCCTCACGGCGAGCACGGCCTCGCCCGCCGCCGGAGGCACCTTCGCTCTCGGCTCCTTCCGCAGCAAGGTGTCGATCGGCGCCGTCGACGTCCGTACGCTCACCGACACTCCGGCCGGCCACCCCGCGACGGCGGGCGGCTGCACCTGGAAGGCCCCCGACCAGGACGCCCCCGGCCACCAGGTGACCCAGGGCGACCCGGCACAGAGCCTGAACGGCTCCTGGCGCTTCACCACGACGGACCGGGGCGAGACCGACAAGTACCAGGACCCGGCCACCAGCACCGACAGCTGGGACACCCTGCCGGTGCCCGGCAACTGGGACACCCGGGACAGGTACTCCACGTACACGGGCGACGGCTGGTACCGCCGCACCTTCACCGTCGCCCACCCCGGCGGCGCGGATTCCCGCTACCGGCTCGACATCGGCGCCTGCTACTGGTCCTGCAAGGTGTGGGTCAACGGCGCCCTGGTCCTGAGCCCCTCGCTCACGGACAGGTCACCGGAGGGCCAGGACGGGAGCGACCTCACCTGGACCGGGAGCGACACGCACCGGGGCGGCTACACCCCCTTCCAGCTCGACGTCACCTCCGCCATCAGGACGAGCGGTACCAACACCATCGCCGTCAAGGCCAACAACAACAAGAAGATAGGCGGCTGGTGGAACTGGGGCGGCCTGTCCCGCGACGTCACCCTCACCACCACCGAGCCGCTGTCCATCACCCGGCAGGAGATCACCGCGACGCCCGACCTCACCGCCGGTTCCGCCTCGGTCGCCTCCCGGGTGTTCGTGCGCAACGACGGCGGCACCGACCGGCAGGTCACCGTGCGGGGCGCCATCACCTCGGCGTCCACCGGCGCGGACGTCCCCGACGGCACCGGCCTCACCGGAACCGCCACCGTCCCCGCGGGCAGAACCGTCCCCGTCACCCTGCGGGCCGACCTGGGCCGGGACGCCTACTCGCTCTGGCAGCTCGACGATCCGCGGCTCTACCGCCTCGGCGTCTCCCTGGCCGCGGCCTCCGCGCCGGGCGCCGTCATCGACGGGATCAGCGACACCTTCGGCATCCGCTCCGTCAAGGTCAGCGGCGCCGACATGCTCCTCAACGGCACGAAGCTCAAGGCGGCCGGAGCCAACCGCGTCTCCGACGACCCGGTGAACGGGAACACCGAGCCCCTGGCCGAGGTCCGCAAGGACCTGGACATGATGAAGTCGGCCGGCATGAACATCATGCGGATCGGCCACTACGCCCAGGCTCCCGGCCTGCTCGACTACGCCGACCGCATCGGCATGCTGCTCATCGCCGAGACACCGGTGTGGGGTGAGTACTCCAAGCTCCAGGAGGAACTGCCCCTCTACAAGCAGCAGATGGCCGAAATGGTCGAGCGGGACTTCAACCACCCCAGCATCTTCGCCTGGTCCGTCGCCAACGAGATCCAGTCGAACACCCCCGAGGGCGTCGCCTACGCCGAGCGGATGGCGGCCTTCTCGAAGAACATCGACCCCACCCGCCTCGTCACGATGGTCAACTTCTTCATCGACGACTCGACGCCGGAGACGAAACCGGAGTCGGACGGCCAGTACTACATGGACTTCGCCGCCATCAACCGGTACCGGGACTCCTACGACGACGCGGTGGAGAACACCCATCGCCTCTACCCGGACAAGCCGATCTTCGTCTCCGAGTTCAGCAGCGACGCCCCCGCCGCCGGAAAGCCGTGGGACAGGGCCGCCGAGAGCACCGACTTCAGGACCGGGTCGGACACGAAGGTGGGCGCGTTCGCCGACAAGGACTACGTCTTCGGCTGGTCCCAGTGGACCTACGGCGACTACCGCAGCACCATCGCCGACACGTCGAGCCCCAACAAGCTGCGCGGTTACGGTGTCGTGGACGCCTGGGACCGGCCCAAGGCGTCCTACGGGGCGATGCGGTCGGCCAACGCGCCGATCGCCTCGCTGGACATCTCCGCGCCGGCCGAGGCGAACGGCACCGACCGGGCCACCGCCACCGTGGTCCCGCGCGGTCCGCTCGCCACCGACGGCCCGTCCTGGACGCTGAAGGGCTACCGGCTCGCCGTCCGGGTCACCGACACCAGCGGCGCGGTCGTCGGCGGGTCCGTCGTCGACCTGCCCAGGACCGACCCGGGCGGCGGGGCGGTGAAGGCGCCGATGTCCTGGAAGCACAGCGCCTCCGCCGCCTCGGTCCGCGTCTCCCTGCTCTCCCCGCAGGGCTTCCAGGAGGAGGCCACGACCCTCGACCTCAGGGCTCCCGCCCCGTCGAAGATCACCGCCACCGCCACCGCCTCCGGGTCCGTGCGCGTACGGTTCGCCAACGCGGTCGACGGCCTGAAGCACACCGTCACGGCCACCGCCCCCGACGGCACCGTCGTCACGGCGAAGCCCGGGAGCACCGCCGAACCCTTCGCCGACCTCACCGGACTGGCCAACGGCACCGCGTACAAGATCGCCGTGACGGCGGTCAACGGCGCGGGCGGCAGCACACCGGCGACCA
Source organism: Streptomyces sp. ADI96-02 (assembly GCF_003846185.1). Taxonomy (GTDB): domain Bacteria; phylum Actinomycetota; class Actinomycetes; order Streptomycetales; family Streptomycetaceae; genus Streptomyces. The sequence continues at coordinate 465,300 of NZ_ML123034.1, forward strand.
CCACCCTCACCCCGACCGGCACCCTCCCCGCCGCCCCGAACATCGTGAAGGTCACCCCCGTCGAGAACGGACTGGTCCTCGGATACACCGACGGCGAGAGCGGTTCCCGCTACCAGGTCTCCCACACCGATGCCTCCGGGACCGAGAAGACCTACACCACCACCGCCCGGCCGGGCACGCGGATCGAGGGGCTCGCCCCGGGCGCGACGTACGCGGTGCGCGTCCGGCGGCTGAAGGCCGACCTCACGGCCGCCACCGCGTGGAGCGAGAAGGTGGAGGCCACCGTGCCGGCCGCCGGGGCCCCGCCCGCGCTCCGTGTGCGCGGGACCATCGGCGGCGTCACCTCGGGCGGCGTCGCCGTCGATCCCGCACCCGGAACCGTCCGCTACGAGGTCACGGTGGGCGACGGCAAGCCGTTCACCGTGCCCCGCTCGGGCGTCGACCTCCTCCGGATCGACCACCTGAAGCCCGGCGCCTCCACCCCGGTCAGCGTCAAGGCCGTCGGACCGCACGGCGCTTCACCCGCCTGGTCCGGCGCGATCACCACCGCCGCGGCCGGCTGACCGCGCACCCCGCACGTGCACGGCGACGGCCGCGGTCTCCCCCCGCACGGGGAGGCGGCGGCCGTCGTCGTGGGGCCGCAGGCCGGCGAGGGCTCCCGCCTCCGGCAGGCAGCCGGTCCCAGGAACGACCGCGCGTCACCTGTGAGCGCATCCCGGACCCGCCGGCGCACCGGCCGCCCGGCCCGGCGGCTCCGCGGCCCGGTCGGCGGACGGACACGTGCCGGGCAGGTCCACCGACACCTCCAGCCCGTCGGGAGCGAGCGGCGCGGCCGTCAGCGAGCCGTCGTGGGCGCGGACGATGGACTGGACGATGGCGAGCCCGAGTCCGTACCCGGACGGCCGCCCGTCCACCGCGCCCTCCCTCCGCACCTCCAGGCGGTGGAAGGGCTCGAAGGCGCGGTCGACCGACTCCTGGTCGAGTCGCGGGCCGGAGTTGCGTACGGAGAGGGACACCCCGCCGTCGTCACGGCGGCACACGGCGACACGCGCCGTGCCGCCCCGGTGGTTGTGCCGGAGCGCGTTGTCGACGAGATTGCCGACGAGCTGACGCAGCAGCACCGGGTCCCCCCGCACCCAGGCCGCGTCCGCCGCCCCGGTCGGCCCGGCTCCGTCCGCGTCCGCCGCCCCGGTCAGCTCCACTCCGGCGGCGCGCGCCTGCGGCTGCCTCTGGACGCACAGCTCCCGGGCGAGCCGCCCGAGGTCGACCGGCTCCTGGGTGATCGCTCCGTGATCGGCGCGGGCCAGGGCCAGCAGGGCCTGGGTGGTGTCGGTGGAGCGCTTGTTGAGGACGAGCAGTTCGGATCCGGCGGCCCGCAGTTCCTCCGGGTCGGGCGAGGCGAGCGCCACCTGGAGGATGGTCCGCATGCTCGCCAGCGGGGTGCGCAGTTCGTGCGAGGCGTTCGCCGCGAACCGGCGCTGCGCCTCGAAGGCCCGCTCCAGGCGGCGGAGCATGGCGTTGAACGTGTCGGCCAGCTCCCTGATCTCGTCCTTCGGCCCGGCGAGGGCGATGCGCTCGTGCAGCGTGGAGTCGGCGATGCCGCGGGCGGTGGCGGTGATCTTCTGGAGCGGGGCCAGCATCCGGCCGGCGACGAACCAGCCGACGATCACGGACGCCACCAGCAGCAGCAGGAAGACGACGGCGCTGAAGACCAGGAGCGCCTGGAGGAAGTCGGCCTTGTCCGACACCTCCAGCGACAGCAGGCCCTGGCCGGACCCGCTGTCGCTGGTGTCCGGCTCCGTCGTGGGTCCGGCGCTCGGGGTGAGTTCCCCGCTCGGGATGAGTTCGCCGCTCGGCGTGGGGCGCTTCGCCAGCACCTCCCCGCCGTCCGAGGGCGGGGTCGGGCGGCCGGCCTCGGGGGACACGCCGCTCGCGGCCGGGGCGACGCCCTGTTCCGGGCTTCCGGGACTGTCGCCGCCGTCCGGGGCCGCGCCGCCGTCCCGCGAGGGCGCGGCGCCCTCCGTCGGTGCCCTGCCCGGTTCCTCGCCCGCCGGTGTGCTGCTGGACGGCGTCGGTATGCCGACCCGGGTCAGGGTGGGGGCGTAGCTCGGGCCGTAGCTCATGAAGAGGTACAGGAGTACGGCCATAGCGGCGCCCGACGCCCCGAACAGGGCCGCGTAGGTGAAGGTGAGCCGGCCGCGGAGGGTCAGCCGGGTGCGGCGTTCGGCGGCGCTCACGGTCTCGGTCCCAGGTAGTAGCCGGCCCCGGTACGGGTGTGCAGGAGGGCGGGCTCGCCGAGTTTGCGGCGCAGGGTGGAGACGGTCACGCGCACGGCCTGGGTGAAGGGGTCGGTGTGCTGGTCCCACGCCTTCTCCAGCAGCGTCTCGGCGCTGACCACGCCGCCCTGCGCCGTCATCAGGACGTGCAGGACGGCGAACTCCTTGCGGGTCAGCCGCAGGTACCGGTCCTCGCGGTACGCCTCGCGGCGGAAGGGGTCCAGCCGTACTCCGGCCCACTCCAGGACGGGTGGCGGCGGGCTCCCCGACCTGCGGTGCAGGGCGTGCAGCCGGGCGACGAGTTCCGGGAAGTCGAACGGTTTGGGCAGGTAGTCGTCCGCGCCGAGCCGCAGTCCGTCGACGCGGTCGTCGAGCGAGGCCGCGGCGGTGAGCATCAGCACCCGCATCGAGCTGTGCCGCTCGGTGATGCGCCGGCACACGTCGTCGCCGTGGACGCCCGGCAGGTCGCGGTCGAGGACCACCACGTCGTAGTCGTGGCAGGCGACCTGCTCCAGGGCGCTGTGCCCGTCGGGGGCGTGGTCGGCCGCGATGGCCTCCCGGCGGAGGCCGTTCACCAGGGCCCGCGCCATGAACGGCTCGTCTTCGACAATCAGCACGCGCACGCGCTTCTCCTCCCTGCCCCGGCGCGGTGGACGCGGATCCGGGGTACGGCGTGGTGGACTGCGGCGCCCCGGTCCGCCCGATCCCGCCCGGGAGAGCGTGAGGCGGCGGACGGGGCACCGGCTACGGTGCGGCGAGGGCCACCGTCGGAGGGGTGCGGGCGGCGCGCAGGGCCGGATACAGTCCGGCGATCGCGCCGATCACGACCGTCGCGGCGACGCCCGCGCACAGGGCGGTGAGGGGCACCGCGACGGGCCAGCCCCGGCTCAGAGCATAACCGGCGCTCACGGCCGCCCCCAGGCCCGCTCCGGCCAGGCCGCCGAGGCAGGACAGCAGCAGGGCCTCCATGAGGAACTGCCGGGAGATGTGCCGCCGGGCCGCGCCCAGCGCACGCCGCAGACCGATCTCGCCACGCCGTTCCATGACCGCGATGACCATGGTGTTGGCCACACCGATCCCGCCGACGAGCAGGGCCACCGAGCCCAGGCCGACCAGCAGCCCGGTGAACGACGCGTCGGCGGCCTGCCGGGCCTTCAGGGCGTCCGAGGGCCGGCTCACGGCGACGTACTGCGGCTTCTCCGGGTTGGCGGCGCGGGGCAGCATGGCCCGGACCGTCTCGACGAGCGCGTCCGCGGAGCGCTCGTAGACCTTGGTGGGGCGGCCGTCGTGCCCCAGGTACCGCTTCGCCGCGTCGCCGTTGACGAGTACGGCGGTGTCGATCTCGGGGGCGAGCGGCACGGCGTCGAGGACGCCGAGGACGGTGAAGTAGCGGTCGCCGATCCAGACCTCCTCGCCCACGTCCGTGATGCCCAGCCGGTCCGCCGCGCGACGGCCGAGGACGGTGGTGGGGTAGCGCTCGGGAGCACGGTCCAGCCAGGTCCCCAGGGCGATCCTCGCCTCCAGGGTCCCGAGCAGCCGGTCGTCGGTGGCGAAGACGGTCAGCGCGTTGGACTCGGCCGGGTCGACGCGGGCGTTGCGGTAGGCGCTCACGCGTTCCAGCTTCCCCGTGCCGCTCACGGTGTCCACGCCCTCGACGCGGGCGATGGTCTGCACCGTGCTCACGGGCAGGGGGGCGGGCTCGCCGGTATCCGGGTCGGTCCCCGGCTCGACGGTCAGCAGGTTGGTGCCCAGTTTGTCCAGTTCGGCGTTGAGGCCGGCCTGGCTGGAGGCGGAGATGCCGAGTACGGAGATCATCGCGGCGATGCCGATAGCGATGCCGGCGGCGGACAGGACGGCGCGCAGCGGCCGGGTGCGCAGTCCGCCCGCGCCGAGCCGCAGCAGGTCTCCGGCCCGCAGGCGCGAACTCTTCGTGGCGTCGCGGTTCATGTGTGCTCCAGCACCGGTGGCGGTGCGGTCGAGGGGCCTCCGGTGTCCTGGACGAGCCGTCCGTCGCGCATGACCAGGCGGCGCGGCAGGCTCGCGGCCAGTTCGGTGTCGTGGGTGATGACCACGACGGTGGTGCCGGATTCGTGCAGCTCGCGCAGGAGCCGCACGACCATGGCGCCGGAGCGGGTGTCCAGGGCCCCGGTGGGCTCGTCGGCGAGCAGCAGCGCGGGATCGCCGACGACCGCGCGGGCGATGGCCACCCGCTGCCGCTCGCCGCCGGACAGCTCGTGCGGCCGGTGGCCCAGGCGGTGGCCGAGGCCGACCCGGTGCAGGGCCTCGGTGGCCCTCTCGCGTCGTACGCGCCGGGAGAGGCCGGTGTACAGCAGGCCGTCGGCGACGTTGTCCACGGCGCGGGTGCCGCCGGAGAGGTGGAACTGCTGGAAGACGAAACCGATGCGGTGGGCGCGCAGGCCGGACAGCTTCCGGTCGTCGAGCCGGTCCACCCGCAGCCCGTCCACCACGACCTCACCGGTGGTGGGCCGGTCGAGGGTGCCGATGAGATGGAGCAGGGTGGACTTGCCGGAGCCGGAGGGGCCGACGACGGCGACGAGCTCGCCCGGCCCGATGGCCGTCGTCACGTCGGCCAGCGCGTGGACGCGTTGCGCTCCCCGCCCGTACGAGCGGCCGACGCCGGTGAGGCTCACGACGGGCTCGGCGGGCCCGGATCCGGTCCGCCCGGCGTCGTCGTCGAGGTGACCGGTCACAGTGTGGGCACCCCCACGAACGCGCCTTCGCCGAGGCCCGCACCGGTGACTTCCGCCCGTCCGTCGGCGAACGCCCCGGTCTTCACCCGGACCCCGTAGGCCTTGCCGTTCTCGACCAGTTGCACCGCGTATCCGCCGCCCCGCGCCGGGAGGAGCGCGGTGACGGGAACGGAGAGCACGTCCCTCGCCTCCGTGCGCTTGAGCACGACGACGACCTCGGCGCTCTGGAGCGCGTCGAGCTTCGGCGAGGCGTCCGGCCGCACGGTGATCGGCACGACCTTCTTGGCGTCCTGCGTGGCCTTCTCGGCGGCGACGGAGGTGACGGCCCCGCCGATGCGCTCGCCGTCCGGGAACTCGATCTCCACCTTCGCGCCCTCGACGGCGAGTTCCTGGTCCTCCGCGGGGACCCGCGCCGACACGTTGTGCCGGAAGCCGGTGACCCGCAGGACGTCCTGGGCGGCGGCGACCGGGTCGCCGACGCGCACGTCGGCGCGGGCGACGCGCAGGGAGCCGGAGGCGAACACGACCCGGCCCAGTTCGATCCTGCCGTTCGCCGCCAGGCCGTTGTTCTTCTGCCAGCGCTTGACGGCGGCCCGGGTCTTCTCGGAGAACTCGTCGTCCGCGGTGAAGCCGGTGTAGCCGAGTTCCGCCAGGTTCCGCTCCAGCTGCCGGACGTCCTCGCCGTCGGACATGCCCAGTTTGAACTCCCGCCAGGCGGGGAGCGATCCGCGCAGCAGGAGGACCGGTGCGTTGTCGACGGCGTAGAGCCGCTTGCCCTGGCTGACGACGGAGTTCGCGCCGGGCGCCCAGGTGACGATGCCGTCCAGGTGGTTCTTGACCGTCCGCGCGCCGGAGTACTTCATCGCCCCGGTGGCGAACACCTCGGTCACCAGGTCGCCCCGGGTGACCCGCTCGGTGCCGGGCGGCAGCTTCTCGCGCGCGGCCGGCTCCGGGGGCTCGGTGCCGCCCACGTACACCGTGGCGGCGAGGGCCGTGGCGAGTACGGCGCCGGCGGCGACGGCGACGAGGGCGGCCCGGCGCCAACCGATGCGGCGTTTGCGGGGCGTGGGCTCCGGGGGTGCTTCGTCCGCCTCGTCGGCGGAGACCCGCGGTGAGACGACCGTCTCCGGTTCGTCCTGCGTCACTTCGTCCCCAGCTTCTGGTCGAGGTAGTCGGAGAGCGCGTCGCCGGCCGCCTTGCACGCCTTCTGCGCCCGGTCGAGTACGGGGTTCTCGCCCGGCCGGGACGGCTGCATCTCGCCCTTCGACTCCGGCATCTCGTAGCCGTTCTCCCGCAGGCACTTCTGGTTGGCGAGCGACAGGGCCTCCAGCCGCGGGTCGCCCGAGAGACCTCCACTGCCGGCCATTCGCGAGCCCGGCGTGTCCCCGCACTCCTTCTCGGCCTTGTCCAGCAGGGCCTGTGCGACGTCCTTCGGCAGCCGGGGGCTCTCACCCGCGGCCGGGTCGGGAACGTCGACGCCGTTCGCGCGCATGCACGCCGCGTACGCGACGCCCTCGCCGTCGGCCGATCCGCCGCCGGTGCCGGTGTCCTCGGACCCGCCGCCGCTGGCGCCGGTGTCCCGCGACCCGTCGTCACCGGCACCGGCACCGGCACCGGTGTCCACCGACGTGGACTCCTTCGCGGCGGGCTTGTCGTCACCGCCGCAGGCGACCGCTCCCGTCCCCAGGAGCAGTACGGCGGCGGTGGCGGCAAGGCCCCGGCGCCAGACGTGGACAGACGAATTCATGAGTGCCTCCCGTACAGGGCTCCGCGTGGAGAGCCCACTGCCATACGTGTGCGACCGGCACCGGCCCCAGGAGGGGTTCAGCTCGTCCTGTCTCCGGCAGCCGGTCGCGGTCGCTATTGCACAGGAGAGGGTGTTGCGCGCCGGTGAGCGGATTTCCTTACCTTTTCGCAAGGTGCGGTCGTTCGGCCGCGGGCGGCTCCGCCCCGGCGACTCCGCGCGAGCCGCCGGGCTCCGGGCGGAGGGAGGGCGCGGTCCCGGTGGTGTACGCGCTCCTCCCGCGCTCCGCCGTTACGGGGCCCGCCCGTGTCCGCGCCGCCGCGCGCGCGGTTGGAGAGGGCATGACGATTCCGCGCACCCTGCGCTCCGTGGCCGCCGCGGCCCTGTTCCTGGCGGCGCTCGCCACTCCAGCAGCTTCCTCCGCCGCCTCCACTCAGCCGACGCCCGCCTTCCCGTACGCCTCGGTTCGGCCCGTCGACATCATCGACCCTCCGCTGCCCGTAGAGGAGTTCCCCGGGCACGTCGAGGAAGCCTGCGCCATCTGGAAGGAGCTGGAATGGCCGCAGGCCACAAGGCCGACCGACTACCCGGTGGTGAACACGCCTCTGGTCATCCGGGGAAGCAACGTCTACCGCAACCGCTCGGGCGACCTGCCCCGGGAGGGCCGCTACCGGGAGTACGACGTCAACCCCCGCAACCCCGGTGAGCACCGCGACGCCGAACGGCTCGTGCGCGACCCCGGCACCCGGACCGTCTGGTACACGGGCGACCACTACGACAACTTCCAGGAGATCTCCTCCGGCTGCGAGTGAGCCCGGCGCGCCGGGCGACGCGGCTCAGCCGGTCCGCGGTTCCGGGGACGTGTCCTCGTTCCCGCGGGACGGGGAGACGAATCGCACCGGCGCCTGGAAGCGGGCCTTGCGGGCGGCGCGGCGGAAGACCGTCAGTACCGCGGGGCCGGCGAGGGTGACGCAGACGAAGTTGGTGACGGCGCGGCCGGTGTCCCAGCCGAGGGAGGTGGCCAGGTCGAAGGCGAGGTACCGCTGGAACTGCTCGGTGAACGGGAGGCCGGGAAGGTAGGCGATGGAGCTGTTCGGGTCGAGGGAGAACGGCCAGAAGGAGAGGTTCAGGAGAAAGCCGAAAAGGTAACCGGAGAGCGATCCGTACACCGCGAGCAGGGCGACTTCCCCGCGTCCCGTGGCTTTCGGCAGAAGGCCGGCGAGCATGCCGACGAAGGCGCAGCCGAACATCTGGTAAGGCATCCAGGGACCGACGCCGCCCGTGATGAGGGCCGAGGCGAAGAGCGAGGTACAGCCCAGGGTGAAGCCGAATCCGGGACCGTAGACCCGGCCCGCGAGCACGAGGATGAAGAACACCGTCTCGATCCCGGCCGTACCGGCTCCGAGGGGCCGGATGGCGGCGTTGACGGCGGAGAGGACGCCCAGCATCGCCAGGGCCTTGGAGTTGATGCCGCCTTCGGCGATCTCCGATATCACCACGCAGAGCACGACGACGAGCAGGACGCCGAAGATCAGCGGCGGCGCGTAGTTCGAGCCGAATGTGCCGGGTGCCACGAGGAACGGCCAGAAGAAGGCGACGACGCCGAGGAAGGCCGCCAGGGCGATGACGATTCCGGCGCGGGCGCGGATGCGGATGGCGGCGGTGTACGTGCTCACGAGACCGGGTCCGTTCCGGCGTTGGCGTCGGCGTCGGCGTCGGCGTCGAGGACCGCTGCCAGTTGGTCCACCGTGAGGAAGGGCAGCGGGGCCAGGATCTTCGCGGTCTGGGGGGCGAAGACGGGCGAGGCGACGATGACCTCGGCGGTGGGTCCGTCGGCGACGACGTCCCCCTCCGCCATGACGACGACGCGGTCGGCGGCGCGGGCGACGAACTCCACGTCGTGGGTGGAGATGACGACGGACCGGCCCTCGGCGGCGAGGCCGTCCACGATGTCGATCAGCCGCCCCTTGGCCTGGTAGTCGAGGCCGCGCGTGGGTTCGTCGAGGAGGAGCACCCGTGGAGCCGCGGCGAGCTGGATCGCCAGGACGAGGGCCAGTTTCTGGCCCTCGGACAGGTCGCGCGGGTGAGTGGTGCCGGGGATGCCGGGCGCCAGCCGGTCCAGCAGGGTACGGGCCGGAACCCGGTCGGCCACGGCACCGGACTCGGCGTCGGCCTGGTCGAGTTCCTGCTTGACGCTCTCCAGGTAGAGCAGGTCGGTGGGGGTCTGCGGCACCAGGCCGACGAGCTGCCGGGCCTCGGCCGCCGGGACCTTCCGGGGATCGGGCGCCCGCGGATCGCCGGGCTCCCCGACAAAGACGGATCCGGCCTTGCGGGGCCCGGAGCCCTGCAGGGCCCAGAGCAGGGAGGACTTGCCGGACCCGTTGCGGCCCATCAGGGCCGTGATCTCCCCGCCGCGCAGATCGAGGTCGACCTCGCGGACGGCCGGTACACCCTGGTACGTCACGGTGATGCCGCGGGCGGTGAGGAGGACGGGCCGGCCGGTGCCGGGGGCCGGCCGGGCCGGTGGCGGGGTCACGCCGCCCAACCGGGCGCGGAGCGGGGCCGCCGCCCGTCGGGCGTCCCGGATGGAGAGCGGCAGCGGCGACCAGGCGGCGGCGCGGGCGAGTTCGACGATGGGCGGCGCGATGGACGACGTGCGGAAGACCTCCGCGGCCGGTCCGGAGACCACCCGCCCGTCGCCGGGGAGGTGGATGACGCGGTCGGCGTACTGGACGACGCGTTCCAGCCGGTGTTCGGCGAGCAGCACGGTGACGCCGAGGTCGTGGACGAGCCGGGTGACGGCGGCCAGCACCTCCTCGGCGGCGGTCGGATCGAGTGCGGAGGTGGGCTCGTCCAGGACGAGGACGCGGGGGTGGGCGGTGAGGACGGAGCCGATGGCGACGCGCTGCTGCTGTCCACCGGAGAGCTCGTGCAGCGCGCGGTGCCGCAGATCGGCCAGGCCGAGCAGGTCGAGCGTCTCCTCGACCCGCTTGCGCATGGTGGAGGGCGCGACCGCCAGTTGCTCCATGGCGTAGGCGAGTTCTTCCTCGACGGTGTCGGTGACGAAGCCGTCGAGGGGGTCCTGGCCGACGACGCCGACGACGTCGGCCAGCTCGCGCGGCGGGTGGTCGGCGGTGTCCCGGCCGTCCACGGTCACGCGCCCGTACAGGGTGCCGCCGGTGAAGTGCGGTACGAGCCCGTTGACGGAGCCCAGGAGTGTGGACTTGCCGACGCCGGTGTGGCCGACGACGAGGCAGAGTTCGCCCTCCTCCACGGTGAGGTCCACGTCGCGCAGGACGGGTTCGGCCGTGTCCTCGTACTGGATGGTGACCTGGTCGAAGGTGATCACGTGGGTTCCTCGGTGCGCTGCGCGGGGACGGCCGGACGGATGGGCCTGCTCGGGGGCGGGGACAGGAACCCCGCGGCCCCGGCGAGGAGGATCGCGGCGGCCGGCACCGGCGGAAGGGTGGGCCAGCTCAACGGGTAGATGGAGGGGTTGAGTTCGGCCGCGTCGAATCCGGCGTTGCTGAAGAGGAGCACCGCGGAGAGGACCCCGCATCCGGCGACGGCCCACTCGGCGGCCCGCCAGGGGTCGGGCCGGTAGGTGGTACGGGTGACGCGGCGCCCGCCGAGACGGAGCCCGGCCACGCACAGCAGACCGCCGGCGGCGAGCGCGGGGAAGCCGAGCAGCGGGGGCGCGGTGGCGTCGAGGAGCCCGTACGCGCCCGCGCACAGGCCGCACATGCCGAGCAGCATGAGGGCGCCGGTCGCGCGGCGGGAGCGGCGGGTGGCCGTTCCCGCGCGCCCGTAGCCGCGGGAGTCCATGGCGGCGGCCAGCCGCAGGGAGCGTTCCAGGGCGTCCTCCAGGACGGGGACGACGATGCCGCGCAGGGCGCGCAGTCCCTTGGACCGTCCGGCGCGCAGCCGTCGTGCCCGGTGTACGCGCTGGACGCTCTGGACCAGTTGGGGCGCCACGCTGATGGAGACGGTGACGGCCACGCCGAGTTCGTACAGGGCGCCAGGCAGCACGCGCAGGGCCCGTTTGGGGTTGGCGAGGGTGTTGGCGGCGCCGATGCAGCAGAGCATGCAGGCGAGCCGGAGCCCGTCCGTGGCGGCGGAGAGCAGTGCCTCCAGGGAGACCGGTCCGCCGATCTGGATGCCCGCGTACCAGTCGGGGGTGGGGATGTGCGGGAGGGAGAAGAGGAAGTGGTCGCGGGGGGTGATGCCGGTGGCGAAGACCGCGCGGAAGACCACCCGGATCGCCACGACGGTGAGCGCGAGGTAGAGGTAGTAGCTGAAGCCGCGCGCCCAGGGAGCCTCGGTGCGGCGCGTGGTGATGACGTAACCGAGGACGGCGAGGACGAGGAACAGCAGCAGCGGGTTGTTGGTGCGGCTGACCGCGGTGGCGAGGGCCAGGGCCCAGACCCACCAGGCAACGGGGTGCAGGGTGCGGGGCAGCCGGCGGCCGTCCGCGGCCGGCGCGGGGCCGGGCGCGGACGGCGGTGCCGTCGTCGGGGCGGAGCGGGGCACGCGGCTACTCCGTACGACGGCGGCGCTTGGCGGCGAACACGGCGGCGGCCCCGATCAGCAGGCCGAGGACTCCCGTGATGACGGCGGGCGCGTACGTGCCGGTGTCGTGGGCGGCGTCGGCGGCGGGTGCCGCGTCGACCACCTGGGGTCCGGAGGCGGTCGCGGCCGGAGCGCGGGTCGTGGTGGAGGGCGCGGGAGTTGCGCCGGTCGACGACGGGCTCGGCGATGAACTCCGTGAAACGGTGGGGCTCTTGGAGGTCGAGGTGCTGGTCGGCGTGCCGGGCGCGGGCGGCGGCGGTTCGGTGTCCGGTGCGTCCTCAGGGGCCGGGCCGGTGTCGACGCCCGGCGGGAGCGCGGGCGCGGTCCGGGTGTCCTTCGGAGCGGGTCTGCCACCGCCCGTGGGCCGGGTGTTGTGGGCGCGCAGTTGGTCGGGGGTGATGGTCGGACGGCCCCGGGCGCCCTCGACGTCGGTGCCGCCGAAGATCCACAGGTCGACGCTGCCCGGCTTCGGCTTGTAGAGCATCGCGCCGAGCTGGCTGTACTCCCACGTGTTCCGGCCCGGGTCGGCGTGCCAGTACGACCAGTACGCGGAGGCCGGCGGGGTGAGGACGCAGTCGTCCTGCTGCGGCGTCGGGTACTGCTTGCCGCCCCGGTGGCCGCTGTAGCCGATCCGGCAGATGAACGCGGGACCGTCGTGGCCCGTGCCGGTGGTGGTCCAGCCGCCCTGGTTGAGCAGTTCGTAGCCGGTGGTGGGCGTCGTGCCGCACGAGCGGTAGACGGGTCCGCCCCAGCGGCTGAAGTCGACCGCGAGGACCACCCCGGAGGAGGTGGTGCACCGTCCCATCGGCTGCGGGTCGGCCTCGGCCGGGGCCGCGGTGGCGGCGAAGGCCGCCACTGTCATCGCCAGCGCGGCCGTCGTACGGGTGAGGGCGCGGGCGAGTCGGCGGGCTCTCATGCCTGGCCTCCGGTGGTGTCGCGGCGTCGGCGGGCCGTGCGGATCGCGCCCCAGCCGCCGAGCACGAGCGCCGCCGCCGCGGCGGCCAGGGCGGCGACCCGGGCTCCGGTGGCGGCGAGGCTGCCGCCCGTACCGCCGGCCGGGCCCCCGGGGGAACCGGTGCCGCCTCTGTCCTCACCTGTGGTGATGATGGTGGGGGCGGAGGGAGGTCCGCCCGGCTTCGCGGAAGGGCTCGGGATCGGCTCGGGCGAAGTGCCGCTCAGATCGCGGGTCAGCACGCCGAAGGAGATTCCGGTGGCCCCGCCGACGGCCTGGGCGGAGGCGCGGACGTCGGATCCGGGTTGGCCGCCCTTGACCACGTTGAAGCCGCCGTCCTTGTTCTGCTGGGAGGCCAGGAACTTCCGGGCCTTCGCGAGGTGGCCCCTGTATTTCGCGGAGTCCAGCGACAGGCCCTGGATCGCGAGGGCCGCGGAGTTGACGGAGTTGCCGGAGGCCCCGGGGAATCCGCCGTCGGGGAGCTGCTGGGCGGCCAGCCAGGCGAGGGCCTTGTCCACGGCCGCCTGCGAGGCGGGATCGGGGAGGAGGTCCACGGTCATCGCGGCCATGGCGGTGGAGTCGACGTCGGGATCGCTCTTCTCGCCGGTCAGGCTGGGCCAGGATCCGGTCGAGGGGTCCTGGAGGCTCTTGAGGTAGGTGATCGGTTCGGTCGCGGCTGCGCTCTCGCCGGCCCGGATCTGGGCGATGACGCCGAGGGACTGGGAGAAGACGGAGTTCGCGTAGGCGTAGTTGCCCTTGGCGGCGCACTTCCTGGGGTCGGCCGGGGTCGCCGCCGGGCAGACGCCCCTGGCGAGTGCGGCGATCAGGTCCTGTCCGCCGAAGTCGCGGGGGTCGCGGCCGACGGCCTCGGCGAGCACCGCCGCCTTGCCGATGAAGCCGCCGCCCGCGTGCTTGGTCCCGATCCGGGTCCACGCGTCGAGGTCGCGGCCCGTACCGTCCTCGCCGCCCTCGTCGAGGAAGTCGACGATGTTGCGCAGGGTGGCGTTGTCGTGGCCGGTGGCGGCGAGGGCGTAGGCGCCGTCGATGGTCATGCCGAAGTCCGCGAAGCGCGGGCTGGACTCGTAGTAGCGGCCTTGGGCGAGGCGGGAGGCGAGGTAGGCCGAACCCTTCTTGAGATCCGGTCCTTCACCGGCCGGGGGCCCGGTCGGCGGGGTCGTCGTGGGAGGGTCGGTGGGCGGTGTGGTCGGTGGCTCGGGCTCCTCGGTGGTCAGCAGCACCAGGTCGCTCTTCGCGCCCGCCATGACGGCCGTGGTGGTGGCGTACAGCAGCGGGTCCAAGGTGCCCTCCTCGAAGGCGAAGCCGCCACCGGGGAGTTGCTGCCGGGAGAGCCAGGAGACACCCGCGTCGGCGTGGCCCCGGTCGCCCAGGGCGCGCAGGGTCTGGGCGACCCAGCCGGTGGCGTGGGCGCTGCCCGGTGTGCTGTAGGAGGCGGCGGGCCAGGCGCCCGTCGGGAACTGGGACTTCTTGAGCGAGGACCGGGCCCTGGTCACCACGGAGGTGTGGCCGCCGGCCTGCTGGAGGGCGAGGGCGACGAGCGCGGTGGTTCCCGGCTCGCTCTCGCACACCTGGCCGTCGAGGAGCAGGAAGCTGGGGAACCCGCCGTCGTCGCACTGGAGTTGGGCCAGGCGTTGGACGGAGTACGCCGGCGGCGTCACGCCGCCGCTCAACAGGGCGATGACGGCCAGGGCCTGGCCCTCGGTCTGCCCGGTCGTACGGAAGTCTCCCTCGGTCGCGCAGCCGGGGACGGGCTGCGGTGCGTCGGAGCCGCTGCGGCAGACGTTCGCCAGGAGGTCGCCGAGCAGGTCGTGTCCGCCGAAGGAACGGGGATCGCCGTCCGTGGCCTCGGCGAGGAGCGCGAGGCGGGCGGCGGCGGTGGCGTCCGGCGCCTCGTCCTTCCCGGACCGGTAGGCGTACGCCTCGGTGTGTTCGGGTCGGGCGAGGAAGCGGGCGATCCGGCGGGCGGTGGGGTCCTCCCGGTCGAACGAGGCCAGTGCGTAGGCGACTTCGGTGGTGGCGGGGTAGTTAGGCTCGGTGGCGCCTTCGTCGACGACGCGCTGACCGTTCGTCAGCCGATCGGCGAGCCAGCGGGTCGCGGCGGGCAGATCGACCGACCCGGCGGGCACGTTCGGTGCGGCCGGGTCGCTCGGGTCCGGCGGGTCGCCGCCCTCCGCGCGGACGTCGTCGGGCGTGAACGTGGGCCTGCCCTTGGTGCCGCCGATGTCCGTACCGCCGTAGACCCAGGCGTCCACGTCACCGGGCTTGAGGGTGCGCGACACCGCGCCCAGTGGACTGTAGGTCCACTTCCGCCGGCCGGGCGAGGCGGTCCAGTACGACCAGTAGGCGGTGGCCCGCGGGGTGAGGACGCAGTCCTCCTCGGCCGGAGTGGGGTACTTCCCGCCCTCGGCGAAGCCGCCGCTGCCTATGCGGCAGATGAAGGCGGGACCGTCGTGGCCCGTTCCCTCGGTGGTGAACCCGCCGGTGTGCAGCAGTTCGTAGCCGGTCGTGGGGGTGGTGTCGCAGCCGCGTACCACCGGGCCGCCCCAGGGTCCGAAGTCCACGGCGACGATGGCGCCCGTCGTGCGTGTGCACCGCTCGACCGGGTCGGCCTCGACCGGCGGGGCTGCTGTGAGGAGCACCGCTGCCGCGCCGAGTGTCACCAAGGAGGCGGTCAGGAGGGACAGCAGCCGCCGTCCTGCTCCCGCCCCCCGTCTCGCCCGCTGTTCGGTCCCCACCGCGGCCCTCGTCTCTGCCGGGCGGCTGCGTGCGTGGCGATACGCCCCGCACGGCTGGGAGGCCATGGGGAAGCGGTGACGACCACGCCGTAGTCCGCGACGGCGTTCCTTCGTGCTGAGTGCCAGCCCCAGGCATTCCGACTCACCCGGACGAACCGGGCCTACGGTTGCGGGTCAGTGCCGGAATTCGACCGGCTTCCCCTGGTGCTGATTGCTTATCAGGCGGAGTGCAACACGGATCCGATCGGGCCGTCAAGATGGTGTTCGTCTCACCCGGGAGTCCGCGGCGGCGCGCGGCCGGCACCGCCTCCGGACGGCTGGCGGACCCTGGTTCCCTCGGGTAGCGTCCTGGGCTGCCACATGGGGGAATCCGGTGAGAGGCCGGAGCTGACGCGCAGCGGTATGGGGCGGCGGGGGCCGTCTCCGAGCCCGAATGCCCATACGGCGACGCAGTACAGGAAGCCGTACCCCGCGTTCCGGACGGCGGCTCCCCCGGCCATGCCCGGCCGTGCTCGCGCACGGCGACATCCGGCTTGCACGGGAGCAGCCGGCGTTCGCCGATTCCAGGAGCAGGCCATGTCCCGTCCTCGCACTTCACGCCGCCTCGCGTTCGCGGTGCCCGCAGCGTTCGGCGCCTTCGCCCTCACCACGCTGCCCGCTTTCGCGACGTCCACCCCGGCGCAGACAGCCACCTCCAGAACCAACGGCGTCGCCTACCTCAAGTCCCTCCAGGCTGCGGACGGTTCCTATGCGGGGTCCGGGCTGTCCAGCGAGTGGGCGTTCAGCGCCTTCGCGGCCTCCGGCACCGCCGTCGTCGACGTCGCCCCGGGCGGCGATGCCACCAAGAACGCCCGGAGCGTGTACCGCGACCTGCTGTCCACGGCGAGTTGGCCGTCCACCTCCCCGGTCGTCACCGACTACGAGCGCGGCACGCTCAACGCCTACGCGGCGGGCATCGACCCGGCGCGCGTCTCGGCGTCGCGCAACCTGGTCGCGGACATCTACGCGTACTGGCAGACAGCCGAGCCGGGCTACTTCGGCCCGTCCGGGAACTTCAACGGCACCATCTTCGCGACCCTCGCGCTGAGCGGCGCCAGGACCCAGGCCGGCGGCGCCCGCGTCCCCCAGTCGCTCACCGACGCGCTGGTCGCCCGCATCCGCGCCAACCAGCACAACGACGGCGGCTGGACGTACCAGAAGGTCGAGGGCAGCCCCACCGGCCTGAACTCTCCGGGCGATGTGGACATGACCGGCGCCGCGATGGCCGCGCTCTGCGTGTCGGGCGTTCCGCAGACCGACTCGGACGTCGTCCAGGCCAAGAACTTCCTCAAGGGCAAGCTGGTCAACGCCTCCGGCGCCTTCAACTCCCTCTACGGCATCAACACCAGCTCCAACGGCTGGGGCGTCTCCGGCCTCAACGCCTGCGGCATCAACCCGCAGACCGGCGACTTCCTCACCGGTCTCGGCAAGACCCCGATCGACTTCCTGATCGCCAACCAGTACAACCCGGGCGGCGGCTTCAAGTACAAGCCCGCCGACTCCTCGCCGTCCTCCTACTCCTCGGTCGACGCCCTGCGCGCGGTGGCCGGCGGCGGCTTCACGGCGACCCCGCCGGTCCCGGTCACCCCCGGGGCCACGCGGTGGGTCGCCCAGCCCTCGTTCACGGCGGGCACCGCGACCGAGCTCGCGCTGTCCGTCGACGACGGCGCCGGCAACCTCAAGGTGTGCTCGGTGGCCTTCACGCCGACGGGCACGACCACGACCCTGGGCGACGTCCTGAGCGCCGCGACGAGCGGCGCCACTCCGTCCGGCTGCGTCACGAGCGCGACCCCCGCGTCCGGCACCGGCGCGATCACGGCCGTGGGCGGCAAGGCCAACAGCGATGCGAACACGTGGAAGGTCAGCGTCGACGGCTCCTCCTTCGCCGGCGCCCTCCGCGAGAAGGTGATCAACGTGGGCGACACGATCGCCCTGCGCTGGGGGGCCTGACCTCGCGTGGACTGACTCCCCGTGGGTGGGGGCCCGGCGGCGGGCCCCCACCCGGGCGGGCCGGGTCACCCGCCGGCCCGCCTGCCGCCGGCGGGCCCAGAGGTACGCCTCGCCAGGCTGGACGCCGCCGTGCGGGTCGCGGCGCGCGGCTCACCTGGTCAGTCTCTCTCGGCGAGATTCGCACACAGCTGACGGCCTCTCAACGGGCCGGAGGGCGATCTGGGCCGGCCTCGCCTTCAAACCGGCTGGTGTTGGTGTTCGCAGCCTCACCGTTCCCTCTCGGCCATCGCGGTCGAACCGTGGACACCGTCCCGGGCCAGAGTGTCGGAGGCCGCCGGAGTCCGTCAGTCAGCCACTCTGCCTCGGAGGCGGCGACTTCGTCGGAGTGGCGGGCGCGGTCGGTGAGTTTCGGCTGAAACGGAGGAAGGCTCTTCCCGTCCGCCACAGAGTGATCTTTGAACGCGTTTACCACGAATACTCGAGGCAGCGCGGGAACCACGTCACCCGGCTCCACAGTCGTGACCGCCTCGGACCTACCCGAGGAACGACAACCGCACCTGACGCCGCGGATTGTCCCTGTTCGTGTCCACCAGGCACACCGACTGCCACGTCCCCAGCTCCAGCCGTCCGCCGATCACCGGCAGGGTGGCGTGCGGCGGGACCAGGGCCGGGAGTACGTGGTCGCGGCCGTGGCCCGGGGCGCCGTGGCGGTGTTGCCAGCGGTCGTCCGCCGGGAGCAGGTGGTGGAGGGTGGCGAGGAGGTCGTCGTCGCTGCCCGCGCCCGTCTCCAGGATCGCGATGCCGGCGGTGGCGTGGGGCACGAAGATGTTGAGCAGGCCGTCCCGGCCGGAAGCCGTGCGGGTGAGGAACTGCTCGCACTCCCCTGTCAGGTCGACGACGCGCTCGGTCGCGCCGGTGGTGATGTCGAGGACGTCTGTGGCGAAGGAATCGGACATGCCGCCATCTTCTCTTCCGAAAGTCGAGATGGCACGTCCACGCTCCGAGACACCATTGCCCTTTCGCGACTTGATCGCTACGTTCATCGCCATGTTCCGATCAGCTCTGCTCACCTCGCGCGGTCACATCGACCTGCTGCGGGTGGCGTCCGCCGCGTGTCGCCGCGGCTGCTGACGTTCTACCGACGCCCTTCGCGCCCGTTCTGACCGGGTTTGCCGCCCTGTGCGGCCCGTTGGTCGCCTGTCGCCTTTCCCACGCGCTCGAACGCGCTGTTCGCCTCCACTGAGGTCTCACCTCGCCGTCGCTTCTGACCTCTCGGGTCGAGGGAACGCCGGTCGAGGTATCCGGGACTGTGGGGCGGCGCGCCTCGACGCCTCGTCTCCGCCCTCGCTCTCCCCCTCCCCGTACTCCGCCGTACGCCCCCTCGTACTCCGGCGTACGCCCTCCCGTGGAGCCTTCGTGACCATCAGCCATGCCCCACCCCCCGATCTGTCCACCGCCCTGGAGAAACCGGCCGACCGGCAGCGCCTGCCGCTCGAACTGGAGCCCGTCGTCCCGGCATCCGTCCGTCGCGCGCGCCCGCTCTCGTTGCCGCGGTGGTTGCGGCGCACGGCGGGTCCCCTGCTGCTGCTCGCCCTCTGGCAGGTGCTCAGCGCCACCGGTGTCCTCCATCCGGACGTGCTCGCCTCACCGGGGACCATCGCACGCGCCGGGGCCGATCTCATCGCCGACGGCACGCTTCCGGCCGCCATGGGGGTGTCGCTCCAGCGGGTCGCCGTCGGGCTGGTTCTCGGTGTGGTCGTGGGGACCACGCTCGCGCTCGTCTCGGGGCTCTCGCGGCTCGGCGAGGATCTCGTCGACGCGAGCGTGCAGATGCTGCGCACCGTTCCCTGGGTCGGCCTGATCCCGCTCTTCATCATCTGGCTCGGCATCGGCGAAGCGCCCAAGGTCGCGCTGATCGCGCTCGGGGTGGCCTTCCATCTGTATCTCAACGTGTACGCCGGAATCCGCGGCGTCGACGCCCAACTCATCGAGGCAGGTGAGTCGTTGGGGCTCAAGAGGTGGGGGCTGGTGCGCCACGTCGTGCTGCCCGGCGCGCTTCCCGGAGCCATGACCGGCCTGCGCTACTCGCTCGCCACCGCCTGGCTGGCGCTCGTCTTCGGCGAATCGATCAACGCCGACGCCGGGATCGGGTTCCTGATGAACCAGGCGCGGGAGTTCTTCCGCACCGATGTGATCGTCGTCTGCCTGGTCGTGTACGCCTTCCTCGGCCTCACCGCCGACATGATCGTCCGGACCCTCGAAAGGCTGCTGCTGCAATGGCGACCGACCTTCACCGGCCAGTGACCCGCACGGGGCCGCCGGAACCCTCGGACGCCCGGGAGCCGGGAGCCGCCGTACGGGTCGAAGGGCTCACCCGCGCCTTCGACGGGCGCTCCGTGATCGACGGCCTTGATCTCACCCTGCGGACAGGTGAGTTCACCGCGCTCCTGGGGCGCAGCGGATGCGGGAAGTCGACACTGCTGCGCGTGCTCGCCGGGCTGGACCGTGAGATATCGGGCACCGTCCTGGTGCCACGGCGGCGAGCCGTCGCCTTCCAGTCGCCGCGACTGATGCCCTGGAAGCGGGTCTGGCGCAACGTTCTGCTGGGGCTGCCTGGAAAGCCCGAACGCGCTCTGGCCGAGAGGGCGTTGGCGGAGGTCGGGTTGACCGAACGGGCCGGGGCCTGGCCCCGGACGCTGTCCGGCGGCGAGGCTCAGCGCGCCTCGCTGGCCAGGGCCCTGGTGCGGGAGCCGGACCTGCTGCTGCTCGACGAGCCGTTCGGGGCGCTGGACGCCCTCACCCGGATCAGGGCGCAGCAGCTGGTGGCCGAGCTCTGGCAGCGGCGCGGGTGCGCCGTTCTCCTGGTCACGCACGACGTGGACGAGGCGCTGCTGCTGGCCGACCGGGTCCTGGTGATGCGGGACGGGGGCATCGCGTACGACACGCCCGTCGCCCTGGACCGGCCGCGCGGCGTCGGCGCTCCCGGTTTCGCCGGGCTGCGCTCGCGGCTGCTGACCGAACTGGGCGTCGACGTACCCGAGTCGGCGGCACCGGGGGCGCGGCCGGATCCGGTCGCGCCCCCGGTGGCGGCGGCCGTCGACCGCAAAGCCCCCTGAGATCACGACCGGCCCCCGGCCTCCCACGAGCTCTTCCCGCCCGTACGAAACTCCCGTGCACCCGATCCCCCGTGCGGCACCCCGTACATCCATCACCCTCTACGGCACCGCCCGTGCACCTCTGACGGAGACCCTCATGAAACGCCGAACCCTGCCGGCCCTCCTGCTCCCCCTCACCCTCCTGCTCGCCGCATGCGGCGGCGCCACCTCCGCGAACTCCGCCGGCGACACCGACGGGAAGGGCAGCGTCACGCTCAACGTCGGTGACCAGAAGGGTGGTTACGAAGCGATCCTGCGCGCCTCCGGAGAGCTCGACGACCTCGACTACCGCGTCAGGTGGTCCACCTTCACCTCCGGGCCGCCGATGCTGGAGGCCGTGAGCGCCGGAGCTGTGGACATCGGAGGCGTGGGCAACACGCCTCCCGTCTTCGCCGCGGGCTCGGACTCCGACATCGTCGTCGTAGGGGCCAACCACGGTTCGTCGGCCGGGGAGGCGATCATCGTGCCGAAGGACTCCCCGCTGCGCAAGCCCGCCCAGCTCAGGGGAAAATCCATCGCCGTCGCTCAGGGCAGTTCGGCCCACTTCCAACTCGTCGCCTCACTTGAGGCGGCCGGTCTCTCCATCAAGGACGTGAAGCTGAACTACCTCCAACCCGCCGACGCCCTGGCGGCGTTCAGCCGGGGGAAGGTCGACGCCTGGGCCATCTGGGACCCGTACACCTCCCAGGTCCTGCGCGCCGGGACGGCACGGGTGCTGACGACGGGTGAGGGAGTCGTCAACGGGCTCGGGTTCCAGGTCGCCTCGCCCGCCTCGCTCAAGGACCGGCGGAAGTCCAAGGCGATGGGCGACCTCCTGGTCCGGCTGGAGCGCGCCCAGAAGTGGGTCTTCGAGCATCCCGAGGAGTGGGCGAAGGTCTGGTCGAAGGAGACCGGAATCCCCTACGACGTGGCGGTGGACGCCGTGAAGCGCACCTACGGCACCCGGGTCCCCGTCGCGATCGACGACGCGGTGATCGCCTCGGAGCAGAAGATCGCCGACACCTTCGCCGAACTCAAGCTGATTCCACGAAGGTTCGACTTCGCCGACTACGTCGACACCCGCTTCAACCGGGACCTCCCCGCCTCCTCCACCGCACCCCGCTCGTACGGAAAGGCCTCCTCATGAACGTTCGTCTGCACTGGTTCCTGCCCACCGGCGGCGACGGGCGCACGCTCGTCGACCGGCACGCCTACACCGACAGCGGCGTCAAACGCGACCGGGTCACCCCGGTGAGCGGGGTGCGGGCTCCGGACATCGAGTACCTGGCGCAGATCGCCAAGGCGGCCGAACAGCTCGGGTTCGAGGCCGTACTGACGCCCACCGGCACGTGGTGCGAGGACGCGTGGCTGACCACCGTCGCGCTCGCGCAGCACACCGAGCGGCTGAAGTTCCTGGTGGCGTTCCGGCCGGGGGTCATCTCGCCGGTGCTCGCCGCGCAGATGGCCTCCACGTACCAGCGGATCACCCGGGGGCGGCTGCTGCTCAACGTCGTGACCGGCGGCGACTCGGCCGAACAGCGGCGGTTCGGCGACCACCTCGACCACGACCAGCGCTACGCGCGGACCGCCGAGTTCCTGTCGGTGGTCCGGGGCGCCTGGAGCGGGCAGCCGTACGACTTCGACGGCGAGCACTACCAGGTGGAGGGCGGGCTGACGGCGCTGCCGCCGGATCCGCTGCCGGAGATCTTCTTCGGCGGGTCCTCGGCGGCGGCGGGGCCGGTGGCCGCCGCGCACGCGGACGTCTATCTCACGTGGGGCGAGCCGCCGGCCGCCGTGAAGGAGAAGATCGACTGGATTCGGAAGCTGGCCGAGGAGCAGGGCCGCACCGTCCGCTTCGGCATCCGGCTGCACACCATTTCGCGTGACTCCGCGCGGGAGGCGTGGGCCACGGCGGACCGGCTGCTGGGCGACCTCGATCCGGCGACGATCGCCGCGGCGCAGCAGGCACTGGGGAAGCACGAGTCGGTCGGGCAGCAGCGGATGCTGGCGTTGCACGGCGGTTCCCGCGACAAGCTGGAGATCTCGCCGAACCTCTGGGCCGGCGTCGGACTGGTGCGGAGCGGGGCGGGTACGGCGCTGGTGGGGAGCCACGCGGATGTCGCGGACCGGATCGAGGAGTACCACGCTCTGGGCGTGGAGCACTTCGTGCTCTCCGGATATCCGCATCTGGAGGAGGCCTACTGGTTCGGTGAGGGCGTCACTCCGGAGCTGGCCCGGCGCGGGCTGCTCGGGACCGTCCCGGCGTCGCCCCTGCTGGGAGCGCCGGCACAGGAGCCGGTCCCGGCGTCGGGCGGTGCGCCGCTGCTGCACGCCGGGGGCCGCTGAGGTCCCGGCCGATG
>NZ_ML123034.1:487812-564310 GCF_003846185.1 Streptomyces sp. ADI96-02
CCGGGCGCCCGCAGAGTTGGTAGAAGCGTGAACATTCTTGGGGTGCGCGAGCTGGACGCGGTCGTGATCGGCGCCGGTCAGGCGGGGCTGTCGGCCGCGTACCACCTGCGGCGCGCCGGCCTCGAACCCGACCGCGACTTCGTCGTCCTGGATCACGCTCCCGGGCCCGGCGGGGCCTGGCAGTTCCGCTGGCCCTCCCTGACGTACGGAAGGGTCCACGGCATGCACGCGCTGCCGGGGATGGAGCTGACCGGAGCCGATCCGGACCGCCCCTCGTCGGAGGTGATCGCCGGGTACTTCGCGGCGTACGAGGAGCGCTTCGGCCTCCGCGTGCACCGGCCGGTCGAGGTGCGGGCGGTGCGCGAGGGGAGCGGCGGGCGTCTGCTCGTGGAGACGTCCGAGGGCGGCTACGGGCCGCGTGCGCTGATCAATGCGACCGGCACCTGGGCCCGCCCCTTCTGGCCCCGCTACCCGGGCCAGGAGACGTTCCGCGGCCGGCAGTTGCACACGGTGCGCTACCCGGGTCCTGAGGAGTTCGCGGGACGGCGCGTCATCGTGGTCGGGGGCGGGGCCTCCGGTACGCAGCACCTGATGGAGATCGCCGACCACGCCGCCGCGACCTTCTGGGTGACGCGGCGCGAGCCGGTCTTCCGCGAGGGGCCGTTCACCGAGGAGTGGGGGCGGGCCGCCGTCGCCCTGGTGGAGCGGCGGGTGCGCGACGGGCTGCCGCCGCGGAGCGTGGTCAGCGTGACCGGACTGCCGGTCACCGACGCGGTACGCCGCGCGCGTGAGCGGGGCGTCCTCGACCGGTTGCCGATGTTCGACCGGATCACGCCGACCGGCGCGGTGTGG
The DNA here is from genome assembly GCF_003846185.1 of Streptomyces sp. ADI96-02. Classification (GTDB taxonomy): domain Bacteria; phylum Actinomycetota; class Actinomycetes; order Streptomycetales; family Streptomycetaceae; genus Streptomyces. The sequence goes on from NZ_ML123034.1 coordinate 488,665, forward strand.
GACGACGGGCGGACGGTCGAGGCGGACGTGATCCTGTGGGCGACGGGTTTCCGGCCCGCCGTGGAGCATCTGGCGCCGCTCAGGCTGCGCGAGCCGGGCGGTGGCATCCGTGTGGAGGACACCCGCGCCGTACGGGACGGTCGGGTGCACCTCGTCGGGTACGGGCCGTCCGCCAGCACCATCGGCGCCAACCGGGCGGGGCGGACGGCGGTCCGGTCGGTGACGGGGCTGCTGGCCGGAACCGGTGGGAGGCCGGGGGCCGACGAGGTCGCGGCTCCGGCGTCCGTATGACGGGCTGAGCGGTCGTATGACGGGCGTAGCGGTGCGGGTGGGGGCGGTCAGCTCGCGGTGGCGGAGCGCCGTCCTTGGTTGAACTCCTCGACGTTCTTGCGCTGCTCGTCGTAGCTCTCGGTGAAGCGGGTGTCTCCCGGCCCGACCGTGACGAAGTACAGCCAGGGGCCGGGCGCGGGGCTGACGGCCGCTCGCAGGGCCTCCTCCCCCGGGTTGCCGATGGGCGTCGGCGGCAGGCCCTTGCGCTGGTAGCTGTTGTACGGGCTGTCGATCCTGGTGTCCCCGGCGCTGGTGTCCAGCGTGGAGCGCTTCAGGGCGTAGTTGAGCGTGGAGTCCATCTGGAGCGGCATGTCCTTGAGCAGCCGGTTGTAGACGACCCGGGCGACCTTGGCCATGTCGGCGGCGGTGTCCGCCTCGGCCTGGACGATGCTGGCGATCGTGACCGTCTCGTAGACGGAGATGTTGTTGCGCCGGGCTCCGGCCGTGATGCGGTCCGTGCCGAAACGCTTGCGCGCGGTGTCGGCCATGTAGCGCAGCAGGCTGGTCGGCGTCGTCGACGGGTCGAGCGGATACGTGGCGGGGAAGAGGTACCCCTCGGGGTTTCCGGCGGCCTGGTCGGGCAGGGCGAGGCCGGCCTTCGGGACGGTGTCGCGTGTGCTGCCGGCGGCCAGGCCGAGCGCCCGGTCGACGGCCGCGTACACCTGGGTGGCGCGGCGGCCTTCCGGCACGACCAGGGTCCGGGTGCTCCGCTCCTCCCGCCCGTCGTCCGAGCCGATCAGGTTGAGCGGGATCAGGACGGCGGCCGACACGGCGAGCAGTGCGCAGACGACCATGACGGCCTTCCCGCGACGGGTCGGGCGGAGTCTGCGACGGGGCCGACTGTCCGGGGACTCGATCACCATGCGGGCACGTTAACCCCTGTCAGGGCCTCGGGCCGGTACCTCGGGGCCGACGACACGAACGCCATGACGCCCGATCAGAACAGACGAACAAGGGATCGGATGTTCGCTGGAACGCGTGATCGTACGGACTTTTGTTGCCCGGTCGCCACACCCGGCGTGATGATTGCAGAGCGCAGTCAACGGGCTGCAGACCGCTACTGCGCAGTCCCGCAGATGCACCACGCACAAGGAGAAGCACCAGATGAACTTCCTGACCAACCTGCTTGCCGGCATCGTCCACTTCGTGGGTTGGCTCGTCTGACCTCTGCTCCGACCGGCGCCGTCGCTCCCCGTCCCACGGGAGCGGCGGCGCTGCCGCGTGTCGGGCCGTGCGAGGCCGCGCGACGCCTCCGCCCCCCGCGCACGGACACCGGCGGCACGGCGGCACGGCGGCACGGCGGCACGGGAGCCGTCAGGAGGAGGCCGGCGCCAGGTGCGCGTCGCGGCGGAGCAGGGCGGCGTAACGGCCGTCGCGCTCCAGGAGTTCGTCGTGCGTGCCCCGTTCGGCGGCGCGACCGCCGTCCAGCACGATGATCTGGTCCGCGTCCTGGACGGTGGAGAGGCGGTGCGCGATGGTGAGGGTGGTGCGGCCGGCGGACAGGGCGTCGATGGCCTCCTGCACGGCGTGCTCCGTACGGGTGTCGAGGGCGCTGGTCGCCTCGTCGAGGATGAGCACGGGCGGGTCGCGCAGGATGGTCCGGGCGATGGCGAGCCGCTGCTTCTCGCCGCCGGAGAAGCGGTAGCCGCGCTCGCCCACCAGGGTGTCGTACCCGTCGGGCAGCGAGGCGATGTGGTCGTGGATCTGCGCGATGCGCGCCGCGGACTCCATCTCCTCGTCGGTGGCGTCCGGCTTGGCGAAGCGCAGGTTGTCGGCGACGGAGGCGTGGAAGAGGTACGTCTCCTGGGAGACGACGCCGACCGCTCGGGCCAGGGTGTCGAAGTCCAGCTCCCGGACGTCGACGCCGTCGATCGTGACGCGTCCGCCGGTCACGTCGTAGAGCCGGGGCACGAGGTAGCTGAGGGTGGACTTGCCGGAGCCGGTGGAACCGACGACGGCGAGGCTGCTCCCGGCCGGAATGGCGACGTCGATGCCGCTGAGCGTGGGGCCGCTCTTCTCGTCGTAGTGGAAGTCGACGTTCTCGAAGGCGACCTCGCCGCGGATCTTCTCCAGCCGGACGGGCTCCTCGGGCTCGGTGATGTCGGCCGTGAGGTCGAGGTATTCGAAGATCCGCTGGAAGAGCGCCAGGGAGGCCTGCATGTCCACGCCGGTGGAGAGCAGGCTCACCGCCGGACGGAACAGGCCCTGTTGCAGCGTGACGAAGGCGACGAGCGTGCCGATGGAGACGGGCGTGGCGCCGGAGTGGAGGGTGAGCCCGGCGGCCCAGTAGATGACGGCGGGCATGGCGGCCATCACGATGCTGATGGTCGACATCCGCCAGCGGCCTGCCATGTTGGAGCGCACTTCGAGGTCGACCAGGCGCTCGGACTCCTCGGCGAACCCCCGGGTGAGGGACGCGGAGCGGCCCATGGTGCGGCCGAGCAGGATGCCGCTGACCGAGAGCGACTCGGTCACCGTGGCGGCCATGGCGGCCATCTGCTTCTGACGCTGGGTGGTGATCTTCTTGCGCTCCCGGCCGACGCGGCGGCTGATGGCGACGAACACCGGCAGCAGGAGCAGCGAGACGATGGTGAGCCGCCAGTCGAGGGCGACCATCGCGACGACGGTCGCGATGACGGAGGTGAGGTTGGAGACGAGCGAGGTCGCGGTGGAGGTGACCGTCGCCTGCATGCCGCCGATGTCGTTGGCGATGCGGGACTGCACCTCGCCCGTGCGCGTCCGGGTGAAGAAGGCGAGCGGCATCCGCTGGAGCTGGGTGTAGACGGCGGTGCGCAGGTCGTGCATGACGCGCTGGCCGACCGTCGTGGAGATCAGCGTCTGCAGGACGCCGAAGACGCTGTTCAGCACGGCCGTGAGGATCATGCCGAGCGCGAGCAGCGTGAGCAGGCCCGTGCGTCCCTGAGGGATGGCGGTGTCCAGGATCGCGCGCAGCAGGAAGGGTGAGGCGACGGTCACCAGGGAGGATGCGCCGACCAGCAGTCCGACCACGGCGAGCCGGCCGCGATAGGGACGGAAAAGGCGCAGGATGCGGCGCACCTCGGCGGGCGGAGCGGTGCCGTCCCGAGGTGGGGGCGTCCACATGGGTTCGTCGGGTTTCATGGGCTCCTTCGTCTGGGCTCCTTCGTCGGGCGTGGGGCGGGTCGGAGCCGGGGGCGCGGCGGCCCGTGCGGATCGACCGTTGAGAGCATAGCTCATTGTTACCTTTACTCACAATGAACATGGTCCTGGTATTGTTCCCGCATGGAAGCCCCCGACTCCCCCGCCGCCGACCGCCCTCGCCCGAGCGGCCCCGCAGAAGGCGACCGGGACCGCGACGGCATGCTCGCCGAGCAGCTGCTGCGGCTGACGCGGCGGCTGCACCGCATCCAGAGCCGCCAGCTGGAGCCGATCGACATCACGCCCGCGCAGTTCCGGCTGCTGCGGACGGTCGCGCAGTACGACGCGGCGCCCCGGATGGCGGATCTGGCGCAGCGGCTGGACGTCGTCCCGCGCGCCGTGACGACGCTGGTCGACGCCCTGGAGGCGAGCGGCCGGGTCCGGCGCGCACCGGACCCGGACAGCCGCCGGGTGGTGCGCGTCGAGATCACCGAGGAGGGGCGCGCCACGCTGCGGTCCCTGCGCACCGCGCGCCGGGCCGCCGCGGAGGAGATCCTGGCTCCGCTGACGGCCGATCAGCGCGAGGTGCTGGGCGGTCTGCTGTCCGCTCTGGTCGACGGAATGCCGGAGCGCCACTGCTGACGGCACGCCGGGCCTCCGTCCCGACTCCGGGCCGGAGGCCGCACGATGCGCCGACGGGACACCGCAGCCCGCTGCCGGAGCCCGACCGGACCTCCGCACCGGTACGCCCCGATCTCGTCCCCCTCGTGATCCCGGAGTCGGAGCGCGCCACCCGGCCGGCCTCCGGATGACCGTCCGGACGCTCGGGACCACGCGCCGTCGAACAACGAAAGACCGCACGTCACAGGGTTCCAACTGGTTGAACCAGTTGGCGTTTCGGCGTGCCGTGACGAAAGTCCATGGTTTGCGCACGAGAGTCCAACAGCCCGTGGCTCCGGCCGCCCGCAGCTCCCTTGCGCATCATCAGCCTCACCGTCCAGGGTCCTACCGAGGTCCGGTCCCGTGCGCACGCACACGGCTCCGGACGCGCTCGCGCACCGTCAGGACCCCCTCACCCCACACCTGGAGGCTCGATGAACGACGACGCCCGGCACGAAGCGGCCCGGCAGGACGACCCCGCGCCGGCAGGCGCGGCCGGTGAGACGAACAGGCAGGACCCCAGCCGCCGTTCGGTGCTGTGGACCACGGCGGGGGTCGCCGGGGCCGGGCTCGGCCTCGGCTCCCTGTCCGGCGGCGTCGCCTCGGCGGCGGAGGCGTCCGCGCCCGCGGCGGGCGCACCGGCCGCCGCACCCGCCCGCAAGGGCCGCACGATGGTGGACGTCCCCTTCGAGGGGCGCTCGACGGTACGGGTCGGGATCGTGGGCCTCGGCAACCGCGGCGGCAGCATGATCGAACTCTTCCTCGCGGTGCCCGGCGTCCGGGTCGTGGCGGTCTGCGACCCGGTCAGGGAGAAGGCGGAGCAGGCCGCCGCCAAGGTGACCGCCGCCGGACAGCCCGCCCCCGCCGTCTACGCCAAGGGCGAGCACGACTACGAGAACCTCTGCCGGCGCGGGGACATCGACTTCGTCTACGTCGCCACTCCCTGGGAGCTCCACTTCCCGATGGCGAAGGCGGCGATGCTGGGCGGCAAGCACGTCGGCGTGGAGTGTCCGGTCGCGATGCGGCTGGACGAGCTGTGGGAGCTGGTGGACCTCTCGGAGCGCACCCGCCGGCACTGCATGCAGCTGGAGAACTGCTGCTACGGCAAGAACGAGATGCGGGTGCTGCGGATGGCGCACGCGGGGCTCTTCGGCGATCTGCTGCACGGCGCGGGCGCCTACAACCACGACCTGCGCGGGCTGATGTTCGACCCGGACTACTACGAGGGCCCGTGGCGGCGGCTGTGGCACACCCGGCTGCGCGGCGACCTCTACCCGAACCACGGGTTCGGGCCGGTCGCCAACTACATGGACGTCAACCGCGGCGACCGCGCCGTCAGCATCGCGAGCTTCGGCACCCCGGCCCTCGGCCTCGCCGAGTACCGCAAGAAGCACATGCCGGCGAACGACCCGAGCTGGAAGGAGTCGTACATCAGCGCCGACCGCACGATCAGCCTGATCCAGACGGCGAAGGGCCGGGTGATCCGGCTGGAGCACGACGTGTCGACCCCGCACCCGTACTCCCGTATCAACAGCCTCGGCGGCACCCGGGGCGTCTTCGAGGACTACCCGGAGCGCATCTACATCGAGCCCGACCACACGGACGACCAGTGGGCGGACTTCTCGGCGTACGCCGAGTGGGACCACTGGCTGTGGAAGGAGCACGCGAACCCGCCGGGCGGCCACGGAGGGATGGACTACATGATGGTCTTCCGGGTGATGCAGTGCATGCGGCTGGGCCTCGTACCGGACTTCGACGTGTACGACGCGGCGACGTGGACGGCCCCGGTGCCGCTGAGCCACCAGTCGATCAAGGCCAAGGGCGCTCCCCAGCAGATACCGGACTTCACGCGCGGCGAGTGGAAGAAGGCCCGGTCCGGCATGGACTCGGAGAAGCCCGCGGGCTGACGGCAGGGGTCCCGGGCACCGCGCCCGGGGCCCCGGGCCGGCGGGGGCGGGCCTGCGGGGCGGACGGAAAACCGGTTGCCCGGGACCGGGGCGGGACGCGAACCTTGCACGGTTTGGTCACACCGTACTTCCGAGGCCCGCCGCACGGGCCTCCGCAGCCGAGCCCTGGGACGTCATGCAGATTCGCGATCTTCCGTATTCGGATCCCGGCGACCCCGATATCCGTTCAGGTCCACGCTTCCTGATCTGGCTCGGGCGCCATCAGCTCGCCGGGCAGCTGAAAGCCCTGTCGTGGGGGCTGGTCCACCAACTGGGCATCGCCGGGCTCCCCGTCACCGTGGGCGTCGCCGTCCAGGCCGTCATCGACCGCTCCGGCGGACGGCTCGCGCTGGCCGGAGCCCTGATCGTGGCCCTGGGCGTGCTGATCGCGATGGGCGACACCATGCTCCACCGTGCCGCGGTCACCAACTGGATCACCGCGGCGGCCCGGGTGCAGCAGTTGCTGGCGCGCAAGACGGCCGAGCTGGGCTCGGCGCTGACCCGGCGGGTCGCGGCCGGCGAGGTGGTGGCCGTCTCGACCGGCGACGTGGAGAAGATCGGCTGGTTCGTCGAGGCGCTCTCGCGCTTCGCCGCCGCGGCCACCGCGCTCGTGCTGGTCTGCGTGGGCCTGGTGATCTACCTCCCGTCCCTCGGCGTCCTGGTGGCCGTCGCCATGCCGGTGCTGGCGCTGGCCGTCCTGCCGCTGCTGCCCCGCGCCACCCGGCGCGCCGACGAGCAGCGCGAGAAGGCCGGCAAGGCCACGGAGCTGGCCTCGGACACGGTGGCCGGACTGCGGGTACTGCGCGGCATCGGCGGCGAGGAGCTGTTCCTCGGCCGCTACCGCCGCGCCTCCCAGGAGGTCCGCAGGGCCGCCGTGCGCAGTGCGCGGATGTGGGCGCTGATCTCGTCGGTGCAGGTGCTGCTGCCGGGCGTCCTGCTCATCTCGCTGGTCTGGTACGGGGCGACGCTCGCGCGCGACGGGCGGATCGACGTGGGCCAGTTGGTCACGGTCTACAGCGCGGCCACGCTCATGCTGTTCCCGCTGCGCCACTTCGAGGAGATCGCCATGGCGTACTCCTTCTCCCGGCCGTCCGCGCAGCGGGCCGTACGGGTGCTGTCGCTGCACCGCAGCTCCCGGGCGGCCACCGTCGAGGGCGTGGCCCCGTCGGGCGACCTGTACGACCCGGCCACCGGGCTGATGGCTCCCCAGGGCCGGTTCACCGCCGTCGTCTGCGGCGACCCGGACGAGGCGGGGCGGCTGGCCGAACGGCTCGGCGGTCACGCGGAGACCGGCGACGAGGACGCCCCGGACGCGGTGCCGGACGGCGCGACGGGCGCGGAGAGCCCGCGGGAGTCGGCGTCGGGGAATCCGGCGCGGTCGACACGGGAGTCCGCGGAGACGCCAGCGCGCGCTCCCTCGGTGCTGCTCGGCGCGGTGGCGCTGGACGAACTCCCGCTCGACGTCGCACGGGCCGCGGTCCTGGTCCAGGACAAGGACCCGGTACTGCTGTCGGGGACGCTGGAGGAGCTGATGGACGTCCCGTCCTCCGGTCTGGTCACCGCCGAGGACGCGCTGGCCGCCGCCCAGTGCGGCGACGTGCTGGCCGCACTGGCCCAGGCGTCCCCCGACAACGGCGGGGACCCGATGCGGACGCGGATCACCGAGCGGGGCCGGTCCCTGTCGGGCGGTCAGCGCCAGCGGCTCGCACTGGCCCGGTCGCTGGTCACCGACCCGCAGGCGCTGGTGCTCGACGAGCCGACCTCCGCGGTCGACTCGCACACCGAGGCCCGGGTCGCCGCCGGCATCGCCCGGCTGCGCCGGGGGCGCACGACGGTCGCGTTCGCCTCGTCGCCCTTGCTGCTCGACGTCGCCGACCGGGTGGTGCTGGTGCACGGGGGCGCCGTCGTCGCGGCCGGCACACACCGCGAGCTGCTGAGCACCGAACCGCGCTACCGGGCGGTCGTCACCCGGGAGACCGACGACGAGGCGGCCCCGGCCGCGCACACGGCGATCGTGGCGGTCGAAGCGGTCGCCACCGTTCAGGGAATCGAGGAGAGGGCATGATCGGCGTCGCACCACCGGAGTACGACCCCGCAGCCCCGGAGTCGTCCACCACGCTGCCCGTGGGCACGCCCACGACCGTGCGGAGTTACGTACGGGACCTGATGCGGCGGCACCGGCGGGCCTTCGCCGTCCTGATCGGCGTCAACGCGGTGGCCGTCATCGCGTCGATCACCGGGCCGTATCTGCTGGGCGGTCTGGTCGAGGACCTGTCGAACGGCGCCGCAGACCTGCATCTGGAGCGCACCGCCGCGGTGTTCGCGATCGCGCTGGTCGTCCAGACCGTGTTCACCCGGAGCATGCGGCTGCGTGGGGCGATGCTGGGCGAGGAGATGCTCGCCGACCTGCGCGAGGACTTCCTGGTGCGGTCCGTCGGACTGCCTCCTGGGGTCCTGGAGCGGGCCGGGACCGGCGACCTGCTGTCCCGGATCACCACGGACATCGACCGGCTGGCGAACGCCATGCGGGAGGCGGTGCCGCAGCTGGCGATCGGCGTCGTGTGGGCCGGGCTGCTGCTCGGCGCGCTGACGGTGACCGCTCCCCCGCTGGCGCTGGCCGTGCTGATCGCGCTGCCGGTGCTGGTCGTGGGCTGCCGCTGGTACTTCCGGCGCGCTCCTTCGGCGTACCGCTCGGAGGCCGCCGGGTACGCGGCCGTCGCCGCGATGCTCGCCGAGACCGTGGACGCCGGCCGCACCGTGGAGGCGCACCGCCTCGGCGCCCGGCGGGTGGCGCTCTCGGACCGGCGGATCAAGGAGTGGACGGCCTGGGAGCGGTACACGCTGTTCCTGCGCTCGGTGCTGTTCCCGGTGATCAACACGACGTACGTGACGATCCTCGGCGCGGTCCTGCTGCTGGGCGGATGGTTCGTGCTGGAGGGCCGGCTCACGGTGGGTCAGCTCACGACGGGCGCGCTGCTGGCCCAGATGATGGTCGACCCGATCGGTCTCATCCTGCGCTGGTACGACGAGCTCCAGGTGGCCCAGGTGTCGCTGGCGCGGCTGGTCGGCGTGCGGGAGATCGAGCCGGACGCGGGCGACGCGGCGGTGGGGCCGCGGGGCCGGGACGTACGGGCGGACGATGTGCGCTTCGGGTACCGGGAAGGCGTCGACGTACTGCACGAGGTGTCGCTGGACGTGGCTCCGGGCACCCGGCTCGCGCTGGTGGGCCCGTCGGGGGCGGGCAAGTCGACGCTCGGCCGGCTGCTGGCGGGGATCTACGCGCCGCGCACCGGCGAGGTGACGCTCGGCGGCGCGGAGCTGTCGCGGATGACGGCGGAGCGGGTCCGCGAGCACGTGGCCCTGGTCAACCAGGAGCACCACGTCTTCGTCGGCTCGCTCCGCGACAACCTCCTGCTGGCCCGCGACGGCGCGACGGACGCGGAGCTGTGGGCCTCACTGGCGGCGGTGGACGCGGCGGGCTGGGCGAAGGCCCTGGAGCAGGGGCTGGACACCGAGGTCGGCTCGGGCGGCCACGCGCTGACCCCGGCCCAGGCGCAGCAGATCGCGCTGGCCCGTCTGGTGCTGGCCGATCCGCACACGCTGGTGCTGGACGAGGCGACGTCGCTGCTGGACCCGCGGGCGGCCCGCCATCTGGAGCGTTCGCTGGCCCGGGTGCTGGAGGGCCGGACGGTGATCGCGATCGCCCACCGGCTGCACACCGCGCACGACGCGGATGTGATCGCGGTCGTGGAGGACGGCCGGATCAGCGAGCTGGGCAGCCACGACGAACTGGTGGCGGCGGACGGCGCGTACGCGTCGCTGTGGCGCTCCTGGCACGGCTGACCGACGACGCCGCGCCGCGCGGAGCGCTTCTCCCCGTCCCCGGGGTCCGGTCGGGCCTCGGGGACGGGTGCGTGCGGGCCTCGGGGCGCGCGCCCGTCCCCCGGTGCTCTTTCACCTCGGCCGGGAGGCGGACGTGCGGGCATCCGGTGAGGATGAGGAGTGCATCACCCGGGATACGGGGCAGGCGAGCGCAGAACCACGCAAGCCCGAGAAGGGACTCAGACCGTGGCACCACCCAGGATTCTCGTTGTCGGCGCCGGCTTCGCAGGGATCGAATGCGTACGCCGCCTGGAGCGCAGGCTCGCTCCGGGCGAGGCCGAGATCACGCTCGTCACACCGTTCTCCTACCAGCTCTACCTGCCCCTGCTTCCGCAGGTGGCCTCCGGGGTGCTCACGCCCCAGTCGGTCGCGGTGTCGCTGCGCCGCAGCCGCCGTCACCGCACCCGGATCGTGCCCGGCGGGGCGATCGGCGTGGACACGAAGGCGAAGGTCTGCGTCGTCCGGAAGATCACGGACGAGATCGTCGACGAGCCCTACGACTACATCGTGCTCGCGGCGGGCAGCGTCACCCGCACCTTCGACATCCCCGGGCTGCTGGACAACGCCCGCGGGATGAAGACGCTGGCCGAGGCGGCGTACATCCGTGACCACGTGATCGCCCAGCTGGACCTGGCGGACGCCAGTCAGGACGAGGCGGAGCGGGCCTCCCGGCTGCGGTTCGTCGTGGTCGGCGGGGGCTACGCGGGAACGGAGACGGCCGCCTGCCTCCAGCGGCTGACCGCCAGCGCGGGGCGGCGCTACCCGCGGCTGGATCCGAAGCTGATCAAGTGGCACCTGATCGACATCGCGCCGAAGCTGATGCCCGAACTCGGCGACAAGCTGGGCGAGAGCGCCCTGGAGGTGCTGCGCAAGCGGGGCATCGAGGTGTCGCTCGGGGTTTCCGTCGCCAAGGCCGGCCCGGAGGAGGTCACGTTCACCGACGGCCGGGTGCTGCCCTGCCGGACGCTGATCTGGACGGCCGGTGTGGCGGCCAGCCCGCTGGTCGCCACGCTGGACGCGGAGACGGTGCGCGGGCGGCTCGCGGTGTCCCCGCAGCTGCGGCTGCCGGGGGCGGACGGGGTGTTCGCGCTCGGCGACGCGGCGGCGGTGCCGGACCTGATCAAGGGGGACGGCGCGGTCTGTCCGCCGACCGCGCAGCACGCGATGCGCCAGGGCCGGGTGATGGCGGACAACCTGGTCGCCTCGCTGCGCGGCGAACCGCTGAGGGACTACGTCCACAAGGACCTGGGCCTGGTCGTGGACCTGGGCGGCCGGGACGCGGTGTCCAAGCCGCTGGGCATCGAGCTGCGCGGGCTGCCCGCGCAGGCGGTGGCCCGCGGCTACCACTGGTCGGCGCTGCGGACGAACGTCGCCAGGACCCGGGTCCTGACGAACTGGACGCTGAACGCGGTCGCCGGCGACGACTTCGTACGGACCGGCTTCCAGTCCCGCAAGACCGCGACGCTACGGGACTTCGAGTACACGGACTCCTATCTGACGCCCGAGCAGATCCGGGCGCACACCGAGGCGACCGCGATCAGGCACTGAGCGCACCGCCGTCGCGCGACGGCCGCCGGGTGACCGCGCTCCGTCCGCGCCGGGGCGCGGTCACGGCCGCCGGGACAGGACCGTCTCCACCGTGTCCGCCTCCCGCGCCGTCTTGTCGTCGCGGTAGCGCAGGACGCGGGCGAAGCGGAGCGTGACGCCCGCCGGGTAGCGGGTGGAGCGCTGGAGGCCGTCGTAGGCGATCTCCACGACGAGTTCCGGGCGTACGGTGACGACGTGGCCGTCGTCCTCGGTCGCCAGCTCCAGCAGCCGCCCGGTCTGCCACTCCAGCAGGACGTCGGTGAGCCCCTTGAAGGTCTTGCCGAGCATCGCGAACGTCCCGTCGGGACGCCGGGCGCCCAGGTGGAGGTTGGAGAGCCGGCCGGTGCGCCTGCCGTGCCCCCATTCGGCGGCGAGCACCACGAGATCGAGGGTGTGCACCGGTTTCACCTTGAGCCAGGCGGCGCCCCGGCGGCCCGCGCTGTAGGCGGCGGCGAGGTCCTTGACGACGACGCCCTCGTGTCCGCGCTCCAGCGTCGCGGCGAGGAACGCGTCGGCGGCGAGGCGTGCGTCCGCGTCCTCCGGTTCGGTGACGAGGGTGCGCCGGACCCGCAGGTGCGGCGGGGCCAGGCGCTCCAAGGCGGCGTGGCGTTCGGTGTACGGCAGGTCCAGGAGGTCCGCCCCGTCGACCGAGAGCGCGTCGAAGAAGACGGGGAGGACGGGGACGTGGGCCGCCGCTCCCGTCACGTCCCGCCGGGAGCCCACCCGGGCCGCCGTCTCCTGGAACGGCCGGGGACGGCCGTCCTCCCCCAGGGCGATCACCTCGCCGTCGAGGATGAACCGGTCGGCCGGCAGGGCGGCGACGGCGGCGACCAGTTCGGGCAGCCGGCCGGTGATGTCGTCGAGGGTCCGGGTGTAGGCGCGGACCCGGTCGCCGTCCCGGTGCACCTGCACGCGGATGCCGTCGAGCTTCTCCTCGACGGCGCACGGCCCCAGCTTGTCCACGGCCTCGCCGACGGAGGCGGCGGTGTGCGCGAGCATCGGCTGGACGGGCCGGCCGACGGTGAGGCGGAAGGCGGTGAGCGCCGCCGGCCCGTCGGCGAGGAGGACCCGGGCCACCTCCTGGAGCGATCCGGCGAGCATCACGGCGCGCCGCACGTCGGCGGGCGGCGTCTGGGCGGCGCGGGCCAGCGCGTCGACGGCCACGGCGTCCAGGGCGCCTTGGCGCACCTCGCCGGTGAGCAGGGACCTCAGGAAGTGCTGTTCGTCCGCGGTGGCGGCGGCGAACAGGGCGCTGAGCCGGTCGCGGCGCAGGGCCTGGGACCCGGGGCCGGAGACGGCGGCGAGCGCGGTCAGCTCGGCGTCCACCCCGGCCACGGTCAGGGTGGGGTCGCCGGCGGGCGGCACGGGGTCGCCGAGGGTGCGCCAACCGACGCCGATACGGCCCTGGGGCAGGCGTCCGGCGAGGTACGGGATGACGACCGGGACGTCCTCCGGCCCGGCGTCCCGGAACAGCTCGGCGAGGAGCGCCACCTTGCGGGAGCGGGCGGAGGAGGCGGCGACCTCCAGGGACACCTGGGCGAGCCGGACGAGCAGCATGCGGCCATCGTGCTACGGCGGTGGGCGTCGCGCCCGTCCGGCCGGCCGGGCGCGGCGGCGGGCGCACCTCTCAGATCAGGTTGAGGGCAGCCGCCCCGCCGACTCCTCCGAGCACCATGAAGGCCGGCATCAGCACCTTCACCTCGACCCAGCTCCCGGCCCTGAAGCGCATCGCCTTCGGCGGTCCGATCGGGTACCAGCGCTTGCGGCCCAGCGGGATCGGCCACAGGATCGGGCAGCCCGATACGGTGAGCGCGTCGCCGACGCAGTGGACGAGCGAGCCGAGCACGATGGGCAGCCCGAGCCACAGGTACTCCTGGCCGGGGGCGTCGAACAGCCAGTCGGAGCCGTTGCCCGGCTTGTCCAGGACGCCGGCCAGGATCCAGGCGCTGGTGGCGCCGAGCAGCCAGACCAGGACGTCGCTGGAGACCCGGGCGGCCCGCCACAGCAGGCCCTCGACCGCGAGCACCAGGTGGACGAAGAGGATCGCGAGGACCGCCCAGCGGCCTCCGGTGATCGCGGCGACGGAGCAGCCGCCTCCGACGAGCACGGCCCACAGCCAGGTGTGGGTCAGAGTCCGGTGGCCGCCGGTGCGGCGGGGATCGCCGGGGCTCTTGGTGGCCTTGTAGACGGCGTAGGACAGCTTGTCGACGATCTCGCAGAGGCCCTTGGATATCGGTCCGAAGGCGCGCGAGATCGTCGCGGACTTGTGGTCGAGGTCGGGGGCCAGGGCCGCGCCCGCGCAGATCAGCGCCCCGACGACGAGGACGGGCCAGGGCATCGTGTGGCCCGTCGCGGCAGCCGCCGCGCCCACCCCCAGCCAGGCCGCGGCCCCCGACAGCGAGTGTGCCGGTCCCATCATGGTCGTTCCGCCCCCCGTGCGTGGTGCGGCCATCGCCTCTGCGGGACGGCCGAGTTGAGCCCGAAGCGTATCGTCCGTGATCTTCGTCGGGTCCGCCGGTTCCCTCATCCCGCCGGAAGGCAGGCAAGATGGGGGGCGTGACCCTCATCGACCAGCTGCCCCAGACCGACGACCCGGACGCCCTCTTCGAGGCCTTCTCGTCATGGACCCAGACCCAGGGCATCACCCTCTACCCGGCTCAGGAGGAGGCGCTGATCGAGGTGGTCTCCGGGGCGAACGTGATCCTGTCCACGCCCACCGGCTCGGGCAAGAGCCTGGTGGCGGCTGCCGCGCACTTCACGGCGCTGGCCCAGGACAAGGTCACCTTCTACACCGCGCCGATCAAGGCGCTGGTGTCGGAGAAGTTCTTCGACCTGTGCAAGCTCTTCGGCACCGAGAACGTCGGCATGCTCACCGGGGACGCCTCCGTCAACGCGGACGCCCCGGTCATCTGCTGCACGGCCGAGGTGCTGGCCTCCATCGCGCTGCGCGACGGCAAGTACGCCGACATCGGCCAGGTCGTGATGGACGAGTTCCACTTCTACGCGGAGCCGGACCGGGGCTGGGCCTGGCAGATCCCGCTGCTGGAGCTGCCGCAGGCGCAGTTCGTGCTGATGTCGGCGACGCTCGGCGACGTCTCGATGTTCGAGAAGGACCTGACCCGCCGTACCGGCCGCCCGACCTCCGTGGTGCGCTCGGCGACCCGCCCGGTGCCGCTCAGCTACGAGTACCGCTTCACGCCGATCACCGAGACGCTGACCGAGCTGCTGGACACCCGGCAGTCGCCCGTCTACATCGTGCACTTCACGCAGGCCGCGGCCGTGGAGCGGGCGCAGTCGCTGATGAGCATCAACATGTGCACCAAGGAGGAGAAGGAGAAGATCGCCGATCTCATCGGCAGCTTCCGCTTCACCACCAAGTTCGGCCAGAACCTCTCCCGGTACGTGCGCCACGGCATCGGCGTGCACCACGCGGGCATGCTGCCCAAGTACCGCCGCCTGGTGGAGAAGCTGGCCCAGGCGGGCCTGCTGAAGGTGATCTGCGGGACGGACACGCTCGGCGTCGGCGTCAACGTGCCGATCCGCACGGTGCTGTTCACCGCTCTCACCAAGTACGACGGCACCCGGGTGCGGACGCTGCGCGCCCGGGAGTTCCACCAGATCGCCGGCCGGGCCGGGCGGGCCGGGTTCGACACGGCCGGGTTCGTGGTGGCGCAGGCCCCCGAGCACGTCATCGAGAACGAGAAGGCGGTCAAGAAGGCGGGCGACGACCCGAAGAAGAAGCGCAAGGTGGTCCGCAAGAAGGCGCCCGAGGGTTTCGTGGCCTGGTCGGAGACGACGTTCGACAAGCTGATCACGTCCGAGCCGGAGCCGCTGAACTCCCGTTTCCGGGTCACGCACACGATGCTGCTGTCGGTCATCGCGCGGCCCGGCGACGCCTTCGAGGCGATGCGGCGCCTGCTGGAGGACAACCACGAGCCGCGCAGGGCGCAGCTGCGCCACATCCGGCGGGCCATCGCCATCTACCGCTCGCTGCTGGACGGCGGAGTGGTGGAGCGGCTGGAGAAGCCGGACGCCGAGGGGCGGATCGTGCGGCTCACGGTCGACCTCCAGCAGGACTTCGCGCTGAACCAGCCGCTGTCGACGTTCGCGCTGGCCGCGTTCGACCTGCTGGACGCCGAATCCCCCTCGTACGCCCTGGACATGGTCTCGGTGGTCGAGTCGACGCTGGACGACCCCCGGCAGATCCTGGCCGCGCAGCAGAACAAGGCGCGCGGCGAGGCGGTGGGCCAGATGAAGGCGGACGGGGTCGAGTACGAGGAGCGGATGGAGCGGCTCCAGGACGTCACGTATCCGAAGCCGCTCGGCGAGCTGCTGTGGCACGCCTACGACGTGTACCGCAAGAGCCACCCGTGGGTGGGCGACCACCCGGTGTCGCCGAAGTCGGTGATCCGGGACATGTTCGAGCGGGCGATGACCTTCACGGAGTTCACCTCGCACTACGAGCTGGCCCGGACCGAGGGCATCGTGCTGCGGTATCTGGCGAGCGCGTACAAGGCGCTCGAACACACGATCCCGGACGACCTGAAGTCGGAGGACCTGGAGGACCTGATCTCCTGGCTGGGCGAGATGGTGCGCCAGGTCGACTCCAGTCTGCTGGACGAGTGGGAGCAGCTGGCCAACCCGGAGGTGGAGACGGCCGAGCAGGCCCAGGAGCGGGCGGACGAGGTCAAGCCGGTCACGGCGAACTCCCGGGCCTTCCGGGTGCTGGTGCGCAACGCGATGTTCCGCCGGGTGGAGCTGGCCGCGCTGGACCGGGTACGCGATCTGGGCGAGCTGGACGGCGACTCCGGGTGGGACGAGGACGCGTGGGGCGAGGCGATGGACGCCTACTGGGACGCCCACGACGACCTCGGCACCGGCCCGGACGCGCGCGGCCCGAAGCTGCTGAAGATCGAGGAGGACGCGGCGCACGGCCTGTGGCGGGTCTGGCAGGCGTTCGCCGACCCGGCGGGCGACCACGACTGGGGCATCCGGGCGGAGGTCGACCTGGCGGCGTCCGACGAGGAGGGCCGGGCGGTCGTCCGGGTCACGGACGTGGGCCAGCTGTGAACGGACGACCGAGGAGCGGGGCGGCCCACCGGCCGCAGGAGTGGAGAGCCACAGCATGACGAACCCGGCCGAGCGCCTGGTCGACCTTCTCGACCTGGAGCGGATCGAGGTCAACATCTTTCGCGGCCGGAGCCCGCAGGAGTCCCTGCAACGGGTCTTCGGCGGGCAGGTCGCGGGCCAGGCGCTGGTGGCGGCGGGCCGGACCACCGACGGGGACCGGCCGGTGCACTCGCTGCACGCCTACTTCCTGCGGCCGGGACGCCCCGGCGTGCCGATCGTCTACCAGGTCGAGCGGGTGCGCGACGGCCGCTCGTTCACGACCCGGCGGGTCACGGCGGTGCAGGAGGGCCGGACGATCTTCAACCTGACGGCGTCCTTCCACCGCCCGGAGGAGGCGGGTTTCGAGCACCAGCTGCCGCCGGCCCGCGTCGTCCCCGACCCGGAGGAGCTGCCGACGGTCGCCGAGGAGGTCCGCGAGCACCTGGGCGTCCTGCCGGAGGCGCTGGAGCGGATGGCACGCCGCCAGCCCTTCGACATCCGCTACGCCGACCGGCTGCGCTGGACGCGCGGGGAGATCGCGGAAGCGGAGCCGCGCAGCGCGGTGTGGATGCGGGCGGTCGGCCCGCTGGGCGACGATCCGCTGGTGCACACCTGTGCGCTGACGTACGCGAGCGACATGACGCTGCTGGACGCGGTGCGCATCCCGGTGGAGCCGCTGTGGGGTCCGCGCGGCTTCGACATGGCGTCGCTGGACCACGCGATGTGGTTCCACCGGCCCTTCCGGGCGGACGAGTGGTTCCTGTACGACCAGGAGTCGCCGATCGCGACGGGCGGCAGGGGGCTGGCGCGTGGCCGGATCTACGACCGTTCGGGGCGGTTGCTGGTGTCGGTGGTGCAGGAGGGGCTGTTCCGGCGGCTGTAGCGGGCCGCCGGGAGTGCCAAGGGCTGTTCCCGCTCAGATCCCGGGCAGCGTGTCCTGCTCGACCTCGTGGCGGCGGGTGCGGATGTCCGGCGGCGCGGGGTGCAGCTTGGCGTCGCAGGCGGGTCCGAGGCCGGCGCGGCGCGAGTCGGCCCCGGTGAGCGGGCGTCCGCAGAGCCGGCAGCGGACGAGCCGGGGGCGGTCCGGGGCGGCCGGCCCGCCGTCGGCGGCCGGGTCCGGGCCGCCGGCTCCGGCGGCCTCGGGCGGCGGTTCGGGGAAGGTCTCGGCGTTCTGCACCCTCCGATCCTCTCAGCCCGTCCGGCCCGCCCGGGCCCGTGCCGTACCGGGCACAGCGGCCACGACGCGCCGGAACGGCCCCGGTCACCGATGATCGGAGGTGGGGCAGCCGCCCCCGCGCCGGGAGAAGGGGACGACCATGGTCCAGGAATCCGCCTCGACGCTCCGCGCTCTTCCGCACGCCACCCCCGAGGAGCGGGCCGCCCTCGGCAAGGCCGCCCGCCGCGACGCCCCGCGTTCGAGCCATGCGGAGTTCTCGCCCCCGCCGCGGCGGGGCGACCCGCTGCGGCTGCTCGAAGCGCAGTCCGCCGAGCGGGTGCCGGAGCTGGTGCCGATCCGCTACGGGCGGATGACCGAGTCCCCGTTCCGCTTCTACCGGGGCGCGGCGGCCATCATGGCCGCCGACCTGGCCGGGACCCCGGTCTCCGGGATCCGGGCGCAGCTCTGCGGCGACGCCCATCTGCTGAACTTCCGGTTGCTGGCCTCGCCGGAGCGGAACCTGGTGTTCGACATCAACGACTTCGACGAGACCCTGCCCGGCCCGTGGGAGTGGGACGTCAAGCGGCTGGCCGCGAGCCTGGTGATCGCGGGCCGGGCGAACGGCTTCTCGGATCAGGAGAGGACCGGGATCGTCCGGTCGGCGGTGCGCTCGTACCGGGAGGCGATGACCCGCTACGCGGAGATGCGCAACCTGGAGGTGTGGTACGCGAGGACCGACGCCGAGAAGCTGCGTACCGTCGCCGCCGAGCAGCTTTCCGGACGGGGCCGCAGGAACGTGGCGCGGGCGCTCGGCAAGGCGCGCTCCCGCGACAGCCTGCAGGCTTTCGCCAAGCTGACGGAGGTGGCGGACGGGAGGCTCCGGATCGTCCCCGACCCGCCGATGGTGGTGCCGCTGGCCGATCTCCTGCCGGGTGTGGAGCGCGACGCCGTGCAGCGGCGGTTCCGGGGGCTGGTCACGAGTTACGGCCACACGCTGGCCTCGGACCGGCGCTCGCTGCTGGCGGACTTCCGGCTGGTCGACGTGGCCCGCAAGGTCGTCGGCGTCGGAAGCGTCGGCACGCGCTGCTGGATCTTCCTGATGCTCGGCAGGGACGGCGGTGATCCGCTCTTCCTCCAGGCGAAGGAGGCCGGCCCGTCGGTGCTGGCCGAGCACACCGGCGCGAGCCGCTACGGGAACCAGGGCGAGCGGGTGGTCGCCGGGCAGCGGCTGATGCAGGCGACCAGCGACATCTTCCTCGGCTGGGAGCGGGTGGACGGGATCGACGGCCGTCGCCGGGACTTCTACATCCGCCAGTTGCGGGACTGGAAGGGCATCGCCGAGCCCGAGGCGATGGTGCCGAAGGGCATGCGTGCCTTCGGCGAGGTGTGCGGGGCGACCCTGGCGCGGGCCCACGCCCGTTCCGGCGACCGGATCGCCATCGCCGCGTACCTGGGCGGCCGGGACGTCTTCGACCGGGCGGTGGGCACGTTCGCCGAGGCGTACGCCGACCAGAACGAGCGCGACCACGCGGCTCTCGTCGAGGCGGTGGGCTCCGGGCGGCTGCCCGTCGCCGGCTGAGTGCGGGTGGAACTCCCGTGCGGCGTCGGTGAGCGGGGATAGAGTCTCCGACGGACCCGGCGCGTCCCGTACCGGCGAGATCACGCCGGTCTCCGGTACGGAGCGGCTCATCGGGATGCGGCGCGGCACATCCGGGTAGAGGGAGGGCTCCGGAGGTCACGGCCGCCGGGATCGCGCACGCCGTGCGTCCGGGAGGCCGCTCGCGCTTCCGGCTCACCGGGTCCTCGCACGTGCGGGCCCGGGACCGGAGCCGGTCCGCCACGCGCTCGTGATCCTCCAGCCCCGCCCGCAGCGCCGCGGCCCCGCGCCGCGGCCGTTCCGTTCCGAAAGGACCGCCCGTATGACCGAGATCGTCCGCGTGACCGCGCCTGAACTGGTCACGTACGCCGATGACCTGGCCTCCCTTCTGCTGGAGACCGTCCAGGAAGGCGCGTCGGTCGGCTTCCTCGCCCCGCTGGACCGCGAGACGGCCGCCGCGTGGTGGCGCGAGCGGGCCGCCGCGGTCGAGGCGGGGCAGGTCGGCATCTGGATCGCCCGGGACGGCGGGCGGGTCTCGGGGACCATCGCCCTGGTGCGCGCGCCGCTGCCGAACGCCCGCCACCGCGCGGAGGTGGCCAAGCTGATGGTGCGCCCGTCGGCGCGCGGACAGGGGCTCGGCGCGGAACTGCTGGCGGCCGTCGAGTCGTACGCACTGGCCGAGGGCATCACTCTGCTGATCCTGGACACCGAGACCGGGAGTCTGGCCGAACAGGTCTACGTGAAGGCGAGCTGGACGGAGTGCGGGACCGTGCCGGGATACGCGGCGGATCCGGCGGGCATCCTCAAGCCGACGACCTTCTACTACAAGGAGCTCGCCGCCCGGTGACGGACCGGCGGCGGGCCGCATGACGAACACGAACCACGCACTGGATCCAGGGAGACCTTCATGACGCTGCACGACATCCCGCTGCACACCCTCACCGGCGAGCCGACCACCCTGGGCGCCTGGCGCGGCCGGTCCGTCCTGGTGGTGAACGTGGCCTCCAAGTGCGGTCTCACCCCGCAGTACGAGGGCCTGGAGCGGCTGCAGCAGACCTACGGGGACCGGGGCCTGACCGTGCTCGGCGTGCCCTGCAACCAGTTCGCCGGGCAGGAGCCGGGCAGCGCGGAGGAGATCCGGACCTTCTGCTCGACCACGTACGGCGTCAGCTTCCCGCTCCTGGCGAAGACGGACGTCAACGGCGCGGACCGGCACCCGCTGTACGCGGAGTTGACGAAGGTCGCGGACGCGGACGGCGAGGCCGGGGACGTCCAGTGGAACTTCGAGAAGTTCGTGATCTCGCCCTCCGGAGAGCCGGTGGCGCGTTTCCGCCCCGGCACGGATCCGGAGGCTCCGGAGGTCGTCGCGGCCATCGAGGCGCAGTTGCCGGCCTGATCGCGCGCACGGGCCCCGGGGGTACGCCGTATGTCCCGGGGCCGGTGCGCCGGTGCCTGCGCTGGGTGCCGTGAGCCGTGAGCCGCCGTGGCGTCAGCGGATGGGCATGCCCGACAGCGTACGGGCGATGACCAGGCGCTGGATCTCGCTGGTGCCCTCGAAGATGGTGTAGATCGCCGCGTCGCGGTGCATCCGCTCGACCGGGTACTCCCGGGTGAAGCCGTTGCCGCCGAGGATCTGGACGGCCTGCGCGGTGACCTCCTTGGCGGTCTCGCTCGCGTAGAGCTTGGACATGGAGCCCTCGGCCGAGAGGAACGGCTTGCCGGTGGCCGCCATCCAGGACGCGCGCCACACGAGCAGCCGGGCGGCGTCGATCCTGGTGCGCATGTCGGCGAGCTGGAAGGCGATGCCCTGGTTGTCGATGATCGGCCGCCCGAACTGGGTGCGGGTCCTCGCGTAGTCCAGAGCCACTTCGTACGCCGCGCGCGCGGTGCCCACGGCCATGGCGCCGACGGCCGGGCGGGACGCCTCGAAGGTGGCCATGGCGGCGTTCTTCACGCGCTCGCCGCCGGACCTGGCGCGCTCCCGGGCGCGGGCCAGGCGCTCGTCGAGCTTCTCCTTGCCGCCGAGCAGGCAGTGGCCGGGCACGCGGACGTCCTCCAGGACCACCTCGGCGGTGTGGGAGGCGCGGATGCCGTGCTTCTTGAACTTCTGGCCCTGGGAGAGGCCGGGCGTGCCCGGGGGCACGATGAAGGAGGCGTGGCCCTTGGAGCCGAGTTCGGGGTCGACGACGGCCACCACGACGTGGACGCCCGCGATGCCGCCGTTGGTCGCCCAGGTCTTGGTGCCGTTGAGGACCCATTCGTCCGTGGCCCCGTCGTGGACGGCCCGCGTCCGCATCGCCGCGACGTCGGAGCCGGCGTCCGGCTCGGAGGAGCAGAAGGCGGCGACCTTCACGTCGTCGGCGTCGCCGTACATCTGCGGGATCCAGGTGCCGATCTGCTCCTCGGTGCCGTTGGCGAGGACGCCCACGGCCGCGAGGCCGGTGCCGACGATCGACAGGGCGATGCCCGCGTCGCCCCAGAAGAGCTCCTCCATGGCCATGGGGATGCCGAGTCCCGTGGGGTCGAAGAACTGCTGGGCGTAGAAGTCGAGGGAGTAGATGCCGACCTTGGCCGCCTCCTGGATGACGGGCCAGGGCGTCTCCTCACGCTCGTCCCACTCCGAGGCCGCAGGGCGGATCACGGCCGCCGCGAATCCGTGAAGCCAGTCACGGACCTGCTTCTGGTCGTCGTTGAGCTCAAGCGTGAACTCGGCCATGTTCCCCTCCTGGCACTGCTGCGAAAAACACACGTTACTTGCGGTAACAACAGTCTGTTACCGGTAAGTAGCGACTGTCAACCGCGCCGGAGCTCAGCGACGACGCCGTCCGGCGGGGTGTTACGTTGCCCAGGCGTGCAGACGAAACCGGGCAGAAAGTGCCCGGCCAGGGGTGGGAGAGACGCCATGGAGACCACACGAAGCGCCGAGCCACAGCGGACCGCGGCCGAGCAGCGCCGCCGCGAACTGCTCGAGGCCGCGGACCGGGTGGTGCTCAGAGACGGCCCGCGGGCCTCCATGAACGCGATCGCCGCCGAGGCCGGGATCACGAAGCCCATCCTCTACCGCCACTTCGGCGACAAGGGCGGGCTCTACCGCGCCCTCGCCCAACGGCACACCGACGCCCTCCTCGGCGCCCTGCGCTCGGCCCTCGACGCGCCCGCCGAGCGACGCGCCCGGGTGGAGGCCACGCTCGACACCTACCTCGCCGCGATCGAGGCCCGGCCGCAGGTGTACCGCTTCCTGATGCACCCGTCCGACGACTCGGCGCCCGCGACCGAACAGGGCTTCGACGTGGGCCGGCACTCCGCCCCGCTGCTGCGCCGCCTCGGCGAGGAGCTGGGCCAGGTCATCGCCGAACGGGTCGACCTGGGGCCGGACAGCGAGCAGACGGCCCGCATCTGGGGGCACGGGATCGTCGGCATGATGCACGCGGCGGGCGACTGGTGGCTCGGCGACCGGCCCTGCTCCCGCGAGCGGCTGGTGCGCAGCCTCGCCGACCTGCTGTGGGGCCGGCTGGCGGAGGCCGGCGACCTCGGGGACGGCCCGGGGTTCTGACGACGCGCGGCCCGCGGCCTCAGCCCTCGCGGGCCCACGGCGCGCGACGCGCGGCGCGCAGCGCCCTGGCCCGCCGCAGCCCGGTCAACCGGTCGGTGTACACGGATCCGTCCAGGTGGTCGCACTCGTGCTGGAGGCACCGCGCGAACCAGCCGGTGCCGGCGATGCGGACCGGCTCCCCGGTCATCGTCAACCCCTCGACGACCGCGTGGTCGAAACGCTCCGTGCCCGCTTCCAGACCCGGAAGTGACAGACAGCCCTCCGGTCCGCGTACGGTGAGTCCGTCCGCCTCGACGAGTTCGGGATTGACCACGTGCCCCAGATGGCGGACATCGTCGTCGTCCGGGCAGTCGTAGACGAACACCTTGAGCGGGACGCCGATCTGGTTGGCGGCGAGCCCGACGCCGTGCGCGGCGTACATGGTGGCGAACATGTCCTCGACCAGCCCGGCGAGCGAGGGGCCGAAATCCGTGACGTCCTCGCAGGCGCGGTGGAGCACCGGGTCGCCGAGCAGACTCATCTCACGGACGAGTCCGGAACTGCCGGGGATCGGGCGGTTTCGCATGGCGGTAAGCGTACGTTCCGCCGCGGCCCGCACGTTCCCGTGGTGCCGCGGTGCGGTCGGCGCACCGGACATCGATAGGCTGGGCGCGGACCGATGCAAGGAGGATCTAGGACGATGGCAGGCAACACGGAGCCGTTGTCGCCGCGGGCCAAACTGGCCGTGACGGCGGGCAAGGCCGCGGCGGCGGTGTCACGCGCCGCGGGGCGGGGCAGCGGATCGGTGATCGGCGGCCGGGTGGCGCTCAAGCTCGACCCCGACCTGCTGGGGCGGCTGGCGCAGCACCTGGACGTGATCCTCGTGTCGGCGACGAACGGCAAGACGACCACCACCCGGCTGATCGCCGAGGCGCTGCGGGCCGCCGGGCCCGTCGTGTCGAACGCGCTCGGCGCGAACATGCCCGCGGGCATCACCTCGGCGCTGGCCGGCGGCTCGGACGCGAAGTTCGGCGTGATCGAGGTCGACGAGAAGTACCTCGCGGGGGTCGCCCGCGACACGACGCCGAAGGCGATCGCGCTGCTCAACCTCTCCCGCGACCAGTTGGACCGCGCGGCGGAGACCCGGATGCTGGCCGAGCACTGGCGCGAGGGTCTCTCCGGCTCGAAGGCCGTGATCATCGCCAACGCCGACGACCCGCTGATCGTCTGGGCGGCCTCCTCCTCGCCGAACGTGGTGTGGGTGGCGGCCGGTCAGGCGTGGAAGGACGACGCCTGGTCCTGCCCGTCCTGCGGCGGTGTGATGCAGCGTCCGGGCGACGACTGGTTCTGCGGGCAGTGCGGCTTCCGCCGCCCCGCCCCGAGCTGGGCGCTGAACGGCGACTACGTCCTGGACCCGCACGGCTCCGCGTGGCCGATCCACCTCCAGCTGCCGGGCCGGGCGAACAAGGCCAACGCCACCAGTTCCGCCGCCGTGGCCGCCGTCTTCGGGGTGCCGCCGCAGGTCGCGCTGGAGCGCATGTACCAGGTGCAGGCCGTCGCGGGCCGCTACGACGTGGTGGCCTTCCAGAACCGCGAACTGCGCCTGCTGCTGGCGAAGAACCCGGCCGGCTGGCTGGAGACGTTCTCGCTGATCGATCCGCCGCCGACGCCGGTGATCCTCTCCGTCAACGCCCGCGGCGCCGACGGCACGGACACCTCCTGGCTCTGGGACGTCGACTACACCCAGCTGGCCGGACACCCGATCTTCGTGCTCGGCGACCGCAAGCTGGACCTCGCGGTCCGCCTCGAAGTGGCCGGACTCGACTTCCGGGTCTGCGAGACGCTCGACGAGGCCGTGCAGTACGCGCCGCCCGGCCGCATCGAGGTCATCGCCAACTACACCGCCTTCCAGGATCTGCGCCGTCGTGTCGGCAACTGACCCCGGCGCCGGCCACCTCCGGAGAGGACGAAGCATGAGCAACAACGGTCTGCGTCTGGTCTGGGTCTACCCCGACCTGCTCAGCACCTACGGCGACCAGGGCAACGCCCTGGTCGTGGAGCGCCGGGCCCGGCAGCGCGGTCTGGACGTGCAGCGCGTCGACGTGCGCAGCGACCAGCCGGTGCCGACCTCGGGCGACATCTACCTGATCGGCGGCGGCGAGGACCGGCCGCAGCGGCTCGCGGCCGAGCGGCTGCGCCGCGACGGCGGGCTGAGCCGCGCCGCGTCGAACGGCGCGATCATCTTCTCGGTCTGCGCCGGCTACCAGATCCTCGGCCACGAGTTCATCAACGACCTCGGCGAGCGCGAGGCCGGCCTCGGCCTGCTGGACGTGGTCTCGACCCGCGGCGAGGGCGCGCGGTGCGTCGGCGACGTGCTGGCGGACATCGACCCGAACCTCAACCTGCCGCCGCTGACCGGGTTCGAGAACCACCAGGGCGTCACCCATCTCGGCCCGACGGCACGGCCGTTCGCCCGGGTGCAGTTCGGCCGGGGCAACGGCACCGGCGACGGCACCGAGGGCGCGTACAACGACACCGTCTTCGGCACGTACATGCACGGTCCGGTGATGGCCCGCAATCCGCAGATCGCCGATCTGCTGCTCAAGCTGGCTCTCGACGTGAACGCGCTGCCGCCCACGGACGACCGCTGGTACGACGCGCTGCGCGCCGAGCGGATCGCCTCGGCGACGCAGCCCGCCTGAGGCGGTTTCCGCTCAACCGAGCGGAGTCCAGCAGGCGGACGCCGGGTTCGGTCCCGCCACCCTGCGCCGGTAGGGTGGCGGGGATCCAACCGGACGACGTGGTCCGGTCGTCGACCCACGTTGCAAAGGTTTTCCGGGCCATGCGAATTGGCGTACTCACCTCCGGCGGCGACTGCCCCGGCCTCAACGCCGTCATCCGTTCCGTCGTGCACCGCGCGGTGGTCGACCACGGCGACGAGGTCATCGGTTTCCACGACGGGTGGAAGGGGCTCCTGGAGTGCGACTACCGCAAGCTCGACCTGGACGCGGTGGGCGGCATCCTGGCCCGCGGCGGCACCATCCTCGGCTCCTCCCGGGTGCAGCCCGCGCATCTGCGTGACGGCGTGGAGCGGGCCCGCGGCCATGTGGCCGACCTCGGTCTGGACGCGATCATCCCCATCGGCGGCGAGGGCACCCTGAAGGCGGCCCATCTGCTCTCCGAGGCCGGACTGCCGATCGTCGGCGTCCCCAAGACGATCGACAACGACATCGCCTCCACCGACGTGACCTTCGGCTTCGACACCGCCGTCGGTGTCGCCACGGAGGCCCTGGACCGGCTGAAGACCACCGCCGAGTCGCACCAGCGGGTGCTCATCGTCGAGGTCATGGGCCGTCACACCGGCTGGATCGCCCTGCACTCCGGCATGGCCGCCGGCGCGCACGCCATCGTGGTGCCCGAGCGTCCCTTCGACATCGACGAGCTGACCGAGCTGGTCGGCAAGCGGTTCTCGGCGGGCAAGAAGTTCGCCATCGTGGTGGTCGCCGAGGGGGCCAAGCCGCGCGAGGGCTCGATGCAGTTCGAGCAGGGCACGAAGGACATCTACGGCCACGAGCGGTTCGCCGGAGTGGCCACCCAGCTCTCCGGGGAGCTGGAGCAGCGGCTCGGCAAGGAGGCCCGCCCGGTCATCCTCGGCCACGTCCAGCGCGGCGGCACGCCCACCGCGTACGACCGCGTGCTGGCGACCCGCTTCGGCTGGCACGCCGTGGAGGCGGCGCACCGGGGCCAGTTCGGCATGCTGACCGCCCTGCGCGGCACCGACATCACGATGGTTCCGCTGGCGGCGGCGGTTCAGACGCTCAAGACGGTCCCCGCCGAGCGCTACGCCGAGGCGGAGTGCGTGCTCTGATCGACACCCGGTTCCCCGAACCGCCCCCGGCCGCGACCGCGGTCGGGGGCGGTTCTAGTCTGGAGCGGACAACCGGCACGAAACGGGGACGTCCCCAGCGGGAGTGAGCAGATGGACCACAGCGGGCACGGCATGAACATGGATCTGCCGCCGTTCACGCTGGGGCGGGGGCTGGAGTTCTCCCCCGACCCGTTCTTCCTGACCGGCTGCCTCCTGGCGCTCGCCCTGTACGGGTACGGCGTGGTGCGGCTGCGCCGGCGCGGGGACGGCTGGCCGGTGAACCGGATCGTGTTCTTCGTCGTCGGCGTGGCGAGCATCGCGCTGGTCATGTGCACCAAGCTCAACGACTACGGCATGGTCATGTTCAGCGTGCACATGGTGCAGCACATGGTGATCAGCATGCTGTCGCCGATCCTGCTGCTGCTGGGCGCTCCGGTGACGCTGGCGCTGCGCGCGCTGCCGCCGGCCGCGCGCGGGCGCACCGGGCCTCGCGAGCTGCTCCTGAAGCTGCTGCACAGCCGCTACATGAAGATCGTCACGCATCCGGTCTTCACGATCCCGCTCTTCATCGCGAGCCTGTACGGGCTGTACTTCACGCCGCTCTTCGACTTCCTGATGAGTTCGAAGCCGGGGCACATCGCGATGATGGTGCACTTCCTCGCCGTCGGCCTGGTGTTCTTCTGGCCGATCATGGGCGTGGACCCCGGCCCGCACCGGCCGGGGTACGTGATGCGGATGCTGGAGCTGTTCGCCGGGATGCCGTTCCACGCGTTCTTCGGGATCGCGCTGATGATGGCGACCACGCCGATGGTCGGGACGTACGCGGACCCGCCCGCCTCGCTCGGCATCGACCCGCTGAGCGACCAGAACTGGGCGGGCGGCATCGCCTGGGCCTTCAGCGAGATCCCGTCCGTGCTCGTATTGATCGCGCTGGTCTACCAGTGGTACCGCTCCGAGCAGCGCACGGCCAAGCGCGCGGACCGGGCCGCGGACCGCGACGGCGACCAGGAGCTGGCGGCGTACAACGCCTATCTCGCCTCATTGCAGGCGCGCGGCCAGTAGCGCGGGGGGCGCTCGCGGGGTGACCATGGGGACAACGGCCGCGCGGCCGGCGAGGAGCGTGCGCGCATGTCCGGATCGACGAAGACCATGGGGTATCTGACCGTCGGGGCGCTGGTGGCGGTGACCGCGTACACGGTGGCACTGGGGAGCAGCGGCTGGCTCTGGTTCGGCTGGGTGGTGCTGGGGCTGTGCACGCTCGGCATGATGGCCACGCGGGACACCTGAGCCGTCACCACGGGTGACGGTGTCTGCGGGGCCCGTGAGCGGGTACGCGCCGGAGAGCGGTCGGCGCACGGCCGCGGCCCGGTGATCCCGGGGCCCTGGACGAGCCGTCCCCGGGATCACGACGACCGGCTACCGCACAGCCCCGACGCCGCCCGGCAGAGCGAGGTGCACCCACACCGTGTTCTATTACGTCCTGAAATACGTCGTGCTGGGGCCGCTGCTCCGGTTGCTGTTCCGTCCCCGTATCGAGGGCCTGGAGAACATCCCGGACGACGGCGCGGCGATCGTCGCCGGAAACCACCTCTCGTTCTCCGACCACTTCCTCATGCCGGCCATCCTCAAGCGGCGCATCACCTTCCTGGCCAAGGCCGAGTACTTCACCGGTCCGGGGATCAGGGGACGGCTCACCGCCGCGTTCTTCCGCAGCGCCGGCCAGATCCCGGTGGACCGGTCCGGCAAGGAGGCGGGGCAGGCGGCGATCCGCGAGGGGCTGGGGGTGCTGGGCCGCGGCGAGCTGCTGGGCATCTATCCGGAGGGCACGCGCTCGCACGACGGCCGGCTCTACAAGGGCAAGGTCGGTGTCGCGGTGATGGCGATCACCGCGCGGGCGCCGGTCGTTCCGTGCGCCATGGTCGGGACGTTCGAGATCCAGCCGCCCGGCAAGGTCGTCCCGCGCATCAAGCGGGTCGCGATCCGGTTCGGTGAACCGCTGGACTTCTCGCGCTACGCCGGCCTGGAGAACGAGAAGGCCGCGATCCGGGCCGTGACCGACGAGATCATGTACGCGATCCTCGAACTGTCGGGCCAGGAGTACGTGGACGAGTACGCGGCCAAGGTGAAGGAGGCCGAACAGTCGCGGCAGCAGCCGAGGAGGTTCCCGGGGCGGCGACGCTGACAGCGGATCCGCCGTCGGCGTAGCGAGCGGGCTTCTCCTCCGCGACGCCTCTACCGTCGTGTCCATGAGCCAAGGACACGCGTGGGTGCTGGGAGCGACGGGAGCGATCGGGCGGGCCGCGGTCGGTGCGCTGGCCCGGGACGGCTGGGAGGTGACCGCCGCCTCGCGGGGCGGCGGCCGGGCCGGGGAAGAGGTGGAGGGCGTACGGTCGGTGGCGCTCGACCGGGACGAGGAGGGCGCGCTGGCCGGTGCGCTCGGCGGCGGCTGCGACGTCCTGGTGGACATGGTCGCCTTCGGCGGGGAGCACGCCAGGCAGGTGGCGGGGCTCGCGGACCGGATCGGTTCGGCGGTGGTGATCTCCAGCGGCGCGGTGTACGCGGACGGCCGGGGCCGGAGCTTCGACACGCAGGAGGAGCCGGACGGGTTCCCGCGCTACCCCGTGCCGATCCCGGAGACGCAGCCGACGGTCCCGCCCGGCGATGCCTCCTACGGGACGCGCAAGGTGGCGCTGGAGCGGGAACTGCTCGCGGCGGGCGACGCGTTGCCGGTGACGGTGCTGCGGGCGGGCGCGGTGCACGGTCCGCACTGCCGCACGCCGCGCGAGCTGTACTTCGTGAAGCGGCTGCTCGACGGCCGGAAGCGGCGGGTGCTCGCGTACGGCGGCGGGAGCCGTTTCCACCCGGTCCACGTCTCCAACGTCGCCGAGCTGATCAGGCTGGCCGCGGCGCGGCCCGGTACGCGGGTGCTGAACGCGGCCGATCCGCAGGCGCCCTCGGTGGCGGAGATCGCGGCGGCGATCGACGGCGTGCTGGGGCGGGAGACGGAGACGGTGCCGGTGGACGGCGCGCCGCCCCGGGCGGGCGTGGGCGATACGCCGTGGAGCGTGCCGCATCCGGTGGTGTACGACATGGCGGCGGCCGAACGGGAGCTGGGCTACCGTCCGTTGACCGGGTACGCGGCGTCGCTGCCCGAGACGGTCGACTGGCTCGCCGGACAGCTGGCGGGCCGGGACTGGCGGGAGGCGTTCCCGAAGATGCTGCGCGGCTACGGCGAGAACCTGTTCGACTACGCGGCGGAGGACGCCTGGCTGGAGAGGTACGACCGGGGCCGCCGCTGAGGGAAGTGGGGCGCGCCGCCGGGGCCGGCCCGTAGGCGGGGGTGCACGGACGGCGGTGCTCGCGGTGGCGGTCGCCTGCGCGTTGACCATCCGTACGGCCACGGCATGCCCCGGGGCGGGCGGTCCGTGGTCGGGCCGCCCGCCCCGGGATGGTCAGCCGGTCAGGGCTTGGGCGTGGCGTGCGGGGCGCACGTCACGTCGCGGCTGTCGGTCCGGCCGGTGAGCAGGTAGGTGTCCACCCGCTCGTTGACGCAGGGGTTGACCAGTCCGGTGACGCCGTGCGAGCCCGCGTCCTTCTCGGTGATGAGGCGGGAGCCCTTGAACCGCCGGTGCAGTTCGACGGCGCCCTCGTAGGGGGTGGCGGCGTCCCGGGTGGACTGCACGATGAGGACGGGCGGCAGTCCCTTGCCCGTGCGGACCTCCAGCGGCGTGCGCTGCTGGGAGGGCCAGGTGGCGCAGGGCAGGTTCATCCAGGCG
This sequence comes from Streptomyces sp. ADI96-02, assembly GCF_003846185.1. Taxonomy (GTDB): domain Bacteria; phylum Actinomycetota; class Actinomycetes; order Streptomycetales; family Streptomycetaceae; genus Streptomyces. The sequence goes on from NZ_ML123034.1 coordinate 519,225, forward strand.
TTGGCCCAGGTCATGAACGGGTACTTCTCGTGCAGCCGGGTGTTGTCCCGGTCCCAGGTGCGCCAGCTCGTCGGCCACTTGGCGTCCGCGCACTCGACGGCCGTGTAGACGGCGTTGCTGTTCTCCGAGGAGATGTTGCCCGCGGTGTCGCTCGGGTCGGGGGCGGCGGCGTCGACGAGCGCCTGGGTGTCACCGGCGCGGAAGTCGCTCCAGGTCTGGGCGGTGGGGGCCCAGGAGGAGTCGTAGTACGGGGCGCCCTGGAAGAAGGAGATGAGTTCGGCGGGGCCGACCACTCCGCCGATCGGCTGCTTCTTGGCGGCGGCGCGCAGTTCCAGCCAGGCGTTCTCGACCTTCTGCGGGGTGTCGCCGATGCCGTAGACGGAGTCGTGCTCGGCGACCCACGCCTTCCAGTCGTCCCAGCGCGTCTGGAAGGCGATGTCCTGGTTCAGGTTCGCCCGGTACCAGATGTTGTCCCGCGAGGGGTCGACCACGCTGTCCACGACCATGCGGCGTACGTGGGACGGGAAGAGCGTGCCGTAGACGGCTCCGAGGTAGGTGCCGTAGGAGACGCCGAGGAAATTGAGCTTCTTCTCGCCGAGGGCGGCGCGGATGACGTCCAGGTCGCGGGCCGTGTTGGGCGTCGTCATGTGCGGCAGCATGTCGCCGCTGCGCTCGGCGCACCCCTGGGCGTACTCGCGGGCCAGCTTGCGCTGGGCGCGCTTGTCCGCCTCGCTGTCGGGGACCGGGTCGGCCTTGGGGGCCTTGACGAACTCCTGCGGGTCGATGCAGGAGATGGGCGCGGAGCGGCCGACGCCGCGCGGGTCGAAGCCGACGAAGTCGTACGCCTTCGAAGTCGCCGTCCAGAGCGGGTTCTTGCTGGTGACCCGGGTCGGGAAGCGCATGCCGGAGCCGCCGGGGCCGCCCGGGTTGTAGAGGAGCGCACCCTGCCGCTCGTCCTTGGTTCCGGTGCTGGCGTGCCGGTCGACGGCGATTCTGATCTTCTTGCCGTCCGGCTTGGCGTAGTCCAGCGGTACGGTCACCCAGCCGCAGGTGATGGGCGCGGCGAGACCCCAGTCCTGCGGGCACGTCTTCCAGTCGATCCCCGCCTCCGCGGCCCGCTCGGCGGCGACGCGGACTCCGCGCGCCTCGGAGCCGCCGTAGTCGTGGCGGCCGTCGGCGCTCGCGGCAGGCGCCGCTATCGCTCCCGCTATGAGCGTGCCCGCTATCAGAGCGCCGGCCGAGCCGAGCACTGCTGTGCGTCCCACGTGGAACCTCCCCCATCATCCGATGCGCCGCCGATGGCGGCGCCGGTCATCGGAACGTCCCCGGGATCCTTTCGTCTGCGAGGTTCCCGGGGCCAGGGCGTACACGTGTTTCTTTACCGAACCCATAACCGGAGAGGGTGTACCGCTGAGCGGACCGGGGGCGTCGTGCCGTGAGTTTTGGCCGGGACGGGGGCCGTTCAGCCGTGGTGGTGGGCCTTCAGTCCGGCCAGCAGTTCGTCCAGGGCGTCGTCCAGTGTCCGCCGCAGCAGCCGGGCGTCGGCCGCGACCGCCGTGACGAGGACGGCGGGGCCGGCGAGCGGGGTGAGGGCCGCCGTGGGCCCTATCGGGCGGGCGGGCAGCGGTGCGTCGGTGAAGCCCGGGTCGGCCACGAGGAGTTGGCCGACGGCGCGGTGGCCGCCGAGCACGGCGGGGCCGTCCCAGCCGGCCGGTGCGCCGGGCCCGTAGGCCATCTGCTGGTCCAGCAGCGGCCGGCCGGCCCGTCGTACGGTGAGACGCGTGGTGAGCGCGCCGGTGGGTTCGCCGTGCCGGCCGAGGATCTGCTCCTCGCGCAGTACCAGCCGCGCGCCGGCGGCGAGTTCGACGCGGGTGGTCATGTGCAGGTCGCTGCCGCGGGCGGAGACGAGTTGTTCGGGCAGCCAGTGCAGGGCCGCGCCCTCCCCCACGCTCAGGTCCACGGCGTACGTGGCGGGCCCGGTGTCGGGCCGGGCGCCCGGCAGCGCGACGGTGGCCGCCGCCGAGCGGACGGTGAGCCGGGCCCCGTCGGCGACCTCGGCCTCGACGGCGAGGCGGTCGCCGTTGAGGGGCGCGCTCATCGCGCCGACGAGAGTGACCCGGGCGTCCGCGGCGAGCGGTGAGCGGGTGCGGCGCAGGGCGAGCGGCCCGTCGCTCTCCAGGACGGGCAGGGCGGTGCCCCCCCGCCCGTCGCGCACGGCGCGGAGCCGGGCGGTGGCGCGGACGCTCATGCGGTCCAGTCCGCCAGTCGCGCCCTCACCCAGTCGGCGACGGGCGCGACGCCTTCGGCTGAGGTCAGCGAGGTGAAGGCGACCGGGAGGTCGCCGCGCTGCTTCTTGGCGTCGAGGGCCATCTGCTCCAGGTCGGAACCGACGTAGGGGGCGAGGTCGGTCTTGTTGACGACGAGGAGGTCGGCGGTGGTGACGCCGGGGCCGCCCTTGCGCGGGATGTCGTCGCCGCCGGCCACGTCGATGATGAAGATCTGGGCGTCGACGAGGCCCTTGGAGAAGGTGGCGGTGAGGTTGTCGCCGCCCGACTCGACGAGGATCAGGTCGAGTGGGCCCACCGATTCCTCCAGGTCCTCGACCGCTTCGAGGTTGGCGGAGATGTCGTCGCGGATGGCGGTGTGCGGGCACGCCCCGGTCTCGACGGCCTGGATCCGCTCGGGCGGCAGGACGGCGTTGCGCAGGAGGAAGGCGGCGTCCTCGCGGGTGTAGATGTCGTTGGTGACGACGGCGATGGAGAGCCGGTCGCGCAGGGTCCGGCAGAGCGCGGCGACGGTGGCGGTCTTGCCGGATCCGACGGGACCGCCGAGGCCGATGCGCAGCGCGCGCCGGGTGCCGTCGGGGCGGGCGGCGTCGGCGCTGACGGCGGCGGGTCCTTCGTGGGAGTGGTAGAGGTGCATGGGTGCGGCTCCTGAGGGTCGAGGTCGGGGGCTACGAGGCGAAGAGGCGTACCGGCCAGGCGGCATGGGCCTCCGCGGTGATGTCGAGAAGGGGTGCGGACGCGGCGGGCAGGGCGTCCACACCCTGCCGGGCCGCGGTGGCCGCCTGCTCGGCGACCCGGTCGAGGTCGGGGGCCAGCCGGGCGAGTACGGCGGTGGCCTGGAAGGGGTCGAGGGAGAGCAGGCGGACGACCGCGGTGGCCGGTCCGCTGACCGTTTCGTAGGCGACGCAGTGCGCGGCGTCCTCGGGCCCGAGTCCGGCGGCGCGGGCGGTCAGGCCGAGGACGACGGGTTGGTGGGCGCCGCGCGGTCTGGCCGCGGCGAGTGCGTCGAGTTCGGGGCTCGGCCAGGTGGCGCGGGCGGCCCGCATCATCTGCCGGCCGAGTTTGCGGGCGGTGGCCCGCAGGGCGGGCGAGGGCGTACGGGCGTCGGCGGCCTCGTCGAGCGCGAGCGGATCGAGGCCGTGGGCCGCCGCCGCGGCGAGCGACGCGGCGGTGAGGCCGCTGGTGTGCAGGCGGCCCCGGCAGAAGTCGGCGAGGTCGTCGGCGTCGCGGATCCGTCCGAGGGCCACGGCCGGTTCGGCGCCGCCGGAGTGGGCGTGGCCTCCGGCGGGGAACCGGCCGTCCGCGAGGACGAGCAGGGCTGCGCGTGACATGGATGCGGGCCGCCGGCTCAGAAGAGGAAGTAGCGCTGGGCCAGGGGAAGTTCCTCCGCCGGGGCGGGCTCGACGGTCTCGCCGTCGACCGTCACGGCGAAGCTGTCGGGGTCGACCCGGACGTGCGGCAGGGCGTCGTTCTCCCGCATGTCCGCCTTGGTGACCCCCCGGGTGCTGGTGATGGGCACGAACCGCTTGGCCAGGCCCAGGCGTTCGGGCAGACCGTCCTCGATCGCGGCGGCGGCGACGAAGTTGAGGGATCCGGTGGCGGCGGCCCGGCCGATCGCACCGAACATCGGCCGGGGCATGATCGGCTGCGGCGTCGGGATGGAGGCGTTGGCGTCGCCCATCTGCGCGTAGGCGATCTGTCCGCCCTTGATGACGAGTTGCGGCTTCACGCCGAAGAACGCCGGTTCCCACAGGACGAGATCGGCGAGCTTTCCGGTCTCCACCGATCCGATCTCCCCGTCCATGCCCTGGGCGGCGGCCGGGTTGATGGTGTATTTGGCGACATAGCGGCGGACCCGGTGGTTGTCGGCGGCTCCGTCGCCGGGCAGCGCTCCGCGGCGCTTCTTCATCACGTGGGCGGTCTGCCAGGTCCGCAGTATCACTTCGCCGATGCGGCCCATGGCCTGGGAGTCGGAGGAGATGATGGAGATCGCGCCGAGGTCGTGCAGGACGTCCTCGGCCGCGATGGTGGAGGGCCGGATCCGGGACTCCGCGAAGGCCAGGTCCTCGGGGACGGCCGGGTTCAGGTGGTGGCAGACCATCAGCATGTCGAGGTGTTCCTCGATGGTGTTGACGGTGTGCGGCCGGGTGGGGTTGGTCGAGCTGGGCAGCACGTACGGCTCGGAGACCACGGTGATGATGTCGGGCGCGTGCCCGCCGCCCGCTCCTTCGGTGTGGTACGCGTGGATGGAACGTCCGGCGATGGCCGCGAGGGTGTCGCCGACGAATCCGGCCTCGTTGAGGGTGTCCGTGTGGATGGCGAGCTGGGCGCCGGTCTCCTCGCAGACGGTGAGGCAGGCGTCGATGACGGCGGGGGTGGCGCCCCAGTCCTCGTGGATTTTGAATCCCACCGCGCCGCCGCGCAGTTGGGCGTACATCGCGTCGCGGGACATCGTGTTGCCCTTGCCGAGCAGTCCGATGTTGACCGGGTACGCCTCCAGCGCCTCGAACATCCGGGCGAGGTGCCAGGAGCCCGGCGTGACGGTGGTGGCCTTGCTGCCTTCGGCGGGTCCGGTGCCGCCGCCGACCAGCGTCGTCACGCCGCTGGAGAGCGCCTGGTCGAGGAGGGTCGGCGAGATGAAGTGGACGTGCGCGTCGACCGCGCCGGCCGTCACGAACTTGCCGTTGCCCGCGATGATCTCGGTCTCCGGGCCGATCACCAGGTCCGGGTGGACGCCGTCCATGGTGTCCGGGTTGCCGGCCTTGCCGATGCCGGTGATGCGGCCGTCCCGCATGCCGATGTCGGCCTTGACGATGCCCCAGTGGTCGATGATGACGGCACCGGTGATGACGGTGTCGGGCGCCCCTTCGGCCCGGGTGGTGCGGGCCTGGCCCATGGACTCGCGGATCACCTTGCCGCCGCCGAAGACGGCTTCGTCGCCCGCGCGCCCGGGACCTCCGCAGAGGTCGTCCTCGATCCGGACGAGGAGATCGGTGTCGGCGAGGCGGATCCGGTCGCCGGTGGTGGGCCCGAACAGGTCGGAGTAGACGGCTCTGTCGAGATCAGGCATCGAGAGCGCCTCCGGTCTCACCGCGGAGGCCGGGGACGACGCGGCGGCCGGCGAGCGGGACGAGTTCGACGTCGGCGGGAATGCCGGGTTCGAAGCGGACGGCCGTGCCGGCCGCGATGTTCAGCCGCAGGCCGCGGGCGGCGGCACGGTCGAAGCGCAGCCCGGGGTTGGCCTCGGCGAAGTGGTAGTGGGAGCCGACCTGGACGGGCCGGTCGGCCGCGTTGAGCACGGTGAGACGGGTGACGGGGCGTCGCTCGTTGAGGGCGACGGGCCCGTCCGCGTAGAGGATCTCTCCGGGAATCATCGGCGCGCCCCCGTCAGACGATCGGGTCGTGGACGGTGACGAGCTTGGTGCCGTCCGGGAAGGTGGCTTCGACCTGCACGTCGTGGAGCATCTCGGGGATGCCTTCCATGACCTCGTCCCGGGTCAGCACCTTGCGGCCGGACGCCATGAGTTCGGCGACGGTGCGGCCGTCCCGCGCGCCTTCCAGCAGGTGAGCGGTGATCAGGGCGACGGTCTCGGGATGGTTGAGCCGCAGGCCGCGTGCCCGGCGCTTCTCGGCCACATCGGCGGCCACATGGACGAGCAGGCGTTCCTGCTCGTGCGGGGTCAGTTGCACGCTTCCACCTCATCGTCTTCCGTCCGGCACCGGCTCCGGACGCAGCGGGACCCTATCTCCGTTCAACGATTTGTTGAACGCCGGACCCGGCCCCCGCGGCCAGGTATTGCACGTTAGGGCGGAAGTTTTTCCGTTGCGTTAACTGACCTTTTGCGGCCCCATGGACAACCTTCCGGGCAACCGCGCTTCACCGCTTCGGGTGTACGTCACGTCCACGTCCACGTCCACGTCCACGTCCACAGGCAACCGCCGTACACCGAACGCGTACGAGGGGCGGCGGCGACGGCGTCGGGCCACGGCGTCAGGCGTCCCGGTCGCCGGGCCCCCGGTGTTCGGCGGCGATCCCGAACCGCCGACGCTCGCCGGACGGACCCGAGGCCGAGGAGCCGAGCGAGGAGACCGAGCTGATCACCTGCTCCTCGGCGACGGCCTCCTCCTGTTCCAGCCGCGCCAGATCGGCGGCGGACACGAACGCGATGAGCGGCTTGCCGTGCCGCGTCACGACGACGCGCTCGCCGCCGTAGACGACGCGGTTGATCAGTTCGGCGAACTCCGCCCGTGCTTGCGTCACCGGAATCTCGTAGGCCATGGGCCCCAGCTTAAGGCGGACGCCCACGAGCCACGGAGGGCGTGCGCCGCCGGGGAGCCCGGCCCCCGGCGGGTACGGCCCCGTCCGGTCGGGTCCCGCCCAGGCCCGGCCGGTCACGAGGTGATCGGCCGGGCTCCCGCCGCCGAGCCCCGCTCCCCCGCGTCGGCCATGAACCGATGTCCTGTCGATGACTCCTGACGAGCAACCAGACATCCCCACCCTCATTCTGTACGTCCTGTACATTTTCCTTCGACGCGTGCGCACCCCGGCCCGCACCGTTCCCCGCGTCCCCTCGCACCCAGGAGAGAGGCACCGCCATGAACCGCCCCGCAGCCCGTCACGTACTGCCCGAGCGCACCGCGACGGGGACCCGGACCCTGGACCCGTACTCCAAGCTGCTCTCCGAGCGGATCGTCTTCCTCGGCACCCCGCTCGACGACATCGCCGCAGGCGACCTGATCGCCCAGTTCATGTATCTGGAGCACGCCGCCCCCGACCGGCCCCTGTCCCTCTACATCAACTCGCCCGGCGGCTCCTTCGCCGCCATGGCGGCGGTCTACGACACGATGCGGTATCTGGCCTGCGACGTGGAGACCTTCTGCCTGGGGCAGGCCGGCTCCTGCGCGACGGCCCTGCTCGCGGCGGGCGCGCCGGGCCGCCGACATGCCCTGCCCGGTGCGCGGGTAGTCATGCGGCAGCCCGCCCTGGACGAACCGATGCGGGGCGCGCCGTCCGACCTGGAGATCCACGCGCGCGAACTGGTACGCACGCGCGAGATGTTCGCCGCCATGCTGGTCCGCCACACGGGCCGGCCGGCGGAACGGATCTCCGCCGACCTCGAACGCGCCACCATCCTCGACGCCGAGGCCGCCCGCGCCTACGGGCTGGTCGACCACGTCGTGGAGAACCGCAACGCTCCCCGGCCGCCGCACGACGCGAGGTGAACCACCGATGCCCTCACCGCAGTTCCCGCCCCTGCCCGCGCTGACCCGCGCCGAGGGCGAGTTCATCGACCGCTATCTCGAAGTCCTGGACCAGGTGGGCCGGATCAACCCGGCCCGGGGCAACGACACCTACAGCGCGCTCCGGGCCGCCCAGGCGCTGGCCTCCCACGCGGCGGCCCTGCGGGACGCCCTGACCCTGATGCACGAGCGCGGCGAGACGCGGATCCACGCCTCCACCCTGGCGCGGGCGCTGCGGACGCTGGACGGGGAGCGACGGGCGGGCCGGGTGACGGTGCCCCCGCCGGCGGGCTGACCCGCGCCGGGGCCGGTCGCGGCCCGCGCGCCCCTTTACGGGACGGAGACGCTCGCACGGCGGCACGACACGCCCGGTCCCGCCGCGAATTCCTCTCCCTCGTTCGGCGTAGGAGATCACTCCGACGAGCGACGCCCCGACTTGCGTTTCGCGCGGGGACGATGCTCGAAATGCTCCCTTTCGTCGCTGGTACGGAGGTTGGCGCACCGCGCGCCGACGGGCGCGAATCCGACCGGTCCACCTGAATGGATCAGTGGTGAGGAGACTCACAAATCACTGTTTCAGCTCGGAAATCCGGCAGTTCGTGAGTCAAGATCCGTGGGACGACAAGCCCCCGCCACCGCGGCGGGGCGGTCCGGGCGGACGCCGAGTCCTGCCGCCGTCCGGATGCCTGGTCGACAGGAGTGGATCGGCAGGAGTGGAGGACCCGAGCACAACGGGCCGACCGGGCAACCGGCGGCCCTCGGGGTGAAGCCGCTCAGTGCGGCCGGGCAACTTCGCCAGCCCGAACCCGACAGGTCATCCTTCACAGGCGGCTGACGAAGGGTTGCGCATGACTGCGCAGGTTCATGTCCCGTCTCTGCTGGCCCGGATGGGCACGGCATCGGTGCTCACCATGGCCGTGACGTCCACGATGCTGGCGCCCGGCCTGGTCGCCGACGCCGAGGCCGCGTCGCTCTCGACGAAGGCCCTGAAGGTGGCGGCGTCGAAGAAGGGCGCCCCCTACAAGTACGGGGCCGCGGGCCCCAGTCGATTCGACTGTTCGGGCCTCACGCTCTACTCGTTCAAACGGGCGGGGAAGAAGCTCCCCCGCACCGCGCAGCAGCAGTACAACAAGACCCGCCACATCTCCTCGTCGCACCGCAAACGCGGCGACCTGGTGTTCTTCCATTCCGGGCGCAGCGTCTACCACGTGGGCATCTACGCCGGGGCCGGAAGGATCTGGCACTCCCCGAAGACGGGGGACGTGGTGCGACTGGCGAAAATCTGGTCCAAGAGCGTCTGGTACGGACGGGTCCGCTGACCCACCGGCCGGACGCTCTTTCCGTGCGGGCCGCCGGCGTGGAGCCGCCCGCACGGGCCCCGGGCGGCCTCCGGCGTGCTCAGCGCAGGAGCGGCCCGGTCACCAGCACCAGGCCCAGGCCGGTCAGCGCCACACCGCTGCCGCCCTCGATCGCGCGGGCAGTGCGCGGTCGGCGCAGCCAGCGGCCCAGCCGGTCCACGAGCAGGGCGACGGCCGGGAACCAGACCAGGGCGAGGGCCACCACGAGCGCGGCGAGCAGCAGCGTCCTCGGCAGGGGCGGCTGCCCGTCGGGAACGAACTGCGGGAGCAGGCTGAGGAAGAGGACGGGCGCCTTCGGGTTGAGCGCGTTGGTCAAAAAGCCCTGCCGCAGCGCGCGCCCGAACGCCTCGGGCTCGGGCCGCACCGGAGCCTCCGGCGGGGTGGCGCTCTGCCGCGCGGGGCTCCGACGGAGCGCGTACAGCGCGCTGAGCCCGAGGTACAGCACGTATGCCCCGCCGAGCAGCTGGACGGTCCGGAAGAGCACCGGCATCGTCACCAGCACGGCGGCGAGCCCGGCCACGGCCAGCGCGGTGTGGATCAGCAGCCCGCCGGCGACGCCGAGAGCGCTGGCCAGGCCCGCGGCGCGCGAGGCCAGGGCGTTGCGTACGACGACGGCGAAGTCGGCCCCGGGGAGCGCGACCATACCGGCGGCCACCCCCGTGAAGGCGATGAGTTGTGCGTCCATGGGTCCAGACTGGACCGCCGGAGCCTTTAGCGTGTACTTGCAATCTTCTGGGTCTGCCTAAAGGAACGCTTCATGTACGACCCGACACGTCTCGCCGCTCTGGTGGCGGTCGCCGAGGCCGGATCGATCACGCGGGCCGCCGCCCGCCTGGGCTACACGCCGCCCGCGCTCTCCCAGCAGCTTGCCAAGCTGGAGCGGGAGGCCGGGGCGGCTCTGCTGGTGCGCCACCATCGCGGGGCGCGCCTGACGGCAGCGGGCGAGCTGCTGGCGGGACGGGCCCGGCGGGTCCTGGACGAGCTGGACCAGGCGCGGCACGAGCTGGCACGCCTGGCCGGGCTCTCCGGCGGCCGGCTGCGCGTGGGCACGTTCACGACGGCCGGGATCCATCTGCTGCCGCCGGTGCTGAGCGCGTTCCGGCGGGCCCATCCGGACGTCGAGCTGGCCGTCGCCGAGTACGAGCCGCCGGGCGGTGTCGCCGCGGTGGCGGCGGGCGAGGTCGATCTGTCCCTGACCCACGCCTACGAGCCCGCCGCGGACGTACCCGTTCCGGCGGGGCTGGTCGTCGAGCCCCTGCTGGTCGAGGAGCTGGTCCTGGTCACCGCCGTCGGGCACCGGCTGGCCGAGGGCACCGGGCGGCTGCCGGTCACCGAGCTGGCGGGACGGCCGCTGATCAGCAGCGCTCCCACGCACCCGCCCCGGCAGGGGGTGGAGAACGCGCTGGCGCGGGCGGGGGCCACGCCCGCGGTGGTCTGCGAGTCGCCGGGCTACGCGCTGGTGTGCGCGCTCGTCAGCGCGGGTCTGGGGGTGGCGGTGGTGCCGGAGATGGTCGCCTCGCTGGCGTCGACTCCGCTGGCCGTACGGCGGCTGGAACCCGCGTCCTTCCGCCGCACGATCTCGGTGGCGCACCACGGCGACCGGGCGACCGCCGCCGCGGCGACGCTGCTGGCCCTGCTGCGCAGCGGGTTCGGGCGCGGGGGCGCGTCGGCCGGGCCGTGACGCGCCGCGCGTACCTCCTCCGAAGACCAAGCAGCCGGTTTGAGGTGACGTTGAGTGATGACGAACGTGACTGTGTCTGTTTCCTGAGGCGCCTGGCCTACGTCTTCCTGAGGCGCCTGGCCTGGCCTACGTCGCCGGCTCGCGTCCCGAGGTCCACCCGCGAGTCGTCCGGTTGGGGAGTGCGCCGTGGCTGGCGAGAACGGATAGTGGTTCTCGTGAGCACTATCCGAATCCGGGTTGCCGCGCTGGCCCTGACCAGTGCCGGAGCAGCCGCCCTCGCGGCCTGCGGCTCGTCCCCGCCTGCGGGCACCGGCCCTGCCCGGTCGAGCGGCACGGCGGCTGAGCAGGCACTGGGAACGATCGTGCGGCTCGCCGCTGAGCGTGTGATGACCGCAGATGCGGTAGCCGCGGCGAAATGGGGCACCACCCAGCCCATCGACGACCCGGCCCGTGAAAAGACTGTCCTGGCCAGTGCGACTGCCCGGGCCACGAAACTCGGGATCGACCAGGCCACCGTGCAGCGGATCTTCAAGGACCAGATCGCCGCGAACAAGGACGTCCAGCGCGCGCTCTACGCACAGTGGCAGACGCACCCCGCCACACAGCCGACTCACCGCCCCGACCTTGCCACCCAGGTTCGCCCGGTCCTGGACCGCGTCGACAGCCGGCTGCTCACCGCCGTACGGCAGGCCCAGCCCCTGCTGTCCCGCCCGGACTGCGATGCGCTGCTGGAGCGGGGGAAGGCGACGGCCGTCCAGGCCATGGGCCTGGACACCCTTCACCGCGACGGCCTCGACCAGGCCCTCGCCCACACCTGCCCGACGCGATGACCAGCCGTGCCGCCGGCGGTGGCTACGACAGCAAGGTATCCGTGCCAGGCTTGGCCATCCATTCCGAGGACTACGACGTCACGCTTCTGCGCGGTCACTGCGGCGGCCCGTCGTGGGGCGTCGACCCCACGCGGGCGGCACTGCTCGTCCACGACCTGCAGCCGCACTACCTCGACACGCTCTCCGCGCGGTCCCGCCGCCTCCTGCTGGCACGGGTGGAGCACGTCGTGGACTGGGCGGACGGCAACGGGGTACCCATCTTGTCCAGCGGCCCACGGCCGGCCTCCGACCTGGCCCAGCGCGGACTCCTGGGCGACTGCTGGGGGATCGGCCTGTCGCCCGAACAGGCCGCACAGGTCGCCGTACCCAGACTCGGCGCCATCGGCATCACCCGCATCGCCAAGCGTAGTTACAGCGCCTTCTACGCCAGCGATCTTGAGACCGAACTACGCCGCCGACGCCGGGACCAGCTGATCATCATCGGGGTCTACGCCAGCCACGGGATCCTGGCCACGAGTCTGGACGCCATCTCCCGGGATATCCAGGCGTTCATCCCTTTCGACGCTACGGCCGACTACACGGCCTACCGCCACGCCGCGGCCCTGGACCTGATCGGCACCATGAGCGGACGGGTCCTTGCCGTCGAGGACCTGCCTCAGTCAGGAGCCCGCTGAACCCGGCTCCGTACTGGTCGGCGGTGTCGTCGCCGAAGCGGAGGACGTTCTCGCGCCGGTAGGGGCTCAGTACCGCCCGGTCGCTCGGGTTCAGGGTCCAGCCCTCGCGGGACATCTGGCGCAGGGTGTTGGTCATGTCGATGCTGGTGGAGAAGATGACGCCGGCGGCGAGGAGGTCGAGGAACTTGACGGTTTTGTCCTGGAGTTCGGGGTCGCGGCTGGTCAGCCGGCCGGCGTTGCCGCGACCTGCGTGAGGTCGGGCCAGTGCCCGTGAATGAGGTCCCAGTCGATGGCGGTTCGGGTGTCGGTGGAGAACAGCTGGTCGATGTGGCGGTAGCGCGTCTCGGGGTCGGGGCGATGGAAGGTGAGGTCCTGGAAGTTACGGATCCGGGGCAGGAGATCGATCCCCAGCAGGTGCGCGAGCCCGAAGACAGGGAAGGACTGGCCTTGCGTGTCGGTGTGGACCTGCTCCAGCTGGGCCGCCGAGGGGTTCTGCAGGAGGGAGTCGATGAGGTCAGCGCCCGCCCGGGCCAGGTTCTTGGGGGTGCGGTGGCGTTTGGCGATCGCGGCCGGCTCGTGTGCGGAGACCGTGCTCATGTGGCGGGCAGCCTGGGTGGCGCCGAGGCCGGAGGCGTAGGTGAACGCGGTGACCACGTACCGGGCCGGTGGTTCCTTTGGTTTGGGGTCCGAACCGGAGAGAGGTCCGAGGCGGTGCCACCAGCCGGTCCAGTGCGCCGCCCGGGCCAGGTGTTCGGGGATGCCGCGTACCGGCAGCCGCTGGTCCAGCTCAGCCTCCAGCGAGTGCGCCGCCCGTGGTCCGGGACAGCGGGCTCTCCTCAGGCCGGTGCCGGTGACGGTGACGGTGACGGGCCGACGGCCCACGGCAGGACGATCCAGACCGTCTTGCCGCCCTCGGCGGTCGGGGTGACCAGGAGCCGTCCGCCGTGCTCCTTGGCCAGGGCGCGGATGATGACCATCCCGCGCCCGTTGTCCTGCCGTACGGCGGCGGGAAGTTTCTGCGGCCACCGGGGGTGACTGTCCGTCACCCCGATGTGCAGTTCCTCCTCGCGCTCCAGGCGGAGGTCCACGGTGAAGGTGGGCGACTGGCCGAAGGTGTGCTGCACGGCGTTGGTGGCGAGCTCCGAGACGATCAGCGTGATGGTGTCGGCGAACTCGGTGCCGCTCGCCAGGCCCCAGTCGGCCAGCGTCCTGGTCACGTACCTGCGGGCCGAGGAGACCTCGACCGGATCGCTCGGCAGAGTGACGGTTGCTTCCTGATGATCCGCCATGGCGACACCGTCCCTTTCCCGCCCCGGTCGGCCCGCGGCCGAACGGGATTGTGCTTCGCGCCAGAGTGCCATTGCTGAAGCTCCCTGTAACGGCGTTCGACCAAGATATGCATATATCTGTCGCTCGAAGCGGTGAATCCGGACCCCGTGCCACGGGGGCGGAAGGCACACTGGCTCCCCCTGCGGGCCGGACGGGTGAGGCCGGCCCCGTCCAGCACAGCGTAAGGAGACCGGCATGCTGCACGGCCCCGTCGTCCGGCGGCGCAAGCTCGGTGAGGAGCTGCGGAGCCTGCGTCACGCGTCGGGAATGACCAGCCGGGACGCGGCGCGTCTGCTCGGCTGGCACCAGTCGAAGGTGAGCCGCATCGAGACGGGCGCCAGCGGGGTGAGCCCCGGCGACGTGAACCGGCTGCTGGACGTCTACGAGGTGCGCGACGCGCAGCTGCGCGCGCTGCTGGAAGTCCTCGCGGGATCGGCGGGCGGTGGCGGATCGGGCTGGTGGCACGCCTACCGGGGGCTCATTCCGCCCCAGTACCGCGACTTCATCAGCCTGGAGTCCCAAGCCAGTACGGTGCGGACGCTGGAGACCTCGGTGATCCCGGGTCTTCTTCAGACCGCCGGTTACGCGCGTGCGGTGACCCGGGCCTCGCTCGACGGCCTGCCGGCCGGGCGGCTGGACGACCTGGTCGAGGTCCGGCTGACCCGGCAGCGGGTGCTGCGCGCGAGTCCGCCGCTGCGGTTCACGGCCGTACTGGACGAGGCCGTGCTGCACCGCGAGGTGGGCGGTCCCGAGGTGATGCGGGACCAGTTGCACCATCTCTCCCAGGTGGCGCGACTCCCGCATGTGCGGCTTCAGTTACTTCCGTTCTCCGTCGGCGGGTACGTCGGACTCACCGGGCCTTTCGTTATCTTCTCTTTTCCGAACACTTCTGATCTGAATGTGGTCGTTCTTGACCACTTGACGAGTAGTCTCTATCTGGAGCGGAAAGAAGACCTTGAGGCGTACAGCTCGGCCTTCCGCACCTTGCAGGCCCACGCGTTGTCGCCGGAGCACTCGCTGGACCTCATCGCCGCCGTCCGCCGCGGCTAGAGGACGGGAACCGGTCCGTCCGGCCGGATTCCCCGGACCGTCCGACCGCCCGAGGGGGGCACCATGTCCGACCGTCTCGTTCCGCCCGCGTTACCGTCCGCCGCCGCCGAGCGGGGCCCGCGCTGGCATCGCAGCAGCCGCTCCACCGGCATGAACAACTGCGTGGAAGCCGCGCGCCTCGGCGTCGCGCTCCTGGCCGTACGCGACTCCAAGGACGTGGCGAAGCCGCCGCTGCGCTTCTCCGCCGGGGTGTGGAGGGCCTTCGTCGCCGGACTGCTCCGGGAACGCGTCAGCTGACCGCGACGGCCGCCGTCCGGGGAGCGGTGGCGGCGACCGTGGCCACGGCGGTCGCGATCTGCTCCCCGGTCAGGTCCGCCCGCGCCGTCAGCCGGAGCCGGGAGACGCCGTCCGGCACCGACGGCGGGCGGAAGCAGCCGACCGCGATCCCGGCGGCGCGGCAGTCGGCGGCCCACCGCACCGCGGCGTCGGCCGAGGGCGCGCGGACGGAGACCACGGCGGCGTCCGGCCGGACGGCGGTCAGCCCGGCCGCGGTGAGCCCGGCGAACAGGGCCGCGGCGACCTCCCGCGCCCTGGCCGCGCGCTCCGGCTCCCGGCGCAGCAGCCCGAGCGCGCCGAGCGCGCCGCCGGCCGCCGCCGGGGCGAGCCCCGTGTCGAAGATGAACGTACGCGCGGTGTTGACCAGGTGCTCGATCACCCGCGCCGGTCCGAGGACCGCTCCGCCCTGGCTGCCCAGGGACTTCGAGAGGGTCAGCGTCGCGACGATCCCCTCGCCGCCCGCCAGCCCCGCGGCGGCCGGCGCACCCCGCCCGCCGTCGCCCAGAACGCCCAGTCCGTGGGCGTCGTCGACGACGAGGGCCGCGCCGGCGGTACGGCAGACCTCGGCCAGCTCCCGCAGCGGTGCGGCGTCCCCGTCGACCGAGAACACCGAGTCGGTGACGGCGAGGGCCCGCCCGCGGTGCGCCCGCAGCGGCGCGGCGAACGCCTCCGGGCTGCCGTGCGCGACGACGGCCGTCTCGGCGCGCGAGAGGCGGCAGCCGTCGACGATGGAGGCGTGGTTGCCCGCGTCGGAGACGATGAGCGAGCCGGGCGCGGTCAGCGCCGTCAGGGCCGCGAGGTTGGCCGCGTAACCGGAGGAGAGGACGAGGGCCGCCTCGAAGCCGCAGAACTCCGCCAGCTCCCGTTCCAGCTCCGCGTGGAGCGCCGTGGAGCCGGTGACCAGCCGTGATCCCGTGGCTCCCGCGCCCCATCGGTGCGCCGCCCCCGCGGCCGCCGCGACGACGTCGGGGTGGCGGGTGAGGCCGAGGTAGTCGTTGCTCGCGAGGTCGAGGAGCTCCGGCTCCGCGCCTCTGGGGCGCCGGGCCCGGACGAGCCCGGCCGCGCTCCGGCGGCGGGCCTCCTCGTCGATCCAGTCGAACGGGGCGAAGGACATGGGACGGTCCCTTTTGTAGGCAGCGCACAGACCCTAACCGGGTGCGCAGCAGGTCAGGGTGTGGCAATACACACACCCTCACCCGCGTCTCCTGTCTGGTTCCTCCTTGGCTGGAGGCGGTGCCGTAGGCAAGGATCACCTCTCATGGACCTGCTGAACACGCTGGTGGACAAGGGGCTGCGGCGCGAGCTGCCGAGCCGCGAAGAAGCGCTCGCCGTTCTGGCGACCTCCGACGACGAACTGCTCGACGTGGTGGCCGCGGCCGGCAAGGTGCGCCGTCAGTGGTTCGGGCGGCGCGTGAAGCTGAACTACCTGGTCAACCTGAAGTCCGGGCTCTGCCCCGAGGACTGCTCGTACTGCTCGCAGCGGCTCGGCTCGACGGCCGGGATCCTCAAGTACACGTGGCTGAAGCCGGACGAGGCGTCGAAGGCGGCGGCTGCCGGGGTGGCGGGCGGGGCCAAGCGGGTCTGCCTGGTGGCGAGCGGTCGCGGACCGACGGACCGGGACGTCGACCGGGTGTCGCGGACCATCGAGGCGATCAAGGAGCAGAACGAGGGCGTCGAGGTCTGCGCCTGTCTCGGGCTGCTCTCCGACGGACAGGCGGACCGGCTCCGTTCGGCGGGCGCGGACGCGTACAACCACAACCTGAACACGTCCGAGGAGACGTACGGGGCGATCACGACCACGCACACGTACGCGGACCGGGTGGAGACCGTCCAGCAGGCCCAGGCCGCCGGGCTGTCCGCGTGCTCGGGGCTGATCGCCGGGATGGGCGAGAGCGACGCGGACCTGGTGGACGTCGTCTACGCGCTGCGGGAGCTGGACCCGGACTCGGTGCCGGTCAACTTCCTCATCCCGTTCGAGGGCACGCCCCTTGCCAAGGAGTGGAACCTGACCCCGCAGCGCTGCCTGCGGATCCTGGCCATGGTCCGCTTCGTCTGCCCCGACGTCGAGGTGCGGCTCGCGGGCGGACGCGAGGTGCATCTGCGCTCGATGCAGCCGCTGGCCCTGCACCTGGTGAACTCGATCTTCCTGGGCGACTACCTGACCAGCGAGGGCCAGGCCGGTCAGGCCGACCTCGACATGATCGCCGACGCGGGCTTCGAGGTGGAGGGCGCGGGGACGACGACGCTGCCCCGCCATCGCGCGGACGCGGCGGCCGGCTGCGGTTCGCCCGCGGCGTCCGACAGCGCGGGCTGCGGTTCGCACGGCGCGTCCGAAGCCGCGGGCTGCGGTTCGCACGGCGGCGGTGGCGGCTGCGGGCCGTGCGGCGGACACGGCGCTCCCGAGCCGGTGGCCGCCGAGCCCGACGGAGCGGCCCTCGCCGCCGAGGTGCGGACGGACGCGGGCACGGCCGCCCGCACCGATCTGGTGGCCGTGCGCCGCCGGGGGGCCGGCACGGATCTCGCGCCCAATGCCTGAGCCGTACCCGCCGGGATTCTCCGCGCCGAAGCCGTACTCCCCCGACGAGTTGCGGGCGCTGGACCGCGCACACGTGTGGCACCCCTACGGCCCGATGCCGGGCCGCCAGGAACCGCTCGTCGTGGAGTCGGCCTCCGGTGTGCGGCTGCGCCTGGCCGAACCGGTCCACGGGCAGCGGGAACTGGTCGACGGGATGTCGTCCTGGTGGTCGGCCGTGCACGGATACAACCACCCCGTCCTCAACGAGGCGGCGCGCGGCCAGCTGGACCGGATGAGCCACGTGATGTTCGGCGGGCTGACGCATGAGCCCGCCGTCCGGCTGGCCGCCCGGCTGGTGGAGATCACCCCCGAGCCGCTGCGCCATGTCTTCCTCGCCGACTCCGGCTCCGTGTCCGTCGAGGTCGCGGTCAAGATGTGCCTCCAGTACTGGCGTTCGGCCGGTCGGCCGGAGAAGCGGCGGCTGCTGACCTGGCGCGGCGGCTACCACGGGGACACCTGGCAGCCGATGTCGGTGTGCGACCCGGAGGGCGGGATGCACGAGCTGTGGTCGGGGTCCCTGCCCCGGCAGGTCTTCGCCGACGCGCCGCCGGACGGCTTCGACGCGGAACCCGACGCCGACTACGTACGGCGTCTGCGCGAGCTCGTCGCCCGCCACGCCGACGAGCTGGCCGCGGTCATCGTGGAGCCGGTCGTGCAGGGAGCGGGCGGCATGCGCTTCCACTCCCCCGCCTATCTGCGAGTGCTGCGCGAGGCGTGCGACGAGATGGACGTACTGCTGGTGCTCGACGAGATCGCGACCGGTTTCGGGCGCACCGGAAAGCTCTTCGCCGCCGAACACGCCGGTATCTCGCCGGACGTCATGTGCGTGGGCAAGGCGCTGACCGGCGGCTACCTCACGATGGCGGCGACGCTGTGCACCTCGCGGGTGGCCGAGGGCATCTCGCGGGGCGAGGTGCCGGTGCTGGCGCACGGCCCGACCTTCATGGGCAACCCGCTGGCCGCCGCGGTGGCCTCGGCATCCGTGGACCTGCTGCTCGGGCAGGACTGGGAGGGCGAGGTCCGGCGGATCGGGGCGGGACTGCGCGAGGGCCTGGAGCCGGCGCGGGAGATCGAGGGCGTGGCGGACGTGCGCGTCCTCGGGGCGATCGGCGTCGTCCAGCTCGACCACGCGGTGGACATGGCGGCCGCGACGCGAGCAGCCGTCCGCGAGGGGGTGTGGCTGCGCCCCTTCCGCGACCTCGTGTACACGATGCCGCCGTACGTCACGGGCGACGACGACGTGGCGCGGATCTGCCGGGCCGTGTGCGCCGCGGCACGGGAGGGCTGAGATGACGATCCTGGTGGTGTCCGGTACGGGCACGGAGATCGGCAAGACGGTGGTCACCGCCGCGGTGGCGGCGGCCTCGCGGGGACGCCGGGTCGCGGTGCTCAAGCCCGCGCAGACCGGCCTCGCGCCCGGCGAGCCCGGCGACGCGGCCGAGGTGGCACGGCTGGCCGGGGGCGGGGTGACCGCGGTGGAACTGGCCCGGTTCCCCGAGCCGTTGGCCCCGGCCACCGCCGCCCGGCGGGCGGGCCTCGCCCCGGTGCGGCCGTACGAGGTGGCCGAGGCCGCCGAGAAGCTGGCCGCGGACCACGACCTGGTGCTGGTCGAGGGCGCGGGCGGGCTGCTCGTCCGGTTCGACGACGACGGCGGCACGCTCGCGGACGCCGCGCGGCTGCTGTCGGCGCCCGTGCTGGTGGTCGCGCCCGCGGGGCTGGGCACGCTCAACGCGACCGCGCTCACGGCGGAGGCGCTGAGCCACCGGGGTCTGACGTGCCGGGGCGTCGTGGTGGGCAGCATGCCGCAGGAGCCGGACCTGGCCGCCCGGTGCAACATCGACGATCTGCCGGTGGCGGCCGGCGCCCCGCTGCTGGGCGCCGTACCGGCCGGGGCGGGAGCGCTGCCGAGCGCCGACTTCGCCGCGCGCGCGAGGAGTTGGCTCGCCCCGGAACTCGGAGGGACCTGGTCCCCGCGCTGACGGACGGGCCTCGTCGATCGGGCGGGATCGGCGATGCCCCTGCGGCGGTTGCGGCGGCCCGGTCAGGAGGGGCTGTCCAGCTGGTCCGCCATGGCCCGCAGCGCGTCGGCCAGCTCCTTCTCGGTGGGCAGCCGGTCGACCTTGGTGTTCAGCTCGTCGATGCGCCGCTCCAGCTCGCCGAGGTCCGCCGGGGGGCTCGGCTGCGGATCCGGGTCCATCGGAGGGATGCTGGGCTGCGGCCAACTCGTCGGCGAGGGGCCGGTCGGGGCGGGGCTGGGCGAGGCGGTGGGATCGGTTCCGCCGGAGCCGCCCGGGTCGCCACCATCGGAACCCCCGTCGCCGCCCTCGGAACCGCCGTCACCGGTGCCTCCCGTGCCGGGCTCCGGCAGCATGGGCGTCGGCCCGCCCGGCTGCTCGCCGCCGCCCGCACCGCTCGCGCCCGACGAGCCGGCCGAGAGCCCGCCGGTCGGGTCGCCGGCGCCCGGTTCGTCGGAGGTCCCGGCCGCGATCGCTCCGCCCACGGCGAGCAGGACGGCGGCGGCGGCGCCGACGACCGCGAGGGTCATGCGTCCGGCGCGCTGGATGGTCGTGTCCGTCATCGGTGTCATGGACCGGACGCTACGCACGGCGGGCCCCCGGACGGGTCCGTTCCGGCGGGTGCGCACAAGGGGACTCAGACGCTCCACTGCCGGAGCTCGTCGGCGATGGCCCGCACGTCCGCCTTGCCCCCCTTGACCAGCAGCGCCAGATCGCGGACCTGCTCCGGCGAGGTGATGACCTTCAGCCCGGAGGAGACGAGATAGCCGTACGCGACGGCGGAGGCGAACATGGCGTTGGAGTGCTCCAGGGCGGGCACGTGCAGCAGGAGCTGCAGCAGCGCCGCGGCCCGCGCGTGCGGGTCGCTGTAGACGGGGCTGCCGAAGATCTCCGCCTCATGGCGGGCGACGGCGGCGACGAGCGCACCCCAGTCGACGACCTGCGGATCGCCGGGGGTCTTGTGCTCGGCGACCATGAGCAGCCAGGAGAGGTCGATCCGCAGGTTCAACGGGCGCCTTCGCGCTCCGGGCCGAACTCCTCGGCGAACACCGACTCGTACTGCTTCATGAAGTCGGCGGCGGCCTCGACGAACGTGTGTCCCACCTCGCCCGCGTCCTGCTGGACCAGCTCCTCTATGTAGCGGTTCACGCTCACCCCCCGCTGCAGCGCGCGTTGCCGCGCCGCCTCGGCGGTGGCCTCGTCCACTCGAACGTTCAGCTGGGTCTTGGGCACGCTCCCACGCTAGCGCGATGGCGCTAGCACCGGCAAGAGGAGGGCCCGGCGGCCGGCACCGGTGCGGCCGCGTCCTCCCGCCGACGCTCTACGATGAGATGTCATCCAGCCATCCCCTGCCGAAAGGTGTGAGCGTCCGCCCATGGGCGAGCCTCCCCGTAGCCGTATCCCCCGATACCGCGCGATCCTCCCGCCCCTGCCCGACCATGGGACGGAGGTGAACCGATGATCGAAGTCCTGCTGCTGTTCGTCGCCCTGCTGCTCTGCCTCGCGTGCGGCGCGTTCGTCGCGGCCGAGTTCTCCCTGACCACCGTGGAGCGCGGAGAGCTGGAAGCGGCTGCCGAGCGGGGCGACCGGGGGGCCGCGAGCGCGCTGAAGGCCGTCCGCAGCCTCACGTTCCAGCTCTCGGGCGCGCAGCTGGGGATCACGGTGACCAACCTGGTCATCGGCATGCTCTCCGAACCGTCCATCGCCAAGCTCATCCGGGGCCCGGTCGAGGCGGCGGGGCTGTCGCCGGCCGTCGCCTCGACGCTGGCGCTGGTCATCGGGACCGCCCTGTCGACCGTGGTGCTGATGGTGGTCGGCGAGCTGGTGCCGAAGAACTGGGCGATCTCCTCGCCGCTGGCCGTGGCCAAGGCCGTGGCCACCCCGCACCGGTTCTTCACCGCGGTGTTCCGGCCCTTCATCAGCCACCTCAACAACACGGCCAACCGGATCGTGCGCCGCTTCGGGCTGGAGCCCACCGAGGAGCTGGCGTCGGCGCGCAGCCCGCAGGAGCTGGTGGCGCTGGCCCGGCACTCCGCGAAGGAGGGGGCGCTGGAGGCGGACACGGCCGAGCTGTTCGTCCGCACGCTGAACCTGGCGGAACTGACCGCGGAGAACGTGATGACCCCGCGCGTTCAGGTGACGGCGCTGGAGGTGCACGCGACGGCCGAGGACGTCGCGAACGCCACCCGGGCGACCGGCCTGTCCCGCTTCCCCGTGTACCGGGGCAGCCTGGACACGGTCGTGGGCGTGGCCCACATCAAGGACGTCCTGGCGATCCCGGCCGACCAGCGCCCCCGCAAGCGGGTCTCGGAGATGCTGCGCGAACCCCTGCTCGTACCGGAGACGCTGACCGTGGACCGGCTGCTGGACCGGCTGTCGGGGAGGCTCGCCATGGCGGTCGTGATCGACGAGTACGGCGGCACGGCGGGCGTGGCGACCTTGGAGGACATCGTGGAGGAAGTCGTCGGAGAGGTCCGTGACGAGCACGACCCCCACGAGACACCCGATCTCGCGGCCGCCGGGGAGGACGCCGACGGCCGCACCCTGTGGTCGGCGGACGGCGCGGCCCGTACCGACCAGCTCGAAACGATCGGACTGCGGGTGCCGGACGGACCGTACGAGACGCTCGCGGGGCTGATCGCCGCCGAGATCGGACGGATCCCGACCGTGGACGACACCGTCGAGCTGGAGGGATGGCGGATCGACGTGGTGGACGCGTCGGGCCGCCGGGCCGCGCGGGCGCTGCTGCACGCGCCGCTGCCCGGCTCCGAGGAGCGGACGGAGGGGGAAAGGTGATCGTTCTTCAGCTCTTCATCGGGCTGCTGACCCTGGTGGTCAACGCCTTCTTCGTGGGTGCCGAGTTCGCCCTGATCTCGGTGCGCCGCAGTCAGATCGAGCCCGAGGCGGAGGCCGGGAACCGGCGGGCCCGCAGCGTCATCTGGGGCCTGGAGCACGTCTCCGCGCTGCTCGCCGCCGCACAGCTGGGCATCACGCTCTGCACCCTGGTGCTGGGCATCGTGGCCGAACCCGCCATCGCCCACCTGCTGGAGCCGGCGTTCGACGCGATCGGCGTGCCGCACGGACTCGTGCACCCGATCTCGTTCGTGATCGCGCTGGCCGTGGCGACGTATCTGCACATGCTGCTGGGCGAGATGGTCCCGAAGAACATCTCCCTGGCCGAACCGGCGCGCAGCGCGCTGCTCCTCGGCCCGCCGCTGGTCGCCCTGGCCCGCGCCCTGCGCCCGGTGATCTTCACGATCAACTCCTTCGCCAACGCCCTGCTCAAGCTGTTGCGGGTGGAGACGAGGGACGAGGTGTCGGCGACGTTCTCGGACGACGAGCTGGCCCGGCTGGTGAAGGACGCCGGGGACGCGGGGCTGGTCGACGACCGTTCCGCGGAGCGGCTGCGCCACGCCCTGGAGCTTGGCCGACGTCCGGTGCGGGACGTGGTCATGCCGGTGGAGCGCGTCCTGTACACGCGGGTCGGCACCACGCCCGAGGAGCTGGAGCGGCTGTCCTCGGAGTCCGGGTTCTCGCGCTTCCCGGTGATGGGCAGCGAGGAGCGCATCCTCGGCTACCTCCATGTGAAGGACGCCCTGGACGCCGCGCCCCGTGACGTCCCGTTCCCGGTGACCGCCCTGCGGCCGATCGCGCGCGTACGGGCGGCGACCCCGCTGGACGACGTGCTGACCGCCCTGCGGCGCAGCCGGACCCATCTGGCGGCCGTCCTCGACGAGGACGACCGGCTGGCCGGGATGGTCACCATGGAGGACGTGCTGCGCGAGCTCGTGGGCCGGCCCCAGCCGCGCTGACCTGCCCGGGGCGACCGCTCGCGGGGCCTCGGCGGGCGTCCGCGGTGTGGCTGCGGCGGGCGTCCGCGGTGCGGGGCGGCAGGCGTCCGCGGTGCCGGGCGGCAGGGCGATAGAATCACCGGGCCATGGAATTGAATGCCTCCTACACCAGTCTCGTCGCGGTCGGCGACTCGTTCACCGAGGGCATGTCGGATCTGCTGCCCGACGGCACCTACCGGGGCTGGGCCGACGTCCTCGCGTCGAGGCTGGCGCTGCGCTCCCCGGGCTTCCGGTACGCCAACCTCGCCGTGCGCGGCAAGCTCATCGGGCAGATCGTCGACGAGCAGGTGGGGGCGGCGGCGGCTCTCAAGGCGGACGTGGTCACGCTCGTCGGAGGGCTCAACGACACACTGCGCCCGAAGTGCGACATGGGCATGGTCAAGGGGCGGCTGGAGGAGGCCGTGGAGCGGCTGGCGCCTTCCTGCAAGCAGCTGGTGCTGATGCGCAGCCCCGGGCGCGAGGGGCCCGTGATGCGGCGCTTCCGGCCCCGTATGGAGGAGCTGTTCGCCCTGGTCGACGACCTGGCGGACCGGCACGGCGCACTGGTCGTCGACCTCTACGGCGTACCGGCGATGGGCGATCCGCGGTTGTGGGACATCGACCGGCTGCATCTCGGGGCCGAGGGGCATCTGAGGGTCGCCGAGGCGGTCTGGCAGGCCCTGGGGCTGCCCGCCGAGCTGGACTGGCGTACGCCGGTACCGGTCTCCGCCCCGCCGCACTGGGCCGCGCGCCGGTTCGAGGACGCCCGCTTCGCCCGTCAGCACCTGGTGCCCTGGATCGGGCGCAGGCTCACCGGACGGTCCTCCGGCGACGGACGGGCGGGCGCGCAGTTCGACGCCGCGACGGGAGCGGCCTTCTGGGTCTCGCCCCGGGGCGAGGGGACGCCCGGCCCGGTGACCGGTTGGCACCGCCTGGACGGGGCCGGGGCCGACCTGCGGTAGGTCCGGCGGAATCCGCACGCCCGGCGCGGTCCGTGCGCGCGACGGTCCGCCCGGCCGAGCGCGGGGCGGTCCGGGCGGCGGGGCTTGGAGTGGGACCCCGCCGCGCCTTGTAGCAAGCCACGAACCGGCCCGCGGTGCCGGCCTGCGCAAACCGCCAGTAGAATCCGGCTACGTGACTGCTGTGTCTGCGAAGCCTCGCATCCCCAATGTCCTGGCCGGCCGCTACGCCTCCACGGAGCTGGCCGTCCTCTGGTCCCCCGAGCAGAAGGTGAAGCTGGAGCGTCAGCTGTGGCTGGCGGTGCTGCGCGCTCAGAAGGACCTCGGGATCGAGGTCCCGGACGCGGCTCCGGCCGACTACGAGCGGGTGCTCGACCAGGTCGACCTGGCGTCGATCGCGGAGCGCGAGAAGATCACGCGGCACGACGTGAAGGCCCGGATCGAGGAGTTCAACGCCCTCGCCGGACACGAGCAGGTCCACAAGGGCATGACGTCCCGGGATCTGACGGAGAACGTCGAGCAGTTGCAGATCCGGCTCTCGCTGGAGCTGATGCGCGACCGCACGGTGGCCGTGCTAGCACGGCTCGGCAAGCTCGCGGCCGAGTACGGCGAACTCGTCATGGCCGGCCGCTCGCACAACGTCGCCGCGCAGGCGACCACGCTCGGCAAGCGCTTCGCGACCGCCGCCGACGAACTCCTGGTGGCCTACGGGCGGCTGGAGGACCTGCTCTCCCGCTACCCGCTGCGCGGCATCAAGGGCCCGGTCGGCACGGCGCAGGACATGCTCGACCTGCTCGGCGGCGACGCCGACAAGCTCGCCGACCTGGAGCAGCGGATCGCCGGGCACCTCGGCTTCGCCCAGGCGTTCACCTCGGTCGGCCAGGTCTACCCCCGTTCGCTCGACTACGACGTGGTCACCGCGCTCGTCCAGCTCGCCGCCGCGCCCTCCTCGGTGGCCAAGACCATCCGCCTGATGGCCGGCCACGAGCTGGTGACCGAGGGCTTCAAGCCCGGCCAGGTCGGCTCGTCCGCGATGCCCCACAAGATGAACACGCGTTCCTGCGAGCGGGTCAACGGCCTGATGGTGATCCTGCGCGGCTACGCCTCGATGACGGGCGAGCTGGCGGGCGACCAGTGGAACGAGGGCGACGTCTCGTGCTCCGTGGTCCGCCGGGTCGCGCTGCCGGACGCCTTCTTCGCCTTCGACGGTCTGCTGGAGACCTTCCTGACGGTGCTGGACGAGTTCGGCGCGTTCCCCGCCGTCGTGGCGCGGGAGCTGGACCGCTACCTCCCGTTCCTCGCGACCACCAAGGTCCTCATGGGCGCCGTGCGGGCCGGGGTGGGCCGCGAGGTGGCGCACGAGGCGATCAAGGAGAACGCGGTCGCCTCCGCGCTGGCGATGCGGGAGCGGGGGGCCGAGCGCAACGAGCTGCTCGACAAGCTGGCCGCCGACGAGCGCATTCCGCTGGACCGTGCGGAGCTGGACGCGCTGATGGCGGACAAGCTGTCGTTCACGGGGGCAGCGGGCGACCAGGTGGCGTCGGTGGTGTCCCGGATCGAGGAGATCACCAAGCAGCACCCGGGGGCCGCGGGCTACACCCCCGGCTCGATCCTCTGACCGGCCGCTCGCCTTCCGTATGACACCCGAAGAGCTCCGGGCCGCCCGCGACCGCGTCGTTCCCGATGTGGCCGCGAGCGGTCTGGACGTGCTGTTCTGCGGCATCAACCCGAGCCT
Organism: Streptomyces sp. ADI96-02; assembly: GCF_003846185.1. Lineage (GTDB taxonomy): Bacteria > Actinomycetota > Actinomycetes > Streptomycetales > Streptomycetaceae > Streptomyces. Next base: position 545,123 of record NZ_ML123034.1, read on the forward strand.
GACGACGGCCGCCACGGGCCACCACTTCGCGCATCCGGGAAATCGCTTCTGGCCGGTCCTGCACCGGTCGGGGTTCACGCCCCGGCAACTCCTGCCCTCCGAGCAGGGCGAGTTGCCCGGTCTGGGACTCGGCATCACCAACGTCGTAGCGCGGGCCACCGCACGGGCGGACGAGCTGGACGCGGAGGAGTTCCGGGCGGGCGGGGCCGATCTGGCCGCGAAGGTCGAGCGGCTGGCTCCGGCGTGGCTGGCCGTGGTGGGCATCACCGCCTACCGCTCGGCGTTCGGGGAACCGCGCGCCGGGATCGGGCCGCAGGAGCGCCTGATCGGCGGGTCCCACGTGTGGGCCCTGCCCAACCCCAGCGGGCTCAACGCCCACTGGACCGTCGCCACCATGGCGGAGGAGTACGCCCGTCTCCGCGCGGCCGTCCTGACGTCGCGTCGGGCCTCCTGATCCCTGCTCCTGATCCCGGCTCCCGGTGTCGGTTCTCAGGGCGGATCGACGTCGGTGGCCACGACCGTCAACTCGCAGGCTGGTCCGTCCGCTTCCACGAACAGCCCGATCGCGATCCAGCGCTGCCCGATCCGCCAGAGCCGCAGGAACTCGCAGCCGGCCACCAGGTCCGCCCAGGGCTCCGGTATGTCCTCGCCGGCGAGCATCCGCTCCCGCGCGCTCCACGGGCTCATCACCTGCGGTTCGCCCCAGCGCGAGGTCAGCAGGGTGAGCAGCGCGTCGTGCTCGGCCAGGCAGCGCGCCCGATGCTCCGCCCCCGTCGGGTCGTCGTCGTCCCCAGCGCCCCCGTACGGGCGCAGGTACGCGGTGTGGAAGCCGGGTCCGCTGACTCCCGCGACCGACGAGGTGCGCCGCGAGGGGAACTCGCCGCCGCACATCCCGTCGATGAGGCGGAGGTGGTGTGCGGTCGTCATACGGCCAGTAAAGCGTCTCGCGCCGACAGCCATCTCCCCGGCCCCGGCGGGAAGATGGGCGCGGGTGCTCCGGTTGGCGTCCGGGTGCGGGCCGGGCGGGGCCGTCGCGAGGGCCGTGAGCCGGCGTCCGGGGTGCGGAGGGCCGGGTGGGCACGGTCTCGGCGAGGCGGGGTAGCGGGTGCGCTGCACGGTGTACGGCGGGGCGCGGACGGGCGCGGGGCCCGCGCAGGTTGCGGCTCGGTACCGGCTTCCGCCACTGCTCGCGGGGCTTGCGGCCGGCGAGTACGATCCGGCTGACATGCGCACAAGCTGGGAGGACGCATCGTGGGCCGGCTGACCGGTGGGGACCCGTCGCTGCTGCGGCGGATCAATTCGTCGGTGGTACTTCAGGCTCTGAGGGGGGCCGGCTCTCCGACGCTGACGGATCTGACGCGGATCACGGGGCTGTCCCGGCCGACCGTCGAAGGCGTCGTCGAGGGGCTGTTCGAAGCGGGGCTGGTGGTCGAGGCCCTGCCCGACGAGAGCGAGGCCCGGCGCCAGGGCAGGCCCGCGCGCAGATTCCGTTTCCGGGCCGAGGCCGGGCACCTGCTCGGCGTCGAGATCGGCCCGCACCGCGTATCGGCTCTGCTGTCCGGGCTGGACGGACGTATCACCGGGGCGGGCTCGCGCGCGGTGTCGGAGACCGCGGGCGCGGACGACCGCCTCGATCAGGTCAGGGCGGTGGTCGCGGACGTGCTGCGGCGTACCGGCGTGGCCCGGAGCAGTCTGCGCGCCGTGGGCGTGGGGAGCCCGGGCATCGTGGAGGCCGACGGAACGGTCCGGCTGGGCACGGCGCTGCCGGACTGGACCGGGCTCGCGCTCGGCGAGCGGATGCGGCGTTCGTTCCGCTGCCCGGTCCTCGTGGAGAACGACGCCAACGCGGCGGCGGTGGCCGAGCACTGGAAGGGTGCGGCCACCGAGTCGGACGATGTCGTCTTCGTCCTGGCGGGGCTGAGCCCGGGGGCGGGGTCGTTGATCGGCGGGCGTCTGCACCGCGGGTTCGGCGGGGCGGCCGGGGAGATCGGCGCTCTGCACCTGCTGGGCAGGGAGGTGACGCCGGAGCACCTGCTGTCGACGACGGACACGCCGCTGGACCCGCTGGACGAGCGTGCGGTGGCGGCGGTGTTCGCGAAGGCCCGGCAGGGCGACACGGGCTCCCGGGCGGCCGTCGAGCGGTTCATCCAGCGGCTCGTGCACGATGTGGCGGCCCTGGTGCTGGCCCTGGACCCGGAGCTGGTGGTCGTCGGGGGCTGGGCGGCCGGACTGGACGGGGTGCTGGAACCGCTGCGGAGAGAGCTGGCCCGCTACTGCCTGCGCCCGCCGCGGGTGACCTTGTCGCTGCTCGGTGAGGCGGCGGTCGCGACGGGGGCGCTGCGGCTGGCGCTGGACCATGTCGAGGAGCAGTTGTTCGCGGTGGAGCGGGCGGTGACGGCCCGCCGCTGACCGCGGGCGGGCCGGATCTCGGGACGGCCGGGAGGCGGTGGGGCGGCCGGTCGCGCCGCCGGGCCCCGGGCCGCCGTCGGCGCTTCAGGACGCCCGGCGCTCCTGCTGCTCGCCGTGGCTGATCTCCAGGGCTCCGGAGTCCCCGAAGGTCAGCCGGCAGGTGTCCGCGCGGTAGGTGGCGACGGACACGGCGGCGGTCCGGCCGACGGCGATGTAGCGCGTGGTGACCACGAGGACGGGTGCGCCCGGGAGGCGGTCGAGCTCCTTGGCGTCGTCCGCGCGGGCGGATCCGAGCTCCACGGAGCGGTCCTGGCCCTCCAGTCGCAGCCGGTGCATCTCGCGCAGCACGCCGCGGGCCCGGACGACGCCGGAGGGCGCGTCGATGGCCGATAGGTCGGGTACGGAGGATTCCGGCACGTAGAGGAGTTCGGCGGCGACCGCCTGGCCGTGGGTCTCGCGGATCCGGCGCACCACGTGCACGGGATCGCCGTCGGCTTCGAGCATCGCGGCCACCGGGGCGGGCGGCCTGCCGAAGGAGCAGTCGACCGGCTGCCACGCCTCGCCGGTGGCGCCGCCGGTCCACTCGTGCTCGGCGGTGGCGACGGCGACGCCCACGCGCGGCGGGGCGACGGTCGTGCCGACGCCGCGGCGGCGCTGGAGCCGGCCTTCGAGTTCGAGCTGTTCCAGAGCCTGCCGGAGCGTGGCGCGTGCGACGCCGAACCGCGCGGCGAGCTCACGCTCGTTGGGCAGGATCTCCCCCACCGCGAAGTCCGAGTCGAGTGCCTCACTGAGCACGGTCTTGAGGTGCCAGTACTTCGGCTCCTGCACCGATTCCAGCTGCGTGGTCCCCACCCTGTCCTCCGCAATCGCCCAGCGGCTCTTCCGCGACGTTATTTATTAAAGGTTCTTTCCTTAAACCGACCCTAGGGCGGTACTCCCCCTTGGTCAAGACCAATCCTTATTCCGTAACGGAGCGAAACGGGACTCTGGCGCTGAGCGTTCACACGGCGTTCGCGGTGCCGTGAGGCGCGCGCAGCACGGAGCCCCGCCGACGGCGGCGGGGCTCCGTGGCCGGGGGACGAGTGCGGGCCTATTCGACCGGCACGCCGAAGAGCTTGTCCGGATTGTTAATGATATAGGCGCATTGAATGCGTCCGTCCCGGACTTCGATCTGGAAGAAGGTGTCGGGCTTTTTTCCGACGGAGAACACCACGGCGGCTCCGCCGTTGAACTCGGCGAGGCGCAGCTCTCCGAGCGGCCCCCGTTTCCGGGCCACCTCGAAGAGGAACCGGCCGACCTTGTCGGCCGTCTCGATGGTCCGGCGCGGGGCCTTGGCCTTGCCGCCGCTGTCGCTGACCAGCCGGACGTCGGGGGCCAGCAGCGCGAGCAGCCGCTCGATGTCGCCGCCGGACGCGGCGGCGAGGAAGCGCTCGGTGAGGTCGCGCCGTTCGGCGGGGTCGACGTCGTAACGCGGCCTGCGCTCCTCGACGTGTCGCCGCGCCCGCCCGGCGAGCTGCCGGACGGCCGCCTCGGTGCGGTCGAGGGCGCCGGCGATCTCGGCGTACGGGAAGCCGAACGCCTCGCGCAGCACGAACACCGCGCGCTCCAGCGGCGAGAGCGATTCGAGGACGACGAGCACGGCGAGGGACACACTGTCGGCGAGCACGGCGCGGTCCGCCGCGTCGGGCGCCCTCTGCCCGTAGTCGGTGGCCACCGGTTCCGGCAGCCACGTCCCGACGTAGGACTCACGGCGCGATCCCAGGTGGCGGAGCCGGTCGACGGCGAGCCGGGTGGTGACGCGCACGAGGAAGGCCCGCGGCTCGCGGACGTCGTCGCGCGGCGCGGACGACCACCGCAGCCAGGCTTCCTGGACCACGTCCTCGGCGTCGGCGACGCGTCCCAGCATGCGGTAGGCGACGCCGGTCAGCAGGGGCCGGTGCTCCTCGAAGAGTTCGGTCGCGGGATCGGCGGTCACCCGGCCATCCCATCCGACGCGCCCTCCGCTGTCCAGCGGGAATCGCCGGGCCCCTTGAACTGCCGCCTACCCGACGGTAATTGTTGTTGACGCGATGTCCAGCAACGTCAGGGAGCTCCACGATGACCAGCACGGCCTCCTTCACCGTCGAATCGGCCCACGGCCCCCGTCCGGTCTCGGTGGCGTACGAGCGCTCGGGCTCCGGCGCACCGCTGGTGCTGCTCCACGGCATCGGCCACCATCTGCGCGCCTGGGACCCGGTGACGCGCGTCCTGGCCGCCGAGCGCGAGGTGATAGCCGTCGACCTGCCCGGCTTCGGCACGTCACCGGCGCTGCCGGACGGGGTTCCGAGTGATCCGGGCACGCTCGCCGCGGCGCTCGCTGCCCTGTGCGCGGAACTCGGCCTGGACCGGCCGCACGTGGCCGGCAACTCGCTGGGAGGGCTGCTCGCGCTGGAGCTGGGACGCCGCGAGCTGGTGCGCTCGGTCACCGCGCTGTCCCCGGCCGGGTTCTGGACCGAGGCCGAGCGGTTCTACGCCTTCGGGGCCCTGCGGGCCATGCGCCGCGGCGCCCTCGCCCTCCCGGTGCCGGTGATCGAGCGGCTGGCCCGCGGCGCGACCGGGCGAGCCGCGCTGACCGGCGTCGTCTACGCCCGCCCGGGGCGGCGTTCACCCGACGCGGTCGTCGCGGAGACGCTGGCCCTGCGGGGCGCCACCGGCTTCGACGCGACGCTGGCCGCCGGCCGCGGGTCCTCCTTCACCCGCTTCACCCACGACGTGAAGGGCGTTCCCGTGACCGTCGCCTGGGGCAGCCGGGACCGCATCCTGCTGCCGCGGCAGGGCGTCCGCGCCAAGCGCGTGATGCCCGGGGCGCGGCTCGTGCGGCTGCCGGGCTGCGGGCACGTGCCGATGAACGACGACCCGGCGCTGGTCGCGCGGGTCATCCTCGACACCAGCGGCTGAGGCGTCGCGCTTGGGGACGCCCGGGGCCGGGGCCGGCGCCGCGCGAGGGCCGGGTCGCGGGGCCGCTCCTGTTCGACGCGCGTCGTTCATCCGGGGTTGGGGCTCCGGCCGCCACCGGGCACTAGGCATGGCGGGGACCGGATCCGGCCACCGCTCGTCCGGTGGCTCCGCACTCGTTCCCACCGCCCGGAGGCGTCCCGATGCCCAACCGCCCGCCCGTTCCCTCTCCCGACCGCCGAACCGTGCTGCGCGGCTCGCTGCTCGTCCCGGCCGCCGCCGTCCTGCCCACCGCGTTCGCGGCGGCTCCCGCCCAGGCGCTGGGCGGACGCCCTGAGGCGGCCTGGGGCGTCCAGGTCGGGGCGGTCACCGCGTCGTCGGCGCTCGTCTGGGTGCGGTCGGACCGTCCCGCCCGGATGCGGGTGGAGACGTCGTCCACCGAGTCCTTCCGCCGGGCGCGCACCTGGCACGGGCCGCTGATCGGCCCGGGGAGCGACTTCACCGGCACCACCGCGCTGCACGGACTGCCCGCGGGCGAGCAGATCCACTACCGCGTCACGCTCGCCGACCCGGCCGACCCGCGGCGCACGGGCAGACCCGCGTACGGAACGTTCCGTACCGCTCCGGCCCGCCGGCGCGACGGGGTGCGCTTCCTGTGGTCCGGCGACATCGCGGGCCAGGGCTGGGGCATCAACCCGGACATCGGCGGCTATCGCGTGTACGAGGAGATGCGCCGGCTCGATCCGGACTTCTTCCTGTGCAGCGGCGACACCGTGTACGCGGACGGCCCCCTCCAGCCGTCCGTGACGCTGCCGGACGGCAGGATCTGGCGGAACGTCATGACCGAGGAGAAGGCCAAGGTCGCCGAAACCCTCGACGAGTACCGGGGCAACTTCCGGTACAACCTGCTCGACGCGAACTTCCGGCGCTTCAACGCGCAGGTGCCGTCCGTCGTGCAGTGGGACGACCACGAGGTGCGCAACAACTGGTACCCCGGGCAGATCCTCGACGACGACCGCTACACCGAGAAGAACGTCGACCTGCTCGCGGCCCGGTCCTCACGCGCGTTCCACGAGTACTTCCCCGTCTCGCGGCCCGACGGCTCCTCGCGTCCGCGCCCCATGGACCGCGTCGTCCACCACGGGCCGCTGCTCGACGTGTTCGTCCTCGACATGCGCTCGTTCCGCAACGCCAACTCGCCCAACCGGCAGGCCGACGACACGACCGGCATCCTCGGCGCGGACCAGCTCCGCCGCCTCAAGCGCGCCCTCGCCGCGTCCCGGGCCGTGTGGAAGGTGATCGCGGCCGACATGCCGCTCGGGCTCGTGGTGCCGGACGGCGCGACGGACTTCGAGGCGGTGGCGCAGGGGGATCCGGGCGCTCCACTGGGACGTGAGCTCCAGATCGCCGAACTGCTGCGGTTCATCAAGCACAACGGGATCACCGGCACGCTGTGGCTGACGGCCGATGTGCACTACACCTCGGCGCAGCACTACGCGCCCGAACGGGCGGCGTTCAAGGACTTCGCCCCGTTCTGGGAGTTCGTGTCGGGTCCGCTGGCGGCGGGCGGCTTCCCGGCCAACGCGCTGGACGCGACCTTCGGCCCGGAGCGCGTCTTCGTGCGGGCTCCGGACCGGGGCAACGTGTCCCCGATGGAGTCGCCGCAGTACTTCGGCGAGGTGGAGATCGACGGCGACAGCGGCGAGCTGACGGTGCGGCTGCGTGCCGAGGGCGGTTCCGTGCTGTTCGACAAGGTGCTCCGTCCGGGCCTCACCGGGCAGTGAACGGCCGGGCCCGATGGCGGTGGGCGCGGCCGGAGAACGGCTGCCGCCCGGCGTCGCCGGGCCCGGCGCGCGTGCGTTTCGAGGCCCGCAGCCGCCGCTGCCGGGGGCCGTTGCCCGTGCCGCGGGGGCCGTCGTACGTGCTGCCGGGCCGTCGTCCGTGCGCTTCGGGGCCCGTTGTCAGTGGTGGGTCCTACGGTTTTCTCCATGACCCGATCCGTTCAGGCCCTGGCCTACGCACGCCCGTCCGCTCTGAGGTCCTCGCAGGCGGGGACCGCTCTCGGCCTGGAGACCGCAGGCGGTCTCACCCCGCGCGGGGCGGAGGCGCACCCTCGGTTCTTCGCGGGCTTCCTCTCCGCTCCGCGCGTCGCCGCACGCGGTCTGCTCGCCGTGGCCGACGTGGCCGCCGCCCGCTACTACCAGCGCACACTGCCCGCCTCGCTCGACCCGGTGGTCACGGGGAACGGGGACCGGCTGCGCTTCGAGTCGTTCTCCGGCTGCTGCGGGGTGTACGCGCGGCTGGACGTCCTCCAGGAGGGTCTGGACGGGCAGGCCACGGGCCACGGCACGACCAATGTGGACGTGAACAACCCGCTGCGGGACGCGCTCTCGCGGATAACGGCGGACGATCCGCTGCATCTGCGGGTCGGCCCGGAGGAGATGGCGGTGACGACGCTGGACGGGGCGGTCGTCGAGAAGAAGGTTCCGCTGCCGGACAGGTGGCTGCGCGGTTTCGCCGAGGCGCAGGTGGCGTCGGCCGGGTTCGACCTGCGGGCCGAGCTGACGGCGGCGCAGGCCGTCGCCTTCCTGCGCTCGCTGCCGCGCTCGTCGGGCAACGCGACGCGCGGCGCCCGCTGGGTGGTGGCCTCGGGCGCCGGGCTGCGGCCGACGACCCGGCCGGTCCCGGGGGCGGTGTGCCTGCCGGGACCGGAGCGCCTGGTGGCCTTGCAGCGGGTGCTGCGGTACGCGACGGCGTTGCGGGTGTACGCGCCGGTGGCCGACGGTGCGGCGGCGGCTAGCGCCTGGGAGGTGGTGCTGCCCGGGATGCGGCTGACGCTGACGCTGTCCCCGGATGCCTCGCGCGGGTTCTCCGGCGAGGGCGGGGTGCTGGAGGCGCTGGCCACCGACGAAGCGGCGGCCGACGCGGAGCTGGTCTCGGTGCTGCTCGCCTGGGAGCCCCGGATCGAACCGGCTTCGCTGGCCGAGCGGTCGGGGCTCGGCGTGGAGCGGGTGCGGGCCGCGCTGACCCGGCTGGGCACGGCGGGCCGGGTCGGGTACGACCTGGCGGACGCGGCCTATTTCCACCGTGAACTGCCCTACGACGCGGACCGGGCGGAGCGTCACAACCCGCGCCTGGTCGCGGCGCGCGGCCTGGTCGCCGCGGCGGCGGTGTCGCTGGACGGCGCACGGGCGACGGTGGTCTCCGGGGACCGCCGCTACCAGGTGCGCGAGGCGGACGGGGCGCTGACCTGCACCTGCCAGTGGTGGGCGGACTACCGGGGCCGGCGGGGGCCGTGCAAGCACGCGCTGGCCGTCCGCATGGTCCGGCGCGGAGCGACGGTCGGGGGAGGCTCCCGATGACGGATCTGCTCACCGCGGTGAACGAGGGCCGCCACCACGACGTGCCGGCGCTGGTGCTCCGGCTGGACGGGGCCGGACGCAGGTCAGCGCTCGCCGAGTTGAAGGAGCTGCGCAAGGAGGTGCGGGGCTGGGACTGGCGTCGGCGGGACAAGGTCCGCAAGGCGCTCCTGGTGGCCGGGGCGAGCTGCCACACCGGCGCGGCGGGCTGCGCCGCCTGGATCGGCGGCCGGGATCTGCGCGACTGGGTGCGCTCCCCGTATCAGCTGATCCTCACGGCGCTGAAGGACCGTGATCCGGCCTGGCTCGGCGATCTCGCGGTGCGGCTGGCCGCTCGCCCCATGGCTTCCTCCGCCGAGTACGCGTTCGTCGCCGAGCTGGCCCGGATCGCCTGCCGCCCGGTCCCCACGACGGACGGCATGGTGGAGAGCTGGGCGGAGCTGGTCGACGAGTCCCGGTGGCGCCGCCGGTCGGGCCGGGTTCCGTTGGCCGAGGCGCTCCGCGCCGACCCGCATGTCGCGGTCATGGCGCCGCGCCTCCTGGAGCTGCCCCAGGTGCCGCCGCGGGTGACCGTGCACGGCGCGCCGGATTCGGACGACCACTGGCCGGCGGCGCTCGCCTCGCTGGCCGATGAGAAGGTGCTCGACCGCTCCCTCCTCCTCGACCAGTGCATGACCCGCCTGGTACGGGGCGGGGCCGTCGGAGAGCAGCGGTTCTTCCTGTCGGTGCTGCTGCGGCTCGGTATGACGGACGCGGAGGAGGGCGGACGCCTGCGGGACTGGACGGCGATGGCCGCGGACGGCGTCACGGTGGTGGCGAGCCATGCCCAGGCGGTGCTCACCCGGCTGGAGGAGCGCGGCGAGCTGCCCACCAGGGAGCTGGCGGACGTGTCGCTCTCGGTGCTCTTCCGGCCCGAGAAGAAGCTGGCGCGCGCCCAGTTGACGCTTCTGGGCAAGGCGCTGCGCCGGGACGCGACGGCGGCGGGCGAGCTGCTTCCGGTGGTGGCGGAGGCGTTCGCCGGCGAGGACATCGTCCTCCAGGAGCAGGCGTTGAAGCTGGTCGCCCGCCATCTTCCGGCCGATGACGACGCTCTGCGCGCGGAGCTCTCCTCGTCGGCGGCGCGGTTGGGCGCGGTGCACCGCGAAAGCGTCGCCGCGCTGTTCGGCGGCCTCGTCGAGGACGTCCCCGAGGACGCCGCCCCCTACGAGGAGCTGCTGCCGGCCGCTCCGGCGCCAGGCCCTCTCAGGCCCGCGCCGGAGGGTGTCGCCGAGCTGGTCGAGGAGGTGGCGGCCCTGCTGAAGTCGCGCTCCTGGTACGGCGCTTCGGCGAGCGCCCCGGCTCCGTCGTCCGTCGCCGACCACGAACGCCTTCTCGACGGCCTCGTCCGCCGGGCGGCGACCGATCGGGCGGGGCTGGCGGCGGCTCTGCGAGAGGCCCTGGCGGGGTCGCGGATCGCCGACGAGGACTCCGGCCCGCCGAGGTCCGATCCCCAGTACGTCACGACCGCGAGCGCCCTGTCCGTGATGGTGGCCTCACTGCTGGGCCGGGTGACCGACCGGGACTTCCGCCAGTGGCACGAGAACACGCCTCGCGGCGGGTCCTGTGCCCACACCGAGCTGAACAGCATGCTGCTCGCCCGCGTCCAGGAGGCGGCGGACGCCGTGCGGACCGGCCGCCTGCCGTTCCTGCTCGCCACACCCACCCGGGAGAACGGTTCGCTCGACCCGGCGGACCTGATCGGACGGCTGCGCGCGTACCGCAGCATGGGCGTCGAGGCCGGCCCGGCCGACTTCGGCCAGGCACTGCTGCGCCTGTGCCGGAGCGGAGGCGAGGAGGCCGCGGTCGCGGCCGACGCCCTGGGCACTCCGGAAGGGGACCGGGTGGCCGCCTGGCTGCGTGCCGACGATCCGGTCGCGCCGCTGCTGCGGCACGGGACGAGCGACGACCGGCCGGCGAGGGGAGCCCGGTGGCGGCGTTCCGCGGCCGACGTCCTGGACGCGCTGTTCGCCGCCGAGGAACGCCGCCCGGCACGGGTTGAACTCCCGGCCGCCTTCCCCTGGCTGGTCCGTCCGCCGCTCTCCGGCATCCAGAACTGCTACCACTGGGGAGCGCAGCAGTCCGCCCACTGGGTCACCACCTTCCCCGAGGACCCGGAGACCCTGGCCGCCTGGCTGACGCCCGATCTGATGCGCGCCGCCGACGACGGGAATCGGGGTGCCGCCTGGATCCTGCCGCCGCTCGTCGAGACCGGGGGCGAGGTGGGCCCCGCGGCACATCTCGCTCTGGCCTACGGACTGGGCGCACGCCACGCCGAGGACCGGATATCCGCCGTGGACGCCCTGCTGGTCCTGGCCGCGCGCGGACGTCTGGACGCCGCCCTGCTCGGTCGCGCGCTGGCGGACCTCGTCGACCGGGACGCGGTGAAGGTGACCCGGCTCGCCGACTCCACGGGCACGGCGGCGGGGACCGGCGCGTACCGGACGGTGCTGGCGGTGCTGGCGCACGCGCTGCCCGGCGTGCTGGCCTGCGAGAAGCAGCCTCGGGGCCTCGGAGACCTGCTGTCCGTGGCGGCGGACTGCGCCGAGCGGTGCGGTACGGACGGCCTCGCGCCGATCGCCGGGCTGGCCGCCACGGCGGCGCGGAAGGGCGCGTCGCAGACGGTGCGGCAGGCGGGGCGACTGCTCATCGCGTTCGGGCCCTCCCGCGAGGAGTCCGGCGCCAGGAGCTGAGGGCGAGCTCCCACGTGGCTGAAAAGCAATGATAGGGGACCAGATCCACACGTAACCCATCAGTCACAAGGTGTTCGTGATCAGGCAACACCGGTCCTTCACAGTAAGGATATGACCGATGTGACATCCGCGAAGAGCGCCCGCCGTCCGCACCACTGGCGGCGGGACCTGATCGAACTGGCCGCGCTGTTCACCGCGGTGGCCGTCGCCGACGCGATCGCCAACCTGATCGGCCACCAGCCGGACGGCCCGTACCTGCTCGTGGCGTCCGCGGTGGCCCTGATCGCCACGGCGGCCTTCCACACCTGGTGGGCCCACCGGCACAGCCATGCTCCCCCGCCCGGCGCGGACGGCGCGGCGTCGTCCCCGGCGAACGGGGCGGGGAACGGGGAGACGGTGCTGTGGCGGATGCGGACGACGGTGCGCGACGCCCCGGGCAGCCTGGCCGCGCTGTGCCTGGTCCTCGCCCGTCTCCGCGTCGACATCCTCACCCTGCAGACGCATCCGCTGGCCCGGGGCACGGTCGACGAGTTCCTGCTGCGGGCGCCCGCCGCGCTCCAGCCCCAGGAGCTCACCCGCGAGATCGCCGCGGCCGGCGGGTCCGCCACCTGGATCGAGCGGGCGGACGCCCACGATCTGGTGGACACCCCCACCCGCGTCCTCGCCCTGGCCACCAGGACGGCGCTCGACGCCGCGGAACTCCCCCTCGCCCTGCGGCAACTGCTCGGGCGCTGCACCATCCACTCGCTGCCCGCCGTCTCGGTCACCGGCCGCCCGACCGGCGAGAGCGCCCCGGTCGAGGGCGTGCTGGAGGACACGGTGATGCGGCTGCGCGATCCGTCCGGCGGCGTCATCTCCGTCGAGCGGCCTCATCTGCCGTTCACTCCGACCGAGTTCGCGCGGGCCCGCGCCCTGGTCGAGCTCGACGCCCGGCTCGGACCCCGGGCCCCGCGCGGCGAGGACGTCCTCACGCTGCCCGAGGGCAACGAGATCACGGTGCGCCGCGCGGACAGCAGGGACCTCGCCGCGGCCCGCGCCCTGCACGACCGCTGCTCCCCGCGCACGCTGGGCCTGCGCTACAACGGCCCGGTCGGCGACGCGGACCGCTACCTCGACCACCTGCTCAGCCCGCGGTTCGGCCGCACCCTCGCCGTGCAGACGGCCTCCGGCCGACTCGTGGCGCTGGGCCACCTCCTGTGGGACGGCGACGAGACGGAGGTGGCGCTGATCGTCGAGGACGACTGGCAGCGCCGGGGCATCGGCTCGGAACTGCTCGGCCGCCTGGTGGCGCTCGCCGCCGGGACGGGCTGCGACAGCGTGTACGCCGTCACGCAGTCCCGCAACACCGGCATGGTCGCCGCCATGCGCGGTCTGGGGCTGCCCCTCGACTACCAGATCGAGGAGGGCACCCTCGTCATCACCGCGCGGCTGCGGAGGGAACGAGCCGCTCGGCCGTCCGGGACCGGGGAGGAGGTCCGGCGCTGAGCGCCTGACAGAGATCGGCCCACAGGTCCTCGACGTCCTCCAGCCCGACGGACAGGCGCAGCAGCCGGTCCCCGACGCCGGACGCCTGCCGGTCTCCCTCGTCCACGATGCGGTGGCTGATGGAGGCCGGATGCTGGATCAGCGAATCCACACTGCCGAGGCTGACGGCGGGCGTGATGAGCCGCACCCCGGCGATGACCTGGTGCGGATCCCCGTACACCTCGAAGGAGATCATCGCGCCGCCCATCTCCGGATAGTGGACGCGGGCGATCCTCGGGTCGGCGGTGAGCCGGCGCGAGAGTTCGGCGGCGCTCGCCGAGGCGGCGCGGACGCGGACCGGCAGCGTGGACAGGCCGCGCAGCAGCAGGTATCCGGCCAGCGGATGCAGTACGCCGCCGGTGGCGAACCGGACCTGGCGCAGCCGGGCGGCGAACTCCTCGTCGCAGGCGACGACTCCGCCCATCACGTCCCCGTGCCCGCCCAGGTACTTGGTGGCGCTGTGCAGGACGATCCGTGCGCCGTGTTCGACGGGGCGCTGGAGCACCGGTGTGGCGAAGGTGTTGTCGACCACGAGCGGCACCGAGCCGCAGGCGTGGGCGACGGCCCGGATGTCGACCTCGGCGAGGGTGGGGTTGGCGGGCGTCTCGACGATCACGAGCCCGGTGTCGGGGCGGATCGCCTCGCCGATGCCCGCCGGGTCGGTCCAGGTGACCTCCGTGCCCAGCAGACCGGCTCCGAGCAGGTGGTCGCTGCATCCGTACAGCGGCCGTACGGCGACGACGTGGCGCAGGCCCATGCTCGCGCGGGCGAGGAGGACCGCGCTGAGGGCGGCCATGCCGCTGGCGAAGGCGACGGCGCTCTCGGTCCGCTCCAGCGTGGCGAGCGCCGTCTCGAAACGCGCCGTCGTCGGGTTGTCGAGGCGGGCGTAGACCGGCGGGCCGTCGGGCCGGGCTCCGGTGGTGGCGAAGGCGTCGATCCGCTCGGCCTCACCGCGGGAGTCGTAGGAGGGATAGGTGGTGGACAGGTCGAGCGGCGGGGCGTGCAGGCCCAGAGAGGCGAGATCGTCGCGTCCGGCGTGTACGGCTTCGGTGGCCAACGCCCGGGACGGGGTGGGGGCGGGGGATGTCGTGGAGACGTCGTTGTCCATGCGGTGCACTCTGAACAGTTACCGGTTCGTATCGGCCAAAGCCCGTGTTACGTTCGCCGCATGTCCGAATCCGTCGCTCTGGACCCGGTAGATCTGCACATTCTGCGGCTCCTGCAGAACGATGCCCGGACCACGTACCGCGAGCTCGCCGCCGAGGTGGGCGTGGCGGCCTCGACGTGTCTGGACCGGGTGGCCAGGCTGCGCCGTTCCGGCGTGATCCTGGGCGATCGGCTCCGCCTCGACCCGGCGAAGCTCGGCCGGGGCTTGGAGGCCCTGCTCCTGGTGCAGGTCCGGCCGCACCGCCGCGAGCTCATCGGCCCGTTCGTCGAACGCGTGCGGGCGCTCCCGGAGTCGCGCGCGCTCTTCCACCTCACCGGACCGGACGACTACCTGGTGCAGGTTGCGGTGACCGACACGGCGGATCTGCAGCGGCTGGTGCTCGACGAGTTCACCTCGCACCGGGAGGTGGCCCGGGTGGAGACGCGGCTGGTGTTCCAGCAGTGGGACTGCGGGCCGCTGCTGCCGCCCGCCGCCGACGGCCGGCGCGGCGGCGGATCCTGAGGGCGCCACGGTCACGGCCCGCGTCCGATGATCGTCTTTCGGACGCCGGGCGGCGCACGGTGGTGACGTGAAGGGGCCCGCCGTTGGAGGATGTCCGCATGTCAGACACTTCGAGCAGCGCGCTGCCCCGTCAGGTCGCCGACGCCTACGTCGACGCATTCATCGAACTCGACCCCATCACGGGCACCTACCTGGGTGTCCGGGAAAGCTCGCGCCGTCTGCCCGATTTCTCGCCGGCCGGTCAGGCGGCGCTCGCCGACCTCGCCCGCGCGACGCTCGTGAAGCTGGACGCGGCCGAGCGTACGCCCGGCGCGGACAGCGACGCCGAACGCCGGTGCGGACGGCTCCTGCGGGAGCGTCTGACGGCGGAGATCGCCGTGCACGACGCCCAGGAGGGGCTGCGGACCGTCTCCAACATCCAGTCCCCCGCCCACAGCATCGGCGAGGTGTTCACCGTGACGCCCACCGAGACGGAGGAGGACTGGGCGGCGGTCGTCGAACGGCTGCGGGCCGTTCCGGCCGCGTACGAGGGCTACCGGGCCTCCCTGACGCTCGGGCTGGAGCGCAAGCTGTACGGAGGGCCGCGCGCCTCGGCCACGTTCATCGAGCAGTTGACGGAGTGGGGCGGGGGCAGCGGCAGCCCGGCGTTCTTCGAGGACTTCGCCGCCCCGGGCCCCGACGCGCTGCGCGGGGAACTGGACGAGGCCGCCCGGCTCGCGACGGCCTCGGTGCTCGCCCTGCGCGACTGGATGCGCGACGTCTACGCCCCGGCGGTCGAGGGCGCGCCCGACACGGTCGGCCGGGAGCGCTACGCGCGGTGGTCCCGGCTGTTCAACGGCACCGACCTCGACCTCGACGAGGCGTACGCCTACGGCTGGTCCGAATACCACCGGCTGCTCGCCGAGATGCGGACCGAGGCGGAAAGAATCCTTCCCGGCGCGGGCCCCTGGGAAGCGCTCGCCCACCTCGACGTGCACGGCCGGCACATCGAGGGCGTGGAGGAGGTCCGCACCTGGCTCCAGGGCCTGATGGACGAGGCCATCGAGGCGCTGGACGGCACCCACTTCGACCTGGCCGAGCGGGTACGGAAGGTGGAGTCGCGGATCGCGCCGCCCGGCGGCGCCGCCGCCCCGTACTACACCGGCCCCTCGGAGGACTTCTCGCGCCCCGGCCGCACCTGGCTGCCGACCATGGGCGAGACGCGCTTCCCGGTGTACGACCTGGTGTCGACCTGGTACCACGAGGGCGTACCGGGCCACCACCTCCAGATCGCGCAGTGGACGCACGTCGCCGACAGCCTCTCGCGCTACCAGGCGTCGGTCGGCCAGGTCAGCGCCAACGCCGAGGGCTGGGCGCTGTACGCGGAACGGCTGATGGACGAACTGGGCTTCCTGCCCGACGCGGAGCGGCGGCTCGGCTACCTGGACGCCCAGATGATGCGCGCCTGCCGGGTCATCGTGGACATCGGCATGCACCTGGAGCTGGAGATCCCGGCGGAGTCGCCCTTCCACCCGGGCGAGCGCTGGACGCCGGAGCTGGCGCAGGAGTTCTTCGGCGACCACAGCGGCCGGCCGGCCGATTTCGTGGAGAGCGAGCTGACCCGCTACCTGTCGATGCCGGGGCAGGCCATCGGCTACAAGCTCGGGGAGCGCGCCTGGCTGCTGGGCCGGGAGAACGCCCGCGCGGCGCACGGCGACGCGTTCGATCTGAAGGCGTGGCACATGGCGGCGCTCTCGCAGGGCTCGCTCGGCCTGGACGACCTGGTGGACGAGCTGTCCAAGCTCTGACGCGCCCCGCCGCCCGCCGCGCCCGCCCGGTCCACCGCGAACCGGGCGGGCGCGGTGGACCGGGCGGGCCCGGTGCTTGTACGGCACACGGCTACGCCAGGCGGTGGCGCACGCTCGATCCGTGTCGTTCCTTGACCACTTCGAGCCGGGCGGGGATGCGGCGTCGCAGGTCGGCCACGTGGCTGACGATGCCGACGCTGCGGTCCCGCTCCCGCAGCGAGTCCAGCACGTCGAGCACCTCGTCCAGGGTCTGGTCGTCGAGGCTGCCGAAGCCCTCGTCGATGAAGAGGGTGTCCAGGCGGACGCCTCCCGCCTCCTCGGTGACGACGTCGGCGAGGCCCAGGGCCAGGGCCAGCGAGACGAAGAACGTCTCGCCCCCGGACAGCGTCGAGGTGTCCCGCTCACTGCCCGTCCAGGAGTCCACGACGTGCAGTCCGAGGCCGGCCCTGCGCCCGCCGGTACGGGCGTCGGAGTGGACGAGGGTGTAGCGGCCGGAGGACATCCGCTGGAGCCGGGCGGTCGCCGCGGCGGCCACCTGTTCGAGGCGGGCCGCCAGGACGTACGCCTCCAGGCGCATCTTGCGTTCGTTGTCGGCGGAGGTGCCGGCGGTCAGTCCGGCGAGCCGGGCGACGCGCTCGTACTCCCGGCGCACCGGGCCGAGCCGCCGCACCTCCTCGGCCGCCCGGTCCGAGAGCCGGGCGAGTTCGGCGCACCGGCCGCGTGCCGCGTCGAGCGCCGACGCCCGTTCCCGCAGTACGCGTTCGGCGGCCTCGTAGGCGTTCAGCGCCGCTTCGGGCTCAGCGGACGGGCGCTCGGCGGCCTGCCGGGCGTGCTGTTCGGCGCGGCGCTCGGCGACCACTGCCGCCTCCGCCTGCCAGGCGTCGACGCGGTGTTGCAGCTCGCGCTGCCCGGCGGCGTCGAGGAGGGTCGCGGCGGCGGCCTCCGGCGTGTCGAACCCGGCCCGGAACGCGGCGTCGGACAGCCGGTCGTCGGCCTCCTTGCGCCGGTGGGCGGCGTCCTGCTGGGCGCGTACGGCCTCGGCGGCGTCGGCGAGGAGCGCGACGCGCCGGGTGAGGCGCTCGGCGTGAGCGGCCACGGAGCCGGACTCGCCTCGGGCGGTGGCCAGTTCGGCCTCCAGGGCGGACTGTTCCCGGTCCAGCGCCTCGCGTCGGGAGGTGCGGGCGGCGGCGCGGCGCTCGGCCTCCTGCCGGACTTCGAGACGGCCCCGGTGCTCGCGCTCGGCCGCGGCGAGCGCTTCGCGCGCGGCGTGGGTGCCTGCGGCGAGGCGGTGTGCTCGGGTGTGCTCGTCGGCCAACCTGCCTACGTCGTCGGCCAGTTCGGCCACGGAGGGGAGGGCGGGCGCATCGAGGAGGTCGGCTGCCGTCCGCGTCGTCCCGGCCCGCCCGGCGGTCTCCTCCCCGGCGGTCTCCTCCCCGGGGGCCTCCTCGGTGGCGGCTCCGCCGGTGGCGTCGTCGGCCTCGCGCGCCTCCGCCCAGGCCGCGGCGTGCCGTTCGCGCACGACGCTCAGCTCCTGCTCGGCCCGGGTGCGAGCCTCCTCCGCGCGCCGGTGGGCGGCGAGGGCCCGCTCCTCCGTGGCCCGGTCGACGTGGCCGTCGCCGGGGCTGGCGGGCGCCGGGTGCTCGGCGGAGCCGCAGACGGCGCACGGCTCGCCGGCGACGAGTCCGGCGGCCAGCTCGGCGGCGATGTCCCGCAGTCGCCGCTCGCGCAGGGAGAGCCAGGACTCATGGGCGTCCAGGGCCCGTTCGCGCGCCGCGTCGAGGGCCGAGCGGGCGGAGCGGGCCTGTTCGGCCAGCGTGTCGCGGCGCCGTGCCGCGTCCAGTCGGCGGCGGGCCGGGGCGAGACGCCCGGCGAGCTGTTCGGCGCGGGTTGCGGCCTCCTGGGCCCGCTCGATGCGGTCCCGGAGCCCGGTGTGCGTGGCGTCCCAGCCGGCGAGCCACGCGTCCGCCTCGCGGACGGTGTCCTCGTCGGCCCGCGCCTCCCGGTCCAGGCTGACGCGCTCCTCATCGATCCGCGCGCTCCGCAGCTCGGCCCGGCGGGCGGCGTCGAGGCCGCCGAGCTCCTGGCGGAACCGGCGCTCCCACTCCGTGAGCTGCTCGGCGCTCGCGTCGGCCAGATCGGACGGCAGCCGCCCGCGGGCCTGTCGGAGGGCGTCGTCGGCCGCGCGGTGAGCGCGCTCGGCCGCGTCCCGCAGCTCCAGGGCGGGCGCGACCCGGTCGGCCGTGCGGGCGCGTTCCAACCGCTTCTGGCAGCGGTCGCGTTCGGGCCGCGCCTCCTCCAGGGCCTCGGCGCGCCGCATCGTCTCCTGGTGGCGTTCCTGGAGGCGGGCCAGTTCGCGTTCGGCCTCCAGCGTGCGGCGGGCGTGGGCGTGCCGGTCCTCCGTCCCGGTGAGGACCGCGCGGGCGATGTCGAGCCGTTCGCGGGCCGCGCCGCGGGCGACGGCCGCCCACTCCAGGACCGCTTCGGCCAGGCCGGGTTCGCCCGGCCGGGCGGTGGGCTGCGGGGCCTCGGCCGCGGCGGGTCCGCCGGCCTGGGCGATGCGCTGGGCGAGGGCCATGATCTCCTCGTCGCCCGCCTTCACCCGGGCCTCGGCGCCCCGGCGCAGCTCCGCGAGCCGTTCCTCGACGGCGGCGAACCGGCGGGTGTCGAAGAGCCTGCCGAGGAGCTTGCCCCGGGCTTCGGCGTCGGCGCGCAGAAAGCGGGCGAAGTCGCCCTGCGGCAACAGCACCACCTGGCAGAACTGGTCGCGGCTCATGCCG
>NZ_ML123034.1:564386-601007 GCF_003846185.1 Streptomyces sp. ADI96-02
AGGAGGCCGGTCAGCTCCTCGCCGATCTCCTGGTGCGACTTGCTGAGGGACTGCCAGCCGCGTTCGGGGTCGTGGGCACGCAGCCGGCTCTGGGCCTTCTCGGTGGTGAAGCCGTCGCCCTTCTTCTTCGGGCGGGGCTGGGCGGGGCTGCGGGTGACTTCGAGGCGACGGCCGCCGACGGTCAGCTCCAGTTGCACCTCGGTCGGCGTTCCGGCGGGCGCGTGGTCGCTGCGCAGCGAGCCGCCGGGGCTCTGCCGTGCGCCGGGGACGGCCCCGTACAGCGCGTAGCAGACGGCGTCCAGGACGGATGTCTTCCCGGCGCCGGTCGGTCCGTGGAGCAGGAACAGCCCGGCCGAGGAGAGCGCGTCGAAGTCGACCTCCTGGGTGGCGCCGAACGGGCCGAAGGCCGTGAGGGTGAGGCGGTGCAGTCTCAACGGGACACCTCGCGCACGCTCTCGTCCACCCGTACGTCGTCGAACGCGCCGCGCAGCACGGCGCGTTCCCGCTCGCTGGGGCCGCTGCCGCCGCGCACGTGGGCCACGAAGTCGTCGGCGATCTGGTGGTCGTCGCGGCCCCGGAGGCGCTGGGCGTAGGAGGCGAGCGGGTCCTCGGGCGGGCGCTCCGGGTCGAAGACCAGGCTGAGGGTGTGCGGGAAGCGCGCGGCCAGGCGGGCCATGGGATCGGCGGGGCGGACCGGGTCGGTGAGGGTCGCCTCCACCCAGGCGTTCTCGTGGCGGTCCAGGGACGGGTCCGCCAGGAGGCCGTCGAGACGTCCCCTCAGCCGGGCGAGCGGGCGTTCGACGGGGCAGTCGACACGTTCCCCGGCGCTGACGCGTCCGCTGCCGTCGAGGTCGATCAGCCACATGGTCTTGCGGTGGTCCGCCTCGGAGAAGGAGTAGGCGAGCGGGGAGCCGGAGTAGCGGACGCGTTCGGTGACGCGCTGGGAGCCGTGCAGATGGCCGAGGGCCACGTAGTCGACGCCGTCGAAGACGCCGGCCGGGACGGCCGCGACCCCGCCCACCGTGATGTCCCGTTCGCTGTCGCTGGGCTCGCCGCCCGCCACGAAGGCGTGGGCGAGGACGACGGAGCGGGTGCCGGGGGGACGGGTGGCGAGGTCGGCGCGGACCCGGTCCATGGCGGCGGTCAGGACGCTCTCGTGACCGGCCTTCGGGGCGCGGAGGGCGTCCTTGACGAGGGCCGGTTCGAGGTAGGGCAGGCCGTAGAGGGCGACGTCGCCGTGCTCGTCGGCGAGCACCACGGGGGTGGCGCAGCCCTCGGGGTCGGTCCTGAGGTGGATGCCGGCGCGTTCGAAGAGTCCCGCGCCGACGCCGAGCCGGCGGGCCGAGTCGTGGTTGCCGGAGATCATCACGGTGGGGACGCCGGCGGCGGCGAGCCGGTGCAGGGCCCGGTCGAAGAGTTCGACGGCGGCGAGGGGCGGCACGGCGCGGTCGTAGACGTCGCCGGAGACGAGGACGACCTCGGCCCCGCGCTCGTGGACGGTCGCCACCAGGTGGTCCAGGAAGGCGGCCTGGGCGTCGAGCAGGGGCACCCGGTGGAAGGACCGGCCCAGGTGCCAGTCCGAGGTGTGCAGCATCCTCACGCCATCGCTCCGCCGGTCACGGCCTGCATACGCGTCGTCCTCCACCCCTGGGGCCGTCCCGCCCGGCCCGTGATCTCGCTGTCGACTCGGACCCACGCTAACGCCGCGGGGCCGCCGATCCGGCATCGATCATGAATTCACCGCATCGGGGACAGCGGCCACGGCCCGGCCGCTCACACGTCGCCGTACGCCTCGCCGCCGAGTTCCAGCACGGCGGTCCCGGCGGTCGCGTCGGCGAGCCACGCGGTGAACGCGTCCACGTCGGCGTCCGGCAGCCCGATCTCGATCGTCACGGCCTCGGCGTACCGCACCTCGCGCACGTCCCGGCCGGTGGCCCGCAGGTCGTTCTCCAGCTTGCCCGCCCGCTGGTGGTCGACGCGGACCGTGGCGAGCCGGAAGCGCTGCCGGGTGCGGGTGCCGAGCGCGTCGAGGGCTTCGCCGACCACTCCCCCGTACGCGCGGATCAGTCCGCCGGCGCCGAGTTTGACGCCGCCGTAGTACCGGGTGACGACCGCCGCGACGTAGCGCACCTCGCGGCGCATGAGCATCTGGAGCATCGGCACGCCCGCGGTGCCGCCGGGCTCCCCGTCGTCACTGGCCTTCTGTACGGAGGCGTCGGCGCCGATCACGTACGCGAAGCAGTTGTGACTGGCGGCCGGGTGCTCCCTGCGGACGCGCGCGACGAAGTCCTGCGCCTCCTGTTCGGTGGCGGCGGGGGCGAGGGAGCACAGGAAGCGCGATCGGTTGATCTCGCTCTCGTGCGCACCCGCGCGGGCTACGGTCCGGTACTGCTCCTGCATCCGTTCACCCTAAGGGCTGACGTCCTCGTGGGAATGGCGGGCCGGGGCCGGCCGTTGTGCGGGCATGAACACAGAGGCGGAGACGATCCGGCGGATTCTTCAGGACGCGGGCGACACCTGGGCGGTGGTGGGGCTGTCCGGCAACCGCTCCCGGGCGGCCTACGGGGTGGCGGAGGTCCTTCAGCGCTTCGGCAAGCGGATCGTGCCGGTGCACCCGAAGGCGGAGACGGTCCACGGGGAGCGCGGGTACGCCTCGCTGGCGCAGATCCCGTTCCCGGTCGACGTGGTGGACGTCTTCGTCAACAGCGAGCTGGCGGGCGCGGTCGCGGACGAGGCGGTGGCGGTGGGCGCGAAGGCGGTGTGGTTCCAGCTCGGTGTGATCGACCCGCGGGCGTACGAGCGCACGCGCGCGGCGGGTCTGGACATGGTGATGGACCGGTGTCCCGCGATCGAGATTCCCGCTCTGGGCGGCCGGACCTGAGCCGCCGCCCGTCCGCGCGGGTGTGAGCGGGGGCGCGGGTGTGAGCGGGGGCGCGGGTGTGAGCGGGGGCGCGGCGCGGGAAGGATCCGGGCCGTGAGCGATCCTCTCGACGGCGGACGGCTCGCCGCCGCGCTGGGCTCGATGGGCGTCCGCCGCGGCGACGCGCTGCTGGTGCACGCCTCGCTGCGGTCGCTGGGGCCGGTGCGGGGAGGCGTCGGCGCGGTGCTGTGCGCTCTGCGCGGGGCGCTCGGGCCGCGGGGGACCCTCGTGGTGCCCGCCTTCACCCCGGAGAACTCGGACACCTCGCCGCACTACCGCGAACGCGTCCGGGGTCTGGGCGCCGGGGAGCGCGCGGCGGTGCGCGCGACCATGCCGCCGTTCGACCCGGCGCTCACGGCCGCGCCGACGGCCGGGGTGCTGGCCGAACGGGTGCGGACGTCTGCGGGGGCCGTGCGCAGCGACCACCCGCAGACGTCGTTCGCCGGGCTGGGACCGGCCGCGGCGGAGCTGCTGGCCGGACACCGGGCCGACTGCCATCTCGGCGAGGACTCGCCGCTCGCCCGGCTGTACGAGGCCGACGCCCGGATCCTGCTGCTGGGCACGGGCTTCGACACCTGTACCGCCTTCCACCTGGGCGAGTACCGCAGGCCCGACCCGCCGCGCCGCCGCTACCGCTGCGTGGTGGCCTGCGAGGGCGCGCGCCGGTGGTGGGAGTACGAGGACGTCGCGCTGGACGACGGCGACTTCGCCGCCCTGGGCGCGGAGTTCGAGAGCGCCGCGGGCGCGGACGACGTACGGTCCGCACGGCTGGGGAGGGCGCGGTGCCGGCTCGTCCGGCTGCGGGCGGCGGTCGACTTCGCCGCGGTCTGGCTCGGGAAGGCCCGTGGGTCGGAGGGTTGAGCGGCGCGAGGGCGGCGAAGGCGAAGTTCCGGCGGGCGCGCGGGGAGCGGCGGGACGCCCGCAGCGGACGGGACGCCTTCTGCGGACGGGACGCCGGCTGCCGTCGGGACGCCCTTCCGCCGTCAGGACGTCTTCTACGGGGCGTCCGCCGGCCGGTCGAGTTCGGCGAGGGCCAGCAACTGCTGCGGAGTGACGCCCTCCGGGATGGGCACGGGGGCCGGGGTGCGCAGGGGCGGCTGCCACCCCTCCTGCGGGTCCCAGCTCCGTACGACCCTGGCCGGAGCGCCCGCGACCACCGCGTGGTCGGGCACCTCGCCGCGGACGACCGCACCGGCCGCGACCACCACGTTGCGGCCCAGCCGCGCACCCGGCAGTATCACGGCTCCGGTGCCGATCCAGCAGCCGGGGCCTATCTCCACCGGCTCCATGCGCGGCCACTGCTTGCCCACCGGCTCGTGCGGGTCGTCGTAGCTGTGGTTCGTCGACGTGATGTAGACGTACGGACCGCAGTACGTGTCCGGGCCGATCGCCACCGTCGTATCCGCTATGACGTGGCTGCCGCGCCCCAGCACCACGCCGTCGCCCAGGGTGAGGATGGGATCGGGTCCCAGGTCCAGGTCGGGCATCATCCCGGCCGTCAGCGTGACCTGCTCGCCGATGACGCAGTGCGCGCCGAGCACGATCCACGGCTCGCCGAACACGGTGCCCTGCGGGAAGGCGAGCCGCGTTCCCGTCCCGATGGCCCGAAACCTCAGCCGCCCGGGGTGCTCCGCGGTGACCGCGCCGGCCTCCCGCGCCCACGCCCAGCCCCGGTGGACCGCGCGGGAGACGACGCGGCGGTGGTGGCGGGCGAGGAGGGAGAACATGTTTCGGTTCTTCGGCACGCGCTCACGGTAGTCGGCACGGCGTGCGCCGATCGCCCGGTGACCTGTGATGTTCGCCCCACCGCTCGGTGCGCGCGAGGCGTCGCCTACCGTGTGGGGGCCGCGAGGGCACCGCACGGGAGCACGAAGGAGCAGGCCATGACGGAGCAGGCGTTGATCATGGGGATGGGCGGCAGGCGGCCCGCCGTGGACGCGGACGCGTTCGTCGCACCGAGCTCCGTGGTGATCGGCGACGTGACGCTGGCCGCCGGCTCCAGCGTCTGGTACCAGGCGGTCCTGCGCGCCGACTGCGGGCCGATCGCGCTCGGCCCGGACAGCAATGTCCAGGACAACTGCAGCCTGCACACCGACCCGGGCTTCGAGCTGACGGTGGGCGCGCGCGTGTCGGTGGGCCACAACGCGGTGCTGCACGGCTGCGTGATCGAGGACGACGTCCTGGTCGGGATGGGCGCCACCGTGCTCAACGGGGCGCACATCGGAGCCGGTTCGCTGGTGGCCGCCCAGGCTCTGGTCCCGCAGGGGATGCGGGTCCCGCCGGGATCGCTGGTCGCCGGGGTGCCCGCCAAGGTCAAGCGGCCCCTGACCAAGGAGGAGCTGGAGGGCATCCGGTTCAACGCCGCCGGATACGTCGAGCTGGCCAGGGCCCACCGCCTGGCCCACGAGGGCTGAGCCCCCGGCGCGGGCGGGTGCGTCCGCGTCCGCCGTACCGGCGCGGTCAGTCCGCCGCCGGTACCGGTTCGGCCGCGGCGGAGGGCCGGGCCGCCGCCTTCCTCGCCCGGTTCCGCAGGACGAGCATCGACGCGACGCCGAACAGCACGGCGACCACCAGGCCCAGCCACGAGAAGCGCTTGAGCCAGGCCTCGGCGACGATGCCCACCGAGTAGACGACGGCGGTCGTGCCGCCCGCCCACACGATGCCACCGAGCACGTTGGCGGTGAGGAACTTCCAGTACGGCATCCGCAGCACCCCGGCCAGCGGTCCGGCGAAGATCCGCAGCAGGGCGACGAAACGGCCGAAGAACACCGCCCACATGCCCCACTTCTCGAACGAGCGCTCCGCCAGGGCGATCTGGGCCTCGCCGAAGTGCCTGGGGAACCGCCGGCCGAGCCGGGCGAGCAGCGGGCGTCCGCCCTTGCGTCCGATGGCGTAGCCGATCGAGTCGCCGACGATCGCCCCCGCCGACGCGCACGCGCCGAGGACCAGCGGATCGATCTCGCCGTGCTGCGAGGCCAGCAGCGCCGAGCTGACGAGGATGATCTCACCCGGCAGCGGGATGCCGACGCTCTCCAGGCCGATGACCGCCCCCACCAGGAGGTACACACTGATCGCGGGAACAGTTTCCAGCCACTCCTGGATGTGCAACGCCGTCGCCTCTCCAGCGGATCCGTCGGGCCGCGGGGGTCCGCGCGGCGCAGGCGGGAATCCTACCGCCGCACACGCGCCGTGGCCGCCGCTCCCCGTCGGGGGCGCGGCGGCCACGGGGCCGTACGCCGGTGGTCTCAGTTGTTGGGGCGCAGGGTCCACACGACGGTCATCTCGCCGGTGACCGCGCCGTCGGCGCGCCGGATCTCGACGGCGACCGGGAACTCCGGCCGCTGCCCGGCGTCGAGTTCGGCGACGACGTCGGCGACGGGCCGGCCGAGCGTGGCGGTGGCGGTGACTTCGCCCATGGCGAGCTTGCGGTAGCCGATCTCCGCCTTCACGGCGAGCGGCACGGCGCGCGTCAGCTGGTCGCCGAAGGCGGCGATGACGATCGCGCCGCTGGCGGACTCGGCGAGCGTGAACATCGCTCCGGCGTGCGGGCCGCCGACGTGGTTGTGGTACTCGGCCTGATCGGGCAGCCGGACGACGGCCCGCTCGGCGGTCGTCTCCAGGAAGGCGAGGTTGAGGGTCCGGGCCATCGGGACCGTGGCGACGAGCATCTCGCCGACGGTCATCTGTTCAGCGCTCATGCACCGAAGGTTACTCACGGGTAGCGCCGTTTGGCCATCCCGTCCGGCCGCCGGGGCGGGGGCGGGCATAGCCGTGCACACGCCATCCATCTATGGTTACTGGCCATGTGGCCAGGACAGCAGCCGCCCGGGGGCGAGCAGAACCAGCAGGACCCGAACAGCAATCCGTACCACCAGCCGGGATACCAGCAGCCGAACCCCTATCAGCAACCGGGGTACCAGCAGTCCGGACAGCCGGGGCAGCACGGGCAGCCGGGGCAGCACGGAGCACCCGGGTACCCGCCCGGCCACCCGCAGCCCCACCCCTACCAGCAGCCGACCGCCCCGCAGTACGCGGTCCCCGGGCCGCCCGGCGGGCCGAAGCCCGACGACAGGAAGAAGACGGCCGTCGTCGCCGTCCTCGCGGCGACCGCGGTCGTCGTGGCCGCCGTCGTCACCGGCGTCGTCGTCATGAACAAGAAGGACGACGGGGGCGGCTCGGCCGCCGCGGACGACGGGAAGTCCGTCCCGCCCGGCGCGTCCGCCGACGGCCCGCCGCCCGGCGCGTCCGCTCCGGCCGGCAACCCGCGCGACCCCGCGGGAGACCCCGAGCCCCTGGTACCGGGCTGGAAGGTCGTCACCAACCCCAAGTGGGGCACGCGGTTCGACGTCCCCGGCGACTGGGAGGTCTCCGGCGCGGGCGTCATCGCGGGCTTCGAGGACGCCAAGAACCCGGACGGCCCGCCGGTCGCCGGCTTCTCCTCCCCCGCCTACTACAAGAGCAAGTGGTGCGTCGACGACTCCGACAAGGACGGCCGCGACGAGGAGACCGAACTGGCAGGCGTCGGCACGAAGGGCGCCCAGGGCGCGAGGAGCACCGCCGAGGCTGCGGCCAAGGAGGCCGACGCCTGGGCGTGGGCCGCCTACGCCCAGACCGAGCCCAGGGGCAAGGTCAAAGTCGGCCGGGCCCAGCCGTTCACCACGAAGTCCGGCCTGTCCGGCAGCATGGCGACGGCGAAGGCTTCCGGCCTGAGCAAGAAGGGCAAGTGCGACACGGACGGGAAGGCGGTCGCCTTCTCCTTCAAGAACGCCAAGGGCGAGTTCTCGACCTGGGCCCTGTACGCCGCCGCGGGCGTGGACGACGAACTCCCCGACTCCACCGTGCGGCAGATCCTGAGCACCGTACGCCTGGCGGATCAGCCGAACGGCTGACCCGCCCTCCGCCCGGACGCGCCCGCCTCAGCCGAGGCGGAACGCCCCGTCCGGAGGCGGCGGCGAGGCGACGGCGTCCGCGTCCCGCACCGGCCGGGCCCGGCCGGTGAACCGGGCCAGCGCCTCCCCGTGCGTGACCCGGGCCGGGAAGGCGTCGGCGGCGCAGAGCCGGGTGAGCGGAGCCACGTCGATCGGTGCGTGCGAGGCGAGCAGGACGACGTTGCCGAAGCGCCGGCCGCGCAGCACCGCCGGTTCCCCGATCAGCGCCAGCTCCGCGAAGACGGCAGCGAAGGTGGCCAGTTGGGAGCGGAGGAAGCCGAAGGGCGCACCGTCCGCCAGATTGGCCGCGTAGATCCCCTCGGCGCGCAGCGCCCGTGCGGCGGCCCGCGCGTACTCGACGGAGGTGAGGTGGGCCGGGATCCGCGAACCGCCGAAGACGTCGCCGATCAGGAGGTCGACGGACCCGGGGCCGGCCGCCTCCAGCCGGGTGCGGGCGTCGTCCGCGTACACGCTGATCCCGCTCCCGTCCGCGAGCGGCAGGTGGTCGCGGACCAGTTCCAGCAGGCCCCGGTCGGCCTCCACCACGCTCTGCCGGGAGCCGGGGCGCGTCAGCGCCACGTAGCGCGGCAGCGTCAGGGCTCCGCCGCCCAGGTGCAGGACGTCGAGCGGAACGCCCGGGTCCGCGGCGCGGTCCACGACGTGTCCGATCCGTCGCACGTACTCGAATTCGAGGTGCGCCGGATCGTCCAGGTCGACGTAGGACTGCGGCGCGCCGTCCACGGTGAGCAGCCAGGCGCGGTCGCGGTCCACGTCCGGCAGCAGCCGGGCGGTGCCGCGGTCGACCTCGCGGATGACGGGTATCTGCTCGTTCACCCGTCCATTGTGAGGGGTGCGCCGCGGACCGTCGGAGCAGGGCGGTGACGGTGCCCGCGCCGGCGGTACGGCCGCCCTCGCGGATCGCGAAGCCGTCTCCAGCGGGACGTCCCGGGGCCGGAGCGGTCGGCCGTTCCCGGGCCGTTACGGCGATCACACAGCGATTTCGGTTACTCTCCCCGAATGTTCGACCCCGTCCCCGCCGCCCGGCCCACCGGTGCTCCGGCCCCGCGTCTGTCGAAGGCGCTGCTCTCGCCGTGGTCCCGCTTCTCCCTGCTCGTCGTGGTCCTGCTGGCCGCCGCGTCGACGATCCTGCTGTTCGAACCACAGCGGCTGCTGGCGTCGGGGTGGCCGCCCGAGCTGACCGGCGGCGGCGGCGCCATGGTCTTCGGGCTCGCGTACGGGGTGTTGACCGTGGCGTTCGTTCCGCGTCCGCTGCTGAACATAGCCGCGGGCGCGCTGTTCGGGGCCCAGACGGGTCTGGCGGCGGCACTGGCGGGCACGGTGCTGGGCGCGGGCGTCTCGTTCATGCTCGGCCGGGTGCTGGGGCAGGACGCGCTGCGCACCCTGCTGCGCGGCAGAGTGCTGACGGCCGCCGACGGGCTGCTGAGCCGGCACGGCTTCCGGTCCGTGCTGGCGCTCCGGCTCTTCCCCGGCGTGCCGTTCGCCGCCGCCAACTACTGTGCCGCGACCTCCCGCATGGGCTACCCGCCGTTCCTTCTGGCCACCGGGCTCGGCTCGATCCCGAACACGGCGGCGTACGTGATCGCGGGCAGCGAGGCGGCCTCGCCGACCTCGCCGGTGTTCCTGGCGGCGATGGGGTTCATCGTGGTGTCGGGGCTCGGCGGGGTGCTCGTCGCGTGGCGCAAGCGCCACCGGCTGGGCCGGGATACGCCGGAGGGCTGAGAGGGTGCCGGGGGCGGGCCGCCCGGCGTTCACTTGCAGGCGATACGCTGCGCGCGACCGACGAAGGAACTCCCGGACGTCCGTCTCCCGCGTGACGTCCCCGTGATTTTCCTCGACCGCAATCCGCACACAGCCGACGGGCAGGTCGTCCGTGGCCGATGCACGAACACCTTCGGGATGGCCTGAGCCCCATGAGCTGGTTCGAATCATTCGTCCTGGGACTCGTTCAGGGACTGACCGAGTTCCTGCCGATCTCCTCCAGCGCCCATCTGCGGCTGACCGCCGCGTTCGCCGGGTGGCACGACCCGGGAGCGGCCTTCACGGCCATCACCCAGATCGGGACCGAGGCGGCGGTGCTCATCTACTTCCGCAAGGACATCGCGCGCATCGTGTCGGCCTGGTTCCGGTCGCTGACGGACCGCTCGATGCGCCGTGACCACGACGCCCAGATGGGCTGGCTGGTCATCGTCGGCTCGATCCCGATCGGCGTGCTCGGCATCACGCTCAAGGACCAGATCGAGGGCCCGTTCCGCGACCTGCGGCTGATCGCGACGACGCTCATCGTCATGGGCATCGTCCTCGGCGTGGCCGACCGCCTGGCGGCGCGCGACGAGACGGGCGGCAAGCACCGCGCGGTGAGGGAGCGCAAGACGCTGAGGGAGCTGGGCGTCCGGGACGGCCTGATCTTCGGCTTCTGCCAGGCGATGGCCCTGATCCCGGGCGTCTCCCGGTCCGGCGCGACGATCAGCGGCGGTCTGCTGATGGGCTACACCCGCGAGGCGGCGGCCCGCTACTCGTTCCTGCTGGCGATCCCCGCCGTGCTGGCCTCGGGCGCGTACGAGTTGAAGGACGCCGGCGAGGGGCATGTGTCGTGGGGGCCGACGATCTTCGCGACGGTGGTGGCGTTCGCCGTCGGATACGCCGTCATCTCATGGTTCATGAAGTTCATCACGACGAAGAGCTTCATGCCGTTCGTCGTCTACCGGGTGCTCCTCGGCATCGCCATCTTCGTCCTGGTCGGCACGGACACGCTGAGCCCGCACGCCGGGGAGTCCGCCGGCTGAGCGGGGCCGCCGCCCGGCGGACCACACCTTTGATGGGACGTCACCGTTTCCTCAGCGTCCACATGGCGCGAGCATTCCTGACCCGGCAGGCGTAGCGAAAGCACCGCGCCTAAGGGCGTTGTGTTACGCGTCTGGCCTGTTTGAGGGGATTTACGGGGCGTTCGAGGTGGCTGGGCAAGGGAGGTCGGTGTCAGTGCGGTCTGCGAGGGTGCTGGACATGACGAACGACCTGGAGAAGAACCTGCACCAGCCTGTCATGGACGTCCTGGGACCGGAGATGGGCGAGCACTGGCGGTCCAGGACCCGGCCCGCCTTCGCCCTCACCCCCAGGGAGGGCGACGGGCCCGTCGTCGGGCATGTCCACAGCGAGCCGTCCCTGCCCGCGGACATGCCCTGGCCCGAACGGGAGGG
The DNA here is from genome assembly GCF_003846185.1 of Streptomyces sp. ADI96-02. Classification (GTDB taxonomy): domain Bacteria; phylum Actinomycetota; class Actinomycetes; order Streptomycetales; family Streptomycetaceae; genus Streptomyces. The sequence continues at coordinate 575,450 of NZ_ML123034.1, forward strand.
ATACGGGCCGATGTCCCATCTGGCCACCATCGACCTCGCGGCACTGCCCCGGGGAGTACTCGACTTCGACCTGCCCGAGGACGGCACCCTGCTCTTCTTCCGCTGGTCGTTCGCCGACTGCGCGAACCACGAGGACAGCTACTTCATCAGCGGCCACAGTACGGACCGGGGGGCCGGGTGCAAGGTGGTGTACCTTCCCGGCTCGACCGAGACCGCACGCCGCTCCGCCCCGCAGGGCGACCTCGGCGGCTTCGGCGTTCCCGGACCTCTGCGCCTGGCCGGGATCTTCGCGTCACGCGTGTGCTGGGACATCACCGAAGCCGAGTACCCGCTGCTCCCGGAGGACCGCAAACGCAGGCTGGCCGGGGCATTCGACGAGTGGGAAGCCGAAGGTTTCAACACTCAGATCGGCGGCCACCCGGATCCGGTCCAGGGCCCGTCCGTGGAGAACGCCCCACGTGGAGACTTGCGCGGCCCCCACGGCCCGCAACCCGGCGAGGAGGTCATGATCATGCTCGCCACCATCTACGACGCGAACGACGACGTCCACACCTACTGGTTCATCCGACCCGAACACCTGAAGCAACACCGCTTCGACGACGTCTACTACGACTACCAGTGCTGACGCCAAGACCCGCCGGTCAGTCAAAAGTGTTACGCGGAGCGCGGCCCCACTTCAGCCGAGCAGCAGCTTCTGCCGTCCCGACGGACCTCCGGCGCGCCCGGTGCCGCTCGGCCGGAGGTCCGTAGGCGCACGGCCGGCCAGTGCCGGCCTCACCTCTGTGACCGAGGAGCGGAGCTCAGGACCGGCAGCGCCATCGCCCCAGGATGACGGATCTCCAGGTCCTGGATGGGGATGCGCGGCGTCACCGGCGATGCCCGCGCACTCCCTCGCACGCTGAAGTTCCGTACGCCGTGGGTCAGCCGATGATGGCGACCGGGGCGTCCCAGGCGTTGCGGTCCACGTTGATGGTGTAGCCGCCACGGGTCTCTTTGCTGTTGGCCTTGTACTGGTGGCCGCGGCTGTGGCCGGTGTACAGCTTCGGGTCCCAGGGCCAGTCCTTGGTCGTGGTCTCCTGGCCGTTCCACAGGGCGTACCAGAGGTTGCCCGGCAGGTCGGTCCGGTCCTTGGCGGTGGCGATCGCCTTGGCGCTGGAACTGCTGAAGCCGTAGAGGCCGCCGCGGTAGGTCTTGGCGCGCAGGGTCTTGGTGAAGGCTCGCACGTAGGTCAGGGTGGCGTCGTTGCATGCCTTGTCGGCGATGTCGTACGACTCCATGTTGAGGTAGACGGGGCTGCCGGGCTTCATGCCGAGCGCCGATGCCTTGGCGATGGCGTCCTTGGCGTTGCTCACCCCGACCGAGGTGGCGGTGGCCGCGGTGAACCGCTCCTTGTTCCCGCTCTTCTGGCAGGGCGGCTGAGCGCCGACGTAGAGCGGAATGACCCGCCAGCCGAGCGTGTTGACCGACTTCGCCCAGGACCTGGTCAGGTTGGGCTGGGCGCAGCCGCGGTTCTTGCCACCGACGTAGACGGCGACACCGCTGTAATAGCCGTCCTTCTTCCACGCGCTCATCGCGGGGAGCGAGGGCGCCGTGCACGCGTCGAACGCCCGGCCGGTGAAGGTCTTCTGTGCCGGCCAGGCCGAGGCCGCCATCGAGGTCTGCGCGGCGATCCCGGCGCCTGCCACGACGACCACGCCAGTCGCCGCCAGGGCGATGTAGCGGCTTTTTTTGGACAAACGGTGCTTCGGCATTCCCCGCCCCTTATGCACTCACACTCCGGCAGTCCGGAGCTCACTGATCATATGCAGAGACGGCACCGGCACAGCGAGCAGCCTGGACCCCGGTCCTGCCGGCCGACCGCCGCCCGGCGCGGCTCCGCCGCCGTTCAGCAGGCCCGCCGGGTGAACGGCACGGTCGGGGCGGGCCGCGGTGTGGGCCAGGCGCTGACGGCGGTGGCCAGTTGGGCGCGCGAGCGGACGTCCAGCTTCTGGTAGATCCGGGTCAGACGGGCCTCGACGGTCTTGACGCTCAGGTACAGCTTCGCCGCCGCCTCCTGGTTGCTGGCTCCCTGTCCGACCATCAGGGCGAGGCGCTGTTCCGCCTCGGTGAGGGAGGAGAGCGCGCCGCCCCGCGGGCCGGTGGGCTCGGTGGGCGTCTCGGTGGCCAGCCCCAGCCACGGCGCGGCCCCGGCCTGTTCGAAGAGGGCGGCGGCGGTCTGCAGGGCGTTCTGGGCGGCCGAGCGTCTGCGGCGGCGGCGTTCCACCCGGGCCAGTGCGATCAGCGCCCGGCCGTGCTCCAGGGGGAGCCCCGCCGCTGCGTAGTGCTCGGCCGTCCGCGTCAGCAGCTCCGCCGCCTCCTCGAACAGGCCGCCGGACGCGAGGTACAGCGCGTGCACGCGGTCGCAGCCGAGCAGCACCGTCGTACGCCCGAGTCGCTCGGCGACCTCGCGGACGTCTTCGATCAGCGCCGCGGCCTCCTCGGGGGCGTCGTTGACCAGCAGGGCCTCGGCCAGTTCCTCGTGCCAGCGGAGCATGGAGGGGTCGACCGCGGACTGGGCGCGCTCGCCCGCCTGCACGCGGCGCAGCGTCTCCAGGGCGTGTCCCACGTCGCCCGTGACGAGTTGGACCCGGCCGAGCGCGTACAGGCCGCGGGTGAGGAAGACGTGGTCGCCCTCCTCCTCGGACGCCTGGGCGCTGCGTCGCGCGTACCGGGCGGCCCGCGCGAAGCTGCCGCCGGCGGTCTCGGCGAGTGCCAACGCGTACCAGGCGGGTCCCGGTGACAGCCCGGCCTCCAGCGTCAGGGCGAGCGAGCGGGCGCCGTGCGCGCGGGCGGCAGCGCACTGTCCGCGGCGCGCCTCGACCTCCGCGAGGGTGAGGAACAGCTCGATGGCGTCCTCGACCGGGCCGCGCCGCTCGACGAGCGGGAGCAGGGCCTGGAGCCGGTCGCGCGCCTCGGTCAGCCGGTCGTCGAACATGGCGTGGCGGATGGTCAGTATCTGGGCGCTGTTGTGGATGCCGAGCGGTCGCTCGTCCATTTCGAGGGCCCGTGCGGCGGCGAGGACCTGTTCCGCGTCGGGCGAACCGAGCACCCGGTCCATCCGGGACTGCACGGTGAGCGCCCGTGCGAGCGTCTCGCGGTCGCCGACCGATCCGGCGAGCGCCGCCGACTCGACGGCGGCCGTCCGGGAGCGTACGGGGTCGCCGTCGGCGAGTACGTGCTTGACCGCCAGCCGGAGTTGGACGGCGGCCCGCAGCGCCGTGTCGCCCTCGGAGTCCTCCATGGCGTGCACGTAGATCTCGTCGAGGCCGGTGAGGCCCTGCCCGGCGGTGTCCAGCACGGCGAGCCGGGCGCGGACCCGGTCGGCCGGGGACGCGTCGCGGGCCAGCAGGTCGGCGGCGGCTCGCATGGCGAGATCGGCGCGGGCGCACCGCGCGGCCTCCTCGGCGGCCTCCACCAGCCGGCCCAGGCGCTGGGCGACGTTGCCGCCGGGCGTGGACTCCGCGGCGAGCAGGGCCAGTTCCGCGGCGAGCACGCTGTTGCCCCGGCGCCGGGCCGTCTCGACGGCCTCGGCGACCTCCGAGGCGAGGCCCTCGTCGGGGACGTCCGTGGCCAAGGCCCGGTGTCTCACCGCCTCCACCGGGTCGTCCACGATCCGGGCGAGGGCGGTGTGACCGGCGCTGCGCTCGCTCCAGCAGGCGTCGTGCACCAGCGTCGCGGGCAGCAGCCCGGCCGTGAAGGCGACGGTCCCGTCCGCGTTGAGGGTGACCAGTCCGGCGCGCTCGGCCGCGGCGAGATCCGCCTCCGCCGTGGGCCGTCCGGCCCGCCTGATCAGCGGCGCGGTCGGGCGCAGCGCCAGGGCGGCGAGCAGGAGCGTGGCGCGGACGCCGGGCGAGGTGACGCCGAGGAGGTGCCGGGCGAGGTCCCGGGCCCGCCCGGACAGCGTGAGCGCCTCCGCGTGGTGCACGGGGGTCCGCGCGTCGGCCAGCGACCGGCCCACGGCGAGCGCCAGCCGGGGGTTGCCGCCGCTGGCCTTGTGGATACGGCCCGCCATCCGCGAGGGCAGGCGGTGGTGGATGAGGAGTTCGGCTATCTCGTCGGCGTGCAGCGGCGGCACGACGAGGACGTCCGCCTCCGAGGGAACCCACAGCGGCTCGGGGGCCGCCGTGCCGGGCGGGAGCGCGTCCGGGCGGCCGGCGTCGAACCCGTACGCCTGCGGGGTCTCGACGGCGATGACGCGCAGGTCGGCGGGTGCCAGGCGGAGCGCGAAGCGCAGCAGGTCGGCGCTCTCGGGGTCGATGTGCTGCACCCCGTCGACGACGAGCAGTACGGGGCCGCGTGCCGCGAGGGCGCGCAGGATCTGCGCCAGGGCCAGCCGGAGGGCGATCGGGTCCCAGCCGCCCTCCGGCACGGGGGCCTCCCGGCACAGCATGGCGACGGCGGTCCGCTGCGGTGCGGGCAGCCGGTCGAGCAGATCGTTCGGGCCGGCCGGAGCGGCGGTGCCCGGTGCGGGGGTGCCCGGTGCGGGGGTGCCCGGTGTCGTCCGCTCGCCTGCCGGGTCGGGGGCGGAGACAGGCTCCGCCGGGGCGGTGCCGGTGGATCCCGACGCCGTGCCGGTGGATACGGAGGCGATGAGCGAGGCCGCCGCGGCGCATGGGATGTCGCGGTCGGTGGGGTGGGTCGCGAGCCAGAACACGGCCTCGCCGCGCGCTTGAACGCGCGCGGCGGCGGAGAGGGCGAGCTCGGTCTTGCCGACGCCCGCGGGCCCGGTGAGCAGGGCCCGTCCTCGGGCGTGCAGCACGTGTTCGAGCCGTGCCAGGTCGCCTTCCCGGCCGACGGGCGCGGGGCGGCCATCCGAGAACTTCACGTACCCACCACCCTCTGGCATGCGCGGGCCCGGTGCCCGCCGAGCAGAGGATACGAAGTCGGCCACCGGGAATCGGGTGCGGTGTCCGACATGCGGACGGCCGTCAGCGCTCAACGGGCGGGGCCCGTCCGCGGCGATACGTCGCGGACGCGCCCCTGACCAGCGTTGATACGGGCTCTGACGGCAGGTCAGAAGGTCAGACCCCAGGAGTCGATGTAGCCGGAGTCACTTGCGGCGACATCGCGCACCTGGAGCTTCCAGACACCGTTGGCGGTCTCGCTCGACGCGTTGACCGTGTACGAGGCCAGGACGTCGGCGGCCGAGTCGCCGCTGCTGGAGTTCTTCAGCCGGTACGCGGTGCCGTCCGGGGCGATCAGGTCGATGACGAGGTCACCGCGGTAGGAGTGCTTGACGTCCACGTCGACCTTGAGGTTCGACGGGGCGTTTCCGGTGCGGCCGGTGACGGTGACGGACGAGGAGACGGTCGCGTTGTCCTGGATCGTCACATCGGTCGCGGTGGAGAAGGTGGCGCCGCTCGGGGCGGTGCCACCGCCGGTCACGGCGTTCACGGTCTTGGCCGCGTCGGCGATGCCCGTGCCGCAGCCGCCGGTGCAGGTTCCGGGCAGCGGGCGGCTGTTGGTCCTGATCGCGGACTCGATGTCGGCCGGGGTCAGGGACGGCTTGGCCGACTCCAGGAGTGCGGCGAGGCCGGCGATGTGCGGTGCGGCCATCGACGTGCCCTGGTACGGGGTGTAGTTCTCCGACGCCTGGGTGGTCGTGCCCGAGTTCAGCGTGGAGTAGATGCCGTTCTGCGGGGTGGTGATGGTGCCCGGCGTGTCGGTGCCGCGGCGGGTCTCGCCGCCCGGGGCGGCGACGTCGATGTTGCTGCCGAAGTTCGAGTACCAGGAACGGCCGCCCTCGCGGTTCGTCGAGGCCACGTTGATGACGTTGGCACAGTTGGCCGGCGTGAAGGCCGACGCGTTGGCGTTGCTGTTGCCCGCCGCGACGACGACGGTGGAGCCGCGCGACACCGCGCCGTTGATGGCGGTCTGATAGACGCTCGGGCAGGTGGAACTGCCTCCGCCCAGGCTCAGGTTGATGACCTTGGACGGGGTCGGGTTGGCCGGGACGCCCGGGACCGAACCGCCCGAGGCCCAGGTGATGGCGTCGGCGATGTCCGCCGAGGAGCCGCCGCACTTGCCGAGCACCCGCACGGGCTGGATCTTGGCGTTGTACGCGATGCCCGCGACGCCCTTGCCGTTGCCGGTCGTCGCCGCGATCGTGCCCGCGACGTGCGTGCCGTGCCAGGACGACGTGCTCGCCTGGGAGCCGGCGTAGCACTCGTTGGCGGTGGCGTTCCAGTCGCCCTCGTCCTTCGGGTCGGCGTCGCGGCCGTTGCCGTCCCGGGCGTACGAGGTCTCGGAGACGAAGTCGTAGCCGGAGACGATGTTGCCGGCGAGGTCCGAGTGGGCCGCGTAGCCGGTGTCGATGACCGCGACGTTGACTCCGCTGCCGGTGGTCTTGTCCCAGGCTCCGGGGACGTTCATCCCGCCGGTGGTCTCGAACAGGTCCCACTGCTGGTTGTAGAGCGTGTCGTTCGGGGTGACCGCCATCGCGTAGGCGCGGATGTCGGGCTCGACGGAGGCGACCGACGGGTCGGCGCGGAAGGCGGCCATGACCTCGTCGACGTCGCTCTTGCTCGCCTTGCCCCCCAGGTCCACCAGGGCGCCGCCGCCGGCGAGGCGGCGCTCGAAGGACAGGCTCTCGCCGGTCTTCTCGGCCTTGGCGGCCGTGTCGCCCTTGGCCGCGGTGTTCGAACCGGCCTCGGCTGCCGAGGACTTGTAGGTGACGATGACCTTCTCGACGGGCGCGGCCGGCAGCTCGGTCATGGCCTGCGAAGCGGGGGCGGGCTTCGGCGTGGGGGTCGCCGAGGCGGACTCCTTGGCCACGGCGGACGTGGCGGCGGCACCAATGATCATGGTGCTGGCGGCCACGGCGGATATGAGTCTCCGTCTGGAACCGTTCACGGTGATACCTCTCGACTACGGTGCGGAGCGAGGGCGGACGACGCGGCGATCGCCGTGGGGTCAGGGGTCGGCGATGCTGCGTGCCCCGGGTTCGGGCACGCCCGTGTGCCGCCCACGCGACGGCCCCTGGTCAAGGGCCGCCACCTGCGGAACCGCTGTGAACACGCGCATGAGCTGGGCGATGTGGGGGTGGGTTCCGCCGGTGCCGCAGACAGTAGGGAAACGCGAGATGAACGCGATACGGGGAAAACCCTTGTCCCCCCGCACCCGGCCCCCTCGGCCGCCCTCGGCGCGAACCGCCCCCGGGGGGCCGCCGGCGGGGCGACCGGCCGTGGCAGGTATGGGCGGGGTCCGGCTTCGTGCGGGGGCGGGGCACGCGGGGGCGGCGGCCCGGCACGCGGCAAGTGATCGCCGGGGCTGATCGATTGGTCCGCCTCGCCCGGGGCGGACGGTGCCGGGGGCCTGGTCCGGCGGCGCGTCAGTGAGGAGCGCGGATGGATGGCCTCACCGTGCGGCGAGGGACGGGCAACGGAGAATGCGCGGCCGGATCAGTCCGGGATCAGGACCGGTCGGCATCGGGCCCGGCACCGGGGCCGATGCCGTTCGGCACCGGGCTGTTCGGTGTGACGAGGCCTGTCGCGGCCAGGACCGCCTCCACCGTCTCCTCCACCGTCAGCTCCGCGTTGTCGATCCAGGACCCCTCGCCGGCCAGTTCGGTGCGCATGGCCGTGTCCAGGAAGGACCAGTCCGTCGTCAGCCTCTTGTCGCGGGCGAGGTTGCGCTCCCACGCCTTGGCCGCCCCGGGGGCGAGCACGACGAAGTGCAGCGGGCCGACGGCGATTCGCCTGCGGTAGAAGTCGATGTGGGCGCGGCGCACGACCACGTCGTCGAGCACCGGGAGGAATCCCGCGGTGACGAAACTGTCCGCCAGCAGGGCGGCGTTGCGCGCTCTGAGGAAGATCTGCCGGTCCGCCTCCTCGTCCCGCTCGGGCGCGGGCCGGCGGCCACCGCTGACGATGAGGTCCTGCAGGGCGTCCACCTCGATGTGGGCCGAGGCGGCGAACCGGGCGGCGAGTGCGGCGGCCACCGTGCTCTTGCCGCTGCCCGGGATGCCGCTCAACAGCACGGCTCCTGCGGCCGGTTCGATGTCCACCGCTACCTCCGACCAGGCCATCGCGCCACTCCGTTCCACCGTGTCCGGGGCCCGTCCGCCGCGCCCCGCCGTACCGTTCCGCGCCTCGCGATCCTATGGGCTCGCCGGGATCCGAGGCGGTTCGACGGCCGCGGGAACTTCCGAGGCCGGACCGCCGACTACTGGGAGGAGTGAAGCCGGCGACGGGTGCGGCAGCAGGGCCCCTCGGGGCCCGGGAGGAGGCCGAGAGGCATGCAGTGGTACGAGGACGACTCGCTCTGGAGCGATTTCGCCACGACGATGTTCCCGCCGGCCCGGGCCGAGTCGGCTGCCGCTCTCGTGGGCTCCTCGCCCCTGCTGGACTTCCCACCGGGCTCACGGGTGCTGGATCTGGCGTGCGGACCCGGGCTGTTCGTCTTGCCGCTGGCCCGGCGCGGTTACGAGGTGACCGGGGTCGACCTCTCCCCCTCCCTGCTGGAGACGGCACGGACCGCCTGCGCCGAGGCGGGGGTGGACGTCCGGCTGGAGCGGGCGGACATGCTGGCGTACACGGAGCCCGGGGCCTTCGACGTCGTGCTGAACGTCTTCACGTCGTTCGGATACTTCGAGGATCCGGACGACAACCTCCAGGTTCTGCGCAACGCCCGTGAAAGCCTCGCTCCGGGCGGTCAGTTGCTCGTCGACGTGATGGGCAAGGAGGTGCTGGCCGGGTGGATCGGGCGGCCCAAGGCGGTGGATCTGCCCGACGGTTCGTTCGTCGTCCAGCGCGACACCGTGCTCGACAGCTGGCGGCGGCTGCGCACGGACTGGACCCTGGTGCGCGGCGGGTCCGCCCGTACCGCGTCGATCCTCTCCTGGCTCTACTCCGCGGCCGAGCTGGCCGCCCTGTTCGAGCGTGCGGGCTTCACCGACGTGGAGTGCTTCGGCGGCTTCGACGCGTCCGGCTACGATCAGCGCTCCGAGAGGCTCATCGTGCGCGGGAGGCGCAAGTGAGGCCCTGGGCGCGGCCGTCGCCCGGCGGCGGGGCCGCGACCGTGCACGAGCACATCACCGACGCGGTGAAGTCACCGGACCTGATCCGGCTCGACGAGGACGTGGTGCTCGCCCGGTTCGAGACGATGAAGGTGTACGCGGCGCTCGGAGCCGTGCGCTCCCTGCTCCGGCGCGGCCTGGTGGTCCCCGGGCAGACGCTGGTCGACAGCTCCAGCGGCATCTACGCGGTGGCGCTGGCCATGGCGTGCCACCGCTACGGCCTGCGGTGCCACATCGTCGCCTCCACGACCGTCGACACCACGATGCGCGCCCAGTTGGAGATACTCGGCGCGACCGTCGACCGGATGCCGCCGTCGCAGAGCCTGCGCCTGGACCAGGAGTTGCGGGTGCGCCACGTGCGGCGGCTGCTCGCGGAGCGGCCCGACTTCCACTGGATGCGCCAGTACCACGACGCCGTCCACTACGACGGCTACCGGGAGTTCGCCGATCTGGTCGCGGCGTCGCTGCCCGACGGCCCGCTGACCGTGGTCGGCGCGGTGGGCACCGGGGCCTCCACCGGCGGACTGGCCCGCGCCCTGCGGGAGTCGGGACGGGCGGTACGTCTGGTGGGCATCCAGCCGTTCGGCAGCGTGACGTTCGGCAGCGAGCAGTTCAGCGACCCGGAGGCCATCATCGCGGGGATCGGCAGCTCGATCCCGTTCGGGAACGTGCACCACGAGCTGTACGACACCGTGCACTGGCTGGACTTCCGACACGCGATGGCGGGTGCGGTCGGGCTGCTGCGGCAGCACGCCGTGTTCGCGGGACTGTCCACCGGGGCCGCTCATCTGGCGGCCTCGTGGGAGGCGGCGCGCGATCCGGGCCGGCTGCACCTGGTGCTCGGGGCCGACACCGGACACCGTTACGCGGAGCGGGTGTTCGCCCGTCACGCGGAGGCCCTGGACCCGGCCGGGCTGCGGCCCCGGCGCATCGAATCGCTCGACGCCCTGCGACCTCCGTGGTCGGTGCTGGAGTGGGCGCGCCGCGCCGCGCCCGAGGCCGCCCGGCTGACCGAAGAGGGCTCCCCCGCCCCCGTACCGACCGTGGAGTTGCTGCCGTGACCATCGCCGCACTGGAATCCCTGTCCTTCGGGCTGGGCCGGATGGCCGAAGCCGCCGCGGAGACCGGGCACCGCCTGTGCCTGCTGACCGGCGACCGCTCGGTGTACCGGCACGAGCTCGCCACCCTGCCCTCCGGCGCGCTGACCGTCGTCGAGGTCGACACGCACGACCCGCGGGCGACCCGGCGGGCGCTGGCCGAGGTGCCCTCCCTGGCCGGGCTGATCAACACGACGGACACCTGGAGCGAGGTCGGGGCGACGCTGGCGGCGGAGTTCGGGCTCCCGGGCCCCGATCCGGAGGCCGTCCGGCTGTTGCGGGACAAGCGCCGGGTGCGGGAGGCGCTGCACGCGCGCGGGATGAGCCGGAGCAGTGCGGTGGCGGTGCCGTCGGGGCCGGAGGCGGCCGGGGCGGTGCTGCGTGAGGTGGGACTGCCGGCCGTCCTGAAGGACTCGGCGGGCACCTCCTCGCGCAACGTGTGGATCGTGCACGACGAGGAGGCCCTGCACCGGGCGCTGGCGGAGTGCGGGCGGGCTTCGCTGATGGGCACGCTGTTCGCGGAGGCGTTCCTGGCCGGTCCGCTGTACAGCGCCGAGACGATCAGCTGGGAGGGGGCGACCCGGCTGCTGGGCGTGCTGAGCCGGCAGACGTCGCGGGAGAACGTGGTCCGCGAGGAGGCCGCCGCGTTCCCGGTGGCGCTGCCCGTGGAGGAGCGGGCCGGGATCGAGGCGTGGGTGGGGCGGGTCCTGGCGGCGTCCGGGCACCGCGACGGCTTCGCCCATGTGGAGTTCATCCTCACCGCCCGCGGCCCGGAGCTGGTGGAGGTCAACCGCCGGATCGGCGGCGCGCTGGTGGGCGAGGTGCTGTGCCGGACGCTCGGCACGAACGTGTACACGGCCATGATGGAGGTGGCCCTCGGCCGCCGTCCGCGCCTGCTGGACGCCCCGCTCTACGCCGACGGGCCCGCGTACGGATTCGTCCTGGTCTACGCGGACCGGCCCGGGGTCCTGAAGGGCTGGCACGGCCTGGACGAACTGGCCGCCTTCCCCGGTTCCGTCGAGTGGTACCCGACCCGCGAGCCCGGCGAGACGCTGGCCCATGTGGGCGACCAGCGCGGCTGCACCGGCATCGTGCTGGCCGCGGCGGCGACCGCGGAGCTGGCCCAGCACCGGGCGTGGAGCGCGGCCGTCCGCGTCCGCCCGGTCGTCGCCGGCACGCCGTGAGCCGGGGCCGGTGAGCGGGCGGGGCGCGGGAGGCGGCGGGCCGGGAGCGGGCGGGGCGCGGGAGGCGGCGGGGTCTGAGCCGACGGCCGTACGACGGCGGATCACCGGGCCGCAGGGATTCCTGCTGGCGGGCTCGTTCCTCATCACGCTGGGCAGCTTCGCCGTCCTGCCGTACATGTCGGTGCTGCTGCACCAGCGGCTCGGCCTCCCGCTCGGCACGGTCGGCGTCGTCCTGGCCGTCGCGTCGCTGATCCAGTTCGCCGGGGGTGCGGTGGCGGGTCCGGTGGTGGCGCGGATGGGGCTGCGGCGGGCGATGCTGCTGGCGCTGGCCCTGCGGACGGCCGGGTTCGGCGCGTTCGTCCCGGGACTGACGAGTCCGGTGCTCGCCGTCGGGGCGCTGTTCCTGGTGTCCGCGGGGGCGGCGCTGTATCTGCCGGCCAACAAGGCGTACCTGGTGGACGGCGCGCCGCCCGAGGATCGTCCGAGGCTGCTGTCGGCGAGCGGATCGGCGTTCAACGCGGGGATGGCGCTCGGCCCTGCGGCGGCTGCTCCCCTCGTGCTGGGCTCGCCCGGCGTGCTGTTCGCTTGCGTGACCTTGCTGTTCGCGCTGGTCGGCGCGGGGCACGCGCTGCTTCCACGTGCGGCGGCCGAGGGTCCGGCGGATTCGGCGGATTCGGCGGATCCGCCGCCGGACCGCGCGGCCGGCGGAACGCGCACCGGCCTCTCGCCGTTCCTGGTCACGACGGCGAGCGTGTACGCGTTCATGTTCTTCCAGCACTTCCTGGCGCTGTACGCGGTGCCGCGCACCTCGGCGGGCTTCTACGGAGCGGTCCTGATGGGGTACGCGGGCCTCCTGGTCGTCGCCCAGCCGCTGCTGGCCGAGCGGATCGCCGCGCTGTCCTACCGGGCGGCGCTGCGGTGGGGCTTCGGTGCGATGGCGGCGGGCATGGCCGCGATCGCGGTCGGCGGCCACGCGGGCATCGTGGTGGGCGCGGCGCTGCTGTGCGTGGGCGAGATCGTGCTCTTCCTGAAGAACGACCTGGAGGCGCTGGCCCGTTCGACCGCGCCGCCGGCCGCCGTCTTCGGCCGCCAGCGGCTGGCGGCGGGCATCGGCGCGTTCGCCGCCGGGTTGGTCGGCGGCCAGTTGTACGGGGCGGCGGAGGCGGTGGCGTCGGCGCGGGTGTTCTGGCTCGTGGTGTGCCTCCAGTGCCTGCTGCTGCCGGTGCTGCTGCTCGGCCGCCGCGGGGCCCGGGGCCGTATCGGGCCCCGGGCGTCCGCCGGTTGAGCGGGACCGTCAGCGCGCTGCCGCAGCGCTTCCCCTTCCGCCTGCCACCGCGCTGCCCCTTCCCCCTGCCACCGCGCTGCCGCCTGCGCCTGCCGCCGCGCTGCCTCCCCCGCCGGCCGGTGCGGGGCGGTCGGCGGGCTCGGTGCGCCACTGTCCGGCCAGTTCGCGGCGGGCGCGGGCGACCCGGGAGCGGACCGTGCCGACGGGGCAGCCGGCGGCGTCCGCCGCCTCCTCGTAGGAGAGCCCCAGCACCTGGGTGAGGACGAACGCCTGGCGGCGCGTGCCGTCGAGGCGGCGCAGCGCGTCAAAGACGGCGACGGACTCGTCGAACCCCGGCAGGTGGCGCGGCTGGACGCGCTCCACCGCGCCCTGCCAGTCGGAGGTGTCGGCGGCCCGGGGTCTCGCGGCGGCCGTGCGGTGGCGGTCGATCACGACGCGCCGTGCGATGGACAGCAGCCAGGTCCGGGCGCAGGAGCGCCCGGCGAACCTGGCCAGTCCGCCCAGCGCCCGCAGGTAGGTCTCCTGGGCGAGGTCGTCGGCTCCGGGGACGTCGGCGCTGAGGTAGGCGACGAATCTTCGGACGTCCTCGTAGGTGGCCCGTACGAAGCGGTCGGCGGCGTCCCGGTCGCCGCCGCCGGCGGCAAGGGCCCAGTCGGTGATCTGTACGTCGTTGTGCCGGGCGGCGGGGACCCGGGCTGCGGGCGGGCGGACGGGGAGTGGCGGGGCAGGAGGTGTCACGGCGGTCCTTCGCGTCCTGGCGGAGCCGCGGCGCGGCCGTACGGCTCCGGGTGACGGACCCCGGCCGGCCCCCCGGGGGCCGTCGTCGAACCGCCGTCGCGGCCCGAAGAGGGTTCCGGCGGAAGGCAGTTCGGCGACGGCCGCGCGGGCCGCGCCGGGGACCGGCATGCCTGTCACGGGTGCGCGCGGGCGCACACCCGTACCGCCTCCGGCTCACGTCACGCGGAACCGGGCAGGCGGATGAAGGTCACAGAGGTCGCACGCGGAGCGGCGGGCCGCGTCGCGAGAGGGAGTGCGCGGCGAGCAGTCCCCGGGCCCGGCGGCCCGTTCCGCGGCGGGCGGGGCGTCGTCGGGCCGGTGCCGGGGCGGGCGGGGCTGCGGACCACAGCCGCCACGCGGTGCGCAGCGGGGCGCGGAGGAACAGGGCCAGGCAGCGGCCGAGCCGGGCGAGCGCCACCTCGCCGCGCCAGAGCCACCAGCCGCAGACCAGTCCGGCCAGCAGATGGGCGGCGGCCATGCCGCCGGTGATCGCCGATCCGTCGAAGGCGGCGAGGAGTTCGGCCGCGAGGGAGCCGTCGGCCGCCCGGCCCGGATGATGGGCGTGGCCCGTCGCCCCGTGGTGCCGGACGCCCGCACCGACCACCGAGGACAGGCGGGGGCCGATCGCGGCGAAATAGGCGTGCAGCATGGACTGGCCCAGGACATGGGCGGCCACGGTCGTCGCGGCGCCGCGTTCCCGGCGGGCCAGCCACCATCCCGCGCCGCACACCGGCACGAGCGCGGTCGCCTGGGCGAGCAGGGGCGGCGCGGCGCCGGACATCAGCGCGTGGCCCAGCCCGGACACCGCGACGCACACGAGGGCGAACAGCACCGTGCGCCCGAGGCGGAGTGCGGTCCGGGCTCCCATGGCGGCCATCGTGCCAGCCGCCCCCACCTCCCGGAGAAGACCAGCAGATGCGGAAACAACGGGAGTTGGCCCCGTTTGCCCCACCCGCTTCAGCGTGTGATTCATATCTCAGAACACGGTCGGGAACTTTTCCCTCTCTCCTTCCGACTGCTCCAACAGCACCACCGCGCACGCCTCGTGGCCGGCGCGGACGCCTCCGTCCCAGCCGAAGCCCCCGAAGAAGGCCGCATGACGAATCCACCCCCCGCCCCCGAACCGGCAGCGGCCTCCGAAGCACCCGAAGCCGTCACGACGCCGGGCGAGGCCGCCGCGCCCGGCGCGCGGCTCCCCGGGCCCGGACAGTCGCGCCCGCCGCAGCGCGTCACGCTCCGCTCGGACCTGCGCGCCTCCTGGCCCGACGGGCTGGTCGCGCTCCTGATCACCGCGGCCGTCTTCGCGCTGCTCTACGTACGGATCCGCGACAAGACCTCGTCCACCGTCAGCGTGATGCCGTTCATGGCCGACACAGGCGCCTTCTGGCTGTACTTCCTCAGCCAGGCGTTCGGCTGGTCCGCCCTGTTGTGGGCCTGGGGAACGGTCATCCTCGGACTGCTCCTCTCCGGGCCGCGCCCGCGGCGGCTGCCTCTCTCCGCCCCCCGGCTGGAGCGCCTGCACCGCACGACGAGCCTCAACACCATCGGGCTGATCGCCGCCCACGCCCTGCTCTTCGCCGCCGAACTCGTCCGCCACGACACGGCCGGCTGGAACTCCGCGCTCGCCACCGCGTTCGTCGAGACCTTCGTGCCGGGCGGTTACGACTCCGGCACCGGACAGATCGCCATCCCGGTCGGCCAGGCGGCCCTGTACCTCGCGATACCGCTCGGCCTGCTCTTCTACGTACGCCACCGCATCGGCCCCAGGACCTGGCGCGTTCTGCACCGCTTCGTGATCGTCGTCTACGTCCTCAGCGTCTGGCACACCCTGCTGTACGGGACGAACGTCTGGTACGACGGCTGGTTCCGCACCAGCGTCTGGCTGCTCCAACTGCCCATCGCCGCACTGCTGCTCCTGCGCCTGCTGCGGCCCGCCCGCCGCTCCGAGCACCTGCCCGCCCGGCCCGGCGCCACCGCGTCGCCGGCCCGGTGGGCGCTGCGCCTGGGCGGCCGGCTCCTGGTCGCGGGAATCCTGGTGGCCCTGATCGCCGTGGTCGTCAGCGGCAACGACGGCGGGCGGAGCGTGCCGCCGGCGGACACCTCCTCCACCCACGACCACGGCTGACCGGGCGCTCGGCCGGGCACGTAGGCTCGGGCCCATGACCACCAACGATCTTCCCGTGATCGCCGCCGTCGACGGCTCGACGCACAGCCTGCGGGCGCTCGACTGGGCCACCCGCGAGGCTGTGCGCCGAGGTCTGCCGCTGCTGATCGTCCACGTCCGTCCGCTGACCCGGCAGGTGGACGAGGCGACCGGGCGGCGCGAGGCCGACGAACTCCTCGCGGAGTCCGTACGCCGCAGCGCCCTCATCGCACCGGACCTGCGGCCCTCGACGCTGGCGCCGCTCGACTTCCCGTCGGCGGCCCTCGTCTCCCTCGGCCGGGACGCGTCGATGATCGTCACCGGTTCGCGCGGGCTCGGCGGCTTCCGGTCGTTGATGATCGGCTCCAACAGCCTGGCCACCGCTTCGATGGCGACCTGCCCGGTGGTCGTCGTCCATGACAGCCGTACGGACGAGAGCGAGGAACCCGGGACCGCCGGTGACTTCACCGACATCGTGGCGGGGGTGGCGGCCGACGAGAGCAGCGAGGCGGTGCTGCGGTTCGCCTTCGCCACGGCGGCCTCCCGGCCCGGGGCGCGGCTGCGGATCGTGCACGGCTGGACGATGTTCTCCTCGATGCTCGCGGGCGGCCCGGTGCTGGACCGGCAGGCGGCGGCCGGCGCGGCCGAACGGACCCTGGCCGAGCTGACGTCGGCCCACCAGGGCACGTACCCGGGGGTCGAGGTGGAACGGGAGCCGGTCAACGGATCCGCCGCGCGCACCCTGGTGACGGCCTCCGCCACGGCGGCGCTGACCGTGATCGGGCGGCGCAGGGGCGGCGAGTCGCTGGGGCTCGGCCTCTCCCCGGTCGCCCAGACGACGATCACGCACGCGCTCGGACCGGTGGCCGTCGTGCCCTGCTGACCCGTCCGTCCGCACAACCGCGCCGACTCCCGGGCGGCGCACGCCTCTTGGCCTGGCGGGCGGCCTGCCCGAGACTTGTCCGATGACCCAGCGTGTGGCACTCGCGACCGTACTGGACCGGCTCGCCATCGATGCGGTGATCACCGGGTACGCGGTGGCCGTCGACGACGGCGACTGGTCGGGCTACCGCGCCCTGTTCACGGCGGACGGCCGCGCCGACTACCGGGGCGCGGGCGGTAGGGAGGGGCCGGCGCACGAGATGGCGGGGTGGCTGGCGGAGACGATGCGCCTCTTCCCCGTACGCCAGCACCTGATCGTCAACCGCCGTACCGACCTCCAGGACCTGGGCGGCTACCCGGGCGACCGGGCGGAGGTCCGCGCGGACTACCTCAACCCGATGCTCCTGGCCTCCGGGGAGCGCGGGGAGGCCGGGGATCCGGACGGGGCCGTCCCGGGCGGCGGCAGCACGCCGGACTTCGTCTCCGGCGGCCGGTACACCTTCGACCTGCGGCGTACGGAGACGGGCTGGCGGATACGCGGCGTGGTCGTGCACGAGAAGTGGCGGCGGATGCCGGTCGCCTCCGGACGGGCCTGAGCGCCGGAAGGCGTACGGCTTCGGCATCGGGCAGTCGGGCCTCCAGGCTTCCCGGCTTCCGGCTTCCGGCCCGAATCGCCGTGCACCACTGGCTGATGCCGAGCCTGCACGTCTTCATCGTGCTGCTGGCGGCCCTCCTCGGACTGCTCTGGGCCACTTGGGGGCTGCTGGTGTCCCGACTGCTCGGCGGCGTTCCCTCCCCCGCGCGCGGGCCGCCGCGGCGATGGTCGCCGTGCCGTCCGGATGGCTCATGCTCGAACTGGTGCGCACTCCTGGGAGGGGCTGGGCGGGCCCTGGGGTCTGCCCGGACGGGCCCACCGGGGACCGCTACGACACGATGCGCCTCGTCCCGTTCGGGGAGTACGTTCCGGCGCGCGCCCCGCTCGGCCGGGCCACGTCGGTGGGCGGTTCGAACTGCCGCTCAGCCGGGGTACGACGCTCTACGGCCGATTCGGCGACTGGGCCGATTACGGGGCGCTCGCAGCGCTGTCCGCGCTGTGCGCCGCCGAGGGGGCGCGGGTGCTCAGGCGGCCTGGCTCAGCGACTCCAGCACGATCCGCTCGCACAGCTCATGGGTGGCCAGAGCGTCCCGGGCGCTGAGCACCTGCCCCGCGCGCACCGCGTCGAGGAAGGCCAGGACGCAGCTCTCGATGCCGCGCTGGCGGGCGACCGGCACCCAGTCCCCGCGTCGGCGCACGCTCGGCTGGCCCTTGTGGTCGATGACGTCCGCGAGATTGAGGACCTGCCGTTTGGTGTCCCGGCCGGAGACTTCGAGGATCTCCTCCGCCGAACCGCTCAGCCGGTTCATGGTGCCGATCGCGGTGAACCCGTCCCCGGACATCTGGAGCACCACGTGATGCATCAGTCCGTCGACGATCCGAGCGGCCACGGTGGTGCGGTCGACCGGGCCCGGCAGCAGGAAGCGCAGCGTGTCGACGACGTGGATGAAGTCGTCGAGCACCAGGGTGCGCGGGTCCTCGGGCAGTCCGACCCGGTTCTTCTGCATGAGGATCAGTTCGCGCGGGTGCTCGACGCACTGGGCGTAACCCGGGGCGAAACGGCGGTTGAAGCCGACGGCGAGGCTCACGCCGCGCTCCTCGGCGAGGCTCACCAGCCGCTCGGACTCGGCGTACTCGTAGGCGATCGGCTTGTCGACATAGGTGGCGACGCCGGCTTCGAGCAGCCGTTCCACGATCTGCGGGTGCGCGGCGGTCGGGGCGTGCACGAAGGCGGCGTCGAGCCCTTCGGCGATCAGGGAGTCGAGGGTCGCGTGGCGGGCGGCGGCCGGGATGCGGTGGGCGTCGCCGACGGTCCGCAAGGTTGCGGGCGTGCGGGTCTGCACGTGCAGCTCGACCCCGGGAACGGTGGTGAGCACCGGCAGGTACGCCTTCCGCGCGATGTCGCCGAGCCCGATGCAACCGACCTTCACGAGGGTCTCCCTATCGCCGTGCCGTACTGATGTTCCCGCTCGCGCAGCATACGTCGCCGGTGCAGCCGCCTCCCCGCGCCCGGCGTCCCACGGCTGCGGCTGCGGCTGTCATGGGCGACGGTGGGGTCACTCGTGCGGGCCATTCCTCGCGCACCGGCTTTCCCGAGGGCCCGCGTTCGCCGCACAGTTATCCGGTGCAGCGAACCAGAATCACCGTGCGGCTCCTGGTCGGGGTGGCTGCCACGGCCGTGTCCGGCTGTGTGTCGGTGGGGCCACAGGCCGGATCCGGGCAGCCTGGCGCGAGCAGCGCCCCGGTCCAGGACGTGGCTCCGCAGATCGTTCAGCCGCCCGCGCGCGAGGCGCTGGAGAGAGTGGTCGGTCCGAGCCGGCCGGCCGAGCGTCCCTCCCCCGCCGTGCCACCCGTACGGGAGCGGACGCCCGCCGGGCGGGACGCGGGGCAGGCGCGCCCTCCGGCGCAGCGGGAGGAGGCGGACGCACCGCGTCGGCGGACGCCTCACCGGATGCCGCGCGTCCCCGTCGACCTCCTCCCGGCGCTGCCGCACCTGAGCGGCGTCCCGGCCGACGTCTGCGCCCTCGGCCGGGGGTCCGGCGGCTGGGCGGCCGGAAGCAGGGCGGCCCGGATCTGCGACGAGACGTACGATCGCTGATCACCTCGACGTCCGGCGGTCGCCCCGGCGTCCTCACCGCTGCCAAAGGCGGAGCTCCATCCGCTCGATGGCGGCGCGGACCCCGCCGCCGTATCCGTCGTCGTCGAGGATCCCGGCCGCGTCCTGGGCCCGGCGCAGATGGATGCGGGCCGCCTCGGGGCGCTGGAGCTTGAGGTAGTCCGCGGCGAGGTTGAGGTGGAGCGAGGGGAGGAAACCCTGGACCGCCACGGCGTCGGGATGCTCCCCGGAGCGCCCTTCGCTCAGCCCCTCGGCGGCCGTCAGCGCGCGCAGGTCCCAGGCCAGCTCGTCGCCGGGATCGTCCTGGGTGTCGGCCATGTAGTGCGCGAGCGTGCAGCGGTGCAGCGCGTCCCCCTCGCTGCCCAGCTCCGCCCAGAGTGCTCCGAACCGGTTGCGGGCCTCCTCCCGGTCTCCGCCGTGGAGCAGCATGATCGCCTGGCCGATCCTGGTGGTGACGGCGTCCTCGGACGCCTCCTGCTGCTCCACGGCGGTCTCCTTCTCGTGCCCGTCCAGCGAGTAAAGGGGTCGCCGCCGACGCTAAGGGCTGTGCGGCCGTTCCCGGCGGATCAGCGCGCGGCATCGGGAGTCCCGCGGCTCCCGTCAGCCGAGGTCGGGGATGCGCCAGTCGATCGGCTCGTGGCCCTGGGCGGCCACCGCCTCGTTGATCTGGGTGAAGGGACGGGAGCCGAAGAACTTCTTCGCGGAGAGCGGCGAGGGGTGGGCGCCCTTGACCACCACGTGGCGCTCCTCGTCGATCAGGGGCAGCTTCTTCTGCGCGTAGTTGCCCCAGAGGACGAAGACCGCCGGATCGGGCCGGGAGGCGACGGCCCGGATCACCGCGTCCGTGATCTTCTCCCAGCCCTTGCCCTTGTGGGAGTTGGCCTCTCCGGCGCGCACGGTGAGCACCGCGTTCAGCAGGAGCACGCCCTGCTCGGCCCAGGGCATGAGATAGCCGTTGTCCGGGACCGGCAGGCCCAGCTCCTCCTTCATCTCCTTGTAGATGTTGCGCAGGGAGGGAGGCGTCTTGACACCGGGGCGGACCGAGAAGCACAGCCCGTGGCCCTGGCCCTCGCCGTGATACGGGTCCTGGCCGAGGACGAGGACCTTCACCCGGTCGTACGGAGTGGCGTCCAGCGCGGCGAAGACCTGCTCACGGGGCGGATACACGGGCCCCCTGGCCCGCTCCTCCTCGACGAAGTCCGCCAGCTCCTTGACGTACGGCTTCTGCAGTTCCTCGCCGAGGACTCCGCGCCAGGACTCGGGCAGCAGGTCGATATCGGTCACGTCCACAACCTCCGGTGAGCATCAGGTTCTTGATCCCAGAACCTACCGGGCGGCACTGACAACGGGCCCGCCGAGCCCTACCAGCTGGCCTTGCGGTACAGCTCCCACAGCTGCATGACGGTCTGCGGGTCCAGGGCGCGCTCGCCGCCGCCGATGTCCTCGCCCGCGGCGACGTACAGCTTGCCCTGCCACAGCGGCAGCAGCCGGACGTCCTCGACGAGGATCTCCTGGGCGCGCTCGAACTCCCCGCTGACCGCGCCGCGGTCGCTCACCTGGCGGGTGGCCGGGATCAGCTGCTGGGTGATCTCCTTGTTGAGGTACGGGGTCCCGGTCACGCTCTCCTTGCCGACGAAGGGGGCGATGAAGTTGTCCGGGTCCGGGAAGTCCGGGAACCAGCCTCGGCCGAAGACCGGGTACTCGCCCTTGGTGAAGCCCTCCTGGAAGACCTTCCAGGGCTCGCCGTCCAGCGTGATCTCGAAGAGTCCGGAGTCCTCCAGCTGGCGCTTCAGCTCTTCGAACTCGGTCTTGGTGGACGAGCCGTACCGGTCGGTGGTGTACCAGAACTTCATCTTCACCGGCGTGGTCGTCCCGGCCGCTCTCAGGATGTCCTTCGCCTTCTTCACGTCCGGTTCGCCGAAGATGTCGAAGAAGCTGGTGGTGTGCCCCGCGATCCCCTTCGGGACCATGGAGTAGAGCGGTTCGGCGGTGCCCCGGTAGACCTTGGCGACCAGTGCGTCCCGGTCCACGATGTGGGCGATCGCCTTGCGGACGGCCGGATTGGCGGCGGCCGGGTCCTTCGGGTTGAAGACGAGGAAGCGGATGTCGGCGCCGACGGTCTCGACGATCTGGAGACCGTCGTTGTCGTCCTTGTTGTCCTCCAGGCTGACGACCTCCTCGGCGGTCAGGCCCCGGTAGGTGGCGTCGATCTCCTTGGCCTTCAGCGCGTTCACCATCTGCGCGGACTGATCGAAGTACCGGATGGTGACGGAGTCGTTCTTGCGGTTGGCGAAGCCCTGGTAGCCGGGGTTCTTCGTCAGTTCGGCGGTCCTGCCCGCCTCGTAGGAGTCGAGGAGGTACGGGCCGGAGCCGGTCACCTCGCCGTCGTCGCGGATGCGGTCCTCGGGGTAGTCGCCGGGGGCGACGAGCGACATGGCGGGGGTGGCCAGGATGAACGGGAACGTGGCGTCGGACTTGTTGAGATGGAAGACGACGGTGCGCGCGCCCTTGGTCTCGACCCGGTCCAGCGAGCCGAGCATGCCGACCGGGCCGCCCTGGAAGCGGATGTTCACGATGCGGTCGATGGAGTACTTCACGGCCTCCGCGTCGAGCTTCTCACCGTTGGAGAACGTGAGGTTCTTCCGGAGCTCGCAGCGGTAGGCCATGCTCGTGGCATCGGTGAACTCGCACGAGTCGGCCGCGTCCGGCTCGGGGCTCGTACTGCCGGTGGGGAAGCTGACGAGGGTCTGGTAGACGTTCCGCATCAGCTCCCAGGAACCGTCCCAGGCCGCCGCGGGATCGAGCGTGCTCGGTGAGCTGGTCGTCCCGATGGTTATCTTCTGGTCCACTTTCGAACCGCTGTCGGAAAGGAGACCGCAGCCGGCCACCAGAGAAAGGGAAGCTACAGTCGCAGTGGCCTGCAGAATGGCCCGGTAGAACACGTGCACGCTCCTCGATCAGCCATGGGTCGGCAGACCATACCGCAGCGCCCCGCCGGGTCAAGAGGGAAGCCCGGCAGGGCACTTGAGTCAATCAGGGCCAAACCGGCTCAGGCCGCTCTCAGCTCACACCGGCGTTCAGGAAGATTCCTCCGTCGACCACCAGGGTCTGCCCGGTGATCCAGTCGGACTGCGCGGAGGTGAGGAAGGCGGCGGCCCCGCCGATGTCCTCCGGCACGCCGAGCCTGCCGAGCGGGTAGGCGGCTGCCGCCTCCGCCTCGCGGCCCTCGTAGATCGCTTCGGCGAACCGTGTCTTGACCACGGCGGGCGCGATCGCGTTGACCCGGACGGCCGGGGCGAACTCGTGCGCCAGCTGGAGCGTCAGGTTGACCATCGCCGCCTTGCTCATGCCGTACGCGCCGATGAACGGCGAGGCGGAGACGCCCGCGATCGAGGCGATGTTCACGATCGCGCCGCCGTTCTCCCTCTGCCACGCCTTCCAGGTGCGCTGGGCGAAGCCGAGCGCCGAGACCACGTTCGTCTCGTACACCTTGCGCGCCACGTTGAGGTCGAGCTCCGCGATCGGCCCGAAGACCGGGTTCGTCCCGGCGTTGTTCACCAGGAAGTCGACGCGGCCGAACGCCTCCATGGTGCGCTCGACCGCCACGGCCTGGTGCGCCTCGTCGTGGGCCTTGCCCGCGACGCCGATGACCCGGTCCGCGCCGAGCCTCTCCACCGCGTCCTTGAGCGCGTCCTCGCCCCGGCCGGTGATGCACACCCGGTCCCCCCGGGCGACGAACGCCTCCGCGATCCCGTAGCCGATACCCCGGCTGGCGCCCGTGATCAGGGCGACCTTTCCGCTGTCCCGCACTGTCATGTCGTCCGCTGCCCTTCGGGTCAGTTGAGGGGTCCGCCGGCCACGTACATGACCTGGCCGGAGACGAAGCCCGCGTCGTCGCCGGCGAAGAAGGCGATGGCGTTCGCGACGTCCTCGGGGCGGCCGACGCGCTGGACGGGGATCTGGGTGGCGGCGGCGGCCTGGAACTCCTCGAAGCCCATGCCGACGCGGGCCGCGGTCTGCGCCGTCATCTCCGTGACGATGAAGCCAGGGGCGACGGCGTTGGCCGTGACGCCGAACTTGCCCAGCTCCTTGGCGAGGGTCTTGGTCAGACCCTGGAGACCCGCCTTCACGGCGGAGTAGTTGGCCTGGCCGCGGTTGCCGAGGGCCGAGGAGGAGGAGAGCGAGACGATCCGGCCGAACTTGGCCTCGACCATGTGCGCCTGCACGGCCTTCGCCATCAGGAACGCGCCCTTGAGGTGGACGTTCATCACGATGTCCCAGTCGGACTCGCTCATCTTGAACAGAAGGTTGTCGCGGAGCACGCCCGCGTTGTTCACGAGGATCGTCGGGGCGCCCAGCTCGGCGGCGACCCGCGCGACGGCGGCCTCCACCTGAGCGGCGTCCGACACGTCGCAGCCGACGGCGAGCGCGGTGCCCCCGGCGGCGGTGATCTTCTCGACCGTGTCCTCGCAGGCCGCCTCGTCGAGATCGAGTACGGCGACGGCCCGGCCCTCGGCCGCCAGGCGTACGGCGGTGGCGGCGCCGATGCCCCGTGCCGCTCCCGTCACGATGGCGACGCGCTGCTCGGTGGTGGACATGCTTGGTTCTCCTCGCCCTTGGATCGCGGCTCAGCGGACGTCGGCGCGTTTCCCTGACAGAAAAGCCCCCGATGACTGAGCAACCGCTTAGTACCTTCAGCAGACGAGACGCTAGAAGCCCTGGCACCCGGTGTCAACGGCGCGCGGCCCCGGGGGCCGCACGTCACACCCGTCGGGCCCTGGCGCGGCCCGGCGCGGAGCGCGTTCGCACCGCCCCGCGCGACGCGTTCAGCGCACCAACAGATCAAGCAGGCGTTCGACCTCACCGGCCGGGTCGGCGGTGAGACCGCTGTGCACGGCACCGGGCTGGACGACCGTGGACCGCGGGGCGATCAGCCAGCGGAAGCGCCGTCCGGCATCGTCCCCCGCCGCCTGTCCGGCGCCGTCCCCACCGCCGCACACGCCCTCCACCGCGCGCAGGGCGGCCCGCACCCCGACCACGTCGGCCTGCGGATCGAGGGCGCGCAGCTTCCGCTCGTCGAGGTGCGTGCGGGCGGCGACGAAGGACCGCGCCCGGCAGTACACGAGCACGCCCGCGTTGAAGCACTCGCCGCGCTCGACTCGCGGGACGACCCGCAGGAGTGCGTACTCGAAGACGTCGCGCCGGCTCATCGGCCGCCCTCCAGGTCGTCGCCCGCGGCGCCCAGCGCGGTGGCGCGGTCCTTCGTCGTCGGGTGCGGCCAGGGTGCGAGGTGGTCGGTGAGCCAGCCGGGGGCCTGGGAGGGGCGGGTCGCGGCCGGGGCGTCCAGGGTGATCCGCTCATGGATGGTGGCGGCCCGCGCGAGCAGCGGAGCCACGTAGGCCCGGCGCAGTTCGTCGGTGGAGGCGAAGCCGGGCTCGTCGGCGAGCCAGACGTCCGGCACGTCGGCGGCCACCTCGGTGAGCAGTTCCTCGGTGACCAGCGGTGCCAGCTCGGCGGCGGCAGCGGCGATGTCCGGCGCGAAGGCGGCCAGCACGTGGTCGGAGGCGTTGTACGGCTTGGCGGCCGATGCCTGGGCCCCCGGCCAGTTGTGGTGCCAGATCATGGTCGCGCCGTGGTCGATGAGCCAGAGGTCTCCGTGCCAGACCAGCATGTTGGGGTTGCGCCAGGACCGGTCCACGTTGTTGACGAGCGCGTCGAACCACACCACGCGCCCGGCCTCGGCCGCGCCGACCTCGTAGGCAAGCGGGTCGAACCCGAGCGACCCGGGCAGGTAGTCCATGCCGAGGTTCACCCCGCCGCTCGCCTTGAGCAGTTCCTGCACCTCCTGGTCGGGCTCGGCGAGGCCGATGACCGGATCGAGCTCGATGGTCACAAGCTCCGGCACCCGTAGCCCCAGCCGACGGCCCAGCTCCCCGCAGATGACTTCGGCGACGAGCGTCTTGCGCCCCTGCCCGGCACCGGTGAACTTCATGACGTACGTCCCGAGGTCGTCGGCTTCGACGATCCCGGGCAGCGAGCCGCCTTCACGCAGGGGCGTGACGTAGCGGGTCGCAACAACCTCTTTCAACACTTTCCCAGGCCACCCATTCTCTTCAACCTTGCCATCCACGGACGACTTCTCCGGGGCGTAGAGGCAGGAATCACCGGTCATCGGCGCTGGGGAGATTCCGGGGCGTTTCGGCCGGCAAGCCGGCCTCCCCACTCCGCAAGCAGACCGTTGACGGTGCCGCGCCCCTTACTGCCGGCTTCCGGCATGAAGTGAGCATAGTAACCGAGGGTGATCGTCGGCGGGGAGCGCCCGAGCCACCGGGCCAGGGTCAGCCGTCCTTCGGGACGGAGGCCGGCTCACTTCCGCTCGCGCGGGGAGCACGATGGACTCGTGTTCGTCGAGTTCGACCGTGAC
>NZ_ML123034.1:601189-671159 GCF_003846185.1 Streptomyces sp. ADI96-02
TCGATGGCCCGTGCGAGGTCGACGCCCTTCGGCGGCTCACCTCCGCTCGCGCGGAGAGCACTGCTCCTTCTTCTCCGGGGCAGACTCGGACTCCGGCTCACCTCCGCTCGCGCGGAGAGCACTCGACCCGGCGTACACGCCTGCCGGACAACGGCGGCTCACCTCCGCTCGCGCGGAGAGCACGTCACCGTCCGGCTCCGTGCCGACATCTCCAACGGCTCACCTCCGCTCGCGCGGAGAGTACGGGCGGTTCTCATCCGTTGCGGTGGTGGAACACGGCTCACCTCCGCTCGCGCGGAGAGCACGACCTTCGGGGTGGTCACAGCCCCATCGGCGATGGCTCACCTCCGCTCGCGCGGAGAGCACGTGGGGGCCGCCGGTCACCGTGACGTCGCCGACGGCTCACCTCCGCTCGCGCGGAGAGCACTCGTCATCCAGACCCGCTGGTCGGAGAACGACCGGCTCACCTCCGCTCGCGCGGAGAGCACATCGCGGCGGCGGTCGCGGCCTGGGCGCACTGCGGCTCACCTCCGCTCGCGCGGAGAGCACGGCCTTCGTCTGCGCCGCCATCAGGCACCGCGCGGCTCACCTCCGCTCGCGCGGAGAGCACGGACCGGCAGGCGGTGGTCTCATGACCGACGCCGGCTCACCTCCGCTCGCGCGGAGAGCACGGTCGCGTGCACCTCGCCGCCTCTCTCCAGCCGGGCTCACCTCCGCTCGCGCGGAGAGCACCCTTCGCGACCTGGCCTCACTCGACCGCTTTGCCTTTTCTTTGCTGAGCGTCGGCGTGCATGCGTCTCGATTCCTTGTCGTCGCGCAGCGAGTGTAAGGCCTTGGCCTCATATAGGTGCCAGCTTGGGCTATTTGGGGCCGTTGTCAGTGCGGAGTGCTATCTCTGGTCACATGCTGAAGTGCGACGAGGCGGGGGCCTCAGGAGACTGTGCTCTGGATGTCAGGCTGTGGGGGAAGGAGAGCGGGCTGTCGCGGCCGTATCCCGTGATGTGCCATCTCCTCGACACCGGTGCGGTGTTCCAGGCGCTTTGGGATGTCGTCCTGAGCGACGCGACCAAGGCGGCTATCGCGGGTGCGCTCGGCCTGAGCGTGCTGGAAGCGCGCGCCGTGGTCTCGTTCTGGGCCGGGTTGCATGACATGGGCAAGATCACTCCTCCGTTCCAGGCCCAGGTCCCCTCCCTCTACAAGCCGGTTCGCGACGATCCGTCGTACATCAGCGCACCAGGCGCCGAGGGCGAGAAGAGCTTCCGCCACGAGATCGCGTCCCACTGGGCTCTCTACGAGCTTGTCGCACAGGCCGGGTATCCGGACAGTGACCGCCTGCTGCACAGGTCGGTGAGCCATCAGGTCGCGCAGTTGCTGGGCGGTCATCACGGCGTCTTCGGCGCGGTGCTGAAAGCGAAGGAGGCCGCACGGGCCTGCGACTACAACCCCGGCCTCGGTCGGAGTGGTTGGGATGATCAGCGGCGGGTGCACTTCGATGAGCTGCGGCGGGCGATGGGGGCGTTCGCGGTTCCTCAGGGTGGATTGCCGGCGGGGCTGGCTGTAGTGGTGTCCGGGTTGGTTGTGGTGGCGGACTGGCTGGCGAGCCAGACCTCTGTGATCGAGCCGCGAATCCCTGGCCCGGGGTGGTCGGGGACGGCGAGCGAGGTCGACGCCCATTGGCGAGGTGCGGTGGGGACGGCCCCGGAGGTGGTGCGGGCGGCGCGGCTGGGCCGAGCCAGGTTCTCCGCCAGGGAGTTCGGTGTGATGTTCCCGTTTACTCCCAACAGCTTGCAGCGGGATCTCGTGGAGCAGCTTCCCGCGCTGCTCGAAGAGCACGGTCCTGGACTGGTGCTGGTGACCGCTCCGACGGGTGACGGGAAGACGGAGGCGGCGCTGTTCGCGGCCTCCCTGCTGGGGCGAGCGGCGGGGGCTCGGGGCCTGTATTTCGCGCTGCCGACGATGGGGACCGCCGACGCGATGCTGCCTCGGGTGGAGGCGTTCGCCGCCAGAGCCCTGTCCGGGGAGCGGGCGCTGATGCTGCTGCACTCGATGGCGTGGCTGAGTTCGCCGGGCGGAAGGGACGGGGCGGTCATGTCCGACGCTCCGGCGGGTGAGGGGGCCCTGAGTGCGGGGAAGGAAACTGCCGTTGAGGCTGACGGATGGTTGCGGGGGTCGAAGCGTGGGCTGCTCGCTCCGTTGGGTGTGGGCACCATCGATCAGGCGTTGAGCGCGGTGCTCCCCTTGCGGTACAACGCGTTACGCCTGTTGGGACTGTCGGACAAGGTCTTCGTCGTCGATGAGGCGCACGCGTACGGGCCGTGGATGCATCAGCTCCTGGTGCGGCTGCTGGAGTGGCTGGGAGAGCTGCGGGCCCCGGTGGTGTTGCTGTCGGCCACGCTCACGGGCCGAACGGCGGGCTCGCTGGTGGACGCGTACCGGCGTGGTGCCGGGTTCCGCGAGCCGTCGCAGGTGGTGCCGCGCTATCCCGGATGGCTCTTCGCGAGCGGGGTCTCGGGTGTGGTGTCGGCCGCGCGAGGCACCGAGAGCAATCGCGCCCGGACGCTGAAGGTGTCCCATCGGCCAGTGGTGTGGGACGCCTCCGAGCCGGCCGGTGCGCCGGTGCGGGAGGGCGGTCGACGCGCGGCGCTGCGCGAAATGCTGGCGCCCGTGGCCGCTGAGGGGGGCACCGCGCTGGTGTGCTGCACCACGGTGGCCGAAGCCCAACAGACCTATCGGGATGTGTGTGCGGCCTTCCCTGACCTAGCGGCATCCCCCGGCGGGGTGCGGTTGCTGCACTCCCGCTACCCGGCGGACGAGCGCGCGAAGATCACGGCCGAGTGCGAGGCCGCGTACGGAAAGCCGGGCGAGGAGCCGGTTTCGGTCCGGCCCGGCTCGGTTCTGGTGGCGACGCAGGTGGTGGAGCAGTCCCTGGACCTGGACTTCGATCTGGTGGTGAGTGATCTGGCCCCGCTTGCCCAGTTGTTGCAGCGTGCCGGGCGGGGCCGGCGGCACCGGCGCGGCTCCCTCGGCAGGCCGGGATGGGCGGTTGCGGAGGACGAACCGCAGTTGGTGGTACTCGACCCGCTGACAACCTCCGACGGATCCGCGCCGCCCCGCTCATGGGGGACGGTCTACGATGCCGGGCTGCTCCTGCGCACGTCGCGGATTCTGCAGGAGTGCGCACCGGGCGGCATCGCGGTACCCGAGGACGTACAGCGGTTGGTCGACGAGGTCTACGAGGAGGAGTTCGTCGACCGGCTGGAGGGCGCCGCACGTGAGGAGCTGATGCGGCTGGACGAGGAACGGCTCGCCGGCGAGGCGGCCGAGCGGCATCTGGCCGTGTGGACCAGCATCTGCGCCCCCGCGGACGTGAAGGGTGACCTCAGCAGGCTGTCCGCGCGGGAGGCAGGAGTGACCGAGGAATTGCTGACGACACGTCTCGGTGCCGACACCGGTCGTGTGCTGTGCCTGTACGAGCAGGCCGACGGAACTGCGACGCTCGACCCGCAGGGCAGGGCTCAGGTCCCGGCAGGAGGCCGGCACGGCCTCCGAGCGTCCGAGCTGGCCGATGTCGCCCGGCGGGTGGCACCGGTGCCGGGGCGGTGGCTGCGCGGTGGAGAACCTGGTGTCGCGGTGCCGGAGAAGTGGGGTACGCATCCCTCGCTCCGCGACCTCGTGTTGCTGCTTATGAGCCCCACAGCTGACGGGAGTTGGGCGTGCCGCCACGGGCGCTACATCATTTCGATATCTGACGTCGGCCTCGAAGCTCAGTGAGCTTCACGCTTTGATCACTCACCTCCTATTCTGCCGCTGCATTCACAGGCGGTCTTCCGTAGTCGAGTTGGCACACGATCACCGTCCTCCCTGCGCGGCCCGCGCCGCCACCGGCCCTTCTCGACCTCCAGCCCTGCCTGATTGACGACAGGACATCTCCATGCCGACCGGCGCCTACAACCTGATCCACCAACCATGTGTCCCCGTCCGGTGGAAACCCGGCCTCGCGACACCTGACGCCGGCGGCCTGCCGGATCTGGTGGGGTTACGTGAGCTGCTGCTGCGCAGCCATGACATCGAGTCCCTTGCGGTTGCCGACGCTCCCGCCCACGCGGCCCTGCTCCGCATCCTGTACGCGCTCACGGCCGGGGTCGCCGGACTGACCGAGCAGGGCCCCGAAGGCGACTGGGACCAACGTCGGCTGGATGTGCTGTACGCCGGCCGGCTTCCGCCCATTGAGGTCGAGGCGTATTTCCGGGAATTTGAGAACCGGTTCTTCCTGTTCGCCCCCGGCGGCCGTCCCTGGATGCAGGACCCCCGGCTTCCGGAGCAGTGCGACCGGGCGAACACTGCCGGCGTCAACAAGCTCATCGTGACCCGCCCGTCGGGGAACAATCATTCCTGGTTCCGGCACGACTTGGACACCGCCCCCGTTCTGCCGACCGCCTCCGAAGCCTTCCTCAGCCTGCTGGTGTGGCACTACCACGGCCCGTCAGGTCGGTGTTCGTCCCGTGAGGTGAACGGGGTGAAGAGCGCGAGCGCCACCGCCGGTCCGCTCCGGACTGCCCTGTCCTACCACCCCGAGGGCACCTCCCTCTTCGAGACACTGCTCGCCGGCCTCGTACCACCGGAGGACGACGTGGTCGGGCGGGAGGACCTGTGCCCGTGGGAGCAGGAAGACCTCCCTGACCCGGACCATCCTCCGAGGCAGTCCCGGGGGCCCCGCTCGCGGCACACCGCCCGCTCCCAGCACGCACTGCTGCTGCTTCCCGACGAGGACAGCACGCATGTGCGCGACGCGTTCATCACCTGGGCCTACCGGGGTGAGCGGATGCCGAGGGAGGACGACTATCTGATCTGGCAGACCAGTCAGCAGGGAAATCGCTACCCGCGCCCCGCAGACGCCGGGCGTGCGCTGTGGCGGGACCTGGACGCTCTACTGCTGCGGCACCCGCCGGCAGGCAGTGCGCACCCGCAGCAGCCCCGCGTCTTCCACACGGCGGTCCAGGTCTCCGAGAACCTGCGGGTGCGGGCGCTCGGCTTCGACCAGGAGGGGCAGGCCAAGGACACGCAGTTCATCGACGCGAGCACCCCGGTCGTCCTGGGCTACGCCGAGGACAACGACCCCCGCACCGTCCCCGCCGTGGGCCGTCTGCGGCAGTTCGGAGAACTGTACGGCCGGCGTCTGGACCGTGCCGTCAAACGCGCCTGGGCCGCCTATGTCAGGGATGCCAAAGCGGACGGTGCCGCCTGGGCGGCAGAGGCCGCAGCCCGCTACTGGCCGCGTGCGGAGGCGGAGTTCTGGGCACGGTTCCGTCTCCTGGACCGCACCGGAGATGTGGCGGACGGCGGCTTCGACCCGGCAGCCACCCGCCGGGCGTTCCTCCGCCTGGCCGAGGTGGCGTACGACGCGGTGACCGAGCCCGTGACCCGCACCGTACGCGGCGCGAAAGCCGTCTCGCAGGCCCGCCTCGACCTCTACGGCACCCGGCCCACAACCAAGGCGGCAGCCTCCCTCAGCCCTCGCGCGAAGACCAAGGAGCCCACCGGATGACCACCCCTCCCCCGCCCGCCGTCCGGGACACACCTTCCGGCCCGCCCTCCGAGGCAACAGGCACCGTCCCGCAGCAGAGCGGCCCACCGCAGGTCAGCCGCTCGCGGGCGTTCGCCAACTGGGTCGAGCAGGTCTGCCGCGAAGACCCGGGCGCCCGCAGTGCCTTGCGCAGCGGCCTGCGCAAGGACCTGGACTCGGTCCGGCGCATGCACCGCCTGGTCGCCCCGTGGCTCCCCGAGAAGCGATCGCAGGACATGGAACGGGCCTACTACGCGGTCGCGGCGATGATCGCGGCCCAGTCGCGCGGCGCACTGACGGCGGCCGAGCGCGCGGATGACGGCGCGGCCGAGCCCGGTGAGCAGGAACCCTCCGGCAGCACACGGCGGCGGCAGCGCTCCAGTCTCGGCACAGCGTTCGCCAACGCCGTCGCGGAGGGGCCGGGCCGGGAGAGGGAGATGCGGGCAGGGACTGCGGAGAGCCGGCTCAACCTCCTCACCCGCCAGAGTGTCAACGGCCTGCACCGGCATCTTCCCGCTTCCGTCGGCTACCTGCGCTCGCTGGGCGTGGAAGTCGACTGGGCTCAGCTCCTCGACGACCTCGGCACCTGGCGCACCCGCTCCGGGCGAACCGCCCGCACCTGGCTCCAGGACTTCTACCGCTTGCGGAACAAGGACGTCGCACGACAGGCGAACGAGGCCGACGAAGAGGAACTCACGGCCGATCCGGCGGGATCCCTCGCCTCAACCTGACCTGACCTGACCTCACCCGACCTGACCTGACCTGACCACCGAATACCCGCAGACCGCCGGTCACATCACGCCTAACCCGCACGAAGGAGTTCTCCCAGCATGCCCATGGCCGCCCGTTTCATCGACATCCACGTCATCCAGAGCGTCCCGTTCGCCAACCTGAATCGCGATGACACGAACTCCGTCAAGACGGTCCAGTACGGCAACGTGCTGCGTACCCGGGTCAGCAGCCAGTCCTGGAAGCGGGCCATCCGCGGCGTGTTCGAGGAGCGCGTCGGCCATGCGGCGTTGCGCACCCGCCGTATCGGTGAGCGCGTCACCCGTCTTCTCACCGAGACCCGCGGATGGCCGCAGGACCTCGCCGAGAGGGCCGGGGCGCACACGGCCGCGGCCAGCAGCATCAAGTTCGAACTCGCGAAGGACCCCAAGGACCAGAAGCAGATCGTTGCCAACAAGGTCCTCACCAACGCGATGGTCTATGTCCCCGAAACGGCCGTGACCGAGCTGGCCGACCTGGCCGAGGAGTTCCGCGAAGTCCTGCAGGGCGCGAAGGACATCAAGAAGCCGGCCGACAAGAGCGTCCTGCCCGCCGACCGTGTCGAGGCGGTCCTGCGCTCCCGCAACGGCGTCATCAACCTCTTCGGCCGCATGCTCGCCGAGGTCGACAACGCCGGTGTCGACGGTGCCGTCCAGGTCGCCCACGCCCTCACCACCCACGAGACCGACGTCGAACTCGACTACTTCTCCGCCGTCGACGACATCTCCGCCCTCTGGGGTGACCAGAGCGGCAGCGGCCACATGGGCCACGCCGAGTTCAGCGCCGGCACCTTCTACCGGTACGCCACCGTCGACCTCCGCGACCTCGCCCGCAACGTCGGCGACCACCCCGACGAGCTCCGCGAACTGACCACCGCGTTCCTCAGCGCGTTCATCCTGTCCCTGCCCCAGGCCAAGAAGAACTCCACCGCCCCCCACACCATCCCCGACCTCGCCCACGTCTCCGTACGCACCGACCGCCCCCTCTCCTACGCCGCGGCTTTCGAGAACCCCGTCACCGCAGCGGGCCAGGGCGGCCACGCGGCCCCCTCCCGCGCCACCTTGTCCCAGTACGCCGAGGCCGCCAACCGTCTCCTGGGCACCGGCGGCATCCTCAGCGCGGGCTGGGCCGGTGTCGACGACAAGGGCCTCGACGGCCTCGGCACCCGCCACACCAGCTTCGACACCCTCATCGACACCGCCCTCACCAGTGCCCTGTCCTCCGGCGGCACGGCATGACCTCCCCGCTCCCCGAACCCGAGCCGGGATTCCTGCTTCGCTTGACCGGAGCCTTGCAGTCCTGGGGACTGCACAGCCATTTCAACGAACGGGACACCGCCTCCTTCCCGACCCGTTCCGGCGTCATCGGCATGCTCGCCTCCGCGCTCGGGCGCCGACGCGACCAGCCCATCGACGACCTCACCGCCCTGCGGCTGACCGTACGCATCGACCGTCCCGGTGTCCTGTTACGCGACCTGCACACCGTCGGCGGCGGCCTTCCCGGCAAAGCCACCGTGACGACCGCCGAGGGCAAGAAGCGCCCCGGCGACACCGGCACCCTCCTCACCCACCGCTATTACCTCGCCGACGCCGCCTTCACCGTCGCCCTCACCCTTCCGCAGGCCACCGCCGAGGACCGCTCGCTCCTCGACCATTGCGCGAACGCCCTGCGCACCCCCCGGTGGCCCCTGCACCTCGGCCGCCGCTCGTGCCCGCCCGAAGGCCCCGTACTCCTCGGGCAGAGCGACGACGCCCTGCACCACCTCATCCACCTGCCCCTCGCCGCACGACCGGCCGAAAACCGGGGAGCGGAGCCCAGGCCCGGACCCGTGGAATTCCTGGCCGATCGACCCATGACCTTCCTGCCCGCTCCGCCGCACGCTCTCAGCGAGACCCACGAGGACGGCACCCACGCATCGGGCCAAGTCAACGACCAGCCCGTCAGCTACCACCCGAGCCAACGCGCATACCGTGCCCGGCCCCTGCACCGGCGCACCCTGCTCCTGCCCCACGCCCAGTTCGCCGGACTCGGAACCCACCAGCTCATCGCCCTGGGCCGATACCTCGACACCCGGCTGCACACCACCGAAGGGAGCCGACGATGACGCTCTGGCTCACCCGGATCGTCCCCGACACCCGCTCCCGCGAGGCCCGCCGCGACCTGAGAGACCCGATCGGCACCCACCGCCGCATCATGAGCCTCTTCCCGTCCGACGCCGGCCCCGACCCGCGCGCCCGCTTCGGCGTCCTCTTCCGCACCGAAGACACTCCCGCCGGACCGCACCTGCTCGTCCAGTCCACCCACGAACCCGACACCGCCCGCCTCCCCGACGGCTACGGCACCGCCCTCGCCCGCTCCCTAGACGCACTCATCGCCGCCATCCGCCCCGGCCTCACCGTCCGCTACCGCTGTGTCGCCAGCCCCGTCCGCAAACCCGGCGCCACCACCCGCGCCCTCTACGACCTCCCACCCGTCGTCGCACTCACCGGAGCAGCGGCCGACGACTGGTGGCTCCGCCAAGCCGACCACAGCGGAATCAAACCCCTCACCCACCACTCGCACCCCCTGGACGCCATCCGCGGACAACGCCGCCCCGACGGCGCCCCACCCCAGCGCATCCGCCACGCCCGCACCCAGTTCGACGGCACCGCCGCCATCATCGACACCGACCTCCTGCGGTCAGCCGTCCTGAACGGCATCGGTCGGGGCAAGGCGTACGGCTGCGGCCTCCTCAGCATCGCCCCCGCAAGGCAGACCCCATGACCCCACCACCACCTGCGACCAGGCCCCTCACCACCACCAACGCCCGGCGCAGGCTCGCCGCACCCACCGTCGCCATGCTCCCCCGCATCGCCGACTCCCTGTCCTTCCTCTACCTCGACATCGTCCGCATCCACCAGGACGACACCGGGGTCTGCGCAGAAGTCACCAGCGAACAACGAGGAACAGAAACCGTCTACCTCCCCACCGCAGCCCTCAGCTGCGTCCTTCTCGGCCCCGGCACCTCCATCACCGCCCGGGCCCTCACCACCTTCGCCAGAAACGGCACCACCGTCATCACCGCCGGATCAGGAGGCGTCCGCTGCTACTCCGCCGCCGTCCCAGAATCCCTCACCACGCTCTGGCTCGAACGCCAGACCCGCGCCTGGGCCGACGACGCCCACCGCCTCGCCATCGCCCGGGCCATGTACGAACTCCGCTTCGGAGACGGCACCGCAACCAACGGCACCAACCTCGACAAGCTCCGAGGCATGGAGGGCCAACGCGTCAAAGCCCACTACCAACTCCTGGCCCGGCAGTACAAAATCGGCCGCTTCCGCCGCGCCTACGACCCCGCCTCCTGGGACAGCCAGGACCCCGTCAACCTCGCCCTGTCCTCGGCCAACACCTGCCTCTACGGAATCGTGCACGCAGCCATCACCGCGCTCGGCTGCTCACCCGCCCTCGGATTCGTCCACAGCGGCAACCAGCAAGCATTCGTCTACGACATCGCCGACCTCTACAAGGCAGAACTAACCATTCCCCTGGCCTTCTCCCTTCACGCCTCACCCAATCCCGAAGGCGAAGCACGCCGCTCCTTCCGCCACGAACTACGCCTCTTCCAACTGCTCCCCCGCATCGTCACCGACATCCAACAACTCCTCGACCCGGACCACACCTACGAACAGCCCGACGCTGAAGAACAAATGGTCGACCTCTGGGACCCGGTAGCCGGCTCCGTACCGGCAGGCGTCAACCACGGGAAACAACCATGACGCTCCCGGCGGAAGGACACCGGCCATGTCCTCGATGATCGTCATCTCAGCCACCGCCGTACCCGATCACCTCCGCGGCGCGCTCACCCGCTGGCTCCTGGAAGTCACGCCCGAGCTGTACGTCGGCACCGTCTCGGCCAAAGTCCGCGACGAACTCTGGTCGGCGGTCGCCGCCTGCACCAAGGACGGTGTGGCAGTTCTCGCCCACCCCGCCGACAACGAACAGGGCTTCCAGCTACGCACAGCAGGCACCCGCCGCCGCGAACCCATCGACTTCGACGGCCTCACCCTGATCGCCTTCCAACGAGAAGGTCAAGAAATGGCAAACCCCCTCTAACGCCCCAGGTCACGAAGGGTGGTCTCCGCGCGAGCGGAGGTGAGCCGTAGTCGGCCATGCCCCACGGGGTGCAGCACCCGTGGTCTCCGCGCGAGCGGAGGTGAGCCGATGTCGTCTCGGCAGGGGTAGAACTCGCCCTTGTGGTCTCCGCGCGAGCGGAGGTGAGCCGCCCGCCCCCGCCAGCAGGTGGGCCGACTTTC
Organism: Streptomyces sp. ADI96-02; assembly: GCF_003846185.1. Taxonomy (GTDB): domain Bacteria; phylum Actinomycetota; class Actinomycetes; order Streptomycetales; family Streptomycetaceae; genus Streptomyces. The sequence continues at coordinate 611,813 of NZ_ML123034.1, forward strand.
AGTGGTCTCCGCGCGAGCGGAGGTGAGCCGCCTCCTACGGGTACTTCGCCGAAGCCGACCCGGTGGTCTCCGCGCGAGCGGAGGTGAGCCGGCGGCACGGAAACCGGCGGGGCAGCCAAGCCCGTGGTCTCCGCGCGAGCGGAGGTGAGCCGACGATCAGCAGCCGACACCGAGCGACCGCCACGTGGTCTCCGCGCGAGCGGAGGTGAGCCGGCCTCGCCGGATCGCCTTCTCCTTCTCCCCCGGTGGTCTCCGCGCGAGCGGAGGTGAGCCCGTAGCGAGCCTGCGGAGGTCGCCGTCTCTCCCCGTCGGCGGCCTTCGGCATCCCCGGCCGTGAGTCGACACCGCCCAAACAACGTCAGGGCGTCGTGCCCGCCGGTTCGGCGTAGACGTACTCCTCGATCCCATCGATGAGACCGCCCTCGAACCGGAAGTACACCGCAGCGTGCACCGTGCTGCGGGACCCGTCGCTCATCACCAGGTGGAGTACGTGCTGCTGGAACACCTCGTCCTGGCTCTGGAACTGGCGGATCACGTCGTAGCGCAACGAATCGACGTTCCCGACAAAGGACTTGAACTGGTCCAGGCTCTCGTCGATCGGCTGTTCGCCCTTGCCGTCGTTCTGCCGCACTGTGGCGGCACCGGTGCACATCGCCTGGGCTCCGGAGAAGTCGAATGCCTCCAGGCTCCGCAGAAACTGGTTCACCTGATCACTGACGCCCTGCTCCATGTCGGGTCCCTTTTCGCCGCTTCTCGTTGAGTGCAGTGCTGATGGAATCGGCGCTGCTGACTTCTCGTTCCGCCCTGTTCGAAAGCGCTCCGGGTCACTGGTCTCACGTGCTCAGGAGAGCAGGTCGAGTCCGCGCAGGTCCGTGACGTACTTGCGCAGGAGAGCCGCCGACACATGGGGAATGTCCCCTTCCGGGCCGATTTTCGCCGCTCGCACCGCAGCGTGGAAGCGCTCCGCCGGGAGCGCTGAACCCGGGACGCCTTCGGCCGGTTGCGTGAAGGCGTGCAGCAGAGGAAGCAGTGAGCGCTGACGTTGCTTCTCCGGCAGGGTGCGGAGCGCCGCGGTGAAGCGGGTGAGCCATGCGGCGTAGTCGTCGATCCGTTGGATCGGGTGGCCGGCCTCGATGAGCCAGTCGACGAAGGTGTCCAGCGAGATGCCGTCGTCGTGCGGGTTCAGCACGTTGAAGGTCCGGTGGTCGGCAGCGGCCCGTGCGCCCAGCGAGGCGATGGCCTCCGCGGTGAAGTCGACCGGCAGGCCGTCGTAGTGGGCGCGAGTGCCTGACCGGTAGAACGAGCCGGGCGCGATGCCGGTGGCGACCAGGCTCATCAGCAGGCGGGTGAACAGGTCGGGCACGTTGATCTGGCCGCGATACCTGCTGTGCGCCAGGATGATGTTGGACCGGAAGGTGGCGACCGGCAGACCGTACCGGTCGTGTGCCTCCCGGAGCAGGACTTCCCCGGCCCACTTGCTGGTCGCGTATCCGTCGGCGTAGCCCTGGCCGAGGGGCCGCACCGGGCTGGTGGCGCGGATGTCGGCTTCCTCGTCCGCTGCCCCGGTGGCGGGTCCGAGGCATACGGCGACGGTCGAGACGTAGGTGACGGGCTTCATCCGCGTGGTGAGCGCCAACCTGATGAGTTCGGCGGTGCCGACGACGTTGGGGCCGAACAACTGGCTGTAGGGCAGCACGTGGTTGACCAGGGCGGCCGGATGGACGATCAGGTCCACGGTGTCGGTCAGCCTCAGCCAGGTGTCCTCCGCCAGGCCCAGCCGCGGCTCGCCGATGTCCCCCGCGAGCACTTCCAGGACGCCGTCGGCCGCCGTCCGGTATCGCCGGAGCAGCGCGGCGTCACCGCTGTCGAAGGCTCCGTCCAGCCGCTTCGCCGCCTCGGCCGCGTCGCTTGCGCGGACGACGCAGATCAGCCGGCCGCCCGACGACGCCAGCCGCTCCAGCCATTCCAGGCAGAGGAACCGGCCGAGGTAGCCGGTGGCCCCGGTCAGCAGGACGGTCCGTACGTCTTCGTCGGGGCGCGGGAGCGTCGAGGCGGCGGTAAGCGTGGGTGTGTCGAGGAACTTCTCCAGGGTGAGGTCATCGGCGCGGACCTCGGTGCTGTGTTCTCCGTGCACGGAGGCGAACGTCGGCCGGGGCGCCCCGGGCCGCCGGCGTTCCGTCTCGATGTACTGCGACACCCTCGCCAGGTCGTTGGCCGGGCTGATGACCACGCCGACCGGGACGTCGACGTGGAAGACCTCCTTCATCAGCTGGGAGAAGGACAGCGCGGAGAGGGAGTCCCCGCCGAGGTCGGTGAAGTGCGCGTCGGTGCTCAGCTGGGAGTTCGGGCAGCCCAGGAGCGCCTGGGCGGCCCGGCTGACCGTCTCCATAACCGGCCGGTCCGCTCCCGACTGCCGCAGCTCGCGCAACTGCCGCTCCTGCCCGTCGGCGAGTTGGACATACAGTCGTTCGAGAGCGTCGCCGTAGCGCTCCTTGAGCCGGGGGCGCAGCAGTTTGTGGCTCTCGGTGTAGAGGCCGTTCTCGGGGCTGAAGGGCTCGGTCTCGATCAGGAAGTCGCGTGGGATCTCGTACGAGTTGAGCTCGGCTTCCTTCGCGATCCGCTGGAGCGATTCCGTGAGCAGCGGCCTGAGCGATTCGGCGTCGCCGCCGCACCCGGCCAGCGCGGCCGGGGTCGGCACCACCACCGCGAGCAGATAGGCGCGCTCGCTGTTGCCGTACACGTAGAGGTGCTGGATGAGGGGGCTGGCGAGAAACACGGTCTCCAGGCGGGACACGGCCACGAACTCGCCCTGGGACAGCTTCAGTGTGTCCTTGGTGCGGTCGACGTAGACCAGCCGGTCGGGTCCGGTCTCGGCGAAGACGTCGCCGGTCCGGTAGTAGCCGTCCGCGTCGAAGATCGTGGCGGTGAGCTCGGGGCGCCGGTAGTAACCGGGGATGAGCGTCTGCGACTTCAGCAGCAGCTCCCCGCGGGGATACGGAACGTCGGTCGCGTAGTAGCCCAGTTCCGGGACGTCCACCAGCTTGTAGTCGAGGACCGGCGGACGCTGGACCACCGTGTCCAGCAGCACCCCGCCCGCTTCGGTGGAGCCGTAACCGGTGTACAGGTGGAAGCCCAGGACGGATTCGACGAAGGCCGCGAGTCCGGCGGAGAGCGGGGCGGTCCCGACGAACGCCTTGGTGACGCGTCCGCCCAGGAAGTTCTCCCGCAGGTCCTTCCTCACCGCCGCCGGGATGTCGCCCGACTCGTCGGCCCGGCGGTCGAGTTCGCTTCGGTACTGCTGGAGGAGCATGTCGCACAGGCGCGGCACCATGGTCAGCTCCGTGGGGCGGACCAGTGCGACGTCCTCGAAGAGGGTGGACAGGTCGCTCTCGGCCGTGAAGTAGCCGACGCCTCCCTTCACGAGCGAGCCCATCACCGCGTAGCGGCCGGCGAGGTGGCTCTGCGGCATGTAGAGGACGCTGATCGCGGGTACGTCGGCCGCCCCGTAGCTGAACCCGTACCACGCGGTGCCGACGAGTCGTTGGGTGTACATGGCGCCCTTGGGGGCGCCGGTGCTGCCGGAGGTGTAGATGAGCAGGGACAGCGGATCCTCGCCCGGGGCCGCGGTGAACAGGGGCGGAGGCGGCAGTTCGCCTCCCTCGTCGATCAGCGTGGCCAGTGTGTCGACGGCCACCGTCCGTCCGGACCCGGCCAGGCGCCGCCGGGCGGACGCCAGGGCGTCGCGGCGTCCGGCGATCCCGGGATCGTAGTCGAACACGATCAGGCGCTGGATCGAGCTCGACCCGGTGATCACGTCGACGGCGGTGTCCAGGCGTTCGACGCTCGCGGCGAGGACGCGCGGCTCGGTCTCGGCGACGATGGGCCTCAGTCGGGACAGCGGCGCGCCGGACTGGAGGGGCACGGGCACGATTCCCCGGTGGATGCAGGCCAGGTCGAGCGTCGCGTAGTCGATGCTGGTGAAGCCCAGGGTGCAGAGCCGGTCGCCCGGTCGCAGCGGGTACTCCGTGTCGTGGTGCCACCGGCCGGCCACCGCGCGGACGCGTGCCCAGAGTTCGCGGTAGCTGATGGTGTCGAATCGCGGCAGGAGGCGTGCCGTCGCCGGATCCTTGGCGCGTTCGCCGAGGGCCGGCCGGTCCCCGTGGCTCTCCATGACGGCCGCCATGACCTCGGCCAGCGCCTCGCCCGGATCGACGGACGCCAGAACCTCGGCGAGCCCCTTGCCCGGGTCCTGCGCCGACGGAGTGGTCGCATGCGGCGGTTCGGCCATGACGGGTCCTCCCGTGGCGTTGCGTGGTGGGGCGGGTCGTGTGCGGTCGGGGTGGTGCGCGTTCGGCGGCCCGGCGGCGGTGCGGGCCGATGCGGACGTCACCAGTCGACCGGCAGCGCGGCCACTCCGCGGATGAGGCGCTCGGTCCGCCAGGACAGCTGGTCGGCCGGGACGGAGAGTCGCAGGCCGGGCAGGCGGTCGATGAGGGTTTCGAGGACGACGCACAGTTCGACCCGGGCCAGTTGTGCGCCGAGGCAGTGGTGGATGCCGTGCCCGTAGGTGACGTGCGGGATCTGCCCGCGGTGGAAGTCGATCTCCTCGGGCCGGTCGAACACCTCGGAGTCCCGGTTGGCCATGCCCAGTTCGGCCACCACCGCGTCACCGGCGCGGATGAGCTGCCCGCTCAGTTCCAGGTCCTCGGTGGCGATACGGGTGAAGCCGGCGGTGGCGCTGATCGGGATGAACCGGGAGAGTTCCTCGACCGCGTTGGGGATGAGGGAGCGGTCGGCGACGAGTTGCCGCCAGAGGCCGGGCTGGGTGAGCAGCGTGTAGACGAAGTTGCCGATCTGGTTGGCGGTGGCCTCCTGGCCGGCGGACAGCAGGCTGACGCCCAGGCTGACCAGTTCCTCCTCGCTGAGCGGGTCCTTCTCGTTGTCGGCGGCCAGCTCTCCCAGGAGGTCGTCGGTGGGGTCGGTGCGGCGCTGCGCGATGAGGTCCGCGAGGTAGTCGCCGAGCTGTCCGCGGGCCCATGCGGACTGCTGCGGGTCGTCGAGGATCAGCAGGCCGTCCACCCACTCGGTGAACCGGTCCTGGTCGGCCGGGGGCACGCCGAGCATTTCGCAGATCACCGTGATCGGCAGCGGCCACGTCAGGACCGCTGTCAGGTCGGCGGGGCCGCCCGCCTCCGTCATGGTGTCGACCAGGCCGTTCACGATCTCCTGGATGCGCGGGCGCAGTGCCTCGATGCTGCGTACGGTGAACGAGCGCATCACCCGGCGCCGCAGCCGGCTGTGGTCCGGCGGGTCCATGCCCATGATGGACGTCGACGGCGGGGCGACCGCGACGGTGCGGGGTACGTGGTCGCCCGCGGCGGCGGCGCGGCTGAACCGGGGGTCCGACAGCACGGTCTTGACGTCGGCGTGCCGTGTGACCAGCCAGCCCTCGCCTCCGAAGGGCAACCGCACGCGGAGCACCGGCCGTTCACCGCAGATCTCGACCAGCGTGGGGTCCAGGTCGAGCCGGTCGACCGGACCGAACGGGTAGGCCCGTACCTCTTCTCCTGCCGCGGTCATCGTGTCAGTCCTTCCCGTGCTGCCGAGCGGTTGGCTGCGGATGTTCGGTGACGCGTCGACCGGTGTCGGGGTCCTTGGGCGGCCGGGAGCCGGTGCCGTGCGTCTCAGCACAGGCTCGCGGTCTTCCCGCCGTCGATGACGATGTTGCTGCCGGTGATCCACGACGCGCGGGGGGAGACCAGGAAGCTCACGGCGTCGGCGATGTCCTGCGCCTCGCCGAGGCGTCCGAGTGGAATCTCGGCGGCCCACTGCTCGGTGAGCTCGTCCTGGTCGCCGCCGAGGTGTTCGACGATCTGGGCGCGGGCGACGCCGGAGGCCGGCGTCTCCACGTTGCCCAGGCAGACGGAGACGACCCGGATGCCGTCCGGCGCCAACTCGGCGGAGAGACCTTTGCTGTAGGTCTCCAGGGCGGACTTGGCGGCGGCGTAGTGCAGGAGGGTCGGATAGGCCGCGATGGTCGCGATGGACGACACATGGACGATGGCGCCGCCGCTCTCACGCATGGCGGGCACGAGGGCCGCGTTGAGCCGGACGGCGGCGAGGAAGTTGATGTCCATCGTGTACTGCCAGTCGTTCTCCAGGTCCAGCACGCTCTGGAACGAGCGGCATCCGCCGGCGTTGTTGACGATGATGTCCACACCGCCCAGCGTCTCCAGCGCGGTGTCCGCGAACCCGCGCACGCCCTCGGGCGTGCTGAGGTCCGCCTTGACGAACGCCGCGCCGGACGGTGTGTGTCCGCTGTCGTTGCGGGCGGAGGTGACCACGGTCGCTCCGGCGTCGAGCAGGTTCCGCGCGATCGCGGCGCCGATGCCGCGGGTGCCGCCGGTGACCACGGCCCGCCGGCCCGCCAACTCGCCGGAGCCTGCCGCGGTGAGGCTGCTCTGCATCGCCATGGGCTTCCTCTCCTTCCCTTCCGGTCCGTCATCCGACCGCGATGAGAAGGGAGCATCGCACTCCGTCCGCTCATGCGACGCGGAACCGCCGGCTCAAATATCCGCGCTCGGGTCGACACGGTCAAACTCATTCTGTCGATGCATTGGATCGCCTTGTGCAATGCATCGGCAGTGTGGTCAACGACGTCGATGATCGTGCACAATCGGAAGGCGGCCGCGGCATTCTCCGCATCGCCTGAAAACCCTCCGCCGAATGTTCGGCCAGAAAAGCAGGGGAACGCCGTCCGGGCGGCGCCCCACAACTCGGGAGGCACCATGGCCAGTCTGGATGAACCGTTCACCGTGGGCGAGCTCACGGTTCCCAACCGGATCGTGATGGCCCCGATGACCAGAACGGCGTCCCCCGGTGGCGTGCCCGGACCGGATGTGGCGGAGTACTACGCCCGTCGGGCGGCCCACCACGTCGGACTGATCATCACCGAGGGCACCTACATCGGCCACCCCACCGCCGCCGCCTACGACGACGTGCCCGACTTCCACGGCGAGCGGGCGCTCGCCGGCTGGTCCCATGTGGTGCGCCGGGTGCACGCGGCGGGCGGCCGGATCATCCCGCAGTTGTGGCACACCGGAGCCGCGCGCACCGCGACCGATCCGCCCGCCGAGAGCCCGTCCGGGATCGGGCTGGACGGCGCGCGGGCCGGAAGGGCCATGACCCACCAGGACATCGACGACGCGGTGGCCGCCTTCGCGGAGGGCGCCGCGACCGCCGAGCGGCTCGGTTTCGACGGAGTCGAGTTGCACGGGGCGCACGGCTATCTGATCGACGACTTCCTGTGGACCCGGACCAACCGGCGTACCGACGGCTACGGCGGCGACCCGGACTCCCGCGCCCGCTTCGCCGTCGAGGTCGTGCGCGCGGTCCGCGGCGCGGTCAGCCCGGGGTTCCCGGTCTTCTTCCGGTTCTCCCAGTGGAAGCTCGGCGACTACGGGGCCCGCACCGCGGAGAGTCCGGACGAGCTGGGCCGGCTGCTGACGCCCCTGGCCGAGGCCGGGGTCGACGTGTTCCACGCCTCGACCCGGCGCTACTGGCTGCCGGAGTTCGACGACAGCGCCCTCAACCTGGCCGGCTGGATACGCAAGCTCACCGGCCGGTCCACCGTGACGGTCGGCTCGGTCGGCATGGACCGGCAGTACGGCGAGGGCGACTTCACCCAGGGCTTCACCGGTCCGTCCGATGTGACCGGCATCGACGAGCTGGTGGCCCGCCTGGAGCGCGACGAGTTCGACCTGGTCGCCGTGGGCCGATCGCTGCTGGCCAACCCGGACTGGGCGGCACTGGCACTCCGCGGCGAGCTGGACCGGGCCGTCCCCTACGACCCGTCGGTCCTGCGGACCCTGGCCTGACGGCCGCGCCGCCTCGGCGACGTCCCGGTGGAGCGGGGCCACCGGGACCGCCGTCACCGCGGGCGCGGCCCGTGCGGCAGGACGGCCGTTACCTCACAGGTGTCGCGCCGTTTCGCCGGGCCGCGTTCTGGATGATCGAATGCCATGCCTCGATCATGCGCCGCGCCGTGGTCCCGTCGAATACGTTCGCGTCATATTTGAGAAACACCTTGTACCCGTCGCCCTCACGATAGATCTCCCCGGAGAGGGTGAATTCCCCGGCGTACGGCAGGTCATCGAACGGTCGCAGGTCCAATTCGCCACGAGCGGCCCGTGTGTCGTGGGTGAGCAGTTCCGCGCCTTCGAAGTTCTGGAACAGGAAGTTCGTCAGGACCAGCGGTTCTCCGTCCGTTCCCAGCGCCCGGCCGATCTCCGGCAGGGGATACGCGCCGTGCTCGATGCCGGCGACCATCGCGCGCCGTACGGACCGGAGCAGCTCGGCGAAGCCGCCGGCGACCCGGATACGCAGAGGCAGGCAGTTGGCGAACTGGCCGACCACGTCGTGGAACCGCTGCTCGTAGCGGGCGGCCGTGGTCAGGCCCAGGATCAGATCGTCCTGCCCGGTCAGCCGGTGCATGAGCAGCGCGTACGTCGCGAAGAGCACCGTGGCGACACTGACCCGGTGCTCTCGTGCCAGGTCGGCCAGTGCGGCGGCCTGCGCCGGAGGCAGCTTCGACGTCACCACGTCGACACGGGGCATGCGCTCGCGGTCGGGCGGACGGTCGTAGGGAAGAGCGAGCGACGCGCGCGGTCCGGCCAGCTCGCGGACCCAGTGATCCCGGTGGCCCAGCGCCCGGGGACCGGTGAGAAGTGCCTCCTCCCAGGCGACGAAGTCACCGTAGGCGGCCTGGGACGCGCCTCCGTCGACGACACCGCGGTAGGCGTCCTTGAGCGTACGGATCAGGACCGCGGTCGACGTGCCGTCCAGCAGGATGTGGTGCGCGGTGATCAGCAGCAGACGCCGTCGTCCGGCGAGGGAGACCAGGTGGGTCCGGACCAGAGGGCCCGCCGCCAGGTCGAACGGGGCGTCGACCAGTTCCCGCAGCGCGGCCAGTCGCGCCTCGCGCGAGGTGGCCGCGATGTCGACCCGGTCGAACGACGGGGGCCTGGCCGGATCGATGTCCAGGTACGCCACGGCGTCCCGCTCCCGTACGACCGCGCCCAGCACCGGGTGGATATCCGCCTGCGCGCGGACCGCCCGTTCCAGGGCCGCTTCGTCCAGGTCGCCGTGGATCTCGAAGAGGAGCGGAAGGTTGTAGGCCCCCGACTCCGACCAGCGCAGCTCGTCCCGGTACATCGCGAGCTGACCGCGCGAGAGGTTCCAACGTCGGCCCGCCGTGCCCGGGTCCGCCGGGAGCGGCACCACCCGGCGCGGCGCCCCTCGGTGCAGGGCCTCCCAGTGCACCTCGACGCCGGACGCCCACAGCGTCGCTAGCCGAGACAGCTTGCCGGCGTCGATCCACCGCCGTACCAGCAGTTCCTTCAGGTCCCGGTCGCCGTTGATCTCCGCGAGCAGACCTCCGGACGCCACTCCGGCTTCCTGACGTCCCCGGTCGGCCCGCAGTCTGCTCCTCAGCTCCGCGACCGACGACACCACCACCGCGTACCGCACGGCCATCGCCTCCCGTTCGATCTGGAGCGTGAAGGCGAGGTCGGCCAGGTCGGCGTCCGGGGTGGCGTCGAGGAACCCGGCCAGCCTCTCGGCGGACTCGGTGAGGAGCCGGGAAGTCCTCGCCGAGAGGACGACGACCTGTTCGCCGTCCTTCGTCGCACGGTGAGTGGGCTGCACGGAACACTCCTCCACCATCACGGGCCCGTTCGCGTCAGGGTTCGGTCGAGCCGCTGGGCATGCCGGCTCCGGATCGAGACCGCCGACCTGAGCACGTCGAGAAAGGCCGTGCCGCGGCTGCTCATGGCCAGGTCGGGCATCATGGCTGCGCCGAGGGACGAACGAGGCGGGTCTCCGGCGATCTCGACCGCTCGGACCTTCCCTCCGTCGAGCGTCGCCATCGACGCAGCACGTTGGTACATCAGGGCGAACCCGGAGCCGGCGGCCACCAGGCCGCGCATCGTCTCCAGACTCGCCGCTCTGATCACTCGCGGCAGAGGAACACCCGCGTCGGCGAACAGCTTCTCACCCTGGCGGATGATGTCGGGAGAGTCCAAGGTGACCAGCGGTCGGGTGGCCAGCTCGTCCAGACCGATCGAGCCGGTGCCGCCCAGCGGATCTCCGTCGGCCAACAGGGCGTGGACGGGCAGGTCGGCCAAGGGGAGGAACCGGGCGTCCCCCGCCAGGAAGTCATAGGTGACCACCAGTTCGCATCGCCCGTCCCGCAGAGACGCCGAGAGTCGATCAGCCGATTCCTCACGGACGTTCAACCGCAGTTCCGGGAAACGCTCTTGGGCCATCCGGTAGGCCGAGGGCAGCAGGAACGGGGCGATGGAGGAGAGGAATCCGACGTCGAGTTGGCCAGCGGCGTCACCCGCCAGGGCATCGCCCTGCGCTTTGAGGTTCCTGGCCTGCCCCAGCAGGGCTCGCGCATCCCGCAGCAGGTGCCGGCCGTTCGGAGTGAGGGTGACCCCCCGGGCGTGATGCCGGAGAAGCAACTGAACGCCGAGTTGGCGTTCCAGCCTCATCACCGCGGACGAGACCGTCGACTGCGACGCGCACAGCTTCTCCGCCGCCTCCGATATGTTGCCCAGCTCGGCGGATACGACGAAGTACCGCAGTTGTGCGAGGCTGAAGCCGAGGCCGTCGCTCATCGGGCACATCCAGGAGTCTCTCGGGTTGCGGCCCTACGGATTCGCCTTTCGGCTGGTGGTGCCGGGTGCACGGTCATCCGCCGCTGATCCCTCGATCCGTGAAACGCCCCGGGCGCGTGAAAAGTGAGCACGTGCGCGATGACCACGATGGTGTTCTCCTCCTTCTCCGGCCGGCGACGGCGACATCGTCGCCGTCGCCGGTCAGCGGATCGACGCGGTCAGGACCCGTCGGGCGAGGGGCCGATTCCGGAGAGCCACCGCTCGACCGCGAGCGCGGTCGACGCGGCATGCTCTTCGAGCAGGGAGAAGTGGTCCCCCGTCACCTCCGTCCGGAGGTGCCCCAGCGGCCAGCCGGCCCGCGCGTCCTCACCGAGCAGGTCGAGCAGGGGCCCGTCCTCCGCGGCCCCAGCCAGCAGCGTCGGCGTGGTAACCGGCAGCGGGCGCCAGCCGTCGAGCAGCTCCGCGTACCAGGCCATCGCCGTGACTTGCTCGTCTCCGAGGGGCAGTTGCGGGAACCGGTCGAGCAGCCGCCGGGTGATCACCGTCATCCCCCGGGTCATCGCCGCCCCGGTCGACCGCGGCGTATCGAGCAGCACCAGCCCGGCCGGCGGAGCGCCGGCCGCCTCCAGCCGGCGTACCACCTCGTGAGCCAGCCACCCGCCGGAGGAGTAGCCCGCGAGCGCGAACGCCCCGCCCTCGAACCGTCGGAGCAGTGTCTCGGCCAGGCGGTCGGCTGCCGCCTCCAGGTTCTCGGGCAGCGGCTCCCCGGTGCCGTATCCGGGTACGGAGACCGCCCAGATCCGACGTCGGCCGCGGAGTGCTCCGGCGAACCGCATGTACTGGTACGCCCCGGTGGGGGCGATGAGCGAGGGCAGGCAGACCAGGGCCGGTTCCGGCCCGCCGTCCGACAGCCGGAAGATCTCCGGCTCGGGCCCCGTTCCCGTCGCGAAGGTCGGCCGGAGCCGAGCGGCGATCGACAGCAGGTCGCCGGCCTCCTGCGGGGTACCGCTCTCCACCACCGTGCGGAACAGGGCGGCGATGGAGCGCAGAGGGTGTGCCGACTGCCGTGGCGCGCTGTCGGAGACGGGCTGCTCCCCTGCCGACGGGTTCAGGCGCGCCACGAGGGCGTCCACAGCGGTGCCGCCGGTCTCCAGGAAGTGATCGGCGAGTTCCTCGACGGACTCGGCGTCGAAGAGCAGGGTGGACGAGACCTCGCCGAGGTCCTCACGCAGCGCGTTCGTCAGCTGGAGCACCAGGATGGAGTCCATGCCGTAGTCGGTGAGCGGCGCGGAGAGAGCGATCCGGTCCGCCGGAATACCGAGAGTCCGCGCGGCCCGGTCACGGAGGTACCCGGTCAGGATCTCGGACCGGCTGCCCGCCCCGACGCCCGACGGGGTGGCCGTCGCTCCCCTGTCGTCCAGGGGCTGCGCCGGGACCCGTACGGGGGTGGGAGCGGGTGCGGGGGCCTGTGGTGGCCGGGGCGTCGCGGGTGCTCGCCGGGCCGCCGGTTTCCGGTGCGCCGACGGGGCCACCGTCTGCCGTGCGATGCCGTCGCTCTCGGCGGCGATGATCTGCTGCCCCAGTTCACGTGCCTGGGGCAGTACGGGGACGACCGTCCGGAAGCCTTCGCTCTCCAGCACCGTCCGCCAGTTGCCGGGCGACAGTGCGGGCGAGCCCGGTACGCGCAGCGAGTGGTCCTCGAAGAGCCACCATCCCTCCAGCAGTCCGAACGTGAGGTGGCTGGAGACGTCGAAGGTCGCGAGTTCGTTCAGCAGGAGCCACCCGCCGTCGCGCAGGGCCGCCTTCGCGTTGCGGATCGTGTTCCGGGTGTCGCGCGTCGCGTGCAGCACGTTGGCGGCGACGACCAGGTCGTAGCTCCCGCTCCGCACGCCCTGCTGCCCGGCCAGCGGCTGCTCGGCGTCGAAGCGGGCGTACGAGAGGTACGGCGTGCGCGGTCCGTACGCGGCGCGGGCATGGTTCAGGAACGCCTTCGAGAGATCGGTGTACGTATAGGTCTCGATGTGTTCCTGGAAGGGGCGCAGTGCGGCGAACATGCCGACGCTCGTACCGCCCGTGCCGGCGCCGATCTCCAGGATGCGCAGGCGGGCCGCCGGGTCCTGGCGCAGCCGTTCCGCGACGATGGAGACCGCGGCGTCGGCCATGGCGCGGTTGTACATGTCGGCCACGCGGTTGTCGCGGTACGTGCCTTCGACGAGTTCGACGGAGCCGCGCGGGAACAGGATGTCGGTCGGCCTGGTCGCGCCGGTGAGGATGTCGGGCAGTGCCCGGAGCGTGGCGTCGAGCAGGGCGAGTTCGGCCGCCTTGTCGGGGTCGGTGGACCACTGGGCGCGGCGGTCGTCCCACTCGCGCCTCAGTTCGTCCAGCGAGGGGGCCGACGCCGGGACGACGCGGAGCGCGTGGTCGAGCCACGTGTCGTACCGGTCCAGGATTCCGGCGCGCCGGCGGAGCCGTGCGACGTCGCCCGGGGACGAGGGTGTGCCGGGGCCGTGCAGGGCGCCGAGCGCCTCCAGGTGTCCGCGGACCAGCCGCGCGAGGAGCGGATCGCGTTCGTCCCTGCGCCACGCGGCGATCGCGCGCATCGCCTCCCACTCGGCGGGCGCGGTGGCGGCGGACCCGACGAGGGCGGGCGCGACGTGGGACCGGGCCCTGTCGTGGACCGTGAGCAGCGTCGCCGGGTCGAGCGCCTCGATGGCGTCGAGGTCCTTCACCTTGACGAAGCTCAACTGGCGCTGCGGGCCGCCGAGAAGCGTGTCGAGCGCCTCCATCGCCTCCGGCGGTTCGATCGACAGCAGGCCCCAGCGTGCCATGTGCTCCCTGTGCCGTTCGGTCGCGACGCTGCCGACGCTCCCCCACCAGCCCCAGTTCATCACCTTCACCGGGCACTCCCAGTGCCGGGCGAGGAAGTGGGCGTAGGCGTCGCTGAAGGTGCATCCGGCCGCGTAGTTGCTCTGGCCCGCGGCCGTCGTGAACGACTGGACGGACGAGAAGAACAGGGCGAAGTCCAGTTCCTCGTCCGCGAAGACCTCTGCCATGGCCACGCCGACGTCGACCTTCGCGGCGAGGCTGGCGCGCAGCGTCGCCTCGTCCATGCGGGCCAGGCTCTGGTCCCGCAGGACGAGCGCCGCCTGGATGACGCCGTGGATCCGCGGGTGATGCCGCTTGACCTCCTTGTACGCGATGCGCAGTGACGCGGGGTCGGCGGCGTCGGCGGACAGGTAGCGCACGCTGCCGCCGGCGGCGTCCAGTTTCGCCTGGATCGAGGCGTCCTGCGGGCGCCTGCCGATCCAGACCACGTGGGCGCCGTAGCGGCGCACGACGTGCCGGGTCCATTGTTCGCCGAGCCCGCCCGCGCCTCCGATCACGACGTAGACGCCGCCTCGCCGGTACGCGGTCCGCTGCCCGTCGCCGGGGTCGTTCGGCGCCCAGCGCCGTACCAGCCACTGGCCCGCGCGGCGCACCAGGGGGCCGCTCCCGGGGCTGTCGGGGAGTGTCAGAAGGTCCTCGGGCAGTTCGGCGGTGTCGAGGTCCGTCCGGCGGACCGACCAGTTCGCGTACTCCTGTCCGAGCGACCCGAAGAGGCCGTGCAGCCCGGCGTGGGCGGGTGCCGTCGGCTCGGTGTCGTGCGTGGCCAGGGCGCTTCGCGTGACCAGGGTGACGCCGAGCGGACGGGCGTCGTGTCCGGTGCGGACGAGGGCCTTGATCATGCGGAAGGCCGCGATGACGCCGCCCTCCTGGGCCGCGGTGAAGCCGGCGGTGTCGGTCGGCAGGAGCGGCGGCAGGTCCTGCTGCGCCATGTCGGGCGCGATCCAGAGGAGTTGGCCGACCGGCCCCGAGGCCCGGAGCCGTGACGTGACCTCGTCGATCGAGGCGCTGGGGGCGAGGTCCCACGTCGTGAGCCGCGGGTACCGGCGGGTGAGCGCGGCCCGCTGTTCGGCCGTGCCTCCCACCACGAGTACCCGGTCCGTGTCCCGCGGCGCGTACTCGTCCGCCGCGTGCGCGGATACGGGCTCCCAGACGGGTGCGAACAGGGAGGGGGCCGGTTCCTTGAGACGGCGCGAGGTGTAGCCGGTCATCCGGACGCAGACCTGGCCGTCGGCGTCGGTGACGTCCACGTCGAGCCGGCTCAGCGCGTTCGCGGTCCCCGGCTCGTCCGCGACGCGGACGACGGCCCGCATCGAGGCCGGGCACGGGGCGAGGAGTTCGAACCGGTCGAGCGCGAACGGCACCACGGTCTCCGGGGTGGCCGGGCCGTCCGTGAGGTGCAGCGCGATCGAGGACTGGATGGCCGAGTCCAGCAGTGCCGGGTGCAGGACGTATCCGCCGTCGGCCGGGTCCGCCTCGGCCGGCAGGTCCAGCTCGGCCAGGACCGTGCCGGTGCCGGTGTCGACGTATGCCTCGCGGATGGCGCGGAGCGACGGCCCGTGGACGATGCCCATCTCCGCGAGCGCTTCGCGGATGCGTTCGGCGGATACGGGCGTCGCGCACGTCGCGCGGAGCGACGCCAGGTCGATCCGTTCGGGACGGGGCGCGTCGGAGCGGGAGACGCGCCCGGCGGAGAAGACGACCGGGTCGCCGCCCCCGCCGCTCCCCTCGCTCCCCGAGGCGATCTCGAAGACGAGCTGGTCGCCCTCGCCCGGCTTCACCAGGACGTCGACGCTCAGCGGCCCGCCTTCGGCGGCGGCCGGCCGTACCCAGGTGATGTCGCGCATCACCAGGGGGGCCGTCGCGTCCGCGCCCCACACCCGCGCCGCGGCCTCTCGTGCCATTTCGAGGTGGGCGACGCCGGGCAGGACACGCTGTCCGCGCACCGTGTGATCGCGGAGAACGGATTCGTCTCCGGTGAACACCGTCGAGGCGCGCAGTGTGCCCGGAGCCTCCGCCACCGCCGGGTAGCGGTGGATCAGCGGGTGGCCGGCCGTCGGCCGACGCATCGCCGCGGGGCCCTCGGCAAGGGCCGCCACGGGAGAAGGGGAGATGGGCAGCGGCGGGACGGGCGGCGGACCGGCCCAGTGGCTCTCCCGGACGAACGGGTAGGTGGGCAGGGGGACTCGCCGATGGGCTCCCGCGGGGAAGACCGCGCCGTAGTCGAGGTCGGCGCCCCGGGCGAAGTGGCCGGCGAGGGCGGTGAGGTCCGCGCGGTACGCCCCGGCGTCCGCGCCGGAGCCGGTGAACTCCGAGCAGCGTCCGAGGCACGCCTCCCCGCCGCTCTTCTCCGCACCCGGCCGGCCCTTGCGCTCAGGCGCTGCCCGGCCGGTGAACGCGTCCGCTCCGTCGAGCCCTTCGTCGAGGATCCTCAGCAACTCGGTGCGGTCCGCCGCCACACAGGCGAAGCGGTGGGCGAACCGGTCCCTTCCGACGGTGAGCGTGTAGGCGAGGTCGCCCAGGTCCGTGGAGTCCTCGCGACGGATTCGCTCGGCCAGCCGGGTCAGCTGCTGGGCCAGTTGCCCACGTGAGTGCGCCGAGAGGACGACGAGATACGCGGGCCGCTGCGTACGGGCGCGGGCGCGCGGGGTGGGCGGTGCTTCCTCGATGACGAGATGCGCGTTGGTGCCGCTCGCGCCGAAGGAACTGACGGCGCCGCGGCGCGGCCCGCCGTCGGACGGGGCCTCCCAGCGGTGGTTGCGCGTGCTCAGGTAGAAGGGACTGCCGTCGAGCCCGATGGCCTCGTTGGGCTTCTCGAAGTGCAGTGAGGCCGGGATCTGTTCGTGCCGCATCGCGAGGAGGATCTTGAACACACCTGCGACGCCCGCGGCGAACTGGGTGTGCCCGAGGTTCGACTTGATGGAACCCAGCGCGCAGAAACCGGTTTTCTCCGTGCCGGCCCGGAACACCCGGCTGAGTGCGGAGAATTCGATGGGATCGCCGAGCGGGGTGCCGGTACCGTGCGCCTCCACGAGTTGGATGGACTCGGCGTCGATGCCGGAGGACGCGTGGACGTCGCGGAGCAGGGACTCCTGCGAGACGGAGCTGGGCGCCGTGATGCCGTTGGTCGCACCGTCGTGGTTGCTGCCCGTGGCGCGGATCACGCCGTGGATGTGGTCGCCGTCGGCGATGGCGTCGTCCAGCCGCTTGAGCACGAGGACGCCGACGCCCTCGCCCGGGACGAAGCCGTCGGCCCGGTGGTCGAACGTGTGGCAGCGGCCCGTCGCCGAGAGCATTCCGGCCCGCCCTGCCAGCTCGTAGAGGCGCGGCGTCGACTGGACGAAGACGCCGCCCGCCAGTGCCGTGTCCGTCTCGCCCGACCTGAGCCCGCGGCAGGCCAGGTCGATCGCGATGAGCGAACTGGAGCACGCGGTGTCGACCGCCAGCGCGGGGCCCTTCAGATCGAGGAGGTAGGAGACGCGGGCCGGGATCAGGGACGCCATGTTCCCCCAGAGCGCCTGGGCCGGGCTGTTCTTCTCGACCAGCTCGTGGTAATCGCCGTTCCAGCAGCCCACGTACACACCGCAGCGGGTTTCGCCGAGCTGCCGTCCCGCGTATCCCGCGTCCTCCAGCGCCTTCCACGCCTCTTCGAGCAGTAGGCGCTGCTGGGGGTCCATGACGGCCGCCTCGACGCCCGAGATGCCGAAGAACAGCGGGTCGAATCGATCGATGCCGTCGAGGAATCCGCCCCGGGTGCAGCGGGCCGATCCGTCGGGCCCGGTGTCCGGGAGGTCCCAGCGGGTCGCCTCGGTGACCAGGTCGTCACCGTTCAGGAGATGGGTCCACAGGTCCTCAAGGGTGTCGGAGCCGGCGAACCGTCCGCTCATCCCGACGACGGCGATCGGCACGGGGGCGGGGGCGGGGGCGAGGGCGAGGGACGGTCCGCCGGGAGGAGGTCCGGGCTCGATCCGCGGACGGGTCCGCGCGGTGGCGGCCGGAGTGCGGGCGGGGACGGAGGGCGGGACGGGAGCCGGGGAGGAGGCCGGGGCGAGGGCCGGGGCGTCGATGTGACCGTACTCCGCGAGCAGATGCGCGGCGAGGCGGTCGGCGGAGCTGTGGTCGAAGACGATGCCGGTCGTGAGGTCGAGTCCCAGCGTCTCGTTGAGCACGTGGACGAGGCGGACGGCGAGGATGGAGTCGAGCCCGTAGTCGGCGAACGCGAGCCCGCCCTCGACCTCGTCCGGCGACATGACCAGTACGTCCGCGATCTTCGCGCGCACGATGTCCGCGACGCGTTCGCCGCGCGTGGAGTCGGACGGGCCGCCGGGCACGGCCTCGGGCACGGCGTGCGGCGTGGGCCGGCCGGACCGCGGCTCGACGACGGCGGGCGCAGCGGCGGGCGCAGCGGTCGGCGCAGCGGTGGTGTCCGCGCCCCTCACCGGCTCCAGGTCGCCGATCCAGAACCGGTCCGTCGCGAACGGGTAGGTGGGCAGGGATATCCGGCGGGGCGACCCCTCCGCGGGGAGCCGCCGCCAGTCCAGGTCCATCCCGTCGGCCCAGAGCGCGGCCAGTTTGTCGCGCCTGCCCGAGCGGCCCCACCGTTCGACCAGGAGTTCCCGGAGGTCGTCGTCGGCCGAGATCTCGGCGGCGGCGCCCGGGGTCTGCCCGGCGCTGCCCCGGTGCAGGCCCGGTATCGCCGTCCCGTCGCCCGTCTCCGCGTACGCGCGCAGCATGCGCCGGAGTTCGGGCAGTGAGGCCGTGGTCAGCGCCAGGCGTTCCCTCATCGCCTCGCGTCCGGACCGCAGAGTGAAGGCGAGGTCCGTCAGGCGGACCGTTCGCCCCTCCGCCTCGTCCTGGTCGAGATGCGCGGCCAGACGCGCGGCGGAGTGCCGCAGTTGCTCCGGCGTCCGCGCCGAGAGCACGACGATCTGTTCGCCCTCGTCGGCCGCCGCCCGCTCCGGGACGGCGTCCGCGACGTACTCCTCCAGGATCACGTGCGCGTTCGACCCGCCTGCCCCGAACGACGAGACCGCCGTGATCCGCGGTCGTTCGGACTCCCACGGTGCGAGGGTCCGCTGGAGGCGGAACGGCGTCTCCTCGAACCTGATGCCGGGGTTCGGCTCCTCGGCGTGCAGGCTCGGAACGAGCGTGCGGTGCTGGAGCTGGAGGACCGCCTTGGTGACTCCGGCGATGCCCGCGGCGGCCTCCAGATGCCCGATCACCGACTTCACGGAGCCGATCGCGCAGAACTGCTTGTCCCGCGTGAACTCCTCGAAGGCGAGCGAGAGCCCCTTCACTTCGATCGGATCACCCAGCTCCGTACCGGTGCCGTGCGCCTCGACGTAGCCCACCTCCCGCGCCGAGACGCCGGCCCGGGTCAGCGCGTCGCCGATCAGTTCCGCCTGGGCGGTCGGGCTGGGCACCGTATAACCGTTGGACCGCCCGCCGTGGTTGATGCTCGTCCCGCGGACCACGGCGAGGACCCGGTCGCCGTCCGCGAGAGCGCGTGCCAGGGGCTTCAGCAGCACCGCGCCGACGCCCTCACCGGGGACGAAGCCGTCAGCGCCGCTGCCGAAGCTCCGTACGCGGGCCTGCGAGGACAGCATGGTGGAACGGCAGAGTTCGACGTAGTCGGACGGATGCAGATACAGGTTCACCCCACCGGCGACGGCCAGGTCGCAGGAGCCCTGACGCAGGTGTTCGCAGGCTTCGTGGATGGCCGTGAGCGATGACGAACACATGGTGTCGATCGTCAGGCTGGGGCCGCGGAGGTCGAGGACGTACGAGGTACGTGCGCTGAGCGAGGCGAAGGAGAGCGCGGGCACGACCTGCTCGCCGGACGGCAGCAGAGCCGCGCCGTGCCGTGCGTGGCCGGACTTGGTGACACCGGCGAAGACGCCGACGCGCCGCTGATGGCGGCGGGCCAGCTCCTCGCGGGTGTAGCCCGCGTCCTCGATCACTTCCCAGGACGCCTGGAGGAAGAGGCGCTCCTGCGGGTCCATGGCGTAGGCGTCGCGTGGTGCGATCCGGAAGAAGTGCGGATCGAACGCGTCGAAGTCCTCCAGGAATCCGCCCCACTTGCTGTAGCTGCGTCCGGTGGCGACGGCGGTGGCGCGGTCGGGCTCGTAGAAGCCGTCGAGCGGCCATCGGCCCGGCGGGATCTCGGTGACGGCGTCGCGTCCGGCTGACAGGTTCGCCCAGAACTCGTCGGTGTCACGGGCCCCCGGATAGCGTCCGCTCATCCCGATGATCGCGATGGGTTCGTGCTGGGCGAGCGGGCCGCCGGAGGCGTCGGGTGCCGCGACGGTGTCCCGCACCGCCGCGCGGACCTCACCGGTCGGTTCGCCGGTCCGCGCACCGGGAGTCGGCGGCGTCTGCCTCCCCGCGAGGTGTGCGGCGACGGCGCGCAGGGTGGGGAATTCGTAGAAGAGCGTCGTCGGGACCTCCCCGTACACGGCGGACAGCTCCCTGTTCAGCTGCACGACCATGACCGAGTCGAGGGCCAGATCATCGAGCGGCCGGTCGGGGTCGACGTCGTGGAGGGGGAGCTTGGTGACGCGGGCGAAGAGCCCCAGGACCGACCGGAGCGTCTCCCGGTCGGGGCCCGCGCCGGCCGTGGTCGGCGTGGAGGCGGATGCGGGAGCGGAGGCGGATACGGGCGCGGCGGATGCGGGTGCGGATGCGGGCGCCGCCTTCGCCGTCTCGCCGTGGTGCACCCATATCTGGTCCTCGCCGGCCTCGCCGAGACGCCAGGCGCTCAGGAGGGCGTCGATCCCTTCGTCCGCCTCCATGGGCACGAGGCCGCGGTGGCGACGGAGGTACGCGCGGGTCGCGTCGTCGACCGTCATTCCGCCGTCCTTCCAGAGGGGCCACGCGATCGCGACCGTACGACCCGACCGTTCGCCCGCCGCGACGCGCGCGT
Source organism: Streptomyces sp. ADI96-02 (assembly GCF_003846185.1). Classification (GTDB taxonomy): domain Bacteria; phylum Actinomycetota; class Actinomycetes; order Streptomycetales; family Streptomycetaceae; genus Streptomyces. Next base: position 632,297 of record NZ_ML123034.1, read on the forward strand.
TGCGGTGTGCGGCGTACGCGCCGAGATAGGCGTTGGCCGTGGCGTAGTCGCACTGGCCGGGGTTTCCCGTGACGGCAGCGCCGGACGAGAAGAGGAGGAAGGATTCGAGTGGCATGTCGGCCGTGGCCCGGTCCAGGTGCACCACGCCGTCGACCTTCGGGGCGAGGACCCGGTCCCAATCCCGCGCGCTCTTGTCGGTGACGTACGCGTCGTGGATGACGCCTGCGGCGTGGATGATTCCGTGGATCGGGCCCTCCTCCTCCCGTACCCCCGCGACGAGACGGCTGACCTCCTCCCAGCGGGAGACGTCCGCGACGGCGTAGCGGGCCACCGCCCCCGATTCCCTCAGTTCCGAGAGGAGCCGACCGATCCGGGAATCCTGTGCGGACCGCCCGACGAGGACGAGCCTCGGGCGGTCGGTGTCCTGGGCGATCCGACGGGCGACGACGGCGCCGATGCCGCCGGCGCCTCCTGTGATCAGGTACACGCCTCCCGGACGCCACGGCGTGCCCGTGCCGTCGGCCGTCCTGGGCGTCCAGGTCCGCACACGGCGCTCGGTCCCGCGGTGCAGGACGAGTCCGTCGTCCGCGTGCCGCGCGTTCTCCGTGACCGCGGTCGCGACACGGTCCCCGTCGCACGCGCCGTCGAAGGCGAGGACCTGCCCGGCGATGCGCGGGTTCTCCAGCGTCACCGTGCTCAGGAGTGCCGCGAGGGCCGGTCCGGCTTCTTCGTCCTGGCCGGCCGGCGTCACCACCTGCACCAGCGTGGCGCCGTCGTGCGCCTCCCCGGCGAGAGCCTGGACGATCGCGAAGACCTGCCGTGACAGGTCGGTGAAGCGGGTCTCCGGGCGCTGCTTGGCGGTGGTCACGGTGTGGCAGCGCGCACCCGGCAGCCGGCGCTCGATGTCGTCCCGCAGGGACGCCGGTGTTCCGCACAGGACCACCGCGTGGCGCGTGTACGGGGTCGCGCCGCCGGGATCCGGGGCGGCCGGCTTCGCCGTCCAGCGGGGCACGAGCAGCGTCGTACCGACGGCGGGGGCGGGTTCGACGGCGGGGGCGGGTTCGACGGCGGGGGCGGGGGCGGGTTCGGCGGTCCGGTCGGCCTTCCCGGCGCTCCCCGGTATCCAGTACCTGTCACGTGCGAACGGATAGGCGGGCAGGTGCGTGCGCTTCGGCACGCCGGAACCGGCCGACCCGTACAGCTGCCGCCACTCGACCTCGGCTCCGCCGTTCCAACGGGCGATCGCGTCGGTGAGGCCGTCCGGATCCGGGCCGGCGCCGTGCTGCGGTCCGGCCGCCGCGCCCTCCACGAACTCCCTTAGCCTCGAAGCGAGTTCACGGCACGAGGTGACGACCCAGCCGACGCGTTCGGCCATGGCTTCCCGTCCGACCTGGAGCGTCCATCCGATCGAACGGAGCGAGCCGGGGCGCGGGGCGTCCTCCAGGTGGGCGAGCAGGCCGCGGGCCCGCTCGCGCAGCTCCCGCTGTGTCCGCGCCGAGAGGGGCACGGCGACCCGGCCCTCGCTTCGGCCCAGGTCCCGTGCCGGGCCCGTCTCCAGGTCCGTACCGGCGTGTCCCTCGCCCTCACCCGCGTCTTCCTCGGTCCTTCCCGCGTACTCCTCGATGACGACGTGGCAGTTCGCGCCGCCGAAGCCGAAGCTGCTGACTCCCGCCCGCCGAGGAACGGGCGCGCCCCGGCGGTCGCGGAACCGTTCCCAGGGTTCACTCGCGCGCACGATGCGGAACGGGCTGCCGTCGAGCTGTATGTAGGGGTTGATCTCGTCGCAGTTCCGGCCGGGCGGCAGGGTGCCGTGCTGCATGGCGAGGACCACCTTGAGCAGCCCCGCGATGCCGGCGGCGGCTTCCAGATGCCCGATGTTGGCCTTCACCGAGCCGAGTCCGCAGGTTCCCGACCCGTCGCTTCCCAGCTGCCGGAAAGCGGTCTGGAGCGCGCGCACCTCGACGGGGTCGCCCAGGGCCGTACCGGTGCCGTGGGCCTCCACGTAGCCAATCGTGCGGGGGTCGATGCCGTCCATCGCCCGGACCACGAGCTCCGACTGCGCGGCGCCGTTCGGCGCGGTGAGGGAGTTCGCCCGCCCGCCGTGGTTCTCGGCGCTCCCGACGATCACGGCGAGGATCGCGTCCCCGTCGCGCTCGGCGTCGCCGAGGGGCTTCAGCACGACCGCGCCGACGCCCTCGCCGCGTACGTATCCGTTCGCGTCGCTCGCGAAGGTCTTGCACCGTCCGTCCGGGCTCAGCATGCCGGCCTGTCCGGCGCTGACGAACGTGTCGACGCTGAGGAGGAGGTTCACCCCGCCCGCTATCGCGACGTCGCACGCCCCGGAGCGGATGGCTTCGACAGCCCGGTGGACCGCGACGAGCGAGCTGGAGCAGGCCGTGTCGACCGGCTCGCTCGGGCCGTGGATGTCGAGTACGTACGAGATGCGGTTGGCGAGCATGGAATGGGCGTTGCCGGTGGAGGTGAAGGCGTCCGGCGGGGTGCCGTGGGCCGCGAGCAGAGTCGCGTAGTCGGTGCCCGAGACACCGAAGAACAGCCCGGTGTCGCGCGGCAGGCCGGAGGGAGCGTAGCCACTGTGCTCCACCGCGTTCCAGGCTGTCTGGAGCGCCAACCGGTGTTGCGGGTCCATCAGTTCGGCCTCGCGCGGCAGGATGCGGAAGAAGGCGGCGTCGAAGGCGTCGACGTCGTCGAGGACGGCCGCGTGGCGCGGGAAGTCGGATGCCTCCACGATCCGTGCGTAGGCCGCGTCGTACCGGTCGAGGGGGAACGCGGTGACGTGGTCGGTCCCGGCGGCCAGATTCGCCCAGTAGGCGTCCAGATCGGGTGCGCCGGGGAATCGGCCCGCGGCTCCGATGACCGCGATCCGCGTGGCGGAGTTCCGCCGGTCCGGACGCCGGGCGCCGGTCGCCACGACATCTAGCGCTGCGAAGCCGGGTGCCACGGCCTCGGGTGCCACGACCTCGGGCGCCGCGACCTCGGGCGCCGCGACCTCGGGAATCCCGGGACGGTCCGGCGGGAGGGACCGCTCGTACGCCGCGCGCAGGGCGATCTCGTGCTCGGTCACCAGGTGTCCGCCCAGCGACGCGAACGTGTTGCTGTCGAAGAAGACGGCGGGGGTCACCTCGATGCCGAGCCGCTCACTCGCCTGCTTCGACAGGGCGATGAGCGAGATCGAGTCGAAGCCGAAGGCGTCGAAGCCGGTGTGGGGGTCGAGTTCGTCGCGCTCGAACTTGAGGATGCCGGCCGCCAGGCCGCGCAGCTCATCCACCGCGAAGGAGAGGAGGTCACCGCCGTCCTCGCCCGGCATCGCCCCGTTCCTCTCGCCGGTCTTGTCCACTGCTCGCGCGCTCACATCCGGGTCCTCTCGCGGTCCTTCGTCGTCGCCGCACCACAGGTCGGCGAGTACGCCGACCACCTCGCCGTTCCGGTCCAGCAGCCCGACCGATCCCCCGAGCCCCTCTCCGTCGGCGGTCACGTCGAAGACGGCGTACGCGACGGGGGCGCAGGCGCCGCTCCCGTCCGTGAAGAGCCGGATCTCGTCGATCCGGTGCGGGGCGGTCCGTGCCCACTGCGGCACGCCCGTCCTCCTCGCCTCGAACTGGAGGCCCTGTGCGACGGCGGCGAGAACGTGCGGAGCGAGCGTGACTTGCGGCTTCACATGGTCACGCTGGAGTTCGGGGGTGCTGATCCTGAGCGCCAGCCGCCCGTCCCGCAGGCGGTACGCGCCCTCGACACCGCTGAGTTCCGGGGTGTATCCCACTCCGCCCTCGGCCAGTTCCGCGAGGAAGCCGGCCGGGGAGAGCGGGTCCGGCGGCTCCGGCACGAGCGCCCCGGGAAGCACGCCCACGAACGGTTTCGCGCGGGGGTGGCCGGACGGCAGTATCGGGCCGCCCTCGTCCGCCCGCACGTCGAACGACGCTACGGCCGTCCGCTTCCCCGACGCGTCCTCGGCATACACGGCTCCTGACGCCGTCTTCCCCCCGGTGGCGGCCCCGGTGGCGTCGAAGACCGTCACCAGGCGCGCCGCGGTCGTCCAGGCGACCGGACCCAGGAGACGGAGGTCGCGCACGACCGACCCGTCGGAGAATCCGGAGACCTTCGCAGCCGCGACCGCCAGGTCGACGGCGAACGTGGGCACGATGCCGCGCGTCCTGTCGTGCCGCTCCCCCGAGGTGAAGCCGTAGTCCAGGAGATCGTCCAGGTGCACGTCGAGCACGTACCGCAGTCCGTCGACGTCCGACTCGTTCCGGCCGAGGAACGGGTGCAGCTTCTCGCGCTGGGACAGCGGAGCGATCACGGACGGCGCGCCGTCCTCCTGGGCGACCCAGCAGCGCACGCGCTCGAAGGGGTACGCGGGGAGGGAGACCCGCCGGGGCGTGCGCGGGCCCTTCGGGGCGGGCCAGACGACGCTCTTACCGCCGACCCAGGTGGTCGCCGGATCCCGCAGGTCCCGGGTCCGCGAGCCACCGCTCGCGAGCGCGGCGGCGAGGTCGCGGTCGCCCGCCAGATAGCGGTCGACGGCGGCGACGGCCTCCTCTGTGGTCCTGGCCAGGAACGCCCAGCGCCGAGGGAGTTCGTTCTTGCCGACGCGGAGGGTGTGGGCGACCGACGCGAGATCCGGCGCAGTTCCGGTGGCCAGGTAGGCGCGGAACCGGGTGAGCCAGGCCGTGAGGGCGGTGTCGTTCATCCCGGAGAAGACGAAGAGCTCCTCGCGCCCGTCGGACGCCCCGGCGCGCGCGCCGCCGTCTGTGTACGGGTGCGGGTCCGGGTCCGGGTACTCCTCCAGGATGATGTGCGAGTTCATCCCGCCCGCGCCGATCGACGTGATCCCCGCCCGTCGCGGATGGGTGACCTCGCGTCCGTCCACGGTCGTCACCGCCGGCTCCCACGCGGCGAGCTGCTGCTGGAGGCGGAAGGGGGTCCGGGAGAAGTCGATGTCCGGGTTGGTCACCGAGCTGTGCAGGGAGGGGGCGAGCTTCCCCTTCTGGAACTGGAGGACGACCTTGGCGATGCCGATCATTCCGGCGGCGTGCAGCAGATGTCCCATGTTGGACTTCACCGAGCCGATCGCGCAGAACCCGGTCTCCCGCGTGTACTTCTGGAAGGCGGTGGTCAGTGCCTTGACCTCGATCGGGTCGCCCAGGGACGTTCCCGATCCGTGGGCCTCCACGTAGCTGATGGTCCGCGGGTCGACTCCGGCGTCGTCGATCGCCTTCTCGATCGCACGCGCCTGCATACGGGGGCTGGGGACGGTGAACCCGTTGCGCACCCCCGCGTTGGCGAGGGCGGTCCCCTTGATGACCGCGTACACGTGGTCGCCGTCGCGCTCGGCCTCGACGAGCGGCTTGAGGACCAGGGCGCCGATGCCCTCCCCGAGAATCGTCCCGTCCGCGCCGAGGCCGAAGCTCCGGATCACGTCCGAGGTCGCCGTGGTGAAGTGCTCCTGTGACGAGCTGATGAGGTTGTACGGGTGCAGGAGCAGGTTCACTCCGCCCGCGACCGCCATCGAGCACTCGCGGGCCCGGAGCATCTGCACGGCCTGGTGGACACAGGTCGAGGACCCCGAGCACATCGTGTCCACGAACATCGAGGGGCCGGTGAACCCGTAGAAGTACGACAGCATGTTGGGCAGCGTCCCCGTGTAGCTGCCGCTCGCCGGGGATCCGCGCGTGAGGCCGTTCTGAAAGCCGTAGAGGCCGTAGTGGTTGCTCATGGAACCGACGAGTACGCCGACGTCTCCGTCGTACTCCCGCTGGAGCGTCTCGCGCGAGTAGCCGGCGTCCTCCAGTGCCTCGACGCCCGTCTGGAGGAACAGGCGGACCTCGGGCGACATGGTCTCGGCTTCGCGCTGGGAGATGCGGAAGTAGCGGGGATCGAACCTGTCGATGTCCTGGAGGAAGGTTCCGGTGCGGATGGAGCTCTTGCCGAGGACGCTGCGGTCGCGGCTGTAGACGGCGTCGTGGTCCCAGCGTTCGCGCGGCACTTCGCGGAACTCGTGGCGGCCCTCTTCGAGCACCGACCAGAGTTCGTCGAGGGTGTCGGCTCCGGGATAGGTGCCGGAGACGCCGATGATCGCGATGTCGTGGTAGTCGTCGCGCGCGCCGGTCGCGTCCCGCCGGTCGCGCGGGGTCGCCCTGTCCGTGGCCGGAGCGGTGGTCGTACCCGTGGCGGGAGCCGTGGCCTTACCCGTGGCGGGAGCGGGCGGCGCTGGGGCGGTGGCAGTCTGCGGGTCGTCCGGGGCCTTCTCGCCGGCCGCCGGTTCGGCGGTGGCCGACGGCGGGTCCTCCGCGCCGACGATCGCACGCAGCCTGTCCGGGTGCTCCGCGACGAAGTATCCGGCGACGCCCTCGATGTCGGTGTACTCGAAGAAGATCGTCTTGGGGAGCGGGCCGAAGAGCTCTTCGAGCGCCGCGGTCGTGTCGAGGATGGCGAGCGAGTCGATCCCGTACTCGATGAGGTTGACCGTTTCGTCCAGTGTCCCGGGATCACGGTGCAGCGCCTCGCCCACGACCCGGCGCAGGAGTGCCGTCGTACGCTCCGTCAACTCTTCGTCGGTGACGGCGGGAGCGGTTTCGGTCACAACGGGGCTGGTGACCGCCGGTTCCGGGGGCGGTGCGGCGACCGTGAGCGTCGCGGCGGCTCCGTACGCCACCACGACGTGTGCGGGCGCGTCGCGCAGGACGCGGCCGAGGACGCGCAGGCCGTCCTCGGTGGGCAGGGGCTCCCAACCCCGTTCCCGGCGGATCGACTTCAGCGTCACGGCGTCCATGGACATCCCGCCGTCGGCCCACAACGGCCAGCTCACGGCGCAGGTCCTGCCGGTCCGCTCGCCGATGTCGACCAGCGCCTGGCGGTGGTGGGCGAAGGCGTCCAGGAAGGCGTTGGCCGCCGCGTAGTCCGACTGGCCCGAGTTGCCGAACACTCCGGCCACCGAGGAGAAGGCGACGAAGAAGTCGAGCGCGAGGCCGCGCGTGGCGGCGTCCAGGTGGAGGACGCCGTCGACCTTCGGCTCCAGCACCGTCCGGAGGTCGGACGCGTCCTTGGTGAAGAGGTACGCGTCACGGAGGACGCCCGCCGCGTGCACGATGCCGTCGATCGTTCCGTGGTCCCGGGTGACGGCGCGGACCGCGCGCTCCACGTCGTCCCGCGAACCCACGTCGACGGGGACGTAGTGGGCGTCGACCCCCGCGTCGCGCAGCTCTCGCAGGGCCGCCTCGCTCGCGGCTCCGGCCTCCGATCGGCCGCTCAGGACGACGGTGACGCCGGCGCAGCGGCCGAAGTACCGTGCGACATGCCGCCCGAGCCCGCCGAGGCCGCCCGTGATCCAGTAGACCCCGCCCTCCTTCAGCGGCGGGATCTCGGCTCCCTCGCCCAGGTGGAGTTCCACGGGCCGTGACGCGTGACGCGTGCCGTCCGCCCCGTAGCGGATATCGCAGTCGGAGCTTCGGTCCGCCGCCTCCGCCCGGAGGATTTCGGCGATCCGCTCCGGCGGCGCGGTGTCGAGTTCCGCGACGCGCACGACACGGCCCGAGACGCGCGGGTTCTCCCGGACGACGGACCTGAACAGGCCGGTGAGGGGCGCGTGGTAGTGCCGGGGCAGACGGTCCTCCACCAGGACGACGAACCGGTGCGCTCCCTTCGGCTTGGACCTCACGACGTCCGTGACGTCCGTGAAGGCCAGGTCCGACACGGCCCCGACCCCGTCGGCGACCCGGCCGGGCCCGACGTCGGGGAGCCGTGCCACGGTGAACCCGGTGAGGTCCGCCACGGCGGCGGCGTGCTGGGCGGCCTGTCCACCGAGGTACCCGCGTACGGACGGGACGGCCGCCGCCCCGTCATCGGGTACGTCGAGGGGCGCCCGCACCCAGGAGGGGGAGGCGGTGACGGTGGCCGCGCCGACCCGGTGGCCGGGCTCGGCCGGGGTCGTCCGCTGGACCAGTCCGCGCAGGCTGACGCTCACGATGCCCTCGCTGTCACAGAGGTCGATGTCGAACATGTCGAGCGCGCCGTGTCCTTCACGGCGCCGCACCCACGCCCAGGTCTCGGGCGCGCAGGGGCCGTGGACCGCGAGTTCCTCGAACGCGAACGGCAGCACCGGGCCGCGTCGGCCGCCGGCCGTCCCGCGCGAGGTCTCCGCCAGGAGGACGACCGAGGACTGGAAGGCCGCGTCCAGCACACTCGGAGGCAGGACGTATCCGGCGTTCCCGGATGCGTCGGCGGGTTCGCCGACGCGCGCGATCAGTTCTCCCGTCCCCAGCCGGAGCTCCTTCAGCCCTCGCATGGCCGGTCCGTACTCCAGCCCCTGATCGTGGAACTCCGCGTACACGTCGGCGGGCCGTCGCTCGCCGGGGCAGGCCGCCAGCAGTGTGGTGAGGTCGAGCCGGTCCGGCTGCCCCGGACCGCCGATCTCGACGAGCCCGGAGCTGTGCACCACGTCGGACGCCGTGCCGGTGGTGATCTCGAAGGCGATCGCGCCGCCGTCCTGCGGGGTGAGCCCCACACCGACGTCGGCCGGCGCGTCCCGCACGACGACCGGGCGCGACCATCCCACGTTGCGGAGCCGGACGACGCCGGGCGTACCGGCGGCACGCCCCGTCGCAAGCACCGCCGCGGCACGGACCATCTCCACCTGGGCCGCCGCCGGCAGCACCCGTGTGCCCCGCACCCTGTGCGAGGCGAGGAACGGCTCCTCCCCGGTGAAGGTCGAGCTGTAGCGCTGCCCGGCGGGGCCGGAGACGTCGGTGTGCAGGAGCGGGTGGGGCACCGGCCCGGCGCCGGCGGCCTGCTCGCTCACCGCCTGCTCGCTCACCGCCTGCTCGCTCACGGCCTGCTCGCTCACGGCCTGTCCGCTCACGGCCTGCTCGCTCACCGCCCGCGGCGTCGCTCCCGCGTCGTCGTCCTTCGGCGGAGCCTTGAACCAGTGCCGCTCACGGGCGAAGGGATATCCGGGCAGGCGTACACGTCGCGGGCGTGCCGGAGGGCCGCCGTGCCCGAGCCGCTCCGACCAGTCCACCGCTCCGCCCCGGACCCAGTCCGTCCCCGTCGTCCTCAGCTCGGCGACGTCCTCATCGCTCCCGCGTACCGCCGCGCCCAGGTGGACCTCGCCCTCGGCACCGGCCCCGTCCGCGAACTCGGCTATCAGGTGGTCGAGTTCGGCACGGTCGGCGACGAGGAACGCGACCCGGGCCGGCATCGGTTCCCGGCCGGTCTGCAAGGTGTACGCGATGTCGGCGAGCGCCTGCGAGGGGTGCTCGCGCAGGTGGGAGAGCAGGTTGCCCGCGACCGCGCGCAGCCGTTCCGGCGTCTTCGCGGAGAGGGGCACGAGTCGCGGGCCGCGGTGGGGCGACTCCCGTACCGCGTCGTCGGCGAGGTGTTCCTCCAGCACGACATGCGCGTTCGTCCCGCCGAACCCGAACGAGCTCACCCCGGCTCGACGTGGCGGGATCCTTCCGTCCTTCCCCGCGGGCGGGGCCGCCCAGGGCTGGGTGTGGCGGACCACGTGGAACGGGCTGTCCTCGAAGCTGATGAGCCGGTTCTGATTCCGGAAGTTGACGGTCGCGGGCAGCACCCGGTGCGCCAGGGAGGCGATGACCTTGACGATTCCGGCGACACCGGCGGCCCCCTCCAGATGCCCGATGTTGGTCTTGATCGAACCGATTCCGCAGCTCGACGGTTGAGCGACGGTGCCCTGAGCCGCGTGCAGGTTCCGAAAGGCACTCTTGAGGGCCATGATCTCGATCGGGTCGCCGACGGGCGTTCCCGGACCGTGCGCTTCGATGTAGGTGACGGTCTCCGGGCGGATTCCGGCGCGGGTGTAGAGCCTTTCGATCAGATTCGCCTGCGCTGTCGGATTGGTGACGGTCAGGGAATTCGTCCGGCCACCGTGGTTCGTGGCGACTCCCTTGATCACCGCGTGGATGGGATCGCCGTCCGCGACAGCCTGCGCGAGAGGCTTCAGGAGAAGTACCGCTCCGCCTTCACCGCGTACGTAGCCGTCAGCGCTCTCGTCGAAGGCGCTCGCACGACCGGTGCGGGACAACATGCTCGCCTGGCTGAAGGCGACGAAGTGCTTCGGCGACCAGATCAGGTTGACTCCGCCGGCCAGGGCGAGGCCGCATTCGCCGTTGTCCAGCGCGCGGACCGCTTCGTACACCGACACGAGCGAACTCGAACACGCCGTGTCGTTGGTGATGCTCGGGCCCTGGAAGTCGAAATGGTAGGAGATGCGGTTCGCGATGATCGAGTAGGCCGTGCCGGTGGGGAAGTAGGCGTCGGTCTTCGCCCCTTCACGCTCCATCATTTCCGCGTAGTCCGCGTGGCAGACGCCCATGAAGACGCCTGTCTCCGTGCCGGCCAGATCACTCGCCGCGTATCCCGCGTTCTCGATGACCCGCCAGGCGAGTTCGAGGGCCATCCGCTGCTGCGGGTCCATGCTCTCGGCCTCGCGCGGCGAGATCCTGAAGAACTCGGCGTCGAAGCGGTCCGCGTGCTCGACGAATCCGCCCCAGATGCTGTTCGTCTTCTGCGCCCCGCGTTTCGGATCTCCGAAGTACCGTTCCTTGGACCAGCGTTCGGGCGGAACCTCCGAGATGAGCGACCGGCCCGCGATGAGGTGCCCGCCGAGTTCTTCCAGTGTTTCCGCGCCGGGGAAGCGCAAGGCGATTCCGATGATCGCGACGTCATCCGCCTCGCGCGCCGGTTCGATCGTGCTCATCGGAGTCCTCCAGCCGTGGGGAAGGTGTGACCGGGCGGCTTCGGTCCTCGGACGTTCCGGTGATCGACGATCGTGGCCACCTTGAGGTCCGCAGCCACGTGGCCGTCCTCGCCGGTCTCCTGCCCTCGTACGAACTGCTGGTGGAGAACAGCCGTGGAGAGCAGGTAGACGAAGGCCTGGTCCTCCTTCGTGCTGATCCCTTCGCTGGGCGTGGCCATGATCTTCGTGACGAGTTTCCTCGCGAACACGGGGTCGACGCAGTCGGTCTTCTTCAGTTCCGTGTCCGAGAGCAGCAGGTCCAGGTACTCGGGCCGCTGCTCCTTGAAGACGGCCGAGCCTGGGGCGCGGTAAGGCTGCTTGCGCCGGGTCAGGCTCGACTCCGGCAGCTCGCCCCAGAAGGCCTTCTTGAGGATGGCCTTCTCCTCGGAACCGTCGTCGAATCGCAGATTGACCGACGCCGCCGCGCGGACGACCGCGGGATCGAGGAAGGGGCAGCGGTTCTCGACACCGTGCGCGAGGCTCATACGCTCCCCCTGGGTCGAGAGGAGGTAGCCGGGCAGCAGCGTCTTGAATTCGAGCCACTGGGCCTTCTGGACCGGACTCAGCGCGGCGTATCCGGATGTCGCCTCCGTCAGAGCGAGGATGTCCGCGAACGGGTCGCCCCGGTCCTTCAGCAGACGTGCGGCGAAGCGGCCGTTCTGGTAACGGAGTTCGTGCGAGAAGAGACCGGGAAGCCGTTCGACGGCGAACTGCTCGAAGAGGCCCTTCAGCCGCGCCCGGTTCGCGGGACCGAAGTGGCTCAGCTCCGGGTGGAGGCTGCCGAGCCTGGTCATCCGCTCGTCGTCCGACAGGTCGTTCCACGCGGCGCGCAGCAGGGTCTCGCGGAAGAGCGAGTACCCGAGGAACGCCTCGTCAGCGCCCTCGCCGCTGAGGATCACCTTGATTCCGGCGTCCCGCACATGGCGGGACAAGAGGTACATGGGCACGAACGCGGTGCGGAACGCGGGCACTTCGGCGTGGTAGACGGCGGACGGGAAATTCGCGGCGATATCGGCGCTCGACACGGCGATGGACGAGTGGAGCGTCCCGAGGTGGGAGGCGACGACCTGCTGACTGCTCGACTCGTCGAAGGCCGCTTCGTCGAACTCCACGGAGAAGGTGCGGACCTCGTGCGAGGAGAGTTCCGTCGCCAGTCTGGTCACGATGGAGGAGTCCAGGCCACCGCTCAGGTAGACACCGACCTCGACATCGCTCCTCAGCCTCATCTCGACGCTCTCGCGCAGGGCGTCGCGGACGAATGCCGCCGCTTCCCGTTCGGTGCCGGCGAACGGTTCCGCGTCGAGTTCGAGCGCCGCGTACTCCTTCAGGACCGCGCGTCCGCCCCGGACGGTCAGGTAACTGCCCATGGGCAGTTGGCGGATGTGCCGGAAGGGGGTCCGATCGGGCAGCGGTGTCCATACGGCGAAGGTGGAGGCCAGTTCACGGGGGTCCAGCTCGAAACGGAACCCGGGGAACGCGCGGAACGCCTTCATCTCGGAAGCGAAGAGGAAGTCCCCGCCCCGGCCGTCCTGACCGGCGCCGCGCTCGCGGTCGACGTAGAAGAGCGGACGCTTGCCGTACCTGTCGCGCGCCAGGAAGAGTTCTCCCGACACCACGTCCCGAATCGCGACCGCGAACGCGCCGTTGCAACGCGTCAGGCATGCGGGCCCCCATTGGGCCCACGCCTGTAGGAAGACCTCGGTGTCCGAGCGGGTACGGAACCGCCGGCCGAGCCCTCGCAGCTCCTCACGGAGTTCGACGTGGTTGTACAACTCGCCGTTGAAGCAGATCCAGTGGCGTTCCGTCGGATCCGCCATCGGCTGAGCGCCCGTGGAGAGGTCGATGATCGACAGTCTCACCGTGCCCATGGCGATGCCGTCGTCCAGGTAGTAGCCCGCCTCGTCCGGCCCGCGGTGGCGAATGAGCGACAGCATCGAAGCCATGACCTCGGGCGTGGCTCCGGCGTCGAGCGAGGGCGAGACGAAGCCTGCTATTCCGCACATGCGGGGGTCTCCTTGCTTCAGCGGTCGTCGCGCTCGGCGATCTTCTTCGCCACGAAGGCGTCGATGGATTCCAGCGAGGTGAGGATGTTCTTGAGGAAGTCCTCGTCCTTCAGCTGGATCGAGAAGTCCTTCTCGATGGAACTCAGGAGCTGAACATATCCGAAGGAATCGATCACCCCGGCCTTGAAGAGATCGCTCTCGGCCGTCAGCTCGCCATCGAATTCCACGAGGAATTGATCCTCGATCATGGTCTGGATGCGCTGCGTTCGCTCCATGTATCACACTCCGCTTTTCATCAGCATTTCCTGGGGACTGGATTTCGCGATACTCTTCACCATGCGGAGCAGGGCGTCGCCGCCTATCTCCTCGCACTCCAAATCGGCGTCGAGAGCCAGCAGATAGCGAATGCTGTCGGACCATCGAACCGGTTCGACGATCTGCCTGCTCAGCATCTCCGGAATCGTGCCCCTTTCGTAGGGGCGCCCCGTCGCGTTGGAGATCACGGGCACCGCGGGCTCCGCGAACGTGAATCCGCGGAGGAACAGCTCGAATTCGGCGCGCGCGGACGCCATGTAACGGGAGTGGAAGGCCGCGCCCACCCGCAGCGCGGCGAAGCGGATGTTCCGCTCCTGAAGAGAGGCGTGGGCGGCACGCAGCGCGCCGTCGCTGCCGGCGATCACGACCTGGCTGTCGGTGTTGTGGGCCGCCACGTCCACCCCCTCGACGCCGTCCTCCCCCAACACCTTGAGCAGGTGCGCGACCGGGGTGTTCAGGACAGCCGTCATTCCGCCACCCGAGGCCGCCGCCATGAGTTCGCCGCGCTTCCTGACGATCCGGAGGCCGGTCTCGAAGTCGAAGACCCCGGCGGCCAGGAGCGCGTTGTACTCCCCCAGGCTGTGCCCGAGGTAGCAGTCGGCGGGCCGGCCCTCCCGGCGCTCGCGCTCGAACAGGTGCAGCGCGTTGACGGTGAAGAGGGCCGGCTGCGTGCACTCCGTCCGCGAGAGCACGTCGTCCTGGTTGTCGCGGCAGCGCGCGGGGAGGTCGTAGCCCAGGAGATCGCAGGCGAATCGCGTGATGCCCGGATAGTGGCCGAAGACGTCCGCGCCCATGCCCCGAAACTGCGAGCCCTGACCAGGAAAGAGAATCGCAAACACCGTGATGCCTCCAGGATCTGGGCCGGGTGGCTGGCTCAGTCCACTCGGCACATGCCGGTTTCGATCATGTTGGCCCACCCTCCTTGCTGCACGCTGGCCGGATTGCTGACGCGCCGGCGCGAGCCCTTGTCCGTTTCCTTGCCGTTCGCTTGCAGCTCTCCCCAAGGCTGTCCCGCAGGCACAGCGCCCCGGACCTCGCGTCCTCTCGTGGTGCTCCGACGTGCCTTCACGGTCCCCGGGACAGGGGCGATCGCGGGGCGGCGCGGCGCCTTCGGGTGCGGAAGTCGGGGCACGCCACCACGCCCGGGGCGTTCCAGCCATTCCACCTGTCCGGATTCGCTCCCCCCGCACCCACACCCTATGAGCCAAAAACCCGCCAGGAACTGAGGAGTTGTTTTTCGACAACGCGCGAAGTGTTGAATGTTCCACGAGTGACGGCCGGTCTCCCCGCGATGCCGAAGGCTCTCCGTCCGCCTCTCGGGAATTCACCGCGCAGTGTGGCCGGTTCTGTCTCTTCCGGCCGCCGCCGCACCGTTGACACCTGCGCGAGCAGAGTCCTATAACGCCCAGTGGTGTGCACGGTCATCGAGAAGCACCGAGGATGGAGAACGCTGATCTAAGATGCATTTCCTGGTGACGTCTCAAGCGTGAGAAGGAATGGGGCAAAAAGTTATGTCCGTGCATCAGGCTGAGGGTGCGCCGCTGCCCGCACCGCTCCTCCCTTCCGGGCCGGTGCTTCAGGTGCTGGGGCCCATGTCGGCTCGGCTCGGGTCGCACGACGTCCCGCTCGGACCACCACGCCGACGGGCTCTCCTGGCCCTCCTCCTCATCAGACTGGGCCGCGTCGTCCCCACCACGGTGCTCATCGAGGAGCTCTGGCAGGACGCCCGGCCCCAGCAGGCCGTCGCGACCTTGCAGAGCCATATCTCCCACCTGCGCCGGGCGCTGGCCCCCGTGGCCGGCCCCGCCAGGTCGGCGGTACTGCGCTACCAGGCCCCGGGGTACGTCCTCCAGCTCGCGCCGGACCAGGTGGACGCCTACCGGTTCGAACAGCTCATCTCCACCGGGCGTCGTTTCCTCGCCTGCCAGGATCCCCTGGCCGCACGGGACCGCCTCACCCGGGCGCTCACCCTGTGGCGCGGTTCCCCGTATGCGGAGTTCGTCACCCACCGGCCGCTCGCCGACGAGAGCGCCCGGCTGGAGCAGGTCCGGCTCACCGCCCTCGAAACGTCCGCCGAGGCCGGGCTCCTCCTGGGGAGGACCGCCGAGGTGGTCACCGAACTGGAACGGGAGATCCGCCAACACCCGGCCCGCGAGCGCATGGTGGGCCATCTGATGACCGCGTTGTTCAGGTCGGGCCGGCAGGCCGAGGCGCTGGAGATGTACGAGTGGACGCGGAGTTATCTGGTCGAGGAATTCGGTGTGGACACGACCGCCGATCTCCAGCGGCTCCACACCGCCCTTCTCAGGCAGGAACTGGACAACCAGCGTGCGCACTTCGCGCCGCGTGACCATCTGCGCCTCGCACCCGACGAATCGGCCCGGCCCGTCCGGACAACGATGTCCCGCGAAAACGCGTCGCGGGGATCGTTCGCCGCCACGGCCGAACGGCCGGTGCACGGAGGGGACAAGCCGAACGGTCCGGCCCGCACGGCACATGTCCGGCCCGTCGGTTCCGGTCCCGCTCCGGTTGAGCCCGCGGTGCCGCCGCCGATAGGCCGGGAACGGGAGTTAGGAATCCTGGTCGCCGCCATGGTGGGTACGGTGGCCGGTCGTGGACATCTCGCCTGTGTACTCGGTTACTCCGGACTCGGCAAAACCCATCTCGTGATGGAGCTCGTCCAACGCCTTCAGGCTCGGGACGAGACCATCGAAACGGTCCAGAGCAGTTGCTTCTCCGGCGACGGAGTTCCGCCGTACTGGTTGTGGACCCAGATACTCCGTCGGCTGTCGGTGACGCGGCCGGATGCCTTCCAGGCCGCCGCCGCGCCGTTCGGCGCGCTGCTCGCACCGCTGCTGCCCGGGTGGCAGGCAGGGCAGGGCGGCGAGGAGGACCGCGAGTCGAGCAGCTCGCAGAGCGCCTTCCGGACGCACGACGCGCTCTGCGAGATCCTGCTCGCCCTGGCCGCGCAGCGACCCCTGGTGCTGCTGCTGGAGGACGTGCACTGGGCGGATACGGCGTCGCTGGACTTGCTCCGCCTGCTGACCACACGCCGCCAGGGCCACTCCCTCAGCATCGTACTGACCGGCTGGGACCTGGAAGCATGGCCCGACACGTCACGGTATGCGGTGATGACGGAGATGTTCAGGGATCCGAACACGAAGATCCTGCGACTCGGAGCCCTGACGCTCCCGGACATCACGGCGCTGGTCCACGCGCACGCCGGTCCGGGCGTCGACCAGCGGGTCGTGGAAGCGCTCCACAGCCAGGCCGGGGGCAGTCCGTCCTTCGTCCTCCAGATGCTCTCCCTTCTCGGTGAGTCCCGAGACCTGCGTGACCCCGGCGCCACGGGCGAGCTGCTCGGCCTCGTCGCTCCGTGCGCGCGCACGGTGCTGCGCCAGGAGTTCGCCGAGCTGCCGAAACCGGTCCTGCGGCTTCTCCGGCTGTGCGCGGTCGCCGCGCCCGACATCGAGGTCGAGCCGCTGTGCCGTGCCACCGGCGGCAGTGCCGCCATGGCGATCGTGGAGTCCGCGGTCCGGCACGGCCTGCTCTCCCCCGATCAGGAGCGCACCGGACGGCTTCGCCTCACCCCTCCCCATGCTCAGGAGGTGCTCACCGGCGAGCTGACGGACGAGGAGAGCCAACGGCTGCACGCCGAGTACGCGGACGCCCTCTCTCCGCGCCTGCCCGAGGAGGGCGATCCGGCGAGGACCGATCTCATCGCCCACCACGCCTGGCGGGCGAAGGGCGCCATGCCCGCGGAGCGGGCGCTGCCCTGGTTCCTGAGGGCAGCCGAGAACGCGGGTTCGCGCCTGGCCTCCGAAGAACGCCGGACGTGGCTGCGCCGCGCGATCGACCTGGTCGGCTCGATGCCCGACGGCACGACCCCGCGCGACCTCGAACCCCGACTCCACTGGGAACTGGTCCATCTGCTGGGCCATGTACGCGGATTCGGTCACGCCGAGGCGGAGACGGAGATCATCCGGGGACACGTCCTGGACACGCCCCCCGGTTGCTCCGACGACCCGGCGTTACTGTCGATGCTGAGCGTGTCGCTCCTCGTCCGCGGCTGCTACGACGAGTCGAGGCAGTTGTCCGCCCGGCTGAGGACCATCGCCGAGCGCACCGGCAATCCCACGGCTCGACTCGGCGCGGCGTACGGCGAGGGCGTGACGCTGTACCTCCGCGACGACCTGCCGGACGCGCTGGGAGCGTTCGAGCAGGGTGTCGACCTGTCCGACCGGCTCGCGCGCGAGGGCCGCCTGCCGGAGGGAACGTACCGGTCCGATCCGCGCGTCTGCTTCCGCAGCTACGACGTCTTCGCCCACTGGCTGATGAACGAACGCGCCACGGCGGCCGAGCAGTGCCGTCGCCTCCTGAGGCTGACGCAATGCGATGACCGGCCCTGGGACCGGCTCCAGGCCCTCTACGTCAACGCGATCGTGGCCGCCTGGGAGGGCGATGTGGAGGCAGCTCGCTCCTTCGGCGCGGAGGGCGTCGAGTTGTCCGTCAAATACGGGCTGTCCTACTGGACGTCATTGCTCCACGTTCCGTTGGGCTGGGCCCTGACGTACGCCGGCCATCGGGAGGGGATACCGGAGATGAGAAGAGCGCTGTCCGAAATGCGGCTGTCCCGAATGAAGATCCATCTCCCGCTCCACCTGGGCCTGCTGGCCCAGGCGCAGCACCATGCCGAACAGCGGGAGGGCGCCATGGACACCCTGCGCACCATGCTCGCGGTCGTCGAGCACCAGCGCGAGTACGTGTACCTCAACTCCGCTCTGCCCGCCACGCACCTGGTCGACCAGCTCCTGCGCACGGAGATGCCGGTGGCGACGGGGCCGAGGGGATGAGTGCTCGCCCCGAATCCGCGACGCGTCGTCCGGTCGGCGAGCGACGAGGCCCCGAAGTCGGCTCGGGACCTCGTCGCGCGGTGGGCTGAACCGTCAGCCGGATGTGCCGCAGAGGGCGACGCGCGCCGGTTCACACCCGCGGGCAGTCGCGGGCGGTGCGGGGTGGGGCGGGAGCGTCGATGGCGAGCGCGCTGCCGACGGGAAGGATGTAGGACGCGTACAGGACGACGGGCCGGGCCCCTCGGTTGAGGCCGATGTGCACGTTCTCGGGGCCGTGCGGTTCGACGAAGGACTGTCCCCGGGAGTTCGCCACGAGGCGGCAGCGGTTCCTCTTCGCGTCGTAGACGTACTCGGTCAGGAATCCGGACTTCACCACGACGAGGAGCGGCCCGCGGTGGTAGTGCCATCCTGTCGCGCCTCCGGGGGCGATGGTGACTTCTCGCACGGTGACCTCGGCCCGCTCGTCGAGCGAGGCCCGGATTCCCTGCCGGGACACGCCTGCCGCGAGTTCGACCGCGCTGACCCCATGTCCCGGAGTGGCGGTGGCCGCGCTCGGGGCCGTGGCCGCGCTCGGGGCCGTGGCCGCCGCGGCGGCGAGGCAGAGCAGCGCGAGCCGGATTCCGCGCATGCGAAACGCTTCCACCAGGGTGTCCTGCCTTCTCGGAGAGTGTGTTGCGCGACAGCGCACGCAGCGTAGAGACGCGTACGGGTCCGAGACGGCGTGCGTGACGGGGCAGGGGCGGCGGTTCATCCGCATGGCTCAACGCGGTGTGCGAGGGGCCGGGCCGCGTAGGCGATGCGGACGACGCCGTCCTCGTGGCGTTCCGTGCGGGCTTCGACGCCGAAGACCTGGCGCATCACCTCGGTGGTGAGGGTGTCGAGCACCGGTCCGGCCGCCACCACCGTTCCGTGGTCGAGGACGACGACCAGGTCGCAGAGGCGGGCGGCCAGGTCGAGGTCGTGCAGGACCGCCAGGGTGCTCACACCGGTCGAGCGGATCAGGTCAAGCAGTTCGAACCGGGCGCGGATGTCGAGGTGATTGGTCAGTTCGTCCAGGACCAGCAGGTGCGGATCCTGGGCCAACGCCCTGGCGAGCAGGACGCGTTGGCGCTCGCCTCCGGACAGTGAGGCGTACTCCCGCTCGGCGAGGCGGCGTATCCCGCAGCGGTCGATCGCCTCGGCGACGGCGTGGCGGTCGCGCGGGCCCTCGCGTCCGATCAGGCCGTGGTGGGGGGTGCGGCCCAGTGCCACGATCTCGGTCACCGACAGGCCCCCGGTGTGGCCCGCCGGGTCCTGGAGGACGGCCGCGGTGCGGCGGGCGGCGGCGCGGGGCGCGAGGCTCCAGACGTCGTCGCCGCCGACCCGGACGACTCCCCGGGCGGGGCGGAGCGACCGGTAGACGGCGCGGAGCAGGGTGGACTTGCCGCTGCCGTTGGGGCCGACGAGGCCGACGACCGTTCCGGGCCAGACATCGAGGTCGACCCCGTGGAGGACGGGCGTACCGTCCAGCTCGACGTGCACCTGGTCGACGGTGAGCCTCATACGGCGTCCAACCCCTTGTCGCGTCGCAGCAGCCAGACGAAGAACGGCGCGCCGAGCAGGGCGGTGAGGATGCCCAGCGGCAGTTCGTTGGGGCGGATGACGGTGCGGGAGAGGAGGTCGACGAGCACGAGGTAGAGGGCTCCGAGCAGGGCGGTGAGCGGCAGCAGGCGTCGGTGGTCCGCGCCGGTGGTGAGGCGTACGAGGTGGGGGATCATCAGTCCGACGAAGCCGATGCCGCCGGCCACCGCGATGACCGAGCCGGTGAGCAGCGCGGTGATGACGAGCAGGACGGCGCGCAGGCGGTTGACGTCCACGCCGAGTGCGGTCGCTGACTCGTCGCCGGCCAGGACGGCGTTCAACTGCCGCCCGAACAGGCCGAGCAGGGCGGTGCAGGTCAGTACCACGGTCGCGACGACGGGGAGTTGGTCCCACTGGGCTCCGGCGACGCTGCCCAGCATCCAGAACATCACCGTCCGCAGTTCGGTGGGTGTCGCCCAGAGCTGTACGAAGCTCGTCGCCGAGAGCAGGACGTAGCCGACCGCGACTCCGGCCAGTACCAGGCGCGTCGGGGCCAGGCGTCCGCGACGGCGTCCGAGGGCGAAGACCACCGCTCCGGTGGCGAGAGCGCCGAGGAACGCGGCCCCCGCGACGCCCACTCCGCCGATCCCGATCCCGCCGAGGGTGATGACCAGGACCGCGCCGAGGGAGGACCCGTAGGAGAAGCCGAGCACGGTGGGGTCGGCCAGGGGGTTGGAGACCAGTGTCTGGAGGACGGCTCCGGCCACTGCCAGGCCGGCTCCCGCGAGGGCCGCGAGGAGTACCCGGGGCGTGCGGAAGCTCCATACGATCTGGTCCAGCGCGGGGTCGGCGGCGGCACCGCGGCCGGTCAGGTGACGGGCCACGATGCTCCAGACGTCCGCCACCGGTACGGTGACCGCGCCGATGCTGATCGCCGTGATCATGGCGGCGAGCAGCGCGGCGAGCAGGACGGCGACGCCGAGCGAGAGGCGCGGTCCGGTCAGAGCGCGTCGGGGTGGAGCGTCCTGGCGATCTTCTCCACGGCCACGTCGTTGCTCGGTCCGAGGTAGATCGAGTCGGACAGCACCACGTACGCGTCGTTCTTCGCCGCCGACCACTGGGGGAACTCCTTGAGCAGCTTCTCGGCGTACGCCGTCGGGTCGGGGTCGTTGTAGCTGATGACGACGAGGGCGTCGACGTCGCCGGCGGCCACCTTCTCCTTGCTCAGGTCCGCGAAGGAGGTCGTGGAGGCCGACTCGAAGGCGTTGGCGCCGCCGGCCCGGGCGAGGATGTCGTTGTAGATCCCCTTGGCGACGACGGAGCTGAAGTCGTTGCCGCCCATGGTCATGTTGGAGAAGAGGACCATGACGTCGGGCTTCTCCTCGCCCTCGACCTTCGCCGAGATCTCCGCGATGCGCTTGTCCGACGCGGCGATCAGCTTCTCGGCGCGGTCGCTGACGCCGAAGACCTTGCCGAGGTCGCGCAACAGGGTACGGCTGTCCTCGATCGTCATCCGGGACGTGTCCTGGTCGCAGCCCTGCGGGGAGATGTAGGTGTTGGCTCCGACGGCCTTCAGCTGGTCGCGGGTGGCGAAGCCGTTCTTGGCGTCGAATCCGTACGCGGTGGTGGACAGGACCAGGTCGGGGCTCTGGCCGAGCATCGCCTCGCGGGGGATGTCGAAGGCGTCGTTGAGTTCTATGCCGCCCTTGGGCAGGGCCTTGATGGCGTCGGCGCGGCCGGGCACTTCGGACCTGCCGTAGCTCTGCTGGTTGACGACGATCCGGTCCTTGAGGCCCAGCGCGAGCAGGGTGGAGACCTCGGCGACGGAAGCGCCGTTCATGACGACCACTCTGCTGGGGGCCTTCGTGAAGGTCTGCTTGACCCCGCAGTTCTCCAGCGTCACCGGGTAGCCGGCGGCCGAGGCGGCCGGCGGTTCGGCCTCCGTCCTGGACGCGACCGGTGATTCCGCGCATCCGGCGGTCGTGAGGGCGACGGCGGCTGTCAGTCCGATGGCGACGAGCCGGTTGGTGGACATGTGTGCTCCTAGCGGAAAGCCGGCCGTTGACCGGGGTTCGTATCAAGAGTCGGGCGGTGGCCGGAGCCAGTTCCCGGGTTCTGCCGTGGCTTCGCGGACAGCCTTTTGGGGGCGGGCAGTGCGCCGGTGGCCACGCAGTGGTCCAGCTGCCGGAAGAAGGCGGCCCGGTCGACGGCCGGTTGCTCCGAGGTCAGCAGGCCGTGGGCCGAGGCCAGGCCCTCCCGGACGTTGTCCGCGCGTACGGTCGCGAGCCGCAGGTCCGCCTCCGACCGGTCGGGGGCCGGGGGCAGCGCGTCGAAGAAGGCGAGGACCGCGGCGGCGTCCGGCGTGTGCCGGGGTATCCGCTCCCGCCAGGTGTCCAGCGGAACGGCCTCGACCGGGTAGCCGTACTCGCGCAGCCAGCGGTGCAGGTCCTCCTGCCGTACGGGGGCCCCGGCGTGGTGGTGGACCACGGTGTCGCGGCGGCGTGTGCCGGGGCCGCGGGGTGCGCCGGGGCCGAGCGCCACGATCTCGGCGGCGGCGCGGTCGGCCGGTATCCAGGTCTCCTCCGTGAAGAGGTCGGGCACGATCCCCTGCGGCACGCCGGCCCGCAGGACGGTCCAGAGGAAGTCCTGGCTGTTCACCGCTCCGGTGGCGAGCGGGCCGACCACCCGGCCCAGCCGGTGCACCGTGACGGGCAGGCCGCGTTCGCGGGCTTGCTCCAGGAGGCGTTCGGAGGCCCACTTCGACTGCTGGTAGCCGTAGCGCAGACCCTCGTGGGCTTCGAGGAACGCCTCGGGGAACTCCGCCCGCAGAGCGCGCGGAGGGCCGACCGAGAGCGTGGACACGTAGTGCACCGGGATGCGGCGCGCGGCGGCCAGGCGCAGCAGGCAGCGGGTGGATTCGGTGTTGGCCGGGCGGAGGGCCGGGTAGTCGCGGACGACGCCGACCGCCGCCCCGTTGTGGACGATGGCGTCGACGGCGGTCCCGAGTCCGGCCAGCTCCTCCTGCCGCAGTCCGAGCCCCGGCCGGGCCAGGTCCGCCGCGAGCGCGGTGACCCGTCGGCACTCGGCCGGGGACAACGCCACGCCCGCGGTGGTCAGGGCGGTGTGGACGCGTGCCAGGGCGTCTTCGGCGCTCCTGCCCCTGACGGCGCAGACGATCTCCGCGTCCGTCGAGCGGAGGAGTTCGGCGAGGAGGCGCGGGCCCACGAATCCCGTCGCACCGGTCAGGAGAATACGCCGGGGAGGCCAGGGGGCGCTCTTGTCACCGGGACGGATCTCCGGTTCGAGGACCGTGTCGGCAGCCAGGGCGGGCGGCAGTACGGGGTGGACGGGGCTCGGCGCGGGGGTCCCGGCGCGGAGGAGGCCGGCGAGCCCGGCAGGGGTCGCGTACTGGAAGAGCCAGGCGACCTTCACCTCTCTGTTCAGCTCCGCGGCCAGGCGGTTGGCGGCCTGGATGGCGTGCAGGGAGTGGGCTCCCCGGGCGAACACGTCGTCGTGCGGGGTAAGTTCAGGTGCCGCGAGCACCTGGCGCCATACGCCGGTGACGGTGGCCTCCAGGGCGGGGTCGCCGGCGACGCCTCCGGGGCCGGGCGCGTGCGGGGGCAGGGCGGCGAGGAGGGCGGTCCGGTCCGTCTTGCCCGATCCGGTACGGGGCAGGCGCGGCAGGAACGTGATGGAGGCGGGGACCATCGGCGCGGGCAGCCGGGCCCGGAGGTGGTCGCGGATCGCCGCCGCGCCGGGCCGCTGTCCGGCGGGTACGAGGTGGGCGGTGAGCCGGCGCGTACCGTCGGGCAGCACCTGGCCGACCACGGCGGCGTCCCTGATCCCGGGGTGGGCGAGCAGCGCGCTCTCCACTTCGGCCGGCTGGACGCGGTGACCGCTGATCTTGAACTCGTCGTCCACCCGGCCCCGGTAGCGCAGCAGCCCGTCCCCGCCCAGCTCCACGCGGTCGCCGGTGCGGTAGGCGGGTGGGGAGCCGGGCAGGCGGTGCAGCGGGGCGAAGCGCTCGGCGGTCTCCTCCGGCCGGTCGCGGTAGCCGTTGGCGAGGGCGGGGCCCAGCAGGTAGAGCTCCCCGTCCACGACGGCCGCCCGGCAGCCCGGCAGGGGGCGGCCCACCGGTGTGTCGTGCGGGGCCAGCGCCGCGTCGTGCAGGTCGGCGACGGTGGCGACGACGGTCGCCTCGGTCGGGCCGTAGGTGTTCAGGAGCCGGACTCCGCCGCCGACCGCCTCGCGCCAGCGGGCGGCTCGTTCGGGCAGTGCGGCCTCGCCGCCGATGACGACGGTGTGCACGGTGTCCGGCAGGGTGGCGGCTCCGGTGGACACGGCGAGCGCGAGCTCGTGCCAGTAGGCGGTCGGCAGGTCGAGCACGCTGATGCGCAGGCGACCGCACTCCGCCAGGAAGTGCGGAATCGAGTCCGTCAGGTCCGGCGGCCTGATGACCAGGGTGGCGCCGGAGCACAGGGTCAGGAAGATCTCCTCGATGCTGGTGTCGACGTGCAGGGGGGCGAACTGCAGGACGCGGTCGGCCCGGTCCGGTCCGTAGCGCGGTCCGGCGCTCGCGACGAAGTGGGCCAGCGCCGCGTGCCCCACCTCGACGCCCTTGGGCTGTCCGGTGGAACCGGAGGTGTGGATGACGTAGGCCGCGTCGTCGGCCGTGGGCGCGGCCGGTGCGGGGCCCGCCGGCGGAGTCTCCTGTGCGTCGCCGTCGAGCAGCAGGACGGCGTGGTCCGGGAAGTGCGGGGCGTACGCCGACGTGGTGACGACGAGGTCGGGTCGCGCGGAGGCCAGCAGGGCGGCGGTCCGGCCCGCCGGGGCCGTCGGGTCGAGCGGGCAGTGGACGGCTCCCGCGGCCAGGACGCCCAGCAGGACGGACACCGCGTCGATGCCGCGCGGAAGCGCCACCGCGACCAGGCCGCCGCGCCGCACTCCGCGGGCGGCGAGCAGCCGGGCGATGCGGCGGGCCTCGCCGAGAAGTGCGGCGTACCCGACGCGCCGGTCGCCCTCCTCCACGGCCACCGTGCCGCCGCGCCGCGCCGCGTGGTCGGCGATCAGGGCGAGTACGGGGCGCGGTGGCGAGGGGAGCGGGTCTCCGTCGAGCACGCGGACGGGGGTGGTGGAGCGCGCCGCGCGGGTGGCGGGAGGCGTGCCGATGGGGCGGTCGGGCTCGGCGGCGGTCTCCGTCAGCAGGCCGAAGAGGGCCCGTCGGTGGTCTGCGACCTCGGCGGCGGTGTAGAGCTCGGGGTTGCCGTCCACGGCGAAGCTCGGAGGGGAGCCTTCGGAGCGGTCGTACACGTTGAAGGCGAGGTCGTCGACGGGTCCGGCCGAGATGTTCCGCACCGAGCTGCGGTGTCCGGCGAACCGGAGGTCGTAGGCGAACGGCATGATGTTGACCCCGGGGCCGGAGAGCCGTCGTCCCGCGCCCACCAGCCGCAGGTCGCGCCGGATCTGCTCGTAGCGGTAGCGCTGGTGGGGCAGTGCGGAGCGCACCTCGCGGGAGACCGCGCCGACCAGGGTGCGCAGGCTGTCCCGCGGGCCGACGGCCAGCCGCAGCGGCAGGACGTTGCGGACCATGGCGGGTACGCGCAGGGACACGGAGCCGAACCGGCCCATCGCCGGGACGCTGAGCACGATCTCGGGTGCTCCGGTGGCGCGGTGGAGGTGGGCGGCGGTGGCCGCGAGCAGGACTTCGGACCAGGACACCGACAGGGCCCGCGCGGTGGCCCGGACCGCCGCGGCCGTGCCGGGGTCCAGGTCTTCGGCGTCCCGGTGGAAGGAGGCCGCGGGCAGGGCCGTGCGGGCCGCCGGTGTGGCCACCGCGGGCCGGTCGGCGTACCGGCGGCTCCAGTGTTCCCGGTCGCGGGAGAAGTGGTGCGACGCCCGGTAGGCGGCTTCCTCCTCGCGTACCGACGCGAGGGTTCCGAAGCCGCTCGGGCCGATGGCCGTCCCCGCCGCGAGGGCGGTGTAGACGTCGGCCGCGCGCCGCGCGAACAGGGCGAGGCCGAAGCCGTCCAGCGCGATGTGGTGGACGCGGTGGTACCAGAGGAAGCGGTCGGCGGCGAGCCGGAACAGGGCGTGCCCGAACAGCGGGCCGCGGGTGAGGTCGACGGGGCGGGCGATGTCCGCGTGGATCCAGCGGAGGGCGGTCGCCCGCGGGTCGCCGTCCCCGGAGACGTCGGCGGTGTGGAGGCTCCATTCGGGTACGGGGACGTCCACCTGCCAGGGGCGTCCCTCGCCGTCGGACGCGTAGACGCAGTGCAGGGCCTCGGTCTCGTCGACCGTCCGGCGCAGCGCGGCCTCGAACAGCTCCTCGTGTACCGGGCCCTCGATGACCACGTACTCGGCCGTGTTGTAGGCGGGGCTGCCGGGGTCGAGCCGGTGGCCGGTCCAGATGCCCTCCTGCGCGCCGAGCAGCGGATGGTTCGGGCGGCGGCTGTCAGGCGTCGTCATGACGTCTCCTTTCTTCCTGTCGTTCGTCCAGAAGCCGCCACCAGTGCCGGAAGGAGGGCTGTTCGGCCAGGTCGATGAAGGTGACGTCGAGGCCGTGCGCCCGCCAGCGTTCGACGAGCGTGATGACACGCAGGGAGTCGAGCCCGGCGGCGGCGGGGTGCTCGTCGAGGTCGACCTCGTCGGGCTGCTGGTAGAGGAGTTCCGCGAGGTCCGCGCGGAACCGGTCGGAGGTGAGGGCAGCGGGCATGGGGGCCTCTCTCGTCACGCTGCGTACGGTGGTGGTCAGTTGACGTTGCGGCCGGGTCCGGTCCAGAACCGGTCGCGCAGCTCGCGGCGCAGGATCTTCCCGCTGGGGTTGCGGGGGGCGCGGTCGATGAACTCGTAGCGGGCGGGCAGCTTGAACGCGGCCAGCCGGGGGGTGAGGAAGGTGTGCAGGTCGCGGGGGCGGAGGGCCGGAGCGTCGGTGCCGGCGGGGACGACGAAGGCGTGGACGTACTCGCCCCAGCGGTCGTCCGGCGCGCCGACGACCACCGCTTCGGCCACGCCGGGGTGCGCCTCCAGCACGTTCTCGATCTCCGCCGGGTAGACGTTCTCGCCGGCCACGAGGATCGCGTCCTTGATGCGGTCCCGGATGAAGACGTAACCGTTCTCGTCGACGAAGCCGGCGTCCCCGGTGCGGATCCAGCCGTCGACCAGGGTCTCGGCGGTCCGGTCGGCAAGCCCCCAGTACTCCACCATGCGGGCGGGTGTGGACAGGCAGACCTCGCCGACGGCTCCGGGCGGCAGCGGGGCGCCCTCGTCGTCGATCACCCGTACCCGTACGCCGGGGTAGGGGCGGCCCGCCGCCTGCATGAGCGGGGATCCCGGATCGTGGGCGGCCGGTGGCAGGCACACCGCGGTGTTCCCCGTCTCGGTCAGTCCGTAGATCTGGGCGAACTCGCAGCCGAACACGGCCAGGCTCTGTTCCAGCAGCGTCTCGGAGATCGGCGAGCCGCCGTACACGACTTTCCGCAGCGTCGCGAAGTCGGCTTCGGTGACGCCCGGTTGGGTCAGCATCAGGCGCAGCATGGCGGGCACCACACAGGCGGTGGTGATGCCGAGCCGGTGGATCAGACTGACGGCCCGCGCCCCGTCGAAGGCGCGCATCGCCACGACCGTGGTGCCGGCGTTGAAGTTCTGCGCGGCCCACCACAGGCCGCCGATGTGGAATCCGGGGATGCCGACGAGCGCGATGTCGCCGGCCCGCCAGTCGATCCAGTCGACGCCCGCCTCGGCCATGGCGTCCGCGACGGCGAAGAAGCTCCGGTGCGCCAGGACGACGCCCTTGGGCAGTCCGGTGGTTCCGCTGGTGTAGAGCTGGGCCACGGGTGTGTCCCGGGTCGCGGCGTACGGCTCGCCGTCTCCGGGGTGCGCGGCCTTCCAGTCGTCGTAGCCGCCGGCCGCGTCGAGTGCGATCACCTGGCGGGGCGGCGCGGTCGGCATGTTCTCGACGACGGGCCGGAACTCCTCCTCGACGAAGAGGAGCCGGGTGCCGGAGTCCTGGAGTACGTGGCCGACCTCCGGTGAGGTGAGCCGCCAGTTCACCGGTACCAGGACGGTGCCGGTCTTGGCGCAGGCGAAGAGGATCTCGTAGTACCGCTCCGACTCCTTGCCCAGGTAGGCGACCCGGTCGCCGGCGGCGAGCCCGGCGGCGCGCAGGGCCTGCATGGCACGGTCGCTCTCCCGGTGCAGTGCGGCGTACGTGAGGGTGGTCTCCTCGCAGATGACCGCGGGTGTGTCCGGCCGGCGTCCGGCGTGGAACCTGGCGGTGTCGTTGAGCGTCGCGAGCGGGGGGTGCGGCCGGGTGCGGGGTCGAGGGGATTCATGGGAGGGCCGCGGGGAATCGTGGGAGTCCGGTGGTGGGGAATCGTGCGAGGCCATGGGAGGTGTCCGTCCTGGTCGGTCCGTTGTGGGGCGGGCTTCGCGGTCAGGCGGTGTTGACGAAGGCGAGGGTGGCGTCGCCGTCGCAGCGACCGCCTTCGGCGTCCCAGTAGCGGTACGCGGTCGCGGCCATGAGGAGCGGACTGCCGCCGGGCGAACGCAGATCGACGGACCGGAACTCCAACTCCCCGGAGAAACTTCGAGGGTTCACCGGGCGCCGGAATCGGGCGGCGAAGCGGGCGATGAGGATGTCCGGCAGTTGGTGGCGCCAGAAGTCGTCCAGGGTCCAGGACTCGAACCCCGTCAGGAGCCGTTCCTTCACCGACTTGGCGACGAGGTAGTACATCATCTGGTTGTAGGCGAGGTTCACCTCCACCGAGTTCAGGTGGCCGGTGTCGTCGATGTAGCAGGACTCGGGTATCGCGAACGTCCCCCGCACCCGGGACAGTCCGCCGTCGAGCCCGTGCGCCTCCGCGGCCAGCAGATAGCGGCAGTGCGCCTTGTACGGGGCGAGCACCCGCGCCAGCAGCTCCTGATCCGTGGCGAAGAGGCGCGCGGGACGGGGGGTGCCGGAGCTGTCGTCAGGAGCCGTCATGCCGCTTCCAGCCCTTCGTGCAGCTTGCGCTCGTCGTGCACCGTGACGCGGAACGAGACAGTGGGCTCGGGCGCGGTGGTGTGCCGGGCGCAGTGGATAAGGCTGCGGTTGTCCCAGACGAGCAGATCGCCCTTCTCGAACGTCTGGAGGTGGATGTTCTCGTGCTCGAAGGTCCGGTCGAGCTGCCCGGTCGCCTCGAAGACCCGCTGGAGGAGGGACGCGTCGAGCGGTTCGCCGTGTTCGTCCTCGATGCCGACGGTGAAGCCCTCGCTGAGGTAGAGCACCCTCTCGCCGGTCATCGGGTGGGTGAAGACGGTCGGCTGGACGACGGGCGGGGTCTTGCGCTCCACCTCCTCGACGATCTCCGACAGCGGCCGGTAGACGTCGTGGGGGCGGACCTTGAAGTACTTGCGCACCGAGTGCCGGCACCGGGTTCCGGCGATCTCGTGCTTCAGCTCGTCGGGCAGTTTCTCGTAGGCCGCTCCCATGTCGATGAAGTAGGTGCCGCGGTTCTTCGCGGGGACCACCTGCGGGTGGATCAGCGTGATCCCGAACGGGTCGGGCATGAACTGGTAGTCGGCGTGCCAGAACTTGCCCGTTCTGGGTACGCCGATCTGCTTCCCGTCCTCCGGGACGTTCGACGAGACGAACACCTCGGTCACTTCGGGGTGGTGGTACATCGGCTCGTAGTACGTCTCCGGGCGGCCGATCCTGCGGCCCAGTTCCAGGAACGCCCGCGGTGACAGCTCCTGGCCCTTCAGGACGACGATCTTCCGCCGGTAGACGGTCTCCTTGAGGGCCGCGACGTCGTCGTCCGAAGCCGCGGTGTGGTCGAAGCCCTCGACGGACGCTCCGAGGGGGTGGCCGGCGTGGTCGGTGATGCGCATGGTGCTGCTCCTTCTGTTCCGGTGGCGAGGTAGGTGGGGCGGGTGGGGAGAGATGGTCACGGGGCGGCCCGGGGTGTTCACGAGGTGGCCCCGGGTTGTTCGCGAGAAGGCTCCGGGGCGGACGGAGCCTCTACGCGGTGGCTCCGCGGCGGATCGCCAGGGCAGCGAGCGAACCGAGCGTCAGCGCCGCCGAGATGAGCAGCAGCGCCGTCCGGACGCCGTCGACGAGAGTCGGGACGGACGACTCCTGCCCGATGCCGGAAGCCGCCGCGACGAGCAGGGCGAGGCCGACGGCGCCTCCCACCTGGAGGGCCGTGGACGCGATCCCGGAGGCGATGCCCTGGTCGCCCGGCGGGACCCCGGAGGCGGCGGCGATCCAGACGGCCGTCCAGACGGCGCCCTGCCCGACGCCCATCAGCACGATGCCCGGCAGCAGCGCCGGATACGAGCCGTTCGCGGCCACACCCGGCACCAGGGAGAGTGCTCCGGCCGCCCCGAGCGCGAGCCCTCCGGCCAGCAGCCGCCGCATGCCGAGCAGCGCCACGGCACGGGCCCCCACCTGAGTGCCGGCCGCGACGACGACCGCCGGCACGAGGAAGCACAGCCCGGTGACGAACGCGTCGTAGCCGCGGACCGACTGGAAGTAGAGGGTCAGGAAGTACGGGAGAGAGCTGAACGTGGCGCTGAACAGAGCCGCCACCGCGACCGCCGCGACCAGTCCGCGGTGGCGGAGGAGCCGGACGGGCATCAGCGGATCGCGCGCACGCGCCTCGATGACGCAGAAGGCGGCGAGGCAGAGCACACCCGCCGTGCCGGCCGCCAGGGCCGCGGGCCGGGTCCAGCCCGCCGCGGGGGCGTACACCAGCAGCAGGACGAGCAGCGTGAGTCCGGCGGTGGCCGTGAGCGCTCCCGCGACGTCGAAGCGCCGCGTACGGTCCCGGGGCGGGTCCGCGGCGAACAGCACCCGGCCGAGGACGGCGAGCGCCAGGGCTATCGGCACGTTGACCAGGAACACCGACGGCCAGCCGTACCCGTGGACCAGCACACCGCCGAGGAGCGAGCCGAAGCAGAGTCCGCCCGCGCCGGCCGCGCCCCAGAGCGCGAGCGCCCGGTTGCGCACCGGCCCTTCGGCGTACGTGGTGTTGATGAGCGACAGCGTGGCCGGGAACAGCAGGGAGCCGCCGACTCCCTGGGCGGCGCGTACCGCGAGCAGGACCCAGGGAGACTGCGCGAGGCCGCCGACCAGCGAGGCGAGCGCGTAGACCGCCGTGGCGAGGACGAACATCCTCCGGCGTCCCAGAAGGTCCGCCGCGCGCCCGCCGAGGAGGAGGAAACCGCCGGTGGTGACGACGTAGGCGCTCACCACCCACTGGAGGTCGTGGTCCGAGAAGCCGAGGCCCGCGCCGATGTCGGGCAGGGCCACGTAGACGATGCTGTAGTCGAGCGAGATGACGAGCTGCGCCGACGCCAGAACGAGCACCGGGAATCCGAGGCGTCGCTCCGCCGCAGGGTCCTCGGCGGCGGTCGCGGTCATCGTCCCTCCCCCATCAGCTGTCGTACCCGCGTCACCAGGACGGTCAGCGCCTGCCGCTCGGGGATGGTCGTCTCCGGATGCCAGAGGTCGACGAGAAGGCAGGTTCGCGGCCGGGTGCCGCGGTTCTGCGCGCTGTGCTCGAAGGAGTAGTCGAAGAGCAGGCAGCGGCCCTCCTCCCAGGTGCGCGTCTCCCCCGCCACGGTGAGGTCGCAGTCGTCAGGGATGTCGACGGCGAAGTGGAGGTTGATGCTGAAGTTCCAGAGGTCGCAGTGGGGAGCGATGCGGGAACCCGGGAGCAGGGTCGAGAAGTGGCTTTCCAGCAGGGGGCAGATCAGTTCGTTCCCGACGGCGACGTCCTCGATGATGCCGTAGGCGGTGGGGGCGGCCGAGGCGGAGTCCTCGATGAGCGCTCCGTCCCGGTAGAGGTGGAGCGACTGCCAGTCGTCCTGGCGGGTCAGATAGTGCTCGTAGTCGGAGAAGGCCGTGCGGTTCGTCCGCCAGGCGCTCTCGTGCTCCGATGCGATCGAGGCGTGGGCGCCCTCCAGCGCGTCGGCCAGCGAGGCGATGCCCGGATCGCTCCGGGGGTCGTGCCAGGGCTTCTGCGAAATACCCGGCAGGATCCACTTCGCGCCGGCCTGGAGCGGATGCCGGGGCATTCCGCCCGGCGCGATCATCTCCTCCACCCGCGCGAGCGAGTCCGGCCCGAACTCGTCCCGTATCGCTGCGAACCGTTCGTCCGTCGACGGCGTCACGGTTTCCTCTCCCACTCTGCTGACATGGAGGGCGCCGGGTGCGTGTCCGCTCGGCGTTCCCCGCGGTGGCGGCGCTCCCACGGGTGTGAGCGCCGCTTCGTATCAAGAGTCGAACCGTCACCCGTCCGAGTTCCCGCCATGGCCGGAGAAATCCGACCTGTGCGGCTGGCCCGGGGCAGGCCGTCGTCTCCGGGTGCGCCACGGCACGGGGAGGGCGCCGCCGCCACGGTGAGGGTCGCGGCGAGGGCTTCAGGGGGCGCTGCCGCTGCCCAGAGTGACCGGCCTGACGACGGCGTCTACGGTGACGCGGCCGGTCCGTTCGAAGTCGAGAGTGAACGCGATCCGGTCGCCGGGCCGCCACGTCTCGCCTGCGGGCAGGGTCACGGCCGTTCCGTACGGGGACATGACGACCTCCCCGTACGCCGGAACACCGACGGCCCCTCTTCGTTCGCGGTAGGCGCCGGATCGCGTGTTCATACGGTGGACGGTCAGTTCGATATCGGACACCACGGAGCGGGAACTGACCGAACGGAGCCGGTCCGGTGCTCCGCCGGTGTTGACGATCCGGAAGTAGGCGTTGGTCTTGCGCCCGGGAATCACCGGAAGGAGCACCCGGGACTCCCGCACCTCGATTCTCGCCGGGCTGCCCGCGTATCCGGCGGCCGTCCACACGGCGAGGCCGCCGAGGGCGACGACGGAGGCGACCGCGGCGACCGCTCCGGTGCCGAGCGCTTCCCGTGTACGTCGGAGGCGGCGGAGTCCGGGCCGCCGGTAGGTGTTCTTCATGAGCGCAGGCTCCACTGAGACGAGGGAGAGGGAACGGCGGTTGCGGCGGCGGCCGTCGTGGCCGCCGCACCGGGCGGACGCGTCACCGGACGCCCCGCGCCGCGGAGCCGGCCCGGGGCTGCCGCGCCGGCGACGGCCGCCAGGTGCGCAGCCGCAGGCTGTTGGCGACGACGAGCACCGAGCTGAGGGACATGGCGACGGCGGCGACCATGGGGTTGAGCAGGCCGACCATGGCGAGCGGCATGGTCACGGCGTTGTAGCCGAAGGCCCACACGAGGTTGACGCGGATGGTGCCCAGGGTGTGGCGGGCCAGCCGCACCGCGTCCGCCAGGGCCTCGATGTCGCTGCGTACGAGGGTGACGTCGGCGGCCCCGATCGCCGCATCGGTCCCGGTGCCCATCGCGATGCCCAGGTCCGCGCCCGCGAGTGCGGCGGCGTCGTTGACACCGTCGCCGACGACGGCGACGCACCTGCCCTCGGACCGGAGCCTGCGCACGAGTTCGGCCTTGTCCTCGGGCGTACAGCGGGTATGGACCTCGGCGATGCCCAGGTCCTCGGCCACCGCCCGCGCGACCGCGGCCCGGTCGCCGGTGGCCAGTACGGGCCGTACACCGAGCCTGCGCAGGCGGTCGACGGCGCGGTAGCTGCCGGGGCGTACGAGGTCGGCCACCTCGATGAGCGCGGCGGCCGTACCGTCCACGCGGACCAGGACGGCGGTACGGGCCGACGCGTCCGCCCGCTCCCGGGCGGTCCGCAGGGACGCGGGCAGATCCGCGCCGTCGGGTGCGAGCACGTCCACCGCGCGGCCCTCCACCGTTCCGTGGACTCCGTGCCCTGCGGCGGCGTGGAACGCGGACACGTCGGAAAGGGGGCCGCCCCCCGTCACGCGCCGCGCGTGGGCGGTGATCGCCCGGCCCAGCGGATGTTCCGAGCCCTGTTCCACGGCGCCCGCGAGGCGGAGGGCTTCGTCGGCGTCGAGTCCGCCGGGCACGCCCGTGACCCGTCCCACGCTCATTCGGCCGGAGGTGAGGGTGCCGGTCTTGTCGAGCACCACCGTGTCGACATGCTGGAGTCCTTCCAGCGCCTGCGGACCGCTCACGAGGACGCCCAGGGCTGCGCCGCGCCCGGTGGCCGCCATCAGAGCCGTCGGCGTGGCGAGGCCCAGGGCGCACGGGCAGGCGACGACGAGGACCGCCACGGCGGCGGTGATCGCGGCCTGCGGATCGGCGTCCGCGCCGAGCCAGAAGCCGAGCGTCGTGGCGGCGAGAGCCAGGACGACCGGGACGAAGACGCCCGCGACCGTGTCGGCCAGCCGCTGTGCGCGCGCCTTGCCCGCCTGGGCGTCCGTCACGAGCTTGGTGATGCGGGCGAGCTGTGTGTCGGCTCCGACCGCCGTGGCGCGGACCAGGATCAGGCCGCCCACGTTGACGGATCCCCCGGTCACGGTCGCTTCCGGGCCGACCTCGACGGGCTCGGACTCGCCGGTGACCAGGGACAGGTCGACGGCGGAACTGCCCTCGGCGACCACGCCGTCGGTGGCGACGCGTTCACCGGGGCGCACCACGAACACGTCAGCGACCCGGAGCCGTTCGATCGGGAGCAGTACGTCCGAGCCCTGGCGGCGGACGGTCACCTCCTTCGCGGCGAGCCGGGCGAGCGACCGCAGCGCCGCACCGGTTCCGCGACGCGCCCGGCCCTCCAGGAACCGGCCCGCGAGAACGAACAGCGGTACGCCCACGGTGGCTTCGAGGTAGACGTGCGCGACCCCGCCGGAGGACGAGGGCACCAGGCTGAAGGGCATACGCATGCCCGGTTCGCCCGCCCCGCCCAGGAACAGCGCGTACGCCGACCAGCAGAAGGACGCCACGACGCCGAGGGAGACCAGGGTGTCCATGGTCGCGGCGGCGTGGCGCAGCCCGCTCAGCGCTCGCCGGTGGAAGGGCCAGGCCCCCCAGGCGGCGACCGGTGCGGCCAGGGCGAAGCACAGCCACTGCCAGTTGTCGAACTGCAGGGCGGGGGCCATCGACAGCACCAGGACGGGCAGGGAGAGCGCCGCGGTGATCACGAGCCGCTCGCGCTCCTCGCCGGCGGCGGCCTCCGCGGGGTCTTCGCCGCGCGCGGGCGTCTCCTCCGTCGGGGGCGCCACCAGCTCTGCCGTGTACCCCGCGGCCTCCACGGCCGCGGTCAGCTCGTGGGCCGTGACCGCTGCGGGATGGCTGACGCGGGCCCGGCCGGTGGCCAGGTTCACCTCCGCCGCGACGCCCTCCAGCTTGCCGAGCTTGCGTTCGACCCGCCGGACGCACGCCGCGCACGTCATGCCTCCGACGGCGATGTCCGTCACCACCGCGGCGGTTGCCGCATCAGCCGTCACCGGTGTCCGCCTCCGTGGTTCATGGGCATGTCCCCGTCGCCTTCGCCGTCCGGTGAGCCGCCGGTGACGGCGGGACCGTGCATGCCGGGCGCGACCGGCCCCACCGCGGCCCCCACGGCATAGGCGCCCGCGAAGAGCGCGCCGAGGAGCAGCAGGAAGCCGCACAGCGCCGGCGGCGGGACGAACCGGGCGATCGTTGCCCGGTCGGCGGGATCTGACGACGGGTCCACAGGGCGTTCCTCCACGTTCTCGGCTTTCTCGACGCGAGCCGTGGCGGGAACAGCTCGTGGCGGTCCAGAAGTCGCACGCGTCGGGCGGGGAGTTCCCGGGCCGCGGAGTGAACGGCGTCACAAGCCCCGATCGGGTGACGGCGGGAACCGGAAGAGGCCGCCGTACGACTGCTCATGCGCAGGGGGCGGGAAACCCGGCACCGACGCCGGACCCGGCATGGAGGTGCCCTCGCGGGGAATGTCAGGATCGGGTGTCATGTCGATGGGGTGGCGGTTTCGCGCCGCGCGGTCCGCGTTGTTCGCGGTCGTGTGCGTGGCGGTGGCTGCCTGCGGTCACGTCCTCATGTCGGGCGAGTCGCTGCCCTGGTGGGCCCTGGTCCTGTGTACGGCCGGCGTCGGCGCGCCGGCGTGGCTCGTCGCGGGCAGGGAACGGGGCCAGGTCACGGTCGTCGCCCTGACGGTCGCCGCGCAGGCGGCCCTGCACGGAACCTTCACACTGATCCAGACGGCGCGGGAGTCCCGCCCCGGCCTGGACGGCGGTTCCGCCCTGGCGGCGCGGTGGGCGAACGCTCTGCTCTGCGGCCCTCACCAGGACGCCCGCGCGGCGGCGCGCGCCTACGACGTGGCCGAGCAGGCCGGACTCACCGACAGCATGCCGCTTCCTCCGCTCGAAGGCGGGTCCTCCGCCATCGCCGCCCTCGGGCACGCGTCGCACAGCGCCCAGGCGGTGCAGCCCGCCCACGACATGGGGGCGATGACCGGCACCGCCTCCTGGGGCATGCTCGCGGCGCATGCGATCGCCGCCCTGCTGTGCGGACTGTGGCTCGCCCGTGGTGAGCGCGCGGCCTTCCAGATCCTCGGGGCCCTGGCGGACCGTGTCCGCGTTCCCCTGGCCCTGCTCCGCGTGGTGCGGCCCCTTCCGTCCGTGCCGCCCGCGCCTCCCGTCGACCGCTCCGGCGGGCGACCCCGCCGGCGGTTCCTCGTGCACACGCTCGTCACCCGGGGACCTCCGTGGGAGACCGCTGTCAGCTGACAGCCGGATCACGTCGGCCGCGGGCCCCGCCGCCGACGTCAGCCCG
Organism: Streptomyces sp. ADI96-02; assembly: GCF_003846185.1. GTDB lineage: Bacteria > Actinomycetota > Actinomycetes > Streptomycetales > Streptomycetaceae > Streptomyces. Next base: position 668,418 of record NZ_ML123034.1, read on the forward strand.
CGCACATGGTGCGGGCGAGTCTCTGCTTTCCCGGACACGTGCCCATGTACCGAGCCCTGTCCGGGATTCCCGGAAGGAACCGCAGTTCCGATGCTCCCTGCCCTGAGAAACCGTGCGGTGACGGAGGACGATGTCACCGCATGGGCCGTCGACGCCGCATCCGGCGACGCCGACGCCTTCGAGCGCGTCTTCCTCGCGCTCCACAACGACGTGCGGCGCTACGTGGCCTGTCTCGCCGACGACGCCCAGCTGGCCGACGACCTGGTGCAGGAGACCTTCCTGCGGGCCATGGGCACGGTCCACCTCTTCGAGGGCCGCGGATCGGCGCGCGCCTGGCTGCTGAGCATCGCTCGGCGAACCGTCGTCGACAGCATCCGGCGCGCGGCTTCCCGGCCTCGGCTCGCCGACACCTCCGACTGGCAGTACGCCGCGGAGCGCAGCCAGCCGAGGGGCCTGCCCGGCTTCGACGAGGGAATCGCCCTGATGGAGCTCGTGGAATCGCTGCCCGACGACCGCCGCGAGGCGTTCGTCCTGACGCAGGTGCTGGACCTGCCGTACGACGACGCGGCCCGCACCAGCTCATGCCCCGTGGGCACGATCAGGTCCAGGGTCTCGCGCGCCCGGACGATGCTCACCGCGATGCTCGAAGAGCAGGCGCGGCCGGTTCTGGCCGGCTGACGTACGGAGATCCGGTCGGGTCCGCGGCTGCTCGGGGCGAACGCCTGTGCCCCGAGCAGCCGCGTCACGACCGCCGGTTCGCGGGTGCCTGAGAGGAGAGGGACCTCTTGCGGGACAGCCCTCAGCGGCCGGCTGTGGCGTGGGCGGCGGCGCGGATCTGGTCGGTGACGAGATCCGGGTGGGAGATCATCGCGACGTGCGAGGAATCGACCTCGACGGTGTGCGACTTGGCGCGTCTGGCCTCGAAGCGTTCGAGGTTCGGGGCGATGGCCTTGTCGTTCCTGGCGACGACGAACCAGGACGGGATCTTCTTCCACGCGGCGGCGGTCGCCTTCTGACCGAATCCGGCCTGGGCGACAGGACGTTGCTCGATCGCCATCAGTCTGGCCCGCGCCTGTGGCAGGTCGGCGGCGAACACGGCGTGGAACTTGTCGTTCTGGATGTAGAGGTCGGTACCGCTGGTCGTACCGTCCGTGTACGGGACCGGTCTGAGGGCGGGAGCGAGCTCGCTGCCGGTGAACTTCGCGGACAGCGAGGCGGGGCTCTCGCCCACGTCCGGCATGAACGCCGACACGTACACCAGTGCCTTGACGTTCTTGTTCCCGGCCGCCGCCTGGCTGATGACCGCGCCGCCGTACGAGTGGCCCGCGAGCACGATGGGGCCCTTGATCGATTTCAGGATCGACGCGACGTACGCGGAGTCGCCGAGCACACCGCGCAGGGGATTGGGCGGGGCGACGACCTCGTACCCCCGGTCCATGAGGCGCCCGGCCACACCGTTCCAGCCGGACGCGTCCGCGAACGCGCCGTGGACCAGCACCACCGTCGGCTTCGCACCGCGGCCGGCGGGCTGGGGGTTCCCGCTGCCGGACGGGTCGCCGCCGGCGATCGCGGGCCCTGTGGCGAGTATCGCCCCGGTCAGCGCCAGGGAGAGGGTGGTCGCGCGCACCGTGCGGCGCCGGACGCGGGAGGGGGGTCGGGACACAGCCATGAGAGGTCTCTCTTCTGCTGGGAGGAAGGCTGTCGCCTCAGCGTCGCCCGCCGCCGCCCACCGCGCCCGCCCACCCGGGCGGGAGAGTGAGGACCCCCGCCGTCCGGGTGGCGCCAGGCGGACACCGTCGGGCAGGAAGCCGTGGCCGTGCGTACTCCTGGAGGGCCGTCCGCGGGTGGGCGGTCGCCAAAAGCACCTTGACGCCGGTCTCTCGCAGCCTGGTGTTTTTCCCCAGGTACGAACCGTACGACAGGCGTTTGACTGAGCTGAGTCGACGGTTGGGTAGGGCATGCCTTCACAGAAAGCGAGCACGGTACTGCGACGTGTGATCGCCTCCTGTGTCTCCATGGCGCTGGGGGTGTCATTGCCCTGGGCGATGGGGGCGAGTCCGGCATGGGGTGCTCCGGAGAGCTCGGGGGCTTCGAGCGGTGCGTCGGCGGCGATGTCGTCGCTGGGGGGCGCCGTGGACGAGCGGACCGGCGAGGTCAGGTTCTCTCCGGTGCTGGGCGGGGTGACCGGTCAGGCGGGATCGGGGCTGACGGTGAAGGCCCAGTTCTCGCAGCGTTCGGCGGCGGCCGGCGTGAACCGCTTCGGTCTGGGCGCGGGGATGTCCTTGGGCCTGTCGTTCGTGGACGTGGAGCGGGGGACGGTCGTTCTACCGTCGGGTGAGCACGTGATGGACGCGTCGGCGGAGTCGGGGCTCAAGGGCTACAAGCTGAAGGACGTGAAGTTCTCCGTACGCCAGGGCACGGGGCCGGTGGAGCATGCGTATGTGCTGGAGTCGTTGAAGAACGGGTCGAAGCAGTTCTTCGACACCGGGGGTGACCTGGTGGCTACGGAGGACCGGTTCGGTCATACGACGAAGCTGGTGTGGAAAGTCGTCAACAATCAGCACCGCCTGGAGTCCGTGACCGGTGGATGGGGCTCGAAGCTGACGGTGACGTACGTCGGGTCGACGATCACCTTCACCTCGCCCAAGCGGTGGGGCCAGGCCGAGGCGCCCGAGACGGTACTGACGTTGGCGCAGGGACGGGTGGCCTCGGTGGCGGACCCGACCGGGGGCACGACGCGAG
>NZ_ML123034.1:671963-674044 GCF_003846185.1 Streptomyces sp. ADI96-02
AAGGCGAAGGACGCGCCGGCGGACCACCAGATGCCGTCACGGGCCCAGGTCACGACGACCGACCCCAGAAACCCCGCACGGACGAAGGTGTCGCAGACGTCGTCGGCGTTCGACGAGATGGGCCGGCAGAAGCGCCTCGTCCAGGGCGGGGTGGAGACGACCACGCAGTACGGTCCGCACTCGATCCCGGTGCGGACGGAGACGAAGGACACGGCCACCGGCGCACGGCAGGTGGTGGAGAACACCCTGACCGGCGACGGGAAGGCCATCGCGAAGACCGTGACGAAGGCGGCCGAGGACGGTACGGGTGAGCCGCAGACGGTGTCCACGTCCGCGTTCGACTACCACGGTGGCGAGTTGGCGGGCGAGGTCGCGAAGACGACGGTCACCGGCGATCCCTCGGCCAAGGGCGGGGACCCGGGGGCCGCCGTCTCCAGCACGGAGTCGCAGGTGGAGCGGGACGGCGAGGGTGTCGGGCGGCGCACGGACGCGGTGACCGGCGCGGACGGTGTGACGACCACGACGGTGACCGACCTGGCCAGTGGCGCGACGCTGTCGGAGAAGACGGGCGATCTCGCCGAGTCGACGACCACGTACGACATCGCCGACCGTCCGATCGCGGCCACCGGGACCGACGGCACGGTCACGACCTTCTCGTACGGGAGGTGGTCCGGCGGCGCGTCGACGACGAGCACGCGGAAGTCGGACGGGTTCGCGTCGAAGTCGGTGTCCGATGAGCTGGGCCGCGACACGGCCACGCACTCCAACTACCGGCCGTCCGCGAACAGCGGGCAGGGCGGGATGCTTCCCGAAGGGCAGTGGCTTGAGACGTCCGCGGCCGAGTACGACCGGTTCGGCCGCCGGAGCGGAACCGTGGACGCGGGCGGGCGGCGGACCACGATCGAGTACGACGCGTGGGGCAAGCCGGCGAGGACGACCGGCCGGGACGGGACCGTCGTGCTCAGCGGTTACGACGACGTCGCGGGCACGACCACCAGCCGGACCGTGCCGTCCGGCAGCGACCGGCCCACCGTGACCGCCACCGAGACCCTGGACGATCAGGGTCGCCCGGTCACGTCCGAGACGGCGTTCGGCGACGGCACGCCGGGCAGCGTCGCGGAGAGCACACACGACGCCTTCGGCAAGCTCCGCCGCTCCGACTCCGACACCAGTCCGTTCATCGCCGAGCACTCCTACACTCCATCCGGTCTGCCCCGGTCCGACACTCTCACCCCCAAGACGACCGGGGGCGGTGCAGGCGATGCAGCTCAGGCGGATTACACCTTCGACGCGTTCGGGAACAAGACGCTCAAGAGGCTGTCGGAAAACGGGCAGTCCGCGGAGGGCTGGGGGTACGGCTTCGATGCCGCGGGCCGTACGAAGGACGTGTCGCTGCCCGGCGGCGGGGGAACCACGACGACGACGTACGACCGGACCCGAGGGCTGGTGGAATCGGTGGCCCTGCCGGACGGTTCGGTCGCCCACCAGCGGGCCGACCGTGCCGGCCGGGTGACCGAGTCATGGGTCTCGCCGAAGGCCGCCCCCGGCGAGCGACACGAGCATGTGCGCATGTCGTACGACCCGGTCACCGGGAAGAGGGCCGCGGTGTGGTTCGCCGATGCCGAGTCCTCCTCGAAGATCACGTTCACGTACCACCCGGACGGCACGCTGAAGGAGCAGGCCGACCCGGGCGGGAAGAAGACCGCGTACACCTACACCGACGACGGACGGCCGGCGACCGTCACCGATCACACCGGAGCGGTCACGTCCTACACCTACGACCAGAAGACCGGCCGGATGAGGACCGCCGTCCAGACCCGAGACGGGAAGACGCTGGCGGAGGTGTCCTACACCTTCGGTCCCGAAGGCCGACTGACCGGGATCGATCGTGGCAACGGCGCGGCGAGCGCCTACACCTTCAACGACGCGGGTCTGCCGACCGGCGAGAAGCACACCGCGCCCGGCGGCAGGGTCATCGCCGAGCACGCCTACACCTACACGGCCCGGCACAAGCTCGCGACCGGCATCACGGTCATCGACGGTCAGAAGACCGCGACCGCCTACTCCTACGACACCGAGGA
>NZ_ML123034.1:675239-685927 GCF_003846185.1 Streptomyces sp. ADI96-02
CCCTCAGAACCCGTGGGAATGGTTCAGCGCGAACGTCCTGGACTGGGACTACCTTCCCGCTGTCGAAGTGGGCATCGCGGGCGCGGGTCTCGCCCTCGCCCTCGCCACGTTCACCGGCGGAAGCGGTATCCCTCTCGCCGTCGCCGCCATCGGCTTCCTCGCCACCGTCCCCTCGGCCGCCGACCAGATCACCGCCAACACCACCGGCCAGGGCTTCATGCCCACGACCGTGCGGACGGTCTTCGACATCGTCGGCCTCGCCGGCGCCGGCGTCGACGCTGCCGTCGGTATCGGCTACGCCGGGCACAAGGCGTACACCACGTGGAAGGCGGCCAAGTCGGCCAAGTCGGTGAGCAGACTGGGAACACCGGCCGTCTTCCCCGGCGCGAACGACCCCCGCTTCACGAGCAGCGCGACGAGGCTCGGGACGGGCACCGGAAGCGGCAGGCAGATCCAAGGCAGGATCGCGAGGTCACCGGTTGCCGACAGTTGCCAGGTGGTCGCCTGGGCGCTCTGCCACGGCCTCTCGGAGAGCGGCAACGTGTGGATGCCGACGAAGAGCATCAGCGGCATCACCTTCGAAACGGCCGCCGACGTCTTCGGACCGAGGGTGCTGGCGGAGTCGGACGGTCTGCTGAGGTACGGGCGGGAGACCGCCGAGTACATCATGAGCCGGCCCGCAGGGCAGATCTTCGTCATCGGGATGACGGGGAAGACCAGGGAATTCCAGCAGTGGGACCGCTTGATGGTGGCCTGGAGGAGCAAGAAGCACAACACCATCAAGCTGGTGGACCACGCCGGGTACCAGACACTCGCCCCGGACAACCTCAAGCTCGCGCCGGCCGGCAGCGCGGACGAGATGCCGTTCATCAGTGACTACGCGCTCTTCGACACGGGGCTCACCCGGTTCCGCCACACGTCCTGATCTTCTTTCTTCAACGCAGCCGGGCCAGGCGCCGAGTCGAACGCCGAGCCTGGCGGGCGCGCGGGAAGCGCGTCGCGCCGTCGGTGTGCCGTCGGCCTCCGCTCTGCGGTCCGGCGCGGCGGCACACCTCGACGGGCGGGCGGCTTCTCCCCTTCGGATCAGCCGACGGGGCGGAAGTCACCGTCCTTGGTGTCCTGCACGTAGGTGTTCTTCGCGCCGACGATGCCGACCGCCTCCGTGACCGAAGCCTGAGAGCCGAACGCCGCGAAGACCACCGGGCGCACCTGGTGGGATGTGCAGACCCGCACGAGGTCATGGCAGATCGTCGTGAACTTCTGAATGTTCTTGTCCTTGGCCGGGCCGCCGACGATGCCCAGGAGGCCGTCCGACCAGATATCCGGCTTCACCGGCGTGGAGGTGACGTCGCGCTGGCCGGCACCGTTCCTCGCGTAGACGTTCGGGTCCTGGTGCCCGGCAGGCATGACGGCGAACGGCACCGCCCACGCCGGCAGCTGGCCTCCTCCCCGTCCGGTCTGGGCGCCGACGGCCGCAGCCGCCTTGGCCTCCAGGCCGTCGCCGACCGCATTGATCTGGGCGCCGGCGTCTCGCCGTTCGGTGAGGTCCTGCGCGAGCTCGGCATAGCTCGCGTACTGGTAGGGGGTGTCGCTCTTGATCCGCGTGGCGAGGAGTCTGCCGTAGGCGCCGACCTGGATCCCGGCCGCGGTGAGAGCGTTCACCAGAATCTGCACCTGCTGGCCGGGGGTGGTGGGATTGGGCCCGCCGAATACCACGTTGCCCACGATGATGGTCATGTTCGCTCCGATACCGAGTTCGATGTCTGACAACGGTAGGAGCACGTCCCCTTTCGCGCGGCAGCCGTTCGGGCCGCCCGCTGTGCCCCGCGCCTGCCCCAACGCTCTCCCTCTCGGGCAACGGGCCGAGGATGCAGGGGTGTTAACAATGAGAGAACACGCACCAGCCCCCGTATGAAGAGGAACACACCGTGGACGAAACGGTCATCGGCGCACTGGAAACGCTGGGGCTCACCAGCGCCACCGCCGAGTACTGGCGGAGCACACTCCACCAGGTGCAGCAGGAGACCCTGAGTTCGGAGGCGCCCGACGACTGGGATGCCTTCTCCCAGCGCTTCGTCGCGTGGGTGGACCAGGCGGGTCTGCCGTCGGACGCCGCGCACCTGTTCCTGGAGTACGCGGCACAGACACAGGGCATCGGACTGGTCGACCAGATACTCATGCTCAGTGACGACCAGATCGCGGAGTACTGCGCTCAGGCCGGGTGGGCCCGTCTGATCACCGAGCACGGGGCGGACTGGGCGGGTTACGACGGATCGCAGCCGCACTGGGACTACTTCCGGGATCTCTTCTACAACCAGGCGAACGCCATCGATCCGCAGGTGTACGCGATGGCGTACGAGCAGCTCTCCCCCTACGACGCCGCGACGCCACTGGAGCGCTACCACTCCCTCCACGCGCTCGGGCTGCCCGTGGACCCCGCCGCCGCGGAGCCTGCGGACGGACACGCGGCGGCCGAGCCGACCTCCTTCGACGAGATGACCGTGGATGAGGTGGAGCAGATGATCCTGCTCGCCTGCGCGTAGCCAGGTGCGCGGGTGGTCCCGGCGGCGGTGTCCGCCCCGGGACCACCCGGAAGGTCCCCGTGACCCGTGTCAGCCCCGGGTCTCCAGGAACCGGTCCCAGAACTTCCCCTCGCCCTGGAACGCATCGGGGTTCCCGTCATCGGTGCAGCGGATGTCGATGCGCCCGTTCCAGTCGTAGCCGTGGCCGAAGAAGTTGTCCTCGTGCCACCGGAACTGCACGGACAAGTAGGTCTGCAATCCGACCTGTTCGGTGCTGACGAGCATCTTGCCGGAGCCTTTGAGGCCGGTCGAGGCGCGGGCCTTGACCCCGTTCGCCTGCTCCACGGCGTCGATCGTGAAGTTCCGCATGTAGACGGGGCTGCCGGCGTCGCGCAGTCTCCGGACCTGCGCCGCCATGCGCTCCGCCGCGTTGCGGTTCACCTGGTAGGTGTCGACGCGCCGCTGACTCCGCGCGATCTCGTCCCGCAACTGCCGCTGCGCCGCCGCCCCGCCGTAGCGGTGGCTCGCGAGCAGTGCCGTCTTCTCCGCGATGGTGTCCTCCTCCGCCACCAGGTCGATCTTGTCCATCTCCGCGTAGAGCTCGTTCATCCTCTTGTCGAGCCCGATCTGCGCCTGGTACGAGTCGAGCCGCACAGCGCTGTACGACATGCGCCACGGCAGCACCATGAAGATGCTGTGGGACTTGTTGACGGCGCGGGCCACTTCGTCCCGATGGCGCAGTTGATGGTGATGGTGCGGCGCGAGTCGGCGGACGATCGGCTGGAATCGGCTGTGGGTGTAGAAGACGCCGTAGAGGTCGCGGCGGCCCAGGTCCTCCTCCACCGGCGCGTCCTTGAGCACGTCGGGGAACGCGTTGATGGCCTGGCGGCCCTCACTGGTGAACTCGACCTTGGTGTTGAAGTCCTTGACGATCGAATACGCTGTGCTGGCGGCTGCGTTGGCCACCACACCGTACGGTCCGATAGCGCTGGAAAGGGTCATCTCTGTCCTTCGCTCGTTGAACTGAAGCTGCGTCAGGCCGCTTCGGACGGCAGTGTGTCCAGGTCCATCTCGACGTCGGCGCCATGGGCTTCGAGCAGCGCGAGGTGGGCGGCGGTGATGTCGCCGTCGGCCGCGGTGTCGCTCGCGAAGACCTCCAGGGCGTCGGCCAGCGCCAACAGGACTTCCGGATCGGCCGGCAACTCCTCGACCGCCGCGTCCGCCTCCGGCTCTTCGGCGGGACCGTTTCCCTCCTCGGCGTACGGGGACTCAGCGGCCGGCTGCTGCTCGGCCCACTCCTGCGCGGGGTCGGCCGGGTACGCCGCATCGGGATACCCGGCCGCTTGCTCACCCCCGTACGACTGCTCACCCCCGTACGACTGCTCGCCCTCGTACGACTGCTCGCCCTCGTACGCCTGGTCCGCCCCGTAGGTCTGGTCGGCGGTGTCGTACGCCTGGCCGTCGTACTGCTGCTGCTCGGCTTCGGCGCTCTCCAGAGCGGCGACCTGGTACGCGAACCACTCGACGAAGTCCGTGACGACGAGCTGCCGGTACTCCTCGGCCGACGTGCCGTCGGGCAGCTCGTGCAGGTCGGTGCGTTCCTCGGTGAACGCGGCGAAGTAGTACGCGTAGTCGTTGAGGTCGGAGGTGGCGAGCATCTGGCTGAAGTCCCACCAGTTCGTGTCCGGTACGGCATCCCACCGTTCCAGGACGGCGGCGTGGAGCAGGTATGTGTCGGTCACGAGCGACTCCTTGGGAGTATGACGGGCGCGTGAGCTGCTCCGGTACGCGTGCTGCTCGCCGGAGCCGGCCGGATGCGGGTGGGCGGCTCCGGCCGTGTCCGTCACTGTGCTGGAGCCGATGGGCGGCTCACCAGGTTGACCGGGCACCCTGGAGGGCCCCTGCCGCTGCCCGAACGGGCCGTCCTCGCACTGCCCTTCCGACGCCCCCGGAGGCGGCGGTCGGGCCCGCCGTCCGGCCTGGCCGTCTCAGCCGTCCCACCTCGACCGGGCGGCGAAGGATGCCTGGACGCCGTAGGCGAGGAACGCGGCGGTGACGGCCTCCTGCTCCTGCTCCGGCACTCCGGCGAGGCGAGCGGTGGCCGTGCGGCGCAGGAACCCGGTGACCGGCCCCCGCTGGAGCGAGGCGATGTGCACGCCCGCCTCCGGGACGCCGGTGAGGCCGGCGATCGCCGCGTAACCGGTGTTGCCCTGGCCGAGGACCAGGAGTTCGTGACCGCTCAGCCACAGGACGGCGATGCGCTGGTCAATGCGGATCTGGGCGAGCAGCATCTGGTTCTGCTCGTCGACCAGGTCCCAGTCGACCGCGTCGATCGTCCGTTCCGCCTGCTTGAGGGCACGTTCGGCGCGCTGTTCGCGGCGGCGGGCGGCTGCGCCGGGCGACCGGTCCGGGACGGCGGGGGCCTCGTCCTTCCCGGGCGCGGCGTCCTTCCGCTCCACCACGTGGTGGACGTCGTGGACGGCCCGGTGCAGCGTCGGGGACTCGTAGGGATCCGCTTCCGCCACGACGGGACCGGGCGACACGGCCCCGACGGCGACCAGGTCCCGGACCAGGTCCGCGATCATCCCGTGCAGCGCGGCGGCCGTCGCCTCGCGTTCGGCGGCGTCCGGAAGCCGGTCGGGACCCGGGCCCGCGTAGCGCCGTACGAGGGCGGCCAAGGGCGGTCCGTACCGCTGGAACACCTCCCGGGAGGCCGGTGAGGGGACCGCTCCGGTCCCTTCGGCGAGTCCGGCCCGCAGGCCGCCCTCCAGTGTGAACCGGTCCGCCTCCCAGGCGCGTTCGATCGCGTCGTCGACGGCCCGGAGAGCGCCCGCGTGGGCGGAGTCTGTTTCGATCGGCACGCTCCGGTCACCTCCTGGTCATGCGTCGGAACTCTTCCGGCGCTTTTCTTATCCTCGCGCCCGCCCGGTACCCGTCGCTCCAAAGCGGCGCTCAGCTACGCACTCGGGAGGCGTCGTCGCCCAACTGCCTGCCCTTTCGGGCCCGTTGATGTGGAGAACTTGAGAGAAACGGACAGTCCGACCGGCCGCCCGCCGGAAGTCCAGGCGACGCCACGAGAGGCGTATAACGATTCGGGAATCACCGTGTCGGAACATACCCATCGGTCTGTACCGGCTCGACGAGACGAACGGGCACTACGTTCCGTGAGGTTCGGTCCGGGCGGCGTCAGCGAAGGGCGGCGGCACCGCCGGCACACTCCCAAGGCCGTACAGGGCCTGAATTCTCGGCGTAGTTCAAATACTCGTCAGAATGAGCACTTCATTCCGACGCTCCGCGAGCGCCCCGCCGCCACCGTCCGCTTCACCGCCCGACTCCTGGGTGACTACTCTCCGACATCCTCAACTCTGCCTCAAACTCCTGTGTGTGTACCCCAAGTAACACCGATTCGGTCCAGGAAGTCGCCGACCGCGGCCATGGTCTCGACCAGTCCCGCAAAGGAAGCTGTTCGGGCAAAGCCGTTCACGGCCTTCGGTGCCGTGCCCGGTTTCCGCAGGACCGCGGACCGGACACATGTATGAAGGGCAACCCATGTCAGGCGATCGCATATTCGTCCACGTCAAGACCTCCGACCCGATCTCGGAGGCGGGGATCGTGGCGGCGTTGAAGACCCGGGCGGAGATCTGGATCGCGGACAGCAGCCAGACGACCTCGGGGACGGTGGCGCTCATCGTCGCCGACGAGGTGAACGAGGAGGCCCTCCAACTGCTCCGGGCGGTCCGGGGCAAGGGGATGCAGCAGGCCGTGGTCGTGGTGTCCGAACTGGATGACGCCGGGCTGATGCTGGCCGTCGAGTCCGGCGTCGCCGGGCTGGTGCGCCGGCGCGAGGCGACGGCGGACCGCCTGGTCCAGGTGATCTCGTCGGTGCACCGGGGGGCCGGTGTCGTGCCCCCGGACCTGCTCGGGCGGCTGCTCCGGCAGGTGTCACAGGTGCAGCATCAGGTGCTGGCGCCGCGCGGGTTGAGGTTCAACGGTCTGACCGACCGGGAGGGGGACGTGCTCAAACTCGTGGCGGACGGCCTCGACACGCGTGAGATCGCGTCGCAGTTGTCGTACTCGGAGCGGACGGTGAAGAACGTCCTGCACGACGTGACGCACCGGTTCCACCTGCGCAACCGGTCGCACGCCGTGGCCTACGCCATACGCGAGGGCTTCATCTGACAGGTGGTCAACGCATCCGCCGACGTGGTCTGTCCGTCGGCCGGATGCGCGGTGGTCCGGGTCTGCCTCACTCCTCGATGCGGCGGCGCGGCCGGAGCGCGGAGGTGCGCCGGTGTGCGGACTCGGGTGCGCCGTCGGTCCTGCGGGTGCCGAGCTCGACCCGGTCCGGCGCGGGGCGCAGGTCGGTATCGGCGGGCGGGCGCAGCGGAGCCTTCACCACGAGGTGCAGGGCGGGTGCGGACGGGACGGCGGTCACCGGCCAGGGGAAGGGCACGGGCGCGGCGGGCGCGACGACGAGCGGCAGCGCCCCCGGACCGTAGACGGCGAAGGATTCGTCCACCGTGTCGTCCGGCAGACTCGGCACGGCGGCGGCGGCCAGCATCACTTCACCGAGGACGCGCTGGTGCTCGCGCCAGTCGGCTCCGTACGCGGTGAGTTGGTAGGAGTACTGGAGGACGCGCAGGGGTTGCAGCCGCGCGGTGACGGAGGAGTCCGCCCCGTCCCGCAGGTACATTCCCCCGCTGCGGCCCCGCTCCTCCTCCCGGACGTCGTACAGGAAGGCCCGCAGCACGCAGCCCCCGCCGGCGTCGGGAAGGCCGGAGCCGGGGCCGTCGAAGTCGAGCCCGGTGGTGGGAACGCACCGGCGCAGCCAGGCTTCGAGCGAAGTGGTCACCGCGTCCATCATCGCTCCATCGTGACCGAGCACGGGGCGGCGGGCCACGGCCGAGCGGATTCCCTTTGGGGCAGGCGGAGATGTCCGTGCGTATGGCTGATCGCTTCCCGTACCGGTGTCGGGCGGATGACACCGTGGGGAGTCGCACAGGAAAGTGAGGAACGTGTGCCGAATTACCTGACCCCGGGTGTCTTCGTGGAGGAGACCTCCTCGGGTATCAAGCCGATCCAGGGCGTGGGAACCGCCACGGCCGCCTTCATCGGGTTCACCGAGAAGGGCCCGCTGGACGAGGCCGTACTGGTGACGAGTTGGACCCAGTACACGAATGTCTTCGGCGAGTTCATGGCCGACGCGTATCTCCCCCAGGCCGTTTACGGCTACTTCCTCAACGGCGGCGGCAACGCGTACATCGTGAGCCTGGGCCCCGGTACGGGAACGGCCGAGGTCGCGGGCGGCACGGCAGCCGCCGGACGGACGCCGGCGGTGGAGTCCGCCGGAAGCGTCCGCGGGGAACTGGCCGGGCCGGCAGCCGGACGCCCGGCGCTGACCGTGGCGTTGACGTCCGCGGCGGCCTCGGACCCCTCCGGGCCGGTCTCGGTCGAGGTGGAGGACGCGTCCGACAGCGGGGACGAGGAGTCCTTCAAGCTGGTCGTACGGCGCGGCGGCAAGGTCGTGGAGGAGTACGACAACGTCTCCTCGAAGCGCGGTCCGGGCTTCGTCGGAACGGCGCTGAAGAAGTCCACCGTCATCACCCTCGAAGAGGTCAAGGGCGCGACGCCCGTCCGCCCCGTCAAGGGGGCCAAAGTCGCGCTCGCTCCGACCCGTTCGGCCGAGGTCGTCGCGCCTGCGGCACAGGAGGACAGCGCCGCGGAGGTGGACGCCGGTTCCTACATCGGCAGCACGGCCGCCCGCACCGGGCTGTCCGGCCTGGAGGCCATCGAAGAGATCACCATGGTGGCGGTGCCCGACCTGATGTCGGCGTACCAGCGGGGCGCGATCGACGCGGAGGGCGTCAAGTCCGTGCAGCTGGCGCTCGTCGCCCACTGCGAGACGATGGGCGACCGCGTCGCCATCCTCGACCCGCTGCCCGATCTCAACGCGCAGCAGGTCCGCGACTGGCGGCAGGACTACTCCTCCTTCGACTCCAAGTACGCCGGTCTGTACTGGCCGTGGGTGAAGGTCATGAACCCGCTGGAGAAGCGGGCCGAGTTCATCCCGCCGAGCGGCCACGTCGCGGGCGTGTGGGCGCGGAACGACGACACGCGTGGTGTGCACAAGGCTCCGGCCAACGAGGTGATGCGCGGAGTCCTCTCCCCCGCCCTGTCCGTGACCAAGGGCGAGCAGGCCATCCTCAACCCGATCGGCGTCAACTGCATCCGGACCTTCCCGGGGCAGGGCGTGCGGATCTGGGGCGCGCGGACGCTCTCCAGCGATCCCGAGTGGCGCTACCTGAATGTGCGCCGGCTGTTCAACTACGTGGAGAAGTCGATTCTCGAAGGCACGAACTGGGTGGTCTTCGAGCCCAACGACCGCTACCTCTGGGAGGGCGTCAGCCGCACCGTCACCGCGTTCCTGACGCGCGTGTGGCGAAGCGGCGCGCTGTTCGGCCGAAGCCCGGCCGAGGCGTTCTTCGTCCGCTGCAACGAGGAGAACAACCCGCCGGAGAACCGTGACGCGGGCATCCTCACCATCGACATCGGCATCGCGCCCGTGAAGCCCGCCGAGTTCGTGGTCTTCCGGCTCTCGCAGTACGCACCCGGCTCCGAAATCGACGAGTAGAAAGCACCTAGACCATGACCCAGGGAACCCCCCAGGCCATTTCCGCCGCGCGCTTCGTGGTGAGTTTCGACGGGGCCGCTCCGGCCTACTTCTCGGAACTGAGCGGGATCACCAGTGAGGTGGAGCCGACGGAGTACATCGTCTCCCCCGCTAGAGGCGGCGACGTCATCCACACCAAGCAGTTCGGCAAGACCAAGCCGCCGACCGTCACCCTCAAGCGCGGTGTCGACGGTACGGCCTTCCTCTTCGCCTGGCACGCGATGGCCCGCAAGGGCGACCCCGGCGCCCGTATGTCCGGAACGCTGGAACTGCAGAACGCCGCTGGTGTGGCGCAGGCCAGTTACCGGCTGCTCGGCGCCTGGCCGAGCAAGGTGGAGGTCGGCAACCTCAAGGCCGGCGCGTCCGAGATCGTCCTGGAGACGGTTACGTTCACCTGCGAAGAGGTCATTCCCGTATGAGCCCCACCGCCGAGGCGACCGGGCACACCATGCGGACGGAATACCCGTTCGTCCTTCCGCGCGGGTACGTCGACGCGCAGGGGCGTGTGCACCGCGAGGGCCTCATGCGCCTGGCGACCGCCCGGGACGAGATCGCCCCGCAGGTCGACCCGAAGGTGCAGCAGAACCCGGCCTACCTGACGGTCCTGCTGCTCAGCCGGACCGTCACGCGGATCGGCGGCGTCACGGACGTGACCACGGACACCGTCGAGAACCTCTTCGCCTCCGATCTGGCCTTCCTCCAGGACCTCTACCGGAGGATCAACCAGGAGGGCCGCACCGAGGCCGAGGTCAACTGCCCGTCCTGTGCGCACGCCTTCCTCGTCGACGTGGCGGGTGAGGCACCGGGGGAATCCTGACGTACACGGCCGACCGCCTCTGGGAGGAGGTCGTCTACGTCGCCTATTACCTCCACTGGTCCGCCGACTCGGTCCTCGACCTGGAGCACCCGTCCCGACTGCGGGTGATCGAGGAGATCGGCCGGATCAACCAACGCATATCACCAACCGAAGACGGCCCGGACGCTTGAGCGGCGTCCGGAGCCGTTCCCCGAAAGGAGGCGGCCCGTGCAGTGGTCGTGGAAGTCCGCCCGTGCATGGTTCCGCGGGCGTTCGACCGGTGCGGCGCCCGCAGCGCCCGCGTCGCCGCCCGCGGCCGGCGTGGAATGGCGTCGGCTGCCCGTACTGGGCACCACGGTACGGGCCGTCCCCTGGACCGTGTCCGCGCTGGGGCGTGCGTCCGTCGCACGGGCGGGCACACGATCGCTGATCCACCGTGCGCGGGTCGCACCCGTCCGGGCCGGCCGCCCGGCGGCGACCGGCCCGGACGGGGCCGTTCCCGACCACCGTTCCGTCGACCTGCCGCTCGTGCCGGTGGGACGCGCGGACGCCCTGGTGGTGTCGGTGCTCGACGGTCCCGTCGTCCCGCCGGTGCCGACCGGACGCGTCGGCTCGGCTTCGGCTTCGGCTTCGGCTTCGGCTTCGGCTTCGGCTTCGGCTTCGGCTTCGGCTTCGGCTTCGGCTTCGGCTTCGGCTTCGG
>NZ_ML123034.1:685982-696665 GCF_003846185.1 Streptomyces sp. ADI96-02
TCGGCTTCGGCTTCGGCTTCGGCTTCGGCTTCGGCTTCGGCTTCGGCTTCGGCTTCGGCTTCGGCTTCGGCGGGGAACGCCGTCACGCGACCGTTCAGGACGGCCCTGGCGGCGGACGGCCCGGCGGATCTGCCGGTGGTCACCGCCCGCCGCATTCCGGTGGCTGGAGAAGCACGGGGCACGACCACCGCCCCGCCGGTGCTCACCCGGGCGACCGACGAACACGTCGGCGAACCCCGCCCGGTGACCCCGCCGCCCGTAAAGACCCGCTCGGAGTTCGACCGCAGGCTCGACGCATACCGTCCGGACTGGATGATCGCGCAGATGGCAGCCGCTGACGACGAGTTGCCGTCGTTCGTCCAGGCCCGTAGGACGTCGGCCGAGGGCGCTTCGGCGTCCGCCCAGCACACGCAGGCCGCCGCCGAGGCGCTGAACCGCATGCCTTCGGCTCCCGGACCGCTCCCCGGAGCAGGCCCCCTGCCCGGCCGCACCTCCGACGCGTTCCCCCGTACCCTCTCCCACCGGTCGCGCCGGCACCCCAGCGGCTACCGGCGTACCACGGCACCGGACGAACCCGCCGAGCTCTCGGCCCCCGAAGCCACCGTGAACCCCGGCACGCGCACCACCGCCCTCGCGGCAGGAGTGGGTGCGCCCTCAACGGCCGCCCCCACACAGGCGACGCCCCCGATTCCCTCGCCGGACGCTCCCGTCGTCGAGCCCGCCTCCGGGCTCCCCGCGCACGGCGAGGCCGTCGACCAGGCCGAGGACGCCGCCGCGCCCGCCGCGTACGCCTCTCCCGCCGCGACTTCCGACACCGACGCCACCGCGGTCGGCTCGCAGCCGCTCGCGGCACCCTCCGCCGAGAGCCCCGCTCCGACGACGAGCGAAGTCCGACGGCCGACCCGTGCGGCGGGACGGCGACGCCCTGCCATCACCGAGAGCCCCGCGCCGCGTACCGAGGACACCACTGGCGACGCCGAGGGGGACACCTCGGACGGCGTCGAGGAGGCGACCGGGAGGGCCCCAGCCGTACCGTCCTCCGAGACGGCGTCGGCAGCGGCCAACGTGGCATCACCGGAGCAGAGTTGGGAGGCCGCATGGAGTCTGCGGCACGTCCGTGAGCGTCACGGCGCTCCCACCGGCCGCCCCGCTCGACGTACAGCCTCGCCCGACGACGTGTCCTCTTCCCCGGACGGACCGCAGCGCGAGACGCCGACGGTCCCCGTGCCCCGGGCCGCTCGCGAGGGCGACGCCGCCTCTCTGGAGGAGGAACCAGCCGCGGACCGTGCTCTGCCGGCCGACACGTCGGAGGCCGGCGCGCCGACGAACGATGCGCGGGCGGCCGACGTGCTGACGTCCGGAGTCCCGGAGACCGGTACGTCCAAGACCGGTACGTCCAAGACCAGTACGTCCGAGACCGGTTCACCGGAGGCCGGTGCGCCCGCGTCCGCCCCGGCGGACGCGGTCACCGATGCCGACTCCGCTGCCGTGCCCACCGTGCCCGCCGTACCGGTCACTCGTCCTTCGGACGGTGAAACCGCTGCCGAGACAAGCCCGTTCGATGCGGCACGTACGCCGGAGGGGGCACCCACCGCGCCGCAGGAATCACCCGCCCGCACCGAATCCCCCTCCTCCGCGGCCACAGGCGACGGGCGGACGCTGATCCATGCCGTGCGCCCCTCTCGCCGATCGGGAGGCCGAGACCGCCTGGCGAACGGCGAGGAGTCCCCGCCCTCGCCGAGCGATCCCGCCGCCGAGCGGGACGACGTCGACGCCGAAACCGCGGAGGCGAATCGCTCCGGCACAGCGACGGCCGAAGCCGCCGTGCCCCAACACCCGCTTCCCGCAGTGGATGAGGACCAGGCGCTTCCGGCTGCCCCGGCGCCTGCGACCGGGCCCGCGCCGACCGAGGCGGAAGCAGGCCCGCCCGCCGCCGCACCGGCCTTCGCCGTACCCGCGTTCCCCGCCGAACCGGTGCCGTCGGCACCCACGGGCACCCACACATCGTCGCCCGCCCACGCGCCCTCCACCCGCGCCGGGGCGGCCGGGCAGTTCGGTGTGCCGTCCTCCGCCGGCCCCACCACCGGACTGCTGACCGTTTCTCCGCCCTCCGGGATTCCGGGGCGGGCCCCGGCCGCACGCCCCGGCGAACCGGCGGCCCTGGTCCACCGGACGCACCGGTCCGAGCGCAGCGTCCTGATGCCTCCGGCCGCCGAAACGGACGAGCCGCTGCCGGCGGACTCCGGGGACGCTGCGGGCCGCCGGCCCGTCGACGCCGATCTGTCGCGACCGGACGCGGCCGAGGACAGCGGCGGACAGGCATTCACCGCCTCGGCCTTCGCGCCCACCTCAGCTTTCGCACCCGACCCCACTTCCGCCGCCGATCCCGTGATCGCGCCCTCGCTCATCGCGAAGTCCGCTGATCCGGCTGCCGGTTCGGACGGAGTGCCGCGCCGGATACCTGCCCGCGACGCGGAGGAACCGCCGCACAGCGCGGCGGACGACCGGGTGCCGGTGGACGGGCGGGACGGAGCCCGGCGGGGAACGCTGTACGCGGTTCCGCAGTACGTCGCCTCCGTGCACGCGGGCGGAGTCGGGGGCTCGCACGGTCTGCCCTCGGCCGGACCCGAAGCAGACGCCTTCACCGGCGGCGGGGAGCCGGAATCCGCTGATCCGGCGGATGAGCAGTCCGCCCGCGCGGTACGGCCGGCGGCCATGGCCGTCGGCAGTGAACTGACCGCCCTGGATCTGCCCATCACCGGGCCGGGTAACGCACCGATGAACGGGGCGGAGAACCGGCCGGGATTCGGACCGGGCGAAGCGCCGAAGGGCGCTCAGGCGCGTGCGGCGCTGCGCTGGTCCGGAGCACGGCCCTCGCCTCTGCTGCACGTGCAGCGCACGGCCGCCTCAGGTTCCGCCACCTCCATCGATGGTGTCGCCGGTGGCAGTGGCGGTGGCAGTGTCGACGGCCGCCTCGGCGTCGGCGCGGAAGGAACACCGGCCGCCGGGACCGCGGCTCCTCATCCCTCGCCGGAGATGACCTGGAGCGGTCTCCCCGGGTCCGGGCCCGCGCAGGGAAACCCGTACGGTCCCGTCAGCTTCTCCAGCGAGACCTGGACCTCGGCCGGTTCGTGGACCGGTGCCCCGCCGCCGCTGCCCGGTGGCGGCGGGCACGGCGGCGGTTCCGGTCGCCCGTACGCGGGCCCGGACGCCTCGGGCGGTGCCCCGGTCCCGCTCGACCAGACCCGGGAATGGGCCGGACTGATCGAGATGCTGGAGGCGCACCGGAGGCAGCGGCCGTTCGGCTTCCTGGACGACCCGGCGGTCCTCGACGCCCTGGCCGGTCGTCTCCACGACCGCATCCTGGCGCACATCCGCAGAGAACTGGTCGTGGACCGCGAACGCAGCGGTTTCCTCGCCCCCCGCATCTGACCCAGACGACTGATTCCCGGGAAGGGAGAAAGACATGGCCGCAGGCCAGGCCGTCCGCGGCCGTATGTCCGACGAGGACGCGTTCTTCGGTTCGGTCAGCATGGCCCACAGGTTCGCCGTGGCCATCGACCGCAGCCGGTACGAGCTGGGCCATTGGAGCAGCGCCTCCGGGCTGAACGTCTCCTGGCAGACCGCCGAGTACCGCGCCGGCGACAGCTGGAACCATCCGCTGGTCTTCCCGGGCGTTCCGCAGTACCAGCGGATCAAACTGTCGCGGGCGGCGTGCCGGGACTCGCAGATCGTCCAGGAGTGGCTGACCGAGACGGCCATGCGCAACGAGCCGCTCACCGGGGCGATCTCGCTGGTCAACTGGCAGAACGACCGCACGGTCACCTGGGAGCTGAAGGAGTTCTTCCCGGCGGCCTGGGGGATCAACGAGTTCAACTCGTCGCAGGGCAACGTGGCTCTGGAGACCCTGGAGATCGTGCACACCGGGTTCCTGGACGACGACTTCGCACCGGGAAGTCCCGGCAGCTAGTCGCCGCACGCCCACCGGCCCCGGGGCGGCCGGCCCCGCCGCCTCCGTGGACCTGCCGGCCACCCGGCCGCACGACGCCCGCCCGTACCCGATCCCGCTTCGTTCTTCCACCCCCGCGCCGAGGATGCGACATGACAGCAGCACTTCCGAGTCTGGCCCCCGGTGGCCCCGGGCAAGGGCCCGCCCCGACCGCACCGCCGTCCGGCGGAGCGTCCGCCCCGCGCGAGGCCCGCTCCCCCGGCGACTATCCGCGCGCGGGCATGGCGATGCGCTTCCACGTGTCCTTGGACGAGTGGAAGACGGATCTCGGCATGTGGTCCAGTTGCCGCGGCCTCCAGGTGCAGTTCGGCGCCAAGGAGATCGCCGAGGGCGGCCAGTACCTCGACAGCGACCTGCTGCCCGACCGCGTGACGTTCAGCACCGTCACGCTCGAACGGATGATGACGCAGGCCGACTCCCCCCGCCTCCAGACCTGGCTGGCGCGGGTCGCGGCGAACTGGACCGGTTACGAGTACGAGGGCGGCGCGGCAGGTCCGTACACAGGGCAGAACGTGACCATCAGGCTCTTCGACCACCAGGGCCGGGTGGTCACCCGCTGGGTGCTGGCGAACGCCTTCCCCAAGGAGTGGGTCGGGCCGGACCTGGACGCCCGCAGCGGCTCCGTGGCCATCGAGAGGATCTCCTTCGATCACAGCGGCTTCCTCGACCTGGACTCCGCTCCGGCGGAGGTGGCCCCGTGAGCCTTCCGGTCTCCGGCTCCCTCCAGCGCAACGTCACCAAGGCGGTGCTGCGGAGTCAGAAGAATCCCGACGTCAGATTCCCCTTCGAGTACAACCCCACCGAGATCAGCATCTCCCACAACGCCGAGGGCCTGTCGGACCCGGTGGGCAAGGAGAACGCCGAGGACTCCCGCAGCATCGTCGCTTCCATCGCGACCCGGGGATCGACCCGGCTCGTCCTGTCGGCGCTCACCTTCACCGGAAGCTCCATCCAGGAGAAGGTCCGGCTGCTGATGGACTGGGTGGTCGAGGAGACGGTGACACGGGCGGACGGAACGACGGAGAAGGGCCGGCGCGAGCCGCTGCGCTTCCAGTGGGGTTCCACGGGCGTCGGATTCGACATGGAGGTCGAGCTGATGCGCTTCGACTGCACGTACACGCGTTTCGCGCGCAACGGCCTGCCCATCCGGGCGGAGATCCGCAACCTGACCCTGCACGTGCTCAGCCCCTCCGGCGGCGCGTCCGCGGCCTCGGGCGGCACGCCCCCGGCTCTGTCCTACCCGGCCCCGACCCCCGGCGTTCCCGCGGGCCTCCCGCCGGGGAGCAAGCCGAACCCCAACACGGACGTCACCGCCGCCATGGCCAAGGGGGAGCGCCCATGAGTGCGACGACCGCGCCTCCGGCGCCCCGGGCGTCGATACGGGTGGGTACGGGCACGGCCCGCCCGCTGCCTGACGACCTCCAGGACCGCGTGCTGCGCGCCTTGGTGGACAGCCGGCGCAACGCGCCCACCATGATCGAGATCACCTTCCGGGACGACGAGGCCGACATCCTCGACCGGACCGGCATCACCTTCGGCAGCCGGATCGAGGTGTGGAGCCAGGAGTCCGACGCCCGCGCGCCCGCACTGGTCGGCGCGGGCGAGGTGACCGCGCTGGAGGGCGACTACGCCGATCTGTCGGTGATCACCGTCGTGCGTGCCTACGACGCCGGCCACCGACTCCAACGCAGCTCGCACGTACGGACGTTCGTGAACATGACGGACGCCGACATCGCCCGCCGGATCGCGCAGGAGGCGGGCCTGCCCATCGGCCGGATCGAGGCGACCCGCACGTCGCACAGCCATCTGGGCCAACTGAACCAGAGCGACTGGGAGTTCCTGAGCGGGCGCTGCCGCGCGATCGGGTACGAGTTCGGGATCGGGCCGGACGGCTTCTACTTCCGTCCGGCCGCGCATACCGGCGGCGGCTCTCCCGTGGCACTCCAACTCCAGCAGAACCTCCGGACGTTCCGGCCCCGGGTGACGGTGGCGGCGCTGACCCCTGAGGTGGAGATGCGGGTATGGGATCCGTTGGAGGCCAGGGCGGTGTCCACCCAGGCGCGGACCGCGGGGAGCTCCGCCGAGCTGACCGGGGCCACGGTCGGTTCCGTGCTGCGAGCCGTGAACGGGCACACCCGCCCGCCCGCGCCGCCGCCGCCGCCGTCCACGGACCCGTCGCTGGGGCCCGCGCCGACGGCGGACGGGCGCATCCTGACGAACAGCGCCCCGGCGGTGGGCGCGGCCATCGGCGCGGCGGCCGGCGAGGCGCTCCAGGGGCCGGTCGAACGGCTGGCGGGCAGCCTGGCCGAGGCGCAGGGCATGGCGTGGGGCGATCCGCTGCTCCAGGCGGGCACGGCGGTGCGGGTCACCGGGCCGCCGGCGCCGTTCGCCGGGACGTGGACCGTCAACGCCGCGCAGCACGTCTTCGACCTGTCCGAGGGCGGCTACCGCACCCGGCTCCAGCTCGGCAACCCGGAGGACCGTACGCTCCTCGGCCTGGCGTCCGGGCCGTCCGCCGCGTCCGCCGCGCCGACGGTGCAGGGCATGGTCTGCGGAGTGGTCACGGATGTCAACGACCCGCTCGGCAGGGGCCGGGTGAAGGCCGTCCTGCCGTGGCTCGCGCCCGACCACGAGACGGACTGGGCGCCGGTGGTCCAGGCGGCCGGCGGGAAGCGGGGTGGAGCCCTGTTCCTTCCGGAGGTCGGGGACCAGGTGCTCCTGGGCTTCGAACTGGGCGATCCGCGGCGGCCGTACGTGGTCGGCGGGGTGCTGAGCAACGCCAGCGCGTACCAGCCGGGCGGACCGGCGGTGGAGGCGACCGGGCGCACCGCCGAGGTGGTGCGCCGGGGCTTCGTCTCGCCGACCGGCACCATGCTCGCCTTCCACGACAAGGCGCCGCCCGGCCCGGACCGGCCGCCGTCGGTGTCCTCGGTCGTCCTCGGGACGGGGGACGGCCAACTCGGTCTCGCCATCGACCAGGTGGCGGGGACGGTGACGCTCACCTCGCGTCCGCAGACCCCCAACAGCCGTACGACGGCGGGCCGGATCCACATCGACTGCGGCGACGGGGGCACGGTGGCCATCACCGCCGGGGCCGGCGGCAGCGTCAGCATCGACGGCGGCTCCACCCTGAGCATGCGCGCACAGAATTCCATCAGCATCGAGAGCACCGGCACCGTCGCCATCAAGGGCTCGAAGATCGAACTCAACTGAGCCAAGGAGAACGGCTGCCGTGGACAACGACCACATAGGAACGGGCTGGGCCTTCCCGCTTGGGGCGGGGGGCAGCGGCGGCATTCGCACCGTCAGCGGACCGGCGCTGCTCGAACAGTCCATGAAGCTCGTCCTGACGACCTATCCGGGCGAGCGTCCGGTGCTGCCCGCGTTCGGCTCCCGGCTGCGCGACTACGTGTTCGCCGGTACCGACCCGGACACTCTCGACCGCCTGAGCCGCGAAGTCGCGTCCTCGCTGGCCGCCTGCGAACCGCGCGTGACCGTCGAGGCCGTGCGGGCCGAGCCCGACCCGCGCAACCCGACCCTGGTGAACATCCTGATCACGTACACGCCCAAGGGGAGCAACGATCCCCGCAACATGGTCTTCCCGTTCTATTCGCTGCCGGACGACTCCTCGGACGCCGGCCAGGACGCGGGAGCGGAGTAGAACATGCTGCCCACCCCCGATCTCGACGACCGGCGCTTCCAGGACCTGATGGACGAGGCGCGCCGGCTCATCGCCCGCCGCTGTCCCGAGTGGACCGACCACAACCCCTCGGATCCCGGCACCACCCTCATCGAGGCGTTCGCCATGATGTCGGACCAGATGATCCACCGCCTCAACCAGGTCCCCGACCGGTTGTACGTGAAGTTCCTCGACCTCATCGGGCTGCGGATGCTGCCGCCCGCGGCGGCTCGCACCCCCGTCACGTTCTGGTCGACGTCGCCGGTGACGGAGGCTCCGCTGTTGGTGCGCGGCAACACCCGCGTGGCGACGCTGCGCACCGAGACCGAGGAGGCCATCAGTTTCTGCACCGACGCGGACGTGGCGATGGTGCCCGGTCCGCTCGCCCATGTGATGACGCAGGGCCCCGACGACGACCGGCCGCTGGACCGCGAGTTCGGCAGCCACGGGGTCCGGGTGCCGTTCGCCGCGTTCAGCACGGCGCCGCAGCCCGGGGACGTGCTGCTGCTCGGACTGGAAGGAGCCGTGCCGGGCTGCGCGGTGCGCGTCGAGTTCGACGGCCGGATCGACGGCGTCGGAGTGGACCCCGAGGCCCCTCCGCTCATCTGGGAGGCATGGGACGGCTCCACGTGGTCGGTGTGCGGGGTGTCGACGGACGGCACGGGCGGGCTGAACCGGTCCGGGAACATCGTGGTGCACGTGCCCGACACGCATGGCGCCGCGGTCCTCGGCGGCCGGACGGCCGGCTGGCTGCGGGCCCGCGTCACCGAGCCGGCGGGCGGCCTGCCCGGCTACACCTCCAGCCCCGTCGTGCACGGGCTGAGCACGATGACGGTCGGTGCGACGGTGACGGCCACGCATGTGGAGGTCGTGGACCGGGAGTACCTGGACGAGGCCGGGGGTGTTCCGGGGCAGCGCTTCGCCGTCCCGCGCGGCCCGATCCTCGCGCCGTACGCCGACCCGTACGTGGAGGTGGCCCCGCGCGGCGACGACCCGGTGTGGGAGAGGTGGACCCGTGTCGACGACTTCGCCGCCAGCGGGCCCGACGACCGGCACTTCGTGCTGGACGCGGTGGCGTGCGAGGTGCAGTTCGGTCCCGCCGTGCGGGAGGAGGACGGCGGCCTGCGCCAGTACGGAGCGGTCCCGCCGGACGGCGCGTCGGTCCGGCTGCGCGGCTTCGCGGTCGGCGGCGGGCAGCGGGGCAACGTGCCGGCCGGTGCGGTGCGGTCGCTGCTGTCGTCGCTGCCGTTCGTCGCCGGTGTGGAGAACCGCGCGCCCGCGCGCGGCGGAGCCGACGGCGAGACGCTGGCCGAGGCGGTCGCGCGCGGTCCGCTGACGCTGCGCAGCAGCAACCGGGCCGTGACGACGGAGGACTTCGAGTCCATGGCCCACCAGGCCGCTCCGGAACTGGCCCGGGTGCGCTGCATGCCCGACGACCAGCCCGGCGGGGTGCGGCTGCTGGTGGTGCCGGCCGCGCCGCCCGGCGAACGGGTCCGGCTGGAGCACCTGGTGCCCGCGCAGGAGACCCTGGACCGGGTCGCCGCTCGGCTGGAGGAGACGAGGCTGGTGGGGACCCGCGTCGTGATCGAGCCGCCGCTGTACCGGGGCGTGACGGTGGTCTCCCGGATCACCGCCCACCACCGGGCGACGGGCGACCGGGTGTGCAAGGACGCGGAGGAGGCGCTGTACCGGTTCCTCGACCCGCTGCCGGGCGGCGGCCCGCACGGTACGGGCTGGCCGTTCGGCCGCCCGGTGCAGGTGGGCGAGATCTTCGCGCTCCTCCAGCGGGTGCCGGGCGTCGACCTGGTCGACGACGTACGGCTCTTCGCGGCCAACCCGGTGACCGGCGAGCGCGGGCAGGAGTCCCGGCGCATCGATCTGCCGCCCAACAGCCTGGTCGTCTCCTACGACCACCACATACGCGTGGAGGAGGACCGATGAGAGCCGCCGTCGACGGGCTCGGCAGCCCGTACTCGCTGGTCGACCTACTGCCCTCGGTCTACCAGGAGGACCCCTTCACCGTACGGCTGACCGCGGGCTGGGACGAGGTGATCGCCCCGCTCATCAGCACGCTCGACTGCCTGTCCGCCTATCTGGACCCGAGGCTGGCCCCGGAGGACTTCCTGGCGTGGCTCGCCGACCGGATGGGCACCCAGCTCGACGAGAAGTGGCCGCTGGAGCGGAAGAGGGCCGTGACGGCGCTCGCGCTGTCCGGGCATCGGATCCGGGGCACGGTCGCCGGGGCGCGGGAGCGGATCGCGCTGGCGACGGGCGGCACGGTCGAGCTGTTCGACTCCGGAGGCGTCGTCACCTCCCGTACGCCCGGAACGGTGTTCCCCGCCGACCACCGGGAGACCGTGCTCGTACGGGTGACGGTCGACAGCGACGAGCAGGAGGCCGGAGTGGATCTGGATGCCCTGATGCGCGAGTGGATGCCGGCCCATGTGCCGTACCGCGCGGAGGTGGTGCGCCGATGATCGTGTGCCGCCGCTGCGGCGGGCGCAATCGGGACGCCGACGACTTCTGCGGCTCCTGCGGCGCATTCCTGGAGTGGTCGGGCGAGCGGTCCGTCCCCGAGGTGTCCGAGGAGGTCAAGCAGGAGGCGGAAGCCGTCGCGAATCCGGCGCCGACGCCGTTGCTGCGCCGAGTGCTCCTGGGCACGGCGCGGCTGGTGAACCCCCCGGCCACCGGTGCCCCGGTGGTCGTGCCCACCGGGCCGGGCCTCGCCGGTCGTCCCCCCGGGCTGGGCGGGCCCCCCGGGCTGGGCAGGCCCCCCGGGCTGGGCGGGCCTCCGCGTCCCCCCGGGCTGGGCGGCCCCCCTCCGGGAGGCCCGCCGCGTCCGGGGGGCCTGGGCGCACCGCCGCGCCCGCCCGGTGCCGGCGCACCGCCGCGCCCGCCCGGTGCCGGCAGGCCGCCCGCGCCTCCGGCGCCCGGCGCATCCGCCCCGGCCGCTCCCCGGCCGCCGCGTCCGGCGGGACTCGGCACGCCACCCCCG
>NZ_ML123034.1:696879-698823 GCF_003846185.1 Streptomyces sp. ADI96-02
CCGCCGCCGTCGGGCGGAGCCGGTGCGCCGCCACGTCCGCCGGGCGCATCGTCCGCGCCCGGCCCGAGCCGTCCCGCGCCGCCTCGTCGGGCCGAGCCGGCCCCGTCCACGGAGGCCGTCGGCGGGGCGAGGTCTCCGCAGGAGCACCGGCGGCACGAGGACACGGTGCCCTTGCCGACCGTGAGCGAGGCCGCCGCCCGTAGCCGGGACGCCGCCCTCGTCGCCCCGCTGCCCTCCGTCGATCCGGTGGAGGACGACGACGGGGACGACGAGCCGGACGTCGTCCTGCCGCAGGCTCCGCAGCCCCGCGCGGGCGGCCGGAATCTGCGGACCGCCCGGAACAACGTCATCCGGCCCGGTGACCTGATCTGCGGCGACTGCGGGCAGGGCAATGCCCCCGCCCGTAAGTTCTGCGCGCGGTGCGGCTTCGAGCTGCGCGAGGCGCAGGTGGCGCGGGCCCCGTGGTGGGGCAGGCTGCGACGCCGACGAGGTCCGCGCGTTGTGGAACTGGGCACGGGGACGGGGACGGGTCAGCAGACCGACCCGGCCACGGCCCCCGGCGGCGGCTTCGCCGCCTTCTGGGCGAAGGTGAAAATCGTGGCGGGCATCATGTTCTGCGTCGGGTGCCTGCTCTACGCGTCGTACGCACCGTTCCGGAACACGGTCAACGACAAGGTGGCCGAGGTGCGGACCACCGCCAAGGGCTTCCTGGAATCCCAGTACTCGCCGGTGCGTCCCGCCAAGGTCGCCGGCGCCTCGGCCAAGGGCCGCGGCACCCAGAACCTGATCGACCTCAACAGCGCGTCGTACTGGTCCGTTCCGTTCGCGGCGAAGTTGACGGGGGCGGAGAAGGACAAGACGGTTCTGGTCGTCCAGTTCGACCGGATCGTCAACCTGGACCAGCTCATCGTCACGGCCGGAGCGGGCGACACGTACACCGAGCACGGCCGGCCGCGTCAGATGTACCTGACGTTCACCAACGAGAAGCGGATGCGCGTGGATCTCAAGGATTCCGCGAAACCGCAGAAGTTCTCGCTCAAGGGCGCCAACGCGATCAAGACGGTGAAGATCGAGATCACCGACGCCTATCCCTCGGACCGGGGCAAGGACGTCGCCATCGCCGAAATCGAGTTCTTCTCCCTGTTGTCATGAGTCCGCGGCCGGGCTGGAAGGCCCGGCCGCGTCCGCACTGTTCAGACCGATGAGCGATGGGCACGGAAGAGCGGCGTACCCGGCGATCACGCCAGTAGCCTGCAAGAACCAAGCCCCGAGTCGCGCTACCACAAGCAGTCACCGCCCGATGGAGGATTCGATGGACACACCGGTGGCCTGGGAACTCGTCGCGAAGCCCTGGAGCGACGGCATGTCCGAGGTGGACGACTTCGGAGAGTACTGGCGGCGCTTCCGGCTCGCCCGGGGCTACTCCCTGGAATCCTCGCCCGATCCGCTCATGGACGGCTTCCTCAACTGCCTGTCCTGGTACTTCGGGGAGTGCGTCTGGTTCAGCGGGACGCTCAACAAGCCCGAGGACAAGGACACGACGGCGTACCGCACCTCCGTCGAACAGCTCTTCCAGGACTGGTACCCGATGTTCTGCGAGGACTACGCCCGCGCCATCGGCCGGGCCGACGCGGAGCTGGCGGCCCGGCGGGCGGCGGGGACGGGCCGGGCGAGTCCGGACGAGATCCCGCCTCGATCACGCGAGCGCTGACTCCCGGCCCGCGCGAGGCCGTTGCACCATCCAATCGCCGGGACCACCGAACCGAAGGACTGCCCTCCCCGTGCGTGAAGCCGAGACGTTACCAGGCTGGAGGGAGGCGACGCCGGTGCTCGCATCGCGATGGGACACGCCCGTCGACGCACCGGTGCTGACCCCGCGGAACGGCGCCGGCCGCCCCTCCGACACCCTCCCCGTCCAGCTCCCTCCCCAGACCCGCCGCACCC
>NZ_ML123034.1:698968-717491 GCF_003846185.1 Streptomyces sp. ADI96-02
TGCCGCCGGCAGAACCCGCGGACAACAGCAGCTGCCAGTCCCTGGACGAACGCGCGGTCGACGCCTGGCTCGGCAGGATCGGCGCGGAGCACCTCCTCGTCCCCGGGGCCGGACACGCACGCCCGCACACGCTGACGAGCGGCTGGAGCCTGGACCGCCCCCGCGGGCTGTCCGAGCATCTCGTCCACTTCGTCATCCGGGGCGGGTGCACGGTCGTCGCGGGGCGGGACCGCTGGGACCTGGCGGCCGGAGGCGTCGTGTGGATCCGCCCCCGCACCCCCTTCATCCTGCGGGCCGCGGACGACGAACAGACCGTGGTCCACCGCTTCCTGCTGGCCGGGGATCCGGCGGCCGACGCGTGCCTGGGGCCCGCCATGTGCGTACCGGGCGCCTGGGATCTGCGGGGCACGTTCGATCTGCTGATGGCGGAAACGCAGTCGACCCGCCCGTACCGCGACGAGCGCATCCGCGGCCTGCTGCTCGTCCTGTTCACCTCCCTGCTGCGGCGGGCCGAATGGCGGCCGACGTCGGGACTGCTCAGCTCTTCGGCGCGCTACGCGCTGGAGAGCTACACGGACCGGAACATCCACGCCCGCCCCACCACGTCCGACCTGGCCCGGGTGGCCGGCCTGTCGCCCGACTACTTCACCCGGGTGTTCCGCAAGACGTACGGCATGCCACCGCGCGAATGGATCGTCAGGCGGCGCATCCAGCGGGCCACGGTCCTCCTCGACAACGGAGACCGGACCGTCGCGCAGGTCGCCGCCGCCTTGGGCTACTCCGACCCCTTTCTCTTCAGCCGGCAGTTCAAGGCCGTCATGGGGCTCCCGCCCCAGTCCTACCGGGCACGCTGACCGGCCCCGGTCAGCCGATGAAGACGGTGGACGTGGCGATCACCGTGGCGCTGTGCTGGATCGCGGGCTCGTTGCAGGTGGTGGCCGTGTCACCGGTGCGGGCGGCCGGCTTGCCGCCGATGAAGACGGATGTGCTGCCCCGGGAGATCGTGCCCCGGTTGTCGGGCGGGCTCTTGAACATCCCGGTGGGCGGAATGTGCGGCGGGGTGTTGACGGCGACGCTGTCCTTGGTCGCGGCGGGCTTGCCGCCGATGAGGACGGTCGGGCAGCAGCCGCTCGCGATCGTGCCCGTGAAGGGCAGCGGCACGGGGGTCTCCACCGGGCCGCCCGGCGAGGGCACCAGCACGATGTGGGTGTCGGTTCCGACGACCCGGTCTCCTTGGGCCGCGGCGGGTGGTCCGGGCATGGTGCGTACTCCAGTTCTTCGGTGGACGGTCCGCCCGTCGGGCAAGGGCTGTTCGTCGTGTTCGTCGTGTTCGTCGAGGAAGCTGTATGTGGCCGGCGGGCGGCGGGTCTCCGGCCGGAAGCGGCCTACGGCGTCGGCGTCACGGCCCCGCCGGCGTCACGGCTTCTCCTCCGGGACGAGTCGGCCGGAGAAGTAGATGGCCGGTGTGCACGCCGTCGCTCCGGCGGTCGTCTGCCCGCCCGGTACGTCGCAGCGGACCGCGAGGACGACCTCCTCGCCCGGACCGAACCTGATGGGCTGGTCGTAGCGGGTCCCGTAGTCACGGAAGGTGTCGAGCGCCACCTGGCGCAACGTCTCCTCCCCGCGCTGGAGTTGAACGATCCCGGTGTCTCCGGCCACGTTCTCGAAGGTGACGTCGCTGACGAGCAGGGCCCAGCCGTCGGGGACGGTGTAGCGGGCCTCGGTGTCGAACTCGGCCGAGGCGGCGACGTCGGCCTGGACACGGCGGGCGAAGGCCCGGCTGCCGTCCTCCGGCCCGGACGTTCCGCCGGTGCCCGCCGCGCCACCGGTGCCCGCCGCGCCACCGGTGCCCGCCGCGCCACCGGCCGCCTCGCCCGTGCCTCCGGCGTCCTTCTGGTCGTTCGCCGTGCCGCCGTCCTTTCCGGCGCCGCTGTCGTCGCCCTGCTTCCCGTCCGTGGGCGCGGAGGGCAGCGGCACGCCGCCCGACGCCGCCGCGCCCGCCGGTCCGGCGCTGTTCGCGCCCGGGTTTCCCGCTCCCGCGGCGGCACCGGCGCTCTCCCCCGCTCCGGCGGTGTCGCCGGGCGGCAGGGCGGCCTTCGCCGCCTCGGACTCCACACTCGGTTTGAGGACGAAGAACCACAGGGCGAGCAGCGCCAGCACCGCGGCGACGACCGCCATCAGGAACTTCACGGCTCCGTCGGAGATGACAGCAGCCTGGACCACCGCGCCGTCGGCCGTGTGCTCCTCGTCGCCGCCCTCGTCCTGGTGGACGGCCAGGACCTGGAACGGCAGGGTCACATCAGGGCCTCGCCACTGCCTGGCGACGGGCCGGATCTTGACCGGGGCCACGGCTCCCGTGCCCCGGGCGACCTCGATC
Source organism: Streptomyces sp. ADI96-02 (assembly GCF_003846185.1). Lineage (GTDB taxonomy): Bacteria > Actinomycetota > Actinomycetes > Streptomycetales > Streptomycetaceae > Streptomyces. Next base: position 701,346 of record NZ_ML123034.1, read on the forward strand.
TCCTTGTACGGAAGGGTGAAGCGGAGTTTGGCGTCGGCGTCCGTGGCGTAGAGCTGGGCCTTCAGGGGGGCGTTGCCGCGGTTGTCGACGACGGCGTTGAAGCGCGCCCCGAACCGGGTCCGCTTCGTCGTGGGAACCAGCTTGACGCCGAAGTCGGTGAAGGGACCGACGACGATCGTCATCTCCTCCACGACCGAGCCCTCGATGTCCTCGTGGGACATCACCCTCAGGGCGAAAGTGACCTCACCCGCCGGAATCTCGGCCGACTTGGGCGGGGTGAAGACCAGCTCGACGCCGACCGACTGGTCCGGGAAGACGTTGACCTCCGCGGGCTCGACCCGGACCCAGCTCTTGGCGTCGCCGACGACGTCCAGCTCGAAACGGTCCACGACCGAACCGGAGTTGCAGATCTGGACGGCTCGTCTGGTCTCCTCACCCGGTGCGGCCGGGCTGTCGTCCTCCAGCGGCAATACGATGGCTCCCACCCGACCAGGATGGGTCAGGGAACCCCGCCGCCACAGCGGCTCCGGGGCGGCCGTTCGGCCCCGCAGGTCTGCACGAAGGGGCCGAACGCGCACCGCGTCGGGTCGGCCGGACGACGCCGCCGGATCGCCGGATCACCCGAATCCGGCGGATCTGGCGGATCTGGCGGATCTGGCGGATCTGGCGGATCTGGCGGATCTACCCGGCCGCCCGGACCGCACCGCTCACCCGTCGGCCGACTCGACCAGGAACGCGGCGTACGCCAGCAGTCGGCCGCTCTCGTCGGACGCGGTGATCGAGGCGGGCCCCATGCCCTGCTGGTGCGCCACCGGTACGTACGCGGTGAGGGTTCCCTCCGACGTGGCGACGGCCTCCTGGACGGGGCCGGTCGCGCCCCAGGTGAGGCTCACCCGGGCGTTCGGCGCGAATCCCCCGCCCTGGACCCGCAGCACCCGGCCGGGTTGGGCCACCGTCGGCGTGATGTTCAAGGTGGCGGCCGTGGTGCTCCCCGGCGGCGGTTCGGCGGACGGGTCCGCAGAGGGGTCGGAGGAGGCGTCCGAGGACGGGTCCGCAGAGGGGTCCGGCGAGGGGGCCGACGAGGGGTCCTCGGACGCGCCGCCGCCGTCTTCGCCGCCGGGCCGGCCGGGCTCCTCCACCCGCGCCGTCAGGCCGAGTTCGGCCTTGAGTCCAGCGGCGGGAGCGGTGGCGGCCTCGACCCGGAGGGTGCCCGTGTGCCGGCCGGCGGCGCGGGGCGCGAAGGAGACGACGGCGGTGCAGGTCTCACCGGCCCGGATGGTCGTGCCCGCGCACGCGCCCCGGTAGGAGAACGGCGCACCCGCCTCGACGCTCTTGACGGTGATCGGACCGGGACCGGTGTTGACGATCCGCACGGGCAGGCCGGCACCGGTCGCGGACCGCGCGGCGAACGTGCCGAAGTCGAGGGCGGCCGGTTCGAGGGAGAGGCGTCCGGCGACCGTTCGGACGTAGGCGTCGGGCCGCTCGTTGCCGTCGTCGCCCGCCAGGGACTCGGCGGTGGTGAACGCGACCGCGGAACCGCCCGCGTCGAGCGCGGCGGCGTACGGGCCGACGTCCTCCGCCTTCCCCAGGCCGGTGAGCCGGACCGCGCTGCCGCGGGAGCCGGTCGCCCGGACGAACAGTTGGAGTCCGGTACGGGATTCCGACGCGTCGTCGAGGTTGGTGGCGCTGGAGGCGAACGCGACGACCCGGCCGTCCGGGGAGAGCGCGGGCCGCGTGCTGTCCGCGTTGCCCGGCGCGCCCGAGGCCGCGGTGGAGAGAGTGCGGGTGCCACGGCCGCGCTCGTCGGTCACCAGGACCTGGGCGGCCTCGCCGGGCGCTGCCGGATCGGATCGGCGTACGAAGACGATCGTCCGGCCGTCGGAGGACACCTCGGGAGAGTCCGCCGTGCTGCCGTCGGAGGTGTCTCCCGACACGGTCGTACTGGACAGGTGGCGGCCGTCGTCCGCGAAGCGGGCGGCGACGACGGCGTCCGCCGGCGGCGCGTCCGGGTCGAGGCCGTGCGCGGTGAAGACCACGGTCCGCCCGTCGCCGGAGACGGCGGGGCGCGAGCCGTCGACGGTGCGGGAGCCGGAGGCGTCCCGTCCCTTCACGAGGCTGACGAGCGTGGCGGGGCCCGGGGCGAACCCCGCGCCCGGCTTCGCGTCCCTGCGCATCTCGACGACCTGGCGGACGGCCCGGACGGTGACGGAGAAGCCGTCGGAGGCGGGCGTGGCCGCCCCGGCGGGGCTGAGCACGACGCGGGCGGCGTAGGTCCGGGCGGCGGAGGCCGGATCGGCCGCCGCCTCCCCGGTCGGCCGGGCGGCGGGATCGACGAGGAAGTACAGGGTCCCGGAGTCGGAACCGTCCAGCACAGCGCCGGCGGCGATCGGCGTCGGGTCGGCGGCCCCGGCCCGCGCCGCCCGTTCGCGCAGCTCCGGTCCGGGTTCCACCAGACGGACGGCGGCGCAGTCCTGGGTGCTGAGGGCCACGCGTCCGGTGAGGCCGCGGGCGGGGACCATGACGAGGAAGGGACGCCCGGGTTCCACCGGTCCCACGTCGACACGGCGACCGGAGACGGAGTCGGAGCTGGTGTCGGATTTGATGCTGGAGCTGAACTCGCCCCGACGAAGGGGCAGTTCAGCCAGCCGCCCGGCGTCGGGGCCGGGTCCGCACGCGGGCGGGGGCACGTTCCCGGCGCACCGGGCGAGCAGGGTGATGCTCGACCGGCCGGAGGAGGTGGCTCCCCGGGTGTCGAGGCGGTCCCAGTGGACGGGCCGGTCGGCGCAGCGGGCGGGATCGAAGGTGAGGGTGGTGCGGCAGGTCCCGGACGCGCCGCACTTCTTCGTACCGGTACGGAACGCGCCGGACTGCCGCCCCTGGAGGCCGGGTCGGCCGGTGAGGTCGGCGTCCGTGCCGGCGTGCGCCGCGGCCCTGGTGCTGACGGTGACGTCGAACGGCCGGTCGTCCGGGGCGAATCCGCCGGGGCGTCCGGCCAGGGCGTTGACGTCGATCATGTCCCCGCCGATGGTGCGCGGCGTCGCGGACCCCGCGGCGGCGCTCACGACGAGGTCGGGCGAGACCGGAGACAGCACGCTGGGGTACACGACCGTCGATCCGTCGCCGGAGAGCCGCGGTCCGCAGTCCCGGTCGCAGAGCGCGGGGAACGAAGCGGGCACCGGCCCCGGAGCCGTGGTGAGGTCGGTCGCGCGGACGTTGCCGGGCCGGTCGAGTGCGGATGCGCCGGAGACGCTGCGGTCGACGACGACCGTGCCGGTGCCACCGCGGTCCTCGGGCAGCGCGGCTCCGCGGCGGTAGGTGACGACCCGTCCGTCGGCGGACGTCTGCGGATCGGTGGCGTCGAACCGGGGGTCGCTGAGCAGGGTCACCGCTCCCGTGGTCCGGTCGCGGCCGTAGACGCGCCACCGGTCACCGGAGAAGTTCGCGAACAGCGGTGTCGCGGAGGGCAGTTCGGCGCGGCTCTGGAAGACGAGGTGGCGGCCGTCGGCCGAGATCCGGACGGCCCGGCCGCCGACGGCCCCGCCCTCTCCCTCGCCCGTCGACACCAGTTCGGTCCCGGTGGCCGTGTCGCGGTCGTCGGTCGTGCGCAGCAGCGTGACTCCCGCCGCGTAGCCGGACACGGCCGTGACCACGGCCGCCACCAGAACCATCAGCCGCAGGCGGCGGTCGCGACTTCTCCCGTGTTTCATGGCGGGATCGAACCATGACCGCCCTGCCTCGTGACCCGCCGCCCGGGAGCCCTTTCGGGCCGAACGCCTGCCCGTTGAGGCGAGCCGGCCGCCCGGCGGGGCGGGCCGCGCGCCCTGGTCCGCCCGGCGTACGGCCGCTCCCCCGCAGTCCGCGCGGCACTGCCGCCGCGTACGGCGGGCCCCGTTCGGGCACCGGCCCATGCCCCCGCGCCCGCCCCACAGGCCCCGGTCGGCGGTGCTCGGGTCCGCGAGCATGGCACGACGGGGGCGGCGAGGAGCCGCAGGGAGACGGAACCGCAGCGGCGAGAGCCGTGAGGCGTCCGCGGCGGCGCGCGCCGCCGGTATTTCAGGGGAGCTGGAAGGATGGCGGCAGCGCTTCAGCGTGCCACGCAGGGCCTCGCGGCCGTGGCGGTGGCGGCCACGGTGGTGACGGTCGGCGCGACGGTGTACGAGAGCCGGCAGCCGGTCCCTCCTCCGACGCCGACCGCCGTCGCCCAGGGCATGCAGTCCCTGCCCCGCCCGTTCGTGACTCCCCCGGGCTCCGTGCCGGGCCCGGGTGCGCCGGACCTCTCCCGTACCGAGCTGCCGGGCGGCGCGACCCTCCCGGCGGCGGTGCTCCGCGCGTACCGCAACGCCGAGGTGCGCCTGGCGCAGGCACTGCCCGGGTGCCGGCTGACCTGGCCCGTTCTCGCCGGGATCGGCCAGGTGGAGTCCGGTCAGGCCCGGGGCGGGGCACTGGCCGCGGACGGCACCACGGTGCAGCCCATCATCGGACCGGCCCTGAACGGCAAGGGGTTCGCGCCGATCCGCGACACGGACGCCGGCCGGCTCGACGGGGACACCCGTTGGGACCGGGCGGTGGGCCCGATGCAGTTCATCCCGTCCACCTGGGCGGTCTGGGGCACCGACGGGAACGACGACAGGTCGGCCAGCCCGCACAACATGTACGACGCGGCGCTGACGGCGGGCCGCTACCTCTGCGCGGGCGGGCGGAACCTGTCCGAAGCGGGCGACTTGCGAAAGGCCCTGCTCAGCTACAACCAGTCGGGGGCTTACGCGGACACGGTCCTCGGCTGGATCGCCCGCTACGCCGGCATGCCGGAGCCGGAGAGCTCCCCGGACCCGGACCCGTCGCCCTCGCCGTCGCCGAGCGCGTCGGAACCGCCCCCCTCGCCGTCGGCCTCGACGAAGAACCCGCCCCCGGCGGACGTGAGTCCGTCGCCCTCACCGTCGCGGCCGGGGCCGGACAAGGACGCGCCGGAACCGCCCCCCTCCGTCTCGCCCAGCCCCTCGACGCAGGACCCGGCGGCGTAGAGCGTACCCGGAGCGGGCGTCCATTCGATCGCGCGCGGTGAGCATTGTCCGGGGCGGCGCGCCCGGCACGGCGGCGGCCCGTCGGCCCTCCGCACTGCCTAACCACCGTGCACCGGCGGCCTGATGGCCTCCCCTCACCTGGCCGGATGTCGTCGGGCGGGGCGGGCGGTCCTGCTCCGGCGGCGTCCGCACCCGTGCGTTCCGGCCGTCCGCCGCCCAGGTGCCGGATACGTCGATCGGCTTGTTGGGAACCGGCTCGCCGCCTACCTTTCGGTTCTGCGGGAGCGCTCCCACGCACCGTTCCGACGGGGGCGTACGACCGCTGGGCCCGTGCACAGCGAGCGTTCACCGACGCGACGGCCTGGAGCGTCGCCCCGTCGGCAGTCCTCCGGTCACGGTCCCCGTACAGCGCACGCCCTCACCCCCGACGAGCGAGTTAGGTGTCCCATGTCCCACGGTTCACGCAGGCGACGTCCCCTTCTCAGCAAGCCCGCGATAGCCGCGGCGTCAATCCTCACGGTCGTCGCCGCCGGCACGGCCGTCGGCGCCGTCCTGCCCGACCAGGCATCCGCGGCCAAGGCCGCCTCCACCGCCCCCGCGGCCGAGTCCGCCGCCAAGAAGGCCGCGCAGTCGGCAGCCGCCGGCTCGGCGCTGGCACCCGCCCTCGGCCCCGTCTATTCGGGGGTCGGGACGCACTTCGACAAGACCGGTGACGCGGGCGGCGGTTGCGGGGTTCCGCCGGCGCAGATCGAGAGCAAGGACTTCGTCGCCCTCAACGTGTACGACACACCGGGCAAGTTCGAGGCGAACCTGCCCCGGCCCGCGCCCGACTCCATCCGCGGCGTGTGGGACAACGGCCTCAACTGCGGACGCTGGGTCGAGATCAAGCTCGACGACTTCTGCAGCGTGGCGAACGGCGGAGCGGCGGGCCAGGGGATCTGCCGCGGCGGAACCTGGAAGCCCGACCAGTACAACGGCGCCACCGTGAAGGCCGTGGTCACCGACAGCTGCGGCGACCCCAACGAGTGGTGCCGCTCCGACCGCAACCACCTCGACATCGCCCGCGGCTCGCTGGGCCGCTTCACCCTCGGCGGCAGCCCGGTCGGGGACCTGGAGACCATGGGACGCTGGAACAACCGCAAGATCCAGTGGTCGTTCATCCCCGCGCCCGACTACAAGGGCGACATCAAGATCGGCCTCGCGAAGGACGCGTCGCAGTGGTACACGCCGGTCATCATCACCAACCTGCCCAACGGGATCCACGGTCTGGAGTACCAGGAGAACGGCGTCTGGAAGCAGGCCAGGATGACCGGTGACAACGGTCAGCGCTACGAGATCCAGCCGACCACCTCGGCGCGCACGTCCTTCACCCTCCGAGTGAAGGACGCGGACGGGAAGCTGCTGAACGGCGGTCGCGAGTACACCTTCAAGACCCCGGCCTGCGCGAGCGGATCGAGCCGCTGCACGGACCTGTACACGCCGGTCGCCTACTGACGGCAGGGCGGAAGCCCGGAGCGCCGCGCGACGTCGCGGGGGCCGGGCCGGCAGGACCGCGGGCGCCTGCCGGCCCGGCCCGTCTCCGTACGGCGGCAGCACGGAGACGGGCCTCAGGCCGGGGCGATCCCGTCCAGGCCGTCAGGCCGGGGCGATCCCGCCGATCGTCAGCTCCACTTCGTCTCCCGCGCCGGCGAACTCCCGGACCAGCCAGGCGCGGCCGTCGATCGGCGTACCGGCCGCGGTGGTGTAGGCCGGGACGGCCAGTGCCGGCCCGTCGGTGCGCACCTCCGCGTCGGTGGCCACCGCGTCCGAGAACCGCAGGAGCACATCGCCCGGCCGCGGCCGGGCGGCGAACGCCTCCGGATCGGGCAGCCCCTGGAGGCGGCAGCGGGCGCCGGGAAAGAGGTGCGTGTGGCCGCACACGGCCAGGAAGGCGTCCGGCTCGGTCGGTCCGGTGGCCGGCAGGGGCATGAGAGGGCTCCGAGGTACACGGTGGCGGTCGGGTCCTTCGCAGTCTGACGGCGGGCCCGCCCGCGCCGCACCTCCACCACGCACGGACATCACCCCGCGGTCATCACCGAACACCGCCTCTTCCGCTCCGTCCGCTCGCGCACAACCGCAAGGACCCCGGCCTGTCGGACCCCGCGCCTAAGCTGTCGTGGGGATCCGATCAAGGAGCAGGCAGTGCGAATAGAGCGTCACCAGGTGGGCGGGGCCGTCGTGGCAGCGGCGCGCGAGGACTTCACCAACCGCATCGGGGGCCTGGTGCGGTCCATGTCGAAGGCCGGACGCATCGCCACCTACGAGTGGCAGTCCATCGCCGGGGAGTTCCTCGACTACCTGGGGGCGCTCTCCGTCGAGACGCCCGACCTCGGTACGACGGAGGCCCGGGCCGCGTTGAAGGACGCCTCGGAGGCCGCGGCCGGTGCCGTCGCCTACGCCGCGTACCACCCGCACTGCGGCTTCCGGGTCTTCCTGGACTACGTGAACTTCGGCATGAGCTACGACCCGGGTGAGGACGCCCCCGAGGAGAGCGTCACGCCCGGACAGTGGATCGACGCGCTCTGCCTGGCGGCCCTCCGGGACAAGGCGAAATGGCACGGCGAGGCCTTCCACTTCGCCCGCGAGAAGTTCGCCGCGCGGGCGCAGGGGACGCCCGCCGGAGAGCTCGCCACCGGGCTGACGGCCGTGGTCCTGGACGCCACCGGCGACGGAGAGTACCCGCCGAGCGCGCGGGCACGGCTCGCCGCCGTCGACGCGGCCCTGGACCGCGTCCGCACCCGCGCCCGGGAGAGCGGCGATCCCCTGCTGGACCGGCCGGAGAGCGCCGCGCTGCGCACGGTGCGCGCCCTGGCCGCCGAGGACAAGGATGCCTTCGACGCCGCGCTGGCCGACCTCCTGGTCGGTCACGCCGCCCTGCACGGTCCGACCGCCTCTCCCAGGTCCCTCGTGCCGCTCGTCCCCCTCGCCCTCGCAGCGCTCGCCCACCGGACCCTGGGCTGGGCGCCCGCCGTCCGCACCGCGTACCTGCCGCACGCGCTGGTCACCGGCTTCGCGACGCCGGGCCCCCGGGTCGCGGGCTTCGGCCGCGACCGTCGGCCGGACGCCGTCGCCGCGCTCGCCGAAGGACCTCTGGTGGTGGAGCGGCCCGGCTGCGAGCGGACCGTGGAGACGTGGCTCACGGACTTGTACGAGAAATCCCTCCAGGAGGCGTTCACCTCGGTCGACGGCGAACTGCTCGCCGTCGGGCGGCTCGGCAGCGTCCTGAGCGACCAGGAGCGCCTGTTCAAGTGGCGAGCGGGGGACCCCGGCGGAGTCACGGACGCGCAGCTCGCGACGCTCAGGCTGGCCTCGCAGCTGGGGGCGGCCCTGTTCCGCATCGGCCTCGCGGAGCCGGGCACCCGGGCCGAGGTGAGCATCGACGGACGCACGCTCCACTACCCGGCCGACCGCGGCCAGGAGATCGGCGCCGGCAACTGGCAGCTGGCCGTCGCCTTCGCCCTGATCACCGGCGCGCGTGAGGACCTCGCCCCGCTCGTCCTCGCCGGCCCCCTCCTCGCCCGCCCGGACGGCAGCGCCTTCGGCGCGTACCGCGAAGCCCTGCACGCCTACCTCAAGGGCGCCGATCCCGAAGCGGCGGCGCGGCGGGCGTTGGACCAGGCCGACCTGGCCAAGGACTGGGGTTTCGCCATGCCGCCGGCCGTGCTGCTGTCGCAGCTGGTGGAGGGCGACGAGGAGAGTTTCAACCTCGCGCTGGCGGACGCGCTCGAAGCGCACCGCGACTACTACCGGGTCGCCGACCGCGCCGAAGACCCGGGCGTCTCCGTCGACCTCGACATCCTGGCCCTCGCCTGCCACGCCCGCCGCCGCGGCTGGGCGATCCGCGTCGAATCCCCCTACCTTCCGCAGGACCTCCTGCGGGCCGCGGCGCCCTTCTAGAAGCGGCGTGGCCGGACGCGGCGACCGCAGGAGGGCCCGCGATGTCAGCGGCCCGGCGGGCCCGGCGGGGCGCTGCGACTCCGCGGCTCCGGCGGCACCGCGGCTCCGCGAAGAGGCGACGCCACCGGTGGCCGCGCCCGGCTGGCCCGGCGCGCGGGCCGGGGCTAGCTTGGCGTCACTCGACGACGTCCGGTGACGACTGGGGTGATGGCCTGTGAGCAGCCCGGCCGTCCGCTCGCCCGGCCGGGGCCCCGGCGGCGCGCCGGGGCCCCGCTACAAGTGGATCGCGCTGTCCAACACGACGCTGGGCGTGCTGATCGCGACCATCAACCTGTCGATCATCCTGATCGCCCTGCCGGACATCTTCCGGGGCATCGGCGTCGATCCTCTGGAGCCGGCCAACACGAGCCTCCTGCTGTGGCTGATCATGAGTTATATGGTCGTCACCGCGGTCCTGGTGGTGAGCTTCGGCCGACTGGGTGACATGTACGGCCGGGTGCGCATGTACAACATGGGGTTCGCGGTCTTCACCCTGTTCTCCGTGCTGCTGTCGGTGACGTGGATGCACGGGACCGCGGGCGCCCTGTGGCTGATCGGCATGCGGGTGCTCCAGGGGGTCGGCGGAGCGATGCTGATGGCGAACTCCAACGCCATCCTCACCGACGCCTTCCCCACCCATCAGCGCGGGCTCGCGCTGGGCCTCAACCAGGTCGCCGGGATCGCCGGGTCCTTCCTCGGCCTGGTCCTCGGCGGGCTGCTCGGTCCGGTCGACTGGCACCTGGTCTTCCTGGTCTCCGTCCCGTTCGGGCTCTTCGGCACCATCTGGGCCTACATGAAGCTGCACGACACCGGCATGCGCGTCCCGGCCCGGCTCGACTGGTGGGGCAACCTCACCTTCGCCGTCGGGCTGGTCGCCGTACTGTCCGGTATCACGTACGGCATCCAGCCCTACGGCGGCGACACCATGGGCTGGACCAACCCCTGGGTGCTGACCGCCATCGCCGGCGGCCTCGCGGTCCTGGGGCTCTTCTGCGTGATCGAGAGCAGGGTGGCCTCACCCATGTTCCACCTCGGGCTGTTCCGGATCCGCGCCTTCACGGCGGGGAACGTGGCCAGCCTCATGGCGTCCCTGGGACGCGGCGGCCTGATGTTCATCCTGATCATCTGGCTCCAGGGGATCTGGCTGCCCCGGCACGGCTACGGGTTCGAGCAGACCCCGTTGTGGGCGGGGATCTACATGCTGCCCCTGACCATCGGGTTCCTGGTGGCGGGCCCGTTCTCCGGCTGGGCCTCCGACCGCTTCGGCGCCCGTCTCTTCACCACCGGCGGCATGCTGCTGGCCGCCGCCACCTTCGTCGCGCTGAAGGAACTGCCGGTCGACTTCAGCTACCCCTGGTTCGCCCTGATCCTGCTGTTCAACGGGCTGGCCATGGGCTTGTTCGCCTCGCCCAACCGAGCGGCGATCATGAACAGCCTGCCGCCGGACCAGCGCGGAGTCGGGGCGGGGATCAGCACCACCTTCCAGAACGCGGCCACGGTCCTGTCCATCGGCATCTTCTTCTCCCTGATGATCGCCGGACTGGCGTCCTCGCTGCCCGGCGTCCTCACCCAGGGACTGACCGCCCAGGGCATCGCCCCGGCCGACGCGGCCCGGGTGGCCGAACTGCCGCCGGTCGGAGTCCTGTTCGCCTCACTGCTCGGCTACAACCCGGTGCGCTCGCTGCTGGGCCCGGAAGCCCTGTCCCATCTGTCGGCCGCGCGCGCCGACTACCTGACCGGCCGGGAGTTCTTCCCCACGCTGATCTCCGGCCCGTTCGAGCAGGGCCTCTCCGTCGCCTTCGACTTCGCGATCGCCGCGTGCCTGGTGGCGGCCCTCGCCTCACTGCTGCGCGGGGGCCGCTATGTCCACGGCCAGCCGTAGGGTCCGCGCCCCGGGAGGCTCCAGCCCCTTGCCGTCGGCCCGGGCCGCGTGAACGATGCCCGCCGGCGGGACGCCCGAGTCGCCGTGGAAGTCGGCGTTCCCGACCGCGATGACTGGTGGATCACCGGGTAGGCGACCGCCGGTGACCGAACACGATCTGATCACGAGGCGCGAGGGCGGACCGATGGCTGACGGCATTCTGGAAGAGGACCTGTACCGCTTCGAGGACCTTCTGGACGACGGGGAGCGCGAGACGCTTCACCGCGTCCGCACGTTCCTGCGCGAGGAGGTGGCCCCGAACGCGGACGCCTGGTGGGGGAAGGCGTCGTTTCCGCACCACCTGATCCCCCGCTACGGCGAGTTGGGCATCGCCGGACTGCCGTACGAAGAGTGCGGAGGCGCCTCGGCGAGCAGCCTGCTCAGCGGGTTCATCGCCCTGGAGATGGCGCGCGTCGACCCGTCGATGGCCACGTTCTACGGGGTTCACGCGGGGCTCGCCATGGGCAGCATCGCCCGCTGCGGTTCCCCGGAGCAGCGCCGCCGGTGGCTGCCCGCCATGGGCCGGATGGAGCAGATCGGGGCGTTCGCGCTGACCGAGCCGCAGGGCGGGTCGGACGTGGCGGCGGGTCTGCGGACCACCGCGAGGCGCGAGGGCGACACCTGGGTGCTCAACGGCGAGAAGCGGTGGATCGGCAACGCCACCTTCGCCGACCTCGTGGTCGTCTGGGCCAGGGAGGAGGGGGACGAGGGCCGCGTACGGGGGTTCGTGGTCGAGAGTCCGACGCCCGGCTTCTCCGCGCGCCTCATCGAGAACAAGATCGCGCTGCGGACGGTCGAGAACGCCGACATCGTGCTGAGGGACTGCCGGGTCCCGGAGGCGAACCGCCTTCAGGAGGCGCACGGGTTCCGGGACACCGCGGACGTCCTGCGCCACACGCGCAGCGGCGTGGCCTGGGAGGCCGTGGGCGTGATGCTGGCGGCGTACCGCATCGCCCTGGACTACACGCGCGAGCGCGAGCAGTTCGGCGGTCCCGTGGCCCGCTTCCAGTTGGTCCAGGACCTCCTGGTGCGCATGGTGAGCGATGCCACCTCCTGCCTCGGCATGGTCGTCAGGCTCGCGCAACTGGAGGACGCGGGCACCTTCCGGGACGAGCATTCGGCGATGGCGAAGGCCCACTGCACCACCCGTATGCGGGAGGTCGTCGGCTGGGGCCGGGAACTGCTGGCGGGCAACGGGATCGTGCTCGACTACAGCATCGGCCGGTTCGTCGCCGACGCGGAGGCGCTGTACTCCTACGAGGGGACCCGCGAGATCAACACGCTGATCACAGGTCGCGCGGTGACGGGCCTGGGTGCCTTCGTCTGATCCGACGCGTCTCAGGCAGACGGCGGCATCACTGAACGCGAACGGCGATCACCCATATGCATTCATATGTATGGTTTTCTGCTCGCTCGTTCGGGTACCAGGCAGGGAGCGGAGGCAGCGTTCCGCCATGCGCGACCCCTCGTTCCGCGGGCCCCCTACCCGGAGCGGCGCCAAGCCGCACAGGGCGGCGCAGCGCGGGACCGACGCGGCGCGACGACCGCGGACGACGCCCTCCTCCACTCCCCCTTCGTGGTGACGACAGCAAGGAGAGACCCGTGACCGGCGTACCCGACATCACCCTGAACAACGGTGTGACGATTCCCCAGCTCGGCTTCGGAACCTTCCAGATCCCGCCGGAGGAGACCCGCGAGACCACTCTGGCGGCCCTGGAGACCGGCTACCGGCACATCGACACGGCGGAGATGTACGGCAACGAGAAGGAGGTCGGCCAGGCCGTCCGCGACTCCGGTCTCGACCGCGACGACGTGTTCGTGACCAGCAAGCTGGACAACGGCGCCCACGCGCACGACGACGCGCTCCGGGCCTTCGACCGCACCATGGACGATCTCGGCCTGGAATACCTGGACCTCTTCCTCATCCACTGGCCCCTGCCGGACCGGGGGGACTTCGTGGAGACGTGGAGGGCCCTGGAGGAGGTCTACCGCTCCGGACGGGTCAAGTCGATCGGCGTCTCCAACTTCCAGCCGAACCACCTGCGCCGGCTGCTGGACAACAGCACGGTGGTCCCCGCCGTCAACCAGATCGAAGTGCACCCGTACCTCACGCAGGACGCGGTGAGGTCCTTCGGGGCCGAGCAGGACATCGTCACGGAGGCATGGTCGCCCATCGCGCAGGGCAAGGTGCTCGACGACCCGGCCATCACCCGTATCGCCGAGCGGGTGGGCCGTTCGGCCGCTCAGGTGACACTGCGCTGGCACATCCAGCGCGGGGACGTCGTCTTCCCCAAGTCCGTCACGCGGAAGCGGATCGAGGAGAACTTCGCGCTCTTCGACTTCGAGCTCACCGAGGGGGACATGGGCGATATCTCGGCGCTCAACCGCGACGAGCGCACCGGGCCCGACCCGGACCGCTTCCACGGCTGACCGGCCGCCGCAACCCGGGGCGCGACAGCGCGTCGGAGGGAGGTTCCGCTCCCCGGACGACACGACTACGGGAAGCGGAACCTCCTGGACGGGCTCAGGACCCTCACGACGTCCCCTGGACCGCCGAGGCCGACAGAGGAAGGGGGCCGTCGGAGAAGACCACCGCGACGGCCGACATCCTCAGGCGTTCGAGCAGGTCGATCTGCCGCTCCGCGCGGGCCGACAGGTCGTCCAGCCGCGCCGCGTCCAGACGGTCGTCCTGGGAGGCCACGGCGTGCAGCGTCCGCCAGAGCAGGGCCTTGCCCTCGACGCCCAGGCGCAGCGTCTCGATCTCGATGACGGTGCTCAGCCCGGAACGCCGGTACAGTGCTCCGTTCGGCTTCAGGCCCGCCGCCTTCTCGGCGACCCGGCCTCCGAGCACCTTGTAGCGCCGCACGGGCACGCCGAGCGCGTCCATGATCGCGAGCAGCGACCGGCGGTCCTCCTCGATGTCCTCCGCCAGGCGGTGCAGGTCCGCGCCCTGGACGGAGCGGCTGTGCCGGGCGGCGATGCGGCGCGCGAGTCCGACGCCGGCGCCGGACCCGGCCAGATGGTCGTTGAGGTAGATGCCCAGCAGGTCGTGGCGCATCGCGAGCCCCCTTCCTCGGAACACTCGGAACACCTCTTCAGCACACCTCCTCAGCAAACCGCACAACGGCACTTCCGGCAGGACGAACGGGACCCCCGCCGTGTGCGCCTCCGGCATCGGCCCTCCGCACCCCGGCCCGCGGCCCCCGCGACGGGCCCTGGACACACAGCCGCCCCGGCCTGATCGGGCCGGGGCGGAGCGTACGCGGGGGTACGCGGGGTCAGTGGTTTCCGTGTGCGGTGCTGGACGCGCCGCCGAAGAGACGGGCGATGGCCCGGAAGGGCAGCGTGACCACCGTGGCGACGGCGCTCCCGATCGACCGGAACACGTCTGCGATTGCCTTCAGCATGAGCTGTCCTCCGTTCCAGCCCCCGGAAGTTCCGGGGCCTTAGCGGCTCGATATGTCGCGTACCCGGTCCGCATCGCTCAAAACAGGCAGGCGGTCGGCGGCCAGGTCGGACGGGGTTCACTCGCCCGGGTAGACGACCCCCAGGTCGCGCCGTACGCCGTCGAGGGCGCGCATGACGCCCAGTGTCTCGGCGAGCGGCATCAGGTCGGACTCCAGCCGCCCGGCGGCGACGCACCGGGCCGCCTCGGCGGCCTCGTAGCACAGCCCGCCGGCACGCCGTTCGGGGACGTGGGTGTCGAGCACCTCGCCCTCCCGGCTGATCAGGCGGACGGCGGCGGGCGCGTAGAAGTCGCCCTCGATCTCCAGCCGGGCCAGCGAACCGGAGATCGACGCCGTGGTCGGCGTACGGGCGAACAGCGTGGTGTTCAGGACGCCGTGCGCGCCGGAGGCGTTGGTGACGACGATGGACGCCTGTCCGTCGACGCCGGTGGCCGTCTTCGTCCCCACGGCCGTGATGGAGGCGAACGGGCCCAGCACCATGGAGGCGAAGGAGAGCGGGTAGACGCCGAGGTCCAGCAGCGCCCCGCCCGCCAGTCCCGGGGCGAAGAGGCGGTGGGAGGCGTCGTGTTCCATGTACTGGCCGTGGTCGGCCGTCACCGTGTGCACCTCTCCGAGCATTCCGGAGGCGAGCACCTGGCGGACCACGTCCATGTGGGGCAGGAAGCGCGTCCACATCGCTTCCATGAGGAAGACGTCCCGTTTCCGGGCGGCTTCGACCAGCAGTTCGGCTTCGCGGGCGTTGCGGGTGAACGCCTTCTCCACGAGTACGTGCCGACCGGCCTCGATCGCCGCCAGCGCCTGCTCGAAGTGGCCGGAGTGGGGTGAGGCGACGTAGACGATGTCGACGTCGCGGTCCGCGAGCAGCTCGGCGTAACTGCCGTGGGCCGCCGGGATGTCGAACCGTTCGGCGAACGCGCGGGCCCGCGCCGGGTCGCGCGAGCCGACCGCCACGGCGCGTTGTCCGGTGTACGTGTGCAGCGCGTCGACGAAGGAGGCGGCGATGCCGCCCGGAGCGATCACGCCCCACTTCAGGGCCGGTGCGTCGCGGGGGGAGGGTGTTCGCGGGGCGGGCAGGGCGGGGCGAGGACCGGTCGCGTCGGACTGAGGGGTCTGCGGCATGGGGCTCCTGTCGGTACGGGGACGCGCCGTCGGGGTGCGCGGGCCCCCGGAGGTGTCGTGCGGGCCGGGCCGGGGCGGAGCGGCGTGCGCACCGGGCCCGGAGAGGCGGGGGTGTCCCCCGCCGTCAGGAGCGGGGGACCGCGCCATGCAAGCCGATCGACGCGTGCCACCGCAACCGGTGGCCGGTGTTCCGACGGGCGGCGGGCGGACCGGGCCGCCGACGGGGTAGGGCCTTCTCCCGATTCCGCTGTGCCGTGGGCCGGTTGTGGCCGGATGCCGCCCGCCGCAACGTTCACCCCGGATGAGCGGTCACCGCCTCGGGAGCGCCTGCCGATCGCGCGGAGGCAGGGTCAGTGCATGGGCGTGTCGAAGATGTCCTGGCTGCGGCGGCCCGTTTCGGGCGCACCGCTCTGGCTCATCCGGTCGTAGATGCGGTCGGGCACGCGCTGGGCGACCAGGGCCCACAGCAGCGCGCCGGCCAGGGTGTCGCTGGAGCGTCCGGCGAAGTAGTCCGTCCAGGAGCCGCCGACCCCGGTACCGGTGTGCAGCGCCACATCGACCTCGGCGGCGAGCGGGGACCGCAGGTCGCCCGTGATGAGAGCGGTGAGCGCCCCGTGTTCGCGGGCGACGGAGACGAATCTCG
>NZ_ML123034.1:717875-752864 GCF_003846185.1 Streptomyces sp. ADI96-02
CCGTCCGCCACCCATCGGCCCCGGAAGAGGCCCCGGAAGCGGACAGGGACCCGGGCGGATCGGAAGGGGGACGCGCCCCCGAGGAGGGGCGGCGGCTCGACTCCGCGTCGCGGTTCACAGACTGCTCCCCCACGATGGGTCGGCCGCGGCGCTGTCGGTACTCGCCGGACGGGGTGACTGCTTCGTTCGGTGGGCCGGGACACCGTCCCGGCCCATCTCGTACTGCGCCGTACTCTACCCGTCCGCGCGTCGCCGCCAGGCATCGCGCGACAGGGCGGAGCGGTGCGCGGGGCGGACCCCGCGCACCGCTCGCGCCGGGCGACTCCCGCGGGGAGCAGCCCGGCGGGGCCTACTCGACGGTGACGTCCGCGCCGGACACCTCGGCCTTGAGGTCGGCGCCCTTCGTGCTGGTCACCACCTGGAGGGCCTCGATCTGGGAATCGGCCGGGATCGGGTCATCGTTCAGGTAGGCCGCGTACTTCTTCGCGACCTCGGTGAAGTCGATGTCGATCCGGGCCTGCTTGCCCGGCTCCAGGCGCTGGCCGTAGACGGTGAGGCGGCACCCGTCGGGCGCGCCCGCCTCGGTCCGGCACTTGTTGGACCACAGCACGCCGTTCTGGTCGGGCTGGGAGAAGGGGCCGGGGTCGAAGTGGACGACCGAGATGACGTTGACGCCGCGCGCGGACTTGTAGATGAAGTCCGTGGTGAGGATCGCGCGCTTCTCGTCGCAGCTGAATCCGCCCGTCTGCTCGACGAGGGCGTCGTAGGAGACCTTCACCCGGCCGTCCGAGAAGTTGTACACCTTGCCGTCGTCGTGCCGCTTGAACGAGCTGCCGATGTACTCGTAGGAGAAGGTGGTCTCCTTGAGGTCGCAGTCCTGCTTCCCCGTCGCGTCCCGCAGGTTCTTGGAGTTGTTCTGGAGCACGAGCTTCAGCGGGGAGCCGGACTGGCCCTGCACCTGGTGGTCGTAGCCGGGGTACTGGCGCAGCTTGTCGCGGTCCCAGTCGTAGGTGACGAAGCGCCAGGCCGGGCACTCCACGCCGCGCGGCGAGGTGTAGCCGAACCAGGTGCACTTGTCGTTGACCCGGTAGGCGTTGTCGATGGCTCCGCAGTCGCTGGAGTCGTTGCCGTAGTTCACTCCGCCGGTCTCGTCGGAGACGCTGTAGCAGCGCAGCTTCGGGCCGGGGTCGTAGACGATCGACGTGGCGGCGGACGCCGACGCGGGCGCGGCCGGTTCCTCGGTGGCCGAGCTCTGGAAGGGGATGAGCAGCGCGGCGGCGGCAGCGGTGGCGGCACCCGCCACGACCACGGCGGTGCGCTTCTTCCGGTGGCGGGTCTTCACGGAACTCCTCGTGGCTGCCGTCCGGCGGGCGGACGGGTGGGGGTCGACGGGCTCCATCGCGTCGCTCACGCGCCGGCGGCGAGGGAGAGCTGGGACTTCCAGTAGCTCTCGGGGGGCAGGGTGTCCCAGGGGTTGTCGTCCGCGAGGCTGTCGGGGGTGATGTAGACGTGACCGGCGTTGCGCTCCTTGGACAGGGCCATCGCCTCGCTCATACGGGTCTCGTCGGGGACGTCGTAGACGAGGTGCCAGATCTTGTCCGCGGCGACGTTCTTCTCCCAGTCCTGCGGCTGGTGGTCACGGTAGGAGCTGTCCGAGCCCTCGAAGGTCACCAGGGTGTCGGCGGCCTGTGTGTAGCACTCCTCGACACCGGTTCCGGGGTTGTCGACGACGACGGCGTCCTCGCCGTGGTTCGACTCGACGTACTCCCGCAGCTCGATGTACCGGTTGACGTCGGCGTTGCCCGAACCGCAGCGGGCCATGCCCTCGTCGAAGAAGATGCCGGCCAGGCCGGTGTCGCCGTAGAGGCTGTACCAGGCGTCGATGTCCCCCTTGATCTGCTGCATCCACGCGTCGGGGTCGGTGGAGCCCGAACGGGTCGTCTTGCCCGAGGTGCCGAAGTATCCGGTGGCGACGTAGCCGATGACCTTCGCCCCGGCGTCGCCGGCCCTGCGGATGGTCTCGGTGTACTGGCTGTCCTGGCCGGCACCCGGACCGTTGTCGGGGTTGGCGATGGCCAGGCCCACGCCCGAGCCGGCCTCGATGAGCCGGTCCCACGTGGCGCCGGGGTAGAAGTAGGCGGGGACGGAGACCTTCTGGGAGGCCGCGAGGGGCGTTGCCCGGGGGGCGGCGTCATCGGACGAGGTGATCGCGCCCGCGGGGAGGGCGAAGAGCACGAGGGCTCCGGCGCCTATGAGCGCCGATCCCGTCAGGACGCGCTTGGACCGCTTCTTCATGATGCTCCTCGGTGAGGGAGGTGGGGGGACAGCCCGCGAGCCGGGGGCCGGCCATCGAGGGTACGGCGGGGGGCGGTGACAGGGCCGTGGGGCAGCCGCTGGCCGTGGTCCCGCGCGGACGTGCCGGTGGTTCGGTCACGCCCTCGCGCCGTCGGCCTCCCGGGGGTGGGCAGGAGGCGGGGTGCGCGGGGGAGGCGGGATCCGGCCGCGCTCGGCTGCCTTCCGTCGCCCGGCTGGTGTGCGGGCGTCGACGACTCGCTGAACACGCGTGGGACCTCCGCCGGCACCGTACAGATTCGGGAAGTCGGGCAGCGGCACCGCACGCGGTGGAGGCCGCCGCCCCGGCTCGAAGGGTGGTAACGGAGCGTCAAGCTACCGGTTCGGCGGCGGCGTGACGCGCCACCGGCTCCAACTCGTACGGAGAGGTGAGCGGTTCGCGCGGTGCCACCGAGCGGCGGGCGGGACTCCTCGACCAGTCTCACGAGCCCTGGAAGTGACCCGTGGGTACTTCTCTGACCAGCGGTGATCCGTGCGCTTTCCGACCGGAGCCACCGTGCCCGGAAGGTCCATGGAGCAGGTGCGGGAAGGGCGACCCGAATCCTCACGTCCGAACGCCGTCGAACAGAAACGCGCATCGGACGTGAACGCTGCCCTCCTCTCACGGAGGCCGGGGCGGGCGGAGGATCCGCCGGGCAGGCGCGCTGCGCGCCGCCCGAAGCGCGCCTGCCCGTCCGGGGCCGTCAGCCCGTGGCGGCGGCGCGGTAGGGCCGGAAGAAGTCCCGCAGCTCCCGGGCGTACAGTTCCGGTTCCTCGAAGGCGGCGAAGTGGCCCCCGCGCTCGGGTTCCGTCACGCGGACGAGGTTCGTCGTGCGTTCGAGCCACGCGCGCGGCGGGCGGAGGACATCGCCCCGGAACAGCGAGAAGCCGGACGGCGTCTCTACCCGCCGGGTGAGCTGGGCCGGCGGGATGGCGGCGTTCGCCCGGTACATGCGCATGGACGAGCCGATCGTCCCGGTCAGCCAGTAGAGCATGACGTTCGTCAGGATCTCGTCCTGGGTGAAGCCGCGCTCGCCGTCCGGGCCGCAGTCGCTCCACGAGCGGAGCTTCTCCACGATCCAGGCCGCGAGTCCGGCCGGCGAGTCGGTGAGGCCGACGGCGGCGGTCCCCGGCTTCGTCCGGTGAACGGCGGCGTAGGCGCCCTCGGCGGTGCTCCAGGCCGACACGTCGGCGAACCACGCCCGCTCCTCGGGTGAGAGGTCCGCCGGGTCGCCCGCGAAGACCGGCAGGCCGCCGTCGGTGCGGTGGACGGCGACCACCCGGTCGGGGTGGTCGAGGGCGAGGTAGCGGCTGACGTGGCTGCCCACGTCGCCGCCCGCCGCGCCGAACCGCGCGTAGCCGAGGGCGCCCATCAGCTCGGCCCACAGGCCCGCCACGGCGACGGAGTCCGGGGCCGGGCCGACGGGGCGGTCGGAGTAGCCGTAGCCCGGCATGTCCGGCACGACCACGTCGAACGCGTCGGCGGGGTCCGCGCCGTGCGCTCCGGGGTCGGTGAGCAGCGGGATGACCTTCGTGTAGCGCCAGAAGGAGTCCGGCCAGCCGTGGCTGAGGACCAGCGGCAGCACGGGCCCGGCGGGCGCGGTGGCCCGGACGTGCACGTAGTGGATGCGGTGGCCACCGAGTGGGATGCGGAAGTGGGGGAGCCGGGCGAGTTCCGCCTCGCGGGCCGGCCAGTCGAAGTCCTCGGCCCAGTGGGCGACGAGCTCGCGGAGGTAGGCGGTGTCGGTGCCCTGCGACCAGTCGGTGTCCTCGGCCGGGTCCGGCCAGCGGGTCGCGCGCAGTCGGGTGCGCAGGTCCTCCAGCGCCGCGGGAGGGGTGTGCGGGGTGAACGGCTCGGGGCGGGGCGCGTCTTCCGGCATGGGGCGCATCCTACGAGGCGTCCCGTCCGTGTCCGGGCCCGACACCGGCCGTCCTCACCCCCGCGCACCGGACGGCCGATCAGTCTGCTGCGAAGGTTTTCCTCGGCGGTCTCCAGCAGCCCAGGACGTCGTCGGTCGTCGTGACGGTGGCCACCAGGGCGAGGGTGTTGCGGAGCATGGCGGAGGTGTACTCGACAGGCACCCCCGCGATGGCGTCGGCGGGGACGACCGCGGTGTAGCCGAGGTTGACGGCGTCGAAGACGGCGTTGGGCACGGCGACGTTGGCCGAGACGCCGGTCACGAGGAGCGTGCGGCAGCCGAGGTTGCGCAGGAGGGCGTCGACGTCGGTACCGGCGAGCGGCGAGAGCCCGTGCAGCCGGCGGACCACCAGATCCTCCGGGTGCACCTCCAGCGGCGGGGCCACCCGCACGGCGGTGCTGCCGGTGTGCTGCTGGACGGGCAGCCGGGCCGCCGCGCGGAAGAGCCGGGCGTTGCGGTTGGCGCCCCGTCCGTCGGGACGGGCCTCGGCGACGGCGTGCATCACCTGGACGCGGGTGGCGTGGGCGGCGGCGACCAGCCGGGCGATATTGCCGAGGACTCCCGTGGAGCGGGCGGCCCCGGCGAGTTCGGGCAGGGCGCTGTCCGGCCCCACGACACCCTGCTGGCATTCGACGGTCAGCAGGACGGTGGTGGCGGGGTCGAGCAGCGCGGCGAGCCGTTCACGCTCCTGTCCGGACGGCACGGGTCTCCTCCTCGATCGTCGCCGCCCGTCGTCGGACGGGACCTGCCGCGGGCGGTCTCCGGGCGCTGGAGACTAACGGCCATTGCGTCCCGGCGGAAGAGCCCCCATGCTTCCTGACACGCACCATTATTGACACATAGTCAGATACTGTGGAGGACGCCCCGTGACCGATATCCAGCGCATCGGAGCCGAGCCGGGTTCCGCCGCCG
Organism: Streptomyces sp. ADI96-02; assembly: GCF_003846185.1. Taxonomy (GTDB): domain Bacteria; phylum Actinomycetota; class Actinomycetes; order Streptomycetales; family Streptomycetaceae; genus Streptomyces. The sequence goes on from NZ_ML123034.1 coordinate 723,038, forward strand.
GGCCCGCGGACAGGCAGCGGCGCGGACGCCGGATCATGATGACGCCCGAGCAGCGGGACGCGTATCTCGGCGAGCAGCGCACGTGCCGGGTCGCCACGCTCGCCGCCGACGGCTCCCCGCACGTCGGCGCGCTCTGGTTCGTCTGGGACGGCGGCTCGCTCTGGCTGTACTCCATCATCCGCAGTCTGCGCTGGTCGCAGCTGCGCGCGGATCCGCGCGTGGCCGTCGTCGTCGACGACGGCGAGGAGTACGGCGAGCTGCGCGGCGTGGAGCTCTCGGGCACGGTGGAGTTCGTCGGGGAGGCGCCGCGCTCGGGCGAGCCGTGCCCCGAACTCGCCGTGCCGGAGCGGCTGTTCCCCGCGAAGTACTTCGCAATGGCGGACATGCCGCACGACGGGCGGCACGCGTGGCTGCGGCTGACTCCGGACCGGATCGTCTCCTGGGACTTCCGCAGGATCCCGGGCCTCCCCCGCGTACCGGAGAGCGGCTGAGACCCGGCGGACGCGAGGGCGCGGCCCCTGCACCCGCCTGCCCCGCACCCGGGTGGCGGCACGCTCGTCAGCCGCCGGAGCAGACCCGTTTCCCCGCCGCCCGCAGCGCCTCGACGGCGGCCCGCACGGACGGGCGGCGGTCGGCGTCGGTGCGCCAGACCGCGTGGATGTGCCGCCGCACGGTCTGCCGCAACGGCACCAGCCGCACTCCGTCCGGAACCGGGCCGCGTCCCAGGCGCGGAGCCACGCACACCCCGAAGCCCGCTGCGACGAGAGCGAGTTGGGTGTGGTGCTCGCCGGCCAGATGGGCGATACGCGGCTCGATGCCGCGTGAGCGCAGGGTGAACATCAGCCACTCGTAACAGAATTCGCCTTCCGGCCAGGACACCCACTCGTCCTCGGCGAAGTCCGCCAACTCCACCTCGGTCCGCTCCGCCGGCGGACGGTCCGCGGGGACGGCGATGTCCACGGCGTCGTCGAGGAGTCCGGCCTTGGTGAGGCCGCCGGGCACGGGCAGCCGCTTGTTGCTCCAGTCGAGGACAACGGCCACGTCCACATCGCCCCGGAGCACCGCGAGAAGCCCTTGCTCCGGCTCCAGTTCGCGGGTGCGCGCCCTCAGCTCCGGGTGGTCCGCACGCAGTCCGGCGAGGGTCGCGGGGAACAGCCCGCGTGCCGCCGTGGGGAAGGCGGAGATCCTCACCTCGCCTACCACCGCGCCCCGTTGGGCCTCGATGTCGGACTGGGCCAGCTCCACCTGTGACAGGATGCGCGCGGCGTGGTCCGCGAGGAGGCGGCCGGCGTCGGTGAGGCGGACGCCCCGCCCGTTCCTGGCGAGCAGTTGCTGGCCGACCTCCCGCTCCAGCTTGGCCATCTGCTGGGAGACCGCCGACGTGGTCACGTGCAGTCCGCCGGCCGCTCCGCTCACCGAGCCGTGCCGGGCGAGAGCGTCCAGCGTCCGCAGTCTCTCCAGATTCAACATGTAAGGAATGCTACGCGATCAGGCGCAGAAACTTTCGCTTGTTCTACGGGGTGGTGTTCGCCAGGGTGGACCCATGAGCACATCCCGCACCTGGAGACCCCTCCCTTCGCCGACCGCCCCGCCCACCTCCGCACCCGGCGCACCGCCCGCCCGCCGTACGGCCGTGGACTGGCGGATACGGTTCGCGGCCCTCTCGATCATCTGGGGGTTCAGCTTCCTGCTGATCAAGGTCGGTACCGAGGCGTACGCACCGTTCCAGGTCACCTTCGGCCGGCTGCTGGCCGGGACGGCCGTCCTGGTCGCCGCCATGGCGGTGCGCCGCGAACGGCTGCCCCGCTCGGCCCGTACCTGGGGGCATCTCACGGTCGCCGCGTTCTTCCTGAACGCGCTGCCGTTCTCGCTCTTCTCCTACGCCGAGCTGACCATCCCCTCCACTCTCGCGGGCATCTGCAACGCGACCTCGCCGCTGTGGGGCATGGCCCTGTCCGTCGTGGCGCTCTCCGAGGACCGGCCGACCCGCCGCCGCGTCGCGGGCCTCGGCCTGGGGTTCCTCGGCGTGCTGACGGTGCTCGGTGCGTGGCAGGGCTTCTCCGGACTGGACCTGCGGGGTACGGGGATGGCGCTGCTGGCCTCGCTCAGCTATCCGGTCGGCTGGATCTACGTCCGGCGCACGCTGGCGGGCTCCGACTCCTCGGCCCTGGCGCTCACCGGCAGCCAACTGTTTCTCGGCACGCTCCAACTGGCCGTGGTGACCCCCCTGTTCACCACACTGCCGAACACCTTCCCGCTGCTGCCGACACTGTCGGTCGTGGCGCTCGGCGCGCTGGGAACGGGGCTCGCGGTCCTGCTCCAGTACGGGCTGGTCCAGGAGGTGGGCCCGACCACCGCGCAGATGGTGACCTACTTCATCCCGGTGATCGCCACCGCGGCGGGCGTCACGCTGCTGGGCGAGCAGTTGAGCTGGAACACCCCGGTGGGGGCGGCCATCGTCCTGGCCGGCGCCGCCCTCACCCAGAGCCGGGTCCGCGCGGTCACCACCGGGCCGGCTCGCACGGTCACCACCGAACCGGCCCGCACGGCGGACGCCCGGCCGGTCACGCCGGAAGCGGACCGAGTCAGCCGTAGCTGATCGCCCGGACCGGACCGGCCGCCGCCACCACCGCGTCGGCCAGCGGTTCGATGTCCGCGAGGGCCAGCGGGGACACCGTCAGCCGCACGGCCTGCGGTGCGGCCAGGCGGAAGCGCGCGCCCGGCGCTGCGGCCCAGCCCGCGTGCAGCAGCCGGGCGACCGCTCCGGTCTCATCGCTGACGGGCACCCAGACGTTCATGCCGCTGCACCCGTACGCCGCGACCCCGCGCTCCGCGAGCGCCCGCACGAGCGCCTGCCGCCGTTCGCCGTAGGACCGGGCGACGGCGGCCGGGTCGACGGCGTTCGAGGTCCACAGGTGGAGCACGGCGCGCTGGAGCAGCCGGCTCACCCAGCCGGGCCCCAGCAGCTGCCGGCCGGTCACCCGGTCGACCGTGACGTCGTCCCCCGTGAGCACGGCCAGCCGCAGATCCGGCCCGTACGCCTTCGCCACCGACCGGACGAACGCCCAGTGGTCGGTGACGCCTGCCGGCGAGTGCAGCGGCTGGTCGACGATGGCGTGTCCGTGGTCGTCCTCGATCAGCAGCACTCCGGGGTGGCGTGCGAGGACGACGCGCAGTTCCCCGGCGCGCCGTTCGCTCACCGAGGCTCCGGTGGGGTTCTGGGCCCGGTCGGTAACCACGAGGGCCCGCGCCCCGGCCGCCAGCGCCTGCTCCACCTCGGCGGCCCGCGGCCCCTCGTCGTCGACGCCCACCGGTACGGCGCGCAGGCCGAGCGCCGGTACGAGATCGAGCACGCTGCCCCAGCCCGGGTCCTCCACCGCCACCGCGTCGCCCGGTTTGAGGTGGGCCGCGAGCACCCGTTCGATCGCGTCGAGGGCTCCGGAAGTCACGCCGATCGGCCCGGCCGGCACCCCGTCGGCGTCCAGCGCGGCCCGCGCGTGGGCGGCGAACTCCGCGACCACGGGCGGCTCCCCGTACAGACCGGGGCGCAGCGCGCCGCTCGCGGCGGCGGCGGCGGCGAGCGCCGGACCGAGGGGCGGCAGCAGGGCGGGGTCCGGGTTGCCGCTGCCCAGGTCGCGTACGCCGGGCGGCGCTTCGACCCGCAGGGAGCCGCGGGAGGTGCTGGCCGGGCGGGGGCGCACCCGGCTGCCCCGGCGGCCCGCCGTCTCGATCACCCCCCGCTCGCGCAGCGTCCGGTAGGCCGCCGCCACCGTGTTCGGGTTGACCTCCAGGCGTGCGGCCAACTCCCGCATGGGGGGCAGCACCTGGCCCGGAGGCAGGTGTCCGGAGCCGACGCCCCGCTCCACACTGGCGGCGATCTCCGATGCGCGGCGCCCACTGATCCGATACTCTTCTAGCACAAACAACAGTATGCACTAGTGCAATGGAGTCCGCCATGCAGCACACCGCACCGCCCGACGGCACGGGCCCCGGCGTCGCCGCCCCTTACACACCCACCGACCGCACGGTGCCCACCCGGTCGAGGGAGCGGGCCTCCTACGACCGGGAACTGGTCCACTCGATCCTGGACGAGGCGTACCTCTGCCACCTGGGTTTCGTCCGCGACGGCGCGCCGGTCGTGCTGCCGACGCTGTTCGGGCGGGTCGGCGAGCGGCTGTACGTCCACGGATCGACGGGCTCCCGGCCGCTGCGGTCGGCGAAGCGGGCCGAACCGGGTCTTCCGGTCTGCCTGACGGTCACCCACGTCGACGCCCTGGTGCTGGCCCGGTCCGCCTTCCACCACTCGATGAACTACCGCTCGGTCGTGGTGCACGGGCGGGCCGTCGACGTGACCGACCCCGAGGAGCGGCGCATCGCGCTGGACGCGATCGTCGACCAGGTCGTCCCCGGCAGGTCGCGGGACTCGCGCCCGGGGGACGCCAGAGAACTGGCCGCCACAGCGGTGATCCGGCTGGATCTGGACGAGGTCTCGGCGAAGGTCCGCACGGGCGGGCCGAACGACGAGCCGGAGGACGCCGGCCTCCCTCACTGGACCGGCATCGTGCCGCTCACCCGGGGCTACGCGGCGCCGGTGCCCGCCGACGACCTGGACCCCGCCATTCCCGTACCGGGCTACCTCGCCGCGCTCTGACCGACGCCGCAGCAGGGGCACGGGCCGCCGCCGCACCGGAGGCGGGCGCGCCGCCCCGCGGCGGGAGGCGTACGGGGCCGCCCGCGCACGAGCGGGCCCGTACGCGGCCCGACAGGCCCGGAACCATCAGCTCCGGGCCCGCCGCCGCGGCTCTACACGGCGACCGGCGTCCGCCTGCGGGCCATCGTCGCACTGCGCGCCTCAGCGTAGGCGAGCCCGCCCGCGGCGGCCAGCAGGAGCAGCGTCCCGACGACGGTGGCCGCGGTCAGCCGTTCCCCGAGCACCGTCACCGCGATGAGCGCCGCGCTCACCGGCTCCAGAAGCATGATCACGGAGACGGTCGCGGAGCGTACGGCGGCGGCGCCCGCGAAGTACAGCGCGTAGGCGAGCGCGGTCGGCACGGCCGCCACGTACAGCATCAGCCACAGGACCTGCGCGGTCGCGGCGGTGTGCGGTACGAGACCTTCCGTCGCCGCGACGGGCAGCAGGGTCACGGCTCCGACGGCGAACGCCCACGCGGTGGTCGTGAGGGCGTCACCGCCGCCGCCGTCCCGTCCGAGCCATCGGGTGAGCAGGGTGAGGGCCGCGTAGCCGGAGGCCGAGAGCAGGGCGAGCAGGACACCGGCCGGCTCCACCTCACCGCCCTCACCGCCCAGGACCAGTACGGCGAGACCGGCCAGCGCGCCGGTCACTCCGGCCAGACCGCCGCGGCCCAGGCGTTCGCCCATGAGGACCCGTGCGCCCACGGCGATCAGGACGGGCCCCGCGCCCAGGGTCACCACGGTGCCCACGGCGAGGCCGGTCACCTCGACGGCGGCGAAGTACGCGCTCTGGAACAGGGTGAGCGCCATTCCGGCTCCGAGGATGCGCAGAACGCGGCGTCGGCGCGGCTCCGCGGGGCCGGCCGGCCGGCGCGGGCGCAGGGCGAGCGCGCCGCCCAGCAGCACGAGACCGCCGGCGCAGCGCCAGAAGGACAGGGCCATCGGGCCGAGGTCACTGACCCGGAAGATGAGCGAGGCAGCCGCTCCGGCGGTGCCCCAGGCGATTCCGGCGACGACGAGGTACAGCAGGCTCCGCCCGACGGGCAGCGCGGAAACAGGGGTGGACATACGACTTCTCCGAAGGAGGACGGGATGGTGGTCGCTCGGCTCCGCACGCGGGCAGCGACGAACCGCTCGGGGACTGCCCGAGCCGGGTCCTCGTCAGGAGTGTCCGCGCGCGCTAGGCGACAGGCGGCGGAAGCACAGTCAGATGCATGGCGCCAACCTACGGCGCCGCTCGTCGCGCGGGCAACTCGGTCCCGGCGGCCACGTTGCCGGCCGCACCCGAGGCCACCGGACCGGACGGCGGGCGGGGCGCCGAGGACTGGGCGATGAACGCGCCGACCAGGACGGTGAGACCGCCGACGATCTGCGGCGCGGAGAGGTGTTCGCCCAGCAGCACCCAGGCCAGCACGGTGGCGATGACCGCCTCCAGGCAGGCGACGACCCCGGCCACCTGCGGCGAGAGCAGCCGGACCGAGACGACTCCGGTGACGTACGCGAGCACCGTGGCGAGCAGCACGACCCAGCCGAGCAGCAGCCAGGCGGGTACCTCGTGCCCGTTCATCCCGGCGGTCCCGCCGAGGATCGAGCGGTCCATGGTCCAGGGGCGTGCGACGGCGGTGAGGACGAGGGCGCCGATGATCAGCCCGTACGCGATGACGCCGACGGGATGCGGAGGCTCGGCGCGCGGGCCCGCCTTCGCGTGCTCGTCCTGGCCCCCGTGGTCGGAGAGGACGAAGTAGCCCACCTGGCAGCAGGCGGCGCCGAGGGCGAGCATCAGGCCGAGTGCGTCGAACCTGAGCCCGGCCCACACCTCCACGACGCAGGCGAGGCCGGTCACCGCCAGCACCACACCGAGCGCCGCGGCCCGGGTGACGGGCCTGCGCTGGACGAAGCGGACCCAGCCGAGTACCAGGGCGGGCGCCAGGTATTCGACGAGGAGGGCCACGCCGACGGGGATGCGGGAGATCGCGGCGAAGTAGCACGCCTGCACCCCGGCCACCGCGAACAGCCCGAAACCGACCAGGAGGGCGGGCCGTTCGCGCACCAGGTTCCGGTGCCTCCAGGCGACCGGCAGCATGATGAGGGCGGCGCCGGCCACCCGTAGCCACACGACGTGCAACGGGTCGAGCCCCGCCTCGATCAGCGGCTTCGCGGCCACTCCCGAACCGCCGAACGCGAAGGCCGAGACCAGGGCGAGTCCCAGGCCGGCGCTTCTCCCCTGAGATCCCCGAGACGCGTGCATCGGCACATCATGACAGGTGCGTTCAGCACCGTCACCTCTGTCACGCCTGTCGGGACGACCCGGTCGTCAGCTCCGCCGCGCGGCCCGCCAGCCATCCCGCGTCGACCCCCGCCCGTGCCAGCACCTCCATCGCGCGGCACTGCTTGTCGCAGGCCAGCGCGGCGAGGAGGTCGAGTCCGGCGACACGCGGTTCGCCGCGCACCAGGGCCCGGTCGAGCGCTCCCTCCATCGCCGCCACGGCCGAGGGCGACCAGCCGTCGGCGGCCGGTTCGCCGACGGCGGGGACCGCCCCGGAATCCTCCACGGAGCCCTGCCAGCGGAGCCCGTAGCCGATGCTGCGCTGCACGAGATAGCCGAGGATCCGAGCGAGTCGGGGGCCTCCGTCGAACGCCTCGCGGACGTCGGGATCGGTCTCGATGAGGGAGTGCAGGAGGTGGGCCGTGTCGATCTGGCGGTCGCCGTCGCGCAGCGCCCGTCTTCGGGCGCCCGTCACCACCGACGCGAGTTCCACGGTGAAGCGGGCATCGAGCTCGGCACGGTTCGGTACGAGCTGGTCGGGTATCCGCGGCGTCCGGTTGTGCACCCTTACAGCTCACCAGCCGCGGGGCGTCGAGGCATCCCCGGCGGGGCCCATTCAGGCGTCCCACCCAAGGTGGGCCCGCTCGACCGCCTCCTCATCCTTGCGGATGAGACGCGCGGTCCCGCCCCCGCTTCGCGCGGCAACCGACGGGCCCGCGCGCACGTCCCTCACGCGACGGGGCGCGGGGCGCTCGCGCCGCAACCCGGAGGGAGCCCGCGGGGTGTTCTGGATGGTCGCCCTGCTCGCCGAGGACGGGCCGCAGTACGTCTACCGGGTTCGCGCGCCCCACGACGCCCTGCCCGGCGACCTGTTCTGGGCCGCGTTCCACTGCCACGACGAGGGGCCGCATCCCCGCGCGTCGGACCGGTTCGACGCGGCCGTGATCTGGCGGAGCCGACAGCACCGCCAGATATGACAGTTCGTCAGTATTGAATGTTCCCGACTCTGCCGCTACGTTCCGCGACACCGTATCCGGACGAACCTGGGGTGGTCGCATGGCTGAAGTCAGCGCCGAGGCGCGCATCGAAGCGCCTGCCGAGAAGGTCTGGGCGCAGCTGACGGACTTCTCGACGTACGGCGAGTGGAACGCGACCCACACCTCCTTCCCCGAGGGCGGCCCGGACGCGTTGGACACCGGCGTCACCTACCGGGAGAACCTGAAGCTCATGGGCTTCCCGGCCGAGGTCACCTGGACGGTCGACGAGTTGGAGAACGGCCGGCTGCTGACGACCCGGGGCAAGGGGCCCATGGGCGTCGATCTGGCCATGCGCTACTCGCTCGCCCCGGACGGCGACGCCACCGTGGCGCGCATCGACGGGACGTTCACGGGCGCGGCGGTCTCCCTGATGGGCGGCAAGCTCAAGGACTCGGCGACGGCCGCACTCCAGGAGTCGCTGCGCAGACTCGGCGGCCTGATCGCCGCCTGACGGGGCCGCGCGCCAGGAGAACGCCCCGCACGCGCGGAGGGGCCCCGCGGACCCAAGGTGGTCCGCGGGGCCTCCGCCCGCCGGTGTCCGGCCACCGATTGAGCGGCTGCCGGCTTCAGCGGTCGTCGACTTCAGCGATTGTCGACTTCAGTGGTCGTCGGCGAGAATCAGGTACAGCTTCTTGCGGGCGTCGTTGATGACGGTCAACGCCTTCTGGCGCTGGTCGGCCGAGCCGGTCTTCCAGACCTGGCCGAACGCCTCCATCAGACCGAAGCCGGCCTGCCGGATCTCGTTGACGCCCTCCCAGTCCACGCCGCGCCCGGCTTCCTCCCACGGGGCGTCGGGGCCGGTCTCGGCCTCGCTCCGCCCGGAGTCGGTGAGCGTGAACAGCTTCTTGCCGCCCTCGCTCGCGCTGACGATCAGGCCCTCGTCCTCCAGCAGCTGGAGCGTCGGGTAGACCGAGCCGGGGCTGGGCCGCCAGGCCCCGCCGCTGCGCTCGCCGATCTCCTGGATCATCTCGTACCCGTGCATCGGCCGGTCCTTCAGGAGCGCGAGGATCGACGCGCGCACGTCACCGCGCCGCGCCCGTCCGCGCCCTCCTCCCCTGCCGCGCCCGCCGCCCCCGAAGGGGCCCTGCCCGAAGGGTCCGCCGCCGAACGGCGGACCGAACGGGCCGAAGGCGGCCCGACGGCCGTCCGCCTCGCCTCGTTCGTGATGACCGGGGCCGCAACGGCCCGGTCCGTGCTCGTGTCCGTATCCATGTGAACGCATCGCTACGCTCCTTCCATCGTTGATCGGTCGCGATGCGTCAACGATATATCGGAAACTATCGCCTGGCAAACCCCTGCTCGGTGTCCCTCTCGGCTTTTCGTCTCGCCCGCGCCGCTGCAACCGAGATCGAGGCCGTCATCGAAGCACCGGCCGCAGATGTCGTCCGGTTCCGAGAAGTCCTTGCCCAGGTGCTCGACCACGGTCGAGCGGGCGCTGTGCCCGCCGCTTCGCCGTCTGAGCCGACGGCTTTGCGGACTGCCCGGTACCGACGCGAGTGGGCGGGCTCCGCGCACGGCGAAAAACCCGGTCTCGGTCAACAGCGCGCGCCCTTATGGTGGACCGATGACGTCGGTCAAGAAGTTCCAAGTCACCTTCGACTGCGCAGAACCTGAGCGCCTCGCTCGTTTCTGGTGCGAGGTGTTGGGGTACGTCGTGCCGCCGCCACCGGAAGGGTTTGCCACGTGGGACGACTACAAGCACTCGCAGCCGCCTGAGCAGCGGGATTCGTCGTTCGCCTGCACCGACCCTTCGGGCGTGGGGCCGCGCCTGTTTTTCCAGCGGGTCCCCGAGGGGAGGGCCGCCAAGAACCGAGTGCACCTCGATGTCCGGGTCGGCACCGGACTCGTGGGTGAGGAGCGCCTCGCGGCGCTTGAGGCCGAGTGCGCACGACTGGTCCCGCTCGGCGCGGTGCACGTGCAGACGCTGCTCGCCGATGACGACAACGAGTCGTGCATCCCGATGCGGGACATCGAGGGCAACGAGTTCTGCATCGACTGAGATGCCGTGAACGTCCCCGCCCGCTCAGAGGCCGCCCCGCCCCGCTGTGACGTCCCGCGTCGGCGCGGCGAGGGCCGGGGCGTACCGCTGGAGCGTGATCCCGCTGCGGAAGGCCGTCGACTCCAGCAGTCGCAGGCGCGGGACCTCGTACCCGTCCGGGAACAGGCGTCGGCCCCTGCCCTGGACCACGGGGTAGACGAACAGGCGGTACTCGTCGACCAGGCCGGCCGCGATCAGCGTGTGCGCCAGCGTGATGCTGCCGGTGAGCACGATGTCCTCGCCCTCCTGTCGCTTGAGGCGGCCGACCTCCTCGACCGGGTCCCCCGCCAGCACCGTCGAGTTCTGCCAGCGCGGATCGGTCAGCGTCGAGGACACCACGTACTTGCGCACCTGGTCGAGGTAGGCGGTGATGCCCGACGGGTCGTCGGTCTGCAGGGGCCAGTAGCCGCGGAAGTCCTCGAACGTCCGGCGGCCGACGAGCAGGGCGTCGGACCGGCCGTCCTGCCGGTGGCTCTCCGCCAGGACGTCGGAGAGATCGGCGTCCGCCTGCGCCTCGGCGCGGAACCAGTCCGTGATCATCTCGATCGAACCGTCGACGGTGATGTTCTGGGTGATCGCGAGGGTGCGCATGCCGGTTCTCCCGTTCTTCGCGTAGGCGTCCTGGGCGCCGCGGCTGCCGTGGGCGCCTGCCGTGGGTGCCGTCCACCTCTGTTGACCGCGGCGGGCCCCGCGAATCATCGGTGGCCGCCGCACACACCCGCCCCGCGCCCTGGGCGCACCCCGCACGGCCCCGCCGCGGTAGGGGCCAGACACCCGGAATTGGCCTTGGCACGCCACCGGGCGGGCGCTCTACCGTCGCGGCATGAGGATTCGCATCGTCGACGCGTTCACCGACCGCCCCTTCTCCGGCAACCCCGCAGGCGTCCTCCTGCTGGAGTCCGCCGCCTTCCCCGACGCCGTCCGGCTCCAGGAGATCGCCGCCGAGGTCAACCTCTCCGAGACGGCCTTCGCCCACCCGCTGCCGCCGGGAGGCGCGGCCGACTGGGCGCTGCGCTGGTTCACCCCGGCCACCGAGGTCGACATGTGCGGGCACGCGACGCTCGCCACCGCTCACGTCCTGCACGCGACCGGACGGGCCACCGGCACGATGCGCTTTTCGGCACGCTGCGGCCTCCTGTCGGCCACCGCCCACCCGGACGGCTCCCTCACCCTCGACTTCCCGACCTCGCCGCTCGCACCGGTGCCCGTCCCGGCCGGTCTCGCCGAGGCACTGGGGGCCGAGCCGGTCGCGGTGTACGACACGGGCGAGTACGTCGGCGACCTCCTCGTCGAACTGCGCGACGAGCCCGCGGTCCGGGCCCTGACACCGGACTTCGCGGCACTCGCCGCCCACGCGCGCCGCGGCGTCATCGCCACCGCCGCGGCCGAGGACCCCGCCCGGGGCTACGACTACGTATCGCGCGGCTTCTTCCCCGGCGTCGGCATCGACGAGGACCCGGTCACCGGCAGCGCGCACACCGCGCTGGCGCCCTTCTGGTCGGCGCGCCTCGGCCGCGACGACCTCACCGGACTCCAGGCGTCCGCACGGTCCGGCCTGGTCCGCACCGCCCTGCGGGGCGAGCGCACCCTGCTGACCGGCACCGCCGTCACCGTCATCGACGGAGAACTGCTCACGGCGCTCTGAGGCACGGGGGCCTCACTCCGAGGCCCGGAGCTTCAGGGATACGCCCCGCCCTGGGGCTCACGGCGTCGGCAGCCAGCCCACCTTCCCGGCGAGCAGGGCGTATCCGACGAACGCGCCGATGTCGAGCAGCGCGTGCGCGACGACCAGCGGCCCCACCCTCCCCCACCGCCGGTAGAGCAGCACGAACACGACGCCCATCACGAGGTTCCCGATGAACCCGCCGATGCCCTGGTACAGGTGGTACGAGGCGCGCAGTACGGAGCTGGCCGCCAGGGCGGCCATCGGCGTCCAGCCCAACTGGCCCAGCCGGCGCAGGAGGTAACCGACGACGATGACCTCCTCCACCACGGAGTTCTGCACCGCGGAGAGGATCAGCACCGGGAACTTCCACCAGACGTCCGGCAGCGACTCGGGGACGACGGTGAGGTTGAAGCCGGAGGCCCTGGCCACCAGGTAGAAGGCCAGCCCGGCGCTGCCGATGCCGGCCGCGACGAGCGTTCCGCGGCCCAGGTCGAACCGGGGCCGGGTCCGGTCGAACCCGATCGTCCGCAGCCCCGCGCCCTCCCTGATCAGCAGGTGCGCCACGAGGGCCACCGGCACCAGCGCCGTCGTGATGCCGAACAGCTGCCAGGCCAGATCGAGCCAGGGACGGTCAGGTGCGTAGGACCCGTTCAGCGTCGCGGCCTGGTCCTTCAACCCTCCCGGCTTCGTCAGCGATCCGACGAAGCTGATCAGCGCGGACACGGCACTGGCGCCCAGCGAGAGCGCCAGGACCAGCACCGTCTCGGACCACACGATCCTTCGTGACGCCGCCTCCTCGGGAAGAGCATCAGCCACGCGTCCCGCCTCCACCTGTTCCACCTGCCTTCTGTTCCGCCCTCGCGCTCCGGAGCCCGCACCGGCGCCACCGCCGCCCGTACGGGGCACGAGGACACCGGGCGGCAGCCCGACGGGCGACCGCGGGCCCGGGACGTCACAGCTTGCCCGACGATCACGCCGCGGGCGGACACCGGGGGGAGGAACGTTCCGACCGGGGCGCGCGAAGGGGCCGCTCGCGCGCCGGTGCACGGAGCTGCGGCTCCCCGGCGCGTGCACGGGCCCGCGGCCCCCGGGCGTACCGGGGGCCGCGGCCTCGCCCGTTCAGGGCGCCGGGAACCCCACCGGCCAGGTGTGCACCGGCTCTCCCGCGTGCATCAGCTCGGCGTACCGCCGGGTGGTCGCCGCCAGGGCCGCGTCCCGGCCGAGCCCCGCGTCGACCGCGCGGCGGTACGTGGCGACCTGCCAGGAGGCCCCGTTGACGCGCCGCTTGCAGCGCTCCTCGATCACGCCGAGGTAGCGGTCCCGGTCCGCCGGCTCGATATGCCAGGCGTCCAGCCCGGCGGCGGCGAGCGGCAACAGCTCCTCCTGGACGAGCCGGACGGCGGGGATCCGGGCCAGACCGCCGGAGCGGCCGGCCCGCGGCCAGGTCAGCTCGGCGTCGATGCCGTGACGGCACGCCTCGTCGAAGTTCTCCGCCGCGGCCTCGAACGGCAGCTTGCTCCACACGGGCCGGGATTCCTCGGCGAGCGCCCGTACGAGCCCGTAGTAGAACGCGGCGTTGGCGATCACGTCCGTGACCGTGGGCCCGGCGGGCAGCACCCGGTTCTCCACGCGCAGATGCGGAACGCCGCCGGCCGTGTCGTACACCGGGCGGTTCCACCGGTAGACGGTGCCGTTGTGCAGGACCAGTTCGGCGAGCTCGGGCACCCCGCCCTCGTCGAGGACGCGCAGGGGCTCCTCCTCGTCGCAGATCGGCAGCAGCGGGGGGAAGTAGCGCACGTTCTCCTCGAAGAGCTCGTAGGCGGAACCCACCCACCGCTCGCCGAACCACGTCCTCGGCCGCACCCCCTGGTTGGCCAGCTCGGGCGGGCGTACGTCGGTCGCCTGCTGGAACAACGGGGGCCGCGACTCCCGCCACAGCTCCTTGCCGAACAGGAACGGGGCGTTGGCGCCCAGCGCGATCTGGACGGAGGCGATCGCCTGGGCCGCGTTCCACACGTCGGCGAACCGGGCGGGCGTCACCTGGAGATGGAGCTGGACCGAGGTGCACGCAGATTCCGGGGCGATCGACGGCGAGGTGGCGACCAGCCGCTCCGGACCTTCGATATCGAGGATGAAATCCTCGCCCCGGGCCGCGGCCATTTGATCGTTGAGCAGGGTGTAGCGGTCGACGTCCGAGAGATTCGCCGAGACCACGTCATGCTCGCCCAGGGTGGGCAGGATTCCGATCATGACGATCCCCGCGTCCACCTCACCGGCCTTCCGGTGGGCGTACGCGAGGCCCGTGCGCAGCTCCTCCGCGAGCTGATCGAATACCCGGCCGCCGAGTCGGTGCGGGACGATATTCACTTCCAGGTTGAACATCCCGAGTTCGGTCTGGAAATCCCGGCTCGCGATGCGTTGGAGCACTTCCTTATTCATCATCCGCGGCATGCCGTCGGGGCCCGCGAGATTCAGCTCTATCTCCAGGCCCATCAGGTTTCTCGGACGGTCGAACCTCCGCTCCGCCAGAAGCCTCTCCAGCCCCTCCAGGCACTGGTTCAGCTTCGTGCGGTACGCCTGCCGATCGGACAGGTCAAAGGCTTTCGCCACGACCTTCTCCCCCATCGAGGGGTCCCTCCTCCAGTGGCGGCCCGCTGCCCGGGCCGCTCGCATCACGATCGATAATGCCCAGTGAGAGTGATCCGTAACGCCCCGCGAGCCACCGGGAACCGCTAGTCTGGTGTGACGGAGACCGCAGGCACATTCGCTTGGCAAGCGGCCATGCGCATTTTCCGCCGGAGAAGGCGTGGCGGAAACACCGATGAGTTTCGGCCGACCGCACCGGCGGAGGATCCCCAGGCCGGGGACGAAAGCCGCCGAACAAATCAGCAGGAATACCGCGATGCGAAGTCCCGATGTCGCCTTGTGCGAAATGTGCGCGGCGGCTAGCCGAAACACCGTGTGAACACGCGTCGTATAAACTCCCGCTCACGAGGCAGCGAGCTGACGCGTCAGGCCCGTCACCGGCCTCTTCTGGCACCGCACGCCGACAGCGCCGTCTGCACCCGTCCCACCCACGCATCACCGTGTCTCCGAAGTGAGAGGCGACCCACTATGCCGCTGCATGTTCCCTCGGCCCCCGCGCCCGCACTGCGCAGCGTTCTCGCGGCCCTCGGTTCCCCCACCGCCGTCCGCGAGGCCCGAACATCCGCTCTCCGGTCCGTCCAGGGACCGCTGAGCCCCGAGCTACCGCTTCCCGTGCACGTCCTGGACCGGATCGCCGGCGACGGAACGACACCGCTCACGCATCTGGCCGCCTGGCGTTTCCTGATCCGGAGCGAGGGCCGCGCCATCGCCGCCGCGGACACCATGCGCACTCCGGACGGCTGGGCCTTCTCGCACTTCTTCGAGGGCCCCTACCTCGCCTCGACGGAGCTGGCGCTGGGCCAGGCGGAGGCGTCCGCCACCTCGTACCAGGCGAGACTCCTGTCCATTCCGGAGCTGTACATGCTCACGCTCTGGCTGCACGGCGACACCGGCGCGGACGCGTCGGGCGGCGTACTGGCCCCGGCCGACGTCCTCGTGCCGCTGGCGCCGGCCCCGCCGGGCATCGCCGCGCACCGGCCGCACCGGGTCGCCGATCTGCTCCCGGTGATGACCCTGCGCGTGTCGCCCGGTCCCCTGCTCAGCTCCGCCTGAGCCGCGCCGCGCACAGCCGCCCCCGCGGTGCCCCCGCTCCCGGAGCCCGACCACGTACGGGCCCCCGGCGGACGGGACACCGCGGGGGCGCTTCTGCGCCCACTCGGCCTAGTCCGCTCAGGCCACCCCGAACCACCCGAAGGGACAGTGCAGTTGCGGTGAACCGTCCGCGCGGGTGACGCGTCTTGGCAGGAGTACGGGAGCTACGGCGAAATCCCTGCGGAATCAGCGCCGTGGGGCAACACTGGGACCGGACCGAACGGATACGGGGGCGGCCATGAACGACTCGTCCAGCCGCAGGACACTCACCTCGACGCAGCGAAAGAACCCAGCCATGTGCCAGCACCAGCCACCCTGCCCGACCGCCGACTCGCCCGACCGGGAGGCGGCCCGCCTGACGGCCCACCACCCCGAACAGGGCTGGAGCCTCCTGTGCAACGGGGTCCTGCTCTTCGAGGACACCGGCGAGCTGCTGCCGAACGGGCAGATCATCGCTCCGAACCGGCCGCTGGGGGCCGGCCGCGTGATGAGGGCCGCCTGAGGCGCACGTACGGCAACCCGAGGCGCACGTACGAAAGGGGCCGGCCCGGAGACATCTCCGAACCGGCCCCGACGCATGTCCGGCGTGCACCGCTCACGGCCCACGCACCGCGATGCGGCTCAGCTGTCGTACGCGTCCAGCGGGGGGCACGAGCAGACGAGGTTCCGGTCGCCGTACGCCCCGTCGATCCGGCGCACCGGCGGCCAGTACTTGTCGGCGGCCGACACTCCGGCCGGGAACACGGCCTCCTCACGGCTGTAGCCGTGCGTCCACTCGCCGCCCAGGGCGGCGGCGGTGTGCGGGGCGTTGCGCAGCGGGTTGTCGTCCGCGCTCCACTCGCCTGAGGCGACCTTCTCGATCTCGGCGCGGATCGCGATCATGGTGTCGCAGAACCGGTCGAGCTCCGCCAGGTTCTCGCTCTCCGTCGGCTCGATCATCAGCGTGCCGGCCACCGGGAACGACATGGTCGGCGAGTGGAAGCCGTAGTCGATCAGGCGCTTGGCCACGTCGTCGATGGAGACGCCGGTCGCCTTGGAGATCGGCCGCAGGTCGACGATGCACTCGTGCGCGACCAGTCCGGCCGGGCCGTTGTACAGGATCGGGAAGTGCGGCTCCAGCCGCTTGGCGATGTAGTTGGCGGCGAGCACGGCGACCTGCGTGGCGCGCTTGAGCCCTTCGCCGCCCATCAGCCGGACGTATGCCCACGAGATCGGCAGGATGCCCGCCGAGCCCCACGGGGCGGCCGAGATCGGGCCGACGCCGGTCTCCGGGCCGACCGCCGGCTGGAGCGGGTGGTTGGGCAGGTACGGCGCGAGGTGGGCGCGGACTCCGACCGGGCCGACGCCGGGGCCGCCGCCGCCGTGCGGGATGCAGAAGGTCTTGTGCAGGTTCAGGTGCGAGACGTCGCCGCCGAACTTGCCCGGCTTGGCCAGTCCGACCAGCGCGTTGAGGTTGGCGCCGTCGACGTAGACCTGGCCGCCGGCGTCGTGCACCTCGCCGCAGATGTCGGCGACGTGCTCCTCGAAGACCCCGTGCGTGGACGGGTAGGTGATCATGAGGACGGCGAGCTCGTCGCGGTACTGCCCGATCTTGGCCCGCAGGTCCGCGATGTCGACCTCGCCGTCGTCGGCGGTCTTCACCACGACGACCTTCATTCCGGCCATGACCGCGCTGGCGGCGTTGGTGCCGTGCGCGGAGGACGGGATGAGGCAGACGGTGCGCTGGTCGTCGCCGTTGGCGCGGTGGTAGGCGCGGACGGCCAGCAGCCCGGCGAACTCGCCCTGCGATCCGGCGTTGGGCTGGAGGGAGACGGCGTCGTAGCCGGTCACCTCGGCGAGGCGCTCCTCCAGCTCGCGGATGAGCGTGAGGAAGCCCTGCGCCTGGTCGGCCGGGGCGAAGGGGTGCAGCGCGCCGAACTCGGGCCAGGTGATCGACTCCATCTCGGCGGTCGCGTTCAGCTTCATCGTGCAGGAGCCGAGCGGGATCATCCCGCGGTCCAGCGCGTAGTCACGGTCGGAGAGCCTGCGCAGGTAGCGCAGCATCGCGGTCTCGGAGCGGTGCTGGTGGAAGACGGGATGGGTGAGGATGTCGTCGCCGCGCAGCAGCGCCTCGGGCAGCGCGTCGGCGGACGAGGCGTCCAGCGCCTCGATGTCGCCGTCCGCGCCGAAGGCGGCCCAGACAGCGGCGATCCGCGCGCGGTTGGTCGTCTCGTCGCAGGCGATCGAGACGTGGTCGGCGTCGACGAGGCGGAGGTTGACACCGCGCTCCCGGGCCTCCGCGACGATGTCCGCGGCCCTGCCGGGCGCGCGCACGGTCAGCGTGTCGAAGAACGCGCCGTGCACGAGCTCCGCGCCGGCCGCCTTCAGGCCCTCGGCCAGGACCGCGGCGTAGCGGTGGGTGCGCCGGGCGATCGTCCGCAGCCCGTCGGGGCCGTGGTAGACGGCGTACATACCGGCCATGACGGCGAGCAGGACCTGCGCGGTGCAGATGTTGCTGGTGGCCTTCTCGCGGCGGATGTGCTGCTCGCGGGTCTGCAGGGCCAGGCGGTAGGCCTTGTCGCCGTCGGCGTCGACGGACACGCCGACGAGGCGGCCGGGCAGGCTGCGGGCGAACTTCTCACGGACCGCCATGAATCCGGCGTGCGGGCCGCCGAAGCCCATCGGGACGCCGAAGCGCTGAGTGGTGCCGACGGCGATGTCCGCGCCGAGCGATCCGGGCGAGGCGAGCAGCGTGAGGGCCAGCAGGTCGGCGGCGACGGTGACGATCGCGCCGAGCTCGTGCGCCTGCTCGACGACGGGCTCGATGGCCCGCACCGCTCCGGAGGCGCCCGGGTACTGGAGCAGGACGCCGAAGACGCCGCGCTCGGCGATCGCGGCGGGGATGCCGTCGCTCAGGTCGGCGACGACGACCTCGACGCCGGTGGGCTCCGCGCGGGTCTCGATCACCGCGACGGTCTGCGGCAGGGTGTCGGCGTCGACCAGGAAGACGCCGTTCTTGACCTTGCCCACGCGCCGGGACAGCGCCATCGCCTCGGCGGCGGCGGTGCCCTCGTCGAGCAGCGAGGCGCCGGAGGTGGGCAGGCCGGTCAGGTCGGCGACCATCGTCTGGAAGTTCAGGAGGGCTTCGAGGCGGCCCTGGGAGATCTCCGGCTGGTACGGCGTGTAGGCCGTGTACCACGCGGGGTTCTCCATGACGTTGCGCAGGATGACGGGCGGCGTGAAGGTGCCGTAGTAGCCGAGGCCGATCATCGGGGCGAGCACCTGGTTGCGGTCGGCCAGCGAGCGGAGCTCGGCCAGTACCTCCGCCTCGGTGCGCGCCGCCGGAAGGTCCAGGGCCTCCGCGCTCCTGATCACGTCGGGCACCGCCGCGGCGGTCAGCTCGTCGAGGGAGCCGTAGCCGACCTGGGCGAGCATCTTGGCCTGGGCGCCGGCGTCGGGCCCTATGTGGCGCTGCTCGAACGGAATGCCCTGCTCCAGCTGGGAGAGCGGAGTGCGACGGGGGGTCATGGTGGAGGCCTCCTGGTCTGACACGACCTGCGAGGGGCACCGCGCGGCGCGGGTGCCCGAACGGCCTCCCCCTCTGTCATCTCGACCTGAGAGCTTCACCGGCGCGCCCGGGGGCGTACCGGCTTTCACCGTCGGTGAGGGTCGAGTCCGTCCCGGCCTGCGCCCGCACGGAACCGCCCTGCTTTCCAGAGTGACCTCGTCCGTGCGGTACGGGGGCCTGAGAGATTCCGGGGAGGATTTGCTCCTTCGGCGCCTCCGGATTCCGCACCGGAGGACTCTCCCGCACGGGGTCGGCAGCCGCGTCCCAGACTACCAGCGGCCACCGCGGGGGGAGCTCTCGAGTGGCCGACGCCGCGGATCTGCACTTGTGTGGTGGTGGAGCGACAGGGAGCACCCTGAGCAGTTGCGACCCGTGGGAGGCACCGTGCAGGCCGACATCGATCCGCGCCGCCTGATCGGCCGCAAGGCGTTCGATCGCAAGGGCGCCAAGATCGGAACGGTGGACGAGGTCTACCTCGACGACGCGACGGGCGTGCCCGAGTGGGCGGCCGTACGCACCGGACTCTTCAGCAGGGACGCGTTCGTCCCGCTCGAACCCAGCGAGTTCGAGCAGGATGTGCTGCGGGTCCCGTTCGACCGGGCGCTGATCAAGGGGGCGCCGGACTTCGGCGTCGGCCGGCACCTGTCGCCCGAGCAGGAACTGCAGCTCTACCGCCACTACGGACTGGACTCGCCTCCGGCGGAGGGCGCCGGTCCGGGCCGGGACTTCGGCAGGCTGGCCGGCCAGGAGGAGTAGTCGACCGGGTCGCGGACCAGCGGCAGCGGATCGGCGGAGCGCAGTCGCGGATCGTCGACGCGGAACGTGACGACCCGGCCTGGCCCGCTCCACGGTTCCTCGAATCGGACGGTGACCCGGCCGACGCCGCTGCCCTGCACCCAGCCGTGCCCGTACGTGTCATGGTGCACGTCGTGCCCGGCGGGCCAGCGCCGGGCGGCGAGCTGCTCGGCGCCCTCCGGCTCCGCCTCCTCGGCGACGGCCGGCTCGTCGCCGGGTCCGCCGTCCGCGGCGGGCGCCTCGGTGCGGGCGGACCGCTCGGCCAGCTCCCGCGCGTCGGCGGCCTGCGCGAACAGGTCCTCCTGGGTGAAGTCGGCCAGCCCCGTCACGCCGACGCCCAGCAGCCGTACGCCGCCGGTGGTGTCCACCCCGTCCAGGAGCCGCGCCGCGGCCTCACGGACCACGGTGGGGTCGTCCGTCGGCCCTCTGAGGGTTTCGGAGCGCGTGAGGGTGGAGAAGTCGTAGCGGCGCACCTTGAGCACCACGGTCCGCCCCGACCGGTGCGCTGACCGCAACCGCTCCACGCAGCGGACCGCCAGCCGCTCGACCTCGGTCCGGATGCGGACCCGGTCGTGCAGGTCGACGTCGAAGGTGTCCTCCACCGACACGGACTTGGCGTCCCGTTCCGCCACCACCGGCCGGTCGTCCAGGCCCAGGGCCATCCGGTACAACGAGAGTCCGTGGGCCCGGCCCACCAGCCGTACCAGCTCCGCCTCGCCGGCCTCGGCCAGGTCGTGGACCGTCGTCATGCCGGCCCGTCTGAGGTGGTCCCCGGTGGCGGGGCCGACGCCCGGGAGCGTCCGGACGGACATGGGCGCCAGCAGTTCGCGTTCGGTGCCCGGCTCGATGAGCAGCAGCCCGTCCGGCTTGGCCTGCTCGGAGGCGATCTTCGCGAGCATCTTGGAGCCGGCGAGGCCGACGGAGCCGCTGAGGCCGGTCACGGCGCGGATGGCCGACCGCAGCCGCTCCCCCGTCGCCGTCGCAGACGCCGAGTCGTCCGCCGTTCCGCCCGCTTCCAGGTCGACGAAGGCCTCGTCCAGGCTCAGCGGCTCGACCAGCGGCGAGAGCCGTCCCAGGAGCTCCATCACCTGGTCGCTCACCGTCCGGTACAGCGAGAAGCGGGGCACCAGGTACGCGGCGTTCGGCGCGAGCCGCCTGGCCTGGGCGGTGGGCATCGCGGAGTGCACTCCCAGCCGCCGGGCCTCGTACGAGGCGGTGGCGACCACCCCGCGCGGGCCGAGACCGCCCACCACCACGGCTTTGCCGCGCAGACTGGGCTTGGCCGCCTGCTCCGCCGAGGCGTAGAAGGCATCCATGTCCAGATGGAGGATGGTCGGCGCGGGTCTCACACCCCCGATGCTGCCCTACGGCACTGACAACGGGCCCGATCGACGCCCGCGGGCCTGCCGGACCGCCCCCGGCCGGTGCGGCCCGCCGGGGTGGTCCGGTCGCTCAGCGGCTCATACGGCGCGGTTGCGCCGCCGGGCCAGCTCGTCGGCGGGGTTGTGCCCGATGAGCGTCTCGCCGGTGTCGACGCGCTCGCCGTGGAGTTGGGAGAGCGCCGCGTCCACGTCCCGCCAGACGACGCCCACGGCGATGCCGAAGACGCCCTGCCCGCCCTGGAGGAGGCTGACGACCTCGTCGGGCGAGGAGCACTCGTAGACCGTCGCCCCGTCGCTCATCAGCGTCATGCGTTCCAGATCCTGGAAGCCCCGGGCCCGCAGGTGCTGCACCGTGGTGCGGATGTTCTGCAGGGCGACGCCGGTGTCCAGGAACCGTTTGACGATCTTGAGGAGGACCACGTCCCGGAAACTGTAGAGGCGCTGCGTCCCCGACCCGTAGGCCGGGCGCACGCTCGGTTCGACCAGCCCCGTTCGGGCCCAGTAGTCCAGCTGGCGGTAGGTGATCCCCGCCGCCGCGCACGCCGTCGGACCGCGATAGCCGATATCGCCGGTCGCCGCCGTGCCGTCCGCCGCCACCGCGGCCGGCGCAGCCGGCTGCCTGATGGCGTGGTCGGCTCCACTGCCGTGCTGCGGATACGGCCCGCCCGCCGCCGTACCGTCGCCGCTGCTTCTCACGCCGACCTCCGTCCTTGACCTGCCCACTCGAAGGTAGGCAGTCACTCGGGGTGCGTCAACGATCGCCACACTCGGCACGCCGAGTGATAATCACCCTGAGGGTGGTTTCCCGTGTCTCGTTTCCGGGAAAGGCTTGTCGGATGCGCTGACGACACCCCTGCGGGACGGTTACTGGCTGTTCGTACCGAAGTCCTCCGGCGAGATCTGGTCGAGGAATTCGCGGAACTTCTCCACCTCGTCCTCCTGCTCGTCGGGGATCGCGATGCCCGCGTCGTCCAGCACGCCGTCACTGCCGTAGATCGGCGTGCCGGTCCGCAGGGCGAGCGCTATGGCGTCGGACGGCCGTGCGCTCACCTCGACCCCGCTGGCGAACACGAGCTCCGCGTAGAACACCCCTTCGCGAAGGTCCGTGATACGGACCTCGGTGAGCTCCTGGCCCACGGCCTCGAGCACATCCTTGAACAGATCATGGGTCAGCGGCCTGGCCGGAGCCATGCCCTGCTGGGCGAAGGCGATCGCGGTCGCCTCACCAGGACCGATCCAAATGGGGAGGTACCGGTCGCCTCCCACTTCACGCAGGAGAACGATCGGTTGGTTGGAGGGCATTTCCACCCGGACACCGACAACGTCGAGCTCGTTCACACAGCAACCCTAGGACGTGCTCGCCATGTTTGGGTAGTCGGGCTCGTCCGTGCTCAGCGCAGACGACTCCGCAGAGCCGTCTGCACGAGCGCCGCGTGCAGCCGTACGGAGAGCTCGGCGAGCTCGTTCGCCGTGGCCTCCGCATGGGCCCTGGTCTGCGGATTCCGGTGCCGCCGCAAGGGTGCGACCAGCTGTTCGACCCATCCGGCCTCGCGGTCCGCGGAAGCCCGCATGGCCCGCAGATGGCGTGGTTCGAGACCGAACCGGCCCAGATCGGCCACCAGCTTCGCCACGGTCACCACGTCGGCGTCGTAGCCGCCGTCCGGGGCCGGAACGATGAGCCCGTAGGACTCCCACTCCGCCAGCCGCTCCTCGTCGACCTCGGCCGCCGCCAGCAGCTCGGCGCGACCGATGCGGACGGCGGTCGCCGCACCGGGCCCGGTCTCCCACACGCCCTCGGCGAGGTCCCGCTGCCCTCCCGGGGAGGGCAGCGCGGCCTGCTCCCCCCGGGCGACGGCGTCCAGGTACTCGCGGATGACCTTGAGCGGCAGGTAGTGGTCCCGCTGCATGCGGAGCACCTGCGCCAGACGCTCGACATCGCCGGACGAGAACTTCCGGTATCCGGAAGGGGTGCGCTGCGGCTCGATGAGCCCCTCCGCCTCCAGGAAGCGGATCTTGGAGATGGTGACTTCGGGAAACTCCTCGCGCAACTCGACGAGCACCGTTCCGATGCTCATCGAGCGGGCGTCCGCGGTGGCGGCGCCGTGGCCGGCGCCGCCTGTCGGTGTTCGCAGCATGGGCCTTCCTGGGGGTTCCCCCGGACGGAGTCCGGGGGCGGGTCAGACGCCCCGCGGGCTCGCGTAGAAGACCAGGCGGTACTTTCCGATCTGGACTTCGTCGCCGTTGGACAGCAGGACCGAATCGATGCGCTCACGGTTGACGTAGGTGCCGTTGAGGCTGCCGACATCACCCACGGTGAAGCTACCGTCCGGACCCCGGCGGAACTCCACATGACGCCGCGACACGGTCACGTCGTCGAGGAAGATATCGCTCTGCGGGTGACGACCGGCGGTCGTCAGGTCGCTGTCCAGCAGAAAGCGGCTGCCGGAGTTCGGGCCGCGGCGCACGACCAGCAGCGCCGAGCCTCCGGGCAGCGCGTCGACGGCCGCCTGGGCCTCCGGCGAGAGCGAGGGCAGGGCCGTCTGGCCCGTCGCCTCGGCCTCGTAGGCCTCCAGCCCGGAGATGGAGATCGTGGACGTCGTCTCCGAGGCGCGCTCGGGGACACCGCCCCGCAGCGGCGAACCGCAGTTGGAGCAGAATCGGCCGGCCTCCGAATTGCGGTGGCCGCACCTCGGGCAGACCGGCATCGACGAGCCCTCCGGGGTGAACCCTCCACCTGTGGTCGAGGTTGATGGTTCGCCGAAACCTATGCGCCCGGCACCGGCCGGGTCAACAGACGACACGCCGGGTCCACCCGGGGTCTGACCGGCGGCGCCGGACACCTCATCACGGAAGAGCGGACGCTCCGCTTCCTGTCCCTCGCCCTGGCCGTGGCGAGGAGCACGGTGGCGAGCAGCACTGTTGCTGTCCTCGCGTGCACTCTTCCCGAACAACTTCGCAAACAACTTCACGGGCGATTCCCCTTGACCGACATAGACCCGCCCGTGGGGCAGGACGAACCCTGAATGAACACACCTGCCGACCCGGACGTCTTCACAACGTCCGTATCCACTCGACAGTTTCCACCACGCACCACCGATCCGGTGCGCCGACCCCCCGCAACCTCCCGCTCTCGTACTCCGTTGTGCGCCCCCGACGCGATCACCGGGCCGACGACCGAGCGTAGTCAGGGCGTTCGGCCGGTCGCAAGGCATCGACGACGATGTCGTCGGAGCGCTCGACCACCGCTGTGGCCTGCTCCTTCTCCAAGGTCTGCACCACACCGCCGGGAATGTTGAGCGCGGGCTCCAGATCCTGCGGTCTGCCGATGACCTCGAACGTGTAAGGCGCCTGGATCTTCCGACCGTCCACCTGGAGGTCTCCCGCGTCGCCGGAGAAGTACGTATTGGCCACCACCCGGACGCCGTTGACCTCCATGGCCTCGGCGCCGGCCGCGCGCAGCTCCTGGATGGCGTCGAGCAGCATGTCCGGGGCCACCGCTCCGACGGGATCGCTGATGGTCAGCGTGATCCCCGGGCCGTGCGCGGCCACCGTGCCCGCGAGGATCCCCAGCTGCCGTTCCTTCTCCAGCGTCTGCTTCCGGGCCTCTTCGGCCTGGTCGGAGCTGTTCTCCAGCTCGGTGCGCTGGTCGACCAGCCGCTGCTTCTCGTCCTCCAGGCGCTGGGTGCGGTCGTCGACCTCGTCGAGGATCCGGACCAGGTCCTCCTGCCGGGCGCCCCGCAGCGCGCTGTCGTCGTTGGTGGACCGCACCTGGATCGCCAGGCCCAGGCCGAGTCCGAACAGCAGCAGGGCCACGACCAGTTGGGCCCGGCTCAGCCGGGGCGGCCACAGCCCGGCGCGGAGCCGCTGTCGCCCGGTGATCCGCGGCGCCGGCGGGAGGGGGGCCGGCGGGACGGGCTCGCCGCCGGACGGCCGGTGGCTGTGGGGCATCTCGTCGTTGTTCATCGGCCTCAAGCCCGGAAGACGTGCCGGCGGATCGCGGCGGCGTTGGAGAAGATCCGGATGCCGAGCACGACCACCACACCCGTTGAGAGCTGCGCGCCGACACCGAGTTTGTCGCCGAGGAACACGATCAGCGCGGCCACCACGACGTTGGACAGGAACGACACCACGAAGACCTTGTCGACGAAGATGCCGTCGAGCATGGCCCGCAGACCGCCGAACACGGCGTCGAGCGCGGCCACCACCGCGATCGGCAGATAGGGCTCGACCACCGCCGGCACCTCGGGCCGGACCAACAGTCCGACCACGACTCCCACCACGAGGCCCAGTACGGCGATCACGATGTGCCCTTCCCTGTGTCTGCCGCACCACTGCCGGCGGCCTTCGGCTCTGCTGTACGGACGATCAGGCTCGGCGCGGCCGGAAGCCGCACCTCCTTCTGATCGGAGATGCTGGTGCGGATGTCGAAGCTCTCCTTCAACGCGTTGAGGTACAGGCCGTCGGCACTGTCCTGGAACGCGGTCGCGAGCTTCTTCCCGTCCCCCACCGCCAGCACCGTGTACGGCGGTACGAGCGGCCTGTTGTCGACCAGTATGGCGTCGCCCGCGGCCCGGATGGCCGAGAGCGCCGTCAGCCTTTGCCCATTGATGGCGATGGCCTCGGCGCCCGATTCCCACAGGCCGTTGACGACCCGCTGCATGTCGCGGTCGCGCACCCGTCCGGTGTCGGCGAAGCCCGTCGACTCACGCGGCCCGCCACCGCCCTGGTCGGTGTCCTCGGCGTCGTCGACGACCAGCTTCACCCCGGGCCCCTGCACCGGAGTCGCTCCGGACAGCAGGGCCACCAGCTGGCCCTGGTCCCCGCCGTGCCGCTCCAGCGCCTTGCGCTGCCGCTCGCTCACGTCCGTGCGGAGCTCGTCGACGTCCGACTCCAGCGTGTCCGCGGTTTTGGTCTCCGCGTCGATGCGGTCGATCAGCTCTTCGCGCTCCTTGGCGACGACCGGGGCCGACACGCGCGCCTCGGCCGCGCCGAGGGTGACGACCAGGGCCGCAAGGACCAGTCCGGCGGCCAGGCCGAGCTTCGACTTCAGCGTACGGGGCAGCCCCGCGCTCCCGTCGGCCTCGCGACGCGCCGAAGCCTCCGCGTATCCCTCGTCGAGGCTGTGGTCCATCACGTTGTTCAGCAGCGACATGGAGGCGTCGGGGCGGGCGGGGCGCGGGGCTGTGCTCCGATCGGGGGACTGCTGCGACATGCCGCACATCGTCGCACGTCACCGCGGCTACCGCCGAATGGCCCCATCGGCATCCCGAACCGCCCCGGTCCGGAGGCGGTTCGGGACACCGGTTGCGGGTCAGTCGCCGGCGCTCTCCACCACGGCCGACCACTCGTCGAGGAGTGCCTGCGCGGAGGCGTCGTCGGGCCCTTCGGCCCACAGGTGGGTGACGGCTTCCGCCCGGTCCGGCAGCACCATGATCCACCGGCCGTCCGTCTCGACGACGCGGACCCCGTCCGTGGTGTCCACGCTGCGGTCCCCCGCCGCCTCGACGACGCGGCGCATGACTAGGCCCTTGACGGCCCACGGAGTGGCCAGGTCACGCCGCAGGACGTGGGCCCGCGGAATGCGGGCGTCGATCTGGCTCAGCGTGAGCTGGGTGCGCGCGACCAGGCCGATGAGGCGGACGAACGCCGCCGTCCCGTCGAAGACGCTGCTGAATTCGGGAACGATGAAGCCGCCGCGCCCGTCTCCCCCGAAGATGGTGGTCTCCTCGCGACCCACCCGGGTCAGGTCGTCGGGCGAGGTGGTCGTCCATTCCACCTGCGTGCCGTGGTAGGCGGCCACCTGTTCCGCGACGCGCGTGGTGGTCACCGGCAGTGCGACCCGTCCGCTGCGCCGCTCGGCGGCGACGAGATCGAGGAGGACCAGCAGGGCCCGGTCGTCCTCGATGATCCGGCCGCGCTCGTCGACGAGCGAGAGTCTTTCGCCCACGGGGTCGAAGCGCACACCGAAGGCGGCCCGTGCGGAGGACACGATCTCACCGAGCCGCACCAGCCCGGCCCGCCGGGTCTCGGCGGACTCGGTGGGCCGCGACTCGTCGAGCCCGGGGTTGATGGTCAGCGCGTCCACTCCGAGCCGCCCGAGGAGGCTGGGCAGGACGAGGCCGGCGCTGCCGTTCGAGGCGTCGACCACGACCTTCAGCTCGGCGTCGGCGATGCCCGTCGTGTCGACGTTGCGCAGAAGGGAGCCGGTGTACGAGTCGAAGACGCTGGACGGGAAGTAGAGGTCGCCGATCTCGCCGGGGAAGGCCCTGCGGTACTCCTGGCGGGCGTAGACGCGGTCGAGCTTGCGCTGCTGCGCCTGCGAGAGGTCCGCGCCCCGTTCGTCGAAGAACATGATGTCCACCGAGTCCGGCACACCGGGCGAGGTGCGGATCATGATGCCGCCGGCGCTGCCTCGGGCCGTCTGCTGCCGCGCCACGGGCAGCGGTACGTTCTCCAGGTCCCGTACGTCGATGGCGCTGGCCTGCAGCGCCGAGATCACCGCGCGCTTGAGCGCGCGGGCGCCTCGGGAGTGGTCGCGGGCGGTCGTGACGGTCGACCCCTTCTTGAGGGTCGTGGCGTAGGCGCCGGCGAGCCGGACGGCCAGTTCCGGGGTGATCTCCACGTTGAGGATTCCGGAGACTCCGCGCGCGCCGAAGAGGTGCGCCTGCCCGCGGGACTCCCAGATGACCGACGTGTTGACGAACGCGCCCGCTTCGATGGTCTTGAACGGGTACACCCGGACGTTGCCCTGAATGATCGATTCCTCACCGACCAGGCATTCGTCACCGATGACGGCACCGTCCTCGATCCGGGCGGCCCGCATGATGTCGGTGTTCTTCCCGACGACGCAGCCCCGGAGGTTGCTGTGCTGTCCGATGTAGACGTTGTCGTGCACCACGGCCTTGTGGAGGAACGCCCCTGTCTTGACGACGACGTTCGACCCCACCACCGTGTGTTCGCGGATCTCGACGTCCGCCTCGACCTTGGCGTAGTCGCCGATGTACAGCGGCCCGCGCAGCACGGCGTCCGGGTGGACCTCGGCGCCTTCGGCGACCCAGACGCCGGGCGAGATCTCGAAGCCGTCCAGCTCCACGTCGACCTTGCGCTCCAGGACGTCCGCCTGGGCCTTCACGTAGCTCTCGTGCGTGCCCACGTCCTCCCAGTAGCCCTCGGCGATGTAGCCGTAGATCGGCTTGCCCTCCTTCATGAGCTGAGGAAAGACGTCACCCGACCAGTCGACGGAGGTGTCGGCCTGGACGTAGTCGAAGACCTCGGGCTCCATGACGTAGATGCCCGTGTTGACGGTGTCGGAGAACACCTGCCCCCAGGTGGGCTTCTCCAGGAACCGCTCGACCTGGCCTTCCTCGTCGACGATGGTGATGCCGAACTCCAGCGGGTTGGGTACCCGGGTGAGGCAGACCGTGACGAGGCCGCCCTTCTCCTTGTGGAAGGCGATCAGGTCGGTGAGGTCGAAGTCGGTGAGCGCGTCACCGGAAATGACGAGGAAGGTGTCGTCCTTCAGCGCTTCCTCGGCGTTCTTCACGCTCCCGGCGGTGCCGAGTGGCTTCTCCTCGTTGGCATAGGTGAGCTCCATTCCGAGCTCCTCCCCGTCCCCGAAATAGTTCTTGACGAGGGAGGCGAGGAACTGGACGGTGACCACTGTTTCACTGAGCCCATGCCGCTTGAGAAGCCGGAGTACGTGCTCCATGATGGGCCGATTGGCCACCGGCAGGAGCGGCTTGGGCATGCTCGAGGTCATGGGGCGAAGGCGTGTGCCTTCACCACCAGCCATCACGACGGCCTTCATGTCGGAAACGTCCTCCTACAAAGAGACGACGGTTAGCCGACTTCGCCCGTCGGGGCTGCTTTCGAGACATCCAGCATGTGCCGGCCACACTGCTCGGCACTGCGTCAACGAGCTCAATCGGCTACTGCATCCGCCTTGACCAGCCGGCGGACTTGCACTACGTAGAGGATCCCTGCCCACCAATAGAGCGTTGTACCCCATCCGGCGAACGCCCATCCGAAAACAGCGGCCACTGTAGCCAGCCAACCACTACCGTCGCTGAGCAGCAACAAGGGGAAGGCGTACATCAGGTTGAACGTTGCAGCTTTGCCGAGGAAGTTGACCTGCGGCGGCGGATAGCCGTGGCGTCGCAGGATCAGCACCATGACCAGAAGCATCAGCTCCCGGGCGAGAAGGGCCGCGGTGAGCCAGAGCGGCAGGATCTCGCGCCAGGTGAGTCCGACGATGGTGGAGAGGATGTAGAGCCGGTCGGCCGCCGGGTCCAGGAGCCGGCCGAGACTGCTGATCTGGTTCCATCGTCGGGCCAGCTTCCCGTCGAGGTAGTCGCTGATCCCGCTGAGCATCAGCACCAGCAGGGCCCAGCCGTCACTCTGGGGGCCGCCGAAGACCGGGCGGAGGATGAGCCACAGGAAGAGCGGCACCCCGACGAGGCGAGCCATGCTGAGGATGTTGGGGATGGTGAGGACCCGGTCCGTCTGGACCCGAGTCTCCTGGACCTCCACCCGGGGGCCTCCTGTGAAGAACGTGCCAATGATGCCCCCCGACCTTACCCTCAGGTTCGGCCGGCAGACGCACAGGGGTAGGCAAAGGGGACGCAAGCGACGAAGAGAATCCAACAGGAATCGGCCCGGAACGCAGG
>NZ_ML123034.1:752889-916020 GCF_003846185.1 Streptomyces sp. ADI96-02
CCTTATTCTCTTTCCCTGACCACGTCCTGCGGGCATGCCGAAAGAGGGTCGAGGTTAGGATCAGGTTTTGAAAGTCGCCGCCGACCCCCGACTCAATGCCGTGTTGGGGTCAGGCAGGAGTACGACAGTACAGGCCGCCGACGCTCAGAGGCAAATCGTTTCCGGTGCACCTCTAGGTCCGCCAACCGGTAGGTCTCGGGCGGAACCGGGACTTCGTATGACTTACGCTGCTGAGCAGTACGCCGTCCCCCCATCAGCCGTGACGGCGACACCCGAATCTCCACCCCCTGGGAGGCTCCCCATGACCAACGTGACGTCCCCTCTTGCCGGACGTGCCATCGGACTCACCGCGGTTCCCGACCCGGTCTTCTCCGGGGCCATGGTCGGTCCCGGCACCGCCATCGACCCCGTGCGCGAGTCCTCCGAGGCCGTCTCCCCGATCGACGGCATCGTCGTCTCCCTCCACCCCCACGCGTTCGTCGTCGTCGACGACCAGGGCCACGGGGTCCTGACGCACCTCGGCATCGACACCGTCCAGCTCAACGGCGAGGGCTTCGAGCTGCTCGTCAACAAGGGGGACACGGTGACCCGGGGCCAGAGCATCGTGCGCTGGGACCCGGCCGGCGTCGAAGCCGCCGGCAAGTCGCCGATCTGCCCCGTCGTGGCCCTGGAAGCCACGCCGGACTCGCTCTCCGACGTCATGGAGACGGGCGACGTGAAGACCGGCGACACGCTCTTCGACTGGCAGTGACCCCGCGGGCGCGGTAACGGCAAGGTGCACGACCACCGCGGTGGCACGCTCACCGCACAACCGGAGACGGGTGAAATGGAGACAACGCTGCGAGGCGTCGGCGTGAGCCACGGTGTGGCCATCGGCGAGGTTCGGCACATGGGCACGGCGGTGCTGGAGCCGCCCGCCAAACAGATTCCCGCCGAGGAGGCCGGTCGCGAACAGGGGCGCGCCCGGCAGGCCGTGGACGCGGTCGCCGCCGATCTCGTCGCACGCGGGAACCTGGCCGGCGGCGAGGCCCAGCACGTGCTGGAGGCGCAGGCCATGATGGCCCAGGATCCCGAGCTGATGTCCGACGTGGAGCGGCGCATCGCTGTGGGCAGCACGGCCGAGCGTGCCGTGTACGACGCGTTCGCCGCGTACCGGGCGCTGCTGGCGGGCGCCGGCGAGTACCTGGCCGGGCGGGTCGCCGACCTCGACGACGTACGGAACCGGATCGTGGCGCGGCTGCTCGGTGTGCCGATGCCCGGTGTGCCGGACAGCGACGAGCCGTACGTACTGATCGCGCGGGATCTCGCGCCGGCCGACACGGCGCTGCTCGACCCGACGTTGGTGCTCGGTTTCGTCACCGAGGAGGGCGGGCCGACCAGCCACAGCGCGATCCTGGCGCGGGCTCTCGGCGTTCCGGCGGTGGTGGCGCTCCCCGGCGCGGGTGAACTGGCCGAGGGCACGGTCGTCGCGGTGGACGGCAGTACGGGCGAGATCTTCGTGGACCCGAGTGCCGAGAAGCGTGCGGAGCTGGAGAGTGCGGCGGCTGCTCGCAGGGCCGCGCTGTCCGCCTCGACCGGGCCGGGCGCGACGTCGGACGGCCACAAGGTGCCGCTGCTCGCCAACGTCGGCGGTCCGGGCGATGTGCCCGCTGCCGTCGAGGCGGGCGCCGAGGGCGTCGGGCTGTTCCGCACGGAGTTCCTCTTCCTCGACGACAGCGAGCAGGCTCCGTCGGAGGAGAAGCAGGTCACCGCCTACCGTGCTGTGCTGGAGGCGTTTCCCGAGGGCCGGGTGGTCGTGCGGGTGTTGGACGCCGGTGCGGACAAGCCGCTGGACTTCCTGACCCCGGCGGACGAGCCGAACCCGGCGCTGGGCGTGCGGGGGCTGCGGAGTCTGCTCGACCACCCCGAGGTGCTGCGGACCCAGCTGACCGCGCTGGCGAAGGCCGCCGAAGGGCTGCCGGTGTATCTGGAGGTCATGGCCCCGATGGTGGCCGACCGCGCCGATGCCAGGGCGTTCGCGGACGCGTGCCGGGAGGCCGGGCTGCGGGCGAAGTTCGGCGCGATGGTGGAGATTCCGTCCGCCGCCCTGCGGGCCCGGTCGATCCTGCAGGAGGTGGAGTTCCTGTCGCTGGGCACCAATGACCTGGCGCAGTACACCTTCGCCGCCGACCGCCAGGTGGGCGCGGTGTCGCGGCTCCAGGACCCGTGGCAGCCGGCGCTGCTGGACCTGGTGGCGCTGTCCGCCGAGGGGGCCAGGGCCGAGGGCAAGAGCTGCGGCGTCTGCGGCGAGGCGGCCTCGGATCCGCTGCTGGCCTGTGTGCTGACCGGGCTGGGTGTCACCTCCCTGTCCATGGGCGCCGCGTCCATTCCGTATGTGCGGGCGGCGCTGGCCAAGTACACGCTGGCGCAGTGCGAGCGTGCGGCCAACGCCGCCCGCTCGGCGGATTCCGCCGAGGAGGCGCGCAAAGCCGCCCAGGCGGTGCTGTCGGGCGAGTAGGTCCGGTGTGGAGTGGAGCAGGAGGGGCTTTCCGCTGGGGCGGGAGGCCCCTCCCGCGGTGTGCGGGCGGTCCCGGTCGTTCGGGGGCCGTCAGTGGTGCCGCTGTGCCTCGTCGGCTCCGATGTCGAATCCCGCGCAGTACTCGACGCCGGATTCCGGGGAGACGGGCTCTCCGGTCTCGGCGTCGGTGCAGTAGGCGTTGAAGACCTCGCCGGCGGTGAGCGGGGAGAGGGCCCCGTGGGCGAGGCGCCAGCCGTGGACGCGGTCGGGGGTGTCGGGCGCGGTGGTGCGCAGGACGACGCCTCCGCGTGATTCCAGGGCGACGGCCACCGCGAGCACGGTGGCGAACTCCGCTCCTTCGGAGGTGTCCAGTCGCGCCGGCCCGCTGCCGTCGCGGTGGGTATGGAGGACGGCCAGGAGCTGGTCCTTCTCCGTCGGGGTGCTGCAGACCAGGTGGTGGGTGCCCGGCCCGGCCGTCTCCAGCAGCCGGGTGAGGAGGTGGGATGCCCGGTCGAAGGCAGCGCGTCCGATGTCCTGGCCGCAGTCGGCGCAGGGGCCGAGGTCGGCGAGGAGGAGTGTGGCGTACTCCCAGGTGGCCTGGCGGACCGCGCGGGAGACCAGGAGCGGGATGAGCTCGCTCAGCGGCTGTCCGGTGTAGGCGACGGTGGCCCCGGCGGCGGCGATCTCCGCGGTGAAGCGGCTGCGGCTGGCTCCCGCGTCGGCGTCGAGTCCGGTCTCGGCGCAGAACTCGGCGTAGTCGTCGGGGTCGAAGAGGGCGAGGGTGGTGTGCATGCCCTGGGCGGCGAGGGTCTTGAGCAGGCTCTCGACCTGCTGGAGGTAGACGGCGTGGTCGTCGAAGGTGAAGGTGCGGTAGCGGCGCATGGCCGCGAAGTCCTGCTCGTCGGCCAGCAGGCCGATGGTGCTGGGAGCTTCGCGGCGCAGGGCGCGTCGCATGCTGACGGTGTTCCTGGTGTGGCCGGTGTGCGCCATGTGTCCCCCTGTGCGCGTCGAACTCTTGCTCACTCAGAGTAATCAGGGGGACTGACAACGGCTCCGTGCCCGGCGTCGGGCGGACCTCAGCCGCGGCGGCTGCGGGCCAGTTCGACGTAGAAGGGGAGCAGGGCGAGGTTGTCGACGGAGCCCGGGTTGACCGCCTTGGCCGGGTCGGTCCCCTGGAGGAGCCGTTTGACGGGTACTTCGAGGCGTTTGCCGGTGAGGGTGTGCGGGATGGCGGGCACCTCGATGACCTCGTCCGGCACATGGCGCGGGGAGAGGTTCTCGCGGATGGTGCGTTTGATGGCCGAACGGAGGCCGTCGTCGAGGGCGGCTCCGTCGGCGAGGTGCACGAAGAGGGGCATCCAGTAGCCGCCGTCGGGTTCCTCGATGCCGATGACGAGCGATTCGCGGATCTCGGGGAGCCGTTCGACGGCTTCGTAGATGTCTGCCGACCCCATCCGGACGCCCTGCCGGTTGAGGGTGGAGTCGGAGCGGCCGTGGATGACGACGGAGCCGCGGTCGGTGACGGTGATCCAGTCGCCGTGGCGCCAGACGCCCGGGTAGGTGTCGAAGTAGCTGTCGTGGTAGCGGCGGCCGTCGGGGTCGTTCCAGAAGCGGATCGGCATGGAGGGCATCGGCGCGGTGACGACGAGTTCGCCGACCTCGTCGATGAGCGGCCGGCCGGCCGGGTCCCAGGACTGGAGGTCGGTGCCCAGGCAGGCGGCCTGGAGCTCGCCGATGTGGACGGGCAGGGTGGGGACTGCTCCGGCGAAGCAGCTGCAGACGTCGGTGCCGCCGCTGACGGAGGCGATCCAGAGGTCGTCGGCGACTTCGTCGTGGAGCCAGCGGAAGCCGTCGGGCGGGAGCGGGGAGCCGGTGGTGGCGACGCACTGGACGCGGGAGAGGTCGAAGTCGCGGCCGGGGTGGACGTCCGCCTTGCGGCAGGCCATGACGTACGCGGCGGAGGTGCCGAAGAAGGTGGCTCCGGTCTGTTCGGCGACCCGCCACTGGGCGCTGACGTCGGGGTGGCCGGGGCTGCCGTCGTACAGGACGACGGTGGTGCCGGTGAGGAGGCCGGAGACGAGGAAGTTCCACATCATCCAGCCGGTGGAGGTGTACCAGAAGAAGCGGTCCTCGGGTCCGAGGTCGCAGTGGAGGCCGATCTGCTTGAAGTGTTCCAGCAGGATGCCGCCCTGGGACTGGACGATGGCCTTGGGCAGGCCGGTGGTGCCGGAGGAGTAGAGGACCCAGAGCGGGTGGTCGAAGGGGACCTGTTCGAAGACCGGTTCGGTGTCGGTGGAGGTGAGGGCGGCCCAGGAGAGCGCGCCCTCGGGTGCGTCGGTGCCGAGCAGCGGGATGTGGACGACGGCCCGCAGGGTGGGGAGTTCGGCGCGGAGTTCGGCGACGGTGGCGGTGCGGTCGTGTTCCTTGCCGCCGTAGCGGTAGCCGTCGACGGCGAACAGCACGACGGGTTCGATCTGCTGGAAGCGGTCGAGGACGCTGCGGGCGCCGAAGTCGGGGGCGCACGAGGTCCAGACGCCTCCGACGGCGGCGGTGGCGAGGAAGGCGACGACGGCCTGCGGGACGTTGGGGAGGTAGCCGCTGACCCGGTCGCCGGGCCGGACGCCCAGCGCGCGGAGTTCGGCGGCCAGGGAGCCGACCTGGCGGCGGAGCCCGGACCAGCTGACGGGGACCTGGGTGTGGGTCTCGTCGACGTGGAGCAGGGCCGACGTCTCCGCGCGGGCGGGGTCCTCGGCGGTGCGCAGGGCGTGTTCTGCGTAGTTCAGCGTGGCGCCGGGGAACCAGGTGGCGCCGGGCATCGCGCGGGTGGCCAGGGCGCTCTCGTACGGGGTGGAGAAGCGGACGTCGAACCAGTCGGCGACGGCTCTCCAGAAGGTGTCCAGCTCGTCGACCGACCAGCGGTGCAGTGCCGGGTAGCCGCCCTCGGCAGGGGCTCCGTACCGTTGCGCGGCCCAGCTCTGGAAGCGGGTGACGGCGGCGGTCGCGACGCGGTCGGGGCCGGGCTGCCAGAGGGGGGCGTCGTGCACGGGTGAGGTCATGGGGCTGCTCCCTGGCTGTACGGGTACGCGGGTGGGCGTGTCGCGCGCACGGGCTGGGGTGTGCGCGTGAGCGGCTGACAGGGACGATGCCATGTGATCGTCCGCGGCACCAGGGTGGGCCCGGGGCGGACGGGCGGCGGTGGGCCGCGCCGGCCCGGGTGAACGGGAGTTGAACGGGGCGTTCTGCGGCTCGGCCGGGTGGCAGGGTGTGCGCCATGGACGGTCGTGGCCTGGTGCGTCGGGTGGGGTTGGTCGGTTCGGTGCGCGGGCTGCGCACGCTGCGCTCGGCGTGGCGGCGGCGGTCCGCCGACGCGCGGGCGCTGCCGCCGCGGGGTGCGGAGCGGGCCCGGACGCCGGGTCCGCTGACGGGTGCGAAGCCGGGGCCGGGCGGGGGCGTGGTGCGGTTCGCCCGTTCGGAGCTGCGGATCCGGGTGGCGGTGGGCGGCGCGGTGTTCTGGGCGTGGGACGGGGCGGGTCCCCTTCCGTCGTACGCCCTGGCGGGCGAGGCTCCGGCGCCGGATCCGCGGGCGGTGCTGGAGCCGGACAAGGACGGCGGCTGGCAGGTCGTGTCGGAGCGGCTGACGGTGGTGGTGTCGCGCGAGGGGGCGGTGGAGCTGCGGACGCCGGGCGGGGTGCTGCTGAGGCGGGAGCTGCCGCCGCGCTGGTGGGAGCCGGTGGGCGGGGGCGCGGTGCGCTGGGTGCAGCGCTCGGAGGTGCCGGCGGACGCGCGGTTCTTCGGGCTGGGCGGGCGGGCGTCGGGGCCCCGGTTGCGGGACGGGGTGTACGGGCTGTGGAACACCGATCCGGGCGGGCGCTTCGGCCCGCAGGACGATCCGCTGTATCTGACGATGCCGGTGCAGGTGGTGGTGTCGGACGCGGGGACGCATCTGGCGTTCCACGACAACACCTGGGCGGGCCGGGTGGTGCTGCACGAGGGCGAGGAGGGCGCCGGGTCGGGGCACGACCGGCCGGGGACCAGTGAGGTGCGGATGGAGGGCGGTCCGCTGCGCTGCTGGGTGGTGACCGGGACGCCTGCCCGGGTGCTCCAGGGGTGGACGGCGCTGACCGGCGCTCCGGCGCTGCCGCCGTCCTGGGCGCTGGGTCCGCAGCACGCCCGGTGGGGGTTCGGCGGCGAGCGGGAGGTGCGGCGGGTGGTGGCCGGGTACCGGGAGCGGGGGCTCGCGCTGTCGGTGCTGCATCTGGACATCGACCACTACGACGCGCATCAGGTGTTCACGGTGGACCGGGAGCGGTTTCCGGCGCTGCCCGCGCTGGCGGAGGAGCTGCGCGGGGAGGGGGTGCGGCTGGTGTCGATCGTGGACCCGGCGGTGAAGGCCCGGCCGGGCGGCGCGGTGTTCGACGGGGGTGCGGCGGTCGGGGAGCGCGGGGCGTTCGTGCGGGACGCGACGGGCCGGGTGGTGGTGGGCGAGGTGTGGCCGGGGGCCTGCGTCTACCCGGACTTCACCGATCCGCTTGTGCGGGATTGGTGGGGATCTCTGTACGCGGAGCGGCTTGCGCAGGGCTTCTCGGGTGTCTGGCACGACATGAACGAGCCCGTCTCGTTCGCCGCCTTCGGCGATCCCTCGCTGCCGCGTTCGGCCCGGCACCGCCTGGAGGGGGCGGGCGGGGACCACCGGGAGGCGCACAACGTCTACGGGCTCGCGATGGCGCGCGCCGGGTACGAGGGGCTGCTCCGGCTGCGTCCCGGGGAGCGGCCGTTCCTGTTCTCGCGGTCGGGCTGGGCGGGGCTGCAGCGGTACGGGGGCACCTGGTCCGGTGATGTGTCGACGGGGTGGCCGGGGCTGCGGGCCTCGTTGTCGCTGGTGCTGGGGCTGGGGCTGTGCGGGGTGCCGTACTCGGGTCCGGACGTGGGCGGGTTCGACGGGTTCCCGTCGCCGGAGCTGTATCTGCGGTGGTTCCAGCTGGGTGCGTATCTGCCGTTATTCCGGACGCATGCGGCGATCGGCGCGGGGCGGCGGGAGCCGTGGGAGTTCGGGGCCGAGGTGCTGGAGCACGCGCGGGCCGCGCTGGTGGAGCGGGAGCGGCTGCGCCCGTACTTCGTGACGCTGTCGCATCTGGCGCGGCTGTCGGGGGCTCCGTACGCGCGGCCGTTGTGGTGGGGGGCTCCGGGCGACCGGGCGCTGCGGGACTGCGAGGACGCCTTCCTGCTGGGCGACGCCCTGCTGGTGGCTCCGGTGCTGGAGCGCGGGGCGGTGCGGCGGGCGGTGCGGCTGCCCCGGGGGCGGTGGTACGACACGGCGACCGGGCGGGCGTACGAGGGGCCGGGGCAGGTGGTGCTCGACGCGCCGCCGTCGCGGATTCCGGTGCTGGCGCGGGCCGGGGCGGTGGTCCCGGTGCTCGGCGCGGACGGCGGGCTCCGGCTGGAGGTGTGGGCGCCCGCGCCGGGGCGCGCCGGGGGCGGGCTGGTGGTGCGGGACGCGGGCGACGGATGGGAGCGGGCGGAGGTGGAGCGGTACACCTCGCGCCGGGAGGGCTCGCGTGTGGTGGTGGAGCGGGAGGGCGGTGCGGAGGTGGACCTGCCGGTACGGGTGCGGGGGCTGGAGGGCGTTTCGCCGCCCGCGCCGGAGGGGTGAGCGGTGGCGGGGACCGGGTCGGCGGGCTCTCCCCCGCGACCGGCGCGGCCCGGTGGCGTCAGCGGTCGTCGTAGCGGCCGGCGAACCAGGCGGCCACGGCCCGGGTGTGCAGCGGAAAGGCGAGCTCGCGCGGGCCGGGCAGGATCTCGTATCCGGAGGTCTCGTCGGTGGGGGCCGGGGGTGGGAGGCTCGACCTCGGGCGTGGCGGCAGCAGGCCGAAGACCAGGAGGTGTCCGTCGGGGGCGCTGAGGACGTCGGCCAGGCGCACGTCCTGGGCGTCGGCCTCGATCCCGGTCTCCTCGCGCAGTTCCCGTACGACGGCCCGGCGCCAGTCCTCGGCGTGGTCGATGAAGCCGCCCGGCAGGGCGGTGCCGCCCTTCCGCGGCTCGATGGTGCGGGTGATGGCGACCAGGCCGGTGCCGTCCGTTCCGGTGCCGTCCGTTCCGGTGACGGGGAGCAGGGCGACGGCCACGGGGAGCGGGTTGCGGTACGCGGTGGTTCCGCAGCGTGCGCAGGTGCGGGGCCAGGCGTCGGCGGCCGGGAGGCCGGTGTACGGGGCGCCGCAGGCGGCGCAGTGGCTGTCCCCGGCGTACCGGGGCGGCTGCGGGCCGGAGGCGGGGCTCCGGCTGGTCTCGGACACGGGCGGACTGTATCCGACCCGTCCTTTCGCCGTCCTCCCCGTCCTCCCCGTCCTCTCGCCCGCGCCGCCGAGGTGGTGGACGATGTCGGCATGACAGGAACGCGTACCGCTCCCCGTGCCCTCGCCACCGCTGCCGCCGCCCTGTTCGCCGTGACCGCCGTCCCGCCCGCGGCCGGGGCGCAGGAGGGGCCGAAGGCGCCCGAGGAGTTCGTCTCGCTGCGCTCGGTGGATCCGACGATCCTCCAGGACATGCGCTACGCCACGGCGCACAACTTCCTCGGTGAGCGGGTGGACGGCTACCGGCAGCCCCTGTGCGTCCTGACCCGGCCCGCGGCCCGTGCGCTGCACCGGGCGCAGGAGCGGCTGCTGCGCCGGGGGTACTCGCTGAAGGTGTACGACTGCTACCGGCCGCAGCGGGCGGTGGACCAGTTCGTCCGCTGGGCGCGGGATCCGGACGACCAGTCGATGAAGGCGGAGTTCTATCCGCGGGTCGACAAGTCCCGCCTGATCCCGGACGGGTACATCGCGGAGAAGTCCGGGCACAGCCGCGGCAGCACGGTCGATCTCACCCTGGTGCGACTCCCGGCCGCGCCGACCCGGCCGTACCGGCCCGGCGAGCGGCTGGTCCCCTGCTTCGCGCCGCAGGACAAGCGGTTCCCGGACAACTCGGTGGACATGGGGACCGGTTACGACTGCTTCGACGCCCTGTCCCATACGGACGACCCGCGGATCGGGGGCGTTCAGCGCGCCAACCGGCAGTTCCTGAAGCGGACGCTGGGCGATCTCGGTTTCGTCAACCTGCCCGAGGAATGGTGGCACTTCACGTTCACACCGGAGACGTTCCCGGACACCTACTTCGACTTCCCGGTCTCCGAACGCTCGCTGAGCGGCGCCCGGTAGCCGGGAAAGGACCGCAGGGACGAGGGCCGTTCGGCGAACGGGCAACCGGGACCACCCCCGTGGGCTCCGGCAGCCCGTTCTTCGTCTCGGACGCGAAAGAGGCGTGTCCGGTTGCGCTTCGGGCGGTTACGGTGCCCGTATGTCACAGCAGACGTTCGATTCGTACGAGGAATTCTGGCCGTACTACGTGGCGATGCACTCGCGTGCCGCCACCCGCTGGGTCCATCTGACGGGCACGCTGACCGGGCTCTCGATCGCCGCGTACGGGCTGGCGCGGGGGCGCGCGCGGTATCTGGCCGCTCTGCCGCTGATCGGGTACGGGACGGCCTGGCCCGCGCACTTCCTGATCGAGAAGAACAACCCGGCCACGTTCGGGCATCCGGCTTGGTCGCTGCGGGGCGACGCGCAGATGATCGGGATGATGCTCGCCGGGCGCGACGCGGAGCTGGCGGAGACCGCTGCGAAGTGGCTGGCCGAGCGCCGCTGAGCCGGCCCGTCGAGGCGTTCGGCGGAGGATTTTCGCGCCGGGGTGGGCGAGCCGCGCCTCTCGCCGGGCGCGGTTCCCCGTGGCACACTTCTGACGTTCCGTCAGCTCTGTTGCCGGGGAGGGGCTTTGTCGCGCACACGCACACCCGTGGTGGCCGGATGGTTCACCGAGGACGTCTCCGAGGAGGACTTCCGGCTGCTGGGCACCCGCTGTTCGGCCTGCCGGTCGGTCCACTTCCCCCGCGAGGACGGCCGCTGCCGGAACCCCGGCTGCCCGGGTGGTGAGCTGGAGGAGGTGCCGCTGTCGAAGCACGGCACGGTCTGGTCGTGCACCGACTCCCGCTACCGGCCCCCGCCCCCGTACGCCTCCGACCCCGGCGTCCCGTGGACGCCGTTCACCCTGGTCGCCGTCGAGCTGGCCGCCGAGCGGATGGTGGTGCTGGGGCAGGCCGCGCCCGGGGTGGGCGTGGCCGATGTGCCCGTGGGCTCGACGGTGGAGGTCGTGCCCGGCGAGCCGGCCGGCTGCGCGGCGGCGGACGGCGGGTGCGCGACGTGGCACTGGCGGCCCGTCGCGCGCGCCGAGGGGCCGGGTGCGCCATGAACGGCGACGTGGCGGTGCTCGGGGCCGGCATGCACCCCTGGGGCAAGTGGGGCCGGAGCTTCGTGGAGTACGGCCGGGCGGCGGCCGAGGCCGCTCTCGCGGACGCGGGCGTCGGCTGGCCCCGGGTGCGCTCGGTGGTCGGGGCGCAGACGGTCCGCGGCGGCTATCCCGGGTACGTGGCCGGGGCGACGTTCGCACGGGCGCTGGGATGGCAGGGCGCCACGGTGACGTCCGTGTACGCCGCGTGCGCCTCGGGGGCGCAGGCGATCGGCGCGGCGCGGGCCCAGATCCTGGCGGGGCTGGCGGACGTGGTCCTCGTGGTGGGGGCCGACGCCGCGCCCAAGGGGTTCTTCGCCCCGGCGGGCGGGGAGCGGCCGGACGACCCCGACTGGCTGCGCTTCCGGCTGCTCGGGGCGACGAACCCGGCGTACTTCGGGCTGTTCGCGCGTCGCCGTATGGCGCTGTACGGCGACTGTCCGGAGGACTTCGCGCTCGTCAAGGTGAAGAACGCGGCGATGGGCGCGCTCAACGCCCACGCCCGCTACCGGAAGCCGGTGACGGCGGCCGAGGTGGCGGCGTCCGCGATGGTCGCCGATCCCCTCCGGCTGCTGGACATCTGCGCCACCTCCGACGGCGCGGCGGCGCTGGTGCTGTCCAGCATGGACTTCGCCCGCCGGTCCGGAGCGGCCGATCCGGTCCGCATCAGGGCGGTCTCCACCGTGACGCCGACCTTCCCCCGGACGGTGCTGGACCTGCCGGACATCGGCACCGACTCGGCGGTCGCCGTGGACCCGCCGGCGGAGTCCTTCCGCGCCTCCATCGCCCGTGCCGCCTACGAGGAGGCCGGCGTGGGGCCGGAGGACCTGTCCCTGGCGGAGGTGTACGACCTGTCCACCGCCCTGGAGCTGGAGTGGTACGAGGACATCGGGCTCTGTCGGCCGGGTGAGGGCGCGAAGCTCCTGCGGGAGGGGGCGACAACGCTCGGCGGCCGTGTCCCCGTCAACGCGAGCGGTGGACTGGCCTCGTTCGGGGAGGCCGTGCCCGCGCAGGCCATCGCGCAGGTCTGCGAGCTGACGTGGCAGTTGCGCGCCCGGGCCGGGGACCGGCAGGTGGAGGGCGCGCGGGTCGGTATCGCCGCGAACCAGGGGCTGTTCGGGCACGGTTCGGCGGTGGTGGCGGTGCGCTGAGCGCCGGACCGTGCGGCCGGTACCCGTGTCGGCGGGGGTACCGGCCGCACGCGTCGGCTCTCAGGTGGCGACGGGCGCGCGGGCGCGCGCCGCACGCTCCAGGGCGTGCTCGACCACCGCGACCAGCACGTCGCGCGAGGAGGAGAAGTCCCGCGCGTCGCACAGGAGCACCGGCACCTCGGGGTCCAGGTCGAGGGCGGCCCGCACCGTCTCGGACGGGAAGCGGTCGGCTCCTTCGAAGCAGTTGACGGCCACCGTGAACGGGATCGACCGGCGCTCGAAGTAGTCGACCGCGGCGAAGCAGTCCTCCAGCCGCCGGGTGTCGGCGAGGACGACGGCTCCCAGGGCGCCCTGGGCCAGTTCGTCCCAGAGGAACCAGAAGCGGTGCTGCCCCGGCGTGCCGAACAGGTAGAGCACCAGGTCCTCGCGGAGCGTGATCCGCCCGAAGTCCATCGCCACCGTGGTGGTGGTCTTCTCCTCGACGCCGGCCAGGTCGTCCACCGGGCGGCCCGCCTCGGTCAGCCGTTCCTCCGTGCGCAGCGGCCGGATCTCGCTGACCGCCGCGACCATCGTCGTCTTGCCCACGCCGAATCCGCCCGCCACCAGGATTTTCAGCGTAACGGGCTCGACGGGCCGCTTCGTGCGGCTAGAGCGCCCGAAGGCCATTGATCACCTCGCGAAGAATGTTCACGTCCGGCAGTTCGGCCGGCGGAACGGGGCGGGTCACGTGCACCAGTTCGTCCTCGACGAGGTCGCCGACCAGG
Organism: Streptomyces sp. ADI96-02; assembly: GCF_003846185.1. Lineage (GTDB taxonomy): Bacteria > Actinomycetota > Actinomycetes > Streptomycetales > Streptomycetaceae > Streptomyces. Next base: position 765,615 of record NZ_ML123034.1, read on the forward strand.
ACCCGCACCACACCGACCGGGAGGTCGAGGCCCGCGGCGAGCTCGGCGATGGACTGGGGCGTATCGCTGCAGAGTTCTACGATCCGGACGTGTTCGGGCGCGAGCGTCTGGTCCCGGCCGGGATCGTCCGCGGCCGGTTCGGGCACCACAAGGGCGATCAGGTCGAGCCGGTGGCGGGTGGCACTGCTGGTACGCCCCCGGGTCATGGCGTACGGGCGGACCACCGGCCCCGCCTCCGCGTCGTACCACCGCGAGGACTGCGGATCGATGGGGCCGGGCGAGGATCCGGGGTCCGCGCCCCGGGGGGAGTCAGCGCTCATGCCGGACCCTCACCCCCCGGCGGGCAGACCGGTCGTCCGCGGGGCGTTGGCCAGGTGGGCCCCCACGCGCTTGACCATCAACGTCATCTCGTACGCCACCTGGCCCACGTCGGAGTCGGATTCGGCCAGGACGGCGAGGCAGCTGCCGTCGCCGGCGGCGGTGATGAAGAGGAACGCCTCGTCCAGTTCGACGACGGTCTGGCGGACCCGGCCGGCGTCGAAGTGGCGTCCCACGCCCTTGGCGAGGCTGTGGAACCCGGAGGCGACGGCGGCCAGATGCTCGCTGTCCTCCCGGGTCAGGTCCTGCGAGGCGCCGGTGGCGAGCCCGTCGCTGGAGAGCACCAGCGCCTTGCGGATGCTGGCGACGCGCTGGACGAGTTCGTCGAGCAGCCAGTTCAGTTCGCCCGAGCCGTGGCGTGCGGAGCCCTGGCGTGCGGAGTCGGGTGCTGCGGCGTTCGGTGCGGTCATCGACCGTCCCCTCCCGGAGTGGTTCCTGGTGCTGTTCCGCCGGGGCCGTTCGCGTCCTCGGCGTTCTGCCGACGACCGCGCTGCCAGCCGCGTTGGAGTGAGGCCATGCGGTTGCGTACGTCGTCCGCGTCCCGGTCGAAGTCGTCGGCCGTGTCCACGGGCGCCCGGTGCGGAGTCCGGTCTGCGGAGTCCTCACGGAGCTGGGGGGCGAGGCTGGCCTGCCGGACCCGCCGGGGCAGGCCGCCCACGGTGTCGGGCGCGGCCGGGCCGTCCGGCGCGGAGGCGGCCTCGCGGGGCGTCTCGGCGGGGCGGGGCTCGCGCGGTGTGGGCGGCGGGTGGGAAGCGCCGCCGGCAGCGGCGGGGCCGGCGGTCTCCTCGGCGCGCTCCGTGCCCTCGGTGCGGTCGCCGCCGGTGTGGGCGACCGGTCCGGTCGCGGCGCGCGGCTCGGCCGCCGCGCCGCCCCGGTCCGGGTGGCCGACGCGGCGGCCCCCGTCGGTGACGAGTGTCGGGGGCTTGCGGCGGGGCAGCGGCACCGGTCCGGCCGGGCGCATGGGACGGACCTCGGCGGTGGGGCCCTCCCCGTGGTCGCGGGCGTGCTGGTCGCGGTCGGCGGCGCGACGCGGTTCGCGGGCGCGGAAGATGCCGCCGTGCCCGCTCTCGGTGTCCTCCAGGTCGCGGACGCCGTCGAGCACCGGGCCGAGGGCCGGGTCCAGGGAGCGGTCCAGCGGTTCGCCGGGGAAGTCCAGCCCTCCCACGGGGGCCTCCAGTTCGACCGGGCCGTCCAGGACGCCCGAGCCCGTGCGCTGGGTGGGGACCGGGGCGAGCACGGCGGACCGGCCGGCCGCCCGGCGGTCTCCGGGCGCCCGCGGACCGTCGCGGCGGGAGCCGTCGGCGTCGTCGCGGCGGCCGGAGCCGATCGCCCGCTCGGCGCGGCGGTCGAGGCGGAAGCCGGTGCCGTGGGTGTCGGGGGCGTCGGTGAGCAGGTCGGCGGGGATGAACACGACGGCCGTGGTGCCTCCGTACGGCGATTTCTGGAGGGAGACCCGGACGTTCTGCCGCTGGGCGAGGCGGCTGACCACGAAGAGGCCGAGCCGGTCGGTGTCGGAGAGTTCGAAGTCGGGGGTCTCGGAGAGCCGGAGGTTGGCGTCGAGCAGCACGTCCGCCGGCATGCCGAGGCCGCGGTCGTGGATTTCGAGGGTGAAGCCGTTGGAGACGCGTTCGCCGTGCACCTGGACCGCGGTGTGCGGGGGCGAGAAGACGGTGGCGTTCTCCAGGAGTTCGGCGATCAGGTGGGTGAGGTCGGCCACGGCGGGGCCGCCCACTCCGATGCGGGGCAGCCGGCGGACCTCGACGCGCTCGTAGTCCTCGACCTCGGCGACGGCGGCCCGGACCACGTCCATCAGCTGGATCGGCTTGCGCCACTGCCGGGAGGGGGCGGCTCCGGAGAGGATCACGAGCCCTTCGGCGTGCCGCCGCATGCGGGTCGTGAGGTGGTCCAGGCGGAACAGGTCGGCGAGCTCGTCGCTGCTCTCGGTGCGGCGCTCCATGGCGTCCAGCAGGGTGAGCTGGCGGTGCAGCAGGACCTGGTTGCGGCGGGCGAGGTTGACGAAGACCTCGGAGACGCCGCGGCGCATGTCGGCCTGTTTGACGGCGGCCTCGACGGCGGCCCGCTGGAGGGTGTTGAGGGCCTGGCCGACCTGCCCGATCTCGTCGGGCCCGTGGCTGAGGTGCGGGGCCTCGGTCTCGACGTCGATCTGCTCGCCCGCGGCCAGCCGGCGCATGACGCTCGGGAGGCGGACGCCGGAGACCTCGTGGGCGTCCTTGCGGAGCCGGGACAGGTCGCGTACGAGCCGGCGGGCGATGCGTACGGAGACGAAGATCGAGACGATCAGGGCCAGGAAACCGAGGACTCCGGCGATCCCGGCCTGGACCAGGACCCGGATTCCGGCCGGTTTGGCACGGTCGTGGAAGCGGTGGCCCATCTCGGTGTAGTCGGCGGCCAGCCGGTCCAGGACGGGCGGGGCCGCCTCCTGCCAGCGTTCCGCGTCGACGGGGCCGGGGCGGTTCGCGGGGCCGGCGGCGATGAGGGCGTTCTCGGCGGTGCGCAGCGGTTCGGCGGCCGGGCTGTCCCAGAAGAGTTCGACGCGCCGGCGTTCGCCGGCGGGGAGGTTTTCGAGACTCAGGTCGTAGAGCATCTCGCGCTGGGCCACCAGGCCCGATATCCGGCGCAGTTCGGTGGTGGTGAACCGCCCGGCGATGAGGCCCGAGGCGACCAGCGCGTCCTCGCGGGCGAGCATCTCGCGAGCCCGGGAGATGCCGACCAGGGCCCGCACCTGCTGGTCCACCGTGAGGTTCTCCGTGGTGCGGAGCCCGTTGAGGAAGCGGTGCGAGGGGTCGATCAGGCCGTTGTAGAAGTCCATGGCCTTGGCCCGGCTGATGGTGCGCTTCTCGACCGAGGCGCGCAGCGACTCCAGTCCGTCGGCAGCGCTCAGGATGGCGTCCAGGCGGGTGCGAGCGGCTCCGTCCAACTCTTCGCGGACGTCCGGGCGGCGGGCGCTGTCCCGGACGTCCGCGACGACCCGGTCCGTGGCGGCGCGCCGGCGGAGCAGAAGGGGCAGGGCGTCGGAGGCCCGCGGATCGGCGAGGAAGACCAGGGTCTGGCGGCGTTCCGCCTGGATCGCCTGGACCGCGCCCTCCAGCGGATGGCCGATGTTCCTCATGACGGGGCCCACGCTCATCAAGTCGTGGGCCTGGCGGCCGGTGACGTACGTGGCCAGGACCCAGAGACCGGTGAGCGAGACGAGCGGCACCAGCAGCAATGCCACGATCTTCCTGCGGATGGACCTCCCGCGAAAGCGCATGGCCTCCCCCACATCGGCCCCGCACCGCGGGGGTGGACTTCTCCCGGTCGTCCCTCGACCCTGCCCCGATTCCCGCCGTGCGTACCCTGGCGTGTCGGACGAAGGCGGGTGAGGGGCCGTCCTGCGTCAATAAACGGCGTGAGCCTACTACTGACACAGAGACAACTCGACGACGCGTCCGGATGATTTTCGGCCCGGCGCAGCGTTGTTGACCATGAGTTGTCCTGGTATTGCCGGAGATCAATTTCGCGAAAGCGACAGAGGATCTCCGCCGGACCTCCGAATACGGGCACGCGCCAGTTGGCCGGAATTCTTCCTTCGGTGGCGTGCCGGCGGCCTGGAGGAGGGTCGCGGGGAATCTTCGGAGCCGGTGGTTCGTCCATATGTACGGGGTAGACGCAGAGCGGGGGCGTGCGCGGTACGGCGGACTCCATCCGCCCGCGTAGAACCGGCGCAAGCCGGGCAGCCACCCTGAAGTCGGACAGTGGTGGGGAGTTGAAGGTCCTTGAGCACGCAGGAGCGCGGCAGCACCGGAGCACCGGTCGGCGCCGCGGGGGCGGACGTCGCGGGCGGGGCGCGGATTCCGCGGCAGTTGTGGGTGGAGGAGCCGGCGGCCAGGCGGCGCATGCCCGATGCGGTGCGGACGGCCGCGGTGCGGGCCGTCCTGGCCACGTCGCTGACGATCATCCAGGCGATGATCGCCTTTCTGAGCACGGTGACCGGCTCCTGGCTGGCCTTCCCGATGGTGCTGAGCAGTGTGGCGAGCACGGTGGTGGCCACCTGGGCGGTGCTGGACGTGTGGGTGACCCGCCAGGTGTGGAACCAGCGCAACGGCGTCGTGTCGGTGCCGAGCAGCACGGCGCGGCAGATGCGGCGCGAGCGGCGCAGGGCGCAGAAGGCGGCGCGCGCCGCCGACCGGGACGGCCCGGCCGGGGGCATACGCGACCGGCTGAAGGCCGACGGCCTCTCGCGCGCCTGAGCGCGCCGTCCCCGTCCCAGCGCCTCGGCTCCTTCCCGGGGTGAAGCGCCGGGGTGAGGAGCGCCGGGGCGGGGGCGGGCTCCTCGCCGCTTCGGGACCCCTACGCTCCGCGCCGCGCCGGCACTCCCGGCCCCTCGGCGGTGGTCGCTTCGCTCCGCTTGAACATGCGGGTCGCCGTGATCTCGCCGTGGACGGTCTCTCCGTCCGGGTCCTGCTGCGGCAGCCCCGGACGCAGGTGCTCCTCCACGCTGATGTACTTCAGGCCCGCCCTCAGGTCCGCGTCGTTGCGCAACCGGATGACCAGCGGGAACTCGGCGAGAGCCGTCGTGTCGAACAGCCCCGTGGTGTAGAGCAGCTGCACGCCCAGCGCGTCCGACACCGCGCGCTGGAGCTCCAGCAGGTAGGTCGCGTTGGCCCGGCCGATCGGGTTGTCCAGGAACAGCGTCCCGGCGTGCCGGTGCCGGTCGCGGCCCCGGTCGTTGCTGCGCAGCGCCGCCATGGTGCAGTACAGGGCGATCGCGGCGGTGAGCAGCTGACCGCCGGAGAAGACGTCGCCCATCTGCCCGACCGGGACGCGCTCGGCGCGGAGCACGGCGTCCGGTTTGAGGATCTCGACCGCGATGCCCTTGGGCCGCAGAGCCGCCTCGACGCCCCGCAGCAGCAGCGACATGCCGTCCCTGCGCAGGTCGGAGTTCTTCTTGAGGGCGGCGTGGGTCGCCTCGTCGACGACCTCGCCGAGGCGTTCGGTGAGGGTGGCCTGGTCGGGCTCCTCGAAGCGGATCCGCAGGAACTCCTGCCCCGACCACTCCCCCAGGCCCTCCGGCAGCTGGGACAGGCGCTGGGCGGAGCGCAGCGTGGTGAGGGCCGATTCGACCAGGCCGCGCAGCCGGTCGACGATGGAATCGCGGTTGCGCTCCAGCTGGACCAGTTCGTCGGTGAGCACGCGCAGGCGCGGGGCGAAGGCGTCGGCCCACTTCCGGGCGTGTTCGGGCAGCGCCGAGGCCGGCAGTTCGCGGATCTGCTGGCGGGCGGGCGTGCGCACCTGCTCGTACCGGGTGGAGTTGGCGTGGCGTACGAGTACGTCGCTCGCCTCCCGTACGGCGCTCTCGGCCGCCGAGAGGTCTGCGCCGCAGCCGCGCAGGGAGCGGCGGGCCTCGGCGGCGGAGCGGCGGGCCTCCTCCAGCGTGCCGGGGTACGGCTCGGGCTCCTCGCTGCCCTCCTCCGGGCCGTGGTCGCGCAGGAGGTCGCGCAGGAGCGCGGCCGTCTCGTCGAAGCCGCCGGCGGAGTCCTCGGCGGTGCGGTGGGCGTGCAGCAGTTCGCTGTGGGCGGCGCGGGCGGTGTCCAGGGCCGCGGTGGCGGAGGCCAGTTCGGCGGTGGCGGTGCGCAGAAGGGCCTGGGCCTGTTCGGCGTCGGCGGGGACGAGCTCGTCGGGCAGCTCGGTGTGCCGGGCCCGCTCGTCGTCGGGCGCGAGCCGTTCGGCTTCGCCGCGCAGACGGCCGAGCTGCTCGCTGGCGGCCGAGGCCCTGGTCTCCAGGAGCTGGACGAGGGATTCGGCGCGGGCGGCGGCGGCCTGGCGGGAGGGGCCGTCGGCCCCGTCGGTGCCCTCCAGGAGCTGGGCGGCGCGGACCCGGACCTTGTTGGTGAGGCGGTCGAGCTCGGCCAGGGCGGCGCTCTCGTCGCTCTCGGCGCGGGCCTGCTCGGCGCGCAGGTCCGCGCCGACGCCGACCTTCTCGTACAGCTGGGAGGCGGCGCGGTACGCCTCGCGCAGGGTGGGCAGCGCGGTGCGGGACCGTGCTCCCTCGGGCTCCGGGAGGACTTCCGGGACGCCGGCGATCTCGGCGCGTTCGGCGCGCAGGGCGCGGGCGGTTCGGCGGGCGTCGTCGCCGGCGCGCTGGGCGGCCCTGCGGTCCTCGTCGGCGGCGCGGGCGAGGTCGAGGCAGACGGCGGCGCGGGACTCGGACTCGGCGGCCTCGTCGACCAGTTCACGCAGCCGCGCCTGCCAGCCCGACCGCTCGCGCAGGCGGTGGGCGAGCCCGGCGAGGGCGTCGGCGACGCGGCGGGCGCGCTGCGCGGCCTCCTGGCGTTCGTCGCGGACGCGGGCGGTCTCGGCTGCGCTCTCGTCGGCCTCGGCGCGGGCCGTGCGGGCCTCGGCCAGCACGGCGTCGGCGTGCTCGGCCGCCGTTCGGGCGGTGGCGGCGGCCGTGGCCAGTTCGGCGAGCATGCCGGGCGGGCAGTCGGCGCGCCAGGAGCCGATCCGGGCGGCCAGGGCGCGGTCGCCGGAGAGCCGGGCGGCGAGGGACCTGATGTCCTCGTCGCGGGCGGCGGCCCGGCTGCGCAGGGCGTGGCGCTCCTCGTCGGCGGCGTGTTCGTCGTGCATGGCCGGGTTCGGCGGCACGAGGAAGACGCCGTCGGCCTGGGCGCCGGATCCGGAGCCGGCGTCGGGGACGGGGGCCAGCAGGGCGGCGGCCGTGCCGACGGCGACGGCCGAGCGGGGCAGCAGGGCGGCGCTGCCGAGGACGTCGCGGGCGCGGGTGTGGGCGTCGGGGTCGGTGATGACCACGCCGTCGACGAGCTCCGGGCGGGCGGCGAGGACGGCGGCGTGGTCGGCCGGGTCCACGGCCTGGGCCAGGTAGCGCCAGCCGGGCAGGGCGGGGATGCCGTGCTCGCCCAGGTACTCGACGGTGGCCAGCACGTCGGGGCCGGGAGGCAGCAGGCCGCCCTCGCCGAGGGCGCCGAGGATGCGGGCGTCGTCGGCGGCGGCGGTGCGCAGGTCGAAGAGGCGGCGTTCGGCGGCGGTGACGGCGTGGTCGAGGAGGTCGCGCAGTTCGTCGGCGGAGCGGTCGAACTCCTCGGCGCTCAGCGGCCGGTGGGCCGGGGAGCGCTGGTCGGGGAGGGCAGGCGCGCGGTCCTGGGCGGGCTCGGCGGCCGTGCCGTCGCCGCCGCGGGCGCGGTCCGCTCCGGTCCGGGCCGGTCCGGCCGTCCGGTCGGCGGCTTCCCGGCGCGGGTGCGGGACGCCGGTGGCGGAGGGCAGGCCGAGGAGGTCGGCGAGGCGGAGGTCGGCGGCGATGGATTCGGCGGCCCGCAGCTCGGCCTCGTGGGACTGCCCGGCGGACGCGGCGGCGTCGGCGGCGCGGGCGGCGGCCAGTTCGGCGCGGCTCTCGGCGGCGGCGGCTTCGCGGGCGCGGTCGGCGGTCCCGCGGGTGGCTTCGCGGGCGGTGTCCCAGGCGGCGACGGCGGACTGCTCGGCGTCGCTGGCGGCGAGGGCGGCGCGGGCCGGGTCGGCGTCGGGCGCGGTGTCGTCGAGCCAGCCGGCCCGGACGGCTTCGGCGGTCTCCTGCTCGACCTCGGCGAGGCGCTGGCGCAGGTGTCCGGCCTCGCTGCGGGCGCGCTGGGCCTCGGTCGCGGCGACGGTGGCGTCGCGGTGGGCGCGTTCGCCGGCGGCCTGGAGGGTGTCGGAGCGCTCCTCCTCCTCGTTGGCGACGCGCTCGCCCTCCTCGGCGGCGGTGTGCAGGGCCCGTACGAGGTCGGCGGCGGCGGTGGCACGGGCGGCGAGGGCCGGGGCGGCGTCGCGCTCCGCCTCGCGGATGGCGACGGCGACCCTGGCGGAGCGGTCGGCGGCGGCGCGGTGGCGCAGGACGGCCTCGGCGGCCTGCCAGGCCGCGTGCAGGGTGCGGGCCTCGACCAGTTCGCGGCGTCCGGCGGCGGCGCTCTTCTCGGCGGCGGCCAGCGCCAGGGAGGCGTGGCGGAAGGCGAGTTCGGCGGCGATGCGGTCGCGGCGGCCCCGTGCGGCCTCGGCTTCGGTGACGCTGTGGGCGGCGGCCGTGACCCGCTCGGCGAGTTCGCCGGTACGGCCGCGTTCTCCGGCGGCGCGCGCGGTGAGGCGGCGGGCGAGGGTGCGGGTGCGGCGTTCGGCGGCGGCGTGGACGTCCCGGGTGCGGGCGCGGGCGGCGGTGGCGTCGACGATGCGGCCGAGCAGGTCGACCGAGCCGGCGGTGAAGTCGCGTTCGGCGGTCAGTTCGGCGCGGCGGCCCAGTTTGTTGCCGAAGCCGCTGACCAGGTCGGCGAGGCCGTCGGTGTCGCGGGTGTCGGTGACGGCGCGCAGCAGCAGGTCGGTGAAGTCGGAGTCCTTCTTGACGGCGAAGAGGCCGGCCGCCTCGCCCTCGTCGGCGTTCATCTCGCGCTGGTAGCGGAAGAGTTCGGGGTCGAGTCCGAGGTCGCCGAGGTGTTCGTTCCAGCGGTCGTGGATCTCCTCCCAGTGCACGTCGAGGTGCTGGTAGAACTTGCCGGCGTCCATCAGGGCGTCGCGGAAGCCCTTCATGGTGCGGCGTCTGCCGCGGGCCGCGGAGACGCCTTCGGCGGGGCGTCCGACGGCGGACGCCTCGGCGACGGGGAGGTTGTCCAGGCTGAGTCCGGGGCCGGGGCGGAAGGAGTACCAGGCCTCGGCGAACTTGCGGGGGTCGTTGGAGACCTGGCGGCCCCGCCATTCGCTGACCTTGCCGACGACGACGCATTCCCCGGTGCGGGTGTGCTGCCACTCCAGGGCGACGTGGCCGCAGTCGTCCGCGAGGAGGAACTTGCGCAGCACGCCGGAGCTGGCGCCGCCCAGGGTGTTGCGGTGACCGGGGAGCATCACCGAGAAGATCAGCTTGAGCAGGACGGACTTGCCGCCGCCGTTCTCCAGGAAGAGGACGCCGGCGGGGGCCGGGCGGCGCGGCGGTCCGACCGGTTCGTCCTCGAAGAACTCCGCCTGGGCGGGCGCGGGGTCGGGGACGGGTGCGCCGACGCCGCGCAGGTCGAGGACGGTGTCGGCGTAGCGCGCACCGGCAGGTCCGATGGAGTAGAGGCGGACCCGGGACAACTCGTACATGGCGGCGGACTCTCGTCGTTCGGTGAGCGGGCGGCGGCGTGGGGCTCGGGACTCAGGCGTGGAAGGGCAGGCCGGCGTCGGTGGCCAGCTCCGGGTCGTCGGGGTCGGGCGGCGGCAGCAGGGTGGCGGAGCCGTCGGTGACGGGGACCACGCCCAGCTCCAGCAGTTCGGCCATGGCGGCGCCGCCCGCCATGTCGCGGACCTGGAGCTGGTAGCGGGCGGTGGTGCGGTAGGCGCCGCCCGCGTCGTCGCCGGTGCGCTGGAGGAAGCCGGAGTCGGTGAGGAAGGCGACGGCCTTGCCGATGATGCCGGTGGTGGAGCCGGCGAGCCGCCGGGCGTCCTTGGTGGCGCCGGTGGAGCTGCGCCGGGCGTAGATCCGCCAGCCCGCTTCGAGGCCGGGCGCGTCGGTGGCCGGGTCGGAGTTGTCGCCCTGCTCGTCGGCGCGCTCCTCGAGGCGGCGGCAGGTCTGGCGTACGAAGGCGTCGACGCCGTTGACGGTGATGCGGCCGATGTAGGCGTCGTCGGCGAGGTCCTCGGGGCGCGGGAAGGCCAGGGCGGCGACGGCGAGGTGGGCGAGGCCGTGCAGGAAGCGGTCGGCGGCGTCGGAGGAGGCGCGGCGGGCGTAGTCGCCCATGCGGACGGCGAAGACGGAGTCCTCGCCCGCGGTGACGGCCATCCCGGCGCGCGGCGAGACCTCCAGGACGATGAGGCCGAGCCCGGTGGCGACGGCGTCGGCGAGGCGGGCGAAGGCGCTCTCCTCCCGGTAGCGGCGGAGCAGTTCGGCGTACTCGGCGTCGCGGGCGGGCACCAGCTTGGGCTGGAGCCCGAAGGAGACCAGCCGGGCGGCGTCGGCGGCGTCGGCCGGGGTGACGGGCGACGGGCCGGGCGGCTCGGCGGAGTCCGCGGCGTACGCGGTCGGGGGTTCGGCCCACGCGTCGTGGTGCTCGGCGTCGTGGTCGCTCACGGCTGGGACTCCTCGGTGCGGAAGGTGTGCGGGTGCTGCGGGCGGGCGGGTCCGGTCACGAGGCGTCCTTGCGGTCGGCGGCCATCCCGGCGGCGTCCAGGAGGGCGGTGCCGACGATCAGGTCCGCGCCGCCGAACTCCGGGTCCGTGAGCTCCGTGCCGTCGTCGACCGCGAACAGCAGGCGGCGTTCGCCCTGCCGGTAGGCGGTGCCGACCGGCGGGCTGGCGGCGTGGACGGCGAGGAGCGCGACGAGGTAGGCGAGGTCGGCGTCGCCGGTGCCGCGGGCCTCGGCGAGCAGTCCGGAGAGCCGGCGGGGCGCGTCGTGCTCCAGGTCGAGCAGGGCCGTCGCACGGGCCAGTTGGTCCTCGCTGAACCGGCTGTCGTCCGGGGTGGCGATGAGGTCGGGCTCGGGCATCTCGGCGCCCAGGTGCTCGCGCTCCAGGGGCGGGGTGAGCAGCAGGTCGACCAGGTCGGCGACGCGGACGGCGGTGGGTGTGCGCAGTCCGGTGCCGCGGGCGAAGAAGGCGTCGGTGGCGCGCAGGGACTGCTCGACGGGCAGCGGCAGGAGCGGGGCGAGGAGTTGGCCGTAGAGGTCGAGCCCGGTGCGGGCGGCCGGGGCGGCGAACGCCTGCCGGTCCTGTTCGGCGCGGAAGAGCGGCCCGGCCTCCAGCAGCCGGGACTGGAGCTGGGTGTGGCGGCGGATGCAGTCCTTGACGATGTCGACGAGCTCGGCGGCGCGGCGCTTGTGCTCGGGGTCCTCGGCCTCGTCGCGGGCCTTGCGGATGTTGGTGAGGATCGCGTTCTCGTGGCGGTAGCGGTCGGCTACGTGGTCGAGTGCTTCGGCGATCATGTCGGGGACGGTGTTGAGCCAGTCGACGGCGCGCACGTTGCGCCGGGTGGCCTCCAGGGTGCGGCGCAGCGTCTCGGCGTACTGCACGGTGCGGTAGCGGGCCTGTTCGGCGGCGAGTTGGGCGTCGGCGAGCCGGCCGCGGCTGATCAGGACCTCCAGCTTGACCTCGGCGGCGATCTGGGCGCTGGTGACGTCGGTGTCCAGTGCGCCGACCAGGACGTTGACCGCTTCGTCGGTGGCGCGGAGGTAGACGCTGCCGCCGTATCCCGGGACCTCCTCGATCAGCTTGAAGTCGTAGTCCCGGCGTACGTAGACGCCGTCGGGTCCGAAGGTGCCGTAGACGGCCCGGAAGCCGCGGTCGACGCTGCCGACGTTGATCAGGTTCTCCAGGACCCAGCGGGCGACGCGTTCGTGTTCGGCGACGGGGCGGTCCGGGGCCTGGGCGCCGACCCGGGGCAGCAGTCTGGCCACTATCTGCTCGTGGTCGGCGCCGGTGTCGAAGTCCATGTTGAGCGTGACGTGGTCGATGGCCGCGAGGGCGACTTCGGCCATGGCGTAGACGGTGTACTCGCCGGCCAGGTTCGCCTTGCGCACGTCGAGGTCGTGCAGCGGCGCCGTGCACGCGAGCGCGCGCAGCCGGCGGGAGAGCCCCTCGTCGGCGGCGGGGCCCGGGGCGGGCCGCGGGCCCCCGCTGAGCTGCGGCGCAGCGGTTTCGGTGTAGGCAGGCGAAGTCACGTGGGACAGATTAGGTCCTCGCACCGACAACGGTCGAAACGGCGCTAATGCGACCGGTGCCGGGCCGTCCCGCACCCCGCGCGGGCGCGGAGTCCGGGGGGAAGCCTACGGGGTGAGCGGCCGTCGGGTCCGGCCGGGCCGGGTGCCCGGCGGGGGCGCCTCCGGGCGCGACGGGTATCCGGTGAGTGCGCGTCCTGCGGGCCGGGCCCGCAGGACGCGTCCGCCGACGGCCCTCCCGCCGCCCCGGCGTCAGACGGCGGGGGCGTCCGGCCCGATCCGGCTGCGTACGGCGGTCTGCACCTCGGCCTCCTCGGCCGGGTCGGCCGCGAGGCGGCGCAGCCGTTCGGCCACGCGGATGTCGCCGGTCTCCGCGTGGAGGGCGGCCACCTCGCGGGTGGTCTCCTCGCAGTCCCAGAGGCATTCGACCGCGAATCCGGTCGGGAAGGAGGGATCGGTGGCGGCCAGGGCGCGGGCGGCCCGGCCGCGCAGGTGCGAGGACGACGTCTCGCGGTAGACGTGGCGCAGCACGGGTGCGGCGCAGTCGATGCCGAGGCGTCCGGCGCCGTCGACGAGCGTCCACAGCGTCGGGGTGTCGGGGCCTTCGCCGCGTACGGCTTCGCGGAGTGCGCCGAGGACATGGGGAGCGTCCTGGGCGGCCCCGCGACGGGCGAGGATTCCGGCGGCGGAGGCGCCGAGGGCGTCCGGGCGGCGGGCCCAGCGCCGGGCGCGCTCGACGGCGTCGCCGCCGGCCATCCGCTCGAAGGCGGCGACGGCCGCGTCGGCGACGGTGCGGACGGGGCTGAGGGCCGCGGCTTCGACGAGGTCGAGGACGGCTGGGTCGGCCGCCTCGGCGAGGTAGTGCAGCGCGGCGCAGCGGGCGCCCTCCGGTCCGCCGCGGGCTGCTTCGAGGATGGCGGGGCGGTCGTCGGGGCCGGCGACGGCGGCGAGGCAGCGGGCGGCGGGCACGTGCAGTTCGCTGCCGCGTTCCAGTGCCTGCTGGGCCCAGTCGAAGACGGCCTGGACGCTCCAGCCGGGGCGGGGACCTCCGGGTCGCATCTGGCGCTGCCATCGGTCGAACGAACCCTGCTCGGTGGCCGCCCGCACGCGGGCCCCGACCGCCTCGCGCGGATCGTCCGCCCACAGCCGCCAGGGCCGGGGTTCGAAGGAGTCCCGGACGGCGGCGGCGAGTTCGGCGCCGCCCTCGGCGGTGGAGGGGAAGCGGCCGAGGACGGGCAGGGCGAGGGAGCGCAGACCGGCGTCGTCGTCGCGCAGGGCGAGCTCGTCCAGCGCCCACGCCCAGTTGGCTCCGCCGGCCGCGTAGCGGCGGAGCAGGGCCAGGGCGTCGCCGCGCCCGTACGAGGCGAGGTGGCCCAGGACGGAGAGCGCCAGCCCGGTGCGCGTGTCGTCGGTGTCGACCAGGTCGTCAGGGTCGAAGAGGTGCCGCTCGATCTCTTCGACGCCGCCGTCGAGGTCGAGGTAGAGGCGCGCGTAGTAGAGGGAGCGGTTCTCCACCTGCCAGTCGTGACGGGGATCGCTCACGACGCAGTGGTTGAGGGCCGCCAGGGCCTCGGGGCGCGGTGCGGCGAGCGCGTGGAGCGTGCCGTCGCCGCGGCCCCTCTGCAGCAGGCCGAGCAGGGTGCCGCTCGGCGCTATGAACGGATCGAACATGGAAGAAGGCCTCACATCAAGCTGTCGACGCAACCGGGACTGTGCAGTGCCCCGCGCCCGAGGGCACGGGGAGGTGTCCGGGGGACACCTCTACGCCGCGCAGTGACATGATCGGCCGACCGCCGTCTTCCGCCTGGTGTAGCGCATCTTCCTCTGCCTCTCGTCGGTGGCCCTGGGCGGGCCCGCGACGTCATGATGACCCAGCCATTTCGCCACCGCGACCACATTTACGACGGACCGGTCACCGGACCGCACCGCGGACGCGCCCCCGAGCGCGCCCGTCGCCGCCTCAGCGGGCACCGAAGCGTTCCAGCAGGGCGGTCTTGCCGAACATCCGGGCGGTGTCCCGTGCGGACGGCGTTCCGGCGGCCGGGTCGGCGCCCGCGGCCAGCAGGGCGTCGATGACGGCGTCCTCGCCCTTGAAGACGGCTCCGGCCAGCGGGGTCTGGCCGCGGTCGTTGGCCCGGTCGGGGTCGGCGCCGCGGGCGACGAGGGCGGTGACCGCCTCGGCGTGCCCGTGGTAGGCGGCGAGCATCAGCAGGGTGTGGCCGTGGTCGTTGGTGAGGTTCACGGGGACGCCCGCGTCGACGTAGGCGGCGAGCGCCGCCGTGTCCCCGGTGCGGGCCAGGTCGTAGACCTTGGTCGCCAGCTCGACCACCTCGGGATCGGGGGTTTCGCTCATCGGACGGACCGCCTTCCTTGACTGCTTCGGCGGCGGGTGCCGCCGCTGTTGACCTGGCACGGAGTACGGCTCGGGCCGTACGGGTGAATCGACAGGGTACTGCTCCGGGACCGACATGGGCCGGGCCGCGGGCGGCAAGGGATCACCGCGGGCGGTCCCGCCGCGCAGGGACGGCGCGATACCGCTCCCGGCGGCGCGATTCGCTCCGCCGGTCAGGTGAAAATATGATCCTTTCACCCTTTCGCACCTTTAATCGTATAGATACTTCCTGTGATCCTGGAAGGACTCATGGTGACCGTCCCCCTCAACCAGGAGAACCGCTCATGATCCTTTCCATCTCGGGCGTGGTACTGCTCGCCATCGTCGTCTTCCTGTTCTTCAAGAAGGACGGGCTCAAGGCCTCGCACGCCATCGTGTGCGCCCTGTTCGGCTTCTACCTGGCCGGCACCGCCATCGCGCCGAGCATCACGGCCGGCGGGGCGAGCCTCGCCGGACTGCTGGGCGGGATCAAGTTCTGACGCTCCACGACCGCTTCCGCCCCTTCACGACCCGCTTCCGCCCCTTCAGGTTCCACCCCTTCAGGAGACAGACGTGGCCCGGCGACCACTCCCCCGCATTCTGAGCAGCGGCAGCGTTTCGATCACTCGCGGCAGAGAGATCGCGCGCACGACCGCCGACAACGCCACCGACGTGCTCCATCCGCTGATCACGATCGTGCGTGGTCTGCGGCTGCTGGCCGTGTCCGGCCGGCGCAGGTGGGCCGCGACGCCCAGGGAACGGCGCGGTCCCAAGCTGTTCCTCGCCGCCGCCTGCGTGCTGGTTCTGGCGCTCATCCCCTACGGGACCATCCTGGCCCTGGTCACGGTGATGGGCGCCGCCGCATGGAGGGGGAGGGAGCGGACCCCGGCGAAGACCGGCCCCGACGAGGCCGAGTCCGCACGGCTGCGCGCCCTGTACGAGGCGCTCGTGCCGTACTTCTCGGTGCCCGACGACCCCGGCCCGCTGTTCTCCCACGGCGGAGACTGGGACAAACCCTTCGACGCGTACGCGTTCGACGGCGACGGGCGGATCAGCCGCCTGGGGATCTCCTACCCGCCGTACTTCACCGACGGCGAGGCCGCCGCCCGCTCCCGTGTCGAGCAGGTGCTGCACGCCAAGTCGGGGCGCGGACGCGAGTACCGCTTCGACTGGGACGAGGAGGCCAACCGGCTCGTGATGACGGTGCTGGAGGCGCTGCCGGCCTCGATCGCCGCCCAGCGCTTCGTCACGGCCCCCGGCGAGACGGTCCTGGGCTTCACCGATCCGGACGCGGTACGGCGCACGGTGCCCGTGGTGGACGGCGACGCGACCGCGGACGCCTCCCCCGTCGTCTGGCGGACCGGCGCCCGCTCCACCGAGCCGCACCTGCTGGCCGTCGGGCATCCGGGCGCCGGACTCACCACCCTGGTCCGCTCCATCGCCCTGCAGTCCCTCCAGCACGGGGACGTCGTGGTCGTCGACGGCAGCGGCACCGGCGAGTACGCGGCCCTGGCCGGACGCCGGGGCGTCCTCGCCGTCGAGTCCGGCCTGACCGGCGCGCTGGCCACCCTGGAGTGGGCCGCGCACGAGACGGAGCGCCGGCTCATCGCCGCCAACCGCGCCCGGCAGGCGGGCCATCCGCTCCCCGACGACATCGGACGACCGCTCTGGATCCTGCTGGACCGCCCGGCGGCCCTCGGCCACCTCGCCGCGGCCGACGGCAGGCCCGACCCGCGCGACCTGCTCCAGGTGCCGCTGCGGCACGGCCGGGCGGCCGGCGTCACCGTCGTCCTGGCCGATCAGTTCGACGCCCTGGAGACGCTGACCGAGACCGTGCGGACCCACACCCGCGCCCGTGCGGTCCTCGGCCCGGCCTCCCGCGAGCAGATCGCCGCCGTCCTCGGCGCCGAACCGCACACCACGCCGCCGCCGGAGATGCCGGCGGGCCGGGGCTACGCGCGCCTGGGCACCGGCCCGGTGCTGCGGCTCCAGGTCCCGGCCACCCCGGACCCGTACGACGACGCCACCAGCCAGGCGCACCGGCAGGCGGTGCTCGACCTGCTGCCGGAGCGGGACAGCACCGCCGCGGGGGCCTCCGGCCACCGGGCGGACGACGGCGCGACGGAGCAGGTCCCCGTGGCGGCGCTGCCGCCCGTCCGGCCGGCCGAGCCGCCGGCCCACGCGCAGCCGGCCGCCGCCGAGGGCTGACCGGTCCACCGTCCCGCCGGGCGGGCGGCTCCCCGCGCGCCCGGCCGCCGCCGTACGGCGCTCAGGCCACGAAACTGCGGGGCGCGTCGGCCCCGGCGCCCGCTCCCGACCGCACGAGGTCGACGGCCGCGGCCAGCCGCACCGCCGCCTCCTCGGCCACCGGCCCGCCGACGGTGAACGGCAGCCGCACGTATCCCTCGAAGGCCCCGTCCACCCCGAACCGGGGGCCCGACGGCACCCGGACGCCGACCCGCTCCCCCGCCACGGCCAGCCGCGAGCCGGAGAGTCCGCCGGTGCGCACCCAGAGCGTCAGCCCGCCCCGCGGCACCGCGAACTCCCAGTCCGGCAGCTCGCGGCGCACCGCCGCGACCAGGGCGTCGCGGTTCTCCCGCGCCTGCTCCCGCCGCACCTGAACCGCCTCCTCCCAGCCGCCCGTGCCCATCAGCCAGTTGATCGCGAGCTGTTCCAGGACCGGGGTGCCCATGTCCGCGTAGGCGCGGGCCGCCACCAGGCTGCGCACCACGTCCGGCGCGGCCCGCACCCAGCCGATCCGCATGCCGGCCCAGAACGCCTTGCTGGCCGAACCCACGGTCAGCACCGTGCTCCCGGCCGGGTCGAAGGCGCAGACCCGGCGCGGCATGGCGACGGGGTCCAGGCGCAGCTCGTTCATCGTCTCGTCGACGACCAGCACCGTGCCGGCGGACCGGGCCGCGTCCACCAGGTCCCGGCGCTGCTGCTCGTCGGCGAGCGCGCCGGTCGGGTTGTGGAAGTCGGCCACCACGTAGGCGAGCCGGGGCGCGGCGTCCCGCAGGACCTGCCGCCACCGGTTCATGTCCCAGCCCCGGAGGCCCTCACCCATCGCGACCGGGACCAGGCGGGCCCCGGTCTCGCGCATCAGCTGGAGGATGTTGGCGTAACTGGGGGACTCGACGGCGATCCGCTCGCCGCGGCCCGCGAAGAGGTGGCAGATCGCGTCGATGGCGCCCATCGCCCCGGTGGTGACCATGATCTGCTCCGGCATGGTCGGGACGCCGAGCGCGGTGTAGCGGTCGGCGATCGTCTGCCGCAGCGCGGGCAGTCCGGCCGGGTAGTCGCCGTGCGTGTGGGCGTACGGCGGCAGTTCGTCCAGCGCGCCCCGCACGGCGCGGGTGAGCCAGGGTTCCGGTGCGGGCAGCGAGGCGCAGCCCAGGTCGATCATCGAGCCGAGCGATTCCGGCGGCAGCGGTTCCAGGCCTCGCGCGGGCAGCGGGTTGCCGGCCGGCACGGCGGTCCAGCTGCCCGCCCCGCGCCGCGACTCCAGGAAGCCCTCGGCCCGCAGGGCCTCGTAGGCGGCGGCGACGGTGGTGCGGCTGACGGAGAGCGCGAGGGCCAGTTCGCGTTCGGCGGGCAGTCGGGCGGCGACCGGGACCCGGCCCTCCAGCACGAGCAGGCGTACCCCGTCGGCGAGGGCCCGGTAGGCGGGCGGCTTCCGGCCGCCGGGGCCCGTCGGGCGGCTCTGCTGGGCGCGGAGTTGCCGGGCGAGCTGGGCCGCCCCTACCGTCGAAGTCCACTGAGCCATCGAAATCAGTCCACCTTCCTCGAATTGGCCATGGTTGGTGGCCGATCCCCTGCCACAGGGTGACACGCAGCAGTCCACTATCACCACAGCAGGGGGCACCTCATGTCCAGGACCACCGCCGACGGCTCCACCCACCTCACCCGACGGCTGGTCCAGCTGTACGCCGGCCTGACGCTGTACGGGGCGAGCGCGGCGCTCCTGGTGCGGGCGGAGCTGGGTCTGGAGCCGTGGGGCGTGCTGCACCAGGGCCTCGCGGAGCGGACCGGCGTCTCGATCGGGGTCGTCTCGATCGCCGTCGGCGCGGTCGTGCTGCTGCTGTGGATACCGATGCGGCAGCGCCCCGGGCTGGGCACCGTGTCGAACGTGTTCGTGGTCGGCCTGGCGATGGACGGGACGCTCGCGCTCGTCGGCGACCTCGACGGGCTCGGGCTGCGGATTCCCGCGATGGCCGTGGGCGTCGTGCTGAACGGTCTGGCGACCGGGCTCTACATCACGGCCCGCTTCGGCCCCGGCCCCCGTGACGGCCTGATGACCGGGCTGCACCGGGTCACCGGCCGGTCGGTGCGGCTGGTGCGCACCGCGCTGGAGGTGGCCGTGGTGGCGACCGGTTTCGCGCTGGGCGGCTCCGTGGGCGTGGGCACGGTGCTGTACGCCTTGGCGATAGGCCCGCTGGCCCAGCTGTCCCTGCGGCTGTTCGCGCTCCCCGCGCGGGGCGGGGCCGCCGCCCCCGTGGCGGGCGGAGCGCCGTCCGCCGGTTCCGGCCCCGTTGCCGCCCCGGCGTCCGGGCAGGCCATACTGCCGCAGTGAACCCGAGCCGTCACCCCTATCTCGACCATCCGGCGCCGATCGCCTTCGCCCACCGCGGCGGGGCGGCGGACGGCGTGGAGAACACCGCGTCGGCCTTCCGCCGGGCCGCCGCGGCGGGCTACCGCTACTTCGAGACCGATGTGCACACCACGGCGGACGGCCGGCTGGTCGCCTTCCACGACGCGACCCTGGACCGGGTCACCGACGCACGGGGCAGGATCGACGCCCTGCCGTGGAGCGAGGTGCGCCGGGCCCGGGTGGCGGGCCGCGAACCGCTTCCGCTGTTCGAGGAGTTGCTGGAGGAGTTTCCGGCGGCCCGCTGGAACGTGGACCTCAAGGCGGAGTCGGCGCTGATCCCTCTGCTGGAGCTGATCCGCCGTGCCGACGCCTGGGACCGGGTCTGCGTCGGCTCCTTCTCCGAGGCCCGGGTCGCCCGCGCGCACCGCCTGGCCGGGCCGCGCCTGGCCACCTCGTACGGGGTGCGCGGGGTGCTGGCGCTGCGGGCCCGCTCGTACGGGATTCCGGCGCCGCTGCGGGCCGGGGCGGTGTGCGCGCAGGTCCCGGAGAGGCAGAGCGGGATCCGGGTGGTCGACGGGCGGTTCGTCCGCACGGCTCACGCCCTCGGACTCCAGGTGCACGTCTGGACCGTCAACGAGCCGGACCGGATGGCGGCACTTCTGGACCTCGGCGTGGATGGCATCATGACCGATCACATCGAGACGCTGCGTACGGTGCTGAGCGAGCGGGGGGCATGGGCCTGACGCCGTGCCCGTCCGCGTCCGCAGGGGACGACCGAGGGGGCGCGGGTTGAGCACCGGGACCACAGGGACGGCCGATCCGGCCGGCCGGCCGGAGGACGACCGGTCGGCGGCGGCCCGCAAGCGGGAGCAGCGCGGCTGGTACTTCTACGACTTCGCCTGCTCCGTCTACTCCACCAGCGTGCTGACGGTCTTCCTCGGCCCCTACCTGACGTCGATCGCCCAGGCCGCCGCCGGGCCGGACGGTTACGTGCACCCGCTGGGCATACCCGTGCGCGCGGGCTCGCTGTTCGCGTACTCCGTATCGGCGTCCGTGGTGGCGGCGGTGATCCTGATGCCGGTCGTGGGGGCGGCGGCGGACCGCACGGGCCGCAAGAAGCCGCTGCTGGCGGCAGCCGCGTACACGGGGGCGGCGGCGACGGCGGGGATGTTCTTCCTGGACGGGCACCGCTATCTGCTGGGCGCGTTCCTGCTGATCGTGGCGAACGCGTCGATCTCCGTGTCGATGGTGCTCTACAACGCCTATCTGCCGCAGATCGCCGGCCCGGAGGAGCGGGACGCGGTCTCCTCGCGCGGCTGGGCCTTCGGCTACACCTCGGGCGCGCTGGTGCTGGTCCTCAACCTCATCCTGTACACGGGCCACGAGTCGTTCGGGCTGGCGGAGTCCGACGCGGTGCGGATCTGCCTGGCCTCGGCCGGTGTGTGGTGGGGCGCGTTCACGCTCGTGCCACTGCGGCGGCTGCGCGACCGCCGGGTGGAGCCGGGCGGCGGGGGCGCGGTCGGATCGGGCTGGAAGCAGTTGCTGGCGACGCTGCGCGACATGCGCCGCCATCCGCTGACGCTCTCCTTCCTCCTCGCCTACCTCGTCTACAACGACGGGGTCCAGACGGTGATCTCGCAGGCCTCGCTGTACGGCTCGCAGGAGCTGGGGCTGGACCAGACGACGCTGATCACGGCGGTGCTGCTGGTGCAGATCCTGGCGGTGGCCGGCGCGCTCGGCATGGGGCGGCTCGCCCGGACGTACGGCGCGAAGCCCACGATCCTGGCCTCGCTGGTCGTCTGGACGCTGATCCTGATCGCGGCCTACCTGCTGCCCGCCGGGGCGCCCGTCTTCTTCTACGTGCTCGCCGCCGCCATCGGGCTGGTGCTGGGCGGCAGCCAGGCGCTGTCGCGCTCGCTGTTCTCGCATCTGGTGCCGCGGGGCAAGGAGGCGGAGTACTTCTCGGCGTACGAGATGAGCGACCGCGGACTGAGCTGGCTGGGGCCGCTGGTGTTCGGTCTGGCGTACCAGTTGACGGGCAGCTACCGGGAGGCGATCATCTCGCTGATCGTGTTCTTCGCGCTCGGCGCGGTGCTGCTCGCACGGGTCCCGGTCCGGCGTGCGGTGGAGGCCGCCGGCAACCCCGTGCCGCAGCGGATTTAGACGTTGAAGTCAAAGGCCGGTAGTATACGTCTTTGGCCTGCCCGGAGGATTCCTTACTGCGAGTGGAAGCAGCTCAACCGTTGGTGAGAACGTCCACCAGAGGTGACAAACCGGGCATCGGTGGGTATTCAACCCAGACAAAGCAGCGGCACGACGGGCGACGCATGACCGGCAACGGGAATCTTTACCGCCGACCGGACGTTGACCGGATGACGACGACAGCGACATTTTGTCCTGTGGGCGACAAGCCCGGGAGGCACGATTCATGAGTGAGCGAGCTCTCCGCGGCACGCGACTTGTGGTTACCAGCTACGAGACGGACCGCGGCATCGATCTGGCCCCACGCCAGGCGGTGGAGTACGCATGCCAGAACGGACATCGATTCGAGATGCCGTTCTCGGTGGAGGCGGAAATTCCGCCGGAGTGGGAGTGCAAGGCGTGCGGCGCCCAGGCACTCCTGGTGGACGGGGACGGCCCCGAGGAGAAGAAGGGCAAGCCGGCGCGCACGCACTGGGACATGCTCATGGAGCGGCGCACCCGCGAGGAGCTGGAGGAGGTGCTGGCCGAGAGGCTGGCGGTTCTGCGCTCCGGAGCCATGAACATCGCCGTACACCCGCGGCTCTGTGCGTCCGGCCGGGTGTCAGGGGGTCAGCGGAGGGCGGGGGCCGGGAGGGTCGTCCTCGGAACGGCCGTCGGCCCGGTCGCCGTCCTGGCGGATGACCTCGCCCTGGACCACCTTTCCGTCCGGCCGGCGCATGCGGGCCTGCTGGAAGGCGTCGGAGAGGGAGCCGGGCGCCGCCCCGGACGCGGCACGCATCCGTCGCTCCAGCGAGCGCTCCGCGGCGCGGCTGATCATGGTGCGTACCGGGGGGATCAGCAGGAGCAGGCCGGCCGCGTCGGAGATCAGGCCGGGGATCAGGAGGAGCAGTCCGCCCAGCATGAGCATCCCGTTGCCCCTGCTGCCGGCGGGGGCGGCGGTCGGCGGGGCCTCGGCCGCGCCGGGCTGCCCCGGCATCTGCTGGAGCGTCTCGGTCAGGTTCCGGAAGGCGCGCCGCCCGGCCCGCTTGATGACCGCGGTGCCGAGGACGGCTCCGGCCACCAGGATCAGCAGGACGGTCAGGCCGCCCGCCGCCGAGGCGACCATGATCAGGAGCCAGATCTCCAGCACCAGCCAGGCCGCGAGGGCCAGGGGCACGAATCTGCGGGCGCGGGAGCGCCGGGGGCGGTTCGGGGGCTCGGTGCCGGTCGTCATACCCCCAGTGTGCCCGTACGGCGGCGGAAGCGGCGTGACGGGGTGATCATGGACCGGCTCCGGTGGCCTGCGGGCCTTCCGCCGGAGCACCGGGCGACCGGGTCACGGGCTCCTGCGGCCGAGGACCTTGTTCGCGCGGGAGGTGATGCCCCAGCCGGTGACCCGCCACAGAGCCTCGACGAGGATGTCGCGGCTCATCTTCGAGTCGCCGATCTCGCGGTCCACGAAGGTGATGGGGACCTCGACGACGTGGTAGCCCGACTCGACGGAACGGCGGGCGAGGTCGACCTGGAAGCAGTACCCCTGCGAGGCGACCTCGTCGAGCCCGAGGCCCTTGAGCGTCTCCGTGCGGAAGGCCCGGTAGCCGCCGGTCACGTCGCGGACCGAGAGGCCGAGCGCCAGGCGGGAGTAGAGGCTGCCGCCGCGGGAGATCACCTCGCGGCTCTTGGGCCAGTTGACGACGCGTCCGCCCGGCACCCAGCGCGATCCCAGGACCAGGTCGGCGCCCTTGAGGGCGGTGAGCAGGCGGGGCAGTTCCTCGGGCTGGTGGGAGCCGTCGGCGTCCATCTCGACGAGTACGCCGTAGCCGTGCTCGGAGCCCCAGGCGAAGCCCGCGAGGTAGGCGGCGCCGAGCCCTTCCTTGCCCTTGCGGTGCAGGACGTGCACCTGGTCGTCGGCCGCCGCGATCTCGTCGGCCGCCTTGCCGGTGCCGTCGGGGCTGTTGTCGTCGGCCACCAGGATGTCGGCGTCCGGCACCGCGGTGCGTACCCGGTCGACGATCGGCCTGATGTTCTCGACCTCGTTGTAGGTCGGAATGATCACCAGGACCTTGCCGAGCGGGCCGAACCGCCTCTGACCGCCGTCGTTCACTGCTGCCCCTTAAAGTCCGTACACAGGGGGACACCATATCGACCGCGCGGGCCCCGGCGTCCGACGCGGTCACACGTGCGGGTGAGCCGGTCCGGGCAGATCGACGGAACTGCGGACAGATGGACGGACGGAACTGCGGATCGGGGCCCGGCGCCCTTCGGGCCGACCTGGGACCCGCTGGCTGCGGGTCGACCGAGAGCCGTTGTCTACTGAACGTCCGGGCCCCACCCGGGTCGCACCCTCCGTCCGGCTGAAACCTTCCCTCGCCCCCGAGCCGCGGGCGCTGAACCTGGCTGTCAGCGGTGGTGAGCCGGTGCGGCACACCACCCCCTGACTCAGCGGGCGTTCGACGACTGCGTGGAGGTTCGACCGGTCGGACGTCCTGTGGTGGACCCGGCCGAACCTACCGGCCTCCCGCCGCTTTCTGTCAACACCCGCGCGACCTGCGGTTTTGCGTCAAAACCGCTGGTCAGTGCGGAAGCGGGGCAGGTCGCGGACGGGCGTGGCGGCCATCGATCGGCGGTACGGAACGGCGAGACCTCACCCGTTCGGCCGTACGTAGACAGTTTGTCCGGAGACCACCGTTCGCAGACAGACCGGAAGGTCGGCCCCGGGCGTGAGGTCGGGCAGGCCGGGCGTGCCGGAGCGCGGGTCGGTGGACCAGCGGGCGACCCGGTCGTCCGGGGCCTGGACCAGCAGTTCGGCGGTCCGCCAGACGGCGTAGTCGGCGGGCGCTCCGGGCACCAGGGTCCCGGCGTCGTCGCGGCCGGCGGCGCGCCAGCCGCCGCGGGTGTGGGCGGTGAACCCCGCCCGGACCGAGATGCGGTGCTCGGGAGTGCGGTGGTGGGCGGCGGCCCGCACGGCGCCCCAGGGGTCGAGCGGGGTGACCGGGCTGTCGGAGCCGAAGGCGAGCGGCACGCCGGCGCGCAGCAGCGCCGCGTACGGGTTCAGGGTGGCGGCGCGCTCCGCGCCCAGACGCTGGGCGTACATGCCCTCGGGTCCGCCCCAGGCCGCGTCGAACGCGGGCTGGACGGATGCGGTCAGGCCCAGCTCGGCGAAGGCCGCGACGGTCTCGGGCGTCAGCATCTCGGCGTGTTCCACACGGTGGCGGGCGGCCCGGATCCTGGCCGGGCCGAGCGTGTCGGCGGCGGCCCTGACGCCCTCCACGACCGAGGTGACGGCCGCGTCGCCGATGGCGTGGAAGCCCGCCTGGAGGCCGGCCTCGGTGCAGGCGGTGACGTGGGCGGCGATCCGGGCCGCGTCCACGTGCGCGGTCCCGGTGTGGCCGGCGTCGGCGTAGGGCGCGTGCAGGCAGGCGGTGTGCGAGCCGAGCGAGCCGTCGACGAACAGGTCGCCGGCGGCCCCGATCGCGCCGAGTTCCCGGATGCGCCGGGCTCCCTTCGCGTCGCCGATCTCCTCGGCCCAGAGCCCCAGGACGCGGGGGCCGGGCCGCTCGGCGGCGAGTGCGAGGAGCCCGGTGAAGTCCTCCTCGTCGGAGATCTCGGGGCCGCCGCACTCGTGGACCGAGCCGATGCCGAGGGAGGCGGCGTGGTCGAGCGCGGCCCGCTGCGCCGCCTCCCGCAGGCGTGGCGACAGAGCGCGGTGCGCGGCGGCCCGTACGGCGTGGTGGGCGGCGCCCGTCAGCGGCGCGTCAGGGTGATATCCGGCCATCGCGGTCACGCCGGGGACCCGGTCCAGCAGGGCCGTGGTGACGACGGCGGAGTGGACGTCGACGCGGGGCAGGTATAGTGCCCGGCCGCCGGACGCCACGTCCAGCTCGGCGCGCGAGGGGTGGCGGCCCTCGGGCCAGCGGGCGGAGTCCCAGCCGTGGCCGAGCAGCACCTCGTCGGCGCCGTGCCCGTCCGCGAACGCGCGGACGAGGCCGAGGGCTTCGGGGAGCGTACGGGCCGCCGAGAGATCCAGTCCGGTCAGGGCCAGGCCGGTCGCGGTGGTGTGCACATGGGCGTCGGTGAAGGCGGGCGTGACCAGGGCCCCGTCGAGGTCGACCACTTCGTCGACACCGCCCGCGAAGGCGTCGGCCGCCCCTTCCGATCCCACCCAGGCGACGCGCCCGGCCTCCACGACCATCGCGGTGGCGAACGGGTCGGCCGGACTGTGGACGTCGCCTCCGCGCAGCAGCACGGTGCGGTGTTCGGGGGCGCTCTGGGGGGCGGTGCTCTCGCTCATGGGACCAGTCTCGCGCCTGCCCGCGCCCGCCCGGACCGCGACCCCCGCCCCAGCCCTCCGGACCGGCGGCGCGCCCGTCCGGCAACCGGTCAGATGTGCGGCGGCCGGGCCTCGTACGGGGTGGACAGGACGACGGTGGTCCGGGTGGACACGCCGGCGAGCGAGCGGATCCGGGTGAGCAGGTGCTCCAGCTCCAGGGGGCTGGCCACGCGCACCTTGAGGATGTAGTTCTCGTCGCCGGCGACGCTGTGGCACGCCTCCAGCTCGGACACCCCGGCAAGCCGCTCCGCGATGTCGTCGGGCGCGCTGGGGTCGAACGGTTTCACCGAGATGAACGCGGTGAGGGGCAGCCCGACGGCCTCGGGGTCGACCACCGCGGCATAGCCGCGGATCACCCCGCGCTGCTCCAGCCGGCGGACGCGCTGATGAACGGCCGAGGTGGACAGGCCCGTGGCCTTGCCCAGGTCGGTGTAGCTCATCCGCCCGTCCTTGACGAGCAACTCAACAATCTGACGGTCCAGCTCCTCCATGCGGTCAACCTATTGCCCCGGGTCCCTCCCGGCACAGTCGAACGGGTCAGGGTTCCCCGCCTGAGGGCTTCATGTGACGAACGCCACAGAGCGAGGGGTGGGTAGTGGAGGGTCCCGAGGTTACGGGCGACGCGCGACGGGAAGTGCTTGCTGTGGCCGAGGCCGAGACGCCTTGTCGGCCCACCCGAGGGGGGATTTTCCATGCAGAGCCTGAAGCTCACCGGACGCACCGAACCGGAGCCCGTCGATCCGGACGACGACGGCGACGACGTCTACGACATGTTCGAAATGGTCCGGGTGATCTGCCCGGACTGCGCCCGGCCGATCGCGCTGCCGGCCGACGAGGACGTCCTTCCGGAGCACGCCCGGTGCCCCTCCCCGTGGAACCCGTTCGTCCTCACCGTCTGCGCCGGCACCGGCCGCAACGCCGCCGACGCCCGGCCCGCCGACGCGTCGCCGGAGCTCCAGGAGCAGGAGACCGGACTGCTGCTGACGCTGCCCCAGACGCTCGACTGGCGGATGCAGCCGTTCTCCCACGCGGGCGGACCCGGCTCCCGGCCGCTGCGGGTGCCGCAGATGCGGCGCGAGGCGGCCTGAGCCGAGCACACCCCGCGCCGGCGTCCGGGGACGCCGGCGGGGCCGCGCCCGTACCGGTGTCCTCGGACGCCGCGGCCGTCGCGGGTCAGCGCGTTTCGGGACCCGCGAGGTGGCGGGCGATGACCATGCGCTGGATCTGGTTGGTGCCTTCGACGATCTGGAGCACCTTGGCCTCGCGCATCAGCCGCTCGACCGGGAAGTCGAGCGTGTAGCCGTATCCGCCGAGCACCTGGACGGCGTCGGTCGTCACCCGCATCGCCGCGTCCGTGCAGAAGAGCTTCGCCATGGCCGCCTGGCGTGAGAAGGGCCGGCCCGCGTCCCGCAGCCGTGCGGCCTCCAGGTAGAGCGCGCGGCCGGCCTCGATCTGGGTGGCCATGTCGGCGAGCATGAAGCGCAGGCCCTGGAAGTCCGCGATGGGACGGCCGAACTGGCGGCGTCCGGTGGCGTATCCGACGGCCTCGTCCAGCGCGGCCTGGGCGACGCCGACGGCGCAGGCGGCGATGCCGAGGCGGCCGGAGTCGAGCGCGGACAGGGCGATCGCGAAGCCCTGGCCCTCGTCCCCGATGCGGCGGTCGTCGCCGACCCGTACGCCGTCGAAGTTGAGCTGGGCCGTGGGCGAGCCCTTCATGCCCATCTTCTTCTCGGGGACGGCGGCGTTCAGCCCCTCGGCGTCGCCGGGGACCAGGAAGGCCGTGATCCCGCGCGGGCCCTCGGCCCCGGTACGGGCCAGCACGGTGCAGAAGTCGGCGACCCCGCCGTGCGTGATCCACGCCTTGGTGCCGGTGAGGACCCAGTCGTCGCCGTCCCGGACGGCCTTGGTCCGCAGGGAGGCGGCGTCGGAGCCGGAGGCGGGCTCGGAGAGGCAGTAGGCCCCCAGCAGGCCGCCGGTCAGCATCGCCGGAAGGTGCGCGGCCTTCTGCTCCTCGGTGCCGTATCCGGCGAGCGCGTGGCAGGCCAGGGAGTGGACGCTGACGCCGAGGCCGACGGTGAGGCGGGCCGCGGCCAGCTCCTCCAGGACCTGGAGGTAGACCTCGTAGGGCTGGTCGCCGCCGCCGTGGGCGGAGCCGTAGGGCAGTGCGAGGAGCCCGGACTCGGAGAGGAGGGTGAAGACCTCGCGGGGGAAGTGTCCGGCGTCCTCCTCCTCGGCCGCCCGGGGAGCGATCTCCTTGGACGCGATGTCGCGCACGAGCGCGACGAGCTGCCGGGACTCCTCGGTGGGCAAACGGCGTTCCACCGGCTGCGGGGCACGGTCGGACATGACGGCGCTCTCCTCCCTGTCGGGCGTTGCGGCGGGCGCGCGCGGGGTGTGCGCGGCGCTGCCGAGCGGTCTCCCGGCGCGGACCCGGGATGTGCAGACTGCCCAGCCGATCCTGCCCTCCCGGGTCGCGGGAGGTGTCGGGCAGCGGCTGTGGCGGGTCGAGTATGCCCGATCGGAAGGCTTACGTCACCAGGTCCCCGGACGGCCGGGGACCTGGGGAAAGAGGTTCGGCCGCCGGCGGTCCGGTTCCAACCATTGACCAACTGGTCTAGTCCTCCTACGGTTCCAGCGAGCGCTCACCGCGTTCATGCCAAGCCGGGGCCGGCCCCGGCCCGGCGCATCCCCCACGCACCAGCCCTCCCCCACGAGGAGCAACCATGCTCGGACTCCATCGCACCCGCGCCCGCCTCAGGGCGTTCGCCGCAGCCGCCTGTACGGCCGCTCTCGGCGCCGCCCTGCTCGGCGTCACCGGCACGTCACCGGCCGGCGCGACCCCCACCGCGCGGCCCGCCGCTCCCTGGGCCGCCGAGGGCGCCCCCGCGGCGGCCCCCGAGGCGGCCGGTGGCAAGGTGATCGGATATTTCACCAACTGGGGCACGTACGACCGCGATTACCACGTCAAGAACATCGAGACGTCGGGATCCGCGGACAGGCTCACGCACATCAACTACGCCTTCGGCAACGTCACCGGCGGCAAGTGCGCGATCGGCGACGCCTACGCCGACTACGAGAAGGCCTATAGCGCCGACCAGTCGGTCGACGGGGTCGCCGACACCTGGGACCAGGAACTGCGGGGCAACTTCAACCAGTTGCGCAAGCTCAAGAAGCTCCACCCCGATCTCAAGGTCCTGTGGTCCTTCGGCGGCTGGACCTGGTCCGGCGGTTTCGGCGAGGCGGCGCGGAACCCGGCCGCGTTCGCGAAGTCCTGCTACGACCTCGTGGAGGACCCGCGCTGGGCCGATGTCTTCGACGGCATCGACATCGACTGGGAGTACCCCAACGCCTGCGGACTGACCTGTGACACGAGCGGTCGGAACGCCTACGGCACACTGCTGGCGGAGCTGCGCAAGACGTTCGGGAACGGCAACCTGATCACGTCGGCGATCACCGCGGACGCCTCCGCCGGCGGCAAGATCGACGCGGTGGACTACGCCGGAGCGGCCCAGTACCTCGACTGGTACAACCCGATGACGTACGACTTCTTCGGCGCGTTCACCGCGACGGGCCCGACGGCCCCGCACTCGCCGCTGACCTCCTACCCGGGCATCCCGACGGAGGGCTTCAACAGCGACGCGGCGATCTCCAAGCTCAAGGGGCTCGGCGTCCCGCCCGAGAAGCTGCTGCTCGGCATCGGCTTCTACGGCCGCGGCTGGACCGGCGTCACCCAGTCCGCACCGGGCGGCGCGGCGACCGGCGCGGCGGCGGGCACCTACGAGGCGGGCATGGAGGACTACAAGGTCCTCAAGTCCAGCTGCCCGGCCACGGGCAAGGTGGCCGGAACGGCGTACGCGCACTGCGGCGACGAATGGTGGAGCTACGACACCCCGGAGACCATCGCCACGAAGATGGCCTACAAGAACCAGCAGGGCCTGGGAGGCACGTTCTTCTGGGAGCTGAGCGGCGACACCGCCGACGGCGAGCTGATCAGGGCGATCAGCTAGACGCCATCGGCGATCGGCGACCGGCTACGGGCGGAGCCGTACACGGCGGAAGGAACAGGGGCGGGGCGCCGGCGGGCGCTCCGCCCCTTCGCGTCGCGGCCCGGAGCGCGGGCGCCCGCGCGGGCGGGGACCACAGCTGCCGTCGCGGGCGGGACCACGGGTGCCGTCGCGGGCGGGACCACGGGTGCCGTCGCGGGCGGAGTCAGACTCAGGGCTCAGGGCGTCTCCTCCCGCCGGTGGATTCTCGGCGGTCCGCGTGTTCCTAAGATCGTTCCGGAGAGCCGCCCGCGTCACCGGCGTGGCCGTGCTCGTCGTGAAGGCCGACGAGCAGGAGCACGGCGGCGATTGACAGGTCGTCACAGAACGGGTGCGCGCGTGGAGACGTGCGCCGCGCGGCCGACGGGGGGCAGAAATGATCAGTGCGCACGCCACACTCGCGCAGAACGGGCCGATGGACGACATGACGCTGACCCACCTCCTGCTGGACGCGGCTGCCGAGGCGCCCGAGCAGGTCATCGTCCACGTCCGCGGCGACGGCGACGGCGACGGCGACGGCGGAGAACTGGTCGTCACATTCCGTGAGTTGCTGGCCGCGTCGCTGCGCGTGGCCGGCGGATTCCGGGCTGCGGGCGTCGCGCCGGGCACCCGCGTGCCGCTGCTCGCCGACCGCAGCGAGGACTTCCAGCCGATGTTCTGGGGCGCGCTGGCGGCCGGGCTCGTCCCCGTACCGCTGGCTCCGGACGCCCGCCGGCTCCTGCCCGTGTGGGAGCACCTGGACCGGCCGCCCGTGGTGGTGGACGCGGCCTGCGCGTCGCTGCTGGCCGAACTCCCCGACGAGGTGCGGGCGCTGAGCCTGGACGTCCTGCGGGAGGGACCGGCGCTTTGGGAACCGGTCGGCGTGGGGGGCGAGGAGGTCGCCTTCCTCCAGTTCTCCTCGGGCAGTACGGGCGCGCCGAAGGGCGTCGAGGTGACGCACGCGGGCGTGCTGGCCAATCTGGAGCAGATACGGGCGGCGTCGGCGCTGGGCGCGGACGACGTACTGGTCAGCTGGATGCCGTACTTCCACGACATGGGGCTGATCGGTACGCATCTCGCGCCGCTGGCCGCCCGCGCCAAGCAGGTGAAGATCGGGCCGCTGTCGTTCGCCAAGCGGCCCCGGGCGTGGTTCGAGGTGGCGCACCGGCACCGGGCGACCGTGCTCTCCGCCGCCAACTTCGCCCTGGCGCTGGCCGTGCGGCGCGTCCCCGGCGAGGCGATGGCGGGGCTGGACCTCTCCAGCGTCCGGCTGGTGCTGGTCGGGGCCGAGCCTATCGCGCCGGCCGTGTGGCGGGCGTTCGCGTGCCGGACGCGGGCGGCGGGCCTGCCCCCGACGGCCCTCCAGCCGGTGTACGGGCTGGCCGAGGCGACGCTGGCGGTGACCTTCCCGCCGTTGGGCGAGGTGGCCGAGCCGCTGGCCCTGGACCGGGCCGCGCTGAGCCGGGGGCGGGCCGTGGACCGCGCGCCGGGCGACGGCACGGTGGAGCTGATGGACGTCGGCCGCCCGGTGGCGGACACCATCGTGCGGATCGTCGACGACGCGGGCCGCCCGCTCGGCGACCGCCGGGTCGGGCACATCGCGGTCCGCGGTCCGCAGCTCGCCCGCGGTTACCACGGTCTCGCCGACGCGAGCGCGGACGCCTTCGCGGACGGCTGGCTGCGCACCGGGGACCTCGGCTTCCTGCGGGACGGGCGGCTGTGCGTGACCGGTCGCCACAAGGACGTGCTGTTCCTGAACGGCCGCACGTTCCACGCCCCGGACACGGAGGAGGTGGCGGCGGCCACGCCGGGGCTGCCCGCCGGCGCTCCGGCGGTGTTCGGGTCCACCGATCCGGTCACCGGTTCGGAACGCGTGGTGGTCCTGATCCCGTGGGCCCGGCCGCCGAAGGACGCGGGCGAGGTTCTGGACCGGGTCGCCGTCCGGGTCCGCGAGGCCCTGGCCCACGACGACGTGCGGGTGCTGGCGCTGCCGCCGGGCGCGTTCCCCCGTACGACCAGCGGAAAGCTGCAACGGCAGCTGTTGCGGGCTCGTTTCGAGGCGGATGAACTCCCGGGCGGCGGCAACGCCGTCTCCGCCGCCGCCTTCTCCTCCCAGGGGCCCGTCGGCGCTCGTCCGGGGCCCGCCGTCCCGGCTGCGGCGGTGGCCGGAGGTGGGTCGCGGGCTCCCCGTTCACGCAAGGGCGCGGAACGGGCCGTACGGGAGGTGTGGGGCCGTGTCCTGAACCTGCCCGGCGAGGCCGTCGGACGGAACGACCGGTTCGCCGGGCTGGGCGGGACGTCGCTGAAGGCGATGGAGGTGCTCGCGGCGCTGGAGGAGGTCTTCTCGACCACCCTTCCGCCGGCGGTGATGCGCGACCACGACACGGTCGCCGCGCTCGCGGAACACCTCCTCAGCGCCGCCGGGCCCGCGCTGCCGCAGGCGGAGGCGGAGGCGGTGCCACCGTCTCGGGCTCAGGGCGAGCCTGATGCTCCGACGTACGCGGCGGCGGGCGGCCGGAGGAGCGCGGCGCCGACCGCCGTCATCGGCATGGCCTGTCGCTTTCCCGGCGCCGCGACGCCCGACGCCTTCTGGGACCTGCTCGTCGACGGGCACGACGCCGTCACGCCCGTGCCTCCCGGGCGCTGGGAACCTGAGACGGGGGCGGGGGCGACGTCGGGGGCAGCCGATACCGGGGCGGCGGCCGATGCCAGGGGCGATGCCGATGCTGGGGCTGGGGCCGGGGCCGGGGCGGGATCGGGAACTGCGGCCTCGGCGGAGGACAGGCGTGGGACGGCACGCTGGGGAGCGTTCCTGGACGATCCGGCCGCTTTCGACGCCGCGTACTTCGGGATCGGCGGGGACGAGGCCCGCGCACTCGACCCGCAGGCCCGGCTCTTCCTCGAACTCGCCCACGAGGCCCTGGAACGCGCGGGCTACGCGGGCCCGCGCCGACGCGACCGCCGGATCGGCGTCTTCGCCGCCGTCGGGGAGAGCGGCTACCGGGAGGTTCTGGACCGGGCGGCGGAGGCCGGTGCGCCGCTCTCCGCCGCCGCGCTCACCGGAAACCTGCCCAACCTGGTCGCCGCCCGCGTAGCGCAGTGCCTCGATCTCGACGGCCCCGCGCTGGCGGTCGACACCGCCTGCTCCTCGGGCCTCGTGGCGCTGCATCTGGCCCGGCGCAGTCTCCTGGACGGAGAGTGCGACCTCGCCGTGGTGGGCGGAGTCAACCTCCACCTCACCTCCACCGGCCACCGCCTCCTGGAAGCGGCGCAGGCCCTGTCCCCGACCGGGCGCAGCCGCGCCTTCAGCGGCGCGGCCGACGGTTTCGTCCCCGGCGAGGGCGGTGCGGCCCTGGTGCTGACGCGTCTCGACGCGGCCCGGCTCGCCGACGATCCCGTACTCGCGGTGGTCCGGGGAACGGCCGTCAACAACGACGGCAGGTCGCTCAGCCTCATGGCGCCCAACCCGCTGCGCCAGCGCGAGGTCATCACCCGGGCGTACGAGGAGTCCGGGGTCGACCCGGCCTCCGTGAGCTATGTGGAGGCGCACGGGACGGGCACCCCCGTCGGCGACCCGATCGAACTGCGGTCCCTGGCCCACGCGTTCCCCGTGCCGTCGGGCGGAGAGCCGCGCCTGCTCGGTTCGGTGAAGACCAACTTCGGCCACCTGCTGAACGCGGCGGCCCTGCCTGCACTGGTCAAGGTCGTCCTGGCGCTGGGCCACCGCAGGCTGCCCGCCTCGCTGCACCATCTGCCGGCCTCCCCGGCCCTCGGCCCGGTCGGCTTCTCCGTGGTGACCGAGACGCGCGAGTGGACGTCGTCCGGACCTCTCGTAGCCGGGATCAACGCCTTCGGATTCGGCGGCACCAACGCCCATGCCATCCTCGAACAGGCCCCGCCCCCGTCATCCACCGCCCCGCGCGACGACGCCGGCCCCCACCTGCTGACGCTGTCGGCCCGCAGCGCGGCGGGGCTGCGGGTGGCCGCCGCGAACCTCGCGGACCGCCTGCGGAGTCGTCCGCCACTGAGCGAGGGCGACGTCTGCCGGACCGCGAGCACGTCCCGGGACGACGGCCCGTACCGGCTGGCCGTCGTCGCCGACGGCGATCTACGGGAGCGGCTGGCGGCGCTCACGGCCGCTGCGCCGCAGCCGTCGCAGCCGCAGCCGCAGCCGTACGGAATGTCCGGCGGACCGGGTCGGTCCGGTGCGTTCACGCCGGGCGAGGTCCGTTCCCGGCCGCGGGTGGTCCTGCTGTTCCCGGGACAGGGGACCCCGCGCCTCGGCCGCGAAGGCGGTCTGTACCGCACGGCGCCGATGTTCCGCGAAACCCTGGACGAGGCGTCCGCGCTCGTCGGCCCGCTGCACGGCCGGAGCCTGCTGGACTGGTGTCTGGACCCGGACCCAACCCCGGAGCCGGCCTCGGAGTCGGAAACGGAAGCCGGACCGGACGCGGAACCGGACGCGGAACCGGAGCGCCGGGCGTTGACGACGGAGGTGGCGCAGCCGCTGCTCGTCGCGACCGGTGTGGCCCTCGCCCGTCAGATGCGGAGCTGGGGCGTGGAGCCCGACGCGGTCGCCGGGCACAGCGTCGGCGAGATCGCCGCCGCTTGCGCGGCGGGGATGCTGAGCCTGTCGGAGGCCATGCGCTTCGCAGCCGAACGCGGTCGTCTCATGGGAGCGTTCACGGAGCCCGGCGCGATGCTCGCGGTACGCGGCGGCGACGAAGAGGCGGCGGCCTTGGTGGCCGCCGCGGGCGGCGCACTGGCCGTGGCCGCGTACAACGGTCCGGGCCTGCTCGTCCTGTCGGGTGCGGTGGCGGCCGTCGAGGAGGCGGCCCGTGCCTTGGACGCGCGGGGCGTCGCCGTACGCCGGCTGCGGGTCTCCCGGGCCTTCCACTCGCCGCTCATGGGGCCGATCGCCGATCCCCTCTCCGACGCGGCCCGTGGCCTCGCCCCGCGCGCCGGGGTCCTTCCGCTGCTGAGCACGGTGACCGCCGAGTGGCAGCCGGTGCTGGACCCGGAGTACCTGCGGGACCACGCCCTGCGGCCGGTGCTGTTCGGCGCGGCGGTGGAGCGGCTGATCCGGGAGGGGTACGACACGTTCGTCGAGGTCGGGCGCGGCGCGAGTCTGGCCGGGGCGGTGCGCGCGGCGGCCCGGCGCGGTGCGCCGGACCGCTCGGGGCCCCCGGACGACAGGACGGACCGCTTCGGCCCGTCGGACGACACGACGGACCACTTCGAACCTGCGGACGGCAGGGCGGCGGACGGCCGGGGCGGTGCCGAGGAGGCCGCCGCCCGCGTGACGGTGGTGCCCGCCCTGCCGGACCACGGCACGGCCGGCGGAGCGCGGCGGCCGGGCGGTGAGGGGCGCGGGGAGCTGCTGGCCACCCTCGGCCGCCTCTGGACTCTCGGGACACCGCTGGACCGTACGGTGCTCGATGCCGGTCGCCGCCATGTTCCGCTGCCGCCCTACCCCTTCCAGCGCAGCCGGTACTGGCCGCTGCCGCCGTCCCGCCCGCTGCTCCACCGGGTCGGCTGGCAGGAGTCCGGCACGCCCCCGACTTGCGCCGGAGTCGGCTCGGTGCTCCTGACAGGGCCCGACGCCGCAGCCGTCGACTCGCTCGGCGAACAACTCACGGCCGAGGGCGTCCGCCTGCGACCGAAGGACGGCACTCCGCCCGACGCCGTGGTCCTGGTGGCCGGGCCGGCTCCCGCCCTCACGGACGCGGACGCCCTCGACCGGGCGCAGGACGCCGCGCTGTCGGCCTTCCGGACGGCGCTCGCGCTGCTCGACGACAGCGGCGCGCACCGGCTGCTGGTGCTGACCGAGGACGTCCACGTCACGGGTGCGGCGACGGAACGGCCGCGCCCGGTCCACGCCGTCCTGCACGGACTCCTCATGGCCCTGTCGCAGGAGACGCCGGGCCTGGCGGCGACCTCACTCGACCTCTGTTCGGCGGACACGGCGGCGGACCGGCTGACGGCCGTGCTCTTCGAACTGCGCGAGGAACTGCCGGCAGGACTGCGGGTCGACCGGACCGCCGAGCCCGTGACCGCCGTCGCCTGGCGGGCGGGACGCCGCCTGCTGCGGACCGTCACACCCCTCGCCGTCACACCACTCGCCGTCACACCGCTCACGGGCACACCGCATGCCGGTGCGCCGCATGCCCTCACCCCGCTCACCGGCACGACGCCGTCCCCGCTGCCACCGGACGGCAGCTTCCTCATCACCGGAGGCGGGGGCGGGATCGGGGCCGCGCTCGCCCGGGAACTCGCCACGCTCGGCCGCCCGACGCTCGTCCTCGCCGGGCGATCACCCCGACCGCCCGCCGGGCTGATCGAGGAGCTGACCGCGCTCGGCGCCACGGTCGACTACCGCGCGGCCGACGTATCGGTGGAACAGGACGTCGACGCTCTGCTCGCCGGACTGCCCGGCCTGGACGCGGTCTTCCACGCGGCCGGGGTGGTACGTCCGGGAACCCTGCGGAACAAGACCGCCGAGGAGATGACGCGGGTCCTCGCCGCCAAGACGCGCGGCAGTCTGCTGCTCTCCCTGGCCCTGCGGCGACACGGGCTGAGCCCGGACGTGTGCGTGGCGTTCTCCTCGGTCTCCGCCGTCCTGCCCGGCCTGGCGGGCGCGCTGGGCGACTACGCGGCGGCGAACGCCTTCCTGGACGCCTTCGCCGCCTCGGAGCGCCGGGCCGGCAGGCCCTGGCAGTCCGTGAACCTCGCCGCGGTCGCCGGAACCGGGCTGGCGGCCGGACTGCGTACGGACTCGGGGCCGGGGACGGGGACGGGAAGGGGAAGGGGAAGCGGTGCGCGGACGTATTCGGCACCGGTTTCCGTCTCCGCCTCCTCCGCCGCGTCGCGTGCGGGGAGCCGGCCCCTGACGACCGCCGACGCGCTGGCGGCGCTGCGTACGGCGTCCGGAATCGACGCGGCCCACCTGATGATCGCCGACCTGACGCCGCCGCCCTCGCCGGTGACGTCGGTCGGGGCCGTTCCCGATCCGGCCGGAACCTCGGCGGTCGTCGAGGCCCCCGTACCCGTAAC
Source organism: Streptomyces sp. ADI96-02 (assembly GCF_003846185.1). Classification (GTDB taxonomy): domain Bacteria; phylum Actinomycetota; class Actinomycetes; order Streptomycetales; family Streptomycetaceae; genus Streptomyces. The sequence goes on from NZ_ML123034.1 coordinate 802,204, forward strand.
GGACCGAACGCCTTCCGGAATCGAGGCCACGAGACCGGCCTCGGCCGGACCGGGCCACGCCCCGCTGCTGCGGCGTCTGATCGCCGCTGCGCTGCGCCTGCCGACCGCCGCGGACGTCAGCGAGGACGAGCCGTTCCTGTCCCTGGGGCTGGACTCACTCGCCGCCGTCGACCTCGTCAAACAGCTCGAACACGAGCTGGACGCCTCGCTGCCCGCCACCCTCTTCTTCGAGTACCGGACCGTACGCGAACTGGCGGCACACCTGGACGCGTCGCTCAGTACGGGCAGGAACACCGGGGCGAGCACGGGCGCGGGCACGAACACCGGGGCGAGCACCGGCGCGGGCGCGGGCACGAACACCGGCGCGAGCACGGGCACGGGCACGGGCACGGGCGCGGTCGTCGCGGACGGCACGCCGTTCGCGCTCACCCCGCTGCAACTGGCCTTCCACGCCGGGGGCCGCCTCCACCCGGACATACCGGCGCGCGGTTACGTACGCCAGAGCGTCAGCGGCCCGTTGGACGAAGGTCTGCTGGCGCGGGCGCTCGCCGCGCTCGCGGAACGGCACCCCATGGTGCGCCTCCGCATCACCACAGCTCCGGCCGAGGACGGCAGGACGGTCCCGGTCCAGTACGTCGCTCCGTCAGCGCCCCTGTCCGACTGGTACGAGGTCCGCGCGTGCCCGGAGGGCGTCGAGAAGCTGGAAACCGAGCTGGCCAACCGGCCCTTCGACCTCTCCGCCGAGCCGCCGCTGCGGGCGGTACTGGCGCGGGAGAACCCCGACCTGGCCCATCTGGTGCTCGTGCTGCACCACGCGGCCGGTGACGGATACAGCCTCAACGTCCTGGGCTCGGAACTCTGGTCGCTCTACACCGACCTCGCCCTGGACCGCGAGCCCTCCCTGCCCGCGCCCGGCGCCGACTTCGCGCGGTACACGGCCGTGGCCGCCGAGGAGCGTTCGTCCGCCGCCTTCGCCGCCGACGAGCGCCACTGGGCCGAGCGGCTGGCCTCCCGGCACGAAGTCCTGCGGTTGCCCTACGACGGCGATCCGGCCGACGCTCCGTCAGCTCCGCTTCTCACCCATCCGAGCGCGCTCGCACCGGAGCCGGCCGCCGCGCTGCGCGAGCTGGCCGCCGCACACGGCGTGAGCCTGTTCCATCTCGTGCTCGCCGTCCACGTGCGCTGCCTGGCGCGGTGGAGCGGGCAGCGCGAGATCGCGGTGAACATCGCCCGCGCCCGGCGCGAGACCCGCCTGCCCGGCCTGGACCGGCTCGTCGGCCCGCTCGCGGACACGCTGCCCCTGCTGTGCTCGGCCGATCCGGACGAGCCGGCTCCGGCGCTGGCGGAGCGGTTGCGGGACATCTGGCTGGAGACCGAGCGCCACGCCACACCCGCCGGCCTCGACCTGGTACGGCTCCTGCCCGGGGGCGACGGGCCGCGCACGGTGAGCCCGGCGGGCTTCAGCTTCGCCCGCTTCCCGGCCGCCCGCGACGCGCGGTGCCCGGTGACCGTACGGGCCACGGCGGCCGGAACCGCCACTGCGGCGACCCGGCTGAGCCTGCTGTGCTGGGAGGACGGGACGACGCTGCGCTTCTCCTGGAACTTCCCCGTACGGCTGTTCGCCCCGGCCACGGTGGCGCGGCTGGCCCGCGACTTCGAGGCCGAGCTGATCGCGCTCGCCGGGCGGCGGACCGCGCAGTCCCAGCAGTCCACGCAGTCCCAGCAGTCCACGCAGGCCACACGGACCGTGCAGACCGCACGGATCGCGCGGACCGCACCGGCCCCGGGGTCCGAGGCGGTCCCGGTGTCTCGCCGGGACACCGGATCCGCCACGATCGTGGACCGGCTCCTCGCCCGGTTCCGTACGGTCCCGGACGCGGTCGCCGTCGACACCGGCGCCTCGACGTTGACGTACGCGCAGCTCGACCGGGCCTCACGCGCGCTCGCCGACCGGCTCGTCGGTCGCGGCGTCCGTCCCGGAAGCCTGGTCGCGCTGCTCACCGCGCCGGGCGCCGACACCGTGACAGCGGTCGTCGCCGTGATGCGGGCGGGCGCCGGCTGGGTCCCGCTGGACGCCGACCACCCGACGGCCCGTCTGGCGGACCAGATCGCACGGTCCGGCGTCCGTACGGTGGTCTGCCACGCGGCCACCCGCGCGGCGGCCGACGCTCTTGACGGCGTGGTGCTGGTACCGCTCGACGAGGCGTCACCCGCCGCCCCGGCCGCACCGAACGGGCGCGTCGACGCCGACACCACGGCGTACGTGATCTTCACCTCCGGCTCCACGGGCCGGCCCAAGGCCGTGCCGATCACCTACCGGTCGATGGAGAACTACCTCGACTGGGCCGTCCGCACCTTCGGGTACGACCGGGACGACCGCCTGGCACAGACGGCGTCGATCTGCTTCGACGCGTCGGTCCGGCAACTGCTGGCCCCGCTGCTCGTCGGGGCGACGGTGGTGGCGGTCCCCCGGGGTCTGGTCCGCGATCCCGACCTGCTGCTGACGCACGTGGAGCGCACCCGGATCACGGTGTGGAGCTCCGTCCCCACCCTCTGGGAGCAGTTGCTGACGGCGGCCGAGGAACGGGTACGGCGCGGCCTTCCACGACCGGACCTCTCGGCCCTGCGGTGGATCCACGTCGGCGGCGAAGCCCTCCCGCCGACGCATGTCCGCCGCTGGTACGACCTGTTCGGCGGCGGTCAGCGCGTCGCGAACCTGTACGGGCCGACCGAGTCGACCATCAACGCCACCTGCCACATCATCGACGCCCGGCCCGGCGACCACGTGCACCGCCTGCCGATCGGCCGGCCGGTCGCCGGCGCCGAGGTGCGGGTGGCCGGCCCGGACGGTGAACCTCGGAAGCCGGGCGAGGCGGGTGAACTGCTCATCGCGGGAGTGGGACTGACCGCCGGTTATCTGGGCGAACCGGCGCTCACCGAAGCCGCGTTCACCCGGCAGGCAGGGCGGCGCTGGTACCGCAGCGGCGACCTGGTCCGGTCGGCGGCGGACGGCACGCTGGAATTCCTCGGGCGGCTGGACGACCAGGTGAAGGTGCGCGGCCACCGGGTCGAGCCGGGCGAGGTCGAGGCGGTCCTCCAGACGCATCCGGACATCGCGCGGGCCGTCGTGCTGGTACGGGACGGCCGACTCGTCGCGTTCGTCACGGCCAGGCCGGGGACGAAGGCGGCCGACGCCGTCGCGCTGCGGGTGCACCTGGCGCGGACCCTGCCGCCGTACATGCTTCCGGCCCGCATCACCCGTGTCGACGAACTGCCGCTCACGGGGACGGGCAAGGTCGACCGCCAACGCCTGCTCGCGACGACGGCGACGCCTACGGCTACGGCTACGGCTACGGACACGGACACGGACACGGGTACGGCTACCGCCGCCGCTGTCGCTTCGGCCGACGCTGCGAACGGAAACGGCGTCCCGGACCGCACCTCCCGCCGGACGCCGCCGAGGACCGCGACCGAGGTGCGGCTGGCCGGTATCTGGTCGGCGCTGCTCCAGGTCGGCGAGGTCTGCCGCGAGGACGACTTCTTCGCCCTGGGCGGCGACTCGCTGCTCGTGCTGGAGGTGTTCGCCCGGCTGGCTGAGCGGGGCGGCCCGCTGCCCCGGCCGACCGTCGTCTACCGTCACCGCACGCTCGCGGCCCTCGCCGCCGAGGTGGACGCGGCGGCCCGTACCGAGGTCGCGAACGCGGACACGCCCGCGCGGGCAGCGGCGACCACGAGCGGCGCGCCGACGACGGGCGGCGGCGAGCACCACCCCGGCCCGACGCCCTACCCGCTCACCCCCGGCCAGCGCGGCTTCCTCCTCGCCGAGGCGATCGCACCGGGCGCGGGTTCGTCCTGGCTGACACGGCTGCGCCTGCGCGGACCGCTGGACCCCGGCCGCTTCCAGGCCGCGGTCGACACGCTCGTCGCCCGGCACGCCATGCTGCGTACGGTCTTTCCAGCCGGGGCCCGCCCGGCCGTCCAGCAGGAGCTTCCGGCCTCGCTGCGCCTGCCGGTCGACTTCGAGACGCTCGCCGGGCCGCACCAGGTGGAGGAGCGGATCACCGCCGAGCGGGCGCGCCGCTTCGAACTCTGGGCCTGGCCGCTGCTGCGGCTGCGCCTCCTGACGATCGCGCCGGACGAGCACGTCCTGGTGGTGCACGCCCACCACATCATCGGCGACGGCTACAGCGCCGCCCTCCTGGTGCGGGAGCTGATGGCCGTGTACGACGCGGCGACCCGCTCCGAACGTGCCGAACTTCCCGTGCCGCGCAGTACGTTCCGCGACTACGCCGTACATCTCGCGGGGCGCGCGGAGAACGCGGACGGCACGGAGGGTCCGATCGGCACGGAGGGCACGGACGGTACGGAGGGCACGGACGGTACGGAGGGCACGGACGGCACGGAGGGCACGGACGGCCCCGAGGGCCAGGAGGCGGCGGCCCGGTGGGCTTGGCTCAGCGCCCCCTACCACCGCCCTGAACTGCGGGCCGAGGGCACGGACGGCGTGGCGCGGACCGGTGACGCGGTCTCCTCGGACGACCGGATGCGGACCGGCGTACGCCACGCGCCCTTCCACTCCCGCGGGTTCGACGTCGGGACCGGACAGGTGGACGCGCTGCGGCGGCTGGCGTCCGATGCCGGGGCCACGCTGTACGCGCCGCTGCTCACCGCCTACTACCGGGCGCTGGCGGCGAGGACGGGTCGGGCGGATCTGGTCCTGGGGCTCGCCGTGAGCGGCCGGGACCATCCGCTGCCGGACGTGAACCGGGTCTTCGGCCCGTTCGCCACGGCCGTGCCCGTACGGCCGGCCGGTCCGGGCTCCGGCCGCCCCGCCGGCGCGGACTTCGGTGACGACCTGCGGCGGATGGCCGCCGAGGCCGTCGCGGCGCGTACGCACGACGGCGCGGTGCCGAGTCTTCCCAGCGGCCTGCCGCTGACCTCGCAGTTCTTCTTCACGTTCCTGGACTTCTCCGCGCTGGGGCCGGAGAGCGGACAGACGCTGACCGTGACGCGGGACGACGACGCCGACAGCGAGTTCACGCCGCCTGCGATCGGTACGGACGTGTTCCTGGCCGCGCGCCTGGACGCGGGCCGCCTGCGGGTCACCGTGCGGGCCTCGGCCGGGGCGCTCTCGGCGCGGGAGCTGGCCGACCTCGCGGACGCGGTGCGCGACGGCCTGGCGGAGGCGACCGCTCGCCCGGCGGAGGACCGACTCACCCTGGCGCCGGGCGCCTTGGAGCAGGAGTCCGCCGCACGGCGGGCGGGAGAGGTGGACGCGGCGCTCGTCGGATATCTGCCGTCCCCGGCCCACCTGGCCCGCCTGGCCGGTGTGCCCGCCACGGCGCTGCCCCGCGAGGAGCTGCGGAGCCTCCTCTTCCCCGACGGCCGGCCGAGGCTCCTCGAAACGCTGAGCACCCCGCTCGGCCGCTCCGGTTTCGTCGGAGTCCCGCTCTTCGCGGACGAGCTCGCGGCGGGTGAGTCCCTGCTCGGGCACACCGTGCGGGGCGTGGAACTCGCTTCGTCCCTCGGCGCGCGGTCCGTGTCGCTCGCCGGCATGATCCCGTCCCTGACCGGCTACGGCTTCGATGTCGCCCGCGCCCTCGGCGGCGAAGCGCCGGCGGTGACCGTCACGACCGGCCACGGGACGACGGTGGTGTCGGTCGTCAAGACCGTGCACGCCGCGCTGGCCGCCGCCGGTCAGGATCTGGGCGACCTCACGGTCGCGTTCGTGGGGCTCGGCTCGATCGGCTCCTCGTCGCTGGAACTGCTGCTGAGCAGGGCCGCGCGCCCGCCGGCCCGTCTGCTGCTCTGCGACGTCCCGGGCAGCGGCCCGCGTCTGAAGGAGCTGACGGTGAGCCTGCGCGAACGTGTGGCGGTCGGCCCGGTGGAGGCGGTGGAGTCCGCCGGCGGTCTTCCGCCGGAGGTGTACGGCGCGGACCTGATCGTCACCGCGGTCAGCGGCGGCGGCGCTCTGCTCGACATCGACCGCCTGCGGCCGGGGACCACCGTGGTCGACGACTCCTTCCCGCACTGCTTCGACACGGGGCGTGCGATCGAACGGATGCGGGAGAAGCGTGACGTGCTCGTCGTCGGCGGCGGACTCCTCGACGCCGGCGCGGGCGAACGCCGGGCCGCCGACGGCCTGCCCGCCGCCGCGGCGGCCGGACACCTCGCCCAGCCGTGGCTTCCCGGCACGATCGCATCCTGCCGGCTGGAATCCCTGCTGCACGCGGCCGGTGCGGGCGCGCCCGCGGTACGCGGCCCGGTCGACGGGCCGACAGGGCTGGCCCACTGGGCGGCTGCGGAGGCGACCGGCACCCGCGCCGCGCCGCTGCACCTGCTCGGCCACGTCGTCGACACGGACGCGCTCAGGGGGTTCAGCCGCTTCAGCCGCCGCGGCTGACTCCGCAACCCCGGCCCTCGGCGCGTGCGTCTGCGGCCGGGGCTCGCCCCGGTGGGAATTCAGCCTCCCGGGCGAGTCCCGCCGGCGTCGCACAGCCGGGCCGTCGCGACGTGCACGGTGAACGCGCAGGGCACGCGCCCGTCCGGCGCCGTCAGGTGGCGCACCTCGGTGGAGAACGCCTCGCGCAGCCGGTCGACCCGTTCCGCGTCCAGCGGCCCGAGGTCGTAGAGGCCCGACAGGGCGGCCCACACCTGCCCGACCGGACCGCTCAGATCGATCGGAACGGTCTCCCACTCCACCGGGGCGAATCCCGCCGGGCCGAGGATCTCGTCGAGCCCTTCGCGATGCCGCGTCCTCCGGTCCCCCAGCGGCGGGATGCGCTGGGCGGCGGGCGCCTCCGCGATCGTGCGCCGCAGCAGCCGGACGAAGAGTTCGTACGCCCCTTCGCCCACGGCCCCGCCTCCCAGCACGCACGCCAGCAGGCCCCCGGGCGACAGCACCCGGGCCGTCTCGGCCGCCACGTGGTCGATCTCGCTCATCACCATCAGCGCCATATGGGAGACACAGGCGTCGAAACTGCCGTCGGCGAAGGGGAGTTGCTGAGCCCGGCCCTCCACCAGGGCCGCCCCGGCCAGACCCGGCCGGCACCGTGCCCAGGCCAGGGACCGCGCGGAGAGGTCGAGGCCGGCGAGCCGCCGTACGCCCGCCCGGGCCAGGAGCTCCAGCACCAGGCCGTCTCCGCAGCCGAGGTCCAGCACGCGGGTGCTCCCCGCCACGCGATCGCTCAGGATCTCGTAGCTGGACCGGCCGTCCGGGGCGCGCCCCCGGCCGAACGCCTCGGCGGTCACCGCCGGGTGCTCGGCGTGGAAGGCGCGCAGGAACTCTTCCTGGGATGCGGTGGTCGTCACGTCGCCAACCTAACGCCCGACTCACCCGGTCGGCGGACCCGTCAGACCGCGGACCGCTCACCGGCCGGGCGGCGGCGCAGCGCGGTCTGCTGGACGGCCGGCGGGTCGTACGCCATGTCGAGGGCTCCGACGTCGGTGCCGGGGGGCACGACGGCGTCGATCCGGTCGAGGATCTCGTCGCTCAGGACGGTGCCGCTCCCGGCGAGGAGGTCGTCGAGATGGGCCATGGTGCGGGGCCCGATGATGGCGGAGGTGACGCCGGGGTGGCTGATCGCGAAGGCCGTCGCCAGGTGTGTCAGCGGCATCCCGGCCTCCGCGGCGAGCAGGATGAGCTGCTCGACGGCGTCGAGGCGGTGTTCGTCGCTCAGGTGCCGGAAGCCGAATCCGGCCCGGTGGGTGTCGTTCTGCCCGCCCTTGCGGTACCGCCCGGTGAGCAGGCCGCCCGCGAGCGGGCTCCAGACCAGGGCGCCCATCCCGTAACGCTCGCACACGGGCAGGACCTCGCGTTCGATGCCCCGGTTGAGGATCGAGTACGGCGGCTGCTCGGTGCGGAAGCGCTCCAGGCCGCGCCGTTCGGCGGCCCACTGGGCCTCGACGATGTCCGACGCGGGAACGCTGGAGGCGCCGATGGCCCGGACCTTGCCCGCGCGCACCAGGTCGGTGAGGGCCGAAAGGGTCTCCTCGACGTCGGTCTCCGGATCGGGGCGGTGGATCTGGTAGAGGTCGACGTGGTCGGTGCCGAGCCGGCGCAGCGAGTCGTCGAGCGCGCGCACCAGCCAGCGGCGCGAGCTGCCCTGCTGGTTGGGGTCGTCGCCCATGGGCAGACGCGCCTTGGTGGCGAGCACGACGTTGTCGCGGCGGCCCCTGAGCGCCTTGCCGACGATCTCCTCGGACTCCCCCCGGCCGTACATGTCGGCGGTGTCGACGAAGTTGACCCCGGCGTCCAGCGCCTTGTGGATGATGCGGACCGCGTCGTCGTGGTCGGGGTTGCCCAGGGCTCCGAACATCATCGCGCCCAGGCAGTAGGGGCTGACCTTGATCCCGGTGCGGCCCAGCGTGCGGTACCTCATGGTGCTCCTCGGGGCTCGGGGAGCGCGCCGCGGCGCGGCACGCTCAGGTAACCATGCTGGCCGTCGCACGATCACCCCGCTCGTCGACGGACCGCCGCCGTACGGAGCCGCAAGCGGAGAGGCCCTGACTGGCGGCGCCCTCGGCCCTCGCCCGCCGTGGTGAACGTACGCGACACCCGGCACCGGCTCACCGGGCCGCACACACCCTTGACGCGCTGTCAACTGTGCTGCCGGCAGAGCCGGCCCGCACCTGGGAAAGGCGCACGTACCATCGGTGCGGACTCAGACGTGACGCGAAGCCGGCGTCACCGCAGTCCTTCCACTCCCCGCGGCGTCCCTCTCCTGGGTACCGCACGCGTAACCCTCACCCAGTCAGAAAGCTCTGTTGTCAACCATGTCAAGATACAGACCCGTCCGCGCTGTGCGGCGGCGCATACTCGGCGGAATCGCCGCCGCGACGGCCGTCACGGCCGTCCTGGCCACCTCAGGCCCGCTGTCCTGGGCGAGCACCTCCTCCGCCCCGGCCCCGTCGACCGCCCCGGCGGGGCAGCGGTCCGTGCAGACGGGGGAGCGGACGACCGCCGGCGCGCGGGAGTTCGGGCAGAGGAATCAGAGGAGGGCGACGGCGGCGACGCCCGTCGTCCCCGCTCGGGCCGCTGCTCCGGCGCAGAAGGCGAAGGACGCCGACGTCCCGGGCGACTTCACCTCCTGGGCGCAGTTGTTCCGTGTGCAGGACGAGATGAACGAGACCGCCCATGCGCTGGAGGAATCGGCGGGGCAGAACGGCGGGCAGGGGTTCGCCGGTGTGATCGCCGCGCCGGAGAAGAAGCGGGTCACCCTGTACTGGCGGGGCGCGCTGACGCCGGCCGCCAAGGCCGCCATCGCGGACAGCGCCACGCCGGTGGTGGTCGAGCAGGCCCCGTACACGGCCGAGGAACTGTCGCAGGCGTCGGCCCGGGTGTCGCGGCTGGCCGGTGCCGCCGGGGTCCGGCTCACCGAGATCATCAGGCCGCAGGACGCGAGCGGACTGAAGGCGTCGGTGGAGGGGGACGAGGCCGAGGCGACCCGGCTGAAGAAGGCCGTGACCGCGGCCGGCCTGGGAGTGCCGGTGAGCGTCGCCGCGGGCGGAAAGGTCCACACCAGCCTGAGCAGGTCGGACGACCAGGGGCTCGGGGGCGCGCAGATGGTCTCCCCGGTCTGCAGCACGGCGTTCGCCGTCACCTACGGGGGAGCTGACGCGATGCTGACCGCCGATCACTGCTTCCCCCGCGGCTACGGCGACGAGAGGCACTCCGTCGGACCCAGCGGTCAGCCGAACGGCCCGGCCTTCGGAAGCCGGGTCTCGCCCAAGCACTGGGACGAGAAGTCGTACGCGTACATCGATGTCGCCGTGCTGGACCAGCGCAATGGGACCGAGTACTACCCCGGGATCTGGACCGGCGGGAGGGCCGGCTCTCCGACGTCCACGCAGACAGAGGCAGATGTCACCGCCGCCCAGAAGCCGGTGGAGGGGAACTACGTCTGTCAGTCCGGCGCCCGTTCGGGCGAGGTGTGCAATATCAGGATCACGGCCCGCGTCGACATGTACACGGCCAGTGCCACCGACAGCCAGGGCAACTCGACGATAACGCCCTACGGGAACGGCTGGCAGGCGAAGAAACAGGCCACCGCGAGCGACCCCAGCACCATCGCGGGGCGGCGCGGCGACAGCGGCGGCCCCGTCTACCTCTCCGCGGGGAAGGACGCCGGGACCGGCCGGACGGTGACAGCGACAGGCATCGTCTCGGCAGGCATGGGCACGCCCTTCGTCTGTGAGACCGTCAACGGCGGAACCACCAGCTGCTTCAAAACGATCATCTTCGTCGGGATCGACGTGGCTCTCAACGCTCTCGACACAGCTCGACCGACCGCGTTGACGGCCACCGACGCCAACAACACCGGTGTCAGGAAGGCGGTGCACTTCAGGGGGCAGGAGTCGAATCAGGGTTCACCCATGTCGCCCGAGCCGGCCCTTCACGCCCAGTTGGTGAGCGAGAGCGGTGTCACGCTCGCCTACGACGCGGTGAAAGACGAATACGACGGCTCCATCATGGGCTACGACCGCGCCAAGTGGGAATTGCATCAGGCGCCCGACGGCAGCTGGAAGTTCCAGAACCTCGCCCACCCGAACCTGTTTCTCGCACCTGGCGACGACTCGGGATACCGGCTCGTCCCCGCGGGGGGCTCCTTCTTCCAGCTACGGCACGGGGACATCTGCGTCGCGGCCGAGTCGGTGATGGGCATGGCCAACATCGGAGACATCTGGTCGATGGGATGTGACAGCAGCAAGAGCTCCCAGCGGTTCAGGCTGGTGCCGCTGGGCGATGCCACGTTCGGGGCCCTGGATCCGGTGCCTCCCGCCGAACGCACCACGAGAACCCCCGCCGTGAAGCCCGCGTCCGGCCCCGGGCTCGCCGTGATGCCGCTGGGCGACTCGATCACCCTGGGCGTGGGCAGCACCACGCGCACCGGCTACCGGCCCCTGCTGGCACGCCGTCTCGCCGACACCACGGACGCCCTGCGGTTCGTCGGCTCCCTGCGGGACGCCGACGGCACTCGTCACGAGGGCCACTCGGGCTGGCGCATCGACCAGCTCCAGGCGAACATCGGGCCCTGGCTGACCGAGGCGAAGCCCAATGTCGTGCTGATGCACATCGGCACCAACGACATGGACCGCGACCACCAGGTCAGCACCGCGCCCCAGCGCCTGGGCGCCCTCATCGACCAGATCCACGCGGCCTCGCCCGACACCGCGGTCGTCGTCGCCTCCCTCGTCCCCGCGGCCGAACCCGCCGTCCAGTCCCGGGTCACCGCCTACAACCGGGCGATCCCCGGCATCATCGCCGACCGGGCCGCCAGGGGCTACCGGATCACCCAGGTCAGCATGGACAGCCTCACCACCGCCGACCTGAATGACAGTCTCCACCCCAACAACGCGGGCTACCAGAAGATGACCGAATCCTTCCTCGGCGGGATCGCGACCCTCTCCCGCAACGGCTGGATCAAGGAAAAAATCGAGGTCAAGCCCCTTCCGCCCCAGCAGCCCGCCACCGTCGGCGACTACGACGTCGACATCAACGGCGACGGCCGGGCCGACTACCTCGTCGTCGACGACAACGGCGCCGTCCGCGCCTACACCAACACCGCCGGCGCCAACGGCGCCGTGAAGTGGACCGACCAGGGCTACATCGCCTCCGGCTCCACCGCCTGGACCGGTGGCCAGGTCCGCTTCGCCGACGTCGGCGGCGACGCCCGCGCCGACTACCTCGTCGTGGAACCCAACGGCGCGACCCGCGCCTTCGTCAACCAGGGCGGCGACGGTCGCGGCGGATGGGAGTACCAGGGCTACGTCGCCTCCGGCTCCGCCTCCTGGACCGGTGGCCAGGTCCGCTTCGCCGACGTCGGCGGCGACGCCCGCGCCGACTACCTGATCGTCGGCCCCGACGGGGCCACCCGTGCCTTCCTCACCACCACCAACGCCACCACCGGCTCCGTCAAACTGGTCGACCAGGGCGTCATCGCCTCCGGCTCCGCCTCCTGGACCGGCGACCGGGTCCGCTTCGCCGACATCGGCGGCGACGCCCGTGCCGACTACCTGATCGTGGAACCCAACGGCGCGACCCGCGCCTTCGTCAACCAGGGCGGCGACGGTCGCGGCGGATGGGACGACCGCGGCACCGTCGCCTCGGGCTCCACGGCCTGGACCGGGAGCCAGGTCCGCTTCGCCGACGTCGGCGGGGACGGCCGGGCCGACTACCTGATCGTCGACGACAACGGCGCCATCCGCGCCTTCACCAACACCGGCACCCCCACCGGCCCCGTCAAGTGGACCGACCAGGGCGTCATCGCCACGGGCACGGGGGCGCCCGGCAGCCGGATCCGCATCTAGGGCCTGTTGATCCCCCCGGACGGTCTTTCCCTCCGGTGACCCGCGCGACACCAGGGCCTCCGGGCCTCCCGGGACTCAGTTCCCCGGGAGGCCCGGAGGCCCTTCGACGTCAGCAGCCGCGGTGCTCAGCCTGCGGCTTCGGCTCGGCTTCGGCTTCGGCGGCCCGGCCCTCTCTCGTGACGAGCCCGCCGGGCGGGTGGTCGTACGTGCCCTCGTCGCGCTGCGGCAGAGGGGCCGGGGGCGGAGGGAGGGGGCTGGCTCCGGCGGGGCGCAGGGAGTCCAGGATGAGCACGATGTAGCGGCGCCAGCCCTCGGTCTCGGGGGCCATGTTCCACAGGACGCTGATGAGCATCCCCGTGATCTTCTCCATGTCGGCGGGGACCAGATCGGCCCGGATGACACCGGCCGCCTGCCCGCGCCGGACGAGCAGCACCTGCGCGTCGGTGTACGGGGCGGTGACCTCCGCGGTGAGGGCACCGGCGTCGTTGGCCGCGGCCACGATGTCGCGCTCACGGGCCACCAGCGACAGCGTCGACTCCAGCAGCGTGACCAGGCCGCGCCAGGGGTCCTCGTCGCCCAGCGCCCGCTCGATGGCCGGGGAGAGCTGCTCCGCCATGCTCTGCTTGAGCGCGGCCTTGACCAGGGTCTCCTTGTTCGAGAACCGGCGGTACAGCGTGGCGATGCCCACGCCGGCGCGATGGGCGATGTCTTCGAGCATCGCGTCGGGGCCGATCTCGGCGTACACCTCCCGAGCGGCTTTCAGGATCCTCTCGGAATTGCGCGCGGCGTCCGCGCGCAGCTGCCGTCCGGCATCGGTCGCCATGGCCCTAAGGGTAGCAGCCGATAGCCGGCTATCACTGACCGCCCGCCGGGAGCAAGCGCCTCCGGTACGGCGCGCCGCACGACCCCTGCCCACGGAGAGGATCTACGCCCACTGCCGATATCCGATAGTTGACTATCGATTCAACGTGAGGTTGACTGCGGCCAAGCGGTAGTTGGCTATCGCTTCAACGTCCGTCGCGTGGGGCTCGCTCCCGACGGACCGGTTGGTCGGCAGGTCCCGTCCGTCCGTCGCTCTCCGGATACGGCTCCGGAGGCGGCGCGGAACGCGGCCCGAATGGAGGAGGTTCCCGATGAAGGTGGAAGTCGACGCTCCGAAGTGCGTCGGTTCCGGGCAGTGCGTGCTGCTCGCCCCTGAGGTCTTCGATCAGCGCGACGAGGACGGCATGGTCGTGCTGCTGGACGAGACGCCCCCGCCGGGGGTGCACGACATGGTCCGCGAGTCGGCGATGGTCTGCCCGGCCGCGGCCATCCACGTGGCGGAGTCGTGAACCGGATCGTGATCGTCGGGGCCTCCGCGGGCGGGCTGGCGACCGCGGAGGCGCTGCGCGGGTCGGGGTACGAGGGCGGGATCACGCTCATCGGCGACGAGCCGCATCTGCCGTACGACCGGCCCCCGCTGTCGAAGCGGATCCTGACCGGCACGGAGCGGCCGAGCGGGCTCGCCCTGCGCCGGAAGGAGCACATCGGCGCCCTGGGGCTGGACCTGCGCCTCGGGGCGAGGGCGACCGGGCTGGACATGGCCGCCCGGACGGTGCGACTGGCCGACGGAGCCGTCGTCCCGTACGAGGCACTCGTCGTCGCGACGGGCGTGCGCGCCCGCCGACTGCCGGGATCCGGCCACCTGTCCGGCCGTATGACCGGTTCGCACACGCTGCGCACCGTCGAGGACGCCCTGAGGCTCAAGGCGCGGCTCCTCCCGGGGCGGCGGCTGGTGATCGTCGGCGCCGGATTCGTCGGCGCCGAGGTGGCGGCGGTGGCACGGGGGCTCGGAGTGGAGGTGACCGTGCTGGAATCGGCCCCGGTCCCGATGGCACAGGCCATCGGCGGTCAGGCCGGACAACTGCTGGCCCGGGCGCACCTCGACCACGGCGTCCGCCTGCGCACCGGGGCCGCGGTCGCCGAGATCCTGAGCACCGACGGCCATGTCACGGGGGTCGCCCTCGCCGACGGAAGCGTGATCCCGGCCGACGACGTGCTGGTCGCCGTCGGCTCGCTCCCCAACACCGAATGGCTCCACGGCAGCGGGCTCACCCTCGACGACGGGCTGGTGTGCGACGAGTTCAGCGCCGCCGCTCCCGGCGTGTACGGGGTCGGGGACGCAGCACGCTGGCACAACCCGCTGTTCGGCACGACGATGCGCATCGAACACCGCACCAACGCCGCTGAGCAGGCCATCGCCGTCGCCCGCAACCTGCTCGCCCCGGAACCGGCCCTGCGCCGACCGTACGCACCCGTGCCGTACTTCTGGTCCGACCAGTACGACATGAAAGCCCAGGCGTACGGATTCCTGCGCGGCCACGACGAAGCGGCCGTCGTGGAGCAGGACGCGTCGCGGAAGCGCTTCCTCATCGCCTACCGCCGGGAGGACCGGCTGGTCGGTGTGCTGGCCGCCGGTGTGCCGCCGAAGACCCTGCACGCCTGGCGAGCGCTCATCGCGGCCGGCAGTCCCTGGGCGCAAGCCGTGAGCGGCGCGATCGCCGCCTAGGGACCGTCAGACGCCCCCTCATCCCTCGCCCCTCGCCCCTCATCAGCAGCGGAGAGATCCATGAGTTCGACCGACACGACCATCCACACCTCCGACGACGCCCTGTCCGCCTTCCCCGGTGCGCGCTCCGCGCGCTGCCCCTTCGACCCGCCCGCGGAGCAAGCCGCCTGGCGCGACAGCCCCGGTCTGCGGCGAGCGACGCTGCGCGGTGAGCCGGTATGGGTGGTGAGCAGGTTCGCCGACATCAGGAAGGCCCTCAACGATCCCCGGATCAGCGCGGACAGCACGCGCCCCGGCTTCCCTCGGGCCCAGGCGCTGTCGAGCTTCGAGGGAGCCCCGCAGTCCTTCCCGCGGATGGACGACCCGGAGCACGCCCGGCTGCGCCGCATGCTCACCGGCGACTTCACCGTCAGGAAGGTGGATCAACTGCGCCCCAGGATCGAGGAAATGGTCGATGGCATCCTCGACGAGATGATCAGCCGTGGACAGCCGGCGGACCTCGTCCAGGATTACGCGTACCCCGTGCCCTCCATGATGATCTCCATGCTGCTCGGCGTCCCTTACGCCGATCACGCGTTCTTCCAGCATCACAGCAACACCCTCGTCTCCCACAGCCCCTCGGACGAGGAGAAGGGGGTGGCCAGCAGGGCGCTCTTCGACTACCTGCTCGAACTCGTGGCGAGCAAGGACAGGGAACCGACGGACGACATCATCAGCCGGTTGGTCCGTGAGCGCGTCGCCACCGACGAGATCAGCCGGGAGACAGTGGCGACGACCGCACTCACCCTGCTGTTCGCCGGACACGAGACCACGGCCAACATGATCGGCCTGAGCACCCTGGCTCTCCTCCAGAACCCCGGCCAGCTCGCCCGGATCCGCGACACGGACGACCCGGCCCTGACGGCGAACGCCGTCGAAGAGCTGCTGCGCTACCTGACGATCGTCCAGGACCTCGTCCTGCGGGTGGCGACCGAGGACGTCACCGTCGGCGGGCAGCTCATCCGGGCCGGTGAAGGCATGCTCATGAACGTCCCCGCCGGCAACCGCGACGGGACCTTCTTCGACCAGCCCGACGTCCTCGACATCGACCGCAACACCCGCGGGCACCTGGCCTTCGGCTACGGCGTCCACCAGTGCATAGGACAGGCGCTCGCGCGCGCCGAACTGCAGATCGCGCTGTCCGCTCTGCTCCGCAGGCTGCCGCGGCTGCGGCTGGCGGTGCCCATGGAAGAGGTGGAGTTCCGGACCGGTGGCAGCACCTACGGCCTGAGCCGGCTGCCCGTCGCCTGGTAGCCGGTCCGACGCGGCGCGCGCCCGGTTCCGGCCCGGCACTCCTGCGGGCGCCGGGCCGGAACCGGGCCGGGGGCGGCGCTACGCACCTCCGCGCGGAAGCGGGAACCGGGACCTGAGGTCGGGGGCCCGGGGCCTGCGCCCGCACCTGCTCACAGCAGCCCGAGCGAGCGCAGCACCCGGTGCTGGCCGAGCGTCGGGCGGGTGGGCCAGTAGACGTAGCAGACGCCGCCCGTGCCGCTTCTGACCTTGCCGTTCGCGTCGTAGCGCTTGGTGCGCAGCCAGATGCTCTCCCACTCGCGCCGCCGGTAGACGCGGCGCACCGCCGGGTTGTCCGGGGACGCCGGGTCGTTGGCGATCACGTCGCCGTCGTCGGTGAAGCCGATCACCGTCATCAGGTGGCCCGCCGTCCCGTAACCGGCGCCGGTCAGTTCCTTCTCCAGGAACGACTGCGAGGTGATGACCGGGATGCCGGCCCCGATCAGGCGCTCCACGTCGGCGAGCGAGCCGAGGCGGGTCACGACGGCGTTCATGTCCCGGTAGGCGGCGGCGTAGGCGGCGTTGAAGGGCCAGTTGCCGCAACCCTCGTACTGGTAGTCGTACGTCTGGCGGGCGGCGTGGCATACCTGGGGGTCGGGCAGGCCGGGCTTGACCCAGGCCAGCTCCGCCGCCGTCGGCCTGCGGCCCCAGTACTCGATGATCATCTGCGAGGAGGTGGGGCTGCACCACGCCTCGCCGCCGTTGTCGTACTCGGGGTACTGGCCGATGTGGACGTTCTGCGAGTAGCGCGGCACCCGCAGTTCGCGGGCGCGGCCCGGCTCGGTGGCCGGCACCGTGAACCGGTCGGGCACGTCGGAGGCCATCGCGCCCACCCGCCACACGGTCGGGGTGAGCCTGCTGCCGGGCGTGCGGTAGAGCGTGAGCCGCAGCCGGTAGGCGGTCAGGCGGACCCCGCTCGCCGGATCGTCGACGGAGAAGGTGTCGGTCCACACCGAGCCGCGGGAGTCGCCCTGGCCGTCGAGGGAGGTGCGCCGGATGTCCCCGTCGCCCGACGCCCAGCGGCCCATCACGAACCACGGGGTCGCGGTGCCGTCCGCGTAGCTGCCGCTCAGCTCGATCTGGATCCAGGTGCCCGCGGGCGTACGGGCGTTCCAGGAGGCGATCACCTCGGTCGCGGGGACGGCGGAGCGGTGCCGGGGCGAGGTCCAGGTGGCGTACTCCCAGGCGGCCGTCCTGCCGGTGTGCGGGTCGGTGTAGTCGGTGCGGCCGGCTGCCGTGGCGATGACCAGGCCGGGGCGGGTGCCGGGGAGGGGGCGGGCGCCGTCGCCGGTGCCGCTGCGCCAGTCCGTGTACGTGTGCCAGAAGCGGTTGTCCACGTGGGTGTCCGGTGAGGAGGGGGCGGGGCTGCGCCCGGGAGCGGAGGCGGCTGCGGCGGTCGCCGCCGTTCCGGCGGACGCGGCGGCGGCGAGCGCGGCGGCAAGGACGGTTCTGCGGGACGTCGGACTGGTCATGGCGGGGACCCCCGGTGGTGAGTGGAAGTGGGGCTGCGGGCGTCGGTCGGTGCGCCAACTATCCCCGGTCGCGGCGCGGTCGGGCCAGTGATTCGCGCTGCGTCGCCGCACCAATTTCGGTCTGGACCACTGGCGCGGCCTGCGGCCGGGTCGCACCCGTCACGGGCGTGGCCTGCGGACCGGGGCGCAGCCGTCACGGCGTGGCCTGCGGACCGGGCCGTACCGGCCGTCCTGCGGCACGCACCGGCCTCTACCCTGGAACCATGAACGACCTGGCCCGCCACGCCGACGGCCTGCGCTCGCTCCCCCCGTCCTGCGGACCCGTCCGGCTGGTCGCGGTCGACGGGCACGCGGGATCGGGGAAGAGCACCTTCGCCGCCCGGCTCGCGGCGGCGCTCGGCGGCGCGCCGGTGCTGCACCTGGACGACCTCGCCACCCACGAGGAACCGTTCGGCTGGACGGACCGGCTGCGCACACAGGTGCTGCTCCCCTTTTCGCGCGGCGTGCGCGCGCGCTACGCCGCGTACGACTGGACCGAGCGGCGCTTCGGACCGGTGCGGGGTCTGGAGCCCGCGCCGGTGGTGCTCATCGAGGGCGTGGGCTCCGGCCGCCGCGCGGTGCGGCCCTTCCTGGCGGCCCTCCTCTGGATGGAGCTGGACCGGGAAGCCTCCTGGGAGCGGGGCCGACGGCGCGACGGTCCCGGTCTGACCGCGTTCTGGGACGGCTGGAGCGTCGCGGAGCGGCGGCACTTCGCGGACGATCCGTCACGCCCGCACGCGGACGCGCTGGTACGGCAGGGCGAGCGCGGGTACGAGTGGCCCGCGGGACCCGTGCGACAGCGGGAGTGAACCGTTTCGTCACCCACCGTAGGCGTCGCCCCGCGGCCCGCCGGGGGTCGGAAATCGCCGGAGAAGTGCCTCAACTCCGCTTGACCGGGGGGCCGGACTGGTCTTACGTTCTCATTGTGCGGCTTTTCGAAGCCCCCGCAGACGCGAAGCCCCCGGTTGTTCCCCCGTGATCGGGGGCTTCGTTCTGCGCGCGCGCCCGCCCCGCGACGACCACACAGAGCGATTCGCTCACCCTGGGTCACCATCGGGCGGTCCGCCGCCGAGCGAGTGTGCGCCCCCTGCGCAGGTACGATGCACCTCGGCGCGGTCAATTCCCTTCCCCCGCGCAGTGATTCAGCGCGCTCCGATGGGCATGCTGTGCGGGCGGGACATCCTGGGGGCACGGTTTGTGGGGGACCTGATGGACATCGGCACACAGGGCGCACAGGCCCCCGCCGACCTCGCCTGGCTGCGCGGCATGGACGCCTACACGATGGGCGCCTACCCGCAGGCCGAGGAGGAGTTCCGGGCCGCGGTGCGGTTCGATCCGGGCATGGCGGACGGCTGGCTCGGCCTGCACGCCCTGCGCGTCGACACCACCACGGCCCTGTTGCGCATGTACCGCCACCGCGAACGCTTCGGCGAGCAGCGGGCACGCCACCGCCGTACGCTCAACTCCTGGTACTGGCTGGGCTGGTGGGTGCAGCCGGTGCTGGAGAGTCCGCGCGACCTGCTGCTCGCGCACGCCTCGCACTGGCTGGACGGCCGCCATGTGCCGGAGCTGGACCGGGCGTTGGCCGGTCTGCCGCCGGTCGACGCCGACCCGCAGGTGCGCTTCCTGCACGCCTGCCGGTCCTACCTGGTCAAGGACTGGGAGCAGCTGGTGCGCTGCACCGAGCAGTTGGTGGACGATCCGATGCTCGGCATCGAGGCGGGCCTGTTCGGCGGGATGGCGCGGGTGCGGCTGGAGATGTTCGGCCAGGCCGAACCGCTGCTCTCGGCCGCGCTGATGCGCTGCCGCAGCGAGCAGCCGCAGCGCAAGGAGCTGCGCTACTGGCTGGCCCGCGCCCACGAGGGCACCGGGCGCAGCGCCGCCGCCCTGCCGCTCTACCGCGCGGTGCACCGGGTCGACCCGGCCTTCATGGACACCTCCGCCCGACTGGCCGCGATCTCCGAGGGCGACGGGTACGACGAGTCGGCGGACCTGGCCGCGGTGACGCTGGCCGGTTTCGGCTCGGAGGGCGCGGGCGCGGAGCCGCAGCCCGAGGGCGACGCCCTGGTCGGAACGGACCTGGTGGACGGCCGCGAGCCGTGGCCGGGAGTGGACCCCGGCCCGGATCCCGCGCCCGCTCCGCCCGCCCCGGTCGAGGGCGCGCGCCGCAAGGCGGCCGGCTCGGTGGCGCGGCCCGTCTTCCCGGCCGGGCCCAGCGATCCCGCCCTGCTGGCCGAGGCCCTGGCCCAGTTGGAGCGCATGGTCGGCCTGGAGCCGGTCAAGCGGCAGGTCAAGGCGCTCTCGGCGCAGTTGAACATGGCACGGCTGCGGGCCGAGCAGGGACTTCCGGTGCAGCCGCCGAAGCGGCACTTCGTCTTCTCCGGCCCCTCCGGCACCGGCAAGACCACGGTGGCCCGCATCCTCGGCCGGGTCTTCTACGCGCTCGGTCTGCTGGGCGGCGACCATCTCGTGGAGGCCCAGCGGGCCGATCTGGTCGGGGAGTTCCTGGGGCAGACGGCGGTAAAGGCCAACGAGCTGATCGACTCGGCGCTCGGCGGGGTGCTCTTCGTCGACGAGGCGTACAGCCTGGCCAACTCCGGTTACAGCAAGGGCGACGCGTACGGGGACGAGGCCCTTCAGGTCCTCCTCAAACGGGCCGAGGACAACAGGGACCACCTCGTCGTCATCCTCGCGGGTTACCCCGAAGGGATGGACCGGCTGCTGGCCACCAACCCGGGGCTCTCCTCACGGTTCACCAGCCGGGTCGACTTCCCCAGCTACCGGCCCCTGGAACTCACCGCGATCGGCGGGGTGCTGGCCGCCGAGAACGGCGACCTCTGGGACGAGGAGTCGCTGGACGAGCTGCGCAGCATCAGCGGTCACGTGGTGGACCAGGGCTGGATCGACGAGCTGGGCAACGGGCGCTTCCTGCGCACGCTCTACGAGAAGAGCTGCGCCTACCGCGACCTGCGGCTCTCCGGCTATCCGGCCGCGCCCACCCGCGAGGACCTGGCGACCCTGCGGCTGCCGGACCTGATGCAGGCGTACGGCGAGGTGCTGTCCGGTCGCGGCCCGGCCGGCCGCGGGCAGCAGGAGCCGGGCGGGGGCTGAGGCCGCCCGCCGCACCGGCTCCGCCGGATCCGCGGCGACGGAGGTCCGCGCGCCGCGGGCCGGTCCCCCGTCCCCGGGTCCGGCCCGCGGCGCGCGGACGGGCCCTACGTGCCGAGCACCGCGGTCCGGCGGCCGGGGCGCTCCGGCGCGGGCGCGGCCACCGTGCGGCGGGGCGCCGACACCCGGTGGGCCGGGTCGCGGACCTCGCCCACCAGCGTCTCCAGGACATCCTCCATGGCCACCAGCCCGAGGACCCGGCCCGAGCCGTCCGCCACCTGGGCCAGGTGCGTCGCGGCGCGGCGCATCACGGTCAGCGCGTCGTCGAGCGGGAGTTCGCCCCGCACGGTCGCCATCGGCCGCCAGATGTGCTGCGGGACGGCGCGGTCGGGCTCCTCCAGTTCCAGGACGTCCTTGACGTGCAGATAGCCCATGAACGGGCCGCCGCCCTCGGCGCAGACCGGGAAGCGCGAGAAGCCGGTGCGCACGGTCAGCTCCTCGATGCGGCGGGGGTGACGGAGGGGTCGACCGTCACCAGGGCCGCCCGTTCCAGCAGCACGTCGGTGACCGGCCTGCTGCCCAGGACCAGGGCGTCCTCCAGCCGTTCCTGCGCCTCCGGTTCGAGCAGCCCGGCCTGCCCGGAGTCCTCCACCAGGCGGTTGAGCTGTTCGCTGGTGAAGACGGCCTCCACCTCGTCCTTCGGTTCGACCCGGAACAGCCGCAGCACCAGCCGGGCGCAGGCGCCGAGGCCGGTGGTGACGGGGCGGCAGAGCCGGGCGAAGGCGACCAGACCGGGGCTGAGCAGGAGCGCGGTCCGCTCGGGCGCGGCCATGGCGAGGTTCTTGGGAACCATCTCGCCGATGACCAGGTGCAGGACGACGACGAGCACGAGCGCCAGGGCGAAGCCCAGCGGGTGGACGAGTCCTTCGGGGATGTGCGCCGCGTGGAAGACCGGCTCCAGGAGGTGGGCGACGGTCGGTTCGGCGACGGCCCCGAGGGTCAGCGAGCAGACGGTGATGCCGAACTGCGCGGCGGCCATCATGCGCGGCAGGTTCTCCAGCCCGTACAGGACGGTGCGGGCGCGGGCCGATCCGCGGGCGGCGAGCGGTTCGACCTGGCTGCGGCGGACGGAGACGAGCGCGAACTCCGCTCCGACGAAGAACCCGTTGGCCAGGACGAGCACGGCGGCGAACAGCAGTTGGAGCAGGCTCATCGCACGGCCTCCAGCAGGCCCCGCGCGGGCGCGTCCGGCCGCGGGTCGGCCGTCCGGGTGAAGCGGACGCGTTCGGCGCGGTAGTGGTCGACGCGGCGGACGGCGATGCGCCAGCCGGGCAGTTCGGCGTGGTCGCCGGGGACGGGGATGCGGCCGAGCAGATCGGCGACCAGGCCCGCGACGGTCTCGTAGGGTCCGTCGGGGACGTTCACGCCGGTCCGGCGCAGGGACAGGATCCGGCAGCTGCCCTCCGCCTCCCACGCCGTGCGGCCGTCCTCGCCGGTGGCGGGGGTCAGTTCGGGGCGGTCGGAGCCCTCGGCGTCGTGTTCGTCGCGGACCTCCCCGACCAGTTCCTCGATGATGTCCTCCAGCGTGACGACCCCGGCCGTGCCGCCGTACTCGTCGACGACCACGGCTATCGGCTGCTCGTGCCGCAGCCGGCGCAGCAGTTGTTCGACGGGCAGGGTCTCGGGGACCAGGAGCGGGGCGACGGCGATCCGTCCGGCCGGGGTGCGCAGGCGCTCGCGGGCGGGGACGGCGAGGGCGTCCTTGAGGTGGACCATGCCGACGACCTCGTCGATCCGCTCCCGGTAGACCGGGAACCGCGAGAGGCCGGTGGCGCGGGTGAGGTTGAGGACGTCCGCGGCGGTCGCGGACGACTGGAGGGCGCTGACCTTCACCCGGGGGGTCATGACGTGCTGGGCGGTGAGCCCGGCCAGGGACAGGGTCCGTACGAAGAGGTCGGCGGTGTCCTGTTCCAGGGCTCCGGCCCGCGCGGAGTGGCGGGCCAGCGAGACCAGCTCGCCGGGGGTGCGGGCGGAGGCGAGCTCGTCGGTGGGCTCGACGCCCAGCAGCCGTACGAGACGGTTGGCCAGGGCGTTCAGCAGGGTGATCACCGGCCGCAGGAGGGTGGCGAAGCGGTGCTGGGGTCCGGCGACGAAGCGGGCCACCTGGAGCGGCCGGGAGACCGCCCAGTTCTTCGGGACGAGTTCGCCGACGACCATCTGCACGCCAGAGGCGAGCAGCATCCCGAGGACGACGCCGACGCCGGGCACGGCTCCCGCGGGCAGGCCGGTGGCGGTGAGGGGTCCGGCGAGCAGGCGGGCGAGCGCCGGTTCGGCGAGCATGCCCACGACCAGCGAGGTGATGGTGATGCCGAGCTGGGTGCCGGAGAGCTGGAAGGAGAGTTCGCGCAGGGCTTCGACGACGGTACGGGCCCGTCGGTCGCCCTCGGCGGCGGCGCGTTCGGCGTCGGGCCGTTCCACGGTGACGAGCCCGAACTCGGCCGCCACGAAGAACCCGTTGGCGAGGATGAGGAGGAATGCCGCGCTGAGCAGCAGCAGGGGGGTGGTCATGCCGCCGCCTCCGGGGAAGGGGCGGCGCAGGTACTACCGGACGATCCGTCCATTGCTGGAGGGAGTCACTCCTTGGGTCGCAGGAAGTCCCCGCGGGCCTGGTGGCCGTACGTCTCGGTGCGGGGCGGGGCGCACGGGGCGCCGCCGCCCACCAGAGTAAGGGCCCGGGCGGTGCGGGGGCTCAGCCGGCCGCACCGGTGTCGTCGGCGCGGGAGCCCCGGGAGTCGGCGAGGGAGCGGAGCGCGCGGGCGTCGCGGATGGCCTGCTGCTTGGCCATTCCGGGCTGGATGCCGAGCGCGGGCAGGCTGGTGCCGTCGCTGAGGTCGAGGAAGACCCACGGGTCGCCGGCCCGCAGGTTGACGCGGAGGATCTCCTCCCAGGCCAGCCTGCGGGTGCGCGTGAGGTTGACGACGGTGACCCCGCTGTCGTCGGCGGTGACCCGGGGCCTGCTCAGCAGGGCCAGGACGCCGAGGAAGAGCGCGGCGACGAAGATGAAGCTGACCCGCTCCCCCGTGTTCAGCCGCTCCAGTATCAGCGCGATGGCGGTGATCACGGCGAACATGGCCACGCCGACGCTGAGCATGACCACCCGGGTGAGGGTGGGCCGGAAGGTGACCGGGAGGGCGGGCGGTTCGGTCCTGGGCGCGGACATCGGGGTCTTCTCCGTCGTCGGGGTGCGGGAGCCGTGGGCCGTCAGAGGCGGCAGGCGTGGATGGCCGTGGTGAGGATGGCGCGGGCCCCGAGCTCGTAGAGGTCGTCCATGATCCGCTGGGCCTCCTTGGCGGCGACCATGGAGCGGACGGCGACCCAGCCCTCGTGGTGCAGGGGGGAGATGGTCGGCGACTCCAGGCCCGGCGTGAGGGCGACGGCGCGCTCCAGGTGCTCGACGCGGCAGTCGTAGTCCATCATCACGTAGGAGCGGGCGACCAGGACGCCCTGGAGGCGGCGGAGGAACTGGCGCACCTTGGGGTCGTCGGCGGGCGCGCCGTTTCGCCGGATGACGACCGCCTCGGACGTCATGATCGGCTCGCCGATCACTTCGAGTCCGGCGTTGCGCAGGCTGGTGCCGGTCTCGACCACGTCGGCGATGACCTGGGCGACGCCGAGCTCGATGGCGGTCTCGACCGCGCCGTCGAGGTGGACGACCGACGCCTCGACCCCTGCCTCGGCGAGGTGGGCGGCGACGATGCCCTCGTAGGAGGTGGCGATCGTCATGCCGTCGAAGTCCTGCGGGCCGTGGGCCGTGCCGGGCTTGGTGGCGTAGCGGAAGGTGGAGCGGGCGAAGCCGAGCTGGAGGATCTCCTCCGCCTGCGCGCCGGAGTCCAGCAGCAGGTCGCGGCCGGTGATGCCGATGTCCAGCCGGCCGGAGCTGACGTAGATCGCGATGTCCCGGGGGCGGAGGTAGAAGAACTCCACCTCGTTCTCCGGGTCGACCAGGACCAGCTCCTTGGACTCCTTGCGCTGCTGGTAGCCGGCCTCATGGAGCATCGCCATCGCAGGCCCGGAGAGTGAACCCTTGTTGGGGACGGCGATGCGCAGCATGAGGTCGGGTTTCCTTATGTCGGAGGGGGTGGGGGGCGGAGCCGGTGTGCGGGCGGGGCGCGGGGCCGGCTCAGAGATGGGCGTACACGTCGTCGAGCGAGATCCCGCGGGCGACCATCATCACCTGGACGTGGTACAGCAGCTGCGAGATCTCCTCGGCGGCGGCTTCCTTGCCCTCGTACTCGGCGGCCATCCAGACCTCGGCGGCCTCCTCGACGACCTTCTTGCCGATGGCATGCACGCCCTTGTCGACCAGTTCGGCGGTGCGCGAGGTGGAGGGGTCGCCTTCGGCGGCCTTGAGCTGGAGCTCGGCGAAGAGCTCTTCGAAGGTTTTGTTCGCCATGATGGTCCCTAGAATACGGGGTCGCCGACCCGCGCTCAGCGCCAGGGTTCGTTGACGGTGCGCAGCGTGGCCGCGGTGGCGACCGCGGCGGTGACCGCTTCGTGGCCCTTGTCCTCGTGGGAGCCTTCGAGGCCGGCCCGGTCGAGTGCCTGCTCCTCGGTGTCGCAGGTCAGTACGCCGAAGCCGACGGGGACGCCGGTGTCGACGGTGACCTGGGTGAGGCCGAGGGTGACGCCCTGGGACACGTACTCGAAGTGGGGCGTGCCGCCCCGGATGACCACGCCGAGCGCCACGATCGCGTCGTAGCCGCGTCCGGCGAGCACCTTGGCGACGACCGGCAGCTCGAAGCTGCCGGGGACCCGCAGCAGGGTCGGCTCGTCGATGCCCAGCTCGTGCAGGGCGCGCAGGGCTCCGTCGACGAGTCCGTCCATGACCTTCTCGTGCCACTGGGCCGCGATCACGGCGACCCGCAGGTCTCCGCAGTTGCGTACGGACAGTTCGGGTGCACCCTTGCCGCTCATGTCTCTCCTGTTGCTCGTCGCCGGGGTCGTGGTCCGGTGGTGGTGGGTTACTGGTTGGCGCAGGTCGACGCCGGGGCGGCGTCCAGCCAGGGCAGGTCGTGGCCCATCCGGTCGCGCTTGGTCCGCAGGTAGCGCAGGTTGTGCTCGCCGGCCTGGACGGGCATGGGCTCCCGGCCGGTGACGGCGAGGCCGTGGCGCAGGACGGCCGCGGTCTTGTCCGGGTTGTTGGTCATCAGGCGCAGGCTGCGCACGCCGAGGTCGTCCAGGATCCGCGCGCCGACCGCGTAGTCACGGGCGTCGGCGGGCAGGCCGAGTTCCAGGTTGGCGTCGAGGGTGTCCACGCCGCGTTCCTGGAGCTCGTAGGCGCGGAGCTTGGAGAGCAGGCCGATGCCGCGCCCCTCGTGGCCGCGGAGGTAGACGACGACGCCGCGGCCCTGTTCGGTGATGCGGCGCATGGAGGCGTGCAGTTGGGGGCCGCAGTCGCAGCGCTGGGACTGGAAGACGTCGCCGGTCAGGCATTCGGAGTGGATGCGGACCAGGACGTCCTCGCCGTCGCCGAGGTCGCCGTGGACGAGGGCGACGTGTTCGACGCCGTCGACGGTGGAGCGGTAGCCGTACGCGGTGAAGGCGCCGAAGGCGGTGGGCAACCGGGTGGCGGCCTCGCGGCGGACGGTCGGCTCGCTGCCGCGGCGGTAGGCGATCAGGTCCTCGATGGAGATGATCGTCAGGCCGTGCTTGCGGGCGAACGGGACCAGCTCGGGCAGCCGGAGCATGACGCCGTCCTCGCCCGCGATCTCGACGATGGCCCCGGCGGGGCGCAGTCCGGCGAGCCGGGCGAGGTCGACGGCGGCCTCGGTGTGGCCGTTGCGGACCAGGACCCCGCCGGCGCGGGCGCGCAGCGGGAAGACGTGGCCGGGGCGGACGAAGTCGGCGGGGCCGGCCGTGCCGCCCGCGAGCATCCGCAGGGTGGTGGCGCGGTCGGCGGCCGAGATGCCGGTGGTGACGCCGTGCGCGGCGGAGGCGTCGACGGAGACGGTGAAGGCGGTCCTCATCGACTCGGTGTTGTGCTCGACCATCTGCGGGAGTTCGAGGCGGTCGAGCTCGTCGCTCTCCATCGGGGCGCAGATCAGGCCGCGGCACTCGCTCATCATGAACGCGACGATCTCCGGGGTCGCCTTCTCGGCGGCGATGACGAGGTCGCCCTCGTTCTCGCGGTCCTCGTCGTCCACGACGACGACGGGCCGGCCGGCGGCGATGTCGCGCACGGCCTGTTCGACGGGGTCCAGGACGAGGGCCGGTTCGAGCGGGTCGTGGCCGGCGGGCGGCCAGGTGGGCGGTGCGTTCATGCCGTGGCTCCTTCCAGAGCGGGTGTCCGCGTGCGCAGCCACCAGTCGCGCATGCCCCACAGGACGAGCGCGCCGTAAATGACGTAGACGAAGCCGGAGAAGGCGAAGCCGTTGGCGAAGTTCAGCGGGACGCCGACCAGGTCGACCAGGAGCCAGGCGAACCAGAACTCGACCATGCCCCGGGCCTGGGCGTACATCGCGACGACGGTGCCGACGAAGATGTACGCGTCCGGCCACGGGTCCCAGGACAGCGACGGGAACGCGGTGAACAGTCCGCCGACGGCCAGGGTGCCGAGCGCGGCGGCGCCGATCAGGACGCCGCGCTCGCGCCAGGTGGCGAAGCGGACGGCGATGGAGCCGTCCTGCGCCTGCCGCCTGCCCCGGTTCCAGGACCACCAGCCCCACAGGGCGACGACGATGACGACGAGCTGTTTGCCCGCGCTGCCGGAGAGGTGGGCGGAGGCGAAGGCGACCAGGAGGATCACGCCGGACAGCAGTTGGGCGGGCCAGGTCCAGATCGAGCGCCGCCAGCCGAGGGCGAGGGCGATCAGGCCGACGGTGTTGCCGATCATGTCCGACCATTTGATGTGCTGGCCGAAGACGGTGAACGCCTCGGAGTTCAGCCAGTGCGCGGCGTTCATCGCGGGTCCTGTCCGGTCCGGTCGCCGAGCAGCCGTTCGACGTACTTGGCGATGACGTCCACCTCCAGGTTGACCGGGTCGCCGGGCCGCTTGTGGCCGAGCGTGGTCAGGGCGAGGGTGGTGGGGATGAGGCTGACGGTGAAGTGGTCGGTTCCGGCGTCGACGACGGTGAGGCTGACGCCGTCGACGGTGATGGAGCCCTTCTCGACGACGTACCGGGTCAGCTCGAGCGGCAGGAACACCTTGACGATCTCCCAGTTCTCCGAGGGCCGCCGCTCGACGATGGTGCCGGTGCCGTCGACGTGGCCCTGGACGATGTGCCCGCCGAGCCGCCCGCCGAGCGCCATGGGGCGCTCCAGGTTGACGCGGGATCCGGTGGTCAGCGCGCCGAGGCTGGAGCGGTTCAGGGTCTCCGCCATGACGTCGGCGGTGAAGTGGCCCTCGCCGGTCTCCACGACCGTCAGGCAGACGCCGTTCACCGCGATGGAGTCGCCGTGCTTGGCGCCCTCGGTGACGACGGGGCCGCGCAGCCGGAAGCGGGAGGCGTCCTCCAGGCGCTCGACGGCGGTGACCTCACCCAGTTCTTCGACGATTCCGGTGAACACTCAGTTTCCCTTCCGAGCAGGGGCGGGGACGGCGGTGACGCGCAGGTCGGGGCCGATGCGGACGGCCTCGGTCAGGTCGAGGCGCAGCGCCTCGGAGAGGGTGGGGATTCCGGCGTCGGCGAGGGCCGCGGGGCCTGCGCCGAGCAGGACGGGCGCGAGGTAGCCGACGACCTTGTCGACCGCTCCGGCGGCGACGAACGCGCCGGCGAGGGTGGGCCCGCCCTCCAGGAGCACCGAGCGCACGCCGCGTGCGTGCAGGGCGGCGAGGAGCGCTCCGACGTCCAGGCCGGGGCCGGTGGCGGCGCGGGGCAGGCGCAGGACGACCGCCTCGGGGAGGTGGCCGGCCGGGGCGTCCTCGGCGACCGCGACCAGGGTGGGCGCGGAGGCGTCCAGGACGCGTGCGCCGGGGGTGACGGCCGCGGCGTTCGTGTCGAGGACGACCCGCAGCGGCTGGGTCGCGCCGTCGATGCCGCGTACGCCCAGGTGGGGGTCGTCGGCGCGGGCGGTGCCGGAGCCGACGAGGACGGCGTCGGCCTCGGCGCGCAGCCGGTGGACGTCGGCGCGGGCCTCGGGCGAGGTGATCCAGCGGCTGGTGGCGTCGGCGGCGGCGATCCGGCCGTCGAGGGTGGCGGCGTACTTCCACAGGACGTACGGACGCCCCAGGCGCACGGAGGTCAGCCAGGCGGCGTTGCCTGCCTCGGCCTCCTCGGCGAGGAGGCCCTGCTCGACCTGGACCCCGGCCCGGCGCAGCGTGTCCGCACCGCCGGCGGCCCGGGGGTCCGGGTCGCCGACCGCGTACACGACGCGGCTGATCCCCGCGTCCAGGAGGGCCTGCGCGCACGGGCCGGTGCGGCCGGTGTGGGCGCAGGGTTCGAGGGTGACGTAGGCGGTGCCGCCGCGGGCCCGTCCGCCCGCCGCGCGCAGGGCGTGGATCTCGGCGTGCGGTCCTCCGGCGCGCTGGTGGAAGCCTTCGCCGACCGGTTCGCCGGCGGCGTCGGTGATGACGCATCCGACGACCGGGTTGGGGCTGGTGGAGCCGAGACCGCGGGCTGCGAGCGCGACGGCTCGGCTCATGGCGGTGATGTCGGCTGCGGTGGCCACCGGGTCCTCCTGCCTCTTCGGGCACGGACTCCGGGGCCTGTCGATGTCGACAGAAGAAACGGGTCACCCACGCGAACGCCGACGGTCGGACGCATCACCGCGGACGCGCCGAAGCGTCGGAGCTCCGGCCCTGCGTCCGCCGAGAACGACGGCGGCGTACCGATGACGACCCGCCGCGCACTGCCTCCCATCCGGACTTTAACCGTCGGTCCAGGAATCCCACCTGGTCAACCGGCCGCTGGCTGCGGACGGGTCGCGGACTATAACCGCCGGTTCGGAATTGCACCGACCCCGGAGTGCGCTGCTACTGGTACCCCACAAGTCTGCCACGCCCGCTCGACGGCCATGCGAGTGAGCCGCTGTGGGCTGGATCACACGATACCCGGCCCGTTCCCGGCGCGGGAAAGTTGCCTCTTAAAGGTCCAGACCTATTGACGCACTGGTCTAGTCCTCTTAATCTCTGCGTCACCTCCGAGGTCCGGTCCGGCGGTGTGCGCACACCGGGACCCCGACGCGACCCACCTCCGTTCGCCGTTGTGTTCCGCCGACCTCCCCAGGAGGAACGTCCCCATGCTGTCCCCCACTCGGGCGAGAGCCACCCTGCTCGCCGCCGTCGGCGCCGTCGCCGGCCTGCTGATGAGCTCGCTCGCCGCCACCCCGTCGGCCGCCGCCGACCAGGAGTCCTGCCGTCCCGACGGGCTCTACCGGACGCCCGGCGTCGACGTCCCCTACTGCTCCGTCTACGACACCGACGGGCGCGAGAAGATGGGCGCGGACCACCAGCGGCGTGTCATCGGGTACTTCACGAACTGGCGTACCGGCAAGGACGGCAAGGACGCCTACCTGGTCCCCGACATCCCGTGGGACAAGGTCACGCACCTGAACTACGCCTTCGCGCACGTCGACGGCGCGAACAGGATCTCCGTCGGCCCCGACGGCGCGGACAACGCCTCCACCGGCATGACCTGGCCGGGCGTCGCGGGCGCCGAGATGGACCCGCAGCTCCCCTACAAGGGGCACTTCAACCTGCTCAGCACGTTCAAGAAGCAGCACCCGAACGTGAAGACCCTGGTCTCGGTGGGCGGCTGGGCCGAGACCGGCGGCTACTTCGGCCCGGACGGCAAGCGGGTCGACTCCGGCGGCTTCTACGCCATGGCCACCAACGCGGACGGCTCGGTCAACCAGGCGGGCATCGACACCTTCGCCGACTCCACCGTCGCCTTCGTCAAGAAGTACGGCTTCAACGGCGTCGACATCGACTACGAGTACCCGACGACGATGAAGGACGCGGGCAACCCGCTCGACCACACGCTCTCCAACGGCCGCCGCGCCGGCCTCGTCAAGGGCTACTCCGCCCTGATGAAGACGCTCCGCGAGAAGCTGGACCGCGCGGGCGCCGCCGACGGCAGGCACTACCTGCTGACCGTGGCCGCCCCCTCCTCCGGCTACCTGCTGCGCGGCATGGAGACCTTCCAGGTCCAGAAGTACCTGGACTACGTCAACATCATGTCCTACGACCTGCACGGCGCCTGGAACGAGTACGTCGGCCCCAACGCCTCGCTCTTCGACGACGGCAAGGACGCCGAACTGGCTCAGGCGGGCGTCTACTCGACCTCCCAGTACGGCGGCACCGGCTACCTCAACACCGACTGGGCCTACCACTACTTCCGCGGCTCGATGCCGGCGGGCCGGATCAACATCGGCCTGCCGTACTACACCCGCGGCTTCAA
This sequence comes from Streptomyces sp. ADI96-02, assembly GCF_003846185.1. Lineage (GTDB taxonomy): Bacteria > Actinomycetota > Actinomycetes > Streptomycetales > Streptomycetaceae > Streptomyces. The sequence continues at coordinate 833,406 of NZ_ML123034.1, forward strand.
GAACGTGCAGGGCGGAACCGACGGACTGTGGGGCAGGGCGGCCACCACCGACTGCCCGGCCGGCGCGGGTCTGACCACGTGCGGCGACGGCGCGGTCGGGATCGACAACCTCTGGCACGACAAGGACGCCGACGGGAAGGAATCGCCCGCCGGTTCCAACCCGATGTGGCACGCGAAGAACCTGGAGAAGGGCATCGTCGGCGACTACGTGAGCGACTACGGATTCCCCGCGAGCACCCGGCTGACCGGTACGTACGTCCGCAGGTACGACTCCACGCTGGTCGCCCCGTGGCTGTGGAACGCGCAGAAGAAGGTGTTCCTCTCCACCGAGGACGAGCAGTCGGTGAAGGCCAAGGCCGCCTACGTCGTGGACAAGGGCATCGGCGGCACGATGATCTGGGAGCTGGCGGGCGACTACGCCTGGAACGCGGCGAAGGGCCAGTACGAGACCGGCTCCACGCTGACCACCGCGATGTACGACGTCTTCAAGGCGTCGACCCCGTACGGCGCGAAGCGCTCCACGATCGCCCTGCCCACCGAGGCGGTGGACATCGACGTCTCCTTCGACCGGTTCCCGCTCGGCGACTCCAACTACCCGATCAGCCCCAAGCTGAGGATCACCAACCGGACGCAGGCCACCCTGCCCGGCGGCACCGAGTTCCAGTTCGACTACGCCACCTCCGCTCCGGCCAACGCCAAGGACCAGTCCGGCTTCGGCACGACGGTCATCCGCAGCGACCACACGGCGGCCGGCAACATCGGCGGTCTGAGGGGCGACTACCACCGTGTCTCGCTGAAGCTGCCGGCCTGGCAGACCCTGGCCCCCGGCGCCTCGGTGGAGCTGGACTTCGTCTACTACCTGCCCACCTCCACGCCCTCCAACTGGACCGTGGCCTTCGGGGGCAGGTCCTACTCCCTCGCCGGCGACCTGGCCCGCGGCACGAAAACCGTCGAGCCCGGCACCGGAACGGGCCCGACGCCGACGCCCACCCCGACGCCGACCGGGCCGACGCCCACCCCGACGCCGACGCGGCCGGGCGGCGCCTGCCCCGCCGCCTGGAACGCCGCCACCGAGTACGGCGGCGGCTCCACCGTCAGCCACGGCGGCCGGCAGTGGAAGGCCCAGTGGTGGACGAAGGGCGAGACCCCCGGATCGACCGGGCAGTGGAGCGCCTGGAAGGACCTCGGCGCCTGCTGACCTCCTCCCGACCGCCCGGCGGTGAGCGGATCGCCCCCGCCCACCGCCGGGCTTCCGCGCGCCGGACCGTGTTCCCCGGCCGCACGCGTCGTCTCTGGCAGGCTGGGCCCATGACGACGATTCTGGTCACCGGCGCCACCGGGACACTCGGCTCGCAGGTCGCCGACCGGCTGCGCTCCCGAGGAGCGGACGTCCGCGGGCTGAGCCGCCGCTCCCCTTCGTACGCCGTCGATCTGCGGGACGGCAAGGGGCTGGACGCGGCGGTCGAGGGCGTGGACGTGATCGTGCACTGCGCGTCCACCGTCCGGGGCGGGGACGACCGGGCGGCGGGGTTCCTCATCGAGGCCGCCCGCCGGGCCGGCGTCCCCCATCTGGTCTACATCTCGATCGTGGGCGTGGACCGCGTGCCGCTCGGCTACTACAAGCTCAAGCACCGGGTCGAGCGCATGGTCGAGGACTCCGGGACGGGCTGGACGATCCAGCGCACCACGCAGTTCCACGACCTGGTCCTGCGGCTGGTCACCGGCGCGGCGAAGCTGCCCGTGCTGCCGGTGCCCGCCGGAGTGTCGCTCCAGCCCGTCGACAGCGGCGAGGTGGCGGACCGGCTGGCGGACCTGGCGCTCCAGGGTCCGGCGGGCCGGGTGCCGGACATGGGCGGCCCCGAGGTCCGGGAGCTGGCGGAGCTGGCCGGGGCCTACCTGCGGGCCACCGGGCGCAAGCGGCGGATCGTGCCGGTCCGGCTGGCGGGCCAGGCGTACGCCGGGTTCCGGCGCGGCGGCCAGCTGAGCCCGCGACACGCGGTGGGGACCACGACGTTCGACCAGTTCCTCGCCGGGCGCCTCCAGCGTCCGGTCTGAGCGAGGGACCACGCGCGGGCCGCCGGGCGGAGCTCAGCCGGCGGCGGTGAACAGCGCCTCCTGCGCGGCGTCCCGGGCGGCGATCAGCGCCCCGCGCAGCACCGCGCCGTCGCCGAGCGCCCCGGCCCGCACCTCGGTGCGCAGCGGGGACATCGCGGCCAGCCGCTCCTCGACGCGGGCCGCCAGCGGCGCGCCGCCCGCGTGGCCGACGGCCCCGGCCAGCAGGACGCAGCCGGGGTCCAGGACGGAGACGACGGCCGCGGCCCCGACGGCGAGCCGGTCGGCCAGTTCGCCCAGGAACGGTTCGCCCCGCTCCCCCGCCGCCAGCGCGGCGCGTACGGCGGCGACGGCGGTCGCCTCCTCCCGGCCTTCGGCCCCCGTCGGCGGCAGCGGGAGGCCGTGGCGGACGGCGAGGCCGCCGATGGCGGCGGAGCCGGCCAGCGACTGGAACCCGCCCTCGCAGTTGACGGCGGAGGGCAGTCCGCGCACGCCCGGCACCGGCAGGAAGCCGATCTCCCCCGCGCCTCCGGAGGCTCCCCGGCGCAGCTTGCCGTCCAGCATCACGGCGGCGCCGATGCCGTGGCCGAGCCAGAGCAGGACGAAGGTCTCGCGGTCCCGGGCGGCCCCGGCCCGGTGCTCGGCGACGGCGGCCAGATTGGTCTCGTTCTCCACCAGCACGGTCGCCGGCAGCCGCTGCTGGAGCACCCGCACCAGGCCCCGGTGCCAGGCGGGCAGGGCCGAGCTGTCGCGGAGTTCGCCGGTGACCGGGTCGATCAGGCCGGGCGCGCCGATGCCGACGCTGTGCAGCGGGACGGGCCCCGCCGTGCGCGCGGTGCGCTCCAGGAGCGCGGCGGCGCGTTCGACGGCCGGCCCGGTGCCGGTGCCCCTGCCCATCGGCAGGGTGTCCTCGGCGAGCGTGGCGCCCAGCAGGTCGGTGACGACCACCGAGACGCCTCCGGTGCGCACGTCGAGCGCCGCGAGGTGGGCGCGGTCGGCGACGATCCCGTACAGCCGGGCGTTGGGGCCGCGGCGGGCGGCTCCGGACTCCCCGACGACCCGGATCAGCCCGGCGCCCTGGAGCCGCTCGACGAGGTCGGCGATCGTGGGACGCGACAGTCCGGTCCGGGTCTTGAGCTGGGTGGCGGTCAACGGGCCGTCGTGCAGGAGCAGTCGCAGCGCGATCCGGTCGTTGATGGCCCGAGCCGTGCTCGGTGATGCGGGCATAGCGGGATCCTTCCAGATCGTCCGCCCGCCTCCGGCCCGGTCCGATCCTGCGAGCTATTTATCAGGCAGGGTTCCTGACAGTTTACGCGACGCATCGTGGAGCGGACCGTCCGGGGAGTGCCGGCGGCCCGGACGGTCCAGGGGAGGGCACGACGCATGACGCAGCACGCGGACGCCGCCGTCGGCGGTACGGAACAGGTGAGGCGCGCCCGGTTCGCCATCGCCTCGGTCTTCACGGTGCACGGGGCGGTGACGGGCAGTTTCGCCACCCGGGTCCCCTGGATCCAGGACCATGCCGGGGTGAGCGCGGGCCAGTTGGGCCTGGCGCTCGCCTTCCCGGCGATCGGGGCGTCCGTCGCGATGCCGCTGGCCGGCCGGATCAGCCACCGCTTCGGGGCGCGGACCGCCCTGCGCGGGCTGCTCGCGCTGTGGACGCTCGCCCTGGTCCTGCCGGCGCTCGCGCCGAACCTGCCGGCCCTGTGCGCGGCGCTGTTCGTCTACGGCGCGACCGCCGGCATGTCGGACGTGGCGATGAACGCCCTCGGCGTCGAGGTGGAGAACCGCCTCGACAAGTCGATCATGTCGGGTCTGCACGGCATGTGGAGCGTGGGCGCTCTGACCGGTTCGGCGGCCGGCACCGTCGCCGCCCACCTCGGCACGGACGCCCGGCTGCACCACTCCGTGGCCGCGCTGATGCTCACGGTGCTGGGCCTGGCCGCCTGCCGGAACGTGCTCGACCCGCGCCGCGGGCCGGACGAGGAACCGCCGCCGCGCTTCACCCTGCCGCCGAGGTCGGCCCTGGTCATCGGGGCCGTGGGATTCTGCGCGGTCTTCGCCGAGGGGGCGAGCCTGGACTGGTCGGCGGTCTACCTGCGGGACGTCCTGGACGGCTCCGACGGACTCGCGGCGGCGTCCACCACGGCCTTCGCCCTCATGATGGCGGTGGCCCGGATCGCCGGCGACCGGATCGTCGACCGGTTCGGCGCGGTACGCACCGTCCGGACGGGCGGCGTGCTGGCCACCGCCGGCGGACTGCTCGTGGTGACCGCGCCGGCCCCGGCCGCCGCGATGTGCGGCTTCGGGCTGCTGGGCCTCGGGGTCGCGGTCGTGGTCCCGCTGGCGTTCGCCGCGGCCGGGCGCGGCGGGCCGAACCCGAGCCAGGCCATCGCGGGCGTCGCCACCATCACGTACACCTCCGGCCTGATCGCCCCGTCCGCGATCGGCTCACTGGCGGAGGCGACCTCGCTGGTGGTCTCCTTCGGCGTGGTGACCGTCCTGGCGTTCGGCCTGGTGCTGGGCGCGGGTGTGCTGCGGGCGGGCGATCGCCGGGCCGCCTCCGCGTCGGCCGGCGGGGCCGCTGCGGCGAAGAGCCCCGCGCGGGGCTGATCCGGGCGGCCGGGCGGTGGCGCGGGACCTCCGCGCGGCCCCCGCGGGAGGCGGCACTACCATGGCGCTGATCTTTTCCGCAGGTGAACACCGAACACCGGATCGCAGACCGGCCGGCGCACCGCTCGGACCTTCAGGGAGCAACCATGAGCCTCGGCGTGCGCTGGACCTTGCACGGCGACGGGAAGACCCCGGCGCCGGGAGCGGTGGTGCGGCCGGACGAGCGGCTCTCCTGGCCCCGGACGTTCGGCCTCGGCGCGCAGCACGTGGTGGCGATGTTCGGGGCCTCGTTCGTCGCCCCGGTGCTGATGGGCCTCGACCCGAACCTCGCGATCATGATGTCCGGTGTCGCGACGGCCATCTTCCTGCTGGCGACCAAGGGCCGGGTGCCCAGCTATCTGGGCTGCTCGCTCTCCTTCGTCGGTGTGGCGGCGACCATCCGCGCGGCGGCGGCACCAGCGCGACCGTCACCGGCGCGGTGCTGGTGGTCGGCGTGGCGCTGTTCCTGGTCGGGCTCGCGGTGCAGCGGTTCGGCGCGCGGATCATCCACGCGGCGATGCCGCCGGTGGTGACCGGCGCGGTGGTCATGCTGATCGGTTTCAACCTGGCCCCGGTGACGGCGTCGACGTACTGGCCGCAGGACCAGTGGACGGCACTGGCCGTGATGCTGTTCACCGGGCTGGCCGTGGTCTGTCTGCGCGGCTTCTTCTCCCGGATCGCGATCTTCCTGGGCCTGGTCTTCGGCTACGCCCTGTCCTGGGTCCTGGACCTGGTGTTCGGGAAGATCCACTCCCCGGCCGGCGGCGCGGAGGCGGTCGACCACTGGCGGTTGGATCTGTCGGGGGTCGGCGCGGCCGACTGGATCGGGCTGCCCTCGTTCCACGCGCCGAGCTTCGAGTGGTCGGCGATCCTGGTCGCCCTGCCCGTGGTGATCGCGCTGGTCGCGGAGAACGCCGGGCATGTGAAGGCGGTCGGCGAGATGACCGGCGACTCCCTCGACGACAAGCTGGGCACCGCCATCGCGGCGGACGGCGCGGCGTCGATGCTCTCCACCGCGGTGGGCGGCCCGCCCAACACGACGTACTCCGAGAACATCGGCGTGATGGCCGCGACCCGGGTGTACTCGACCGCCGCGTACTGGGCGGCGGCCTGCTTCGCCCTGCTGTTCGGCCTCTGCCCGAAGTTCGGCGCGGTCGTGGCGGCCATCCCGGGCGGCGTGCTCGGCGGCATCACCGTGATCCTGTACGGGATGATCGGTCTGCTGGGCGCGCAGATATGGCTGAACGCCCGCGTGGACCTGCGCAATCCGCTGAACCTCGTCCCGGCCGCCGCGGGCATCATCATCGGCGTCGGCGGCGTCAGCCTGAAGTTCAGCGACACCTTCGAGCTGAGCGGCATCGCGCTCGGCACGATCGTCGTGATCACGGGCTACCACGTGCTGCGCGCGTTCGCCCCGGCCCATCTCAAGACCCAGGAGCCCCTGTTGGACTCGGGCACCTCCGCGTACGACGAGGGCTCCGCACCGGAGAAGCCCTGAGGTACGCGTCGGCGTCCCGCTCGCCGCGGGTTCGCGGAGTCCGCGGCCCGGTTCGGCCCTCGGGTCAGTCCTCGGGCAGTTCGACCGGCGCGATGTCGTCGAAGACGTCTCCGGGGCCGGGGTTGGTCGGGTCGGTGGCACCGCCGAACTGGTGCATGACGCCCCAGACCGCGTTGAGCGCCGTCTGCACGGCGCCCTCGGCCCAGCCGGCGGTCCAGGAGATGTCGTCGCCCGCCAGGAACAGACCGCGTTTGTCGGCGGGCAGCCGGTCCTGCATGAAGTGGGTGAACAGCCGCCGCTGGTAGCGGTAGTGGCCGGGCAGGTTCGCCTTGAACGCGCCCATGAACCAGGGCTCGTTCTCCCAGGAGACCGTCACCGGGTTGCCGATGACGTGGCTGCGGATGTCGACGTTCGGATAGATCTCGCCCAGCGACTTGAGCATGACGTCCATGCGCTCCTTCGGGGAGAGCGGCAGCCACTTGAGGCTGTCGTCGCACCAGGTGTACGAGAGGCAGATGACGGCGGGCCGGTCCGGCCCGTCGTCCAGCAGGTACGTCCCCCGGGTCATCCGGTCGGTGAGCGTCATCGACAGGGTGTCGCGGCCGGTGGCCGCGTCCTTGTCGAGCCAGAAGGGCCGGTCGACGGGGACGAAGAGCTTGGAGGACTCCATGTAGTGGGTGCGCTCCATCGCCGTCCAGTGGTCGATCGGGAAGAGCGCGTCGTCGCAGTCGATCTTGGAGAGCAGCAGCCAGGACTGGCCGGTGAAGACCGCGGCCCGGAAGGTGCGGATGTCGCCGGTGGCGTCGGTGACGGTGATGCGGTTGCCGGCGGTACGGGTCAGCCGGGTCACGGCGGGGCGGGGCTCGCCGCCGTGCAGGGAGGACAGCGAGGTGCCGAGCGGCCAGTGGACGATCTTGCGCGGTTCGCGGTCCCACAGGCGCAGCGGGAGCTGCTGGCTGCCGCCGACGATGCCCCGGTGGTGGTCGTCGGCCTCGGTGTAGACGACGCGCAGGATCTCCAGGATGGAGTTGGGGAAGTCGGTGTCCCAGCCGCCGGTGCCGAAGCCGACCTGGCCGAAGATCTCGCGGTGCCGGAAGGAGCGGAAGGCGTCGGAGGCGCAGAGGAAGCCGTAGAAGGTCTGGTTGTCGAGCCGTTCGACCAGGGAGGACCAGATCTCCCGGATGCGCGGTACGTCGCGCTCGCGCAGGGCCCGGTTCATGTCGGAGAAGTCGGCGCCCTCCTCCAGGCAGGAGGCCCAGGCGTCCGCCACGTCGCGGTAGACCTGCGGCAGGTCGTCGATGGTCCGGGCGTAGTGCGACTCGCCCTTCAGGTCGACGACGGTCGAGGGGGTGGCCGGGGAGAGCGGGTTGGGGAAGGGCCGGGTTTCGAGGCCCACGAGGTCGATGTAGTGCTGGAGCGCCGTGGAGGACGGCGGGAAGCGCATCGCTCCCATCTCGGCGGTCAGCGAGGGGTCGCAGCCGTCGAAACCGACCGTGCGCAGCCGGCCGCCGATCCGGTCGGCCTCGTAGACGACGGGCTTGAGTCCCATCTTCATCAGCTCGTACGCGGCGATGAGGCCGGAGAGCCCGCCGCCGATGACCGCGACCTCGCTGCCGTGCTCGGTGGCCGGTATCTGGCCGAGTCCGGCCGGGTGGGCGAGGAAGTCGTCGTACGCGTACGGGAAGTCCGGGCCGAACATGGTGATCGGCGGGGCCGCGTCGGTGTGCTGGACGGCGTTGGGCACCGTGGACGTCATGGGCTGCGGACTCCTTGCGGGCGGTACGGGGTGGAGGCGGCGGGGCGGGCTCAGGCCGGGGAGCCGTAGAGGCCCGGCCGGCGGTCGCGCAGATAGGGGTTGGCGGCGCGCGAGGCGTCCAGGAGCGCGGGGTCCACGTCCCCGACGAGCAGTTCCTCGCCGCGGCCGGCGCGGGTGCGCACGGCGCCGTCCGGGCCGGCCAGGCAGCTCAGCCCGACGAACTCGAACTCCCCTTCCTGGCCGGTGCGGTTGACGTAGGCCACGTACATCTGGCTCTCGAAGGCCCGTACCGGCACGACGGATTCGGCGACGAACTGGAAGGGGTGCATCTGCGCGGTGGGCACCAGCAGCAGGTCGGTGCCGGCCAGGGCGTGCGCCCGGACGTTCTCCGGGAACTCCACGTCGTAGCAGATGAGGAGGCCGAGCGTGAGCCCGTCCAGCCGGGCCTGCACGACGGGTTCGGAGCCCGGGGTGAACCACTTCTGCTCGAAGCAGCCGAAGAGGTGTGTCTTGCGGTAGTTGGCCAGCGGCGCGCCGTCGGGGCCGATGAGCTGGGCGGCGTTGAAGATCCGCTCGCCGTCGCGCTCCGGGTAGCCGTACAGGACGGCGAGCCCGTGGTGCGCCGCGATCCCGGCGACGGCCCGCGCACCGGGTCCGTCGGCCGGCTCGGCCAGTTCGGGGACGGCGTCGCCGATGGCGTACCCGCTCAGGAACAGCTCGGGCGAGACCAGCAACCGGGCGCCCGCGGCGGCGGCGCGGGCGGCGGCCTCGTCGAGCGCCTTCAGGTTCTCGGCGACGGCGCCGGGCCGTCCGGAGCTCTGGAGCAGGGCGGTGCGCAACGGCGGCATGGCTGACCTCGGGGCGGTGCGGGCGGGGGGAGACGTATCGACGGTACGTGGCCGCGTTCCGCCCGGACAAGGCGCGAGCGTTGCGCGTCCACCGTCGATTCGTTGCGTGCCCGGCGGCCTGCGCGGCGATTCATTGCGCAGGCCATCGCCGCAGGTCAGGCAGGTGGTGCGCGGCTCAGGCCCGGGGCGCGCCCGCCGCGTACCTGCGCAGCAGCGGGGACAGGACGAGCACGGACTTCGTCCGCTCCACGTACGGCTCGCCCGCGATGCGTTCCAGGACCTGCTCGAAGTGGCGCATGTCGGCGGCGAAGACCTGCACGACGGCGTCCGCCTCGCCCGTCACCGTGGAGGCCGAGGCGATCTCCGGATAGCGGGCGAGGCCCTGCTTGATCGCGTCCGGCGAGGTGTTGCGGCTGCAGTAGATCTCGATGAAGCCCTCGGTCTCCCAGCCGAGCGCCGCCGGGTCGACCCGTACGGTGAAGCCCGTGATCGCCCCCTCCGCGCGCAGCCGGTCGACCCGGCGCTTCACGGCGGGGGCGGAGAGTCCGATGAGGGCGCCGATGTCGGCGTAGGAGCGCCGGGCGTCTTCGGCGAGGGCGTGGACGATGCGTTCGTCGAGGTCGTTCAGGCGCACGTCGGGCGGTTCACTTCTCTGCGTCGGGTCGGCTGCCGGGGGCGGACGGCGCCGCCCCCCGTAGACGCAGTAGACCACGAGCCGACCGCTCGGGCGGCGGTCGGCGGCGGGGCGGGCGGGTCAGAAGGGGAACTGCGAGCGGCCGTGCTGGACGGAGATCCACTTCTGGGTGGTGAATGCCTCGACCATCGACTCGCCGTTCAGCCGGCCGAGGCCCGAGCTCTTCTCGCCGCCGAAGGGGACGATGGGCTCGTCGTGGATCGTGCCGTCGTTGATGTGGATCATGCCGGTGTGGATGCGCTTCCCGACGCGCACGCCGCGCTCGATGTCCCCGGTGTGGACCGCGCCGCTGAGCCCGTACGGGGTGTCGTTGGCGATGCGGACGGCCTCGTCCTCGCCGTCGAAGGGGACGAGCAGGGCGACGGGGCCGAAGATCTCCTGGTGCAGGACGGGTGAGTCGGGCGCGAGGCCGGTGAGCACGGACGGGCTGACCAGGTTGCCGTCGGCGCGGCCGTGGAGCAGGGCGGTGGCGCCGGCCTCGACGGTCTGTTCGACGAGGGTGCAGACCGCCTCGGCCTGCGAGGAGTTGATCAGCGGGCCGATCTGCGTGGCGGGGTCGGCCGGGTCGCCGACGGTGAGCGAGGCGACCTTGGCGACGAACTTCTCCGTGAACTCCGACTCGACGGCACGGTCGACGAGGATGCGGTTGGCGGCCATGCAGACCTGGCCCTGGTGGACGTACCGGCTGAAGACGGCCGCGTCGACCGCGTAGTCGATGTCGGCGTCGTCGAGGACGATCAGCGCGCTGTTGCCGCCGAGTTCGAGGACGGCGCGCTTGAGGTTGGCCGCGCAGACGGTCGCCACGTGCCGGCCGACCTTGTCCGAGCCGGTGAAGGAGATGACCTGCGGTACCGGGTGCTCCAGCAGCGTGTCGCCGATCTCGGCGATGTCGGTGATCACCACGTTCAGCAGGCCGGGCGGCAGGCCCGCGTCCTCGAAGACCCTGGCCAGCAGGGTGCCGCCGCAGATCGGCGCGTTCTGGTGCGGTTTGACGACGACGGCGTTGCCGAGGGCGAGCGCGGGCGCGACGGACTTGAGCGAGAGCAGGAAGGGGAAGTTGAAGGGGCTGATGACGCCGACGACTCCGACGGGCAGCCGGTAGACGCGGTTCTCCTTGCCCTCGGTCGGCGAGGGCAGGATCTGCCCGGCGGGGCGCAGGGCGAGCTGGATGGCCTCGCGGAGGAACTCCTTGGCCAGGTGGAGTTCGAAGGCGGCCTTCAGCCGGGTGCCGCCGAGTTCCGCGACGATCGCGTCGCTGATCTCCGGCTCGCGCTCCTCGACGAGGTGCAGCGCCCGCTCCAGGACGGCGCGCCGGGCGTACGGGTTGGTCCCGGCCCATGCCCGCTGGGCGCGTTCGGCGGCGCGGTAGGCCTGGTCGACCTCGTCCGCGGTGGCCACGGGGATGGAGGCGAGCTTCTCCCCGTCGAACGGGTTGAAGTCGATGATGTCCCAGGATCCCTTCCCCGGTCGCCACTCGCCGTCGATGTACTGATGGGCCAGGTCAGTGAAGAAGGACATGAGATCCCTTACCGCAGAGGGGCAGGCAGCTGATTGGGCTTCATATTACTTACTCTTCAGAAGAGTTGAAGCTCGTCATCGGCCACCTCGAAGGCCCGGGAACGCGCCTGCCCCCGCCGGTGCGAACTACCGTCGGGGGCAGGCGTGTCGGGCAGGTGCGGGATCAACTCCAGCTGGCGTGGAGCGGCTTGCCCTCGGCGTAGCCCGCGGCGCTCTGGATGCCGACGACCGCCTTCTCGGCGAACTCCTCCAGGGAGGCGGCGCCGGCGTAGGTGCAGGACGAGCGGACGCCCGCGATGATCGAGTCGATCAGGTCCTCGACCCCGGGGCGGGTCGGGTCCAGGAACATCCGGGAGGTGGAGATGCCCTCCTCGAAGAGCGCCTTGCGGGCCCGGTCGTACGCGGACTCCTCCGAGGTGCGGTTCTTGACGGCGCGCGCCGAGGCCATCCCGAAGGACTCCTTGTAGAAGCGGCCGTCGGCGGACTGCTGGAGGTCGCCGGGCGACTCGTACGTACCGGCGAACCAGGAACCGATCATGACGTTGGACGCGCCGGCGGCCAGGGCCATGGCCACGTCGCGGGGGTGGCGGACCCCGCCGTCGGCCCAGACGTGCTTGCCGTGCTTCTTCGCCTCGGCGGCGCACTCCAGGACGGCGGAGAACTGCGGGCGGCCCACGCCGGTCATCATCCGGGTGGTGCACATGGCGCCGGGGCCGACTCCGACCTTGATGATGTCCGCGCCGGCCTCGATCAGGTCGCGCACGCCCTCGGCCGCCACGATGTTTCCGGCGACGACGGGCACCCGCGGGTCGAGCGCCCGCACGGCCCGGACGGCGCTGATCATGGATTCCTGGTGGCCGTGGGCGGTGTCCACGACGAGCGTGTCGACGCCCGCCGCCAGGAGCTGGGCGGCCTTGCCCGCCACGTCGCCGTTGATGCCGACCGCCGCCGCGATCCGCAGCCTGCCGTCGGCGTCGGTGGCGGGTGTGTAGAGGGTGGCGCGCAGGGCGGCCTTGCGGGTGAGGATGCCGACGAGTCGGCCGTCCGCGTCGACCGCGGGGGCCAGCTTGCGGTTGGCGCCGTCGAGCTTGTTGAACGCGTCGCGCGGGTCGATGCCCGCGTCGAGCACCACCAGGTCCCTGGACATGATCTCGGAGAGCTGGGTGAAGCGGTCGACGCCGGTCAGGTCGTGCTCGGTGACCACGCCGACGGGGCGGCGGTCGGCGTCCACCACCACGCCCGCGCCGTGCGCGCGCTTGGGCAGCAGCGACAGGGCGTCGGCGACGGTCTGGCCCGGGGCCAGCTCGATCGGGGTGTCGAGGACGAGGTGGCGCGTCTTGACCCAGGAGATGACGTCGGTGACGACCTCGATCGGGATGTCCTGCGGGATGACGACGAGTCCGCCGCGGCGGGCGACGGTTTCGGCCATGCGGCGGCCCGCGATGGCGGTCATGTTGGCGACCACGAGCGGGATGGTGGTACCGGTCCCGTCGGGCGCGGAGAGGTCCACGCCCTGCCGGGAGCCGACCGCGGAGCGGCCCGGGACCATGAAGACGTCGTCGTAGGTGAGGTCGTACGGGACCGCGGGCGACTCGGTGTAGCGGCCGGTGCCCGGCTCAAGAAAACGCATAACACTCATTTTTTCATACGAAACGGTGCAGGTCGTTTCCCCGAAGACACAGCAAAAGACCCCGGCGTTCGTGTGTTCCTCCGAGGAGGCTGCCGGGGGTGCCGGGCAAGTGGAACCTGCCTTACCCACGGACCCTACCCGAACGGGATTCCCGCATTCCCGATCGGCATCCCTGGACCGCGTGACAAGGGGTCAGGTAGCTTCAAACCCGCAGGTCTCGGGGGTCTCCGGTGCGCCGCCCCGGCGCACCGGGAGCCCTCGGCACACCGTTTGACCGGAGAGGATCCAGATCCGCCTGTGGACAGCGAACTGCCGGACATCTACTGCCCGTTCCCCCAGCGGACGAATCCGCACGTCGGGCACGCCCGGGCCCATATCGACGCCTGGACCAGACAGACCGGCCTGGTGCACCGCGAGTCCGCGCGCAACCGCTTCGAACAAGCCGATTTCGGGGCGTTCGTCGGCATGGTCTACCCGACGGCCGACCGTGAACACCTCGATCTGGTGGCCGACTGGTTCGTCTGGCTGTTCCTCGTCGACGACCAGCTCGACGACGGCCACCTCGGCCGCTCCCCCGAAAGAGTGCGGGACGTGGTCGACCGGATGCGCGCGGTGATAGACGGCTCCGCCCCGGCCCCGCTGCCGGGCGAGGGGCTTCCGGCGGCCGTGATCGCCCTGGCCGACCTGTGGGAACGCACGACGCCGAACGCGGCCCCGCACTGGCGGACCCGGTTCGCCTGGCACCTGATCACCTACCTCACCACGGCCACCACGTGGGAGGCGGGCAACCGAGCGGACGGCGTGGTGCCGTCCGAGGAGACGTACATCGCCAAGCGGCGGCACACCGGCGCCATCCACGTCTGCATGGACCTGATAGAGATCGTGGCCGGCATCGAGGCGCCGGAGTCGCTGCACAACGACCCGCGGTTCATCACCGCCCTGGAAGCCTCCTGCAACGTCGTGTGCTGGGCCAACGACGTCTACTCCTTCGAGAAGGAGCAGGTGCTGGGCGAGATCCACAACCTCGTCCACCTGGTGCGCCACCACCGCGGCCTCGGCGAACAGCAGGCGCTGGACCACGTGGCGGAGCGGCTGGCTGCCGAGACCGAGCGGTTCCTGACCGCGGAGGACGAGCTGCTGGAGATGTATCCGCAGCTGGCCGGGCTGCTGGTGCCCTATCTCGACGGGATGCGCAGCTGGATGCGCGGCAACCTGGACTGGTCGCGCCGGACGCCGCGCTACAACCCGGCCGACGTCGCGCAGTACGAGGAGCCCAAAAAGTACCTGGAGGAGACCGTGCTGGGCATCGCCCCGGATCCGTCGGAACCGGCCCGTCCGCCGGTCCCGGCTCCGGCTCCGCCGCAGGCCCACCACTGCCGCTGAGCGCGGACGGAACGGACGGAGGCCGGGCGGCCCCGCGGGCGGCCCGGCCTCCGTCACGTCCGGCGTCGCCGGGCCCGCGTCACTCGCCGTCCGGGTCGGCCCGCTCCAGCGCCGGCCGCACTCCGGCCGGCGACTCGGTGAGCAGGTAGTCGGCCGCGGCGGTGTCCGTCACCAGGCTGGTCACCAGACCGGAGCGCAGGACGGCCCCGATCGCGGCGGCCTTGCGCTGGCCGCCCGCGATGGCGACCACCTCGGGGATCCGGCGCAGCCGGTCCGCCTCGACGGTGATGCAGCGCTCGCCGAGGTCGCGGCCGACCCGGCGGCCGTCGGTGTCGAAGAGGTGCGCGGACATCTCGGCGGCGACGCCGAGCGAGGCGTAGTGGGCCCGCTCCGCGTCGGAGAGCATGTCGTGGACCGTGGAGATGCCCGGCTCCCAGGAGCCGATCGACACCGCCGCGACCGTGACCTTGTCGAAGTACTCGAAGGCGCGGGCGATACCGGTCTGGTGGCGCAGCGCCGCCGCCGTCGCCGGGTCCGGCAGCAGCATCGGGGCGTAGATGGGGTGCGCCTCGCCGCCGGAGACCTGGGCGGCCCGGCGGACCGCCTCGACCGAGCCGCGCTCGGCGGTGCCCGCGTCGTACACGCCGGTCAGCTGGACGACGATGCACGGCGGCAGCCGGTCGAGGGCCGCCGCCATGTGGATGGTGGAGCGGCCCCAGGCCAGGCCGAGCACATCGCCCTCGGCCACCAGTTCGCCGAGGAGGTCGGCCGCGACCTCGCCGAGGTTCTCCGGGTCGGGGGCGTCCTCCTGCTCCTCGGCCGGGGACTCGACGACGACCGCGTGGCGCAGCCCGTAGCGGGCCCGCAGAGCGTCGGAGCGCTCGGCGTCCAGCTCGGCCGGGACCCGGATCTCGATCCGTACGAGATCGCGTTCGAGGGCGGTCTCCAGGACCCGGGCCACCTTGAAGCGGCTGACGCCGAACTCCTCGGCGATCTGGATCTTGGACTTGCCCTCCAGGTAGAACCGGCGGGCCATGGCCGCCGCCTGCACCAGCTCCGCGGGGCCCATCCGCATGGCTGACCGACCCGCCGAGATGCCAGACACCGCGATCTCCTCACTGCTGTTCACGCGCTCGATACGCCGTTCATCCTGTCAGATCCGGCGACCCTTGATCGGCCCCGTCGGGCCGCGTTCATCCGCCCTCGGGCTCAGTGGCCGCACGCCCACGGCGCCGCGGCCGTGGCCGCGTCCGCACGGGCCCGCAGGCTCCGCACCGCCTCGGCCGGATCCGCCGCCCCGTACACCGCCGAACCGGCGACGAAGACGTCGGCGCCGGCCTCCGCGCACCGCTCGATCGTCGAGGCCGAGACGCCGCCGTCGACCTGGAGCCACAGTTCGAGCCCGTGCTTGACGATCAGCTCCCGGGTGCGGCGGATCTTCGGCAGCATGATGTCCAGGAACGCCTGGCCGCCGAAGCCCGGCTCGACGGTCATGATCAGCAGCATGTCCAGCTCGGGCAGCAGGTCCTCGTACGGCTCGATCGGCGTCGCCGGCTTGAGCGCCATCGAGGCCCGCGCGCCCTTGGCCCGGATCTCGCGCGCGAGGCGCACCGGGGCCGCCGCCGCCTCCACGTGGAAGGTGACGGAACCGGCTCCGGCCTCGACGTACTGCGGGGCCCAGCGGTCGGCGTCCTCGATCATGAGGTGGCAGTCCAGCGGGGTGCCGGTC
This sequence comes from Streptomyces sp. ADI96-02, assembly GCF_003846185.1. Classification (GTDB taxonomy): domain Bacteria; phylum Actinomycetota; class Actinomycetes; order Streptomycetales; family Streptomycetaceae; genus Streptomyces. The sequence goes on from NZ_ML123034.1 coordinate 849,166, forward strand.
GCCTTGCTCAGCGCCTCCACGATCGGTACGCCCAGGGTCAGATTGGGCACGAAGTGGTTGTCCATCACGTCGACGTGGAGCCAGTCGGCGCCCTCGACGGCCTTCGCCTCCTCGGCGAGACGCGCGAAATCGGCGGACAGGATGCTGGGGTTGATCTGGGCCATGACCCAAGCCTGCCACGTTCCGGGCCGGTTCCCCGCCTCCGCGGTCGGCAAAGCCTCACCCGGCCATCACAGTTCACACATTCCCGGCATTTTGCCTGAGCTTTACGCTTCTTTTGCCGTTCCGGGAGACGAGAACCAGCCGGTCCGGCGGAGCAGGGCGATCAGCCGGTCCGGCGGAGCAGGGCGAGATACATCGCGTCCGTGCCGTGGAGGTGCGGCCAGAGCTGGACGTCGGGTCCCTCGCCCAGCGCGGGCACGCCCGGCATCAGCGGGCGGGCGTCGATCCACTCCGCCTCCACCGGCTCCCCGCCCCGGCCCTTCAGCACGTCCTCCACGACCACCCGGGTCTCCGCCAGATGCGGCGAGCAGGTCGCGTAGCCGACGACGCCGCCGACCCGTACGGCCTTCAACGCCTCGCGCAGCAGCCCGCGTTGGAGCGGCGCGAAGCCCTCCAGGTCCTCGGCGCGTCGCCGCCACCGGGCCTCCGGGCGACGCCGCAGCGCGCCCAGACCGGAGCACGGCACGTCCATCAGGACGCGGTCGAAGCCGCCCGGGAGCCACGGCGGCCGGGTTCCGTCGGCGGTGACCACCTGGTACGGGCCCGGGTTGCCGGCGAGGGCCCGCTCCACCAGCCGGGCGCGGTGCGGCTGCTTCTCGGCGGCGAGCAGCGTGGCGCCCCGCTCGGCGGCGAGCGCGGCCAGCAGCGCGGCCTTGCCGCCCGGACCGGCGCAGCCGTCCAGCCAGCGGCGGTCGCCGCCCTCGACGGGCGCGGCGGCCAGGGCGGCGGCCACGAGCTGGCTGCCCTCGTCCTGGACGCCCGCCCGGCCTTCCTGGACGGCCGCCAGCGCGCCGGGCTCGCCGCCCTCGGCCATCCGGACGGCGTACGGCGACCAGCGGCCGGGCAGGGAGTTGTCGTCGCCCAGCGCCTTGGCCAGTTCGTCGGGGGTGGAGCGGCCGGGCCGGGCCACCAGGGTCACCTCGGGCCGCTCGTTGTCGGCCTCCAGCAGGTCCTCGATGCCCGCCCGGCCGCCGCCCAGCGCGTCCCAGAGCGCGGAGACGATCCAGCGGGGGTGGGAGTGCACGACGGCCAGGTGGTCCTCGGCGTCCTCGTCGTAGGGCGGCGCGACCTTCTCCACCCAGGCGTCGAGGTCGTGGGCGGTGACCTTGCGCAGCACCGCGTTGACGAACTTCGCGCGCCCCTCCCCCAGTACCACCCGGGCCAGCTCCACGCTGGCGGAGACGGCGGCGTGGGTGGGGATGCGGGTGCCGAGCAGCTGGTGGACGCCCATGTTCAGGACGTCGAGCACCGGCGGGTCGACCTCGCGCAGCGGCCGGTCCACGCAGGCCGCGACGATCGCGTCGTACGTGCCCTGGCGGCGCAGCGTCCCGTAGACCAGTTCGGTGGCCAGCGCCGCGTCCCGCGTGTCGAAGTCGCCCTTGGCGCGCGCCTTCTTCAGCAGCGGCGGCAGAACGAGGTTGGCGTACGCGTCGCGTTCGTCGACCGCCCGCAGCGCCTCGAAGGCGAGGAAGCGGACCGGGTCCTTCTGCGGACGGCGGTGGGGCCTGGCGGGACGGCGACGCGGCTGGTCGTTCACGTGAAAGGTGCTCCGCTGATGGTGAGGGGGCGAACCCGCCCAGCCTACGTCGCCCCCGGCGGCGCCGGGACGGCGGCCGGGGCGGGGCCGGGACGGCGGCCGGGCCCTGGACGCCTACTGCCCGAGCAGCTCGCCGTGGACGATCCGCACCCCGCGCGCCCAGTCGGCGGCCCGCATCGGCTTCTTGCCCTGCGGCTGGACCCAGAGCAGCTCGACGGCGTGCGAGCCGGTGCCCGCGTAGACGTTGTTCTTGGCGGCCGACAGCTCGCCCGGGGCCAGGTCGGTGCGGTCCAGGACGGGGGCCACCTGGACCAGCTTCAGGCGCTCGCCCCGGAACAGCGTCCAGGCCCCGGGCGCGGGCGTGCAGCCGCGCACCACGCGGTCGACCCGCAGGGCGGGCGCCGACCAGGAGACCTCGGCGTCCTCCACGGTGATCTTCGGGGCCAGGGTGACGCCCTCGGGGGGCTGCGGCACGGCGTGCAGGGTGCCGTCCGCGATGCCGTCCATGGTCGCGGCCAGCAGCCCGGCCCCGGCGAACGCCAGCCGGGTGAGCAGATCGCCGCTGGTGTCGGTGGGGCGCACCTCCTCGGTGAGGACCCCGTAGACCGGGCCGGAGTCCAGCCCCTCCTCGATCAGGAAGGTCGAAGCGCCCGTCACCTCGTCCCCCGCCATCACCGCGTGCTGGACCGGGGCCGCGCCCCGCCAGGCCGGCAGCAGCGAGAAGTGCAGGTTGACCCAGCCCCGGGCGGGCACGTCGAGCGCCGCCTTGGGCAGCAGCGCGCCGTAGGCGACGACCGGGCAGCAGTCCGGGGCGATCGCGCGCAGCCGGGCCAGGAACTCCTCGTCCTTCGGCTTCACGGGCTTGAGCACCTCGATGCCGGCCTCCCGCGCCCGCTCGGCCACCGGGCTGGCGACGAGCCGCCTGCCCCGCCCGGCGGGCGCGTCGGGACGGGTCACGACCGCGGCCACCTCATGGCGGTCGGAGTCGATCAGGGCGTCCAGGGCGGGAACGGCGACCTCGGGGGTGCCTGCGAAGACGAGCTTCATGGGTGGCTGACTGCCTCTCGGGCCGGACGGTGACGAGCAGCGCACCAGTCTAAGGGGTTCGGCGGTTCGCGGGCGGGCCGGACGGGAGGCTCACCTGCCCGTACGAGCGCGGCACGATCCGGACGGCGGCCGGGGGGCGTACGCGCGCCGCGCACGCCCCGTGCGTAGGCACATACGCCCCGACAGCGTGACCACTTCCCGGGCTCGGGCGTTGGTCAAAGGAGATTGACCGAAGCGGGCCGCCCCGACCGTGGCCCGATCCCTTTCAACGCCGGTTCGAGAGGCTTCTTCATGGCCGACCACGCAACCCACGACGCCCAAGCGCGGGCCAGCCTGCATCTTCTGGTGCGGGACATCGAGCGGGTCCGGCGGCAGGTGGACGCGCTGCGCACACTCACCGCCCAGCTGGGCAACGTCTACCGTCCGCGCCGCTCCGGCCCCTCCGCGGGCTTCGTCGTCTACGGCAGGGCCCCGGCCCCCACCGTCCGCCTCGCCCAGGAGCTGCGGGACAGCGTCGAGACCCTGGTCACCGCGGCGGTCGACTTCGACCGCTCGCTCGGCTTCTCCTGGGACGCGGTGGGCTCGGCCCTCGGCGTCACCAAGCAGGCGGTGCACCGCCGTTACGGCTCCCGCCGGGCCGCGCCCCAGCCCGCCGCCGAGGCGGGCGCCGAGACGCCCGCGACGCCCCGCCCGGTCGCCGTCCCCGGCGGACTGCCCGGGTCCGCCGCCCAGGCCGGCGATTCCGCCGTCCCCGCGGTGCCCGCGGCGCGCGCGATGCCGCCGCAGTCCTCGACGGGCCGGCCGCCGCTGCGCGAGGACGTGCGCCCCGGCGCGTTCCCGGGCCCGCGCAACGGCTGACCCGTACGCCGCCCCCTCTGCCCCACCGTGCCGGTCGCACGGCGGGGCAGTTCCGTCTCCCGCGCCGCCCCGTCTCCGGCACGGCGCAGACCGACTCAGCCGATGTCGGGCGGGTCGATCCTGATCCGCACCTGATCGCCGCCGCCCTTGGCCGTCCGCGCCGCGCGAGCCTGCTTCAGCGCTCGTGCGAGCGCGGCGCCCCGCCCCGGCACCACCCGGATCAGGGCCCGCTCCCAGCTCTCGCCCGGCGGTGCGTCCCACGGCCGGCGCGGCCGTCCCGGCTCCGCCGCGGGCACCGGAACCGGGCCCAGGATCTCGGCCTCCGGCGGCAGCCCGGCCGTGGCCAGGAAGGACGCCAGGGACTCTGCGGGCCCGCTCACCGACGCCATCCGGGAGACCGGCGGGAAGCCGAGCTCGGCCCGCTCCGCCAGCTCCCGCCGGGCGAATCCGGCCGGGTCCCAGCGCACCAGGGCCTGCACCGGGCGCAGCGTCGGCTCGGCCACGACCACCACCGTGCCGCCCTCGTCCTGGCCCCGCACCAGGGCGCCGGCCGCCGTCCAGCGGCGCAGCGCCTCCTCCCCCGCCCGCAGGTCGGGCCTGTTGAGCATGGCCCAGCCGTCCAGCAGCAGCGCGGCGGCGTAACCGCCCTCGGCGACGGGCTCCGCGCCGGGCGTGCTGACGACCAGGGCGGGCGCGTCGGGGACGGCGTCCAGGACGTGATCGCGGCCCGACGTGCGCACGGGCACGGCGGGGAAGGCCCGCCCCAGCTCCTCGGCGGTGCGCCGCGCGCCGACGATCCGGGCGCGCAGCCGGGTGGCTCCGCACGCCTCGCAGTGCCAGGCGCGCTCGGCCCGGCCGCACCAGGCGCAGTTCAGGTCCTGCTGGTCGGGGGCCTCCAGCGGCCCGGCGCAGTGGCGGCAGCGGGCGGGCGTACGGCACAGCTCGCAGGCGAGCCGGGGGGCATAGCCCCGGCGGGGCACCTGGACGAGCACCGGACCGGTGCGCAGGCCGTCGCGCACGGTCTGCCAGGCGAGGCTGGGCAGCCGGGCCGAGCGGGCGGCCCCGTCGCGGGCGAGTTCGCCGTCGCCGACGGTACGGACGAGCGGGGCCGCGCGGCGCAGCCGCTCCCGGTCCGCGGCGAGCGGCAGCGCCCAGCCGCTCTCCACGAGCTGGGCGGCCTCGACGGTGCAGCTCGTGGAGCCGAGCAGGAAAGCGCACCGGCCCTGGGCGGCACGCAGCTCCAGCACCTCGCGGACGTGCGGGAAGGGGGCGTTGTCGTCGCTGTGGCTGGAGTCGCCGTCGTCCCAGACGGCGACCAGGCCCAGGTCCCTGACCGGGGCGAACATGGCGGCGCGGGTGCCGACGACGGCCCGGACCGAGCCGCGGCGCACCGCCAGCCACTGGCGGTAGCGCTTCTCCGGGCCGGAGTCGGCGGTGAGCAGGGCGTGCCGGCCGGACCCGAGCACGTCGGTGAGGGCCGTGTCGACGCGGGCGGCGGACCGGCCGTCCGGGACGACGACGAGCGCGCCGCGACCGGAGGAGAGCGTCGCCGCGACGGCGCGGGCGATCTCGCCGGGCCAGTGCGGTCCGGGCAGGGCGGTCCACACCGCGCGCGGCGCGCCGCCCTCGGCCAGGGCCCGCAGGAAGGCGGGGCCCTGGGCGTACCGCTCCCAGCTGCCGGGGTCCGGGGCGGGCGGCGGCGGCAGCGGCTCCGGGGACGGCTTGGACTCGGCCCGTCCGTTGCGCGGGGGGACGGCGAGCTGGAGCACGTCGGCGAGGCTGCCGGCGTACCGGTCGGCGACGGCGCGGGAGAGGGCCAGCAGCTCCGGTCCGAGGACCGGTTCGGGCGAGACGACGTAGGCGAGGGCGGCGAGCGCGCCCTGGTAGTCGGACTCGGCGCGGCGCTCGATGAGGAAGCCGTCGATCAGGCCGCCGCCCTCGCGCCGTCCGCCCTGCACATTGCGCCCGCCGGCGCCGAACCGCACCCGCACCCGCACGCCGGGCCGCGCGTCGGCGTCCAGCTCCTCGGGGACCGCGTAGTCGAAGTACTGGTCGAGGTGGAGGACGCCCTTGTTGACCAGCACGCGGGCGACGGGCAGCTCCTTGGCCAGCGCCGCTCCGCGCCAGGTCCGCGGCTTGGCGCGCGGCACCTTGGCCCGGCGCACCGTCTCCCGGATCAGCGCGAGCTGCTCCGGCGCTCCGGCTCCGGGCTCGTCGGCGCCGGGCTCGTCGGCCTGCTCGTCTTCGCTGCTCACAGCCAAATTCCTACCAGAAGCCACCGACAGCGGCCCCGGGCCCCACGGCCGCGACCACGCCGCCGGGGCCCGGCCACCGCGATCGGTGTCCGGGCCCCGGCAGTCGTGGCGGGCGTCGGTCCTCGTCGAGGACCGCGGCGGTCCTACAGGCCCGCGGCCGTCCGCAGGGCGTCCACGCGGTCGGTGCGCTCCCAGGTGAAGTCGGGAAGTTCGCGGCCGAAGTGGCCGTAGGCCGCGGTCTGCGCGTAGATCGGGCGGAGCAGGTCGAGGTCGCGGATGATCGCGGCCGGGCGGAGATCGAAGACCTCGCCGATGGCGTGCTCGATCTTCTCGGTGTCGACCGCCGCGGTGCCGAAGGTCTCGACGAACAGGCCCACCGGCTCGGCCTTGCCGATGGCGTACGCGACCTGGACCTCGCAGCGGGCGGCGAGGCCGGCGGCCACCACGTTCTTGGCGACCCAGCGCATCGCGTACGCGGCGGAGCGGTCGACCTTGGACGGGTCCTTGCCGGAGAAGGCGCCGCCGCCGTGGCGGGCCATGCCGCCGTAGGTGTCGATGATGATCTTGCGGCCGGTCAGGCCGGCGTCGCCCATCGGGCCGCCGATCTCGAAGCGGCCGGTCGGGTTGACGAGGAGCCGGTAGCCCTCGGTGTCCAGCTTGATGCCGTCCTCGACGAGCTGCGCGAGCACGTGCTCGACGACGAACTCGCGGATGTCCGGGGCGAGCAGCGAGTCCAGGTCGATGTCGCTGGCGTGCTGCGAGGAGACGACGACCGTGTCCAGCCGGATCGCCTTGTCGCCGTCGTACTCGATGGTGACCTGGGTCTTGCCGTCGGGGCGCAGGTAGGGGATGGTCCCGTTCTTGCGCACCTCGGACAGGCGCCGCGAGAGGCGGTGTGCGAGGTGGATCGGGAGCGGCATCAGCTCCGGCGTCTCGTCGCAGGCGTAGCCGAACATCAGGCCCTGGTCACCCGCGCCCTGCTTGTCGAGCTCGTCCTCGTCCCCTTCGACCCGCTTCTCGTACGCGGTGTCGACGCCCTGGGCGATGTCCGGCGACTGTGCGCCGATGGACACCGAGACGCCGCAGGAAGCGCCGTCGAAGCCCTTCTTGGAGGAGTCGTAGCCGATCTCCAGCACCTTGTTGCGCACGAGGTTGGGGATGTCGGCGTAGGCCTTGGTCGTGACCTCGCCCGCGACATGCACCAGACCAGTGGTGATCAAGGTCTCGACGGCCACGCGCGAGGCGGGGTCCTCCCGCAGGAGGGCGTCGAGAATCGTGTCGCTGATCTGGTCAGCGATCTTGTCGGGGTGACCCTCGGTAACAGATTCCGAGGTGAAGAGACGGCGGGACACATCGCTCCCTGGGGTTGCAGCGGCTGCTGGCTGATCATGGGTGGTGCGGCCGGGAGCTGCGCCCGGCGCGTACCGTCGGCCAGTTTATCGGTCGCATCCGGTGACCGGGCCATCCGTCTCGCCCTTCGGGAGCTCGGTGTCCGTGATCACGCGGGATGCCAGTAGGACAATCCACCCGTAAAGGCGGTTAATTTACCCGTTATGAGCCAGTTTCGCTCGCCCGGGGGGTGGATTGTGACATCTCACTGAATCGTCCGGAAACCACATCCCAGACCGTGTCGGCAAGCGCTTCCTTGGGGCCGTGGGGCACCGCCGTCTCCGTCCCGTCCGCGGCGAGGACGACCGCTTCGTTCTCCTCGGAGCCGAAGGTCCTGCTCTCCCCCACCTCGTTGACCACGAGCAGATCGCAGCCCTTGCGGCGGAGCTTGTCGCGGCCGTTGGCCAGCACGTCGTCCGTCTCGGCGGCGAAGCCCACGACGATCTGGTCCGGCCGGGCCCGCTCCGCGGAGATCTCGGCGAGGATGTCGGGGTTGCGGACCAGGGCCACGGTCGGGGCCTCCTGGCCGTCCTTCTTCTTGATCTTGCCCGGGGCGTACTCGGCCGGCCGGAAATCGGCCACCGCGGCGGCCATGACCACGATGTCCGCCTCGGGCGCGGCCTTGAGCACGGCCTCCCGCAGCTGCACCGCCGTGCCGACGCGCAGGACGTCGGCCCCGGCGGGGTCGGGAAGACCCGTGTTGGCCTCGATCAGGGTGACCCGGGCGCCACGGGCCACCGCCGTGCGCGCCAGCGCGTAGCCCTGCTTGCCGGAGGAGCGGTTGCCCAGGTAGCGGACCGGGTCCAGCGGTTCGCGGGTGCCGCCCGCGCTGATCACCACATGGCGGCCGGCCAGATCAGGGGCCCGCACCCCGCGCGCCAGCACCCGGCGGCAGACCTCGAAGATCTCGCCCGGGTCGGGCAGCCGGCCCTTGCCCGTGTCCACCCCGGTGAGGCGGCCGACGGCGGGCTCGACGACGACGGCGCCCCGGCGGCGCAGCGTGGCGACGTTCTCCCGGGTGGCCGGGTGCTCCCACATCTCGGTGTGCATGGCCGGGGCGAAGACCACCGGGCAGCGTGCGGTCAGGAGCGTGTTGGTGAGCAGGTCGTCGGCGAGTCCGTGGGCGGCCTTGGCCAGCATGTCCGCGGTGGCCGGGGCGACCACCACGAGGTCGGCGCCCTGCCCGATCCGTACGTGCGGGACCTCGTGCACGTCGTCCCAGACCTCGGCGGAGACCGGGTGGCCGGAGAGCGCCGACCAGGTGGCCGCGCCCACGAAGTGCAGCGAGGAGGCGGTCGGAACGACCCGTACGTCGTGCCCGGACTCGGTCAGCCGGCGCAGCAGCTCGCACGCCTTGTAGGCGGCGATGCCCCCGCTCACCCCCAGGACCACCTTCGGCTTGTGCACTGCGTCTCCCCGCACTCGGCAACGTATCGGCAACGTGTCCGTCCCATGCTGCCTCACCGCGCTGCCGCCGTTCACCCGGGCCCGGACACACCTCAGGCCCGGCGGGCGGGCCGCCGGGCCTGAGGTGAAGGTGGTGCTGCCGCCTACTGCGCGGGGCCCTCGATGGCCTCGGAGGTCAGCAGGCCCGCGTTGATCTCGCGGAGCGCGATCGAGAGCGGCTTCTCGTGGACGTGGGTGTCGACGAGCGGACCGACGTACTCGAGGAGGCCTTCGCCGAGCTGCGAGTAGTACGCGTTGATCTGGCGGGCGCGCTTGGCCGCGTAGATCACCAGGCTGTACTTCGAGTCGGTGGCCTCGAGGAGCTCATCAATCGGCGGGTTGATGATGCCCTCGGGCGTGGTGATGGAAGAGGACACTCTCTGCCTTCCGAAGGGGGTAAAGGTCAAAGAAATCTTTGACAGTGCGGGCTCCGGCCGTCCGGCGGTGAACCGGGCCCCGTGTCGGCGGTTGTCTCAGCCGCTGCTGTCAGGGAGGTCGGAAGCCTGCAGCATCAAGGCTAGCAGCTCACGCGCCACATCCTCGACGGAGGTGTTGACGAGCGTCGTATCGAACTCGGACTCGGCGGCCAGTTCGATCCGGGCGGCGGCCAGCCGGCGCTCGATGACCTCGGGCGCCTCGGTGCCCCGGCCGGTGAGCCGGCGCACCAGCTCGTCCCAGCTCGGCGGGGCCAGGAAGACCAGGCGCGCGTCGGCCATCGACTGGCGCACCAGCCGGGCGCCCTGGAGGTCGATCTCCAGGAGGACCGGCTCCCCGGCCTCCAGCCGGTCCAGTACGGCGCGGCGCGGCGTGCCGTAGCGGTTGCCCGCGAACTCGGCCCACTCCAGCAGTTCGCCGTTGGCGACGAGCTTGTCGAACTCCTCGTCGTCCACGAAGAAGTAGTGGACGCCGTTGCGCTCCCCGGGGCGCGGCTTGCGGGTCGTCGCCGACACGGAGAGCCAGACCTCGGGGTGAACGGTGCGCATATGAGCGACGACCGTGCTCTTGCCGACGCCCGAAGGGCCGGAGAGCACGGTCAGCCGCGGACGTACGTCCGGGGGTACGGGGGACGTCCCCCGGGATGTTGCAGCCATGGAGCGATTATCCAGGTTCTCAGGGGTGCCTGAGAACGTCAGGCGGCGCCGCCGCCGAACTCGCGCTCCAGGGATGCGATCTGGTTGGAGCCGAGCCCCCGGACCCGGCGGCTCTCGGAGATGCCGAGACGCTCCATGATCTGCTTGGCACGGACCTTGCCGACTCCCGGCAGGGACTCCAGGAGGGCGGAGACCTTCATCTTCCCGATGACGTCGTTCTCCTGGCCCTGCTTGATGACCTCGTGGAGGGAGGCGCCGGAGTGCTTGAGTCGATTCTTGACCTCGGCCCGCTCCCGGCGAGCCGCGGCGGCCTTTTCGAGCGCGGCTGCGCGCTGTTCAGGGGTAAGGGGCGGAAGAGCCACGCCTACGTCACCTCGGATGTCGATCTGTCGGATACGGACCGGTGGGGAAGCTGGACGCCCCTCACCTGCTGAGCAACGAACACGCTGTGCTCGTTGGCTCTCGACGGAGACTAGCGGCCAAGGCCGCTGTAGTCAGCGAGAACAGACGAAAAGTCCTGGTCAGCCTTGGCCGACCAGGACATTTCTGACATAACAACCGAGTTTTGCGTCAGTAATTCGTCAACACGCTGTAAACGTGTCAGGGTCGACTGCCGGAGACGGCCTCGCGGATCTCGTCCGCGAACCGTTCGGCGGCCTCGCGCAGCCCTGCCGCGTCCGGGCCGTGGCGCAGCACGCCCCGGCTCACGCTGGGCACCACGTTGCCGACCTGGCCGCCGAAGACCGCCGGCAGATCCGCCGGGGTCGCGCCCTGGGCCCCGATGCCGGGCGCGAGGAGCGGCCCGTTGATCGCCAGGTCCGCCCCCGCGTCGCCGAGCGTCGCGCCGACCACCGCGCCGACCGAGCCGAGCGGCGCGGCGCCCGCGTTCTCGGCGGCCATGTGGTCGAGCATCAGCTGCGCCAGCGAGCGGCCGCCGGCAGCCGTGGCGCGCTGGACCTCGGCGCCCTCCGGATTGGAGGTGAGGGCCAGCACGAAGACGCCGGACCCCGAGGCCGCCGCCGCGTCCAGGGCCGGGCGCAGCGAACCGAAGCCGAGGTACGGCGAGACGGTGAGCGCGTCGGAGAACAGCGGGGAGCCGGGGTCGAGGTAGGTCGCGGCGTAGGCGCCCATCGTGGAGCCGATGTCGCCGCGCTTGGCGTCCATCAGGACCAGGGCCCCGGCCGCCCGCGCCTCCTCGACGGCCTTCTCCAGGACCGCGGTGCCGCGTGAGCCGAAGCGCTCGAAGAACGCGGACTGCGGCTTGAGGACGGCGACCCGGTCGGCGAGGGCCTCGACGACGGTGCGGGTGAAGCGCTCCAGACCGGCGACGTCGTCGGCCAGGCCCCAGGAGGTGAGCAGCGAGGCGTGCGGGTCGATGCCGACGCAGAGCGGTCCGCGGGTGTCCATGGCGTGGCGCAGGCGGGCGCCGAAGGGCTGGGGCGTCACCGGTCGGCCTTCTTCCGGGTCTCGGCGCCGACGGCTTCGGCGAGGGTGGCGTACGGGGAGGCGGCCAGCCGGGCGGCGAGGCCGCGGTGGACGGCGCGGGCGTAGAACGGCCCCTCGTAGACGAAGGCGCTGTAGCCCTGGACCAGGGTGGCCCCGGCCAGGATGCGCTGCCAGGCGTCCTCGGCGTTCTCGACGCCTCCGACACCCACCAGGGTGATCCTGTCGCCCACCCGGGCGTACAGGCGGCTCAGGACCTCCAGGGAGCGTTCCTTGAGCGGGGCGCCGGAGAGTCCGCCGGTCTCCGCGACCAGGCCGGGAGCCGACCTCAGGCCCAGCCCCTCGCGGGCGATGGTGGTGTTGGTGGCGATGACGCCGTCCAGACCCAGCTCCACAGCGAGGTCGGCGACGGCGTCGACGTCCTCGTCCGCGAGGTCGGGGGCGATCTTGACGAGCAGCGGCACGCGTCGGACGGTGACCGTGCGGTCGGCCGCCTCGCGCACGGCGGTCAGCAGCGGGCGCAGCGACTCGGTGGCCTGGAGGTCGCGCAGGCCGGGGGTGTTGGGCGAGGAGACGTTGACGACCAGGTAGTCGGCGTGCGCGGCCAGCCGCTCGGTGGACTTCACGTAGTCGGCGACGGCCTCGGCCTCCGGCACCGCCTTGGTCTTGCCGATGTTGACGCCGACGGTGGTGCGGAAGACCGGCCTGCGGGCGGCCAGGCGGGCGGCGACGGCGGCGGAGCCCTCGTTGTTGAAGCCCATGCGGTTGATCAGCGCGCGGTCCGCGACCAGGCGGAAGAGGCGTCGCTTCGGGTTGCCGGGCTGGGGCTCGCCGGTGACGGTGCCGATCTCGACGTGGTCGAAGCCGAGCATCGCCATGCCGTCGATGGCGACGGCGTTCTTGTCGAAGCCCGCGGCCAGCCCGAACGGGCCGTGCATCCGCAGGCCGAGGGCCTCGGTGCGCAGCTCCTTGTGGCGGGGGGCCAGGGCGGCGGCGGCGAGGGTGCGCAGCACCGGGACGCGGGCGGCGAGGCGGATCCAGCGGAAGGCGGCGTGGTGGGCCCGCTCGGGGTCCATCCGCCGGAAGACCAGCCGGAAGAAGAGCTTGTACATGGTGTCCTCACGGAGAGGGGGACACCGTTTCCGGTGTCCCCCTGCTGGGCTGCTAGTCGCGGGCCGCTGTCAGATGCTCGGCGTGTTCCTGGAGGGAGCGCACGCCGACGCCGCCGTGGTTGAGGGCGTCGATGCCCTGCACCGCCGCGGCGAGCGCCTGGACGGTGGTCAGGCAGGGCACCGAGCGGGCGACCGCGGCGGTGCGGATCTCGTAGCCGTCGAGCCGGCCGCCGGTGCCGTACGGCGTGTTGACGATGAGGTCGACCTCGCCGTCGTGGATGAGCTGGACGATGGTCCTCTCGCCGTCCGGGCCGACGCCCTCGGACTGCTTGCGCACGATGGTGGCGTTGATGCCGTTGCGCTTGAGGACCTCGGCGGTGCCGGAGGTGGCCATCAGCTCGAAGCCGTGGGCGACCAGTTCGCGGGCCGGGAAGATCATCGAGCGCTTGTCGCGGTTGGCGACGGAGATGAAGGCGCGGCCCTTGGTGGGCAGCGGTCCGTAGGCCCCGGCCTGCGACTTGGCGTACGCCGTGCCGAAGACGGAGTCGATGCCCATGACCTCGCCGGTGGAGCGCATCTCCGGGCCGAGGACCGTGTCGACGCCGCGGCCGTGGATGTCGCGGAAGCGCGACCACGGCATGACGGCCTCCTTGACGGAGATCGGCGCGTCCATCGGCAGCGTGCCGCCGTCGCCGGTCCTCGGCAGCAGCCCCTCCTCGCGCAGCTCGGCGATGGTCGCGCCCAGCGAGATGCGGGCGGCGGCCTTGGCGAGCGGCACCGCGGTCGCCTTCGAGGTGAAGGGGACCGTGCGGGAGGCGCGCGGGTTGGCCTCCAGGACGTAGAGGATGTCGCCGGAGAGCGCGAACTGGATGTTGATCAGTCCGCGGACGCCGACGCCCTTGGCGATGCCCTCGGTGGAGACGCGCAGCCGCTTGATGTCGAAGCCGCCCAGGGTGATCGGGGGCAGCGCGCAGGCCGAGTCGCCGGAGTGGATGCCGGCTTCCTCGATGTGCTCCATGACGCCGCCGAGGTACAGCTCGGTCCCGTCGTAGAGGGCGTCCACGTCGATCTCGATGGCGTCGTCGAGGAAGCGGTCGACCAGGACCGGCCGGGTGGGGCTGATCTCGGTGGACTCGGCGATGTACGAGGCCAGGCGCGTCTCGTCGTACACGATCTCCATGCCGCGTCCGCCGAGGACGTAGCTCGGGCGGACCAGGACCGGGTAGCCGATCTCGTCGGCGATGGCCTTGGCCTCGCCGAACGTGGTGGCCGTGCCGTGCTTCGGCGCGGGCAGCCCGGCCTCGGCCAGCACCCGGCCGAACGCGCCCCGGTCCTCGGCGGCGTGGATCGCTTCCGGGGAGGTGCCGACGACGGGCACGCCGTTGTCCTTGAGCGCCTGGGAGAGGCCGAGCGGGGTCTGGCCGCCGAGCTGCACGATCACGCCGGCGATCGGGCCCGCCAGCGATTCGGCGTGCACGATCTCCAGGACGTCCTCCAGGGTGAGCGGCTCGAAGTAGAGCCGGTCGGAGGTGTCGTAGTCGGTGGAGACGGTCTCCGGGTTGCAGTTGACCATGACGGTCTCGTAGCCGGCGTCGCTCAGCGCGAAGGAGGCGTGCACGCAGGAGTAGTCGAACTCGATGCCCTGGCCGATGCGGTTGGGGCCGGAGCCGAGGATGATGACGGCCGGCTTGGTACGGGGCGCGACCTCGCTCTCCTCGTCGTAGCTGGAGTAGAAGTACGGCGTGTTCGCGGCGAACTCGGCGGCGCAGGTGTCCACCGTCTTGTAGACCGGGCGGACGCCGAGCGCGTGCCGCACCTCGCGGACGACGTCCTCGCGCAGGCCGCGGATGTCGGCGATCTGGGCGTCGGAGAAGCCGTGCCGCTTGGCCTCGGCGATCAGGCCGGCGTCCAGGCGTTCGGCGGCGGCCAGCTCGTCGGCGATCTCCTTGATCAGGAAGAGCTGGTCGACGAACCAGGGGTCGATCTTCGTGGCGTCGAAGACCTCCTCCTGGGTGGCTCCGGCCCGGATCGCCTGCATGACGGTGTTGATCCGGCCGTCGGTGGGGCGGACCGCCTCGGCCAGCAGCCGGGCCTTGTCGCCCGGATCGCCGGTGAAGGCGAACTGCGAGCCCTTCTTCTCCAGGGAGCGCAGGGCCTTCTGGAGGGCCTCGGTGAAGTTCCGGCCGATCGCCATGGCCTCGCCCACCGACTTCATGGTGGTGGTGAGGGTGGAGTCGGCGGAGGGGAACTTCTCGAAGGCGAAGCGCGGGGCCTTGACGACGACGTAGTCGAGGGTCGGCTCGAAGGAGGCCGGGGTCTTCTCGGTGATGTCGTTGGGGATCTCGTCCAGCGTGTAGCCCACGGCCAGCTTGGCGGCGATCTTGGCGATCGGGAAGCCGGTGGCCTTGGAGGCGAGCGCCGAGGAGCGGGAGACGCGCGGGTTCATCTCGATGACGATGACCCGGCCGTCGCTCGGGTCGATCGCGAACTGGATGTTGCAGCCGCCGGTGTCGACGCCGACCTCGCGGATGATCGCGATACCGATGTCGCGCAGCCGCTGGTACTCGCGGTCGGTGAGCGTCATCGCGGGGGCGACGGTGATCGAGTCGCCCGTGTGGACGCCCATCGGGTCGAAGTTCTCGATGGAGCAGACGACCACGACGTTGTCGTTCCGGTCGCGCATCAGCTCCAGCTCGTACTCCTTCCAGCCGAGGATGGACTCCTCCAGGAGCACCTCGGTGGTCGGGGAGAGCGTGAGGCCCTGTCCGGCGATGCGGCGCAGCTCCTCCTCGTCGTGCGCGAAGCCGGAACCCGCGCCGCCCATGGTGAAGGAGGGCCGGACGACGACGGGGTAGCCGCCGAGGGTCTCGACGCCGGCGAGGACGTCGTCCATGGAGTGGCAGATGACGGAGCGGGCGGACTCGCCGTAGCCGATCTTGGCCTTGACGGCCTCCACGACGCCCTTGAACAGGTCGCGGTCCTCGCCCTTGTTGATCGCCTCGACGTTGGCGCCGATGAGCTCGACGCCGTACTTCTCCAGGACGCCGTTCTCGTGCATGGAGATCGCGGTGTTCAGCGCGGTCTGGCCGCCGAGGGTGGGCAGGAGCGCGTCGGGGCGCTCCTTGGCGATGATCTTCTCGACGAACTCGGGCGTGATCGGCTCGACGTACGTGGCGTCGGCGATCTCCGGGTCGGTCATGATCGTCGCCGGGTTGGAGTTCACCAGGATGACGCGCAGGCCCTCGGCCTTGAGGACGCGGCACGCCTGGGTGCCGGAGTAGTCGAACTCGGCTGCCTGGCCGATGACGATCGGGCCGGAGCCGATGACCAGGACGGACTGGATATCGGAGCGCTTAGGCACGCTGGCCCTCCATCAGGGATGTGAAGCGGTCGAAGAGGTACGCGGCGTCGTGCGGGCCGGCTGCCGCCTCGGGGTGGTACTGGACGCTGAAGGCCGGCCGGTCGAGCAGCCGCAGGCCCTCGACGACCTGGTCGTTCAGGCAGACGTGGGAGACCTCGGCCCGCCCGAAGGGCGTGTCGGAGATCCGGTCGAGCGGGGCGTCGACGGCGAAGCCGTGGTTGTGCGCGGTGACCTCGACCTTGCCGGTGGTGCGGTCCTGCACCGGCTGGTTGATGCCGCGGTGGCCGTACTTCAGCTTGTACGTGCCGAAGCCGAGCGCCCGGCCGAGGATCTGGTTGCCGAAGCAGATGCCGAAGAGCGGTGTGGACCGCTCCAGGACGCCCCGCATGAGGGCGACGGCGTGCTCGGCGGTCGCCGGGTCGCCGGGGCCGTTGGAGAAGAAGACGCCGTCGGGGGCGAGGGCGTACACCTCCTCCGGGGTGGCGGTGGCGGGCAGCACGTGGACCTCGATGCCGCGTTCGGCCATCCGGTGCGGGGTCATGCCCTTGATGCCGAGGTCGATCGCGGCGACGGTGAACTTCTTCGTCCCGATCGCGGGGACGACGTACGCCTCCTCGGTGGCCACCTCGGCGGAGAGGTCGGCGCCCGCCATCCGGGGCGTCTCCCGCACCCGGGCCAGCAGCGCGGCCTCGTCGGCGATCGCGCCGCCGGAGAAGATCCCGACGCGCATCGCGCCGCGCTCGCGCAGGTGGCGGGTGAGCGCGCGGGTGTCGACGCCGCTGATGCCGACGACGCCCTGGTGCTCCAGCTCCTCGTCGAGCGAGCGCTGCGCGCGCCAGTTGGAGGGCTTGCGGGCGGGGTCGCGGACGACGTAGCCGGAGACCCAGATGCGGCTGGACTCGGGGTCCTCGTCGTTCACGCCGGTGTTGCCGACGTGCGGGGCGGTCATCACGACGACCTGGCGGTGGTACGAGGGGTCGGTGAGCGTTTCCTGGTAGCCGGTCATGCCGGTGGAGAACACCGCCTCGCCGAAGGTCTCCCCCACGGCCCCGTAGGCCCGGCCGCGGAAGGCGCGGCCGTCCTCCAGGACGAGTACGGCGGGGGCCTGGGCCCCCCGGGTGGAGATCGTCATCGTGCGGTGCCTTCCGTAGTGCTGGTGAGGTGGTCGACGGCCTCGACCCAGGCCGGGTGCTCCGCCGCGCGGTCCGAGCGGAAGCCGGAGTCGATCAGCGTGCCGCCGTGCGCCCACGTGATGATCAGCAGGCCGCCCTCGGGGAGGACCTTGCCCGCGAGCGCCTTGTCGAGGCGCGCCTCGCGCAGGTCCTCGGCGGGGATGAAGAAGTCGGTCGCGCCAGGGCGGCGGACGTCCAGGCCGCGGGCGGTGAGCGTCAGCTCGGCGCGGCTGCGGGCGCCGAGGCCGTGCGCGACGATCCGGTCGAGCCACTGCCCGGCGGTGGTCGAGGCGTGGTAGCGCCCGGTCAGCGTGAGCAGCGCCGTCTCGCCGGCGAGGCCGTCGGGGGCGGCGGTGAGCTCCGGCAGGTCGGACTGGAGGCTGCCGCGCCATTTCCAGCCCTGGCGCATCAGCCAGTAGACGAGGGCGATGAAGAGCAGGAGCCCGACCACCCAGCTGATGCGGGCGGCCCAGTCCGTCACTTCCGCCGACTTCTGCTCGGCGGCCAGTTGGTGCAGGGGGGTCAGTGTTCTCACGCGAGCTTCCCGTCGACGACCGTGGCACGGCCCCGCAGGAAGGTATGGGTGACGCGGCCCGGCAGCTCACGGCCCTCGTAGGGGGTGTTGCGGCTGCGGGACGCGAAGCCCGCGGGGTCCACGGCTCCACGGTATGCCGGATCGACCAGAGTGAGGTTGGCGGGCTCACCCGGCGAGACGGGACGGCCGTGTCCTTCGAGACGGCCGATGGCCGCGGGGCGGAAGGACATGCGGTCGGCGACGCCCGCCCAGTCGATCAGACCGGTGTCCACCATCGTCTGCTGGACCACCGAGAGGGCGGTCTCCAGGCCCACCATGCCCATGGCGGCGGCGGCCCACTCGCAGTCCTTGTCCTCGTGCGGGTGCGGGGCGTGGTCGGTGGCGACGCAGTCGATCGTGCCGTCGGCGAGCGCTTCGCGCAGCGCCAGGACGTCGGCCTCGGTGCGCAGCGGCGGGTTCACCTTGTAGACCGGGTTGTAGGAGCGGACCAGTTCGTCGGTGAGGAGCAGGTGGTGCGGGGTGACCTCGGCGGTGACGTTCCACCCCTTGGACTTGGCCCAGCGCACGATCTCCACGGATCCGGCGGTGGAGAGGTGGCAGACGTGGAGGCGGGAGCCGACGTGGGCGGCGAGCAGCACGTCGCGGGCGATGATCGACTCCTCGGCGACGGCGGGCCAGCCGCCGAGTCCGAGTTCGGCGGAGACGACGCCCTCGTTCATCTGGGCGCCCTCGGTGAGGCGGGGCTCCTGGGCGTGCTGCGCGACGACGCCGTCGAACGCCTTCACGTACTCCAGGGCGCGGCGCATGATCACCGCGTCGTCCACGCACTTGCCGTCGTCGGAGAAGATCTTCACTGCGGCGGCCGAGTCGTGCATCGCGCCGAGTTCGGCGAGCTGGCGGCCCTCCAGGCCGACGGTGACCGCGCCGACGGGCTGCACGTCGCAGTAGCCGGACTCCCTGCCCAGCCGCCAGACCTGCTCGACGACGCCGGCGGTGTCGGCGACGGGGAAGGTGTTGGCCATGGCGTGGACGGCGGTGAAGCCGCCCGCCGCGGCGGCGCGGGTGCCGGTGAGGACGGTCTCGGAGTCCTCGCGGCCGGGCTCGCGCAGATGGGTGTGGAGGTCGACGAGGCCGGGCAGCAGCACCTGGCCGGCCGCCTCGATCACGGTGGCGTCCGGGGCGTCGAGGGAGGCGGCGACCTCGGCGACGGTCTCGCCGTCGATCAGTACGTCACCCGGCTCGCCGCCGAGGATCCTCGCACCGTGGATCAGGATCTTGCTCATGGTTACTTGGTCTCCTCGGTACGGGCGGGGGCGGCGGACAGGGCGGTGTCGGAGCCGCCGAGCAGGAGGTAGAGGACGGCCATGCGGATGGAGACGCCGTTGGCGACCTGCTCGACGACCGTGCAGCGGTCGGAGTCGGCGACCTCGGCGGTGATCTCCATGCCGCGGACCATCGGGCCGGGGTGCATCACGACGGCGTGCTCGGGCATCTTCGCCATCCGCTCGCCGTTCAGGCCGTAGCGGCGCGAGTACTCGCGCTCGGTGGGGAAGTACGCGGCGTTCATCCGCTCGCGCTGCACCCGCAGCATCATGACCGCGTCGGAGGCGGCCAGGACGTCGTCCAGGCGGTAGCTGACGTCGCAGGGCCACCGCTCGACGCCCACGGGCACCAGGGTCGGCGGCGCGACCAGGGTGACGTGCGCGCCCAGCGTGGTCAGCAGGTGGACGTTGGAGCGGGCGACCCGGCTGTGCAGGATGTCGCCGACGATGGTGATGCGGCGGCCTTCCAGGTCCCGGCCGAGGCCGGCCTCCGCGCCGACCAGCCGGCGCCGCATGGTGAAAGCGTCCAGGAGGGCCTGTGTGGGGTGCTCGTGGGTGCCGTCGCCGGCGTTGACCACGGCCCCGTCGATCCAGCCGGAGGTGGCGAGGCGGTAGGGCGCTCCGGAGGCGCCGTGCCGGATGACGACGGCGTCGGCGCCCATCGCCTCCAGCGTCAGCGCGGTGTCCTTCAGGGACTCGCCCTTGGAGACGGAGGAGCCCTTGGCGGAGAAGTTGATGACGTCGGCGGAGAGCCGCTTGGCGGCGGCCTCGAAGGAGATGCGGGTCCGGGTCGAGTCCTCGAAGAAGAGGTTGACGACGGTCCGGCCGCGCAGGGTCGGGAGCTTCTTGATCGGCCGGTCCGCGACCCGGGCCATCTCCTCGGCGGTGTCGAGGATCAGGACGGCGTCGTCGCGGGTGAGGTCGGCGGCCGAGATGAGGTGACGCTTCATCTGGGGGTTCTCCGGGTGGCTGGAGGGTGTTTCCGGCATGCGGGCGCGCGGGAGCGGCCGTACCGCCCGCGGTGCGCGGGGAGTTGTACGGAAGGGCTCGGGCTACCGTGCGCCGGGCGGGGCGGCCTGCTGGACGCCGAGCAGCACGGCGTCGCGGCCGTCCTCCTCCGCGAGCTGGACCTTGACCGTCTCCCGCAGCGAGGTGGGGAGGTTCTTGCCGACGTAGTCGGCGCGGATCGGGAGCTCCCGGTGGCCGCGGTCGACGAGGACCGCGAGCTGCACCGCGCGCGGGCGGCCGATGTCGCCGAGGGCGTCGAGTGCGGCGCGGATCGTGCGGCCGGAGAAGAGCACGTCGTCGACCAGGACGACCAGGCTGCCCTCGATCCCCTCGCCGGGGATGTCGGTGCGCGCCAGCGTGCGCGCCGGGCGCAGCCGCAGGTCGTCGCGGTACATGGTGATGTCCAGCGATCCGACCGGCGTCTTCCGGCCGGTGATCTCCTGGAGTTTGCCGGCGAGCCGACGGGCGAGGAAGACGCCTCGCGTCGGGATGCCGAGCAGCACCACGTCGTCGGCGCCCTTGGCGCGTTCGACGATCTCGTGGGCGATACGGGTCAGCACACGGGCGATGTCGGGGGCCTCGAGAACGGGGCGCGCCGCGTTGCCGGTGTGGTCGTGCTGTGCGTCCATAAGAAACGGACCTCCTTCTCCGCCTCACTGGACGGACGTTAAAGGACGTCGAAATTGCGTCATCCACGTTACCAGGGCTTGCGCGAGGCCCTGGCCCCACCCCCGGGAGGTGCCGGTGCGGACCCTTCGGCTTGACGCAGCCAAGTAACGCTGCGTAACCTCACAGTGAGTTACCAGCCACGCGGCGGAGCCGCACACTGTTCCAGCGTCCGGGGAGCCTTATGTCCAGCGAATACGCAAAACAGCTCGGGGCCAAACTCCGTGCCATCCGCACCCAGCAGGGCCTCTCCCTCCACGGCGTGGAGGAGAAGTCGCAGGGTCGCTGGAAGGCCGTCGTGGTCGGTTCGTACGAGCGCGGCGACCGCGCCGTGACCGTGCAGCGCCTGGCCGAGCTGGCGGATTTCTACGGGGTTCCGGTGCAGGAGCTGCTGCCGGGCACGACGCCGGGCGGAGCCGCCGAGCCGCCGCCGAAGCTCGTCCTGGACCTGGAGCGCCTGGCCCACGTCCCGCCGGAGAAGGCCGGTCCGCTCCAGCGCTACGCGGCGACGATCCAGAGCCAGCGCGGTGACTACAACGGCAAGGTGCTCTCGATCCGCCAGGACGACCTGCGCACCCTGGCCGTGATCTACGACCAGTCGCCGTCCGTGCTCACGGAGCAGCTGATCAGCTGGGGCGTGCTGGACGCCGACGCGCGTCGCGCGGTCGCGCACGACGAGAGCTGAGCGAGTCGGGCCGAGCGAGGCGGGAGCCGAGCCGGCGGGGCTCCGCCCCGCGAGCAGAAACGTGCCGCCGGGCCGGCGGGATCCCATCGGGTCCCGCCGGCCCGGCGTCGTCGTTCGCCGGCCGGCCGCCGCCGCCCGGCGTCACCCGAATGGGTGCATGACGCCGAAGGGCCCACGGTCGGCGACCGTGGGCCCTTCGTGGCGTGCGCGGGCCACACCGGCGGGTCTACTGCTCCTGCTCCCGGCGGAGGTTCGGCTTGAGGTCCTTGAACCGGGCCAGCATGCCGTTCACGAAGGACGGGGAGTCGTCCGTGGAGAACTCCTTGGCCAGCTGGACCGCCTCGTCGATCACCACGGCGTCCGGGGTCTCGTCCATCCAGATCAGCTCGTACGCGCCGAGCCGGATGATGCTCCGGTCGACGACCGGCATGCGGTCGATCTCCCAGTCCACGGCGTAGGTGACGATGAGGTCGTCGATCCGGTCCGCGTAGCGCGCGTACCCCTCGACGAGCTCCATCGTGAATTCGCCGACCGGCGGCTGACGGTCGTCGGTCCGCGAGTGCCGAACCCAGTCCGCGAGGACGCTCTGCACGGACTCACCGCGCTGGTCGGCCTCGAAGAGAATCTGGAAGGCGCGCTTGCGGGCCTTGTTCCGGGCAGCCACGGTTAGCTGTTCACCCGGCCGAGGTAGTCGCCCGAGCGGGTGTCGACCTTGATCTTCTCGCCCGTGCTGATGAAGAGCGGCACGCCGATCTCGTAACCGGTCTCCAGGGTGGCGGGCTTGGTGCCGCCGGTGGAGCGGTCGCCCTGGACGCCCGGGTCGGTGTGCTGGATCGTCAGCTCGACGGCGGCGGGCAGCTCGACGTAGAGCACCTCGCCCTCGTGCTGGGCGACGGAGGCGGTGAAGCCCTCGATCAGGAAGTTGGCGGCGTCGCCGACGGCCTTGCGGTCGACCATGAGCTGGTCGTAGGTGTCCATGTCCATGAAGACGAAGTACTCGCCGTCCATGTACGAGAACTGCATGTCCCGGCGGTCAATGGTGGCCGTATCGACCTTCACACCGGCGTTGAACGTCTTGTCGACGACCTTGCCGGAGAGCACGTTCTTGAGCTTGGTGCGCACGAAGGCGGGGCCCTTGCCGGGCTTGACGTGCTGGAACTCGACGACGGACCAGAGCTGGCCTCCGTCGAGCTTGAGCACCAGGCCGTTCTTGAGGTCGTTCGTGGAAGCCACGGTTGCGGAATCTCCTGGACTGAAGCTGGTGGAACGACCGAGGACGCGCGCTAGAGCGCGAGCAGCTCCTTGGTCGTCATGGTGAGTAGCTCGGGTCCGCCGTCCGCCTCGGGGCGCACGACGAGCGTGTCATCGATCCGGACACCGCCCCGGCCCGGGAGGTGGACCCCCGGTTCGACGGTGACCGGCACACAAGCGTCCAGTTTACCCATGGCCGTCGGCGCCAATTGCGGGTCCTCCTCGATTTCCAGCCCCACACCGTGCCCGGTGCGCGACGGGAGACCTTCCCCGTACCCCGCGGACTCCAGCGGATGCCGGGCCGCGCGGTCCACCTCCCGGTAGGCGGCGCCCGGTGCCAGCGCCTCCCGGCCGGCTCGCTGAGCGGCGAAAACGAGGTCGTAGAGCTCGATCTGCCAGTCGGCGGGAGCGGTGCCGATGACGAAGGTCCGGCCGATCTCGCAGCGGTAGCCGTGGTAGCTCGCACCGAGGCGGACGGAGAGGAAATCGCCCTCCTCCACCCTGCGGTCGGAGGGCAGGTGGCCGCCCTGGCCGGAGTTGGGGCCGGTGGCGACGGAGGTGGCGAAGGCGGGGCCGTCGGCTCCGTGGTCGACCAGGCGGCGCTCCAGTTCCAGTGCCAGGTGGCGCTCGGTACGGCCGACCAGGATCGATTCGAGGAGTTCGGCGAGCGCCTGGTCGGTGATCTCGGCGGCGATCCGCAGGCAGGCGATCTCCTCCTCGTCCTTGACGATCCGCTGCTGCTCCACCGTGAAGCCGATGTCGCCCATCCGCAGCCCCGGAGCGGCCTGCCTCATGGCCCGGTGCCGGGCCACGGTCAGGTCGTGCTCCTCCACCGCGAGCGAGTCGGCCCCCGCCGCGCGGGCCAGATCGGCGGCGGCCACCACCGGATCCCCGTCGACGGCGGGCAGCAGGACGATCCGGAGCGCGTCGTCGGGCCGTCCGTGGGCGGCCTCGCCGGTCGGGACGCGGGGGCAGAGCAGGACGTCCTCGCCGGGGCCGAGCAGCAGCACGGAGCCGGGAGGCGCCCCGCCCGCGAGATAGCGGACGTTGGCGGGGCGGGAGACCAGGGCCGCCGCGGACCCCGCGGCGGCGCACCGGTCGCGGAGCGACCCGCGTCGGACGGCGTACACCTCTGACATGGTTCGAGCGTACGATCGACCGCCGCCGACCGCCCGGCCTGCGCAGCCGACCGGGGGGCGGGCGTGAGGGCCCTACCAGGCGGGCGGACTGGCGATGGAGCGGGCGAGCACGTCGTCCAGCACGCGGGCCGTGGTCTCGACGTCGTAGGTGGAGTTGTCGATGATCGGCAGCCCCGAGCCGTACCAGCCGGCCATCCGGCCGTGGATGCGGGCGACCTCCTCGTCGGAGAGCCTGCGGTTGCCGCTGCGGGCGGCGTTGCGCTCCAGGACGACCTCCAGGCCGGGCAGCAGGACGACGGGCAGCAGCCCCGGCCCGACGTGGCGCTTCCAGCCGCCGAGGCCGACGACCGGGCGGTCGGGGAAGACGGCGTCGTCGAGGATGCAGGAGATGCCGTTGGCGAGGAAGTTGCGGGCGGCGAAGCCGCAGGTGCGGCGGGCCAGGCGGTACTGGGCCTCGGAGTGGTCGTTCCAGCCGGCCTGCGGATCGGCGAAGCCGGCCCGGACCCATTCGCGGACGTCGTCGAGGGAGACGTGGGCGGTGGGCACCCGGCGGCGGGCCGCCCACAGCTTGGCCACGGTGGTCTTGCCCGCGCCGGCGGGGCCGATCAGCAGCACGGCGAGCGTCGCGCCGCCGGTGCCGGCCTCGGCGGGCGGAGCGGGCAGCGGCACGGGCCCGCCGGGCGGCAGGGGCACGTGCCCGGTGCCCTCGCGGCCGGCTGGGGCCGGAGGCTGCTGCGGTGCGGCGGCGCTCCACCCCTGGTGCGGGGCGTGGCCGGGGTGCGGGGCCGGGGGCGGCGGAGGTATCGGGGGCGGTCCCGGCGGCCCGGGGTGGCCGGGGTGCTGGGCCTGGTGCGGCCGGCCGACGGGCCCGAAGCCGGGTCCGTGGGGCGGCGGCAGCGGCGCCCCCGCTGCGTGCTGCATCCGGTGCCACTCCGTCTCGTACTGACGCTGATGGGACGGCCACCGTACCGCCCCGGGCCGCCACGGGGTGAACGGCCCGGGAGGTGCGGCGGCGCCGCACCCGCCGCGGGGCGGGCGGCGGGTGTCAGTCCGTCAGTTCGTCGGCCAGCGCGCGCAGGGCGAGCCGGTAGGAACCGATGCCGAATCCGGCGACGGTGCCGGTGGCCACCGCGGCGACCACGGAGGTGTGCCGGAACCGCTCGCGCGCGTACGGGTTCGAGATGTGCACCTCGATCAGCGGGGCGGTGCGCTGGGCGGCGGCGTCCCGCATGCCGTACGAGTAGTGCGTGAAGGCGCCGGGGTTGAGGACGACCGGGACCGCGCCGTCCGCCGCCTCGTGGAGCCAGCGGATCAGCTCGCCCTCGTCGTTGGTCTCCCGGACCTCGACGTCGAAGCCGAGCTCCTTGCCGAGGGTCCGGCAGGCCTCCACGAGCCCGGCGTAGGACGTGGCCCCGTAGACGTCGGGTTCGCGGGAGCCGAGCCGGCCGAGGTTGGGGCCGTTGAGGACGAGGACCCTGCGGGTCACGCGGAGACCTCCCCGTAGGCGGCGAGCAGGACGGCGGGGTCCGGGCCCTCCAGGACGGTCGGCCGGCCGATGCCGTCCAGCACGATGAAGCGCAGCAGGTCGCCGCGCGACTTCTTGTCGACCTTCATGTTCTCCAGCAGCTTGGGCCACTGGTCGGCGCGGTAGGCGAGCGGCAGGCCGACGGACGCCAGGACGGAGCGGTGCCGGTCGGCGGTGGCGTCGTCGAGGCGGCCGGCGAGGCGGCCCAGCTCGGCGGCGAAGACCATGCCGATGGAGACGGCGGCCCCGTGGCGCCACTTGTAGCGCTCGTTCTTCTCGATGGCGTGGCCCAGGGTGTGGCCGTAGTTGAGGATCTCGCGCAGTCCGGCCTCCTTGAGGTCGCTGGAGACGACCTCGGCCTTGACCCGGATGGAGCGCTCGATCAGTTCGGCGGTGTGCGGTCCGGCGGGCGAGCGGGCGCCTTCGGGGTCGGCCTCGACGAGGTCGAGGATGACCGGGTCGGCGATGAAACCGGCCTTGATGACCTCGGCCATGCCGGAGACGTAGTCGTTGACCGGCAGCGACTGGAGGGCCGCGAGGTCGCAGAGGACTCCGGCGGGCGGGTGGAACGCGCCGACGAGGTTCTTGCCCTCGGCGGTGTTGATGCCGGTCTTGCCGCCGACGGCCGCGTCGACCATGCCGAGGACGGTCGTCGGGACGGCGATCCAGCGGACCCCGCGCAGCCAGCTGGCCGCGACGAACCCGGCGACGTCCGTGGTGGCGCCGCCGCCGACGCCGACGATGACGTCGGTGCGGGTGAAGCCGGTCTGGCCCAGCGCCTTCCAGCAGTAGGCGGCGACCTCGACGGTCTTGGCCTCCTCCGCGTTCGGGAGCTGGATCGCGATGGCCTCGTACCCCTGGTCGGCGAGGTCCTGGCGGACGGCCTCACCGGTCTCGGCCAGCGCCTCGGGGTGCAGGACGGCGACCCGACGGGCGCGGTCCCCGATCAGCTGCGGCAGCTCGCCGAGGAGCTGGTGGCCGACCAGGACCTCGTACGGGTCGGAGCCCGCCGAGCCGGCGACCTGGATACGGGTGGGGCCGGGGCCCTGCTGCGTCATGCCTGTCTTCTCCACGCCGGGTGCGGCGGCGGCCTCGGCCGCCCGCTCCGGCAGTTGCAGTGCGTCGATGATCGCCTGGGCGACCTCTTCGGGAATGCGCTCGTCGGTGGCGACGACGGTCCGGGCGACCTCTTCGTAGAGGTGGCGGCGGGCCTCCATCAGCTCGCGCCACTGCCGGCGCGGGTTCACGGCGAGCAGCGGGCGGGCGGTGTTCAGCCCGACGCGGCGGACGGCCTCGTCCACGTCCATGGAGAGGTAGACGACCGGACGGCCCGCCAGCAGCCGCCGGGTGTCCTCGTCCAGGACCGCGCCGCCGCCGAGCGAGAGCACCCCGCGGTGGCCGTCGAGCGCCGCCCGCACGGCGGCCTTCTCCAGCGCGCGGAAGTGCTCCTCGCCCTCGTCGTAGAAGATGTCCGCGATCGGCTTGCCCGCCTCGGCCACCACGTCCGCGTCGGTGTCGCGGTAGGTGGCGCCGAGGCGCTCGGCGAGGAGTTCGCCGACGGTGGACTTGCCGACGCCCATCGGCCCGACGAGGACGACCAGCGGGCCGTTCATCGGATCCGCAGGTGGTCGAGGTAGGACCGCACGTTGCGGTGGGTCTCGGCGACGCTGTCGCCGCCGAACTTCTCCGCGACCGCGTCGGCCAGGACCAGGGCGACCATCGCCTCGGCGACGATGCCCGCCGCCGGGACCGCGCAGACGTCGGAGCGCTGGTGGTGGGCCTTGGCCGCCTCGCCGGTGACCACGTCCACCGTGGCCAGGGCGCGCGGCACGGTCGCGATGGGCTTCATCGCGGCGCGGACCCGCAGCAGCTCGCCGGTGGTGAGGCCGCCCTCGGTGCCGCCGGAACGGCCGGAGGTGCGCTTGATGCCGTCGTCGGTGGCGACGATCTCGTCGTGCGCCCGGGAGCCGGGCACCCGGGCCAGCTCGAAGCCGTCGCCGACCTCGACGCCCTTGATCGCCTGGATGCCCATGAGCGCGGCGGCCAGCCGGGCGTCCAGGCGGCGGTCCCAGTGCACGTGCGAGCCGAGGCCGACCGGCACGCCGTACGCCAGCACCTCGACGACGCCGCCGAGGGTGTCGCCGTCCTTGTGGGCCTGGTCGATCTCGGCGACCATCGCCTCGGACGCGTCGGCGTCCAGGCAGCGCACCGGGTCGGCGTCCAGGCGCTCGACGTCGGCGGGGGTCGGGTAGACGCCGTACGGGGCCTTGGCGGCGGCCAGCTCGACGACGTGGCTGACGATCTCGATGCCCGCGGTCTCCTTGAGGTAGGAGCGGGCGACGGCGCCGAGGGCGACGCGCGCGGCCGTCTCCCGGGCGCTGGCGCGCTCCAGGACCGGGCGGGCCTCGTCGAAGCCGTACTTCTGCATCCCGGCGAGGTCGGCGTGGCCGGGGCGGGGGCGGGTCAGCGGGGCGTTGCGGGCCAGCCGGGCCAGCTCGTCCGGGTCGACCGGGTCGGCCGACATGACCTGCTCCCACTTGGGCCACTCGGTGTTGCCGACCATGACGGCGACCGGGGAGCCCATGGTGAGTCCGTGGCGGACGCCGCCGAGGAACGTCACCTCGTCCTGTTCGAACTTCATCCGCGCGCCGCGGCCGTAACCGAGCCGTCGCCGGGCGAGCGCGTCCGCCACCATCTCCGTGGTGATCGGCACGCCGGCGGGAAGGCCCTCCAGCGTCGCCACCAGTGCGGGGCCGTGCGACTCCCCCGCGGTCAGCCAGCGCAACCTGCTCAACGGTGCTCCTCATGCTCGCGCCTGAAATCCAACGGCGCGACCGGGTGCGCGGCCCTGGCCCGCCGCCCCCGATCCTCCCACGACTGGGAGGGGGCTTCCGCCGCCGGTCCGTCAGACGGACGGCGCACGGGGCGCGAGGGCGCTCTCCGCGAGGCTCAGCGCGCTGCGAGCGCCGCCTCGCCGGCCTTCCGCATGGCGGCGAGCGGGGCCGGACGGAGCCCGGTCATCCGCTCGACCTGGAGCGACGCCTGGTGCACGAGGAGGTCGAGCCCTCCGACCACCGCTCCGCCGCGCGCGGACCACGCCGCGGCCAGGGCCGTCGGCCAGGGCTCGTACAGCACGTCGAAGAGGATGCCGGGGGCCGGCGGCACGTCGGGGACCAGCGCGTCGGTCGTGCCCGCCGGCGTGGTGGCGACGACGAGCGGCGCGGCGAACGCCCGCGCGCCCTCCGCCCAGTCCGCGATCCGGACGTCGACGCCGAGCCGCGCGCCCCAGCCGCGCATCTCCTCGGCGCGCTCCGGGCTGCGGACGTACGCGGTGACGGGTCCGGCGCAGATCACCGCGAGGGCGGCGAGCGCGGAGGAGGCGGTGGCCCCGGCGCCGAGGACGGCGGCGGACTCGACCTTCTCCACGCCGCGTTCCCGTAGGGCGGCGATCATGCCCGGGATGTCCGTGTTGTCACCGATCCGCCGTCCGTCGTCGGTGAGGACGACCGTGTTGACCGCCTCCACGGAAGCGGCCGTCGCGCTGACGGCGTCGAGCAGCGGAATGATCGCCCGCTTGAGCGGCATGGTCAGCGAGAGCCCGGCCCAGGAGCCGTCCAGCCCCTCGACGAACCCCGGCAGGGCGGCCTCGTCGACCTCGAACCGGTCGTAGGACCAGTCGGCGAGGCCGAGTTCCGCGTAGGCCGCTCGGTGCAGGGCCGGGGAGAGCGAGTGGGCGATGGGCGAGCCGAGGACGGCCGCCCGGCGGGAGGTGCTCACTGGCCGGAATTCTCCTCTTCGTACTGCCGCCGGTTGCGCTCGTGCTCCTCGTTCGTGACCGAGAACACCGTCTTGTCCTCGTTGATCGAGACGAAGTAGTACCAGGGGCCCGGCGTCGGGTTCATCGCCGAATGCAGGGCGTCGGCACCCGGGTTGCTGATCGGACCGGAGGGCAGACCGGCGATCTTGTACGTGTTGTACGGATCGTCGATCTTGCGCAGCTCGTCGACCGCTCCGATGTCCAGTCGGCTCTGGCCCTTGATGTAGTTGACCGTCGAGTCGAATTCCAGCCGCCCGACCGTCTCCATATTGCCTGGTCTGAGACGGTTGTAGACGACTCTGGAGACCTTGTCGAAGTCGTGCTTGTACTTGCCCTCGACCTGCACGAGGCTCGCCACGGTGATGAGCTGCCAGGGGTTCTCCAGGCCGAGCTTCCTCGCGTTGGCCTCCAGGTCGAGCCTGCCGTACTCCCGGTTGGCGCGCTTGACCATGCGCTTCAGCGCGTCCTCCGGCTTGGAGCCCTTGGCCACCGGGTAGGTCGCCGGGTAGAGGAAGCCCTCCAGCGGGTCCTTGATGTCCGGGTCGTTCTCGGCCCAGTCGGGCAGTCCCAGGGACTCCGCCTTGGTCCTGGCGATCTCGGCGGTGGTGCCCTTCTTGAGGCCCAGCCGCTCGTCGATCTTCGCGTAGACGGTGACGTTGCGCGTGCCCTCGGGGATCGACAGGGGGTTCTGGCTCTTCGGGTCGAGCATCAGCTCGACCGCGTTGGCCGCCGACATCTCCTTGTTGAGGAGGTAGACGCCCGCCTGGATGAACTTGCCCTTGGGATTCGCGTTCTGCGCCGAGACGAAGGCGCCGGCGGACTTGACGACGCCCTTCTTCCGCAGTGTGTTCGCGATGTCGTAGCCGAGCGCCCCTTCGGGGATCTCGACCTCGACCTGCCGGCCGCTGCCCATGCCCGTGTAGTCGGCGGGAGCGCCGAACTTGTTCTCCCAGAAGGTGTAGCCCACATAGGCCACCCCTCCGACCCCGCCGACGAGCACGACGGAGACCACCAGGCAGGCGAAACCGCTGCGGCCCTTCTTCTTGCTCTTGCCGCGACGGTCGCCGCCGCCCCGGCCCGCGGGGCGCGGGTCCTCGTCGAGGCCGTCGTCCTCGCCCGGCTCGCGGCCGGCCGGCTCGTCCGCGCCCGTGAAGAAGGGGTGCGCCTCCTCCTGCGGGGCCTCCGGATCCCAGTCCGCCGCCCGGTCCTGCTGCTCCGCCGCGCTCTCGCGGCGGCCCGGCGGCTGCGGCGGCGGATAGGCGTCGGGGGTGCCGTAGTAGTCGTGGGACTCGCCGTATCCGGCGGGCTGGGGAGCGTACGGCTCCTGGGCCTGGGCGCCGTAGGGCATGGCGGCCTGCTGACCCGTGTCCCAGCCGCCGTCGTACGGCGGCTGGGCGGCGGGCTGCTGGGCGTACGGATCCTGCGCGCCGCCGCCGTACTGCTGCTGGTGCTGCTGACCGGGGTGGTGCGGCTGCTGGTGCTGCTGGTCGTACGGCTGCTGACCGGGGTGCTGCGGCTCGTGCGGCTGCCGGCCGTACCCGGTCTGGTCCTGCGGGTCGTACGGGATCTGATTCTGCTGGTCGTACGAGGGAACGCTCTGCCGGCCGTACGCGTCTTGCGGGTAGGACTGCTGCTGGTCGCCGTACTGACCTTGACCGTGGACAGCCTGGCGGCCGTCCCATCCCTGGTCCCCGTACAGGGGGTCCTCGGGATGCCACGGTTCAGAGCCGGGACCCCGGCCGTACTCAGTCATCGATCCCCTAGAGCCGCGAGACGACGTTCCGCCTCTTTGCTGTGCGGTGCTTGTTCGAACACCGTCGCATCGCGCGGAACGTTACCGTATCGCGATCAGGCAACCACCTCGACGCCCTCACCGGGAGGATTGCCTGACGCCCGTTCGGACTCCAGGGCGTTCTGGAGGATCACCACGGCGGCGGCCTGGTCGATGACGGAACGGCCCTTCCTCGACTTCACGCCCGAGGCCCGCAGCCCCTGGCTCGCCGTCACTGTAGTCATCCTCTCGTCCACCAGACGCACCGGAACGGGCGCCACCGAGCGGGCGAGGACCTGGACGAACTCGCGGACCTTGGCGGCAGCGGGCCCTTCGCCCCCGCCGAGCGAACGCGGCAGGCCGACGATGACCTCGATCGGCTCGTACTCCTCGACGATGCCCGCCAGCCGCCGGTGGGCGGCCGGGACGTCACGTCCCGGCACGGTCTCCACCGGCGTGGCCAGGATCCCGTCGGGGTCGCACGAGGCGACCCCGATCCGGGCGTCCCCGACGTCGACGGCGATCCGTCGTCCGCGGCGCATGCGCGTCATCCCGCCCGTCACGCCGTCTCGGTGACGAGGCGTTCGACGGCGGCGACGGCGGCGCCGACGGCGTCCGGGTCGGTGCCGCCGCCCTGGGCGACGTCGGGCTTGCCGCCGCCGCCGCCGCCGAGCGTCTTGGCGGCCGTGCGGACCAGGTCGCCGGCCTTGAGACCGCGCTCACGGGCGGCCTCGTTGGTGGCGATGACCGTCAGCGGGCGGCCGTTTGCCGTGGTGAACAGCGCCACGACGGCCGGCCGGCCGCCCTGGATCCGCCCGCGCACGTCCAGGACCAGCTTGCGCAGGTCGTCGGCGGAGGTGCCGTCCGGGACCTGGCCGGTGACCAGGGCGACGCCCCGGACGTCCTTGGCGGACTCGACGAGTCCGGCGGCGGCTTGCAGGACCTTCTCCGCGCGGAACTTCTCGATCTCCTTCTCGGCGTCCTTGAGCTTGCCGAGCATGCCCGCGATCTTCTCGGGCAGCTCCTCGGGACGGCCCTTGACCAGCTCCTGGAGCTGGGCGACGACCGTGTGCTCCTTGGCCAGGAAGTTGTACGCGTCGACGCCGACCAGGGCCTCGATGCGGCGCACTCCGGAGCCGATCGAGGACTCGCCGAGCAACTTCACCAGTCCCAGCTGGGCGGTGTTGTGGACGTGCGTGCCGCCGCACAGCTCCTTGGAGAAGTCGCCGATGGTGACGACCCGGACCCGCTCGCCGTACTTCTCGCCGAACTCGGCGATGGCGCCCTGCTTCTTGGCCTCGTCGATGGACATGACCTCGGCCTGGACGTCCAGTTCGCGCGCCAGGACCTCGTTGATCTTCTGCTCGACGTCGGTGAGGACCGTGCCGGGCACGGCGGCCGGCGAACCGAAGTCGAAGCGGAAGCGGCCCGGGGAGTTCTCCGAACCGGCCTGGGCGGCGGTCGGGCCCAGGGCGTCGCGCAGCGCCTGGTGGGTGAGGTGGGTGGCGCTGTGGGCGCGGGCGATGGCGCGCCGGCGGGTGCCGTCGATCGAGGCCAGGACCGAGGACCCGACCGTCACCTCGCCGACCTGGACGACGCCCTTGTGGACGTGGACGCCGGGGACCGGCTTCTGGACGTCGCGGACCTCGATGACGGCGCCGGTGTCGACGCGGATGCGGCCGGTGTCGGCGAGCTGGCCGCCGCCCTCGGCGTAGAAGGGGGTGCGGTCCAGGACGACCTCGACCTCGTCGCCCTCGGTGGCGGCGGGCGAGGGAACGCCGTCGACCAGCAGGCCGACGATGGTGGACTCGCCCGAGGTGCTGGTGTAGCCGGTGAACTCGGTGGCGCCGGCGGTGTCGGCGACCTCGCGGTAGGCGGACAGGTCGGCGTGACCGGTCTTCTTGGCGCGGGCGTCGGCCTTGGCCTTGTCGCGCTGCTCCTGCATGAGGCGGCGGAAGCCGTCCTCGTCCACGGACAGGCCCTGTTCGGCGGCCATCTCCAGGGTCAGGTCGATCGGGAAGCCCCAGGTGTCGTGGAGCAGGAACGCCTTGTCGCCGGCGAGGACGTGGCCGCCGGCGGCCTTCGTCTCGGTGACGGCGGTCTCCAGGATGTTGGTGCCGCCCTTGAGGGCCTTGAGGAAGGCGGCCTCCTCGGCGAGCGCGACCGTCTCGATGCGCTTGCGGTCGGTGATCAGCTCGGGGTACTGCTGCCCCATCGTGTTGATCACGACGTCGACCAGGTCCCGGACGACCGACCCGGTGGCTCCCATCAGCCGCATGTTGCGGATGGCGCGGCGCATGATGCGGCGCAGCACGTAGCCGCGGCCCTCGTTGCCCGGAGTGACGCCGTCGCCGATGAGCATCACCGACGTGCGGATGTGGTCGGCGACGACGCGGAGCGAGACGTCGGTGCCCCGGTCGGCGCCGTAGCGGATGCCGGTCAGCTCGGTGGCCCGGTCCATGACCACGCGCAGGGTGTCGGTCTCGTACATGTTCTGCACGCCCTGCAGGATCATGGCGAGGCGTTCGAGGCCGAGACCCGTGTCGATGTTCTGCGACGGGAGGTCGCCGAGGATCGGGAAGTCCTCCTTGCCGTCGCCGGCGCCCCGCTCGTACTGCATGAAGACGAGGTTCCAGATCTCCACGTACCGCTCGTCGTTGACGGCGGGGCCGCCCTCGACGCCGAACTCCGGGCCGCGGTCGTAGTTGATCTCGGAACAGGGGCCGCAGGGGCCGGGTACGCCCATGGACCAGAAGTTGTCCTTCTTGCCCAGGCGCTGGATGCGCTCGGCGGGGACGCCGATCTTGTCGCGCCAGATCTGCTCGGCCTCGTCGTCGTCCAGGTAGACCGTGATCCACAGGCGCTCGGGGTCGAGCCCGAAGCCGCCGTCCTCGACGGAGTTGGTCAGGGCCTCCCAGGCGTACTGGATGGCCCCTTCCTTGAAGTAGTCCCCGAAGGAGAAGTTGCCGCACATCTGGAAGAAGGTGCCGTGCCGCGTGGTCTTGCCGACCTCTTCGATGTCCGGCGTGCGCACGCACTTCTGCACGCTGGTGACGCGCGGGGCGGGCGGCTTGACCTCACCGAGGAAGTACGGCTTGAAGGGGACCATGCCGGCGGGGACCAGCAGCAGAGTCGGGTCGTCCGCGATGAGCGACGCCGAAGGGACGACGGTGTGACCGCGCTCCTCGAAGAAGCTCAGCCAGCGGCGGCGGATTTCAGCCGACTCCATCAGTGGTCCTCATTCCGGTTGTTCGAGTTGGAGGGGAGCGTGCGGCGGGCGGGCCGGTTCTTCGCGGACCCTGCCCTCTTCGCGTGCGGTGCGGGCCGGGCCGCCTCGACGGCGAAGTGGCGCTGTACGGGGAGTTCGGGGTCGACGGGTGCGTCGAGGCCCAGGGCTCCGCCCAGTTCGGCTTCGCGACGGACCATGCCTTCGCGGACGTCCAGGGCGAAGTCCTTGAGCTTGTGCCCCGTCTCGATCGCCTTGTCGGCGGCCTGCGCCGCCAGGCTCTCGGGGGTCAGCTGCTTGATCTTGCGGTTGACCTTGGTGGTGGCCCAGACGCCGGCGGCTGCGCCGGCGGTGAACCAGAAGGTGCGGCGGAACATCGCTGGATCAGTCCTTCTGTCCGCGGGAGCTTCGGCGGTCGCGCTTGCGTCCGCGCGCGGACGGTACGGTCCGGCCGACGATCACCGTACGCCGGTCGGCGGAACGGTCGCGGGCCGGCTCCGGCTCGGGCGCGGTGCGGCGGCCGAGCGCCTGCCGTACGCCGTAGCCGAACGCGGCGACCTTGACGAGCGGTCCGCCGAAGGTGGAGGCGACGGTGGTCGAGAGCGCGGAGGCGTTGGAGGTGACCTCCTGCACGTCGGTGGCGATGGCGTCGACCTTGTCGAGCTGGGTCTGCGCGGATCGCACCGTCGCCGAGGCGTCGGCCAGCAGCGGGACGGCCTGCTCGGTCACGTCCGCCACGA
Organism: Streptomyces sp. ADI96-02; assembly: GCF_003846185.1. Lineage (GTDB taxonomy): Bacteria > Actinomycetota > Actinomycetes > Streptomycetales > Streptomycetaceae > Streptomyces. The sequence goes on from NZ_ML123034.1 coordinate 883,784, forward strand.
GCTTGGTGGTCGCCCTGAGCGTCTGGGCCAGCCTCACCAGCACCACGGCGAGGAACGAGACCAGGATCGCCCAGAAGACGGCCACCAGGATCCCGGCCACCTCTCCACCGGACACTGTGCACCGCTCTCTGCTCGTCGCTCGGCCCCCTGCGGGGCTCGTCTCCGTTCGGTCACGGCCGGCCGCTGCGCGCGTACGGTCGTCGTCCCCCGAGCCTATCGCGCCGGGCATCTCCTCCCCTACCGCATTCACCGGGGTCCGGAGGGCAGTTGGCCCGAGGAGATTGTACGGAGAGCTGCCAAGCCAGTACTCTGCGTGTTTCATGCGACGCCTTCAGCACCGCTGCCCCGACCCCGGCGATCCCGACCCCCGCCCGGCCGCGACCCGCGGCAACCTCCCCGCGGAGCTGAACCGGTTCGTGGGGCGCGAGGACGAACTGGCCGAGCTGGCGCGGCTGCTGGAGCGGTCCAGACTCGTCACGGTCGCCGGAGTGGCGGGCGTCGGAAAGACCCGGTGCGCCACCCAGCTCGCCGGACTCCTGGAGAAACGGTACTGCCACGGGGTCTGGCTCGCCGAGCTCTCCGCCGTCCGCGACCCGGACCTGCTGGAGCACGCCCTGGTCGACGCCCTGGGACTGACCGACCACTCCGGCCGGCCGCCGCGCTCCGTCCTGGCCGGCCACTTCGCCGAGCGCAGCGCGCTGCTGGTGCTCGACGGTTTCGAGCACCTCGTCGACGCCTGCGCGACGCTGGTGCGGGAGCTGCTGCGCCGGGCCCCGGGGCTCCAGGTGCTCGCCGCCGGCCGCCGCCCTCTCCAGGTGGACGGCGAACTGACGTACCCGCTCGCGCCGATGTCCGACGGGGACGCGGTGGAGCTGTTCACCGAGCGGGCCCGCGCCCTGGCCCCCCGCCGCCGGCCGACGGCCGCCGACGGCGCCGCCACCCTGGAACTGTGCCGCCGCCTCGACGGCATCCCGCTGGCCCTGGAACTGGCCGCGGGGCGGCTGCGCGCCCTCTCCGTGGACCAGGTGCTGCTGCGGCTGGACGACCGCTTCCGGCTGCTGACCGGCGGCAGCCGCGGCGCGCCGCCCCGCCATCAGACGCTGCGCACCGCGATCGGCTGGAGCCACGAGCTGTGCACGCCGGAGCAGCGGCTGCTGTGGGCCCGCCTCTCCGTGTTCGCCGGGCAGTTCGACCTGGAGGCCGCCGAGTACGTCTGCGGCGGGCCGGACCTGCCGGCGGACTCGGTGCTGGACGCGCTGGAGGAGTTGCTCGCCCAGTCGGTGGTGGTGCGCGAGGACGGGGCCGCGGGCACGCGCTACCGGCTGCTGGACACGGTCCGCGAGTACGGGGCCGAGTGGCTGGCGGCCACCGGCGACGCCCAGCGGCTGCGGCGGCGTCACCGGGACTGGTTCCTGGGCCTGGCGACCTGGTGCGAGCTGGACTGGTTCAGCCCGCGCCAGGCGGAGGTGGCCGCGCGCGTCGACAGCGAGCTGCCGAACCTCCGCCGGGCGATGGAGTGTTCGATGGAGAGCCCGGACGAGGTGCGTCTCGCGCAGTACCTGGCGGGCACGCTGTGGTTCTACTGGGCCGGCTGCGGACGGCTGTCGGAGGGCCGCCACTGGCTGGACCACGTACTGGAGGAACCGGCTCCGTCCGACGCGGCGCGGCTCAAGGTGCTCTGGGTGCTGGGTTACGTGGCCGTGCTCCAGGGGGACGCGGTCGGCGCGCTCCGCGCGCTCCAGGAGTGCCGCGAGGAGGCGGAGCGGTGCGGGGACGCGACGGCGATGGCGTACGCGGTGCACCGCACCGGCTGCCTGGCGATGGTCACGGACGACCTGCCGCGGGCCGAGGGGTTGCTGAGCGACGCGCTCGGCCGCTACCGGGAGATCGGCGAGCTGAACAGCAACGTGCTGATGGCGCGGGTCGAGCTGGCCATGACGGTGGCCTTCCTCGGCGATCTGGAGGAGGCGGCGGCCGTCTGCGGCGAGGTCCGGGAGGTCTGCGAGGACCACGGCGAGCGGTGGACGCTGGCGTACGCGCTCTACGTCCTGGCCTACGCGGCGCTGCGGCGGGAGAGACCCGCTGAGGCCCGCACGATGCTCGGCGAGTGCCTGACCATCGGCCGGACCTTCAACGACCTGACCGTCACCGTGCTCTCGCTGGAGCTGCTGGCGCTGGTGACGGCGGTGGAGGGCGACGCCCGGGAGGCCGCGGTGCTCCAGGGTGCGGCGGAGCGGGTCTGGCCGTCGGTGGGGCTGCCGCTGTTCGGCTCGGCGTACTTCGGACGGCCGCGGGCGGAGTGCGAGGGGCGGCTGCGCGCGGAACTGGGCGACACGGCGTACGAGGCGGGGCTGCGGGCCGGCAACCGGCTGGATCCGGACACCGCGGTCGACCGGGCGCTGGCCGGCGGCGGCGCGCGGCGACGCCTGGACCCGCCGGGGAAGCCGGCCGTCCTGCCGCCCGGGGCCACGCGAAGGCCCGCCGCCTCCCGGATGACAGGGAGGGGCGGGCCGGAGCGCTGGTGAGAGCGGCTGCGCCTGGATCAGCGGGCGTAGTACTCGACGACGAGCTGCTCGTCGCAGATCACCGGGATCTCCTTGCGGTTCGGGTCCCGGTCCAGGCGGAAGGCCAGGGCCTTCAGGTTCACCTGGAGGTAGCGCGGGGTCTCACCGTCGGTGTCGTAACCACCCTCGCGGGCCACCTGGAAGGGGACCTTGGCGCGGCTGCGCTCGCGGACCTGGACGATGTCGTCGGGGCGCACGCGGAAGGACGGCTTGTCGACCTTGCCGCCGTTGACCTCGATGTGGCCGTGGACGACCATCTGACGGGCCTGGTAGATGGTGCGGGCGATGCCCGAACGCAGGACCAGGGCGTCGAGGCGGCGCTCGAGCTCGACGACCAGCGCCTCGCCCGTCTTGCCTTCGGCCTTCTTGGCGCGGTCGTAGGCGCGCGCCATCTGGCGCTCGCTGATGTCGTACTGCGCGCGCAGGCGCTGCTTCTCCAGCAGACGGACCTTGTAGTCCGAGTTCTGCTTGCGGCCACGGCCGTGCTCGCCCGGCGGGTACGGACGCGCTTCGAAGTACTTGACAGCCTTGGGCGTCAGGGCGATGCCGAGGGCACGCGACTTCTTGACCTTGGGACGCGACTGGTTAGGCACGTTCTCCAGACCTCCGTTGTAGGTTAGGTTAGGCTTACCTTACTCAAGGAGATCGCATGTCTCGCCCTGGGAACACCACTCACGTCACGGACAGCACAGACAGCGGCAGCACACCAGAAGGTGCTGCTACGACGGAAGGCCGATCTGATCGTGGTCAGCCGCGTCCCAGCGGGCTTGAAAACACTCGGATGCCGTCAGCAGCCGAGCGCACACGAACTCTCGTACAGAGTACCTGCTCCGCGATGCTCGTCGTACCGGGCCTGGACCTGGCCCGTGCCGAGCCCCTGATTCCGGACAGCCGCAGCGTGGGGCCGGAGGGCGACGTCTTCCTGGAGTTCCCCGCGGACTCCCCGGCCGTGCGCGCCGCGACCCACGCCCAGGGCGACGAGCTGACCGCCGTGCTGGAGATCACGGACGTCGCTCCCGTCTCCGTACCGCACCGGATCCGGGCCCGCGCCCGGGTCTCGGGCTGGCTGACCGCCGTCCCCGGACTGGCCGAGCCCGGCCGCATGATGCTGCGCCTGGAGTTCGGCGAGGCGTACGTCGACGACCTCTGGGGCGAGCAGGACGTCGAACCGGACGACTTCCGGGACGCCGCGCCCGATCCGCTCGTCACCCACGAGGCGGAGCTGCTCCAGCATCTGCACGCCGCCCACGCGGAGCAGGTGGGCACGCTCAGCACCCTGCTCGGCGACCGCGCCACCGACGTCTGCCCGGCCCACCGGCCCTCCGCCGTGCCCGTCGCCCTGGACCGCTTCGGGCTGCGGGTCCGCTTCGTCGAGGACCGCGACTCGTGCTTCGACGCCCGCTTCGAGTTCCCGGAGCCGGTGCGCGACGTCACCGAGCTGCGGCGGGCGATGCACACCCTCTTCGAGGCCGCCGCGCACTGAGCCGGATACGCCGGATCCGGCCGCTCAGGACGCGTCCGCCCCGTCGCCGGCGCCCCCGAGGCGCTCGCGGACCCGCTCGACCACGTCCGCGTACCGCGCCTCGGCGCCGTAGCGGGTGGGCGTGTAGTACCTCCGGCCCCGGACCGCGTCCGGGGCGTACTGCTGGGCGGCGATACCGCCCGGGACGTCGTGCGGGTAGACGTAGCCCTGGGCGTGGCCCAGCTTGGCGGCGCCCTTGTAGTGGCCGTCGCGCAGATGGGCCGGGACCGGACCGGCCAGCCCCTTGCGGACGTCCTCCTGCGCGGCGGAGATCGCCAGCGTGGCCGCGTTGGACTTCGGCGCGAGGGCCAGGGCGATGGTGGCGTGGCTGAGGGTCAGCGCCGCCTCCGGGAAGCCGATCATCGCGACGGCCTGCGCGGCGGCCACCGCCGTGGGCAGCGCGGTCGGGTCGGCGAGGCCGATGTCCTCGCTCGCCGAGATCATCAGCCGGCGGGCGATGAACCGCGGGTCCTCCCCCGCCTCGATCATCCGCGCCAGATAGTGCAGCGCGGCGTCCACGTCAGAGCCGCGGATGGACTTGATGAGCGCGCTGGCCACGTCGTAGTGCTGGTCGCCGTCGCGGTCGTACTTCACGGCGGCGCGGTCGACGGTCGCCTCGACCGTCTCCAGCGTGACCTCGTCGGCGTGCGTGGCGAGCGCCGCGCCCGCCGCCGCCTCCAGAGCCGTCAGCGCCCGCCGGGCGTCGCCGCCCGCGATGCGCAGCAGATGCGCCTCCGCGTCCTGCGGCAGGGTCACCGCACCGCCGAGCCCCCGCTCGTCGGTGAGCGCCCGGCGCAGCAGGGAGCGCAGGTCGTCGTCGGTCAGCGGCTCCAGGGTCAGCAGGAGCGAGCGCGAGAGCAGCGGAGAGATGATCGAGAAGTAGGGGTTCTCGGTGGTCGCGGCGATCAGGGTCACCCAGCGGTTCTCCACGGCGGGCAGCAGCGAGTCCTGCTGGGCCTTGGAGAAGCGGTGGATCTCGTCCAGGAAGAGGACGGTCTCCTTGCCGAAGCCGCCGGTCGCGCGCCGGGCCCCGTCGATGACGGCCCGCACCTCCTTGACGCCGGCGGTGATCGCGGACAGCTCGACGAAGCGCTTGTTGGTGGCCTTGCTGACCACGTACGCCAGGGTCGTCTTGCCGGTGCCGGGCGGGCCCCACAGGATCACCGAGGACGGACCGGCGGGCCCCCCGCCCCCTTCGCCGACGAGCCGGCGCAGCGGCGAGCCCGGCTTCAGCAGATGCTGCTGGCCGACGACCTCGTCGAGGACGCGCGGACGCATCCGTACAGCGAGGGGGCTGCTGGACGGGTCCTTCTCCTGGCGGTCTTCGGCGGCTGCGGTAAAGAGGTCGGGCTCCACGACAAGAAGCCTATGCCACCCCACTGACAACGCCGCCGGGCTGTTCACCCACGGATTTCCGTAGGTGAACAGCCCGGCGGCGTCGTGCTCGGTCGCGTCGGCGTCAGCTGGTCCAGAAGTCCCACCAGCGGGTCAGGATCAGCATGCCGATGATCCCGATCCACAGGACCGGCAGGACCCAGGGGAACTCCATCAGGCCGTTGCGCAGCCAGGACGGAGCGGGCAGGACGCGGTGCTTGACGTTGTGCGTGGTCACGTAGCAGAACATGACGATGGTGGCGACCCAGGCCAGGCAGCACCACAGGCAGAGCGAGTTGATGTTGTACAGCGACTGGTACTGGAGCCAGGTGCAGAAGCCGACGCCGAACAGCGTCCCGGCGTTGAGGCCGAGCCAGAACCAGCTGCGGTAGCGGGCGCCGGCCAGCAGGCCCACGCCGATGGCGATGACCATCGCGTACGTGACCAGTCCGAGCATCGGGTTGGGGAACCCGAAGGCCGAAGCCTGCTCGCTCTTCATGATGTTGCCGCACGCGACGACCGGGTTGAGGCTGCACCCGGGCGTGAAGGAGGGGTCCTCCAGCAGCTTGAACTTGTCGATCGTGATGACCCAGGCGGCCAGGAGTCCGGCCGCTCCGGTGATGATCAGAAGCAGAGCAAGACCGCGGCCCGCCCCGATGGTCCGCTTTCCGCCGTCCCGGTCCTGATCGGACGGGGTGTGGTGGTCTACCGCTGCAGTCGTCATATCGCCGTTCCATCACTGAGTGGCCAGCCGGGCAAGGTCATTGTGCCGCACCCCCGTGGAGGCCATCCGTTCGATGCGCGTAAAGACGTGTGCACGGCAGGCGCGGACGGCTGGAAAGAAGGGGTCGAGCGGGAGTCGGGCGGCCCCGGCGAGGGAACGGGCCGCGGAAGTTCCCGGGTGGACGTCGTCGGACCGGATGAATCGGATCCCGGCAAGTTGACCGGTCGACGGCCACCGGGCGACGACGAGGGCGACGGCGACCCGGCGGCTGCTCCCACGAATGCGGGAACGGCGGACGGGAACGGCCGCGGGCGGGAGGATCCGGTCCTCCCGCCCGCGGCTCTGTCCGGATTCCGGTGTCCGGCCTCCGGTCGCTCAGCCGAGGCGTCCGGTCAGCTCCGTCACGACCTCCGCCAGCGGCACCGCCGCCTGCTCGCCGGACTCCATGTCCTTGAGCTGGACGACGCCCTCGGTCAGGTCCCGCTCGCCGGCCACCAGCGTGAACCGGGCGCCGGAGCGGTTGGCGCTCTTCATCGCGCCCTTCAGGCCCCGGCCGCCGAACGCGAAGTCGGCGGCCACCCCCGCGCGGCGCAGCTCGGTGACGACGCCGAACAGCACCCGGCGGGCCTCCTCGCCCAGCGGCACCGCGTACACGCTGGTGGTGGCGGGGATGTCGAGCCCGACGCCCTCCGCCTCCAGGGCCAGTACCGTGCGGTCGACGCCGAGCGCCCAGCCGACGGACGGGAGCGCGGGGCCGCCGATCATCTCCGAGAGGCCGTCGTAGCGCCCGCCGCCGCCCACCGCCGACTGCGCGCCGAGGCCGTCGTGGACGAACTCGAACGTGGTGCGCGTGTAGTAGTCGAGTCCGCGCACCAGCGTCTCGTCGTCCTCGAACGCGACGCCGGCCGCCGTCAGCAGCGCGCGGACCTCCTCGTGGTACGCCTTGCAGGCGTCGCACAGGTGGTCGCGGAGCTTCGGGGCGTCGGTGAGCTGCTTGCGCACCTCGGGCCGCTTGTCGTCCAGGACGCGCAGCGGGTTGATCTCGATGCGGCGGCGGGTCTCCTCGTCGAGGTCGAGGTCGCGCAGGAAGCCCTGGAGCGCCTCGCGGTAGACCGGGCGGCACTCCTTGTCGCCGAGCGAGTTGAGCAGGATCCGGAACCGGCGCAGGCCCAGCGAGCGGTACGCCTGGTCGGCCAGGATGATCAGCTCGGCGTCCAGGACCGGGTCCTCGGTGCCGATGGCCTCGGCGCCGACCTGCGAGAAGTGGCGGTAGCGGCCCTTCTGCGGGCGCTCGTAGCGGTAGTACGAGCCGGAGTACCAGAGCTTGACCGGGAGGTTGCCGGCCTTGTGGAGGTTGGCCTCCAGCGCGGCGCGCAGCACGGACGCGGTGCCCTCGGGGCGCAGGGCCAGCTCCGCTCCGCCCTTGGTGGTGAGGGTGTACATCTCCTTGGTGACGATGTCGGTGGACTCGCCGACGCCGCGGGCGAAGAGCTCGACGTCCTCGAAGCCGGGCGTCTCGATGTAGCCGTAGCCCGAGTCGCGCAGCGGCGCGGAGATGGCCTCGCGCACCGCGAGGAACTTCGCGGAGTCCGGCGGGATCAGGTCGTACGTGCCCTTGGGGGCCTGAAAGGTGCTCACAGAAAGGTCTCTCGTCACATTCCTCGGCGCGGCGGCGCGTCCAGACCGTTCAGGAACGGGTTGGAGGCGCGCTCGCGGCCGATGGTCGTCTGGGGGCCGTGGCCGGACAGCACCACGGTCGAGTCGTCGAGGGGCAGGCACACGCGGGCCAGCGACTCGATGAGCTCGGCGTGGTCGCCGCCGGGCAGGTCGGTGCGTCCGACGGAGCCGGCGAAGAGCAGGTCGCCCGAGAACAGGACCGGCGGGACGTCCGCGGCCTCGGGCATCCCGAACGTCACCGACCCCTTGGTATGGCCCGGCGCGTGCGAGACGCCGAACTCCAGACCGGCCAGCGCAAGGCGGGATCCGTCGGTCAGCTCCTTGACGTCGTCCGGCTCCCCCACGGTCAGCTCCCCCATCAGCGGCATGCCGATGGAGCGGCCCAGCGCCTTCTCGGGGTCGCTCATCATGTAGCGGTCCTCGGGGTGGATCCAGGCGGGGACGTCGTGGGCGCCGCAGACCGGGACGACCGAGGCGACGTGGTCGATGTGGCCGTGGGTGAGGACGACGGCGACGGGCTTGAGCCGATGCTTCTTGAGCGCTTCCTCGACGCCCTGGGCGGCCTGGTGGCCCGGGTCGATGATCACGCACTCCTCACCGGCGGCGGGGGCGACCAGGTAGCAGTTGGTCCCCCAGGCCCCGGCGGGGAACCCGGCAATGAGCACGATCGTCCTTAATGTTCGTCCGGCGGGAGCGGCGGCAGCGAAGGATGCAGCAGTTCAGAGCCTACCGGCGCTCCTCACGACACAGGTAACCCATATACGGTACGGGGCAACCCTGGCCGGATCATCACGACGTACAAGGAGACCCACCGGTGTCCAGCAGCGAACAGCGGCGGCGGCAGCTCGCCCGGGAGAAGTTCGAGCGGCAGCAGAAGCGCCGGGAGGAGACCCGCCGCAGGACCAGGCGCATCACCGTGATCGCCGCCTCGGCGGTGGCCGTGGCCGCGGTGGTGGGCGTGAGCGCGTACATGGCGGCGGGCGGCGACGACGGGAAGAAGGGCGACGACGCGGCGGCGAGCCGGAGCCCCGCGCCGGAGCCCTCGAAGAGCGAGAGCAAGGCCCCCGAGCCGGCGATGAAGATCGACAAGAAGGCCGCGTACACGATGTCGCTCAGCACGAGCCAGGGCGACATGGCGTTCTCGATCGACGCGGCGAAGACCCCGCGCACCGCGAACTCCTTCAAGGCGCTGGCCGACAAGGGCTACTTCGACGACACGAAGTGCCACCGGCTCACCACGCAGGGCATCTTCGTCCTGCAGTGCGGCGACCCGAAGGGCGACGGCACCGGCGGCCCGGGCTACACCATCCCGGACGAGAACCTGGACGCGCTCGGCAAGGCGGGCGGCGACGGCACGGTGACCTTCCCGGCGGGCACGGTGGCGATGGCCAACACCGGCCAGCCGAACTCCGGCGGCAGCCAGTTCTTCCTGGTCTACAAGGACACGAAGCTCCCGCCCACCTACACCCCCTTCGGCACGATGGACGACGCCTCGCTGAAGGCCGTCCAGAAGGTCGGCGAGGCCGGGGTCGCGGGCGGTGCGGGCGACGGCGCCCCGAAGAAGAGCGTGGTGGTCGAGAAGGCGACCGTGACCGAGAAGTGAACCGGCCGGGCGCGGGCCGGAGCGGACTCCGCCCGGCCGCCCCGGCCGCGGGCGAATAATTTCGGCCGCGCTGAGTGCGGACAGCCGGGTGGCCGGTCGCCTAGATTGGCGTTGTGGAGGGCGGGCGAGGCCCGCTCCAGGAAACTGTGGACGATGCCCGGGGGCGAACCCCCTCGCAGGCATCAGGTGGAGGAGGCGCTGTGAGCAGCGACCCGTGGGGCCGTGTCGACGAGACGGGCACCGTGTACGTGCGTACAGCCGACGGCGAGCAGGTCGTCGGATCGTGGCAGGCCGGTTCCCCCGAGGAGGCTCTGGCCTATTTCGAGCGCAAGTACGACGGCATCGTGGTCGAGATCGGCCTCCTCGAACGGCGGGTGAAGACCACCGACCTGTCGGCCAAGGACGCCACGGCCGCGATCGACCACCTGCGTCAGCAGGTCGACGAGCACCACGCGGTGGGCGACCTCGACGCGCTGCGCGAGCGGCTGGACGCGCTCGTCGCGACGGTCGAGGCGCGGCGCGAGGAGCGCAAGGTCCTCAAGGCCAAGCAGACCGACGAGGCCAAGCAGGCCAAGGAGGCCCTGGTCGCCGAGGCCGAGGAGCTGGCGCAGAGCGAGCAGTGGCGCTCGGCCGGTGAGCGGCTGCGCGCGCTGGTGGACACCTGGAAGGGCCTGCCCCGGCTGGACCGCAAGTCGGACGACGAGCTGTGGCATCGCTTCTCGCACGCCCGCTCGGCGTTCTCCAAGCGGCGCAAGGCGCACTTCGCCGCGCTGGACGCCCAGCGCGAGGACGCCCGCAAGGCGAAGGAGAAGCTGGTCACCGAGGCCGAGGCGCTGTCCGGCTCCACGGACTGGGTGACCACGGCCGCGCGCTACCGGGACCTGATGACCGAGTGGAAGGCGGCGGGCCGCGCCCAGCGCGAGGCCGAGGACGATCTGTGGAACCGCTTCCGCGGCGCCCAGGACGTCTTCTTCGCCGCCCGCGGCGAGGTCTTCGCGGAGCGCGACGCCGAGCAGGGCGAGAACCTCAAGCTCAAGGAGGAGCTCGCCGCCGAGGCGGAGAAGCTGGTTCCGGTGAAGGACCTGAAGGCGGCCCGTGCCGCGTTCCGGGGGATCAACGAGCGCTGGGAGGCCATCGGCCACGTGCCGCGTGACGCCCGCCCGAAGGTCGAGGGCCGGATGCAGGCGGTGGAGCGGACGCTCCAGGAGGCCGAGGAGTCCGAGTGGCGTCGGACGAACCCGGAGGCGCGGGCCCGCGCCGCGGGTCTGACCGGTCAGTTGCAGGCCGCCGTGGACAAGCTGCGTACGCAGGTCGACACGGCCCGCGCCCGGGGCGACAACGCCCGCGCCGACAAGCTGTCCAAGGAGCTGGAGGGCCGCCAGGCGCTGCTGGACCAGGCGCTCAAGGGCCTGGAGGAGTTCGGCGGCTGACGGCTTCGCCCGGTACGTCGAGGAGGGCCCGGTACGCGATCGCGTACCGGGCCCTCCTTCCGGTTTTGGTGGATCAGTCTTCTAGGGCCGGCGGGCCGAGGTGACGCGGTAGACGTCGTAGACGCCCTCCACGCCGCGTACGGCTTTCAGGACGTGTCCCAGGTGCTTGGGGTCGCCCATCTCGAAGGTGAAGCGCGAGGTGGCCACCCGGTCGCGGGAGGTCTGCACGGCCGCCGAGAGGATGTTGACGTGCTGGTCCGACAGCACCCGGGTGACGTCCGACAGCAGCCGGGAGCGGTCCAGCGCCTCGACCTGGATCGCGACCAGGAAGACGGAGGACTGCGTGGGCGCCCACTCGACTTCGAGGATGCGCTCGGGCTGCTGGGACAGCGAGTCGACGTTGACGCAGTCGGCGCGGTGGACGGAGACGCCGCTGCCCCGGGTGACGAAGCCGATGATCGGATCGCCGGGGACGGGCGTGCAGCAGCGGGCCAGCTTGACCCAGACGTCCTCGACGCCCTTGACGACGACGCCGGGGTCCGCGTTGGCACGGCGCTTGTTGCGGCCGTGGGAGGGCGGAGTGGACTCGGCCAGGTCCTCGTTGGCCTCGTCGTGGCCGCCGAGCGCCTGCACCAGCTTCTGGACGACGCCCGCCGCGGCGACATGGCCCTCGCCGATCGCCGCGTAGAGCGAGGAGATGTCGGGGTAGCGCATCTCGTGGGCGAGCGTGACCAGCGAGTCGCCGGTCAGGATGCGCTGGATGGGCAGGTTCTGCTTGCGCATGGCGCGCGCGATGGCGTCCTTGCCCTGCTCGATGGCCTCGTCGCGGCGCTCCTTGGAGAACCAGGCGCGGATCTTGTTGCGGGCGCGCGGCGACTTGACGAAGCCGAGCCAGTCCCGCGAGGGTCCGGCGCCGGCCGCCTTGGAGGTGAAGACCTCCACCAGGTCGCCGTTGTCGAGGGTGGATTCGAGCGGGACGAGCCGCCCGTTGACCCGGGCCCCTATGGTGCGGTGGCCGACCTCGGTGTGGACGGCGTAGGCGAAGTCGACCGGGGTGGCCCCGGCGGGCAGCGCTATCACGTCGCCCTTCGGCGTGAAGACGAAGACCTCGTTGCGCGAGAGGTCGAAGCGCAGGGACTCCAGGAACTCGCTGGGGTCCTCGGTCTCCTTCTGCCAGTCCAGGAGCTGGCGCAGCCACGCCATGTCGTTGACGGTGTCCTGGCCGCGTCCGGTGTGCTTGGGGACGTCGGTGCGCACCTTGGAGGCGCCCGCCACGGCCTCCTGCTTGTACTTCCAGTGGGCGGCGATGCCGTACTCGGCGCGGCGGTGCATGTCGAAGGTCCGGATCTGGAGCTCGACGGGCTTGCCGCTGGGACCGATCACCGTGGTGTGCAGCGACTGGTACATGTTGAACTTGGGCATCGCGATGTAGTCCTTGAACCGCCCCGGCACCGGGTTCCACCGGGCGTGGACGGTGCCGAGCGCGGCGTAGCAGTCGCGGACCGTGTCGACGAGGACGCGGATGCCCACCAGGTCGTAGATCTCGGCGAAGTCGCGGCCCCGCACGATCATCTTCTGGTACACGCTGTAGTAGTGCTTGGGGCGGCCGGTGACGGTGGCCTTGATGCGGGCGGCGCGCAGGTCTGCCTGGACCTCGTCGGTCACTATGGCGAGGTATTCGTCGCGCTTGGGGGCGCGCTCGGCGACGAGGCGGACGATCTCGTCGTACATCTTCGGGTAGAGGATCGCGAAGGCGAGGTCCTCCAGCTCCCACTTGATGGTGTTCATGCCCAGCCGGTGGGCCAGCGGGGCGTAGATCTCCAGCGTCTCGCGGGCCTTCTTCTCCTGCTTCTCCCGCTTGAGGTAGCGCATGGTGCGCATGTTGTGCAGGCGGTCGGCGAGCTTGATGACCAGGACGCGGGGGTCCTTGGCCATGGCGACGACCATCTTGCGGACGGTCTCGGCCTGCGCGGCCTCGCCGAACTTGACCTTGTCCAGCTTGGTGACGCCGTCGACGAGCAGGGCGACCTGGTCGCCGAAGTCGCGGCGCAGGGTGTCCAGGCCGTACTCGGTGTCCTCGACGGTGTCGTGCAGCAGCCCGGCCATCAGCGTGGCCGGATCCATGCCCAGCTCGGCCAGGATCGTGGTGACGGCCAGCGGGTGCGTGATGTACGGGTCGCCGCTCTTGCGCTTCTGGCCCCGGTGCCAGCGCTCGGCGACCTGGTAGGCGCGCTCGATCTGGCGGAGGGTGGCCGTCTCGATCTTGGGGTCGTTGCCCCGGACGGTGCGCAGCAGCGGTTCGAGGACCGGGTTGTACGGGCTGGAGCGCTGTACGCCCAGTCGGGCGAGGCGGGCCCGTACGCGGTTGGAGGAGCCGCCGGAGCGGGACGCGGAGCCGGCCGTGGCGGCGGGCCTGGCCGGGGCCGGTGGCACGGGGGCGGGCGGCTTGGGCCCGGTGGCGGCGGGCTTGGCGGAAGGCTGGGGCGCGGGACTCGCGGGCGCCGCCGGTGTCTCGGGGGCCGCGGGCTTCGCGGGCGGGGCGGCGGGGGGCCGGCCGGAACCCGCCGCCTCCGGCGGAGCGGGCTTCGGCGCGTTCGAGGGCGCGGCGTTCCGGGGCGTGGCTGGGGCCGCCGCGGGCTTGTCGGGCTGCGGGGCGGCGGCTGACTGGGCCTCGTCTGGCAAGAGCGCTCCTCGTGCGGATCCGGGGTACCCGGAGAGCCCATGGTATCGATCCCCCGGCGGTACCTCGCCCGGGGACGGTGGGAGCCTGCACAACGAGGAGGGGCACCCGGATGTTCCCGGGTGCCCCTCCTTCGTCGTGTGCGACCGCCACCGGACGCCGCCCAGCGGATCAGATCGTGATCAGCGCTTCCAGCGGGGCGCCGCACAGGGCCGGCGCGAGCCGGTCCCGGCCGGCGAGGAAACCGAGCTCCATGAGCACCGCGACGCCTGTGACCTGGGCCCCGGCCCGGCGGATGAGCTCCAGTGAGGCTTCGGCGGTGCCGCCGGTGGCGAGCACGTCGTCGATGATCATGATCCGGTCCTCGGCGTCGAGGTCCTCGGCGTGGATCTCCATCTCCGCGCTGCCGTACTCCAGCTCGTAGGACTGGCTGAGCGTGGCCCCGGGGAGCTTGCCGGCCTTGCGGACCGGTACGAAGCCGAGCCCGGCCCGGACCGCGACCGGCGCGGCCAGGATGAAGCCGCGGGCCTCCAGGCCGACGACCTTCGTGGCTCCGTGCCGCAGGCACAGCTCCGCGAGGGCGTCGGTGAGCGCCGTGAAGGCCACCGGGTCCGCGAGCAGCGGGGTGATGTCCTTGAACACCACGCCCGGCTTCGGATAGTCCGCGACGTCGCGGATGCGGCTGAGCAGGAGCTGCTGGGTGGATGCGGTGGTGCCGGTCATCACTCAGCGCTTCCCGGGGGTACGGCCGTGGCCCCGCGGCGGGCGCCGCTGGCCCACCACCGCGCCGGCGGCATCGTCCTCGTCGTCGTAGTCCCCGTCCTGCCGGTCCTCGGGACCGTCGTCCTCGACGGGCTCGCCCTTGGCCGCGGCGGCGGCCCGCTTGGCGAGGATCCGCTTCTTCAGGGCCTTCATCTGCGGGTCGCGTTCCTTCAGGTCGGCGACGAGCGGCGTGGCGATGAAGATCGAGGAGTACGCGCCGGCGGCGAGACCGACGAACAGCGACAGCGAGATGTCGTTCAGCATGCCGGCGCCGAGGACGCCGCCGCCGATGAAGAGCAGGCCGGCGACCGGGAGCAGCGCCACCACGGTGGTGTTGATGGACCGGACCAGCGTGCTGTTGATCGACCGGTTGGCGATCTCGCTGTAGGTGTAGCGGGTCTGCTTGGTGATGTCCTTCTGGCCCTCCTTGAGGCTGTCGAAGACGACCACCGTGTCGTACAGGGAGTAACCGAGGATGGTCAGCAGACCGATCACCGTGCCCGGCGTGACCTCCAGGCCGACGAGGGCGTAGACGCCGACCGTGATGGTGATGTCGTGGATCAGCGCGACGAGGGCGGCGACGGCCATCCGCCACTCGAAGGCGATGGCCAGATAGACCACCACCAGGATCATGAAGATCCCGAGACCGGTCCACGCCTTGTTGGCGATCTGCTCGCCCCAGCTCGGACCGACCAGGTCGGCGTTGATCTTCTCGGCGGGGATGCCGAGCTCGTCGGAGAGCGTCTCCTTGATCTCGTTCGCCTTGGCCGTGTCGACCTCGGTGATCTGGATGCGCAGACCGCCGTTGCCGAGCTCCTGGACGATGGCCAGGTGACCGGATGCCTCGGTCGCCACGTCCGTGGCCTGGGCGGTGGAGATGTCCGCCTTGCTGCTGGTCGTGAAGACCGCGCCGCCCTTGAACTCGATGCCCATGTTCAGGCCGCCGACCGCCAGGCCGATGATGGCCGTGATGGTGATCAGGATCGAGACGCCGTACCAGATCCTGCGGTTGCCGATGAAGTCGTAGCCGACCTCGCCTCGGTAGAGCCGGGCGCCGAGATTGCCGAGTCGCGACATCTCACGCCTCCTTCGGGTCGTTGGACGCGTTGACACGGCGCGAGCGGCGCAGCGGGGGTTTGGCGCCGAGGCGCTTCGGGTCCAGCCCGGACCAGGATCCGCCCTGGGAGAAGAACTTGGTGCGGCCCATCAGCGTCATCAGGGGCTTGGTGAAGAGGAACACCACGACGACGTCGAGCAGGGTCGTCAGGCCGAGCGTGAACGCGAAGCCCTGCACCTTGCCGACGGTGACGAGGAAGAGCACCGCGGCGGACAGGAACGACACGAAGTCGGAGACCAGGATCGTGCGGCGGGCGCGGGGCCAGGCGCGCTCGATGGCCGGGCGGAGCGTGCGGCCCTCGCGGATCTCGTCTCTCACGCGTTCGAAGTACACGATGAAGGAGTCCGCCGTGATGCCGATGGCGACGATCGCGCCGCAGACCGCCGGGAGGTTCAGCGCGAAGCCGATGGCGGGACCCAGCAGGGCCATGATCGTGTAGGTCAGGATGCCGGACACCAGGAGGCTGAGCAGGGCGATGAACGCCAGCCCGCGGTAGTAGGCGACCAGGTAGACCACGACGAGGGCCAGCCCGATGGCGCCGGCGATCAGACCGGCCTGGAGCTGCTCGCTGCCGAGGGCGGCGGTCACCGTGGTGACGCTGACCTCCTTGAAGGTCAGCGGGAGCGCGCCGTAGGACAGGATGTTGCCGAGGTCCTCGGCCGACTGCTGGTCGAAGCTGCCGGAGATCTGGGCGTTCTTGCTGAGCACCGTGTTGACCGAGGGGGCCGAGACGACCTCGCCGTCGAGGACGATCCCGAACTGGTTCATCGGCGGCTGCTGCTGCGAGAGCCGGGTGGTGATCGTCTGGAACTTCTTGGCGCCGGCGGAGGTGAACTCCATCGACACGATCCACTGGCCGCTCTGCGGGTCGATGGCGGCCTTGGCCTCGTCGACGTCGCTGCCGGAGACCTCGGAGGGGCCGAGGATGTACTTCTCGTAGCTGCCGGGAACGTTGGAGCCGCACGCGACGATGGAGTCGGTGGGCTTGGCGTTCTGGCCGGCCTCCGTGCGCTGCTTCGGGTCGGTGCAGTCGAGCTTGGCGAACTCCTCCTGGAGCTTGGCCGTGGCCGGGTCCGGGGAGGGCGAGGCGCCGGGGGTCTCGGACGCCTTCGGGTCCGAGGACTCCGAGGCGGCGGGGGTGGGGTCGTCCTTCGTCAGGGACCCGGTGACCGCGCGGCCCTGGGTGGTGGCGCTCGGGGACGGGGTGACGTCCGATCCGGTCGCCTCCTCGCCGGCCTTGTCACCGGCGCCGGCGGACTCCTTGGCGCTCGGCGTGGGGCTGGCCGAAGGGCTGGTGGAGCCGGAGGGCTTGGGCGCGGGGCCGCTCGCCTGAACCGTCAGAACGGGCCGGAAGTAGAGCTGGGCGGTGGTGCCGACCTGCTCCTGGGCCTGCTTGGAGTTCGTCCCCTTGGGGATGTTGACGATGATGTTTCGTTCGCCCTGGGTCTGGACCTCGGCCTCGGAGACGCCCAGACCGTTGACGCGGCGCTCGATGATCCCGACCGCGGTGTTCATGTTGGTCGGGTTGATCGCGTTCGGCTTGCCGGGCTGGTTCTGTGCTTCCAGCGTGATCGACGTACCGCCGGCCAGGTCGATGCCCAGCCTGGGCGTGGTGTGCCCGGACAGGAACATCCCGCCGGTGAGCGCGACCATGGCGATGAGGATCAGGGCCAGGGAACGCCCCGGCCTCCCCTGACCGCCGGACGGCCCTCGGCCCTTCTTGGGTGCTGCCACCTTCTCGTTTCTCCCTGTCCAACCGCCCCGCGCCGGGTACGCGCCCGAGCGGCCACGAAGTGTTGTGGGGACCTGCCCCCGCAGAAGACCGCACGCTCCCAGGGACGCCGCGCCCGATCGGCTCGCGACGCCCCTCGGGGTCGTGGACTACTTGGACTCGCCCTCGCCGTCGGCCTTGGCGTCCTTGGCCGCGGTGCTCTTGGGCTCGGCGTCGTCGGCCGCGTCGCTCTTGGCCAGGTCGATCTTGGCGACCTCGGCGTCGTCCGCGCCGGTCAGCGAGGAGGCGTCGTCGGGAACGACCGTGCCGTCCGCGTCCAGCTCCTCGTCGTCGCCGTGCACGATGCGGTTGTACTCGGCGTCGTCGAGGACCGCGCCGATGGCGTTCTTCGCGTAGATGGCGTGCACGCCGGGAGCGACCTCGAGGAGAACCGTGTCGTCGTGGACCTCCTTGACGGTGGCGTACATGCCGCCGATGGTCCGCACGCCGGTGCCGGGCTGCATCTCGTTGCGCATCTGCGCGGCTGCCGCCTGCTTCTTCTTGGCGGAGCGGGTCATCAGGAACATGGCCCCGATGAGCACGATGAAGGGGAGGAGAGTCACGATATTCACGGGACGGGAATTCCTTCGCACGACCGCGCTGGAATGCGGCCTGTAATTTACGGGGGTGGGTACACCGACCGGTAAGGGCGGCATCGGCGGAGTCTAAGCGAGTCCGCATCAATGGAACAACGCCCAGCATCGCACCCTGGTTCCGCTGCGGGCCAACCTGTGAGGTATCACGCCCCGAACAGACCCTGTTGTCCCTTTGCGCCGAGCTGCGGCGGGACCAGTCCCAGATGCGTCCAGGCCGCCGGGGTGGCGACCCGCCCGCGCGGCGTCCTGGCCAGCAGTCCTTCCCGTACGAGGAAGGGCTCGGCGACCTCCTCCACGGTCTCCCGCTCCTCCCCCACGGCGACCGCGAGCGTCGACAGGCCGACCGGTCCGCCGCCGAAGAGTTTCAGCAGGGCGCCGAGGACCGCGCGGTCCAGCCGATCGAGTCCGCGGGCGTCAACCTCGTACACCTTGAGCGCCGCGGCGGCGATCTCCCGGTCGATCGAGCCGTCGGCCTTGACCTGGGCGTAGTCGCGGACGCGGCGCAGCAGGCGGTTGGCGATGCGCGGCGTGCCGCGGGAGCGTCCGGCGATCTCGGCGGCGCCCGGCACGTCGATGGCGACGTCCAGCAGGCGGGCGGAGCGGTGGACGACGCGCTCCAGCTCGGCCGGGGCGTAGAACTCCATGTGCCCGGTGAAGCCGAAGCGGTCGCGCAGCGGCGGCGGCAGCAGTCCGGCCCGGGTGGTGGCGCCGACCAGGGTGAAGGGCGGGAGTTCCAGCGGGATGGCGGTGGCGCCGGGGCCCTTGCCGACGATCACGTCGACGCGGAAGTCCTCCATCGCCATGTACAGCATCTCCTCGGCGGGCCGCGACATCCGGTGGATCTCGTCGAGGAAGAGGACCTCGCCCTCCTGGAGGGAGGAGAGGATCGCCGCGAGGTCGCCGGCGTGCTGGATGGCGGGGCCGGAGGTGATCCTGATCGGCGCGTTCATCTCGGCCGCGATGATCATCGAGAGGGTGGTCTTGCCCAGGCCGGGGGCGCCGGAGAGGAGTACGTGGTCGGCGGTGGCGCCACGGGCGCGGGCGGCCTTGAGGACCAGGTCGAGCTGTTCGCGGACCTTCTCCTGGCCGACGAACTCCTCCAGGTCCTTGGGGCGCAGGGCCGCTTCGACCGCGGTGTCCTCGCCGTCCGCGTCCGCGTCGACCAGCCGGTCGTCGAGGACCGGCCCGGTCGGCTCGTCGGTCTCGTCCCAGTTCATGGAGGGGCCTCTCGGGGTGGTTCGGCGCCGGTCAGCGTGCGCGGTTGAGGGTCTGCAGGGCGGCCCGCAGCAGCTGCGGCACGGGAGGCGTGGCGCCTTCGGCGAGCGCCGCCTCGGCCTGCGGGGCGACGGCGCCGACGGCCTCGTCGGCCTCACGGCTCGCGTAACCGAGGCCGATCAGCGCGGCCTGGAGCTGGTCGCGCCAGCCCGGGGTGACGGGCGTGCCGACGCCCTGGTGGCCGATGTGGGCGCCGACCGGTTCGCCGAGGCGGTCCTTGAGCTCCAGCAGCAGCTTCTGGGCGCCCTTCTTGCCGATGCCCGATACGGCGGTCAGGGCCTTCTCGTCGCCGGTGGAGACGGCCAGGCGCAGCGCGTCGGGGCTGTGGGTGGCGAGCATCGCCTGGGCGAGACGGGGGCCGACACCGCTGGCGGTCTGGAGCAGTTCGAAGACCTGGCGCTCGTCGTCGTCGGCGAAGCCGTACAGGGTGAGCGAGTCCTCCCGGACGACGAGGGAGGCGGCGAGCCGGGCCTCCTGGCCGACGCGCAGGCCGGCGAGGGTGTGCGGGGTGCACTGGAGGGCCATGCCGACGCCGCCGACCTCGATGACGGCCGTGGTCGGGGTGAGGGCGGCCACCGGGCCGGAGACGAAGGCGATCATGCGGTGCGGCCTTTCAGCGTGCGAGGCGTACGAGGCGGGCTGGGCGTACGGGACGTGCCGGGTGTACGGGACGTGCCCGGCGTACGGGACGTGCCCGGCGCGCGGTGGGCCGCGACGGCCTGCTGGAGGCGGTTCTGCGCGGGCGCGCGCCAGATGTGGCAGATGGCGAGCGCCAGGGCGTCGGCGGCGTCCGCCGGCCTGGGCGGCGCGTCCAGCCTGAGCAGCCGCGTCACCATCGTGCCGACCTGCGCCTTGTCGGCGCGGCCGGATCCGGTGACGGCCGCCTTGACCTCGCTGGGCGTGTGCAGGGCGACCGGGATGCCGCGCCGGGCGGCACAGAGCATGGCCACGGCGCTGGCCTGGGCCGTCCCCATCACGGTGCGGACGTTGTGCTGGGCGAAGACGCGCTCGACCGCGACGTACCCCGGGGAGTGCTCGTCGAGCCAGCGCTCGACGCCCCGCTCGATCTCGACCAGGCGGTCGCCCAGCTCCGCGTCGGAGGGCGTGCGCACGACTCCGACGCCGATCATGGTGAGCGGCCGGCCGGCGACTCCCTCGACGACGCCGACGCCGCACCGGGTCAGCCCCGGGTCGATGCCCAGAACCCGCATGGAGCCCCCCTGTCCTCACCGCGCGACGCGCCCGTTCGTTCATCTGTTCCCGCAGGCTATCGGCTCGCACCGACATCGCCTCGCACCGACAGGACGACGGGCCGACGGGGTGTGTCCCCGTCGGCCCGTCGCGGGAGCCGCACCGGCCGCGCCGTCAGGCGTCGACCTTCTCCATGACCTCGTCGGACACGTCGAAGTTGGCGAAGACGTTCTGCACGTCGTCGCTGTCCTCCAGGGCGTCGATGAGCTTGAAGATCTTGCGGGCGCCCTCCTCGTCGAGCTCGACCTGCATGGTGGGCAGGAAGTTCGCCTCGGCGGAGTCGTAGTCGATGCCCGCCTCCTGGAGCGCCGTGCGGACCGCGACCATGTCGGTGGCCTCGCTGACCACCTCGAAGGTCTCGCCGAGGTCGTTGACCTCCTCGGCGCCCGCGTCGAGCACCGCGCCGAGGACGTCGTCCTCGCCCAGCTCGCCCCTGGGGACGATCACGACGCCCTTGCGGTTGAACAGGTACGAGACGGATCCCGGGTCGGCCATGGAGCCGCCGTTGCGCGTCATCGCGACCCGGACATCGGAGGCGGCGCGGTTGCGGTTGTCGGTGAGGCACTCGATGAGCACCGCGACGCCGTTGGGGCCGTAGCCCTCGTACATGATCGTCTCGTAGTCGGCGCCGCCCGCTTCGAGACCGCCGCCGCGCTTCACGGCGGAGTCGATGTTCTTGTTCGGGACGGAGCTCTTCTTCGCCTTCTGGATGGCGTCGACGAGCGTCGGGTTGCCATCGAGGTCCACGCCGCCGGAGCGCGCCGCGACCTCGATGTTCTTGATCAGCTTCGCGAAGAGCTTGCCGCGCTTGGCGTCAATCACGGCCTTCTTGTGCTTCGTCGTAGCCCATTTAGAGTGGCCGGACATCTGCCTTCTCCTTCGCGTCACCAAAATCGAGTCGAACCCGAGAGATCCTACCGGGGTCGCTCACTTCACCGCGCGCACCATGTCCACGAAGAGGGCGTGCACGCGGTGATCGCCGGTCAGTTCGGGGTGGAACGAGGTGGCGAGGGCGTTCCGCTGCCGCACGGCCACGATGTGGCCGCCGTGCTCGGCGATCACCTCGGCGCGCGCGCCGACCGACTCGACCCAGGGCGCCCGGATGAACACGCCCTCCACCGGGCCGCCTCCGACGCCGTCGACCTCGACCGCGGCCTCGAAGGACTCGTTCTGGCGGCCGAACGCGTTGCGCCGCACGATCATGTCGATGCCGCCGACGGTCTCCTGTCCGGCGCGCGGGTCGAGGATCTTCTCGGCCAGCAGGATCATCCCGGCGCAGGTGCCGTAGACGGGCATCCCGGCCCGCACCCGCTCGCGCAGCGGCTCCAGCATGCCGAAGAGGACGGCCAGCCTGGACATGGTGGTGGACTCGCCGCCGGGGATGACCAGGCCGTCCACCCCGGCCAGCTCGTCGGGACGCCGGACCGGCCTGGCCAGGGCGTCCGCCGAGGCCAGGGCGATCAGGTGCTCCCGTACGTCGCCCTGGAGGGCCAGCACGCCGATGACGGGGGTGTCGCTCATCGCCGGCTACCAGCCGCGGTTGGCGTAGCGCTCGGTCTCGGGCAGCGTGTCGCAGTTGATGCCGACCATGGCCTCGCCCAGGTTGCGGGAGGCGTCCGCGACGACCTTCGGGTCGTCGTAGAAGGTGGTGGCCTTCACGATGGCGGCGGCGCGCCTGGCCGGGTCGCCGGACTTGAAGATGCCGGAGCCGACGAAGACGCCTTCCGCGCCGAGCTGGCGCATCAGCGCGGCGTCGGCGGGGGTGGCGACGCCGCCGGCGGAGAACAGCACCACGGGCAGCTTGCCCAGCTCGGCGACCTCCCGGACCAGCTCGTACGGGGCGCGGAGGTCCTTGGCGGCGGCGTACAGCTCGTTGTTGTCGAAGCCGCGCAGGCGGGCGATCTCGTTCTTGATCTGGCGCAGGTGGCGGACGGCCTCGACGACGTTGCCGGTGCCGGCCTCGCCCTTGGAGCGGATCATGGCCGCGCCCTCGGCGATGCGGCGCAGGGCCTCGCCGAGGTTGGTGGCGCCGCAGACGAAGGGGGTGGTGAAGGCGAACTTGTCGCTGTGGTTGACCTCGTCGGCCGGGGTGAGGACCTCGGACTCGTCGATGTAGTCGACGCCGAGGGACTGGAGGACCTGGGCCTCGACGAAGTGGCCGATGCGGGACTTGGCCATGACGGGGATGGAGACGGCCCCGATGATCTCCTCGATCATGTCGGGGTCCGACATCCGGGCCACGCCGCCGTCCTTGCGGATGTCGGCCGGGACGCGCTCCAGGGCCATGACGGCCACCGCGCCCGCGTCCTCGGCGATCTTCGCCTGCTCGGCGTCGACGACGTCCATGATCACGCCGCCCTTGAGCTGCTCGGCCATGCCGCGCTTGACGCGGGCGGTGCCGGTGGCGGGGGACTCGGCGGACTGCGGGGTGCTGGGAAGCGTGGACACGGGACCTCACTCGGTGAAAGACGCTGGCTTCTGCGTCCCCGAGCAAACGCCGCCGGAGCAGTCCACAGCAAGGGCCAATGGGCAGGCCGTGGATCGTTTTGCGGCGGCGCGGGCGGTCGTCCGCTCCGGATCAGGTGCCGCACGGTCGGCGGATCAGGTGCCGGGGCGGTCGGCGGATCAGGTGCCGGGGCGGTCGGCCAGGGCGACCGGCGGCGCGTCGTCCATCTCGAAGGCGAGCGGGAACGGGGCGTGCCCGGCCAGCCGGAACAGCCGGACGGTACGGTGCCGGCGCAGGGCCCGTGCGGCGCGTACGGCGTCGTTGTGGAACCGCCGGGCCATCGGTACGCGGCGTACGGCGGCGGCCAGTTCGGTGGTGGCGTCGACCCCGCCGGGGATCTCCTTGACCGCGTCGACCTGCGCGGTCTCGCCGAAGACGGCGCGCAGGGCGGTGCTCAGCTCGCTCTCGGCGACCTCGCGGTGGTCCTCCTCGGCCTGCCGGGCGGCGTGCGCGGCCTCGTAGAGGACGATCGAGGCTGCCGGGTCCAGGACACCGGAGGTGGCGAGTTCCTGGGTGACCGAGGCCCGGCGCAGCAGCTGGGCGTCGAGCGCGGCCCGGGCGGCGTCGATGCGGGAGTGCAGGCGGTCGAGCCGGCCGGCGGTCCAGCTGAGGTACAGGCCGATCGCGAAGAGGGCGACGGCGATCCAGATGAGGGTTTCGATCACGGGCGCACACGCTACCGTCGTCCGGGCCGCGCCAGGGCACGGACCTCACCGCCCCGGACCTCACCGCCCCGGGGCCGCGGGCCCGCCGCCCCGGCCGCTCAGTCCCGCGCCAGTCCGAACCGGGCCCGCAGCCCCGAGCGCTCGTCCGCCGCCACCGACGCGGCCCCGTCCGTCACCGTCTCGTAGACCGCGAGGACGTCCGCCCCCACCGTCGACCAGTCGAAGCGCCGCACATGGGCCTCGCCGCGCTCGCGCAGTCCGGCCCGCCGCTCCGGGTCGCCCAGCAGCCGCACGGCGGCCTCCGCCAGCGCGTCGGCGTCCTCGTTGGCGAACAGGTCGCCCGCCGCGCCCTGGTCCAGGACCTGGGCGAACGCGTCCAGGTCGCTCGCCAGCACCGGCGCACCGGCCGACAGCGCCTCGACCAGGATGATGCCGAAGCTCTCGCCGCCGGTGTTGGGGGCCACGTACACGTCGACGCTGCGCAGCAGCCGGGCCTTGTCCTCGTCGCTGACCATGCCCAGGAACTCGACGCGCTCGCGCAGCTCCTTCGGCAGGGGGGCGACCGCCTCCTCCTCGTCGCCGCGCCCCGCGACCAGCAGCCGGGTCTCCGGGCGGGCGGCGAGGATGGCGGGCAGCGCCTTCATCAGGACAGGGAGCCCCTTGCGGGGTTCGTCGATGCGGCCGATGAAGCCGAGCGTCTGCCCCTGCCACTCGGCCTTGGGCTCGGCGCGGGCGAAGAAGCCGACGTCGACGCCGTTCGGGATGACGACGGCGTCGCCGCCGAGGTGTTCGACCAGCGTGCGCCGGGCGTATTCGCTCACCGCGATCCGGGCGCTGATCTTCTCCAGGGCGGGCTGGAGGATCGGGTACGCGGCGATCATCGCCCGGGAGCGCGGGTTGGAGGTGTGGAAGGTGGCCACGATCGGCCCCTGCGCCGCCCAGCAGGCCAGCAGCCCCAGTGAGGGGGAGGTCGGCTCGTGGATGTGGATCACGTCGAAGGTGCCGTCGTGCAGCCAGCGGCGCACCCGGGCGGCCGAGAGGATGCCGAAGTTGAGCCGGGCGACCGAGCCGTTGTACGGCACGGGCACGGCCCGGCCGGCCGAGACGACGTACGGCGGCAGCGGTGTCTCTTCGTCGGCGGGGGCGAGCACGGAGACCTGGTGGCCCAGCCGGATGAGGTGCTCGGCCAGGTCCCTGATGTGGAACTGCACGCCGCCCGGGACGTCCCAGGAGTACGGGCAGACGATGCCGATCTTCACGACGGTTCTCCCCGGGGGTCCAGATCGTCCAGCCAGAGGCGTTGCAGCATGTGCCAGTCCTCGGGGTGTTCGGCGATGCCGGCGGCGAAGGCGTCGGCCAGCGCCTGGGTCATGACGGCGGTCCGCTCGGCGCGGGTGCCGGTCGCCGGCACGTCGATCGCGGGGTGGACGCGGGCCTTCATGACCGGGGTGCCGTCGTACGCCAGGGTCGCGGGCAGCAGCAGGGCTCCGGTCTGCTGGGCCAGCAGGGCCGGTCCCGCCGGCATCCGGGCGGCGGAGCCGAAGAAGGACACCTCGACCCCGGACGCGGACAGGTCGCGGTCCGCCACCAGGCAGACCAGGCCGCCCGCGCGCAGCCGCCGGGCCAGCGTCCCGAACGCCGCGCCGCCGCTGTGCGGCAGGACCTCCATGCCCAGGCCCTCGCGGTAGGCGACGAACCGGTCGTAGAGCGTCTCGGGCTTCAGCCGCTCGGCGACCGTGGTGAACGGGACCTTCAGCTCGGTGGTGACCCAGGCCCCGGCGAGGTCCCAGTTGGCCAGGTGCGGCAGCGCCAGGACCACTCCCTTCCCGGCGTCCAGGCCCTCCGTCAGGAGGTGGACGTCGGCGACGTGGACGCTGTCCTTGATCCGCTGCCGACTCCAGGCCGGCAGCCGGAAGGACTCCATCCAGTACCGCATGTACGAACGCATCCCGGCGCGGGAGAGCTCGGCCAGCCGGTCCGGGCCGGCGTCCGGCACCACCCGCGCCAGGTTGGACTCCAGGCGCAGCACGCTCTTGCCGCGGCGCTTCCACACCTGGTCGGCGAGGGTGCGGAAGAGGGCCGCCGCGGCGGGCTCGGGCAGCCGCTTCACCGCACCCCAGCCGAGCCCGTACAGCCCGTCGCTCAGCCGGTCCTTGAGACCGGCGGCCGTGCCGCTCACCGGTCCGCCCCGCTCCCCTGCCCGGCGGGACCGGACGCCGCGGCGGCGTCCGCCTCGGCGGACTCGCGGCGCACGGTGACCACCCGCTGGACGAGGGTCACCAGGCTGCCCGCGGCCACGATCCACAGGGCGATCGGCAGCAGGACGTCGATGCCCGGGACGCCGAAGCCGTGCAGTCCGGCGAGGCCGGCGGCGACCAGCGAGATCACCAGCCGCTCGGCGCGCTCCACCAGCCCGTTCACGGCGACGGGCAGGCCGATCGACTCGCCACGCGCCTTCGTGTACGAGACCACCTGGCCGCTGGCCAGGCAGAAGATCGCCACGGCGCACAGCACGTTGTCGTCACCGCGGCCCGCGTACCAGAGGGCGAATCCGGCGAAGATCGCCCCGTCGGCGACCCGGTCCAGCGTCGAGTCGAGGAACGCGCCCCACCGGCTGGAGATGCCCGCCTGGCGCGCCATGTTGCCGTCGACCAGGTCGGAGAAGACGAACGCCGTGATGACGATCGTGCCCCAGAAGAACTCCCCCATGGGGAAAAAGACCAGCGCACCTGCCATCACTCCGGCCGTGCCGACGAGGGTGACCGCGTCGGGGCTGACCCCGAGGCGGAGCAGCAGAGCGGCGAACGGTGTGAGGACACGCGTGAAAAATGCACGCGCGTACTTGTTCAGCATGGCCTTCCCGAGGGTTCGGTTGGCCGAGCGGCCCCTTCGGCCACCGGCTGGCCCATCGTAGTCACGACGGGTGCGCTCCACCGGACGGGCACCCGCACGGCCGGGTGTCGCACGCCCCGCGCGCCGTACCCCGCCGTGTGGACGCGGCCGGGCGGTGATGCCACGCTCGAAGGACCGCGCGCCGCCGGAGCCGCGGTGACGCGGGCGTCGGAGAGCCGCGGTGACGCGGGCGCCACCGCAGCCGCGGCGGCTCCCCGGACCTGCGGCGCCGCTCCGCGCCGGGCGGCCATCCCCCGCACCGCGTCACCGACCGGGAGGCACACCATGGGCGACACGGCACACGCACATCCCGCGGCGGCCGGACGAGGGGCCGGGGAGGCGGATCCGTCCTCCGTGCGCAACGTCGTGCTGGTCGGCCACAGCGGGTCGGGCAAGACCGCCCTGGTCGAGACGCTGGCCCGGACGGCGGGCGCGGTCGGCCGGGCCGAGGGCGGCGCGACCGCCTCCGACCGGGACGGGGGCGAGCGGCACCGTAGGCGCTCCGTCCAGCTCTCGCTGGTCCCGGTCGAGTGGAACGGCTGCCGGGTCAACCTGCTGGACACCCCCGGCTACGCGGACTTCGTCGGCGAGCTGCGGGCCGGTCTGCGGGCCGCCGACGCGGCGCTGTTCGTCGTCTCCGCCGCCCAGGAGGCCGAAGCGGTCGCCGGGGCCACCCGGGACGTGTGGGAGGAGTGCGCCCGGGCCGGTGTGCCGCGCGCCATCGTCGTCACCCATCTGGACACCGCCCGCACCCCGTTCGAGGAGATGACGCGGCTCTGCGCCGAGCTCTTCGGCGGTGACGATCCCGACGCCGTCCTACCGCTGTACCTGCCCGTCCTCGGCCCCCGGGGCGCCGACGGGCACGCGCCGCTGACCGGTGTGACCGGTCTGCTCTCCCGGCCGGACTCGGACCGCGCCCCGGGCGGGCGGGCCGAGGAGTCCGGCGCGCCGGACCGCGAGGAGGCGCTGCGCGAGCCGCGCGCCCGGCTGATCGAGGGGATCATCGCCGAGAGCGAGGACGAGTCGCTGCTGGACCGCTACCTCGGCGGCGGCGACGTCGACGCCGGGACGCTGACCGGCGATCTGGAGCGGGCCGTGGCCCGGGGCGCCTTCCATCCCGTCCTCCCCGCCGCGCCCTCGCTGGGAGGGGACCGGCCGGGCGTCGGCACGGCGGAGCTGCTGGACCTGGTCACGCGCGGCTTCCCCGCCGCTTCGGAGCGCGTCCCGCCCCGCGTCACCACCGCGTCCGGCGCGCCCCGGCCCGCGCCCGCGTGCGACCCGGGCGGGCCGCTGCTGGCCGAGGTGGTCCGTACGGCGTCCGATCCGTACGTGGGCCGTCTCTCGCTGGTTCGGGTCTTCTCCGGCACGCTGCGGCCCGACGACACCGTGCACGTGTGCGGGCGCGGCCTCGACGGAGCGGGCCGGGAGCCCGTTCCGCCGCACGAGGCGCGGGTCCGGATCGGCGCGCTCTCGACGCCGTCCGGGCGTCGGCAGCACCCGGTGGAGCGGTGCGGTGCGGGCGGTCTCGTCTCCGTGGCGCGCCTGGGCGAGGCGGAGACCGGCGACACCCTCTCGTGCGGCGGCGATCCGCTCCTCATCGAGCCCTGGCGGGCCCCCGAGCCGCTGTTCCCGCTGGCCCTGCGCGCGCACGGCGCGGCGGACGAGGACAAGCTCTCGCAGGCCCTGGCACGGCTGGTCGCCGAGGACCCGACACTGCGCCTGGAACAGAATCCGGACACCGGCCAGGTCGTGCTGTGGTGCCTCGGCGAGGCGCACCAGGAGGTGGCGCGCGAACGGCTGCGGGAGGGTTACGGGGTCCGGATCGACGCCGAGCCGCACCGGTTCGCGCTGCGCGAGACCTTCGGCGAGCGGGCGACCGGACACGGGCGGCACGTCAAGCAGTCGGGCGGACACGGCCAGTTCGCGATCTGCGAGATCGAGGTGGAGCCGCTGCCGCCGGGCTCGGGCGTCGAGTTCGCCGACCGCGTGGTCGGCGGATCGGTGCCGCGCCCCTTCGTGGCCTCCGTGGAGAAGGGGGTGCGGGCCCAGGCGGCGCGGGGCGTAGCCGCCGGGTATCCGCTGGTCGACGTGCGCGTCACGCTGCTGGACGGCAAGGCGCACGCGGTGGACTCCTCCGACGCCGCCTTCCAGGCCGCCGGAGCCCTCGCGCTGCGGGACGCGGCGGGCACGGCGGCGATCCGGCTGCTGGAACCCGTCTGCGCGGTGTCCGTCCTGGTGCCGGACGACGACGTGGGCCCGGTGATGAGCGACCTGTCGGGGCGGCGGGGCCGGGTCGTGGGCACCGAGCAGGGGCCGGACGGACGCACCCTCGTACGGGCCGAGGCGCCGGAGGCGGAGATCGACCGGTACGCGGTCGACCTGCGCTCCCTCGCGCACGGCGCGGGCCGCTTCGAGCGCGCCTACGCCCGGCACGAGGCGATGCCGCGGCACCTCGCGGACCGGGTCCGCGAGGTCACGACCGGTGGCCGACCGGCGGAGTGACGAGCGAGGCGTCCGGCGCGGTGACTAGCGGAGTGACCGGCGGGGTGACGAGCGGAGTGTCGCAAACACGGCCCGCGTCCGTACGATGACAGGCGGTGCCGCGATCCGGACGATACGCTGTGGTCGCAGCTCAGGAGGTATGCCGCGTACGGTAGTTGGGCACACCCGCAGGAGCAGACGGTGCGGCGAGTGGGGGCGACAGTGGCCAGCGACGGATTCGACTTCTCACCCGGGGCGCAGATCCCGGTGCAGGGCTCCGGGAGCCAGACCGTGGCGACCAACGCCCTGGCCTCGGCGGCGTATCGGGACAGCCCGGTGGAGACGATCCTCGACGCCAACAGCGAGTGGCACGAATCCGCGGTGAAGCCGGGCTCCTCCAAGCTCTTCTCGTCCGACTACTTCAAGCCGAACCTCGGCGAGGCGTTCGCCCGGGCCGTGCAGCAGCGCATGCTGGGCGGCTCCCGCAAGGCGCTGATCCAGTCCTTCGGCATGGACCCGCAGTCGGTCGTGGAGCACTGCCTGTCCGCGAACAACCTGCGCAAGGCCCGCGACACCCGGCTGACGCTGGTGACGGCGCTGTTCGGCTTCCTCTTCCTGCCCGGCCTCCTGGCCTGGGTGATCGCCTTCCGCGTCCGGGACGCGCTGAACAAGTCCAAGGACACGGCGTTCCGGGCGGTCGGCACACTGGTGCTCGTCGTCTTCGGTATCGGCGCGGCGATCCTGGTGGTGAAGCTCCCGCTGGACGGCTTCTGGGCGCTGTACGTACGCGGGGCGATCATCGCCCCGCCGATCGGCTGGCTGATCGCCAAGCGGATCGCGGAGACGTCGGCCAAGGACCTGCGGGGCCGCTGGCAGGGGCTGCTGTCCGGGGCCGGCGTGATCGCCAAGATCCCCGAGGCGGTGCCGAAGAACCCCAACGAGACCGCACGCGAGGCGATGCGGCAGGGCCTGGAGAAGCTCTCGGCCGAGCAGCAGTCCAACTCCGTCTTCTACGCCGGGCCCAAGGGCGTGCTCGGCATGGGCACCCGATGGGGCAGCTGGCAGTTGGCGGAGGAGCTGGTCCCCAAGGACCCGACGAAGGAGATCCACCAGTTCCGCAGCTGGGACCTGATCCGGGTCATCCACGACCAGCTGAAGATGCTGGAGCGCGGTCCGCTGAACACGGGCGGCTTCCCGAAGCCGTCCGTCAAGCACTGGGTGGTGTCGCCGATCGGCGAGAACGCCGACTCCGTCTCGCGGCCCGCGGGCGAGGACGTCGCCACCTTCCAGGTCAAGCCGCACGAGATACAGCGGATCTGCAACCACCAGCAGTTCGGCAGCGGCGACCGGCACTATCTGGGAGTCCAGTTCACGCTGTGGGACGGCCAGCTCGTGATCACCATGATGGTCACGGTCACCGTCCTGCACGAGACCCTGCGCATCGAGGTCACCGGCCACGCGCTCGGTCCGGTGCACGGCCTGTTCCTCTCCAAGCCGGCCGCGAAGACGAAGACGGTCAACAAGACCGTCCGGTTCTGGGAGACGCGGGACGTCCAGTTGCCGCTGGTGGACGCCAAGGAGGTCGTCCGGCTCGCGCTGCGGGCGCCCTTCACCTGGTATCCGCCGCTGCTGGACTACCTGGGCGGCAAGATGGTGCTGCCGGAGCCCTTCGGACTGCGGCACGCCTGGGCGGCCAAGCCGTGGGGCCACCGCTTCATGGCGGACGACGCGATGCGCGCCGCGACGCCGGTGCTGCGGGTGGTCCACTCCGCGGCGATGCGGGTCCTCGCCGAGAACGGCGTGGACACCGACCGCTTCGACAGCCGGTCCATCATGCTGAGCGGCGCGGTCCAGGACCCGTCCCCGCGCAAGGCCGACGTCTACGACGCGTAGGGGTCTCGGACGCCCCCGACGCGCAGGGGGCGCCGGAAACCCTCCGGGACCTCTCGTCGATCATGCGGCGCCCCCGGGCGCGCGAGGGCCGGGCCCGCCGGAACGATCGGCGGGCCCGGCCCTCGTCGGTGGCGCGGGCGGGATCCGGTCAGCCGGCCGGCCAGGCGTCCGCCAGCATGGCCCGGGTGTCGCCGAGCAGTTGCGGCAGCACCTTGGTGTGCCCGATGACGGGCATGAAGTTGGTGTCGCCGCCCCAGCGCGGCACCAGGTGCTGATGCAGATGGGCGGCGATCCCCGCCCCGGCGACCGAGCCCTGGTTCATGCCGATGTTGAACCCGTGCGCCCCGGACGCGGCGCGCAGCGCGCCCATCGCCCGCTTGGTGAAGTCCGCCAGCTCCGCCGTCTCCGGGCCGTCCAGATCGGTGTAGTCGGCGACGTGCCGGTAGGGCACGACCATGAGGTGCCCGCCGTTGTACGGGTAGAGGTTCAGCACCGCGTAGACGTGCTCACCGCGTGCCACGACGAGCCCGTCCTCATCCGATTTCGCCGGAATCGAGCAGAAGGGACAGCCGTCCTCGGCGCCGGGGCCGCTGGGCTTGTCCTGACCCTGGATGTACGCCATCCGATGGGGCGTCCACAGACGCTGGAAAGCGTCGGGCGTTCCCACGCCGATCTGCTGCTCCGGATCACTCGTCATGCCGATCAGCATATTGCGTCACCCCGGCCGAGCGTGTCGCCGGGGCCGCGGCACGGCAGGCACCGCGATGCTGAGGCGATGAGCGACCGACCCGCCCCCCAGGCTCCGTCCCGGCTGACCCGCTGGGAGCAGCGCACGGAGGTTCCGCTCTTCGTCGCCTCGCTGTTCTTCCTGACCGGATACGCGGTCCGGGTGCTGGCCCCGCGCCACGCGCAGCCCTGGCACGACATCTCGCTGCTCCTGGTCTGGTCGACCTGGCTGCTGTTCATCGCCGACTACGCGGTGCGGCTGCGGCTCAGCGGGCTGGGCGCGCGGTTCGTCCGCGTCCACTGGCTCGACACCGTCGTCCTGGTGCTGCCGCTGCTGCGCCCGCTGCGGATGGTGAAGGTGTACAACGCGGTGCAGCGCCGTCACGACCGGCCGCGCCTGACCCTGTACGCGCGGGTGATGGTCTACGCCGGCCTGAGCGCCGGGCTGCTCGGCTTCTCCGCGGCGCTCGCGGTGTACCGCCTGGAGCACCTGGCCCCCGGCGCCACGATCCGCACCTTCGGGGACTCGGTCTGGTGGGCGTGCGCGACGCTGACGACGGTCGGCTACGGGGACGCGACGCCGATCACGCCGGGCGGTCGGTCGGTCGCCGTGCTGCTGATGGTGTGCGGGCTGGCGCTGCTGGGGGCGGTGACGGGTTCGTTCTCGTCCTGGCTGATCCAGGTCTTCACCCGGGAGGACGAGAAGCGGCCCCCGGGGCGCGAGTGAC
>NZ_ML123034.1:917698-922651 GCF_003846185.1 Streptomyces sp. ADI96-02
GCGAGTGACGCTCCGGGGGCCGCTTCCCGCTTCTGCGGTCAGACCTTCTCCGGTCAGACCTGGACGCGGTCCTCGACGGCCTTGGCGATCTTGGCGATGGCCTCGTCCAGGGGGATGCCGTTCTCCTGCGTACCGTCGCGGTAGCGGAAGGAGACGGCTCCGTTGGCCATGTCCTCGTCACCAGCGATGATCATGAAGGGCACCTTGGCCTTCTGCTGGTTGCGGATCTTCTTCTGCATCCGGTCCGACGAGGCGTCCACGTCCACCCGCAGCCCCTGCTTGCGCGCCTTGGCGGCGAACTCCTGGAGGTAGGGGACGTGGGCGTCGCCGATCGGGATGCCGACGGCCTGCACCGGGGCGAGCCAGACGGGGAACGCGCCCGCGTAGTGCTCCAGGAGCACCGCGAAGAAGCGCTCGATGGAGCCGAACAGCGCGCGGTGGATCATGACCGGGCGCTGCTTGGCGCCGTCGGCTCCGGTGTACTCCAGCTCGAAGCGCTCGGGCAGGTTGAAGTCGAGCTGCACGGTCGACATCTGCCAGGTGCGGCCGATGGCGTCCTTGCACTGCACGGAGATCTTCGGGCCGTAGAAGGCGGCGCCGCCCGGGTCCGGCACCAGCGGCAGGCCCTGCTTCTCGGCGACCTGGCGCAGCGTCTCGGTGGCCTCGTCCCACGCCTCGTCCGAGCCGACGAACTTCTCCGGGTCCTTGGTGGACAGCTCCAGGAAGAAGTCGGTCAGGCCGTAGTCGCGGAGGAGGTTCAGGACGAAGGTGAGCGTCCGGTCCAGCTCCTCGGCCATCTGCTCCTTGGTGCAGTAGATGTGCGCGTCGTCCTGCGTGAAGCCGCGCGAGCGGGTCAGGCCGTGCACTACGCCCGACTTCTCGTAGCGGTAGACCGTGCCGAACTCGAAGAGACGCAGCGGCAGTTCACGGTAGGAACGGCCACGCGCGTCGAAGATCAGGTTGTGCATGGGGCAGTTCATCGGCTTGAGGTAGTAGTCCACCCCGTCGTCGATCTGCATGGGCGGGTACATGCCGTCGGCGTACCAGTCCAGGTGGCCGGACTTCTCGAAGAGCTTGCCCTTGGTGGCGTGCGGGCTGTAGACGAACTCGTAGCCCTCCTCCTCGTGGCGGCGGCGCGAGTAGTCCTCCATGGCGCGGCGGATGACGCCGCCCTTGGGATGGAAGACCGCGAGGCCGGGGCCGATCTCGTCGGGGAAGGAGAAGAGGTCCAGCTCGCTGCCGAGCTTGCGGTGGTCCCGCTTGGCGGCCTCCTCCAGGAACTCCAGGTGCGCCTTCAGCTCGTCCTTGGTCGGCCAGGCGGTGCCGTAGATGCGCTGGAGCATCGGGTTCTTCTCGCTGCCGCGCCAGTACGCGGCTGCGTTGCGCATCAGCTTGAACGCCGGGATGTACCGGGTGGTGGGCAGGTGCGGGCCCCGGCAGAGGTCCTTCCAGCAGAGCTCGCCGGTCTTCGCGTCCAGGTTGTCGTAGATGGTCAGCTCGCCGCCGCCCACCTCGACGTCCGCGCCGTCGTCCGAGGACGCGGAGCCCTTGATGTCGATGAGCTCCAGCTTGTACGGCTCGTCGGCCAGCTCCTCGCGGGCGGCCTCGTCGGTGACGACACGGCGGGAGAACCGCTGGCCCCGCTTCTGGATCTCCTGCATCTTCTTCTCGACGGCCTTGAGGTCCTCGGGCGTGAAGGGCCGCTCGACGTCGAAGTCGTAGTAGAAGCCGTCCTTGACCGGCGGGCCGATGCCGAGCTTGGCCTCGGGGAAGAGCTCCTGCACGGCCTGGGCCATGACGTGCGCGGTGGAGTGGCGCAGGATGTCGAGGCCGTCCGGCGAGGAGATCTCGACCGGCTCGACGCTCTCGCCGTCGCGGAGCTCGTGCGCGAGGTCCTTGAGCTCGCCGCCGACGCGCACGGCGACGACGGTGCGCTGACCGGGGAAGAGCTCGGCGGCCGTCGTGCCCGTCGTCACCACGTGCTCTTCCCGCTCGGAATCGCGTTGGATGATCACACGGACGTCTGACACCGGTCTCTCCTGACTGAGGGGATCGCCTGCCTTCGTATGGCCAAGCAAGACGAATCGTACCGAGCGGTGCGCCCCCAATGCGAACGCCCACGGGCTGTCCCGCGCCCCCTGGCGGCCCGGGGAGCCCGTGCCCGGCGTGGGCCCCGGCCGCGCCCTGCCCCCGCGCACGCCTCCGCGACGCGGGTCCACGGCCGCCCGGAGCACCTCCGCCGGGCCCTCCCGCCCGGCCTCGCCCCGCAGCCCACGGGCCTTCGGCGCGGGAGGGCCGACGGGGGCCGGACTGCGTGAGCACGGGCGCGCGTCCTCGAACTCCCGCGCCCCTCAAGCGTGTTGTCACCCCAGGCGACCCCCCGCAAGCGGCGTATCAGGCAAACAGGCCGGGTATCACCGATATCGGGCAGGGGGGAGACGCTCCATCTGCCGTGCAGGTGCGAGGAGTTCGGGGATGATGCACTGGTTCGAGGGGCCGCTGGCCGCTTTCGACATGGAGACGACGGGCGTGGACGCCGAGCAGGACCGGATCGTTTCGGCCGCTCTCGTCGCGCAGGACACGGCGGGCGGGCGCGTACGCGTCACCCGCTGGCTGGTGAACCCGGGGATACCGGTGCCGGCGGGGGCGACGGAGGTCCACGGGCTGACCGACGACCACCTTCGGTTCAACGGACGTTGGCCGGCTCCGGTGATGGACGAGATCGCCCGTTCGCTG
The DNA here is from genome assembly GCF_003846185.1 of Streptomyces sp. ADI96-02. Lineage (GTDB taxonomy): Bacteria > Actinomycetota > Actinomycetes > Streptomycetales > Streptomycetaceae > Streptomyces. The sequence continues at coordinate 920,435 of NZ_ML123034.1, forward strand.
GCCGAGCAGTGCGCGACGGGCCGTCCGCTGGCCGTGATGAACGCGCCGTTCGACCTGACGCTGCTGGACCGCGAGCTGAAGCGGCACCGGGCGTCGTCGCTGACCGGCTACCTGAGCGACGTGCCGCTGCGGGTGGTGGACCCCCGGGTGCTGGACAAGCACCTGGACCGCTACCGCAAGGGCCGCCGCAAGCTGGCCGACCTCTGCGGGCTGTACGGGGTGCCCCTGGACGGCGCACACGACGCGGCGGCCGACGCCACGGCCTCGCTGGAGCTGGTGCGCGCGGTGTGCCGGCGCTTCTCCTCACGGCTGGAGCGGCTCTCCCCGGCGGAGCTGCACACGCTCCAGGCGAGCTGGCACGCGGCCCAGGCACGGGGCCTTCAGGCGTGGTTCGCCAAGAGCGGTACGTCGGAGGTGGTCGACCAGTCCTGGCCGCTGCGTCCGGGGCTGCCGGCGGCGGCATGAGCCGAAGAAGCGGCCCGCGGAACGCGAAGGCCGGTCCGCCGTGATGCTGGCGGACCGGCCTTCCCCGGGTGGGCGATACTGGTTTCGAACCAGTGACCTCTTCGGTGTGAACGAAGCGCTCTCCCACTGAGCTAATCGCCCGGGAACGGGTTGAACCATACAGGCCCCGGCGGGCTTCGTTCAAACTCCTCGCGGCCTCGGCTCCGACCCGCCCGCGCGGTCCGGCCCTCGGCCGGCTGCGGCCCGTCGCTGCCGGAAGCCGGGAGCCGCTGGGAAACGCAGAGGGCCCGCGAGACGGTTGTCTCGCGGGCCCTCTGTCCGGGTGGGCGATACTGGGTTCGAACCAGTGACCTCTTCGGTGTGAACGAAGCGCTCTCCCACTGAGCTAATCGCCCCGGACGCACCGCAAACATTACCCCATGTCAGCGGTGCGTCAGGACCGCCCCCGGGTCACGCGGGGATCTTCCACGGCATGGTGAGGCCGAACTCCCAGACGTAGATCCCGACCAGCACCGTCATGATCACGAGCCCCACCGTGGTGAGGATGATGTTGCGCCGCCGGACCTTGGGATCGAGGGCGCGTTGGGCGGCCTCGGTGACCTTGCGCTTGGTCCAGCGCAGCACCAGCTGGGCCCAGACGAACTCGGTCGCCCAGATCGCCATGCCGCCGAAGATCACCAGCCAGCCGGGCCCCGGCAGCACCAGCATCAGCACGCCCGCCACCACCACGGCCAGGCCGACGACGAAGACCCCGACCTGCCAGCTCAGATGCAGCGGCTTGGACGACTTGATGAAGCCCGGCGCCCGCGATCCCAGCGCGCGCTCGGTCCTGGACGTGCCCCCCGCAGCGGATTCCGGAGCCGCCTCTTCGGCGACTCCCCTCCGCTCGTCACTCTCCGCGTTCATGATTCCCAACTTACCCGAAGCCTCCTCGTCACTGGAATGGGCGCATAACCCAAAGTTACACACCGCTGTGCGAGCGACCCGAAGCATCACAAAAGGGTCAGAGGGGTTTACAACGCCACCGTAGGTGGCATGTCGATTTCGCCGACGTGCGAATCCCCGAGCGCACACTGAGCGAAAGGCCCTGGCGCTTATGAACACCACGGTCAGCTGCGAGCTGCACCTGCGCCTCGTTGTGTCGAGCGAGTCCTCACTGCCTGTACCCGCGGGCCTGCGGTATGACACGGCCGATCCCTATGCCGTGCACGCCACCTTCCATACCGGAGCGGAGGAGACGGTCGAATGGGTATTCGCCCGCGACCTTCTCGCCGAGGGGCTGCACCGGCCCACCGGTACCGGAGACGTCCGCGTCTGGCCATCTCGTAGCCACGGCCAGGGCGTCGTCTGCATCGCGCTGAGCTCCCCGGAGGGCGAAGCCCTGCTCGAGGCTCCGGCACGAGCCCTGGAGTCGTTCCTGAAGAGGACCGACGCCGCGGTTCCGCCCGGCACCGAGCATCGTCACTTCGACCTCGACACGGAGCTCTCCCACATCCTGGCCGAGAACTGAGCCAGGCCGGGAGCTGCACGACGCCGTCCGACTCGGGGAGACGGCGTCGCGCGGACAACCTCATACGGTGGACACAGGCGCCGTCATCGCGGAACCCACCGCGGTGACGGCGCCTGCGCGCGTGCCGGGGGCCCGGCGCGGCGAGCGGCGGCCGAAGCCGTGTCCCTCCGCTCCCCCGCGCACACGCTCCGCGCCGGGAGGGGCCCCGGCGAGCCAGTAGAGTCAGCCGCCATCGGCAGGGG
>NZ_ML123034.1:923135-997941 GCF_003846185.1 Streptomyces sp. ADI96-02
GGGGAGCCAGTAGAGTCAGCCGCCATCGGCAGGCGCCCGCCCGCCGGAGGCCAGGGAGCGAAAGCGTGCTGATCCCCCACGACACCCGGATCGCCCTCGACACGGTGGTCGATCTGGTGAACACCGCGCCGCAGGACGAGCCGGCGGCGGACACACCCGCGGACGGACCGGCCGACGGGCTCGCGGACGTCGCCGCGCTGTACGCGTTCGCGCAGCGGCACCACATCAGCGGCGTCGGCACGCTCGGCGAGAAGGACCTGACCGCCGTACGGGAGGTGCGGACCCGGTTCGCGGAGGTCTTCGCGGCTCCGGAAGCCCGGACCGCCGCCGACCTGGTCAACCGCCTGGTCGCCGCGGCCGGGACCACTCCGCAGCTCACCGATCACGACGGCTACGACTGGCACGTGCACTACTTCGCGCCGGACGCCTCGATCGGCGACCACCTGGCGGCCGACTGCGGCATGGCGCTCGCGTTCATCATCGTGGCCGGCGAGCAGGACCGGCTGCGCCGGTGCGAGGCGCCGGACTGCGGGCGCGCCTTCGTCGACCTGTCGCGCAACCGCTCCCGCCGCTACTGCTCCAGCCGCACGTGCGGTAATCGGCTCCATGTCGCCGCGTACCGGGCGCGACGGCGGGAGGCCGCGGGCTGAGCGCCGGGGGCGCGCGGCGGACCGGCGGGCCGGGCGGCGGTCACAGGACGAAGAGGTCGTGCAGCGCGGCCAGCAGCAGCAGGCCCCCGACGACCGTCAGAAAGATCATCAGGGGCGGCTGGGAAAGCGCGAAGAGGCAGCCGCGGGGCTCTTCGGCAGGGGGTGCGGGGGCCTCGCCCCGGAATGTTTCCGCCATCTCGGGGCGATCATGACCCACCCGGAACCGGGTTGGCGATCAAGTTGCCCCAACACCCCGGGAGTTCACCGTCCCGAGGCCACGAAAAATCGATCCGGCGTCCGAGCCGCCGTCATGCATTCGGACCGTGGTGCCGGACGGGGGCCGCGCGACGGTCTCAGATGCCGTGCTTCTTGAGAATCGCCTCGATGTCGCTGAAGTCGTCGCCGGGTGCCGCGGCCTGCTGCTTCTTCTCCGGCTTCACCGGCTTCCCCTGCTTCACCGGGGTCGCCGGACCGCGTGCGGAGCCGGTGGTCCCGAGCGAGGGCGCGGAGGCGGCCGGGGCCACCGCCTCGTTCCGCCGGCCGGCGCGGGCGGCCCGGCGCTCCGCCCGTGTCGTACCCCTGCGGCGCTCGACGGATCGCGTGATCATGAACAGCAGCCAGGCCAGGCCGAGCACGCAGAAGCCGATCCAGACGCTCGGCTTGAAGGCGATCCCGGAGAGCCACTCGACGACGCCGGTCAGCACCAGGCCGAAGGGCACCAGCGAGTAGGCGGCGATCCTGGTCGCGGTGAGGAACCGCTTGCGGTACGCGGTGACCGCGGCGATGCCCAGGCCCGCCGCCGACGCGGCGGAACAGATGGTCTCGGCAAGCATCGGGCCTCCAGGAGCACGGGGAAACGTCCCTTCCATCCTGCACCGGCGACCGCCTTCGGGGCCACGCCGCCGGCCCGCCTCAGGGACATTTCAGGGCCGCGCTCCTCCCCGAGGACTGCCCCGTGATCCCGATGACGCATGTGCCGTCCGGCCTGGAAGACTGATTCCATGAGCGAAACCACCCCCGCCGCACCGGTCGTCCTGGACCTCTGGTGCGAACTCGAATGCCCCGACTGCCACCGGGCCCTCACCGACGTGCACGCCCTCCGCGCCCGGTACGGCGACCGCGTGGAGATCAGGCTGCGGCACTTCCCGCTGGAGAAGCACCGGCACGCCTACGCGGCGGCCCAGGCCGCCGAGGAGGCCGCGGCCCAGGGCAAGGACTGGCCCTACGTCGAGGCGGTCCTCGCCCGGACCGCCGACCTGACCCGCGCCGGTGAACCGCTGCTGCTGGAGGTGGCGCGCGAACTGGGACTGGACGCCGAGGAGTTCGACACGGCCCTGATCGACGGACGGCATCTGCTGATCGTCGACGCGGACCAGGCCGAGGGCCGGGCGATCGGCGTCACCGGCACTCCCACCTATGTGATCGGCGACGAGCGGCTGGACGGAGGCCGGAGCCAGGAGGGTCTGCGCGAGCGGATCGAGGAGATCGTCGACCGCCTGCTCGCCGCGCGGGACTGACGCCTTCCCCGCCCGCGCCCCGACCGCTTCAGAGGACCTTGGCCAGGTTGTACCGCGTCGTGGCGTAGCCGAGGGACTCGTACAGCCGCAGCGCGGGCGTGTTCGAGGCGAAGACGTGCAGTCCGAGCCGGTCCTGGCCGCCGGCCCGGGTGATGTCCTCGGCGAGGAGCATCAGGGCCCGGCCGTAACCGCTGCCCCGGTGCTCCTCGCGCACCTCGACGTCGAAGACGTATCCGGCCGGACCGCCCGGCGGCTCGTCCCGCACGGCCACCCAGACGTGGCCGACGGTCTCGTCGCCGCGCAGGAGCACCTGGAAGCGGACGCCTTCGGTCCGCGCGCCGTCGGGGAGGTGGCGGGCGTGGTCCGACTCGGACTTGAGCCGGGCCTGCTCCGGCGGCACACCGCGCTCGGTCCAGGTGCGGGCGTACGAGATGACCGCCTCGCGCCGCCAGGCGGCGAACTCCTCCCCGCTCATCGGGCGCGAGGTCAGACCGCCGGGCAGCGCGGCCGTACCGGGGCCCAGGCGCTTGGCCATGTTGCGGCTGCGTTCGGTGTAACCGAGGGCGACGGCGAGCCGCAGGGCGGGCTCGTTGTCCGCCGGAACCTCCACCCGCGCCCGGGTGCACCCCCACTGCCGCAGCACCTCCTCGGCCGCGAGCACGGCGATCGTGCCGCGTCCGCGCCTGCGCCTCTCCTCGTCGACGCGCAGGTCCCGGACCACCCCGGCCGCGGCGCCGAACGACTCGTCGGTGCTGATCGCGACCGAGCCGACGGGCCGACCGTTGTCGCACACGTCGTAGCCGCGCGAACGCACACCGTCTTCGCCTTGCTGGAGCGGCCCGGACGGCCGGAGTGTCGTAGTCATCAAGGCTTCTATCCCCCGGACGGGCCGGCGTCACGCGCTGAGCCGACTCCCGGGGCCGGGCGCGGCCTTACGGGTCGAGATCCTCGCCGGCCCGCTCCTCGAAGACGCGCATGGCCTTCGCCGTCACCGGCCCGGGTGCCCCCGGCAGCTCCCGGCCGTCGACGCGGTGCACCGCCTGGACGTCGCGCAGGGTGGAGGTCAGGAAGACCTCGTCGGCCTCGGCCAGCGCCCGCATCGGCAGGTCGGTCTCCTCCGCACCGGTCCACTCGACCACGAGGGCGCGGGTGATCCCGGCGAGGCAGCCGCTCGCCACGGGCGGGGTGTGGACGCGGCCGTCCAGGACGACGAACACGTTCGACCCGGTGCCCTCGCAGAGCCGGTCGGCCGTGTTCGGGAACAGCGCCTCCGACGCGCCCTGCTCGCGGGCCCGGGCGAGCGCGACGACGTTCTCCGCGTACGAGGTCGTCTTGAGCCCGGTGAGCGCGCCGCGTTCGTTGCGGGTCCAGGGCACCGTGATCACGGCGGTGGTGTCCGGCCGGCGGGTCACCCCGTCGAGCGCCACGACCAGGCTCGGCCCGTCGTCACCCCGGTCCGAGCCGAGCGGCGAGAGGCCGCCGGTGTACGTGAGGCGCAGCCGGCCCAGGGGTACGGGGTTGGCCTCCACGACGGCGGCGACGGCGCGGCGGACCTCGTCGAGGTCCGGATCGGGCAGGCCGAGCCCGCGCGCCGACCGGGTCAGCCGGTCGAGGTGCCGGGTCAGCGCGAAGGGCCGCCCGTGGCTGGTGCGGACCGTCTCGAAGATGCCGTCGCCCACGGTCAGCCCGTGGTCGAGCACCGGGAGACGGGCGTCCTCCGCGTCGTGCAGTCCCCCGTTGACCCAGATCCTCATGGCGCGGTCCTTCCTGTCTGCTCGTACACACCCGACGCTACAGCGAGCAGCCGGGAAGCCTTCAGTTCGGTCTCGTCCCACTCCCGCTCCGGGTCGGAGCCCCAGGTGATGCCGGCGCCGGTGCCGAAGCACAACAGGGGGGCGGCGCCGGTCCGGTCGATCCAGAACGTCCGTATGCCGACGGCGAGCGAAGCCGTCGACCGGTCGGCGTCGACCCAGCCGATCGCACCGCAGTACGGTCCGCGCGGGCCCCGCTCCAGCTCCGCGATGATCCGCAGGGCGCTGGACTTGGGCGCTCCGGTGACCGAACCGGGCGGGAAGGCCGCGGCGAACAGCTCCGGCCAGCCCGCGCCGTCGGCCAGCCGGCCCCGCACGCTGGACACGAGGTGGACGAGGCCCGGGTGCTTCTCGACGACGCAGAGGTCGGGGACGCTGACGCTGCCGGTCGCGCAGACCCTGCCGAGGTCATTGCGGACGAGGTCCACGATCATGACGTTCTCGGCGTGGTCCTTCTCCAGCAGGTCGGCCTCCGTGCGGCCGGTGCCCTTGATCGGCCCGGACTCGACGGTCCGGCCGTCGCGCCGCAGGAACAGTTCGGGGGACGCGGTGGCCACCTCGATCCCGTGGCCGGGCAGCCGAATCGTTCCGGCGTAGGGGGCTGGGTTGCCGCGGGCGAGCAGGGCGGTGAGGGCGTCGACGTCGGCCGCGCCGGGGCCGGGCAGCGGGGCGGACAGGACCCGGCAGAGGTTCGCCTGGTAGACGTCTCCGGCCGCGATGTGTTCCCGGATCCGCCGCACGCCCGCCGTGTAGGCGTCATGGTCGAGTGACGACGTCCACTCCCCGGCGGCGGGCCCGCGCCAGGCCCCGGGCGCCGGTGCGGGCACCGGCTCCCGGCGGACCGAGGCGAAGCGGGCGCAGACGGGACGGCCTTCGAAATCGGCGCATACGGCCCAGAAGCCGGACGAGTCGAGGGCCGCCGGGTCACGGGTCACGTCCTGCAGACCGGAGGCGACGAGGCCGCCGAAGCGGGCCATGGGAGCGAGGTCGAACACGCTGGTGAGTCTAGGACGGTGCGCGGTGACCCGCGTCGGGGCGGAGGCAGCGCAGCACGCAGCACAAACGCGTTTTTGTGCTGGACCGGGAATCCGCTAGAGTTCAACACGTCGCCGGGACGCGCAAGCGGGCCGGAAAGGACAAGCGGACGTAGCTCAGTTGGTAGAGCGCAACCTTGCCAAGGTTGAGGTCGCCAGTTCGAACCTGGTCGTCCGCTCGCTGAATGATGGGGGTTCTTCCCGAAGCCCCATCCCTGGTGGAGTGGCCGAGAGGCGAGGCAACGGCCTGCAAAGCCGTCTACACGGGTTCAAATCCCGTCTCCACCTCCAAGGACGATTAGCTCAGCGGGAGAGCGCTTCCCTGACACGGAAGAGGTCACTGGTTCAATCCCAGTATCGTCCACTGGTCCGTGAGGACCCCGCGCGATTAGCTCAGCGGGAGAGCGCTTCCCTGACACGGAAGAGGTCACTGGTTCAATCCCAGTATCGCGCACGCAGTACACACGCAGGGTCACCCTGCGCGATTAGCTCAGCGGGAGAGCGCTTCCCTGACACGGAAGAGGTCACTGGTTCAATCCCAGTATCGCGCACCGAAGAGAACCCCCCGGCCGTCTCGGCCGGGGGGTTCTTCGTCTCCCCGCTCAGGAGGAGAAGAGCATCCGGCCGAAGCCCTTCTGGCGGTGGTGGCCGTAGTGACCGCCCTGGTGCGGCGCGCCCCACGCGGGCGCGTGGGCGGCGGGGGCGGCCGGGTATGCCTGCGGGGCGGGCGGAGCGGGCGGGGCCTGCTGCGACCACTGCGACTCCAGGCGGGTCAGGGACTCCAGCTCGCCGTAGTCCAGGAATATCCCCCGGCAGCCGCTGCACTGCTCGATCTGGACGCCATTGCGGTTGTACGTGTGCATCTGCGCGTGACACTTGGGACACTGCATCATCGGCTCGGCTCCTCGCCCTCGTCGTGCCGTCGCCGGAATGCATGCCCGGCCACGGTCAGTTCACCCTACGTCGCGTCCTCGGCGGCCAACTGGGGCGGGAGGGACGCAATTCGGGCACAGGCCTCGATCATCAGCAGCTCCAGCTCGTCCGGATCGCGTTCCTGTGCCGCGCACTTGGCCAGGGCCAGGGCCGCCGTCTGCACGGTCAACGCCCGTGCGGGCACGTCCAACGCCCGCCAGGGGTCGCCGTCGGCGGGCACCGCCGGCCCCCCGGCGGCCCGGTAGGCGTCCAGGAAGAGCAGCCAGTCCTCGTACGGCAGCACGCCGGCCGCGTACCAGGCGGCGGGCCGGGCGAGGTCCCAGGCCGGATCGCCCGTACCGGCGTCGTCGACGTCGATGAGCAGCCAGGGCCCGGCCGGCGCCGGGTGGCGGACGAACTGGCCGAGGTGCAGGTCCCCGTGGCACAGGAAGCCGGCCCGCGTCGCGGGATTCGCCGCCTCGCCGCGGGCCCAGGCGGGCAGGGCCCGCCAGGCGGCCAGGACGGGGCGAACCGGTGGCGGTGTGCCGGGAAGGGCGGTCCGCATCCGCAGGACGGCCCGGGCGGCCTTGGCCGGGCCGCGCATGGGCGGAAGGGGGAACGGGGGCGCGGTCCGGTGGAGGCGGGCGAGCAGTTGGGCGGCCGGGGTCCAGGGAGCGGCGGCCGGGTCGGCGGGGTCGACGGGTGTTCCGTACGGCCAGAGGGAGACGGCACGACGGCCGGCGGCGAGGCCGGGGGGTGCGCCGAGCGGCGGGAGGAGGATGCCGGTCATGGACGGGTCGGCGGCGAGGGCGAGGCGGGCCGACAGGTCCGCGCGGTCCGTGTCCGGCGCGTGGGCCTTGGCCACCACGGGTCCGCTGCGGACGACGGTGCCGTCCGGGCGGTCCGCGAGGACTTCGGGCGGCGCGCAGCCGCGGTGCGTCTGCGCCGGGTGGGCGAGGCGGTGCGCCAGCGCGCCCAGCTCGTCGACGACTGAGGTGGTACGCAACGGCTCCCCCGGCGGCGGTCGGCCGGCTCTGCCGCCGGTCCTCGCAGAGCCTACGCCGCGAGCCGCGTGCTCCAGCCGGTCGGGGCGGCGACCGGCGGCCCCGGCAGGGCCGGTGGGGTCCGGGCGGGTCCGGACAGCGCGATGCCCGGTCAGCTCCCCAGCTGACCGGACAAACGCTGCCGTCCGCCGCACCCCCGTCCCCACGGGGCTGTTGACCGGATGTCGGGTCAGGACCGCTCTTCCGGACCCCGGGCGCCGCTCAGCGCCCCAGCATCACAGCCACGGACGACGCCTGTGTGACCACTGCCTCCCAGCCGCCGAAGACGACGGCGAGCAGGGCTGCCAGGGGAAGGACCATGGCCGTCGCCACCAAGGGGTGGCGGGTGCCGGACGTGCGGGCGCCGAGCGATGCGTACGCCTTGCGTCCTTGCGTACGGACCATCGTCCGCGGTGCCGTGTCCGACATGGTTCCTCTCCTGACGGGTCGTGGAGCGGCGGGCGTACGGCCTCGGGGAACGAGTGCCGCGCCCACCGCTTGACCTCAACACTAGGTAAGCGGCGAGCACACGGCGTCATGCCCGCGTACCTGATTCCGGGCCTCCCGGAGGATGAGCCGTCGAGCGTCGGCGTACTCCTCTGGGTGGAGACGGGGCGCCGGACCTTGGGGTCTTCCCGGAGGGGGCGCCGGGAGGCGTCCTCCCGGGGGACCGGCTGTTCGACCAGGGCCGCCATCCTGGTCGCCCTGAAGCGCGCGGCGCGCACGACCGTGCCGTTTCGGGTGACTTCACTCACTTCGACCACCCCTCGACGGACGGCGCTCGCCACCCTTCGGCCTGCCCGGGAGGCCGCCGTCCCGTACGTCCGGGTGGTGTCCGCGGCGTCCACGACCGTCTCGACCCGGTCACCCTTCACTGATCCAATCCCCCTTCTGCGAGGGTCCTTTGAGATCTCGCACCGGCCGGGGAGCCCGGATCCGCCGCTCCCTGACCACGTTTCGGGTCTCCCACCCGGCACTGACGATCGAATCCCGGGCGAGGGCGCGGCCTCTGAGCGCGCCGGGCGCCGGGTACGTAAGCTGTGCCTCGTCAGGCGGACCAGGCAGCGGGGATGGGCAGACGATGGCGATGATGCGGCTCCGGCGCGAGGACCCGCGTCTCGTCGGCTCGTTCCGGCTGCACCGGCGACTGGGCGCGGGCGGCATGGGCGTCGTCTACCTGGGCTCCGACCGGCGCGGACAGCGGGTCGCGCTGAAGGTGATCCGGCCCGATCTGGCGGAGGACCAGGAGTTCCGTTCGCGGTTCGCGCGCGAGGTCTCGGCCGCGCGGCGCATCCGCGGCGGGTGCACGGCCCGGCTGGTCGCCGCCGATCTGGAGGCGGACCGCCCGTGGTTCGCGACGCAGTACGTGCCCGGCCCCTCCCTGCACGACAAGGTCGCCGAGGAGGGCCCGCTGGCCGCGGCGGAGGTGGCCGCCATCGGCGCGGCGCTCTCCGAGGGGCTGGTCGCGGTGCACGAGGCCGGGGTGGTCCACCGGGACCTGAAGCCGTCGAACATCCTCCTCTCCCCCAAGGGCCCGCGCATCATCGACTTCGGCATCGCCTGGGCGACCGGGGCCAGCACCCTGACGCACGTCGGCACGGCGGTCGGTTCACCCGGGTTCCTGGCTCCGGAGCAGGTCCGGGGCGCGGCGGTGACGCCCGCGACGGACGTGTTCTCGCTCGGCGCGACCCTGGCGTACGCGGCGATGGCCGACTCCCCTTTCGGGCACGGCAGTTCCGAGGTGATGCTGTACCGCGTGGTGCACGAGGAGCCGCAGCTCCACGATGTGCACGACGCCCTGGCCCCGCTGGTGCGCGCCTGCCTGGCCAAGGACCCCGAGGAGCGGCCGAGCACGCTGCAACTGTCCATGCGGCTCAAGGAGATCGCGGCGCGCGAGGCGCAGGGGCTGCACGAGAGCCGTCCGCCCGTGCAGCGTTCGGCGCAGGCCGACCGGCCGACCGGGCGGATGTCCGATCCGTACGCCGATCAGCACACCCGCCGCACGGAGGGCCCGTCGGCCCCGCGCCCGCAGCAGGGCAGGCGTCCGGCGCCGGGGCGTTCGGGCCCGCCGCGCACGGGCGGGTCGCGTCCGCGTCCGGCGCCGCGCGACACCACGCGTTCCGGGAAGCGGCAGGGGCCGGCGGGCGGGACGAACGGCAGGCCGGGCACGCGTTCCGGCAGCCGCACGACGTCGGCGGGCCGGCGGCCGGCCAATCCGCGGCTGCTGCGCCAGCGGCTGGTGGTGTTCGTGGTCGTGACGCTGCTGGTGGCGCTGGGCATCGCGGCTGCGCAGGGCTGCCAGGGCCCGGCGCGGGGGCTCGGCGGGAGCGAGCAGCGGACGGGGGCCGCGTACGCGCCGGAGGCGTCCGGCGCGTACGGCACGTCCGAAGTGGTCGGCGACGCGGCGGCGGATCAGGCCGCGCCGAATCCGTCCTGATGCCGCGTCGGGTCGGCGGGGGCCACCGCGCGGCACGCTAGTCGGATCTGCGGACGTCCCGTCACCGCGCGCCCGGTGGCCCGTATCCGCGCAGGCCCGTGGTCAGTTCTCCGGGCGTCCCGTCGCCACCGCGTAGAAGGCGACGGCGGCGGCGGCCCCCACGTTCAGCGAGTCGACTCCGTGGGCCATCGGGATGCGGACCCACGCGTCGGCGGCCATCAGGGCCTGCCGCGAGAGTCCGTCGCCCTCCGCGCCGAGCATCAGCGCGACCCGCTCCATCCGGTGCGGGGCCGCCTCGTCGATGCTCGTGGCCTTGGCGTCGGGGGTGAGCGCGAGGAGTCGGAATCCCGCTTCCCGTACGGTCTCCAGCGACTTGGGCCAGGATTCGAGCCGGGCGTACGGGACGGAGAAGACCGCGCCCATCGACACCTTGACCGAACGCCGGTAGAGGGGATCGGCGCAGTCCGGGGAGAGCAGCACGGCGTCCATGCCGAGGGCCGCCGCGCTGCGGAAGATCGCACCGATGTTGGTGTGGTCGTTGACCGACTCCATGACCACCACCCGGCGTGCGGTGGTCAGCAGTTCGTCGGAGGCGGGCAGCGGTTTGCGCTGCATGGAGGCGAGGGCTCCGCGGTGGACGTGGTAGCCGGTGACGTGTTCGGCCAGCTCGGGCGTGACCGCGTACACGGGGGCCGGGACCTCGTCGATGACGTCGCGCATCAGGTCGACCCACTTGGCGGAGAGCAGCATGGACCGCATGTCGTATCCGGCGTGCCGGGCGCGTCTGATGACCTTCTCGCCCTCGGCGATGAACAGGCCCTCGGCGGGCTCGCGGCGTCGCCGCAGTTCGACGTCGGTCAGGCCGATGTAGTCGCGCAGGCGCGGGTCGTCGGGATCGTCGACGGTGATGAGATCTGCCACAGGGTGATACTGCCTTGTCCGGTGTGTGGTGCCAACGCCTGGGAGGAGTCGGGTGGGAGCCGGTTACGCGGCCGGGTCGGGCCGCGGCGCGGAGTGGGGCCCGACCGCGACGACCTCGCCGATCACGATCACGGCGGGCGGGCGGACGTCCTCGGCGGCGGCGCGCTCGCCGACGTCGGCCAGGGTGGCGTCCACGCGGCGCTGTGCGGCCGTGGTGCCTTCCTGGACGAGGGCGACCGGCGTGGCCGGGTCCTTGCCGTGGGCGATGAGGGCGGCGGCGATGGCGCCGATCTTGTCGACGGCCATCAGCAGCACGAGGGTGCCGCGCAGCCGGGCGATGGCCGCCCAGTCGACCAGCGAACGCGGGTCGTCCGGCGCCACATGGCCGCTGACCACGGTGAACTCGTGGGCCACGCCGCGGTGGGTGACGGGGATGCCGGCCGCGCCGGGTACGGAGATGGTGCTGGAGATGCCGGGCACGACCGTGCAGGGGATGCCCTCGGCGGCCAGCGCCTGGGCCTCCTCCATGCCGCGGCCGAAGACGAACGGGTCGCCGCCCTTGAGCCGGACCACGGCCTTGCCCGCCTTCGCGTGGTCGATCAGCGCCTGGTTGATCGCCTCCTGGGCCATGTACCGCCCGTAGGGGATCTTCGCCGCGTCGATCACCTCGACGTGCGGCGGCAGTTCGTCGAGCAGGTCGCGGGGGCCGAGCCGGTCGGCGATGACGACGTCGGCCTCGGCGAGGAGGCGGCGACCGCGGACCGTGATCAGGTCGGGGTCGCCGGGGCCGCCGCCGACGAGCGCGACGCCGGGGGCGCGGGTGCGGTGGTGCGGGGCGGTGAGGGTGCCGTCGCGCAGGCCCTCGACGATGGCGTCGCGCAGGGCCGCGGAGTGCCGGGGGTCGCGGCCCTGGGAGGTAGTGGTGAGGACGGCGACCGTCACGTTCTCGCTGCGGCCGGTGGCCGGGGTCCAGGCCGTCGCCGCCTCGGCGTCGTCGGCCCGTACGCACCAGGTGCGGGTCCGCTCCGCCTCGGCGGAGGCGGCGTCGTTGGCGGCGGCGTCGGAGGAGGCGACCAGCGCGTACCAGGTGTCGGCGAGGTCGCCGTCCCGGTAGCGGCGGCGCTCCCAGCGGAACTCGCCGGCGGCGGCCATCGCCTCGACGGAGGGCGTCGCGGACGGGGAGACGAGCGTGATCACGGCGCCGGTGGCGACGAGCGCGGGAAGGCGGCGCTGCGCGACCTGACCGCCGCCGACGACGACGACACGGCGGCCGTGCAGGCGCAGTCCGACGGGGTAAGCGGGGTGATCGTCGTGCTCGGCCATGGCGGTGCGGGCTCCTCGTGCGGGGTGCTGGACAGCGGGCCGCTGCGACGGTGGAGCGGCTGTGACGTGCGGAAAGGGGCGGGGCTCGGCTGGGAACCACGATACGGGGTGCCCGCGGCACGGGCGGGGGCGGTGGGTCGCCCCCGGCGGCTCCCGCCCCCGCCCCTTCCCGGACTACTTCTCCGTCACGCCCGCCGAGTCGAACGTCGCCACCTCGTGCATGGCGCGGGCCGCGCTCTGCACGATCGGGAGCGCCAGCAGCGCGCCCGTGCCCTCGCCCAGGCGCAGGTCGAGGTCGACCAGCGGGCGCAGGCCCAGCTTGTTCAGTGCGGCGACGTGCCCGGGTTCGGCGCTGCGGTGCCCGGCGATGCAGGCTGCCAGCGCCTCGGGGGCGATGGCCCTCGCCACCAGGGCCGCCGCGCCCGCGCTCACACCGTCCAGGATCACCGGCGTGCGCAGGGAGGCGCCGCCGAGCAGGAAGCCCGCCATCGCGGCGTGCTCCAGACCGCCGACCGCCGCGAGCACCCCGATCGGGTCGTCCGCGTCCGGCTGGTGCAGATCCAGCGCCCGGCGTACGACGTCGACCTTGCGGGCGTGCATCTCGTCGTTGATCCCGGTCCCCCGGCCGGTCACCTCGGAGGCGTCGATTCCGGTGTACACGCTGATCAGCGCGGCCGACGCGGTGGTGTTGGCGATGCCCATCTCGCCGGTGAGCAGGGCCTTGTTGCCCGCCGCCACCAGGTCGCGGGCGGTCTCGATGCCGACCTCGATCGCGGCGAGGACCTCCTCGCGGCTGAGCGCCGGCCCGGTGGTGAAGTCCGCCGTCCCGGCGCGGACCTTGCGGGGCAGCAGCCCCGGGGTGGCGGGGAGTTCCGTGGCGACGCCGACGTCGACCACGCAGACCTCGGCCCCGACCTGGGCGGCGAAGGCGTTGCAGACGGCCCCGCCGCCGAGGAAGTTCGCCACCATCTGGGCGGTGACCTCCTGCGGCCACGCCGTGACGCCCTGGGCGTGCACCCCGTGGTCGCCGGCGAAGATCGCGACGGCCGCGGGCTCCGGGATCGGCGGCGGGCACATCCGGGAGAGGCCCGACAACTGCGCCGAGATGATCTCCAGCATGCCGAGGGCCCCGGCGGGCTTGGTCATCCGCTTCTGGCGCTCCCACGCCTCGCCGAGTGCCTTCGCGTCGAGCGGACGGATGGTGGCGATGGTGTCCTGGAGCAGGTCGTGCGGCTCCGCTCCCGGCAGCGCGCGGCGGCCGTACGTCTCCTCGTGCACGACCCAGGACAGCGGGCGGCGCTTGGACCAGCCCGCCTGCACCAGCTCGGGCTCCTCGGGGAACTCGTCGACGTAACCGACGCAGAGGTACGCCACGACTTCGAGGTGTTCGGGCAGGCCGAGCGCGCGCACCATCTCGCGCTCGTCGAAGAAGCTGACCCAGCCGACGCCGAGCCCCTCCGCGCGGGCGGCGAGCCAGAGGTTCTCGACGGCGAGGGCCGAGGAGTACGGGGCCATCTGCGGCTGCGTGTGGCGGCCGAGGGTGTGCCGGCCGCCGCGCGTCGGGTCGGCGGTCACGACGATGTTGACCGGGGTGTCGAGGATGGCCTCGATCTTCAGTTCCTTGAACTGCTTGGCCCGGCCCTTGGGAAGCGACTTGGCGTACGCGTCGCGCTGCATCTGGGCCAGCTCGTGCATGGAGCGGCGGGTCTCGGCCGAGCGGATGACGACGAAGTCCCAGGGCTGGGAGTGGCCGACGCTCGGCGCGGTGTGCGCGGCCTCCAGCACCCTGAGCAGGACCTCGTGCGGAATCGGGTCGCTGCGGAAGCCGTTGCGGATGTCCCGCCGCTCGCGCATGACCTTCAGCACGGCCTCGCGCTCGGCGTCGTCGTAACCGGCGGCGGGCGGGTTGGCCGCCGCCGCCTGCGGGGACGGCGCCTCGGCCGGGGCCGGCTCGGCGGCGGGCCCCTCCGGGGCGGCGGGCCGCTGCTCGGCCTCGGCCTCGGGGGTCTCCTCGGCTTCGGAGGTCCCTTCGGCTTCGGAGGTCTCGATGGCTTCGGGGGTCTCCATGACCTCGGGGCCGGTGCCGTCCTCCGGCTCCGCTTCCGCCGCGGGCGCGGTGTCCGGGAGCTGCTGGGAGGCCGGCTCGGGCGCGCTGACGGCTCCGGTCTCCGCCGGTACGGGGGCGGAGGCGGGCGCGGATGCTTCGGCGGGCGCGGGCGCTGCCTCGGCGGGCTCGGTGACCGCTGCGGGCACGGGGTCCGCGACGGGACCGGCCTCGGCGACGACGGCCTCGGGCTGGGCGTCTTCGGGCGTCGGCACCGCTTGCGGGCTCTCGGCGGCGACCGGGGCCGGGGCTGCCTCCGCGACGGTCTCGGCGGTCGCCGGGGCCGGGCCGGGGTCCGCGACCGCCTCAGCGGGCAGCGGGGCTGCCGCCTGCGGCACGGGCTGCGCGGGCGGCACGGGCTGCGCGGGCTGCGCGGGCGGCACGGACTCGGCGGGCTGCTCGGGCGCGGGCGCCGTGGCCGGCTCGGTGGCGGCGGCCGGCTGCGCGGGTGCGTCGGTCTGCGGAGCGGCCGTCGCCTCCGGGACCGGGGCCTCCACGGGGGCGGGCTGCGCCACGGCGTCGGCAGACGTCTCGGAGGCTGCCTCGGGAGCGGACTCGGAGGCGGCCTCGGGAGCCTTTTCCGGAGCCTCGGCGGGCGTCTCGGCCGGCGCTTCGGCGGGCGGCCGGGCCGCCGGGGCCTCCTCGACGAGTGCGACGGGCACGGCGGGCGGGGCCTGGGCGGTTTCCCGCACCGATGCCTCGGGCCGCGGTGCGTCCGGCACGACGACGGCGACCGGTGCTACCGGCTCGACCGGCGGCACGGCAGCGTCCACGACGGTCGGCGGCACGGGATCGGCGGGCTGCTCCGGCACGGTCCCTTCACCCGGCGCGGCGGGCCGGCCGGGCAGGGCGGCCCCGTGCGGCTCGGCGGCTGCTTCCGGGGCGGCGGGCTCCTCGGGGGGGGCGGCAGGCTCCGCGGGAACGACCGTTTCTGCCGGAACCGGAACCGGAGCCTGCACCGCGTCAGACTCCCGGGCCTGCTCCTGCTGGAGGAGCTGCTCGGGCTGCTCCGAGGGGGCCGTCGACTGCGACTCCTCCGGAGCACTCGGCTCGACCTGGTCGACCTGCTGGGGCTCGTCGACAGGCAGCGCCTCGGTCGGTGCGGCGGCCTGCTCGGGCACGGCCGTCACCGGCTGCTCCTGCGGCGGCTGCGCGTCCCACGGGACGCCGCCCTGCGGCGACATCTCGCCTGTCGGGGGCGCCTCTGAAGGGTGCGTCACCTCGGCCGGAGCGGCCGGAGCGATCGAGGCGTCGAGGTATTCGGGACCGGTCGCGGGCGGGCTCGCGGCGCGGGTCGGGGCCGCCGCCGGACCTCGGTCGGCCAGCGAGCGGACCACCCCGCCGGGCGAACCGCCGTACGACGGGCCCTCGTTGGCCACCGGGCCGCGGTGCAGCGGGCGTCGGGCCGGGGGCTGGGTCTGCGCGGGCGTACCGACGGGAGCGGGTGCGGGGGCCGGGATGCGTACGCCGCTGAGGTCGACGGAGCCCGAGTCGCGGCCTCCGGACTCGTGGGTGCCGTGGGTCTCCACGGGGCCCTGCGGCCCCTGGACCTGCTCGGCGACCCGGGGCTGGTGCGCCTGGTGGGCGTGGGCGGCCTGCTCGGGAACCGCCTGCGCGGCCGGGGCGCGGGTCGGCTGCTGCTGCTGCGGCACGGCCGCCGGGGCCGGCCGGCTCTGCCCGGGCGCCTGTGCGGACTGCGGGTCGCTCCAGGCGCCCTGGGACGTCGGCATCAGCAGGAGGTCGTCGTCCTCGGCGGTGTGCCCGGTGTGCTCGGAGGGGTTGAGGAAGGTGCGCGCTTCCGGGGCGGGGACGCCCGGCTGCTCCACCATGCCTGCGTTCTCCGGCAGTCCCTCGCCCGGGACCTGGCCGGTGTCAGTCATGCGTACCCCTCGCCCATCGTCAGTGCTCCTTCGGCCCTTCGCCCGGGACGCCGAACCACGGCACACCGGTGCTCGTCATCAAGAACGAGCGGCCTCGCCGCGCGGCACGAAACGCCCGCGGACCTGTTCCATTCTCGCGGCCGTTAGCCACCCCGGCGGTCGGTTCCGCCGCGGTGCGCTGTGGACTGCGCCACGTCGCGCGTCCCCCCGGATTGTGCCGTACCACAGCGCGGACCAAAACAGTCCACTTTTCCGGACATTGACGAACGAAACGACGAACGGCCGGGCGCGGTACAACAATCGGCCAGCCTACCTCCCGTACCGTCCCGAACGGTCAGGGGGCGAGGTCGGAGCGCAGCGCGGAGAGCAGGAAGACGACGGAGCGTTCGCGCTCCTCCCACGAGCCGGTGTCCAGGTCGACGGACTGGAGCAGCGAGCAGGCGACGGTGTAGCCGGTGCCGGTGAGGGCCGCGCCGAGCGCCTCGGCCTCGTCGCGCGTGGAGGCGTGCGTGACGATGCGTTCCGGACGCCGGTCGGCGACGGCGGTGGCGACGGGCACGCCGCCGCCGCCGATCCGTACGACGTCGGGTTCCGGAAGGGTCTCCAGGATGTGCGGGGCCCGGCCGCAGACGACCTGGACGGGTACGCCGAAGGCGCGGGCGGCGGCCTCGGTGCGGGTGCAGGCGGCCGGGTCGGCGTCCACGGCGAGGACCGCCGCGCCGAAGCGGGCCGCCTCCACGGCGAGCGCGCCGCTGCCGGAGCCGATGTCCCAGACCAGGTCGCCGGTGCGCGGGCCCAGGCGGGCCAGCTGGGCGGCGCGCAGGGTAGGGGACTCGCCCTCGCCGCTCTCGGGCATCCGGCCCGCGCCCGCCGCGCGGTAGGCGTCGGCGGGCAGCGCCCAGCCCCGCATGCCGCGCGGGTAGGCGGGGTGGCGGCCGGCGATCCACGCGCCGGTGGCGGTGGTCTCCGGGCCGCCGCCGATGACGATGACGACGTTCGGGTCGCGCCAGACGTGGTCGGCGGCCTTGTCGGAGGTGAGGACGGTGACGCGTTCGCGGGCGGTGCCCAGCTCCTCGCAGATGACGAAGGTGCGGTGGACCCCGTCGAGCAGCAGCGCCAGTTCGGCGGGGCCGGCGCCCGGCGAGGTGAGGACGGCGACCTTGTGGTGGGCCCGGCAGACGTTGACCGCGCGGCGCAGGGTGCGCGGGTGGGCGACGACGATCTGGGCGTCGTCCCAGGGCATGCCGGCTCGGGCGAAGGCGGTGGCGACGGAGGAGACGCCGGGGACGACCTCCACTTCGAGGCCGTGCTCGGGGGCGCGCAGGGTGCGCACGACGCCGAAGAAGCCGGGGTCGCCGTCGGCGAGGACGACCGCGCTGCCGCGGTGTGCGGCGATCCGGCGGGCGGCGAGGTCGACGCTGCCGAGGCGGATGCGTTCGGCGTCGCCGGGCACTTCGGGCAGGGCGAGGTGGTGGGCGGCGCCCGCGACGAGTGTCGCGGCCGAGAGCGCGGCCGTGGCCGCTCTGGTCAGTGGCGAGCCGTCCCAGCCGATCACCGTGACCCGGTCGGCCATCGTCGTCTGTCTCCTGACCTGTCGCGGGGCGGGGCTGCCCGTGCGGTGCCGGGCAGGGGTGAGAGTACCCGGTCCGGACCGAGGGCCGTCGGGCGGCCGTGGGGTGTCAGTTCCAGTCGTCGTACGTGCTGTAGCCGCCGGCGTCGGCCAGCTGCTCGGCCACGCCTTCCAGGTCCTCGGGAAGGAGGCCCCAGACGATCAGGTCGGTGCGGATGTCGGTCCAGCCGCCGTCCTCGGTCTGCGTCCGGGCGATCCGGGCGTTGCGCAGGACGCCCTCGCTGATGCAGCCGAGCTTCTGGGCCACCTGCTGGGCGGCGGTGTTGTCGGCCGGAGTGCGCAGCTCGACGCGTTCGAAGCCCTGGTCGCGGAAGAGCCACTCCGCCACGGCCAGCACGCATTCGGCGGCGTACCCCTCGCCGCGCGCCCACGGAGCGGTGATGTAGCGGACCTCGGTGGCCAGGGTGCGCCAGTCGGTGTTGAGGAGGCGTACGGTGCCGACGAGCCGCTGGGTGAGGAACTCGGTGACGGCGAGGACGATGCCGTGGCCCGAGGTGCGTTCCCCAGGGGCGATCCTGCGGACCCAGCGCTCGGCGTCCACCTGTGTGTACGGATGCGGTCCGTCGGCCCAGGCGGTGACGAGTTCGTCGTTCATCATCTCGATGTACGCGGGGACGTCGGCCATGTCGAAGGGGCGCATCACCAACCTGTCCGTGCTGATGGAGATGGACGGAAAGGTGGTAGTCATGCGCAGCTCCATGCCGAAGACCGGTTAAAAGCACAGCATGCAGCATGGGGTCCGCGCGGTGGGCGGGCGGGTCCGCACGACGGAGCCCCGCACTCCCGGAGGGGAGGTGCGGGGCTCCGCGGGCAAGTGCCGGGCGGGTGTCAGGACTTGGCGGGGGCGCCGAAGGCCGGGACGATCGAGCCCTGGTAGGTGTCCTCGATGAACTTCTTGACCTCGTCGGAGTTGAGGAGCTTGGCCAGCTTCTCGACGCGCGGGTCCTTCTCGTTGCCGTCCTTCACCGCGAGGAAGTTGGCGTAGGGGTTGCCCTCGGCCTTCTCCAGCGCGAGGGAGTCCTGGCCGGGCTTGAGGTCGGCCTCGATGGCGTAGTTGCCGTTGATGACGGCGGCGTCCACGTCGTTCAGGGCGCGGGGCACGGTGGCGGCCTCCAGCTCCTTGAACTCCAGGCCCTTGTCGTCGGTGATGTCGCTCAGCTTGGCGTTGGTGCCGACGCCGTCCTTGAGGGTGATCAGACCGTTCTCGGCGAGCAGCTGGAGCGCGCGGCCCTCGTTGGTGGTGTCGTTGGGGACGGCTATCGTCTGGCCGGACTTGATGTCCTTGAGGTCCTTGACCGTCTTGGAGTAGAGCCCCAGCGGCTCCAGGTGCACGTTGACGACCGGGACGATGGTGGTCTTCTGCTTCTTGTTGAAGTCGTCCAGGTAGGGCTTGTGCTGGAAGAAGTTGGCGTCGACCTGGCCGTTCTGGGTGGCGGTGTTCGGCAGGACGTAGTCCGTGAACTCCTTGACCTCCAGCTTCAGGCCCTCCTTGTCCGCCAGGTTGTCCTTGACGAAGTTGAGGATGTCGGCGTGCGGCGTCGGAGACGCGGCGACGACGAGGGCCTTGGAGGTGTCGGCGTTCGCGCCGGTCCCGCTCTTGGACGCCGGGTCGGAGTCCGTACCGCAGGCGGTGAGTCCGAGCGCGAGGGCGGCGGACGCGGCGGCGGCTGCGGTGATCTTGGTGTTCCTACGCACGAGGAGTGCCTCTTTCCGGTGGTGATGGTGGTGCGCCCGGGCATGGAGTCCGGGCTCGGTGGGACGAAGAGTCCCTGGGAGGTGGAGTCAGGTGGTGGCGCGGCCCCGGCGGGCCAGCAGCCGGACCGCGAGGTCCCCGATGACCTGGATCACGGTGACGATGACGATCAGCAGCGCGACGGTGATCAGCATGAACTGGTTGTCGAAGCGCTGGAATCCGTAGGTGACGGCCTTGGATCCCAGGCCTTCGCCGCCGACCGCGCCGGCCATCGCGGAGTAGCCGATGAGCACGATGAGGGTGGTGGTGACGCCGGAGACCAGGGAAGGCAGGGCCTGCGGCAGGAGCACCTTGCGGACGATGGTGGGGATGGAACCGCCCATCGACTGGACCGCCTCGACGAGCCCGTGGTCGACCTCGCGGATCGACGTCTCGACGAGCCGGGCGAAGAAGGGGATCGCGCCGACGGCGAGCGGGACGATCATCGCGGTGGGGCCGATGAAGGTGCCGACGATCCAGGTGGTGAAGGGGATCAGGGCGATCAGCAGGATGATGAACGGCAGCGAGCGGCCGATGTTCACGATCACGCCGATGACCTTGTTCACCGCGGTGTTCCGCAGGAGTCCGCCCTTGTCGGTGAGGACCAGCAGGACGCCGAGCGGGAGGCCGACGACAACGGTGACGAGCGCCGACCAGAGCACCATGTAGAGCGTGTCGACGGTGCCCTGGGTCAGCAGCGGCTGCATTTCGGACCAGGTCACTTGGCGACCTCCTCGGTGAGCGGGGCGGACGCCTGTTCGGGGACGACGGGCGCGGTGCCGGCGGACGCGGTGCCGGCGGACGCGGTGCCGGCGGACGCGGCGGGGACGACCTCGGCCTGAAGGCCCTGCTCGCGCAGGAAGCCGATCGGGACGACGTTCTCCTCGAAGCGGCCGGGCAGCTCGATGCGCATGCGGCCGATCTGCTTGCCGCCGACGGTGTCCATGGCGGCGCCCAGGATCGAGATGTCGATGTCGTACGTGCGGGAGAGCTGGGAGATGACCGGCTGGGAGGCCGTCTCGCCGTGGAAGGTGACGTCGATCACCGTGCGGTCCGGTCCGGAGGCCGTGCCGCCGACCGGGAACAGCTCGTGGGCCAGTTCGGAGCCGGGGGTGGCGAGGAGTTCGCCGACGGTCCCGGACTCGACGATCCGGCCGCGCCGCATGAGCGCGGCGGAGTCGCAGACGGTCTTGACGACGTCCATCTCGTGCGTGATCAGCAGCACGGTGAGGCCGAGCTGCTGGTTGAGGTCGCGCAGGAGCTGGAGGATGGAGCGGGTGGTCTCCGGGTCGAGGGCGGAGGTCGCCTCGTCCGAGAGCAGCACCTTGGGGTCGCCGGCCAGGGCGCGGGCGATGCCCACGCGCTGCTTCTGCCCGCCGGACAGCTGGCCGGGGTAGGACCGGGCCTTGTCGGCGAGGCCGACCAGGTCGAGGAGTTCGCGGGCCTTGCGGGTGCGCTCCTGGCCGGAGACGCCGAGGATCTCCAGCGGCAGTTCGACGTTGTCCAGGACGGTCCGCGAGTCCAGCAGGTTGAAGTGCTGGAAGACCATGCCGATGCGGGTGCGGGCCGCGCGCAGTTCGCGGCTCGCCCGCCGGCCCCGGCCGGCGAGGGCGGTGAGGTCCTGGCCGGCGACGGTCACGGTGCCGGAGGTGGGGCGCTCCAGCAGGTTGACGCAGCGGATCAGGGAGGACTTCCCGGCGCCGCTCTGTCCGATGACGCCGTACACCTCGCCTTCGCGGACGTGGAGGTCGACGCCGTCGAGCGCGGTGACCTCGCGGTCGCGCGCCTGGTAGACCTTGGTGAGGCCCGTAGTGGTGATCACAGGGTTTCCGTCACTGTCGAGTGCGCGGCGCGGTGTCCGCCGGGCACGGGGCATTCGTCTGAAGAGACTGTTCGGGCTGGTGGGCCGGTGGGTCTCGGCATGGCTGGGGGCGGGGTTCCGCCGGCTTCCGGCGCATGCTCGGGCGGGCTCGTTCCCTTGGGTGCGAACGGCACAGGCCGGTTCTCGCTTCGGGGCGCGAGGATCAGGCGGGGGCCCTCAGATGGCGCGCATTCGACACATACAACGAGCACCGGGCGTGCTGATCGCCTCGGTCGCAAGGGTGCGGCTGCTCGTCGTGGTCATGGGCCCCAGTAAAACAGACGTAACGCCCCCGCGAACCTGGCTGTCCGCATAGCGGACAGCGCTGGATGGTCGCCGCGCGTGCGTGCGGCAGCCGGCGGGTTCGGCGCGCGCACCGCTGTGACCTGCGGCGATGGCGAGGCGGGAGGGCGGGGTACGGAGTGAGGGCCGCCGCCGGGGCGGGCCGGCGGGGCGGGCCGCTGTGGTCAAGGCCACGGTTGCCGCCGCCGGGCGGCCTCCGGCGGGCGCGGGACGGGGCCGCACGCGGGCGGCCGGTGCGCCCGTAATACCCTCGCTGCATGCTCGACGCCCTGACGGTCGCGGTCGCCGTGACCGCGCTCGCCCTCGCCGCCTGGTGCGGTCACGCCGCCTACCGGGATCAGCCGACGAAGGACTGGCACTTCATCGGCATGGCCGTCGTCACCGTACTGGCTCTGGCCCAGCTGGTGGTCGGCGTCGTGCAGCTGGCGCGCGGGGAGCGGCCGGAGCAGGGCATGACGGTGTTCATCGCGTATCTGATCGGGTCGTTCGCGGCCGTGCCGGCGGCGGCCTTCCTGTCGTTGACCGAGCGGACCCGCTGGGGCTCGGTGACGGTGGCGGCGGGAGCGGTCGTGCTGGCGGTGCTCGAAGTCCGGCTCTACGACATCTGGGGTAACTGACGTGAGTGACACCGACCGCCCCGGGACCGCCCAGGTCCCCGCCGACCCGGCCGCGCCCGCGGGCCGGCCGCTGCCGGCAGGCGCGAAGCCCGCGTTCGAGCTGGGCACCGGTCCGGGCCGGGTCCTGGTCTGGTTCTACGGGGTGTTCACGGTCGCGGCGGCCTCGCGCTCGATCGTCCAGATGATCATCGACTTCGACCGGGCTCCACTGGCCTATGCGCTCTCGGCGCTCGCGGCCGTCGTCTACGGCTTCATCACGTACTCGCTGGTGCGCGGCGGTGAGAAGGCCCGCCGGGCGGCCCTGGTGTGCTGTGCCGCCGAGCTCGTCGGCGTCCTGGTGGTCGGCGCGTGGACGCTGGCCGAGCCCTCGGCGTTCCCGGACGCCACCGTCTGGTCGGACTTCGGGATGGGCTACCTGTTCATCCCGGTGATCCTGCCGGTCACCGGGATGATCTGGCTGCGCCGCGCGCGGACCGCCTGAGCGCCGCTCCGCGCGCGACCCGCGTGGTTGGCCCCGGCCGGAGTCAGGCGCTGGCCACGTACTCCTGCGTCCCGGCGTCCTTCTCCAGCATGATCATCTGGACGCCGTCCGCCCCGGTGAGGGCCCCGACGCGGCTGTAGCCCGCCCGCCGGTAGAGACGCAGGGCACTGTCGCTGCGGTGGCCGGTGTGCAGCCGGAAACGGGTGGCCGCGCGGTCGCCGGCCAGGGCCCGCTCGGCGGCGCGCAGCAGCCGGGTGCCGAGGCCGTGGCCCTGGAGCCGGGGGTGCACGCAGAGCTTACCGATCAGGCCCGTGCCGTCGGGTTCGGTGAACCCGCGTACCGATCCGACCACTTCCTCACCGAGCCTGGCCACGAACACCAGGTCGTCGGCGACTTCGGCGCGCACCGCGTCGAGACTCTGCACGAGCGGGTCGATCCGGTAGTTGTCGTACAGCTCCGCCTCGCGCTGGAAGCAGAGGTACTGGAGTCTGAAGATCTGCTCGACGTCCTGCGCCGTCGCCGCCGAGATGATCACGCTCATGCCCATGTGTGCACGCCTCCCGCTCACCTGTCCGCCGGTTGTCTACCGCGCTCTTCCCCGCAGTTCAGGAGCGACAACCTCCGCCGCCAGCATTCTGCGCAGACATCCAAGGCAACGGGAACGGATCGGCCCTAAACTCCCCTGTGACATACCCAACTCCCCTGCGATTTCTCGGTAGGTCGGGTCCGCGGGCGCGAGCATCGCCTCCAGTAAGCGCGGACAGCGTCCGGGCAGCCGCGCCACCGCCGCCCGCAGCGCCCGGCGTTCGGCGGCCCCTAGCGCGGCGCGTTCCGGGCAGCCGGCCGGTCCCGCGGCGGGTTCGGCCGCGGGATACGGACGCTCCCGCCGCGCCCGGCGGCGTCCCCGGCGGGCCTCGGCGCGTACGGCGTCGCGCACCCAGCGGGCCGGGTCGCGGGGCGGTCCGACGGTCTCGGGGCGTTCCAGCAGCCGCAGCCACACGCTCTGTTCGAGGTCGGCGGGGTCGAGTCCGGCGGCGGGCGCCTCGGCGCTCGCCTCCGCGCGGACCAGGGGGCGCAGGGTGCGGACGGCGAGGGCGGTGGCGGTGGCGGTGGCAGCCGCGCGGGAGGCGGCCGGTGCGGGGTGCGAAGGCGTCATGTACCGGCGGACGTGCCGGTGGCGGCACCCGGTTGCCCGGCGCGCGGCGCGCCACCCGACCGGGGCACGCCCGGCCCCGCGGCTGACGCGGGGTGCGGGCGGGTTGCCGTGGTCGATCCGGCGACGCGCCTCCACGGGGCGGGCGCCTACGCGGAGCCTCACTGGTCCAGGACTCTTGACGCGGCACCAGTTCGCTGGTTCAGCAGTGTGCGGAGGCCTCGTAGATCATGATCTGCGCGCCGTCGACCTGTATGGTGCGGCACCGGTCGAAATACGCTGCCAGTGTCCTCCGCTTCATCAGGTCCGTCCCGGTGCTCGCGACCGGGCTGCCCGGGGGCTCGGTGACGACGAGAATCCGTGGACTGGCGAGCATGTGCGCGCGGATCTGGCGGGCGGGTAGTTCGGTGCCGTAAAGGCTGCGGGAGGCCACGGGGGTCAGTGCCTGCGCGAGGTCGGACAGCTGCGTACCGCTCGGCGGATAGGCGAGCGTCCACGCCCGGCGCTTCACCGACAGATAGAGCACCCCATCGCCGGGAGTGGCCTGCTCGCGCAGGACTTCGGCCAGAGCAGTGACATTGTCCGATCGGCTTTCCGAGGTACGCAGCCTGACGGATTCCGGCACCAGCAGTGCGACCGTCGCAAGGACCGCGGTAACGGCGGTGACGCGCAGGAGCCGGCCGTGCCGGACTGCCCGATCCAGCGCGGCTCCGAGCAGGAGGGCGAGACCGATCAGGCTGTAGAGCACGTAGCGCTCCAAGTAGAGCGGCTTGTTGAGCGACAGGAGCATGAGCAGGGCAGTGGGAACGATGGCCAGCGGCAGGGCGACCGCCGACAGATTGACACATGCTCCCGGAGACGCTTTGTCGGCGCGTGCCACACATAACGACAACACCAGCACGGACGCGGCCAGGAACGCGAAGCTCCGGTATTCACCACTGCTGACATCGTCGATCCAGGCGACCTGCCCCGATTGCCTCATACCCAGAACCGCAAGTGGCGCCAGGCCCGCCCCAACGGCAAGTGTGGTGCAGAACCACGGACGCCTGGCTCCCGCCGGCAGGGCGAAGGCATGTGCCACCAGGGCCAGCATCGCGAACTCGGGCCAGCAGGCAAGCCACCAGCATCAGAAGGCCGTACCCGATCCACATTCCCGCGGCACCGCCGTGACCGGACCATCCCGCGCCTTGGTACCGGCGGATCGTCGCGACGAGAACATAGGTGGCCCAGACCACGAGCGCGCAGACCAGAGCGTACGATCGCCCTTCCTGCGAATACTTCTGAACGTCCGGCAGAACGGCGAACGCCAGACCCGCCAGGAGTCCGGCGCGGGGCCCCGACAGCCGCGCCCCGAGCGCCGCCACTCCTGCCGCTGCCACGGCGGTGGCGAAGACAGAGGGAAGACGCAGCACCAACAGATCGGCGCCGAAAAGACTGAACATTCCGTGCATCATGAGGTAATAAGCCCCGTGCACAGCATCGATGTTGCCCAGCGTCTCCCATAAGTCCGGCAGACTGCGTGAAGCCAGGTCGAGCGTCACGGCCTCATCGTGCCATAAGGTTTCACCTCTGCGGATTCCCCATACACCGAGAAGCACGGACAGAATGGCAGGCAGAAGGGGGACGACGTGGGGCCTCAGGCCCATGGACGGGTTTACCTGACACTGCGAAATCTTCTCTTCGGTGATGATGCCGATCTCCGGGGCCGCACGATAACCACAATGAAATAACGCAAGGCGCAATCAAGTATCGCCTACAGCCGCGAGAGAACAGCCCTTGCGTTGGCCAGATACCGGGAATTTGCAGATTTCACGATACTAAGATATTTTCAAAAGTGCTGGCGAGTCGGGCCAGGAGCGTCTCGCCGGTCACTTCGACCACTCTATAGAACTGTGGCAGAAAATCAGTGTTTACGCCTGAACCGGCTGCGCGACCGAGATTGTTACTCAGCGTGATGAAATTGCTGCCGCGATGCCCTCTCGGAAGATTCCGGATACCACTGGAACGCTATCCCAATCTGTGTCTCCACCGAGGATTCGAACGCCTCCGCGAGGAGCAGACGGGCGTTCCGAACTCTCAAATCGATGGCACTCCGAGTGACTTTCTTCCCTCTTGCTCTCAAACAAGCCATGTCTCAAATACAAGGATGATTGTGATGAGGCGTCGGTGAACCGGACCATCGACCGCCTCGTGCCGATGCCCCCGCTCCAGCCCTGCGGGGCCTTCACGAAGGGCATCGAGCTGAATAGGGACGCCACCCCAGCGCCGACCCGGGATCACTCTGTGTCCTCGCAAAGGAGGGCGACTTCCGCCACCGCCGCCCCGAGGACGCCGGATCAGCGTCCGGCGTGGTCGGCGGCGGCCAGCAGGGCGGTGTCAGGCTGGTCGGAGAAGACTCCGTCGATGCCGGTGGCGAAGTACGCGGCGTAGGCGCCGAAGACGTCGCCGTAGGCGTTGGGGTCCGTTCCCCGGCGGAAGTCGGCGGGCAGGAAGGTGTTCTCGTTGCGGATCGTGTACGGGTGGAGGAGCAGGCCCCGGTCGTGCGCGTCCCGCACCAGCGTCGTCGGCCGCGTGAGCCGGCCCGAGGCGTCCTTGGGGATGACCAGGTCCAGCGTGGGGCCGATGCCGTGGGCGAACGAGGCGATCCACCGCAGCCCGGCGGGCTTCACCAGGTCCGCGACGGTGCGCGGGTCGCCCGACTCGACGAAGTCCCAGGGCCGCTCCTTCGGTCCGGACAGCAGGACGACGCGGGGGGTGGCGACCAGGCGCGCGAGCCGCTGGATCGAGCCCGGCTCGAAGGACTGGAGGATGAGCGGCGCGTCGGCGCGGTGCCGGTGGTGGCGGCGCAGCAGCCGGGCGAGCGGTTCCTCCAGGCCGAGGCCGAGGCCCCGGAAGTAGGTGGGGTGCTTGGTCTCCACGTACAGCCAGACCGGCTTGGAGCGCCTGCGGCCCTCGCGGTCGGCCCAGCGCAGGACCTCCTCGAAGGTGGGTACGGTCCAGCGGCCGTCGTAGAGCGCGTTGTCCGGGCGGGTGCCCGGTATGCGCTCGGTGGTGCGCAGGGTCTTGAGTTCGGCGAGGGTGAAGTCCTCGGTGAACCAGCCGGTGAGGGAGAGGCCGTCGATCTTCTTGGTGGTCCGGCGGTCGGCGAACTCGGGGTGGTCGGCGACGTCGGTGGTGGCGGTGATGTCGTTCTCGTGGCGGCAGACGAGATGGCCGTCCTTGGTCGGGACGAGGTCCTGCTCGATGATGTGCGCGCCCATGTCCAGCGCCAGCTGGTAGGAGCCCAGGGTGTGCTCGGGGCGGTAGCCACTGGCTCCCCGGTGGCCGATCACGGTCGGGAGCGGCAGGCCGCGCAGAGGTCCGCCGGGCCCGCCGTCGCCCCGTTCGGCGGCCCTCGCCGTGCCGGGCAGCCCCAGGGCCGCCGTGGAGAGGACGGCCGCGCCCAGGAGGGCCCGCCGGCCGGGACTGTTGCCTGCGCGCTCCGTCATGATCGCTCCTCGGTGGGTGTGTCGGGATCCTGCTCGGGCGAGGCCCGATCGTAGGCGGGCGGGCCGACGGAGCGGCGGACCGGGGGCGAACATGGCGGAAACTCACGTCAACACCGCGTATCCATCTGATGAACCCGATGTGCGATCAGGGCATACCCGCGAGTATCGTCCTCACCTGCACCGACCTTCAGCCCGTAGCACCAGGCGTCGCTCACGTCCGTTCGTCCCACCCCGGCCGGCCCCGGCCACGACACCGGAGGAACCGTTGTCCCGTCTCACGGTCATCAAGGCAGTGCTCGGACCGATCCTGCGTCTGATGTTCCGCCCCCAGGTGGAGGGTGCGCGGAACATCCCCGGGACCGGTCCGGTGATCCTCGCGGGCAACCATCTGACCTTCATCGACTCGATGATCATGCCCATCTGCTGCGACCGCCCGGTGTACTACATCGGCAAGGACGAGTACGTCACGGGCAAGGGCCTCAAGGGCCGGCTGATGGCCTGGTTCTTCACCGGCTGCGGCATGATCCCGGTGGACCGGGACGGCGGCCGGGGCGGTGTGGCGGCGCTGATGACCGGCCGCCGGGTGCTGGACGAGGGGCAGGCGTTCGCGATCTATCCGGAGGGCACCCGCTCCCCCGACGGCCGGCTCTACCGGGGGCGTACGGGCATCGCACGGCTGACGCTGATGACCGGTGCGCCGGTGGTCCCGTTCGCGATGATCGGGACGGACAAGCTTCAGCCGGGCGGCGCGGGGCTGCCCCGACCGGGCAAGGTCACGGTCCGCTTCGGCGAGCCGATGGAGTTCTCCCGCTACGAGGGCATGGACCGCGACCGGTACGTGCTGCGCGCGGTGACCGACTCGGTGATGGCCGAGGTGATGCGGCTGTCCGGCCAGGAGTACGTGGACATGTACGCCACCAAGGCCAAGGCCGCCTGACCCGGCGTCGCGGAAGGGCCCGTGCCCCCGGCAGACGCCGGGGGCACGGGCCCTTCCGCGCGTACGGGCGCGGATCGCGTCACGGGTGTTCGACGCCGTCCTCCAGCTTCTGCCCGCGCAGCAGGAACCAGGCGGCGACGGCCGCTGCCAGGAGGACCGACGCGCCGATACCCGCGGCCGAGCGCATCCCGTCGACGAACGCCTCCTGGGCCGCGGAGACCAGGGGCCCCGCCTGGGCGGCGGGCAGCGCCGTGGCGGCCTCGACGGCTCCGCCGAGCGATTCGTGCGCGGCCGACTCGACGCCCGGGGAGATGCCGGACGGCGTCGGGAAGCCGCGGTAGACGCCGGTGACGATGGAGCCGAGCAGGGCGATGCCGAGGGCCGCGCCGAGTTCGTACGCGGTCTCGGAGACGGCGGAAGCGGAGCCGGCCTGCTCCGTCGGGACGCTGGAGAGGATCACGTCGGCGGTGACGGTGAAGGAGAAGCCCGCGCCGACGCCGACGATCAGCAGCATCGAGCCGAGCAGCGGATAACCGGTGTGCTGGTCGAGCAGCGTCACGGAGCCCAGGGCCAGTCCGACCGCCGCGAGGCCGCCCGCGACGACGGACCGGACCGAGAACCGGCGGGCGGCGAAACCGGCCAGCAGGCCGGCGGCCACCGCGCCGATGGCGGCGGGCAGTTCGGCGAGTCCGGCCTCCAGCGGGCCCCGTCCCTGGACCAGTTGCAGGAACTGGGAGAGGAAGAAGACCAGGCCGGACAGGCCGAGGATGGTCAGCAGGTCGGCGAGGACCGCGCCGGAGAAGCCCCGGTGGTGGAAGAGCCGCATGTCCAGAAGAGGTGCGGGCAGCCGGAGCTGCCGGCGGACGAACCAGGCCAGGGCCGCGGCACCGGCCACGGCCGCCGCCGCGGCGCCCGGTCCGAGGCCGTGGGCGGCGGTCTCCTTGACGGCGTAGACGACGCCGATCATGCCGACGAGCGAGAGCCCGACGCTGAGCAGGTCCCACGGGCCGGGCGCGGGGTTCTTCGACTCGGGTATCAGCTTGACGCCGACGACGACGAGCACGGCCATCACCGGCAGGTTGATGAGGAAGACCGAGCCCCACCAGAAGTGCTCCAGCAGGAATCCGCCGACGACCGGTCCGACGGCCGCGCCCGCCGAGGCCATCGCGCCCCAGATGCCGATGGCGAGACTGCGCTCGCGCGGGTCGTGGAAGAGGTTGCGGATCAGGGCCAGTGTGGAGGGCATCAGGGTGGCGCCTGCGACGCCGAGCAGCGCGCGGGCCACGATCATCATCTCGGGCGTGGTGGCGTACGCGTTGAGCACCGAGACGGCGCCGAACGCCACGGCGCCGGTCAGCAGGAGCTTCTTGCGGCCGATGCGGTCGCCGAGGCTGCCCATCGAGACGAGCATGCCGGCGATGACGAAGGAGTAGACGTCGCCGATCCACAGGAGCTGGGTGCCGGTGGGGGCCAGGTCCTCACTGAGGAACGGGGTGGCCAGGCCCAGTACGGTGGCGTCGACGGCCACCAGCAGGACGGCCAGGACGAGCACGGCGAGCGCGATCCACCGCCCGGGGCGGCGCACGGCCTCCACGGTGTCCGGCCGCAGGTCTGTGCCGGTCACGTGGTCACGCTCCGGCGGGCTCCGCCGAGCAGCAGCTCGACGACCATGTACGAGAAGTCCTGGGCGGCGACCCGGCCCACCTGGACGGCCCAGGCCCCGGTGCCGATGAGCCCGTAGAGGGCCTCGGTCAGCCAGGCGGGCGTCAGGTCGATCCGGAACTCGCCGCGCTCCTGGCCGCGCCGGAAGAAGGCGGAGACGCGGGCGTCGGCCCGGTTCCAGCCCTCGTTGATCTCCTCGCCCTCGAAGAGCTGGTTCTCGGTGACCAGGAAGGACAGCAGGCCGGCGCTGGGCTCGACGGCCGCGATGAGCCGGCGCAGCCCCTCCTCGGAGGTGCCCTCGTCGAGCCGGGCCGCGTCCAGCGCCGCCTCGAACTCCTGGATGCCGAGGTCCTCCAGGGCCTTCACCAGCGCGTCGCGGCCGGCGAAGTGGCGGTGCAGGGTGGCGCGGCCGATGCCCGCAGCCTTGGCGACCTCGTCCATGGTGGCGGTCGATTTGTGGGTCAGCAGAGCGGCGGCGCTGCGCAGCACCTGCTCACGGTCGAGAGTCATGAGACGACTATAACCCGGATGAGACACATCTGTCTCATCCGGGGTTGGGCGGATGCGGTGGGCGGTGGCTGAGCCGCCCGTCAGCTCCAGGGCAGGGCGGCCCGGTGGCGCCAGTACGACTCCGGCTCCTCCACCAGCGCGTCCAGCCGCGCCCGCTGCTCCTCGCCCAGGTCGACGACGGCGGCGTGGAGGTTGCCGGAGAGCTGGGTGGCCGTGGCCGCGCCGGAGAGCACCACGCCTGCCCACGGCTGGTGCAGGACCAGGGCGAGGGCCACCGCGTCGCCGCCCACCCCCGCGTCGGCGGCGATCTCGCGGAACACCGCGGGAGCCTCTCCGCCCGCCAGCCGCCCGTTGGCCATGCCCTCCTTGACGATCACCGTGAGCCCGGCGTCGTGCGCCTCGGCCAGCGCCGCCCCGGCGGAGGTCTCCAGCGCGTTGTAGGTGGCCTGGACGGTACGGAAGAGGGGCGCGCCGTCGACCGTGACGGCGAGGGCGGCGCGGATCGCGTCGGCCTGGGCGGGGCCGCTGGTGGAGAAGCCGACGGCGACGCCCTCGGCGGACAGGGCCGCCAGCCGTTCGTGCAGTTCCTTGTCGGCGAGCGCCGGGCTGTCGGGGGTGAGCGAGTGGATCTGGTAGAGGTCGAGCCGGTCCCCGAGGAGGTCGCGGGTCTCCTCGCGCTGGCGCTCGAAGGCCGCCAGGCCGTGGTCCTTCACCTCGTGGACCTCTGCCTCGACCTTCCAGTCGGCGGTGTAGGTGTAGCCCCACTTGCTGCCGACGACCAGGTCGGTGAAGGCGGGCCGGGCGTCCAGCCACTCCCCCAGGAACTCCTCGGCGCGGCCGTAGGAGCGGGCCGCGTCGACGTACCGGACGCCCTGGGCGTAGGCCGCGTCGAGCAGTTCGTGCGTACGGGCGCGCAGCGCGTCCGCGTCCCGGTCGTCGCCCAGGTCGCGGTCGCGGTGGAGATTGATGTAGCCGGGCCTCCCGACGGCGGCAAGGCCCAGCCCGAAGTGGGCGGTCGGGGTCGTCGCGGCGGCCAGGGCGGCGAAGGGCATCGCGGGCTCCTCGGGGTCGGTTTCGGTTACTCCTACCCCGCTGAACGTAGCCCGCGACACCCGTCGTACACCTGCCGCGCGCCGGTGCGCCGCCCGACGGTCCTACGGGCGGGCCGTCGCCCACGCGTGCTGGGCGGCCAGATCCGCCTTCACCTCGGCGAGCTGCACGGCGACGGCGGACGGTGCGGTTCCGCCCCGGCCGCTGCGGGAGGCGAGCGCGCCGCGCACGTTGAGGACCGTGCGGACCTCGGGGGTGAGGTGCTCGGAGATCTTGGCGAACTGCTCGTCGGTGAGCTGGTCGAGCTCGATGCCGTCCTGCTCGCACCGCTTGACGCAC
Source organism: Streptomyces sp. ADI96-02 (assembly GCF_003846185.1). GTDB lineage: Bacteria > Actinomycetota > Actinomycetes > Streptomycetales > Streptomycetaceae > Streptomyces. Next base: position 954,531 of record NZ_ML123034.1, read on the forward strand.
TCGCCGGCGACCTCGTGCGCCACCCGGAACGGGACGCCCTGCTTGACCAGCCACTCCGCCACGTCGGTGGCGAGCGAGAAGCCGGCGGGCGCCAGCTCCTCCATGCGCTCGCGGTTGACGGTGAGGGTGGCCATCATGCCGGTGAAGGCGGGCAGCAGGACTTCGAGCTGGTCGCAGGAGTCGAAGACGGGCTCCTTGTCCTCCTGGAGGTCGCGGTTGTACGCGAGCGGGAGGGCCTTGAGCGTGGCGAGCAGACCGGTCAGGTTGCCGATGAGGCGGCCGGACTTGCCCCGGGCGAGCTCCGCGATGTCCGGGTTCTTCTTCTGCGGCATGATCGAGGAGCCGGTCGAGAAGGCGTCGTGCAGGGTGACGAAGGAGAACTCCTTCGTGTTCCAGATGATGACCTCCTCGGCGATCCGGGAGAGGTTGACGCCGATCATCGCGGTGATGAAGGCGAACTCCGCGACGAAGTCGCGCGAGGCCGTGCCGTCGATGGAGTTGGCGGCGGAGCCGCGCTCGAAGCCGAGGTCGGCGGCGACGGCCTGCGGGTCCAGGCCCAGCGAGGAGCCGGCGAGCGCGCCGGAGCCGTACGGCGAGACGGCGGTGCGCTCGTCCCACTGGCGCAGCCGCTCGGCGTCCCGGGACAGGGACTGCACGTGGGCCAGCACATGGTGGGCGAAGAGGACGGGCTGGGCGTGCTGGAGGTGGGTGCGGCCCGGCATCGCCACGTCCGGGTGGGCCTCGGCGAGGCCGACGAGCGCGTCCTGGAGGTCGGCGATCAGGCCGCCGATGGTGCGGGCGTGGTCGCGCAGGTACATCCGGAACAGGGTGGCGATCTGGTCGTTGCGCGACCGGCCGGCGCGCAGCTTGCCGCCGAGGTCCGGGCCCAGGCGTTCCAGCAGGCCCCGCTCCAGCGCGGTGTGGACGTCCTCGTCGGCGACGGTGCCGGTGAAGGAGCCGTCGGCGACGTCGGCTTCGAGCCGGTCGAGCCCGGCGAGCATCCGGGTCAGTTCGTCCGCGGTGAGCAGGCCCGCCGTGCTGAGGGCGCGCGCGTGGGCGCGGGAGCCGGCGATGTCGTAGGGCGCGAGCCGCCAGTCGAAGTGGACGGAGGCCGACAGCCTGGCCAGTGCCTCGGCCGGTCCGTCGGCGAAACGCGCGCCCCAGAGCCGGAGGTCACCGTTGTTGCTGCTCACTGCGTGCTCCTCAAGGAGAGTGCGGGATGTGCGACCGCCTCCCCGCCGCGGAGTGACGGGGAGGCGGCTGTACAACGAGGGAGGGTCAGGCCAGGTCGCGCTTGGCCGCGATCTTCGAGGAGAGGCCGAAGAGCTCGATGAAGCCCTGGGCCTTGGACTGGTCGAAGGTGTCGCCCGAGTCGTAGGTGGCGAGGTTGAAGTCGTACAGCGACTCGCTGGAGCGGCGGCCGGTGACGACGGCCCGGCCGGCGTGCAGGGTCATCCGGATGTCGCCGGTGACGTGCTGGTTGGCCTCGTTGATGAAGCCGTCCAGGGCCCGCTTGAGCGGGGAGAACCACAGGCCGTCGTAGACCATCTCGCCCCAGCGCTGCTCGACCTGCCGCTTGTAGCGGGCCAGCTCGCGCTCGACGGTGACGTTCTCCAGCTCCTGGTGGGCGGTGATCAGCGCGATCGCGCCGGGCGCCTCGTACACCTCGCGGGACTTGATGCCCACGAGCCGGTCCTCGACCATGTCGATCCGGCCGACGCCCTGGGCGCCGGCCCGCTCGTTGAGCTGCTGGATCGCCTGGAGGACGGTGACGGGGCGGCCGTCGAGGGCGACCGGGACGCCCTCCTTGAAGGAGATGACGACCTCGTCGGCCTCGCGCGGGGCGGCCGGGTTCTCGGTGTACTCGTAGATGTCCTCGATCGGCGCGTTCCAGATGTCCTCCAGGAAGCCCGTCTCCACGGCGCGCCCGAAGACGTTCTGGTCGATGGAGTACGGGGACTTCTTGGTGGTCGCGATCGGGAGGTTCTTCTCCTCGCAGAAGGCGATCGCCTTGTCGCGGGTCATCGCGTAGTCGCGGACCGGGGCGATGCACTTCAGGTCGGGGCCGAGCGCGGAGATGCCGGCCTCGAAGCGGACCTGGTCGTTGCCCTTGCCGGTGCAGCCGTGGGCGACGATGCCCGCGCCGTGCTTCTGGGCGGCGGCGACGAGGTGCTTGACGATGGTCGGCCGGGAGAGGGCCGAGACCAGCGGGTAGCGGTCCATGTAGAGGGCGTTGGCCTTGATCGCCGGGAGGCAGTACTCCTCGGCGAACTCGTCCTTCGCGTCCGCGACCTCGGCTTCGACGGCACCGCAGGCGAGCGCGCGCTTGCGGATGACGTCCAGGTCCTCGCCGCCCTGGCCGACGTCCACGGCGACGGCGATGACCTCGGCGCCCGTCTCCTCGGCGATCCAGCCGATGGCGACGGAGGTGTCCAGGCCGCCCGAGTAGGCGAGTACGACGCGCTCGGTCACGGGTTTCTCCTTACGGTGCAATCACTGATGGGTATAACTATGCAATCCACCGTATGCTTTGTCAAAACCGCAGGTCAGGACCGTCGAGCGGGGCCTTGGGTGAGCTTCGAGGAGGGGCCGGCGGGCTGTCTGGGGTCCGCTCGCGCGGGCGGAAGCCGCCGCGTCCGGGAGCGGTGGGGCCGGCGGGCGTCCTGGGCCGGACGGAGCACTTCCGGTGGGGCCCGGCCGCATCGCGCCGTACGGTCCGGAGCATGCGCGGACCTCTCGTGACGCTCGCCGTCCTGCTCGCCCTGACCGGCTCACTCGGCGCGGGCCCTGGTGACGCCCCGCCGCTGCCCGACCGGATGGCGGACACGGGCGGCGGCAGCCAGCTGATCACCGCCCAGGCCCCGGACACCGGCTCCACGACGGGCACGGCGACCTGGTGGGAGCGGCGCGGGGGCGCCTGGGCGGCGGCGGGTTCGGCGCCCGCGCGCTTCGGCGCGAGGGGGCTGGCGGAGGGCGCCACCCGGCGGCAGGGCACGAACACCACGCCCACCGGCCTCTACGACCTGCCGTACGCCTTCGGCATCGAGGAGGCCCCGGCGGGGACGGCGTCCCGCTACCGCCGGGTCACCGACCGCTCCTGGTGGTGCCAGGACAACGAGTCGACGTCGTACAACCGCTGGGTGGAGCCCCTCCCGGCCGACTGCCGCGCCGAGGAGGCCGAGCACCTGGCCGCCTACCGGCCGCAGTACACCCACGCACTGGTCATCGGCTTCAACTACGACCGGCCGGTACGCGGGCGGGGCGCCGGGATCTTCCTGCACGTGAACGGGCGCGGCGCGACGGCCGGCTGCGTCTCCGTGCCGGCGGACGCGATGGCGGCGATCCTGGCCTGGGCGGACCCGGGGCGGCGGCCGCACATCGCGGTCGGGACCGACTCGGGCCCGACCGCGATCACGCGCTACTGAACGGGACCGCTCAGCGGTCGTTCTGGGCCAGCCGGAGCAGATGGTCGGCGAGCGCCTGGCCGCCGGCCGGGTCGCGGCTGATCAGCATCAGCGTGTCGTCGCCCGCGATGGTGCCGAGGATGTCGTGCAGTTCGGCCTGGTCGATGGCCGAGGCGAGGAACTGGGCCGCGCCGGGCGGGGTGCGCAGCACCACCAGGTTGGCCGACGCCTCGGCGGAGATGAGCAGTTCGGCCGAGAGCCTGCGCATCCGCTCCTCCTTGGCCGAACCGCCCAGCGGCGCTTGCGGGGTGCGGAATCCGCCCTCGCTCGGCACCGCGTAGATCAGCTCGCCGCCGGTGTTGCGGATCTTGACCGCGCCCAGCTCGTCGAGGTCGCGGGAGAGCGTCGCCTGCGTGACGCTCAGCCCGTCGTCGGCGAGCAGCTTCGCCAGCTGGCTCTGCGAGCGGACCGGCTGCCGGTTCAGGATGTCCACGATCCGGCGGTGCCGGGCGGTGCGGGTCTGCGGCACGGACGGCCCGCCGTACTCGGTCTCCTGCGCCTCGGTCATCGTCGTCGCCCCATTCCGCGGAGGGTCATGCTCCGGACCGTTCGTCCCGCTGTGCCGCGTCCAGTGCGCCCGGCAGGATCTCCAGGAACGCGTCCACCTCCGCGTCGCCGATGATCAGCGGCGGCATGAGCCGGACGACGTCGGGCGCGGGCGCGTTGACCAGGAGACCGGCTCGCTGGGCGGCCTGCTGCACCTGCGGTGCGAGGGGTTCGTTGAGCACGATGCCCAGCAGCAGCCCGGCGCCGCGGACATGGGAGACGAGCGGGTGGCCCAGGGCTTCCACGCCGTCGCGGATCCGCTCGCCGAGCCGCTTGACGGCGTCGAGCGCGCCGTCGGCCGCGAGGGTGTCCAGGACGGCGAGGCCGGCGGCGCAGGCCACCGGATTGCCGCCGAACGTGGTGCCGTGCTGGCCCGGCTTCAGCAGGTCGGCCGCCGGTCCGAAGGCGACGGTCGCGCCGATCGGCAGGCCGCCGCCGAGGCCCTTGGCGAGGGTGACGACGTCCGGCTCGACGCCCTGGTGCGCCTGGTGCTCGAACCACTGGCCGCAGCGGCCGATCCCGGTCTGCACCTCGTCCAGGACCAGCAGGGTGCCGGTGGCGCGGGTGATCTCCCGTGCGGCTTCCAGATACCCCCGGGGCGGGACGACCACGCCGTTCTCACCCTGTACGGGTTCGATGACGACCAGGGCGGTGTCGGTGGTCACCGCGGCCCGCAGCGCGTCGGCGTCCCCGTACGGCACGTGCGTGACGTGGCCGGGCATCGGCCGGAACGGCTCCTGCTTCCCCGGCTGGCCGGTGAGGGCGAGCGCGCCCATGGTCCGGCCGTGGAAGCCGCCGTCGGCGGCGACCATGTGGGTGCGTCCGGTGAGCCGGCCGATCTTGAAGGCGGCCTCGTTGGCCTCCGCGCCGGAGTTGGCGAAGAAGACCCGGCCGGTGCGCCCGAAGAGCTGGAGCAGCCGTTCGGCGAGGGCGACGGGCGGTTCGGCGATGAAGAGGTTGGAGACGTGGCCGAGGGAGGCGATCTGCCGGGAGACGGCCTCCACGACGGCCGGGTGGGCGTGGCCTAGGGCGTTGACCGCGATCCCGCCGACGAAGTCGAGGTAGCGGACGCCGTCCTCGTCCCAGACGTGGGCGCCCTCGCCGCGGACCAGCGGCAGCCGGGGCGTGCCGTAGTTGTCCATCAGCGCGCCCTGCCACCGAGGGGTGAGCCCCGTCCCGGTCATGATGCCCCCTGTCCGTGCGGTCCGTGTGCGGCCTGTGTTCCGTGTACCTCGACGGGGGCGTCGGGCACGACCATCGTGCCGATGCCCTCGTCGGTGAAGATCTCCAGCAGGATCGAGTGCTGGACCCGGCCGTCGATGACCCGGGCGGTCTCGACGCCGTTGCGCACCGCGTGCAGGCAGCCCTGCATCTTGGGCACCATGCCGCTGGACAGCTCGGGGAGCAGCTTCTCCAGCTCGCTCGCGGTGAGCCGGCTGATCACGTCGTCGCTGTTGGGCCAGTCCTCGTAGAGCCCTTCGACGTCGGTGAGGACCATCAGCGTCTCGGCGTCGAGCGCGGCGGCGAGCGCGGCGGCGGCGGTGTCGGCGTTGACGTTGTAGACGTGGTGGTCGTCGGCGGAGCGGGCGATGGAGGAGACGACCGGGATGCGGCCGTCGTCCAGCAGCGCCCGGATGGCGCCGGTGTCGATGGCGGTGATCTCCCCGACCCGGCCGATGTCGACGGTTTCGCCGTCGATGGTGGGCCGGTGCCGAGTGGCGGTGATGGTGTGGGCGTCCTCGCCGGTCAGGCCGACGGCGAGCGGGCCGTGCTGGTTGAGGAGCCCGACCAGCTCGCGCTGGACCTGCCCGGCGAGCACCATCCGCACGACGTCCATCGCCTCGGGAGTGGTGACCCGCAGCCCGGCCTTGAACTCGCTGACCAGGCCCTGCTTGTCGAGCTGGGCGCTGATCTGCGGGCCGCCGCCGTGCACGACGACGGGCTTGAGGCCGGCCTGCCGCAGGAAGACGACGTCCTGGGCGAAGGCGGCCTTCAGCTCCTCGTCGACCATGGCGTTGCCGCCGAACTTGATGACGACGGTCCGGCCGTTGTGGCGGGTCAGCCAGGGCAGCGCCTCGACGAGGATCTGCGCCTTCGGCAGTGCGGTGTGCTTCCGCGCGGTGGTCATGAGCTGTACGCGCTGTTCTCGTGGACGTAGTCCGCGGTGAGGTCGTTGGCCCAGATGACGGCCGACTCGGCTCCGGCGGCGAGGTCGGCGGTGATCCTGACCTCCCGGTAGCGCATGTCGACGAGGTCGCGGTCCTCGCCCACCGAGCCGTTCTTGCAGACCCAGACGTCGTTGATGGCGACGTTGAGCTGGTCCGGCTCGAAGGCGGCCCGGGTGGTGCCGATCGCGGAGAGCACCCGGCCCCAGTTCGGGTCCTCGCCGTGGATGGCGCACTTGAGGAGGTTGTTGCGGGCGATGGACCGGCCGACCTCGACGGCGTCGTCCTCGGTGGCCGCGTTGATCACCTCGATCCGGATGTCCTTGGACGCGCCCTCGGCGTCGCCGATGAGCTGGCGGGCGAGGTCGGCGCAGACGGCCCGCACGGCCTCGGCGAACTCGCCCTGCTCCGGCGTGATGCCACTGGCGCCGGAGGCGAGCAGCAGCACGGTGTCGTTGGTGGACATGCAGCCGTCGGAGTCGACCCGGTCGAAGGTGGTGCGGGTGGCCTCGCGCAGCGCCGCGTCCAGCGCGGGCGCGGCGACGTCGGCGTCGGTGGTGAGGACCACGAGCATGGTGGCGAGACCCGGTGCGAGCATCCCCGCGCCCTTGGCCATGCCGCCCACCGTCCAGCCGGTGCCGCCCGCGACGGCCGTCTTGTGCACGGTGTCGGTGGTCTTGATGGCGATGGCGGCCTTCTCGCCGCCGTGCTCGCTGAGCGCGGCGGCGGCCTGCTCGATGCCGGGGAGCAGCTTGTCCATCGGGAGCAGGATGCCGATGAGTCCGGTGGAGGCGACGGCGATCTCGCCCGCGCTGTGGCCGTCCAGCACCTCGGCGGCCCTCTCGGCGGTGGCGTGGGTGTCCTGGAACCCCTGGGGTCCCGTACAGGCGTTGGCCCCACCGGAGTTGAGGACGACGGCGGTGACCTCGCCGCCCTTGAGGACCTGCTCCGACCAGAGCACCGGAGCGGCCTTGACGCGGTTGGAGGTGAAGACGCCCGCGGCGGCGCGACGCGGCCCGTTGTTGACCACGAGGGCCAGGTCCGGGTTGCCGCTCTCCTTGATTCCGGCGGCGATGCCCGCCGCCGAGAACCCCTGTGCTGCCGTGACGCTCACGGTGCGACTCCGATCGTGGAAAGTCCGGTGTCCTCGGGAAGTCCGAGGGCGATGTTCATGCTCTGAAGGGCGCCGCCCGCGGTGCCCTTGGCGAGGTTGTCGATGGCGCTGACCACGACGATCCGACCGGCCGCCTCGTCGTACGCGACCTGGATCTGGACGGCGTTGGAGCCGTACACCGCGGCGGTGGCGGGCCACTGGCCCTCGGGCAGCAGGTCGGCGAACGGCTCGTCCGCGAACGCCTTCTCGTAGGCGGCGCGCAGGCTCTCGGTGCTCACGCCCGGCTTCGCCTTCGCGCTGCACGTGGCGAGGATTCCGCGCGGCATGGGCGCGAGGGTGGGCGTGAAGGAGACGGAGACCGGCTCGCCGGCGGCGGCGCTGAGGTTCTGGATCATCTCGGGCGTGTGGCGGTGCCCGCCGCCGACGCCGTACGGGGTCATGTTGCCCATCACCTCGGAGCCGAGCAGGTGCGGCTTGGCGGCCTTGCCCGCGCCGGAGGTGCCGGAGGCGGCGACGATCACGGCCTCGGGCTCGGCGAGGGCGGCGGCGTACGCCGGGAAGAGGGCGAGGGAGACCGCGGTCGGGTAGCAGCCGGGCACGGCGATGCGCCGCGCTCCCGCCAGCGCGGCCCGCGCGCCCGGCAGTTCGGGGAGCCCGTAGGGCCAGGTGCCGGCGTGCGGCGACCCGTAGAACCTCTCCCAGTCGGCGGGGTCCTTCAGCCGGAAGTCGGCGCCCATGTCGACCACCAGCACCTCGTCGCCGAGCTGCTCGGCGACGGCGGCGGACTGCCCGTGCGGCAGGGCCAGGAAGACGACGTCGTGCCCGGCGAGCACGTCCGCGGTGGTCGGCTCCAGCACCCGGTCGGCCAGCGGGCGCAGGTGCGGCTGGAGCGATCCGAGCGGCTGCCCGGCGTTGAAGTGCCCGGTCAGGGCCCCGATCTCGACCTCGGGGTGCACCAGCAGGAGGCGGAGCAGCTCCCCGCCGGCGTATCCGCTCGCCCCTGCCACCGCTGCGCGTACCACCATCGGAATCCTCCTCGTCGATGGCATGACTATACGCTGGCCCGCAGGTTTATGCAAAGAATTCCAGAGTGCCGCGCGACCGACGCGGGCGGGCGGCGACGGGCCGCACGCCGGGGCGCGGGACCAGTCTCTCAGCCGGCGGGGGCCGCCGTCGCCTTCGCGCCGAACCACCTCGGCAGCCGGTCGACCAGGTCCCGCTGGTCCTCGCCGACCCACGCCACATGGCCGTCCGGCCGCAGCAGCAGCGCGGGCACGTCCAGTCCCCCGCCGGCATCGACGACGTGGTCGACGCGGTCCTCCCAGCCCGCCACGGACAGCCGGCCGGTCGAGTCGAGCAGCAGCCCGCGCCCGCCCCGCATCAGCTCGTAGAGGCTGCCCCGCTTCAGCTCCACGTCCCGCAGCCGCCGGCCGAGCAGGTCGTGCCCCTCGCCGAAGTCGTAGCGGACCGCGATCGCCGTGATCTTCTCGATCAGATAGCGGTTCACGTCCTCGAACTCCACCAGTTCCGACAGCAGCCGGCGCACCGAACGGGGTCCGGGCTCCAGGGAGAGCAGCTCCATCTGCGCGCGGGTGTTGTCCAGCACGTCGGCCGCGACGGGCCTGCGCTCCCGCTGGTAGCTGTCCAACAGCCCTTCCGGGGCCCAGCCGTCGACCTCGGCGGCCAGCTTCCAGCCCAGGTTGAACGCGTCCTGGATGCCGAGGTTGAGCCCCTGGCCGCCGGTCGGCGGATGGATGTGCGCCGCGTCGCCCGCCAGCAGCACCCGGCCCGTCCGGTAGCGCTCGGCCAGGCGCGTGGCGTCGCCGAAGCGGGACAGCCAGCGCGGCGAGTGCGCGCCGAAGTCGGTGCCGGCGACCGCCCGCACCTGCCGCTTCAGCTCCTCCAGGGTCGGCGGGACCCTGCGGTCCTCGGCCAGTCCGTCGGCGGGCGCGACGAGGCGGTACACCCCGTCCCCGAGCGGCATGGCGCCGAACCGCCGCTGGGTCCGGCGGACTTCGGCCACCACGTCGGCCACCGTCTCGGGCGGCGCGGTCAGCTCCACCTCGGCCAGCAGCGTCTCGACCCGGGTGGGCTCGCCGGGGAAGCCGACGCCGAGCAGCTTGCGCACCGCGCTGCGCCCGCCGTCGCAGCCGACCAGGTAGCGCGAGCGCAGCCGTGTGCCGTCGGCCAGCTCAGCGGTCACCCCCTGGTCGTCCTGGGTCAGCCCGGTCAGCGCGCGGCCCCGCTCGAACTCGACGCCCAGCTCGGTGGCGTGCTCGGTCAGGATCCGGTCGACGGTGGTCTGCGGGATGCCGAGGACGTACGAGTGCGCGGTGTCCAGCCGGTCCGGCCACGCGGTGCCGAGACCGGCGAAGAACCCGCCGACGGTGAACTTCCGGCCGTGTTCGAGGAACCGGTCCAGCAGGCCGCGCTGGGCCATCACCTCGATACTGCGCACGTGCAGGCCGAGCGCGCGTACGACCGGGGTCGGCTCCTCCTCCTTCTCCACCACGAGCACCCGCACTCCGTGCAGTCGCAGTTCGGCCGCCAGCATCACGCCGGTCGGGCCACCGCCGACGACGATCACGTCTCTCATGAAAACCCCTCGAACGAGCCGGGGTCGGCCGCTCGGCTCGCTCCACCGCCGTTCCGGCCGCCCCCGTATGACATATACCGGAACAAGAACGCATGCAGTGCGCGTATCTCGCATTCCGCGTTTTCCGGCTTCGGCCGCTCATTCTGCGGTACGACCGGGGCCTTGCCGCAAGGCCCCCTGTGCGCTATACGTTGAGAGTGGCGAGGAGTCGACGAACTCCTCGCCTTTTCCTGTGCCGTCCGACGTGACCGGGCCGGAGCGCCGGGGCGGGCGGTCCAGGAGCAGCGGGACGGCCAGGACGGGCAGCAGCCAGACGAAGACGATGAGCCGGTGGCCGAGGAGCTGGTCCAGGTTGGGGTGGCCCGCCTGGTTGAGGAGGCCGGCCGCCGCCGCCCCCACGGCGACGGGCAGCAGCACCGCGGACCGCCGCCGCGCCAGCGCCCAGGCCGAGAGGGCGAGCAGGACGAGGAGGACGGGGCGGGCTGCCTGGCGCTCGATCCACGCCGCCCAGAACACCTTCTCCTGGGCGAGGAACAGCGGCCAGGGGTCCGCCACGTCGGGCCGGCTGTAGTGGTGCGTCAGGAGGTCCTGCGCACTGTCCTGGCCCGAGGGCCAGGACAGGAGGTGGGTCCCGGTGTGGATGAGGACGGCGAGTACGCCGCACAGCCCGGCCGCGCGCAGAGCACCAGGGGGAACCGGCCGGTGGCGCAGCCGTACGAGAACGGCCCGGGCCACGAGGACGGCGGCGAGCGCGGCGGCCAGGAGCAGCGCCTGCGAGTAGCGCACCGGGAACATCAGCGCCAGACCGCCCGCGACGAGCGCGGCGCCGGTACGCGGCCGGTCGCGGAGCAGCAGCGTGCAGCCGAGGACGACCGCCGTGCCGAGGGCGAGCGAGAGGCCGTCGCTGAGCGGGTTCATGGCGACGGTTCCGGTAGGCAGGGCGAGGAAGAGCGCCTGGCCGGTCAGGGCGGCCCGCCAGGAGGTCCCGGCGTGGCGGAGCGTCGCCAGGACGCAGAGGCTTCCGGCCAGCGCGACGGCCAGCCCGGCGAGCCAGAGGCCGGGGGCGATGCCGAAGAGGGTCACGAAGGGGACCAGGAAGAGCGGATAGCCGGGCCGGGCCTCGAAGATCGCCATGAAGCGGTGGTTCGCGAACGGCGCGGTCATGCCGGAGGTGTTGCCGTGGGCGGACCAGTGGGCCGTCGACGCGGTCAGCCGGCGTACGCACTGCTCCCGCGACTCGCCGGGGGCCTCCCTGCTGGTCCAGGGGATCGTGCGGAGCGGTCCGCGCTGCCCGCTGTCGCAGGAGTACCCGATGGCCAGCCGTCCCGCCTCGGCCCGGCTCTCGCCGCTGAGCGTCAGCGCGTAGGACAGGTAGTTCTTCGTGTCCGGCGAGGCCCGCCCGGTCACCGCGGTCAGCTGGAGCGCGGTGAACGCCAGCGCGATCAGCAGCAGGCCCACGACCGCCCGGCGCTCGGTACCGCGAGTGGTTCGAGTGCGGGTGTTTCGCATGAGACGGACGCTCCCCGGACGTACGGCAGGACGCATCGTCAACGAGGGAACGGGCGGGGCGTTCCGGTCCGCGTCCACCCGGCAGGAGCCTCGGGCGGGTACGCGTGCGCCCCACGGGGCGGTCCGTGCCGCCGGGGCGGGCGGCGGATCGGGTCGCCGCCGGCGGGCCGGCCCGGCGGCTGTCGGCGCGCCCGGAGCCGGGTCCCGGACCGTGCTGCCCGCCGCCCGGTCCTACCTGCCGCGGGGCTTCCCGCGCTTGCCCGCCTGGCCGGACCGGCCGCCCTTGGGGGCCGTGCCGCGCCGGTCCGCCGCGCCCTGGCGGCCGGGCGCGGGCTTGCGCCGCGCTCCCTCGCCCGTTTCGGCGCGCTTGGCCTTCGCCCGCGCCTTCTCCTTGGCCGGGGGCTGCGCCGCGGCGGCCACGCGGCCCCGGGTGCTGTTGACCGTGCGCCCGCGGACGATCCCGATGAACTCCTCGACCAGGTCGGGGGTGGTCTCCTCCTGAGGCCACGACAGGGCCACGCGCGAGGCGGGGGCCTGGGGGACCGGGCGGTAGGTGAGGTCCTTGCGGTGGTGGAGGCGGGCCAGGGACTGGGGGACGAGGAGGACGCCCACGCCCGCCGCCACCAGCTCGACGGCGTCCGCCGTGGTGGCCGGGCGCTCGATCGCGGGCCGGCCGGGCAGGGCCTCCCAGTCGAGGAGGTCGTCGAGGGGATGCAGGACGACCTCGTCGGCCAGGTCGGCGAGCGAGACCTCCTCGGCGGCGGTCGCGACGTGGCCCTTGGGGATCACGACGACGGTCGTCTCGGTGTAGAGGGGGATCGCGCTCAGCAGCGTCCGGTCGACGGGCAGTCGCACCAGTCCGGCGTCCGCGCCGCGCTCGGCCAGGAGCCCGGGGGCCTCCGCCGCGGAGGTCTGGAGCAGTTCCAGCGGGACGCCGGGCAGCCGCTGGTGCCAGACCCTCACCCACTTGGTGGGCGTCACGCCGGGGACGTACGCGAGTCTGAACGACGAGGGGATTTCCGAGCCTGTCACGGATCCAGGCTACCGGCCGGTGGTCGGAGGTATGTCCGGCGGTCGATACCCTGGACACCATGACGTCGCACAAGACCGCCCAGTCCATGAAGCCCGCCACCGCGGCGAAGAAGCTGGGTGTGTACCTCCAGGCCACCCCCGCCGAGTTCCAGGAGGGTGCCGTCTCGCGCACCGAGCTGAACGCCCTCCAGACCGACCCGCCCGCGTGGCTGGTGGAGCTGCGGCGCACCGGTCCGCACCCGCGCCCGGTCGTCGCGGCGAAGCTCGGCGTCTCCATCGCGGGGCTCGCCCGCGGCGGTGTCTCCGAGGCGCTCACCACGGAGCAGATCGACGCGCTCAAGGACGAGATGCCCGAATGGCTCGCCAAGGAGCGGGCCACCCAGGCGGAGGTCCGCAAGGAGGCCGCCCGCATCAAGGAGCGCAACGCGGAGCGGGCCGCCCAGTCGGGCTGAGCCCCGCACCCGCTCCCCCGGCCCCCGGCCCCCGGCCCCGGAGAACGGCCCGGGTGGTGCGTGCGGCCCCGGACAGCGGCGAGCCGCCGGCCCGACGCGGATGCGTCGGGCCGGCGGCTCGGCTGCGTACGGGATCGGCTGCGTACGGGAGGGGTCAGAGAACGCCGGAGTCGGCGATGGTGACCTTGGCGCGGGTGCGGCCGTTCGGGGTGCCGAGCGCCTCGATCTTGCGGACCAGGGCCAGGCCGTCCTCGTCGGCGACCTCGCCGAAGACCACGTGCTTGCCGTCCAGCCACGGGGTGAGCACCGTGGTGACGAAGAACTGCGAGCCGTTGGTGTTGGGGCCGGCGTTGGCCATCGAGAGCAGGCCCACGCGGTCGTGCTTGAGCGTGAAGTTCTCGTCGGCGAACTTCTCGCCGTAGATGCTCTTGCCGCCGGTGCCGTCGCCGCGCGTGAAGTCGCCGCCCTGGAGCATGAAGTCCGGGATGACGCGGTGGAAGGACGAGCCCTTGTAGCCGAAGCCCTTCTCGCCGGTGGCGAGGGCGCGGAAGTTCTCCGCCGTCTTGGGGACGACGTCGTCGTACAGGTTGAACGTGATCCGCCCTGCGGGCGCGTCGTCGATGGTGATGTCGAAGTAGACCTTGGTTGTCATGGAGCCATCCTCACACCCCTGGCAACCGCAGGTGAAACCCGGGTTCGGTCGGTGAATCGGTTGCCGCGCTCCGTGACCGCTCCGGGACCGCCGTCGGCCTCCGCCGTCCCGCCCGTACGGGGGTCAGCGGACGCCCGGCTCCAGGTCGATGCTCCAGCTCCGGGGCCGGCCGGTCAGGGCCACGGTGGAGAGCGGGCGGACGTCCACGTTCCAGAACGCCGCCGGAGGGGCGTTGAGCGCGTGGACGACGGCGGCGCGGATCACGGCGGGTTCGGCGACGGCGGCGATGAAGCCCTCGCAGTCGGGGCGGGTGTCCAGCCAGCCGCCGATCCGTCCGATGAAGCCGACCAGGGTCTCGCCGCCGTGCGGCGCGCTCTGCGGATCGCTGAGCCAGAGGTCGACGGCGGCCGGTTCCCGGGCGGTCGCCTCGGCCAGGGTCGCGCCCCGCCAACGGCCCATGTCGCAGTCCCGCAGGGCGGGTTGGGCCATGGGCGCCAGCCCGAGCGCGTCACCGGTGGCGCGGCTGCGCGGTGTGGGCGAGCAGTAGCGCAGTTCGGCCGCGGCGAGCGGGAGCAGGGTGGGCGCGACGAGCCGCACCTCGTGCCGGCCGAAGTGGTCGAGCGGCCGGTCCTCGTTGAAGCGCTCGGCCAGGCGGGAGGAGCTGCGTGCCGCCGCGACCAGGAAGACCCGAAGCGTCATGGCCGGATCGTGGTGCCGAACGCCCGTCTGGTCAAGGGGGTCCGGCCGGATCGACGGGACGCCCTCGCGCGGTCAGGGCCCGGGGCCCCCGGCGGAGCCGCCCGGCCGGAGCAGGCCGTCGCGGGCGGCGCGCAGTCTGCGGACGCCCTCCGCGATCTCGGCCGGACCGGAGACCGCGGCGAAGCTGAGCCGTACGTGTCCGCCCGGCGGCTCGGCGCAGAAGTACGGGCTGCCGGGGGCGATGGCGACCGAGGCGCGCAGGGCGGCGGAGACCATGGCGGACTCGTCGGTGCCGGTTCCGGCCCCGGTGGCGGGCAGCCGGAGCCAGAGGCTGCCGCCGCCGGCCGGGAGGTGGGTGAGGGCGAGTTCGGGCAGGTGCGCGCGGAGGGCGGCTGCCATGGCGGTACGGCGGTTCTTCAGCCCCGACGCCACGGAGCCGAGATGGCGGCCCCAGGACGGTGAGCCGACGAGTTCGAGCGCGGCCTCCTGGAGCGGGCGCGGCACGAAGAAGCTGTCGACGACCTGGATCGCGCGGAGCCGTTCGAGCACCGGGCCCCGGGCGGCCAGCGCGCCCACCCGCAGGCTGGGCGAGGCGATCTTGGTGAGGGAGCAGACGTGGACGACCACGCCGTCGGGGTCGTCGGCGGCCAGCGGCGCCGGCAGGGGCCCGGCGTCCTCGTGGACGAGGCGGCGGGCGAAGTCGTCCTCGACGACGAAGGCTCCCGCCGCCCGCGCGATCGCCAGGATCTCCGGGCGGCGGGCCGGGGCGAGGACGACCCCGGTGGGGTTCTGGAAGAGCGGCTGGGTGACGAAGACCCGGGCCCCGGTGGCCCGGAACGCGTCGGCCAGCAACTCGGGCCGCACCCCGTCCGCGTCCATCGGGACCGGTACGGGGCGCAGCCCCGCGGCGCGGGCGACGGCGAGCATGCCGGGGTAGGTGGGCGACTCCACGAGGACCGGGGCTCCGGGCGGGGCGAGCGCGCGCAGCGCGGTGGCCAGCGCGCTCTGGCCGCCCGCGGTGATCAGGACGTCGGAGCCGGCGACGGTGGGGCCGATCTCGCGGGCGAACCAGGAGCGCAGTTCGGGCAGCCCGTCCGTGGGCGGCCGGCCCCAGGCTCCGGGCCTGCGGCCGGCGCGGGCGAGGGCCGCCGAGAGCGCCCGCTCGGGCTGGAGGGAGGGGTGCAGGTAGCCGCCGTTGAACTCGATGACGCCGGGCGGAGGGGCGGTGAGGGTGATCAGGACGCCGGAGGCGTCGACGCTGCGCGGCACGGCCTCGGGGCCGCCGTCGCCGCTCAGCGACACCTCCTGCCAGGAGGTGTCTCCGGGGGCGGGCAGCTCGGTACGGGGCTGGGCCCGGAAGGCCCCGGAGCCGGGACGGGTGACCACGAGCCCCTCGGCGGCGAGCTGGGCGATGGCCCGGGAGACGGTCACGGGACTGACGCGGAAGCGCTCTACGAGGGCCCGACTCGACGGGAGCTTTCCACCCGGAGAGTAGCGGTCGAGCTCACCCCTCAGGGAAGTCACCAGTTCCAGGACGCTGTTACGCTCATGCATGAGAGCACACGATAGCGCTACCCCGGCATCATCGATAGCGGTGAGCGACCTGCACCGCCGCCCGGCGGAGCGGGCCGCGCCCGCGGCGGACGCGGCCCCGCCGGAGGCGTCCGCGCGGTTCGCGACCGCCGCCCCGGCCACGGCACGCGGCGGAGTCGTCCTCGCCGCGCTCGGCGTGGTGGCGTTCTCGCTCACCTTTCCCTCCACGGCCTGGGGGCTGGAGAGTTTCGGCCCCTGGTCCCTGGTCGCCCTGCGCAGCATGCTGGCCGCGCTGATCGCCGGGACCATGATGCTGGCGGCCCGCGTCCCGCCGCCGGCCCGCCGCCACTGGGGCGGGCTCGCGGTCGTCGCGGGCGGCGTCGTGGTCGGGTTCCCGCTGCTCACGACGCTCGCACTGCAGACCTCCACGTCGTCGCACGCCGCCGTCGTCGTGGGTCTGCTGCCGCTGACCACGGCGGTCCTGTCCTCCCTGCGCACCGGCGAACGCCCCTCGCGTACGTTCTGGATCGCCGCACTGGCCGGGGCGGCCGTGGTGATCGCCTTCACCGTGCAGCAGAGCGGCGGCGCGGTGTCCTCGGGCGACCTCTACCTGTTCGGCGCGCTGCTGGTGTGCGCGGCCGGGTACACCGAGGGCGGCCGGCTGGCCCGGGTGATGCCGGGCTGGCAGGTGATCGGCTGGGCGCTGATCCTGTGCCTGCCGCTCGCGGTGGCGGGCAGCGCGGTCGCTCTGCGGCTGGAGCCGGTGCACCTGACCGCGCACGGCGTGCTCGGCCTGGTCTGGGTGGCCGCCGGGTCCACCCTCTTCGGCCTGTACGTCTGGTACCGGGGCATGGCGGAGATCGGGGTGCCCCGGGCCAGTCAACTCCAGCTCGCCCAGCCGCTGCTGACGCTGGCCTGGTCCTTCCTGCTGCTCGGCGAGGAGGTGTCGGCGGCGGCCCCGGCGGCCGCGGTCGCGGTGCTCGTCTGCATCGCGGCCACGCAGCGCACGGCCCGCCGCCGGGGCGCACGCGGCGGCGTGTCCGCGCGCACCCGAGGGGCCGGAGCCGAAGGGCCGCCGTGACCGGTCGGCGCCGGGCCCGTCCGGTCGGAACGCCGACCGGTCGGTTCGGCACCCCGTCGGACCGGAGCGCCGTCCGGTCGGTTCCGCCCCCGACCGGTCAGCTCCGCGCTCCGACCGGTCAGTTCCGCGCGCGGACCCGGCTCGGGTAGTGGTCGGCCACCACCTGGGCCATCGCGCCGATCCGGTCTCTCACCGCCGACTTCGCCGAGAAGAAGACGTGCCCGCCCACCTCCGCGTGCTCCTTGGCCAGCGTGAGGTGGCGGGAGAGCTCGGCGCGGTCCTGCCAGGCGGCGGGCTGTGCCGGATCGCCCGCCTTGTACAGCGCCTCCCCCACGTACAGCGCGACGCCGGTGCCCCGTACGGTCCCGCTCCACCAGGCCACCAGCTTGCGGTAGTCGGCGGAGGCGAGGCCGATGTGCCAGTAGAGCTGTGGGCAGATGTAGTCGATCCAGCCCTTCTTGACCCACTTGCGGGTGTCGGCGTGCAGATCGTCGTAGGTCTCCACCCCGGCCCGGCTGTCGGAGCCGAGCGGGTCGGTCGAGGCGTTGCGCCAGACGCCGAACGGGCTGACGCCGAACCGGACGCCCTTCCTGACCTCCTGGATCCGCTCGCTCATCTCGCGCACCAGCCGGTCGGTGTTGTCCCGCCGCCAGGCCGCCCGGTCGGCGAAGTCCGCCCCGTACCGCTCGTAGGCGTCGTCGTCCGCGAACCGCTCGCCGGCCACCGGATACGGGTAGAAGTAGTCGTCCCAGTGCACCGCGTCGACGGCGTAGCGGCGCACGGCGTCCAGCATCGCGTCCTGGACGAAGCGCCGGACCTCCGGCAGCCCCGGGTTGTAGTAGAGCTTCCCGCCGTACGGCAGGACCCAGTCGGGGTGGCGGCGGGCCGGATGCGAGGCGACGAGCCGGGAGGGGTCGGTGTGGTTCGCCACCCGGTACGGGTTGAACCAGGCGTGCAGCTCCAGCCCGCGGGCGTGCGCCTCGCGCACCGCCGTGCCGAGCGGGTCCCAGCCCGGGTCCTTGCCCTGCACCCCGGTGAGGACGGCGGACCACGGTTCGTGCGGGGAGGGCCACAGCGCGTCGGCGGTCGGCCGGACCTGGAAGACCACCGCGTTGAGCCGCAGTTCGACGGCGCGGTCCAGCAAGGCGATCAGCTCGGCCTTCTGCGCCGCCGCCGTCAGACCGGCCTTGGACGGCCAGTCCACCCCCGAGACGGTGGCGATCCACAGCCCGCGCATCTCGGCGGGCTCGGCCCGGCCGCCGCCTCTCCGGGCCCGTCGGAGCCCCGCCGCCGGGGAGGCGACGGCGTCACCGGCCGCCGCCATCGCCGCCGCCGTCCCGGCCGCGCCCACCACGAAGGCCCTCCTGGCCATACCCGTACGCCCCATGTGCCGCACCTCGTCCCTCCGCGCTCCCCCACGACCCCGATAGCCGTGTGTGACGACATCATGCCCCTCCGTAGCCGGATGACCCGCAGGTCGTGGAGGCCAGGTCGCGGAGTAACGTCGTGGGGTCGAGGCGGGCACCGGAACCACACGGGACCCTGCGATACGGAGAACGGCGAAAGGCACGAGGTGACGGACTCTATGGCCGACATTGCACGCGTCGGGGTGGTGGGCTGTGGCCAGATGGGCGCAGGTATCGCGGAGGTGTGCGCGCGGAGCGGCCTCGAAGTGAAGGTCGCCGAGACCACCGGCGAGGCGCTGGAGATCGGCCGGACCCGGCTGCACAACTCCCTCTCGAAGGCCGCCGAACGCGGCAAGATCACCGCGGCGGAGCGGGACGAGACCCTCGGCCGCCTGAGCTTCACCACCGACCTCGGGGAGTTCGCCGACCGCGATCTCGTCATCGAGGCCGTCGTGGAGAACGAGCAGGTCAAGACGGAGATCTTCCAGATCCTCGACCAGGTGGTGACCCGGCAGGACGCGATCCTGGCCTCCAACACCTCCTCCATCCCGCTGGTGAAGCTGGCCGTCGCGACCTCCCGCCCCGAACAGGTGATCGGGATCCACTTCTTCAACCCGGCCCCGGTGCAGAAGCTCGTCGAGCTGATCCCGGCGCTGACCACCTCGGACGAGACGGTCACGCGCGCCGAGGCCGTGGTGCAGGACGTGCTGGGCAAGCACGCGATCCGCGCCCAGGACCGGTCCGGGTTCGTCGTCAACGCGCTGCTGATCCCGTATCTGCTCTCCGCGATCCGCATGTTCGAGTCGGGCATCGCCAGCCGCGAGGACATCGACAACGGCATGGAGCTCGGCTGCGCCCACCCGATGGGGCCGCTCAAGCTCGCCGACCTGATCGGCCTCGACACCGTCGCCTCGGTCGCCGACTCGATGTACGCCGAGTACAAGGAGCCGCTGTACGCCGCTCCCCCGCTGCTCCAGCGCATGGTCGACGCGGGCCGGCTCGGCCGCAAGACGGGGTCGGGGTTCTACCCGTACGCCTGAGGTCCCGTACGTCTGAGGCCGCTGGGTCCGGAGCCCGTGC
Organism: Streptomyces sp. ADI96-02; assembly: GCF_003846185.1. GTDB lineage: Bacteria > Actinomycetota > Actinomycetes > Streptomycetales > Streptomycetaceae > Streptomyces. The sequence goes on from NZ_ML123034.1 coordinate 973,860, forward strand.
GCCTCGAAGGGCCGGTCCGGGCACCAGCGCCCGGACCGGCCCTTCGCCGTGCGCGACGGCCGGTCAGCCCAGGCGCAGGTGGTGGAGCATCAGCAGGGCCGCCGCCATGTTCGCGGCGGGCACCTCGCCCCGGGCGATCATGTCGGGGACCAGCTTGAGCGGTATCCACTCCCGGCGGGAGGACTCGAAGGCGTCCTGCGGAGGGCCGGTGTAGTCCGCCCGGTCGGACCAGTAGAGGTGGTGGCGGGCGTCGGTGAGTCCGTTCGCCGGTTCCACGGTCAGCAGCGGGCGCAGCTCGCCGGGACGCCAGCCGGTCTCCTCCTCCATCTCCCGGGCCGCCGCCGCGGCGATGTCCTCACCGTCCTCGACGACGCCCGCGGCCAGTTCCCAGCCCCAGCTGTCGGTGATGAACCGGTGCCGCCACAGGAGCAGGACCTCGTTCGCCTCGTTGACGACGGTGGCCGCCGCCACGGGCCGCAGCCGGATGACGAAGTGCTCCAGGTGCCGGCCGTCCGGGAGCAGGACATCCGCCAGGTTCACCCGGAACCACGGGTTCTGATACACACTCTGTTCACTCAGGTTCGTCCACTGCACGTTTCTGCCGCCTTTCGACATGTCGGTGGCAACATGCCAGCAGGGTCCGCTTCCCGGCGGGAACGCGCGACGAGGGTGTCGCCGGAGCTCACAGAGGCACGCGGAGCGCCCCGTCGATCAGGTCCGCCGTCCGAGCGGCGTCGGCGCAGCCGCTCTCGGCCAGTTGCCGCCGCACCTGGCGCAGCCGGTCGCGCAGCCGCTGGGACTCCATGCCCCGGGCCCGCTCGGCCATTTCGGCCGCCGTACCGGCCGCCCGGTCCGGCTCGCCCTGGAGCAGTTCGATATGGCTGAGCATCGCCAGCCGGTGCACGCGCCCCCGGTCGTGCGCCGGGGCGCGCACGGCGGAGGCCGCGTACTCCCGTGCTGCGGGCAGATCCCCCAGGCTGAGCAGCGCCTCCGCCACTTGGACGTCGACCAGCCCCGGCTGCACGTACCCCGTCTCGTCCGGCTCCCGGCCCGTGTGGATGCGCCCGGCCTGTGCCTCGGCCCGGCCGATGCAGGCGCGGGCGCTCGCCGCGTCGCCGAGCCTGCCGTACGCCTTGGCCTGCATGGCGTGCAGATCGGCGGCCAGGGCCGGGGTGATGTGGTCCCCGGCGGCCCGCAGCGCGGCCTGGGCGAAGGCGATGGAGCGGCGGTAGTCGCCGAGGAACAGCGACTGGGTGACCAGCAGGGCGATGACGTAGCCGCCGAGGCCGCGGTCGCCGCTGGACTTGGCGAGCCGCAGCGCCTGGTGGAAGTAGCGCTGGGCCAGTCCGTGGGCGTCGGAGTCGTAGGCGCAGATGCCGGCCACCGCCACCAGTCCGGCCGTCGCCCGGTGCAGCCGCCGGCCGACCGCGTCGCTGTGGCCGCCGCGCAGCAGGGGCGCGGCCTGCGCGTTGAGGAAGTGGACGATCCGGGGGCGGGTCGCGATGCCGCCCGCTTTCCGGTACATCTGCTCGTAGTGGTCGCGGGCCGAGCGCAGCACCGCTATGTCGGCCGTGCTCACCCGCACCGGTCCCGGCCGTGACACGTCGGTGTCCTCCGGCGGGTTCTCCCACTCCCAGACCGGCATCACGGCCGTGGTGCCGGTGACCGCGGGGACGGTGGCCAGGTGCGGGCGGCGCTGTTCGTCGGAGCGCCACAGGGCCGTCGCCCGCTCGACGAAGCCGGAGAGCGAGGCGCCGTGCGCGGCGGCGTCCGCACCCGGGGCCGCGGAGACGCCCATGCCGATGTCGTCGAGGCCGACCGGTCGCCGCAGCCTGCCGCCCAGCACCTCGCAGATCAGGTCCGGCACCTGGCCGCGCGGTCGCTGCCCCTTCAGCCAGCGGGACACCGCCGTGTGTTCGTACCGCAGGTCCAGGCCGCGGGCCCGGCCGGCCTGATTGACGTGACCGGCCAGTCCCGCCCGGGAGACCTCGGCCTCGTCGATCAGGGATTCGAGCAGGACATTCGGCTCCATCGTCCCCCCTGGTGCGTGTCGCACCGAGCCTAAGGGGTGTCCGGTTCACACGGGGTGTGAACGCAATGCCCGAACCCTCCGGCCGTGCGCTCTGCCGCACGGGGTCCGGGCTCGGTTGAATGGGCTCCTCGCAAGAGGCGGCCGGGTCGTCGGCTCCCCCTCGTAACGGTTGACGACCCGCACCCGCGCCCGTCCGCACCGCCGACCTGCCCGACACTCCGGGGCGGTGCGGGCGGCGCGGCGGACCGCACGACCCACTGCCCCAGAGTGAAGGAGGGTGGCCGCGGGTCGCCGGCCGGAACCGCGTTCCTCCCGGTTCCGCTCCCGGCCCGCGTGCGGTCCACGCGCCGATCGGCGGGACAGGAGAAGGGGCGTATCCAGTGGCCGGATACGCCCCTTCCCGACGTCGTCTGCCCGTCCACCGCCGAGCGGTGCCGGATGCGGCCTACGCGCCGCGGAGCACCGCGCCCGTACGCTCCGCCGCCAGGGCGACGGCGGCGTCGCGGGCGGCCGACGCCTCCTCGACGGTCAGCGTCCGGTCTGCGGCACGGAACCGCAGCGCGTACGCCAGGGACTTGTTGCCCGCCCCGATCTGCTCGCCGGTGAAGACGTCGAACAGCCGCAGCGATTCGAGGAGTCCGCCCGCGCCCTCGCGCAGCGCCTTCTCCACGTCGGCGGCCGGGACGTCCTCGGCGACCACGAGCGCGACGTCCTGGGTCGCCACCGGGAAGGCGGAGATCCGGGGCGCCCGGAGCGCGCCGTCGACGGCCCGTTCCAGGACGTCGAGCTCGACCTCGGCGGCGCAGGTCCGCTCGGGAAGGTGGAGCTCCTTGATCACGCGCGGGTGCAGTTCGCCCGCGTGTCCGAAGAGGGTCTCCTCGCCGTCCACGGTGACGTACAGCGCGGCGCAGCGGCCGGGGTGCCAGGGGGCGTGCCGGTCGGCGCGGACGGTCACCTCGACGCCGGCCTCGCGGGCGATGGTCCGGGCCGCCTCGACGGCGTCCGCCCAGGTCGCCGGCGTGCCCCTGCCCCACCAGCCTGCCTGCTCGCGGGCGCCCGCGAGCACGACGGCGGCGCGGCGCGGCTGGCGCGGCAGCGCGGCGTTGAGAGCGGCGATCTCCTCGTCGGTGGGACGCCGGTCGACGGGCAGCCGGACGGCCGGCGTCTCGTCGCCGGTCGGCCGGAAGACGAGACCGGTCTCGAAGAGCGCGAGGTCGTGGCTGCCGCGCCCGTCGTTGCGCCGCAGCGCGCCCAGGAGGCCGGGCAGCAGCGTGGTGCGCAGCGCCGGCTCCTCGTCGGAGAGCGGGTTGACGAGCGTGACCGTGCGGCGGCGGGCGTCGTCCGCCTCCACACCGAGCTGGTCCAGGACGGCGGGGCCGATGAACGGGTAGTTCAGGGCTTCGACGTAACCGGCTCCGGCCAGCGCCCGGCCGATGCGGCGGTGCAGCCGCTGGCGGTCGGTGAGACCGCGGCCGGAGGGGGGCGTCGGCAGGGTGGAGGGCAGGTTCTCGTAACCCTCCAGCCGGATGACCTCCTCGGCCAGGTCGTTCGGCTCGGCGAGGTCGGGGCGCCAGGACGGCACGGTGACGATCAGCTCGTCCTGCCCGTAGACGTCGCAGCCGACCTGCTGGAGGCGGCGCACGACGGTCTCGCGGCCGTACGCCACACCGGCGACCCGGTCGGGGTGGTCGGCCGGCATCGCGATGCTGCGGGGCGCGGACGGCGAGCTGATCTCGGTGACGCCGGCCTCGGCGGTGCCCCCGGCGAGCAGGACCAGCAGGTCGACGGTGCGCTGCGCGGCAGCGGCGGCGGCCTGCGGGTCGACGCCGCGCTCGAAGCGCTTGGACGCCTCGGAGGAGAGGCGGTGGCGGCGGGCGGTGCGGGCGATGGAGATCGCGTCGAAGTGCGCGGCCTCGATGACCACCTCGGTGGTGTGCGACTCCTCGGCGGCGTCGGCGATCTCCGTGTCGGCCCCGCCCATGACGCCCGCGAGGCCGATCGGCCCGCGGTTGTCCGTGATGACCAGGTCCTCGGCGTCCAGCACGCGCACCGCGCCGTCCAGCGTGGTCAGCTTCTCGCCCTGCGCGGCGCGGCGCACGCCGATGGGGCCGTCGACCCGGGTGCGGTCGTAGGCGTGCAGGGGCTGGCCCAGCTCCAGCATCACGTAGTTGGTGACGTCCACGGCGAGCGAGATCGGGCGCATCCCGGCCTTCTGGAGGCGTCGCCGCATCCAGATCGGGGAACGGGCCTCGCTCTGGAGTCCGGTGACGGTGCGCGCGGTGAAGCGGTCGCAGCCGATCGGGTCGGAGATCCTGACCGGGTAGCCGTACGCGTTCGGCGCGGGCACGTCCAGGAGGGCCGGGTCGCGCAGCGGCAGGCCGTAGGCGATGGCCGTCTCGCGGGCCACGCCGCGCATCGACAGGCAGTAGCCCCGGTCCGGTGTGACGGCGATGTCCAGGACCTCGTCGACGAGCTGGAGCAGCTCGATCGCGTCCGTGCCCGCCTCGTGCTCCGGCGGCAGCACGATGATGCCGTGCGTGCCGTCGTCGCCCATGCCCAGCTCGTCGGTGGAGCAGATCATGCCGTGGGAGGTCTTGCCGTACGTCTTGCGGGCGGCGATCGCGAAGTCTCCGGGCAGCACGGCGCCCGGCAGGACCACGACGACCTTGTCGCCGACGGAGAAGTTGCGGGCGCCGCAGACGATCTCCTGCGGTTCGCCGGTGCCGTTGGCGGAGCCGACGTCGACGGTACAGAAGCGGATGGGCTTCTTGAACCCCTCCAGCTCCTCGATGGTCAGGACCTGTCCGACGACCAGGGGGCCCTTGAGACCCGCGCCGATCTGCTCGACGGTCTCGACCTCCAGGCCGACGGAGACGAGCTTGGCCTGTACGTCACGGCCGGTCTCCGTCTCCGGCAGGTCGACGTACTCCCGCAGCCAGGAAAGCGGGACGCGCATCAGATCTCCATCCCGAACGGCCGGGTGAACCGGACGTCGCCCTCGACCATGTCTCGCATGTCCTCGACGTTGTGGCGGAACATCAGCATCCGTTCGATGCCGAACCCGAAGGCGAATCCGCTGTACCTGCCCGGGTCGACGCCGCAGGCGGTCAGCACCTTGGGGTTGACCATGCCGCAGCCGCCCAGCTCGATCCAGCCCTCGCTGCCGCAGGTGCGGCAGGGGCGGTCCGGGTTGCCGACGGACTCGCCGCGGCAGACGTAGCAGACCATGTCCATCTCGGCGGACGGCTCGGTGAACGGGAAGAAGTTCGGCCGCAGCCGGGTCTTCATGTCCGGGCCGAAGAGCGCCTGGACCATGTGGTCGAGGGTGCCCTTGAGATCCGCCATGGTCAGGCCCTCGTCGACGGCGAGCAGCTCGATCTGGTGGAAGACCGGGGTGTGCGTGGCGTCGAGCTCGTCGGTGCGGTAGACCCGGCCGGGGCAGACCACGTAGACGGGGGGCTTGCGCTCCAGCAGGGTGCGGGCCTGGACCGGCGAGGTGTGCGTGCGCAGCACGACGCCGGACTCGTCGCCCTCGGTCGCCCTGCCGTCGGGCGTGGCGCCCCGCACGAAGAAGGTGTCCTGCATCTGGCGGGCCGGGTGGTCGGGCACGAAGTTCAGGGCGTCGAAGTTGAACCACTCCGCCTCGACCTCGGGGCCCTCGGCGATCTCGTAGCCCATGGCCACGAAGACGTCCGCGACGCGCTCCATGAACGTCGTCAGGGGGTGGCGGGCGCCGGCCGGGGTGCGGTCGTAGGGCAGTGTGACGTCCACGGCCTCCTCGACGAGCACCCGGGCGTCGCGCTCGGCCTCCAGCTCCGCCTGGCGGGCGGCCAGGGCCTTGGAGACGGCGCCGCGGGCCTGGCCCACGCGCTTGCCCGCCTCGGCCTTGGCCTGCGGGGGGAGGGCGCCGATCTCGCGGTTGGCGAGGGACAGCGGCGAGGCGCTTCCGGTGTGCGCGGTCTTCGCCTGGGCGAGCGCGTCGAGATCGCCGGCGGCGGCGAAGGCGGCGAACGCCTCGTCCCGCAGGCGCTCGATCTCTTCCGGTTTCAGTGCCTCGACCTCGACTGGGTCGTACGACTTGTTCGGTGCCGACATCTCTTCCCGTGCTTCCGATTGGCTGGTGGCGCGACCCCGCTGGAGACCGGAGGACGCAAAGGTGCCAAAGGTCGAGTCTAAGGGCCGCCGGACGGTCACCGGGCCGGTGGGCCGCGCCCGGTCGCTTCGCGGGCCCGCCCGCGGGGCGGGCCTCAGTTCAGGTAGGCCGGGGCGCTGACGGGCAGGACGAAGCGGAACTCGGCCCCGCCGCCGGGCCCCCGGCCCACCGTGATGGTCCCGCCGTGGGCCTCGACGATGCCCTTGACGATGTAGAGGCCGAGGCCGGTTCCGCCGCGCTTGCTGCCCCGCCAGAAGCGGGTGAAGACGCGGCCCATCGACTCCTCGGGAATGCCGGGGCCCTCGTCGCTCACCGTGACCGCCGTTCCCGTCTCGTCTCCGGCGCCCGGCGCGGGTGCGGGGGCGATCTCGATGGTGACCGTTCCCTCGCCGTGGCGCACCGCGTTTTCCAGCAGGTTGCCGAGGACCTGGTCGACCTTGTCGGGGTCGGCCCACAGGTCGGGCAGGGGCCGGAGGGTGCGGACGAGGAAGCGTTCGGGGGCCTGGCCGCCCGCGGTGAGCGCCTGGACGTGGCGCTCGACGGCCGCGGAGACGTCCACCGGCTGGCGGCGCAGCTCCAGGCGGCCGGAGTCGATCCGGGAGATGTCGAGCAGTTCGGCGATGAGCCGGGTGACCCGCCCGGCGTCCGCGTCGACGGTCTCCAGCATCAGCCGCTTCTGGTCGTCGGTGAAGCGCTCCCACTTGGCCAGCAGGGTGGCGGTGAACCCTTTCACCGAGGTCAGCGGGGAGCGCAGCTCGTGCGCGACGGTCGCGATGAGTTCGGCGTGGCTGCGCTCGGTGCGGCGGCGGGCCTCGGTGCCGCGGAGCGAGACCACGACCCGGCGGACCGGGCCGGTGGGCCGCTCCCGTACGTAGCGCGCGGAGACCAGGACCTCACGGCCGCCGGGCAGGAGCAGGTTGCGCTCGGGCTGTCCGCCCCGGATGGCGAGCCCGCCGTACGGGTCCGTCAGGGCCCACCAGCGGGTGCCCTTGAGGTCCTCCAGCGGAAGCGCCTGTTCCAGCGGGAGGCCGAGGGCGGCGGCGCGGGGGGTGGCGGTGATGCGGGCGGCGGCGGCGTTGAAGCAGACGACGCGGCCGTTCTCGTCGGCGACGACGAGGCCGTCGGGGAGGTCGTCCGGGTCGACGCCCGCGCCGAGGACGTCCGGGCCGGGCGCTTCCCCGGCGGTGCGCACGACGGCCGTCCGCGTCGGACGCGGCCTGCTCATGCCGACAGACATGTCCCGTATCCCACCTCTCGAACCGGTGCAGTGGGCCCCCGAGTGCGTCACCCTACTAGCCGTCGGTGAACGGGCGACACCCTGCGGGGGCGCGCGGCGGGCGCACGCCGGGGCGCGGGGAGCGGCCCCGGCCGGGGGCCGCCGGGGTGCGGGCCCGCCGGCCGTGCCCGCTACGCGCCGGGGGCGCGCCGGGGCCGCTGGGCGCGCGCCGACGCGTAGAGGCAGACGGCGGCGGCGGTGGCGAGGTTGAGGCTCTCCGCCCGGCCGTGGATGGGGACCCGGACGACGGCGTCGGCCAGGGCGCGGGTCTCCTCCGGCAGGCCCCACGCCTCGTTGCCGAAGACCCAGGCGGTGGGGCCGCCCATGGTGCCCGCGTCCAGCTCGTCGTCCAGGTCGTCGGAGCCGGCCCCGTCGGCGGCCAGGATGCGCACCCCGGCGTCCCGCAGCCCCTGTACGGCCTGCTCGACGGGGACGCCGACGGCCACGGGCAGGTGGAAGAGCGAGCCGACCGACGCGCGGACGGACTTGGGGTTGTAGAGGTCCACCGAGGCGTCGGTGAGGACGACCGCGTCCGCGCCCGCCGCGTCCGCACAGCGCAGGACCGTTCCGGCGTTTCCGGGGTCGCGGACGTTGGCCAGGACGGCGACCAGGGAGGGCTTCGCGTCGAGGATCTCCTGGAAGGGCGAGTCCAGGAAGCGGCAGACGCCGATCAGGCCCTGGGGCGTGACGGTCTGCGAGACGTCGGCGAGGACGTCGCCGTCGGCGAGGTGGACCCGGGCGCCGGCCGCGTGGGCGGCGCCGACGATGTCGTCGTACCGGTCGGCGGCCTCAGGGGTGGCGAACAGCTCGATCAGGGTCGCCGCGCCGTCGCCGCCCCGGTGGGCGGCGGCCTCGCGCACGGCCTGGGGCCCCTCGGCGATGAACCTGCGCTCCTTGCCGCGGAAGTTCCGCCGGGCCAGCCGGCGGGCTGCGGCGACGCGCGGGGAACGCGGGGAGATCAGTTCGGGGATGCCCATGGTCGGCGGCGAGCCTCTCTGCGTACGGAGGTGGGGGTCAGCGGGGGGCAACGCACCGGACCCGCAGGCGGCGTGCGCCTGCGGGTCCGGTTCGCGTACCTGGAAGGTGGCGCCTGGATCAGGCGGCCTTCGGGGCGTTGACGTCGCTCGGGAGGGCCTTCTGGGCGACCTCGACGAGGGCGGCGAACGCGTTGGCGTCGTTGACCGCGAGCTCGGCCAGGATCTTGCGGTCCACCTCGATGTTGGCGGCCTTCAGACCCTGGATGAGGCGGTTGTACGTCATGCCGTTCTGGCGGGCAGCGGCGTTGATGCGCTGGATCCACAGCTGACGGAAGTCGCCCTTGCGCTTCTTGCGGTCGTTGTAGTTGTAGACCAGGGAGTGGGTGACCTGCTCCTTGGCCTTGCGGTACAGACGCGAGCGCTGACCCCGGTAGCCGCTGGCGGCTTCGAGGATTGCCCGGCGCTTCTTGTGGGCGTTGACTGCCCGCTTGACGCGTGCCACTTGTTAACTCCTTGTAGCGGGGCCGTGGTGGTCCTCACACGGCCCGGAAACGAATTGGTCCCGGTGTGATCGAGGTCGTGCCTCCGGGGTGAGCCGGAGGCCGGGCCTCACTTGCCGAGAAGCTTCTTGATCTTCTTGGCGTCGGCCGGAGCCACGACGACCGTGCCGGTCAGCGAGCGGGTCTTCTTGGACGACTTGTGCTCGAGAAGGTGGCGCTTGCCGGCCCTCTCGCGGAGCACCTTGCCGGAGCCGGTGATCTTGAAGCGCTTGCTGGCACCGCTGTGCGTCTTGTTCTTCGGCATCGCGCCGTTCTCTCCTCGTCAGTGGCGCCCCTCACGGTGCGGGGCACCGGACAGCAGGGGCGTCAGATCTCTATGGGATTCCGGGGGGACCCGGGGCCGCCTGGATGGCAGCCCCTGAGGTCACGCCTCGGAAGGTGTGTCGGCCGGAGCCTCGGCCGCCGGGGCCGGGGCCTCGGCGGAGTCGCCCGTGGACGCGGCGTCGGACGAACCCTGACGCTCCGCCTTGCGGGCGGCCTGGGCCTCGCGGGCCTCGGCCATGGCTTCGGTCTTCTTCTTGTGCGGGCCCAGAACCATGATCATGTTCCGGCCGTCCTGCTTCGGGTTGGACTCGATGAACCCGAGGTCCTCGACGTCCGAAGCGAGACGCTGGAGCAGTCGGAAGCCCAGCTCCGGGCGGGACTGCTCACGACCACGGAACATGATCGTGATCTTGACCTTGTCGCCCTGCTTGAGGAACCGGACGACGTGACCCTTCTTGGTGTCATAGTCGTGCGGGTCGATCTTCGGCCGGAGCTTCATCTCCTTGATGACCGTGTGCGCCTGGTTCTTGCGCGCCTCACGGGCCTTCATGGCCGACTCGTACTTGAACTTCCCGTAGTCCATGAGCTTGCACACGGGCGGACGGGCGGTCGCCGCCACCTCGACCAGGTCGAGGTCGTACTCCTGTGCGAGCTCCAGGGCCTTGGCAAGCGGAACAATTCCGACCTGCTCGCCGCTGGGTCCGACAAGTCGCACCTCGGGAACGCGAATCCGGTCGTTGATGCGGGGCTCGGCGCTGATGGATCCTCCTCGGTAGCACCACGCGACCGCCTGGCGGACAGCCGCGTAACGTCTGTAACGTCAAGACCAACCGAGCCGGAAGCACAAAAACGCCCCGGACGGGACACAGGCGGGGCTCCTCGAACTACCGGAGCACCGCCGCGGTCAACCGCGGGGCGCACATCGGGCGGCTCCATCGTCCGTACGGAACGATGGGCGCCACCTGACCGGTGACCCGCCGTCCTGCACGGACGGCCGGGTGGGAGATCGGAGCCTCCACTTGTGGGCCGGTCACATAGGTGTCCGGCCGGTCGTCACACCAGGCTAGCAGGGCGCCCGCGCGTGCGCTAATCCCGCGCTCCCCCGCTCCCGCGGGCGGGGCCGTCGGACCCTGGCCTTATCGTGTGGGCATGAGCGACGCCACCCCCAGCAGTGACAACCCCGACTTCGACGACATGGCCCGCGACATCGCGGAGGTCCCCGCGGTCGAGGTGATCGTGACGGTCGCCGTCAACCTGATGAGCGCCGCCGCGGTGAAGCTCGGCCTCACCGAGGAGGGCGAGGAGCACAAGGACCTCGACGAGGCGCGCAAGCTGGTCCAGGCCCTGGCCGGCCTGCTGGACGCGAGCGCCACGGAGATCAGCACCTTCCACGCGTCCCCGCTGCGCGACGGACTCAAGTCCCTCCAGCTCGCCTTCCGCGAGGCGTCGCTCGTCCCGGACGAGCCCGGCAAGGGCCCGGGCGAGAAGTACACCGGCCCGGTCTACGGCTGATTCCTCCGGCCGGACCCGGAACGCGGGAGCCCGCCGTCCCCCGTGGGGCGGCGGGCTCCCGCGTCGCGTGCGGGGCTCCGTCAGGAGGGCTCCGGGGTCTCGGCCGCCACGTTCGGCACCGGGTGGGTCAGCCGGTGGGCGTAGGCGGCGATCGCGCCGCCGATCAGCGGCGCGACGATGAACAGCCAGAGCTGCGACAGGGCCGCCCCGCCGGCGAACAGCGCCGGGCCGAGGCTCCGCGCCGGGTTGACCGAGGTGCCGGTCAGCGGGATGCCGACCAGGTGGATGGCGGCCAGCGCGAGGCCGATGGGCAGCCCGTCGAAGCCGACCACCGCGACCTTGTGCGTCACCGCGAGCACCACGTAGACCAGCAGGAACGTCAGCGCCACCTCGGCGATGAACGCGCCGGCGATGTTGATGCCGACCGCCGAGCGGTCGCCGTAGCCGTTGGTGCCGAACTTGCCGGTCGTCTCCAGCCCGGGGATCTGGTTGGCCAGCAGGAAGAGCAGGGCCGCGCCGACGATCGCGCCGAGCACCTGGGCGGCCCAGCGCTCGACGGCGGACCGCAGGTCGATCCGGTCGGCCAGGTACATCCCGAGCGTCACCGCCGGATTCACGTGGGAGCCGGAGATCGGGCCGAGCGCGTAGGCGAGCGCGAGGAGGGTGAAGCCGAAGGTGAGGGCGATGCCCACCGTGCCGAGGTACTCGACGGCGAGCGCGGCGGATCCGACTGCGAAGAACACCAGCAGCAGGGTGCCGAGGAACTCTGACGCCACGATCCGCGTCTGCATGGAACCACCTCGCGAGCTTGGTCGGCCGGCCGGATTCCTCCGGATTCCCGATCATTCTCACGGCGGAGCGGGCATCGCGCTCGCTGGGCCGCGGGCGGCCCGGCACGAGGGGCCGGTCGCCTTCCGGCCTCAGCGCGTGAACAGCGGCTCACCCGGCGCGACGGCTCCGGCGGGCAGCAGGGCCAGGTCCAGTCCGCCGACCAGCCGGGCCCGCAGCACCTCGCTGGCCGACAGGGCGGAGGCGAGGCGGCGGACGGTCTCGGCGGGCGCTGCGTCCGGGGCGAGGACGAGTGCGAGGGTGCCGTCCGCCCGGCCGGGGCCGAGGTGGGCGCGGACGACCGCGGGCTCGGCGGCGACGGCCTCGCGCACGGCGTCGACCACCGCGGGGTCCTGGAGCGGGTCGGTGCTGGTGCGGTTCTCGGCGAGGGCCAGCAGCGCCTGCCCGGTCAGTTCGAAGGCGACGGGCCCGGCCAGGTCCAGCACGACGGTGTCGGCCTTCTCGTGCGCGGCGGCCTGGAGCGCCTGGTGCAGCGGTACGGCGACGGGTCGGGCCTCGGGGTCCCAGCGGGCCAGCGACGCGGTCGAGGTGAAGGCCGGCAGCGCCCGCCGGTCGCCGGCCTGGAGGGTGGGGACGGCCATGTCGCTGGTCTTCTCGCGGCGCAGCCCCCGCTCGTCCTCCTCCACCTCGCCGAGCACGGCGACGACCGGCACCAGGAGCCGGGCGTCGCGGAGCGCGGCGAGGACCGGGCCGACGGCGGTGCGGTCGCGCGACCAGGCGTCCAGCGCCCGGGTCAGGGCGGGAGCGGCCGAGCCGTCGTCGTCGGAGTAACCGGGGTCCGGGATGTTCTTGAGCGCCACGGGACGAGCGTAGTGCCTGGGCCGGTACGCCTCCGCCGCAGGTCCGCGCCCGGCGTCCGGGGCCGCCGCGACGGGGGCGGGGCGGATTCTTCGGCGGCGCGGGGCCGTTCGGGGGGCTCAGCGGCGGCCGGGGGCGTTCCTGCCGCGCCACAGGACGACGGCGAGGGCCAGCAGGGCGGCGCCGAGGCCGCCCGCGAGCGGGGCCGCCCAGTTCACCGGGGCCCCGCCGGGGCGCGGCGGGGTGGGGCCCGGGCCGAAGTACCGCTCGCGGTATCCGGCCGCGGCGGCGGGGCGCCCGTCCGGTTCGGCGGGGCGCAGCCTCGATCCGGCCTCGATGGCCTCGGCCGGATCGACGACGCCGTAGCCGCGGGCGTCGTCGCGGCCCTCGGCCGGGGCGTCGCGTGCCGTGTCGGCCAGCAGCTTCTTGATCTGTGCCGGGGTGAGGCCGGGGTGGGCGGCGCGGACCAGGGCGACCGCGCCGGAGACGAAGGCGGCGGCGGCCGACGTGCCCCACTCGATGTAGTAGTGGCCGTCCGGGTTGGCGACGACGATGTCGACTCCGGGCGCGCTGACCGTGGCGTACCAGCGGCGGGTGGAGAACGCGGCGCGCGTGCCGTACTTGTCGACGGCGGCGACGGCGATCACTCCGGGGTAGGCGGCGGGGTAGGAGATCCGGTCGCCCTTCTCGCCGCCGTTGCCCGCCGAGGCGATGACGGAGACGCCTTTGGACAGGGCGTACTGGATGGCGGAGTCCTCGCCCGGGTCGGGGTGGGCGGACTCGCTGTCGTCGCCGAGGGAGAGGTTGATGACGTCGGCGCCGTTGTCGGCGGCCCAGCGGATGCCGTCGGCGAGGGCCGCGCCCCGGGATTTGCGGGCTTTGGCGCGGGAGGGGTCCTTGGACTCCAGGATCACCCGGACGGGCAGGACGCGGGCTTCGGGGGCGATGCCGAGGACGCCGTCGCCGCGGCCGGGGCCGCTGCCGCGTCCGGCGATGATCCCGGCCATCGCGGTGCCGTGCAGGGCCCAGGAGGAGTCGCCGCGGGTCGCGCCGAAGCCGACGAGGTCCTTGCCGGGCAGCACCTGGCCCGCCAGGTCGGGGTGGGCGTCGTCGACGCCGGTGTCCAGCACGGCGACGGTGACGCCCCGGCCCCGGGTGGTCTGCCAGGCCCGGTCGGTGTGCAGCGCGGAGAGGGCCCACTGCTGGTCGCGTATGGCGTCCGCCTGGGCGGGGGCGGCGGGGGTGAGCGCGAGGACGGTGGCGGCGCAGACCGCGGCGAGGACGCGGCGGGTCATTCCGGCGGCTCCGCGAGGTCGGCGACGGTCCCGCGCAGACCGCGCTCCACCCGGTCGGCCAGCCCCTTCGCCTCGTGGCCGAGGCCGGCCTGGGCGACGTCGGTGGCGGCGCCCGGCGCCATGGCGGCGGCGGCCGGCTGCGGGTCGGCGACGGTGCGCGCGTCGGCGAAGCCGGAGACGGCGAAGAGGACGACCGGGATCTCGGTGAGCGGGCGGACGGTCCAGCTGGCCCGCTGCCGGTCGCCGAAGCCGGCGGCGACGGTCCCCTCGGGGGCGTACGCGCGTGGCATGAGGTCCGTGCGCGCGGTGAGCTTCTGGCCGGTGAAGCGGGTGCCCAGCGCCCGCATGCCGGCGGCGTCCGCCGCGGTGAAGACCATGCCGACCGTGGTGACGCCGGAGCGGGTGGCGTCGGCGTAGGTGGCGCGCACCAGGCGCTCGCAGCCGACGGGCCGGAGCGTGGTGAGGAGCAGCGGGTCCAGGCCGCCGGCGCAGTCGCCGTCGGGGGCGACGGCGATCCGGTTCCAGGTGCGGTCGGTGCCGCCGGGGCCGGCGCCGACGCCCTTGAGGGTGCGCGGGAAGAGCGTGTCCACGGGGACGCTGTGCCAGGCGTCGCGGCCGATGGCGTACGGGGTGCCGGCGGACCGGGCTGAGGAGTCGCCGGTCAGCCAGGCGCCGGTGGCCGCGCCGCCGATCAGCCCGAGGCCGAGGACGACGCAGGCGGCGGCCACCGCGGTCCGCCGGCGTGAGCGGGGCCGGATCGGCCGGAGCAGGGTGGTGGTCTCCGCCGGGGTCTCCGGGTAGCCGTAGCGGGCCGGTACGCGGTACGCGCCGGGCGGCGGCGGTGCGGCTCCCGGCGGCGCGACCGGTCCGGCAGGCCCGCCGGACCCGCCCCGGGTGAAGTGGGGCGGCGGCGGTGAGCCGGGGTGCGGGGGGCGCGGTCCGGCGGGGGGCGCGGCCTGCCGGAGGGTGGTCGGCCGAAAGGTGGTCGGCCGGGGAGTGGTCGCGGCGGGCGCGGGCCGGGCGGGCGGTACGGCGGTCCCGGTCGTCCCGGCGGGCGGAGCGGCCGGCGGGGGCGCGGCGGGCGGCCGGAGCGGGATGCGCGGTGGCGCGGCCTGCGCGGCGGGCGGGGTGCGCGGGGTTCCGGAGGGCGGCGGGACCGGCGGGACGGGGGGAGGGTGCGGGGCTCCGGTGGGCGGCGGGGCGGGTGGTCCGGCCGGGCGGGGCGGCACGGGAGCGCGCTGCGCTTCGGTACTCATCCGGCCCCCTGGTTCACGTCCTCGTACCGACCACGGATCACCGCCACCGAGAGGCACGTTGGTGCTCGCGTGCCGGTCACTCTACGGGCTGCGGGCGGGCGGCGGGGAACAGGACTCCCGCCCCGGGACGATCTGCCCCGAACGTCCCCCTACCCAGCGGTACGGCTCTCTGGCAAGCTGCGGCCATGACTGCCCGTGCCACTGACCGGACCCGGTACGACCGGGCCACTGCCCATCTCGACGCCCCGATCGCGATCGTGGATCTGGACGCGTTCGACGCCAACGCCGACGACCTGGTGGGCCGGGCGGCCGGGAAGCCGGTCCGGGTGGCGAGCAAGTCGGTGCGGTGCCGGGACCTGCTGGAACGGGTGCTGGCCCGGCCCGGGTTCGCCGGGATCATGTCGTACACGCTGGCGGAGTCGCTGTGGCTGGCGCGGGCCGGTTTCGAGGACGTGCTGCTGGCCTATCCGTCGGCCGACCGGGCGGCCTTCGCCGAGCTGGCCTCGGACCCGAAGCTCGCCGCCGCCGTGACGGTGATGGTGGACGACCACGCGCAGTTGGAGCTGATCGACGCGTCCCGGGCCGGCGGGCGGGAGGAGATCCGGGTCTGCCTGGAGCTGGACACCTCGCTGCGGATGCTGGGCGGCCGGGTGCGGATCGGGGCGCTGCGCTCGCCCCTGCGCACCCCCGCGCAACTCGCCGAGCTGGCCCGCTCGGTGGCGCGCAGGCCGGGCTTCCGGCTGGTGGGCCTGATGGCGTACGAGGGGCACATCGCCGGGGTGGGCGACTCGGTGGCGGGCCGACCGCTGCGGTCCCGGGCGATCCGGCTGATGCAGGCCGCCGCCCGCAGGGAGCTGGCCCTGCGGCGGGCCGAGGTGGTGCGGGCGGTCCGCGCGATCGCTCCCGACCTGGAGTTCGTGAACGGCGGCGGCACGGGCAGCGTCCAGCACACGGCCGCCGAGGACGCGGTGACGGAGATCGCGGCCGGGTCGGGGCTGTACGTCCCCCGGCTCTTCGACAACTACACCTCGTTCCGCGCCCGGCCCGCCGCGCTGTTCGCCCAGCCCGTGGTGCGGCGGCCCGGGGTGGGCGTGGTAACCGTGCTCGGCGGGGGCTACCCGGCGTCCGGCGCGGCCGGGGCCGACCGGTCGCCCGTGCCGTATCTGCCGCAGGGCCTGCGCTACGACCCGCAGGAGGGCGCGGGCGAGGTGCAGACCCCGCTGCTGGGCCCGCCCGCCGACGATCTGCTGATCGGCGACAAGGTCTGGTTCCGGCACGCCAAGGCCGGCGAGCTGTGCGAGCGCTTCGACACGCTGCACCTGATCGAGGGCGACCGGATCGTGCGGAGCGTGCCGACGTACCGGGGCGAGGGCCGGACCTTCCTCTGACGGCCGGGCCGGGCGCGGCCCGCTCCGCGCGGGGGCGCGTTCGGCCGGTCAGGCGTCCCGGCCGGTGAGCGACAGCAGGTCGCGGGCCGGTCCGGCCGGCCGGGGGCCCGCCGGCCAGACGGCGCGCAGTTGGCGGCGCAGCCGTACGCCGGCGACCGGGACCCGGACCAGGCGGCGGGCGGACAGCTCCTCGCCGAGGGCCAGTTCGCTCAGGACGCAGGGGCCCGCGCCGCTCTCCGCCGCGCCCTTCGCGGCGGTCGTGGAGGACAGTTCCAGCAGAGGCTGCGCGAGGCCGCCGTGCACGGCGAGCGCGGCGTCCAGGACCTGCCGGGTGCCGGAGCCGTGCTCGCGCAGGATGAGCGGGGTGGCGGCCAGTTCCTGGGGCAGCAGCGGGGTGCGGCGGCGGGCCCA
This sequence comes from Streptomyces sp. ADI96-02, assembly GCF_003846185.1. Taxonomy (GTDB): domain Bacteria; phylum Actinomycetota; class Actinomycetes; order Streptomycetales; family Streptomycetaceae; genus Streptomyces. The sequence goes on from NZ_ML123034.1 coordinate 990,631, forward strand.
GGGGTGGGCGGGCGCGACGGCGACGACCAGCCGGTCGTGGGCGATGACGGTGCCGTCCAGGCCCTCGGGTATCGACAGCCCCTCGACGAATCCGAGGTCCGCCTCGCCGGTGACGAGCTTGCGGGCGACCGCCGCCGAGTTGCCGACCAGCAGGGAGACGGCGGTGTCCGGGCGTTCGGCGCGCAGGGCGATCAGCCAGCCGGGCAGCAGGTACTCGGCGATCGTCATGCTGGCCGCGACCCGCAGCCGGGAGTCGCGCCGGTCGCGGAGCGCCTGGGCTCCGGCGTCGAAGGACTCGGCGGCGTCGACGACCCGGCGGGCCCAGTCGGTGACCAGCGCGCCCGCGTCGGTCAGGCGGGAGCCGCGCGGGGAGCGGTCCAGCAGGGCGACGCCGAGCTGCCGCTCCATGGACCGGATGCGGCTGGAGGCGGCGGGCTGGCTGATGCCGACGTCCCGGGCGGCCCGCCCCAGGCTGCCGTGGCGGGCGACGGCGAGCAGCAGCTCCAGCGCTCCGAGGTCGGGGACCCGGTGGGAGAGAGGGATGCGGGGGTCACGCTCGGCGCTGGGCATAAAGCCAGCTTATGACCTCATAGGAACGGGGTCCCTGGTGGGCGCGGACGCCCCCGCGAAGAATCGTGGCATGGCCATCCTTCCGCGGACCGGGGCAGCCGCGCAGGCGCGCCCCGCCGTCCTCCTCCCCCGCCCGGCGGCCGTGCGGCTGCCGTCCCTGCGGCACGTCGGCCCCAACTGGTACGCGAGCGTGATGGGCACGGCGATCGTGGCGAGCGCCGGGGCGGCGCTGCCGGTGGACGTGCCCGGCCTGCGGGCGGTGCTGGTCGCCGTGTGGGCGCTGTCCGCTGTCCTGCTGGCGGCCGTGCTGGCGGCCCGTGCCGGGCACTGGGCGTTCCACGGCGACCAGGCCCGCGCGCACCTGCGGGACCCGGCGGTCGCGCCGTTCTACGGGTGCCTGTCCATGGCGCTGCTCGCCGTCGGCGGGGCCACGCTGACCGTGGGGCGGGACGTCGTCGGCGAGCGGGCCGCGCTCGCGGCGGACGTGGCGCTGTTCACGGCGGGGACGGCCATCGGGCTGGTCGGCGCGGTCGTGGTGCCGTATCTGATGGTGGTGTGCCACCGCCCGGGGCCCGGCACCGCCTCGCCGGTCTGGCTGCTGCCGCTGGTCGCGCCGATGGTCTCGGCCTCGCAGGGCGCTCTGCTGGTGCCGCGGCTGCCGGCCGGGCAGGGCCGCGAGGCGCTGCTGCTGTCCTGCTACGCGATGTTCGGCCTGTCCCTGCTGGCCACGCTCGTGGTGCTGCCGCTGGTCTTCGCCCGGCTCGTCCACCACGGGCCGCTGCCCCTCGCGCTGACGCCGGCGCTGTTCCTGGTGCTCGGGCCGCTCGGGCAGTCGACGACCGCGGTCAACCAGTTGGCGGACGCCGCGCCGGGCGCGGTGGCGGCCCCCTACGCCTCGGCGTTCGGCGCGTTCGCGGTGCTGTTCGGGGTGCCGGTGACGGGGTTCGCGCTGCTGTGGCTGGCGCTGGCCGGGGCGCTGGCGGTGCGGGCGGCCCGGCGCGGCATGGGGTTCGCGATGACGTGGTGGGCGTTCACCTTCCCGGTCGGCACGTGTGTCACCGGGGCGGCCGGTCTGGCGCGGCACACCGGGCTGGACGCGTTCGTCTGGCTCTCGGCGGCGCTGTACGCGTTCCTGGTCGCGGCCTGGGCCGTGACCGCGGCGCGGACGGCCGCCGGGGTGGTCAGCGGAGCGCTGACGGCAGCTCCCGCGCCGCTCCGGCCAGCGACGGCCCGTACCACGTGAGCAGCCGCCCGTCGACGAGGGCGGCGGGCAGTCCGGGGAACGCCTCGGGCCCGTCGTCGGCGGTGAACCGGTAGGGCTCGTCGGGCAGCACGACCCGTTCGGCTCCGGCCGCGTTGAGTTCGTCGAGCGGGATGCGCGGGTAGCGCTCGGCGTGGTCCGCGTACACGTTGCGCAGGCCGAGGCGGGCCAGCAGGTCGCCGGCGAAGGTGTCGCGGCCGAGCACCATCCAGGGCCGGCGCCAGATGGGGACGATGACGGGGCGCGGCGGGCCGCTCGGTGCGGGGAGCGCGGCCCAGGCGGCCCCGGCGGCGTCCAGCCAGGCGGGCCGGGCGAGGCCGCAGCCGGCGACGAGGACCCGGTCCAGTTCGGCCAGGGCCTGGTCCAGCGTGCGGATCTCGGTCACCAGGACGTCCAGGCCGCCCTCCCGCAGCGCGGCGAGGTCGGCGGCGCGGTTCTCCTCCTCGTTGGCGATGACCAGATCGGGGGCGAGGGCGGCGATCGCGGCGGTGTCCGGGTTCTTCGTGCCGCCGATCCGGGCGGCGGCGAGATCGGCGGGATGGGTGCACCAGTCGGTGACGCCGACCAGCAGGCCGGGGGCGGTGGCGGCGACGGCCTCGGTGAGGGAGGGGACCAGGGAGACGACGCGCACGGGTCCTCCTACCGGCGTGAGTCGTACGTCGCGTCGATGTGCTCCGCGACCGCGACGACCAGGAGCCGGGTGCCGGGGACGGTCGCGCGCCAGCGGTGGCGCACGCCGCCGGAGAGGAACAGCGTGTCGCCGCGGCCCAGCCGGTACGCCCGGCCCTCGGCCTCGACCTCCGCCGCGCCCTCGACGACGTACATCAGCTCGTCGTTGCGGTGCTGGAACTCTCGGCCGAGGTCCTGTTCGCCGGTGAACTCCAGGGCGCTGAGCTGGTGGCGGCCCCTCACCACGCGGCGTACGCCGTCGCCGTCCCCGCCGCGCACGACGTCCACGGCGCGCGCGGAGTCGGCGGCGGCGCGCAGCCGCGCGGTGGTGGTCTCCAGCGCCTCTGCGACCCGGTCGAGGGAGCGGGCGCTGGGGCGGGCGCGCTCGTTCTCGATCTGGCTGAGGAAGGGCACGGACAGCCCGCTGCGCGCGGCGACCGCGGCCAGCGTGAGCCCCAGGGTTCTGCGCCGGCGGCGGACCGCGGCGCCTACGCGCGGTGTGTCCTTGTCGTCCATTCCCAGCTCCCTCCCGCCCAGCCATCCTCGCGGCTGCCAGCACCTTACGCACATGGTTACGCGAGACGTCCGGGAAAAGACCGCTGGGCAGCGAGAAGGGGCGGGCCCCGCCCGACGGCGGAACCCACCCCTTGACCTGCGCTTTCGCGTCCGGCTATCCCTGCACGGGGGCCAGCTTGTCCGCGATGCCCGGGTTGTCGTCCAGCCAGGTGCGGACGGCGTCCTGCTCCTTGCCCGATCCGGCCTTCTGGATCTCGGCCTCAAGGCTGGTGAGCTGCTTCTCGGTCATGGTGAAGTCCTTGAGCCACGCGCCGACCTCGGGGTTGTCGGCGGTGAAGCCCTCGCGGGCCAGGGTGTGGATGCCGTCGCCCTTGCCCCAGAGGCCCTTGGGGTCCTCCAGCTTGGTGAGGTCGTACTGGTTGTAGGCCCAGTGCGGCGACCAGAGCGGGACGACGATGGGCTCCTTCTTGGCGTAGGCGCGCTTCAGCTCGGCCAGCATGGACGGCGTGGAGCCGTCGATGAGCTTGTACTCCTGGTCCAGGCCGTAGCCCGGCAGGAGCTTGTCCTTGAGCAGGCCCATCTCGCCCGCGCTCGGCTCGATGCCGACGATGCGGCCCTTGAAGTCGGAGCCCCTGCCCTTGAGGTCGTCCATCGTCCGGACGTCCTTCAGGTACGCGGGCACGGCCAGTTCCAGCGAGGTCGGGCCGTACCAGGAGCCCATGTCCTCCAGGCGGTCCCCGTACTTCTTCCAGTAGCTGGCGTGGGTGACCGGGAGCCAGGAGTCGGTCTGGAAGTCGATCTGCCCGTTGGCCATGCCGGTGTAGAGCGCGCCGGCCTCGTACTGCTTGACGTCGACCTCGAATCCGCGGCGCTCCAGCATCTCCTTCCAGAGGAAGGTGGAGGCGATGCCCTCGTCCCACGGGATGTATCCGATGCTGATCTTCTTGCCCGCGCCGATCTGCGCGGCGCCGTCCGCGGCGGTGTTCCTGGCGGGGCCGCCGAAGAGGCCCAGGCCGCCCGCGACGAGCGCGAGGACGACGACGCCGGCGATCGCGACGGCGGGCTGCGGGCGGTGGTTCCAGATCTGCCGGCCGCCGGCGGCGGCCCGGGACCTGGCGACCGCGCGGCGGGCCAGCGGGGAGACCTCGCGGCCCAGCGCGCTCGTCATGCGGTCGAGGTACATGGCGAGGATGACGATGGAGATGCCGGCCTCGAAGCCGAGGCCGACGTCGACGTTGCCGATGGCGCGGTAGACGGAGCCGCCGAGGCCGCCGCCGCCGACCATGCCCGCGATGACGACCATGGACAGGCCGAGCATGATGACCTGGTTGACGCCCGCCATGATCGTGGGCAGCGCGAGCGGCAGCTGGACGCGCAGCAGGGTGTTGCGCGAGGTGGTGCCGAACGCCTCGGCCGCCTCGACGAGCTCGGCGTCGACCTGGCGGATGCCGAGTTCGGTCATCCGGACGCCCGGGGGCAGGGCGAAGATGATGGTGGCGATGATGCCGGGGACCACGCCGACGCCGAAGAAGATGACGCCGGGGATCAGGTAGACCATGGCGGGCATGGTCTGCATGAAGTCCAGGACCGGCCGGGTCACGGCGCTGACGGCCTTGGACCGGGAGGCCCAGATGCCGAGCGGTACGGCGACGACCAGGGTCACGAGCGTCGCGACGAGCACCAGGGTCAGGGTGTCCATCGCCTCGTCCCACAGCTCGACGGAGTCGATGAGGGCGAAGCCGGCGAAGGCGAGCAGCCCGGCGAGCAGGCCGCGCAGCCACCAGGCGACGACGGCGACGATGCCCGCGAAGAGGAGCGGGGCGGGGGCGGAGAGCACGGCGGCGATGCCGTCGAACATGCCGCTGACGAGGGCGCTGATCGCGTCGAAGAGCCAGGCGAGGTGGGTCTGCAGCCAGTCGACCGCCGAGTCGACCCATTCACCGAGGGGGAGCCTAAACACGGGCCACCTTCTTCGCGCCGTCGGCCGGATCCGTGACGGTGGCGGCGTCCGGGTCACCGGCGGCGTCCGGGGCCTCGGCGGGGCTCATCGGGTCGCCGAGGACGGCGAGCAGCCGGGAGCCGGGGACGACGCCGACGAGCCTGCCCCGCTCGTCGGTCACGGCGACCGGGTTCCCGCTCCGCGAGCAGGGCGTGAAGAGCTCGATGATCGGCGTGGACTCCGGGACCGCGGCGGGGGCGGCGGCGAGCACGTCCTGCGGGGTGCGCAGCTCGCTGCCGTCGTCCGCGCGGTCGCCCATGACGGTGTGCGGTTCGGCCATGATGGCGCCCGCGGTGAGCACCCGGGAGCGGTCGACGTCCTGGGTGAAGGAGGCGACGTAGTCGTTGGCCGGGGTGACGAGGATGTCCTCGGCGGTGCCGAGCTGGACGATGCGCCCGTCGCGCATCACGGCGATCCGGTCGCCCAGGCGCATGGCCTCGTTGAGGTCGTGGGTGATGAAGACGATGGTCTTCTTCAGCCGCTTCTGGAGCTCCAGGAGCTGGTCCTGCATGTCGCGCCGGATCAGCGGGTCGAGCGCGCTGAAGGACTCGTCCATCAGGAGCAGGTCGGCGTCGGTGGCCAGGGCGCGGGCGAGGCCGACGCGCTGCTGCATGCCGCCGGACAGTTCGTCGGGCCAGGACTTCTCCCAGCCGGCGAGGCCGGTCAGCTCCAGCGCCTCGGCGGCGCGCTTCTCGCGTTCGGCACGCGCCACGCCCTGGACCTCCAGGCCGTACGCGGCGTTCTCCAGGACGCTCCGGTGGGGGAAGAGCGCGAAGTGCTGGAACACCATGCTGATCTTGGAGGAGCGGACGTGGCGCAGCTCGCGGGGGCTCAGGGCGGTCAGGTCCTGGCCGTCGAAGAGCACCCGTCCGGCGGTCGGGTCGAGCAGCCCGTTGAGCATCCGCAGCAGGGTGGACTTGCCCGAACCGGACAGTCCCATGACGACGAAGATCTGGCCCGGTTCCACGGTGAACGACGCGTCGATCACCGCTGCGGTCGTTCCGTCGGCGCGCAGTTCGTCGCGGTCGGCGCCGCTTTCGAGCTTCCGCACGGCTTGATCGGGTCGTCTGCCGAACACCTTGTACAAGTGCTCGGCCTGCAGCCTGGACACATACACCTCACGCGTTGAACGAAAACGGTCCGCCACCCCCGCCGGCAGACCGTGGAGCGGTGCGGATTCGGCCCGCTCGACACGTGCGCCGGTGGAAAATGCGACGTGGTCCGCTCCGGTGGCGCGCCTGCCCGTACTTACACGCGTCAAACACCTGAGTGACCCAGGTCACCGGCGGGCGGTCGACGGCGGCTGTCGGCGCGGTGCGGCATCATCGGGTCCGTGACGCGACGCCTGATGCTCCTCGACACCGCCTCCCTCTACTTCCGCGCCTACTTCGGCGTTCCCGACTCGGTGCGCGCGCCGGACGGGACGCCGGTCAACGCCGTGCGCGGGCTCCTCGACTTCATCGCGCGCCTGGTGCAGGACCACCGCCCGGACGAGCTGGTGGCCTGCTGGGACGACGACTGGCGCCCGCAGTGGCGGGTGGACCTGATCCCCACGTACAAGGCGCACCGGGTGGCCGTCGAGACCCCGGCGGGCCGGGCCGACGAGGAGGAGGTCCCCGACACGCTCGCTCCGCAGGTCCCGATCATCCGGGAGGTGCTGGCGGCGCTCGGGATCGCCCGGGTCGGGGTCGCGCCGTACGAGGCGGACGACGTGATCGGCACCCTGACGGGACGGGCGAGCGGCCCGGTGGACATCGTGACCGGCGACCGCGACCTCTACCAGCTGGTGGACGACGCCCGCGGGGTGCGGGTGCTCTACCCGCTCAAGGGCGTCGGCACGCTCCAGGTGACCGACGAGGCGTGGCTGCGCGAGAAGTACGGCGTGGACGGCCCCGGTTACGTGGACCTCGCGCTCCTGCGCGGCGACCCCAGCGACGGACTGCCGGGCGTGCCGGGCATCGGCGAGAAGACGGCGGCGAAGCTGCTGGACGCCTTCGGCGACCTGGCCGGGATCATGGCCGCGGTGGACGACCCGGCCGCCCGGCTCACCCCGTCGCAGCGCAGGCGGCTGGACGAGGCACGGGAGTACGTCGCGGTCGCTCCGAAGGTCGTGCGGGTGGCCGCCGACGTGCCGCTGCCCGCCTTCGACCCGGCGCTGCCGCGCGAACCGCGCGATCCGGCCGCCCTGGCGGCGCTGGCCGAGCGGTGGGGACTGGGCGGTGCGGTGCGGCGGCTTCTGACGACACTTCAGACCTGAGGTGTTAACTTAGGCATACCTAAGCCATCGAACACGTCG
>NZ_ML123034.1:998317-1060691 GCF_003846185.1 Streptomyces sp. ADI96-02
AACCAGGGAGCACCTCGTGGCAGAGCGGCCGGCCCGGCAGGGACCCAAGGCCCAGGGGGCGCGGGTCGTGCGCACCGAGCAGATCACGCCCCACATGGTGCGGGTGGTGCTCGGCGGCGAGGGCCTCGCCGGCTTCGCCCTCTCCGGCTTCACCGACCACTACGTCAAGCTGTGCTTCGCACCGCGGGGCGCGGACTACGCCCACCCCTTCGACATCGCGGCGATCCGGGAGAGCCACCCGCGCGAGCTGTGGCCCACCACCCGCACGTACACGGTCCGCGCCTGGGACCCGGTGGCCCGCGAGATGGCCGTCGACTTCGTGGTGCACGGCGACGAGGGCCTGGCCGGCCCGTGGGCGCGGCGGGCCCGGCCGGGCGATCAGGTGACCTTCCTCGGCCCCGGCGGCGGGTACGCCCCGCAGCCCTCGGCCGACTGGCATCTGCTGGCCGGCGACGAGAGCGCGCTGCCGGCGATCGCCGCGTCGCTGGAGCAGATGCCGGCCGGCGTGCCGGTGCACGCGTTCGTGGAGGTGTCGGACGCCTCCGAGGAGCAGAAGATCGTGACGCCCGACAAAGTGGCCGTGACCTGGCTGCACCGCGGGGACCGGCCGGTCGGCGAGGCCCTGACCGCCGCCGTGCGGGGGCTCGACTTCCCGCCGGGCGAGGTGCAGGCGTTCGTGCACGGCGAGGCCGGCTTCGTGAAGGAGATCCGCCGCCATCTGCGCGTGGAGCGCGGGATCCCGCTCGCGCGGCTGTCGATCTCGGGCTACTGGCGGCAGGGCAAGGACGACGACGCCTGGCGCGCGGTCAAGCGCGAGTGGAACGAGCAGGTGGAGCGCGAGCAGGAGAACGGCGGCGCGCCGGCGGCCTGAGGGCGGTCCCGGCCGGCACGCGACCCCGCCGTCCGCGACCGCGTCCGCCTCGGCCCGTACGCGACCCCGTACGCGACCCCGTACGCCGCACCGCGCGGCGGACGGGGTCGCCCGCGTACGGCCGGCGTCCGGAAGGGGGGCCGGAAAGAATCGCGCCGATCCGACCAATCCGCCCGACCACCGGCTCCGAATCACACCCGGAATCGATCAGCGCCCCGGGGAGGAACCCGCGTGAAGGAAGCCGTACAGCTCAGCGGACTGCCATCCCCGGAACCCGATCTCCAGGAGCTCCTGGTGCTGGTCGCGCGCGGTGACCAGGACGCCTTCGCCACGGTGTACGACGCGGTGTCCGGGCCCGTCCTCGGGCTGGTGCGCAGCGTGCTCCGCGATCCGGCCCAGTCGGAGGAGGTGGCCCAGGAGGTCCTGGTGGAGGTCTGGCGGACCGCGCCGCGGTTCCAGGCGTCCCGGGGCAGCGCGATGAACTGGGTCCTCACCCTCGCGCACCACCGGGCCGTGGACCGGGTCCGGTCGGCCGAGGCCGCCGCGGCGCGGGAGCACCGGGCCGCGCTGCTCGACCGCACGCCCGCCTTCGACGAGGTCTCCGAGCAGGTCGAGACCCGGCTGGAGCGGGAGCAGGTGCGCCGCTGCCTGCGGACCCTGTCCGACCTCCAGCGCCAGTCCGTGACGCTCGCCTACTACCGGGGCCTGACCTACCGTGAGGTCTCGGAACTCCTCTCCGTGCCGCTGGGCACCATCAAGACACGACTGCGCGACGGCCTCATCCGGCTGCGCGACTGCCTGGGGGTGAACGCGTGAGCACCGCCGAACTGCACACGCTGACCGGGGCCTACGCCCTGCACGCGCTGCCGGAGACCGAACGCCGCGAGTTCGAGCGGCACCTGGGCGACTGCGCGGCCTGCGCCCAGGAGGTACGGGAGCTGTCCGCCACGGCGGCCCGGCTCGGGCTGGCCGCCGCCGAGGCCCCGCCGCGCGAACTGCGCGACCGGGTGCTGCGGGAGATCACGACCGTACGCCAGGAGGCCCCGGCCGCCCACGGCGGACCGGTGCGCACCGGCTCCACCGGCCGCCCCGGCCGCTGGACCGCTTTCGCGCTGGCCGCCTGCGTCGCGGCGGCAGCCGCCCTCGGCGGCGTCGCGGTGTGGCAGAACCAGGTGGCCCAGGACGCCCGCCAGGAGGCCGACCAGGCCCAGCAGCGGAACCGGCTCGTGGCCCAGGTGCTCTCCGCGCCGGACGCGAGGACCGCGTCGGGCGAGCTGGCGGGGGGCGCGCGCGGCTCCGTCGTGGTATCCAGGAGCGAGAACCGCGCGGTGTTCCTGGCCTCGGGCATGGGCCGTCCGCCGAGCGGCAAGGTCTACCAGCTCTGGTACAACGACGGGGGCGCCATGCGGTCCGCCGGTCTGATGGATCCCTCGGCGAGCGACGACGCGGTCCTGCTGGACGGGCCCGTGGACCGGGCGTCCGGCATGGGCGTCACGGTCGAGCCGGCCGGCGGTTCCGCCGAGCCGACCTCCTCGCCGCTGGTCCTGATGGACTTCCCCGCCTGACCCGGCGGCCCGCCTCCCGGCGGCCGGCGCCGTGACCGCCGGCCGCCGGGTCCTCCCGTATCCACGAAGCCCGCAAGGAGCATCCGTTCCATGAGTGTCGCGGTGGTTCTCTTCACCTCCGACCTGCGTCTGCACGACAACCCGGTTCTGCGCTCGGCGCTGCGGGACGCGGACCGGGTGGTCCCGCTCTTCGTCCGGGACGACGCCGTCCACCGGGCCGGATTCGACGCGCCCAACCGGCTCGCCTTCCTCGCCGACTGCCTCGCGGACCTGGACGCCGGACTGCGCCGCCGGGGCGGCCGGCTGATCCTGCGCCGGGGCGAGGTCGCCGCCGAGGTGCGCCGGGTGGCCGTGGAGACCGGCGCGCGGTCCGTCCACATGGCCGCCGGGGTGAGCCGTTACGCGGCCCGGCGCGAGCAGGAGCTGCGCGAGGCCCTGGCCGGCACGGGCTGCGGGACACGCGTCCACGACGCGGTGGTCACGGCGCTTCCGCCGGGCCGGGTGGTGCCGACGGGCCGCGACCACTTCGCCGTGTTCACCCCGTACTTCCGGCGCTGGGAGGCGGCGGGCATGCGGGGGACGCTGACCGCGCCCCGCGCCGTCCCGGTGCCCGACGGCGTCGCGGGCGAGCCGCTTCCCGCCCGGGACGACGTCGAGGGCGTCTCCCCCGGCCTCGCCGCGGGCGGTGAGGAGGCGGGACGCAAGCTGGTGGCGTCCTGGCTGAACGGGGCGGTGGCCGACTACGTCGAGGGCCACGACGACCTGGCCGGGGACGCGACCTCGCGGCTCTCCCCGCACCTGCACTTCGGCACCGTCTCGGCCGCGGAACTGGCGCACCGGGCCCGCGAGAAGGGCGGCCCCGGAGCCGAGGCGTTCGTACGCCAGCTGGCCTGGCGCGACTTCCACCACCAGGTCCTCGCGGCCCGACCCGACGCCTCCTGGTCCGACTACCGCCCCCGCCACGACCGCTGGCGCCACGACGAGGACGAGATCACCGCCTGGCGGACCGGGCGCACGGGGTTCCCGTTGGTGGACGCGGCGATGCGGCAGCTGGCCCACGAGGGCTGGATGCACAACCGGGGCCGGATGCTGGCCGCGAGCTTCCTGACCAAGACGCTGTACGTCGACTGGCGGGTCGGCGCCCGGCACTTCCTGGACCTGCTGGTCGACGGCGACGTCGCGAACAACCAGCTGAACTGGCAGTGGGTCGCCGGCACCGGTACGGACACCCGGCCGAACCGGGTGCTCAACCCGGTGATCCAGGGCAAGCGCTTCGACGCGCGCGGCGACTACGTACGCCGCTGGGTGCCGGAGCTGGCGGAGCTGGACGGAGCCGCGATCCACGAGCCGTGGAAGCTCCAGGGCCTGGACCGGGCCCGGCTGGAGTATCCGGACCCGGTGGTGGACCTGGCCGAGGCGCGCGCCCGGTTCGAGCACGCGCGCGGTCTGGACTGAGCGGGCGCCGGGGGCCCGGCGGCCCCCGGCGCTCCGTCAGGCCCGGCGCGGCGGACGGGGGAAGAAGCCGCTGGTGCGGGCCGCGTACGCGGCGAAGCCGGGCCGGTCGGCCATGTGCCGCTCCAGCAGCGCGGCTCCGCTGCCCCGGGTCAGCAGGAAGCTCATGACCAGGGGGGCCACCACGGTCGCGGCGGCGACCGCGGGCTGTTCGCAGACGACGAGGAACAGGCCCCACCAGACGCAGAAGTCCCCGAAGTAGTTCGGGTGCCGGGTCCACGACCACAGGCCCCGGTCCATGATCCGCCCCCGGTTGGCGGGGTCGGCCTTGAACCGGGCGAGCTGCTGGTCGCCGACCGCCTCGAACACCAGCCCCACCGCCCACAGGGCCGTGCCCGCCCAGGCCCACCACGTGATCGGCCCCGTGAGGTACTGGGCGGCCTGCACCGGCAGCGAGACCAGCCAGACCAGTGCGCCCTGGAGCAGGTACACCTTGCGCAGGGCGTACAGGTCGGGGTGGCCGGGGGCCTTGGCGAGCATCTTCGCGTAGCGCGGGTCCTCGCCGTGGCCGCGCCCGCGCCGGCCGATGTGCACCGCGAGCCGCAGCCCCCAGACCACGGTCAGCGCGGTCACCAGCAGGCGCCGCCCGCCGTCGCCCTCGCCGGCCGACAGTCCGTAGGAGACCAGGGCGACGGCGGCGAAGGCGATGCCCCAGGCCACGTCGACGACACGGTGGACGCCCTTGCGCAGGGCGACGCCGAAGGTGGCCAGCATGACGGCGAGGGCCGCGCCGGCCGTGGCCGCGAGCCCACTCGCGAACGCGGCCCAGGCGAAGCCGCTCACGTCCGCTGCTCCGCGGCGGCCGGTCGGGCGGTGGTGGTCACGCGGTCTCCTCGCGGGTCAGGAGCAGTTGCTGGACGTCGAGGTAGCCGGAGCGGAAACCCGCCTCGGAGTAGGCGAGGTAGAAGGTCCACATCCGGCGGAAGACGGCGTCGAAGCCGAGCGCGTCGACCTCGGCGGAGCGCTCGGTGAACCGCTCGCGCCACAGCCTCAGCGTCTCCGCGTAGTGCGCCCCGAAGCGGACGCGCCGCACGGTGCGCAGCCGGGTGTGCGCCCGGGTGACGCGCTCGATCGCCTCGGTGGAGGGCAGCAGTCCGCCGGGGAAGATGTACTTGTGGATCCAGGTGTACGTGGAGCGGCTGGCCCGCATCCGGTCGTCCGGCATGGTGATGGCCTGGAGGGCGATCCGGCCGCCGGGGGCGAGCAGCCGGTCCAGGGTGCGGAAGTAGACCGGCCAGAACTCCTCGCCGACCGCCTCGATCATCTCGACGCTGACGATGGCGTCGTACGCGCCGGTGACCTCGCGGTAGTCGCAGAGCCGGACCTCGACGCGGTCCTCGAAACCGGCCTCGCGGACGCGGGTGCGGGCCAGTTCGCGCTGTTCGGCGGAGAGGGTGACGGTGACGACCCGGGCGCCGCGGGCCGCCGCCCGGACGGCCAGTTCGCCCCAGCCGGTGCCGATCTCCAGCAGGGCGGTCCCCTCGCCGACCCCGGCGGCGTCCAGCAGCCGGTCGATCTTGCGGTGCTGGGCGGCGGGCAGCAGGGCCTGCTCGGCGGGGAAGCCCCGGAAGACCGCGGAGGAGTAGGAGAGCGTCCCGTCCAGGAAGAGGGCGAAGAGTTCGTTGGAGAGGTCGTAGTGGTGGCTGATGTTCTCCCGGGAGCCCTCGGGCGTGTTCGTCTGCGCGGCCGGCCTGCGCAGCGCCCAGACGCCGCGCAGGCGTTGCAGCGGGCGGGGGACGAGGTCGGCGGCGTTCTCCGCGAGGACGGTGAGGACGCCGACGAGGTCGGGGGCGTCCCACTCGCCCGCCATGTAGGACTCGCCGAAGCCGATGAGTCCGCTCGCGCCGATGCGGCGGAAGAAGGCGTCGGGGTCGCGGACGTCCATGAGGGGTCCGCCCAGGCCGATGTCCTCGACGCCGGCGAGCCGGGCGCGCAGCGGCAGCCGGGCGAGGGCGCGGCGCACGACGCGCTCGGCGGCGGCCGTCCGGACGCGGGAGGCCCGGGGGAGGGCGACGACGTCGGGCCAGCGTGCCGGGTCGGTGACGGGGGTCTGCTCGGCCGGCAGTTCGGAGGTGGGCGCGGTCACTGCATGCCTTCCTGTGGGCGGTGGGAGGGACGGGGGCGCACGGGGAGTCCGCGCAGGTGGAGCCGGACGCCGTGCAGGCGGATTCCGGCGGAGACCAGGAGGGTGGACCAGGGGTGGCGCAGGGCCAGTCGCAGCAGCGCCCGCCCCGAGGCGGCGGTGCGCTCGCCCCGGACGGTCGCGGTGAACGGACGGCCGCCCTCCCGCTCCAGATGGACGGTCAGGTCGAGGCGGGCGCCGGGTTCGGGCAGCCGCATCCGGTAGGCGCCGTCGACCGGGAAGAACGGCGAGACGTAGAACTCCTTGCCGGTGGAGGCGCGGTCGTCGCCGTCCGGGTGCAGCAGGTATCCGTGCCGCTCGCCGTAGGTGTTGTGCACCTCGGCGACGACGCAGAGCGGGCTGCCGTCGGCGCGGCGGCACCAGTAGACGGTGAGCGGGTTGAACACGTGGCCGAGGACCCGGGCCTGGGCGAGCATGGTGACGGTGCCGTCGGCGAGGTCCACCCCGCGGGCGCGCAGGAACCGTTCGAGGCCGGCCCGGATGGTCGGGGCGGTGCCGCCGAAGTGGTCGCGGGCCTCGAAGCGGGCCAGCGGTCGCAGGATCCGCGGCAGTCGGGGCGGCCGGTCGGGGTCGATGAACCACAGGTAGGTGCGGTGCCGGAACGCGTACCCGGTCGGCCGGGTCCGTACGTGCGTGATGGTGCACGGGTAGAGGGCGCTCACCACGCGACCCCCAGGGCAGCGGCGGCGAGGACGCCGGAGCGGCAGCCGTCCTCGTGGAAGCCCCAGCCGTGGTACGCCCCGGCGTAGGCGGTCACGGGGCCCGACAGAGCGGGCAGCCGGGCCTGGGCGGCGACCGACTCCGGTGTGTAGACGGGGTGTTCGTAGACCATGCGGGCGCGTACGGAGTCCGGGTCGACGCGGTCGGAGCCGCCCAGCGTGACGACGAAGGTCTCGGGGGCGTCGAGCCGTTGCAGCCGGTTCATGTCGTAGCTGACGGTGACGTGGTCGGCGTCGGCGGCGCAGGAGGGCATCAGGTAGTTCCACGAGGCCCGCGCTCCCCGGCTGCGGGGCAGCAGCGCGGTGTCCGTGTGCAGCAGCGTCGGGTTGCTGGAGTACCGGAACGCGCCGAGCGTGGCGCGTTCGGCGTCGGTGGGGTCGGCCAGCAGCCGCAGCGCCTGGTCGGGGTGGGTGGCGACGACGATCGCGTCGTACCGGGCGCTGTCGCCGTCCTCGGTGACGAGTTCGACGCCGTCGGCGTGGCGGATGACGGCCCGCACCGGGGTGCCGGTGCGTACGGCGGTGAGCTGCTTGACGACGCGGTCGACGTACTCGCGCGAGCCGCCCGTGACGGTGCGCCAGACCGGCGAGCCGCCGACGGCGAGCATGCCGTGGTGGGCCAGGAACCGGAAGAGGTAGCGGGCCGGGTAGCGCAGGGCGGTGACCGGGTCGCAGGACCAGACGGCGGAGACCATGGGCGTGAGGAAGTGGGCGCGGAAGTACGGGGAGAAGCGACCGCGTGCGGCGAACTCCCCGAGCGTCAGGTCGCCCTCGCCGCCGGGCAGCTCCAGCAGGGCGCGGGCCGCGCGGTGGAACCGCAGGACTTCGCCGAGCATCCGCAGGTACGGGCCGCGCAGGGCGGACCGCGGCTGGGCGAAGAGCCCGGCGGGCCCGCGCGCGCCCGCGTATTCGAGCCCGCATCCCTCGCACCGTACGGACATGCTCATCTCGGACTCCTGGGTGGCGACGCCCAGTTCGTCGAAGAGCCGCAGCAGGTGCGGGTAGGTCCGCCGGTTGTGCACGATGAACCCGGAGTCGACGCGGTGCACCCGGCCGTCGGACGCGCCGAGGTCGTGGGTGTGGGCGTGGCCGCCGACGCGGTGGTCCGCCTCGTACAGCGTCACGTCGTGCGCCTTCCCGAGGATGTGGGCGGCGGTCAGCCCCGCCACTCCGCTCCCCACCACGGCTGTCCGCCGCCGCTCCCCTGCCATGCCGGCTCCCTCCGGTCTCCCGTACTGGTTCGGAGCGGTATCGCGGTGCTCCTCGCAGGGGATTCGTCACCGGCGGCCGGAAGGATTGGTCGATCATCGACTGTGCTCCGATCGGGTGAATGACGGCCGCCGGCCAATCCGGCGGCGGGCGGGCGCCGAATCACCGTCGTGAGAGCAGATCGGAACGACTCGCCGGCGGGCGGGGCCCTGGCGGCCCGGCCCGGCACCGGTCCGTCTCCCGCGGCTGGGGAGACGGACCCCGTCGGCCGTCCGGCGCTCTCGGCCGCCGCGGTTCGGGGATCGCGGCGGTCACAGCGGCGGTCCCGGCCTCCGGCCGGCCGGGGCCGCCGTATCACCCGCTCGTCCCGCTCCGCGCGGGCCGCTCCCCTCCCCGGTACCGCCGGTACCGCTGATCCACCGGCACGACTGAGCGCCGTTCAGCTTCGCTCAGGACCTTCGATCCAGGAGAAGACCACCATGAACTCCCGCCTCTTCCGCCGCGCCGCCGTCGCCGTGTCCGCCGCGGTCGTCCTGCCGCTGGCCCTGACCGCCTGCTCCTCGGACGGCTCCTCCAAGGACTCCGCGGCCGGTTCCGCCCCGAGCACGGCCCCGTCGGCGAGCAAGCCGGCCGGCGACTCGATGACCATGAACGAGCCGTTCGGACCGGCCTGTTCGTCGGTACCGAAGCAGGGCGCCGGATCGTTCGACGGCATGGCGAAGGACCCGGTCGCCACCGCCGCGTCGAACAACGAGGAACTGTCCACGCTGGTGGCCGCCGTGAAGGCGGCCGGACTCGTCGACACCTTGAACACCGCTCAGAACATCACGGTGTTCGCACCCACCAACGCCGCGTTCGCGAAGATCCCGAAGGCCGACCTGGACGCCCTGCTGGCGAACAAGGCCGAGCTGACGAAGGTGCTGACCTACCACGTGGTGGGCAAGAGGCTGACGCCGAAGCAGTTGGCGAACGGCTCCTTCGAGACGCTGGAGAAGGGCGAGCTGACGACGGCCGGCTCGGGCGTGTCGTACACGGTGAACGACTCCGCCAAGGTCGTCTGCGGCAACGTGCCGACCGCCAACGCGACGGTCTACATCATCGACTCGGTCCTGATGCCCCCGAAGTAGCGCTTCCGGTCGAGGGGCGGGGCGCCACCGTACGCGGACACGGCCGGACCGTGTCCGTACGCGGTGACGCCCCGCCCTTCGCCGTGTCCGGCCGAGCCGGCTCTACAGGCCGGGGTCCAGGAAGGGCGTGGCGAGGAACCCGGCGAGGGTGGTCAGGGCGATGACGCCCGCGAACAGGACCAGGATCGTCCGGCCCCATCGCCCCTCGCCGTCGGCCCGGACCACCGTGCCGGGGTCACGCGGGTCGTAGCTGACGTCGATACGGAGACGGCCGCTCGTGTCGGAGTGCATCCGCGTGTTCCCCTCCATGACGGGATGCGTGACGAGCGAGACGAGCACGCTCATCGCGACGATCGCGAGCACGGCCCCGGCCGCGAGGCGCTTGAGCCGTCGATCGCCCGGAGCCCCCGGCGGGAGCGCGGTGTTCACGGCCTGGGTGAGCGTGACCTCGACGGCCCGCCGCTCGGCGCGGACCAGCGCGATCGCCGGGAAGGGGATGCGGGGCTCCCGGTGCGCTCGCAGGCGGAGGCGACGCGCCACGAAGCCGATCGAAGGATTATCGGATAAATCTACCCATAAGGGACGGATAAGAGCAGAATGGGAGAGGAAACCGCCGCAGACTCCCCCGCGGCGGTCCCCGAGAGAACCGAAGGAGACGAATCTCATGAGCAACGTCTCACACGCCCGGAGTGACCTCACGGGTCACCCCGACGCATCGGAGATGCGCGCGCGGTACGACCGCGTGATGGGCGGCCGCGACGTGGCGCTGGTGGACGGACCGGTGTTCCTCGTCGGCCTCTTCTGCGCCGTCTCTCCGTGGGTGCTCCACTTCACCACCAACCAGCCCTCCCTGGTCACGAGCAACCTGATCATGGGCATCGCCGTCGCCGTGCTGGCACTCGGCTTCACCGCCATGCCGGAGCGGATGTACGGCCTGAGCTGGGCGATGTGCGCCATGGGCGCGTGGATCATCGTGTCCACCTGGGTGGTCGGCAGCAGCCCGGACACCGGAATCATCATCAACAACGTCATCGTCGGAGGATTGACAGCCCTGTTGGGGATGGTCTGCGCCGGGGTAGCGCTCAGAAGCCGAAAGACCTGACCGCGGCGCCCACGACGTCCGGCGAGCAGGGGCGGTCGCGGTGCGCGGAGGCGCGGACCGGCGGAGCAGCTCCGCCGCCCCCGGCCCCCGACTCCGCCCGCACCCTGCTCCCCGGTCATCCCACGGAGCTGTACGCCACCACACCCCGCAACACGGCGTCGACCGCCTTGCGGGCGCTCTTCGCCACCGAGCTCTCCCTGGCGCCTCCCTCCCGGGGAGCCGCCGCGGCCACCTGGCCCAGGACGTCGATCACCTGCTTGCACCACCGGACGAAGTCGCCGGCGGGCATCTCCGCCTCGCGCAGCACCTCGTCCAGCGTCCGCCCGGAGGCCCACATGTAGACCGCCCAGGCGAAGCCGAGGTCCGGCTCGCGCTGGCCGACGCCCTCGGTCTGGCTGATCCGGAAGTCCTCCTCCAGGGCGTCCAGCCGGCCCCAGATCCGCACCATCTCGCCCAGCGCCGTCCGGGCCGGGCCCGACGGCAGCTTGGGGGCGACGGAGTCGTCCGTCTGACGCGCCTCGTACACCAGTGCGGAGACACACGCGGCCAGCTCGGCCGGGTTCAACCCCTCCCAGACGCCTTCCCGCAGGCACTCGCTGGCCAGCAGGTCCAGCTCGCCGTAGAGCCGCGCCAGCCGGCGGCCGTTCTCCGTGACCTCGTTGCCGCGCAGGTAGTCCAGTTCGGTGAGCAGCGCGACGATCCGGTCGAAGGTCCGGGCGATGGTGTTGGTCCGGCCCTCGATGCGCTTCTCCAATTGCCGCGTGTCGCGCTGCAGCCGGTGGTAGCGCTCGGCCCAGCGGGCGTGGTCCTCGCGCTCGTCGCACCCGTGGCAGGGATGCGCCCTCAGCTCCGTCCGCAGCCGGCTGATCTCCCGGTCGTCGGCAGCGGCGGCCCGCTGCTTGCGGTGCCGCTCGGGGACGATGTGCCCGGCCTTCGTCCTCAGCGCGGAGGCCAGATCACGCCGGGACTGCGGCGAGCGCGCGTTGAACGACTTCGGGACCCGCATCCGCTCCAGCGCCTCCACCGGCACCGGGAAGTCCATCGAGGCCAGCCGCTTGACCTGCCGCTCGGCGGTCAGCACCAGCGGACGCGGCCCGTCCTGCTGGTCGAAGCCGCGGTGGCCGTTGGCGCGCCCGGCCGGCAGCCCCGGGTCCAGCACCAGGGCCAGCCCCGCGAACTTGCCGGTCGGCACGTGGATCACGTCGCCGGGCTTCAGCCTCTCCAGGGACGAGGCGGCGGCGGCCCTGCGCTGGGACGCGCCCTGCTTGGCCAGCTCCGTCTCGCGGTCCTTGAGGTCGCGCCGCAGCCGCGCGTACTCCTCGAAATCCCCGAGGTGGCAGGTCATGCCCTCCTTGTAGCCCTCCAGGCCCTCCTCGTTGCGCTGGACCTGGCGGGAGATCCCGACGACGGAGCGGTCCGCCTGGAACTGGGCGAACGAGGTCTCCAGCAGCTCCCGCGAGCGGTGCCGGCCGAACTGCTGCACCAGGTTGACCGCCATGTTGTACGACGGCCGGAAGCTGGAACGCAGCGGATACGTCCGCGTACCGGCGAGCCCGGCCAGCGCCGTGGGGTCCATACCGCGCTGCCACAGGACCACGGCATGGCCCTCGACGTCGATGCCGCGCCGTCCGGCCCTGCCGGTGAGCTGCGTGTACTCGCCCGGGGTGATGTCGGCGTGCTGTTCGCCGTTCCACTTGACGAGCTTCTCCAGCACGACCGAACGGGCCGGCATGTTGATGCCGAGCGCCAGCGTCTCCGTGGCGAAGACGGCCTTGACCAGACCCCGGACGAACAGCTCCTCCACGACCTCCTTGAAGGTCGGCAGCATGCCCGCGTGGTGGGCGGCGATGCCCCGCTCCAGACCTTCGAGCCATTCGTAGTAGCCGAGGACGTGCAGGTCCTCGGCCGGGATGGAGGCCGTCCGCTCCTCGACGATCTCCCGGACCTGACGCCGCTTGCCGTCGTCGTTGAGCCGGAGCCCGGCCTGGAGGCACTGCTGCACGGCTGCCTGGCAGCCGGCCCGGCTGAAGATGAACGTGATGGCGGGCAGCAGGCCCTCGGAGTCCAGCCGGTCGATGACCTCGGGCCGGCCGGGCGTCCAGATCCGGCCGCGCTGACGCCGTTCGCGCTCGCGGTCCGCCTCGCGCACCATCTTGCCGCGACGGCGCTCGCGCGGGTTGTAGCCCTGCTGGTTCTCCGTCCGGGCGAGGCGGACCAGATCCGTGTTGACCTCGCGGCGCCCGGCCCCGCGGCCCCCGTGGTCCGTCTCCTCCTCGAAGAGGTCGTACATCCTGCGTCCGGCCATGACGTGCTGCCACAGCGGCACCGGCCGGTGCTCGGAGACGATGACCTCGGTGTCCCCGCGCACGGTGTCCAGCCAGTCGCCGAACTCCTCGGCGTTGGACACGGTCGCCGAGAGGGACACCAGCGTCACGGAGTCCGGCAGATGGATGATCACTTCCTCCCAGACCGCGCCGCGGAAGCGGTCGGAGAGGTAGTGCACCTCGTCCATCACCACGTAGCCGAGTCCGGACAGCGCCTGCGAGCCCGCGTACAGCATGTTCCGCAGGACCTCGGTGGTCATGACGACCACGGGTGCGTCGGAGTTGACGCTGTTGTCGCCGGTCAGCAGGCCGACCCGGTCCGCGCCGTACCGCTTGACCAGGTCGGCGAACTTCTGGTTGGAGAGCGCCTTGATCGGCGTGGTGTAGAAGCACTTGCGCCCCTGGAGCAGCGCCAGATGCACGGCGAACTCGCCGACGATCGTCTTGCCCGACCCCGTCGGGGCCGCGACCAGCACCCCCTTGCCGGCCTCCAGGGCCTCGCAGGCCTCGATCTGGAACGGGTCCAGTCCGAACTCGTACATCTCGCGGAAGGGCCCGAGGGCCGTCGCCATCTCGGCCGCACGGACCCGAGACGCCTGGTATCGCTCAGCTGGTGAGAGGTCCTCTGTCATCTTGGCCACGAGCCTACCCGCCGCCTCCGACACTCAGCCGATCTTTACCCGCCCCGGACCTCACCCGGTGAGCACCCGTACGGCCCCGGGCACGCAGGTGGCGGTGAGCGGCAGCGCGCCCAGCGGTTCGCCGTCCGCGTACGCCGTCACCCCGGCCGCGGCCAGCTCGACCGAGGAGGCGCGGTGCACGGTGACCGCCGGGTGGGTCAGGTGGGTGCCCCGGTAGACCTTCGGGAACACCGTGAGCAGCGTGGCGCGCGTGCACTCCCCCACCACCGTCACGTCGAACAGCCCGTCGTCCATGACCGCGCCCGGGCAGATGCGCATGCCGCCGCCGTACGTCGTGCCGTTGCCCACGGCGATCAGCGTCGCGTCGACCTCCCGCACCCGACCGCCGTCGAGCCGGATCCGGTAAGGGATCGGCCGGAAGGCGGCCAGTTCGGCGAGGATCGCCAGGTCGTACTTGAACCGGCCGCCGGCCCAGCGCATGCGGTTGCCCCGGTCGTTCACCCGGGAGTCGAAGCCGGAGGCGAGCACGGAGCCGAACCAGCGCGTGCCGACCCGCCCGAGGTCGATGTCCCGGTGGCTCCCCTCCTTCAGCGCCCGCGCGGCCAGCCGTCCGGCGGCGGCCGGGTCGCGGACCGGCAGGCCGAGCGCGCGGGCGAAGTCGTTGCCGGTGCCGACGGCGACGACGCCGAGCGGGGTGTCCGTCCCTGCGACCGCCTGGAGGGCGAGGGACACCAGTCCGTCGCCGCCCACGGCGACGAGCGCCCCGGTGCCCGCGGCGACGGCCCGGCGGGCCCGGTGCAGGGCGTCGTCGGCGTCCTCGCCGAGGACCGTACGGACGGAGAATCCGGCGTCCCGCAACGCGGAAGCGGCCGGCTGCGCGGCGTGCGCGCCCCGGCCGCTTCCCGCGGTGGGATTGACGAAGAGGGTGATCTCGCTGGTCACCCGCCGGACCCTACAAGGTCAGGTGATGTCGTCGTAACCGTTCAGCCGGTGCGGACGGGAGGCGTCCGGCTCACCGGACGCCTGCTCGGGCAGCGCCCGGCGCGACGTCCCGACCGGCTCCACCGCTCCGACGGCCTCGGGAGTCAGGTCCAGGTGGGAGGCCTCGTCGTCGTCGAGCGCGGCGTCGGGGTTGTTGCGGTCGCGCCGCTTGTCGTTCAGGAGCGAGATGCCGACGGCGACGAAGTAGAGGACGGCGAGCGGTCCGGCGAGGAGGAGCATCGAGATGGGCTCGCCGCCGGGGGTGGCGATGGCCGCGAAGGCGGTGAGGCCGACGATCATGCCGCGCCACCAGTGCAGCATCCGGGCTCCGGTGAGGACCCCGGTCATGTTGAGGGCGACGAGCAGCAGCGGCAGTTCGAAGGCCAGGCCGAAGACGATCACCATGCGGGTGATCAGGTCGAGGAAGTCGTCGAGCGGCAGCAGGTTCTTCACGTTGTCCGGCGTGAAGCCGAGCATGATCTGGGCGGTCTGCGGCAGGATCGCGTACGCCAGGTAGGCGCCGGCGACGAACAGCGGGACGCCCGCGGCGACGAACCCGAGCGAGTAGCGCTTCTCCTGCTGGTGCAGTCCGGGAGCGACGAAGGCCCACAGCTGGTAGAGCCAGACGGGAGTGGCGGCGAGCACGCCCGCCATGAGGGAGACCTTCAGCGCGATGGTGAAGGGCGAGAGCAGGCCGTTGGTGGTCATCTCCGCGCACGGACGGCCGTTGACCATCGTGATCGCGCCGTTCTTGCAGCCGACCGAGTCGAGGATCGGCTTCATCAGGAACTCGAAGATCTCCTTCTGGAAGAACGCCGCGACGACGACCGCGACGACGATCGCCAGCACGGCCTTCAGCAGCCGGTTACGCAGCTCACGCAGGTGATCGAGGAGAGGCATCCGCCCCTCGTCGTCCTTCTCCTGCTTGCGGGCAGACTTGAGCAACCCACTTCCCTCGTCTCGTGCGGCGGCTGTCGGCGGAGAGCGTCGGCTGTCAGCTGTGGGTGGTGGGCTTGGCGTCGCCGACCGGGCGGGAGCTGGAGACGTCGCCCGGGGCGGCCTGGATGGTGCGCGCGGTGGTGGGCTGCGGAGGCGTCGGGTCCGCGACGGTCTCCGTCGCGGGCGTGGCGGCCGCCGCGTCGTCCTTCTTCATCGCCTTGGCCTCGCTCTTGAGGATGCGGGCCGACTTGCCGAGCGAACGCGCCATGTCAGGAAGCTTCTTGGCACCGAAGAGCAGCAGGATGACGGCGATGATCAGAACGATCTCTAGGGGCTTCAGATTGCCGATCATGTGCGACTTCCTTCTCACTGAGACGGCTGGTGGGGCGGGCTCGCTACCCGTTCGACCGGGCGTTCGTCCGATCTTCTCGCTGGCAGCGATCGTAACCCGCGGGGGTAAACGCGAGGCAATCCCCGTGCGTACTCCGGCTTGCGACCCGCACCTGCCTGCCTGGGCCGACTCCAGCAGCGTACCCCCCGGCACCGCGGAACATCAGGCCGTGACGTCGCTAGCGCAGGGCGTCTCCGGTGGCCGCCAGGTGCGTCGCCGCCCGTTCGAGGTCTTCGGCGGCACGGTTGATGCGCTGTGTCGTGGCCGAGACCTGGCGGCTGAGCCGGCGGGCCTCGACGAAGACCTTGACGGCGAGCACGCCGAGTACGGCGGTGCCCAGGAATCCGAGGGCGACGGCGAGCATGGGCCAGAACATGGGACGGGGCCTCTTCCTGTGGTGCCGGGGGCGTCCCGTCGGCCGCGCCGGAGCCCGGTCCGGTCGACGGGTCGCCTCCTACGGGGTGTGCAGGCGCAGTGTCCGTACGCCGCCGCCGGTGAGCAGCTCGACGATGCGCTCCCCGGCGGGCCTGCGGACCGAGGCGCCGCACTCGGGGCAGGTGAAGGCGTAGAAGGTGGTGCGGCTGGTGGCGCCGATCGCCAGGCGCAGTGCGGTCGCCGCCAGCTCGAAGCGGCCCCGGCAGGCGGAGCAGGCGGCGCGGAACCGTACCGCCGCGGGCGCCGGGATCACGACCGGGCCGGTGCCGGCGGCCGGATTCGGGTACGTCCGGTTCATCACGTCTCCGTATCCCCGGATCGGGCCTCGTCGTAGGCGGCCAGTGCCTCGCGGGCCGCGCGGCGGGCACTGTCCGCCAGCTCGGGCGGCGTGACGATGCGGCCCTCGCCGCCGAGGCGCAGGGCCAGGCGGCGCAGCGAGGCCGGGTCCGGGGTGCGCAGGGTGATGCGCAGCCCGCCGTCGGGCAGTTCCTCGGCGCTGTCGTGCGGGTAGTACTCGGCGACCCACCGGCCACCGGGTCCGACCTCGACGACGACCTCGGGGTCCTCGGCCGAGGGCTGGACCAGTCCCTCCGAGAGGTCGCGGAGCTCCAGCTCGGGCGGCGCGGAGGGCGCGTCGAGCAGCCGGATCTCGGCGACCCGGTCCAGCCGGAAGGTCCGGCGGGCCTCGGAGAGCCGGCACCAGCCCTCCATGTAGGTGTGGCCGACGGCGAACAGCCTGATCGGGTCGACCTCGCGCTCGGTCAGCTCGTCGCGGGCGGGCGAGTAGTAGCGCAGCCAGAGCCTGCGCCGTTCGGAGATGGCCCGGTCGACGTCGGCGAAGACGCCGCCCTCCGATTCGAAGGTCACCGAGAGGCGGGAACTGGCCGCGCCGGACTCGCCGGCGGCGGTCTCCAGCTTGGCGGTCGCGCGGACCAGCGCGAGCCGGTCGCTCTCGCGCAGGCCGGGCAGGGTCGCCACGGCGCGCGCCGCGACGAGGAGCGCGGTGGCCTCGTCGGCGGCGAGGCGCAGCGGTTCGGCGACGTCGTCCGGGTTGTGCCACCAGATCCGGTCGCCGTCGGTGTCGATGTCCAGCAGGTCGCCGCCGCGGAAGCTCGTTCCGCACATGGGCAGCACGTCGAGGTCGGAGATCAGCTCGTCCTCGGTGATCCCGAACGCCCGCGCCACGTCCTGGACGTGTGCGCCGGGGCGCTCGCGCAGGTAGGTCACCAGGGAGAGCATCCGGCGGGTCTGGTCGATCGCGTTCGTGGCCATCGCTGTCGTCCCCTAGTCCTTGGCGACGGCGCGCAGCCGGTCCACCACATCGGCCCGCAGATCGGCGGGTTCCTCCACGACGACGTCCGGTCCGAACTCGACGAGCCACGCGTCCAGCCCGTGCCCGTACGGGATCTCCAGCTCGTCCCAGCCGTCGCCCCGGTCGCGTACGGAGACGGCGCGGGAGCGCAGCGGGTAGCCGGATCCGGCGCGCAGCCTGATCCGGGCGGTGCGGGTGGCGGTCTCACCGGCCCAGCTCTCGACGGTCTCGCGCACCGTGACCGCGTCGGGCACCTCGGCGGTGAAGGCCGTGGCGCGGGAGCGGACCTGGCCGGTGATGCGGGAGATCCGGAAGACCCGCTCGGCGCGCCGTTCCCGGTCCCAGCCGGCCAGGTACCAGTGGCCGCGCCAGCATTCGAGGGTCCAGGGTTCGACCTGGCGCTGCTCGGCGCGGGCGGAGTTGGCCTTGCGGTAGTCGAAGGTGACCGGGCGGCGGTCGCGGCAGGCCAGCATCAGGGGTTCGAAGGCGGCCTCGTGGACGGGGATGCGCGGTTCCAGCGCGCTGTGCACCTCGTACGCGTCCTCGGCCTCGGGCATGCCGGCGGCCCGCAGCTTCTGGAGGGCGCCGCTGGCCGCGCCGGCGAGCCGGGCCTGCTGCCAGACCTTGGCGGCGAGGCCGAGGGCGGCGGCCTCCTCGGCGTCCAGGGTGATGGGCGGCAGCCGGTTGCTGTCGCGGCGGGCCAGGTAGCCGGTGTCGCCGTCGAGGTTCTCCACGGTCTCGATGACCAGGCCGAGCTCGCGCAGGTCGTCCTTGTCGCGTTCGAACATCCGGTTGAAGGAGTCGTCGGAGCCCGCTTCGAGGTAGGCCTCGATGGAGCTGCGGAGCTCGCGCTTGCTGAGCGGGCGCCGGGTCCCCAGCAGGCACAGCGCGAGGTTCATCAGCCGCTCGGCCTTGGCAATCGCCATCGACGCCCTTTCTCTTGTGCTCTACGACCGTCGACCGTACCGCCCCGGGGTGGTCGGACCAAAGCGGGGCCGGGGCCGGACAGCGGCGAGGGCCCCCGCCGCGCGGCGGGGGCCCTCGGGCGGTCGTCGGGGAAGGTCAGACCGAGACCAGGTCGCAGACGAAGATCAGCGTCTCGCCGGGGGCGATGGCGCCGCCGGCGGCGCCGCGGTCGCCGTACGCGAGGCGGGCGGGGATGGTCAGCTGGCGACGGCCGCCGACCTTCATGCCCTGCACGCCCTGGTCCCAGCCGGAGATGACCTGACCGGCACCGAGCTGGAAGCGCAGCGGGGCGCCGCGGTTCCAGGAGGCGTCGAATTCCTCGCCGGTGGAGAAGGCCACGCCCACGTAGTGGACGGAGACGGTCTGGCCGGCCTGGGCCACCGGGCCCTCGCCCTCCCAGATGTCCTTGATCTCCAGGTCCGCCGGCGGCTCGCCGCCCGGGAAGTCGACCTCGGGCTTCTCGATGCTCACTGAACTGCTCCTCTAAATGATGAACGGGGCAACCGGGACAGTCTTACACCTTGGCGAGGACGTCCACGGCGAAGACCAGCGTGGAGTTCTTGGGGATGGTCTGCTGCGCCTGGTCGCCGAACGCCTGGTCCGGCGGGATGACGAGGAGGACGCGGCTGCCGACCTTCTTGCCGACCAGTCCGTTCTTCAGGCCCTTGAGGGTGACCTGGGAGAGCGGGAAGGTCTGGGTCTTGCCCTGCTCGTAGGTGCTGTCGAACTTCTTGGCGCCCTTCCAGATCAGTCCGACGTAGTTCACGACGACGCTGTCGGAATCCTTGATGACCGGGCCGTCGGACTCCAGCACGTAGTTGGAGACGAGCTTCTTCGGCGGGTCCGACTTCGGGATGGTGACCGTCGGGGCCTTGCCGTCCGTCTTGGTGCCGACCTTCGGCAGGTCGATGTCGTCCTGCGCGACCGCGCTGCCCTTGGCGGAGCTGGGGACCTGGGTGGCCTTCAGGATGTCGACGACGAAGACCAGCGTGGCGTTCGGCTTGATGTCGCCCTGGCCCTGCTCGCCGTAACCGAGGTCCGGCGGGATGACCAGCTCGACGCGGCTGCCGACCTTCTGACCGACGAGACCCTTGTCCCAGCCCTGGATGACCATGCCGGCCCCGAGCGTCAGGTCGAACGGCGTCTTGCGGTCGAAGCTGTTGTCGAACGGCTTGGTGGAGTCCCACGCCTGACCGAGGTAGTTGACCTGGATCGCGTCGCCGTTCTTGAGCTTCGCGCCGTCGCCCTCGCTGATGACCTCGGTCTTCAGTTCCTTGGGCGGGGCGCCTTCGCCCTTGGAGAGGGTGGGCTTCTCGCCGAACTTCGCGCCGGCCGTGATGGCGGGCACTCCGTTCTTGGACGAGGCGGAGTCGGAGGCCTTGTCGTCGCTGCCGCACGCCACTGCCGACAGCAGCAGGAGGGGGGCGACGAGAAGGCCGGCAATTCGGCGCACTGGTTCCTCAGATCTCAGGGGGCACGGTGGTCAAGTCCCGGAACACTCTA
This sequence comes from Streptomyces sp. ADI96-02, assembly GCF_003846185.1. Taxonomy (GTDB): domain Bacteria; phylum Actinomycetota; class Actinomycetes; order Streptomycetales; family Streptomycetaceae; genus Streptomyces. Next base: position 1,018,058 of record NZ_ML123034.1, read on the forward strand.
GGGCCTCCGCTTCCCCGGGACGTGTCGGCCGAGCGGCGTCGGCCCTGGGACCGTGAAGTCCGGGGGCCGACGCCGCTGGGCCGGGCGCGCGGCGGGTGTGGCCCGTCCGCCCGGGCGCTCACATGCCCGCGATGAGCTTCTCCACCCGCTCGTCGACGGAACGGAACGGGTCCTTGCACAGCACGGTGCGCTGCGCCTGGTCGTTGAGCTTGAGGTGGACCCAGTCGACGGTGAAGTCCCGCCGCTGCTCCTGAGCCCGGCGGATGAAGTCGCCGCGCAGCCGTGCCCGCGTCGTCTGCGGGGGCACCGACTTGCCCTCGAAGATCTTCAGGTCGTTGCAGATGCGGGCGGTCTGCCCCTTGCGCTCCAGGAGGTAGAACAGGCCCCGGCGACGGTGGATGTCGTGGTAGGCGAGGTCTATCTGGGCGACCCTCGGGTTCGACATGGTCATGTTGTGCTTGGCCCGGTAGCGCTCGATGAGCTTGTACTTCATGACCCAGTCGATCTCGGTGCCGATGCGGTCGAGGTCCTCGGCCTCGATCGCGTCCAGCGTGCGGCCCCACAGCTCCAGGACCTGGTCGACCGTGCCGGTGCGGATGCCCCGGCGCTCGACGAAGTCCACGGCCTTCTCGTAGTACTCCCGCTGGACCTCGATGGCCGAGGCCTCACGGCCGCTGGCCAGGCGCACCTTGCGCCGTCCGGTGGTGTCGTGGCTGACCTCGCGGATGGCCCGGATCGGGTTCTCCAGGGTGAGGTCGCGCATCACCGTGCCGGCCTCGATCATGCGGAGCACCAGGTCGGTGGCGCCGACCTTGAGCAGCATGGTCGTCTCGGACATGTTCGAGTCGCCGACGATGACGTGGAGGCGGCGGTACCGCTCCGCGTCGGCGTGCGGTTCGTCGCGGGTGTTGATGATCGGCCGGGAGCGGGTGGTCGCGGAGCTGACGCCCTCCCAGATGTGCTCGGCGCGCTGGCTGACGCAGTAGACGGCTCCGCGCGGGGTCTGGAGCACCTTGCCGGCGCCGCAGATCAGCTGCCTGGTGACGAGGAAGGGGATGAGGATATCCGCGAGCCGGGAGAATTCTCCGTGCCGGGCCACGAGGTAGTTCTCATGGCATCCGTAGGAGTTGCCCGCCGAGTCGGTGTTGTTCTTGAAGAGATAGACGTCGCCCGCGATTCCCTCCTCGTGCAGGCGGCGTTCGGCGTCGACGAGGAGTCCTTCGAGAATGCGCTCCCCGGCCTTGTCGTGCGTGACCAGTTCGGTCACGTTGTCGCATTCGGGTGTTGCGTATTCCGGATGCGATCCCACGTCGAGGTAGAGGCGGGCGCCGTTCCGCAGAAAGACATTGCTGCTGCGGCCCCATGACACGACACGGCGGAAGAGGTAGCGCGCCACTTCGTCAGGTGACAGTCGGCGCTGTCCCCTGAACGTGCACGTGACGCCGTACTCGTTCTCCAGCCCGAAAATGCGGCGGTCCATGACTGAACATTACGCCTCGGGGGCTGTGCTGAAACCGGGTTCGACGGCACCGTTTCGATCATTTTCCGATTTCACCGCGGCGCCGGGCGTACGGCGGGGAGCCGCGAGGACCCTTCCGGTGGCCAGCAGGACGGCCAGCGCCGCCGCTCCGCCGGCCCCCGCGACGCCGAAGCTCCACGCGGTGGAGCCCAGCTCGACGGCCGGTCCCGCCGCGGCCGTTCCGGCCGCCGCGCCCACTCCGAAGGTGGTCACCAGCCAGGAGAACGCCTCGGTGACCGTGCCGCGCGGGGCGTGCCGGTCCACCACGATGAACGAGCACGCGATGGCCGGGGCGAGGAAGACGCCGGCGAGGGCGGCGAGCGCCGTCATGGCGGGGACCGGCGGAGTGAGCGCCAGCGGCAGGTAGCCGAGGGCGAGGAGCGCGACGATGACGCGCAACTGCCTCTCGGGCGGCGCGGCCCACCGGCGCGCCCCGTAGCCGAGGCCGCCGATCAGGGCTCCGAGGCCCAGCGCGGCCATCAGCCAGCCGTAGACCGCCTCCCGGCCGTGGTCGTCCGCGTAGGCGACGCCGGCCACGGTGATCGAGCCGAGCGCCAGGCCGACGAAGAAGAACGCGCCGAGCAGGACGCGGAGTCCGGGCGAGCGCAGAGCGCCGAGCCAGTGCGCCTCGCGGGGCGCGGAGCGCCAGGTGCGCGACGGCTCGGACAGGACGACGGACAGCGCGCCGAGTACGCCGACGGCGTTGACGACGAGCAGCGCGGCGGCCGGGGACCACAGCGCGACCAGGGCCGTCACCAGCAGCGGCCCGACGGTGAACATCACCTCCTGCGCCACGGCGTCCAGGGCGTAGGCCCGGTGCACCCGGTCCTCGCGCTCCAGGACGCTCGGCCACAGGGCTCGCAGCCCGCCCTCCAGCGGCGGTGTGGCGAGTCCGGCGACGGCGACGGCGACGGCGGCCTGCGGGAGCGAGCCGAGGCCGGTGAGCGCCAGCAGGGACATGGCGAGCGCGGAGAGGACGGCGGCGGGCAGTTGGACGCGCGGCTGGCCGTACAGGTCCACGGCGCGGCCCAGCAGCGGCTGCCCGACGGCGGTGGCGAGCCCGTACACGGCGGCCAGGGCCCCGGCCAGGGTGTAGCTGCCGCCCTCGGCCCGGGTGAACAGCACGAGGGCGATGTGCGCCGTGCCGTTGGGCAGCCGCCCCACCAGGGTGCCCGCCAGCAGCCGGGCGGCGTGCCGCGCCCGGAGGACGTCCAGATATCCCACGGCCATGTCCCGCCCCTTTCCCCCGGACGGGCTGCCGACCCCGAGGTTTTACGTATAACGTCGAGGTTCATACGTACCATGTCGGCAGTCCGGGGTCCACCTCGCGGACGTCCGGAGACATCCCGCACGGAGGCCCGAGTGACCAGCGCGCAGCAGCCCGTTCCCGCCCGGCCCACCAGCCGTGACGTGGCGCGGGCGGCGGGTGTCTCGCAGGCGACGGTCTCGCTGGTGCTCGGCGGCAAGTGGACCGGGCGGGTGTCCGGGACCACGGCCGAACGCGTCCGGCGCAGCGCGGCCGAGCTGGGCTACCGGCCCAACCTCGCGGCGCGCAGTCTGCGGCTCGGCCGCACCCGGACCGCCCTGCTCGTCGTGCCCGCGCTCACCAACGAGTTCTTCGCCCGGGTCTACACCGGGGCCGCCGCCGTGGCCGCCCGGCACGAGTTCGGCGTGGTGCTCTACCCGTCGCCGGACGGCACCGGCCCGGCCCGCGACCCCTTCGCCTCTGCCCGCGCGGCACTCGACGGCGTGATCGCGTCCTCGATGGCCGCCGACGCCCTCGACGACCTGCACGGGGCCGAGCTGCCGCTGGTGATGCTGGACAGCGACCCGGCGGGCCCCGGAGCCGCCGCGTACGTGAACCTGGACATCCCCGGCGGCATGCGCCAGGTGGCGGACCACCTGCTGGACCTCGGCCACCGGCGCTTCCTGCACCTGGCGTCGGCCGTGGACACCTGGACGTTCTCGGTCCGCGCGCGGGCACTGCTGGAGCGGGTGGGCGGGACGCCGGACGCCTCCGTGCGCACGGTACGGGCCCCGCTCGACGTGAGCGCCGGACGCGAGGCCGCCGAACGGGCGCTCGCCGACACGGCCGACCGGCCGACCGCCATCGTCTGCGACGACGACGTCCTGGCGGCGGGGGCCTGCAAGGCGGCCCGCCGGCTGGGGCTGCGGGTGCCCGACGACCTCTCGGTCACCGGTTTCGACGATCTGGCCCTCGCCACAGCCGTCGAGCCGGAGCTGACCACGGTGCAGCTGCCCGCCGAGCAGGTCGGCGAGCGGGGTATGGCGGCCCTGCTCGCCGTGCTGGACGGCCGGCCCGTGGAACGGGGCAGCCTGCCCGTCCGGCTGGTCGTACGCGGCTCCACCGCGCCCCCGCCCGCCCGCCGGGTGTGACGACGCCCCTTCCGGGCTGCGGCCCGGAAGGGGTGTCGACGGCCTTCCCGCTCAGACAGTCCTCAGGGCGTGTCCCGCCCGTCGCCCCCGGCGTCGTCCGCGGTGCCGGTGGCGGAGTCGGGCGCGGTGCCGGTGGAGTCGGCGTCCTCCGTGTCCGACGGGGCGTCCGTCGGGGTGTTGTCCGCCGCGTCCGCGTCCAGCAGCCGGGCGAGCTGCCGTCCGATGATGCGCTTGAACTTGCGCTGCTGGGGCCGGGTACGGTCCAGGACCGCGACCTCCAGCCGCTCGGCGGGAATCTCGCGCTCCCCGCCGCCCGGCTCCCTCGACAGCGCCTGGACGGCCAGCTTGAGCGCCTCGGCGAGCGTCATGCCGTCGCGGTGGCGCTGGTCCAGGAAGGTGCTGATCTGCTCGGAGTTCCCGCCGACCGCGACCGAGCCGTGCTCGTCCACGATCGAACCGTCGTGCGGCAGCCGGTAGATCTGGTCGCCGTCGGCGGCGGCGCCCACCTCGGCCACCACCAGCTCCACCTCGTACGGCTTCTCGGCCGCGCTGGAGAAGATGGTGCCCAGGGTCTGCGCGTAGACGTTGGCCAGCCCGCGGGCCGTCACATCGTCGCGGTCGTAGGTGTATCCGCGCAGATCCGCGTAGCGGACACCGCCGATGCGCAGGTTCTCGTACTCGTTGTACTTGCCGGCGGCGGCGAAGCCGATCCGGTCGTAGATCTCGCTGAACTTGTGCAGCGCACGGGACGGGTTCTCGCCGACGAACACGATGCCGTCGGCATACTGCAGCACAACGAGGCTGCGACCACGGGCGATGCCCTTGCGGGCGTATTCCGCCCGGTCGGCCATGGCCTGCTGGGGTGAGACATAGAACGGCGTCGACACCGGCTATCCGTCCCTTTCTGTCAGTGACGAGTACATCTCGGAGGGCTCGGAGTCCGGATCAGAGCAGCGCGGCGCGCGGGCCGTCGGGCTGCTCCAGACGGCGCTCCAGGATGGAGCGCGCGATCTCGGCGGACTCCTGGTCGGTCAGCCTCCGGAAGCCTTCGTCGGTGATGACGGTGACGATCGGGTAGATGCGGCGGGCCACGTCCGGGCCGCCGGTCGCCGAGTCGTCGTCCGCGGCGTCGTACAGCGCCTGCACGACCAGGGTGAGGGCCTGCTCCTCCGTCAGGTCCTCGCGGTAGAGCTTCTTCATCGAGCCGCGGGCGAAGATCGACCCGGAGCCGGTGGCGGCGTAGCCGAGCTCCTCGGAGCGGCCTCCGGTGACGTCGTAGGAGAAGATGCGGCCCCTCTCCCGGTCGACGTCGTACCCGGCGAACAGAGGCACGACGGCCAGGCCCTGCATCGCCATGGCCAGATTGCTGCGGATCATGGTGGAGAGCCGGTTGGCCTTGCCCTCCAGGGAGAGCTGGGCGCCCTCGACCTTCTCGAAGTGCTCCAGCTCCAGCTGGAAGAGCTTGACCATCTCCACGGCCAGACCCGCGGTGCCGGCGATGCCCACCGCCGAGTACTCGTCGGCCGGGAAGACCTTCTCGATGTCGCGCTGCGCGATCATGTTGCCCATGGTGGCGCGCCGGTCGCCGGCCAGCACCACGCCGCCGGGGAAGGCCGCCGCGACGATGGTCGTCCCGTGCGGCGCCTCGATGGCCCCCTGCAGCGGCGGCAGGCTCCGGTTGCCCGGGAGCATCTGGGGCGACTGGTCCGACAGGAAGTCCATGAACGAGGACGAACCCGGCGTCAGGAAGGCAGCTGGTAGACGCCCGGTGCTACGAGTGTTGGCTTCCACGCGTTTCCCTCCAGGTATGCGATGGCCCTGCGCAAGACCGTCAGGATCATCCCCCAACGTGCCGATGGCCGGATTGCGGTTGAAGCGACGTATGCCACGGACCCTACCCGCCGTACGACGGTGATCCACATGTTCCGCGAAGGGATCTCGACGGATCCGGGCCCGCGGACCGATGGGCCGTCAGACGGAGGAGGCGGGGCGGCGGCGCAACCGTGGCGGACGCCGCCGCCCCGCATCCTCCGCGCGCTGCGGGCCCCCGGGACGCCGCTGGGCGTCCGCGGGCGCGACCTCCTACTCCCCGCCCTTCTGGACGAAGGAGCGCACGAAGTCCTCGGCGTTCTCCTCCAGGACGTCGTCGATCTCGTCCAGGACCGAGTCGACGTCGTCGCTCAGCTTCTCCTGGCGCTCCTTGAGGTCCTCGGACGCCTGCGCGTCCTGCGTCTGCTCCTCGGTCTCCTCGGTGGAACGCGTCGCCTTCTGCTGTCCGCCGCCGGTGTCCTTGGTCGCCATGTAGCTCACCCCGCTCGGTTCGAAGCATTCGAAGCACTTGATCAGACCCTACCCACGGGGTCCGACATCGGCCCGGCAGTTCTCACAACGTCCGGATGCCGTCTCCGTGTTTCCGTCCGGTCGATGATTCCCCGTCCGGAGACCTTTCAGCCGCCCGACAGCACCTGCACCAGCTCCTCCGCCGTACGGCAGCGGTCCAGCAGGTCCTTCACGTGCTCGCGCGTCCCGCGCAGCGGCTCCAGGGTGGGCACCCGCTGGAGGGAGTCGCGGTCGGGCAGGTCGAAGATGACCGAGTCCCAGGAGGCCGCCGCCACGTCGTCGGCGTACTGCTCCAGGCAGCGGCCCCGGAAGTAGGCCCTGGTGTCCTCCGGAGGCTTCGTACGGGCCCTGGTGACGTCGTCCTCGTCCAGGAGGCGCTTCATGCGGCCCCGGTCCACCAGACGGTTGTACAGCCCCTTGTCGGGCCGTACGTCGGCGTACTGGAGGTCGACCAGATGCAGCCGGGGCGCGTCCCAGTCCAGCGAGTCGCGGCGGCGGTAGCCCTCCATGAGCTCCCGCTTCGCGATCCAGTCCAGCTCCCCGGCCAGGCTCATCGGATCCGTCTCCAGCCGGTTGAGGGTGTCCTCCCAGCGGGCCAGGATGTCCTTGGTCTGCTCGTCGGCGTCCGCGCCGTACCGCTCGTCCACGTATTTGCGGGCCAGCTCGAAGTACTCCATCTGGAGCTGGACGGCGGTGAGTGTCCGGCCGCTGCGGAGTGTGATCAGCTCCCGGAGATCCGGATCGTGGGAGACCTGGTGCAGGGTGCGGACGGGCTGGTCGACGGCGAGGTCGACGGTGATGAAGGCGTCCTCGATCATGGCCAGGACCAGGGACGTCGTGCCGAGCTTGAGATAGGTAGAGATCTCCGAGAGGTTCGCGTCGCCGATGATCACATGGAGCCGGCGGTACTTCTCCGCGTCGGAGTGGGGCTCGTCGCGCGTGTTGATGATGGGCCGCTTGAGCGTGGTCTCCAGGCCGACCTCGACCTCGAAGTAGTCCGCGCGCTGGCTGATCTGGAACCCGTGCTCGGTGCCGTCCTGGCCGATGCCGACCCGGCCCGCGCCCGTGACGACCTGCCGGGAGACGAAGAACGGCGTCAGGTGGCGCACGATGTCCGAGAACGGGGTCTCCCGCTGCATCAGGTAGTTCTCGTGCGTGCCGTAGGAGGCGCCCTTGTTGTCGGTGTTGTTCTTGTAGAGGTGGATCGGCTGGGCCCCGGGGATGGCCGCCGCCCGCTCGGCCGCCTCCGCCATGATCCGTTCGCCGGCCTTGTCCCACAGCACCGCGTCGCGCGGATTGGTGATCTCCGGCGAGCTGTACTCGGGGTGCGCGTGGTCGACGTACAGCCTGGCCCCGTTGGTGAGGATGACATTGGCCAGGCCGATGTCCTCGTCGGTGAGCTGGCTGGAGTCGGCGGTCTCACGGGCGAGGTCGAAGCCTCGCGCGTCGCGCAGCGGATTCTCCTCCTCGAAGTCCCAGCGGGCGCGTCGGGCCCGGTGCATCGCCGCCGCGTACGCGTTGACGATCTGGGACGAGGTGAGCATGGCATTGGCGTTGGGGTGGCCGGGGACGGAGATCCCGTACTCGGTCTCGATGCCCATTACTCGCCGTACGGTCATGCGGCCCTCCTTGCCCGGCGTCCGACCCCTTCCGGAGCGACGCTCAAGTACCGCTGCTTGTCCGGTGCGTATGCGGTGCCCGTCCCCGCACTGCGCGACTCGGCGGTACCGCAGAGCCTAGAGCGCCTCTGCGCCGGTGGGGAGATCAATCACGACAATGTTCCGGCCGGGCCGGAACAGGGGAATGCAACCGGCTGCGGATACCCCTCCGGGCGTCCGCAGCCGGTCCGCGTTCCTACAGGTACTGCCCGGTATTCGCCACCGTGTCGATGGACCGCCCGGTGTCCGCGCCCTGCTTTCCGGTGACGAGCGTGCGGATGAACACGATCCGCTCGCCCTTCTTGCCGGAGATCCTGGCCCAGTCGTCCGGGTTGGTGGTGTTCGGAAGGTCCTCGTTCTCCTTGAACTCGTCCACACATGCCTGGAGGAGGTGGGAGACGCGCAGACCTTTCTGCCCTTGTTCGAGGAATGCCTTGATGGCCATTTTCTTTGCCCGGTCGACGATGTTCTGAATCATCGCGCCGGAGTTGAAGTCCTTGAAGTACAGGACTTCCTTGTCCCCGTTGGCGTACGTGACTTCGAGGAAGCGGTTCTCCTCGGATTCCGTGTACATCCGCTCCACGACGGACTGGATCATGGCGTGGGCGGCGGCCGGCCGGGAGCCGGTGTGCTCGGCCAGATCGTCCGCGTGCAGCGGCAGCGAGGGGGTCAGGTACTTGGCGAAGATGTCCTTGGCCGCCTCGGCGTCCGGACGCTCGATCTTGATCTTCACATCGAGGCGGCCGGGGCGCAGGATGGCGGGGTCGATCATGTCCTCGCGGTTGGAGGCGCCGATGACGATGACGTTCTCCAGGCCCTCCACGCCGTCGATCTCGGCGAGCAGCTGCGGGACGATGGTGTTCTCCACGTCCGAGCTCACTCCGCTGCCGCGGGTGCGGAAGAGGGATTCCATCTCGTCGAAGAAGACGATGACGGGCGTGCCCTCGCTCGCCTTCTCCCGGGCCCGCTGGAAGACGAGGCGGATGTGGCGCTCGGTCTCGCCGACGTACTTGTTGAGGAGCTCGGGGCCCTTGATATTGAGGAAGTAGCTCTTCCCCGCGGGCTGTCCGGTGACCTCGGCGACCTTCTTGGCGAGCGAGTTCGCGACGGCCTTGGCGATGAGCGTCTTGCCGCAGCCGGGCGGGCCGTAGAGCAGGATGCCCTTCGGCGGTCGCAGTTCGTGCTCCTTGAAGAGGTCGGGGTGCAGGTACGGCAGCTCGACCGCGTCGCGGATCAGCTCGATCTGGTCGCCCAGACCGCCGATCTTGTCGTAGTCGATGTCCGGGACCTCTTCGAGGACCAGCTCCTCGACCTCGCTCTTGGGGACCACCTCGTAGACGTACCCGGAGCGGGAGTCCAGCAGGAGGGCGTCACCGGAGCGGATGGTGATGTCCAGCAGCGGCTCGGCGAGCCGCACCACTCTCTCCTCGTCGGTGTGCCCGACCACCAGGGCGCGCTCGCCGTCCTCCAGGATCTCCTTGAGGGTGACGATGTCCCCGGCCCGCTCGAACTCCATGGCCTCGACCACGTTGAGCGCTTCGTTGAGCATGACCTCCTGGCCTCGCCGGAGGTCGTCGAGCTCGACGCTGGGGCTGACGTTCACCCGGAGCTTGCGGCCCCCGGTGAAGATGTCGCAGGTGCCGTCCTCGTTGGCCTGCAGGAAGACGCCGAAGCCGGCCGGCGGCTGCGCGAGCCGGTCGACCTCCTCCTTGAGGGCCACGATCTGGTCACGTGCCTCGCGGAGCGTGTTGGCGAGCCGCTCGTTCTGCGCGGACACGCCCGCCAGGTTCGTCTGCAACTCGACGATCCGCTCTTCGAGAACCCTCGTATGGCGCGGAGAGTCGGCGAGCTTACGTCGCAGGACGGCGATCTCCTGCTCAAGATAGGCAACCTGGCCGGCTGGGTCTTCTGACCCCCGCGCGGGCCGGATGCCGCGGTTGTTGTCGTCGTCGTGGGCTGCCACGGTCCTCACCTCCTCCATGGGGAGCTGGACGCTTCCTGACCCTACCTGGGTGGGTGGTGATTGAAACCCCTAGATCACAAAGACTGCGGGGCGTGTCCGATCTTCACCCTTGCGCTCTCCCTCACCAGAGGTGAATACCCACCCTTCGGCACCGGAAAGCGGCCGGTTGTATCGTCGAACCGTTCAACACCCGTCAGGGCTCGCTCCAATTGGTTCGGATACGCAGGGAACGGCAGGACACATGACCGTGCAGCAGGACTCGCCGGGCGACAGTGACACCCAGGACCTGGAGGTCTGGATCGACCAGGACCTCTGTACGGGCGACGGCATCTGCGTGCAGTACGCGCCCGAGGTCTTCGAGCTGGACATCGACGGCCTGGCCTATGTGAAGAGCAGCGACGACGAGCTGCTGCAGGACAAGGGCGCCACGACCCCCGTGCCGCTGCCGCTGCTGCGGGACGTGGTCGACTCGGCCAATGAGTGTCCGGGCGACTGCATCCACGTGCGGAGGGTTTCGGACAGCGTCGAGGTGTACGGGCCGGACGCGGACTGACCGGCCGCCGCCGGGCGCACGGAGGTCAGACGCTGCGCGCGAGGTCGCCGGCGCCGCGGACGAAGGCATCGCCCCGCCAGCGCCAGTCGGCCTGTTCCCGCTGGTCGGGGCAGCAGCGCGGCACGTCGAGCGAGGAGTAGCCGAGGAGGGTGGCCGAGACGACGCCCTTCCGTACGGCGAGGGCGCCGACCGTCTTCTTCTGAGCGGGGTCCACCAGGGTCGCCACGACCCGGGGTGAGGCCCCGCTCCCCTGCGTCAGCACGTAGACGCCGCTGGGCGGGGTCCCGGACCCGGCGGCGCAGTGCACCACGGCCACGGTCTCCGGCCGCCCGTCGCCGTCGAGGTCGCCCGGCGCGTGCCGCGCGACGGTGGTGCCCGCTCCGCCGCACTCCAGCGGGAAGTCGACCTCGGCCGGATCCGGCGCCTGGGCCGGGGGCGCGCCGTGCCGGGCCGCGGCGGGGCCGCCGCCGTCCGGGGCGGTCGCGGTGGCCGCACCCGGCTGGAGGAGGCCCGCCGCGGCGACGACGGCGGCCATGGCGGCTGCCGTGGCGAGCCAGTGCACCGGCTTGGCGGCGGTGTGCGCGAGGTCCGGGAGCGCGGAGGTCTGCACGCGGTATGTCTCCATGTGGTTCCTGGAAGCCCGGGAAGGCGGTGCCGGAGGAAGGTCGGCGGGTGTGACGGGTGGCCAGCATCGTGCCACACCTCACACCGGGGCGGAACGGCGGGGGGCCGCCGGTTTCCCGGGCGCGGGACCGGGCGCGGGAGACGACGAAGGCGCCGCCGCCCGGTTCCCCGGTCGGTCGGGGATCCGCGCGGCGGCGCCGGTGCGTCGGGCGGGTCAGCCGCGCGAGGCGGAGCCGCTCTGGCTGCCGGGTCCGTCGTAGTCCTCGCCGTAGGCGCCCTTGGACGGGCGGCGGCGGCGCAGCGGCGGCTCGACGCCGTCCGCGAGGCGCCGGGCGGTGACCAGGAAGCCGGTGTGGCCGATCATGCGGTGGTCGGGGCGGACCGCGAGGCCCTCGACGTGCCAGTTGCGGATCATCGACTCCCACGGCTGCGGCTCGGCGAAGCAGCCGATCTCGCGGATGGACTCGACGGTGCGCGAGAGCTGCGTCGTGGTCGCGACGTAGGCGCAGAGGATGCCGCCGGGCACCAGGGCCTTGGAGACGGCCTCCAGGCACTCCCAGGGGGCGAGCATGTCCAGCACGACGCGGTCGACGTCCGTGTCGGAGAGGTTGTCCTGGAGGTCTCCGACCGTCAGCTGCCAGGCGGGGTGCGGTGAGCCGAAGTAGCGCTCGACGTTCTGCTGGGCGATCTCGGCGAAGTCCTCGCGGCGCTCGTAGGAGTGCAGCATGCCCTGCTCGCCGATGGCGCGCAGGAGGAAGGTGCTGAGCGAGCCGGACCCGACCCCGGCCTCCACGACGCGGGCGCCGGGGAAGATGTCGGCGAAGGCCAGGATCTGCCCCGCGTCCTTGGGGTAGACCACGGCGGCGCCGCGGGGCATGGACAGGACGTAGTCGGGGAGCAGCGGGCGCAGCGCGAGGTAGGCGACGTTTCCCGTGGTTCGGACAACACTGCCCTCGGGAGCACCGATCAGCTCGTCGTGCGGGAAAGAACCCTTGTGGGTGTGGAAGTTCTTTCCGGCTTCGAGCGTGAAGGTGTAGTGGCGTCCCTTGGGGTCGGTGAGCTGGACCTGGTCCCCGACCTTGAAGGGCCCACGTCGGCGGGCGGCACCGGTCGGTTCAGACATGTGACCAGCCTACCGGTGATTCCGCGGCCGCCGACCGCCCGGTGGAGCGCGGTGGCGGGGCTCAGGCGCCGGGGCGGGCCATGGCCCGGACGAAGGCGCGTTCGACGTCGGCGGTGGAGAGCACGCCGTAGATCTGGCCCGTCTCCTCGACGACCAGGTACTCGGTGGCGGGGCTGGCCTTGAGGCGGTCCAGCAGGGCTTCTCCGGCGAGTTCGGCGGGGACCCTCATGCCCTCGGTCAGGTCCTGGGCCAGGGAGCCGACCGCGACCCAGGGGCGGCGGTGCTCCGGGACGCCGACGATGGCGGCCTCGCGGACGACGCCCTTGGGGCTGCCCTGTCCGTCGACGACGACCAGGGCGCGGGCGCCCGCCTCGTTGGCCCGGCGCAGCGCCTCGGAGAGCGGGGTGGCGGACTCGACGGGGACCGCGCGGCGGGTCAGGGTGCGGGCGCGCAGGTCGGGCAGGTGCTCGCGCAGCCGCGCCATCCGCAGGCTGTTCCCCGCGCCGGTCCAGATGATGCCGGCGAGGATCGCGGCGAGCAGGGCGTCGGTGACGGTCTCCACGCCGCCGATGTCGCGGCTGGAGTCGCCGAAGGCGCCGGTGTGGGTGAGCAGCGGCAGGCCGATGAGGACGGCGACGGCGAGGCCGCGGCCGACCCAGGCGGCGGCGACGGTGCCGCTCATGGGCTTGCCGGTGATCTTCCAGACGACGGCGCGCAGCATCCGGCCGCCGTCGAGCGGAAGGCCGGGCAGCAGGTTGAAGGCGGCCACGATGAGGTTGGAGATCATCAGGCCGGCGAGCAGCACCCCGGGGACGGTGCCGGGCTCGACGAACTCCATGGCGAGGTAGAAGACGCCGCCGAGGACCAGGGAGAGGAGGGGGCCGACGAAGGCGAGGATGAACTCGCGGCCGGGGGTCTCGGTCTCCTTCTCGATCTCGGACACGCCGCCGAAGAACTGGAGCTGGATGCGGCGGACCGGGAGCTTGTAGCGCAGGGCCGCCACGGTGTGGGCCAGCTCGTGCACGAGCACGGAGGCGTAGAAGGCGATCGCGAAGAACAGCGCGACCAGGTAGCGGAGGGCGCCGAGCTCGGGCAGCACGCGGTCGAGCTGGCCGCCGAAGACCCAGGTGATCAGCGCCGCGACGACGAACCAGCTGGGCGCGACGTACACGGGCACGCCGAAGGGGCGGCCCATGAGCAGGCCGCCGCCCGGATCGGCGGGGCGTCGGGGTTTGCCCTTCTCGGGGCCGGCGCCGGGGCCGGTGCCCCCTGCGCCGGGCTGCGGGCGCCCGTTGTCGCCGCTCTCGTCCACGGGGTCCCTTCGGTTCGTTCGGTGGCCGGTGCCACGATCATGCAGTGTGCGGGGGTCTGCCGTCGATGGTATGCCGCTCGGTGTCGGTGGCGGGCCGTAGGGTCTGGAGTCATGACCTCCGTGCCGCGGCAAGCCCAGCCGCCCTCGTCCCTGTCGCCGTCGCGGGCGAGCGATTTCATGCAGTGCCCCCTGCTCTACCGCTTCCGGGTGATCGACAAGCTGCCGGAGAAGCCCAGCGAGGCCGCGACGCGCGGCACGCTCGTCCACGCGGTGCTGGAGCGGCTCTTCGACGCTCCGGCGGCGGACCGCACCGCGCCGCGGGCGCGGGCCCTGGTCCCCGGGCAGTGGGACCGGCTGCTGGAGGCGAGGCCGGAGCTGGCCGAGCTGTTCGACGGGGACGCCGGGGGCGAGCGGCTGTCGCGCTGGCTGGGCGAGGCGGAGCGGCTGGTGGAGCGGTGGTTCTCGCTGGAGGACCCGACGCGGCTGGAGCCGGCCGAGCGCGAGCTGTCCGTGGAGACGGAGCTGGACTCGGGGCTGCGGCTGCGCGGGGTGATCGACCGGATCGATGTGGCGCCCAGCGGCGAGGTGCGGATCGTCGACTACAAGACGGGCAAGGCGCCGCGGCCGGAGTACGCCGACGGCCCGCTGTTCCAGATGACGTTCTACGCGCTGGTGATCCGGCGGCTGAAGGGCGTGCTGCCGCGCCGGCTCCAGCTGGTCTATCTGGGCAGCGGCGACGTCCTGACGTACGACCCGTCGATGGCGGATCTGGAGCGGGTGGAGCGCAAGCTGCTCGCGCTGTGGGAGGCCATCGCGCTGGCGACCCGGACGGGCGACTGGCGGCCGAGGCCGACGAAGCTGTGCGGCTGGTGCGATCACCGGGCGGTGTGCCCGGAATTCGGCGGGACTCCCCCGGTATATCCGCTGTCCGTGCGCCCGGCGGAGGCCGGTGAGGATGTCCAGGGCAGAATGGAGCCGGTCCGGGCCGAGGCCGGCCGATCCGTGGCCCTTGAGGGTCCCTAAGGAGTTTTCGTGGCTATCCGCGTCCTGCTGGTCGACGACCAGCCGCTGCTGCGCACCGGTTTCCGGATGATCCTGGAGGCCGAGGGCGATCTGGCGGTGGTGGGTGAGGCCGGTGACGGCCTGCAGGCCATCGACCAGGTGCGGGCGCTCCAGCCCGACGTGGTGCTGATGGACATCCGGATGCCGCGGATGGACGGCGTCGAGGCGACGCGCCAGATCACCGGTCCCGGCCGGGACGGTCCGGCGAAGGTGCTCGTGCTGACCACGTTCGACCTCGACGAGTACGTGGTGGAGGCGCTGCGCGCGGGGGCGAGCGGGTTCCTGCTGAAGGACGCGCCCGCCCATGAGCTGGTGCAGGCGATCCGGGTGGTGGCGGCGGGCGAGGCGATGCTCGCGCCGAGCATCACGCGGCGGCTGCTCGACAAGTACGCGGATCATCTGCCGTCCGGCGAGGAGCCGGTCCCGGACGCCCTGCACACGCTGACGGACCGCGAGGTGGAGGTCCTGAAGCTGGTGGCGCGCGGGCTGTCCAACGCCGAGATCGCCGCGGACCTCTTCGTCAGCGAGACGACGGTGAAGACGCATGTGGGCCACGTCCTGACGAAGCTGCGCCTGCGGGACCGGGTGCAGGCCGCCGTGTACGCGTACGAGAGCGGGCTGGTGCGCCCCGGGGCGCAGTAGCGGCGGCCCGGCACGGCAGGGCGCCGCCCGCTGGGGGGGCGGCGCGCGGGAGACGGCGGAGCCGTCCGGCCCGCGCCCCGAGGAGTGCGGGCCGGACGGCTCCCGGCGCGTACCGGCCGATGACCGCCGAGGCGGGTCAGGCGTCGGAGCGGTTGAGCTCCCAGAGCTGGAGTTCGGAGGTGGCGCTGATGGCCCACTCGACACCGTCGACCCCGTCGCGGGCGGCGACGTACTGCTTGGCCTGCCAGATCGGGAGGACCGGGACGTCGGTGGCGACGATGTCCTGGAGCTTCTCGTAGGTCTTGGCCGCGGCGCTGCGGTCGGCCTCGCGCCGGGACTGCGGGATGAGCACCCGCTGGGCCTCGATCGACCGGTAGGGCGAGTTGAGGAAGTTGTTCTCGTCCAGGAAGGGCGCGGTGTAGCTGTCCGGGTCGGGGAAGTCGGGGAACCAGCCCATGCCGTAGGCCGCGTAGTCGCCGCGCTTCTGCTCCGGCCGGAACTGCGCCCACTTCTCGCCCTCGACGGAGACGTCGAAGAGGCCGGAGGCGTTGAGCTGCCGCTGGAGCGCTCGGAATTCGTCGGCGGTGGCGGCGCCGTAGTGGTCGGTCGTGTAATGCAGGGTGAATTTCACCGGGGTCTTGATTCCGGCTTTCCGCAGGGTTTCGGCGGCCTTGGCGGTGCTGGGCTCGCCGTATTTGTTGAAGAACGAGTTCGTGTGGCCGGTGATGCTGGACGGAATGAGCGAGTAGAGCGGTTCCGCCGTGCTGCCGTAGACCTTGCCGGCGATCTCGCCTCGGTCGACGATCTGCGCGATGGCCTGCCGTACGGGCTTGCTGACCACGGGGTTCTTCGTGTTGAAGCCGAGGTAGCTGATGGCCAGGCTCGGCATCTCGGTGAGCTCGACGCCGTCCTTCGGCTTCACGAGCATGGCGCTGGCCTGCTCGGGCGACATGGCCCGGGTCATCATGTCGATGCTGCCCTCGTCCATCGCCTTGCCCATCGCCTTCGCGTCGGGGAAGAGGTCCAGCTCGATCTTGTCGTTGAGGACCTTCAGCGACCCCTTGTACGAGGGGTTGCGGGTGAGCTCGATGCGGACCACCCGGTCGCCCTCGGCCTCGGGCTTCATGGTGTACGGGCCGGAGCCGTCGATCTGGAAGCCGGTGCGCCCGCCGCGTGCCGGGTACTTCCCCTTCGGCACGATGCCCGCCGCGGGGGTGGCGAGCTTGTACGGGAAGGTGGCGTCGGGGGTCCGCAGATGGAAGACGATCTGGTCGTCGCCCTTGGTCTCGATCGTGTCGATGTTGGAGAGGAGCGCGATGGGACCGCTCTCCGCCTTGATGTCGATGACCCGCTGGATCGAGTACTTCACGTCCTCGGCGGTGATGGGCGTGCCGTCGGCGAAGGTGAGGCCGGCGCGCAGGGTGCACCGGTAGCTCTCGTTCTCGGTGTCCGTGAAGGTGCAGCTGCGGGCGGCCTCGGGAACCGGCGCGCCGCCGCCGCGGGGGGCGATGGTGAGGGTCTGCACGGTCTGGCGCAGGACGTTCCAGAGGCCCGCCTCGTAGCCGACGGCGGGGTCGAGCGGGGCGGGGTTGTCCTTGGAGGCCACGACCTGGTCCGTGGTGCCGACGACGATGGCGTTCTTTCCGCCGCCACCGGCGCTTTCCGTGCTGCCGCAGGCGGCGAGCACGGGTGCGAGCAGGCCGACGACGGCCGGCAGCACCAGGGTCTTGCGGTTCATCTGGACGTTCTCCCTCATCCCGGCAGGTGAGGAATCGAGATTAGTGGGCGCTGCCGACCGGGCCGACCGCCGCGTGCGGCCTGCGCATTCCCCCGACTACCGGGAGCTACGGCATATGACAGCGATATAGGACAGCTCCACCGATCTCAGCGGGACGCCTGGAAGCCCCGGGTGAGAAAGCTCACCCGCAATCACTCTTCGCTTATGCGCGATGCTTCGCCGTACGTTCACAGGACAGCACGGAAACGTACGGAACGGGGAGAGGTCTTCGCCCTTCATTCACAAGCGCGCGCCCAGAGCGGCCGGTCAGCCCGTTCCGGTGATGAGCCCGCGCAGGAACGCCAGGTCGACCTCTTCCAGGGAGGAGACGACGACGCGTCCGGTGGCGGGGGCGATCGGCGCGACCGAGGGGACGGCGACGACCCGGCAGCCGGCGGCCTCGGCGGCGGCGACGCCGGTCGCGGTGTCCTCGATGACGGCGCAGCGCCACGGGTCGGCGCCGAAGCCCGCCGCGGCGGTGAGGTAGGGCTCCGGGTCGGGCTTGGTCCGGGTCACCTCGTCTCCGGCGACCGTGAGCGCGAAGTGGTGGTGGCCCACCGAGTCCAGCACCCGGTCGATGATCCGGCGGTGCGAGGCGGAGACGAGGGCGGCGGGCACCTCGCAGGCGGCCAGTTCGGCGAGGAGCCGTCCGGCGCCGGGCATCAGGGGCACGCCGCGGGTGATGCGCTTCTCGAAGCCGTCGTTGAGCAGCACGGTCAGCTCGTCCAGCCGGATGTCGGCGCCGGTGGCCTCGATGAGGTATCCGGCGCTGCGGGCCATCGGACCGCCGACGACCACGTCCCGCCAGGACTCCTGCAGAGGGTGGCCCAGTGCGGCGAAGACCTCCCTCTCGACGTCCCACCAGAAGCCCTCCGTATCCACGAGGGTTCCGTCCATGTCGAGAAGGACCGCCTGCAGTGCGGCGCCTTCGGCCGTGCGGGTCAAGGACGCGGGGACCGTACTGGTCATCCGGCACACCTTCCGTAGGGACGAGAAGGCCGGCCGCCATTCCCGCATGGGGAGAGCGACCGGCCTGCACTGGACCGACCAGTGTACGACGTGTCCGGCCGGCGCGCGCGAACGGCGCGGAACCGCGCGGCGAGGAACCGGTGGCGCGCGGGTCCCGGCGGACGTCCCGGGGGCCTGTCCGGGAGGGTGCCCGGCGGTCCCTACCGGGCGTTGAAGTACTTCGCCTCGGGGTGGTGGATGACGATCGCGTCGGTGGACTGCTCCGGGTGGAGCTGGAACTCCTCGGAGAGGTGGACGCCGATCCGCTCGGGCTGGAGGAGGTCGGCGATCTTGGCCCGGTCCTCCAGGTCCGGGCAGGCGCCGTAGCCGAGGGAGAAGCGCGCACCGCGGTACTTCAGCGCGAACATGTCCTCGACGTCCGCCGGGTCCTCCCCGCCGAAGCCCAGCTCGCCGCGGACCCGCGCGTGCCAGTACTCGGCCAGCGCCTCGGCCAGCTGGACGGACAGGCCGTGCAGCTCCAGGTAGTCCCGGTAGGAGTCGGCTGCGAACAGCTCGGCGGTGGCCTCGCCGATCTTCGAGCCGACGGTGACGACCTGGAGGCCGATCACGTCCCGCTCGCCGGACTCCTCGGGGCGGAAGAAGTCCGCGAGGCACAGGCGGCGGCCCCGGCGCTGGCGGGGGAAGGTGAAGCGGGTGCGCTCGGAGCCGTCCTCGTGGAGCAGGATCAGGTCGTCGCCCTTGGAGACGCACGGGAAGTAGCCGTAGACGACGGCCGCCTCCAGCAGGTTCTCGGTGTGGAGCTTGTCCAGCCAGCCGCGCAGATGCGGCCGGCCCTCGGTCTCCACCAGCTCCTCGTACGTCGGCCCGTCGCCGGTACGGGCCTGCTTCAGGCCCCACTGGCCCTTGAAGAGGGCGCCTTCGTCGAGCCAGGAGGCGTACTCCTTGAGCTGGATGCCCTTGACGACCCGGGTGCCCCAGAACGGCGGCTCGGGCACCGGGTTGTCGATCCGGACGTCGGAGCGGACGCCCGCCTCGGGCTCGTCCGCCTCGGTCACCGGGGCGTCGCGCTTGGGCACCCGCCGCTGCTTCAGCTCCGGCAGCGCCGCTCCCGGGACGCCGCGCTTGACCGCGATCAGCGCGTCCATCAGCCGCAGCCCCTCGAAGGCGTCGCGGGCGTAGCGCACCTCGCCCTCGTAGATCTCGTGGAGGTCCTGTTCCACGTAGGCGCGGGTCAGGGCGGCGCCGCCGAGGATCACCGGGTAGTCGGCGGCCATGTTGCGCTGGTTGAGCTCCTGAAGGTTCTCCTTCATGATCACGGTGGACTTGACCAGCAGGCCGGACATGCCGATCACATCGGCGCGGTGCTCCTCGGCGGCCTCCAGGATCGCGGAGACCGGCTGCTTGATGCCGAGGTTGACGACGTTGTAGCCGTTGTTGGACAGGATGATGTCGACGAGGTTCTTGCCGATGTCGTGGACGTCGCCGCGGACGGTGGCGAGGACGATGGTGCCCTTGCCGTCGTCGTCGGTCTTCTCCATGTGCGGCTCCAGATGGGCCACCGCGGTCTTCATGACCTCGGCGGACTGGAGGACGAACGGCAGCTGCATCTGGCCGGAGCCGAACAGCTCGCCGACCACCTTCATGCCCGCGAGCAGCGTGTTGTTGACGATGTCGAGGGCGGGCGTGTCCTGAAGGGCCTCGTCGAGGTCGGCCTCCAGGCCGTTCTTCTCGCCGTCGATGATGCGGCGCTGGAGCCGTTCGTCGAGAGGGAGGGCGAGGAGTTCCTCGGCCTTCCCCGCCTTCATCGACTTCATGTTGACGCCCTCGAACAGCTCCATGAGCTTCTGGAGGGGGTCGTAGCCCTCGCTGCGGCGGTCGTAGATCAGGTCCAGGGCGGTCTTGACCTGCTCCTCCTCCAGCCGGGCGATCGGCAGGATCTTGGAGGCGTGCACGATGGCGGAGTCCAGGCCGGCCTTGACGCACTCGTCGAGGAAGACGGAGTTCAGCACGACGCGGGCGGCCGGGTTGAGGCCGAAGGAGATGTTGGACAGGCCCAGGGTGGTCTGGACGTCGGGGTGGCGCTTCTTGAGTTCGCGGATGGCGCCGATGGTGGCGATTCCGTCGCCGCGGGACTCCTCCTGACCGGTGCAGATGGTGAAGGTCAGGGTGTCGATGAGGATGTCGGACTCGTGGATGCCCCAGTTGCCGGTGAGGTCCTCGATGAGCCGCTCGGCGATGGCGACCTTGTGCTCGACGGTACGGGCCTGGCCCTCCTCGTCGATGGTCAGGGCGATCAGGGCGGCGCCGTGCTCGGAGGCCAGCGCGCTGACCTTGGCGAAGCGGGACTCGGGGCCGTCGCCGTCCTCGTAGTTGACCGAGTTCAGCACGGCGCGCCCGCCGAGCTTCTCCAGGCCGGCGCGCAGCACGGGCAGTTCGGTGGAGTCCAGCACGATCGGCAGGGTGGAGGCGGTGGCGAAGCGTCCGGCCAGCTCCGCCATGTCGGCGACGCCGTCACGGCCGACGTAGTCGACGCAGAGGTCGAGCATGTGCGCGCCCTCGCGGATCTGGTCGCGGGCCATCTCGACGCAGTCGTCCCAGCGGGCCTCCAGCATCGCCTCGCGGAACTTCTTGGAGCCGTTGGCGTTGGTCCGCTCGCCGATCGCCATGTACGAGGTGTCCTGGCGGAACGGGACGCTCTGGTAGAGCGAGGCGGCGCCCGGTTCGGGGCGCGGCCGCCGTTCGGCGGGGGTCAGGCCGCGGACGCGCTCGACGACCTGGCGCAGGTGCTCGGGGGTCGTGCCGCAGCAGCCGCCGACGAGCGAGAGCCCGTACTCGTGGACGAAGGTCTCCTGGGCGTCCGCCAGTTCGCCGGGTCCGAGCGGGTAGTGCGCGCCGTCCTTGCCGAGGACGGGCAGACCGGCGTTGGGCATGCAGGAGAGCGGGATGCGGGAATGCCGGGCGAGGTAGCGCAGGTGCTCGCTCATCTCGGCGGGGCCGGTGGCGCAGTTGAGGCCGATCATGTCGATGCCCAGCGGTTCCAGGGCCGTCAGCGCCGCGCCGATCTCCGAGCCCAGGAGCATCGTCCCGGTCGTCTCCACGGTCACCGAGCAGATCAGCGGGAGGCTGGTGCCGGTGGCCTCCAGGGCGCGCCGGGCCCCGATGACCGAGGCCTTGGTCTGGAGCAGGTCCTGGGTCGTCTCCACCAGCAGGGCGTCGGCGCCGCCGGCGATCATGCCCTCGGCGTTCCGCTGGTAGGCGTCGCGGAGCTTCGTGTACGGGGCGTGTCCCAGGGTCGGCAGCTTGGTGCCGGGCCCCATGGAGCCGAGCACCCAGCGCTGCTGCCCGGTCGAGGCGGTGAACTCGTCGGCGACCTCGCGGGCGATCCGGGCCCCGGATTCGGAGAGCTCGTACACCCGCTCGGGGATGTCGTACTCGCCGAGGGCGGCGAGGTTGGCGCCGAAGGTGTTCGTCTCGACGCAGTCCACGCCGACCGCGAAGTACTCCTCGTGGACGCGGCGCACGATGTCGGGGCGGGTGATGTTCAGGATCTCGTTGCAGCCTTCGAGGTTCTCGAAGTCCTCAAGGGTGGGGTCCTGCGCCTGGAGCATGGTGCCCATGGCGCCGTCGGCCACCACCACCCTGGTGGCGAGTGCGTCGCGCAGGGCGTCTGCTCGGGTCCGGCTGTCAGCGGCGGATGTCGGCAACGAGGCCATGGATGATCTCCCAGGGATGCGACGGCTGTCGGCTTTGCGTCCTCCTCCAGGAAGGCGCACCCGGCCAGCGTAGCCGGATGGTCCGCCACGTGGTCGGAGCGTCCATGGGGCGGACTGCATGCTGTCGGTGGCACGGGGCCGCCGACCGGCCGGCGGCGACTTTCCTCCGGAAGCGGGCGGAGGTCGGCATCGACCGATAGTGTTCAGCATTGTCGAACGAGTGGAGGAGTACGGCGCGATGGCCAAGAACATCCAGTCGCTGGAGCGGGCGGCGGCGATGCTGCGCCTGCTGGCGGGCGGCGAGCGCCGGCTGGGGCTCTCCGACATCGCCTCCTCGCTGGGGCTGGCCAAGGGCACCGCCCACGGGATCCTGCGCACCCTCCAGCTGGAGGGCTTCGTCGAGCAGGACGCGGCGTCGGGGCGGTACCAGCTCGGCGCGGAGCTGCTGCGGCTGGGCAACAGCTACCTGGACGTCCACGAGCTGCGGGCCCGCGCCCTGGTCTGGACGGACGACCTGGCGCGCTCCAGCGGCGAGAGCGTGCACCTGGGCGTGCTGCACCAGCACGGCGTGCTGATCGTGCACCACGTCTTCCGGCCCGACGACAGCCGCCAGGTGCTGGAGGTGGGGGCGATGCAGCCGCTGCACTCCACGGCGCTCGGCAAGGTGCTCGCCGCCTGCGACCCGGTGGCCCACAGCGAGGCCATGGAGGCGGAGCGCCGCCCGTTCACCGCTCGCACGGTCACGGCGGCCGACGAGTTCGAGGCGGTGCTCGACCTGGTGCGGGCGCGGGGCTGGGCCGCCGACACCGAGGAGACCTGGGAGGGCGTGGCGGCCGTGGCCGCCCCCGTCCACGATCGGCGGCGGA
This sequence comes from Streptomyces sp. ADI96-02, assembly GCF_003846185.1. GTDB lineage: Bacteria > Actinomycetota > Actinomycetes > Streptomycetales > Streptomycetaceae > Streptomyces. The sequence continues at coordinate 1,040,576 of NZ_ML123034.1, forward strand.
TGCCGGTGGGCGCGGTGGCGGTGACCGGCGCGGTGGAGCGGGTCAGTCCGGGCGGCGTGCTGCGGCCCGAGCTGATCGCGGCGGTACGGGACTGCGCCCGCGCGGTCTCGCGGGACCTGGGGGCCGGCCGCTTCTGACGGCGCGGGCGGCCGGGCCGCCCGCCGGGCCGCCCGCCGCGCGGCCCTCTCGGCGGCGCTCCCCGTACGGTCGCCCGGACGGCCTGGACACCCACCCGCCCGGACCGATGGACCTGGCGCACATACCCGGGCACAACCGGGCATACCGTGGATGACGGTCTCGTTCCGCACCGGATCGGTGCCACTCAACCCTTGACGCTTCCTTCACTCAAGGGAAACATTGCCGTTCAACGGTCGGCATTGTCGAACGACTAACGGCAATACACGTTAGGGTGTGACAGTGCCACGGGCCGGTCAAGCCCTCACAGGTGGGCGGCCCACGCTTCGTGGATACCCACCTGGGGCGTGAACCACCGGAGTGATCCGGCGGTTCGCTCTCACCTGGACGAAGGACAAAGGAGTCACGGGTGTCCAGCTCCGACATCTTCATCGGCGAGACCATAGGTACCGCCGTCCTCATCCTGCTCGGCGCCGGCGTCTGTGCCGCCGTCACGCTGAAGCATTCGAAGGCCCGGAACGCGGGCTGGCTCGCCATCACCTTCGGGTGGGGCTTCGCCGTGCTGACCGGCGCCTATCTGGCCGGCGGCGTCTCGGGGGCCCACCTCAACCCGGCGGTCACGCTCGGCCTCGCCATCCAGGGCGGTACGGCCTGGGGCGACGTCCCCCTCTACCTCGGCTCCCAGCTGCTCGGCGCGATGATCGGCGCCGTCCTGGCGTGGGCGGTCTACTACGGGCAGTTCCGGGCCCATCTGACGGACCCGGAGATCATCGGGGCCCGGCCCACGGAGGAGGGCATGGTCGACCAGGCCGCCGCGCCGAAGGCCGGCCCCGTGCTCGGGATCTTCTCCACCGGTCCGGAGATCCGCAACGCCCCGCAGAACGTCGTCACCGAGATCATCGCCACCACCGTGCTCGTCCTCGCGATCCTCACCCAGGGCCTCAACGCCGACGGCGACGGCCTCGGCACGCTCGGCGCGCTGATCACGGCCCTGGTGGTCGTCGGCATCGGCCTCTCGCTCGGCGGCCCCACCGGATACGCGGTCAACCCGGTCCGCGACCTCGGCCCCCGCATCGTGCACTCCCTGCTGCCGCTGCCTAACAAGGGTGGTTCGGACTGGGGCTACGCGTGGGTACCCATCGTGGGCCCGCTCGTCGGCGGGGCCCTCGCCGGCGGGCTCTACAACCTCGCCTTCGCCTAGCTCGCAGCCGTACCCTCCACCTCCTCACAGACTCCGGGAGCACACCGTGACCGACGCACACACCACCGGCAGCCACGGCACCGGCCCGTTCATCGCGGCCATCGACCAGGGCACCACCTCCAGCCGCTGCATCGTCTTCGACAAGGACGGCCGGATCGTCTCCGTCGACCAGAAGGAGCACGAGCAGATCTTCCCGAAGCCCGGCTGGGTCGAGCACGACGCGAGCGAGATCTGGGAGAACGTCCAGGAGGTCGTCGCCGGGGCCATCGTCAAGGCGGGCATCACCTCCGCCGACGTCAAGGCCATCGGCATCACCAACCAGCGCGAGACCACACTGCTGTGGGACCGCAGGACCGGCGAGCCGGTCCACAACGCCCTCGTCTGGCAGGACACCCGCACCGACGCGCTCTGCCGGGAACTCGGCCGCAACGTGGGCCAGGACCGGTTCCGCCGCGAGACCGGGCTGCCGCTCGCCTCGTACTTCGCCGGGCCCAAGGTCCGCTGGCTCCTCGACAACGTCGAAGGGCTGCGCGAGCGCGCCGAGGCCGGCGACATCCTCTTCGGCACCATGGACTCCTGGGTCATCTGGAACCTGACCGGCGGCGCCGACGGCGGCGTCCACGTCACCGACGTCACCAACGCCTCGCGCACCCTCCTGATGAACCTGCACACGATGACGTGGGACGAGAAGATCCTCTCCTCCATCGGCATCCCGGCCGCGGTCCTCCCGGAGATCCGCTCCTCGGCCGAGGTGTACGGCCACGCCAAGGGCGGCGTCCTGGACGGCGTCCCGGTGGCCTCCGCGCTCGGCGACCAGCAGGCGGCCCTGTTCGGCCAGACCTGTTTCGCCGAGGGCGAGGCCAAGTCCACGTACGGCACCGGCACCTTCATGCTGATGAACACCGGCGGGACCCCGGTGAACTCGTACAACGGCCTGCTGACCACCGTGGGTTACCGGATCGGCGACGAGCCCCCGGTGTACGCGCTGGAGGGCTCCATCGCGGTCACCGGTTCGCTGGTGCAGTGGATGCGCGACCAGATGGGCCTGATCAAGTCCGCCGCCGAGATCGAGACGCTGGCCTCCACGGTCGAGGACAACGGCGGCGCGTACTTCGTGCCCGCCTTCTCCGGCCTGTTCGCGCCCTACTGGCGGCCCGACGCCCGCGGTGTGATCACCGGCCTCACCCGCTACGTCACCAAGGCGCACATCGCCCGTGCCGTGCTGGAGGCCACCGCCTGGCAGACGCGGGAGATCAGCGACGCCATGACGAAGGACTCCGGCGTCGAGCTGACCGCGCTCAAGGTCGACGGCGGCATGACCTCCAACAACCTGCTGATGCAGACGCTCGCCGACTTCCTGGACGCCCCCGTGGTGCGGCCCATGGTCGCCGAGACCACCTGCCTCGGCGCGGCTTACGCCGCCGGCCTCGCCGTCGGCTTCTGGCCGGACACCGACGCGCTGCGCGCCAACTGGCGCCGGGCCGCCGAGTGGACCCCCCGCATGGACGCGGACACCCGCGCCCGCGAGTACAAGAGCTGGCTCAAGGCCGTGGAACGGACCATGGGCTGGATCGAGAACGAGGAGTAAGCGATATGACCACCCTGCGCAGCGTGCCCACCCTGGGCACGCACCCGGTCTCCGGCTCCCTGCCGAGCCGCGCCGAGACCCGGGACCAGCTGTCCCGGGCCACGTACGACCTCCTGGTCATCGGCGGCGGCATCCTGGGCATCTCCACCGCCTGGCATGCCGCGCAGTCCGGGCTGCGGGTGGCCCTGGTGGACGCCGGCGACTTCGCCGGCGCCACCTCCTCCGCCTCGTCCAAGCTGCTCCACGGCGGTCTGCGCTACCTCCAGACCGGTGCGGTCAGGCTCGTCGCCGAGAACCACTTCGAGCGGCGGGCGGTCTCCCGCGAGGTCGCGCCGCACCTGGCCAACCCGCTCACCTTCTACCTGCCGGTCTACAAGGGCGGCCCGCACGGCGCGGCCAAGCTCGGCGCGGGCGTCTTCGCCTACTCCGCGCTGTCCGCGTTCGGCGACGGCGTCGGCCATGTGATCAGCCCGACGCGGGCGCAGCGCGACGTCCCGGAGCTGCGTACGGAGAACCTGAAGGCCGTCGCGGTGTACGGCGACGACCAGATGAACGACGCCCGGATGGCGCTGATGACGGTCCGCGCGGCCGTCGAGGCGGGGGCGGTGGTCCTCAACCACGCGGCGGTCTCCGGACTCCGGTTCACCCGCGGCCGGGTGACCGGCGCGGACCTGGAGGACCGGCTGGACGGCACGGAGTTCGGCGTCGACGCCCGGCTCGTCCTGAACGCCACCGGACCCTGGGTCGACCACCTGCGGAAGATGGAGGACCCGAACGCGGCGCCCTCCATCCGCCTCTCCAAGGGCGCGCACCTGGTGCTGAGGCGGACCCGGCCGTGGCGGGCGGCGCTGGCCACCCCGATCGACAAGTACCGGATCACGTTCGCGCTGCCGTGGGAGGACATGCTGCTGCTCGGCACCACGGACGAGGAGTACGAGGGCGATCCGGGCGATGTCGCGGTGACCGAGGCGGACACCGCGCAGATCCTGGACGAGGCGGCGTTCTCGGTCAGGGACCAGCAGCTGTCCCGCGACCTGATCACCTACTCCTTCGCGGGCCTGCGGGTGCTGCCCGGAGGCCCCGGCGACACGTCCAAGGCCAAGCGCGAGACGGTCGTGACGGAGGGCCGCGGCGGCATGCTGTCCGTCGCGGGCGGCAAGTGGACGACGTTCCGCCACATCGGCCGCACCGTCATGAACAAGCTGGCGGCCCTGCCCGGCCAGCCGCTGGCCGAGGACATGGAGCCGATGGCCCGGCTGCCGAGGAAGCTGCCGCTGCCCGGGATCGCCAACCCGAACGCGGTCGCGCACCGGCTGCTGGTCGACGGCGGCACGCCCGGTCCGCGCATGGCGCCGGAGACCGCCCGGCACCTGGCCACGCACTACGGCTCGCTCGCCTTCGACATAGCGCGGCTGGCGAACGAGGACCCGGCGCTGGCCGAGCGCGTCCACCCCGACGCCCCGGAGATCTGGGCCCAGGTCGCCTACGCCCGGGACCACGAGTGGGCCGAGACGGCGGACGACGTCCTGCGCCGCCGTACGACCCTGACGATCCGTGGGCTGGCCACGGACGACGTGCGCGGCAGGGTCGAGAAGATGCTGGCCGAGCGGGACTGATCCGAAGGAGCTGTACGAGGCGCGGGCGCGGAAGGACTGACGCCGCGTCCGGCGGGCCGGGCCGGCTGCGACCCGCCGTCCCGCACGATCGAGGACGCGATCGCGAACGGACCGGAGCTGAACCGTCGGGCGCTCACTGATTCCCCGTTCGGGGCGGTGATGCACGTCCGGTGGCAAGGTTCACCCGGCCGTGCCACGGGGCTGCGGCGGGAGTGCCGTGAAGCCGTAAGGTTGCTCCGTACGTATGGAGACGTCGGAAGGAGGCCTGGGTGATCGAGCTCGAGGGAGTGCCCGAGCTGGTCGACCCGGTCATGGTGGCCGCGTTCGAAGGCTGGAACGACGCCGGTGACGCCGCCTCGACGGCGGTCGGCCATCTGGACCGGGAGTGGAAGGGCGAGGTGTTCGCGGCGCTCGACGCCGAGGACTACTACGACTTCCAGGTCAACCGGCCCACGGTGTGGCTGGACGGCGGGGTGCGGAAGATCACCTGGCCGACCACCCGCCTCTCCGTGGTGCGCGTCGGCGGTGAGAAGCCCCGGGACCTGGTCCTGGTGCGGGGCATCGAGCCGTCGATGCGGTGGCGTTCGTTCTGCAACGAGATCCTCGGCTTCGCGCACGAGCTGGGCGTGGAGATGGTCGTCATCCTGGGCGCGTTGCTCGGCGACACCCCGCACACGCGCCCGGTCCCGGTCAGCGGTGTCACCTCCGACGCGGATCTGGCCCGGACGATGGATCTGGAGGAGACCCGGTACGAGGGCCCGACGGGGATCGTCGGCATCCTCCAGGAGGCGTGCACGCACGCCGGGGTGCCCGCGGTGAGCCTGTGGGCGGCGGTGCCGCACTACGTGTCGCAGCCGCCGAACCCCAAGGCGACGCTGGCCCTGCTCAACCGGCTGGAGGACCTGATCGGGCTGCGCATCCCGCTGGGCGAGCTGCCCGAGGACGCGCGGGCCTGGCAGGTCGGGGTGGACCAACTGGCGGCCGAGGACAGCGAGGTCGCGGAGTACGTCCAGACGCTGGAGGAGGCGCGGGACACCGCGGAACTGCCCGAGGCGTCCGGCGAGGCCATCGCCCGGGAGTTCGAGCGGTATCTGCGGCGGCGGGACGGCGGACCCGGACAGGGGCCGGGCGGCCATGCCACGGAGAGCGGCGACGCCTCCTACCTGCGGGACCCCTCCGGCGGCCGGAACCGTCCGCCCAAGCCGCAGCGCCCGGAGCCGGGCTCCCTCCCGCCGGGCGGGCGGGAGACCACCGCGCCGGGCGAGGGCTCCGGCGGGAGCAGGAGCGGGGGCGACGACGCGGGCGAGGGACGATCCGACACCCCGTCGTCCGAGGACGGCCCGGACGCGAAGGGCTCGGACGCGAAGGGCCCGGACGCGGACGGCCCGCACGACAAGGGCCCGGACGGGAACGGCCCGGACGAGGGCTGAGCCGCCGGCCGTGCTTGCGCGGCAGCGGCGATCGCGCGAACAGACGGGCCGGCCCCGGGCTTCACGGAGAAGTCCGGGGCCGGCCCGTGGATCGCGCCGGGCGGCGGAAGCCGCCCGGCGTCGTCACAGCGCGACGCCGAGCAGCGCGTCGACGGTGCGCGAGACGAGGCCGGGCGCGCCTTCGTCCGTACCGCCCTCGGCGCTCTGCCTCTCGGCCCAGCGGTCCACGGCGGCCAGCGCCGCGGGGGCGTCCAGATCGTCGGCGAGGGCCTCGCGGACCTCGGCGAGCAGGGCGTCGGCGGACGGCCCGTCGGGACGTGAGACGGCGGCGCGCCAGCGGGCGAGCCGCTCGACGGCTTCGGCCAGCACCTGGTCGGTCCACTCCCAGTCGGCCCGGTAGTGGCGCGAGAGCAGGGCGAGCCGGATGGCCGCGGGGTCGACGCCGTCGCGGCGCAGTGCCGAGACGAAGACCAGGTTGCCGCGGGACTTGGACATCTTCTCGCCGTCGAGACCGACCATGCCGGCGTGGACGTAAGCCTTGGCGAACGGGTGCTCGCCGGTCAGGGCCTGGGCGTGGGAGGCGCCCATCTCGTGGTGCGGGAAGGCGAGGTCGGAGCCGCCGCCCTGGATGTCGAAGCCCATGCCGAGGTGGTCGAGCGCGATGGCGACGCACTCGATGTGCCAGCCGGGGCGGCCCGCGCCGAGCGACGCGCCGTCCCAGCTCGGCTCGCCCGGACGGGCCGCCGTCCAGAGCATCGGGTCGAGGGGGTTCTTCTTGCCGGGGCGCTCCGGGTCGCCACCGCGTTCGGCGGAGAGCAGGCGCATCGCCTCGGCGTCGAGGCCGGAGACCTCGCCGAAGTGCGGGTCGGTGTCGACGGAGAAGTAGACGTCGCCGTCCAGGTCGTAGGCGGCGCCGGCGTCGCGCAGGCGTTCCACGAGGGGGACGATGCCGGGTATCGCCTCGACCGCGCCGATGTAGTGCCGCGGGGGCAGCATCCGCAGAGCGGTCATGTCCTCGCGGAAGAGGGCCGTCTCGCGCTCCGCGAGCTCGGTCCAGTCCTCGCCGTCGCGCGCGGCCCGCTCCAGCAGCGGATCGTCCACGTCGGTCACGTTCTGGACGTAGTGAACCTGCCGCTTGGTATCGAGCCACACGCGCTGAACGAGGTCGAACGCGTTGTAGGTCGCCGCATGACCCAGGTGGGTCGCGTCGTACGGCGTGATGCCGCAGACGTAGATGCGGGCGACGGGACCGGGGTCACAGGTGATCCGTCCGCCGGTCGCGGTGTCGTGGATCCGAAGGTCGCGGCCCTTGCCGGGCAGGGCGGGGACCTCAGAAGCGGGCCAGGCATGCATGTCATGAGCGTAACCGGACGATGCTTCCGGATACGAACCGGATCCGGGATCCTGTCCGAACCGGCGCTCTTGCGCGCGACGGCCCTTCAGCGGTACGGGACGGCCCAGGGGGTCCGCCCACCCGGGCCCTAGACGGGCGGCCAGGGAATCGGCGGCCACTGACCGCTCGGCCGCGGGTGCTCCCCGTCCTTGAGCAGACCCGCCACCCGCTCCCGCAGCGCCTCCAGCTCGGCCGCCGTGATGAGTTGCGCCATCCGGGTGGCGAGGGCGGAGTCGGGCGCCAGTGCGGCGGAGAGCTCGGTGAGCACGCTCAGCGCCTCCCCGGTCAGCGGCTCGCCGGCCCAGCCCCACAGCAGGGTGCGCAGTTTGTCGTCGGCGTTGAAGGTGACGCCGTGGTCGATGCCGTAGAGGAGTCCGCCGGGTGCGGGCAGCAGGTGGCCCCCCTTGCGGTCGCCGTTGTTGATGACCGCGTCCAGGACCGAGAGCCGCCGGAGCCGGGGGTCGTCCGCGTGGACCAGCAGCGCGGTCCCGCCCTCCCCCACCTCGGCGAGGCCCACGGCCTTCCAGCCCTCGCCGGCCTCCTCGCCCTCGACGAGCGCCAGCAGCGGCGGCTCGCCCTCGGCCGCGTCGATCCAGAGCTGGCACATGCCCTCGCCGTACGGCCCGTCCCGCAGGACGGTGGGCGGCACCAGGTCCCAGCCGGTCGCCCGGGAGACCTCGTACGCGGCGACCTCGCGTCGGGCGAGCGTGCCGTCGGGGAAGTCCCACAGCGGCCGTTCCCCGGCGACGGGCTTGTAGACGCAGGTCCTCTCCTCGCCGTCGTACGCCACGGTGCAGTGCAGTACCGCGTTGGACGCCCCGCCGACCTGCCCGAGCACGGTGAGCGCGCCCTCGGTGAGCAGGGTGAGCAGTTCGCTCTCCGTCAGGCTCCGCGGCGGTATCCGTTCTGGCGCGGGCATACGTGTCCTTCCGGATCGAGCGGCAGGCTGCACAGCGGGCACGGCGGGCGGCCCGCGTTGACCACCTCCAGGGCGCGCTTGGCGAAGGCGCGGGCCTGGGGGCCGCTGAGCCGGACGCGGAGCATCGGCGGGCCGTTCTCCTCGTCCTGGAGGAGCTTCTCCTCGGCCTCGGCGAGGTCGTCCTCGGACTCCGCTTCGAGTTCGACGAGCGCCTGCGCCTCGACGATCATGCGCTGCTCGTCCCCGTCCCAGGCCAGGGCCATGGTGCCGACCCGGAACTCCTCCTCGACGGGGACGTCCAGCGGCGCGGTGTCGGCGACGTCCGTGGGAGCCACGGCGGGCACCGGCGAGTTGCCCCCGGTACGGCGTACCACCTCGTCGAGCAGTTCGTCGATGCGCTCGGCCAGCGCGGCGACCTGGGTCTTCTCCAGGGCGACGCTGGTGACGCGGCCCTTGGAGGACGCCTGAAGGAAAAACGTACGGCGGCCAGGCAACCCGACCGTACCGGCCACGAATCGGTCCGGTGGGTCGTAGAGGAACACCTGACGGGACACGTCCTGTCTCCCTTGAGAATCGATGGCGGATAGCGGCGCTACGGCCCGTCCACCCTACTGCCCGCAGCGATCACGGCGCGCCCGCGCCGCCGCCGACCGTCGCGTCCGCCGAGGCGTCGCTCCCCTCCGAGGGCGTGGCGTCCGCTCCGACGGACTGCTCGCGCGGCGCCAGGGAGGCGAGGTCGCCCGTGTCGCCCAGCCGCAGGAGGAAGGGGCGCAGCCGGGTGTAGCGGATGGCGGTGACCGAGCAGGGGTCGGCGTGCAGGCGCTGGAAGAGGTCCAGGTGCATGCCGAGGGCGTCGGCGACGAGGGCCTTGATGATGTCGCCGTGCGAGCACATCACGTAGGCGGCGTCGGCGCCGTGCGCGGCCTCGACGCGGACGTTCCAGTCGCGTACGGCCTCGACGGCGCGGGCCTGCATGGCCCGCATGGACTCGCCGCCGGGGAAGGCGGCGGCCGAGGGGTGCTGCTGGACGACGGACATCAGCGGGTCGTCGGCGAGTTCGGCGAGCTTGCGGCCGGACCAGTCGCCGTAGTCGCACTCGCTGACCCGGTCCTCGATGTGCAGGGGCAGGCCGGGGCGGGAGTCCAGCAGCGGCTGGAGCGTCTGGCGGCAGCGCTCCAGGGGACTGCTGACGGCGACGGAGAGGTGCAGGGCGGCGAGCCGTGCGGGCAGCGCGGCGGCCTGCTCGGCTCCGCGTTCGTCGAGGGAGACACCGGGGGTGCGGCCGGCGAGCACTCCGGAGGTGTTGGCGGTGGAGCGTCCGTGGCGCACAAGGATCAGCGTGGGCATACCGGCCAGCGTAGAGGGCAGGGCGAAGGTGCACGGCGGACGCCGGCAGGGAAGAATGCCCGCCGTGATCGTGGACTGTGCCATCTACCGGGGCGGGCGCCGCACTGACGGCCCCGCCGACTTCTCCGACGCCCTCGACCAGGCGCGGGCCGACGGGGACGCGTTCCTGTGGATCGGGCTGCACGAGCCGACCGCGAAGGAGTTCGAACTCGTCAGCAGCGAGTTCGGGCTGCACCCGCTCGCGGTGGAGGACGCGCTCAGGGCCCATCAGCGGCCCAAGCTGGAGGTCTACGACGACTCCCTGTTCGCGGTGATCAAGCCGATCCTGTACGAGCCGGAGAGCGACACGGTCAGCGCCGACGAGCTGATGGTCTTCATGGGCGACTCGTTCGTCGTGACGGTCCGGCACGGCGAGGGCGCGCCGCTGGCGGCCGTGCGCCGCCGGCTGGAGGCGGATCCGGATCTGCTGAAGCACGGTCCGACCGCGGTGCTGTACGCGATCAGCGACGCGGTGGTGGACCACTACATCGACGTGGCCGGGGAGCTCCAGGCCGACCTGGAGGAGCTGGAGACACAGGTCTTCGCGCCGAGCGGAACGGGCGACTCCAAGAACACCGCGGCCCGGATCTACACCTTCAAGCGGCAGGTGCTGGAGTTCCGCCGGGCCGCGGGCCCGCTGACCGTGCCGATGTCCCGGCTGGCGGGCGCGGGGGTGCCCTTCGTCCGCGAACAGGCGCAGCCGTTCTTCCGCGACGTGGCCGATCACCTGACCCGGGCCAACGAGCAGGTGGAGGGGCTGGACCGGCTGCTCTCGGACATCCTCGCGGCCCATCTGGCGCAGATGGGCGTGCGCCAGAACGACGACATGCGCAAGATCTCCGCGTGGGCCGCCATGGCGGCGGTGCCGACGATGGTCGCGGGCATCTACGGCATGAACTTCGACCACATGCCGGAGCTGCACTGGGTGTGGACCTATCCGGCCGTCGTCGCCCTGATGGGCTGCGCGGTCTTCGGCCTGTACCGCCTGTTCAAGCGGCGCGGATGGCTCTGAGGGCCGCCCTCAGGCGTACTCGGGCTCCGGTACGGCCGGGCTGCCGAGCGGGTCGCGGTGGCGCGGCGTCTCCAGGCTGACCATGCGCCGCCAGCCGAAGAGCCGCTCGTACGTGTGAATCGCGTGGATTCCGGCGGCGAGCGCCGCGGCCTTGGGCCGGGGCCAGCGCAGCAGGCGGCCCATGTGGTCCATCACCGCGAGGCTCACGTCGCGGTAGACGCTGATCTCGGCGAGCGCGCACTCCCGCATGATCCGCTGGATCGTCCGGCCGTGCCCGGCCCGGGCCAGGCGGAGCAGTTCCTCGTGGCAGTAGGCGAGATGGTTGTCCTCGTCGTGGGAGATCATCTTCACCGCGCGGCCGATGTCGGGGTGGTCGGCGAAGTAGCGGCGCAGCAGCCGCATCTGCTCGGAGGCCCGCTGCTCGGTGACCCGGCTGTGGGCCAGATAGGTCATGATGTCGCGCTCGGTGAGCCGCTCCTCGCGCCGGAGCCGGGTGTGGGCGAGGCCGATGCCCTGGCGTTCCAGGAGCATCGTGTAGTCGGTCTCCGGCGGCACGTCCACGGGCCGCAGGCCGCGCCTCTTCAGCAGGGCGTTGAAGATCCGGCCGTGCTTGTCCTCGTCGGCGCCGTGCCGGACGATCCTGGGGGCCAGGCGGCCGAGGCTCTGCGGGACGAGCGCGGCGATGCGGGCGTTCTCCCAGCCGCCCTGGGACTCACCGCTGGCGGCGATGGAGCAGAAGAGCCGGTATGCCTCGTCGTCGTCCAGGATCTCCTGGAACAGGCTTCTGGCTGAGAGCATGAGTGCCACCTCCGTACCGATGAGCGCGGACCGATGAGCGCAGAGCCGGGTGCCGCGGAGCCGGGTGCCGCAGAGCAGTAGTCAAATGCGCTGCGGGACAGTCGGCAACCGGAGCGGTGGAAAGAGGCGGCGGTCGACAGGGCGGCGGCGGGCGGCGGAGCCGGACGGCCGCGCGGTCCGGCGTGAGCGCGCCGCCCGGCCGGCGCGTTCTTCCCGGTGACGGCGAGGTGGGGCCCGGGAGGATTCCCGGCACCCCACCACGGCCGCCGGTGGCCGTCATGCCAGTCCGGAGCGCTCCAGGGCGTCCGTGCCGGCGCGCAGTGCGGTGATCCGCTCCTCCAGGGTGAATCCGGCCGGGGCGAGGGTGAGCGTGGTGACTCCGGCGGCGGCGTACGCCTGCATCCGCTCGGCGATGCGCTCGACCGGGCCGAGCAGCGTCGTCTGGTCGATCAGCCGGTGCGGCACCGCGGCGGCGGCTCCGGCCTTGTCGCCGCCCAGGTACTTGTCCTGGATCTCGGCGGCCTCCTTCTCGTATCCCATGCGCTGGGCGAGCTGGTTGTAGAAGTTCTGCTTCCGGCTGCCCATGCCGCCGACGTACAGCGCGGTGTAGGGGCGGAACATGTCGGCGAGACCGTTCACGTCGTCGCCGACGGCGAGCGGCAGCGTCGGGCAGACGTCGAAGCCGTCCATGCTCTTCCCGGCCTTCTCGCGGCCCGCGCGCAGGTGCTTGACGGCGGTGTCCTCCAGGTGGTCGGCGGAGGGGAAGATCAGCAGGGCGCCGTCGGCGATCTCGCCGGTCTGCTCCAGGTTCTTCGGGCCGATCGCGGCGATGTAGAGCGGGATGTGCTCGCGCTGCGGGTGGACGGTGAGCTTGATCGGCTTGCCCGGCCCGTCGGGCAGCGGAAGCGTCCAGTGCTGCCCCTCGTACGCGAGGCGCTCGCGGCTCATCGCCTTGCGGACGATCTCGACGTACTCGCGGGTGCGGGCCAGCGGCTTGTCGAACTTCACGCCGTACCAGCCCTCGGAGACCTGCGGGCCGGAGACTCCGAGGCCGAGCCGGAACCGGCCGCCGGACAGCGAGTCGAGGGTGGCGGCCGTCATCGCCGTCATGGCGGGCTGCCGGGCGGGGATCTGCATGATCGCGGAGCCGATGTCGATGGACTCGGTCTGCGCCGCGACCCAGGTCAGCACGGTGGGCGCGTCCGATCCGTACGCCTCGGCGGCCCAGCAGACGTCGTAGCCGAGCCGGTCGGCCTCCTGGGCGACGGCGAGGTTGTCGCCGTCCATTCCCGCGCCCCAGTAACCGAGATTGATGCCGAGCCGCATAGCCGCTCCCCTTACTGATCAGTAACGTCCCTTCCTCCGGACTCTAGCGCGGGCGGCGGCGATCCGGCAGGCCCACCAGGGCTCCGGTTGTCCACAGGCCCCCACCGGGCGGGGCCCCGGCCAGTAATCTCAGCGCCCATGGAGCAGAGGCATCTCGGCCGCACCGGCCTTCGCGTGTCCCGGATCGGGCTCGGCACCCTGACCTGGGGCGGGGGCACGGACGAGCACGACGCCGCCGACCAGTTGAAGGTCTTCTGGGACGCGGGCGGCACCCTGGTGGACACCGCCGACGTGTACGGCGGCGGTGAGGCCGAGTACCTGCTCGGGCGGTTCCTCGACTCCCTGGTGCCGCGCCAGGACCTGGTCATCGCCACGAAGGCGGGCAACGTGCCCGACCCCTCCCGGCGGTTCGACGGATCGCGCGGCCACCTGCTGGCCGCGCTGGACGCCTCCCTGGAACGGCTCGGCACGGATCACGTGGACCTGTGGCAGGTCCACGCGTTCGATCCGGCGACGCCCCTGGAGGAGACCCTTCAGGCGGTGGACCTGGCCGTCTCCTCCGGACGCGTCCGCTACGCGGGAGTGTCGAACTTCTGCGGTTGGCAGCTGGCCAAGGCCGCCACCTGGCAGCTCGCCGCCCCGGGCACACGCACCCGGCTGGCCAGTACGCAGATGGAGTACTCGCTGCTCCAGCGCGGCATCGAGCGCGAGGTACTGCCCGCCGCGCTGGACCTGGGCGTCGGTCTGCTGCCCTCCTCACCCCTGGGACGCGGGGTGCTGACGGGGAAGTACCGCCAGGGCACCCCGTCGGACTCCCGAGGCGCCTCCGAGCGCTTCGCCCCGTTCGTCGAGCCCTACCTCGACGAGGCGGCGGCCCGGATCACCGACGCGGTGGCGACGGCGGCGGACGGCCTGGCGACCGGTGCGCTCCAGGTGGCGCTCGCCTGGGTCCGGGACCGGCCGGGCGTGGTCGCCCCGATCGTCGGGGCGCGCAACGCCGGTCAGCTCGCGGAGGCTTTGTCAGTGGAGGCGCTTAGTCTTCCCTACGAGATCTGCCAGGCGCTCGACGACGTGTCGGCGCCCGTGCACCGCTATCCCGACCAGGACTGGAGCACGCTGTGACTGCGCTTCCCCGAGGGGAATCGACCCCCGGCACTTCGGCCGCCGACGGCGACGGCGGCGGCGCGCCGGAGGACGCCGTGCCCCCGCCCGCCGCCCAGGCCCTTCCCGAGCGCGCCGCGGCGCCGGAGGCTCCGGACGAGCCGCAGGAGCACCGGGAGCCCGAGGTGCCGGAAGCGCCGGAAGCCGTGCGGGGTGGAGACGACGGCGCGGCGACCGGTGACGCGGCGACGGACGAGGCGTCGGCGGACGGCGGAGCGGCCGAGAGCGGGGCGGCGGACGGCGGAGCCGAGGGCGGGGCGCTCTCCGAGGCCCAGGCGGAGCTGGCGGCCCAGCGCGAGCTGCGCGAGCGGATCGAGAAGCGCAAGGCGGAGAAGGCCGCGCCCATCGCCGCCGGGACGAAGCTGAGCGGCACCGCCGCCGATCTGCTCGCGGCCGTACGGGCGGTGGAGAGCGGTGAGAAGGCGGGGACGGCGTTCTACGACTCGCCCAGCGCTCCCCCGCCGCCCCGCCGGCCCGCCCCGGCCCCGCAGAGCCGGGGCCACGCCCCGGTGGCCGCGCCCGCCGCGCCGCCCCTCTCGCCCGGGGCTGCGGACGCGGTGCGCTCGGTGCTGGCGGAGGGCGGCGCGCCCGAGGCGCTGGCCCGCCCGGCCGCCGGGACGCTGGGCGAGGGTGCCGCTGAGCTGCTGCGCGCGGACCCCTGGCAGCTGCTCGCCGTGGCGGGTGTGCGGCCCGAGCAGGCGGACGGTTTCGCCCGCGCCCTGCTGGGCTCCGCGTGCGGACCGGACGACGCGCGCAGGACTGCGGCCCTGGTCGCCTGGGTGCTGGAGCACGCGGCGCTGCGCGGCGATACGGCGCTGGACGCCTCGGCCGTCCGGTCGGCCCTCGCCGAGCGGGCCGTCGCCGACCCGGACGGGGCCGTGCGGGACGCCGTCGAGGAGGGCGTCGCGCTGGTCTTCCAGGAGGGGACCGGTCCCGCCGGGCCGGACGCCCCCGCCGAGGAGGACGTCTCGGCCGAGGGCTCCGCCGAGGCAGCCGCCGGTGAGACGGAGGAGCCGGTCCAGGTGCTGCTGGGGCTGGACCGCTACGCACTGGCCGAGGAGAGCCTGGCCGACGGTCTGGCCCGCCTCCTCACCACCTGCGAGAAGGCCGCCGGGCTGGCCGACGCGGCCACCGCAGCCCCGTCCCCCTCGGCCGCCGAGCTGATCCGCGCCGCGGCGGGCGCGGGACTCGTCGCGCACAGCGGCGGTGAGGCGGCGCGGGCGGAGCCGGCGGCCCTGATCGCGGCGGCACGGGGGCTCGGGCTGCGGGCGCTGGGGGCCACCCACAGCGAGGACGGCCGGCTCAGGCTGGCGGCGGCCACGGGAGACCCGGACGCCGCCGTCACCCTGGCCGGGCTGCTCTCCGGGACCGAGGGCCCCGGCCGCGACGAGGACGGCGCGCTCGCCCTCGATCTGCTCGTCGTGCTCGACGCCCCGCAGCTGGACGTGGAGGGGGCCGCGATCCTGGTCGAGGCGTTGGCCGACGGGACCCGGCTGGTGCTCAGCGGGGACCCCGCCGTGCTGGGCTCGGCCGGAGCCGGTCGCGTGTTCGCCGACGTGCTGGCCGCCCGCGCGTGCCCGCAGGCCGTCTCGCGCACCCCGGACCCGGGGCCGATCGGCGAGCTGGTCTCCGGCATCGGCGTCGGTGAGCTGAACGGGGTCGAGGCCCCGGGCAGGGAGGTGGTGATCGTCCCCGTGCGCGACGCGGGCGAGGCGGTCCACCGCACCGTGCAGCTGGTGGCCGACTCGGTGCCCCGGGCGTTCGGCATCCCCGCCGCCGACACCCAGGTCATCACGGTCGGACACGGCGGTCCGGCCGGTACCAGGGCGTTGAACGACGCGCTGAAGCAGCGGCTCAACCCCGGGCCGGGGCGGTTCGGCGGCTTCGATCCGGGCGACCGCGTCGTGCACGTCCCCTCGCCGGGGCGGGCGGTGCCCGGAGTGGTGCGCTCGGCCGACGCCGAGGGCCTGCACCTGGAGTGCGCGGGCGGGCCCGTCGTCGTACCGCAGGAGCGGGTGGAGTCGGCGGTGCGGCACGGCTGGGCCCTCAGCGCCCATCAGGCGGCGGGGATGCGCTGGCCCGCCGCGGTGGTCGTGCTGCCGGGCGACGCCGCGCAGGGGCTCAGCCGACCGTGGGTGTACACGGCGTTCGGCCGCGGGGAGCGGCATCTCTCCGTGGTGCACGGGGTGGACCGGGCGCTTCCGCACGCGGTGGCCGAGGTCCCGGCCCGGGAGCGGACGACCCGGCTGCGCAGGCTGCTGGAGGCGCTGGTGGCGCCGGACGCCGCGCCCTGAGCCCCGCGGCCGGAAGGACGGCGGGACCCGGGCGCGTGCGCCGCACCCGGGTCCCGCCGTCCCGCCGCTGGTCAGCCGCCGTCCGCCAGCCGTTCGTCGGCGTCCTCGTCGGCCTCCTCGTCGAAGACCGCGCTGACGTCGAAGCGGCACACCACCCGCTCGGGGTCGGCGTCCTCGAAGGGCGCTCCGAGCCATTCACCGGGCTCCGCCAGAGCGTCCCCGGCCGAGACCCAGAGGGTGGAGTCGCCCTCCTCCAGCCCGAATTCCTTGTGCCGCGAGGCGATCTCGTCCGGCTCGTACTCCCCGAAGAGCATCCCGAGCGCCGCGTGGACGCTGCCGCCGACCACCGCGGAGGTGGAGCCCTCGATACCCGGCCCGCCGTCGAGGTCGGCGAGCCGCTGGGCCTGGGCGAGCAGGCGCTGCGGTTCCACGACGGCGTAGTCGCGCCGGATCAGCACACTGAGCGCGCTGGGCTCCGCCGGGCCGGCGTAGGGCGGCAGGGAGTCGTCGGCGCCGGGAATCTCGAAGGGGGTGACCTCGTCGTAGCGGTCGTAGAGGAGTTCGTCGTAGACCTCGGCCGCAGCGGCCAGTGAGTTGAAGACTTCGTAGACGGCGGGATCGTCGTCCCCGGTACGCCGTTCGACCGCGTCGAGGTGACGGTCGATCGCGGCTTTGACCGCTTCGGCGGCGGCACGTACCTCGGCAGCGGTGGGCTGCGCAGCATCAGACATAGTGCAGACGCTATCCGTACCGGGGCTCTGCCCGCACAATAGATGCGATGCCGGAATACGAATTCATCGACGTGTACGTGCCGCGCGGGGTGTCCCGCAAGGAAGCGGCCCGACTCCTGACCGACCACGCCGAGTACGGGCACTGGGAGCTGGACCGCCTGACGCTGCGCCTCGACGGCAGCAGGAGAGTGCGGCTGCGCCGGCGGATCATCCGCCAGCTTCGAGCCACCTGGTGACGGGGAGCGGGCCCCGCGGTCGCGGAGCCCGCTCGTCTTCGTCCTGCTGCGGGCGCTCGGGTCAGGCCGCGCTGCGCGAACGGCGGTAGAGCACCGATCCCATACCGGCCAGCAGCATCCCGGCGCCGGCTGGGATGAGCAGGTCGAGCCCGCCCGCACCGGTCTGCGCGAGCTGCTGCTCGGGCACGGTCCGGGGCTCGGGCCGGTTCGGCTCGGGCGGCTGGTCGACCGGCGGGATGACCGGCTTCTCCGGCGTGACGGGCGGCACCACCGGCACCTCGGGCGGCGGGGGCGTCACCTCGGCGTCGTTGGCGCAGTCGTTGCCGAAGGCGGGGTTCAGCAGGCCGCCGATGGTGACGCTGTTCCCGCAGACGTTCACGGGCACGTCGATGGGCACGGCGACGTTGTTGCCGGAGAGGATGCCGGGCGAACCCTGAGCGATCCCTTGCGCGGAGGCGCCGGGGGTGCCGGAGTCGCTGGTGGCGCCGGTGGCGCGGTGGCGTCCCGTTCCGGCCGCGGAGCGCCCGTCCGTCGCCGACACGTTCCCGGCGTGCGCGCCGTTGCCGGAGCCGCTGTCGGCGGTGCGGTGCTCCGCCGCGGACCCCCGCGCCGCATCTGCTGATCCGTTTCCGCAGTTGTTTCCGCTCGTCGGGTTGAGCAGTCCGCCGACGCTGACGGAGTTGCCGCAGACGTTGACCGGCACGTCGATCGGGATCTGGACCGAGTTGCCGGACAGCAAGCCCGGCGAGCCGGCCGCGGCGCCGGCCGCCCCGGCGTCGGCGTGGGCGTAGCCGCCGCCGAGCGCCAGTACCCCGCCCGCCGCCGCCATGGTGATCAGGCCTTTACGAGTGACCTGTCGCATAGGTTCGTTTCCTGCCTTCTGCCTTTCGAAAAACCCCCGGACATGACCGTGCGAGGGCCGAATGCCGAACGGTCCCGGAGTGCATGGCGTGCACTCCGGGACCGGCCGAGCTCAAACCCTTACGGGTTGACGTTCAACGTCACGCGTTGACGCAGGTGTTGCCGAAGGTGGGGTTCAGCAGACCGATCACGGAGACGGTGTTGCCGCACAGGTTCACCGGGACGTGGACCGGGACCTGGATGACGTTGCCGGAGAGCACGCCGGGGCTGCCGATGGCAGCACCCTGGGCGCCCGCGTCGGCGGAGGCCATGCCCGCACCCGCGAGAACGAGGCCACCGGTAGCAGCCGCAACTGCGACGACCTTCTTGATCATTATTCCTCCTAGTTGGAAATGCGGTCCCAGCCGCGGACCGCAACCCTTGTAACGAGGAGGGCTGGGCGGGGCTACGTGTGAACGGGGCGTTTCACTCGTTCGGTCATCTGCGCACAGGCGGTCGAATTGCGCCGGCCGTCAGGAGTGGTCGATGAACCGGTCGAGCACCCGCACACCGAACTGGAGGCCGTCGACCGGCACCCGCTCGTCGACACCGTGGAACATCCCGGCGAAGTCCAGCTCGGGCGGCAGCTTCAGCGGCGCGAAGCCGAAGCCGCGGATGCCCAGGTCGTCGAAGGACTTGGCGTCGGTGCCGGCCGAGAGCATGTACGGCACGGCGCGGGCGATCGGGTCCTCGGCGACCAGCGCGGTCTGCATGGCGTCCACCAGCGCGCCGTCGAAGGTGGTCTCCAGCGCCTTGTCCGCGTGCACGTCCTCGCGCCGGACGTTGGGGCCGAGGATCCGGTCCAGGTCGGCGAGGAACTCCTCCTCGTACCCCGGCAGGTAGCGGCCGTCGACGTGGGCCGTCGCCTGGCCGGGGATGACGTTGACCTTGTAGCCCGCGCCGAGCTGGGTGGGGTTGGCGGTGTTCTGGAGGGAGGCGCCGATGAGCTTGGCGATGCCGCCGAGCTTGGCGAGCGTCTCGTCCATGTTCTCCGGGTCCAGCTCGGTGCCCAGCGCGTCCGAGAGCTCGTCCAGGAAGTGCCGGAGCGTCTTGGTGACGCGCACCGGGAACTTGTGCCGGCCCAGCCGCCCGACCGCCTCGGACAGCTCGGTGATGGCGTTGTCCTTGTGGATCATCGATCCGTGCCCGGCGGTGCCGTCCACGGTGAGCTTCATCCAGTGCATGCCCTTCTGGGCCGTCTCCACCAGGTACAGGCGCAGGTTCTCGTTGACGGTGAAGGAGAAGCCGCCGACCTCGCTGATCGCCTCGGTGACGCCCTCGAAGAGCTCGGGGTGGTGGTCCACGAGGTAGCGGGCCCCGTAGGTGCCGCCGGCCTCCTCGTCGGCGAGGAAGGCGAGCACGATGTCGCGCGGGGGCTTGCGACCGGTGCGCATGCGCTCGCGGACGACGGCGAGGGTCATCGCGTCCATGTCCTTCATGTCGACCGCGCCCCGCCCCCAGACGCAGCCGTCGGCGATCTCCCCGGAGAACGGGTCGTGCGTCCAGTCCGCGGCGTTGGCCGGGACGACGTCGGTGTGCCCGTGGATGAGCAGGGCGGGGCGGGAGGGGTCCTCGCCCTCGATCCGGGCGACGGTGGAGGCCCGCCCCTTGTGGGACTCGAAGATCCGCGGCTCCAGACCGACCTCCGCGAGCTTCTCCGCGACGTACTCGGCCGCGCGCCGCTCGCCGGGGCCGGAGTGGTCGCCGTAGTTGCTGGTGTCGATCCGGATCAGGTCGCGACAGAGGTCCACGACCTCCCTCTCGGCGTCGCCGCCGCCGACGGTCCGGCCCGTGCTGCTCTCGCTCACGCTGCTTCCTTCCGCTGTCGCTGTGGTGCTCGGCCTCATCCTCCCGCGCCCGCCGCCCGCGCCCAAGGCCGCACACCGGCCGGCACACCCCCGTCACCCACCGTTCCCGGCCATCGGGGCGTGATCGAGCACCCTCGAATGTTTGCTATGGTTTTCCACGTCGGAACGGGCCGGGCCCGCGA
>NZ_ML123034.1:1060901-1153725 GCF_003846185.1 Streptomyces sp. ADI96-02
CAGGAGCCCCACTTCGGTGGGGCTCTTTTGCGTGACCGGCCGCTACGGAGAGGGACGACGATGAGGGGCCGCAGGAAGCCGTCCGCCGCTCCGCTCCCCCAGCGCCGCGGCGTCGACGCGGTGCGGGTGCGGTTGCCGGAGGATCCGGCGGGGGTCTGGGCGTCGGTCGGGGAGCATCTGGCCGCCCGGTTCGGCGGGGCCGTGGGGGTGGAACGGGTGGCCGCGATGCTCGACGAGGGGCGGTTCGTGGACGCGGACGGGCGCCCGGTCGGCGGGGACGAGCCGTACGCGGCGGGGCGGTCGCTCTGGTTCCACCGGGACTTCGCGCCGGAGGAGCCGGTGCCCTTCCCGGTCGGCGTCGTCCACCGCGACGCGCATGTGGTGATCGCCGACAAGCCGCACTTCCTGGCCACCACGCCCCGGGGCCGGCACATCACCGAGACCGCGGTGGCCCGGCTCCGGCGGGAGCTGGAGCTGCCCGCGCTGCAGCCCGCCCACCGGCTGGACCGGCTGACCGCGGGGCTGGTGCTCTTCGTGGTGCGGCCCGAGGAGCGGGGCGCGTACCAGCGGCTGTTCCGGGACCGGCTGGTGCGCAAGGAGTACGAGGCGGTGGCCCCGTACGATCCGGAGCTGGTCCTGCCGCGGACCGTGCGGAGCCGCATCGTCAAGGAGCGCGGTGTGCTCGCCGCCCGCGAGGAGCCGGGCGAGGCGAACAGCGAGAGCCGGATCGAGCTGCTGGAGCACCGGGGCGGGCTCGGCCGCTACCGGCTGTCGCCGGCCACCGGGCGCACGCATCAGCTGCGGGTCCATATGAACGCGCTGGGGCTGCCGATCCTCCACGATCCGCTCTATCCGGTGGTGGAGGCCGAGGGCGCGCCGGACGAGTGGGAACGGCCGCTGCAACTGCTCGCGCGGGCACTGGAGTTCACCGACCCGGTCAGCGGAGAGCCGCACCGCTTCACGAGCGGGCTGCGGCTCTCCGCCTGGCCCCGGGGATGAGGGCGGCGCTGCTCAGTGGCCGCGCGCGATCCACTCGTCGAGCTGCGGAGCTTCCGCGCCGATCGTGGTGGCGTCGCCGTGGCCGGTGCGTACGGCGGTGTCGCCCGGCAGGGTGAGCAGCCGGTCCCGGATCGAGTCGATGATCGTCGGGAAGTGCGAGAAGGACCGTCCGGTGGCTCCGGGGCCGCCGTGGAAGAGCGTGTCCCCGGTGAAGACGGTGGCCAGTCCGGGGGCATGGAGGCAGACCGCGCCGGGGGCGTGGCCGGGGGTGTGCAGGACCCGGAGGGTGGTCCCCGCGATCTCCAGCTCCTGGCCGTCGGCGAGTTCGCCGTCGGGGGCGCGGTCCGGGTGGGTCTGCCGCCACAGCGGCAGGTCGTCCGGGTGGAGGAGGATCGGCGCGCCGGTGGCGTCGGCGAGCGCCGGGGCGGCGTCGATGTGGTCGTTGTGCGCGTGGGTGCAGACGATGGCGCGCAGGGTGCGGCCGGCGAGCGCGGTCCGGATCGCGTCGGCGTCGTGCGCGGCGTCGATGACGATCGCCTCGGTGTCGTCGCCGACGATCCAGACGTTGTTGTCGACGTCCCACTCGCCGCCGTCGAGGGCGAAGGTGCCGGAGGTGACCAGGTGGTCGACGCGGGCGGCCATCAGAAGACCACCACCGAGCGCAGGACGTCGCCGTCGTGCATCCGGGCGAACGCCTGCTCGACGTCGCCGATGCCGATCGTCTCGGTGACGAAGGCGGCGAGGTCGAGGCGGCCCTGCTGGTGCAGGTCGACGAGCATGGGGAAGTCGCGGGAGGGCAGGCAGTCGCCGTACCAGGAGGACTTGAGCGAGCCGCCGCGGCCGAACACGTCGAGCAGCGGCAGTTCGAGCCGCATCTCCGGGGTGGGGACGCCGACCAGCACGACGGTGCCGGCGAGGTCGCGGGCGTAGAACGCCTGACGGTACGTCTCCGGGCGGCCGACCGCCTCGATGACGACGTCCGCGCCGTTGCCGCCGGTCAGGGCGCGGATGGCCTCGACCGGGTCGTCGGAGCGGGAGTTGACGGTGTGGGTGGCGCCCATCGTCTTCGCCGTCTCCAGCTTGCGGTCGTCGATGTCGACCGCGATGATCTTCGCCGCGCCGGCCAGCCGGGCTCCGGCGATCGCCGCGTCGCCGACGCCGCCGCAGCCGATGACGGCGACCGAGTCGCCGCGGCCGACCTGTCCGGTGTTGATGGCCGCGCCGATGCCCGCCATGACGCCGCAGCCCAGCAGGCCGGCGACGGCCGGGGAGACGGCGGGGTCGACCTTGGTGCACTGGCCGGAGGCGACGAGGGTCTTCTCGGCGAACGCTCCGATGCCGAGCGCGGGCGACAGCTCGGTGCCGTCCAGGAGCGTCATCTTCTGCCGGGCGTTGTGGGTGTCGAAGCAGTACCAGGGCCGGCCGCGCAGACAGGCGCGGCACTGGCCGCACACGGCACGCCAGTTGAGGACGACGAAGTCGCCGGGGGCGACGTCGGTGACGCCGTCGCCGACCGACTCCACGACGCCCGCGGCCTCGTGTCCGAGGAGGAACGGGAACTCGTCGTTGATGCCGCCCTGCTTGTAGTGGAGGTCGGTGTGGCAGACGCCGCACGCCTGGATCTTCACGACTGCCTCACCGGGGCCGGGATCCGGGATCACGATCGTCTCGACCCGTACCGGCTCGTTCTTCCCCGGTGCGATGACCCCTTGCACCTGCTGCGCCATACCGTGCTCTCCCTGCTCCTGGGCTTTCGCGAAGATCGAACGCGAACAACCGTACGCCCAGCGAGGGTGTCCTGGCGCCGCGCCGCGAGGACGGACGGCCCCGGGCCGTGCGCCCCGGCCGTACGCTCCCGGGCGGAGGGGGCCGAATCGGCGGGCGGTCTACGGAGCGAGCACGTCCAGTTCGTGCAGGGCGCCGACCGCGATCTCCTTGGTGAGCCGCTCGGCGGCGTCGGCGTCGCCCTCGCGCACCGCCTCGGCCACCCGTACGTGGAGGGTGACGGCGGCCGGGTCGGGGTCCTCGAACATCACCTGGTGGTGGGTGCGGCCCGCCAGCACTTCGGCGACCACGTCGCCGAGGCGCGCGAACATCTCGTTGCCGGAGGCGTTGAGGACGATCCGGTGGAAGGCGATGTCGTGTTCGAGGTAGCCCTCCAGCTGCTGGCCGCGCGAGGTGGCGACCATGCCCAGGGCACATCGGGTCAGCTCGGCGCACTGCCCGGCGGTGGCGTGGCGGGCGGCGAGTCCCGCCGCGACGGGCTCGATCGCGGAGCGGAGCACGGTGAGGGAGCGCAGCTGTCGCGGGCGGTCGGCGCCGGCCAGCCGCCAGCGGATGACCTGCGGGTCGTAGACGTTCCAGGTCTCGGTGGGCCGTACGGTCACGCCGACGCGGCGGCGGGACTCGACCAGGTGCATGGACTCCAGGACCCGGACGACTTCGCGCACGACGGTGCGGGAGACGTCGAAGCGCTGCGCCAGTTCGTCGGTGCGCAGGACGCTGCCGGGCGGGCACTGGCCCGAGGAGATCTCCAGACCCAGGGTGTCCAGCACATGTGTATGCAGCCCCTGGCTCTGTGTGGTCATGGGGCAAGCCTACGGGGCGGGTGATCCGATCAAAAAGTACGACGTTTGTGTCACAGTCTCTTGAATAAGTCGTACCTAATAGGTTTCAGTAGCGCGACGGACCGCGCGACGGACCGATGTCGAAGAAGACAGCGAGGCACCCATGAGCACCCCCCACGTCGTCGTGGTGATGGGCGTAGCAGGAACCGGCAAGACCACGATCGGTCCCCTGCTCGCCGCCGAACTCGGCGTTCCCTACGCCGAGGGCGACGACTTCCATCCCGCGGCGAACGTCGCCAAGATGTCGTCCGGCACCCCGCTGGACGACGACGACCGCCGCCCCTGGCTGGACGCCATCGGCCGGTGGGCGCACGGTCGGGCGGGGCTCGGCGGTGTCGTCAGCAGCTCGGCCCTCAAGCGGATCTACCGGGACCGGTTGCGGGACGGGGCGCCGGACGCCGTCTTCCTGCATCTGACCGGCGACCGGGCGCTGATCGAGAAGCGGATGGCCGGGCGTACGGGCCACTTCATGCCCACCGCGCTGCTCGACTCCCAGTTCGCCACGTTGCAGCCGCTCCAGGCGGACGAGGCCGGAGTGAGCGTCGACGTGTCCGGAACCCCCGAGGAAATCACCCAGCGAGCCGTCGCCGCGCTGCGCCGGCTCGACAGTTAAGGATCATCACCGTGACCAGTCTCAGCGTCGAGATGCTGGCAGCGGACGCCGCCGAACCGATCACCTCGGCCGGCAACGCCCAGCTGGGCATCGCCGTTCTGGCGGGCATCGCCGTCATCGTCCTGCTCATCACCAAACTCAAGATGCACGCGTTCCTGGCGCTGACCATCGGTACGCTGGCGCTCGGCTCCTTCGCCGGAGCCGCGCTGATCGACACGATTGCCAGCTTCACCAAGGGCCTCGGCTCCACCGTCGCGAGCGTGGGCGTCCTGATCGCGCTCGGCGCCATCCTGGGCAAGCTGCTCGCCGACTCCGGCGGCGCCGACCAGATCGTCGACACCATCCTGGCGAAGGCCAGTGGCCGGGCCATGCCCTGGGCGATGGTCCTGATCGCCTCGATCATCGGGCTGCCGCTCTTCTTCGAGGTCGGGATCGTGCTGATGATCCCGGTGGTCCTGCTGGTGGCCAAGCGCGGCAACTACTCCCTGATGCGGATCGGCATCCCGGCGCTGGCCGGTCTGTCCGTGATGCACGGGCTCATCCCGCCGCACCCCGGCCCGCTGGTGGCCATCGACGCCCTGGACGCCAACCTCGGCGTGACGCTGGCGCTCGGTGTGCTGGTCGCCATCCCGACCGTGATCATCGCCGGCCCGGTCTTCTCCCGCTACGCCGCGCGCTGGGTGGACATCAAGCCGCCGGAGAAGATGATCCCGCAGCGTCCGTCGGAGGAGCTGGACCGCCGTCCGAGCTTCGGCGCGACCCTGGTGACGATCCTGCTGCCGGTGGTCCTGATGCTGCTGAACGCGCTCGTCGAGATCGTGGTGGACAACCCGGAGAACGGTCTCCAGCGCGTCACCTCGGTGATCGGCTCGCCGCTGATCGCCCTGCTCGCGGCCGTCCTGCTCGGCATGTTCACGCTCGGCCGGGCCGCCGGGTTCACCAAGGACCGGCTGGCCGGCACCGTGGAGAAGTCCCTCGCCCCGATCGCCGGCATCCTGTTGATCGTCGGCGCGGGCGGCGGCTTCAAGCAGACCCTGATCGACGCCGGCGTGGGCCAGATGATCCTGGACCTCTCCGAGGACTGGGCGATACCCGCCCTGCTGCTGGGCTGGTTGATCGCCGTCGCGATCCGCCTCGCCACCGGCTCGGCGACGGTCGCCACGATCTCCGCCGCCGGTCTGGTGGCCCCGCTGGCCGCCGACATGTCCCCCACCCACGCGGCGCTGATGGTGCTGGCCATCGGCGCGGGCTCGCTCTTCTTCAGCCATGTGAACGACGCCGGGTTCTGGCTGGTGAAGGAGTACTTCGGCATGAACGTCGGCCAGACGGTGAAGACCTGGTCGGTGATGGAGACGATCATCTCCGTCGTGGCGATGGCCTTCATCCTGCTGCTGTCGCTGCTGTTGTAGCGGCACCGAGCGACGTCCACCGCGCGACGACCGCCCGCGAACGCGCCCGCCCCTTCCCCGTACGGAAGCGGCGGGCGCGTTCACGTGCGCGTCAGGAGGTCGGCCGGGCCCCTCCGGGTCAGCCCACGGCCTCGGCCGCCGCGCGGCCGGCCGCCCGGCCGGAGAAGAGGCAGCCGCCGAGGAACGTGCCCTCCAGGGAGCGGTAGCCGTGCACGCCGCCGCCGCCGAAGCCGGCCGCCTCGCCCGCCGCGTACAGGCCCGGCAGGGGCGAGCCCTCGGGCGTCAGCACCCGGGAGGAGAGGTCCGTCTCCAGCCCGCCCAGGGACTTGCGGGTGAGGATGTTGAGCCGTACGGCGATCAGCGGGCCCGCCGCCGGGTCCAGGATGCGGTGCGGCTTGACCGTGCGGATGAGGCGGTCGCCGAGGTAGCTGCGGGCCCCGCGCGCCGCCGTGACCTGGAGGTCCTTGGTGAAGGGATTGGCGATCTCGCGGTCGCGGGCGGTGATCTCGCGGCGCAGTTCGCCCTCGTCGATCAGGTCGTCGCCGGTCACCGCGTTCATGCCGCGCACCAGCGCCGCGAGGTCCTTCTCGACGACGAAGTCCACGCCGTTGTCCATGAACGCCTTGACCGGCGCGGGCACGTCGGCGCGGGCCCGCCCGATCACGTCGCGGATCGACTTCCCGGTCAGGTCCGGGTTCTGCTCGGAGCCGGAGAGGGCGAACTCCTTGCCGATGATCCGCTGGTCCAGCACGAACCAGGTGTAGCCGTGACCCGACCTCATGATGTGTTCGAGGGTGCCGAGGGTGTCGAAGCCGGGGAACAGCGGGACCGGCAGGCGCCTGCCCCGGGCGTCCAGCCAGAGGGAGGAGGGGCCGGGCAGGATGCGGATGCCGTGCTTGGCCCAGATCGGGTTCCAGTTCTCGATGCCCTCGGTGTAGTGCCACATCCGGTCGCGGTTGATGTGGCTGGCGCCCGCCTTCTCCGCGATGCCCAGCATCAGCCCGTCGACGTGGGCGGGGACGCCGGACAGCATCTTCGCGGGCGGAGTGCCGAGCCGGTCGGGCCACTGGGCGCGGACCAGGTCGTGGTTGCCGCCGATGCCGCCGGTGGTGACGAGCACCGCCTGCGCCTTGAGTTCGAAGGCCCCGGCGACCTCCCGGCCGCTCGCGGTGCCGCGCCCGGCGCCGCTCGGTTCCAGGATCTCGCCGGTCACCGTGTCGAGCGCGCCGGCGGTGCGGCCGAGGCCGGTGACGCGGTGGCGGAACCTCAGCTGGACCAGGCCCCGGGCGACGCCCTCGCGCACCCGGCGTTCGAAGGGCGCGACGATGCCCGGCCCGGTGCCCCAGGTGATGTGGAAGCGCGGCACCGAGTTGCCGTGGCCCCTCGCGTCGTAGCCACCGCGTTCGGCCCAGCCGACGACCGGGAAGAGCCGCACGCCCTGCCGGTGGAGCCAGGAGCGCTTCTCGCCGGCCGCGAAGTCGACGTACGCCTCGGCCCACTCGCGCGGCCAGCGGTCCTCGTGCTCACGGTCGAAGCCGGCCGTGCCGTACCAGTCCTGGAGGGCCAGTTCGCGGCTGTCCTTGATCCGCAGCCGGCGCTGCTCGGGCGAGTCGACCAGGAAGAGGCCGCCGAAGGACCAGTGCGCCTGGCCGCCGATGGACTGCTCGGGCTCCTGGTCCAGGACGATCACCGAGCGGCCGGCGTCGACCAGTTCGGCGGTGGCCACGAGTCCGGCGAGTCCCGCCCCGATCACGATCACGTCAGCGTCGAAGGCCATGGTTTCCATCCTGTCGGGGCGAGAGCCAAGTTACTCGTGCGTCAGATCTTGGGTACCGGCCGTTGCCACGTCAACCACCCGGGTGCGGTTGGATGGCCCGTATGACGCCCTTGACGCCCTCTGACGAGATCCTGGACGTCGTCGACGAGCACGACGAGGTGATCGGGCAGGCCCCGCGCGGCGAGGCGACCGCGCGACGGCTGCGCCACCGCTGCGTGTTCATCGAGGCGCGGGACGCCTCGGGGCGGGTCTTCGTCCATCGCCGTACGGCCACGAAGCTGGTCTTCCCCTCGCACTACGACATGTTCGTCGGCGGAGTGGTGGGCGCGGGCGAGTCGTACGACGAGGCGGCGCTGCGCGAGGCGGAGGAGGAGCTGGGGGTCGTCGGGCTCCCGCGGCCGGAGCCGCTGTTCCGCTTCCTCTATTCCAGCGCCGAGCACACCTGGTGGTCGGCCGTCTACCAGGTGCGGTGCGAGCTTCCGGTGGAGCCGCAGGCCGAGGAGGTCGCCTGGCACGCGTTCCTCTCCGACGCGGAGCTGGAGGAGCGGATTCCGGAGTGGACCTGGGTGCCGGACGGGCTGGAGACGTACCGCAGGCTGCGGGCGCTCCGGTCGCTCTGAGGCCCGCCGCCTTCGGCGACGGCGTGAAGGCGGCGGATAGGGTGCCGGGTGTGAACACGATCGCGCAGCGCGTCCGCCTGTGGTTCGCCCCGGAGCGGATCCGGGAGGAGGGCGACACTCCCGACTACCGGTTCTCGCTGGCCAACGAGCGCACGTTCCTCGCCTGGATCCGGACGGCGCTGGCGCTGATCGGCGGCGGCTTCGCCGTCGACCAGTTCCTGCCGGATCTGGTGCGGGCCGTGCGGACGGGGCTCGCTCTGGGGCTGCTCGCGGCCGGGGTGCTGTGCGCCCTGCGGGCGGTCGACCACTGGGTGCGCTGCGAGCGGGCGATGCGCCGCGGTGAGGATCTGCCGGTCTCCCGCTTCCCGGCGCTGCTGGGTCTGGTGGTCGCCGTCGTCGCCGTCGCCATGGTGGTGGTGGTCCTCTTCGGCCGGGAGGGCCGTTGACCGCGGCGCCGGAGCGGGACCCCGGGCTCCAGCCCGAGCGGACCCGGCTGTCGTGGCGGCGCACCACGCTCGCGGCCACGGTGGCGGCGCTGCTGGCCGGGCGGCAGGCGCTGCACGGCGGGATCACGCCGGGCTCGGTGCTCGCGGTGGCGCTGAGCGCGCTGGCCTGGCTGGCGTTCCTCCGGGTGGCCCACCGCAGGATGCTGCGCCTGGACGCGCCCCGCCCCGGGCCCCTGGACTCGCGGGAGGCGCTGGCCGCGGCGCTGTGCACGGTGGCGCTGGCGGTGTTCGCCGCGGCCATGCTGGTCTGAACGCTCGGTGGGGCGGCGGTCAGGCGTCCCAGTCGACCGTGACCACGATCTTGCCCCGGGTCCGGCCGATCTCGTTGAGGCGGTAGGCGTCGGCGGCGCGCGCCAGCGGGAACACCCGGTCCACGTGGACGCTGACGATGCCCTGTTCGGCGAGTTCGGCGAGGCGGGCGAGGTCGGCCGCGTCGGGCCGGACGAAGGCGTAGCGACCGCCGTACGAGAAGACCTCGCGGTCCGCGATCGAGGCGAGCCTGCCGTCCGGGGCGAGGGTGTCGGCCGAGACCCGCAGCGCTTCGCCGCCGACCGTGTCGAAGGCGGCGTCGAAGCCGTCGGGGACCAGTTCCCGCAGCCGCTCGGCGAGGCCCTCGCCGTACTCCACCGGTTCGCCGCCGAGACTGCGCACGTGCTCGTGGTTGCGCTCGCTCGCCGTGCCCACGACCCGGCAGCCGGCGTGCCGGGCGAGCTGGACGGCCAGCGAGCCGACACCGCCGGCGGCGGCGTGCACGAGCACGGTCTCGCCGTCGCGGATCCGCAGGGTGCGGTGTAGCACCTGGTACGCGGTGAGGCCGGCCAGCGGCAGGCCCGCGGCCTCCTCGAAGCTGAGCCGGAGGGGCTTGCGGGCGAGGGTGCGCACCGGGGCGGCGACGTACTCGGCGAACGTGCCGCGGGAGAGGAAGTCCTCGCGGACGTATCCGATCACCTCGTCCCCGACGGTGAACTCGTCGACGGCCACGCCGGGCTGCACGACCACGCCGGAGACGTCCCAGCCGGGGATGACCGGGAAGACGGCGTCCAGCCCGCCCTGGAGGTGTCCCTCGCGGGCCTTCCAGTCGACCGGGTTGACGGCCGCGGCCCGCACCTTCACCAGGACCGAGTCCGGCCCGACCTTCGGGTCGGGCAGTTCGCCGTACTCCAGGACCTCGGCCGAGCCGTACGCGCCGTAGCTGATCGCCTTCATACTCCGACCTTCCGCGCAGGTCAGGATCATCGCAACCGGGGCCGTACCGGTCCGCTCCACGGCCCGGCCGGGTCGGGCGGGGGCGGGGGCGCGCGGCTCCCGGCAGCACGGGACTGGACGACATACCGACTGGTCGGCATGATGGTCGTCGATCGTCCCGTCACCCCGGAGGCAGACACATGAGTTCCGTCCCCCCGCCAGGTCTCGACCTGGACGCGCTGCGCCGCCACCTCGACCGCGAGCGGCCCGGCCTGGTCGGCGGGCCGCTGGAGGCCCGGCTCATCGAGGGCGGCCGGTCGAACCTCACGTACGCGGTCACCGACGGGACGGACCGCTGGGTGGTGCGCAGGCCGCCCCTCGGCCATGTGCTGGCCACCGCGCACGACATGAAGCGCGAGCACCGGGTGATCAGCGCGCTGCACCCGACGGCCGTGCCGGTGCCCGAGCCCGTGCTGCTCTGCGAGGACGACAGCGTGCTCGGCGCGCCGTTCTACGTCATGGAGCACGTCGAGGGCACCCCGTACCGCACCGCCGGGCAGCTGGCGCCGCTGGGCCCCGAGCGCACCCGGGCGGCGGTCCTCGCCCTCGTCGACACCCTGGTCGACCTGCACGCGGTGGACCCGGCGGCCGTCGCTCTCGCGGACTTCGGGCGTCCCGACGGCTTCCTGGACCGGCAGCTGCGCCGCTGGGGCAAGCAGCTGGAGGCTTCGCGGAACCGGGAGCTGGCCGGCATCGACGAGCTGCGCGCCGCGCTCGGCCGCGCGCTGCCCAGCTCCCCCGCGCCCACCGTGGTGCACGGCGACTACCGGCTCGACAACGTGCTGATCGGCCCGGACGACCGGATCCGGGCCGTCCTGGACTGGGAGATGTCCACGCTCGGCGATCCGCTCACCGACCTCGGGCTGCTCGTCATGTACAGCTCCGACCTCGGTCTGCCGCGGTCACCGGTCTCCACCACCAGCGGCGCTCCCGGGCACCCCTCCCCCGCCGAGCTGATCGAGCGCTACGCCGCCCGTTCGGGCCGGGACGCCTCGGCCATCGCCTGGTACACGGCCTTCGCCTGGTTCAAGCTCGCCGTGATCCTGGAGGGCATCCACTACCGCTACACCCTCGGCCAGACCGTCGGCGCGGGCTTCGACCGGATCGGCGATCTCGTCCCCGTGTTCATCGAGCACGGCCTCACCACCCTCCAGGAAGGCTGACCCATGGACTTCGCGTTCGACGCCCGCACCGAGGAACTGCGCTCCCGGCTGCTCGCCTTCATGGACGAGCACGTGTACCCGGCCGAGGAGACCGCGGAGGAGCAGCGGGCCCGGCTCGCCTCGCCCTGGGACACCCCGGCGGTCGTGCCGGAGCTGAAGGCCGAGGCGCGCCGGCAGGGGCTGTGGAACCTCTTCCTGCCGGACGCGGAGTACGGGGCCGGGCTGACGAACCTCCAGTACGCCCCGCTCGCCGAGATCACCGGACGCTCGCCGCACCTGGCGCCGACCGCGCTGAACTGCGCGGCGCCGGACACCGGGAACATGGAGGTGCTGTCCCAGTTCGGCTCCGACGAGCAGAAGAAGCGGTGGCTGGAGCCGCTGCTGGCCGGGGAGATCCGCTCGGCGTTCGCGATGACGGAGCCGGAGGTGGCCTCCTCGGACGCGACGAACATCGAGACCCGCATCACCCGGGACGGCGACTCCTACGTCCTGGGCGGCCGCAAGTGGTACATCTCCGGGGCGATGAACCCCGACTGCGCCGTCTTCATCGTCATGGGCAAGACCGACCCGGACGGTGACGACCCGCGCCGCCAGCAGTCGATGATCCTGGTGCCGCGCGACACCCCCGGCCTCGAAGTCCGGCGCGCCATGCGGGTGTACGGGTACGAGGACCACTCCCACGGCGGTCACGCCGAGGTGGTCTTCCACGACGTGCGGGTGCCCGCGGCGAACCTGATCGGCGAGGAGGGCGGCGGATTCGCCATCGCGCAGGCCCGGCTGGGTCCGGGCCGGATCCACCACTGCATGCGGCTGATCGGCATGGCGGAGCGGGCGATCGAGCTGATGTGCCGCCGGGCCGTGGAACGTACGGCGTTCGGCAAGCCGCTCGCCCGGCAGGGCGTCGTGCAGAACTGGATCGCCGACGCCCGGGTCTCGGTGGAGCAGCTGCGGCTGCTGGTGCTGAAGACGGCCTGGCTGATGGACACGGTGGGCAACAAGGGCGCGCACACCGAGATCCAGGCCATCAAGATCGCCACTCCGCGCGCGGTGGTGGACATCCTGGACTCCGCCGTCCAACTGCACGGCGCGGGCGGGGTGAGCCAGGACTTCCCGCTGGCGGAGCTGTGGGCGGCGGCGCGGACGCTGCGGCTGGCGGACGGGCCGGACGAGGTGCACCAGCGGTCGCTGGCCCGGCGGGAGATCAAGCGCTTCCTCTGAGGACGGCGGCGGGCGGTGCGGCCCGTGACGCGCACGGACCGCACCGCGCCGGGGCTCAGAAGGTGAGCTTCCAGCTGTCGATGTAGCCGGTGTCCTGCTGGGCGGTGTCCTGCACCCGCAGCTTCCAGGCGCCGTTGGCCACCTCGCTGGAGGCGTTGACCGTGTACGTCGTGACGACGTTGTCCGCCGAGTCCCCGCTGCTGGAGTTCTTCAGCCGGTAGGCGGTCCCGTCCGGGGCCACCAGGTCGACGACCAGGTCGCCGCGCCAGGTGTGCTTGATGTCCACACCCACCTGGAGTGCGGCGGGAGCGTTGCCGGTGCGCCCGGTGACCGCGATCGAGGAGGTCACGGCGGCCCCGCCGTCCGGGATGGCGACATCGGTGGTGTTGGAGAACACGCCCTCGCCGGTGGGCGGTTCGCCCGTGCCGGAGGACAGGGTCCAGACCGCGTGGGCGGCGGCGTCGCTGTTGCGGTCCAGCGCGGTGTCGTTGATGTTGCTCGTGTTGTCGCAGGAGGAGTGGTAGCAGCGGTCGAACGTCTGGCCCGCCGTACCGCCCCACTTCTGCGCCTGGGCGGCGGTCTTGGTGTATCCCGCGCCGCTGAACAGGCCGCCTACGGGGACGCCGGCGCTCTTGAACGGGGCGTGGTCGGAGCGGCCGTCACCCTCGGTCTCGATCTCGGTGGGGATGGAGAGCGAGGCGAAGTAGGACTTGAACGTCTGCTCGATCACCGGGTCGTCGTCGTAGACGAAGTAGCCGGCGTTGGGCGAGCCGATCATGTCGAAGTTCAGGTAGCCCGTGAGCTTGGAACGCTCCGCCGCCGGCAGGTTGTTGACGTAGTGCCTCGAACCGACCAGGCCCAGCTCCTCGGCGCCCCACCACGCGAACCGCAGGTGCTTGTCCGGCTGGTACTGGGCGCGGGAGACGGCGAGGGCGGTCTCCAGGACGCCGGCCGAGCCGGAGCCGTTGTCGTTGATCCCGGCGCCCGAGGTGACGGAGTCGAGGTGGGCTCCGGCCATCAGGACCTTGTCGGGATCGCCGCCGGGCCAGTCGGCTATCAGGTTGTATCCGGTGGCGCCGCCGGAGGTGAACTGCTGGAGGGTCGTGGTGTACCCGGCCGCGTCGAGCTTGGCCTTCACGTAGTCGACGGACGCCTTGTAGCCGGGGCGGCCGTGGGCGCGGTTCCCGCCGTTGGCGGTGGCGATCGACTGGAACTGGGTGAGGTGGGCCTTGACGTTGGCCAGCGGGATGTCGGGCGCCGCGACGGCGGCTGCCGCCGGGGTCGCCGTCCCGGCCGCCTGGGCGGCGGGGGCCGCGACCGCGAGGGCGGCGGTGAGGGCTACGGCGGCCACGGCCGCCGGGGTTCTGCGCAGGGTGAAGCGGTTCGGTCTCATTCACGGGCTCCGGATTCCGTTGGGGACTGACGGAACGTGCGGGGGGTCCTCGGCCGCGCGGCACGGGGCCGAGTCCTGGAGCTGGTGGTGCGCGAGGAACGGCCGGGTCTGGCCCGGGTGGTGCGCAATGCGTGACCGATGCTCAAGGAAATGACCGTGCTCCGTCAAGAGCGGGAACCGGACATGCCCGTTCTCTCAACGAACGGGTGATCGGAGGAAGTCAGGGGCGCAGGGCCCGCAGCAGGAGGTCCGCCAGGTGGCCGGCGACCTCCTCGCGGCTGAGCGGGCCGTCCGGGCGGTACCAGGTGGAGAGGTGGTGGACCGAGCCGAAGTGGTAGTCGACGACCAGGTCTGCGGGCGTGGCGCCGGAGAACACCCCGCTGCGCTGCCCCTCCTCGATCAGGGCCCGGAAGCGCTCGTGGTAGCGGCGGCGCTCCATCCGTACCTGCTTGTTCTTCTCCGGGCTCAGGTGGTGCATGGAGCGGAAGAAGATCGCGGCGTCGTCGAGGTTGTCGATGGTCGTGACGACCACGTCGGCCGCCGCGTCGCGCAGCCGCCGCTCCACCGGAGCGTCGGCGTCCGCGAAGGCGTCCAGCCGTTCCTGCTGGAGCCTGAGGACCCGGGCGTAGACCTCCTGGAGCAGGTCCTCCTTGGAGCCGAAGTAGTGGTAGAGCGCCCCCTTGGTGACGCCTGCGGACTCGACGATCTCCTGGACGGAGGTGCGGTCGTAGCCGCGCTCGGCGAAGAGCCGGGTGGCGGCGGCCAGCAGCCGTTGGGGGACGGGGGTGCCGTTCGGGTCCGTCGCCTTGGCCATGAGCCGCCACCTGCCTTTCGTGCCGTGCGTACGCTGTTCGAACGCTGTTTCAACGGAGGGAACGCGGTTCCCGCCCCAGGATCTTCCCACCCGCCGCCCTCGGCGGCTCCGCCAGGCCACCGCGCCGGGAAGCACGCGGGAGGGAGGCGGTCACCCGCCGTTCGCCTCCCAGGTGCGCTGGAGTTGGTTCATGTTGCCGAGCCAGCGGTCCGGATCCCCCGCGCGGGACTGGTAGTAGCCGGCGACCTCCGGGTGCGGCAGGACGAGGAAGCGGTCCTCGTCGATCGCCTCGAACAGGGCGTCGGCGACCGCCTCCGGCTCGATCGCGCTCGGAGCGAGGACCAGCTCGCCCGCCGACCCGGCGGCGGTGAGCATGTCGGTGCGCACGCCCTGCGGGCAGATCGCGTGGACCTTCAGCCCGCGGTGGCGGTAGGTGAGCGAGAGCCACTCGGCGAAGGCGACCGCACCGTGCTTGGTGACGCTGTACGGGGCAGCGCCGATCATCGTCAGCAGCCCGGCGGCCGAGGCGGTACTGACGAACCGGCCGCCGCCGCGCTCCAGCCAGTCCGGGAGCAGGGCCCTGGCCGCGCGGACGTGCGCCATCACGTTGACATCCCAGGCTGCGGCCCAGACCTCCTCCTCGGCGAAGGCGTCGCCGGGCGAGGCGAGGCCCGCGTTGGCGCAGTAGACGTCGATGACGCCGTCCAGCGCGTCGCGGGCGGCGTCCACGATGCCGGAGGCGTCCCCGGCGACGGCGGTGCCGCCGATCTCCCGGGCGAGCGGCCCGATCCGCGCGTCGTCCAGGTCGTTGACGACGACCCGTGCGCCGCGTGCGGCGAACCCGCGGGCCAGCGCGGCTCCGATGCCGCCTCCGGCCCCTGTGACCACCACGC
This sequence comes from Streptomyces sp. ADI96-02, assembly GCF_003846185.1. Classification (GTDB taxonomy): domain Bacteria; phylum Actinomycetota; class Actinomycetes; order Streptomycetales; family Streptomycetaceae; genus Streptomyces. The sequence goes on from NZ_ML123034.1 coordinate 1,076,179, forward strand.
CCTGACCCCGCACAGCACCCATCGCCGTCCCGCCTCTCTGTTCGACCACTCCGACATACTAACCAGTCGGTATGTGATCGCGGAAGGGCCTCGGGCCCGCGTGGCGAATCCGCCGGGCCCGGGTCGTTCCGTGCGGCCCGCACCCGCGCTAGCGTGCGTGGCCATGACAGTCGACGCGATCATGGAGGTTGTGCGATGAGCCTGTCCCGACGCGGTCTGCTGGCCGCCGGAAGCGCCGTCGGAGCGCTCGCGGCGACGGCGGCCGGCGCGTCCGCGGCCTCCGGAACCTCGGCCGCCGCCTCCTCCGCCGTCCCCTTCCCGGCCCCTTCCTCCTCGGCCTCTTCCGCCGCCGGTCGCGGCGGGCACGGGCGGGACCGGGTCCGCACCGGCTTCGACCGGCTGGCCGCCGACGGCTACCGGCTGCTGCGCGGCCAGAAGGTCGGCGTCGTCACCAACCCGACCGGCGTCACGGCCGACGTGCGGCACATCGTCGACGTGATGCACGCGGACGACCGGGTGGACCTGACCGCCGTCTTCGGCCCCGAGCACGGCTTCCGGGGCACCGCGCAGGCGGGCGGTTCACAGGGCCGCTACGACGATCCGGCGACCGGGCTGCCGGTCTACGACACGTATCTCAAGAGCGGGCAGCCTCTCGCGGACGTCTTCACCGCCTCCGGCGTGGACACGGTCGTCTTCGACATCCAGGACGCGGGTGCCCGCTTCTACACGTACATCTGGACGCTGTACGACTGCATGGAGGCCGCCGCGCTGGCGGGCAGGCGCCTGGTGGTGCTGGACCGGCCGAACCCGGTGAGCGGGCGGGCGGCGCTGGGGCCGGTGCTCGATCCGGCGTTCGCCACGTTCGTCGGCCGCCGCGAGATCGCCCAGGCGCACGGGATGACGGTGGCGGAGCTGGCCCTGTTCTTCAACGCCGAGTTCCTGCACGAGAACCCGGTGCGGCTGGACGTGGTGACGATGTCGGGCTGGCGGCGCTCGGACTTCTTCGACGCGACCGGTCTGCCCTGGGCGCCGCCGAGCCCCAACATGCCCACGCCCGAAACGGCCCTGGTCTACTCCGGCACCTGCCTCTTCGAGGGCACGAACCTCTCCGAGGGCCGGGGGACGACGCGGCCGTTCGAACTGCTGGGCGCGGAGGGGATCGACCGCCGCTGGGCGGCCGGCGCCAACGCGCTGGGGCTGCCCGGAGTGGCGTTCCGCGAGGCGTACTTCGCGCCGACGTTCTCCAAGTTCCAGGGAAGGACGGTGGGCGGGGTCCAGGTGCACGTCCAGGACCGCGAGGTCTTCGACCCGGTCCGCACCGGCATCGGGCTCCTGGTGACGGCGAAGCGGAGCTGGAGCGGCTTCGCCTGGCGCGAGGACCGCTGGATCGACAAGCTGACCGGCAGCGCACGGGTGCGCACCATGATCGACGCGGGCGCGGACACCGACGCGGTGGCCGGCGCGTGGCAGGAGGACCTGGCCGCGTTCCGGGTGAAGCGGCGGAAGTATCTGCGGTACGGCGGTTGACGGCCGGTACGGCGGATGGAGGCCGGTAAGGCGGTTGAAGGCCGGACGACGGATGGGAGGCGCCCCGTCGTCACCCACGGCGGGCCCGCCGCGGCGCATACCGGCCCGCCCACCCGACGTCCGCGCCGGTGACCGGAGCGGCGAACCGCCGCTGCTCGGCGGCGACTTCCGGCCGACCTGCGCGAGCACCGCGACGGACGCGGGGCCGCCCCGGCGCGGAGGCGCTGTCCCGGGCGGTGCCCTGTCGCGTCCCGGTTTGGTGTTCCGCCACTCCCGCCACCCCCGTTCCGGCTGTTCAGCGCGGCGGGCCGGAGGCCGGGCGGGGGCCCGTGCCACGGGCCGGCCGGTCCGGCGCGCACCCGGCCCGCGACCGCCGCACGCCTGCGCACCACCCGCCCGCGCGCCGTTCCGCTTCCGTCCGTTTCACCCGCCTCACGTGGGGAGTCTCGGCCAATGGGCGGATTTCATCTTTCGATGGAGCCTGAGCGGGCAGGCGTACGTCCATTCCTTGATGTCGAAGGACGAACGACGGAGGTGGCAGTCGCATGGCCGGTTTCCGAAGTCTTGCGAGACAGGTCCGCGATCCGCTGGGCGATCTGGCCCTGCGGCGGTACTCGTTGCGCAAGTGCCTGGAGAGGTTCGCCCCTTACGGGCACCGGGCGACCTGGGACCATCTGTGCGCCCGGCACGGGATCGATCCCGAGGACCGGGCCCCGGATCCGGCCCGTCTGCTGGGCGCGCTGGACGAACTGGAGGAGGCGCGGGCCATCTGGCTCGCGTACGAGGCGGGATTCGCCGAGCGGCGGCGGCGGGAGAAGCACAAGGGGCTGCGGCGGCCCACCTCGTTCGACGACTGGCACCGCCGGACCTGGGGCGGTCACGGGGTGGCCCGCTGCTCCGACCCGGGGGTCCATCCCACCGAACCGCTCGCCGAGGTGCTGCGCCGGCTGATCGCGGCGCTCGGCTCCGGACCGGGCTCCGCCTGCCCGGTCTGCGCGGACACGGGCATCGAGTGGCGGCAGGGGCGTGAGCACGAGCCGGTGTCGGGTCCGGTGTGCACCGGGTGCGGGATCGCGGTGCCGCAGCCCGTGCTGACCGACCGCACGCTGGCACGGGCCCGGCTGGTACGGCGTCGCCGGCTCGCCGGGGCGGCGGCGTGAGGCGCGGCGGCGGCGTGCGGCGCGGCGTCTCCGGGGCCTGAGACAAGGGACCGGGAGCCCGGGCCGGGGCCCGGCGTCGGCGAACCGGCGCTGTGAGCGGCTGAGCGGGGGCGCGGCGCGGGGAGCGGGAGGCCGCGGGTCAGTCGGTGTCCGTACGCCGCCTGCGCTCGGGCATCAGCCGCGAACCGGTGATCCGTTCGCCGGAGATGTCGTCGGGGTTGGAGAGCACACATGTCTCCAGCGACAGGCAGCCGCAGCCGATGCAGTCGGTCAGATGGTCGCGCAGCCGGTGCAGCTGTTCGATCCGCTCGTCGAGTTCCTTGCGCCAGGTCTGCGAGAGGCGGGCCCAGTCGTCGCGGTTGGGCGTGCGCCCCTCGGGCAGTTCGGCGAGTGCGTCACGGATCGTGGCCAGCGGAATGCCGACCCGCTGGGCCGCCCGTACGAAGGCGACCCGGCGCAGCGCGTCGCGCGAGTAGCGGCGCTGGTTGTCGCTGGTGCGTCGGCTGCTGATCAGGCCCTTGGACTCGTAGAAGTGCAGGGCGGACACCGCCGCGCCGCTGCGCGCGGAGAGCTGGCCGACCGAGAGTTCATGGAGCGTCTGCGGGATCTGTGGCACTCCGCAGACCCTACTGGTCCGGCCTCGAACCGACGGCCCTACCCGGTAGGACGCCCGGCGAAGCGCACGGCCTCCCGGAGCGGCCGTGTCGTTGACAGGAGCGCACCGCGCAAGGATGCTGAGCAAGCGCTTGGACAGCACGCCGGGAGATGCGGCCGGGGCCGCGAACCGTTCGGCGTGGAAGCAGAGACCGGAAGGCAGGGACCGCAGAGCCATGGCAGAGCCGAAGACCTTCACGTCCGCGCAGGAACTGCGTGACGGCGTGGGCGAGCAACTGGGTCACAGCGACTGGCTGGTGATCGACCAGGAGAGGATCGACCGGTTCGCCGAGGCCACCGGCGACCACCAGTGGATCCACGTCGACCCCGAGCGCGCCGCCGCCGGGCCGTTCGGCACGACCATCGCCCACGGGTATCTGACGCTCTCCCTGCTGCCGGCCCTGGTGCCGCAGGTGATGCGGGTCGAGGGCATGAAGATGGGCATCAACTACGGTGCCAACAAGGTCCGTTTCCCCTCGACCGTCCCGGTCGGCTCGCGACTGCGGGCCACGGCGGTGCTGACGGACGTCGAGGAGGCGGGCGGCGGCGTCCAGGTCACGGCCCGCGTCACCGTCGAGCGCGAAGGCTCCGACAAGCCGGCCTGTGTGGCCGAGTCGGTGTCGCGCTACTACTTCTGACCCCGGCCCGCGGCCCTACCGGCGGCCGGCCCCGACCATCCGCAGGACGAGCCCGGCGTAGAGTCCGCCGACCTCGTCGGGCGTCCGGCTGCCGGCGGCGTTGAACCAGCGGGCGACGTCGATGCAGAGGGACAGCACCGCCAGCGTGGTGCCGGGGATGTCCGGTACGTCGAACTCGCCCGCCCGCACTCCCTCGCTGATGATCCGGCGCACCACCGCGTCGCTCCTGCGGCGCAGCTCGACGATCTCGGCGCGGTGCTCCTCGCCGAGGGCGTCGAGCTCGTACTGGACGACCCGCGCGGTGGTGTGCCGCTCGGCGTGCCAGCGGACGAACGACCGGACGGCTCCGGCGAGCCGGTCGGCGGCGCTGCCGTCGCGGTCGGCCTCGGCCTGGAGGACGTACAGGGCGCGGTCGTGGCCGATCTTGCTGATCCGGTGGAGCAGCTCTTCCTTGGTCTTGTAGTGGATGTAGAGCGCGGCGGGGCTCATGCCCGCGCGGCCGGCGATGTCGCGGGTGGTGGTGGCGTGGTAGCCGCGCTCGGCGAAGGCGTCGACGGCCGCGACGAGCAGCCGCCGCGCCGCCTCGGGCGTGACCTCGCCCCAGGGCGTGTCATCGCCGCTCGTGTCCTTGGCCGTACTCATCGCGCGGGCCCCTCTCCGTCAGCAGGACGAACACCATACCCCGAACCTGAGCAAGCGCTTAGGGTTCGGGGCGGCGGACCGTCCGGCGGCGGTCAGAGCTTCTGGAACGGGTCGTGCTCGGCGAGGATCTTCTCCAGCCGGGCCTGGTCGACCCGGCTGACGATCTGCCCGGCCTCCTGGCGGTCCCTGATCACCTTGGCCAGGGTGAAGCAGGACGTGACGAGGTAGAGCACGCCGATGGCGAGGAAAGCGCGTACCCAGGCGTCGGCGTCCAGGAAGTAGACGCCGAGGGCCACCGAGCCCATCGCCACCCCGAAGGACGCGACGGCCTGGCCGTAGAAGGCGGCGGTGCTGTGCTGCTTGACCGATGTCGTCTCACTCATGGGCACAGCCTCCGCCGCCGCGGGGCCCGCCACATCCGCGCGGGTACTCACCGCGGTACTCAGACGCGCGTTCGGGCGCGGGGCCTGCGGGTGCGGGCCGGGCGGGAGGGGCGCGATGGTCGGCGCGTCCCGGCCGCCCGACCATCGACGCTCCGGCAGGCGGCAGTTCGACGACAGGGCCTAGAACACCACCAGCGCCCGGCCGCCCCTGCCCGCGAGCATGGTGTCGAAGGCGGCGGGGATGCCGTCGAGGCCGATGCGTTCGGTGACCATCATGGACACGTCGAAGCGGCCCGCGCGGATGTGCCCGGCGAGCACCGGCAGGTCGCGTGCCGGATCGCTGTCGCCGTACACACAGCCGCTGAGCGTGCGGCCCCAGTGGAAGATCTCCAGCGCGTTGAAGACGACCTCCTGGTCCTTCCCGCCGATCCCGACGACCGTGGTCCGGCCGCCGCGCCGGGTGGACTCCCAGGCGGCCCGGATCGTCGCCGAGCGGCCGACGCACTCCACGGCCACGTCCGCGCCCTGCCCGCCCGTGAGGGCGCGGACCTCGCGGGGCGTGGCGGCGGAGGCGACGAGGTAGTCGGTGGCCCCCGCCCGCCGGGCCAGTTCCTCCTTGGCCGGGGAGACGTCGACCGCGACGATCCGGGAGGCGCCCGCGATACGGGCGGCCTGGAGCACGGCGAGGCCGACTCCGCCGATCCCGAGGACGACGACGCTCTCGCCCGCGCGCACCCGGGCGTTGTGGTGGACGGCCCCGTACCCGGTGAGCACCGCGCAGCCGAGCAGCGCGGCGTCGGTGAGCGGGATGCCCTCGGGGGCGGGCAGGACGCAGTTCGCCGCGACGACGGTCTCCTCGGCGAACGCGGCGACGTTCAGGCCGGGGTGGAGGCCGACGCCGTCGGCGGTACGGGCGTGCGTGCCGGCCGCGCCCTTGAGGGCGTCGGCGCAGAGCCAGACCTCGCCGATCCCGCAGTGGAAGCAGCGTCCGCAGGACGGCGCCCAGTTGAGGACGACCCCGTCGCCGGGCTCGACGTGGTCGACGCCCTCGCCGACCGACAGGACCGTACCGGCTCCCTCGTGGCCGAGGACGGCGGGCACCGGGACCCGCATCGTGCCGTTGGACAGGGACAGGTCGGAGTGGCAGACGCCGGCGGCGGCGAGCGAGACGCGCACCTGGCCGGGGCCCGGTTCCGGAAGGACGATGTCGGTGATCTCCAGCGGAGCTCCGACGGCGGGCAGTACGGCGGCGCGGACCACGAACGGTCTCCTCGACTTCGGGACGGACGGCGGACGGCTGGGGCGGACGGGCGGGCGGACGGTGGTCGCCGGACGGGTCGGCGCCCGGGCCCTGGGCCGCGGCGCACGCACCCCAAACTAACGTCGTCGGTTTTCGGGTGCCAGGCACCGGCGGGAAACTCCGGTCACGTCCCGTCCCGGTTCGTTCGCCGGCCTCCGGCCGCTCCCCGCGCGCCGCCGCGCAGGCCGAGGCCCGCCGCCCCGAGCAGCAGCGCGCCGAGCAGGACGAACGGGGCGGCCGTGCCCGCCACTCCGGCGATCAGTCCGGCCGCCGCCGGGGCGGCGACCTGGCCGAGCCGGTTGCCCGTGAGCCGCAGCGCGAGCGCGGTGGAACGGGCCTCGGCGGGCGCTGCGCGGACGACGGTGGTCATCGACAGCGGCTGGCCCACGCCGAGGCAGAAGCCGAGGACGCCCAGCACGACGGCGAGCACGGGGACGGGGACGGGCAGGGCGACACCCGCGCAGAGGAGTCCGGCGAGCAGGCAGCTGGTGGTCAGCAGCGCGGTGCGGCCGAGGAGGCGGAGCATCGGCGCCATCACCAGGCGGCAGGCGATGGTGGCGGCGGCCCGCACGCTGAGGAGCAGCCCGACGGTGGCCGGGGGGATGGAGCGGTGCTCGCCGACGACCGGCAGATAGGCGGTGAGGATGTCGGTCGTGGACAGGACGGCCATGCTGATGAAGATGCCCGCCGGAACGCCGCGTGCGCCGAGGATGGTGCGGACGGGGACCTTGCGGCCGTTCCCCGCGCCGGGGCCGGCGGCCGGGCGGCCCTCGATGCGCCACAGCGACAGGAGCGCGGCGGAGGCGACCACCGCCGAGACGAGGAGCGCGAGCGCGCTCGTCCGGCCGAGGGCGGCGCCCTGGCCGGAGATGAGCGACCCGGCCGCGATGGGCCCGATCAGCTGGCCGAGCGAGGCGCCGATGGTGAAGTGGCCGAAGTTACGGTCCTGTTCGTCGGGGGCGGACCGCCGCGCCACGATCGACTGGGCGCCGATGACGAAGCAGAGGTGGCCGAGGCCCATCGCGCCGCTCCAGGCGGCCATCGCGGGCAGCGAGGAGACGAGGCCGCTCAGGGCGCAGCCGCCGGAGACGAGGAGGACGCCGAGCGGCAGCAGGGGCGCGCACCGGCCGTGGTCGGTGCGGCGGCCGAGCGGCACCGCCGCGAACAGCGGCAGCAGGGCGTAGACCCCGGCGATGACGCCGATCGCGCTCTCGTCCGCACCGAGCGCGAGGGCCCGGTAGGAGACGGCGGGCCGCGCCATCGACACCGCTCCCTGCGCGAACGCGAAGGCGATGACGAGACGCAGGAGCCAGCCCCTGCCGGGCCCGGGTCGCGGCGCCATCAGATGGTGCCGAAGAGGATGCCCGCTCCGAGGACCACGAGGGAGGTGAGCACGGCCCACTTCACGGTGAACCGGGTGTGGTCGCCGAACTCGACCTTGGCCATGCCGACCAGCACGTAGACGGCCGGGACCAGCGGCGAGGACATGTGGAGGGCCTGGCCGGCCAGGGAGGCGCGGGCGATCTCCAGCGGGGAGACGCCGTGGGCGGCCCCCGCTTCGGCGAGGACGGGCACGACGCCGAAGTAGAAGCCGTCGTTGGACATGAAGTACGTCAGGGGCAGGCTCAGCAGGCCGGTGACGAGGCCCATGTGCGGGCCCATCGCGTCGGGGATCGCGCCGACGAGCCAGTCGGCCATGTGCTCGACCATGCCGGTGCCGGTGAGGACGCCGGTGAAGACGGCGGCGGCGAAGACCATGCCGGAGACGTTGAGGACGTTGTCGGCGTGGGCGGCGATCCGGGCCCGCTGGTCGGGCATGTGGGGGAAGTTCACGGTGAGGGCCAGGGCCGCGCCGAGCAGGAAGAGCACCGGGATCGGCAGCAGTTCCATGATCATCGAGGCCAGCAGGACGACGGTGAGGCCGGCGTTGAACCAGTAGAGCTTCGGGCGGAGCGTGGAGCGGTTCGGGTCGAGGCCCTTGAACTCCTCCTCTTCTTCTGCCTCTTCCTCGGCCGTGTCCTCGCCGCCGCCCGCCGGGGCGTCCGCACCGGTCCCGGCAGTGGCCGCACCGGTCCCGGCGGAGAGTGCGGGGCTCCTGCGCGGGAGGCCCGCGCCGTCGCCCGTTCCGGCCGCGCCCGCCAGGACGGTCTCCGCCTCGGGCTCCCGTACGAGCGCCTCGTCCAGGGTCAGGACGCCCAGGCGCCTGCGCTCGCGGAGGCCGAGCACGTAGGAGAGCAGGAAGACGGCGAGCAGTCCCACGGCGAGCGCCGGGATCATCGGCACGAAGATCTCGGAGGCGTCCAGCTTGAGGGCGGTCGCGGCACGGGCGGTGGGGCCGCCCCACGGGAGGGTGTTCATCACGCCGTTCGCGGTGGCCGCGACGCCCGTCATCACGACGAGGCTCATCTTGAGGCGCTTGTAGAGCGGGTACATCGCCGAGACGGTGATCATGAACGTGGTGGAGCCGTCGCCGTCCAGCGAGACGATCGCGGCGAGTACGGCCGTCCCCACGACGACCCGCATCGGGTCCGCCCGGCAGAAGCGCAGGATGCCCCGGACGATCGGGTCGAAGAGGCCGACGTCGATCATCACGCCGAAGTAGACGATGGCGAACATCAGCATCGCGGCGGTCGGCGCCAGGTTGCCGACGCCTTCGATGACGTAGTCGCCGAGCTTCGCCCCCTGCCCGACGGCGACGCAGAACAGTGCGGGGATCAGTACCAGCGCCGCGATCGGCGACATCTTCTTCGTCATGATCAGGACCAGGAAGGTCGCGATCATGGCGAAGCCGAGGATTGTCAGCATGGGGGATACCTAACGTTCATCCTTGAACTCCCACCGGTCTCGGCGGTCCGGACGACGTTAGGGGCCGCTCTCCCGCGTTAACAAGACGTTGACACGTGAGCAATACGAGCAAAACCCCAGGTCAACGCCGTGCTGCTGGCGCGGGGGGCTGGGCGGTGGCGCACGGGCGCGCACGGCCGCGGCGGTGTCGCGCGCCCCGGGACGCGGGGGCCCGGCGCGGCGGGCCCGCGCCGCCCGGGTCAGCCGAAGGTGCGCCCGAGGTAGGACCGCACCAGGGCCCGGGTCTCCCCGATGATCGCCGCGTCGCCGGACGGGTCGGCGCGGAAGGCGAGTTGGAGCAGCGCGTCGGCGGCCTCGACCGCGACGAGGACGGCCAGGAGCAGGTCCGGGCCGGGGCGATGGCCGAGATGGGCGGCGAGGAGGGCGGCCAGCCGGGCCGCCACGCGGCGGTTGGGATCGTCCGGCGCGTCGGCGGCGGGCGCCGGGGGCCCGAAGTCGACCAGCGCGAAGCCGGGCACGGTCCGCTTCATCTCCAGGTACTCGTCGATCACGGCGTCGACGGCCGCGCGCCAGTCGGCGGCGGGGAGGGCGGCGAGGCGCAGGCGGACGCGCTCGGCGTAACGGTCGAGGTTGCGCAGCGCGAGGGCGTCGACCAGGGCCCGCTTGTTGGAGAAGAAGCGGTAGACGGAGCCGATGGGCACCTCGGCGCGCGCGGCGACGGCACGGGTCGAGAGCTGTTCGTAGCCGATCTCGTCGAGCAGTTCGGCACAGGCGTCGAGTATCCGGGCGAGGCGTTCGGCGCTGCGCTGCTGCACGGGGGCGCGGCGGAGGTTCTGGTTCGCATGGGGCACGCGCCCCATCATGCCGTGGGCGTCCGCCGCGCCGACGGCGGTGCGGTGTTCACCCGTACCGTCCGGGACGACCGGGCCGCGACCCCGCGCCCCGAGGTCCCCGCGAATGGCGCGAATGTCGCCGTTGACGCGCCCTCCTTCCATTCCTACGGTGGAACATAGGATTCGTTGTCCGGCGGATCCGAGGGCTTCACCGGCATCCCGGGAGTGCGCATGAGCGGCATCGAGCAGGCGAGAAAGACGGCGGAGGGACTGGTGTACTCCTCCGGCTTCGGCAACGAGCACAGCACCGAGGCGGTCCCGGGCGCACTGCCGCACGGGCGCAACGCACCCCAGCGCGCCCCGCTCGGCCTGTACGCGGAGCAGCTGAGCGGTTCCGCCTTCACCGAGCCGCGCGCGCACAACAGGCGCTCCTGGCTCTACCGGATCCGCCCCTCGGCCGCCCACCCCGCCTTCCGCCGGACCGACAACGGGGGCCTGCGCTCGGCGCCGTTCACCGAGACGCCGCCGGACCCGAACCGGCTCCGCTGGAACCCGCTGCCCGACCCGGCCCCCGGCACCGACTTCCTCGCCGGCCTGTGGACGCTGGGCGGCAACGGCGACGCCGCACAGCGCACGGGCATGGCGGTGCACCTGTACCACGCCGACACCTCCATGACGGACCGGGTGTTCAGCGATTCCGACGGCGAGCTGCTGATCGTTCCCGAGCGCGGCGGACTGCTGCTGCGCACCGAACTGGGCCTGCTGCGCGCCGAGCCGGGCCATGTGGCGCTGATCCCGCGCGGGGTCCGCTTCCGGGTCGAGCTGCTGGACGCGACGGCGCGCGGTTACGTCTGCGAGAACTACGGCCGCCCGTTCGCGCTGCCCGACCTCGGCCCGATCGGCGCCAACGGCCTGGCGAACGCACGGGACTTCCTGGCCCCCGTCGCGGCCTACGAGGACCGCGAGGGCCCGGTGGAGGTGGTCAACAAGTACTGCGGCAACCTCTGGTCGGCGACGTACGACCACTCGCCGCTCGACGTCGTCGCCTGGCACGGCAACCACACCCCCTACGTCTACGACCTGCGCCGGTTCAACGTGATGGGCAGCATCAGCTACGACCATCCCGACCCGTCGATCTTCACGGTGCTGACCTCGCCGTCGGACACCCCCGGCCTGGCCGGAGTCGACTTCGTCGTCTTCGCCCCGCGCTGGCTCGTGGGCGAGGACACCTTCCGCCCGCCGTACTTCCACCGGAACGTGATGAGCGAATACATGGGCCTCATCGACGGCGTGTACGACGCGAAGGCCGACGGGTTCGTCCCGGGCGGCGGCTCGCTGCACAACATGATGTCGGCGCACGGCCCCGACCGGGAGACGTTCGACCGGGCGAGCGCCGCCGAGCTGAAGCCGCAGAAGATCGACAACAGCCTGGCCTTCATGTTCGAGACCCGCTGGCCGATCACGGCGACCGCCCAGGCGGCCACCGCCGGGCATCTCCAGCGCGGCTACGACGACGTGTGGCAGGGTCTGAGCCGCACCTTCCGGCCGTAGTCGGCCGAGGGCGGAAGGACGGGACGGACAGGACGGACGGGACGGGAAGCGTGACGGAGAGCCAGGAGAACACGCGCGGACCGCGGCCGGCCGGGGCGGGCGGTCCGCCGAACGCCGAGGCGGTCCCCCCGGCGGATCCGGTGGTCCGGCCGCCCGCCTTCGCCCCGGACTCCCTGGTGCTGAACCGGAAGCTCCCCCTCTGGTACCAGGTCTCCCAGTCGCTGCGGGCCTCGATACTGGGCCGCCCGCAGGACGCCTCCTCGCGGCTGCCCACCGAGGAGCGGCTGGCGGCGCACTACGGGGTCAGCGTGCTCACCATGCGCCAGGCGCTCAAGGAGCTGGAGGGGGAAGGGCTGATCAGCAGGCATCGGCGGCGCGGCACGTTCATCGAGCCGCGCGCCCGCCGGGTCTCCCCGGTGCGGCTGCTGGGTTCGGTGGACGCCATCGTCGCCCAGCAGTCCGGCGAGGCGACGACGGTCCTCGGTCACGGGCCGGTCGCGGTCCCCGGCGATCTCGCCGAGTACTTCCCGGACTGCTCCGAGGTGATGGCCTACCGGCGGCTGCGCCGCGACGGCGAGAGCGGCGAGCCGACCAACTGGGCGGAGAACGCGGTGCGCCCCGACGTCGCCGCCCGGATCGAGGTGGCCGATCTCGAACGGTGGCCGATGACGAAGGTGCTGCGCGACGCCGTCGGGGTCAGGATCGCCCGGATCACCGACACGGTGGAGGCCAGGCTCGCCGACCCGGAGACGGCCAACCTCCTCCAGGTGCCGCTGCTGAGCCCGATCCTGCACTACACGGGCGTCAGTCACGACGAGGAGGGCCGCGTCGTGGACGTGGCCCGGATCCGCTACCGGGGCGACCGGTTCTCCTTCTCGGTGACGGTGGAGGCGCGCTGACCGCGCCGCACGGGCCCATCGGCCGCCGTTACGATGCGAAAGGTCACGGCGGCGAGGGGAGGACGGCTCGGTGGCAGCGCGCAGCCCGGCGGCGGCCGGAACCGGCGAGGACGCGACGGCCCCGTCGCTGGACGAGCTGATGCCCTGGTCCGTGCCGCCGATGAGAACCGGCCGCGCCTGGGTGACGGGGCCCGATTCCGGCGCGCTCAGGGCCCGTTGGGAGCGGCTGGCCGCAGCCGCTCCGGCCGAGCAGGAGCGGCTGTTCGGCCCCACCCGCTCGCGTACGCCGTGGACGGCGGTGGCCGCGCTGCCCGGCCGGGCCGGCGGCACCGGGGCCTTCGCCCGCGCGCCGGGGGCCTGCCCCGATCCGGTGCGGATCCTGCACGGGCCCTTCGACGAGCAGTGGCTGCTCCCCGACCACCGGCTCATCGACGCGGCCCGCCCGGAGCTGTGGCGGGTCGCCGACGGCCGCCAGCTCCTCATCGTCGAACACGGTCGCGCGCCGCAGGACTCCGGCCCCGCCCTGTCCGTGACGGCGCTGCTCGCCGACGGGCACTCCCCCGCCGGGCGGCCGGGGAGGATCAGGCCGCTGTACCGGCGGCCGGGCGGCGTGGAGCCCAATCTCGCGCCCGGACTGCTCGGCCTGCTGCGCGACCGGCTCGGCGGTGCGGCGGGCGAGGACCCGTTCGCCCCGGAGTCGGTGCTGGCCTGGGTGCTGGCGGCGGCCCGGCCCGCCGCCGGCGGCTGCCGCGTGCCCCTGCCGGCCGACGGCGCGGTGTGGGCGGCCGGGGTGGAGCTGGGCCGGGAGCTGCTGCGCCTCCATCTGCGCGGGGCCCGCGGCGGCGAACGGCCCCGGCTGCCGGGCGGGCGGCGGCCCTACGTGCGGGCCGCCCTGCCGGACCGACCGGCCGCGCTGGAGTACCACGCGGAGGAGGAGGCGCTGGTGATCGGCGGGGGCCGGATCTCGCCGGTGCCCGCCGCAGCCTGGGAGTTCACGGTCGGCGGGGTGCGGATGCTGGAGCTCTGGTTCGGCCGCCGTGCGGCGGCAGCGGCGGGTCTCGGAGCCGACGGGGCGGCGGCGGACGGGGCGGCGGCGGGAGGGCGCGGCTGGCTCCGGGACTGGACCTCGGAGCTGCTCGACCTCATCACCGTACTGGCCCTCCTGGACGCGACCGCGCCCCGGCGGGCCGCGCTGCGGTCCCGGCTGGAGCGGACGCCCGCGATCACCCGGGACGAGCTGCGGGCGGCCGGGGTGCTGCCCGCGCCCGTGGCGGCGCGGCGGCCGGCCTCGGTGCTCGGCCACCAGGAGGAGGGCCCCGACGGGCAGTTCGCGCTGCTGTGAGGGGCGGGGTGGCGAAAGGACCGGCCGCACGGTAAGCACGGTGACCATGGACACTCAGCCACTCCCCCTCGACGGCGTCACGGTCGTCGCCGTCGAACAGGCGGTCGCCGCGCCCTTCGCCACCCGGCAGCTGGCCGATCTCGGGGCGCGGGTCATCAAGGTGGAGCGCCCCGACGGCGGGGACTTCGCCCGCGGCTACGACACGGCGGCGGGCGGCCTGGCCTCGCACTTCGTCTGGTGCAACCGGGGCAAGGAGTCCCTGGCGGTCGATCTGAAGGACCCGCGCGGGCTGGCGGTGGTACGCGAACTGGTCGCCGGGGCCGACGTCTTCGTGCAGAACCTGGCGCAGGGGGCGGCGGCGCGGCTCGGTCTCGACGCGGCGACGCTCTGCGCGGCGCACCCGCGCCTGGTGGCCGTGGACATCTCCGGTTACGGGGCGGGCGGCCCGTACGCGCACAAGCGGGCCTACGACATGCTCGTGCAGTGCGAGGCGGGTCTGGTCTCCGTCACCGGGACCGCCGAGCAGCCGGTGAAGGCGGGCTTTCCGGCGGCGGACGTGGCGGCGGCCATGTACGCGTTCTCCGGGGTGCTCGCCGCGCTGCTGCGGCGGGCCGCGACCGGCCGGGGCGGTCCGGTGGAGGTGTCGATGCTGGACGCGCTGGCGGAGTGGATGGGCCACCCGCTGAACCAGGCGATGCACGGGTCGGCCGTGCCGCCGCGCACCGGTCTGGCCCACTCGGTGATCGCCCCGTACGACGCGTTCGGGACGGCGGACGGCGAGCGGGTACTGCTCTCCGTGCAGAACGACCGGGAGTGGCGACGGCTCGCCGAACAGGTCATCGGACGGCCGGAGTTGGCCGATGATCCGGACTTCGCGACGAACGCGGCGCGGGCCCGCAACCGGTCGCGGACCGATGCGGTGGTGGCCGCCGCGCTGGCGGGGCTGACGGGCCGGGAGGCGCTGGCCGGGCTGGAGGCGGCGGGGATCGCCTGCGCCCGGCTGAACTCGGTGGCCGGCCTGGCCGCCCATCCGCAGCTCGCGGCGCGCGACCGGTGGCGGGTGGTGGACTCACCGGTGGGGCCGTTGCGGGCACTGCTGCCGCCGATCACGCTGCCGGGCGGGGCGGGGGCGCGGATGGGGGCCGTGCCGGCGCTGGGTGAGCACACCGACGCGCTGCTGCGAGCCCTGGGAATGACGGGCGAGCAGACATCGGCGTTGCGCCGGGACGGGGTCATCGCCTGAGCCGCCCCGAGCGGTGGGGCCGGTCAGGGGCCGACGGGCCGTCGGTCAGTGGCGGCTGCCGAAGAGCGAACGCCGCAGCCGGCGCAGCGGCGCGAAGAGCGACACGCGGGCGCTCCTGCTCCGGCCGGTGTGCGCGGCGTCGCGCGAGGTCAGCTCACGCATGAGCAGCGTCGCTTCCGCCGACTCGCGCTGCGGGACGGCAGGGCCGCCGAGCACCGCGAGATGGCGGTCGAGGCGCCTACTGGTCGCACCGCTCCCGCATGTGATGGCAGGCACCCGCGGCCTGCTCCGCACCGTTATCTGTTCCATGTCACTCCCCACCCGTACGAGGGCACCCGGTCCGGGCAGGTTAACCCTATCGTCCCGCGATGACACACGGGTATCCCGCCTACCGGATCGGCACACCTGTACGGGGGTTGACGACTCGTTACCTAATTCGCCCGTTTTCGGGAGACTTCGGACAGTCTGGGCCGATGAGTGGGCGGCGCGGGAGGCCCGGCGGGGCGGCCTCCCGTGCCGGTGGTGCGGCGTTCGGGGCAACAGCCTTCTCAGGCGGCGGAGTTGAAGGCCGGCAGATAGCCGCCCGACTGCCCGGCGGCGGTCGGGTGGTAGGACTCGCCGATGTTGAGCCAGTTCACGCTGTGCAGCCAGGCGCCGGACGAGCAGATCTCGTGGCCGGTGAAGGCGGGCCTGACGTCGGCGAAGGCGAAGCCGTGGTCGGCGGCGCGTTTGGCGGTGGCGGTGTTGAGGTGGTCGGACGCCGCGTTGATGGCGGAGCGTTCCGACTCGTTGAGGCCGGCGAGGCAGTTGCCGGCGAGCTTGTAGAAGCGCGGGTAGCCGAGGACGACGACACGGGCGGAGGGCGCCTTGGCCTTGATCGCGGAGTACACCGCGTCGAGCTTGCCGGGCAGGGTCGAGTCGACGTAGGCGCGGGCGGTGGCGATGCGGCTCAGGCAGGTGGCCTCGGACTGGAGGACGCAGGTGGTCATGACGTCCGCGAAGCCCGCGTCGTTGCCGCCGATGGAGATCGAGACGAGGTCGGTCGAGGCGTTCAGCGGACCGAGCTGACCGCCGGTGACATCGCCGGTGCGGGCGCCGGAACAGGCGGTGAAGGCGAACGAGGAAGGGGAGTTGGCGGCGGCCCACAGGGCGGGGTAGGCGCGGTTGGTTCGCTTGCAGTCGCCGCTGGCGCTGTCGTAGCCGCCGGCTCCGACGCCGGAGGAGTAGGAGTCGCCGAGGGCGACATAGTCGACGGCGCGGGCGGACGCGTCGGCGTGCGCCGCGCCCGCGCCGGTGAGCGCGAGCACCGTGCCGAGCAGGAGGGACGATGAGAACGCCGCGAGTCTGGACATGTTTCTGGACGCGTTCAGGGACACGTTCATGGGGGGGGTCTCCTTGAGCAGGGGGTAGCTGCCTACTCCGTAGTAGCAGCGACTCCGCCCGACCGGAAGTGTCCATGCCAATAATGGGGCCCGAGTGCTTCCACCCGCCCCCGGGCGTTCGAACGGCGCTCCCCCGCGCGCCGGTGAGAGAGCGTCACATCGGACCCGCGCCCGGGGAGACACGCGGCACGAACCGCCGAAACCCGGGTGCACCCGGCTCACCCGTGCCGGATCATGGGCGCCATGTCCGCCACCCCTGAGTCCGCTCTGCCGATCCGGCTCACCGTCGACGACAGCGATTCGCCCTCCGACGTGGTCGACGCGCTGTTCCTCGGCCGCTTCGCGACGGGCGAGCAGCCCTACTCCCACAGCTCCTCCCTCGACCGGGTGAAGGCCGGAGCCACGCTGATCCCGCCGCACGCCTCGGTGCTGCGCACCGCCCGGGACGACGACCGCAGCGCCACGCTCGCCGAGGGCGACGGCTGGACGCTGCTGGTCTCCCGCTGGAGCCGGAGCGCGGACGTCACCGTCACCGCGACCAGCGCCGAGCTGGCGGAACGGGTGCTCGGGCAGGCCGTGGAGGGCGCCCGGGACGAGCCGGAGCCCCAGCCCGACAACGTCACCATGGGCTTCTGGTACGTCTCGCCGCGCCGCGGCCCCTCCCGCACCACCCGAAGGATCTCCGCCGGGAGCTGGGCGGAGGTGCGCCCCAACTACACGGCCCCGGTGGCCGACGCGATGGACCGCCTGATGAAGCTCACCCCGGACGACGTCGCGGGACGGCTGCTCCTGCTGCACGGGCCGCCCGGCACCGGCAAGACGTCCGCGCTGCGCACGCTCGCCCGGTCCTGGCGCGACTGGTGCCAGGTGGACTGCGTCCTGGACCCGGAGCGGCTGTTCAACGACGTCGGGTACCTGATGGACATCGCGATCGGCGAGGACGACGGCACCGCCCGGGGACGGTGGCGGCTGCTGCTTCTGGAGGACTGCGACGAGCTGATCCGCGGCGAGGCCAAGCACACCGCGGGCCAGGCGCTGTCCCGGCTGCTCAACCTGACGGACGGTCTGCTCGGACAGGGCCGCAACGTACTGGTGGCCGTCACCACCAACGAGGACCTGGAACGGCTGCACCCGGCCGTCGTCAGGCCGGGCCGCTGCCTGGCCCGGATCGAGGTGGGGCCGCTGACCCGCCCGGAGTCCGTGGCCTGGCTGGGCGCCGAGAAGGGCATCGGGCGCGACGGGGCCTCGCTGGCGGAGCTGTACGCGCTGCGCCGCGGGTTCGGCCCCGCGTCGGTGCCGAAGCAGGACGCGAGCGCCGACGCCGGGCTCTACCTGTAGGGCCCGGCCGCACCGCACCTCCAGGCCGCGCCGCGGCCGTGGCTCAGCGCTCGTACGCGGCCCGCACCGCGTCCCGGGCGAGCGAGAGGGCCCGCTCCTGGGAGAGCCCGAGCCGCCGGGCGGCCTCGGCGTACTGCTGCGCCGCGGCGGCGGCCCGCTGCTCGGCCGCTCCGCCGGCCGCGGCGACGAAGGTCCCGTTGCGGCCACGGGTCTCGATCACACCGTCGGTCTCCAGCGCCCGGTACGCCTTGGCCACCGTGTTGGCGGCGAGGCCCAGCTCCTCGGCGAAGCCGCGTACGGTCGGGAGGCGGTGGCCGACGGGCAGCGCACCGGAACGGACCAGTTCGGAGAGCCGGTCGCGCAGTTGCTCGGAGGGAGCCACGCCGGAGTCCGGGTCGAGCACGATCTTCTCAGTCACCCGCCGATTCTCCCCCACCGCCGGAGGAAGGCGAGGCGATCGCGGCGGGGGCCGCGCGCGGCGTCCCCCGCATGACGGCGATCGTGCCCGACGTACGCGGTCGGCCGCGCTCAGCCGCCACGGACGGCGCGGCCCTCCTCGTCGGATGTCCGGTCACCGCGCCGCCGCGCGACCAGCCGGCGCAGCAGCGGCCAGGCCACGATCAGCGCCACGATCGCGTACACCGTGACGGAGAACGGGGTGTTCACCAGGCCGGTCACACTGCCGTCGCTGATCTGGAGCGCGCGCCGCAGCTGCTGCTCGGCGGCCGGGCCGAGGATCACCCCGATGACGGCGGGGAGCACCGGCAGCCCGTAGCGCCGCATCCCGAGCCCGATCAACCCGATGACCAGCAGGATCACCAGGTCCAGCGACTCGCCGCCGACCGCGTACGCGCCGACGGCCGCGAAGAAGAGGATGCCCGCGTACAGATAGGGGCGCGGGATCCGCAGCAGCTTCGCCCAGACGGGGGCGAGCGGCAGGTTGAGCGCGAGCAGCAGCACCATGCCGACGAAGAGCGAGGCGATGAGCCCCCAGACCAGTTCCGGTTCGCGTTCGAACAGGAGGGGGCCGGGCTGGATTCCGTACTGCTGGAAGGCGGCGAGCATCACGGCGGCGACCGCGGTGGTGGGCAGCCCGAGGGTGAGCATCGAGACGAGTGTGCCGGCCGCGGAGGCGGAGGCGGCGGCCTCCGGTCCGGCGACGCCCTCGATGGCGCCCTTGCCGAACTGGTCGCGGTGGCGGGAGAGCCGCTTCTCGGTGACGTAGCTGAGGAAGGTCGGGATCTCCGCTCCGCCCGCCGGGATCGCGCCGAACGGGAAGCCGATGACCGGGCCGCGCAGCCAGGGCCGCCAGGTGCGGCGCAGGTCGGCGCGGCCGAGCCAGGGGCGGCCGACGGGTATGGGCTCGCCGGCGGAGCGGCGCAGGTGCGCGGCGACCCAGAGGGCCTCGCCGATGGCGAAGAGGCCGACCGCGACGATCACCACGTCGACGCCGTCGGCCAGTTGGAGCGAGCCGAAGGTCAGGCGCTGCTGACCGGTCATCTGGTCGAGGCCGACCAGGCCGATGGTGAGGCCGATGAGGAGGGAGGCGAGACCGCGGATGCGGGAGGCGCCGAGGACGGAGGTGACGGCGATGAAGGCCAGCACCATGATCGCGAAGTAGTCGGGGGCGCCGATGCCGACCGCGAGCGAGGCCACGGTCGGGGCGAGGACGACGAGCAGGACCGTGCCGATCATCCCGCCGGCGAAGTGGCCGATCGCGGCGGCGGCGAGCGCCTGGGCGCCGCGTCCGGACTTCGCCATCGGGTTGCCCTCGATCGCGGCGACGACGGCGGCGCTCTCGCCGGGCGTGTTGAGGAGGATCGAGGTGGTGGAGCCGCCGAACATCGCGCCGTAGTAGATCCCGGCGAACATGATGAACGCGCCGGTCGGATCGAGTCCGTAGGTCACCGGGAGCAGCAGCGCGACGGCCATGGCCGGGCCGATGCCGGGCAGGACGCCGATCGCGGTGCCGAGCAGGACGCCGACGGCGGCCCAGAGCAGGTTGACCGGCGTGAGCGCCGTGCCGAAGCCGTCGATGAGGGAGTTGAGGGAATCCATCGGTCAGAGCACCCCCATCAGCGGGCCGCCCGGCAGGGGGACTCCGAGCAGGTTGTCGAAGAGGAAGTAGGTGGCGAGCGAGAGCCCCGCCGCGATGAGCGGGTCGCGGCCGTGGTGCCGGCTGCCCAGCGCGTAGGCGGAGCCCCAGAAGAGCAGCGCCCCGGCGACCGGGAAGCCGACCGGGCCGATCAGGACGGCGGCGGCGAGGAAGACGCCGCTCAGCAGGAGTACGGTGCGCCAGTCGGCCGGCTCGCCGAGGTCGACGTCCTCGCCGCCCTCGGCCTCGCCGCGTCCGCCGCGCAGGACGTCGACGGCGAGGAGGACGGCGACCAGCACGAGGGCCGCGCCGACGACGACGGGGACGGTCCGGGGGCCGACGGGTCCGCGCTGGGCCACCTCGACGCTCATGGTGAGGGCGTCGGTGAGGACGAGACCGCCGAGGGCGAGCAGCAGGACGCTGACGCCGAGTTCGGAGTGGTCGCGGAGCCAGGACCCGGTGGCGGGGGGCGGGGCCTGCGGTTCGCCGGCGGGCCGGGGCGCGTCCGGTGCGGCGTCGGTCACGGGGCCGGCGGGGGCGGCCCGGCCGGTGCCGGGTCGCGGGTCGGTGGTCACAGTCCCAGCTCCTTGAGAACGGTGGCGACGCGCTCGTCCTGCTCGTCGAGGAAGTCGCCGAACGGTTCGCCGGCGAGGAAGGCGTCGTCCCAGCCGTTCTTCCTCATCGAGTCCTTCCACTGCTTCGAGGCGTGCAGTTCGCGGACCAGGCCGGTGAGTTTGGCGCGCTCGGCGTCGGAGAGTCCGGGCGGGGCGACGATGCCGCGCCAGTTGGTGAACTCGGTGTCGAGTCCGGCCTCGCGCAGGGTGGGGGCGTCCAGGCCCGGTACGCGTTCCGGGCCGGTGACGGCGAGCAGCCGCAGTTCGCCCGCCTCGATCTGGTCGCGGTACTCGCCGAGGCCCGAGACGCCGAAGCCGACCTTGTCGCCGAGGATGGAGGCGAGGAGTTCGCCGCCGCCGTCGAACGGGACGTAGTTGACCGTCTTCGGGGCGATCCCGGCGGCCCGCGCCATGAGCATCGGGGCGAGGTGGTCGGGGCCGCCGGGCGAGGAGCCGCCGCCCACCGGGAGGCCGGCCGGGTCCTTCTTCCAGGCGGCGAGCAGGTCGTCGATGGTCCGGTACGGGGAGTCCTTGCCGACGACGACGATGTCCGGCTCCTCGGTGAGCCGGGCGATCGGGGTGGTGTCGGCGAGGGTGCTCGGGGAGTTGTTGGTGTGGACCGCGCCGACGACGCCGAGGCCCATGGAGAGCGCGAGCCTGCCGTTGCCGTGCTCGCCGACGAGCCGGGTCAGGCCGACCGTGCCGCCGGCGCCCGGCAGGTTGAACACCTCGATGTTGTGGGTGAGTCCGGCGTCCTCGGCGTCCTTGGCCAGGGTGCGGGCGGTGATGTCGTAGCCGCCGCCGGGGGTGTTGGGGACCATGAAGCGGAGCCCGGGGATCTGGGTGCCGGTGTCGGAGCCGCTGCCCGTGGAGAGCAGCGGCGGTCCCACCAGCACCAGGGCCGCGGCTCCGAGCAGGGCGAGAGGAGTGCGCAGTCGCACGGGTTCCGCCTTTCGCTGTGAAGTGGCCCACATGTTGCCCGCGCGTCGACCGGCTGTCTCCGTTCCGCAATCAACGGACGTTGTGGTCGTTGTGGTCGCGCTCTACGGTGTCCGCGTGACGAAGGTGCTGGTGGTGGACGACGACTTCATGGTCGCGAAGCTGCACTGCCGCTATGTCTCCGCGATGGACGGGTTCACGGTCGTCGGGGTGGCCCACAGCGGGGCGGATGCGCTGCGCGCGGCCGGGGAGTCGCGTCCCGACCTGATCCTGCTGGACGTCTACCTGCCCGATATGAACGGCGTCGACGTGCTGCGCGCCCTGCGGGAGGCGGAGGAGCGGGACGCCGGGCGTACCGGCGCGGACGTCCTGTTCATCACGGCGGCCCGGGACGCGGGGGTGATCCGGGCGGCGCTGCGGGCGGGAGCGCTGCACTACCTGATCAAGCCGTTCCACCGCTCGGCGCTCCAGGAGCAGGTGCAGCACGTGGCGTCGTTGCGGCACCGCCTGGACGCGCTGGACGAGTCGCGCCAGGAGGCCCGCCAGGAGGACGTGGACCGGATCTTCGGCACCCGGCCGCCGGGCTCGCGCGGACTGCCCAAGGGGCTCGCGGCCCCGACGGCCGATCTGGTGGAGCGCATCCTGCGCGAGCACCCGGAGGGCCTGTCCGCCTCCGAGTGCGCCGAGGCGGGGGCGCTGTCGCGGGTCAGCACCCGCCGCTACCTGGAGTACTTCGCGGTGACGGGCCGGGCGGAGGTCACCCTGCGCTACGGCGGCACGGGGCGGCCGGAGCGGCGCTACCGGGCGGTGGTGTAGCCGCGCGGTCGAGGCCCGGTGCGGGGCGGCGGCGCCGGTGTCGGCGCCGCCGCGCGGGTCGGGTCAGCCGACCACGGAGGCGCAGGTCGTCGGGGTGGCGCGCGCCGGGTCGAGGGCGTTCGCCACCTCGTGGAAGGCGATGCGGTCGATCGTGCCGATCGCCACGTGCTCGGACAGGTCGAGGGAACAGAGGTTCTGGAGCAGGACGTTGCGTACGTTCGGCCCGTCCAGGAACTGCGAGCGGTACGGGGTCACGATCTGGTCGTACTTGGTCGCGATGACGGTGTAGCGGACTCCGGGCACGGTGTCGCCGCCGGCGTTGAGCTTGGTCATGAAGGGGGATCCGGCGACCTGGTCGGCGAGTCCGGGGGTCTTGTCGTTGATGTACTTGTCGACGCCGGGGAAGTACGGCAGCAGCTTGGTGAGGCCGAGCAGCGTGGTGCCGTGGTTGTCGGGGGCGAGGCCCACGAGGGCGTTGACCTTGTCGGCGCCGCCGAGGAACTTCAGGTAGTAGTTCGGCATCATGCCGCCCTGGGAGTGGCCCACGATGTCGGCCTTCGGGGCTCCGGTGGCGGCGAGCACCCTGTCGACGTACGCGTCGAGCTGTTCGGCGGACTTGTCGATGGGCCCGAGGCCGTAGAAGAACGGCACGCCGGGGATCTGTCCGTAGTCGAGGGAGAAGACGCAGTAGCCGCGGTTGACCAGGTAGGGGGCGAGGCCGAGCCAGTTGTCGACCGAGTTGGCGAAGGTTCCGTGGACCAGGACGACGGGGCGGGGATGGGCGGCCGAGGGTTTGCAGGAGTAGTCGTTCCAGCCCCGGGAGACGGCGGCTGCCGCCGGAGCGGCGGCGGGGGTGGCCGCGGTCGCGGTCGCCGCGGGGGCGACGAGGACGGTGACGGCGAGAAGCAGTGCGGCGAACAGGCCGCGCGCGCGTGGGGTACGCGCAGCACGGGTCCAGGGCAGCATCGTGGGGGTCTCCTTGCGGCTCAAGGGAGTTGCGATGGGGGTGCGCCCTGTGGCCCGGACCACAAGCTTTCGGTGCTCATGCCAAATTACGCACGAGTAGGGCGGCGAGGGAAGTTACGCGTCGGTAAAAAATGACGTGATCGCCACCGTAGGGTCCGACGGCCCGCCCGGCCCGCCGCTCAGGCGGCGAGTCCGGCCGGTTTCACCGCACCGGGTCCGAACCTCTCCCGCAGCAGGTCCGCCACCGCCTCGATCCGGTGCGCCCGTTCGTCCGCCGGGTCGAAGCTGAGCTGGCGGGAGGCCCGCCCGGCGTCGTCCAGCCCCTCCGCGCGCAGCGCGATCCCCCGCACCCGGGCCCGCTGGAGGCCGAAGGACTCGTGGATGCGGTAGGCGAGCGCGGTGAGCGCGGCCGAGTGCGCGGTGGGCTCCCGCAGCGCACGGCCGCGGGTCAGCGTCGCGTAGCCGGTCCGGTCCGCGTACCGCACCGAGACCGCGAGCGACCGGCACACCTGCCCCTCGCCGCGCAGCCGCGCGCCCAGTTCCTCGGTGAGCGACAGGAGGGCGCGGCGGTGCCGCTCCGGGGCCAGTTCGTCGCGCGGGAAGGAGCGTTCGGCGGCGATCGAACGGGCCGCGGCGTTCGGCACGACCCGGGTGCGGTCGACGCCGTTGGCCCGCTCCCAGAGGTCGCGCCCCGCGCGGACGCCGAGGATCCGCTGGAGGGTGGCGAGCGGCGCGGCGGCGATCCGGCCGACGGAGTCGAGCCCGTACCCGCACAGTGTGCGGGCGGTCGCGGTCCCGACGCCGTCCAGGGCGGCGGCCGGCAGCGGCGCGAGGAACCCGGCCTCCTCGCCCCGGGGCACCACCAGGGTGGTCCCGGGCGCCGCCCGCCGGGCCGCCATCCGGGCCAGCAGCGGGTTGCCGGCCGCCCCGATCGCGCAGTCCACGCCGTGCAGGGCCAGCGCCCGGACCCGGATCACCGAGGCCAGGCCCACCGCGTCCTGCCCGAAGTAGCGCAGCGCGCCGCCCACGTCGGCGAGCGCCCCGTCGGGCGGTGCGGCCTCGACGACCGGGGTGAACGCGCCGAGCAGGGCCAGCAGTCCGGTGTACCCGGCCCCGCCCGCCGGCCCCCCGCCGGCCCCGCGGAACCGCAGGCAGAGGATTCCCGGCTCCTCCCGCGCCTCCCGTGTGCCGCTCATCCCGCGCTCCCCGGCGACCGGTGCCACAACTTCCTTCCGGTGGGGGTCCCTTCGCCGGGCGGCTGGAGGTCGGCCCAGGGGTTCATCTCGTAACCCGTCTCCATCCGTATCCGGCGTCCGGCCCCGGGGGCCCGCGCCGCGTCCTGCGCATCCTCCTCCGCTCCCTCCGCTCCCTCCGCTCCCTCGGCCAGCCGGGCCGCGACCGCGTCGAGCCCTCCGGTACGCCGCAGCGCGGCCAGCTCCGCGAGGTTCCAGGCGGCCGAGCCGACCACGGTCAGGCTGCGCGGACCGCGCCGCTGCACCACTCCGCGCACCAGCAGCAGCCACGAGTGGAAGACCGTGTGCGCGCAGGCGGCGTGGCTGTCGTCGAAGAACGCCAGGTCGACCAGGCCCGTACCGTCGTCCAGAGTGGTGAAGATGACCCGGCGGCCGGACCGGATCGGCGGCGTCTGGGTGGCCGCCTTGGCCCCGGCGACCAGCACGGTCTCCCCGTGCCGGGCCTCGCGCAGCCGCTTGGCGGAGTACGCCCCCAGCCCCTCCAGGAAGGCGTGGTGATCGCCCATCAGATGGCGCGAGACGTCCATGCTCAGCACGCCCAGCTCGGCGCTCAGCCGCTCCGCCTCGCTGAGGTCGGGCAGCCCGACGGAGCTGGTGCGGCGCCCCTCCTCCAGCGGGAGCTGCGCGCCGGACGCGGCGCCCCGGTGGGCCCGGTGCAGCTCGGAGAGGTGCAGCAGCAGATCCCGGCGGTTGGCCCCGAAGGCGTCCAACGCACCGACCTGCGCGAGCCGTTCGGCGACCGGACGGCTCGGCCGGGCCCGCTGCCAGAAGTCCAGCAGCGAGGCGTAGGGCTGCTCCGCCTCGATCCGGGCGGCCTCCGCCTCGCTGATCCCGTGGACGTCCGAGAGCGCCAGCCGCAGCCCCCAGACCTCCTTTCCGCCCGCACCTTCCTTATCGTCGGACACCAGTTCGATTCGATGGGCGGACGCCGACCGGTTGACGTCCAGCGGCAGCACCGGCACCCCGCGCCGCCGGGCGTCCGCGAGCAGCAGCCGCTTCGGGTACATGCCGGGGTCGTGCGTGAGCAGTCCGGCGTAGAAGGCGGCGGGATGGTGCGCCTTGAGCCAGGCCGACTGGTACGTCGGCACGGCGAAGGCGACGGCGTGCGCCTTGCAGAAGCCGTAGCTGCCGAACGCCTCGATGATCTCCCAGGTCCGGGCGATCACCTCGACGCCGTAGCCCCTGGCCGCCGCGCGCCGCGCGAACCAGACCTTGATCAGGCTCTGCGACTCGGGGTGGGAGAGGCCGCGCCGCACCCGGTCGGCCTCGCCCCGGCCGCAGCCGGTCATGATGTCGACGATCTCGATGATCTGCTCGTGGAAGACGACCACGCCGT
Organism: Streptomyces sp. ADI96-02; assembly: GCF_003846185.1. GTDB lineage: Bacteria > Actinomycetota > Actinomycetes > Streptomycetales > Streptomycetaceae > Streptomyces. The sequence continues at coordinate 1,101,895 of NZ_ML123034.1, forward strand.
ACGTGCCGCGCAGCGGGCGCTCCAGGTCGGGGTGCGGGAAGCGGACCGGCGCGCGGCCGTGCCGGGCCTCGATGAACGGCCGCACCATGTCGGCGGCGACCGGGCCGGGGCGGAACAGCGAGATGTCCACGACCAGGTCGTGGAAGGTGGCGGGCTGGAGCCGGCCGACCAGGTCCCGCTGCCCGGGGGACTCGATCTGGAAGCAGCCCAGCGTCTCGGCGGACCGGATCAGCCGGTAGGTCTCCGGATCCCCCGGCGGTACGGCGTCGAGGTCCACGCTCCGGCCGGAGGCGCGCTCCACCTCGGCGACGGCGTGCGCCATCGCCGACTGCATCCGCACGCCCAGCACGTCGAGCTTGAGCAGCCCGAGGTGTTCCACGTCCTCCTTGTCGAACTGCGCCATCGGGAACCCCTCGCCGCTGGTGGGCATCACCGGTGTGCGGTCCAGCAGTCCGGCGTCCGAGAGCAGCACCCCGCACGGGTGCATGGCGATCCCGCGCGGCAGGGCGTCGAGCCCTTCCACCAGGTCCCAGAGCCGCCCGTACCTCTCCCGGTGGAGCGCGACCTCCTTCAGCTCGGGCAGCTCCTCCAGTGCGGCGCGGGCGTCGCGGGCCCGGATGTGCGGGAACGCCTTGGCGAGCCGGTCGGTCTCGGCCGGGTCCATGGAGAGCGCGGCCCCCACGTCCCGGATGGCGTGGCGCACCCGGTAGGTCTCGGGCATGGCGACGGTGGCGACGCGTTCCGCGCCGAAGCGCCCGATGATCCGGCGGTAGACGTCCAGGCGGCGGGCCGATTCGACGTCGATGTCGATGTCGGGCAGCACGAAGCGGCGTTTGGACAGGAAGCGCTCCATGAGCAGTCCGTGCTCGACCGGGTCGGCGTGCGCGATGCCGAGGAGGTGGTTGACCAGGGAGCCCGCCCCGGAGCCCCGCGCGGTGACCCGGATACCCATCTCTCTCACGTCGTCCACTACTTGAGCGACCGTCAGGAAGTACGAGGCGAAGCCGTGGTGGGCGATGATGTCCAGCTCGCCGTGCATCCGGTCCCAGTACGCGCGGTCGCGGTCGTATCCGCGCAGCACCATCCCGGCGGCGGCCCGGGAGGCCAGCACCCGCTGGGCGGTGCGCCGGCCGGCGCCGACGAGATGCGGTTCGGGGAAGTGGACGCTGCCCAGGCCCAGGTCGGCGGCGGGGTCGACGCGGCAGGCGTCGGCGGTGCGCCGGGTCTCCTCCAGCAGCCGGGCCGCGGCCCCCTGCCCGAGACCGGCGGCCGAGGCGATCCGCCCGGCGGCCTCCCGCATCGCCGGGGCGTCCTTGAGCCAGCGCTCACCGCTGTCCAGGGGCGAGCGGCGCGGGTCGAGGGGGACGAGCCGGCGGGCGGAGTCGAGCACGTCGGCGACGGGCCCCTGCCCCGGGTCGGCGTACCGGACGGCGTTGGTGAGCACGGCGCGTACGCCCTGCTCGGCGGCGAAGCCGACGGTACGGGCGGCCAGCCGCAACGATCCGGGGCCCGCGCCCGCGCGGCCGTGGTCGACGGCTTCGAGGCGCAGGTCGTCGCCGTACGCCTGCCGCCAGGGCGCGAGCAGCGCGGCGGCCCGGTCCGGGCGTCCGGCGGCGAGCGCCCGGCCCACCTCGGAGGCGGGGCCGAGCAGCACGGTCAGCCCCTCGGCCGGCAGCGCGGCGCGTCCCACCAGCGGAGGTCCGGGCGGGCCGGGGGCACCGGGCTCCCGGGCGTGGGCGGCGGTGACGAGCCGGCACAGCTCGGCCCAGCCGCGCGCGCCGTCCCGGGCGAGGAAGGCGGCCCGGGGCGCGGACTCGTCGACGAAGGCTCCGCCGCGGGCGGGCGTACGCGGTCGCCGGGGCCGCGGCCCCTCCTGCGCGCCCCCGGCGAACGGCTCCACCGCGAGGTCCGCCCCGAAGACCGGCCGCACCCCGGCCTCCGCGCAGGCACGGGCGAAGCGGACTGTTCCGGCGAGCGTGTCGCGGTCGGTCAGCGCGAGGGCGTCCATGCCGCGCCCGGCGGCGCACTCGGCGAGCCGTTCGGGGTGCGAGGCCCCGTACCGCAGGGAGAATCCCGAAACGGTGCGCAGATGCGTGAACCCGGACATCGCACCTCCTGGACCGTTCCGCCGCTCACCACCCCCTCGTCCTCCACCATAGACCAAGTTTCGAACGTACGTACGATAGGGAAGTGTGGCCCGGACCACCGCCCGCCGCACGCGAGAGGCCCCCGGCGGACCGGGGGCCTCTCCTGCTGCTGCGACGTTCCGGAACCGACCGGCCCGACGTCAGCCGATCTCGGCGCCGTAGGCGGCCAGCGCCTCCGGTACCGGCTGGAAGAAGGTCTCGCCTCCGGCGGAGCAGTCGCCGCTGCCGCCCGAGGTCAGACCGAGCGCGGTGTCGCCCGCGAAGAGGGCGCCGCCGCTGTCGCCCGGCTCGGCGCAGACCGTGGTCTGGATGAGGCCGTTGACGACGTCGCCGCCGCCGTAGTTCACCGTGGCGTCCAGCGCGGTGACCTCGCCGTCGTGCACCTGGGTGGTGGAGCCGCTGCGGGTGACCGCCTGGCCGACCGTCGCGTCGCCCGCCTTGGTGATCGCCTGGGTGGACCCGTCGTAGAGGTTCACCTCGCTGGGGTGCTCGGTCTCCGAGGTGTACTTGACCAGGCCGTAGTCGTTGTCAGGGAAGCTGGAGCCCTCGTTCGCCCCGATCTCCGTGCCGCCCTGCGCGTCGGACCAGCTGGTGACCGACGCGGTGCAGTGGCCGGCGGTCAGGAAGTACGGCTCGCCGCCCTTGACCACGTTGAAGCCGAGCGAGCAGCGGGAGCCGGAGCCCCAGATGGCGTCGCCGCCCGCGATGAGGGGCTTGAACTCACCCGCGGTGCGGTTCAGCTCGGCCTTCCCGCCGAGCCCTTCGACCACGGCCGAGAGCTTCTTCCAGGCCGCGCCGCCGACCGTGCGGTCGGCGGTGACGACCACCTTGTTGCTCACCGGGTCGACGGCCCAGGAGGTGCCCGGGATCGTGGCCTTGTCGGTGAGGGTCTGCCGGGCCGACGTCAGCTCGGCGGTGGAGTTCTGAACGATTCTGGCCTTGCCGCCCGCCTGGCGGACCTGTTCGGCGGCTGCTTCGTCGACGACGTTCACGACGAGGGTCTTCGCCTCGGCGTCGTAGTACGTGCCGGCCGCGTCCGCGCCCAGCTTCCGGTCCAGGGAGGCGGACAGCTTTCCGGCCGCGTCCGCGCTCAGGGTCCGGGCGGTGAACTGCGGTACGTCGTCACTGGCGTTCGCAGTCTGGAACGTGAATCCCGCTGCCACCAGGGTGAGGACGGCCGTCGCGGCCACCGTGGAGCGCTTCCCGGTTATGCGTCGATGCTTCAACTTCGACCTCCTGTGGGGCCGTGTGCGGACAAGTGGGGTGCCCGAACACGGAGGATGGGGCGTCCACTATTCCGAGGTGACCCATCGCACACAAGGTCGACTTCCGGACGCATACACGACAACGACACGTCTGACAGGCCGTGTTCGCTCACCAGCAGTCCTACCCGGCCGGTTCCGTTCGCGAACACCCGGTGCGACCGAAGAAGCCTTCCGGGTGAGGACTAGTCCTGTCCGGTATTCGCCCTCCGAGTCCGCATGTCGTTCCCAACTGTCCGCATGCCGACGGAAATCGCCTTGCCGCAGGCCCCCAGGACCTTCACAGTTCCTGCCGCCGAGGAGTCCCCGTAACGCCTCTGATGGGTCATCATCGAAGAGCAGCACACGGCGGGCACACCGTGTCCGGACCGGCCGGGGGACCGAGCGGAGGAGGCACGGGTGCGCGATCGGGTGCGTGCGGCGGACGGCCGGCATCTGATGGTGGAGCGCCTGGGAGATCCGCGGGGCAGGCCGGTCTTCCTGCTCCACGGGACTCCGGGCAGCAGGCTCGGGCCCGCTCCCCGCGGCATGGTCCTCTACCAGCGCCATACACAGCTGATCGCCTACGACCGTCCGGGGTACGGCGGTTCGGACCGGCACGAGGGCCGCCGGATCAGCGACGTCGTCGAGGACGTCCGCGCGATCGCCGACTCGCTGGGTCTGGAGCGGTTCGCCGTGGTGGGCCGTTCCGGCGGAGCGCCGCACGCCCTCGCGTGCGCGGCGCTGATGCCGGAGCGGATCACCCGTACCGCGGCCCTGGTCGGTCTCGCGCCCTGGGGCGCGGCCGGGCTCGACTGGTTCGAGGGGATGGCCGCCTCCAACGTGCTCGCGTACTCCACGGCGGCGGCCGACCCGGACGGGCTCGCGGAGTCCTTCATCGTCCGCTCGGCGCAGATCCGGCAGGACCCGGTCCGGCTCCTGGACGACCTGCGCCGCGAACTGACCGACTCCGACCGGCTGGTGGTCAACGACGTGGGCATCCGCTCCATGCTGCTGCGCAACTACAGCGAGGGGCTGCGCACGTCGGCCTACGGCTGGATCGACGACGCGATCGCGTTCTGCCGCCCGTGGGGTTTCGAACCGGCCCGGATCGGCGGCCGGGTGATGCTCTGGCACGGGGAGAAGGACGTCTTCTCGCCGGTCGGCCACTCGCGCTGGCTGGCCGGGCAGATCCCGGGCGCCACCACCGTGCTGGAGCCGGCCGCGGCGCACTTCGACGCGCTGTCCGTGCTCCCGCGCGTCCTGGACTGGCTGCTGGACGACCGGGAACACCCGGACCTGCCGGCGCGGGCCGCGGCGCCCGGCGGGTGAGCCGCGCCGGGGCCGCGGGGCGCGCCCGGCGGGCGGCCGGGCGCGCGATCACACCGACATCGGCTCCAGTTCGCGCCGGAAGCGGGCCTCGGTCCGCGCTATGCGGGTGAGCGGGTGGTCGTCGCCGAGCTGCCGCGACAGTTCGAGGACGAGCTCCGACCGCAGCTGCACGGCCTCCTCCTCGCGCCCCATCGCGTCGAGCGTGACCGCCATGTTGGAGATCATCGCCAGCGTCTCCGGATGGTGTGCGCCGAGCGCGTCGCGGAACTGCCCGGCCAGCCGCTGCTCGGTCTCCAGCACGATGCCCAGCTCGCCCCGGTCCGCGGTGGCACTGGCCAGGTTCATCACGCAGAACAGGGTGTTAGGGTGGTCGCGGCCGAACGCCTCCCGCATCGAGGCGACCACCTGCGTGAGCGTCCGCTCCGCCTGCTCCGGCTCGCCGGCCCCCGACAGGTAGACGCCGAGGTTGTTCAGGGCGGCCAGGGTGTACGGGTGCTTCTCCCCCGGCACCTTCATGTACTGGTCGACGACCTCCTGGGCCGTGCTCCGCGCCTCGGCGGTCTCCCCCGCCGCGTACAGGTCGGCGGCCAGGTTGAGGTCGCAGGCCAGTGAATCCGGGTTGGCGATGGTGTACTTCGCCCGGTAGCGCGCGCGGGTCGCCACCGTCAGCCGGCGGGCGTCCTCCAGCCGTCCGGCCCGGCGCAGCGACACCGCGAGGCTCTTCGCCGCGCTCAGCGTGGCGGGGAAGCTCCGGCCCATGGTCTGCTTGAAGCTGTCGTAGGCGCGGCTCAGCAGGGTCACCGAGTCCTCGTAGCGGCCGACCTCGCGCAGGTCGCGGCCCAGGTTCATGGCGGAGGACAGGCTGTTGGGGTGCTCCGGGCCGAGCACCTGCGAGCGCAGGTCGTAGACCTCCTGGTCGATCTCCCGGGCGCGGGCGTACTGGCCGACGCTGCGCAGGTTCAGCGCCAGGTTGTTGGCGGCGGCCAGGGTGCGGGGATGCGAGTCGTGGAAGATCTGGCTGAAGCCCTCGTGGGCCTCGGTGGCCATCTCGATCGCGGTGCCGTAGTCGCCGAGCAGGCCGAGGTCGATGGCGAGGCTGCTGGTGGTCATGTAGGTGTGCGGGTGCTCCGGGCCCAGCACCTCCCGCTGCCGCTCGAGCGTGAACTCGTCCAGCTCCTTGGCCTCCACGTACCGGCCGCGGGTGCGCAGGATGTTGGAGAGGTGGAAGCAGAGGTAGAGGTACTGGAGGTCGCGTTCGCCCAGCTTCTCCAGCCACACCTCCCGCAGGTCGTCGCCGAGCGTGGCGGCCGTCCGCACGTCTCCGCGCTTCCACAGGTAGCGCACCCGGTCGATCAGCAGCCTGCGCGTCTCCGGCTCCTTGCAGTGGCGCGCCTCGGACGGACCGAGGTGCGGCCAGATGGTGGCGAACCGCGGCCAGGTCTCGGGGTTGTCGATCGGCTCGTCCCCGTCGGGCCGGGCCCCGGCGAGGATGCGGTGCACGACGTGCCGGGCGTCGCGCTGCTCCTCCTCGCTGAGCTGGGCCTTGATCACCGCCTGTACGAGGCGGTGCACCTGGACGGAGTTGGAGACCTGGTCGACCTTGGCGAGGGCGAAGCGGCCGATCTCCCGGATGACCCGGCCCAGCACCAGCTTCTCCTGGAGCGAGGCGTCGTACGGCTTCAGCGCCGCGATCATCTCCTTGCTGTAGAGGAGGTTCGCGGAGATCGGCTCGGGCGCGAAGAAGGCGCAGAGCTGGAGCAGCCGCACGGCCGCGGGCGAGCGCTCCCTGAGCCGGGCGATGGAGATGTTCCACGTCGCGGCGACCGGCTCCGGGTAGCCCGGAGGCTGGTTGAGGGCGAGCACCTGGGGTGCCTGCTGGGCCAGTTGCTCCAGGTAGGCGTCGATCGGGGTGGCGGTCTCGGCGATCCAGGCGGCGGCCTGTTCCACGGCCAGCGGCAGGTCGCCGACGGCGACGGCGACCTGGTCGGCGTCCGCCGCGCTGAGCCCCGGGGCGCGGCGCTGGAGGTGTTCGACGGACTCCTCCCGCAGGAAGACGTCCACCGGCAGGGCGTCGCCGTGCTGGGACCAGCTCTGGTTGCGGGAGGTCACCAGGATGTGGCCGGAGCCGCCCTGCGGGAAGTAGCGGCGCAGTTGCTCGGGGTCGTCCGCGTTGTCGAAGACCAGCAGCCAGCGGTCCGAGGGGACGCCGCGCCGCAGCAGGTCGACGGCCTCCTTCGAGGCCGCCGCCATGTCGTCGCCGCCCTGGGCGCCGAGGCGGACGGCCAGTTCCGCGAGCGAGGCGACCACGTCGTCGGTCTGCTCGGAGGAGATCCACCAGACCAGGTCGTAGTCGGCCATGAAGCGGTGCACGTACTCCAGCGCGACCTGGGTCTTGCCGACGCCGCCGAGTCCGTAGAGCGTCTGCGGCTGCGGCAGCACGACGGCCATGCCGCCGCCGAGCTGGTCGCGCATCCGCTCCAGCACCGTCGAGCGGCCGGTGAAGCCGGGGTTGCGGGGCGGCGCGTTCCAGATCCGGGGCACGGTGCCGGGGAAGCGGGGCCCCGGGGAGACCCCGTCGGCCACCTGCACGGGGCGGTCCAGGGCGCGCATCAGCGCGGTGGTGGCGTGCACCTCGTCCAGCCGGAAGAGGTCGACCGGGTTGCGGTCGATGTAGGGGGCCGTCAGGCGCACGTCCCCGACCCGCAGGGGCAGCAGGTGGCGCCGGCCGCCGCCGGGGTCCTCCGCGACGGCCCGGTTCCACACGTCCACCGCGCGCTGCGACTTGAGGTAGGCGCCGGAGAGCAGGACGACGGTGCGCGCCGCGTTCTCGGCGGTCACCGCGGTCGGCTCCGGCTCGTCCCGCCCAGCAAAGACGTCGCGCGGGACCACCCGGAAGCCGGCCCGGGTGAGGACCGATTCGACCCAGTCGGCCCACATCCGGTTCTCCGCCACGTAACTGAGGAAGAGGTCGGCGGGCAGGGCGGGCCTGCGCCGGGTGAAGGCGTCGCGGATGCGCAGCCGCACCTCCTCGCCGATCGGCGGCATCGAGGTGATCTCGCGGTCCGTGATGACCGCGGCGAGCCGTTCGAAGGCGGAGAGCAGCGAGTTGGTGAGCCCGGCCTCGTCCCCGAAGGTGGCGAGCGTCTCCTCGTAGGCGTAGTAGGGGCGGTACGGGATCTCCACCGCGCCCCAGTAGGCGGTGAGTTCGTCGCCGGACAGCTCGCGCGGGATCCGGTCGAACTTGAGCCGGGCCAGAGCGCGTCCGGCGTCCGCCTTCTCCTTCTCCCCCTCGTCGATGCGCATGGGGACGGGGAAGATGGAGATGGGCCGCCCCGTGTAGCGCTCGGCGATCTGGCGGGCGACGGCGGCGGCCCCGTCGATGGACTGGTCGCTGAGGGTGAAGCAGTCGACGAGTACGTCGGGCAGGTGGACGGTGCAGATGTCGGCGATGTCGCTGAGGCCGGTGCGGCTGTCGATGAGGACGTAGTCGTAGTTGGCCTTCATGTCGTCGCGCAGCGCGTCGAAGAAGTGGCCGCCGCCGAGCCGGTCGTAGAAGTTGTCCCAGTCGAAGGTGGACACGGTCGCGGAGTACTCGCGGTTCTGCCGGCCGGCCGAGACGAAGTCCAGCGTGCCGCCGCGCGGGAACTCCCAGCCGAGCGCCTCCGGGGTCAGGGAGACGGCGTGCGGCTGGATGCGCGCGTAGTCGCGGTGCCAGTCGTCGGCGCGCCGGGCGGGGCTGGTCGCGGCCCAGGCGTACTCGGTGATCAGGTCGATCACGCCGGTGGTGGCGCCGAGGGTGGCGGGATCGAGGAAGGGGTGGAAGAACCGGTGGAGGCCGGGCGCCTCCAGGTCCCAGTCGACGGCCAGCACCCGCTTGCCGTTGGCCGCCAGGATCCAGGCGGTGTTGGCCAGGGCCATGGTGCGCCCCGTGCCGCCCTTGTACGAGTAGAAAGTGACGATGCGCCCGTCACGACCGGCACTCATAGGTCCTCCGCTTCCGTCGCAGGGTCGTGCGGGTCGGGGGTGTAGCTGGTGCCGCCCATGCCCATGGGGCCGGTGAGCCGGGTCCGTTCGCCGGAGCCTGACCCGGAGCCCGGCGGGTAGGCCGTGGCGTGTCTGAGGTACTGCTGGGCGGCGACCTCGACGACCTGGGGCAGGATCTGGCCGAACGCCTCCATGGTGGGCACCCCCTTGGCCGCGACGCGGCAGAAGGCCCGGCCCTGGCTCATCTTGACCGGCATGGTCGCGTCGAGCTTCTCGGTCAGCTCGGCCTCGGCGGCCCGGCTCTGGTGGTCGTCCCGGCTCCACGGGACGACCATGGTCACCCAGGGCCGGTCCGCCGTGTCGAAGGCGGCGAGCCTGCGGCGGCGGTCCTCGTCCTGGAGGGCCCAGCGGTCGACGAGCAGGATCTCGGGGGTGCTGGGCGGGGCCTTGCCCTCATTCTGGCCCGGCTCCTCGTCGAACGAGGTGATGTGTGCCTGGTAGTTGAGCGAGCGCACCAGCTCCTCGGCGACGTAGGCCAAGGGGCGGGCGGCGGCCGGATGGTAGGGGTTCCAGTCCTGCGGATGGTCGCCGTAGTACGCGCTGTCGCGGCCCTCGGGCAGGTCGTGGCGGGTGGGTGCGGCGACGGTGATCTGCATGGGCCGCGGGGCGCCGACGCCGCTGCTCCGGGAGCCGAAGGCGCTGGGCGCGAGGCGGTAGTCGACGGGCCGGCCGGTGTCGATGCGTACGGTGTCGGCGACGCTGACGATGCGCTTGGCCAACTCGTAGACGGCCCGTTCGTACTCCTGGGCGAAGAGGCGGAGCTTGATCAGGCCGTAGAGGCCGTCGGTGACGTACCGCTCGCCGAGGTCGCGGTGGTTGAACTGCAACCGCTCGGCCGATCCCGGCAGTTGGCTCGGTGGCACCGGCACCCACAGGGCCGGGACGATCGCCTCGGCGCTCTGGTTGGAGCGGGCCCGGTGGTGGATGGCGCGCTGCTCGAACGCGTGCCACTCCTTGCCGCACATCTCGCTGGCGAAATACCGCGGTGAGAACAGCGGAACGAAGACGCGGCAGGTGGCGAGCACCTCGCCGAGCCGTTCCGACCAGCCCTCACCCGAGCGTATCTCCCGGTCCATGAAGCCCGCGGAGGCGCTCGCGGGCAGATCGGTCATGGCCATCACATGGCCGCAGAGGTCCTGGAAAAGCCGTTCGACCCACATATCGGGGTCCGTTCCGTTGCCGTACCCCGGAGTGTGGGCGTAACTCAGAAAGAAGTACGGCCGATGGTCCGCCGCTCGCTGCTGCGTCGATGCGTGCACACGACCCCCGTCCTGTGTGAGCACTCGCATCCGAGGAGTGGGAAAGGGACGCGAGCGAATTCATCATTCCGGAGCGCACCGCGCTCCACCCCCCTGCCGTTCGGTCATTGAACGCTTCTTTTCGGTCATCCGTCAGGATGTTCGACGAGTGGCCCGCGAGATCGGAACGGTCTTACCACCGTTCCTCCCAGTTGTCCCGTGTGTGCCGCTGATCTCCTTGCGGAGAAGGGCGAGCAGTTGCTTTCCGTCGACGGTCGGTTCGGCGGCCTTCTCGATCATGTCGAGCGCTTCGGGCACCCCGGCGAGAAAGCGCGGTTCGAAGAGGCCGAGCCCCGCCCTTTCGAATGTCTCGGAGAGGAGACGGGAAAACGGAACGCTTTCGTCCTGCCAGGGCGCCCGGTGGCGCCAGGCGCCGTCCGAGGCGTAGAGATCCGTCACCTCGGTGAGCGCCTTCAGTTTCGCCCGCCGGAATCCGCTCAGCAGCCCCAGCGCCAGCTCCCGCGCGTCGGCCGTCAGCACCGCCCCGAGCCCGCCGTACCCGTGCCGGCCCGGTCCGGCCGGACCGGAGGCGAGCGGGGTCAGGGTGGTGATCGCCGCCGCCTCGGCTGCCTGTACCGGCACGGCGTCCTCCAGCAGCGCCCAGGCGTCGGCGAGCCCCCGCGCCCAGGCGTCGGCCTCGGCCGGGCCGAGCCGTTCGGCCGCGGCCGTGCCGAAGCAGTCGCGGTGGGGATCGAGGTCGTCGAGGACGGGTCCGGCGGCGGGAGCGGGGCGCAGCGCGCGCACCGGCCGCCAGCGCGGACCGTCGGCGGGGCCCGGCACGACGCGCAGGTCGGCGGCGCCCTCCCGGCGGACCAGGAGCACCCCGCCGGCGGTGCGCACCACCGCCGTACCCTCCTCGCCGGGGCCGGCGATCCGCGCCTCGCCGAGCGTGGGCAGGTACACGCGGCCGTCCCGGTAGGTCACCGGCACCGACAGGTCGAGCCCGGCGCGCACGGCGGCGGCGGCGACCGACACGGCGAGCCGCTCGGTCGGCAGCCCGGCCGGGTCCCGGCCGTCCCTCAGCGCGCGCAGCGTGTCGAGCAGCCAGGTGCGGGTGTACGGGTGCGCGAGCACGGCGTCCAGCGCCCGCGCGCCCCCGGCGCTCCCCTCCAGTTCGCCGGCCAGCCGCCAGGACGCGTCCCAGACCTCCGAGCCCCGTCCGCCGAGTTCGTGGTGGAGGGCCGCGAGGAGGGTGCGCGTCAGGTCCTGCTGCGCCGCGGCCAGTTCGGACGGCGCGCGTACGGCGGGCGACTCGGTGGCCGCGGCCGTGCGGTCCTCGATGCCCCGCACCAGGGCGGCCAGGTCCTCGCAGTAGACGGACGGGTTGTCGAAGCCGTCGGCGGCGCGGTAGCGGTGGGTGTAGAGGCCGCCGCCGCACGAACGTACGACGGGGCAGCGGCGGCAGGTCCCGCTGACCCCGGCCAGACCGAGCTGGCGTGCGCGGACCCCGGGGTGGGCGGCGACCTCGTCGAAACTGTTCCGGAAGACGTCGAAGCCGGTCGAGGCGGCGCCCTCGTAGGCGCTCTTGAGCGAGTCGACCTGTTCCAGCTGCCCGTCGGTCTCGATCACGACGAGGTCGGTGGGCGCCAGGCCCAGCGACTCGGTGAGGCCGGGGCCGCCGCCGAGGGTGGAGAGCACCGAGGAGAAGAGCCGGACGGGCACGGGGCGGCCCTGCTCCGTCCAGCGGTCGAAGACCGCCAGGAGCCAGTCGGCGTACGCGGTGGCCGATCCCTCCGGCCGCGGCGGCGGCTCGTCCCAGGTGGCGTGCGGCAGCAGGAAGTCCACGAGAGGCGGCTTCAGCCCGGCGAGGGCGTCGTGCACCGCGACCGGGTCGTTGCGGACGTCGACCGTGCAGAGCAGGCCGAGGTCGAGGTGGCGGTAGCGCTCCTGGTGGAGCAGGTCGACGGCCCGCAGGACGAGCGGGTGGCTGGTGCGTCCGTCGGCGAAGCGCCGGTGCCGGTCGTTGGCCGCCCGGTCGCCGTCCAGCGAGATGCCGACCCGGACGCCGAACTCGTCGAACAGGTCGAGGTAGCGGGGGCTGAGCTGGACGCCGTTGGTGTGGATCCTCAGGTCCAGCTCAGCGATGCCGTCGAGTGCCGAGCCGAGCTCCTCGCAGACCCGTCGCAGCCGCGCGGGCCCCGCCAGGAGCGGTTCCCCGCCGTGCAGGATCACTGTGAGGGAGGGAAGCGCATGCGTGGCCGCATGCTCGGCCAGGCGTCGGGAAGTCCAGGAAATCGCTTCGTCGGAGATGGTCCTGGGGCGGGTGCGCCAGCTCTGATCCGCGTGTTCGTAGACATAGCAGTGGTCGCAGGCCAGATCGCACCTGCTGTGCACCTTGAGAACGAATTCACGGAAGGGGACCAGGGGTCCTGTCATTCCGTCATTCTAAGGGCTGTCCCCAGCTCCCGGTGGGCCCGTTCAGAGAGCCGAACTGAAGGTGGAGATCCGGGTGGAGCGGCCTGGTGAGGCGTCGATGACACGGCCGAGCTTCCTGGCGGCTTCGGCGCTGCGGGCGTCGGTCGCGGCGAGGGTCGTGCGAGTCTTCGCGTTGGCGAAGGCGGGGGTGGTTCCGTAGGTCTTCACGGCCGTCCTCGGGGGTCCTTGAGGGTCTCATTCCGGACAGGGGAAACGCTGCCGGTTTCTGCATAATTGCAGGGTCCGGCAGGCAGACTTTACTCCCATCCCGACCCTGCCACACGTCGGCGGACAAGCCTTCCCTCCTCGTTTCGAAAGCCGAAACCCGGCCCCGCACCCCGGTCGGGTCAAGCGGAAATGAACCGGTCGCGGAATGGCGCGCGGGATAGCCGCTGGTGAGCCGGACGACGGGACCGGAACGGCCGCCTCCGGCCGCGCGCAGGGGCGACTTCAGGACGATCCCGGCGACGGCCGGAACGTGCGGCCGAACGGCTCACCGGACCCGATCGGTTCGCGGCGGGGCGGGTTCCCGGCGAGCGGACCGGTGCTCCTGGAGCCCCGCCGGCCGAGGCGGGGCCGGACCGTGTCCGCGCGCGGGCGCACGGCGTCCGCGCGGAGGGCCGGGGCGGTGTGGCCGAAGCCCGCCGGGCGGCCTCGCGCGGGCGGCGGGCGCTCTTGCCGCGCCCTGCCCCCGCCCCTACTCTCATGGCCCGGGCGGGACGGCGCCACGAGCGGCAGGCCCACACCGACAACTGCAGACGGGGGTGGCCATGACGGCGTTGCCAGGACCGCTGAGATCCATGGTCTTCAGGAACGAGGACCTTCCGGCGCTCTTCCACCACACGGACGCGGTCGCCGTGGCACGTCAGCGGGAGGCCGTGAACACCACGAGGGTCCAGTTGGCCCTGCTGGTGGCCGGTGCGGTGCCCACGGCGCTGCCGTGGAGCGGGCAGGACGGTCCGGCGGCGCGGCTCCTCCACGTGGTCGCGGTCCTGGCGTACCTGGGCGTCCTGTTCACGACCTATCTCGCCTCCCGGCGCAAAGCAAAGTCGCACTGGCAACTGAACCGCTCCGCCGCCGAGTTCATCAAGTCGCTCTGCTGGCGCTACGCGGTGCACGGCTCGCCCTTCGACACCGCCACGCCGCATCCGGAGGCGCTGTTCGCCAACCGGCTGGAGGAAGGACTCCAGGAACTGCGGAAGGTGGGCTGGTCCGATCCGCGCGAGGCGATGGCGGAGTCCGGCGGGGCGGTCATCACGGACGCCATGCGCGCGTTGCGGGAGAAGGCGTTCACCGTGCGCAAGGAGACGTACGTGCGGGACCGGCTGATCGAGCAGCGGCGGTGGTATCGCAGGCGGCGGCTGGTGTCCCGGCGCGGGGCGCTCGTGTGGTCCGGGGCCGTCGTCGCGCTGACGCTTCCGGCGCTCGCGCTGAGCGTGCCGGCGGCGTTCGGGGCGGGGAGGTCCTTCGGACTGACCGGGGTGCTGTCGGCGGCCGGTGCGGCCTGCCTCGCCTGGAACGAGACGCGCCGCCACCATCCGCTGATCTCCGCGCACTCGCTGGTGGAGGAGGACCTGGAGTCGATGCAGGCCGCGATGGAGACCACGCTCACCGAGCGGCAGTGGCCCGTCGCCGTCTTCGAGACCGAGCGGATCGTGTCGCCGGAGCACACCGACTGGCTTGCCCGGCACCGAACTTGACGAATCGTCAGGTGCGTTCCACTCCGTCCCGCCAGATGACGGTGACCGGCCGGCCCAGCGCCCGTGCGTAGGTGACGATGTCGCCCGTGCCGCCGAGGCCCCGGGCCGGGAGGCCGTCCCAGACCGCGAGCAGCCGGTCGCAGTGGTCGGCGATGTACGCCCCCGCCGCGTAGTACGCCTCGTCGGTGGAGTGCGGGAAGTCGAGGCGGACCTCCTGGGCGGCCCGCGCCCTGAGCGTGCGGTAGCGGGCCAGGTCGGCGGCGTTGTCGAAGCAGGCCTCGTAGTCGCCGCTGGGGATCACCGCCGTCAGCTCCGCGCCGCAGGTCAGCGCGAGGTCGGCGAAGAGCTGGTCCGCGCCGACCGCCAGGCTGGAGAGCGCCTGCGTCGCGCCGTCGAGGCCGCACAGGGCGGCCCGCAGCCCGGCCAGCACATGGGCCCGCGCGGCGGCGGGGATCGTACGGTGACCGGTCACTCCGATGCGATTCACGGACCTGCAACCCCCTGGTGTCCGCGGGGGCTTCGGCGGACTCGCCCCGCAGCCCGACAAGTGCCCGCCCCCGTGCCTGCCTGCGCGCCCGATCGTGGGCCCATCCTCTCAAAAGCCGCGGGACGTACGGGAGCCCTCGTCCGGAATTCCGGAGGAGGGCTCCCGTGCCGGAGGTGCGCGCGGCGATCCCGTCGGGCGCCGGGGCGTCCGGGTCAGGCGTCGATACGGTTCCGCTCCCCCGCCGGGACGGGCACCGCGAGCGTGTTGCCCGGCGGCGGGAACGGGCAGATGAAGTGGTCGGCGAAGGCGCACGGAGGCAGCAGGGCCCGGTTGAAGTCGACGCCCACGCCGCCGTCGGCGTCCGGGGCCCCGGGCCGCAGGAAGCGGAAGCGGTAGCTTCCGTTCCCGCTGGTGGCGTCGGCGAAGACGGCCCACAGCGAACCGTCGGGCTCCACCGCGGCCTGGAGCGTGTGCTCGTCCGCGCCGACCGTGAAGGCGATCTCCCCGGCCAGAGCGAGCCCCCGCTCCACCCCGTCGGCGTTGGCGACGCGGACGGTCCGGTCGGCGGCGTACGGGCGGAACGTCCCCCGCAGCGCCCAGGCCGGGTCGTACGGGGTCGCGTCGATGGTCGAGAAGGCGTGCCGGGCCGCCGAGCCGGGGTCGAAGTCCCGTACCGCCCAGAGTCCTTCGCGGCGCAGCACCACCAGCCGCCGGTCCCCGTGCGCGACCCGGGAGCCGCCGGCGGGTCCGCTGTCCGCGCCCAGCCGGACCTCGCCGGCCTGCGGGGCGCCGTCGACCGTGAGCCCTTCCTCGGCACGGGCGGTGAGCACCACGGCGTCGCCCTCCTCGCGCCACTGCCCGGGGACGTTCGCGATCCTCCCGTCGGGGTGGTCGGACAACCAGTGGGTCCCGGCCAGGGAGAGGGGCCCGTGCGGGACGGCCACGGCGACGACGCGCTCCCGGTGCCACCGCTGCCAGTCCCGCCGGGCGTCCTGCTCGCCGTCCGCTCGGTGCTGTCGTACGTCCGTGCTCATGCGGTCAACCTTTCCACACCGGCTCCGCCAGGCCGAGGTGCGACCGCAGGGTGGAGCCGGAGTACTCGGAGCGGAAGGCTCCGCGTTCCTGGAGGAGCGGGACGACCCGGTCGACGAAGTCGTCCAGGCCGCCGGGGGTGAGGTGCGGTACGAGGATGAAGCCGTCGGCGGCGTCCGCGTCGACGAAGGCGGTCAGCTCGGCCGCGACGGTCTCCGGCGAGCCGATGAACGACTGACGGGTGGTCGTCTCGATGACCGTCTGCCGGATGGAGAGCCCCTTGGCCTCGGAGACCGCGCGCCAGCGGGCCGCCACCGCGAGCGGGTCGCCGTGCCGGACCCGGCCCTGGACGATCTCGGAGTCGGGCACCGGGTCGGTCGCGGGGAGCGGCCCGTCGGGGTCGTACCCGGAGAGGTCGTGGCCCCAGACCTGTTCCAGGGCGAGCAGCGCGGTCTGCGGCGAGACCTGGCGGCGGCGGATCTCGGCGGCCCGCTCCTGGGCCTCGGCGTCGGTGTCGCCGACGACCACGGTGACCCCGGGCATGATCGTGAGCTGGTCGGGGGTCCTGCCGTACGCGGCGAGCCGCCCCTTGACGTCGGCGTAGAAGGCGCGGCCCGCCTCCAGCGTTCCGTGGCGGGTGAAGACGACGTCGGCGGCGGAGGCGGCGAACTCCCGGCCCTCGGCGGAGTCCCCGGCCTGGATCACCACCGGGTGGCCCTGCGGCGAGCGCGGCACGGTGAACTCGCCGGAGATCGTGAACTGCGGGCCGTCGTGCGCGAAGGGCCGCGAGCGGCCGTCGGGCGTCCAGGCGTCCCACAGTTCCCGGGCGGCGGCGACGAACTCGGCCGCCCGCGTGTAGCGTTCGGCGCGGTCGAGGAAGCCGCCGCGGCGGAAGTTCTCCCCGGTGAAGGCGTCGGAGGAGGTCACCACGTTCCAGGCGGCCCGGCCCCCGCTGAGGTGGTCGAGGGTGGCGAGCCGGCGGGCCAGTTCGTACGGCTCGTTGAAGGTGGCGTTGACGGTGGCGGCGAGGCCGAGCCGGTCGGTGACGGCGGCCAGCGCGTTCAGCACGGTCAGCGACTCGGGCCGGCCGACCACGTCGAGATCGTGGATCAGGCCGTTGTGCTCGCGCAGCCGCAGTCCCTCGGCGAGGAAGAAGAAGTCGAACCTGCCGCGCTCCGCCGTCCGCGCCAGGTGCTCGAAGGACGAGAAGTCGATCTGGCTCCCGGAGCGCGGATCGGCCCACACGGTGGTGCTGTTGACGCCCGGGAAGTGGGCGGCCAGATGCATCTGGCGGGGCACGGTCAGCCCTCCTTCGGCGCGGTGGGGGCGGTGGCGGCGTAGCGGCTGGCGGGGCGGACGAGTCCGAGGTGTTCGCGCAGGGTGCCGCCGGGGTGGAAGGTGCGGAAGAGGCTGCGGTGCTGGAGGAGGGCCACGGTGCCGTTGACGATCCTTTCGAGGTCGCGCTCGGGTGTGATGGGCGTGAGGTGGAAGCCGTCCGCCGCGCCCGCCCGGTGCCACCGGGCGATGAGGTCGGCGAGGTCGACCGGGCCGCCCCGGAAGTAGCCGCCCCGGCCGGCCAGTCGCGGGCCGCTGTCCAGTCCGGGTTCCGGGGCCGTCTCGACGTCGCCTAGGTCGACGGTGAGGGCGACCAGGATCCGCAGGGCCGCGGGGTCGCGGCCGAGGGCGGCGGCGCCCGCGCGCACCTCGTCGCGGACGGCCGCGGCCTGTTCGGGCGTGACGGCCCGGATGTGGACGACGTCGGCGTGCCGGATCGCCGCCTGCCGGGCCGCGGGGGTGGTGGCGTCGATGACGGTGACGGGCCGGCCCTGCGGCGGGCGCGGCACGATGGCGGGACCGCGTACGGAGAAGGCGGAGCCCTGGAAGTCGACGTAGTGCAGCTTGTCCCGGTCGATGAACCGGCCGGTGGCGGTGGAGCGGATCTCGGCGTCGTCCTCCCAGCTGTCCCAGAGCCGGGCGGACACGTCGGCCACCTCCCCGGCCTCCTGCCACAGGGCGGCGGGCGGCGCGGCGGAGCGGCGGCCGAACAGCCGGGCCTCCGCCTCGGTGGTGGACACGTCCGCGATCCAGCCGGCCCGGCCGCGGCTCACCCAGTCCAGGGTGGCGACGGCGGAGGAGACGTGGAAGGGCTCGGTGTGGGTGGTGGTGACGGTCGGGACGAGGCCGACGCGGTCGGTGGCGGGCGCGACGCGGGCGAGGACGGCGAGCGCGTCGAGCCCGGGGCGGGCGAAGGAGTCGCCGAGGGTGACGTAGTCGAGCGCGCCGCCTTCGGCGAGCCGGGCGAGGCGGAGGTAGTGGCCGGCGTCGTAGTGCGGCGGGCCGCCGATCTCGGCGGCCAGGTGGAGGGAAGTGCGGACGGACATGCGGGACCTCTCGGATGGGCGGTCGGTCGGGGCCGCCCGGGGGCCGGGCGCATCGGCCGCGGGCCCCGGGGGCCCGGCGGATCCGGCTTGGGGCCCTGGGCGGGCCGGGCGGGTCAGCTCTCGGTCCTGGGCAGGCCGGGCGGGTTGATCTCCGACTTCTCCACGGCCTCGCCGCTCAGCCCCCAGCGCTTGAGCACCTTGCCGTAGGAGCCGTCCCGCACGATGTGGTCGATCGCCGCGGCGTACGCGTCGACCAGGCCGCTGCCCTTCCTGGTGGTGGCCGCGATCTTGCCCTGGAGGTCGCCGCCCGCGCCGGAGAGGGTGCCGATGATCTCGGACTGGCCGGCCGTGGCCACGTGGTACGCGGCGGCCGGGCTCGGGCCGAGGTAGGCGTCGATGCGGCCGGACTGGAGGGCCAGGTAGTAGTCGGTGTCCTTCTGGAAGTACGTGATGTCCACCGGCTTCCGCCCGGCCTCGACGTTCTGTTCGCTCCAGTCGACGAGGATCTTCTCCTGGTTGGTGCCGGAGGAGACCGCGATGGTGCGTCCCGCGACGTCGGCGGGTCCCTTCACCTTCCAGCCGGAGCCCTTCTTGGCCTCGAAGGCGATGTTGTCGAGCCGGTAGGTCGCGAAGTCGTACCTGTCCTTGCGCTCCTCGGTCACGGTGACGTTGGAGAGGACGGCGTCGAACTTGGAGCTGTCCAGGCCGACGAAGAGGTTCTCCCAGGAGACCTCCTCGAACTGCGGCTTCAGGCCGAGGGTGTCGGCGACGAGGGTGGCGATGTCGATCTCGGAGCCGATCCGGGTCCTGTCGTCGGTGGCGTAGAAGCCGAGCGGCGGTACGGCGTCGGCGCCGGCGCCGGCGCCGATCCGCAGGGTGCCGCGCTCGCGGACCGCGTCCGGGACGAGGGCGGCGGCGGCCTCCGCCTTCTCGCCTCGGATGCGGTTCTGGTCGGGCCCGATGTTGACCCCCGTGTCCTTCTGACCCTTGGGGGCGGCCAGGTCGGTGGCGGGGTCGGAGGCGCCGCAGGCGGTGAGCAGGACGGTGGAGGCGAGCAGGGTGACGGCGAGGGTGGCGCCGCGGCGGACGGACACGTACGTACTCCTTGCGGGGGTGGGACGCATGAGCGTTCAGAGGACCTTGGAGAGGAACGCGCGGGTGCGTTCCCGCACGGGGCGGTCGAGGACGTCGGCGGGCGCGCCCTGTTCGACGATCCGGCCCTCGTCCATGAAGACGACGGTGTCGGCGACCTCGCGGGCGAAGCCGATCTCGTGGGTGACGACGATCATCGTGGTGCCCGCGTCGGCCAAGTCCTTGATGACGTCGAGGACTTCGCCGACCAGTTCGGGGTCGAGCGCGGAGGTCGGCTCGTCGAAGAGCAGCAGCCGGGGTTCCAGGGCCAGCGCGCGGGCGATGGCGACGCGCTGCTGCTGGCCGCCGGAGAGCCGGCCGGGGTAGGCCGCCGCCTTGTCCGCGAGTCCGACCCGGGCGAGGAGCTGCTCGGCGGCGGCGACGGCCTCCTTGCGGGGGCGGCGCAGGGCGGAGACGGGGGCCTCGACGATGTTCTCCAGGACCGTGAGGTGCGGGAACAGGTTGAAGTTCTGGAAGACGAAACCGATCTTGGTGCGCTGGCGCAGCACCTCGCGCTCGCGCAGCTCGTAGAGCTTGTCGCCGTCCCGCCGGTAGCCGACCAGGGTCCCGTCCACGCTGATCCAGCCCTGGTCGGCCTTCTCCAGGTGGTTGACGGTGCGCAGCAGGGTGGACTTGCCGGAGCCGGAGGGGCCGAGGATCACGGTGACCTCTCCGGGCCGGACCGACAGGTCGATCCCGCGCAGCACCGGGAGGGAGCCGAAGCTCTTGTGCACGGAACGGATCTCGACCATGGCATCGCTGGGTGCGCTCATCGCACGGCCCCCTTGGCGTAGTGGCGTTCGACGTAGTACTGGAGGACGGAGAGCGCGGTGGTCAGCAGGATGTACCAGACGGTGGCGACCATCAGCAGCGGGACGACCCGGCCGCTGCGTCCGTAGACGACCTGGACCTGGTAGAAGAGTTCGCCGATCGCCATGACGGAGACGATCGAGGTGCCCTTGAACAGCGAGATGATCTCGTTGGCGGCGTTGGGCAGGATCGAGCGCATCGCCTGCGGCAGTACGATCCGGCGGAGTTGGCGGAACCTGGGGATGCCGAGGGCGGCGGCTGCTTCCGACTGCCCGCTGCCGACGGCGAGTACGCCGCCGCGGACGATCTCCGCCGCGTACGCCGCCTGGTGCAGCGCCAGACCGAGGACGGCGGCGCTCATCGCCCCGACGAGGTTCATGGTGTCGAAGGTGATGAAGCCCGGCCCGAACGGGATGCCGAACCGGAGCTCCTTGTAGAGGTAGGCCAGGTTGAACCAGAACAGCAGTTGCACGATGAGCGGGATCGAGCGGAACGCCCAGATGTAGCCGTGGGCGACGGACCGGAGGAACGGGCTGGCCGACAGGCGCATGAAGGCCAGCACGATGCCGAGGGCGAAGCCGAGCGCCGTTCCGTAGAAGGTCAGTTGGAGGGTGACCCAGACGGCCTTGAGGATGGTCGGCGCGGTGAAGAACCGCGCGAAGACGTCCCACTCCCAGCCGGGGTTGGTGATCAGCCCGTTCAGGAACTGGGCGAGCAGGACGGCGGTCGCGGCGACGGCGACCCACCGCCACGGGTGGCGCAGCGGGACGACGGTCAGCCCCGCGAGGTCGCCGCCGGAACCGGCCGGGGAAGCGGGGCCGGCCTGAGGAGCGGCGGGCGGACCGATGGGCGGGCCGGCGGGTGGATCGATGGGTGGATCGCTGGTCAGCGACATGAGGAGGTTCCTTGGGCGCGGTGGTACGGAAAGGGGTGCGGCGCTACGGGAGCGGTGCGGCGGTCAGGAGGCGAGCCGGCCGCGACAGGAGAGGTCGCGCAGGAAGGTGAGCGCGGCGCGGGCCGTGTCGTCGTTCTGCCGGAAGGCGGGGCCGCCGGTGCGGGGGCGGGTGAACGCCCCGCTGTTGCGCGCGGTGGTGAAGGGGCCGAGCGCGAAGCGGCGCGGGTGCGGCCGGCCCTCGCGGTCCAGGACGCGGCTGTCGGCCGGGTCGACGGAGAGCAGGCCGGTGGCGGTGACAGCCGCGCCGCCCTCGTGGAGCGCGCGCAGCAGGGGGCTGGCGGTGTGCCGGAGCGACGGGTCCGGCAGGCGCGCCTCGACCAGGGCCCGCGCCTCGGTCCACTCGCCGGGCAGGGTCGCGCTGTGGGCCCGGAAGACGCCGCGTTCCTCGTCGGCCTCCACGGTGAGCGAGGCTCCGAGGAAGCGCACGACGCCCGCCCGGGAGAGGGCCAGGAGCTGCTGGAGGCGGGGGCCGGGCGGACCGGAGGCCAGGTAGCTGAAGAATCCGTGCCACCAGCCGCCGATGTCGCCGAGCCGGATCAGCTGCGCGTAGGAGGAGAGCAGACCGAGGAAGACGGCGAGGTCCGGGCTGTGCCCGGGGTCGTGGCGTCTCGCCAGGTCGGCGGTGATGTGGTCGCGCAGCCCTTCCTGGAGCGCTTCGGCGGTGGGGTGGCGGACGCCGTCGAGCGGCCGGTCGAGCGCGGCGAGGTCGAGCCGGTCGGCGGGGTCGGGAACGGCCGCGGCGACGAGGTCGTCCAGGTCGGGGCTGCCGGGTTCGGCGGCGGCGTACTTCTCCGCGAACTCCTCGGCGGCCAGGGTGGTGCGCTCGGGGTGGGCGGCGAGGAGCCGCTCGTAGTGGGCGTGCCCCAGCTCCTTCTCGACGAGCGGCCACACGTCGCGGCGGAAGTCGAGCGGGCCGGGCCGGCTCAGCAGCTCCTCGGCCTGCGCGGGGCCCAGGTAGCGCGGCAGCGTGGGCCGTTCGCCGCTCCAGGCGTAGCCGATCTTCGCGTGGTAGGGGACGCCGCGGCGCGATCCGACGTACAGCACGGGCTCCCGGCCGGAGGGCAGGTAGACGCCGTCCTCGTGGCGTCCGCCGCGGCCCTCGGTGAGCAGGACCATCAGGTCGACGAAGGCGAGCCCGAAGCCCCGGACGATCACCGGTTCTCCGGCGGGCAGCACGTCGAGGCCGGTGTCGGCGGTGAAGTCGGGCGGCAGGTGGACCAGCCGGTGCCGGTCGGCGAACGCGGCCAGCTCGCTCTGCTCCGGGTCGTGCTCGGCGTCGAGGTGGCCGACGGTCAGCACGACGAGGTCGGCCAGGAGCGGTTCGTCGCGGTCCTGGAGGCGTACGCGCTGGCGTCCGCCGCGCGGACCGGTGACGGCCAGGGCGGTGGTGCGGTGCTCGTGCACGGTGATGCCGGGCGGCAGGGCGGCCAGGGCGCGCTCGTACGTCCAGCGCAGGTAGGCGCTCTGGAGGCGTCGGCTGGGGAAGTCCTGGCCGGTGAGGCGGTGTATCTCCGCCAGTACGGCGGGCTCGGCGTCGGGGGTGACGCGCCCTTCGCGGACGTCGCGGGCCCAGGCGTCCAGGGCCGGTCCGGCGACGACGGGGCCGCTCAGCTCCACCGTGTCGTCGGTGAACATCGTGACGTCCTCGGCCATGGAGTTCATCCAGAGCAGCGGCGACTGGTCCGGGCGCCAGATCCGCCCGCCGCCCGCCGGGTACGGGTCGACCAGGTGGATGTCCAGGCGCCGGCCGCCGTACAGGGCGGCGGCGTTGGCGGCGACGCGTTCGATGACGCCGGTGCCGCGCGGTCCGCCGCCGATCACCACGAGCGTGGGTGTCCCGCTCATCGCGCGCCCGCCGTGCCGCGGGCGTAGTGCCGCTCGACGTAGTGCCGGCCGACGCTCAGCAGGGTGGTGACCGCCGCGTACCAGAGGGTGGCGACGAGCAGCAGCGGGATGACCTGGTAGGTGCGGTGGTAGACGAGCTGGACGGAGTACAG
This sequence comes from Streptomyces sp. ADI96-02, assembly GCF_003846185.1. GTDB lineage: Bacteria > Actinomycetota > Actinomycetes > Streptomycetales > Streptomycetaceae > Streptomyces. The sequence goes on from NZ_ML123034.1 coordinate 1,124,865, forward strand.
CAGGTCCTGCACGGCGATCACGCTGACGATGGAGGTGCCCTTCAGGGTGCCGATCAGCATGTTGCCGGCGGGCGGCACGATGGAGCGCATGGCCTGGGGCAGCACGATCCGCCGGAACCTGCGCCAGGGGCCGAGTCCGAGGGACTGCGCGGCCTCCAGCTGCCCGCGCTCGACGGAGAGGATGCCGCCGCGGACGACCTCGGCGGCGTACGCGGCCTCGTGCAGGGTCAGCCCGATGACGGCGATGGTGACCGGGCCGAGGAGGCTGACGGTGGAGACGCCGAGGATCTGCGGGTAGAGCGCGCCGATGTTGAACCAGAACAGCAGCTGGACCAGGATCGGGGTGGACCGGAACAGCCAGACGTAACCCCAACTGACCGCCTGGAGGACGAGGTTGCCGGAGAGTCGCAGGACGGCCAGCAGCGCTCCGAGCGCGAAGCCGAGCACCATGACGACGGCGGTGAGCCACAGGGTCAGCCAGAGTCCGCGCAGGACGGAGACGGTGGCGAAGTAGGAGACCACGACGTCCCACTGGAAGGCGTCGTTGCGGACGACCGAGTTCAGCGCAAGGGCGAGCAGCGCCAGGACGGCGACGGCCGCCGCCCGGCGGCCGGTTCGGCGTACCGGGACGATACGGGGCGTGACGGGGCCGGCGTCGTCGTCGACGGGTGGCGGGGGTGCGGAGGAGGAAGGGGGCAGCAGATCGGTCTGCGGGGGCATGCGAGGGCTCCGTGGATGCCGAGATCGAACACGGGGCGTACCTTCACACCGGAAGAACCACACACGGACCGGGCCCCTCAGCGCCGTTCCGCCTCCGAGACAACCGCTGTGCACGGCGCGTTGTCAAGCCTGTCCACACTGTGAGCCGTATGTCTCACGTCAGTTGACGCGCATCCGGATGCCTGTTCCACTGGGCGCATGCATCCGCAGCAGTGGTTGGTCACCCGCTCCCACATCGACTTCGGTCGTGTGTGGTCCTCTTCCTGTTGAGCTGACCCTCTGCTGTCCGGTTTCCCTGCTCACGCCCTCTTCGGCGTTGGAGCATCCTTCCCGCGTGACTTCACCTCCGCCACACCGCGCCATCCTCCCCTCGCAGCACCGCGCGTTCTTCCCGTCCCACCGACACGTCTGACACGTCCGCCGCCGCTCCGTGCCGTCCTGGCACCGGGGCCGGTCGGCGTACCTTGACGAACCCGGAGAAACCCAGCCATGTCCCGCGCCCGGCATACCGCCGTCTTCGCTCTGATCACCGTCGCCGCCCTGGCGCTCGCCGGCTGCGCGGATCCGGCGGAGGAGCCCGGCACGGCGGCCGGGAAGGCCGCCGCCGACGGCAGGGGCGGGACCCCGGCCACGGACGTGGTGTCGTCGGTGCGCGAGGACGAGGCGGCGGCGAAGCTGCTGCCCGCCGACGTCCGCTCGGCGGGCGCCCTGCGCGTCGCGGCCGGCCTCGGCTCCCCGCCCGGGGGCTTCTACGAGAAGGACGGCCGCACGGTGGCCGGTGCGGACATCGACTTCTCGGACGCGGCGGCCAAGGTGCTCGGACTGGAGCTGAAGCGCGAGGCGGCGTCCTTCGAGGCCATCCTGCCCGCGCTCGGCAGCGGCAGGTACGACCTGGGCACGGGGAACTTCGGCGTCACGGAGGAGCGCCTGAAGACGGTCGACTTCGTCACCTACATCAACGACGGCCAGGGCTTCGCGGTCCGTGACGACAGCAGGCTGACGAAGGTGACCGACCTCGCCCGGCTCTGCGGCCTGACCGTGGGCACCACGGCGGGCACCACCTTCGAGGTGACGCTGGAGGAGAACCGGGACCGGTGCGCCGAGGAGGGCGAGAAGCCCTACGAGGTGAAGACGTACGCGGACCAGGCGGCGGTCTGGCTCTCGCTCCGGCAGGGCCGCAGCGACGTGGTGATGTCCACGATCAACGGGTTGCGCTACGCGGTGGGGCAGCAGGAGGGGCTGCGCTTCCTCAACGAGTTCAAGCGGCTCGACGTCGGCTTCGCCTTCAAGAAGGGCTCCCCGCTGACGCCCGCCTTCCAGGCCGCGGTGAACCGGCTCAAGGAGGACGGGACGTACGACCGGATCCTGAAGAAGTGGGGCACCACCGAGTCCGCGATCGAGACGTCGCGGATCTCGCCGTCCGAACTGAAATGACCCGGCGTCAGGCGGCGGCTCGGACCACGTGGCCGGCCTGAGCCTCCGTCAGGACCCCGACGGGCAGCCCGTCCGGGTGCCGTCCGGCCGGTGCGCGCCGCTCGCGCACCACCGGGCGGCGCGCCTCGTGCCGGGTGGGGCGTTCACCCGTACGTCCCCCACGTCACCCGTACGGACTGGCGCATCATATTTTCTTATCAAGACCGGCCTTATCCAGGAGGAACCCTGACGAACCGCCACATCCTCTGCACCAGTACCGTCACGAATGGCCTGCGCGCCGACTATCCACTTGGCGCCGGATCCGCATCATGGACGACCATAGGGATACGAAAGAGATGCGGAACACCAAGGAACCGCGGTGAGAGGAGGCGTCCATGGGATCGGTGCGCAAGGCGAGTGCCTGGCTTGGCCTCGTAGAGGACAACGACGAGCGGTACTACGACGACGAGTACGCCGAGGGTACGGAGACCGGCACGGGCCACCATGCCTGGGTGACCGACCCGAGCGTGCAGGTCGCCGAGGCGGCCGACGAGCAGGACCGCCGGATCGCCACGGTGACCCCGGACAGCTTCCGGGACGCGCGGGCCATCGGGGAGCTGTTCCGGGACGGCGTTCCGGTGATCGTCAACCTCACGGCCATGGATCCCTCTGACGCGAAGCGCGTGGTGGATTTCGCCGCCGGGCTGATCTTCGGACTGCGCGGTTCGATCGACCGGGTGGCCACCCGGGTCTTCCTGCTGTCGCCGGCCGACACCCAGGTGGTGGCGGGCGAGGCCGCCGGCCGCAGGACCGACGGCTTCTTCAACCAGAGCTGAGCAGGGCGCTCGCCGGACAGGTCCGGTCAGCCCGTCCCGTTCACCGGAAGGCGTCGAGACCGGTGAGCGCCTTGCCCAGCACCAGCTGGTGCATCTCCACGGTGCCCTCGTAGGTCAGCACCGACTCCAGGTTCGTGGCGTGCCGCATCACCGGGTACTCCAGGGAGATCCCGTTGGCGCCGAGGATCGTGCGCGCGGTACGGCAGATCTCGATCGCCTCCCGCACGTTGTTGAGCTTTCCGAAACTGACCTGCTCCGGGCGGAGCCGGCCGGCGTCCATCCGCCGCCCCAGGTGGTGGGCGAGCAGGACGCCCTTGTGCAGTTCCACCGCCATGTCCGCGAGCTTGGCCTGGGTGAGCTGGAAGCCGCCGATCGGGCGGCCGAACTGCTGCCTGGTCCTCGCGTAGTCGAGGGCCGACTCGAAGCCGGACCGCGCCGCGCCCATGGCGCCCCAGACGATGCCGTAGCGCGCGTGGCTCAGACAGCTGAGCGGGCCGCGCAGCCCGGTGGCGTCCGGGAGCACCGCGTCGGCGGGCAGCCGCACGTCGTCCAGGACCAGTTCGCTGGTGACCGAGGCGCGCAGCGACCACTTGTGCCGGATCTCCGGGGCGGAGAAGCCGGGGGCGTCGGTGGGCACGACGAAGCCGCGGATGCCCCGGCCCCCGTCGTCCTGCCCGGTCTGCGCCCAGACGATCGCGACGCCGGCGACCGAGCCGTTGGTGATCCACATCTTGCGTCCGTCGAGGACCCAGTCCTCGCCGTCGCGCCGCGCGTACGTCCGCATCGCCCCCGGGTCGGAACCGTGGTCGGGCTCGGTCAGGCCGAAGCAGCCGATGGTCTCGCCCGCCGCCATGCCCGGCAGCCACCGCAGCTTCTGCTCCTCGGAGCCGAAGCGGTGGATCGCGTACATGGCGAGCGATCCCTGTACGGAGACGAGCGAGCGGATTCCGGAATCCGCCGCCTCCAGCTCCAGACAGGCCAGCCCGTACTGGACGGCGCTCGCGCCCGCGCAGCCGTAGCCGTCCAGGGACATGCCGAGCGCGCCGAGCGCGCCGAGCTCCCGGGCCAGTTCGCGGATACCGGGCAGCTCCCCCTTCTCGTACCACTCGGCGATGTGCGGCAGGACGCGGTCGGCGGCCCAGGCGCGGACCGTGTCGCGGATCGCGAGGTCGTCGGGGCCGAGCAGGTCGTCGATGCCGAGGGGGTCGCCCGCGTCGAACGGCGGGAGCTTCGACGGCTTCACGGACTCGGTGCTGGACATGAGGCGCCTCCGGCGGCTCGCACGGTGCTCGAAGGGCCGGGAGTCGCCCGCGGCCCCTTGAGGACCAGCGGTGGTGGTCAGAGCTTCGCGCTGACGTTACGGCTCAGCGTGCCGCTCGTCCAGAGCCCGCCGCCTCGGCCGGCGCGCGGCGCGCGGGGCGGGGCAGCCGGCGGTCCGGCGCGTCCTCGACGGCCGGCGCCGGGGCCGGTTCGGCTGGACGGACGGCCCCGCCGGGGGCGGGCTGCGCGGGTACGGCGGCCCCCTTCTCCTTCGGCGGGCACTCCATCGCCCTCGGGAGCCGCAGGGCGGCCAGCGCCCCGAGCAGCAGCAGACCCACGCTGACGAACAGTGTGATGTGCAGCCCGCCGATGAAGGCGTGCCGGGCGGTGGCGCGCAGCAGTTCACCGGCCGGGCCGCCGAGCTGGGCGGCCACCTGGTAGGCCTCGCCGAGCGAGTGGGACGCCTCGGCTCCGGCGCGGGCGGGCACGCCCCGGTCGTGCAGGCCGGCCAGTCCGGGGGCGTAGGCGGCGTTCATGACGCTGCCGAGCAGGGCGATGCCCAGGCCCGCGCCCAGTTGGTAGGAGGTCTCGCCGATCGCCGCGGCTCCGCCCGCCCGCTCCGGCGGGGCGTCGCTGAGCATCGACTCGTACGCGCCGAAGAGCGTGGTCTGGAGTCCGAAGCCGAGGAGGACGAACCCGGCGGTCAGCAGGACGGGCCGGTCGTGCTGGCCCATGGCGGTGAGCAGCAGGACGGAGGCGGCCGTCAGGACGAAGCCCCAGGCCACCATCCGGCGCGGGCCGACGCGCCGCAGGGTGTGCGAGCCGGTGGCGCCCGCCGCCATCGCGGCGAACGTCAGCGGCAGCAGCCGCAGCCCGGTCTCCAGCGGGCTGAGCCCGAGCACCAGCTGGAGGTACTGCACGGCGATCAGCTGGAGGCCGACCAGGGCCAGCATGGCGAGCACGATGCAGCCGACGGCGGTGCTGAAGGCCGGGCGGGCGAACATGCCGACGTCGATCAGCGGGTGCGGGCGGCGGCGCTGGCGGCGCACGAAGAGGACCAGCAACGCGGCGCCGACGGCCAGCGCGACGAGCGAGGCGGGGTCGAACGGGCCCGCGCCGCCGCCGAGGCGCTTGACGCCGAGGACGACGCCGAGCACTCCGGCCGCGGCGGTCAGCGCGCCCAGGACGTCCCACGGGCCGTCGTCGGCCCCGCGCGACTCGGGCAGCAGCCAGCGGCCGAGCGGCAGGATGAGGGCCATCAGCGGGATGTTGATCAGGAAGACCGAGCCCCACCAGAAGTGCTCGACCAGGAACCCGCCTATGACGGGCCCGACGGCGGCGCCGACCGCGGCGACGGCGGTCCACACGCCGATGGCCAGGGCGCGCTCCCTGCGGTCGGGGAAGACCTGGCGCAGGATCGACAGGGTGGCGGGCATGATCATGGCCCCGCCGACGCCGAGCAGCGCGCGGGCCGCGATCAGGACGGCCGGGCTGTCGGCGGTCGCGGCGAGCACGGAGGCGGCGCCGAAGGTCGCGTAGCCGAACAGCAGCACGCGCCGCCGGCCGATCCGGTCGCCCAGCGTGCCGAAGAGGATCAGCAGCGAGGCGCAGACCAGCGGGTAGGCGTCCACGATCCACAGCAGCCCGGTGGCGCTCGGCCGCAGGTCCTCGGTGAGCGCCGGGACGGCGACGTGCAGCACGGTCGCGTCCAGGGCCACCACCAGGAGGCTGAGGCAGAGGACCACGAGGACGACCCAGCGGTTGGCGCCCTCGGCAGCTGTGCGCAGCCGGACTCCGGCCGTGGTCGTCCCGGACATCTACGTACCTCCCAGAAAGTCCCTCGCGCTCGGCGGACCGGCGGGGCCGCCGTGTGCGCGTCCCCCGGGGCCCGGCATCGACGGGCGAGTGCGCCGTCAGCGTACGCGAGTTCGGCCTGGCCACACGTGGTCCACCTCATACCCCGGTCCGCCGCACAGTGTGGCGTACGCCACTCCGGACCGGCCGGGCGGGGCGGGGCCCGGCCGCGCCGGGAGGCCCGGTCCGCCCGGACGGCGCGGCGGTGCGCGCCTCCCCCGAATGGCCGGAACAATTCCGGCGGATTCCCGCGCACGAAATTCCCCCTGCCGACCCAAACACACATACGAACGCGGCCCGGGGCAATGGGACGCAGGATTACGGAGATTCTTGTCCGTGTCCGGAAAAGACGCCGACCTGAGACAAAGTCCACATCACATCGTCATCACAAAGCGCCCGGATTGGCCTGCTCGCTCACTCACTCGCTGTAACGTCGATTGGGTGCGTACCGACATCTTTGCCCGCCTGGACCGGGAGCCGGAACCGCCGAAGATAGAGGCGCCGCGGATGAGCCGTCACCGCATCGCCCTCTTCGGCGGGACGTTGGCGTTCTATGTCGCCATCGTCGTCGCCGTGCTCGTGTCGTCCTGGCTGGTGGCCCTGGACTGGAAGGTCATGCTGTTCCGGCCCTACCAGCAGTGGCCCGAACTGCACGCGTTCCTCGACTACTACGTCGTGCTCGGCCAGCGCGGCCCCACGGCCGTGATGGTCTCCTGCTGGCTGGGCTGGCGCTCCTGGCGCCAGCACACGCTCCGGCCGCTGCTGGTGCTCGGCTGCTCGCTGCTGCTGCTCAACGTGACGGTGGGCGCGGTCAAGCTGGGGCTGGGCCGGCTCGGCCCGCACTACGCGACGCAGATCGGCTCGGCCGAGATGTTCGCCGGCGGCGATATATTTCCGTCCGGACACACCGCCAACGCCGTCGTGACCTGGGGAATCCTCGCCTATCTGGCGACCACTCCGCGTGCCCGGCGCTATCTGTCGGCGGTCTCCGCGACGGTGTCGCTGGGCGTGGGGCTCACCACCGTGTACATCGGCACGCACTGGCTCAGCGACGTCCTGCTGGGCTGGGCGGCCGGGCTGCTCATCCTGCTGGCCCTGCCCTGGTTCGAGCCGCTGATCGCCCGGACCGAGACGTGGATCTTCGCCGTGCGCGAGCAGTGGCGGGAGCGCCGCGGACCCGGCCGTCCGGCGCGGGCCGCCGACGGCGGGCCGCGGCCGGTGCTGCTGCTGCCGCAGGCGATCGGCGGCGAGTCCCCGGCCGCCGGGGGCGTGCCTCTCGTGGTCGACGCCGCTCCCGCCGCCCATCAGGCCGCCGCCGGTACGCGACCGCGGGTCCACGGGGCGCACCAGGTGCGCCCGGACCGGCCGCCGGTCACTCCGGCGGGCAGCCGCCGTCCGCCGCACCCGGACCACGGGGCCCGCGGCTCCGCCGGCACGGCGCGTCCGGTGGCGGGCGGCTGAGAGGCCGCCCCCTGTTCCGCGGGGACGGTACGCACAGCCTCGCCCCGCACGCCGAAGGCCCCGACCGCGGTCGGGGCCTTCGGCCTGTTCGGCGGGGACGCGCGCGCCCGGAGGGCTCAGCCCACCCAGCAGCGGGTGACCGTGGCGTCCTCGACCTGGAAATTGATCCGGCCGACGCGGTACTCCATGGTCAGGAACGTGCCCGGCGCCACGGCCCGGACCGTGTCCCAGCCGCGGCTCCTGGCCTGTTGTTCGGCGGCGTCGGCGCCGAGGCCGACGTACGACTCGGGTGCGTCGTCCGGCTGTGCGGGAGGGGTCGGTAGAGATGCCATGCCTCTCACCGTAGGCCGCCCCGGACCGTGACGGAAGGGCGGGCTCCGGCGGAGCCCCTTGCATCCCCGTATGCCGTGACGGTCACGCTTGTGTCACAGGATCCCCACACAGGTATACGCGTTCCTATTCACCCGAACGGACCGTCCGGAAGCCGCGGCGTGAAATAGCCGGTCGCTCCGGTGGATCTCGCGACGGCCCCGCCGACCGGTTCCGGAAGAACGCCGGCCGGCCTGTCGCCTTTACGCCCGCGGGCCGGTCACCCGAATGGCGGGACGACGGGAATTCCTACCCGATTATCCCCGGCCTGTCATTCCTCGTGTTTCTCTCACGGGAGGCCGGCGGCCGGTCCCGGGCCTCCCGGTGCCCTTCGCGCGGACGTCGGCCATGAGCAGGTTGAGATGTGCATGACGATTCCTGCCGGACCCCGGAGTCCACTTCCGTGCCCGCCGACGCGTGACCCCGGCCGCGGATCCCGCGTTGTCTCTACATGAGCCGGGAACCGCCCGGCTCACGCACCGAGTCCGAGGAGCCACCCGTGCCGCGCATGCTCGACGTCAGCCAGGACGTACGTGCCGAGATCGGCGACGCCGAAGCCGACCGGCTGCTCGTCGGCGACAGCGCCCCCGGCAGTTACGACTGCACCTCCTGCCGCACCCCCGGCGACTCCGACCAGGAACGCACCAGCACGGTGCTGTTCATCGGCGACGAGACCGCCGTGCTCGCGTTCGCCCACGCGACGTGCATCCCCTCGCAGGTCGTCAAGGTGGCGGAGGACCAGCTCCAGGGCGCGGTGCGCAGCATCACCGGCAGCGAGCAGAAGAATACGGAGGGGCTCATGCCCGAACAGGCCGTCCTCGGCATCACCAGCGGTCTCGTCCTCATCGAGGACGACGTCCGCCCGGCCCTCGTCGTGGAACCGACGGGACCGGTCGCCCGCCCCGGCACCGACGGCAGCGGGGGCGACGAATTCCTCCAGCTGCTGCTGGAACAGGGCTTCCGCCCCGCCCCCGATCTGAACCGGCTGCCCGAGGTGCTTCCCGGCTGGTCGGTGCTGCTCGCCGTGGGCCAGCTGCACGCCGTGCTCCAGCCGGGCGCCGGCGGCGGCACCCCGGTCGCCTGGTGGCAGGCGCACCAGCCGCTCCAGGTGACCGACGGCTGGCGGGCCGCGGTCAACAAGTCGCAGACGGTCCTCGTCTTCGCGGCGCCGGCCGGCACCATCGGCCAGCAGCCGCGCGAGGATCTGCTCCGGGACGCCCTGGAGAAGGCCGCGGTCAACGGTCAGCTGGTCGCCGCGTCGATGCCGCTGGCCGGGACCTGATCGTGTCCGCCCGGCTCGGACACCCCCGCCGAACAGCGTTTTCTCCGCCGGGACCGCATCCGACGGGCGACGGGGTCGTTGGCACCTACGTGCACTCATACGACCCCTCCCGCCAGCACCAGAGCCACATCCCTGCCATGCGTCCCTCGCAGGATCCATCGGGGGCCCCCTCCTCCACCCCGATCTACGACGCGCTGTACTCCGAGTACCGGCGCTCGTTCCGGGCGTTGCCGGGCGACCGGAGCGGAGAGGAGAACCTCGGCTTCCACGCCTTCGGCGCCGGGCTCTTCGCCTCCCGGGCGCCGCTGAGCGGCCATCCGGCCCCCGGCGGGCACGGCGGCCAGGGCCAGCACGGCGGGAGTCTCGGTTCCTGGCAGCGGGTGGGCCGGCACGCCGGACGGCAGCGGCCCGCGGCCCTGCCGCCGGGCTCACGGGAGTCCTGAGGGACGGCGGACGCCGGAAGCACGACGGAGCCCCGGACCGCTCATCGCGAGCGGTCCGGGGCTCCGTCGTGCCGGAGGCTACTTGTTGCGTCCGCGCTTCTCGCGGACCCGGACCGAGATGTGGATCGGGGTACCCTCGAAGCCGAACTCCTCGCGCAGCCGGCGCTCGACGAAGCGGCGGTAGCCGTGCTCCAGGAAGCCGGAGGCGAAGAGCACGAAGCGCGGCGGCTTGGTGCCCGCCTGCGTGCCGAACAGGATGCGCGGCTGCTTTCCGCCGCGGACCGGGTGCGGGTGGGAGGCGACGATCTCGCCGAGGAAGGCGTTCAGCCGGCCCGTGGGGACGCGGGTCTCCCAGCCCTCGATCGCGGTCTCGATCGCCGGGACCAGCTTCTCCATGTGGCGGCCGGTGACCGCGGAGACGTTGACGCGCGGGGCCCAGGAAATCTGCGCCAGCTCCGTCTCGATCTCGCGCTCCAGGTAGTAGCGGCGCTCCTCGTCGAGGGTGTCCCACTTGTTGAAGGCGACGACGAGCGCCCGACCGGCCTCCACGGCCATGGTGATGATCCGCTGGTCCTGGACGCTGATGGACTCGCTGGAGTCGATCAGGACGACGGCGACCTCGGCCTTCTCCACGGCGGCGGCGGTGCGCAGCGAGGCGTAGTAGTCCGCGCCCTCCTGGAGGTGGACCCGGCGGCGGATGCCGGCCGTGTCGATGAACTTCCAGGTGATCCCGCCGAGCTGGATCAGCTCGTCGACCGGGTCGCGCGTGGTGCCGGCCTGCTCGTTGACGACGACCCGGTCCTCGCCGGCGACCTTGTTCAGGAGGGAGGACTTGCCGACGTTCGGGCGGCCGATCAGCGCGATCCGGCGCGGGCCGCCGAGCGCGGTGCCGAACTTCTGCGCCGGCGCGTCCGGCAGCGCTTCGAGGACCGCGTCCAGCATGTCGCCGGTGCCGCGGCCGTGCAGCGAGGAGACCGGGTAGGGCTCTCCGAGGCCGAGCGACCACAGGGCGGTGGCGTCCGCCTCGCCGCTCTGGCCGTCGACCTTGTTGGCGCAGAGCACGACGGGCTTCTTGGCCCGGCGCAGCAGCTTGACGACGGCCTCGTCGGTGTCGGTGGCCCCGACCGTCGAGTCGACCACGAAGACGACCGCGTCGGCCGTCTCGATGGCGTACTCGGCCTGGGCGGCGACGGAGGCGTCCAGGCCCAGCACGTCCTGCTCCCAGCCGCCGGTGTCGACGACCTTGAAGCGGCGGCCGGCCCATTCGGCCTCGTAGCTGACGCGGTCGCGGGTGACGCCGGGCTTGTCCTGCACGACGGCCTCGCGGCGGCCGATGATCCGGTTCACCAGGGTCGACTTGCCGACGTTGGGGCGGCCGACGACGGCGAGCACGGGAAGCGGGCCGTGACCGGCCTCGTCAAGGGCTCCCTCGACCTCGTCGGGGTCGAAGCCCTCCTGCGCGGCGAGCTCCATGAACTCCGCGAACTCGGCATCGCCAAGTGCTCCGTGCTCGTGGTCCGAGCCCTCGGAGTGAATCTGGTCGTTCATGAAGTCCGTTCCTCTTTGCATCATCATCGATGGGCCGCTGTCCGTGCGGTCCACTACTCAAGTCCGGTCAAGTCTGGCCTATCGCCCGGTGAGGCGCTTGGCACTTTCCAGGTGGGCGGTCAGCTTCGCCTGGATCCGCAGGGTCGCCTCGTCCAGCGCCTTGCGGGTGCGCCGTCCGTCGCCGCCGCTCGCGTCGAAGGCGTCGCCGAAGACGACGTCGACCCGGCTGCGCAGCGGCGGCAGCCCCCGTATCAACCGTCCGCGGCGCTCGGTGCTTCCCAGGACGGCCACCGGGACGATCGGTGCTCCGCCCCGGACCGCGAAGTACGCCAGTCCGGCCCGCAGCGAGGCGAAGTCTCCCTCGCCCCGGGTGCCCTCGGGGAAGATCCCGAGAGCGCCGCCGTTCTCCAGCACGCCGAGCGCGTGGCCGATGGCGGTGCGGTCGACGGTCGCGCGGTCCACCTCGATCTGGCCGATCCGGTGCAGGAACGGATCGAGGGGGCCGACGAACGCCTCCTTCTTGATCAGGAAGTGCACCGGCCGGGGTGCGGTCCCCATCAGCATCGGGCCGTCGATGTTGTGCGAGTGGTTCACCGCGAGTATGACGGGTCCGGTGGCGGGCACGCGCCACGCGCCGAGCACCCGGGGCCGCCAGAGGCCGTACATCAGCCCGATGCCGATGGTCCGGCCGACCGCCGCGCCGCGCGGTGTGGGCGCGGCCTTGGGGTCGCTCACGCCGCGGTCCGCTTCTCCTCGACGAGGGTGACGACGCACTCGATGACCTGCTGGAGGGTCAGGTCGGTGGTGTCCACCTCCACGGCGTCGTCGGCCTTGGCGAGCGGCGAGGTCTTGCGGCCGGAGTCGGCCGCGTCCCGCTTGACCAGCGCCTCGCGGGTGGCGGCGACGTCGGAGCCCTTGATCTCGCCGCTGCGGCGGGCCGCGCGGGCCTCCGGGGAGGCGGTGAGGAAGATCTTGAGGTCGGCGCCGGGCAGCACGGTGGTGCCGATGTCCCGGCCCTCGACGACGATGCCGCCGCTCGCGGCGATCGAGCGCTGGAGCTCGGTGATGAGCGTGCGGACCTCGGGGACGGCGCTGACGGCGCTGACGTTGGCGGTGACCTGCTGCGTGCGGATCGGACCGGAGGCGTCCTCGCCGTCCACGGTGATCGTCGGGGCGCTCGGGTCGGTGCCGGAGACGATGGCGGGCTTGGCCGCGGCGTTCGCCACCGCCGCCGGGTCGCCGACGTCGACGCCGTTGTTGAGCATCCACCACGTGATGGCCCGGTACTGGGCGCCCGTGTCCAGGTAGCGCAGGCCCAGCTCGATGGCGACGGCCCTGGAGGTGCTCGACTTGCCGGTGCCCGAGGGCCCGTCGATGGCGACGATCACTGCGGGGCTTGCGGTTTCCACGGTGGTGGACACCTTCCTGGTACACGGGGCGGGGACGGACGGGCCACGGGACGGCCTCGTACCAGGTTACCGAGTGCGGGGCAGGGCCTCGTACCCCGTACGGCCCAGCCCCGCCCCCGGTGGCGCGGTCAGCCGCGGATCGACCAGCCGCGCTCCTTGAGCGCCGCGCCGAGCGGGCCGGCCGCGCTCGGTTCCACCATGAGCTGGACCAGGCCCGCCTGCTGGCCGGTGGCGTGCTCGATCCGGACGTCCTCGATGTTCACCCCGGCCCGGCCGGCGTCGGCGAAGATCGCGGCGAGCTCGCCCGGCCGGTCGCCGATGAGGACGGCCACCGTCTCGTACGCGGCGGGGGCGGAGCCGTGCTTGCCGGGGACCCGGACGCGGCCCGCGTTGCCCCGGCGCAGCACGTCCTCGATGGCCTCGGCCCCCGCGCTCCGCTTCTCCTCGTCGGCGGAGTGCAGGCCGCGCAGCGCCCGTACGGTCTCCTCCAGGTCGGCGGCGACCCCGGCGAGCACGTCGGCGACCGGGCCGGGGTTGGCGGTCAGGATCTCCACCCACATCCGCGGGTCGGACGCGGCGATCCGGGTGACGTCGCGGATGCCCTGGCCGCACAGGCGCACGGCGTTCTCGTCGGCCTCCGCGAGCCGCGCGGCGACCATGGAGGAGATCAGCTGCGGGGTGTGCGAGACGAGGGCGACGGCCCGGTCGTGGGCGTCGGCGTCCATCACCACGGGGACGGCCCGGCACAGGGCGACCAGTTCCAGCGCGAGGTTGAGGACGTCGGTGTCGGTGTCCCGGGTCGGGGTGAGGACCCAGGGACGGCCCTCGAAGAGGTCGGCGGTGGCGGCGAGCGGTCCGGAGCGCTCCTTGCCCGCCATGGGGTGGGTGCCGATGTACGGCGTGAGGTCGAGGCCGAGCGCCTCCAGCTCGCGGCGCGGTCCGCCCTTGACGCTGGCGACGTCCAGGTAGCCGCGGGCCGCTCCGGCGCGCATGGCGGCGGCGAGGACGGAGGCGGTGTGGGCGGGCGGCACGGCGACGACGGCCAGATCGACGCGGCCCGGGGGCGGCTCCTGCGTACCGGCGCCGAGCGAGGCGGCGGTACGGGCCGAGGCCGGGTCGTGGTCGACGAGGTGGACGTGGACGCCGCGGCCGGACAGCGCCAGGGCGGCCGACGTGCCGACGAGCCCGGTTCCGATGACGAGGGCGGTTCTCACTGGGCGATGTCCTTGCGCAGGGCGGCGGTGGCGCCGAGGTAGACGTGCTGGATCTCGGCGCGCGGGAGGCGGGTCTCGACATGGGCGAGGAGGCGGACGGCCCCGGGCATGGCCCCGGCGACGTCCAGCTCCTGGGCGCAGATCAACGGTACGTCGACGATCCCGAGGCTCCGCGCGGCGGCGGCCGGGAAGTCGCTGTGCAGGTCCGGGGTGGCGGTGAACCAGATGCTGATCAGGTCGTCGGCGGCCAGGCTGTTGCGTTCCAGGACGGCCGTCAGCAGCTCGCCCACCCGCTCGTCCATGTGTCCGGCCTCGTCCCGGTCCAGCTGGACGGCTCCCCGGACCGCTCGTACCGCCACGTCGTACCCCTTGCTGCCGTGCGCCTTCGTCCTGTCGCGGCCGGTGTCCCCGGCCGTGCTCACCCTAAGGGGCCGGAGACCGGCCGGGGACACCGTCCCGGGCGGGCGGAGCGGGCCGGGCCCGAGCCGCGCCCGAGCCGGAAAAACACCCGGCGGGCGCGGGGCGTCCTCCCGTACCCTCGCCGCCATGACCACCCCTGCCGGAGAGAGGCTCGTACGCGACCACACCGTCTACGCCTGTGTGATGGGGTCGCGCGCGTTCGGCCTGGCGACCGAGGACAGCGACACGGACCGGCGCGGGGTGTACCTCGCCCCCACCGCGCTGTTCTGGCGTCTGGACAAGCCGCCGACGCACGTGGAGGGCCCCGGGCCGGAGCGGTTCTCCTGGGAGCTGGAGCGCTTCTGCGGGCTCGCGCTGCGGGCCAACCCGAACGTGCTGGAGTGCCTGCACTCGCCGATCGTGGAGTACGCGGACGGGACCGGCCGCGAACTGCTCGCGCTGCGCGGGGCGTTCCTGTCCCGTCTCGCGCACGGCACGTTCGCGGGGTACGCGGTGGGGCGGCGCAGGAAGCTGGAGGCGCAGGTGCGGCAGCACGGGGCGCCGCGCTGGAAGGACGCGGCGCACCTGCTGCGGCTGCTGGCGAGCTGCCGGGACCTGCTGCGGACCGGCGAGCTGCGCGTCGAGGTCGGCGACGCGCGGGAGGACCTGCTCGCGGTCAGGCGGGGCGAGGTGGCCTGGCGGGAGGTGGAGCGCCGGGCGGACCGCCTCGCCGAGGAGAACGACCGCGCGGCCGAGCGCTCGCCGCTGCCGCCCGGCCCGGACCTGCCGGCGGTGGAGGACTTCCTGGTCCGGACCCGGCGGGCGTCGGCGGGAGGCTGAGGGCCACCGGGCGCGGTCGTACCGCCCGCGCCCGCAGCCGCGGCGTGTCCGCTCAGGCGTCCCAGAGCGCCCCGAGCGACAGCAGGTCGCTGCGGTACTCGACGCGCTCCGACCACTCCTTGGGCCAGGCCCCCGCGCCCAGGTGCGCCCCGGCCAGGGCCCCGGTGAGGCAGGCGATCGAGTCGGAGTCGCCGCGGGTGCAGGCCGCCCGGCGCAGGGCGGTGAGGGGGTCCTCGGGGAAGAGCAGGAAGCAGTGCAGGGCGGTGGCGAGCGCTTCCTCGGCGACCCAGCCGTCGCCGGTCCGCTCGCACGGGTCCGTCTCCGGCGACGGTTCGCGCAGGGCTTCCTGCACGGCTGCCAGCGCACTCTGGCACTCGTCCCAGCCGCGGCTGATGTACGCCTCCGGCGAGGCGTCCCCCGTGTGACGCCACAGGTCGCCGAGCCAGCGGGCCCGGTAGCGCCCGCTGTTCTCGTACGCGTAGCTGCGCAACCGGCCTATGAGGCCGAGCGGTTCGGCTCCCCGGGCGAGCAGGAGGACCGCGCGGGCGGTCAGGTCGGAGGCGGCCAGGGCGGTGGGGTGGCCGTGGGTGAGGGCGGCCTGGAGCTGTGCGGCCCCGGCGCGCTGCTCGTCGCTGAGGCCGGGGACGAGGCCGAGGGGGGCGACCCGCATGTTGGCCCCGCAGCCCTTGGAGTGCGTCTGGCTCGCCTCCTGCCAGACCGGAGTGGATTCCAACAGGCGGCAGGCGGTCAGGCAGGTGTTGCCGGGGGCCCGGTCGTTGTCCGGCGCGTGGTACCAGGCGACGAACTCCCGGCGGGCCGGGTCCACCAGCCGCTCCGGCGTGAGCAGTCCGCTGTCCATGGCGGTGCGGACGGCGCGGCCCAGGGCCAGGGTCATCTGGGTGTCGTCGGTGACGAGGGCGGGCTTCGGCAGCTCCATCCGCCGCCAGGGGCCGCATTTCGCCAGGATCGACGGCACGTCGTCGAACTCGGTGGGGAAGCCCAGGGCGTCGCCGAGGGCGAGCCCGGTCAGGGAGCCGGTGGCCGCCTGCTTGGTGAGGGTTCGGGTGGCGATGGTCATGACGTTCGTCCTTCCGGGCGCAGCAGGGGTGGGTGCAGGTCGGTGGCGCCGCCCGCCCGGTAGAGCGCGGCGGGTTTTCCCCGTCCGCCGGTGCGGCGCGGCGGGCCGTCGACGGCCTGGACGAAGCCGGGCGCGCTCAGGACCTTGCGGCGGAAGTTGGGCCGGTCCAGTCCGACCCCCCACACCGTTTCGTAGACCTGCTGGAGCTCGCCGAGGGTGAACTCCGCCGGGCAGAACTCGGTCGCCAGGCAGGTGTATTCGAGCTTGGCGCCGACCCGGTCGCGCGCGTCGGCGAGGATCCGGTCGTGGTCGAAGGCCAGCGGTCCGGCCGCACCGTCCGGCCACCAGCGGGCACTGGCCGCGTCGCCGCCGCCGCGTGGTTCGGGCAGGTCGGGCAGGAGCGCCGCGTACGCGACGGAGACGACCCTCATCCTCGGATCGCGGTACGGCTCGGTGTAGGTGCGCAGTTGTTCGAGGTGGAGCGCGCCGACGGCCTCGGGGCCCAGCCCGGTCTCCTCGGCGAGTTCGCGGCGGGCGGCGGCTTCGGCGGACTCCCGGGGCAGGACGAAGCCGCCCGGCAGCGCCCAGCGGCCCCGGAACGGCTCCTGGCCGCGTTCGACGAGCAGGACGTGCAGTGCGGCCTCGCGGACGGTGAAGACGGCGAGGTCGACGGTGACGGCGAACGGCGCGAAGGCGTGCGGGTCGTACCCCTCGGGCACGCCGGTGCTCATCGCTCCTCCGTCAGGCGTGCGGCGAAGTCCCGGTCGCCGGACCGGAGTTCGTCCCCGGAGTCGACGGCGTGGGCGAGGTGGTGGCGGCCGGCGGTCCCCACCGCCCCCGCCGCGAGCGGCCGGAGCCCGCCGGTGCGCGTGGTTCCGCGCACCGGCGGGACGGCGGTACCTGGTCCACCCCCGTGGGTCCAGGTCCACCGGCCGCACGCGGCCGGCGCGAAGGGGACGGTCCGCGGTCCGGCGTCGGCGTGCGGGCCGGACCTCGCGAACAGCGGGATGAGCAGGGCGCCGTCGGCTATGCCGGTCGGCCGGTCCACGGGACTCACACCCGCCTCCTTAATGGTCACTCTGACTATAAAGGAGGAACGGGGACGGCGAAAGGCCCGCGGCCGGTCCGTGCCGAGAACTTCCGGCAGGGACCGGCCGCGGGCCGAAGGGGGATGACGGCAGGACCTAGAGGCCGACCTCGCGCATCAGCATGCCCACCTCGGTGTTGGTGAGGCGGCGCAGCCAGCCGGACTTCTGGTCGCCCAGCGGGATCGGCCCGAAGGACGTCCGCACCAGGCGCTCGACCGGGAAGCCCGCCTCGGCGAGCATCCGGCGCACGATGTGCTTGCGGCCCTCGTGGAGGGTCACCTCGACCAGGTAGTTCTTGCCGGTGTTCTCGACCACACGGAAGTGGTCGGCGCGGGCGTAGCCGTCCTCCAGCTGGATGCCGTCCTTGAGCCGCTTGCCGAGATCGCGCGGCAGGGGGCCCTGGACGGCGGCCAGATAGGTCTTCTTCACGCCGTACTTGGGGTGCGTGAGGCGGTGGGCCAGCTCACCGTGGTTGGTGAGCATGATGATGCCCTCCGTCTCGGTGTCCAGCCGGCCGACGTGGAACAGCCGCGTCTCGCGGTTGGTCACGTAGTCGCCGAGGCACTGGCGGCCGTCCGGGTCCTCCATCGAGGAGACGACCCCGGCGGGCTTGTTGAGCGCGAAGAACAGGTAGGACTGCGCCGCGACGGTCAGACCGTCGACCTTGATCTCGTCCTGGTGCACGTCGACGCGCATGCCCTGCTCGACGACGATCTCGCCGTTGACCTCGACGCGGGCCTGCTCGATCAGCTCCTCGCACGCGCGGCGCGAGCCCATGCCGGCCCGCGCCAGCACCTTCTGCAGCCGCTCGCCCTCCTGCTCCGCGCCCGGGTGGGTCTTGGGGAGCTTGACGTCCGGCTTGTCCGCGTACCGGTCGCGGTTGCGCTGCTCGATCTTGGCGTCCAGTTCACGGGGACGCGAGGGGGCGCCGCGCCGGGGGCCGCCGCCGCGCGCGCCGCCGCCCTGTGCGGGCTTCGGGCCGCCCTTGGCCCCGCCGCGCGCGGCTGCGCCGCGGCCCTTGCGGGGGCCGCCGCCCTCGGAGGGGCCGCCGGAACCGGTGGCGCCGCCCACGTCGTAGCGGCGCTCCTCGGGGCGGGGACGGCGGGGGCGCTTGTCCTGCTCGTCCCGTCCGCCCGCGCTGCCGCCGCGTCCGCCGGGGCCGGCGGGACGGCCGCCCTGGCCGCCGCCCTGGCCCTGCGGGCGGAAGGATCCGCCGCCGCTGCGGCCACCGCTGCCCGCGCCGCCGCTCCGGGGGTTCCGGTCGCCGCCGCTCCGGCCGCTGCCGCTGCCGCTTCCGCTGTTCCTGCCACTGCTTCGCATCAAAATTCCGTCTTGTCGTCTGCGTGAGTATCCGGGGTGTCCGGTGCGTCCGGATCGAACGACGGCACACCCTCTAGCGTCTCAGCCTCGATCGCGTCCGCCTCCGGGAGGAAGGGCGCGAGCTCCGGGAGCTCGTCCAGGCCGCGCAGGCCCATACGCTCCAGAAAGTAGTTCGTCGTCCTGTACAGGATCGCACCTGTTTCAGGTTCCGTCCCCGCCTCGGCCACCAGGCCCCTCTGGAGCAGGGTCCGCATGACGCCGTCGCAGTTCACTCCGCGCACCGCCGAGACCCGCGAACGGCTCACCGGCTGCCGGTAGGCGACGACCGCCAGGGTCTCCAGCGCGGCCTGGGTGAGCCGGGCGTGCTGGCCGTCCAGGACGAAGCCCTCGACGGCAGCCGCGTACGCGGGGCGGGTGTAGAAGCGCCAGCCGCCCGCGACGAGCCGCAGGTCGAAGCCGCGGCGCTGCACGGTGTACTCGTCGGCCAGCTCCCGCAGGGCGTCCGCCACGGCTCTGGGCGGGCGCTGGAGCACCTTGGCGAGCTGGTCGGCGGTGGCGGGCTCGTCGACGACCATGAGGACCGCCTCCAGGGCGGGCTTCAGATCGAGCGCCGCGACCGCGCCCTCGTCGTGCCCGCCCTCGGCTGCGGTGATCTGCGCGTTCATACCCGTACGTCCTCCTCGGCCGTCCCGTTGATCTCC
The DNA here is from genome assembly GCF_003846185.1 of Streptomyces sp. ADI96-02. Classification (GTDB taxonomy): domain Bacteria; phylum Actinomycetota; class Actinomycetes; order Streptomycetales; family Streptomycetaceae; genus Streptomyces. Next base: position 1,144,100 of record NZ_ML123034.1, read on the forward strand.
TGGTCGAACTCGTCCGTCACCGCCGGCTCCGCCTCCGCCCCGCCGCACCAGGCCACCAGCAGGTCGCCCAGCGCCTCGTCCTGGTCGAGGGTGACGGCCTTCTCGCGGAAGAGCTCCAGCAGGGCGAGGAAGCGGGCCACGACGGTGAGGGTGTCCGGCGCGTCCCGGGTCAGCAGCCGGAAGCTCACCGCGGCCCCGGCCTCGCGCAGCCGCTCCACGACGATCGCGGCCTGCTCCCGCACGCTGACCAGCGGGGCGTGGATGTGGTCGACGTACACCTCGGGCTTCGGCCTCGGCCGCATCGCCTTCACCGCGAGCTTCGCGAAGCCCTCGGGTCCGATGCTGATGACCACCTCGGGCAGCAGCTCCGCGTGGTGGTCCTCCAGTCCGACGGTACGGGGGCGGCGGCGGGCCTCGAACTCCAGCCGGCCGCTGAAGATCTCGGCGATCCTTTTGTACGCGCGGTACTGCAGCAGCCGGGCGAAGAGCAGGTCCCGGGCCTCCAGGAGCGCCAGGTCCCCCTCGTCCTCGACCTCGGCGGCGGGCAGCAGCCGGGCGGCCTTGAGGTCGAGCAGGGTGGCGGCGACGACGAGGAATTCGGTGGTCTGGTCGAGATCCCAGTCGGGTCCCATGGCCCGGATGTGGGCCATGAACTCGTCGGTGACCTTGGAGAGCGCGACCTCGGTCACGTCCAGCTTGTGCTTGGAGATCAGCTGGAGGAGGAGGTCGAAGGGGCCCTCGAAGTTGGTCAGCCGTACGGTGAACCGCCCGCCGTCCGCCCCCACGCCGCCGCTCCCGGCCCCGGCCTCTCCGGCGGTCCCGGCCTCTTCCCCGGCCCCAGCCCTTCGCCCGGCCGCAGCCTCTTCGGCGGCCATGACCTCTTCGGCGGTCCCGGAGTCTTCGGCGGCCTCCTCCCCGGGCGGGTCCGGCGGCGGCGCGGCGACGCCCGGTCCGCGGCCCAGGGCACGGCGGCGCGGGCTGGCGGGGTCGTCGGTCGTCGGCATGGCGCGGTCCAGGGGTGCGGCGGCGGGTCACGGGTCGGGCGCGGGCGGGCCCGGACGCCGCCGGCGGCGGAATGCGCCCCGGCTCCGGCTCACGGACCGGGTCCGCCGGTCGGCGGGCCCTCGGGGCAGGCTACCGGCGCGGCGCCGGTCAGCGTCCGCGCAGCCGCCGTACGAGGATGCTCGCGTCGCCCCGGGACTCCAGGTCCGCCAGGACCACCGCCACCGCCTCGCGCACGATGCGCCCGCGGTCCACGGCGAGGCCGTGTTCGCCGCGCAGGACGAGGCGGGCGTGTTCGAGGTCCATCAGCTCCTCGGCCGAGACGTAGACCGTGATCTTCTCGTCGTGCCGCTCCCGGCCGCTGGGACGCCGGTTGGCCCCGCGTCCGCCTCCGCCGCCGCGCCTGCGCTGCTGCTGGACGGCCGCGGCCGGCTCCGCCGGGGTGGCGGAGGGCGCGGGCCGGTCGCCGGTGGCGGCCTTGGCCGCCTGCCGGTCGGCCTCGCCGGCGCGGCTGCGCGAGTCGCCGCCGTCGGCGTCGGCCGCGGCGTGTTCCTCACGGGGCTCGGAGCGGTCCGCGGGGTCGCCGCCCTGACCGCCCGCGCCCGGCGCCCGGCCCGCGGAGTCGCTCTCCCCGGCGGGTGCGGGCACCCGGGGCTCGGCGTTCGCCTTGCGTCGCCGGTCCGCCGGCGAGGAGGACTGCAGGCCCGTGCCCCCGGTGGTGCGGAACAGTTCGTCGGCCCCCGGCAGACTCACTCGGCGTGACACCGGGCGAGCACCTCCCTGGCGAGCTGGCGATAGGCGGCGGCGCCGACCGAGTTGGACGCGTAGGTGGTGATGGGTTCACCGGCGACCGTGGTCTCCGGGAAGCGGACGGTGCGTCCGATGACCGTGTGGTAGACGTGCTCGTCGAAGGCCTCGACGACACGCGCCAGGACCTCGCGGCTGTGCACCGTACGGGAGTCGTACATGGTGGCGAGGATGCCGTCGAGCTCCAGCTCCGGGTTGAGCCGCTCCTGGACCTTCTCGATGGTCTCGGTGAGCAGTGCGACCCCGCGCAGCGCGAAGAACTCGCACTCCAGCGGCACTATGACCTTGTGAGCGGCCGTCAGGGCGTTCACGGTGAGCAGGCCGAGCGAGGGCTGACAGTCGATCACGATGTAGTCGTAGTCGGCCATCAGCGGCTTGAGGGCGCGCTGGAGCGTGGACTCCCGGGCCACCTCGCTGACGAGCTGCACCTCGGCGGCCGACAAGTCGATGTTGCTCGGCAGCAGGTCCATGTTGGGCACGGCGGTCTTCAGCAGGACCTCGTCGGCGGCCATGCCCCGCTCCATGAGCAGGTTGTAGACCGTGAGGTCGAGCTCCATCGGGTTGACCCCGAGGCCGACCGAGAGGGCGCCCTGCGGGTCGAAGTCGACGAGCAGGACCCGGCGTCCGTACTCCGCGAGCGCGGCGCCCAGGTTGATGGTCGACGTGGTCTTGCCGACGCCGCCCTTCTGGTTGCACATCGCGATGATCTTCGCGGGGCCGTGGTCGGTCAGGGGCCCCGGGATCGGGAAGTACGGCAGGGGCCGTCCGGTCGGGCCGATGCGCTCGCGGCGCTGGCGCGCGGCGTCGGGCGCGAGCGTGGCCGCGTACTCCGGGTCGGGCTCGTACTCGGCGTCGGGGTCGTAGAAGTGCCCCTCGGGCACCTCGGCGAAGTCGGCGAAGCGGTCGGTGTCCCGGCTGCTCTCGTTGCCGGCCGTGGCGTTCACGTTTGGGCCGTCCATCATCTGGGGGGCTGTCGTCATGTGCTGTTGAGTGGCGAAGGTGCGGACAGCGACGGAGCCGACAGCTTCGAGCCCGATCGGGCTCAGACCTCGTGCGGGCATCCCTGGTTGACCACCCCCGGGAGTAATTGTCGACTCATTCACAAGTCGTCTTACCTCCTTGGACATGACCAGGAAACTTATCGATAGGTCAGCGTGGCACCATGCCGACGATTGGCGACTCTATGGCGTGTCACCGGTCCGCAGCAACACAATCCGCCGGACCCGGCCCGTTGTGTCGGCAATCGAACACCTCCCTGTCAAGGGTGCACAGCGAGCAAGCCGCACATTTCACCGGGGCACGAATGGGGAGAAGGGTTACCTTCGAGGCGAGTTGCGCGAGGACCTCGCGGGGCCCCGACACGCCTCCGGCCGGACCTTGCTCGGCAAGGTCCGGCCGGACGAGCGATGTTGACGGGAGGCGTTGACCCGTCAGCCGAGCAGGCTGCTCAGCTCGACGTGCGGGAGGCCGTGCGCCTCGGCCACCTCGCGGTAAACGACCTGGCCCTCATGGGTGTTGAGGCCCTTGGCCAGGGCGGCGTCGCGGCGCAGGGCGTCGGCCCAGCCGCGGTTCGCCAGCTCCACGATGTAGGGGAGCGTGGCGTTGGTGAGGGCGTACGTCGAGGTGTTCGGCACCGCGCCGGGCATGTTGGCGACGCAGTAGAAGACGGACCCGTGGACCGGGAAGGTCGGCTCGGCGTGAGTGGTCGGGTGCGAGTCCTCGAAGCAGCCGCCCTGGTCGATCGCGATGTCGACAAGGACACTTCCGGGCTTCATCTTGGCGACGAGCTCGTTGGTGACCAGCTTCGGGGCCTTGGCTCCGGGGATCAGGACGGCGCCGATCACGAGGTCGGCCTCGACGACGGCCTTCTCCAGCTCGAAGGCGTTGGAGACGACGGTCTGCACCTTGGTGCCGAAGATCTTGTCGGCCTCGCGCAGCTTGTTGATGTCGCGGTCGAGCAGCGTGACGTGGAAGCCGAGGCCCACGGCGATCTGCGTGGCGTTCCAGCCGGAGACGCCGCCGCCGATGACGACGGCCTTGCCGGCCGCCGTGCCGGGCACGCCGCCGGGCAGCACGCCGCGACCGCCGACCGAGCGCATCAGGTGGTAGGCGCCGACCTGCGGGGCGAGGCGGCCCGCGACCTCGGACATCGGGGCGAGCAGCGGGAGGGCGCGGTTCGCGGTCTCGACCGTCTCGTACGCGATGGCGGTGGTGCCGGACTCCAGCAGCGCGTCGGTGCACTCGCGGGAGGCGGCGAGGTGCAGGTACGTGAAGAGCGTCTGGCCCTTGCGGAGGCGGTGGTACTCCTCGGCGATGGGCTCCTTGACCTTCAGCAGCAGGTCGGCGGCGGCCCACACCTCGTCCGCGGTGGCCAGGATGCCCGCTCCGGCCGCCACGTACTCCTCGTCCGTGATGGAGGAGCCGGCGCCGGCGTTCCGCTCGATGACGACCTGGTGGCCGTGACGGACGAGCTCATGCACTCCGGCAGGGGTGATCGCCACCCGGAACTCGTTGTTCTTGACTTCGCGGGGGATGCCGACCTTCACGTCGATCACGGTCCTTGGCTCGGAGGGTTGCGTCCGGGCACAGCAGTACAGACCCAGACAAAAACAGCGTAAATGGAGACGCCACGGAGTATCGCGGCAGAGCCAGTCTAATGAAGGACGACGCGCTGTCTAGCCTTACAAAGCATTAATTTTCCGCCGAAGGACTGCGGATTTCGTAGGCTGCACCCTCTCCACCCAGCAATCTGTCGGCAGCACCGCGATGCAGACCGGCGGCGGCCGGGTCGCCGAGCCGGTCCAGCGTGTCGGCCAGCCGGAGCTGGAGCGCCGCCTGAAGGCGCACGTCGTCGGCCCGCCGGGCCAGCTCGACGGCCTCCCGGCAGGTCTGCAACGACTCCTGCGGGCGGCCCGCGTACTCCTGCACCCGGGCGGCCTCGCTCACCGCCCGCGCCTGGGCCGCCAGGTCGCCGAGCCTGCGGTGCCCGGCCGCCGCGGCCCGCCAGTTCCGCAGCGCCTCGCCGTAGCGCCCGGCGTACGTGTGGACGGCGCCGAGCCGTCCGTACAGCCGCGCCTCGTCCGCCCGCTCCCCCTGGGTCAGGCGCTGGGCGAGCGCCCTGCCGTACCAGTCGGCGGCCCGGTGGAAGTCGCCGAGTTCGGCGTACGCCCCGCCTACGGATTCCATCGCGCGCCCCGTCGCGTAGAGGTCGCGGGCCGCCCGTCCGGCGTCCAGCGCGGCCCGGTAGCGGGTCAGGGCGTCCCGGGTGCGGCCGGTCCTGGCGTCCAGGTCGGCGAGGTTGAGCAGCGCCGCGGCCCGCTCGCGGGGCAGGTCGCGGCGCACGGCGACGTCCAGCACCAGGCTGTGCAGCCCGTACAGCTCCGGGGCCGCGTCCTCGGTGCCGCGGTGCGCCGCGAGGGCCCGCACCAGCGCGGCCACCAGCCGGCGGGCCAGGGTGTCCAGTTCGCCGTCCGCCACGGCGAGCCGGGCGGAGGCGAGCAGAGCGGGCTGGCGCAGCCGGAGCCAGACGCCCGCCTCCTCGGCGTTCGGGAAGCGCAGCGAGCGGGGCAGCCCGGCGAGCCTGCGCCGCGCGCCCGAGTCCTCCGGTTCGGTGACCGCCCGGCAGGACTGGAGCCGGCGCACGGTCCGCTCCAGCATCCGGGCGCGGGCCAGCTGGATCTCGGCGGGCCGGTCCCGGTCCTCCATCAGCGCCCGCAGCAGGGGTGCGAGGCAGCCGGGCACCCCGTACTGCGGGTGCGCGGCTCCGTCGGTGCGCAGCAGGCCCAGCCGTACGAAGTCCTCCAGCGTCGACTCCGCGGCCGAGATCGAGCAGCCGGCCAGCGCGGACGCGGTGTGGGCGTCGGCGAGTCCGGCGGGGGCGAGGGCCAGCAGCCGCAGTATCCGGGCGGCGGCCTGCGGCAGGGAATCGTGGACCAGGCGGAGCGCGCGGGCCAGCGGGCGGGCGCCCGCGGGCTGCTGCTCGTCGGAGTCCGGCAGCTCGCGCAGTCGCCTGGCGACGTCGGCGACGGTGGCCATGGGGTGCGCGGCCAGCCAGCCGCCGACCAGGACGAGCGCGGCCGGCTGTCCGCCGCACGCCTCGGCGAGGGCTTCGGCGGTGCGCGGGTCGACGGTGATGCGCACCTGTCCGATGGCGCGGGCGAGCAGCCGGACACAGGCGCCCGCCTCCAGGCCGCCGAGGGCGCAGGGCCGTACGTCGGGGACTCCGGTCAGGGGGCCGGTGGCGGTCGCGACGACCAGGCAGTCCGGGTCGTCCGGGAGGAGCGGGTCGACCTGCTCGGCGTCGACCGCGTCGTCGAGCACCAGGACGACCCGGCGCGCGGCGAGGGCCGCGCGGACCATCCCGGAGAGTTCGTCCTGGCCCGCGCCGGGCGGCACGGCCAGCTCCAGCAGGCCGAGGATCTCCTGCGCGGTCTGCTCGGTGGCGACGCGTTCGCCGCCGGGGCGGGTGAGGCCGACGCGCAGGATGCCGTCGGGGTAGTCGCCGGAGCCCGTGCCGGGCACGGCCCACGGAAGCGCGCCCGTCCCGCTCTCCGGGGCGCGGCGGACATCGGTTCCGCAGAGGGCGCCGGCCAGCGCCTCGGCGAGCGCGCTGCGGCCGGAACCGGGGCGTCCCGCGATGAGCAGCACCCGGGCGCGGGGCGCCTTGCGGCCGGCCAGGGTGTCCAGTCCGGCGCGCTCGATGTCCGCCCGCAGGGCTTTCAACTCGCGTTCTCTGCCGAAGAATCGGGGCGGGGCGGCGCCGGGCGGCTCCTCGGTTCCCGCAGCTTCGGCCGGGCCGCTGGTGTCCACCGCCTGATCGGTCACGAGCCACGCTCCACTTCGCTGCACGCGGGTGCCCGCCGGAACTCCGGTCGGGGCCTTTCGAGCGTAGTTCAGCTGTGGTGATGATCACTGCGGCACGGGGCGGGACCGCACCGAACCTCCCCCGATCGGATCAGCATTTCTTACGATCATCCGTCTGTGAGGAGTCGGTGCCGTGAGGAGTCGGTGCCGTGGGGAGCCGGTTCCCGTCCGGCCCGGCGGACGGGAACCGGAGCGGACGGGAGTCGGAGCGGACGAGAGTCGGAGCGGACGAGAGCCGGGGCGGACGGGCCGTCAGACCTCGAAGGGGCGGGCCGGCCACGGCGCCTCGGCGGGCCGCAGCGAGTCCACGCCGTCGCCGGCCAGAACGGCGGTCAGCGCGAGCACGCCGACGACGAGGCAGTTGTTGTGCAGGTCCCCCGCGATCACCGAGCGCACCAGCTCGGGCAGCGGCACCCGGGCCAGCTCCATGTCGGCCTCCTCCTCGGCGACCGCGAAACGCTCGCCCTGCGCCTCGGAGAGGTCCCGGGCCAGGAAGATCCGCACCGCCTCGTCGCAGCCGCCGGGCGTGGTGTAGACGTCGGTCAGCACCCGCCAGTCCTCGGCCTTGACGTACGCCTCCTCGTACAGCTCGCGCTGGGCGGCGTGCAGCGGGTTCTCCCCGGGGACGTCGAGCAGCCCGGCCGGAATCTCCCAGAGCCGGTGGCGCACCGGATGGCGGTACTGGCGCAGGACGACCACGCGGTCGTCGTCGTCGATCGCGAGGACCGCGACGGAGCCGGGGTGGACCTGGTAGTCGCGGTGCACGACGGCGCCGTCCGGCATCACCACGTCGTCGGTGCGGACGCTGGTCTTGTTGCCGGTGAAGGGAGTCACGCTCGCGGTGACCCGCCATTCCTCGGGCGTGTCCTGGATACCCATGTACGTCCTCCCGTGAACAAAGCAGAAACCGGGGTACGGATCCGCTGCGGATCCGTACCCCGGTCAACCGTAGTGCCTCGGCGTTATCCGGCCGTGCCGCCCGCGGCGAGCCGGCGCTCGACGGCGGCCCTCACCAGACCCGCGAAGAGCGGGTGCGGGCGGGTCGGACGCGAGCGCAGCTCCGGGTGCGCCTGGGTGGCGACCAGGTAGGGGTGGACCTCGCGGGGGTACTCGACGTACTCGACGAGCTTGTTGTCCGGGGAGGTGCCGGAGAAGACCAGTCCGGCCTTCTTCTCCAGCTCGCCGCGGTAGGCGTTGTTGACCTCGTAGCGGTGGCGGTGGCGCTCCTCCACGTACGGCTCGCCGGCGTACGCCTCGCGCACCAGGGAGCCCTCGGCGAGCTTGGCCGGGTAGAGGCCGAGCCGCATGGTGCCGCCGAGGTCGCCCGCGCCCTCGACGTAGGCCAGCTGCTCCTCCATCGTCGAGATGACCGGGTGGGAGGTGGCGGCGTCGAACTCGGTGGAGTTGGCGTCGGGGATCTCGGCGAGGCTGCGCGCCGCCTCGATCACGATGCACTGGAGGCCCAGGCAGAGGCCGAGCAGCGGGATCCTGTTCTCGCGGGCGTGGCGGATGGCGCCGACCTTGCCGTCCACCCCGCGCTCGCCGAAGCCGCCGGGGATGCAGATCGCGTCGACGTCGCCCAGGTGCTCGGCCGCGCCGGCCGGGGTGCGGCAGTCGTCGGAGGTGACCCACTTGACCTTGACCCGGGCCTTGTTGGCGAAACCGCCGGCGCGGATCGCCTCGGTGACCGAGAGGTAGGCGTCGGGCAGGTCGATGTACTTGCCGACCAGGGCGACGGTGACCTCGTGGTCGGGGTTGTGCACCCGGTCCAGCAGGTCGTCCCAGGTGGTCCAGTCGACGTCCCGGAACGGCAGGTCGAGCTTGCGCACGACGTAGGCGTCCAGGCCCTCGGTGTGCAGCACCTTGGGGATGTCGTAGATCGACTTGGCGTCGATCGCCGCGACGACCGCCGCCTCGTCGACGTCGCACATCAGCGAGATCTTGCGCTTGATGGAGGTGGGGACGTCGCGGTCGGCGCGCAGCACGATGGCGTCCGGCTGGATGCCGATGTTGCGCAGGGCCGCCACCGAGTGCTGGGTGGGCTTGGTCTTCAGCTCGCCGGAGGGGCCGATGTAGGGCAGCAGCGAGATGTGCACGACGAAGACGTTGTCCCGGCCCACCTCGTGGCGGACCTGGCGCACGGTCTCCAGGAACGGCAGCGACTCGATGTCGCCGACCGTGCCGCCGACCTCGGTGATGACGACGTCCACGTCGTCGGTGGCCATGCGGCGGATGCGGTGCTTGATCTCGTTGGTGATGTGCGGGATGACCTGGACCGTGTCGCCCAGGTACTCGCCGCGCCGCTCCTTGGCGATGACCTGCGAGTAGACCTGGCCGGTGGTCACGTTGGCGGAGCCGTCGAGGTCCACGTCGAGGAAGCGCTCGTAGTGGCCGATGTCCAGGTCGGTCTCGGCGCCGTCGTTGGTGACGAACACCTCGCCGTGCTGGAAGGGGTTCATCGTGCCCGGGTCGACGTTGAGGTAGGGGTCGAGCTTCTGCATGGTGACCCGCAGGCCCCGTGCCTTGAGCAGAGCACCCAGGCTGGAGGCAGTCAGACCCTTGCCGAGGGAGGAGGCGACACCCCCGGTGACGAAGATGTGCTTGGTCGTCGTGGATGTGGGCTGCATAGCCAAAGGGGGCTCCCGTGGTCGCGATCGTGAGGTGCGTACCGGCCGCCGAACCGGGGTTGCCGGCGGTGCCGTCGCTGCGGTTCGGGGGCCTCGTCCGCTGTCGCGAACGACCACCGGTCCACGGGCTACCAGGGTAACAGCGACGGGGAGGGGCTGCTTCCGGCCACTGCCTGCACAGCGGCCTCACACCTTCCCCCCAGTCGTTTCACGTCCCACCCGATCAGCTCAGAGATGTTGCGGAGACCGTCGCGCGGATCTTGCGGGTGCGTCGTATCCTGCTCGGACACTCTCTGCCGAGACGGCCGGACGGCGGCAGCACCCAGG
>NZ_ML123034.1:1154154-1159210 GCF_003846185.1 Streptomyces sp. ADI96-02
CCCGCCCAACCGGTACGGGAACTCGTCGGTTCCACTACGACCCCCTTCACCCGCAGTAAGCGCCCCTGACGGGGCGACATGGCCGTTCGACTGGAGACGCACGTGGCCGGGCGCATCGAGGATTACGCACTCATCGGAGACATGCAGACCGCTGCCCTGGTCTGCCGGGACGGCACAGCGGACTGGCTGTGCCTTCCCCGCTTCGATTCGCACGCCGTCTTCGCAGGACTGCTGGGCACCGAGGAGCACGGCTTCTGGCGCCTGGGTCCGGCGAGGGCCGAGGGAGCCGAACCGCAGACCGCGGACCGGCGGCGCTATCGCGGCGACTCCCTCATCCTGGAATCGGAGTGGGACACGCCGCGCGGAACGGTCCGGGTGACCGATTTCATGCCGCCGCGCGACGGCGCACCGCAGCTCATCCGGATCGTGGAGGGCGTGAGCGGCCGGGTGCCGATGCGCTCGGAGCTGCGCATGCGGTTCAGCTACGGCCGGGTGACGCCGTGGGTGCACAAGGTCGACGGCCGCACGGTCGCCGTCGCCGGGCCGGACTCCGTCTGGCTGGACACCCAGGCCGACACCTTCGGCAAGAACCTCACGACCTACTCCGACTTCACCGTGGCGCCCGGCGACCGGGTGGCGTTCACGATCAGCTGGCAGCCCTCGCACCACGAGCCGCCCGCCCTCCCGGACCCGGAGGGGTCCCTGGAGGCGACCGAGCTGTTCTGGCGGGAATGGGTCGATCAGTGTACGTACCACGGTCCGTACCGCGAGGCGGTCGTCCGCTCCCTGATCACGCTGAAGGCCCTGACGTACGCGCCGACCGGCGGCATCGTCGCGGCGCCGACGACGTCGCTGCCCGAGGAGATCGGGGGCGTACGGAACTGGGACTACCGCTACACCTGGCTGCGGGACGCGGCGATCACCCTCTCCTCCCTGCTGCGCACCGGCTACCGGGAGGAGGCCCGCGCCTGGCGCGAGTGGCTGCTGCGGGCGGTGGCCGGCGACCCGGAGAACCTGCAGATCATGTACGGCATCGCCGGTGAGCGCGAGCTCGGCGAGGCGGAGCTGGACTGGCTGCCCGGCTACGAGAACTCCGGCCCGGTCCGGGTCGGCAACGGCGCGGCGGGTCAGCTCCAGCTCGACGTGTACGGCGAGGTCACCGAGGCGCTGCACCTGGCCCATATGACCGGGCTGACCCGCAACGACTACGCGATGGGCCTCCAGCTCAAACTCATCGAGTACCTGGAGAAGCACTGGGAGGAGCCCGACGAGGGCATCTGGGAGGTGCGCGGCCCGCGCCGGCACTTCGTGCACTCCAAGGTGATGGCCTGGGTCGCGGTGGACCGGACGATCAAGCTGGTCGAGTCCGGCGACATCGACGGGCCGCTGGAGCGGTGGCGGCGGCTGCGCGACGACATCCACCGGGACGTCTGCGACCGCGGCTACGACCGGGAGCGCAACACCTTCACCCAGTCCTACGGATCGAAGGAGCTGGACGCGTCCCTGCTGCTCATCCCGCAGATGGGCTTCCTGCCGCCGGACGACAAGCGGGTCATCGGCACGATCGAGGCGATCCAGCGGGAGCTGTCCACGGAGGACGGCTTCATCCTGCGCTACCCCACCGAGGGCGAGCACGCCGGAGTGGACGGCCTCGCGGGCGACGAGGGCGCGTTCCTGGCCTGCTCGTTCTGGATGGCCGACGACCTCGCGATGATCGGCCGGGTCGACGAGGCGCGGCAGCTCTTCGAGAAGCTGCTGTCGCTCCGCAACGACCTGGGCCTGCTGGCGGAGGAGTGGGACTCCAACCTCCAGCGCCAGGTGGGCAACTTCCCGCAGGCGTTCAGCCACGTTCCGCTGATCGACACGGCCCTGCGGCTGACGGCCAGCGGTGCGTACGTAGGCTGAGAGCCGTCGGGCCGGACCGTCCCGCGCCTCCCCCGCACCGCGGGCGGTAGCGTCCTGACCAGGGCGCTACCGCCCGATCGAGCCGTTCGGACGCAGGGGAGGCGGGCCGGGTACGTGGAGAGCGACAGCGGAATCACGGTGCGGCGGGCGCTGGAGCTGCCGGGGCTGCGCGCCGGGCTCCCGGAAGTGGTGTGCGGCGCCGACCGGCTGAACCGCACGGTGCGCTGGGTGCACGCCGGAGAGGTCCCGAACATCGCCTCGCTCCTCAAGGGCGGCGAGCTGCTCCTGACCACCGGTCTGGGCCTCGGCGCCCGTCCCGCGGAACAGCGGGCGTTCGTCCGCCGCCTCGCCGACCGGGGCATCGCCGCCCTGGTGGTGGAGCTCGGGCCGCGCTTCGGCCGACTGCCCGCCTCGATCGTGGACGCCGCCCGCGCGGCCGGTCTCCCGCTGGTGCAGCTGCACCGCGAGGTCCCGTTCGTCGCGGTGACCGAGGAGATCCACACCGAGATCGTCAACGGGCACTACGCCCTCCTCCAGCAGGCGGAGGAGGTCCATCACCGCTGCACCCGCGCGCTGCTCGGCGGCGGCGGGGTGCCGCAGGTCCTCGGCATCCTCGCCGACTTCACCGCCAACCCGGTCTTCCTGGAGACGCCCGACGGACAGCTCTTGTACGCGGCCTCCACCGGGACCGGGCCGGTGGGCGCGGATCCGCTCCAGGTCTGGGAGGGCCTGCGCGGCGACCGGGCGGCGCGGGAGAGCCCGCCGGCCGGCGCGGTAGTGGTGGACGTGCCCGGCGGCGGCCCCGGCACCGGTTCGGTACGCGCCAGGCTGGTGCTGCTCGCGGTGTCCGGGCCGTTGGCGACGGTGCACCGGATGGCGGCGGAGCGGGCGGCGGGGCTCCTCGCCGTCGTCCTGATGCAGGCCCGTCAGGAGGAGGAGCTGGCGGCCCGGGGGCGGGGGGACTTCCTCACCGATCTCGCCGAGGGCCGGATCACCCCGGAGGACGCTCCCGCCCAGGCCCGGGTGCTCGGCTTCCGCCCCGGGCGGAGTCCGCTGCTGCCGGTCGTGATGCGGCTGGCCCCCGAGCTGTCCCCGTCGGGCAACTGGGCGCTGCTGGCCCGCGCGGTGCTGGAGGAGCTGGGCTCCGTCGGCGTTCCGGCGCTGCTGGGCGTACGGCCCGTGGAGGGCCGGGTGCCGCTGCTGCTGGGGCTGCGCTCGGAGGGCGAGCGCACCGCGGTCGCGGACCGGGTGGCGGCGGCGCTGCGGGCCGGAGTGGAGCGGGCCGGGCTGGACCGCACCGGCTCGCAGGCCCCGGTGGTGGTGGTCGGCGTCGCGGGCGGCTGGGCGGCGGCGGGCGCGGGGCTGCGGCACGCCGCCGAGACGGCGACGGCGGCGCAGGGTCTGGACGGCCGGCCCTGGTACGACGCCCGGCGGCTCGACATCGACCTGCTGCTGTGGCGGCTGCGCGACCATCCGGATCTGGCGGCCTTCGTGGACCGGGCGATCGGCCCGGTGCGCGAGCACGACCGCACCTCGCGCCCGGAGCTGCTGCCGACCCTCCAGGCGTACCTGGCGCACGCGGGCCGCAAGGCGGAGACCGCCCGTGAGCTGCACCTCAACCGCCAGACGCTCTACAACCGGCTGGCCCGGATCGGGGAGCTGCTGGGCACGGACCTGGACGACCCGCAGACCGTGCTCGCCCTGAGCCTGGCCCTGCGGGCCCGCCGCCACACCATCTGACGCTCCCTCACATCGGGGTGGTCAGTGGTCGCCGGTCGTGGCCGCCGAGGGCTGGGCCAACTCGTCGTAGACGCTGAGGACGTGGGCGATGGTGTCGTCCTCGGTCGGCCAGGCAGCCGCCTGCCGCCGCCCGGCCTCGGCCAGCCGGGCGCACCGCTCGGGGTCGCCGAGCAGCCGGAGGACCGTGCGGGCCAGCGCCTCGGCGCTGCCGTAGGGCACGAGTTCGGCGGCCTCGCCGACCAGCTCCGGCGTCCCGCCGACCGCGGTGGCGATCAGCGGCACGCCCAGCCGCAGCGCCTCCTGCGCCAGCAGCGAGCGCCCTTCCCAGCGGCTCGGCAGCAGGGCGAGATCGGCGGCGGCGAGCAGTTCGCCGACGTCGTCCCGGCGGCCGACGAGCAGGACCGGCAGCTCCTCGTCCCGGATGCGCCGCTGGAGGGCGGCGCGATCGCGCCCCTCCCCCGCGATGACGAGCAGTGGCACGGGGTCCAGACGGCGCCAGACGCGGGCCGCGTCCAGCAGGGTGTCGAAGCCGCGGTGCGGTACGAGGGAGCCGACGGCCAGGAGCAGCGGCCGGTCGACCGCGCCCAGTTCGGCGCGGGCCTTGCCGCCGTGGACGGCGGCGGCCAGGCGCGGGAGCGGGGCGACGACCGGGGCGAGCCGCGCGTCGCGGGCTCCTCGGCCGCGCGCGAGGTCCACCAGGTCGGAGGAGGGCGCGAGGACGACGGCGGAGGCACGGGCGGCCCGCCGCTCCAGCAGCCGCAGGATCTGGCGGCGCGCTCCCTCCGCGTACCGGCGGGTGTGCCAGGTCGTGACCAGCGGCACCGTCCGGCCGCTGAGCGCGAGCGCGGAGCGGGAGGCGGCGTGCAGCCCGTGGGCGTGGACGACGTCGGCCTCGGCGCAGGCGGCGCGCAGGGCGGCGACGGCGGCCGGATCGCTGCGCCGGGGGACGGGGAGGAAACGGGCACCGGCCGCCGTGAAGTCGTAGGCCCGGTCCACCGCGGCGGGGGCGCAGACGGTGACCCGCACCCCTCGCGCCACCAGCCCGGCGGCCAGCGAGGTGACGTGCGCGCTGCTGCCCGCACTGCCTCCGCCCAGCACTTGGACCGTACGCAGCTGTGACACGTTGATCGGCTCCCGGGGCTCCCGAGTCGGCGGTGGGTACTGCGCCAAGGATGCCAGTCCGTACGCACGTCCGGGACCGGCGGAACGTTGCTGCTGCGCTCGCGACGGCAACCGGCCACACCGCACCACTCTTACGGGTGAAATCGAGGGCGCGAAAGTGACGTTGGAGGTTGCCGCGCACCGTCCGCCGCCCCTCGGACCGGGGTCCGCCGGTCAGGCGGACCTGGGCGGGCGGGCCGAGCGGACCGGGCGGACCCGGGCGGACGGACGGTCCGGCCGCCCGCCCCTG
>NZ_ML123034.1:1159822-1168701 GCF_003846185.1 Streptomyces sp. ADI96-02
CTGCCCTGCCCTGCCCTGCCCTGCCCTGCCCTGCCCTGCCCTGCCCTGCCCTGCCCTGCCCTCCGCGCGGGCTAGCCGTCCGCGCGGGCCGTGGCCAGCAGCTCCTCGGCATGAGCGCGGGCCGTCTCGGAATCCTCCTGGCCCGCCAGCATCCGGGACAGCTCCCGGACCCGGTCCTCGCCCTCCAGCACGGTGACACCGCTGCGGGTCACCGAACCGTCCACGGTCTTCTCCACCAGCAACTGCCGGTCGGCGAACGCCGCCACCTGCGGCAGGTGCGTCACCACCACCACCTGCGCGGACCGCGCGAGCTTCGCCAGCCGCCTGCCGACCTCGACGGCCGCCTTGCCTCCGACGCCCGCGTCGACCTCGTCGAAGAGATAGGTCGGTACGGGGTCGGAGCCCGCGAAGACGACCTCCACGGCCAGCATCACGCGCGACAGTTCGCCGCCGGACGCGCCCTTGGCGATCGGCCGGGGCTGGGCCCCGGGGTGCGGAGCCAGGAGCAGTTCGACCTCGTCCGCTCCGGACGGGCCGTACGCGACGCTCCGCCCGCCGACGTCGATGCCGGACTCCTCGTCGGGGGCCTCGGTCTGCCGGATGGCGAAGGAGACCCGGGCGTGCGGCATGGCCAGCGAGGCCAGCTCGCCCGTGACCGCCTCGGCGAACCGGGCCGCCGCCTCCGTACGGGCGTCGGTCAGGGCCTGCCCGAGGCCGGAGAGCTCGGCCCGCAGCGCGTCGCGCTCGGCGGTCAGTTCGCCGATCCGCTCGTCGTCGCCCTCCAGCTCGGTGAGCCGGCCCGCGCCCTCCTGGGCCCAGGCGAGCACGGCGTCGATGTCCTCACCGTACTTGCGGATGAGCCCGGTCAGGGCTGCCCGCCGCTCCTCCACGGCGGCCAGCCGCAGCGGATCGGCGTCCAGTTGGTCGGCGTACCCGGCCAGTTCGCCGGCCACGTCGGCGAGCAGGATGGAGATCTCCCCGATCCGGTCGGCCAGCGCCGCCAGCGCCGGGTCGTGCGCCCGGACCGCGTCCAGGGACTGCCCGGCGGCGGCGACCACGGTCGTCGCGTCGACGCCCTCCGGGTCCTCCGGATCGCCCGCCAGCGCGGTGTGCGCCAGAGCGGCGGCGGAGGCCAGGGCCTCCGCGTGACCGAGCCGCTCCGCCTCGGCCGCCAGCTCGGCGTCCTCCCCGGGCAACGGCTCGACCGCCGCGACCTCGTTCAGGCCGAACCGCAGCAGATCCGCTTCCTGAGCCCGCTCCCGGGCCCGGGTGGTCAGCTCCTCCAGCTCTGCGGCGACGGCCCGCAGCCGCCGGTAGGCCGTCGCGTACGCCGCGTGCGGGACCGCCACACCCCCACCGGCGTACCGGTCGAGCGCCTGCCGCTGCCGTGCGGGCTTCAGCAGCCCCTGCTGATCGGTCTGGCCGTGCACCGCGACCAGGTCGTCGGCGAGTTCGGTGAGCACGCCGACGGGCACGGATCTGCCGCCGAGATGGGCCCGCGAACGACCCTCCGCCGACACCGTCCGGCTGATGAGCAGCGCACCGTCCTCGATCTCCGCACCGGCCTCCTCGGCCCGCAGAGCCGCCGCGTCGCCCTCGGACACCGTGATCCGCCCCTCGACCACCGCGGCCTTCGCACCGACCCGCACCAGCGCGGGATCGGCGCGTCCGCCGAGCAGCAGCCCGAGGCTCGTGACGACCATGGTCTTGCCCGCGCCGGTCTCACCCGTCACCGCGGTGAAACCGGGTGACAGCTCCACCACCGCGTCGTCGATGACTCCGAGCGACCGTATCCGCATCTCCTCCAACACGGACATGACCTTACGAGGTCGCGGGCCGGGTGCGCGACGGACCCCGGTCCGGGATTCACTCTCCCGAGCGTCCCCGGGGCGGCGCGGAGCGCACGGCGGGGACGCCCGGGGCGGTCAGTGGGGCGCGCCGCGCCAGCCCGCGACGGGCAGCGCGAACTTCGCCACCAGCCGGTCCGTGAACGACGCCTGGTGCAACCGCGCCAGCCGTACGGGGACGGCCCCGCGCCGCACCTCGACCCGCGCGCCCGCCGGCAGCTCCACCGTCCGCCGCCCGTCGCACCACAGCACCCCGTGCGGGGTGTGCGGCTGGACCTCGACGGCGAGAACGGACCTCGGCGAGGTCACCAGCGGCTTCGCGAACAGGGCGTGCGCGCTGATCGGGACCATCAGCAGCGCCTCGACCTCCGGCCACACCACGGGCCCGCCCGCCGAGAAGGCGTACGCCGTCGAACCGGTCGGGGTCGCGCAGACGATCCCGTCGCAGCCGAACCCGGTCACCGGGCGGCCGTCGATCTCCAGCACGACCTCCAGCATCCGCTCGGGCGACACCTTCTGCACGGCCGCCTCGTTCAGCGCCCAGTCGGTGTGCACGACGGTGCCGTTGCTGTGCACGAGGACGTCGATCGTCATGCGTTCCTCGACCTCGTAGTCGCGGGTGACGACCCGGGCCACCACCTTGTCGAGGTCGTCCCGCTCGGCCTCCGCGAGGAAGCCGACGCGTCCGAGGTTGACGCCCAGCATCGGAACTCCGGAGGCGCGGGAGAACTCCGCGCCGCGCAGCAGCGTGCCGTCACCGCCGAGGACGATCAGCAGCTCGCAGCCGTCGACGGCGGCCGGAGTGGTGTCCGTGACCCGCTCCACGGCCTCCGGCACCGGCAGGTCGGCCGCTTCGGTGGCCAGCACCCGCACGCCGAGCCCGTTGCGCAGGAGTCCCTGCACCACGAGTTCCGCGCTGCGGATCGCGGCCGGCCGGCCGGTGTGCGCCAGGAGAAAGACAGTTCGTGCCGCATTCGTCGTCAACGGGGCCCCTCCGCCACTGCACGGTCGACATCCGCGGGGTCCAGCTCAGGTGCGCCGGCCCGCAGCCACAGAAAGTACTCGACGTTCCCCGACGGGCCGGGCAGCGGACTGGCCGTCACCCCCCGTACGCCCAGGCCCAGTCCCCAGGCCCGGCGCGCCACCTCGCGCACCGCCTCCGCGCGCAGCTCCGGGCTGCGCACCACGCCGCCGCTGCCCAGCCGCTCCTTGCCTACCTCGAACTGCGGTTTCACCATCAGGACGAGGTCCGCGCCGGGCGCCGCGCACCGCGCGAGCGCCGGCAGCACCAGTCCCAGCGGGATGAACGAGAGGTCGCCCACCACCAGGTCGACCGCCTGACCGTCCAGCACCTCCAACGTCAGTTCCCGTACGTTGGTGCGGTCCTTGACGGTGACGCGGTCGTCCGACTGGAGCGACCAGGCGAGCTGCCCGTAGCCGACGTCGACGGCCACCACGTGTCCCGCCCCGGCCCTCAGCAGCACGTCGGTGAACCCCCCGGTCGACGCTCCGGCGTCCAGCGCCCGCCGCCCCCGGACCTCCAGACCGAGGGGGCCGAAGGCGGCCAGCGCTCCGGCCAGTTTGTGGCCGCCGCGCGAGACGTACTCGGGGTCGCTGTCGTCCTTGGTGACGACGACCGCGGCGCTGGTCTCGACCTGCGTGGCCGGTTTGGTCGCGGTGGCGCCGCCGACGGTCACCCGCCCCGCGGCGATCAGCGTGCTCGCGTGCTCACGCGAGCGGGCGAGCTTGCGGCGTACCAGCTCGGCGTCGAGGCGGCGACGTGCCACTCCTGCCACGTTCGGTTCAGCTCCTGTGGTCGTGCGACGGGGTGGGTACGGGCCCGGGTGCGGCGGCCGGACGGGCGTCCAGCGAGGTCAGCGCATCGCGCAGCCCGCGGTGTACATCCTCGTACACCTCGATGTGCCCGTCGGCGGTGAGGTGGTCGGCGTCGGCCAGCCGCTCCAGCCGGGCGTCCACCTCGGCGTGGCCGGTGGCGGTGCGCACGACGCCCAGCGGAGCCGGTTCGGCGGGCGCGAAGGCGGACGGCTCCGCCGGAGGGTCCGGTTCCCCGGGCGGTTCCACGGGCGGTTCCACGGGCGGCGTCCCCGGCTGCGGCATCCAGTCGCTCATGCGGAAACGCTACCGCGACGGGCCGGTGTACCGTCGAGCGCGATGGCGACCATGCAGGAGTGCCGCGGCGCACTCGACAGACTTTCCGACAACCTCGCGACGGCCCGGGGCGACGTGCGCGGCGCCGCCGCGCTCGACCGCTCGCTGAGCTGTCACATCGAGGACCTGGACATCACGTTCACGGGCCGGCTGGCGGACGGCCGGATCCTGGTGCGGGACACCGTCGAGGGCCCCCCGCGCGCGAAGGCCGAGATCAGGCTCGCCATGACGAGCGACGACCTGGTCTCGCTGGTGGACGGCCGGCTGAACTTCGCGAAGGCGTGGGGGTCGGGCCGCGTACGCCTGGAGGCGGGGTTCCGGGACCTGCTGAAGCTGCGGTCGCTGCTGTAGCGCGGGCCGGCGGCCGACGCGCCCCCGGCGGGGCGACGACCTGGGGTCAGAGGGCCCCGGCGGCGGTGCCCGCGCCCGCCCCGGCAGCCGCCCTGCGGGCCTGCCGGGCGGCCGGGACGACCAGCGGCGTACCCGTCTGCGGGTCGTCGATGACCTGGCACCGCAGGCCGAACACCCGCTCCACCAGATCCGCGTCGACGATCTCGCCCGGCGCGCCCTCCGCGACCACCTTCCCGTCGCGCATCGCGATGAGGTGCGTGGCGTAGCGCGCGGCGTGGTTGAGGTCGTGGAGCACGGCCACGAGCGTGCGCCCCCGCGCCTCGTGGAGTTCGGCGCACAGGTCGAGCACGTCGATCTGGTGCTGGATGTCGAGGTAGGTCGTCGGTTCGTCGAGCAGCAGCAACGGCGTCTGCTGGGCGAGCGCCATCGCGATCCACACCCGCTGGCGCTGGCCGCCGGACAGCTCGTCGACCGGGCGTCGCGCCAGCTCGGCCACCCCGGTCGACTCCATCGCCTCCAGGACCACCTGTTCGTCCTGCGGCGACCATTGGCGCAGCAGTCCCTGGTGGGGGTAGCGCCCGCGCGCGACGAGGTTCGCGACGGTGATGCCGTCGGGGGCCGTGGAGGACTGCGGCAGCAGACCGAGCGTCCGCGCGACCTGCTTCGCGGGGAGCCGGTGGATGGTCTGCCCGTCCAGCAGCACCTGGCCGCCGCTCGGTTTCAGCATGCGGGCGAGGGCGCGCAACAGGGTCGACTTGCCACAGGCGTTGGGGCCGACGATCACGGTGAAGGAGTGGTCGGGTATCTCGACCGAGAGGTTCTCGGTGATGATCCGCTGGTCGTAGCCGAGGGTCACCGATTCCGCGGTGAGGCGCTGCATGGGGGAACTCCCGGAGTCGGTGGGCACGAGCGGCGCCAAAGCCGGGCGGACCACCGACCGGGCGCGAACTTAGGCTAGCCTATCCTCCACCCCGGGACCGGGCCGCGAGTCCTCCTCGGGCCGTGCCCGCCGGTCCTCCCGGGGCCGTGCCCGCCGGTCCTCCCGAGGCCGTGCCCGCCGGCCGCTACAGCCCGAGCTTCGCGACCGCCTTCGACGCGTCCAGCCCGCACGCACCCTCGCCCGCCGAGGTCCACGCGGCCCCGCAGAGCGCCCTCAGGGCGTCGAGCGCGTCTCCGCCGCCCTCCAGCACCAGTTCGCCCCCGCGCGCCACCGCCGTCCAGCCGCCGCACCGGAACGCCTCGCCGTCCGCCGTCACCTCCGGCTGACCGGTCAGCAGCCCGCGCAGGTCCCGGTCCACGTACGTCGGCCGGTGCCGCGGCGGCGCGGCGAGGAGCCGCACCGCGTCGGTCACGCCGGTGAGCACGAGCAGCGAGTCGACCCCGCCGTTGAACGCGCCCTCGATGTCCGTGTCCAGCCGGTCGCCGACGACGAGGGGCCGCTCGGCCCCGGTGCGCAGCACGGTCTCGCGGTGCATCGGCGGCAGCGGCTTCCCGGCGACCTGCGGCTCCGCGCCGGTGGCGATCCGTACGACCTCCACGGCGGCCCCGTTGCCCGGCGCGATGCCCCGGGCGCTCGGAATGGTCAGGTCGGTGTTGGACGCGTACCACGGCAGCCCGCGCGCGACGGCGTAGCTCGCCTCGGCGAACCGGCTCCACGCCAGGTCCGGCCCGCCGTACCCCTGGACGACCGCGACCGGATCGTCGTCCGCCGACTCGACGGGCACCAGGCCCCGTTCCCGCAGCGCGACCCGCAGCCCCTCGCCGCCGACGACCAGGACCCTTGCCCCCGAAGGGAGTTGATCGGCCATCAGTCGGGCCACGGCCTGCGCCGAGGTGATCACGTCGGCGGCCTCGGCCGGCACGCCGAGTTCGGTGAGGTGTTCCGCGACCGCGTCCGGGGTGCGCAGGGCGTTGTTGGTGACGTACGCGAGGTGCATGCCGTCGCGGGCGGCGGTCAGCGACTCGACCGCGTGGACGATCGCCCGCCCGCCCGCGTACACGACCCCGTCCAGGTCGAGCAGCGCCGTGTCGTACGCCTCGTTCAGCGGCGCGCTGCTGCCCGACGGCCGTGACCGGTCGCGTTGTTCCTGCGGGCTCATAGGACTCCGTTCGTCTTTCATGCTTCTGCCCCCGATCATCCCGCATGCCCCGTGCACACATACGATGCCCAGATGAACTCTTCAGGTCCCGCCGAGCAGGGTCTGCGGCTGATCCCGTTCCGCGGACTGCGTTACGTCCCCGAGCGGGTCGGCAGCCTCGCCGCGGTGACCTCGCCCCCGTACGACGTCGTCGTCCGGCCCGACGGGCTGCACCACCTGGAATCCGCGGATCCGCACAACATCGTGCGCCTCATCCTGCCCCAGGCCGAAACCGCCGCGGCCCGCCACCGGCAGGCGGCCGAGACCCTGGACCGCTGGCTGGCCGAAGGGGTCATCGCCCCGGATCCCGAACCGGCGCTGTACGTCTACGAGCAGCGCGGCGAGACGGTTCTGCAGCGCGGGCTGATCGGCGCGCTCGCCCTCTCCCCGGCCGGGGACGGGATCGTGCTGCCGCACGAGGACGTCATGGACGACGTCGTGGCGGATCGCGCCGAGCTGATGCGCACGACCCGGGCCCACCTGGAACCGCTGCTGCTGACGTACCGGGGCGACGACGGACCGACGGGCGCCGGGGCCGTGGTGGAGCGTACGACGCGGCGTCCGCCGCTCCTGGCGACGACCACGGAGGACGGGTTCCGGCACCGCCTGTGGGCGGTCACCGACCCGGCCGAGCGGGACGAGATCGGGGCGGATCTCTCCCGGCGGCAGGCGCTGATCGCCGACGGCCACCACCGCTGGGCGACCTATCTGCGGCTCCAGCGGGAACACTCCGCCCCGGGACCGTGGGACCACGGCCTGGTCCTGCTCGTCGACACCGCGCGCTATCCGCTCCAGGTGCGCGCGATCCACCGGCTGCTGCGCGGCCTGCCGGTCCCGCGCGCCCTCGCCGCTCTCGGCGACGGCCTGTTCCGCGTACGCGAGGTCGCGGGCCCGCTCCCCGAGGCCCTGGGGGCCCTGGCGAAGGCGGCGGCGCGGAGCAACGCGTTCCTGCTCGCGGGCGACGGGCGGTTCCACCTGGTCGACAGGCCGGATCCGGAGCTGCTGGCCCGCGCGATCCGGGCGGACCGCCCGGCGGCCTGGCGCACCTTGGACGCGACGGTGCTCCACTCGGCGCTGCTCGACGACGTGTGGCGGATCCCCGACGACCCGGCGCACATCGGCTACATCCACGACGCGGCGGCGGCCGTGGAGCAGGCCGAACGCCTCGGCGCCACGGCGGTACTGATGCATCCGGTACGGGAAGAGGTCGTCCGGGACCTGGCCCGACAGGGCGTCACGATGCCCCGCAAGTCGACGTCCTTCGGCCCCAAACCGGCCACGGGCCTGGTCATGCGCAGTCTGACGACGGACTGACGGCGACGACGACGGACGGGGCGACAGAGGGGGACGACGGACGGGGACGGCGAAGGGGCGGCACTCACTCGGAGTGCCGCCCCTTCGCCGTCGTCAACGGTCAGACCTTGGTGGAACCGTCCGCGGGGCCGTCCTCGTCATCCGCGTCCTGTGCGTCGTCCGCCTCGCGGATGACGGGCTCGTCGGCCTCGTCGTCGCTGAGGGCGTCGACGAACTCCACTCCGTCCAGCTCGGCCAGGCGGTCCGACGCGTCGGTCGAACCGTCCTTGTCGGCCTCCAGGGCCTTGCCGAACCACTCCCGCGCCTCGTCCTCACGCCCGGCTTCCAGCAACGCGTCCGCGTACGCGTACCGCAGGCGGGGCGTCCACGGCTGAATCGAGTGGGAGGCCAGCTCGGGGCTCTGGAGGGTGACGATGGCGGCGTCGATCTGCCCCATGTCCCGCCGTGCTCCGGCGGCCACCAGCCGCATCTCGACCTGTCCGGCCTTGTCCAGCCTCTGCACCTCGGGCTCGCCGGCCATCGCCATCGCCCGCTCCGGACGGCCGAGACCGCGCTCGCAGTCGGCCATGACGGGCCACAGGTCCACGGAGCCGGTCATCCGCCGAGCAGCCCGGAACTCCGCGAGCGCCTCCGCGTACTTCTGCGTGGCGTAGGCCGCGAACCCGGCCGCCTCACGCACGGCGGCCACGCGGGAAGCCAGCCGAAGGGCGATACGGGCGTACGCGTACGCCTCCTCGGGGTCCTCGTCGATGAGCCGGGCGACCATGACGAGGTTGCGCGCGACATCCTCGGCGAGGGTCTTCGGCAGGCTCATGAGCTCCTGTCGAACGTCCTTGTCGATCTCGTCGCCGGTGACGTCGTCAGGGATCGGAAGCCGTTTGATCGGCTCGCGGTCCCGGTCACGGTCGTCCCGCCCACGGAAGCCGCCTCGGTCGCGGTCGTCGCGCTGGCCGCCACGGTAGCCACCACGGTCCCGGTCGCGGTCGTCGCGGCGGAAGCCGCCGCCGGAGCCGCCGCCCCGGTTGTCGTCGCGGCGGAAGCCGCCGCCGCTGGGGCGGTC
>NZ_ML123034.1:1168726-1492813 GCF_003846185.1 Streptomyces sp. ADI96-02
TCGAAGCGGGTCAAACCATTTTCCGCTTTCCAGGTCCTCCGCTTTCGCGTTCTCCCTTTCCAGCGCTTCCAACTTTACCAGACTCTTTTTCGTCCCGTTTCCGGTCCGACTTTGAATTCTGGTGGCCTGTGGAGCGGCCTTGCCTTTCGGCGTGTCCACTACGTTAGCCGATTCCCTTGGCAGCTCATAATCGAGCTTGTCGACTGAATTACGGGCATGCCGAATTCATGCCCGCCAGGGCGAATCGTAGGTAGTGGTGTGGCCGCTCCAGGTTGCTCGACCCGATCCGATGGACCGTGCCGACAGCAGTACCCGTGTCAAGCGGCTCGGACTACATTAGGCGGCTGCCCGCGGCGCGTCAAGTTGCGCGACGGCGCGGTAGATGGGCCCGGTAGGGGCCCACGGTGGGGTCGCCGTCGATCCGGAAGCGCCACGGGCTGATGCTCGCCGTCGCCGCCCACGCCCGTACGCGGTCCGCTGCGCACCTGGTCGGGGGCGGGCGGAGCGCCGTGCAGGAAGGAGAAGGGTGCGCTCGGGCCGGCGCGGAGGTCGCTGCGGTTCAGCGCTCGGTCGACGTCGAGGGCGGGTGGCGAGGCGGGCCGGGCCTTTGGCCAGTTCCTTGTCGTTCCGGGCCGAGATCCGCCGTTCGCGGGTGAGGTGGGCTCCGACGCCGACCTGACCTGGATCCGGGCCGAGCTGGCAGACCTTGCATCGCAGCGGGTGCGCGTCGACCCAACTTCGCTCCGACGTACCGGCGGGCCGTGAGCAAGGCGCACAGCGTCTCAGGCTCCGGCGGGCGGTCTGGCTCTCGGGCTCAGTCGGTACGCCGAGACCGTCGGATCACCGGCAAGGTAGAACCGGTGTTGCCAGTCGTGGGCCTTGCTCACACCTACCCGAGGACCAACCTGGATGAGCGCGGCAGGTACCGGCGCACCCTCGGACAGCACGATCGAGGTACCTGTCAGAAGTTCTGCGCCGTTGTGCTCTCCCGCGATGCCGAGTGCCTGGCAGAAGTTCCCCGGACCTCGGGCGAGCCGTGCGCTCTCGACCTTCTCCCCTCGTCGCTTGCGAGCCAGGTCCTCCCCCTCGATGACCCCGCCCGCCCGGATGAGGACGGCCGAGGCGATGCCGTCCGTCCCGGTGACGACGTTGGCGCACCAGTGGAGGCCGTGTGACCGGTAGACGTACAGGTGCCCTGCGGGTCCGAACATGACGGCGTTGCGGCGTGTCCGGCCTCGGTAGGCATGGGAGGCCGGGTCAGCCGTACCGGAGTACGCCTCGGTTTCCGTGATGGCGATGCTCACGGTTCCCTCGGGGGTCTCGCAGGTGAGGACGCTCCCGAGCAATCTCGAGGCGACCTCTTCGGCAGGACGGGCGAGGAGATCGACGTTCATGCCGACCGCCTTGACATGCCGTACGTGAAGCAGGCGTACGCCTCGACCTCGGTCAGGCGCGGCTCGATGACGCCGTCCGGAGTGCGGCGGACGAGGGTGCGGCCCAGCAGGTCGGGGGCCACGTCCCGTACGGAGCGGTCGAAGGAGTCCCGGGTCAGCGGTGTGCGGTGCAAGCCCTTGTCCATGGCGCCCGAGGGTACTGGGAACGCGAGCGCGGGAACCGGCTACGGTCGTCACGCGTATGTAGGGGTCAGGACCAAGGATGGAGAAGACATGGGCTTCAAGCGGCTGCTCGCGAGCATGGGCGCCGGTGGCGCTTCGGTGGAGACGGAGCTCACCGAGCTGAACGTCGTACCGGGAGGCGTCGTCCAGGGCGAGGTGCGGATCCAGGGCGGATCGGTCTCCCAGCAGATCGAGGGGCTCTCCGTCGGGCTCCAGGCCCGGGTCGAGGTCGAGGGCGGCGACCAGGAGACGAAGCAGGACATCGAGTTCGCCAAGCAGCGGCTCGGCGGCGCCTTCGAGGTCCAGGCGGGAGCGGTGCACGTGGTGCCGTTCGGTCTGGAGATCCCGTGGGAGACGCCCATCACGATGTTCGCCGGCCAGCACCTGCGCGGCATGAACATCGGCGTCACCACCGAGCTGGAGATCGCCCGCGCGCTGGACTCCGGCGACCTGGACCCCGTCAACGTGCATCCGCTCCCGGCCCAGCAGGCCATTCTGGACGCCTTCGGGCAGCTGGGCTTCGGCTTCCGCAGCGCGGACATGGAGCGCGGTCACATCCGCGGTACGCGCCAGCGGCTGCCGTTCTACCAGGAGATCGAGTTCGTCCCGCCGCAGCAGTACCGCGGGCTGCACCAGGTCGAGCTGACGTTCATCGCCGACGACCGCGAGATGGACGTGGTCCTGGAGATGGACAAGAAGCCGGGGCTGTTCAGCGAGGGCAGCGACTCCTACCGTGCCTTCAAGGTCGGTCTCAACGACTACCGGCAGACCGACTGGGCGGCGTACCTCAACCAGTGGCTGGCGCAGGTCGGCGGACAGCGCAACTGGCTCTGAAGCACTGTCCCGCGGCCCTGGCGGGCGTTCCCCGCGTTCGGCGTGCGGCGTCGGCCCGCGCCGCTCGCCGAACCGCCGGCGTTCGCGGCACAGGCCGTAGGGTCGTCGGGAGGACGGTCCGCCGGGAGTCGGCGGGCCGGCCCGCCGACAGCAGACGAGCCGTTCAGGAAAGGTGCTGACGTGACCGAGCCGAAGAGGGCGCCGCTGCCGCACGACTTCCACCCGGAGGTCCCCTCGTTCACCGTGGTGAGCGACGATCTCGCGCCGGGGGGCGTGCTGGGCGACGCACAGGTGCTTGCGGCGGGGAACAGCTCTCCGCATCTGCGGTGGGAGGGGTTCCCGGCGGGGACCGAGAGCTTCGCCGTGACGTGCTTCGACCCGGACGCCCCGACCGGGAGCGGTTTCTGGCACTGGGTGGTCTTCGACATCCCGGCGTCGGTGACGGAGCTGCCGGCCGGCGCCGGCAGCGGATCGTTCGAAGGGCTGCCGAAGGGCGCCGTCCAGGCGCGCAACGACTACGGGTCCAAGGACTTCGGCGGGGCGGCGCCGCCGGCCGGTGAGAACCACCGCTATGTGTTCACCGTGTACGCGGTGGACTCCGAGAAGCTCGGCGTCGACAGCGATGTGTCGCCCGCGGTGGCCGGTTTCAACCTCCGGTTCCACACGCTGGGGCGTGCGCGGCTGATCGGTGAGTACGAGGCGCCCACCGGCGATTAGTCCGTCCGCTGTTTGCCCTGCCCCGGTCCTGGAGAGACCTGGGCAGGGCCCTTTTTTATTGCGTTGTCCATCGCGGCCCGCCCAGCCAGAGTTGATCCGGGCCTGCCAGGGGGCAGGCGGCACACGGAAGGTGGGCAGGATGCGTGACACGCTGGTTCTCAACGCGAGCTTCGAGCCGCTGTCGACGGTGACGCTCAACCGTGCGGTGGTCCTGATCCTGACGGACAAGGCCGTCGTCGAGCAGGCGCATCCCGAGCTCCGTATGCGCGGTGCAGCTGTGGACATTCCGGCGCCCCGGGTGATCAGGCTCTGCCGGTACGTACGGGTGCCGTTCCGAAGACAGGCCCCGTGGTCGAGGAGGGGCGTGCTCATACGCGACCAGCACCGGTGCGCGTACTGCGGGCGGCGGGCCAGTACGGTCGACCATGTGGTGCCGCGCGCCCAGGGCGGCCGGGACAGTTGGCTGAACACGGTGGCGTCGTGCGCGGAGGACAACCACCGCAAGGCCGCTCGGACCCCGGAGCAGGCGGGGATGCCACTGCTGCGGCAGCCGTTCGTCCCCTCCCCCGCCGAGGCGATGCTGCTGGCGATGGGGGCGCGTGACCGGTCCGAGCTGCCGGCGTGGCTGGAGGGCTCGGCGGCGTAGTCGGCCTGCGCCGCCTGCTGTGCCCGTATGCCCGCCTTCCGGGGGAGGCTGGCACACGCGTGTCAGCGGAGCAGCAGTTGGACGATGGCCGCCGTTCCGACGACGACGATGAAGGCGCGCAGGACGGCGGGGCTGAGCCGGCGGCCGACCTTCGCCCCGATCTGGCCGCCGATGGCGGAGCCGACGGCGATCAGCACGACGGCGGTCCAGTCGAAGTCCGCCACGAAGAGGAAGAACAGCGCGGCGACGCTGTTGACGACGGCGGCCAGGACGTTCTTGACGGCGTTGAGGCGCTGCATGGTGTCGTCGACCAGCATGCCCATCAGGGAGAGGTAGACGATCCCCTGGGCGGCGGTGAAGTAGCCGCCGTAGACGCTGGCGAGCGTCAGGCCGGTGAACAGGAGCGGGCCGCCGTCGGGGCGGGCCGGGGTCCCGGTGCGTTCGCGGCGGCGCTGGACGGCTTTGCTGATGCGTGGTTGCAGGATCACCAGGACGAGGGCGAGGGCCACCAGGACCGGGACGATGGTCTCGAAGGCCGTGGAGGGAAGGGCCAGCAGCAGGGTGGCTCCGGCGAGGCCGCCGATGGCCGCGCCGGCGCTCAGTCTGAGGACGCGGCGGCGTTGGCCGGCGAGCTCCTTGCGGTACCCGATCGCGCCGCTGATGGAGCCGGGGATGAGTCCCAGCGCGTTGGAGACGGTGGCGGTGACCGGCGGGAGGCCGGTGGCGAGCAGGACGGGGAAGGTGATCAACGTGCCCGAGCCCACGATCGTGTTGATCGTGCCCGCGCCGACGCCGGCCGCGAAGACCGCGAGTATTTCCCAGATGGACAAGGCCATCTCCTTCGGTGGTCAGTGACGCCTCCCCGCCATGAAGGTCGAGGGGCCTCACTGATCATGCCCGAAGGAGGGCCGGTGTCAGGAGACCGGGGGCTCCTCGCGGCGCTCGACGGCGCCACCTCCGTTGCCGCCGTTGCCTCCGTTGCCTCCGTTGTTGAAGCCGGGCATGCCGCCGCCGAGGTTGCCGAAGGCGCCGCTGAGGCCCTTGAGGGCGTCGCCGATCTCGCTGGGCACGATCCAGAGCTTGTTGGCGTCGCCCTCGGCGATCTTCGGGAGCATCTGGAGGTACTGGTAGGAGAGGAGTTTCTGGTCCGGGTCTCCGGCGTGGATGGACTCGAACACCGTGCGGATGGCCTGGGCTTCGCCCTCGGCGCGCAGGGCGGCGGCCTTGGACTCGCCCTCGGCGCGCAGGATCGCGGACTGCTTCTCGCCCTCTGCGGTGAGGATCTGGGACTGCCGGATGCCCTCGGCGGTGAGGATCGCGGCGCGCTTGTCGCGGTCGGCGCGCATCTGCTTCTCCATCGAGTCCTGGATGGAGGTGGGCGGCTCGATGGCCTTGAGCTCGACGCGGTTGACGCGGATGCCCCACTTGCCGGTCGCCTCGTCGAGGACGCCGCGCAGGGCGGCGTTGATCTCCTCGCGCGAGGTGAGGGTGCGCTCCAGGTCCATGCCGCCGATGATGTTGCGGAGGGTGGTGACGGTCAGCTGCTCGATCGCCTGGATGTAGCTGGCCACTTCGTAGGTCGCGGCACGGGCGTCCGTCACCTGGTAGTAGATGACGGTGTCGATGTTGACGACCAGGTTGTCCTGGGTGATCACCGGCTGTGGCGGGAACGGCACGACCTGTTCGCGGAGGTCGATCCGGTTGCGGATCGAGTCGATGAACGGGACGACGATGTTCAGGCCCGCGTTCAGGGTGCGGGTGTAGCGGCCGAACCGCTCCACGATGGCGGCACTGGCCTGCGGGATGACCTGGATCGTCTTGATCAGGGCGATGAAGACGAGCACCACCAGAATGATCAGGACGATGATGATCGGTTGCATCGTGTCTCTCGTGCCCTTCGGTTGCCGACGGATCGCGGTGATCGGGGTCGGATCCTCATGTGGGCCCGGTGGTGGCCGGATGCGGTCCGGGCCGGGTTCTCATGATGATCGACATGATCGACATGATCGACTTCGAGTCTGGCAGACCTCGGCCCGCCGTGTGCCCGGTTCGCTCACATGACGACGGCCGTTGCTC
The DNA here is from genome assembly GCF_003846185.1 of Streptomyces sp. ADI96-02. Classification (GTDB taxonomy): domain Bacteria; phylum Actinomycetota; class Actinomycetes; order Streptomycetales; family Streptomycetaceae; genus Streptomyces. Next base: position 1,174,616 of record NZ_ML123034.1, read on the forward strand.
CGTCGATGTCCACGACATCGACCTGGCTGCCGGGTTCGAAGACCTGGTCGGCGTCGAGGGAGCGGGCCGACCAGACCTCTCCGGCGAGCTTGATCCGCCCTCCGGAGCCGTCCACCCGTTCCAGGACGACGGCTTGACGGCCTTTCAGGGCGTCGATGCCGCTGGGGTGGCCGGTCCGGCCGGACCGGTGTCTGGCGGCGATCGGCCGGACGACGGCGATGAGCGCCACCGAGACCAGCACGAAGACCAGTACCTGGGCGACGATGCCGCCGCCGAGGGCCGCGACGACCGCGGCGGCCACCGCCCCGACGGCGAACATCCCGAATTCGGGCATCGCGGTCAGGACGAGGGGGATGCCCAGTCCCACCGCGCCGATCAGCCACCACACCCACGCGTCGATGTCCACATGGTCATCGTAGGACTGTCGGCCCGTTGCCGACAGGGCGCAGAGGCGGCCAACTGCGGTCGGGCGGCGAGGGAAACGCGGTGGGCGCGGTCCGTCAGGACAGCGGCAGGCCGTGCGCGGTGTAGCGGTCGCCGGTGCGCTCGACGACGAGCGGCAGGCCGAAGCAGAGGGAGAGGTTGCGGGAGCTGAGCTCCGTCTCCATGGGCCCGGCCGCGAGGATCCTGCCCTGGCGGATCATCAGGACGTGGGTGAACCCGGGTGCGATCTCCTCGACATGGTGGGTGACCATGATCATGGAGGGGGCGTACGGGTCGCGGGCGAGGCGGCCGAGGCGGCGCACCAGGTCCTCGCGTCCGCCGAGGTCGAGTCCGGCGGCGGGCTCGTCGAGGAGCAGCAGTTCGGGGTCGGTCATCATGGCGCGGGCGATGAGGGTGCGCTTGCGCTCGCCCTCGGAGAGGGTGCCGAACCTGCGGTCCAGGTACTCGGTCATGCCGAGTCGGTCGAGGAAGGCGCGGGCGCGCTCCTCGTCGACGGCCTCGTAGTCCTCGTGCCAGGTGGCGGTCATTCCGTACGCGGCGGTGAGCACCGTCTGGAGCACGGTCTGGCGCTTGGGCAGCTTGTCGGCCATGGCCACGCCCGCCATGCCGATCCGGGGCCGCAGTTCGAAGACGTCGGTGCCGACGCCGCCGAGGTGTTCGCCGAGGATGGCGACGGTGCCCCGGCTCGGGTAGAGGTAGCTGGAGGCGAGGTTGAGGAGGGTCGTCTTCCCGGCGCCGTTGGGGCCAAGGATGACCCAGCGCTCTCCCTCCTTGACCGACCAGGAGACGTCGTCCACCAGAGCGCGTCCGTCGCGGACCACGGATACGTCCACCAGCTCCAGTACATCGCTCATGAGCGCGTTGTCTCCCCATGCAGTTTCGAGATCGTCGCGTGCCTGTGGGCACAGCTCCCAGGGAAAACCTACGCCACCGCGCGAGTGCTCCGGCCGTGAGGTCCGTTCCCTAGGCTGTCGGCATGCTTGTCGAACCACGTTCAGGGTTGTTGGCCGCCTGGGGGAACGCGCTGTTGGCGGGGCTCGTCCCACCGGACGACGCCGCCCTCGCGATCGTCGGACAGGACGCGGTGCACCGCGTCGAGGGGCTTCCCGGGGAGGCGGGGCCGGTCGGGCTCACGCTGGCGCTCGGGCGGTTGCGGGCACTGGGGGCGACCGGTTTCCGGGTCGCGCTGCCGGTGCCGGGGCATCCGCTGGGGTTGAGCGGTCCGCCCGATTTCAACGCGCGGGCGCTGGAGGCCGAGGAGGCGGTGGTCGTGTACGGGCTGCCGTACGGGCTGGTGCCGGAGGTGAGCGAGGCGGGTCCGGAGGGGGATGTGCACGTGGAGGTGGTGTGGCGGGTGCTGCCGGTGCGGGAGGCGCCGCCGGCGGACGTACCGTCGCTGGGCGAGGCGGAGCGGGAGCTGGCGGAGGCGCTGCGGGACGCGACGGCGGTGCTGTCGCGGCTGGACGTGGCCGGTTCGGGGCCGGTGGCTCGGGCGGCGGTGGACGCGTACCGGGCGCGGGCGGAGGGGTCGCGGGCGCGCGATGTGCTGGCGCCGGGCTATCCGCCGCGGGCGGTGCGGGTGCTGGAGCTGGCGCAGCGGGTGGGGCTGCTGGTCTCGGTGGCGTACGAGAACGGGCACGGCGGTGCGGTGAGCGCGTCCGAGATCGCGGCGCGGGGCGAGGCGCTGCGTCCGGTGGAGCGGGTGGCGCGACGGGCGCGGGTGGCGGCGTACAACGCCTATGTGGAGAGCGGTGAGGTGGGGCGGTAGGGGCCGGGGGGAACGGAAGAGCCGGACGGCCCCGGGTGGGGCGTCCGGCTCTCGCGGGGTGGGTCAGTGGTTCAGGCCGAGGTTGCCGAAGGCCGGGTTGAGCAGGCCGACGACGTTGATCGTGTTGCCGACCGCGTTCACGGGGACGTGGACGGGGGCCTGGACGAGGTTGCCGCTGGCGACGCCCGGGGAGTGGGTGGCCGCGCCGTGGGCGTCGGCGCCGCTGTGGCCGGTGGCGGAGGCGGCGCCCGCGCCGGCGGCGACGAGCCCGCCGGCGATCATGGTGATGGCGGCGGCCTTCTTCAGGTTCTTCACTTCAGGTTCCTCCACAGAGAGGCTGCGGCAGGCAGCCGCAGCACGCCCTGGAGAACGGGGGGAGGCCCGGAAGGATGCGCCGTTCGGGTGACATACACCCGACAGTATGAATCTCATCCCGGTCGGGAACCGGTCGGCCGGAGCCGGTCAGCCGGAGCCGGTCAGCCGGCCGCCCCGTGGCGGACCGCCCACAGCGCGGCCTGAGTGCGGTCGGCGAGGTCGAGCTTCATCAGGATGTTCGACACGTGGGTCTTGACCGTCTTCTCGGAGAGGACGAGGGCGCGGGCGATCTCGCGGTTGGAGCGGCCGTCGGCGATCAGGCCGAGCACTTCGCGCTCGCGTTCGGTCAGGGTGCTCCCCCGGCCGGTCCCGCCGCCGGCGTCGTCCTGGGCGAGCAGCGCGCCGGCGACCTCGGGCTGGAGCAGGACGTGGCCGGCGTGGACCGAGCGGATCGCGCCGGCCAGGGCGTCCGGGTCGACGTCCTTGTACACGTAGCCGGAGGCTCCGGCGCGCAGGGCGGGCACGACGGTGCGCTGCTCGGTGAAGCTGGTGACGATGAGGACCTTGACCGGGTTGTCGAGCTCGCGGAGCCGGCGCAGCGCCTCGATGCCGTCGGTGCCGGGCATCTTGATGTCCATGAGCACGACGTCGGGGCGCAGCTCCTCGGTACGGGCGACGCCCTCGGCTCCGTCGGACGCCTCGCCGACCACTTCTATGTCGTCCTGGACCTCAAGGAACGTGCGCAGCCCGCGGCGGACCACCTGGTGGTCGTCGACCAGCAGCACCCTGATGATCTTGTCAGCCACCGGGGACCTCCATCTCGATCGTGGCGCCCTCGCCGGGCTCCGAAACAACGGTGAGTCTTCCGCCGACGCTCTTGGCCCGGTGGCGCATGGAGACCAGTCCGAGATGGCGGCCCGCCCGCCGGACGGCGGTGGGGTCGAAGCCCCCGCCGTCGTCGGTGACGCGCAGGACGGTCGCGGGGCCGTCCCGGGTCAGGGTGACCCGCACGTGGGCGGCGCCGGAGTGGCGCAGGGCGTTGTGCAGGGCCTCCTGGGCGACCCGGAGCAGCGCCTCCTCCTGGCTCGCGGGCAGCGCGCGCACGCCGCTGCTCCCGAAGGTGACGGAGGCGTCGTGCGCCCGGTCCAGGACCTGGATCTGGGTGCGGAGGGTGGCGACGAGCCCGTCCTCGTCGAGCGCGGCGGGGCGCAGTTCCACCACGGCCGCGCGCAGCTCGTCGACCGCTTCGGCGGCGAGGTTGGCGACCTGGTGGAGCTCGCCCTTGGCGCGGTCCGGGTCGCGGTCGACGAGGGCGGCGGCGGCCTGGGCGGTGAGCCGCAGGGAGAACAGCTTCTGGCTGACCGCGTCGTGCAGCTCGTGCGCGAGGCGGGTGCGCTCCTCGGCGATGGTCAGCTCGCGGCTGCGTTCGTAGAGGCGGGCGTTGGTGAGGGCGATCGCCGCGTGCTGGGCGAGGGTCGCCAGCAGCTCCTCGTCCTCGGCGGTGAAGCCGCAGCCGCCCTCGGGCTTGGGGCACTGCTTGTTCGCGAGGAACAGCGCGCCGATGATCTCGTCGCCGTCCGTGATGGGCAGGCCGAGGAAGTCGGACATGTCGGGGTGCGCGTCGGGCCAGCCGCCGAAGCGGGGGTCCTCGCGGACGTCGGCGAGGCGTTCGGGCCGGGCCTGGTGGAGCATCGCCGCGAGGATGCCGTGCTGCCGGGGCAGCGGGCCGATGGCCTTCCACTGCTCGTCGCTGACGCCGTCGACCACGAACTGGGCGAAGCCGCCGTGGTCGTCCGGGACGCCCAGGGCCGCGTACTGGGCGTCGAGCAGGTCGCGGGCGGAGGCGACGATCGTCTTCAGGACGTCGCCCACCTCCAGATGCCGGCTCATGGCCAGGAGCGCGGCGCTGACCGCTGCGAGGCCCGACGCGGGGCGGTGACTCATGGGATCACCGTACCGGCGGGGCCCGGCGGCCGTATCGGACCGGGGACGGCGCTCTTCGGCCGCGGCGCCTAGGTCCCTATGCCGGGGCCGTCGGTCGGAGGTCCTAGGTCGTCCGGTGTCCGGACCGGGCCCGCCGCCGGCCCGGTCCGCCCGCGGCCTACGTCGAAGGTGCCGGGTGGGGATGCGACCGCCGGGCGAGGCGCCGGGCGGGGGCGGCTTCCTACGGTGGGGCGGCCGGGAGGGCCCGGTGGACGCTGAGGGTTCGGAGAGGACGGTCGCGATGCCGGTCGCGTTGATCACGGGCGGTTCGAAGGGGCTGGGGCGCGCGCTGGCGGAGGGGCTGGCCGGTCAGGGGTGGGACCTGGTGCTGGGCGCCCGGACCGCGGGGGTCCTGGAGGAGACGGCACGGGAGGTGCGCGAGCGGTACGGGACGCGAGTGGCGGCCGTGCCGGGGGACGTGACGGAGGAGGGGTGCCGGGCGGACCTGGTGGCCGCGGCCGGGGCGCTGGGCGGGCTGGATCTGCTGGTGTGCAACGCGGGCGCGCTGGGCGCGGAGCCGCTGGTGCGCCTGGAGTCGCTGCCGCTGGAAGGGCTGCGACAGGCGCTGGAGACGAACGTGGTGGCCGCGCTCGGTCTCGTACAGGAGGCGCTGGGGCCGCTGCGGGCCTCGGCGGCGGGATCGGTGGTCGTGGTGAGTTCGCAGGCGGCGGTGGAGGCGTACGGGACGTGGGGCGGCTACGGGGCGTCGAAGGCGGCACTGGACCGGTTGGCGGCGGTGCTGGGCGAGGAGGAGCCGGGGCTGCGGGTGTGGGCCGTCGATCCGGGGGACATGGCGACGGACCTGTACGAGGCGGCGGTGCCCCAGGGCGAGGAGTACCGGCCGTCGCCGCGGAGCGTGGTGCCCGCCTTCCTTCGCCTGGTGCGGGAGCGGCCGGCCGGCGGCCGGTTCACGGCGGCGGCGCTGCTGGAGCCCGCGGGGCCCGATCGAGGTCCGTTCGAGGTCCGGCGGTGACCGCCCCCGACGCGCCGGGCGCGGGGGCGGGTGCTCTTGGCCCCCGCCCGGTGGCGGATCTTGACGCTCCGGATTGCCCGAGCAACGAACAGTGAGAAAGCCGCACCGCCGATGTGAGCCCTCGCATAGGACCCAGATCACTTACGAAGACCGCTAGTGGACGATAAGGGCGATTTGAGCGGCCTTGTTCGTGGGAGATTTCGGGCGAACGGCCCTGCGGTCCACTATCTGTCTTCGTACGTCACACCTTTGCCACAGGTTTTTGCTGCCGCTAAGAATTGCAGCCGTCCCCGACGGAGATGCGAACTGTCGCCTCCCGTCTCGTCCTCCGTGAGGACTCCTGCGTATTCGAAGAGGTATGACTGCATGTCCGCGACTCGCATTCCCAGCCGTCTCCGTCGTCTGAACAAGGTCCAGAAGATCTCCGTGGCCGGTGTGTCGGCCCTGGGCGTCGCCGCCCTGACCTTCTCGCTCGTCCCGTCGAACGCCGAGGCCGAGATTGCCCCGCAGGCAGCGGCAGCCACCGCGCCCGTGGCCTTCACCTCCGCAGCGGGGTCCGCGCAGGCCAGGACCGTGCAGAAGAGCCTGATCGAGCAGCACTCGACCGCCGAGCAGCTGGTCAAGGCCGCCGACGCCGCCAAGGCGAAGGCCGAGGCCAGGGCCAGGGCCGCGAAGGCCGAGGCCGCCGCCGAGGCCAAGGAGAAGGCGGCCGAGGCCAAGGAGAAGGCCGCCAAGGCGAAGGCCGACGCGAAGAAGCGCGACTCCGAGGCGGCGAACCGTTCCACCGCGCGCAAGCCCGTCTACGCCAACAACCTGGACGGGTGGATCCGCGAGGCGATGTCGATCATGAAGAAGGAAGGCATCCCGGGTTCCTACAGCGGGATCCACCGCAACATCATGCGGGAGTCCAGCGGCAACCGGTGGGCCATCAACAACTGGGACATCAACGCCCGCAACGGCGTCCCCTCCAAGGGCCTGCTCCAGGTGATCCAGCCGACCTTCGACCGCTACCACGTCGAGGGCACCAAGAAGGACCTGTACGACCCGGTCGCCAACATCGTCGCCGCCTGCAACTACGCGGCCGACCGCTACGGCTCGATGGACAACGTCGACAGCGCGTACTGATCCACGGCCCGTACGGCCGGTCCGACGACCGGCTTCCCTTTCGAGCCGGCGCGGCCGACGCCCCACCGTCGGCCGCGCACACCGACGCCGGAGGGCGGCGCCCCGCCGGGTGCCGCCCTCCGGCGTCGTTCCGTCGTCCGCCGCGTACCGCTCGCGCGTACCGCGACGGCTACGTGCGCATGACCTCGGGCTCGTGGCGGCGCAGCAGGCGGGCGACGGCGACGCCGCACACGAGGCCGATCGCGATCAGCACCGACATGTTGATACCCCACTGGCCCGTCGTCTGCGCCCACAGCGGGTCCAGGTCGGTCGGGTCGTCCGGGTCCCACGGCGGCATCAGGTGGGCGAGGTCCAGTGTGGAGCCGGCCGCGGCCATCGCCCAGCGGGACGGCATCAGCCAGGCGAACTGCTCCAGGCCCGGTGACCCGTGCACCTGGAAGAGCACGCCGGTGAAGACGATCTGGCTGATCGCGAACATGACCAGGAGGGGCATGGTCTTCTCGGAGGTCCGCACGAGCGAGGAGATCACCAGGCCGACCATCATCGAGGTGAAGCCCAGCGCGATGATGGCGAGGCAGATCTCGACGGCCGGCGGCATGAGCAGGCCCTTCTCGGGCAGCTCGCGGGTGGCGAAGCCGATGCCGCAGAGGATGACGCCCTGGAAGGCCGTGATCACGCCGAGGACGAGCACCTTCGACATCAGGTAGGCCGAGCGGGACAGGCCGGTGGCCCGTTCCCGTTCGTAGATCACCCGTTCCTTGATCAGTTCTCGTGCGGAGTTGGCCGCGCCGGAGAAGCACATGCCGACGGCCAGGATCATCATGATCGTCCCGGCCTTGCTGTTGAACGCGGAGGGCGGCTCGGGCTCGGCGAGACCGAAGTCGGACGGTATGACCACGCTGACCCCGCCGAGCACGGCGGGCAGGATGAGCATCAGGGCCATGAAGCCCTTGTCGGACGCGATGACCGCGACGTACCGGCGCATCAGCGTCCACAACTGCGCCGTCCAGCTCTGCGGCTTCGGCGGGCTCATCTGCTGGGAGGACGGCAGGTGGCCGGACTGCGCGGCCACCGCGTCGATGTCCGCGGCGTACATCTGGTAGTGCTGCGAGCCGCGCCAGCGGCCCGCCCAGTCGTAGTCGCGGTAGTTCTCGAAGGCGGAGAAGACGTCGGCCCAGCTGCCGTAGCCGAAGAAGTTCAGCGCCTCCTCCGGCGGCCCGAAGTAGGCGACCGAGCCGCCGGGGGCCATCACCAGCAGCTTGTCGCACAGGGCCAGCTCGGCCACCGAGTGCGTGACGACCAGGACCGTGCGGCCGTCGTCGGCGAGGCCGCGCAGCAGCTGCATGACATCGCGGTCCATACCCGGGTCGAGGCCGGAGGTCGGCTCGTCCAGGAAGATCAGGGAGGGCTTGGTGAGCAGCTCCAGGGCGACCGAGACGCGCTTGCGCTGCCCGCCGGAGAGCGAGGTGATCTTCTTGTCCTTGTGGATGTCGAGCTTGAGCTCGGCGAGGACTTCGAGGATCCGGGCCTGGCGCTCGGTCTCGGTGGTGTCCGCCGGGAAGCGGAGCTTGGCCGCGTACGTGAGGGCCTTGGCGACCGTGAGTTCCTTGTGCAGGATGTCGTCCTGCGGGACCAGGCCGATGCGCCGGCGCAGCTCGGCGAACTGCTTGTACAGGTCCCGGTTGTCGTAGAGCACGTCGCCCTGGTCGGCGGGGCGGTAGCCGGTGAGCGCCTTGAGCAGGGTGGACTTTCCGGAGCCGGACGGGCCGATGACCGCGACCAGCGACTTCTCCGGGACGCCGAAGGAGACGTCCTTGAGGATCTGCTTCCCGCCGTCGACCGTCACCGTGAGATGGCGGGCGGAGAAGGAGACCTCGCCGGTGTCGACGAACTCCTCCAGCCGGTCTCCGACCAGGCGGAACGTCGAGTGGCCGACGCCGACGATGTCGTTCGGGCCGAGGAGCGCCGAGCCGGACTTGTGCAGCGGCAGGCCGTTGACGTACGTCCCGTTGTGGGAACCGAGGTCGCGTATCTCGAAGCGGCCGTCGGGCGTCGCGCGGAACTCGGCGTGGTGGCGGGAGACCTGGAGGTCGGAGACGACCAGGTCGTTCTCCAGCGCGCGGCCGATCCGCATGACGCGGCCGAGTGCCAGCTGGTGGAACGTGGTCGGGCTGCGGTCGCCGTGGGCCGGGGCTCCGCCGTGGGCCGGACCGGCCGCGTGGGCCGGATCCTGCTGGTGGGGGATGTGGTGCTGCGGGACGTGGTGCTGCTGCGGCTGCCACGCCTGCTGCTGCGCCGGGGCGTGCTGGGCCGGGGCGTGCTGAGGAGCGGGCTGCTGCTGCGCAGCGGGCTGCCGCGCGGGCCGGGCCGCGTCCCGCTGTCGCTCCTGTTCCCGCTCCGGCTGTCCCTCCTGCTGCGCCGGGGCCTGCCGGCCGGCGGACCGCTGCCCGCCGACGCCGCCCGCGCCCGCGGCGGCGGCGAGGCTCAGCCGAGGCCCGTCGGTGGCGTTGCCCAGGCGCAGCACGGAGCCCGCGCCCAGCTCCCCCTGCTGGATCCGCTGCCCGTCCGCGTAGGTGCCGTTGGTGCTGCCGTGGTCCTCGATGAACCAACTACGGCCGTTCCATCTGATGGTGGCGTGCCGCCACGAGACCCTGGCGTCGTCGACCGTCAGATCGCCCTGCGGATCACGTCCCAGGGTGTACGACCTGGACGGATCGAGCGTCCAGGTGCTGCCATTCAATTCCAGTACGAGTTCCGGCACTCCGCGCCCCACTTGTCGTCCCCCGTGTCACCCCCGTCGCAGGGGGTCTAGGGATGCTGAACATCGTGGCGAACTATTCCAGGAGCGGTCCGGGATCCGAAAATTGGGCGGGCGAGGACGGTACGAAGACCTGCGCGGAGACCTGCGCGGACGCTGTGCGCCTCGGGGGGACGCGGCACCGGTGCGGACGAAGCGGTGAGCACCGGGGACCGGGCCTCGGGTGCCGGGCCTCGCGCACCGCCGTGTCTTCCGCCCGTCCGGCACTCGGGACGGACCGGGAGGAGCGCGTCGGGGACCGATACGGTGGAAGCACCATGAGCGCATCCCAGCCACCTCAGCCCTCGTCGTCCTCCGGCCTCCCCGAATCCCCCGGGAGCGGCGAGGAGCCCCGTCCGGGCGGCGACGCCCCCACTCTTCTCGTCAAGATCTTCGGCAAGGACCGCCCCGGCATCACCGCCGGGCTCTTCGACACCCTCGCCGCGTACGCCGTCGACGTCGTGGACATCGAGCAGGTCGTCACCCGCGGTCGCATCGTCCTGTGCGCCCTGGTCACCTCGCCCACCGCCGGCGGGACGACCGAGGGCGACCTGCGGGCGACCGTGCACAGCTGGGCCGACTCGCTGAAGCTCCAGGCCGAGATCATCTCGGGTATCGGCGACAACCGGCCGCGCGGCGACGGACGTTCCCATGTGACCGTGCTGGGCCACCCGCTCACCGCGGAGTCGACCGCCGCCATAGCGGCCAGCATCACCTCGACCGGCGGGAACATCGACCGCGTCTTCCGGCTGGCGAAGTACCCGGTCACGGCGGTCGAGTTCGCGGTGTCGGGGACCGCGACCGGCGCGCTGCGCACCGCGCTGGCGACCGTCGCCGCGGAGATCGGCGTGGACGTCGCCGTGGTGTCGGCCGGGCTGAGCCGCCGGGCGCAGCGCCTGGTCGTCATGGACGTCGACTCCACACTCATCCAGGACGAGGTGATCGAACTCTTCGCGGCCCACGCGGGCTGCGAGGACAAGGTCGCCGAGGTGACCGAGCAGGCGATGCGCGGTGAGCTGGACTTCGAGCAGTCGCTGCACGCGCGGGTGGCGCTGCTGGCGGGGCTGGACGCCTCCGTCGTGGAGAAGGTGCGGGCCGAGGTGCGGCTCACGCCCGGCGCCCGCACCCTGATCCGTACGCTGAAGCGCCTCGGGTACCAGGTGGGCGTCGTCTCCGGCGGTTTCACCCAGGTCACGGACGACCTCAAGGAGCGGCTGGGGCTCGACTTCGCCTCCGCCAACACCCTGGAGGTGGTGGACGGCAAGCTCACCGGGCGGGTGGTGGGCGATGTCGTGGACCGCGCGGGCAAGGCCCGGCTGCTGCGGAGCTTCGCCGAGCAGGCGGGGGTGCCGCTCTCGCAGACCGTGGCCATCGGGGACGGGGCGAACGACCTCGACATGCTGAACACCGCGGGGCTCGGGGTCGCCTTCAACGCCAAGCCGGTGGTCCGTCGCGCCGCGCACACGGCGGTGAACGTCCCGTTCCTGGACACCGTGCTCTATCTGCTCGGCATCACCCGGGAGGAGGTCGAGGCGGCGGACGGCCTCCTCGACTGAGCGGACTGAGCGGACTGAGCCGATCGAGCCGATCGAGCGGAGTGAGCCGGAGGGACCGGGCCGGGAGCACCGCTCACGGCCCGTACGCGGGGCCGCGCGCGACGTCAGGAGGGCCCGGCGCCTGCGGGCGTCGGGCCCCGTGCGTTCCTCGGGCGCGGCTCAGTCGTTGGGCGTCCAGTACTCGGTCAGCCGGCCGGCGCCGTGCTCCACGGTCTTCCAGGAGCCGGGGAACTCCACGACGGCGTAGGCCGCCGTCGGGAAGCCGTCGCGGGTCATCCGGGCCAGGGCGTCGCCCTCGGCGGATCCGGAGAGGGCGTCGGCCGCTCCGTGCATGCCCGGGTTGTGCCCGATGACCAGGAGGTTGCGCACCTCGTCCGGCGTCTCGTTGAACAGGGCGATCAGCTCGCCGAGGGACGCCTCGTACAGCCGCTCCTCGTAGACGGTCCGGGGTCGGTGGGCGAACTCGTGGACCGCCAGCTTCCACGTCTCCCGGGTCCTGACCGCGCTGGAGCACAGGGCCAGGTCGAAGTCGATGCCGGAATCGGCGAGCCGGCGGCCCGCCACGGGCGCGTCCTTGCGACCGCGCTCGGCCAGCGGGCGCTCGTGGTCGGAAGCCTGCGACCATTCCGCCTTGGCGTGCCGGAGAAGGACGATCCTGCGAGGTGTCTCGACGTTCATACACCTCAGCTTCGCACGAAACGCGGCCCCGGGCGCAGGGGGTTGACGCGCTGGTCCGGGCGGGTGCGGGAAAGATCCACGCACCCCGGCGGAGGCCGGTGCGGTCGGGCGGACCCGCTCCCGCCGCGGCAGCCGCCGCTTCCGCCGTGTCAGCGGGAGAGGAGCTGGAAGGAGCGCTCGACGAGCTGTCCGACGGCGGGGTCGGTGGCGGCGTGCGCGCGCCCCGGGCTGGACATGAGCAGCAGGAGCGCGGCGAACGCGACGGCGGGCAGTGCCACCGCCCACCAGGGCAGGCGGACGTCCACGCCGGCCTCGGCCGGTCGGTGGGGGCTGGGGTGCGCGGGGGCCGGCATGGTCGTCTCCGTGGGTGTCGGGGTCCGTCACCCCGAAACTACGGGTCTCGCCGGGCCGGTCCCATCCGGTGCTCCACCCATTTCACCCTGACTTCGGCCCCCTGGGGGGTGGGGGGGGCTGACCCCACCCCCCAGGTCGGCGGGGGCGGGCGGTCAGGGCGAGGCGATCGTGGCGATCACACCGATGACGACTGTCACGAGAAGCATCGCCCCGAACACGAGGAGGAGCTTCTTCTGACCGTTCTGGGGGTTCGGATCGAGCACTGGCATGGGACCAGTCTCGCATCTCAGCACTCGTCCTCGACCGTCCGGTCCCGTCCGGCCAGGATGCCCGCCGCCATCTGCGGGACCATGAGCCCGGCCATCAGGGCCAGGGGCAGGCCCCAGCCGCCGCTGTGCTGGTAGAGGACGCCGACCAGCAGCGGGCCCGGGATGGAGAGCAGGTAGCCGGTGGACTGGGCGAACGCCGAGAGCCGTACGACGCCGGCCCCGGTACGCGACCGCATGCCGATCATGGTGAGGGCGAGCGGGAAGGCGCAGTTGGCGAGGCCGAGCAGGAGCGCCCAGACCCACGCACCGGCCGCGGGGGCCAGGTAGAGGCCCGCGTAGCCGACCAGCCCGCAGAGGCCGAGGACGACGACGATCGGGCCCTGCTGCTTCAGCCGCGCGGCGATGCGGGGGATGACGAAGGCGAGCGGGACGCCCATCGCCATGGTCACGGCGAGCAGGACGCCCGCCGTTCCGGCGGAGACCCCCGCGTCGCGGAAGATCTGCGGCATCCAGCCCATGGTGATGTAGGCGGCGGTCGCCTGGAGTCCGAAGAAGCAGGCGAGGCCCCAGGCGGTCCGGCTGCGGGTGATCCGCAGCGCGGGCGCGGCGTCGGCCGTGGGGCGGGCCTCGGCGCGCCCGGAGGCGGGGGCCTGTCCGGGGGCGGGGGTGCGGTCCCGGACGAGCACGGCCCAGGGCAGGACGGCGACGGCGGCCAGGACGGCCCAGACGGCCAGGCCCGAGCGCCAGTCGCCGCCGAGGGCGCCGGTCACCGGGACGGTGACGGCGGCGGCGAGCGCGGTGCCGAGGGCCAGCGCCATGGAGTAGAGGCCGGTCATGGTGCCGACGCGGTCCGGGAACCAGCGCTTGACGATGACCGGCATGAGGATGTTGCTGACGGCGATGCCCATCAGGGCCAGCGCGCTGGCGGCCAGGAATCCGGCGGTGGAGCCGATGTACGGGCGGAGCGCCAGGCCCGCCGCGATGGCCCCCATGCCGGCGCAGACGACGGCGCCCGCGCCGAAGCGGCGGGCGAGGCGCGGGGCCATGACGCCGAAGACCGCGAAGCAGAGCGGCGGTACGGAGGTGAGGACGCCGGCGAGGGTGCCGCTCATGTGCAGTCCGTCGCGCACCTCTTCGAGGAGGGCGCCGAGGCTGGTGATGGCGGGGCGGAGGTTGAGGGCGGCCAGGACGAGCCCGACGGCGATCAGGCGCAGCAGCCAGGGGGCGGGGGTGTCCCCCGCGGGTATCCGCGGTGCCGGGAGGTCGGCGGCGGCGCGCCCGGCGGCGCGGTGCAGTGTCTGGGTCTCGTCGTCCGACATAGGCCCATCATAGAATCATGGGATGATTGATTGTCCAATCCTGCCGGCCTTCCCTCCCGCCTGAGAGGATTCGCCCCGGACCTCCCGATCACGGGCGGGCGGGAGCCTCCCGATCACAGGCAGGATCGAGAGCAGGATCAAGAGCAAGGAGCACCATGGCGCTGACGTCTCCGCGACGTTCGGCACTCGCCGACCAGGTGATTGCCCAGCTGAGGAATCAGATCACCTCGGGCGAGTGGCCGGTCGGCTCGCGGATTCCCACCGAGCCCGAGCTGGTCGAGCAGCTGGGCGTGGCCCGCAACACCGTGCGCGAGGCCGTGCGGGCGCTGGCGCACAACGGCCTGCTCGACATCCGCCAGGGATCGGGCACGTACGTGGTCGCCACGAGTGAGCTGGCCGGGGTGATGCACCGCCGGTTCGCCTCGGCGGATCCGCGCCACATCGCGGAGCTGCGCTCGACGCTGGAGTCGTCGGCGGCGCGGCTGGCGGCCGTCCGGCGCACGGAGCGGGACCTGCGGCAGCTGGACCTGCTGATGGCGCGGCGCGAGGAGACGTGGGCGGCCGGGGACGCCGAGGCGTTCGTCGCGGCGGACGCGACGCTGCACCTGGCGGTGGTGGCCGCCTCGCACAACGACGTCCTCACCGAGCTCTACGCCGACCTGGGCGACCTGCTGCGGGACTACCTACGCGGTGACGTGGGGCCCGAGCTGCGGCCGGAGAACCATATGGACCACGCCCGGCTGATCGAGGCGATCCGGGCCGGGGACGCGGAGGCTGCCGCGGCCGAGGCGGCGGGCCACGCGCTGAAGTGACCGCCCGAGCGGTGCGGGGAGGCGGGCCGGGCCCGTCGAAGGGCCCGCGGTCCCGCCACGGCTCCCGTCACGGCCCGGCGGGGCGGTGGCTGACCCAGGCGGTGGCGATCTCCTTCCAGCAGCGGTCCTCCAGCCGCACGGTCCGCCCCGGCTCCACCGCGACGGCCGCGCCGTCCGCGTCGACGTCCCACCAGCGGACGCACTCGACGTGCAGCTCGACCAGGTCGGTGGAGGGGTAGGGGTTGTGGCAGTACGCGACGGCCCGGGAGCCCTCGACGGCCGTACGGCACTCCGATCCGGCGGGATCGCTCACGCGGGGCGCGGGCCGGGCTCCGTGGCGCGTACCGGAGTCGGCGCCGCTCGCGGCGTGCACCCCCAGCGACAGGGCCAGCGCGGCGACGGCGGCTGCCGCCGGCAGCAGGCGCGTGCGGCGGAGCGGCAGGGGGAGGCGGCCGGGGAGCGGGCGGCGGGCACGGGGCGGGCGACGCGTCGGGCGCACAGCGATCTCCCTCCCGCAGCCTGACAAGAAGTCCGGTTCCTCCACATTCTGCGGTGGATCGCCGAGCTTTTCGACCTGAGCGGCGGCAGCGCCACGCACGGGGACGGCCTCCGGCCGCGTACCGCCTCCCCGGAGCGGAAGGAGGTACGCGGCCGGAGGCCGTGGACGGGGCGGAGCGGGCGGTCAGGCGCCCATCATGTGCACGCCGCCGTCGACGTGGATGATCTCGCCCGTCGTCTTCGGGAAGAAGTCGGAGAGCAGCGCCACCACACCGCGGCCGGCCGGCTCCGGGTCGTTCATGTCCCAGGCGAGCGGGGAGCGGTGGTTCCAGACGTCGGCCAGCTCCGAGAAGCCCGGGATGGACTTGGCCGCCATGGAGCGGAGCGGTCCGGCGGAGACCAGGTTGCAGCGCAGCCCGTCCTTGCCCAGGTCGCGGGCGAGGTAGCGGGAGGTGGCCTCCAGGGCGGCCTTGGCCGGGCCCATCCAGTCGTACTGCGGCCAGGCGTACTGGGCGTCGAAGGTGAGGCCGACGATCGAGCCGCCGTCGCTCATCAGCGGCTTGCACGCCATGGCGAGCGACTTCAGCGAGAACGCCGAGACGTGCACCGCGGTGGCGACCGACTCGAACGGGGTGTTGAGGAAGTTGCCGCCGAGGGCGTCCTGCGGCGCGAAGCCGATGGAGTGGACGACGCCGTCCAGCGAACCGAGCTCCTCGCGCACCAGCCCGGCGAGCCGGTCCAGGTGCTCGTCGTTCGTCACGTCGAGCTCGATGACCTTGGCCGGCTTCGGCAGCTTCCTGGCGATGCGCTCGGTCAGGGTCGGCCGGGGGAACGCGGTCAGGATGACCTCGGCACCCTGCTCCTGGGCCACCTTGGCGGTGTGGAACGCGATGGACGACTCCATCAGCACCCCGGTGACGAGGATGCGCTTGCCGTCGAGAATTCCGCTCATGGTGATCAGTGACCCATGCCCAATCCGCCGTCAACGGGGATGACGGCTCCAGTGATGTACGACGCGTCGTCGGAGGCGAGGAAGCGCACCGCGGCGGCGATCTCCCCGGGCTGCGCGTAGCGGCCGAGCGGCACCTGGGACACGATGCCCTTGCGCTGCTCCTCGGTGAGCACCTGCGTCATGTCGGTGTCGACGAAGCCGGGGGCGACGACGTTGAAGGTGATGTTCCGCGAGCCGAGCTCCCGCGCCAGGGACCGGGCGAACCCGACCAGCCCGGCCTTGGAGGCGGCGTAGTTCGCCTGCCCCGCCGAACCGAGGAGGCCGACGACGGACGAGATCAGGACGACCCGGCCCTTCTTGGCGCGCAGCATGCCGCGGTTGGTGCGCTTGACGACCCGGAAGGCGCCGGTGAGGTTGGTGTCGAGGACGGACGTGAAGTCCTCCTCGGACATCCGCATCAGCAACTGGTCCTTGGTGATACCGGCGTTCGCGACCAGCACCTCGACGGGGCCGTGCTTCTCCTCGATCTCCTTGTATGCCTGCTCCACCTGCTCGGCGTCCGTGATGTCGCAGCGGACCGCGAGGACACCGGCCTCGGTGAGGGCCTGGGGCGGCTCGCCGGAGCGGTAGGTGATCGCGACCTGGTCGCCGTTGTCGGCGAAGGCGCGGGCGATGGCGAGGCCGATGCCCCGGTTTCCTCCGGTGACGAGAACCGAGCGGCTCAACGGATCACCCTTTCCTTGGCGGTCTGGTACGTCGAAAAACCTATCGGTACCGTGCTCCGATCGAGGAATCGGGCCCTGACAGTGGCTTGTCCGGGGTGCTGTCGGGTTCCTACAGTCCGGGGCGACGGCGAACGCCGTGCCCCCGTCCGGGACATCGCCCGGTGCGGCCCCCGCCGGCGTGGTTCACTGCCGTGGTGTATCGAGAAGGGAATTCCCCGTGCCCCACGAGGTAGATCAGTCATTCCTGGCCCTGCCGCTGCGCGCCCTCGCCGACGCCGCCCTCGCCAGGGCCCGGGCGCTCGGCGCCGAGCACGCCGACTTCCGGCTGGAGCGGGTGCGCAGCGCTTCGCGCCGGCTGCGGGACGCGCGGCCGGCCGGAGGGTCGGACAGCACCGACCTCGGCTACGCGGTACGGGTGGTGCACGGCGGGGCGTGGGGGTTCGCCTCCGGTGTGGACCTGACGATGGACGCGGCGGCGAAGGTGGCCTCGCAGGCCGTCGCCATGGCCAAGCTGTCGGCACGGGTGATCGCGGCGGCCGGTTCCGACGAGCGGGTCGAGCTGGCGGACGAGCCGGTGCACGGGGAGCGCACCTGGGTCTCCGCGTACGACGTCGACCCCTTCTCCGTACCGGACGACGAGAAGGCGGCGCTGCTCGCCGAGTGGAGCGGCCGGCTGCTGGGCGCGGAGGGCGTCGCGCACGTGGACGCCTCCCTGACGGCGGTGCACGAGAACAAGTTCTACGCGGACACGGCGGGGACCGTCACCACGCAGCAGCGGGTGCGGATCCATCCGCAGTTCACCGCCGTCGCGGTGGACGGGACGACCGGCGAGTTCGACTCGATGCGGACCATCGCGCCGCCGGCGGGGCGCGGCTGGGAGTACCTGACCGGGACCGGCTGGGACTGGGAGGGCGAGCTGGAGGCGATCCCGGGCCTGCTCGCGGAGAAGATGCGCGCGCCGGGCGTGGAGGCGGGGACGTACGACCTGGTCGTCGACCCGTCGAACCTGTGGCTGACGATCCACGAGTCGATCGGCCACGCCACCGAGCTGGACCGGGCGCTGGGTTACGAGGCGGCCTACGCCGGGACCTCGTTCGCCACCTTCGACCAGCTGGGGAAGCTGGCGTACGGCTCGCCCGTGATGAACGTGACCGGCGACCGCACGGCCGAGCACGGGCTGGCGACGATCGGGTACGACGACGAGGGCGTCGAGGCGCAGTCGTGGGACCTGGTCAAGGACGGCACCCTGGTCGGCTACCAGCTGGACCGCCGGATCGCGAAGTTGACGGGCCTCGGCCGCTCCAACGGCTGTGCCTACGCGGACTCCCCCGGCCACGTCCCCGTACAGCGGATGGCGAACGTGTCGCTGCGGCCGGACCCCGGCGGGCTCTCCACGGAGGATCTGATCGGCGGGGTGGAGCGCGGGATCTACGTGGTCGGCGACCGCTCGTGGTCGATCGACATGCAGCGCTACAACTTCCAGTTCACCGGGCAGCGCTTCTTCCGGATCGAGAACGGCAGGCTGGCCGGGCAGCTGCGCGATGTGGCGTACCAGGCGACGACCACGGACTTCTGGGGCTCGATGGAGAAGGTCGGCGGCCCGCAGACGTACGTCCTGGGCGGCGCGTTCAACTGCGGCAAGGCCCAGCCGGGCCAGGTCGCGGCGGTCTCGCACGGCTGCCCCTCCGCCCTCTTCCGGGGCGTGAACATCCTCAACACGACGCAGGAGGCCGGACGATGAGCCGCGTCAGCAAGCCGTACGAGATCGTCGAGCGGGCTCTGGAGCTGTCCACCGCGGACGGCCTGGTGGTCATCGCCGACGAGCACTCCTCCGCCAATCTGCGCTGGGCGGGCAACGCGCTCACCACGAACGGGGTGACCCGGGGGCGGACCCTGACCGTCGTCGCGACCGTCGACGGGGCGAAGGGCACGGCGTCCGGAGTGGTGTCCCGGTCCGCCGTGACCGCCGACGACCTGGAGCCGCTGGTCCGGGCCGCCGAGGCCGCCGCGCGCGGTGCCGGACCGGCCGAGGACGCGCAGCCGCTGGTGAGCGGGGTGGAGCCGTCCGCCGGCTTCCGCGACGCGCCCGCCGAGACGGGCTCGGAGGTCTTCGCGGACTTCGCCCCGGCGCTCGGCGACGCCTTCGCCCGCGCCCGTTCCGGGGGCCGCGAGCTGTACGGGTTCGCCCACCACCAGCTGACCTCGACCTACCTCGGTACGTCGACGGGGCTGCGGCTGCGCCACGACCAGCCGAACGGGACGCTGGAGCTGAACGCCAAGTCGCCCGACCGGACCCGCTCCGCGTGGGCGGGCCGGGCCACGCGGGACTTCAGGGACGTCGATCCGGCGGCCCTGGACGCGGAGCTGGCGCGGCGGCTGGGCTGGGCCGAGCGGCGGATCGACCTGCCGGCCGGGCGGTACGAGACGCTGCTGCCCCCGACCGCCGTGGCCGACCTGCTGATCTACCAGCTCTGGTCGTCCACCGCCCGGGACGCCGCCGAGGGCCGCACGGTGTTCTCCCGGCCGGGCGGCGGCACACGGCTGGGCGAGACGCTGTCGCCGCTGCCGCTGACCCTGCGCAGCGACCCGAACGCGCCGGGGCTGGAGTCGGCGCCCTTCGTGATCGCCCACTCCTCCGGCGACAGCGGTTCCGTCTTCGACAACGGCCTGCCGCTCGCCCCGACGGACTGGGTGCGGGAGGGGAGGCTGGAGCGGCTGATGACGACGCGGCACACGGCCGCCCTGACCGGGCTTCCGGTGGCGCCGGAGATCGACAACCTGGTGCTGGACGGCGGCGGCGAGCGCTCCCTGGAGGAGATGGTGGCCGCGACCACCGGGCGGGCGCTCCTGCTGACCTGCCTCTGGTACATCCGGGAGGTCGACCCGGCGACGCTGCTGCTGACCGGGCTGACCCGGGACGGCGTCTATCTGGTGGAGGACGGCGAGGTGGTCGGCGAGGTGAACAACTTCCGGTTCAACGAGTCGCCGGTCGACCTGCTGTCGCGGGCCTCGGAGGCGGGGCGCACCGAGCGGACGCTGCCGCGCGAGTGGGGGGACTGGTTCACCCGGGCCGCCATGCCCGCGCTGCGCATCCCGGACTTCAACATGAGCTCGGTCAGCCGGGGGGTGTGACCGGCCTAGACTGGCCGGGGCGTCTGAGCCCCTGACGTACATCTCTGCCATTGACAAGGAGCACCGGAACCGTGACGGACATCGTCGACGAGCTGAAGTGGCGCGGGCTGTTCGCCCAGTCCACTGACGAGGACGCTTTGCGCAAGGCTCTCGCGGACGGTCCCGTCACGTTCTATTGCGGTTTCGACCCGACCGCGGCGAGCCTGCACGTGGGACACCTCGTGCAGGTGCTCACCGTGCGCCGGCTCCAGCAGGCGGGGCACCGTCCGCTGGCGCTGGTCGGCGGGGCCACCGGCCAGATCGGCGACCCTCGCCCGACCGCCGAGCGGACGCTGAACGACCCGGAGACCGTCGCCGCCTGGGTGGCGCGGCTGCGTTCGCAGATCGAGCCGTTCCTCTCCTTCGAGGGCGAGAACGCGGCGACGATGGTGAACAACCTGGACTGGACCGCGGGTCTGTCCGCGATCGAGTTCCTGCGGGACATCGGCAAGCACTTCCGTGTCAACAAGATGCTCACCAAGGACTCGGTCGCCCGCCGGCTGGAGTCGCAGGAGGGCATCAGCTACACCGAGTTCAGCTACCAGCTGCTCCAGGGCATGGACTTCCTGGAGCTGTACCGCCGCTACGGCTGCGTGCTCCAGCAGGGCGGCAGCGACCAGTGGGGCAATCTGACCGCGGGCATCGACCTGATCCACCGGCTGGAGCCGGGCGCCGCCGTGCACGCGCTGGCGACGCCGCTGATGGTGAAGGCGGACGGCACGAAGTTCGGCAAGTCCGAGAGCGGCGCGGTCTGGCTCGACGCGGAGATGACCACGCCGTACGCGTTCTACCAGTTCTGGCTGAACGTGGACGACCGGGACATCTCGCGCTACCTGCGCATCCTCAGCTTCAGGAGCCGGGCGGAGCTGGAGGAGCTGGAGAAGCTGACCGAGGAGCGGCCCCAGGCCCGGTCCGCGCAGCGCGCGCTGGCCGAGGAGCTGACGACGCTGGTGCACGGCGGTGCGCAGTGCGCGGCGGTCATCGCGGCGTCGAAGGCGCTGTTCGGCCAGGGTGAGCTGGGTGAGCTGGACGAGGCGACGCTGAGCGCCGCCCTGTCCGAGGTGCCGCACGCGCGGGTGGCCGAGCTCGCGCCGGTGGTGGACCTGCTGGTGGAGGTCGGCCTCGCGCCGAGCAGGTCGGGGGCCCGCCGCACGGTCAAGGAGGGCGGCGCCTACGTGAACAACGTGAAGGTCGCCGACGGCGAGGCCGCTCCGGCGGCCGGCGAACTGCTGCACGGGCGCTGGCTGGTGCTGCGGCGCGGCAAGAAGAACCTGGCGGCCGTCGAGGTCGTCCCGGCCGGCTGACCGGCGCGCCCGCGGAACGTACGGCACCGCGGCCGGAACCGCTTCTCGGGGCGGTTCCGGCCGCGGTGCCCTCTGTTTCTCAGGCCCGGGTTCCGCGTCTGCGGCCCTTGACGGACTGCCAGAGCATGTCCCCGACGCCGACGACGACGATCGCGCCGATGAGCTGCAGCACATGGCGGGTCCAGTCGATGCCCTTGGTGTTGTTGACGCCGATCCAGGTCGCCACGGCGTTGCCGAGGATGCTGCCGAGGATGCCGAACACGACGGTCAGCCAGAGCGGGATGTCCTGTTTGCCGGGCAGGATCGCTCGGGCGATCACCCCCAGCACCAGGCCCACGATGATTGCCCACAACCAGCCCATTTCGCCTCCTCGTGCGGCGCGGAGTGCGCGTCCGGCCAGTGTCGGTCCGCGGGGCGCGGGGCGCATATCGGGCGGGGCCGTTGGAGGGCGCCCGCTCGCGGACGGGCGAGCGGGCGCGCCCCGGTCTCCTGCGCGGCCGAAGCGCGGCGTACCGTGGATGCGGCCCGGTCCGGGAGTGTCCGGCACAGAGATCTGGTGGTGGAGCATGATGCGGAGGAACGAAGGCGCGGAGGTCTTCCGGATCACGGGAGCCCGTCGGGGGCTGGCCGAGGACGTGCGGGGCCGGCAGCGGCGCTATGTGATCTCCATGTCCGTGCGCACGGTGTCGGTGGTGCTGGCGGCGGTCCTGTGGAACGTCGAGCAGCATGTCGCGATCGTGTGCCTCGCTCTCGGCGTGCTGCTGCCGTACGTGGCCGTGGTCATCGCCAACGCGGGCCGGGAGAACGTCACTTCGCTGCCCTCGACGTTCGTCGCGCCGCCGTTGCGTCCCGCGCTGGAGGCCGGTCCGGCGGCCGGGGGCACGGCGGCCGGCGCTCACGACGGGGCGGCGGGCCGGATGCCGCCGACGCAGGATCACGACTGAGGAACGGCCCTCGGAAGCTCGGAAAAGTTCGAAAAGTGCTCGGATCAATCATGACGTTCCTGTGCACCGCACCCCGGTCCCCGTGACATACTTCGAAGGCGCTCCGCATCCCCCGTCGGAGCGACGGACCGACGCCGGGCAGCTCCCCCCGTGGCTGCTCGGCGTCGTTTTTTCTCCGGTTGTCGCCGGTTCTCTCCCGTTCTGTCCAGCAGAGGCTTCTGTTCCGTCCGGCTGGGGACGCGTCGGCCGCCCGTCGGGTCAGCCCTTAGGCTGGATGCCGTGATCTTCCCCGAGACGTCCGCCGAGAACGCCGCCGGCTCCCCGCTCTGCTCCGCGAAGGGCTGCCGGGAGGCCGCGGTGTGGGTCCTCGCCTGGAACAACCCGAAGCTGCACACGCCGGAGCGCCGCAAGACCTGGCTGGCGTGCGAGGCGCACCGGGAGCATCTGTCCTCGTTCCTCGGCGTGCGCGGTTTCCTCAAGGACGTCGTGGCGCTGGCCGACTGGGAGGAGCCGGAGCCGCGCGAGGGCTGAGCGTCAGCCGCCGATCGCCGACATCGGGCGGTCGGGCTGGAGGAAGGACGGATCGTCCAGACCGGATCCGGCCTTCTTTCCCCACATGGCCAGCTTCCAGAGGCGGGCGATCTCCTCGTCCGGCTCGCCGGAGCGCAGGGCGGAGCGCAGGTCCGTCTCCTCGCGGGCGAACAGGCAGGTGCGGACCTGTCCGTCGGCGGTGAGCCGGGTGCGGTCGCAGGCGCGGCAGAAGGGGCGGGTGACCGACCCGATCACGCCCACCCGGTGCGGGCCGCCGTCGACGGTCCAGCGCTCGGCGGGGGCGGAGCCGCGGGTCCCGTCCTGCTCGGCGGTGAGGGTGAAGCGGGTGCGCAGCGAGGCCAGGACGTCCGCCGCGGTGATCATGCCGTCGCGCTTCCAGCCGTGCTGGGCGTCCAGCGGCATCTGCTCGATGAAGCGGAGCTCGTAGTCGTGGGCGACGGCCCAGGCCAGCAGGTCGGGGGCTTCGTCGTCGTTGAGCCCCGGCATGAGGACGGCGTTGACCTTGACCGGGGTGAGTCCGGCGTCGCGGGCGGCGGCGAGGCCCTCCAGCACGTCCCGGTGGCGGTCCCGGCGGGTGAGGGCCTTGAACACGTCGGGGCGCAGGGTGTCCAGCGAGACGTTGACCCGGTCGAGCCCGGCGGCCTTGAGGGCCGCGGCCGTCCGCCGGAGGCCGATGCCGTTGGTGGTGAGGGACATGCGCGGGCGCGGGGTGAGCGCGGCGCACCGCTCGACGATCCCGACGAGGCCGGGGCGCAGCAGGGGCTCGCCGCCGGTGAAGCGGACCTCGGTGACGCCGAGGGAGGTGACGGCGACGCGGATCAGGCGCACGATCTCGTCGTCGGACAGCAGCTCGTTCCTGCTGAGCCACTGGAGCCCTTCCTCGGGCATGCAGTAGGTGCAGCGCAGGTTGCACTTGTCGGTCAGTGACACGCGCAGGTCGGTGGCGACCCTGTCATAGGTGTCGATGAGCACGGTGGGTCCCTCCCCCGCTGGTGTCCGCGTGGTGCGGTGGGCGCCCTGTGGAGACGCCGGCTCCTTGGAGCCTACGGGAGAGCGCTGACATCGCGGGGTCGCGATGGCCGCGAAGTGCGGCCGGGCCGCGTCGTAGGACTCTACGACGCGGCCCGGCCCGCGCGGTGGGCGATGAGCCGGAGGGCTCCGCGGACGCGCCGGCCGGCGCGTCCGCGCCCTGTCTCCGTGCGCGGCTCAGTGCGCTCCGATGCCGGTCAGGGACTTGACCTCCAGTTCGGCGTACTTCTCGGCGTCCGGCTTCTCCTTGCAGAGCAGCGAGCCGGCCCAGCCGAGCAGGAAGCCGAGCGGGATCGAGATCAGGCCGGGGTTCTCCAGCGGGAACCAGGCGAAGTCGACGCCCGGGAACATCGAGGTCGGCTTGGAGGAGACGACCGGCGAGAAGAGCACCAGCAGGACGGAGGAGGCGAGGCCGCCGTAGATGGACCAGAGGGCCCCCTGCGTGGTGAAGCGCTTCCAGAAGAGGCTGTAGAGGATCGTGGGCAGGTTGGCGGAGGCGGCGACCGCGAAGGCGAGGGCGACCAGACCGGCCACGTTCAGATCGCGGGCGAGCGCGCCGAGGGCGATGGAGACGACGCCGATGGCGACGGTCGCCCAGCGTGCGGCGCGGACCTCCTCCTTCTCGGTGGCCTTCCCCCTGCGGATCACGTTGGCGTAGATGTCGTGCGCGAAGGACGAGGAGGAGGCGAGGGTGAGTCCGGCGACGACGGCGAGGATGGTCGCGAAGGCGACGGCGGAGATCACGGCGAGCAGGATGGCTCCGCCGGTGGATCCGGAGCCGCCGCCGATCTCCAGGGCGGCCAGCGGGGCGGCCGTGTTGCCCGCCTTGTTCGAGGCGATGATGTCGGCGGGCTTGAGGATCGCCGCGGCCCCGAAGCCGAGCACGATCGTCATCAGGTAGAACGCGCCGATGATGCCGATCGCCCAGTTCACGGACTTGCGGGCGGCCTTGGCGGTGGGAACGGTGTAGAAGCGGATCAGGATGTGCGGCAGGCCCGCGGTGCCGAGGACGAGCGCGAGGCCGAGGGAGATGAAGTCGAGCTTCGAGGTGCCGGTCGCGCCGTACTTGAGTCCGGGCTCCAGGAACGCCGCGCCCTTGCCGCTGTTGCTGGCGGCGGTGCCGAGCAGGTCGGAGATGTTGAAGTCGAACTTGAGCAGGATCAGGAAGGTGATGAGCAGGGTGCCCGCGATGAGCAGGACGGCCTTGACCATCTGCACCCAGGTGGTGCCCTTCATGCCGCCGATGGTGACGTAGAGGATCATGAGCACGCCGACCAGGGCGACGATGAGGATCTTCCCGGCGTCGCTGGTGATGCCGAGCAGCAGCGAGACGAGGACGCCCGCGCCCGCCATCTGCGCCAGCAGGTAGAAGATCGAGACGACGATCGTGGAGGTGCCGGCGGCGGTGCGGACGGGGCGCTGGCGCATCCGGTAGGCGAGGACGTCGCCCATGGTGTAGCGGCCGGAGTTGCGCAGCGGTTCGGCGACCAGCAGCAGGGCGACGAGCCAGGCGACGAGGAAGCCGACGGAATAGAGGAAGCCGTCGTACCCGAAGAGCGCGATGGCGCCGGCGATGCCGAGGAAGGACGCGGCGGACATGTAGTCGCCGGAGACGGCGAGGCCGTTCTGGAAACCGGTGAACTGGCGTCCGCCCGCGTAGAAGTCGGCGGCGCTCTTGGTCTGGCGGCCGGCCCACACGGTGATGAACAGGGTCGCGACGACGAAGGCGCCGAACAGCGTGATGATCAGCGGCCGGTGCTCGCTGGCGCCTTCGGCGGCGAGCAGGACGGCGGGGTGTGCGACATGGGCGGCGCTCATGCGTCGGCCTCCATACGGGACTTGATCGCGTCGGCCTTCGGGTCGAGCTTGGTGGCGGCGTGGCGGGAGTAGAACCACGCGATGAGGAAGGTGGTGGCGAACTGGGCGAGTCCGAGGACGAGCGCCATGTTGACGTTGCCGACGACCTTGGTGGCCATGAATCCGCCCGCGTAGTTGCAGAGCAGGACGTAGAGCAGGTACCAGGTCACGAACGCGACGGTGAGCGGGAAGGCGAAGGAGCGGTGCGACCGGCGCAGTTCGGCGAACTCCGCGCCGGCCTGCACCGCGACGAACGCCTCGGTCGTGGGCTGGAGGGGGCCGGTGTGCGGACGGCCCTCGGGCGGCGGTGCGTCGGTAGCCACGGAATCTCCTCGCGACGGGGGTGCGGTGAAGTGGGGGACGGCAGGTGTCACAGGAGACCTCACGGGAGAGAGCGGTGATGTGTCTCCTGGACAACGGCACGGAGGCCGCGACGAAGCGGTTCACGCCCTCTTCGGTCTTCTCGGACCGGTCCGGTGTCCGGAACTCGCCCATGCGCGTGCAGCCGCCGCGGGGACTCTTCGAACTCTCTTACCCATAAACGTTGATGTACCGAGAAGATCAGCGATAGCTTCACTCGTCATGTACGCGACCGACACGCCAGGTGTCCGGTCGACCGGCACGGATGATGTGGAGAACCCATGGCTCATCTGTCATCGAGACGGACCCGCGCGCTCGCGCTGCCCGTCGGACTCGCGCTGACCGCCTCGATCGGCTTCCTGCCGTCGGCGACGGCGGCTGCGGCGCCCACCGGACAACCCGCCGCCGCGACCGTCCGGACGGACGGCCCGAAACTGTCGTACGTCGTCAACACCCGCGGCGGGCACGGCGCCGTCAAGCAGGTGGAGAAGGCCGTCGAGCGGGCCGGCGGCACCGTCGTCGTGGCCTACGACCAGATCGGCGTCATCGTCGTCCACTCGCAGAACCCGGCCTTCGGCGAGACCATCCGCAAGGTGCGCGGCGTGCAGTCGGCGGGCGCCACCCGGACGAACCCGATCGTGCCGCAGGCGACCAAGGACGTCGGGGCGATAGCCCAGCCGCTGAGCGCGGCGCAGGCGGCAGCCGCCGCCGAGGACGCCAAGGCCGGACAGGACCCGCTGGAGCCGCTTCAGTGGTCGCTGCCCGCGATCAAGGCGGACCAGGCGCACCAGAAGTCGCTCGGCTCGAAGAAGGTCACCGTCGCCGTCATCGACACGGGCGTCGACGACACGCACCCGGACCTGGCGCCGAACTTCGACCGCGCGGCCTCGGCCAACTGCGTGTCGGGCGCTCCGGACACCACCGACGGCTCCTGGCGTCCGGCGGCGGGCGAGAGCGACCACGGCACGCACGTGGCGGGCACCATCGCCGCCGCGAAGAACGGCGTCGGGGTGACCGGCGTGGCTCCGGGCGTGAAGGTCTCCGGCATCAAGGTGTCGAACCCGGACGGCTTCTTCTACGCCGAGGCCGTCGTGTGCGGGTTCGTCTGGGCCGCCGAGCACGGCGTCGACGTGACGAACAACAGCTACTACACCGACCCCTGGCTGTTCAACTGCAAGAACGACCCCGACCAGGGCGCTCTGGTCGAGGCCCTGACCCGCGCCGTCCGCTACGCCGAGCGCCGCGGCACGGTGAACGTCGCCGCCGCGGGCAACTCCGACCACGACCTGGCGTCCGACGCGATCGAGGACACGACCAGCCCGAACGACACCGAGACGGTGACGCGGACGGTCGACCCGCGGCTGTGCCCGGACATCCCGACCATGCTGCCGGGCGTCGTCACCGTCTCCGCCACGGGCGCCAAGGGCCTCAAGTCCTCCTACTCCAACTACGGCCGGGGCATCATCGACGTGGCCGCCCCGGGCGGCGACTCGACGATCTACCAGACCCCCGCGCCGCCGGCCACCAGCGGGCTGATCCTCTCCACGCTGCCGGGCGGCAAGTTCGGCTACAAGGCCGGTACGTCGATGGCGTCGCCGCACGTCGCGGGCGTCGCGGCCCTGATCAAGTCCAAGCACCCGTACGCCTCGCCCGCCGCGGTGAAGGCGCTGCTGAGCCTGGAGGCCGACGCCAAGGCGTGCGGTGAGCCGTACGACATCGACGGCGACGGCGCCGTCGACGCGGTCTGCGAGGGCGGCAAGCAGAAGAACGGCTTCTACGGAGCCGGAGTGGTGGACGCGCTGGACGCGGTCCGCCGGTAGCCGGCCCGACACCGGGCGGGGGCCGGGGCGCGACGCTCCGGGCCCCCGCCCCCTGCCGTCGGGCCGCGCGGCTACGGGGTGATGAGCACCTTGAGCGCGGTGCGCTCGTCCATCGCCCGGTAGCCGTCCGGCACGCCGTCGAGGGTGACGCTGCGGTCGAAGACGGGGGACGGGTCGATCGTGCCGTCCAGTATGTCGGGCAGCAGCTCGGGTATGTAGGTGCGCACGGGGGCGACACCGCCGCGCAGGGCGATGTTGCGGCCGAACATCTCCGCCAGGTCCACCCCGGTGGCGCTGCCGTGCGGCACGCCGACGTAGCCGACGGCCCCGCCGTCGCGGACGACGCCGAGGGCGGTGCGCATGGACTGCTCGGTGCCGACGGCCTCGATCACGCAGTGCGCGCCCTCACCGCGGGTCAGCTCGCGTACGGCGGCGAGAGCGGCCTCGCCGCGTTCGGCCACCACGTCGGTGGCGCCGAAGGTGCGGGCGATGTCGGTGCGGGCGGTGTGCCGGCCCAGCGCGATGATCCGCTCGGCTCCCAGCCGCTTGGCGGCGAGCACCCCGCAGAGCCCGACCGCGCCGTCGCCCACGACCGCCACGGTGCTGCCCGGCCGGACACCCGCGCCGACGGCCGCGTGGTGCCCGGTGCCCAGCACGTCCGAGAGGGCCAGGAGGGCGGTGAGCAGGCGGTCGTCGGACGCGGCGGCGGCCGGGAGCCGCACCAGGGTGCCGTCGGCGAACGGGACGCGGACGGCCTCGCCCTGCCCGCCGTCCGAACCGTCCGAGCCCCAGAAGCCGCCCGCGGCGCAGGAGGTGGTCAGGCCCTCGGCGCAGTAGGCGCAGGTGCCGTCGGACCAGACGAACGGGGCGACGACCAGGTCGCCGGCGGCGAAGCCGTCGACCTCGGAGCCGGCCTCCTCCACCACGCCGAGGAACTCGTGGCCGATGCGCTGGCCGGGCTGCCTGGCCGATTCGCCGCGGTACGCCCACAGGTCGCTGCCGCAGATGCAGGCCCGCAGGACCCGCACCACCGCGTCGGTGGGCTGCTGGACCACCGGGTCGGGCACCTCCCGCACCCGGATGTCGTGGGGAGCGTGGATGACGGTGGCGCGCATACGTGGGGTCCTTGCCGGTCTCAGGTGCGGGTGTCCCCCGCACGGTACGCCCCGCTCCTCCGCGCCCCCGCACTCCCCCCGGCCGCTCTGCCCGCACCCGCGGCGAGCACCCCGGCGGTCAGCAGCCCCTGGGCCGCGATGTAGGTGAGCATCACCCAGAATCCGGGGGCCGGCAGGCTCGGCCACTCGGCGATGCCGGTGGCGATGAGGGCGTCGGAGAGCAGGAAGAGACCGCCGCCGACGGCCGCCCGGACGCCGAGGGCGCCGGCCCGCCAGGCCATCGCGGTGAGCAGCAGGCTGTAGCCGGCCAGCGGGACGCGCAGCTCGCCCGGGAGGTCCGGCCAGATCAGGACGAGGAAGACGGACAGCACCAGGACGTACCCGGCCGCCGCCGGCAGCGGCGCCCTTCCGCGTCCGGAGAGAAGCAGGTAGCAGAGATGCCCGGCGGCGAAGGAGCCCATCCCGAGCAGGAAGGCCGGATCGCTGTCGAGCAGGAGCAGGACGTCGCCGCCCCACCCGAACAGCAGGGCGGCGACGAGCAGCCGGGGTGCGCCGCGGACCGCCGCGTATCCGGCGAGCAGCGGCATCAGCAGCGGCTTGGCGACCAGGTGGGCGGGGTCGTAGCCGGTGATGAGCCCGGCCAGGTCGGCGGCTGCCGCCACGAGGAAGGCGAGGAGCAGCGGGCGGGCGAAGCGCTCGGCCGTCCGCACGGGGGCGGGGCGGGCCGCCGTGGTGCTCATCGGGTGGACTCGGCGGCGGCGGAAGCGGCGGCGGACCGGTGCTCCTCGGCGGCGGACGCGGGCGCGCCCCCCGCCCCTGGACGCGGGGCGGGCTGCCAGCCGGGGCCGCGGAAGATCCGCCCGGCCCGCTCGCTCCAGGTGTCGGCCGCCCTGACGTCACGGGCGATGGCGGCGTACTCGTGGGTGGCGACGCGCAGCGGGTTGTAGGTGGAGATGTTCTTGGTGAGCCCGTAGACGGGCCGCTCGGTCTCCGCCGCGAAGGACCCGAACACCCGGTCCCAGACGATCAGGATCCCGCCGTAGTTGCGGTCCAGGTAACCGCCCTGCGAGGCGTGGTGGACGCGGTGGTGCGAGGGCGTGTTGAGGACGTACTCGAAGGGCCTGGGCAGCTTGCCGACCCGCTCGGTGTGCACCCAGAACTGGTAGACGAGGTTAGCCGACTGGCAGAAGGCGAGCGCCGCCGGGTGCACGCCGCAGGCGATCAGCGGCAGGTAGAAGGGCCAGACGCTCGCGGAGGTCCAGGGCTGGCGCAGCGCGGTGGTGAGGTTGAACTTGCGGCTGGAGTGGTGGACCACGTGGCAGGCCCACAGGATGCGGATGACGTGGTGGCCTCGGTGGGACCAGTAGTAGAGGAAGTCCTGCGCCAGCAGCATCAGCGGAACGGTCCACCACAGCACGGGGACGCGGAGCGGCGTCAACTCGTACACCGCCGTGTAGATCGCCAGGATGGGCAGCTTCCACATCAGGTCGAAGAACAGGCTGCCGAGGCCCATGGTGAGGCTGGTGGCGGCGTCCTTGGCGTCGTACCCGGCGGCGTCCTCGTCCGGATGGAGGCGGTAGCTGACCACTTCGATCACGGCGAGCAGTACGAAGGCCGGTATCGACCACAGCACGACATCGGGCAGGTTCGGCTCCATGCGAGCACCGTAGAGCCGCCGGGCGCGGAGGGATAGAGGTTGTTACCGACAAGTATGCGAGACGTGGCGTCAGCGGAATTTGGCACTTTCCACCAAGGCGGCTCCGCTCAGGATGTGCGGAGCGCACACCAGGGGACCGGGACAAACCTCCTTCCGGGCAAGGCAGTTGCCCGGAAGCCGACCCGCCCGGCCGCCCGCGGCCCCAAGGCGGTGCGCAGGGCGGGGAGTTCGCGGTCGCGCCGGCCGGAGGGCGGCTTCGGGCGCGGTGCGCCGGGCGGCCGGATGGGCCGCTGTCAGTCGCGGCCCGTATTCTCTGTGACCATGCTCGACGACCGCCAGACAGCCGCACCGTGGCCGGCCGCGTACCCCCAGGGGTACGCGGTCGTCGACGTGGAGACCACCGGGCTCGCCCGCGACGACCGGATCGTGTCCGCCGCCGTCTACCGGCTCGACGCCCGGGGCGACGTCGAGGACCACTGGTACACGCTGGTCAATCCGGAGCGGGACCCCGGGCCGGTGTGGATCCACGGGCTGACCAGCGTCGTCCTGAACGACGCGCCGCTCTTCCCCCAGGTGGCGCGGGAGTTGTCGGCCCGGCTCGCCGGCCGGGTGCTCGTCGCGCACAACGCCGCCTTCGACTGGTCGATGATCGCCCGCGAGTACGCCCGCGCCTCGGTCGTCGCCCCGGTCGAGCAGCGGCTGTGCACAATCGCGCTCGCCAAGGAGCTCGGGCTGCCGCTGCCCAACCACAAGCTGGCCTCGCTCGCCGCGCACTTCGGCGTCGAGCAGCAGCAGGCCCACCACGCTCTGGACGACGCCCGGGTGCTGGCCGAGGCGTTCCGGCCGAGTCTGCACGCGGCGGCCCGGGACGGGGTGCGGCTGCCGCTGCTGGAGTGCCGTCCGCTGACCGAGTGGTCCGACTCGCCGCTCGCGCCGCGCGTCGGCTACCAGAGCGCGTACCGGTCCACGAGCTGGCGGCCCTCGCGCAAGCGCCCGGCCTGCCCGTATCCGAACCCGGGGCGGTATCAGCGGGACGAGCCGCTGATGCAGGGCATGCGGGTGGCGTTCTCCGGCGACACCTCGATCGACCGGGAGCTGTTGGAGGACCGGGCCGTGGAGGCCGGTCTGCACGTGGCGACGAGCGTGTCCCGGCTCACCAGCCTGCTGGTGACCAACGACCCGGACGCGGCGACGTCCAAGACGCAGAAGGCGAAGGCGTTCGGCACCCCGATCCTGGAGGAGAGCGCCTTCACCCACCTCCTGCGCGACGTGGCGCCCGCCGCCTCCGGAGGGTCGGCGGCCCTGCCGCACCAGTCCCCCGGCCCGTCCCCGGAGTGAACCGGCCCGGACCGCACCCCTGAGTGCCGCACCCCGTGGCCCCGGTTGTACGGTCATGGGGTGTACCGCTTCCTGTTGACCCGGCAGTGGGTGATCCTCACCCTCCTCGCTCTCGTACTGATCCCGACGATGATCGAGCTGGGCTTCTGGCAGCTCCACCGGCACCAGAAGCGGGTCGCGCAGAACACCCTGATCTCGCAGAACCTCAAGGCCCGCCCGGAGCCGGTCACCGACCTGACCTCGCCCGGCCACACCGTGCCGCGCGCCGACTACTGGCGGGCGGTCACGGCCACGGGGACGTTCGACACCGAGCACGAGGTCGTCGTGCGCCGCCGCACCGCGCAGGACGAACGGATCGGCGTCCACGTCCTGACCCCGCTGGACCTGAAGGGCGGCGGCACCGTCCTGGTCAACCGGGGCTGGGTCCCCGCCGCGCCGAACCAGACGGACTTCCCCGACGTGCCGGCCGCTCCGCGCGGCGAAGTGACCGTCACCGGCCGCCTCAAGGCGGACGAGACGACCGGCAGCAGCGGCATCAAGGACCTCGCGGGGCTGCCGGACCGGCAGGTGATGCTGATCAACAGCACGCAGCAGTCCGCGCTGCTCTCCCGGCCCGTCCTCGGCGGGTACATCGAGCAGACGGATCCGGAGCCGTCGGGCGGCCTGCCCGAGCAGATCGCCTCCCCCGACGACGGCTCGATCGGCGCCCATATGGCGTACGCCGTGCAGTGGTGGCTGTTCACCGCCGCGGTCCCCGTCGGCTGGGTGATCCTCGTACGCCGCGAGAAGCGCGACCGCGCGGAGGCGGCGGCCGTGCGCCGGGACGCCGAAGCGCCCAGGCGGCCCGAACCGGCGAGCGCCTGAGGCGTCCCGCACACCCGCCGGCCTGCTTAACAAGCGTCAGGTTCGGGAACACGCCTCAGCGTGACCCCACGCATCGAGGACTACGCCCTGATCGGCGATCTCCAGACCGCCGCCCTCGTCGGCAGGAACGGCTCCGTCGACTGGCTCTGCCTGCCCCGCTTCGACTCCGGAGCCTGCTTCGCCGCCCTGCTGGGCACCGAGGAGAACGGCCAGTGGAGGATCGCGCCCAAGGGCGCCGACGTGTCGGACACCTGCACCCGGCGCGCCTACGCGGGTGACTCCCTGGTCCTGGAGACGTGGTGGGAGACGCGGACCGGCACGGTCAAGGTCATCGACTTCATGCCGCAGCGCGACAAGTCGCCCGACGTGATGCGGATCATCGAGGGCGTCAGCGGCACGGTGGACATGAGCTCCGTCCTGCGGCTGCGCTTCGACTTCGGCTCGGTGGTGCCGTGGGTGCGGCGTTCGCACGGCCACCGGGTCGCGGTCGCGGGGCCCGACTCCGTCTGGCTGCGCAGCGAGCCGCCGGTCAAGACATGGGGCCAGCAGTTCAGCACCTGCTCCGCCTTCGCCGTCTCCGCGGGCGAGAGCGTGGCCTTCGCGCTCACCTGGCATCCCTCGCACTCGGAGCGCCCCAAGCTGATCGACCCGCACAAGGCCCTCAAGCACACGCTGCACGACTGGGCGAAGTGGACGGAGAAGTGCACCTACCGGGGCCCCCACCGCGAGGCGGTCATCCGCTCGCTGATCACCCTGAAGGCCCTCACCTACGCTCCGACCGGAGGCATCGTGGCGGCCCTGACCACCTCGCTGCCCGAGGAGATCGGAGGCGTACGCAACTGGGACTACCGCTTCTGCTGGCTGCGGGACGCCACCCTGACCCTCGGCGCGCTGCTCTCGGCGGGCTACCTGGACGAGGCGGCGGCGTGGCGGGACTGGCTGCTGCGGGCCGTCGCCGGAGACCCCGCCGACCTCCAGATCATGTACGGGCTGGCCGGGGAGCGCAGGCTCCCGGAGATGGAGCTGCCCTGGCTCCCCGGCTACGAGAACTCCCGGCCGGTCCGCATCGGCAACGCGGCGGTCCGCCAGCGCCAGCTGGACGTGTACGGCGAAGTGATCGACGCCCTGCGGCTGGCCCGGGACACCGGAATGGACGACAAGCCGCACGCCTGGAACCTCCAGCTGAGCCTGCTCGGCTTCCTGGAGTCGAGCTGGCGGGAGCCGGACGAGGGCATCTGGGAGATCCGGGGCGCGCGACGGCACTTCGTGCACTCCAAGGTGATGGCCTGGGTCGCCGCCGACCGGGCCGTGCGCTCGCTGGAGGACGACCCGTCGCTGCCGGGCGACGCGGACCGCTGGCGGGCCATGCGCGACGCGGTGCACGCGGAGGTGTGCGAGAAGGGGTTCGACGCGGAGCGCAACACCTTCACCCAGTCCTACGGATCGCGGGAGCTGGACGCCTCCACGCTCCTCATCGTGCGCACCGGCTTCCTCCCGCCCGACGACCCGCGGGTCGTCGGGACGGTCGACGCGGTGCGCGACGAACTGGACGGAGGCGGCCTGGTCCGCCGCTACAGCACCGAGGGCGAATCCGTCGACGGGCTGCCGGGCGACGAGGGCTCGTTCATCGTCTGCTCGTTCTGGCTGGCCGACGCCCTGCTCCACACCGGGCGACGGGCGGAGGCGGAGGCGATGTTCGAGCGGCTGCTGGAGCTGCGCAACGACGTGGGGCTGCTGGCCGAGGAGTACGACATCGGCGCACGGCGGCAGCTCGGCAACTTCCCCCAGGCGTTCAGCCACATCGGCCTGGTGAACACGGCGGTGGCCCTCGCCGGGGAGGACGCGGCAGGATAGGGCCATGGATCTTGGACTGAAGGACCGCGTGTACATCGTCACCGGCGCCACCCGGGGGCTCGGCAACGCCACGGCGCACGCCCTGGCCGCCGACGGCGCGAAGGTGGTCATCACGGGCCGGGACGAGGAGAGCGCCCGGGAGGCCGCGGCGGAGGTGGGGCCGGACGCCGTCGGGCTCGCGGCCGACAACGCCGATCCGGGCGCGGCCCAGCGCCTGGTCGACGAGGCGCGCGACCGCTTCGGGCGGCTCGACGGCATCCTCATCAGCGTCGGCGGTCCCCCGCCCGGCTTCCTCGCGGACAACACGGACGACCAGTGGCAGACGGCGTTCGAGACGGTGTTCCTCGGAGCGGTCCGGCTCGCCCGGACGACGGCCGCCGCGCTCGGCGAGGGCGGCGTCATCGGCTTCGTCCTGTCCGGGTCGGTCCACGAGCCGATCCCGGGGCTGACCATCTCCAACGGGCTGCGTCCCGGCCTCGCCGGTTTCGCCAAGTCGCTCGCCGACGAGCTCGGCCCGCGCGGCATCCGGGTCGTCGGGGTGCTGCCCGCCCGGATCGACACCGACCGGGTCCGCGAGCTGGACGCGCTGTCGGGCGACGCCGAGGCGGCCCGCACCGCCGGCGAGGCGCGCATCCCGCTGCGGCGCTACGGAACGCCGGAGGAGTTCGGGAAGACCGCGGCCTTCCTGCTCTCCCCCGCGGCCTCCTACCTGACGGGCCTCATGGTGCCGGTCGACGGCGGTTCGCGCCGGGGCTTCTGACGCCGCGGGAGCACACCGCCGTCCCTCGGCCCGTCAGGACACCCGCTCCGCGCGGTGCTTGACGGCCTTGAGGCGGACCTCGGCCGGCAGCGACTCCAGACCGGCCGAGGTCCGCGCGTGCGTCAGCGCTCCGTCGGCCAGGGCGCCCAGCGTCGCCTTTGGCGCGGCGTGCGGCTCCATCAGGAGGCGGACCCGGGTGCGGGGCGCGGTGCGGCGGCCGGTCAGGGCCACCTGGGCGCGGGCCACCCCGTCGAGCGCGCCGGCCTCGTCGGCGAGCGCGTCCTCCAGGGCCCGGCCGCGCAGCACGGCTCCCTCGCCGTCGCCGCTGTCCACCAGCACCTCGGCGAGGCGACCGCGCCGCAGCTGGGCGAGGAACCACCACAGGGCGAGGACGACCAGCACCGCGAGCACCGCGATGACCGTCGGCCACCACCAGCCGTCGTCGCGCCAGCGTTGCCGGGAGGAGGTGCTGAGCAGCACGTCCCCCTTGCCGTCCCAGGGCCACCAGGACGGCACGGAGGCGCCGACGGAGACGGCCAGCACCGCTCCGCCGACGACGACCAGGATCAGCCCGCCCAGGCACAGCAGGGCCCGGTTGACGGTGGAGCGCATGCCGCTCATCCCTTCTTCGCGGGACGGTGGACCTGGACGGAGAGGCCGGGCGGCTTCGCCAGCCCCAGTTCCCCGACGGCCGTCCCCAGCGTGGTGTCCAGATCGGCCCGTACCTCGTCGAGTTCCCGGAAGTGCGACAGGGCCTTCACCTTCGCCTTGCGGCGGCCCATCCTGACCCGGACGGACTGCACGCCGGGCACTTCCACGGCCCGGTCCCGCAGGACCAGCGCCGCCGCCGTACGGTCGAGTCCGGCGCGTACGCCCGTACGGTCGCGGCGCATGGGCAGCAGGTCGCGCAGGCCGGGGGTGAGGGCGAGCAGGATCAGCCAGAGGCCGATCGCCGCGGCGACGGCGGCCCCGACGATCACCGCGACGGAGTCCAGGCGGTGGTCGGCGAGCCCTTCGGCGAGCGAGCGGCGCCACTGCATGGCCGGATGGCCGGCCCGCACGGCGGCGATGTCGTAGAGCAGCAGTCCGGCGGCGCCCAGGAGCACCAGGGCCAGCAGGGCGGCCGGGACGCGCCGCGCGGACCAGAAGCGGCCCGCCCGTCCGTCGGCGCGGTCGAGCGTGGGGACCGCGGTGTTCGCTCCGGACGGCGCGTCGCCGTCCGGAGCGCGCGCGTCGTCGCCGCCCCGGTCCACCGCGGGCATGCGCCGGGTGGAGCCGGTCGGTTCGCCCGGTCCGGTCATCGGATCCCCCCCTGTGCGGCTGCCACGGCTCCCACCGCGTGTAGTCGTTCGACCTGGACGGCCACCTCGGGCACCTCCATGCCCGCCAGCGCCTCGACCCGCTGGACGACGCGGCGGCGCACGGCCCCGCACTGCCTCCCGACGTCCGAGGGGTAGCCGAGCTCCAGGCTGACCCGCACCCGGGCGGAGTCGCGGTGCACGGTGACCGTGGCCCGCGGCGACGCGCCGTCCGCGGGCGGTTCGGCGACGGCTTCCTTCGCCGCCTGGGCGGCGATCTTGGCGACGACCCGGTCGGCGATCCGGGTCTCGCCCCGCTCGGCGGGAGCGACCCGCCCGGTCACCGGCGTCACCGTCGCCGGTCGCCGCGCTCGCGACTGCGGAAGTAGTCGCCGGGTTCGAGGTCGCCGTCGAGGAACCGGCCGGCGATGAAGCCGACCGCGCCCAGCGCAGCCACCAGGAGGAAAGCTCCGAACCCGCCGAAGTACCCGGCGAATCCGAGCGCCATGCCGGCCAACAGGCCGGCCACAGCCATGCTCATCGTGACTCCTCAACTGCCGTCGGAGAAGCGGGCATTACTGGACGCGCTGCTCGTCGTCGCCGTCGTCGTCGTCCTCGTCGGGCAGCTTGACGTCGCTGACGGCGATGTTGACCTCGACGACTTCGAGGCCGGTCATGCGCTCGACCGCCGCGATGACGTTCTCCCGTACGTCGCGGGCCACGTCGGTGATCGACACGCCGTAGTCGACCACGATCTCCAGGTCGAGGGCGGTCTGCGACTCGCCGACCTCTGCCTTCACTCCGCGCGAGACGGACTTGCCGCCGCCCGGTACCCGGTCGCGGACCGCGCCGAACGTCCGCGACATGCCGCTGCCCATCGCGTGGACGCCGACGACGTCGCGGGCGGCCAGTCCGGCGATCTTCTCGACGACGCCGTCGGCGATCGTGGTGCGACCGCGGCTTCCGGGATCGCCGCCGCCCCTCTTGGCCAGCGGGCTCTTGCCCCGCTCGCCGCCGTTGTCGGGGTTGCGCTGGGGGGAGGTCTCCGTCATCGCCGCTCTTCCCTTCGGGGGCCGGGTGTGGACTTCCGAGCCCACGTTATGTGCGCTTGCCCCGTCTCGCGCCGTGGATACGGCAGTCTGGGGCGATGACGACGGCGCGGGGCCCGCAGAGGGCCGACGGATGGACGGCTGCGGTACGGCAACGGCTCGGTCTCGGCAGGCTGCTCCCTCTGGGGGAGGCGGCGGACGGCGCCTGGATCGCGGAGACGGCGGCGGCCTCCGTGCTGCGCGGAGCGGTGACGGGGCCCGGCACCGTGCTCGGCAGGCTGCGGATCGGCCCCGTCGAGGCCGCCGCCCCCGGATTCCCGGTGGTCGCGCCGGGCACGGCCGCGCCGCCGGCACCGCCGAGCGCGCTGCCCCGGGGGCCGCTGCGGATCGAGGCGGAGTTCGCGGCGGCCCCGGACCGGCCGCTGCCGGCCGCCGCGGCGGCCCTGCGCACGGCGCTCGTCACCGCGGCCTCCGCGCGGCTCGGGATGGAGGTCGCCGAGGTCGATCTGCGGGTGACCGCATTGCTCGACGGCGGTGCGCCCGATCAGGTGAGGGAGGCGGTGGCACGGTTCCCGGCGGCCCCGCCCGAGGGCCCGGAGGAGGCGGCGGCGGCCGGGGTCCCGGGCGTCGTGTCGCTGACCGAGGTCCTGGGCGGCGCGGTGCTCACCGCCGAGGACCACGTCCGGGTCGAGGTGGCGACGGCCGGTGACCACCGGGCGCTCGACGTGGCCCGGTCGGTGCGTACGGCCGTCTCGGCGGCCGTGGCGGGCCGGCTGCCGGTGTCGGTGCTGGTCACCGAGGTGGTGGAGCGGGACTCCGGCGGGGGCGCGGGCCTCAGTCGGTGATGCCCGCCAGATCGCGCAGCCGGCGGCCCTGGGCGGCCCGCTCCGCGGTGCGCTGCTCCTCGTACGTCCGCGCGGCGGCGCCGCCCAGCAGGGCCTTGGTCTCGACGACGGCGTCACGCGGGGCGGCGAGCAGCGCCGCGGCCAGGTCGCGGGCGGCCCCGTCGAGCTGGTCGGCGGCCACCACCAGGTTGGCGAGACCGGTGCGCTCGGCCTCCTCCGCGTGGACGAAGCGGCCGGTGGCGCAGATTTCGAGCGCGCGGGCGTACCCCACGAGGCTCACCAGCGGGTGGGTGCCCGTGAGGTCGGGGACCAGGCCGAGGCTGGTCTCGCGCATGGCGAACTGCACGTCCTCGGCGACGATCCGCAGATCGCAGGCGAGGGCGAGTTGGAAGCCGGCGCCGATGGCGTGCCCCTGGACGGCCGCGACCGACACGATGTCGTTGCGCCGCCACCAGGTGAACGCCTCCTGGTACTCCGCGATGGTCGCGTCCAGCTCGGCCTCCGGGCCGCGCGCCAGGTCGAGGAAGGAGGGCTCGCCGTCGAAGCCCTCGGGGGTGAACGCCTGCCGGTCGAGGCCGGCGGAGAAGGAGACGCCCTCGGCGCGGAGCACCACGATCCGCACGGTGCCGGGGAGCACCCGTCCGGCCTCCGCCAACGCCCGCCACAGAGCCGGAGACTGGGCGTTGCGCTTGGCCGGGTTGGCGAGTGTCACGGTGGCGATCGCGTCATCGACGGTGAGCCGTACGCCGTCCCTGTCGAGCACGGTGTCGAGCGAGGTCATGGGGCGCCTCCGGATCGGGTGCGGTCAGCACTCAGCAACTAAGTGACTGAACAGTAACCACCCGGTCGACCGTACGGTCAGCCGGGTGGCCACCTCGAAATCCGATGAGCCCCGGGGCGCGCCCTGCGGCGGCCCCGGACGTCGCGGGCCCTCAGGCCGAAGCGGCCTTCTTGCCCCGCGTAGCTCCGCCGCGTCCCCGCAGCGTCACTCCTGACTCACTGAGCATCCGGTGGACGAACCCGTAGGAGCGGCCCGTTTCCTCGGCCAGCGCCCGGATGCTCGCACCGGAGTCGTACTTCTTCTTCAGGTCTGCCGCGAGCTTGTCACGCGCGGCGCCGGTCACCCGGCTGCCCTTCTTCAGAGTCTCGGCCACCCGTGCCTCCTCAAGGAAGTGCGCTCTGGACTCTCATGATCACCCCTCCCGCGCCTCCTGGCCACCCATTCGGCAAGGTCGGTACGACGGGATTGGCGGTCGCCGAGG
This sequence comes from Streptomyces sp. ADI96-02, assembly GCF_003846185.1. Taxonomy (GTDB): domain Bacteria; phylum Actinomycetota; class Actinomycetes; order Streptomycetales; family Streptomycetaceae; genus Streptomyces. Next base: position 1,214,263 of record NZ_ML123034.1, read on the forward strand.
GCTCCGACACGAGCGGAATGCCCTATTCCATGGGGCTGCGCCGGCATACGGCCCCGACTGCGGAAAGAACCACCAGGTCAGGGCCGTACGGGGGGTGAGGAGCCGGAATCGGGGGCACCGCGGGCGAGCGCGGGGCGCACCACCGGGGTACGAGAGACACTCACGCAGATGACGGATCACGCGTAGGCCGAATGATCCATCCGAAGTGGATCAGGCCAGGGCGACGAGATCCCGGTAGTCGGCTCCCCAGAGGTCCTCGACGCCGTCGGGGAGCAGGATGATCCGCTCCGGCTGGAGCGCCTCGACGGCGCCCTCGTCGTGGGTGACGAGGACGACCGCGCCCTTGTAGGTGCGCAGTGCGCCGAGGATCTCCTCGCGGCTGGCGGGGTCGAGGTTGTTCGTCGGCTCGTCGAGCAGGAGCACGTTGGCGGAGGAGACGACGAGGGTCGCGAGCGCGAGCCGGGTCTTCTCGCCGCCGGAGAGGACGCCGGCGGGCTTGTCGACGTCGTCGCCGGAGAAGAGGAAGGAGCCGAGCGTCTTGCGGACCTCGACGAGGTCGAGGTCGGGCGCGGCGGAGCGCATGTTCTCCAGGACGGTGCGCTCCGGGTCCAGGGTCTCGTGCTCCTGGGCGTAGTAGCCGAGCTTGAGGCCGTGGCCCTCGATGACCTGGCCGGTGTCGGGCTTCTCCGCGCCGCCGAGCAGCCGCAGCAGCGTGGTCTTGCCGGCTCCGTTGAGGCCGAGGATGACGACGCGGGAGCCCTTGTCGATGGCGAGGTCGACGTCGGTGAAGATCTCCAGGGATCCGTACGACTTGGACAGGCCCTCGGCCATGAGCGGGGTCTTCCCGCACGGCGAGGGCTCGGGGAAGCGGAGCTTGGCGACCTTGTCGGCGACCCGGACGGCCTCCAGGCCGGACAGCAGCCGTTCGGCGCGCTTGGCCATGTTCTGGGCGGCGACGGTCTTGGTGGCCTTGGCGCGCATCTTGTCGGCCTGCGAGTTGAGGGCCGCGGCCTTCTTCTCGGCGTTCTGGCGCTCGCGCTTGCGGCGCTTCTCGTCGGCCTCGCGCTGCTGCTGGTAGAGCTTCCAGCCCATGTTGTAGACGTCGATCCGGGAGCGGTTGGCGTCGAGGTAGAAGACCTTGTTGACCACCGTCTCGACCAGGTCGACGTCGTGGGAGATGACGACGAAGCCGCCGCGGTAGGACTTGAGGTAGTCGCGCAGCCAGACGATCGAGTCGGCGTCGAGGTGGTTGGTGGGCTCGTCCAGGAGCAGGGTGTCGGCGTCCGAGAAGAGGATCCGGGCCAGCTCGACGCGGCGGCGCTGACCGCCGGAGAGCGTGTGCAGGGGCTGGCCGAGCACCCGGTCGGGCAGGTTGAGGGCCGCGGCGATGGTGGCGGCCTCGGCCTCGGCGGCGTATCCGCCCTTGGTGAGGAACTCCGTCTCCAGGCGCTCGTACCTCTTCATCGCCTTCTCGCGGGTGGCGCCCTTGCCGTTCGCCATCCGCTCCTCGTTCTCGTGCATCTTGCGCAGGATCTCGTCGAGACCGCGGGCGGAGAGGATGCGGTCGCGGGCGAGGACGTCGAGGTCGCCGGTGCGCGGGTCCTGCGGGAGGTAGCCGACCTCGCCGGACCGGGTGATGGCGCCGCCGGCGGGGGTGCCCTCGCCCGCCAGGCACTTGGTGAGGGTGGTCTTGCCGGCGCCGTTGCGGCCGACGAGGCCGATGCGGTCGCCCTTGGCGATGCGGAACGAGGCGGACTCGATGAGAATGCGGGCGCCGGCGCGCAGCTCGATGCCGGATGCGGTGATCACGGAAGGACTCCAGGGCAGTGGGGACGGCGGAGGGACGAGGGCGGAGGTCTCTCGACGCCGCTAATGCACAAGGAGGAAGGCCATGCGGCCCATTCTACTGGCGCTGCGCAACTGCTTTCCGCCCGATCCGCCGGGCGGCGCCGGGCCGGATCCGCCGCCCGGTGGAAGACTGAGACGCGGATCACACCCGGGTGGTCCGCGGCGGAGGAGGTCGAGTGCGATGGCAGGCGCGGCGCAGGGCGTTCCCACGATCTATCCGACGGTCCTGTACGACGACGCGAGAGCCGCGATCAGGACGCTCACCCAGGGCCTCGGCTTCACCGAGGAGGCGGTCTACGAGGGTGAGGGCGGCACGGTGCTGCACGCCGAGCTGTCCTGCGGCAACGGCCGGGTGATGCTCGGTTCCAAGGGCCGCGACGGGGTCTTCGCGCGGGCCATGGCGGGCGCGGGGCCCTCGGGGGTGTACGTGGTCGTGGACGAGGTGGACGAGCACCACGCCCGCGCCGTGGAGTTCGGCGTGGAGATCCTGATGCCGCCGACGGACCAGGACTACGGCTCGCGGGACTACATGGCGCGGGACGCGGAGGGCAACATCTGGAGCTTCGGGACGTACGCCCCGGGGTCCGCCGACTGAGCGCGGACCGGACCCCGGCGGCGGCCGATGTCAGACGCCGCCCGTGTGCACCTGGAAGGCGGCCCGGCGCATGGCCTTGGCCAGGGCCGGGTCGGGGTGGGCGGCGGCCAGCGCGACCAGGACCTGCACGGTGCGGGGGTGGCCGACGGCCCTGACCTCGTCCAGCAGGGCGGGCACGGTGCCCTGTACGGCCGAGTCGAGGTGGCGCACCAGCAGCCCGGTCTCGCCGTGGTCGGCGACGGCGGCGGCCGTGTCGACCCAGAGCCAGGTGGCCTCCTCGCGGCTGAGGACGTCCTGGGCGTCGTCCGGGTCGCTGCCCTCGTACTCGGCGAGCCAGAGCAGGGCGTAGGGCCGCAGCGACTGGTCGGCGACGACGGCGCGGACCTCGGGTTCGGCGGGCGCGCCGACGACCCGCAGCGCCTCGAAGGCCAGACCGCGCAGCAGCGCGTCCTGGCCCCGGGCCACGGCGAGGAGTTCGGCGACGGCGCTGGTGACCGTACGGGCGGCGAGCCAGGCGCGGTACTCGTCGCGGGCCGGTCCGGGGGTGAGGCGGGCGCAGCCGAGGAGCATGTCGGCGGCGGACTGCTCGATGTTCCCGGCCGGGCTCTGGGCGGCGACGCAGATCTGTTCCAGCTTCACCCAGACCGCCCAGTTGCCGAGGGGTGTGAGCGTGGCGTGCCCGTCGCCCAGGGTCAGCGCGCCGACGGCGGCCAGGCCCTCCAGGGCCCAGTCGAGCAGCAGGGCGTTGAGTTCGGCGCTCCGGGCGGGGGCGGGGCGCTCGGCGGCCGGGGCGCCGGGGCCGGCGGGTCTGCCGGGTCCGTAGGGCACTTCGCAGCGCTCCTCCTGGAGTTCGGCGATGCGCTGGCCGAGGAGGTCCAGGAGGGCGGGCACCGGCACGGCGCCGGCGGAGAGCTGGAGGAGCGAGAGCACCTGGGGCACGGCCTCGACGGCCTCGGCCACCGCGCCGGTCTCGATGTCCCCGGGGGCGGCGTGGACCAGGGACCACGCGTCGAAGAGGGCCACCCAGCCGCGCAGGACGGCCGAGTCGTCCCGGTCCCAGGCCCGCAGCCGCCAGCCGGGGCGGGCGGTGTCGCCGTGCAGTTCGATGAGTCCGGCCAGCCGGGCCCGGTCCCAGCCCGCGCGCACCTGCGCCGGGGAGAGCTCCAGGGCGGTCGCGGCCCGTTCGAGGGCGTGGGCGGCGAGCGGGGGCGAACCGGCCGGGCCCGGGGCTCCGGCCGCCCAGTGGGCGACGCGTACGGCGTCGGCGAGGACCGCCCTGGCCTGGCGTGCCAGTTCCGTACGGGGCGGGGTGCCCTCGGGCGGCCTGGGGGCCGGCCTGGTGCGCCGGGTGGTCACGGCCTTGCGGGCGGTGGCAAGGGGTCGCGGGCGGACAAGTCGCAGCCTGGAGTCGCGCGGGGTACGGGACGTCACGGGAGCAGTCTTGCCCCTGACGGCCCGAAAGCCCAAACGGAAGGCGTTTCCCCGGTCCGGGCGGGGTTCCCGGGGCGCGGCGGACGGCGGCGCCGGACGCCGCGTCCGCTCACATCAGCGGCGTGAGGAAGCGCCGCAGGGTCTCCTCGTACCCGGCCGGGTCGGCGTTCCACATCGCCGCATGCGGAGCGCGGGGCACTTCGTGCAGGGTGACCAGGTCCGGGCGGCGGGCGGCCAGTTCGCGCGACGGCCGCCAGGGGGCGATCGCGTCGTCCGGGCCGTGGAAGAGCAGCGTCGGGGCGGTCAGCTCCTCGGGCAGGGAGGTCTCCTGGAGCGGGGTCGTGGTCATCCCGGTCCGGCCCTGGGCGGCGCGGACGGCCGGCGGCAGCAGCGCGGCGGGCACGCCCCGGGCCCTGGCGAGGGCCCCGATGGTGGCCCGGGGGTCCAGCACGGGCGAGTCCAGGACCAGGCCGCCGACGTACTCGCGGAGCGGGGAGTCGACGGCCGCGCGCAGGGCCATGGTGGCTCCGGTGGACCAGCCGTACAGGATCACCTTCTCGGCCCCGTGGCGGACGGCGTGGCGGATCGCGGCGTCCAGGTCGCGCCATTCGGCCGCGCCGAGGCGGCCGAGTCCGCCGTCGGGGCGGGGCGCTCCGGCGTCGCCCCGGTAGGAGAGGTCCAGGACCGGCAGGCTCTGACCGTCCAGGAAGCCCATCAGGTTCATGGGGTGTTCCCGGGTGGTGCCGAGCCCGTGCACGGTGATCACCCAAGTGTCGCGGTCGCCGGGTACGTACCAGGCGGGCAGGCCGCCGAGTTCGCCGGGGATCTCGATGTCCCGGTGGGCCAGGCCGAGGGCGCTGCCGGGGTCGCCCCGGTGCAGGACGGGGGTCATGCGGACCTTGTCCCCCGGTTCGAGGACTCCGGAGGCGACCCGCTCCAGCCGTCGCACGACGGTGTCGGCGGCGGAGGGCGGCTGGTCGACGACGGGTCCGACGACCGCCTGCACGCCGTCGCCGGTCAGTCCGTACAGACCGGGCCGCAGCGCGGGGAACGAGCGGGTCAGGGTGATGTGTCCGGCCGCCGTGGCGTGCACGGTGACCTTGCGGTCGGTGGGGAGGGGACGTCCGGACGCCGGCCTCAGGGCGGCGTCGCTGGCGTACCGGCCGGCCGCGACCGCTGCCGCGCCGACGCCGAGGATGGTGGTGACGGCCGTTGCCGTCGCAGTTGCCGGGCGCACGGCTCCAGTGTCGTGGCGCGGGCGGCGGGGTGCCAGTGGACGGGGGCCGTACGGTGCGACGGGCGGGCCGGGCAGGCCCGGTGGCGCCGGAATGTCCACAGCGGCGGGGCGGTGGGGTCAGCGGGGCTGGCCGTAGCTCCGGAGGGCTTCGGCCGCCTCGTCCAGTTGGGCGGGCGTCAGCAGGCCGGGCCGGTGGCCGGGGACGGAGCTGGCGGTGAGCCAGAGGCGGCAGAGCCATTCCAGCTGGGCGGTGCGCTCGTACGCCTGGTCCAGGGTGTCGCCGTAGGTCACGGTGCCGTGGTTGGCGAGGAGGCAGCCGGTGCGGTCGCGGAGGGCGGCGCGCATGGCGTCGGCCAGCTCCGGGGTGCCGTAGCGGGCGTAGGCGGCGGTGCGCACCGGGCCGCCGAGCAGGGCCGCCGCGTAGTGGACGAGCGGCACCTCGGCGACCAGGGTGGAGACGGCCGTGGCGTGCACGGCGTGGGTGTGCACGACGGCGGCCGCGCCGGTGTCGGCGTAGACGGCGAGGTGGAGGGGGAGTTCGCTGGTCGGCGCGAGGTCGCCGAGGATCTGACGCCCGTCCAGGTCGACGCCGACGGCGTCGCCGGGGCCGAGCCGGTCGTAGGGCACTCCGCTCGGGGTCACCAGGACGGTGTCGCCGACGCGGGCGGACACGTTGCCCGAGGTGCCGACGACCAGGCCGTCGGCCGCGCTGCGGCGGGCGGTGGCGACGACGTCCCGCCACGCCTTCGCGATCGGGTCGGGCGTCCCGGCCGGGCCGGCCGGCCTCTCGGTCAGGTCGGCCGGCGTCTCGGCCGGGCCCGGCTCCTCGCCGCTGTCCGGGGACCGCCGGCCCGTCTCCCGGGCCCGCTCGCTCGCGCTCATGCCGCTCATGCCGGAAGCGTAGGGGGTGCGGCCGGTTTCCGGGCAGGCCCCGGGGCTGCGGCCGGCGGGCCCAAATCGACGCGGCGGCCGCACGGTTCGCCCGGCACGGGCGGCAAACCGGAACGCGTCAGCACGGAGTGACGGGGATCTCTTTCGGGGGGCGTACGGGGTGTCGAAGCCTTGGCCAACGAGCGGCGGAAGAGTGCCCCGGCCGGGCCCCACACGCCTCATGCGCCTCTCGCGTTCACAAGCGGAACCACCCCGCCCCGATGGGGGACACCACAGCGCCCCGCCCAGTTCATCTTCCGTTCACTCAGGTTGCCTACGGTCCACGAGCCACTGACGTCGAACGATTGCCTGGGTAAATGGAACACATCACGCTGCTGCTTGCGATTGTGGTCGTAACAGCTCTCGTGTTCGATTTCACGAACGGTTTCCACGACACCGCCAACGCGATGGCCACCACCATCTCGACCGGCGCTCTGAAGCCCAAGACAGCGGTGGCCATGTCCGCCGTTCTCAACCTGATCGGCGCGTTCCTGTCGGTGGAGGTCGCCAAGACGATCTCCGGCGGGATCGTCAACGAGGACGGTCTCAGAACAGAGGTCATCTTCGCGGCGCTCGTCGGCGCCATCCTGTGGAACCTGCTGACCTGGCTGGTCGGCCTGCCCTCCAGTTCGTCCCACGCCCTGTTCGGCGGCCTGATCGGCGCCGCGGTGATGTCGGCCGGCTGGTCCTCGATCAACGGCGGCACCGTCGTCACCAAGGTGCTGCTGCCCGCGATCGCCGCACCGCTGGTGGCCGGCCTCGCCGCGCTGCTCGCCACCCGGCTGACGTACCGCATCAACCGGCACGTCACCGACGAGAACCAGCTCAAGTCGACGGCCAAGGGCTACCGGGCCGGGCAGATCGCCTCCGCCGGTCTCGTCTCCCTCGCCCACGGCACCAACGACGCCCAGAAGACGATGGGCATCATCACCCTGGCCCTGGTCACCGGCGGCGTCCTCGCCCCCGGCTCCAACCCTCCGATGTGGGTCATCGTCTCCGCCGGCGTCGCCATCGCGCTCGGCACCTACCTCGGCGGCTGGCGCATCATCCGCACCATGGGCAGCGGCCTGACCGACCTCAAGCCGCCGCAGGGCTTCGCCGCCCAGACCAGCGCGGCGACGGTCATCCTGGCCTCCTCCCACCTCGGCTTCTCCCTCTCCACCACGCAGTCCTGCTCCGGCGCCGTGATGGGCGCGGGCCTGGGCCGCAAGGGCGGCGTGGTCCGCTGGTCCACCGCCACCCGGATGTTCGTCGCCTGGGGCCTGACGCTCCCGGCCGCCGGCCTGGTGGGCGCGGGCGCCGAGTTCCTGACCAAGCAGGGCCCCTGGGGCGTCGCGGTCGTCGCCTTCCTCCTCGTCACCGGTTCCGGCGCGATCTGGCTGATCTCGCGCCGCAAGCCCGTCGACCACACCAACGTCAACGACGGCGTGGGCGGTGACGAGCCCGCGGGCGTCGTCACCACGGCCATCGCGGCCGTCTCGCCGCCGCCGACCGGCTCCCCGGCCACCACCGACCTCACCACCACCATCGACGCCCCCGCCTCCCAGCCGTCCGACCCGGCGCGCCCGGCCACGGTGTAAGGACAGATCCGCATGAAAATCGACTGGGCAGCTCTCGCCTCCGTGTTCGGCGTCAGTCTCGTCGTCACCGTGGCGCTCGTCGGCCTCTTCACCGTCGGCGTCATCTGGCTCTCCAAGCTCTCCGCCACGGCCGGGAGCAGCGGTTCCGGCGGCTCCGCCGCGCTGGCCCGCACCGGGGCGTACACCTGCTTCGCGCTGTGCACGGCGGCCGTCTCGTACGGGATCTACCTGATCGTCGCCTGACGCCCCCGGGGCGCTCGCATCGGGCCGGACACACACCTGTGTGTCCGGCCCGATGTGCGTCCGCCCACACTGGAGCTCCGCAGGTCAACAGCAAGTTGACGGGTGTTCTCACAGCGTGGTGGACTGCCGGAGCCGAATACGGCGACAGCAGAGGAAGCCGGTGCGAATCCGGCGCGGTCCCGCCACTGTCACCGGGGAGCACTCCCCCACACCGGATGTCACGGCCCCCAGCGGGCTGGAAGGCCGGGGGAACTGCGGATCCGGGAGCCAGGAGACTCTCGTCGCCGGTCACGTCGAACCAGGGCGCGGACCCTGAGTGAGGACCTGAGCCATGCCTGGCTGCCGTGCGCCGGATTCTGTGAGCCGCCCCGCCCCGTGCCCCCGACCCGCGAGCGGCTGAACCGGTGCGTGCCGACCGCGCCTTCGCGTACGGCGCCACGGCCGGACTGATCGCCGACGCCCTGCTGGGCGACCCCCGCCGCGGGCATCCCGTCGCCGGCTTCGGCCGGGCCGCCGCGCGGGCCGAGGCGCTGCTGTGGCGCGACGACCGGGGCCGGGGCGCCCTGCACACCGTGGTGTGCGCCGGCGGGGCGACGGCAGCCGCCGCGCTGGCCGCCCGTGCCGTACGGGGACGCCCCGGGCTCACCGTCGCGCTGACCGCCGCCGCCACCTGGTCCGTGGTCGGAGGCACGTCCCTGGGCCGGGAGGCCCGTGCGATCGGCGGTGCGCTGGCCGCCGGGGACCTCGGCCTGGCCCGGGAGCGGCTGCCGCACCTGTGCGGGCGCGATCCCCAGGCGCTGGACGGGCCGCGGACGGCCCGCGCGGTCGTGGAGTCGGTCGCCGAGAACACCTCGGACGCCGTCGTCGGAGCCCTGGTGTGGGGCGCGGTCGGCGGGGTGCCGGGGCTCGTCGGGTTCCGGGCCGTGAACACGCTCGACGCGATGGTCGGCCACCGCTCGCCCCGCTACCTCCGCTACGGCTGGGCCTCGGCCCGCCTGGACGACCTCGCGGGATGGCCCGGCGCCCGGCTGACGGCCGCGCTGGCCGTGGCGGCGGGCGGGCGGCCCCGGGAGGCGCTGCGGGCGTGGCGGGCCGACGCCGGGCGGCATCCGAGCCCCAACGCCGGTCCGGTGGAGGCCGCGTTCGCGGGGGCTCTCGGGCTGCGGCTGGGCGGGACCCTGGCGTACGGCGGCCGGGTCGAGCACCGGCCGGTCCTGAACGGGGCGGCGGGCCGGGAGGTGCGGAGCGGGGACATCGAACGCGCGGTGCGGCTGTCGCACCGGGTGAGCGTGCTGGCCCTCGGGGTGTGCGTGGCGGGCCGGCTGGTCGCGGGCCGCGCCGGACGGGCGCTCGCGGGGCGTACGGAGCGGGCGAGGGGGCGGGCGTGAGCGGCGGGCTGCTGGTCGCGGGGACCACGTCGGACGCGGGCAAGAGCGTCGTCACGGCGGGCATCTGCCGGTGGCTGGTGCGCCGTGGCGTGGACGTCGCCCCGTTCAAGGCGCAGAACATGTCCCTCAACTCCTTCGTGACCCGCGAGGGCGCGGAGATCGGGCGGGCCCAGGCCATGCAGGCGCAGGCCGCCCGGGTGGAGCCGACCGCCCTGATGAACCCGGTGCTGCTCAAGCCCGGCGGCGACCGCTCCAGCCAGGTCGTCCTGATGGGCAGGCCGGTCGGCGAGATGAGCGCCCGGGGCTACCACGGGGGCCGTCAGGAGGCGCTGCTCGGGACGGTCGTGGACTGCCTGGAGCAGCTGAGGTCCACGCACGACGCGGTGATCTGCGAGGGCGCGGGGTCGCCGGCGGAGATCAACCTGCGGCGTACGGACATCGTGAACATGGGCATCGCGCGGGCCGCGCGGTTTCCCGTGCTGGTCGTCGGCGACATCGACCGGGGCGGGGTCTTCGCCTCGTTCTTCGGCACGACGGCGCTGCTGAGCGCGGAGGACCAGTCGCTGGTCGCGGGCTACCTGGTGAACAAGTTCCTGGGTGACGTCTCGCTGCTGGAACCGGGGCTGGACATGCTGTACGGGCTGACCGGCCGGCGTACGTACGGGGTGCTGCCGTACGCCCACGGGCTCGGCATCGACGAGGAGGACGGGCTGCGGGTCTCCCTGCGCGGCGCCGTACGGGAGTCGGTGGTGGCTCCCCCGCACGGCGAGGACGTGCTGCGGGTCGCGGTCTGCGCGGTGCCGCTGATGTCGAACTTCACCGATGTGGACGCGCTGGCCGCCGAACCGGGCGTCGTCGTGCGGTTCGTGGACCGGGCGGAGGAGCTGGCCGACGCGGACCTGGTGGTCGTGCCGGGCACGCGCGGCACCGTGCGGGCGCTGGCCTGGCTGCGGGAGCGGGGGCTCGCCCAGGCGCTGGCGCGGCGCGCGGCGGAGGGCCGGCCGGTGCTGGGGATCTGCGGCGGGTTCCAGGTGCTCGGCGAGCGGATCGAGGACGAGGTGGAGTCGCGGGCCGGGGTCGTGGACGGGCTGGGGCTGCTGCCGGTGCGCATCCGGTTCGAGCGGGCCAAGACGCTGGCACGGCCGGTCGGTTCGGCGCTCGGCGAGCCGGTGGAGGGGTACGAGATCCACCACGGGGTGGCTGATGTGCGCGGCGGCGAACCGTTCCTGGACGGGTGCCGGGTGGGGGCGGTGTGGGGAACGCACTGGCACGGTTCGCTGGAGAGCGACGCGTTCCGGCGGCGGTTCCTGGCGGAGGTCGCGCGGGCGGCGGGGCGGCGGTTCGTGCCCGCGCCGGACACGAGCTTCGGGGTGCTGCGGGAGGAGCAGTTGGACCGGCTCGGGGATCTGGTGGAGGAGCACGCGGACACGGACGCGTTGTGGCGGTTGATCGAGGGGGGCGCGCCCGCGGGGTTGCCGTTCGTGCCGCCGGGGGCGCCTTCGGTGGCGGGGCCGCCTTCGGTGGGGGGTGAAGCGGGTGACGCGGGTGACGCGGGTGACACGGGTGACGCGGGTGCTGGTGCTGGTGCGCGTGCTGCGGAGAGCCGGGGCGCTGCCCCGGACCCCGCTCCTCGATCGCCGGACGGGCTTGAAGCGTCGAGGCCCGAGGGGCTTGAGGCGTCAAGGGCCGAGCGGCTTGGTTTCGCCCGGTCCGCGGCGGACAGGCCCCGCGGGGTCGAAAGTGCTGATGTTCATGTCGACGAGGAGGCCCAGTGAGTACGCCGTATCCCTTCACCGCGATCGTCGGGCAGGACGACCTGCGTCTCGGGCTGCTGCTGAACGCGGTCAGCCCGGCCGTCGGCGGGGTGCTCGTGCGCGGTGAGAAGGGGACCGCCAAGTCCACCGCCGTGCGCGCGCTCGCCGCTCTCGTGCCGGAGGTGGCCGTGGTGTCCGGGTGCCGGTTCTCGTGCGATCCAGCGGCCCCCGATCCGGCGTGTCCCGACGGTCCCCACGACGGCGGGCCCGGTGTGTCGCGCGCCGCGCGGACCGTGGAGCTGCCCGTCGGCGCGTCCGAGGACCGGCTCGTGGGCGCGCTCGACATCGAGCGTGCGCTCGCGGAGGGCGTGAAGGCGTTCGAGCCGGGGCTGCTGGCCGACGCGCATCGCGGCATCCTGTACGTCGACGAGGTCAACCTGCTCCACGACCACCTGGTGGACCTGCTGCTGGACGCGGCGGCGATGGGCGCCTCGTACGTCGAGCGCGAGGGCGTCTCCGTACGGCACGCGGCGCGGTTCCTGCTGGTCGGCACGATGAACCCGGAAGAGGGCGAGCTGCGCCCGCAGTTGCTCGACCGGTTCGGGCTGACCGTCGAGGTGGCCGCCTCCCGCGACACCGACGAGCGGGTGGAGGTCGTGCGGCGCAGGCTCGCGTACGACGACGACCCCGAGGGCTTCGCCGCGCGCTGGGCCGAGGAGGAGACGGCTCTGCGCGAGCGGATCGCCGCCGCGCGCGCCCTGCTGCCCCGGGTCGTGCTCGGTGACGGCGTGTTGCGGCAGATCGCCGCGACCTGCGCCGCGTTCGAGGTCGACGGGATGCGGGCCGACATCGTGATGGCCCGCACGGCGACCGCGCTCGCCGCCTGGGCCGGGCGCGAGGAGGTCACCGCCGACGACGTACGGCGGGCCGCGCTGCTGGCGCTCCCCCACCGGCGTCGCCGCAACCCGTTCGACGCGCCGGGCCTGGACGAGGACCGGCTCGACCGGGCCCTGGACGAAGCCTCCGGGGACCAGGAGGACGACAACGACGGCGATGACCGGCCCGACCCCGACGGGGGCGGCAACGACGACGGTGGCGGTGGCGGTGGCGGCGGCGTTCCGCCTCAGGCCGACGGCGACCGCACCCCGCCCCGGGCCGAGGCCGACGGCGGCGACACGCCGTCAGGGGCCCCCGAGGGAAGCCCCGACGCGCCCGGCCGGTCCGCCGGGGGCGAGCAGCGGCCGGTGGCGTCCGCCGAGCCGTTCCGTACGAAGACGCTCAGCGTGCCGGGGCTCGGCGACGGGGCGGCGGGGCGGCGCTCCCGGGCCCGTACCGAACACGGCCGGACGACCGGCGCGCGCCGCCCGCACGGCGCGCTGACCAAGCTGCACCTGGCCGCGACCGTGCGGGCCGCCGCTCCGCACCAGCGCTCGCGCGGGCGCTCCGGGCGGGGGCTCGTGGTGCGGCGGGACGATCTGCGGCAGGCGACCCGGGAGGGCCGCGAGGGCAACCTCGTGCTGTTCGTCGTGGACGCCTCCGGGTCGATGGCGGCCCGGCAGCGGATGAGCGCGGTCAAGGGCGCCGTGCTGTCGCTGCTCCTCGACGCCTACCAGCGCCGGGACAAGGTCGGGCTGGTCACCTTCCGGGGCAGGGACGCCGAGGTGGCGCTGCCGCCGACGTCGTCCGTGGACGCGGCGGCCTCCCGTCTTCGGTCGCTGCCGACCGGGGGCCGGACGCCGCTGGCCGCCGGGCTGCTGAAGGCCCATGACGTGCTGCGGGTGGAGCGGCTCCGCGATCCGTCGCGGCGGGCGCTGCTCGTCGTGGTGACGGACGGCCGGGCGACCGGCGGGCCGGAACCGGTGGCGCTCGCCGGGCGGGCCGGCCGGCTGCACCGCTCGGAGGGGACGGCGTCGGTCGTCGTGGACTGCGAGTCGGGCTACGTGCGCCTCGGGCTCGCCGCGGAGCTCGCCCGGGAGCTGGGGGGCGCGGCCGTCACGCTCGACGAGCTGCGGGCCGACTCGATCGCCGGGCTCGTCAAGGACGTCACCGCAGCCGGGAGGGCCGCTTAATGCCTCAGGGACAGCCGATATCGGTGCCGGACGACGGGCTCACCACCCGTCAGCGGCGCAACCGCCCGCTCCTGTTCGTCCACACGGGCGTCGGCAAGGGCAAGTCGACGGCGGCCTTCGGACTCGCGCTGCGGGCCTGGAACCAGGGCTGGCCGATCGGGGTGTTCCAGTTCGTGAAGTCCGCGAAGTGGAAGGTCGGCGAGGAGAACGCCCTGAAGGTCCTCGGCGCGAGCGGCCAGGGCGGCACCGTCGCCTGGCACAAGATGGGCGAGGGCTGGTCCTGGGTCCAGCGGGGCCTGCACGGCGACAACACGGACAACGAGGAGAAGGCCCGCGAGGGCTGGGAGCAGGTCAAGCGCGATCTGGCGGCCGAGACGTACAAGCTGTACGTGCTGGACGAGTTCGCCTATCCGATGCACTGGGGCTGGATCGACACCGCCGAGGTCGTCGAGGTCCTGCGGAACCGGCCCGGCGTCCAGCACGTGGTGATCACCGGCCGCAACGCGCCCGCCGCGCTGATCGAGGCCGCGGACCTGGTGACCGACATGTCGAAGGTCAAGCATCCGATGGACGCGGGGCAGAAGGGCCAGAGGGGCATCGAGTGGTGAGTACGCCCCGCCTGGTCGTCGCCGCTCCGGCCTCCGGCAGCGGCAAGACCACCGTCGCCACCGGGCTGATGGCCGCCTTCGCCGCGCGCGGGCTCGCCGTCTCGCCGCACAAGGTGGGCCCGGACTACATCGATCCGGGCTACCACGCGCTGGCGACGGGACGCCCCGGCCGCAACCTCGACGCGTACATGTGCGGGACGGAGCTGATCGCCCCGCTCTTCGCGCACGGCTCGGCGGGCTGCGACCTCGCGGTGGTCGAGGGCGTGATGGGGCTGTACGACGGGGCCTCGGGCCAGGGCGAGCTGGCCTCGACCGCGCAGGTCGCGAAGGTGCTCCGCGCGCCCGTGGTGCTGGTGGTGGACGCCTCCTCGCAGTCCCGTTCGGTGGCGGCCCTGGTGCACGGCTTCGCGTCCTGGGACCCGGAGGTGCGGATCGGCGGGGTGATCCTGAACAAGGTCGCCTCCGACCGCCACGAGGCGCTGCTGCGGGACGCCCTGGACGAGTCGGGACTGCCGGTGCTGGGCGTGCTGCGCCGGGCCGGGCGGTTGGCGACGCCCTCGCGGCACCTGGGGCTGGTCCCGGTGGCCGAGCGGCAGGGCGACGCGGTGGACGCGGTGCGGGCGATGGGCGACCGGGTGCGGGCCGGGTGCGACCTGGACGCGCTGATGGCGCTGGCCCGGACGGCTCCCGCGCTGCCGGACGCGGCGTGGGAGCCGGAACCCGGCCCGGCGGCGGCCGCTGTATCCGGCCCCGCGCGGCCCGGCTCCGCGCGGCCCGTGGTCGCCGTGGCCGGCGGGGCGGCGTTCACCTTCACGTACGCGGAGCACGCCGAACTGCTGACGGCGGCGGGCGCGGAGGTGGCCGTCTTCGATCCGCTGCGGGACGAGAAGCTGCCCGCCGGGACGGCGGGGCTGGTGATCGGCGGCGGCTTCCCGGAGATGTACGCCCCCGAGCTGTCGGCGAACGAGCCGCTGCGGCGGGCGGTGACGGAACTGGCCCTGAGCGGCGCCCCGGTGGCGGCCGAGTGTGCGGGGCTGCTGTATCTCGCGCGGGAGCTGGACGGCCGGCCGATGTGCGGGGTGCTGGACGCCTCGGCCCGGATGTCCGAGCGCCTGACGCTCGGCTACCGGCACGCGGTGGCGGTCTCCGACAGCGTGCTGGCGGCGGCCGGGACGCGGATGCGCGGGCACGAGTTCCACCGGACCGTGCTGGAGCCGGGCGCGGGGAGCGTGCCGGCGTGGGGCATGCACCAGCCGGAGCGGCGGGTGGAGGGATACGTCCAGGGGGGCGTGCACGCCAGCTATCTGCACACCCACTGGGCGGCCTCGCCCGAGGTGGCCGCACGTTTCGTCGGGCACTGCCGGGCGCGATGAGCGGCGACGGGGCCCGCGCCGCGGGGCGCGCGCGGGCTCATCGGGCGAGGCCGACCACCAGCCAGATGAAGCCCACGCCCCCGACGGTGCAGAGAAGGGTGGAACGGGCGGGATGGGTGTGGTGCGCCTCGGGAAGGATCTCGGCAGCGGCCAGGTAGAGCAGCGCTCCGCCGAAGAAGCCGAGATAGCCGCCGAGCAGTTCCTCCGGAAGGGTGAACAGCAGGGTCGTCGCGGCCCCCAGGATCGGCGCCAGGGCGTCCGCGAGCAGCATCCAGAACGCCTTGCGGCGGTCGTTCCCGTAGAGACTGGTGAGGGTGTACGTGTTGAATCCGTCGGCGAAGTCATGACTGATCACGGCCAGGGCGACGGCGGCCCCCATGCCGCCGCCGATCTGGAACGCGGCGCCGAGCGCGATCCCGTCCATCAGGCTGTGGCCGACCATCGCGGCTGCCGCCGTCAGCCCCACCTGCGGTACGCGTTCGCCGCTCACGCCGTGCGCCGCCTGGCGTACGGCCAGCAGCCGCTCGACCAGATGGGCGGCGAGGAAGCCGCCGACGAACAGCAGCAGCGCGGCCGGCACCCCGAAGACCGGGTCGCCGGTCACCTCGATCGCCTCCGGCAGGAGGTCGAGGCCGACCACCCCGAGCATCAGCCCGCCCGCGAAGCCGAGCACCAGGTGGCGGCGGTCGGTGACGCGTTGCGCGACCCAGCCTCCGGCCAGAGTCATCAGGAACGCGCCGAGCGCGACGAACACCGCCATGGGGTCTTGCTAGCGGACAGCCCCCCGCGTCCGCATCCCAGGGTGCCCTTACCGGCGGCGCGCGCCGCCGCCCGTCCTCCCGCCCGCGCCCCTGGACCGTGACCGTATACGGAACGGCCCGAACGGCCCCCGCATCCCTCTGCTCGACGTGAAAGGCAGGACTCCGCCCATGACCGGAGCATCCGTCGGCCCCGTACCCAAGCCCCGTGCCCGCAGCCTCGTCGTCGGGGTCGGCGCGCGCAGCGGCGCGTCCGCGGACGACGTCCTCGGCCTGATCGAGGAGACCCTGCGCGAGGCGGGGCTGCGCACCGCCGACGTCGTGGAGGTGGCGACCGTGGACGCGAAGGCGGGTGAGCCGGGGATCGTGGCGGCGGCGGCGCGCCTCGGCGTACCCGTGGTCACGCACCCGGCGGCGGAACTGGCCCGGGTACGGGTGCCGCGTCCGTCGGGGGCCGCCGCGGCGGCGGTGGGCACGCCGTCGGTCGCGGAGGCGGCGGCGCTGATCGACGCGGACGAGCTGCTGGTGCCCAAGTCCAGGGCCGGCGGCGGCAGGGCGGTGGCAACCTGCGCGGTGGCCCGCCGGTCCTCGGGCACACCGGGCGTTCCCGGTGTTTCGGGCGAGAAAACTTCCACCCCACCGGTGACGGACGGCTCACGCCCGTTCACCATGGCAGCCATGAACCCCCCCACATGGAACAACGAGAGCGCGGGAGACGACCTGCGCCACCACGGCGACGCGGAGGTGCGCGGCGAGGATCTGACGGACCTCGCGGTGAACGTCCGCGCGCACACGCCACCGGATTGGCTGCGGCAGCGGATAGCCGCCTCGCTCGTCTCGCTGGCCGCCTATCCCGACGGATCGTCGGCGCGGGCCGCGGTCGCCGAGCGGCACGGGCTTCCGGTGGAGCGGGTGCTGCTGACGGCGGGGGCGGCCGAGGCGTTCGTCCTGATCGCCCGCTCGCTGCCGGCCCGTTGCCCGGTCGTCGTGCATCCGCAGTTCACCGAACCGGAGGCGGCGCTGCGGGCCGCCGGGCACCGGGTGCGGCGGGTGCTGCTGCGCCCGGAGGAGGGCTTCCGGCTCGATCCGGCGGCGGTGCCGGAGGAGGCGGATCTGGTGGTGGTCGGCAATCCGACCAACCCGACGTCCGTGCTGCACCCGGCGGCGCTGCTGGAGCGACTGGCCCGGCCGGGGCGGACGCTGGTGGTCGACGAGGCGTTCATGGACGTCGTACCGGGCGAGCGCGAGGCGCTGGCCGGCCGGACGGACGTCCCCGGGCTGGTCGTGCTGCGCAGCCTCACCAAGACGTGGGGGCTGGCCGGTCTGCGGATCGGGTACGCGCTGGCCGAACCGGACATGGTGGCCCTGCTCGCCGAGGCGCAGCCGCTGTGGCCGGTGTCCTCGCCCGCGCTGGCGGCGGCGGAGGCGTGCATGGAGCCGCGGGCGCTGGTGGAGGCGGCGCGGGCGGCGGACCGGATCACGGTGGACCGGGCCCATCTGCTCGCGGGACTGGCGGAGTTCAGCGAGGTCCAGGCGGTGGAGGCGGCCGAGGGACCGTTCGTCCTGGTCCGGCTGGAGCGGGCGGCGGAGGTCCGCGAACGGCTGCGGCTGCTGGGCTTCGCGGCCCGGCGCGGGGACACGTTCCCGGGGCTCGGGCCGCAGTGGCTGCGACTGGCCGTGCGGGACCGGGCCACGACCAACCGCTTCCTCCAGGCCCTCGACCAGGCGGTCCAGGCGCTGCCCGCCGGGACGGGACGCCGGTGAGCCGGGGACGCCGTGAGCCGCCGAGGCCCGTGAGCCGCCGAGGCCGGTGAGCCGCCGAGGCCCGGTGAGCCGCTGAGGCCCGGTGGCCGTGTCGCCTGGCGGGGCGGGCCGACGCCCGCCCCGCCAGGTCCGGTTCAGCTGCCGCTGCTGCGCCTGCGGGCCATCACCGTGGCGCCCGCGCCGACCGCCAGCAGCAGTGCCGCGCCGCCCGCGATGTACGGGGTGCTGGAGCTGCCTCCGGTCTCGGCGAGGTTCGCGGTGGTGGGGGCGGTGCCGGAGTCGGAGCCGGTCTGCGTCTTCACGTCGCCGCCGTCGCCCTTGCCCCCGCTCCCCTGGTCGCCGCCGGTGGAACCGCTCGTGTCCCCGCCGGTCTCTCCACCTGTGGAGCCGCCCGTGGAGCCGCCTGTGGAGCCGCCGGTGGAACCTGCCGTCGAACCGGTCGTGGCGCCTCCGTCGCCGGAGGAGCCACCGTCCGTACCGCCCGGCTTTCCGGGCGTCTTCGGGGTCTCGCAGGTCGCCTCGGCCAGCGTGACGTCCCCCTCCACCTCCGCGACGTTGAGCTTCAGCGGGTTCACCGAGACCTTGAGCCGGAGAGCGGTCGCGGCGGCGGTACGCGTGGTGGTGGCCGTCTTCGAGAGGTCGAGGGTGACCTCGCCGACGCCCGGCACCTCCACCCTGGTCGTCCCGCTCGCCGTGAGGGTCAGCTTCTTGCCGAGGACCGCGATGTGGCCGAGCACGTTCGACTGGGCGACGGGCTTCTTCCCGACCTCGCACAGCGCCTTGGAGGTCACCTTCTCGACCTCGATCAGCGAGAGCAGCGGCAGTCCGGGCAGGTGGATCCGGGCCTTCACGAGGTTGGTGTAGCCCTGGGCCCGGTGCTCGTCGACCGTGGCGTCGGCGGTGGCCACGTCGGCGCGCAGGACGCTGAACGGCCGCCCCCGGTCCACACCGTCCAGGTTCACGCTGAGCGCGGTCTTCTCGGCGCTCGCCGGCGCCTGCACCTCGTTGAGGGTGACCTTGAGGGGCACCTGGACGGTCTTGTTCAGGAGCGAGACGCCGAGACCGGTGCGGAGCACGACCGCGCTCGCCCTGCCCTCGCCCGTGGTCGCGGGCGTCGCGGTGGCTGCCTGCGCGGGGACGGCGGCGAGCAGGGCGACGGGAGCGGCGGCGACCGCGAGGGCGGCGAGACGGAAGGTGTTGCTGTTCAAGATGGTGGAACCCCCACAAGAGACATGGAGCCACCGGCGCCGTCCAATGGGGGACATCGCGTGCGCCGGTGGCCTCGACTCCGTGAATCTTTACGCACGGAGGGTGAACTGGTGGATACCTGAGGTGAGTTCACCCCAAAGGGGGGTTTCCGCTCGCATATTCGAATCTTTCGGCACGTGCGTTCCCTGGTGTCACTCGTTTCACGGAGCGTGAGCACGGCGGGAGTTGACCGCACGGCCATCCGCCCCGGTCCGGGGCGAAAGTGCTTCAACGAGCCGGGGCCCCGTCCGACACTGCCGGTCAACACCGCGCCGGACGGGCCGGGTCCGGCCGGCCGGGCTCAGCCGACGATCCGCCCGTTCAGCACGACGTGCCGCGGGGCCGCCAGCACCCGTACGTCGGCGCGCGGGTCCTCGTCGTAGACGACCAGGTCCGCCGGGGCGCCCTCCTCCAGCACGGGCCGCCCCAGCCACCGCCGCGCTCCCCACGCGGTGGCGGAGAGGGCTTCCAGCGGCGGGATGCCCGCCTTGACCAGCTCGGCGACCTCGCCCGCGACCAGGCCGTGCGCCAGCGACCCTCCCGCGTCGGTGCCGACGAAGACCGGGATCCCGGCGTCGTACGCGGCGCGCACGGTGTCGTAGCGGCGCTCGTACAGCTCCCGCATATGGGCCGACCAGCGGGGGAACTTCGCCTCTCCGCCCGCCGCGAGGTCCGGGAAGGTGGCGATGTTGACCAGCGTCGGGACGATCGCCACCCCGCGCTCGGCGAACAGCGGGATCGTGTCCTCGGTGAGCCCGGTGGCGTGCTCGACGCAGTCGATGCCCGCCTCCACCAGATCGCGCAGGGCGTCCTCGGCGAAGCAGTGCGCGGTGACCCGCGCGCCCAGCCGGTGCGCCTCCGCGATGGCCGCCTCGACCTCCCCGCGCGGCCAGCAGGCGGTGAGGTCCCCGGCGTCCCGGTCGATCCAGTCCCCCACCAGCTTGACCCAGCCGTCGCCGCGGCGCGCCTCGCGCGCGACGTACGCGACGAGGTCGCCGGGCTCGATCTCGTGGGCGTAGTGGCGGATGTAGCGGCGGGTCCGGGCGATGTGCCGGCCCGCCCTGATGATCTTCGGCAGGTCCGCGCGGTCGTCGATCCACCGGGTGTCGGACGGCGATCCCGCGTCGCGGATGAGCAGGGTGCCCGCCTCCCGGTCGGTGAGCGCCTGCTTCTCGGCGGTGGCGGCGTCCACCGGGCCGTGCCGGTCGAGCCCCACGTGGCAGTGCGCGTCGACCAGGCCGGGCAGCGCCCAGCCCGTGACCGTCACCGCGTCGTCGGCGCCCGGGGGCCGCTCGTGGACGATCCGGCCGTCGACCGCCCACAGTTCGTCGCGCACCTCGTCCGGGCCGATGAGGACCCGCCCCTTCACCCGCAGCACCCGCTGCCCCTCCTGATCACTCATATGCGGCACTGTACGAGGCCCTCGGTACCCTCGTCGGAGCACCGTCGTCGAGCCGGACCAAGCCGACCCGACCCCCGGCCGAACCGAAGAGAGCACCACCGTGACGCACCCCTTCCTCGATCTCCCCCCGCTGACCGCCGCGCACTTCGCCGCCATCGAGCGGCGCGTGGCCTCGCTCCTGGCCACGGAGCAGGACGTCGTCGTCATGCAGGGCGAGGCGCTGCTGCCGCTGGAGGGCTGCATCCGCGGCGGCGCGCGGCCCGGTTCGACCGCGCTGAACGTGGTCACCGGCCCGTACGGGCAGACCTTCGGCGACTGGCTGCGCGACTGCGGCGCGGAGGTCGTCGACCTGACCGTGCCCTTCCACGCGGCGGTGACGGCCGAGCAGGTCGCCGAAGCGCTCGCGGAGCGCCCGGAGATCGACTTCGTCTCGCTGGTGCACGCGGAGGCGGCGACCGGCAACACCAACCCGGTCGCGGAGATCGGCGAGGCGGTCCGCGCGCACGGCGCGCTGTTCATGCTGGACGCCGTGGCCTCGGTGGGCGCGGAGCCGCTGCTCCCGGACGCGTGGGGCGTCGACCTGTGCGTGATCGGCGCGCAGAAGGCGATGGGCGGGCCGGCCGGGGTGTCGGCGGTGTCGGTGAGCGAGCGGGCCTGGGAGAGGTTCGCCGCCAACCCGGCCGCGCCGCGACGCTCGTACCTCTCCCTCCTGGACTGGAAGGAGCGCTGGATCGACGCCGGCCGGACGGCTCTGCCGCACGCCCCCGCGCAGTTGGAGATGCTGGCCCTGGAGGCGTGCGTGGAGCGGATCGAGAACGAGGGGCCGGCCGCCGTGATGGCCCGGCACACCGCTGCTGCCGCCGCCACGCGGGCCGGCGCGGTGGCCCTCGGCGGCGGGCTGGAGCCCTACGTCCACGAGGCGCGGGACGCGGCCCCGGTGGCCACGACGCTGCGCGCCCCGGCGGGCGTCGACGCGACCGCGCTGGTCGCCCACGCGCGGGCGGCCCAGCCCTCGCTGCCGCTCATCGCGGGCGGCGGGGCGCTGTCCAAGGAGATGATCCGGGTCAACCACTACGGTGCGGACGCGACGCGGGGCGCGGTGCTCTCCTCGCTCGCCGCTCTGGGGGCGGCGCTGGCCGACGCGGGCCGGCAGGTCGATCTCGAAGCTGCCCGCAAGGCGGTCGGGGAAACCTGGCCCAGCGCCTGAATTCGTCGGACGTCATGCCGGATCCGCTAGGGCGTCATGAATCCATAAATGCGGGGAGCTGCTTTATCCGAAGCAGCTCCCCGCATTCTTCTTCCCGCTTTCTTTCTGCCTAAACGCCCAGGTTTCCGAGGGTGGGAGCTCCGTGATTCGAGGGCGTCTCCGCGAGGTTACGGCCCTGTGACCGACTCCACATGAGGCGCGTTATGCCGGAAAAATTCCGGTCAAAGGGTGCTAAATCGCTGCGGTTTCGCGCAAGGGCACGCGCCCGCCTGATAACAGAGAACGCCCACCGAACCAACCCCTTACCTCGATGCAATTTTGAAATTTGCTGGGTAAATTCACTTCACATGACCGCCGCACCAGCAGATGTTGCCCGTGCCCGAAGCGAATTCCTCAGTATCGACACCCCGCGAGTGGAGGACGGAGCCGCGATCTGGCGCATTGCCCGCGACTCCGAGGTCCTGGACCTGAATTCCTCGTACAGCTACCTGCTGTGGTGCCGCGACTTCGCCGCGACCTCCGTCGTCGCCCGCGACGAGACCGGCGAGCCGATCGCCTTCGTCACCGGGTACATCCGGCCCGACCGCCCCGAGACGCTCGTCGTCTGGCAGGTGGCGGTCGACCGGGAGCACCGCGGCAGGGGACTCGCGGCCACCCTGCTGGACGCGCTGACCGCCCGGGTCGCCGCCGACCAGGGCCTCGCAGCGGTCGAGACGACCATCACCCCGGACAACACCGCCTCCGACCGGCTGTTCACCTCGTACGCGCGGCGCCACGACGTGCCCCTGGAGCAGGAGGTGCTGTTCGACGGCGAGCTGTTCCCCGAGGGAACGCACCTGCCGGAGGTGCTGTACCGCATCGGACCGTTCACGTCCTGACACCCGTCGCACCGGCCGCGCGACGACGCCCGCCCCACGAAGCGGGCCGCGCGCGACGTCCGCCCCACGACTTCCGCGCCGGTCCGGCCGCCCGGCGCGACGCGATCTGGCTTCCGCCGCCGGAAGCACCCCGACCACTGTCCGTCACACCCCCTCACGCAGGAGATCAGCTGTGACCATCACCCCGCCCGCACTGAGCGTCTTCGAGACCCTGGAGTCGGAGGTACGGAGCTACTGCCGCGGCTGGCCCGCCGTGTTCGACCGCGCGCAGGGCGCCCGACTGACCGACGAGGACGGCCACTCCTACCTCGACTTCTTCGCCGGGGCCGGCTCGCTCAACTACGGCCACAACAACCCGGTGCTCAAACGCGCCCTCATCGACTACATCGAGCGCGACGGCATCACCCACGGCCTGGACATGGCGACCACCGCCAAGCGCGCCTTCCTGGAGACGTTCCAGAACGTGATCCTGCGCCCGCGCGACCTGCCGTACAAGGTGATGTTCCCGGGCCCGACCGGCACCAACGCCGTGGAGTCGGCGCTGAAGCTGGCCCGCAAGGTCAAGGGCCGCGAGTCGGTCGTCTCGTTCACCAACGCCTTCCACGGCATGTCGCTGGGCTCGCTCGCCGTCACCGGCAACGCGTTCAAGCGGGCCGGCGCCGGCATCCCGCTGGTGCACGGCACCCCGATGCCGTTCGACAACTACTTCGACGGCCAGGTGCCGGACTTCCTGTGGTTCGAACGGCTGCTGGAGGACCAGGGCTCCGGGCTCAACAAGCCGGCCGCGGTGATCGTGGAGACCGTGCAGGGCGAGGGCGGCATCAACGTCGCGCGCGCCGAGTGGCTGCGCGCGCTCCAGGACCTGTGCCACCGCCAGGACATGCTGCTGATCGTCGACGACATCCAGATGGGCTGCGGCCGTACCGGCGGCTTCTTCTCCTTCGAGGAGGCCGGCATCGTCCCGGACATCGTCACGCTGTCGAAGTCCATCAGCGGCTACGGCCTGCCGATGTCGCTCTGCCTGTTCAAGCCGGAGCTGGACATCTGGGAGCCGGGCGAGCACAACGGCACCTTCCGCGGCAACAACCCGGCGTTCGTCACCGCCGCCGCCGCACTGGACGCCTACTGGGCGGACGGCCAGATGGAGAAGCAGACCCTGGCCCGCGGCGAGCAGATCGAGCAGGCGCTGCTGGCCGTCTGCGCCGAGGAGCCGACCGCGCACTTCCGCGGCCGTGGCCTGGTCTGGGGCATGGAGTTCGAGGACCCGACGCGCGCTTCGGCGGTCTGCGCCAAGGCGTTCGAACTGGGGCTCCTGCTGGAGACCTCGGGCCCGCAGAGCGAGGTCGTCAAACTGCTGCCGCCGCTGACCATCACCCCCGAAGAGCTGGACGAGGGCCTGCGCACGCTGGCCCGCTGCGTCCGCGAGACGGCCTGAACCGGCGCCGGCCGGGCAGGCGAGAAGAGAGGCCCCGGGCCCCGCTGGGCCCGGGACGCCGCAGAGAGAAAGGCACAAGCTCACCGTGATCGTTCGATCGTTCAGTGACATCGAGAACACCGACCGCCACGTGAAGGCGGCGTCCGGCACCTGGGAGAGCAAGCGCATCGTGCTCGCCAAGGAGAAGGTGGGCTTCTCGCTCCACGAGACCGTGCTGTACGCGGGCACGGAGACGTCGATGTGGTACGCCAACCACATCGAGGCGGTGCTCTGCACCGAGGGCGAGGCCGAGCTGACCAACGACGAGACCGGGGAGACCCACTGGATCTCCCCGGGCACGATGTACCTGCTGGACGGACACGAGCACCACACGCTGCGGCCCAAGACCGACTTCCGCTGCGTCTGCGTCTTCAACCCTCCCGTCACCGGACGGGAGGACCACGACGAGAACGGTGTCTACCCGCTGCTGACCGAGGAGGGCTGAACATGACCACCGAAGTACGCGCCGACCTGTACCCGTCGCGCGGCGCCGCCGAGATGACCACTCCCCGCCAGGACCCGGTCATCTGGTCCGCGCCGGGCGCACCGGGCCCGATCGCCGCGAAGGATCTCCAGGGCTACGAGCACGACGGGTTCCTCACCGTCGACCAGCTGATCACACCGGACGAGGTTGCGGTCTACGAGGCCGAGCTGAACCGGCTGGTCTCCGACCCGGCGGTACGGGCCGACGACCGCTCGATCATCGAGCCGACGTCGCAGAGCGTCCGGTCCGTCTTCGAGGTCCACCGGATCAGCGAGGTCTTCGCCGCTCTCGTCCGCGACGAGCGGGTGGTGGGCCGGGCCCGCCAGATCCTCGGCTCGGACGTGTACGTCCACCAGTCCCGGATCAACGTGAAGCCGGGCTTCGGGGCCTCGGGCTTCTACTGGCACTCGGACTTCGAGACCTGGCACGCCGAGGACGGTCTGCCGAACATGCGGACGGTGTCCGTGTCGATCGCGCTGACCGAGAACTTCGACACCAACGGCGGGCTGATGATCATGCCCGGTTCGCACAAGTCGTTCCTCGGCTGCGCGGGCGAGACGCCGAAGGACAACTACAAGAAGTCCCTCCAGATGCAGGACGCCGGCACCCCGTCCGACGAGGCGCTGACGAAGATGGCCGACCGGCACGGCATCAGGCTGTTCACCGGCCGGGCCGGTTCGGCGACCTGGTTCGACTGCAACGCCATGCACGGCTCGGGCGACAACATCACCCCGTACGCGCGCAGCAACGTCTTCATCGTGTTCAACAGCGTGGAGAACGAGGCGCAGGAGCCCTTCGCGGCTCCGATCCGCCGCCCGGAGTTCATCGGGGCGCGGGACTTCACTCCGGTGAGGTAGCACGGCGAGGTAGCGAGATAGCACGGCGCACGCGCGACCGGGGCCGGGACGGGCATGCCGTCCCGGCCCCCGCGCGTGCCCGCCCGTCCGGTCGGCCTCACGCCGTTCGGACGGTCCGACGCGTTCAGGCGGTTCCGAGCGCCGGGTAGTCGGTGCAGCCCTTCGCGTCGGCGGCCAGTGATCGGTCGGCGGTCGGCGGTCGGCGGTCGATCAGGCCAGCACGTCCAGCAGCCGGTCGACGTGCGCTTCGGTGTTGTAGAGGTGGAAGGACGCCCGGAGGTTTCCGGCCCGGTCCGAGACCCTGATGCCGGCCCGCGCGAGGTCCTCCTTGCGGTGGCCGAGCCCCGGCACCGCGACGATCGCCGACTCCCCGGGCACCGCCTCGTGCCCGAGAACCGCCAGCCCCGCGCGCAGCCGGGCCGCCAGGGAGGTGGCGTGCGCGTGGAGGGCGTCGACGCCGACCTCGCCCAGCAGGGCCAGCGACCGCTCGGCCCCGTGGTAGGAGAGGAAGGCGGGCGGCTCGTCGAACCGCCTTGCGGTGGGGGCGAGTTCGGCGGGACCGTACATCGCGTTCCAGGGCGCTCCGGAGGAGATCCAGCCCGCGAAGAGGGCCGGCAGGTGGGCCTGTGCCTCCTCGGTGACGGTCAGGAACGACGTACCGCGCGGGCAGAGCAGGTACTTGAAGCCGCCGGTGACGGTGTAGTCGTACTCCCCCGCCTCCAGCGGGAACCAGCCCGCCGCCTGCGTCGCGTCCACCAGCGTGCGGGCCCCGTGCGCCGCGGCGGCGGCCCGGACGGCTGCCAGGTCGGCTGTCCGGCCGTCGGCCGACTGCACGGCGGAGAAGGCGACGAGCGCCGTGTCCGGCCGCACCGCCCCGGCCAGCCCGGCGAGCGGGACGTACCGTAGGCGCAGGTCGCTCCGGTGCGCGAACGGGCTGACCAGCGAGCTGAACTCGCCTTCGGGGCAGAGGACTTCGGCCTCCGGCGGGAGGGAGGCCGCGATCAGCCCGACGTGGACGGCGACCGAGCCCCCGGTCGCCACCCGGTCCGGGTGGACGCCGACGAGCCGTGCGAAGCCGGTGCGGGCGGACTCCACGGCGTCCAGACTGCCCGCGCCGACCCGGAGGCCCGCGGCGTTCTCGTCGGCGAGTGCCTTGACGGCGGCGATCGTACGGCGGGGCAGCAGGCCCCAGGTCGAGGTGTCGAGGTACGTGGTCTCCGGGGCGAACTCGGCGGTCGCCGCTTGGCTGAGCGCAGTGATCCTCATGCGCCCAGCCTGGAGTCCTGGTGAACCGCCGTCAATCACGTATCGCCCGGGGCCTCCGCGCCGGGTGAGGCGGCGGGTCGGGCGAGGCGGCGGCTCAGTCGGCGCGCGGGACCTCGCAGGCCCCGTCGGCGTCGCAGGCCGCCGCGTCGCCGCCGACCGGGGTCAGCGCGGTGGCCCGGTGGTCCTTCCACGCCTGCTCCAGCGCCTGGACGAAGACCTCGGAGGGCTGGCCGCCGGAGATCCCGTAGCGCCGGTCGAGCACGAAGAACGGCACCGCGTTGGCGCCCAGCTCGGACGCCTCGCGCTCGTCCGCCCGGACGTCGTCGGCGTACGCCTCGGAGTCGGCGAGCACCGCCCGCGCCTCGCCGGCGTCGAGCCCGGCCTCCACGGCGAGGGCGACCAGCACCTCGTCGTCGAAGACGGAGCGCTCCTCGGCGAAGTTGGCCCGGTAGGCGAGGGTCAGCAGTTCGTCCTGGCGGCCCCGGGCCTTGGCCAGGTGGAGCAGCCGGTGAATGTCGAAGGTGCTGCCGTGGTCGCGGCCCTCTACGCGGTAGCCGAGCCCTTCGGCCCGGGCGTTGTCGGCCACGTTGGCCTCCATCGAGGCGGCTTCCTCACGGGTCCGGCCGTACTTGGCGGCCAGCATGTCGACCACCAGCGCCCGGTCGCCCTTGGCCCGTCCCGGGTCGAGCTCGAAGGAGCGGTGGACGACCTCGACCTCGTCACGATGGGCGAACCGAGCCAGGCCCTTCTCGAAGCGTGCCTTGCCTATGTAGCACCACGGACAAGCGATGTCGCTCCAGATCTCGACGCGCATGGCTCTTCTTCTCTCCCGGGATCGCGAACGGTGCGAAGTCTCCCTCCGCACTGGGCGGCCCCGCGCGGATCGACCTGACACACCAGGGGCCTCCAGGTCGAACACGGAACCTGACCTGCGCATTCCCGACCCGGGAGAGCACCGCGCCTGGAGCCGCCAGGAGAGAGGCTGCCGGGGTGGAGGGCACACGAAGCACCTCTAGGATCAGAAGACGGACGACCTCGCGTGGCGTGTGTCCCTGCGACCGCTGATGAATGGACAGCGTTGCGTAATTGAGGGAGGTCCGTGCTCCGACTGCATAGCGCCCTCAGTTCCTGTCGCCCTCCCAACGGTACCGCCGAGCCTGGCCGGGTAGTTATCTGGAGCAGAGCAGGAGAGCGACGGACGGGGTACAGGCGCCCTGACACCCGATCGAAAGGAAGTCAGTCATGCGTTCCTGGATTCTGGGCAACTGCGACCATGAGTGGACGCAGTGGAGTGGCAAGCAGCGCTGCCGGAAGTGCGGCACGACGCAAGGCTGAGGGCTGCCCCGTGGGCAGGAAGCGTGAGGGGGCCGAGGCGACCGGCCCCCTTTACCCACGATCGAAAGTAGAAACGGTGCTCGAACGTGTTCGCTGGGAAGAACTGCCGGCCGAGTTGCGCGACGCCATCGAGACCAAGGCAGGTGAAGTCACCGAGTCGGAGGTGGTTGCCGAAGGTCTCAACTGCTCCACAGCTCTGATGATCCGCACGGAGAAACACGGGTCGCTGTTCCTCAAAGGGGTTCGCGAGAACGTCACGGTAGAGGTGGGCGCGCTGCGGCAAGAGGAACGAGTGAACGGCGCTCTCGGTGGAATCAGTGCCCAACTCCGCCACCGCTTTCGGCTCGCCGGTTGGTACTGCCTGACGTTCGAGTACGTGGACAACGGTCGCCACGCGGACATGACCCCAGGATCAAGCGACCTTGATGCCATCGGGTTCGCACTCGACCGGATGCAACAACTCGTTTTCCCGAACCTTCTGCCGTACGGGCGGTTCCAGTTCACCGTCCCCACCCTGGCCGACCGGTTCGAAGATTTCATCAACACTGCCGAGTCCCGCGCGCTCCAGGGCGACAACCTGCTTCACACCGACATCAACCCCTACAACATCCTCATGTACGGGGCGCACAACAGCCGCGCCTGCGTGGTGGATTGGGCCATGCCCGCCACTGGCCCCGCCTGGGTTGATCCGGCATACACCGCAGTGCGCTTGATGGAATGCGGGCACACCCCCGCTGCCGCTCTGAAATGGCTTGGGGGGTTCACAAGCTGGCAGTACGCGGATCCGGAATCCGTAAGGGCACTCGTGAATGCGGTGTGCCGCCAGTGGACGGCGCGGGTCGGGGAGAAGGACGCCCGATACAGCAACGGGAACTACGAGCACCTCCTCGGCTACCCGCACAAGACGGGGAAGCGTCCCACGTCGCGGAAGCGCCCGCCGGGCTGAGCCCCGAACCGGCCCTGCCGCCCGTCAGCTTTCCCGGGAGCGAACGGGCGGGCCGCTTCCACCTCTACCGGGGCGGGTTTCGGCGCTGCCAGGTCCTTCTTCGGCACCTGCTTCGGCGAGGCGGCGTTCGTCGATGCCGGGTTCGTCACCGTCGGGCCGGGAGGCTCCTCTCCATGCGGCGGTCACGGCTCGTTCGGCCTCGCTCCGGTCCCGTGACCCGCGTGCGGCGTCCCGGAAGCGTTTGGGCGGAATGCCGGTCGCCCGCTTGAAGGCGTGGCTGAAGGTGCTCTCGGAGGCGTAGCCGAGGGAGAGCGCAAGCTCCGACACCGGAGTGTCCTTCTGGATCAGGGTCTTCTCGGCCAGCCGTATGCGCCACTGGTGGAGGTAGGTGAGCGGTGGCACGCCCGCCACCGACGTGAAGACTCCGGCGAATACGCTGCGGGACATGGCCGCCGCCCGGGCGAGTTCGGTCACGTGCCAGGGCCGGGCGGGATCGGCGTGCATCAGCCTCAGGGCCGGCGCGATGCGTTCGTCGGCCAGAGCCCGGAGCCACCCTGCGGGATAGGCGTCGCTCCGGGCGAGACAGGCGCGCAGCACATGGGCGAAGACCAGTTGGGAGAGGTATTCGGCCACGCCGTTCGCACCGGGGCGGTCGGCACTCATCTCCCGCAGGACCTGTTCGAGGAGCCAGCACAGCGCGGGCGCCTCCTCGCCCGTGCGGGACAGGTGAATCACCGGGGGCAGAGCCTGGAGCAACAAGTCCTCGCCCGCGGTGTTCAGTTCGAAATGAGCGCCGACCGACACCACCTCGGTGACGCCCTCCTCCCCGGCATGGGCGAAGAGGTGGGGCGAGGCCCGGAGCAGCGCCGGCGCGTCCTGCGGCGGCACGGACGGATCGGCGGCCAGAACATAGGACAGCCCTCCGCCGAAGGCCACCACATCCCCCTGCTCCAGGAGCACGGGCCGCTCGCCGCCGTCGACCATCAGCCGGCTCGCGCCGCGCAGCACGGCGTGGACCTTGAGCCTGCCGGGGGCCGGAAACCGCAGAGCCCAGCTTCCTCCGGCAGTGAGCCCCCGGACGAGTACGCATCTCGCGCCGGTCAGTCCGAGGGTGTCGGTCAGAGGATCGGGGACGGTCGAAACCAGATACGGCGGTGCGCCCATGAAAGGACTCTCGCGCAAGTTATCCGGACTGACAAGCATGTACCGCAGGTCACTTTTCCCTGCATCCTGATTAAGTCACAGGCCCCGGTCGGCAGGCGACGGAAAGTATGAAGAGTCCAGGTCTTTTCGTACGCGCGTCCGACACGCACGAATTCGAATCAGATCGTCTCGGAATTCACCGGCACCAGTGCCACAGGTGCATGACTTCGCAGCCCATCCATCGACTTCGCCCAGCGACGAGAACGCGGTCCGACCCCGGTACAGAAGGCCGGCAGCGCTGGTGAGTCAGGGGCACATCTCGCTGTGCCCACGGAAAGACGCGGCAAAACAACTGGACATATGTCGTAGATTTCGGCACCGTCATGACATTTCAAGGGACCGGCCGACAGATTCGACATCTCCAGCAGTCCGGACGGAGATAAGGGTAATGCACATGATGGATTGCGTCTTTGTCATGCCCGGTACGGTGGCTGCCCCGCGCGGGGGTGTCCTGCGCGATTTCCACAACCGCTACGAGTCCGTACGTGAATCGCTGTCGCTCATCGACACGGCGGCCCGGGAAATGGGGCTGCCCGACATCAGTTCCCGGTTGATCGAGCACGACGGGACGACCGACCGGCGCGGACCCGAGGTGCAGTACCTGGAGATCTTCGCGGTCAGCATCGCCACCCACCACGTCCTGATCGCCGAGGGCGTCCGGCCCGTCGCGATCGTCGGCCAGAGCATCGGGGAGCTGTGGGCGCTGGCCGCCGCGGGACGCCTGTCCGTGGACGACGCCGCCCGCCTGGCCGTGGCCCGGTCCCGGGCGCTGACCCGGCAGAACTGGGGCGGGAAGATGCTCGCGGTCGGTGTGGACGGCCGCCGGGCGGAATCGCTCGCCGGGCTGATCAACCATCCCGACCTCGTACTGGCCTGCGAGAACACTCCTCGGCAGAGCGTCATCAGCGGCCCCGAACCGTTGATCGAACAAGTGGAACGGGTCGCCGACGCGCTCGGCTGGCCCAGTTTCCGCCTGGACGTCCCGCATCCGACGCACACTCCGGCGATGGCGCAGGCCTCGCGGGACCTGCGGGCGACCGCGCCGCGGGTCGCCTACGGCGCGGGGCGCTGGCGGGTCTGCTCCCCCTGGCTGGGCCGGGACGTCGGTGACGACGACCCGGTCGGCCTGGTCGCCGACGCACTCACCGCCCGGGTCCGGATACTGCGTACGATCCGCGACCTGCACGCGGCGGGCGCCGACGTCTTCGTGGAGTGCGGGGAGTGGCCCG
Source organism: Streptomyces sp. ADI96-02 (assembly GCF_003846185.1). Lineage (GTDB taxonomy): Bacteria > Actinomycetota > Actinomycetes > Streptomycetales > Streptomycetaceae > Streptomyces. The sequence continues at coordinate 1,245,370 of NZ_ML123034.1, forward strand.
TCGTCACCAAGTTCGTCGAGGCGTCGGTTCCGGGCGTGCGGTGTGTCGTCCCGCTGAGCGGCAGCGACCCGGTCGCAGCCGTACGCGAGTTGGTCACCGGTTCCACCGACGGCGGCCCGTTCCTCCCGCGTCCGCCGGCCCCGTCGGGCACCGAGCGCGGTCCCGCCGTGCGGGTGAGCGCGGCCACGGCGTCCGCGCCGGTTCCGGCGCTCCTCACCGCCGCTCCGCTCTCCGGGACCACCAACGTGTCCGCGTCCGCGCCCTCCATGTCGTACGTGGCCACCCGCCCCGCTCCGGCCCCCGCCACTCCGGCGGCTCCGGAGGCCCCTGCGGCTCCGGCCTCGACCCCGGTCGCTCCGGTCGCTCCGGTCGCCCCGCCGGCGTCCGCCGAGTGGGACTACGAGACCGTACTGGCCGAGTTGCGGACGCTCTACGGCGATTTCCTGGGCTACCCGCCGGACCTTCTCGGTGAGGACGACGGCCTGGAGTCCGAGCTGGGTGTGGAGTCGCTCAAGCAAGTCGCCCTGCTCGGGCGGGTGTCCGAACGGTTCGGCCTGCCCGGTCTGCGGGCGAACTCCTCCCTGCTGACCGTCGGCACCCTGCGCCGGATCGCGGAGAGCGTGGTACAGGGCCGGGCGGAGGCCGCCGCGCGATGACCACCACCGACCATCTGCGGGGCAGAGTCGCCCTCGTGACCGGGGCCGCGAAGAGCCTCGGCGCGGACATCGTTCGCCGCCTGGCGGAGGGCGGAGCCCATGTGATCGTCAACTACTTCCACTCGGTCGAACAGGCGGAGTCGCTGCGGGCGGAGCTGGAACAGGCCGGTCACAGCTGCGAGTTCATCCGCGCCTCGGTGGCCAAGACCAGCGAGATCGACCGGATGTTCGACCTGGTCCGGGAGCGGCACGGCAGGCTGGACATTCTGATCAACAACGCGGCGGGCGGCGCGTTCCTGCCGCTGTTCGGCGTCGACGACACCTACTGGCAGCGGGCGTGGTCGACCAACGTGATGGCGGCTTACCACTGTTCGCGCCGGGCCGCCGAGCTGATGGCCGGGAGAGAGGGAGCGAGCATCCTCTGCCTGTCCAGCGTCGGGGCGCACCAGCCGGTTCCGGGGTACGGCCCCGGCGGCGTGACCAAGGCGGCCCTGGAGTCGCTGGTCCGCTATCTGGCGCTTGAGCTGGTAGGCCGGGGCATCCGGGTCAACACGGTGCTGCTGGGCTCCGTCGCCAGTGAGATCGTCGTCAATCTCGATGCACCGGACGCGGCGCTCGGCGACCCCGCCGGGACCAGCGAGCTGATGCGCCGTACCCTCTCGACGCCGGAGGCGGCCAGGTTGATCGTGCACCTCCTGCACGAGGACGCCGGCTTCATCACCGGGCAGACGATCTTCGCCGACGGCGGAATCAGTATCGGCGGGATGCAGGGCATGCGGCTGCACAGCAGGCTGGCCGACCAGGTCAGCCGTACGCCCCGGACGAGCACGACCGGAACGAGTACGCCCGTCGGGAGCACCCCCGCCCCGGGACAGCCGGCGGCCGTCCGCCCCGCACCAGCACCGGCACCGGCACCGGCGCCGGCGCCCGCACCGGCACCAGCACCAGCGGCGTCGCCCCAGCCGGACCGAACACCCAAGCCGGAGCCCGAGCACGAGCCCGAGCCGGAGCCCGAGCCCGAGCCGGACCGCTGGAGGTCCAGGAAGCCCGAGACGGAGGCGGAGGCGGACCCCGGAGCCGTCGCGGTGGTGGGCCTCGGCCTGACCCTGCCCGGCGCGAACAACACGGCGGAGTTCTGGGACCGGCTGCGCGAAGGCGTGCTGCTCTCCAGCGAACCGTCCGCCTTCGAGCTGAAGCACTTCTGGGCGCCGACCCGGGAGGAGACCGACGCCTTCTACGTCCGCGAGGCCGGCTACCTCCACGACTTCGTCCCCGATCCCGCCTCGGTCGCGGAACCGGACGGGAACGTCGGCCACCCCGGCTGGCCCCGGACCACTCGCTGGCTGCGGCACTGCGCCGTCCAGGCCCTGGCAGGGGTGGGCCGGGCCCCGAAGGACCGGTATCTCGCTGTGACCACCGGCATCCACGACCAGACGGGCCTCGGAGCCCAGGGCGTGGTACTGGGCGACGAGTACCGGCGCATGGTGCGCGGGGCGATCCCCGCCGACCGGGACGGCGACTGGCTGGCCGAGCTGGCCGATCACGCGATCAGCGCGCACTACGGCGGCGACGGCGGGAACCCGCAGGGCTACCTGCCCGCGTCCGTCTCCCGCGACGCGCTGCGCGGGCTGGTCCCCGACGACTCGCAGCACCTGACTCTCGACTCGGCCTGTGCCAGTGGGCTGTTCGCCGTCGACGCGGCGGTCAAGGCACTGCGCGAGGGCTCCTGCGACGTGGCGCTGGCCGGCGGGACCGCGGTGGTCGAGCCGATCGGGTTCACGCTCTTCTGCCGGGCCCAGGGCATTTCGATGAGCGGCCGGGTGCGCCCGTTCGACCGGGCCGCCGACGGGACCCTCATCGGCGAGGGCGCCGTCATGCTCGTACTGAAGTCGTACGCGCGGGCGGTGGCCGACGGTGACCGGGTGCTCGGTGTCATCCGGGGCACCGGTCTCGCCGCCGACGGCCGGGGGAAGGGCATTCACGCTCCGGCCCCACGCGGGCAGGAGCTGGCGATCGCCCGCGCCTGGGCCGACGCGGGCGTCGAGGCCGACGACGTGGACTGGATCGTGGCGCACGGCACCGGCACTCCGGTCGGCGACGAGATCGAACTGCGCTCGCTGCTCTCCCGGCTGGGGCCTCGGCGGAAGGCGTGCCTGCTGACGTCGAACAAGCAGGTCTTCGGGCACACCGGCGTCCTGGCGGGCCTGGTCTCGGTCGCGCACGCGCTGGTCGCCCTCGAACGCCGTGCGGTCCCCGGTCAGCCCGTGGTCACCGATCCGCACCCGCTGCTCGGCGACGGCTCGCGACTGACCGTACCGGTCGAGGACAGGCCCTGGCCGGCGGACGGGACACGGCCGCGCGTTGTGGGGGTGTCGTCGTTCGGCCTCGGCGGAGCGGACGCGCACGTGGTCCTCTCCGACCGGGTGCCGCCGGCCGCCCCCGCCGGCAGGCGGGGCGGTGCCGCGACCGCCGACGCGGAGGACCTGGTCGTCGTCGGCTGGAACGCCCATCTGCCCGGCCTGGCGTCCGACCGGGTGCCCGCCTGGCTGAGCGGTGACGGCCCGCGCCCGGAAGCCGGCTTCGGTACGCCGTACCCTCTGCCGTCGCCCCGCGACGTGCGCATCCCGCCGCTGACGATGCGGCACATGGACGCCGCCCACCTGATGATGCTCCAGGTCCTCGGCCCCCTCCTGGAGCAGCTCGGCGAGCCGGGCGCGGGCCTGCGGCCCACCACGGCGATCGTGGTGGGATCGACGCTGCCGACCACGCACAACACCCGGGCCGCGCTGCGGGTGCACGCCCGCGAGTGCGCCACGGCGTTCGACATCCTGCCCGATCCGAAGCAGGCGCAGGCGTTGAAGACCTACCTCGCGAAGGGGATGGAGGACGCCCGGGAGGTGATCCCCGGCGACCTGAACGAGGACGACTTCACCGGAGCGGTCTCCTGCATCCTGTCGGGCCGGGCCGCCAACTACTACGACTTCCAGGCCCTGGGGACCAGTGTCTACTCCCACCGGGACTCCGCGCACACCGCTGTCGACCTGGCGCTGCGTCAGCTCAGACACCGGGCGTGCGACCTCGCGCTCGTCGGCGCGGTGTGCCTGCGGCCGATCAGCGGCTGGGACCGCCATCTCACGGGTCTGGTGCCGGAGGGCCGGTCCATCGCGGAAGGCGCGGCCGTCCTGGCGGTCACCCGGCTCTCCACCGCGCTGGAGCACGGCCTGCCCGTCCTGGGCGCGCTCTCGACGGCGGTCGGGGGTTCGGGCCCGGAGGAATCAGCGACGCCCGCGCACTCCCTTCCCGCGCTGGCGGACGCCGGACACACCTATCTGTCGCTGGACGCCCTGCTCACGGTCGTCCGGGCCGTCGTCACCGGAACGGACGCCCTCGTGACGCCCGCCGCCGCCGGCTCACCGCTCATCCGGTTCACCCCGGCGGCCGAACCGCCCCGGCCCGGCCCGGCCCGGCAGGCACCGGAACAGGTCGCCGCGCCGGAACAGGCCGCGCCGGAGCAAGCACGGCCGGAGCACACAGCGGCCGACCGCGCCGCCGGGCCGGAGCAGGCCGCCGCGCCGGAACAGGCCGCGCCGGAGCAGGCCGCCGCGCCTGAGCAGGCCGCGCCGGAGGACCGGTCCGCACCCGAGCACGACGAGGGCTTCACCGGTCGTCGTCAGACCTTCCGGCTCGTCCCCACCACGCCTCCGAGCAGGAATCCCGCCGCACCGGCCCTCCCGCCGGGCACCGTCGTCATCACCGACGCCCCGGATCTCGCCGCGGCGGTCGCCGGCCCGGACATCGCCCTCTGGTCGCCTCGGCCGGGAGTCGCCGGCACGACCCACGTGCCGCCGGAGGAGGCTCCCGGGGCACTCGCCGGCCTGCCCTTCGTCCCGCGCCATATCCGGGTCCTGTCCCGGCTGCCCGACCTTCACGCCGGCGGCCACGGGGGCGACGAGGCCGAGGCCGCCCGGGTGGAGGACCTCCAGGACCTCACGTTCACCGCACTCCAGGCGGCGCTGCCCGCACTGCGCAGCGGCGGCTCGCTCAGCGCGGTCCTGCTCGGGCCGGTGCCGGACGACCTCCCGCCGCCGCTGAGCGCCCTGTTCACCGGCCTGGTCCGTTCCGTACGGGCCGAGGTCCCGCAGTGCGGCGGGGTGACGCTGCTCAGCGACGCACCGGACGCGGCGAGGGCCCTGGACCAGTTGGCGCGTGCCGGCACCGCCCAGGTGCCCGCACACACGCTGGCCTGCCGCGGGGGCGACTGGTTCGCGCTGGCCGTCGCCGACGATCCCGCGCCGCCGCCCCCGGCGGGAGCCGCCTCGCTGCCGCCCGGCGCGGTCGTGGTCGCCTTCGGCGGCGCCCGGGGCATCACCCCGGAACTCCTCCACGCGGTCGCCCGCACCAGCGACCGGCCCCACGTCTACGTCATCGGCCGCACCCCGTTGCCGGAGAGCGGCGAACCGCTGCCGCCGCAGGCCGAGTTCATCGCCGCCGGGCGGCGCGCACGCCCCGGCGCGTCGGTGCGCGAGCTGCGGGCCGACTACGAGAAGGCCCAGGCCCGCCTGGAGGTACGCCGTACGGTCCACAGGCTGACGGAGCTGTGCGGCCCGGACCGGGTCCACCACCGGGTGTGCGACGTCCTCGACGCCGAGCGCACCACCGCCGTCCTGGGCGAGGTCCTGGACCGGCACGGTCGGATCGACCTGCTCATCAACACCGTCCTCGACCTGCGGTCCCGTGCGCTGCACGCCAAGACCCTGACCGACTTCCGGGCGGTCCGGGCCACCAAGGCGACCGGATACCGCAACCTCAAACGGGCCCTCGCCGAGCGTCCGCCCCGGATCTGGTGCAACTTCAGCACGCTGGCGACGCTCGCCCCCGCGCCCGGCGACGTCGACTACTGCGCCGTCAACGAGTACCTGGCGTACGCGAGCGCCTGGGCGCAGAGGCACGGACCGGACGGCCGGCACGAGTTCGCGATCCTCTGGAGCGGGTGGCGGGAGGTCGGCGTCGCCAGCAGCACCACCATGCGGGAAACCCTCAAACGCAACCGGATGGACGCCTACATCAGCACCGCGCAGGGATGCGCGCAGTTCCTCTCCGCCCTCGCCCGGCCGCCGGCCGGCGGGGTCTCCTTCTTCATCCGGGACGAGGAGCGCGTCCTGCTGGCCCGGCGCGGGATCAGCACCTGGGGCACCTCCGGCGGCCTCCCGGCCCCGGTCCCGGCCCCGGACGCGCCACCGCCCGCCCCACCGGACCCGGCGCTGACCACACCGCTGCTGGACGGCGTCCTGCACCGCGGCAAGGACTGGGCCGTCTTCACCAAGACCTGGGACCCGCGCACCCTGGTCGAGCTGGACGGCCGGTGGATGCGCCACCACCGGGTCAACGGCGAGTACACGCTGCCCGGTACGTTCACCCTGGAAGCCGCGGCCGGCGCCGCCGCGGCCCTCTGCCCGGGTCTGCGGGTCACCGGGTTCCGCGGGCTCGTCTGCCGGACCTCCGTGACGGTCAGGCTCGCCGGGCCGCCGCGCACCGTCGCGGTGGAGGCCCGCGTCACGAGCCGCCGGCCAGGCGGCGCCGAGGTGGCGGTCAGGATGACGGCGCACCGGATCGGCAAGAACGGCAAGGTGCTGCGCTTCAACGACCTGCTGTGCGAGACGACGGTGGTGCTGGCGGACCGCTATCCCGACCTCGCCGGGCCGCCGGACTGCTCGTCGTACGAACCCGAACCCGATTTCGCGATGCCGGTCTACTCCCCCGACCCGCCGATCTCGCTCACCGGCCCGTTCGCCGGCACCCGCGACTACGCCCGCGGGCCGGACGGGTGCAGCGCCGGGTTCGCTCTGGACCACGCCGCCTGGGCTCCGGCCCTCGCCGGGGCGGCCGTACCGGCGATCCTGCTGGACGCGATGGTGCACCTGCTGCTGCTGCCGCCGCGCGGTGACCGCCCGCCGCTGGTCGGCCCGATGGCCGGGCTCGACGAGGTCGACCTCGGGGGGCCGGGCAACGACTGCCGGCTCAGCGCGGAGAACCCGGTGATCCGGCTGCACTGCGACTTCGCCAGCGGGGCCCTGACCGCCGTGACGGGTCGCGGACGGGTGCTGGCCCGGATCACCGGCGTCAGCGCCCATGCCCTGGACCACAGCGGAGACGTGGTCCGGCCCCGCGGCGGCGTTCCGCAGCCGCCCCCTTCGTGACAGCCGAGGAGACAGCAGTGTTGTGGCAGAACATCGCGATCGCCGGGACCGGCGCGTGGGTACCACCCGTCAGACCCGAGCACGGACCGTGGAACGGAGCGGCCACCGCGCAGCCGTCGCTGGCGGCGCTCAACGGATTCGCCTCGGCCGCCGTCTCCACGGACAGCACGGCGACGCAGATGGCGGCCCGCGCCGGGCTCAAGGCGCTGCGCCACGCGGGCGTCACGGGCGACGACCTGAGTCTGCTGGTGCACGCCAACTTCCAGGACGAGGACCACTACACGCCCGCGCCGTACCTGCTGCGGGTGCTCGGAGGGGCGGACACCAACGGGATCGAGCTCGGCGCGGCCAGTGACGGCGGGGCCGCCGCGCTCGTCGTCGCGGCCGAACACCTCACCGCCCGACCGGACGCGAAGGCCGCGCTGGTCACGGCCGCGGGCCGGTTCCCGCACGAGCGGTGGGGCCATTCCCGGGAACTGGGCTACGTGGCCGGTGACGCCGGGGCCGCCGCCGTACTCACCCGGACGCCGGGCTTCGCCCGCCTGGCGGCGACCGCCCACGCCACCGAGCCGCAACTGGAGACTTTGACCCGGGTCAGGAAGGGGCCCGCCGGCGCCGAACGGTCCTTCCTCATCGAGGAGACCGGGTTCATGCCCCACATCGACGCGATGCAGCGCTCCACGCGCCGCTGCATCGAGACCGTCCTCGACGAGACCGCCGTGCGACCGCGGGACATCACGCACGTGGTGTCCATCGCGATCGGTGCCGTCGTGCTCGACCTGGTGCTCGCCGGGTCACCGCTCGGCGTCCGGGCCGGCGACACCGCCTGGACCTTCGGCCGGCACCTCGGCCACGCAGGTCCGTGCGACATCCTGCTCGCCCTCGACCGGATGTTCCGCTCCGGCAGGCTGCGGGCCGGCGAACGCGTTCTCGTCGTGAGTTTCGGAGTCGGCTTCCGCTGGACCACCGCACTGCTGGAGGTCTCCGGCAATCCCGCCGCGACGCCGGCCGGCCGCTCAGAGAAAGAATGAGGTTGTCCATGACAGACACGCGTACGGCGACCGCCGCGTCGGTTCCTCTCGCCCCGCGGGCGCTGCCGCTGCTGGGCCACGCACTGCCCCTGCTCCGCGATCCGCTGGCGTTCATCATGTCCCTGTCCGAGTACCGCACGATGGTCCGCGTCCGGCTGGGCCCGCGTTCCGCCGTGATGGTCTGCGATCCGGCGCTGACCCGGCAGGTGTTCCTGAACGACCGCGTCTTCGACAAGGGCGGCCCGATCTACGACCGGATCAGCGAGGTCATCGGCGACGGCCTCTCCACCTGCTCGTACACCTTGCACCGGCGGCAACGGCGGCTCTGCCAGCCGTCGTTCCACCCCGCCAGACTGGCCGGGTACGGGGTGGTGTTCGCCCGGGCCGCCGAGCTGAAGGCGGGGTCCTGGCACGACGGCGACGTCCTCGACGTCACCCAGGAGATGATGACGCTGACGACGCGGGCCACCATGGAGACGATGTTCAGCGGCGCGCTCCCGGCGGAGACCATGCGGCGGTCCCTGGCCGACACCGCCACCATCGTGAGCGCGTTCTTCCGCCGGATGATGACCCCGCCCCTGCTGCGCAGCCTGCCGACTCCGCGGAAGCGGCGCTACGACGACGCCCGCGAGCGGCTGTCGGCCACCATCGCGGAGATCATCGCCGAACGGCGGGCCGATCCGACCGACCACGCCGATCTGCTCTCCGCCCTGGTCGGCGCGGTCGACGAGGAGAGCGAGGACGGCAGGAAGCAGCTGAACGACACCGAACTCGCGGACGAGGCCCTGACGTTCTTCCTCGGCGGGATGGAGACCACGGCCATCACCCTGGCCTGGGCGCTGAACCTGCTCGCCACGCACCCGGACGTCCAGCGCCGCCTCCAGGCCGAGACCGACGGCGTGCTGGCCGGCGGGAAGCTCGCTCCCGCGCACCTGCCCGCGCTCGGCCTGGCCACCCGGGTGGTGACCGAGGCGCTGCGGCTGTACCCGCCCGCCTGGATGATGACCCGCACCCTCCGGGAGGACGCCGAACTCGGCGGCGTACGGCTCAAGCGCGGCAGCGTCCTGGTGCTCAGCCCGTACCTCCTGCACCGGCGGCCCGACCTCTATCCGGAGCCGGACCGGTTCGACCCGGACCGCTGGCTCGGCGCCCAGCCCGACCGGGCCGCCTACATCCCGTTCGGCGCGGGACCCCGCAAGTGCATCGGGGACCAGTTCGCCCTCAACGAGGCGGTCCTGGCCCTCACCGCCGTCGTCGCGCGCTGGGAGGTGTCCCCCGTCGGCGACGAGCCGTTCCGGCCCAAGGTGGAGACCAGTCTGAGTTCGCGCGGGCTGGCCCTGCGGATCGGTGAGCGGCGGCCGGCCCTCGCCGACGCCGCCGGGCTCCGCCCGGCGGCCGTGCCGACGCCCGCGCCCGCCGGGCCGCCCGACGGGCCCGGCGACGTCTGCCCGGTGACGCGCGGGGAGCGGTGACGCCGTGAAGCCCCATCTGAAACCGCTGGTGAAGCAGCTCCTCGGCGACCGGCGGGCCGGTCTGCTCACCGCGACCCCGGCCGACGCCCTGCGCGCTCCCTCGCGGCCCTATCCGAACGGGTGGTTCTGCCTGGCCTTCAGCGACGAGGTGCGGCCAGGATCGGTCACCACCCGTCCGCTCGCGGGCGCGGAGGTGGTCCTCTACCGGACGGCCGCGGGCAGGCTGCGGGCCGTCCGGCCCCGGTGCCCGCATCTGGGAGCGCATCTCGGGGTCGGCGGAACGGTCGAGGGCGAGGACATCGTCTGCCCCTTCCACCAGTTCGCCTTCGATCCGGCCGGCGTCTGCGTACGCACGGGCTACGGCCAGCCGCCGCCGAAGGCGTCGCTGGCGCAGTACCCGGTGTGCGAGGCCAACGGCTCGGTCTACGTGTGGTGGCACGCGCTCGGCCTGCCCCCGCGGTGGGAGGTCCCGGCCCTCCCCCTGGACGACCGGCAGCCCTTCAGCCATGACACCTTCGACATCGCCGGTCACCCGCAGGACGTCATCGAGAACGCGTTCGACTGGGGGCATCTGCCCACCCTGCACGGTCTGAAGGGCCTCGACATCGAGGGCGCGCCGGTGGCCGGGGAGCCGGTCAGCACGGTCACCGCGACGGCCCGGGGCACCGTCATGCGCGGGTTCCGCCAGTCCTACTCGCTCACGGTGATCGGACTGGCCACCATCGCGGCGAGGACGGTCCTGCCCCGGGGGGCGGGCAGCCTCTACGTGATGCTCCACGCGACCGCGACCGGTCCGGGACGCGTCCAGCTCCGGTTCGGTACGAAGCTTGAGCTGAGCGGCCCTCCCGGCGTGCCGGAGAGGGCGGGGCGCGCGGCGGTGATGCCCGTGGCCCGGCTCCTCAGCGCCGTCCTCCAGAGGGTGGCGAGCGTCGACACCGGCGCGGACCTGCTGATGTGGCACCACCAGGAGCACGTCGAGCATCCGAAGCTCGCCAGGGGCGACGGTCCGATCGGCCGCTACCGGCAGTGGGCGCAGCAGTTCTACACGGAACCCGCGGGCGGCCTCGCGCCGCCGGGGCCGCCCCGTGCCGAGGCGCGCCGGTCGGAGGAGTGAGGGCCGACGGCGGCGTTCCGGGGCGCTCCCGCCGCCCGGTCGTCGGCGATCACCGTGCGTCGGGGCAGCCCGCGAGCCGGCCGGGCCGGGACCGAAGGAGGGACGATATGGCAGCGGAGAACGGCGTTCCCGGCACGGGGCACCGACTGGCCGTGCTGGGCGCGGGGGTGATGGGTTCGGGCATCGCGGCGCTGGCGGTCGGGCACGGAATCGCGGTGTGGCTGATCGACCTGGACCGGCGTCGGCTGGACGAGGCTCCGGCGAGGATCGGCCACCAGGTGCGTACGGCGCGGCTGCTGGGCGCGCTGCCGGACGGGGCCGTCCCCGGCGCGCTCGTCACCGGCCTGTCGCTCGCCGGCCTGATGGCAGCCGGTGACGCGGTCCCCACCGCGGTGATCGAGGCGGTCACCGAGCATCCCGACGCCAAGGCGAAGGTCCTCGCGGAGGTGTGCGCCCTGGTCCCGCCGGGCACCCCGATCATCTCGAACACGTCGGCGATTCCCGTGGACGAGCTGGCGCTGGCGACGACCCGGCCGGCGGATCTGGTCGGCGCGCACTTCATGAATCCGCCCTGTCTGATCCGTACGGTCGAGGTCATCCGGGGTACGCAGACCGGCGAGGCCGCCCTGGCGGCGCTGCGGGCGCTGCTCGCCGTGCTGCGGCGGCAGGCGATCGTGGTCGAGGACGCGCCGGGTTTCGTGACCAGTCGGATCCTGCACCCGATGATCAACGACGCGGTCCGGGTGGTGGCGTCGGGTACCGCGAGCGCCGACGCGGTCGACCGCCTGATGCAGGGGTGCCTCGGTCACCCGACGGGGCCGCTCCGCACCGCCGATCTCATCGGGCTGGACAACCTGGTCGACTCGCTGTGGGTGCTGCACGGCCGGACCGGTGACGAGGGCTGCCGCCCCTGCGACCTGCTGCTGGAGATGGTGCGGGCAGGCCGCCTCGGCCGCAAGAGCGGGCGCGGCTTCTACGAGTACGAGGGAGAACCCGCATGACCACATCATCCGACCATCCGGTGCCGGAACCCGTCGTGGGCACGGGCGACGTCCAGGCGGACCTGCTGCGGTTCCTGGCGCGGCGTACGGGGAGGGCCTGGCCGCCCGACGCGGACGTCTTCGGGTCCGGTGGGCTGTCCTCGCTCTTCGCCATGGAGATGGTGGTGCATCTGGAGAGGACGTACGGCATCGCCATCCGCGGCGCCGACCTGCGGATGGACAACTTCCGCACCGTGGCGCGGATGGCCGGGCTGGTCGAACGGCTCCGCGGGCCGGGCCCCGGCGGCTCCGGTGCGTGAAGCCGTCGCGGCGGCGGCCTCGGCGGTCACCGAACTCGTCGGCGACCGGGCGTCCGGCTGGGACCGGGCGGGCCGGCTGCCCGAGGACGCGGTGCGCGGGCTCGGTGCGGCCGGGCTGCTCAGCGCTCAGATCCCGGCGAGCCACGGCGGGCCGGGGTGGAGCAGCGCGGACAGCGGCGAGTTCACCGCGCGGGTGGGCAGTCTGTGCAGCTCGCTGCGGAGCGTCATGACCTCGCAGGGCATGGCCGCGTGGACCGTCGAACGGCTCGGCGACCCGGGGCAGGCGGCGGATCTGCTGCCACGGCTGGCCTCGGGCGCGACGGCGGCCGTGGCCTTCAGCGAACCGCGCGCGGGCAGCGACCTGTCGGCCATCGCGACCACCGTCACCGTCGACGGGGACGCCCTGGTGCTCAACGGACGGAAGACGTGGGTGACCGCCGCCGACTACGCCGATCTCTTCCTGGTCGCGGCCCGGATGGACGAGGGCGGCGCCATGGTGGTGGTGGACCGGACCGCCCCCGGGGTCCGGGTGCGGCGGGTGGCCGATCCGCTGGGCTGCCGGGCGGCCGGGCACGCGGAAGTCCGTTTCGACGACGTGCGGTTGCCGCTCGGCAGCCTGTTGGGGGGCGGGCGGCAGCCGCTGTCCCTGCTCGTGACGACGGCCCTGGCCTACGGCCGGATCTCCGTCGCCTGGGGTTGCGTCGGCATCCTGCGGGCCTGCGTGGCGGCGGCCGTCGGCCATGCCGGGTCCCGGCGGCAGTTCGGCCGGCCGCTGGGGCGGCACCAGCTCGTCGCCCGGCACCTGGCCGACCTGTGGACCGCGGAGCAGGTCGCCACCCGGGCCTGCGAGTACGCCAGTCGCTGCTGGGACGAGAACGCCGCAGAGCTGGGCACGGCCGTCGTGCTGGCGAAGTACGTCAGCGCCCGGCACGCGGCCGAGGGCGCCGCCACCGCGGTCCAGGTGCTCGCCTCGGCCGGGGCGCGGGACGGTCACGTCGTCGCGCGGGCGTACCGCGACGCCAAGCTCATGGAGATCATCGAGGGCAGTAACGAGATGTGCCAGTTGATCCTGGCCGAGCAGGCGCTCGGCCGGTGCTGACCCCGCCCGGGGCCGCCGGAGAAGCCGTCGTCAGTCGTCAGCCGTCAGCCGTCAGCCGTCAGCCGTCAGCCGTCAGCCGTCACAGGGAGCCGAACATGAGCGACACCGCCCCGGCGGTCCCGCCCGCGACCGTGAAGTGCCTGGTCTGGGACCTCGACAACACGCTCTGGCGCGGCACGCTGCTGGAGGACGAGGACGTCGTCCTCACCGAAGCGATCCGCGCGGTCGTCACCAGCCTGGACGCGCGGGGCATCCTCCAGTCGGTATGCAGCCGCAACGACCACGACCACGCCTGGGCACGGCTGGAGGCGCTCGGCATCGCCGACCACTTCGTCCTCCCGGAGATCGGCTGGGGCCCCAAGTCGGCTGCCGTGCGCCGGATCAGCGAACGGTTGGGCTTCGCCCCCGGCACGATCGCCTTCATCGACGACCAGCCGGCCGAGCGCGCCGAGGTCGCCCACCATCTGCCGGACGTGCGCTGCTACCCGGCCGAGGCCGCGGCGACGCTGCCCGGCCTGCCCGAGTTCAGCCCCCGGACGGTGACCGCCGACTCGCGGCAGCGCCGGAGGATGTACCAGTCCGGCTTCCGGCGGGCGGACGAGCGGGCGCTCTTCACCGGCTCGCACGAGGACTTCCTCCGGTCGCTGGACATGGTGCTGAGCATCGGGCGGGCCACGGAGGAGGCCCTGTCGCGGGTCGAGGAACTGACCCTGCGCACCAGTCAGATGAACGCGACCGGGGTGCACTACCCGATCGAGGCGCTGCGCACCCTCATCGCCCAACCCTCCCACGAGGTCCTGGTCGCGACGCTCTCCGACCGCTTCGGGCCGCACGGTGCCGTGGGGGTGACACTGCTCCGGAAGCACCCGGAGGCATGGCACCTCCGGCTGCTCGCCACCTCGTGCCGAGTGGTGGCGTACGGGGTGGGGACGGTCATCCTCAACTGGCTGGTCGACCAGGCCGCACGGGCCGGCGTCCACCTGGTGGCGGACTTCCGTGCCACCGACCGCAACCGGATGATGGAGATCGCCTACCGTTTCGCCGGCTTCGACGAACGGCCCTGCCGCTGTCGGGACCGGATCTCGGGGGATTCCGGCGAGGACGTCCAACTGCTGCACCTCGTCGCCGAGCGGCGGAGCGCGCCCGCGGTGGTCCGGCTGATCGCTCCGGAACTCACCGACCGGGCGCCGGGCCGCGCGGGCGTCACCTCCGGCGGACCAGAGTGATGCCGTCGGCCACCGGGAGCATGCAGACGTCGACCCGCGGATCGTCCCGGATCCTGGCGTTGACCTCGCGGATACCGGCGGTGTCCGCGTCCTGGGCAGCGGGGTCGATGACCCGTCCGGCGAGCAGCGTGTTGTCCAGCACCAGCAGCCCGCCCGGCCGCACGAGCCGCAGCGCCAGCTCGTAGTACCGGGGATAATTCGCCTTGTCGGCATCGATGAAAACGAGACCGAAACTCCCGAGACGGCCCTCGGCGAGCAATTCCTCCAGCGTGTCGACCGCCGCACCGACGCGAACGTCGATGCGCTCCCGCACACGCGCCCTCCGCCAGAAATCGGCGGCGATCTCGGTCCACCGCTCGCTCACCTCACAGGTGACCAAGCTCCCCTGCGGCGGAAGGGCGCGAGCCATGCACAGCGTGCTGTAGCCGGTGAACGTACCGATTTCCAGAACGTCCCTGACACCGGTCGCCGCGACCAGAAAAGCGAGGAACTGGCCCTCCTCGGCCATCACCTGCTGGGATTCCCCACCGGGCAACTCGGCGGTCGAACGGCGCAGTTCGCACAGGATCTCGTCCTCTCTGAGCGAGAACTCCCTGACGTATCGCAGAAGCTCCGGACCGATCGAGGTCTGTTGTGCCATGGCGAGAACTCCAGATGCTCCAAGAAATTCACCGGTCCAGGCGCGGTGTCGAGCCGAACTCCCCGGCAAAGGGCTCCCTACTCCGCGATCTTCGTGCTGTAGTCGAACCGGAAGACCGGCACCGTCCTGCCCTCCACCTGCTCCGTCTCACCGGTGCGCACGAAGCGCTGATGCCTTCCGTAGAAGGCCACGATGAGCCGTGAGGCATCGGCGACGCACCCCACCGGCAGCCGTTGCACACGCGGGAGTTCCGGCGGCCCGCCGCTCAGCACCACCAGCCGCCCGGCCCTCGCCTCATCCTCACCGATCACGCCCACCCCGCCTCTCGCCACTGGAGCAATACCCATTCGCTTGTTCTCATTGGGCATGATCAGAAAGTTATTCACCAGGCGTACGGGCAGGGCGCTCGTCGTGTTCCCCATTCGACGCGGAACACCGCACGCCCCCGAATTCCCGTATCACCGTGATGCACATGCGCCGGAGGACGGGTGCCGATCGAAAAATGACGCAGATCCTCAGCTCGGCATTCCGGCCCGGCCGCCGGCTGCCCGCCCGGAACGCCGTAGCCACCGGCCTGTCGTCGCCGCGTGAGAAATCGGTGAGAAGGGGCACAACCGGGAACGTCCCGGACCGCGCCGCTCGTCCCTCCAGCGGGATGAACAAGACAATCAGGCGCGCTTCGGCCTTCTGCCTGCTCCTGGTCCTCGCCCTGCTGGTACGGGCGACCTGGGTGCAGGCGTACGAGGCACGGGCGCTCGCAGACAACGAGCACAACCGGCGGAACACCATCGCGCAGTACGCGCAGCCGCTCGGTGACATCATCGTGGCCGGTTCACCGGTCACCGGATCGAAGGAGACCAGCGGCGGCGACCTCCGCCACAAGCGCACCTACACGCAGGGCGAGCTCTACGCGGCGGTGACGGGCTACAGCTCGCAGGCGTACGGGGCGACCCAGCTCGAAGGGATCTACGGCGACGTACTGGACGGCACGGACAGTCGGCTGAAGAACCCGGCGGATCTGCTCACCGGGGCACAGGCGGCCCCGGGCGACGTGGTGACGACCATCGACCCGGACGTGCAGAAGGCGGCGTACGAGGCGCTCGGCGACGACAAGGGCGCGGCGGTGGCCATCGACCCGAAGACCGGGCGGATCCTGGCCATGGTCTCCACCCCGTCCTACGACCCGTCGGCGATCAGCGGTACGGCGGACGGCGACGCCTGGCAGGCCCTGCTGGCCGACCGGGACAAGCCGCTGACGAACCGGGCGCTGCGGCAGCCGCTGGCGCCGGGCTCGACGTTCAAGCTCGTCGTGGCGGCGGCGGCGCTGGAGAACGGGCTGTACGGATCGGTCGACGAGGCCACCGACAGCCCCGACCCGTACACGCTGCCCGGCACCCGCACGGTGCTGCGCAACGAGAACGCCTCCGCCCCGTGCGAGAACGCCACGCTGCGCACCGCCCTCCAGTACTCGTGCAACAACGTCTTCGCGAAGGCCGCCGCCGACCTCGGGCAGGACAAGGTCAAGGAGATGGCGGACGCCTTCGGGTTCGGCACGGAGAAGCTGGACGTCCCGGTGCGGGCCGCCGAGAGCGTCTATCCGACCGGTATGGACGCGGCGCAGACGGCGCTGACGGGCATCGGCCAGTTCGAGGTCACCGCCACCCCGCTCCAGATGGCGATGGTCACCTCGGCCCTCGCCAACGGCGGCGAGCTGGCCGCGCCGCACATGGTCTCCGAGGTGACCGACGGCGGCGGCTCCACGCTGGAGGAGACCGCTGACGGCGCGTCGAAGCGCGTGGTGAAGGAGTCGACCGCGGAGCAGTTGCGCAGCGCGATGGTCACGGTGGTCGAGGAGGGCACCGGCACGAACGCCCGGATCGCCGGGGCCGAGGTGGGCGGCAAGACGGGCACCGCGCAGAACGGCGTGGACAACAGCAACACCCCGTACGCCTGGTTCACCTCGTACGCGAAGGACCGGGCGAGCGGCAAGGAGGTCGCGGTCGCGGTGATCGTCGAGGACTCGGGGTCGGCGCGCTCCGAGGTCAGCGGCAACGGCCTGGCGGCGCCGATCGCGCAGAAGACGATGCGGGCGGCGCTGGGCCGGTGAGCCGGGGGCGGAGGCGGGGCGACCCGTACCGGTGGGCGTACCCGCCGGGCCCGGCCGGCCGGCCGCCGGGGTCGGCCGCCCGCGTGACGAGTCGGACGCCTCCTCAGCCGCTCGCCGCCGCCCCCGCCCCTGCTCCCGCGCCCGCGCCCGCCGTGAACGGGATCTCCGTGCCGCGGCGGTCCGTCGGGGGCGGGGCCGCCGGGTGTGCCCAGAGTCCCGCCGCGGCCAGCCGGGGCAGGACGCCCTCGCCGAACCAGTACGCCTCCTCCAGGTGCGGGTAGCCGGAGAGCACGAACTCGTCGATGCCCAGGCGGTGGTACTCCGTGATCCGTTCGGCGACCTCCGCGTGGCCGCCGACCAGCGCGGTGCCCGCCCCGCCGCGTACGAGCCCGATGCCGGCCCACAGGTTGGGGTGGATCTCCAGTCCGTCCCGGCCGCCGCCGTGCAGGGCCAGCATCCGCCGCTGCCCCTCCGACTCGCTGCGGGCCAGGCCCTCCTGCACTCCGCGCACCGTCGCCCCGTCGAAGCCGTCCAGCAGGCGGGCCGCCTCGGCCCACGCCGCGTCCGAGGTGTCGCGCGTGATCACGTGCAGCCGGATGCCGAACCGCACGGTACGGCCCTGCTCCGCGGCCAGGCGACGGATCCAGGCGATCTTCTCCGCGACCTGGGCCGGCGGCTCGCCCCAGGTGAGGTACACGTCCGCGTGGCGGGCCGCGACGGCTCCGGCCGCCGGCGAGGAGCCGCCGAAGTAGATCTCCGGTACCGGATCGGGCAGCCGGGTGAGCCGGGCCTGCTCGACCCGCAGGTGTTCGCCGTGCAGGTCGGTGGTCCTCCCGTCCCACAGCCGGCGGACGATCTCCAGGAACTCCCCGGTGCGGGCGTAGCGGGCGTCCTTGTCGAGGAAGTCCCCGTACGCGCGCTGCTCGTGGCTCTCGCCGCCGGTGACGACGTTGAGCAGGAGCCGCCCGCCGGTCTGCCGCTGGTAGGTGGAGGCCATCTGGGCGGCGAGGGTGGGCGAGACGAAACCCGGGCGGAAGGCCACGAGGAACTTCAGCCGTTCGGTGTGCTGGCTGACCATCGCGGTGGTGAGCCAGGCGTCCTCGCACCAGGCCCCGGTCGGCGTGAGCACTCCCGTGAAGCCGGCGTCCTCGGCGGCGCGGGCGATCTGCGCGAGGTAGCGCACGGTCGGCGGCCGGTCTCCGCCCGTCGGGGTGACCGGGGCGCCGTGGCCGCCTGCGACGACGTGGCGGCTGTCGCCGTTGGTGGGCAGGAACCAGTGGAAGGTCAGGGACATCGTCTCTCCGATGGTGCGGGCGGGGCCGGTGCGCCGCCGCCCCGGATCAGGCGGGCGGCGGCGGGCCGGGGTCAGCGGGCGGCCGGCACCGGGGCGGTCCGGCCGAGGGCCGCGGCGAACTGGGCGACGACCTGGTCGAGCGGCGCGGCGGACGCCGGGTCCAGGACGACGGTTCCGTCGTCGTCGGCCGCGATGTGCCGGTCCAGGACGAACCACCCCTGGACGATGTGCGCGGCGCCCATCGAGGAGAGGACCGGGCGCAGGGCGTAGTCGAGCGCCAGGACGTGGGCGGTGGTGCCGCCGGTGGCGAGCGGCAGGACGGTCTTGCCGGTGAGCGCGTACTGCGGCAGGAGGTCCAGGAACGACTTGAGCAGCCCGGAGTAGGCGGCCTTGTAGACCGGGGTGCCGATGACGACGCCGTCGGCGCGGGCGACCAGTTCGGCGGCCCGGACGATCTCGGGGTGCGCGAAGTCGGCGCCGAGCAGTGCCTCGGCGGGGAGCGTGCGCACGTCGAGCGGTATCACCTCGTGGCCCTGGGCGGCCAGGTCGGCGTCGAGGTGGCGCAGGAGGCGTGCGGTGCGGGAGGTGGCGGAGGGGCTGCCGGAGACGGACAGGACGGTGGCCATGGGAACTCATCTCTCAGGGGCGTGGCGAACGGGGCGCGTCCCCGTCCCGCGCGGCGGGGCGGGGACGTGGGCGGGGGTCGCGGACGTGGGTGGGAAGGGCCGGAGGCAGGGTCGAGCCGCCCCGGTGATCGAGAAACCCGATCAGGGGCTGGAGACCTCGGCGGCCGGGGAGAGGGCGGAAGCCTGACCGGCTTCCCGCGTCACGGGCGCGACGGCGGGCGGGCGGGCCGCGTCACGAGGTGCGTCGCCTGCCGTGCGCGAGCGGCTCGCGGAGCGGCGGAACCGTACGGGGACGGGGCGCGGGCAAGCGCGAGGAAGGGTGCTGGTCCTCAGACTTCGCGGCAACAGAAGGCGCTGGAAACGCGGCCGAGGTCGATGTGGCGGCGGCGGGTCAGGCGGCGCACATCCCTCTCCTTTTCGCGCTGCGGGGCACGCACCCGGTACTTCGGGCGCGGCGTCGACGTCCAGAGTAGGACGGCCGGGCGCTCCGGTCGAGAAGGCATCGACGAAGGAGCGATAGGGTTTCCCTTCCAGAGCCAGGGGCGAGGGGCGGGGCGGGGCGTGCGGATCGAGCAGCTGGAGTACATCGAGGCGGTCACCCGGCTCGGGTCGCTGCGCCGGGCGGCGGAGGAACTGCACCTGTCCCAGCCCGCGTTGAGCGAGACCGTACGGAACCTGGAGCGCGAGCTGGGCGTCACGGTGCTGGACCGGAAGCGTTCGGGGGCGACGATCAGCGACGCGGGGCGCGAGCTGCTGCCGCACATCATCGGCGTGCTGGACGCGGTGGACCGCCTGCGCCGGGCCGCCGACGAACAGCACCGCACCAGCCGCACGGTCCGCCTCGGCACGGTGTTCGCGGCCACCGTGCCGCTGCTGGTACCGGCGATCCGCACGTTCCACACGCTGCACCCCGCCACCGAGGTGGAGGTCATCGCGGCGCAGCAGTCGGCCATCCACCGCTCGTTGCTGGAGGGCGGCGTGGATCTCGGGCTGGTGAACTACCTGGAGGGCGACGACCAGGCCCCCGACCTGCACACCACGGAACTGCTGCGGGGGCGGCCGGTGGTCTGCCTGCGTCCCGACAGTCCGCTGGCCTCGCGGGAGTCGGTCGGGGTGGAGGATCTGCTGGGCGCGCCGCTGATCGTGATGCGTGCGGGCTATGTGATGCACCGCTTCACTCACCGGCTGCTGAAGGGCCGGTCGCCGTCCTTCTCGTATGCGGCGGACGGGGCGGAGATGGGCAAGCTGATGGTGGCGGAGGGGCTGGGGGTGACGCTGCTGCCGGACTACAGCGTGGTCGGGGATCCGCTGGAGCGCGCGGGGGCGATCACCTGGCGGCCTCTGGCGGCCGACACCACCACCGTGCTCCTGGTGCTCCAGCGCAGCCGCTCCGGCTCGGTCACCCGGGCCGCCCGCGACCTGCACCGGATTCTCGTGGAGCGGGCCGAGGCGCATCGCGCGGACGGCTGAGCGGGCGGACCGACCGCAACCGGCGGAGTCCGGCGGGAGGCGGGCCGGCTCTCCCGGTGACGGCGCGAAGCCCACCGCCGAGCAGGGCGAGCCGGCCCCGGACGACCCGGCCCACGCCTATGTGGGCGGGCATTGCGTGACGGACCCGCCCGTATGGCCGCACGGGATGGGCCAAACGGCTGCCACGAGCGGGAAGGTAAGGGAACGGCAAAGCGGGGTCGTTCGTTACCCCGTGCATGACCGCAATGACCCCCGGCTCGAACATCCCTCTCTCCGTCGCCCGCGTGGCGGTGGACGTCGCCGCACCGGTGCGGCTCGACGTCTCGGGCCTGCTGCTCACCGCCGACGGCAAGGTGCGCTCCGACGACGACTTCATCTTCTACAACCAGCCCTCGGGTCCCGGCGTGACCTACCGCTCCGGCGGCGGTTCGTCGCCCGACGCGATCGTGGTGGACACCGCCGCCCTCCCGCCCGGCATCGAGAAGATCGTCGTCACCGCCAGCCCTGACGCCGAAGGCCAGACCTTCCAGGGCGTCGAGCCCACCGCCACCGTGCGCAACGCCGACGACGGCACGGCGCTGGCCACCTTCACCCCGCCCCGGCTGGGCTCCGAGACGGCGCTCGTGGTCATCGAGATCTACCTGCGCAACGGCGCGTGGAAGGCCCGCGCGGTCGGCCAGGGCTACGCGAACGGGCTGGCCGGCATCGCCACGGACTTCGGCGTCACGGTCGAGGAGCCCGCCGCTCCGGTCCCGGCCGCCGCTCCGGCCGCCCCCGCCGCTCCGGCCGCCCCCGCCGCTCCGGCGGCCCCGCGGATCACTCCGCCGGCTCCGGCCTCCGCCGCTCCCCCGGCGCCGCCCGCCGCCGCGCCCGCCGCTTCGGGGAAGATCAACCTCGACAAGGGCCGGGTCAACCTCCAGAAGAACCAGACCGTGTCGCTGGTCAAGGGCGGGGCCCCGCTGCTCTCACAGGTCAAGATGGGCCTCGGCTGGGAGCCCGCGTTCCGGGGCAAGGACATCGACCTGGACGCCTCGGTCATCGCCTACGGGCCCAACCGCAACCACCTGGACAGCTGCTACTTCGGCAAGCTCGCCATCCTCAACGGCTCCATCAAGCACTCCGGCGACAACCTCACCGGCGAGGGCGCGGGCGACGACGAGGTGATCGTCGTGGACCTGGGCCGCATCCCCGCCGAGGCGACGGGCCTCGTCTTCACGGTCAACTCGTTCACCGGCCAGAAGTTCAACGAGGTCGCCAAGGCGTACTGCCGGCTGATCGACGCGGCCACCGGCGAGGAGTTGGTCCGCTTCGACCTGACCGGCGCCGAGCCGCAGACCGGCGTCATGATGGCGAAGCTGATCAAGCAGTTCAGCGGGGAGTGGGAGATGACGGCGATCGGGGAGTTCGTGAAGTCCCGCACCGTGCGCGGCATGGTGAAGCCCGCCTCGAAGGCCCTCTAGACGCCGTCCGGCGTCCGGCCCCCGCGGGCGGCCGGGGGCAGCGACGGAGTCCGGGGCGCCTGATCGATGTCAGGCGCCCCGGATCCGGAGAGCATGGGCGGCGCGCTCGCTCGTCGCGCCCCTCAGAGCTTGGTCAGCTTGGAGTACGGGCTCAGGATCCTTCCCTGTCGCCCCGAGAAGTCGATCAGGACTGCGTCGTTGTCGCCCTCGACGGCGAGGATGCGTCCGAGACCGAACTGGTCGTGCGACACCCTGTCGCCCACATCGAAGCATTCGACCGGTGGGGCCTCCTGGGCCGGGCGGTTGAAGGGACTGGAAGGCAGGTGACGCCGGGATCCGGCTGACTGTTTCATTACGTCGAGTATGCGCCCTGGGAAGGCCCGACGCCATGCCCGTCAGCCGCCCCGGGCCCAGAAGTGCCGGATTCGTAATCCGCCGCCGCACCGGCCGGTCAGCGCTTCCACCGGTCTCCGGCGGCGGAACCGCGCGGAACGCCGCGCCGGAAAGACCCCCGAACGTGTGGCGGGCGCTCCCCGCACCGCCGCTCCGCGCTCCCGCTTCGAGGTCCTCCGGCCCCGCCGCTCCCGACCCCTCGCCGCTCCCGACCCCTCGCCGTCGCCGCTCAGTCCGCCGCGCGCGACCGCGCCTTGAAGGCGGCCTTGCGGGCCTCCTTGGCGGCCTTCTTGTCGCCGTGCAGCCGTCCCATGGCCTCCAGCACGTCGGCGGTGGCCGGGTGGTCGACACGCCAGACCTCGTCGAAGAAGCCGCTGTGCTGCGCGGAGAGCCCTTCGATCAGGCCCTGGAGCTCGTCGAGGTCGCCGTCCGCGTCGAGCTGGGCGGCGATGGTGTCGATGGCGAGCCAGAAGATCATCGACTCCGGCGGGACGGGCACGTCGGCAGCGCCGCGCTCCGCGAGCCAGACCCGGGCCAGACCGCCGAGCTCCGCGTCCCCGAGCACCGCGCGTACGGCCGGTTCGGCCTCCGGGCCGGCGAGCGCGAGGGCCTGCTGGCAGTTCAGGCGGCGCAGCGGCGCGCCCGCGTCCGTACCGCGCGCCGCCGCCAGCAGCTCGGCCGCGGCGGCCACGGAGCCCTCCGCCCCGAACCCGGCGAGCCAGAGCCCGACCTCGGCACGGGCCGCGGACTCCGGGTAGTGCGCGATGCCGTCGAGGAGCGCGTCGGCGCCCTTGCCGGCGAGGTCGCCGACGGCCGGCGCGTCCACACCGGCCTCCAGCATCCGGGCCCGGACGCCGTACAGGCCGAGCGGGGTGAGCCTGACCATGCCGTACCGGGTGACGTCGTCCTCGTCGGAGGCCCCCGCGGCGTCCTCCTCGCCCGCCTCCACCATCAACGACTCGTCGACGGGCTGGTACTCGATGATGCCGATGGGCTCCAGCAGCCGGAACTGGTCGTCGAGGCGCATCATCGCCTCCGACACCTGCTCCAGGATGTCGTCGGTCGGCTCGCCCATGTCGTCGGGGACGATCATCGAGGCGGCGAGGGCGGGCAGCGGCACCGGGCCGTCGCCCGCGCCGTTGTCCGCGAGGGTGAGCAGGTAGAGGTTGCCGAGGACGCCGTCGAGGAACTCCGCCTCCGCCTCCGGGTCCCAGTCCAGCGCGTCGAAGTCGATCGAACCGTCCTCGCCCACGAGGTCGGCGAAGTCGTCGAGGACCGGTGCGGTGGCGTCGGCGTGCACGGCGTCGAGGCCGTCGAGCCAGATCCCCAGCACGTCCTGCGGGGAGCCGCCGGTGAGCAGCGCCAGGTTCTCGCCCTGCGTGACGGTGCCCTCGGCCTCGTCCGAGGGCTCGTCCTCCTCCGGGTCCGTGACGTCGAGGAGGCCGGTGTCCACGGCCAGCCGCCACGCCTCGCTCGCGTACGCCGCGCCGTCCTCGTCGGCCGGCAGTCCCAGGTGCTCCGCGGCGGCCGGCAGCTGCGCCTCGGCGAGCTCGCCGCCGGCCCCGACCCGGGTCTCGGGCCCCGCCCAGCGGGCCAGCCGGACCGCGCGGACGAACAGCGGGGCGGCCAGCGCGTCCCGTGCCAGTTCGGCCTCGGAGGTCAGCCGCACCGGCGGCAGGGTCGGGCGCTCTGCGGACATCGGGGGTTCTCCTCGGTGCGTGCTCGGGGGCGTACGAGGTGTGTACGCGCTTCAGCCGCCCAAGCCTAGACGCATTTCGGCGCATGCCGCCCGGTTCGGGCGGGGCGGGGACGGCGTTCTCCGGACAACCTTGACAACCGCCGTACGGGACCAGGGGATTGACGCGTGTAGACCGGGTCCCGGCACCGCCGGCCGGTGCGGTGCGGGCCCGTGACCGCCCTCGCCTCTCTCGGAGCCCGGGACGCCCGCGCCCCGCCGGGCCGCGCGGTGGCCGACGGGCCGCGCGGTGGCCGACGGGCCGCGGGACAGTCCTTAGTTGTGGGCGTGCAGGACGTCGTTCAGGCCGCCCCAGACCGCGTTGTTCGGGCGGGCCTCGACGGTGCCGGTGACCGAGTTGCGGCGGAAGAGGATGTTGGAGGCGCCGGAGAGCTCGCGGGCCTTCACGACCTGTCCGTCCGGCAGCGTGACGCGGGTACCGGCGGTGATGTACAGCCCGGCCTCCACGACGCACTCGTCGCCGAGCGCGATCCCGACGCCGGCCTCGGCGCCGACCAGGGAGCGCTCGCCGATCACGATGCGCTCCTTGCCGCCGCCGGAGAGCGTGCCCATGGTGGAGGCGCCGCCGCCGATGTCGGAGCCGTCCCCGACGACGACGCCGGCGGAGATGCGGCCCTCGATCATGGAGGTGCCGAGCGTGCCCGCGTTGAAGTTCACGAAGCCCTCGTGCATGACGGTCGTCCCGGCCGCGAGGTGCGCGCCGAGCCGGACCCGGTCCGCGTCGGCGATCCGCACGCCCTGCGGGGCGACGTAGTCCGTCATCCGCGGGAACTTGTCGACCGAGGTCACCTGGAGGTGCAGCCCTTCGGCGCGGGCGTTCAACCGCACCCGCTCCAGGTCGTCGACCGCGACCGGGCCGAGCGAGGTCCAGGCGACGTTGGCCAGGTGGGCGAAGATGCCTTCCAGGTTCTGACCGTGCGGCTTCACCAGCCGGTGGGAGAGCAGGTGGAGTCGCAGGTAGACGTCGTGCGCGTCGAGCGGCTTGTCGTCCAGTGAGGCGATGACCGTGGAGACGGCGACGACCTCGACGCCGCGCCGGGCGTCCACACCGATGGCCTTGGCGGCTCCCTCGCCGAGCCGGTTCACGGCCTCGTCCGGGCCGAGGCGCTCCGTACCGGCCGGGCCGGGTTCGGAGGTCAGCTCGGGGGCGGGGAACCACGTGTCGAGGACGGTGCCGTCACCGGCGATGGTGGCCAGTCCGGCGGCGACGGCGCCGGTGGTGCGGGAAGAACCCTGGGAAGTCGTGTCGGTCATGAACAGCAACCTAACCGGCGGCGGCCCGCCCGGGCCAACCGGTCTCAGCCTCCGGCCTCCGGCGAAGCGCCCGCCCGTGCGCCGCCGGGCGCGGGGATGATCCTCGCCAGCATCTCGCGGGTGTGGCCGGCGTCGAAGGCGGAGCCGGTGAGTAGCGCCCGGAGGCAGATGCCGTCCATCAGCGCGACGAGCGCGCGTGCGGTGGCCGGATCGGTGTGCCGGGACAGTACGCCGACGGCCGCGTCGGCCCACTCGGCGGCGACCGGGCGCAGCGCGGGTCGGCGCAGGGCCGCCAGGTACAGCTCGTACTCCAGCTCCGCGGCTCCGGACTCACCGGCGAACCACCGCTCCAGCAGCCGGGTCAGCTCATCGGCGAGGCCGGCCGGGCCGCCGCCGTCCTCGCCGGACGGTTCCGCCGCGAGGACGGGGCTCTCCCGGAGGGTCCGCGCGAAGTTCTCGTCGAGCCGGCGCAGGGCGGCGACCAGCAGTTCGTCGAGGGAGCCGAAGTGGTACGTGGTCGAGCCGAGGGGCACGTCGGCCTCGGCCGCGACGGTGCGGTGGCTGAGTCCCGCCATCCCGTGCGCCGCGACCACGCGCAGGGCGGCGTCGACGATGCGGGTGCGCCGGTCGGGGTCGTACCGCCGGGCCATCAGTGCGCGCCGCCCAGGTTGAGCACGACCACCCCGACGATGATCAGCGCGATGCCCGCGAGCTTCACCGCACCGGCGGACTCCCCGAGGAACAGGATGCCGATGGCCGCGACCGCGGCGGTGCCGGCCCCGGCCCAGATCGCGTACGCGGTGCCCACGGACAGCGTCTTGAGCGTCTGCGCGAGGAGCGTGAAGGCGATGACGTAGCCGACCACCGTGGCGAGCGAGGGCCACAGGCGGGTGAAGCCCTCGCTGTACTTCATGGCCGTCGTCCCGGCCACCTCCGCCGCGATGGCGCCGGCCAGCAGTCCGTATGCGTATCCCATGGGTGCGACGGTACTCAACGTTGCGTACGGCCGTACATATCATCGGCCCGCGTCGGGAGCGCTACGGTGTGCCGACCGACAACACGGCCCGGTACACGGGCCGACGACACGACGGAGACGCAGTGGCGCAGGATGCAGGGTGGGGCGGTGGCCCGTACGGGGGCGCGCCTCACGGCGGGGGGCCGTATCCCGGGGGCGCGCCCGGGCCCGCGGGCGGCTGGAACGGTGGCTGGGCGGCACCGCCCAAACCGGGCGTGATACCCCTGGCGCCGCTGAGGGTCTCGGACATCCTCAGCGGCGCCTTCTCGACGCTCGGGCGGTACTGGAAGCCGCTGATCGGGATGGCGCTGACGCTGTTCGGGGCGGCGACGCTCGTGATGGCCGTCGCGCTGGTGGTCGCCGCGTCCACCGTCGCGAGCAAGTGGGACGAACTGACGTCCGGCTCCCCGGACGCCCCCGATGCGGCGGAACTGGTCCCGCTGGGCGTCGCGTTCAGCGTCCTGATGGTCCTCGGCGTCGCCGCCTACCTGCTGGCCTCGGCCGTGGTGCAGGCGGCGGTGCCCGTGGTCCTCCAGGAGGCCGTCCTCGGCCGCCCGATCCGCTTCGGCGCCGTCTGGAGCCGGGCGTGGTCGCGGGCCTGGTCCGTCATCGGCACCGCGCTCGTGATGGGGCTCGTCGCGATCATCCCGATGGCGTTCTTCATGACCGCCTTCGCCGGGCTGATGGTCTACCTCGTATCGCTGGGCGACGAGCACGGCGTCCTGCCGATGATGTGGTTCGGCCTCCTCGGCGCGCTGCTCGTCGCCCCGGCGGCGACCTGGCTCTATGTGCGGTTCAGCCTGGCCCCGACGATCGTGGTCTTCGAGAAGCAGCGCCCGGTCGCGGCCCTGCGCCGCTCGGCCCGGCTGGTGCGCGACAGCTGGTGGCGGGTCTTCGGCGTCGGGCTGCTCGCGTACGCGATGGCCGCCGTCATCGCGCTCATGATCCAGGGACCGTTCCAGCTGGCCGGCGCGCTCCCCGGCCTGTTCGAACGCGCGGACACGACCGCCGAACGGAGCGGCGGGGAGATGATCGCCCTGTTCGGCGGCCTGATGCTGCTGTCGCTCGTCAGCCAGCTGGTCGCCCAGCTCTTCACGGCGATCTTCCCGCCCCTGATGGTCGGCCTGCTCTACGTGGACCGCCGGATGCGCACCGAGAACCTGGGCCCAATCCTGGCCGAGGCGGCAGGGCGGACACTGCCCGAGCAGTACGGCCCGCCACCCGCCCAGAGCTGACGCCGGGCTCAGCCGGTCAGCGTCCGCTTCGGGCGGAGCACACAGAACTCATCGCCCTCGGGGTCGCCCAACACACGGAACCGTATTGCCCCGTTCGACCGCCCCGCCCTCGGCGCGTGGCTCGCCCGACCCGAGCGGTACGACGTGCTTGTCCGGTGGCCCTTTGACCGTGCCATCCGGTCCATGAGCGACATGCACGACCTTGCCAAGTGGGCAGAGCAGCAACGAAAGATGCTCGTCTTCGCCGAGGGAGTCGGCGGGGGCAAGCTCGTCTCCGACTTCCGCAATCCGGTTGACCCGATGGCCGAGTTCCCCATGATGATGCTCGCCTTTGCGGCACAAGTGGAAGCGCAGAGCATCAAGGACTGTGTTACCGGCGCTATCGCTGCCATCCGGAAAATGCCGCTTCGGTGGCGGGGTGGCGGTCGTCCGCCGTACGGCTATATGCCCGCCCCCGTGCCCGCCGAGTTCGGCGGTATCGGGTGGACGCTCGTACCAGACCTCGGCGCGGTGACGATCATTGAAGGGGTCGTCCGAGGTGGACCCCCGCTGTCATTGCGCGGATGTTGCGTAACGAAACGCTGCTCGGCTGGAAGATGCGCGGGGGCCGCATGTACCTGTCCAGGCCGACAAAGAACGGCGTAAGCGTGCACCCCTTCTACACGTGCGACAGCTCGGTGAGAGGCGACGCGTGCGGGCTGCCCGCCGACGTGCGCGCCTGCCGGGCGGACGAGCACGTTGAAAACCGAGTTCCTGCGCGTGGTCGGCCCGGTCCAGACGACTCACGTAGTCGAGATCCCCCGGGGACGACCCGGAGCCCGAACTACTGGCCACGCTCGCGGAGTTCCGGGAGCACCAGGAACAGCAGGGGCGGCAGAATCCAAGCACTCTGCGGCCGAGTGGCAAAGGCGGGCGGACGCACTCGACAACCGGGGGCTCCTCTCCCCTCCCGTTCCAGATCGGCAGGGAGGCAAAAACTCGCGTGGCTCAATAGCGCGTTTCCGTGGAACGCCATGACCCCCGAAAATTTGTTCTCTTGCCCCCAATGATCGAGCCCATAGGGTTTGACCATCGGGAGCCTTGCATCTGAGCCGCCCACACCCGGTTGCAAATTCCACCTACATATCGCCTTCCGGAAACGCCTTCAGCTCCTGATACGCCTCTCTCAAATCGCAGGCTTCGGAGAGCTGCCGATTCTCTACGGCCTTTACGACTTCCAGTGCACGCCAATGATTGGACGGCACGATGCGACCCGATAGGATTGCGCGCTGCGCAGCGTCGCACGCTTCGTCCAGTCGGTCACTTCCGAGCAGGGCCAATGCCAGGTCAATATTTGCTGAAGCCACGCGCCGAGGCCATTTCTCTACATCGTCATCGGGAGCAAGTTTGGCGATTACTTGGCGTGCGTAGCCTTCGGCCGCTGGATCTCCTACCCATGCCAGCGTTGTCGCGGTATAGGCAAGGGCCTTGCCCGGGTCATATTGATAATGGTGCTCGGTTCCTTTTCCTGGAACCATTCCGGCCGACATGTGATGGACACGCTCGATAGCGGAATATGCCCCCTTCCCCTCTCTGAGTCGCGCTCTCGCCCGCCCTTCCTGCGCGGTGGCTTGTATTGCAGCCGAGGTTCCGGCGGGTGCCAAGTTCTGTGCAATCAGCGAAAGTTCGAGAGCACGCTTGTAATCACCCTCCGTGAGGACCCTCCAAGCGTCAGTCTCATAACACCATGCTTCTATCTCGCGGTGCTCCGAGTGTTGCGCCAGGGTCGCCGCTGTCTGCAAACGGGCTGTCGCCGCATCGTCCTGATGCAAGTCGATATGGAGTGTGGCCCCGAGCAATTGGAACCAACCACCGACGACGTGCAGACGGCGTTGCTCTGCAAGGGTCATGCGTGCATCCATAAGACGCGCCACATATGAAGAATGCTTACGGACTCGCCGTAGCAGATCCTGGGGCGGGGATACGGGATACTTCATGGCTAGGTCATCAAATGAAGATTCGAGACGGTCCAGCGTTTCCCGACCCACATCACTTGCCGATACTCGCCGGGCGAGTTCAAGTGCATCGAATTCATCGTCATCGTCAGGTAGATCGGTGGCAATCCAGCCACTGCGCGATGCAGGCGGAGCATAAGCGTCGGGCACCATCAGCGCGTCCAGTTCTGCCGACGTGACCCCCAGCACCTTCGCGATTCTCGGACGCTGCCACGGTTGAGGGCCATTCTTGCCGCCCTCCCAGCGCTGAACGGTCGAGCGGTCAACACCTACCGCTTCCGCGAATCCCTCTTGGTTGAGCCCGCACGCTTTCCGGCGCTCCGCCAACCTCCGTCGCCGGCTGCTCATCGTGGCCCGTCCCCTCTCGCGCCGGCGCGTCTTCCCTGGCCAGCGTAGCCAGTGCGGCCGGCGTGCGGCGAAACTGCGGCCTTTCTGCCGTGGTCTCGTGGCGTCAGTCGCGCTTCTGTGGGGCAACAGCCAACGCCCGAAGCAGACTTGATCGAATAGCGAGTTGGTGATCATGGCGAGCCAGACCACGACGCACGCAGGCACCACAGGGAGGACCGACGCCCCGCCGTTTGGACCGCTGCCGTCTCCTCAGCCTGTCGCCGGATGCGCGCACTGCGACAAGGTCGCCATAGACCGCGACCATGCCAAGGCCAACGGTGACGATAGCCACGTGAGCGACTGCAAGACAGGACAGGGCACGTGGCGTACCTGCCCGGGCCGACGCATCCGCCGTCGCCGTTCCGCCCCGAGGGGTGCCCGAACTGCATCCCCCGGCGGGACAGCCTGTGGGACAGGCTCGGCACTTCGCGCGGGCCAAGATCGTGTTCGCGGTCGCCGCTATGGCAACAGCGCCTCCCACACTGGCGGCGACAGGCCGTCACTGATCCCCGTTCCCCTCGCGGTGTCGCACGGCTCCCCCGTGCTGATTGCACAGACCCGCGAGGGGAACGGGCTCCAACTCCCGCTCCGGTGCTGGAAACCCGGGACAGGTCGAACGGTCGGGGCGGGTCCGCAGAAGCCGGGCGTGACCTGCGCCTCACTGCATAGGTTGAGCCAGCATCGCAAGCACCGAACGTGCTTGCCTTATCGAAAGGGTGCATATGAAGCGAATCGTTGCGCGAATGTGGAAACTGATTCGCGGCCCGCTGCAATGGCGCGTCCTGTGGTTCGCGCACGCCAAATTCATGGTTGGTGTCACGGGAATTGTGCGCAATGAGGCAGGGGAAGTCCTGCTGCTGAAGCACCGCATGTGGCCCGCCGATCGCCCATGGGGTCTTCCTACCGGATACGCCATCAAGAGCGAGGAATTCCCGAAGACCATTGTTCGCGAGGTCAAAGAAGAAACGGGCCTTGACGTGGTGCCGGGGCGACTCGTTCAGGTAACCAGCGGATATAAGCTCCGTGTGGAAATCGCGTACGAGGCTCTGTACGTGGGTGGAACGCTCAAGATTGACGGCTTCGAGATTCTGGAGGCGAAATGGTTCAGCTCGGGCATGCTCCCGGAGGGCATGCAAGAGTCTCACATTCAACTCATCAAGACGGGTTCCCGACCTGACGGAACTCGCCCCGAACGAGTCCGTCACGGGAGCGCGGGCAATAGCAGCCCTTTCCGCCATGCGCGCCGACGCGTCCCCGCTCACGGACAAGCACCACGCCCACGTATTCCGCCCACTCTCGGAAATCCTCAGCCGATGGGCGGCCGACGGGATCGACACCACGCCCTTTGACGCTGGTGTGGAGGACGCCAAGCGCCGATACACCGACTACGGGCTATCGCGGATGCTGCCGCTCGACCGCGTGTTGGTCGGCTGCGAATCCACGCGCCCGGGGGCCTTCGGCGGATTCCACCACCCGGACCAGGGATACCGGCATCTCCAAATGGTCGCCGTCATCACCATGCACGGCCCCATGGAACGACGAATCCCCGAGCGTCCCGGCCTGGCGCTGCTCGACCTGCTGCGCGCGTACACCCATGACTGCCTTCACTACGGATCGCGTCGGCGATATGTAGAAGTGGCGGGCTTGCCCGTGCGCACCCAGTACGGAATCAACTACCGCCGCGCAACCGGACACTCGTACTCGGTCGCCGACGCATACGGAAGCCGTCACACGAGAAATCTCGGAGTCGTCATGGAAGGGGCGTGCGACAGGGAAGCGCGCTCCATCACCCGGAAAGCAGCCGAGCGCTTCGACATCACGGAACCCGTAGACGTTCTGGGCGCACTCGCATTCCGAGATGTGACGGGAACGCTCACCGAAGAGGACAGTCAGCGAGCAGTGGACGTTTCGGAAAGAGCAGAGCGGGCGCAATACGCCTCCGCACTTCGGAACTACGAAATAGGCGTGAACCGCCGGTACTTACACTTCCTCGGGGAGTTCGCCCCGGGGGAAGAGAACGAGTGCCACACGCGGTTGCTCGCGGCCGTCATCAGCGGCGACACGACGACGCTCGGGGCATGGCTCGACGACCGCCACGGCCCCGGCACGTTCGCGGGCCTGTTCCGGACGCCGGGCTACTTCGAGCCCGGACTGACCGCGTAGGCGGTCACCTGGTCGGCCCCGTCCGTGCGTCGCCTCCGTGGCACACGGGCGGGGCTTCGCACTGTCCGAATCCTCATCGACAGAAAGACGCACTCATGCGCGTACCCATCTCCTACATGGCAGCCCGCAGCAGCGACCTGGCACCCCTGGCAGGCACGCTATGACGACGTCACCGTCCCACTGCAACGCAGGTACTGAGGCCCCCTGGGGAGAAACAGTGCGGACTTACCAGAGGGAAGGTCTTCACGGCGATCTTCCCGCCCCTGATGCTCGGCCTGCTCTACGTGGACCGCCGGATGCGCACCGAGAATCTGGGCCCGGTCCTGGCCGAGGCGGGCGGGGCGGACACTGCCCGAGCAGTACGGCCCGCCACCCGCCCAGGGCTGACGCCGGGCTCAGTCCGTCAGCGTCCGCTTCGGGCGGAGCACGCAGAACTCGTTGCCCTCGGGGTCGGCCAGCACCGCGAACGTCGCGTCCGGCCCCTGTCCGACGTCCACCCGCCGGGCGCCGAGCGCGATCAGGCGCTCGACCTCGGCGGCCTGGTCGTCGGGGGCGAGATCGAGGTGCAGCCGGTTCTTGACGGTCTTCGACTCCGGTACGGGCAGGAAGCACATGCCCGGCCAGGCCGTCTCGTCGGCTCCGATGACGATCTCGTCCTCGGCCTCGAACAGCACCCGCCAGTCGAGCACCGCGCACCAGAAGCGGGCCTGGCGCGGCAGGTCGTGGGCGTCGACGGCGAGGTGGTACAAGCGAACGGCCATGCCCGCCAGTCTGCCTGGCGGGCATGGCCGTTCGCGGTCGGACCGGGGCGTGTCGCACCGGTCCGCCGCGCGGTCAGACGTTGAAGCCGAGCGCGCGCAGCTGCTCGCGGCCGTCGTCCGTGATCTTGTCCGGACCCCACGGCGGCATCCAGACCCAGTTGATCCTCAGCTCGCTGACGATGCCGTCCGTGGCGGACTTCGCCTGGTCCTCGATGACGTCGGTCAGCGGGCAGGCCGCCGACGTCAGGGTCATGTCGAGGGTGGCGATGTTGGCGTCGTCGACGTGGATGCCGTAGATGAGGCCCAGGTTGACGACGTCGATGCCCAGCTCGGGGTCGACGACGTCGTACAGGGCCTCGCGGACCTCCTCCTCGGAGGCCGGCTTCATGGTCGCGGTCTCTTTGTCGCTCATGCGGTTTTCCCTTCGGACAGCGCCTTGGCCGTCGCGTCCTTCCACGCCATCCAGCTCAGCAGCGCGCACTTGACCCGGGCCGGGTACTTGGAGACGCCGGCGAACGCGACCGCGTCCTCCAGCACCTCCTCCATCGCGTCGTCCGGCTCCAGCTGGCCCTTGGACTGCATCAGCTCCAGGAAGGTCTCCTGGATCTTCTGCGCCTGGGACAGCTCCTTGCCGACGAGCAGCTCGTTCAGCACGGAGGCGCTGGCCTGGCTGATGGAGCAGCCCTGCCCCTCGTAGCTGACGTCGGCGATGGTGTCGCCGTCGTACTTCACCCGGAGCGTGATCTCGTCGCCGCAGGTCGGATTGACGTGGTGCACCTCGGCGTCGCCGTCCCGCAGGCCGCGCCCGTGGGGGTGCTTGTAGTGGTCCAGGATCACTTCCTGGTACATGGAATCAAGCTTCACCAGTCAGCCCTCAGCCGAAGAAGTTCCGGACGTGCTCCAGTCCGTCCACCAGGGCGTCGACCTCGGCGGGCGTGGAGTACAGATAGAACGACGCTCGCGTGGTCGCGGGAATTCCGTACCGGAGGCAGACCGGCCGCGCGCAGTGGTGGCCGACCCGGACGGCGATGCCCTGCTCGTCGAGGACCTGGCCCACGTCGTGCGGGTGGATGTCGCCGAGTGTGAAGGAGATCGCGGCTCCCCGGTCCTCGGCGGTCGCCGGACCGATGATCCGCAGGTCCGGGACCTCCAGCAGCCGCCGCACCGCGTACTCGGTGATCGCCCGCTCGTGCTGGTGGATCTTCTCCATGCCGATCGCCGAGAGGTAGTCCACGGCCGCGCCGAGGCCGACGGCCTGGGCGATCGGGGGCGTACCGGCCTCGAACTTGTGCGGGGCGGGGGCGTACGTCGAGGAGTGCATCGACACGGTCTCGATCATCTCGCCGCCGCCGAGGAACGGCGGCAGGTCCTCCAGGAGCTCCTGCCGTCCCCAGAGCACGCCGATGCCGGTCGGACCGACCATCTTGTGACCGGTGAAGGCCACGAAGTCGGCCTGGAGCGCCTGCACGTCGAGCACCATGTGCGGGGCCGCCTGCGAGGCGTCGATGCAGACCAGCGCGCCGACCTGCTGGGCGCGGCGGATGATCTGCTCGACCGGGTTGACCGTGCCCAGGATGTTGGAGACCAGGGTGAAGGAGACGATCTTCGTCTTCTCGGTGATGATCTCGTCGATGTTGGACAGGTCGAGCCGGCCGTCGTCCGTGATGCCGAACCACTTCAACTTCGCGCCGGTGCGCTGCGAGAGCAGCTGCCACGGCACGATGTTGGAGTGGTGCTCCATCTCGGTGGTGACGATCTCCGTGTCGCGGTCCACCCGGTAGGGCTCGTCCGCCCAGCCGAGCATGTTGGCCACGAGGTTCAGCGACTCCGAGGCGTTCTTGGTGAAGATCACCTCGTCGCGGCTGGGTGCGTTGATGAAGGCCGCGACCTTGTCACGGGCGCCTTCGTACAGCGCGGTGGCCTCCTCGGCGATCGTGTAGACGCCGCGGTGCACGTTCGCGTTGTGCCGCTCGTAGTACTCGTTGAGCGCGTCGAGGACCTGACGCGGCTTCTGCGAGGTCGCCGCGGAGTCCAGGTAAACGATCTTCTTCCCGTCGTGGACCGTGCGGTCCAGGATCGGGAAGTCCTTGCGGATCGCCTCGGTGTCGAGGAGGCCGGAGAGCCCCGGTCGGGCGTCAGTCACGCGGAAGCGCCACCCTTCGTGTAAGCCTCGTAGCCCTCGTTCTCCAGCTTGTCGGCGAGCTCGGCGCCGCCGGACGCGGCGATGCGGCCGTTGGCGAAGACGTGCACGAAGTCGGGCTTGATGTACTTCAGGATGCGGGTGTAGTGCGTGATCAGCAGCGTGCCGACCTCGCCCGACTCGCGGACCCGGTTGACGCCCTCGGAGACCGTCTTGAGCGCGTCGACGTCCAGGCCGGAGTCGGTCTCGTCCAGGACGGCGATCTTCGGCTTGAGCAGCTCCAGCTGAAGGATCTCGTGGCGCTTCTTCTCACCGCCGGAGAAGCCCTCGTTGACGTTGCGCTCGGCGAAGGACGGGTCCATCTGGAGCTGCGCCATCGTCTCCTTGACCTCCTTGACCCACGTGCGCAGCTTGGGGGCCTCGCCGCGGATGGCGGTGGCGGAGGTGCGCAGGAAGTTGGAGACGGAGACGCCGGGGATCTCGACCGGGTACTGCATGGCGAGGAACAGGCCGGCGCGGGCCCGCTCGTCGACGGACATCTCCAGGACGTCCTCGCCGTCCAGGGTGACCGTGCCGCCGGTGATCGTGTACTTGGGGTGACCTGCCAGCGAGTACGCGAGGGTGGACTTGCCGGACCCGTTGGGGCCCATGATGGCGTGGGTCTCGCCCTGCTTCACGGTCAGGTCGACGCCCTTGAGGATCTCCTTCGTGGCGTTGTCCGCCTCGACGGTGACGTGCAGGTCGCGGATTTCAAGCGTTGCCATGGGTGACTCAGGACTCCTGGGTGACGGAGACGAGCACATCGTCCCCTTCGATCTTTACGGGGTATACGGGGACGGGGCGCGTCGCGGGTAGGCCGGACGGCTTGCCGGTGCGGAGGTCGAACGACGATCCGTGCAGCCAGCACTCGATCATGCAGTCCTCCACCTCGCCCTCCGAGAGCGACACGTTCGCGTGCGAGCAGATGTCGTTGATCGCGAACACCTCGCCCTCGGTGCGGACGACGGAGACGGGTGTGCCGTCGAGCTCCACCCGCTTCGGGGTGTCGTCCTCCAGCTCACTCAGCGCACAGGCCCTGACGAAGGACATCAGACGGACGCCTTCAAC
This sequence comes from Streptomyces sp. ADI96-02, assembly GCF_003846185.1. GTDB lineage: Bacteria > Actinomycetota > Actinomycetes > Streptomycetales > Streptomycetaceae > Streptomyces. The sequence goes on from NZ_ML123034.1 coordinate 1,281,267, forward strand.
TCGGCCTCGATCTTCTCGATGAGCCGCGCCTCGACGTCCGGCAGGCCGATCTGCTGGACCAGCTCGGCGAAGAAGCCGCGCACGACCAGGCGGCGGGCCTCCTCGGCGGGGATGCCGCGGGACTGGAGGTAGAAAAGCTGCTCGTCGTCGAAGCGGCCGGTCGCCGAGGCGTGTCCGGCGCCGACGATCTCGCCGGTCTCGATCTCCAGGTTGGGCACCGAGTCGACCCGGGCGCCGTCGGTGAGGACGAGGTTCCGGTTCATCTCGTAGGTGTCGGTGCCCTCGGCCGCGGCCTGGATGAGGACATCGCCGATCCAGACGGCGTGCGCGCCGTCGCCCTGGAGGGCGCCCTTGTACACCGCGTTGGACGTGCAGTGCGGGGTGTTGTGGTCGACCAGGAGGCGGTGTTCCTGGTGCTGGCCCTTGTCGGTGAAGTACAGGCCGAAGAGCTCCGCCTCGCCGCCGGTGGCCGCGTAGGCGATCCGCGGGTGCAGGCGGACGAGGTCGCCGCCGAGGGTGACGATGATCGACTTGAAGGAGGCGTCCCGGCCGACCAGCGCGTTGTGCTGGCCGACGTGGACGGCCGTGTCGTCCCAGTCCTGGACGGAGACGACGGTCAGCTTGGCGCCGTCGCCGATGACGTAGTCGATGTTGGCGGCGAGCACCGCGTCGCCGGTGTGGTCGATGACGACGACGGCCTCGGCGAATGCCTCCAGCTCGATGACCTGGTGGCCGTAGGCCACACCGCCCTCGCCGTGCACCGCGATCCGGACCGGCTCGGTGAGCACGGTGTCCTTGGCGACCGTGACGACGGATGCCTGTGCGAAGGAGGAGTACGCCTGGGCAGCGACCCGGTCCACCGGGGTGCCGGCCCTGCCGAGCCGCGCGTCGTCGCGGCCGACGGTCTCGACGGTGACGCCCTCGGGCGCGTCGATCGCGACCTTCACACCGCTGCCGGTGGCGACGGCGGTGCCGTCGTGCAGCCCGCGCAGCCGCTCCAGCGGCGTGAAGCGCCACTCCTCCTCGCGGCCGTGCGGAACGGGGAAGTCCGCGACGTCGAAGGACGGGGGTGCGCTCATGCGGGTGGCGACGGTGGACTCGGCGGCCACCGCGATGGAGCCGGCGGTGGTGGAGCCCGCCGGAGTGTTCTGAGCCTCAGCCATGGCTGTCGTAGTGCTCGCTTTCTTCAGTCAAGAACTCGGGGCGTTCGGTAGGGCGGGGACGGCCGCCGCGGGCCGTCCCGGTGGTCCTCGGGCGAGGACCTAGCCGACCGAACCCTCCATCTGCAGCTCGATCAGCCGGTTGAGCTCCAGGGCGTACTCCATGGGCAGCTCCTTCGCGATCGGCTCGACGAAGCCGCGCACGATCATCGCCATGGCCTCGAACTCCGTGAGTCCGCGGCTCATGAGGTAGAAGAGCTGGTCCTCGGAGACCTTGGAGACGGTCGCCTCGTGGCCCATCGACACGTCGTCCTCGCGGACGTCGACGTAGGGGTAGGTGTCCGAGCGCGAGATGGTGTCGACGAGCAGAGCGTCGCAGAGCACGTTGGACTTCGCGCCCGGCGCGCCCTCGCCGATCTCGATCAGGCCGCGGTAGGACGTACGGCCGCCGCCTCGCGCCACCGACTTGGAGACGATGTTGGACGAGGTGTTCGGGGCCATGTGGACCATCTTGGCGCCGGCGTCCTGGTGCTGGCCCTCGCCCGCGAAGGCGATGGACAGCGTCTCGCCCTTGGCGTGCTCGCCCATCAGGTAGACGGCCGGGTACTTCATGGTCACCTTGGAGCCGATGTTGCCGTCGACCCACTCCATGGTCGCGCCCTCGTAGGCCACGGCCCGCTTGGTGACCAGGTTGTAGACGTTGTTCGACCAGTTCTGGATGGTCGTGTAGCGGCAGCGCCCGCCCTTCTTGACGATGATCTCGACCACGGCGCTGTGCAGCGAGTCCGAGGAGTAGATCGGGGCGGTGCAGCCCTCGACGTAGTGGACGTAGGCGTCCTCGTCGACGATGATCAGCGTCCGCTCGAACTGGCCCATGTTCTCCGTGTTGATACGGAAGTAGGCCTGGAGCGGGATGTCGACGTGGACGCCCTTGGGCACGTAGATGAACGAGCCGCCGGACCACACGGCCGTGTTCAGCGAGGCGAACTTGTTGTCGCCGACCGGGATGACGGTGCCGAAGTACTCCTTGAAGAGCTCCGGGTGCTCCTTCAGCGCGGTGTCGGTGTCCAGGAAGATGACGCCCTGCTCCTCCAGGTCCTCGCGGATCTGGTGGTAGACGACCTCGGACTCGTACTGCGCGGCGACGCCGGCGACCAGGCGCTGCTTCTCCGCCTCGGGGATGCCGAGCTTGTCGTACGTGTTCTTGATGTCCTCGGGCAGGTCCTCCCAGGACTCCGCCTGCTTCTCCGTGGACCGCACGAAGTACTTGATGTTGTCGAAGTCGATGCCCGAGAGGTCGGAGCCCCAGTTCGGCATGGGCTTCTTGCCGAAGAGCTTGAGGCCCTTGAGCCGCAGCTTCAGCATCCACTCCGGCTCGTTCTTCTTCTCCGAGATGTCGCGGACGACGGCCTCGGACAGGCCGCGCTTGGCCGCCGCGCCTGCCGCGTCGGAGTCGGCCCAGCCGAATTCGTACGTACCCAGACCCTCGAGCTCAGGGTGGGCAGTCTCCGTGGGGAGCGTCATGCGGGGTTCCTCCCGGCCGTGCTTGCAGATGCTGAATGGGTGGTCTGTGGGGGTGCTGCGTGGCCGCTGCGCGGCACGTACGTCGTGCACACGCCGTCGCCGTGGGCGAGGGTGGCCAGACGCTGCACATGGGTCCCGAGGAGGCTGGAGAAGAATTCCGTCTCCGCCTCGCACAGCTGTGGGAACTGCTCGGCGACATGCGCCACCGGGCAGTGGTGCTGGCACAGCTGCTCGCCCCGCTGGGGGCCCGGCGCGCTTCGCGCCGTAGCAGCGTACCCGTCGGCGGTCAGGGCCCTGGCCAGCGCCTCGGTACGCCGCTCGGGCTCGGCGGACTCGACGACGGCACGGTACGCCTCGCCCATGGACGCCATCCGGGCGCGGGCGAAGGCGGCGACCGCCTCGTCCCCGCCGGAGTCGGCGATCCAGCGCAGCGCGTCCGCGGCCAGCTTGTCGTAGGACTGGTCGAAGGCGTCCCGGCCGCAGTCCGTCAGGGCGAAGACCTTGGCGGGCCGGCCGCGCGTGCGCGCTCCGTAGACCCGCTGCTCGCGGGCCTCGACGACGTCGTCGGAGACGAGGGCGTCGAGGTGCCGGCGGACGGCGGCTTGCGTGAGGCCGACGCGCTCGGCGAGCTCGGCGACGGTGGACGGACCGTGGTCCAGGATCGAGCGCGCGACCCGGTTGCGCGTGGAGCGCTCACCGGTCGCGAACTCTTCCTGCGGAGTCCCGCCGACGTATTTCACAACACCATTGTTGCGTAATTCGTTCGACCCTGACAACCACAGTCCGAAACGATCTACGGTGTGGTTCGTCACTTAGGGTTACCTAATCTGCCCCCGGGACCCGCCCGCTCCGGGCCCCTGCCTAGACTTACCGGCCATGGAGAACGAGCCCGTCGTACAGGTCAGGGGCCTGGTCAAGCGGTACGGCGCGAAGACCGCGGTGAACGGCCTCGACCTGGCGGTCCCGGCCGGCGCGGTGAGCGCCGTACTCGGCCCGAACGGCGCGGGCAAGACCACCACCGTCGAGATCTGCGAGGGCTACCGCCGCCCGGACGCGGGCACCGTGCGGGTCCTCGGACTCGACCCGGTCGCCGACGCCGGACGGCTGCGCCCCCGGATCGGCGTGATGCTCCAGTCGGGTGGCGTCTACTCCGGAGCCCGCGCCGAGGAGATGCTGCGCCACATGGCGAAGCTGCACGCCCACCCCCTCGACGTGGACGCCCTGATCGAACGCCTCGGCCTCGGCGGCTGCGGACGCACCGCCTACCGGCGGCTCTCCGGCGGCCAGCAGCAGCGCCTCGCGCTCGCCATGGCGGTCGTCGGACGCCCCGAGCTGGTCTTCCTGGACGAGCCCACCGCCGGCCTCGACCCGCAGGCCCGCCGCTCCACCTGGGAGCTGATCCGCGAACTGCGCGCCGACGGCGTCTCGCTCGTGCTGACCACGCACTTCATGGACGAGGCCGAAGCCCTCGCCGACGACGTGGCCATCATCGACGCGGGCCGGGTCATCGCCCGGGGCACCCCGGAGGAGCTGTGCCGGGGCGGCGCCGAGAACACCCTGCGCTTCACCGGCCGTACGGGCCTGGACCTCGGCTCGCTCGCCAAGGCGCTGCCCGACGGCTCCGGGGCGGCCGAGACGGCGCCCGGCGTCTACCGCATCACCGGCCGGATCGACCCGCAGCTCCTGTCCACCGTCACCTCCTGGTGCGCGCAGCACGGCGTCATGCCGGACGGCATCTCCGTCGAGCGGCACACCCTGGAGGACGTCTTCCTCGAACTGACCGGCAAGGAGCTGCGCGCATGAGCGCCGGTACGTACAGCCCGCGCCCCGGCGCCGCCCCGCTCCCCCGCATGATCGCCGCGCAGACCGCGCTGGAGACCCGGATGCTGCTGCGCAACGGCGAGCAGCTGCTGCTGACGGTGATCATCCCGACGCTGCTGCTGGTGCTGTTCAGCGCGGTCGACATCGTGGACACCGGCGCGGGCGCGTCGGTCGACTTCCTGGCCCCGGGCGTCCTGGCGCTGGCGGTGATGTCGACGGCCTTCACCGGGCAGGCCATCGCCACCGGCTTCGAGCGCCGCTACGGGGTGCTCAAGCGGCTCGGGGCCTCGCCGCTGCCGCGCTGGGCGCTGATGACCGCGAAGACGCTGTCGGTGCTGGTCACCGAGGTGCTCCAGATCGCGCTGCTGACGGTCATCGCCCTCGCTCTCGGCTGGTCCCCGCAGGGCGGCCCGCTCTCCGTGCTGCTGCTCCTGGTGCTGGGCACCGCCGCGTTCTCCGGGCTCGGGCTGCTGATGGCCGGGACGCTGAAGGCGGAGGCGACGCTGGCCGCCGCCAATCTGGTCTTCCTGCTGCTGCTGGTCGGCGGCGGCGTCATCGTGCCACTGGAGAAGTTCCCGGACGCCGTGCGGTCGGTGCTGGAACTGCTGCCGATCTCGGCGCTCTCCGACGGCCTGCGGGACGTCCTCCAGCACGGGGCCGCGATGCCGTGGGCCGATGCCGGAATCCTGGCGCTCTGGGCCGTGCTGGGGCTCGGCGCGGCGGCCCGGTTCTTCCGCTGGGAGTAAGGACTTTCGCGGGCATCCAGGTACGAACCCACCCCTCGTGAAAACATGCACAAGCCCCCGCCTACGATGGTCGGCGTGGAAACCCCCATCTCCTCCATCGCCAAGCGCTGGACGCCCTCCACCAAGGTGGTCAAGCGTGCCGCGCTCTCCGCCGTCGTGATGAGCGTCCTCATCATCGTCACGGGCGGGGCCGTCCGGCTGACCGGTTCGGGCCTCGGCTGCGACACCTGGCCCAAGTGCACGGACGACAGCCTGTTCGCGACGCCCGAAGAGGGCATCCACGGCGCCATCGAGTTCGGCAACCGGATGCTGACCTACGTCCTGTCGGCCGCGGTCGGCTGGACGATCGTCGCCGTCAGCTCCCTCAACCCGCGCCGCCGCAAGCTGGTCCGGCTGGCCTGGTCGCAGTTCTGGATCGTGCTGGGGAACGCCGTCCTCGGCGGCATCACGGTCCTGGCCGGCCTCAACCCGTGGACCGTCGCCGGGCATTTCCTGCTCGCCAACTGCCTGCTCGCGGTCACCGTGATCACCTGGGTCCGGATCGGCGAGGGCGACGGACCGCCCCGCCCGCGCGCGCCGCTGCCGGTGCGCCGGCTGTCCTGGGCGATCCTCGCGACGACCGTGGTCCTCATCGTGCTGGGCACCGCGGTCACCGGCTCCGGAAAGCACGCCGGGGACAGCAGCGACGTACCGCGCATGCCGTGGGACTGGTCGGCCGCCGCGCATGTGCACGCCATCGCCGCCTGGGTGGTCTGCGCCCTCGCCATCGCCCTGTGGCTGGCCCTGCGCGTGGCCGACGCGCCCGCCGACACCCTGGCCCGCGCCCGCGACCTGCTGATCGTGCTGCTCGCGCAGGGCGCCATCGGCTATGTGCAGTACTTCAGCGACGTACCCGAAATCCTGGTCGGCGTCCACATGCTCGGCTCGGCGCTGCTGTGGATCGCCGCCCTGCGCGTCGTGCTGAGCATGCGCGAGCGCGGCGACGACGTGCCCGCCCCGCTCCCGGGCCCCTCGGCCGAGCGGGCCGAACCGGCGTCCGCCCCGGCGGGCTGAGCCGGAGGAACGACCCCGAAGGGGGCGGCGGGCCGATGCCCGCCGCCCCCTTCGCCGTGTCCCGGCCCTTACGGCGGAGTGAGCGTCAGCGGTCGTTGGACGGTCCGCCGACCTGGATGCCCGCCATGCGCGACCACTCGTACGGGCCGGTGCGGACCCGGGCGGCGAACTCGCCGTCGAACTCCTCGTGCATCGTGATCCCGGACTTGTGCGCGGCGCTCTCGGCGACGGCGTACGTCGGGGCGACCAGGTCGCCCCAGGCGCCGTCCGCGCCGACCAGGACGATGCGCGCGCCCGCCTGGCCGATGTAGGCAAGCTGCCCCTCGGCCCCGCCGTGCTCCTTGGCGAAGGAGCCGATCTCGCGGGCGAGCCTCGCCGCCCTGCGCTCCGCGCGGGCCGCGCGCCGGGCGTCGGCGCGGCCGGTCTCTTCGGTGTCTGCTGCGTCTGCTGCCGTCTCTGCCATGGACACGATGCTACCGACGAGTAGATCCACTGGCGACGGGCGGGCCGCGTGGCTTGGGCCACGTGGCCCGCCCGTCGGCGGACTTACGGAGGGAGGAGCGCTGGGGCCTGTCTGACCGATTCCCGTCGTCGCCGGCAGGCCGGCCGCGCGGCGTCAGGCGGGAATTATCGGACGGGCCCTAGCGGAGGAAGGGGTCCACCGCGACGGCGACGAAGAGGAGGGAGACGTAGGTGATGGACCAGTGGAACAGCCGCATCTCCTTGAGCTTGCCGCCCGTCACACCGGCCTTGGCGCGGTTCTGGAGGCCGTGGGCCTCCCAGAGCCAGAAGCCGCCGGTCACCAGGGCCACCGCGGTGTAGAACCACCCGGTGTACCCCAGCGGGGTCAGCAGCAGCGAGACCGCCACCATCACCCAGCTGTAGAGGACGATCTGCCGGGCGACCACCCGGTTGGAGGCGATGACCGGGAGCATCGGGACGCCGACCCGGGCGTAGTCCTCCTTGACCTTCATCGACAGCGGCCAGTAATGCGGCGGCGTCCAGAAGAAGATGACGGCGAAGAGGATGACCGCGGCCCAGGACACGGAGTTCGTCACGGCGGACCAGCCGATGAGGACCGGCATGCAGCCCGCGATGCCGCCCCAGACGATGTTCTGCGAGGTACGGCGCTTGAGCAGCATCGTGTAGACGACGACGTAGAAGAGGAGCGCGCCGAGCGCGAGCGCGGCGGAGAGCCAGTTGACGAGCAGTCCGAACCACACGGTGGAGACCACCGCGAGGGCGATGCCGAAGGCCAGGCACTCGCGGGGGCTGACCATGCCGGTGACCAGCGGGCGCTGCGACGTACGGTCCATCAGCGCGTCGATGTCGCGGTCGATGTACATGTTGAGCGCGTTGGCGCCGCCCGCGGAGAGGTATCCGCCGACGGTGGTGGTGAGGACGAGCCACAGGTCGGGCACACCCTGGGCGGCGAGGAACATCACCGGAACGGTGGTGATGAGCAGCAGCTCGATGATCCGTGGCTTGGTAAGCGCCACGAATGCCTTGACGCGGGCCCCGAACGGGCGATGGCCCCCTGGGCTGGGAGTCAAGGCGACCCCTGCGGGTCGGGACTCGACGGCCGTCACGCACACCCCTGACAGAGAAATCCCAGCAAGCTCCGGGCGAGGAGGCCCGGTGAAGACTTGCGCGAACCCGACCACTGTAGACGTTGCCGTTACGCCCTCCTTCGCGGGGGTGGGGTCGTGTTGGGGGTGACTCGGCGGCGGCGGGGACATTCTCCCGGGAGGCGGACCGCACGGGTCGCCCCCACCCTGGAAAGTGCTCGGAAAGTGTGCCTGGCGACGGGGGTAGGCTCGACAGCGCCCGGTACGGCACCCGTCACCGGTTTACGACAGTGGAGAGGAGCCCTGACTCAGGGTGAGCAACAAGCCGACCACCACAGACCTCCAGTGGACCGATTTGGACCAGCGGGCCGTGGACACCGCCCGCGTCCTCGCCGCGGACGCCGTACAGAAAGTCGGAAACGGCCACCCGGGCACGGCGATGAGCCTGGCTCCCGCCGCGTACACCCTCTTCCAGAAGGTGATGCGGCACGATCCCGCGGACGCGGAGTGGACCGGTCGCGACCGGTTCGTCCTCTCGGCGGGCCACTCCAGCCTGACCCTGTACATCCAGCTCTACCTGGCCGGCTACGGCCTGGAGCTGGACGACCTCAAGACCTTCCGCACCTGGGGTTCCAAGACGCCCGGCCACCCGGAGTACGGCCACACCACCGGCGTGGAGACGACGACCGGCCCGCTGGGCCAGGGCGTCGCCAACGCCGTGGGCATGGCGATGGCCGCCCGCTACGAGCGCGGCCTGTTCGACCCCGAGGCGGCCGCGGGCACGTCCCCGTTCGACCACATGGTCTGGGTCGTCGCCGGTGACGGCTGCCTCCAGGAGGGCATCTCCGCCGAGGCGTCCTCGCTGGCCGGTCACCAGAAGCTGGGCAACCTGGTCCTGCTCTGGGACGACAACCACATCTCCATCGAGGGCGACACGGAGACCGCGGTCTCCGAGGACACCCTGAAGCGGTACGAGGCGTACGGCTGGCACGTCCAGCGCGTCGACCAGCTGCCCAGCGGCGACCTGGACCCGGCGGGTCTGTACGCGGCGCTTCAGGCGGCCAAGGCCGAGACCGAGCGCCCGTCGTTCATCGCGGCCCGGTCCATCATCGCCTGGCCCGCCCCGAACGCGCAGAACACCGAGGCCGCGCACGGCTCGGCCCTCGGCGACGACGAGGTCGCGGCGACCAAGCGGGTCCTCGGCTTCGACCCGGAGAAGTCCTTCGAGGTCTCCGACGAGGTCATCGGCCACACCCGGCAGGCGCTCGACCGGGGCCGCGAGGCCCGCGCCGCGTGGGACAAGTCCTTCGCCGCGTGGCGCACGGCCGACCCGGCCCGCGCCGCCGACTTCGACCGGATCGCCGCGGGCGAGCTGCCCGAGGGCTGGGAGGAGCGGCTTCCGGTCTTCGAGACGGGCCACAGCCTCGCCACCCGCGCGGCCTCCGGCAAGGTGCTCCAGGCGCTCGGCGACTTCGTCCCCGAGCTGTGGGGCGGTTCCGCCGACCTCGCCGGCTCGAACAACACCACGATCGACAAGACCTCGTCGTTCCTCCCCGCGGGCAACCCCCTGCCGGAGGCGGACCCGTACGGCCGCACGATCCACTTCGGCATCCGCGAGCACGCCATGGCCGCGGCCATGAACGGCATCGCGCTGCACGGCAACACCCGTATCTACGGCGGCACGTTCCTGGTGTTCTCCGACTACATGCGCAACGCGGTGCGGCTCTCCGCGCTGATGCACCTGCCGGTGACGTACGTGTGGACGCACGACTCCATCGGCCTCGGCGAGGACGGCCCGACCCACCAGCCGGTCGAGCACCTGGCGGCGCTGCGCGCCATCCCGGGCCTGAACGTCGTACGCCCGGCCGACGCGAACGAGACCGCCATCGCCTGGCGCGAGATCCTGCGCCGCTACACCAAGGTGTTCGGCAAGGGCGCCCCGCACGGTCTGGCGCTGACCCGCCAGGGCGTGCCGACGTACGCGGCCAACGAGGACGCGGCCAAGGGCGGTTACGTGCTGTTCGAGGCCGAGGGAGGCGAGCCGCGGGTGCTGCTCGTCGCGACCGGCTCCGAGGTCCACGTGGCCGTCGAGGCCCGCAAGCAGCTCCAGGCGGCCGGCGTGCCGACCCGGGTCGTCTCGATGCCGTCGGTCGAGTGGTTCGAGGAGCAGGACCAGGCGTACAAGGACAGCGTCCTGCCGCCGTCCGTGAGGGCGCGCGTCGCCGTCGAGGCGGGCATCGGCCTGACCTGGCACCGGTACGTCGGCGACGCCGGACGGATCGTCTCGCTGGAGCACTTCGGCGCCTCGGCCGACGCGAAGGTGCTGTTCCGCGAGTTCGGCTTCACCCCCGAGCACGTGGCCGCCGCCGCGCGGGAATCTCTCGACGCCGCAGCACGCTGACGCCGTCATACGACTAGTAGGAGATGCAACTCATGACAGACGCACTCAAGCGCCTCTCCGACGAGGGCGTGGCGATCTGGCTCGACGACCTGTCGCGCAAGCGGATCACCTCCGGCAACCTGGCCGAGCTGATCGACCAGAGCCACGTCGTCGGGGTGACCACCAACCCGTCGATCTTCCAGAAGGCGATCTCCCAGGGTGACGGCTACGACGGGCAGCTGACCGATCTCGCCGCCCGCAAGGTCACCGTCGAGGAAGCCATCCGCATGATCACGACGGCGGACGTCCGCGACGCCGCCGACATCCTGCGGCCCGTCTTCGACGCGACGGAGGGCCAGGACGGCCGGGTCTCCATCGAGGTCGACCCGCGCCTGGCCCACGACACCACGGCCACGGTGGCCGAGGCCAAGCAGCTCGCCTGGCTGGTGGACCGTCCGAACACGCTCATCAAGATCCCGGCGACGAAGGCCGGCCTGCCGGCGATCACCGAGGTGATCGGGCGGGGCATCAGCGTGAACGTGACGCTGATCTTCTCGCTGGCGCGCTACCGCGAGGTCATGGACGCCTACCTGGCGGGCCTGGAGAAGGCGAAGGCCGCGGGTCTGGACCTGGCCAAGATCCACTCGGTCGCCTCGTTCTTCGTGTCCCGTGTGGACACCGAGGTCGACAAGCGGCTGGACGCCGTCGGCTCCGACGAGGCGAAGGCCGCCAAGGGCAAGTCCGCCCTGGCCAACGCCCGCCTGGCGTACGAGGCGTACGAGGAGGTCTTCTCGGGCGAGCGCTGGGCCGCGCTGGACAAGGCGCACGCCAACAAGCAGCGCCCGCTGTGGGCCTCCACCGGCGTCAAGGACCCGTCCCTCAAGGACACCCTGTACGTCGACGACCTCGTCGCGCCCAACACGGTCAACACCATGCCGGAGGCGACGCTGGAGGCCGTGGCCGACCACGGCGAGATCACCGGCGACACCGTCTCCGGCCGCTACGACCAGGCGCGTGCCGACCTGGACGCGATCAAGAAGCTCGGCATCTCGTACGACGAGGTCGTGCAGGTGCTGGAGGACGAGGGCGTCGAGAAGTTCGAGGCGTCCTGGAACGACCTGCTCAAGTCGACCGAGGCGGAGCTCTCGCGCCTCGCCCCCTCGGAGGGCTGACCACTTTGTCTGGTGTTCCCGGAGCCAACCCGCTTCGTGACGCCCAGGACCGCCGGCTCCCGCGCATCGCGGGGCCGTCGGGCCTGGTCATCTTTGGCGTCACGGGCGATTTGTCCCGTAAAAAGCTGATGCCCGCCGTCTACGACCTGGCCAACCGCGGCCTGCTGCCGCCGGGCTTCTCGCTCATCGGTTTCGCGCGCCGCGACTGGGAGGACGAGGACTTCGCCCAGGTCGTCCACGACGCCGTCAAGGAGCACGCCCGTACGCCGTTCCGCGAGGAGGTCTGGCAGCAGCTCATCCAGGGGATGCGCTTCGTCCAGGGCAACTTCGACGACGACGAGGCGTTCGAGACGCTCAAGGCGACGATCCAGGAGCTGGACCAGGCGCAGGGCACCGGAGGCAACTTCGCCTTCTACCTGTCCGTGCCGCCGAAGTTCTTCCCCAAGGTCGTCCAGCAGCTCAAGAAGCACGGGCTGGCCGACCAGGGCGAGGGCTCCTGGCGGCGTGCCGTCATCGAGAAGCCGTTCGGCCACGACCTGGCCAGCGCGCAGGAGCTCAACCAGCTCGTGCACGCCGTCTTCCCGCCCAACGAGGTCTTTCGGATCGACCACTACCTGGGCAAGGAGACCGTCCAGAACATCCTGGCGCTGCGCTTCGCCAACACGATGTTCGAGCCGATCTGGAACCGGTCCTACGTCGACCACGTGCAGATCACGATGGCCGAGGACATCGGCATCGGCGGCCGGGCCGGCTACTACGACGGCATCGGCGCCGCCCGCGACGTCATCCAGAACCACCTGCTCCAGCTGCTGGCGCTGACCGCGATGGAGGAGCCCGGCTCCTTCCACCCGAAGGCCCTGGTCGCCGAGAAGCTCAAGGTGCTCACCGCCGTCGAGCTGCCCGAGGACCTGGGCCGGCACACCGTGCGCGGCCAGTACGCGCACGCCTGGCAGGGCGGCGAGGAGGTCCCGGGCTATCTGGAGGAGGACGGCATCGACCCCAAGTCGACGACCGACACCTTCGCCGCGATCAAGCTGACGATCAACAACCGCCGCTGGGCGGGCGTGCCGTTCTACCTGCGGACCGGCAAGCGGCTCGGCCGCCGGGTCACGGAGATCGCGGTCGTCTTCAAGCGCGCCCCGTACCTTCCCTTCGAGTCCGGTGCGACCGAGGAGCTGGGCGGCAACGCGCTGGTCATCCGGGTCCAGCCGGACGAGGGCGTCACCGTGCGCTTCGGCTCCAAGGTGCCCGGCACCTCGATGGAGGTCCGGGACGTCACGATGGACTTCGCCTACGGCGAGTCCTTCACGGAGTCCAGCCCGGAGGCCTACGAGCGGCTCCTGCTGGACGTGCTGCTGGGCGACGCCAACCTCTTCCCCCGCCACCAGGAGGTCGAGCTCTCCTGGACCATCCTCGACCCGATCGAGGAGTACTGGGACAAGCACGGCAAGCCCGCGCAGTACGCGGCCGGTACCTGGGGTCCGGCCGAGGCGGACGAGATGCTCGCACGCGACGGACGGAGCTGGCGCCGGCCATGAAGATCGATCTCACGGAAACCACGTCCAGCAAGATCAACCAGGCGCTGGTCTCGGCCCGCCGGGCCATCGGCACCCCCGCCATCGGCATGGTGCTCACGCTGGTCATCGTCACCGACGAGGAGAACGCGTACGACGCGCTCAAGTCGGCGGGCGACGCCTCGCGCGAGCACCCCTCGCGGATCATCGCGGTGATCAAGCGGATCAGCCGCTCGCCGCGCGCCCGGCGGGACGCCCGCCTCGACGCCGAGGTCCGGGTCGGTTCCGACGCGGGCACGGGCGAGACCGTCGTCCTGCGGCTCCACGGTGAACTGGCCAACCACGCCCAGTCGGTGGTGCTGCCGCTGCTGCTGCCGGACGCCCCGGTCGTGGTGTGGTGGCCCGAGGGCGCGCCGGCCGATCCGGCGAAGGACCCGCTGGGCGCGCTCGCCCAGCGCCGGATCACCGACGCCTACTCCGCCGAGCGCCCGCTCGACGAGCTGGCGGTGCGGGCGGCGACGTACAGCCCGGGCGACACGGACCTGTCCTGGACCCGGATCACGCCGTGGCGCTCCATGCTGGCCGCCGCGCTGGACCAGCAGCCGGCCCGGGTCATCGGCGCCACCGTCGAGGGCGAGAGCGACAACCCGAGCTGCGAGCTGCTGGCGATGTGGCTCGCGCACCGGCTCGACGTCCCGGTGGAGCGCACGCTCTCCGGCGGCCCCGGCCTCACCGCCGTCCGCCTGGAGACGAAGAGCGGCGTCATCGTCCTGGACCGGGCCGACGGCTCGCTCGCCACGCTCTCCATGCAGGGCCAGCCCGACCGCGGGGTGGCGCTCAAGCGCCGCGACACGGCCGAGCTGCTGGCGGAGGAGCTGCGCCGCCTGGACCCGGACAACACCTACGAGTCCGCGGTGAAGTTCGGGCTGGACCGGCTCACCATGGGCGGCGAGGTGAAGGCCGCCCCGCTCGACGACAAGACCGACCGGTCGTCCGAGGGCGAGGCCAAGGCCCCGGCCGCGAAGAAGACCGCGGCGAAGAAGGCGGCGCCGAAGTGACGCCGCCGCAGCTGGTCGTGCACCGCGACAAGCAGCTGATGGCCGAGGCCGCGGCGGCCCGGCTGATCACGAAGGTGGTGGACGCCCAGGCCGCCCGGGGCCACGCCTCGGTGGTGCTGACCGGCGGGCGCAACGGCAACGGCCTGCTGGCCGCCCTCGCCGCGGCGCCCGCCCGGGACGCGGTCGACTGGGCGCGCCTGGACCTGTGGTGGGGCGACGAGCGGTTCCTGCCCGAGGGCGACCCGGAGCGCAACGTCACCCAGGCCCGCGCGGCGCTGCTCGACGCGGTGCCGCTGGACCCGGCCCGGGTGCACGCGATGCCCGCGTCGGACGGCCCGTACGGCGCGGACGCGGACGCCGCGGCGGCCGGGTACGCGGCGGAGCTGGCCGCCGCCGCGGGTCCGGAGGACCACGGCCAGGTGCCGGCGTTCGACGTGCTGATGCTGGGCGTCGGCCCGGACACGCACGTGGCCTCGCTCTTCCCGGAGCTGCCCGCGGTGCGGGAGACCGAGCGCACCGTGGTCGGTGTGCACGGGGCCCCGAAGCCGCCGCCCGTGCGCGTTTCCCTCACGCTCCCCGCGATCCGCGCGGCGCGCGAGGTGTGGCTGCTCGCGGCGGGCGAGGACAAGGCGGAGGCCGCGGCCGTCGCCCTGTCGGGCGCCGGGGAGATCCAGGCCCCGGCGGCGGGGGCGTACGGGCGCAGCCGCACGCTGTGGCTGCTGGACGCCGCGGCGGCCTCGCGGCTGCCGCGCGCGCTTTACCCGCCCGCCTCGCCCTGAGCGCTCACGCCCCGCAGGCCCGGCCCGCTTCTTTCCCCGGCGGTCCGGGCCTGCGGCGCGAAGGGCTCCGGGCTCGGACGGCCGGGTGGTGCTGGTCCCGGCACCACGCACGGCGGCTGACCGGCCCCACCCGCGTCCACCGCCCTCAGGAGCCGTCCGGGACGCGCTCCAGGAAGGGCTCCAGCAGCCCGGGGACGGCCTCGGCGGCGAAGGCCAGGCCCTCGGAGGCGTCGGTGTCGTACGCCGTGTACGCGCCGCCTCCGGCGGCTGTGGTGGCGGTGACGCCGATCAGCCCGGCCCGCCGCTGGAAGACCGACTGCCTGATGGTCCAGCCGATCACGCCGGTGCGCTCCAGGGCGGCGGTGGAGCGGCGGAGCGTACCGGAGCGGGTCACCAGATAGCGGCCCGCGAGCGCGTGCCCCAGACCCCGGTACGCGTCCAGCGCCAGCGCCACCGCGAGCGGCGCGCCCGCCGCCGCGCAGCCGAGGGCGATCCACAGCAGGACGGGGGTGAGCAGCGCCCCCAGGACGGCCAGGACGAGCACCGGAGCCAGGACCGCCGCCAGCGCCCAGCGCAGCCTGCGGGCCCGCGCGGCGCGCGGATGGGCGGTGAGCGGGGCGCCGGTCGGGGTGGCCGCCTCGCGGAGCACGTCGGCGGCGACGCGGTCGGCCAGGGCGCGGGGAGCGGCCGGGAGCAGGGTGTCGTGGTCGGCGTTGCCGGTGTCCTCGTCCTTGGCCAGCCCCGTGGTGATGGCGTCCAGCCGGGCGGCGCCGAAGAGCCGGACGCCGAGCGGTTCGACCAGGTCCACGCCGCGCAGCCGGGCCTCCTCGACGGATATGGAGCGGGAGGTGAACAGGCCGCGCCGCACGCGCAGGGTGCAGCCGGGCTCGCGCTCCAGGCGGTAGTTCCACCACATCTCGACCCAGAGGCCGAGCGCGCCCACCACCCCCGCGACCAGCGCGGCGAGCACGAGGGTGGCGACCGTCCAGAGCAGCGGGGTGTCGCGCAGGCGGTCGCCGATCCACCCGATGACCTCGCGCTGGGCTCCGGCCCAGTCGCTGACCTGGAGCACCGCTCCGGCCGCCGCGCCGCCGAGCATCGGGACGACGAAGGAGACCGGGGCGTAGCGGATCCAGCGGGGGTCCAGGACGGCGAGTTCGCCTTCGCGGTGGCCGCCGGCGCTCCCGGCGCCGACGCGCTCCAACAGGAGCCGGCGCAGCCGTTCGCCCTCGGCGCGGGTGACCGGGTCCAGTTCGAGGGTGGAGTCGCCGCCGTGTTCGCCGGTGCCGATCCTGACGGTGACCAGGCCCAGGACGCGCAGCAGCGGGTTGGCGGTGAGGTCGACGGTGCGGACGCGCTCGCGGGCCAGCGAGCGGCGCTTCACGAGGAGCAGACCGGTGTGCAGCTCGACGCGCTCGGGCCCGACGCGGTAGCGGGTGCGCCGCCACCGGACGTGGTCGGCGCCCGCCGCGGCCCCGATGAGCAGCACCGCCCCGGCCAGCACCCAGAGTGCGGCGGGCAGCGTTCCGAGCCATCCGGCGAGCCCGAGCGTCGTCGGCACGGCCGCGCCAGCCGCGACCCCGGCGACGACGACCGCGGTGACCAGGACCGTACGGGCATCGAGGCGCCGGCCGTCGCCGGGAAGGTTCTGGTCGTCGCGGGTGCTCATGTGGCGTCGCCCGGGGTGTCGCGGGTGATGCGGGTGAGGCGTTCGGCCAGTTGGGCGGCGACCTCGTGGTCCAGCCCCTCGATCCGTACCGCGCCCTTGGCGGAGGCGGTGGTGACCGTGACGGTGCCGAGCCGGAACAGCTGCTCCAGTGGCCCGCGCACGGTGTCGACGGTCTGGATGCGGGACATCGGCGCGATCCGCCACTCCTGCCGGAAGAACCCGGTCCGTACGTACACCGCGTCCTCGGTGACCTCCCAGCGGTGGGTGCGGAACCACCACCGCGGGAGGAGGACGGTGACCGCCAGGCCCGCCGCGGCCAGGACCGCGGCGGACAGCAGCAGCCAGAACCGGGCGGGAGCGACGATCGCGCCCAGCACGGCGAGCGGCGCCACGGGCGCGGCGGTCAGCAGCAGCCACCGCGCCCGCCACCAGCCGACGGCCCGCTCGTCCAGCGTGTTGCGCGGTGGCCTCAGCCGCACCGTCCCCTCCCCCGGCGGCATCGGCTCAGCGCCCCCGCAGGCCGCGGTAGGCGCTGACCAGGGCGGCGGTGGAGCTGTCCAACTGCTCGCCGCCGACGCCCTCGGTGAGGACCGGTTCAATCTTCTTGGCGAGGACCTTGCCGAGTTCGACGCCCCACTGGTCGAAGGAGTCGATGTTCCAGATCGCGCCCTGGACGAAGACCTTGTGCTCGTAGAGCGCGATCAGCTGGCCGAGGACCGAGGGGGTCAGCCGGTCGGCGAGGATCGTGGTGGTGGGGTGGTTGCCGCGGAACGTCTTGTGCGGCACCAGCTCCTCGGGCACGCCTTCGGCGCGGACCTCGTCGGGCGTCCTGCCGAAGGCGAGGGCCTGGGTCTGGGCGAAGAAGTTGGCCATCAGCAGGTCGTGCTGGGCGATCAGGCCGGGCAGCAGGTCGTGCACCGGGGCGGCGAAGCCGATGAAGTCCGCCGGGATCGTCTTGGTGCCCTGATGGATCAACTGGTAGTAGGCGTGCTGCCCGTTGGTGCCGGGCGTGCCCCAGACGACCGGTCCCGTCTGCCAGTCGACCCGGTCGCCGTCCCGGTCGACGGACTTGCCGTTGGACTCCATGTCGAGCTGCTGGAGGTAGGCCGTGAACTTCGAGAGGTAGTGGCTGTAGGGCAGCACCGCGTGCGACTGGGCGTCGAAGAAGTTGCCGTACCAGACGCCGAGGAGGCCCATCAGGAGCGGCGCGTTCTCCTCGGGGGGCGCGGTGCGGAAGTGCTCGTCGACGAGGTGGAAGCCGTCGAGCATCTCGCGGAAGCGGTCCGGGCCGATGGCGATCATCAGCGCGAGGCCGATCGCCGAGTCGTAGGAGTAGCGTCCGCCGACCCAGTCCCAGAACTCGAACATGTTGGCGGTGTCGATGCCGAAGTCCGCGACCTTCTCGGCGTTGGTCGAGAGGGCGACGAAGTGCTTGGCGACGGCGTCCTGCCCGGCGCGCAGCTCGGTGAGCAGCCAGTCGCGGGCGGAGGTGGCGTTGGTGATGGTCTCGATCGTGGTGAACGTCTTCGAGGCGATGACGAAGAGCGTCTCGGCCGGGTCGAGGTCGCGGACGGCCTCGTGCAGGTCGGCGCCGTCCACGTTGGAGACGAAGCGGACGGTGAGCGAGCGGTCCGTGAAGGAGCGCAGCACCTCGTACGCCATGGCGGGGCCGAGGTCGGAGCCGCCGATGCCGATGTTGACGACGTTCTTGATCGGCTTGCCGGTGTGGCCGGTCCAGCGCCCCGACCTGACCTGCTCGGAGAAGGCGGCCATCTTGTCCAGGACGGCGTGGACGGCGGGCACCACGTTCTCGCCGTCGACCTCGACGACCGCGTCGCGCGGGGCGCGCAGCGCGGTGTGCAGGACGGCCCGGTCCTCGGTGGTGTTGATCTTCTCGCCGCGGAACATCGCGTCGCGCAGCTCGGCGACCCCGGTGGCGGCGGCGAGTTCGCGCAGCAGGCGCAGCGTCTCGTCGGTGATCAGGTGCTTGGAGTAGTCGATGTGGAGGTCGCCGACCCGCAGGGTGTAGGCGGTGCCCCGGTCCGGCCGGTCCGCGAACAGGCGGCGCAGCCGTGTGGCGCCGAACTCCTCACGGTGCTTGCCGAGAGCCGTCCACTCGGAGGTCTGGTTGAGCCTGGTTCGGCGTGCTGCGTTCATCCCGGATATCAGCCCACTTCTTCTCGTAACTGCGCTTCCCCGCTGGCTCTCCAACCTAATTGATCGAGGGGGCGTGCGGCGCGGACGCGGGCCGCGGCACGGGAAAGCGGTCCGGCCGGGCACCCGTGGGTGTCCGGCCGGTGTACGACGTCGCGGACCTGCGGGAAGTCTCCTGGTCCGGGGATGAGGGCTCGCTCAGATCTCGCCGCGGAGCTTGGCGAGGGCTTCGGCGAGGATGGCCTCGCCGTCGGCGTCGCTGCGCCGCTCGCGCACGTACGCCAGGTGCGTCTTGTACGGCTCGGTGCGGGGCGGGTCGGGCGGGCTGTCCCGGTCCTGGCCGGCCGGGAAGCCGCAGCGCGGGCAGTCCCAGGTGTCCGGCACCTGCGCGTCATGGGCGAAGCTCGGCTGCGTCTCGTGCCCGTTCGAGCACCAGAAGGAGATGCGGAGGCGGGGCGCGGATTCGCCGCGCTCGGCCTCGCCCATCGGCCCCGCTCCGACCCGGCTTCCCCGGATCGCGTTGCCACTTGCCACGGTCGTAACTCCCTGCGTGATGGTGCTCGAGGATGCCCCAGTCTACGTAAGGCCCAACGCGCGTCCAGTGAAAGGAGTTACACCCTCACCGGCAATCGCGACGACCGGTTCAGTCGAGCTTGACGAGCAGGCCGAGGACGACGACGCACGCGAACCAGATCAGGCCGACCACGACGGTGATCCGGTCGAGGTTGCGCTCGGCGACCGAGGAGCCGCCGACGGAGGACTGCATTCCGCCGCCGAACATGTCGGAGAGGCCGCCGCCCTTGCCCTTGTGCATGAGCACCAGCAGCATCAGCAGCAGGCTGAAGACGATCAGAACGATCTGGAACGCCAAAACCACGGCTGGTCCCTCTTTCCGGAATTCTTGACTACTGCGTGTACGTACAGCGGGGGCCGAGGGCGCAAGCCCCTCGGCCCCCGCAAGGGTACGACGGATCGGCGCTAGCGCCTACTCACTGGTCGCGGAAGCGGACGATCTTGACGAACTCGTCGGCGTCCAGCGCGGCCCCGCCGATCAGGGCGCCGTCGACGTCGGGCTGGGCCATGATCGCCGCCACGTTGCCGGACTTCACCGAGCCGCCGTACTGGATGCGGACCGCGTCGGCCAGCTCCTGCGAGTACAGCTCGGCCAGCCGGCGGCGGATCGCTCCGCACACCTCCTGGGCGTCCTCGGGGGTGGCGACCTCGCCGGTGCCGATGGCCCAGACGGGCTCGTAGGCGATCACGATGGACTCGGCCTGCTCGGCCGGGATGTCCTTCAGGCCGCCGTCGAGCTGCGCGAGCGTGTACGCGACCTGCTCGCCGGCCTTCCGCACGTCCAGGCCCTCGCCGACGCAGAGGATCGGGGTCAGCCCGTGCCGGTAGGCGGCCTTCACCTTGGCGTTGCAGACCTCGTCGTTCTCGGCGTGGTACTGGCGGCGCTCGCTGTGGCCGACGGCCACGTAGGTGCAGCGCAGCTTGGCGAGCATCGAGCCGGAGATCTCCCCGGTGTACGCGCCGGAGTCCTGCGCCGAGAGGTCCTGGGCACCGTACTTGATCTTGAGCTTGTCGCCGTCCACCAGGGTCTGCACGGAGCGCAGGTCGGTGAAGGGCGGGAGGACGGCGACCTCGACGTCCTCGTAGTCCTTGTCGTTCAGGGCGAAGGAGAGCTTCTGGACGTGGGCGATGGCCTCAAGGTGGTTGAGGTTCATCTTCCAGTTGCCCGCCATCAGCGGGGTGCGGGTGGTCATGAAAGGTCAGTCCTCCAGTGCGGCGAGGCCGGGAAGCGTCTTGCCCTCAAGGTATTCGAGGCTGGCGCCGCCACCGGTCGAGATGTGTCCGAACGCGTTCTCGTCGAAGCCCAGGATGCGGACGGCGGCGGCGGAGTCGCCACCGCCGACCACGCTGAAGGCCGGGGAGTCGACGAGGGCCTGGGCGAGGGCGCGGGTGCCCTCGGCGTAGTCGGGGTGTTCGAAGACGCCCATCGGGCCGTTCCAGAAGACGGTGGCCGCGTCGGCGAGCTTCGCCGCGTACAGCTTGCGGGTCTCGGGGCCGATGTCCAGCCCCTCCTGGTCGGCGGGGATGGCGTCGGCGGCGACCGTGTCGGGGTGCGCCGGGGCCTTGGTCTTCAGGTCCGGGAACGCGCCCGCGACCAGGACGTCGACCGGGAGCACGAACTCCACGCCGCGCTCCTCGGCCCGCTTGAGGTAGCCCTGGACGGCCGGGACCTGGTCCTCCTGGAGCAGCGAGATGCCGACCTCGTGGCCCTGGGCCTTGAGGAAGGTGTACGCCATGCCGCCGCCGATCAGGATGCGGTCGGCCTTCTCCAGCAGGTGGTCGATCACGCCGAGCTTGTCGGAGACCTTGGCGCCGCCGAGGACGACGGCGTAGGGCCGCCGCACGTCGGAGGTGAGCCGCTTGAGGACGCCGACCTCGGTGGCGATCAGGTAGCCGGCGTAGTGCGGCAGCCGGGCCGGGAGGTCGAAGACCGAGGCGTGCTTGCGGTGGACGGCGCCGAAGCCGTCGCCCACGTACACGTCGGCCAGCTCGGCGAGCCGGTCGGCGAAGGCGGCGCGCTCGGCGTCGTCCCCGGCCGTCTCTCCGGCGTTGAAGCGGAGGTTCTCGACGACGGCGACCTGGCCGTCGGTGAGGCCCGCGACGGCGGCGCGGGCGGACTCGCCGACGGTGTCGGTCGCGAAGGCGACGTCGGCGCCGAGGAGTTCGCCGAGGCGGGCGGCGGCGGGCGCGAGTGAGAACGCCGGGTCCGGGGCGCCCTCGGGGCGGCCGAGGTGCGAGGCGACGACGACGCGTGCGCCGGCCTCGGCGAGCTTGGCGACCGTCGGGACGACGGCGCGGATACGGCCGTCGTCGGTGATCGTGGTGCCGTCCAGCGGCACATTGAGGTCGGCACGGACGAATACCCGCCTGCCCGCGACCCCTTCGGCGAGAAGTTCGTCGATCGTCTTCATCTGTTCCGTTACTCCTTGCAAGGACGGATGAGCATGCTGAGGGGCTCGACGGTCGCCGCGCTGCGGCCGTCGAGCCCCTTACTCACATCGTGTTGCCTGCCGGCCCGGGGATCAGAGCTGGTCGCCGACGAAGACCGTGAGGTCGACGAGGCGGTTGGAGTAGCCCCACTCGTTGTCGTACCAGCCGAGGATCTTCACCGACGTGCCCTCCTGGACCATGGTCAGGGAGGAGTCGAAGGTGCAGGACGACGGGTCGCCGACGATGTCCGAGGAGACGATCGGGTCCTCGGTGTACGTCAGGAAGCCCTTGAGGTCGCCGTCGTCGGCGGCCTTCTTGAACGCGGCGTTGACCTCGTCCTTGGTGACCTCGCGCTGGAGCGTCACGACCAGGTCGGTGGCGGAGCCGGTCGGGACCGGGACGCGCATCGCGATGCCGTCGAGCTTGCCCTTGAGCTGCGGGAGGACCAGCGCGGTGGCCTTGGCGGCGCCGGTGGTGGTCGGGATGATGTTCTCGGCGGCGGCGCGGGCGCGGCGCAGGTCCGAGTGCGGGAAGTCCAGGATCCGCTGGTCGTTGGTGTACGCGTGGACCGTCGTCATCAGGCCCTTGACGATGCCGAAGTTCTCGTCGAGGACCTTGGCCATCGGCGCCACGCAGTTGGTGGTGCAGGAGGCGTTGGAGATGACGTGGTGGTTGGCCGCGTCGTACTTGTCCTGGTTGACGCCCATCACGATGGTGATGTCCTCGTCCTTGGCCGGAGCCGAGATGAGGACCTTCTTGGCGCCGCCCGCGATGTGCTTCTCGGCGTCGGCCTTCTTGGTGAAGATGCCGGTGGACTCGACGACGATGTCGACGCCCAGGTCACCCCAGGGGATGTCGGCCGGGTTGCGCTCGGAGAGCACCTTGATGGTGTGGCCGTCCACCGTGATGGTGTCGGCGGTGTGGCTGACCTCTGCCTTGAGACGACCCAGGATGGTGTCGTACTTCAGCAGGTGGGCCGTGGTCGCAGTGTCACCCAGGTCGTTGACAGCCACGATCTCGATGTCCGCACCCTGCTCCAGCAGCGCGCGGAAGTAGTTGCGACCGATGCGGCCAAAGCCGTTGATGCCTACGCGGATCGTCACGAACCGATCTCCTCGTTAGGTACGCCGGTTTTCGACGCCGGCGAGTTGTATAGGGATGTCCCCGACCGCCTCCGACCCTACCTCTCCGAGGGCCCGGAGGTGACATCGAGACGAGCCGTACACACCAACGGGAAAGGCGCGGGGCCCGTACTCCCCAGTAGGGGGTACGGGCCTCCGTCCGCCCTCTCGGAGCGGCGCGCGGGCGGCCCGGGACCAACGCCCGCCGCCCGTCGCGGAGTCAGCCGACGAGGCCGTCCGCCATCTCCTCGCTGAGCGTCGACTCCGTCCCCGGGATGCCCAGATCCTGGGCGCGCTTGTCCGCCATGGCGAGCAGCCGCCGGATCCGGCCGGCGACGGCGTCCTTGGTCAGCGGCGGGTCGGCGAGCGCTCCCAGCTCCTCCAGCGACGCCTGCTTGTGCTCCATGCGCAGCCGTCCGGCCGCCGCCAGGTGCTCGGGGACCTCCTCGCCGAGGATCTCCAGCGCCCGGCCGACCCGGGCTCCGGCGGCGACCGCCGCGCGGGCCGAGCGGCGCAGGTTCGCGTCGTCGAAGTTGGCGAGCCGGTTGGCCGTGGCGCGGACCTCGCGCCGCATCCGGCGCTCCTCCCAGGCCAGCACCGACTCGTGCGCGCCGAGCCGCGTCAGCAGCGCGCCGATCGCGTCACCGTCGCGGACGACCACGCGGTCCACCCCGCGCACCTCGCGGGCCTTCGCCGCGATGGAGAGTCTGCGGGCCGCGCCGACGAGGGCGAGGGCCGCCTCCGGGCCGGGGCAGGTGACCTCCAGCGAGGAGGAGCGGCCGGGCTCGGTGAGCGAGCCGTGCGCGAGGAACGCCCCGCGCCAGGCGGCCTCCGCGTCGCAGGTGGCCCCCGAGACCACCTGCGGGGGCAGGCCGCGGATGGGACGGCCGCGGCCGTCCACCAGACCGGTCTGGCGGGCCAGCTGGTCACCGCCGGCGACCACCCGTACGACGTAGCGCGAGCCGCGCCGCAGTCCGCCGGGGGCCATCACGATCAGCTCCGAGCTGTGCCCGAAGATTTCGAGGATGTCGCGCTTGAGCCGGCGCGCCGCCATCGCGGTGTCCAGCTCCGCCTCGATCACGATCCGGCCGCTCACCAGGTGCAGCCCGCCCGCGAACCGGAGAATCGCCGAGACCTCCGCCTTCCTGCAGCAGGTCCGGGTGACGGGAAGCCGAGAGATTTCGTCCTTCACCGCTGGCGTCATCGCCATGGGCCGATCCTTCCATGCATCCGGAAAATACGGTCGTACGCGGCGGCCAACAGCTCCTGATCATGAACCGGAACGCCGTCGGGCGATGCCACCGGCGCCAGCTCGACCGCGGCTCCGAGCCGTTGTGCGGCATCGGCGAGGGATTCACGGTCGGGCACGGCGGCCTCATCGGCCAGCACCACGTCCAAGGCGAGTTTAGGGGCGTGTCGTCCCAAAACCTCCAAATGACGCTGCGGGGAGAAGCCATCTGTTTCGCCGGGCTGCGGTGCGAGGTTCAACGAGAGGACCTTGCGGGCCTTCGTGGCGACCAGCGCGTCGAGCAGTTCGGGCACGAGCAGGTGCGGGATCACGGAGGAGAACCAGGAGCCGGGGCCGAGCACCACCCAGTCCGCGTCCAGGACCGCCTCGACCGCTTCGGGGACGGCGGGCGGGTCGGGCGGCACGACGTGCACGGACTGGACCTCGCCCGGGGTGAGGGCGACCGTGGCCTGGCCCCGGACGGTGACGACCGCGTCGGGGAGGTCCGGATCGTGGCCGCGCACCAGGGCCTGGAGCTCCAGCGGGACGGCCGACATCGGCAGCACCCGGCCGTGCGCGCCGAGCAGCCTGCCGACCAGGTCCAGCGCCTGGACGTGGTCGCCCAGCTGCTCCCACAGGGCCACGATCAGCAGATTGCCGACGGCGTGCTCGTGCAGGTCGCCCTTGGACTCGAAGCGGTGCTGGATGACCCGGGACCAGGTCCGGCCCCAGTCGTCGTCGCCGCAGAGCGCGGCGAGCGCCTTGCGCAGGTCCCCGGGCGGCAGGACGCCCAGCTCCTCGCGCAGCCGGCCGCTGGACCCGCCGTCGTCGGCGACGGTGACCACGGCCGTGAGGTCGCCGGTGATCCGGCGCAGCGCCGCCAGGGACGCCGAGAGGCCCATGCCGCCGCCGAGTGCGACGACCTTGGGCTGGGCGCCGCGCTTGCGGCCGGAGAGCGCCGAGGTGGCGCGGCTCAGACGCCGCAGCCGCAGATTGCGACCGGTCACTCTCGCCCCATGTCCCGGTGCACGAGGACGGTCTCCACGCCTTCGGCGACGAGGCGGGCGGCGAGCTTCTCGGACATGGCGACGGAGCGGTGCTTGCCGCCCGTGCAGCCGACGGCGATGGTCACGTACCGCTTGCCCTCGCGGCGGTATCCGGCGGCGATCAGCTGGAGCAGCTCGGTGTACTGGTTGAGGAACTCCTTGGCGCCCGGCTGGTCGAAGACGTAGGCGGAGACCTCCTCGTTCAGACCGGTGAAGGGGCGCAGCTCCGGCACCCAGTGCGGGTTGGGCAGGAAGCGGCAGTCGACCACCAGGTCGGCGTCGACCGGCAGGCCGTACTTGAAGCCGAAGGACATCACCGTGGCGCGCAGCTCCGGCTCCGTCTCGCCGGCGAACTGGGCGTCCATCTTGGCCCGGAGCTCGTGCACGTTGAGGCTGGAGGTGTCGATGACGAGGTCGGCGTCGCCGCGCAGCTCGCGCAGCAGGTCGCGCTCGGCGGCGATGCCGTCGACGATGCGGCCGTCGCCCTGGAGCGGGTGCGGGCGGCGGACCGACTCGAAGCGGCGTACCAGGGCGTCGTCGGAGGACTCCAGGAAGACGATCCGCCGGGTGACGTTCTTGGCCTCCAGGTCGGCGAGGGATTCGCGGAGGTTGTCGAAGAAGCGCCGGCCGCGCACGTCGACGACGACGGCGATCCGGGCCACGTTCCCCTGGGAGCGGGCGCCCAGCTCGACCATGGTGGGGATCAGGGCGGGCGGCAGGTTGTCGACGACGAACCAGCCGAGGTCCTCCAGACACTTGGCGGCGGTGCTGCGCCCGGCACCCGACATCCCCGAGATGATCACCAGCTCGGGGATGGCCGGCACGGCCGCCTCGCCCGTCTCGTTCGCGGTGTTCGTACTCACGTCTGCTGCTCCGTCTGCTCGGTCTGTGCGTGCGTGCTGCGGGTCGGGGTGGTGCGGGGTCCGGGGTGCGGTCCCCGGGGTGGGCTCGGTCATGAGGTGTCCCCGTCGTCCTCTTCCATGATCTCTCCTGTGGCCGTGTTCACGGCCGGTGCCGCGGGAGCCGCCGCGGCGAGGGCGGCGGCCACCGATTCCGCCGTCCTGCGCCCTATGCCGGGGACCTGGCAGATGTCGTCGACGGTGGCCTGCCGGAGCTTCTTCACGGAGCCGAAATGCTTGATCAGCGCCTGTTTCCGGGTGTCGCCGAGGCCGGGCACGTCGTCGAGCGGACTGCTGCGGATGCGCTTGGCCCGCTTGGTCCGCTGGTAGGCGATGGCGAAGCGGTGGGCCTCGTCGCGGACGCGCTGGAGAAGGTAGAGGCCCTCGCTGGAGCGGGGCAGCACCACCGGGTCGTCCTCGTCGGGCAGCCAGACCTCTTCGAGCCGCTTGGCCAGGCCGCAGACGGCGATGTCGTCGATGCCGAGCTCGTCCAGGGCGCGTCGGGCGGCGGCCACCTGCGGCTGACCGCCGTCGACGACGACGAGCTGCGGTGGATAGGCGAACCGCTTGGGCCGGCCGTCGTCCTCGCGGGGCTCGCCCTCCTCGCCACCGGGGGCCGCGGACGCGGCGGGGGCGGGCACGGGTCCGGAGGGGGCGGGTCCGGCGGATCCGGGCGCGGCGGGGGCCACGGGCTCCTCCCACTCCCCCGTGCGCTCCTTGTCCTGGAGGTAGCGCCGGAAGCGGCGGCCGATCACCTCGTGCATCGAGCGCACGTCGTCCTGGCCCTCGAAGCCCTTGATCTGGAAGCGGCGGTACTCGCTCTTGCGGGCGAGGCCGTCCTCGAAGACGACCATGGAGGCGACCACGTCGTCGCCCTGGAGGTGGGAGATGTCGTAGCACTCGATGCGCAGCGGAGCGGTGTCCAGGCCGAGGGCCTCGGCGATCTCCTCCAGGGCGCGGGAGCGGGTCGTCAGGTCGGAGGCGCGTTTGGTCTTGTGCAGGCCGAGCGCCTGCTGGGCGTTGCGCTGGACGGTGACCATGAGGTCCTTCTTGTCGCCGCGCTGCGGGATGCGCAGGCTGACGTGCGAGCCCCGGCGCTCGGCGAGCCACTGCGCGACGGCCTCGGCCTGCTCGGGCAGGGCGGGGACCAGCACCTCCTTGGGCACCGCGTCGCCGCGCTCCTCCCCGTACAGCTGCTGGAGGGCGTGCTCGACGAGGCCGGAGGTGTCGACCGCCTCGACCTTGTCGGTGACCCAGCCGCGCTGGCCGCGCACCCGGCCGCCGCGCACGTGGAAGATCTGGAGGGCGGCCTCCAGCTCGTCCTCGGCGACGGCGATCAGGTCGGCGTCGGTGGCGTCGGCGAGGACGACGGCGCTCTTCTCCATGGCCCGCTTCAGGGCCCCGGCGTCGTCGCGGAGCCGCGCGGCCCGCTCGTACTCCAGGTCCTCGGCCGCCGTCATCATGTCCTTCTCCAGGCGGCGGATGTAGGTGCCGGTGCGCCCGGCCATGAAGTCGCAGAAGTCCTCGGCCAGTTCGCGGTGCTCCTGGGGGCTGACGCGGCCCACGCAGGGGGCCGAGCACTTGCCGATGTAGCCGAGGAGGCAGGGGCGGCCGGTGCGCTCGGCGTTCTTGAAGACGCCGGCGGAGCAGGTGCGGACGGGGAAGACGCGCAGCATCAGGTCGACGGTCTCGCGGATCGCCCAGGCGTGCCCGTACGGACCGAAGTAGCGCACGCCCTTCTTCTTGGCCCCGCGCATCACCTGGACGCGGGGGAACTCCTCGTTCAGCGTGACGGCGAGATACGGATAGCTCTTGTCGTCGCGGTACTTGACGTTGAACCGGGGGTCGTACTCCTTGATCCAGGAGTACTCCAGCTGCAGCGCCTCGACCTCGGTGGAGACGACCGTCCACTCCACGGACGCGGCGGTCGTGACCATCGTGCGCGTACGCGGATGGAGTCCGGCGAGGTCCTGGAAGTAGTTGGCCAGGCGCTGGCGCAGGTTCTTGGCCTTCCCGACGTAGATCACCCGGCGGTGCTCGTCGCGGAATTTGTAGACCCCCGGGGAGTCGGGGATCTGTCCCGGCTTGGGGCGGTAGCTGGAGGGGTCTGCCATGTCTCACACCCTACTTGCGGACAGTGACAGCGCGTCCGTCCAGGATGCGGCGCTCCGGGGTGCCGCAGGGTGTCGGCGACCCCGGAGCGCGGCTGGCCGTGCCGCTCAGCGGCCCTGTACGGCCCCCTGCGGCGTGCGGCTCCGGCGGCGGGCCGCCGCGGCCCCGCCGAGGGCCAGGGCCAGCAGCGCGCCCGCCCCGGCGACGGCGGAGACGGCGGTCGGGCCGCCGCCCGGCGCGTCCGGCGCGGCGAGGGCGGGAGCGGGGCGCGCGGGCGCGGCTCCGGCGGCCGGTGGCGGCGGGCCGGCGACCGGTCCGCGCGCCGCTCCGGGGCCGTATCCGCCCGCCGCGCCGGACCGGGCGTACGGCGAGCCGGGCAGCTTGTCGCCGTACGCCTCGGCGACCCGCGCCCGGTAGGCGCGCAGGGTGACGCCGCGGGTGCCGACCGCGGCCCTCGCCTCGGCGTCCAGCGGCAGGACGCGGGAGGCGTCGTGGACGTACCAGGCGTCGATCTGCGGCTCGCGGAACACCGTGCCGCCGGGCAGTCCGCGCGCCCCGGCCGCCGTGTAGCGGGCCTCGTCGTCGCCGGTGGCGATGTTCACCACCTGCCACGCGGAGCCGCCGCCGGCCGCCGGGACGGTCCACAGCGAGGCCGTTCGGCCGTCGGCGGCGACGGCGGTGCTCGCCAGGTGCTCCAGCGTGCTCGGGGCGGCTCCGGGCTTCCCGGCGACGAACGCGGCGGACAGCGTGCGGACGGGGACGGCCTCCCCCACGATCCGGGGCGCGGCCTGCCCGGTCCGGGGCGCGGCCCGCGTACGGCCGGCCGCGCTCTCCCGGGCGAAGAACCGGGACAGGGTGTCCAGGATCGCGGGCTCGGTGGCGGCGTCGTGGGCGGCGGCGAGGGTGGCGGCGGTCAGGGCCGGCGGAGCGGCCGGGCCGTCGCCCGCCGCGGCCTGCGGAGCGGCGGTGAACAGGGCCGCCCCGGTGAGAGCGGCGGCGACGGCGACGCGCCGGGTGGCGGAATCCATGTCCTCACGCACCGATCCGGTAGAGGGAGTGGGTCCAGGAGAACTCGTCGTTGTTCACGTACCAGGCGTGCGAGGCCCAGTTGTAGCGGTCGCTGGAGGGCCACGGGTCGCCCCAGTAGACCCAGCTTCCGGCGTCGTCGTAGCCGTACAGGACGTGCATGTGGCCGCCGCCGGAGGACCACTGGATACGGGTCTCGACGGGCCGCTGAGCGGCTGTCTCGGCCTGTACGGTCGCGTAGCGCAGCCAACCGGTGACGTAGGAGCCGGGTCTGATCCCGGCCCAGGACAGGCCGGTCTGCACGTTGCCCAGGGTGGCCTGGGAGTTGGGGCACTCGGAGCCCTGGGCCCGGTTGAAGGCGGCGTTGCAGAACTGGTTCTGCGTGTAGCCCCGGCCGAACCAGGAGGCGATGGTGTTGCCTCCCGCCGCCCAGCACCAGTTGGTCTTCTGCTGGGCCTGCATGGTGATGTCCAGCCGCTGGGCGGCTGCGACGGCGGCGGGCGCCTTTGGCGGCTGTGCCGGCGGCGCTGTGACCGCGGTGGCGGTGGCCGCCGGGACGGCGAGCAGGGCGGCGGCCAGGAGTGCCGCGAACGGGAACCTGCCGGGCCTGACTCTTCGATCGAGCATGGCGTTCCTCCCAGGGCGAGGGGGGCGTGGGTGGTGAGGAGCGCGTCCGGACGCTGACGAGGAGCATCGGCCGTTGTCCGGAACAGGTCAACACGCTTCAATGCGGGGGGACATCGCGGTGTGAACGGAGCGGCGCCCGTGTGAACGCGCCACCCCGTTCACCTGCTCCCCGCGTCCCCGGCGGGCGGTGTCCCCCTCCCGCACGTGAACGTTCACCGGAGGCCCCCGCCATGCGGCACACCGAACGAGAACTGGCTCAGGCGCTGGACAGCGGACCGTTCCATCTGGCCCTGCGGACGGCCTTGGCCGTGCGCGGGCTGCCGCTCCAGCGGGTCCAGCGCCATCTGGCGCATCGCGGCGTCAAGCTCGGTGTGACCAGCCTCAGTTACTGGCAGCAGGGCGCGCGCAGGCCCCGGCGCGCCGAGTCGCTGCGGGCCGTGCGGGCGCTGGAGGGGGTGCTGGCGCTGCCGGACGGCTCGTTGCTGCGGCTGCTGCGGAGCGAGGACGCCTCGGCGGCGGACGGGAAGCGCCCGGCGGCGCGCCCGTACCGCTCGCTGCTGGAGTCCTCCGGTGCGGTGGAGCGGCTGCTGGCGACGATGGAGTCACCCGTGGACGGCGGGCTGCATACCGTGGGCCACCAGGAACGGGTGCGCGTCGGGGCGCGGCGGGAGCTGGCGGGCCGCGCCTCGCAGCACGTGGTCCGCGCGCACCGGGACGGCGTCGACCGCTATCTGGCCGTCCACCGAGGCGACCCGGGCTGCGATCCGTCGCGGATCTCGGTGGAGGCGCGGGAGAACTGCCGGACGGGTCGGGTCCGCTGGGACCGGGAGGCGGGGCTGCTGGTGGCGGAGCTGCTGTTCGACACCCGGCTGCGGTCCGGCGAGACCTACCTCTTCGGTTACGGCTTCGAGGACGGCACGGGCGGGGTCAGCGGCGAGTACGTGCGCGGCTTCACCTACGGCGGCGGCCAGTACGTACTCCAGGTCGGCTTCGACGAGCGGGCGCTGCCGGTGCGGTGCCGCCGGTTCGCGCAGTCCTCGGCGGGCGCGGCGCGCGCGGACCGCAGGGACCTCACCCTGGCCGGCCGGCACCGGACCGTGCACGTGGTCGAGGAGGGGGTGCGGCCGGGGCTGGTGGGCGTCGACTGGGACTGGGAGTGACGAGCCCTTCGCGGGCCGGCTCCGCGGGCGGTGCCGGGGTCAGCTCTGGGGGCCCGCGACGAGCTTCCCGCCCTCGGCGGTGACCGGGACGGCGGGCAGCGGCACGGTGGCCGGGCCCTTCACCGGCTTGCCGGTGGTCGTGTCGAAGCGGCTGCCGTGGCAGGGGCAGTGCCCCTCGGTGCCCTCGATCTTGGTCAGCACGCAACCGCCGTGGGTGCACTGGGCGCTGAACGCCTTGTACTCGCCCTCGGCCGGGCAGCTGACGAGAAGGCGCTGCTCGCGGTAGAGCCGGGCGCCGCCGACCGGCACGTCCGCGGCGTCGCCGAGGTCGACGGGGGCGGTCGGCGTGGGCGTCGTGGCGTGGCCCAGCTTGGATTCGGTCGAGCAGGCCGCCGCTCCCAGCCCTGCGGCGCCGGCGAGCGCGGCGCCCTTCAGCACGGTACGGCGGGCGGCGGGCAGGCCGGGCATGCGGACTCCACGGGTCGGTGTGCGGACGGGTTCGAAGGGTCTCCGGGCAGCCCGGCCGACGGCGGTCGCGGCGGCATCCGGTGAGGTAACCGACGATACCGGCCACGAGCGGAGGCTCTGCGTCCGGGCCGGTCCCCGGTCCGGACGCGGCCCGATCCCCGGGCCGGTCCCGGAACGCGGACGACGACGGCCCCTCGTCCTCGGGGCCGCCGTCGTCCGCGTTCCGCGCGGGGCTCGCTCACGCCTTGCGGGCGCGGGTCGCCTTCTTCGCGGTGGTGGCCTTCTCGGCCGGGGTCGCCCGGGCGGCGGTGGTCTTCTTCGCCGTCGCGGTCTTCGCCGTGGCGGTCTTCGCCGTGGCCGCCTTCTTCGCCGCCGGCTTCTTCGCCGCCGCGGTCTTCCCGGTGGCCTTCCTGCGCGCCGGGCCGCTCGCCGACGGGACGGCGGCCTCGCCGATCCGGTCAGCGTCCAGGACGCTCTGGAGGAACTTCCCGGTGTGGCTGGCGGGGACCGAGGCGACCTGCTCCGGGGTGCCCTCGGCGATGACCAGGCCGCCGCCGTTGCCTCCCTCGGGGCCCATGTCGATGACCCAGTCCGCGGTCTTGATGACGTCGAGGTTGTGCTCGATGACGATCACCGAGTTGCCCTTGTCGACCAGCCCGGAGAGCACCGTGATGAGCTTGCTGATGTCCTCGAAGTGCAGGCCGGTGGTGGGCTCGTCCAGGACGTAGACCGTGCGGCCGGTGGAGCGCTTCTGGAGCTCGCTCGCCAGCTTGACGCGCTGTGCCTCACCGCCGGAGAGGGTCGGCGCGGACTGCCCGAGCCGGACGTACCCGAGGCCCACCTCGTTGAGCGTGCGCAGATGGCGGGCGATGGTCGGGACGGCCTCGAAGAACTCCAGGCCCTCCTCGATCGGCATGTCCAGCACCTCGGCGATGGACTTGCCCTTGTAGTGGACTTCCAGCGTCTCGCGGTTGTAGCGCGCGCCGTGGCAGACCTCGCACGGGACGTACACGTCGGGCAGGAAGTTCATCTCGATCTTGATGGTGCCGTCGCCGGAGCAGTTCTCGCAGCGACCGCCCTTGACGTTGAAGGAGAAGCGGCCCGGCAGATAGCCGCGCACCTTCGCCTCCATCGTCTCGGCGAAGAGCCGGCGGACGTGGTCGAAGACTCCGGTGTACGTGGCCGGGTTGGACCGGGGCGTACGGCCGATCGGCGACTGGTCGACGTGGACGACCTTGTCGACGAGGTCGTCGCCGTCGACCCGGGTGTGCCGGCCGGGAACCGACTTGGCACCGTTGAGCTCGCGGGCCAGGTGGGTGTAGAGGATGTCGTTGACCAGGGTCGACTTCCCGGATCCGGAGACGCCGGTGACGGCGGTGAGGACGCCGAGCGGGAAGGAGACGTCGATGTCCTGGAGGTTGTTCTCCCGGGCGCCGTGCACGGTCAGGCCGCGGGACGGGTCGACCGGGCGGCGGACGTCGGGCGTCGCGATGGACCGCTTGCCCGAGAGGTACTGGCCGGTGATCGACTCCTTGTTGGCCAGCAGCTCCTTGAGCGAGCCTGAGTGCACGACCTTGCCGCCGTGCTCACCGGCGCCGGGGCCGATGTCGACGACCCAGTCGGCGACCTTGATGGTGTCCTCGTCGTGCTCCACGACGATGAGCGTGTTGCCCATGTCGCGCAGGCGCACCAGAGTCTCGATGAGCCGGTGGTTGTCGCGCTGGTGCAGGCCGATGGACGGCTCGTCCAGGACGTAGAGCACGCCGACCAGGCCGGAGCCGATCTGCGTGGCGAGGCGGATGCGCTGGGCCTCGCCGCCGGAGAGCGTCCCGGCCGCGCGGTTCAGCGAGAGGTAGTCGAGGCCGACGTCGACGAGGAACTTCAGCCGCTCGTTGACCTCCTTCAGCACCCGCTCGGCGATCTTCTTGTCCCGGGCGTTCAGCTTCAGCCGGCCGAGGAACTCGGCGCACTCGCTGATCGACATGGCGGCGACCTCGGCGATGGACCTCTCCATCACCGTGACCGCGAGCACGATCGGCTTGAGGCGGGTGCCCTCGCAGGTCGGGCAGGGCACCTCGCGCATGTAGCCCTCGAAGCGCTCCCGGCTGGAGTCGCTCTCGGCCTCGGTGTGGCGTCGCTTGACGAACTGCACCGCGCCTTCGAAGGCGGGCGTGGTGTAGGCGCGCTCGCGCCCGTACCGGTTGCGGTAGCGGACCTCGGTCTGGATCTTGTGGCCGTGCAGCAGGGCCTTCTTGGCCCGCTGCGGCAGCCCGGCCCAGGGGATGTCCGTACGGAAGCCGAGCGCCTTGGAGAGGGCGCCGATCAACCGGCCGAAGTACTCCTTGGTGTGGCCGTGCGACCAGGGGTGGATCGCGCCCTCGTCGAGGGACTTCTCCGGGTCCGGGACGATCAGCTCCGGGTCGACCTCCATCCGCGTGCCGATGCCGGTGCAGTCGGGGCAGGCGCCGAACGGCGAGTTGAAGGAGAAGGAGCGCGGCTCCAGCTCCTCGAAGGAGAGGTCGTCGTACGGGCAGTAGAGGTGCTCCGAGTACATCCGCTCGCGCTCGGGGTCGTCCTCGGGGAGGTCGACGAAGTCCAGCACGACCATGCCGCCGGAGAGGCTCAGCGCGGTCTCGACCGAGTCGGTCAGCCGGCGCTTGGCGCTGTCCTTGACGGTGAGGCGGTCGATGACCACCTCGATGGTGTGCTTCTCCTGCTTCTTGAGCACGGGCGGCTCGGAGAGCTGGACGGTGACGCCGTCGACCCTGGCCCGGCTGTAGCCCTTGGTCTGGAGGTCGGCGAAGAGGTCGACGAACTCGCCCTTGCGCTCGCGCACCAGCGGCGAGAGGACCTGGAAGCGGCTGCCCTCGGGCAGGCCGAGCACCTTGTCGACGATGGCCTGCGGCGACTGGCGGGAGATCGGCCGTCCGCACTGGGGGCAGTGCGGCTTGCCGATCCGGGCGAAGAGCAGCCGGAGGTAGTCGTAGACCTCGGTGATGGTGCCGACCGTCGAGCGCGGGTTGCGCGAGGTCGACTTCTGGTCGATGGAGACGGCGGGGGAAAGGCCCTCGATGAAGTCGACGTCCGGCTTGTCCATCTGGCCGAGGAACTGCCGGGCGTACGAGGAGAGGGACTCCACGTAGCGCCGCTGGCCCTCGGCGAAGATCGTGTCGAAGGCGAGGGAGGACTTGCCCGACCCGGAGAGCCCGGTGAAGACGATGAGGGAGTCGCGGGGGAGATCGAGCGAGACGTTCTTCAGGTTGTGCTCGCGCGCGCCACGGACGATGAGACGGTCGGCCACGCCGGTCCGCACCTTTCTAGAGAGAAGCGGGGGAACTGAGCCCCCGTTCCAGGTTAGGGGGGCGCCACAGCGATGTCGGAAGTTTTCGACTCCGAGCGTATAGCACGCACATTCGATTTACGGTCGCCCTCCGACTCCTTCACCCGAACGAGTGGCGGAGCTAGGCTCGGCCGCATGATGGATCATGCGCACGACCTGGGAGCTGTACGCGAGGCGACCGATCGGCTGCTCAGCGCGGTGGCCACGTGGGACGGCGCCGCCGTCGCCGAGCCGTCACGGCTGCCCGGTTGGAGTCGGGGCCATGTACTGGCCCACCTGTCACGTAACGCCGACGCACTCGGAAATGTTCTCCGCGGGCTCCCGATGTACGCGAGCAGCGAAACCCGGGACGCGGACATCGCGGCCGGGGCACCGCGCCCGCCGGCCGAGCAGCTGGCCGACCTGCGGCGGAGCGGGGACGGCTTCCTGGCGGTCGCTGCCCGGCCCGCCGACTGGTCCCGGACCGTCACCCTGCGCAACGGCGTGACCGACTCCGCCTCCCGGGTACCCTTCCGCCGCCGGATCGAGGTGGAGCTGCACCACGTCGACCTGGACGTCGGCTACGAGCTGGAGGATCTGCCGGCGGAGTTCACGGAGCGGGAGATCGCCGTCCTCACCGAGCGCTTCCACCGCCACCCCGACGTTCCGGCCACCGCCGTCGCCGACGAGGAGGGCCGGACGTGGACCACGGGCGGTGGCGCGGAGGGCGCACCGGTGGCCGTGCGCGGTCCGGCGGCCGACCTGCTGGGCTGGCTGTGCGGGCGGCGCGACGGCTCCGCCCTGGCGGTCACCGGCGGCCCGTTGCCCGCTCTGCCCCCGCTATAGGCTGAGCCGTATGACGTACAGCGGAGCGGTGAAGGTCGGCGGACCGGCCAGTGTGCACGAACTGACGGATCTGATGATCTCCAAGGTCGCGGTCGGCGGGATGAACAACAACGCCTATCTGCTGCGCTGCCGGGCCACCGGCGAGCAGTTGCTGATCGACGCCGCCGCCGAGCCGGAGACGCTGCTGGAGCTCATCGGCGACGACGGGATCGCGTCCGTCGTCACCACCCACCGGCACGGCGACCACTGGCAGGCGCTGGCGGAGGTGGTGGCGGCCACCGGCGCCCGGACGTACGCGGGGCGGTACGACGCCGAGGGCATCCCGGTCGCCACCGACGTGCCGGTCGAGGACGGCGACACGATCACCGTGGGCCGGGTCGAGCTGACCGCACGCCATCTCACCGGCCACACGCCGGGGTCGATCGCGCTCGTCTACGACGACCCGCACGGGGCCCCGCACCTGTTCACGGGTGACTGCCTGTTCCCCGGCGGGGTCGGCAACACGCACCAGGACCCCGAGGCGTTCACGCGTCTGCTGGACGACGTCGAGGCGAAGCTGTTCGACCGGCTGCCCGACGAGACGTGGGTCTATCCGGGCCACGGGCACGACACCACGCTGGGCGAGGAGCGGCCCCACCTGCCCGAGTGGCGCGAGCGCGGCTGGTAGGGGCCTGCCCCGCCGCCAGGACACGCACGAGGCCCGCGCACCGGAATCCGGTGCGCGGGCCTTCGTCGTTCCGGTGCGCGGGCCTCGTCGGCCCGGCGCGCGGAGGGGGCGCGGCACACGCGCGGCGGCCGGGACGCCGACTTCCGTCGTGCGCCCCGGCCGCCGCCGGTCGTCCTTCGCGGTCCGGGCCGGCCGGCCCGGACCGGGGATCAGCCGCTGATGCTCCTGGTCTCCTCGTCGGCCGGGCCGGCGACCTGGTCCGGCCCGTCCTTCTCCGCCTTGGCGGCCTCGGCCGCCTCCTTCTTCCGGCTGGCGATGAGGCTGGTGATCGTGGTGATCACCAGCACGCCGCAGATGAAGGACAGCGAGAACGGGATGGTGACCACGGGCACGTGCACACCGGACTCGTGCAGCGCGTGCAGCACCAGCTTGACGCCGATGAAGCCGAGGATCACCGACAGGCCGTAGCTGAGGTGGACCAGCTTCTTCAGCAGACCGCCGATGAGGAAGTACAGCTGGCGCAGACCCATCAGCGCGAACGCGTTGGCCGTGAAGACGATGTACGGGTCCTGCGTCAGGCCGAAGATCGCCGGGATCGAGTCCACCGCGAACAGCACGTCGGTCATGCCGATGGCGAGCATGACCACCATGAGCGGGGTCATGATGCGCTTGCCGTTGTTCCGGATGAAGAGCTTGGTGCCGTGGTACTTGTCGGCGACGCCGAAGCGGTGCTCGATCGACTTGAGGAGTCGGTTCTCCTCGAAGTCCTCTTCCTCCTCGTCGGCCCGCGCCTCCTGGATGAGCTTCCAGGCGGTGTAGATCAGGAACGCGCCGAAGATGTAGAAGACCCACGAGAAGTTCGCGATCACGGCTGCGCCCGCGGCGATGAAGATCGCCCGGAGCACCAGCGCGATCAGCACGCCGATCAGCAGCACGCGCTGCTGGAGGTGGGAGGGCACCGAGAACTTCGCCATGATCAGGACGAAGACGAAGAGGTTGTCGACGCTCAGCGACTTCTCGGTGATGAATCCGGCGAAGAACTCACCGGACGCCTGGCTCTCGCCGGCGACCATCAGGCCGACGCCGAAGATCACCGCCAGCGCGATCCAGACGATGGTCCAGATTCCGGCTTCCTTGGTCGACACGTCATGGGGCTTGCGCCCGATGAAGAAGTCGACGGCGATCAGGGCTGAGAGACCGAGAATGGTCAACGCCCAAAGGGTCCATGAAACGTCCACTGCGCCTCCGGCAGTTCGCTACGGCTACTGATCAGCGTCGTCGCTGCCGGAGGTCTCTTCCACCCTGGCGCACGGGATGCGCGCCGGGCCGACGCCCCGGGACCGGTCACAGTCCGTACTGACGGGAACGTCGCGCAAGGAATACTCCCCTCCGTTCCCCGAACAGTACAGGTACCACCAAGAAAAGGTAAAGATAAGGGTAAAGGGACGATTAACTCAGCAGGTCAGAGCCGTGTACGGGATCAGCGGCCGACGGTCCGGCGGGCCGCGGCCACCGCGGCGAGCACCTGCTCCAGCACCCTGCTCCCGGGTGGGACGGCCGCCGGCTCGAAGGTCCAGGCGTGGCCGACCCAGGGGTCGGCGAGGTGGTCGTCGGCGACCGGCGTGATCCGCAGGAGCGAACGCCACAGCGGGTCGAGCACCGGACCGTAGGCGCGGGCCTCCGCCCGGTCCGCCACGATCAGCAGGTGCACCCCGGCGGAGGGGCCCTCGTCGGCGAGGTAGCGGAGCTGGGTGACGGCCCGGTCGTCGAAACCGTGCGGGAAGTCGTTGATCACCAGAAGGTGTTCGGCGGCGTCCAGATCGGGCGGGAGCGAGTCCGCGGCGCCGGCCCGGACCGCCATCTGCATCAGGTCCACATGCCGGGTGAGGTGGGCGAGCACCGCCGCTACCCCGGCGGCCCCGGCGGCCGGAGGCCCGGCGAGAACGCCCGCGTCGACCAGGGGCGCCAGCTGCGGGGCGGCGGCGCCCGCCGGGTCGACGACGTGCACCGAGAACTCACCGGGCGGGTACACGGCCAGCAGCCGGGCGGCGAGCGTGACGGCGCTCTCGACGGCGAGCCGGCGCACGCCGTCGGCTCCTAGCAGATCGGCGGCCTCGGAGTCCGTACGGCCGCTGTCCACCCACACCCCGCGCTCCATCGGCAGCCGGACGAGCAGCGGGATGCGCAGCCCGGTCCGCTCGGGCAGGTGCAGGTCGCCGATCCGCAGGGCCATCGGCATGTCCATCGCCACCCCGGGGGCGTGCCAGACGGGGTTGGCCCAACCGGCATAGGCCGCGGGGAGGGCGGGTTCGACGACGGCGGCCTCGGCGGCCAGCCGGTCCAGATCGCGGTCGAAGACCTCGCGGGCGCGGGCGATCAGCTCGTCGCGCTTGGCGCGGGCCTCCTGGCGGGCGCGGTCGCCCGCGGCGCTGATCCGGTCGCGCGGGTCGGACAGCGCCCGGTCGAGCTCCCGGCCCATACGGGACTCGGCGAACTCCGCCGCGCTGCGCCAGGCCGCGGCGGAGCGCGCCAGGTCCTCGAACATGCCCCAGATCTGGTTGTAGAGGCGCTCGTCCATCGAACGGCCGGCCGCGTCCCCGGCGACCGGCCGCGCCTCCTGTCCGGGCCCGGCGGCGGGCGGGGGCGGCACGGCGGCGGGCCGTCTGCGCGGGTGGGCGTAGTCGATGGGGCCGGAGGGGGCGGCGGGGTCCGCGGACGCGGTCGGCGCGGTGGGGGCCGTGGCGGGGCGCGTGGGGCCGGCCGGGGCGCTGGGGTGTTCCGCGGTCCCCTCGGCCCGCTGTACGCGGCCGGCGGCGGTGGCCGCCCGGGGCGGCGGGGCGAGCGAGCGGGCCGCGCCCCGGGCGACCGCCTCGTGGACGGCCGCGGCCAGCTCCGCCGCGCCGGGCACGCCCTGGTCCGTGAGGAGGGCGGCGAGCCCGTCCGCGTACCCCTGGCCGACGGCGCGGACCTTCCAGACGCCGTGGCGTCGGTAGAGCTCCAGGGCGCTGACCGCCGACTCGGCGTCCAGCCCGGTGAGGGTGAAGCTCGCGACCTCCGTCCCGTCGAGTCCGGTGACGGCGACGAAGGGCGCGGCGGCGGCGCCGAACGTGGCCGGACCGCCGAGGCCCACCGGCAGGGCGAGCAGCACGGTGACCCGGCGCACCCCCGTCGGCAGGGCCTCCAGGTCGACGGCGAGCCGGTGCCCGGCCGCAGCCCGCGAGGAGACTTCGAGCCCGGGGAGCCGGGGCGAGCCGGGGTGGGCGATCCGCTCCACGCCCTGGACCACGCCGTGTTCGTCGCCGAGGGTGGCTCCGGCCACGACGGGCGAGCCCGCCGACACGCGGATCTCCAGACGGGTCCGGGGCAGCGGGTGGTTCTGGCCCCGGACCAGTTCGGCCGTCATGTGTCCCGTCCCCCTCGACGACTTGCCCGCGCCTGCGGGGCGCGGGCCGCGCCGTGCTGTGTCGTTTCGTGCGTGCTGGTTCGTGACGTGCGTGTGCGCGCGGTGACCTCTCAGAGCTGCGGCAGGATGGAAGGCATCAGGTCCTGGAAGGTGCGGCCGTTGGCCGGGTTCCCGAGGGCCGTCATCTGCCATCCGCTGCCCGCGCGGTGCACCTTGGCCATGATCTGCGCGGTGTACTGGCCGCCGCCGTCCAGCGTGTACCGGGCGAGCTCCTGGCCGTTGGTCTCGTCGACGATGCGGCAGAAGGCGTTCTGGACCTCCTGGAACGTCTGGCCGGTGAACGAGTTCACCGTGAAGACGATCTGGTCGATGTGGACCGGGACGCGCTGGAGGTCGACCAGGATCGCCTCGTCGTCGCCGCCGGAGCCGGCACCGCCGACCAGGTTGTCACCGGTGTGCCTGACCGAGCCGTCGTCGCTCACGAGGTGACGGAAGAACACGACGTCGACCGGCTGCTTGTCGGCGAAGAGCACGGCCGAGGCGTCCAGGTCGACCTCCCGTGTGCGCGAACCGAACAGGCCGCGACGCGGAGCCGCCCGCCAGCCGAGCCCCATCCGTACCGCGGTCAGGGTCCCCCCGTCGCTCTTCCGCAGGCTGATGGCCTGACCCTTGGTCATGTTGACCGTCACGCGCTGTCCCCTCTCCCCATGCACCGCATCCGTCCGTGTGCGGTTTCCCGCACCCTACGCATTCCCCCCGCCACCGCAGGAGACTCCGTCCCGTTTCGTGTCGGTCCTGCAACACATCGGCCGGGACCGACTCCCCCGGCGCTCCCCCGGGCGCCCGCGCGGCGAAGCTCAGGCGAGGCCCGCTTCCCTCATCTGGCGCAGCTCCTTCTTCAACTCGCCGACCTCGTCACGCAGCCGGGCGGCCACCTCGAACTGCAGGTCGGCGGCGGCGGCCCGCATCCGCTCCGTCATCTCCTCGATGATCCCGGCCAGTTCGGCGGCGGGGCGGTCGCTCAGCACCGCGCCGGGCGAGGCGGCCCGGCCCTTCGCGCCGCTCTTGGACGCGGCCTTGCCGCCGAGCGCCGGCACCGGGGCCTTGACGTCCTTGCCCTGGCGGTATCCCGTGCCGAGCAGTTGCTCGGTGTCGACCTCCTCGCGGGCGATGGTCGCGACGATGTCGTTGATCTTCTTGCGGAGCGGCTGCGGGTCGATGCCGCGCTCGGTGTTGTAGGCGATCTGCTTCTCGCGCCGGCGGTTCGTCTCGTCGATCGCCTGCGCCATGGCCGGGGTGACCTTGTCCGCGTACATGTGCACCTGGCCGGAGACGTTGCGGGCGGCCCGGCCGA
This sequence comes from Streptomyces sp. ADI96-02, assembly GCF_003846185.1. Taxonomy (GTDB): domain Bacteria; phylum Actinomycetota; class Actinomycetes; order Streptomycetales; family Streptomycetaceae; genus Streptomyces. The sequence goes on from NZ_ML123034.1 coordinate 1,322,144, forward strand.
TGGTCTGGATGAGCGAGGTGCCGGACCGCAGGAAGCCCTGCTTGTCGGCGTCCAGGATGGCCACCAGCGACACCTCGGGCAGGTCCAGGCCCTCGCGCAGGAGGTTGATGCCGACCAGGACGTCGTACTCGCCGGAGCGCAGCTCGCGCAGCAGCTCGATCCGGCGCAGCGTGTCGACGTCGCTGTGGAGGTAGCGGACCTGGATGCCGAGCTCCAGGAAGTAGTCGGTGAGGTCCTCCGACATCTTCTTGGTGAGGGTGGTGACCAGGACGCGCTCGTCGCGCTCGGTGCGCAGGCGGATCTCGTGGACCAGGTCGTCGATCTGCCCCTCGGTGGGCTTGACGACGACCTCGGGGTCGACCAGGCCGGTGGGGCGGATGATCTGCTCGACGAAGCCGTCGCCGCGCGAGAGCTCGTACTTGCCGGGGGTGGCGGAGAGGTAGACCGTCTGGTCGATCCGCTCCAGGAACTCCTCCCACTTCAGCGGGCGGTTGTCCATGGCGGACGGCAGCCGGAAGCCGTGGTCGACCAGGGTCCGCTTCCGGGAGGCGTCGCCCTCGTACATCGCGCCGATCTGCGGCACGGTGACGTGCGACTCGTCGAGCACGAGCAGGAAGTCCTCGGGGAAGTAGTCGAGGAGGGTGTTGGGCGCGGTGCCGGGCGAGCGGCCGTCGAAGTGCATCGAGTAGTTCTCGACGCCGGAGCAGGTGCCGATCTGGCGGAGCATCTCGATGTCGTACGTCGTGCGCATCCGCAGCCGCTGCGCCTCCAGCATCTTGCCCTGCTTCTCCAGCTCGGCCAGGCGCTGCTCCAGCTCCTGCTCGATGCCGCTGACGGCCTTCTCCATGCGCTCGGGTCCGGCGACGTAGTGGCTGCCGGGGAAGACGTGCAGCGACTGGTCCTCGCTGATGACCTCGCCGGTCAGCGGGTGGAGCGTGGAGAGCGCCTCGATCTCGTCCCCGAACATCTCGATGCGGACGGCGAGCTCCTCGTAGACCGGGAAGATCTCGATGGTGTCGCCGCGGACCCGGAAGGTGCCGCGGGTGAAGGCGAGGTCGTTGCGCGTGTACTGGATCTCGACGAAGCGGCGCAGCAGCTGCTCGCGGTCGATCTCGTCGCCGACCTTGAGCTGGACCATGCGGTCCACGTACTCCTGGGGCGTGCCGAGGCCGTAGATGCAGGACACGGAGGCGACCACGACGACGTCGCGCCGGGTCAGCAGCGAGTTGGTCGCCGAATGGCGCAACCGCTCGACCTCCTCGTTGATGGAGGAGTCCTTCTCGATGTAGGTGTCCGACTGCGGGACGTACGCCTCGGGCTGGTAGTAGTCGTAGTACGAGACGAAGTACTCCACGGCGTTGTTGGGCAGGAGCTCGCGGAACTCGTTGGCCAGCTGGGCGGCGAGCGTCTTGTTCGGCGCCATGACCAGGGTGGGGCGCTGCAGCTTCTCGATCATCCAGGCGGTGGTCGCCGACTTGCCGGTGCCGGTCGCGCCGAGCAGGACGATGTCCTTCTCACCGCCGCGGACGCGTCGCTCCAGCTCGGCGATGGCCGCCGGCTGGTCGCCGCTGGGCTGGTAGGGACTGACGACCTCGAAGGGCGCCACCGAACGTTCGATCTGAGAAACGGGCCGCATGGAACCACCGTACGGCTCCCCACTGACAACGGCTCCGGAACCGCTCCGCCGATGCCCTCGGAACCCCTCCCCCCCCCGCGGCCCCGGATCAGCGTCGGGCGGCGGCGTCGCGTCAACGTCGGCAGCGCGTCAACATCGGCGGCGCGTCAACGTCGGCGACGGCCCCGCGTCAGCGCCGCCGACGGCCTCGGACCAGCGCCGGCAGCGGCTCGCGGGAGCGCCGGGCGGAGCGCCCGTCCCGGTCCGGTTCGCCCGCCACCGCCGCCGGGTCGAACATCACGACCACCGCCGCCAGCAGCAGGAAGCAGGCCGGGCCGATGAGCAGGGGGACGATCAGCTCGGCGGGGCGTCCGCCGGGGACCGGGCCGCCCGCGGCGGGATGCAGGTGGACGTCGAGGGCGGCCATACCGGTGTAGTGCATCCCGGTCACGGCCACGGCCATCACCACGCTCGCGCCGAGGCTGGAGAGGAAGCCGCGGCCGACGGCGGTGGCCCGGAGCGCGGCCGTCGAGGCGACCACCGCGATCACCACCGAGAGGGCCACCAGGGGCGTGTCGTAGGTCAGGTGCCCCTGGAGGCGCATGCCCGCCATGCCGAGGTAGTGCATGGACGCCACGCCGAGTCCGGTGATGGTGCCGCCGGTGATCAACGCCATGCGGGTTGCGCCCCGGTGTCCGACAATGAACGTGCCGATGCCGACCATGACGATGGCCACGGCCAGACCGGCGAAGGTGAGCGGTCTGTCGTAGGAGATCGGAGCCTCCTCGACCGTGAAGCCCATCATCGCCACGAAGTGCATCGTCCAGATGCCGGAGCCTATGGACAGGGCGCCCAGCCCCAGCCACCCGATCTTGAAGGAGCGTGCCGTGCGCAGGGACCTGGTGGTGCAGCGGAGCCCGAGGGCGGCTCCCATACCGGCCAAGAGGAAGGCGGCGACCGGAGTCACCAGTCCGTAGGTGAAGCCGTCGACCGTGCCCTGCATGCTGGTACGCCCTTCACGGAAACCCGGGTTCGAGAGGGGTCCCCGAAGGGCCAGGCCCGGCAGGCAGACATAAGGACGCCCATTTTATCCGTTCGGAACCGTGCCCGTGCTCCCCAGTCCACTCCGGTGCGCGCCGGTGGCGCGGATTCCGTTCATTCCGCGGCCATCGGCTCCCCGCTCCCCGTTGGTGGGCCGCTGCCACTCTCTGCGTGTCCGCACATCCGATGCGAGGAGTCCACGTGTTCGTACGCTCCGCAACCGCTTCCACCGCCGCCGCGGCCGTGCTCGGCGCCGGCGCCCTCCTGCTCCCCGTCCCCCGGACGCTGGCCTCGGACCACGCCTCCGAACGGCAGGGGAGCCCGATCGTCGTCGCCCACCGGGGCGCGTCGGGCTACGCCCCGGAGAACACGCTCGCCGCCATCGACGCCGCGGACGCGCTCGGCGCCGACTGGGTGGAGAACGACGTGCAGCGCACCAGGGACGGCGTTCTCGTGGTCCTGCACGACACCGATCTGAAGCGCACGACGAACGTCGAGGAGGTGTTCCCCGACCGTGCGCCGTGGGCGGTGAAGGACTTCACGGCGGCCGAGGTGTCGAGGCTCGACGCGGGCAGCTGGTTCGGCCCGCGGTTCGCCGGGGCCCGGGTCCCGACGCTGACCCGCTTCCTGCACCGGCTGGAGCGCAACGACCAGAAGCTGCTGCTGGAGATCAAGAGCCCGCAGACCTATCCGGGCATCGAGCGCGACATCCTGCGCGTGCTGCGCAAGGAGGGGTGGCTGGACCGCTCGCACGTACGGGACCGGCTGGTCGTCCAGAGCTTCGGCGTCGACAGCGTGCGGACGGTGCGCGCCCTGCGCCCCGACGTCACCACCGGCTTCCTGGGCACGCCGGCGGTCGCCGATCTCCCCTCGTACGCGGTGTTCGCCGATCAGATCAACCCCTCGTACGCGACGATCAGCGCCGACTACGTGGCGGCCGTGCAGCGGCTGAAGGGAGCACACGGCAAACCCCTGCGGGTGAACACGTGGACGGTCAACGACGCGAAGAAGGCGGCCACGGCCCGGTCGTACGGGGTCGACGGCATCATCAGCAACTTCCCGGACGTGGTGCGCCACGCCACGGGCTGACGGTGGCGCCGAGCCCCGTCGGGCCGCTGCTGCTCGACGGGGCTCGGGGCGGAACGGAGACGGACGTTCCGGGAGGGTCGCCGACTCGGCGTCAGCTGTACACGAGCAGGTGGTCGCACGTGCTCGTTCCGTCGTGGAGCGAGTTGTCGCTGCTGAGGACGTAGAAGGTCCCGGCGAATCCGGCGGACGTCATCTTCGGCACCACGATCAGGGTCTGGTCCGCCATGTCCAACCCGGCCGGCATCACCACGTACCGGTTCACCAGCGCGAAGAGGTTCTGATCGAGATTCGGCAGCCTGAGGGCCCGGTAGGTCCGATCCCCCGAGCCCGGGGCGCCCTCGATGGACACCTGGAAGGCCGATGAACCCCATTGGGCGGGATTGGCGGTGACCCGTCCCATCGTTTCGAGTTCCTGGAGTCGTCTCTGCGTCCTCGACCGGATACCGGCCATGTGGATATGCAACTGGTTCAGGCGCCGGGCGCTCTGCGAGTTGATTCCCAGTCCGATATCGGCGTAGCGCACGGGGACGCTTCCCCCGCTCCTCGCGTTCTGCCATGCGTCGTTCCAGTAGTTCTCCACCCCGGAGCTCAGGAGAAACGGGCATTCGATTCCCGTGATCCGACAACTGGGAACCATGAGGTAGTTGTGCTGGTTCTCGGGCTTTCCGTGCAGCACGACGTAGTTCGGCGTCACCTTCAAGCACTCGGGCTTGGGCTGCGGCGGTGGCGGCGGCGTCCCCTGCGTGCAGTACCGGACGTCGCGCCACAGCGGATCGTTGTCGGTGGGCCTGCCGCAGACGGACTGGAGCTGGGCGGGCGGGCAAGGGCTCTGGCCCGACCCGGGTGGAGGGGTGGGGCAGGATTCGGGCGGGGTCCCGCCGGGTGCCGGGCCGCCGGCCGCCGCGGCCGTGCTCCCCATCGACCCGGCACCGGTCAGCAGGACCGCCGCCCCCATGGCGCCGGAGAACGCCACGAATTGACGCCGGGGCAGCTCGTCCGCATTCTGTTGGCCATTCATGCGTGATCTCCTGTGGTGATGACCGGCGCTTGGATCATGGGCCGGAATTCGAGCGTCCGCTGAAACGCTCACAGGGTAGGCGGTGGCCGGCGAATTACCCGTGGCCGGAAGGGGAGATCGGCATCGGTTCCGCCGTTCGGCCGCCGCCTGAGGGTTTGCGCGTTGTCTCTGGCGAGCGCGCGACGATTCCGGGCCCGACGTCACGGCCGGTGCCCGGTCAGCGCGGTCCACCGTCGCCTGTTCCGTCGACCCGTCGGGCCGTCGGGCCGTCGGGCCGTCGGGCCGTCGAACCGTCGGGCCGCGCCGACCGACCCGGCGCGTCGGGCGGTGTCCGACCGGTGCTTCCCGGCCGCTCCGGCGAACGATTCACCCGTACGGGTGCCTCGACGGGCGCGGCTGATGGCACACTGCGCCGGTGACGCCACCTCCCCCGCCCTCCCGGGTCACGGCCGCCGAGTTGCCCGCGCTCCGCCGCCGCACCTCCGCCGTGCTCATCGTCAGCCAGATACTCGGCGGCCTCGGGGTCGCGGTCGGCATCGCGCCGGCGCCGATGCTGGCCACCGAGGTCAGCGGCTCCGAGGCGCTGTCCGGGCTCGCCCCGACGGCCTCCGTCGCCGGCACCGCGCTCCTGTCGCTGCCGCTGGCCGCCCTGATGGCCTCCCGGGGCCGCCGCCCCGGCCTGGTGCTCGCCTATGTGATCGGCGCGCTGGGCGGCGCGCTGGTGGTGCTCGGGACGGCGGAGCGCAGCTTCCCGGTGCTCCTGGTCGGCATGGCCGCGTTCGGCGCGGGGTCCTCGGCCAACCTCCAGGCCAGGTTCGCGGCGGCCGACCTGGTCGGGCCGGAACGGCGGGGCCGGGCCATCTCCCACGTCGTCTGGGCGACCACGATCGGCTCCGTGCTGGGCCCCAACATCGCCGCCCCGGTGAACCGGCTGTTCCGCGGCACGCCGGTCCCCGAGAACGCCGGGCCCTATCTCTGCTCGGCCGTCGTCTTCCTGCTCGCCGGACTGGTCGTGGCGATACTGCTGCGCCCGGACCCGCTGCTCACGGCGCGCGCCCTGGCTGCGCACGGCGACGAGGGCCGGGGCCGGCGATCGCTGCGCGACGGTGTGGCGGCCGTCCGGGCGTCGCCGAGGGCCCGACTGGCCCTGGTGACCGTCACCATCTCGCACACCGCGATGGTGTCGATCATGGTCATGACCCCGGTCGACCTGGGCCGGCACGGTGCGGACCTCCAGTTGATCGGGCTCGTGATCAGCGGGCACATCGGAGGCATGTACGCGTTCTCGCCGGTGATGGGGTGGCTGGCCGATCGTTTCGGGCGGCTCTCCGTGATCGGCCTGGCCGTCGGGCTGCTGGGCGTCGCGGCGCTCCTGGCCGGTACGGCCGGACCCCGGCACGGTCAGACGGCCGCCGGCCTGTTCGTGCTCGGACTCGGCTGGTCGGCGGGGATGATCGCCGGTTCGGCGCTGCTCACCGACTCCGTCCCGCAGGCCGCCCGAGCCGCCGTACAGGGCCTCTCCGACCTGACGATGAACGCGGCGGCGGGCCTCGGCGGAGCAGCCGCGGGGGTCGTGGTCGCGCAGTGGGGGTACGGCCCGCTCAACGCGACCGCCGCCGCACTGCTGCTGCCGGTCGCCGCGCTCGCCCTGCGCCGCAGCCTGCGGCCCTCCGGCGGCGCGGGCGCGGCAACCAGCGGCGCGGGCCCGGCGACCGGCGGCGCGGCGAGCCCGGAGACCGAGGGCCCGCCTGCTCCTGCGGCTGCGGAGTGGGAGGCGGCGGCGGGGAAGCGGAAGGCGGATCGCCCCTGAGCGACCGCTTCCGGCCCGGATGCGGCGAGGACCGGCCGGATCGGGTCACCCCGTGGTTTGCGCCCGTTCCGGCCGCGACAGGGATGGGGCATGCCACAGAACCCAGCCGAACACCTCCCGCCGGGGCGGCCTGCCGGGCGGTCCTCCTCCCACGGGGCGTCCTCCTCGCCCGGGGCGTCCTCCTCCCACCGGCCGGGCGACGACGAGGGCCGCTACGAGCCGGTCCTCTCGGCCGAGGTGCGGGCCGCCCCGGCCGCCGGGCTGCCGGTCGTCGCCCTGGAGTCGACGATCATCGCGCACGGGCTTCCGCGCCCCCGCAACCTCCGGGTGGCGACGGAGCTGGAAGAGATCGTCCGGTCCGCCGGCGCCGTACCGGCCACCATCGCCGTCCTGGACGGTCGGGCCCATGTGGGCCTGGAGAAGGACGAGTTGGCGCGGATCGCCGAGGATCCGACGGTCCGCAAACTGGGCCACCGCGATCTCGCCCCCGCCCTCGCGAGCGGGGCGAGCGGAGCGACGACGGTGTCCGCGACGGCGTTCCTGGCGGCGCGGGCGGGCCTGCGCGTCTTCGCGACCGGAGGGCTCGGAGGCGTACACCGGGGATGGACGGAGAACCAGGACGAGTCGGCGGATCTGCGGCTGCTGGCCCGCACCGGGATCACCGTCGTGTGCGCCGGGGTGAAGTCGATCCTGGACGTTCCGGCGACGCTCCAGCGCCTGGAGACCCTGGGCGTCGGCATCGTCGGGTACGGGACCGGGCACTTCCCCGGCTTCTACCTCAGCAGTTCCGGTGTACCCGTCGACTGGACGGTGGACAGTCCTGCGGAGGTGGCGGAGGTGATGCGGGCGAAGGACGCGCTGGGCGGGCCGCAGGCCGCGCTGATCGTCGCCAACCCCGTGCCGGTCGAGGACCAGTTGGATCCCGCGCTGCACGACCGGGTGCTCGCCGAGGCGCTGGACGCGTGCCGGGAGCGGGGCATCGCGGGGCAGGGCGTCACTCCGTTCCTGCTCGACCAGTTGACGCGGCGGACCGGGGGCGCGTCGCTGGAGGCGAACCTGGCGGCCGTACGCGGCAACGTACGGCTCGCGGCGCGGATCGCCGTGGCGGCGGTGCTGTGAACGGCGGCGCCTCGGGTGCGGTGGGCGGCGGGCTCCTCGTGGTGGGCGAAGTGGTCACGGACGTGGTGGCGCGGCACGCCTCCGCGCTCGTGAACGGTACGGACACGACCGCCCGGATCCGCACCCTGCCGGGTGGAGCCGGGGCCAACGCCGCCTGCTGGGCGGCGCGTTCGGGCTGCCCGGACGTCAGGCTGCTGGCCCGGACCGGGGCGGAGTCGGCCGCCTGGCACCGGGACGCGCTGGCGCGGTCCGGGGTGCGGGCGCTGCTGGCGGTGGACGAGGAGGTGGCGAGCGCGACCGTCATCGCCCTGGTGGACGCCACGGCGGAGCGCACGTTCCTCACCGACAGCCGGGCGGTCCTGCGCCTGGCCGTCGAGGACTTCTCGCCCGCGATGCTCGACGGGGTGGGGCGGCTGCACGTCTCCGGCTACCTCCTCTTCGCCGGAGCGAGCCGGGACGCCGCGCTGCTCGCCGTCCGGACCGCCCGGGAGCGGAACATTCCGGTCAGCGTGGATCCGGCCTCGGCGGGGTTCCTCGCCGAGCTGGGTCCCGGCCGGTTCCTGGAACTGGCCGAGGGCGCGGAGCTGCTGCTGCCGAACGCGGACGAGGCGCGGCTGCTCACCGGCCTGGCCGAACCGGACGCCGCCGCCGCCGAGTTGAGCCGGCGCTTCCCGAAGGTCGCGGTCACCCTGGGGGCCCGGGGCGCGGTACTGGCGGCCGGGGGCGCGGTGACCGGACGGGTGGCGGGCCCGCCGGTCCGCGAACCGGTCGACTCGACGGGGGCGGGCGACGCGTTCACCGGCGGTTTCCTGGCGGCCCTGCTCGCCGGGGCCGACGACGCGACGGCCGCGGGGGCGGGGTGCCGGGCGGGAGCCGAGGCGGTGACGACGGTCGGCGGCAGGCCGGCCCGCTGACGGGAGGGCCGACGGGTCAGCCGGCCCCGCCTGCCGCCCCGGGCAGACCCGACCAGGCCGGATGCCGGGGGTCGTCGGCCCGTACGACCACGTCCGCCCGGTCGGCGGGCCCCACCTCGGCCTCGTAACGGTCGAAGGCGGGCAGCGTCCATCGCTCCGCCTCCTCGGTGCGCCGCCGCAGCGCCCCCGGCGAGAGGCGTACGTGGACGCTGAGCGCGAACGGGAACCAGTGCCCCAGCAGCAGCGGACCGTGGACGACGACCACGCCTCCCTCCGGCAGCGGGTGGTATGGGCTGCGGGTCGCGCGATCGGCCACCGGGTCCCACAGGTCGGGCAGGACGCGCCCCGAGCCGCCCGCCTCCAGCGGCCCGAACACCTCACGCCACAGCGCCCCCGTGTCGAACCAGCTGTCGGCGTACGCGTCGGGGTCCTGCTTGCCGTACTCGAAGCGCAGACTCGCCGGGCGCAGGAATCCCTCGGTGGACACGACCAGCACCGCCCGGCCGAGCAGCCGCAGCTCCTGGGCGACCCGGGCGGCGAGGTCGCCGGTGGGGGCGGCAGGCGCGCCGTCGACGCCGAGCGCGAGCCAAGGGCCTCCGTCGGCGGACGACAGCCCGTCGCCGTACCGGGCCAGCTCGCCGGCCAGCCGTTCCCAGGTGATCGCTTCGAGTCGCACGTCTCCATCATCGCCGCACCTTCCGGCGAAGGGCGATGGAGAGGCGGGCCGGGCCACTGTGCCGCGCCGGGGCGCGATTCAGCCGCCCCGCAGTTCGGTGGCGAGCGGGCTCTCGCCGGACACCTGGATCAGGCCCTCCCCGACCGCCTCCGCGAACGTGACGACGCCCCGGCCGAGCCGGAGGCACAGCTCGGCGTCCAGGGTGATCCGGGCGTCCGGGCGATCGGCCGGGCCGTCGCCGTACACGGCGTCGGACACGGCGTCGGACACGGTGCCGTCGAGCGCCGCGTCCGACCGGGCCTCGGCTGACGGCCGGCCGGTACGGAGGTGGAACACGCCTTCGTCCAGGCGGACTTCGAGCACGCCCCGCCGGCCGACCCCGGCCAGGGCGCGCAGCAGCGGCAGCGCGAACCAGTGGGCCCGCACGGCGTCGGTCGGCCGGCGTTCGGCCAGGGCGGGCGCTCCCCAGTCGGCGAGAGCGGCGAGGACGGGCAGCAGGTCCCGGCCGCGGCCGGTCAGCTCGTACACCGACGCCGCGGCCGGGGGCGGCAGCTTGCGGCGCACCGCGAGGCCGCCCTGCTCCATGTCCTTGAGCCGGGAGGCCAGGACGTCGGTGCTGACGCCCGGCAGATCGGCGTGCAGGTCGGTGTAGCGGCGGGGTCCGGCCAGCAGTTCGCGGACGATCAGCAGCGTCCACCGGTCGCCCACGGAGTCGAGGGCGCGGGCGGCGGCGCAGAACTGGTCGTAGCTCCGGCGTCGGACGGGACGGGTCGCGGACCGTGGTGCGGGGGGCTGCTGACGTGGCATGCGACGCAGTCTAGACAAGTTGTTGGACTTTCCAAGCGTGAACTTGGTAAAACCAAGTATCACATTCGGCTCGGGGAGGCACCGCATGGAGTTCCGGCAGTCCAGCAAGCTCAACGAGGTCTGCTACGAGATCCGGGGCCCGGTCATCGAGCAGGCCGACGCCTTGGAGGAGGCCGGCCACAGCGTGCTGCGCCTGAACACCGGCAATCCGGCGCTCTTCGGTTTCGAGGCCCCGGAGGAGATCGTCCAGGACATGATCCGGATGCTGCCCCGGGCGCACGGCTACACGGACTCGCGCGGCATCCTCTCCGCCCGGCGCGCGGTGGCGCAGCGCTACCAGGCGATGGGGCTCACCGAGGTCGGCGTGGACGACGTGTTCCTCGGCAACGGGGTGTCGGAGCTGATCTCCATGGCCGTGCAGGGCCTGCTGGAGGACGGGGACGAGGTGCTGATCCCGGCGCCGGACTTCCCGCTCTGGACGGCGGTGACGACGCTCGCGGGCGGCAGGGCCGTCCACTACACCTGTGACGAGTCGTCGGACTGGAACCCCGATCTGGCCGACATGGCGTCGAAGATCACCGACCGCACCCGGGCCGTCGTGATCATCAACCCGAACAACCCCACCGGAGCGGTCTATCCGCGCGAGATCCTCGAAGGCATCCTCGACCTGGCGCGGCGGCACGGGCTGATGGTGTTCGCCGACGAGATCTACGACCAGATCCTGTACGACGGCGCCGAGCACCACAGCGCGGCCCTCCTCGCCCCGGACCTGGTCTGCCTCACCTTCAGCGGACTGTCGAAGACGTACCGGGTGGCCGGATTCCGCTCCGGCTGGATGGTGGTGTCCGGTCCGCGGCAGCACGCGCGCGACTACCTGGAGGGCCTGACGATGCTGGCCTCCATGCGACTGTGCCCCAACGCGCCGGCCCAGTACGCCATCCAGGCCGCGCTCGGCGGGCGGCAGTCGATCCGCGAGCTCGTCGCGCCGGGCGGCCGGCTGCACGAGCAGCGCGACCGGGCCTGGGAGCGGCTGAACGAGATCCCCGGCGTCTCCTGCGTAAAGCCGAAGGGCGCGCTGTACGCCTTCCCGCGCATCGACCCGAAGGTGCACCCGATCGTCGACGACGAGAAGTTCGTGCTGGACCTGCTGCTGCGCGAGAAGATCCAGGTGGTGCAGGGCACCGGCTTCAGCTGGCCGCGGCCGGACCACTTCCGCATCCTGACGCTGCCGTACGCCGACGACCTCGACGCGGCGATCAGCCGGATCGGCCGCTTCCTGAGCGGATACCGGCAGTGAGCGCGGCCCGCGGCCCGCGGGGTGGGCCGGGCGTTCTCCTGCGGTCACGGGAGCGGAGCCGGGGGTGGCGGAGGTCTTCCCGGCCGGACCCTCAGCCGCCCAGCAGGGCTTCGAGTGCGGTGACGGGGTCGGCGGCCGGGGCGGAGCGCGGCCACCAGTCGTCGGCGCCCGGGTCGGACTCGTAGCCGTACCAGCGGCCGTCGTGGCCGAAGCGGAGCTGGAGCGAACCGTCCGGGTGCGTCAGGTGGTTGCGCCGGGGCTGGAAGCGCGGGTGGCCCGCGGCGGCCAAGGCGGGCCTGGCCCGGTCGAAGGGCCCGGCGGGCGGGTCCCAGGGTTCCTCCAGGACAGCCAGCCCCTCGGCCTCGCCCTGCCGCCAGGCGGCGACCGCACGGGCCAGGTCCATGGTGTTGCGACCGGTGGCGTGGGCCAGCTCCCGGTAGAGCGCGCGGGTGGTGGCGGTCAGGCCGGCGGTCGGGCGCGAGGCGGCGATCCGGACCGCGTCCTGCCACGCGTCGAGCCCCGCGATCGGATCGCGGCCCGTCGTCAGGAGCGCGTGGGCGCGGGCGGCGGCGTCGGTGGCGAGGTGGTCGAGGCCGAGCGGATCGCGGGCGCCGGGCAGATCGGGGTAGGACGGCGGCTGCCCCGGGTGCGGCGGGACGGGCAGTGGCGCGGGCAGCGGCGGCAGGAAGCGCTCGGCCAGGGCGCCCGTGGCCGTGACCGACGGGGCGGCCGGGGCGGCGGGGCGCTCACGGGCGGCGTGTTCGGCGTTGCGGCGGCCGAGGTCGTCGAGGAGCTCCCGTTCGCCGCGGCCCCGCATCAGCAGCAGGACGAACGGGTCGCTGTCGAGCAGCCGGGCGGTCTGGTAGCAGAGGGCGGCCACGTGCTTGCAGGGCCGTCCGTGGTCGGGGCACGAACAGCTCGGGTCGAGGTCGTCCGCGCCGGGCAGCAGGCGGACGTCGGCCTCCCGCGCGGTGTCGGCCAGCGAGTGCGGCATCTCCTTGGCCAGCAGGGCGGACAGGTGGCCGGGGTGGGCGGCGACCGCGTCGAGCAAGGCGCCCCAGCCGGTGTCGCCGAAGGTGCGCAGGCGCAGTTCGGCCCGGTAGGGGCGGGCGCGGCTGCCGTGCACGTAGGCGACGACCCGGCCCGGGGTGACGGTGACGGCGGCGACGTGGCCGCCGTCCGCGTACGCCCGGCCTCGGGCCAGCCGGGCGCCGTCCAGCGGCAGCGCCTCCAGCGCGTCCACCCAGGCGCGGCCCCACCAGCTGTCGGCGAAGGGCGCGTCGGGCGAGGACGTACGGGCCGGGGCGGCCTCGAAGGTGCGCCGCAGGTCGTCGGGGCCGGGGCGGGCCCGCGGGGCGGTGGAGCGGGGCCGCTCGGGCCGGCCGGTGGCGAGGGCGGGCCTGGGGCTCATGCGGGCCTCCGGAGCGAGACCAGGTCGGCGAGGTCGTGGTCGCTCAGCTCGGTCAGAGCGGTCTCGCCGGTGCCGAGCACCGCGTCGGCCAGGGCCCGCTTGGACTCCAGCAGCTCACCGATGCGGTCCTCCACCGTGCCTTCGGCGATGAGCCGGTGGACCTGCACGGGCTGCGTCTGGCCGATCCGGTAGGCGCGGTCGGTGGCCTGCTCCTCCACGGCCGGATTCCACCAGCGGTCGTAGTGGACGACATGGGCGGCGCGGGTGAGGTTGAGGCCGGTGCCGGCCGCCTTGAGGGAGAGCAGGAAGACCGGGATCTCGGCGGACTGGAAGCGGTCCACCATGCGCTCCCGCTCGGGCACCGGCGTGCCGCCGTGCAGCAGTTGGGAGGGGATGGCGCGGGAGGCGAGGTGCGCGGAGAGGAGCCGGGCCATCGTCACGTACTGGGTGAAGATCAGGACGGAGGCCCCCTCGGACAGGATCGTGTCGAGGAGTTCGTCGAGGAGTGCGAGCTTGCCGGAGCGGCCGGTCAGCCGGGTGGGCTCCTCCTTCAGATACTGGGCGGGGTGGTTGCAGATCTGCTTGAGCGAGGCCAGCAGCTTCATGACGAGCCCGCGGCGGGCGATGCCCTCCGCCGCCTCGATCCGCGCCATCGTCTCGCGTACGGCCGCCTCGTAGAGCGTGGCCTGCTCGCGGGTGAGGGAGACGGGGTGGTCGGTCTCCGTCTTGGGCGGCAGTTCGGGGGCGATGCCGGGGTCGGACTTCTTGCGTCGCAGGAGGAAGGGGCGCACCAGCCGGGCCAGGCGCTCGACCGCCTCGTCGTTGCCGAGGCCGGCCGCCGTCCCGGTGTTCTCCACGATCCGGGCGTGCCGGGAGCGGAACGCCTTGAGCGGGCCGAGCAGTCCGGGCGTCGTCCAGTCGAGCAGCGCCCACAGCTCGGAGAGGTTGTTCTCCACGGGTGTGCCGGTCAGGGCGACGCGGGCGGGGGCCGGAATGGTGCGCAGGGCCTTCGCGGTGGAGGAGTGCGGGTTCTTGACATGCTGGGCCTCGTCGGCGACGACCAGCCCCCAGGGCTGTGCGGCCAGCTCGGCCGCGCTGGAGCGCATCGTGCCGTAGGTGGTGAGGACGAAGCCGCCGTCCGGGTCGCTCAGGGACCGGTCGGCGCCGTGGAAGCGGCGGACCGCAACGCCGGGGGCGAACCGGTTGATCTCCCGGTGCCAGTTGCCGAGGAGGGAGGCCGGGCAGACCACCAGGGTGGGCTCCGGGTGCGCGCGGTGCAGGTGGAGGGCGATCACGGTGATCGTCTTGCCGAGGCCCATGTCGTCGGCGAGGCAGCCGCCGAGGCCGAGCGAGGTCATCCGGTCCAGCCAGGCCAGCCCGCGCAGTTGGTAGTCGCGCAGCGTCGCGTCCAGCCCGGGCGGCGGTGCGATCGTCGCGTCGTCGGCGAGGATCCGCGTACGCAGGGCGGCCAGGGCTCCGGCCGGCACGGCGTCCACCCGCTCGCCGTCCACCTCGGCGCTGCCGGTGAGGGCGACGGCCAGCGCCTCGACCGGGTCCAGCAGGCCGAGCTCGCGCTTGCGCGCCTTGCGTACGAGCGCGGGGTCGACGACGACCCATTGGTCGCGCAGCCGCACCACCGGCCGGTGCGCCTCGGCCAGGGTGTCCATCTCGGCCTCGGTCAGCGGCTGGTCGCCCAGGGACAGCTGCCAGTCGAAGGCGAAGAGCTGCTCGGCGTCGAAGAACGAGGTGCCGTCCGTGGCCGAGCCGGGCGCGGGCCGGACCACGGCCGCCGCGCTGAGCGAACGGGCCAGCTCACGCGGCCAGTGCACGGCGACCCCGGCCGTCGCGAGGCGGGCCCCGGCATCGCTCAGCAGCTCGTACAGCTCGTCCTCGGTGAGGGCGAGCACATCGGGGGCGGGCTGCTCCAGGAGCCGTTCGAGCGGGGCCCAGACGCGGGCGGCCCGGCGCAGCGCCAGCACGGCGTCGACCCGGGAACGCGGGCCGAACGGCTCCCCCGCGAGCCCGTTCCACAGGGCGGCGGCGTCGACGACGTAGGTCGGGTCGGCGAGGCTGTGCACCTGGACGACGGCCGCCGCGGCGTGGCGGACCGCCGGGTCGTCCGGGCGCCGCTCCGGCGCGTCGGCGTCCGGCGTCTCCTCGGGTGCGGCGGCGACGGCGTAGGTGTCGGCGGTGTCGAACAACTCGTACGCCGAGAGGTCGAGCCGCAACGAGATCCGGACGCCGGCGTCGAGACCGGAGGCGACGTCGACCGCCCAGGCGGCGGCGTGCGGCAGGTGCTGGGGCTCCCGCGCGGCGAAGGGCGAGCCCATGGCGAAGGCGGCGGCGGGCGTACGCGGCAGGGTGTCGGCGACCGCGTCGAGGAAGGCCCCGATCAGCGTTTCGGGCTCGTGAAGCCGGGGCGGGTCGGATTCCGGGAGCGGCACCGCGTACCCCTCGGGCGGCAGCGCGGCGGCGACGGCCCGCAGATGGGCGACGTCCTCGGCGTCCCGGGGCCCCGCCCGCCAGGCGTCCTGGCCGTCGGCGGTGAGCCCCGGCAGCAGCTTGCCCCGGGCGACCAGTTGGAGGGCGTGCAGTGCGGCGGCCCCCCAGGCGCGGGCGGCGGGGTGGGCCGACGCGCGGTGCCGGGCGCGGACGAGCACGGGCAGCGCGTCGGCCACGGAGACCAGGGCGGCGTCGACGGGCACGCTCCGCACACCGCCGCCGCGGCCCGCGCCTCCGGCTCTCCGCACGACCGTCAGCTCTGCGGGGGCGTACGGCACGCGGTCGGACCGCCCGGAGCCGTCGGCGTACACGAACGGTGAACCGCCCCGTTCCGCCTCGCCACCCGGGGCCCGCTCACCGGGCGGGGCCGGCACTGTGTCCGGGTCCCAGAACGCGATGCGGCCTTCCCTCGGCACCGGCCCCGGCAGGAAGACGGCGGCGCAGCGCAGCAGACGGTCGGCGTCGGCGCCGCCCGGGGTGTCGTGTCCGCCTCCCGGGTCTCTCAGGTGGCTCGCGTCGTGGGCGTGAAGCCGGCTCCGCGCTGTCCGCTCCGTCATCCCGGCCGCCACCCCCTCACGCCTCGGTTCCCGCGTCGATCCGGCCACGGTCCGTCGCGGTCCGCTCACTCGTCGAGCACGGATTGTGCTGACTCCGCGAGTCTAAGCGGGGGGTCTGACAACCCGTCCCGCCGGAGCGTCGCCGCAGCTCAGCCCGCTACCGGCCGATCCTCGATCCTCGATCCTCCGGTCAGTGGCGCGCCCGGCCGCGCTCAGTGATGGGCGTACGGCTCGGAGTCCGCCCCGACGTCCTTCGCGGGCACCTCGGGAGGATCCGAAACCGGCGGTCCGGAAGGGCGGCGGTCGGCGGAGGGCCGCCGGTCGAACGCGGCGGAGGGCACCGCGGCGGCGGCCGGCACCGACGCGGCAGCGTCCTGCGAGTCCTCCGACGCCGTCCGCTCCTGTCGCTGGTCCCCTTCCAGCCCCTGGTCCTGGTCCTGTTCCACCCCCTGATCCCGGTCCTGCCGAGCCGTCCCCTGCGGCTGGGCCCGTTCCAGGAAGCGCAGCAGCTCCACCGGGAAGGGCAGCACCAGCGTGGAGTTCTTCTCCGCCGCGACGGCCACGATGGTCTGCAACAGCCTCAACTGGAGCGCCGCGGGCTGTTCGGCCATCTCTCCCGCCGCCTGGGCCAGCTTCTTCGACGCCTGGAGTTCGGCGTCGGCGTTGATCACCCTGGCGCGCCGCTCCCGGTCCGCCTCCGCCTGCCGTGCCATGGACCGTTTCATCGTCTCCGGCAGCGAGACGTCCTTGATCTCGACGCGGTCGATCTGCACGCCCCAGGCGACCGCCGGGCTGTCGATCATCAGCTCCAGGCCCTGGTTCAGCTTCTCGCGGTTGGAGAGCAGGTCGTCGAGGTCGCTCTTGCCGATGATCGACCGGAGCGAGGTCTGCGCCATCTGCGAGACGGCGAAACGGTAGTCCTCGACCGCGATGACCGCGCTCGTGGGGTCGACGACCTTGAAGTAGATGACCGCGTCCACCCGGACCGTCACGTTGTCCCGGGTGATGCCGTCCTGCGCGGGCACGGGCATCGTCACGATCTGCATGTTGACCTTGCGGAGCCGGTCCACTCCCGGCACCACCAGGGTGAAGCCCGGACGGCGCACCTCGCGGCGCAGCCGGCCCAGCCGGAGCACCACACCGCGCTCGTACTGCCTGACGACGCGTCCCGCCGAAGCCATGTAGAGGGCTCCGGCACAGAGCACCACCACCACTGCGATGACTATCTCCTGGACCATCACGGCCCCCTGACAGAGAGGGAAAAGTAGATATCGACTACTTTTACAATTTATGCCCTGAATGGGCGTATGGCGAACCTCTGGCACCCACCGGTCTCCCCCGGTCGGCCCCGCACGGGATGCCGCCGGGGGCGACAGCGGGCAGCGTTGCCGGGGCCACCGATGAGCCGGACCAGCAGACGAGGACCCGCCCATGTCCGTGACCGCGACCGTTCACCGCCGCCGACGCCGTCTGGGGATCGCCGCCGGAGCCTCGCTCCTCGTCCTCGCCGCCTCGGGCTGTTCCGGGCTCGGCCGCACGGCGGTCGGGCCGGTCACGTACACCACCGACCGCGAGGCGGTGATCATGGTGAACAGCCCGTCGGTGCGGGGCTGCCACCGGATGGCCCCCACCGGGGCCCGAGAGGTGGAGAACGGCACGCTGATCGACATCATCCTGTACCGCACCCGGGACTGCACCGGAGGCGGAACGACCTATGTGGCGACCACGTTCAGCGATGTGACGGCGCCCGGCAGCCTGCCCTGGCGCAGCTACCGCTTCGTGCACTGAGGAAGCTACGCGCACCGAGGAAGCGGCCACCGCCTCGCGCGGTGGCAAGCGGTGGCAACGGGGCTCAGGTGAGCGACCGGGTTCATGTGCGGTGAGCGACCGGGCTCGTGTGCGAGGAACGAACCGGTGCGGGCCGGCCCTGTTCCGGGCGAGGTGTTCCATCCGACGCCGCACGGGTCCATGCTGGTGAGTGAGGCGATCGACATGCGTACCGGCAATGAACCCGTGACCGCCCGCAGCCCCCTGCGGATGCGGTTCTGGCTGAGTCTGTGGGGAACCCTCTGGGCCCTGTTCGGCCTGGTGGCCTTCCTGCTCGCCGGGCGGCCGGGGTGGGCGGCGGTCTGCGCGGTGCTGCTCGCCCTGATCATCACGGACCTCGGCGTGGTGGTGCATCGGCTCCGCCAGGGGTCGCGCTATCAGCCGGGCCGCGACGTACCGCCCTACGAGCCCGGCCACGACCGCTCGGCGTCCGGGCGGAGGCCGTGGCACGGAGTCGTCCACGGCCCGCGGTGAGACGGGGCTGACCTTCCGGGGCCGCAGAAGACGCGGCCCAGTGTCCGCTGGGGATACGGCCGTATGTCCGCCGGTCCGCGGCCGGCTCAGTCAGTCCGACGCGTCGAACCTGGCCGCCCTGACGTACTCCGGTTTCGGGTCCAGGGCCGCGGCCAGCCGGAAGTGCCGGGTCGCCTGCTCCGGGCGGCCCGCCCGCTCGAAGGTCCGGGCCAGGGCGAAGTGGGCGAAGGCGTTGTCCGGCTCACGTTCCAGCACCAGCTCGAACTCCAGCTCTGCCGGGCGTAGTTGTGCCGAGGCGAAGAAGGCGCGTGCGCGCAGCAGCCGGGCGGCGGTGTTCTCCGGATGGGCGGCGATCACCGAGTCGAGCAGCTTGACCGCGCCTCGGGGATCCCGGGCGTCGAGCAGTTGCTCGGCCGCGCGGAAGTCGATGACATGGGTTTCCGGGTTCCTCTCGGGCACGGTCGCATCCTTCCTGTGGTCGCGTGTCGGCGCGTGTGCAACGTCCGCTCCGGCCGCCGGTATTCCGGCTGAGGCCCGGACGGTGCGAGTGCGTCCAGAGCCGGGGGCGGGAGCCAGGGCGAGGGGCCGGATCGCGTCGTTGCGATCCGGCGGCCGGCGTCAGGACGCCCCGGCCCGGTGGACCAGCGCGTCCCAGACCGCGCGCACCTGCGGCTCCAGCGCCTCGCGCGGCCCGTCGTTGTCCACGACGAGGTCGGCCACGGCCAGGCGCTGCGCGCGGGTCGCCTGGGCGGCCATCCGTGCGCGGGCGTCTGCCTCCGCCATACCGCGTAGCCGTACGAGCCGGTCGAGCTGTGTCTCGGGCGACGCGTCCACCACCACGACCACGTCGTAGAGCGGGGCGAGGCCGTTCTCGGTCAGCAGCGGCACATCGTGGACGACCACCGACTCCGTGCCCGCGGCCCGTTCCAACTCGGCGGAGCGGGCGCCGACCAGCGGGTGGACGATCGCGTTCAGGGCGGCCAGGCGCTCCGGGTCCGCGAAGACGATCGCGCCGAGGGCCGGGCGGTCAAGGGACCCGTCGGCGGCCAGGACGTCCGGTCCGAACTCCCGCGTGACGGCCGCGAGCCCGGGTGTGCCGGGCTCGACGACCTCGCGCGCGATCCGGTCGGAGTCGATCAGCACGGCTCCGTACCCGACGAGCAGCCGTGCCACTTCGCTCTTGCCGGCGCCGATCCCACCGGTCAGGCCCACTTTCAGCATGGGCCGCAGCCTACGGCCCGGTGGCGCGCGCTCAGCCGTCGCCCTCCCGCTCGGCGAGGAAGCGTTCGAACTCGCGGCCGATCTCGTCGGCGGAGGGCAGGTCGACCGGTTCCGCGACGAGGTTGCCGCGGGTCTCGGAGCCGGCGACCGCGTCGTACTGGTGCTCCAGTCCCTCGACGAGCGACACGAGCTCGTCGTCGCCCTGGCCGATCTGGCGGTCGATCTCCGTCTGCGTGCGGTGGGCCTCGGTGCGCAGGGAGTGCGCGAGAGCGGGCAGCACCAGTCCGGTGGCGGCGGTGATCGCCTCCAGCGCGGTGAGCGCGGCGTCCGGGTAGGAGGACCGGGCCACGTAGTGCGGGACGTGCGCGGCGACTCCGAGGACGTCGTGGCCGGACTCCATCAGCCGGTACTCGACGAGGGATTCGGCCGAACCGGGCACCTGGGCCTCGTCGAACGGGCTGCGGTGGCCCGGCATCAGGTCGGTGCGGTTGCCGTGCGGGGTGATCCCGACGGGGCGCGTGTGCGGCACGCCCATGGGGATGCCGTGGAAGTTCACCGTGAGGCGGACGCCCAGGCGTTCGACGATCTGCTCGACGGCGACGGCGAACCGCTCCCACTCCACGTCGGGCTCGGGGCCGGACAGCAGCAGGAAGGGCGCACCGGTCGCGTCCTGGACGACCCGGACCTCCAGGGTCGGGGCCTCGAAGGACGTCCAGCGGTCGCGCCGGAAGGTCAGCAGCGGGCGCCGTGCGCGGTAGTCCACGAGGCGGTCGTGGTCGAAGCGGGCCACGACCTGGTGCGGCAGGGTTTCGAGCAGGCCGTCGACGATCTGCTCGCCGGTCTCGCCCGCGTCGATGTATCCGTCGAAGTGGTAGAGCATGACCAGGCCGGCCGACTCCTGGGCCAGCGCCATGTCGACGACGGCCAGCCCCTTCGGCTCCCATTCGTACAAACTCTGCGGATCAGGCACGGTTACCGCTCCTCCTCGTGTTCCTACGGAAGAACACCGCCTCCCGCACCGGCATTCCCCCCGGTCTGCGGCTTTCCCATGATCCCGAGGCTGTACGGGGGCCGACCGCGCACCCCGCCACGACGCACGAAGCACGGAGCACGGAGCACGAAGCGCGGCGCACCGGAACGCACGCGCGAGAACGCGCCGAGCGCGACGCACGAGTGAGGCCCGCCCCCCGAAGGGAACGGGCCTCACCTACCGCTCTACAGCTGGTGCAGCCGATGAGCCGCCGGGGTCAGAGCGTCAGCTCTGGCCGCCCGCGAGCTTCTCGCGCAGCGCCGCCAGGGCCTCGTCCGACGCCAGGGCGCCGGAGTTGTCCGCCGACTCCGAGGAGTACGAGCCGCCACCGCTGCCGCCGGAGGCAGCCGGAGCGCTGCCGGCCGGGGCGGCAGCGCCCTCGGCCGCAGCGGCCTCGTCGGCCTCGCGGGACTTGATGACCTGGGCCTGGTGCTGCTCGAAGCGCTGCTGCGCCTCGGCGTACTGGGTCTCCCAGACCTCGCGCTGCGCCTCGAAGCCCTCGAGCCAGTCGTTGGTCTCGGGGTCGAAGCCCTCGGGGTAGATGTAGTTGCCCTGGTCGTCGTACGACGCGGCCATGCCGTACAGCGTCGGGTCGAACTCGACCGAGGCCGGGTCGCCGCCGAAGGACTCGTTGGCCTGCTTCAGCGAGAGGCTGATGCGGCGGCGCTCGAGGTCGATGTCGATGACCTTGACGAAGATCTCGTCGTTGACCTGGACGACCTGCTCCGGGATCTCCACGTGGCGCTCGGCCAGCTCGGAGATGTGGACCAGACCCTCGATGCCCTCGTCGACGCGGACGAACGCACCGAACGGAACGAGCTTGGTGACCTTACCCGGGACGACCTGACCGATCTGGTGCGTCCGGGCGAACTGCTGCCACGGGTCTTCCTGCGTCGCCTTGAGCGACAGGGAGACGCGCTCGCGGTCCATGTCGACGTCGAGGACCTCGACGGTGACTTCCTGACCGACCTCGACGACCTCGGAGGGGTGGTCGATGTGCTTCCAGGAGAGCTCGGAGACGTGCACGAGACCGTCGACGCCGCCCAGGTCCACGAAGGCACCGAAGTTGACGATCGAGGAGACGACGCCGGAGCGGACCTGACCCTTCTGCAGGGTGGTGAGGAACGTCTGGCGAACCTCGGACTGGGTCTGCTCGAGCCAGGCACGGCGGGACAGGACCACGTTGTTGCGGTTCTTGTCCAGCTCGATGATCTTCGCCTCGAGCTCCTTGCCCACGTAGGGCTGGAGGTCGCGGACGCGACGCATCTCGACGAGCGACGCCGGGAGGAAGCCGCGGAGGCCGATGTCGAGGATGAGACCACCCTTGACGACCTCGATGACGGTACCGGTGACGATGCCGTCCTCTTCCTTGATCTTCTCGATGGTGCCCCAGGCACGCTCGTACTGAGCGCGCTTCTTCGAGAGGATCAGGCGGCCTTCCTTGTCCTCCTTCTGGAGAACCAGGGCCTCGATCTCGTCGCCGACCTTGACGACCTCGTTCGGGTCGACGTCGTGCTTGATCGAGAGCTCGCGGCTCGGGATGACACCTTCGGTCTTGTAACCGATGTCGAGGAGAACCTCGTCCCGGTCAACCTTGACGATGACACCGTCAACGATGTCGCCGTCGTTGAAGTACTTGATCGTCTCGTCGATCGCCGCGAGGAACGCGTCCGCGTCGCCGATGTCGTTGACCGCAACCTGCGGAGTGGTGGCGGTGGTCTCGGTGCTGCTCGTCATGTGGGAAAGGGCTCCGGTACGGACAGAGAGTCGTAGGTACTGCTACGCCGAAAGCCCGTATCGCCTCTGCAGAAGCCGGACAGCCTGGAAGGCGCGCTACCCGTTTCCGGAAAGGCGCCTCGACAACCGAGGGGACATGCAACAGACGCGAGCGCGGCCTGCTAGGTCTGAGGCGCGCAGGCTCGCAGCGCAACTTGTAGCATACGGGGGCAGCCGGACACGGTCAATGCGCGAAGGCGCACACCGGGGGCGCATCGGCCCAATCCCGGCACAACTCGTGTCGTCCGAGGCCACATCGGCCCGAACGCACTGCGCCAAGGCGTCGCGGACACGGTCCGTGCGCCCGGCGTCACCCCGTGCGCACCGCGCGCGGCGGGTGAAGGCAAACTACAACGACGGGCACGATGAGCCAAGAGATCCACGGCACGGAAGCGGAAGCCACCCGCCGGGCGGCGGGCGGGGCCGAGAGCAGCCGGGCCAGCCGCGGCTGGTGGGACCGGAACGCCGACGAGTACCAGAGCCACCACGGCGCGTTCCTCGGGGACGACCGCTTCGTCTGGGGGCCGGAGGGGCTGGACGAGGCGGAGGCCGGGCTGCTGGGGCCGGCCGCCTCCCTCAAGGGCCTGGACGTCCTGGAGATCGGCGCCGGAGCCGCGCAGTGTTCGCGCTGGCTGGCGGACCGGGGCGCCCGGCCGGTGGCGCTCGACCTCTCCCACCGCCAGTTGCAGCACGCCCTGCGGATCGGCGGCGGCCTCCCGCTCGTCGAGGCGGACGCGGGGCTGCTGCCGTTCCGCGACGGCTCCTTCGACCTGGCCTGCTCCGCCTACGGCGCGGTGCCGTTCGTGGCCGACCCGGTGCGGGTCTTCCGCGAGGTGCGGCGGGTGCTGCGGCCCGGCGGGCGGTGGGTGTTCTCCGTGACCCACCCGATCCGCTGGGTCTTCCCGGACGAGCCGGGGCCCGAAGGGCTCTCCGTCGCCGCCTCGTACTTCGACCGCGTCCCCTACGTCGAGCAGGACGAGCGGGGCGACGCCGTCTACGTGGAACACCACCGCACGCTCGGCGACCGGGTGCGGGACGTGGTGGCGGGCGGGTTCCGGCTGGTGGACCTGGTCGAACCGGAATGGCCGGCCTGGAACAGCCAGGAGTGGGGCGGCTGGTCCCCGCTGCGCGGCAACCTGATCCCGGGAACGGCGATCTTCGTCTGCGAACGGGCCTGAACCGCCGCCGCCGCTCCACGACGCGCCCGCCCCGTACGACACTGGGGGCGTGATCCGCACCGATGCCCTCGACCGCCTGCCCGTCCGCACCGCCGTACCCGCCCTGGAGCGCGCGCTCGACGAGCGGGGCGTCGCGGTCCTGTGCGCACCGCCCGGCACCGGCAAGACCACGCTGGTCCCGCTGGTCCTGGCCGGGCTGACCGGCGAGGGCCCGGTACGCCGGGTGGTGGTCGCCGAGCCGCGGCGGATCGCGGCGCGGGCGGCGGCGCGGCGCATGGCCTGGCTGCTCGGGGAGCGGCCGGGCGGCCGGATCGGGTTCACCGTGCGCGGCGAGCGCGTGGTGGGGCCGGACACCGCGGTGGAGGTGGTGACCACGGGAGTGCTGCTCCAGCGGCTCCAGCGGGACCAGGAGTCGGCCGGGGTGGACGCGGTGATCATCGACGAGTGCCACGAGCGCCATCTGGACGCCGACACGGTCGCCGCCTTCCTGCTGGACGTACGGGAGGCGATCCGGCCCGATCTGCGGCTGGTGGCCGCGTCGGCGACGACGGACGCCGCGGGCTGGGCGCGGCTGCTGGGCGACGCCCCGGTGATCGAGGCCCGGGGCGTCTCGTACCCGGTCGAGGTGGTGTGGGCGCCGCCCGCGCGACCGGTGAGGCCGCCGCACGGGATGCGCGTGGATCCGGCCCTGCTGACGCACGTGGCCGCCACGGTGCGCCGGGCGCTCGCGGAGCGGGACGGGGACGTGCTGTGCTTCCTGCCGGGAGTCGGCGAGATCGCGCGTGTGGCCGGGCAGTTGTCCGGGGTGGCCGCCGAAGTGCTCCAGGTGCACGGGCGGGCTCCGGCCGCCGTGCAGGACGCGGTGCTCGCCGGGTCGTCCGAGGGGCGGCGGGTGGTGCTGGCGACCTCGGTGGCGGAGTCGTCGCTGACGGTTCCCGGCGTGCGGGTCGTCGTCGACTCGGGGCTGGCCCGCGAGCCGCGCACCGACCACGCCCGGGGACTCAGCGCCCTGACGACCGTACGGGCCTCCCGGGCCGTCGGGCGGCAGCGGGCCGGACGGGCCGGGCGGGAGGCTCCGGGGACGGTGTACCGGTGCTGGGAGGAGGCGGAGGACGGGCGTCTCGCGCGCTTCCCGGCCCCGGAGATCAAGGTGGCCGACCTCGCGGCGTTCGCGCTCCAGGCGGCGTGCTGGGGCACTCCGGACGCCTCGGCGCTCGCCCTGCTGGATCCGCCGCCCGCCGGTGCGATGGGCGCGGCCCGCGAGGTGCTGGGCGCGGTCGGCGCGGTCGACGCGAGCGGCCGGGCCACGGACCGGGGCGTGCGGATGTCCCGGCTGGGCGTGCATCCGCGGCTGGCGCGGGCGCTGCTGGACGGCGCCCGCGAGGTCGGCGCGCGGCGGGCCGCCGAGGCGGTGGCTCTGCTGAGCGAGGAGCCGCCGAGGGAGTACGGGGACGATCTCGCGGCGGCCCTGCGCACCGCGCGCCGGGGCCAGGACGGATACGCGGCGCGCTGGCGGCAGGAGGTGCGGCGGCTGTCGTCCTCGCTGGGCGGCGACGGGTCCGCGCCCGGCCGGTCCGGGGTCACGGACGACGCGGCCGTCGGCCTGGTGGCGGCGCTGGCGTTTCCAGAGCGGGTGGCGCGGGCGCGGGGCGACGGTTCGTTCCTCATGGTGTCGGGAACGGGTGCGGAGCTGCGGGAGGGCTCGGGGCTGCGCAGCGCCCCGTGGCTGGCCGTGGCGGTCGCGGACCGGCCGGCGCACGCGGCCTCGGCCCGGGTGCGGCTGGCGGCGGTGGTGGACGAGGACACCGCGCGGCTGGCCGCCGGGCATCTGCGGGTGCGCGGCGAGGAGGTGCGCTGGGCCGACGGCGAGGTGGTGGCCAGGTCGGTGGACCGGCTGGGCGCGGTGGAACTGGCGGTGCGACCGCTGCGGCAGCCCGATCCGGGGCTGGTGCGCGCGGCCCTGGTGGAGGGGTTGCGGCGGGACGGGGTGGGGCTGCTGCGCTGGAGCCGCGACGCCGAACAGCTGCGGCTGCGCCTGGCGTTCCTGCACCGCGTGCTGGGTCCGCCGTGGCCGGACGTGTCGGACGGGGCGCTGGTGGCGGAGCCGGAGGGGTGGCTGGAGCCGGAGCTGTCGCGGGCGCGGCGGCGGTCGGACCTGGGCCGGATCGAGGCGGGCCAGGCGCTGCGACGGCTGCTGCCCTGGGCGTCCGGTGAGGCGGTCCGGCTGGACGAGCTGGCCCCGGAGCGGATCGAGGTGCCGAGCGGGTCGCGGGTGCGGGTCGAGTACGGCGGGGAGCAGCCCGTACTGGCGGTGAAGCTCCAGGAGTTGTTCGGCCTGGCCGAGACGCCCCGGGTGGCGGGGGTGCCGGTCCTGGTGCATCTGCTCTCGCCCGCCGGGCGGCCCGCGGCGGTGACCGCGGACCTGGCGTCGTTCTGGCGCGAGGGCTATCGGGCGGTGCGGGCGGAGCTGCGCGGCCGGTACCCGAAGCACCCGTGGCCGGAGGATCCCGCGACCGTGCCGGCGACCCGGTTCACGAAGGCGCGGCTCACGCGGGAGTGAGTGCGGCGGGGGCCGGGGCGGGCGGTTCGCCGGGGCGGCGGGCGCGGGCCTCCAGCCAGAGGGCGAGCGCCAGGAGGCCGACGCCGAGGCCGAGGAAGCCCCAGGGCAGGTAGGAGGTGAGCATGAGGATCAGGACGCGCTGGGACTTGACCAGTTCGACGGTGTCGGCGAGGTAGTCCTCGCGCATCTTCACATGGCCGGCGAACGCGGTGACGGTGTCCTGCGGGAGGCCCATCTTCTTCCCGTTGCGCAGCTCCTCCTTGTGCACCTCCTCGCCCCTGACGGGCGCACCGGTGACCGGGTCGACCCAGAACATGCGGCGGGTGGTGTACCAGCGGGTGATGCCGGTGGCGGCTATCTGCTCGGACGTGAGGCCCGCGATGGGCATCCTCTTCGGCATCGACACCTTCGTCCACGGGATCGTCTGCTCGAAGTAGTAGGTCTCCAGGCCGCGGAAGGTGCGGGTGCCCCGGTAGTGGATGGGCGCGGTGGTGCGGGTCTGGGCGTCGAAGTACGCGTAGTCCCGCTTCTGCGTCAGGAAGGGCCACTTGAACTCGATGCCCTCGCGGCGGACCGGATCGCCGTCGACCATCTCGCCGGTGGCGTTGACCGGGGCCTGGGTGTGGGCGTCGAAGATGTAGCGCTCGGGGATCTGGGAGATCATCTTCCCGTCGGGTCCCTGGATGTAGGAGAGCGTGTCCCAGACGACGACGTCCCGGCCGGCGGTGCGCTCGATCTTCTCCGACTCCTCGACGTTGCCCTTGATCGTCTGGACGATGGTGATCTTCTCGACCTCCTTCGCGGTGAGCGTGGTGTAGTCGAGCAGGGTGGCGGGCTTCGCTTCCAGGACCACCGCCTTGTACTGCCCGGCCGGGATCTTGGCCAGGCGCGGGAAGGCGTACCAGCGCAGCAGCGGCGCCAGGGCGGCGAAGAAGACGGCGAAGGCCAGGAGTACGAGACCGGCTCGGCTGCGCATGGTGGTGACCTCTTCCTCGGCTGTGCTGTCACTTCGGCCGCGCGGCTGCCCGTGCGCCGCCGGCCGCTTGCTTCTCGGGGCCCGGGTTGTGCGGCCCGGGTGGCTTCTCGAGGCCCGGGTCTTGGGCCCCGGTCACTTCTTGGGCCCGCTTACTTCGGGGGGCCCGGGACGGTGGTCAGCATGGGCTCGGGCGAGGTCTCGCCCTGGGGGGAGCCGACGGCCGAGACGGCGATCACCAGGGCGAGGGCCGCGGCCAGTCCGACGGCGGCGGCGATGAGGGCACGCATGCTCGACCTCCCGGAACGATGAACTGATGGTTCGTCAGGTCCGCGCACCGTAGCAACCCGGGCGTGAGATGAGAACAGCGCGGACAGCCCCCGCGCCGGGTAGGCGCGGGGGCTGTCGGGTGCGAGGGAGGAATCAGGCCCCGGGGGGCCGTGTCCCCTCGGCGGAGGGCGTCGGTCCGAGGTCCGGGGTCTGCCCCGGGTCCGGCGTCTGGCCGGGTTCCGGGGTCTGGCCCGGGTCCGGCGTCTGGCCGGGTTCCGGGGTCTGGCCCGGGTCCGGCGTCTGGCCTTCGGTCGCCTTGACCGTGAGCTCGACGACGACGCTCGCGCCGCCCTCGGCGGTCAGGCGCAGCTTGTACGTCCCGGCCGTCGCGTCGGCGAAGATCTCCGGGAGGCGCAGCAGGCCGCCGGCGTCCGTCGACAGGACCGTGAGGGCGCGGACGGGCTTGCCGTCGGCGTCCTTGAAGTAGGGGCCCTTGCCGTTCTCGACGGGCTTCTCGCCGTCCGTGATCATCGTGGCGGTGACGGCCACCCGGGCGGCGGGCGCCCCCTTGAACGTGGCCTTGACGGTGAGGGGGTCCGCGAACTTCGCGCCCGGGGCGGCGACGAGCGCCTTCTCCTCGGTCCGGACGATCGCGTCGGCCCGGCGGGCGGTGACGCTCGCCGCGTAGGCGAGGGTGCGGGACTCGGGTGCGCCGGCGGTGGCGGTCACCGTGAACGCGCCGGCCTTCCCGCCCGCCGTGAGCCGCGGTGCGGTGGCGGTGCCGTCGGCTCCGGTGGCGACCGTGACGGTCTTCCGGCCGCCCGTGAAGCGGGTGCCGGTGTCTCCGGCGACGGTGAAGGTGACGCGCACCTTGGCGAGCGGCGCGCCGAGCTTGTTCTCGGCCCGTACGACGATCCGTTCGGCGAACTCCTCGCCCGCGGTGGCGGTCAGCCGGCCGGTGCCCGCGTTCTCCAGGGAGCCGAAGGTCTCGGACGGCTTCGAGGTGGGGGGCGGCTTGGGCCCGGTGGAGCCTTCGCCGGGCTTCGTGGGGCCGGGGGTCGGCTTCGTGCCCTTCGGCGATTCGTCGGGGGACGGCTTCGGGCTCGGGCGCCCGCCCGGGGTGCCGCTCGGTCCGGGGCCCGGCGTGGAGCCGGAACCCGCGCCCGGTCCGGAGGGCAGGACTCCGGAGCCGTCGGGCACCTCGTGCGTGCCGCGGTTGTAGTAGTCGAACCAGGAGCGGACGGTGCGCAGGTACTCCGTCGAGTGGTTGTAGCTCAGCACGGCCCGGTCGAGCTGGGCGGCGACGGCCAGGTCCCGGTCGCCCGCGCAGAGGTAGCGCCCGGCGGCGAGCGCCGCGTCGTAGATGTTGTTGGGGTCCTTGCGGCCGTCGCCGTTGGCGTCCTGTCCCCAGGTGGCCCAGGTGGACGGGATGAACTGCATCGGGCCGACCGCGCGGTCGTGGACGGAGTCGCCGTCGTACGCCCCGCCGTCGGTGTCCTTGATCAGCGCGAAGCCCTGGCCGTTGAGGGCCGGGCCGAGGATCGGGGAGAGGGTGGTGCCGTTCGCGTCGACCCGGCCGCCCCGGGCCTGCCCGGACTCCACCTTGCCGATCGCCGCGAGGAGTTGCCACGGCAGTCGGCAGGCCGCGTCGGTGCCCGCGACGGTCCGCTCGGCCTGCTGGTACGCGGCCAGGATCGAGGCCGGTATGCCCGCCTGCGCCCGGCCGGTCACCGGCAGGTTGCTGGACGAACCGGGCTTGTCGGGCGTCACGAGGGGCGGAAGGTCCGTGTAGTACGGCGAGTTGCCCGTGGCCGCGCCGTCATTGGAACCGCCCGTCCCGCCGTCGGCGGACAGCCGGTCGCCGCCGCCCGCCGAGGCTTCGGCGAGAGGCGCCGCGGGAGCCTGCGAGGCCGCGAGCGCCGCCACGGCGACCGCCGCGACCGCGGTGTTGCCGGCCCCCCTGCGCAGACGTCGGCCGAATTGAGCTGCCATGCGTTCTGGTCCCTCCCCGTCGACGGCTGTCCGCGCTCCCCAGCGCGAGGACTCAGGAGACCCTACGGCACCTTCCACCGCCCGCACACCGCGGCCTGACCGGTTCTTACTGTTTTTTCACGTTCCCCCGCGCACGCTGCCCGGACGGCCGCCGGAAGGGGTACGGGGCGGGCCCATACTTGCCGCCATGCCGTTCACGCTCAGTCATGCCGCCGCCGTACTCCCCGCGATGCGGCGGAACGGGACCGTCCGCGGCCCTCTGTTCCCCTCGGCTCTCGTCGCCGGTTCCTTCGCGCCCGACCTCACGTACTTCGCCGACACGGTGGTTCCCGGGGCGATGGAGTTCGGCTCCTTCACTCACTCCTGGCCCGGCGTCCTCACCGTGGACGTGCTGATAGCCGGGGCCCTGGTGGCCGTATGGGTGCTGCTGCGGGAGCCGTTGGCGGCGCTGCTGCCGGTACGGGCGCGCGGCCCGGTCCACCGCTTCGTGCGGGGGCAGCGGTGGAGCCGCGCCTCCTTCGGGCCGTCCGCCCGGCTGCGGTTCGCCGTGTCCGCGGCGCTCGGCGCCGTCACCCATGTGGTGTGGGACGCCTTCACCCATCACGACCGGTGGGGAACGGATCTGCTGCCCGTGCTCGACCGGAGCGTCGGCGGCCTCCACGGCTATCAGTTCGCGCAGTACGGCAGTTCGGCGGCGGCGCTCGTCCTGCTCGGCTGGTTCGTCGTCACCGGGCTGCGGCTCGGCGGGGCCGCCCCGGTGCCGGAGGCGGTCCCGGTGCTCGGGCGGCGGGAACGGCACACCGTCCTGGGGCTGCTGGCCCTGTGCGTGCTCCTGGGCGTCGTGCACCGCTGTGCGCGCTGGTACGCCTACTTCGGGCGCGTGGACACTCCGCTCGACATCATTCCGACGGCGTGCTTCGGCGCGGGCGCCGGACTGGCGGCGGGACTGCTGCTGTACGGGGCGTGGATGCGGCTGCCGCGCAGGCCGGGCGAGCGGGAAGCCGGTGCGGCGGGCGGGCGCGTGGCCGGTGGCCGGGCGGACGGCCCGGCTCCGGAGAGCGGCGGGAGGGGTGAGAGCCGTGAGAACGGTGAAAGGCAGGGCACCCCGCGATAGCCGCGGGAGGCCGCGGAGCGGGGCCGGCCGGACGACCGGGAGCCGGAGGCGGGCGGCGGGCCCGGGAGCCGGAGGCGGGCGGCGGGCGGCGGGCCCGGGAGCGTGTCACGGCTCCGGGGCCCGCCGCCGCCCGCGTACGGCAGGC
Organism: Streptomyces sp. ADI96-02; assembly: GCF_003846185.1. Lineage (GTDB taxonomy): Bacteria > Actinomycetota > Actinomycetes > Streptomycetales > Streptomycetaceae > Streptomyces. The sequence goes on from NZ_ML123034.1 coordinate 1,352,560, forward strand.
GGCGCGTGGTCAGCGCGTCCAGCGGGGCGCGGTCAGTGCGCGGCCGACTCCCAGTCCCCCCCGACGCCGACCGACACGTCCAGCGGGGCGCGCAACTCCACGGCGTTCGCCATCTCGTGGCGCAGGATCCCCTCCACCTGCTTCCGCTCGCCCGCGGCGATCTCCAGGACGATTTCGTCGTGGACCTGGAGCAGCATCCGCGAGGTCAGCTTCGCCTCGGTCAGCGCCCGGTCCACCCGCAGCATCGCCACCTTCACGATGTCCGCGGCCGTGCCCTGGATCGGGGCGTTGAGCGCCATCCGCTCGGCGGCCTCGCGGCGCTGGCGGTTGTCGCTGTTCAGGTCGGGGAGGTAGCGGCGGCGGCCGAGGATCGTCTCCGTGTACCCGGTGGCCCTGGCCTCCTCGACGACCCGGTGCAGATAGTCCCGCACCCCGCCGAACCGCTCGAAGTAGGTGTCCATCAGCACCCGCGCCTCGGCGGGGTCGATGTTCAGCTGCTGGGAGAGGCCGAACGCGGACAGGCCGTAGGCCAGCCCGTAGGACATGGCCTTGATCTTGCGGCGCATCTCGGCGTCGACCGCCGTCTTGTCGACGCCGAAGACCTGCGAGGCGACCGTGGTGTGCAGGTCCTCGCCGGAGGTGAACGCCTCGATCAGCCCGGCGTCCTCGGAGAGGTGCGCCATCACCCGCAGCTCGATCTGGCTGTAGTCCGCCGTCATCAGCGTCTCGAAGCCCTCGCCGACGACGAAGCCCCGGCGGATCGCCCGGCCCTCGTCCGTACGCACCGGGATGTTCTGGAGGTTGGGGTCGGTCGAGGAGAGCCGGCCGGTCGCCGCCACCGTCTGGTTGAACGTGGTGTGGATCCGGCCGTCGGCGGCGATCGTCTTGATCAGCCCCTCGACCGTGACCCGCAGCTTCGCCTGCTCCCGGTGGCGCAGCATCAGGACCGGCAGTTCGTGCTCCGTCTGCGCGGCGAGCCAGGCCAGCGCGTCCGCGTCCGTCGTGTACCCGGTCTTGGTCTTCTTCGTCTTCGGCAGGGCCAGCTCGCCGAAGAGGATCTCCTGGAGCTGCTTGGGCGAACCGAGGTTGAACTCGCGGCCCACCGCGGCGTGCGCCTCCTTCACCGCCTGCTGCACGGTCCCCGCGAACTGCTGCTCCATGCTCTCCAGATGCGCCCGGTCGGCGGCGATGCCGTGCCGCTCCAGGCGGGCCAGCAGGATCGAGGTGGGCAGCTCCATGTCGTGCAGCAGCTCCGCCGCGCCGACCTCCCGCAGCCGCGTCGTGAACGCCTCGCCGAGGTCGAGCACCGCCCGCGCCTGCGCCATCAGGGCGTCCGCCTCGGCCCGGTCGTCGGCGCCGAAGGCCAGCTGCCCGTCCGAGGCGGCGGCCGGGGCCAGCTCCCGTCCCAGGTACTCCACGGCCAGCGCGTCCAGGGCGAAGGAGCGGCGGCCGGGCTTGACGAGATAGGCGGCGAGCGCGGTGTCCATCGTGACGCCGTCGATGTGCCAGCCCTGCTCGGGGAAGACCCGCATGGCGTTCTTCGCGTTGTGCATGACCTTGGGCCGCTCCGGGTCCGCGATCCAGGCGGCGAACGCCTGCTCGTCGGCCTCGTCCAGCTCGGCCGGGTCCAGCCAGGCGGCGGCCCCGTCGGCGGCGGCCAGCGCGACCTCGGTGACCGCGCCCGCGCCCAGCGACCAGGTGTCGACCGTCATCACGCCGAGCGGCTGCCCGCCGTGCTCCGCCAGCCACCCGGCGACCTCGCCGGAGCCGAGCACCGCCCCGTCCAGCTCGATCCCGGCCGCCGGCACCGGGGCCTCGGCCTCCGCCGCCCCCGGGTCGACGGCGAGAAGGCGCTCGCGCAGGCTCGGATTGCGGATCTCCAGGACGTCGAGAACGCCCGTGACCGCGGTGCGGTCGTACGGGGCCCGCTCCAGGTCGGCCGGGGACTTCGGCAGCTCCACGTCCCGGACCATCTCCGTCAGGACCCGGTTCATCTTCACGGCGTCCAGGTGGTCCCGGAAGTTCTGCCCGGCCTTGCCCTTGACCTCGTCGGCCCGCTCCACCAGCTCCTGGAAGGAACCGAACTGGTTGATCCACTTCGAGGCCGTCTTCTCACCGACGCCCGGGATGCCCGGCAGGTTGTCCGACGGGTCGCCGCGCAGCGCCGCGAAGTCCGGATACTGCTGAGGGGTCAGCCCGTACTTCTCGACGACCTTCTCCGGGGTGAACCGGGTCAGCTCGGAGACGCCCTTCGTCGGGTACAGCACGGTCACGTTCTCGGTGATCAGCTGGAAGGAGTCCCGGTCGCCGGTGACGATCAGCACCTCGAAGCCCGCCGCCTCGGCCTGCGTGGCCAGCGTCGCGATGACGTCGTCGGCCTCGAACCCGTCCACCGCGAACCGGTCCGCGCGCATCGCGTCCAGCAGCTCGCCGATCAGCTCGACCTGCCCCTTGAACTCGTCGGGGGTCTTGGAGCGGTTCGCCTTGTACTCCGGGAACTCCTGGGCGCGCCACGTCTTGCGGGACACGTCGAACGCCACCGCGAAATGGGTGGGCGCCTCGTCACGCAGGGTGTTCGCCAGCATCGACATGAAGCCGTACACGGCGTTCGTCGGCTGGCCCGCCCCGGTCGTGAAATTCTCCGCGGGCAGCGCGAAGAACGCCCGGTACGCCAGGGAGTGCCCGTCCATGAGGAGCAGGCGCGGTCGGTTGTCTGCCGTGTTCTTCGATGCCGTCTCAGCCACGCCCCCGATCCTGCCACGGTCCACTGACAATCCGGACCGGCCGAGCCGCGCACGGCCCCTCGGCCCCGCTCCGCGCCCGCCCGGCCCGGCGCGATGTCGGCGGCCCGTGACAGGATCGACGCAGAGGACGAGCGCTCGAAGGGGAGCAGATCATGGCCACCAAGCCTCCGACCGGTGACCCGGTCCAGGACGCCCCGCAGGTCGACGCGGCCCCGCACGCCGCCGCCGGACTGCCCGCCGTCGCCCATTCCCTGCGCATCGCCCAGCAGCAGATGGGCGTGCGCCGCACCGCGCGGACGCTGCTCCGGGTCAACCAGAAGGAGGGCTTCGACTGCCCCGGCTGCGCCTGGCCCGAGGGGGACAAGCGGCATGTCGCCGAGTTCTGCGAGAACGGGGCGAAGGCCGTCGCCGAGGAGGCGACCCTGCGCCGCGTCACCCCGGACTTCTTCGCCGCCCACCCCGTGGCCGACCTCGCCGAGCGCAGCGGGTACTGGCTCGGCCAGCAGGGCCGCATCACCCAGCCGATGTACCTGCCCGAGGGCGCCGACCGGTACGAGGCCGTCACCTGGGAGCGGGCCTTCGCCGTCATCGCCGAGGAGCTGACCGCGCTCCGCTCCCCCGACGAGGCTCTCTTCTACACCTCCGGGCGGACGAGCAACGAGGCCGCGTTCCTGCTCCAGCTCTTCGCCCGCGAGTTCGGCACGAACAACCTGCCGGACTGCTCCAACATGTGCCACGAGTCCTCCGGCTCCGCACTCAACGAGACCATCGGCATCGGCAAGGGCAGCGTGTCCCTGGAGGATCTGCACCAGGCCGACCTGATCATCGTCGCCGGGCAGAACCCCGGCACCAACCACCCCCGGATGCTCTCCGCCCTGGAGAAGGCGAAGAACGCCGGAGCGAGGATCATCTCGGTGAATCCGCTGCCGGAGGCGGGCCTGGAGCGGTTCAAGAACCCGCAGACGCCCCACGGCATGATCAAGGGCACCGCCCTCAACGACCTCTTCCTCCAGATCCGCATCGGCGGCGACCAGGCGCTCTTCCGCCTCCTCAACAAGCTGATCCTGGCGGCCGAAGGCGCCGTCGACACCGACTTCGTCACCGAACACACCCACGGCTTCGAGGGGTTCGCCAAGGCCGCCGAGGCCGCCGACTGGGACGAGACCCTGACCGCCACCGGCCTCACCCGTGCCGAGATCGAGCAGGCCCTCGACCTGGTCCTCGCCTCGAAGCGCACCATCGTCTGCTGGGCCATGGGCCTCACCCAGCACAAGCACTCCGTGCCGACGATCCGCGAGGTGGTCAACTTCCTTCTCCTGCGCGGCAACATCGGCCGCCCCGGCGCCGGCGTCTGCCCCGTGCGCGGACACTCCAACGTGCAGGGCGACCGCACCATGGGCATCTTCGAACGGCCCGCAGCCGCATTCCTCGACGCCCTCGACAAGGAGTTCGGCATCACCTCGCCGCGCCACCACGGCTACGACGTGGTCCGCTCCATCCAGGCCCTGCGCGACGGCGAGGCCAAGGTCTTCTTCGCGATGGGCGGCAACTTCGTCGCGGCCACCCCCGACACCGCCGTCGCCGAGGCCGCCATGCGCCGGGCCCGGCTCACCGTCCACGTCTCGACCAAGCTCAACCGCTCCCACGCCGTCACCGGAGCCCGCGCGCTGATCCTGCCCACCCTCGGCCGCACCGACAAGGACGTCCAGGCGAGCGGCAAGCAGTTCGTCACCGTCGAGGACTCCATGAGCATGGTCCACGCCTCCCGGGGCAACCTCGCCCCCGCGAGCCCCCACCTGCTCTCCGAACCGGCCATCGTCGCCCGCCTCGCCCGCGCCGTCCTCGGCCCCGCCTCCCGCACCGACTGGGAGGGCTTCGAACGGGACTACGCCACCATCCGCGACAGCATCTCCCGCGTGGTGCCCGGCTTCGAGGACTTCAACGCCCGCGTCGCCCGCCCCGGCGGCTTCACCCTCCCCCACGGCCCCCGCGACGCCCGCCGCTTCCCGACCGCCACCGGCCGGGCCAACTTCACCGCCGCCCCCGTGGAGTACCCCGAACTCCCCGAAGGCAGGCTGCTGTTGCAGACCCTGCGCTCCCACGACCAGTACAACACCACCATCTACGGGCTCGACGACCGCTACCGCGGCATCAAGAACGGCCGCCGCGTCGTCCTGGTCAATCCCGACGACGCCGCCGCCCTCCGGCTCCCCGACGGCTCGTACACCGACCTCGTCGGCGAGTGGAAGGACGGCGTCGAGCGCCGGGCCGAGGGCTTCCGCGTCGTCCACTACCCGACCGCCCGCGGCTGCGCCGCCGCGTACTACCCCGAGACCAACGTCCTCGTCCCGCTCGACGCCACCGCGGACACCAGCAACACCCCCGCCAGCAAGTCCGTCGTCGTCCGCTTCGAGAACACCCGCTGACGCGAGCCCGGCACGGCGCCGGCGGCCCCGCCACCCCGCGGGGCCGCCGGCGTGATCCCTCTAAGCGTTCGCTCAGCCGTCTGGTAAGACAGTGCAGACACCAACGAACCAGCGCAGACGATCGGAGCCGGACCCATGGGCGAGCACACCGCACCCACGTTCCCGAAGGAAGTCATCGACGAGTACGCGGCACTCGGCGTCGACCTCCCCGCCCTCTTCTCCGCCGGCCACCTCGGCGAACGCATGGGCGTGCGCATCGTCGAGGCCTCGGCCGACCGCGTGGTCGGCACCATGCCCGTCGAGGGCAACACCCAGCCCTACGGACTCCTGCACGGCGGCGCCTCCGCCGTCCTCGCCGAAACCCTCGGCTCCGTCGGCTCCATGCTCCACGGCGGCGCCGGCAAGGTCGCCGTCGGCGTCGACCTCAACTGCACCCACCACCGGGGCGCCCGCAGCGGCCTGGTGACCGGCGTCGCCACCCCCGTACACCGCGGCCGTTCCACCGCGACGTACGAGATCGTCATCACCGACGAGCAGGACAAGCGGGTGTGCACCGCCCGCCTCACCTGCCTGCTGCGCGATGCCCCCCGCCCCGAAGCCGGCTGATCACCCCGCAGCACCCGCACCGCCGCCCCGCCCGGCCGGAATCGCACGCCGCAATCCGGCCGGGCAGTGTCATATCTCCTTCCGTGAAAGGGCAGTTGACCAACACCCTCGGTCAACACCCTTGACGGCCAAAGCCGTTCCGTGAGCCACTCAGCAGCCATATGCGCCTCGACGGCCCCGAGGGATCTTTCACCGATGTAACACTGCGTAACAAGCAGGACATGTGAGATCCAGCCGTCCACTCCGGCACGGGACACCGGAGCGCTCCGGCACGCCCTCCCCCACCGCATCGCACGTCAGTACCAAGATCACCTCAAGCCCCTTAGCAGAGCTGCGTGTTCTCAGCATGTGGTCATTTCGCACTCCAGCCGAAAGCCACACATCTCCTCACAGGAACCTCAAGCCTTGCTCAAGGGCATAACAAGAGAGTCACATCCGTCGCCGACCCATCCCGGACGCCCCCGGCTGCGCTTAGAGTCACCGCCAGTCACCGCGCCGCCGGGCGTGTCTGCTGCACGGCCCCTGTACCACCCCAGTACGGCCCGGCGATCGACACGGCACCTCAAGCAGAGGAGGCCGCGCCAGGGAAAGGACTTTTCGTGCGACACCGTTCTTTGCTCATACTCACCGCAGTGCTCACCACAGGAGCACTGACGCTCACCGCCTGCGGGTCGCGCGACGACAGCAACAAGGGCAGCGGCAGCGGCGACACCCAGACGGTCGTCATCGGCCTCGACGCCCCCCTGACCGGCGACCTGTCCGCCCTCGGCCTCGGCATCAAGAACTCCGCCGACCTCGCCGTGAACACGGCGAACAAGGACAAGACCGTCCCCGGCGTCACCTTCAAGCTCCAGGCCCTCGACGACCAGGCCCAGCCCTCCGTCGGCCAGCAGAACGCCACCAAGCTCATCGGCACCAAGGAAGTCCTCGGTGTCGTCGGCCCGCTGAACTCCGGCGTCGCCCAGTCGATGCAGAAGCCCCTCAACGACGCCAAGCTCACCCAGGTCTCCCCGGCCAACACCGGCACCGAGCTGACCCAGGGCAACAACTGGAAGACCGGCGACAAGAAGCGCCCCTACGCCTCCTACTTCCGCACCGCCACCACCGACCAGATCCAGGGCGCCTTCGCGGCCAACTACCTCTTCAAGAACGCGAAGATCAAGGACGTCTACCTCATCGACGACCAGAAGCCCTACGGCGCCGGACTCGCCGCCTCCTTCAAGACGACGTTCACCGAGCTCGGCGGCAAGATCGTCGGCGCCGACCACATCAACCCCGACGACCGCGACTTCAACTCCGTCGTCACCAAGGTCAAGGGCTCCGGCGCCAAGGCCGTCTACTACGGCGGCGAGTACCCCGCCGGCGCGCCCCTGAGCCAGCAGCTCAAGGACAGCGTCAAGATCCCGGTCATGGGCGGCGACGGCATGTACAGCGCCGACTTCATCTCCCTCAACAAGAAGGCCGAGGGCGACATCGCCACCTCCGTCGGCAAGCCCGTCGAGGAGCTGGAGTCCGCCAAGAAGTTCCTCGCGGACTACAAGACCGCCGGATACAAGGACGCCTACGAGGCCTACGGCGGCGGCACCTACGACGCCACCTGGTCGATCATCGAGGCCGTCAAGATCGTCGTCGCCGAGAACGACGGCAAGCTCCCCGACGACGCCCGCGCCAAGGTCCTCGCCGCCATGGCGAAGGTCAAGTTCGAAGGCGTCACCGGCCCCGTCTCCTTCGACGAGTTCGGCGACACCACCAACACCATGATGACCGCCTACCAGGTCACCGGTGGCAAGTGGGCCTCCAAGCTCAGCGAGGCCGTCAAGTAACACCGACCGGCCCACTGCCGGTCGTCACACAAAGCAACCAGACCGCGCGGGAGCGCTACGAGCCCTCCCGCGCGGTGCCATATCCGAACCACTCCACGGAGGCCCTGCGGTGAACGAACTGCCGCAACAGCTGGCCAATGGACTCATCCTCGGCGCGATGTACGGTCTCATCGCGATCGGTTACACGATGGTCTACGGAATCATCCAGCTCATCAACTTCGCACACGGCGAGATCTTCATGATCGGGGGCTTCGGAGCCCTCACGGTCTACCTCGGGCTTCCGTCCGGATTCTCCCTCATAGCTGCGATACCCCTCATGATCGTCGGCGGAGTCATCGCCGCCGTCGCCATCAGCATGGCCGCCGAACGCTTCGCCTACCGGCCCCTGCGCGAAGCACCACGCCTGGCTCCCCTCATCACCGCCATCGGACTCTCCCTCGCCCTCCAGCAAGCGGTCTGGATGTGGTACCCGGACGCGACGAAGGACCGTTCCTTCCCGCAGTTCGAAGGCGAAGCCTTCGAAGTCCTCGGCGCCAACATCCAGCGCGGCGACCTCTTCGTCCTCATCGTCGCCCCGCTCTGCATGATCGCCCTCGGCCTCTTCGTCTCCAAGACCCGCGCCGGCCGCGGCATGCAGGCCACCTCGCAGGACCCCGACACCGCCAAGCTCATGGGCATCAACACCGACCGCATCATCGTCATGGCCTTCGCCATCGGCGCCGCGTTCGCCGCCGTCGCAGCCGTCGCCTACGGGCTCAAGAACGGCCAGATCGGCTTCCGCATGGGCTTCCTCATGGGCCTCAAGGCCTTCACCGCAGCCGTCCTCGGCGGCATCGGCAACATCTACGGCGCCATGCTCGGCGGCGTCGTCCTCGGAGTCGCCGAAGCCCTCGCCGCCGGATACATGAACGAGGTCCCCGGCATGGAACTCTTCGGCGGCGGCGCCTGGAAGGAAGTCTGGGCCTTCGTCCTCCTCATCCTCGTGCTCCTCATCAGGCCCCAGGGCCTGCTCGGCGAGCGCGTCGCGGACAGGGCGTGATGTCCATGACCACCACCACCGCACCGGCCCTCCTGCCGCTGCCCCCCGCCACGGCCCGCGCCCTCACCGCCCTCGGCGCCGCCATCGCCCTCGCCGGCACCTTCCTCGCCTGGACCTGGACCAGCGAATTCCCCGGCGACCTCACCGTCACCGGCTACCCCGGCGGACTCCAGGTCCTCACCCTCATCGGCGCCGTCATCACCCTGCTCTTCGTCCTCTCCGGATACGGAGTCAAGGGCCTGCGCTGGCTCACCCCCGGCGGCGTCAACAGCCCCGTCCGACTCAGCGCCCTCGGCGTCCTCGGCACCACCGGCTTCTCCATCGGCGCCATCGCCGTCGAACTCGGCGGAATCGTCAACCTGGAACCCGGAGCCTGGGTCAGCCTCGTCGGCGCGCTCATCGCCACCGTCGCCTCCCTCGGCCTCCCCGCCGACCAGGAACTCGACGAAACGATCAAGCCCACCGGGCTCGACCGCTTCCTCAACAGCCTCCGCGCCCCCGCACCGGGACGCGCCAAGGCCCTGCCCTCCTGGGCCGAGATCCTGATCATCGCCGGAGCCTTCGGCGTCGCGCTGTACGTCTTCACCTACGGCATCGACACCGAGTACGCCGAACTCTTCCTCGGCTTCATCATCAGCGTGGCCTTCGGCTTCACCGCCCTCACCCGCGCCGGCCTGATCAGCCGCATCACCACCCTCACCACCAAGCACCGCAACGTCACCCTCGCCGCGGCACTCGTCGCCGCCTTCTGCTTCCCCTTCACCCAGCAGAACGAGGAATACGCCCTCATCGGCGCCAACATCCTCATCTTCGCGACCGTCGCGCTCGGCCTGAACGTCGTCGTCGGACTCGCCGGACTCCTCGACCTCGGCTACGTCGCCTTCCTCGGCGTCGGCGCCTACGCCGCGGCCCTCGTCTCCGGCTCCCCGCTCTCCCCCGTCGGCGTCCAGTTCCCCTTCTGGGCCGCCGTCCTCACCGGAGCCGCCGCCTCACTGATCTTCGGCGTCCTCATCGGCGCACCGACCCTGCGGCTGCGCGGCGACTACCTCGCCATCGTCACCCTCGGATTCGGTGAGATCTTCCGCCTCACCGTGAACAACCTCAACGGCAACAGCGGACCCGACATCACCAACGGATCCCAGGGCATCCCCAGCATCCCCGACCTCAACCTCTTCGGCTTCGACTTCGGCGTCAGCCACGACATCGCCGGATTCACCCTCGGCAGGTCGGCCAACTACTACCTGCTGATGCTCGTCTTCACCGCCGTCGTCGTCCTGGTCTTCCGCCGCTCCGGAGAATCCCGCATCGGCCGCGCCTGGGTCGCCATCCGCGAGGACGAGACCGCGGCCACCGCCATGGGCATCAACGCCTTCCGGCTCAAGCTCCTCGCCTTCGCCCTCGGCGCCACCCTCGCCGGACTCGCCGGTACCGTCCAGGCCCACGTCTCCTACACCGTGACGCCCGAGCAGTACCAGTTCGCCGGCTCCGTCCCCCCGAACTCCGCGTTCCTCCTCGCCGCCGTCATCCTCGGCGGCATGGGAACCCTCAGCGGACCCCTCGTCGGCGCCGCGCTGCTCTACCTCATCCCGGCCAAGCTGCAGTTCATGCAGGACTACCAGCTGTTCCTCTTCGGCATCGCGCTCATCCTCCTGATGCGCTTCCGCCCCGAAGGACTCGTCGCCGACCGCAGGAAGCAGCTCGAATTCCACGAGACCGGGCAGCTCGACGTACCACCGGACGCACCACTCACCGCGACAGCCGCCGGCACCACGAAGGCGGGGGCGTGACCACCATGACCACGACAGCCACCACCACGACGGCCACCACCGTGCTCGACGCCAGCGGCGTCACCATGCGCTTCGGCGGCCTCACCGCCGTACGCAACGTCGACCTCACCGTCAACACCGGCGAGATCGTCGGCCTCATCGGCCCCAACGGAGCCGGCAAGACCACCTTCTTCAACTGCCTCACCGGCCTCTACGTCCCCACCGAGGGCACCGTCAGCTACAAGGGCGACGTCCTCCCGCCCAAGCCCCACCTGGTCACCCAGGCGGGCATCGCCCGCACCTTCCAGAACATCCGGCTCTTCGCCAACATGACCGTCCTGGAGAACGTCCTCGTCGGACGCCACACCCGGACCAAGGAAGGCCTCTGGTCCGCCCTCCTGCGCCTCCCCGGCTTCCACAAGGCGGAGAACGCCAGCCGCGAACGCGCCATGGAACTCCTGGAGTTCATCGGACTCCAGGACAAGGCCGACCACCTCGCGCGCAACCTCCCCTACGGAGACCAGCGCAAACTGGAGATCGCCCGCGCACTCGCCAGCGACCCCGGACTCCTCCTCCTGGACGAGCCCACCGCGGGCATGAACCCCCAGGAGACCCGCGTCACCGAAGAGCTCATCTTCGCGATCCGGGACCAGGGCATCGCCATCCTCGTCATCGAGCACGACATGCGGTTCATCTTCAACCTCTGCGACCGCGTCGCCGTACTCGTCCAGGGCGAGAAACTCGTCGAAGGCACCTCCGACGTCGTCCAGGGCGACGAACGCGTCGTCGCCGCCTACCTCGGCACCCCCTTCGAAGGCGCCCCCGGCGCCGACGAGGTCGCCGAGGTCGAAGCCGCCGAAGCGGCGACCGCCACCCCGGCGCCCGCCGCACCCCCGGCCGCCACCACACCCGACACCCCCACCACCGACGAGGAGGACACCCGATGACCGCCCTGCTCGAAGTCGAGGAACTCCGCGTCGCCTACGGCAAGATCGAGGCCGTGAAGGGCATCTCCTTCACGGTCGAGGCCGGCCAGGTCGTCACCCTCATCGGCACCAACGGCGCCGGGAAGACCACCACCCTGCGCACCCTCTCCGGACTGCTCAAGCCACTCGGCGGGCGCGTCCTCTTCGAGGGCAAGCCGCTGGCCAACATCCCCGCCCACAAGATCGTCTCCCTGGGCATCGCCCACTCCCCCGAGGGACGCCACATCTTCCCCCGGCTGACGATCACCGAGAACCTCCTCCTCGGCGCCTACCTCCGCAACGACAAGGCAGGCATCGAGAGGGACGTCCAGCGCGCCTACGACCTCTTCCCCATCCTCGGGGAGCGCAGGAAGCAGGCCGCCGGCACCCTCTCGGGCGGCGAGCAGCAGATGCTCGCCATGGGACGGGCGCTGATGTCCCAGCCCAAGCTGCTCATGCTCGACGAGCCCTCCATGGGCCTCTCCCCGATCATGATGCAGAAGATCATGGAGACCATCGTCGAGCTCAAGGCGGCGGGCACCACGATCCTGCTCGTCGAGCAGAACGCCCAGGCCGCCCTGTCCCTCGCGGACCAGGGCCACGTCATGGAGGTCGGCAAGATCGTCCTCTCCGGCACCGGCCCGGACCTGCTCCACGACGAGTCGGTCCGCAAGGCCTACCTCGGCGAGGACTGACCCGCGCCGACCGGCCACGAAGGAGGCCCGCACCCCGGACATCCGGGGTGCGGGCCTCCTCTCGGTACGCGCGCTCTCCGTACGCGCCCGGCGGGCGGCGGGCGGCTGCCGGGCGGCGGCTACTGGGCCGGCTTCTTCTTCTCCTCGGCGTCCGCGATCAGCGCCTCCGCCAACTGCTGCATGGACATCCGGCGGTCCATCGACGTCTTCTGGATCCACCGGAACGCGGCCGGCTCGGACAGCCCGTAGTCAGTCTGCAGAATGCTCTTCGCGCGGTCGACCAGCTTCCGGGTCTCCAGCCGCTGCGAGAGATCGGCGATCTCGCTCTCCAGCGCCTTCAGCTCCGCGAACCGCGACACCGCCATCTCGATGGCCGGCACCACGTCGCTCTTGCTGAACGGCTTCACCAGGTACGCCATGGCCCCGGCGTCCCGGGCCCGCTCGACGAGGTCGCGCTGCGAGAACGCGGTCAGCATCAGGACCGGGGCGATGGACTCCTCGGCGATCTTCTCCGCGGCCGAGATGCCGTCGAGGACCGGCATCTTCACATCGAGGATGACCAGGTCCGGCCGGTGCTCCCGGGCCAGTTCCACGGCCTGCTGCCCGTCGCCCGCCTCACCGACGACGGAGTAGCCCTCCTCCTCCAGCATCTCCTTGAGGTCGAGACGGATCAGGGCCTCGTCCTCGGCGATGACGACGCGGGTCGTCAGCGGCGGGACGTGCGACTTGTCGTCGTCGACGGCGTCTTCGGGCTGGGGCGACTCGGGGGTGGTCACGGGGCTCCTTGTTCCGGGGCAGGCACTGCTGCCCCTGAGCCTACCCAGCTACGGTATGGTGGTCGTGCAGCGGGTTGAAGTGGACCTTCGATCCTGGGAGCCCCGGTAGCCCAATTGGCAGCAGGCAATGGATTCAAAACCCATACAGTGTCGGTTCGAGTCCGACTCGGGGCACTCTTCCTTCGATTCCAAGGTCACGGAAAAATCGAAGGACTTCACGTGATGGTGTGATCGGTCTGCATTTCCCCTCCCGGGCGCTGAAATGCGGCAAGGCTCCCGCGTATGTACGACATCGAAACGCGCGAAAAGGCCCTTGCCCTGCTGGCCCAGGGCTTCAGTCAGAACGCGGTGAGCAAGCGGACGGGAATCTCGCGCGCCGCCCTTCGTTCCTGGTGCATACGGCTGGAACCGCTCAACCACTCCGCACCGTGCCCCCGGTGCGGTGATACGCCCACGACTCCCCAGGACCCCGCCGCGTACGCCTACTTGCTCGGCCTCTACCTCGGCGACGGCTGGATCAGTGCCGCTCGGCGCGGGGTGTACTTCCTCCGGATCGCCTGCGCCGACGCCTGGCCCGGCCTCATCGACGCCTGCGCCGAGGCGATACTGGCCGTTCGACCGGGCAACAAGGTCTTCCGGGTCCAGCGGCCGGGCTGCCAGAACGTCACGAGCTGGAGCAGGCACTGGCCCTGCCTCTTCCCCCAGCACGGCCCCGGCAGGAAGCACGAACGCGAGATAGCCCTGGAACCGTGGCAGCGGCGGATCGTCGACTCCCATCCCTGGGACTTCGTCCGGGGCCTCATCCACTCCGACGGCTGCCGCGTCACCAACTGGACCACGCGCCTGGTGGCCGGCGAACGCAAGCGTTACGAATATCCCCGCTACTGGTTCACCAACGTCTCCGACGACATCCGGCGGCTGTACACCGACACGCTCGACAGCCTCGGCGTGGAATGGAAGAACTGTGCACGCGCCGGAAAGCCGTACAACGTATCCGTAGCCCGACGGGCATCCGTCGCCCTCATGGACGCGCACGTCGGGCCGAAGTACTGAGCGGCCCTACTTCGGGCTGTCGTCCTCGCCGATGTGGTGCACGCGCACCAGGTTGGTCGAGCCGGCGACGCCGGGCGGGGAGCCGGCCGTGATGACGACCACGTCGCCCTTCGCACAGCGGCCGATGCGCAGGAGCTCTTCGTCGACCTGGGCGACCATCGCGTCCGTGGAGTCCACGTGCGGGCCGAGGAAGGTCTCGACGCCCCAGGTGAGGTTGAGCTGGGCGCGGGTGGCCGCGTCGGGGGTGAAGGCCAGGAGCGGGATGGGTGAGCGGTAGCGGGAGAGGCGCTTGACCGTGTCGCCGCTCTGGGTGAAGGCGACGAGGAACTTGGCGCCGAGGAAGTCGCCCATCTCGGCCGCGGCGCGGGCGACGGCGCCGCCCTGGGTGCGGGGTTTGCTGCGTTCGGTGATGGGCGGGAGGCCCTTGGCGAGGAGGTCTTCCTCGGCCGCTTCGACGATCCGGGACATGGTGCGGACGGTTTCGACGGGGTAGGCGCCGACGCTGGTCTCGCCGGAGAGCATGACGGCGTCGGTGCCGTCGATGATGGCGTTGGCGACGTCGGACGCCTCGGCGCGGGTGGGGCGGGAGTTGTCGATCATCGAGTCGAGCATCTGGGTGGCGACGATGACGGGTTTGGCGTTGCGCTTGGCGAGTTTGACGGCGCGCTTCTGGACGAGGGGGACCTGTTCCAGGGGCATTTCGACGCCGAGGTCGCCGCGGGCGATCATGATGCCGTCGAAGGCGGCGACGATGTCGTCGATGTGTTCGACGGCCTGGGGTTTTTCGATCTTGGCGATGACGGGGAGGCGGTGGCCCTCCTCGTCCATGATCCGGTGGACGTCGTCGATGTCGCGTCCGGTGCGGACGAAGGAGAGGGCGATGAGGTCCGCGCCGGTGCGCAGGGCCCAGCGGAGGTCGTCGACGTCCTTCTCGGAGAGGGCGGGGACGGAGACGGCGACTCCGGGGAGGTTGAGTCCCTTGTGGTCCGAGACGAGGCCGCCCTCGATGACGGTGGTGCGGACGCGGGGGCCGTCGGTCTCGGCGACTTCGAGGGTGACGCGGCCGTCGTCGACGAGGATGTGTTCGCCGGGGCTGACGTCGGCGGCGAGGCCGTCGTAGGTGGTGGAGCAGGTGTGGCGGTCGCCTTCGAGGGGTTCGGCGGTGATGGTGAAGGCGTCTCCGCGTTCAAGGAGTACGGGGCCGTCGCGGAAGCGTCCGAGGCGGATCTTCGGGCCTTGAAGGTCGGCGAGGATGCCGACGCTGCGGCCGGTCTCCTCGGACGCCTTGCGGACGTGGTGGTAGCGCTCTTCGTGTTCGGCGTGGGTGCCGTGGCTGAGGTTGAAGCGGGCGATGTTCATTCCCGCTTCGACCAGGGCCTTGATCTGGTCGTATGTGTCGGTTGCCGGTCCCAGGGTACAAACGATTTTCGCTCGGCGCATGCTTCGAGCCTAAACCTTACCTACGGGTAGATATTCGGCTCCGCAGGACGCCTCAACCGCCTTTGCGTGAAGGGTTGTTGACAAGTGTTGAATATGGGCGGCGGGGTGCTCGGATGAGCGTTCAGCGCAGGGTGGGCGGCTCCAGCGTGAAGGACGCCTCGACCTGTGCGTCGATGTTCTGGCGTACGGGTTCGAGGTCGACGGGGGCCGCCTCGGTGGCGGCTTCGGCGCCGGCCGCGTAGGGCGTCGCGTGGGCGGCGAACGCGGAGCGGGTGTGCCGGGGCGCGGCGCCGACGCCGGTGTCGCCGAGTTCGAGCAGGGCGCCGAGGCGGGTGTCGAGGGCTTCGGCGTATTCGCGGGCGCGCTGGAGGGCTGCGCGGACGGCCTGGCGGCGGGCGTCGGCGTGGACGGGCGAGGTGGGGCGCAGGGACCACCAGGGGCCGTCGACGCGGGTGAGGTCCTGGTCGGCGAGGCGGGCGACGAGTTCGCCGAGTGCGGTGAAGTCGTTGAGGGAGACGGTGAGTTGGATGCGGCCGTGGTAGGCGCGGACGCGTTCGCCGCGGCCGTGCCGGGTGAGTTCGGGGCTGATGGCGAGGGTGCCGGTCTCCAGTTTCTCGATGGCGTCGCCGTAGCTCCTGATGAGGTCGAGGGCGGCGGTGTTGCGGCGGGTGAGGTCGTCGAGGGCGGTGCGTCGGTCGGTGCCGCGTGCGCTGACGGTGACGGCGATGTGGGCGATCTCGGGGTCGACTTCGAGGTGGGCTTCGCCGCGGACGGTGACGTGGGGGGTGGTGGGGGTGCCGTAGGGGTGGTGGTGGGTGGAGGTGGGCGTGGGGGTTTCGGTCATGTGTTCACTGTGGCATGCGCGGGGCGCGGTGTGCGGTCATCAGATCGAAACCTGCGCGGGGTGTTGCGTGTTGGGGGTTCCGGGCCAGAATCTACGCGCGTTGCCCGACTGAACGAGGAGTGCAGGATGCCGTTGAACCGTAGGACGTTTCTGGGCCGGTCGGCTGCGGCCGGTGCGGGTGTGGCGATGGCGGGCGGGGCGCTCGCGGAGCCGGCCGGCGCGGCGGAGGCGAGGGGGCGCGGTCACGGCGGGGGCCGGCCGGCGAGGCGGTACTCGTTCACGGTGATGGGCACGACCGATCTGCACGGGAACGTCTTCAACTGGGACTACTTCACGGACCGGGAGTTCGACGACGCGGCCCGCAACGATGTGGGGCTGGCGAAGATCTCGACGCTGGTGGAGCAGGTGCGCCGGGAGAAGGGCCGCCGGAACACGCTGCTGATCGACGCGGGCGACACGATCCAGGGCACGCAGTTGTCGTACTACTACGCGAAGGTCGATCCGATCACGGCGCGGCGCGGTCCGGTGCATCCGATGGCGCAGGCGATGAACGCGATCGGCTATGACGCGGCGGCGCTGGGGAATCACGAGTTCAACTACGGGATTCCGGTGCTGCGGAAGTTCGAGGAGCAGTGCGACTTCCCGTTGCTGGGTGCGAACGCGCTGGACGCGAAGACGTTGCGGCCGGCGTTCGCGCCGTATGTGATGAAGCGGTTGCGTACGCCGTGCGGGCGTGATGTGCGGGTGGCGGTGCTGGGGCTGACGAATCCCGGGATCGCTATCTGGGACAAGGCGAACGTGGGCGGGCGGATGGTGTTCCCGGGGCTGGAGGAGCAGGCGGCGAAGTGGGTGCCGAGGCTGCGGTCGATGGGCGCGGATGTGGTGGTCGTGTCGGCGCATTCGGGTTCGTCGGGGACGTCGTCGTACGGGGACCGGTTGCCGTACGTGGAGAACGCGGCGGGGCTGGTGGCCGAGCAGGTGCCGGGGATCGACGCGATTCTGGTGGGGCACGCGCATGTGGAGATCGCCGAGCACTTCGTGACGAACAGGGCGACGGGGAAGCGGGTGGTTCTCTCGGAGCCGGCGAAGTGGGGGCAGCGGCTGACGTTGTTCGACTTCGATCTGGTCTGGGAGAAGGGCCGTTGGGCGGTCGAGAGGGCCGGTTCGCGGGTGCTGAACTCGAACACGGTGGCCGAGGACCGGAAGGTGACGTCGCTGTTGCGGGACGAGCACCGGAAGGTGGTGGCCTATGTGAACCAGGTCATCGGTACGTCGGTGGCGGCGATGTCGACGGCGGACGCGCCGTGGAAGGACGAGCCGATCATCGATCTGATCAACCACGTGCAGGCGGAGACGGTGCGGGCGGCGCTGGTGGGTGGGGAGTACGCGGCGTTGCCGGTGCTGTCGCAGGCGTCGTGCTTCTCGCGCGCGGCGGGGATTCCGGCGGGTGACGTGACGATCCGGGACGCGGCGGGGCTGTATCCGTTCGAGAACACGCTGGAGGCGCGGCTGCTCACGGGTGGGCAGTTGAAGGAGTACCTGGAGTATTCGGCGCGGTACTACGTGCGTACGCCCGCGGGTGGTCCGGTGGACACGGCGAAGTTGACGAACGCGGACGGGATTCCGGACTACAACTACGACGCGGTGTCGGGGGTGGCGTATGAGATCGATGTCGCGCGGCCGGTGGGTTCGCGGATCGTGGGGCTGTCCTTCGAGGGGAGGGCGGTCGATCCGGCGGCGCGGTTCGTGTTGGCGGTGAACAACTACCGGGCGAGCGGCGGGGGCGATTTCCCGCATGTGCCGGGTGCGAAGCAGGTGTGGGCGGATTCGGACGAGATCCGGAACACGATCGTCTCGTGGGTGCGGGCGAGGGGTTCGGTGGATCCGGCGGCGTTCGCGTCGGTGGGGTGGCGGCTGACGCGGGACGGTGTGCCGGTGTTCCCGTAGGTCCTGCCGGCCCGTCCTCGGGTGTGTCGGTCCGGTGTGGGCGGCCCGGGTCTCCGTCGGCCCGGGTCTCCGTCGGTGCGGAGTCCCGGGCCGTTCGGCGTTTCCGGGGCCGGTGGGGCGGGTCAGACGGACTGGCTGAGCGGGATGAGGGCGGGGGTCTGTGCGGGGATTCTCGGCGGCTGGGGGCCGAGGCCGAAGGTGGTGAAGGCGGTGCGGTGCGGGAGCGGGTAGGGGTTGGCTCCGGTGAGGTTGTTGAGGATGGTGGCGCTGCGCCAGGCGGCGAGTCCGAGGTCGGGGGCGCCGACTCCGTGGGTGTGGCGTTCGGCGTTCTGTACGTAGACGTGTCCGGTGACGGCGCGGTCGAGGACGAGGCGGTACTGGTCGTCGATGCGGGGGCGCTGGGAGGCGTCGCGGCGGAGGTACGGGGTGAGGCCGCCGAGGAGGGCGTCGAGGGGGCGTTCGCGGTAGCCGGTGGCGAGGATGACGGCGTCGGTGGTGAGGCGGGAGCGGGTGCCCTGCTGGGTGTGTTCGAGGTGGAGTTCGACGCGGGTGTTGGAGAGGCGGCCCGCGGTGCGGACGCAGACGCCGGGGGTGAGGGTGGCGTCGGGCCAGCCGCCGTGGAGGGTGCGGCGGTAGAGCTCGTCGTGGATGGCGGCGATGGTGTCGGCGTCGATGCCCTTGTGGAGCTGCCACTGGCGGGGGACGAGTTCGTCGCGGGCGGATTCGGGGAGGGCGTGGAAGTAGCGGCTGTAGTCGGGGGTGAAGTGTTCGAGGCCGAGCTTGGAGTACTCCATGGGGGCGAACGCCTCGGTGCGCGCGAGCCAGTGGATCCTCTCGGCGCCTTCGGGGCGGGCGCGCAGGAGGTCGAGGAAGACTTCGGCGCCGGACTGTCCTGAGCCGATGACGGTGATGTGTTCGGCCGCGAGGAGGCGTTCGCGGTGGCGGAGGTAGTCGGCGGAGTGGAGTACGGGGACGGTGGGGGCTTCGGCGAGGGGTTTGAGGGGTTCGGGCACGAAGGGTTCGGTGCCGATGCCGAGGGCGATGTGGCGAGCGTAGGCGCGGCCGAGGGCTTCGGCTTCGCCGTCCCGGTCGAGTTGGGTGAAGTCGATTTCGAACAGGGCGCGGTCGGTGTTCCAGCGGACGGCGTCGACCTGGTGGCTGAAGTGGAGGCCGGGGAGTTGTTCGCTGACCCAGCGGCAGTAGGCGTCGTACTCGGCTCGCTGGATGTGGAAGCGCTCGGCGAAGTAGAAGGGGAAGAGCCGGTCGCGGGTGCGCAGGTAGTTGAGGAAGCTCCAGGGGCTGGCGGGGTCGGCGAGGGTCACCAGGTCGGCGAGGAAGGGGACTTGGAGGCTGGCGCCGTCGAGGAGGAGTCCGGGGTGCCAGTGGAAGGCGGGGCGTTGTTCGTAGAAGGTCGCGGCGAGGGGGCGGGGGTCGCCGGGGGCGGCGGGGATGTCGTGGGCGAGGGCTGCGAGGGAGAGGTTGAAGGGGCCGATGCCGATGCCGACGAGGTCGTGTGGCTGGTCGGGTTCGTGGGCGGGCCGGTCGGTCATCGCGGGGTGTCGCCTTCCGTGCGGGGGGTGGTGGTGCGGCGCGCGGGGTGCGCCGGCGGGAGGTCGGTGGGGGTGTGGGGGGACGTTTCGCCGCCGGTGGGGTCCGGGGCCGGGCGGGTGTGGAGTTCGGCGGTGGCGGCGGTGACGAGGCCGATGAGGGCCTGGAGGTCGGCGGTGGTGGTGTGGGGGTTGAGGAGGGTGGCCTTGAGCCAGAGGCGGTCGGCGGCGCGGGCGCGGCCGAGGACGGCGTGGCCGCGGTTGAGGAGGGTGCGGCGGACGGTGGCGACGGTGTCGTCGTCGGCGTCGGTGGGGCGGAAGAGGACGGTGCTGATGGTGGGGCGGTCGTAGAGGTCGAGGGTGGCGGTCTTGGTGACGAGGTCGGCGAGGTGGTGGGCGGTGGCGAGCGTCCGGTCGAGGAGGTCGGCGAGGCCGGTGCGGCCGAGGGCCTGGAGGGTGACGGCGATCTTGAGTGCGTCGGGTCGGCGGGTGGTGCGCAGGGAGCGGCCGAGGAGGTCGGGGAGTCCGGCTTCGGTGTCGTCGTCGGCGTTGAGGTAGGGGGCGTGGTGGTGGAGGGGGGTGAGGTGGTGGCGTTCGGGGACGGCGAGGATGCCGGCGCAGGCGGGTTGCCAGCCGAGTTTGTGCAGGTCGAGGGTGACGCTGTGGGCGCGGTCGAGGCCGTGGAGGCGGGGCCGGTGGGTGGGGCTGAAGAGGAGGGGCCCGCCGTAGGCGGCGTCGATGTGGAGTTCGGCGCCGTGGGCGGCGCAGAGGTCGGCGACGGCGTCGAGAGGGTCGATCTCGCCGGTGTCGGTGGTGCCCGCGGTGGCGACGACGAGGAGGGGCCGGTCGAGTCGGGTGAGGGTCGCGTCGAGGGCGGCGGGGTCGAGGGTGCCGGTGGGGGCGGGGATGACGACGGGTCGGGGCAGGCCGAGGAGCCAGGCGGCGCGGGCGATGCTGTGGTGGGCGTTGGCCGCGCAGACGGTCTGGACGGGTCCGTGGCGTTCGCGGGCGAGGAGCAGGGCGAGTTGGTTGGCCTCGGTGCCGCCGCTGGTGACGAGGGCGTCGGGTGAGGCGGCCCGGGGGTAGACCTCGGCGGCGAGGGCGGCGGTGAGGTCGGCTTCGAGGGCGGAGGCGGCGGGGGCCTGGTCCCAGGAGTCCATGGAGGGGTTGAGGGCGCTGGCGGCGAGGTCGGCGGCTGCGGCCAGGGCGAGCGGCGGGGTGTGGAGGTGGGCGGCGCAGTGCGGGTGGGCGGGGTCGGCGGCGCCTTCGGCGAGGGCGGTGACGAGGCTGCGCAGGGCGTGGTGGGCGCCGGTGCCGTGGTCGGGGATGAGGGGGTGGGCGGCGCTGCGGGTGCGCGGGGTGACGGTGTCGGGTCCGCCGGCCGGGAGGGGGCCGTCGCGGCGGGCGGCGCCGTCCTGGAGGGCGGTGAGGACGGTGTCGATGAGGGGGCGCAGCGCGGCGGGCCCTGCGGTGCCTCCGGCGAGGGGCGGGGTGGGCATGGGTGCGGTGGTCCTTCGGGGAGCGCGGGGGTGGACATGCCAGCTTGTCCCGGGTTTCGGGTGGCGCGGCCGAAGAGCCCAACGATCTGAACTCGAAAGGGGTACTGGCGGCCGGAGTGTCCCGCTTGGCGGGCCCGCGGATGGTATGGGTGTGCGGGCGCGGTACGGGTGTGCGGGCGGGCGGGCGGCGCGCAAGGGTGAGGCGTGGTGGGTTCCCGGGCGGTACGGGAGGCGGCGGGCCGGCGGCCGTACGGAGGCGGGGCCGTGGGGGCTGTGAGGCCGTGAGGGGCTGTGAGGCCGTGGGGGCTGTGAGGCCGTAGGGGGAAGGGCGCCGCGCGGGGCGCGCGAGCGGCCCCCGGCGGTGGGTGCCGGGGGCCGTGGTGGATCGGGTCAGGGTCGGTGCGTCGGGTCAGGTCAGGGAGAGACTGGACGGGTAGGTGGCTGGGGTCGGCGCCCGGCCGTCGCCGTCCGTACGCTCAGGGCGCGGCGCAGGTCGTCGAGCTGGTCGACGAGCTTGCGGCGCAGGGCGGGGATGAGGGCCGGGTCGTCGAGGGCGCGGGTGCCGGTGGCGAGGCTCTGCGCGTCCACCGCGTAGGCGGGGAAGGCGTGGCGTCCGGCGGCTTCGGCGATGGCCGGGCCGCGGCGGGCGGCGAGTGCGGTCGCCTCGGGGTAGAAGCGGGCCACGTACGCGCTGAGGAGGTCGTCCTGGCCAGGCTGCCAGAAGCCCTGGGCGGTGGCGGTGAAGAGGTAGTTGGAGAGGGTGTCGTCGGTGAACAGGGCTGCCCAGGCGGCGGCCTTGGCCTCGGGTGTGGGCAGGGCGGCGCGGCAGCGGGCGGCGCCTTCGCGGCCGGTGGCGCTGGGGTCCTGTTCGCGTTCGGCGGCGATGGCCGCTTCGTCGGTGGCGCCGAGGACGGCGAGGCGGGTGAGGATGCGCCAGCGCAGTTCCGGGTCGAGCTCGGGGCCGCCGTGGACGGTGCCCTCGGTGAGCCAGCTCTGGAGGGTGTCGGGCTGGGTGGCCGCGTCGATGAAGTGGCGTACGGCGATGAGGCGCAGGCCGGGGTGGGAGCCGTCCTCGGTGCGGCGGATGAGGTCGCGGCAGAGGGCGGTGAGGGTGGCGAGGGCGGCCGGGCGGTCCTCGGGGGCGAGGTAGCGGGCGGTGATCTGGCCGGCGGCGAAGCCGAGGACGCCCTGGACGAGGGCGAGGTCGCTCTCGTGCGGGAGGTGGGTGCGGGCGGCGGCCAGGTAGGCGGTGGGGTCGAGGTCGCCGTCGCGGACCATGTCGCGGGCGGCGTTCCAGACGACGGCGCGGGTGAGGGGCGCGGGGATGGCGGAGAGGCCGGCGAGGGCGGTGTTCCAGGAGGCGGCGTCGAGCCGGATCTTGGCGTAGCTGAGGTCGCCGTCGTTGAGGACGACGAGGGCGGGGCGGCGGCCGGGGCGGACGACGGGTTCGCCGGTGTGCGGGACGTCGAGTTCGAAGCGGTCGCGCGGGACGAGCGGTGCGGGGCCGGTCCCGGTGGTCAGGTCGTGGTCGTAGGCGGCGACGGTGATGCGGTGGGGGCGGCTGCCGTCGTGGCCGACGGCGAGCGTCCAGGAGCGGTCGGCGTCGCCGCGTGCGGAGGTCTCGGCGACTTCGGCGGTGAGGGTGTCGATGCCGGTGGTGCGCAGCCACCGCTCGGCCCAGGTGTGGACGTCGCGGTCGGTGGCGGAGGCGAGGTTGTCGATGAAGTCGGCGAGGGTGGCGTTGGCGAACCGGTGCCGGGCGATGTGGGTGTTGATCCCGGCGAGGAAGTCCTTCTCGCCGAGCCAGGCGACGAGTTGGCGCAGTGCGGAGGCGCCCTTGGCGTAGCTGATGCCGTCGAAGTTGAGGAGGGCGGAGGCGGTGTCGGGGACGGCCTCGGGGTCGGGGGCGACGGGGTGGGTGGAGGGGCGCTGGTCGGCGTCGTAGCCCCAGCCCTTGCGGGCGACGCCGAAGGCGGCCCAGGTGTCGGGGAACGGGGGCTCCCCTGCTCGGACGGAGGTGAGAGCTCGGGGAAGGGTGACTTCGGTGAGGATCTGGTAGCCCATGTACTCGGCGAAGGACTCGTTGAGCCAGATGTCGTCCCACCAGGAGAGGGTGACGAGGTCGCCGAACCACATGTGGGCCATCTCGTGGGCGATGGTCACGGCCCGGGTCTGGCGTTCGGTGTCGGTGACGGCGGAGCGGAAGACGTATTCGTCGCGGAAGGTGACGAGTCCGGGGTTCTCCATGGCGCCGGCGTTGAACTCGGGGACGAACGCCTGGTCGTAGGAGTCGAAGGGGTAGGGCTCGTCGAACTTCTCGTGATAGCGGTCGTAGCAGGCGCGGGTGACGTCGAGGATCTCGTCGGCGTCGGCGTCCAGGTACGGGGCGAGGGAGCGCCGGCAGTGGATGCCGAAGGGCAGTCCGGCGTGTTCGGTGGTGACGGAGTGCCAGGGGCCGGCGGCGACGGCGACGAGGTAGGTGGAGATGAGCGGGGTGGGGGCGATGCTCCAGCGGCCCTGGCCGGTGTGTTCGGCGATGCCGTTGCCGAGGACGGTCCAGCCTTCGGGGGCGGTGACGTCGAGGGCGAAGACGGACTTGAGGTCGGGCTGGTCGAAGGCGGCGAAGACGCGCTGGACGTCTTCCAGGAAGAGCTGGGTGTAGAGGTAGGTCTCGCCGTCGCTGGGGTCGGTGAAGCGGTGCATGCCCTCGCCGGTGCGCAAGTAGCGCATGGCGGCGTCGACGTGCAGTTCGTGGCTGCCGGCGGTGAGGCCGGTGAGGGGGTAGCGGTTGCCGTCGAGGAGGGCGGGGTCCAGGGGCTGTCCGTCGAGCGCGATCGAGCGGAGGGCGGCGGGCTTGAGCTCGACGAAGGTGTCCCCGGCCGTGCGGACGGTGAACCGGATGGCGGTGCGGGAGTCGAACGTCTCCTCACCGGTGGTGAGGTCGAGGGCGATCGTGTACCGCTCGACGTCGAGGATGTGGGCTCGGGTCTGCGCTTCGTCGCGCGTCAGTACGGACATGGGCCCATGCTGCCGTACGGGTGAAGCGGGCGCAGTGGAGTTCTCGCTGGGCGGACGCCGCGGGCGGCGCGCCGCGGGGGCGCGCCGTCGAGGGCGGGTGCGCCGGGGCGGAGCCGGTGCTGTTGGGGCGGGGCCGGTCCTACCGGGGGTCGTCCGGCCGGGCTGTCCCGGGTCCCGGTCCGTTCCCGGTCTCCTCCGCGATGCGCTCGTGGTGGCGGATGACCTCGGCGATGATGAAGTTCAGCAGTTTCTCGGCGAACGCCGGGTCGAGGTTGGCGCTCTGCGCCAGCTCCCGCAGCCGTGTGATCTGCCGGGTCTCGCGGGCGGGGTCGGCGGGCGGCAGCTGGTGGTCGGCCTTGAGGCGTCCGACCTGCTGGGTGGCCTTGAAGCGCTCGGCGAGCATGTGGACGACGGCGGCGTCGATGTTGTCGATGCTCTCGCGCAGCCGGTTCAGTTCCGCTCGTACGGAGGCGTCGATTTCGCTCGTGCTCATGGGCAGCGAGCTTAGACGCCCGTGGTCAGGGGGCGATCATCGGCGGGTCGTCCGGGTCGGGGATCCGGTCGCTCCAGCCGCCGGGTACGGCGCGGCCCTGCTGGTCGCGGAAGCGGACGGGGGCGGTGCCGACGCGGCGGGCGAAGAGGCGGGAGAAGTAGGCGGGGTCGTCGTAGCCGACGCGGCGGGCGACGGCGGAGACAGGGAGGTCGGTGCCGGCGAGGAGTTCCTTGGCGCGGCCGAGGCGGATGCCGAGCAGGTAGTCCTTGGGGCTGCACCCGGCGCCGCGCCGTACGGCGGTGCGCAGTTCGGCGGGGGTCATGCCGTGCCGGGCGGCGTGCTCGGCGACGGAGAGCGGCTGGTAGGCGTCGCGGGCCAGCGCCCGCAGGACGGGGTCTCCGTCGGGGCCGAGGTCGGCGCGGGCGCGGCGCAGGGAGACGAGGAGTTCGTGGACGGCCGCGCCGGTCTCGACCTCCAGGAGCGGGTTGCCGCGGCGGGCGGCGCGCACGATGCGGCCGATCGCGGCGCGGGGGCCGGCGGTGTCGGAGAGCGGGACGAGCGGGCGGTCCGGCTCGATGTAGCCGAGTTCGGTGTACGTGGCGACGGCGGGCCCGGTGAAGTCGACGAAGCTCTCGTCCCAGCCGGTGCCGGGGTCGGCGCCGTAGTGGTGCGGGGTGCCGGGGACCAGCCAGATGAGGGTGGGGCCGGTGACGGGGGTGCGGCGTCCGTCGGGTCCGCCGAACCAGCCGGTTCCGGAGTGGACGACGACGGCGACGTGGTGGTCGAGGGTGCGGGGCCCGACGGTGGGCAGGGCGCCGTGCTGGAGGCCGACGCCGAGGCAGGCCAGGCCCAGGCGGTGGTGGAGCGGGCTGGGGGTGAAGAAGCGCATCCAGGTGTGGTACATCGCAGTTCTTCCTTCCTCCCCCGTGGCGGTGGTCCGGCCGCGTGCCGGTGACCGGCCCCGGTGTGCGGGGGTGCCGGTGTGCCGGGCCGCGCGGCCGGTCGCGGGCCCGGTCGCGGGCCCGGCGCGCTGCGTCCAATGAGCAGTGATCTTTGTCCATGGACCCCTCCGGCGCCAGGGGTGAGGCTGGGCGGACCGTGTCGCGCGGGGCGGCCCGAGGGGTTCAGGAGAGTTCGAGCACGATGACCGACTTCACCGTGGGGGACGACTGCTTCCGGCTCGGCGGGAAGCCGGTGCGGCTTCTGTCGGGGGCGCTGCACTACTTCCGGGTGCACGAGGAGCAGTGGGAGCACCGGCTGTCGATGCTGGCGGCCATGGGGCTGAACTGCGTGGAGACGTACGTGCCGTGGAATCTGCACGAGCCGCGTGCGGGCGGTTTCCGGGACGTGGCGGCGCTCGGCCGGTTCCTGGACGCGGCGGGGCGGGCCGGGCTGCTGGCGATCGTGCGGCCGGGGCCGTACATCTGCGCGGAGTGGGAGAACGGCGGGCTGCCGGTCTGGGTGACGGGGCGGTTCGGGCGTCGGGTGCGGACCAGGGACGCGGAGTACCTCGCGGCGGTGGAGCGCTGGTTCCGGGAGCTGATGCCGCAGGTCGTGCGCCGCCAGGTCGACCGGGGCGGCCCGGTGGTCATGGTGCAGGCGGAGAACGAGTACGGAAGCTACGGCAGTGACGCGGTGTATCTGGAGTGGCTGGCGGGGCTGCTGCGGCGGTGCGGGGTGAGCGTTCCGCTGTTCACGTCGGACGGTCCGGAGGACCACATGCTGACGGGCGGGTCGGTGCCGGGGCTGCTGGCCACGGCGAACTTCGGTTCGGGTGCGCGGGAGGGCTTCGGGGTGCTGCGCCGCCACCGGCCCGGGGGGCCGCTGATGTGCATGGAGTTCTGGTGCGGCTGGTTCGAGCACTGGGGCGCGGAGCCGGTGGTGCGGGACGCGGCGGGGGCGGCTGACGCGCTGCGGGAGATCCTGGGGTGCGGGGCGTCGGTGAACCTCTACATGGCGCACGGGGGCACGAACTTCGGGGGCTGGGCCGGGGCGAACCGTTCCGGTCCGTTGCAGGACGGGGAGCTCCGTCCGACCGTGACGTCGTACGACTACGACGCGCCGATCGACGAGTACGGGCGGCCGACGGAGAAGTTCGGGCTGTTCCGGAAGGTGCTGGAGCCGTACGCCGAGGGGCCGTTGCCCGGGTTGCCGCCGGAGCCGGCCGGGCTCGCGGAGCCGGTGCGGGCCGAGTTGGGGGCGTGGGCGCCGCTGGGGGACGTGCTGGAGGCGCTGGGCGATCCGGAGCCGCCGGAGTCGGGGGTGGCGCCGACGTTCGAGGAGCTGGGCGTGGACCGGGGGCTGGTGCGCTACCGGGTCGCGGTACCGGGTCCCCGTGTCCCGTATCCGCTGGAGGTCCGGGGGCTGCGGGACCGTGCGGTGGTGTACGTGGACGGGGTGCGGGCCGGGGTGCTGACGGAGGAGGACGCCGTCCTGGCGGAGCCGGTCGCCGGTCCGGCGGAGGTGGAGCTGTGGGTGGAGTCGCTGGGCCGGGTCAACTACGGTCCCCGGCTGGGCGAGCCGAAGGGTGTGACGGGCGGGGTGCTGCACGAGCGGCAGTATCTGCACGGTGTACGGGCCCGGGGGCTGCGGCTGGACGCGTTCGAGGACGCTCAGGCGGTGGCGGCGGTGCCGTTCGGGCCGGTTCCGGCCGGGGCGGGCGGCGCGGGCGGCGGGCCGGCGGGGCTGTACCGGGGGGTGTTCACCGTGGGGGGCGGGGCGCGGGCGGATCACGCGGGGCTGGAACTGCCGGGCTGGACGCGGGGCTTCGTGTGGGTGAACGGCTTCTGCCTGGGCCGGTACTGGTCGGCGGGGCCGCAGGAGACGCTGTACGTTCCGGGGCCGGTGCTGCGCGAGGGCGTCAACGAGGTGTGGGTGCTGGAGCTGGAGGGCGCGGGCGGTCCGTACGTGGAACTGGGTCCGGGGGCGCCCGTCCGTACGGGCGCCCCCGGAGGGGTTCAGTCGTGATCAGCGGCGGCCGGGCCGCGTGTCCGCCCGGCCCGGGTCCGCCGGTCGTCTCCCCGTGCCGCGGGTCGCGACCGGTGCGGCGGCGGGGGCGGGGTCGTCAGAGGGTGGCGGCGGCGGAGGCGATGGCCGAGGCGAAGGTCGAGACCTCGGTGTAGACGCCCGGGTAGTCGGGCCGGGCGCAGCCCTGGCCCCAGCTGACGATGCCGACCTGGATCCAGGCTCCGGCGTTGTCGCGGCGGAACATCGGGCCGCCGGAGTCGCCCTGGCAGGTGTCGACGCCGCCGGTGCCGAGGAGGCCGGCGCACAGTTCCTCGCCGGCGACGAGGTTGCCGTACGCGGCGTTGCAGTCGGCGTCGGAGACGAAGGGGACGTTGGCCTTGAGGAGGTAGCGCTGCTGTGCGCCGCCCTCGCGCGCGGCGCCCCAGCCGGCCACCGTGAAGGTGCCCTGGTTGTACGCCGTGGTGGTGGCGATCTTGAGCGTGGGCTGGTTGATGGGCTTGGCGAGCTTGATCAGCGCCCAGTCCTTGCCGGTGCCGTTGTAGCCGGGGGCCTGGAGGACCTTGGTGGACTTGACCTTGACGGCGCTCGCGGACTGGAGGTCGACGACGCCCGCGGTGGCGGTGATCGAGGTGTTGTTGCCCGATCCGTCGACGCAGTGGGCCGCGGTCAGGACGATGTCCTGGGCGTAGAGCGCGCCGCCGCAGCCCATGGAGAGGCGGACCATGAACGGGAATTCGCCCTGCGTGGCGCGGGTGCCGCCGACGACGGGGTTGGGGGCGGCGGAGGCGGGCTGGAGGCTGACGGTCGCGAGGGCGACGGCGGCCACGGCGACGGAACATCTCTTGAGGACGCGCAGAAGCTGCTTCACGGAATGCCTTCTCTCGTGGGGGGCGCGGGGGGTTGCGAAGGTCCTGGTGCGGGGTCCGAGCAGGGGCGAGCGCAGCCGGCGCCGACCGGCTAGTCATGCACCCGACAAGAACGATCCGATTATCGGTAGCCCGTGACCGCCGCCACAAGGAGCGCGATTCAGCCAGAGAAAAGGCCATATATTTCGGCCACTGTCAGCGTCCCGGCCTACAGTGGAGGTCCGTTGAACGCCGCGGACGGGGGGATTCGGCATGGCGAACGGCAACCGGGCCGCACCGGTCGTGCACGGCTTTCCGCATCTCGACACCGTCCGCTCCGCCATCACCGCCCTCTACCGGCGGCTCTCCCCCGACGGCCTGCGCTCCTACGCCACCAGCGTCCCGCCCGCCGACGCCGCCCTCGCGGACGACGACGACCTCCACCTCGGCGCGCGGCGGGTGGCCCGGTCCCTGGTCCGGCACCTGCGGCTGCCCGACGCCCGGGTGGTCGTCGGCTTCCGCACCATGGAGCACGCGGCGAGCGTGGAACTGACCGCGGGCCCCGAGTACTTCGTCGAGCTCAACGACCGCTTCCGCACCCACCGCCGGGACGTCGGCGCGGCCCTCGCGCACGAGATCACCCACGTCCTGCTGCACCGCCTGGGCCTCGCCTTCCCCGGTACGCGCGCCAACGAGATCCTGACCGACACCACGACGGCCTACCTCGGCGCCGGCTGGCTGCTGCTGGACGCCTTCCGGCAGGACGCCGTCTCGCGCCAGAAGCTCGGCTATCTCACGCCGGAGGAGTTCGGGTACGTCCTGGCCAAGCGCGCGCTCGCGTTCGGCGAGGACCCCGCCCCCTGGTTCACCAGCCCGCAGGCGTACACGGCGTACACCGAAGGCCGCGCGCGGGCCCTCGCCGAGCTGCGCGGGCCGCCGCTGGCCGACGCCGGGTGGGCGGGCCGCCGCCGATACGCCCGGGACCGCCGCCACGCCCGCGCACACCCGGACACCGCCCGGCGGACGGAGGCCGGTTACGTCTTCGAGGCGTCCGGCGAGGGCCTGCGGGTCTCCTTCGCCTGCCCCACCTGCCACCAGCGCATCCGGGCCCCCGTCCGGGGCCGGGTCGGCGTGCGGTGCGGGCTGTGCCGCACGGTCCTGGAGTGCGACACCTGAGCGCCCCGAGCGCCCTGAGCACGCGCCCCGGGCCGAGGCGCGAGGACCGGCCGCGATCGGCGTCGCCGTAGGGTCGAAGCATGACGAACGATCCGATCAGGGGCGAACCAAGCCTGTTCGACCCAGGCCCGCTGAACCCCGGCCTGCTCGCCGCGAGCCTGTTCGACGCGCTGCACGAGGACGAGAACGCGGTCGTGCGGGCGCTGCGCGCGGGCGCGTCGGCCGATTCGAGCGACGCCGAGGGCACGACGGCGCTCTACCTGGCCGCGGTCCAGGACCGGCCCGCGGCGGTGCGGCTGCTGCTCGTGGCGGGTGCGGACCCCGACCGGCCGAGCGGCCCGGAGTCGGGCGACCTGCCGCTGTGCGGGGCGGCGTGCGGCGGCCACACCGAGGTGGTGGAGGCGCTGCTGTCCGCCGGGGCGCGGCCCGATCTGCCCGAGCAGTTCGGATTCACCGCGCTGCGCTGGGCGGTCGGGCTGGGCCACGCCCCGACCGTGGAGCTGCTGCTGGAGTGGGGCGCCGATCCGCTGCTGCCCGGCCCGGAGGGCGAAGCGCCGCTGGTGCCGGCGGCCCGGCGCGGTTCGGTGCGGACGGTACGGGCCCTGCTGGAGCACGGGGCGACGTCGGGCGCGGGCGCGCGGGACGGCGTCGCGGCGCTCGCGGAGGCACGGCGGCTGGCCGCGCTCGACCCGGAGCGGGAGTTGCTGCGGCGGCTGGAGGAGGCGTACGGCCCCGGTCTCGACACGGTGGTGCGGCGCGGGCGGGCGCACGGCGAGGAGACGGTGGCGGTGGAGCTCCTGCGCGACGGGGTCCCGGCTGCGGGGATGGACCAGCACACGGGCCACGGGGAGATCGTGGCGCTGCTGGAGGGCACGGTGGGCCGCGAGGGCGGAACGGAGCACGGGTGACGGGCGGACCCGCCCGGTGCGGGCCGGGGGCTCAGGAGCATGCCGACGCCCCGGCGCGAACCCCTGGCGGACCGGCCCGGCGCACCGGCCCCGCGCGAGGGAGCGGTCGTCGGCATGCCCGTGGACAGCGCCGCGCAGTCCCCGTCGCGCCCACTTCGGCCGGGGCGTCAGGCGCTGCCGTAGACCCGCTGCGGCTTCTCCGCGTCGGCCAGCAGCCGGAGTGCCGTCTCGCCCGCCTCGGCCGGTGACCTGCGGGCCCCCGCGTCGTCGGTGGGGCCGGGCCGCCAGCCTTCCATGACCGTGATCCGGCCGGCCTCGGCCTCGAAGACACGGCCCGTCACCCCGTCGCTCGCCGCGGAGCCGAGCCAGACCACCAGGGGCGAGACGTTCGCGGGCGCCATCGCGTCGAACCTGCCCGCTCCGGGGGCCGCCATCGCCTCGGCGAAGGTCCGCTCGGTCATCCTGGTCCGGGCGGCCGGGGCGAGGGCGTTGACCTGGACGCCGTACCGGCCCAGTTCGGCCGCGGCCACCAGGGTCAGCGCCACGATCCCGGCCTTGGCCGCCGCGTAGTTGCCCTGGCCCACGCTGCCGAGGAGCCCCGCGCCGGAGCTGGTGTTGACGACCCGCGCGAGGGGCGGGCGCCCGGCCCGCGCCTCGGCGCGCCAGTGGGCGGCGGCGTGCTTCAACGGCAGGAAGTGGCCCTTGAGGTGGACCCGCATCACCGCGTCCCAGTCGTCCTCCTCCAGGTTGACCAGCATCCGGTCGCGCAGGAAACCGGCGTTGTTGACCAGTGTGTCCAGCCGCCCGAATGCCTCCAGGGCGGTGCCGATCAGGGAGGCCGCGCCGTCGGCGGTGGCGATGTCCCCGTCGTGGACGACGGCTTCGCCGCCGAGGTCCGCGATCTCCCGGACGACCTCGCGCGCCGGTCCCGCGGAGCCGCCGTCGCCGCCGAGGCCGACGCCGAGGTCGTTGACGACGACCCGGGCCCCCTCGGCGGCGAAGGCGAGGGCATGGGCGCGGCCGAGGCCCCGCCCGGCCCCCGTGACGACGACGACCCGGCCCGCACAGAGCCCTCCACTGCGTTCGGACATCTCATCTCCCGATGCTGAAAGCCTGATTGACGGTCCATCAGTACCATCTGCCGGTTGGCGGCCGGGTGCGTGACTGCTACCGTCCACCTAACAAATGTTTGGTGGAAAGGTAGCTGATCCTCCGATGCGTGTCTCCACCGCACGTCCCGCCGACGGCGTCCGCGTCGTCACCGTCGACTGTCCGCCCGTCAACGCACTTCCCGTACAGGGCTGGTACGAGCTGGCCGACGCCGTACGCGCGGCGGGCCGCGACCCGGAGGCGCGCTGCGTCGTCCTGGCCGCCGCGGGCCGCGGTTTCAACGCCGGCGTGGACATCAAGGAACTGGTGCGCGACCCGGGCCACACGGCCCTGATCGGCGCCAACCGCGGCTGCTTCGAGGCGTTCGCCGCCGTCTACGAGTGCGAGGTCCCGGTCGTCGCGGCGGTGCAGGGCTTCTGCCTGGGCGGCGGGATCGGCCTCGTCGGGAACGCGGACGCCATCGTGGCGGCCGAGGACGCCGTCTTCGGCCTGCCCGAACTGGACCGGGGCGCGCTCGGGGCCGCGACGCATCTGGCCCGGCTGGTGCCGCAACACCTGATGCGGACGCTGTACTACACCTCGCGCACCGTGACCGCGGCCGAACTGCACGCCCACGGATCGGTCTGGCGGGTCGTCCCGGGTGACGGACTCCTCGACGCGGCTCTGGAGTTGGCGCGGGAGATCGCCGGCAAGGACGGCCATCTGCTGCGGCTGGCCAAGGCCGCGATCAACGGCGTCGACCCGGTGGACGTCCGGCGCAGCTACCGCTTCGAACAGGGCTTCACGTTCGAGGCGAACCTCGCCGGGACGGCGGCGCGGGTCCGCGACACCTTCGGCGAGGAGGCCCGACCGTGACCGACAAGAGCATGACGCCCGAGGACGTCGTCGACCGGCTGAGCAGCGGCATGACGGTCGGCATAGGCGGCTGGGGTTCGCGCCGCAAGCCGATGGCCCTGGTGCGCGCGCTGCTGCGGTCCCCGGTCACCGATCTGACGGTGGTCTCCTGCGGCGGGCCGGACGTCGGACTGCTCGCCGCCGCCGGTCGGATCCGCCGGCTGGTCGCGCCGTTCGTGACGCTGGACTCCGTTCCGCTGGAGCCGCACTTCCGGGCGGCCCGGGAGGGCGGAAGGATCGCGCTGACGGAGATCGACGAGGCGATGTTCCTGTGGGGGCTGCACGCGGCGGCCAACCGGCTGCCGTTCCTGCCGGTGCGCGCGGGCCTCGGTTCCGACGTCATGCGGGTCAACCCCGGTCTGCGCACGGTCGTTTCACCGTACGAGGACGGCGAGGAGTTCGTCGCGG
Organism: Streptomyces sp. ADI96-02; assembly: GCF_003846185.1. Classification (GTDB taxonomy): domain Bacteria; phylum Actinomycetota; class Actinomycetes; order Streptomycetales; family Streptomycetaceae; genus Streptomyces. The sequence goes on from NZ_ML123034.1 coordinate 1,385,549, forward strand.
CCCCGGCCCTGCGGATGGACGCGGCGCTGGTCCACGTGAACCGGGCGGACCGGCTGGGCAACGGCCAGTACCTGGGCCCCGACCCGTACTTCGACGACCTGTTCTGCGAGGCCGCGGACCGCGCGTACGTGTCGTGCGAACGACTCGTGGAGACGGCCGAGTTGACCGGCGGCGAGACAGCGGTCCAGACCCTCCTGATCCAGCGGCACTCGGTCGCCGGGGTCGTGGAGACGCCGGGCGGCGCGCACTTCACCTCCTGCGTCCCCGACCACCCGCGCGACGAGCCGTTCCAGAAGGCGTACGCGACCGCCGCGGCCGACCCCGCCGCGTGGGCCGCGTTCCGTGAGCGCTTCCTGCCCGACCACGGCGACGAGAAGAGCTACCTGCAAGCCGTCCGCACCTGGCACGAGGAGCAGAAGTGACCGCGCCGCACGGCACCACCCCGCCCGCCGCCCCGGCGGACCCTCCTCCGGCCACCCGCGCCGAGTACTGCGTGATCGCCTGCGCCGAGGCGTGGCGCGGCGACGGCGAGGTACTGGCCGCGCCGATGGGCGTGATCCCGTCCGTCGGCGCGCGGCTGGCCCGGCTCACCTTCGCCCCCGACCTGCTGCTCACCGACGGCGAGGCGACGCTCGTGGGCGCGGACGGCACGCCGGAGGGCTGGCTGCCCTACCGCAGGCATCTGACGCTGGTCACCGGAGGCCGGCGGCACGTCATGATGGGCGCGAGCCAGATCGACCGCTTCGGCAACCAGAACATCTCCTGCGTCGGCGACTGGGAGCAGCCCGCCCGGCAACTCCTGGGCGTACGGGGCGCACCCGTCAACACCCTGAACAACCCGGTGAGTTACTGGATCCCCCGGCACTCCCGCCGGGTCTTCGTCGAGCGCGTCGACATGGTCTGCGGGGTCGGCCACGACCGGGCGGAGGCGGCGGGGCCCTCCGCGACCCGCTTCCACCGCATCCCGCGCGTGGTCAGCGATCTCGGGGTGTTCGACTTCGGGACGCCGGACCGCTCCATGCGGCTGGTCTCGGTCCATCCCGGCACCACGGTCGACGCGGTCCGCGAGGCGACCGGCTTCCCGCTCGCGACGCCCGGCGAGGTCCCGTACACCCGCACCCCCACCTCCGCCGAACTCCGCCTGATCCGCGAGGTCCTGGACCCGGCCGGCACCCGCGACCGCGAGGTCCGGTCCTGATGCGCACCGCCCTGACCGACCTGGTCGGCGTCCGCCATCCGATCGTCCAGACCGGCATGGGCTGGGTCTCCGGCCCGCGCCTGGTCACCGCCACCGCACGGGCCGGCGCCCTGGGCGTGCTGGCCTCGGCGACGATGTCGCCGGACCAACTGCGCTCCGCCGTAAGGGAGGTGAGATCCCGGACCGGGGAGCCCTTCGGCGTCAACCTGCGCGCCGATGCCGGGGACGCCCGGGAGAGGGTCCGGATCATCGTCGAGGAGGGGGTGCGGGTGGCGTCGTTCGCGCTCGCGCCGTCCAGGGAGCTGATCGCGGAGCTGAAGGACGCGGGCGTCATCGTGATCCCCTCGGTGGGGGCCGTACGGCACGCGGAGAAGGTCGCGGCCTGGGGAGCGGACGCGGTGGTCGTGCAGGGCGGCGAGGGCGGCGGTCATACGGGCAGCGTGGCGACGACGGTCCTGCTGCCGCAGGTCGTCGACGCCGTGGACCTCCCGGTGATCGCCGCGGGCGGCTTCCACGACGGCCGCGGGCTGATCGCCGCGCTGGCGTTCGGGGCGGCGGGCGTCGCGATGGGCACCCGCTTCCTGCTGACGGCCGAGTCGACGGTCCCGGACGCGGTGAAGGCCCGCTACCTGGCGGCGACCGCCCGGGACATCACGCTGACGACGGCGGTGGACGGGCTGCCGCACCGCATGCTCCGTACGGAGATGGTGGCCGCGCTGGAGGGAGCGGGCCGGCTGCGCTCGCTGGCGCAGGCGGTACGCCGGGCCTCCGGTTTCCGCCGGCTCTCGGGCCTGAGCTGGCCCCGCATGGTGCGCGAGGGCCTGGCGATGCGGCACGGCAAGGACCTGAGCTGGAGCCAGACGCTGCTGGCGGCGAACACGCCGATGCTGCTCAGGGCGTCCATGGTCGACGGCCGCACGGATCTCGGGATCATGGCGGCGGGGCAGGTGGCGGCGCTGATCGACGATCTGCCGACCGTGGCGGCCCTGGTCGACCGCATCATGACGGAAGCCACCCGAACCCGAACGACGCTCCCGCCGCCGTGACCCCGCCCCTCTCAAGCCCGCCCCACCGACCGGGCGAAAACCAGGTCCGCCCGAATCAAGCCCGTCCGGCGGTTGAGGACCGGGGTCCGGGGCAGAGGCCCGAAAGCCCCCGCCCCGACACACCCGCACCCGCTACGCGGCCCGACGCCCCCGCGCCGCCCCCGCACCACCGCGCCCCGCACCGGACCGCCCCGCACCCGCACCCCGGGACTCGCCCGCCCGGCCGGCCCCGCCCCGTGCGGAACCACCGCCGGACCGACCCGCGCCCCGCGCCTCGCCGCCGCCCTGAGCGCCGCCAGCCGCACCCGCACCGGCGCCACCCGCGCCACCGCGCCGACCCCGCCCCCGGCTCCCGGAGCGCACCGCGCCCCCGCCGCCGGAGCCGCCCGCCGTACCGCCCGACCGCGTCCGCTGCTTCGGCGGAGTGGGCTGCGGGACCTCGATGACGATCGCGACACCCGAGGGCTCGCGCGCCCCGGTGATCCGGCTCAGCTCCTCGTCGCCGGAGGTGATCCGCGTGGTGCGCGGCGCAATGCCCGCGTCCTGCATCAGCCGGGTCATCTCGCGCTTCTCCTCCGGCAGGACGAGCGTGACGACGCTGCCGGACTCCCCGGCGCGCGCGGTGCGCCCGCCGCGGTGGAGGTAGTCCTTGTGGTCGGTCGGCGGGTCCACGTTGACGACCAGGTCGAGGTCGTCCACGTGGATGCCGCGGGCCGCCACGTTCGTCGCGACGAGCGCGGTGACCTGGCCGTTCTTGAACTGGTCCAGCGTCCGATTGCGCTGCGGCTGGGAGCGCCCGCCGTGCAGGGCCGCGGCCCGTACCCCGCTGGCGAGGAGCCGCTTGGCGAAGCGGTCGGCGGCCCGCTTGGTGTCGACGAACATGATCACCCGGCCGTCGCGGGCCGCGATCTTCGTGGCGACGGCCTTCTTGTCGGTCTCGTCGAGGACGTGGAGGACGTGGTGCTCCATCGTGGTGACCGCACCGGCCGACGGGTCGACCGAGTGCACGACCGGGTCGGTGAGGAACATCTTGACCAGGCGGTCGATGTTCTTGTCGAGCGTGGCGGAGAACAGCATCCGCTGGCCGTCCTCCTCGACCTGCTTGAGGAGGGCGACGACCTGCGGCATGAAGCCCATGTCGGCCATCTGGTCGGCCTCGTCGAGGACGGTGATGGCGACCTCGTCCAGCCGGCAGTCGCCGCGCTCGATGAGGTCCTTGAGCCGTCCCGGCGTCGCGACGAGGACTTCCGCGCCGCGCCGCAGCGTGGCGGACTGCTTGGTGATGGACATGCCGCCGACGACGGTGGCGAGCCGCAGGTTGACGGAGGTGGCGTACGGCGTGAGCGCGTCGGTGACCTGCTGGGCCAGCTCACGGGTCGGTACGAGGACCAGGGCGAGCGGGGCGCGGGGCTCGCTGCGGCGGCCGGCGGTGCGGGCGAGCAGGGCGAGGCCGAAGGCGAGGGTCTTGCCCGAGCCGGTACGGCCGCGGCCGAGGATGTCACGGCCGGCCAGCGAGTTCGGCAGGGTCGCGCCCTGGATCGGGAACGGCTCGGTGACGCCCTGCGCGGTGAGGGTCTTCAGCAGCGCGGCGGGCATCTCCAGCTCCGCGAACGCCTCGACGGCGGGCAGCGCGGGGGTCACGGTCTGCGGCAGGGCGAACTCGCCCTGCGGCCCGGCCGGGCGGCGGCGGGCCGGGGCCTTGCCGCGCGCCGCGCCCCGGGGGTTCGACGGGGCCGGAGCCGAGCTCTGGCCTTGGCCGCGGCCCCGGACGGGGCGGTTGCGGGCGGGACGGTCCTGGCGTTCGATGCGAGTCATACGGAATTGCCCTCCTGGGGGATTCCTGGGCAACTGCGGAGTCGGATTACTGCGATGCACTGGTCCGACCGCCTCTCGTGCGCCCCCAGGATGCGCGCACGTGACGGGGTGTGGCTCGGACAGCACAAACCGGGGCCCGCACCTTCACGGTGCGGGCCCCGGTCAGCGAGGTACGCGTCCGGCGATCAGGCCGGGACGATGTTCTCCGCCTGCGGGCCCTTCTGGCCCTGCGTGACGTCGAAGGAGACCTTCTGGCCCTCCTGGAGCTCACGGAAGCCCTGGGTGGCGATGTTGGAGTAGTGGGCGAAGACGTCGGCGCCGCCGCCGTCCTGCTCGATGAAGCCGAAGCCCTTTTCCGAGTTGAACCACTTCACGGTTCCAGTAGCCATGTCATTCTCCTAAAAGAGGTGCAGTGCCGGAAATCCGCACTTCACGGATTCCAAGTCGCCGCATTGAGCCCCATCCGGAGAAAGCCGGAAAACAATAAAGCGCCTGAGGAAGCATTCCCGTCAGGCGCACATAAAGTTCATGGGTACCAAAACTGCAACGGGAACACCGTAGCACGTCCTTCCCCCGGGCGGCGGATCGCTTCGCCCCGCCCGGGGGAAGTCCTCGCTGACCAGAAGGGGTACGGCGGGTGTCCGGACAGTGGCCGGCGGGGACCGCGCGCCGGGCCGTCAGAGCCGTTCGACGACGGTGACGTTGGCCTGGCCGCCGCCCTCGCACATGGTCTGGAGACCGTAGCGGCCACCGGTGCGTTCCAGTTCGTGCAGGAGCGTCGTCATGAGCCGGGCGCCGGTCGCGCCGAGCGGGTGGCCCAGCGCGATGGCGCCGCCGTTGACGTTGACCCGCGCCGGGTCCGCGCCGGTCTCTTTCAGCCAGGCGAGGACGACCGGGGCGAATGCCTCGTTGATTTCGACGAGGTCGATGTCGTCGATCGTGAGGCCGGTCTTCTTCAGGGCGTGGGCGGTGGCCGGGATCGGCGCGGAGAGCATCCGGATCGGGTCCTCGCCCCGCACGGACAGGTGGTGGACGCGGGCGCGCGGGGTGAGGCCGTGCTCGGCGACGGCCCGTTCGGAGGCGATCAGCAGGGCGGCGGCGCCGTCGGAGATCTGCGAGGAGCAGGCCGCGGTGATGGTGCCGCCCTCCAGGACGGGTCGCAGACCGGCCATTTTCTCCAGGGTGGTGTCGCGGCGCGGCCCCTCGTCGACGGCGACGTCCCCGTACGGGACGGTCTCGCGGGCGAAGCGGCCCTCGTCGATGGCGCGGACCGCCCGCCGGTGCGAGGCGAGGGCGAACTCCTCCATGTCCCGGCGGCTGATGCCCCACTTCTCGGCGATCAGCTGCGCGCCGTGGAACTGGTTGACGGGGGCGTCGCCGTAGCGGGCGCGCCAGCCCTCGCTGCCCGCGTAGGGGCCGTCGGTGAGGCCGAGGGGTTCGGCGGCCTGGCGGGAGGCGAAGGCGATCGGGATCTGCGTCATGTTCTGCGTGCCGCCCGCGACGACGAGGTCCTGGGTGCCGGAGAGGACGCCCTGGGCCGCGAAGTGGAGCGCCTGCTGGGAGGAGCCGCACTGGCGGTCGACGGTCACGCCGGGGACCTCCTCGGGCAGGCCGGCCGCCAGCCAGGAGGTGCGGGCGATATCGCCGGCCTGCGGGCCGACGGTGTCCAGGCAGCCGAAGACGACGTCCTCGACGGCCGCCGGGTCGACGCCGGCGCGGGCGACGAGCTCCTTGAGGACGTGCGCCCCGAGGTCGGCGGGGTGGACGGCTCCGAGGCCCCCCTTGCGCCGTCCGACGGGGGTGCGCACCGCTTCGACGATGTAGACCTCGGCCATGGCTGCTGCTCCTTGGTGGGCTCGTGGGGGCGCGGCCCCCGTCAGGTACGCGGGGTGATCCCGTCGAGCACCGTCGAGAGGTACTGGCGGGCGATCTCCTCGGGGCTGTGGTGTCCGCCGGGCCGGTACCAGGAGGCGGCGACCCAGACGGTGTCGCGGACGAAGCGGTAGGTGAGGCGGACGTCGAGGTCGTCGCGGAAGACGCCTTCGGCGACGCCGCGCTCCAGGGCGCCGAGCCACGCCTTCTCGAACTTCTCCTGCGAGTCGGCGAGGTAGGCGAAGCGCGGCTGGGTGGCGAGGTGCCGGGACTCCTTCTGGTAGATCGCGACGGCGGGGCGGTGCCGGTCGATCTGCCGGAAGGACTCGGTGACCAGGGCCTCGATGGTCGCGCGCGGGCCGAGTCCGGCCGCCAGGACGGCGTCGTAGCCCTGCCAGAGCTCGTCGAGGAAGGTGGAGAGGATCTCGTCGACCATCGATTCCTTGGAATCGAAGTGGTAGTAGAGGCTGCCGGCGAGCATCCCCGCCTCGTCCGCGATCCGGCGGACGGTGGTGGCGTTGTAGCCCTGGGCGGCGAAGACCTCGGCGGCGGTGGCGAGGAGTTCGCGCCGCCGTGCGGGGGTGGGGGTCACCTGGGGCTTCTTCTTGGTAGGCACCCTCCCATTGTCCGCCCGCCGCCCGCGCGTTCACGCATGCCGGCTGCTGACGGAGACGACCTCGCCGGTCATGTACGAGGAGTAGCCGCTCGCCAGGAAGACGATCACGTTGGCGATCTCCCAGGGCTCGGCGTACCGGCCGAACGCCTCCTTCTCGGTGAGTTCGGCGAGGAGTTCGGCGGAGGCGGCCTTGGCCAGGTGGGGGTGCATGGCGAGGCTGGGGGCGACGGCGTTGACGCGTACGCCGTAGTCGGCGGCTTCGAGCGCGGCGCAGCGGGTGAGGGCCATGACACCGGCCTTGGCGGCGGCGTAGTGGGCCTGGCCGCGCTGGGCGCGCCAGCCGAGGACGGAGGCGTTGTTGACGACGACTCCCCCGGCACCGGACGCCTTGAGGGAGCGCAGGGCGGCGCGGGTGCAGCGGAAGGTGCCGTTCAGGGTGGTGTCGAGGACCTTGGTCCACTGGTCGTCGGTCATCTCGGTGAGTTCGGCGGTGCCGCCGAGTCCGGCGTTGTTGACGACGATGTCGAGGCGTCCGTGGGCGCGTTCGGCGTGCGCGAAGAGGGCCTGGACCTGGTCCTCGTCGGTGACGTCGCAGGGCAGGGAGGTGACGCGGTCGCCGCCGAACTCGTCGGCGAGGGCGCGGGTGCTCTCCGCGAGGCGGCGGGCGTGGACGTCGCCGATGACCACCCGGGCGCCCTCCTCCAGGAACCTGCGGGCGGTGGCCCCGCCGATGCCCGCTCCGGCGGCGGCGGTGACGACCGCGCCGCGGCCGGCCAGCAGCCCGTGTCCGGGCAGGTACGGCGGTGCGCTCATGGCCCGTGCTCCTCGGGTCCGCGGATCCTCGACGGGGGGTGTCCGGTACGTTAACCTACCAAACACTTGTTAGGGAAAACTGCCGGGATCGGGAAGACTGCCGGGATCGACGAGTCCGCGCACCGCGCGGAGGCGGGGCGGGTGAGGGCGGATGGATCTGGCGCAGACGGCGGCGGTGGAGGCGCTGCGGGCCGAGGCGCGCGCGTGGCTGCGGACCCACGTACCGGCCCGGCCGCTGCCCTCCCTGGAGACCCGGGAGGGGTTCGCAGCGCACCGGGAGTGGGAGGCGCGGCTGTACGAAGGCGGGTGGTCGGCGGTCTCCTGGCCAAAGGAGTACGGCGGCCGGGGCGCGGACATCTTCGGCTGGCTGGCGTTCGAGGAGGAGTACTGGGCGGCGGGCGCGCCGGGCCGGGTGTCGCAGAACGGGATCAGCCTCCACGCCACGACCCTGTTCGACCACGGCACCGCCGAGCAGCGCTCCCGCCTGCTGCCGCCGATGGCGAGCGGCGCGTGTGTCTGGGCGCAGGCGTGGTCGGAGCCGGAGGCGGGCTCCGACCTCGCCTCGCTGCGCTCGCGCGCGGTGCGCACGGACGGCGGATGGCTGCTGTCGGGGCAGAAGACGTGGTCGTCGCGGGCTGCGTTCGCGGACCGGGCGTTCGGGATCTTCCGTTCGGACCCCGGGGCCGCGAAGCCGCACCACGGGCTCACGTATCTGATGTTCGGCCTGCGAGCGCCCGGCGTCACGGTCCGGCCGGTCGGGCGGCTGGACGGGAAGCCCGCCTTCGCCGAGATCTTCCTCGACGACGTCTTCGTACCGGACGCGGACGTCGTCGGGGAGCCGGGGCAGGGCTGGCGCATCGCGATGTCGGCCACCGGGGACGAGCGGGGGCTCACCCTGCGCTCGCCCGGCCGCTTCCTGGCCGCGGCCGACCGGCTGAACCGACTGTGGCGGGAGGCGGGCGACCCGGCGGACACCGCGCTGCGGGACCGGGTGGCGGACGCGGTGATCGGGGCACGGGCCTACCGGCTGTTCACGCAGGCGTCCGCGTCCCGGTTCGCCGCGGGAGGCTCGGCCGGGGCGGAGTCCAGCCTGAACAAGGTCTTCTGGTCGCGGCTCGACATCGCGCTGCACGAGACGGCGCTCGATCTGCTGGGCGCGGACGCGGAGGCGGCGGATTCGGCGTGGGCCGAGGGCTACGTCTTCGCGCTGGCCGGGCCGATCTACGCGGGGACGAACGAGATCCAGCGCGACATCATCGCCGAGCGACTGCTCGGTCTGCCGAAGGGACGGCGTTGACGGTGTTCCTCCTGGACGACGGGCAGCGGGACTTCGCGCGTTCCCTGGACGCGATGCTGAGCGCGGCCGGCACGGTGGCGGCGGCCCGCGCCTGGGCCGGTGGCGAGCACGGTCCGGGGCTGGCCCTGTGGAAGCGGCTCGGGGACGCGGGCGTGTTCGCACCGGCCGTGCCGGAGGCGTACGGCGGTGCGGGGCCGCTTCCGGTGGAGCTGGCCGTCGCCTGCGTCGAGCTGGGGCGGCACGCGGTGATCGGCCCGGTGGCGGAGAGCGTGGCGGCGGCGGTGCTGCTGGACGCGGTGGGCGGGACGGCGGCCGAGGAGTGGCTGCCCCGGATCGTCGCGGGCGGCGCGCCGGTGACGTTGCTGCTGGAGGGGCACGGGCCGTACGCGCTGGACGCCGACGCCGCCGGGGCGGTCTTCACCGTCGGCGGCGGCGCGCTGCGGCTCGCGCCGGGGCCCGGACCGCTGACGGTCTCGGCCGATCCGGCGCGTCGGCTCTTCACCCCCGAGGCGGGCGGCGACGTGCTCGCGGCCGGGCCGTCGGTGACCCGCGCGGCACGGACGGCGGCCGACTGGGCGGCGTTCGCGACGGCGGCCCAGGCGCTCGGCTGCGGGGAGGAGCTGCTGCGGGCCACGGTGGCGTACGTGAAGCAGCGCACCCAGTTCGGCGTGAGCGTCGGTTCCTTCCAGGCGGTCAAGCACCGGCTCGCGGACACCCTGATCGGCCTGGAGTTCGCCCGCCCGCTGCTGTACGGGGCGGCCCTCGCGCTGGCCGACGGGTCGCCCGGGGCGGGGGCCGCCGTCGCGGCGGCGAAGGCGGCGGCGGGCGAGGCGGCGTACGCGGCGGCCCGCACGGCGCTGCAACTGCACGGCGCGGTGGGCTACACCGAGGAGCTGGACCTGGCCTGGTGGCTGCGCCGGGCCCGGCCGCTGCGGGACGCCTGGGGGACGCCGTCCGCCTGCCGGGCCCGGGTGCTGGCGGGCTGAGGGCGGGCGGAGGGCGGGAGGCGGTAAGCGGGCGGAGCAGGGAGGCGGGAGGCGGGAGGCGGGAGCGGCACCGTACGCGGCGGGGCGGTCCGGGTCGGCCCGCCCGCCGCGGGCGCGGTCAGCCCGCCGGCACCTCGGTGGGCGGCTCGTCGCCGCCGGTGCGGCGCACGGTCCGCAGCGGCCGGTCGGGCCGCCAGGACTGGATGACCAGGGCCTCCCCGTCCAGTGCCGTGCGCACCACCTCGGTCAGCTCGGCGCGGAAGAGGTGGAACGGCTCGGGAGGGGTCGCGTCCTCGACGTAACGGGCGAGGAAGGCGGGGTCCGTGATCTCCACCGCCCGGCCGCTGACGCGGACGTCGCCGTCGTTCATCTCGGCGTCGGGTCCCGGGTTGGCCTGGAGCGCGAAGCGCGGATCGGCCAGCAGGTCCAGGTACTTGCGGGAGTTCGGCATCATGCCGAGCAGGAGTTCACCGAAGCGGAAGTCCGCCTCCAGCCCGGTGACCCGGGGCGAGCCGTCCTTCCGCAGGGTGGCGAGGACGTGGTGCCGGTAGAGCCGGAAGCGGCGGCGTGCGGTGTCGGCGAAGTCGGGCTCGGCCGCGGCGAACCCGTCCCAGGAAACGGTGGTGGGCGAAGTCATGAGCACCATCGAACACGGGAAACCCGACATCCTCCGTCCGGATTCCCCGTCGGCTCACACCTGCGAGAACGTGATCACCACCGCCTGGCCCATCGTGCGCAGGACACCGGGCGACGCCCCCTCGGCCAGCACCGCGTCGTAGCGGTCCAGCCGGAGGTCCGTGCCGTCGATCACGGCCCCGTCGTCCAACGAGACGGCCAGCACCGCGCCGCCCGGCGGCGGCGACAGCCGGACCGTGCCGCAGACCACCGCGGTCTCCGCCCGTGTCCGCGCCCGGCGGTGCATGACGTTGAGGTTGACGACCGGTCCGGACAGCAGGAAGCCCTCGGTCGGCCGGTCGCCGGGGAAGTCGTGGGGCCACAGCGGCTCGTCGACGATGTGGTGCTCGCCCCCGACGAGCAGGTCCATGCCCGCGCCCTCGACCACGGTCAGGGTGCGGTCGACGCCGGGGAAGACGGAGAAGGGCCCGTCGGCGGCGACCTCCGCGAGGCTCACCCGCCAGTCGAAGGCGTCCGGGCCGGCGGCTTCGGGCGCGGTGGCGATCTCGCGGGTGAGCCCGCCGCCGTTACGCCACGGCACGGGCGGACGGCCGGCGGCGCGCAGGACGCGCACGGCCGGCGGAGGTTCCTGCGCGGTGGACGAGCCGGGCATGACGAACCTCCGTGGACTGTGGACTGTGGACTGTGGACTGTGGACTGTGGACTGCGGACCGCGGACCGCGGACCGCGGACCGCGGACCGCGGACCGCGAGCGTAGGGCGTGTCGCGCCGGTCCGGCCACCGCCCCGGCCCCGACGCCCGGCACACCCCGCCCCGGGCGCTCGGTCCCGCCGGGCGGTTCGCTATCTTGATCGCCGCCGCCCTCACCGGCTCCCCCGCCGCAACGCACCCTCCAGTGAAGGAGCCGGCCATGGAGGCCGCCGCCACCACGTGCTACCGCCATCCGTCGTACGAGACCTGTGTGCGCTGCACCCGTTGCGAGCGCCCCGTCTGCCCGGACTGCATGCGCGAGGCCGCCGTCGGCCACCACTGCGCGGAGTGCGTCGAGGAGGGGCAGCGGTCGGTGCGGCGGCCCCGGACCGTCTTCGGCGGCGCGGTGTCCGGGCCCGCCGCGCCGGTGGTCACGTACGTCCTCATGGCGCTCAACGTCCTGGCCTACCTCGCCGAGGTGGTCCGGCCCGAGGTCGTGGACCGGTTCGCGGTGCTGGGCGTGGCCCTGACCGGGCCGGACGGACGACAGTACTACTACCGGGGCGACGCGTTCCACGGGTACACGATGACCGGCATCGCCGACGGCGAGTGGTACCGGCTGCTGACGGGAGCCTTCCTGCACCTGCCGCCGGACACCTCGTTCGGCGTGATGCACCTGCTCTTCAACATGCTGGCCCTGTGGAACATCGGCCGGCAGGTGGAGGGCCAGCTGGGCCGGGTCCGCTGTCTGGCGCTGTACCTGCTGTCCGCCCTCGGCGGTTCTGTCGCCGTGTACCTGCTGGCCCCGGACGACGCGACGGTCGGCGCGTCCGGCGCGGTGTTCGGGCTGGCCGCGTCGTACTACGTCATCAACCGGCGGCTCGGCCGCGACCTGGCGGCCCTCAACCGCTTCCTGGCCGGCTTCCTGCTCTGGATGCTGGTCTCGGCCGCGTTCACGTCGTGGCAGGGGCATCTGGGCGGGCTGCTGACGGGGGCGCTGGTGACGTACGGGCTGGCCTACGCGCCCGCGAAACTGCGGACCGGGCGCGTCCAGCTCGCGGCCGGGTTCGTCCTGCTGGGTCTGTTCGCCGCCGTGGTCGCGCTCAGGACGGCGGCGCTCACCGGCGGCTGAGGCGCGGGACCGGCTCCGGCCGGGGCGCGGGCGGGCTCCCGCTGAGACGCCGGCCGACGGGCCGTCCGAGGCACGGCCCTGCCCCGGACGCGCCACGGCGCCCGCTGAGTCCGGTCGGGGACAGGCAGGCGCCGCGTTCAGTTCCGTACGCCGTTGTACGGGACGTGTGGTGGGGGCTCCCCGGGGCTCGTGGCCCAGGGGTTCCCGGGTGGGTCAGACCAGCAGGGACCGGTCCGTCGGGCGGATCGGCGCGTGCAGGGCACTGGTCCCGGTCAGGAACCGGTCCACACCGCGGGCCGCGGAGCGGCCCTCGGCGATGGCCCAGACGATGAGCGACTGGCCGCGTCCGGCGTCTCCGGCGACGAAGACGCCGTCGACGTTGGTCGCGTAGTGCTCGTCGCGGGCCACGTTGCCGCGCTCGTCGAGCTCCAGGCCGAACTGCTGGACCAGACCGTTGGACTGGTCGGTTCCGGTGAAGCCCATGGCGAGGGTGACGAGCTGCGCGGGGATGCGCCGCTCCGTGCCGGGCTTCTGCTCCAGCTTACCGTCCTTGAACTCGACCTCGACCAGGTGGAGGGCCGCGACGTTCCCGTGCTCGTCGCCCTCGAAGTGGGTGGTGGAGACGGAGTAGACCCGCTCGCCGCCCTCCTCGTGCGCGGAGGTGACCTTGTAGAGCATGGGGAAGGTCGGCCAGGGCTGGTTGGCGTTCCGCTCCTCGCCCGGCTTCGGCATGATCTCCAGCTGGGTGACGGAGGCCGCGCCCTGGCGGTGGGCGGTGCCGACGCAGTCCGCTCCGGTGTCGCCGCCGCCGATGACGACGACGTCCTTGCCCTCGGCGCTGATCGGGGAGACCGTCAGGTCGCCCTCCTGCACCTTGTTGGCGAGCGGCAGGTACTCCATGGCGAAGTGGATGCCGCCCAGTTCGCGGCCGGGGGCCGGCAGGTCGCGGGAGACGGTGGCGCCGGCCGCGATGACGACCGCGTCGTAGCGGCGGCGGAGCTTCGCGGCGTCGACGTCCTTGCCGACCTCCACCTCCGTACGGAACTTGGTGCCCTCCAGGCGCATCTGCTCGATGCGGCGGTTGATGTGCGACTTCTCCATCTTGAACTCGGGGATGCCGTACCGCAGGAGGCCCCCGATGCGGTCCGCGCGCTCGTAGACGGCGACCGTGTGGCCGGCCCGGGTCAGCTGCTGGGCGGCGGCGAGTCCCGCCGGGCCCGAGCCGATGACCGCGACGGTCTTGCCGGAGAGGCGCTCGGGCGGCTGCGGGGTGACGTCCCCGCTCTCCCACGCCTTGTCGATGATGGAGACCTCGACGTTCTTGATGGTGACGGCCGGCTGGTTGATGCCGAGCACACAGGCCGACTCGCAGGGCGCCGGGCACAGCCGCCCGGTGAACTCCGGGAAGTTGTTCGTGGCGTGCAGCCGCTCGGAGGCAGCGGTCCAGTCCTCGCGGTAGGCGTAGTCGTTCCACTCGGGGATCAGGTTTCCGAGCGGACAGCCGTTGTGGCAGAACGGGATGCCGCAGTCCATGCAGCGCCCGGCCTGCTTGCTGATGATCGGGAGCAGCGAGCCCGGAACGTAGACCTCGTTCCAGTCCTTGACGCGCTCGTCCACGGGACGGGTCCGCGCGACTTCGCGTCCGGTGGTCAGGAAGCCCTTGGGGTCAGCCATGGGTCGCCGCCTCCATCATCTTCTCGGTGGTCTCCTGCTCGGAGAGACCGGCGAGCTCAGCGGCGTCCTTGGCGGCGAGCACTGCCTTGTACGTGGACGGGATGATCTTGCTGAAGCGGGTCGCCGCGGTGTCCCACTCGGCGAGCAGCTTCTCGGCGACGGTGGAGCCGGTCTCCTCCTGGTGGCGGCGCACGACGTCGTGCAGCCACTGCCGGTCGGCGTCGGACGGTTCCTCGACGGCGCCGAGGTTGCCCGCGTTGACGTTGTCGCGGTCCAGGTCGATGACGTAGGCGATGCCGCCCGACATGCCGGCGGCGAAGTTGCGGCCGGTCTCGCCGAGGACGACGGCGTGGCCGCCGGTCATGTACTCGCAGCCGTGGTCGCCCACGCCCTCGGAGACGACCAGCGCGCCGGAGTTGCGGACGCAGAAGCGTTCGCCGGTGCGCCCGCGCAGGAACAGCTCGCCGCCGGTGGCGCCGTAGCCGATGGTGTTGCCGGCGATGGTGGAGTACTCGGCGAGGTGGTCGGCGCCCCGGTCGGGGCGGACGATCACCCGGCCGCCGGAGAGGCCCTTGCCGACGTAGTCGTTGGCGTCGCCCTCCAGGCGGAGCGTGACACCGCGCGGCACGAACGCGCCGAAGGACTGGCCGGCCGAGCCGGTGAAGGTGATGTCGATGGTGTTCTCGGGCAGGCCCGCACCGCCGAACTTCTTGGTGACCTCGTGGCCGAGCATGGTGCCGACGGTCCGGTTGATATTGCGGATGGCGACCTGGGCCCGGACCGGCTGGGCGGCCTCGGGGCTGTCGGCTCCGAGCGCGTCGGCGGCCAGCTTGACCAGCTGGTTGTCCAGGGCCTTCGTCAGGCCGTGGTCCTGCTCGACGACCCGGTGGCGGACCGCGCCCTCGGGCAGCTCGGGCACGTGGAAGAGCGGGGCCAGGTCCAGGCCCTGCGCCTTCCAGTGGGTGACGGCCCGGTCGGTGTCCAGCAGCTCGGCGTGGCCGACGGCCTCCTCGATGGTGCGGAAGCCCAGCTCGGCCAGGATCTCGCGGACTTCCTCGGCGATGAACTCGAAGAAGTTGACGACGTACTCGGCCTTGCCGGAGAAGCGCTCGCGGAGCACCGGGTTCTGGGTGGCGATGCCGACCGGGCAGGTGTCCAGGTGGCAGACGCGCATCATGACGCAGCCGGAGACGACGAGCGGCGCGGTCGCGAAACCGAACTCCTCCGCGCCCAGCAGCGCGGCGATGACGACGTCGCGGCCGGTCTTGAGCTGGCCGTCGGTCTGCACGACGATGCGGTCGCGCAGGCCGTTGAGCAGCAGGGTCTGCTGGGTCTCGGCGAGGCCGAGCTCCCAGGGGCCGCCCGCGTGCTTGAGCGAGGTGAGCGGGGACGCGCCCGTTCCGCCGTCGTGGCCGGAGATGAGCACGACGTCCGCGTGGGCCTTGGAGACCCCGGCGGCGACGGTGCCGACGCCGACCTCGGAGACCAGCTTCACGTGGATCCGCGCCCGCGGGTTCGCGTTCTTCAGGTCGTGGATCAGCTGGGCCAGGTCCTCGATGGAGTAGATGTCGTGGTGCGGCGGCGGCGAGATGAGGCCGACGCCGGGCGTCGAGTGACGCGTCCTGGCGACCCACGGGTAGACCTTGTGGCCGGGCAGCTGGCCGCCCTCGCCGGGCTTGGCGCCCTGGGCCATCTTGATCTGGATGTCGTCCGCGTTGACCAGGTATTCGCTGGTCACACCGAAGCGGCCGGAGGCGACCTGCTTGATGGAGGAGCGGCGCGCCGGGTCGTAGAGGCGGTCGGCGTCCTCGCCGCCCTCGCCGGTGTTGGACTTGCCGCCGAGCTGGTTCATCGCGATGGCGAGGGTCTCGTGGGCCTCGCGGGAGATGGAGCCGTACGACATGGCGCCGGTGGAGAAGCGCTTGACGATCTCGGCGGCGGGCTCGACCTCGTCGAGGGGGATCGGGGCCCGGTCGGAGGTGAAGCCGAACAGGCCGCGGAGCGTCATCAGCCGCTCGGACTGCTCGTTCACCCGGTCCGTGTACTGCTTGAAGATGTCGTAGCGCCGGTTGCGGGTGGCGTGCTGGAGGCGGAAGACGGTCTCCGGGTCGAAGAGGTGCGGCTCGCCCTCGCGCCGCCACTGGTACTCGCCGCCGATCTCCAGCGCGCGGTGGGAGGCGGCGATGCCGGACGCCGGGTACGCCTTGGTGTGCCGGGCGGCGACCTCCTTGGCGATGACGTCCAGGCCCGCGCCGCCGATCTTGGTGGCGGTGCCGTTGAAGTACGTCGCGACGAAGGTCTCGTCGAGGCCGACGGCTTCGAAGACCTGGGCGCCGCGGTAGGAGGCGACGGTGGAGATGCCCATCTTGGACATGACCTTCAGGACGCCCTTGCCGAGCGCGTGGATCAGGTTGCGGATGGCCTGCTCGGGCTCGATGCCGTCGATGAAGGTGCCCGCGCGGACCAGGTCCTCGACGGACTCCATGGCGAGGTACGGGTTGACGGCGGCGGCGCCGTAGCCGATGAGCAGGGCGACGTGGTGCACCTCGCGGACGTCGCCGGCCTCGACCAGCAGGCCCACCTGGGTGCGCTGCTTGGTGCGGATGAGGTGGTGGTGGACGGCGGAGGTGAGCAGCAGCGACGGGATCGGCGCCAGCTCGGCGTCGGAGTGCCGGTCGGAGAGGACGATCAGGCGCGCGCCGTCCTCTATGGCGGCGTCGACCTCGGCGCAGATCTCCTCGATCCGGGCGGCGAGCGCGTCGCCGCCGCCGCCGACCCGGTAGAGGCCGGCGAGGGTGGCGGCCTTCATGCCCGGCATGTCGCCGTCGGCGTTGATGTGTATCAGTTTGGCGAGCTCGTCGTTGTCGATCACCGGGAAGGGCAGCGTGACGCTGCGGCAGGCCGCGGCGGTCGGCTCCAGGATGTTGCCCTGCGGGCCGAGCGAGGAGCGCAGCGAGGTGACGAGCTCTTCGCGGATGGCGTCCAGCGGCGGGTTGGTGACCTGGGCGAAGAGCTGGGTGAAGTAGTCGAAGAGGAGCCGGGGGCGCGCGGACAGCGCGGCGATCGGCGAGTCGGTGCCCATGGAGCCGAGCGGCTCCCCGGCGGTGCGGGCCATCGGGGCGAGGATGACGCGCAGCTCCTCCTCGGTGTAGCCGAAGGTCTGCTGGCGGCGGGTGACCGAGGCGTGGGTGTGCACGATGTGCTCGCGCTCGGGCAGGTCGTGCAGCTCGATCTCGCCGGTCTCCAGCCACTCCTGGTACGGCTGCTCGGCGGCGAGGGACGCCTTGATCTCGTCGTCCTCGATGATGCGGTGCTCGGCGGTGTCCACGAGGAACATCCGGCCGGGCTGGAGACGGCCCTTGCGGACGACCTTGGCCGGGTCGATGTCCAGGACGCCGACCTCGGAGGAGAGCACGACGAGGCCGTCGTCGGTGACCCAGTAGCGTCCGGGGCGCAGTCCGTTGCGGTCGAGGACCGCGCCGACCTGGACGCCGTCGGTGAAGGTCACGCAGGCCGGGCCGTCCCAGGGCTCCATCATCGTGGCGTGGTACTGGTAGAACGCGCGCCGGGCGGGGTCCATGGAGTCGTGGTTCTCCCACGCCTCGGGGACCATCATCAGCACCGCGTGCGGGAGGGAGCGTCCGCCGAGGTGGAGCAGTTCCAGGACTTCGTCGAAGGACGCGGAGTCGGAGGCGTCCGGGGTGCAGACGGGGAAGATCCGGTCGAGCTTCGCCCGGCCGTCGTGTCCGTCGCCGGGAGCGTCGAACAGGTCGGAGGCGAGCTGGGACTCGCGGGCCTTCATCCAGTTGCGGTTGCCCTTGACCGTGTTGATCTCGCCGTTGTGCGCGACGAAGCGGTAGGGGTGTGCCAGCGGCCAGCTCGGGAAGGTGTTCGTGGAGAAGCGGGAGTGGACCAGGGCGACCGTGGTGGCGAAGCGGCGGTCGGAGAGGTCGGGGAAGAACGGCTCCAGCTGCCCGGTGGTGAGCATGCCCTTGTAGACGATGGTGCGCGAGGAGAGCGAGGGGAAGTACACCCCGGCCTCGCGCTCGGCCCGCTTGCGCAGGACGAACGCCTTGCGGTCCAGGGCGATGCCGGTGCTCGCGCCGTCGGCGACGAAGACCTGGCGGAACTCGGGCATGGTGAGGCGGGCGCCGTTGCCGAGGAGGGCGGGGGCGACGGGGACCTCGCGCCAGCCGAGGACGGTCAGGCCCTCCTGGGCGGCGATCTCCTCGACGCGGCGGACGGCGTCGGTGGCGTCGTCCGACGGGAGGAAGGCGATGCCGACGGCGTAGGAGCCGGCCTCGGGGAGGTCGAAGGAGACCTCTTCCCGGAGGAAGGCGTGCGGGACCTGGAGCAGGATGCCCGCGCCGTCGCCCGAGTCGGGCTCGGAGCCGGTGGCGCCGCGGTGTTCGAGGTTGCGCAGTACGGTCAGCGCCTGCTCGACCAGCTCATGGCTGGCCACACCGGTCAATGTGGCCACGAACCCGACGCCGCAGGCGTCGTGCTCGTTACGGGGGTCGTACAGCCCCTGCTGGGCGGGGCGACCGTCCATGGGCGACCAGGCGTCGATACGCATCGGCTCTCCCGTCGTCGTCGTGGCATATGCAGTGCCGAGGGACGACGTTGGCCCTCTGCGAAATTTCGTGCAGGTTACATGATGGGGCGCTTCTCAAGAAGCGGAAGGCTTGTTCCAACATGCGGACACTGTGGTGACCGGAAGTGACCGGATGACCGGAGGGTGGGTCGCAGTCGGAAGGATCAGCGCCCGGGAACCGCAGAGAGCAGGCGTCGTTGCCTGCGGTGTCTGAGGCTCATGCCCGGTGGCAACGGAATCGAAACCGCCAGGTAACGGCTACTTATGTGGAGCCCTGCATAGAGACTCACCTTAGGTCCGGAGCCAGGCTTCCGCCCAGTGTGCGCGACCACGACGTACGTCACACGGCGCACGGCCCCCGCCCGTCCCGGACCACCGCGCCGCGCCGTCCCGCGCACCCGGCGGACGGGTCCCGGCCGTCGCGGTCAGCCGCCGACCGCCACCCCGAACAGCATGCCCAGCCCGTACGTCACCGCCGCGGCCGCGCCGCCGAGGACGAGCTGGCGCAGTCCGCTGAACCACCAGGTGCGGGCCGTCACCCGGGCCACCACCGCACCGCAGGCGAAGAGACCGGCCAGCGCGAGCAGCACCGCCGGCCACAGCGCGCTCGCCCCGAGCAGATAGGGCAGCACGGGCAGCAGCGCGCCCAGCGCGAACGCGCCGAAGGAGGAGCCGGCCGCCACCAGCGGCGAGGGCAGGTCGCCGGGGTCTATGCCCAGCTCCTCGCGGGCGTGGATCTCCAGGGCCTGCTCCGGATCGCGCGAGAGCTGCCGGGCCACCTCGCGGGCGAGCGGGGCGTCGACGCCGCGGGACTCGTAGAGCGCGGCCAGCTCGGCCATCTCGTCCTGCGGGTGCTTGCGCAGTTCGCGGCGCTCGACGTCCAGCTCGGCCTCGACCAGTTCGCGCTGGGAGGCGACGGAGGTGTACTCGCCGGCCGCCATGGAGAACGCGCCGGCCGCCAGCCCCGCCAGCCCCGTGATCACGATCGCCTGGTGCGAGACCGAGCCGCCCGCCACGCCCGTCATCAGGGCGAGGTTGGAGACCAGTCCGTCCATGGCGCCGAAGACGGCCGGGCGCAGCCAGCCGCCGTTGACGTCCCGGTGGGTGTGGTTGTCCCGGTGCGCCTCGTGCAGTACGGCGTCGGTCTCGATGATGGCCACGGCTCGCGTCTCCCCACGCTCGGTCGGCGAGGCTCCCGCCCCGCCCCTGTGATCGACAGAGCTGCCGACAGAGTCATCGACAGAGTTATCGACAGATTCAAAACTTCGACGCCGTCCAAATTACGCCGGACGAAGGCGGCCCGCCAGCAAGGCAGGCCATGCTTACCACCGCTCTGACCAGGGAGAAGAGCTGGCCCCGAGGAATCGATCATGTCATCCGACTGGCCCTTTTCCGGCGGATTCCTGCCGCTGTCCCGGCTCCGCGTGGGACGGATGGGACAGGGACCGGAAACGGCCCCGCCCCACGAGCGAAGGGCGACGCGATGAACACGGCCGTCGGCGATGACCGGGCCAGAGGCGCACTGCTGGGACTGGCGGTCGGGGACGCGCTCGGCGCTCCGGCGGAGAACCTGCGGCCCTCCGAGATCCGCCGCCGCTGGGGGCGGATCGAGGGCTTCGTGAGCGAGGACCCGGCGGGGACCGACGACACGGAGTACGCGATCTTCTCCGGGCTGCTGCTGGCCCGGCACGGCTCCGCGCTCACCGTCTCCCACGTGGAGCGGGCCTGGCACCACTGGATCGCCGACCTCGACGAGGGCCCGTTCCGGGGAGCCGGGTTCAGCGAGCGCGGCACCCTGGAGAACCTGCGCCGGGGCCTGGCCGCGCCGATCTCGGCCCAGCACCGGCACGCCTGGAGCGACGGGCTGGCGATGCGCGCCGCGCCGTTCGGCGTCTTCGCGGCCGGGCGGCCCGCCGAGGCGGCCCGGCTGGTGGCGGTGGACGGCCGGGTGAGCCATGAGGGCGAGGGGATCTACGGCGGGCAGGCGGTGGCGGCCGGGGTGGCGGCGGCGATGGTCGGTTCGGGGCCGGCCTCGGTGGTCGCGGCGGCGCTGTCGGTGGTCCCGATGGACTCGTGGACGGCCCGCTCGCTGCGGCGGGCGGTGGCGGCGGCGCAGCGCCCGTACCCGGACCGGCTGACCAGGGAGCGGGCCGTGCGCTCGGCGGTGGTGATCGCCGGGTATCCGTGGACCGACCTCGCGCCGGAGGCGGTGGGCCTGGCGTTCGGCGCGTTCACGGCGGCGCGCGGCGGCTTCTCCGACGCCGTGCTGACGGCCGTGAACATGGGCCGCGACGCGGACACGACGGCGGCCGTGGCAGGGGCCCTGGCCGGGGCGCTGCACGGGGCGAGCGCCATCCCGCCCGACTGGGCCTCGGCGATCGGACCGGTCCGGGGCAGCTGCCTGCCGTCGATGCGCGGCTACCACGTGCTGGACATCGCGGAGCTGCTGACCCCGGAGGACCCGGACGCCCAGGGCGGGCCCCAGGAGCGCGGCGGTGGCCGCGAACGCTCGGCGGTGGCGGCCATGGCCTCCGTGGCGGCGGCCTTCGAGCCCGTACGGGAGGACCGGCGGTGACGGCCGCGAGCGGGATGGGCCGGCCGGCCGGCGCGCCCGCCGCCGGTCCGCGTCCGCCGGTCGCCGGAGCCTCGCGGCGGGCCCGGATCGAGGGGCTGCTGCTCGGACTGGCCGCCGGGGACGCCGCCGGGTGGCCCGCCGCGCGGCACCGGGCGGCCCGGATGCCGGAGTGGACCCGGCGGCTCACCCGGGAGCTGGACACCTTCGCCGAGCAGAACGCCACCACCACCCTGCCGGTGCCGATCGCCCTCAACCAGCCGCCCGAACCGCTGCGGCTCGGCCCGTCCGACGACGCCGAGTGGGCCGCGTTCGCCGCCCGTACGGTGCTGGCGGCGGCGGCCGACGGCGCGGTGGGCCTCTCCTCCGGACGCCGGATGCGCGACGCGGTGGACCGGGCCTGGAACACGCTGGCCGCCGCGGTCGCCGCCGCCAGCGCGCGGGCGCCCGAGGTCGAGGCGGCGGTACTGCCGCTGCGCGCCCGGATCTCGGTCCGGGCCGGGCTCGGCAACCTCGCCGCCGGGCTGCGCCCGCCCGCCACCGGGCACGACAACCCGCACTACTTCGACGACGCCGCCTGCGTACGGGCCGCCGTGCTCGCCGTGGTGCACCCGGGCGATCCGCGCGCCGCCGCCGCGCTCGCCGAGTTCGACGCCCGCTACACGCAGGACGGCGACGGGGTGCACGGCGCGCGGGCCGTCGCCGCCGCGATCGCCGAGGCGCTGGCCGGAGCGGACGTCGAGCGGGTGGTGGACGCGGCCCTGGCCCAGCTGCCCGAGGGCACCGAGATCGCCCGCAACGCCGTGCACGCCGTCCGGCTGGCCCGGGAGTTCGCGGACGAGCCGGCCGGAGCGTTCGCCCTGGTCCCGGTCCTGGAGCACCAGATCGTCGACCATGTCTACAGCTACGGGATCGCGGCGGCGGAGACCGTGCCGGTGGCGCTGGCCCTGACCACCGCCGCACGGGGCGAGATCGCCCAGGCGGTTCCGGCGGCGGCCTGCCTGTCCCGGGTCGCGGACTCCGCGCCCGCCCTGGCCGGGGCGCTGACCGGGACGATCGGGTCCGTCTCCGCCGTGCCGGCGGGCTGGCGCGAGACCTGCCGGACGCTGGCGGGCTGCGCCCTGCCCCGGCTCGCGGGCACGGACCTGATCGAACTCGCCGGGCTGCTGGCAGACACGGAACCGGTCCTCCCGGGTGGACAATTCCGGCATGACGCCCACAACGGCCGCGACAGCAGCCCCCTCGACCAACCGGCGGAGCCCCGGCACGCCCGGACTCGATGAACGCATCGCCCGAGCCCTCGTCGGGGCCGCCGTCGGCGACGCCCTCGGCGGCCCGGTCGAGGGCTGGAGCCCCGAGCAGATCGCCGAGCGCCACGGCGGCCGGGTGACCGGCGTCGTCGGCCCGTGGCACGGCGACGACTGGCGCACCGCCCGCCCCGTCGCGCCGTACCACAAGGGCGACGGGCACGTCACCGACGACACCCTGATGACGCACGCGCTGGTGCGCGTCTACGACGCGGTCCGCGACCACCTCGACGCGTACGACATCGCCGACCGGCTCGTACCGGACCTGATGTCACCCCGCTGGATCCCGGAGCTGGAGGCCGAGGCGCTGCCCCTCCAGCGGATCTTCCTGGCCGAGAAGTGGCTCGTCGCGCGGCTGCACTACGGGCACGTCGACCCGCGCGAGGCGGGCTCCGGCAACATCGTCAACTGCGGCGCGGCGATGTACATGGCCCCGGTCGGCCTGGTCAACGCCGCCCACCCGCGGGCCGCGTACGCCGAGGCCCTGGAGATCGCCGCCCCGCACCAGTCCTCCTACGGGCGGGAGGCCGCCGGCGTCTTCGCCGCGGCCGTCGCCGCCGCCTGCCTCCCCGGCGCAACGCCCGCCTCCGTGGTCGACGCCGTCCTCGCCCTGGCCAAGGACGGCACCCGCGCCGCGATCGAGGCGGTCTGCGACGAGGCCGTACGCCACGACTGCTTCGAGTCGGCGCTCGCCCCGCTGCGCGCCGCCGTACGGCCCTTCGACACGGTCGGCCCCGACTACCGCGCGCCCTCGCTCGGCGCCCGCCGCCCCTCCCGGCTGCACTCCGTCGAGGAACTGCCCGTCGCGCTCGGCATGGTGCTCGTCGGCGGCGGCGACTACCGGCGCACGGTGCTCGGTTCGGTCAACTACGGGCGGGACTGCGACTCCATCGCCACGATGAGCGGCGCGATCGCGGGCGCGCTGGGCGGCGAGGTCCCGGAAGACTGGACGGCCGCCGTCGCGGAGGCGAGCCGGCTCGACCTGCGCGCCCCGGCCCGCACCCTGGCCGCCGTGGCCCGCGAGGTCTTCGCCCGGGACGCCGCCCGCCGCCGAGACCACGAGGCGGCCTTCACGGCACTGGCCGGTGAGCGGTGACCGTCCGGCTCACCTGGGTGCAGCCCGAGGACCTGATCGGGCACGAGCTGCGGCAGGCGGCGCTCGACGGCCGGGACGCGCGGGCGGTCGAGGAGCGGTGGTACGCCGCCGGGGGCTCGGCCGCGCCCCGCCGCGCGGGGGCCGGCGAACCGCCCGCGCCGCCCCGGCTGCGCGCGCTGGCCGGTGAACTGCTGGACGAGCTGGCCCTGCTGGAATCACCGCTGGCGGCCGACGAGCCCACCGCTCTGCCCGCGATCATGGCCGCCTGCCCGCACTGGCCGGGCCCGCCCGCGACCGCGCCGCCCGTCGGCCGGGAGCGGCTGCACGCCGCCTGGCTGGGCCGGGCGGCCGGCTGCCTGCTGGGCAAGCCGGTCGAGAAGCTGCCGCTCGCGGCCGTCCGGTCCCTGGCCCGCGCCGCGGGAAACTGGCCGCTCAACGGCTACTTCACCGCCCGCGGCGTCCCCGCCGAACTGCTCGCCGCCCACCCCTGGAACCGCCGCTCCGCGACCACCTCGCTGGCCGAGAACATCGACGGGATGCCGGAGGACGACGACCTGGACCACCCCCTGCTCACCCTGCTGCTGCTCCGGCGGCACGGGCGCGCCTTCACCACCGACGACCTGGCCCGGCTCTGGCTGGACGAACTCCCGGCCGGGCGCGCCTTCACCGCCGAGCGCGTCGCGTACGGCAACCTCCTCGCGGGCGTCGAGCCACCGGACACGGCCCGCCGACGCAACCCGTTCCGCGAGTGGATCGGCGCCCAGATCCGGGCCGACGTGCACGGCTGGACGCGTCCCGGCGATCCGGCCGGGGCCGCCGCCCAGGCCCACCGCGACGCGGTCCTCACGCACACCGGCAACGGGGTCTACGGCGCGATGTTCACCGCCGCCGCTCTCGCCGTCGCGGCCGGCGGCGAGAGCGACGTGCACGGCTGCCTGGCGGCCGGGCTCCGCGTGGTCCCGCCGCGCTCCCGCTACGCCCGCGCGATCCGCCTGGGCATCGACGCGGCCCGTGCCGAGGCGGATTTCGACACCGCGGTGGACCGGCTGCACGCCGTCTACGACGACACCCACCACTGGGTGCACGTACTGCCCAACGCGGCGCTGCTCGCCGCCGCCCTCACCCACGCCGACGGCGACTTCACCGGGTCGATCGGCCGGGCGGTGAGCGGCGGCTGGGACACCGACTCCAACGGCGCCACGGCGGGCTCGCTCGCCGGGCTGCTGGCCGGCCGGCCCGACGCCCTGCCCGAGCACTGGACCGCGCCGCTGAAGAACCGCCTCGCCACCTCCGTGCGCGGCTACGACCGTACGGGCTTCGACGCCCTCGCCGAACTGACCCTCCAGGAGGCTCTGCGCCCATGATCCGAGACCGCGCCGGTATGCCCCCGGCCGCCGGACCCTTGACCGGCCCGGAGCCCGCCGGACCCCTGACCGGCCTGAAGGTCGTCGACCTCGCCACCCTGTTCGCCGGACCGCTCGCCGCCACCATGCTCGGTGACTTCGGCGCCGACGTGATCAAGGTCGAGCATCCCCGCCGGCCCGACCCCTCGCGCGGGCACGGGCCGGCCAAGGACGGCGTCGGCCTCTGGTGGAAGCTACTCGGCCGCAACAAGCGCAACCTCACCCTCGACCTGTCGGCGCCCGGCGGCCGGGACGTCCTGCTGGAGCTGGCCGCCGGGACCGACGTGATCGTCGAGAACTTCCGGCCCGGCACCCTGGAGCGCTGGGGGCTGGGCCCCGAGGAACTGCACGCGGTCAACCCGCGCCTGGTGCTGGCCCGGGTCACCGGCTTCGGCCAGTTCGGTCCGTACGCCCACCGGCCCGGCTTCGGCACGCTCGCCGAGGCGATGAGCGGCTTCGCGGCGATCACCGGGGAGCCGGACGGGCCTCCGACCCTGCCGCCGTTCGGGCTCGCCGACTCCATCGCGGCGCTCGCCACGGCGTACGCGGTGATGGCCGCGCTCGCCGGGCGGGAGAGGACCGGGCGGGGGCAGGTCGTCGACCTGGCGATCATCGAGCCCATCCTGACCGTGCTGGGCCCGCAGCCGCTCTGGTACGACCAGCTCGGCTACGTCCAGCCGCGCACCGGCAACCGCTCCCGCAACAACGCCCCGCGCAACACCTACCGCACCGCCGACGGCCACTGGGTCGCCGTCTCCACCTCGGCGCAGTCCGTCGCCGAGCGGGTCATGCGGCTGGTCGGCCGGCCGGAGCTGATCGAGGAGCCGTGGTTCGCGGCGGGCGCCACCCGGGCCGAGCACGGCGAGGAGCTGGACGCGGCGGTCGGGCACTGGATCTCCCGGCACGACCGCGACGAGGTGCTGGACGCGTTCGAGAAGGCGGAGGCAGCCGTCGCGCCGATCCACGACGTACGGGAGGTGATGGAGGACCCGCAGTACCGGGCGCTGGGCACCCTCACCGAGGTCGACGACCCGGAGCTGGGGCCGCTGCGGATGCAGAACGTCCTCTTCCGGCTCTCCGGGACGCCCGGCGCGATCCGCTGGGCCGGCCGGCCGCACGGCGCGGACACCGAGGAGATCCTGACCGGGCTCGGCCTCACCGGGGCGCGGATCGCCGCGCTGCGGGACCAGGGGGCGCTGTGACGGCGGGCGCGGCGGCCGGCCGGCCGCCGCTGACCTGGCTGTACGTTCCCGGCGACCGGCCGGAGGTGGTGGCCAAGGCGCTGGGCTGCGGCGCGGACGTGGTGATCGTGGACCTGGAGGACGCGGTCGCACCGGACCGCAAGGAGTACGCGCGCGCCGCCACCGCCGACCTCCTCGCGGACCCGGTCACGGCCTCGCCGGACGCGGTGCCGGTCCACGTCCGGGTGCACGGCGAGGACGACGTGCGGGCGCTGGCCGGGCTGCCGGGCCTGTCCGGGCTGCGGCTGCCGAAGGTGACGCACGCGGTCTCGGTGCACCACGTCGCGGCGGTCGCGCCGGGCGTGCCGCTGTATCCGCTGCTGGAGTCCGCGCTCGCCGTCGAGCACGCGTACTCCATCGCCACCGCCCACCCCGACGTCCGGGGCGTCGCCCTGGGCGAGGCGGACCTCCGGGCGGACCTGGGCGTACGGGAGGACGCGGGGCTCGACTGGCCGCGCAGCCGGATCGTGGTGGCGGCGCGGGCGGCCGGGCTGCCGCCGCCGGCGCAGTCGGTCTTCCCGGACGTAGTGGACCTCGACGGGCTGTGGACGTCGTGCGGGCGCGGCCGGACGCTGGGGATGCTCGGCCGGGCCGCGATCCATCCGCGGCAGCTGCCGGTGATCGAGCGGGCGTTCCGGCCGACGGACGAGGAGATCGAGGCCGCCGAGGAGATCGTGGCGGCCTCGGCGGTGGAGGAGGGTGCGCTGGCGCTGCCGGACGGGCGGTTCGTGGACGCCGCCGTGGTGGCGTCGGCGCGCCGGACGCTCGCGATCGCCGGGCGGGCCTGAGGAGTCGGGCCCGCCCGGCGATCGGGGGAATGCGGAGTGCGCCCGGGGGCGCGGGCGGTCAGCTCTTCTCGGCCGCGCCGGCGGTGGTGCCCTCGCCGGGCGCGTCCTTGGCGAACGGATCCGCTCCGGGCGCGTCCTTGCCCAGGGCGGCGTCCGCGTCGGCGTCCGTCGCGTCCGGGGCGCTGTCGGCTCCGGCGGCCCCGTCCTTCCCGTCCTTCCCGGCGGGGACGGCGTCCCGGTCGGGCTCGACGATCTCCTCGCGCCCCGGGCGGAGCTTGGCGGAGACCACTATGTACACGACGGCGAGGACGAAGACGACGATCGCGGTCCACACGTTCAGCCGCAGGCCGAGGATCTGGTGCGCCTCGTCGACGCGCATGTACTCGATCCAGCCGCGGCCCGCGCAGTAGGCGGCGACGTACAGCGCGAAGGCCCGCCCGTGGCCGAGCCGGAAGCGGCGGTCGGCCCAGATGACCAGCAGCGCGACGCCAATGCACCACAGCGACTCGTACAGGAAGGTCGGGTGGTACGTCCCGGCGGCCCGGTTCGGGCCCTCGCTGATCTCCAGCGCCCAGGGCAGGTCGGTGGGCTTGCCGTACAGCTCCTGGTTGAACCAGTTGCCCCAGCGGCCGATGGCCTGCGCGAGGGCGATGCCGGGGGCCAGCGCGTCCGCCCAGGCGGGCAGCGGGATGCCCCGGCGGCGGCAGCCGATCCAGGCGCCGACCGCGCCGAGGGCGATGGCGCCCCAGATGCCGAGGCCGCCCTCCCAGATCTTGAAGGCGTCGACCCAGTTCTCGCCGTCGCTGAAGTACAGCTGGTAGTCGGTGACGACGTGGTAGAGCCGGCCGCCGACGAGGCCGAAGGGCACGGCCCAGACGGCGATGTCGGCGACGGTGCCGGCTTTGCCGCCCCGGGCGACCCAGCGCTTGTTGCCGAACCAGACGGCGACGAAGACACCGATGATGATGCAGAACGCGTAGCCGCGCAGCGGGATCGGGCCGAGATCGATCACGCCGGTCGACGGGCTGGGAATGAAGGCAAGGTTCATGACGGGGTCGACGCTACCCTGCCGGGCGGTGGGTAGGCCAAGCCTCCCGGCAACGGCTGGGTAACGAGGGGCCGGGTCGCGGCCCCTCGCGCACCCCGGCTCAGGGGGCGGTCCCGGGCACAACGGCGACAGCGGCGGACGGCGTGCCGGGAGCGGTGGAGGCGCCCGGAGCCGGCGGCGCGCCCGGGGCGGACGGCGCGCCGGACGACGCGGACGGGGCCGGGGAGGCTCCCGGGGCGGACGGCGTGGCGGTGCCCGCCTTCTTGCCCTTGTTGGCCTCGGCCACCCACTTCTTCAGGTTCTCCGGGGAGATCTGCTGGCCGCCCTTGCTCGGGAAGACCGACTCGCCGTTGAGCAGCACGGTCGGGGTGCCCTGGAAGCCGCCCTCGCGGAACGCCGCGTCGGACTTCCCCACCCAGCTGTCGTGCTCGCCGCTCTCCACACAGCTGCGGAAGCCCGGCGTGTCGAGGCCCTTGACCTCGCCCGCCAGCTCGATGAGCCGGCTGTTCTTGCCGAACGCGTCGTCGGCCTCGGGCGGCTGGTTGCGGTAGAGGACGTCGTGGTACGGGGCGAACTCGCCTACGCCCTGGGCGCACGCCGCCGCGTTGGCCGCGCGCAGCGAGCCGCTGCCGCCGAGGTTGCCGTCGATGATCGTCGCGAGGTGGTACTCCACCCTGATCTGGCCGGAGTCGGCCAGCTCCGCGATCGTCGCGCGGAAGGCGTTCTCGAACTGCGCGCAGACCGGGCAGCGGAAGTCCTCCCAGATGGTGAGCGTGGAGGGAGCGTCGGAGGCGCCGACGGGCAGGGTCAGGGAGTCCTCGCCGATCGCTCCGGAGGGGGCGACGGCGGGGCCGGAGGCGCTGCCGCCCTCCGTGTCCCTGCCCGCGTTGGCCGCGATCAGCCCGACCACGGCGGCCAGCGCCAGCACCCCGACCACCGCCGAGGAGACGATCAGCGTGCGGCGGCGGCGCTCACGCCCCTTCTCCTTCTCGCGCTGCTGGGCCAGGCGCTCGCGCGCGCTTCTGTTTCGCTCAGGGTTCTTGTCGCTCACACCCGCAGCAACGAACCGGGGAGGCGCGGGCGCGCCTCCCCGACCCACAATCCACCCGTTCGGGTGCGTTCAACCGTCAGCGCTTTCGAACGCCTTCGGCCAGCTCGCCCGCGAGCGAGCGGACGGCCGCGAGGCCGGCGGCCTCGTCAGGCGCGTCCAGCATGCTCTTGACGAAGGCCGAGCCGACGATCACCCCGTCGGCGAAGCCGGCGACCTCGGCGGCCTGCACCGCGTCGGAGACCCCGAGCCCGACGCAGACGGGCAGGTCGGTGGTGGCGCGGGTGCGGCCCACCAACTCCTGGGCCTGCGCGCCGACCGAGGCGCGGGTGCCGGTGACGCCCATCAGGGAGGCGGCGTAGACGAAGCCGCTGCCGGCCGCCGTGATGGTGGCGAGGCGGGCGTCGCGGCTGCTGGGGGCGACGACGAAGACGGTGGCGAGGCCGTGCTTGTCGGCGTGCTCCCGCCACAGCGCGGACTCCTGGACCGGCAGGTCGGGCAGGATGCACCCGGCGCCGCCCGCCGCCGCCAGCTCGGCGGTGAAGCGCTCGACGCCGTACCGGTCGATCGGGTTCCAGTACGTCATGACGAGGATCGGCACGCCGGTCGCCTCGTGCGCCTCGCGGACCGTGCGCATGACGTCGGCGATCCGGACGCCGCCGCGCAGCGCGATGTCGTCGGCGGTCTGGATGACGGGTCCGTCGAGCACCGGGTCGCTGTGCGGCAGCCCGACCTCGACGATGTCGGCGCCGCCCGCGACGACGGCCTTGACCGCCTCGATGCC
This sequence comes from Streptomyces sp. ADI96-02, assembly GCF_003846185.1. GTDB lineage: Bacteria > Actinomycetota > Actinomycetes > Streptomycetales > Streptomycetaceae > Streptomyces. Next base: position 1,415,205 of record NZ_ML123034.1, read on the forward strand.
GCCGTCGACGGTCGGGAAGCCGGCCGGCAGGTAGGCGATCAGCGCCGCGCGGTCCTCCGCACGGGCGGCGGCCAGGGTGCTGCTCAGCAGGTCGATGTTGCCGCTCACGTGGCGTCCCCCTCGATCTCGGCCCGGTCGCTGTCGGCGTCCGCCTCGACGGCGGCGTCGGTGTCGTACAGGCCGAAGTAGCGGGCGGCGGTGTCCATGTCCTTGTCGCCCCGGCCGGACAGGTTGACCAGGATCAGTCCGTCCTCGCCCAGCTCCCTGCCGACCTCCAGCGCCCCGGCGAGCGCGTGGGCGCTCTCGATGGCCGGGATGATCCCCTCGGTGCGCGAGAGCAGGCGCAGCGCCTGCATGGCGGCGTCGTCGGTGACCGCGCGGTACTCGCCGCGTCCGGAGTCCTTGAGGTGGGCGTGCTCCGGGCCGATGCCCGGGTAGTCCAGCCCCGCCGAGATGGAGTAGGGCTCGGTGATCTGGCCTTCGTCGTCCTGGAGGACGTAGGAGCGCGAACCGTGCAGGATGCCGGGCTCGCCCGCGGTGAGGGTCGCCGCGTGCTCGCCCGTCTCCACGCCGTGCCCGGCGGGCTCGCAGCCCACCAGGCGGACCTCGGCGTCGGGGATGAAGGCGTGGAAGAGCCCGATGGCGTTGGAGCCGCCGCCGACGCAGGCCACGGCCGCGTCCGGGAGCCGGCCGGTGCGCTCCAGGATCTGGCGGCGGGCCTCGACGCCGATGACCCGGTGGAAGTCGCGGACCATCGCGGGGAAGGGGTGCGGCCCGGCGACCGTGCCGAAGAGGTAGTGCGTGCGGTCCACGTTGGCGACCCAGTCGCGGAACGCCTCGTTGATGGCATCCTTCAGGGTGCGCGAGCCGGACTTCACCGCGACGACCTCGGCTCCGAGCATCCGCATCCGCGCCACGTTCAGCGCCTGCCGCTCGGTGTCGATCTCGCCCATATAGATGGTGCAGTCCAGACCGAACAGCGCGCAGGCGGTGGCGGTCGCGACGCCGTGCTGTCCCGCGCCGGTCTCGGCGATGACCCGGGTCTTGCCCATGCGCCGGGTGAGGAGCGCCTGGCCCAGCACGTTGTTGATCTTGTGCGAGCCGGTGTGGTTCAGGTCCTCGCGCTTGAGGAAGACCCGCGCGCCGCCCGCGTGCTCGGCGAAGCGCGGCACCTCGGTGAGCGCGCTCGGCCGGCCGGTGTAGTGGACCATGAGGTCGTCCAGCTCGGCGGCGAAGGCCGGATCGGTCTTCGCCTTGTCGTACTCGACGGCGACCTCGTCCACGGCGGCGACCAGGGCCTCCGGGATGAACTTGCCGCCGTAGGCGCCGAAATAGCCCTCGGCGCTGGGTGTCAGACCCTCGGGGTCCGGAATGAAGAAGTCAGACGACATCCGACGTGCTCCTTGGCATGGCAACGGGTTCGTGGATCGTATGCGCCGAGGGCGGAGCACCACCGCGACCGGCGAGCGGTCGGGCGGAGGGGCCGGTCCGGGTACGGAAAAGGGCTGTGCCGTGTCGCCGTACGCCGGGCGGGGCTCGCAGGGGGTGTCAGACGCCCCCTAGGGCGCGGTCCCGGTGCGCCATCGCATGCCGTTGACCTGGCCGGGCTCGTCGCCGATCACGTACCGCACGCGCCGGCCGTGCACCCGGCGGGCCGGGGCGCGGCAGCCGCGCGGCCGGCAGCCGCGGGCGAGCGGGGCGTGCCGGTCCGGGGCCTCGGCCCCGGCGGGGCCGAGGCCCGGCCGGAGGCGGGGCGCGGACGGGACCGGCACGGAGCGATCAGCCCCGTCCGTGGCGGAGCGCCGGGTGGGCGCCGGCGGCGACCAGGTCGGCCACGGCGGCGCGCGGGTCGCGGCCGGTGACCAGGGACTCGCCGACCAGGACGGCGTCCGCGCCGGCGTTGGCGTAGGCGATCAGGTCGTGCGGGCCCCGGACGCCGGACTCGGCGACCTTGACGATGTGGTCGGGGATCTCGGGGGCGACGCGCTCGAAGGTGGAGCGGTCGACCTTGAGGTCCTTGAGGTTGCGGGCGTTGACGCCCATGATCCTCGCACCGGCGTCCGCGGCGCGCTCCGCCTCCTCCTCGTCGTGGACCTCGACGAGCGGGGTGAGCCCGATCGACTCGGCGCGCTCGATCAGCGAGACCAGGGCCTGCTGGTCGAGGGCGGCCACGATCAGCAGGGCGAGGTCGGCGCCGTAGGCACGGGCCTCCCAGAGCTGGTACGAGGTGACGATGAAGTCCTTGCGCAGGACGGGGATGTCGACCTTGGCGCGGACGGCCTCCAGGTCGGCGAGCGAACCGCCGAAGCGGCGCTCCTCGGTGAGGACCGAGATGACGGACGCGCCGCCCGCCTCGTAGTCCGCGGCGAGCGCGGCGGGGTCGGCGATGGCGGCGAGGGCCCCCTTGGACGGGGACGAGCGCTTGACCTCGCAGATGACGGTGACGCCCTCGCCGCGCAGTGCGGCGACTCCGTCCTTGGCCTCGGGGGCGCGGGCGGCGCGTTCCTTCAGCTCGTCGAGGCTGACGCGCGCCTGCCGCTCCGCGAGGTCGGCGCGAACGCCGTCGATGATCTCGTCGAGCACACTCACGCGAGCGGCCCCCTTCCAGAACGGTTGATGAGCGAACAGGATCAGCCATACCGATGGTATCCGCAGGAGGCCCCAGGGCTCGCATCCGGTCGCGGCACGTCCCACCACCTGGGCGTTCAGGGGGCGAGGGCCGAGCCGAACGGCAGGTTCCGCGCCACCGTGAAGGCCAGCAGCAGGGCTCCCACGCCCCACCAGTGGACGGGGCCGAGGGCGATGCGCGGCGGCCGTCCGCGCCAGGCCCGGACCGTCCACGCGACCCACACCGCGGCGAAGAGGACGTAGCCGACGACGGCGAGGGCGTTGGAGGAGAAGGCCGCCGCGAGGTCGCCGTGGACGAAGGCGTAGGCGCTGCGCAGCCCCCCGCAGCCGGGGCAGAACACGCCGGTGATCTTGAGCAGCGGGCAGACGGGGTAGTGGCCCGGTTCGTTCGGGTCGATGGCGCCGACGTACGCGAAGGCCCCGGCGACCGCCGCCAGGGCGCCCAGCGGCGCGGCGAGCCTGCGCGACCGCGAGGCGTGGACCGGGGACGGGGCGAAGGCGAAGGCGGGGCCGGGCGGCTGCGGCGGCGCGGTGGCCGGTACGGGGTGCGGCGGCGGGGCGGAGGCGGGCGAGGAGTCCACCCGGCGATTGTCCCCGCTCACGTGGAAAGGCGCAGCCCGGGTGGGGCCGCGCCTTCGCACGTGTCGGTGGCCGAGCCGGTCCGGCGGCCGGTGGTCAGTGGGAGACCTGGGCCTCCGAGGCGCGCGCCCTGGCCTCGACCATCTCGGCCGACTCCTTCGGCATGCCGAGGCCGGCGGCCTTCATGGCCAGGCCCACGACGCCGCCGAGGGCGATGACGCCGAGGCCGGCCCAGAAGCCGAGCGGGTTGGCCGCCACCATGAAGACGCCTGCCACGCAGAAGCCGATGAACGAGATGATGACACCGGTCCAGGCGGCCGGGGTGTGTCCGTGGCTGCTGCCCGCCATGAGTTGCTCCTCGTTGGTGATGCGCTGTGACTACCGCTGTGGCCGCCGCTCGGGGGACGGCCGGCCTCCATTGTCCCGTATGCGCGGGCGGCTCCGACGCGGGGGGTCAGACCTCCCGTGTGGGGTCCTCGCCCCGGTCCAGCGCCTTCCACAGTTCTTCGGGCCGGTCCGGGTCGGGGGCGGTGCGGGCGGCCCTGCGCGGGCGGGGGGCGCCGTCGCGCTCGTAGCGGCCGGACATGGCGGGCCAGCGGCTGCCGTAGCGCAGGGCGAGCAGCCCGGCGAGGAGGATCAGCAGGCCCCCGGCGGCGGTGACGTAGGGCCACACGGTGTGGCTGAGGGCGTCGACGGTGGCCGCCGAGTCGCCGGTGGTGCGGGCGGCCTGTTCGTCGAGGGACGAGCCGTCGGACGCGCCCGCCCAGGCGCTGAGCGCTGCTCCGAGGCCGCTGAGGGCCAGCAGGGCGGAGACGGTGCGGCGGCCCGCGCCGCGGACGGCGAAGACGGCGACGAGGGCGGCCAGGCCGACGATGGCGAGGGCGGCCGGAAGGCCGGTGACGTCGCGGCCGTCGGCGGTCAGCGGCAGGGTGCCGCCGCCGACGGCGGCCCGGCCCTCGGCCCAGACCTGGCCGGAGGCCAGCAGGACGACGGTCGCGCCGGCCGCGCCGAGGAGCAGCCCGGCCGCCAGGGACCGGCGGCTCCCCCGGGCGTCGGGGGCTCCGCCGGATCCGGCCGGGGCCGGGGCCGGGGGCGCGGCGTCGGCGGAGTCGGCGGTTCGGGCACGGGGCTGGGGTACGGGGACGGCACTCACGCCGTCCACTATCCCCTACCGCGTCAGCGGTCGTGGAGCCGGTTGGCGGTGTGGACGGCGCGCAGGACGGCGGCGGCCTTGTTGCGGCACTCGGTGTCCTCGGCGACCGGGTCGGAGTCGGCGACGACCCCGGCTCCGGCCTGCACGTAGGCGGTTCCGTCGCGGAGCAGGGCGGTGCGGATGGCGATCGCGGTGTCGGAGTCCCCGGCGAAGTCGAGGTAGCCGACGCACCCTCCGTACAGGCCGCGGCGGGTGGGTTCGAGCTCTTCGATGATCTGCATGGCGCGCGGCTTGGGGGCGCCGGAGAGGGTGCCCGCCGGGAAGCAGGCGGTCAGGACGTCGAAGGCGGTGCGGTCCTCGGTGACGCGGCCGGTGACGGTGGAGACGATGTGCATCACGTGGGAGTAGCGCTCCACGGACATGAAGTCGACGACCTCGACGCTGCCCGGTTCGCAGACCCGGCCCAGGTCGTTGCGGCCGAGGTCGACGAGCATCAGGTGCTCGGCGCGCTCCTTGGGGTCGGCGAGGAGTTCCTCGGCGAGCGCCTGGTCCTCCTGCGGGGTGGCCCCGCGGTGCCGGGTCCCGGCGATCGGGTGGACCATGGCCCGGCCGTCCTCGACCTTGACCAGGGCCTCCGGGCTGGAGCCGACGACGTCGAAGCCGTCGAAGCGGAAGAGGTACATGTACGGGGACGGGTTGGTGGCCCGCAGCACGCGGTAGACGTCCAGGGCGCTCGCGGTGCACGGGGTCTCGAAGCGCTGCGAGGGGACGACCTGGAACGCCTCGCCGGAGCGGATGCGCTCCTTGACGTCCTCGACGGCCCGCTGGTACGCCTCGCCGCCCCACAGCGCGGTGTACGGCGGCAGCTCCGATTCCGGCAGGGCCGCCGGGTCCGTCGGCGCGGGGCAGCGCAGGTCGCGCTCCATCGCGTCGAGCCGGGCGACGGCGTCCGCGTGGGCCTCCTCGACGCCGGTGGCCAGGCCGTTGTGGTTGATCGCGTTGGCGATCAGCAGGACGGTGCCGTCCCGGTGGTCGAGGACGGCGAGGTCCGAGGTGAGCAGCATGGTCAGCTCGGGGAGCTTCAGGTCGTCGCCGCCGTGCTCGCCGATCCTCTCCAGGCGGCGCACGACGTCGTAGCCGAGGTAGCCGACCATGCCGCCGGTGAAGGGCGGCAGCCCCGCGCCGCCGACCAGGTCGCGCGGGGTGTGCAGGGTCTCCACGGTGGCGCGCAGGGCGTCGAGCGGGTCGCCGTCCGTCGGCAGGCCGACGGGCGGGGTGCCGAGCCAGTGGGCCCGGCCGTCGCGGGCGGTGAGGGTGGCCGCGCTGCGGACCCCGACGAACGAGTAGCGCGACCACGTCCGGCCGTTCTCGGCGGACTCCAGCAGGAACGTGCCGGGGCGCTCGGCGGCGAGCTTGCGGTACAGCCCCACCGGGGTGTCGCCGTCCGCGAGGAGGCGGCGGCTGACGGGGACGACGCGCCGGTCGACGGCCAGCTTGCGGAAGGTGTCGAGATCCATGGCCGGTGAGCTTACTGGTCGCGGGGGTCGGAACCGCTGGTCGCGGGCGCTGTGGTGAGGACGTCCGCGTCGAAGCAGGTGCGGTCGCCGGTGTGGCAGGCCGCGCCGGTCTGGTCGACCTTGACCAGGACGGTGTCGGCGTCGCAGTCGAGCGCCACGGACACGACCCGCTGGACGTGGCCGGAGGTGTCGCCCTTGACCCAGTACTCCTGGCGGCTGCGCGACCAGTAGGTGCAGCGGCCGGTGGTGAGCGTGCGGTGCAGCGCCTCGTCGTCCATCCAGCCGAGCATCAGGACCTCGCCGGTGTCGTACTGCTGGGCGATGGCCGGCACCAGTCCGTCGGCGCCGCGCCTGAGGCGGGCGGCGACGGCGGGGTCGAGGCGGCTGGCGGGCGGTGTGGGGCCGGGCGTGCTGGTCATGACTCCATTGTGCCGTGGTCGCGGGGGCCGTCCGGACGGCCGTCCACTGGGCGGACGGCCCCCGCCGGTCGTACGCTGGCGGTCATGTCGACCCATGCGAAGCGTGAACGTCTCCTGCTCGCGGATCTGTTGGAAGCGGCGGGGCCCGAGGCCCCGACCCTGTGCGAGGGCTGGAAGACCCGCGATCTGGCCGCCCATGTGGTGGTGCGCGAACGCCGCGCCGACGCGGCCGGCGGGATGCTGCTGGGAGCCTTGAGGAACCGGCTGGAGCGGGTGCAGGCGGAGTACGCGGCGAAGCCCTACGAAGAGCTGATCCAGCTGATCCGGACCGGACCGCCGAGGTTCTCGCCGTACGCCCTGAAGCAGATCGACGAGGTGGCCAACACCGTCGAGTTCTACGTCCACGCGGAGGACGTGCGCCGGGCGCAGCCCGACTGGTCGCGGCGGGAGCTGGACCCGGTCTTCGCCGATCTGCTGTGGTCGCGCACCGAGCGGACCGCCCGTCTGCTGGGGCGCAGGTCCCCGGTCGGGCTGGTGCTGCGGCGGCCGGACGGCCGTACGGCGGTGGCCCGCAGGGGCGCGCCGGTGGTGACGGTCACCGGGGAGCCCTCCGAGCTGCTGCTGTTCGCGTTCGGGCGGCAGGGCTCGGCGGACGTCGAGGTGGTGGGCGAGAAGGAGGCGGTGGAGCGCGTGCACACGGCCGCGCTGGGCATGTAGGGCGCGCGGGCCGACCGCCGGCCCGCGCGGACCGGAGGCGGTCAGCGCGGACCGGCGGGGGTCAGCGGACCGGGTGCCCGGCCCCCCGCAGCGCGTCCTTGACCTCGGAGATGCGCAGGTCGCCGAAGTGGAACACGGAGGCGGCGAGCACCGCGTCGGCTCCCGCGGCGACGGCCGGGGCGAAGTCCGCGAGCCGGCCCGCGCCGCCGGAGGCGATGACCGGGACGCTGACGTGCTCGCGGACGGCCAGGATCATCTCGGTGTCGTAGCCGTCCTTGGTGCCGTCGGCGTCCATCGAGTTGAGCAGGATCTCGCCCGCGCCCAGCTCGGCCGCGCGGTGCGCCCACTCGACGGCGTCGATGCCGGTGCCCCGGCGACCGCCGTGCGTGGTGACCTCGAAGCCGCCCCGCGGGGTGCGGCGGGCGTCGACGGAGAGCACCAGGACCTGGCGGCCGAAGCGTTCGGCGATCTCGCGGATCAGCTCGGGGCGGGCGATGGCGGCGGTGTTGACGCCGACCTTGTCCGCCCCTGCGCGCAGCAGCTTGTCGACGTCGTCCGGGGTGCGGACGCCGCCGCCGACGGTGAGCGGGATGAAGACCTGCTCGGCGGTGCGGCGGACCACGTCGTAGGTCGTCTCGCGGTCGCCGCTGGAGGCGGTGATGTCGAGGAAGGTCAGCTCGTCCGCGCCTTCGGCGTCGTACAGCTTGGCCATCTCGACGGGGTCGCCCGCGTCGCGCAGGTTCTGGAAGTTGACGCCCTTGACGACCCGGCCGGCGTCGACGTCCAGGCAAGGGATGACGCGTACCGCGAGGCTCACTTCGCGCCTCCCCGGTAGGCCTCGACCTCGACCTCGACGACCAGGCTCGGATCCGCGAACCCGGAAACGATGATCATGGACGCGGCGGGGCGCACGGCGTCGAACAGCTCCTTGTGGGCGCGGCCGACGTCCTCCACGTCCCGGGCGTGGGTGAGGTACATCCGGGTGCGGACGACGTCCTCGCGGGTGAGGCCGACCTGCTCCAGCGCCGCGAGGGCGACGTCGAAGGAGGTGACGGCCTGCTCGTAGGGCGAGCCGGCCGCGATCTCGCCGTTCACCACCGAGGTGCAGCCGGAGACCAGGACGAGGCCGTTGGGCAGTTCGACGGCGCGCGAGTAGCCGAACTTCTCCTCCCACGGGGCGCCGGTGGAGACGCGGCGTACGGAATCGGTCATGCGGCGACCGCCTTGAGGGCCTCTTCCAGCGTGAACGCCTCGGCGTAGAGCGCCTTGCCGACGATCGCGCCCTCGACGCCCTCGGGGACGAGGAGGGAGATGGCGCGGAGGTCGTCGAGCGAGGAGACGCCGCCGGAGGCGACCACCGGGCGGTCGGTGACCGCGCAGACGTCCCGCAGCAGGCCGAGGTTGGGGCCTTCGAGGGTGCCGTCCTTGGCGATGTCGGTGACGACGTAGCGGGCGCAGCCCTCGGAGTCGAGGCGCTCCAGGGTCTCGTAGAGGTCGCCGCCGTCGCGCGTCCAGCCGCGTCCGCGCAGGGTGGTGCCGCGTACGTCGAGGCCGACGGCGATCTTGTCGCCGTGCTCGGCGATGACCTTGGCGACCCACTGAGGGGTCTCCAGTGCGGCGGTGCCGAGGTTGACGCGGCGGCAGCCGGTGGCGAGGGCGGCGGCGAGCGAGGCGTCGTCGCGGATGCCGCCGGAGAGCTCGACCTTGATGTCCATGGCTCCGGCGACCTCGGCGATCAGGGCGCGGTTGTCGCCGGTGCCGAAGGCGGCGTCCAGGTCGACGAGGTGCAGCCACTCGGCTCCGGAGCGCTGCCAGGCGAGGGCGGCCTCCAGCGGGGAGCCGTAGGACGTCTCGGAGCCGGACTCGCCGTGCACGAGGCGGACGGCCCGGCCGTCGCGGACGTCGACGGCGGGGAGCAGTTCAAGCTTCGGCATTACAGCGTCTCGATCCAGTTGGTCAGCAGCTGGGCGCCGGCATCGCCGGACTTCTCGGGGTGGAACTGGGTGGCCCACAGCGCGCCGTTCTCCACGGCGGCCACGAACCGTTCGCCGTGCGTGGCCCAGGTGACCCTGGGGGCACGGATCTTGGCGTTGGTGACTTCGAGGGACCACTCGTGCGCCGCGTAGGAGTGCACGAAGTAGTACCGGGTCTCGGCGTCCAGACCGGCGAAGAGCCGGGAGTCCTCGGGTGCCTCGACGGTGTTCCAGCCCATGTGCGGGACGACATCGGCCTTCAGCGGTCCGACCGTACCGGGCCATTCGTCCAGGCCCTCGGTCTCCACGCCGTGCTCGATGCCGCGCTCGAACAGGATCTGCATCCCGACGCAGATGCCCATGACGGGGCGTCCGCCGGACAGGCGGCGGCCGACGATCCAGTCGCCGCGGGCCCGCTTCAGCCCCTCCATGCAGGCGGAGAACGCGCCGACGCCGGGGACCAGCAGCCCGTCGGCCGCCATCGCGCGGTCGTAGTCGCGGGTGATCTCGACGTCCGCGCCGACGTGGGCGAGGGCCCGTTCGGCGGACCGGACGTTGCCGAAGCCGTAGTCGAAGACGACGACCTTCTTCTTGCTGCTCACCACGTGCCTCTCAGTCCCACAGTCCCTGGATCCGCAGGATGCCCGCTACCAGGCACATCACGGAGGCGAGCGAGAGCAGCACGATGACGCCCTTGGGCATGCCCTGCTTCGCGAAGGAGTAGACGCCGCCGGCCAGGAAGAGGCCGACGACGATGAGGATGGTGTTGAGGCCGGTCACAGGGCGCCCTTCGTGGAAGGCAGGATGCCGGCGGCACGCGGGTCGTGCTCGGCCGCGTAGCGCAGGGCCCGCGCGAGCGCCTTGAACTGGCACTCGACGATGTGGTGGGCGTTGCGCCCGTACGGCACGTGGATGTGCAGGGCGACCTGCGCCTGCGCGACGAAGGACTCGAAGATGTGCCGGGTCATCGTCGTGTCGTACTCCCCGATCATCGGGGCCATGTTCTCGGGCTCGGTGTGCACCAGGTAGGGGCGGCCGGAGAGGTCGACGGTGACCTGGGCGAGCGATTCGTCCAGCGGGACCGTGCAGTTGCCGAAGCGGTAGATGCCGACCTTGTCGCCGAGGGCCTGCCGGAAGGCGGCGCCCAGCGCGAGGGCGGTGTCCTCGATGGTGTGGTGGCTGTCGATGTGCAGGTCGCCCTCGGTCTTGACCGTGAGGTCGAAGAGCCCGTGGCGGCCGAGCTGGTCGAGCATGTGGTCGTAGAAGCCGACCCCGGTGGCGACGTCGACCTTGCCGGTGCCGTCGAGATCGATCTCGACCAGTACGGATGTTTCCTTCGTGGTGCGTTCCACGCGGCCTACGCGGGGGCTCATGCGTCGTGCTCCTTCTTGATTTCGCGTACCGCATCGAGGAACGCGTCGTTCTCGGCCGGGGTGCCCGCGGTGACCCGCAGCCATCCCGGCACGCCGTTGTCCCGGACCAGGACGCCCCGGTCGAGGATCCGCCGCCAGACGGCGCGGCTGTCGTCGAAGCGGCCGAACTGGACGAAGTTGGCGTCCGATTCGGTGACCTCGTAGCCGATGGCGCGCAGCTCGGCCACCAGCCGGTCGCGCTCGCTCTTGAGCTGCGCGACGTACCCCAGCAGCGTATCGGTGTGCTCCAGGGCGGCGAGCGCGGTGGCCTGGGTGACGGAGGAGAGGTGGTAGGGCAGCCGGACCAGCTGGACCGCGTCGACGACGGCCGGGTCGGCGGCGAGGTAGCCGAGGCGGAGCCCGGCCGCGCCGAACGCCTTGGACATGGTCCGTGAGAGGACCAGGTTGCGGCGGCCCTCGATCAGCGGGAGCAGCGAGGGGTGGTGGCTGAACTCCCCGTACGCCTCGTCGACGACGACCATCGAGGGTCCGGCGGCCTGGGCCGCCTCGTACAGGGCGAGGACGGTGTCGGCGTCCACGGCGGTGCCGGTGGGGTTGTTGGGCGAGGTGATGAAGACGACCTCGGGCCGGTGGGCGGCGATGGCGGCGCGGGCGGCGTCCACGTCGATGGTGAAGTCGTCGTCGCGCGGGCCGGAGATCCAGCCGGTGCCGGTGCCCCGGGAGATCAGGGCGTGCATGGAGTACGAGGGTTCGAAGCCGATGGCGGTGCGGCCGGGCCCGCCGAAGGTCTGGAGCAGTTGCTGGAGGACCTCGTTGGAGCCGTTGGCGGCCCAGACGTGGGCGGCGGTGACCTCGTGCCCGGCGGTGCGGGTGAGGTAGCGGGCCAGCTCGGTGCGCAGCTCGACGGCGTCGCGGTCCGGGTAGCGGTTGAGGCCGCGGGCGGCCTCGCGGACGCGTTCGGCGATGCGCTCGACCAGCGCCTCGGGCAGCGGGTAGGGGTTCTCGTTGGTGTTGAGCCGGACCGGGACGTCGAGCTGGGGGGCTCCGTACGGGGACTGGCCGCGCAGTTCGTCGCGGATGGGGAGCTCGTCCCAGGCGTTGCGGGGGGTGGTGCTGCCGTTCGTCACTGCTGCGGAACCTTCCAGCCGAACCGCGCCTTGAGCGCCGCGCCGTGGGCGGGCAGGTCCTCCGCCTCGGCGAGGGTCACGACGTGGTGGGCGACCTCGGCGAGCGCGTCGCGGGTGTAGTCGACGATGTGGATGCCGCGCAGGAAGGACTGCACGGACAGGCCCGAGGAGTGGCAGGCGCAGCCGCCGGTGGGCAGCACGTGGTTGGAGCCGGCGCAGTAGTCGCCGAGCGAGACGGGCGACCAGGGGCCGACGAAGATCGCTCCGGCGTTGCGGACCCGGTCGGCGACGGCGGCGGCCCCGGCGGTCTGGATCTCCAGGTGCTCGGCCCCGTACGCGTCGACGACCTTGAGGCCGTCGTCGAGGGAGGAGACCAGGACGATCGCGGACTGGCGTCCGGCGAGCGCGGGCTCGATGCGGTCCTCGACGTGCTTGGACGCGGCGACCTGCGGGGCCAGTTCGGCCTCGGTGGCGGCGGCCAGCTCCTCGGAGTCGGTGACCAGGACGGCGGCGGCCATCGGGTCGTGCTCGGCCTGGCTGATCAGGTCGGCGGCGACGTGCACCGGGTCGGCGGTGGCGTCGGCGAGGATCGCGATCTCGGTGGGTCCGGCCTCGGCGTCGATGCCGATGCGGCCCTTGAGCAGGCGCTTGGCGGCGGCGACGTAGATGTTGCCGGGGCCGGTGACCAGGTTGACCGGCAGGCAGTCCTCGGTGCCGTAGGCGAACATCGCGACGGCCTGGGCGCCGCCGGCCGCGTACACCTCGTCGACGCCGAGCAGGGCGCAGGCGGCGAGGATGGTGGGGTGCGGCAGCCCGTCGAAGTCCTTCTGGGGCGGGGAGGCGACGGCGATGCCCTCGACGCCGGCCTCCTGGGCCGGGACGACGTTCATCACGACGGAGGACGGGTAGACCGAGCGCCCGCCGGGCACGTAGAGGCCGACGCGCTCGACGGGCACCCACTTCTCGGTGACGGCGCCGCCGGGGACGACCTGCGTGGTGTGCGTGGTGCGGCGCTGCGCGCGGTGGACGAGGCGGGCGCGGCGGACCGACTCCTCCAGGGCGGCGCGGACGGCCGGGTCGAGCCCGTCGAGCGCGCGGGTGAGGGCGGCTGCCGGGACGCGGACCGACTCGATCCGGACACCGTCGAACTTCTCTCCCCACTCGATCACTGCCGCGGAGCCGCGATGGCGTACGTCCTCGCAGATGGGCCGCACCGTCTCCAGGGCGGCTTCCACGTCGAACTCGGCACGGGGCAGCAGGTCGCGCAGGTCGGCGCCCTCGGGGAGGACGTCGCCGCGCAGATCGATTCGAGAGATCACACCGCAATTCTCGCAGACCGCTCCGGAGCGCCGGTCGGCCGTATCACTGGCTGATACATGTCCCAGCCATGTCCGGCCGCCCCATCTGACCATCGGTGTTCACGCCGTCACACAGAGGGAAGAACAGCGGTACGGCATGGGTGTACGGAGGGAGCGGCAGTGAGCGAGCCGCACGAAGGCGACATCCCGGACGGCCTCAGCGCAGCGGAGCTGGGCATGTGGCAGTCCTTCCGCAACGGGACCACCTACGACTTGCGCAGCTACGACGCGACCCGCAACGATCCGTTCGCCCCGCACGTGTGGGGACCCGAGCGGAGCGTAGGCGCGCGCACGGTGGCGCGGCTGCTGCTGAGCGGCCCGCCGGCCCGGCCGGGCCGGGTGGCGGCGCTGAAGCTCCGCGGGGTGCGGATCACCGGGAAGCTGGATCTGGCGGGCGGGCAGGTCTCTCCGTACGTGGAGCTGACCGGCTGCCGCTTCGAGCAGGAGGTGGTGCTTCCGGAGTGCCACTTCACGACGTTGCGGATGGTGGGGTGCGCCCTGCCCCGGCTGGAGGCGGCCCGGCTGCGCACGGAGGGGGACCTGCATCTGCCGCGCTGCCGGATCGCCCGGGGGATCCGGCTCACCGACGCGCAGATCGGCACCGACCTGCTGATCAACCAGCTCAGCGTCGGCTCCGACCGTCACGGGCGGGCCTTCGTCGGGGACGGCATGGCGGTCGCGCAGGACCTCCAGGCCGAGATGGTCGAGACGCGCGGCGAGGTGAGTCTGCGCGGGGCGAAGGTGGGCGGCTCGCTGAGTCTGCGCGGGAGCAGGCTGCGCGCCGGGGACGGCCGCCGCGCGCTGAACGCGCCGCAGCTGACGGTGGAGCGCACGCTCTACATGACCGAGGCGTGGGTGAGCGTCGACACGGGCGAGCAGGGCACCACTCCCCCGTACGGCGTGGTGTTCGCGCCGACTCCGGCGCGCGGGACGCGTTCGCAGGCGTTCGAGTCCCGCGGCGGGGTGCGGCTGGACGACGGGCGGTTCGGGGACGCGGTGGACCTGCACAAGGCGCGGTTCACGATGACCCGTCAGGAGGAGCTGTCGCTGCGCCGGATCGTGACGCCGGAGCTGCGGTTCAACGCGGAGCGCCCGGAGGAGGGCCGGGTCGTGCTGAACGGCGCGAAGGTGGTCACCCTGATCGACCTGTCCACGAGCTGGCCGGGGCCGGGCGGTCTGGCGATGGGCGGCTTCGTCTACGAGAACCTGGTCCCCTACGGGCACTTCCCGCTCTCCCGCCGCCTGGAGTGGGTCCTGGCGGCGACCCCGGAGTACGTTCCCGAGCCGTACGAACGGCTCGCCGCGGTGCTGCGCAGCTGCGGGGAGGACGCGGACGCGCGTGAGGTGCTGCTCGCCAAGCAGCGCCGCCGCCGCGAGACGCTGCCGACCGCGGCCAAGCTGTGGGGCTACCTCCAGGACTGGACGGTGGCGTACGGCTACCGGCCGGGGCGGGCGGCGGTGTGGATGGCGGTCCTGTGGGCGGCGGGCACGGCGGCCTTCGCGCAGTACGACCCGGCGTCGCTCAAGGGCCAGGAGCATCCCGAGTGGAATCCGGCCCTGTACGCGCTGGACCTCCTGGTGCCGGTCATCGACCTCGGGCAGGACGGCTACTGGCGGATGGAGGGCGGCTGGCAGTGGACGGCGGCCGGTCTGGTTCTGGTGGGGTGGATATTGGCCACCACGGTGGCGGCCGGCGCCTCCCGGCTGCTGCGCCGGGGCTGACCGTACGAGCAGTTCGAACCGGCTCCGGCCCCGGGTCCCGCCGTATCCGGTGGGACCCGGGGGTGCGCCGGGCGGTGACGGATGAGGCTGCTGGGAGGATGTTTTCCAGCCAACCGCTGTCATTTCCTTTGCCTTTTCTTGACTCGGAGCGGTACAACCCCTCCACTCGCCACAGAAGCTTCACAGCGCACCTCTGGCGCGGCCCTCACCAGCGCTTTTCAATGGTCCGCACCATGGCATTCCTTCGCGCTCTGCTCAGTACCGCGCGCATGATCCGGCACAGCCCCCCGCTGTCGGCCGGACGGCCCGCGGACGACGCGGTGCTGCTCGACGCGCCCGACGAGCGGCTCTCTCCGGCGCTGGTGGCCGCCGCCCTGGGCGACCCCCGGCCCGCCGCCGGCCTGCTCGCCGCCACCCGCGCCGAGGCCGACTGGGAGAACCGCGACCGCTACGTCGGCCGGCTCGTCGCCTTCGCCCGCAACCGGGACGGCTGGCTCGTCGACTGGCTGGCCGCCGCCCCGCGCGACCCGGACGCCCTGCTGGTCAAGGCGGAGCTGGCGGTCCACCGCGCGTGGGAGTCGCCCGCCCGCGCGGAACGGCTGCGCGAGGTCGGCCCGATGATCGCCGCCGCCGCCGAGGCGGACCCGCGCGACCCGGTGCCGTGGCGGCTCGCCCTGGACCACGCCCGCGGCGCCCACGCCACGCACACCGCGTTCGAGTCGCTGTGGGAGCAGGCGGTGCGCCGCGCCCCGCACCACTACGGCTGCCATGTGGCGGCGCTGCGCTACCTCTCCGCCGCCTGGTACGGCTCGCACCGCGAGTGCTTCGACTTCGCCGAGCGGGCCGCCGAGGACGCCCTGCCCGACTCCCTGGTGCAGGCCCTGCCGGTACGGGCCGCCTTCGCGCTGCTGCTGGACACCCAGGCGGCCGGGCGGGCCGGTTCGGTGCTGGAGGAGCGCGTCGACGCGGCGGCGGACCTGGCCATCCGGCTGTCGGCCGCCTACCGGCCCGGCGACCCCTGGCCCGCCGAGGTCCGCAACCTGCTCGCGTACGTCCTGCTCGCCCGGGGCCGATGGGCCGAGGCGCTCGACCAGTTCGACGTGATCGGCCCGTACGCGACGTCCTTCCCCTGGTCGTCGGTGTCGGACGACGCGCTCGGCCGCTTCCTGGACGCACGTGACGGGGCACGCCTCCAGGTGGCCTCCTTGACCCCGTTGCGCGACCGGCCCGACCGCGGCCGGCCGCGCGGCCATTACGCTTGAGCGTTGTGACCACCGCCCGTCTTCCCCTTTTCCCGCTGAACGCGGTGCTGTTCCCCGGCCTCGTGCTGCCGCTCAACGTCTTCGAGGAGCGATATCGCGCCATGATGCGGGAGCTGCTGAAGACCGACGAGGACGAGCCTCGCCGCTTCGTCGTGGTCGCGATCCGCGACGGCCGCGAGACCGCCCCCACGGCCACCGGCATGCCGGACACCGTCGCCGCCGCGCCTCCCGCCGAACGCGCCCCCGCCGAGGGCTTCGGCCCCGACCCGATCCAGTCCTTCCACCGGGTCGGCTGCGTCGCCGACGCGGCCACGATCCGCGAACGGGCCGACGGCAGCTTCGAGGTCCTGGCCACCGGCACCACCCGGGTCAGGCTCCTCTCGGTCGACGCGAGCGGCCCGTACCTGAGCGCCGAGGTGGAGGAGCTGACGGAGGAGCCCGCCGGGGAGGACGGGGGCGACGAGGCCGGGGCGCTCGCCGAGGGCGTGCTGCGCGCCTTCCGCTCCTACCAGAAGCGGCTGGCGGGAGCCAGCGAACGCTCGCTGACCACCGGCGCGGAGCTGCCCGACGACCCGGCCGTCGTCTCCTACCTCGTCGCGGCGGCCACCGTCCTGGACGTCCCCACCAAGCAGCGGCTCCTCCAGGCCCCGGACACCGCGACCCGGCTCCGCGAGGAGCTGGCGCTGCTGCGCAAGGAGACCGCGGTCATCCGGCACCTGCCGTCGCTGCCCGCCACCGAACTCACCCGCGCCCCGACCCACCCCAACTGAGCGAGGACCACCCGGTGGCGAAGAAGCCGAGGAAGCAGACGGGCTCCACCCCGGCCACGGTCGCCCTGACCGCGGCCGGCGCCGCCTTCACCGTCCACGCCTACGACCACGACCCGGCCACCCCGTCCTACGGCGAGGAGGCCGCCGAGGCCCTGGGCCTCTCCCCCGACCGGGTCTTCAAGACGCTGGTCGCGGACGTGGACGGCGCGCTGACGGTGGCGGTCGTGCCGGTCGCCGGCTCCCTGGACCTCAAGGCCCTGGCCGCCGCGGTGGGCGGCAAGCGCGCGGCCATGGCCGACCCGGCCGCCGCCGAGCGCACCACGGGCTACGTGCGCGGCGGCATCTCGCCGCTGGGCCAGCGCAAGCGCCTGCGCACGGTGCTGGACGCGTCCGCCCGGAGCCATCCCACGATCTGCGTCTCGGCCGGCCGCCGGGGCCTGGAGGTCGAACTGCCGGCCGCCGACCTGGCCGCGCTCACCGGGGCCTCCTTCGCGCCGATCGCCCGGCCGGGCTGAGGCGCGCCCGGACCCCGGCGGTCACGGGGCCGGGGCCGCCCCGGGCCCGGCGGCTCCGCCCGCCGGAGGCGAGTGCGGCGGCTCGGACGGGCCCGCCTGCGGCCCCTGGTCCGGTCCCCCGTAGTACGAGGCCACGTCGTACGGGGCCCACTCCGGCTCCGGGTCGCGCGGTCCGAAGGCCCCGGTCAGCACCAGGTGCACGGCCAGCGCGGCGAACGGCCAGACCAGCACGGCCACCCACACGGAGTGCAGTTCCAGCGGCGCGTCGAAGGTGACGCCCCGCCCGGCCGCGCGGGCCCGCGCCACCACGTCCGAGGACGGTCCCAGCCAGTGGCCGACCCCCCAGGCCAGCAGCGACGCGAACAGCGCGCCCAGGGCCAGTCCCACCACCACCAGCACGCCCCCGCGGCGCAGCCGCCAGAAGACGACGGCCGCCGAGACGACGCCGAAGGCGAGGGCCAGCAGGACGTACGTACCGTCCGCGCCGATCGCCTCCTCGCCCTCGCTGTTCTTCAGGAAGACGGCCGTGTCGTCGGAGACCAGCGGGACCCGGGGAGCGAGCCAGAACCACAGCAGACCGAGCAGCACGCCCGCGATCGCGACCAGGACGACGACCGCGGCGGCCTGACGGAGTTCCGTCGCGGTGTCCGGGTCGTCCGGAGCCCCTGAGCCGGGCGCGAGGTGCGAGCCCGTGGGCGGGTTCTGCCACGGATCGTGGGGGTTCGGCTGGTGGGGCGGCGTCAGAGGTGCGGTCACCGTGCCATCGTGCCAGGCCGTTCTGTGAGGCGCCTCACCGGATACCGGCCGGGCGTCCGGCCCTCAGCGGACGGCGGCCTTCCGGTAGGCCCAGGTGGCCACCGCGAGCGAGAGGACCCCGACCGCCGCGCACACCGCGAGGAAGAAGCCGATCATCGCCCAGTCGGGCCGCGCGTCGAACGAGCGGGCCAGCGCCTCCACTCCGTACGTCGACGGGAGCAGGTCGCGCGCCCAGCCCACCGGCTCCGGCAGCCGGTCCGCCGGCAGCACGCCGAGCAGCAGCGCGGCGGACATGCCCAGCTGGCCCAGCAGCGTGGCCAGCTCCTGACGCGGGGCCAGCAGCCCGAGCGCCGCGCCCAGGCCCGCCAGGGCCGCGCCGGAGAGCGGGATGACCGCGGCCAGCACCCACAGATGGGTCATCGGGAGCTGGAACAGCACGCTTCCGGTGATCGCCGTGAAGATCGTTCCGGGCACGGTGAACGAGGCGTACGCGGCGGCGGCCCCGAGCACCACCGCGGCGGGCGGCACCGGCAGGGTGGCGTAGTGGTCGAGCCCGCCGCCGGCCCGCAACTGGCCGAAGTACTGGGCCAGCAGGTTGAGCGCGACGAACGCCACGACCAGCACGCTGGATCCCGCGACGACCGCCCGCGCCTCGGAGCCGCCGTCCACGACGCCCCGCATCAGGACCATGATCCCGACGGACTGGAAGGTCGCCACGAACAGCAGCGGGATCCGGGCGACGCGCGCCCGGGAGAGCTGGGCGCGGTAGACGGCGGCCAGCGAGGGCAGCAGCCGGGCGCGCGGCGCGAGGGGCGCGGGAGCCGTCCGCGCGGCGGGGCCGGCGGGGCCGGGCAGGGGCCGGACCCGCGACGGCGCGGTTCTGGCCGGAATGATGCTCGTCACCTGAGGCCGCTCCCCTTCGACACGTCCGGTCCGTACCGCACACTCACCACGTCCGTCCCGCTCGCCGCGTTCCGCACGTCCGCCGGACCCGGCGCGCCGGACGCGCCCGGCGCGTCCGCTCCGCGTACGTGGTTCCTCACGCCTTCACCAGCCCCTTGGTCGCATTGGCCGCGTCTCCTCCGAGGGCCAGGTAGACATCTTCCAGGCTGGGCGTCGCCAGGGTGAAATCGTCCAGCGCGGCGAACGCCTCGCCGCCCGTCACCGCGGCCACCGCGGCCCGCGCCTCGTCCGGGCCCAGCCGCAGCACCCAGCGCCGCCCGGACTCCTGGGCCGAGGGGCGCAGCGCGGCCACCTCCGGCACGTCCAGCGGGGCGCGCTCGCGCCACACCAGCTCGACGCGGACCTCGCCGGCCACCTGCTCCTTGAGCCCGGCGGGGGTGTCGCAGGCGATGACCCGGCCGCGTTCCAGGACGGCGACCCGGTCGAGGACGGTCTCCGCCTCGATGACGTTGTGGGTGACCAGCAGGACGGTGGCCCCGTGCTCGGCCCGGCGGCGGTCCACGGCGGCCCAGACGGCCCGGCGGGCGACCGGGTCCATGCCGGTCGTCGGTTCGTCCAGGACCAGCACCGGGCGCTCGCCGACCAGGGTCGCGGCGAAGCAGGCGAGCCGGCGCTGACCGCCGGAGAGCTTCTTCAGGGGCCGCCCGGCCAGCGGGGTGAGGCCGAGCTCGTCCAGTACGGCGTCCCGTTCGGCGCGGGCCTCCCGGACGGCGAGACCGCGCAGCCGTCCGGTGGTCTCGGCGGCCAGGGAGACCGTCAGCTCGTCGAGGGCGGTGGACTCCTGCCCCAGGTACCCGATCAGCCGGGAGGCCCGCTCGGGGTGGCGTACGAGGTCGTGGCCCAGCACTTCGACGCTGCCGGAGTCGGGCCGCATCAGCCCGGTGAGCTGCCGCACCAGGGTGGACTTGCCCGCGCCGTTGGGGCCGAGCAGTCCGAAGATCTCGCCGCGCCGCACATCGAGGCTGATTTCGTCGGTGGCCCGCACCTCGGGAGTGGCGGGCGCACCCCGACGGCCCCGGACGGCGGGATAGGTCTTGACCAGCCCGCGCACCGCGCACACGGTGGCGGTGCCCCTCTGCGCCTGTGCTGTGCCCGTACTCACGAGGTACTACCCTACAGGCCGCCCTTCGGCGTCAGCAGGCGTCCAGGGCTTATGTGTCTTCCCAGGTCAGCACCGTATTTTCCCTACAGTCCCCGACATTCCGCGAGAGCGTCGCGAGAGGACGTGAGACGGCGAAGGCCGAACGCGGTGAACTTCCCCGGGTCCGGGCTTCGCCGTTCCCCGGGTCAGCTCCGCTCCTCGTCCTCCGGCTGGTCATCGCCGGGAGCGGCGTCCGAGGTTCCACCGGCTGTGTCGGGGTCGCAGGTGGTTCTCACCTGTAGCAACCCGTCCGTTCCGAACATCTCCATCAACCGCGCCAGGTGGGCTCGGGCCGTGCTGCGGCCGGGCATCTCTCCGGTGGTCACCCGCGCACCTCCAGGTCAGCCCACACCCGCTTGCCCCATGGCAGCGGGTCGGCACCCCACTCGGTCGCCGGCTTCTCCACGAGCGCGAGGCCGCGCCCGCCCTCGTCCTCGGGGCCCGAGTCCCTACGCACGGGGTATCGCCGGGAGAAGTCCACGACGGCGACACGCACCCGATCCTCTTCGGGTCGATCGATCGTGATCCGGATGGATCCCCGCTGGGCGTGCCGCACGGCGTTCGCCACCAGCTCGGTGACGATCAGGGCCCCGTCGTCGGCCAGGTCCTCCAGGCCCCAGGCGGATAAGGCGACGCGGACCAGACGGCGCGCGGCGGCGGCGCTTGCGGACTCACGCGGCAGGGTCTCGCTGTACCCGGGGCGCCCGGTCGGGCGCGGAGAGGCGGCCATGGTCACCGGGCACGCCCCCCATGCCCGTGCTCCCGGCCCGGGGCTCTGCGGGGTGGGAACGGGCAGACGGCGCGGCGTACGAAGGAGGTCATGGTCTCCACCGTGACGACCCCGCTCCAGCGGTTCAATGACAGTCCGGCGGACCGTCAGGCCGAAGTATCAAAGGCGTAGTTCAGAGCGGCAGACCCACCAGGTCGGCAAGTTGACGCGTCTCGGTGGTGAGGGTGCGCCGCCGGGCGATCGTGTCGGCCAGCGTGTCCCGGGCATAGGGCTGCTCTGCGATCCATTCCGGGGCCTCGGCAGCCACCTCCCCCAGCACTTCGAGAGCGCGGCCGTGCTGACGCGTCATGGTGTACGCCTTCGCCACATCGAGCCTGTGACGGTGGTACTCGGACCCGGTGCCGCCCTTCAGCCGAGGGGCGATCTCCAGCACCTCGTCCGGCCGGTCCGTCACGACGCCCTGTTCGGCGGCCTTGTACGCCACCGTGGCAGGCCCCCAGGTGGCGATCCGCACATCCCCGTGGCGGAGCGGCCCCGTGGCGACGGCCGCCGACCGGGCGAGGCGCAGCATGTCGGCGGCCTCGCCTCCCCGGTTGTCCCGGAGAGCTGCCGCGTGTCCCTGGATCAGCAGCCATCCCCAGGCGGCGATCTCTTCGGCGGTCGCCCGGGACAGGCGGGGTTCGGCGTCGTCGGCCCACTTCACCGCCATGGCACGGGCTGCGTCGAACCGTCCCTGCCTCACCAGCAGCCACGTCCAGGTGGTGACGACGCTTGCGGCCCGTAGGCGGTCCGGAGCCTCGTCCAGGGCGCGGCGCAGCGCGGTCTCTGCGGCGGCGAACTGCCGGGCCCCCGTCAGGGTCGATCCCGCGATCTGGAGAAGCTGAGCGCGGGCCGACCGTGCGGCAGGTGAGTCCCCGAGGGCTTCGGCGTCCCGCAGCAGCGGCACCAGGAGGTCCACGGCCTCACGCATCCGCTTGCCGAAGTGGGCGGCCCTGACGGTCTCCAGGCCGTCCCGGACGCCCCGGGTCGTCGGCTCCTCGTCGGGCTGCTCGGCGGGGCGTTCCACGGCTCGCTGGAGGGCTTGCCACGGCTCGGGCGCGGGGTGGGGCTCGGCGGGCGCACGCGCTACCAGCGTGGTGGTGGGCACCCGGAGGGCGGCGGCCAGCTTCCGGGCCGTCTCCATGCGGGTGTCGGCCAACACGCCCTGTTCCAGTTCGGTGATCAGCGAGTGGCTGACCTTCGAGGCGCGCGCCAGTTCCCGCTGCGAGAGGCCGCGCCGCTTGCGGATCTCGCGCAGCCGGTCCCCGAGGCCGTGTTCGTCGGACATGGGCCCTCCTTCGATGCTCCCTCCCGACGGTACCCAGGCAGCGTGACTCCGTGGTAACCAACTGGTGCCGGGCGGCCGGGCGGCCGGGCGCGAGCGCCGGCCGCTACTCCGGCGCGGGCGTGTGCTCGGCCGCCGCGCGCACGTCGATCTCGCGCCAGAAGCCCGCCCGGATCGCGTAGCGGTCGTGCTCGTCGATCTGGTCGTCCTTGTGGGCGAGGAGGCCGAAGCGGGCCGCGTACCGCAGGAGTTCGCCGTCGATGCGGTGCGGGATGCGCGGGTACATGGTGGACAGCTTCTGGAGGTGGGCCGTCTCCGGGAGCCGTTCCATCCAGCGCCGGGCGAAGACCTGGCCCACCTCGAACGGGTCGCCGCCCACGGTGGTGATGTCCTCCTCGCGGTCCGCCCAGCGCTGTTCGGCGCTGGTGAGCTGGGCGAGGGTGGGCAGCGAGGCGGTCTCCGGGGGTTCGCCGAGCGGGCCGCCGCGCTCCACCCAGCCGCGGTCGGAGGACCAGCGCAGCGTGGCGTTGGCGGCGGGCGCCGGCTGCTGCCGCTCCGCCGCGGGCCCGTGGGCGCGGAGCGCGGCCAGGTCCTTGGGGGTGGGGACGCCCTTGTGGCCGTGGGCGGGCGGCGCCTCGGCGCGGCCGGCGTCGCTGTCGGCGGGGGCGGCGGCGCCGTTGCGGGCGGCTGCCGCCTGGGCCTCGGAGGCCCGCTCGGCGGAGGCGGCGAGGGCGGCCTCGGGCAGCGGCGCGGAGAGGATGGCGGCGATCTCGGGGCGGGGGGCGGGCGGCGGCGGGCAGACGCCCGCGGTGTCCTTGGCGCGGACGGCCCGGGTGATCCAGTCCCGGTCGAGGACGCGCCGCTCGTCCGCCTCGGCGACCAGGTCCTCGGACTGGTTGTAGTCGCCGTCGGCGGCCTGGACGGCCCACAGGTGGACGGCGACACCGTGCTCCTTGGCGGACATCAGGCCGGGCAGCAGATCGCCGTCGCCCGTCACCAGGACCACGTCGGAGCAGGCTCTGTTTCTGGCCAGCTCGGTGAGTTCGGCGTGCATGGCCGCGTCGACGCCCTTCTGCGCCCACCGCCCGTCGCTGCGGGTCAGGGCCCCGAGCCGTACGGTCACGCGCGGCATCACCCGGAGTCTGCGGTGCTCCGGCTGGGGTACGCGGTCGGGTGCGCCGTCGAACCAGTAGATGCGCAGCAGTGGCTGCTGCGTGTCGGCCTCGGCGCGCTCGCGCAGCCCCTGGATGAGGGCGGCGTGGTCGACGGTGATGCGGGAACGGGCGGGCTCTCCGGCCAGCAGGCTCGCGGCTGCGCCCAGCAAGTAGCCGGCGTCCACCAGGACGACGCAACGGTCCACGCGTTCCACCCTCTTCCAGGGGTTCGGGAACGGTTCAGCGGCCCGTCCCTCGGTGACCGGGTCCGCTTACCCAGGGTTTGCTTCGAGTCTGCCCGACCGCACAGGGGTTAACGGCCGGAACTGGATCATCGGCGTGGCGAATCGGGAAAGGAGCCGCGAAGGCGTGACGCGGGAGGCGGGGCCGGAGGCACTGCGGATACCACTACGTACCGTAATGCCCCGACATGCACGATGTGCGGGGCTATGTGAATCTGGCATCGGTCCTGGCCCCACAGGACTCCCCACAGGAGGCATTCACCATGGCGAAGAACAAGAACCGCAAGCAGGGCCGGCAGGACCGCACCTCCGCGTCGGAGACCGGCGCGGAGCAGGCGAAGTCGTCGTCGTTCGAGTCGCAGAGCTCCTCGCAGTCCCAGTCCCAGGGCAGCCCGTCGGACGTCTCGCGCAAGCACCAGCGGCGCTTCGGCCACAACTGACCGAACGGCCGCCCGCGGCGACGGACGGCGGAAGGGGCGTCCCGCACACGCGGGACGCCCCTTCTCCTGGTGTCCGGACCGATCAGCGCCGGTCAGCGCCGGTCAGCCGGCCAGGCAGGACGGGCCGAGCAGGACCTTCAGGTCGCCGAAGAGCGCCGGGTCGGGCTTGACCCGGTGGCGGTCGAGCCGCAGGACGGTGGTCTTGCGGGGCCCCTGGAGCCTGATGCGCACCTCGGTGTCGCCCCGGTGATGGCTCAGGACCTCACCGAGCCGGGTGACCATGGGCGGGGTGATCTTCACCGTGGGGATGGTGAGGATCACGGGCGCGTTGCTCCCGGCGTTCGAGATGTCGGGGACCTGCATCTCCATGGCGACCAGCCGCGGCACGTCCTCGCGCTTGTCCAGGCGTCCCTTGACGAAGACGACGGTGTCCTCGACGAGCTGGGTGGAGACGAGCTGGTAGGTCGCGGGGAAGAACATGCACTCGATGGAGCCGGCCAGGTCCTCGACGGTGGCGATCGCCCAGGCGTTGCCCTGCTTGGTCATCTTGCGCTGGAGGCCGGAGATGATGCCGCCGAGGGTCACGATCGCGCCGTCCGCGTGCTCCCCGCCGGTGAGCTGCGAGATCGAGGAGTCGGCCTTGTCGGAGAGCACGTGCTCCAGACCGAAGAGCGGGTGGTCGGACACGTACAGACCGAGCATCTCGCGCTCCTGGGCGAGCAGGTAGGACTTCTCCCACTCGACGTCGGAGAACTCCACGTCGAGCCCGAAGCCCGGCTCGCTGCTGTCCTCCTCGCCCATGCCGCCGAAGAGGTCGAACTGCCCCTCGGCCTCCTTGCGCTTGACCTGCACCACGTTGTCGATCATCGGCTCGTGGTGGGCGACCAGGCCCTTGCGGGTGTGGCCCATCTCGTCGAAGGCGCCGGCCTTGATGAGGGATTCGACGGTGCGCTTGTTGCAGACGACCGCCTCGACCTTGTCGAGGAAGTCGGGGAAGCTGCTGTACTTCCCCTTCGCCTTGCGCGACCGGATGATCGAGTCGACGACGTTCTGGCCGACGTTGCGCACGGCCGTCAGGCCGAACAGGATCACGTCGTCACCCTGGGCGGCGAAGTTGGACAGCGACTCGTTGACGTTGGGCGGCAGCACCTTGATGCCCATGCGGCGGCACTCGTTGAGGTAGACCGCGGACTTGTCCTTGTCGTCCTTGACCGAGGTCAGCAGGGCGGCCATGTACTCGGCGGGGTAGTTCGCCTTGAGATAGGCGGTCCAGTAGGTGACCAGCCCGTACGCCGAGGAGTGCGCCTTGTTGAAGGCGTAGCCGGCGAACGGCACCAGGACGTCCCAGAGCGCCTTGATCGCCGCGTCCGAGAAGCCCTTCTCCTTGGCGCCCTTCTCGAAGAGGACGAAGTTCTTCGCCAGCTCCTCGGGCTTCTTCTTGCCCATTACGCGGCGCAGGATGTCGGCCTCGCCGAGCGAGTAGCCGGCGACGATCTGGGCGGCCTTCTGGACCTGCTCCTGGTAGACGATCAGCCCGTAGGTGAGGCCGAGGACCTCCTTGAGGGGTTCCTCCAGCTCCGGGTGGATCGGGGTGATCTCCTGGCGGGCGTTCTTGCGCTCGGCGTAGTTCGTGTGGGAGTTCATGCCCATCGGGCCCGGCCGGTAGAGGGCCGAGACGGCGGAGATGTCCTCGAAGTTGTCGGGCTGCATCTGGCGCAGCAGGGAGCGCATCGGCCCGCCGTCGAACTGGAAGACGCCGAGCGTGTCGCCCCGGCAGAGCAGTTCGTACGTCTTCGGGTCGTCCAGCGGCAGCGAGAGCATCTCCAGGTCGATGCCCTTGTTGGACTTCACCATCTTGATGGCGTCGTCCATGATCGTCAGGTTGCGCAGGCCGAGGAAGTCCATCTTCAGCAGGCCGAGCGACTCGCACTGCGGGTAGTCCCACTGCGTGATGGTGACGCCGTCGGTGTGCCGGACCCAGACCGGGGCGTGGTCGACGATGGGCTCGCTGGACATGATGACGCCCGCGGCGTGCACGCCCATCTGCCGGACCAGTCCCTCGACGCCCTTGGCGGTGTCGATGACCTTCTTGACGTCCGGTTCGCTCTCGTACATCCCCCGGATCTCGCCCGCCTCGCTGTAGCGGGGGTGCTTGGGGTCGGTGATGCCGTTGAGGTCGATGCCCTTGCCGAGGACGTCGGCGGGCATCGCCTTGGTGAGGCGGTCGCCCATGGCGTACGGGTAGCCGAGGACGCGGGCGGAGTCCTTGATCGCGTTCTTGGCCTTGATCTTGCCGTACGTGCCGATCATGGCGACCTTGTCGGCGCCGTACTTCTCGGTCACGTACCGGATCACCTCGACGCGCCGGCGCTCGTCGAAGTCGATGTCGACGTCGGGCATGGAGACGCGTTCGGGGTTGAGGAACCGCTCGAAGATCAGCCCGTGCTCGATCGGGTCGAGGTCGGTGATGCCCATCGCGTACGACACGATCGAACCGGCGGCGCTGCCTCGGCCGGGGCCGACCGCGATGCCGTTGTTCTTGGCCCACATGATGAAGTCGGCGACGACCAGGAAGTACCCGGGGAACCCCATCTGGATGATGATGTCCATCTCGTACTCGACCTGCTTCTGGCGGTCCTCGGGCACGCCGTTCGGGAAGCGGCGCCCCATGCCGGTGCGCACTTCCTCCTGGAACCAGGTGATCTCCGTGAAGCCGTCGGGGATCTCGAACTTCGGCATGAGGTTCTTCGCCTCGAACATGCCGGTGGTGTCGATCTGCTGCGCGACCAGGAGGGTGTTGGCGCACCCTTCCTGCCAGGCGTCGGAGGAGTCGACGGCGTACATCTCGTCCGTCGTCTTGAGGTAGTAGCCGGTGCCGTCGAAGCGGAAGCGGTCCGGATCGGAGAGGTTCTTGCCGGTCTGGATGCAGAGCAGGGCGTCGTGGGCGGTGGCCTCGTGGGCGTACGTGTAGTGGGAGTCGTTCGTGACGAGCGGCGGGATGTCCAGCTTCTTGCCGATGGCCAGGAGCCCGTCGCGGACCCGGCGCTCGATCTCGATGCCGTGGTCCATCAGCTCCAGGAAGTACCGGTCCGCCCCGAAGATGTCCTTGTAGTCGGAGGCCGCCTGGACCGCCTCGTCGAACTGGCCGAGCCGCAGCCGGGTCTGCACCTCGCCCGAGGGGCAGCCGGTGGACGCGATCAGCCCCTCGGACCACTGGGAGATGGTCTCCTTGTCCATCCGGGGCCACTTCTGGAGCCAGCCCTCGGCGTACGCGTCGGAGGAGAGCCGGAAGAGGTTGTGCAGTCCGGTCTTGTTCGCCGCCCAGATCGTCTTGTGGGTGTACCCACCGGATCCGGACACGTCGTCGCGCTTCTGGTGCGGCTGCCCCCACTGCACCTTGCGCTTGTGCTTGCGCGACTCCGGGGCGACGTACGCCTCGATCCCGATGATCGGCGTGACGCCCGCCTTGGTCGCCGAGTGGAAGAAGTCGTAGGCCCCGTGGAGGTTGCCGTGGTCGGTCATCGCGATGTGCGACATGCCCATCTCGTTGCACGCCTCGAACATGTCCTTGAGCCGCGCGGCACCGTCCAGCAGCGAGTACTGGGTGTGGACGTGCAGGTGCGTGAAGGGCGGCTTGGTCACGGCGTCGGGCCTCCGGGAAGTCGGGCGATGACGGACGGGGGGACAGCGTGGAAGTCTACGACGTGACGGACTCGGACGACGGGCACTACCCGCGTCCGCCGAGCGTTGGAGAGAGCGGAACACGTGTCCGTTTTGTCATGTACTCAGTCATGCACGCCAGGTACCAGGAGGCAGCACACGATGTCGGAAACGCAGACCGGCGCAGCGCAGCGCGGGGAGCAGATTCTCGCCGTTTTCGACACCGCCTTCGGGGAGCTGCTGGCCGCCGATCCGGCCGCCTTCCGGGTGAAGTTCCGCAAGATGGCCGGCTCGGCCTTCGCCTTCTACCGGGGCACCGCCTGCCTCTTCTACGGCGACCTGGAGCGCGAGCGGCACGGCGGCCCGTACGTCGACGAGCGCACCGGCCGGGTATGGATCCACGGCGATCTGCACGCGGAGAACTTCGGCACGTACATGGACGCCAACGGCCGGCTCGTCTTCAACGTCAACGACTTCGACGAGGCGTACGTGGGCCCCTTCACCTGGGACCTGAAGCGCTTCGCCGCCTCGGTGGCGCTCATCGGCTACACCAAGGCGCTCTCCGACGAGCAGATCACCGACCTGGTCCGGATCTTCGCCGCGGCCTACCGGGAGCGGATCCACGCCCTGGCGACGGGCGCGAAGAACGACGAGGTGCCCCCGTTCACGCTCGACACCGCGGACGGCCCGCTGCTGGGCGCGCTGCGCGCGGCCCGCTCGCTGACCCGCTTCTCGCTGCTGGACTCGATGACGGTCATCCGGGACTTCGAGCGCCGGTTCGCCGAGGGCGGCGGGGCGATCGACCTGGACGCCGCCACGCGGTACAAGGTGCTGGCCGCGTTCGACGGCTATCTGGAGACGCTGCCCGAGTCGAGCCTGACCCGCCCGGACTCCTACCGCGTGAAGGACGTGGTGGGCCGCCGGGGCATCGGCATCGGATCGGCGGGCCTGCCCTCGTACAACATCCTCCTGGAGGGCAACAGCGACGCCCTGGAGAACGATGTGGTGATCTACCTCAAGCAGGCGCAGACCCCGGCGGTCTCCCGGCACATCACGGACGCCGCCGTGCGGGAGTACTTCCAGCACGAGGGGCACCGCACCGTGATCTCGCAGCGCGCCCTCCAGGCGCACGCGGACCCGTGGCTGGGCTGGACGGAGCTGGACGGCGCGGGCCAGCTCGTCGCCGAGGTCTCGCCGTACGCGGTCGATCTGGACTGGTCAGACATCGACGAGGTGACGGAGATCGCGGCGGTCGTCGCCGACCTGGGCCGGGCGACCGCCACCATGCACTCCGCCGCCGACGACGAGAGCGGCCACTCGCTGGTCCCGTTCTCCACGGAGCGGGCCATCGACGCGGCCATCGCGGCCGACGAGGAGGGCTTCGGGGAGCTGCTGGTCGACTTCGCCCACAGCTACGGGGCCCGGGCCCGCGCGGACCACCAGATCTTCGTGGACCTCTTCCGCAACGGCCGGATTCCGGGGCTGTAGCGGCCCGATCCCGGGACTGCGGGGCGGGGCCGGGGGCGGAATCCCACCCTCCGCGGGCGGCGGCCGGCCGGCCGCCGCCCGGTACGTCCCGCTCCGCTTCGACGCGCCGGAAAACCCCCTTGGCATCGTGCGACCGGCGTCGGTACTGTCACCGGCGTTGATCATGAACCGTCATCAAGGGGGGACGACCATGAGTCGCCGCATCACACTGACCGTTGCCGCCTGTCTCGCCGCCGGGGCATCGCTTCTCGCCGCTCCCGCGCACGCGGCCGAGCCCGACACCGCCGTACGCGCGTCGCAGTCGGCGGAGGTCTCGGCCGCCGCCAGCGACCGGGTGAAGTGCACCAGCCTGAGCAACGGACAGCTCTGCAT
This sequence comes from Streptomyces sp. ADI96-02, assembly GCF_003846185.1. Taxonomy (GTDB): domain Bacteria; phylum Actinomycetota; class Actinomycetes; order Streptomycetales; family Streptomycetaceae; genus Streptomyces. Next base: position 1,444,588 of record NZ_ML123034.1, read on the forward strand.
ATCGCTGAACACGGGCCCGTCCCGCATCGAGGTCTTCTACACCAAGAGCGGCGGCTCGGCCATCACCGCCGAACTCGGATTCCGCTCGTCCAGCACCGACTGGGGTCCGACGAAGACCATCACCACCGGCGAGCGGGCCAACACCACCTGGACCATGAGCTACCCCTGCGGCAGGAAGTACGTGGGGCTGATCAAGGTCGCGGGCCAGGGGACCTTCGAGACCCCGGCGGCCACCCCGCCCTGCGGCTGACACCCGCCGCGCCCACCGGGACGTGAGGTGATCCGGGACCGCCGATGAAGGCGGTCCCGGTTTCCGCGCACACCGGCGCCCCGGGAACGCTCGTTCACAGGTTCACAGGTTCGCATGCGAGACTTCCCCGTGATGGACGGTTTCGGTACGCAGCTCAGGGTCGTGCGCGCGGCACTCTTCACGGTGCTCGTCATGACGCTCTCCGTCGCGTCCCATGTGCTGCTCTCCCGGGCGCCTCTGCCCCTGACCGCCGTGGCCCTGATGGCCGTGGCGGTCTTCGCCGTGGCGTACGCGCTGGCCGGCCGGGAGCGCGGCTTCGGGGCCATCGCCGGGCTCCTGGTCCCGCTGGAGCTGGCCGCCGACACCGTCTTCACCACCGGCCAGAACGTCTGCTACGGCGCGGCGGGCGGCCCGGTCGCCGGATCGCTGCGCTCGGTCGGCTTCGACGTGCTGTGCGGCGGCGAAGTCGGCGCGGGCGTACCGGCGCCCGGCGAGGTCGGCGCCGGTCACCCGGCGTCCGCGTTCCTGGCCGCCCCCGGCCCCGCCGTACCGTGGCTGCTGCTCGCCGCCCATGTATCGGTCGGGCTGCTCGCGGCGGCCTGGCTCCGGCACGGCGAGGCAGCCCTGGTCGCCATGCTGGCCGCAGGCGCGGCCCTGGCCTTCCGGCCCCTGCTCATCGCGGTCGCCGTGCTGGGCGGGACGGGCGGCACCGCCCGTCGCAAAGCGCGTGTCACCGGCCACAGCCCGCACCTGCTCGCCCACGCCCGTCTGCTCGTGCACTCCGTGGGACGGAGGGGACCGCCGCGCTCGGCCTGCGCCATCGCCTGAGCAACGCCATCCCCCGTACACCACCCACACGCACGGAGACCACCATGAGCAAGCGCAACAGCCAGGCCAACAAGTCGGCGGCCCGCGAGCGTCTGCGCGTCGAGCGCGAGCGCCAGGCCAAGAAGGACAGGACCCGCCGGCAGGCCGTGGTCGGCGTCTCGATCGTCGCGGTGCTGGCCGTCGCCGGCGGCATCGGCTGGGGTGTCATGCAGCTGAACAAGCCCTCCCAGTGGGAGGCGGCCGCGGACGCGAAGAACATCACCGCGCCCAAGAACACCTCCGGCGAGAACGGCACGACCGTCGTCATCGGCAAGCCCGCCGCCAAGAAGACCCTGGAGCTGTACGAGGACTCCCGCTGCCCGGTCTGCGCGGCGTTCGAGCAGTCCGTGGGCAAGACGATGGACGAGGACGTCGAGGCCGGAAAGTACAAGATCAAGTACATCGGCGCCACGTTCCTCGACAACGCCACCAACGGCGAGGGCTCGAAGAACGCGCTGAGCGCGCTCGGCGCGGCGCTCGACGTCAGCCCGGAGGCGTTCCTCGCCTACAAGAACGCGCTCTACTCCGCGAAGTACCACCCGGAGGAGTCCGAGGACAAGTTCAAGGACGACTCCTACCTGATCAAGATCGCCGACTCGGTCGACGCGCTGAAGGGCGACAAGGAGTTCCGGAAGAACGTCGAGGACGGCACCTTCGACGGCTGGGCGATGAAGATGTCCGAGACGTTCGACAAGAGCGGCGTGGAGGGCACCCCGACGCTGAAGATGGACGGCAAGCTGGTCACGAAGGAGGGCAGCGACAGCGCCCCGATGACCGCGGCCGACTACAGGGCCTCGATCGACAAGGCCCTCAAGGGCTGACGCGCGGGCCCCGCGCCACGGCGACGGGCAGGCGAACCTCCGCGGTTCGCCTGCCCGTTCCGCGTTCCCGGCCTGATCCCGCAGCCGCGGCGGCGTCCCGGCGGCCTACAGCGTGGCGAGGAACCCGAGCGCGACCTTCCAGGCCCGGTCGGCCGCCGTCGCGTCGTAGTCGGGCAGGTCGGCGTCGGTGAACAGGTGTCCCGCGCCCGGGTAGCGGTAGACCTCCACGTCCGCGCCGGTCCGCTGCATCTGGAGGTACCAGCTGTTCAGCCAGTCGTGCGACTCGAACGGATCCGGGTCGGCGACGTGCAGCTGCACCGGGAGCTCGTCCACCGCGGCGTTCTCCGCGAGGTCCGAGGTGCCGTGGAACAGCAGCAGCCCGCGCGCCTTCGCGTCGCCGAGGGCCAGGGTCTGCGCGGTGGCCGCGCCGAAGGAGAAGCCCGCGTAGACGAGGCCCTGGTCGGAATAGGGGGCGGCGGCCAGCACGGCGCGCCGCAGCAGCTCCTCCTTGCCGACCTCCTCCTTGTGGGCCATGCCCTCTTCCACCGAGTCGAAGGTGTGCCCGTCGAAGAGATCGGGCACGCGCACCTCGTGGCCGGCGTCCCGCAGACGCGCGGCCGCGGCGTGCACGGCGGGCCGGAGCCCGTAGGTCGAGTGGAAGAGCATGATGTTCATGAGGCCCATGGTGCCAGTTGTGCCCCAAGGCTTGGAGGACGAGGCAATGGAGAACGTGCTGCGCCCGCTGATCGTCGTCGGCGGTTCCGTGGTGATCACCCTGCTGGTCGGCTGGCTGGTCGACCTGCTGCTGCGCAGGGCCGACAGCCGCCACCACGAGACGCCGCTGTGGGGTCTGCTGCGGCGCTGCCGGCCACCGTTGCAGCTGGTGCTCATCACGGCTCTGCTGCGGGGCAGTTACCGTCAGATAGGTCTCGACGTGGTCAGCGAGCACCGGGCCTCGATCGGCCAGGTCCTGACCCTGGTGCTGATCGGCGCGTCCGCGTGGCTGGTGGTCCGCATCGCCGCGACGATCGTCGAGGCCAGCTACGCCCGTTACGCGGCGGCCACCCGCGATCCGGCCCGGGTGCGCCGGGTGCGTACGCAGGTGACGCTGATCCAGCGCGTGGTCATCGCGATCGTGACGACCGTCGCCATCGCGGCCATGCTGCTCACGTTCCCCGCCATGCAGACGGTCGGCACCTCGATGCTGGCCTCGGCCGGTGTGCTCGGCATCGTCGCCGGTGTGGCCGCCCAGTCGACGCTCGGCAACCTCTTCGCGGGCCTCCAGATCGCCTTCGGCGACATGGTGCGGATCGGCGACACCGTGGTGGTGGACGGCGAGTGGGGCACCGTCGAGGAGATCACCCTCACGTTCCTGGCCGTGCGGACGTGGGACGAGCGGCGCATCACGATGCCGGTCTCCTACTTCACCAGCAAGCCGTTCGAGAACTGGTCGCGCGGCGGGGTCCAGATGACCGGCACCGTCTTCTTCCACCTCGACCACTCCGCGCCGGTGGCCGCGATGCGCGAACGGCTGCGCGACATCCTCGGCGACATCGCCGCCTGGGACGGCCGCGACTGGTCGCTCGCCGTCACCGACACGACGCCCTCCACGATCCAGGTGCGGGCCGTGGTCACCGCGAAGGACGCGGACGACATCTGGACCGTGCGCTGCGCGGTGCGCGAGCAGTTGATCGGCTGGCTGCGCGACCACCACCCGTACGCGCTGCCGCGCATCTCCACCTCGCCCGCCGTACTGCCCCCGGGCGAGCAGTGGGCGGAGCTGACCGGCGCGGCGGTCAGCTCCGGCCGCAACGGCTCGGGCCCCCACGCCGACCACGGCGGCTCCAGGGCGCCGCGCACGGGACGCGGCTGACGGTGCGGGCGGGCCAGGTTACGCCGCCGGCCGGTCAGCGCAGCGAGCGCACGTCCAGGTAGCGCAGTACCCGGTCCACCACCTCGGGATCGGAACCGGCCTCGCTGCGTGCGGCCAGCACCTCGTGGCGGGCGGCGGACATCATCTCGCGCTGGATGCGGTTGACCGCCTTGAACCGCTGGGCCCGCTTCGCGTACGCCTCGCGCCGCTCCTCGTCGATCATGTCCGGGCTGATCCTCGCCCCGATGTCGTACGCGGCGCGCTGGAGGCGTTCCATCATCTCCTCCGGGAAGTCCTCGACCTCCTGGATCTCCTTGAGCCGGTGCTTGGCGGCTCTGGCCGCGCGGATGGCCAGGTCCCGTTCCAGGGCCCGTTCGGCCTCGGTGTCGGCGCCGACACCGAGCTTGCGCACCAGCCAGGGCAGGGTGAGCCCCTGGAAGACGAGCGTGGCCATGATCACCGCGAACGCGATGAAGACGATCTCGTCGCGGCCGGGGAAGGGCCGGCCGTCGTCCGTCTTCAGCGGGACGGCGAGGGCCAGCGCGACGGAGGCCACTCCGCGCATCCCGGCCCACCACATGACCAGGGTCTCCCGCCAGCTGGTGGGGATCTCCTCGCTGACGTCCGGGCGGTTGTGCAGCCGTTTGGCGAGCCAGGTCGCCGGCAGCAGCCACATCAGCCGTACGCCGACGACGACCGCCACGACAGCGAACCCCCAGCCGAGCATCCGGAACTCGCGGCCGTCGGACGTACCGAAGACGCTGTTCAGTTCGAGCCCGATGAGTCCGAAGGCCACGCCGGTGACCAGGGTGTCGACGATCTCCCAGAAGCTGCGTCCGGTGAGCCGGCCCTGGACGTCGTCGGCGTCGGCCGTGTGCTCGGCGAGGAAGAGGGCGGTGGTCAGGACGGCGAGGACGCCGGAGCCCATCAGCTCCTCGGCCAGCACGTAGCTGACGAAGGGCACCAGCAGCGTCAGGCCGACCTGGAGGGTCGCGTCGCCCAGCATCCCCATCAGCTTGAGGGTGGCCCAGCCGAGGGCGAGCCCGACGGCGACCGCGACGACGGCGGAGAGGACCAGCAGCCCGACGGCATCCGGCAGTGAGAAGGTTCCGCTGACCGCGGCGGCGATGGCTGCGTGGTAGAGCACGATGGCGGTGACGTCGTTGAAGAGCCCTTCGCCCTCCAGGATCGAGATGAGCCGGCGCGGCAGCCCCACCGAACCGGCCACGGCGCTCGCCGCCACCGGGTCGGGCGGGGCGACGAGCGCGCCGAGCGCGACGGCGGCGGCGACGGGCAGTCCGGGCACGATCGAGTTGGCCACCGCGGCGACCGCGGCCGTGGTGACGAAGACCAGGGCGACGGCGAGCAGGAAGATGGGGCGCGTGTTGGCGGCGAACTGCCGCCAGGAGGTGCGCTGCACCGAGGCGTAGATCAGCGGCGGCAGCAGCGCGGGAAGGATGATCTCGGGCGGGATGTCGACGTCCGGCACGAACGGGGCGAACGCCATCGCGATCCCGATCAGCGTCATCAGGATCGGTGCCGGCAGGCGCAGCCGCTCGCCCAGCGGCACCGTGACCACGGCTCCGAGCAGCAGCAGGAGCAGCAGTGCCATTTGTTCCACGGTGGCGCCTTCCGGAACGCGGGTCCGGGCCGTCTCCGGCCGGCGGGTTCCACCGGAGGTCGGCCGCTCAGGGCCCGGCCGGCTCGGCGGCAGGCCGGAGCCTCCACCCTGCCACGCGGGGTCCGCGATCCCGGCGAGCCGCCCGCCGGCCGCCGTCAGACCGTCCCGAGGTCCCGCCGCATGGCCCGGTGCGGGATGCCCGCGTCCCGGAACTCGGGGCCGTACGCCACGTAGCCGAGCCGCTCGTAGAAGCCGAGGGCGTGCGTCTGGGCGTGCAGGTCCACGGCGGTGAGGCCCAGCTCGCGGGCCTGGTCCTCGATGGCCCGCACCAGCGCGGCTCCGACGCCGAGGCCGCGCGCCTCACGGGTCACCGCGAGGCGTCCGAGCGAGCCGACGGCCAGGTCGCCCCCGGTCTTCGCGGCGGCGTCCGCACCGTGCAGGAGGCGTCCCGTGCCGAGGGCGGTGCCGTCGGCGGCGATCGCCAGGACGTGGGCCGCGGTCGCGTCGTGGGCGTCGTACTCGATGTCCTCGGGCACCCGCTGCTCGGCGACGAAGACGTCCTTGCGGACCTGGAAGCAGGCTTGGAGGTCGCTCTCCTCCCGGGCCCGGCGGAGCGTGTACGCCGTGGGTGCGGGCGGGGTCACCGGCTCTCCGCGTCGATGGTGTCGAGGGCCTTGCGCAGGTCCGCCGGGTAGTCGCTGGAGAACTCGACCCAGCGGCCGTCGCCCGGGTGCTCGAAGCCGAGGCGCACGGCGTGCAGCCACTGCCGGGTCAGGCCGAGCCGCTTGGCGAGGGTCGGGTCGGCGCCGTAGGTGAGGTCGCCGACGCACGGGTGGCGGTGGGCGGACATGTGGACCCGGATCTGGTGGGTGCGGCCGGTCTCCAGCTTGATGTCCAGCAGGCTGGCGGCGCGGTACGCCTCGATCAGGTCGTAGTGGGTGACGGAGGGCTTGCCCTCGGCGGTGACCGCCCACTTGTAGTCGTGGTTGGGGTGGCGGCCGATGGGCGCGTCGATGGTGCCGCTCATCGGGTCCGGATGGCCCTGGACGAGCGCGTGGTACTTCTTCTCGACGACCCGGTCGCGGAACTGGGCCTTGAGCAGCGTGTAGGCCCGCTCGGACTTGGCGACGACCATCAGTCCGGAGGTGCCCACGTCCAGGCGGTGCACGATGCCCTGGCGCTCGGCGGCCCCGGAGGTGGAGATCCGGTACCCGGCGGCGGCGAGGCCGCCGATGACGGTGGTGCCGGTCCAGCCGGGGCTGGGATGGGCGGCGACGCCGACCGGCTTCGCGATGACGACGATGTCCTCGTCGTCGTGGACGATCTCCATGCCCTCGACGGGCTCGGCGACGATCTGGACCGGAGGGGCCGCCCGAGGCATCTCCACCTCCAGCCAGGCCCCGCCGTGCACCCGCTCGGACTTCCCGGCCACCGAACCGTCCACCTGGACCTTCCCGGCGGCGGCCAGCTCGGCGGCCTTGGTGCGGGAGAAACCGAACATCCGGGAGATGGCGGCGTCGACGCGCTCGCCTTCCAGGCCGTCCGGTACGGGCAGGGTGCGGATCTCGGGGTGCGTACTCACCAGTCGAGTATGCCTTGCGCCCGCTAGTCCTTGTGCACGGTGCCGTCGGGGTCCAGGCCCTTGAAGGAGAGGATCACGATGAGGATGCCGCCGCAGACGATCGCGGAGTCGGCGAGGTTGAAGACGGCGAAGTGCTTGGGGGCGATGAAGTCCACCACCGCGCCCTCGAACACGCCGGGCGTGCGGAAGATGCGGTCGGTGAGGTTGCCGAGCGCACCGCCCAGGAGCAGCCCCAGGGCGATGGCCCACGGCAGGCTGTAGAGCTTGCGCGCGAGCCGGAAGATGACCACGATCACGCCGGCCGCGATGACCGTGAAGATCACCGTGAACGCCTCGCCGAACCCGAACGCGGCACCCGGGTTGCGCAGCGCGCGGAACTGCAACCAGTCGCCGAAGATGTCGATCGGCGGCTGGTGCTCCAGCTTGGCGACCACGATCATCTTGCTGATCAGGTCGAACAGGTAGGCCACCACGGCGACGCCGAGGAGGACCAGGATCCTCCGCCTGCCCCGGCCGGGGCCCGCGCCGTCGACGCCGCCCTCGGCCGGCTGCTCGACGCCGACCTCGTCGGCCCCTTCAGCGTCGGGATTATCCGGCGTACCGATGATGCGCTCCGCCTCTGCCACGTGAGTCCCTCAACCTAGGTGCCTGACTGAGCACGAGGGTACGGCACACCTGTGCGGATCAGCCGCGCCGCTCCTGCTTCTGTTTGTCCTCCACGCAGAGGGTGGCGCGCGGGAACGCCTGCATACGGGCCTTGCCGATCGGTTTGCCGCAGACCTCGCAGAGGCCGTACGTGCCCGCCTCCAGCCGGGTGAGCGCCCGCTCGTTCTGCTCCAGCATCTCCTGGGCGTTGGCGGCGAGGGACAGCTCGTGCTCGCGGGTGATGTTCTTGGTGCCGGTGTCGGCCTCGTCGTCGCCCGCGCCGTCGCCGGAGTCCCGCATCAGCCCGGCCAGGGCCGCGCCCGAGGTCTCCAGCTCGGTGCGCAGCCGCATGATCTCGCTGGTGAGCAGCGTGCGCGCCTCGGTGACCTCCTCCTGCGTCCAGGGGTCCTCGCCGGGCCGTACCGCCAGATCGCCGGGCGCGGTCGCCCCGGCACGGGCGGGCGGCACGGGCGCCGTTCCCGCCGCTCCGGCGCCGGGACGACTCGCGCTCTTCTTGGCTACCACCGTGTGGGCTCCCGTCTGCTCGGCGGCCTGGGCCGCCCCCGTGGCCGTCGCTGCGGCCTTCTTCGAAGCCTTCTTGGCCGCGGTCTTCTTCGTGGTGCGCCCGCTCGCGGCGCTCTTGCCCGCGGCGGCGCTCCCGGGGGCCGCCTTGTGGGCCGCCGCCTTCTTCGTCGCCCTTTTCGCCACTTTCTTCGCCGCCTTCTTCACGGCCTTCTTCACGCCCTTGCCGACCGGTGGCTCCTCGGCGCCGTCGGGTCCGGCCGCGGTCTCTTCCGCCGTCTTCTTCGCCACCATGGCCGCGGCCCCTTCACATATTGTGATCTTGCTCGCGAATCGTGCTGGGACGATAAGTCGACCCCAGCTCCGCGGCAACGGGGCACGCCGCCGTTCCGCCTCTCCCCCGGACCTCAGGAGACGCGCCTGCCTCCGTTGTGCCCAACTCCCCGCCCGGTAATCCGCCGCCGCGCCGAGCGGGGAATTCCGCGGGCCGCCTCTGGCCATTCGGGTCACGGGGCGCCCGGCCGACGACCGGTCGGCCGTCGCCCGTACGGGCCCGTACACTGGCCCCAGCGAGAGGCATGGATGGGACGAGTAGCGTCGTACGCAGCCCGCAGCGACCCGGGGACGGTGGGAGCCCGGGGGCGTGCACGTCGTGAAGATCACCCCGGAGCTGCCGGAAGAACGCTTTGGACCGTGGGCCCCGCCCACGGGTACAAGGTCAGTAGAACCGGCGTCGCGACCCAATGAGGGGGCCATGGGCGCACGCCCGCGGCCAAGGAGGGTGGTACCGCGGGAGCGCACGGCTCTCGTCCCTCCGACGGAAGTGGAAGACGTCCGCCGGAGGAAGCCGCACATGACATCGCCGCAGTACCGCCAGGTACCCGCCCAGGTCGACCTGCCCGCGCTGGAGCACGCCGTGCTCGACTTCTGGCGCGAGAGCGAGATCTTCGCCAAGAGCCTCGAACAGTCCGAGGGCCGCCCCGAGTGGGTCTTCTACGAGGGCCCGCCGACCGCCAACGGCATGCCGGGCGCCCACCACATCGAGGCCCGCGTCTTCAAGGACGTCTTCCCGCGCTTCCGCACCATGCAGGGCTACCACGTCGCGCGCAAGGCCGGCTGGGACTGCCACGGCCTGCCGGTCGAGCTCGCGGTCGAGAAGGAGCTGGGCTTCAACGGCAAGAAGGACATCGAGGCGTTCGGCATCGCCGAGTTCAACGCCAAGTGCCGCGAGTCGGTGACCCGGCACACGGACGCCTTCGCCGAGCTGACGACCCGCATGGGCTACTGGGTCGACCTGGACGACGCCTACCGCACGATGGACCCGGAGTACGTCGACTCCGTGTGGTGGTCGCTGAAGGAGATCTTCGCCAAGGACCTCCTCGTCCAGGACCACCGCGTCGCCCCCTGGTGCCCGCGCTGCGGCACCGGCCTCTCCGACCACGAGCTGGCCCAGGGCTACGAGACGGTCGTCGACCCCTCGGTCTTCGTCCGCTTCCCCCTCACCTCCGGCCCGCTGGCCGGCGAGGCGGCCCTCCTCGTCTGGACGACCACCCCCTGGACGCTGGTCTCGAACACGGCGGTCGCCGCGCACCCCGAGGTCCGCTACGTCGTCGTGACGGACGGCGAGGAGAAGCTCGTCGTCGCCGAACCACTCCTGGAGAAGGCGCTGGGCGAGGGCTGGGAGGCGACCGGCCCGTCCTTCACCGGCGCGGAGATGGAGCGCTGGACCTACGAGCGCCCGTTCACCCTCGTCGACTTCCCGGCCGAGGCGCACTACGTGGTGAACGCCGAGTACGTGACGACCGAGGACGGTACGGGTCTGGTCCACCAGTCCCCCGCGTTCGGCGCCGACGACCTCGTCGTCTGCCGCTCCTACGGCCTGCCCGTGGTGAACCCGGTACGCCCCGACGGCACCTTCGAGGAGAGCCTGCCGCTGGTCGGCGGCGTCTTCTTCAAGAAGGCCGACGAGGCGCTGACGGCGGACCTGGACGCGCGCGGCAAGCTCTTCCGCCACGTCCCGTACGAGCACAGCTACCCGCACTGCTGGCGCTGCCACACCGCGCTCCTCTACTACGCGCAGCCGTCCTGGTACATCCGCACCACCGCGATCAAGGACCGGCTCCTGGAGGAGAACGAGAGGACCAACTGGTTCCCGGACTCCGTCAAGAACGGCCGCTTCGGCGACTGGCTGAACAACAACGTCGACTGGGCGCTCTCGCGCAACCGCTACTGGGGCACCCCGCTGCCGATCTGGCGCTGCGAGGACGACCACCTCACGTGCGTGGGCTCGCGTGCCGAACTGACGGAACTCACGGGCCGGGACCAGTCGTCCCTCGACCCCCACCGCCCGTTCATCGACGAGATCACCTTCACCTGCTCGCACGAGAACTGCCAACTGGAGGCGTACCGGGTCCCGGAGGTCATCGACGCCTGGTACGACTCGGGTTCGATGCCGTTCGCGCAGTGGGGCTACCCGTACAAGAACAAGGAGGTCTTCGAGAGCCGCTACCCGGCGCAGTTCATCTCGGAGGCCATCGACCAGACCCGGGGCTGGTTCTACACGCTCATGGCGGTCGGCACCCTGGTCTTCGACAAGTCGTCCTACGAGAACGTGGTCTGCCTGGGCCACATCCTCGCCGAGGACGGCCGCAAGATGTCCAAGCACCTGGGCAACATCCTCCAGCCCATCCCGCTGATGGACCAGCACGGGGCCGACGCGGTGCGTTGGTTCATGGCGGCGGGCGGCTCCCCGTGGGCGGCACGGCGGGTGGGCCACGGCACGATCCAGGAGGTCGTCCGCAAGACGCTCCTCACCTACTGGAACACGGTCGCCTTCCAGGCCCTGTACGCGCGCACCTCCGGCTGGGCCCCCTCGGCGGCCGACCCGGCGCCGGCCGACCGCACGGTCCTGGACCGCTGGCTCCTGAGCGAACTGAACGCGCTGGTCGACCAGATGACCGCCGCGATGGAGCGCTACGACACCCAGCGCGCCGGCAAGCTGCTCTCCGCATTCGTGGACGACCTCTCCAACTGGTACGTCCGCCGCTCGCGCCGCCGCTTCTGGCAGGGCGACAAGGCGGCCCTGCGCACCCTGCACGAGGTCGTCGAGACGGTGACCCGGCTGATGGCCCCGCTGACGCCGTTCATCACCGAGCGCGTCTGGCAGGACCTGATCGCGCCGGTCACCCCGGACGCCCCGCTGTCGGTGCACCTGTCCTCCTGGCCGAAGGCGGACCTCGGCGCGATCGACCCGGCGCTGTCCACGCAGATGGCGCTGGTGCGCAGGCTGGTGGAGCTGGGCCGGGCCACCCGCGCCGAGTCGGGCGTGAAGACCCGCCAGCCGCTGTCCCGCGCGCTGGTCGCGGCGACGGGCTTCGCCTCGCTCTCCCCCGAGCTGCGCGCCCAGATCACGGAGGAGCTGAACGTCTCCTCGCTGGCCTCGCTCTCCGAGGTCGGCGGCTCGCTGGTCGACACCACGGCGAAGGCCAACTTCCGCGCCCTGGGCAAGCGGTTCGGCAAGGGCGTCCAGGCGGTCGCCAAGGCGGTCGCGAACACGGACGCCGCGGCGCTCTCCCTGGCCCTGCGCGAGGGCACGGCCTCGGTGGAGGTCGACGGCGAGCAGATCGCCCTCACCCCCGAGGAGGTCATCATCACCGAGACGCCGCGCGAGGGCTGGTCGGTCGCCTCGGACTCGGGCGCGACCGTCGCCCTGGACCTGGAGATCACTCCGGAGCTGCGCCGCGCCGGCCTGGCGCGTGACGCGATCCGCCTGATCCAGGAGGCCCGCAAGAACAGCGGCCTGGACGTCGCGGACCGCATCTCCGTCCGCTGGACGTCGACGGCCCCCGCCACGGCGGAGGCCCTGGCCGAGCACGCGGCGCTGATCGCGGACGAGGTGCTGGCGCTGGAGTACGCGGAGGGCGAGGCGGACGAGACGTACGGCGTCCCCTTCGAGGACGAGGCCCTGTCGCTGACGTTCCGCCTGCGCAAGACGGAGCACTGACCCGCACGACCGGTGAAGGGCCCGGCCGGACGCCTCCGGCCGGGCCCTTCACGCTTCCCACCGCGACGGACTCCAGCCCCGGTCCCGGCCACTTCCAGCCCCGGTCCCGGCCGACTCCAGCCCCTCCGGCGCTTGAGGAGCGGGGCCCGGGGCAGAGCCCCGGTTTCGGGAAGGGGCGGGCAGGGGAGCAGCCCGCCGCAGGCGCCCCACCGCACGGCAGAGGGCCGGGCCCCGGGAAACCCCGGGGCCCGGCCCTCTGCCTGCCGACGGCTACGCGCTCAGCGAGCGCGAACCGCTCAGTTGTCGTCCTCGTCGATCAGGAACCCACGCATCGGCGACGGCGCCTGCTGCATCGGCTGCGGCGCCTGCGGCCGAACCGGCGCCATCGGCTGCGTCATCGCGGGCGACATCTGCTGCTGGGTGCCGTAGGACGGAGCACCGCCCATCGACTGGCCGCCGCCCATCTGCTGGCCGCCGTGCCCACCGTGGTTGGAGCCGCCCATGGAGTGGCCCATGGCACCCGCACCGGCCGGAGCCAGCGAGGGCGACGGCGGCAGCGAAGCGGCGGCCGGGGTCCGCGGCGGGGCGAGCGAGTCGTCCGCCTGGGTCTCCAGCTGACGCAGCTGGCTCTCCAGGTAGGACTTCAGGCGCGTCCGGTACTCGCGTTCGAAGCCGCGCAGGTCCTCGACCTTGCGCTCCAGCGTCGCGCGGGCCGACTCCAGCGAGCCCATCGCCACACGGTGCTTCTCCTGCGCGTCCCGCTCCAGCGCGTCCGCCTTGGCACGCGCGTCGCGCTCCAGACCCTCGGCGCGGCTGCGGGCCTCGCCGACGATCTTGTTGGCCTCGGAACGGGCCTCCGCGATCGCCTGGTCGGCGGTCTGCTGCGCGAGCGACAGGACACGCGCGGCGCTGTCGCCGCCGGGGCCCTGGCTCTGCTGCTGCATCTGCGGGGGCTGCTGCTGCATCTGCATCTGCTGCATCTGCTGCTGCTGCGGGTTGTGTCCCATGGGGCCGCCCATCGGGCCGCCCTGCATCGGGCCGGGGCCGTGCGGGCCCTGCGGACCGGGGCCATGACCACCCTGGGGGCCGTGACCACTGGGACCGGCGGGCAGCTGCGGCGCGCCACCGGGCAGTTGGGGCGGACCCATCTGCGGGGGCTGCTGCTGCACCGGCGGACCGGATATGGCGGCGGGAACGGGAGCCCCGGGGCGGTCCTGCTGCTCCGGAGGCTTGCGCATGCCCTGTTGCTGCTGCTGGTTCTGCGCGGCGGCGCGCGTCGCCGCGGCCAGCTTGGCGCGCAGGTCCTCGTTCTCTCGGAGCAGGCGGGTCAGCTCCGATTCGACCTCGTCGAGGAAGGCATCGACCTCGTCCTCGTCATAGCCTTCTCGGAGGCGGACGGTCGTGAACTGCTTGTTCCGCACGTCCTCGGGGGTCAGCGGCATCTCTTCTTCACCTCTACGTAGTCGTCGGCAGTCGGCAAGACCGTATCGCTCACAACCTGACCACAACGGCGATCAGGATGTAGACGATGATCATCAGAACGAAGAAGGACAGGTCGAGTGCCACGCCCCCGAGACGCAGCGGCGGAATGAACCGCCGCAGGAGCTTGAGCGGTGGATCGGTGACAGTGTAAGTGGCCTCAAGTACGACCACCATCGCCTTGCCGGGTTGCCATGAACGTGCGAACTGGAAGACGTAGTCCATGACCAGCCGGAAGATCAGCACGATGAGGAAACACATCAGCGCGATATAGACCACATCCCGTGCGACGCCCATGTCTCGCGCTTCCCTCTCCCCTGGCTCTCGTAGCTCCGGCCTCGCGGCCGGCACCGGCCTCCCGGCCGGGTCGTTCCCGGTGTCGTGTTCTCAGCTCTGGTTGAAGAATCCGCCCTCTGCGATGCGGGCCTTGTCCTCCGCCGTGACATCGACGTTAGCAGGCGACAACAGGAACACCTTCTGCGTCACGCGTTCAATGCTGCCATGGAGACCGAAGACGAGTCCCGCGGCAAAGTCGACAAGTCGCTTTGCGTCCGTATCGTCCATCTCCGTGAGATTCATGATCACCGGAGTGCCCTCACGGAAGTGTTCCCCGATGGTACGGGCCTCGTTGTAGGTCCTGGGGTGCAGCGTGGTGATGCGGTAGGGCTCCCGCTCGGACACGACCTTGGGCATGATCACCGGTGCGTTCTTCTCCATGTTCGGGCGTTCAGGTGTGATGGATGCCACGGGGGCGATCCGGGCGGGTCGGCTGCTTTCCGCGGGGAGCTGAACGGGCTCCCGTTGCGCGGGTGGTTGCACCACTCGCACCGGTTCATCCCTTTCGCGCTCCCGCTCCCGTTCGCGCTCCACCTGATGGGGGGGCTGATGCCGCCGCCGGTCGCGCTCGGGCTCCGGCTCAGGTTCGAATTCGTCGTCGGGGTCGAACCCCGGACCGTCGTACCCATCGTCCTCCACGAGGCCGAGGTAGACCGCCATCTTGCGCATCGCGCCGGCCATGCTCCGAGTCCTCCGCTCTGTGGTGGATCGGCATTCGTCACCAAGTGCCAGCGATCCACGGTGGCCTACCCGTTAGGAGCGGGAATGACCATATTTTCTGCTGTGGTCCGACTTCTTCGCGACGTTACCCGAGCCGGGGTCGGTCTCCGAGCACCGCCGTACCGACGCGTACATGTGTCGCCCCCGCCGCCACCGCGTCCTCAAGGTCCGCGCTCATCCCCGCGGACACCATGTTCGCAGCCGGGCGGTCGGCGCGCAGCCGGGACGCGCATTCCATCAGCCGGTCGAACGCGGCCCGTTGCCGCCCCGCGTACGGACCCGCCAGCGGCGCCACCGTCATCAGGCCGTCGAGCCGGAGTCCGGGCGCCGCGTCCACCGCGGCGGCCAACTCCTCGATCCCGTCCGGTGCGACGCCTCCGCGCTCGCCCCGCTCCCCGCTCTCCGCGTCCAGGGCGACCTGGACGAGGCAGCCGAGCTCCCTCTCCCCGCGGACGGCCGCCGCCGAGAGGGCGGTGACCAGCCTGACCCGGTCCACCGACTGCACGACATCGGCATAACTCGCCACAGAACGAACCTTGTTCGTCTGCAATTGTCCGACAAAGTGCCACGTCAGGGAAAGATCCGCGCAAGCGGTGGCCTTGGGGGCCGCGTCCTGGTCACGATTCTCGGCGACATGGCGCACACCGAGTTCGTGCAGGATTCGCACATCGCTCGCGGGGTAGGTCTTGGTGACCACGATCAGGGTCACTTCGTCGCGTGCGCGACCGGCCCCGGCGCAGGCGGAGGCGATCCTCTCCTCCACCCGTGCCAGATTCGCCGCGAGTTGTTCCTTACGATCCGTCATGCCCTATCAGTCCAACCAGACATATCCGGCGAGCCGCCCCGTGACGCGGTCGCGGCGGTACGAGAAGTGGTCGCCCGATTCGAGGGTGCAGAACGGCGAACGGTGCCGGTCCGCCACCCCGAGGGCGGCGAGCTGTGCGTGCACCCCGGCCGTGACGTCGACCGCGGGGGTGGACCAACTGGTCTCGGACCACGAGCCGGGGACGGCGTCGGCGACCTCGGCCCGCATCCCCTCGGGCACCTCGTAGCAGCGTCCGCAGACGGCCGGTCCGGTGTGCGCGGTGATCCGGGAGGGGCGTGCGCCGAGCGCGACCATGGCCTCGACCGCCGCCGGCACCACTCCGGCGACCAGCCCCGGCCGCCCGGCGTGCGCCGCCCCGACGACTCCGGCGACCGGATCGGCGAGCAGCACGGGCGTGCAGTCGGCGGTGAGGACCGCGAGCGGCAGTCCGTGCCGGGCGGTCACCACCGCGTCCACAGCCGGAACCTCCGCGTCCGCCGCCCAGGGCCCGTCGACGACGGCGACCTCCCGCCCGTGCACCTGGTTCATCCAGACCACGCGGGCCGGGTCGAGACCGAGGCGGCGGGCGGCGCGTTCGCGGTTCGCACGGACGGCGGCGGGGTCGTCTCCGACCGCGCCGCCGAGGTTGAGCTCGCCGTACGGAGCGGCGCTCACCCCGCCCCACCGGTCGGTGAAGGCGAAATGAGCGCCGCCCGTGACGGATGCCGCCCGGTGCTGACCTATCACTTCAAGAAGTCCGGGACATCCAGCTCTTCGGCCTGGGTGTCCTGGTAGGGACGGGCCGGCGGGACGTGCGGCGGGGAGACCGGCGGCAGCGTGCTCTCGTTCGACGCCGGAGCGGGAGAGGTCTCGGCCGGGGCCGGGGCCGCCTCACGCGACGGCACCGAACCGAGTCCGCCCGACTGGCGGGCGGGCTCGGCGGAGGACCTGGCCGGGGCGGTCTGCTCCTCGCGCTTGTTCGTGTTCGCCCCGAGGACGTTCTCGCGGCGGGCCGGCGGCTGTCCGCCGTCGAAGCCCGCGGCGATCACGGTGACCCGCACCTCGTCGCCCAGGGCGTCGTCGATGACGGCGCCGAAGATGATGTTGGCCTCGGGGTGCGCCGCCTCGCTCACCAGCTGGGCGGCCTCGTTGATCTCGAAGAGACCGAGGTCGCTGCCGCCGGAGATGGAGAGCAGCACGCCGCGGGCCCCGTCGATGGACGCCTCCAGCAGCGGCGAGGAGATCGCCATCTCCGCGGCGGCCACCGCGCGGTCGTCGCCGCGGGCCGAGCCGATGCCCATGAGCGCCGATCCGGCCTCGGACATGACCGACTTGACGTCGGCGAAGTCGAGGTTGATCAGACCCGGTGTGGTGATCAGATCGGTGATGCCCTGCACGCCCGAGAGCAGGACCTGGTCGGCCGACTTGAAGGCGTCCAGGACGCTGACCTGGCGGTCCGAGATGGACAGCAGGCGGTCGTTGGGGATGACGATGAGGGTGTCGACCTCTTCGCGGAGTTCGGCGATGCCGTCCTCCGCCTGGTTCGCGCGGCGCCGGCCCTCGAAGGTGAACGGGCGGGTGACCACACCGATCGTCAGGGCGCCGAGCGAGCGCGCGATGTTGGCGACGACGGGTGCGCCGCCGGTGCCGGTGCCGCCGCCTTCCCCGGCGGTGACGAAGACCATGTCGGCCCCCTTGAGGACCTCCTCGATCTCCTCACGGTGGTCCTCTGCCGCCTTGCGACCGACGGCCGGGTTCGCCCCGGCGCCGAGGCCGCGGGTGAGTTCGCGGCCGACGTCGAGCTTGACGTCGGCGTCGCTCATCAACAGGGCTTGTGCATCCGTGTTGATCGCGATGAACTCGACGCCCTTGAGGCCGACCTCGATCATTCGGTTGATGGCATTGACACCACCGCCGCCGACACCGATGACCTTGATGACTGCGAGGTAGTTCTGCGGTGCTGCCACGTCGAAGGCCTCTCGCCTCGAGTTACGTGTCGTCGCTCTGCGGAGGACCCGCGGCGACGACTGATGTCGATGGGGACGGTCCGAACGCCGACCCAAACCCTGACGTTCAACTTCAGGGTTACCAGTGTGTCTGCTTCTTGGACTCTTCCGAACAGGACACTAAGTCGACAAGTGGCGCACGTTCAACGAACACGCCGAACCTCCCGTTTTTCTTTTCACCCTATGTGATCACCCGTAGCGCTGACCAACCAGGGTGCTGGCCAGCACAAATGCCCGTCAACTCCCCGATACCGCAGGGGCGGTGGGGGCACTGACGTCGAAGTGTCCCGCTTTGGGAGCGGCTTTCATCAGAGCGGTGAGAACCCGCGCCTTGACGGCGCCGTCCTCCCCGCTGCCCCAGGTCACGTCGCGATCCCGGGTGAGCCGCAAGGAGATCGCGTCGTACGAGGTGACCCGTACGGCCTCGGTGTCCTTCGCGACGCCCTCCGGGAGCTCGCCCGCCACCCGGACCGCCTCCCGCACCAGCCGGTCGCTTCCGAAACGGCGCAGACTGGCCGACCGGTCGGGCGTCAGTTCCAGCAGCGGTACGCCCGCGGGCGCCCGGTCCACGGTGGCGAAGCGCACACCCTCGGCGTCCACTTCGACGAACTTCGCGCCCTTCCGGACCAGCAGGACGGGCTTGCGTTCCGTCACCTTAAGGCTGATGCCGTGCGGCCAGTCCCGAACGACATCCACTGTGTCGATACGAGACAACTTCTGGCGCAACCGGTCCTCCATGCCGTCGGTGTCCACGGAGACCAGCGGAGCGCCCATCGGCGTCGCGGCGACCGCTTCCACCTCCGCGCGGGTCAGCACCTCGACCCCGCTGGTGCTCACGCGTTCGACCCGGAGCCAGGAGGAGCCGTAGAGCGCCCAGAGGACGAACCCGGTGAGCAGGGCCGCCGCCACGGCGATCAGGACGAG
Organism: Streptomyces sp. ADI96-02; assembly: GCF_003846185.1. Classification (GTDB taxonomy): domain Bacteria; phylum Actinomycetota; class Actinomycetes; order Streptomycetales; family Streptomycetaceae; genus Streptomyces. The sequence continues at coordinate 1,463,042 of NZ_ML123034.1, forward strand.
CAGCGTACGCCGGCCCGGCCCGCGCCCCTGAGGGCCGATGTGGGGGGCGCGGGCGGGAGTGTCCGCCCGCCCCGCTGCGCCGCGCTGGGCGGTCGTCGGTCCGGCCACGCTCGCTCCTTCGCCGGACCCGGGACGTCCGCCCCGGGTCCGCACCGCCTCACGCCTGGCGGCGTGCGGCAATCGCTTCGTACACCATGCCGACGAGCAGGTCGTCGGCGTCGCGCCGGCCGAACTCGGCGGCGGCACGGGACATCTCGTACAGCCGGTGCGGGTCCGAGAGCACCGGCAGGACGTTGCCCTGCACCCATTCCGGGGTGAGCGCCGCGTCGTCCACCAGCAGGCCGCCGCCGGCGTTGACCACCGGTTGGGCGTTGAGCCGCTGTTCCCCGTTGCCGATGGGCAGCGGCACGTAGGCGGCCGGCAGCCCGACGGCGGAGAGTTCGGCGACGGTCATCGCGCCCGCGCGGCAGAGCATCATGTCGGCCGCGGCGTACGCGAGGTCCATCCGGTCCACGTACGGTACCGGGATGTAGGGCGGCATCCCGGGCATGTTGTCGACGCGCGGCAATTCGTTCTTCGGGCCGACCACGTGCAGGATCTGGATTCCCGAGCGCTGGAGCAGCGGCGCGACCCGCTGGACCACCTCGTTGAGGTGCCGGGCGCCCTGCGATCCGCCGGAGACGAGCAGCGTGGGCAGGTTGGGGTCGAGGCCGAAGGAAGCGCGCGCCTCCGGGCGGACCCGGGCGCGGTCCAGGGTGGCGATGGTGCGGCGCAGCGGAATGCCGATGTAGCGGGCGCCGCGCAGCTTGCTGTCCGGAGTGGAGACGGCGACCCCGTGGGCGTAGCGCGAACCGATCTTGTTGGCCAGTCCCGGGCGGGCGTTGGCCTCGTGGACGACGATCGGCACCCCGGCGCGCTTGGCGGCCAGGTAGCCGGGCAGGGCGACGTAACCGCCGAAGCCGACCACGCAGTCCGCCTTGGTGCGCTCCAGGACCTGCTCGGCGGCCTTGATCGTGCCGCGCAGCCGGCCCGGGACGGTGATCAGTTCGGGCGTGGGCTTGCGGGGCAGCGGGACGGCGGGGATGAGCGCGAGATCGTACCCCCGCTCGGGTACGAGCCTGGTCTCCAGTCCGCGTTCCGTGCCGAGGGCCGTGATGCCCACGGTCGGGTCCTGCCTGCGCAGGGCGTCTGCGAGGGCAAGCGCGGGCTCGATGTGTCCGGCGGTCCCCCCGCCGGCGAGTACGACATGCACCGAAATTCACCGCTCTCCGGACGGACGCTTCTTGACGCGCCGTCTCATCGTCTTCCATCTCACCCCGGGCCTCCGCACGGCCAGGGCCGCCTTCGCGGCGGGATCCTCTCGCGCGAAGGCGATCATCAGCCCGACCGCGAACATGGTCGGCAGCAGGGCGGACCCTCCGTAGGAGAACAGCGGGAGCGGGACCCCGGCGATCGGCAACAGGCCGAGCACCGCACCGATGTTGATCACGGCCTGGGCCGTGATCCACGTCGTCACGCCTCCCGCGGCATACCTCACGAAGGGGTCCTCCGTGCGTCCGGCCACGCGGATACCCGCATAGCCTAGAGCCGCGAACAGGGCGAGCACGGACAGCGTCCCCGCCAGCCCCAGTTCCTCACCGGTGATCGCGAAGATGAAGTCGGTGTGTGGTTCGGGGAGTTGACCCCATTTTTCCACACTGGCCCCCAGCCCGGAACCGAACCATCCACCGGACGCCAGAGCGTAGATTCCGTGCGCGGCCTGCCAGCAGCCGCCCTCCGGATCGGGTTCGCTCACGCCCATGCAGGCGAGCCGGGACATGCGGTTGGCGCTGGTCTTGATGAGCAGGAAGGCGATGACGGCGGCGAAGCCGAGCACCCCGGCGAAGAGCCGGGTGGGGGCGCCGGCCAGCCAGAGCAGGCCGAACAGGATCGCCGTGAGGATGATCGCGGTGCCCATGTCGCCGCCGAGCATGATCAGGCCGAGCAGCACGAACGCGACCGGGACGAGCGGCACGAGCATGTGCTTCCACTGCGTCAGCAGCCGCTTGTCCTGCTTGCGGGCGAGCAGGTCGGCGCCCCACAGGATCAGGGCGAGCTTGCCGAACTCGCTGGGCTGGAGCTGGAAGGGGCCGCCGAGGTAGAGCCAGTTCTGGTTGCCGTTGACCGACATCCCTATCCCCGGCACCTGGACCAGGACCATCAGGAAGACGGTGACCATCAGCATCGGGTAGGCGAGGGCCCGGTGGAGCTTCACCGGCATCCGGGTGGCGATCAGCATGAGCGCGCCGCCGATGACCGCGGCGAGGAACTGCTTGCCGAAGAAGTACGTGGCGGGCTTGCTGATGTCGAGCGCCTTGATCATCGAGGCGGAATAGACCATCACCAGGCCCAGCACGGTGATCAGGAGGCTGGAGCCCAGGATCACGTAGTAGGCGGTCAGAGGCCGGTCCCAGGCCCGGCGTGCCTGCTCGTAGGCCCCCCGCACCCGGCCGCCGCGCGGCCGGCGCGGACTTCCGCCGCCGCTGCCGCGGCCGGAGCCGCGCGGGGCGGCGGGCCGCCGGGAGCCGGTGGCCAGTCGTCCGCGCAGGGCCGTGCCGGGGGGCAGCGGTACGCCGGCGGGGACGGGTGCGGCCGGCAGGCGCGGTACCGGCGCCCGGGACGCCCGTACGCGGTCCGGTCTGCGCCGGGCTGAGCTCTCGTCGGCCGGCATGGTCGCTGTCCCCTCCACTGCTCGTGCCCGGGGGCGGTGCCGGGGCCGGGGCCCGTTCCTCAGGCGCTCTCGTCGGCGCGGGCGCGGACCGCGTCCGCGAACGCCTCGCCCCGCTTGTTGTAGTTGGCGAACATGTCCATGGAGGCGCAGGCCGGGGCCAGCAGCACCGTATCGCCCGGCCGGGCGAGCAGGGCGGCCTGCCGGACCGCCTCGGACATCGCCCCAGTGTCGGTCCGGTCGAGGTCGACCACCGGGACTTCGGGGGCGTGTCGCGCCAGGGCTTCACGGATCAGCGCGCGGTCGGCGCCCAGCAGCACGACGCCCCGCAGCCGCTTCGCCGCGCCGGTGACGAGTTCGTCGAAGGTGGCGCCCTTGGCGAGGCCGCCGGCGATCCAGACGATCGGCTCGTAGGCGGCGAGGGACGCCTGGGCGGCGTGCGTGTTGGTGGCCTTGGAGTCGTCGACGTAGGCGACGGAGTCGACGTCCGCCACATGTTCGATGCGGTGGGCGTCCGGCCGGAAGGCGCGCAGCCCGTCGCGGACGGCCGCCGGTTCCACGCCGAAGGCGCGGGCCAGGGCCGCCGCGGCGAGCGCGTTGGCGATGTTGTGCGGGGCGGGCGGGTCGACGTCGGAGACCTCGGCCAGTTCCTGTGCCTGCTGGTGGCGGTCGGCCACGAAGGCCCGGTCGACGAGGATGCCGTCGACCACGCCGAGCTGCGAGGGGCCTGGGGTGCCGAGGGTGAAGCCGATGGCCCGGCAGCCCTCCTCGACGTCGGCCTCGCGGACCAGGTCCTCGGTGGCCGGGTCGGCCGCGTTGTAGACGCAGGCGACCGTGTTGCCCTCGTAGACCCGGCCCTTGTCGGCCGCGTACGCCTCCATCGAGCCGTGCCAGTCGAGGTGGTCCGGGGCCAGGTTGAGGACCGCGGCGGAGTGGGCGCGCAGGGACGGCGCCCAGTGCAGCTGGTAGCTGGAGAGCTCGACGGCGAGGACGTCGTACTCCTCCTCGCCGAGCACCGCGTCCAGCAGCGATACGCCGATGTTGCCGACGGCGGCGGTGCGCAGGCCGGCCGCTTCGAGGATCGAGGCCAGCATCCGTACGGTCGTGGTCTTGCCGTTGGTACCGGTGACCGCGAGCCAGGGTGCGGGCTCGCGGCCGGTGGTCCCGCGCAGCCGCCAGGCGAGTTCGACGTCGCCCCAGACCGGGACGCCCGCCTCGGCGGCAGCCAGGAAGAGCGGTTTATCCGGCTGCCAGCCGGGGGCGGTGACGACGAGTTCCGTGGACGCGGGCAGGGTGGCGCCGTCACCGAGACGCACCGTGATGCCGTGCGCCTCCAGTTCGGCCGCCTGCGCGCGGGCGCGTTCGTCGTCGCCGTCGTTGACGACGGTGACGAGCGCGCCGCGCTCGTGCAGGGCGCGGGCCGCGGGGATTCCGCTGACGCCGAGCCCGGCGACGGTGACGTGCTTGCCCTGCCAGTCCACGGTGCTCACTTCTTGGCTGCCCATCCCGCGTAGAAGAGGCCGAGTCCGACGATCACGCACATGCCCTGGATGATCCAGAAGCGGACCACGACAAGGACTTCGGACCACCCCTTCAGTTCGAAGTGGTGCTGGAGGGGCGCCATCCGGAAGACCCGCTTTCCGGTCAGCTTGAAGGAGCCGACCTGGATGACCACGGACATGGTGATCATCACGAAGAGGCCGCCGAGGATGGCCAGCAGGAACTCGGTGCGGGAGCAGATCGCGAGACCCGCGAGCGCGCCGCCGAGGGCCAGTGAACCGGTGTCGCCCATGAAGATCTTGGCGGGCGAGGTGTTCCACCACAGGAAGCCGAAGCAGGCGCCCATGAGGGCGGAGGCGACCACGGCCAGGTCGAGCGGGTCGCGGACCTCGAAGCAGGCGCTGGGTTTGGTCAGGGTGTCCGCGTTGGCGCAGGACTCCTGGAACTGCCAGAGGCCGATGAAGGTGTAGGCGCCGAAGACCATCACCGAGGCCCCGGTGGCCAGACCGTCCAGACCGTCGGTGAGGTTCACGCCGTTGGACATGGCCAGGATCATGAACAGCGCCCAGACGCAGAACAGCACCGGCCCGATCGACCAGCCGAAGTCCTCGACGAACGAGAGCCGGGTGGAGGCCGGGGTAGCGCCCGCGGAGTTGGGGAACTGGAGCGAGAGCACCGCGAAGGCGATGCCGACGATCAGCTGGCCGGCCATCTTCGCCTTGGCCCGCAGGCCCAGCGAACGCTGCTTGACGATCTTGATGTAGTCGTCGAGGAAGCCGACGAGCCCCATTCCGGCCATCAGGAACAGCACGAGGACGCCGGAGAAGCGCATGTCCTCGTCGGTGATCACCTTCGTCAGGACGTACGCGATGATCGTCGCCAGGATGAAGGCGATGCCGCCCATCGTGGGCGTGCCCTTCTTGCTGCCGTGCGTGCGCGGGCCGTCGTCCCGGATGAACTGCCCGTATCCCTTGCGGGCCAGCAGTTTGATCAGCAGCGGGGTTCCGACCAGGGTCAGAAGGAGCCCGATGGCCCCCGCGAAGAGGATCTGCCTCATCGGCCGGTGACCTCGCCCTCGGTCGAGTACTCCAGCAGTGCCAGAGCGACCTTCTCCAGGCCGACCGACCGGGACGCCTTCACCAGCACGACGTCTCCCGGGCGCAGTTCACTGCGCAACAGGTCGACGGCCGCCTGTGCGTCGGACACGTGCACCGACTCCTCACCCCACGAACCCTCGTTATATGCGCCCAGTTGCAGCCAGGAGGCTTCTCTGCCCCCGACCGCGACGAGCTTGCTGACGTTGAGCCGGACGGCGAGCCGTCCGACCGCGTCGTGCTCGGCGAGCGACGCGTCACCGAGCTCGGCCATCTGACCGAGCACCGCCCAGGTGCGCCCCCCCTCGGCCCGTCGGGCCTCGCCCATGGCGGCCAGCGCACGGAGTGCGGCTCTCATGGATTCGGGGTTCGCGTTGTAGGCGTCGTTGACGACGGTCACACCGTCCGGACGCTCGGTGACCTCCATGCGCCAGCGGGAGAGGGTGCCCGCCTCCGAGAGCGCCTCGGCGATCTCGGTCACGGACATGCCCAACTCATGGGCGACGGCGGCCGCGGCGAGCGCGTTCGACACGTGGTGCTCACCGTACAGGCGCAAGGTCACGTCGCTGCACCCGGTGGGTGTGTGGAGCTCGAACGCGGGCCGTCCGTCGGGGGTGAGCCTGACCTTCTCGCCCCGTACGTCCGCTTCCGGGGCCTCTCCGAAGAGCAGGACGCGGGCCTTGGTTCGCGCGGACATGCCGCGGACGAGGGGGTCGTCGGCGTTCAGGACGGCGCAGCCGTCCTCGGGCAGGCTCTCGACGAGTTCGCCCTTGGCCTGGGCGATGGCCTCGCGGCTGCCGAACTCGCCGAGGTGGGCGGTGCCGACGTTGAGCACCAGGCCGATGCGGGGCGGGGTGAGGCCGGTGAGGTAGCGGATGTGGCCGATGCCGCGCGCGCCCATCTCCAGGACCAGGTGCTCGGTCTCGGCGGTGGCGCGCAGCGCGGTGAGCGGCAGGCCGATCTCGTTGTTGAGGGAGCCGGGCGTGAAGACCGTGGGGGCCCGGCGCTCCAGCAGCTGGGCGATGAGGTCCTTGGTGGACGTCTTGCCCGCGGAACCGGTCAGCGCCACGACCGCGGTGCCGAGGCGTTCGACGACGGCGCGGGCGAGCGCTCCGAGGGCCGCGAGGACGTCGTCGACGACGATCGCGGGGACGCCGACGGGGCGGGCGGCGAGCACGGCCGCCGCGCCCGCCTCGACGGCCCCGGGGGCGAAGTCGTGGCCGTCGGCCCGCTCGCCCGCGAAGGCGACGAAGAGGCTGCCCTGCTCCACGGCCCGGGAGTCGTGGACGACGGGGCCGTGGACGGTGACCGACGGATCCGGTATGTCGTGCGGTTGCCCGCCGACGATTTCGGCGATCTCGGCGAGGGAAAGGGTGATCACTTGGTCATCCCTGACTGTTGTTCTCGGGAGCGGCACGGTCCACGGCGCCCGCGGGGGCGTCGTCGTCGGCGCCGGTGCGCCCCAGGGACCGCTCGATGGCTGCGTGCAGGACCTTGCGGTCGTCGAAGGGCCGTACGACCCCGTGGATGTCCTGGCCCTGCTCGTGCCCCTTGCCCGCGACGAGGACGGTGTCGCCCGGTTCGGCGCGGGCGACGGCGGCGGCGATGGCGGCTGCGCGGTCGGCGTCCACCAGCACGTCGCCGCGCTCGTGGACGGGCACTTCGGCGGCGCCGGCGAGCATCGCGGCGAGGATCGCGAGGGGGTCCTCGGAGCGGGGGTTGTCGGAGGTCAGTACGGCGGTGTCGGCGAGGCGGGCCGCCGCGGCGCCCATCGGGCCGCGCTTGGTGGTGTCGCGGTCGCCGCCGCAGCCGAGCACGATGTGCACCCTGCCCTCGGTGACCTTCTGCAGGGAGCGCAGCACGGACTCGACGGCGTCGGTCTTGTGCGCGTAGTCGACGACGGCGAGGTAGGGCTGGCCGGCGTCCACCCGCTCCAGGCGGCCCGGGACGCCGGGGACGGCCGCGACGCCGTCCGCGGCGGTCTGCGGGTCGACGCCCGCGACGGCCAGCGTGACGATCGCGGCGAGGGTGTTGGCGACGTTGAACGGTCCGGGCAGCGGGGAGCGCGCGGCCACCCGCTCGCCGTTCGGTCCGACGGCGGTGAAGGCGCTGTCCTGCGGTCCGACCAGGACGTCCTCGGCGTGCCAGTCGGCGTCCGGGTGGCCCTCGGCGGAGAAGGTGGTGACCGGGACCCCGGACTCCGTGACGAGCCTGCGGCCGTACTCGTCGTCGAAGTTGACGACGCCCCGGTGGCTGCGCCCGGGGGTGAAGAGCTGGGCCTTGGCCTGGAAGTAGTCCTCCATGCCGGAGTGGAACTCCATGTGCTCCGGGCTGAGGTTGTTGAAGACCGCCACGTCGAAGACGCAGCCGTCGACCCGGCCGAGCACCAGGGCGTGGCTGGAGACCTCCATCGCGACCGCCTCGACGCCGCGTTCGCGCATGACGGCGAACAGGGCCTGGAGGTCGGTGGCTTCGGGGGTGGTGCGCTCGGACTTGATCCGCTCGTCGCCGATCCGCATCTCCACGGTGCCGATGAGCCCGGTGGAGCGTCCGGCGGCCCGCAGGCCGCCCTCGACCAGGTAGGCGGTGGTGGTCTTGCCGGAGGTTCCGGTGATGCCGATCTGGAGGAGGCCGATGCCGGGCCGCCCGTAGATGTCGGCGGCCATCTCGCCCATGACGGCGCGTGGGTTCCCGGCGACCAGGACCGGCAGGCCGGTGGCGGCGGCGGCGCGCTCGGCGCCGGCCGGGTCGGTGAGGACGGCGGCGGCGCCGAGGCCCGCGGCCTGGGCGGCGAAGTCGGCGCCGTGCAGGCGGGCGCCGGGCAGGGCCGCGTACACGTCGCCGGGGCGGACCGCTCGCGAGTCGTGCGTGATGCCGGTGACCTCACCGGGCCCGGGCGACTCGACGCCGAGCCGTTCGGCCAGCTCGCCGAGCGGGGTGGGCCGGAGCCGGTCCGGTCGGGGCGCTCCCGGGTAGGTCACAGGCGCGTCCTTCTGGGTGGTTTGGGACTGATCAGCGTGGGGCACGGCGGTGAGCGTACCGGGCTGGGGCGGGCTCTCGCGAAGCGAGGGACCCGCGCCCCGGTGGTTCTCGTTCCGGTTCCCGGGATCGGGGGTGATGGTTGTCACTGAGGTTCCTTGAGGGGTGCTCGCGCTTCCCCGCGTCACTCGCCGGGCTGGAAGGACACCGGCAGCCGGGGCGGCTTGCTGCCGGACGGAGGGGTCTGGAGCGTCTTGAGGGCGAACTCCATGACCTGCTTGTAGATGGGACCGCAGATCTGGCCGCCGAAGTAGCTTCCCCGGGTCGGGTTCTGGATCGCGCAGTAGACGGTGATCTGCGGATCGTCGGCGGGCGCGAAACCGGCGAAGGACGCGGTGTAGCCCTGGTAGACGCCGCGTACCGGGTCGACGCGGTTGGCCGTGCCGGTCTTGCCGGCCACGCGGTAGCCGGGGATGGCGGCCCTGGTTCCGGTGCCCTCCCGGTCGTCGACGACGGACTCCAGCATGGTCGCGAGGGTCCTGGCGGTCTTCTCGCTGACCACCCGGTTCTCCTCGGGGGCGTCTACGGCGGTGAACCGCCCGTCGGCTCCCTTGGCGCCGCGTACGAGGGTGGGCGCGACCCGGACTCCGCCGTTGGCGATCGTGGAGTAGACCGAGGCGGCCTGTACGGCGTTGAGCGAGAGCCCCTGGCCGAAGGGGATCGTGTACTGCTGCGAGGTCGACCAGTCCTTCGGGTGCGCGAGGATGCCGGGCGATTCGCCGGGGTAGCCGAGCCCGGTCTTGCTGCCGAGTCCGAACTTGCGCAGGTAGGAGTAGAGGACCCGGTTGGACTCGGCCTGCGTTTCGCCGAGCTGGCCGGTGGCCAGGATGGTGCCGATGTTGCTGGACTTGGCGAGCACCCCGTTGAGCGTGAGGTACCAGGTGGGGTGGTCGATGTCGTCCTTGAAGAGCCGGTCGCCGCGGTGCAGCCGGTTGGGGACGACGACGTGGGTGCCGGGCGTGGCGGCCTTCTCCTCCAGCACGGCGGCCATGGACATGACCTTGCTGGTGGAGCCCGGCTCGTAGACGTCCTGGAGGGCCGCGTTGCCGAGGGAGGCGGAGCCGGCCCGGGAGAGGTCGTTGGGGTCGTAGCCGGGCGCGTTGGCCATGGCCAGCAGCTCGCCGGTCCGGGTGTTCTGCACGATGACGTAGCCGCGGTCGGCCTTGGACTTCTCGACCTGGTCGGCGATGGCGCGCTGGGCGGCCCACTGGATGTCCCGGTCGATGGTCAGTTCGACGTCGGAGCCGGGTACGGCCGGGATCTCGCTGGAGCCGGCCGTGGGCACCCGGCGTCCGCCGGCCTGGGCGTAGCGGATCTTGCCGTCCTCGCCCGCGAGCTCCTTGTCGAGCTGGGATTCGAGTCCGCCGCCGCCCTTGCCGTCGTCGCTGACGAATCCCAGTATCCCGGCGGCGAGGTCTCCGTTGGGGTAGACCCGCTTGGTGGTCGGCTCCTGGAGGACGCCGGCCAGGACGTTGGCTCCCGGGCCGCCGTTCGCGCCGTCCTCGGCGGCCTTCTCGGCGAAGACCGTCTTGAGGTCCTTGATCTGCTTCCAGACCTGGGGCGTCTGCCGGTAGGCGAGGACGGTGTAACGGCTCCTGGGCGTCGAGAGCTTCTTGACGAGCTCGTCCACGTCCTTGCCCAGGATGGGGGCGAGCAGGGCCGCCGCCTGCTGGGGAGCGTCGGGGGCCTTGCTGTCCTCGGGCGTGAACAGCTTGGGGTCGGCGGTGATGTTGTGGGCGTCGACGCTGGTGGCGAGCGCCACGCCCTTGCGGTCGGTGATCTCGCCCCGCTCGGCGGCGACCGTGTACTCCAGATAGCGGTTCTTCTCGGCCTTGGCCGCGTACGCGGAGGCGTCGACCGCCTGGACCTGGAGCAGCCGGGCCGTGAAGAGCAGCATGACGACCGTCAGCCCGAAGCCGACCAGCCGCAGCCGGGGGCGCGGGCTGCCGAGCCGCAGGGCGCGGGGCGCCCGGCCGCGGGCGGTGCCTCCGGAGCGTCCCGGTGCGGAGCGCGGCCGGCGGGCCGGCGGGCGGGGCCCGGAACGGCCGGCGCCGCTCGCCGCGTTACGGGGGCGCGCCGGGTCGGGTACGCGGCGGCGCGGCGGTTCCTTGGGCGGCACTGCGTCACCTGCCGGAGGGCGTCGGGGGCGGGGTCGCCGCGGTGCGCGGCGCGTTCTGTGCCGCGGGCCCGGTCGCGGCCCCGGCGGCGGGCTGCGGGCCGGACGCGGCCGGCGGCGGCGGGGCCGAGCCGGACGGGCCGGCGGGCGGGGCGGCCGGTGGGGCCGCCGTCGCGGTGGCGGCGGGGCCGGCCGCTCCGGGCTTCGGGCCGCCGAGCATGGCGCCGGGGCTGGGGGGCGGCGGCGCGGTGGCCTCGGCGGGGACGCCGCGGACGGTGCCGTCCGGTTCGAGGAAGGCGGGGCTGCCGCCGGGGACCATGCCCAGCTCGCGGGCGCGCCGCTCCAGGGCGTCGGGCTGGGAGAGGCTGTCGACGTCGCGCTGGAGGGCCTGCTGCTCGTCGGTCAGCTCGGTGGTGTCCCGTTTCAGCTCGCTGAGCCTGAACGATCCTTCGTTGAGCGCGGAGTTCAGCAGGAGCAGGGCGATGAGCCCGCCCCCCAGCAGCAGGACGACGAGGAGGACGAAGGGGGTGCGGGCCGCGGTGCTGGGCCCGGAGGACGGCATCAGCCGGGCGAGCCGTCCGGCCCGCCCCTTCAGCGCCGCGGCCTGCTTCCCGCTCACCGCACGGTCTCCCTGGCGCTCATCGCTCCTCCTCGCGGACGCGCTGGGCACCGCGCAGCCGGGCGGGCGCGGCGCGGCGGTTCTGCGCGACCTCTTCCTCGGTGGGCAGCTCCGCGCCCCGGGTGAGCAGCTTGAGGCGCGGCTGGTAGCGCTCGGGGACGACGGGCAGTCCGGGGGGCGCGGTGTTGGCGGCGCCGGCCGCGAAGACCTGTTTGACCAGCCGGTCCTCCAGCGAGTGGTAGGACAGCACGGCGATCCTGCCGCCGACCGCGAGGGTGCCGACGGCCGCCGGGATCGCCCTCTCCAGGACGCCGAGCTCGCCGTTGACCTCGATGCGCAGGGCCTGGAACGTCCGCTTGGCCGGGTTGCCGCCGGTCCGCTTGGCGGCCTGGGGCAGCGAGTCGCGGATCAGCTCGACCAGCCGGGCGCTGTTGCTGAACGGCTCCTTCTCGCGCTCGCGCACCACGGCGGAGACGATCCGCTTGGCCTGCTTCTCCTCGCCGTAGGCGCGCAGGATGCGGACCAGTTCGCCGGGCGGATAGGTGTTGAGCACCTCGGCCGCGCCGATGCCGGTCGTCTGGTCCATCCGCATGTCGAGCGGCGCGTCCTGGGCGTACGCGAACCCGCGGTCGGCCTCGTCCAGTTGCATGGAGGAGACGCCGAGGTCGAACAGCACGCCCTGGACCCGGGGGATGCGGAGGCGGGCGAGGACGTCGGGCAGTTCGTCGTAGACCGCGTGGACGAGGGTGGCCCGGTCGCCGTAGGGGGCGAGCCGCTCGCCGGAGAGCCGCAGCGCCTCCTTGTCGCGGTCCAGGCCGATCAGCCGGGCGGCGGGGAAGGCCGCGAGCAGGGCCTCGCTGTGCCCGCCGAGGCCGAGGGTGCAGTCGACGACCACGGGCTCCGGGTGGGCCGGGGCCTGGAGAGCCGGGGCCAACAGGTCCAGACACCTCTGGAGCATCACCGGGACGTGTCGGGTCTGGCTCAATGCGCCCTCTCAGGCTCTGTCCCGCGCGGCCGGTACGTACGTCCTGGTCCCCGCCCGCTCTGAAGGGGAGGTCCGCCGGCGCCGGGGAAGGGGCGTCGGCCGACCGAGAGCGGGAGAGGGCCGGGCCGCACGTACGCCGCACATCACGGGGGAAATACGGAATATGCAGGAGGTACAGGTGGTGCGGTGGGTGCGGGGTGGTGCGTGCTCGGGTGGGGCGGTGACTTCGCGTTACTTTAGTCCACCCTGCCATTCGATCGATGCGCGATCAACGAGCGCGGCAGCGAGTCGCCCCAACCATCGCGAACCGGCTCCTCACCCGGACGGATGCACCTCGGTCCGCCGTGTGGGCTACCTCACAACAAGACGAGTTGACGTTCTTTGTCCACTCCCTCAACACGCTCGCACCAGGTGGGACGGCTAACGTCGTATCCATGTCGACTTCCGCTCACTCCCCCGCCGAGCCCGTGACGACCACCGGCGAGCCGGTCCGCGCGGGCGGTACGGTCACCGACCGCCTGGTCGAGGCGAACACGCGCTACTCGGACGATTTCCGCGATCCGGGCATGGACGCCCACCCGGTCCTCCAGGTCGCCGTGGTGGCCTGCATGGACGCCCGGCTCGACCTGCACGCGGCGCTGGGCCTCGAACTCGGCGACTGCCACACCATCCGCAACGCGGGCGGTGTCGTCACCGACGACGTGATCCGCTCGCTCACCATCAGCCAGCGGGCCCTCGGCACGCGCAGCGTCATACTCATCCACCACACCAACTGCGGCCTCGAATCGCTCACCGAGGACTTCCGGCAGGAGCTGGAGCGCGAGGTCGGCCAGCGGCCGGTCTGGGCGGTGGAGGCGTACTCGGACGCCGACCAGGACGTGCGCCAGTCGATGCAGCGGGTGCGGACCTCGCCGTTCCTCCTGCACACCGACGACGTGCGCGGGTTCGTCTTCGACGTGACCACCGGCCTGCTCCGCGAGATCGATTCCGCTTCCTGAGCCGCGGGCCGGTCCGCTCCGGGGCCGGCCCCCGCCAGCCGGCCCGCCCCGAAAGCCCTCCGACCGGTCTTTCGTCTCACCCAAAAGCGTCATACACCTACATTCCGCCCTCAGTTATCCACAGGCGAGTGACACGAAGCGGTAACGGCAACAAGAATGCGGGGGTGACGTCCCCGGGCCTTCCGGAGGAGTGTCCGTATTTCGGGGTGGGCCGCGCGGGTACGCACGCGCGCCGGTCCCTGCTCAAAGGGCCGAGGAGGGCCGGGTGACGACCTATGACGATCGAGCGAGCCTTACGGATCTGACCACGACGGCGGAGCGGGTGCGCAGGTCGGTGGAGAGTGTGATCGAGGGCAAGCCCGAGGTCGTACGGCTTTCGCTGACCGTGCTGCTCGCGGAGGGGCACCTCCTCATCGAGGACGTCCCCGGCGTCGGCAAGACCATGCTGGCCAAGGCGCTGGCACGGTCCATCGACTGCTCGGTGCGCCGCATCCAGTTCACTCCGGACCTGCTGCCCTCGGACATCACCGGCGTGTCCATCTTCGACCAGCAGCGGCGCGACTTCGAGTTCAAGCCGGGCGCGATCTTCGCCCAGATCGTGATCGGCGACGAGATCAACCGCGCGTCGCCGAAGACGCAGTCGGCGCTGCTGGAGTCGATGGAGGAGCGCCAGGTCACCATCGACGGCCGGACCTACGAGCTGCCCGACCCGTTCATGGTGGTGGCCACGCAGAACCCGGTGGAGATGGAGGGCACCTATCCGCTGCCCGAGGCCCAGCGCGACCGGTTCATGGCCCGGGTCTCCATCGGCTACCCGAGCCCGGACGCCGAGTTGCAGATGCTCGACGTGCACGGCGGTGTGTCGCCGCTGGACGACCTCCAGCCCGTGGCGCACGCCCACGACATCGTGAAGCTGATCGACGCGGTCCGCACGGTCCACGTCGCCGACGCCGTCCGCCGCTACGCGGTGGAGCTCGTCGGGGCCACCCGCGGCCACCCCGACCTCAGACTCGGCGCCTCCCCCCGCGCGACGCTGCACCTGCTGCGCGCCGCGAAAGCCTCGGCCGCCCTCAGCGGACGCGACTACGCCCTGCCTGACGACGTCCAGTCGCTCGCCGCGCCCGTGCTCGCCCACCGCCTGCTGCCCACCGCGCAGGCCCAGCTGAACCGCCGCACCGCGGAGCAGGTGGTGCTGGAGATCATCCAGCGCGTCCCGGTCCCGACGACCGCCGGCGACGCGGCGACCGCCGCGCCGGGCGTCCACGAGCAGGGCCGTCCGCCGTACGGCCGGCAGCAGCCCGGCGCACGGCGGCTGTGATGTCCGCCGGCGGGCCCGGCACCGTCGAGGACGCCGGCAGGAGGGGCGGCCTGCGCTCCGCGCTGGGCGGCCTCACCACCCGGGGGCGCTCGTTCCTCGCCGCCGGACTGGCCGCCGCGGGCTGCGCCTACGTCCTCGGCCAGGCCGACCTGCTGCGGGTCGGCCTGCTGCTGGCGGTGCTGCCGCTCATCTGCGTGGCCGTGCTCTGGCGCACCCACCACCGGGTGACGGGCACCCGCCGGCTCGCGCCCTCCCGGGTGCCCGCCGGCTCGGAGGCGCGCGTGCACCTGCGCATCGACAACGTCTCGCGGCTCGCGACCGGTCTGCTGATGCTCCAGGACCGGGTGCCGTACGTGCTGGGGCCGCGGCCCCGGTTCGTGCTGGACCGGGTGGAGCCGGGCGGACGCCGCGAGGTGTCCTACCGCGTCCGCTCGGACCTGCGGGGCCGCTATCCGCTCGGGCCGCTGCAACTGCGGCTCGGCGACCCGTTCGGCATGTGCGAACTGACCCGATCCTTCAGCGCGTACGACACCCTCGTCGTCATCCCGCGCACGGCGCCCCTGCCGCCCCTGCGGCTGGCGGGCGAGGCGTCCGGATACGGCGACGGCCGCGGGCGGTCGCTCGCCTTCGCCGGCGAGGACGACGTCATTCCGCGCGGCTACCGGCACGGCGACGACCTGCGCCGGGTTCACTGGCGCTCGACCGCACGCCACGGCGAGCTGATGGTGCGCCGCGAGGAGCAGCCCCAGCGGGCCAGGTGCACGGTGCTGCTGGACACCCGGCGGATCGCCTTCGAGGGCGCCGGGCCCGACTCGGCGTTCGAATGGGCGGTGTCGGCCGCCGCCTCGGCGCTCGTGCACATGCTGGAGCGCGGCTTCGCCGTCCGGCTGCTGACGGACGACGGGAGCACGGTGCCCGGCGAGGGGTCCGACGGATTCGCGGGGTCGACGCAGGAGTCCGCGGACGCGGCCGGTCTCCTGCTCGACACCCTGGCGGTGGTCGGCCACTCCGACGGCGGCGGGCTGGAGCGCGCCCACGCGGTGCTGCGCGGCGGCGAGGAGGGGCTGCTGATCGCCCTCTTCGGAGATCTCGCCGAGGAGGAGGTCGCGGTCGCGGCCCGGATGCGGCAACGCAGCCGCGCGGCGGTCGCCTTCGTCCTGGAGAGCGCCCACTGGGTCGCCGCCGGGGAGCCGGCGGCTCCGCCCGCCGCCGAGCTGCTGCGGCGGTTGCGCGAGGCGGGCTGGATCGTGGTGTCCGTGCCCCAGGGCGCCGAACTGCCCGCGCTGTGGCGGCAGGCGGGCCGGCTGCACGCCGAGGCGCCGTCCGCCGCGGGCGGCGGCACGACGGATTTCCCGGGGGGATGGTCATGAGCGGGCGGACCCGGCTGGCGCTGGGCGGCGGCGCGGCGACGCTGCTGGCGGGCGGAGCGCTGCTGCCACTGGTCGAGGGGGCGGGCTGGTTCGTCCAGGCGGCGCTGCTGCTGGCGGTCCAGAGCGGGGTGGGCGCGCTCGCGCGCCGGTTGTCGGCGGCCCGGTCCCTGACCATCGCCTGCCAGGCCCTGGTGACGCTGGGGCTCCTGACGCTCCTGTTCGCCCGGGATGACGCCCTGCTCGGGCTCGTTCCCGGCCCGCAGGCCCTGATGCGGCTCGGCGAGCTGCTGGTGGCCGGCGGCGAGGACGTCGGCACGTACTCCATCCCGGCCCCGGCGACGGACGGCATCCGGCTGCTGGTGGTCGGCGGGATGGTGCTGATCGGTCTCGCGGTGGACGCGCTCGCGGTGACCTTCCGCAGCGCGGCCCCGGCCGGTCTGCCGCTGCTCGCGCTGTACTCGGTCGCGGCCGGTCTCACCGACGGCGGCGCGGCCTGGCCGTTCTTCGTGCTGGCCGCCGCCGGCTATCTGCTGCTCCTGCTGGCCGAGGGCCGCGACCGGCTCTCCCAGTGGGGCCGGGTCTTCGGCGGCGGCTCGTCCCGCTTCCCCGGCAGGGCGAACGGACCTGCGGGCGGGGGCACTTCGCCGCCCCTGCGGACCGGGCGGCGCATCGGCGCGGTCGCCCTGGGCCTGGCGCTGGTGGCGCCGGCGGCGCTGCCCGCCCTGGACGGCGGCCTGCTCGCCGACAGGGGCCCGGGGAACGGCAAGGGCAGCGGCGGAGGCACCATCTCGGCGGTGAACCCGCTGGTCTCCTTGCAGAACAACCTGAACCAGCCGGAGGACCGCGAGGTCCTGACGTACCGCACCAACGCCGAGGATCCGCAGGGCCTGTATCTGCGGATCCTGGCCCTGGACGAGTTCAACGGCAGCGAGTGGCGCTCCTCCACGCGCCGTCTGACGGACGTGCCCGACCGCCTCCCGCAGCCCACCGGACTGGGCCGGGACGTCGCCGTCACGGAGATCCGGACGAACTTCTCCGCCTCGCCGTCCTACCGGCAGACCTATCTGCCGCTCCCCTACCCGGCGACCGAGGTCGGCGTCGACGGCCGCTGGCGGTACGAGCCGGAGGGCCGCACGCTCGTCGGAGACGAGGGGCAGACCACGCGCGGCGCTCAGTACGAGGTCGGCAGTCTGATCGTCGAGCCGACGGCGGCGCAGCTCGCGGCGGCCGGACCGCCGCCGCAGGACGTGGTGAACGAGTACACCCGGGTCCCGGACTCGCTGCCGAGGGTGGTCGCGGAGACGGCTCGATCGGTCACACAGGGCGCGGCGAACGCCTACGAGCAGGCCGTGAGGCTCCAGGACTGGTTCGCCGTGCAGGGCGGCTTCCGGTACGACACCTCGGTCGCCTCGGGCACCGGCTCGTCGGCCATCGCCCGGTTCCTGCGGGACAAGGAGGGCTTCTGCGTCCACTTCTCGTTCACGATGGCGGCGATGGCGCGGACGCTCGGCATCCCGGCCCGGGTGGCGGTGGGCTTCGCCCCGGGCACCCTCAAGGCGGACGGTTCGACCTCGGTCGGGCTGCGCGACGCGCACGCCTGGCCCGAGCTGTACTTCGAGGGGGCGGGGTGGACCCGCTTCGAGCCCACCCCGAGCCGGGGCAGCGCTCCCTCGTACACGGTGCCGGAGACCCCCAGCGGCAGCGCGAGCGATCCCGCGCAGCCCTCGGAGGACCCCTCGGCCGAGCCGTCGAGCACGCCGTCCACCGTCGAGAGCTGCCCGCCGCAGGGCGGCCGGGGCCAGTGCGGCGCTTCGGCCGCGCCCGGTGCGTCGGCGCCGTCCGGCCCGGGGTCATCCCTCGGCTCGGTGCTGATGGCGGTCCTCGTGGCGGCCCTGGTGCCGGCGGTCCCGCTGCTGCCGCTGCTCCTGCGGATCCGGATACGGAACCGCCGGCTCGGCTCCTTCGGGCGCACGCCCGCGGACGCGGCGGCCCGGACGCTCGCGGCCTGGCGGGAGATCACCGATTCGGCCTGGGACCACGGCATCGCGCCCGACGGGTCCCTGACCCCGCGGAAGGCGGCGGCCCGCATCGTCCGAGCGGGCGGGCTGGACGTCGCCGCGGCCGAGGCGGTCCACCGGATCGCCGGCTCGGTCGAGCAGGTGCTGTACGCCCCCGAGCCGCGCCCGGCGCCGGGGCAGACGCAGGACGTCCTGGCGGTCCGGGCGGGCCTGTGGGCATCGGCCCGGCGGGGCGCGCGACTGCGCGCGACGCTGCTGCCTCGATCGGCCATTCGAGTGATGTGGGGCGTCTCGGACCGCTGGACGTCGCTCCGGGAACGGTGGGCGGCCCGTCCGGGGCGCGGTGCGTGGGCGGCCCGGCTGCGCCGCGTCACACGGCGGCACGGCTGAGGAGCGTCGGGAGGCACAGCGGTGAGGGGCGGTCGCAATAATGCGACCGCCCCTCACCCATCAGGGTCATGCGTCAAACCATCAACACGGCCCCGGGACTGGCCCGGAGCCGGAACGTTCTACTGGCCCTGCTCGTCGCGGCGGCGCTGCCACCGCTGTTCGATGCGGTTCATCATCGACCGGCGTTGTCTGGGGCGGTGGCGTGCGCTGTCGCCGCCACCCGCGGCGGCCGGCTGCTGTTCACCCGGCTTGGGCGCTTTGCGCCATCCGGTGACCGCGAGCACGGCGCAGCCGAGCATGACGAGGAACCCCACCACGCTGATCCAGATCTGCTGGGCGACCATTCCGGCCATGAGGAGCGCGATACCCACCAGGAAGCCTGCGACCGCCTGGTAGACCCTTCGTCGGGTGTACGTACGCAGTCCACTTCCCTCGAGCGCTGTCGCGAACTTGGGATCTTCGGCGTACAGCGCTCGCTCCATCTGCTCGAGCATGCGCTGCTCGTGCTCCGAGAGCGGCACGGAGTCCTCCTCGTCGTCGGCCGCGGGGGCGACCGGTATGCGGCCCTTCCAGGATAGGCAGGGATTCGCCCCCGTGAAACCCGCCCTCTAGCGTTCAGCCAGTCCGGACCGCTATGTCGGCTCGGCTGCTGAGGCGTAGATGCCCCGCCGTCCGATCCGTCATGCCGGATGGTGTCACCCGATCATACGGGGCGCGCGCGCCGTACGGAGGTCCTGAGCCCTACTCCGTCCGCAGCTGCGTCGCTGATCAGCACCGCTCCCGGTCCGCCGGAGGGGGCGGCGCGCGGCCGGCTCAGGCGCGCTTCTCGCCCAGGACGTGCAGCTGGGTCGCGACGGCGTGGAAGGCGGGCAGCTCGGCGACGGCCGCCTCCAGCTTGAGGAGGGCGTCCACGGCACCCGGTTCGGTGTCCACCAGGACCCCGGGGACGAGGTCGGCGAAGACCCGCACGCCGTGCACGGCGTGGGTCTCAAGGCCGGTGCCGGAGACCAGGTCCGAGAGCTGTCCGGCGGTGAACCGGCGGGGCACCGGGTCGCCCTCGCCCCAGCGGCCCGCGGGGTCGTCGAGGGCGTGGCGGGCCTCGGTGAAGTGGCCGGCCAGCGCGCGGGCCAGGACCGCTCCGCCCACCCCGGCGGCCAGCAGGCTGAGGACGCCGGAGGGGCGCAGGGCCTCGACCGCGTTGCGCACGCCCTCGGCGGGCTCGTCGACGTACTCCAGGACGCCGTGGCAGAGCACGGCGTCGAACCCGCCGCGCTCCACGACGTCGAAGAGCCCGAGGATGTCGCCCTGGACTCCGCGGACGCGGTCGGCGACCCCGGCCTCGGCGGCTCGGCGCTCCAGGGCGAAGAGCGCGTTGGGGCTGGGGTCGACGACCGTGACGCGGTGGCCGAGGCGGGCGGCGGGCACCGCGAAGTTGCCGGTGCCGCCGCCGGTGTCCAGGACGTCCAGGGCCTCCCGGCCGGCCGCCTCGGCCTGACGGTCCAGAGCGTCCTTGAGGACCTCCCAGACCACGGCGGTACGGAGGGAGGCGCGGGGGCGCGGCTGGTCCGACACGGCAGTTGACTCCTCGGCACGGTGCCGCCTGGGACGGCGGAGCGTGGACAGTGCGGGTGGTGATGCGGTAGGTGATGCGGGCGTGCACCACCGGGCGAGCGTGCACCACCCTATTGCCTCGCGCCGCCGCGCAGGCCATCCGGCACCGGGCCGCCCGCGCGCAGGTCACCCGCCGCCGGGCCGCTCGGGCCTCGGTCGCGGCAGGACCGGCTGGAGCACCAGCAGGCGCTCGACCAGGCGCAGGAACCCGGAGGCGTCGCGCAGCACGTCGTCGGCGTCCCGGGCGTCCGCGGCTCCGGGCATGCCCGCCTCGGCGCGGGCCCGGCGTTCCGCCCCGGCGGCGAAGAGCGCGCTCCACTCGGCGAGCTCGGGAGCCACTTCCGGAAGGACCTCCCAGGCGCTCCGGATGGGCTCGCGGCGGCGCCTGTTCGCCTCGGGCCGGTCCCGGGCGGCCAGCA
Organism: Streptomyces sp. ADI96-02; assembly: GCF_003846185.1. GTDB lineage: Bacteria > Actinomycetota > Actinomycetes > Streptomycetales > Streptomycetaceae > Streptomyces. The sequence continues at coordinate 1,483,226 of NZ_ML123034.1, forward strand.
CGGCCGCCGCGGCGCGCAGGGCGGCGAGGTGCGCGGTGGCGTACCGCTCGTTCGGCTCGTGGAGCAGGGCGGCCTCGTCCAGGCCCGCGCGGGCCTTGGCGAGGAGGTCGAGGGCGGCGGGCGGCGCCGCGGTGCGGCGCGGGACGGGGTGGACATCGCTAGCCGGACCGGTCAGTGAGGGGGCAGGGCTGCCTGCGCGGCGCCGCGGGGCGGCGGCTGCGGCTGCGGACGAGCTGGCCATGACGAACCTCCTGTCGTCGTGTGACGGCTCCGTGGCCGTCTGTGTCCATGGTGGCGGCTCCCACTGACAATCACCCCGAACGCATCCCTGACCTGCCGTTTTGCTTCGAGCGCGAGTTCGGGCTAACTTTTTGAACTGACCGGTCAGTTCAATGAGTTCACCAGGACCGTCCGGAAGCGTCACGACACGACCAGGGGAGGGTCTGTGGAGAGTCCGCAGGGCGCGGCTGTCCGCGCCGAGGACTTCGGGCTGAAGGGATCGCGCGGCTGGGCCTTCCGCCATGTGGGGTTCACCGCCGATCCGGGGTCGCTCGTCGCGATCGAGGGGCCTTCCGGCTCCGGCCGCACCTGTCTTCTGCTCGCTCTGACCGGTCGCATGCGCGCCACCGAGGGCGGCGCCGAGACCGCCGGGCTGGAACTGCCGGCCAAGGCCGCCGCCGTCCGCGCGATCGCCGCACTGGGCCCGGTGCCCGGCGTCAGCGAGCTGGACCCGGCCTTCACCGTCGGCGAGCACCTGCGCGAACGCGCCCTGCTCCAGGGCCGTTACGGCGCTCCGCTGCGCTCGCTGCTGCGTCCGCGCGCCGAACGCCGGGCCGCCGCGCGGGCGCGGATCGACCGGGCCCTGGACGCGGCCGGGCTCGACCCCGCCGCCCTGCCCAAGGCCGAGCGCACCTCGGTGCGCGATCTGGAACGGCTCGAAGCCCTGCGGCTGTCGGTCGCGCTGGCGCTGATCGGCGAACCGCGGCTGCTCGCCCTCGACGACACCGATCTCAAGCTCTCCGACGCCGAACGCGGCGAGGTCTGGGCGCTGCTGCGCTCCCTCGCCGACGCCGGGACGACCGTGCTCGCCGTGTGCAGCGAGGCTCCCGCCGGCGCCCATGCCGTACGTACCGCACCGACCACGGACGAGGAGAAGGCCGATGCGTTCGCCGAAACTGGCCGCGCTTGAGCTGAAGCGGTTCGGCAGGGGGAAGCTGCCGGCCGCCGCGCTGGTGGCCCTGCTACTCCTGCCGCTGCTCTACGGCGCGCTGTACCTGTATTCCTTCTGGGACCCGTACGGGCGGCTGGACAAGCTCCCCGTCGCGCTGGTCAACAACGACGAGGGGGCCACCGAGGACGGCGAGCGGGTCGCCGCCGGGGACGACATCACCCGCAAGCTGCTCGAATCCAAGGTCTTCGCCTGGCACGAGGTGGACTCGGCCGAGGCGGACCGGGGCGTCGAGGAGGGCACGTACTACCTCTCGTTGACGGTGCCGTCCGACTTCAGCCGCAAGATCGCCTCCAGCGGCGGGGACTCCCCCGAGACGGGCGCGCTCCAGGTGCGGACGAACGACGCCAACAACTACATCGTCGGGCAGATCTCCCGGACGGTCTTCGCCGAGGTGCGGACCGCCGCGTCCACCAACGCCTCGCGGGGCTTCCTGGACCGCATCTTCATCAACTTCTCCGATCTGCACGACAGGACCGCCGACGCGGCCAGGGGCGCCGACGAGCTCAAGGGCGGCATATCCAAGGCCAAGCAGGGTTCCAAGGACCTCGCGGACGGCCTCAGGGACTCCAAGGCGGGCAGCGAGCGGCTCTCCCAGGGGATCGTCAAGCTGAACCAGGGCGCGGGGGACCTCGCGGCCGGATCGGGCCAGGTCGCCGGCGGCACCCAGCTCCTGGCCGACAGGGTCAACGGCCTCGCCGCCGACGTACGCCCGTTCTTCCAGGACAACGGCAAGGCGATCGGCGACACCGCCCGGCTCGTCGCCGACGCCTCGCAGGCCGTGCGCGACAACCTCGGCCTGCTCGCCGAGAGCGCGCCGACCGCCGCCCTGGCCGCCCGGAAGTCCGCCGACGAACTCACCGCGCTCCACCGCGCCCGGTGCGTCCAGGAGGCCGAACCCGACGCCCGGGTCTGCGGCCCGCTGGAGCGCGCCAAGGCCGCGGCCGTCGACGTCGCCGGGGTCGCCGACGACGTGAACGTCCTGGTGGCCGACCGGAACGGCGACCTCAAGAAGCTGGACGGCCGGCTGGCCGACCTCCAGAAGCAGGCCCGGGCGCTGGCGGAGCGCTCGCCCACCCTGGACTCCGACCTGGAGTCCGCCGTCAGGAAGGTCAACGACCTCAACTCCGGTGCGCACAAGGTCGCCCGGGGGGCCGAAGTCCTGCGCACCGGGCTCGGCAGCGCCCGGACCGGCTCGGCCGACCTCGACACCGGGGTCGGCAAGCTGAAGACGGGCGCCGAGAACCTGGACGGCGGGCTGTTCCGCCTCGGCGACGGCTCGGCGACGCTCGCCCGGGGCCTCAACGACGGCGTGGCGCAGATCCCCGACTACGACCGGAAGGACCGCGACGCCCGTACCGGCGTGATGGCCGACCCCGTGCAGCTCGCCTCCAAGTCCCTGCACGCGGCACCGAACTACGGCACCGGCTTCGCCCCCTACTTCATCCCGCTCTCCCTCTGGGTCGGCGCGATGGTGGCGTACATGCTGATCCAACCGCTGAACCGGCGCGCGCTCTCCGCCGGAGCGTCCGCCTGGCGGATCGCCTTCGCCGGCTGGCTCCCCGTCGCCGCGATCGGCGTCCTCCAGGTGGCCGCGCTGATGTCGGTGCTGCACTGGGGCCTCGGCCTCCGGATGGCGCACGCCGCCGGGACGATCGGCTTCCTCGCCCTGGTGACCTGCTGTTTCGCCGCCATCGTGCAGTGGCTGAACGCCTGCTTCGGCGCGGCCGGAAGAATCCTGGTGCTGGTCGTGCTGATGCTCCAGCTGACCTCGGCGGGCGGGACCTACCCCGTCCAGACGAGCCCCGGGTTCTTCGGGGCGATCCACCCGTACCTCCCGATGACGTACGTCGTCGAGGGGCTGCGCAGGCTGATCACCGGCGGCGGGCTCGGCCCGGTCTGGCTGGGCTGCGCGGTGCTGGCCGCGTTCACGGCGGGCGCACTCGCCCTGACCGCGCTCACCGCGCGCCGCAAGCAGATGTGGAGCCTCAGCCGGCTGCACCCGGAGCTGAGCCTGTGAGCGGGAGCGGACCTGTGAGAATCGGCCTCATGGAAAGCAGTGGCACCACGCGCCGCCAGGCCACCCGGCAGAAGCTCTACGAGGCGGCGGTCACCCTCATCGCCGAGAAGGGCTTCTCGGCCACCACCGTCGACGAGATCGCCGAGCGGGCCGGGGTCGCCAAGGGCACGGTCTACTACAACTTCAAGAGCAAGACCGAGCTGTTCGAGGAGTTGCTGCGGCACGGCGTCGGCCTGCTCACCGCCTCGCTGCGGGCCGCCGCCGAGGAGACCGACGACCGCGAGGGCACCCGGGTCGAGGCGCTGGACGCGATGATCCGGGCCGGGCTCGTCTTCATCGACCGCTATCCGGCCTTCACCCAGCTGTACGTGGCCGAGCTCTGGCGCACCAACCGCGCCTGGCAGTCCACGCTGCTGGTGGTGCGGCAGGAGGCGGTCGCCGTCGTCGAGGAGGTGCTGCGCGACGCGGTGGACGGCGGTGAGCTGAGCGAGGAGATCGACATCCCGCTGACGGCCGCCGCGCTGGTCGGCATGGTGCTGGTGGCGGCCCTGGACTGGCAGGCGTTCCAGCCGGAGCGCTCGATCGACGAGGTCCACTCGGCGCTGTCGCTGCTGCTGCACGGGCGGGTCAGCGGGCGCTGAGCCCGCGGCGTCCCCGATCGACGGGACGCCGGTCCGGCCGAGTCCCTTCCCCCGTGGACTCCGCCGGACCGGCGTCCTCCGTGCCCGGCGGCGGCCCGTTCCGTTCCCCCGACCGCGTGCGTCCCCCGTGGTCCCCGGGCCGCCCGTCGCGCACCCCCGTCGCGGAGGAGGTGCCCGCACGCCGTTCCGCCGCCCCGTGCCGGCGGTCCCCGTGCGGTCCCTCCTCCGTGTCCACCACTGTGCCGTCCGCGCGGGCGGCGGCCCATCCGCGCGCCTACTCATCCCGGCCCCTGAGTACGGGTACTCAGGACCGCGCACCGGCCTCGCGCACGGCCGGTCGGCGGTGGTCGATAAGGTCACCGGCATGGCACGAATTGCGGTGGTCGGCGCCGGGACGGGCGCGATGGCGGCGGCGGCCCGGCTCGCCGTGGCGGGCGACAGGGTGACGGTGTACGAGCGGTCGGCGACCTACGGCGGCTCCGTCGGCCGCCATGAGCACGAGGGCTTCGTCTTCGACACCGGCCCCGGGCTGCTGCACCTGCCCGCCGTGCAGCGCGACCTCTTCGTGAAGACCGGCAAGGAGCCGCTGGAGCGGTGCGTCACGCTGGCCCAGGTCGACCCGGCGATCCGGCACGTCTTCGCGGACGGCACGGCGGTCTCCCTGCCCAACGCCTCGCGTGCCGGGGTGGCGTCGGCCCTGGACGCGGCGCTCGGAGCCGGTGCCGGAGAACGGTGGAGCGCGTTCCTGGAGCGGGCCCGCGACGCCTGGGACCGGTCGCGCCGGCCCCTGCTGGAGGAGCCGCTGCGCCCGGACCACCGGGTGCTGGAGCGCGATCCGTATCCGGCGCCGCGCCGGCGCCGCCTGCTGCGCCCGGCCCGGCAGGCGGGCACGGTGGCCGAGGTCGGCGCGTGGGAGCTGACCGATCCGCGGCTCGCGGCCCTGCTCGACGGCTACGCCCTGGCGTACGGCCTCGATCCGCGCGCCGCCCCGGCGGGGGCCGCGCTGCTGCCGTACATGGAGCAGACCTTCGGCAGCTGGTACGTCATGGGCGGCATGCGGGAGCTGGCCCGCGCGGTGTACGAGCGCTGCGTGGCGCGGAGGGTGGAGTTCGTCTTCGGCGCGGACGTCGTCCGGGTCGTCGAGAAGGACGGGCGCGCCGCGGGTGTGGAGCTGGCGGACGGCGCGGTGGCCGAGGCGGACCGGGTGGTCCTGGGCGTACGGCCGCGCGCCGGGCTGGTGCCGGGTCAGCGGGTGTGGCGGGCGGGCGATGTGACGGTGCGGCCGGGGGCCGGGGGCGAGCCGGTGCCGGGGCGGTTCACCGTGCTGCTGTCCCTGCGCGGCGCGCGCGGGCCGGAGGCGGTGCACCGGACCGTGGTGCACCCCGCCGACGCGGCGGCGGAGCAGGAGGCGGTGTTCGGGGGCGGGGTGGCGGCGAAGCCGACGGTGACGGTGCTGCGGCCCGACGATCCCGCGACCCGCCCGGACGAGGCGCACGAGGCGGTGACGCTGACGGCGACCGTGGCCCCGCACGGGCCGGTGGACTGGACGGACCCGGAGCTGCGGCGGCGGTTCGCCGACGCCGTGGTGAGCGCGGGTGCGGCCGTGGTGCCGGGGCTGCGGGAGCGGATCCTGCACACGCGCGTCCGCACGCCGGCGGAGACCGAGGAGGAGACGGGGGCCGCGGGCGGTTCGGTGCCGCCGCCCGCGCTGGCCGGGGCGGGCGGCGCGTATCTGCACCCCGGCAATCGCACCCGGCTGCCGGGGCTCTATCTGGCGGGCGGCTGGTCGCATCCGGGCGGCGGGCTGGCGCACGCGGGGATGTCCGGGACGCTGGTGGCCGGACTCGTGGTGGAGGGCGACGACTTCCGCGGGTCACGCTGACGCCGGGCCGGAGCCTTTCTGGCTCCGGCCGTCGGGTCCGGCCGTCGGTCCGGCCGCCCGGCCGTCGGCGGCGGAAGCGGTCGTCAGTAGCGGTGCCGGTCGTTCTGGCCGGGGTCGTAACCGCTGCCGTCGACGGGGCCGTTGCCGTACGGGGCCGGCTGCTCGGGCGGCATCGGCGGGTACTGCTCGGTGTCGCGCTGGTGCGGGACCCAGACGCCGCCGGGCGGGGTGTCCGTGGCGTAGGCGTCCGGGCCGTACGGGTCCGCGCCGAAGCTCTGGCCGTAGGGGTCGGCGTACGGCTGCCCGCCGCCCTGGCTGTCGTGACCGGAGCCGTAGGCGTCGTAACCGCCGTAGGGCGCGGCCCCGTTGGTGGTACCGATGTACGGGTCGGAGTAGGCGGCGTAGCTCTGCTGGTCCGCGCCGTAGCCGTACGGGCCGGTGTAGGCGTCCTGGGCGGGCTGCTGCTGGTCGTATCCGCTGTAGGGGTCGTACGCGGCGTACTGCGGCTGCGCCGAGGGGTCGGGGGCGCTCTGCCGGTCCTCGCCGCCGGGTCCGGTGGCGTGGGCGGTGTCTCCGTACACGCCGTACTGCCCGGTGTCGTCCGGCATCGGCCGCGTCTCGTAGACGGACGCGTCCGGTGCGGTGGCGGCGGGTCCGTCGGGGCCGGCTCCCGGGTCGGAGACCTCCAGGCCGGAGACCTCCAGCGTGGGCTCCTTGGCGGCCGGGCGTTCGCCGCGGGCGCGACGGCGCCGGCTCTCCTTCGGGCTGCCGCCGATGGCCCAGCCGGTGGAGAAACCGCTGCGGAAGGAGAGCGTCACATAGGTCTGGCCGGTCGCGAACGCGATGGCCCCGACCGTGATGACGGGCACGGAGGGGATGAGCACCCCGAGGACCACGCCGAGGAAGCCGCCGAAGGCCAGAAGCCGCCAGCGCAGTCGCGCCTTGTACTGCAGCAGCACCTCGCCCAGCAGCCACAGCGCCACCAGACCGAATGCGATGTAGAGGACCGTCCAGCCCACGCCCGCCCCCTCCTGCGGCCGTCGCCGCTCAGGTGGCGGTACGGCCGGTCACGACTGCCTGTGCAGTCCGAGATTTTCGTAGATCTCGAGCGTTGCCGTCGAGTTGTTGAGCGTGATGAAGTGCAGTCCGGGCACACCCTCGGACAGCAGCTCCGCGCAGAACTCCGTTGCGAACTCGATGCCAATGGAGCGTACAGCGGCCGGATCGTCCTTGGCGGCGAGGATGCGCTCTTTCAACGACGCGGGCACGGACGCGTTGCTGAGCTGGGCGAATCTTTCCAGTTGCTTCACGCTGGTGAGCGGCATCACTTCGGGGATCACCGGCGTATCGCAACCCGCCGCGACCACGCGGTCACGCATCCGGAGATAGTCCTGCGGCCGGAAGAACATCTGGGTGATCGCGTAATCGGCCCCGGCCCGGCACTTGTCCACGAAATGGCCGATGTCCGTCTCCCAGTCGGTGGACCGCGGGTGCATTTCGGGGAATGCGGCCACGCCGACGCAGAAATCTCCGGATTCCTTGATGAGCCGGACGAGGTCGGCGGCGTACCTGACGCCCTGCGCGTGCTCGACCCACTCGCCCATCGGGTCGCCCGGCGGGTCGCCGCGGACCGCGAGGATGTTGCGGATCCCGGCGTCGGCGTACTGCCCGACCATGTTGCGCAGCTCGGCGATCGAGTGGTTGACCGCGGTGAGATGGGCGACCGGCGTGAGCGTGGTGTCGGCGGCGATCCGCTGGGTCGCCCTGACGGTCCCGGCCCGGGTGGAGCCGCCGGCGCCGTACGTCACCGAGACGAAGCTCGGACGCACCGCCTCGACTCGGCGCAGCGCGTTCCAGAGGTTCCGCTCGCCCTTCTCGGTCTTGGGGGCCCAGAACTCGAAGGAGTACGAGGCCTTGCCGGTAGCGAGCAGGTCACGCACGGTGCGCGCGTGGTCCGTCCTGGTGGAGGGTGTGCCAAGGGCCATAGGGGGAGGTTAACCAGGGCGTGGACAGTCCCCCAACCAGAGCACCATATTTTGTCTTGTTTGGTCAGGTTCCTGTCCACTCCTCGGACACTCCTCGGACACTCCTGGAACAGCGGCCCGTGCCCGCGCCCTCGGACGGCCGAGGTCAGAGCGCGCGGGCGCGGACCCTCCGGGCCAGGTCGGCGGTGGCGGCGGCCGGGTCGTCGGCCTCAGTGATCGCGCGGACGACGACGATCCGGCGGGCTCCCGCGTCCAGCACCTCGTCGAGGTTGCCCGCGTCGATCCCGCCGATCGCGAACCAGGGGCGCGGCTGGTCCAGGGAGGCGGCGTGGCGCACCAGGCCGAGGCCGGGGGCGTGGCGTCCGGGCTTGGTGGGCGTGGGCCAGCAGGGGCCGGTGCAGAAGTAGTCGACGCCGGGCTGGGCGACGGCGGCGTCGACCTCCGACTCGGCGTGCGTGGAGCGCCCGATCAGCCGGTCCGGGCCGATGATCGCGCGGGCGGCGGGCACCGGGAGGTCGCCCTGGCCCAGGTGCAGGACGTCGGCTCCGGCGGCGTGGGCGACGTCGGCGCGGTCGTTCACCGCGAGGAGCCGGCCGTGCCGGCGGCAGGCGTCGGCGAACACCGCCAGGTGCTCCAGCTCCTCGGCGGCCTCCAGGCCCTTGTCGCGGAGCTGGATGACGTCCACACCGGCTCCGAGCACGGCGTCCAGGAAGGCGGGTAGGTCGCCCTGGCGGCGACGGGCGTCCGCGCACAGGTAGAGCCGGGCATCGGACAGCTGCTCGCGAGGCGTGGACAAGGTGAGGCTCCCCCGTGGTCGTGGCGGGGTACGGGCCGTGCTGCACGGCCCGTACCCCGCGTCCGGTCGTCCGGTCAGACGGCGAGCGCCTGGGCGCGGCGCTTCACCTCCGTACCGCGATTCTCGCTCAGCGCCTGCGCGGGGGTGCCGGGCAGGGTCGGGTCGGGGGTGAAGAGCCACTCCAGCATCTCTTCGTCGGAGTAGCCGTCGTCCCTCAGGAGGGTCAGGGTCCCGGAGAGGCCCTTGACCACCTTGGTGCCGTCGATGAAGGCGGCGGGCACCTGGAGCGTCCGGTTCTCACCACGGCGTACGGCGATGAGCTGGCCCTCCTTGACCAGCTGCCGTACGCGCGTCACCTCGACATCGAGCATTTCCGCGATGTCGGGAAGGTGGAGCCAGCCGGGGACGAGAGCATCGGTCTTTGCGTCAATCTCGGTCACGAGGACAAGCGTGCCATCCGGGACTGACAGCCGGTAGCCGGGCCGACCGTACGGGGGTCGGCCCGGGCCGTCACAGGGCCGCGGACTTCAGCGGCACGGCGGGGTCCGCGACCCGGCCGGCGTCGAGCGCCGCGCCCGACTCGATGAGCCGGCGGCCCTGCGCGAGGTCGCGCGGGCGGCCCACGGCGAGCACGGCGACCAGGGCGTCGTCGCGCAGCCAGCACACCGACCAGGCGGCGTCGGCCCCGTCGCCGCGCCACAGCAGGGTGTCGGCGTGCGCGTGGTGGCCGGCGTACTGCACGAAGCGGCCGAACTGCTCGGACCAGAAGTAGGGAACGGGGTCGTAGACGGGCGGCGGCGCGCCGTCCTCGGCGGCCGTGATCGCGGCGGCCACGGTACGCGGGCCCTGGAGGGCGTTGTCCCAGTGGTGGACCAGCAGGCGCTCGCCGTAGCGGGCGGAGGGGAAGGAGGCGCAGTCGCCGACCGCGTACACGTCGGGCAGCGAGGTGCGCAGGGCGCTGTCGGCGGTGATCGAGCCGTCCGGGCCGAGACCGACGCCGGTGCCGGCGAGCCAGCCGGTGGCGGGCCTGGCGCCG
>NZ_ML123034.1:1492838-1509800 GCF_003846185.1 Streptomyces sp. ADI96-02
GTACCAGTCGGCCATCGGGGCGGCGACCTCGGCGGGCAGGACGCCCGCGAGGGGCCGGGCCGCGGCCTCGACGACGGTGACCTCGCAGCCGGCGGCGCGGGCCGCGGTGGTGAACTCCGCGCCGATCCAGCCGGCGCCGACCACGACCACGTGGCCCCGCCGCTCCAGGACGGGGCGCAGCCGGGCGGCGTCGTCCAGGGTGCGCAGCAGGTGGACGCCGGGGACGCCCTCGACGCCGGGCAGCCGGACCGGTTCGGCGCCGGTCGCCAGGACCAGGACGTCGTAGGCGACGGGGCCGTCCGCCGTGTCCAGCCGGTGCGCACCGGCGTGCAGGGCGGTGACGTCCAGCCCGAGGCGCAGCGTGATGTCCAGCGCCTCGAAGTCGACGTCGAAGGCGGAGTGCTCGGCCTCGCCCAGCAGGACCGCCTTGGACAGCGGCGGCCGGTCGTAGGGCTGGTGGGGTTCGGCGCCGATCAGGGTGACGGGGCCGGTGAAGCCGCGTTCGCGCAGCGCGACGGCGGTCTGCACGCCGGCCATGCCCGCTCCGACGACCACGACGTGCCGGGTCCGCTGCCGCTGCGCCTGCTGTTGCGTCTGCTCGCTCACCCGTCCACCCTAATCACGTGACGGAACGTCAGGAAAGTGGTTCCTCCACGACGCTGGTCCCGCCGCCCTCCCGGGACTCCCACGCCCACGCCTCCTCCAGCCGTACCCGGCCGTCCGCGAGGTCGACGACGGTGGAGACGCAGTGGCCCGAGGACGTCGTGCCGTCCTCGGTGAGCTGCACATAGCGGAAGTCGAGCGTGTCCTTCGTCCGGGTGCCGACGAGATGGCCGCGGACCACGTCACCGCCCGCGTACTCGGCCCAGATCCGGCCGTCCCGCTCGTGGTACGTGAAGCGCGTACGGGTGCCGACCTGCCCGGGAGCCTGGTCGGCGACGGGCGAAAGGACGAGTCCGTCCAGTGAACGGGCCACGGTGGCTGCTCCCTTACTGGCCGCGGGCGGCTGGGTTTAGGGTGGCCACGGTAGAACACTCGCGGGAGCCCGGACGCACCGGGCTGAGAGGGAGGCTGGACGGCCTCCGACCGTACGAACCTGATCCGGGTCATGCCGGCGAAGGGAGGGGCTGGACGCGTATGCGTACCTGCGGCACCACCTCGGTCTCAGCACCGGGCTCCGACGTCCTCGTCATCGGGGGCGGCGTGATCGGCCTGGTCACCGCGTGGCGGGCGGCCCAGCGCGGTATGGACGTCACCGTGGCGGATCCGGATCCGGGCGGCGGGGCGGCCGGGGTCGCGGCGGGCATGCTGGCCGCCGTCACCGAACTCCACTACGGCGAGGAGACGCTTCTCGGCCTCAACCTCGCGTCCGCCCACCGCTATCCGGCGTTCGTGGCGGAGCTGGAGGAGGCGAGCGGCCGGGACACCGGGTTCCGCGCCTGCGGCACGCTCGCCGTCGCCCTGGACTCCGACGACCGGGCCCATCTGCGCGAACTGCACGCGCTCCAGGGGCGTTCCGGCCTGGAGTCGGCCTGGCTCAGCGGGCGCGAGTGCCGCCGCCTCGAACCGATGCTGGCCCCCGGTGTGCGCGGCGGGCTGCGGGTCGACGGCGACCACCAGGTCGACCCCCGCCGCCTCGCCGCCGCCCTGCTGACCGCCTGCGAGCGGGCCGGGGTGACGCTGCTCAGGACCGAGGCACGGCGGCTGAGCGTCGACGGCGGCCGGGCCGCCGGGGCGCTCCTCGGCGACGGCACGGAGTTCGCCGCCGACCGCGTGGTGCTCGCGGCGGGCAGCCTCAGCGGCCGGCTGGCGGGCCTGCCCCCCGAGGCCGTGCCGCCGGTCCGCCCGGTCAAGGGTCAGGTGCTGCGGCTGACCGTGCCGCCCGCCCGCGCCCCCTTCCTCAGCCGTACCGTGCGGGCCGTCGTCCGGGGCGGCCACGTCTACCTCGTGCCGCGCGAGAACGGCGAGCTGGTCGTGGGCGCGACCAGTGAGGAGCTGGGCTGGGACACCACCGTCACGGCCGGCGGCGTGTACGAGCTGCTGCGCGACGCCCACGAGCTGGTGCCCGGCATCACCGAACTCCCGCTCACCGAGACCAGGGCCGGGCTGCGCCCCGCCTCTCCGGACAACGCGCCGCTGCTCGGCCCGACCGCCCTGCCCGGCCTGCTCCTCGCCACCGGCCACCACCGCAACGGCGTCCTGCTGACGCCCGTCACCGGGGACGCGATGGCCCAGGTGCTGGCCACCGGCGAACTGCCCGAGGTGGCCCGCCCGTTCACCCCGGACCGGTTCGCGCCCGCCTCCGCCGCCCCCGTACCCCAGGAGCAACCCGTATGACCCAGCAATCCGGTTCCGCCGAGTCCTCCGGTTCCGCCGGTTCCGCCGGTTCCGCCGACTCCTCCGGCGCGGAGGCCCGCGCCGCCGCCGCCGAACCCGTTGCGGCCCCCGTCCTGGTCTCCGTCTCGGTGAACGGACAGCTGCGGTCCGTTCCCGCCGGATCGGCCCTCGACGCCCTCGTCGCCACCCTGACCCCGGCCCCCTCCGGGGTCGCCGCCGCCGTCAACGAGTGCGTCGTCCCGCGCGGGCGGTGGGCCGCCACCACGCTCGGCGAGGGCGACCGCGTCGAGATCCTGACCGCCGTCCAGGGAGGCTGAGCGTGTCCGACGACCTCTTCGCCCTCGGCCCGGCCGTCTTCGGCTCCCGGCTGATCATGGGCACCGGCGGCGCGCCCAGCCTCCAGGTGCTGGAGCGCTCGCTGATCGCCTCCGGCACCGAGCTGACCACGGTGGCGATGCGCAGACTCGACCCGACCGTGCAGGGCTCGGTCCTCTCGGTGCTGGAACGGCTCTCCATCCAGGTGCTGCCGAACACGGCCGGCTGCTTCACGGCGGGCGAGGCGGTGCTGACCGCCCGGCTGGCCCGGGAGGCGCTCGGCACCGACTGGGTCAAGCTGGAGGTGGTGGCCGACGAGCGGACGCTGCTGCCCGATCCGATCGAGCTGCTGGACGCGGCCGAGACACTGGTGGACGACGGATTCACCGTGCTGCCCTACACCAACGACGATCCGGTGCTGGCCCGGAAGCTGGAGGACGTGGGCTGCGCGGCGATCATGCCGCTCGGCTCCCCCATCGGCTCCGGGCTCGGCATCCGCAACCCGCACAACTTCGAGCTGATCGTCGAGCGGGCCCGGGTTCCGGTGATCCTGGACGCCGGGGCCGGCACGGCGTCGGACGCGGCGCTGGCGATGGAGCTGGGGTGCGCCGCTGTGATGCTCGCCTCAGCGGTGACCCGGGCGCGGGAGCCGGAGCTGATGGCCGCCGCCATGCGGCACGCGGTGGACGGCGGACGCCTCGCGTACCGGGCGGGCCGCATTCCGCGCCGCCACTTCGCCGAGCCGTCGTCGCCGGTGGACGGGCGGGCCGTGCTCGACCCGGAGCGCCCGGCGTTCTGAGCGCCCGCGCCCGCCCTCACCAGCCGTGGCGTCCCGGTCACGGATCGGCCGCGGTACGGCCCCGGGAGCGCCCGCGCCCGACCGGGACACCTGCCGCGGCTCGTAGACTCTCCGGGTGGACACGACCCTCCAGGACCCTCTCGTCGGGCAGCTGCTCGACGGCCGGTATCGCATTGAGGCGCGCATCGCCGTCGGCGGGATGGCCACGGTCTACCGGGCCGTGGACACCCGCCTGGACCGGGTGCTCGCCCTGAAGGTGATGCACCCGGCGCTCGCCACCGACGTCTCGTTCGTCGAGCGCTTCATCCGCGAGGCCAAGTCGGTGGCCCGGCTGGCGCATCCGAACGTCGTCGCGGTGTTCGACCAGGGGGCCGAGGGCGCGTACGTCTACCTCGCGATGGAGTACGTCGCGGGCTGCACCCTGCGCGATGTGCTGCGCGAACGGGGCGCCCTCAAGCCCCGGGCGGCGCTGGACATCCTGGAACCCGTCCTGGCGGCGCTCGGGGCCGCGCACCTGGCCGGCTTCGTGCACCGCGACATGAAGCCGGAGAACGTCCTGATCGGGGACGACGGCCGGGTCAAGGTCGCCGACTTCGGGCTGGTGCGGGCCGTCGGCACGGTGACCGACACCACCGGTTCCCTGCTGGGCACGGTGTCCTACCTCGCCCCGGAGCAGATCGAGCACGGCACGGCCGACACCCGCGCCGACGTGTACGCCTGCGGCGTCGTGCTGTACGAGATGCTGACCGGCGCCAAGCCGCACACCGGCGACACCGCCGCCCAGGTCATCTACCGGCACCTGAACACCGACGTTCCGGCCCCGTCCGCCGCCGTGCCCGGTCTGCCGGTCGCGCTGGACAGCCTGGTGGCGAGCGCGACCGCCCGCAATCCCGAGGTGCGCCCGCACGACGCGGTGCTGCTGCTGGCCGAGGCCCGCGAGGCCCGCGCCGGGCTGACCGACGCCGAGCTGGACGCCGTACCGCCGCAGGCGCTGTCGGAGACGCACGACGGCGCCGAGGACCGTACGAGCGTCATCCCCCGGGCCTTTCCGGCGGACGGCGACGGGACGCACCGCACCAGCCGCCTGGAAATGCCGCCCGCCGCCGCGCCGCCCCGGCGCGCCAACGGCCCGCGCGGGCTGTCCGCCGGCCCGCACCGCAGACTGATCACGTCGGTCGCCGCCGTGCTGCTGGCGCTCTGTGTCGGGACGGGCGTCTGGTACATCAACTCCGGGCAGTTCAGCCAGGTCCCCTCACTGCTCGGCCAGACCCAGAAGGCCGCCGAACAGCGGCTCTCGGACGCCGGGCTCGGGCTGAAAGGCGTGGACCGGGTCTTCAGCGACACGGTCGAGCGGGGTGCGGTGGTCGGCAGCGACCCGGCCTCGGGCAGCCGCATCCGGGGCAACGGCTCGGTGAGGCTCGTCGTCTCCCGCGGCCCGGAGATCGTACGGGTGCCCGATGTCGCGGGCTCCTCCCTCGCGGACGCCCGGCAGGCCCTGAAGAAGGCGGGCCTGGCGCCCGGAATGGCGACCGGGGAGTTCAGCCGGGACGTGCCCCGGGGCGAGGTGATCCGCACCGATCCGGCCGCCGGAGCAGGCCGGAACCCGGACACGGCCGTGGCCCTGGTCGTCAGCAAGGGCGGCCCGGTGGAGATCCCGGACGTCACCGGCCTCACGGTCCCGGACGCGACGGCCGAGCTGGCGGAGGCGGGGCTGAAGGCCGAGGTGCTGCCCGGCCGGGTCCACTCCCCCGAGGCGGCCGGGGACGTCGCCCGGCAGTCGCCGGGCCGGGGCGCCGAGGCCGCGGAGGGCGACACCGTCAAGCTGGCCGTCTCCCGGGGCCCCCGGATGCTGGACGTGCCCGACGTCACCGGCCGGGACGTCGAGGAGGCGAGGCGCACGCTGGAGGAGGCGGGCTTCACGGTGGAGGTCGACCGGCCGTTCCTCTCGTTCAGCGACACCGTCGGCGGCCAGTCCGTGGAGGGCGGCGAGCAGGCGGCCGAGGGCTCCACGATCACCATCCGGACCAAGGGGCTCTAGGCGTGTCCGGAGACGGGATCATCGATGCGGACGGAAGGTCCGCCCAGGTGCGCAATCCGGTGGGCGGCCACGTCCCGGTGGCCGGCGGCCTCGCCAAGGTCGGCCTCTCCTACGCCGGGGAGCTGGCGGCCGAGGCCGTGCAGGTCTTCGTCGCCAACCCGCGCGGCTGGGCGACGCCCGCGGGAAACCCGGCGCAGGACGAGCTGTTCCGCTCCCGGTGCGCCGCGAAGTCCATCCCGGCGTACGTCCACGCCCCGTACCTGATCAACTTCGGCTCGCACACCGAGGCGACGGTCGAGAAGTCCGTGGAGTCGCTGCGCCACTCGCTGCGCCGGGGCCGGGAGATCGGCGCGCTGGGCGTGGTGGTGCACACCGGCTCGGCGACCGGCGGACGTCCGCGCGCCGAGGCGCTGGCCCAGATGGGGAAGTTCCTGACGCCGCTGCTGGAGGAGCTGACCCACGACGACGATCCGGACCTGCTGCTGGAGTCGACGGCGGGCCAGGGCTCCTCGCTCTGCTCGCGGACCTGGGACTTCGGTCCGTACTTCGAGGCGCTGGACTCGCACCCCAAGCTGGGCGTCTGCCTGGACACCTGCCACATCCACGCGGCCGGGCACGACCTGGCGGGCCCGTCGGGCATGCGGCAGACGCTCGACCTGCTGGTCGACACGGTCGGGCCGGGCCGCCTCAAGCTGATCCACGCCAACGACTCCCAGGACGTCGTGGGGGCGCACAAGGACCGGCACGAGAACATCGGCGCCGGTCACATCGGCGCCGAGCCGTTCCGCGAGCTGTTCGCGCATCCGGCGACCGAGGGCGTCCCGCTGATCATCGAGACGCCCGGCGGCAGGGAGGGCCATGCGGCGGACGTGGCCCGGCTGAAGGAACTGCGCGGCCGGACGACCGGCTGAGCGGGCGGGCGGCACGCCTCCGCGGGACGCCTCGCACGCGCCCCGGTGTGCCGCTCAGAGCTCGGGGCCGTCGCCCGGCTCCTCCTGGTAGGAGTAGCGCTGCTCCTGCCAGGGGTCGCCGATGTTGTGGTAGCCCCGCTCCTCCCAGAAGCCCCGCCGGTCGGCGGTCATGTACTCGATGCCGCGCACCCACTTGGGCCCCTTCCACGCGTACAGGTGCGGGACGACCAGGCGCAGCGGGAAGCCGTGTTCGGCGGTGAGGAGTTCGCCGTCCTTGTGGGTGGCGAGCAGGGAGCGCTCCGAGGCGAAGTCGTCCAGGCGCATGTTCGAGGAGAAGCCGTACTCCGCCCACACCATCACATGGGTGGCCTCGGGCGCGGGCGGCGCCAGGTCGAGGACGGTGCGGGCGAGCACACCGCCCCATTCGGCGCCGACCATGCTGAACTTCGTCACGCAGTGCAGGTCGGCGACCACCGAGGAGAACGGCAGCTCCGCGAAGTCCTGGTGGTTCCAGCAGTGCTTGTCGCCGTCGGCGGTGGCCCCGAACACCCGGAACTCCCAGCGTTCGGCCCGGAACTTGGGAACGGGCCCATAGTGGGTAACCGGCCATCCGCGCTGCAGACGCTGTCCCGGCGGAAGCCCGGTCTGTTCTGTTTCGCGGTATTCCCGGCTTTCCGGCTGACCCATACCTCCATGGTGACAGACAGGCCGGGGTGGTCATGACCAGGCCAGAGCCCACCCGGGCAACTCGTACTAAGCGTGCACTTACTGGACGGCCGCTGGGCGCAGTGCGAGGATGCGGCCACTTGCCAGATCACCGGTTGGAAGGAGCCTCTGCGATGCAGGGCGACCCCGAGGTCCTTGAGTTCCTCAACGAGCAGCTGACCGCCGAACTGACGGCCATCAATCAGTACTTCCTGCACGCGAAGATGCAGGAACACCTCGGCTGGCCGAAACTCGCCGCGTACACCCGCTCGGAGTCGTTCGACGAGATGCGGCACGCGGAGCTGCTCACCGACCGCATCCTCTTCCTGGAGGGCCTGCCGAACTACCAGCGGCTCTTCCACGTGCGGGTGGGGCAGACCGTCAAGGAGATGTTCGAGGCGGACCGCCAGGTCGAGGTCGAGGCGATCGACCGGCTGCGGCGCGGCATCGAGGTCATGCGCGCCAAGGGCGACATCACCTCGGCCAACATCTTCGAAGGCATCCTGGCCGACGAGGAGCACCACATCGACTACCTCGACACGCAGCTCTCGCTGCTGGAGCAGCTGGGCGAGCCGCTGTACCTCGCGCAGCTGGTGGATCAGGTCGCGCCCAAGGAGAGCTGAGCGCTCCGGCTCAGGCGGCGTCCGCCAGGCCGGCGTCCGCGCCGAGCGGCAGGGCGTTCACGTCGGACGCCTCGCGGCGCGGGCAGGCGCCCCGTCCCAGCAGGGCCTGGATACGGCGCACGCAGCCGCCGCAGTCCGTCCCGGCCTTGCAGGCCGACGCGATCTGGCGCGGCGTGCAGGCCCCGGCGTCCGCATGCTGCCTCACCTGCTGTTCCGTGACGCCGAAGCAGGAGCAGACGTACATGCGGTTCACCTCCTGCGCGATCGGCCGCCGGCACCGTCCGGTTCGTTACGGTGAGGCTAACCTAACCTTACCCGTCGCGCGAGGCGCGCAAAAGTCCTGGAACGCCCTGTGGGGCACGGATCACATGAATCCGTGCCCCACAGTCGCGCTCTGCGCGGCTCCTACTGGTTGCGGTACATCTCCGCGACGAGGAAGGCCAGGTCGAGGGACTGGCTGCGGTTCAGACGCGGGTCGCAGGCCGTCTCGTAGCGCTGGTGCAGGTCGTCCACGAAGATCTCGTGGCCGCCGCCCACGCACTCGGTGACGTCGTCGCCGGTCAGCTCGACGTGGATGCCGCCCGGGTGCGTGCCGAGGCCCTTGTGGACCTCGAAGAAGCCCTTGACCTCGTCCAGGACGTCGTCGAAGCGGCGCGTCTTGTGGCCGGAGGCGGCCTCGAAGGTGTTGCCGTGCATCGGGTCGGTCACCCACGCCACGGTGGCGCCGGAGGCGGTGACCTTCTCGACGAGCGGGGGCAGCTTGTCGCGGACCTTGTCGGCGCCCATGCGGACGATGAAGGTCAGCCGGCCCGGCTCGCGGTCGGGGTCGAGGCGGTCGATGTAGCCGAGCGCCTCGTCGACGGTGGTCGTCGGGCCGAGCTTGATGCCGATCGGGTTGCGGATCCTGGAGGCGAACTCGATGTGCGCGCCGTCCATCTGGCGGGTGCGCTCACCGATCCAGACCATGTGGCCGGAGGTGTCGTACAGCTCGCCGGTGCGCGAGTCCGTACGGGTCAGCGCCGACTCGTAGTCCAGCAGCAGGGCCTCGTGCGAGGCGTAGAACTCCACCGCCTTGAACTCGGCCGGGTCGGTGCCGCACGCCTTCATGAAGTTCAGCGCGTTGTCGATCTCCCGGGCCAGGGCCTCGTAGCGCTGGCCGGACGGCGAGGACTTCACGAAGTCCTGGTTCCAGGCGTGCACCTGGCGCAGGTCGGCGTAACCGCCGGTGGTGAAGGCGCGGACCAGGTTCAGCGTGGAGGCGGACGCGTGGTACATCCGCTTCAGCCGCTCGGGGTCCGGTACGCGGGCCTCCTCGGTGAAGGCGAAGCCGTTCACCGAGTCGCCGCGGTACGTCGGCAGGGTCACGCCGTCGCGGGTCTCGGTCCCCTTGGAGCGGGGCTTGGAGTACTGCCCGGCGATCCGGCCGACCTTGACGACGGGCACGGAGGCCGCGTAGGTCAGGACGGCGCTCATCTGGAGGAGCGTCTTCAGCTTGGCCCGGATGTGGTCGGCGGACACGGCGTCGAAAGCCTCGGCGCAGTCGCCGCCCTGCAGCAGGAACGCCTCGCCCTTGGCGACGGCTCCCATACGGGCGCGCAGCTGGTCGCACTCGCCCGCGAAGACGAGCGGCGGATACGACGCGAGGTCCGCGAGTGCATCGCGCAGGGCCTCGGAGTCGGGGTACTCGGGCTGCTGCGCCGCGGGAAGGTCTCGCCAGGTGTTGCCACCGGCGACGGAGGTATTGGCGTTCACGGTCACGTGCACAACATTACGGGGTCGCCGAGGCCGTCCATCCGCCCGCTCAATAGTTGAGACGCGTGCTCGGATGCGGAAGGGGTGGGCTAGGCTCTGAGCATGTTCGCGCACGCCGCACCGGTCTCGATCCGGAACTGGTGGTGGACCGCTCATCCGGCGGCCCGCTGAATCATCGCGCTGAACACCTACGCGAAGGCCGCCCGAGGGGCGGCCTTTTCCGCGTCGCGGAGCCGTTCCTCCCGCTGATCCGGAAGGAACCACTCCCATGTCCCGTCCCACGCCCGGCCCGCTGACCGCGACCGCCGACGACCTCGTACGCCGGCTCCTGCGGGAGGACGCGCCGCCGTTCGCGCTGCTGCGCCGGCGCACGCCCGGCCGTGAGCACGATCACGTGGAAGTGCTCATCGGCCCGGTGCGTGAGGTGGAGCGGCTGGCCGACCTGCCGGTCGGCGAGCTTCCGGCGCTGGCCCTGGTGCCGTTCCGGCAGATCGCCGAGCGCGGCTTCGACGTACGCGACGACGGGACGCCGCTGAGCGTGCTGACGGCCGAGGAGCGGCACGAGGTCCCGCTCGGGGAGGTGCTGGCGGCGCTGCCCGCCCACGGCGTGCGGGTCGAGGACCGGGGCTTCGACGTGTCCGACGCCGACTACGCCGACGTCGTCCGGCGCGTGATCAGGGACGAGATCGGGCAGGGCGAGGGCGCGAACTTCGTGATCCGGCGGACGTTCCGGGGCGAGATCCCCGGCTACGGGCGGGCCGACGCGCTGGCGCTGTTCCGGCGGCTGCTGGCGGGCGAGCGGGGCGCGTACTGGACGTTCGTGGTGCACACGGGGGCCAGGACGCTGGTGGGCGCCAGCCCCGAGGTCCATGTGCGGATGTCCGGCGGCACGGTGGTGATGAACCCGATCAGCGGGACCTACCGCTACCCGGCGGAGGGGCCGACCGTCGAGGGCCTGCTGGACTTCCTCGGGGACCGCAAGGAGAGCGAGGAGCTGTCCATGGTGGTCGACGAGGAGCTGAAGATGATGGCGACGGTCGGCGACATGGGCGGGGTGGTGGTCGGGCCCCGGCTCCGGGAGATGGCGCACCTGGCGCACACCGAGTACGAACTGCGCGGCCGGTCCTCGCTGGACGTGCGCGAGGTGCTGCGCGAGACCATGTTCGCGGCGACGGTCACCGGCTCCCCGGTGCAGAACGCCTGCCGGGTCGTCGAACGGTACGAGAGCGGTGGCCGCGGCTACTACGCGGGCGCGCTGGCGCTGCTCGGGCGGGATGCCGGCGGCGCGCAGACGCTGGACTCGCCGATCCTGATCCGGACCGCCGACATCGCGGCCGACGGCCGCCTGGCCGTCGGCGTCGGGGCCACGCTCGTGCGCCACTCGGACCCGGAGAGCGAGGTCGCCGAGACGCACGCGAAGGCCGCCGGGGTGCTGGCGGCGCTGGGGGTCCGGCCGGGCCGGCCGGAGCCGGCGGCGGACCGGGAGCGGCCGGGCCGGGACCCCCGGGTGCAGGCGGCGCTGGACGAACGGCGCGGCGCCCTCGCCCCCTTCTGGCTCCGGATGCGGGAGCACACCCGGGAACTCGCCGGACACGCTCTGGTGATCGACGCGGAGGACACGTTCACGGCGATGCTGGCCCATCTGCTGCGGGCCTCGGGGCTCGACGTCTCGGTGCGCCGGTACGACGAGCCGGGGCTCGCCGGGGCCGTGCGGGCGCACCGCGGACCCGTCGTGCTCGGGCCCGGCCCGGGGAATCCGGGCGACCTGGCGGACCCGAGGATGCGGCTGCTGCGCGCGATGGCGGCCCAACTGGTCGGGGAGCACCGGTACGGGCTGCTGGGCGTCTGCCTCGGGCACGAGCTGATCGCGGCGGAGCTGGGCCTGGACATCGTGCGCAAGGCCGTGCCGTACCAGGGGGCGCAGACCCGGATCGAGCTGTTCGGCCGGTCGGAGACGGTGGGCTTCTACAACAGCTTCACCGCCCGCTGCGACGGCCCGGCCGCCGCGGAGCTGGCCGCGCACGGCATCGAGGTGAGCCGGGACGAGGGGAGCGGCGAGCTGCACGCGCTGCGCGGGCGCGGATTCGCCTCGGTGCAGTTCCACCCGGAGTCGGTGCTGACGATGCGCGGCTCGGCGATCGTGGCGGAGCTGCTGGCGGGGCTGCCGGTGCCCGGCTGAGCGCGGACCGCCCCGCCCGTGCCCGGCGTGCGCGCGGGGCTCGGGCCGCCGCCCCGGGTTCCGCGCGGCCGGGACCGGGGGGGCGGATCACACGTCGTCGAGGCCGCGCTCGATGGCGTACCGCACCAGCTCCACCCGGTTGTGGAGCTGGAGCTTGCCGAGGGTGTTCTGCACGTGGTTCTGCACGGTGCGGTGCGAGATGACCAGGCGCTCGGCGATCTGCTTGTACGAGAGGCCCTTGGCGACCAGCCGCAGCACCTCGGTCTCCCGGTCGGTCAGGCGCGGGGCGTCCGGCTCGTTCGGCGCGGCCGGGGCCGGGTCGGAGGCCAGCCTGCGGTACTCGCCGAGGACGAGTCCGGCCAGGCCCGGGGTGAAGACCGGGTCGCCGGCGGCGGTGGAGCGCACGGCGTCGGTCAGCTCCTGGGTGCTGGCGGACTTCAGGAGGTATCCGGTGGCCCCGGACTTCACGGCCTCCAGGACGTCGGCGTGCTCGCCGCTGGCGGAGAGGACCAGGACGCGCAGCCCGGGGCGGGAGCCGACGAGCTCCTTGCAGACCTGGACACCGGGCATGCCGGGCAGGTTCAGGTCCAGGACCAGGACGTCGGGGTCGACGGCCGTGGCCCGCCGGACCGCCTGCGGGCCGTCCCCGGCGGTCGCGACGACGTCGAAGCCGGACTCGGCGAGGTCGCGGGCCACCGCGTCGCGCCACATCGGGTGGTCGTCGACCACCATCACCCTGACGGGCCGCTCCGCTCCCCGCGCGTCCTGCTGCTCGTTCTGCGTGCTCATCGGGCCGAACCTGCCTTCCCCCGGGAAACCCTCGGTGCTCTGGGAACCTTCAACTCGACCTCGGTGCCCTGTCCGGGCACCGAGATCAGCTCTGCCGTGCCGCCCAGGTCGCGCAGCCGGCCGCGGATGGAGAGCGCGACCCCCAGCCGCCCCTGCCCCTCCGCCTCGGCGAGACGCCCCTCGGGAATGCCGGGGCCGTCGTCCCGGACGGTGACGATCACCTCGTCCGGCTCGCCCTCGACGAGGATCCACGCCTGCGCCCCGGCCCCCGCGTGCACCCGCACGTTGTCCAGGGCGGCTCCGACGGCGGCGGCCAGCTCCCGCGCCGCGGCTTCGGGCAGGAGCACCGGGGCGCCCGGCTCCGCGAGGCTCGTGCGGGAACCGGCGTACGGGGCGAGCAGGGCGCGCAGATCGCGGCCGGCCCCGTCGTCGGCGCTGTCCTCCGCCACCTCGACCGCGCGCACCACCGCGCCGTCGGCGGCGTCCTCGGAGACGCGGGTGGGCGGCGCCAGGCCGCTGGAGACCAGGGTGCGCAGCGCCACCTCCTGCTCCCCGGCCATCCGGCCCAGCTCCGCCGCCTCGCCGCCGATCGCCGTGCCCCGGCGCTGCACCATGGCGAGGACCTGGAGCACGCTGTCGTGGATGTCGCGGGCGAGGCGTTCGCGTTCGCGGGTGGCGGCCTCGATCTCCAGGGCGCGGGCGAGGGTGCGTTCACTGGCGCGGGCGACCTCGACGACGTACCCGATGGCGATCGAGGCGACCCAGACCAGCAGGACGTTGTGGAAGGTGTCCCAGCTGGGTTCGCCGCGCTCGACGATGTTGGCGACGGCGACGAAGGTGGAGGCGAACGCCGCCCACCGCCAGCCGCCCTTGAGGGCGAAGGCGAGGACCGATCCGGCCGTCCAGATCGACGGCAGCGTCGGCCCGTCGACGGTCTGCGCCTGGAAGTCGGCGAGCGGGGTGAGGAGGATCCCGGCGAGCGCGACGACCAGGTCCGCGCCGAGGAAGCGCCTGGTGCAGCTCGCCGCCGAGGCGACCTTGGGCAGGGTGGCCAGCGTCCACACGGCCAGCAATGCCAGGAACGCCACGGCGACCCACGGGCGTTCGAGGGTCTCCCGGCCGAACGCCGCCAACAGCACGGCGTAGACCATCGTCAGCACCCGGTACGCGCTCAGCGCGCGCCACAGCGGCTGCTCGACCGACATCCGTACGACCCGCTCGCGCCTGGCCATCTCCCACCCCCCGGACGGAGAACGACGCGGCTACGCGCCGGACCGTTCCGTCGTGTCCCCGTCGCCCGCGGGCGGCTGCTTCTGCGCGCGCTTGGCCTCTTCCGCCCTGGCCTTCGCCTCGTCGGCGATCTGGCGCTTGGCGGCGGTGGCGTAGACGTCCACGTACTCCTGGCCGGAGAGCTTCATGATCTCGTACATGACCTCGTCGGTCACCGAGCGCAGGATGAAGCGGTCGCCGTCCATGCCCTGGTAGCGGCTGAAGTCCAGCGGCCTGCCGATCCTGATGCCCGGCCGCATGAGCTTGGGCACCACCTGGCCGGGCGGCTGGATCTTCTCGGTGTCGATCATCGCGACCGGGATGACGGGCGCGCCGGTGGCCAGCGCCACCCTGGCCAGGCCGCCGGGCTTGCCCCGGTAGAGGCGGCCGTCGGGCGAACGGGTGCCCTCGGGGTAGATGCCGAAGAGGCCGCCGCTCTCGACGACCTGGATGCCGGCCCTGATCGCCGCCTCGCCCGCGCCGCGGGCCCCGGAGCGGTCCACGGGCAGCTGTCCGACGCCCTTGAAGAAGGCGGCGGTGAGCCTCCCCTTCACCCCGGGCGCGGTGAAGTACTCGGACTTGGCGATGAACGTGACCTTGCGGTCCAGCACGGCCGGGAGGAAGAAGGAGTCGGAGAACGACAGGTGGTTGCTCGCGAGGATCGCCGGCCCGCTCTCGGGGATGTTCTCCAGACCCTCCACCCAGGGCCGGAAGGCGAGCTTCAAGGAGCCGCCGATGGAGAACTTCATTGCGCCGTAGATCAACTCTGGTGCCTCCTGTGTGCTGTCGGACAGACCTTATCCGGTGAGGTCGCGGCCACCCTCGCCCGGCTTGGGCGGAGGCCGGGCCGGGCGGGCGTCGCGGCGGGCGGTACGGGCGGGCAGCGGGGCGTGAACGGCCCTGGTCGGTGTCGGTCCTCTCGCGTACGGTGAAGTCATCCGTCCCGCACTCCCCCGGTGCACGCCCGCCCCGCCTCATGAAGGAGACCCTGGTGCCGGTCCTCCCTGGAGCCGAGCCGTTCCGCCACGAGGGCGGAGAGGTCGGCGTCCTGCTCTGTCACGGCTTCACCGGATCCCCGCAGTCCATGCGCCCCTGGGCCGACCACCTCGCCGCCCGCGGGCTCACCGTCTCGCTGCCGCTGCTGCCCGGCCACGGCACCCGCTGGCAGGACATGGCGGTCACCGGCTGGCAGGACTGGTACGCGGAGGTGGACCGGGAGCTGCGGCTGCTGAGCGAGCGGTGCGAGCGGGTCTTCGTCTTCGGGCTGTCCATGGGCGGGGCGCTCGCCCTGCGGCTCGCGGCCAAGCACGGCGACGCGATCAGCGGCCTGGTGCTGGTCAACCCGGCGAACAAGGTGCACGGACTGTCCGCGTACGCGCTCCCGGTCGCCCGCCATCTGGTGCGGACGACCAAGGGCCTGGCCGACGACATCGCGCTGCCCGGCTCGCACGAGGTCGGCTACGACCGGGTGCCGCTGCACGCGGCGCACTCGCTGCGCACGTTCCTGCGGCTGGTCGACGGGGAGCTGCCGCAGGTGACGCAGCCGGTCGTGGTGCTGCACAGCCCGCGGGACCATGTCGTGCCGCCCGCCGACAGCGCCCGCGTCCTGAGCCGGATCTCCTCCACGGACGTCGAGGAGATCCTGCTGGAACAGAGCTACCACGTGGCGACGTTGGACCATGATGCGGAGCGGATCTTCGATGAGAGCTACCGGTTCATCGGCCGCCTCGCACCGAGCGTCGGGAAGAAGGGGAGAACGTCCGGTGGCTGAGCAGGACGCGGAACGCACAGGGAGCGACGAGGAGCGCGACCCGCGCCCCACGGAGAGCGCGGCCGTCCCGGAGGGCCCGAAGGCAGCCGTCCCCGACCAGGCGCCCGGGGAGCGGGCGGTGGACGAGGACGCGGCCTGGGCCGCGATCGTCGCGGGATACGGCGAGGAGCCCCCGGACCCGCCGGGAGCCAAGCCCTTCAAGTCCGTCGAGGATCTGGCGCTGCTGGAGGACGGGCAGCGCAACGTGGTGGGGCCGCAGAGCGGCCGGCCGGGCGACGGGGCGGACAAGGGCGGCGGGAAGAATCCCCCGAAGCCGCCGGAGAAGAAGCCGCTCGGCAGCTCCGTCGTCTTCGCGCCCGGCGTCGCCGGCCCCCGCGACTACGAGACGGCGGAGCCCGACGCCGACGCGGGCACCGGCGAGGCCGACGACGACGAGGGCCACTTCGTGCCCCCGGAGCCGCCACCGCTGCCGGAGGCGGACGTCACGGCGAAGTTCGCCTGGCTCGCCGTGATCGGCGGACCGGTCCTGATGCTGATCGCGGTGCTGCTCCAGTGGGAGATGACGTGGTGGCTGACCACGCTGTGCGTCGGCGGCTTCGTCGGCGGCTTCGGCACCCTGGTGGCCCGTATGCCGCACGATGACGACGACGATCCGCACGGCGACCCGGGACGCGGCGCGGTGGTCTGACGGGTCCGGCGCCGCGTTCTCGTCGTCCTAGGACTTCCTCCGAGGGGCGGCCGGGACCCGGAGGGCGGCCAGGACCGGCAGATGGTCGGTGGCCGCCCTCAGGTCGGCGTCGCTCACGCCGGGCAGACCGGCGGGCACGCCGCAGCCGAGCACCTCGACGCCGGGCGTCGCGAACACCGCGTCGATGCGCCGCCGGGGTTCCTGGGGCGTGAAGGTGGCGTCGCCGCCCCACGGCCGGACCGCCCGGCCGTCCTGGAGCCGTCCGGCCAGACGCGCGAACGCCGCTCCCGTCGGTACGTCGTTGAGGTCGCCGCCCGCCACCGCGTGCTCCACGTCCATCGCGGCCAGCCGCTCCAGCAGCAGGTCCGCCTGGGCCAGGCGCTCGTCGCGCTGGAGGCTGAGATGGCAGCTCAGCACGCCGAGTCTGGCTCCGCCGATCCGGACCACGGCGGTGGCGAAGCCGCGGCGGTGCAGGCCCGGGGTGAGCGGCAGCAGGACGTCCTCGGTGCGCTCGACGGTGACCCGCAGCGAGCAGAGCAGCAGCGGTCCGGCGGCGGTGGCCCCGCCGGTGAGCACCACGAGTTCGCTGCGCTTGGCGAGCCGGGCGGCGGCCTTGCGCCACCGGAGGAAGCGCGGTGCCTCCTGGACGAGCACGAGGTCGGGAGCGCAGGCCCGGATGACGCGGGCGAGGGCCGCGGTGTCGTCGCGCATCGAGCGGACGTTGTAGCTCAGCACGCGGATGACGGCGGAACCGTCCGGCTCGGTGCGGGAGTCGGGGAGCGGCGT
>NZ_ML123034.1:1510242-1535770 GCF_003846185.1 Streptomyces sp. ADI96-02
CCGGTGCGTCGTGCGCGGTCCGGCGGTCCCGGCGGGCTCAGCCCTGGCGGGCCAGGTCGGCCGCGCCCACCAGTCCTGCCTTGCCGCCGAGTTGGGCGGCGAGCACCTGGGCGTGCGGACGCCACTCGCCGCCGATCAGCCAGCGCCGGAAGGACTTGCGGATCGGGTCGAGGACGAGTTCGCCCTCGTCCGAGACGCCGCCGCCGACGATGAAGGCGGACGGGTCGAACAGCGAGGCGAGGTCGGCCAGTCCGGCGCCGGCCCAGCGCGCCAGCTCGCGGAACGAGTCGATGGCGACCGGGTCGCCCTGGCGGGCGGCCTCGCTGATGTGCTTGCCCTCGATGCCCTCGACCGAGCCGTCGCCGAGGCCCAGCAGGACGGCGGCGTTCTCGGGGGTGGCGTTGGCGCGCTGCCTCGCGTAGCGCACGAGCGCGCGGCCGGAGGCGTACTGCTCCCAGCAGCCCTGGCTGCCGCAGCCGCACAGCAGGCCGTCCGGGACGACCCGGACGTGGCCGAACTCGGCGGCCACGCCGAAGCGCCCGCGACGGAGCTTGTTGCCTATGATGATGCCGCCGCCGAGGCCGGTGCCGAGTGTGATGCAGATGACATCGTCGTGGCCCTGGCCCGCACCGAAGCGGTATTCGCCCCAGGCCGCCGCGTTGGCGTCGTTCTCGACGACGACCGGCAGGCCGACGCGCTGCTCGACCTTGTCCTTGAGCGGCTCGTGGCGCCAGTTGATGTTCGGCGCGAACAGCACGGTGGCGCGCTTGTCGTCGACGTAACCGGCGGCCCCGATGCCGACGGCCTCGACCTCGTGTCCCTCGCTCGCCCCGGACACGGCCGCGCATATCGCGTCGACGATGCCTTCGGCCGTCGGTGGCGTCGCTACCTTGAACGTCGAGAGGATCCGGCCCTCTTCGTCGACCACTCCAGCCGCGATCTTCGTGCCGCCGATATCGACGCCGATGGTGAGTCCCATGAATCCCTCAGTTCCGGTCGAGCCCCGCTAGGGGCAACCGTACCCGAGGCGGGGCCCGGCCCTGCCGGGCCCGGTCAGTCCAGGTCGATCCGCTCACTGCCCGCCGGGCCCTCGTCCCGCGGGTCGGACGGGTCCTCGGCGGCCTTCTTCGACGGGCCGGCCGTGCCCGAGCCGCCCTCGGTGGTGCGGGTCCAGCGGCTCTCCTGGCCCTCGACGGCGGAGCGGTAGGCGGCCAGCAGCTCGCCGCCCGCGGCGGCGAGGTGGTCGAAGACCCGCGGGTTGCGCTCGATGACCGGTTCCACGGCGGACCTGGCCTGCCGGATGACCTGCTGCACCGCGCCCTGGGCCGCGACGCCGAGCAGCGGGGACTGGAGCGAGGAGACCTTGTCGGCCACCGCGTCGACCAGCCTGCGCAGCTCCTCGGCGGCGGAGCCGGGTTCGGCCCCGTAGTGGGCGCGGCGGCGGGCCTTCTCCTGAGCGAGGTCCTCGGCGCAGGCGTCGGCCCACGCGTCGTCGTCGGCGGGACGATCGGTGGCTTCACTCATGGCGGACTCCTGCGACGCGGGGTGCCGGCTGCTCGCCGTGCGGGACTCGTACTACCGACGTTACCCGAACGGACGCGGCCCGTTCAGGACGTGCGCGGCCAGAGCGCGGGGTCCGGGGTGAAGCGGACGCGCAGGACGCCGTCGGCGAGGGCCGCGCCGGAGACGGTGCAGCGGCGCAGGGCGGAGGCGATCCGCACGATCCGGTGGAACGGGCCGACGGTCAGGAGCAGTTCGTCGCCGCGCCGGACCAGCCGCAGGTCCCGCTTGGCGGCTCCGGGCAGCGGAAGGCACCAGGTCAGGACGGCGGGGCCGCCGTCCGCCGCCGGCTCCTCCTCGGTCCACCACGGGTCCTCGGCCCGGCCCGGTGTCCGTTCGTCCGGGGCGGGGACGCCGAGGGCGGGCAGGTCGGCGAGGTCGCGGGGGTCGTGCCCGAGGTGGGCGGCCTCGTGCACGGGCGTCGCCGGGGCCCACTCCTGGTTCCAGTGGTCCAGGCACTTCTCCTGCCGGGCGGCGAGCGCGGCGAACCACGGGTCGGACGAGTGCCGGGGCAGGACGCGGGAGGCGACGAGCAGGTCGGCGCGCAGCCCGTGCAGGGCGAGGCCGGTGCGCGCGGCGCGCAGGGCGTCCTCGGCGGCGGGCCCGGGTTCGGCGACCAGGCGGAGCGTGGTGGCGCGGTCCGACAGGAGCGCCTGTACGGCGGCGAGCTCGGCGTCCTTGCGGGCGGCGGCCTCGTACAGCCAGCGCGCGGGCATCGGGACGCCGGCGAGCTGGGCGAGCACCGGGCGCAGGGCGCGGGCGGCCTGGCGTTCGGCGGGCAGCAGCCGGCGCAGGTAGCGGCGCAGTTGCTCCGGCAGGGCGAGCAGGGCGAGCGCTTCGCCGAGCGGCGGCAGGTCGACGACGAGGACGTCGTAGGCCGGGCCGGGCCAGTCGCCCTCGGCGGCGCGGCGCAGGGTGTGGAGCAGGGCGAGCTGGGGGCTGCCGGGCAGTTCGGTCAGCTCCTCGCCGTCCAGCCGGCGGGCGCCGAGGAGGTCCAGGAGGCCGGAGGCGCGGTCCTGGAGTCCGGTGAGTTCGGCGCGGAAGTGCTCGCCGGAGTCGACGCGGACGTGGTCGAGGCCGTCGGCGATCCCGGCCGGTTCGGCGGAGCCGGGCGGGCCGGGCAGTGGGGACGGGGCGTCGGCGGTGATCAGGAGGGTGCGCCGGCCGTTCGCGGCGGCTGCCAGGGCGGTCGCCGTCGCGACGGTGGTACGGCCTGCGCCGCCGGAGCCGGTGACCAGGACCGTACGCACGGCTCTCAGCCCTTGCGGGCGGACTCGACGCGCTTCTTCAGACCGGCGAGCGCCCGGTCGATGATGACCTTCTCGGCCTTGCGCTTGATCATGCCGAGCAGCGGGATCTTGACGTCGACGGCGAGCCGGTAGGTGACCTCGGTGCGCTCGCCGCCGCCGATCGGGGCGAGCGCGTAGGTGCCGTCCAGGGCGCGCAGCATCTGGGACTTGACGAGGGTCCAGCTGACCTCGCTCTCGCCGGTCCAGGTGTACGCGAGGACGTGGTCGTCCTTGATCGCCCCGGCGTCGAGGACCAGGCGGACCTGCTCGGCCCGGCCGCGGTCGTCGGTGGAGAGGACCTCGGCCTCCTTGACCTCGCCGGTCCACTCCGGGTAGCGGGCGAAATCGGCGATCACTCCCATGACGTCGGCCGGCGCCGCCTCGATCGTGATGCTCGAGCTGGTGTGTTCAGCCATCGCCGTGGCCCTCCAGTGCGGTGTAACCGGTCGCGTTCGGCAGAGGTCTGCCGCTGTGCAGGCTATCGCGTACGCGGGGCCCGCCGGTCCGCGCCCCGGGCTCCCGCGGTCACCAGCTCAGCGCCCAGGGCGTGCCGGTGGAGGCGAAGTGGCCGACGTTGACGCACTCGGTGGCCCCGACGCGCATCCGGCGGGCCAGCGGCTGGTGGACATGGCCGAAGAGCGCGTACCGGGGGCGGGTGGTGCGGATGGCGTCCAGCAGGGCGCGGCTGCCGCGTTCGAAGCGGCGGGCGACGGTGTCGTAGGTCAGCTCGGGGAGGTCGGGCGGGATGTGCGAGCAGAGCACGTCGACCGGGCCGAGGGCGGCGACCTTGGCCGCGTACTCCTCGTCGCCGATCTCGTACGGGGTGTTCATGGGGCTCTTCAGGCCGCCGCCGACGAAGCCGAAGACGCGTCCGCCGATCTCCACGCGTTCGCCGTCCAGGACGGTGGTGCCCGGGCGGGCGTACTCCGACCACAGGCCGGGAACGTCGACGTTGCCGTAGGTGGCGTACGTCGGGGTGGGGAAGGCGGCGAAGAGTTCGGCGTACTGCTTGCGCACCGCGCCGAGGATCTCGGCGTCGCGGTCCCGGCCCGCCCACAGCTCCCGGCCGAGGGCGCGGGCCTCCTCGAAGCGGCGGGCGGTGCGCAGCGCGACGATGCGGTCGGCGTTCCGCCGGCCGAACAGGTCGGGGAAGATGCCGCGCGAGTGGTCGGCGTAGTCGAGGAAGAGCACCAGGTCACCGAGGCAGATCAGGGCGTCGGCGCCGTCCCCGGCGCGGGCCAGCGCCTCCGTGTTGCCGTGCACGTCGCTGATCACGTGGACCCGGGTGGCCGGTGCGCCCGGGGCCCGGCTGTCCGGTTCGCTGCCTCGCATGGGGCCACCCTAGAGGGCCGCCTGAGCCGCTGGGTAGACCGTCCGGACCTGCGGTTACTTCACGGTCGTGAGGGCGGTGGACTACTGTGCGCCGAGGACCGCGTCTCCGTGTGATGCATAAGACATCTGGCCGGAACCCCCTATCGGGAACCGAGTACCGGTGGGTAACGTCCGGGCAGTCCAGTCGTGCTCGCCCCGCTGAGCACCCGCCACTCCTGGACCGCAGCCGGTGCGTCACACAGAGCCGTGGCACCGGAGCCCGATGAGGAGCAGCAGTCTTGCGCGAGTTCAGCCTTCCGGCCCTGTACGAGGTCCCGACGGACGGCAACCTGACGGATCTCATCCGCCGCAACGCCGCTCAGCACCCCGAGGTCGCGGTGATGAGCCGCAAGGTGGCCGGAGCCTGGGCGGACGTCACGGCCACGCGGTTCCTGGCCGAGGTCAGAGCCGCGGCCAAAGGGCTGATCGCCTCGGGCGTGCAGCCCGGCGACCGGGTCGCCCTGATGTCGCGCACCCGTTTCGAGTGGGTGCTGCTGGACTTCGCGATCTGGAGCGCGGGCGCGGTCACGGTGCCGGTCTACGAGACCAGCTCCGCCGAGCAGGTGCAGTGGATCCTGGGCGACTCCGGCGCGGTGGCGGTACTGGTGGAGAGCGAGGCGCACGCGGAGGCCGTCGCCTCGGTGCGCGGCGCGCTTCCGGAGCTGGAGCACGTCTGGCAGATCGACCGGGGCGCGATCGGGGACCTGGAGGCGGCGGGCGCCGAGGTCTCGGACGAGACCATGGACCTGCGGATGGTCAGCGCCAAGGCGGACGATCCGGCGACGATCGTCTACACCTCGGGCACCACGGGCCGCCCCAAGGGCTGCGTGCTCACGCACCGCAGCTTCTTCGCCGAGTGCGGCAACGTGGTGGAGCGGCTGAAGCCGCTGTTCCGCACCGACGAGTGCTCGGTGCTGCTGTTCCTCCCCGCCGCCCACGTCTTCGGGCGGCTGGTCGAGGTGGCCTCGGTGATGGCCCCGATCAAGCTCGGCTGCGTGCCGGACATCAAGAACCTCACCGACGAACTGTCCTCGTTCCGGCCGACGCTGATCCTCGGTGTGCCGCGGGTCTTCGAGAAGGTCTACAACTCGGCCCGGGCCAAGGCGCAGGCGGACGGCAAGGGCAGGATCTTCGACCGGGCCGCCGACACGGCGATCGCCTACAGCCGGGCGCTCGGCACGGCGCAGGGCCCGTCGTTCGGGCTGAGGCTCAAGCACCGGCTCTTCGACAAGCTGGTCTTCGGCAAGCTGCGCACGGTCCTCGGCGGACGCGGCGAGTACGCGATCTCCGGCGGCGCTCCGCTGGGCGAGCGGCTCGGCCACTTCTACCGGGGCATCGGCTTCACGGTCCTGGAGGGCTACGGCCTGACCGAGACCTGCGCGGCGACCGCCTTCAACCCGTGGGACCGGCCGAAGATCGGCACGGTCGGCCAGCCGCTGCCCGGCTCCGTGGTGCGG
This sequence comes from Streptomyces sp. ADI96-02, assembly GCF_003846185.1. Classification (GTDB taxonomy): domain Bacteria; phylum Actinomycetota; class Actinomycetes; order Streptomycetales; family Streptomycetaceae; genus Streptomyces. The sequence goes on from NZ_ML123034.1 coordinate 1,515,920, forward strand.
ATCGCGGACGACGGCGAGGTGCTGCTGCACGGCGAGCACCTGTTCACCGGGTACTGGAAGAACGACGCGGCCAGCGCCGAGGCGCTGGCGGACGGCTGGTTCCACACCGGGGACATCGGCACGCTCGACGAGGACGGATACCTCGCGATCACCGGGCGCAAGAAGGAGATCATCGTCACGGCGGGCGGCAAGAACGTCGCCCCGGCGGTGATCGAGGACCGCATCCGCGCGCACGCGCTGGTGGCCGAGTGCATGGTGGTCGGCGACGGACGTCCGTTCGTCGGCGCGCTGGTCACCCTCGACGAGGAGTTCCTGGGCCGCTGGGCCCGGGAGCACGGCAAGCCGGCCGATTCCACGGCGCTCTCGCTGCGCGAGGACGCGGATCTGCTGGCGGAGGTGCAGCGGGCGGTGGACGACGGCAACGCGGCGGTCTCCAAGGCCGAGTCCGTACGCCGGTTCCGCGTCCTGCCCGCCCAGTTCACCGAGGAGGCGGGCCACATCACGCCGTCGCTGAAGCTGAAGCGCAACGTGGTGGCGAAGGACTTCGCGGACGAGGTCGAGTCGATCTACCGCACCTGACCGGGTACGCGCGCGGGGCCCGCGCCTTCGCCGGCGCGGGCCCCGTGTGCGTTCACAGCAGGGTCTTGAGCTTCTCGGCGAGCAGGTCCCAGCGCCACTTCTCCTCGACCCAGGCGCGGCCCCGCGCCCCCATCCGGCGGCGCAGCTCCGCGTCGCCGAGCAGGACGACGATCCGCTCCGCCGCCTCCTCGGCACTGCCGCCGCGCACCACCCAGCCGGTCTCGCCGTCGAGCACGGCGTCCGGGGCGCCGCCCGAGTCGCCCGCCACGACGGGCAGCCCGGTCGCGGACGCCTCCAGGTAGACGATGCCGAGCCCTTCCACGTCGAGCCCGCCGCGCCGGGTGCGGCACGGCATCGCGAAGACGTCCCCGGCCCCGTAGTGCGCGGGCAGCTCCGCCCAGGGCACCGCCCCGGTGAAGCGCACCGAGTCCGCGACGCCGGTCCGGGCCGCGAGCCGCCGGAGGTCCTTGTCGTACGGGCCGCCGCCGACGATCAGGAGCACCGCGTCGGGCACCCGCGCGAGGATCGCGGGCAGGGCGAGGATCAGCGTGTCCTGGCCCTTGCGCGGGACCAGCCGCGACACGCAGACGACGACGGGCCGGTCCGAGAGGCCGAGGCGGGCCCGGACGCGGTCCCCGCCGGACGCGGGGTGGAAGGTCTTCTCGTCGACGCCCGGCGGCAGTTGCACCATGCGGCCGGCGGCCTCGGGGGTGAGAGCGGCGGCGATCCGGGAGCGGGTGTACTCACCGAGATAGGTGATCGTGTCCGTGCCCTCCCCGATCCGGCGCAGCAGTTGGCGGGAGGCGGGCAGCTGGGCCCAGCCGGCCTCGTGGCCGTGCGTGGTGGCGACCAGCCGCCTGGCGCCCGCCCGGCGCAGTGCCGGGGCCATCAGCCCGAGCGGGGCGGCGGCGCCGAACCACACGGAGGCGCAGCCGTGTTCGCGCAGCAGTCCGGCGGCGCGCCGGGTGACGCGCGGGGTCGGCAGCAGCATCGTCGTACGGTCGCGGACGACGGTGAACGGCTGCTCGGCGTCGAAGGCGGCGGTGGCCGCCGCACCCTCCTCGCCGCGCTTCCAGGTGGAGGCGTAGACGACGACCCGGTCGGGATCCAGACGCAGCGCCATGTTGTGCAGGAACGCCTGGATGCCGCCGGGGCGGGGCGGGAAGTCGTTGGTCACGATCAAGGTCTTGTCCATCGCCGCCGACAGTACCCAACGGCCGCGCTTCACCGCTCGCGCGCTCCGTGCCCGGCATCATGGGCCGCCTGACCACGGCCGGAAGCGGTGAGGGCGGCGATGACGGGACGAGCGACGGCCGGGGCGCGTGCGCTGCCGTACGCGGTGTGGGCGCTGACCCGGGCCGGGCTGCTGCTGTGCGTGTACAAGGTGGTCGCCGTCCCGGGCCCGGACGTCACGGTGGACGTGTCGGTGATCTACCGGGGCTGGTACGAGATCCTGCGCGCGGGCTCCTACCCGCTGAACGACGTGACCTGGCAGTATCCGCCCGCCGCCGCGCTGGCGGTCCTCTCCCCCGCCCTGCTGCCGTTCCTGGAGTACGCGAGCGCCTTCTTCGTCCTGGTGCTGCTCTGCGACGCGCTGGTGCTGGGCCTGCTGCTGGGCGCGGCGCGGCGGCCGGGGATGCGGACGGCCGGGGCCTGGACGTGGATCGCGGGGGTGCCGCTGCTGGGGCCGACCGCGTACGCCCGGTACGACCTGATGGTGACGGCGGTGGCGGTGGCGGCGCTGCTGGCCGGGGCGCGCCGTCCCCGGGTGCTGGGGGCGCTGGCGGCGTTCGGGGCGCTGTTGAAGGTGTGGCCGGCGCTGCTGCTGGTGGGCGTCCGGCGCGGGCGGCCGGCGCGGCGGGCCTGGTCGGCGGCCGGACTGACGGCGGCGGGGCTGGCCGCGGGTTTCACGCTCTGGATGCCGGGGGGCTTCGCGTTCCTGGCCTTCCAGCGGGACCGGGGCACGGAGATCGAGTCGCTGGGCGCGCTGGTGTTCCATGTGGCGCGGTGGTTCGGCTGGGAGGGCCGGGTGGAGATGAACTACGGCTCGGTGGAGTTCCTCGGCCCGTACGTGGCGCTGGTCTCCCGGCTGGCGCTGGTCCTCAGCGTGCTGGCGATGGGCTGGCTGGTGGTGTGGCGGCTGCGGGCGCGCTCGTTCACCGTCCACACCGCCGCGGACGCCGCCTTCACGGCGGTCCTGCTGTTCACCACGACGAGCCGGGTGATCAGCCCGCAGTACCTGGTGTGGCTGGTCGGGCTCGCGGCCGTCTGCCTGGCCTTCCGGGCGGGCCGGATAGTGCTGCCCGCCGCCCTGGTGCTGGCGGCTTCGGGTGTCACGCTGCTGGAGTTCCCGATCGGGTTCGCGCAGGTGGTGGCGAGCGAGGCGTCGGGCGTGACGCTCCTGGTGGTCCGCAACGGGCTGCTGGTGGCGGCCTCGCTGGTCGCCGCGCGGCGGCTGTGGCGCGCGGCGGTGCCCGGGGCGCGGTCCGGGAAGGCGGACGAGGCGTCGGGGGCCGCACCGGGGCGCGGGGCCGGTCAGCCGAGCCGGGCGCTCAGGTAGTCGCGCCAGTCCGCGGCGAACCGCTCCGGCGTGGTGCCCAGCACCGTGCGCAGGGCCTGCTCGACCGCTCCGTCGCGGCCCGGGTGGCCGCCGACGGCGGCGTAGAAGGCGGCGAGCTTCTTCTCGCCCCAGTTCTCGGCGATGAGGGCGCAGGCCGTCCAGCCGCTCTCGTAGGCCCGTGCGAGGCTGCCGGGTTCGCCGTCGAAGCCGAAGTCCTCGTCGGCGGGGAGGGCGGCGGGCGGCTCGCCGCGCCGGACGGCGTCGGTCAGCTCCGGCGCGATCTCCTGGGCCGTGCGGTCCTCGCCCCGGTAGGCGGTCCAGTCGGCGAATCCCTCGGAGAGCCAGACGGGCGTGGACTTCGAGGTGGCGGTCCGGGCGGCGACGTGGGTCGTCTCATGGGTGAGGACCACCCGGCGGCCGAAGCCCTCCAGTTGCTCGTACGCCCGCGGGTTGACGATGACCCGGTCGGCGAGGGCCGGTCGGCGGCCGGTGCCGACCTCTCCGGTGGTGACGGCGGCGATGCCCCGGTAGCCGGCCTCCTCGGCGGAGCCCAGCAGCTCCGCCATGTCCTCGACGGAGTCCGGTACGAGGACGACCACCCGCCGCGCCCAGGGGCGCGGCCAGGCGTCCGAGACGGCCGGTACGGCCAGGTCCACGACGGCGGCGACCTCGCGCAGTTCCCGCGCGGGCCGTCCGACGCCCAGGACGAGGCTGTGCGCGCCCCGCACGACGTCCACCTCGCCCTGCTGCCAGAGCTGGCCGGCGGCGCCCTCGGCGGGCCGGTCGGCGGTGATGTACCAGCGCGCGCCGTCCCGGGTCAGCTCCAGGGTGCGGCGGGCGGCGGCCGGGGCGGAGTCGTAGCCCGCGATGCGGTAGCGCAGCTCCACGTCCGCGGTGGCGCGGTCGCCGGAGCGGCCGGTGACGCCCTTCACCTCGTACGTCCAGGACTTCAGCGGGACGTCGGCGAGGTTGGCGAACTCGGCCCGCTGGGCGGCGCGCAGCCCGGTGGCTCCGGGGGCCAGGGCGTCGAGGTAGCCGGCCGGGTCGTGGCCGAGGACGGCGGCGGCCCGGCGGTCGAGGGCGGCGCCGATGCCCCGGGCCGCGGATTCGGCGCCCGTGGGGCCGGGGGCCGCGCAGGCGGACGCGGTCAGCAGGGCGGCGAGCACGAGGCCCGCCGCACGCCGGGGGCCGCGGGGGCTGCCCCGCCGCGCGTCAGGTCTCCGTACGGCCACCCTGCCGATCGTACGGTCAGATCCGGGTGACGGAGGAGACGGGCATCATGCCCACCGGGTCGTAGCGGACCGGGGCGCCCGGATACGGGGCGTGGATGACCTGGCCGTCGCCGACGTACATGCCGATGTGACTGGCGTCCGCCCGGTAGGCGACCAGGTCGCCGGGGCGGGCCTGGGAGAGCGGCACCATCCGGCCCGCGTACCGCTGGGCCTGCGAGGTGCGCGGCAGGGCGACCCCGGCCTGGGCGTAGGCCCACTGCATGAGCCCGGAGCAGTCGAATCCGGAGGGCCCGTTGGCGCCCCACACGTAGGGGCGGCCGAGCGCCTGGCGGGCGGCGGCCACGGCGGACATGGCCCGGGGCGAGCCGGGGGCGACGCCGGAGAGGTCGGGTTCGCCGTCGCGCCCGGTGCGCGAGGCCCGGTCGAAGGAGGCCCGCTCCTGCGGCGGCAGCGACGCCAGCAGCCGCCGGGCCTGGCGGAGGCGGGATTCGACGGTGCGCTTGTGCCGGGTGACGGCGGCGCGGTCGCGCTCCAGCTCGGCGAGGGCGTGGCCGGCCTCGGCGCGGGTCTGGGCGAGCGCGCGCTGCGCGCGGCGGAGCTTGTCCAGGGTCAGCGACTGGCGCGCGCCCACCCGGTCGAGCGCGGCGGCCCGCTCCAGGTAGGTGTCCGGGTCGGAGGAGAGCAGCAGCGCGAGGGCCGGGTCGATGCTCCCGGTGCGGTACTGCGCGCCCGCGATGGCCCCGAGCTCGTCGCGCATCCGGTTGACGCCCTCCTGCTCGCGCGCCGCCCGGTCCTGGGCCCGTTCGGCGTCCTGGCGCAGCGACTCCGCGCGTTCCCCGGCCTCGTTGTAGCGCTCGGTGGCCCGCTCCGCCTCGCCGAGGAGCCGGTCGACGGCGGCGACCGCGCTCTCCCGGGCGTCCTGCGGGTCGGCGTTGGCCGGGGCCCCGGTGAGCGTCGCCGCCGCGGTGGCGGCGGCGGCCGAGAGGACCGTGGCGCGGACGCTCCGGTTGAGGCCGGACTGTGTAGGACGGCGATGGGACACCACAGGAAGCCGCGCTCCCTTCCGCTGACGCTGTGACGCGCGGCCCCTGCCGCCCGGGACGGGCGGACGGATCACCGGGAGCCGCACAGCAGGCAGACAGTAATCGGACGACTACGCGGCGGCCAACGACCGACGCCGTGGCGTACCGGGCGTCGAACGCCGCCGCCCCGCCGGTGACCTCGGTCTCCTGGCGGGGCGGGGGTGTCAGCGCGGGGTGGGGCGATTCGCTCGTTCGGGCGTCAGATCCGGACGCCGAACTGGAAGGTGCCCATGTAGTCCATCGACTCGTAGCGCACGACGGCGCCCGGCTTCGGGGCGTGCAGGATCTGGTTGTTGCCGGCGTAGAAGCCGACGTGCGACAGGCTGTTGAAGAAGACCAGGTCGCCCGGCTTGAGCTGGCTGCGTCCGATCTTCACACCGTCGTTCTGCTGCGTGTACGTGGTCCGGGTGATGTTGACGCCGGCCTGGGCGTAGGCCCACTGGGTCAGCCCGGAGCAGTCATAGGAGTTGGGGCCGGAGCCGCCGGAGACGTACGGCTTGCCGAGCTGGGTGGCCGCGGCGCTGAGGGCGGCGGATCCGCGCTGGGAGGCGGGGACCTCGTTGCCGAGCTCGACCCGGTCGCCGGCGGCGCGGCTGGCGCGCTCCTCCTGCTGGGCCATCTTGGCGCGCTCGGCCGCCGTCAGGGTGTTCAGCAGGCGCTGCGCGTCGGCGAGTTTGCCCTGGTACTTCCGCTTGTTCTCGCCGAGGGCCTTGCGCACGTCGGCGAGGTCGCCGAGCTTGTCCTGCGCCTCGGCGCGCTGCTGGGCGAGGGTGCGCTGCTTGGCCTGGATCTTCTGGAGGGACTCCGTCTGCTTGACCGTCAGCTGGTCGAGCGCGGACGCCTCGTCGAGGAAGTCGTCCGGGTCGGAGGCGAGGAAGAGGGCCACCGAGGGGTCGATGCCGCCGGAGCGGTACTGCGCGGTGGCGATCGAACCGAGTTCGCCGCGCAGGGTGTTGAGCTCGTCCTGGCCGCGGGCGACCTTGTCCTGCAGCGCGTCGACCTGCTTCTTGAGCTTGTCCTGCTGCTCCTTGGCGCCGTTGTACTTCTCGGTGGCGGCCTCGGCCTCGTGGTAGAGGTCGTCGATCTCCGCCTTGACCTCGCTCTTGCTCGGCTTCGGGTCGGCGTGGGCGGCCTGGGAGGTCAGGGCCACGGCCGCGGCGGCGGTCGCGGTGAGCACGGTCACGCGGGTGCGGCTCGGCTGCTTGGGACGACGGTGGGACGCCACGAAGGCGAGCTCCTTCTTCCTCAGAGCCGCCTACCGGGCTGTGGGGGACGAATCCCCGGCTCCGTGCACGTCACGGACTCGGCGGTTCCTTCGCTGCCACCCCGGATGGGTGATCAACCGTGCGAAGGTTCGAGAGCTGACCCTAGTGACCAACTTGTGATCAGTTCAAATCCTCACAGGATTTTTCTCGTCACAACAGTTACTTCTCCGTCCGCATCACACCATGCGTAGCGGCGACTTGACGGTACGTTCCCAAAAATACGGCATGTCACCCCATGCCGCACATCACGCCCTAGACGCGCGAAAGTCTCTTCAGGAGCAAGAGGGACGCGACGGGCCGCGCTCCGGCCTTCGCCACGCCGTCCGCCACCTCGCGATCGGTGGAGACCACTACCACGGGCCGGCCCGGCGGTTCCGCGCGGGCCAGTTGGCGGATCAGCTCGTCGGCCGTGACCCCGGCCTTGCTGAACAGCACCCGCACCCCGCGCGGCGGGGCCAGGAGCACCGGCGCCGCCAGTTCGGCGCCGTCGAAGACACAGGTCATCTCCGCGCCGGTCTGCGCCGCCAGCACCGACAGGCCGCCCAGCAGCCGCAACCGCTGCTTCTCCAGCGGCATCTGGGGATAACCGGTCTTGGTGACGTTGTAGCCGTCCACGATGAGATGCGCCTGCGGCAGCGCCAGCAACTGGTCCAGCAGCGCCGGGTCCGTCTCCGAGAGCGCCCTGGCCGCGATGTCCTTGGGCGACATCCGGCCGGGCTCCACCGCGTCGACGCTGTCGGCCGGGCGGGTCGTCACCGGCGGCAGGGCCAGCTCCCGGCGCAGGCCCGAGGCGGCGTCCAGCACGGTGTCCAGCAGCAGCCGCAGCCGCATGTCCTCCATCGACCGGCCCTCGCGGGCGGCCCTGCGGCTCGCCTCCAGCGCGGCCTCGGCCTCGCCGAGCCGCCCCCTGAGCCGCCGCGACTCGCTCTCGGCCGCGGACACCTGGGCCGCCGCCTCGGTGCGCAGGGCGTCGCCCTCGGCCGCACTGCGGCGCAGGGCCGCCTCGCCGCGCTTGACCTCGCTCTGCGCGCTGCGCAGTTTGCGGTGCAGCGCCTCGGCCTCCTTGCGGGCGGCCTCCAGCTCGGCGCGCAACCGCTCGGTCTCCGTGCGTGTCTGCGCGCGCGCCCGCTCCAGCTCCTCGCGCAGCTGCTCCAGTTCGCGCCGGGACTCCTCGTCGGCCCGTTCCGCGTCGGCGCGCTGGACCTCCTCGCCGGCCGCCTCGACCAGCTTGACCCAGCCCGTCGGGCGCAGCACGTAGGCGGCTGCCGCCACGTCGACCGGATCGGCGGCGGCCGGCGGCGACCCCGCCTCCAGCGCACCGGCCAGCTCCGGCTGGGACTGGCTCAGGCGCTCGCCGATGCGCCTCCGGAAGAGCGCGTCGCTCTCCAGCGCGGCGGCCATGGCGTTCCCGGCGAACTTGGCCCGCCGGGACGGGGTGAACCGGGCGTACTGCCGTAGCTGAGCCGGGAGTTCGGCGACGGTCAGGCCGCCGAAGGCGTCCGAGACCAGCGCGACGACCCGACGCCGTACTCCTTCGGGCAGCGGGCGGTCGAGCGCCTCTGCGCCACCGTCGGCCGCGTCGGCCGGTCCGGCGCCGCTGGTCGGCTGATCCACCGTCCGTCACCCCATAGATATGTCTGTCGGCGCGCTCCCTCAGGAGGCGGCGCCCGGCCTGTCCACCAGTTCGATCTGGTCCACCGCGTTGCACCAACGGCAGCGGACCGACTCGATGGTCTCACTGACCACCTCCCGCTCCTCGACACTCGGCTCACCGGCCAGGTCGAGGTGGACGTACTCCACGACCTTGGACGACCGCGTCACGTCGAAGCGCGTGAGATTGCCGCACAGCGTGCAGCGCCAGCGGGTCCCGTCGGTCGGCAGGGGAACCGTCGTCATCGTTGCGTCCTCTTTCGTCGTCTCCGAGAGCCCGCGCCGGGCGCGCCGCCGCGACTTCCCGTACCAGGGGGTGTCCCGTCGTCCCTCACGTCAAGGATCTCGCGGTGCGCCGTCGAACTGCGGAGTCCTGGCGTAACCCTACGGCCTCGCGTATACCCGCCGGCACGACGATCGGGAACGATCCGGCGAGGCACGATGTCCGGGTACCTCCCGGTACGCCATGCTCTGTACATGATCGATTGGCGGCGGGGCGACCGGCGGACCACGGCATGGCGGGCCCAGGTGGCGGCGGCGGCCGGCGCGGCTCCGGTCACCTACGGGCTGATCGCCCTGTGCTGCGCCGTCTTCCTGCTCAGCCCGCTCTCCGGCTTCAGCCGCTCCTACGGAAGCGAGGACGAGCTGCTGGCCGCCCAGGCCGGCTACTTCGAGCGGTGGGGTGTGATCCCCGCGGAGCTGTGGGACGGCTCGGCGCACGCCCTGACCACCCCGTTCACCGCGCTGTTCGTGCACGGCAGCTGGCTCCACCTGCTGGGCAACCTGCTGTTCCTGTACGTGTTCGGCGCGATGGCCGAGGAGCGCATGGGCCGGGTGGAGTTCTCCCTCTTCTACGTGGGCTGCGGCTACCTCGCGCTGGTCTGCTACGCGGCGGTGCACGCCGACTCCGGCCAGACGCTGGTCGGCGCGTCGGGCGCGATCTCCGCGGTGCTCGGGGCGTTCCTCCGCCTCTTCCCCCGCGCCAGGGTCACCAGCCTCTTCCCGTTCCTCTTCTTCCTGCCGCTGCGCTTCCCCGCGTGGATCGTGCTGATCTTCTGGTTCGGCCTCCAGTGGGCGGCGGCGCGGACGGCGGACGGCAGTCCCGGCGTGGCCTATCTGGCGCATGTCGCCGGGTTCGCCGCCGGGTTCCTCTACGCCTGGGGACGCTGTCGGGGTGGGGCTAGAGTGAAGTCTCCAGCCACGGCCACCGAGGGAGAAAGCCAGCCGTGATCACCGCGATCGTTCTCATCAAGACCAGCGTGGACCGGATTCCGGAGATCGCCGAGGCCATCGCCGCGCTGGACAGCGTCAGCGAGGTCTTCTCGGTCACCGGCACCTACGACCTGATCGCCATGGTCCGGGTGGCCGGCCACGACGACCTCGCCGACGTCATCCCGGGCCGGATCAGCAAGATCCCGGGCGTCGAGGCCACCGACACCCACGTGGCCTTCCGCACGTACTCGCAGCACGACCTGGAGGCCGCGTTCGCCATCGGCCTCGACGCGTAGCGGCACACCCGTACGGCCCGGCCGGGAGGGAGCGCGCCGCCCCTCCCGGCCGGGCCGGCCGCGTCAGACCTGGGCCGCGCCGCGGTCCGGGACGCAGCGGCCGTCCTCGGTCCGGTACTTCCACCGAGCACCCTCGGCGACCAGCTCGGCGACCGCGCGGACGAACCGCTCGATGTGCTCGTCCGGCGTCCCCGCCCCGAAGCTCACCCGGATGGCGTTGAGCGAGCGCTCGCCCGGCTCGGCCTCCGGAGCGCCGCACTCGCCCGGGTCCTGCGGGTCGCTGCCGAGCAGGGTCCGCACCAGCGGATGCGCGCAGAAGAGGCCGTCGCGGACTCCGATGCCGTACTCGGCGGAGAGCGCGGCGGCGAAGTGCGAGCTGTTCCAGCCGCGCACCACGAAGGAGATCACGCCGACCCGCGGGGCGTCGTCGCCGAAGAGCGAGAGCACCCGCACCTCGGGCACCTCCGCGAGCCCCGAGCGCACCCGGGCCACCAGCTCCTGCTCCCGGGCGACCAGCGACGCGAAGCCCGCCTCGGTCAGCGCCCGGCAGGCGGAGGCGATGGAGTGGACGCCGATCACATTGGGCGATCCGGCCTCGTGGCGGGCGGCCGTGGTGTGCCACTCCACCTCCACGCCGCCGTCCGCGCGCCGGGCCACCTTGCGGGACGCGCCGCCCCCGGCGAGGTACGGCTCCGCCTCCCGGAGCCAGTCCGCGCGGCCGGCCAGCACGCCGGAGCCGAAGGGCGCGTAGAGCTTGTGGCCGGAGAAGGCGACCCAGTCCACGTCCAGCGCGGCGATGTCGACGGGATGGTGCGGGGCGAGCTGCGCGGCGTCGAGGACGATCCGGGCACCGTGCGCATGGGCGGCGGCGGCCAGTTCGGCCACCGGCCACAGCTCGCCGGTGACGTTGGAGGCGCCGGTCACGCAGACCAGCGCGGGGCCGGTGTCGCCGCGGTCGGCCAGCGCCCGGTCGAGGGTGGCGACCGCCTGGGCCGGGGTGCGCGGGGCGTCGAGGTAGGTGACCCGGGCATCGCGCCAGGGCAGCAGGGACGCGTGGTGCTCGGTCTCGAACACGTACACCCGGCAGTCGGCCGGGAGCGCGGCGGCCAGCAGGTTGAGCGAGTCGGTCGTCGAGCGGGTGAAGACGACCTGGTCGTCCGCGCGGCAGCCGAGGAACTCGGCGACCGTGCGGCGGCTGCTCTCGAAGAGGTCGGTGGAGAGCTGAGAGAGGTAGCCGGCGCCGCGGTGGACACTGCCGTAGTACGGGGCGTAGGCGGCCACGTCGTCCCAGACCCGCTGGAGGGCCGGGGCGCTGGCGGCGTAGTCGAGGGCGGCGTAGCCGACCTCTCCGCCGGTGACGAGCGGAACAGTGACGTCCTGGCCCAGAACGGGCAGCGGGGCACAAACCGACGGGTCGATGGCAGCGGTGGGGACAGACATGGCGGACTCCCGTGACAGGCAGGCGAGATCCGGCGCCGGCGGTACGCGGCAGCGCAGGAGGAGGAAGGAAGAAGGGTGCGCGGAAGGAGGGCGGTCAGCCCTAGCGCATTCGCTTGCTCACAAGAGGCTCCCTGGGGACCAGGACCCCGGGGGCCGGCATCCGCTGGATGCCGAGGGGCCCGCGCTTGCCGCAGACCTCGCTGCCTGCGGCCTGGTCTTCACCCGGGGCACCCCGCCACGGACGGAGGGTTGCCGGACAGCGGGCCGGGGCCGTAGTCGCTGTCACTCATGACCTGCGCAGCATCTTGCCATACGGAGGCACACGCGCAAGGGCGCGGTCCGCCATCCGGACCGCGCCCCGCGTCGACCGCCCGGCGGCTCTCAGGCGTTGCTGGCCGCCACCCAGCGCTCCAGCGCCCGCTTGGCCGCCCCGGAGTCGATGGCGGAGGCCGCCTCGGCGATCTTCGCCGCGATCTGCTCGGTCAGCGTGCCGGGGCCCGGGTCCAGCGCGACCAGCGCCGCCGCGGAGTTGAGCAGGACCGCCTCGCGCACCGCGCCGCCCTCGCCCTCCAGCAGCCGGCGGGCCACGTCCGCGTTGTACGAGGCGTCGGCGCCGCGCAGCGCCTCGACGGGCACCAGCGGCAGGCCAACGTCGCGCGGGTCGAACGGCTCCTCACGCACCGCGCCGTCGCGGACCACCCAGACCCGCGAGGTGGCGGTGGTGGTCAGCTCGTCCAGCCCGTCGTCACCGCGGAAGACGAGCGCCGAGTTGCCCCGGTCGGCGAGCACCCCGGCGACGATGGGGGCCATCCTGGCGTCGGCGACGCCGACGGCCTGGGCGCGGACCTGGGCCGGGTTGGTCAGCGGGCCCAGGATGTTGAACGTGGTCTGCGCGCCCAGCTCCTTGCGGGCCTTGGCGGCGTAGCGGAGCGCGGGGTGGAAGCGCACGGCGAAGCAGAAGGTGATGCCGGCCCGCTCGGCGACCTCGACGACCCGCTGCGGAGTCAGCTCCAGGTTGACGCCGAGCTTCTCCAGCACGTCGGAGGAGCCGCTGGCCGAGGAGGCGGCCCGGTTGCCGTGCTTGACGACCTTGGCCCCGGTCCCGGCGACGACGATCGCGGACATGGTCGAGATGTTCACCGTCTTGGCGAGGTCCCCGCCGGTGCCGACGATGTCGACCGTGCGGCCCGGCACGTGGATGGTGTTGGCGTGGGCGTACATCGCCCGGACCAGGCCGGTGACCTCGTCGACCGTCTCGCCCTTGGCCCGCAGGGCGACCGCGAAGCCGGCGATCTGCGCGTCGCTCGCCTCGCCGCTCATGATGCGGTCCATCGCCCAGGCGGTGTCGCCGGAGGTGAGGTCCTCGCCGCGCAGCAGCGGGTTCAGCAGGCCGGGCCAGGAACGGTCCGCCACGCCGTCGCCGCCGTCCGGGGTCGCCACGTTCATGGTCCGCTCCAGGGGTCCACAGCCGGTAAGGATGATGGCTCCACCCTATCCAGCCCCACGGACGGCGAAGAGCCCCGTCCATCGGATGGACGGGGCTCCCGCTGTGGCGATCAGCTGGGGTGATCAGTGGTGGCCGTGGCCCTCGGTGATCTCCTTGTACTCCTCGACGGTGGGCTTGGCGATCTGGTTGTCGCCGCCGTAGTAGCCCTTGCTGAGCTTGGCGCGCAGCTTCTGCACCGGGGAGATCTTGCGCTTGACGCCGTTCTCGTCGACCGCGGGGCCGAGTTCGAGCGGCTGGTACTGCTCGTGCGCGGTGAGCGTGTGCAGCTGTCCCGGGGACAGCGGCTCGTGGATCTCCACGAACTCACCGTGCGGCAGGCGCTTGATGATGCCGGACTCGCGCCCGTGCAGCACCTTCTCCTTGTCGCGGCGCTGGAGGCCGAGGCAGATCCGCTTGGTGACGATGAACGCGATGACCGGTCCGGCGAAGAAGGCGATCCGGACGAACCAGGAGATGGCGTTCAGCGACAGGTGGAAGTGCGTGGCCCACAGGTCGTTCCCGCCGCCGACGAGGCCGACGAAGTACACCGTGATCCAGGCGACGCCGAGGCCCGTACGGGTCGGGGCGTTGCGCGGGCGGTCCAGGATGTGGTGCTCGCGCTTGTCCCCGGTGATCCAGGACTCGATGAACGGGTAGACCGCGATCGAGGTGAGCACGAGGCCGAAGAGGACCAGCGGGATGAACACGCCCAGGACGAGCGTGTGGCCCCACAGGTTGATCTCCCAGCCCGGCATCACGCGGACCAGCCCTTCGGCGAAGCCCATGTACCAGTCGGGCTGGGCGCCGGTGGACACCTGGTCCGGGCGGTACGGGCCGAGCGCCCAGATCGGGTTGATCGTGGCGATGGCCGCCATGATCGAGATGACGCCGAAGACCAGGAAGAAGAAGCCTCCGGCCTTCGCCATGTACACGGGCAGCAGCGGCATGCCGACGACGTTCTTGTTGGTCCTGCCGGGACCCGCGAACTGCGTGTGCTTGTGGTAGAAGACCAGGATCAGGTGGCCCACCAGCAGCCCGAGCATGATGCCCGGCAGCAGCAGGATGTGGATCGAGTAGAACCGGGCCACGAAGTCGTGGCCGGGGAACTCGCCTCCGAACAGGAACATCGAGATGTACGTGCCGACGATCGGCACCGACAGGATCGCGCCCTGGGTGAAGCGGACACCCGTACCGGAGAGCAGGTCGTCCGGGAGCGAGTAGCCGGTGAACCCGGTGAACATGCCGAGCACGAAGAGCAGAAAGCCGAAGAGCCAGTTGACCTCGCGCGGCTTGCGGAACGCGCCCGTGAAGAAGACGCGCATCATGTGCACGAACATGCCGGCCAGGAAGACCAGAGCGGCCCAGTGGTGGATCTGCCGCACGAGCAGACCGCCGCGGACCTCGAAGCTGATCTTCAGCGTCGAGGCGTACGCCTCCGACATCCGGATGCCCTGCATGGGCTCGTACGGGCCGTGGTAGACGATCTCGCCCATGCTCGGCTGGAAGAACAGCGTCAGATACACACCCGTGAGGATGATGATGATGAAGCTGTAGAGGCAGACCTCACCGAGCATGAAGGACCAGTGGTCCGGGAAGATCTTGCGCATGTTGGCCTTGGCCAGGCCGTAGATGCCGAGTCGGCCGTCGGCCCAGTCGGCTACGCGCTCGCCGGCGGGCGCCTTGCGCTGGCTCGCCGGTTCGGCGGGCGACGGGTTCGTGGTCGCAGTACTCATCCGCGCTCCCAGAAGGAAGGACCGACGGGCTCGTCGAAGTCACCAAGCGCTTCGAGGTTGCCCTCGCTGTTCACGCCGATCCGCAGCTGCGGGAGCGGGTGGCCGGCCGGACCGAAGATGACGCGGGCGCCGTCGGAGAGGTCGAAGGTTGACTGGTGGCACGGGCAGAGCACGTGGTGCGTCTGCTGCTCGTACAGGCTGATGGGGCAGCCGACGTGGGTGCAGATCTTGGAGAACGCGACGATGCCCTCGTGGGCCCAGTCGCGCTGGCGCTTGTCCTTGATGTCGTCCGGCTCGATGCGGACGATCATCAGGGCGGCCTTCGCGATCTCCTTCTGGAACTCGTGCGAGTCCTCTTCCAGGCCCTCGGGCATGGCGAAGGTCAGCGAGCCCACGGTGACGTGCTCGGGGCGCAGCGGCTGCATCGTGTTCATGTTGATGAGCAGCTTGCCCTTGGCCCACAGGGTGGTGCGGAGCTTCTTCTCGGGCAGCGGACCGAGGTCGCGCAGCAGCACCACGCCGGAGAGCGGCACCAGGGCCAGCGCGCCGAACATGGTGTTGCGGATCAGCTTCCGCCGACCGAGCGCGGACTCCTTGGCGCCGGCCGCGAAGTCGGCCATCACCTGGGCCTTGACGTCCGGGGCGGCCTCGATCGGGTGGCGCTCGGCGGGGACCTCGACGTCGGACATCAGGGTGCGCGCCCAGTGGACGGCGCCCGTGCCGATGAAGAAGAGCGCGAATCCGAGGGTCAGGCCCAGGGAGAAGTTGAGCGCGCTGACGTGGCCGAACGGCCAGATGTAGACGATCTTGTCCACCGGGAAGATGACGTAGCAGGCGATGAAGCCCACCGTCGCCAGCATCGAGAGGGTGAACATGAAGGCGACGGCCCGCTCCGAGCGGTTCGCGGCGCGTTCGTCGAGGTCCTGGATGCGCGGCTTGTGGGCCGGCAGCCCGGGGTCGGCGAACGGGTCGTCCGCGACCTGCACCGCGCCGTGCGCGGCCTCCTGCGCTACGGGCAGGTTCTCTTCTGGAATCTGTTGGCTACTCATGACTTCTTGGCCTTAGCGGTGTGGGCCGCGACCCAGACGGCGATCGCGACGAGTGCGCCGAGTCCGAAGATCCACGCGAACAGGCCCTCGCTGACGGGACCGAGACCGCCCAGGGAGAGGCCGCCGGGGTTCGCCGTCTGCTCACCGTTCACGGACTTGATGTACGCGATGACGTCCTTCTTCTCCTGCTCCGGCATCGTCGTGTCGGGGAAGGAGGGCATGCTCTGCGGACCGGTCTGCATCGCCTCGTAGATGTGCTTCGGGCTCACACCGTCGAGGGCCGGGGCGTACTTGCCCTTGGTGAGCGCTCCGCCCTCGCCGGTGAAGTTGTGGCACTGGGCGCAGTTGGTGCGGAACAGGTCCCCGCCCTTGGCGATGTCCGCGCCCGAGGGGTCGACCTGCTTGTCGGTCGGCGTGATCGGACCGGCGCCGAGCGACGCGACGTACGCCGCGAGCTGGTCGATCTCCGCCTGGTTGTAGATGACCTTCTTCTTCGGTACCTGGGCGCCCGGCTGCTGCGCGGGCATACGGCCCGTACCGACCTGGAAGTCGACGGCGGCGGAGCCCACGCCCACGAGGGACGGACCGTCGGTGGTGCCCTGACCGCCGGTTCCGTGGCAGCTGGCGCAGCCGACGGTGTAGAGCTTCTTGCCCTCGTCGATGGCGAGGGACTGGGCGGTTTCATCGGCCTGCGCCTTGCCCGCAGGCGCAAACGCGGCGTACAGCCCCCCGGTGGCCGCCAGCGCGAGGAGTAGGACGACGACCGCCGCCAGGGGATGGCGTCGTCGTGCGGAGAGCTTTTTCACGGATTACCCCGGTGTCAGGATCTTCTGCGTCGATGGTGGGTGGGTGCGAGCCCGGTTACTTGATCATGTAGATCGTTGCGAACAGGCCGATCCAGACGACATCGACGAAGTGCCAGTAGTAGGACACGACGATGGCGGAGGTGGCCTGTTCGTGGGTGAACCTCTTGGCCGCGTACGTTCTGCCGAGAACCAGCAGGAAGGCGATGAGACCGCCTGTCACGTGCAGACCGTGGAAGCCGGTGGTCAGGTAGAACACCGAGCCGTACGGGTCGGACGACAGGGAGATCCCCGCGTCCTTGACCAGCTCGGTGTACTCCAGGACCTGGCCGCCGATGAAGATCGCGCCCATCACGAACGTGATGATGAACCACGTCCGGAGCTTCTTCACATCGCCCCGCTCCGCGGCGAAGACGCCGAGCTGGCAGGTGAGTGAGGAAAGCACCAGGATCGTGGTGTTCGTCGCCGAGAACGGGAAGTTCAGATGATCGGCCATCCCCTTCCAGTACTCGGGGCCCATCACCGATCGCAGGGTGAAGTACATCGCGAAGAGGGCCGCGAAGAACATCAGCTCGGAACTCAACCAGATGATGGTTCCGACGCTGGTGAGGTTCGGCCGATTGACCGACGGGTGCGCGTGCCCGGTTTCTACTGTCGTTGCTGTCGCCACGACCGACATTATGTCGGTCGCTTATCCCGCCCTCACTCCGGGGGGTGCCGTTCGGAGTGTCAGTGCCATCCGTAGGGCCCGCGGCCTGCGCCGAACGGCCCATCGAATCGTCGTCGCGACCGGTGCTGACAGCCAGTCGGGCGGAGTACGATCCGCCCATCGGTTCATGCCCCGAGAGCCCCGAAGACACAGATGTCACGGAGGAACAATGCAGGCGACCGCCACGGTCCTGGTCTACAGCGATGACGCCAACATCCGCGAGCAGGTGAGGCTGGCAGCCGGTCGCAGGCCCGCCTCGGACGTGCCCCCGGTGGAGTTCCTGGAGTGCGCGACGCTCCCGGCCGTCCTGGCGGCGCTGGACGGCGGCGGCGTCGACGTCTGCGTGCTCGACGGCGAGACGGCCCCCGTGGGCGGCATGGGCGTCTGCCGGCAGATCAAGGACGAGATCTTCAACTGCCCGCCGGTGCTGCTGCTCATGGGCCGCCCGCAGGACGCCTGGCTGGCCACCTGGAGCCGCGCGGAGGCCGCGGTGACCCTGCCGGTCGACCCGGTGGGGTTCCCGGACGCGCTGGCCGCGCTGCTGCGCCGCCGGCTGGCCGTGGGGGCCTGAGCGGCTCCCACGGCCCGCCGAGGGGCGTGCGCCGCGGCGGCGCGCCTTTCCGCCGGATCACACGTGGGGACGCAGCCGGGCGGCCTGGAGCGTCTGCGGGCTGTCCGGCGCCCCTTGGTGGAGGGCGCTGCCCTGCTGCCACTTCTCCCACGACAGGTTCCAGTCGCCGAATCCGTTGTCGAACGGCGTCATGGTCTCGCCCACGCTGCCGACGACCTGGACGATGTCGCCCTGGCGCACGGTGTCGAAGAACCACTCCGCGTTCCCGGTGCTCATGCCGGTGCAGCCGTGGCTGACGTTGGCGTTGCCCTGGGAGCCGGTGGACCAGGGGGCCGCGTGGACGTACTCGCCGCTCCAGGTCACCCGGGTGGCCCAGTAGACCGGCAGGTCGTAGGACTCCGAGGAGCCGGCCGAGATGCCGATGCTCTCCCCGCGCATCCGTACGAACTCCTCCTTGGCGAGCACCACCTTGACGCCGTTGCGGGTGGAGAAGCCGGGCTTCCCGGTGGTGACCGGAATGGTGTTGATCACTTCTCCGTTGCGCAGGACGGTCATCGAGTGGTCCGAGGCGTCGGTGATGGCCTCGATGCGGTCGCCGGTGGTGATCTTCAGAGGCTTGGCGGCGGCCCCGTACAGGGCGTTGCTCACCTTGATGCCCGTCAGGTTGGACCGGACCTCGATGGTGGCCTTGGCGGGCCAGTACTCCTGCGGGCGGTAGTGGAGCGTCTTGGCGTCGACCCAGTACCAGCCGCCGGTGACGGCCGGGGTGGAGCGGACCTTCAGGGCGCGCTCCACGGTGGCCCTGGACGCCTTGTCGGTGACCGGAGCGCTGAGTTCCGCGGTGATGGGCTGTCCGACGCCGTAGGTGCCCGCCTCCGGGCCGAAGGAGACCTTCAGCAGCTTCTTGGGCGAGGAGGTGTCGAAGGAGACCGTGCGGACGCCCGGTTCACCGTCGTCGTTCTCCGTCGAGACCCTGACCGTGTATCCGGTGCCGGCGGCCAGCGGGGCGGTGGAGCGCCACCGCCTCCCGTCGGCCGAGAGCTCGCCCGCCAGGTGGCGTCCGCCCGTGTCCACCGCGCTCACGTCGGTGATGCGGCCGTCGTCCCCCTTGACCGTCACCTCCAGGGGCTTGTCCGGGTCGGCCTTCTCACTTCCGGTGGGGCCGTTGAAGGCGACCTGGTCACCGGCGTCGTACGGCTTCGTCGACAGCTGGTGGCCGTCGGGCTCGCCACAGGCGGTCGCACCCGCGGCGAGGGTGACGACCAGCAGGGTGCAGCTCACTACGGTGCGGATGCGCGGCGTGTGGTTCATGAATCCACGCTATGAAGATTCATCCGTTCCAGCGCGTTCAGTGACTGCAAACGAGCGAGGGGCCCGCGTCGCCTCCTGCGACGCGGGCCCCTCGTGGGGTAGGGCGGTGTCACCCGGCCACGGGTGTCACTGGGTCTGGTTCTCGCCCCGGTAGTACTCGAAGACCCAGCCGAAGAGGCCGATCAGGAGCAGCGGAGCCGAGAAGTACAGCAGCCACCAGCCGAAGACGACGCCCATGAAGGCGAAGGCGCCGCCGATCCCCAGGGAGAGCGGCTGCCAGCTGTGCGGGGAGAAGAACCCCAGCTCGCCCGCCTCGTCGGCGACGTCGGCCTCCTTGTTGTCCTGGGCCATCGCGTCGACCCGGTTGGCCGTGAAGGCCAGGTAGAAGCCGATCATGACCGAGAGCCCGAAGGCCAGGAAGAGCGCCGTGGTGCCGACCGGCTCCTTGGACCACACGCCGTAGGTGATGGCCATGGCGAGGATGAAGACGCTCAGCCAGATGAACATCTGTCCCTGGATCTTCACTTGCCCGCCTCCTTGCCGCCGGCGAGGGCCTTGTCCGGCTCGGCGTGGTGCTCAAGCTGTTCGAGCGCCGAGATCTCCGGGTGGTGCAGGTCGAACGCCGGGGATTCGGAACGGATCCGCGGCAGGGTGAGGAAGTTGTGCCGCGGCGGCGGGCAGGAGGTGGCCCACTCCAGCGAACGGCCGTAGCCCCAGGGGTCGTCCACCTCGATCTTCTTGCCGTACTTGGCGGTCTTCCACACGTTGTAGAAGAACGGCAGCATCGACAGGCCGAGCAGGAACGAGGAGATCGTCGAGATCGTGTTGAGCGCGGTGAAGCCGTCGGCGGCCAGGTAGTCCGCGTAGCGGCGC
>NZ_ML123034.1:1537019-1554444 GCF_003846185.1 Streptomyces sp. ADI96-02
CGAATCCGGAGAACAGCGGCGTCGCGAACATCAGCAGCATGATCGTGCCGTGCATCGTGAACGCCTGGTTGAACTGCTCGTTCGACATGATCTGCGTACCGGGACGGGCCAGCTCGGCGCGCATGAAGAGCGCCATGAGTCCGCCGATGCAGAAGAAGAGGAACGAGGTGACCAGGTAGAGCGTGCCGATCGTCTTGTGGTCAGTGGTGGTCAGCCACTTGACGACGACGTTTCCCGGCTGCTTGCGTCGCACCGGCAGCTCGTCCTCGTACGAGTCGTCTGCCGGAGCGGCACCCTGAGGTTCGTTGAGGATGCTCACAGTTTGTTCGTCTCCGCATTCCTGGCCGGGTCCGTCTGCTCGATGCCTGCCGGCACGTAGCCCGTCTGACCCTTCTCCGCCAGCTCCTTGAGGTGCTGCTGGTAACGCTCGGGGGAGACGACCTTGACGTTGAAGAGCATCCGGGAGTGGTCGACGCCACAGAGCTCGGCGCACTTGCCCATGAAGGTGCCCTCCCGGTTGGGAGTGACCTCGAACGCGTTGGTGTGGCCCGGGATGACGTCCTGCTTCATGAGGAACGGCACCACCCAGAAGGAGTGGATGACGTCACGCGAAGTGAGGACGAAGCGGACCTTCTCACCCTTCGGCAGCCACAGGGTCGGGCCCGGGTTGCCGTTCTGCGGGTTCCGGGTTCCCGGGATGCCCGCGTCGTAGACGCCGCCGGCGCCCTTGGGGAAGCCCTCGCGGAACCGGTCGGGGATGGCGTCGAGCTCCTTGGGGATCTCGTCGCCCGCGGCGGGCTGGCCTTCCACCTTCTCGATGTAGTTGAAGGCCCAGCTCCACTGGTAGCCGACCACGTTGATGGTGTGGGTGGGCTTCTCGGAGAGCTCCAGGAGCTTGGATTCATCGCGCGCGGTGAAGTAGAAGAGCACCGAGACGATGATGAGGGGGACCACTGTGTACAGCGCCTCGATGGGCATGTTGTACCTGGTCTGCGGAGGTACCTCCACCTTGGTCCGGCTACGCCGGTGGAAGATGACGCTCCAGAGGATCAGCCCCCAGACAAGGACACCCGTGACGAGCGCTGCCGCCCACGAGCCTTGCCAGAGGGAGAGGATCCGAGGGGCCTCTTCCGTTACCGGGGTGGGCATACCGAGGCGGGGAAAATCCTCCCAGTTGTATGAACAACCGGAGGCCGTCGCCAGGACCAGGCCCGCAGTCAGCACCTGCGGCAGCTTCCGCCGCATCGGGCGCCGCGACGAGCGGTCGGAGCCGTTGGGACTCACGTAGCGCCTTCCCGAGAGTCTCGCCCGCACGGTCGGCGCGCCCGTATCTCTGGTCGGTCGCCGGCCCTGACGCGGGCAGGGGTTTGGATGTTTATGCGGACCAAACCCTACTGGACGCTATTTGGGGTCGCGCGGGGAGGGTGCCCAACGCGCCGCCCGACACCCCGAAGGGGTGGAATCAGGGCCTCGGAGCCGCATCTGACGGCCTCTCTCCCCGCCTCCCGGGCGGCCGGGAGGCGAGGCGGGCGCGGGTGCGGGCTAGCGTGGCGGCGTGCCCTACTTCGACGCCGCCTCCGCCGCCCCCCTCCACCCCGTCGCCCGCCAGGCGCTGCTCGCCGCGCTCG
This sequence comes from Streptomyces sp. ADI96-02, assembly GCF_003846185.1. Taxonomy (GTDB): domain Bacteria; phylum Actinomycetota; class Actinomycetes; order Streptomycetales; family Streptomycetaceae; genus Streptomyces. The sequence continues at coordinate 1,538,648 of NZ_ML123034.1, forward strand.
ACGAGGGCTGGGCCGACCCCGCCCGGCTGTACCGGGAGGGGCGGCGGGCCCGGCTGCTGCTGGACGCGGCCCGGGAGGCCGCGGCGGAGGCCGTCGGCTGCCGCCCGGACGAGCTCGTCTTCACCTCGTCGGGGACCTCGGCCGTGCACGCGGGAATCGCCGGGGCCCTTGCGGGGCGTCGGCGTGTCGGCCGCCATCTGGTCCTCTCGGCGGTCGAGCACTCCTCGGTGCTCCACGCGGCGGCTGCCCACGAGGCGGCGGGCGGGACGTCCACCGAGGCGCCGGTGGAGCGGACGGGCGCCGTGGACCCGGAGGTGTTCGCCGGGGCGCTGCGGGCGGACACCGCGCTGGCCTGCCTCCAGTCGGCCAACCACGAGGTGGGCACCGAGCAGCCGGTGGCGGACGCCGCCGCGCGCTGCGCCGCCGCCGGGGTGCCGCTGCTGGTGGACGCGGCGCAGTCGCTGGGCTGGGGGCCGGTTCCGGACGGCTGGTCGCTGCTGGCCGCGAGCGCCCACAAGTGGGGCGGACCGGCCGGGGTGGGGCTGCTCGCGGTCCGCAAGGGCGTGCGCTTCTCGCCCCAAGGCCCGACCGGGGAGCGGGAGTCGGGCCGGGCGCCGGGGTTCGAGAACCTTCCGGCGATCGTGGCCGCGGCGGCCTCGCTGCGCGCGGTACGGGCGGAGGCGGCGGGCGAGGCGGCCCGGCTGCGGGCCCTGGTTGACCGGATCCGGACGACGGTGGGCCGGGTGGTGCCGGACGTGGAGGTGGTCGGGGATCCGGAGCGCCGGCTGCCGCACCTGGTCACCTTCTCGTGTCTCTATGTCGACGGAGAGGCCCTGCTGCACGAACTTGACCGCCGGGAATTCTCCGTATCGTCCGGTTCGTCCTGCACGAGCAGCACCCTGACGCCCAGCCATGTGCTCAAAGCGATGGGCGTGCTGTCGGAGGGCAACGTCCGGGTGTCGCTGCCGGCGGGCACGCGGGAGGCCGACGTCGACCGGTTCCTCGACGTGCTGCCGGGCGTGGTCGCCGGGGTGCGGGAGCGGCTGGGCGCGCCGGTGGCGGCGGCCCCCTCCCCCGGGCCCGCCGCGTCCCTGGTGGTCGACGCGCTGGGGCGGCGGTGCCCGATCCCGGTGATCGAGCTCGCAAAGGTGATCGGGGAGGTACCGGTGGGCTCCACGGTGACGGTGCTCTCCGACGACGAGGCGGCGCGCCTGGACATTCCGGCCTGGTGCGAGATGCGGGAGCAGGAGTACGTGGGCGAGGAGCCGGCGGACCGCGGTGCGGCCTATGTGGTCCGCCGGCTCAGCTGACCGGATACCGGTTACGCGAGGTGCTGCCGGACCTCGCCCGCGGCCTCGTGGCCGTACGCCTTGGTGAAGCGGTCCATGAAGTGGGTGCGGCGCAGGGTGTACTCCTGGGTGCCGACGGTCTCGATGACGAGCGTGGCCAGCATGCAGCCCACCTGGGCCGCGCGCTCCAGGCCGACGCCCCAGGCGAGGCCGGAGAGGAAGCCGGCCCGGAAGGCGTCGCCGACGCCGGTCGGGTCCGCCTTCGTGTCCTCCTCCGGGCAGCCGACCTCGATGACCGGCTCGCCGACCCGCTCGATCCGCACGCCGCGGGCGCCGAGCGTGGTGACGCGGTGGCCGACCTTGGCCAGGATCTCCTCGTCGCTCCAGCCGGTCTTGGACTCGATGAGCCCCTTCTCGTACTCGTTGGAGAAGAGGTAGGTGGCGCCGTCCAGCAGGATGCGGATCTCGTCGCCGTCCATGCGCGCGATCTGCTGCGAGAAGTCCGCGGCGAACGGGATGTTCCGCGAGCGGCACTCCTCGGTGTGGCGGAGCATCGCCTCCGGGTCGTCGGCGCCGATCGAGACGAGGTCCAGGCCGCCGACGCGGTCCGCGACGTTCTTCAGCTCGATCAGGCGGGCCTCGCTCATCGCGCCGGTGTAGAAGGAGCCGATCTGGTTGTGGTCGGCGTCGGTGGTGCAGACGAAGCGGGCGGTGTGCAGGACCTCGGAGATGCGGACCGAGCCGGTCTCGACGCCGTGCCGGTCGAGCCAGGCGCGGTACTCGTCGAAGTCGGAGCCCGCGGCGCCGACGAGGATCGGCCGCGTGCCGAGCAGCCCCATCCCGAAGCAGATGTTGGCGGCGACACCGCCCCGCCGGACGTCGAGGTTGTCGACCAGGAAGGAGAGGGAGACCGTGTGCAGCTGATCGGCGACCAGCTGGTCGGCGAAACGGCCGGGGAAGGTCATCAGGTGATCGGTGGCGATGGAGCCGGTGACTGCGATTCGCACGGGGAGGCTGCTCCTGCGGAAGGCGAAGGGCCGTGACTGCGCCCTCCGGGTCGGCGTGACAGTTCACGCTACCGGGTGAGCCCGCCGGGCCGGAAAAGGGAAAACTACCCGATAGTAGGTCTTTCTACCTGAGCGTGACCGTGGTTACGGTGCGGGCATGTCGAAGCAGACCGCACCGCGAGAGCCCGAAGAGAGCCTGGCCGCACTGCGCGGCGACTGCGCGCGGATGGCGCCGCACTGGGCCGTACCTGCGAAGACCGCGCCCGCTCCGGTGAAACCGTCGCGGATCCACGGCGTCACGGTCCCGCCCGCGTCGGCCCGACTGGTGGACGGAATGTCCGCATTCGGCGACTGAGACGGTCGGCCGCGGGCCACCGGCGCGTTCCGGCCCTTTTCCCGGCGGATCCGGCGTGAACCGGTCGGCGGCCCCGGCAGCGAGGACGGACCACGCCGGCAGGGACGGGGCACGGGAGCGGGCGGGAGGGGAACCGTCCGCTCCCGTGCCCCGTCCCATCGCTGTCCCCGCCCGGGGACACGCGTGGTCCACGCGACGGCGACACAGTCGAAGGAGCGATCCGGTGAGCACCGAGCGACCCGACAACGACGTGACAGGCCCCCGGCGGCGGCGCCCGCCGCTCGCGGTGGCCTCGGTGGCCGCGGCCGTCCTGCTGGCCGGGGGCGGCGGGGTGTACTGGGCCGCCACCGCCTCGGACGGCTCAGGGGCGGACAGCGGAACGGCGGACAGCCGGGCGGCGGCGCGGAAGTCCGTCCCGCCGCTGGCGCTGGACGCCTCCGGAGGCGGCAGTTCCGCCCCGCCGGGCATCGCGCCGGGCGAGCCGGATCCGAACGGCCCGCCCGCGGTCTACCGGGCGGCGGGCGAGCTGCCCGACGGCCCCGGCGAGGCGGCGGTGTACCGGGCCGCCGGGACGGTCGCGCCGGCGGACGTCGCCCGGCTGGCGAAGGCGCTCGGCATCCCGGGCTCGCCGCGGACGGTGGGCGCGTCCTGGCAGGTGGGCGACGAGGACGGCCCGGGAGCGCTGCTGAAGGTGGGCAAGCAGGCGCCGGGCAGCTGGACGTTCACCCGGTCCGTCCCGGCCAGGCCCTGCGACCCAGGCATGATGTGCGCGAACGAGGGGCCGGGGGCGGGCGGCGATCCGGTGAGCCCCGCGGAGGCGAAGGCCGCGGCGGCGCCCGTGCTGAAGGCCGTCGGCCAGGGTGACGCGACCCTGAACACGAACCAGTTGATGGAGGGCGTCCGCGTGGTGAACGCCGACCCGAAGGTGGGCGGGCTGCCCACCTACGGCTGGTCGACGGGGATCCAGGTGGGCCCGGACGGCGAGGTGACCGGCGGCAGCGGACAGCTGAAGGCGCTGGAGAAGGGCGACGTCTACCCGGCGGTCGGGGCCGAGCAGGCGCTGAAGCGGCTGAACGCGGCGAGCCGGGGCGGCGGCGGTGACGTCGCCGGCTGCGCCACCCCCGTACCGCTGGAAGGCGAGCCGAAGCCGTCGCAGCCGCAGTGCGTGCCGTCGAACGGCAACCGGGCCCCGGAGAAGCGGACGGTGCACGAGGCGGTGTTCGGGCTGGCGCTCCAGCAGGTCGGCGGCCGGCAGGCCCTGGTGCCTTCCTGGCTGTTCACGGTCCGCGCGGCCCCGGGCGGACCGGAGAGCGTCGTCACGCAGGTCGCGGTCCCCGAGGAGTTCCTGGCGGAGCCCCCGTCGGCGGAGCCGGGTGGCGAGCGGAAGGTGACCTCGTACGACGCCGGGGGGCGGACCCTGGAGGTGACCTTCTGGGGCGGTGTGTGCAGTACGTACACGGCGAGCGCCCGGGAGAGCGCTGGTCAGGTGCGGATCGTCGTCACGGAGAAGCCGCGCGGGGGTGAGAAGAAGCCCTGCGTCATGATCGCCAAGGAGCTGAAGCGCACGGTGGCGCTGGACGCTCCGCTGGGCGATCGGACGGTGATCGACGCGGCCTCCGGCGCCAAGGTGCCGCGGAGCTGACGCGCCGGGCTACGGCACGCGAGGCGCGACACGGCGGCGGCCCCGGGAATCCCTCCCGGGGCCGCCGCCGTCGCGCTCGTCCGCCCGGCTCGCGCGGGGCGAGCAGCGGGCGGGGCGGCTAGCTGAACGAGTCGCCGCAGGCGCAGGAGCCGGTGGCGTTCGGGTTGTCGATCGTGAAGCCCTGCTTCTCGATGGTGTCGACGAAGTCGATGGAGGCGCCGCCCAGGTACGGGGCGCTCATCCGGTCGGTGACGACCTTGACGCCGTCGAAGTCCTTGACGACGTCGCCGTCAAGGGAGCGCTCGTCGAAGAAGAGCTGGTAGCGCAGGCCGGAGCAGCCGCCGGGCTGGACGGCGACGCGCAGTGCCAGGTCCTCGCGGCCTTCCTGCTCCAGCAGGCCCTTGACCTTGGCTGCGGCGGCGTCGGACAGGAGGATGCCGTCGCTCACGGTGGTGGTCTCGTCCGATACGGACATCTGCTTCTCTCCCGGGTTGTACGGACTGCTTGCCGACGGGTGCAACCGCCAGAACCGCGGATTCATTCCGGGCCAAGCGCTTGTCTGTTCCTTTTCATGCTCGCACACCGCACCGCCCGGGGGATGCGTCACATCGACGCTATCGCCATCGTCAACGTGACACGAAGCGGTTATGATAGATAGCGTCAAATAGACGAAAAGGCGTTCGCAGAGAAGAAAGGGTGCGTGACGTGACCACGGCCCAGCCCCTGGATGTACAGCCGACACCGCTCGCGCTGCTGCTGCTCGGCCGTGAGGCCGACCCGAGGAGCGAGCGCGGCGTCGAATGCCCCGGCGACCTCCCCTCCCCCTCCGACCCCGACCTCGTCGAGCGCGCCCGCGCCGCGAAGGAGAAGCTGGGGGACAAGGTCTTCGTCCTCGGCCACCACTACCAGCGTGACGAGGTCATCCAGTTCGCGGACGTCACCGGCGACTCCTTCAAGCTCGCGCGGGACGCGGCGGCCCGCCCGGAGGCCGAGTACATCGTCTTCTGCGGTGTGCACTTCATGGCCGAGTCCGCCGACATCCTGACCACGGACGACCAGAAGGTCGTGCTGCCGGACCTGGCCGCCGGCTGCTCGATGGCCGACATGGCCACCGCCGAGCAGGTCGCCGAGTGCTGGGACGTGCTGACGGAGGCGGGCGTCGCCGACCAGGTGGTCCCCGTCTCCTACATGAACTCCTCCGCCGACATCAAGGCCTTCACCGGGCGGCACGGCGGCACCATCTGCACCTCGTCCAACGCGAAGCGGGCCCTGGAGTGGGCCTTCGAGCAGGGCGAGAAGATCCTCTTCCTGCCCGACCAGCACCTCGGCCGGAACACGGCGGTGCGGGACATGGGCATGGAGCTGGAGGACTGCGTCCTCTACAACCCGCACAAGCCGAACGGCGGGCTCACCGCCGAGCAGCTGCGGAACGCGAAGATGATCCTGTGGCGCGGGCACTGCTCGGTCCACGGCCGCTTCTCGGTCGAGTCGGTCGAGGACGTACGCGCCCGGATGCCCGGGGTCAACGTGCTGGTGCACCCGGAGTGCAAGCACGAGGTCGTGGCCGCGGCGGACTACGTGGGCTCGACGGAGTACATCATCAAGGCCCTGGAGGCGGCCCCGGCCGGCTCGAAGTGGGCCATCGGCACGGAGCTGAACCTGGTCCGCCGGCTGGCGAACCGTTTCGCCGACGAGGACAAGGAGATCGTCTTCCTCGACAAGACGGTCTGCTTCTGCTCGACGATGAACCGGATCGACCTGCCGCACCTGGTCTGGACCCTGGAGTCGCTGGCCGAGGGCAAGCTGGTCAACCGGATCGAGGTCGACCCGGAGACGGAGAAGTACGCGAAGCTCGCCCTGGAGCGGATGCTGGCGCTGCCGTAGCCCGCCGGCTTCGGCCGGGTGGCCGTGAGGCCCGAGGAGACCTGAAAGGGGGTCTGTCCCACGCACGGTGCGTGGGACAGACCCCCTTTCTTCTGCGGCGTCCTCTTCTCCTACGGCGTCGGCTTAGACGGTCGAGGAAGCCGGCTCCCGCGCCTCGTCCGGCTCGGACCGCTCCGGCGTGCCCGCCTTCGCGGCGCGCTTGTCCGCCTTCTTCTTCGCGCGGCGCTCCTTGCGCAGCTCGACCATCGCGTACAGCGTCGGCACGAGGAGCAGGGTGAGCAGCGTGGAGCTGATCAGGCCGCCGATCACCACGACGCCGAGCGGCTGCGAGATGAAGCCGCCCTCGCCGGTGACGCCGAGCGCCATCGGGAGCAGGGCGAAGATGGTGGCCAGCGCCGTCATCAGGATCGGGCGGAGCCGGTGGCGACCGCCCTCGATGACGGCTTCCACGATGCCCAGGCCCTGGTCGCGGTACTGGTTGATCAGGTCGATCAGCACGATCGCGTTGGTGACCACGATGCCGATGAGCATCAGCATGCCGATCATCGCCGGGACGCCCATCGGGGTGCCGGTGAGGATCAGGAGGCCGAGGGCTCCGGTCGCCGCGAACGGCACCGAGACCAGCAGGATCAGCGGCTGGACGAGCGACCGGAAGGTCGCCACCAGCAGCATGAAGACGATCGCGATGGCCGCCAGCATGGCGAGGCCGAGCTTGGCGAAGGCGTCGTTCTGGTCCTCGGTGACGCCGCCGATGGTGGCGGTGGCGCCGTCGGGGAGGTCCAGCGCGTCGATCTTCGAGGCGAGCGCGGTGCCGACCGCGCCGGTGTTGTCGCCGACGGGCTTGGCGGTGATCGTGGCCGCCCGCTGACCGTCGATCCGGGTCATCGAGACCGGGCCGGGGACCAGCTTGACGTCCGCGATCCGGCCGAGCTTCGCGGGGCCGACCGGCAGCGCCTTCAGCTCGGCCATCGTGGTGGCGGGACGGGACGAGGCGACGACGATGTCGCGCTCGGTGTCGCCGAGTACGGCCGTGCCCGCCGGGACGCCGCGGACGGCTCCGGCCACGATGCCGCCGAGGGCGGCCGAGTCGAGACCGGCGGCGGCCGACTTCTCGTTGGCGGTGACGGAGATCCGCGGGACGCTCTGCGACAGGTCGCTCTCGACGTCGGTGACGTCCTCGACGGTGGCGACCTCGGCCTTCACCGCGTCCGCCGCCTTCTTCAGCGTGTCCGCGTCGGCGGCCTTGACCACGACGCTCAGGTCCTGGCTGCCGAAGCCGTCTCCGGCGGCGATGGTGGTGTCCCCGATGCCGTCGAGCTTGCCGAGGGCCGCGTCGATGCGCTTCTGGGCCGCCTCGAACTCGCCCGCGTCCTTCAGGGTGACCTGGTAGGAGGCCTGGTTGGAGCCCGAGCCGCCGCCGAAGGCCGCCATGAAGCCGGACGAACCGACGGTGACCTGGTAGTCCTTGACGCCCCGGTCCTCGGCGAGGACCTTCTCGACCTTGCGGGCCGCCTCGTCCGCGGCCTCCAGGCTGGTGCCCGGGGCCAGCTCCTGCTTGACGGAGAGCACCTCCTGCTCGCCCGCGTCGAAGAAGTTCGTCTTGAGCAGCGGCACCATGCCGAAGGTGCCGAGCAGCACCGCGACGGCGATGACCAGGCTGGTGACACGGCGGCGGGTCGCGAAGCGCAGGACCGGGATGTAGAGGCGCTGGAGCTTGCTGGCGGCCTCCTTCTCCTCGGCCTGCCGGCGGGCCTCGTCCGCGTCCTCCGACGTGCCCTTGGGGGCCCTCAGGAACCAGAACGACAGGACCGGTACGACGGTGAGCGAGACCAGCAGCGAGGCCAGCAGGGCGGCCGTGACGGTGAGCGAGAACGAACCGAAGAGCTGGCCGACCATCCCGCCGACCAGGCCGATGGGCAGGAACACCGCGACCGTGGTGAGCGTGGACGCAGTGACCGCTCCGGCGACCTCCTTCACCGCGGTGACGATCGCCGCGTGCCGCTCCTCGCCGTAGCCGAGGTGGCGCTTGATGTTCTCCAGGACCACGATCGAGTCGTCGACGACCCGGCCGATGGCGATGGTCAGCGCGCCGAGCGTGAGCATGTTGAGCGACAGGTCGCGGGTCCAGAGCACGATCAGCGCGAGGACGACCGAGAGCGGGATGGAGACCGCGGTGACCAGTGTCGAGCGGATCGAGGCGAGGAAGACCAGGATCACCAGGACGGCGAAGACGAGACCGAGCGCGCCCTCGGTGGTCAGACCGGAGACCGCCTTGGAGACGGCGGGGCCCTGGTCCGAGACGACGGTCAGCTCGGCGCCGCCGCCGAGGTCCTTGCGCAGGTCGGGAAGCTTGTCCTGGACGGCCTCCGAGATGGCGACGGCGCTGCCGTCCTTGTCCATCGTCGCCGCCACGGCGAGGCTCGGCCTGCCGTTCGTCCGGGTGATGGAGTCGGCGACGGCCGGCCGCTCCTTCACCTCGGCCACGTCGCCGAGGCGGACCGGGTCGCCGCTCGGGCCGCCCGCCGGGGCCTTGGGGGCGATCCGGAGGTCCTCGATCTGCTGGAGCGAGGTGAAGCCGCCGCCGACCTGGATCGCGCGGTTCTCGCCGGACTCGGAGAAGGCGCCGGCCGGCACGGTGGCCCCGCCGGACTGGAGGGCCTGCGCCAGGGCCGCCGCGTCGAGGCCGGCCGCGGCGAGCTTGCGGTCGTCGGGCACGACGGAGACCTGGAGGTCCCGCACGCCGTCGATCGTGACCTGGCCGACGCCCTCGATGTCCTGGAGGGCGGGCACGACCGTGCGGTCGAGCTGGTCGGCCAGCGCCTGCTGGTCCTTGTCGGAGGTGACGGCGAGGACCACGGCCGGCATGTCGTCGGTGGAACCGGCGACGACCTGCGGGTCGACGGTGTCCGGGAGCTGGGCGCGGGCCCGGTTGACGGCCTGCTGGATGTCGGCGACGAGCTGCTTGGTGCCCTCGTCGCCGAAGTCGAAGGTCGCCATGACGACCGCGCTGCCCTCGCCGGCGGTCGAGGTGATGCCCTCGACGCCGTCGACGGCCTTGATGGAGTTCTCCAGCGGTTCGACGACCTGCTTCTCCACCACTTCGGGAGACGCACCCTGGTAGGGGGCCAGTACCGAGACCATCGGAAGTTCGATGGTGGGCAACAGCTGCTGCTTGAGCTGCGGGATCGCTATCGCGCCGAAGACGAGCGCGACGATCGAGATCAGCCCGATCAGCGCCCTTTGCGCGAGGCTGAATCTGGACAGCCAGGACATGGGTGGGTCTCTCTTCTGTGGCGTACGAGCTTCTGTGGCGTACGAGGCGGACGGGCGGGGAAGAAACGGGGTTACATCCCGCCCGTTCATACGATCTACGACCCCGGCCGCCGAAACGTCGGCCCCCGGGCTGCTTTCTTACGCCGTGCATACCGCAGCTGGAGTACGCCGTTTCTCCTCCCGTCACTCCGCCCGAGGACGCACCAGGCCCGATTCGTAGGCGATTACGACCAATTGGGCACGATCCCGGGCGCCGACCTTCGCCATCGCCCGGTTCACATGGGTCTTCACGGTGAGCGGGCTGACCGCGAGCCGTGCGGCGATCTCGTCGTTGGAGTGGCCGCCCGCGACCAGCACGAGCACCTCGCGCTCGCGGACGGTGAGCGCCGCCAGCCGCCGCGCGTACTCCCCGCCGCTCGGCCCCTCCTCCGAGCGGTCGCCCTGCGCCAGGAAGGTGGCGATCAGCCCCTTGGTGGCCGCCGGGGAGAGCAGCGCCTCGCCGGCGGCGGCGATCCGGATGGCGCTGAGCAGTTCGTCGGGCTCGGCGCCCTTGCCGAGGAATCCGGAGGCCCCGGCGCGCAGCGACTGGACCACGTACTCGTCGACCTCGAAGGTGGTGAGCATGACCACCCGCACCCCGGCCAGCGTCGGGTCGGCGCTGATCACGCGGGTGGCGGCGAGCCCGTCCATACCGGGCATCCGGATGTCCATGAGCACCACGTGGGGGCCGGTCGCGCGGGCCAGCTCCACCGCCTGCACCCCGTCGGCCGCCTCGCCGACGACCTCCATGTCGGGCTCGGAGTCCACCAGCACCCGGAAGGCGCTGCGCAGCAGCGCCTGGTCGTCCGCGAGCAGCACCCTGATGGGCTCCGGCGGTGTCGGTCGCGTCATCGGCACGTCCCCGTCCTGCCCGCCGCCTCCGGCAGCTCCGGTTCACCCGCGCGGGCCTCGACGGGCAGGATCGCATGGACCCGGAACCCGCCTCCGTAGCGAGGTCCGGCGGTGAGGGCGCCGCCGAGCGCGGTGACGCGTTCGCGCATCCCGACGAGCCCGTGGCCACCGTCGAGACCGGCCTCCGGTCCGCCCGCCGTCGTACCGCCGCGCCCGTCGTCCAGCACGGTGACCTCGGCCGTGGCCCCGACCCGTACGACGCTGACCTCGGCCCGCGCGCCGGACCCCGCGTGCTTGCGGACGTTGGTCAGGGCCTCCTGGATCAGCCGGTACGCGGCGAGGTCGACGGTGGCCGGCAGCCAGGGCCCGTGGTCGACGGTGGCCACCCGCACGGGGAGCCCGGCGTTGCGGAAGGTGTCGACCAGTTCGCCGAGGACCGCGAGTCCGGGGGCCGGTTCGGTGGGCGCCTCGGGGTCTCCGGACTGGCGCAGCAGGCCGACGGTGACCCGCAGTTCGTTGAGCGCGGAGCGGCTGGCGTCACGGACGTGGGCGAGCGCCTCCTTGGCCTGGTCGGGGCGCTTGTCCATGACGTGGGCGGCGACCCCGGCCTGGACGTTGACCAGAGCGATGTGGTGGGCGACGACGTCGTGGAGGTCGCGGGCGATGCGCAGCCGTTCCTCGGCGACGCGGCGTCGGGCCTCCTCCTCGCGGGTGCGCTCGGCCCGTTCGGCGCGCTCGCGGATGGCGTCGACGAACGCCCGCCTGCTGCGCACGGCGTCCCCGGCCGCCGCCGCCATCCCGGTCCAGGCGAAGACGCCGACGTTCTCCTGGCTGTACCAGGGCGTCGAGCCGAAGACCATGGAGGCGACGGTCAGGGCCGCCATGGTCAGCAGCCCGACGCGCCAGGTGGTGGGCCGGTCGGTGTGCGAGGCGACGGTGTACAGGGCGATCACGGCGGCGACGACGATGGGGGCGGGCGGGTCCGTCAGGAGGAACTCGGTGACCGAGAGCGCGCAGGTGGCGGCGAGCACCGCCATCGGACGCCGTCGCCGCAGGACGAGGGCGGCGGCGGCGAGCACCGTCAGCAGGACGCTGAGCACCTCGGGGGTGCGGGTGCCGAACGACGGCCCGTGGCGGGAGCCCGGGTCGGCGAAGGAACCGCAGATCATCGAGACGAGCACGCACAGGGCGAGGGCCGCGTCGAAAGCGAGCGGGTGGTCCCGAAGGCAGCGGCGGGCGCGCGCGAAACCGGACGAGAGGGTGGTCACGTCATGCAACGGTACGGCGTGTCCCGCGCGGGCCGGTCCGCCTGGCCCGTGGGGCGACCGGACACGGCCGCCGTCCGTCGCCCGAGGGCGGGACGCCCCGCGTCCGGTGGACCGGGCGCGGGGCGTCGGGCGTGCGGGAGCCGCGGGGAGCGGGCGCGGCGCCTCAGCCGGGGATGAGCCCGTCGTCGCGGAGCATGGCGCGCACGTCCTCCAGGGTGGCGTCGGGCGCCGGCAGGATCAGCTCGGACGGCTCCAGGGAGTCGTCGGCGAGCGGAGTGCCGAGCTCGCGCACCTTGTCCAAGAGCGCGTGGAGCGTGGAGCGGAAGCCGGGGCCGTCGCCGCTCTCCACCTCCCTGAGCAGGACGTCGTCCAGCTCGTTGAGCTCGACGATGTGACTGTCGGCCAGTCTGACCTGGCCCTCCCCCATGATCCGTACGATCATGACGCTGCCCTTACTGCTTGTCGAACCTGTTCGGAGACTGCTGCGACTGCGGCTGCTCCGTGCCGTCCTGAGCGCCGCCCTCGATGGCCTGCTGCGAGGACGAGGAGCCGCCGGCCAGCTCGGCCTTCATGCGCTGGAGCTCCAGCTCCACATCCGTACCACCGGAGATCCGGTCCAGCTCGGCGGCGATGTCGTCCTTCGCCGTGCCGCTGGAGTCGTCCAGCGCGCCCGAGGCGAGCAGTTCGTCGATGGCTCCGGCCCGCGCCTGGAGCTGCTGCGTCTTGTCCTCGGCCCGCTGGATGGCCAGGCCGACGTCGCCCATCTCCTCGGAGATGCCGGAGAACGCCTCGCCGATCCGGGTCTGCGCCTGGGCCGCGGTGTAGGTGGCCTTGATCGTCTCCTTCTTCGTGCGGAAGGCGTCGACCTTGGCCTGGAGCCGCTGGGCCGCGAGAGTGAGTTTCTCCTCCTCGCCCTGCAGCGTGGTGTGCTGCGTCTCCAGGTCCGTGACCTGCTGCTGGAGGGCGGCGCGGCGGGACAGCGCCTCGCGGGCCAGGTCCTCGCGGCCCAGCGCCAGCGCCTTGCGGCCCTGGTCCTCCAGCTTGGCCGACTGACCCTGCAACTGGTTCAGCTGGAGCTCCAGCCGCTTGCGGGACGTCGCCACGTCGGCGACGCCGCGGCGCACCTTCTGCAGCAGCTCCAGCTGCTTCTGGTACGAGTAGTCGAGGGTCTCGCGCGGATCCTCGGCCCGGTCAAGGGCCTTGTTCGCCTTCGCGCGGAAGATCATCCCCATACGCTTCATGACACCGCTCATGGGCTTCGCGCGCCCCCTTCTGACGGACTGAGCTCGGGCACTCCCGATAGACCCACAGTACGGGCCCTTTCTCTATTACCGCACTGTTCCAGCGCCGATGTGCTCCTCCCCAAGGACGACTGCGGCCGGTGACCGCTCCCGCCCAGGGTGTAGGCGGCACCCCGGGGCCGGGCGGCAAACGTCCGCTTCCGCCCCTGTCGGCGCACTTCTTCGGACGCGGTCCGTTGCCGGATCGTTCCCGCCCGGGTCCCGGCGTCCGGGACCCGACCCCGTACCCTTGGGTTTTGTGTTCCGTAGCCGCGCCAAGGAAGAGAAGGCCCCCACCGACAAGGTGACGGCGGACCTCTCCAAGCAGACCCGCAATCCGCAGGCCCCCAAGGGCCGACCCACACCCAAGCGCAGCGTGGCCCAGACGCAGCGGCGGCGTGCCTCCAGCACCCCGACCGACCGCAAGTCGGCCATGAAGCGCCAGCGCGAGGCGCGCCGGGCCGACCTGGCCAGGCAGCGCGAGGCGCTGGCCTCGGGCGACGAGCGCTACCTCCCGGTCCGCGACAAGGGGCCGGTCCGGCGCTTCGTCCGCGACTTCGTGGACTCGCGCTTCTGCATCGCCGAGTACTTCCTGCCGCTCGCCGTGGTCATCCTGATCCTCAGCGTGATCCAGGTGCAGAACATCCAGAGCATCTCCCTGCTGCTCTGGCTCGCCGTGATCATCCTGATCGTGATCGACTCGATCGGCCTCTCGATCCGGCTGAAGAAGCAGCTGCGGGAACGCTTCCCCGACACGCCCAAGCGCGGGGCGGTCGCCTACGGGCTGATGCGCACGCTCCAGATGCGCCGACTGCGGCTGCCGAAGCCGCAGGTCAAGCGCGGAGAGCGGCCCTGAGCACGACGGAGCCCGGTGGCTTCGCGGGGGTCTCCTCGGCGTGGCTGGAGGGCCTCGGCGGCATACGCAACACCGTCCGCCAGGAGTTGGTGGCCCGGCAGTTGGACGAGCAGATAGCCGCGCGGTTCCCCGTCGGGCGGCGGCTGCGCGTCCTGGACGTCGGCATGGGCCAGGGCACCCAGGCGCTGCGGCTGGCGCGGGCCGGCCACTCGGTGACCGGTCTGGAGTCGGACGCCGGGATGCTGAGCACCGCCCGCGCCTCGCTGGCGACCGAGCCGGAGGGCATCCGCGAGCGGTTCCGGCTGATCGAGGGCGACGGCCGGGACACGGGCGTGCACTTCCTGCCGGGCAGCTTCGACGTGGTGCTGTGCCACGGCGTGCTGATGTACGTCCAGGAGCCCGACCCGATGCTGGCCGGGCTGGCCCGGATGCTGGCGCCGGGCGGCCTGCTGTCGCTGCTCGTGCGGAACGCGGACGCGCTCGCGATGCGCCCCGGGCTCGTCGGCGACTTCGGCGGGGCCCTGGCGGCCTTCGACACGGACGCCTACACCAACCGCCTCGGCCTGACGGTGCGCGCCGACCGGCTCGACGCGCTGCGGGACACCCTGGCCGGGATCGCCGCCCCGCTGCACGCCTGGTACGGCGTACGGGTCTTCACCGACAACGTGGGCAACGACGTGGAGCTGCCGGCCGAGGAGCTGGAGCGGGCGGTGGCCCTGGAGGACCGGGCCGGCCGCACCGATCCGTACCGGGGGGTCGCGGCGCTGCTGCACCTGTGCGGAGTGCGCGACTAGAGCGCGAGCGCGGCCGGGGAGCGTCGCCACGCTGAGCGGGAGGTCCGCGCGGGTGGCCCCGGGCCCCGTTCGGCCCATCAGCGCAGGCCACCCGAAAGAGTGCGGCCCAGACTCCGGTCTATGGACGCTTCCTCCTTCGCCGGCCGTACGCGCAGGCTGCTGCTGCCCCTGTCCGCAGGCGTATGTGCGATCGCCCTGGTGGGCGGCTGCTCCGACGCCGCGCCCCGCGCCGCCGGGCCGGGGGCCAGTGCCCCGGGCACGGCGCGGGGCTCCGTCGCCCGCGCCCAGGAGGATCTCCAGGCCGCCTACCAGAAGGTCATCAACGACGTGCTGCCCTCGGTGGTGCAGATCGAAGCGTCGGAGGGCCTGGGTTCCGGGATCGTCTACGACGACAAGGGCCACATCGTCACCAACGCCCATGTCGTGGGCAAGGGCAAGAAGTTCAAGGTCACCGTCGCCACGGGCGAGAAGGTGGTCGGCGCGTCGCTCGTCTCCTCCTACCCGCAGCAGGACCTGGCCGTCATCAAGCTCGACGACGTCCCGGAGGGGCTGAAGCCCGCGACGTTCGGCAACTCGCAGAAGGTCGAGGTCGGCCAGATCGTGCTGGCGATGGGCTCACCGCTCGGCCTGTCCAGCAGCGTCACCCAGGGCATCGTCTCCGGGCTCGGCCGGACCGTCAGCGAGAGCCAGAGCGACGGCGGGACGGGGGCGACGATCGCCAACATGGTGCAGACGTCCGCCGCGATCAACCCGGGCAACAGCGGCGGCGCGCTGGTCAACCTGAACAGCGAGGTGATCGGCATCCCGACCCTGGCCGCGACGGACCCGCAGCTCGGTGACAGCGCCGCGCCGGGCATCGGCTTCGCCATCCCGGTGTCGATGGTCAAGACGGTCGCCAGTCAGATCGTCAAGTACGGCAAGGTCACCGACTCGGGGCGGGCGGCGCTGAACGTCACCGGCCGCACGGTCGTCGACGAGAGCTACCAGCCGGCCGGGGTGGCCCTGGTCAGCGTGGCGAAGGGCGGCGCGGCGGCGAAGGCGGGACTGCGGACCGGCGACATCATCACCAAGATCGGCGGCAGCCCCGTCACCACCATCACCTCGCTGTCCGAGGCGCTGGCGAACGACAAGCCGGGCCAGAAGGTGACGGTGACGTACGTGCGCGACCAGAAGACCAGGACGGCCAAGGTCACGCTCGGCGAGATCTGACGCCCGGTGAGCGAGCGCGGGGCGGGCGGTACGGGAGGCTCCCGTACCG
>NZ_ML123034.1:1554469-1675982 GCF_003846185.1 Streptomyces sp. ADI96-02
GTACGGGAGGCTCCCGTACCGCCCGCCCCGCGTCGCGGGTAACGGGGTCCTGCCCCTCGTCCGTGACCGGGTCCCCTCGCCTTCGCACCGGGTCCCCGGCGCCGGGTCAGGCGCCGTCGGCCTGCAGGCTCATCGGGCCGTAGATCTTGGTCGAGTCCTCGAAGAGCGTCACCTGCTGAGCGCCGCCCTCCAGCAGTTCCTTCCAGAACTCGCCGATCCAGGACTCCGCGTCGCCCTGGGTGGTGAACTCCTCCGGCTGCAACGCCGGCTCCGTCTCCGTACCGTCGGACTTCTCGAACCGCCACGTCCACGCCATGTCCGCCTCCTGGGTCACGTTGCTGCCCGAAGCCTAGCCGGGCGCGCACCCGGAGCGGGGACACGGGAGGATCAACGTGTGGAACTGACTCTGCTCGGCACCGGAGCCCCCGACGGGCTGCCGCGCCCCTCCTGCCCCTGTGCCGCCTGCGCGACCGCCCGCGGTCCGTGGGCGCGGGCCGCGACGGCCCTGCTGGTCGACGAGGCGCTGCTGCTCGACCTGACCCCGGGGGCGGTCTTCGCCGCCGCCCGCGCGGGGCGTTCGCTGAGCGCGGTGCGCCAGGTGCTGCTGACCCATCCGCACGACGGGCCCGCCGTCGAGCTGCCCGCGGTGCTGCCCCCGGCCGGACGGGTGCCGGACGGCCAGGTGCTGACGCTGATCAGCGGGCACCGGGTGCGGGCGGTGCCGATGGACGCGCCGGGCACCGGGTACGAGGTGAGCGCCCCGGAGGGCGAACGGCTGCTGTACCTGCCGCCGGGCGGCGCGCCCGCCGGGCTGGCCGAGCGGGTGGAGCGGCCGTACGACATGGTCGTCTGCGATGTGGTCGGGCGGCCCGACGCGGTGGCGCGGCTGCGGGCGGCGGGCGCGATCGGCCCGGCGACCGAGGTGATCGCGGTCCATCTGGACCATGACGCGCAGCCCGGCGCGGCGCTGGAGCGGCGGCTCGCGGCGGCCGGGGCGCGGGCGGTGCCGGACGGTACGACGCTGGTGGTCGGCGACTACCGGGCGGTGCCGGACGTGCCGCGGCGGGTGCTGGTGACGGGCGGCGCGCGGTCGGGCAAGTCGCTGGTGGCCGAGCGGCGGCTGGAGACGTTCCCCGGGGTGGTGTACGTGGCAACGGGCGGGCGGCGGGACGGGGACGCGGAGTGGGCGGCCCGGGTGGGGGCGCACCGCGAGCGCAGGCCCGGCGGCTGGCGGACCGAGGAGACCTGCGAGCCCGCGGAGCTGCTGGCCGCCGACGGGCCGCCGCTGCTGATCGACTGCCTGTCGCTGTGGCTGACGGACGCGATGGACCGGGTGGGGGCCTGGGAGGACGAGCGGTGGGCGCGGGGCGGCGAGGCGGCGTTGCGGGCCCGGGTCGCGGAGCTGGTCGGCGCGGTGCGCGGGACGCGGCGGAGCGTGGTGCTGGTGACCAACGAGGTGGGTTCCGGGGTGGTTCCGGCGACGGCGTCGGGGCGCCGGTTCCGGGACGAGCTGGGGCGGCTGAACGCGGCGGTGGCCGCCGAGTGCGAAGAGGTCCTGCTGGTGGTGGCGGGCCAGGTGGTGGTCCTGCGCGGCTGAGCGCGGGTCCCGGGGCCGTCCCGCGCGGCTGAGCGCGCCCCGGGGCCGGGGACTGCCGGGCGCGCGGGACCGTGCCGGTTGCGGAGGCTCAGGGCGCGCGGGCCCCGGGCCGGAGCGGCCTTCGGGCGCGGGTCGGCCGCGGAGGGCGGGCGGTACTGTTCCGGGCAGGAGTCCCCGGCGGGCTCCCGGACCCCGACGTGACGACCCGCGAGGCAGACTCCGTGAACCTGGACGACTTCTCCGACCTGATCGAACGCCCCGACGGGGGTGTCCGGCGCGATGCCGAGGAACGGCGGGAGCGGCTGATCGTTCCGCCGGGGGCGCTGGGCCGGCTCGACGAACTGGCCGAGTGGCTGAGCGCCGCGCAGCAGTCCGTACCGGTCAGGGCCGTCGCACAGCCGCGTCTGGTGATCTTCGCGGGCGACCACGGCGTGGCGGAGCTGGGCGTCTCGGGCCGAGCGGCGGGCACCACCCATGAGCTGGTCCGGGCCGCGCTCGACGGTTCCAGCCCGGTGGCGGTGCTGGCCCGCCGCTTCGCGGTGCCGATGCGGATCGTGGACGCCGGCATCGATTGCGACCCGGAGCTGCTGCCGGAGTCGGTCGTGCGCCACCGGGTGCGGCGCGGTTCGGGCCGGATCGACGTCGAGGACGCGCTGAGCGCCGAGGAGGCCGAGCGGGCGGTCCGCCTGGGGATGGCCATCGCGGACGAGGAGGCGGACTCCGGGACGGATCTCGTGGTCCTCGGCGATCTGAGCGTCGGCGGGACCACGGCCGCGGCGACGCTCATCGCGGCGCTGTGCGGTACGGACGCCTCCGTGGTGACGGGGCGCGGCGGGGCGGGCATCGACGACCTGGCGTGGATGCGCAAGTGCGCCGCGGTGCGGGACGCGCTGCGGCGGGCGCGGCCGGTGCTCGGCGACCAGGTGGAGCTGCTGGCCGCGGTGGGCGGCGCGGATCTGGCGGCGATGACGGGGTTCCTGCTCCAGTCGGCGGTGCGCCGGATGCCGGTGATCCTGGACGGGGTCGTCTCGGCCGCCTGTGCGCTGGTGGCGCAGCGGGCGGCGTTCCGGGCTCCGGACTGGTGGCTGGCCGGGCAGGTGAGCGGGGAGCCCGCGCAGACGAAGGCGCTGGACCGGATGGCCCTCACCCCGCTGCTGGACCACGGTGTGACGGTCGGCGAGGGCAGCGGGGCGCTGCTGGCGCTGCCGCTGGTGCAGGCCGCGGCGGCGCTCGCCGCCGAGCTGCCGGAGCGCCCCGAGCCCGAGCCGGAGCCCCAGCAGGAGCGGGAGCCGGTGCGGGAGGACGGGACGCCGGACGGGCCGGACAGCCGGGCGGCCGAGCCCGCCGGCGGAGTGGGAGCCGGGGCCGCCGACGGAGGCTGAGCCGCAGCCGCACCGCTGAGCCGGCACCGTGGACGCGGGCCGGATCCGGGGCGCTCCGCGAGCCGTGCGGACCTCAGGAGCGGCCGGCCTCTGCGGATCTCAGGAGCGGTCGGCCCCTGCGGACCTCAGGAACGACCCCACCGCCCATATGTCCGTCAAGCGCCATATGATCGATTCTCATGGGAGAGGTTCGATCGGCCGGCGCGAACGTGGCGACCGGACGCGGCAGCGCCCGGTCGCGGCGCTCCGCGGCCTTCGCCGTCTGGTACCTGCGCGTCGTCTCGTTCATCGATTTCCTGAGCGCCGTCTGGGTCACCCTCGGTCAGGACCTGCGGCGTCACGACACCGAGGACCACTTCACGCCGTATCTGCTGACGGCCGGGTTCTCCTCCGGCGTGATCGCGCTGTTCCTGGCGATCACCATGCGCCGGCGCAAACGGGCCGCCTGGATCGTCAACCTGGTGCTGAGCGGCCTGCTGCTGCTCGCGTTCGTCCTCGCCCTCGTCTTCGCGGAGGTCCGGCAGTACCCGCAGAACTGGGTCTCGCTGGGGCTGACCGCCGCGTTCGTCTCGGCCCTGCTGCTCGGCCGGCGGGAGTTCTACGCCAAGGGCGACCGCTCCAACCCGAGGCTCGCGGCCCTGGTCGCGGTGGTCGGGCTGCTGGTCACCTCGCTGGTCGCCGCGGCGCTGGTCACCGTCACGGACACCGCCCACGACGAGTACCGCTCCACGTTCTGGGACCGCTGGCGCTACGGGGCGCTGCGGCTGGTCTCGGTGTCCTCCGACGACGCGCGCTTCCCCGGGATCGCCGTGCCCGGCTGGGTCGACGTGGTCATCAACATCCTGTCGACGCTGCTGCTGATCGCCGTCGTGTACGCGGCCTTCCGCTCGCGCCGGTCGCTCGACGCGCTCACTGCGGAGGACGAGGCGGGGCTCCGCGCGCTGCTCGACAGGTACGGCGACCGCGACTCGCTCGGCTACTTCGCGCTGCGCCGCGAGAAGAGCGCGCTGTGGTCGCCGACCCGCAAGGCCGCCGTGGTCTACCGGGTGGTCGGCGGTGTCTCGCTGGCCTCGGGCGACCCGGTCGGGGATCCGGAGGCATGGCCGGGGGCGATCGAGCCGTGGCTGGCCGAGGCCCGGGAGCACGGCTGGATCCCGGCCGTGATGGGTGCGAGCGAGGAGGCGGGCACCGTCTACGCCCGGCACGGCCTGGACGCGCTCGAACTGGGCGACGAGGCGATCGTGGAGACGGCGGACTTCACGCTGGACGGGCGGGCGATGCGCGGCGTGCGCCAGGCGTACAACCGGGTGGGGCGCGCCGGGTACACGGTGCGGATCCGGCGGCACGCGGAGATCCCCGGGGACGAGATGGCCCAGTTGGTGCGGCGCGCCGACGACTGGCGCGACGGGGCAACCGAGCGGGGCTTCTCGATGGCGCTGGGGCGGCTCGGCGATCCGGCGGACGGCCGGTGCGTGATGCTGGAGTGCCGCCAGGCCGGCGAGGACGGGAGGCCGGGCGAACTGCGCGCGATCCTGAGCTTCGTGCCGTGGGGGCCGAACGGCCTCTCGCTGGACCTGATGCGCCGCGACCGGAACGCGGAGAACGGCCTGACGGAGTTCATGGTCATCGACCTGCTCCGCCGCTCCGGCGAGATCGGGATCACCCAGGTGTCGCTCAACTTCGCGATGTTCCGGTCCGTCTTCGAACGGGGATCGCGGCTCGGTGCGGGACCGGTGCTGAGGCTGTGGCGTTCGCTGCTGACCTTCTTCTCGCGCTGGTGGCAGATCGAGTCGCTCTACCGCGCCAACGCCAAGTACCGGCCGATCTGGGAGCCGCGCTTCATGCTGTTCGAGAAGAGCGCCGACCTGGCGCGCGTCTCCCTGGCGGCGGGCCGCGCCGAGGGGTTCCTGCCGGCTCCGACGCTCCCGGCGTGGCTGCGCCGCCCGCGCCTGGACGCCCGCGGATGAGCCGCCGCCTCCCGGCGCTGTGCGGCGTACGCGCGCGTGGCGCGGCCGGCGTCGGGACCGTCGGGACCGTCAGGGCTTGCGGGGCGGGACCGCCAGGCTTGCGGGCCGGGACCGTCAGGGCTTGCGGGCGGGGGGCAGCGGGGGCCGGTCCGGGGTGCCCCCGATGAGGTCCTGGAACCTGCGCCGGGGCCCGGCCCACCGCACGTCGTGGTGGTAGGCGCGCAGCACCGCCCGGGAGCGGGCGCGGTGGCGGTTGCGGTAGAAGCGCCGCGCCCAGAGCGAGGTCGGCCGGGCCAGGCGGATGGCGCCGATCAGCGCGACGATCGGGACGAGCGTGCCGACCACCGCCATCCGGGTCTTGCCCTTGAACAGCGAGATCAGGACGAAGCAGAAGCTGATCGCGTACGTCGTGATGACGCTGAGCCGGCTCTGCTGCTCGTCGTCGCTCACGCCGTCCACCCCGAGCGGCGAGAAGCCGAGGAGGACCAGCAGGACGAGCGAGGCGGTCAGCACGACCACCTCCACGCTCTGCCGGCCCTCCTCGGTCCAGTACACGTCGTCCAGGTGCAGGATCAGCGCGAACTCGTCGAGCACCAGACCGGCCCCGATCCCGAAGACCACCGCGCAGACCCCCGCGGTCACCCCCTGCCGCCCGCTGGCGACCGCCCCGAAGCCGCCGACCACCGACAGCACGACGCCGGGCACCACGTGGTGGATGTGCACCCCGCCCGGGGTGATGTTGCGGAACGGGCCCTTCCCCGCGCGGATCATGCGGGTGATGGTGCGGGTGACGGCGAAGGTCAGCACGAAGGCGGACAGCGCGAGCAGCAGCGGGAGCTTGCCCGGCTCGACGATGTTGCTCTGCCACCAGTGACCCATGCCACCCACTCCCGATACGTCCCGATCCGCGTCGCTGATGACGCTTCGCCCAATCTATCGGCGCGGGACAGCGGCTAGCCTGCCCGCGGTGACCTCCCTGAACAGCCACGGCGTGCGTTTCGCCTTCGGCACCCTGACCGTGCTCCCCGTCCGTGTGACCCGCTGGGACCGCGAGACGGCCCGTGCGGGCATGCTGCTCGCCCCGCTCGCCGGGCTCGTCGTCGGCGTGCTCGCCGCCGGGGCGGGCTCGCTGTCGCTGCTGCTCGGCTCGGGGCCGCTGCTCGCGGCGGTCGCCTCCGCGGCGGTGCCCGCCGTCCTCACGCGGGGGCTGCATCTGGACGGTCTGGCCGACACCGCCGACGGCCTCGGCAGCGCCCGGCCGCCCCGGGACGCGCTGCGGATCATGAAGCAGTCCGACATTGGGCCGTTCGGTGTGATCACCCTGCTGCTGGTGCTGCTGGCCCAGGTCGCCGCGCTCTTCGAGCTGTACGGGGACGGCTGGGCCCGCGGGGCCCTCGGCGCGGTGGTGGCCGCCGTGACCGGCCGCCTCGCGCTCACCCTGGCGTCCCGTCAGGGCGTTCCGGCGGCCCGGCCCGAGGGGCTCGGCGCGATGGTCGCGGCCACCGTCCCGGCCGGGCGCGCGGCGGCGGCCGTGGCGGTGACGGCGGCGCTGTGCGCGGGCGCGGGCGCGCTGCCGGGCGGGTACGGGTCGGCGCACGCGGCGATCGCCGTGCTGCTCGCCCTGGCCGCGGCCGACCTGCTGCTGCGGCACTGCGTACGGCGGCTGGGCGGGGTCACGGGGGACGTCTTCGGCGGTGTGGAGGAGACGGCGGTGACGGCGGCGCTGGTGGTGCTGGCCCTCGGCCCCTGACCCGCCCGCCGCCCGACGCCGGGCGGTCGCCCCGGCGGCCGGAGCGCGTACGGCGACGGAACGGCCCGCCGCCCTGACCCGACAGGAAGGGCGCGCGTAGGCTCATTCCCGGCACATTGCGGGCCGTCTACGATGCGCCGGGCACGGTCGGCCCACCCCTCGACCGATCTGGAACTCAACGGAAGCGAGATTTCACCACCGTGACTGCTCTCACTCTCAGCACTGCCGGTGCGGCGACGCTGCGCGCCGACGCCCTCGTCGTCGGCGTCGCGAAGGGCGCCGGATCCTCGTCGGGGCACCTGGTCCTCGCGCCGGGCGCCGAGGCCGTGGACAAGGCGTTCGACGGAAAGCTCGCCACCGTTCTGGAGACCCTGGGCGCCACGGGCGCCGAGGGCGAACTGACCAAGCTGCCCGCGCCGTCCGGCCTGAAGGCCCCGGTCGTCATCGCGGTCGGGCTCGGCCCGGTCCCCGCCGAGGCGGACGCGTACGACGCCGAGGCGCTGCGCCGGGCCGCGGGCACCGCGGCCCGCGCTCTGACCGGAGCGAAGAAGGCCGGTTTCGCGCTGCCGACCGGCTCGATCGAGGACGCGGCGGCCGTCGCGGAGGGCGCGCTGCTCGGCGCGTACGCCTTCACCGCCTACCAGGGCGGCGAGAACAAGCTGGCCCCCAAGGACGCGAAGTCCGGCAAGTCCGCCAAGAACAGCGGCCCGAAGCCGCCGCTCGCCGAGGTGGCCCTGCTCGGCGGCAAGCCGCGCGACAAGGCGTTCAAGGCCGCCGCCGAGCGTGCCGCCGCCGTGGCGGAGGAGATCAACCGCGCCCGCGACCTGATCAACACCCCGCCCAACGACCTCTACCCCGAGTCCTTCGCCGCCGTGGCCACCGCCGCCGGCAAGGAGCACGGCATCAAGGTCCAGGTCCTCGACGAGAAGGCGCTCGTCAAGGGCGGCTTCGGCGGTCTGCTGGGCGTCGGCCAGGGCTCCACCCACGGCCCGCGCCTGGTGCGGCTCGCCTACACCCACCCCAAGGCCGAGAAGACCCTCGCCCTCGTCGGCAAGGGCATCACCTACGACTCGGGCGGCATCTCGCTCAAGCCGGCCGGCCACAACGAGACGATGAAGTGCGACATGAGCGGCGCCGCCGCCGTGTTCGCCGCCGTCGTCTCGGCCGCCCGCCTCGGCCTGCGGGTCAACGTCACCGGCTGGCTGGCCCTGGCCGAGAACATGCCCTCCGGCAACGCCACCCGCCCCGGTGACGTGCTGCGCATGTACAGCGGCAAGACCGTCGAGGTCCTGAACACCGACGCCGAGGGCCGGCTCGTGCTGGCCGACGCGCTGACCCGCGCCTCGGAGGAGAAGCCGGACGCGATCGTGGACGTGGCGACCCTGACCGGCGCGATGGTCCTGGCGCTCGGCAACCGCACCTTCGGCGTCATGGCGAACGACGACGCCTTCCGCACCTCGATCCACGAGATCGCCGAGGAGGTCGGCGAGGCGTCCTGGCCGATGCCGCTCCCCGCCGACCTGCGCAAGGGCATGGACTCCCCCACCGCCGACATCGCCAACATGGGCGAGCGGATGGGCGGCGGCCTGGTGGCCGGCCTGTTCCTGAAGGAGTTCGTGGGCGAGGGCATCGCCTGGGCGCACCTGGACATCGCGGGCCCGGCCTTCCACGAGGGCGCTCCGTACGGTTACACGCCCAAGGGCGGCACCGGCTCCGCGGTCCGCACCCTGGTGCGCCTCGCCGAGCGCACCGCCGACGGCGACCTGGGCTGAGCGAGCCGACGCGCACGGCCCCGGGCACAGGTCCGGGGCCGTACGTGTTGTCCGTGCGGCAGCGGTAAGGAGTGCCACGGGTCCGGAGTATCTCGCGGGTCCGGGAGGGTTCGCGGGTCCGGGAGGGTTTCGCTCTCGACGTAACCGCCGAATCCGCCGCCGTCTACGCAGCAGTAACCCTCCGGGACGGACGATCCTCCGTCCCGGAGGCGGGCCCCGCGTCCCGCCTGCCTTCGACAAGTGCGAAGATGGGTTCTCGGCAGGACAGGGCCCCCACCACAGGGCCGAATGACAAAAGCGGCCGAACACCAGCCGACCGGCCGGTCACACCCCAGCGACGGGGCCCGGCGTACGGCGCACATGCATGGAGGACGTGACGTGGCGAACGACGCCAGCACCGTTTTCGACCTAGTGATCCTCGGCGGTGGCAGTGGCGGTTACGCCGCGGCCCTGCGCGGAGCGCAGCTGGGCCTGGACGTCGCCCTGATCGAGAAGGGCAAGGTCGGCGGCACCTGCCTGCACAACGGCTGCATCCCCACGAAGGCGCTGCTGCACGCCGGCGAGATCGCCGACCAGGCCCGCGAGTCGGCCCAGTTCGGCGTGAAGGCGACCTTCGAGGGCATCGACATGGAGGCCGTCAACGCGTACAAGGACGAGGTGATCTCGGGCCTGTACAAGGGTCTCCAGGGACTCATCGCCTCGCGCAAGGTCCACTACATCGAGGGTGAGGGCACGCTCTCGTCGCCGACCTCCGTCGATGTGAACGGCCAGCGCGTCCAGGGCCGCCACGTGCTGCTGGCGACCGGCTCCGTGCCGAAGTCGCTGCCCGGCCTGGAGATCGACGGCAACCGGATCATCTCCTCGGACCACGCGCTGAAGATGGACCGTGTCCCGAAGACCGCGATCGTGCTGGGCGGCGGCGTCATCGGCGTCGAGTTCGCCTCGGCGTGGAAGTCCTTCGGCACCGAGGTCACCGTCGTCGAGGGCCTCAAGCACCTCGTCCCGGTCGAGGACGAGAACAGCTCGAAGCTTCTGGAGCGCGCGTTCCGCAAGCGCGGCATCAAGTTCAACCTCGGCACGTTCTTCGAGAAGGCCGAGTACACGCAGGACGGCGTCCGCGTCACCCTGGCCGACGGCAAGACGTTCGAGGCCGAGCTGCTGCTCGTCGCGATCGGCCGCGGCCCGGTCTCGCAGGGCCTGGGCTACGAGGAGCAGGGCGTCGCGATGGACCGCGGCTACGTCCTGGTCGACGAGTACATGCAGACCAACGTCCCGACGATCTCGGCCGTCGGCGACCTCGTCCCGACCCTCCAGCTCGCCCACGTCGGCTTCGCCGAGGGCATCCTGGTGGCGGAGCGCCTCGCCGGCCTCAAGACCGTCCCGATCGACTACGACGGCGTGCCGCGGGTGACGTACTGCCACCCCGAGGTCGCCTCCGTCGGCATCACCGAGGCCAAGGCCAAGGAGATCTACGGTGCGGACAAGGTCGTCGCCCTCAAGTACAACCTCGCGGGCAACGGCAAGAGCAAGATCCTGAAGACCGCGGGCGAGATCAAGCTCGTCCAGGTCAAGGACGGTGCCGTGGTCGGCGTCCACATGGTGGGCGACCGCATGGGCGAGCAGGTCGGCGAAGCCCAGCTGATCTACAACTGGGAGGCGCTGCCCGCCGAGGTCGCGCAGCTCATCCACGCCCACCCGACCCAGAACGAGGCGATGGGCGAGGCTCACCTGGCGCTGGCCGGCAAGCCCCTCCACTCACACGACTGATCCCCCGGTTCCGGGCGCGACGACCGACCACTTCCGCATTTTCGTAAGGAGCAACTGAAACCATGTCGGTTTCCGTAACCCTTCCGGCGCTCGGCGAGAGCGTCACCGAGGGCACTGTCACCCGTTGGCTGAAGGCCGAGGGCGAGCGCGTCGAGGCCGACGAGCCGCTGCTGGAGGTCTCGACCGACAAGGTCGACACCGAGATCCCGGCCCCCGCTTCCGGCGTTCTGGCCTCCATCAAGGTCGCCGAGGACGAGACCGTCGAGGTCGGCGCCGAGCTGGCCGTCATCGACGACGGCTCGGGCGCTCCGGCCGCCGCCGAGGCGCCTGCCGCCGAGGCCCCGTCCACCGAGCCGGCCGCCACCCCGGCCCCGGCCGCCGAGGAGGCGCCCACCGCGCCGTCGACCGAGACCGAGGCTCCGGCCGAGGCCCCGACCGCCGAGGCGGCCACCGGCGCTTCGTCCGCCGAGGGCACCGACGTCACCCTCCCCGCGCTCGGCGAGAGCGTCACCGAGGGCACCGTCACCCGCTGGCTGAAGGAGGTCGGCGAGGAGGTGGCCGAGGACGAGCCTCTGCTGGAGGTCTCCACGGACAAGGTCGACACCGAGATCCCCGCCCCGGTCGCCGGCGTGCTGCTGGAGATCGTGGTCGGCGAGGACGAGACCGCCGAGGTCGGCGCCAAGCTCGCCGTCATCGGCGCCCCGGGCTCGGCTCCGGCCGCCGCTCCGGCGCAGCCCGCCGCCCCGGCCCAGGAGGCTCCGCAGCAGGAGGCCCCGAAGCAGGAGGAAGCCCCCCGGCAGGAGGCTCCGAAGCAGGAGGCCCCGGCCGCTCCGGCCGCTCCGGCCGCTCCGGCCGCCGCGCCCGCCGCCCCGCCGCAGCCCGCCGCCCCGGCCCAGGCCCAGGCTCCGTCGGCCCCGGCCCCCGCCGCTCCGGCTCCGGTCACCCCGGCCCCGGCCGCCCCGGCCCCCGCCGCGCCCTCCGGCGACGACGGCGCGTACGTCACGCCGCTGGTCCGCAAGCTCGCGTCCGAGAACAACGTGGACCTGGGCGCGGTCAAGGGCACCGGCGTCGGCGGCCGTATCCGCAAGCAGGACGTCGTCGCCGCCGCGGAGGCCGCCAAGGCCGCCGCCGCTCCGGCGCCCTCCGCCGCTCCGGCCGCCGCCGCCAAGGCGCCGAAGCTGGAGGCGTCCCCGCTGCGCGGTCAGACGGTCAAGATGACCCGCATGCGCAAGGTCATCGGCGACAACATGATGAAGGCGCTGCACTCGCAGGCCCAGCTGACCTCGGTCGTCGAGGTCGACATCACCAAGCTGATGAAGCTGCGCAACCAGGCGAAGGCCGCCTTCGCCGCCCGCGAGGGCGTCAAGCTGTCCCCGATGCCGTTCTTCGTGAAGGCGGCGGCCCAGGCGCTGAAGGCCCACCCGGTCGTCAACGCCCGGATCAACGAGGACGAGGGCACCATCACGTACTTCGACTCGGAGAACATCGGCATCGCCGTGGACGCCGAGAAGGGTCTGATGACCCCGGTCATCAAGGGTGCGGGCGACCTGAACATCGCCGGCATCTCGAAGAAGACCGCCGAGCTGGCCGGCAAGGCCCGCGGTGGCGGCCTGACCCCGGACGACATGTCCGGCGCCACCTTCACCATCAGCAACACCGGTTCGCGCGGTGCGCTGTTCGACACCGTCATCGTCCCGCCGAACCAGGCCGCCATCCTGGGCATCGGCGCGACGGTCCGCCGTCCGGTGGTCATCGACCACCCGGACCTCGGCGAGACCATCGCGGTGCGCGACATGACCTACCTCGCGCTCTCCTACGACCACCGTCTGGTCGACGGCGCGGACGCCGCCCGTTACCTGACCTCGGTCAAGGCGATCCTGGAGGCCGGCGAGTTCGAGGTCGAGCTCGGCCTCTGAACCACCGCCTGTAACCAGCCTCACCAGCGGCGCCCCCGTCCGGAACCCTTCCGGGCGGGGGCGCCGCCGTATTGTCTAAGACCGAGCGACGCACGGAGGGTGGAGGAGGGAGCGGGCCTGCCCCGCGCCGCCGCCCGCCACGCGCCGCTCGGTCTGACACCGCGGGCGGCCCGCCGCCACCGTGATGACGTAGGCCGCACCGGTCTGCCCCGAAGGAGCGCTCCATGACCCCGCCCGTCGTCCACTCGCTGCGCGAACAGATCCGCGAGCACATCGTGGAGGGGATCGTCAGCGGGCGCTGGAAGCCGGGCGAGCGGATCGTGGAGCGCCGGATCGCCACCGAGCTGGAGGTCAGCCAGACGCCGGTGCGCGAGGCCCTGCGCGAGCTGGAGACGCTCCGGCTGATCGAGTCGGCTCCCAACAAGGGCGTGCGGGTGCGCAGTCTGACCGCCGCGGACCTGGAGGAGAGCTATCCGGTCCGGGCCGGTCTGGAGCAGATCGCGGCCGAGCTGGCGGCCTCCCGGCTCGGCCGGGACTGCTCGGCGCTGGCGCCGCACGTGGCCGCCCTGTACGAGGCGGACCGGCGGGCGGACGGCGAGGCGCAGGTGCGGCACACGGTGGGCTTCCACCGGGAGCTGGTGCGGGCCGCGGGGAACGCGGTCCTGCTGCACACCTGGGAGGGGCTGGGCATCGAGGTGTTCACGGCCCTGTCGATCCGCTGGCTGGGCACGGTGCAGAAGTCGTACGCGGAGGAGCACGAGGCGCTGATCGACGCGTTCCTGCGGCACGACCCGCAGATCGGCGAGCTGGTGAAGGCGCATGTCCTGGGCTGCGCGCCGCGCGCCTGACGGCCGCGTCATCTGGCGGCCGGCTCGCTCTTCCGTGCAGGTCAGCGCCCTTTTTGCCGCCTTTGAGGCGTCACTGCGTGCCCCGTTTCGAGGCACGGAATGCCACTTTTCTTCAGATCGAGAAGTTTTGCCTTCAAATCTTTGATCGATCATCGATCAGCGTCCTACAGTTCACTTCGCGGGCCCACCGGCCCCATCGCCCTGTCCTGCCCGTCAGGGACTTCTCCACCCCCCTCCTCTCCGGAAGGCGGCGATCATGACCGACCCCGTAGGAAAGCTTCCGAGCGAGCTCGACCAGCTCCCGGACCGCGACCCCGAGGAGACCGCCGAATGGGCGGCCTCCCTGGACGCCGTCACCAAGGCCGCCGGCCCGCACCGCGCCGCGTACCTGATGCGCCGCTCGCTCCAGCACGCCGAGGGCGCCGGTCTCGCGCTGCCCAAGCTGCTGGAGACCGATTACGTCAACACCATCCCGACCGCCGCCGAGCCCGCGTTCGACGGCGACCTGGAGATGGAGTCGAGGATCACCGCGTGGAACCGCTGGAACGCGGCGGCGATGGTGACCCGGGGCGCCCGCTACGGGGTCGGCGGCCACATCGCCACCTTCGCCTCGGCGGCCTGGCTCTACGAGACCGGCTTCAACCACTTCTTCCGCGGCAAGGAGGGGGACGGCAGCGGCGACCAGCTCTACATCCAGGGCCACGCCTCCCCCGGCATCTACGCCCGCGCCTTCCTGGACGGCCGGATCAGCGAGCAGCAGCTCGACAACTTCCGCCAGGAGGCGGGCGGCGAGGGCCTGCCCTCCTACCCGCACCCGCGGCGGCTGCCCTGGCTGTGGGAGTTCCCCACCGTGTCGATGGGCCTCGGCCCGCTCTCGGCCATCTACCAGGCGCGCTTCAACCGCTATCTGGCCAACCGCGGCATCAAGGACACCTCGAACTCGCACGTCTGGGCCTTCCTGGGCGACGGCGAGATGGACGAGCCCGAGTCGACCGCGGCCCTGGCACTGGCGGCGCGGGAGGGGCTGGACAACCTCACCTTCGTCATCAACTGCAACCTCCAGCGCCTCGACGGGCCGGTCCGCGCCAACTTCCGCGTGGTCCAGGAGCTGGAGGGCGCGTTCCGCGGGGCCGGCTGGAACGTCGTCAAGACGCTCTGGGGCAGCGCCTGGGACGAGCTGTTCCAGCTGGACACCACGGGTGCGCTGGTGCGGCGGCTGCGCGCGGTGCCGGACGCCCAGTTCCAGACGTACGCCACCCGCGACGTCGCCTACATCCGCGAGCACTTCTTCGGCGCCGAGCCCGCGCTCGCCGAGCTGGCGAAGCTGCTCAGCGACGCGAAGATCGCCGAGTGCTTCTACACCTCGCGCGGCGGCCACGAGGCCCGCAAGGTGTACGCGGCGTACCGGGCGGCCGTCGAGCACAAGGGCGCGCCGACCGTCATCCTCGCCCAGACGGTCAAGGGCTACACGCTCGGCAAGGGCTTCGAGTCCAAGAACGCCAACCACCAGATGAAGAAGCTGTCGATCGACGAGTTCAAGGGCATGCGCGAGCTGCTCGGCCTCCCGATCCCGGACAGCGCCTTCGCCGACGGCCTGGTCCCCTACGGCCACCCGGGCGCCGACTCCCCCGAGGTCCGCTACCTCCAGGAGCGCCGCGCCGCCCTCGGCGGCCCCGCCCCCGCCCGCCGGGTGCACGCGGTGGCGCTGCCGGAGCCGGAGGAGCGCGCGTTCACGGCCCTGTACAAGGGGTCCGGCAAGCAGGAGATGGCCACCACCATGGCGTTCGTCCGCCTGGTGAAGGACCTGATGCGGGACAAGCAGACCGGCAGGCGCTGGGTGCCGATCGTCCCGGACGAGGCCCGTACCTTCGGTATGGAGTCCCTCTTCCCGTCCGCCGGCATCTACTCGCCGCTGGGCCAGACGTACGAGCCGGTCGACCGCGACCAGCTGATGTACTACAAGGAGGCCAAGGACGGCCAGATCCTCAACGAGGGGATCACCGAGGCCGGGGCCATGGCCGACTTCATCGCCGCCGCCACGTCGTACGCGACGCACGGCGAGACGATGATCCCGTTCTACATCTTCTACTCGATGTTCGGCTGGCAGCGGACCGGCGACCAGATGTGGCAGCTCGCCGACCAGCTCGGCAAGGGCTTCATCGTCGGCGCGACGGCGGGCCGTACGACCCTGACGGGTGAGGGCCTCCAGCACGCGGACGGCCACTCGCACCTGATCGCGGCCACCAACCCGGCCTCGCTCAACTACGACCCGGCGTTCGCGTACGAGATCGCGGTGATCGTCAAGGACGGTCTGCGCCGGATGTACGGGCCCCAGGCCGAGGACGTCTTCTACTACCTGACGGTCTACAACGAGCCGAAGCCCCAGCCCGCGATGCCCGCGGGCGTCGAGGAGGGCATCCTCAAGGGCCTGTACCGCTTCAAGGAGGGCACGCCCGCGGCGGCGGACGCGCCGCGCCTGCAACTGCTGGCCTCCGGCACGGCGATCCACTGGGCGCTGGAGGCCCAGGAGCTGCTGGCCGCCGACTGGGGCATCACCACCGACGTCTGGTCCGCCACCTCCTGGGGCGAGCTGCGCCGGGACGCGCTGGCGGCCGACGAGGCGCTGCTCCGCGGCGAGATGCGTCTTCCGTACGTGACGCAGGCGCTCTCCGGGGCCCCGGGCCCGGTGCTCGCGGTCAGCGACTGGATGCGCCAGGTGCCGGACCAGATCAGCCAGTGGGTGGAGCAGGACTGGTCCTCGCTCGGCACGGACGGTTTCGGCCTCTCCGACACCCGTGACGCGGCCCGCCGCCACTTCGGCGTCGACGCGCGGTCGATCGCGGTCGCCGCGCTGGCGCAGCTGGCCCGGCGCGGCGAGGTCCCGGCCTCCGCCGTCAAGGAGGCCCGGGAGCGTTACGGGCTCTGACGCCCGGCTCCACCGCAGGTCCCCGAACCCCCGGCCGCCGGGGCGGGCGCGTCCGACAGCGCCCCGCCCCGGCGGCCGGGGGTTCGCGCATGCCGTCGCGCCCGCAGCGCCCGCAGCGCCCGTCACGGGCCGTCTCGGGCCGTCTCGGGCCGGGGCCGCCGTGGACGCGGCGGCCACAATGGACGCATGCGCGCTGCCCGGCTGATCAAGATGGTGCTGCTCCTGCAGTCCCGCCCCGCCATGACCGCCGCCGAACTCGCGGCGGAGCTGGAGGTGTCGGAGCGGACCGTGACCCGGGACGCCCAGGCCCTGTCCGAGGCGGGCGTCCCGGTCTACGCCGAGCGGGGCCGGGCGGGCGGCTACCGGCTGGTCGGCGGCTACCGCACCCGGCTGACGGGCCTGGCCCGCGACGAGGCGGAGGCGCTGTTCCTGTCGGGGCTGCCCTCGGCGCTGCGCGAGATGGGTCTGGAGGACGCGGCGTCGGCCGCGCGGCTCAAGGTGTCGGCGGCGCTGCTGCCCTCGCTGCGCGACGCCTCCGCCTCCGCCGCCCGGCGCTTCCACCTCGACGCCCCGTCCTGGTACCACGAACCGGCCACTCCCGATCTGCTGCCCGTCGTGGCGGACGCGGTATGGGACGACCGGCTGCTGCGCGCCCGGTACCGCAGGGGCGGTCGCGACGGTACGGAGGTGGAGCGGGAGCTCGCTCCGTACGGGCTCGTCCTGAAAGCAGGGGTCTGGTACCTGTGCGCCCGGGTCGCGGACGACTTCCGGGTCTACCGGATCGACCGCTTCACGGCGGTGACGGCGGGCGAGGAGCGCTTCGAGCGGGACGCGGCCTTCGACCTGCCCGGGTTCTGGGCGGAGCGTGCCGCCGACTTCGCCCGGTCCCTGCTGCGTACCGAGGTGACCGTACGGGTGAGCGAAAGCGGAGCGCGGCAACTGGCGCGCGCGGGCGACCGGGCGGCGGCCGAGGCGGCGCTCGCCGAGGCGGCGCCGGCCGGTCCGGACGGGCTGCGCACGGTCACGCTGCCCGTGGAATCACTGGAGGTGGCGTACAGCCAGCTGCTGGCGCTCGGCCCCGAGTTGGAGGTCCTGGCTCCGCCGGCCCTGCGGAGCCGGTTCGCCGAGGCGGCCGAACGCCTGCGCGAGCTGTATCGCTGAAGGGCTTCTTTTCGCCGTCTGGGCGTGCGGGCCCACCCGGCAGGCTGGATGCTGGACCCGTGATGGACGAGACGGAGTTCTGGGAGATCGTCGACAGCACCCGCGAGGCCGCCGAGGGGGACCCCGAGGAACAGGCCGATCTGCTCGTGGAGCGGCTGGTGCAGCTCGATCCGGAATCCGTGCTGGATTTCGCCCGGCACTTCGAGGCCCGCTACAACCGCGCCTACCGCTGGGACGTGTGGGGCGCGGCGGCCGTACTGCTGGGCGGCGCGAGCGACGACGCGTTCGACTACTTCCGGTGCTGGCTGATCGGCCAGGGCCGGGAGGTCTTCGAGGGCGCGCTGCACGACCCGGACAGCCTGGCGGAGCTGCTGGACGACTTCGACGAGGAGATCGACGGCGACGGCGAGGACCTGGGGTACGCGGCCGACGAGGCGTACGAGCAGTTGACCGGCGTGGTCGCCCCGGACCTGGGGCTGCCGCCGCAGAGCGCCGACCCGCTGGGCACGCCGTTCGACTTCGAGGACGAGGAGGCCCTGGCCGCCCGCTACCCCGGGCTGCGGGACCGGTTCGGACCGGGCTGAGCCGCCGGGCCGGGACGGGTCACGGCGTGAGGGAGCGGCCCATCAGGACGTCGTCGGCGTAGCGCCCGTCCAGGAAGAACTCCCCGCCCAGCACGCCTTCCACGGCGAACCCCTCCGAGGCGTAGAGCGCGCGGGCCGGGGTGTTGTGGCCGAGG
The DNA here is from genome assembly GCF_003846185.1 of Streptomyces sp. ADI96-02. Taxonomy (GTDB): domain Bacteria; phylum Actinomycetota; class Actinomycetes; order Streptomycetales; family Streptomycetaceae; genus Streptomyces. The sequence continues at coordinate 1,572,295 of NZ_ML123034.1, forward strand.
ACCCGCAGGGTGATCCGGGCGGCGCCCTGGCGGCGCGCCTCGGCGACGGCGGCCCGCAGCAGGATCCGCCCGACTCCGGCCCCGCGCGCCCAGACGGCCACGGCGAGCCCCTGTATCTGCCGGACGTGGGCGTTGCAGGCGAGCGCGGTCGGCGGACGCAGCGCGATGTATCCGGCGAGGCGGTGGCGGCCTGGCTCCTCCGCCGCCTCGGCCTCCGCCACCAGGTAGTACTGCGGCAGGTGCCGTTCGTCGAAGAACGGGGCGTACGGCGGCTGCGGGCGGGGCTGCACCGCGTGCAGCGTCGACCAGGTCGCCCGGTCCAGCTCGCCCAGGGCGGCGGCGTCGGAGGGCACGGCGCGGCGGACGGGACGCAGGGCGGGCGGAGGCATGGCGTCACTGTGCCATGCGGTGTCCGACGGGGTCCATGGGGCAGGATGGACGCATGCCGAGCTCCCGTATCGCCGTCAGCGGATCGACCGGACTCATCGGAGCGGCGCTGGTGCGCTCGCTGCGAGCCGACGGGCACGAGGTGGCCCGCCTGGTGCGGCGGCCCGCCGCGTCCGGCGACGAGGTGGAGTGGGATCCGAAGCGCGGTCGGGTGGACGTGGCCGGGCTGGTGGGCTGCGACGCCGTGGTGCACCTGGCGGGGGCCGGGGTGGGCGACCGCCGGTGGACGGACGCGTACAAGCGGGAGATCCGCGACAGCCGGGTGCTGGGCACGGCCGCGATCGCCGACGCCGTCGCCTCGCTCGACACTCCGCCGCGCGTGCTGCTCTCCGGGTCGGCGATCGGCTTCTACGGCGACACGGGCGTTCGCGCGGTGGACGAGGGCGCGCCGCCCGGCGACGGGTTCCTGCCGTCCGTGTGCGAGGAGTGGGAGGCGGCCACCGCCGCCGCCGAGGAGGCGGGCATCCGCACGGTCCACGCCCGCACGGGGCTGGTGGTGGCGCGCGAGGGCGGTGCGTGGGGGCGGCTGTTCCCGCTGTTCCGGGCCGGGCTCGGCGGCCGGATGGGCAGTGGTCGCCAGTACTGGAGCTTCATCGCGCTGCACGACCACGTCGCCGCGCTGCGGCACATCCTGGACACCGAGACCCTCACCGGCCCGGTGAACCTCACCGGGCCCGATCCGGTCACCAACGCCGAGGTGACCGCGGCCATGGGCCGCGTCCTGCGCCGCCCGACTCTCTTCACCGCGCCCGCGCCCGCGCTCCGGGCCGCGCTCGGCGAGTTCGCGGAGGACGTGCTGGGCAGTCAGCGGGTGCTGCCGGGCAGGCTGCTGGACTCCGGGTTCGCCTTCGCCTTCCCCGGCATCGACGAGGCGATCCGCGCGGCACTGCGCTGACCGCTCGTGTACGGACGGCCGGTGGCGGGCGCAGGTCCGGCCGTACCGTCCGGTGCGGGCGTACGTCCGGCGGGTGCGGGCCCCGGCGTGTGCGACCCCGTGCCCCGGTGCTCCCCGTCGCGCGCGACTGACCCGTTCCCGGCCGTCCTCCTAGCCTCGATGCGAACTCCGGTATTCCGGGGAGCTGTCGAGGGCAATAGCCCTCCACCAGTCGCACCGACTCGGGAGGGGCATGTGCGCAGCACGGCACACCACGCAGACGTGGTCATCATCGGAGCCGGAATCGCCGGCCTGTCAGCGGCCCACCTGCTGACCCGGGCAGGGCTCGGCGTCAGCGTCCTGGAGGCCGCGTCCCGGGTGGGCGGCCGACTGGTCACCGACGACCTGGACGGCTTCCGCCTGGACCATCTGGGCCCGCTGCTCTGCGGCTCCTGGCCCGAGCTGGCGGGCGCTCCCGGGCTCGGGGGCCCGAAGCTCGCCGGGTTCGCGCCCGGAGTGCTGGTGCACAGCGAGGGCCGACGCCACCTCACGGCCGACCTCCGGAGCGCGAGGGGCGCATTGAAAGCGGTGCGCTCCCGTACGAGCGCCCCCCACAGTTCGCCGCCCCGAACGTACGGGGGCGGTCCGCGGATCGCCCCGCGCGGCGGCAGGAGCGGCGTGGTGACGGGCGCGATCGACCGGGCCCGGCTGAGCGCGGCGCTCTCCCGGCTGGCCGCCGTGCCCGCGGCCCGCATCCTGGCCCGCCCGGAACGGACCGCGGCCGACTCGCCGCTCGTGGGCGGTCTGCCCGCCCGCACGGTCGACGGCGTCCTGCGTCCGCTGCTCTCGGCCCTGCTGGGCGATCCCGCGCTGACGACGTCGAGCCGGTACGCCGAGCTGGTCCTGCGGGACTACGCGCGCGGCGGGCTCTGCGTCCCGGCCGGGGGCTCGGCGGCTCTGCCCGATCTGCTGGCCGCCGCGCTGCCGCCGGGGACGGTGCGCACCGGCGTGCACGTGACGGCCGCCGACATCACCTCCGTACGCACCAAGGAGCACGGCGAACTGGGCTGCCGCTCGCTGCTGCTGGCCACCGGTGCGGGTGCGGCGGCCGAGCTGCTGCCCGGTCTGCGCCTGCCCGCGTTCCATCCCGTGACGGTCCTGCACCACACCGCTCCCGCGCCGCCGCCGACCGGGGGCTCGCTGGTGCTGGACGCCGACCGGTCGGGCCCGGTGGCGCACACGGCGGTGATGAGCGAGGTGGATCCCTCGCGCGCCCCGGCGGGCCGGACGCTGATCACCTCGACGGTGCTGGGGACCCCGCCGCCGGATCTGGACCGCTCCGTGCGCGGGCATCTCGCGGCCCTGTACGGCACGCCGACGCACGACTGGGAGCTGCTGGCCGCCCATCACGATCCGGAGGCGGTGCCCGCGATGGAGGCCCCGCACGATCCGCGCCGCCCGGTGCGGGTGCTGGCCGGGCTGTACGTGTGCGGCGACCACCGCGACACGAGCACCGTCCAGGGCGCGCTCCAGTCGGGCCGCCGCGCGGCGCGGGCGATCCTGGCCGACCTGGGCCTCCCGGCGGCGCACGAAGGGGACGCGCGGCTCGCCGAGGCGGCGTAAGGGCTGCCCCCTCGCGCGCCGGTGGCCGCGTCCGGGTCAGCCGAGGGCGGCGACCCGGTCGCGGTAGCCGCGGACGGCGGCGGCGTCCCGGTAGGGCTCCAGGCTCCGCTCGAAGGCGCGCACGTACTCGGTGGCCCGTACGGAGCGCATCTCCGACGCCTGCTGGGCCGCCTCGGCGCCCAGCAGGCACGCCTGGTCCAGCTCGCCGAGGCCGAGCCGGGCCGAGGCCAGCACGACCCGGCAGAAGAGCCTGCTGCGGGCGTAGGCCGGGGCGCGCAGCTGGAGCGAGCGTTCCGCGTGCTGGGCGGCGGCCCGGTACTGCTGGAGGTCGCGGTGGCAGTGGCCGAGCTCGTCGGCGAGCTGCGCCTCGTCGAAGTGGCGGGCCCAGTGCGGCACGTCGTCGCCGGGCCGCGCCGCCTCCAGGGCGTGCTCGGCCCGGGTCAGCGCTGCGGTGCAGGCCCGGACCTCGCCGAGGACGCCGTGGCCGCGCGCCTCGACCGAGTGCAGCAGGGCCTGGACGAGCGGCGGCGCGGCCGAGCCGAGGCCCTGCTGGGCGACCCGGGCGAGCTGCACCGCCTCCCGGCCGTGCCCGAGGTAGACGGCCTGCCGGCTCATCGTGATGAGGACGTACGCCCCGTAGCCCCGGTCCCCCGCGGCCTGGGCGAGACGCAGCGCCTGGACGAAGTAGCGCTGCGCGAGGCCGTGGGCGGCGATGTCGTACGAGGTCCAGCCGGCCAGCCGGGTCAGGTCGGCGGCGGCGGCGAACAGGCGGCGGCCGGTGGCCTCGCCGTAGCTGCCCCGGAGCATCGGCTCGGCCTCGTGCTCCAGGTAGCGCACGAGGGCCTGCCGGGCGTGCCCGCCGCCGTAGGCGTTGTCGAGGGCGCGGAAGAGCTCGGCGACCGAGCGGAGCGCGGCCACGTCCCCGCCGCCCACCCGCTGGCCGGGCCCGCGGTCGGTCTGCTGCCGCTGGCGCGGGACGGCGGGCAGCGGCCCGGCGCCGGGCGGCGCGGTGAGCGGCGACGGCTGTACGGCCTGCGGGGCGGGGGCGCGCAGCGCGCCGCGGAGGTCGGTGCGCGGCGGGCCGTCCGGGCGGCCCGCGAGCGGGGCTCCGCCGGCCACCGGGGCGCCGGCCCGGCGCGGCGGCGCGGGCTGGCGGTCCGGGCCGCCGTCGCGGGCGACCCAGTCGTCGGGCCGCCCGATCAGCCAGTCGCGGCTGGGCACGACGAGGCCGGCCGGGGTGAAGGCGATCTTGCGCAGCTCGGTGTGGGTGCCGGAGTCCTTGCGCCACAGTCCGCTGACGATGTCGACGGCCTCGGCCGGGGTCGCGGCGAACTCCAGGCCGGCGTAGACGGGGGCACAGGCGTCGAGGCCGAGGTCCTGGGCGGAGAGCCTGCGTCCGAGCCGCCGGGTGAAGACCTCCGCGATCAGCGCGGGCGTGGTGCCGCGCGGCTGCTGCCCCCGGAGCCAGCGGGTGACGGAGGTCTTGTCGTACCGCAGGTCGAGGCCGTGTTCGAGGCCGAGTTGGTCGACCCTGCGGGCCAGACCCGCATGGGAGAACCCGGCTTCCGCGATCAGTGAGGCGAGTCGGCGGTTGGGCGTGCGCTGTGGGGGTCGCTCCGACATCAGCTGTACGGTCTCCTGCCTTCGGGGCCGGACGGGCAGCCCACATGGGAACGGCGTGAATTTAGCGGCCACCGGGGCGTCCGGAGGCACCCTTTGCTCCACGTTCATCCGATCGTGTGAGGATTGCGAACAGAGCTGACGGAATCGACCTGCCCGAGGGCCGACCGGGTGACGGTCGTACAGTGGGTCGCGGGCGCGATCAGTGCAGGGCGCCGTCATCCCGGGGACACCCCTCCGGGCGCGCGGCGCCACACGTAGGGAGGCATCTGCCGTGAGCGAGCTGCGGTTCGTCCGTCTGGGGTTCGGCGCGGAGGCCGTCGAGTACCAGGAGGCGTGGCAGAAGCAGCGCGAGGTGCACGCGGCCCGGTTCGCGGACCTGGCGCCGGACACCTGCCTGCTCCTGGAGCATCCGCCGGTCTACACGGCGGGCCGCCGGACCGCCGACAGCGAACGCCCGCTGGACGGCACGCCGGTCGTCGACGTGGACCGGGGCGGGAAGATCACCTGGCACGGCCCGGGGCAGCTCGTCGGCTACCCGATCCAGAAACTGCCGCGCCCGGTCGACGTGGTCGCGCACGTCCGCCGGCTGGAGGACGCGCTGATCCGCACGGCCGCCGACTTCGGCGTGGAGACCTCGCGGGTCGAGGGGCGCAGCGGCGTCTGGGTGCTCGGCGACCCGGTCGAGCGGCGTCCGTCGCCGGGCGGGCTCGCGCTGGACTTCGACCCGCGGCTCAACGACGAGGAGTTCGACCCGCGGCTCAACGGCCCCGAGTACGCCCCGTCCAACGCCGGCCAGCGCCGCGAGGACCGCAAGCTGGCCGCGATCGGCATCCGGGTCGCCAAGGGCGTGACGATGCACGGGTTCGCCCTCAACGTGAACCCGGACAACACCTGGTTCGACCGCATCGTGCCCTGCGGCATCCGCGACGCGGGGGTCACCTCGCTCTCGGCCGAGCTGGGCCGGGAGATCACCATCGGCGAGGTGCTGCCGGTGGTGGAGAAGCACCTGCGCGAGATCCTGGAGAACGCGGACCTCGCGCCCCGGGCGGTCGAGCCGCCGAAGGCGGCGGCGTCCGCCTGACACCGTCGGCGGTACCGGCGGGCATCCGTGGCGTTACCCACCGGTACAGCCGTCCGGGGAATAGGCCCCTTCGGCCGCAGGTTGGCCGGACGTAAGGCCGTTTGAATTACGGGCGTACCCTGGTGTTCGCCGAAGAATCCAATGCAGCGAAAGCAAAGGGGAGTGCCGGAGTGTCCGCTGTCGCACCCGACGGGCGCAAGATGCTGCGCCTGGAGGTCCGGAACAGCCAGACCCCCATCGAGCGCAAGCCCGAGTGGATCAAAACGCGGGCGAAGATGGGCCCCGAGTACCAGCAGCTGCAGAAGCTCGTGAAGGGCGAGGGGCTGCACACGGTCTGCCAGGAGGCGGGCTGCCCCAACATCTTCGAATGCTGGGAGGACCGTGAGGCCACCTTCCTCATCGGCGGCGACCAGTGCACCCGGCGCTGCGACTTCTGCCAGATCGACACGGGCAAGCCGCAGGCGCTGGACCGCGACGAGCCGCGCCGCGTCGGCGAGTCCGTCGTCACCATGGACCTGAACTACGCCACCATCACGGGCGTCGCGCGCGACGACCTGGAGGACGGCGGCGCCTGGCTGTACGCGGAGACCGTGCGCCAGATCCACGCCCTGACCGCGCAGCGGGAGGCGGGCGCGACCAAGGTCGAGCTGCTGATCCCCGACTTCAACGCGGAGCCCGAGCAGCTCGCCGAGGTCTTCTCCTCACGCCCCGAGGTGCTCGCGCACAACGTGGAGACGGTGCCGCGGATCTTCAAGCGGATCCGCCCCGGCTTCCGCTACGAGCGCTCCCTGGAGGTCATCACGCGGGCCCGGGAAGCCGGCCTGGTGACCAAGTCCAACCTGATCCTCGGCATGGGCGAGACCCGCGAGGAGGTCAGCGAGGCGCTTCAGGACCTGTACGACGCGGGCTGCGAGCTGATCACCATCACGCAGTACCTGCGCCCCTCCGTGCGCCACCACCCGGTCGAGCGCTGGGTCAAGCCGCACGAGTTCGTCGAGCTGAAGGACGAGGCCGACGCGATCGGCTACTCCGGCGTGATGTCGGGCCCGCTGGTGCGTTCCTCGTACCGCGCCGGCCGCCTGTTCCAGCAGGCGATGGAGGCGCGCGGCGCCGCCGCGGCCGGGAGCCCGCCCACCGCGCGGGCCGTGTGAATCCGCTCACCCGGCGCTACTGACCGGTAACCGCATGTCGACGGCGGCCCGCGCACTCTCCGCAGGTGAGGGACGCGTATGGGCCGCCCCGGCGTGCGCGGTGCCGGAATCAAGGATTCATTAGTGTTTGACCGACCGGTCATGCGCTGGTAACACCGAGCGGTGACCCTAGGTACACGTACACGTACACGTACGGCGTCGGCCTGGCCGCCGCCGTCACCGTCACCGCTTCCCGTTCTCAGTCCGCGCCCCGGGGGCGCATCCGTTCCGAGGGGGAACACCATGCAGGCCGCACCGGTCCGCGCGCACGCCCTTCCGTCCGTCACCACCGCCCTGCGCGCCGTCGAGTCGCTGCTGCTGAGCAGCGGCCAGCGCACCGCCCGCCGCAACGCCTGGACAGCCGTCCTGGAGGACCGCCGCCGCGCCGAGGACCGGGTGGAGGCCCAGTACGTCCTGGAAGCCGTGGGCGAGGGTCACGCCTAGGAAGTCCCGCCGCCCTCGCGACGGGGTCCCGGAGGCCCGGGGTACGCCCTGGCGGCGGACTCGGACTCGTGGCCCCCGGCACACGCACTCGCCGATCCGCCCTGGACGTCGAGCCCTCCCCCGGGCCACGTAAACTTCGCATCATGGCGAGGAAGGCAAACACTGAAGGCGCGGACAGCGCCGAGAACGCAGGGCGGCTCAAGCAGATCGCCCTGACCTACAAGATGACCAAGCGGACCGACAGCAAGATCGGTCTCGTCGTCGCGGGTGTGGGAATCGTCACGTTCGGTGTCCTCCTCGGCATCGGCTTCGCGATCGGCCACCCCGTGTACCTGGGCATCCTGGGCTTCGTACTGGCCGTCCTCGCGATGGCGATCGTCTTCGGGCGACGCGCCGAGCGGGCGGCCTTCGGACAGATGGAGGGGCAGCCCGGCGCGGCTGCCGCCGTCCTGGACCGGATCGGCCGCGGCTGGACCACGACTCCCGCGGTCGCGATGAACCGCAGCCAGGACGTCGTCCACCGGGCCGTCGGCAAGGCCGGCATCGTCCTGGTCGCCGAGGGCAACCCGAACCGCGTGAAGAGCCTGCTGGCGGCCGAGAAGAAGAAGATGGCCCGCATCGTGGTGGACGTGCCGGTGCACGACATCATCGTGGGCAACGGCGAGGGCCAGACGCCGCTGAAGAAGGTCCGCACCAAGATGCTCAAGCTCCCCCGGGTGCTCACCGGCCCGCAGGTGACCAGCACCAACGACCGGCTGCGCGCCATGGGCGACCTGATGAGCAACATGCCGCTGCCGAAGGGGCCGATGCCCAAGGGCATGCGGATGCCGCGCGGCGGAAAGATGCGCTGAGCCCGGGCGTACGCAGGACGCGGTGAACGCGAAGTGGGGTGGTCCCGGACCGAACAGGTCCGGGACCACCCCACTTCGCTTCGCTCTTCACATGCGGATCTGCACGGCGCGCGCCAGCCGGTCGTGCAGTCCGCGGCCGTCGCGGTCCCAGACGAGGGCGGGGATGACGAGCAGCAGCAGGACGGTGCGCAGGAGCACCCGGACGAAACCGAGCCGTCCGCCGTTCTCGGCGGCCACCCGCAGCCCCAGCAGGCGTTTGCCCGGGGTGCAGCCGATGGTCCCGACGGTCAGGGCGCTCAGGACGAGGAAGACGCCGAGCGCCCAGTTGCCCGCCATCTGCTGGTCACCGCGGGCGAGCAGCCCGTAGGCGATGAGCATGCAGAGCGTCCAGTCGATGAAGACCGCCCCGAACCGGCGGCCGAGCGGCGCCATCGATCCCGGCCCCTCCTCGGGCAGCCCGAGCCTCTTGCCCCGGTAGCCGAAGTCGGCGCCCATCTCCTCGGCCGCCGCGCGGGGCCCCGAGAGCCACGATCCGATTGCTTGCCTGTTGTCCACCCGTCCACGGTACTGCGCCCATGTTTGCGCCCTGCCGGGCGGGGCACGGAAACAGCCGCGGAGATGCCGCCCGCCCTCGCCCCGGTTAACTTGGGCGAAACAAATGGGTCATGCTTGAGAAATCCCGCCTGCCTATGGTCGGGTCCAGCGTGTGCCACCGCACTGGCCGCACCACGAGCTACAACCCCGTCCCTCCCGGGCCGGGAGTAGGAGGAGTTGGATGTTCCAGAACGCCGACGAAGTGCAGAAGTACATCGCGGACAACGACGTCAAGTTCATCGATGTCCGGTTCTGCGACCTGCCCGGGGTGATGCAGCACTTCACGATCCCGGCAGCGACCTTCGACCCGGCCGAGGAACTGGCCTTCGACGGTTCGTCGATCCGTGGCTTCCAGGCCATCCACGAGTCCGACATGGCGCTGCGCGCGGACCTGTCGACGGCTCGGGTGGACCCGTTCCGCCGGGACAAGACCGTCAACATCAACTTCTTCATCCACGACCCGATCACGGGCGAGCAGTACAGCCGCGACCCGCGCAACATCGCCAAGAAGGCCGAGGCGTACCTGGCCTCGACCGGCATCGCGGACACCGCGTACTTCGGCCCGGAGGCCGAGTTCTACGTCTTCGACAACGTCCGCTTCCAGACGTCGGCGAACGAGAGCTTCTACCACATCGACTCCGAGGCCGGCGCCTGGAACACCGGTGCGCTGGAGAACAACCGCGGCTACAAGGTCCGCTACAAGGGCGGCTACTTCCCGGCCCCGCCGGTGGACCACTTCGCCGACCTGCGGGCCGAGATCTCCCTGGAGCTGGACAAGAACGGCCTCCAGGTCGAGCGCCAGCACCACGAGGTCGGCACCGCCGGCCAGGCCGAGATCAACTACAAGTTCAACACGCTGCTCGCCGCGGCCGACGACCTGATGCTCTTCAAGTACATCGTGAAGAACGTCGCCTGGCGCAACGGCAAGACCGCGACCTTCATGCCGAAGCCGATCTTCGGCGACAACGGCTCGGGCATGCACGTGCACCAGTCGCTGTGGCAGGGCGGCTCGCCGCTCTTCTACGACGAGCAGGGCTACGCCGGCCTGTCGGACATGGCGCGCTACTACATCGGCGGCATCCTCAAGCACGCCCCGTCGCTGCTGGCGTTCACCAACCCGACGGTGAACTCGTACCACCGCCTGGTCCCCGGCTTCGAGGCCCCGGTCAACATGGTGTACTCGCAGCGCAACCGCTCCGCCGCGATGCGCATCCCGATCACCGGCTCGAACCCGAAGGCCAAGCGCGTCGAGTTCCGCGCCCCGGACCCGTCGTCCAACCCGTACCTCGCGTTCTCCGCGCTGCTGATGGCGGGCCTGGACGGCGTCAAGAACAAGATCGAGCCGGCCGAGCCGATCGACAAGGACCTGTACGAGCTGGCTCCCGAGGAGCACGCCAACGTCCAGCAGGTCCCGACGTCCCTCCCGGCCGTGCTCGACGCCCTGGAGGCGGACAACGAGTACCTCCAGGCGGGCGGCGTCTTCACGTCCGACCTGATCGAGACGTGGATCGACTACAAGCGCACGAACGAGATCGCCCCGATCCAGCTGCGCCCGCACCCGCACGAGTTCGAGCTGTACTTCGACATCTAAGAGGCTGGGGTTGGCTTGCCTGAAGGCGCATCTCGAAAACCTGCTGTGACCTACGAAATCAGCTCTTTTCGCTGCCAGTGCTTGTTTTTCGCCGCCTTGTGCCCACGTGTGCACCGGCCAGCCACCTCTTCGACGTGATGTCAGGTGCCACGAGGGCTGCCACCCATTCAGAGTGGCAGCCCTCGCTGACTCTTCCAGGCTACTTGACGCGTACACGCCATTACCTGGCAGTGGTTGCCGCCGAAGTTTGGGCTTCGGATCCGGACTGGCAAAGGCTTCACTGCAAGCAGGAGACTGGGGGGCGAGGCCCGCACCGCATACTCCCGGACGCCTGATCACTACGCGGCCAACGTCTACGCAGACCGTCATCACGGTCGGCAGCGTTCCTTCCTCCAGGTCGCCGACCGGGCCGGGCAGCCCCACACGCGCCGTTTTACTGGGCGACAAACACTACGACAGCAACATCGCGGCTACGTAGGTAGCTGCACAAGGCCGCATCGTGCTATTGATCAGAAACTCATGGGGTTCTCGTCCAGGACGTAGCGGACGTGCGGGCCGCCGAAGTAGCCGCGGACGATGTGCGGCTGACGCTGGCGTCTGCGGAAGAAGCGGCGGGTCTCGGCGGCGAGTTCGGCCTGATCGCGAGCCCGGTGCTGCTTGGGCAGGCTGTGCTCGAGGTCCGCGTTGACCAACTCGTCGGGGTTCAGCTCGGGCGAGTACGGGGGCAGGAAGTGCAGTTCGAAGTCGTCGGAGTGGGCGGCGAGCCAGTCGCGGACCCTCTTGGAGCGGTGGGCGGAGTGCCCGTCGACCACGAGGTGGACCTTGTGGTCGAAGTGGCCGGCGAGCCGGTCCAGGAAGCGGCACATCACCTCGGCGGTGAAGCTCTCGGCGAAGACCATGAAGTGCATCCGGCCCTTGGTGCTGATCGCCGAAATCGCGTTCACCGAGAACCGGTTCCCGCTCCGCCGCACCACAGGTGTCCTACCCCTCTCACCCCAGGTACGGCCGGTGACCTGGTCCGAGCGGATGCCGACCTGATCGGCGAAGAGGATCCCCCCGTCGGCCCTCGCCTTCGCGCGGATCCCCGGCCAGGTCTCCTGATGCCGGCGCCGGACAGCATCCGGGCCCTGCTCGACGGCCCGCTTGTCCGGACGCTGGAAGGACAGCCCCCAACGCTTCAGGTACTCGCCCACCCCCACCTCGGTCAGCCGCACCCGGTACAGCTCCGCGATCAGCTCCCCCACCCACCGCCGCGTCCACAGCTGACCGCAAAGCCCCACCTCACAGGGCCGGTGATCGAGTACCGCCTGCCGCACCACGGCCTGCTCGGCCTCCCCGAGCACCTGGCGCACCCGACCGGCTTGCCACGCGGACGCATGACCAGCGCCTCCGCCCGCCGGCCTGCCACTTCGCCCACCACGTGCCGACCGCCTTCAACGACACCCCGAACACCGCCGCCACGTCCTCGCGGTCCCGTCCCGCTACCAGCGCGGCCACCGCCCGCAGCCGCAGGGCCTCCTGCGCCGACGGCGACAGATGCCGCGCGTCCCCCACCAGATCACTCACACCCGCCCAACGACCCAGAAACCAAACCGTTTCTGATCAATATCACTGTGATGCTCTTCTTGGGGCGCCACCAGCAGAGGAGTGTGTAGCCGGTGAAGTGCGAGCGCCGCGGATGTCAAGGCGTCTTCTTGAAGAACGAAGAACTGCCATCACGCTTCCGGCCGGGCATTGCCGGCATAAACCCAGGCCCGGCCGGTCTGGCGGTATTCCTCCACCGGGATCGGTTCGACGCCAGTTCGCATGCGGGCGGCGTAGAGAAGGCCATCGAGGTGATCGACCTCATGGTGGATGAGGCGGGCGAGGCCGTGTTCGTACACGGTGGTTAGGGGCTCGCCGGTCAGGGCCGCGGTCTCCACCGTGACCTTCAGAGCGCGGGGCACGAGGCCGCGCACGTCGAAGAAACTCAGGCAGCCCTCGTACTGCTCGTCCGTCTCGCCTGAGCGGGCAGTGACCATTGGGTTGAGCAGGACGATCGCGGGTGCGTCGCCGGGCGGCTGGACGACGGCGGCGGCGCGGCTGATGCCGATCTGTGGGGCAGCGAGGCCCACGCCTTTGGCGAAGGGATGGACCTGGCTGATGCGGTCGATGGCGGCGAACAGCTCGTCCACGACACGCTCTGCTTCATCCTTCTCAGCAGGCAGGTCGAAGGCGCGGGCCGGTTCGGTGAGGATGGCGGCACCCTGCTGAACGACTCCTAGGTCTCGCATCCGCTGGCTGGGCCGCATGTCCGTCACCTGAACTCTCCTTGTTCCGTCTCGGGTTCGGGCTGTAACCGGAACCGCCATTCCAGACGGTACCGAGCGTGCAGTGCGGGCGTGGTCGTGATCCACGTGAAAGTCCGCTGGTCACCGTCGTCCCTGCGAATGGGTGGGGTGCGCAGCGGCGAGGCCTCGGCGGTCATGGATGTCTCGGTGCCCCAGACGACGGGGTCGAGAGCAGCCGGGAAGACCAGTTGGACTTCGAGTTGCTCGGTGGGCAGACGTACGGCTCGCTGGAACCAGTTGCCCCACTTCTCATGGCCCACGGTGTACGCGTATTCGATCCAGACGGACTCGCCCGGGTAGAGGGGGAAGCGGCCGTGCTCGTTGTCGAAGAGCAGCCAGACTTCTTTGAAGGCGTCACGGTCGTGCTTCGCCTGCCATCGCATCGACTCCCCTCGGCAGATGGCTGTGAGGTCGAGTTCGTCCCAGGTCAGGGGGTGTGCTCGGTAGTGGGCGTTGGATTGCTCGGGGTTGCCGGGGTAACGATCGACTGAGATACGGATCAGGTAGCGGGTCACCGGCTCAGTGCCGGTGTTGCGCAGTAGTCGGCGCATGGTGAGCCGGTAGGAGCGGCCGTCGTAGTGGAGAAGGGCCGCGTCGTGTTCGACCACGAGAGCCGAATCGGTGGCGTACGGCTGCTCGGAGCGGCGGAAAGCCAGCGGAGCTGGAGACGGGACGCCGCTGCGCGCCCGTGCCTTCTCGTACTCGCGCCATCGTCGCCAGATGGCCTTCCCTGCCCTCAAAGCCTCGTCGGCGAGCCGGGCGAAGTCTTCGCTGGGTTTGTGCCGGCCCGACTCCACATGGCTGACGTAGGACGGGTCGAACCCCATCGCCCTGGCCAGCGCCCGTTTGGACATGCCGCGCACCTCGCGCCAGCGCGCCACTTCCGCCGCGAAGTCCTCGGCCGTCTGGTCGCCGGTGATCTCTTCGCCCTGCGCGTCCATCGGAAGACCCGCCCCCGCGTGATGGTCAGTGAGCATGAATGAACCGTGAGTGATCCCAGTTCATCATCCCGTCACGGCTTGCGCCACGGGTTTCCTTCCCTCATCACCCCGGATCGACCTGTCCGGGCAACTGAGAAAGGCGAAACTCGATGCACATCTTGTATCTGCTCAATATCTCCAACCCTGACCGCCTGTCGGCTGATTCGGGATGGATCTTCGCGGACCTGCTCGCTCCGGCCCTGGTGGACGCCGGAGCCAGCGTGACCGTAGCCGCACCGGCAGCGGTCGGAGACGAACGTTGCGGCTTCTACCTGACCGGGGTGCCGGAAACGAAGTATCGGGCACGGTTCTCCTCCGACCTCGACGAGTTGGTGGAAATGATCCGGGACGAGCGGCCGGATGTGGTGGTGGCCAACCAGATCGAGGAAGCTTCCGCGCTACGTATCGCCTTGTTGGAGGCCGGATCGAGCGCGCTGCTGGTCGGCTATTGCCACTACCTTCCGTTCTCGTTCACAGCCGAGGGGCAGCTCCTGCTCGACCCCTCCATGAACGACGCCGGACTGGGCAAGCCGGTGCTTCTGGCCTTCGCCGCCGGGTTGGCCGCTTGCGACCGGGTGATGGTCCACTCCGGCCTGGCAGCGTGCTGGGTGTCTGCCGCCGCCGCTCGGATGACGGTGGATCTCGACGACAAGGTACGGGTCGTACCGGCTCCCCGTGACGAACGCCTCGTTCGGGACCCCGACCATGCCAAGCCCAAGGACAGGGCTGGTTCGATCGGCGTCTACAACCACCGGCTGTACGCGCACTACGGCACGGAGCAGTTCGTGGATCTCGCACGGCACCTCGCCGCTTCCGGGACGGTCCGGCTGCGGGTCATGGATCTCTTCGGTCCACGCCGCGCGGAACGGAAGATCCTGGACGACAGCCCTGAACGGATGCGCGACCAGCTCGCGGCCCTGCCGCGCGTGCAGCTCGTGTCCGACCGAGGTGACCGTCTCCGCTACAGGAACCTCCTGGCCGGCGCGCGCTTCGGCATCGCCCCCTTCCGCCCCGGCTGCCCTTGGTCGATGAGCGTGATCGACTGCCAGGGCATGGGTTTGCCGGTCATCGCGCCCCGGCTGGGCTGGCTCGCCGAGCACATCGATCCCGAGCTGTGCTTCACCACCACGACTGAAGCCGTCGGACTCGCCGAACGCCTCGCCACTGACGACGGGTTCCACGCGGCACACGCCAAGCGTGCGTATGCCTCCACCGTCGACTTCACGCCTGTACGGGTCGCCGCACGCTACTTGGAGGCCCTGTCGTGACGAACTTCGACGCCGTTCTCCTGTCGTACGACGAGCCGATGGCCGACGCTCTGCACTCGCGGCTGCAACGGACCCTCGGGAGTTCGGTCAAGCGCCTGCACGGAGTGCAGGGGATGCGCAGGGCCTACCGGCTGTCTGCCGAGGTCGTGGACCGCGAGCAGTTCCTCCTCGCCGACGGGGATTTTTCCATTGCTGCCGACTTCGATGTGGCTGCGATCGAACCATTGGACGAGGCGGTCTCCATGCGGGTGTGGCGGGCGATCAACCCGGTCAACGGCCTGGCTTACGGATACGGCGGGCTCAAGCTCATTCGCCGCAGTGCTCTGCGTGAGATGGGCAACGCCGTAGACGTGCTCGCTGCCCTGCCTGGACGGATCGAATTCGCCCAGCAGACCGCCGGGATCACGAGGTTCAACCAAAGCCCCTTCCACGCGTGGAAGGCCGGTTTCCGCGAGTGCGCGATGCTCGCCCGCGGCAGCGAGTACGGCATGGCCGACGACGATTCCCGCCAGCGAGTGGAGGCATGGACCATGAGCCGCAACGCCGAGTTCGCCCCGTACGCCGCCGCGGGGGCCCGCGAAGGGGTCGCCTTCGCCAAAGAGTTCCCTCGCGCCTCCGGACAGTTCGACCACCTCAACGACCCCACGTGGCTGCGGGAGAGGTTCACTGCCGCCCACGGGGACCCGGCGGTGGCCGGGTGACCGCCCCCCTGGTGCTGATCGAGCCGTACGCCGGCCGTCGGGGCGGGCACCACCAGCGCACGCTGGTGGCCCTCGCCCGGGCCCGGCCCGGCAGCCTCGTGATCGCCCCGCACGGGATCGCCCGCGAGGCGGTGGCGGCCCTGCGCGAGGCCAAGGCTCGCCGGATGACCGGACCGGCCGGGCACCCCGCGGCCGTGCTGCTGGCCGCCTCCCGCCTTGCGGCCGGGCTCTCCAAGGCTGGACTGCAGGTTTTCCGCTCGCGCCGCCGGCCGCGCTTCCTGCGGCGGCTTCCGCACCAGATCACCCTCATCGCCCGGTGCTTTGCGGAGGCATCGGCCCTGAGGACCGCCCGCCGACTGGAGCCCGGCGCTGAGGCGGTGGTGATCCTGAGCGCGAGCGAAGCCCTGCACGGGGCCGCTGCTCTCCTAGGCGGGCTGCCGCACCTGCGGTTCGTCCACGAACAAGTCACTGCCGAGGACGCCGCTGTGCGGTTCCTCGGCCGGCTCGCCCGCCGGGGCGAAAGGCAGGTTCTGGCAGTGTGCCCGACCCTGGCTGTAGGCGATCAGCTCACGGCAGCCTTCCCGGACCTGCCCTCGGTGGTGCGGGCCTTCGCTGTCGATGATGGTCGCCGCCTCACCGACGCCGAACGCGACGGCGGCCGTACCGCCTTCGACATCCCCATCGGTGAAGCCGCGGTGTGCCTGGTCGGCGGCTGGTGGCCCTACAAGGACATCGGTGTCATTGACGCCGCTCTGCCCCTGCTGAAGGATCCGCTGCACCTGGTGGTCACCGGCATACCTCTCGACGAAGCCGTGCTCGCCCGATGGCGTGACCTGCCGAACGTCCGCCTCCACACGGTGCCCGGACCAGTGAGCGAATCGGTGCTGCGGCTGGTATACGCCGCCGCCGACGCTGCCCTGGTCACCCGCCGCCCCGGCGTCGGCAAGGAGTCCGGGCTCGTGATGGACGCCGCCCGCCTCGGCGTCCCCCTGGTCGTCTCCGACCACGACCCCGGTCTCACCGCCCGCCTGCGTGGACGGCCCTGGGTCCTGCCCTTCGCCGCCAGCGCGCCGGACGCCCTCGTCGAGGCCCTGCACAGCATCATCCGTCAGCCGCCTGAGCGGCCCGGCCCCGAGGCGCCCCAACTGTTGGGGATGTGGTCGGCGGCCGGGCAGGCCAACTTCCTCACCCGCGCCTTCGCCTCACTGTGTACGAAGGAGTCCCGATGCTGAGCACCCCTCCCCCGCTGATCGCCGTCGTCGGCCCGGTCGAACCACCGCTGCTGGCCAGCTGGGTCCGCCACTACCGGTGGCTGGGCGTCGAGCGGTTCCTGATCGCCTTCCACTTCCCCGAGCACGTGCCCGACCAGCAGCGGCACGAACTCCAGGCCGCCAGCCACGAACTGGGCATCATCCCCACCGGCATCAGCAACGGCCCGTGGCACGAGCACACCAACACCCAGCTCAGGGACGCCCTGCGGCACCGGGCCGGCCAGGGCTGGCATCTGCTCGCCGACGCCGACGAGTTCCAGCAGTACCCCGCCCCGCTGAGAGAGGTGATCGCCCAGGCAGAAGACTCGGGGCACCGCGTGGTGGGCGGCCTGATGCTCGACCGGATCGCCGCGAGCGGGCACCTGACCGGCTGGAGGCCCGGAGGCGGACTGGATCTCGCCTATCCCCTCGGCGGGCACCTCACCCACCGGCTCCTGCACGGGGACCCTAGGAAGATCGTTCTCGCCCGCCACGATGTCACCGTTTCGGGCGGTAACCACCGGGCCCCCGGACAGCATCCGGATGCCGACCGCATCTGCGCGGTTCACCACTTCAAGTGGCGTTCGGGCGTTCTCGACGACCTCCGCCGCCGGATCCAGCACTTCTCGACCGGCACATGGCAGGAACAGACCCCAGCCGTACGCGACGAGGCGAGCCGACTTCTGTCGCACGTCGACCAGCACGGGGCCAAGATCAACATCAGCGACCCGCAGTTCGCCTTCCGCCGGGTGAGCCTGGACCGCATTCCGTTCACCTGGCCCAGCGAGGCCCGCCGCATCGTCACGACCTGGCAACCGCACACCGCGCGCCGACCAGGATGGGAGACAATGAAGGCGCCCAGGCACAGCTCCTCGCGGAAGGGATGACCGCGTGCCCCTCGCCGTTCTCCTGGCCGGCATCACCGGCTCCGGGAAGACCACAGTCGCCCAAGCCCTGGCCGGCCACGGCTACACACGCCTGTCCGTCGACGAGGAGGTACACCGCCTCCACGGCCGATACGGGGTGGACTACCCCGAGCACACCTACTTCGAGCGCGAACGACCCGTGGTCGAGGCAATCCGGCAGCGGTTCTTCAAGGAGCTGGAGGCCGGGAACGACGTCGTCCTGGACCACGGGCTATGGCGGCGCGCCGAGCGCGACGCCTGGCGGCAGGTCGCCCGCGATGCAGGCGGCCACCCGGTCGTGGTCTATCTCCCTGTCGGGCGGGAAGAGCTGCTTGGACGCCTTGCCGAGCGCAACCAGCGTGAGGACGCCAACGCCCTCACCGTCACCCCCGAAGCCCTCGACGACTTCTTCGCCCGATTCGACCGCCCGGCCGACGACGAAGCAGTCATGGTCTACACCCGGGACCTGGACGCGCTCGTGGGGGCACTGTTCACGGTCAGGCACAGACAGGTCTGAAGTAGTCCCACTCAGTGCTCGTCATCACCGAGCACTGACAGATCCGGCCCACGCTTGCCCCGCCCACGCCGGCGGCGGGCTGTGATCAGCGCTCCGCTCACACACTGCTGTGGGCGCAGGCTGAAGTGCGGAACCGATGGGCTTGGCACTCGTGCTGCTTCGCGTGCATGTTGCTTGCAGGCTTGTTCGGCTGTGCGGTGGTACGCCTGCTCGCACAACCGCTCCCACGCGTTGACGTCTTGGCTCCGCCACTCGGCGGCCGCGGGCGCGGGTGCCCGACTCACCGACGCAACGCGTGCGACTGGACACCGCCCATGGCCACATCCTGCTCTCCGACGCGGCGACCCGGGATGATGGGCTGCACGTCCTCGATCCGAAGCTCGGATTCGCCATCGAGCAGATAGTCCCGGAGGACGTGCATGCCTGCATACGCCCCCCATCCGCGACGGCTTCACCAGCCGCCTTGTCGCCTCGTGGCTCCGAGGTGTTCTCAGTAGCGGAGCCCGATCACGTCGACGCGGTCGACGAGCTCGCGCTCAGGTGTGTCCCGGGTGCTTGTCCTCCGCCTCCTGGATGTGCGTGGCGATGGCGGTCGCCAGTCGGTCGTGGAAGGCGGGCTCCAGCATGTGGCCCATGCCGGGCACGGTCAGCAGGTGCGCGCCCGGTACGGCGTCCGCGATCAGGCGTCCGTTGGGCGGAGGGAAGATGGGGTCGTCCTCGCCCTGGACGACGAGGGTCGGGGCTTCGACCCGGGTGAGGGACGGCAGCAGGTTCAGCCAGTTCTCGGAGGTTCGGTCCGCGGCCTGTTTGTGGTCGAACGCCATGGTGCGGGCGGGGTCCGGCGCGTTCGCCGTGAGCTGCTCCCGCCAGTACGACCGGTCCGTGTCGCCTCGGCTCCCGCAGGCCAGCGCGAAGGATTCGGCCAGCAGTTCCGCGTACGGCTGGTCGGTCGGGATCCCGGCCACGGCTCGGGCCCAGTCCTCGCGCGGGGGCGGTGGAGTCGTGTGGCGGGGCTCGCGGCCGTGCAGCGTGGCGTCGAGCAGTACGGTGTAGTCGCCCGTCGACATCATCGTGGTCAGCCCGGCCACGCGGTCGGGGTGGCGCAGCGCGGCGAGCAGTCCGATGAAGCCGCCCATGGAGAGGCCGACCAGGTGGACCCGCTCCCGCCCGAGCGCATCGGCCAGGGCGATGACGTCGTCGGTGAGGTCGAGCAGGTCGTAGGGGTGCTCGGTGAAGACGCCGTGGGTCGAGGCGCCGATGTCGCGGTAGTCGAAGTGCGTGGTGTGCAGTCCGCTCGCGACGAGTCGGGCGCGGAAGTCGGCGGGCCAGAACGACCCGGGCATCGTGTTCCCCATGAGCAGGACCACCGCCGGCCCCGCCGGGTCGCCGGCGGACCAACACGCGATCTCGTGGTGCGGACCCCGCAGACCCCAGGGCGTCGGCGGCTCGATGGAGGGCTGTTCAGTGCTGGACATTCTTGTGATCCTAGGGACTTGCGGGGAGGCGCGCGCCTGCTTTTTTCCGGCGTCGCCCCGGCGTCTCGCCTTCCCTGCGTGTCCACCCGCCTCCGGTGGCCCAGCGGTCGGTCGGTGCGCGTGTCGGGCAGCCCTCAGGCCAGCGTTTCGCTCAGGGCCCTCAGGAATCGGGGTTCGTCGTCGCGGAAGGGGAAATGGCCGCCGGGGAAGGTCCGCACCGTGAGCGGCAGGGCGGTGTGCGGCTGCCAGGCGGTGGGGGCGGTGGCGGACATCGGGTCGGTGGTTCCGGTGAAGACCGTGAGGGGGACGGGCAGCGGTGGGCCCGGCCGGTGGTAGTGGGTTTCGGCCAGGCGCAGGTCCGCGCGGAGCGGACCGGTGATCATCGCGCGCAGGTGGCGGGAGGCGAGGACCGGTTCGGGGATGCCGCCGTGCCGGGCCGAGACCGCTTCGAGGAACGCGTCGTCGGGCAGGGTGTGCAGGGGCGGGCCGGGGCGCGGCAGGTGCGGGGCCGGGAAGGCGGAGGCGATCAGCCGGCGGGGCAGCGGGCGGTCCTGGATGTGCAGGGCCCTGGTGATCTCGTACGCCACCAGGGCCCCCAGGCTGTGCCCGAAGAACGCGAACGGGCCCTCGCCCAGGGGTACGTCGGCCAGGAAGCCCGCGACCAGTTCGGGCATGCTCCCGGCGTAGGGCTCGCGGTGGCGTCCGCCGCGGCCGGGCAGCTGGACCGTGTGCAGGGCGACGCCGGGCAGGGCGTCGGCCCAGCGCGCGTACTCGGCCGGGTTCCCTCCGGCGTGCGGGAAGCAGTACAGGTCCAGCGTGCCCGTGGAGCCGGGCGGGGTGAGCAGCCAGGGGCGGGCCGTCGCCGTGGGCTTCATGCCCGACGGGCCGCGAGGACGCGCCGGGACAGGTCCGGGACCAGCTCCGGTGCGGCGTCCTGGAGGTAGAAGTGGTCGCCCGGGTACGGGACCACGGCGGTGGGGCCCGCGCCGTACGCGCGCCATTCGTCGGCCCAGCGTCGCGCGTCCTCGTCCTCGGCGCCGAAGCAGGCCGTCAGCGGTGCGTCGAGCGGGGCGGCGCCGGGTGTCGGGCGGTAGCTCTCGATCAGTTCGTAGTCGGCGCGGAAGGCGGGCAGCAGGAAGGCGCGGAATTCCGGGTCGGCGAGCAGTTCGCTCTCCGCGGCGCCCATGTCCAGGACGTCCTCGACGATCGCATCGTCGCCCCGTGCGTGGATGCCGCGGGACTCGTTGCGGTGCGGCGGGACGGCCCCGGACACCACCAGGCCGGCCACGGGGCGGCCGTGCTCCTCGCGCAGGGCGAGGGCCGTCTCGTAGGCGAGGAGCGCGCCCATGCTGTGGCCGAACAACCACAGCGGGAGGTCGCCCGCGGCGGCCAGCACGGCGGCGATCCGGCGGGCCATGACGTGCGGGTCGGTGATGACGGGCTCCGCGAAGCGGGTCTGGCGGCCCGGGTAGCAGACGGCGCTCAGTTCGATGGCCGGGTCCAGGTGGCGCGGCCAGTCGCGGAAGAAGGACGGCGAGCCGCCGGCGTGCGGCAGGCAGACGAGGCGGGCCCGGGGTTCGGCTCCGGGCGGGCGGGCGGCGGTGGCGAAGGGGTGCAGCCACTCCTGGTCGGCGGTCAACTGGTCTTTCCTTTCGGGGAGTACGGTTCCTCGGAGCCGTGGGCGGGGAGCGGGACGGCGTGCCTCGGCGGGTGTTCTTCCCTCGGTCTCAGGTCGGTTCCCTGATCGGGCCGTACGCGCAACTCAGCGGAAGTGGTGAGGAGTTGCGCAGGCTGGTCCAGTTCAGGCCGTCCCAGGCGCCGTGTGTGTCGCCGGGTGCGGGTTCGGCGTGGAAGGCCGCTCCGGCCACGCCGGTCCCGGCGGCCTTGCCGAGGGCCTCCTTCACCGTCCACAGCCAGGCGAACTCCGTCGCCCGCGCGTGCTCGGGCAGCGCCAGGAGGGTCGTGCGGTGGTGCGGCGCGCACCACCGCAGGAGGGAGGCGGCGACCTCCTGCGGCGGCTGCTGCACGTCGACGCCGACCTCGCGGTCGTACGCGGCGCAGACGGCGACCGCCGTGCCGCTGTGGCTGACACTGACGCCGACGCGGGGCAGGTCCGGCAGTACGGGGCGGCCGGTGGGCCCGTATCCGACGGTTGCGGCGGCGGCCTCGGGGAAGCGCTCGGCCAGCAGGGCGCGCAGCGTGCGCCGGCCGGCCAGGTGCGCCCTCCGCCGGGCCGGCCCGGTCAACCGGCGTGCGTGGGCCCGGTCCTGTGCGGTGAGCCGGCCGGCGGCGGGGTCGCGGGTGCTCGACAGGAGCACCCAGACGCCGGGCGCCGGGGCCAGGCTCAGCGGCATGTCACTCGCCCGCGCCCGCGAGGACCTTGGCCCGGTCGACCTTGCCGGTGACGCCGAGCGGCATCCGCTCGTGCGTCCTGATCTCGGCGGGCACCATGTAGGCGGGCAGCGTCGTGCCGAGGGCGGTGCGCAGGGCGGTGCGGAAGGCGTCGGGGTCCTCGCGGTCGGCCGGGTTCTGGGGGACGACGTGGGCGACGAGCTGTTCGCCGCCGCCGGGGCGCTCCTCGACGCCGACGACGGCGGTGCGGACCTCTTCGAGGTCCCGGAGCGCGATCTCGACCTCCTCCAGTTCGATGCGGAAACCGCGGATCTTGACCTGCCGGTCGGCGCGGCCCAGGAACACCAGCTCGCCGTCCTCGACGGCGACGAGGTCGCCCGTGCGGTAGTGGACGCCGTCGCGGCCGGGCAGTTCGACGAAGCGCTGTCCGGTGAGGTCGGGGCGGCCGAGGTAGCCGGTGGCGACGCACGGCCCGCCGAGGTGGAGCTCGCCGCTCTCGCCGTCGGCGGCCTCGCGGCCCTCGGCGTCCAGGACCACGGTGGTGTGTCCGGGCATGCCGTGGCCGATCGGGACGCGGGCGCCGTTCCAGCCGGGTGCGATCCAGTAGAGCGTGGCCGTGACGATCGCCTCGGTCGGTCCGTAGGTGTTGCAGAGCGGGATCGAGGCGAGCGGGCCGTTGGCCCAGCGGCGTACGACGCCGGGGTGCACCGCCTCGCCGCCGAAGATGATCCCGCGCAGCGAGCCGAGCGCGTCGCGGTCGTCGTCCGTCAGCTCCTCGCCGAAGAACGCCTCGAAGTAGGCGGTGGTGCAGGAGATGTAGGTGACCTGGTGGGTCCGCACCCGGGCGAAGAGCTGCTGGCCGGTCCAGAGGGACGGGCCGCGCAGCAGCACGGTGGCTCCGCGGGTCAGCGGCGCCCAGATCTCCTCCACGGCCGCGTCGAAGCTCGCCGAGGAGAACGAGAGCAGCACGTCCCGCTCGGTGAGTCCGTACGCCTCGCAGGCGCCCCGCAGGTGTACGGCGAGTCCGTGGTGGCCGACCTGCACGCCCTTGGGGCGGCCGGTGGAGCCGGAGGTGTAGATGAGGTAGGCGGTGTCGTCCCCGGTCGCGCGGTGCGGTGCGAGGCGGGCGGCGGGTGCGGGGTCGGCGGGGGCGGTGGCCGGCCTGATCCGTTCGACGGGCAGGCCGGGTTCGGGGCCGTTGTCCGCGGTGTGCAGGACGAGGCGGGCGTCGGTGTCGTCGAGGATGTAGCGGACGCGTTCGGCGGGCAGTTGGGGGTCCATGGGCACCCAGGCGACGCCGGTCAGCCAGGCGCCGAGTGCGGCGGTCACGAACTCCGCGTTGCCCGGTCCGGCCAGGACGACGGTGTCGCCGCGCTCGCAGCCGAGGGCGAGCAGCCGCTCGGCCACCGCGTGGGCGCCGTCCCACAGTTGCCGGTAGGTCACGCGGTCCTGGCCGCAGAGCAGCGCGTTCTTGTCGGGGTGGCGAAGGACGTTCGCCTCGATGAGGTCGATGACGGTGGTCATGTACGTCTCCGTGGTCGGGGTCGGTCGAACGGAGGGCGGGATCGGAGGGGGTGACGGGGAGGGCGGTGTCAGTGCGGGGCGGCGGGGGACGGTGGAGCGGCGTCGAGGTGGGCGGCCAGGGCGCGGACGGTGGGCGAGCGGAAGAAGTCCGCCACCGGGACGCGGACGCCGGTGGCCTCGGCCGTCGCGCCCAACAGGCGCATGACGTCGAAGGAGTTGCCGCCGAGCACGAAGAACGAGTCGTCGGGGCGGGTGGGTTCGTTGTCGAGGATCTTCGTCCACAGGTCGCGGACCGTCGCCTCGGCCGGGCTCGGCGTCCAGTCGCCGGTGGCCGGCCGCTCCTCGGCGGTGTCGAGTTCGCCGGCCTCGAAGCGGCGGAGCAGGGCGACGCGGTCGATCTTGCCGTTGGCCGTCAGGGGCATCGCGTCGATGTGCAGGACGTGCCGGGGGATCATGTACGTGGGCAGGTCCTGCTGGAGCGCGCCGCGCAGAGCGGGCACGTCGAGCGGTTCGCCGGTGGCGGGCAGGACGAAGAGGCAGAGGGCGGCCTGCTCTCCGGTGCCGTGCACGGCCGCGGCGGCGGCCCTGACCGCGGGCAGCCGCTCTGCGGCCGTCTCCAGTTCGCCCAGTTCGACGCGGTGCCCGCGCAGCTTGACCTGGGAGTCCCGGCGGCCCAGGAACAGCAGGGTGCCGTCCTCGGCGCGCAGGGCCAGGTCGCCGGTGCGGTACATGCGGCCCGCGCCGCCCGGTGCGGGCAGGAAGGCGGCCTCGGTGCGCTCGGGGCTGTTGACGTACTCCTGGGCGGGGCAGATGCCGCCGAAGTGCAGTTCGCCGACCGCTCCGGGCGGCGCCTCGTGGCCGTCGGGGCCGAGGAGGTAGGTGTCGACTCCGGGCAGGGTGCGGCCGATCGGCACGTGGGACGGGCGTTCGGCGGGCCCGCCCGGCAGGACGTGCCAGGTCACCGCGTGCGTCTCGGTGGGCCCGTACAGGTTGACCAGCGTCAGCCCGTCGTGGGTGTCCAGGAGTCGGCGCGAGCGGCTGTCCAGGTGGAGCTGTTCACCCGACACGCAGAGGAAGGAGACGGTGGCCAGGGTGTGTCCGGCCTCGTCGGCGGCGGCGGCGAACGCGCCGAGGACGGCCACCGGGAGGTAGACGTGGGTCAGCCGCTCGCGGTCGACCAGCGCGGCCACCTCTTCGAGGTCGCGGCGGTCGGTGGAGCCCAGCCCGTACACCGTGCCGCCCGCCGCCAGGGTCGGGAAGATCTCCTGGTAGGAGACGTCGAAGCCGAGCGGCGCGAACTGGAGGAAGCGGGTGGCGGGTCCCATCGCCAGCTCGTCGAGCTGCCAGTGGAGGAGGTTGGTGAGCGCGGGCTGTCCCATCAGGACGCCCTTGGGCCGGCCGGTGGAGCCGGAGGTGAACATGATGTAGACCGGGTCGCGGCCGTCGCAGGGCTCCGGCGCTCGCGTGGTCGCTCCGGCCGCTTCCAGCTCCGCCACGGTGGCCCGCTCGGGCTCGTCGGGCACCACGGACGCGGCGGCGATCATGAAGGTGCAGTCGGCGTGGTCGAGCATGTAGCTCAGCCGGTCGGCCGGGAGTCCGGTGTCGATCGGCAGGTAGGCCGCGCCGCACCACAGGACGGCGAGCATGGAGACGACCGTGTCGGCGAGGTTGTCGGGCACCACCGCGACGACGTGGCCGCGGCGCACGCCCCGCTCGCTCAGTCCGGCCGCCGCGCGCCGGGTGCGCTCCAGCAACTCGCGGTAGGTCAGGCCCGTGCCGTCGGGCCCGGCGACGGCCGGGTGCTCCGGGTCGCGCTCGGCGGCGGCGGCCACCAGGCCGAGGAGTCCGCCCCGGGCCTCGGCGCGGGCCTCGTGGCCGCGCCGGAAGTCGGGCGTACGGCGGGTGGCGAGCGCTCGGGTCAGCTCGCCGAGCGGGGCGCGCGGCTCGTCGGCGGCGGCCAGCACGAGCTGCCGGTACTCGGCGAGGAAGCGCTCGGCGTACGGGGCGGGGAGCAGGTCGGTGTCGTACTCCAGCTCGATGAGCAGCCCGTCGTCGACGGGGGTCGCGCCGAGCCACAGGTCGAAGCGGGCCGCCTCCTGCGAGACGAACTCCACCGTGCCCGTGAGCCCGGGGGCGAGTTCGATGCGGGTGGGCAGGGTGTCCTGCATGGCGAACATGCACTGGAAGAGCGGGTTGCGGTTCGTCACGCGCTCGGGCGCGACCTCGGCCACCAGTGCGTCGAAGGGCACCGCCTGGTAGCGCATGGCCTCGCGGACGACGCCGGCGACGGCGGTGCAGTGCTCGTCGAAGGTGGCCGCGGCGGCGGGCAGCACGAGCGGCAGCGTGTTGACGAAGAAGCCGCACAGGTCGTGCGAGGCGATGGTACGCCGGGTGGAGAAGGGGCTGCCGACGACGACGGTGTCCTGGCCGGCGTACTGGCCCAGCAGGGTGGAGTAGCAGGCGAGCAGGAAGCCGAACGGGGTGACGGCCAGTTCGCGGGCCGCCGCCTCGACGCGTTGGCGTTCCCCGGTCGTGAGCAGGACGTGGAGGTCCCCGCCGGCGAAGGCGGTGTCGGCGGGGCGCGTCGGGGTCGGGTAGAGCGTCGTGGCGGGTGCGGCGGCGACGGCCGAGGCGAGCCGGGGCACCTCTCCGGCGGCGAGGGCGGCGTCGGTGGCCCGGACCTGGGCCGCGAGTTCGGCGGCGAGCTGCTGTTCGCGGCGGGCGGGGTCGGGTCCCGGCGCGGACGTGCGGTAGCCCTCGCGCAGTTCGTCCAGGAACGCCGTCATGGACACGCCGTCGCTGACCGAGTGGTGGATGTTGCACAGCAGCGCGCTGCGCTCCGGGCCTCGGACGAGCGCGAACCGGCAGAGCGGGGCCCGTCGCAGGTCGACCACGAGCTGGGCGAACCGGCGGCTCTCCGTCTCGACGAGACCGGCGAAGCCCGCGCCCCGCTCGGTGACGTCCCTGATCTCCAGGGCGACGTCGGCGGGTTCGGTGATCCGGGCCCGGGGCACGCCGCCGTCCAGGGCGAACTCGGTGCGCAGCGCGGGCTGCACCCGCAGCAGCCTGGTCAGGGAGCGGCGCAGCGCCTGCTCGTCGACCACGCCGTCGAAGGTGACGCGGAAGCTGATGTTGTAGAGGTCCTTGCGCTCCATGGCCTCCTGGATGAAGAGGAGGCTGCGCTGGGCGGCGGTGACCGGAAGGTCGGTGTCGGGCGCGGTCGCGGTGCGGGCCGGCGCCTCGGGGCCGGTGGTCGTCACGCTCATGCCCAGTCCCCCACGAAGTCGGCGAGGTCGGCGACCGTACGGACGTCGGCGAGGCGGTACGGGTCGATCTCCTGGGACGGGTCGACGGCGAGGTCGCCCAGGATGCGGAGCAGCAGCAGGGAGTCGATCCCGAGGGCCGCCAACTCCGTGGTGGGGGTGAGCGGGTGGCCGGTGCCCACGCGCCGGGCGATGGCGGCGGTCACCCGCTCGGCGGCCGGGGCGTCCGCGGCGGGTTCGGCGGCGGTCTCGGACGGGGCGGGTGCGGGAGTCGCTGTCATGTCGGGCCTTTCTGGGGCGCGGAGGTGGGCTGGGCTTCGTGGGCTGGGCTTCGTGTCCGGGCGGGGCCGGGGCTTCGTGTCCGGGCGCGGCCGGGGCTTCGTGTCCGGGCGGGGCCGCCGGGGCCGGGACGGCTGCCCGGGGTCGTCGCGCGGGCTCGCCTCAGCTCGCGGCGAGGACGAGCGGGTCCATCGGTTCGGCGGCGACGTCGAGGGCCGCGGCCACCAGCGCGGACAGCGCGGCGTGCGAGACGTTCGCCTTGCGGCGTACGACCTGGGTGAACGTCTCGAAGGGCGGCACCCAGTCGATCGCGGCGAGCGCGCCCTCGCCCAGTTCGCGTTCCACGGCGACCAGGGGCATGAGGGCCATGCCGATGCCCAGGGCGACACTGCGCTTGGCGGCGTCGACGGAGTCCAGCTCGAAGACGCGGGGGCGGTCGGCCTCTCCTCTCGGCCCCAGCGCCTCCTCGAACTGGTTGTGGTAGCCGGCGCGGCTGTCCGCGCGGATGATCGGCGTGTTGCGCAGGTCCGCGTCGGCGACCTGGCCGCGTCCGACCAGGGAGTGGGAGGGGCTGCCGACCAGGACGAGCGGCTCGGGGCAGAGGACCTGGGTCTCCAGTCCCTCGTGCTCCTCGGGCGATCCGACGACGAACGCGCAGTCGAGGCGGCCGTCGCGGACCGCCGTGATGGCGTCGGCGTCCGCGCCGGCGTGCAGGGAGACCTGCATCTTGGGGTAGCGGCGGTAGAGGTACTCGACCATGGGCAGCAGGCGGTAGCTGGTGACGCTCTCGACGGTGCCGACCTCCACGCAGCCGTGCGGCTCGCCGTCCGAGCTGATCGCCTGCCGGGCGCGGGCGGTCAGCGAGATGATCTCCCTTGCGTACGGGAGCAGTTGGACGCCTGCGGGAGTGGGTCGCACTCCGCTGGGCAGGCGTTCGAGCAGCGACACGCCGAGTCCGTGCTCCAGCGACTTCACCCGGGTGGTGACCGTCGGCTGTGACAGGTTCAGGCGTGCGGCGGCCCTGGTGAAGCTTCCGATCTCCACAACGGCCACAAAGGCGTCGAGTTGAGGAGTGTCCACGGTCCAGCCTCCTCCGGCACGGGGGTGGGACTGCCTTTCGGCTCCTCATGCTCCGGGCCCCCGCTACCAGCGCGCTACTGCGGCGGAACCGGCGGGGCGGGCCGCGTGGGAGGCGGGCAGGTGCCGGACGGTAGGAGATGAGTAGCGGGCACTTCTAGCGTTCTCGGCAGATGGAGGAGCGACCTTCCGCCCACCGACCGAGGAGACTGACTCACGTGCGAAAGATCCTGTTCAGCAGCGCAGCCGCACTGATCGCCGCCGGCGCCCTCCTTCCGCTCCCGGCCGCCCTCGGCGGGCACACGGAGGCCCGGACGGTCATGGCGGTCCTCGGCGACACCCCGTGGCCGCACTCCGGACAGTCCTCCGCGCTCCAGGACGACACCCCGTGGCCGATCGGCGGGAAGACGGTCGTCCTGGCCGACGGCGACACCCCGTGGCCGGTCGGCGGGGCCTGAGTCCCGCGGCGGCCGGACCGGTGAGCCCCTTTCGGGTCGTCCGGTGCCGGGTCGTCCGGTGCCGGGTCGTCCGGTTCCGGGACGTCCGGTTCCGGGACGTCCGGTCCGGGGCCGTCAGCCGAGGGCGCTGATGAGCGGGAACTCGAAGCCGGTGAGGCGCTCGCGGTGCTTGGCCTCCAACTGGGCCAGCTCCAGGCGGGCTTCGGCCGCGCCCACCGGGTCCATGATCTGCTCGCGGATGGCGACGACGTCCCGCAGCAGCGCCTGGGCGGCGCCCGGACGGCCGAGGCGGGCGTTCACCAGCCCCAGTTGGTGCAGGATGCGGGACTCGCCGGCGATGTCGCCGCGCGATCGCACCACCTCCAGGACCTCGCGCAGCAGTTCCTCGGCCTCCTGGTAGCGCCCCCGGTGCTGCATGAGGTCGCTGAGCACCAGGCGCACCTGGCCCTCGGTGCGGCGGCTGCCGGTGGTCCGGCAGATCTCCAGCGCCTCGCCCAGCAACTCCTCCGCGTCGTCCAGGCGTTCGTCGCCGAGCGCGAGGCGGGCCAGGTGCGCGAGGACGTTCGTCCGGCCGACGTGATCGGCGACGGCGAGGAAGTCGGCGGCGGCCCGTTCGTGCAGCTCGCGCGCGGTATCCGTGTCGCCCTGCCGTACGGCGAGCAGCGCGAGGTTGCGCCGGGTGAGGGCCAGGCCGTGGGTGTCGTCGAGGGCGAGGAACGCCTCCAGGGCCGGTTCGAGCGCCCGGCGGGCGGCTCCGAGGTGGGCGCGGCCCAGGCAGAGCGAGCCCACGGAGCACATGACCGCGGCGAAGCCCCGGGACAGGCCGGCGTCGCGCACCGCGTCCAGGGCGCGCTGGTGGGTCTGCTGCCACTCGTCGTAGTAGCAGCGGGACTCGAAGAGGGTCACCAGGGTGACGGCGAGGTCCCAGCACGCCTCGGCCTGGCCCCGGGAGGCGGCCAGGTCGACGGCCCGGCAGAGGTTGGCGCGCTCCTCCTCCAGCCAGGCCAGCGGGTCGCCGAGCAGCCGGTCGGCCTGGGCGAGGGCGGGCTGCCAGCGCGGGGCGTCGCCGTGCAGGACGGTGAAGTCGCCCCCGTACAGCCGTCGGTGGGCCTCGTCGACGAGGGCCAGCCAGCCGCCGACGAGCCTGCGCAGGGCCGCGTCGGTGTCGTCCTCGGCGCTGTGCCGCTCCTGCTGCTCGCGGGCGAAGAGCTGGACCAGGGAGTGCAGGCGGTACTGCGGTCCGGTCCGGGCGGCGGCGTCGACGACCTCCAGCATCTGGGCGTCCACCAGGAGTTCGAGCAGGTCGTCCGCCGCGAAGAGATCGATGTCCAGGAGCGCCGCGGCCGTCCAGGTCGCGATGGAACCGCCTTCCACCACGCTGAGCAGCCGCAGCAAGCGTCTCGCCTCCTCGCCGAGGCCGTCGTAGGTCAGGGCGAGGCTGGAGCGGATCACCATCTCGCCGTGGGCGAGTTCGTCGAGTCTCCGGCGTTCGTTGGAGAGACGATTCAGCATCCATTCCAGGGACCAGTGCGGGCGGGCGACGAGGCGGGCCGCGATGATCCGCAGCGCCAGCGGCATCTGCCCGACCAGCCGGACCAGGGCGCGCGCCGCCTCCGGTTCCCCGCCCACGCGTTCCTCGCCGACGACGGCCGCGAGCATCGCGATCGCCTCGTCGGGTTCGAAGACGCCGACGGGGACGAAGCGGGCGCCGGGCAGGCCGGTCATCCGCGAGCGCCCGGTGACCAGCACGGCGGAGCCGCCGCTGCCGGGCAGCAGGCGGCGCACCTGCCGGGCGTCGGCGGCGCTGTCGAGCACGACCAGGACGCGGCGTGAGGCCAGCAGGTCGCGGTACATCGAGGCCCGTTCGTCGACGCTCTCGGGCAGTTGCGAGCCGGGGATGCCGAGGGCGCGCAGGAAGCGGCCCAGTACGTCGAGGGCGGTGGCGGGTTCGTCGCGGGTGCCGCCGAGGTCGCAGTAGAGCTGGCCGTCGGAGAAGTGCTGGGCCAGTCGGTGCGCGGTGTGCACGGCGACGGTGCTCTTGCCGACACCGGGCGGCCCGGTGAGGACCACCACGGGCGTCGCGCGCGCGTCGCCGGCCACCAGTGCGGTGCGGGCGGCGTTGACGACGGCGGCCTGTCCGGTGAAGTCGCCGATGTCGGAAGGAAGTTGGCACGGGACGGCGGTGATGGCCGGTTCCGGCCGGGCGGCGGCGGGCTGCGGGGCCCGCGAAGGCGGCGTCGCGGGTGCGGGCGGCGTCGCGGGGTCGGCGATGTGCAGCGCGCCGTCGCCGGCCAGGATGGCCGCCTCCAGCCGGCGCAGTTCGTCGCCGGGTTCGATGCCGAGCTGTTCGACCAGCAGCAGCCGGCCGGCGCGGAAGGTCTCCAGCGCCTCGGCCTGGCGTCCGGACCGGTAGAGCGCGAGCATCAGCTGGCCGCGCAGCCCCTCGCGCAGCGGGTGCTGGGCGACGAGCGCGGAGAGTTCGGGCACGAGGGCCGCGTGCCCGCCGAGCTGGAGCCGGAGCGCGGCGTGCGCCTCCAGGCCGGCCAGCCGGCGTTCGTCCAGGTGGGCGGCGGCGGCCTGGAGGGTCAGGCTCTTGGTCCCGCTGAGGGCGGGCCCGCGACACAGGTCGTCCGCGGCTCTGAGCGCGTCGGCCGCCTCGGCGGGGCTGCCGGCCTCCGCCAGGGTCTGGGCCCGGCGGGTCAGGACGCCGAACAGCTTCGCGTCCAACTGCTCGTCGTCGACCCGCAGGAGGTACCCGGGCTCCTGGGTGATCAGGCTCGTGTGCTCCCTGATGGCCGCGAGATTGGTCCGCAGGGCGGAGATGCAGGTCTGGATCTGGGTGCGGGCGGTCGACGGAGGGACGGTCCCCCAGATCGCGTCGACGAGGCTCTCGGTGCTGACGATCCGGTTCGCCTCCAGCAGGAGCGCGCACAGGACCACCTGTTGCCGACCACGGGGAATGCGACACACACGGCCGTCCGCCCCGGTCACTTGGAGAGGTCCGAGAATCCGATAAATCGGACCGGATTTCCTGTCCTGCATTCCGCCCCCCGTGTCAGCGAGCACATAATCGCCGTCAGAAACACCCAAACTAGCACGGGGTCCATCGCCGAAAAAGCTGGCCTACTCGCGTCCGGAACTTCTGTTGAAATCCAGACGATTCACCGACTGTCAAGGGGTGGTTCACGCCGGGCGGCTCGGCGTGGAAGCGCTTCCGTGTGAGGAGCAGGCCGCAGGGAGAAAAGGTGAGAATATCGACGAAACCCACCGCACCGGCCGAGTCCGTTCGTGGATGGACGACACCGGTGACGAAAACCCCTCCCGGCGTGGTCCACACGGACTCCAGCGAATACACCAGGTCGCGGGAAAATTCCAGCCACATTACCGAGTCCTTGCCCCGTACGGACTCTTCTCCGGGAAGATGCACACTGACGTCCTCGTCCAGCAGTGATCCGAACGCATCGTATTCCGTGGCGTTGAGATAGGCATACGCCAGATACACGTGCTCTCCGGCCGTTTTCTCCTCCGGTGGTAACACTCAGCAGTCCCCGGCGGTGAAGCGGGCGGCCAGCGCCCGGCGGTCGGTCTTGCCGTGGGCGGTCACCGGCAGTTCGGCCGGGAAGTGGAACTCGGCCGGAATCATGTAGGCGGGCAGCGTCCGTCCGCAGAACGCGGTGAGGCGCCCGTCGTCCACGTCGCCGGCTCCCGCCCGCGCCACCACGCAGGCGGCGAGCGCCGGATCGGACCCGTCCCGCTCGCGCACCAGCACCGCGACGGCCGCCACGTCCTCGTGTTCGAGCAGCCGGCGCTCCACCTCCCCCAGCTCCACGCGATTGCCCCGGATCTGCACCTGCGAGTCCGCCCGCCCGCAGAAGTACAGCTCGCCCTCCGGCCCCCGGTACGCCAGGTCGCCGGTGCGCAGGACCAGTTGGCCCGAGCGCGGCTCGGCCGGATCGGGCACCCGGGCCGCCGCCGAGGCCGCCGGGTCGTCCCAGTAGCCAGTGAAGAGCGCCGGGGTGCGCAGGTGGATCTCGCCCGTCTCCCCCGGCCCGTCGACGAGTCGGCCCGCCGCGTCGACCAGCAGCATCTCGGCGCCCCGGTGGGCGTAGCCGATGGAGAGCCGTTCGACGTCCCGCGGCAGCGGGTCGGGCACGTCGGTGAAGGAGCAGGCCATGGACTCGGTCGCGCCGTAGCAGTTCACCAGCCGCGCCCTCGGCAGGCGGCGCTGGAGCTCGCGGAGTTCGGCGAGCGGGAACGCCTCCCCGCAGAAGAGCACCCCGCGCACCTCGGTGAGCGTCTCCAGCACGTGCGGGAGGTGGCGCAGGGCCTGCCGCCAGATCGACGGGACGCCGTTGACCTGGGTGGCCCCGGTGTCGGCCAGGACCCGCAGGAAGCGGGTGGGCCAGCGCATCAGCGTACGCGGAACGGGGGCCAGGGCCGCGCCGCTGCCGAGCGCGAGGCCGATGTCGAGCAGCGAGAAGTCGAACTGGAGCGGTGAGGTGGAGGCGACCGTGTCCCCGGGTCCCACGATGCCCTCGGCGCACATGCCCCGGTAGAAGGAGGTGACCGCGCGGTGGCTCATCACCACGCCCTTGGGGCGGCCCGTGGTGCCGGAGGTGAAGATCATGTACGCGGTGTCGGTCGGGCACAGCTCGCGGCGGCGGCGCACCCGCGGGGCGGGCGGGCGCTCCGCGGTGAGCCGGCCGCCGCCGAACCGGGCGGTGCCGGTGCTGCGCGGGAGTCCGGTCCGTTTCCCGTCGTCCGCCTGGAGGTGGAGGGCCGCGCCGGTGGCCTCGATGACGCGGTGCAGCCGCTCGTCGGGCGTCTCGGGGCTGACCGGCACGAAGGGCAGGCCGAGCCGGGAGCAGGCCAGCAGCACCGCGAGGGCCTGCGCGGAGGTGTCGGACTCCAGGACGACCCGGTCGCCGATGTCGAGGCCCAGGGAGTCGAGCGCGTCCGCGTAGTCCCGGGCCAGCTCCGCGAGCCGGCCGTAACTGACCTCGCGTACCTCGCCGTTGGCGATGAACTCGACCACGGCCGGGCTGTCCGGGGCGGTCCGGGCGGCGGCGAGCAGGAAGGAGTGCAGGAACTCGCTCTGCGCGGGCGGGCGCAGGACGGCGGGTTCGGCGGCGACGGTCACGGCGGATCTCCTCGGGTCTCTCGGAAGCGTGGACGGGCGACGGCGGGGTGGGCGTCGCGGTTCGGGCGGGTCGGGCGGACGGCCGGGCGGGCGGCTCGGCGGACGGCTGGGCGGGCGGTGCGGGCGGGCCGCCCGGCGGTCCGTCAGCGGGCCGCGGGATCGACGGGTTCGGCGACCTGGCCGGCCACGCCGTCGAGCAGCACCATCGGCGCGTGCGGCAGGCTGGAGGCGTGGCGCGCCGTGCCGATCAGCAGGGTGTGGTCGAGGAGGTCGACCGACTCCGACAGGTCGCACACCACCGTGGCCGCGCATCCGTCCAGGACGGGCACGCCGTGCGTACGGGAGTGGCGGACCCGGTCGAAGCGGCGGCGCGGATCACCCGTCGCGAACGCTCCGGCGAGCGAACGCTGCTCCCAGGAGAGGACGTTGACCGCGAACGCGCCCGACTCGCGGATGTGCGCCAGGGTCCGCCCCGCGGTGCGCAGCGAGACCAGGACGCTCGCCGGTTCCAGGGAGAGGGACAGCACGGCGGTGGCGGTGCAGCCGGAGGGGCCGTCGGGCGTGGCTGAGGTGATCACGGTGACGAAGCTCGGGAAGCGCGCCATCACCTGCCGGAAGGCGGCCCGGTCCACGCCGGGCTCCGGCGTCCCGTCCGCGGCCGGACCGTGCCCCGGCGCGGTGGCCGGGCGGTCCCCGTAGGGGGCGGGTGCGTGCGGCGCGGCCCGGTGGCCCGCGCCGTCGGCGGCCGGCCACGCGCTGACCGGTCCCTCGCACAGGGTCTGTATGTCGACGGTCATGTGTATCTGCTCCCTCAGGCCGCTTGCGGTTGGGTCAGGGATGCGAGGAGCACGGCACGGTCGACCTTGCCGTTGGCGTTGAGCGGCAGGGCCCCGGTGAAGGTCACCGCCGCCGGAACCATGTAGGCCGGCAGCCGCAGCCGCAGCGCGCCCAGCAGTTCCTCCGGATCGCGGGGCGGTCCCGCGCACACGGCGTGCAGGACCGGTTCGCCCCGGCGGCCGGGCACCGGCAGCACCACCGCGTCGGTGACGTCCCGCTGGCGCAGCAGCAGCGATTCGATCTCGCCCAGCTCGACCCGGTAGCCGTGGATCTTGACCTGGTGGTCGAGGCGGCCCAGGTGGACCAGGACCCCGTCCGCCCGGCGCACCCGGTCGCCGGTGCGGTACCAGTGCGCGGGCGTCAGCGGCCCGGTGCCGTCGTGCACGGCGTACGGCGGGAGCGGCGCGCGGAAGCGGCCCGTGTCGTCGGCCGGGTCCAGGTAGCCGGGGAAGCGCTGGCTGCCGCGTACGCACAGCTCGCCGTCGTCCGCCGGGCGTCCGGCCTCGTCCAGGATCAGGTGCTCCTGCCCGGGGTAGGGGACGCCGATCGGGACGGTCCCGTTGGCGGTGGCCGGCCAGTCCTCCTCCTCGGGCGGCAGCCGGTACTCGGTCCAGGTCACCGTCATCTCGGTCGGTCCGTAGATGTTCTCGACCGTGCTGTGCGGGGCCGCCGCCCGCCAGGCCCGTGCCTGGGGCAGCTTCAGCGCCTCGCCGCAGAACAGGCTCCAGCGCAGCGTGGGCATCGAGCCGGGCCGCAGGGCGCGCAGCCGCTGCGCGAGGGCGGCGACGGACGGCACGGAGTTCCAGTGGGTGATCCGGGCGCGGTTGACGAACCGTACGGGCGCGAGCAGTTCCTCGCGGGTGGGCACGACGAGCGTGGCACCCGTGCCCCACGCCGAGAACATGTCGTACACCGACGGGTCGAAGGTGAGGTCGAAGGTCTGCGAGACCCGGTCCCCCGGGCCCGTCCCGTACCGCTGGATCACGTGGCCGAGGTAGGCGGCGACGTTGGCCTGGGTCACCGGGACGCCCTTGGGGCGGCCGGTCGAGCCGGAGGTGAAGAGGATGTAGGCGAGGTCGTCCGGCGCGGTCCGTCCCCGGGCGGGCGGTTCGGCCGGTGCGGCGGGCTGCCGCGCGTCGCAGCGCAGCACGGGGACGGGCAGGCCGTCCAGTCCGGGCAGGGCGGCGTCCGCGATGACCAGGTCCAGGCCGGCGGTGCGGGCGACGTCGGCGCTGCGGGCGATGGGGAAGGCCGGGTTGAGCGGGACGACGGTGGCGCCCAGCCGGGCCACCGCGAGGTAGCCGGCGTAGGCGAGGACCGTGCGGGAGGCGAGGAGCCCGACGCGCGCGGGACGGCCGCCGTGCCGGGCGACGAGCGCGGCGGCGAGGTGGCCGGCCAGGGTCTCCAGGGCGCGGTAGCTCAGCTCCCGTCCGTCGGCCTCCAGGGCGGTGCGGGTGTCGCCGTACGTCGCGGCGCTGTCGGCGAACCAGTCGTAGAGCCGTTTTCCGGTCACCGGTTCCGGGCCGGTCCGGGGCCCGGCCCCGGTCGCGGTGAGGGTCGTGTGCACGCTCATCGGGTGGGCGCCTCTCGCTGTAGGGCGGTCATGGCGTCGATCAGGTCCTCGAATGCCTTCGCCACCACGCCGGGGCGGGGGCGGCCCCGTTCGGCGGAGGTGGCGGCGAAGCGCAGCGAGCGCGGGAGTTCGCCCCAGGAGTGGGCTGCGGCGTCGGCGGGGGGCGCGGGCGTCCGGCCCCGGCGGACCAGGGAGTCCAGTCGATGGCGCTGGTGGCGGGAGGCGGCCCAGAGGTCGTCGGCGTGGGCGGCCAGTGCGGCGGGGTCCTCGCCGAGCCGGGCGGCGAGGAACCGCAGCACGTCGAGCGGGTCGGTGAGCCACCGCCCGGCCGGCGGGCGCTCCGCCGTCCGCGCCTCGCGGGCCAGCCAGCCGTAGTGGCCCGGCTCGGGCAGCTCCAGGGCGCCGCCCAGGGCGTGGACGTCGCGGGCGCGGTTATGGTACGGCAACTCGCCCACAGGAGTGAGGAGTCGGCGCAGCTCGTCGTCGTCCAGGACGCCGGAGTACGGCAGTTGCTCGCCGTCCGGGAGCAGGGCGGCGAACCGGTCGGTGACCCGCCACCGGTCGCCGTGGCCCCTCGCGCGCTCCAGCAGCACCCAGTGGGAGACGGCGGAACGGCCGTGGGCTGGCGACCAGGGCACGTGCCGGGTGTTGGCGACGGCCAGGACCCGTCCGCGCAGCGCGCTCTCGTGGCGCAGCCCGGCCAGGGCGTCCGCCCAGCGGGCGGCCCCCCGGTGGACGAGCGGGCCGTCCGGGCCGTCCGTGTCGATACGGGCGTGGTGGCGGAAGGCGAGGCGGCCGTCCGGCAGGTCGGTGCGGACGGCGAGGGCGATCGCGTCGGCGAGGCGGTCGGCCGCGTCGGGCCGCTCCGCCTCCAGGTAGGCCACCAGGTTGGCGGTGTAGCAGCTCAGCTCGGGTGCGGCGTCTGCGGCCCGGTCGGGGCCCTCCGCCCGTGCGGCGGTGTTCGTCGCGGTGCTCACATCAGCTCCCATGCGCAGCTCAGGGGGGTGTCGGACCGGTCGCGCAGGCTGCGCCACCGGAAGGTCTTCCATCGGCCGGTCGTCTCTCCGACGGGTACGTCCACGGTCCAGGGGCCGCCCGACAGGCCGCTCCCCTCCGCCTTCACGCACGCCTCCTGCACGGTCCAGATCCAGGCGAACTCGCGGGCGCGTTCGGCCGGCGGCAGCGCGTCGAGCCGTTCGCGGCCCTGGCGCACGCACTTGCGCACCACTCCGTCGCCCAGTTCCTCGGCGGGCAGCTGGATGTCGATGCCGACGGCGCGGCCGATCGCGACGCAGGCGGCGACGTGCCCCCGGTCGTGGGCGATGCTGATGCCGAGGTCGGGGCGGTCGGCCAGGCCCGGTTTGCCGTTGGGGCCCAGCGTCACGCGCCCGTCGGCCGCCTCGGGCACGGTGGCGGCGAGCAGTTCGCGCAGCAGCGCCCGGCCGGCCAGGAACTCCGCCGCGCGCCAGTCGGCCAGTCCGGCGGCGTCCGCGAGGTCGTGGGGGTGGCCCCGGGGCAGGGTGGGGCCCTGGCGGGTGACGGCCCAGATGCCGGGCTCGAACTCGGTGGCGGCCGTCGCGACGGGGCGGTTACGGGTCACGTTCACGGCGCCAGCTCCGCGAGGAGGGAGTCGGCGGATCCGGCCACCGCGGACAGGACGACTTCGGTGGCCCCGCCGCCGACGCCCCACAGGGCGGCCTGGGCCCGGGTCCACTGGGCGCCGCCGGTGGTGAAGCCCTCCGCGCCCTGCAACTGGGCGCAGGCGCCGAGGACGTGCCCGACGGTCTGGGCGGCGGCGGCCTTCAGCAGGGAGGCGGCGGCGGTGTCGTGGCGGCGGGCGACGCGTTCGGCGAGCCGGTCGGTCAGCGCGTCCAACTGGTGGACGCGGACGAGGCAGTCGGCGAAGCGCTGCCGGACGCTCTCCAGGCCCCAGAGTGTGCCGTCGCCGAACTTCCTTCCCTGGAGGTGCTGTTGGGTGTGCTTCAACTGGCGGTGGCAGAGGGCGACGGCCCACAGGGTTCCGGTGAGCCGTTCCACGGCGATGTGGGCGGCGAAAGAGGTCATGCCGCGCCCTACGCGGCCGACGAGGTGGGTGCGCTCCAGGCGTACGCCGTCGAGGCGCAGATGGCCGGTGCCGGAGCCGTCGAACAGCTGCGAGTCGGCCGGTTCGACGTGTACGCCGGGGGCGGTGGCGGGCACCAGGACCCAGGTGAAGTTGGTGAAGTGGCCGCCCTCGCGGTGCCGGGCGAGCACCAGGAAGTGGTCGGCGTGGGTGGCGTTGGTGATCCAGCGCTTGACGCCGCTCACCGTGAGGCCGTCCGCCTCGATCGCCACGGTGGTGCCCAGCCCGGTGAGGTCCGAGCCGGAGCCCTCGTCGGTGGCGGCGAGGGCGACGACCGCCCGGCCGGCCAGCGCCTCGTCCAGGACGTGTGCGGCCTGTTCGCCGCCGAGCGTGAGCAGCGGTACGGCGGTGGCGATCTGGACGCACAGGGCGAGCGTGGAGCCGATGCCGGAGACCGCGTCCGCCTCGGCCATCAGGGTGCGCAGCGCCGGTACGTCGACGCCGGCGGCCGGGTCCGCGCCGGTGTAGGCGGCGCGGAGCCGGCCGGCCGCGCCGAGCGCGGCCCACAGGCTCCGGCCGTCGGTGTCGGCGGGCAGGCCCGGGGCGTGGGCCGCGCGCGGCGCGGGACCGGGCGGCGCGAGGGGGCGGGCCAGGGTGAGGAGCGGGCCGGTGGGCGCGTCGCGCGGGGGTCCTTCGGCGACGTCTCCGGCCGGGGTGTCCGGCGTCCGTTCAGACAAGGCGCACCTCCGCGTCCATCAGGGTGAGGCGGCCGTCGGCCTGGTGGAGGCGGTCGTTGCTGTAGTTCAGCGGGGCGGAGCGCAGATCGCGCAGGGCCGCCTCCAGCCGGGTGGCGGAGTCCTTGAGGTAGCCGTGGCGCAGTCCGACGGCTTCGACGAGCGTGTCGACCGCCGCGTGGCACTCCTGGGAGGCCCCGATCTTCAGGGCGTTCAGGAGCAGTTGCACGCGCGGGGCGGAGACGTCCGGGGCGGCGGCGACGGCCTGTTCGGTGTGGCGCAGCAGCGCGTGCACGGTGTCGATCTTCTGGCGGGCGGCGGAGAGCCGGCCCAGCAGCAGTTCGGAGCCGAGGTCGAAGCGGCCCCGGCCGGCCGGGCTGCGCAGGAGCGTCACCACCCGGGACAGGGCTCCGGCGGCCGTGCCGAGCCATGCGGCGGACCACGCCAGGTGGGCGAGCGGGCCGAAGATCTCGACGGCGATCCGGGAGAACTGGCCGCTCTCGCCGATCACTTGGTGTTCGGGCAGCTGTCCGGTGAGGCGCAGGGCGACGCTGTGGCTGGCCCGCATGCCCATCGGCTGCCAGTCACCGCTCTGCTCGATGGAGAGCTGGTCGCGGTCGGCGTAGACGAGGGAGACCTGGCTCGGGGAGGTGGCGTCCGGCGGCTGGACGGTGATGAGGAAGCCGTCGGCGTGCGCGCCGCCCGTGACGATCGGCGCGAACCGGTCGACGACCAGGTCGGAGCCGGAGCGGTCGGTGCGGGAGCCGGCGGTCAGCAGGTGCCCGCCCTTGCCCGCCTCGGTGGTGACGGAGGCCAGGTAGCGACGGCCGGCGGCGATCTCCGGGAGGAGCGTGGCGCGCAGGGCGGGCGAGGCGTGGGCGACGACGGCGGCCACCTGCTGGCAGTGCATGCCGAGGATCATGGCGACGGACATGTCGGCCCGGCCCAGTTCGACGCAGACGTCGAGGAGTTCGCCGGTGCTCGCGCCGAGGCCGCCGTACTCGGTGGGGACGGTCAGGCCGAGCAGTCGGGTCTCGCGCAGGGCGGCCAGCGCCTCCACCGGGAAGTCGGCGTCGTCGTCGTGCCGGGGCGCGTGGACGGCGGTGACCTCGGCGACGTGCCGGGCCCGCTGGAGGGGGCTCCGCCCCGCGAAGGGGTCGGCGGCCAGGGTTTCGGGGGCGGTCGGGAGCACGGTGGTCATGCCGCCTCCGCCGCTGCGGCGTCGGCGTCCTGCGCGGCCTCGATGGCGCTCCACAGGCTGCCCGCGGTCGCGAAGGTCGCGTCGTTGAGGTCGTCGTCGGCGAGCGCGATGCCGAAGGTGTCCTCGATGGCGAAGAGCAGTTCGATCGACTGCATGGAGTCCAGGCCCAGTTCGCGCAGGACCGAGTCCTGGCGGAGCTCCTGTCCGTGCAGGTACTTGAGGAAGGGCGCCAGCAGTTCGGTGAATCGGGTGTCCATCGCGATGCTCCTAGAGGCTGGGAAGGGTGGGGAGGGGTGCGCGGGGGCGCGCGGGATGTCA
This sequence comes from Streptomyces sp. ADI96-02, assembly GCF_003846185.1. GTDB lineage: Bacteria > Actinomycetota > Actinomycetes > Streptomycetales > Streptomycetaceae > Streptomyces. The sequence goes on from NZ_ML123034.1 coordinate 1,612,857, forward strand.
GCGGGCCGCCCCGGCGGCCGTGACCAGGGCGCAGAGGCCGTCGAGCCGGTGCAGGTTCTCGGGGAGGAGGTCGTCGGGGTCGAACTCGACGCCGAACCTCTCCTCCAGGGCTTCGACGACCTCGACGACCTCGAAGGAGTGGAAGCCGGGCAGCGCGGTCAGCGCGGGCGCGGCCCGCACCTCGTCGGCGGGGACGCCGACGACGTCGGCGACCACCTCGGCCACGGCGGCGCGGACGGGGTCCGGCGTCCCGAAGAGCTCCCGGTCGGCGTGGAGGGCGGCGGCCACGTCGGGCAGCAGTCCCCCGGGTTCGGGCCGGCCGCGCTGGACCCGCCGGAACGCCAGGAACGCCTGCTCCGCGAGGCGGCCCAGCCGCAGCACGTGCGCGGCGGTCCGCTCGTCGAGAGGGCCGGGCCGGGTGGCGAGGAAGGCCGCGTGCAGGGCGCGGGAGCGGGCCAGCAGCCAGGTCTCGGTGGTGAGCTGGTCCAGGGCTGCCACCCGGTCGGGGTGGGCGGCGTAGGCGGCGACGTACTCCTCGATCCCCGCGTGGTCGCCGTACGGCTCCGCCTCGGGGGCCGGGACCGGGTCGAAGCGCAGCACGAGCGAGGAGACCGGCAGCGTCGACCAGTCCGTCACCCACCGCACGGGGGCCGCGACGCCCCACGGGGTGTGGCTGGAGTAGGCGTCGACGACGAGGGCCCGCTCGCCGTGCGGGGCCACCAGGTAGCTGTGTTCCATGTGCCGCTGCCCGTGGTACGGGAGCCACGGCATGGCGAAGGAGTCCGCGACGACGTACAGGCGGCCGTGCTCGCGGGCGAGTCCGGCCAGGGCGTCGGGCTGGACGGCGGTCCACCGGGCGGTCTCGGCGAGGCCGGCCGAGGCCGCCGTGGCGAGCTGGTCCTCCAGGGCCGGTTCGACCGTGGGCAGGCCGTGCGGGCCGGGCCGGGGACGAAAGCGCAGGGCCGCGCCGAGGGCGAGGTGGGCGTCCGGTCCGTGCAGGTCGTCGGCGAGCTGGGCCAGGTTCGACTGGACGCAGTCGAGCCGCCCGGCGCGCTCCGCCGACAGGACCGCCGCCGTGTCCGGGCCACTCGCGGCGGCCGTCGGTGGGACCGTCGGTGGGGCCGTCGGTGTGGCCGCGGCCTCGGTGACGGCGGTCATCGCGGTCCTCCCGCGGCTCCCGCGAGGAGGGCGGCGGCGGGGTGCGCGCCGGGGGCGGCGGGGCTGAGTCCGGACACCGCGGCGAGCAGGGCCTGCTCGCTCGGGGCCTCGTCGCCCAGCTCGTCGTTGAGCAGCTGCTCGTAGGCGGCCAGGTCGAGGTAGCCGCTGCCGCTGACGCAGACCAGGACGCCCTTCTCGGCCCGCATGCCGTCCGCGCCGGAGGTGGCGAGCTTGGCGGCGGCGGCGAGCGCGTGGCCGGACTCCGGTGCGGGGAGCACGGTCTCGTGCCGGGTGAGCAGGCGGCCGGCGTCCAGTGCCTCCTGCTGGGTGACGGCGGTGGCGTCGATGTCGCCGGTGTGGCGCATGGCGGAGATGAGTTTGGCCGCCCCGTGGAAGCGCAGCCCGGCGGAGTGCGCGTCCGGGATCGGGTAGTCGCTGCCGATGGTGTACATCGCCTCCAGCGGGCCGGTGCCGGTGGCGTCGGTCTTGTCGTACGCGTACACGCCCCGGGTGAGTTTGGGGGCCGTCGAGGACTCGGCCGCGACCAGGCGGGGCGGCGTCGCGCCGGTGGCGGCGGCCTCCGCGTGGAAGGGCAGGGCTATGCCGCCGAAGTTGGAGCCCGCGCCGACCGCGCCGACCACCGTGTCGATGCCGGCGTCCAGCTCCGCGAGCTGCGTCTGCGCCTCCAGGCCGATGACGGACTGGTGGAGGATGCTGTAGGTCTCGCCGCTGCCGATGCAGAAGGCCACATCGTCGTGGTCGGAGGCGTACTCGACCGCTTCGCCGATGGCCAGCGCCAGGCTGTTGCCGATGCCGTCGGCGCGGGTTCCGGAGACCCGGGTGAGGCCGCTGGGGCTGGAGTGGATCTCCGCGCCGAGCATGCGCATGAGCACCCCGCGGTACGGCTTGCGCCGCAGGCTGGACTCGACCATGAACACCCGGCAGCGCAGCCCGAACAGCGCGCAGGCAGCCGCCATCGCGGTGCCCCACTGGCCGGCGCCGGTCCCGGTGACCAGTTCCCTGACCCCGGCCTTCTTGTAGTAGTACGCCTGCGCCAGAGCCGTGTTGAGCTTGTGGCTGCCGGAGATGTTGCCGCCCTCGTACTTCATGTAGACGGGCACCCGGGCGCCGATGGCCCGCTCGAAACCGGTGGCGCGCCACAGCGGCGTCGGCCGGAACCTGGCGTAGGCGTCGAGGACTTCGGCGGGGATGTCCCAGTACTCGCGCTCCAGCACGCTCTGCCGGACCAGCTCCATCGGCAGGTTGACGCCGACGCCGGTGCGGCCGGTGGTCTCGGGGGTGAGGTCGGGCGGCAGCGGGACGGAGAGGTGGGGCAGGGTGCTGCGCCAGCGGGTGGGCAGGGCGGCGGTCATCGGACGTCCTCCGCACCGGAGACGACGACGTCGATCAGGTCGCCGACGGTCTGGAAGGACCGGCCGACGAACAGGTCGTCGGGCAGGGTGATGGAGAGCTCGTCCTCGATGCGGACCAGCATGCCGACGAAGCCGAGGGAGTTGACGCGCAGCAGGGTGCCGACGAGCGGTTCGGCGTCGTCGATGGCGTCGGGGCCGATGGACAGGCGGGACTCCGCGATGACGACGCGTTTGACGGTGTCGGCCACCGCCGCGCGGTCGAGCCGCTGGGCCGTCGGTGCGGGAGCCTCGGTCGGGTGGGACTGGATCATGACAACCTCTCGAAGATCGGTACGGGACGTGACGGACGTGCGGGAGGGTGTGCGCGGGCGGCGGGTGGGGGGGCGGCCTGCCGTGGGGGAGGCGGCCTGCCGTGGTGGGCGGCTCGGTCGGGTGCGGGCGCGGCTCGGCGGTGGCCGTGCGACCGCGGTGCGGGCCGGCCGGTGTCAGTCCCGCATCTGGCCGTCGGCCTCGATCACCCAGGAGCTGGTGACCAGCGCCCCGAGGGTGACCGGGCCGCGGACGTGCAGGCGGCCGGTGGCGATGGCGATCTCGGAGCCGAGGCCGAGCTTGGGTCCGTCGTGCAGGCGCAGGGATCCGTTGACGACGACCATGGCCGCGTCGACCCGGCGGGTGAACTCCCGGGCGACCTCGCGGTCCCGGGCGACGATGCCCTCGGTGTGCTGCGAGCCGTGGGCCCGGACGAACGCGGCGGCGGCCTGCGGGCCGGAGACCGGGCGCAGGGCGATCACCGGGTCGAGGAACTCCCGCCCGGTGTCGTGCGGTTCCAGCGGTTCGGTGCGCCAGGGGCTGTCCTCGCGGGGCGCGGGGGCCGGTACGGAGGCGTCCAGGCGCACGGTGAGGTCGGCCCGCTCGCGTTCGCACGCGTCGAGCAGGGCCGCCAGGTACTCCTGGGCGATCTCCTCGTCGACCAGGACCATCTCCACCGAGGTGCAGCCGGCCGGTTCGGGGATCTTGCTGTTCAGGGTGGCGCGGGCGGCCAGTTCCAGGTCGGCGCTGCGGTGCACGTACAGGTGGTTGACCCCGCCGCCGCTGGCGATCAGCGGGATGGAGCTGGAGCTGCGGCAGTAGTCGATGAGGGAGGGGCTGCCGCGCGGGATGAGGACGTCGACCTGGTCGGGGCGGGCCAGTACGCCCTTCATCAGGGAGCGGTCGGGGTCGTCGAGGACGGTCACGAGGCCCGGCGGCAGCCCGGCCGCCCGCAGCGCCGCCTTGACGGCCGTGGCGAGGGCGGCGTCGGTGGCGGCGCTCTCCTTGCCGCCGCGCAGCAGGACCGCGTTGCCGACCGCGACCGGGAGGAGCGCGCCGTCGACGGTCACGGTGGGCCGCGCCTCGTAGATCATGAACGCGACGCCGAGCGGTTTGGGGACCCGGCGCAGGACGCCCCAGTCGCCGGCCGGGATTCCCGGTGCGTCGGCGAGGACGGTGGCCAGTTCCGAGGCGACGGCCTCGGTGAGCCGGACCATGGCCGCGAGATGGGCGTCGGTCAGGCGCAGCCGGGTCACCAGGGTGGGCGGGAGGCCGCGGGCCTCGGCGCGGGCGAGGTCGGTGCGGTTGGCTTCCTGGATGTCGGCCCAGTGCGCGGTGAGGTGGGCGGCGAGTTCGTGGCAGTAGCGGGTGTAGGCGGGGTCGCCGGTCGGCGGGGCGGCGTCGAGGGCCGCGCGTGCCTCGTTGAGTATCTGCTCGGGCATGTCGGCGTTCACCACATGAACTGGCCACCGTCAATGATCAGTTTCTGACCATTGAGGTAGGTGGCGGCCGGGCCGACGAGGAATTCGAGCGCGTCGGCGACGTCCTCGACGGTTCCCATGCGGCGGGAGGGGATCTCGTCCAGGGTCTGCTCCATGCGCTCCGGGTCGTCCAGGCGCCAGCGGGTGCGCAGCTCCTCGGTGTCGATCATGCCGGGGATCAGGCAGTTGACCCGGATCGTGGGGGCCAGCTCCAGGGCCAGGCACTTGGTGAACTGGAGCAGACCGGCTTTGCTGGCGCAGTAGTTGACGCCGTCGACACGGGGCCGGATGCCGGTGGTCGCGCCGATGTTGACGATCGAGCCGCCGCCGGCCGCGAGCATCGCCGGGGCGAGGGCCCGGGTCAGCCAGAACGGGCCGGAGAGGTTGGTGTCGAGGACGGCGCGCCAGTCCTCGTCGCTCATCTCCAGGAACGGCCGGTCGATGTTGCGTCCGGCGTTGTTGACCAGGACGGCGGGCGTGCCGTGCTCGGCCAGGACGCGGGCGGCGGCGTCGGCCACGGCCGAGGCGTCGGCGAGGTCGACCTGGAGGGCGGTGAGCCCGGCGTCGTTCGCCTCGGCCTTCTCGGCGGACTCCCGGTCGTGGGCGTAGAAGGCGACGACCCGGTGGCCCATGCCGATCAGCCGCCGGCTCAGGGCCAGTCCGATTCCTCGTGTTCCGCCGGTGACAACGGCAAGTGGTTCCGGCATGCGGGCTCCTCATAGGTCGCTTGAATGTACGGGCCGAACGAGCAACGCCATTTTATGGAGGGCACTTCACGAGCGGTCAACGAAACAGAGCGGAGCGCTCATTGGCGGGAGCGATGGCCGAAGCGGCTATGCGAATTCCCTATGGGGCCATAGGCGCGCGGGAAGGCCGCACAGTGGAAGGGAACAGCGGGCGACGGCGTGTGCGGTCACTGTTCGCGCCGGCGGGCGGTGTAGCGGCGGGACTTGGTGCGGTTGCCGCACAGCCGCATCGAGCACCAGCGGCGGCTGTGGTTCTTGGAGGCGTCCCAGAACGCGCCGCGGCAGGTGTGCTCCGCGCACCTCTTGAGGCGCTGGATCTGTCCGGTCAGCACGAGTTCGGCCCAGGCGACGGCGAGCAGCGCCATGGCCCGGCGGGCGGGCGGCAGCGCGGGGTCGGGGACCAGGGTCGGCCCGCCGGGGCGCGCTCCGGTGAGGGTGACCAGGACCGGCACCTCGGCCAGCACGGCGTCGGCGAGCGCCAGCCGGTGCGGGGCGACCGGGTCCGCGTCGTCCAGCGCCTCGCGGAAGCCGGCGCGCAGGTCGAGGAGGGCCCGGTGCTCGGCGGCGGTCGGGCGCGGCTCGTCCGCGCCCGGCAGCCGCTCGGCCAGCCAGCGGGCGAGCTCGGCCGGCGTCGCGACGTCGTCCTCGCCGCTCTCCAGGTCGACGGTGTTGAGGAACGCCTCGATCAGCCGGGCGGCGGGAGGGGTCTCGATCATGGGATGCCACCTTCCGGGTCAGTGATCCCTGTCGGCATCAATGATCCCTATCGACCGATGAATCACCTTGATGGGTCACCGGTGATTTTGGCTGCAAGCCCACCCTACCAATGCCATACTGACCATCTAAAGACCTTTGGAGGTTACGGATGGACGAGACGCTGGCACCCTCCGATTCCGGCGGCGTGGCGGTCCGCGGCGCACCCGCCGGCCAGGAGCCCCGGAAGGACGGCGCGGGGGGCGGGGACCTCGGCGGGCGCAACACCGCCGTCCTGGTGGGCTTCACCGCGATCACCAACCTCGCCGACGGCGTCACCAAGGTGGTCTTACCGCTGATGGCGACCCGGCTCACCGACTCGCCCGCCCAGGTGGCCGGCGTCGGCCTCACGCTCACGCTCCCCTGGCTCCTCGTGGCCCTGCACGTCGGCGTGCTGGTCGACCGCTTCGACCGGCGGTTGCTGCTGTGGCTCGCGGACGGCGTCCGGATGGCCGTCGTGGGCGGGCTGCTCTTCCTCAGCGTCTCCGACGCCGTGACCGTCCCCGCGCTGTACGCCGCCGGACTGGCCCTGGGCGTCGCCGAGGTGGTCGCCCTGACCTCGGCGGCCACGCTCGTGCCGGCCGCCGTGCCCCGCGCCGGCCAGGAGCGGGCCAACGCCTGGGTGGCGGGCGCCGAGACCGCGTGCAACGAGTTCTGCGGCCCCTTCGTCGGCGGCCTCCTCGTCGCGGCCGGGGCGAGTGTCGCGCTCGGCTGGACGGGCGTGGGCTATCTGATCGGCACGGTGATCCTGGTCTTCCTGGTCGGCCGCTTCAAGCCGCAGCGCGACGACGCCAAGCCGGCGGGCTCGGTCAACCAGCGCATCGCGGAAGGCGTCCGGTTCCTCTGGCGGCAGCGCCTGCTGCGGCTGATGGCGCTCTCCCTCACCGTGCTCTCCGCCTGCTGGGGCGCCTGGCTGGCGCTGATGCCGCTGATCGCCACGGACCGGATGGGCCTGGACGCCCGCGGCTACGGCATCCTGCTCAGCGCCCTGGGCGCGGGCGGCCTGCTCGGCGCGCTCACCGTCACCACCGTCAACCGGCTGCTGGGCCGCCGGTGGTCGATGTTCGCCGACCTGCTCGGCACCGCCGCCATGGTGGCCGCGCCGGTCTTCTCCACCGACCTGTGGGTCGTGGCCACCGGCGCCTTCCTCGGCGGCATGGGCGGCATCCTGTGGACGGTCAACTCCCGCACCATCAGCCAGCGGCTCGTCGACGGCGGCATGCTCGGCCGCTACAACGCCGCCGCCCGCCTCTTCAGCTGGGGCGCCATGCCGGTCGGGGCCGGTCTGGTGGGCGTGCTCGCCGAGTGGTTCGGCATCCGCGTCGCCTTCGCGGTCTTCACCCTCGCCACCCTGGCGATCATCGTCCCGTTCCTGCGCACCGTCACCCCCGGGGCGCTGGCCGAGGTGGACCGCCGTCCGGTGCGGGACTGACCTGCCGCCCGTACCGGAGCCCGCTCTCGCTCCCCCGCACGACTGGCTATACGGGCATTGCGAGCGCCTATCGGCCGACCGCCGGATTCTCTTTCCGCGGTCGGCCGCCGGCTTCTAGGGTGGGGAAATCACCGGCCTTCTCACCACCCAGCAGGAGGAAGTCGCATGCCCTCGATATCCCCCACCGTATGGGAAAAAGAACGATTCCGCGCCTACGGTCCGCGCCATGTCGACGAAATAGCCGACCGGTTCGAGATCCCCGATCACATCGCCCGGTCGATTCGCACCCTGTCGAGCGTTCTGCCCTTCCGCGTCAATGAATACGTCCTGTCCCAGCTCGTCGACTGGGACAATATTCCGCAGGACCCGATTTTCCAGATGGTCTTCCCGCAGAGCGGCATGCTGACGCACGACGACGAGCAGCGGCTCGCGCCCCTCGTCGACGACCCCTCGCGCAAGAAGGAACTGCGCCTGGCCGTGCAGCAGATCCGCAGCGGGCTCAACCCGCACCCCTCGGGCCAGAAGCAGCTGAACGTCCCCACCCTGGACGGCGACCAGGTCCCCGGCCTCCAGCACAAGTACCGCGAGACGGTCCTCTACTTCCCCGGCCAGGGCCAGACCTGCCACTCCTACTGCACCTACTGCTTCCGCTGGGCCCAGTTCGTCGGCGACGCCGACCTGCGCTTCGCCGCCCCGGAGCCCAGCGGCCTCGTCGAGTACCTGGGCCGCCACCCCGAGGTGGACGACGTCCTGGTCACCGGCGGCGACCCGATGATCATGTCCACGGACCGGCTCCGCGGCCACCTGGAACCGATCCTCGGCGTGCCCACCGTGCGCACCATCCGGATCGGCACGAAGTCCGTCGCCTACTGGCCGCAGCGCTTCACCACCGACGCGGACGCCGACGACGTCCTGCGGCTGTTCGAGCAGGTCGTCGCCTCCGGCCGCAACCTCGCCGTCATGATGCACTTCACCCACCCGCGCGAGCTGGAGACCGACCTCGCGCGCCGCGCCGTGGCCCGGATCCGCTCCACCGGCGCGCTCGCCTACTGCCAGGCCCCGATGGTGGCGCACGTCAACGACGACGCCGAGGCGTGGAGCACGCTGTGGCGCGCCGAACTGGCCGCCGGCGCGGTGCCCTACTACGTGTTCGTGGAGCGCGACACCGGCCCGTACGACTACTTCAAGGTGCCGCTGGCCCGCGCGCACGAGATCTTCCGCACCGCCTACCGCACGCTCCCCGGCCTGGCGCGCACCGTCCGCGGGCCGGTCATGTCCGCGACGCCCGGCAAGGTCCTCGTCGACGGGATCGAGGAGACCGCGCAGGGCCGCTTCTTCCAGCTGCGGATGCTCCAGGCCCGCGACCCGCGCCTGGTGGGCCGCCCGTTCCGCGCGCACTACTCGGAGACCGCGGCCTGGCTGGACGACCTCCGGCTCGCCGCCGACACCCCGGCCGACATCGCGGCGGCCGTCAAGGGCTCGCTGCCCACCTTCCCCGCGCACCTGGACGACCGGCTCCTGGACCAGGAGCTCCAGGAGGAGCTGGCCCATGCCTGAGACACCGGTCTGGCACACCTCGCCCAACCTGGCGCTCAACCAGCTCGTGGCCGAACGCCGGGCGGCCGGCGAGGACATCGTGCACCTGGGCTTCGGCGAGTCGCGGCTGCCCGCCTTCGGCCCGCTCGCCGAGCGGCTCGCGCGCGGCGCGCACCGCAACGCCTACGGTCCGGTGGCCGGCGGCCCCGACGTCCGCCGGGCCGTCGCCGGCTACTTCGAGCGGCGGGCCCTGCCCACCACCGCCGACCAGATCGTCGTCGGCCCCGGCAGCAAGCCGCTGCTGATGGCCCTTCAGCACGTCCTGCCCGGCGATGTGCTGCTGCCCCGCCCGGCCTGGAACTCCTACGCGCCGCAGGCCCGGCTCGCGGGCCGGAAGGCGTACGGCGTCCCGATCCCCACCGTCTGCGGCGGCGTCCCGGACCCGGCGGCCCTGCGCGAGACGGTCCGCACCGCGCGCGCGGCGGGCGGCGACCCGCGCACCGTGGTCCTGACGCTGCCGGACAACCCGACCGGCACGCTCGCCCCGCCGGACCTGATACGCGAACTCTGTGCAATCGCCGAGGAGTTGGACCTCGTCATCGTCTCCGACGAGATCTACCGCGACATCGTGCACGACCCGGCCACCCCGTTCCTGAGCCCGGCCGAGGTGGCCCCGCACCGCACGGTCGTCACCACCGGCCTCTCCAAGACCCTGGCGCTCGGCGGCTGGCGGATCGGCGCCTGCCGGCTGCCCGGCAACGCGTGGGGCGAGCGGGTCCGCGACGGCGTGGTCTCGGTCGCCAGCGAGGTCTGGTCGACGCTGGCCGGGCCCATGCAGGAGGTCGCCGCGTACGCCTTCGACGAGCCCCCGGAGATCCGCGCCCGGCTGGCCGCGAGCGCCCGCCTGCACGGCGTACTGGCCCGCGAGGTCCACCGGATCGTCACCGGAGCCGGAGCGCTCTGCCGCCCGCCCACCGGCGGCTTCTACGTCTACCCGGACTTCGAACCGCTCCGGGACCGCCTGGCCGCGCTCGGCGTCACCGACTCCGCCACCCTCCAGCGCCACCTCTTCGACGCCCACGGCGTGCTGGTCCTGGCCGGCCACCACCTCGGCGACGACGAGGGCGCGCTGCGCTTCAAGGCGGCCACCAGCATGCTGTACGGGGAGACCGCCGAGCAGCAGGAAGAGGCGCTGGCGTCACCGGACCCGCTGGGCCTGCCGTACGTGGCGGATGTGCTCAAACGCGTCGAAGACGCCTTCACCGCCCTGCGCGGATAGCGATGCGGGGGTCCGACACGTGAGTACGCACCCGAGCCCGCCCGCTCTCCTGGCCGGTCGCGGCGGCCCCGGCGAGCGCCCCGCCGGGACGACTCCGCCCGGCACGGTCCTGCACCCCTTCCGGGGCATCCGGCGCTCCGCCTCCGCCCTGTCCCGCGACCGTACGCCCGCCTTCTACGTGCTGGAGCAGCGCCGGGGCGGCGCGCTGCTCCAGCGCGGGGTGATCGGCGCGCTGGACCTGGACGCGTCACGCGGCGCGGTCCTGCCGCACGAGCACGTCCTCGCCGCCAAGGTGCGGGCCCAGCACCGGATCACCCGGCTCGTCGGCGGCAACCCCGAACCGGTCCTGCTGGCCTGCCGCGACGCCCCCGCCGCCGGCGCGGTGCTGCGGCGGGTGACCCGGGCGGCGCCGGACACCGTGGTGACCGCTCCCGACGGCACCCGGCACGCCCTGTGGCGGTTGATCGACCCGGGGCAGCAGCGGGTGCTCGCCGCGGACCTGGCCGCCCGCAGCGTCCTGATCGCGGACGGCCACCACCGCTACGCGGCGGCGTGGGAGCTGCGCCGCCGCCGTGACGGCCGCCCGGGGCCCTGGGACCGGCTGCCGGCGCTGGTCGTCGACAGCGCCCGCACCCCGCTCGGGCTGCGGGCCATCCACCGCCATCTGCCGGACCTGGGGGCGCGCGAGGCCGCCGCGCGGGCCGCCGCCGTGGCGGACGTCGAGGAGCTGGACCCGGACGCGCGCCGGCCGCCGCGCCCCGGGGAGCTGATCCTCGTCGGCGGCGACGGCCGCTACTCCGTGACCCGTCCGCGCCCGGAGCCGCTGCTGCGGGCCCTGGACGGCCGCCCCGAAGCCTGGCGGCGGCTGGACGCGGCCGTGCTGCACTGCCTGTTCGTCGACGGGGTCTGGCGTCCGCCCTCCGGCCCGCGGCCGGTCCGCTATCTGCACGACGGCGACGGCCACCCGCACGACGGCGAGGGGCCCGGCTCCACCCCGTCCCGCGGCACCCTCGTCCTGCTGGCCCCGCCCGCCGAGGACGACATCTGGCGGCTGGCCGCCCAGGGCGTGCGCGTCCCGGAGAAGACCACGTCCTTCCTGCCCAAACCACCGCCCTGGCTGCTCACCTACCACCACGGCCACCAGACCCGCGAGCCCCGCAACGCGCGCGGACGCTGAGCGTGCCCCCGGCCCGGCCGGGGGCACACGCGGTGCGACGGAGCGGGACGGGTCAGCGGCCGTAGCGGATCAGGGCGCGGACCATGCGGCAGGTGGTGTCGGACGGCGGGTGGACGCCGAGGCGCTCGGCGGTGAGGCGTATCCGGCGGTTGCCGGCACTGGAGGGCTGGTAGACGCCGCTGTCCAGCAGGGCGATCGCCAGCCGCATCGCCTTGAGGCGGCGGTTGTGGGAGACGTACCACTCGCGGGGGCGGCCTGCGGGCAGCCGCCTGCGGTGCGGCGGGGTCGCGAGCGGTGGGTGGAAGGACATCGGGTGCGGCTCTTCGAGCGGCTCGGTCGTGACTGCGGCAACGGCCATCGGCAACCTCCTGGCGCGGTGGTGGAACCCTCACGAACTGCCTCCATTTTACCGCCTCCCACTGACAATCGCCCCTGGCCAGAAGGGATGTGACGCAGTCCCAGGCCGCCGGGGGCCACGGGACGGCCGCTACGTCGCCTGCGCCTCGGCGTCGGCCAGCAGCTCGGTCAGGCGCAGCCCGAAACGGACGTCGCACGGGTGCGGCTCGCCCGTGCGGGCCGCCTCGGCCAGCGCGTCGACGGCGGCCCGGAACGCGGGCTCCGCCCCGTCCCAGCCGGGGACGGCGACCGTCCCGTGCTCGCCCCGGAACTCGATGTCCACGCCCCCCGCGGCCTCCGGGGCGCTCAGGCCCAGGGTCACCGTGCTGGACGCGCCGGAGGCGTGGCGCAGGATGAGGTGGGTGGTGTCGGCGGGGCCGCGATCGGCGGTCAGCCCGGTGACGTCGCCGAGCACCGGGATCAGCACCGAGAGGGCGTGCGGGCCCACGTCCCACAGGCCGCCCTTGTCCCGCCGCCAGGGCGAGTCGGCGTACTCGCTGGTGGAGCCGGGGGCGTACAGCGAGCCGAGCCACAGGGCGCGGGCGGTGAACCAGCCGTCGCGTGCGCTCTGTTCGGCGATCCAGGCGGACGTCTCCGGGGCGAAGCGCAGGGTGCAGAAGACGATCGAGGCGACCTGGGCGCGCGCCGCCGCGTCGGCGACCGCGCGGGCGCCCTCCACCGTCGTGGCGACCGGCTTGTCCATCAGCAGGTGGCATCCGGCCTCCGCGGCCCGCACCGCCAGCGGCGCCTGGACGTCCGGCGGCAGCGCGAAGGCCACCGCGTCGCTGGCTTCCAGGAGGGCGTCGATCCCCTCGTCGCCGGTGTGGGCACGGGTGTGGTGGGTGTCGGCGAGGGCCTGTGCCGCGTCGGCGCGGCGGCCCCACACGCCGCTCAGCTCGACGCCGGGGTGGGCGGCGAGCGCGGGGGCCTGGGTGTGGCGCGCCCAGGGGCCCGTTCCGAGGAGGCCGACGCGCAGGGGGGTGGAGGTAGTGGTCATGGGCCCAGTGTGCCCGGTCCCCGGAACGGGCCGCGGAGCGAGGGCGGTGGCCGCGTTCCGGTTCTCCGAGGCGCCGGGGCAACCCGGGACAGGGCCGGACAAGGCGCCCGGGGCGCGCCGGAAACCTCGGTAACACGGGGTTCACACTCGGGCAACGGACGGGAAACCGCCCCTTGCGAGGCTGCCCGGGGAGGGCGGCTTCCCGGCGGCGCAGGGCGGCTACTACTGCGGTGTCGGCGCGGACGAGGTCTTCGGCCGCGAGATCGTGGAGAAGCACCTGGACGACTGCCTGGCGGCGGGCCTGGGCATCTGCGGCATCAACGCCGAGGTGATGCCCGGCCAGTGGGAGTTCCAGGTGGGCCCGCTCTCCCCGCTGGAGGTCTCCGACCAGCTGTGGGTGGCCCGCTGGCTGCTCTACCGCACGGCCGAGGACTTCGGCGTCTCCGCGACGCTGGACCCGAAGCCGGTGAAGGGCGACTGGAACGGCGCGGGCGCGCACACCAACTTCTCCACCCGGGCGATGCGCGAGGACTACGACCCGATCATCACGGCGTGCGAGTCGCTGGGCGAGGGCTCCAAGCCGATGGACCACGTCAAGAACTACGGCGCGGGCATCGACGACCGGCTCACCGGCCTGCACGAGACCGCCCCGTGGAACGAGTACAGCTACGGCGTCTCCGACCGCGGCGCCTCGGTCCGCGTCCCCTGGCAGGTCGAGCAGGACCGCAAGGGCTACATCGAGGACCGCCACCCGAACGCCAACGTCGATCCGTACGTCGTCACGCGCCTGATCGTGGACACCTGCTGCACCGCGCTGGAGAAGGCGGGCCAGGCCCGACCGGGGCCGGAGGCGCGTGCGGGGCCCGCCCGGGGAACCGGTGGGCCCCGCAAGCTCGTTCGGCGGCCGGGGCACGGCGGGCCGGCCGGGGCGGGGCCGTGACGAGGCCGACGGGCAGCGTCCGTATCGACGGGTGAGAGGGCCCTGCTGCACGGCCGCGATGTCTGCTTCAATGGAGCCATGGCCAGCCACCAGCACCTCGCGTCGGGTCGCAGCGACCTCGAACCGTTCTGGCCTTCCCGTCAGCACCATGACTTCGACCGGGTGTGTTGCCGCGCGTGGAACGCGCAGGCCCTCTAAAGCCGCTCACCCGGCGTTCGGTCCGCGCGCACGACGCAAGTCCGTCCCTGACGACTCCTCGCGCGAAAGAGCTGACCCACCATGGCGAACACCCGTACCTTCTCCGCCGCGTCGACCGGCGCCGCGGCGTCCGCCCCGGCCGACACGGCCGCCCGCCCCGCGTCCGCCAACCGCCACCGCCTGCGCGCCGTCGACCGCGACGAGGTGGCGCGGCCGACGGACGTGGCCGACTTCCTGCCGCCGGGCGCGACCTGGCTGCCCGCGCCCCAGCACACCCTGCCGGCCCTGCCCGGCCGGCCGCCGATGATCGGCTACCTGGTGCTCGTACCGGCCGACCAGCAGCCGGCGCTCGCCGGGGCGGTGGCCGCCTCGCAGCAGCCCCGGCCCGACCGGCAGGACCGTACGCCGTTCGCCCGGCACCCGGAGCCGGAGCCGGTCGAGGAGCCGCCGGTCGGCCCCGTCCGGATCGACACCACCCGGCGCACCGCCTCGGTGGACGGCGTCGCGATGGATCTCACGTACCTCGAATTCGAGCTGCTGGCCCACCTGGTGGCCCACCCGCACCGGGTGCACACGCGCGACCAGTTGGTGACGACGGTGTGGGGCTACGGGCATGTGGGCGACGGGCGGACGGTCGACGTCCATGTGGCCCGGCTGCGCCGCAAGCTCGGTGCGGAGCACCGCCGTTCGATCCAGACGGTGCGCCGGGTGGGGTACAAGTACACCCCCTGATCCGGCCCTCCCCGCCCCGGCCGTCGTTCGCGCGGGGGCCGGGGCATCGTGCTGCGGGTGCTCGCGCGGGAGCCGGCGGACGGCCCGTTCGGGGAGCTGCTGGTCCGGCGCTCCGCGCTGTCCCGGGACGTGCCGGGCGGTTCGGGGCGGCGGTGCGTCAGGCCGGCAGGCCGTTGCGGTGGGAGACGCGGCGGGCCGCGCTGAGCAGGGCGTGGATCTGGGGGCCCGCCTGGTCGATGTCGGTCACCGGCTTCGGGAACGGCAGCCGCACGTCGCGGTGGTCGCGCGGGTATTCGAGGCGCAGCGTGACGCCGTAGCGGTCCATCGCCACGGGCACGGCGCGGACCATCCCGCGGTCCGGGTGCGGGCGGACGAGGCGGAGCAGCAGCGGGACGAGTTCGCCGTGGTCGTCCATAAGGTGCGTCAGCATGCCCGCCTCGCACGGGGCGACCGGATCGGGCGCGGTCTCCTCCAGTTCCTCCAGCGTGACGAACGTACGCCCCTCGGCGTCCTGGAGGACGGCCTGGCCGAACTCCATGCAGGTGCTGCGCTCGGTGTCCGTGCTGTACGGGGCGGTCAGCAGCCCGGTCACGGTGACGCGGGCCCGCAGCCGGTCGCGTACGGGCGTGGGGGCGATGTCGGTGAACTCCAGCCGGGCCGGGACCCGCTCGCCGGTCGGCGCGTGGCCGGTCTCGGTGGGGGCGTGCAGATGGATGTGGCCCATCGCCCCCGTGCCGTCGAGCCGGCGCACTTCGGTGCGCACCCCCTCGCTCACCACCGTCATCGAGTGGGCGACGGTGAGGATCGACCGGACGCGCTCGGCGCGGGTCGGCTGTGTGACACGGGCGCTGAAAGGACGCATCCGAGTTCTCCAGGAGCGGTCGGGGAGACAGGACCCAAGCGGTTACTTAGGCATGCCTAACCTAACTCACTGGGCGGAGGTTCGGATAGCCCGGGGCCCGGCACGTCCGGAACGGGCCCGTCCGGCAGCGGCCTCGCGGAGGCGGCCGGTCAGAGCTGGAGGTCGTCGCGGAGCGCGGCGGCGAGCCCGACCTCCGCGTTGTCCGACTGCCCGCGCTCGAAGGCCCGCTGGTAGGCGTCGTCGCCGACGGCCGCCCGTGCCTGGAGCTCGCAGGTCTCGCGGACCGGACCCAGCTCGGGCGTGCCGCGCTGCGGGTGGCCCACCATCCGCCAGTACGCGTGGCCGGTGCCGTAGACCCGGGCGGCCTGGGCCCCCGCGCCCTGGGCGGCGATCGCGGCGGCCAGCAGGTCGAGCCCGAGGGCGATGCCGAAGCTGTCCCGCAGCAGGTGCTTTCCCGCGAGCATGGAGCGGGCGTGCGCGGCGGAGGCCGCCGGGCGGCCCTGGAGCAGGGTGATCAGGGCGAGCTGGTAGTCCACGTACGAGCGGGTCCAGTACTCGCCCTGCGCCTCGCAAGACCGGCGCAGGGCGGCGGCGGCCCGCGCGGAGTCGCCGAGCCGGCCCAGCGCGGTGAGGGCGAAGACGGTGATGAGGCGGCAGCGCAGCAGGTGGGCCGACTCGACCGGAGCCGTCTGCGCCGTCATCCGCAGCACCCGCTCGGCCGCTTCGAGCGCGGCGGCGGGCTGCCCGGTCATCAGCTGGGTGAGGCCGGAGAGGTAGGTGGCGCTGAGCATCCCTTCGTCGTCGCGGTCGTACAGGGCGACGGCCGTGCACAGCGCGCCGTACTTCTCGGCGGTCGCGAAGTCGCCCTGGAGCAGGGCCGCGACGCCGAGCACCCACTGCAACCGGGTCCGGTGCGGCCCGTCCACGGGGGCCGCGTCCAGGGTGCGCTGCGCGTAGCCGCGGGCCTCCGACAGATGGCCGCAGCAGGCCCAGAAGAAGCCGACCCGGCCCGCCATCTCCTGCGCCCCCACGATGTCGTGGGCGGTCAGGTGGTCCAGGGCCGCGCACAGGTCGAGGTGGGCGTCGGCGACCCGGTGGTACCACGACACCTGGCCGGGACCGGTCCAGCCGTCGTGGGCGCGGCGGGCCAGGCCGAGGAAGCTGGCGGCGTGCCGGTCGGCGGCGGCACGCTCCTCGCCCAGCTCCCGGAGCCACATGCGGCCGTACTCGCGCAGGGTGTCCAGCATCCGGTAGCGGTCGCCGTCGCGCTGGACCACGCTCTGGGCCACCAGCCCCTGGAGCGCCCGGTCCACGTCGTGCGCGCCCAGCGGGCCGCCGGCGCAGACCTCGATGGCCGTCTCCTCGTCGAAGTCCGTGCGCAGGACGGTGAGGCGGGCCCACAGGAGGCGTTCGAGCGGCGTGCACAGCTCGTGGCTCCAGCCGATGGTGGTGCGCAGCGTGCGGTGGCGCCGGGGCCAGAGCGCGTGGTCGCTCAGCAGGTCGAGGCGCGAGGTGACCGGGCCCTCGTGGAGGGACGCGGGCGTCCGCCCGTCGGCGCGGGGCGGGGTACCGGCGTCGAAGCGGCTGCCGATGCGGGCGGCGAGCTGGGCGACGGTGTGCCGGCCGATGCCCGCGGCGGCCAGTTCGATGGCGAGCGGGATGCCTTCGAGGCGGCGGCAGATCTCGGCGGCGGCGGCCCGGTCGCCGGGAGCGTGCAGGCCCGTCTCCGGGTCGGCGGCGTGCAGCCGGTCGCCGAAGAGCCGGAGGGCGTCGTCGGCTCCGTCGACCGGCAGCGGCGGCACCTCCACGACGTGTTCGCCGCGCGTGCCCAGGGGCTGTCTGCTGGTCACCAGCACGGTGAGGCCAGGAGAGGTGGTCAGGAGCTCCGCCAGCAGGTGCGAGCAGGCGGCGCGCAGGTGCTCGCAGGAGTCGAGGACCAGCAGCATGCGCTTGTCCGCGACCCATTCGCACAGCGCCTCGACCGGCATCCGCAGGCTGTGGTCGGCGAGCCCGACCGCGTCCGAGACGGTGGGCAGCAGCAGCCCCTCGTCGTAGAGCGGGGAGAGGTCGGCCCACCAGGCCCCGTCCGGGAAGCGGTCGGCGGCCTTCCGGGCGGACCGGACGGCGAGCCGGGTCTTGCCGACGCCGCCGGGCCCGATCAGTGTGGTCATCCGCCGGGTGGTCAACGCGGTTCCCAGCCGGGCCAGTTCGGCCCGCCTCCCGACGAAGCTGCTCGTCTCCTCGGGAAGGTTTCCCACCTTGGTCATCATCACCGTCCGGCACGCTGGGGCAGTTGACGCCGGCGGCCCGGCGGCCACGGGCACAGGGCCTCCCGCCGCTCGAACACACCCGCTCCCGGCCCCGCTCCCCGTGACGGGGAGGGGACCGGGAGCGGCCGTGGTGACCAGGGCGGCTGTGCGCGGTGTCCGGCTTTCGCGGCGCGTTCGCCGACGTCTGCGGACACCGTAGCCCCGGTCGGCGTCAGCGCAGCGAGAAGACGGCCACCGTCCGTCCCGGGACCGTGAAAGTGGCTGATTTCCCGTCGTACCTGGCTCGTTTGACCGTAAGGTCCGCGCCCTCGGCCTGGACCCGGTGCAGGGCGTACGTCTTCCCGGCCGGTGCGGCGAGCCGCTGGTCGGCGGTGTCCGGGGTGGCGTTGAGGACGACGACGAGGCCGCCCAGGCGCATGGTGATCACACCGGGGGTCTCGTCCTTTCCGGAGAGCGGGAAGGAGAGGGCCGACTGGACCTGCCCCGCGGTGGCGAGGGAGAACTCCTTCTCGGTCGTCCGGATGGTGAGCAGGTCGCGGTAGGCCGCGGCGGCCCCGTCGATCTCCCCGCACCGGGGCGCGATGGCCGGGGAGGCGGCCAGGAGCGGCTTCGCGTAACGCCACTTGTCCTGGTTGTCGGCGGCCGGCGGCAGGCCCCGGCCGAAGCCGTTGCCGTCGCGGCAGTCCCAGAGCAGGGCGTTGAACCAGTCGCCGCTGTCGTAGGAGTTGCGGTCCAGCGACTTGGAGCGCAGCAGGTCGGTGCCCGCCTGGGAGAGCGAGGGGCCCTGCGACAGGGTGGAGACGGCCATCGCGACCACCTGCATCCTGGCCCGCTCGGCGGCCGTGGTGGAGGCCGGGAGCTTGAAGGCGAGGGTGTCGAACAGCGTCTCGTTGTCGTGGGCGTCGGAGTAGGCGAGGGCGTCGCCGGGAGCCGCCGCGTATCCGGCGGGCACGCCGTTGTAGTCGACGTCCGAGCCCTTGACCGTGCGCCCGGAGGTGTCGGTGAAGGTGTAGCCGGCGAGGCTGCCGGTGAGGCCGACCTTGATCAGGTCCTGGTAGTGCAGCAGCCGCGCCTTCTGCTCGGCGGGGGTGCCGTTGGCCGGGGAGGCGTTGGGGTCGGTGTACAGGCCGGAGGCGAAGCCCTGGACGCCCGGGTCCTCGTCGAAGGGGGTGCCGCCGCGCAGGGCGTCGCGGGCCCGGTCGGAGAAGGTGGCCACATCGGTGCCGGCCATGTTCTTCTGCGTGGCCTGGACGAAGCGGGCGTCGTCGGCGACCTCGCCGAAGTTCCAGCCCTCGCCGTACAGGATGATCTTCTTCCCGTCGACGCCGTCCCGCGCGGGCGTCAGCGCGTCCAGGGCCTTGCGCACGGCCAGGATGTTGGCCTTGGGGTGGTGGCCCATCAGGTCGAAGCGGAACCCGTCGACCTTGTACTCCTTCGCCCAGGTGACGACGGAGTCGACGACGAGCTTGCCCATCATGGTGTTCTCGGGCGCGGTGTTGGCGCAGCAGGTGGAGGTGGCGACGGAGCCGTCCTCCAGGAGCCGCTGGTAGTAGCCCGGCACGATCCGGTCCAGGACGGACTTGTCGTCCTGGCCGGAGGCGACGGTGTGGTTGTAGACGACGTCCATCACGGTGCGCAGTCCGGCGCCGTTGAGGCCCTGGACCATCCGCCGGAACTCCACCGTGCGCTCGGTGCCGTCGGGGTCGGAGGCGTAGGAGCCCTCGGGGACGGTGTAGTGCAGCGGGTCGTAGCCCCAGTTGAACGCGTCCTTGGCGGCGGCCTTCGCCACGCAGTCCTGCTGCTCCTCGGAGTCCGGCGCGTAGACGGACAGGTCGCAGGCGGGCTTCTGCTGCCCGGACTTCTTCTCCGGGATGGTGCCGATGTCGAAGGCGGGCAGCAGGTGGACGTAGCTCGTGCCGGCGTCGGCGAGCTTCTTCAGGTGCCGCATGCCCTTCGACCCGGTGTCGGTGAAGGCGAGGTACTCACCGGGGTGGCGGGAGGTGCGGTCCGAGATCGAGAAGTCGCGGACGTGCAGCTCCTGGATCTGCGCGTCGCGCAGCGGGGTGGCGGCGGGCTTCTTCAGCGCGGACCAGCCGCGCGGGGCGAGCTGCGGGTCGCGCAGGTCGACGACGAGGCTGCGGGCCGAGTCGGCGGTCAGGGCGGTGGAGTAGGGGTCGGTGACCTTGTTGGTGACGGTCCGGGCCACGCTCGGCGCGAAGACGGTGACCGCGTACCGGTAGGGCTTGCCGCGCCAGTCCCGCCCGCCGGTGACCGACCAGACGCCGGTGCGGTCGTCGCGCCGCATCGGGACGGTGCGGCCGTCGAGTTCGAGGGAGACGGTACGGGCGGTGGGGGCCCATACGGAGAGGGTGGGCCGGCCGTCGCGGAAGACCGGGCCGAGCGCCGCCGACGCGGCCTTCCTCCCGTACAGGTCGTCCAGGACGC
Organism: Streptomyces sp. ADI96-02; assembly: GCF_003846185.1. GTDB lineage: Bacteria > Actinomycetota > Actinomycetes > Streptomycetales > Streptomycetaceae > Streptomyces. The sequence continues at coordinate 1,632,941 of NZ_ML123034.1, forward strand.
CCGCCGTCTGCACGCCCGTGGCGGCGAGCAGCGCCCCGTTGGCGGCGCGCTGGGTGGCGAGGAGCTGGCCGCGCACGGAGTCGCGGACGCGGTCGCGGTCACGGGCGTCGACGGTGAAGGCCGGGTAGTCCTTCAGGTGCGGGTACTTCGCCTTCTGGGCGTCGCTCAGCGCGCCCGGCGCGAGCCGCAGCCAGCGGCCCTCGTCGGAGAGCGCCCCGCCGACGACGGAGATGCCGCCGTCCCGCGCGTACACGAGCTGCTGGCTGGTGGCCTCGGTCGCCTTCACCTTCCAGACGACGGTGTCGGCGTCGATCCACTGGGCCTCGGCCTTCCCGAGGTCCGGCGCCGCGCCGCCGCCGGTCTGCGGCAGCAGGTAGCCGGGCTTTCCGCCGACCATCCAGACCTCGTGCCCGCTGGTGGCGAAGTCCAGGGACTGGTCGGTGGGCAGGTCCTTCTCGTCGCCCTTGTGCAGGATGTAGCTGAGCGTGGTGGCGCCTTCGGCGAGCGGCACCTCGAAGGTGACGCCGTAGGCGTTCTTGCGGACCGGCGCCAGCGGCTTGGACCAGTCGGTGGGCTCCTTCGCCCCGGCCCAGACGTGCAGGCCCCAGCCGTCGTAGTCCCCGTCGGGGCGGTGGTAGTTGAGCACCGCCTTCCCGGTGTCCTGCGGCTCGGCGGCCGGGGCCTTCACCTCCTGCCCGTCCTTGCCCTGCTCGATCCAGACCTGTCCGGTCGCGGCGAGGTCGACGGTGCGCTGCGGCCCGTCGGCGGCGCCGTCCTTCTCGACGGTGTACGGGAAGGAGGTCGCGCCCTTCTCCAGGTCGATCCAGGCGAACGCGCCGTAGGCGTCGCGGCCGATGAACTCGGCGCTGCGGTCGCCCGACCGCAGCCGCCAGCCCTCGTAGTCGCCGTCCGGGCGCTGGTAGTGGACGACGGCCCGGTCGCGCTCGACGGCGACGGGCTTCGCGGGCGGCGGGGTCGCGCCGGCGGTGGTGTCGGCGAGCGCGGCGGAGGTGCGGCCCGTGCGGTCGACGACGACGGCCTTGTAGCGCAGCGGGGTCCCGGCCTTCACCGAGGCGTCGAGGTACTGGGTGACCTTGTACGGGGCGTGGTCGGCGGAGCCGAGGGTGCGCCACTTCCCGTTGCCGCTCCGGGCGGCGAAGACGACCCGGTTGAGCTGTCCGCCGTCCACGTCGGCGGTGATCTCGACGGTGCCGGTGGCTCCGGCGGCCGGGGCCTTCAGCGAGATCTCCGGCGCGGCGGCCGGGGCGCCGAGCGGCTTGTCGGCCCGCAGCACGATGCTGGAGAGGGCGGGCACGGTGACGGTGAGCTTCTTGTCCGCGCCGCTGCGGACGGTGCCGGAACCGCCGTACAGGGTACGGAAGTCCATGCCGGCCGACTCGGTGGCGAGCTGGACCTCGGTCGGGCTCGTGCCGTTGTTGGAGGCCACCAGGTACTCGTGGGGCCGCTCGGCGTCGATGCGCGAGGTGGCGTGGACCGAGCCCTTCGCGTACCGCTCGATCTGCACGCCGTCGCGCAGCGCGGGGTGCTGCTTGGTGAGCCGGGACAGCTCCGCGATGGACCGGTAGACGGGGTGCCCGGTGTCGTAGGCGTCCGAGGCGTGGGTGCGGTCGGTGCCGATCTGGTCGTCGTCCAGGTAGTCGGCGGTCTTCGAGGCGAAGAGGGTCTGGCGGGCGTCCTTGTCGCCGCCCGCGCCGGTGAAGCCCTGCTCGTCGCCGTAGTAGACCACCGGGTTGCCCCGGCCGAAGAACATCAGCTCGTTGGCGAGCCGGGCGCGGCGGAGCAGTTCGGCGTCCTCCGCCTTCGGGTTGTCCTGCTTCAGGAACGTCCCGATGCGGCCCATGTCGTGGTTGCCGAGGAAGGTGACCTGCTCGTAGGCGTTGGCCTTGTCGGTGGTGTAGCGGTAGTCGTCGCGGTACACCGAGGCGAGCTTCTCGGCGCTCGCGCCCTGGGAGGCGAACTGCCGTACCGCGTCCTGGAACGGGAAGTCGAGCGTCGCGTCGAGGCGGCCCCGCGTCACGTACGGCGAGGTGACCTGGGTGTCGGAGGAGAAGATCTCGCCGAACATGAAGAAGTCGTCCCGGCCGCGCTTCGCCGCGTAGGCGTCGAGAGCGGTGGCCCACTGCGTCCAGAAGTCCATGTCGACGTGTTTGACGGTGTCGATGCGGAAGCCGTCGATGTCGAAGTCGCGGACCCACTTCTGGTAGATCTTCGCCATGCCGTCGACGACCTCGGGACGCTCGGTCCACAGGTCGTCGAGCCCGGAGAAGTCCCCGTACTCGTTGGACTCGCCGGCCCACGTCGAGTCGCCGCGGTTGTGGTACATGGTCGGGTCGTTGAGCCAGGACGGCACCTTGCGGTCCGTGCCGGGCGTCTTCACCGGGGTGTACGGGAAGGAGTCCTGGTCGACCTTCGCGACGCCCTCGCGGTCGTCGAAGGGGCGGCCGTCCCGGTCCAGGTAGGGGAAGGCGCCCTTCGGCTTGTAGCCGTACTTCTTCTCCGCGTGGTCGACGGTGTCGGCCGTGTGGTTGGTGATGACGTCGAAGAAGACCTTCATGCCCTTGGCGTGGGCCTTGTCGATCAGCCGCTCCAGGTCGGCGTTGGTGCCGAAGTGCGGGTCGACCTGGGTGAAGTCGGTGATCCAGTAGCCGTGGTAGCCCGCGGAGGCGTCCTTGCCGGAGCCCTGCACGGGGCGGTTCTTGAAGATCGGGGCCAGCCAGATCGCGGTGGTGCCGAGGCCCTTGATGTAGTCGAGCTTCCCGGTCAGGCCCTTGAGGTCGCCGCCCTGGTAGAACCCCTTGTCGCCGGGGTCGTGGCCGGTCTGCGTCCGGGAGCCGGTCAGCCCGCCGCGGTCGTTGGAGGCGTCGCCGTTGGCGAACCGGTCGGGCAGCACGAAGTAGAACTGCTCGCGGGTGAGGTCGTGCCGGGCCGCCTCGCGGGCGAGCGCGGCGTCCGAGGGCGGGGCCGGAGGTCCGGCCGACGCTGCGGCGGAGGCCGCCGGGACGACGGGCAGCAGCGCCGCGCACAGCGCGGCCACGGCTCCCCGCCGGAGGATGGTTCGGGACACGGGAGGGTGCTCCTCGACTCGGGCTGGCAGAGAGCGGGCCGGTGGCTGTGCCACCGGCCCGCCGGGTGATGAGGGTGAGGTCAGGCGCAGGTGCGGGCGTTCGCGTGCAGGGCGACGGCGGTGCCCGAACCGAGCGTCGCGGTGAACCTGCCGGAGCCGTCGACGTTCACGCTCCTGCCGCTCTGCACGTCGCAGTAGGCGCCGGCGGGCAGCGAGGTCTGGAAGGTGCGGGTGAGCGCGGAGCCCTCGTGGTTGATGGCGACGTACGCCTTGGAGCCCCGGCCGAACGCGATCTGGTCGCCGCCGTTGTCCCACCAGCCGGTGACCGCCTGGCCGCGGGCGGCGTTGCGGAAGCCGACCATGGAGGAGATCTCGCGCCAGGCGTGCTGGCACTTCCAGCCGTCGCTGTAGCAGGCGTTCACCTGGCCGCCGGCCGGCGGTCCGGCGTTGTGGTCGCTGAACTCGTAGCCGGAGTGCACGTCCGGGGAGCCGTAGGGCCAGGCCAGCATGAAGACGTTGGCCAGCGTGTAGGCGGAGCCGTTCTTGTAGCTGAGGGTCTCGCCGTTGCGCTCGGTGTCGTGGTTGTCGACGAAGACGCCCGTCTTCCCCGACTCCATGAAGCCCCAGCCCTCGCCGAAGTTCTTCAGGTAGGCCAGGTTCTCGTTGAGGAAGACCTGCTTGAGGCTCCGCGCGTAACGGAACTCCTGGACGTCGCCGTTGCCGAGGTACTCGGAGGGTGAGACGGCCTCGCCCGCTCCGTAGATCACCTCCTGCTTCCAGTAGACGTTCGGCTTGGTCAGCCGGGACTTGATGTTGGCGAGGTCGGCGGCCGGCATGTGCTTGGCGGCGTCGATGCGGAATCCGTCGACGCCCAGCGAGAGCAGGTCGTTGAGGTAGCCGGCGATCCGGCCGCGCACGTAGTCCTCGCCGGTGTCCAGGTCGGCGAGGCCGACCAGTTCGCAGTTCTGGACGTTGCCGCGGTCGCCGTAGTTGACGATCTCGCTCTGGCAGTCGTTCAGGTCGAACCCGGAATAGGTGCCCGGGTAGTCGTACTTGGTGTACGCGGAGCCTCCGGTACCGGTGCCCGAACCGGCGGACATGTGGTTGATGACGGAGTCCACGACGACCTTCACTCCGGCCGAGTGACACGTGTTCACCATGGCCGAGAAGGCGGCCCGGTCGCCGAGGCGGCCGGCGATCTTGTAGCTCACGGGCTGGTAGGAGGTCCACCACTGGGGACCCTGGATGTGCTCCTGGGGCGGTGAGACCTGGACGTATCCGTAGCCGGCCGGACCGAGGGTGTCGGTGCAGGCCTTGGCTATGGAGTTGAACTTCCATTCGAACATCACGGCGGTGACGTCCTTGTCGCCCGGAGCGGCGGCCTGCGCGGCGCCGGCGCCGAATCCGGTGGGGACGACGAGGGCGGCGGCGCCGGCCACGAGGGCGAGCGCGGCAGACAGGGGTCTGCGTGCCATGTCTTTCCTCCTGCGGGTGGGGGAAACGCGGGTGACGGTGCAGCCTCAGCCGGCAACGCGCCATGCCCTCAAGGCTCCTGAAGGTTCTTGCAGCAAGAATGCAACCTTGCCGCGGAGCAGACCGTACGAGTCCGCCCGTCGCCGGTCAACCCTTTGGACATCTCCCGCTCACATCCACGAAACGATGCAGATTTCTTTCTGCAAGGTCTTTCGCAAGATATTGCGAGCCTGTTACGTTGCATCCGACTCCGGTCCGGTCGGCCGGGGGTTCCGGTCCCGTCTCGCGGTTCCGGACCCCACGCGCCCGGCCGGCCGGGCCGGTCACGACAAGAGAGGCACCCGGGAGTCGTTCAACTCCCCGCCGGCCCGTCCTGGGCCGACTCCCGGTGCCTCTCCTGTACGTGTTCCCGTACGTGCGCGCGCCCGCGCGCTGCCCGTCTTCCGGCGCTCAGCCGGTGCGCACCGCCGCCGTCGAGCCCCGCACCACCAGCTCCGGCTGGAAGACGTACTCCGTGCGCTGCACCGGGCTGCCGCCGATCTCCTCCAGCAGCGCGCCCACCGCCGCCGCCGCCATCGCCTGCACGGGCTGGCGCACCGTGGTCAGCGGCGGGTCGGTGAAGGCGATGAGCTGCGAGTCGTCGAAGCCCACGACCGACACGTCGCGCGGCACCCGCAGGCCCCTGCCCCGCGCGGCCCGGACCACGCCGAGGGCCATCAGGTCGCTGCCGCAGACGATGCCCGTGCAGCCGGCGTCCAGCAGCGCGCCCGCCGCCACCTGGCCGCCCTCGACGCTGAACAGCGTGGAGCACACGAGGCGTTCGGCCTCGGCCCGGTCCATGCCGAGCACCGAGACGGCGGCCTCCAGGAACCCGTCGCGCTTGCGGCGGGCCGGCACGTAGCGCTGGGGCCCGATGGCCAGGCCGATCCGGCGGTGGCCGAGTTCGGCGAGGTGGCTCAGCGCCATTCGTACCGCGGCGCTGTCGTCGGGCGAGACGAACGGCGCGCTGATCCGTTCGTTGTAGCCGTTGATCAGGACGAACGGTACGCCGCGCTCGGTGAGCGCGGCGTACCGCGACGGGTCGGCCGAGGTGTCGGCGTGCAGCCCGGAGAGGAAGACGATGCCGCTGACGCCGCGTTCGACGAGCTGCTCGACCAGCTCGTCCTCCGTCGCGCCGCCGGGCAGTTGGGTGCAGAGCACGGGGGTGTAGCCGTGCCCGGCCAGGACCTGCTCGACGGACTGGGCGAACGCCGGGAAGATCGGGTTGATGAGTTCGGGCGTCATCAGCCCGATCAGTCCGGCGCTGCGCTGCCGCAGCCGGACCGGCCGCTCGTAGCCGAGGATGTCGAGCGCCGCGAGCACCCGCTGACGCGTGGTGTCCGCGACGCCCTGTTTCCCGTTCAGGACCCGGCTGACCGTCGCCTCGCTGACCGCCGCCTGTCCGGCGATGTCGGAGAGCCGGGGCCCGGCGCCGGTCCTGGGAGCGGGCAGCGTCACACCGCCCACCACACCGTGGTGTCGGCGGGCACCTCGGCCTCGGCCCCGTCCACCGTGACCGGCGAGCTGGACAGCAGCACCCGGCCGGGGACCGGCAGCCGGACCGGGGCGCCGGTGGTGTTGACGGTGCAGACGAATCCGGGGCGGGCGAAGGCCAGGACGCCTTCGGCGCTCTCCAGCCACTCGACGCCGGTGCCCGCGCCGAGGCCCGGCAGCTCGCGGCGGGCGGCGAGGGCGGACCGGTACATCTCCAGCGTGGAGCCTTCGACTCCGGCCTGCGCCTCGACGGACAGCTCGCCCCAGCCGGCGGGCTGCGGAAGCCAGCTGCCGCCGTCGCCGAACCCGTAACTGCTGCCCTGCCGGGTCCACGGGATGGGCACCCGGCAGCCGTCGCGGAAGCCGTCCTGGCCCTCGGCGCGGAAGAAGGACGGGTCCTGGCGGGCCTCGTCGGGCAGGTCGGTGACGTCGGGCAGGCCCAGCTCCTCGCCCTGGTAGACGTAGGCGGAGCCGGGCAGGGCCAGCATCAGCAGGGTGGCGGCGCGGGCCCGGCGCAGGCCGAGTCCGCGGTCGCCGGGGGTGCGGATCTGGGTGCCGAGGCCCGCGGGGTTGGCGAACCGGGTGGCGTGCCGGGTGACGTCGTGGTTGGAGAGCACCCAGGTGGTCGGAGCGCCGACCGGGCGCATCGCGTCGAGCGAGGAGTCGATCACCTCGCGCAGCTCGGCCGCGTCCCAGGCGGTCGTCAGGTACTGGAAGTTGAACGCCTGGTGCATCTCGTCGGGCCGCACGTAGTTGGCGGTGCGCTCGACGGTGGGCGTCCACGCCTCGGCGACGAGGACGCGCCCGCCCGTCGCCCACCACCGCCCGTTGGACGAAGCCTCTTCGGGCCCCCTGTTCTCGGGGTACTCGTCGAGGATGGCGCGCCAGCTGCGGTAGATCGCGTGCACGCCGTCCTGGTCGAAGAAGGGCATGACGTCGTTGCCGAGCAGCTTGAGCTGGTCGTGGCCGCCGAGGTCGGGAAGTCCCTCCGCCTTGACGAGGCCGTGGGCGACGTCGACGCGGAAGCCGTCGACGCCCATGTCCAGCCAGAAGCGCAGGATCGAGCGGAACTCGTCGGCGACGGCCGGGTGCTCCCAGTTGAAGTCGGGCTGCTCGGGAGCGAAGAGGTGGAGGTACCAGTCGCCCGGGGTGCCGTCCGGGTTCACGGTGCGGGTCCAGGCGGGGCCGCCGAAGATGGACTCCCAGTCGTTGGGCGGCAGTTCGCCGTCCGCGCCCTTGCCGGGGCGGAAGTGGTAGCGCTCGCGCAGGGCTGACCCGGGGCCCTCGGCCAGGGCGCGCTTGAACCACTCGTGCTGGTCGGACGAGTGGTTGGGGACCAGGTCCACGATGATGCGCAGCCCCAGGCCGTGCGCCTCGCGGATGAGGGCGTCGGCGTCCAGCAGGCTGCCGAACATCGGGTCGATGGCCCGGTAGTCGGAGACGTCGTAGCCCGCGTCGGCCTGCGGGGAGGCGTAGAACGGGCTGAGCCAGACCGCGTCGACGCCGAGGTCCCGGAGGTAGGGGAGGCGGGCGGTGACGCCGGCGAGGTCGCCCATGCCGTCGCCGTTGCCGTCGGCGAAACTCCGCGGATAGACCTGGTAGATCACCGCGTCCTGCCACCAGCCGGTGCGGTGGCCCGGGCCGTCGTCGGACGTGCCGGTGGAGGGGGCAGCGAGGTGCTGGGTCATGTCGTCCCTGGGGTGTCTGGGTGGGGAGCGGCGCCGGTGACCGGGTCGGGGTGCCGGCGCCGCCGTGACGGGTGCGGTCGTGGGTGCGGGTGTCTCAGCCCTTGACGGCTCCGGCGGACATGCCGGTGACCAGGTGCTTCTGTGCGAACAGGAAGACCAGGGCGGCCGGGATGGCGATGAGCACCGAGGCGGCGGTCATGGGGCCCCACTGGGCGCCGTACTGGTTGACGAACTTCTGCAGTCCGCCGGCGAGCGTGAGGTTCTCGTCGCCGACCATGAAGGCGGAGGCGTACGCGACCTCGCCCCAGGCGGTGATGAAGGAGTAGAACGCGGTGACCGCGAGGCCGGGCTTGGCCAGCGGCAGGATGAGCCGCCAGAAGGTGCCGAACGGGGTGAGGCCGTCGACCTGGCCGGACTCGTCGATCTCGCGCGGGATGGTGTCGAAGAAGCCCTTCATCATCCAGGCGCAGAACGGCACCGAGATGGTGAGGTAGGTGATGACGAGGCCGGCCGGCTGGTTGAGCAGGCCCATGGTCGACATGATGTTGTAGATCGGCACGATGAGGACGGCGACCGGGAACATCTGGGTGACCAGCAGCGTCCACATCAGCCCGCGCTTGCCGGGGAAGCGGAAGCGGCTGACGGCGTAGCCGGTGGTGGCGGAGACGAAGACGCCGATGACGGTGGAGAGCCCCGCGATGACCACGGAGTTGCCGAACCAGCTCAGGAACTCGGTGTCCCGGATCAGGTCGGTGTAGTTGACGAACGTCGTCTCGCGGAAGAAGTCCGTGGTGGTGGCGAACTTGGCGGGCTTGAGCGAGGTCAGCAGGACCCACAGCACCGGGAAGACGGCGATCACCGAGGCGACGATCAGGGTGAGGTGCAGGCCGACGGAGGCGAGCGGGGAGCGGTGGCCGCGCAGCCGGGGCTTGCGGACGGCGGTCCGGCCGGGTGTTTCGGTGACGGTGCTCACCAGTTGTCTCCCTGGGTGCGCAGGACTCGCCGGTAGACCACGGCGAAGAGCATCAGGAGTACGAGGATCAGCACGCCCCAGGTGGAGGACTGCGCGAAGTCGCGCGGGCTGATCTCGAAGGAGAACTTGTACGCCTGGGTGACGAGGATCTGGGTGGCTTCGCCGGGTCCGCCGCGGGTCAGCAGGAAGATCACCGGGAACATGTTGAAGGTCCAGATGGTGGAGAGCAGGATCACCGTGGTGGAGACCGGCCGCAGTCCGGGGAGCGTGATGTGGCGGAAGCGCTGCCAGGCGGTGGCGCCGTCCATCTCCGCGGCCTCGTACTGCTCGGACGGTATGGACTGGAGGCCGCCGAGGAGGGCGACCATCATGAACGGGATGCCGAGCCAGACGTTGACGGCGATGACGGAGAACTTCGCCCAGGTGGGGTCGTTCAGCCACGGGATGCCGTCGATGCCCGCGCCGCCGAGGAGCTTGTTGAGCAGTCCGCGGTCCTCGTTGTAGAGGAAGCGCCAGGCGAAGACGGAGACGAAGCCGGGGATGGCCCAGGGCAGGATGAGGGCCATGCGGTAGGCGGAGCGTCCGGCGATGCGGCGGTTGAGGATGTTCGCCAGCGCCATGCCGAGGCAGAAGGTGATGGTCACGCAGGAGACCGTCCACACCAGCGTCCAGCCGAGGGTGCCGAGGAACTGCGAGCCGGTCAGCGCGTCGACGTAGTTGTCCACGCCGACGAACTCGTAGGTGGCGGGCAGTTCGTTGACGCCGATGGAGCGCGCGACGTTGCGCTCGTTGGCGTCCGTCAGCGACAGGTAGATGCCGCGCACCAGCGGGTAGCCGATGATCACGCCGATCACGAGGACGACCGGGGCGACCATGGCCCAGGCGTACCAGTGGGTCGACATGGAGCGCCGGACCTTGCCCGGCGGCCGGGGGGTGCCAGTACCGCGGCTCGGGCCGCGGACGACGTCGTCGTCCGCGGCCTTCACCACCGACTGGCTGGTGTGGACAGCCATCAGTCGGCCAACCTTCCTGTTACTTCCAGCCCTTGAGGAGCTTGCGGTAGGAGTCGCCGGTCGCCTTGGCGGCCTTCTCCGGCGTGGTCTGGCCGGTGAGGACCTTGGTGTACTCGACACCGAGCGGGGCGAAGAGGCTGCCGCCCTCGGGGATCCAGGGGCGCTCGACCGCGGTCTCGACGACGGGCTTGAAGAAGCCGACGATCTCGCTGTTCACGGCCTCCTTCTTGGCGTACACGGAGGTGCGGGTCGGCAGCAGGTTCAGCTCGCCGGCGGCGGTGGTCTGCGCGTCCACGGACGTCATGTACTCGACGAAGGCGTAGGAGGCGTCGAGGTTCTTGGAGCCCGCGTAGACGGCGAGGTTGTGGCCGCCCTGCGCGGCGCCCTGCGCGGCGGAACCGGACGGCACCGTGGCGACGCCCAGGTTCGCCTTGTCGGCGAACTCCTTGCCGGTCAGGGTGTCGGCGACGGCCCAGGGGCCGTTGATCATCATGGCGACGTCGCCGTCCTTGAACGACTGCATCATGTTCTCCCAGCCGTCCGACGCGTCCGTCTTCGCGGTGCCGGAGTCGACCAGGTCCTTGACGGCCTTGAACGCCTTGACGCCCTGGGCGTTGTCGACGGTGACGGTCTTGCCGGCGGCGTCGACCAGGTCGCCGCCCTCGCCGTACAGGAAGGAGAGGAAGTAGTACGGGTCGTCGCCGCGCAGGTAGAGGCCGGTCTTGCCGGTCTTCGCCTTGATCTTCTCGGCGACGGTCTTCAGCTCGCCCAGGTCCTTGGGCGGCTCGACGCCGGCCTTCTCGAACATCTTCTTGTTGTAGAAGACGCCCATGGAGTCGATGACCTGCGGAACGGCGAAGGTCTTGTCCTGGTACTTCGTGGAGGCGACGGCCTGCTTGAGGAAGTCGTCCTGGTCCTTCAGCGCGGCGGTGCCGTCGAGCGGGGCCAGGTAGCCGAGGTCGGCGAACTCCGGCGTCCAGGCGACCTCGGAGCGGATCACGTCGGGGGCGCCGTCGCCGGCCTGGGCAGCGTTCTTGAACTTGTTCTGCGCCTCGCCGAACGGCACGTTGACGTACTTGACGTCGACCTTCGGGTGCTGCTTCTCGAAGCCTTCGGCCAGCTTCTTGAAGACCTTGTCCTCGCTGCCGACGTTCGAGGTGTCCCACCAGGTCACGGTGCCCGAGAGCTCGCCCGAGCTCTTGCCGCCGCCGGCCTCGTCGTCGCTGCCGCAGGCGGTCGCCGCGAGCGCCAGGGCCGCGACCAGGGCGGTGGCCGTTATGCCACGTCGCATCTGAACTCCTTCAACTGCCGTACCGCTCCGTCGCGGCGCCGGGTCGACGTGAACGTAACAAGGATGAAAGACGACCGAAAGAGCTTGCGGAAGATTTCTGCAAGCCCTGGCGATCGTTACATTCGCGTGTCCTCAAGGTTGCCGTCAAGCCCCTTGACGAGAACCGCCACCCCCTGGCAGAGCCCGGCGGGGCTGGGCATATCCGCAGTGCGACGATCCGACTTCGGTCCGCGATCCGGGGCCGCAAGAGCTTGCAAGAGTTTGCCGGAGCCGGCCCGGCGAAGACCGTTCCGACGGCGGCTTCCAGCCACGGTGAGCGGCCTCGCGGCGGGGCCGTCCGGGCCGTCCGCGACGGGCCCGCGCCCCGCCCCCGGCACAGTGGGCAATCCGACACCGGCCCGGTACAGTCGCCTTCCATGACCGCACGGCTTGCCGATATCGCAACTCAGGCGGGGGTCAGCGAAGCAACGGTCAGCCGGGTCCTGAACGGCAAGCCCGGAGTAGCGGCGGCCACCCGCGAATCCGTCCTCGCGGCACTCGACGTGCTGGGCTACGAACGTCCGGTACGGCTGCGCAGGCGCAGCGCGGGGCTGGTCGGTCTGATCACGCCGGAGCTGGAGAACCCGATCTTCCCGGCGCTGGCCCAGGTCATCGGCCAGGCGCTGACCCGGCAGGGATACACCCCCGTGCTGGCGACCCAGACCCCCGGCGGCTCCACCGAGGACGAGCTGACGGAGATGCTGGTGGACCGGGGCGTCTCCGGCATCATCTTCGTCTCCGGGCTGCACGCCGACACCTCGGCCGACATGCAGCGGTACGAGCAACTGCGCGGACAGGGAGTCCCCTTCGTCCTGGTGAACGGCTTCTCGTCGCAAGTGCGGGCGCCGTTCATCTCGCCGGACGACCGGGCGGCGATGCGACTGGCGGTCACGCACCTGGTGGCGCTCGGGCACCAGCGGATCGGACTCGCGGTCGGCCCCAAGCGCTTCGTGCCGGTGCTGCGCAAGATCGAGGGGTTCCACCTCACGATGCGCGAGCAGCTGGGGCTCTCCACCGAGGAGGTGGAGGAGCTGATCCAGCACTCTCTGTACACCCTGGAGGGCGGTCAGGCCGCCGCCTCGGCCCTGATGGAGCGCGGCTGCACGGCGGTGGTGTGCGCGAGCGACATGATGGCGCTCGGCGCGATCCGGGCGGCCCGCCGGCTCGCGCGCGAGGTGCCGCGCGACCTGTCGGTCGTCGGTTACGACGACTCGCCCCTCATAGCGTTCACCGACCCGCCGCTGACCACCATCCGCCAGCCGGTCACGGCGATGGGCCAGGCCGCCGTCCGCACGCTCCTGGAGGAGATCGGCGGAACCCCGGCCCCGCACAGCGAGTTCGTCTTCATGCCTGAGCTGGTGGTACGCGGTTCAACGGCTTCCGGACCCGGACACGCGTCAGGGTCGCACAGTCGTCCCTGAGACGCAGGACGTGCGGCCCGCACCCGACCGGAGGATGATCGAGCGGAGGGGGACGTATCTGGCAGACTCTGTGCCTATGGGTGAGACATACGTGAGAGAACACGAAGGCCGGTCGGCGACCAGCCCGTCACCCATCGTGGACGAGGCGGCCCCCGAGGCCCGGCGCGAGAACCGCGTGATGAACAGGATCCGGTCGATGCGAGCGCCCCGGCGCCCGCGGCTCTGGTTCGAAATCCTGCTCATCGCGGTCAGTTACTGGCTGTACTCACTGGTGCGCAACGCCGTCCCGGAGCAGAAGGCCGAGGCCCTGCGCAACGCCGACTGGATCTGGTCGGCCGAGAAGACGATGGGCCTGGCATTCGAGGAAACGGTCAACCACGCGGTCAATTCCGTGACATGGCTGGTCATCTCGATGAACTACTACTACGCGACCCTGCACTTCGTGGTGACCATCGGGGTGCTGGTCTGGCTCTTCCGCCGCCACCCTGGCCGCTACGCGGCGACCCGGCTCGTCCTCTTCGCGACGACGGCCGTGGCCCTGCTCGGCTACTACCTCTACCCGTTGGCCCCGCCCCGCCTGATGCGCGGCGGGAACTTCATCGACACGGTGCTGCTGCACCAGACCTGGGGCTCGATGGCCTCGGGCAACTTCAAGAACGTGTCGAACCAGTACGCGGCGATGCCGTCGATGCACATCGGCTGGTCCCTCTGGTGCGGTCTGACGATCTTCACGCTGGCCTCGGCGCCGTGGGCGAAGATCCTGGGCCTGCTCTACCCGACGGTCACGCTGGTCGTGATCGTGGCGACCGCCAACCACTTCTGGCTGGACGCGGCGGGCGGCATGGCCTGCCTCGCCTTCGGCTACGCGGTCTCCCGCCTCTGGTACGGCTCGCTCCCGCACCATCTACCGAAACAGATCCCCTCCGACGGACGGCGGAACCGCCTCACCGGTATCCGCCGGAAGCTCCGGCCACGGCCCCTTGCGGCCTCGCGGGTGCGGGCCGCGGAGGCGGACGCGGCGGCCCGCCGCCCGTAGCGGCGCGGTCCCGTCCGGGACCCGGCGTCCGGGACCCGGCCTCCGGACAGGACGGTCGTGGCGGCGGGTCCGTCCGGGACCCGGCCGCCGCGCTCACCCCGCCGCGCCGTAGAACCGCTCCTCCACCACCGCCCGCGCCCGCCGCGTGATCCGCCGGTAGTCGTCCAGCATGTCGCCGACGTGCCCCGGCTCGTAGCCCAGGTACCGGCCCACCGCCGTCGTCTCGCGCGGGTTCGACGGGAACGTGTCGCCGGGCCTCCCGCGCACCAGCATCACCGCGTTGCGCACCCGGGAGGCCAGCACCCAGGCGTCGTCCAGCGTCCGGGCGTCCTCCGCCGGGATCAGCCCGGCCGCGCACGCCGCGGCCAGGGCCCGGCGGGTCCGCGTGGTGCGCAGCCCCGGCTCCGCCGATCCGTGCCGCATCTGCATCAGCTGCACGGTCCACTCGACATCGCTCAGCCCGCCCCGGCCCAGCTTCGCGTGGAGCGTCGGATCGGCTCCGCGCGGCATCCGCTCGGACTCCATCCGCGCCTTGAGCCGCCGGATCTCGCGGACCGCGTCGTCGTCCAGCCCGTCCGCCGGGTACCGCAGAGGATCGATCAGCTCGACGAAGTCCCGGCCCAGCTCCGCGTCGCCCGCGATCGGCTCCGCCCGCAGCAGCGCCTGGCTCTCCCAGGCCAGCGACCACCGCCGGTAGTACGCGGCGTACGACTTCAGCGTCCGCACCAGCGGCCCGCTCTTGCCCTCCGGACGCAGGTCGGCGTCGATCAGCAGCGGCGGGTCCGCGGTCGGCAGCTGGAGCAGCCGCCGCATCTCGGCGATGACCGCGTTGGCCGCGCGGCTCGCCTCCTCGTCGCTCACGCCGTCCCGCGGCCGGTGCACGAAGAGCACGTCCGCGTCGGACCCGTAGCTCAGCTCGTGCCCGCCGAAGCGGCCCATGCCGATGACCGCGAACCGGGTCGGCAGGGTGTCGCCCCACCGCTCGCGCACGGCGGCCCGCAGCGCGCCCGCGACGGTGGCGGCGTTGAGGTCGGTGACGGCGGAGCCGACCCGGTCCACGAGGGCCCCGTGGTCCTGCTCGGCCGGGTTCTCCTCGGTGCCGTACGAGCCGATGATGTCCGCGGCGGTCGTACGGAACAGCTCCCTGCGCCGCACGCCGCGCACCACCGCGACCGCCGACTCCGCGCCGTCCGCCCGCCCCACGGCGGCCAGCACCTCCTGCTCCAGGTGCTCCCGGGTGCGCGGCCTCAGCCCCTCCGGATCGCCCAGGATCGCCACCGCCTCCGGGGCCCGCAGCAGCAGGTCCGGGGCGAGGCGGCCGGCGGAGAGGACCCGGGCCAGGTTCTCGGCGGCGGCGCCCTCGTCGCGCAGCAGCCGGAGGTACCACGGGGTCTTGCCCAGCGCGTCGGACACCTTGCGGAAACCGAGCAGCCCGGCGTCCGGGTCGGCGGAGTCCGCGAACCAGCCGAGCAGCACCGGCAGCAGGGTCCGCTGGATGGCGGCCTTGCGCGAGACCCCGGAGGACAGGGCCTCCAGATGGCGCAGGGCCGCGCCCGGATCGGCGTAACCGAGGGCCTCCAGCCGCAGCGCCGCCGCCTTCGCGCTGAGCCGGGACTCCGCGGGGGCCAGCTGGGCGACGGCGTCGAGCAGCGGGCGGTAGAAGATCTTCTCGTGCAGCCGCCGTACGACGGAGGCGTGCCGCCGCCACGCCTTGTTCAGCTCCGCCACCGGATCGGTGCGCATGCCGAGCGACCGCCCGAGCCGCCGCAGGTCCGCCTCGTCGTCGGGCACCAGATGGGTGCGGCGCAGCCGGAAGAGCTGGATGCGGTGCTCCATGGAGCGCAGGAAGCGGTACGCCTCGTCGAGCTGCGCGGCGTCCGCGCGGCCCACGTACCCGCCTTCGGCGAGCGCCCGCAGCGCCTCCAGGGTCGTCCCGCTGTGCAGCGAGGCGTCGCTGCGGCCGTGCACCAACTGGAGGAGCTGTACGGCGAACTCGACGTCCCGCAGGCCGCCGGGGCCGAGCTTGAGCTCGCGCTCGACCCGGTCGGCGGGGATGTTGTCGACGACCCGGCGGCGCATCTTCTGCACGTCGGAGACGAAGTTCTCCCGGTCGGCCGCCTGCCACACGAGCGGTGAGACGGCCTCCACGTACTCCGCGCCGAGCTCCGGGTCGCCGGCGACCGCACGGGCCTTCAGCAGGGCCTGGAACTCCCAGGTCTTGGCCCACCGCTGGTAGTAGGCGAGGTGCGAGGACAGGGTCCGCACCAGCGGCCCGTTGCGGCCCTCGGGGCGCAGGTTGGCGTCGACCGGCCAGATGGACCCCTCGACGGTGGTGTCGGAGCAGATCCGCATCAGGTGCGCGGCGAGCCGGGTGGCGGCCTGCATCGCCGCCGTCTCCTCCGCCCCGGCCGCCGCCTCCCCGACGAAGATCACGTCGACGTCGGAGACGTAGTTCAGCTCGTGCCCGCCGCACTTGCCCATCGCGACGACGGCGAGCCGGCACTGCGCCGCGTCCTCGGGGGCGGCGGTGCGGGCGATGGCGAGCGCGGCGCGCAGGGTGGCGGTGGCGAGGTCGGCCAGTTCGGCGGCCGTCTGGGCCAGGTCGGTCGTCCCGCAGACGTCCCGGGCGGCCAGGGTGAGCAGGCAGCGGCGGTAGGCGACGCGCAGGGAGTCCGGGTCGACGGCTTCGGCGAGGCCCCGCTCGAAGTCCGCTACCCCGGGGTGCAGGTCGGCGGCCTCGTAGGTGACGAGGGCCTGCCAGTCGCGCGGATGGCGGGCCAGGTGGTCGCCCAGCGCCTCCGAGGCGCCGAGGACGCCGAGCAGCCGGTCGCGCAGCGGTTTGGCGGTGACGAGCGTGTCGAGCAGTACCTGCCGCTCGCCCTCCTCCTCGGCCTCGACGATCCGGACCAGGCCGCGCAGCGCGAGATCGGGGTCGGCGGTGGCGCCGAGGGCTTCCAGCAGGACCGGATCGGACCGGACGGAGGACAGGGCGTCGATCTCCAGCAGGTCCTCGGCGGCGGACGGATCGGTGAACCCGTGCCGCAGCAGCCTGGTGAACGTACTGCTCCTGCGCCCCGGCACCGTCGTCATTCCGCGCTCCCCTGCCCGCCGACCCATTTCCGTGCACGCGCGTGCGCCACAGCCCGTCCGGCCCGAGGGCTGTCCCGCGCTCCCTGCCGGGCGCGCGAGATCGGCCGCTTCACCGCGCAGCCGCGTCGGAGCACCCGCGTACGCCCAGTATGCGGGCGCGGCCCCGCCACGCGACGCACCGCGTACGGCATCGCGCGCGGATCCGGAGGGATCGCGGGAAGGTTCTGGAGGGTGCCGGTACGCACCCGGGTCCGCGATCCCGCCGCCGCGGCGATGAATTCGGCACGGTCGCGGAGTCCACCCACCGTCATCGCACCACCGCATCCCGGGAGGAACCATGCCCACGTACGAGCAGGACCCGGTCGTCGAGCTGGACGCGCGCTACAGCGGCGAGGACGCCCGGCCGGGCCCGTGGCCGGAGACCGCCGCCGTCCTGGCCTCGGCCCCGCTGTACTGGCTGTCCACGGTCCGCCCCGACGGCCGCCCGCACGTCACACCGCTGATCGGCGTCTGGTCGCACGGCGCGCTGCACTTCTCCACCGGACCGGAGGAGCGCAAGGCGCACAATCTGCGGGCCAACCCGGAGGCGGTCCTGACGACCGGGGCGAACACCCTCGACGCCGGACTCGACGTGGTGGTCGAGGGCCGGGCGGAGCGGGTGACGGAGCACGGACGGCTGACCGGGCTGGCGCGGGAGTGGGAGGCGAAGTACGGCGGCGACTGGCGCTTCGGGGTCGAGGACGGGGCCTTCACGCACAGCCGCGGGACGGGCCGGGCCCTGGTGTTCGCCGTGTCGCCCCGTACGGTCTTCGGCTTCGGCAAGGGCGAGCCGTTCAGCCAGACCCGGTACCGGTTCCCGGAGCGGTCCCGGTGACGACGGTGGCGTAGAGCTCCGGGGAGACGACCACGCGCGGGATCAGCCCGGCGGCGGCGACGACCTCCACGGCGGCGGGCGTCTGGTGTTCGCCGGTCTCCACCAGCAGGCTGCCGCCCGGGGCGAGCCAGTTCGGGGCGTCGGCGGCGACCCGGCGCATCACGTCGAGTCCGTCGTCGCCGCCGTCGAGGGCGACCCGCGGTTCGTGGACGCGGGCCTCGGCCGGCAGCAGGTCGACGTCGCCGGTCGGCACGTAGGGCACGTTGGCGAGCAGGAGGTCGACGCGACCGCGCAGAGCGGCGGGCAGCGGGGCGAACAGGTCGCCCTCGTAGACGTGTCCGAGGCCGCCGAGGTTGCGGCGGGCGCAGCGTACGGCGGCGGGTTCGATGTCGCAGGAGTGGAGTTCCACGCCGTCCAGGGCGGCGGCCAGCGCGACGCCGAGCGCGCCCGAACCGCAGCAGAGGTCGACGACGACGGCCCGGCCGGGGCCGAGTGCGGCGGCCTGCCGCACCAGGAGTTCGCTCCGGCGGCGGGGCACGAAGACGCCGGTGTCCACGGCGTAGCGGTGGCCGAGGAACTCGGCCCAGCCCAGGACGTGTTCGAGCGGGAGGCCCGAGGCGCGGCGCTCGGTCAGGGTGTCGAGTTCGCGCGGGGAGCGGGCCGCCTCGTGCAGGAGGCGGGCCTCGTCCTCGGCGAAGACGCAGCCGGCGCGGCGCAGCGTGGCGGCGGTGGCGGAGAGGGGGACGGAGGGGTGAACCGGCATGCGAGCGAAGCCTTTCGGGAAGCCGATGGGCGCTCAGCGGTCGTTCATGCCGGTCGTTCGACGCGGTCGTACGGGGTGAGCACCCGGCCTGATCCAGCGGTCAGGGGTCTCACCTCCTCGGTCGGCTCCCGTACGGGGCGGCCCCGTACGGGCGGCCCCTGTGCGGGGGCTGGCAACACTACAACACGGTGCGCCCCGCGCCCCGTGGCCGACGCGACGGGGCGCGGGGCACGAGGGCACGGGGCGGCGAAAGACCTCCGGTCGGGCGGGGGTCACAGATCCACGCTGTCGCGCAGCTTCGTCGGGGTGAGGAACAGCGAGGCGATGACGCCGATGACGGCGATGCCGGCCGAGATGAGGAAGATGTCCCCGGTCGCGTCCCCGTAGGCGGCCCGGACCACTTCCTGGATCTGCGGCGGCATGGCGGCGATGTTCAGGGTCGAGCCGCCGGAGCCGGACGCGGCCGGGTCGACGCCGAGCTTCGTCAGCCCGTCGGCGATCTTCACGGAGACCTGGTGGGCCAGGACCGCGCCGAGCACCGAGACGCCCATGGTGCCGCCGAGGGAGCGGAAGAAGGTGATGGCTCCGCTGGCCGCGCCGAGTTCGCTGAGCGGGACGGTGTTCTGGAGGACGAGCACGAGGTTCTGCATCGACATGCCGACCCCGATGCCGACGGCGAGCATCCCCGTCGAGACGAGGACCAGAGAGGTTTCGTGGTCGATGGCGGAGAGTCCGAGGAAGCCGAGGGCCAGCACGACGACGCCCGCGACGATGTACGGCTTGACCTTGCCGGTCTTCGACACGAGCCGTCCGGCGACCGTCGAGGAGACCAGCACGCCGGCCATCAGCGGGATGGTGAGCAGCCCGGCCTCGGTGGGCGAGTAGCCGCGGCCAATCTGGAAGTACTGGCCGAGGAAGACCGCGCCGCCGAACATCGCCATGCCGACCGCGAGGCTCGCGACGATGGCGAGGGCGGGGTCGCGGCGGCGGACGACGTGCAGCGGGACGACGGGCTCCTGGACCCGGGCCTCGACCATGACGGCGGCGCCCAGGACGACGACGCTGCCGCCGACCATGAGGGCGCTCTGCCAGGAGATCCAGGCGAAGTCGCCGCCGACGAAGGTGACCCAGAGGAGCAGCAGGCTGACCCCGGCGGCGATGAGCGTGGCGCCGAGGTAGTCCACTCTGGCCCCGGGGCGGCGGACCTCGGCGAGGTGGAGCGTACGGGCGAGTATCACGGAGGCGAGGAGCGTGAAGGGCACGGCGATGAAGAAGCACCAGCGCCAGCCGAGCCAGGAGGCGTCCGTGATGAATCCGCCGAGCAGCGGGCCGCCGACGGTGGCCACCGCCATGACGCCGCCGAGGTAGCCGTTGTAGCGACCGCGCTCCTTGGGGCTGATCATCGCGGCGATGATCACCTGGACGAGCACCTGGAGCGCGCCCATGCCGAGGCCCTGGAGGGCGCGGAAGGCGATCAGCTGCTCGGTGGACTGGGCGAAGCCGCAGGCGACGGAGGAGACGACGAAGATGCCGATGGCTGCCTGGAGCAGCGTCTTCTTGCTGAACAGGTCGGCGAGCTTGCCCCAGATG
This sequence comes from Streptomyces sp. ADI96-02, assembly GCF_003846185.1. GTDB lineage: Bacteria > Actinomycetota > Actinomycetes > Streptomycetales > Streptomycetaceae > Streptomyces. Next base: position 1,652,810 of record NZ_ML123034.1, read on the forward strand.
GGGGTGGAGGCGGTCGAGGCGAGCAGGCTCGCGGTGACGACCCAGGTGTACTGCGACTGCGTGCCGTTGAGCGAGCCGATGATCTGCGGGAGCGCGACCGAGACCACGGTGGTGCTGATCATCGCCACGAACAGCACGATGAGCAGCCCGCTGAGGGCGCGCAGGACGTGGCGGTGGTCCATCGGTGCGGCGGCCTCGGTCGGTGCGGCGGCCGTTTGTGCTGCGCTCACGCGCAACCTCCGGGAGGTTCGGACTGCTGGCAGAAGGCTTCACCATACATGCACATTGAGCAATTTTGCACACTGCGCAATAATCTTGCGCCCGGTGGATAATGACCCCATGGAAAGCCCCATGGAAAGCAGCTCGGTGGGACTGCGGGAACGCAAGAAGGAAGCCACCCGGCAGGCCGTGCACGAGGCGACCCTGCGCCTGACCGTGGAGCTGGGCTTCGACCACGTGACGGTCGAGGCCGTGGCGGACGCGGCCGGGATCTCCCGCAGGACGTTCTCCAACTACTTCACGAACAAGGAGGACGCCCTCCTCCACGGCGAGGAGCAGCAGATACGGGCACTGGTCGGCGCGGTGCGCGACCGCCCCGCCGACGAGCCCGCCTGGCCGGCCCTGCGCGCGGCGGTGGCCCGCTTCTCGGAGCGCGTCGCACCGCCGGAGCGCGAGTGGGCGGTGCGTACGCGGCTGGCGATGCGTCACCCGTCGCTGCTGGCACGCCAGCTGGCCAATCACGCGGCGATGGAGCGCGACCTGGCCGACGCGGTGGCCGCCCGCCCGGCCTCGGGCCAGGTCCGCCCGATCGTCCTCGCGGCGGGCTTCCTCGCCTCGCTGCGGATCGCGATGCGGATGTGGATCGAGGAGGACCTGGCCCGGGAACCGGCCGAGGTCATCGACGAGATCCTGGACGAGATGGGCCGGGCCTTCACCTGAGAGCCGGAGCCGTCGCCGGGACTGGGCCGCCGGACAGGACAGCCGGTCAGTCCCGGTCCGGCGCGGAGCCCGTCACCGGTCCCGGGCGGCGGATCGCGCGAGGCGCGAGGCAGAGGGCGCCGAGGAACAGCGCGGCGGCGCACGCGCGCAGGACGGCGTCGAGTGCGGACGCGTTGTACGCGGCGCCCGCCACCCGGCCGTTGAGCGACTCCGCCCCCGTGGCGGCCAGCGCCACGGCGACCGAGGCCACGAAGGTCTTCGCGCTGAGCGTCAGGCTCATCGCCGCTCCCGACATCCCGGCGGCGACCCGCTGCTGGACCAGAAGGTTCGTCAGCCCGTTGCCGAGGCCCATGCCGATCCCGCAGAGCGCGAACATCCCCGCGTACGCGGGGGGCGTCGAGACGAAGGTGAGCCCCAGGACGGCCGCACCCGCGAACACCATGGAACACACCAGCAGGAGGAGGACGCGCTTCACCTCGGCCAGGCGGCCCGCCGCGTAGGTGGTCGCCGCGTAGGGAGCCAGCAGGGCGAGGGTCACGCAGCCGGCCGCGAACGGCGAGAGACCCCGCGCCTCCTGGAGCAGGAACATGGAGAACACCGTCAGCAGGGTGAATCCCACGACGGCCAGCGAGCCGACGACGGTCAGCAGCCGGACGACCCGGTCTCCGTAGAGGGCCCGGCTGTACAGGGACGGGCCGCGCCGTTCCCTGTAGGCGAAAGCGGCCAGCAGCGCGACCCCGCCCACGCCGGCCACGATCGTTCCGGCGGAGAACCAGCCCCACGCGGTGCCCCGGTCCACCACCAGCGTCAGCGTCACCCAACCCGCCACCACGCAGATGGCGTTGACGTACGGAGGACGTTGCGCCGCCGCACCTGCCCGGTGCCGGGCGGTCCTGTCCAGACGGATCAGCAACGCCGCCGCGAGGCACAGCGGCAGATTGAAGAGGAACACGGACCGCCAGCCGAATCCGGCCACGAGCAGACCGCCGATGAACGGGCCCAGGGCTCCGCCTCCCCCGGCCACCCCCCACATGAACGCGAGCCCGATCCGCTTCCTGCGCCCCTCGAACGCACTGCTGATCATGGCCACCGCCCCCGGAACCACGATCGCCCCGCCGATGCCCTGCAGGGCGCGCCCCGCCACCAGCCAGGGCACGCTCGGAGCGAACGCGCACACGAGCGAGCTGGCCGAGAAGAACGCCAGTCCGTACGCGGTCACCCGCCGAGGGCCGTAGGTGTCGGTCAGCCATCCCGAAACCGTGAGGGCGGCGCCGAAGGCCAGTGTGAACGCGCTCACCACCCACTGGAGATCCGTGGACGAACGGTGGAAGTGGTGAGCCGTAGTCGGCAGCGCCACACCGACGGTCAGGTAGTCCAACTGGATCACCAGAGTGGCGAGAGCGGCTGCGATGAGGCCCACCCGCTCACCGTGGCTGAAAAGCCTCTCCGGCCGGGCGGGGTTCGGCTGCACGTCGGACATCGGACCTCATCAGTGGGGGCAGTGCAGATACTGCGCACGGGGCGGCGGAGGACTCACCTCGCAGGCGTCGGGTACCGCGTGCTGCACGAGCACGGCCCATCCCGCACACGCCAGCAGGACGATGAGACCGAACAGGAGCATGGCGCGGGTGGTGCTGCGCTCTCGCGAGGACCGCGGCGGGCGGGACGGGCTCATCAGACCATCGCGAATCGTTCGCTGTGCACCGACCGCTCCGCGAGGCCCACGTCGACCGCCGCCTCGCACGACGCGTCCATCATCGCCGGAGGGCCGCACACGTAGGCGTGAAGCCCCGTCAGGTCGTCCGGCAGATGGCGGCGCAGCAGGCCGGCGTCGACACGGCCGCGTTCACCCGTCCAGCCCTCGCCCGCTCGGCTGAGCACCGGCACGAGGGTGACGGCAGGATCGTCGGCGAGGGCGCGCAGCTGCTCCCAGGCGATGAGTGACTCCTGGTCGCGGGCGCCGTAGAAGAGCCAGGCCGGCCGGGTGTCGCCGCGGTCCCGGCGGGTGAGCAGAATCGACAGCATCGGCGTGATGCCCACTCCGCCGGCGATCAGCACCCACCCCTTCGCCGCCACCCGGTCGGGGCTGAAGTGCCCCCACGGCCCGTCGATGTAGACCGGCTCGCCGGGCCGTACATCGGCCAGGGCCGAGGTGAAGGACCCGAACGCCCTCACGATGAAGGTCAGGCGCTCGGTGTGCAGCGCGCTGGAGGCGTAGGAGAAGGGGTGGTAGGTGATGGCGAACGGCGACCGGCCGACCATGATCCACGCGAACTGCCCCGGCGAGAACGTCATGGCCTTCCGTGCGGCCGTCGTGGCCGGCCGCAGTTCCAGCCGGAGGCTTCCGCCCGCCTCCTCGTGCACGGCGACGACGGTGAGCCGGCGTCGGTGGCGCTGGAACGGCTTCACCACGCGGACCCAGAACCCGATCCAGACGAACGCCGCCGTGTAGAAGACCCAGAGGGCCTTCTCCCACACCTGGTCCACGTAGTAGCCGATGAGCAGGACATGGGCCAGCGCGGCGCCGACCACGATCAGGGCGAGACCCGCGTGCAGCGCCTGCCATGTCGAGTAGCTGAGGCGAAACACGCGCCGCCACCGGGACGTGACCACCAGAGCGAGCAGCGCCACGATCGACAGCACCGCCAGTCTCGCGCGCACCGGCGCGTCGACGAGGTCGAGCAGGTGAAGGAAGCGGGAGTCCCAGAGGAACAGCACGATCGGATGTCCGAGCGCCAGCAGGACGATGAGTGCGGTCATCTGCCGGTGGAACTGCAGGACGACGTCCGCTCCGAACGGCGTCGTCGCCCGCGGCCACCGAGCCGCCAGCAGAAATTGCAGACCCAGGAGCGACAACGCGACGAAGCCGGCGGCGACGGACAGGTTGACCCAGAAGCCACGGCCCGGGTCCAGATTGATGAGGCAGAGCGCCAGAGGAGCGAGAGCCACCCCGCACAGCCCTGTGTACCACCCCGCCAGTCGCATTCGGGTGCTCACGGACCAATGAACGCATGACCCGGGACGCCCCCGGACACCGACACACCGGCACACCGGCAGACGGACGAAAAGACGGAGAGCCCGTCGCGCTCGCGCCGGTCCGGCCGGACCGGCGCGAGCGCGACCGCGGAGCCCGGCCGGGCTCAGAACCCCGAGTCGTCGACGACGATCTCGTACGCGATCTCCCACCGGATGTCCGGCACCACGATGTCGGCCGTCTCCACCGGGCGGCCGTCGGCGTCGAAGTACGTGCGCTCCACCTCGGTCACCAGGTCGCCCACGGAGATGCCGAGCAGATTCGCCTGCTCCTGCGTGGCGCGGGCCGGGCGCGGCACTTCGATGCCGCCGGAGATGCGCACTCCGATCGACCGCATGCGCTCGACCACGCCGACCTTGCCCATCGGCCCCATCTCGGGAAGCAGGACGGGCGTGCCGTCCGTGACCGCCATCGGTTCCCAGCTCCTGGCGAGTTGCACGGGCAACCCGTCCGCCAGGTACTCGTAGTCCGTCATGACGCAGAGGTCGCCGGGCTCGATCGCCAGCCGTTCGGCGATGTTGCGCGGCGCCGGAACACGGGCCTCGCTGTCGCACTCCCATGTGCCGGACCAGTCGTGCTCACGCATGTCGGCGCGGAACGGGCTGCCGCCGCGTGCCTCCCGGTGGCGCGAACGGACCATGCGCCGGCGCTCCCGCGCCCGGCGGACGTACGTGCCCGATCCGGCGCGGCCTTCGAGAATGCCCTCGATGATCAGGCGTTCCATCGCCCGCTGGGCCACGGACTGACCGACGCCGTACTCCTCGGCGAACCGGGCCCGGGACGGCAGCTTGTCTCCCACGGCCCACTCGCCCGCCTGCACGCGGGCGCGCAGTGCGTCGGCCACCTGCAAGTACGGCGTATCGCGTGGCATTGGGGCGGCTCCGTGAGTGATGAGTCGGTCCGGGCTCGATATTGACAAAGCTAACCCATCAGGTTGAAGCTGAATACTCAGCATTACATGGAGTGACATCGGCTTCACCAGGGGAGAAGTGTGCGCTCAGCACAAGCGCGGGCGGCGGCGCTGACCGGGATGCTCGCCGCCGTGACCGGCACCGAACCGCGCGTCGCCGACACCGGGACCCTCGTCCGCGTCGAGGCGGACCTCCCCACCGAGCTGACCGAGGCCGATCACGCAGCGGTCCTCGCGGCGCTGGCCACGGCCGACCACTTCGGACACACCCTCACGCGCACCACCGAGTACGTCTGGGCCGAGATCAGCAGAGAGGCGACCATGACAGCGACCGACTCCCCCGACGTGGCCTACCGCGATCTGCTGAGCCACACGATGACCTGCGACGCCTGCCGGACCGGCGACGCCTGCCCGACGGCGACCAGGCTCGTCCGCGCCTGGCGGGAGGCCCGCCGATGACGGCCGGCTGCCGGCCCGACCGGGACGCTCCGGCCGAGGACGGCCCGTCCGCCCGTGGCGACGCCGGGCCGGGCGAACTCGGTTCCACCGCGTACGAGGCGGAGCACGGCCCGGTCTTCCTCTGGAACGGCCCGCCGATCACCTGGGTCGACCGGGCCCACGGCCGGTGGCTCCCCCTCGACGACGGCCCGGAGCCGCCGGACCGACGCGCCCCCTGAGACGGACGGCCCCGGCCCGACACCCCGAGGCGAACCCCGGATCGACGCACCCCGAGGCGAACCCGGGCCGTCGCCCCCGACCCCCGGCCCGACCGCCCACCCCTCCGGCAGGACAGCGGCCGGGCCCGGCCGCCACCCATCCACCAGCGAAGGAGGCACCGCATGCGCACCACCCGCCAGCCCTTACCGGCACCACCGGGGAGGCCCGGATGATCGCCCTCTCCGCGACGGACGTCCGTACGTGCGAGGCGTGCTGGAACGCCCCTGCCACCGCGGCCCGGCACACGGCGGCCGGCCGCGACCTGCTCTGCGAGGAGTGCGCACAGGGCGACTACCCGCGCCGCGTGGACCTCTTCCCGCCCTTCGGCGTCTACGGCCTGACGGCCCGCAAGGTCCTGGACCACGTCAAGTCCCCTGCCGACGACGGGGTCCCTGACGATGACAACGTCCTGAACGACGGCAAGGTCCTGAACGACGGCAGGCACGGCAGCGGCCCGCCCCGCACCCCGCCCGACCCGGGCCCACCACTCCCCACCCCGCCCCCGCCTCCCTCCCCACCGGGAACACCGCCCGTCTGACCGCACCCCACCTCCGCCGCCGGGCCCGCACCGTCACGGACGAGCGCCGGGTCCGGCGGCGGGGGCGCTGGTGGAGTGCCACCGAAGGCGTCACCAAGTGGCGACGGTTGCCGCGTGATGGTCCGCGAGGACACGTCGGTCTATCGGTGCGTCAGACGGAATCCGCAGACGCGTACCGGAGAAGGCGCTGTACAGCTCGTGACCTGCCAGGCTCGGCGCCACACGGACAACGAGGCCGGCATCGATGGCGAGCAGACCACTGTCGAAAAGGCGATGCACGTCCGACCGAAGCATCAGCCCCTCTTCCACGCGATGGCTCTGCGTCTCGGCAAAGGGACGGAGGTGAGCTGCCTCCAGGACCTCCGCCGGAGCCGCGCCGGTCACGGCACAGATCAGTCCGTACTGCCGCACCAGAGCCCTGCGGAAGCCGCTCTGTCCACGCCGCAGCGCTGCCCACGTCCGCCGATGCCCTCCTGGCAGCTCCGCCGGGCGATGTCCTCCCGTACCGGTTGATTCACGCGGACTCGGCATCCGGACTCCCCGGGACGTGATCGCCTCCAAGGTCCTCGTCCGGTCCATCTTCTTGATCGACTGCTGATCGGACCGGCTCAGGCTGAGTTCGTTCAACTGCCCTTTGTCCAGGCACCCGTCCAGAGGCTGCCAGGTCCCCCCGTAGTGCGCCCGGAAGGCCGTGACCTCCACGGTTTCACGGGTCGGACGATCAAACGCGTTTCCGCAGGGGCTGCATTTGTAGCGGGGCAGTTCTCTGGTTCGCTCTTTGAAGCCGGTGTTCCGGCAGAAGGGGCAGCGGCTACGCACCTTCTCCTGGTCTGGCAGCACCTGCAGAGCCTCCACATAGCCCACACCGAGGGCTTCCCTGCCGTTCCGTACGACCACCAGGTCGCCCACCGCGACACGCCGGTAGTTCCCCACGGTCGAGTCGTAGCTGTAGGACTCCTCGACGACGTCCTCGTAACCGGCGTTCCCCTGAAACTGGGTCTCGTCTCCAGCAACGAGGAACGACCAGGCTCCGCCCTGCGCGCGTGGTGCCGCAATCTCCGCCTCCGTCATGACAGGAGCATACGAACGGGCACTGACAACGGGTCCGGCGGCCGGCACAGCTGCGACCATGCGGGAGGTGCTGCAACGGCTTCGTGGGCGAGGAAATCGGTCGTTCTCCGCGACGGGAGCGGTTAGCGTCCGCCGGAACACCATCAGGTACGGCACGCGACCGCGAAGGAGAGTCGTTCATGGAGACCGACGGCGCACGGACCGACCGTCTGGGCCTACTGCTCGACCAGTTCGACAAGGCGAGGGAGTCGGCCCAGGTGCGGCTGACGGGGCTCAGTGACGACGAGTACCTGTGGGAGCCGGTGGCCGACTGCTGGTCGATCCGGCGCCGGGGCGAGGCCGTGACCCCGCGTGCGTTCGGGCCGGGCGAGTGGGTGCTCGACCTGGGCGCCCCGGACATCCCGGCGAGCGAGTACGCGGAGGTCGCCCGGCAGGCGGCCGAGGGCATGTCGGTGGAGAGGATCGCCGAGGACTGGAGCGTGAGCGTCCAGCGGGTCGAACAGGTCCTCGCCCACACCGGCGAGCCGGAGCCCGACGCCGTGCCGGTCACGACCATCGCGTGGCGGCTGGGACATCTGCACTACGAGTTCGCGGGCGACTGGGAATGGACCTTCGGCGAACGGCGCCAGGACCCGAAGCAGATGGTCGACTTCTCTCCTTCTGCGGCCGTGACCCTGGACCGCTTCTGGTCGGTGATCGACCGCTGGCGCGCCGACGTCGGCGCCCTCACCGAGGCCCAGCTCGACACGGTCGGCCTCTCCCAGTATCCGTACGGCTCGCACGGCGAGGACCCTTTCGTCGCCGTGCTGTGGGGAGCCAACCTCGAATTCGTCCACCACATGGCGGAGATCGCGCTGCTCCGCGACCTGTGGCGGGCCGGCGGCCTCACCCCCGCCGCACGGCCCGGGGCGCGCTGACCACGCCGACGGCGGGCGTCACGGGACGGATGACCGCCTGCCGGGAACGCGACGAACATAGGCTGACGCAAGCGTTCGACGTACAACCGGAAGTGCCTCATGGGGGTGGCCAGTGCGGAGGGTTCGTTACGACCAGCGGGTGCTCGCGTTGGTGGAGGTCGCAGGTGGTGAACGCGACTGGGCCGAGGCCGAGAAGGTCTTCGAAGCTCAAGGCTGGCCAGTTGTCGATCATCACCCCGCGGGGCAAGGTCCCACCGCCGGAACTCTCGACGTCGACCCGTCCATTCGCGTCTACCGCATCGAAGTCCGCCTCTACGGAGCCGCGTACCGAGCGGAAACCGGGGCGGCCTGGCAAGTCGAACAAGCGGCCAGGACGTATCGGTTGCCCATGAGCGTCAGGCGCTCGGACTTGATCGAGTCAAGCCATAAGCCGTCCTTCGACTGGCGGTTGGTGCCTGCTCATGCGACTCGGCCCCCACGATCCGCCCTCACGCGACTCCGAACGGCCTGGGGGCTCCATGACACCGGGCCCCATGTGTCGGGGCGTCCCGTCGAAGCCCTGCTCCTGGCGAGGCGGACCGCACCGGACGGGCCCTCGCCTGGCGCCTCGATTCGCCCCGTGCGGGGAGGAGCGTGGAGTGATACCTCGATCTGGGGCGAGACGGTACCCCGGGGGCGGGCACTCATGGTCGCCATGGGCTTCACCCTGGGAGTCCTTCCGGCAGCGATAGCCGGGCGCCAAGACCTCGCCGCCATACTTCCCGCGATCGGGTCGGTCTTCGGAATGTTCGCCTCCGCAGACGTACGCAGCAACGATGTGGACAAGGCGATGCCGGCCCTGCTCCTCATGGGAACCCTCAGCATGCTGGCGGTATCCTTTTTCGCCGACCTCAATCGATTTTCCGTGATCCAGCAGATATCCCTCCCCTTGTTGCCATTCATTCTCTACGGTGTCTGGCTCATCGTGAGGCAGTGGACTTGGGGAGAGTGGGTCGCCTGGGCGGCGCCTTTGGCTGTCACGCTGCTCCTCTCGTCATTTGTGGGAGCAGCGCCGGTCCTTCATGCCTGGTACGCGGAAAAGCTTTCCATCTCCGCCGCGGACTTGGAGGTCCCCGGCCTCTGGCAAGCGATCTCTGCATTCAAGCTGCTGTCCACCCTTGTCCTCTTGCTCATCGTTCCTGCCGCATGGGGATTCGCTCGCCATTTCCATCTGGTGAGAACGGGAGACCAGTTCAACCTGATGCTGTACGGGGCACTGCTCTCAGCGTTGCTCATTGGATGCGGTTTCCTGTCCGCCGAATCAGCCGGACAAGCGGCTTCGAAGACCGCGCTTGCCGCGAAGCGAGGTACCGCGGCCCCACCGTACTTCGGCGTCAAGCCGGAGTGGACGTGCGTCGACCCCGTCGTCCCTTCGAAGGAGATTCCGTCCGAAGGAGGGCGGCTGGACTTCCGGGATGCCTACCTCTCGCTGGGAAGCTCAGCGGGGCAGATCCTGCTGCTGGAACTCGGCAGCGCGAAGCCCATCAAGATTCCGACCAAAGCGGTTGCGCTCGTTCCGGCCGCATCGGCTCGGGGAGAATGCGGCCGGAACCCGGCGGCAGGCTGACCGGGCCGACTCGCCCGCCGGCCGGGAGTTGCCTGGCGTTGCCCGGAGTTACAGCACCGGCAGGTTCTTCTTCAGTTCGAAGGCCGTGACCTCGCTGCGGTACTCCTCCCACTCCTGCTTCTTGTTGCGGAGGAAGAAGTCGAAGACGTGCTCGCCCAGCGTCTCCGCGACCAGTTCGCTCTTCTCCATCAGCGAGATCGCCTCGCCCAGGTTCTGCGGGAGCGGTTCGATGCCCATCGCCCGGCGTTCCGCGTCGGAGAGGGCCCAGACGTCGTCGTCCGCGCCGGCCGGGAGTTCGTAGCCCTCCTCGATGCCCTTGAGGCCCGCGGCCAGCAGGACCGCGTAAGTGAGGTACGGGTTGGCGCCGGAGTCGATGGAGCGGACCTCGACGCGGGCCGAGCCGGTCTTGCCCGGCTTGTACATCGGGACGCGGATGAGGGCGGAGCGGTTGTTGTGGCCCCAGCAGATGTACGAAGGGGCCTCGCCGCCCGCTCCGGCGGCGCGGGAGGAGCCGCCCCAGATCCGCTTGTAGGAGTTGACCCACTGGTTGGTGACGGCGGAGATCTCCGCCGCGTGCCGGAGCAGGCCCGCGATGAAGGAGCGTCCCACCTTGGAGAGTTGGTACTCCGCGCCCGACTCGTAGAAGGCGTTGCGGTCGCCCTCGAAGAGGGAGAGGTGGGTGTGCATGCCCGAACCCGGGTACTCCGAGAAGGGCTTCGGCATGAACGTGGCCTGCACGCCCTGTTCGAGCGCGACCTGCTTCATCACCAGCCGGAACGTCATGATGTTGTCCGCCGTGGAGAGCGCGTCCGCGTACCGCAGGTCGATCTCCTGCTGGCCGGGCGCACCCTCGTGGTGGCTGAACTCGACCGAGATGCCCATGGATTCGAGCATGGTGATGGCCTGTCGGCGGAAGTCCATGCCGACGTTCTGCGGGGTGTGGTCGAAGTAGCCGGAGCTGTCGGCCGGGGTCGGGCGGCTGCCGTCGACCGGCTTGTTCTTCAGCAGGAAGAACTCGATCTCCGGGTGCGTGTAGAAGGTGAAACCCAGGTCCGACGTCTTGGCGAGGATGCGCTTGAGCACGTAGCGGGGGTCGGCGAACGACGGCGAACCGTCGGGCATGAGGATGTCGCAGAACATCCGGGCGGTGCCGGGGGCCTCCGCGCGCCAGGGCAGGATCTGGAACGTGCCCGGATCCGGCTTGGCGATCATGTCCGATTCGTACACCCGGGCGAATCCCTCGATCGCCGAGCCGTCGAACCCGATGCCCTCGTCGAAGGCCTGCTCCAGCTCGGCCGGGGCCACGGCGACGGACTTGAGGAACCCGAGGACGTCGGTGAACCACAGCCGCACGAAGCGGATGTCGCGCTCCTCAAGGGTCCTGAGGACGAATTCCTGCTGCTTGTCCATAGCCACATCCTTGCAGTTCAGACGGTCCGTGCACCACCGCCCGGGGTAGGGGGACACTTCAGTATCACGACCCGGGATTTCCCCCAGATTACGCACACGGTGTGAGAGAGAGCACTCGGCCACCCACTACGATCGGCGACCGTGGCACGCAGGGACGGCGGCGGCCTTCCCGCCCGCCTGCGCGCATCGGTCTCCGTACCGTCCACCCCCCTCCCGTCCCTTCGCAGAAGGACTCGACGCCATGAGTTTCGACTCCCCGTACGGCACCCCCGCCCCGCAGCCCGACGACCGTGCGCGCGGCACGCGCAACCGCGCCCTCGCCATAGGGCTGAGCGCCACCGTCGTGGCAGGTCTGGTGGCCTTCGGCTCGTACGTGCTGCTGGAGCGGTCCGAGGCGAACGAGAAGGGCCCCGAGGGCGTGGCGGCGCAGGACGCCAAGGGGCCCGGTGAGCACCAGCACGCGGAGAAGGGCGGCGCGGACGTCGCCATCAAGGGCCTGAAGTCCTGGGACGCGGCGAAGCTCGGCCGCGACCACACGTCCGGCCCGGTGGACTACCCCATGCGGCCCCCGGTGGGCGGCGACCACAACCCGACGTGGATGAACTGCGACGGCGACGTGTACGAGAGGGCCGTCCCGGACGTCAACGCGGTGCACTCCCTGGAACACGGATCGGTCTGGGTCACCTACAGCGGCAGGGCCGCCGACGCCGATGTGAGGAAGCTGGCCGCGCGGGTCGGGAGCACGCCGTTCTCGATGATGAGCCCGTACGCGGACCAGAAGGGCGCGATCGTGCTGACCGCCTGGGGCAAGCAGCTCACCGTGGACGACGCCGAGGACGCGCGCGTGGACCGGTTCTTCACGCAGTACGTCCAGGGCGCGCAGACCCCGGAGCCCGGCGCGCCCTGCACCGGCGGGCTGGCGAGGGCGCCCCGGTGACGGCGGTGCGGGAGGCCGGGCGCGGTCCGGACGAGGAGCGCCGCCGCACCCGCCGCGTGCGGTGGGCGGCCGGGGGCGCGGTGGCGCTGGCGCTGCTGTTCGCGGGAGCGGCCACGGTCGCCTCGGCGCGCGGCGGCGCGGAGCCCGGCCGGGGCGCGGTCGCGGGCGCTCCGGCGGCGGACTCGGCCGACGCGGGGTTCGCCCGGGACATGGCCGTGCACCACCAGCAGGCCGTGGAGATGTCCTTCGTCGTCCGCGACCGCACCGGCGACGAGGAGGTGCGGCGGCTCGCCTACGACATCGCCAACACGCAGGCCAACCAGCGCGGCATGCTGCTCGGCTGGCTGGACCTGTGGGAGCTGCCCAAGGTCGCTCCGGGCGGCGGGAAGCCCATGGCGTGGATGGCGTCCGAGCACGGGGAGCACTCCGGGCACGGGGCGTCCGCCGGGACGGAGGCCCCGGCGGAGACCGACGGGGTGCTGATGCCCGGGATGGCGAGCCGCCAGGAGCTGGCGCGGCTGGGCTCGCTGAGCGGTGAGCGGGCCGAGATCCTGTTCCTCCAGCTGATGACCGACCACCACGAGGGCGGCGTCGCGATGGCCGAGGGCTGTGTGTCGCTGTGCACGGTCCCGGCCGAGCGGCGGCTCGCCCGGGGCATGGTGGAGGGCCAGCGGTCCGAGATGCGGCTGATGCGCGACATGCTGGCGGCACGCGGAGCCGAGCCGCGCGCCTGAGCCCTGAGAACGGGGAGCGGGGAGCGGGCGGGGCCGTCGTGCGCGCGCCCCGGACCGACGGGTGCGTCAACCGCGCGTCAGCGCGGGGGCGCACCCGAACGGGTGATTGCGGTCGCGCGCGCCGGGCGGGCCCCGGACGATGGTTCCGCTCGGGGCCGTACGGCAGTGCCATCGGCACGCAGGAGGAAATCCGCCATGACGACCGCCAAAGACATCATGCACAGCGGGGCCCGCTGGATACCGGCCCACGAGACGCTCGACCGTGCGGCGCAGCTGATGCGCGAGCACAACGTGGGCGCGCTGCCCATCTCGGAGAACGGCGACCAGGACAAGATGGTGGGCATCCTGACCGACCGCGACATCGTCGTGGGCTGTGTGGCCATGGGCCACGATCCGTCGCAGGTGACGGCCGGCGACCTCGCCCAGGGCACGCCGCGCTGGATCGAGGCGGGAGCGGATGTGAACGCGGTCCTGGAGGAGATGCAGAACCACCGGATCCGCCGGCTCCCGGTCGTCGAGAACAAGAAGCTGGTCGGCATGATCAGCGAGGCCGATCTCGCCCAGCACCTCACCGAGGAGCAGATCGCGGGCTGGGCGGAGAAGGTCTACTCCCGCAGCTGACCCGTCCCGCGCGCCGGTCGCCCCGCCCCCGTCGCTCCCGTCGCCCCGCCTCGGCCGCCCGGACCGCCGCCCGGCCCCGCGCCCGGCTCCCGCCCGCGCCCCGCGCCCCGCGCCCCGGGTGGCTCGGGGCCGCCCGCGCGGCCGGCTCCGGCCGCGCGGGCTTTGGTGGATGACGGCCTCGGCACCGGTCCTGACCTGCGTCTTCGGCGGGCCGGACCGGTTCGCGTCCGGCCCGCCGGGACATCGCGTCAGAAAGACGATTACACTGGCCGCGTGCCTCAACTACGCCTCGCACTGAATCAGATCGACTCGACCGTCGGCGACCTCGCCGGCAACTCCGAGGCGATCGTCCACTGGACCCGGCACGCCGTCGAGCAGGGCGCCCACCTGGTGGCGTTCCCCGAGATGGTGCTGACCGGCTATCCCGTCGAGGACCTGGCCCTGCGGTCGTCCTTCGTCGAGGCCTCGCGTCAGGCGCTGCGCGCGCTCGCCGCCCGGCTCGACGCGGAGGGCTTCGGCGAGGTGCCGGTCGTCGTCGGCTACCTGGACCGCTCCGAGCACGGGGCGGCGCGTTACGGGCAGCCGGCCGGTTCGCCGCGCAACGCGGCGGCCGTGCTGCACGGCGGCCAGATCGCGCTGAACTTCGCCAAGCACCACCTGCCGAACTACGGCGTGTTCGACGAGTTCCGGTACTTCGTGCCCGGCGACTCGATGCCCGTCGTGCGGGTCCGCGGCGTCGACGTGGCCCTCGCCATCTGCGAGGACCTGTGGCAGGACGGCGGACGGGTGCCCGCCGCCCGGTCCGCGGGAGCCGGGCTGCTGCTGTCGGTCAACGCCTCGCCGTACGAGCGGGACAAGGACGACACCCGGCTCGAACTGGTCCGCAAGCGGGCGCGGGAGGCCGGCTGCACCACCGCCTACCTGGCGATGATCGGCGGGCAGGACGAGCTGGTCTTCGACGGCGACTCGATCGTCGTCGACCAGGAGGGCGAGGTCATCGCGCGTGCCCCGCAGTTCTCCGAGGGCAGCGTCATCCTCGACCTGGACCTGCCGGCCGCCGCTCCCGAGGCCCCGTCGGGCGTCGTGGACGACGGGCTGCGCATCGACCACGTGGTCCTCTCCGACGGGCCCGTGCCCCCGTACGAACCGGAGCTGGCGGGCGGCTACGCCGAGCGGCTGGACGACGACGAGGAGGTCTACTCGGCCCTCGTCGTCGGACTGCGCGCGTACGCGGCGAAGAACGGCTTCAGCAGCGTGCTGATCGGCCTGTCCGGCGGCATCGACTCGGCGCTCTGCGCGGCCATCGCCTGCGACGCGCTCGGCGCGCGGAACGTGTACGGGGTCTCGATGCCGTCGAAGTACTCCTCGGACCACTCCAAGGGCGACGCGGCCGAGCTGGCGCGGCGCACCGGGCTCAACTTCCGTACCGTCTCCATCGAGCCGATGTTCGACGCGTACATGGGGTCGCTGGAGCTCACCGGACTGGCCGAGGAGAACCTCCAGGCGCGGCTGCGCGGCACCCTGCTGATGGCCCTGTCCAACCAGGAGGGCCAGATCGTCCTGGCGCCCGGCAACAAGTCGGAGCTGGCGGTCGGTTACTCCACGCTGTACGGGGACGCGGTCGGCGCGTACGGGCCGATCAAGGACGTCTACAAGTCGTCCGTCTTCCGGCTCGCGAAGTGGCGCAACCGCGCCGCCGAGGAGCGCGGCCAGACCCCGCCCATC
The DNA here is from genome assembly GCF_003846185.1 of Streptomyces sp. ADI96-02. Classification (GTDB taxonomy): domain Bacteria; phylum Actinomycetota; class Actinomycetes; order Streptomycetales; family Streptomycetaceae; genus Streptomyces. The sequence goes on from NZ_ML123034.1 coordinate 1,667,969, forward strand.
CCGGAGGCGTCCATCTCCAAGCCGCCCAGCGCGGAGCTGCGGCCCGGCCAGGTCGACACGGATTCGCTGCCGGACTACGAGGTCCTGGACGCGATCCTGGAGCTGTACGTGGACCGGGACCAGGGTCTCGACGCGATCGTGGCGGCCGGCTTCGACGCCGAGCTGGTGGCGAAGACGCTGCGGATGGTGGACACCGCCGAGTACAAGCGGCGGCAGTACCCGCCGGGGACGAAGATCTCGCCCAAGGGGTTCGGGAAGGACCGGCGGCTGCCGATCACGAACCGGTGGCGCGAGTCGTCGTAGCGGGGTGTGCGGCCACCGGAGGCGTCCGGTGGCCGTCTTCGTCCGCCTGCGCCGGACGGGCCGGACCGGCCCCCGCCACCACCCGGGACGCCTTCGTCGGGCCGCGGTCCAGGAAGCCCGCCGTGACCGCTGTCGCCAAGCCGATCACCGCGAGCACCGCACCGACGAGCGCCGGCGAGGTCCAGCCCCAGCCGGCCGCGATGGCGACGCCGCCGAGCCAGGCGCCGCCCGCGTTGGCGAGGTTGAACGCCGAGTGGTTGGAGGCGGAGGCCAGGGTCGGGGCGTCCTTCGCCTTGTTCATCACGAGCATCTGGAGCGGGGTCGTCGTCATGAAGCCGACCGCGCCCAGCAGCACCACCATCACCAGCGCCGCCCACTGCACGTGCACGGTGAGCGGGAAGGCCGCCAGGACCACGGCGAGCGCGCCGAGCGATCCGTACAGCGTCGGGCGCAGCGCCCGGTCCGTGAGGGGCCCGGCGGCCAGGGCGCCGGCGGTCATCCCGATGCCGAAGAGGGCCAGGACGAGGGTGACGGAGGATTCGCCGAAGCCCATCGCCTTCGTGGTCATGGCCGAGAGGTAGGAGTACACCGCGAAGACCCCGGCGAAGCCGAAGACGGCGGTGAGCAGGCCGAGGAGGACCTGTCGGTCGCCGAGGGCGCGCAGTTCGCGGCGGACGTCCTGGTGCGCCTCGAGGGGGATGCGGGGCACCAGGCGGGCCAGGGCGGCCATCGCGCCGAGTCCGATCGCCGCGACGACCAGGAAGGTCGCGCGCCAGCCGAGGTGCTGGCCGAGCAGCGTCGCGGCGGGGACGCCGATGATGTTGGCGACGGTGAGGCCGAGGAACATCGTCGCGACGGCCCGCGCCTGGCGGTTCTCGGCGACGAGCCGGGCGGCGACGACCGCGCCGACGCCGAAGAACGCGCCGTGCGGCAGTCCGGCGAGGAACCGGCCGGCGAGCAGCCAGCCGAAGTCGGGGGCGAGCGCGGAGGCGAGGTTGCCGACGGTGAAGACGGCCATCAGGAGCAGGAGCATCCGCTTGCGCGGGATCCGTGAGCCGAGGCCGGTCAGCAGCGGCGCGCCGAGGACGACGCCGATCGCGTAGGCCGACACGAGGTATCCGGCGGTGGGCACGGACGTGCCGAGGTCGTCCGCCACGTTGGGCAGCAGGCCCATCATGACGAACTCGGTCGTGCCTATGCCGAAGGCGCTCACGGCCAGGGCGAGCAGGGCCAGGGGCATGGGGAGGAACCTTTCGCGGTGGTGCGGGGACGGTGGCGGTGCGGGGACGCGGTGCGTGCGCGTGACGCGGGGAGGGCGCACGGCAGGGAGCCGTTGCCGGGCCCACGGGGCGCCCGGCAACGGCTCTCGCCATATGCCATATGCCATATGTAAGTCAGCGGAACAAATTCTCGCAGACGTTTATGCCGTCGCGCGAACCGCCAGGTGAACGGCTCGTCGCGGTCCGGTCCTCACGGGTCCGTCCCGGCCGGGTCCGGCGTCCTCACGGGTCCGTCCGGCCCGGGACGCGCCTCACAGCCTCAGGCGGGCCGCGACCGGCAGGTGGTCGCTGTCGGTGGCCGCGAGCGTCCACGAGGACAGCGGCTCGACGTCCCTGACCATGACCTGGTCGATACGGGCCAGCGGGAACGAGGCGGGCCAGCTGAAGCCGAACCCGTCGCCCGCCGCGCCCTGGGTGGAGCGCATCTGGGAGGTGACGGCCTGGAGCGAGCGGTCGTTCATCGTGCCGTTCAGGTCGCCGAGGAGGACGACGCGCTTCACCGGCTCGTCGTCTATGGCCGCACCCAGCGCGTCGGCGCTGTCGTCGCGCTGGTTGGCCGTGAACCCGGCGTGCAGCTTCACGCGGACCGACGGAAGGTGCGCGACGTACACCGCGATCTCCCCCTGCGGGGCCTTGACCGTGGCGCGCAGGGCCCGGGTCCAGCCCATCTTGATGTCGACGGGCCGGGCGCCGGAGATCGGGTACTTGCTCCACAGCCCGACGGTGCCCTGCACCGAGTGGTACGGGTAGCGGCCGGCGAGCGACTTCTCGTACGTGGCGACCTGCCTGCCCGGCAGTTCCTGGAGGGCGACCACGTCGGCCCCGGAGCCGGCGACCTGCTGGGCCGTTCCGGCGGGATCGGGGTTCTTGGCGTTGACGTTGTGGCTGGCGACGACCAGGTCGCCGCCCGCGCCGGACTTGTCGGTGAACAGACCGCCGAACATGCTGAGCCAGACGACGGAGGGCAGCAGCAGCGCGATGAGCGCGGTCGCCGAGCGGCGCACCAGGGCCAGGACCAGCAGCAGCGGGATGAACAGCCCTATCCACGGCAGGAAGGTCTCCAGGAGGCTGCCGAGGTTGCCCACCCGGTTCGGGATCCTGGCGTGCACGGCCATCAGCAGCGTCAGCACGAGGGAGCAGACCGCCAGCACGATCCCGCGCCGCCAGGTGCCGCGGTCCCGCGTCCACCGGCCCCACCGGCCCCACAGGCCGCGGAGGCGGGATTCGGGGGGCTGCGGCGACTGCTCCGCGCCGCCGTTGCCCGTGTCCGCTCCGTACGCCTGAACCATCGCGTCGTCCTCACTGCCTTGCTGTACACATCACCGCGCCCCGACCCTAGGCGATGAAAGGGATGTTTTTCGCCGTCCACGACGGCCGTGATGAAAGCAGGACGATCCGGGCGGGGTCGTGAGTTCCGCAGCGGGGCGTCGAGGGGGGCTTGTGACGGAATCATCACACTGACGAGTGTCCCGGCGGGTCAGTCAGTCCCGCGCCGCGGCCGGGGCGAGTCCCTGGAGCAACGCCCGGACGATGCGGTCGACCAGGTCCTCGGGGAGCGGCGCGTCGGGGCGGTGCACGGTGCGTACCAGCATCGGGCCGACGAACAGCTCGTCGATCAGCTCCACGTCCAGGTCGTCGCGCAGTTCGCCCGCGGCGACGGCCCGGCGTACCGCCGACAGCATCGCGAGGCGGCGGGGCCCGATCACCGTGCGGCGGTACTCGTCCCACAGCCGGGGGTGGCTCTTCATCTGGGCGAAGACGTTGTGCAGGAGGACGGAGGAGCGCTGGGCGAGGCCGCGGGTGCGCATGGACTCCAGCAGGAGCCGCAGGTCGTCGAGCCCGGCCGTGCCGGAGACGGGCGCGTCGGCGGGCTCCATGGCGCGCAGGACGTCGACGAAGAGCTCTTCCTTGTCGTTCCAGCGCCGGTAGATGGTGGCCTTGCCCACACCGGCGGTGCGGGCGATTCGCTCGATGGAGAGTCCGGACAGCGGCTCGCCCGCCTCCAGAAGGGTGATGACGGCGTCCAGGATGGCCCGTTCCGCCGCGGCGGAACGGGGTCGGCCGCGGCGGGGCTCCGGGCTGTGCGCCGCGTCGTGCGGGCCGGGTCCGTCGTGCGGGTGGGATCCGTCCCGCGCCGCGTCCCGGTACCGCTCGTCGTCCTGGTCCCGCACGTGAAGCCGCCTCTCGCCTGCCGTTCTACCGACCGTCGCCCCGATTCTCGCCGACCCGACGGGCCGCGGGCCGCCGGCCGCTGCGGGGAGCCGGACGCCGCCGTCCGGCTCCCCGCCGTTCTCAGCGCCGTTCTCAGCCGCGGGTGGCCGGTTCGGCCTCGGCGGCCGGCTCGTCGGCGCTGACCGGAGGCGTGTCCGTGGCGGCCGGCGGCCGGCCCGGCAGGAACAGGCCGACGACCAGGGCGCCGATCAGCGCGACGGCCGCCGAGCCCAGCGCCGTCACGTGCATGGCGCTCAGGAAGGCGTCGTTCGCGGCGGCGACCAGCGGCTTTCCGGCCACCGGGCCGAGCTTCGCGGCGGCGCCGAGCGTGGCCTCGATGGACTCGCCCGCCACGTCCCGGGCTCCGGCCGGGACCGCGCCGAGGTGGCCGTCGATGTCACCCCGGTAGACGGTGGAGAGCACCGAGCCGAGGACCGCGACCCCGAGCGCTCCGCCGACCTGGCGGAAGGTGTTGTTGACGGCCGATCCGGAGCCGGCCTTCTCGCGCGGCAGGGCCTGCATCACGGCCACGGTGACGGGCGGCATGATGTGCGCCATCCCGGTGCCCTGGACGAAGAAGACGACGCACAGCACCCACACCGGCGTACCGGCGTCGAACAGGGCGAAGCACGCGAGCCCGGCGGCGACCAGCAGCATGCCGGCCGTGCAGACCGCGCGGGCGCCGAAGCGGTCGACGACCAGCCGGGCGCGCGGCGCGAAGATCATCTGGGCGGCGGCGAGCGGGACGATCAGCAGGCCGGATTCCAGGGCGGTGTAGCCGCGCACGCTCTGGAGGTAGAACGCGGAGAAGAAGGTCACGCCCATGAGCGCGAAGAAGACCAGCGCTATGGCGGCGACGGCCGCGGAGAACGCGGGCTTGCGGAAGTACGTGATGTCGATCGCCGGGTGGCTGCTGCGCTTCTCGTGCCAGACGAATCCGGCCAGGACCAGCAGTCCGCCGATGACGGCCAGGAGGACGGTGGGGTCGGTGAAGTCGGCCAGTTCGCCGCCGCGGATGATGCCGTACACCAGCAGGACCAGGCCGACGATGGAGAGCACCACGCCTCCCGGGTCGACCTTGCCGGGATTCGGGTCGCGGGAGTCCGGCACCAGGATCGCCATGGCGATCAGGGCGATCACCACCACGGGCACGTTCACCAGGAAGATCGAGCCCCACCAGAAGTGCTCCAGGAGCAGGCCGCCGGTGATCGGGCCGATGGCGATGCCGAGGCCGACGCTACCGGCCCAGATGCCGATCGCCTTGGGCTGCTCGTCGCGCTCGAAGACGTTCATCAGGACGGCCAGGGTGGCGGGCATCACGAACGCCGCGCCGAAGCCCATCAGCGCCCGCCAAGTAATGAGTTCGCCGGGCGAGGCGGAGAGCGCGGCCAGCGCGGAGCCGAGGCCGAAGACGAGGATGCCGAAGAGGAGGACCTTCTTGCGGCCGATGCGGTCGCCGAGCAGGCCGGCGGTGAACAGCAGGCCCGCGAAGACGAGCGTGTAGGAGTTGATCGCCCACTCCAGCTCGCTCTGGGTGGCGCCGATGCCGGTGGGCGCGGGGCTGGCGATCGTCTTCACCGCGACGTTGAGGATCGAGTTGTCCAGCACCACGATGAGCAGGCTGAACATGAGGACGGCGAGGATCAACCAGCGGCGGCGGTGGATCGCCTCGGGAACACGGGGCGCGGCGGCGGGAGCGCCGGACGGTATGGACATGGCGATGAGCGTAACGACGTTTCGATACGAGACCGTCTCGTATTGTTAAAGCTTTGCCCAACGGCCCAACGGCCCGACGGCCCGTCGTCATGCGGGCCCACTTCCCGAGTGGCGGGGCGGGATGCCACCATGGAAGGGATCCGGGGACGCCGTGAGGGCGCCTCGAGATGACGAAGGAGCCCAACCGCCATGTCGCTTCAGGCTGCGCAGAATCAGTCTCCCCGCGCGGGCAGCGCCACCGACGGCAGCAGAGCGCTGTACGGAGGCACGTCCACCCGCCGCATCACCGTCCACGACATCGCCGCCGCCACCGAGCGCGGCGAGAAGTGGCCCATGCTCACCGCCTACGACGCGATGACGGCGTCCGTCTTCGACGAGGCGGGCATCCCGGTCATGCTCGTCGGGGACTCCATGGGCAACTGCCACCTCGGCTACGAGACCACCGTGCCGGTCACGATGGACGAGATCGCCATGCTCTCGGCGGCGGTCGTCCGGGGCACCCGGCGCGCCCTGATCGTCGGCGACCTGCCGTTCGGCTCGTACCAGGAGGGTCCCGTCCAGGCGCTGCGCAACGCCACCCGCCTGGTCAAGGAGTCCGGCGTCGGCGCGGTCAAGCTGGAGGGCGGCGAGCGCTCGCACGAGCAGATCCGGCTGCTGGTGGAGGCCGGCATCCCGGTCATGGGACACATCGGCCTCACTCCGCAGTCCGTCAACGCCATGGGCTACCGCGTCCAGGGCCGGGGCGAGGAAGCGGCCCAGCAGCTGCTGCGCGACGCGAAGTCCGTCCAGGACGCGGGGGCGTTCGCCGTGGTGCTGGAGCTCGTACCGGCGGAGCTGGCCGCCGAGGTGACCCGTACGCTGCACATCCCGACGGTCGGCATCGGCGCGGGCTCCGCGACCGACGCGCAGGTGCTCGTCTACACCGACATGGTCGGGCTGACCGGCGGCAAGGTGCCGCGCTTCACCAAGCAGTACGCGAACCTGCGCCAGGTCCTCGGGGACGCGGCGAAGGAGTTCGCCGACGAGGTCGTGGGCGGCGTGTTCCCCGCGCCGGAGCACACCTTCCACTGATCCACCGGGCCCCGGCCCGCCGGCGTACGCGCCGCAACGGACCATTTCCCGCACCACCGACAGCCCGCCGACATCCCCCATCGGCGGGCTGTCGCCCGTCCGTCACCCGTCTGTCGGCGAGCTGTCGGCGGGCGCTGGTTGTCTGGGGACATGACGCGAATCGACAAGAACCCCAGGCGCGGCGGGAACGCCGTCGAGGTGCGGGGGCTGGTCAAGCACTACGGCGGGACCAAGGCGCTGGACGGCGTGGACCTCGACGTGCGCGAGGGCACCGTGCTCGGTGTGCTCGGCCCCAACGGCGCCGGCAAGACGACCCTGGTGCGCTGCCTGTCCACCCTGGTCGTCCCCGACGCGGGACACGCGGTGGTGGCCGGCTTCGACGTGGTGCGCCAGCCCCGCCAACTGCGCCGCACCATAGGTCTCACCGGCCAGTACGCCTCGGTCGACGAGAAGCTGTCCGGCTGGGAGAACCTGTACATGATCGGGCGGCTGCTCGATCTGCCCCGCAAGCGGGCCCGCGCCCGCGCCGACGAGCTGCTGGAGCGCTTCTCGCTCACCGAGGCCGCCCGGCGCGCCTGCATGGAGTACTCCGGCGGCATGCGCCGCCGCCTCGACCTGGCCGCCTCGATGATCGGCAGCCCCGCCGTGCTGTACCTGGACGAGCCGACGACCGGGCTCGACCCGCGCACCCGCAACGAGGTCTGGGACGAGGTGCAGCGGATGGTCGCCGAGGGCGCGACGGTGCTGCTGACCACGCAGTACATGGAGGAGGCCGAACAGCTCGCCAAGGAGCTGACGGTGATCGACAAGGGGAAGATCATCGCCCGCGGCGGGGTGGACGAGCTGAAGGCGAAGGTCGGCGGTCGCACCCTTCAGATCCGGCCCTCCGACCCGGCGGAACTGGCCGCGATGGCGCAGGCGCTGCGTGAGACCGGTCTCGACGGGGTCGCCGGGGCGCAGGCCGTGCCGGACGAGGGAGTGCTCTACGTCCCGATCCTGAGCGACGAGCAGTTGACCGCCGTGATCGGGCTGCTGGGCGCACGGGGCTTCTCCCTCGCCCATGTCGCCACCGCGCTGCCCAGCCTGGACGAGGTGTTCCTCGCCATCACCGGCGGCAAGGCCACCCACGTCACCGACACCGTTCCCGAGGAGGTCGCCGTATGAGCGCCACGACCCTGACCCCCGCGCCCGCCGGACCCGCCGACGCGGTCCCGCCCGGCCGGGTGACCGACGAGGGCCGGATCGGCCTGCGCGGCAACCTCCGTCACATCGGCGCCCTGACCCGGCGCAACCTGCTCCAGATCAAGAAGGATCCGGAGTCGATGTTCGACGTCCTCCTGATGCCGATCATCTTCACCCTGCTGTTCGTGTACGTCTTCGGCGGCTCGGTCGGCGGCAGCCTCGGCGGGAACCGGCAGGACTATCTGAACTAC
>NZ_ML123034.1:1676010-1680303 GCF_003846185.1 Streptomyces sp. ADI96-02
CTGGTGCCGGGGCTGATGGCGATGATGGGCATGAACATCGCCATGGCCGTCGGCACCGGGGTCAACGACGACTTCCGCAAGGGCGTGATGGACCGGTTCCGGACGATGCCGATCGCCCGCTCCTCGGTGCTCATCGCCAAGATCGTGGTCGAGATGGGCCGGATGATGGTGGCCACGCTCATCCTGCTGGCCATGGGATTCCTCCTCGGCATGGAGCTGGGGACCTCGGTGTTCGGGCTGCTCGGGGCGGTCGCTCTGGCGGCGGTGTTCGGCGCGGCGATCATGTGGATCTTCATCCTGCTGGGGCTGAGCATGAAGACGGCCCAGGCGGTCCAGGGAACGGGGATGCTCGTGCTGATGCCGCTCCAGTTCGGGTCGTCCATCTTCGCGCCGCCGCAGACCATGCCGGGCTGGCTCCAGACGTTCACCGACTACAACCCGCTGTCCAACCTGGCGGACGCGGTGCGCGGCCTGATGATGGGCGGGCCGGTGGCCCACTCGGTCTGGACCACGCTGATCTGGGCGGCGGTCATCACCGCGGTCATGGCGCCGCTGGCCGTCTCGAAGTTCCGCCGGAAGACCTGACGGGAACCGGCGGCCGGGCGGCGTACGGGCGGTGCGTCCGCTACCGGTACGCGTCCGCCAGGGCGACGGCCTCCGCGACCGTGAGGCCGCCGCCCCGCGCGTACGCCGCCGTGTACGCCGCGTCGTCGATCCGGGCGCGGACCGCCGCCTCGGCGTCGGCCCGGTCGCGGCGCTCCATCGTCGTCAGCACGTGCCCCTGCGGCAGCAGCGCCGCCTGGAGGCCCAGCAGCCGGGCGGCGTCCTCGGCCGATCCGGCGGCCCCGTCGAGCCCGGCGAGGGCGCGGGCCATCGTCAGCAGCTGGATGGCGGGCATGTGCGGCGCGACCATCTCCGAGAGCCGGCCCCGGGAGCGGCCGAGCGCGGTCAGCGCCTTCTCCAGGGCGGAGGCGTGCGCGCCGTCGAGGTTGTCCAGCCAGGCCATCACCCCGATGACGAATCCGTCGAAGAGGCCGACCGTGCGGGAGCCGAACTGCTCCAGGAGCAATCGCAGTTGCTCGCGCGCCTCGTCGGTGAGGCCCCGCCGTCCGAGCAGGAAGCCCAGGTGCAGCCGGGCCATCGGCATCGCCTCGTTGCCCGCGTACCGGCCGGCGTCGATGATGTCGCGCAGGATGGCTTCGGCTTCGGCCGTGCGGTCGAGTTCGGTGAGCACCGCGGCGTAGCGGGCGCGCAACAGCGCCACCTGGGCCTGCGCGCCCAGCTTCTCCGCGTAGGCGACGGCGGCGCGGTAGTCGTCGGCGGCGGCGGTGTAGCGGCCCCGGCGCTCGTTGGCCTCGCCCCGGGAGGAGAGCGCTTCGGCGGCGCCCCAGTCGTCGCCGATCCGGACGAAGATCCGCAGGCTCTCGTCGGCGTCGGCCAGCGCCTCCCCCGTCCGGTCGGGGCGGTTGGCCAGGAAGTTGGCGCGCATCTGGAGGGCCGCGGCCAGCTCCCACGCGTAGCCGAACTCCCGGGAGGCGCGGACCGTCGCGTCCGTCAGCTCGCGCAGGTCGTCCAGCTCGCCGGAGAGCATGACCGCGATCATCCACAGCGAGCCGGGGGTGCGGCAGGTCTGCGGCTGGCCGGGCCGGTAGGTGCGGGCGATGATCCGCAGCCGCTCCTGGTTCTCCGGGGTCATCCACTCGTCCATCGCGTGGTCCATGTTGACCAGCTGGATCAGCGCCACCCCGCGCCGCGCCTCCTCCCGCCGTACGGGGTCCATCGGCGGCGGCAGGTCGGTGACGCGCTCCAGGAGCGAGGGGGCGCGGACACCGGGCGGGGCGAACGGGTCGGGGCCGAGCGAGGACGCCGCCTGGGCCCACTGGCGGGACTCCGTGCGCAGATCGCGCATCATCCAGTACCAGGAGAGCGACAGGACCAGGCACAGCGCCTCGTCCTCGTCCTTCTCGGCGACGGCGAAGCGCAGGGCGCCGCGCAGGTTCTCGTACTCACGCCGGAAGCGTTCGATCGCCGCGCGCTGGCCGGGCCCGCGCAGCTCGGGGCCGGCGGTGCGGGCCAGTTCGCGGTAGTGGACCAGGTGGCGGTGCTCGACGGCGGTGCGTTCGGCGGCCTCGTCGAGGCGGCCGGCGGCGTACTCGCCGACCGTCTCCAGCAGCCGGTAGCGCATCCGGCCGTCGCCGCCGGGCGCGGCGACCACGAGGGACTTGTCGACCAGCGAGCCGAGGAGCGCGGCGACGTCGAGCGTGTCGACGACGGGTCCTTCGCCGGGCGCGGGCAGCGCGCAGACCTCCTCGGCGGCGGCCAGGTCGCAGCCGCCCGCGAAGACGGCGAGGCGGCGCAGCACGGCGCGTTCGGCGGCGTCCAGGAGGTCCCAGGACCAGTCGACGACGGCGCGCAGGGTCTGCTGGCGGGGCAGCACGGTGCGGCTGCCGTTGGTGAGGAGGCGGAAGCGGTCGTCGAGCCGGTCGGCGATCTGGCGCGGGGTGAGCATCCGCAGCCGGGCGGCGGCGAGTTCGATGGCGAGCGGCAGTCCGTCGAGCCGCCGGCAGATCTCGGCGCAGGCCGCCGCGCTCTCCTCGTCGGCGTCGGGGCGGAATCCGGACCGGGCGGCGGCCCCGCGTTCGGCGAGGAGCCGCAGCGCCATGGGATCGGGCAGCGGGTCGACGGGGCGGACGAGTTCGCCCGGCACGCCGAGGGGTTCGCGGCTCGTGGCGAGGACGGTGAGGTGCGGGCAGCGGGCCAGCAGGTGGTCCGTGAGGGCCGCCGCCGCCCCGACGACGTGCTCGCAGTTGTCCAGCAGGAGCAGCATCCGGCGGTGGGCGCAGTGCTCGGTGAGGCGGACGAGCGGGTCGCCGCCGCCGCGTTCCACGGCCCGCAGCTCCTCGGCGCCGGCGCCGCGCAGGACGGTCTCGCGGGCGCCGAGCGCGCTCAGTACGGCCTCGGGCACGGCGTCCGGGTCGTCCACGGGGGCCAGTTCGGCCAGCCAGACGCCGTCGGGCCAGGCGTCGGCGGCGGCCTCGGCGGCCTCCTGGGAAAGCCGGGTCTTGCCCGCGCCGCCGGGGCCGAGGAGGGTGACCAGGCGGCTGCGGCCCAGGTCCTCGCGGAGCGCGGCGATGTCGCTCCCGCGGCCGACGAAACTGGTGAGCCTGGCCCGCAGGTTGCCGGGGGCGGGCGGCGGCGCGGTCGACGGCGCGGGGGCGGGCGGCCCTGGGACGGGCGGCGCGGGCTCCTGGTGGAGGAGGGCGGCGTGCAGGGCGCGCAGCTCGGGCCCGGGGTCGGCGCCGAGGCGGTCGGCGAGCAGGGTGCGCACCTCTTCGTAGGCCGCCAGTGCCTCGGCGGGGCGTCCGGCGTCGCGCAGGGCCGTGACGCGCAGGGCGTGGAGCGGTTCGTCGAGGGGGTGCGCGGCGCACAGGGCCGGCAGCTCCCACAGCGCCTCGTCCGCCCGTCCGAGGGCGAGCAGGGCGGCGAGCCGGTCGCGCCGGGCGTCGAGCCGGCGGGTCTCCAGGCGGGCGGCGGGCGCGGTGCGGTCGGGCAGGTCGGCGAGCGCGGGGCCGGACCACTCGGCCAGGGCCTCGTCCAGGGCGGCGAGGGCCCGGTGCGCGCCGCCCTGCTCCAGGGCCCGGCTCCCCTCCCCCGCCAGTCGCTCGAAGCGGTGCAGGTCGACGGCGTCCGCCGGGGCCGCGAGCCGGTAGCCGTTCTCCTCGGACGCGACGGCCGCCCGTCCCAGGGCCCGCCGCAGCCGTCCGACCAGGGCCTGCAGGGCACCGGCCGCGTCGGCGGGCGGTTCGCCGTCCCACACCTCGTCGACGAGCGCTCCGACCGGGACGGTCCGCCCGGGGCGCAGCGCGAGGACGGTGAGCAGGGCGCGCAGCCGCGCCCCGCCCAGGGGTACGGCGGTGCCGTCGTCGCGGAGTGCCCGGGTGGTCCCGAGGATGCAGTAGCGCACGCGCCCATTGTCCGCGACGGGCCGGACCCGTCGCGCCGGGGCCGGGCGGAGGGCTCAGGGAGGCAGGGCGAAGGGAGGGCGAGGGGAGGGCGAGGCCGGGGCGAAGGGGCAGGGCGAGGGGAGGCAGGGCGAGGGGAGGCAGGGCGAGGGGAGGCAGGGCGAGGGGAGGCAGGGCGAGGGGAGGCAGGGCGGAAGGCGGGCGGCGGCCTTCGGCGAGGCGCGGGCGGGGAACCCGGGCGGCGGTCCGCCGCGTTCCCGGTCCGTGCGCGTTCGCCTCCGGCCGGGTCGTCCGCCTAGTGTCGCCCTGTCACCCGCAGCCGCCCCCGTCT
>NZ_ML123034.1:1680568-1828469 GCF_003846185.1 Streptomyces sp. ADI96-02
TCTCCGTACCCCCTCGCCCCTCCCCGCCCCGCCCCCTCCAGCCCCTCCAGCCGTCGTCCGCCGCAGAGACCAGGAGCCGCACCGATGACCACCGCAGCCACCCGGAGCGACCGGAGAATCAGCCCGGTGTTCCTCGGCATCGCCGCCGTCACCGCGGTCTCGGGCTGGGCGGTGTGGACGGACTTCGCCGACCAGGCCGGGTTCGCGGTCTTCCTGTTCGTGACGGGGGCCTGGATCGTCTCGCTCTGCCTGCACGAGTACGCGCACGCCCGGACCGCGCTGCACAGCGGGGACCTCTCGGTCGGGTCCAAGGGCTATCTCACGCTGAACCCGCTGAAGTACACACACGCGCTGCTCAGCATCGTGCTGCCGGTGCTCTTCGTGATCATGGGCGGGATCGGGCTGCCCGGCGGGGCGGTCTACATCGAGCGGGGCCGGATCCGCGGCCGGTGGAAGCACAGTCTGATCTCGGCGGCGGGCCCCCTGACGAACGTCGCCTTCGCCGTGGTGTGCACCGCCCCGTTCTGGCTGGACGCGCTCGACGGCGTACCGCTCGCCTTCCAGTACGCGCTGGCGTTCCTGGCGATGCTCCAGGTGACGGCGGCGATCCTGAACTTCCTGCCGATTCCGGGGCTGGACGGCTACGGGGTGATCGAGCCCTGGCTCTCGTACGGCGTCCGCCGCCGGGTCGAGCCGATCGCGCCGTTCGGGCTGATCGCGGTGTTCGCCATCCTGTGGATCCCGGAGGCGAACATCGTCTTCTTCGACGCGATCGACGCGCTGCTGCGGAGCCTGGGAGTGAGCGAGGTCCAGCGCTCCTGCGGACTGGACCTCTACCGCTTCTGGCAGGGCCTCTTCGACGAGCAGAACCCGTTCTGCGCGGTGCGGTGACGGCGGACGGCGTACCCGGTTCCGCACCGGGCGGCGGCTCAGCCCGCGTCGGACGCCGTCATCCGCTCCTTGCGCACGGCGAACCAGGCCATGTTCGAGGAGAGTCCCGCGATGAGCACCCAGAGGATCCCGAGCAGGCTGCCCTGCGCGAAGGAGACCACGGCCGCCACGACGGCCAGGACGCAGACGATGAGGGCGTAGAGAGCGAGGCGGGGCATGGAGGGCGGCTCCTGTCGGGAGTGGTCGTGGTCCCGTCCAGTGTCCCCCATGCCCCGTTGTGCCCCGCCTCCGGTCCCGGCCGGAGGGGCCTGCGGCCGGGACAGGTCTCCGGCCGGACAGGTCTCCGGCCGGTGGCGGAGGCGGTCCGCCGGACGCGGGTCCCTTCCGTCGGCTCGGGCGGTCAGAGGTCGGTGGCCCGCAGTCCGGCGTGCGCCTTGTAGCGGCGGTTGACGGAGATCAGGTTGGCCACCAGCGACTCGACCTGGTGGGCGTTGCGCAGCCGGCCCGCGAAGACGCCGCGCATGCCGGGGATGCGGCCCGCGAGCGCCTGGACGGTGTCCGTGTCGGCCCGCGCCTCGCCCAGGACCAGGACGTCGGTGTCGATCTCCTCGATGCCCTCGTCCTGGAGCAGCACCGCCGAGAGGTGGTGGAAGGCCGCGGTGACGCGCGAGTCGGGCAGCAGGGCCGCCGCCTGCTCGGCCGCGCTGCCCTCCTCCGGCTTGAGGGCGTAGGCGCCCTTCTTGTCGAAGCCGAGCGGGTTGACGCAGTCGATGACGAGCTTGCCCGCCAGTTCCTCGCGCAGCGATTCCAGGGTGGCCGCGTGGCCGTCCCACGGCACCGCGACGATGACGACGTCGCTGCGCCGGGCGCACTCCGCGTTGTCCGCGCCCTCGACGCCGAATCCCAGCTCGGCCGCCGCCTGTTCGGCGCGTCCGGCGTCGCGGGAGCCGAGGGTGACGCGCTGTCCGGCGCGGGCGAGGCGGTAGGCGAGGCCGCGGCCCTGCGGGCCGGTTCCGCCGAGCACTCCGACGCGGAGGCCGGAGACGTCGGGCAGGTCCCACGGGTCCTTGGCGGGGGGCTTGGGCGCGCCGCCGCTGTCCTGTGTAGTCATGGGGCCGACCCTACTGCCAGGTAGGGCGCGGGAGAGCAGGCGGGAGAACCGCCGTACCGCCGCGCCGCCCGCCGGGAGGCGTCGTCCGCCGCGGTCCTCCGTTCGGGTGAGGAGGCGGGCGGCGGGCCCGGCGGGGGCCTGCGGCCGGGCAGGATGCCGGGCCATGGATGCCGTACGTGTCGCCCTGCTCCGCGACGTGCTGGCCGGGACCCGGTGGCCGGCCGCCGCCCGGGGGTTCGCGCTCGCCCTGCGCTCGTCCGTCGTACCGCGGGGCGGCGGGCTGCTCCTGGTGGGGACGCGGGCGTACGAGCCGTGGCACCTGGCGGCCCATCTGTCCGACGAGTCGGCCTGGTCGGGCCTGCCGGAGCTGACGCCGACCCTGGTGCGGCACCGGGTCGAGCCCGGCGACCCGGCGCATCTGGCGGTCGGGCTCGGCCGGATCGCGGCGGCGGGGCGTGGCGAGACGCTGCTGCTGGTCGCGCCGGAGCGGCCGGACGGCGGGCTGTTGGAGCGGGTGCACGACGCCCGGCGGGCCGGGGCCCGGGTGCTGGCCCTGGACGGAGGCGACCCGGACGTCGGGAGCCTGGCCCACGAAGTGCTCGCCGTGAGCGGGGAGGACGTGGACCTGGACGTCGTCCAGCACCTGGTGAGCGCGGCGGCCGGGGAGAACGGCAGGCCCGCGGCGCGCGGCGGGCGCACCTTCCGCGACCGGCTGTCCCGGCTCGCCGACCAGCTGACGGAGCCGCCGCCCGCCGGGTGGTGAGGGCTGTCCGCGGCGCGGCGCGCGGTCGTCAACGGGTAAACGACTTGCCGGGGGCGGCGGACGAAACGGAATATGGCTCCTCGTGACCTCCGCGCCCATCGCCCCGCCTCCGTCGTCCCGCCTGCGCGCCCTGCTGCCGGATCTCTCGCCCTGGCGTTCCTCGGCGGACTTCCGGCTGCTGTGGGTGCAGGGGCTGATCACGTACTTCGGCAGCTTCATGGCGCTCATCGCGCTGCCGCTCCAGATCAAGGACCTCACGGGTTCGCCGCTGGCGGTCGGGGCGATGGGCGCGGTGGAGCTGGTGCCGCTGGTCGTCTTCGGGCTCTACGGCGGCGCGCTGGCGGACTCGGTGGACCGGCGCCGGGTCATCCTGCTCACGGAGGCCGGGCTCGGTGTGCTCGCCGCCGTGCTGCTGGTGAACGCCCTGCTGCCGGAGCCGCTGCTGTGGCCGCTGTACGTGGTGGCCGGCGGGGTCTCGGCGCTCGCCGGGCTCCAGCGGCCCGCGCTGGACTCCCTGATGGCGCGGATCGTGCCGCACGCGCAGCAGACGGCGGCCGCCGCGCTGAACTCGCTGCGCTGGCAGATCGGGGCCATCGCGGGTCCGGCGCTGGCCGGCCTGGTCGTGGCGTACGCGGGACACGGGACGGCGTACGGGGTGACGGTCTGCACCTTCGCCGTCTCGGTGGTGCTCTGCCTGAGGCTGGCCCCCGCGCCGCCCGCGCACGACGCGCGGAAGCCGTCGCTGCGCGGGATCGCGGAGGGCGCGCGGTACGCGTGGAGCCGGCCGGTGCTGCTGGGGACGTACGCGATCGACCTGGCGGCGATGTTCTTCGCCTTCCCGAACACGATCTTCCCGTTCCTGGCGGACGAACTGGACGCCGAGTGGTCGCTCGGCCTCATGTACGCGGCGGGCTCGGTCGGGTCGCTGGTGCTCGGCCTGACCAGCGGCTGGACCGCGCGGGTGCGGCGGCACGGGCTGTTCGTGGTGTTCGGCGCGGCGGTGTGGGGGCTGGCCATCGCCGCGGCGGGCTGGTTCTCCGACGTGTGGGTGGTGCTGCTGTGCCTGGGCGTGGCGGGGGCGGGCGACATGCTGAGCGGTCTGGGCCGCGCCACCATCTGGAACCAGACCATTCCGGAGGAGCTGCGCGGCCGGCTGGCGGGCATCGAGGTGCTCTCGTACAGCATCGGCCCGCAGCTCGGCCAGGTGCGGGCCGGGGCGATGGCGGGCTGGACGGGCACCCGGTCGGCGATCTGGACGGGCGGGGTGGCGTGCGTCGCGTCCGTCGCGCTGCTGACGGCGGCCCTGCCGAAGCTGCTGCGGTACGACTCGGAGACGGACGAGGACGCGGTACGGCGGCGGGAGGCGCGGGTCGGGGCGTGACACGGGCGGGTGGTGGGCGCGGGCCCCGGGGTCCGGTGGTCCGGCTCACCCGGGGCCCGCGCCCCGCGTCCGCCCCGCCTCATCCGGCGGGTGACCGCCGCGGGGCTCCCCGCATCAGGTCGGGGGCCGCGCCTCAGTCGGCCGGCGGGGCGTCCTTGTCGCGGTCGTGCCACTTGGGGTCGGTGTCCCACTCCGCGTTCCGCTCGCGCGCGGTGTCCATCGCGTGTTGCGCCGCCTCACGTGAGGCGTAGGGGCCGAACCGGTTCTTCGCCGGGCAGTCGGGGCCCTCCTCGACCGTCTTGTGCTCCAGGCAGTAGTACCACTCGCCCGGCTTTCCGACCGTGCGCTTCTTGAACAGGGCCATCGACGGCTCCTTTCCTCTCTGCCATGGTGCCCCGAGGTCGCTGGTTAGACTCGCCGGCATGTCTGGCCAGTCGCTTCTCGTACCAGGGGAGATCACTCCCGTCCGTTCCGTACCCGGAAACATCCGGCGTCCCGAGTACGTGGGGAAGCCGGCTCCGACGCCGTACACCGGCCCGGAGGTCCAGGACTCCGACACCGTGGAGCGGATGCGCGTCGCGGGCCGCATCGCCGCGCAGGCGATGGAGGAGGCCGCCAAGCACATCGCGCCGGGCGTCACCACGGACGAACTCGACCGGGTCGCCCACGACTTCATGGTCGACCACGGCGCGTACCCGTCCACGCTCGGCTACCGCGGCTTCCCGAAGTCGCTGTGCACCTCGGTCAACGAGGTCGTCTGCCACGGCATCCCCGACTCCACGGTGCTGCGCGACGGCGACATCGTGAACCTGGACGTGACCGCGTACATCAACGGGGTGCACGGCGACAACAACGCCACCTACCTCTGCGGCGACGTGGACGAGGAGTCGCGGCTGCTCGTCGAGCGCACCCGCGAGTCGCTGAACCGGGCCGTCAAGGCCGTGCGGCCCGGACGGCAGATCAACGTGATCGGCCGGGTCATCGAGTCGTACGCGAAGCGGTTCGGGTACGGGGTCGTGCGCGACTTCACCGGGCACGGGATCAACTCCTCGTTCCACTCCGGGCTGATCATCCCGCACTACGACAGCCCGCACGCGACCACGGTGATGCGGCCGGGCATGACGTTCACGATCGAGCCGATGCTGACGCTGGGCACGCACGAGTACGACATGTGGGAGGACGGCTGGACGGTGGTGACGAAGGACCGGCGGCGGACCGCGCAGTTCGAACACACCCTGGTGGTGACGGAGACCGGGGCGGACATCCTCACTCTTCCCTGACCTCCCGCTCCGGCCGTCGCGGGGGTACGTTTTTACCGACAGACAGTCGGGAACCAGTTGACTTAGGTAAGCCTAAGTAGGAGGATCGGCGTACCGGCACGCGCTGCCGCCGCACCACGGCGGGCGCAGGCCGGTATCTCCGTCTCTTTCTGGACTTCCCGTCCCCCTCGGTCCCCGGAGGCCCGCCTTGGACGCAACCGCCACCGTCACTCCCTTCTCGACGCTCATCCGCATCGCGTCGCACGAGCAGCACACCGAAGCGGAGACATCGACGTTCATGAGCGACCTGCTCGGCGGCCGGCTGGGCGTGGACGCCTACACGCGCTACACCGAGCAGCTGTGGTTCGTCTACCGGGCGCTGGAGGAGGGCGCGCAGACCCTGCGCGACGACCCGGTGGCGGGCCCCTTCATCCAGCCCGAGCTGATGCGCTCCGCCGAGCTGGAGCGGGACCTTCTGCACCTGCGCGGGCCCGGCTGGCGCGAGGGCCTGGAGCCGCTGCCCGCCACCGCCGCGTACGCCGCCCGGGTCGCCGAGTGCGCCCGCACCTGGCCCGCCGGTTACGTCGCGCACCACTACACCCGCTACCTCGGCGACCTCTCGGGCGGCCAGATCATCCGCGACAAGGCGGAGAAGACCTGGGGCTTCGAACGCAAGGGCGACGGCGTCCGGTTCTACGTCTTCGAGGAGATCGCCAACCCGGCGGCGTTCAAGCGGGGTTACCGCGAGCTGCTGGACGCGGTGAACGCGGACGACCTGGAGAAGCAGCGCATCGTGGAGGAGTGCAAGCGCGCCTTCGCGCTGAACACCGCCGTCTTCCGCGAACTGGGCGAGGTGTTCCCGCTCAGCGCGTAGCGCGGGCGCGGTTCGGCGCCGGCAGCGGGCGCGGTTCAGCCACGCGCGGCCATCAGGACGCGGCCCCCGACCTCCACCGTGCCGTCCGGCGCGGGCGCCGTGAGGATCTGGGAGCCGCGTCCTTGTCTGATGTTCAGGGCCCGGCCGAGGCGGGCGCTGAGCAGGAGGGCCGCCGCGCCCGTCGCCTCGTCCTCCACGACGCCCTGACGGCGCCGGGGGAAGGCCCGCGCGCGCACCCGGCCCGCGGCCTCGTCCTCCCAGGCCCAGGCGTAGAGCCACCCCTCGCCCGGCGGCGGCGCGGGCAGCGCCTCCACCTCGGCGGCCGTGGCGTACTGCCGGAGCGTGCGCCGCGGAGCCCATTCGGGGCGGGCGGTGATCCAGGTGAACTCCCCGTCCTGGCGGGCGAACACGTCGCCGACGGAGAGTTCCAGGATCTCCAGGTCCAGCAGCCAGGCCGCGCCCACCAGCGGGTGCCCGGCGAACGGCAGCCGCAGGCCCGGCGCGTGGATGTCCACCCGGCCGCGCTCCGGGTCGTCGACGAACACGGTCTCGCTGAAGCCGAGTCGCCGGGTCAGCCGCTGCCGGGACGCCTGATCCGGGTGGCCGCGCCCGTCGCGTACGACGCCGAGCTCGTTGCCGTGTCGGCCGTCCGGTCCGCAGAACACCCGCAGGACGTCGATGCCTCGGGGTACGTCGTAGTCGCTCACGTGCGCATTCAAGCACTGCCCCGCGCCGGGCGGGGCCGGGTCAGGCGGTGGCGCGGCGACGGCGGGTGGCGGCGAGCGTGCCCGCGCCGGCCGCCACGACGAGGCCGGAGGCGGCGATCAGCGCGCCGGTCGGGACGTCGGAGCCGGTGGAGGCGAGTGCGCCGGAGCTGCCGACCGAACCGCCCGCCGAACCGCCGACCGTGGAGCCGGTGGAGCCGCCGACCGTGCCCCCCGTGCCGCCGGCGGCGGTGGAGCCGCCGGTCGTGGAGCCGGAGCCGCCCGTGGAGCCGGAGCTTCCGGTGGAGCCGGAGCCGCCGGCCGAACCGCCCGGCAACTGGGCGTCCTCGTCGAGGGAGACGGCGGCGGTCAGGGCGTCGAGCCGCTCGCCCTTCTCGTACATGCCGCTGAACGCCTCGGAGCCGTCCTCGGTGAGGGTCGCGGGGACGCCCGCGAGGCTCACGACGCCGTCCTTGGCCTTGAGGGCTCCGACGGGCAGCTCCAGGTCGGCGAAGTGCAGCTCGGTGAGCTTGCTGACCTTGCCGCTGCCGCGGTCCTTGGTCGAGACGTCGGCGAGGAGCTTGCCCCGGACGCCCTGCGCGTCGATCTTCAGGTTGCCGAGGGAGAGGTCGAGGGCGTACGCGCCGTCGGCCTCGTGGCCCAGGAAGCGTACGGTGCCCCGGAAGGCGGCGTTGAGCGTGTTCTTGTCCGCGTCGACGCTGCCGGTGGCGTCGCCGAAGCGGTAGCCGTCGCCGGAGGCGGTCGCGCCGCCGCTCGTCTCGACCTTGCCGCGGGCGATCGGACCGGTGACGTACGAACGGAAGGACTCCTTGACGCCCCAGTTCAGGGTGCCGTCGACGACCGGGCCGCTGACGGGAGGGGCGTCCTGGGAGGCGGACGGGTCGGGGGCGGGGTCGTCCGTCGGGTCCGTGCCCGGTTCCTCGGTCGGCTCCCCGGTCGGCTTCGTCGGCTCCTTCGTCGGCTCGTCGGCGGGCTTCTCCGTGGGCCGGTCGGTCGGCTCGTCGGTGGGCCCGCCGGTCGGCGGGGCGGCGGCCTGCTTCACCGAGAGGGTGGCCGGGTCGAGCGCGTCCCCCTCCTTGTACTGGCCGTTGAACGCCTCCGAGCCCGCCTTCGTCAGCGTGGCCGGGATGTCCTTGAAGACCATCGCGCCGCCGGCTCCCTGGCCCGGCCGCACGGCGGAGAGGTCCAGCGCGGCGACGGCCACGTCGTCCTTGGCGCCCTGAGGCGTCTTCACGTCGGCGGTGATCGCTCCGCCCTTGCCGGTGGTGGAGACCTTCAGGTCGGACAGCGTGATGTCCAGGACGCCTTGGTGGGCGGAGAAGTTGACCGCGCCCTCGAAGGCGGTGTCGGTGCCGTGGGTGTCCGTATCGTAGACGCCCTTGCCGTTGACGAAGGTGAACGCGCCGTTGTCCGCAGCCTGCCGCGCGCCGCCGGAGACGGTGATCTTCCCGTGGGCGAACGGCGAGGCGAGGTACTTGCGGAAGGACTCCTTGAAGCCCCAGTCGAGCGTGCCGTCCGTCAGGTCCACCTTCGGCGCGGCGGTGGTGGAGGCGGCGGTGTCCTCGGCCGCGCCGCTGTCGGCGGCGAGGGCGGGGAGGGCGAAGGTCGCGCCCAGAGCGGCGGCCGTGGCGACGGCGGCGGCGAGGGCCAGAGGGCGGGCAGCAGCCATGGTGGCGGGTCTCCTAGGGGAAACGGGGGTGGAAGAGAGGCGAGAGGGCAGGGAGTGACGGTCCATAAGGCGCGCATGCGGGGCTTCAGTCGGTCGGAGTGGAGTCGGCGGGTGCGGCGGCCGGCCGCGCGCGGCGGCGGGCGAGGAACGCTCCGGCGGCGGCGAGCAGCAGCACGCCGCCGCCGACGGCGAGGTACGTGCCGGCGCCGGGACCGGAGGCCGAGGAGGCGGCGGCCGGTGCGGCGGAAGGCTCGGCGGCCTGCTTCGCCGGTTCGGCGGCGGCCGTCGGCTCGCTGCCGAGGTCGGGGAGCGCGGGCAGCGGGGTCCTCGGGTCGACGGCCACGGCCAGGGAGACCGGGTCCATGGCGGTGCCCGCCCTGTACAGGGAGCCGAACGCCTTCGCGCCGTCGGCGGTGAGGGTGGCGGGGGCCTCGGTGAGGCGGGCGAGGCCGTCCTTCGGCGCGAAGTCCTCGGCGGCGAAGGTGACCAGGGGGACGTCCGCGCGGGTGTCGCCCTCGCTGGTGACGTCCGCCGAGAGGGTGCCCTCGCCGTCTGCGATCTCCACGGAGACGCCGGCGAGGGTCAGGTCGAGGCCGTGGGCTCCGGTGAAGCGGACGCTGCCGTCGAAGCCGGCGTCCAGGGTCTGCTTCTTCGCGTCGTACGTGCCGCTGCCCTCCGGGAAGCGGAAGAGCGCTCCGCCGTCCTGCGCGCCGTCGGCGAGGGCCCACTTCCCTCGGCCGATGGAGCCGGTGACGTACTCGCGGAAGGTGCGGCGCACCCCCCAGTCGACGGCGGCGTCCTCGAAGCGGCCCGCCTTCTCCTTCCCCGCCTTCTTCCCGGACTTCTCCTTCCCGGCGTCCTCGCCGTCCTTCTTCTCCGCCGGGGCGGACGGCTTCGGATCGGCGGCCGGGCCCCGGGTGTCCACGGAGAGGCTGATCGGGTCCAGCGGGGTGCCGGCGGTGTAGTAGCCGGCGAAGGCGGCGGCGCCCTGGGCGGTCAGCGTGGTGGGCACGTCGGTGAGGGCGACGGGCGTGGAGCCGCCCTTCATGTCGATCCCGGAGAGGCCGAGTGTGGCGAGCGGTACCTGGGAGGAGCGGGCGACCTTGCCGGTGCGGCGCTCCTTGCTGAGCATGTCGGCGTAGACGGTGCCGCTGCCGCCCTCGATGCGGACGGTGGGACGGCTGATGGTGAGGTCGAGTTCGTTGGAGCCGTCGGCCTTGCGGTGGCCGGTGAAGTGGACCCCGCCCGAGAAGCCGGAGGCGAAGGCCCCGGTGGCCGGGTCGTAGGAACCGGTCGCGGAGTGGAAGCGGAACTGGCTGCCGCCGACCGTGGCCGCGCCGCCGGTCAGGCTCCAACTGCCGTTCGCGATGGGCCCGGTGACGTAGCTCTGGAAGGAGGACTTGATGCCCCAGTCCAGTCGGCCGCCCTGCACCGTGCGGCTCGCCGCGTGCGCGGTGGCGGCCGGGAGCAGGGCTCCCACCAGCACCGCGAGAAGCGCTACGGCGAGCGCGCGGGCAGATCTGGACGACAGCATGAGGGACCCTCCAGGGGGTGGTTAGGCAGGTAAGGCTAACCTAAGCTATCTCCAGCCCGCGCCGGAACCCCTCCGTCGCTCGCCCCTCCGGCCGACCGCCAACCGCACGCCGCAGAACGACAGGACGGTGCCCAGTGCGCATCTCGCAGGACTTCGCCCCGACGGGCCCGGACACCGGCCGGCGGGCCCGCCGCGCCCGGTCGACCCGCCGCGGGACGGGCGCGGCACTCGCCGCCGCGACGGCCCTGGCCCTGGTCCTGACCGGCTGCGGAGGCGGCGGCGACGCCGCCCCGAAGGCGGCCGGGAGCACGGCCTCGGCGGATGCCGACCGGGTGGAGCCGCTGGCCGCCGCCCCCGCGCCGAAGCTGCCGGTGACGGTCGACTCGGCCGACGGCACGAAGGTCACGATCGACTCGACGGACCGGATCGTGCCGCTGACCGGTTCCCTGAACGAGATCGTCTTCACCCTGGGCTTCGGCGATCAGGTCGTGGCGCGCGACATCACCGCCACCTTCGAACAGGCCGAGGAGCTCCCGGTGGTGACGCGGGCGCACGACGTCTCGGCCGAGAGCGTTCTCTCGCTGAAGCCCACCGTCGTCCTCGCGGACACCACGACCGGCCCCGGCGAGGCCGTCGACCAGATCCGCGACGCCGGCATCCCGCTCGTCGTCGTCGAGCCCGCCACGGAACTCGCCGACGTCGGACGCCGGATCGACACCGTCGCCGAGGCGCTGGGCGTGCCGTCCGCCGGAGCCGAGCTGAAGAAGCGCACCGAGGCGCGGATCGCCGCCGTGCAGAAGACCATCCCGGACCGCGCGGACGGCGAGAAGCCCCGGGTGGCGTTCCTGTATCTGCGCGGTTCGGCCTCGGTCTACCTGCTGGGCGGCGCGGAGTCGGGGGCGAGTTCGCTGCTGGAGGCGGCCGGCGCCGTCGACGCGGGCAAGGCGTCCGGGCTGGACAAGGACTTCACCGCCATCACCAGCGAGGCCCTGGCCGAGGCCGCGCCGGACGCGATCCTCGTGATGAGCAAGGGGCTCGCCTCGGTGGACGGCATGGACGGGCTGGTGAAGATCCCCGGCATCGCGGAGACCCCGGCCGGAATGGACCGCCGGGTCGTCTCGATCGACGACGGCGTGCTGCTGAACTACGGCCCGCGCACCGACCGGGTGCTCAGCGAGATCGTCGAACAGCTCTACCCGAAGGGCGGAAAGGGCCGGTGACCACCTCGTACGAGGAACGCGCCGAGAGGCCGTCCTCCGGCTCCGCCCCGCCCGTGGCCCTGTCCGTGGCCCCGTCCGTGGGGAAGCCCGCGCCGGCCGGCGCGTCCCGCCGGAGCACCGCCTTCGTGCTCACCGCCGCTCTCGCCCTCGCCCTGCTCGCCGGATGCCTGCTGTCCGCCGCGATCGGCGCGTACTCCCTCCCGATCGGCGATGTGCTGGCCTCCGTGCAGCACCGGATCGGACTCGGCGGCCAGGAGCTCGACCGGGTCGGCGAGAGCGTCCTGTGGAACGTCCGGCTCCCCCGGGTCGCGCTCGCGCTGCTCGTCGGGGCCTCGCTCGGCTGCGCGGGCGCTCTGATGCAGGGCGTGTTCGGCAACCCGCTGGCGGAGCCCGGCGTGATCGGGATCTCGGCGGGCGCGGCGGTCGGCGCGGTCGGCTCGATCGCGCTCGGGCTGAGCTTCCTCGGCAACTGGACCATCACGGTCTGCGCGTTCGTGGCCGGTCTCGCGACCGTCCTGCTCGTCTACGCGCTGTCACGGTCCGGGGGCCGGACCGAAGTGGTGACGCTGATCCTCACCGGCATCGCCGTCAACGCCTTCGCGGGCGCGCTGATCGGCCTGTTCATCTTCTTCGCGGACAACGCGCAGATCACCCAGATCACCTTCTGGCAGCTCGGCTCGCTCGCCCAGGCGACCTGGCCCAAGGTGCTGGCGGTGCTGCCGTGCGCGCTGGCGGGCCTGCTCGTGGCCCCGTTCTACGCGCGCAAGCTGGACCTGCTGGCGCTCGGCGAACGTCCCGCCCGGCACCTGGGCGTGGACGTGGAACGGCTGCGGATCGTCCTGGTCCTGGTCGTGGCCCTGCTGACGGCCGCCGCCGTCGCGGTCGCGGGCATCATCTCCTTCGTCGGCCTGCTCGTCCCGCATCTGCTGCGGATGGCGAACGGCCCCGGTCACCGCTTCCTGGTGCCGGGCAGCGCCCTCGGCGGCGCGCTGGTCCTGGTGGCGGGCGACCTGGCGGCCCGGACCGTGGCCGCCCCGGCCGAGCTGCCGCTCGGCGTGCTGACCGCGCTCTTCGGCAGCCCGTTCTTCTTCTGGCTGCTGCGCAGGACCCGTCGCAAGCAAGGTGGTTGGGCATGAGGACACTGCGAGACCTGTTCGCTCCCCGATCCCGGGAGCTGCCCGCTCCGGCGGCCCCCGGCTCCCCCGTCGTCGAGGCCGTCGCGCTCTCGGTCCGGCTGGGGCGGCGGCAGGTGCTGGACGCCATCGACCTGGCGGCGCACGCGGGCGAGGTGGTGGCCCTGGTCGGGCCCAACGGCGCGGGGAAGTCGACGCTGCTGGCGGCGCTCGCCGCCGATCTGGCGCCCGACGGCGGCGAGGTCCGCGTCGCGGGCCGTCCGGCCGCCGCCTGGTCCGCGCCCGAACTGGCTCTGCGCCGCTCGGTGCTGCCGCAGTCCGCCGCCCTGTCCTTCCCGTTCCCGGTGGAGGACGTCGTACGGATGGGACGGGCCCCGTGGGCCGGTACGGAGCGGGAGGACGAGGACGACGCGGCGGTGGCGGCGGCGATGGCGGCCACCGAGGTGACGCGGTTCGCCGCCCGCCCGTTCTCCGAGCTGTCCGGCGGCGAACGGGCCCGGGTGGCGCTCGCCCGGGTGCTGGCCCAGCGGGCTCCGCTGATGCTGCTCGACGAGCCGACGGCCGCGCTCGACCTGCGCCACCAGGAGCTGGTCCTGCGGATCTGCCGCGAACGGGCCGCCGCCGGGGACGCCGTCGTGGTCGTGCTCCACGATCTGGGGCTCGCCGCGGCGTACGCGGACCGGGCCGCCGTACTGCACGACGGGCGGATCGCGGTGGCGGGCCCTCCGGAGGCGGTCTTCAGCGGCGAACTGCTCGGCGAGGTCTACCGGCAGCCGGTCGAGGTGTTCCCGCACCCGCGCACGGGGACACCGCTCGTGGTGCCGAAACGCCCCGCTTGACCCGTACGTGACTCTTCCGCGGGTCGCCCGTGGGTCGCCCGTGACCGGACCTCTTCCGGGGCCCGGAGATGAGAGCCGAATCACTGCGCGGAGAGGTATCGACGAGGTAAGGGTCGGCTAAGTTAAGCCCGCCCGACCGGCCCGTGTCCGGCTATGTCCCCGTCTTTCCTCACCTCCGTGGAGCCCGCATGCGACCTCTTCGTCTCTCCGTCGTCACCGCCGCCGCCACGGTCGCCGCGCTGACCGCCGTCACGGGCTGCGCGCAGAAGAGCGACGGGAAGGGCGACGGCGCGGTGCGGGTCGTCGCCAAGGACGACGCCTGCGAGGTCTCCCGGACCTCCGTCCCCGCCGGCCACCTCGAACTCGCCGTGGAGAACAAGGGGTCGAAGGTCACCGAGGTGTACGTCCTGTTCCCGGACGACCGCATCGTGACCGAGCGCGAGAACATCGGCCCCGGCACCCGGGCGACGATCACCGCCGAGATCAAGGCCGGCTCGTACGAGATCGCCTGCAAGCCCGGCATGAAGGGCGCCGGCATCCGGCAGAAGGTCGAGGTCACCGGCGGCAGGGCGGCCGAGCGCAGCCCCGAGATGGACCGCGCGGTGGCCGGCTACCGCACCTACGTCCAGGCCCAGGCCGACGCCACGCTGCCGAAGGCGAAGGTGTTCACGGACGCGGTCGCCGCCGGTAACGTCGAGGCCGCGAAGAAGGCGTACGCCGCGTCGCGGATCGGCTGGGAGCGCACCGAGCCGGTCGCCGAGTCCTTCGGCGACATCGACCCCAAGGTGGATGTCCGCGCGGACGGCCTGGAGGACGGGCAGGAGTGGACCGGCTGGCACCGCCTGGAGAAGGCGCTGTGGCAGGACGGGAAGCTCGGCCCCCAGGAGAAGGCGCTCGCCCCGCGCCTCCAGGCCGACCTGGCGGACTGGCAGAAGCGGGTGGGCCGGGCGGACATCACGCCCACCTCGATGGCCAACGGCGCGAAGGAGCTCCTGGACGAGGTGGCCACCGGCAAGGTCACCGGCGAGGAGGAGCGCTACAGCCACACCGACCTGGTCGACTTCAAGGCGAACGTCGAGGGCGCGGAGCGGTCCTACGCGCTGCTGAAGCCCGTCGCCGCCAAGAACGACGCGGCCCTCACGCAGACCCTGGACCAGCGGTTCGCGGCGCTGAACGCGCTGCTGGAGCAGTACCGGGCCGACCCGGGCTCCTACGTGTTCACCTCGTACGACAAGGTCGGCGAGGCGGACCGCAAGAAGCTCTCCGACGCGGTCAACGCGCTCGCCGAGCCGCTGTCCCGGCTGGCCGCCGCGGTCACGAAGTAACGGCTGCGACAAGGAGGCTGGAGCCATGTCCGACCCGAGCGCGGACCCGTCGCGCGCCCCCGGCCCGTCCCGGCGCGCCCTCCTCGGCTGGGGCGGCGGCGGGCTGGCCGCCGGCGCCGCCGCGGGCTGGGGCGTGTCCGCCGCCCGGGGCGGCGGGGCGGAGCAGGACGGCCGGAGCGGGGCCGCGGTGCCGTTCCACGGGGCGCACCAGGCGGGCATCGCCACCGCCGTACAGGACCGGCTGCACTTCGCCGCGTTCGACGTCACGACCAAGGAGCGCTCCGAACTGGTCGCGCTGCTGACCGAGTGGACGCGGGCGGCGGAGCGCATGACCGCCGGCCGCCCGGTCGGCACGGGGGCGTACGGCCAGGCGCCCGAGGCTCCGCCGGACGACACGGGCGAGGCGCTGGGGCTGCCGCCCTCGCGGCTGACGCTGACCCTAGGCTTCGGGCCCTCGCTGTTCGCCGAGGGGCGGTTCGGGCTGGCGGACCGGCGGCCAAAGGCGCTGGTGGACCTGCCGAAGTTCCCGGGGGACGGCCTGGACCGGGCCCGCAGCGGCGGCGACCTGTGCGTACAGGCGTGCGCGGACGATCCGCAGGTGGCGGTGCACGCCATCCGCAACCTGGCCAGGATCGGCATGGGCCGCGCCGCGATCCGCTGGTCCCAGCTGGGCTTCGGGAAGACGTCGTCCACCACGCCGGACGCGCAGACACCGCGCAACATGATGGGCTTCAAGGACGGCACGCGGAACATCGCGGGCTCGGACACGGCGGCGCTGGAGCGGCACGTGTGGGTCGGCGCGGGGGACGGCGCCGGGTGGATGACGGGCGGTTCCTATCTCGTCGCGCGCCGCATCCGGATGCACGTCGAGACCTGGGACCGGGCTCCTCTCCAGGAGCAGGAGGACGTCTTCGGCCGGGACAAGCGCGAGGGCGCGGCGGTAGGGAAGGCGAAGGAGCGCGACGAGCCGTTCCTGGAGGCGATGCTGCCGACGGCGCACGTGCGGCTGGCGCACCCGGACTCCAACGGCGGGGCGACGATCCTGCGGCGGGGCTACTCCTTCACCAACGGCACGGACGGGCTCGGGCGGCTCGACGCGGGCCTGTTCTTCCTCGCCTACCAGCGCGACGTGCGGACCGGGTTCGTCCCGGTGCAGCGCCGCCTGGCCGCCGCCGACGCGCTCAACGAGTACATCCAGCACGTGGGTTCGGCCGTGTTCGCCGTGCCGCCGGGCGTCCGGGACGGGGACGACTGGTGGGGCCGGGGGCTGTTCGCATGATCGACACCGTGGAGGGACCGGCGTGATCGACACCGTGGAGGGACCGGCATGTTCGGCAACTATCTGATCGGCCTGCGCGAGGGCCTGGAGGCGAGTCTCGTCGTCTGCATCCTGGTCGCCTACCTGGTGAAGACCGGGCGGCGGGACGCGCTGCGCCCGGTCTGGTCCGGGATCGGCATCGCCGTCGCGATCTCGTTCGGCTTCGGCGCGGCCCTGGAGTTCGGCTCGCGGGAGATGACGTTCGAGGCGCAGGAGCTGCTGGGCGGTTCGCTGTCCATCGTCGCCGTCGGGCTGGTGACGTGGATGGTGTTCTGGATGCGGCGCACCGCGCGCCATCTGCGGGCGGAGCTGCACGGCAGGCTGGACGCGGCGCTCGCGATGGGCACCGGGGCGCTGGTGGCCACCGCGTTCCTGGCGGTCGGCCGCGAGGGTCTGGAGACCGCGCTGTTCGTCTGGGCCTCGGTACGGGCCAGTGGTGAGGGCTCCTCCTCGCCGCTGGCCGGGGTGCTGCTGGGCCTGGCCACCGCGATCGTGCTGGGCTGGCTGTTCTACCGGGGCGCGCTGCGGATCGATCTGGCGCGGTTCTTCACCTGGACCGGCGGCATGCTGGTCGTGGTGGCGGCCGGTGTGCTGGCGTACGGGGTCCACGACCTCCAGGAGGCGCGCTTCCTGGGCGGGTTGGCGGACCGGGCGTTCGACGTCAGCGGCGCGGTCCCGCCGGACAGCTGGTACGGCACGCTCCTGAAGGGCGTCCTCAACTTCCAGCCGGACCCGACCGTCCTCCAGGTCACGGTGTGGGTGCTGTACCTGGTCCCCACCCTCGTGCTGTTCCTCGCCCCGGTAGGGTTTCGACCCTCGGTGCGGGCGACGGATCTCAAGGCGCAGAAGGCGACGGATGACAAGGCTGGGGCGACTGACGGCGGGGCTCGCGACGGCGACGGTGCTGTGCGTGACGGCGAGCGGCTGCGTGACGGTACACGGGGAGCTGGCCGTGCTCCCGGGGGCGACGGAGTCTGAGGCCGAGCAGGCACTGAAGGACTTCACCTCCGCCTACAACGCGGCGGACAAGGCGTTCGATCCGGCCCTGGACGCGGGGCGGGTGACGGGGTCGCTCGGCGCGATCAACCAGGCGGGGCTGAAGGCGCGGAAGTCCTACAGCCCGAACGGCAATCCGGCGCACAAGCCGCTGGAGCTGACGGACACGGCCTACGTCATCCCCAAGAAGGCGGGCTGGCCGCGCTGGTTCCTCGCGGACACCGACTCCAACCGGGACCGCGACGGCGGGCGGCTGGACACCCGCTGGCTGGTGGCGTTCGTGCGGACGGGCCCCGACGCGGTGTGGAAGGCGTCCTACCTCGCGGTCGTACGGCCGTCCCAGGTACCGGAGTTCAGCCGGGACGAGGACGGCATGGCCCTTCCGGTGGAGCCGCGGGAGCCCGGACTGGCCGTCGTACCGGAGGACTTGAGCCGGACGTACACGGCCTACCTGCGGGACGGCGCGCCGGACGTGTTCGCGCCCGGCACGACGACGTCGGGCTGGCGGCAGGCCCGGCAGGCCACCCGGCGGGCGGGCTTCTCGTACCAGTACGTCGACCAGCCGCTGGCCGGAGCGTCGTTCGCGCCGCTGGGGCTGCGCACCGAGGGCGGCGGCGCGCTGGTCTTCTTCAGCAGCCGGCACTTCGAGCGGCAGACCGCGGCGAAGGGGCTGCGGCCGGAGGTCAACGCGGACGTGAAGGCGCTGCTGACGGGCGAGGTGACCAGCAGCCTCACCAAGGAGCGGATCTCCAGCCAGTTGGTGCACGTGCCGGAGCGGGGCTCCGGCACGGGCAGGGTGCGGGTGCTGAACCGGCTGCCGGGACTGGTCGCGGCCAAGGGCGAGTAGCGGCGCGCGGACCGGGTGGCCGGGAGGGCGGACCGGCCCTGCCCACCCTCCCGGGCCGTCACGCCTGCGTGTCGGGCTCGACGAGCGCCCCGTAGACGATGGACCGCGCCATCCCGCGGATGTCGGGAACGGGATAGGGACGGCCGGTCATCGCGTTGCCGGCGTCGACCTGCTGGACCATGCCGACGACGATGACGTCGTTGACCGGGTCGACCCAGAACCAGGTGCCGTGCACGCCGCCCCAGTAGTAGCTGCCCGCGCCGATCGCCCCGCCGTTGAAGTCGGCGTGTGCGGGGTCGAGCACGATGCCGACCCCCATGCCGTAACCGACGCCCGCGAACGGTTGGAGGAAGCGCAGCGGGACGCCCTCGGGCAGCAGGTCGCTCGTCATCAGCTTCACCGACGACGGTGCCAGGATCCTGGCGCCGTCGAGAGTCCCGCGGTCGGCCAGCATCTGCGCGAAGCGCAGGTAGTCCTGCACGGTCGAGTACAGCCCGGCGATCGACAGCAGGTACGTCGGCTTCTCCCCGGCCGCTGTGCCCGCCAGCACGGGGAACGGCGACTGATCGGCGGCGAGCCCGAGCTTCAGGTTCTCGTCCAGGGCGTACCGGGGTGCGATGCGCTCGCGCTCCTTTGGCGCGACGCCGAAGCCGGTGTCGGTCATGCCCAGTGGCCCGAAGATCCGGCGTTCGAGGAAGGCGTCGAGCGGTTCGCCGGACAGCCGCTGGATGATGACGCCCTGGACCTCCTGCTGGAGCCCGTACCGGAAGAGGGTGCCGGGTTGTGCCTCCAGCGGAAGCCGGGCCAGCTTGGCGACCATGTCCTCGTTGGTACCGCTGAAGAGATCAGCGGCCAGATACATCTCGTCCAGCTTCGGGTTGGTGCTGCCCATCGGGACGAGAAAGGCGAAACCCGCGCAGGAGGCCATCAGATGGCGCATCGTCATGGGCCGGTCGAGCGGCACGAGCCGACCGTCCCGCATCACCTTCAGATCCGCGAACTCGGGCACGAACTTCGTGACGGGATCGTCGAGCTGCCACCTGCCCTCCTCGTAGAGGGACATCATCGCGACGGCGATGACCGGTTTGGTCATCGAGGCGATGCGGAAAATCGCGTCTTCCCGGAGTGGCGCACCGGTTTCGAGGCTCTGACAGCCGTACGTGCGGAATTTCGCGAGCTTGCCGCAGCGGGCGACGGCGACGCTGATGGCGGCGTAGTGACCGGCGTCGATCTCGCCCCGCATCGCGTCGTCCAGGCGGTCGAGGCGCTCCGGCGAGAAGCCGAGGGACGCCGGCGAAGCCGGGGGAAGCGAGGTCGGACTCATGATGCGCTCCCTGCGGAGTCGGCGATGTCTCTTGCGGTGTTCCGGCTGGTGCCGGGACAGATGGCGGGCAGGGTCCCGGCACCCGGGACCCTGCCCCTTCGGTGAGCGCGTTCAGTGAGCGGCGACGACGTCGTCGAGCCAGTCGTATATGCGCGCGAAAGCCAGGCGCTGAGCGCCGGCCTGGCAGTGCGCCCCGGCGCCCTCGGCCTCGGTGAAGCGGAGCAGGGCCTTCTGGCAGGTGAGGTGGTCGAACAGCAGCTGGGGCTGGCCCTCGAAGAAGATGTCGGTGTCCGCTTCGCACACCAGGGTCGGGCAGGTGATCCGCTCGGCGATCCCTCCGGCGAGGGTGTAGTCCAGGTAGGAGGCGAAGAAGGCACGGGGGCTGTCGGCGCCCATGACGTACTGGCCGTGCGTGGCGGCCCAGCGCATGTTCGGGTCACGGGCCATGAGCTGCTCAACCATCGCATCGACCTCCGGTGCCGACTCGGCCCGCAGCAGCGCTTCGGACTCGGCGCGAGGACCGGGCATCTGTCGGGTCGCCAAGTCGCCCAGGTCGTAGACACCGTCGAACGCGATGCACGCGGCGAGGCGGTGTTCGAAGGCAGCCGCCCGCGGTGCCAGTAGACCACCCAGGGAAGCACCCAGCAACGCGACCCGGTCCGGGTCGACGCCGGGACGGTCCAGCACCCAGTCCAGTACGGGTGTGATGACGTTCTCCCAGTCGGGGCGGAAGACGAGTCCGTCGAAATGCAGCGCGGCGGGCTGGCCCGGACCGTCGAACGTGACGACGTTGTAGCCGCGCTCCTGGGCGGCTGCCGCGCCCAAGAAGTGCATCTCCTCGCAGGTGCCGTCGAATCCGCTGTGCATGATGACCGTCGGCCTCGGCCCGGTGTCCCCGGCGCGGCGGAGCGCGGGGTAGAAGTAGCCGTGGAGCACGGTGTGCTCGTAGGGGATCTCGATCGGCTCCACGGGCGGATCGAGCAGGGCGGCCGCGGCGGCGAAGGATTCGCGGGCGCGGGTGTACGCGTGGCGGATGCGCGGATCGTCGGGGTTGCCGTGCAGGTAGAAGTCGGCCGACCGGTAGTAGCTGCTCGCGCGCAGCAGACCGTCGCGCGCACTGACGAGATGTCCTGCGCCCTGGGCCTCCTTCGCTTCGGCGGCGACCCAATCGGCGGTGGCCAGCCACTGGTCGTGCCAGCTGTCGTAGTCGCTCGCGGTGATGGCCTGCGCCGTGGTCAGCACCTCGCCGATGTCGGCTCCGCCGTACGCGGTGGCTCCGAGCACACGCACCGTCTCGAACCAGAACGAGGTGTCGTCGTGGAAAAGGACCGGCTTCATGGAGCACTCCTAAAGTCGCCTTGAGTCGCTTTAGGCACGGTACGACGCAGAGACACCTAATGCAACACCTGACGCTTTAACGGGGGGCGCGCTCCCCGTCACGGCCGTCGATCGGGTGCGGCAGCGAACCGGCCGGGAGGAGGGCCGCAGGCATGCCGGATGGACCGCTCACCAGGCGCTGGGTCGGCGATGGCGCGGGCGCTCGGTCGGCGGTGGCGCGGGTGCGGGCGAGTGGAGGAAGCCCGTCGACCGGGTTCACCAGGCCGGTCGCGGTCCGCGGCACTGATATCCCGGGCTCCAGGGCTCGGGCCTCAGGACTCGGCGGACGGCTCACGCCCTCCGGTCGCTCCACTCGCCCGGCATGGATCAGCGGCTGAGCGGCCAGGCCACCGAGTCGTGGTCCAGCTCGCTCTGCTCGGCGCTGCCCGCGTAGCGGGCGCAGGCGTCGGTGAGGGTTTCCAGCAGGGTCAGCGGGTCGGGCAGTTCGTGCTCGGGGCCGCGCACCCAGCGCACGTCCAGCTCACCGGGGAGCCGGGCGGGCGGCAGGAGGACGTAGCTGCCGCGGCAGTGCCAGCGCAGGCCCGGGTGCGCGTCCATGGTCTCGGGGTGGCAGTCCAGCTCGCAGGGCCACCACTCGTCCTCGTCCTCGGGGGTGCCGCGGGTGGCGGTGAAGAAGAGCATCCGGTCCTCGCCGGACTGCGCGACCGGACCGACGTCGATGCCGGCGTCCAGCAGCCGCTCCAGGGCCTGGCGGCCGGCGGTGAGCGGGACGTCCAGCACGTCGTGGATCATCCCGGTCGCGGTGATGAAGTTGGCCAAGGGCTGACTGTGGGCCCAGCGCTCGATCTGGGCGCGGTCGGTGGTCGACTGCGTCTGCCAGGCGAACGAGACGGGGTGCCGGGCCGGGGTGGGACAGCCGATGCGCTCGCACGAACATCGGTATCCGTGGGGATGGGCGGCGGGGGCGATGGGCATGCCCGCGTCGGCGACGGCCAGGAGAAGCGCCACCCGGTCCGCGCTGCCGGTCTCGGCCCCCGGTGACTTGGGACGTCGCCGCAGCCACTGGGAGATCCTGCTCTCTGTGCCGCGACCGCGGCCGGAATCGGCGCCCATCTATCCCCTCACCTCAGCGTTGCCCCTCCATGGTCGCACCATCCTGCGCCTCAGGTGGCCAGAGTTCGCCGGCGGGGCCGCCGTGCCCCCGGACCGAGTGAGTACCATCACGCCCGATGTCATGACATGACGGATACGGATCAGGGGCGGGGAGCCAGCCCGCCCAGGGCGTGGTCGACGACGGTGTCGGCGTAGGCGTGGGTGAGCGGGAGGGTCCGGAGCAGCCAGCGGTGGGTCAGCGGGGCGATCAGCAGCTCCAGCGCGATACGGGGATCCGCGTCCGCCCGCAGGTCTCCGGCCTCTTGGGCGGACCGCAGCCGTGTGACATACAACGCGAGCTGCGGCTCCAGCAGTCGTTCGACGAATTCGGCGCCCAGTTTCGCGTCCACGATGCCCTCGGCGGTCAGCGCGCGGAAGGGCGCCTCCATCGCCGGGTCGTTCAGCTCGTCGACGGTGGCGCGCAGGACGTGCTTGAGGTCGGCGGCCAGGTCGCCCGTGTCGGGAATGCCCTGCTCGGCCCCGCCGGACCGCTGGCCGGCCTGCTCGGCGGCGCGCTCGGCCAGGTCCAGGAACGCCTCCATCAACACGGCGGCCTTCGAGGGCCACCAGCGGTAGATGGTCTGCTTGCCGACCCCGGCGCGGGCGGCGATACCCTCGATCGTCGTGCGCGGGTAGCCGGTCTCGCCGACGAGGGCGAGGGCGGCGGCGTAGATCGCGCGGCGGGAACGTTCGCTGCGGCGGGCGGCGTCGGGGGCCTTGTGGGGTGCCATGCGCCGATCCTACGCCGGACGAGCCGATACGTATCGTCTTGCATGCGCCCCGGGGAACGAGCACGCCCGCGAGCCCGCCCGTCCGTGCTTCCGGCGAACCACCCGATCGGATCACTGCGGAATCCGGCGGACACGGCGCACCATGGGCTCACGTACAGACCGTGCGCATCCCACCGTTCCGCGGCCCCGCCGCCGATCGCGAGGAGACCCAGTTGAACCGTGACGCCACCCCTCGTCGCTACCTGATGTGCGCTCCGGCGCACTTCCGGGTCACCTATTCCATCAACCCGTGGATGGACCCGTCCAAGCCCGTCGACCTGCCGCTGGCCCAGACCCAGTGGGAGGACCTGCGCGACCGCTACCGCGGCCTCGGGCACACCGTCGAACTGC
The DNA here is from genome assembly GCF_003846185.1 of Streptomyces sp. ADI96-02. Lineage (GTDB taxonomy): Bacteria > Actinomycetota > Actinomycetes > Streptomycetales > Streptomycetaceae > Streptomyces. Next base: position 1,703,389 of record NZ_ML123034.1, read on the forward strand.
TCACCCCCCGCCCCGACCTGCCGGACATGGTCTTCGCGGCCAACGGCGCCACCGTCATCGGCGGGCGGGTGCTGGGCGCCCTGTTCGCCTACCGGGAGCGCTTCGAGGAGGCCGCGGCCCACCGGGAGTGGTTCCGGGAGAACGGTTTCACCGAGATCCGGGAGCCCGACCACGTCAACGAGGGCGAGGGCGACTTCGCGGTCACCTCGTCCTACCTGCTGGCCGGCCGGGGCTTCCGCTCCAGCCCGCTCTCGCACGACGAGGCGCAGGAGTTCTTCGGCCTGCCGGTGATCGGGCTCGACCTGGTGGACCCGCGCTACTACCACCTGGACACCGCGCTGTGCGTGCTGGACGCGGCGGCCGACGAGATCATGTACTACCCGGACGCCTTCTCCCCCGGCAGCCGGTCCGTGCTGGCGCGGCTCTTCCCGGACGCGCTGCTCGCCCGGGAGGAGGACGCGGCGGCGTTCGGGCTGAACTCGGTGAGCGACGGCCGCCACGTGCTGCTGCCGCAGGCCGCGACGGGGCTGCTGGACCCGTTGCGCGACCGCGGTTTCGAGCCGGTCCCGATGGATCTGGGCGAACTGCTCAAGGGCGGCGGCAGCGTGAAGTGCTGCACCCAGGAGCTGCGCGGCTGAGGTCCCCCCGCCTCACCCGTCGGAGTCCTCCGGCGGCCAGGAATCGCCCCAGGCGGTGTCCCTGGCCGCCCGGTACAGCCCGCCGTGCCGCTTGGTGACCGTGGAGCGGGCCAGGCCCTCGTCGCGGGTGCACAGTTCCAGCAGCACCTGGCCCTTGCGGATCTGCGGCCTGCGGGTGACCCGTGCGGGCGCGGGGTCGGTGGGGAAGCGGGTGGCGACGACGTAACTGAACTTCTCGTCCTCGTGGCTCAGCGAGCCGCCCTTGACCTGCCGGTGCAGCGAGGACCGGCTCACCCGGGCGGAGAAGTGGCACCAGTCCGTGCCCGGTTCGATCGGGCAGGCGGCGCTGTGCGGGCAGGGCGCGGCGATCCGCAGCCCGGCGGCGATCAGCCGGTCGCGGGCCTCGATGATCCGGGCGTAGCCGTCGGGCGTGCCCGGCTCCACGATCACCACGGCCTGCCCGGCCGCCGCCGCCGCGTCGACCAGTTCGGTCCTGGCCCGCCCGGTCAGCTCCTTGAGTACGTAGCTGACGGTCACCAGGTCCGCGGGGGCCAGCTCCAGGGCCTGGCCGATCCTGGCCCGTTCCCACCGGACGCCGAGCAGCGCAGGGACGCCGGAGGCGTCGGCGAGTTCACGGCCGAGCGCGAGCGCGGGTTCGGCCCAGTCCAGGACGGTCGTCCGCTGCCCCTCCCAGGCCCCGGCCACCGCCCAGCTCGCCGCGCCGGTGCCGCCTCCGACGTCCGTGTGGGTGGCGGGAGCCCAGCCGGGCGCGGTCTCGCGCAGCGCGTCGAGGGCGGACCGTACGGCCTCGAAGGTGGCGGGCATCCGGTACGCGGCGTAGGCCACGACGTCGGAGCGGTCGCGCAGGATCGGGGCGTCGGTCGGGGTCTCCCCGCGGTAGTCGGCGATCAGCCGGTCGACGGCCTGCGCGGCCTGCTTCGGCGGCAGCCCGTCGAGCAGTCCGGCCAGCGCCGCGCGCAGGGACCAGGCATCGGGGAGGGTGACGTTCACCGGCGAATTGTAGGGGTAGGGAGCACGGCGGGCGCACTCGGCTTCACCGCGCGGCGACGGACACCGGACGGGGTCGGAACCGAACTCCTCTTCCGTACGGGCCTGTTGCTACGCTGACCCGCGCCGGATCGGGATTGTCCATCGGGAGAACCATGAGACAGAGGATCGTGCGGCTGACGCTGGTCGGCGGAGTGGCCTTTCTGGCCCTCCTGCTCCTCCTGTCCATGTGCGGCGGCGATCCGGACGGCGGGAGCGACGACGCGGGCCGGGCGGCCACCGGGGCCGTGAAGCCGGCGGCGCCGAGCGGCGGCCCGGTCACCCGGCTCACCGTCCCGCCGCAGTACACGGCCGAGCGCGGCTGGGAGATCATCGGCTCCTCCCCCGACGTGGCGGTCTCCCACGCCACGGGCCGGCTCGCCTACCTGGAGCGGTCCGCCGAGAACCGCTACCGGCTGCGCACCGTCGACACGGCGACCGGCCGGCTCGGCTGGCGCGGTCAGACCTGGCGTCCGCCGGACCCGCTGCACTACCCGAAGCTCGCCACGGTCTCCCGTGACGGCCGGCAGTTCTTCGTGACCTGGTCGTACGGGAAGGTCGGCGACGGGCTCACCCCGGCGAGCACGTTCGTCTCGTTCGACGTGTACGACGTGACGGACGGCACCCGGCAGCGCGTCGAGGTGCCGTGGTCCGGGGCTCCCGACGTCAGCACGACGGGCCCGGACATCGTGATCAGCGACGGCAAGGCCAACAGTGTGCTGGTCGACCCGGTCACCGGCACGGTGTCCGAACTGAGCGCGGACGAGCTGAAGTACCCCAAGGGCTGCACGGCCTGCAAGCAGCTCACCGAGGTCCTGGGGCAGACCGAGCGGGGTCTGCTGGTGGGCGGGGCGCGGGAGTTCTGGGTGCGCGGCGGCTGGTTCAGCCGGGACGCGGCGCCCAAGGGGACGGACCGGCGCAGCGGTGTGGTGACCTCGACGACGCCGGGCCAGGTGCTCGCCAAATGGGCGCTGGGGAAGAAGGCGAAGCGGGCGGCGACCCACGAGCTGTGGGCGGTGCACGACGCGCGGACCGGCAAGGCACTGGCCTCGGTGGAGTGCCACCGGCCCGCCATCGAGCCGGGCCGCTATCCGCAGGCCGTCCTCTCGCCGTCCGGAAACTACCTGGTCGCCGGGAACCTCGCGTTCGACCTGGCGGCGAAGAAGGGCTTCTGCTTCGAGGCGGAGGACGGTTCCAGCCATCTGGCGCTGGCCACCGTGACCGACGACGGCATCGCCTACGGGGCGGAGAACGCCCGTGACGCGGCGGAGGCGCTGGCCGGCGGCGGCTTCCCGGTCTCGATGGACTTCGCGACCTGGACCACCGGCCGGCTCCCGCGCAGCGTGCGGCTGCCCTGGCTGGAGACGACCGGGGTCGGGGTGTTCCGCTGGACGGACCGGCAGGACCGGGCCCACCTGATCGGCTATCCGCGCACCGACTGAGCCGCCCCGGCCGAAACCGACTCGGCCCGTACGGGCGGCAGCCCCGCCGGGCTCCGCTCCGGCCTCAGAGGGCTCCGGCCTCGCGGCGGGCGGGCTGCCAGGGGCGGCACAGGCCCAGGAAGCAGGCGACGGCGGCCAGGGCGCAGACCACCTGGACGACCGCCATCGGCACCGCCGTCCGCTCCCCCGCGATGCCGACCAGCGGCGAGGCGATCGCGCCGATCAGGAACGAGGAGGTGCCCAGCAGCGCGGAGGCGGACCCCGCCGCGTGCTTGGTCCGCATCAGGGCCTGGGCGTTGGTGTTGGGCATCGCGAGGCCCATCGCCGACATCAGCACGAAGAGCCCGGACGCCACGGGCACGAGCCCGACCTCGCCGAACACGCCGAGGGTCATGAGCAGCAGCGCCACGGAGGACAGCACGATCACGGCGAGGCCGAACCCGAGCACCTTGTCCAGGCTGATCCGGCCGACGAGCAGCTTGCCGTTGATCTGACCGACCACGATCAGCCCGACGGAGTTGAGCCCGAAGAGCAGGCTGAAGGTCTGCGGCGAGGCCCCGTAGATCTCCTGCACCACGAACGGTGAGGCGGAGATGTAGGCGAAGAGCACGGCGAAGGCGAGGCCGCCCGCCACCATGTAGCCGGTGAAGACCCGGTCGGCCAGGAGGCCGCGCATGGTGCGCAGGGCGTCGGGGACCCCGCCGGTGTGGCGGTCGCCCGGCGGCAGCGTCTCGTGCAGCCACTTGACGACGACGAGGGTGAGCAGGACGCCGACGCCGGTCAGGACGACGAAGATGCCGCGCCAGTCGGTGATCCGCAGGACCTGCCCGCCGATCAGCGGGGCGATGATCGGGGCGACGCCGGAGATGAGCATCAGCGTGGAGAAGAACCGGGCCATCTCCACGCCGTCGTACAGGTCGCGCACCACGGCCCGCGCGATCACTATCCCGGCCGCGCCCGCCAGCCCCTGGAGCAGGCGGAAGCCGATGAGGAGTTCGACGGTGGGGGCGAGGGCGCAGATGGCGGTGGCGAGGACGTAGACGACCATGCCGAGGATGAGCGGCCTGCGCCGCCCCCACCGGTCGCTCATCGGTCCGACGACGAGCTGGCCGAGCGCCATCCCGGCCAGGCACGCGGTCAGCGTGAGCTGGACGGTGGCGGCGGGTGCGGCGAGGGAGTCGGTGACCGCGGGCAGGGCCGGGAGGTACATGTCCATGGAGAGCGGCGGCAGGGCGGTGAGCCCGCCGAGGACCAGGGTGACCAGCAGGCCGGTGCGGCGGGCCGCCGTCGCCGCGGGTCCGGGGAGTCCGGGCGGCGCGGTGACCGGTGGGGCGGCCGGGTCGACGGAGAGGGCGCCGGCGTCCCCGTGCGGGGTGAGCGCCGTCCGGCCGTCCGGGGCCGGCGCCTCGGCCCCGGTCTCGTTCGCGGGTATGTGTTCTCGCTGAGCCCGGCTGCCGCCGCTGTCCGGCATTCTCATCTCCACATCGTTGAATCCGCACCTATGCTCTCAGCTCGGCCGGAGTGGTCGACACCCTTTTCGGCGGAGCGGGCGGGCGGGACGGCGGCCCGGGTGTTCAGACGGGCCTGAGCCCCGGGTCGCCCGCCTCGGTGACGAAGGACGCGGCCGTGGCCACGGGTGCTCCCGGCGTGGTGACCGCCGCGACCGTACGGAAGTCGACGCGGGCCTCCTTCGCGCCGAGGGTGACGAGCGTGTAGCCGCGGCGTCCGTTGTAGTGCTTCAGGTGCGGGTTGGCGCGGGTCAGGGTGTCCCAGTTGGCGGGCTGGTCCGATCCGTTCTTGCCGCTGGTGATGGAGGTGGTGACGATCTCGGTGCCGATGGTGCGCGAGGCGGGGTCCGCGAAGTCCTTCTTGAGGTCGAAGGCGTAGGAGACGTGCACGTCTCCGGTGAGGACCATCAGGTTGTCGATCCCGGCGGACTCCGCGCCGGCCAGGATGCGCTGCCGGGAGGCGGGGTAGCCGTCCCAGGAGTCCATGGAGAGCTTGAAGGCGTCGGTGGGCACATCACGCCGCTGGGCGAGGACGACCTGCTGCGGGACCACGTTCCAGGTGGCCTGCGAGGCGCGCCAGCCGTCGATCAGCCAGCGTTCCTGGGCGGCACCGGTCATGGTGCGCGCGGGGTCCTCCGACTCCGGGCCGGGCGTGCGCCAGCCGTCCCCGTACGCCTGGTCGCTGCGGTACTGGCGGGTGTCGAGGATGTCGAACTGGGCCAGCCTGCCGAACGTCAGGCGCCGGTAGAGCCGCATGTCGGGTCCGCTGGGCTGCTGCGGGGTGCGCAGCGGCTGGTTCTCCCAGTACGCGCGGTACGCGGCGGCCCGGCGCAGCAGGAACTCCTCGGGCGGCAGGTCGTTCTCCGGGGTGCCGCCCGCGTAGTTGTTCTCGGTCTCGTGGTCGTCCCAGGTGACGACGAAGGGGTGGGCGGCGTGCGCGGCGCACAGGTCGGGGTCGGACTTGTAGAGGGCGTAGCGCAGCCGGTAGTCCTCCAGCGTGATCGTCTCGCGGTTGAAGTGCGCCGGAAGCGTCCGGTCGGTGTAGTCCCGGGCGCCGCCGGTGGCGGAGACGGCGTACTCGTACAGGTAGTCGCCGAGGTGGAGGACGACGTCGACGTCCTCCCGGGCGAGGTGGTGGTAGGCGGTGAAGTACCCGTCGTGGTACGCCTGGCAGGAAACGGCGGCCAGGGTGAGGGAGCCGGGCGCGGCGGTCTCGGCGGGTGCGGTGCGGGTGCGGCCGACGGGGCTGGTCCAGGCGCCGGTGCGGAAGCGGTAGTAGAAGGTGCGCCCGGCCTCCAGGCCCTGGACGTCGGCGCGGACGCTGTGGGCGAACTCCGGGTGCGCGGTGGCCGAACCGCGCTGCACGACGCGCCGGAAGCGCTCGTCGTGGGCCAGCTCCCAGTCCACCTCGACGCGGCTCGCGGGCAGTCCGCCGCCGGGCTCGTAGGGGCGCGGGGCCAGCCGGGTCCAGAGCAGTACGGAACCGGGGAGCGGGTCGCCGGAGGCGACGCCGAGGGTGAACGGGTCCTCGGCGATCCTGCGGGCGTCCAGCTCGGCGGCGCTCGCCGCCCCGGCGGCGGGCAGGTTCATGGTGAAGGCGAGCGCGGCGGCGGCTCCGGTGGCGGTGAGGAAACGCCGGCGCGCCAGGCCGGGTCCGAGTAACCGGGCGGCCGTGAGCTCGGTGGATCGGCTGCCGTGATCGGGCGTCAGGATGTTCGGTGCGGCTGTCATATGCCCCTCCCGTGCCGGATGCTGTCGGACTTCATGGCAGACCCGGCCGACGACGCGCCGTTGTCGCGTGCACAACATCCGCATGGCGGGTCGATGAGCACCCCGTGCGAGCCGGAGGGGCCGGTCCGCTCAGCTCTGCCCGGCTGGGCTCGGCTCAGCCCTGGTCGACTCAGAGGTGACGGATTACGACCGAACTCGGCCGCCCACGACCGAGTTTGCGAATTTCGGCATCCAGGCCCGCATGAGCCCGCTCCGTCCGTATGATCACACCCGCTCCACCTCCACCTTCACCGGAACGACACGCAAGGAACACCGCATGCGCATACGCACCGCTGTGCCGATCGCTCTGACCGCCGCCACCGCCCTGGCCGGCTCGCTCCTCGCCGCGGCCCCGGTCTCGGCCGCCGGCCACCAGGGCGGACTGCACCTCGGCACGGTCCAGTACGACGGGCCCGGCAAGGACGACCGGTCGAAGAGGTCCCTGAACGCCGAGTGGGTGGACATCCACAACAACGGCAGGAAGAAGCTCCAGCTCAAGGGCCTGAAGCTGAAGGACGACACCGGCTACACGTACACCTTCGGCAGCTACACCATCGGCGCGGGCAAGACCGTCAGGGTCCGTACGGGCAAGGGCGGGAACGGGTCGGGCACCGTGTACTGGAACCGGGGCTCGTACGTCTGGAACAACACCGGTGACAAGGCCCGCCTGATCAAGCCGGGCGGCAAGCTGCTGGACTCCTGCTCCTGGAAGCGGTCCACCTCGGCGAACAAGGGCGTCAAGAGCTGCCACTGACCGCCGAGGGCGCGCCCGCCGTATACCGTCCCGGCCGCCGAGGCAGCGGGGGGGGACGCGGCCCGGTCAGTCCTCGGTGGCCTTGACCGGCGAGACGCGGGCGAACCAGCGTTCGGCCTCCTGCGGGTCGAGGGGGCGCTCCAGCAGGACGTCACCGCGCATGCCGGGGAAGAAGCGTCCGGCGGGCCAGGTGCGCCGCAGGGAAGGCTCGTCCAGTACGAGCAGCCGGACGCCGTCGACGACGGGGATGTCGGCCGGGGCGCCCTCGTTCCAGATCGCGTCCCCGTCCGGCGTGACGAGGTCGAACGAGCCGACGGTGTCGACCTGCCCCGGCGTCTCCCGGCAGACGGCCGCCTCCTGGGGCAGCGGCGCCCGCCCCTCGACGTGCCCGCCGCCGATCAGGGCGTCCGCGAGCAGGGTGTGCAGTTGGAAGATGTCGCCGATCCCGGAGAACCGCAGCAGGTAGCCGGTACCGCTGGGCCGGTGGAGGGCGACGAGGGGTTCGTCGTCCAGCACCCGGAGCATGTGGGCGAGCGAGGTGAACTCGGCGTCGGACGCCTGCTCCACCGCGGCGAGCAGTTCCAGCAGCTCGCCGCGGTCCGCGGCGGCGGTCCGTACGGCGGGGTCGTTCAGCATCGCGACGGCGGCACGCTCCCACTCGCGCAGCGTCCACCAGCCGACGGCCGCCTCGGAGCCCGTCCGCGCCACGACGTCCTCGCCGGGCTCGCCGTCGCCCGGGGCCGGAAAGGGGCCGCCGCCCGTCGCGGTCCACGCCTCGGCGAACGCCTCGGCCGCCTCCAGCGCCGTCCGCAGCCCGGCGAGCACGGCGGGCGCACAGCGCACGGCGTCCGCACCGCGCTCGACGCAGGCGCCGACGAGGACGGCGACGACGGCACGCGGCCCCGGCGGCACCTGCCGCAGGACAGCGGCCAGCCGGGGGCCGCCCTCCAGCAGCTCGGCCTCCTTGGCCTGGCCGAAGGTCTCCTGCAACCGCGTGAACGCCTTGCCGGACCGCTTGGGGTCCTGGGCCACGACGGCGGCCTCGAAGTCCGCGACGGCGTCCCCGAACCCGGCTCTACCGAATATCATTTCCTGCACTCTACCGACGCGCCCGGCAGAACGCCGCAGCCGGTCGGCCGGGCCGCCCGCCGCCTCCGCGCCCCCGCCGTCCCGGCACGTCCGGCTGAACACCGGCCGGCCCGCTGATGGCCGGGCGGCAAGGACGGACTGAACACCGAGACGTTACGATCGCGGGCACCGCGGCCGCCCGCCGGCCCAGCAGCCGAACCCAGGAGTACCGATCTTGACCGCACCACGCATCGGCGTTTCCATCGTGACCATGGGGGACCGCCCGCAGGCGGTCGAGGCGCTGCTGGCGTCGGTCGCCATGCAGGACGTCCGACCGACCCGGCTCGTGATCATCGGCAACGGGACCGCGCTGCCCGACTTCGCCGCCTTCCCCGGCCTGAGCGACCTCGACGGCGGCGTGACGACGATCGAGCTGCCGGAGAACCTGGGCTGCCCGGGCGGCCGGAACGCGGGTCTGCGCAGGCTGGCCGAGATCGGCGACGTGGACGTCGTGATCGAGCTGGACGACGACGGGCTGCTCGTCGACAAGGACGTCTTCCGGCGGGTCCGCGACCACTTCGCCGCTGACGACCGGCTCGGCATCGTCGGCTTCCGGATCGCCGACGAGCACGGCGAGACGCAGCGTCGGCACGTGCCCCGGCTGCGGGCCGGCGATCCGATGCGCGGCGGCCCGGTGACCGCCTTCCTCGGCGGCGGGCACGCCTTCTCTATGAAGATGCTGGAGCAGACCGGCCTGTGGCCCGCCGAGTTCTTCTTCACGCACGAGGAGACGGACCTGGCCTGGCGGGCGCTCGACGCGGGCTGGAAGGTGCTCTACGAACCGGAGCTGCTGCTCCAGCACCCGAAGACCTCCCCGGCCCGGCACGCGGTCTACTACCGGATGACGGCGCGCAACCGGGTCTGGCTCGCCCGCCGCAACCTCCCGCTCCCTCTCGTCCCGGCCTACCTCGGCACCTGGACGCTGCTCACGCTGGCCCGCACCCGGTCGGCGAAGGGGCTGCGCGCCTGGGCGGGCGGCTTCGCGGAGGGCGTCCGCACCCCGTGCGGCGAGCGGCGCCCGATGCGCTGGTCCACGGTGTGGCGGATGACGCGCCTGGGCCGACCGCCGGTCATCTGATCCGGTCTGCCCGCCTCGCCTCCCTCCCTCCCTCCCTCCCTCCCTCCCGGACAAGCGACGGACGGTGACAAAAGGCCGAGGTAAGGGAATTGGCTAAAACTAGCCTACTATTTTTACTGGAGCTTGACCGATTGCAATGCTAGTCTTGACTTCATAATCCACTCACCTTTTTCATCGCATCCAGTAGAGGGCGATTCGGCATGCCTTGTTGCGGACTCTTATATGGGAAAGTAAGCCCCGGCCCGCAATGCCTCATGACGCATCGCGCATTTCGAGTCGACCCTGTGCGACCGACAAGAGAATTCCGAAGACCCTAACAAGAGCTGGGCGCCGTCTCGAAGAATATGTGACGTCCGGTCCGCTTCCCCCACTGTCTCCATCATCGGGCACCGGGCAGCTCCGTTCCTCCGCGCCAAAAGGTGTTCGAACCGCACTCAATCCCCTCAAGGCCCCCTCCACGGCACACGGCAGAAGGGTGGATCAATGAGCACGGGTAAAGCCTCGTCAATGGCAGAGGATGCCGCTGACGAGGGAGCAGCGTCGCTACGGTCTCTGCGTCTTCGCGCGAGGTTGTCCCAGACGCAGCTGGCTGATCTGAGCACGCTCAGTGTCCGTGCGCTCCGGGATCTGGAGAACGGGCGGGTGCTGACCCCTCGCCACGGCACGATCCAGTTGCTCGCCGCCGCCTTGCGCGTCGATCCCGACCAGCTCAGACGTCTACCGGAGCTGAGCGGCCGGCGCGGACCGGGACCCCGGCCCCCCAGGGCCTCAGGCCCACGGAACTCCGCTCTCCCGCCGGTGCCCGACGGCGTCCTCATCGGACGGGATCACGAACTCGGCGCGCTGATGCGGCTGCTGGGCGTCGCGCAGCGAAGGCTGATCACTGTCGCGGGCATCGCGGGGGTCGGCAAGACGCGACTGGCCCTGGAGCTGGCACGGAGGGTCCACGCGTGCGAGTCCGTGCCGGTTCACTGGGTGCGTTACGACGAATTGCCTGAGGGATGCGGACTCCCTGGCGATCAGCCGGCACTGCCGCATCGCGTGAGGGAATCCCTGAGGAAATCCCTGCGGGACAGCCTCGGGACGGCGGACCGGACCGGACGCCGTCGCCCGCTCCTCGTGCTCGACGGTGTCCGACACGCACGTCGCGCGGAGGAGGTCATCGCCGAACTCCTCGTGGAACACGCACAGCTCCGTGTGGTGGTCACCACTCGGGACACCGCGGGCACCCGATCCGGATCGCTCTTCCCGCTCGCACCTCTGCCTCCACCCGACATCGACCAGTCCGACGCGTTATCGGCGATCGAGAAATCAGCAGCCGCACAACTGCTACTGACCCGGATGCGGCAGTTGAATCCGTCCTTCGAACTGACCAGTGAGAACGCCTCGGCGATAGCTTCCATCTGCCTTGCGTTGGACGGAATTCCGGGGGCTCTGGAGTTCAGCGCCCTGGGCGGCATGGTGTATTCACCGCACCAGCTGGCGGACCGCCTCGCCGTTGAACCGCTGGCGCTGGAACCGCGGAGGAGTCCGAACGAGACCCGCTGCCCCGACATCGTCGCCTCCCTCCGCGCCGCCGAACGCTCCCTCACCGCACAGCAGCAGCGTGTGCTCTTCGCCATGGCCGAACGCTCCACGCCCTGGTCGATACCCGATGTCGTCGGGACGACGGGAATTCCCGAAACGCAACTCGCATCGGATATGTGCACCTTGCTGATGCTCGGACTCGTGCGCCGGACGGAGAACGCGGAGCAACCGCGCTTCCACGTGCTCAACACCGCCAGATGCATCTTCGGGCAGGGCGCTCAGAGGGCCGCATGACGTCCCCGGGCCGTCCGCGGCCCGATCGGACGCACGCCCATGACCGATGGTGGGTCCTGGCGCTGGGATCCGGGCCCAGGGAGCCAACGCGGCCGTGTTCCTGGGCCTGCCGTCGGTGGTCCCGCAGCTCCGCGCGTACTACGGGCTCGACCTCCCCCTGGTCGGAATCCTGTTGGGCGCGGTGAGCCTGGGCGCCATGACGACTCCTGGCCCTGTTCCTGTCCTGTTCCGTCCCTTTCGACGTTGAGGAAAGAATATGAAACTGTGCAGCCTTCGGTCCGACAGCGGTGAAGACGTAGGCTTCGAAACGGCCGGCGGAATCGTCCTGCTCAGCTCGATCAACAAGGTGACGGGCAACGAGTTCGGCCCGACCCTCTTCGAGATCGTCACCGAGGGGCAGCGCGATCGGCTGGAATCCGCTCTGGCCAACCCCGACGTACTGGCCACCGCGGTCCGAGACGACCACCCGAACTTCTTGCCCCTCTACCGGAATCCTCCGAAGCTGTGGGGGGTGGGACTCAACTACCGTCGGCACGCGGACGACCTGGAAGCGGTCCAACCGCCGGACGTCCCCGGCTCGTATCTGAGGCCCAACAGCACGGTGATCGGGGACGGGGACGAGATTCTCCTGCCGGGCCAGTCCCAACGGGTGACCGCCGAGGCCGAACTCGGGGTGGTGGTGGGCACCACCTGCCGGGATGTCCCGGAGGCCGAGGCCGGCTCAGTCGTCTTCGGCTTCACCACGGTGCTCGACATGACGGCCGAGGACGCCATCCGCGTCAACCCGCGCTACATACCGTGGGCCAAGGCGTTCGACACCTTCTGCAGTATCGGACCGTGGATCGTCACCCCCGACGAGGTGAAGGACCTGGCCTCGGTGCGCATCTCCACCATCGTCAACGGCCGGACCATCGCCACCAACCAGGTATCCGCGATGCTGCGGAACCCATACTGGCAGGTCAGCCACTTCTCCGGTGGCATGGTCCTGGAAGCGGGAACCATCATCGCCACGGGAACTCCCGGTGCCGGGGTCATCCAGGACGGCGACACGGTCGAGGCGGACGTGACGGGGGTGGGCCGGCTCCGTAACCGGGTGCGCCACTCGACCAACCCTGCCGGCTGAAGCATCAAGCGACACGGAGAGGGCCTCGGCCCGGCCCGGCCCGTCGACAGACCGTTGGTAGAAGGGTGATGGGTCCCCGGGTTTCTCCGGGGCCCATCACGGGGAATCTCCGCAGTCGAGTCGGTGGGCGCGAACGGCCCGGTGGGCCGGGACGAGCGGGGCGTGCCGACCACAGGTCATCGCCGTGATGCCGACCGGTGGCGTTCCGGGGAAGACTGAGTCCATGAGAGACATCGTTTTCACGCGCGAGAGCGGCTGGATCCCGAACGTGATCCGCGAGGACGGCGAGCTGAGGCTGATGCTCGGTGCCGGGGCCGACGCCAACCACGCTCCTCGCACCTTCACGTTCTCGATCAGCGAGGCCCATCTCGCGGTGATCCGGGAGGAACTGGCCAGACACCTGCTGCTGTGGAGTGCGGCCCTCCCGCTGTGCGACGCCGCCGGAACCCGGGGCCGGCTCGACGAGGACGCCGCCGTCGCGCTCCTGGACCCGATCCTCCTCGCCGCGCCCGCGGATGTCGACGCGCTCTTCCGGCGCATCCGGTGGGACAGGAGCCGGCTCATCGCCCACGGGGCCGACATCGGTCTGCTGGAGCGCGGTCAGGTGTGCGCGGCGATGCGCGCGGCGACAGAGGCGTCGAACGGGAAACGGGCTCAGGAGTACCACGCGGACCGCCGTCGCGCCGAGCGCGGAGCAGTACTCGGCCCACTTGACGCCGCGATTCTGAGGTACACGGGCCAGTACCTGCACGGCGCGACGGTTCCGAGGCGGATGCCCGATGCCGTCGACCCCGCGCTGCTGCCCGACGTCATACGGGTGGTCGCCACCGCTGAGCAGGCGTGCGCCGGAATGCGGATCGGCCGCGATCCGCGACGGGGAAACCGCGCCACGGACAGGCGCGACTGGGATCGGATGGAGACGACGGTCGAAGCGGCCGTGCGCCGTGCACACCCTCAGCTCGTCGATGACGCGGTGCGTACCGTGGGCGTCCTGATGTGCTCGGAGGCCGCGGACCGCTCCAGGAACACCCCCGTGGAGGATGACGAGGACGCCGCCGCCCACCGTGCCGACTCCGGCGGGAGTGCGAGGAAGACGGTCCTGTCGTTCACCGACGACAAGGGCGTCGAGAGGAAATGGCTACGGGACAGCCCCCGCACTGCCGCCGCGGAGTTCTGGGAGTTCGTCGGCGATCGCTCTGCCGCGGACAACGAAGTGTTCACCATCGAGGACGAGGAGATGGGCGAGGGGATCCAGCTCCACTTCTACGCAGACTCCATCGCCCGGATCACGACGCTGCGCGAGGGCGACGGCAGTTCGGATCCGGAGTACCGGGTCGAGTACAGCCTGGTCGACGGGATCGGCGGATACCGGAACCTGGTGAGCGCCTTCGTCCGCGGCGGCTGCGCCGCACTCGAAGAGCACGGTCCCTGGATGTCGGATGCCGCCGAGTTCGAGCGCGCGCGTCGGCGGCGCGACGCCCGGTAGCTCAGCGGGAGCCCGCGCGCCCGCGACACCAGGAGCGGCCGTCCGTACGGCTCGGCCGGCCAGGGCCTCGGCGGCCTCACGCAGGCAGCGGTGGGCAGTCGCGATTCCGATACCGACCCGGGTGGCCGACTGAGCGGATCGGCGTGCGGCGTCGGATGCGGTGCGTCGCAAGGCGGAGGGGCGTCCGCACACTGGATGTATGCGGACGTTCCGACAACGCGGCGAGGTGCGGTAGTTGTCGTCGCGCGCCCGACCAGGGACTGCGGGAGGGCCTCAGAATCGATGTGCTGCGAGGCTGCCTGCGATCTCCCTGACCAGATCCTCGCTGGGGCGTACTCTTTCGCTTTCCGCCACAGCAGCCATCAGCTTGAACACGTCGACGCCTTTGGCCTTTGCGCACTTCGTGATCAGCGGGAAGAAGCTGGAGTGCATCTGCGTCAGCCCGCCGACCACCTGGTAGATGCGGTCGTCGTGGAGTCGCGGGAGAGGACGCACCACGGTCTCGCTCAGTCGGGCCAGCTCCTGGTAGTCGTAGGGCGTCGCGTCTCCGACGCGCCCCTCCAGGATCGCGGCGAACGCCTCGGTGATCGTGTTGCCGGCCCCTCTGCCGATTCCGTCGAGTGTGGTGTCGACATAGCGAGCGCCGCCCTCCACCGCGGCGAGGGCATTGGCATTGGCCAGCCCCAGGTTGTCGTGGCCGTGGAATCCGAGCGGCACGGGGACCGCTTCGCCCACGTGCTGGAACAACTCCGTCACCTCGGTCGGCAGGAAGCCGCCGACCGAGTCGACCAGATAGACGCTCTCCGCGCCGTACCGCGCACAGTCGCGGACCGCGGATATGACACCTGCCGTGTCCAGCACGTTCGTCTTCATCAGGTTGATGAAGGTCTGCAAGCCGTGCTCGCGCGCCAACCCGACGAATTCCTCGGCCGGAGCGGTGTCCGTGATGTCCACGCCCACGCGCACGAAGCGCATTCCGCCCGCGATGGCCTGTTTCAGGTCGGTCAGTTTCGCGATACCGGGGATACAGAACATCCCCCAGCTCGCCTCACGGAGGGTTTCGGAGGCGAGCTCGAAGCTCCGCTCGTCCGGGACCAGTGTCGGCTTGCCCAAGGCGTCGGCCGCGTTGAGCCCCAGACCGTGTCCCAGCTCGATCAGGCGTATGCCCGACCGCTCCAGGCCGACCAGGACGCGCCGGATGGTCTGCTCGGTGAACTGGAAATCGACGGAGTAGCTGCCGTCCCTGAGCGTGCAGTCGAGTAACTCGACAACGCCTGGGACCGTGTTGGAGGGTGTCTCTGTCGACGAGATTTTCATGGAAACCCCATGGGACGGAATGGGCGGCACTCGGACCGTGTACCGGCGTGATGAAACGCCGGAATCCCCGGACTGCCCCGAGGCAGAACATCAGGGCTGTCCCGCGATTCCTCGCGACGCCCGCCTGGAATCGCGGGACAGCCCTTGGCCTGCCGGCGCATCCGGAGACATGTCGTCGAGAAGATTAGTCGAGAGGAGGGAGGTCGACCGGCAGGGACGGGCGGAAGAATGTTCGAAGCGGCAGAACGGGCGGCAGTTCCCAAAGTGCCTCTGTTCTGCATGCCCCTACGCTTGTGCGGAGTCAGGCGGAAGTGCGATGGTGACGACCATTCGATGCGCCGGGCGGGCAGGAAACCCGGCCCCCTTGCCGGCTCGTACCGAATGCCTTGGCGAGGCCGCAGTTTCCAGATCTTTCAGATTGGGGCACGCATCCATGAGTCAGGTACTCACCGACCAGCAGGTGGAGTTCTACCGGAACAACGGGTTCTGCGTCGCGGAAGGCATCATCGGCGACCAGCTCGTGGAAAGGGCGCGGAACGTCATCGACGGCTTGCTTTCTTCCCCCGACATCACCGACGTCGCGGAACTGGAACCGGGTGACGAGATGATGGCCCGCCGGATCTGGGCCCCGACCAGCCGCGACAAGGTCTTCGTGGAAATTGCCGAGGATGAGATCCTGCTCGACGCCGCGGCTCAACTAATAGGACCTGACATCGTCCTCCAGTACTCCAAGCTGAACGTCAAGCCCCCGAAGGTGGGGAGCGTGGTCGAGTGGCATCAGGACTTCGCCTACTATCCGCACACCAACACGGATCTGCTGGCCTGCCTGATCTACCTCGACGATGCGACTCCGGAGAACTCCTGCCTGAAGGTGGCGGCCGGCTCGCACCGGCAGGGCATCCTGAGTCACCACGTCGACGAGCATTTCGGGGGGAAGATCACCTCGCTGGCCGACGTCGGTGTCGACGAATCCACCGTGGTCGACTGCCCCGGACCCGCCGGCACCGTGGTCTTCCTGCATCCCCTCGCGGCCCACGCCTCGGAGAAGAACACGTCGGACCGCTACCGCCGCGTGTTCATCCCCGCATTCCGCAGTGCCGACGCCCTGCCCATCTACTACGGCCCGCACGCAGCGCACAACGAACCCACGGCCAAGCTGGTGCGGGGCAGGCAAGCCACGACCGCGCGTTGCGAGGAAGGCGTATGGCAGTTGCCCCTGGCTGCCGCCGAGTTCAACTCCCTCTACCAGATCCAGGAGGGGTCGCACCTCGACGCGAAGAAGTCCTCGACCGGATACTTCTCGCACGAGACGAAAGCCGACTAGTCTGCCCGCGGAGCCGCCTCGCACCATGACGGGGGGATGCGGCTCGATGACGGACGCCGGGCCCGTGATCGCGGCGGCCCCGGGTGTCCCGAGGGCGTTCATCGAGTTCGAGCGAGAGGACCTTCACGGGTGCCGTACGCCGTGGCCGAAGACGGGGCCCGTATCGCGTATCAGTCACAGGGCAGCGGTCCTCCCCTTCTCCTCCTGTCCGGCCAGGCCAACAGCCACCACTGGTGGGACGGCGTCCGCGAGGACTTCCACACAGCGCGCCGCACCATCACCCTCGACTATCGAGGCACCGGGTCGAGCGACCGGCCCGACGAGGCGTACAGCACCGAGTTGTTCGCCCGGGACGCCGTCGCGGTGCTCGACGCGCTGGATGTGGACCGGGCGGACGTCTACGGCACGTCCATGGGCGGACGGGTCGCGCAGTGGCTCGCCGTCCGCAACCCGGACCGGGTCCGTGCCCTCGTCCTCGGTTGCACCTCGCCCGGCGGCGCCCACTCCGTCGAGCGGGACGCGGAGGTGCGTCGTGCGCTGTCCCAGCCCTGCCCGACCGCCGCCCGGCAAGCGCTTCTGGACCTGATGTACACGCCGGGGTGGCTGGGAAGCCACCCCGGGCCGTACCACGTCCTCGGTGACGCCACGATGCCCGCTCACGCACGGCGGCGACACCGACTGGCCGGCGACCAGCACGACGCGTGGCACGTGCTGCCGAGCATCGGCGCGCCCACCCTCGTCCTGCACGGTGACGCCGACCGGCTCAATCCGGTGGCCAACGCGCGGCTTCTGCGCGAACGCATTCCCCGCGCCGTCCTGCACCTCCTCCCGGGAGCCAGACACGCCTACTTCGACGAGTTCCGCGACATCGCCGGAGCCCGCGTTCGAGACTTCCTGGAGCAGCACCCGTGAGCCGCCCCGCACCCGCCCGAGCACCTGCCCCAGCCGATTCGACGAGGTCCGATGCCTGAGGCCCGCGCGCGCCGTCAGCCGATCGAGGCGGAGAGCGCGAAACCCGCGATTCCATCCGTTCCACGTGCTGTGTTACCCGCCCTGTGCGCCACCCAGATCACCAGCTGGGGCGTTCTCTACTACGCCTTTCCCAACCTGCGGTCAGCCATCACCGCAGAGACCGGATGGTCCGCCACCGTCACCACCGCGGCCTTCTCAGCAGCACTTCTCACGTCCGCGGCGGTGGGCATCCCCCTCGGCCGGGTCCTCGACCGCAACGGGCCCCGCGCCGTCATGACGGGCGGATCCGTACTGGCCTCCCTGTCACTTCTCGCGGTGGCCGCCGCGCCCACGCTGCCCCTCTTCGTCGCGGCCTGGTTCGCCGCGGGCACCGCGATGGCCGCGACCTTCTATCAACCCGCGTTCGCCGCCGTGACGCGGTGGTGGGGGGAGAGCCGGGTCAAAGCGCTGACGGCCGTGACGCTCACCGGCGGATTGGCGTCCACGGTCTTCTCACCGCTCACCGCCCTGCTCGTCGGCCCCCTCGGCTGGCGTGGCACCTACGTCGTCCTCGCCCTGGTGCTCGCTCTCATCACCATCCCCGCGCACGCTCTGGCTCTGCGCGCCCCTTGGCCGCCGCTGCCCGAGAGCACCGATTCGACGGCCCGCAAGCCCGAGGAGCACATCGCCCGTTCCCGTCCCTTCGTCCTCCTGACGTGTGCCATGACGCTCTCCGGGTTCACCATCTGGGCCGTCCTCATCGCGATGGTGCCGCTGATGATCGAACGCGGCGCCAGTGTCACGACGGCCGCCTGGGCGCTGGGGTTGTGCGGTGTGGGCCAAGCGGTCGGGCGCGCCTGTTACGCCGCAGTCGCCCGCCGGACGACTGTCGCCACCCGCACCTGTCTGCTCATCGGGGCCGGCGGCGTCAGCACGGCCCTGCTGGGTCTCGTACGCGGACCGATCTGGCTGCTCCTCGTGCTGGCGGCGTTCGCCGGCATCGTCCGCGGCAACCTCACACTGCTGCAAGCCACCGCCGTCTCCGACCGCTGGGGCATCGCCGCCTACGGCCGCCTCTCGGCACTCCTGGCCGCTCCCGTCACCGTCACCAGTGCCCTGACACCCTTCATCACCGCGGCGCTGGCCCCGCTGCTGGGCGGCTACCCTCGTCTCTTCCTTCTGCTGGCCGGCGTCTCGGTCCTGTCCATGCTCTTCGCGACGGCCACCGGAGCAAGGCGCCCCACGGCGCCGTCGACCGGAACTTCAGGGAGCGGCGGGCGGTGAACGACCTCGCACGCGGCGGCGACCATGATGCGCCGGTGATCCATTCTGAGGCGGAGCCACGGGTGGCGGCAGACGAGTCGGGCTGTACGCCGGGTTCTGTCACCCGGTCGCCTCGCGGCGGCCGGGGAGACGGCCATCCATCTAGGGCCGGCATTGCTGCCGGCCTCGTGCGGTCTACCCGCGAACTCGGGCGAGCAGCCCTCGGACGTTCGCGCAGGGCCGTCCTGGGACGACCCCTCTTGACCTTGCTCCGGGTGGGGTTTACCTAGCCGCCTGAGTCGCCTCAGGCGCTGGTGGTCTCTTACACCACCGTTTCACCCTTACCCGGGACCGAGGTCCCGGGCGGTCTGCTTTCTGTGGCACTGTCCCGCGGGTCACCCCGGGTGGCCGTTAGCCACCACCCTGCTCTGTGGAGCCCGGACGTTCCTCGGGAGGATCGGAGATCCCCACGCGGCCGTCCGCCCGGCTCGTCTGCCGTGCCCGCCATCCTAGCCGGTCCCGGTGGCAAGGGCTTGACCTTGTCGCGGCGTCAGGGTTTCTACTGGCCCGTATGCGTATCGGAGAGATCGCCGGACTCGTCGGAGTGACCTCAAGGGCCGTCCGGCACTACCACCACGTCGGCCTGCTACCGGAGCCCGCGCGGCGGTCCAACGGCTACCGCGTATACGGCGTCCGCGACGCCGTCCTCCTCGCCCGGATCCGACGGCTCACCGAACTGGGCCTCTCCCTCGACGAGGTGCGGGACGCGCTGGCGGACGACGCCGGGCGGGAACTCTCAGAAGTGCTGGCCGAGTTGGACGCGGATCTCGCCCGGCAGGAGGACGCGATCCGCGAACGGCGACGAGTGCTGTCGGCTCTCCTGGCCGGCCCGCTCACCCCGGGCGGGCCGTTCTCCCCCGCGCTCGCCGCGCTCCTGGACCGCTCGCCCGCCACCACGTCCAGGGCCGCGGCCAAGGACCGCCGGCACCTTGAGCTGTTGGACGCGGCCGGTGACGCGAGTGACGTGTTCGCGGCACTGCACCCCCTGGTCGAGGACCCAGGTGTCCTCGACCTGTACGAGCGGCTGGACGAACTGGAAGGCGCGGCGGTGGACGATCCCCGCGTCGCGCCGCTGGCGGCCGATCTCGCCGCCGCCGTACCGGACGAGGTGCTGGCGTACCTGCCTCAAGGAGAGCCGCGGGCTTCCGGTGTGGGAACGGCTCTGCTGGAGGACTATCCGCCCGCGCAGCGCGAAGTGGTGCGCGGGGTGATGGCCGCACTGACGGAGCGGGCGCGCGGGCGGACGCCGTGAGCGCCGGGGCGGTCGGCGCAGGCGGAACGGGGGTCCGGGTGGGCCGGTACGCGGTGTGGGCGGCCCTGCCCGCTGAACTGGTGCTGGTTGCCGTCGGGGCGGCCGGGGTGCGGATGCCCGGCGCGGTCCTGGTCGGGGCCCAGGTCGTGGTCGTGGCGCTGCTCGCGGTGGAGGTCTCGGTGCTGGGGCGGCTGTACGCGGCCCGACGCCGGGCGGGCACGGAGCGCGGGGAGGCGTGGCGCGAGACGGTGTCCGCTCTGGTGCCGGTGGCCGTGGGGCGACTCGTCGTGAACGAGTTGCGGACGCTGCACAGCCTCGGGCTGTGGCTGCTGCGGCGGCGCCACCGCATCCCGGAGGGCGCGTCACCGGTCGCCTATACCGGACCGCAGACGGGGACGGTATACGTGCTGCTGTTCGTCTGCGCCGTGGAGACCGCGGTTCTGGCTCTGGTGATCCCCTGGCCGCCGGTAGACGCGGTCCTGCTCGCGGTGGACGTGTACGGCATGGTGCTGGTCCTCGCGCACCACGCGGGGTGCGTGACACGGCCGCATGTCGTCGGTGCGGACGGTTCCCTGCGGGTACGGTACGGCGCCCTGTTCGACCTCCGGGTGCCCGCCTCCGCCGTGGCGTCCGCCCGGGTCGAGCAGCGCTTCCCGGACGGCGGGATGATGCGGCTGGGAGACGACGGAACGCTCGACCTCGCGGTGGGTGGCCGGACGACGGTCACGGTGGAGCTGACCGGACCGGTGGAGTTCACGCGACCACTCGGGAAGCGCGGGACGGCCCGGACTCTGCGATTCCACGCGGACGACCCGCGTGCCGTGGTCGCCGCGCTCTCGGGGAAGGAGACGGGGCCCGCGCCGGGCGCGGACCGTTCCCGGTGACCGGGCTCGTAGGGCTCGGCGCGCTCGCCACCGAACCGTGGCCACTGCTCCATACGGACCCCGCCTCCGCGCCCGCGTACGTCCCCGCCCGCGCCCCCGTACCGGTCGGAGGCGGCCCGGGTGGCCGGGGTGGTCGCCGTACCCTTGCCGGGGACCCCGTGCGCAGGCCGGGGCCTTGGCTCGTGTGCGAAGGAGAACCGCAGTGCTCGTGCTGTTGCCGCCCTCCGAAGGAAAGGCCGCCTCGGGGCGCGGCGCTCCGTTGCAGCCGGAGTCGCTGTCGTTGCCCGGGCTGGCCGAGGCCCGGGCGGCGGTGCTGGAGGAGCTGGTCGAGCTGTGCCAGGCGGACGAGGAGAAGGCCCGTGATGTCCTCGGGCTGAGTGTGGGGCTGCGGGGCGAGGTCGCGAAGAACGCCGAGCTGCGGACCGCCGGGACGCGGCCGGCCGGGGAGCTGTACACGGGGGTGCTGTACGACGCCCTGGATCTGGGCTCGTTGGACGCGGAGGCGCGGCGGCGGGCGGGCAGGTCGCTGCTGGTCTTCTCCGGGCTGTGGGGCGCGGTCCGCGTCGGTGACCGGATTCCGCCCTACCGCTGCTCGATGGGCGTGAAGCTGCCGGCCCTCGGTGCGCTCGGCGCGTACTGGCGGGCCCCGATGGCGCAGGTGCTGCCGGAGGTGGCGGGCGGCGGGCTCGTCCTGGACCTGCGGTCGGCGGCGTACGCCGCCGCCTGGAAGCCCGGGGGCGAGGTGGCCGAGCGCACCGCGAGCGTGCGGGTGCTCCACGCGCGGATGGTCGACGGGGTGGAGAAGCGGTCCGTGGTGAGCCACTTCAACAAGGCGACCAAGGGCCGGCTGGTACGCGACCTGCTGGTGGCGGGCGCGCGGCCGACGGGTCCGGCGGAGCTGGTCGAGGCGTTGCGGGACCTCGGGTACGCGGTCGAGGCCGAGGCTCCGGCGCGGGCCGGGCGGTCGTGGTCGCTCGACGTGGTGGTGACGGAGATCCACTGAGATCCCAGTGGGATCCACTGGGATCGGATGGCGTTCACCGAGTGGCGTTGTGCAGTGCGCAACGCTCGTTGCAGATATCGCTGCGCGCGCGGCAGGATGGCCCCCATGACCTCCTCCGTGCCGTCCGCCGCGTCCGCCGCCGCACCGCCCGTCTCCGTGCTGGATCTCGCGCCCGTCGTCCCCGTCGTCGTCCTGCACGACGCGGCCGACGCGGCGCCCCTGGCACGGGCGCTGGTCGCCGGCGGTCTTCCGGCGATCGAGGTCACGCTGCGCACTCCCGCCGCGTTGGAGTCCATCCGGGCCATGGCCGCGGAGGTCCCCGGCGCGGTCGTCGGCGCTGGCACCGTGGTCTCGCCGGAGCAGGTGCGGGACTCGGTCGCCGCCGGGGCGCGCTTCCTGGTCAGCCCGGGGTGGACGGACGTGCTGCTCGACGCGATGAAGGCGTCCGGTGTGCCGTTCCTGCCCGGCGTCTCGACCGCGTCCGAGGTGGTGGCCCTGCTGGAGCGCGGCGTGCACGAGATGAAGTTCTTCCCGGCCGAGGCTGCGGGCGGCACGGCCTATCTCACGGCCCTGGCCGCCCCGCTCCCCCGGGCCCGCTTCTGCCCGACCGGCGGCATCTCGCCCGCCTCGGCCCCCTCCTACCTCGCGCTTCCGAACGTCGGCTGCGTGGGCGGGAGTTGGATGGTGCCGGGCGACGCGATCGAGGCGAAGGACTGGGACCGGGTGGCCCGCCTGGCGGCGGAGGCCGCGGCGCTGCGCGGGTGACACGCGGGTGACACCGCCGCCGGGGGCGTCTCCCGCGACGCCTCCCCCGGGGCGGTTCCCCGCGGGCGCTCCCCGTGGCGCCGGTCCTAACGCAGGTGCGAGGTGTCGTTGAGCAGGCGTACGGAGGCGTTGCCGTCCCCGTAGTAGGCGACCGTCGAGATCGAGGCCGCCGACAGCTCCATCCGGAACACCGCCTGCGCCGGAGCCTCCAGGGCGAGCCGGACCAGGGTCTTGATCGGCGTCACGTGGGTGACGACCAGCACCGTGCGCCCCGCGTAGCGGGCGATCAGCCGGTCCCGGGCCGCCGCGACCCGTTCGGCCACCTCCGTGAAGCTCTCGCCGCCGCCTGTCGGGGCCGTGTCCGGCGAGGCCAGCCAGGCGGTGAGGTCGTCGGCGTACCGTTCCCGCGTCTCGGCGAAGGTCAGCCCCTCCCAGGCCCCGAAGTCCGTCTCGCGCAGGCCGTCCTCGACGGCGACGTCCAGACCGAGGCGGCCGGCGACGGCGTCCGCCGTCTCGCGGCAGCGCCGCAGCGGGGAGGAGACGATCTCCTGGACGGCGCCCAGGGCGGCGAAGTGCGCCGCGGCCCGCTCGGCCTGCCCGCGTCCGGTGGCCGAGAGTTCGGGGTCGGTGCCGCCGCTGCCGGAGAACCGCTTCTCGGGCGTGAGCGCCGTCTCGCCGTGCCGGAGCAGGATGAAGGTGGCCGGTTCGCCCAGGTCGGGGGCGGATGCCCAGCCCACCTGCGGAGTCCCGGCCGCCGGCCGCACCGGGCCGGACGTCCGCGCGGTGCGCGCGGCGGCCAGCGCGGCGCGCGCCTTCGCCGCCCCGGCGACCGCGTCGCCGGGCGGGCCCTGGACCAGTGGCGGCGCGGTCGCGGCGCTCCGGGCGGGTGCGTCCAGTGCGGCCGTCGAGGCGGACGGCTCCCACCGCCCGCCGTTGACGCCCGCGTCCATCGCCTCGTTGGCGAGCCGGTCCGCGTGCTGGTTCCGCGCGCGCGGGATCCACTCGTAGGTGACCGCCGACCGCGGCAGGATCTCGGCGGCGCGGGCGGCCAGCGGCTTCATGTCGGGGTGCTTGATCTGCCAGCGGCCCGACATCTGCTCGACCACCAGCTTGGAGTCCATCCGGACGCGGACCTCCAAGGAGTCCTCCGCGTCCGGGAACAGCGCCTTCGCGGCCGTGAGTCCGGCGATCAGCCCCCGGTACTCGGCGACGTTGTTCGTCGCGACGCCGATGTACTCGGCGGCCTCGGCGAGCGTCTCGCCGGTGTCCGGGTCGATCACGGCGGCGCCGTATCCGGCGGGCCCCGGGTTGCCCCGGGAGCCGCCGTCGGCCTCGACGACGAGCCGGCGGGTGGCGGGCATTACAGGCCCGACTCCGAGGTGCGCACCAGGATGCGGTGGCAGTTCTCGCAGCGCAGGACGGTCTCCGGGGACGCGGACTTCACGTCGTTGACCTCGGCCATGTTCAGTTCCAGTCGGCAGCCCTCGCAGCGGCGCTGGTAGAGGCGGGCCGCGCCGACGCCGCCCTGCTGGGCGCGGAGCTTGTCGTACAGCTTCATCAGGTCGGCGGGGATCACCTCGGCGACGACCTGGCGGTCCTTG
Source organism: Streptomyces sp. ADI96-02 (assembly GCF_003846185.1). Classification (GTDB taxonomy): domain Bacteria; phylum Actinomycetota; class Actinomycetes; order Streptomycetales; family Streptomycetaceae; genus Streptomyces. The sequence continues at coordinate 1,727,604 of NZ_ML123034.1, forward strand.
GCCACCGCGGCGGCCTCGGCGTCGAGTTCGGCGGTGGCGGCGTCCCGGCGGGCGGTGGCGTCGTCGACCTTGGCCTGGACGGCGGAGACCCGCCCGGTCAGCTCGGCGACCCGCTCCTGGGCGGCCTCGCGGCGCTCCATGATTTCGAGGACGACGTCCTCCAGGTCGCCCTGGCGCTTGGCGAGCGAGGTGATCTCGCGCTGGAGGCTCTCCAGGTCCTTGGGCGAGGAGACCGCGCCGGAGTCGAGGCGCTGCTGGTCGCGGACGGCGCGCTGGCGCACCTGGTCGACGTCCTGCTCGGCCTTGGTCTGCTCGCGGGTGGTGTCGCTCTCCTCGGTGGTGGAGGCGACGAGCAGGTCGCGCAGCTGGGCGAGGTCGCTGCTCAGCGACTCGATCTCGGCGTGCTCCGGCAGCGAGGTGCGCTTGTGGGAGAGCTGGGCGAGGCGTACGTCGAGGGCCTGGACGTCGAGGAGTCGGATCTGGTCGGCGGGCGCGGCGTTCAGTTGGGGGCTCCAGAGGAATGGTGGGTGGTCCAGGGGTCGGTGACCCGCTTCGAGACGTGGACCCGCAGGTCCCATCCGTGGCGGTCGGAAAGCGCGTCGAGCTGGGCCGCCGCCTGTTCGCACCAGGGCCACTCGGTGGCCCAGTGCGCGGCGTCGACCAGGCCGAGCGGCGAGTGCCGCACGGCCTCGGACGCCGGGTGGTGGCGCAGGTCGGCGGTGAGGAAGGCGTCGACGCCCGCGGCGCGCACGGCATCGAAGAGGCTGTCGCCGGAACCGCCGCTGACGGCGACCGTGCGGACCGTCGCCCCGGGGTCGCCGGCCAGCCGGACGCCCTGCGCGGTGGCGGGGAGCCGGGCGGCGGCGCGGGCGGCGAACTCGGCCAGTGTCTCGGGGCGGTCGAGTTCGCAGATCCGGCCGAGTCCGCGTCGCCCGGCGGGGTCGGTTGGGTCCGGTACGAGGGGTCCGGTGACGCGCAGGTCCAGGGCGCCGGCGAGGGCGTCGGAGACGCCGGGGTCGGCGGTGTCGGCGTTGGTGTGCGCGACGTGCAGGGCGATGCCGTGCCGGATGAGGGTGTGCACGACCCGGCCCTTGAAGGTGTCGGCGGCGACCGTCGTCGTCCCGCGCAGATAGAGCGGGTGGTGGGCGACGATCAGCTGGGCCCCGAGCTCGCGGGCCTCGTCGACGATCTCGTGGACCGGATCGACGGCGAACAGCACCCGGTCGACCTCGGCGTCGGGTTCGCCGCAGACCGTGCCGACCGCGTCCCATCCCTCGGCCCGCTCGGGGGGCCAGAGAGCGTCGAGGGCGGCGATGACTTCAGACAGACGGGGCACGGGGGAAAGGCTACCTGTACGCCGTGGCCCGCCGCCCCTGACGGCCGGACCGGAGGGCGGACCGGAGAACGGGACGGAGGGCGGGCGCAGGGTGAGGGCGGACGGCCGGGCGGTGAATCGTTCCGCGTGCAGGCACATTCGGACCCGCCCCCTCAGGAGAATGCACGCTTTGCCACCCTTATGTGTGAAGTGGCGTGGCTCGTGTTGTTCGGCAGGAAGTGCGAAAACTAGCTTTCGTAGCCGGAGGTGACCAGTCCATGACTGCCTGTGCCATCGAGGGCGGAACCGCCGGGACCGCCACGACGGCGGATCCCGGACCCGAAGAGTCCGCGGGGCCCGAGGAACCCGCCGGGGCGAGAGCGCCCGGCCCGTCCGGATCGGCCGCGCCCGGCGCCGGCCGCTGGACCCGCGTCGTGACGGCGGGACCGGGCGGACGGACGGCGCGGCCGTCGCGCGCGCCCGCGCCGCCCCGCGACCCCGCGGCGTTCACGCTCACCGCGGACGGCGGTTACGCGGCCCGGCTCACCGCGGCCCCGGTCAGGGCGGGCGGGCAGCGGGCCTGGTATCCGGAGCGGTGGACCCTGGACGGGCCGGAACCGTACGCGGTCCCGCTCCCGCTGGACCAGCCCGAGGAGCCGGACGCTCAGGTGGCGCCGCTCGCGGACGGGCGGGTGCTGATCCGGCGGCGGGTGGCGGACCGGGAGATGTTCTCCCTGCTCTATCCGACCGGGCCCGGCACCGGCGAGCTGCGTCTGGGCGCGGTCGTGTGCACCCGGATGACGCTGCTGCCGCCCTCGCCGGACGGCGTCAGCGTGTACGGCCTGGCGGCCGGTGACCACTCCTGCGTGCTGTGGCGGGTGGCCGGGGGCCTCTTCGGGCCGGAGCGGGTGGCGGAGATCCCGGGGCGCTGCGGGGGCGGGGTGTGGCTGGACCGGGCGGGCCGGATGCTGGCGCTGGACCGGCAGCAGCCGGGCGGCGGTCCGGTCAAGGCGGTCGCCGTGGACCTGGGGCGGCAGGGCGAGGTGACGCCGCTGCTTCAGATCGCGCCGGACAGCGACGACCGGCTGCTGCTCGCCGACCCGGACAGCGGCCTGCTGCTGCTGCGCTCCGACGCGCCGGGGCACGACCGGCTCGGCTGGGGCGTGCTCGGCAGTTGCCTGCCGGTGCGGTTCCCGGAGTGCCTGCGTCCGGCGGACGCGGTGGCGACCCCGTTCGCGGTGCAGCCCGGTCAGATGCTGACGCCGGAGAACTGCGCCGTGGCCCTGCGCATCGACGGGAGCGCGGGCGGCGGCGTGGGCGTGTGGCGTCCGGCGGGCCGCCGGCTGCACCGGTTCGCCGCGCCGGAGGGCTGGTCGGCGGGGGCCGGTTACTGGAGCCGGGACGGGGTGCTGCACCTGCCGTACGCGAACGGGGCGACGCCGTGCGCGGTGGCGCGGCTCCGCGCGCCGACGGACGAGGAACCGCCGCCGGCGCCCGGTGGGCGGTGCGCCGGAGACGGCGGAGCGGAGCCGTCCGCCGCCGTGGCGGCACCCGCCGCGCGCAGGCCCGTTCCGTTGGGGCAGGCGCCTCTGCACCGAGCGGCGCGACCTGATTAAACTCTGGGCCCTGGGCTACGCGGCCGTACCGGGCGGGCGCCGACGGTGACCGCGGCGGATGGCGGTGGCGGGGCTTGCGACACACACGTTAGCGATCACGACGGGGTGACTTCCCACATGTCTGAAGCCCGAACCGACACGACCCAGACGCGTCCCCAGGGGGCGGACGCGGAGCGGGCCGAAACCGGCGGCTCCGGAAGGCACCGAGGGGGTGCGTCGATGGAGAACACCTCGGTGCAGCCGCACGGCCGCCACCGCCGCCCCGACGAGGGGGAGACGAGGGCGGCCTGAGCCGCTGAGCACCAGCGGCACCAGCGGCACCAGCGGCACCAGCGACAGGGGCCTCGGGGCCCGGACCGGCGGGAAGGCCGGTCCGGGCCCCGTCTCCGTTCCGCCCCGCGCTCTGCGCCCTGCGTACCCCTGGCTCCTGCCCCGCTCCGGCGGCCGAGGTCAGGGGCGAGAGCCACCCGTCCCGGAGTCCTACTCCCGTTTCAGGCCGAGGACTTCGGCCGCCGCGAAGGTCTCGTTCGGCGGCCGGTCCGCGTAGTACGGGGTGAGCGCTCCGTCCAGTTCGGCGAAGGTGAACGCCTCCTTCGCCGCGTCGAACCTGGCCGCCCCCGCGGCCGTTCGACGACGGCGACCATGCCGCCGTGGACGACGAGCAGTTGTCCGTTGACCCCGGCCGCCGCGGGTGAGGCGAGATAGCCGACGAGCGGGGAGACGTGCTCGGGGGCCAGCGCGTCGAGCGTGCCGTCCGCCGGTTCCTGGAAGCCCGCGAACACGTCCTCGGTCATCCGGGTCCGGGCGCGCGGGCAGATGACGTTGGCGGTGACGCCGTACTTGGCCAGGGCGAGCGCGGTGGAGGTGGTGAGGCCGACGATCCCGCCCTTGGCCGCCGCGTAGTTCGGCTGGCCCGCCGAGCCCGCGAGGAACGCCTCCGAGGAGGTGTTGACGATCCGCCCGTACACCGGGGAGCCCGCTGCCTTGGAGCGCTCGCGCCAGTGCGCGGCGGCGAAGCGGGTGGTGTTGAAGTGGCCCTTGAGGTGGACGCGGATCACCGTGTCCCACTCCTCCTCGGTCATGGAGAAGATCATCCGGTCGCGCAGGATGCCCGCGTTGTTGACCAGGACGTCGAGCTTTCCGTACGTGGTGACGGCCAGCTCCACCAGCGCGCGGGCCTGTTCGTGGTCGGCGACGTCGCCGAGGTGGGCGACGGCCCGGCCGCCCGCCGCCCGGATCTCGGCGGCGACCTCCTCGGCGGGCCCGGCCGACGCCTCGCCGGAGCCGTCGCGGCCGGGCCGGCCGTGGTCGTTGACGACGACGGCCGCGCCGAGCCGGGCCAGTTCGAGGGCTTCGGCGCGGCCCAGACCGCGGCCGGCGCCGGTGACGATCGCGGACAGTCCGTCCAGCGGAAGGTGATCGGGGAGGGGCATCGCGTTCCTCACGGTCTTCGCGTTCCTCACGGTCGGTGCCTGCCGGACGGGGTCAGAGTTCGATGCAGGTGCGCAGCGACTGACCGGTCCGCATCTGGTCCAGGGCGTCGTTGACGCCGTCGAGCCGCACCCGGTGGGTGATCATCGACTCCAGGTCGATCCGGCCCGCCCGCCACAGGGCGATGGCCCGTTCGTAGGAGCGCAGCACGTCCCCGCCGCCGTACAGGGAGGGCAGGATGCGCTTCTCGTCGAAGAACAGCTCGAACATGTTGGCCTGGAAGTTGTCGTCCATGGCTCCGGCCCCGACGACGCAGAGGGTGCCGCCGCGCCGGGTCTGCTCGTAGGCGGTGCGGGTGGTGGCGGACTTGCCGACGACCTCGAAGACGTAGTCGAAGCCCTCGCCGCCGGTGATCCGCTGCTTGGCGTCGGTCAGCGCGTCGGGGGCGACGGCCTCGGTGGCGCCGAAGCGCAGGGCGGCCTCGCGCCGGGAGGCGACCGGGTCGACGGCGATGATCTGGGCGGCGCCCTGGACGCGTGCCCCCTGGATCGTGGAGATGCCGACGCCGCCGCAGCCGATCACGGCGACCGACGAACCGGCCTCCACCTGTGCCGTGTTGATGGCCGCGCCGAGGCCGGTGGTGACGCCGCAGCCGATCAGGGCGGCGATCTCGAACGGTACGTCGTCGGGGATGGGCACCGCGCAGCCCGCGCCGACGACGACCTCCTCGGTGAAGGTGCCGGTGCCGGCGAAGCCGAAGACGTCGCCGCCGGGCCGCCTGAAGTTGGGGGTGCCCGCGTTCAGGAAGCCGGCCAGGCAGAGGTGGCTCTGCCCGCGCCGGCACGACGGACACGCGCCGCAGGCCGGCAGCCAGCACACGAGCACCCGGTCCCCCGCGCTGAGTCCGCTCACGCCGTCGCCGACGTCGACGACCTCGCCCGCGCCCTCGTGGCCGGGGATGAAGGGGGCCGGCTGCGGGAGGACGCCGCTCATGGCGGAGACGTCGGAGTGGCAAAGGCCGGTGGCCCGGATCCGGAGTCTGACCTTGCCGGGGCCGAAGCCCACCGCCTCGACGTCGTCGAGTACTTCCAGTTCGCCCTGGCCGATCTCGTGCAGTACGGCTGCGCGCATGGTGCGGCTCCCCTCGGATCGTGGTGTGCTCAGGAGTGTTCGACGGACGTGTCGGCGAGGACCGGTGCGTCGTTCCGCTCGGCGGCGGTGACCGCCACCCGGATCCGGCCGTCGCCGGCCCACATCCGGATGCGGAGGGTCTCGCCGGGCAGGACCACGCCGGCGAAGCGGGTGCGGCAGGCGGTGACGCGGGAGGCGTCGCCGTCGAGCAGGGTGTCGGTGACGGCCTTCAGGGTGATGCCGTAGGTGCACAGTCCGTGCAGGATCGGGCGGTCGAAGCCGGCCGACTCGGCGAAGGCGGGGTCGGCGTGCAGCGGGTTCCAGTCCCCCGACAGGCGGTAGAGCAGCGCCTGGTCCTCGCGGACGGGCTGTTCGACGGTGTGGTCCGGGGGGCCCTGTGGAGCGTCGGGGCGGGCGGAGGGGCCGCGTTCGCCGCCGAAGCCGCCCTCGCCGCGGACGAAGATCTCGGCGTCGTTGGTCCACAGCGGCCCGTCGTCGTCGCCCGCCTCGGTGCGCAGCACGATGACGGCGGCTTTGCCCTTGTCGTACACCGCCGCGACCTTCGAGGTCTGCACGGCGCTCCCGGTGACCGGGATCGGGCGGTGCACGCGGACGGTCTGCCCGCCGTGCAGGATCGCGGCGCGGTCGACGTCGATGCCCGGGGCCCCCATGCCGCCGAACGCGGCGGTGCCCGCTCCCGCGACGGTGGCGAAGCTCGGCAGCACCTGGAGCCGGGACTCCAGCGTGTAGCGCAGTTCCCGGGGGTCGGTGGCGGGGCGGCCGGCGCCGATGCCGAGGTGGTACAGGAGGACGTCCTTGTGGTTCCAGGCGATCTCGGCTCGGCGGGGTTCCGCGGCGAGGGCCGCGCGGGCGTCGATGGGCATGGCGGAGCCGCTCCTTGGGGTGGAAGACCTCGGCGCGGCCGTCCGCACCGTCGACCGCACCGAGGTCGTGCGGGACCGGCAGGGCACGCCCTCTGGAACGCGTTCTAGCCGATGGCCCATGTATAACGCAGCCCCCGGATGTTGGGAAGAGTGCTGACGCTACGTCAGATCCCTTCCGCCACAACGGATTCGGCCGGTGCTCCCAGGTCCGGCCTGCTCAGGGCCGGGGCCTTCGGCGGGCGGGCAGCCAGAGCAGCATCAGCAGGACACCGGCGAGGAGGACCCCGCTCGCGGTGCGGAAGGCCAGCGCGTACCCGGCGGTGATGTCGGCCGCGTCGGCGGAGCCCGCGGTCCGGGCGGCGGCGACGGTGGAGAGCACGGCGAGGCCGAGCGCGCCGCCCATGGTGCGGGAGGTGTTGACCAGCCCGGAGACGAGCCCGGCGTCGCCGGGGTCCGCGCCGGAGGTGGCGAGGGCGGCGAGCGGCGTGGAGGCGAGGCCGGCCCCGGCCATCATCAGGATCCCGGGCAGGCAGATCGCGGTGAGGTAGGAGCCGTCGACGCCCATCGTGGACTGCCAGCCGAAGCCCGCGGCGGTGACGAGGACACCCGCGACGGCGAGGCTCTTCGCTCCGGTGCGCGCCATGAGGCGCGGCGCGAGCTTGGAGCCGATGACGACGGCGACCGAGGTGGGCAGCAGGGCCAGGCCGGCCCGCAACGGTGTGTAGCCCAGCACGTTCTGGGCGTAGACGGTCATGAAGTACCACATGGAGAAGGTCGCCGACCCCATGAGGAGCATCGACGCGTTGGCCGAGGACACCGCCCGCGCGGAGAAGACCCGCAGCGGGATCAGCGGCACCGCCGTCCGCGCCTCGACCAGCACGAAGGCGGCGAGCAGCGCCGTTCCGGCCGACAGCGGCACGAGCGTGGCGGCGGCCGTCCATCCCTCGGCCTCGGTCTGGACGATCCCGTACGAGACGGTGGCGAGGCCCGCGGTGACGAGCACCGCGCCCAGCAGGTCGATGCGGCGGCGGTCGCCCGCCCGGCCCTCGGTGATCCGCAGGGCGGCGGCGATCAGGACGAGCGCGCCGATCGGCACGTTGATCAGGAGCACCCAGCGCCAGGAGAGGGCGTCGGTGAGCACGCCGCCGATGAGCCCGCCGGCCGCTCCCCCGCCCGCGCCGACCGCCATCCAGGTGCCGATGGCCTTCGTCCGGGCGGGGCCCTCGGGCACGGCGGCGGTCAGGATGGTGAGGGTGGCGGGCGCGAGGACGGCTGCCCCGAGGCCCTGCGCGGCACGGGCGGCGAGGAGCTGCCAGCCCTCCTGGGCGAGGCCCCCGGCGAGGGAGGCGAGGGTGAAGACGCCGAGCCCGACGAGGAACATCAGCTTGCGCCCGTAGATGTCGGCGGCACGTCCGCCCAGCAGCATGAACCCGGCGAAGGCGATCGCGTAGGCGTTGACGACCCACTGGAGGGCCGCGGCGCTCAGCCCCAGGTCGGTCCGCATGGAGGGCAGCGCCACGTTGACGACGGACACGTCCAGGACGACCAGGAACTGTCCGGTGCAGGCGGCGAGTACGACGGCCCAGGTGCGGGGCGGTATTCGCGGAGGGTCGGTGCGGAGGGACGCGGACGCCGGGACGTGTGCCGAGACTTCTGCCATGGCAGTCATGGTCGCAGGCCCCGAACGGCCCGTACATCGGGTCCCCCGTCCGGCTCGGAGCCGCGCCCGGGAGGGCTCGGACGGCCGGGCGGTCAGCGGCGCAGCAGCGTCACCACGGCCGCGCCGCCGAGGCCGATGTTGTGGGCGAGGGCGGTGCGCGCGCCGGTCACCTGGCGCGCGCCGGCCTCGCCGCGGAGCTGCCAGGTCAGTTCGGCGACCTGGGCGATGCCGGTCGCGCCCAGCGGGTGGCCCTTGGAGATCAGCCCGCCGGACGGGTTGACCACCCAGCGCCCGCCGTAGGTGGTGGCCCCGGACTCCACGAGCTTGCCGGACTCGCCCTCGCCGCACAGGCCGAGGGCTTCGTAGGTGAGGAGTTCGTTGATGGAGAAGCAGTCGTGCAGCTCGATGACGTCGAGGTCCCCGGGGCCGACGCCGGCGCTCTCGTAGACCCGCTGGGCGGCGGCCCGGGACATCGGCGCTCCGACGGCGTCGATGCAGGCGCCCGAGGCGAAGGAGGCGGCGGTGTCGGTCGTCATGGCCTGGGCGGCGATCTCCACGGCCCGTGCGCCGAGGCCGTGGCGGTCGGCGAAGCGCTCGGAGACGACGACGGCCGCCGCCGCGCCGTCGGAGGTGGGCGAGCACTGGAGTTTGGTGAGCGGCCGGTGGACGGTACGGGACGCCAGCACCTCCTCGACCGTGTACGCGTCCTGGAACTGGGCGTAGGGGTTGTTCACCGAGTGGCGGTGGTTCTTGGCTCCGACGGCCGCGAGCTGGGCGGGTGTCGTCCCGTAGCGGTCCATGTGCTCGCGGGCTGCGTTGCCGAAGATCTGCGCGGTGGGCGGTGACGCCTCGAAGCCGTGGGCGGCGGCCATGATCCCGTAGTGCCGGGCGACGGGTGAGGCCGCGAGGTCGCCGCCGCGCGAGGAACCGCCGAGCGCGCCGCGGGCCATCTTCTCGAAGCCGACGGCGAGTACGCAGTCGGCCGCGCCGCCCTCGACGAACTGGCGGGCCAGCATCAGCGCGGTGGAGCCGGTGGCGCAGTTGTTGTCGACGTTGTAGACGGGCACGCCGGTCAGGCCGAGTTCGTAGACGGCGCGCTGTCCGGCGGTGGAGGGCTGGAAGCAGTGGCCGACGGGGACTTGTTCGACCTGCTCGTAGCGGACGCCCGCGTCGTCGAGGGCCGCGGAGGCCGCCTCGCGGACCATGTCCGGGTAACTCCAGTCGCGGGTCTCGGGCTTCTCGAACTTCGTCATCCCGACGCCGACGATGTAGGCCTTCATCTTCTTCCGTCCTCTTTCCTCTGTCATGCCGTCAGTCCCGGGGGAGCCCGAGGACGCGTTCGGCGACGACGTTGAGCTGGACCTGGGTGGTGCCGCCCGCGATGGTCAGGCAGCGGGACAGCAGGAAGCCGTGCAGGGCGCGCTGCCCGGCGGCGGGTTCGTCCAACGCGCCTTCCGGGCCGAGCAGTTCGAGGGTGAGTTCGGCGACCTTCTGCTGGTGGACGGTCTGGACGAGCTTGCGGACCGAGGCTCCGGCGCCGGGTTCGCCGCCGGAGACCTGCTGGAGCGTGGTGCGCAGGGTGACGCAGGCGAGCGCGTGGGCCTCGGCGGCGAGCGTTCCGATCCGGGCGCGGGTCGCGTCGTCGAGTCCGGCGGAGCGGGCGATCAGCGCTTCGAGCCCGCTGTAGAAGGTCAACTGGTCGGCCATGTGGACCCGTTCGCTGCCGAGCGTGTCGCGGGCGACGCGCCAGCCGCCGCCGACCTCGCCGACGACGGCGTCGGCGGGCAGCAGGGCGTCGTCGAAGAACACCTCGTTGAAGAGGGCGTCGCCGGTGATCTCCTTCAGCGGTCGGACGTCGATGCCCCGGGTGTTCTTCATGTCGACCAGGAAGTAGGTGAGCCCCCGGTGCCGGGGCTCGTCCGGGTCGGTGCGGGCCAGCAGGATGCCGTGGTCGGCGGCGCGGGCCGCGCTCGTCCACACCTTCTGCCCGGTGATCCGCCAGCCCTCGGCGGTGCGTACGGCACGGGTGCGCAGCGCGGCGAGGTCGGATCCGGCGTCCGGTTCGGAGAAGAGCTGGCACCACTGGAGGTCGCCGCACAGGGTGGCCGGCACATAGCGCTTCTGCTGCTCCGGCGTGCCGTGGGCGATCAGCGAGGGCACCACCCAGGCGGCGACGGCCAGGTCGCTGAGGACGATGCCCTGTTCGGCCAGTTCGCGCTGGACGGCGAGCTGCTGTACGGGGCCGGCGTCGAGGCCGTAGGGGGCGGGCAGGTGCGGGGCGGCGAGGCCCGTCGGGGCCAGGACCCGGCGGGCCTCGCGGGGTGTCAGGCCGCGCGCGGCGGCGAGGCGGGGCCGGGCGTCGGCGCGGTGGCGGTCGGCCTCGGCGGGCAGTTCCAGGGTGAGTTCGCGGCGGGCTCCGTCCTCGGCGAGGCGGGCGGCGCGCAGCCGGTGGGCGTCCGCCGTGCCGAGGAGCTGGCGGGCGAGGACCGCGCGGCGCAGTTGGAGGTGGGCGTCGTGCTCCCAGGTGAAGCCGGTACCGCCGAGGATCTGGATGGCGTCCTTGGCGCAGCTGTACGCGGCCTCCGGCGCGGTGGCGGCGGCGAGGGCGGCGGTGAGGGAGCGCGCACCGGGGTCGCCGTCGACGGCGCGGGCCGCGTCCCAGGTGAGGGCGCGGGCCTGTTCGAGGCGGAGGAGCATGTCGGCGCAGAGGTGTTTGACGGCCTGGAAGCGGCCGATGGGTCGGCCGAACTGCTCGCGAACGGTGGCGTGTTCGACGGCCGTGTCCAGGCTGCGGGCGGCGGTGCCGCAGGCGTCGGCGCTCAGCAGGACGGCGGCGAGGTCGCGCAGGAGCGCCGGGTCGGCGGGCAGCGTACGGCGGGCGGGCACCGCCACGGCGTCGGCGCGCACCTCGGCCGTGGGGCGGGTCGGGTCGACGCTGCGGTGCGGGCGCACGGTGAGCCCGGCGGCCGTGGCGTCGACCAGGAACCAGCGGGGGCCGGCGGCCGTGGCCGCGGGCAGGAGCAGCAGGTCGGCGGCGTCGGCCGTCAGGACGGGCGGGGCGGTGCCGTCGAGGCGGTGGCCGCCGTCGACGGGGGTGGCGGTGAGGGTGCCGGGGGCCAGGGCGACGGCGGCGGTGCGGCTTCCACCGGCGAGGTCGCGCAGCAGGCCGCCCGCCTCCCCGTCCGGCCCCCTGTCCGGCCCCGCCGCCCGGTGCAGCACGGCGGCGGTGAGCGCGGTGGCGAGGTGCGGACCGGGGAGCGAGGCGTACGCGGCCTCCTCCAGGACGACGGCGAGGTCGAGGAGCGTGCCGCCGCCTCCTCCGTACTCCTCGGGCAGGTGAAGGCCGGTCAGCCCCTGTTCGGCGAGCGCCTTCGCGCGCGCCGGGCCGGGGTACGGGGCGGCGGGGTCCGGGGCGACGGACGGCGGGGCGTCGAGCAGGGCCCGCGCCTCGCCGGGCGGCACGGCGCGGGCCAGCCATCCGCGTACGGACCGCGCCAGGGCGCGGTGCTCCTCGGTGATGCCGATGCCCATGCCGATGCCCCTGCCGATGCCCCTGCGCATGCCCATGCGGATCCTCGTCCGGTCGCGGCCACTGGAACGGCGCAAGAGTAGAACACGTTTCAATCTGACGGAAGGTCAGGAGACACGGCCGGGCCGAGAAGGGCCACCGGAGGGACGGGGAACGGACGAGGAACGGACGAGGCGGTCCGGCCGCCGGGCCGCGCCCGGAATACGGCGTCCGGCAGAAACGTTCACGATGCACACACTTGGGGGGAGCCCGGGTGGTCGACACTGCCCGGAGGCCGCACGCATGCATCGGACACGAGACGCCCAGCAGTCCGGAGGACTTCCCCGTCCGAGCGGCGACCGGCCCGGCCCCGTCGTGCCCGTCCTGGCCTTCGCCGGGATCACCGTCGCCGTCATGCAGACCCTGCTCGTCCCCGTCATCAAGGACCTCCCGGTACTGCTGGACACGGACCCGGCCGACGCCACCTGGGTGATGACGGCCACCCTCCTCGCCGGAGCGGTCGCGACGCCGATCATGGGCCGGCTCGGCGACCTGTACGGCAAGCGCCGGATGCTGCTGCTGTCCCTCGCGGTCATGGTGGTCGGCTCGCTGGTCTGCGCGTCCACCGACGAGCTCGTCGTGATGATCGCGGGCCGCGCGCTCCAGGGCTTCGCCATGGGCGCCATCCCGCTCGGCATCGGCATCATGCGGGACGAACTGCCGCGCGAACGGCTCGGATCGGCCATGGCGCTGATGAGCTCCTCGATCGGCGTCGGCGGCGGACTGGCGCTGCCCGCCGCCGCCCTGGTCGCCCAGCACACCGACTGGCACGCGCTCTTCCTCGGGTCGGCGGGCCTCGGCGCGGTGGCCATGGCGCTCACTCTCGCGTTCGTGCCCGAACCGCCGCTGCGCGCGCCCGGCCGCTTCGACCACGTCGGCGCCCTCGGCCTCTCCGCGGGCCTGGTCCTCCTGCTGCTGCCCGTCACCAAGGGCGGCGACTGGGGCTGGACCTCGCCCACCACGCTCGGGCTGCTGGCCGCCTCGCTCGCCCTGCTGGTCCTGTGGGGGCTCTTCGAACTGCGTGCCCCGGCCCCGCTGGTCGACCTGCGCACCACGGCCCGGCGCGAGGTGCTGCTGACCAACCTCGCCTCGATCATGGTCGGGGTGGCGTTCTACGCGGTCTCGCTGGTCCTGCCGCAACTGCTCCAACTGCCCGCCTCCACCGGCTACGGCCTCGGGCAGTCGATGGTCGTCGCGGGACTGTGCGTGGCGCCGCTCGGCCTGACGATGATGTTCGTGGCCCCGCTGTACGCGCGGATATCCGCCCGCCGCGGCCCGAAGGTCTCGCTGCTGATCGGCATGGCGGTCATCGCGGCCGGGTACCTGGCCGGGCTCGGCCTGATGAACGCCGCCTGGCAGACCGTGCTGATCGCGGTGGTGCTCGGCGCGGGGATCGGGCTCGCCTACTCCTCGCTGCCCGCCCTGATCACCGGGGCGGTCGACCCCTCGGAGACCGGCGCGGCGAACGGCCTCAACACCCTGATGCGGTCGCTCGGGACGTCGGTGTCCAGCGCGGTCATCGGCATGGTGCTGGCCGACACCTCGGTACGCGCCGGTTCGGTGGAACTGCCCTCCATGGAGGGCTTCCGGATCTCCTTCCTGATCGCCGCCGGGGCGGTGCTGGTCGGCATGGTGCTGGCCGCGTTCCTGCCCGCGCACCGCCCGTCCGCGCACCCGGTGCCGCTCGCGAGCGGCACGGACGGGGCCGCCGCCTCCGCTGGAGCCTCCCCGCTCGCGCCGGCCGGCGGAACCGGGGCACGGCCGCGGTGACCGTGCCGCGCCGCCCCCGCGGATCACGGCCGCCGGGGCGTACGGCAGCATGGGGCGCCGTCGGACAGCCGACCGCCGCCTGCCGGATACCCGACGGCCGGTCGGACACCCCAACCACCTGGAGGAACGCCGTGACCGCCGAGCCCGCCGAGCCCGCCGTCGCCGGGCCCACGCCGGAGATCCTCGCCGCGTTCGAGGCCGCCAAGGGCTTCATGCCGGTCCACGAGGGGCTGGCGCTGTACGCCGCCGCCGAGGAGGCCGCCGGACTCGGGCTGCCGCTGCTGGAGGTGGGGACGTACTGCGGCCGGTCCACCATCCTGCTCGCCGCCGCCGCCCGCGCGGCCGGGGTGAGCGCCCTGACCGTGGACCACCACCGGGGCAGCGAGGAGCAGCAACCGGGCTGGGAGTACCACGACCCGGGCGTGGTGGACCCCGAGATCGGACTCATGGACACGCTGCCGTCCTTCCGCCGCACCCTGCACCGGGCCGGACTGGAGGAGCACGTGGTGGCGATCGTCGGCCGCTCCCCGCAGGTCGCCGCCGTGTGGAGCGGCCGGCTGGGGCTCGTCTTCGTCGACGGCGGACACACCGACGAGCACGCGGGCGCGGACTACGACGGCTGGGCCCCGCACCTCGCCGAGGGCGGGCTGCTGGTGATCCACGACGTCTTCCCCGACCCGGCGGACGGCGGGCAGGCCCCGTACCGGATCTACCGCCGCGCGCTGGCCTCCGGGGCGTTCACGGAGGTGTCCGCGACCGACTCGCTGCGCGTCCTGCGGCGTACCGGGACCGGGAGCTGAGCGCCCGGATAGCATCGCCGCGTGCCGTACGACGACAGCGTTCCCCCCACCCGCCGTGCCCGTCGCCCGCTCGTGGCCGCCGCACTGGCCGCCGCCTGTCTTCTGAGCGCCGCCGGCTGCGGCGGCGGCCCGGACGGCGGTGAGGCGGCGACCGCCTCGCCCCGGCCGGTGGGCGGCGCCCCGGCCCCGCCCACGCCCTCCTCCTCTTCCTCCGCCGCGCCGCCCGCCTCCTCCCCGGCCCCGCCGTCCGGCGCTGCCTCCGGCCCGGCGGAGCCCACGGCCGCCGGGAAGCCGCCGGTCCGGGGCCCGTTGACGGGCCGCACCGTGGTGATCGACCCGGGCCACAATCCGCGCAACCGCGACCACACCCGGGAGATCGCCCGCCAGGTCGACATCGGCACCGGCCGCAAGGAGTGCGACACGACCGGCACCTCCACCGACGCCGGCTACGCGGAGGCCCGCTTCACCCTGGACGTGTCGCACCGGCTGCGGGCCCTGCTGGAGGCGCGCGGCGCGCGGGTCCTGCTGACCCAGGACGACGACCGGCCGTTCGGGCCGTGCGTGGACGAGCGGGCCCGGATCGGCAACGCGGCGAAGGCCGACGCGGTGGTCTCGGTGCACGCCGACGGTTCCGCCGTGGGCAACCGGGGCTTCCACGTGATCCTGCCCGCCCGGGTGAAGGGCGGGGCCGCGGACACCGCGGGAATCGTGGAGAGTTCGACGGATCTCGGGACGCGCATCGCCGGACACTTCGTCCGGAGCACCGGAAGTGCTCCCTCCAATTACATCGGCGGCAATACCGGACTCGACACCCGGAATGATCTCGGCGGACTGAATCTCTCGAGGGTCCCCAAGGTCTTCGTCGAATGCGGCAATATGCGTGACCCGCAGGACGCCGCGCTGCTCACCAGCGCGAGTTGGCGGCAGAAGGCCGCGCACGGTCTGGCCGAAGGCATCAGCAGCTTCCTGAAGGGGTAGTTCTGCGGTGGTATCGGGGAGATGGCCGCCCGGGATCCGTTCCACAGCCCCGACCCGACCGGGCAGACGATAGATTCATCCGTACGATGGGGAGCCGCCCCCGAGCCTCATGCCGTACCCGCCGCACCACCGGCGGCAGCGACGAACACCCCGACGAGACGACCCACTAAGGACCTTCACGTGAATATCCGCTCCCTCACTCGAGGCGACGGCGTGGTGATCGGAGCAGCGGCCGTGCTGTTCATCGCCTCTTTCCTCGACCTCTCCGGCGACTGCACCGGTGCGAACTGCACCGGCTACGAAAGCCCGAGCGCCTGGGACTCGCTCTCGGTGCTGATGAGCATCTTCCTCGCCGGGGTCATCGGCGCGGCGCTCGTGATCGTCAGCCGCGCGACGCCGGGCCGCAAGGTCGCCGGTCTGGACATCGGTCAGTTCGGGGCGGCGTTCACCGTCTTCGCGCTGTGGACGGCGTTCTGGACGACCATCGACACCGGCAACGCCGGCGCGGGCCTCATCCTCGGGCTGCTGGCGACGATCGTGCTCGCCGCGGGCATCATCGCCGGACCGCTCGTCCCGGCCCTGAAGGCCCCGCTCACCGGTGCGCCGCGCCCGCAGCAGGGCGCACCGTCGCCGTACGGCGCGCAGCCGAGTCCGGGCTACGGCTACCCGGCCGGTCAGGGCAGCCAGGGTTACGGCTACCCGGGCGGCCCGCAGGGCCAGGCGCAGCCGTACGGCGCGCAGCCCGGACCGCAGGGGCAGACGGACCCGGCGCAGGCCGCGCAGACGCAGCAGGCTCCGCAGGCCGCCCAGGGCGGCGGCGCTCCGGCGGGCGACTTCACCCCGTTCTGGTTCGCCGTGCCGGTGGCCCGTCCGCTGTACGGCGAGGACGGCGCGCCGAACCCGATCGCCGAGCTGGCGCCGGGCACCTGGTACCTCGCGGTCGAGCAGCGCGGCCAGAGCCTCGTCACCCAGACCCAGGACGGCCGCCGCGGCGTCCTCCAGGACACCACGGGCATCCAGCGCGGCTGATCCCCGCGCCCGCCCCTCGGCCCCTCGCCCTTCCGGGCGGGGGGCCGTTGTCGTACAGTCCGTTCCGCACCACCGCCTGACGCATCGTCACCTAGGGCCGGAGGCAACGGAATGCGGCTCGGACTCGCTCTCGGATACTGGGGCCGCGGCCCGAACCCGGGGCATCTCGCCCTGGCGCAGGAGGCCGAGCGGCTCGGCTACGCGTCGGTGTGGACGGCGGAGTCCTGGGGCTCGGACGCCTTCACCCCGCTGACCTGGATCGCCGCTCACACCTCGCGGATCCTGCTGGGCACCGGCATCGCCCAGATGGCGGCCCGCACCCCCACCGCGACGGCGATGCACGCACTCACCCTGGACCACCTCTCGGGCGGCCGGATGCTGCTCGGCCTGGGGCTGTCCGGGCCGCAGGTGGTGGAGGGCTGGTACGGGCGGCCGTTCCCGAGGAGCCCGCTGACCGCGACCCGCGAGTACGTCGAGGTGATCCGGCAGGTGCTGGCGCGGCAGGCTCCGGTCACGCTCGCAGGGCGCTTCCACTCCCTTCCGTACGACGGACCGGACGGCACGGGCCTCGGCAAGCCGCTGAAGCCGATCACGCACCCGCTGCGGTCCTCACTGCCCGTGCTGCTGGGGGCGGAGGGGCCGAAGAACATCGCGCAGACGACCCGGATCGCGGACGGCTGGCTGCCGCTGTACTGGTCGCCGGAGCGCACGGACGTGTACGAGGCGTCGCTGACGGACCTGCGGAACGGGTTCATGATCGCGCCGATGGCTCGCGCGCAGGTCTGCGACGACGTGGCCGAGGGGCTGCTGCCGGTGAAGGCCATGCTCGGCTTCTACATCGGCGGGATGGGCCACGCGGCCCGCAACTTCCACGCGGACCTGATGGCGCGGATGGGCTATGAGAAGGAGGCCCGGCGGATCCAGGAGCTGTTCCTCCAGGGCCGCAGGGCGGAGGCGGTGCACGCGGTGCCCGACGCGTTCGCCGACGAGATCTCGCTGGTGGGCCCGCGCGAGCGCATCGCGGACCGGCTGGCGGCCTGGCGCGCGGGCCCGGTGACGGATCTGCTGGTCACCGCACCGGACCCGCACACGCTGCGGGTCCTGGCGGAGCTGAACGGCTGAGCCGACCGTCGGGACGCGATCCACCACATATGACGTTACGTCACATACTTTCGTAGTATACCGATTCAGCCGAACGACGAGCGAGCCAGCCAGAAGTCCAGCAGCTCCGCGTCGCCCAGCACCTCGACCCGCTCGCTCGTGGGGAGCAGCCGGCGGTTCATGACGAGCATCAGGTCGGTGAGCGGAGCGCGCAGGGCGACGGTCGCCTTCTCGTGGGTCCGGCGCCAGGTGAAGCGGTCCTCGCCGAGCTCGATCAGCCACTCGGCGTCCGGCACGTCCGTGGCGTGCAGGTGCAAGGTCCTTCCGCCGCCGCGCAGTTCGGCCGCCTCCGGGTCGCCGTTCTCCTGGGCGAAGGAGACGATCCGCAGCCACTCCTCGACGGTGTCGGCCGCCACCTCGGGAGCGACCGCGTACGGGGCCCCGGCGGTGAGCGCCGCGTCCGCGCGGTGCACCACCGTCTCGTGGGTCACGCGGCGCGCCCAGAAGGCGGTCCGCCGCTGCCATGACCACGTCCACACCCCGGTGTCCGGACCGGCCTCCCGCAGCGCGGCGACGACGGCCGACGCGCCCTCGGCGAGCCAGGCGTCCAGCGCGGCGGGGCCGTCCTCGGCGGGTCCGGCGCCCCCCGGCACCCGGTCCTCGGGGACGTCGTCCTGGGCCCGGGTGCGGACGATCTCGCCCACCCAGCGGTGGGCGCCGCCGAGGTGCACGGCGAGTTCGCGCAGGGTCCAGTCGGGGCAGGTGGGGACGGTCGCGGTGAGATCGGCTCCGTCCAGGTGAGCCCGCAGGGCGTCGGTCTGGGTCAGGATCTCGTCGCAGTAGCGGCCGTACGTCAGGAGCGTCATGCGGGCAACCTAGTGGGTGGCGCGCGGGTGGTTCACCCGGATATCCGTGGCGGACGGGACCGCAGGCGGATCACGGTGGGTGACGGCTCCCGCACTCCGGCCCGGACGCGCCCGCACCCGTACGGGCCGCATCCGGTACCGCCATTCGGGGGTTTCACCCTGCGTAAAGCGGCAACCAGGAATCCATGTCTCCCAGAACAGGCTCAGGAAGCAGTACAGCGGCACGGATCATCGCCGTCGTGGCCGACATCATGGCCTTCATCATCATTCTCTGGATTCTGATGTACCTGCTCGACGCCAACCGGGGCAACGACCTGGTCCAGTGGGTCCATGACGCCGCCGGCTGGCTGGCCGGCTGGTCCTACGACTTGTTCACGTTCGACGAGGCGTGGGCGCGGGTCGTCGCCGGTTACGGTCTGGCGGCCGTGGTCTACCTCTTCATCGGGCACGCCGTGGCGGGCCGGATGCGTCGCCGCTGAACCGGCCCCGCCCCGGGGCGGGTTCGGCTCAGCGGCAGCAGTCCGGCTCCAGGCCGACCGGCAGCCGCTCGCCGCCGAAGACCGCGGTGGTCGCCTCGTCCCCGCCGAGCGCGGCCACCGCGAGCAGCAGGGAGCCCGCCGTCCAGGTGGTCAGCTCCTCCGGCCAGAAGGCGCGGTGGCCGTCGAAGACGTATCCCGTCCAGTACAGCCCGCCCTCGGCGCGCAGGTGCTGGACGGACTGGAGGATCTCCAGCGCCCGGTCCGACTCGCCCGTCACCCAGAGGGCCAGGGCCAGTTCGCAGCTCTCGCCGCCGGTGACCCAGGGGTTGGGCAGGACGCAGCGGACGCCGAGGCCGGGCACCACGAAGCGGTCCCAGCCCTCCTGGATCCGGTCGGTCGCCTCGGCTCCCGTCACCGCGCCGCCGAGGACCGGGTAGTACCAGTCCATCGAGTAGTGCTTCTTGTCGAGGAAGCGCTCGGGGTGGCTGCGGATCGCGTGGGCCAGCGCACCGGTCGCCAACTCCCAGTCGGGCTGCGGCTCTTCACGTTGTTCCGCGATGGCCAGCGCGCAGCGCAGCGCCTGGTGGACGGAGGAGGAGCCGGTCAGCAGCGCGTCGTTCACGGGCGTGCCGTCGGCCTCCCGCTTCCAGCCGATCTGGCCGCCGGGCTGCTGGAGTCCGAGGACGAACTCGATCGCGGCGTAGACGGTGGGCCACATCCGGTCGACGAACGCGTCGTCGCCGGTGGCCAGGTAGTGGTGCCACACGCCGACGGCCACGTACGCGCAGAAGTTGCTCTCGCGACTGCGGTCGGTGGGCCGGCCGGGGTCGCCGTCGTGGTAGGCGGCGTACCAGGAGCCGTCCGGGTTCTGGTGGCGGGCCAGCCACTCGTAGGCGCGCTCGGCGGCGTCGTGCTCGCCTGCCGCGTCCAGCGCCATCGCCGCCTCGGTGTGGTCCCACGGGTCGAGGTGGTGGCCGCGGAACCAGGGCAGCGCACCGTCCTCGCGCTGCACGGCGGCCAGCGCGGCGACGGTCTCCGCGGCCTCGGCGGCGGTGAGGACCCCGGGCAGGACGAGGTGTTCGGTCTGTTCGGGAGTGCTCACGCCTCGGCCTTCGGAAGGTGCGGCTTGGTGGCGTACGCGACGAAGCTCTTGCCGACGACCGGGTTGAGCAGTTGCTCGGCGACCCGGGTGGCCAGCGGCTTCTTCATGATGTCCCACACGAGCAGCTTGTGGTAGGCGCGCACCGGCAGCGCCTTGTCGTTGTCGACGCCGAACGCGCACTTCAGCCACCAGTACGGCGCGTGCAGCGCGTGGGCGTGGTGGGTGCCGTACGGCTTGAGCCCGGCCTCGCGGATGCGGGCGAGCAACTGGTCGGCCTTGTATATGCGGATGTGACCGCCCTCGACCTCGTGGTACGCGTCGGAGAGGGCCCAGCACACCTTCTCCGGGCCGTAGCGCGGGACGGTGACGGCGATCCGGCCGCCCGGCTTGAGCACCCGCACCATCTCGGCCAGGACGCCCTTGTCGTCCGGGATGTGCTCCATGACCTCGGAGATGATCACGACGTCGAAGGATTCGTCGGGGAACGGCAGGTTGAGCGCGTCGCCCTCCATCGCGGTGGCGGTAGCGCCCTCGGGCGCCTCCCCGGCCTCCTTCATGGCGGCGAACCACGTGGCGACCTCGCGGATCTCCTCGCCGTTCTGGTCGAGGGCGACGACCTGCGCACCGCGCCGGTAACACTCGAAGGCGTGCCGGCCGGCACCGCAGCCCAGATCGAGCACTCGGTCGCCGGGGGCGAGCGGGAAGCGGGTGAAGTCGACGGTCAGCACGAGGGCCTGCCTTCGAGGTCGGAGGGACGGGGTGCGGTAAGCGGGGTCGCGGTCACCTGCGGGCTCCGCGGGCGGCGATCGCCTGACGGTACAGCTCGGCCGTTCCGGCGGCGGCCCTGGCCCAGGTGAAATGCGCCAGCACCCGCTCGCGGCCCGCCGCGCCGAGCCGGGCGCGAAGCTCCGGGTCGGCCAGCAGCCGGGAGAGGGCCCCGGCCAGCGCGTCGGGGTCGCCGGGCGGCACGGCGAGGCAGGTGACGCCGTCTCGGCCGGAGACCTCGGGGATCGCGCCGCCGGTGGTCGCGACGAGCGGGGTGCCGGTGGCCATGGCCTCGGCGGCGGGCAGCGAGAACCCCTCGTACAGCGAGGGCACGCAGGCGATCTGCGCGCCGCGCACGAGGTCGACGAGTTCGGCGTCGCTGATGCCCTTGACGAACTCGACGGCGTCCGCGAGGCCGTGGCGCTCGATGGCACGGGCCACCGGCCCGTCCTCGGCTCGTCTGCCGACGACGACGAGGTGGGCGGCGGGGTTCTCGGTGCGGAGCTTGGCCAGCGCCTCGACGAGGTGGACCAGGCCCTTGAGCGGCACGTCGGCGCTGGAGGTGGTGACGATGCGGCCGGGCACCTCGGCGACGGACGGATCGGGCGACCAGAGGTCGGTGTCGGCGCCGATGTGGACCACCTCGACGCGCTCGGGGCGCACCCCGAGGTCTTCGACGATCTCCGCCTTGGAGGAGCCGGAGACGGTGAGGACGGTCTCCAGCCTGCGGGCGACGCGCTTCTGCATCCGGGTGAAGGCGTACCAGCGGCGCACCGAGGCGCGTCGGCGGCGGGTGGCGGCAGCGGCCAGGTCGAGCCTGCGGTCCACGGTTATGGGGTGGTGGATCGTGGTCACGAGCGGGGCCCCGAGGTCGCCGAGGAGCCCGTAGCCGAGGGTCTGGTTGTCGTGCACGACGTCGAACTCGCCGCGCCGGGCCAGGAGATGGCGGCGGGCGCGGAGGCTGAAGGTGAGCGGTTCGGGGAAGCCGCCGGTCCACATGGTGGCGACCTCGGCGAGGTCGATCCAGTCCCGGTACTCGCCGCGCTTCGGGGTGCGGAAGGGGTCGGGCTGCCGGTAGAGGTCGAGGCTGGGCAGTTCGGTGAGCGGAACGCCCTCGTCGAGCACCGGATAGGGCTGGGCGCCTATCACCTCGACGCTGTGGCCGAGGCGGGCGAGCTCGCGGCCGAGATGGCGTACGTAGACGCCCTGGCCGCCGCAGAACGGATTGCCCTTGTAGGTGAGGAGTGCGATGCGCAGCGGCCCGTCACCGACCCCGGCCGAACGTCCGTCGCCCGTGCGGGGGCCTGTCTCCACGGCCTCAGCGGTCACACTCGGCCCCCTTCTGACTGCGTTTTCGCCGGAGCGTAACCGGTCGCGCTAATCTAGAACAAGTTTCAGACTCGATCGTTCGACGTGCATCGAATCTACCGGCAGGTAGCGTCGGTGTGACGGCCGGATCAGGTGATTCGCGCCACGACGGACGCCCTGGCATGCTGTGCGCGCCCGGACGCCCGCTCGCCCGCCCCCGGGTGTGGACGGAAAGCCATGAAGGGGGACAGCATGACCGCCGACGCCAGACCGGCAGCGCCTCCGCTGACGGAGCGCCAGGAGGCCCGCCGCCGCCGCATCCTGCACGCCAGCGCCCAGCTCGCCAGCCGGGGAGGGTTCGAGGCGGTGCAGATGCGGGAGGTGGCCGAGGCCGCGGGGGTCGCGCTCGGCACCCTCTACCGCTACTTCCCTTCCAAGGTCCACCTGTTGGTCGCCACCATGCAGGACCAGCTCCAGCACATGCACGGCACGCTGCGCAAACGCCCGCCGGCCGGCGAGGACGCGGCGCAGCGGGTGGCGGAGACCCTGATGCGGGCGTTCCGCGCCCTCCAGCGCGAGCCGCACCTGGCGGACGCCATGGTCCGGGCGCTGACCTTCGCGGACCGCAGCGTGAGCCCCGAGGTGGACACGGTCTCCCGGCTCACGACGGCGATCATCCTGGACGCGATGGGGTCGGAGCATCCGACGCCGGAGCAGCTTTCGGCGGTCCGCGTCATCGAGCACACCTGGCACTCGGCGCTGATCACCTGGCTGTCGGGCCGCGCCTCGATCGCCCAGGTGAAGATCGACATCGAGACGGTCTGCCGCCTGATCGACCTGACGGCACTACCGGCGCGGAGTTGAGCTGAGGGGCGGCGAGGGCGCGGGCGCGGAGACGTGCGAGGTGGACGTGCTGGATTGAGCCTGCGGGCGTGGGCTGCGGCGGGAGATGGGCGCGGCACGCACGAGAAGCACGCGGTGGGAGGGGCACGCGGTCGGGAAGGGCGCTCACCTCGCCGTACAGGAGGGGAACGGGACCGGCAGCGCCTCGCCGGCCACGGCCGCCACGGCCCCGCGCCGGCGGTCCGTCCACTCCGTCAGCCGTACGTCGTCGCGGCCCGCCTTGAGCAGCGCCTCCCGGCGGACCCACAGCCGCAGCAGCGCCGGGCCGGGGTCCGGCCGGGCGCGGGCGGACCGCACATCGGCCTCGGGCAGCAGCCGCAGCAGCACCGGCAGCGGTCCGGGCCGGCGCGTCGAGGGCTCCACGTCGACGCCGACCGGGCCGAGCCCGACCGCCGCCGCGACCAGGCCGTCGGCGTGGCTGAGGGCGGCCCCCACGCCGGGGAGGTCCGGCAGATACGGGCGGCCGTGGCCCTCCCGCCCGCACCCGGGACAGGACTGGGCCGGCGAGGTCTCCCGCAGGGGCCGCCCGGTGAACCGGGCGGCGCACAGCCGCAGCAGCAGGCGGGCCGCCACCACGTCGTCGCGGCGGCCCGGCAGCCGGATCCGTGCCAGCCTGCGCGTCTCCCAGGCGGCGAGGAGGCTTTCGTCCAGCTCCGGGTGCGCCAGCACCTCCGCCGTGGTCGCCACCACCGCCACGCCCGTACGGCGCGCTCCGCCCGGCGCCGGGGGACGCGTCACGGGCGCGCGCTCACCCGGCGGCGCGCACGGCGGGGCCGGAGGCGCCGAGGAATCGGTCCCGGACGCGTTCGAGCGTGCGGAAGTCGTCGATGGTGACCTCCTGGAGGTCGATGGCGCTGCCCGAGACGCCTTCCAGAAGGTCGATGAACTCCAGGAAGTCCATCGAATCGATGAGACGGGCCTCGATGAGGTCCTCGTCCTCGCCGATCGGGCCGTCGAGGCCGGGATTCTTCTCGTGAAGCCACGCTACGACACGTTCCATGGGCGGGGCGCTCCTCAACTCTTCCGGGGACGGCCGGCGGGTCCGGGGTCCGGTCCGGGGACTTCGGGGATCGTGGGGAGCCGGCGGGGCCGAGGGCCCGTGCGGCGCGGCTCCGGCGGGTCAGCGGGAGACGGACCGGAGTCTGTCCAGGGCGAGTTCGGCGGTGCCGTGGGCGAGGATCATCGCGTGGACCCAGCGCTCCACGCCGAAGGCGACGCAGGAGCTGTGGGCGGGTCCGTGGGAACCGGCGCGGATACCGAGCCGCTCCCCGAAGAAGTTGCGGTGCCGGTTGACCGAGGCGATGGCGGTCCCGTCGGGGGCGCTGAACTCGAACTTGACCGGATCCAGCGCCATCAGCCGGGCCCGCGAGCCCCCGTTGTCGTAGAACGGGTCGTCCGCCGCTGCCCGGGTCAGCACCAGCCCCAGCGAACCGGCCACCTCCTGGACGAACTCCCCGCCCCGCTCCTGGTGTTCGACCGCCCCGTCCCGGGTGCCGAGGTAGAGCACCTCCCGCATGTGGAATCCCCACAGCCGCCGCAGACCGTCGTAGTGGGTCTCGTTGCGGAAGCACCTCCCGGTGGCGGAGAGCCGCAGCCCGTCCTCGCCGACGTCCTGGCCCTCCAGGGAGAGCAGCAGGCCGTAGCAGGTCGCGGACGGCAGCAGATGGCCGGTCGGCCGCAATGGGAGCTCTCCGGGCGATCCGCCGGACGCCAGCCCGCCGAGCGCGTCCGAGCCGAACCGCCCGGCCGGCACGCCGAGATGGGGGAAGTTGCGGAAGAAGTCGAGCCGCGCCAGTCCCTCCACGCCCAGCAGCGGCGGCCCCACGACCTCGGGCGCGGAGAGCCGCGCCGCCAGACCGGTCAGCAGGTCGTCCAGGCCGCGTAACAGGGCCGTGCGGACCGGGTCCAGCGTGATCAGCCCGGGGCCGGGGCTCTTCAGGTCGACGCCCGGCAGAACCGTGGCGCTGAGTGCGTTCATGAGACCGCGTCCCTCTCGGCGGATGGGCCGGCCATCGGGATGCCGACCGTGCGTACGGACGAAATCGCCGAGGATCCGGCGGACTTGGGCAGGGTCGCCATGGACCGGGGCGCGGGGACGGCGAGGCGCGGAGCCTCGTCACGAACCCGGCCGCGGTTCTGGACATTAGGCCCGCCCATCACCTGTTGTCTAGACCAAAGATGTCGAACAGTGCGCGTCGAACAGGAGGCGCTTCGGGAGACGATGGTTCCCAAATCCACATACCGGAGCGGCACTTGACAGCCGCATCGGTCTGGACCAATCCTGCTGACCGACGTGGTCACCGCTCCTCCCCCACGGCACCGCCCTCCGTCCGCGCTGCCCGCGGCCGGCCGCGCGCCGGCGGGCCGCCACGCTCACCGGCAGAGGAGATCACCGGCAGAGGAGAAGAGTCCGCCTCCACCGCCCTCCACCCAGCGGCCGATGACGGTCGACAGCCCGTCGACCGCCCGGACACGCGTACCCGCAGACACCGACGAACAGCTCAGCCGGACCGCTCGGAGGACCCATGACGACACCCGCCCCGCGACGCCGGCCCCTGCTGCACCGGGCCGCCTCGGACATCCCGTACTTCAGCGCCGACGGCGAGTCCTACCTCGCGCAGACGACCCTGCGGGAACTCGGCAAGTCCCGGCCGCTGCGCGTGCTGTCCGAGGAGGACTTCGCCCACTGGCAGACCTTCGGCTACGTCGTCGTCCGCGAGGCCGTCCCGGCCGAGGCGGCCCGGCGGCTGCTCGACTTCACCTGGGACTTCCAGGGCCTGGACCCCGACCGGCCGGAGAGCTGGTACGAGGACCGTCCGCTGCGCTCCGAGCTGGACCGGCAACTGCACGTCTACGGCTTCGTGGAGGCCTACCACCACCAGCTCCTCTGGGACAGCCGCCAGGCCCAGCGCGTGTACGACGCCTTCGTCGACGTCTGGGACTGCGAGGAGCTGTGGGTGACCCTGGACCGGCTCAACCTCAACCCGCC
Organism: Streptomyces sp. ADI96-02; assembly: GCF_003846185.1. Taxonomy (GTDB): domain Bacteria; phylum Actinomycetota; class Actinomycetes; order Streptomycetales; family Streptomycetaceae; genus Streptomyces. The sequence continues at coordinate 1,753,299 of NZ_ML123034.1, forward strand.
CAACGTCCGCAACCGCGACCGCGCCCTGATCGAGCCCACCGACCGGGGCTTCGACATCGAGCTGCACTGGGACATCGACACCACGCTCGGCGTCCCGCCGCAGCGGGTGCAGGGCATCATCGCGCTCAACGACACCCGTCCTGAGACGGGCGGGTTCCAGTGCTGCCCGGAGCTGTTCCGGCGGTTCGAGCAGTGGAAGACCGGCGAGAGCGCCGACCGGGATCCGCTGCGCCCGGTCGTCGACCGGGACGAGTTCCCGGTGGTCCGGCCGGAGTTGCACCCCGGCGACCTGCTGATCTGGAACGGCCTCCTCGCCCACGGCGTCGCGCGCAACGCCTCCGAGAACGGGGTGAGGGCCGTTCAGTACCTGTCGATGATGCCCGCGCTGGAGGAGCACCAGCGGCTGCGGCAGTCCCGCGTGGACTCCTGGCGGCACCTGCGCACCCCGCGCTGGAACCGCACCCTGGTCGGCGACCCGGTGCTGCCCGAGTCCGAGCGCTACCCCACGGCCGACCTGAACGGCCTCGGCAGCCGGCTGCTGGGGCTCGCCTCCTGGCGGGAGCACCGCGAGGACACCGCGACCGGCGCGCGGAGCGGGGAGCCGTCGTGCGCCGCGTCTGCCTGACCCTTCCCACCCACCGGGCCTGCGCCGCCACCATCGCGGCGGTCGGCGGGGAAGCGGCTTGGGGAGCACGGGAGTTCGGCGTCGAGGTGCATCTGCTCGTCCTGGACTCCTCCGCCGCGCCGGTGCTCGCCGAGCACCGGGCGGCGGTGGCCGCCCTGCCTCCGTCGCCGGGCGTGGTCGTCCACCACCTCGACGAGAGCGAGCAGCGGCGCTTCCTGCGGGAGGTGATCAACCGGTCGGGGGTCGCCGCGCCGGACCGGGTACTGGACCTCATGCTGCCCTCGCGCGTGTCCTACGGCGCCTGCACCAACCGGGCGTTCCTGATCGCGGAGGCCCTCGGGTGCGCGTCCGTCCACCGCCGGGACTCCGACAGCAGCTACCAGATCCTGGACGGCGAGCCGGTCCACCCCTTCCACCACGAACTCGGCTCGCTGGGACGGCGGGCCGCCGACGTCCGGCCGCTGGTGACCCGGAGCAGGCTCGATCCGGCGTCCGAGGACCGGCCGGTGGCGTTGGTGGGCGGCTCCTTCACGGGCGCGATGTCGGTGGACGTCTCGGATATCCGCCGTCTCGATCCGGACGTGTTCCACGAGGTGGTCGGCCTGTCGGTCCCCGCCGGATATCCGGAGGTGTGGCGCGGGCATCTGATCGAGGAGTCCTTCCGCGGCTCGGGGACCAGCCCGTTCACCGGTGACCGCACCACGCTCTGCGCCGTCAGCCCGACGCGCGTGGACATGTGCAACATCGGGCTCGACCGGAGCGTGTACGGCCGGATTCCCCTGCCGCCCGCCACGGACACCATCGGCAGCGACTACTTCCTGATCCACCTCGCCCACGACGCGGCGCTGCCGGGGGTCCTGCACAACCGCGACATCGTCAACTTCCATACGGAGGAACGCCGTTCCGATACCGGATTCCTCGCCTACCAGCTGCGCTTCGCGAAGTTCCTGCTGTCGAGACACCACCTCGACTCCGTGCACGCCGCGACGGCGGCGGCCGGGGCGTCGCTCCTGGACGCGGAGGGCCGCGTCCGGGCCGGTGCCGTCGCCGGGTTCGTCAGGGACAGCACGCGGATCGACCGCGCGGAGAACGCCCGACGGCTCGACGTCCTCGACCGCTGCTACCGCACGCTGGGCGACCGCTACCCGGCCGTCGCGGACGCCCTCGCCGCCCGGCGCGGGCGGCTCCTCGACGAGGCCCGGGACGACATGGCCGCCTTCGCGTTCCTGATCGACGGCTGGGAGGCGTTGAGCGACGCGAGCGCGAGCGCGGGACTCGTCACGGCCCTGTGAAAGCCTACGGAAAGCCCTCCATGAGCAGATCTCCCCAGAACCAGAACCAGAACCAGAGCCAGACCCAGAGCCAGAGCCAGGGTCGGAGCCAGACCCAGGGACAAGCCCGGGACCGGGCCCGGCCCCACTCCCCCGGCCGGAGCCGCGCCGCGGGTCCTCGGCCCGGCGGGCCGGAGGCCGCGCGCCCGAAGCCCCCGCGGACCATCGACGTCGCCTACGCGGGCGGGGTGCGCCGACGCGGCCCCCTCACCATGGGCCAGGCCAACATGATCCGCTGCGTGCTGCGGGACGACCCCACGCACATCAACAACCACGACGTGTGGCCGGTGCCCGCCGCCACCGGCCTGGAGACGGCGGTCGACGCCCTGCGCACCCTGGCGGTACGGCACGAGGGCCTGCGCACCACGTTCCCGCACGCCCCCGGGACCGTTCCCCGCGAACAGGTGGTGGCGGCCGAGGGCTCGTTCACCGTGACCGTCCTGGACCACCCCGAACTCCCTCCGGAGCCCGCCCGGTACGCCGAGTCGGTGGCCCGCGCGGCGCGCGCCGGCCGGTTCCGCCTGGACCGGGAGTTCCCGCTGCGGATCACCCTGCTCACCGTCCGCGGCGCACCCGCCTACGCGGCCCTCGCCTCCAGTCACGCCGTGACCGACGGCAGCGCCCTGGCCGTCCTCCGGGAGGAATGGCTCGCCCTGCTGGCCGGCGAGGAGCTTTTGGCCCCCGCGGCGCTCACCCCTCTCGGCCTCGCCGCCGAGGAGACCGCGCCCGGGGGACAGCGGAAGTCGGAGGCGTCCCTGCGGTACTGGGAGCGGATCCTGCGCACCGGTCCGCAGGCCATGTTCGCCGAACCGCGCGCCGCCGCCCCGCCCGGACGGCAGCCGCAGCTCACCCTCCGCTCCCGGCGGGGGGCGCTGGCGCTCGCGGCGGCGGTCGAGCGCACCCGCAGCCCGGCGGCCACCGTGCTGCTGGCGGCCTGGTGCGCGCTGATCGCCCACCGCGCCGGACAGGACGTCTGCGTCACCGCCGTACCCACCTCGAACCGGTTCACGCCCAGACTGGCCCGCTCGGTGAACACCCTGTCGCAGGACGCGCTGCTCAGTCTCGATGTCCGCCTCCCGTCCTTCGACGCCCTGCTCCGCAAGACCTGGGGAGCGGCCCTCAACGCCTACCGGCACAGCCAGTTCGACTCGGTACGCCTGTGGGAGATGATCGACCGGGTCACCGGGGAGCGGGGGAGCCGCTTCGCGCGGGACGTGGTCTTCAACGATGTCAGCGCACTGCCCGCCACCCTCATGGCGGACGCCCCGCGGCAGGCCGGGAGCGGCGAGGAGGAGCTGAGCTGGGGGCCGGACCAGGCGCTGCCGACCCGCGTCCTGGCCTTCACGTACCGGACGGCGCCCCGGCTCCACATCTCCCTGTGGGCCGATCCGGCGCTGTTCGACCGGGCCGAGGCGGAGGGGTTCCTCACCGGACTGGTCCTGCTGCTGGAGGCGGTGGCCTCCCGGGACGTGCCGCTGGCCTCGCTCACCGAGGTGACCGGGGTCCGGCCGGCCGGACGCGGCGGCGACTGGCTGCGGGTGGACGGCTGCTGGGTCTCGCCCCGCGCCGTGCGGGACGCCCTGAGCCGGGCGCTCGGCGGGCTGCCCGCGCACGTCGAGGCGGACCGGCCGGACGGCGGCGAGGCGGCCGGCGACGCGTCCCCGGGCCTCACGGCGTTCATCGCCCGCGGGGACGACCCGGTGACCCCGGCCGGGGCCCACGCGGCGCTGATGGACGTGTCGGCCGACCGTACGGGAGTCCTCGCGCCCTCCAGGTACGTGATCGTCGAGGACCCGCCGGCCGGATCGGACCGCGGCGGCGCGTGGCGTCGGCTGCGCGTTCTTGAGGAAGGGGCCGGCAGAAGCCGGCAGGTGTGACATGGCCGTCGACGATGTGACCGTCCAGCAGCAGCCCGACCCGCTGCCCAGCCCCTGGGCCTCGGGCCGGTTCCGGCTGTTCTTCACCGCCCGCAGCACCTCGCTGCTGGCGGACGGCATGCTGATGGTCTCCCTGACGACCGCCGTGCTGGGCGCGGGCCACGGACCCGGTGGGGTGGGGTACGCGCTGGCCGCGTGGATGACTCCCATCGTGCTGCTGGTGCTGTTCGGAGGCGTGCTGGCCGACCGGTTCACCCCGCAGGTGATGATGATCTGCGCCGACGTGGTGCGGATGCTGGCCATGGTCGCCCTCGCCGTGCTGCTGCTGGGCACGGAGGTCGCGCTGTGGCAGATCATGGCGCTGATGGCGCTCAGCGGCGGTGCGACCGCCCTGTTCCAGCCCGGTCTGGCGAGCATGGTCCCCCGGGTCGCCGAGGACATCCAGAAGGCCAACGCGCTGCTGCGGATATCGGAGGCCCTGAGCGCCCTGGTGGGCCCCGGACTGGCCGGAGTCCTCGTCGCCCGGTGGCACGTGTCGGGGTCGTTCGTGGTGATCGCGGCGGCCTATGCGCTGAGCGCGGCGGTCCTGGGCCCGCTGCGGAGGATCCGTACCGACCGGGACGAGGGCGCGGACCCGATGTGGCGTCGGCTCGCGGCGGGATGGAACGAGTTCCGGTCCCGTTCCTGGCTGTGGAGCGTCATCGCCGTCTGGTCCGTCTACGGGCTGTTCGTGTTCGGCCCGGCCCTGCCGCTCGGCGCGGCGCTGATGATCGAGCAGCACGGGGCCGGCGGGTACGGCTGGATCGCCTCCGCCGACGGCGCGGGCACGATCGTCGGCGGACTGGTCGGCATGCGGGTGCGCCCGCGCCGCCCGCTCGTCGCGGGCGCCTGCGCGATGTTCTGCTTCGCCCTCAACCCGCTGGCCCCGGCGCTCGGCTGGTCGTTCACCGCGACGGCGGTCTCCCATGTGATCGCCGGATACGGCTTCGCCTTCTGGGGGGTGATGTGGGCGACGAGCGTGCAGTCCCACATCCCGCTGGCCGTCCTCAGCCGCGTCTCCGCCTACGACGTCGCCGGTTCCATCATGGTCATCCCGCTCGGCCGGGCCCTGGCCGGCCCGGCGGCCGACGCGGTCGGGGCCGACCGGGTGCTGCTGTTCTCCTCGGCGGTGTCCGTCGTCCTCCTCGTCGTGATGCTCTGCGTCCCGGCGATCCGCGCCCTCGTCCGGTCGCCGGGCGGCGCGCCGCGCACACCCGGCGGCGAACCGGCGGGGTGATCGCCGCCGTTCCGCCGCCGCGGCCCTCAGTCGTCCGGCGGGAACACCGCCTCCCTGGACCCCAGCAGCGTCAGGGTGATCGCCTCCACCGGGCAGCCCTCCGCCGCCGCCAAGAGGCGTTCGCCCGCGTCGCGGTCCTCCTCGGTCGGGTGGGACTGGCGCGCGGAGTCCAGGTGGAAGCCTTCGGGGGCGTGGTGCACGCACATGCCGGAGCCGATGCAGACGCTCCGGTCGACCTCCACGTGCCAGCGGTCCCCCATCACGCCTCCCGGTAGCCGGCCGGCAGGTGGATCATCTTGTGCTCGAAGAACTCGCCGTAGCCCTCGGGGCCGAACTCGCGTCCCAGGCCGGAGTCCTTGTAGCCGCCGAAGGGGCCGAGCATGTCCAGGCTGAAGGTGTTCACGCTGTACGTGCCGGTGCGGACGCGGCGGGCGATGTCGATGCCGCGCTCGGTGTCCGCCGTCCAGACGCTGCCGCTCAGGCCGTACGGCGAGTCGTCGGCGATGCGGACGGCCTCGTCCTCGTCGCCGTACGGGATCAGGCAGACGACCGGGCCGAAGATCTCCTCGCGGGCGACGCGCATCGCGTTGTCGACCGAGCCGAACAGCGTCGGCTCGACGTACCAGCCGCTCTCCTGCGAGGCCGGGCGGCTGCCGCCGGTGAGGATCTTGGCGCCCTCCTCCTGGCCGAGGCGGATGTAGTCGAGGGAGCGCTGCTGCTGGCGGCGGGCGACGAGCGGCCCGAGTTCGGTGGTCGGGTCCAGCGGGTCGCCGATCCGCAGTGCGCCCGCGGCGGCGGCGAACGCCTCGGCGATCTCCTCGTAGCGGGAGCGGGGCGCGAGGATGCGGGTCTGGGCCACGCACGCCTGGCCGTTGATCATCCAGGCGAACGGGGCGATGCCCGCGACGGCCGCGTCCAGATCGGCGTCGGGCAGGATCACCGCGGCCGACTTGCCGCCCAGCTCCAGGGTGACCCGGGTGAGGTTGCGGGAGGCGACCTCCATCACGCGGCGGCCCGCCGCGACGGAGCCGGTGAAGGAGACCTTGTCGACCCCCGGGTGGCCCACCAGGTACTCGCTGACCTCGCGGTCGGCCGGGAGGATGGACAGCACGCCCTCGGGCAGTCCCGCCTCGGCCGCGATCTCCGCCAGCAGGTAGGCGTCCAGCGGGGTTTCGGGCGACACCTTGAGGACGGCCGTGCACCCCGCGAGGAGCGCGGGCGCGAGCTTGGCGGCGGCGGTGAACTGCGGGACGTTCCACGGGACGACGGCGGCGACCACACCGACCGGTTCGCGCCGCAGCAGCAGCGGGCCGAGCACTCCGTCGCGCCGCTCCTCGTAGGCGAAGCCGCGTGCCACGGTGATCGCGGAGTCCCAGACCATCATCGCGGCCAGCGCCTGGACCATGACGCTCGAACTGTACGGCGTGCCGTTCTGCGCGCTGATGAGGCGGGCGAACTCCTCGTGCCGTACGGCGAAGGCGTCCTTGATCCGGGTGACCACCGCGATCCGCTCGTCCAGCGCCATCCGGGGCCACGGGCCCTCGTCGAAGGCCCGGCGGGCGGCGGCGACCGCGCGGTCCACGTCGCCCTCGCAGGCGTGCGGCACCCGGCCGATGACCTGTTCGGTGTGCGGGGAGATCACCTCGATGACGTCGCCGCCCAGCGGGTCGGTGAACTCCCCGCCGATGAACAGTTGTCCGTGTTCCACCAGCTCGGTCATGGCGTGCTGCCTCCCGGGACCCGGCCCTCTCCCCCGCGCCGGAATCCGGTGCGGGGAACATAACTGACTACTCGTCAGAACTGATACCAGTTCCCGTCCCAGGAGTCCACGGCGAACCCCGCACGGATGCGGAAATTCGGTAGACCCGGGCTACCACTGGAACGAGTTCTCGTTACAGTGGGCGCACAGCGCAGGCCGCGCGGGAACGCACGCCGAGCAGAGACGGGGAGCCCATGACCCAGGTGACCGACCACGGCGGTGGCGTGCACAGCATCAAGGTCCCGATCCCGGACAATCCGCTGGGCCACACCCTGGTCCACCTCCTCGACACCGACCGCGGCCCGGTCCTGATCGACACCGGCTGGGACGACCCGGCGTCCTGGGACACCCTGACGGCCGGGCTCGGCGCGCTGGGCGTCGCGGTCGCCGACGTCCACGGCGTCGTCATCACCCACCACCACCCCGACCACCACGGCCTGTCCGGCCGCGTCCGCGAGGCGTCCGGGGCGTGGATCGCGATGCACGAGGCGGACACCGCGATCGTCCGGCGCACCCGGGACTCCGAACCGGGCGCCTGGCTGGACTACCTGACCCGCAAGCTGGCCGCCGTCGGAGCGCCCGAGGAACACCTCGCCCCGCTGCGCGCCGCCCGCGCCGACGGCCGGACGCGGACCGTGCCCGGACTGCGGGCGGCCCTGCCGGACCGGGACATCGTGCCGGGCGAGCTGCTGGACCTGGCCGGACGCCGGCTGCGCGCGGTCTGGACCCCCGGCCACACCCCGGGCCATGTCTGCCTGCACCTGGAGGAGCGGCACCCGGCGGGCCTGCCGGGCCACGGCCGGCTGTTCTCCGGAGACCACCTGCTGCCCGGGATCAGCCCGCACATCGGCCTGTACGAGGACCCGGAAGAGGGCCCGGAGGACGTCGCGGCGGAGGTCGCGGCGGAGGGCCCGGACGGCTTCGCGGCCACCCGCCCGGCTCCCGTCGCCGACCGGCGGTCGAGCGGAGGAGATCCCGTCGGCGACTACCTCGCCTCGCTGGAGCGGATCGGCCGGCTCGGCGTGGCCGAGGTGCTGCCCGCGCACCAGTACGCGTTCACCGACGCGGGCGGCCGGGTGCGGGAGCTGCTGGAGCACCACGAGGAGCGGCTGACGGGGCTGCTGGCCCTGCTGGCCACGCCGCTCACCCCGTGGCAGCTGGCCGAGCGGATGGAGTGGAACCGGCCCTGGGCGCAGATCCCGCACGGTTCGCGGTCCATCGCCGTCTCCGAGGCGGAGTCCCATCTGCGCCGGCTGGTGAAGCTCGGCCGCGCGGAGGCGGTGCCGGGCGGCTCCCCGGTGGCGTACATCGCGGTGTGAGCGGTCCCGGCCGGTCCCGGGCCGCGCGGGGGCCGCGTCCGGACCGGACCCCGGCCGCGCCCGGACCGGCGGGGCGGGCGGCCGTCGCCCGAGGGCGGGACGCTACGGACCGGTAGAGTGGGCAGGTCGTCATCATGCCCGTACAGGGGAGAGCCGGTACGCATCCGGTCGCCGGCCGATCCTCCCGGCCCCGGACCTCGTCCGGGCGGGAGGGGCCCCGCCCGTGAGCCGCCCGCCGGGCGGTGAGCCGGAGCGCCCTGTCCGCGGAGCGTGACCGGCTCGGGCCACCGGAACCCCGGTGGCCGGCACCGTCGAGGTACACGGGGCCGGAGCCCGGTGCCCCCGTGTGCCCGGAGCCGGCCCCTCGCAGGAGAGGCCCAGCCCGCCATGACCGTACGCCGCAGCGCAGCCGCGCTCGCGACCACCGCCCTGCTCCTGGGCGCGGCCTCACCCGCCGCGGTCGCCGCCCCGAGCCCGTCCCCGTCGGCCGACCTGCCGCCGGGGCTCTACGGCGCCACGGACCCCACGTACGACGGGGTCTGGCGGCAGTCGCTGGCCTTCCTGGCGCAGAAGATCGAGTACGTCACGCCGTCCGCGGCGGCGGTCGACTGGCTGGTCGGGCAGCAGTGCGACAGCGGCGCGTTCACCTCCTACCGGGACGCCTCCAAGCCGTGCGACGCCTCGACCGTGATGGACACCAACGCCACGGCCATCGCCGTACAGGCGCTCGTCGAGCTGAACCAGCACCGCGAGGACGCCAACAACGGGGCGGACTGGCTCAAGTCCGTCCAGAACGAGGACGGCGGCTGGGGCTACAACCCGGGCAGCCCGAGCGACGCGAACTCCACCTCCATCGTGATCGGCGCGCTGGCCCGGACCGGCGTGCCCATCGGCGAGGTCACCACCGCCGACGGCTCCACCCCGTACACCGCGCTCCAGGCGCTGGCCATCGGGTGCGGGAAGGAGGACGGCGGCGCGTTCGCGTACCAGGCCGACAAGAAGGGCGGGCTCACCGCCAACGCGGACGCGACGGCGGCCTCGGTGCTCGGCCTGATGGGCAAGGGCATCGCCTCCGGCACCTCCAACGCCGTGAAGGACCCGGTGTGCGCGAAGGGCGACGCCGACGACCTCAGCCCCGAGCAGAGCGCCCAGAACGGCGCGTACTACCTCGCGACCGCCCTGGAGAAGACCCCGTACCTGGAGCAGGCCCCGATGCCGGGCGCCGAGGACGCCGCACCGCAGCCGGACTTCGGCAACACGGCGGACGCCGTCGTCGCCCTCACCGCGTCCGGGCACAAGGACAAGGCGACCGCCACGGTGGAGTGGCTGGCCGAGAACTCCAAGAGCTGGGCACGGCAGGGCGGGCCCGCCGCCACCGCGCAGCTGATCCTGGCCGCGCACGCCACCGGGGCCCAGGTCCGCGACTTCGGCGGCGTCAACCTCGTACAGCAGCTCAACGCGACGGGCCCGGCCCCGGCCACCGTCGCCGAACCCTCGCCCACGCCGACCGGCCCGCAGCCGTCGAGCGGCACCAGCAGCGACGACGGCGGCCTCGGCCTGTGGTGGCTGATCGGCATCGGCCTGGCCTTCGGCGCGGGCATCGGCTTCCTGCTGAGCATGCGGCGGAAGAAGCCGTGAGGCGGGCGGTCCCCGCGCGTTCCGGCCGCGCCGCGACGGCGGACGGCCGACCGGGCGTCCGGCCGCACGGCCGCGCGCCGCTGCGTACGGCTCTCACCGCGCTGTCGGCCGCTCTGCTCGCCTGCTCGGCGGTCCTGCTGGGCGCGGGCGGGGCCGAGGCCGCCGGGTACCGCTACTGGTCGTTCTGGGAGGGCGACGGCTCGACCTGGACGTACGCCACCCAGGGGCCGTCCCTGCTGCGCCCGGACGACGGGGCGGTGCAGGGTTTCCGGTTCGCGGTGAGCGAGGACTCCGCCGACGCGGCCCGGCCGCGCCGCGCCCCCGACTTCGCGGCGGTCTGCGCGGGCACCCCGGCGAAGGACGGGACGAAGCGGATCGCCGTGGTGATCGATCCCGGCACGGCGGCCGACGCCCCCGACGGCGAGCGTCCGCCGGCTCCGCGCACCGCGTGCGCGCGCGTCGCGCCGGACGCCAGCAGCGCGCAGGCGCTGGCCTCGGTGGCGAAGCCGCTGCGGTACGACAGCAGCGCGATGCTCTGCGCGATCTCCGGCTATCCGGCCTCGGGCTGCGGCGAACAGGTCGGGCGGGACCGCGGCGAAAAGCCGTCCGCGCCCGCCGCCTCGGCGAGCTCCGAGGGCAGCGGTGGCGGCGCGGGCGGCGGCCCGTCCGCCGGGCTGCTCGTCGGCATCGGCGCCGTCCTGGTGCTGGGGACCGCCGCCGTGCTCCAGGCCCGCCGCCGCCGGTGACCGGCTCCTGGGCCCCGGCGCGGCTCCTCCGGCGCGCCCTGCGTCCGCCGGAGGCCGGCCGCGGCAACGCGCTGCCGGCCGGGGCGTGGTGGCTGTGGGCCCTCGGGCTCGCCACCGCCGCCTCCCGGACGACGAACCCGCTGCTGCTCGCCCTGCTGGTGGCGGTGGCCGGCTATGTGGTGGCGGCCCGCCGCACGGACGCGCCGTGGGCCCGCTCGTACGGGGCGTTCGTCAAGCTCGGGCTGTTCGTCGTCGCCCTGCGGCTGGTGTTCTCCGTCGTCCTCGGCTCACCGGTCCCCGGCTCGCACACCGTGGCGACGCTGCCCGAACTGCCGCTGCCCGACTGGGCGCAGGGCGTCCGGATCGGCGGCCGGATCACCGCCGAGCAACTGGTGTTCGCGCTGTACGACGGGATGAAGCTGGCGGCCCTGCTGATCTGCGTCGGCGCGGCGAACTCCCTGGCCAATCCGGCCCGATTGCTGAAGTCGCTGCCCGGCGCGCTGTACGAGGCCGGGGTCGCCGTCGTCGTCGCGATGACGTTCGCGCCGAACATGGTGGCCGACGTGGTGCGGCTGCGCACCGCTCGCAGGCTGCGGGGCCGTCCGACCGGCGGCGTCCGGGCCGTGGCGCAGATCGGGCTGCCGGTGCTGGAAGGCGCGCTGGAGCGGTCGGTGGCGGTGGCGGCGTCGATGGACGCGCGCGGTTACGGACGGACGGCCCAGGTGCCGCCGTCCGTCCGGCACACCACGAACGTGCTCACCCTGGGCGGACTGCTCGGGGTGTGCGCGGGCGCCTACGGGCTGCTGGCCGCCGAGGGCGCGGTGTACGGGCTGCCGCTCCTGCTGGCCGGGCTGGTCGCGGCGATGGCGGGGCTGCGCCTGGGCGGTCGCCGCTCGGTGCGCACCCGTTACCGGCCGGACCGGTGGGGCGCGCGGGCCTGGCTGGTCGCGGGGTCCGGGGCGGCGGTCGCGGGCGCGATGGTCTGGGCGGCCGGAGCCGATCCGGAGGCGCTGCGGCCGGGCGTCGTCCCGCTGACCGCGCCGGCGCTGCCGTTGTGGCCCGCGGCGGCCGTGCTGATCGGGCTGCTGCCCGCGCTGGTCGCCCCCGTACCTCCCTCCCCCGCCGCCCCCGCGGCCGACCCCGGCACCAAGGAGCAGGCGTGATCAGGTTCGAGCAGGTCTCGGTGCGGTACGAGGGGGCGGAGCGGCCCACCCTGTCCGGGGTGGACCTCACGGTGCCCGAGGGCGAACTGGTGCTGCTGGTCGGCCCGTCGGGCGTCGGCAAGTCGACGCTGCTGGGCACGGTCTCCGGTCTGGTGCCGCACTTCACCGGCGGGGTGCTGTCCGGCCGGGTCGCGGTGGGCGGACGCGACACCCGCACGCACAAGCCGCGCGAACTGGCCGATCTGGTCGGCACGGTGGGGCAGGACCCGGCGGCACACTTCGTCACCGACACCGTCGAGGACGAACTCGCTTACGGCATGGAGTCGTTGGGCCTGGCACCGGACGTGATGCGCCGCCGGGTGGAGGAGACGCTCGACCTGCTGGGGCTGGCGGAGCTGCGGGACCGGCCGATCGCCACGCTGTCCGGCGGGCAGCGCCAGCGCGTCGCGATCGGTTCCGTCCTCACACCGCATCCCCGGGTGCTGGTGCTGGACGAGCCGACGTCCGCGCTGGACCCGGCGGCGGCCGAAGAGGTGCTGGCGGTGCTCCAGCGGCTGGTCCACGACCTGGGGACGACGGTGCTGATGGCCGAGCACCGGCTGGAGCGGGTGGTGCAGTACGCGGACCAGGTCGTCCTGCTGCCCGCGCCGGGCGCGGCCCCGGTCATGGGCCCGCCGGCCGAGGTGATGGCCCTGTCCCCGGTGCGCCCGCCGGTGGCCGAGCTGGGACTGCTGGCCGGCTGGGACCCGCTGCCTCTCTCGGTGCGCGACGCCCGGCGCGCGGCCGGTGAGCTGCGCACCCGGCTGGCCTCGGCCCGCCCGCCGGAGCCGCCCGCTCCGCCGCGGCACGCGGTGGACCCGGCGCCCGTACGGCCCGGGGGCCCCGCCGCGGCCTCGGCGGCGGCCGGGCGGGCGCGGCCCGGCCCGCTCGCGCGGCTGTTCGGCCGCCGGGGCGGCGAGGCGGCGGGCGTTCCGGCCGATCCGGTCACCCGGATCGACGGGCTCGGGGTGCGGCGCGGCCGGGTGGAGGCGCTGCGGCGGGTGACGCTGACGGTCTCCCCGGGCGAGACGGTGGCGCTGATGGGCCGCAACGGCGCGGGCAAGTCGACGCTGCTCGGCGCGCTGGTCGGCATGATCGAGCCCACCTCGGGCACGGTCCGGGTCGGCGGTCTGGCCCCGGCGCGTACGGATCCGCGGGCGATGGTGCGCCGGGTCGGCCTGGTCCCGCAGGAGCCGCGCGATCTGCTGTACGCCGACACGGTGGCCGCCGAGTGCGCCGCCGCCGACCGGGACGCCGACGCCTCGGAGGGGACCTGCCGGGCGCTGGTGTCGGCTCTGCTGCCGGGTGTCGGGGACGGTACGCACCCGCGCGACCTGTCCGAGGGCCAGCGGCTCGCGCTGGCGCTGGCCCTGGTGCTCACCGGACGGCCGCCGCTCCTGCTGCTGGACGAGCCGACGCGCGGCCTGGACTACGCGGCCAAGGCCCGGCTGGTCGGCGTCCTGCGGTCGCTGGCGGCCGAGGGCCATGCGATCGTCCTGGCCACGCATGATGTGGAGCTGGCTGCGGAGCTGGCGCACCGGGTGGTAATCCTCGCCGACGGGGAGGTCGTCGCGGACGGTCCGACCGGGCGGGTGGTGGTCTCCTCGCCGGCGTTCGCCCCGCAGACGGCCAAGGTCCTCGCACCGCAGGAGTGGCTGACGGTCGCGCAGGTGCGCGGCGCGCTGGAGGCGGGGGCATGAGCGGGGCTCCGGTGGCCGGGACGGGGCGGCGGTCGCGTCCGGTGCGGCTCGGGCCCCGCTCGATCGCCGCGCTGGTGCTGATCAGCGCGACCGGGGTGGTGGCGTTCGGCTGGCCGCTGCTGGCGGGCGCGGGATCGGGGCTGGCCCACGCGCAGGACGCGCCGTGGCTGTTCGGGGCGCTGCTGCCGCTGCTGGTCGCCGTGGTGGTGGCGACGATCTCCGAATCGGGCCTGGACGCGAAGGCCGTGGCGATGCTGGGGGTGCTGGCGGCGGTCGGGGCCGCGCTGCGCCCGCTCGGGGCGGGGACGGCGGGCCTGGAGCCGATGTTCTTCCTGATGGTGCTGAGCGGGCGGGTGCTGGGCCCCGGCTTCGGTTTCGTCCTCGGCTCCGTGACCATGTTCGCGTCCGCGCTGCTGACCGGCGGCGTGGGTCCGTGGATGCCGTTCCAGATGCTGGCGATGGGCTGGTTCACGATGGGGGCGGGCCTGCTGCCGGGCGCGGACCGGCTGCGCGGCCGGGCGGAGTCGGCGATGCTCGGCGCGTACGGCTTCGTGGCCGCGTTCGCGTACGGGACGGTGATGAACCTGTACGGCTGGCCGCTGATCGCCGGGCTGGGTTCGGGCGTCTCGTTCGTCGCGGGCGATCCGTTGGCGCAGAACCTGGTGCGGTTCCTGGCCTACTGCGCGACGACGTCGCTGGGCTGGGACCTGGGCCGCGCCGTGCTGACGGTCGCCCTCACCCTCACGGTGGGGCCGACGCTGCTGCGGGCGCTGCGCCGGGCGACCCGCCGGGCCGCGTTCGAGGCGCGGGCCGGTTTCGAGGACGCCGAACGCTGACGCCCCGGGCCGACGCGCGCCCGGGGCGGTGGGGTGCGGTGCGGTGCGCCGGTTGTCGGTGGGGTGCGGCGGGTCGGATGGGTGCGCCGGGTCGGTGCGCTTCGGTCCGCGCTTCGGTCCGCGCTTCGGTCCGCGGGTCGGTGCGCCGGGTCGGGTCGGCGCGCCGGTTCGGTGGAGGAGCGGTTCGTTCAGAGCCGCTGGATGATCGTTCCCGTCGCCAGCGCCCCGCCCGCGCACATGGTGATCAGCGCGAACTCCTTGTCGCGGCGCTCCAGCTCGTGCAGGGCCGTGGTGATCAGCCGGGCGCCCGTGGCGCCGACCGGGTGGCCGAGAGCGATCGCGCCGCCGTTGACGTTGACCTTCTCCAGCCCGTCGAGGTCCGCCTCGAACTCCTGCGCCCAGCTCAGCACCACCGACGCGAACGCCTCGTTGATCTCGACGAGGTCGATGTCCTTCAGCGACATGCCGGCCTTGCCGAGGACCGCCCGGGTGGCGTCGATCGGGCCGTCGAGGTGGAAGTGCGGGTCGGAGCCGACGAGGGCCTGGGCCACGATCCGGGCGCGCGGCTTGAGCTTGAGGGCGCGCGCCATCCGCTTCGAGGCCCACATGAGGGCGCAGGCGCCGTCGGATATCTGCGAGGAGTTGCCCGCGGTGTGGATCGCGCTCGGCATGACGGCCTTCAGTCCGGCGAGCGCCTCCGCCGAGGTGTCGCGCAGTCCCTCGTCCCGGTCGACGAGCCGCCACATGCCCTGGCCGGCGGCCTGCTCCTCCTCGGTGGTCGGCACCTGGACGGCGTACGTCTCGCGCTTGAAGCGCTCCTCGGCCCAGGCCTCGGCGGCCCGCCGCTGCGAGAGGAGGCCGAGCGCGTCGACCTTCTGCCGGGTCAGCCCGCGCCTGCGCGCGATGCGCTCGGCCGCCTCGAACTGGTTGGGCAGGTCGACGTTCCACTCGTCGGGCCAGGGCTTCCCCGGCCCGTGCTTGGAGCCGCTGCCCAGCGGCACCCGCGACATGGCCTCCACGCCGCAGCTGATGCCCACGTCGATGACGCCGGCGGCGATCATGTTGGCGACCATGTGCCCGGCCTGCTGCGAGGAGCCGCACTGGCAGTCCACGGTGGTGGCGGCGGTCTCGTAGGGCAGCCCGACGGTCAGCCAGGCGGTGCGGGCCGGGTTCATGGACTGCTCGCCGGCGTGGGTGACGGTGCCGCCGACGATCTGTTCCACGCAGTCGGCCTGGATGCCGGTGCGGCCGAGGAGTTCTCGGTAGGTCTCGCCCAGCAGGTAGGCGGGGTGCAGGTTGGCGAGCGCGCCGTGGCGCTTGCCGATGGGAGTGCGTACGGCTTCGACGATGACGGGTTCCGCGGCCATGAGCTCGTCCTCTCCTCGCACTTCCGATGGGGGCGTCCCGGCGCCCACGGAAGGAACTAGTACACGTTCTAGTTCTGCCAGCAGTCTTATGAAACGGCGCCCGTCTGCGCAAGGGGCGTGCACGCACCGTGCGCACGCTTTCGGTAACGGTAAGGGCTCGACCCCTCACCCGCACGGAACAGAACAGGCCAGGACTCTTGCGACTTGTAGAACTCGTTACTACCTTGCGGGCTACTCCTGATGGTTCGTCAGAAATAGGCCGTCGTACGGTTCGTCGCCGGCTCCGGAGTGGAGAGGTGCCCATGAGCTGCCCCCATCTGCCCGAAGGGTTCGACTTCACCGATCCCGACCTGCTCCAAGCCCGCGTACCGCACCCGGAGTTCGCCCTGATGCGGCAGACGGCTCCGGTCTGGTGGTGCGCGCAGCGCACCGGCATCTCCGGTTTCGGTGACGCGGGCTACTGGGTCGTCACCCGCCACGCGGACGTCAAGTACGTCTCCACGCACCCCGAACTGTTCTCCTCGAACACCAACACCGCCGTGATCCGCTTCAACGAGAACATCAGCCGCGACCAGATCGAGGCCCAGAAGCTGATCATGCTCAACATGGATCCGCCGGAGCACACCCGGGTCCGGCAGATCGTCCAGCGCGGCTTCACCCCGCGCGCGGTCCGCTCGCTGGAGCAGGCGCTGCGCAGCCGGGCCCGCTCCATCGTGGACACGGCCCTCGCCTCGGCGGGAGCCGACGGCTCCTTCGACTTCGTCAACGGCATCGCGGTGGAGCTCCCGCTCCAGGCGATCGCCGAACTCATCGGCGTACCGCAGGAGGACCGTGCCAAGATCTTCGACTGGTCCAACAAGATGGCCGCGTACGACGATCCCGAGTACGCGATCACGGAGGAGGTCGGTGCGGAGGCGGCGATGGAGATCGTCGCGTACGCGATGAACCTGGCCGTCGCCCGCAAGGAGTGCCCGGCGAAGGACATCGTCAGTCAGCTCGTCGCGGCGGAGGGCGAGGGCAACCTGTCCTCGGACGAGTTCGGCTTCTTCGTGATCCTGCTCGCGGTGGCCGGGAACGAGACCACCCGCAACGCCATCAGCCACGGCATGCACGCCTTCCTCACCCACCCCGAGCAGTGGGAGCTGTACAAGAGGGAGCGCCCGAGCACCACCGCCGAGGAGATCGTGCGCTGGGCGACACCGGTCGTCTCCTTCCAGCGCACCGCCACCCAGGACCTGGAGCTGGGCGGCCGGCGGATCAGGAAGGGCGACCGGGTCGGGATCTTCTACTCGTCGGCCAACAACGACCCGGAGGTGTTCGACTCGCCGGAGACCTTCGACATCACCCGCGACCCCAACCCGCATCTCGGCTTCGGAGGCGGCGGCCCGCACTTCTGCCTCGGCAAGTCGCTGGCCGTGATGGAGATCGACCTGATCTTCAACGCGATCGCGGACGTGCTGCCCGACCTGCGGCTCCTGGAGGACCCGCGGCGGCTGCGCTCGGCCTGGCTCAACGGCATCAAGCAGCTCCAGGTCGCCGCCGCGCCCGCCGAGGGCCGCTGAGACCGCGGGGGCGCCGGGTCCGTCGTCGCACCTGACGACGGACCCGGCGCCCCTGACCCGCTGCCCGGTGCTACCCGGCGGTGCCGCCGACCGGCGCGGCGGGGCGCGGCTCGGAGTCCCCAGCCGGTCCGGAGTCCCCCGCCGGTCCGGAGTCCCCCGCCCGCCCGGAGTCGCCCAGCGGCTCGGAGTCCCCCGCCGGCTCGGAGTCCCCCGCCGGCTCGGACCGGGCCGGCCGCTCCGGGCCGGGCGCGGGGCGCGGGCGCAGCGCCCTCGGCCCCGAGAGCAGGTAGGTGAGCCCGAAGCCCAGCGCCACCACCAGCGCGCCGCCCGCCGCGTCCAGCACCCAGTGGTTGGCGGTGGCCACGATCGCGGAGACGGTGAGGAGCGGGTGGAGCAGGCCGAGCGCCTTCATCCACGCCTTCGGGGCCAGCATCACGATCACCACACCGCACCACAGCGACCAGCCGAAGTGCAGCGACGGCATCGCCGCGTACTGGTTGGTGACGGTGGTCAGCGTCCCGTAGTCGGGCTTCGCGAAGTCCTGCACCCCGTTGATCGTGTCGATGAAGCCGAGTCCGGGCATGAGCCGGGGCGGGGCCAGCGGGTAGAGCCAGAAGCCGACGAGCGCCAGCAGGGTGGCGAAGCCTATGGAGGACCGCACCCAGCGGTAGTCGGCCGGGCGGCGCACGTAGAGCACGCCGAGGATCGTCAGCGGAACGATGAAGTGGAACGTGGAGTAGTAGTAGTCGAAGAACTCCCGCAGCCAGTCGATCTCCGCGACCGTGTGGTTGACCCGGCGTTCGACGTCGATGTGCAGCCACTGCTCGACGGCGTGGACCTGCCGGCCGTGCTCCTCGGCGACCTGCCGGCCCGCCGTCGCGGCGAGTCTGACCTGTGCGTAGGCGGAGTAGACGACCCGGATGAGCAGGAGTTCCAGCAGCAGGTTGGGGCGGCTGAGGACCCGCCGCCAGAACGGCAGGAGCGGCACCCGTCTCCAGCGCGCCGCGACCGGCTTCGCGTAGTCGGTGGGGACGGGCCGCAGCCAGTACGGCGAGGTGCGCGGCAGGAACGGCACGAGGCAGGCGGCAGCGAGCGCGGCGACCAGCAGCATGTTGTCGCGCACCGGCACGGCCGCGCCGACGTTGGGCAGGAGCATCTTGCCCGGCAGCGTGACGACCAGCACCACGACAGCCGGCCAGACCAGCCGGTCGGAGGCCCGCCTGCCGACCTTGCCCACCACCGCGAGGAGCACCCAGAGCAGCTGGTGCTGCCAGGCGGTGGGCGAGACGGCCACGACGACGCAGCCGGTCACCGCGACGGCCAGAAGCGGCTGCCCGTCCTGTGCGTAGCGCACCGCGCGCCGCACGCCGAGGACGATGACGGCGGCGGCGAGCACCAGGAACAGGGCGATCTCCAGCGGGCCTTCGAGGCCGAACCGGAGCAGCGCCCCGTGCAGGGACTGGTTGGCGAGGCTGTCCGGCCGCTCTCCGAGCCCGGTGCCCGCGACCTGCCGGACCCAGTACGCCCACGACGCCTTCGGGACGGCGGCCCAGGCCGCGAGCGTGCACAGGGCGAACACGGCGACGGCGGTCGCGGAGGTCCGCCGCCGGCCGATCAGCCAGAGCGGTACGGCGAACAGCAGCAGGGCCGGCTGGAGCGCGGCGGCGAGGCCGACGAGCAGACCGGCGGCGCGCTGTCCCCGTACGGCGAAGCAGGCCGCCAGCACCAGCAGGACGGGCAGGATGCTGGTCTGGCCCAGGTACAGGGTGTTGCGGACCGGCAGCGACAGCATGAGCAGGGTGATCGCCGCGGGAACCGCGAACAGCGCGGTACGGCGGCCGACCGGCGCGGGCAGGGCGCGGGCCGCGACGACGCCGAGCGCGGCGACCAGCAGCAGCGACCCGATCGTCCACGCGACGCCGAGAGCCGCCTCGGCCGAGCCGGCGAGAGGTTTCAGCACCAGCCCGGCGAAGGGCGTCCCGGTGAACCGGCCGCCGTCGTAGAGCGAACCCGTCACGTGGAGAGCGCCGTTGTCACCGACCCAGCTCCCCAGATCGGTGAGCCGTTCCCCGGGTGGCCGCCGGAACACCACCGCCGTCTGCCGTACCGCCAGTGCGGCCACGACCAGCCAGAGCAGGGCCCGGATCAGTCCGGTCCTCGCCTCTCCGTCCGCCGCCGCGTCACCGCGCACACTGTGTTCCGCATTCGCCACGCCGCGCCGACCCTCCCACCGTTCCATGCACTGCCCTTTCGACTCGGGGCGGCGCCGGATGAAGCCTCGCACTCCCCTACGAGGTAGACACAATCAACCCCCTCTTTGGCTGACTGTCACCCTGCTTTGGTACGGAAGAGTGACCGGATCCGGTCGGCTGCGACGGACGGTCGACGCGGGACGCGCAGGGAGAATCGGCGGAGCCGCGCAGGGGGAAATCGGCGGAGCCGCGCAGGGGGAATCGGCGGGTGCGGCCACCGCCGGCCGCACCCCGTCGGGCCCCTCGGTTCGTCGCGCGGCCTCTCGCTGCCCCCTGCACGTAATTGCCTCGTCCGTCGGTGCCGCGGAGGCCAGAATGCCTCTCATGACCTGGAACGTGACCGCCGAACGATTCGACTCCCCCGACGCGACGGGGCTGCGCCGCGACTACTACGACGAGGTCGCGAGCCGGTACTGGAAACGCCCGGCGACCGCCGCGGAGATAGCGGACGGGCTGTCCGGGGACGGCGCGGAGCTGCTGCTGCCGCCCACCGGCCAGTTCGTCGTCGGCCGGCGCGGGGGCCTGCCGGCGAGCTGCGCGGGGCTGCTGCTCACGCCGGAGGCGGGGTCCGGCACGGCGGAGCTGACGCGGGTGTACGTGCGGCCCGCGTTCCGGGGCACGGGCGGCGGCGGGCTGCTGCTGGCGGCGGCGGAGGCGGAGGCGCGCGCGCTCGGGGTGCGGCTGCTGCGCCTGGACACCCGGAGCGATCTCGTCGAGGCGCGCGGGCTCTACGCCAAGCACGGCTTCCGGGAGGTCCCGGCGTTCCACCACCGGAACCCGTACGCGGAGCACTGGTTCGCCAAGGAGCTGTGAGGGGCAGAGGTTCCGGCGGGGATGCAGGCAGAGGTTCAGACCGGGGGCTCGTGGGGCCTGCCCGCCGCGTGGTCGCGGGGCGGCGGCGGACTGTGCGGGCGCTCCCGGGTCGACCCGCTCACCTCGGCGGTCAGCTCGGTGACGAGCCTGACCAGGTCGGTGGGGCGCTCGGGTCCCCACCAGTCGCCGAGGAGTTCGGCCAGGGAGTCCTCGCGGGCCCGCGAGAGCCGGACCACGGCCTCGGCGCCCTCATCGGTGAGGACCATCTGGATCCCCTCGCGGCGAGCCAGTCCTCGCTCCTCCACCTGCCGGGCCGCGTCGGTGATCACGTGCAGCGGCACGGGTGCCGTGTCGGCGAGCCGGGAGGGTTCGACCGTGCCGTGCCGCTTGATCCTCAGCAGCAGCCAGCTGGCCGCGGGCAGCAGGTCGTACCCCGCCCTGGCCGTGATCTTCTCGTAGATCTCGCGGCGCCCCTCGCGGGTGGCGAGGACCGACAGGGCGCGGGCGCACTCGTCGTAGGAGGAGCGCTCGACGGGGTTGGAGGCGAGGGTCTGGGTGGGCTCGGGGGCGGTCACCGAGCCCCGGAGCTTGTCCTCGCGGAGGAACCAGGCGAGGACGAAGGCGACGAGGACGACGGGCGCCGCGTACAGGAACACGTCCGTGATCGAGGTGGAGTACGCGGTGAGCACCGAGGGCCGCAGGTCGGCCGGCAGTTGCGCGATGGCCCTCGGGTCGGCGGCGAGCCGCCCGGCGTCGACGCCCGGGGGCAGCGGCAGCCCGGCGAGCGCGTCCGAGAGCATGCCGGTCAGCCGGTCGGTGAAGACGGTCCCGAAGACCGCCACCCCGAACGCGGCGCCGATGGACCGGAAGAAGGTCGCGCCCGAGGTGGCGACGCCGAGGTCCTCGTAGGACACCGAGTTCTGCGCGACCAGGACGAGGACCTGCATCACCAGGCCGAGACCGGCCCCGAACACGAAGAAGTAGACGCTCATCTCCCAGGTGGAGCTGTGCTCGTCGAGGCGGTGGAGCAGCAGCAGTCCGGCGGTGGTGAGGGCCGTGCCCACCACCGGGAAGACCTTCCAGCGGCCGGTACGGCTGACGATCTGCCCGGAGCCGGTCGAGGTGATCAGCAGGCCGAACACCAGCGGCAGCATGTGCACGCCGGACATCGTCGGGGTGATGCCGTGGACCACCTGGAGGAAGGTCGGCAGGTAGGTCATGGCGCCGAACATCGCGAAGCCGATGACGAAGCTGATCACGGCGACGAGGCTGAAGGTGCGGATCCGGAACAGCTTCAGCGGCAGGACGGGTTCCGCCGCGCGCCGTTCGACGGCGACGAACACGGCCAGCAGCACGACGGCGAGCACGGCGAGCGCGATGATCTGCGGGGAGGCCCAGGGCCACGTCGTGCCGCCGAGGGAGGCGACGAGGACCAGGCCGGTGGCGACGGCCGCGATGAGGAGCGTACCGAGGTAGTCGATGGTGTGCCGGTCGCGGCGGACCGGGATGTGCAGGACGGCCGCGATGACCACCAGCGCGACGACGCCGATCGGCAGGTTGACGTAGAACACCCAACGCCAGCTCAGGTGTTGGGTGAAGAAGCCGCCGAGGAGCGGACCGAGGACGCTCGTCACGCCGAAGACCGCTCCGAACAGGCCCTGGTACTTACCGCGTTCGCGCGGGGTGACGATGTCGCCGACGATCGCCATGGACAGCACCATGAGCCCGCCGCCGCCGAGGCCCTGCAACGCCCGGAACCCGATGAGCTGGGACATGTTCTGGGCGACTCCGCAGAGCGCGGAGCCGATCAGGAAGATGACGATCGCCGTCTGGAACAGCTTCTTGCGGCCGTACTGGTCGCCGAGCTTGCCCCAGAGCGGTGTGGCCGCCGTCGCGGCGAGCAGATAGGCGGTCACCACCCAGGACAGATGGTCCAGTCCGCCCAGTTCGCTGACGATCGTGGGCAGCGCGGTGGAGACGATGGTCTGATCGAGTGCCGCGAGCAGCATGCCGAGCAGCAGCGCCCCGATCGCCACCAGGACGGTCCGCCGGGACTGCCCTTCGCCGGGGGCCTGGGCCGGCGGGCTCAGCTGCTGGGCCATGGGCGTCTCCTCCATCCGCTACTCCCCCATCCTGGCCGGTCTGTCCTGTTATGGCCTGCCGAGCGGCGGCGGAGCGTTGGGCATCGCCGGAGCGGGCTGCATAATCGCAGGCAGTTCAAGGGGAGGGGACCCACGATGACCGGACACGCATGCCCGGAGTGCGGCAGACGGACGGCCGCGGGGCCCGGCGGGGAGCACCGGGAACCATGCCGCTGCGCCGCTCGCACGGGTCCGGACGCGGGGGCCGCTCCGCCCGCCGGGGAGGAGCGGCGGGCCGCCCGGTCGGCGGAGATCGCGGCGGCCGAGAACTTCGACCCGCTGCGCGTCAGGCCGTACGTGCCGCCGGCGGAGACCGCGCCGGCCGTGGACCCGCGCACGGAGGCGGGAGCGGGGCCGGGTACGGACATGGATACCGATACCCGTGCGGGCCGGGGTCCGGGTCCGGGCGGTAGCGCGGGTGCCGGTGCGCAGGCCGGTCCGGGCGACGGGGCGGCGACGATGCCGCTGTTCCTGGGCGGCGTACCGGCCGCGTTCGATACGGATACGGGCGCGGGCGCGGGCGCGGGCGCTGACGCCGACACGGGCATCCGCACACGGGCCATCCCGGCGGTGGACGGGAGCGGGCGGCCGATCCCCGGAGCGGACGCCGACGGCCTCGACCCCGTGCAGCCGCGCCGCAGGCGGCCGTTCGCCGCCCTGGCCGTCGGTGCGGCCGTGGCGGCGGTGGTCGGCACGGCCGCCTTCGCCGGAGGGCTGTTCGGCGGGGACGACCGGCGCGAGGAGGCGCTGCCGGAGACCACCACCAGCGCACCGGACGCCGAAGAGGAACCGGCGGCCACCCTCACCCCGTCCCCCACCGCCTCGCCCTCCGCGTCCCGTGGCGCGACCTCCTCGCCGAGCCCGTCGACGTCCGCCTCCGCCTCTGCCTCCGCTTCCGCGTCGACCAGGGCGAGCGCTACGCCGGACCCCACCGCCTCCGCCCCGCCGTCCGCGTCGCCGAGCACCGCCGAGCCCGCCCCGGCCGGAGGCGGCAGCGCGACCCCGGGCCCGCCGTCCGCCGCGCCGCCCGCCCCGGCGGGCGGTCCGACGCTGCGCCGGGGCGACCACGGCCCGGAGGTGGCCGAGTTGCAGAACCGGCTCCGGCAGGTCTGGCTCTACCAGGGGCCCGCGGACGCGGACTACACGGGTCGCGTGGAGAACGCCGTGATGATCTACCAGTCGTACAAAGCGATCCAGGGCGACCCGGTCGGCGTGTACGGGCCGAACACCCGGCGGGCGCTGGAGGCCGAGACGGACGGGACCGGCCGTCGCTGACTGCCGTCGCTGACTGCCGTCACTGAACCCGTGGCGGCACCGGCACGACGGCCCGATTGGCGTTCCTACCCCGGTTTTTGTATCGTGATGGAACAAAGTAGCTCCCGCCCGTACACCCTGACCGGCGGGCGGGGCTACTCTTGTACCGCACGCTCCCGCGCAGCCCGCGTACGTCTGCCCCCGAGGCACACGCACCGGGCTGTCCGCACTTCACCACCCCCGCAATACCTCACCCCGCTTCACGTCGCCCCCGCGTCACTTCACCCCGCGTTCTGGAGTCAGCCGATGCCGGCCACCGTCCTCACCGCCCGAGCCCTCCTTCTGGACATGGACGGCACCCTCGTCAACTCCGACGCCGTCGTGGAACGCTGCTGGCGCCGGTGGGCCGTGGCGAACGGGCTGGACCCCGAGGCGGCGCTCAAGGTGGTCCACGGACGCCAGGGCTACGCCACGATGGCCGTCCTGCTGCCGGACAGGCCCATGGAGGAGAACCACGCGGACAACCGGGTGATGCTCGCCGAGGAGACGGCGGACGTCGACGGCGTGGTCCCGATCGGCGGCGCCGCCGCGTTCATGGCCGCGATCGCCGCTCTCCCGCACGCACTGGTGACCTCGGCCGACAGCGCGCTCGCCACGGCCCGGATGACGGCTGCCGCCCTGCCGATGCCCGCCGTCCGCGTCACCGCCGAGCAGGTCGGAGCGAGCAAGCCGGACCCCGAGGGCTTCCTCAAGGGTGCGGCGGCGCTGGGCTTCGAGGCGGCGGACTGCGTGGTGTTCGAGGACTCGGAGGCGGGCGTCGCGGCGGGCCGGGCGGCCGGCATGCGCGTGGTGGGCGTCGGTCCGCGTGCCGCGGCGCTCTCGCCGGACGCCCACGTCGAGGACCTGACGCTGGTACGGGTGGAGGTGGCCGGGGACGGCTCGATCCGCCTGCACATCAGCGCGACCTGACGCACCCGAGACGCCCGAGACGCCCGAGAGGCGACACGCGACACGCCCGGCACCGGCCACCCGGGACCGCCCGCCGCGCGCTCCCGCCACGCTCCCGGCCGGACACGCCTCCCCTTCTCTGCCGGCCCGGTTCCCTCTCCCCCGTCCGGTCTTCCCCGTCAGTCCCGGTGCAGCAGCCCGCGCGCGACCAGCTCCAGCACCGTGGCGACGGCCACCGCCTGGACGGCCATCAGGGCCACCAGGACGAACAGTTGCACCGCGCCCGCCTGGACCGGTGACGCGCCGCCCAGCAGCATGCCGACGAACGCGCCCGGCAGGGTGACGAGACCGACCGTCCGGGTCTGGTCCAGTCCGGGCAGCAACGCGTCCGACGCCGCCGGGCGTACGATCTCCAGCCGCGCGTCCCGGTCGAGCAGCCCGAGGGCCATCGCCGCCTCCACCTCGCCGCGCCGGGCGGCCATCTCGTCCAGCGCGCGCCGCCCGCTCAGGACGGTCGCGGTCAGCGCCCCGCCGATGAGGATGCCCGTCACCGGAATGAGCGCCAGGCCCCGGACCGGCACGAGCCCCGTGATCAGCAGCGCCACCACCACCGGCAGCACGCCCGCCGCGATCGGCACGGCCGCCCACCGCCAGGTCCGGTTGCCGGTGATCCGCCGCCCCGCCGTCCACACCGCCACGGCGAACATCAGCGCCACGAAGGCGAGCAGGGGCGGCAGGCCGCGCGCGACCCACCCGATCACCAGGGAGACGACGCCGAGTTGGACCGCGGCCCGTATCCCGGCCACCAGGATCTCGCGCGATCGGCCCAGCGAGGCCCACGCGGCGACACCGGCCGCGAACACCAACAGGACGGCGAGGACGACCCCGAGAGTGGGGGACACGGGTAGCAGCACCCGGCCACGATAGGGCCGCCGGACAGCGGGCGGGCCGGACATCGGGCGGGCCGGACAGCGGGCGGGCGAGGCTCCGCCGCCCCAACACACCGAGTACGCCCCCGGGATCACTTCACCCCCGCACAACCCGCCCTACCCCTTGATGTGACGTGCACATGTCGTCACTCTGTTACCTGGCGCCCACTCAGCAGAAACCTTGCGCCGCAACGATGACCGGGCTCCACCGGCCGCCCGTCCAAGCACCCCCCACATCAAGGGAGTTTCCATGTCAGGTGTCTACGCGCGTCGCACCGCCGTCGCCGCCGCAACCGCCGCCCTCGCCGCCACCTCCGTCCTGTTCACCGCGCCGACCGCCTCGGCGGCCATGCCCACGCCGGTCAGCGCGGCGACCGCACGCACCTATCTCGGCCAGCTCACCGTCGGCGCGGAGGGCTCGTCCAGCGGGTACAGCCGCGACAAGTTCCCGCACTGGATCACCCAGTCGGGGGCCTGCAACACACGCGAGGTGGTCCTGAAGCGCGACGGTTCGAACGTCCAGCAGGACTCCTCCTGCGCCGCGGTGAGCGGCAGTTGGTACTCGCAGTACGACGGGGCGACCTGGAGCGCCGCCTCCGACCTGGACATCGACCACATGGTCCCGCTGGCCGAGGCGTGGCGCTCGGGAGCGAGCGGCTGGACCACGGCGCAGCGGCAGTCCTTCGCCAACGACCTGACCCGCCCGCAGCTCATCGCCGTCACCGACAACGTCAACCAGGCCAAGGGCGACAAGGACCCGGCCGAGTGGATGCCGTCCCGCGCGGCGTACACGTGCACCTACGTCCGCGCCTGGGTCCATGTGAAGCACTACTACGGTCTCAGCGTCGACTCGGCCGAGAAGAGCGCGCTCCAGTCGGCCCTGAACGGCTGCTGACCGCGCGGGCCGCCATAAGACGTACGCCCGCGCGGTGCCGTTCCGTACGCTCGGACTCGTCCGTGACCACGGAGCGAGGAGGCACCACATGACCGGGCTGCGTCTGGGACCACTGCTGCGGTACGTCGACTGGGAGTCCGGGGCCGCCGCGACGGTCTGGGTGGAGGCGAGCCGTCCGTGCACCGTGGACGTGCGGTGCGCGGACGGCGCCTCCGGCTCGTCCCCGACCTTCGCGGTGGCGGGCCACCACTACGCCCTCGTGGTCGTGGAGGGCCTGACCCCGGGCTCCACCACGGCGTACGAGGTGCTGGCCGGCGGCCGGAGGGTCTGGCCGCCGCGGGACTCGCGCCTCCCGCCGAGCACCATCACCACGCCCGCGGTGGCCGGGGGCGAGGAGGCGGCCGGGCAGGGCGTCCGGATCTCGTTCGGCTCGTGCCGCTGGGCGGCGGCCCCCGGCGGCGGGCACGACCCCGTCGGCCCGGACGCGCTGGTCACCCTGGCCGCCGGCCTCGCCGCCGACCCCGCCGCCGAGCGCCCCGACGTCCTCCTGCTCCTGGGCGACCAGGTGTACGCGGACGAGACGTCCGGGGCGACGCGGCGCAGACTCGCGGCCCGGCGCGACCTGAGCGAACCGCCGGGCACGGAGATCGCGGACTACGAGGAGTACACCTACCTCTACGACGAATCGTGGCGCGACCCGGAGGTCCGCTGGCTGCTCTCCACGGTTCCAAGCTGCATGATCTTCGACGACCACGACGTCATCGACGACTGGAACACCAGCGCCGCCTGGCAGGAGGACATCCGCGCCACGCCCTGGTGGCACGAGCGGATCGTCAGCGGGCTCATGTCGTACTGGGTCCATCAGCACCTGGGCAACCTCTCCCCCGCCGAGCTGGCGGCCGACCCCGTCTACGCGGCGGTCCGGGAGGCGTCCGACGGCACCGAGACGCTGCGCCGGTTCGCCGCCGAGACGGACGCGGACCCCACCCGCACCCGCTGGAGCTACCGACGTGTTTTCGGCCGAGTACGGCTGGTGATGGTCGACACCCGGGCCGCCCGTGTCCTGGACGAGCGGCGGCGGGCGATGCTCGACGCCGACGAGGACCGCTGGCTGCGCGAGGAAGTGCTCGGCGATCCCGGTTCGTACGACCACCTGCTCATCGGCAGCTCCCTGCCCTGGCTGCTCCCTCCGCTCGTCCACGACGCGGAGACGTGGAACGCGGCGCTGTGCGCGGGAGCCCGGGGCAGCCGCTGGGCCCGCTTCGGCGAGAAGGTGCGACGCGCCGCCGACCTGGAGCACTGGGCGGCGTTCCCGGACTCCTTCCGTACGTTCACGGAACTGCTGCGCCGCGCGGGTAGCGGGCCGGACGCCCCGGCGACCGTCTGCGTGCTCTCGGGCGACGTGCACCACGCGTACATCACCGAGCCCCGTTGGCCGGCCACCGTCACCGGCGGCCCGCCCGAAGCACGCGTCCTCCAGCTGACCTGCTCGCCCGTGCACAACTCGATCCCACGGCCGATCCGCGCCGGATTCCGCTTCGGCTGGAGCCGGGCCGGCCAGCGGCTGGGACGGATGCTGGCGCGCCACGGCCGTACGGGCACGCCACCGGTCTCCTGGGGCAGGTCGGGCGGCCCGTGGTTCGGCAATCAGCTCATGACGCTCACGTTGCGTGGCCGGAACTCCGCACTGACATTGGTACAGGCCACAGCGAGCACCGAAGGCGCCCGGTTGGAGACCGTTCTTGAGCGCGCACTGACGTCCGAGAAATAGACGATTTTCCGCCACGCAGCAGAATGTTGAACTTGCAAGCACTGATGAGGTTTCCCTAACCTGAGGCGCTCAATCGGTTCACGTCCCCCCACGACCGAAGGAGCCCCCATGCCCCTCCGCCTGTCCCTCCGCCTGAACGAGGCCCAGCCCTACGCGCTCGGCCTCTACCGCTTCGCCATCGGCCTGATCTTCGCCCTGCACGGCGCCTCCACGCTCTTCGGCGTGTTCGGCGGCCGGGAGGCGGAGGCCGGGGCCTGGCCCGGCTGGTACGCCGCCCTGATCCAACTCGTCTGCGGCGCGCTGGTCGCCCTCGGCCTCGGCACCCGCGCCGCCGCCTTCCTCGCGTCCGGCTCGATGGCCTACGCGTACTTCACGGTCCACCAGCCGCAGGCGCTCATGCCGACGGAGAACGGCGGCGAAGCCTCGGCGATCTTCTGCTGGGCGTTCCTCCTGCTGGTCTTCACCGGGCCGGGCGCGCTGGCCGTGGACCGGTTCTTCGGCGGGCGGAAGGAGCACGCCCCCGTCGAGACGGCCCGGCACGAGGAGCCCCGGACCGTCTCGGTCTGACCCGACGCCCCCGCCGGGCCGGGGTGGCGCGGTGCGGGACGCCCGGCGTCACCCCGTGCCGTAGGGCCCGAACGGCACCGTGAAGCACGCGATCCGTTCGCCCGCGCCACCCTGCTCGTCGTGGATGACCACCGACCGTGCGCCGCCCTCGCGGAAGCCCCAGCCGTGCCGGGCCCGCGCCGCGCCGTTCCCGTGCCGGTCGGTGCGGAAGTCCAGCCACACCTCGTTCTCCGGGTCGGCGGTGGCGGACGGACGGTGCTGGTAGTGCGGCCCGGCCGCCGCCGGATCGGCTCCGCACGGAGAGGTGTGGACGTGCGCGCCGTACGCGCGGTTCGCGACGAGCCCCTCCAGCCGGGCCGCGACCCCGGTCCCGGCCCGGTCCGCGTACTGCGCCACCTCGATCCGCGCGGCCGGCGGCACGAGCCGGGCGTCGTACGTCAGGGCGTCGGACGGGACGAACGCGCCGGGCGGGGAGAAGACCCCGTGCTTACGGGCCCAGGACGCGCCCCCGCCGGCCGGCCCCACACCGCCGGCCACCTCCGCACCTCCGCCGGCGGATCCGACTCCGCCGGCCGCACCCGTCCCCGTGCCCCCGGAGCCCGTGCCCGCCGTTCCCGTGCCCGCCGTTCCCGTGCGCCGGGAGCCCCTGCCCCCGGAGCCCGCACCACTCGGCCCCTGCCCGCCGTGCGCCGCATGGCTGTCGGCCGCCCCCTGACCGCCGTGCCCGCTCGCCCCGCTCTGCCGACTCGCCCCGCTCTGCCCGCCGTCCGCTCCGTGGGCCGCGCCGAGGCCGCCCGCCAGCACGAGCAGGACGGCCGCTCCCGCGACCACCCCCGAGACCCGCGGAAGCGCTCCGCTCCGCCGCGCTCCCGCTCTGCGGCCTGTCAGGTGCGAGGGGGCGGTCGCGCCGCGGTCCACAACCTGGTCCGTGACGCGATCGCCGGCGCGGTCCGCCTCGTGGTCCGTGCCGCGGTCCGCCTGGTGGTCCGTGCCGTGGTCCGTACCGTGCGCTGTCGTCGTCCGTACCGAGCCTGCCGTCATGCGCTGCTCCAGGGCCTCTCGCCGATGCTGTCCTTCTCCTAACGGCACAGCGTCCGCGAGGTGTACGTGACCTGCACAACATCACCCGGCCCGCCTCCTGCGCGATACCCCCTTCGGCGTACGCTGTACAGCTGACACTGCCGCCCCTGCCGCTCCCCTGCGACGTCGCGGCGTTGACACGATCGGGGAGTAGACGGTGCTTGAGAGTGTGGGCGCGCTGACCAGCAGCCCATGGATCTACGCGGTGGTCGCCCTCTCGGTGCTCCTGGACGTGTTCCTGCCCCTGCTGCCCAGCGGTGTCCTCGTGATCACGGCGGCCACGGCGGCGGCTGCCGGCTCCACCACGGTCAGCGCCACGGGCGGCGGGGCGACCGGGCAGGTGCCCTCCCTGGTCGTACTGATCCTCTGCGCGGCGACGGCCTCGGTGCTCGGCGACCTGGTCGCGTACCGGCTGGCCTGGCGCGGCGGTGACCGGTTGGACCGGGCCATCGCCCGCTCCCGGCGTCTCACCACCGCGCAGGAGCGCCTCGGCGCGGCCCTGAGCCGGGGCGGCGGCGCGCTGGTGATCATCGCCCGGTTCGCCCCGGCCGGCCGCTCCGTGGTCTCGCTCGGTGCGGGCGCGGCGCACCGCAGGGTGCGCGACTTCCTGCCGTGGTCGGCGCTGGCGGGCCTGGCCTGGGCGGGCTACAGCGTGGGGCTGGGCTACTTCGGCGGCCGGTGGCTGGGCTCGACCTGGTTCGGGACGGCCGTATCGGTCCTGGCGCTGTTCGTCGCCGGCGGGCTGGCGGCGTTCCTGATGAAGCGCCCGGCCGGGGCGGACGCGACCGCGTCGGCGGCCGACGCGACGCCGAACGCGGCGGCAGCCGCTCTCCCGCCGGTCTCCGTACCGGCACCTGCCAGCGCACCGGCGGCCCCTGCTCCGTCGCCGGTCACGCCCTGATCCTCCGGGACCTCAGCTCCTGGCCCTCAGCTCCTGGCCGCGCCCCGTATTTCGAGGCCGTCCAGCAGCGTCATGGTGGCTGCGGTGATCTCGTCGACGGCACGATCGAACACCTCGCGGTTGTGCGCGGCGGGCGCCCGGAAACCGGACACCTTCCGCACGTACTGAAGGGCTGCGGCCCGCATGTCCTCCTCGGTGGCCTCTCCGGGGAGAGCGGGCGGGCGAAGGGTCTTGATACTGCGGCACATGCCTCCAGTGTGGACCGCACCACTGACAAGAGCGATCGGCCCGATCCGGCGCGGTGGCCGCACCGCTCGGACGAACCGCGGGCGGTGCGGACCCGACCCGGGTACCGCGCCGCCCGCGGCTTCGCCGCCTCCCCCGTCAGACCACGGTCCTCGACCGGTCCCTCGACCGGTCGGTGCACAGGGCCCAGATGACGAAGATGTCGATGGCGATGGTCACGACGGCCCACACCGGCTGGTACGGGAGCCACATGAAGTTGGCGATCAGAGTGAGCGAGGCGATCACCACACCCAGCACACGGGCCCACGTCCGGCCGCTGAGGATGCCCCAGCCGACGATGATGAGGATCACGCCGAGGACGAGGTGGATCCAGCCCCACGAGCTCACGCTGAACTTGAAGACGTAGTCGTTGATGCGCGCGTACACGTCGTTGGTGGCGATCCCGGCGATGCCCTTGAGCACTCCGAGGACACCGTCCACGAAGAGCAGGACTCCGGCGAACATCGTCCCTCCGGCGGCCCACGGGCTGCCGGTTCTGACGTCCGACCCGGAGGAGGCGGGGCTCGATGGGCCGGGCGTGGGTGAGCTGGGTTGCGACATGGGAACTCCTCTGACGGAACGGGCACCACGCCTGCGTGGTGCCCGACCTGCCCTGTCGGTCTGGACTGATCAGCTCCGACGTTCCTCGCGGCAGGCCGGGCCAGCCACCTGGATGCACCCGAACGGGTGAAGTGTCAGGGGCCTCGACCACGACGACGTCGCACGGGATCACCCCCAGGTGTCCAGGTCGCCGCCGCGCCATTCGATCAGCTCGGGCCGGTTCAGCTCGACGACTTCCTGCGGCCCCGGGCCGAGCCCGGCGGCCCGCAGCAGGGAGGCCACCTCACCGCGCCCGTGCGCCAGCCCCACGATCTGCCCACGCACGGTGACCCGCCGCCCCCCGGTCGCGGAGGGCGGATGGACGATCACGGGAGGATGCTCGGCCATGCCTCCACGGTGCACCGGGGCCTGCGGAGCCGCATCCGGGCCGCTGTCGGCCGGCGGATGAACCGGCGTCCGGCCGCCGCGCACGAACGCCGGCGCGTTTCTCGATCACCGAGCGACGTTCGGCTCCGCCCGGCTGCGCGGCCGGGTCACGACCAAGAGGGGGACGAACATGGCCCGCACACTGCGGATGCTCGGCACCAACTCGAAGACCGGCGAGTGCCCGACGCTCTACGAGAACGTCGACTCGGGCGAGGTCCAGGGATACACCGTCGACCGAGCGCTGCTCGTCAACTTCGCCCCGAAGAAGTGACGTTGCCGAGCGTCGTCTCCGCCGCCCGGATACTCGACTTCTTCCGCGACGGCTTCGAGCACACCGCATGGCGGCTGGAGACCCGCCGGGAGTACGCCGCCGACCAGGAAACCGTGGAGTACCGGCAGTTCCTCCAAGGTGTCGCGCCGCCCCGCGACGAGGACGGCCCCTGGTTCGTCAACGTCCGCGCGCAGACAGCGACCGGGCGGCGCATCGCGAGCGTCCGCCTGGTCGACGAACCTGCGACAGACAACCAGCGGTACTTGCTGGCCACGACGCCCGACAACCTTGGCACCGGCGAGGACATCAGGTACCTGCACCGCTCCGCGGCCGCAGCCATCGGTCTCGGCTGCGAAGAGGACTTCTGGCTGTTCGACTCCCGAGTCGTCGCACGCTTCAACTGCAACGACACCGACCGGCGAATGGAGCTGACAACCGATCCGGAGCAGGTGGTCCGGGCGTGCCGGATCCGCGACGCGGCATGGCACCACGCTGCTAGGTACGAAGAGTTCATCCGACGGGTACGTTCCCCCATGTAAGCACCGACTATCAGCGGGCCCGGGTCCTCCTCGGCGTGCGAAGCCGAGAGCTGCGCACCGAGCCGGCCTGACCGTGCGGGAGTTCGCCGCCCGCTGCCGCTGGGCGCCCTCCAACGCGCCGACACACAGCACCGCCTGCCGCGGCCCGCTCCCGCACATCGCCGCAGCCGAACAGCACGCCGCGTGCACCCGCCAGGGCTGTGCGTGCACCTGCCACACCTGAGCCGGCGCCCCGGCCGCCCGCAGACAGGACCCGCACACCCTCCGGTCGGCCACCCCCTGAGGCAAGGCGCCTCATCAAGGAAGGTGGTAGCCCTGAGGAGATCCAGGCCGCGCTGGAGGCGTGGCGACGAGCCCAGCCGCAGTTGCAAGAGCTCGAAGTGCGCGCCGAGGACCCGCCCGGTTCAGCCGCATGGTCCGGACGCACGGTAGCGGCCCGCCCTTGAGAGCAGGCCGCTTTACCGCACCTACTGGGGTGGCAGTGCGTGGAAAGGGCAAATCCCCAGGTCGCCTGTACCCCGACCTGGGGATTCGGTAGTACGTGGTGGGCGCGGACGGTTTCGAACCGCCGACATCTGCTTTGTAAGTTCGGCCGAAGGTGGTCAAGCACCCTGGCGGGCCCGGCCGCGGCCGCCGTCCAGGATTCTCCCAGGCTGCCGTTGTGCACCGACGTTGATGTCGGCAGTGGATGTCAGCTCACGGGTTCGGCATCTGCGTCGGCTGCCCTGCGCGGTCGTGTCAAAGCCGCGGCGGCCCGCCTGTCATCTGCATGCTTCTGCTCTATCGAGGCTCGCAATTCCGCAGGAGTCGGCCATGGCGCGCGCCGGTGGATCATGCGGTGACAGTTGGCGCAGATGAGGGCGAGATCGCTGAGCTTCGTACGGCCTTCTCCTGCGATATGGAGCGGAAGGACGTGGTGGCACTCGATGTACCCGGCACCGCGGTCCCCGTAGATCTTCTCGAAGTCGAAGCCGCACGCCTCACAAGCGAGCCGTCCGCCACGCTGAAGGACAGAAGCGATCTTCTTCCTACGCAGGCTCTTGTTCCGTTCACGCGCCCGGTGCCGCCGCATGAGCAGCCGCCCCTCCGGCGCGCTGAAGTCGTCGCCGAACTCCTCGTCCTCGGTCGGCGCGAAGGACTGCAACTCGCCGGTGGCGCACCACCGTTGGTGGGCTTCCCCTGATACTCGGGGTGGCGATTGGCGATGTCGAACGTCTTACGGGCGACGCCGTTGGAGTTGCGGAACTTTTCGTTGCGCTCCGCCTCCGCGTGGATGGGAAGCAACTGGAGGAGGGCAGACAGCTCCACCACCCGGCCGTCCTCGGCGTCCAGCCCCTTCCAGCCGTTCTCCATCACGAGGTGGCAGGCAAGGATGACCTCGTCGCGAGCCCAGTCCGGGTTCTTGATGGCCTTGACCGGGAAGCCAACCCGCTTGAGCCACGCCGCGGCATGATCCTTGCCCCCGCTGAACTCGTCCCGCGTGAGGACCCGCCCCTGATCCCACTTGTGGGCCACCCCGGCGACAGCTTTGGAGTCGTACTCCTGGCCCTCGTGAACCAGGACGTAGGACCGCGCCTCCCCGAAGCCGTACTTCGTCAGGAAGGCTTCACGCCCCAACTCGTCATGCTCCGCCAGGACCTTGAGCACGGACTCTCGCGTGATCGCTCCTCTTCGCATAGAGGGATCGTAAGACCCGGCTCTGACAACGCCTTCGGCTCCAAGGACGCACCGGAGTGACGCACGACCTCTCCGTCCCCAAGCAACTAACGCGAGTGTCCGCGCGGCGCTAGTCCACTCCAAGCGACTAGTCAGTGGCGAGCAGACGGCGTCGATTTACCCTCTGTTACGGCCGGGGTTCGCGCGGTAAGGTCAACGCCGCGTGAGGTGCGGGAGGCGGGGGTGGATGGCCAAGACATGGCAGTTCTACCGGTCAGCGCTGGACGCCGATGTCGTCCAGAAGGAGATGGCTAAGTGCCAGCTCAAACAGCATGAGCGCCTACGCCTGGGGAAGATCATGGAGCGCGCAGCCAACGAGGAGCTGCTACCCAAAGATCGCAAGTTCCTCGGTGAGGGGCTGTGGGAGCTGAGGCTGAACTGCGGGGAGCGGATCTTCAGGCTCTTCTACAGCTTGATCGACGGCGAGAGCCCGGTGCTCCTCGCGCTCAGGTTCGTAAACAAAAAGTCCACGCAAGAGGCGAAGACGGACCCAGTCGATATTGACACGGCACGCAAACGGCTATCCGAGTGGCAAAACAGGCCAAGCAGTGACGCAGGCGCTACGTAGCCGTTGAAGTGATATCGGTCCTGAGCGATACTCGGCAGTCAGGGAAGGAGTGCTATGGACGAGCACCTTGCAGGGCTGCTTGGTCTTGACCTCGACGACGCGCAGACGAGTGCTGCCGCCAGCGACGTTGACGCGGTCATGATGCTCGTGGAGACCCTGGTGAAGCATCGCAAAGCGTGCCGCATCACCCAGAAGCAGGTAGCGCAGACCATGGAGACAACTCAGTCTGCCGTCTCCGATCTGGAGCGCCTGGGGGGAGACCCTCGGCTGTCCACTCTTCTGCGGTACGCCCGAGCAGTAGGGATGGCTGTGGCCATTAGGCCACACGTTGTCGACGAACCGGCCCTAAGCACAGACAGCTGGGAGCCGCTGGCACAGAGCGCGGAGACAGTCCCGGTGGCTGGTGGCCGACGTGGTGCTGCGTGAGTGCTGAGTCGTCGTTGCGAGAGGTGTCATCGCTAGAGGAACTGCAGCAACTCGCCAAGCTTGTTGACATCGTCTACTACGAGGTGAGTGCGCGCAGGACCGATGGGTTCGACGGGCTTCGTGACGACCCTGACGAGGAACGAAGCGACGACAAGGCAGAGATCCAGCTCATGCAGCGGATGGAGGGGAATCAGCTGGCTGTCCGCATGCGGGCCGTGGTCGTTACCTCGGAGGGTCGGATGGTCGCAGACGTGGCCGCGGTCTTCAGAACGCCGGAGCCCGTCAGCATTCCAGCAACCATTGCTAAGCGGTTCGCCTCAGTCATCGCGACTCCGGTAGCGCGCCCCTACCTGCGGGAAGCGATCCATCAGTCTGCTGTGAAGGTTGGCATCGCAGCCCCGCTTCTCTCTGTTCTCGATCTTGAAGAAGTTGGGCTGTTGCCAGTGGCAGCCAAGCCTAAGCCTGCATAAACACCGCGCATCCGCACCCACCACTCCCCCTACTCCCATCCCGTCCGCCTTCGACCCACACACCGTGGAGCGGTCGTGGTTCAGGGCGTCAAGGTGGAGCGCGCCACTGTACGAACGACCTTGACGCCCTGGGCCGCGACTGCTCGGCTCTGCCTGGGTCGAAGGTGGTCGGGATGGGCGCCCCACGACGCTCGCCACGCTCCGGCCGGCACTCGCGAGCGGCGCCCCGTCCATCCCGGAGTCTGAGCGCCCCCGCCGGAGGCATCGTCTTGAAGCCGCGGGCTTGGTTCTCGTCTCATGCCCCACGGGCCTACACAGCGGGCGCGCGTCGGCGGCGGCAGCGCCAAGCGGGCCGAAGGCAGGAGCGCGGGCGCAGCCAGAGCCGGGAAGCGCGCCCGGCGGAGCGGAGCGCAGCCGGGTGCCTTGAAGCCCTGCGGAAGGACATCGCCACCACCGAGCACCCCCTCACCGCCAAGCGGTGGCTGAACAAGCCGTCCGTGTCTCCGGTCCTGGCCGACCTCGCGGCCGGCAGACGAGCCCTGACTCACGAGGCCCTCGACGCGCTGCCCGACAGCCCGCCCCTCGCCCACCTCCGCCAAGTCCTCGTCAGCGTCGGTGCCCTGCCCGAGCGGGACGAGTACATGGTCCGCCTCGAACGCTTCCTCACCGGCCTCCTCGCATCCCAGCAAGACCCCGAGCAGCGCAAAGTCCTGCACCGGTAACCCACGGCCTCACCCTGGAAACCTGCCGACAGGCCGACCTCGACCGCTGGCTCACCGACGACTCCGCCACCTACCGCTACATAGCCGGGCATTTCATCCGCTGGGCCCGCACCAACAAGCTCACCACTGTCCACGTCCCCGCCGTCCGCTGGAACGGCCCCACCCAGCCACTCGACGACGAACACCGCTGGAACGTCGCACGCCGGCTCCTGCACGACGACACCCTCAATCCCGAAGACCGCCTCGCCGGACTGCTTCTCCTCCTTTACGCCCAAGGGCCGTCGGCGATCCACCGGTTGACCACCGAGGACGTCGAGATCGGCGTCCAGGAAGTACGTCTCCACCTCGGCGACGCCCCCATCCAGTTGCCCGAGCCCGTCGCCCACCTCGCCCGCACCGTCGTGGCGAACCGCAAGGGCCACGCGACCATCGGCGCCCTGACACCGTCTCGATGGCTCTTCCCCGGCGGACAGCCCGGACGGCCGATCAGCACCACACAGCTGACACAGCGGCTGAACCGGCTCGGGATCCGTCCCAATCAGGCCCGCAGCACGGCGCTCTTCCAGCTCGCCACCGAGATCCCCGCCCACACCCTGGGCATCCACACCGATGCCGCCGTCGCCTGGCAACGCCTCTCCGCTGGCGACTGGGCCACCTACGCCGCAGAAGTCAGCCACCGCTACGTGCCCGGGAGGCAATAGTTTCGTTCTTCACGCCCACAGGTCAGGGCGACGATGCCGACCTCGGCCCACGCGCAAGCGTTTCTCCCCCCATGGCCTTCATCATCACGACCAGCGTCGGGAAGGCGAACACAAAGACACTGACTGCGATCCTCGACCAAGCAGCAGTCGAGGGCTGCACCCCAACGCAGGGTGCAGCCCTCGGCTCATGTGCTTACGACGGCCAGCCGCCATACGGCACGGTAATGAGCTCCATGGCATGGCCGACCGGGTCCATGAAGTACACGCCGCGTCCGCCGTCGTTGTGGTTGATCGCGCCGGGGTGTTGCCGGTGCGGGTCGGCGTAGTGCTCGATGCCGCGCTGCGTGATCCGCGCGTATGCCGCATCAAACTCCGCCTCGGAGACCAGGAAGGCGTAGTGCTGCGGGGTGATCTTGTCTGCGGGGATCGCGGCGAAGTCCAGCGTGACGCCATTACTCAGGTCGACCGCGATGAACGGACCCCACTCTGCGGTGATCTCAAGGCCCAGCAGGTCCGCGAAAAACTCGGCAGACTCCCGGTTGTCCCGGGCATGGACGATCGTGTGGTTCAACTCAACTGACAAGGAATGCCTCCGAGGGCACCTCCCGACACCTCCATGCCTCACCCAGCCGGCGACCGACACGCGATGTCGCTGTGGATCTTAGCCGTCGTTCCAACGCAGCGGTACGCGATCAGGACTGCTGGGGCATTCAGACAGTTTCACTACCCGACGTCACCATTACACGTCGAGCAGGACACGCAGCGCGAGGCCGTGAGTCACCTAGACCGGATGCTGAGGCGGCAGCGTCCCGACCGTGGGTGACCGCGCCCGTTGATGTCAGAAGTGGATGTCAAAGACCCCCAGCCATGATCGGCTGGGGGTCTTTGTGCTGGTGGGCGCGGACGGTTTCGAACCGCCGACATCTGCTTTGTAAGAGCAGCGCTCTACCCCTGAGCTACGCACCCGTGGATGAGGGAACAGCGTACATGGCCCGGGGGCCCCGCCCGCAAACCGTTCCGCGTTCCGCTCAGGGCGGCTTTCGGCTGGTCGGGCCATGTGCCCCGGTCGTCCGCCTGCGGGTCGCCTCGGACAGCCGGTGGCCGCCCGCGCTGAGGACGCCGGCGTGAGGAGCGGCGTCCCGCGCGGCACCGGGCCCTCATGTGGTCGAAGCGCGCAGCGAGACGGCCAAGTCGACGTCCGAAGCGCGAACCAACCGGCCCGTGTGTTCGTCGTTACCTGGTGGGAGAATGTACCGGGCAGGGGCGGAACAGCACGGGAGAGGCATGTGACGGCGACACGCACGCGGCCGAAGGCACGAGCGGGTGGGGGCCCCGCCGTCGAGGGCGTTCCGGGAGTCCGGGGCGGCCGGCGGGCCGACGGGTGGCGGACGCCGCGTGGCGTGCGGGCCGTCGCCGAGGTGGTGGCCCTGGTGCTGCTGCCCGTGCCCCTGCTGGCCGCCGTGCTGCCCGCCGCCTTCGCCGGCGGCGGTGGCACGCGCCGCTGGTTCGGCGGGCGCGGGGAGAACCAGCGCGCCGAGGCCCAGGCGGCGAAGGACGCGGCGGCCGGGGCCTTCTACGAGCTGGACACCGCCCAGCGGGATCTGAAGATCTCCGTCGAAACCATCAGCGCCGTCGACGACTCCCCGCAGGGCCGCCGGGCGGTGGAGGACTTCGCCGCCCTGGGACGCCGGATCGACGAGGTCAGCCACACCTACATCACCGCCGTCGACGCCCACGACCTGGACCGGGACGATCTGGAGCCCTCCGCGGCCGCCGGCGCGCGCGCCGACCTGACCCGGGCCAAGGACGACCTCGTACGGGTCAAGGGCGAGCTGGACCGTTTCGCGCAGGGGCTCGGCCCGC
Organism: Streptomyces sp. ADI96-02; assembly: GCF_003846185.1. GTDB lineage: Bacteria > Actinomycetota > Actinomycetes > Streptomycetales > Streptomycetaceae > Streptomyces. The sequence continues at coordinate 1,792,636 of NZ_ML123034.1, forward strand.
TGCTGGGCAAGGCGGAAACGCAGCTCGCGCGGCTCGCGCCCGCCGTGGAGCGGGCCCGGCAGGCGCTCCTCGCGGCGAGCAACGCCCTCGACTCCGTACGGGCCGCGGGTCTGCGCGCCGACGACCTCGCCGCCCGGCTCGCCGCCCTCGCCCCGGAGCTGACCAAGCTGAACCAGGGCGCGGGCCGCCACGGCGTCGCTGAGACGCTTCAGCGGGCGGATGTGGTGCTGCGCGATGCCGAGGCCGTGCGTGCCGAGGCGGAGCGGCTGCCGGAGCGGGCCGCCGAGATCGACCGCCGGCTGGTGTCCCTGCGGACCCGCGCGCAGGCGCTGACGACCCGCGCAGGCGCGGTGGAGCCGGTCCTCAGCGAGTTGCGGCGGCGCTTCTCGGCCGCCTGCTGGCAGGATCTCCAGCCGGTGCCGGAGCAGGCCCTCGTGAACGTACGGCAGGCCGAGGCCAAGCTCGCGGAGGCCGGGAAGGCGCGCGCGGAGCAGCACTGGGCCGACGCCACGGCGCGGCTCAGCACGGTGCGGGCCCTGCTCAACGCGACCGATGAGGCGGTCTCTGCGGCCGGGGACCGGTTGCAGCGGCTGGACGCGGTGGCGAAGGACCCGCAGCGGGAGATCGAGCGGACCCGGTTCGCCGTGCGGGACGCGCAGCGGCTGGCGATGTCCGGGCGGCAGACGCCCGATCCGCGGCACGCCCGGCCGCTGGACGACTCCGTCGCCCGGCTGGACCGGGCCATCGCCGGTCTGGAGGGCCGGCACCCCGACTACTGGCACTTCCTGACCGAGACCGAGGCCGTGCGGCGGACGGCGGCGCGCGTGGTGTCCGACATCCGCGAGGAGCGCGGCGGCGGCTCCTGATCCTGCCGCGCCCAGCACCTCCAGCACACGCCCCGCCTTCGTACCGCTGTCCCCTTACCGCCGTCCCCGCGCCACTGACGCGGGCCCGCCGCACGGACTAGCCTGAGCCCATGCCTCGCTACGAATTCCGCTGCCGCACCTGCGGCGACACGTTCGAACTCAGCCGTCCCATGGCCCAGTCGTCCGATCCCGCCTCCTGCCCCGCAGGCCACGACGATACCGTCAAACTGCTCTCCACCGTCGCCGTGGGCGGCACCGCCACAGGCTCCGCGCCCGCCCCCTCCTCCGGCGGTGGCGGTGGCGGCGGCGGGGGCTGTTGCGGCGGAGGGTGCTGCGGCTGAGGGGCTGCGGGTGAGGAGCTGCGGGTGAGCGCGCCGACCGGGACGGTCGTCTGCGGCTGAGAGAGCCGTCCGCCGGCGCTACTTCCTACGGGACAGCGTCAGGCCGTCCGCCACCGTCAGCAGCACGCTGTCCATTCGCGCGTCCGCTCCCACGTGGTCGTTGAACTCCTTGATCGCCGCCGCCGGTCCGGTCGCCTCCGGGTCGGTGACGGCTCCGTGGAAGAGCACGTTGTCCACGGCGATCAGGCCGCCGGGGCGCATCCGGGGCACCAGCTCCTCCCAGTAAGCGATGTAGCCGCCCTTGTCCGCGTCCAGGTAGGCGAAGTCGATGTGCGGCTCGGCGGGCATCGCGCGCAGGGTCTCCAGGGCGGGGGCGACGCGCAGGTCGATACGGTCCGCGACGCCCGCCTTCTCCCATGCCTCCTGTCCGTACGCCGTCCACTCCCGCGAGATGTCGCACGCGATCAGCGTGCCGTCGGCGGGCAGCGCCTGGGCCATCGCCAGGGCGCTGAAACCGGTGAACGTGCCGATCTCCACCACGTGGCGGGCGCCGACGAGCCGGACGAGGAAGGCGAGCAGCGGCGCCTGCTCCTCGGCCGACTGCATCCCGGCGTGGTCGGGGAACCGTGCGTACGTGGTCTCCACCAGCTCCCGCTGGACCGGTTCCAGCGGCGGGTTGTGGGCCAGCACGTACGCGTACAGCTCGTCCGTCATCGTGGTGTCGTTGCCCTTGCTCATCCGGCTGCGCTTCCCTCGGTGTCGTGGCGCCGCGTCCGTCGGCCGCGCCGTGGCCCCAGCCTGTCGCAGTGCCGTCCGGCACGCACGGGAATCAGCCGCGTGCCGCCGTGAGGAACCGGCGCAGGATCTCCTCGCCCGCCGCCACGCCCCGCTCCTCCAGCGCCTCGACGTGCGGGGCCCGCCAGTCGTTCTCGGCGAGTTCGCCGTGGCCGGGGCGCCAGCCGAGGTCGGCGGCGAGCAGGAGGTCGGCGTCGAGGAGGGAGTCCCCGGCGGCCAGCGTGCGGGTGGCGCCGGAGCGGCGGGCGACCTCGTTCATCGCGGCGCTCTTGGTCAGCGGGACGGGCACCGCGTAGATCTTGCGGCCCTGGAGGGAGACGGTCCAGCCGCGCGGCTGCGCCCAGACGGCCAGCTCTTTCACCCACTCCTCGGGCAGCAGGGACCGTTCGACGACGAGGTAGGCGAAAAGGTCCTCGGCCACGCGCTCCTTGAGGAGCCACGCCGGATCGGCGGTGGCGGCGAGGTGGGCCTGGATCTCGGCGAGCGGGGCGCACTCGGCGGCGAGCCGGGCGGCGACCCGGTCCTGCCAGTCGCGGTCGGAGACGCCGTCGACCAGGAGGTGCCCGCCGTTGGCGCAGATGGCGTACCGGGGCGCGGGGCCCGGGAGGTTGATGCGGTGGTACTGCTCGCGGGTGCGCGTGGTGGCGGGGACGAAGACGGTGGAGCCGGCCACGTCGGTGAGGAGGGCTGCGGCCGTCTCGGTCAGGTACGACAGGGGCTTGTGCCCGTACACCTCGACGCACAGGAGGCGGGGCGCGTCGGCGTCCGGCATGGGCAGGTGGAGCGCCGCCGCCGAGTAGATCAGGGTGCGGTCGAGGTCGCTCGCCACCAGGGTGACGGGGGTGTCGGTGGAGACCTGCGCGGAGGCGGCCTGCGAGGCGGAGTGCTGCGGGGAGGCGACCTGCGAGGCGGAGAGCTGTGGGGCGGAGAGCTGTGGGGCGGAGTGCTGTGAGGCGGAGTGCTGCGGGGTGGTGGTGTTCACGCGCCCGTCACCGCCCTGCCGTCCGCGCCCGTCGCGCCGCGGGTGAAGCGCGGGTGGATCAGGCCGACACAGCTGTACGGGAGTTCGTCGACCTCTTCGACCGGTACGCCGCGCTGCTCGGCCAGCAGGCGGATGTGGAGCAGGTCCTGGCCCGCGCCGCGCTTCGCGAGGATCTTCCACGGGACCCGGCGCAGCAGGACCCGGGTCGTCTCGCCGACGCCCGGCTTGACCAGGTTGACGTCGTGGATGCCGTACTCCTCGCTGATCCGCTCGACGGCCGCCCAGCCCTCCCAGGTCGGGGCGCGGTCGGCGGTGAGCAGTTCCTTCGCCTCGGCGTCGACGCGGCCGGCCACCTCGCCGAAGTGGGCCGCGACGGCGTCGAGGAAGTCGCCGGAGACGTCCGAACCGGCCAGCTCGCGGTAGAACTTCGCGCCGTGGAAGTCGTCAGGCCCGACCAGGTCGGCGCGCAGGACGGTACGGGAAATGAGGCCGGACACCGTGGAGTTGAGGCAGGCGGAGGGGATCAGGAAGTCCTCGCGGGTGCCGTACGTGCGGACGCAGCCGCCCGGGTCGGCCAGCACCGCGATCTCCGGGTTGAAGCCCGCAGGGCCGCCCGACGCCTCGAACTCGCTGATCGCTGCTGCCAGTTCGCGGGTGATGGCGCCCTTGCCGGTCCAGCCGTCGACGAACACGACATCGGCCGGGTCGTGGTGGGCGGCCAGCCAGCGCAGGGCGGTGGCGTCGATGCCCCGGCCCCGGACGATGGAGATGGCGTAGTGCGGCAGGTCCAGGCCGTGCCGGTGGCGGGCCCACCGGCGCATCAGCACGCCGACGGGCGTCCCGGCGCGGGCGAGCGAGACGAGCACGGGGCGCGGTCCGCGTTCGGCCAGGAGGGTTTCGGTGACGGTGCCGACGGCGCGGGCGATGCGGGCGGCCGAGGTGTCGAGAGCGGCCTGGAACAGGGCCTGGTACTCGGGGCTCGGCTGGTACTCCACGGGCAGCGATTCGGCGTAGTGGGCGCCGCCGCTCTGGATCGCCTCCTCGCGCTCCTCGGTCGGCGCCTCCAGCTCGGTGTCCGAGAGGTCCTGGAGCAGCCAGCCGACGTCTTCGGGTGCGTAGCTGGAGAAGTCGGGGCCTCGAAGGGGCTCGGGCAGCACGGCGGGCTCCTGCCGTCGGGGGGCGGGCGAAGAGGTGCGGGCGGGCGTGTGGGACGGGACGACGGCGAGGAGGACCCGGCCGGTGTGCTCGGCGAGCCGGGCGAGCAGCCCGTCGGGGGCGTGCAGGGCGGGGGTGTCGGCGACCGAGTCGACCACGGCTATCACGGCGTCGAAGCCCGCTCCGGCCACGTTGTACGCGTACCGGTCGCCGGGGCCGTCGGCCGGGTCGTCGTGCGCCGGGAAGACCAGGCGGGTGCGTATCGCGTAGCCGGGATCGTCGACGGCGAGGACCGGGGAGCGGGTGGTGGTGGAGGAGCGGACCTCGGCGTCGGTACGGGCCTCCAGGGCGGTGCCGAGGCGCAGCGGGGCGTACATCAGCTCCTCGAAGCCGAGGACGAGGACGCGGCGGGCCCCGCCCAGCTCTGCCGCCAGCCGGTCCGCCATGGCCGGGAGCGCCGCTTCGAGCGCGGCGCGGTGGGCGGGGGTGAAGCCGTGCCGGCCGCCGTCGGGGACGCCCGCGGGCCACCCCAGGGCTACCCGGCGGACACGCGGGGCGGCCGAGGCCGGGGCCGATGCGGTGGTGGGCCTCTCCTGCGGCGCGGCGGCGGTTGAGCGCGCGCCCTCGGCAGGCCGCCCGGCCTCCCGCGCGGCGACCGGCCCGGCCTCCTGCGCGGCCTTCTCTGCCGCTTTCTCTGCGGCCTTCTCTGCGGCCTTCTCTGCGGTCTTCTCTGCGGCCTTCTGTCCGGCCTCCTCCACGGCGACCAGGGCCCGGCCGCGCTCCAGTACGCCGTCGGGAAGCGTGACCGTGCCGGAGTTGCGGGCCACCAGGTCGACGCGGGCGCCGATCTCGGCCGCGAAGGCCCTCAGGCGTTCGCGGTCGCCGGCCGAGCGCATGTCGACCAGGGCGACGATGACGTACCGCTCGCGCGGTTGCAGGTCGTGCAGCGCGCGGACGGTGTTGAGCACGGTGTTGCCCGTGGAGAACTCGTCGTCGACCAGGACGAGCGGGGCCGTCCCGTCGGCGTCGGCGGCCAGCAGGCCGGGGTCCTCGGGCAGCAGCAGGTGCGTGGTGGCGTGCGAGTGGGCCTCCTCGAAGCCGCCCGCGGGCGCCACGCCGGGCACGGGACGCCGGGTGGAGTGGAGGTAGGGGGCGTCACGCAGGCCGTCCGCGACGGCGTGGCCGAGACCGGTGGCCGTCTCCGCGTAGCCGAGGACCACCGCGCGGCGGGCCGCGTCGGTGCCGAGGAGTTCGCGCACCCGCTCACCGAGGGCGAACCCGGCCCCGTACACGACGGAAGGCCGCTGGGGCACGTGTTTGCCGAGCACGTTCGACACGAGCAGGTGCGCCCGCTTCGGGTTGCGGCGCAGGGCCAGGCCCAGCAGCTCATGGAGCTCCGCGTCCCCCTCCAGCTCGACGCCCAGCCGCTCGGCCACCCAGTCGCCCGACCACACCACGTCCACGGCCTCTTCTCTCCTCGCGCGCCCGCTCATCGTCGCGCGCTCCGTTCACTCATCGTGACGCGTCCAGCTCACTCGTCGCCACGCAACCGGTTCGTCCGGCCTCCGCCGCCTTCGCCTGGCTCCACGCGGTCTCCGCGCGGCTCCGTGCGGCTCCGTGCGGCTCCGTGCGGTCTCCGTGCGTCGGCGCACCCTCTCAGGTCACCAGGCCGGCCGCGAGCAGTTCCACGAAGCCGACGTCCTCCCTCGCCACCCCGAAGACCTCGGCCCGCTGGAGCGTGCGCTCGGCCCAGGCCCGGTGGGGCTTCACCTCGTTCATCTTGTTCGTGTACGCCGAGCGCAGCACCCCGCCGCCCTCGCGGTCCGGCCGCAGGATGTCCTGGGCGTCCGTGAACTCTTCGTGGCTGACCACGGAAAGTGCGTGGACGGGCGCGACGTGCGACGGGTGGATGCAGGTCTTGCCGAGCAGGCCGTTGGCCCGGTCCAGTTCGATCTCGCGCAGCAGGCCGTCCAGGTCGTGCTGGATGAGGGCGGTGCGCAGCTCCTCGGCCCGCCCCTCCAGGAAGGGGCTGTGGCGCAGCTGCGGTTTGAACATGCGCTCCTGGCGGCGGAAGTACTCCCAGACCGGGCCGGTGATCGTGAAGCCCGTGCCGTCCGCGCGGCCCAGCACGTTGACCACGTCGGCGATGACGGATCCGACGATCTGGACGTCGTACGCGGTCATGTCGGGTGCACGGCGCAGGCCGTAGGCCGAGCAGAAGTCGGTGACGCCGAGCCGCAGCGCGAGCACCCGGTCGCGGTACTTGTCGACGGAGCGGGCGATGCCCTGGAGCACTTCCGCGCGGGTTTCGAGGTGGAGAAGCTCGGGCGATTCGAGGACCGGCATGGCGAACAGCCGTCGGCCGCAGGAGGATTCCGCCTCGGTGAGGGCCTCCAGGAAGTGGGCTCCGCGCTCTGCGGTGAATTTGGGAAGTACGAAACCGGACAACATCCGTACGGCGTCGCCGAGCCGGTTCACCAGGTCGGTGATCTGGGCCGGTTCGCGGACCCGGATGAAGAGCAGCGGCACCTCGTCGGCCGCCGTCTCCCGGTCGGCGAGCGCGGTGAACTGCCTGATCAGGTTGGCTTCGGCATCGATCACCTCGGCGTCGTCGATCGAGTCCTCCAGGCAGAGCACCATGGAGACGACTCCGCGCGCCGCCTGCTTCATCACGTCGTCGGCGAGGGCCGGACGGGTGGCCGGGGAGTAGAGCGTGGCGCCCAGGGCGACCGAGAGCAGGCCCGCGGGCGAGTCGGCCCCGAAAGCGCATGGCTCGCGGAAGAACAGGCCCTCGCGGGCAGCGGGCGATAGGTGCCCGAAGTGACGCATGAGTTTCCCCCGAACTGCCTGGCCGGCCGGACAATGCATGGCCGGTAATAGTACGTACGGACGAGTGTCAAGAGTTCCACATGTACATGGATTTCCGGTTACCCAGCCTACGGCGGGTCTCTCCTCGCGGTAGCTTCACGCCTCCGCCGGAGGGCGCGGGACACGGGCCGCGCCGCCCCCACGTTGTCCGCACAGCCTCCCAGCAGGCAGGATGACGGGCATGACGCACACGATGCTGAAGGGCTCGAACGTCCCCGTCGACGCCATGGCCGTGCGGGCGGTGCTGCGCTGGACCCCCGGCGCCGGAGTCCCCGACGTGGACGCCTCCGCCCTGCTTCTCGGGGCCTCGGGCCGTGTGCGGTCCGACGAGGACTTCGTCTTCTACAACCAGCCGCGCCACCCCTCCGGCCTGGTGCGCCGGCTGCCCAAGCGCAGTGTCGCCGAGGGGCTGACCGACACGGTCGAGGCGGACCTCGGCCGGCTGGACGCCTCGGTCGACCAGGTGGTCATCGCCGCCTCCTCCGACGGCGCGGCCTTCCAGAGCGTCCCGGACCTGCGGGTACTCCTCTACGACGCCGCCGCGGCCGACGGCGATCCGCTGGCGGTCTTCGAGGTGCGGCCGGAGACCGGCGAGGAGACGGCGATCATCTGCGGCGAGCTCTACCGCCGCGGTGAGGGCTGGAAGTTCCGGGCGGTCGGGCAGGGCTATCCGACCGGTCTGATCGGGCTGGCGACCGCCTTCGGCATCTCGGTCGACGAGTCGGAGGCCGGAGCCGGAGCCGGAGCCGGAGCCGGAGCCGGAGCCGGAGCCGGATCAGGGGCCGCCGACACAGGTGCCGACGCCGCTGCCGAGGAGCCCACGGCCGTGCGGCCGGTGTCCGGGCCGGGGCCCGCCCTGCCGCCGCGGCCCACCGAGCCGCCTGTCGCCGGCGCTCCCGCCCCCGAATCCCAGGCCACCGTGCAGCACCGCCGGCCCGCCTACGGCTACCCGCCGCCGGTAGCGCCCCCGGGGCCCGCCCCGGCGCCGCCGCAGCCCGCGTACGGCTATCCACCGCCCGCCGCCGCGCCGACCGGGTACGGCTATCCGCAGGCCGCCGCCGCGGGTACCGGGTACGGGTACCCGCAGCCGGCCGCGGCGGCCCCGCACGCCCCCGACCCGCACTTCGTCCTGCCTCCGCAAGGTCCGCAGTTCGTCCGGTCCTGAGGCCGCCGGGCGGCCCGCGGCGGCTGCGGACGCCGTGCCCCCGTGCAGGCCCGCGCCGAGCGCATCGGGGCGTTCAGGTGCGGGACTGGGACTTGTTACCCGCGCCCCCACTGCATGCCGTAGCCGTAGAGCCGGTCCAGCTCCGACTGGAATCCGTAGACGAACTTCACCTCGCGTCGCACGATCAGCTCGCCCTTGACGTTCTCCACGGTGAACACCGCGCAGGAACGGGCCTGCGGCGCGCGCTCGTCCAGTTCGATCTCGATCCGCGGGCCGTTGCCCGGATAGAGCGTGACCTTGGCGTGCGTACGGTCGAACGCGGGCGTCCGGTCGTAGATGTAGACGAAGAACAGCAGCCGCTTGATCTGGTCGCACTGGTCGAGGTTGACGTAGACGGTCTCGCCGGAGGGTGCGCCGAACCGGTCGTCGCCGCTGAGCCGGACGTAGGGCGGGCCGTTCAGATCGCCGATCAGGTTGCCGAGGGGCTGCACGACGCCCTTGGTGCCGTCCATCAACTCGTACATGCAGCCGAGGTCGAGGTCGACGTTGACCATGCCCTGGGTGTGCGCCTGGACGACGTCGGGCTGGAAGAACTTCAGCGGGTTCAACAACCGGCCGCTCTGGCGCGAGCGCCCCTCCAGGTCCGAGGTCCGCATCCGCCAGGAGAGGTTCACCCGGAGGTTGCCCGACAGGGCTCCCTGCTTGTTCAGCGAGACCGTGGCGTTCCGTTTGGACAGCACGATGGCGCTCGACGTGGAATTGCCCGAGTCGAACTGCGCCGCACGCCCCGGCCACAGGCCGTCGAAGAAACCCATCCCAACCCCCACCTGTCCCGCTCTCTGCCCCGCTCCTGCCCGCACATCACCGCGGGGCGGCCACCCGGGCCGGTTCCGGGAGTCCCGGAGAGCCGTCGCCGTGTTGGGCCGCCCCGCAGAGAGCGTTCCTCAATCCCCGCCGGGTCACACCCCGGAGGAGACTTCCGCCTGGGAACCGTGGCTGTCCGCCCCGTCTCCGCCGGCCGCGGCGAGGGCCTTGTTGCGGCGGACCGAGGACCAGAAGGACAGACCGATCAGGACCACGCCGATCAGGCCGGTGATGATCTCGTTGATCTCGTACTGGATGGTGACCAGCAGGATGACGGAGAGCGCGCCGATCGCGTAGTGCGCGCCGTGCTCCAGGTAGACGTAGTCGTCCAACGTGCCCTGCCGCACCAGGTAGACGGTGAGCGAACGGACGTACATCGCTCCTATGCCGAGGCCGAGGGCCATGAGCACGATCTCGTTGGTGATGGCGAACGCGCCGATGACGCCGTCGAAGGAGAACGAGGCGTCCAGGACCTCCAGGTAGAGGAAGAGGAAGAACGCCGCCTTTCCGGCGAGGGCGACACCGGTGACGGGCTTGCCCGTCCGCTTGGCCTCTTCCTCGGCCTCGTGCTCGCGCTCCTCCTCCTGTTCGAGCTTGCCCTCGAAGAATCCGGAGAGCCCGCCGACGACCAGGTACGTGATCAGACCGGCGATGCCGGAGAGCATGACGGTCGACGACTTGTCCACGTGCCCGCCGCCGTGCTGGTGGGCCTGGGTGGCGACGGTCAGGGCGGCGATCAGCAGGACGATCAGCGCGACGCAGACCGACAGCATGTCGACCTTGCCGAGCTTGGCGAGCGGGCGCTCGATCCAGCGCAGCCACTGGATGTCACGGTCCTCGAAGATGAAGTCGAGGAAGATCATCAGGAGGAACATGCCACCGAAGGCGGCGATCGACGGATGGGCGTCCGTGACCAGTTCCTTGTACTTGTCGGGATCGTTGAAGGAGAGGTCGATGGCCTCGATGGGCCCGAGCTGTGCGCTCACGGCCACGATCACGACGGGGAACACCAGTCGCATACCGAAGACGGCGATGAGGATGCCGATGGTGAGGAAGATCTTCTGCCAGAAGGCGTTCATCTTCTTCAGGATTCCGGCGTTGATCACCGCGTTGTCGAAGGACAGCGAGATCTCCAGGACCGACAGGATCGCGACGATACCGAAGGCCTGCCACCCCCCGTAGAGAACCGCTGCGACCAGGCCGAGCGCGGTGACCGCGAACGACCAGCCGAAGGTTTTCAGAACCACTGGCTACCCCATCGTCTTTATGTAAGGGTCTCCCCCGGTGTGTACGGGGCTCCCCCGCGCCGAGCGCGGCGTTACGAAACGTTGACGCCGAAGTCTAGAGCGATGCCCCGCAGACCTGACGCGTACCCCTGTCCGACCGCTCGGAACTTCCATTCGCCCTGGTAGCGGTAGAGCTCGCCGAAGATCATGGCCGTCTCCGTCGAGGCGTCCTCGCTCAGGTCGTAGCGGGCCAACTCCTGGCCGTCGGCCTGGTTGACCACGCGGATGAAGGCGTTGCTGACCTGACCGAACGCCTGGCCCCGGTTGTCGGCGTCATGGATGGAGACCGGAAAGACGATCTTGTCGCAGTGGGCGGGCACCTGGTCGAGTCGGACGATGACGGACTCGTCGTCGCCGTCTCCCGCGCCCGTGAGGTTGTCGCCGGTGTGCTCGACGGAGCCGTCCGGGCTGGTGAGGTTGTTGTAGAAGACGAACCACTCGTCGCCCAGCACCCGGCCCGACCCGCACAGCAGCGCGCTGGCGTCGAGGTCGAAGTCGGCTCCGGTGGTGGAGCGCGCGTCCCAGCCGAGCCCGACCAGTACCTGGGTGAGGTCGGGTGCGGCCTTGGAGAGGGAGACGTTGCCTCCCTTGGCGAGCGTGACGCCCATGTGTGTCCTCCCCGTGTCGTGTCAAACCCGTGTCGTGCGGAAACGCAGCCGGGCGCCTTCGACGCCCGTGCTCGGACGTCGAAGGCGCCCGGTCGAGCGCGTCCGGCGCCGCACAGATGCGGCGCCGGGCGTGGTGGAGCGAGTGGGCGCGCGAGGCGCCCGGTCAGACGTTGACGCCGAAGTCCTGGGCGATGCCGCGCAGGCCGGAGGCGTAGCCCTGGCCGATGGCGCGGAACTTCCACTCGGCGCCGTTGCGGTAGAGCTCGCCGAAGACCATCGCGGTCTCCGTCGAGGCGTCCTCGCTCAGGTCGTAGCGGGCCAGCTCCTGGCCGTCGGCCTGGTTGACCACGCGGATGTACGCGTTGCGGACCTGACCGAAGCTCTGCTGGCGGCTCTCGGCCTCGTAGATCGAGACCGGGAAGACGATCTTGTCGACGTCGGCCGGGACGCCGGCGAGGTTCACCTTGATGACCTCGTCGTCGCCCTCGCCCTCACCGGTGAGGTTGTCGCCGGTGTGCTCGACGGAGCCGTCCGGGCTCTTGAGGTTGTTGAAGAAGACGAAGTTGCCGTCGCTGCCGACCTTGCCCTCGGCGTTCGTCAGCAGCGCGCTGGCGTCGAGGTCGAAGTCACCACCGGTGGTGGTGCGGGCGTCCCAGCCCAGACCCACGATGACCGCGGTCAGGTTGGGCGCGGCCTTGGTCAGCGAGACGTTGCCGCCCTTGCTGAGGCTGACTCCCACGAGTCCTCCATAAGTTTCCAGGGGCCGGCGGATACCAGCGTCCCCATCGTTCGTCGGTATCGGATCAACGATTCGATCCTAGTGACCGGTTCCCGGCCAAAACAGGCTTTTGGCCGGGCGTCGCCGGGAGATCGACCGGATCCGGGAAGCGGACCCGCCCGGTCCGGGCAGCCCGCGCCGTCCTGGCCCGAAGCCCCGGACCGGCCGGTCAGAGCGCTTCGAGGGCCTTGACGTAGTCGTTGAGGTCGCGGGCGTCCGGCAGGCCGTTGACGACGCTCCAGCGGACCACGCCGGTCCGGTCGATGACGAAGGTGCCGCGCACCGCGCAGCCCTTGTCCTCGTCGAAGACGCCGTAGGCGCGCGAGGTCTCCCCGTGCGGCCAGAAGTCCGAGAGCAGCGGGTACTCCAGCCCCTCCTGCTCGCCGAAGACCCGCAGGGTGGGGACGGAGTCGTTGGAGACGGCGAGCAGTTGCGTGCCGGCGTTCTCGAAGCGGGGCAGCTCGTCGCGGAGCGCGCACAGCTCGCCGGTGCAGACGCCGGTGAAGGCGAACGGGTAGAAGACCAGCACGACGTTCTTGCCGTCGGGGCCCCGGAAGTCCGAGAGCCTCACGGTGCGGCCGTGGTTGTCCTTCAGTTCGAAATCCGGGGCTTCGGCGCCGACCTCGATCGTCATGGAACACGCATCCCTTCGCCAGTCTCCGTTGTCCCGGTCCGGTCCGCCGGGTGGCACCCAGCCTACGCAGCGGTCGCGGGCCGCCCGGCGCGGGGCGTACGAAGGCCCCCGGCGACGGGTGGACGTCGGACGGGGGCCCCGGATGGTGAGAGTGGTTCAGCGCTTGGCCTTGGCCCCCTTGGGGGTGACCAGACGGCTGCCCGTCCAGTCCTTGCCCGCGCTGATGCTCTTGGTCTGGGCGAGACCGGCTGTCTGGGCAGCCTCGTTGATGTCGCTCGGTTCGACGTAGCCGTCACGGCCGGTCTTCGGCGTCATCAGCCAGACCGTGCCGCCGTCCTCGATCAGACCAATGGCATCCACCAGCGCGTCCGTAAGGTCGCCGTCCTCGTCGCGGAACCAGAGCAGGACGACGTCGGCGACGTCGTCGTAGTCCTCGTCGACGAGATCCTGGCCGGTAGTGGCCTCAATGCCCTCACGGAGCTCCAGCTCGACGTCGTCGTCGTAGCCGATCTCCTGGACCACCTGTCCGGGTTCGAACCCCAGGCGTGCTGCCGGGTTGGTCCGCTCCTCCGCGTGGTCCGCGGTCGCGCTCACGGGTTGCCTCCTGATCATGTTTCGGAAAATGCTTCAGCCACGCGCGTACGCGGGGCGTTGGCCGTAGTCCACACGGGCTCGGCGAATCGCGCAAGTACCCAGCGTGCGAGACCGCCTAAACGGTGACGTTCCCTGCCACGTCGCCGCAAGCTCCGGCATGTCTCCTCAGAGGTTCGCTCCGGTCACCCCATAGGGCTTCGCGTCGGTCACCCCATCCGTTTACGTCCTTCCTCAGCTTATGCCGTTTCGCTCCGCCAATCGGAGTCGAACAGCCTTTGGGAACGCTTGGACGCCTTGGGCGTAAGGTTGCGGTTTGCCCGTACCCAGCCGCGTACCGCCCACACCCGCGCTCCGGAGGAGACTTTGCGCATCTCAGGGGTTACCGAGGGGTAGAGATGACGTTCGGGCCTTCGCGGTAGCACGATGGAGACGGTGCACACACCGATGACCCGGGGGTACGTTCCCCGTAACAGGCCCCGTAGAGCACCACCGAACAGCGAAGGAACAGTGTGGCTTCCGGATCCGATCGCAACCCGATCATCATTGGCGGCCTTCCGAGCCAGGTCCCGGATTTCGATCCCGAGGAGACCCGCGAATGGCTCGACTCCCTCGACGCCGCCGTCGACGAGCGCGGCCGTGAGCGGGCCCGCTACCTGATGCTCCGGCTCATCGAGCGCGCGCGGGAGAAGCGCGTGGCGGTGCCGGAGATGCGCAGCACGGACTACGTGAACACGATCGCCACGAAGGACGAGCCGTTCTTCCCCGGCGACGAGGAGATCGAACGCAAGGTCCTCAACGCGACCCGCTGGAACGCCGCGGTGATGGTCTCGCGCGCCCAGCGGCCCGGGATCGGCGTCGGCGGCCACATCGCCACCTTCGCGTCGTCCGCCTCGCTCTACGACGTCGGCTTCAACCACTTCTTCCGGGGCAAGGACCGGGGCGACGGCGGCGACCAGATCTTCTTCCAGGGGCACGCCTCCCCGGGCATCTACGCCCGCGCCTTCCTGCTGGACCGGCTGAGCGAGGCCCAGCTGGACGCCTTCCGCCAGGAGAAGTCGAAGGCCCCGAACGGGCTGTCCAGCTATCCGCACCCGCGGCTGATGCCGGACTTCTGGGAGTTCCCGACGGTCTCCATGGGCCTCGGCCCGCTCGGCGCCATCTACCAGGCCCGGATGAACCGCTACATGGAGGCGCGCGGCATCGCCGACACCTCCGCGTCGCACGTCTGGGCCTACCTGGGCGACGGCGAGATGGACGAGCCGGAGTCGCTGGGCCAGCTGTCCATCGCCGCCCGCGAGGGCCTGGACAACCTGACCTTCGTCGTCAACTGCAACCTCCAGCGCCTGGACGGGCCGGTACGCGGCAACGGCAAGATCATCCAGGAGCTGGAGTCGCAGTTCCGGGGCGCCGGCTGGAACGTCATCAAGCTGGTCTGGGACCGCTCCTGGGATCCGCTGCTGGCGCAGGACCGCACGGGCATCCTGGTCAACCGGCTGAACACCACGCCGGACGGGCAGTTCCAGACGTACGCCACCGAGACCGGCGCGTACATCCGCGAGCACTTCTTCGGTGACGACCCGCGGCTGCGCGAGATGGTCAAGGACATGTCCGACCAGCAGATCCTGCACCTGGGACGCGGCGGTCACGACCACCGCAAGGTGTACGCGGCCTACGCGGCGGCCAAGGCGCACAAGGGCCAGCCGACGGTGATCCTCGCGCAGACGGTCAAGGGCTGGACGCTCGGCCCGAACTTCGAGGGCCGCAACGCCACGCACCAGATGAAGAAGCTCACGGTCGAGGACCTGAAGCGGTTCCGCGACCGGCTGCACATCCCGATCACCGACAAGCAGCTGGACGAGGGCTATCCGCCCTACTACCACCCGGGCCGCGACTCGGAGGAGATCCAGTACATGCACGACCGCCGCGAGAGTCTGGGCGGTTACGTCCCGACGCGCGTGGTGCGGGCGAAGCCGCTGCCGCAGCCCGACGACAAGACGTACGCGGCTGCGAAGAAGGGTTCGGGCCAGCAGTCGATCGCCACGACCATGGCGTTCGTCCGCATCCTGAAGGACCTCATGCGGGACAAGGAGATCGGCAAGCGTTTCGTGCTGATCGCGCCCGACGAGTACCGCACCTTCGGCATGGACGCCTTCTTCCCGAGTGCGAAGATCTACAACCCGCTCGGTCAGCAGTACGAGGCGGTCGACCGGGAGCTGCTGCTCGCGTACAAGGAGTCGCCGACCGGCCAGATGCTGCACGACGGCATCTCCGAGGCCGGCTGCACGGCC
Source organism: Streptomyces sp. ADI96-02 (assembly GCF_003846185.1). Classification (GTDB taxonomy): domain Bacteria; phylum Actinomycetota; class Actinomycetes; order Streptomycetales; family Streptomycetaceae; genus Streptomyces. The sequence continues at coordinate 1,807,860 of NZ_ML123034.1, forward strand.
TCGCTGATCGCGGCCGGCTCGGCGTACGCGACGCACGGCGAGCCGCTGATCCCGGTGTACGTCTTCTACTCGATGTTCGGGTTCCAGCGCACCGGCGACCAGTTCTGGCAGATGGCCGACCAGCTCGCGCGGGGCTTCGTGCTGGGCGCGACCGCCGGGCGCACGACGCTGACCGGCGAGGGCCTTCAGCACGCGGACGGCCACTCGCAGCTGCTCGCCTCGACGAACCCGGGCTGTGTCGCGTACGACCCGGCCTACGGCTTCGAGATCGCGCACATCGTCAAGGACGGTCTGCGCCGGATGTACGGCGGGACGCCCGAGGAGAACGAGGACGTCTTCTACTACCTCACCGTCTACAACGAGCCGATCCAGCACCCGGCCGAGCCGGCGGACGTGGACGTCGAGGGCATCCTCAAGGGCATCCACCGCTTCAGCACCGGCGAGAAGGGCGAGATCCCGGCCCAGATCATGGCGTCCGGCGTCGCGGTCCCGTGGGCGCTGGAAGCGCAGCGCATCCTCGCCGAGGAGTGGAACGTGAGGGCGGACGTCTGGTCGGCGACCTCCTGGAACGAGCTGCGGCGCGAGGCCGTGGACGTGGAGCGGCACAACCTGCTGCACCCGGAGGAGGAGCAGCGCGTGCCGTACGTGACGCGCAAACTCGACGGAGCGCAGGGGCCGTTCGTGGCGGTCTCGGACTGGATGCGTTCGGTGCCGGACCAGATCGCGCGCTGGGTGCCCGGTCCGTACCAGTCGCTGGGCGCGGACGGCTTCGGCTTCGCCGACACCCGTGGCGCGGCCCGCCGCTTCTTCCACATCGACGCGCAGTCGATCGTGCTGGCGGTGCTCACCGAGCTGGCGAAGGAGGGCAAGGTCGACCGGTCGGCGCTGAAGACGGCGGTGGACCGCTACGACCTCCTGGACGTGACCGCGGCCGACCCGGGCGCGGCGGGCGGCGACGCGTAACGCGGATCGGCGGGCGTCCGGCGGTTGCCCGGCGGGCGTTCGAGGGACGAAGGGCGGCGGGGCCGGTGGCTCCGCCGCCCTTCGGCGTCCGCCGGGTGCGCGGCGGGCCGTCAGTTCTCCCAGATCTTGAAGGCCCGCACCTGGTACGGCGAGCGGGGCACCCAGGCCCCGCTGCCCGGGTACGTCTCGAACTCGCCGGTCTCGGCGCATTCGGCGGACTGGTAGGTGGTGACGGGCCGGCCGGTGCGGTTGGCGAGGGACTGGGCGTCGCCGCCCCGGGGCAGCGGGACGCAGCTCTCGATGTCGACGGTGGAGAGTTCGTGGGTCTGCCGTACTCCGGTGAAGTCGGGCTTCTTCCAGAGGCAGAGCCGACCCGCCTCACAGGCCCCGAGGCGGATGTCGGACGGCTTCCGGGCCGCCGCGGCGGCCCGGTCCGGGGCCAGGGCGGTGGCGGACGGGACGAGCGCCGTCATGGCCAGGGCGGCGACGAGAACGGTCGTACGCATGGTGGATCAACCCCCGTGGTGGTGCTGTGCTGTCCCGCCCACCCTGACCCGCTCCTCGGCGCCGGGAGAAGAGGTGTCCGGGGCGCACCACCCTGATAGGCGACAGCCCCGCCGAAAGGGTTCGGCGGGGCTGTGGCGTGCGTGGTGTTGACGTTCTCGACCGGGTGGGGCGGGCCGGTGCCGGGCCCGCCCCGCCGGTCAGATGTGGCCCATCCCGGCGCCCGCCTCGGCGTTCTCGCCGCGCTTGGTGAGGGTGGCGACCAGGGCGGCCACCACGGCGACTATGCCCGCCACGGTGAAGGCCAGGCCCATACCGGACGTGAACGTGTCGTGGATGACTCCGCCGATGCGGTCGATGACGTCCGGCGTCATGCCGGGCGCCTTGGAGAGCGAGTCGACCGGGACCATGCCGAACTCGGCGGCCTCCTCCAGGGCCGGGTCGGGCTTGCCGGGCAGGCCCGCGCTCGCCCAGTTGCCCGCGAAGTCGGAGCTGACCTTGGAGGACATGACCGCGCCGAGGACGGCGGTGCCGAGTGCGCCGCCGACCTGCATCGCGGCCTGCTGGAGACCGCCGGCGACACCGGAGAGCTCCATGGGCGCGTTGCCGACGATGACCTCGGTCGCACCGACCATGACCGGGGCGAGGCCGCAGCCGAGCAGCGCGAACCAGAGGGACATGGCGAAGGCGCCGGTGCTCTCGCTGAGCGTGGTCATGCCGAACATCGCGACGGCCGTGAAGACCATGCCGCCGACCAGCGGGACGCGCGGGCCGAACTTGGTGATGAGCACACCGGCCACCGGCGAGGAGACGATCATCATCGCGGTGAGCGGCAGCAGGTGCAGACCGCTCTCGACCGGGCTCATGCCGTGGACGCCCTGGAGGAAGAACGTCACGAAGAAGAGGCCGCCCATGAAGGCGAAGGCCATGAGGACCATGAGGACGGCACCGGCCGTCAACGGGATGGAGCGGAACATCCCGAGCGGAACGAGCGGTTCCTTGACCTTGGTCTCCCAGAAGCCGAAGGCGACGAAGAGCACCGCCGCCAGGCCGAGCCAGGCCCAGGTGCGGCCGTCGCCCCAGCCCCAGGACTCGCCGGCCTTGATGATGCCCCAGATGAGGGAGAACATCGCGCCGGAGAGCATGACGATGCCGAGGACGTCGAAGGAGCGCGGCGCGTTGGCGGCGCGGTGGTCCTTGAGGATCACCAGACCGAAGACGAGCGCGATGACGCCGACCGGCACGTTGATGAAGAAGACGGACTGCCAGCTCACGTGCTCGACGAGCAGACCGCCGACGATGGGGCCGCCGGCCGTGGAGGCGCCGATGACCATGCCCCAGATGCCGATCGCCATGTTCAGCTTCTCGGCGGGGAACGTGGCGCGCAGCAGGCCGAGCGCGGCCGGCATGAGCAGTGCGCCGAACAGGCCCTGGAGCACGCGGAAGAGGATGACCAGCGTGATCTCGCTGGAGAGGCCGATCGCGCAGGAGGCGAGGGCGAAGCCCGCGATGCCGATCAGGAAGGTCTGGCGGTGGCCGAACCGGTCGCCGAGCTTGCCCGCCGTGATCAGGGCGACGGCGAGCGCGAGCAGGTAGCCGTTGGTGATCCACTGGACGTCGGCGAGCGAGGCGCCGAGGTCCTTCTGGATCGCGGGGTTCGCGATGGCGACGATCGTGCCGTCCAGTGCGACCATCATCACGCCGATGGCGACGGAGAAGAGGGTCAGCCAGGGGTGGCCGCGGAGCCCCTTGGCCGGGGCGGGTACAACGCTGTCTTCGGGCTCCCGCGGCGCCTTCTCGACGGTAGTCTGACTTTTCATACGGCCAGACTAATGACAGTAGCTGACATTTGACAAACACATTCACAAGACAGTAACTGTCATGTAGCTCACAGATCAGGCGGGCTGGACGAACTGGTGGAAATGAGGATCGGTACGTGACGCACGGGCAGCGAACCGGCCCCCGGCCCGGACTGCGTGAACGCAAGAAACAGCGCACCCGCGACGCCCTCCTGCGCGCCGCCCTCGAATTGTTCACCACACAGGGGTACGAGCGGACCACCGTCGACGAGATCGTCGAGGCGGTGGACGTCTCCCAGCGCACCTTCTTCCGCTACTTCGCGAGCAAGGAGGAGACGACCTTCGCCGTGCAGGAGATGATCGAGTCCCGTTTCATCGACGAACTGCGGCGGCGGCCCGCGGCCGAGGCGCCTCTCGAAGCCATGCGCCAGGCGATGATGTCCGCCTGGGCCGGCATCGGCGAGACGTTGTCGGAGGTCGTCAGCATCGACCTCTACATACGGATGTACCAGATGGTCGAGTCCACCCCGGACCTGTTCGCCGCCCACCTCCAGCGCGGCGTGGCCATGGAGAACCAGGTCGTCGAGCTGATCGCGGAGCGCGAGGGCCTCGACGTGCGGACCGACCCCCGGCCGCGGGTGGCCGTCGCCGCGTTCTCCTCCGTGATCCGGGTGACCGGCCAGCTCTGGGGCCGGAGCCCGGACCCGAGCGTGGAATCGCTGCGCGGGCTCACCCAGGAGTACCTGGACCACCTCGTCCCGGCGCTCGCGAGCGACTGGCGGCGCGGCGAGGTGTCGTAGCTCTCGCCGCGCGCCCGCCGGGGATCGCGGGCGGGCCCTTAGGGTGTGGCGCAGTGACTTCCTTCGACCCCTCACCCACGTCGGCCGCATGGCGCGCGCTGCTCGCCGTCGCGGTGGTGTTCGTGATGCTGGCGACCACGGGCTGGTCCGCCGTCAGTCATCAGCGCTCCGACGAGCCCGGACAGCGGGCCCTCGCCTCCTGGGCACGGGATCGCGTTGCGGGCCACCCGCTGCCGGACGTCGACGCTCCGGCCTACCGGCTGGCCCACTTCTTCGCCACGCTGACGTCCGACCGGCAGGCCGCGCTCGCGGACGAGTACCCGGCGATCGTGGGGAACCTCAACGGCGCACCGGTCACGCTGCGCTACCGCGCCAACCGGTCGGCGCTCCAGCGGGCGGCAGCCGAGGAGAGACGGCGGCTGCGTGACACGGCGATCTCGGCGGCCGGGCGCGAGGAGGCGTCGCTCCGGCTGGAGCGGTTCCGGTCGATGCTCGCGGAAGGCCGCCAGATCCTGGCCTTCGATCCGTCCGGCAAGGGCCGCGCCGCCGAGGTGTTCGGGAACCTCGACCGGGCCTCCCGGGTCTCGGTGGTCGTGCCGGGCGTCGACACCCACCTGCTGACCCTGGAGCGCGAGGAGCGCGCGTACGCCGCCCCCATCGGGATGGCCGAATCCCTGTACCGGGCGGAGCGCTCGGCCTCCCCCGGCACCCGCACCGCCGTCATCGCCTGGGCCGACTACACGGCCCCGGCCGGTCTCGGCATGGACGCCGCGCTCGGCGGGCTCGCCGCCGACGGCGCCGTCCGGCTGAACGCGATGGTCGGCGCGCTGCCCGGCGCCTCGACGGTCTCGCTGTTCTGCCACAGCTACGGCTCGGTGGTGTGCGGAGTCGCCGCGCGCCGGGTCTCGGACCGGGTGGCCGACATCGCGGTGGCGGGCAGCCCCGGGATGCGGGCGCGGAGCGCCGGGCAGTTGCGGACCGGGGCGCGGATCTGGGCCACGCGGGACCGGGACGACTGGATCGGGGACGTACCGCACCTGGAGGTCGGCGGCATCGGGCACGGGGCGGACCCGGTGAACCCCGACTTCGGCGCGCGGATCGTCTCGGCCTCCGGCGCGGCGGGGCACAGCGGCTATTTCCAACCCGGAGCCGAGAGCCTGGGCAACTTCGCCGCGATCGGCGTCGGGGCGTACGGATCGATCCGGTGTGCGACGGCCGACGGGGCCTGCCACAGCGGAATTTACGGCGGGCAGGACGCCTGACGCGCGTAGAGGCCCGCGCGGGACCGGTTCCGTGGGAATTGCTCCGAGGGGGGACGTGCGGGCCCGTGCCGCATACGATGTGGCACATGGGTGATGTGCTGGCCGGAATTCATGCCACCTGGGAGTTCGACACCGACTCCGTTCTCATCCGCTTCGAACGGGGCATCCGCACACCGAAGCTCCTGCAGAGTCTGCGGGAGCGCCGCATCCCGCATGCGGCGTTGTCGTCGGTGACGGTGGCCCCGGGCAAGCGGGACACGGTGGTCCTGCGTGCCGTGCCGAGACCGGGTGCCGACCCCGTGATGGAGGCTGCCGCGGGGCAGCTCAAGGAGGGGTGCGACCCGTATCGCCTGGTGCTTCCGGCGGACCGGGAGCTGCTCGCCGAGCACTGCGCGGACGAGTTGCGCGCCGCGCTGGGGCCGTCCGCCGACGAGCCCGCCGACCGCTTCCTGGTGACCGCCCCGGAGGCTCCGCTGCACTTCAAGGCGTACGACGGGCGGGCCGGCTTCGACGGCGAGCGGGTCTCCTTCCGGTGGTCCTGGACCGGGGCCTCCAGCGCCAAGTGGAAGGCCGGGGACCAGACGTTCCGCGTCAGCGAACTGGCCGGAATCGAGTGGCGCTCGCCCGAGGCGCTGGACGGCTACCTGCGTCTGGTGCCGCGCACGGCGGCGGACACGGCGACCGGAGCCGGGAGCGCGCCGAACCCGCCCACCGCCGCGGACAAGGATCCGGCAGCCGTCCTGTTCGGCCTCGGTTACGGGCCGGTGCACGAGTCGCTGCCCTTCGCCGCCGCCGTCCTGGAGTCCGTACGCCGCACCCAGAGCGCGTCGATCCCCTCGCAGCCCGTCCTGGTCGGCGCGGGGCGGCGGGACCCGGCGGACATCGCCGAGCGGATACACCACCTGGGCGAGCTGCATCAGGCCGGACTGGTGACGGACGACGAGTTCAGCGCGAAGAAGGCGCAGCTGCTCGCGGAGCTGTAGGACGGGGCCGCGCCCCTCGCCGAGCCGTCGGGCGGGCGGGCGGAGGCCACCCCCTACCGGGGTATGAGGTGGCGGCGGACGGTCGGCCACCTCGGTATGACGTATCGTCCGGCGCTGGTCCTTAGGCTGGGCGGGTCATGTCCTCTCCCTCCCCAGGGCCCTCCGCCCCCTCCGACGGCCTGTTGAGCGCCGCCCGCCGCAATCTGCGCGAGCTGGCCCACGGGTTGTCCCATGCCTCTCGTCCGTCCACTCCGCTGCTGGCCGACGCGCCGAAGCGGTGGCAGCGGCTGCTTCCGTACGCGGTGGTGCTGGCCCTCGCGGCGACGCTGATCCCGGTCACCATCACCGTCCTGACCACGCAGTACGAGGTTCCCGGCGCCCTGGCGGGGGCGCTGGGCGTGGCGCAGGCGGCCCCGCTGCTGATGCTGGCCCACCGGCCGCTCCAGGCGTGGTGGATCGTCTTCCCCGCCGATGTGGCGGGCGCGCTGGCGCTGTTGGCCCGGCCCGCCGCGCCGCACGACGTGTGGCCGTGGACGCCGCCCGTCATCGTCGGCCACCTCTTCCTGCTGCTGGCGCTCGGCCTGCGCGAGCGGCGGCGGACCGTCATCGCGGTGTGGGTCGTGACCGGCCTCGGCGGGCTGCTGCTGCACCTGATCGCGCCGGACCGGGGCGGCGGCAGCGCGCTCCTGATCACGGTGCTCGGCGCGGTGGTGCTGGTCATCGGCGGCTCGGTCCGGGAGCGCGGCGAGGCGCGGCGGCTCCTCGCCGAGCAGGAGACCATCAGCGAGGAGGAGCGGGCGCGGCGCACGCTCCTGGAGGAGCGCACCCGGATCGCCCGCGAGCTGCACGACGTGGTCGCGCACCACATGTCGGTGATCACCGTGCAGGCGGACTCCGCCCCGTACCGGATCAGTGGTCTTCCCGAGGCGGCACGGGAGGAGTTCGCGTCGATCGCGGCGGCGGCGCGGGAGTCGCTGGGCGAGATGCGGCGGCTGCTGTCGGTGCTGCGCAGCGACGGCGGCGCGGGCGAGCGCGCGCCGCAGCCCGGTCTCGACCGGCTCCAGCAGCTCGTCGAGGCGACCGTACGGGCCGGGCTGCCCGCCGAGTTGGCCCTCTCCGCCGAACTGGGCGACGTGCCGCCCGCGGTGGACCTGTCGGCGTACCGGATCGTGCAGGAGGCGCTGGCCAACGTGGTGCGGCACGCGCCGGGGGCCCCGACCCGGGTCTCGGTCAGCGGGGTCGGCGGGCAGCTGACGGTGCTGGTCGTCAACGGCCCCGCTACCGGGGCCGGTCCGCCGCTGGAGACCAGCGGCACCGGGCACGGGCTGGTCGGGATGCGTGAACGCGTACGGTTGACCGGCGGCACGCTCGACACGGGGCCGCTGCCCGACGGCGGATTCCGGGTGGCCGCCCGGATGCCGCTGCCGCCGGCCGCCGCACCCGCCGCGCCGACCGCGCCCGCCGCCCGTCCGAGTCCGGAGGACCTGTGACCATCCGTGTGATCATCGTCGACGACCAGGCCATGGTGCGCGCCGGGTTCGCGGCCCTGCTGTCGGCGCAGAGCGACGTCGACGTGGTGGGCGAGGCGGCGGACGGCCGGGCGGGCGTCGAGGTGAGCCGCCGGCTCCACCCGGACGTCGTCCTGATGGACGTGCGGATGCCGGAGATGGACGGACTGGCCGCCGCCCGCGAACTGTTGCACCCGCCGGTGGGCGTGGCGCACCGGCCGAAGGTGCTGATGCTCACGACGTTCGACGTGGACGACTACGTGTACGAGGCGCTGCGCGCCGGGGCGTCGGGCTTCCTGTTGAAGGACGCCCCGCCCGCGGATCTGATCGCGGCCGTACGCGTGGTGGCGGCGGGCGACGCGCTGCTGGCCCCGTCGGTGACGCGACGCCTGATCGCGGACTTCGCCGCCCGGCGCCCGTCGGGTGCGGCGCGCGGCGGGCAGGCCCTGCGGCTGAACGGCCTGACCCCGCGCGAGACGGAGGTGTTGGAGCTGATCGCGCGCGGGCTGTCGAACCAGGAGATCGCCGGGCGGCTGGTGCTGGCGGAGCAGACCGTGAAGACCCATATCGGGCGGGTGCTGGCCAAGTTGGACCTGCGCGACCGGGCGCAGGCGGTGATCTTCGCGTACGAGTCGGGGCTGGTGGCTCCGGGGGACGCGGGGGCCCGCTGACGGCGGGGCCCGCTGACGCCGGGGCCTGGACCGCCCCGGCACGCCCTGGGCCGCCCCGGCACGCCCTGGGCCGCCCGCCCTGGCCCACCCCCTACCCCGGTAGCACCTCGCGGTTGGCTCCCCGGTGTGACGCCGCGCCACCCGCTCTCTTCCTACCTTCCTCTCCGTCGCACCGGCCGGTGCGACGGCCGAGAGGGAGGGAACGATGCGCCGATACGCGCGCACACTACTCGCCGCGGCCCTGGCCACCACCATCGTGGCGGGGACGGCGGGCTGGGTCTCCGGGGCGGCGCAGACGGCCCTGACCGGGCCGCCGCCGGGCAGCGGCGCGTGGCGGGCGGACCGGGCGCTCGGTACGGAGCTGCCCGATCCCGAGCGGACCTCGCCCGCCGAAGTGGCCTCCTTCTTCTCCGGGTTGAGCGCCGGTGAGCGGCAACTCCTCGTGGTACGGCACCCGTCCGTCGTCGGCAACCTGGACGGCGTCCCCGTCGAGCTGCGCTACCGCGCCAACTCCCTGGCGCTCGCGGCCGTTCGCGACGACGCCCGCTACCGGACGCTGGCCGCACCCGGGCGGCAGATCCTCGCGTTCGACCCGCGCGGGCGCGGTCAGGTGGTGGAGGTCTTCGGGGACCTGCGCTCGGCGCGCCGCGTCTCGGTGGTGGTGCCCGGTTCCGACGTCGACGCCGGGACCTTCGACCGGACCGACGATGTGCACGGCACGCCCGCCGGGATGGCGCGGGCGCTCCACGCGCAGGCCGGTGCCGACAGCGCCGTCATCGCCTGGGCCGGGTACACGACACCCGTCGGGGTCGGCATCGACGCGGCGACCGGCGGGCTGGCGAGCGCGGGGGCCGAGCGGCTGGCCCGCTTCACGGCGGGGCTGGCGGCCGACGGGCTGCCCGGACCGGCCGTGTTCTGCCACAGCTACGGTTCCGTCGTGTGCGGCCTGGCGGCACACCGGCTGTCCGCCACCGATCTGGTGGTCCTCGGCTCGCCCGGCATGCGGGCCGACGACGTCTCGGCGCTGCGCACCTCGGCGCGGGTGTGGGCGGCGAAGGACGCCACCGACTGGATCGACGACGTGCCGAGCCTGCGCTTCGCCGGTCTCGGGCACGGCGTCGATCCCACCGACCCGGCGTTCGGCGCGCGCCGGATACCGGCCGCCGACGCGCGCGGCCACACCGGCTACTTCGTCCCCGGTACGGATTCGCTGCGCGCCTTCGCCGCCATCGCCGCCGGGCGCCCCGGCCCCTCGTCGGAGCCGCGATCCGCCGGTTCACCGGAGGCGGCCCGGTGAACGCCCGTGCGCGCCGGGCGGCGGCCCGGCTGGAGGCGGCCACCCCGGACCACCGCGACCGCGCGATCGACGGGCTGCGGGCCCTGGCACTGCTCGCCGTGCCCGCCGGGCACTGGATGCTCGGCGGGTTCCGGCTGGACGCGGACGGTCTGCACAACGCGAGTCCGCTCGCGGCGTTCGGCGGGCTCGCCCCGCTGAGCTGGGTGCTCCAGATGCTGGGGATCTTCTTCCTGGTCGGCGGGTACGCCTCGGCGCTGTCCTACCGGCGGCACGGTTCACCACCCGACGCCTGGCTGCGCGGCCGGCTGGCCCGGCTCGGCCGGCCGGTGCTCGGCGTGACGGCCGTGTGGGCGGTGCTGCTCCTGGCGCTGGCCCGGCTCGGCGTGCCCGGCGACACCTTGCGCACGGCGTCGACGCTGGTGATCCAGCCGCTCTGGTTCGTCGGGGTGTACGCGGTCGTCACGGCTCTCACCCCGGTCTGCCTGCTTCTGGCACGGAAGTGGGGCGGGTGGGCGGCACTGCCGCTGCTCGGGGCGGTCGCGGCGGTGGACTTCCTGCGGTACGGGCCGTTCGCCGAGGCGATGCCGTCGTGGCTGGGCGTGCTGAACATCCTGCCGGGCTGGCTCTTCGCCTACCAGGTCGGAGTGTCGTGGGGCGAGGGGCGGATCGGGCGGCGCGGGGCGCGGCTGCTGCTCGTGGGCGGCGGCGTCCTGTTCGCGGTCCTGCTGCTGGTCTTCCACTACCCGGCGTCCGTGGTCGGGGTGCCGGGTGAGGCCCGGACCAACTCGCATCCGCCGTCGCTGCTGGTGGTGGGGCTGGCCGCCACGCAGAGCGGGGCGGCGGTCCTGCTGCGGGACCGGCTCGGCCGGCTGCTGCGCAGGCCGTTGCTGTGGGCCCCGGTCGTGGTGGTCAACCGGTGCGCGATGACGATCCTGTGCTGGCACCAGAGCGCGATGCTGGCCGCCGCCGTACCGGCGTCGATGGCCGGTACGGCGGTCTCGGGGCTGACGACCGGGCCGGACACGGCGCTCTGGATCGTCGCCCGGACGGCGTGGCTGCCGGTCTTCGCCGGGCTGCTGGTGCTGCTCGTCCGGTGCGCGCGGCGCTTCGAGTCGCCCTGGACGGCGGGCACCCGTGCCGCGAACGCCCGCCGGGTGCTGGCCGGGCTGCTCGCGGCGGGGTTCGCGGTGTTCGCGCTGGGGCTTGCGTGAGGGGCCCTGGGTGAGGGGCGGCACCGGTCGGGCCCGGTTCACGACGGCCGTACGGGCGGCCTCCGCGACCAGGCCCCCAGCCCGCCGCGCCCGGCCGCCCGGATACGCCACCGGGTCGCCGCGACGGCGGTGCTTCCCACGGCGAGGGAGGCGGCGGCGATGGTCCAGCCGAGGCCGTCGGCGGCGGAACTCTCGGTCCAGTTCCACCGGTTCGGGCCGAACCAGACCAGAGGGAAGGCGGAGGCCAGCGGCAGGATCCAGCCGTGCTGCGGCCCGAACAGCCGGACGGACAGCAGGGCGAGGCCGAGCCAGACCAGCAGGGAGCGGACGTACACGAGACCGGCGTCGAGTCCCACCGCCAGTGATTCGGTCGCGAACGAGAGCGCACAGGCCGTCAGCGACAGCAGGACGAGGTGGGCGACGGCGACACGGTGGGCCCGGGACGCGGCGGCTTCCTCGTGGGCCGCCATCGCCCCGCCGAACACGGCCGTGAGGAAGACGGCGGACATCAGGGGCAGTTCCTGGCGGTACGGAATCCCCTCCGTCGTCCCGGCGCTCCCGAACGAGGGCAGGGGGATGCGGGTCCCGCCGAACAGGGCCGACAGGACCGCCACGGCCGAGACGCCGATCAGGATCGCCGTGGTCCGGTGAACCCGTGCGTACAGCAGGAGATCAGCCGTTCGCATCGGGTTCGCACCATTCCTTCTCGCGCAGGTGTCCGCGCTCCCGCGCCGCCCAGGCGCGCTGCTCGGCCTGCGAGGTGCGGACCGCGCGGGACGCGGTCCGCTGGGCTCCGGCGACTCCGGCCATCCCCAGCCCCGCGTCGGCGACGTCCGGGTCCTGGCCCATGGCCCGGTACTCCAGCCACAGATGGATGTTGTCGAGCGCCTGCCACGCCCGGCGTTCCCGCGGCGGCGGGGCGCACGAGCCGATCGACGTGGTGATCACCTGATCCGCCATGGCGATCGCGGCCGTCCGTACGTGGCCTTCCGCGATGTCGAATCCCCGGTCTCCCAGGTCCGTTCGCCGCAGTCCGAACTCGTGGAAGGTGTCGGGCGCGCGGAATCCCGCGCGGCCGTCGAGCCGCTTCGCCATCCTGGTCAGTTCCGGAAGGTAGCGGCGGTGCTCGGGCCAGACGCAGACGCGCGGGGTGTCCGGCGCGGCCCGGTCGCACACCGGTCTCACGGCGGACGCGGAACGCTCCGTGCGCAGGTCGCCGGCGAACGGGAACGCGGCCAGCGCGACGAGCGAGCAGGCGAGGGCCCCGCCGAAGGCCGCCCGCGCGTGGCGGGGCCGCGGTCGGGAGACCGCCGCCGCCCCGGTCCTCCGCGACGGCAGGGGCGGTGCGGTGACCGCCAGCACGGCGAGGGCCCCGGCCAGCAGGAGCCGGACGGCGACCGGCGTCGGACGCACATGGAGATCGGGCGGCCCGGCCAGGACGGTGAACTGGAAGGGCGTCGCGAGCAGGGCGACGAATCCGCCCAGCGCGCAGACGACCGGGGTGAACGCGGCGGACGGCCACCAGCGTCCGGCCAGGTGCCCCGCGGACGCGAACATCAGCAGCGTCGCCGCGCCCAGCGCGAGGTAGGAGGGCCAGAGGAAGCCCGGCCCGGCGTCGCGCAGGGAGACGGCGGCGGCGGTGAGGCAGCCGATCGCGTAGGCGAGGAAGCCCAGCGTGAGCGTGGCGGCCAGCCGGGCCGCCTCGGCGTGCCAACCGGGCCTGGCCGCTCCGCGAAGGGTCTCGGCCATGCCCGCCCGGGAGGCGCGGCCCGCCTGCCAGGCGGAGACGCCCGCGAGCACCGGGCCGAGGAAGAGCGTGACGATCTGGGCGGCGGCGCTCGCCTCCGGCCATACGCCGATCCAGTAGCGGGAACGGCCGAAGAGGACGACGAGGTCCACGGCGATCAGCACGGGGAAGGCGGAGAGCAGCGGGGAGCGCCGCACCTCGATGCGGTACGTCGTCAGCATGTCGGCTCCTCGGCCGCCCGGCGGTTGCCGAGGGCGGCCATGTAGCCGCGCTCCAGCGGGCTGTCGCCCGGGGCCGTCGGCGTCGCCTGCTCGGCCAGTTGGCGCGGGGTGCCGCTGTGCACGACCCGGCCGTCGTTCAGTACGAGGACGTGGTCGCAAGCGGCGCCCACGTCCTCGACCAGGTGGGTGCTGAGCAGGACGGCCGCGCCCTCGCGGGCCAGGGAGCGGATCAGCTCGCGGAAGTCGAGGCGTTGGGCGGGGTCGAGTCCCACGGTGGGCTCGTCGAGCAGGACCAGCGAGGGGGAGCCGACGATGGCGGCGGCGATTCCGGCACGGCGGAGCATGCCTCCCGACAACGACCTCATCCGATGGCGGGCCCGTTCGGCCAGTCCGACCGCCGCGAGCGCGCTGTCCGTCGCGGGGCCGGCCTTCCGGTCGGGGACCTCGCGCAACCAGGCGCAGTAGCGGACGAAGTCCGTGACGGTGAACGCCGGGTAGTAGCCGAAGTCCTGGGGCAGGTATCCGATCCGGCGGCGGGCCCTGCGCGCGTCGCGCTCGCTGCGGACGGGCGCGCCGAAGAGCTCCAGGGTGCCGTCCTGCGGGGGCGCGATGGTGGCGAGCGTGCGCAGGAGGGTCGTTTTCCCTGCTCCGTTGGGGCCGAGCAGACCGGTGACGCCGGGCAGGAGGCGGAGATCGAGATTCTCGATGATCCGCCGATCGCCGTAGCCCTGTGACACGGACGCCAGTCGGGCGGAGGGAACAGGCGACATGAAGTGTGTTTCTCCGGAATACGGTGTGGGCCCGCCCGGAAGCGGACCCACGTCATGGGCGGCGGATGGTCAGCAGATCGGCGGACGGTCAGCAGATCAGGAGGTCAGGAGGTCACGCGCGTCTTGTTGATCCTGATGGTGCATTCGTGGCGGTCGAATTTTCCTTTGTACCCGTACTTCAGGACTTTCCAGTTCCACTGGTCGATCTCGGCCCTGCAGTCGTACTCCACGTCGTAGCCGTTGACGCCGGCGGTCGACTTCGTGCAGTAGGCGTGGCCTGCCGTGGTGTACCAGTAGCCCCGGCAACCGTCGGTCCAGCGCGCCTCATGGGCGGCGTCGGACAGGGGTGCGGAGAGCGCGAGGGCGGCGGCGGACAGTGCGGCGATGCCGCAGATCCTCGCGGACGTGATGGACAGGCGTGTGACGAGCGAAGGCATTTTCCCTCCCCCAAGGAATGTTCCCCGACTTCTTTTCGACGCCCAGCACTCCCTGGTGGCAATCATCTACGATCACATGAAACCGATCATAGGATAATTACCTTTAATGGATGGTTGGGCGAGGGCGCCAGGTCGCTGATCACGAATTCCCCAGCGCATCCTGAAACATTACCCACGCCATGAACAGCCGGTCAACGCCGAGTAAAAGACCGTTCACACGAACATGCGGAATGGCCGAAATCACGCCCTCGGCAAACGGTGGCGTCACCTCCACCGAGCCGCCTGTGCTCGATGCGCAGGAATGCCTTTCCCGGCCCGGGGCGGCACGGCTCTCCCGGACCGGCCCGGGAGAGCCGGGAAAGGCGGGAGAGCCGGGAGAGCCGGGAAAGGCGGGAAAGGCGGGAAAGGCGGGAAAGGCCCCCCGCCCCCGAGGCGGTCGCGCTACTCGCGGGCGGTCGCGGTGCTGCTCATGTCCGGGTAGCGGTCGCCCGCCACCCGGCCCGCGATCGGCTCCAGCCGGTCCAGGTCGTCCGCGCTCAGGACCAGGCGGGTCGCCGCCACGTTCTCCAGCAGGCGGCTGCGCTTGCGGGTGCCCGGGATGGGGACCACGGGCAGGTGGTGCACCCGGGCCCGCTGCTGCACCCAGGCGAGGGCCACCTGCGCGGGAGTCGCCCCGTGCGCCGCGGCGATCTCGCGCACGGGAGCCAGGAGCGCCGCGTTCGTCCGGGCGTTGTCGCCCGTGAAACGCGGCTGGTACTTGCGGAAGTCGCCCTCGCCCAGCTCCTTGCCCGCGTCGGAGAACGCCCCCGTGAGGAAGCCCCGGCCGAGCGGCGAGTACGGCACGAAGGTGACGCCCAGCTCCGCCGCCGCGCCGACCGCGCTCTTCTCGACGTCCCGGCTGAAGAGGGACCACTCCGACTGGAGGGCGGCGATCGGGTGCACCGCGTACGCCTCGCGCAGCTCCGCGCCGGTCACCTCGCTCAGTCCGAGGTGCCTGACCTTGCCCTGCCGGACCAGTTCCGCCATGGCCCCGACCGATTCGGCCAGCGGGACGGCGGGGTCGCGGCGGTGCATGTAGTAGAGGTCGATGACGTCGGTGCTCAGCCGGCGCAGGCTGGCCTCGACGGCGGTGCGGATGTAGGCCGGGTCGTTGCTGACGGCCCGGTACTCGGGATCGTCGGTCCGCACCAGCGCGAACTTGGTGGCCAGCGTGATCTCGTCGCGGTGCGCGCCGACGAACGGGGCCAGGAACTCCTCGTTGGCCCCGCGCCCGTAGGCGTCGGCGGTGTCGAAGAGCGTGACGCCCGCCTCCAGCGCCGCGTCGAGGGTGTCGCGGGCCGCGGCCTCGTCGGTGGCTCCGTAGAACTCGCTCATGCCCATGCAGCCGAGCCCCTGGACACCGACCTGCGGCCCTCCGGCTCCGAGCTCCACCGTGGCGATGATCCTGTCGTCAGTCATCAGGCACTGTGCCTTTCCGGCGCCCTTCGGACGCCCGCAGAGGACTCGATCCTGTGATCGGGGACGGCGAGCGTGCCGCGCGGCTCCGTGAACCGCGATCCCCTGCCAGTCTCGGCTTGCCGACGTCGGCGGGCCAGTCGGGATCGCGGCCGGCGACGCCGTGCCGTCCGCATCCGTGCGGACCCGGGCCCGCCACCGGCGTCGCGTACGCGGGCGTTAGGCTCGTGGCCCATGGAGAGCCTGCGGATCATCGACACCTGGCCCGTCCCGACCGCGGCAGCCGCCGTCGTCCGCGCGGACGGCACCGTCCTCGGTACGCACGGCCCGACCGCTCACCGCTTCGCCCTGGCCTCCGTCACCAAGCCGCTCGCGGCCTACGCGGCGCTGGTGGCGTACGAGGAGGGGGCCGTCGAGCTGGACGAACCGGCCGGCCCCGAGGGCTCCACCGTGCGCCACCTCCTCGCCCACACCAGCGGCCTCGCCTTCGACGAGTACCGCGTGACGGCCCCGCCCGGCACCCGGCGGCTGTACTCCAACGCGGGCTTCGAGGTGCTCGGCGACCACATCGCCAAGGCGTCCGGCATCCCGTTCCCGGAGTACCTGCGCCAGGCGGTCCTGGAGCCGCTGGGCATGACGTCGACGTCGCTGGACGGCTCGCCCGCCCGCGACGGCGTCTCCACGGTGGACGACCTGGTGCGCTTCGCCGCCGAGGTCCAGGCGCCCCGCCTGCTCGATCCCCGTACGGTCCTCGAAGCGCAGACCGTCGTCCACCCCGGCCTCAAGGGCGTCCTGCCGGGCTACGGCCACCAGAGCCCGAACGACTGGGGCCTCGGCTTCGAGATCCGCGACTCCAAGTCCCCGCACTGGACGGGTGCTTCGTCGTCCCCGGCGACGTTCGGGCACTTCGGCCAGTCGGGCACGTTCCTGTGGATCGACCCGGTCGCGGGCGCGGCCTGCGTGGCCCTGGCCGACCGCGACTTCGGACCGTGGGCGGCCGAGGTCTGGACCCCGTTCACGGACGCGGTCCTCGCCGAGCTGACCTGACCGGACCGGACCTGACCCGACCTGACCCGTTCCCCGTATTGCCTTCACTTCCAGCCATTGCAACGCGTCGTTGCATTCGATCGCTGCCATTGCACCAATTAACCCCTTCCCAGCTGGAGTTCCGCGTTCCCACGATTGACGACATCGTGAAGGCAACGTAGCTTTCGGGCGACCGCAAACACGTCATATCGCGAAACGGGGAAGAGCGACATGAACGAGTCCCTACACATCGTCGACGAGCTGCCGGCGGAGCGCGCGGCCGGCTGCCCGTTCGACCCGCCGGCCGAGCTGCTCGACGCCCGCGAGCACGGGCCCATCAGCGGCTACACCCATCCCGGCGGCAGACCGGGCTGGGTGGTCACCGGATACGAGATGGTGCGATCCGTCCTGGCCGACCCCCGGTTCAGCTCGCGCAAGGACCTGATGAACGTCGTCGACTTCCAGCTCCCTCCGGCCCCGCCCGGCGAGTTCCTTCTCATGGACGATCCGGAGCACAGCCGCTACCGGAAGCCCCTGGTGGGCAAGTTCACCGTGCGGCGGATGAGGATGCTCACCGAGCGGATCGAGCAGATCACCGCCGGCTGCCTGGACGCCATGGAGGAGGCCGGACCGCCGACGGACCTGGTGACCGCGTTCGCCAAGCCCATCCCGACCATGGTGATCTGCGAGATCCTGGGCGTGCCGTACGGGGACCGGGCTTCCTTCCAGGAGCAGATCGACGCCTTCATGGGCGGGGAGGTCAGCGACGAGGAGCTGATCGCGGCCTACACCGCGACCCAGGAGTACCTGGCGGAACTGGTCGCGGCGAAGCGCGCCGAGCCCACCGACGACGTCCTCAGCGAACTCACCGACAGCGATCTGACCGACGAGGAGTTGAAAGGGATCAGCCTCCTCCTCCTGGCGGCCGGATTCGACACCACCGCGAACATGCTGTCCCTCGGCACCTTCGCGCTCCTCCAGAATCCGCGGCAACTCGCGGCACTGCGCGACGATCCCGCGCTCACCGACGGGGCCGTCGAGGAACTGCTGCGCTACCTGAGCGTCGCCAAGACCTTCCACCGCACGGCGCTGGAAGACGTGGAGCTGGGCGGCCGGACCGTCAAGGCCGGCACGACCGTCCTCCTCTCGTACAACACCGCCAACCGCGATCCCGACCGCTTCACCGACCCGCATACGCTGGACCTCCGCAGGCAGGCCGCCGGGCACCTGGCCTTCAGCCACGGCATCCACCAGTGCCTGGGGCAGCAGTTGGCCCGCGTCGAGATGCGGGTCGCGTTCCGTGCGCTGCTCGACCGCTTCCCCACCCTGCGCCTGGCCGTGCCGGCCGCCGACGTCGGCCTGAGGCCCGAGACCGCCGACATCTTCGGAGTGAAGCGCCTGCCGGTCACCTGGGACGCGAAGTGAGCACGTGGCGCCTGAGCGTCGACCGTGAGCGCTGCATCGGCGCCGGCATGTGCGTCATGACCGCCCCCGACGTCTTCGACCAGGACCAGGACGAGGGCCTGGTGCTCCTGTCGCACGCCGAGCCGCACGCCGCCCACCGCGCGGCCGTACGGATGGCCGTCGGCGTCTGCCCCTCCCGGGCGATCACCCTCCACGAGCCGGACCCCGACGGCCCCTCCGGCCTTTCGAGCCCGCCCGACGCCTGATCTCGCCGCGAGGTGGCCGGTGCGCCGCCTCGCGGCGGTTCGTCCGTTCGTAACTTCACCATCCGGAAGGTATAGTTCCATGGAACGGAAAGCACACGCCTGAAAGGTTCACGGAGATGGTTCAGGACGCGAGGCGGCGCTGGCTGCTGTTGGCAGTGGTGGGCGCGGGTCTCCTGCTGATCACTCTGGACAACTCGATCCTCTACGCGGCGCTGCCGACCCTGGTGGACGACCTCGGCGCGAGCAGTTCCCAGAGCCTGTGGATCATCAACGCCTATCCGGTGGTGATGGCCGGGCTGCTGCTGGGCAGCGGCACGCTGGGCGACCGGATCGGGCACCGGAGGATGTTCCTGATCGGACTGGTGGTCTTCGGGGTCGCCTCGCTGGCCGCCGCGTTCTCACCGACCGCGGATACCTTGATCGCGGCACGGGCGTTCCTGGCCGTGGGCGCGGCGGCGATGATGCCCGCGACGCTCGCGCTGATCCGCGTCACGTTCCACGACGAGCGCGAGCGCAACGTCGCCATCGCGGTCTGGGGAAGTCTCGCGCTCGTGGGCGGCGCCCTGGGCCCGATCATCGGCGGGCTGCTGCTCAACAGCTTCTGGTGGGGCTCGGTCTTCCTCGTCAACGTCCCCGTGGTCGTCGCGGCGCTCATCGCGACGCTGGTCCTGGCCCCGCCCAACGACGCGGACCCCACCAAGCGGTGGGACCTGGTCTCCTCGCTCCTGGCGCTCGTCGCCCTCGTCGGCCTGGTGATCGCGATCAAGGAGACCGCGAAGCCCGACCCCGCGCCTGCGCCCATCGCCATCGCCCTCCTCGCGGCCGTGGTCGGCGGATGGGCGTTCGCCCGGCGGCAGCACCGCCTGCCCTACCCTCTGCTGGACTTCGCGATCTTCCGCAACCGGGCCTTCCTCGCCGGGGTCCTGTCGGCCGGGTTCTCGTTGTTCGCCCTCGCCGGCATCCAGCTGATCACCACCCAGCGGTTCCAGCTCGTGGAGGGCTACACCCCACTGGGCGCCGGTCTGCTGGTCGCCGCCGTCGCACTGGGGGCCCTGCCGCTCGCCATGGTCGGCGGCGCCATCCTGCACAAGGTCGGCCTGCTGCCCCTCATCGCGGGCGGCCTGGCCCTCGGCACGGTCGGCTCCGCCCTGGTGCTGCTGAACTTCGACTCCAGCACCGGTCTCCTCATCACCGGGCTGCTCGTCACGGGCGCCGGTCTCGGAGCCGCGATGTCCGTGGCCTCCAGCGCGATCATGGGCAACGTCCCGGCCAGCCGGGCGGGCATGGCCTCCTCCGTGGAGGAGGTGTCCTACGAGTTCGGCAGCCTCATCGCGGTCGCACTGCTCGGCAGTCTCCTGACCGGCGTCTACGCCGCGACCGTCGATCTGCCCGCCGGCGTCCCCGACTCCGCGCGCGACAGCCTCGACAAGGCGCTCACCCTGGCCGGGAACGACAACCCGTCGCTGGTCACGGCCGCGTCCACCGCGTTCGACGGGGCCTACTTCACCGTGATGGTCGTGGTCACCGCCGTCATGGCCGTCGGCACGATCGTGACGGGGCTCCTGCTGCGCCGCCACGGACCCGGTTCTGCCCTGTCCGCCCCCGTGCACCACTGAGCTTCTTCAGCGTTGCCGCTCCAGAGGGAGGACGGCTTTGGCGATTGACGTCATGCGGTTCGGACTGCATCGGGATCTGCGGAAGATCTGCCAGGACTTGAGCCAGGGGCCGCCGCCCTGGTAGGCGCGATCGGCCAGATGGTGACCCACTCCACGAGCAGCGCCTCAACCCCAGACTCCCACCCTCGCGTACCAGACCTACTGGGGAATCCCCTTGAGTTTCTGTCGTCAAATGTCACGCCCATATCAGGAGGGACGCGAGGGCGACGGCGGCTTCATGGGACTCGACGGGCTTGTCGCGTCGGGTGGCGATGCCATGCCATTGGTCGGGTAGCCGGGTCACGTCGGAGCCGTGACCCGGCCTCCTCCACTTGGTCGGCTGCTTGCGACGCTGCCTCACCGGCACCGTCCTCGCCGGTCAGGCAATGGGCGAACCCGACTGCACAGTTGGGGTGTTCCCCTGGGGTTCCGAAGGTGTTCGGGGGATTACCTGGATCTAGCCATTTTCTTTTAGACCCAGGAGTCTGTGATGTCTATCCGCCGGGTTCCCTCCAGCTACCGCGTTGTGTCGTCGTGTGTGGCGGTTGCTGTGGGGGTGTCGTTGCCGTGGGTGGCAGGGGTGGGCTTCGCGTCTGCGGCACCCATGAACGCGTCGGCTTCGTCGGGCGCG
>NZ_ML123034.1:1831145-1831861 GCF_003846185.1 Streptomyces sp. ADI96-02
ACGGTGGACGCGGGCGGCCGGGAGACCACGATCCGGCACGACGCGTGGGGCCGGCCGGCGAAGGCCACCGCCTCGGACGGCACGGTCACCCTCAGTACCCACGACGACGTCGAGGGCACCACGACCGAGCAGACCGTACCTGCCGGGACCGACAAACCGGTCGTGACCAGCACCCAGCAGAACGACGATCGGGGCAACCCCGTACGCAGCGAGATCTCCTACGGTGACGGCACCCCCGGTGCGGTCACCGAGAAGGAGTTCGACGCTCTGGGCAAGCAGGTCAGTTCCGGGCAGAGCACCAGCCCGTTCACCACCGAGCGCGCGTACACGCCGTCAGGTCTGCCCGCGTCCGACACCCTCACCCCCAAGCAGTCCGGCACGGCCGAGAACACGAAGGCCGAGTACACGTTGGACGCGTTCGGGAACAAGACGCACAAGACGCTCACGAAGGGCGACGAATCCACGGAGGGCTGGAAGACGAAGTTCGACGCCGCCGGCCGGGAGACGCAGGTTTCCCTGCCGGGTGGTGGCGGGACGTCCGCCACGGCCTACAACCAGGTCAATGGGCTGGTGGAGTCGGTGGCGTTGCCGGACGGTTCGGTGGCGCATCAGCGCACCGACCGGGCGGGGCGAACGGTCGAGGCATGGACCTCGCCGAAGGACGACCCGGACACGAAGCAGGACCATGTACGCACGTCGTACGACCCGGTCACGGA
>NZ_ML123034.1:1832853-1852332 GCF_003846185.1 Streptomyces sp. ADI96-02
CCATGACCATCCCCGTCGCCGTCGCCCTCGCCGCCGGCATCGCCACCACCGCCTCCGCCTACGACCAGATCGTCGCCCACGCCACCGGAGAGGGCTTCATGCCCGACGACGTCCGCACCGGCTTCGACATCGCCGCCCTCGCCGGAGGCCTCACCGGAGCCGCCATCGGCGCCAGGAAAGCACCCGAAGCAGCACGCAAAATCAGCACCAAATACCAGACATGGAAAAATGCGAAAAAGAAGGCAGCGTTCGACGCGGCAGACGAGGAGCGGGCACGATTCTCCCGCAAGAAAGACTTCTATTCGAGAACTCCCGTAATCCGTAACTTCACAGACGAAGGGATTGATCGACAGACGATTATCGAATATCGAATGAAGATCAAGAAGTATGAAGCATTCTCGGAGCAAGATCGTTCTATGGGTTACATCACGAGCGTGCGGCCTTACGTTACGATTTGGGGCAAAGAAAGTGTCGCAGTGAAGCGTGGAAAGTTCATTTATCGATCCAGGATGATGAGGGAAGAAAATGAAGCTGAATATTACCGTCTGCGCGCCCTGCCCGAGTTCGTAATCATGAAACGGTCGCATTCTCCTGCGCAGATACTCAAGACGAAAGAGATAAAATCTTGGTATCTCGAGGGGGATATGGTGATATATAGCGCTTGATTCGAGACGTTGGTGGTGGGAGCGAGCTTCTTCAGCCCTGCCAGCGCCGTCAAGCAGGACGAGGTCGGGATCGCCGGTCGCCCTCACGCGTGACCATCAGCATGGTGACCCACTCCATGAGCGCATGCGGCAGGTCGAGTGCGGCAGGGGTGGACGACCAACGAGGCCGCCGAGCAACGTGATGGAGACGTCAGAAATGTCGATCAGCAGCTCGGGGGCCTCGTCCGTTGCCCTTCACGGCCGATCACCCGATCGGTGGCCAACTCGAAGAAGCTCAGTGAGACCCCGCCCCACCTGCCTGGTCGTGGATCAGGGCGCACACGGGACTCCCGAAGGAGCAGAAGTGCTGCCCTCTCGGGAGCCCGGAGGTCCTGCGACTTCTCCCGCAATCACCGCCTAGGCTGCCGCGCCCTGGTATTCCGAAAAGCAGGAGAATCGCATGGACCAGCCGTCCCAGATAGCCGAACTTCTCTTCCACGCGGCGGAGCAGGCCATAGAAACGACGCGTCACGAGTTCCCGCGACGCGTCACCGTGGACGACATCACTCACGAAGACGCCGAGATCGAGCAGGAGATCCCGAACGTCGTCATGAACTTCATCCACAATTTTGAGTGGTGTTTCCTGGCCGCCGCACGCAGACCCGAGCGGTACCAGGAAGGGTGGACCGCGGTGCTCGACTTCCTGCACAGCCAATACCCGTGAAGAGACCTGTACTGCGTCGTCCTGAACGAGTCGCGGGAATGGGGCAGCGACTTCCTCAAGGAGGCCACCACCAACCTGGCGTTCACCCATTTCCCGCACGGGGTGACCAACTACGTCGAGGCGTTCGCAGCCAGTTCGCAGGCCGCCCTCAAAGCCACCCCCGCGAACGGGAACGTCCCCTTCACCGTCTACTACACCCCCGACAACGCCTTCCTGGTCGGGCCCTGGCCCGCGGAATGCGAAATCACCGAGGCGGAAGCCGTGGTCTGGGGACAGGGCACGGTGACGATCGCCGCCAAGGGTAGTGCGTGGTCCCACATCAAGGGCGGCAAGGAATGGGCCGGGAACTGGTCGTCTCCTGCCCCGAGGACTTCCAGTCGCGAGTCGCGTGGGGCTTGCGCGACATCTCGGAGAAGGCCGTCGAGTTCATCGGAGTCGGCCAGGAGGCTCCCCTGGCCGACTATGAGGAGTTCAGCAGCAACTACGGTCTCGCGAACGCGCACAAGGAGACCACCGGGGCGGTGCCCGGACAGATCCAGCATGCGCGGGACCGCATCGGCAAACTCGGCAACGGCGCCGCCAACCGTGGTGGTGGTGAGCCGGAGCGGGAGTACGAGTTCAAGCGGCGGGACACTCCCGACGAAGGCTCGTTCGTGATGGATTCGGACGACGAGGAGTAAGGGCTGCCCGTAACCCCTGCCCGTAGCCCCTCCCTGGCGAGCCGTTCCGGCCCCGCTTCGAGCGTTTCCCCCGAAGCGGGGCCGGACTGCCTGGAGGATTTCCGTCACGGCCCTCAGGGAGCCAGCGAACCGGGCCCTCTCCTGCGGGGCCGGCCGGGCCGGGCGACCATGCACTCGAACCACACCGTCTTGCCGCTCCCGTCCCACCGCATCTCCACGCCCCACTTGTCGGTGACGGCGGCGACCAGGACCAGCCCCCGGCCTCCTTCGTCGAGCGGGTCGCCCTCGATCGCGAGAGGCACGCGCGGACTGCTGTCCGCCACCTCCACCCGCACGCCCTCGCCGTGCGGCAGCCGGAAGATGAGCGTCTGACAGCGCCGACCGGGCACATGGCGTACGACGTTGGCGATCAGCTCGGTGAGCGCCAGTTCCGCCGCGTCGGCGACGGCCAGCAGCTCCCAGGCGCTCAGGTACAGCCGCAGAACGCGGCGCAGATGCCGGGCCGAGTGCTCGCCCATGGCGAAGTCGGCGCGGTAGACGGGCTCTCCGGGGTCGGGCCGGGGAACGATCACGTGATTCATGTCACCAGCGTGCGATCACTTGGCTACGCTCGGCTACGTACGGAACCGAACGCCGCGAGGCGTTGAACCACCGGAGGTCCGCCGTGGCCAACATCCAGACCCTCGACCCCGACGCTTCCCCGCTCGACTACTACGGCTGGGAGCTGCGCCGCCAGCGCGAGGCCCACGGCCTGAAACAGGGCCAGTTGGGCGACATCATCTTCTGCACGGGCTCCCTGGTCGGCCAGATCGAGACGACGAAGAAGGTCCCCACCCGCGACTTCTCGGAGCGCGTGGACGCGGCGCTCGGCACCGACGGGATGTTCTCGCGCCTGGTCGGCCTGGTGCTCCGCAGCCAACTGCCGACCTGGTTCCAGCCGTACGCCGACATGGAGGCGAAGGCCGCGTACATTTCCACGTACCAGGCGCAGTTGGTGTACGGGCTGCTTCAGACGGACGACTACGCGCGGGCGGTGCTGGCAACCGGCATGCCCGACGATCTGGACGGCCTGCTGGCCGCCCGGATGGAGCGCCAGCGCATCCTGGAGCGCGCGAGGCCGCCGCTGGCCTGGGCGATCCTGGACGAGGCCGTGCTGCACCGGCCGATCGGCGGCCCCGACGTGATGCGCGCCCAACTCCGCAGGCTGTTGGAGTGCGCCACGCACCGCTGGATGCGGATTCAGGTGCTGCCCTTCGCGGCTGGTGAACACCCCAGCGTGGATGGCACGTTCAACTTGCTCCGTTTCGATGAGGACCCGGACATCGTCTACACCGAGGACGTCATCTCCGGCCATATG
Source organism: Streptomyces sp. ADI96-02 (assembly GCF_003846185.1). GTDB lineage: Bacteria > Actinomycetota > Actinomycetes > Streptomycetales > Streptomycetaceae > Streptomyces. The sequence goes on from NZ_ML123034.1 coordinate 1,836,259, forward strand.
ACGGCCAGTCCGGACACTGTCAGGGAGGCATCACTCCGATACGCTCACCTCCAGGCCGCCGCCCTCTCCATGGACGATTCGGCGGCTCTGATCGCCCGCGTGATGGAGGAACGTTATGGAAATCGGCCCTGATCTGAAGAACGCGCAGTGGCGTAAGTCCAGCTACAGCGGCCCTTCCGGCGGCGACTGCGTCGAATGCACCGTCAGCGGCGGCGCGGCCTGGCGTACGTCCTCGTACAGCGGCACCAACGGCGGTGAGTGCGTCGAGGTGGCCGACAGCTCCTGCGGTTCCGTGCCCGTCCGCGACAGCAAGGACCCGGGCGGGCCCGCCGTCGTCGTCGGGGCCCGCGCCTGGCAGGCGTTCGTGGACGGGCTGCGCTGAGGGTCGTCCGAGGTCAGCCCCGGTCGGCGGGACCGGGGCCGGGGCCGGTGTCCCGGGCGATCAGTTGTTCCAGCCGGTCGAAGCGGGTGTGCAGGGCCCGCAGTTCCCGGGCCGCGTTCGCCTCGCCCTCGCGCTCCACGTGTTCCAGGGTGCGTGCCACCGCGCGGGCGCGGCGTGCGGCGCTGCCCACGAACCAGGTGGCGAGCGAGGCGGTCACGATGCTGAAGACCGAGATCCCGACGAGCATCACGACGACCGCGATCACGCGGCCGGGCGCGGTGACCGGATACAGGTCCCCGTAACCGACGGTGGTGGCGGTCTCGACGGACCACCACAGGGCCAGCGGGAACGACGTGATGGTGGCGCGGGGAGCCGTCGACTCGAACGGGACGATGGCCCAGGAGCCGAGCACCAGGACCACCACCACGCCGACGACGGCCCAGGCGGAGGCTTTCACGTGGAGCCGCTGCCACCGCTCGTTGCTCAGCAGCTTGCGCAGGACGTAGAAGGGTGACAGCGGAGGCATGCACCGAAACTAGTCACCACAGGAGGGGGCCGGGCGCAGGACACACCTCCTGGCGCACCCTCAGTCGGCCAGCTCCCACACCAGCAGTTCCGCCGGGGCCGCCGGGGTCCCCGAGGGCTCCGGGGCCGGCGCGGCCTCCTCCAGGCCGACCGCCTCCAGCCCGACCGCCCCGGCGACCCGTGCCGCGTCGCCCGGTCCCAGGCGCCGTTCGCCCAGGCCGACGCGGCCCCGCACCACGTGCAAGTAGAGGCGTGGCGCGTCCGGCAGTGCGGCCCGCTCCCCCGTGCCCAGCCGGTGCACCCGGAGCACGGCCCCGGCGGCGGGCAGCGCGTACGGAGTGGAGTCGGCGATGCCGCGCACGACGGCGTACGACGGTTCGCCGCCCGGCTCCCGTGGGGCCAGCCACATCTGGAGGAACGTCAACGGGCCCGCACCGTCGTTGCGTTCGACGTGGCGGACTCCGGCGGCCGAGCTGAGGTGCGCCAGGTCCCCGGCCCGTACGAGCGTGGAGTGGCCGGCGGAGTCGCGGTGCGTCAGCTCGCCCTCCACCACCCAGGTGACGATCTCCGTGTGGCTGTGCGGGTGTTCGTCGAAGCCCGCGCCCGGGGCCAGGCGTTCCTCGTTGCAGGCGAGGACCGGGCCGAAGCGGAGGTTGTCGGGGTCGTAGAAGCGTCCGAACGAGAAGGCGTGCCGGGTGGCGATGCCGGACGCGTCGTCGCCGCCCCGGTAGCGGCTCTCGGACCGGTGTACGGAAATCACTCCGCCACGGTAGTGCGGACCGGTGGCTTCCGGGGTCTCCGAACCGTGCGTACGCTCTCCTACTCACCGGTACGAGGCACGCTCGCCCCGGCCCGCCGAACCACCGCCCCGATAGGGCAATCTTGTCCTCGTGCCCCGACCCGATCCTGAGCATCCCGACGCCCACGCCGCCCACCTGCATGCCGCGACCCTGAAACGGCTGGAGCAGTCCTCCGGCAGACTGGCCGCGAACGCGATCGCCCGCATGGACGAATCGCTGCCGTGGTACCGGGCGATGCCACCGGAGAACCGGTCCTGGATCGGACTGGTCGCCCAGGCCGGCATCGCCGCGTTCACGGAGTGGTTCCGGCACCCCGAGGCTCCGCAGGCGATCTCCACCGACGTGTTCGGCACCGCGCCGCGCGAGCTGACCCGGGCCATCACACTGCGGCAGACCGTGGAGATGGTGCGGACCACGATCGAGGTCATGGAGACCGCGATCGAGGAGGTGGCCGCGCCGGGCGACGAGTCGGTGCTGCGGGAGGCGCTGCTCGTCTACGCGCGGGAGATCGCCTTCGCCACCGCCCAGGTGTACGCCCAGGCCGCCGAGGCGCGGGGCGCGTGGGACGCCCGGCTGGAGTCGCTGGTGGTAAACGCGGTGCTCTCCGGCGAGGCCGACGAGGGCGCGGTCTCCCGGGCCGCCGCGCTCGGCTGGAGCTCGCCCGAACACGTCTGCGTCATCCTCGGCACCGCGCCCGACGGCGACAGCGAGCTGACGGTGGAGGCGATCCGGCGCGCCGCCCGGCACGCCAAACTCCAGGTCCTGACCGGCGTCCTGGGCAACCGGCTGGTCGTGATCGCGGGCGGCAGCGACAACCCGCTCCAGGTCGCCAAGGGCCTGATCGGCCCTTACGCGGCCGGTCCGGTGGTCGCCGGGCCCGTGGTGCCGGACCTGCTCGCCGCCACCCGGTCCGCGCAGGCGGCGGCGGCCGGACTGAAGGCGTGCTCGGCGTGGCAGGACGCTCCGAGGCCCGTCCTGGCGGACGATCTCCTTCCGGAACGCGCGATGGCCGGAGACCCGGCCGCGCGGGACCAATTGGTGGAGGAGATCTACAGACCGCTGGAGGAAGCCGGCTCGGCACTTCTGGAAACCCTGAGCGTCTATCTGGAGCAGGCGAGCAGCCTCGAAGGCGCGGCCCGCATGCTCTTCGTCCACCCCAACACCGTGCGCTACCGGCTACGACGTGTGACCGACGTCACCGGGTGGTCACCCTCCGATGTGCGTTCGGCGTTCACGCTGCGGATCGCCCTCATCCTGGGGCGCTTGGCGGCAGCGGATACGCAGTCCTAGACTTTTGTCGAACCCCGACAATTACCCTGGCGGTTCTTCGTCCCTGTCCCCACGGGCGTTCGGAGCCGTCCACAAGAGAGAGTGTGAGGGTGCTCGTACTCGTCGCTCCCGGCCAAGGCGCTCAGACGCCCGGCTTCCTGACTCCCTGGCTCGACCTCCCCGGTGCGGCCGACCGCGTCGCCGCCTGGTCGGACGCGATCGGGCTGGACCTCGCCCACTACGGCACGAAGGCCGACGCGGACGAGATCCGCGACACGGCCGTGGCCCAGCCGCTGCTCGTCGCCGCCGGTCTCCTCTCGGCCGCCGCGCTGGACGCCTCGCCGTCCGTCGTCGCGGGCCACAGCGTCGGTGAGATCACCGCCGCCGCCCTGGCCGGCGTCATCGACGACGAGGCCGCGCTCCGCTTCGTACGCACCCGGGGGCTGGGCATGGCCGAGGCCGCCGCGGTCACCGAGACCGGCATGGCGGCGCTGCTCGGCGGCGACCCCGAGGTGACGGTCCCGCACCTGGAGAAGCTGGGGCTCACCCCGGCGAACGTCAACGGCGGCGGCCAGATCGTCGCCGCGGGCACGGCGGCGCAGCTCGCCGCCCTGGAGGCCGACAAGCCCGAGGGCGTACGCCGGGTGGTCGCGCTGAAGGTGGCCGGGGCGTTCCACACGCACCACATGGCCCCGGCCGTGGAGAAGCTGCGCGCGGCCGTCGGGGACCTCACGGTCGCCGACCCGGCCGTGACGTACGTGTCCAACGCCGACGGCCACACCGTCGCCACCGGCACCGAGGTCGTCGCCCGGCTGGTCGGGCAGGTCGCCAATCCGGTCCGCTGGGACCTGTGCATGGAGAGGTTCCAGGCGCTCGGCGTCACGGCGCTGATCGAGCTGAGCCCCGGCGGCACGCTCACCGGGCTCGCCAAGCGGGCACTGCCCGGCGTCACCACCCTCGCGCTCAAGACCCCCGACGACCTCGACGCCGCCCGCGCGCTCCTCTCCGAGCACGCCGGCGCCTAAGGAGCCCGAGAGCATGTCGAAGATCAAGCCCAGCAAGGGCGCCCCGTACGCACGGATCATCGGAGTCGGCGGCTACCGCCCGACCCGGATCGTGCCGAACGAGGTGATCCTCGAAACGATCGACTCCTCCGACGAGTGGATCCGCTCCCGCTCCGGCATCGCCACCCGCCACTGGGCCTCCGACGCGGAGACCGTCGCCGCGATGTCGATCGAGGCGTCCGGCAAGGCGATCGCCGACGCCGGGATCACGCCCGAGCAGATCGGCGCGGTCATCGTCTCGACGGTCTCGCACTTCAAGCAGACCCCGGCCGTGGCGACCGAGATCGCCCACAAGATCGGCGCGGGCAAGCCCGCCGCCTTCGACATCTCGGCCGGCTGCGCGGGCTTCGGCTACGGCCTGACCCTGGCCAAGGGCATGATCGTCGAGGGCTCGGCCGAGTATGTGCTGGTGATCGGCGTGGAACGGCTCAGCGACCTGACCGACCTGGAGGACCGCGCGACGGCCTTCCTGTTCGGGGACGGCGCGGGCGCGGTCGTCGTCGGCCCGTCGAAGGAACCGGCCATCGGCCCGACCGTCTGGGGCTCGGAGGGCGACAAGTCCGAGACGATCAAGCAGACGGTGGCCTGGGACGAGTTCCACGCGGACCGTCCCGCGAAGTTCCCGGCCATCACGCAGGAGGGCCAGGCGGTCTTCCGCTGGGCCGTCTTCGAGATGGCGAAGGTCGCCCAGCAGGCGCTGGACGCGGCCGGGATCGCCCCGGAAGACCTGGACGTCTTCATCCCGCACCAGGCCAACATGCGGATCATCGACTCGATGGTGAAGACCCTGAAGCTGCCGGAGCACGTCACGGTCGCGCGTGACGTGGAGACCACCGGCAACACGTCCGCCGCCTCGATCCCGCTCGCCATGGAGCGGCTTCTGGCGACCGGTCAGGCGAAGAGCGGCGACACCGCGCTCGTCATCGGCTTCGGGGCGGGTCTCGTCTACGCCGCGACTGTCGTTACCCTCCCCTAGGCACACCGGACCTTCCGGTCCGTACGCACGAAACACCGAAGAAAACCCACCGAAGGAGCGCCAAGATGGCCGCCACGCAGGAAGAGATCGTCACCGGTCTTGCCGAGATCGTCAACGAGATCGCCGGTATCCCGGTCGAGGACGTCCAGCTGGACAAGTCCTTCACCGACGACCTGGACGTCGACTCGCTGTCCATGGTCGAGGTCGTCGTCGCCGCCGAGGAGCGCTTCGACGTCAAGATCCCCGACGAGGACGTCAAGAACCTCAAGACGGTCGGCGACGCCGCCACCTACATCCTGAAGCACCAGGGCTGATCCCAGCCCGGCTGTGTCGCCACCCGGCGGTGGCGCCGCTGATTCACGACCCTCTACACGTGGAGAAGATCTTCCAGTGAACTCGACCAATCGCACCGTGGTCGTCACCGGTATCGGCGCAACCACTCCGCTGGGTGGCGACTCCGCATCGACCTGGGAAGGTCTGATGGCCGGCCGGTCCGGCGTCAAGCCTCTCGAAGGCGAGCGCTTCGCCGAACTGCCCGTCCGGATCGCCGCCCTCGCGGCCGTCGACCCGGGCGACGTCCTGCCGCGCCCGCTGGCCCGCAAGCTGGACCGCTCGGCTCAGTTCGCGCTGATCGCGGCCCGCGAGGCGTGGGCGGACGCGGGCTTCACCGCCAAGGCCGGCGAGGACGGGAACATCCGCCCCGAGCGGCTGGGCTCGGTCATCGCCTCCGGCATCGGCGGCGTGATCACCCTGCTCGACCAGTACGACGTGCTGAAGGAGAAGGGCGTACGCCGCGTCTCCCCGCACACCGTTCCCATGCTCATGCCCAACGGCCCGGCGGCCAACGTCGGCCTGGAGGTCAACGCCCAGGCCGGTGTCCACACGCCGGTCTCCGCCTGCGCCTCGGGCGCCGAGGCCATCGGGTACGCCGTCGAGATGATCCGCACCGGCCGTGCCGACGTGGTCGTCGCGGGCGGCACCGAGGCCGCGATCCACCCGCTGCCGATCGCCGCGTTCGCCAACATGATGGCGATGTCCAAGAGCAACGACGAGCCCGAGAAGGCGTCGCGCCCGTACGACACGGGCCGGGACGGGTTCGTCCTCGGCGAGGGCGCGGGCGTCGTCATCCTGGAGTCCGCGGAGCACGCCGCCGCACGGGGCGCCCGGGTCTACTGCGAGGTGCTGGGCCAGGGCCTGTCGGCCGACGCCCACCACATCGCGCAGCCCGAGCCCAGCGGGCGCGGGATCGCCGCCGCGATGCAGAACCTGCTGGACTCCAGCGACCTCAAGCCGTCCGAGGTCGTCCACCTGAACGCGCACGCCACCTCGACCCCGCAGGGCGACATCGCGGAGATCAAGGCGCTGCGCAAGGTCCTGGGCGACGACCTGGACCATGTCGCGATCTCCGCGACCAAGTCGATGACGGGCCACCTGCTCGGCGGCGCGGGCGGCATCGAGACCGTCGCCACGGTCCTCGCGCTGTACCACCGCACGGCTCCGCCGACGATCAACATCGACGACCTCGACGAGGCGGTCGACGCGGACGTCGTGCGCGGTGAGCCGCGGGCGCTGCCCGAGGGGCCGATCGCGGCGATCAACAACTCGTTCGGGTTCGGCGGCCACAACGTGGTGCTGGCGTTCCGGTCCGTGTGACGGTCGGCCGTTCGGCCGCCTGTGCGTAGTCCGGCCGCTTGTACGTGACGAAGCCCGCCTCCCGCGATATTCGGGAGGCGGGCTTCCGTGTGTGCCGGGGCGCTGCCCCGGGCCCCGCTCCTCAATCGCCAAAGAGGCTTGACATGCCTCGCCGCGAGGGGCTTGAGGCGGGCCCGGGGTGTTCAGACCACCTGGTGGAGCCAGCGGACCGGGGCGCCCTCGCCCGCGTAGCGGAAGGACTCCAGCTCGTCGTCCCAGGGCTTGCCCAGGAGCGAGGCGATCTCCGCCTCCAGGTCGCTCTCGCCGCGCACCGAGCGGGCGAGGGCGGCCCGCAGCCGGTCCTCGGGGATCAGGATGTCCCCGTGCAGTCCGGTGACGGCGTGGAAGATGCCCAGGCCGGGGGTGGAGCTGTAGCGCTCGCCCTCGGCGGTGGGGCAGGGCTCGGCGGTCACCTCGAAGCGCAGCAGGTCCCAGCCGCGCAGGGCCGAGGCGAGCTGCGAGGCGGTGCCGGCGCGGCCCTGCCAGGAGAACTCGCACCGCCAGGTGCCGGGGGCGGCCGGCTGTCTGATCCAGTCGAGCTGGACCCGCACACCGAGGACGCCGCCCACCGCCCATTCGACGTGCGGGCACAGCGCGCGCGGTGCGGAGTGAACGTACAGGACTCCACGTGTCGTCACCGGAACCTCCCGTGTGGGACGAGGTACGCCTTCCCCAGCGGCCTCGCGTCCGTACCGCCTCTTTTCGGCCGACTCCCGAGGTTGTCATCAGTAAACAGCATCGGGAGTTAATCTCCTGAAAAGGGACAGTATGTGACGTGACGTAATGTACCGGAGCCACCCGCGCGTACGCGGATGCGCGGAGTGCCGCTGGTTCCGACGGGGAAAAGCTACCGTGCGCCGGGGCCGTCCGTGTGACGTACGGTCGGTCCAGGGCCCATGATTCTCCGGCTTTCACCCACCGGGGCGCGCACGCCCGCGACCTGGGGATGCGGCGCTTGCCTGGGGCATGGCCAGGGGCATAGACCAGAGGCGACCGGAGGGATCCACGCATGCCGGAGGGGACGACACGCCGTCGGACGCGGAAGGCCGCCGCCGGGTCGGCGGCGCTGTTGTGCGCAGGAGTCGCCGTGCTGGCCGGATGTGGCGGTGACGGCGTGTCCCGCGACACGTCGACCGCCTCGCCCTCACCCTCGCGGACGTCCGACTGGGACCCGCGTCCGGGGTCGGTCGCGGCCGTCGGGGACTCGATCACCCGGGGCTTCGACGCCTGCTCGGTGCTGACGGACTGCCCGGAGGTGTCCTGGGCCACCGGGTCGGACCGGGGCGTGCGCAGTCTGGCGGTGCGGCTGCTCGGCGCGTCGAAGGCGGCCGAGCGGAGCTGGAACCACGCCGTGTCGGGAGCCCGGATGGCCCAGTTGCCGGAGCAGATGGCGCTGGCGGCCGAGCAGCGTCCGGAGCTGGTGACGGTGATGATCGGCGCCAACGACGCCTGCCGGAACTCGGTGCGGCTGATGACCCCGGTGGCGGACTTCCGGGCCTCCTTCGAGGCGTCGGTGCGCCGGCTGCGGGCCGGGGCGCCGAAGGCGCAGGTGTACGTGTCGAGCGTGCCGGACCTCAAGCGGCTCTGGTCGACGGGCCGGGTCAACGAGCTGGGCAAGAAGATCTGGGATCTGGGCATCTGCCGGTCGATGCTGGCCGACGCGGACAACCTGGGGCCCGCCGCCGTTGCGCGCCGGGACGCGGTGCAGGACCGGGTGGTGGCCTACAACGAGGTGCTGCGGGACGTCTGCGCGAAGGACCGGCGCTGCCGGTACGACGGGGGCGCGGTCTTCGACTACCGGTTCACCGGGGCGCAGCTCAGCCAGTGGGACTGGTTCCATCCGGGCCGCGACGGGCAGGCCCGGCTGGCGGAGATCGCCTACCGCAACGTCACGGCCCAGGAGCCCCCGGCGTAAGGTCCCCCACCATGACCGCGGGTTCGCGCACAGTGACGCACACGGACGAATTCGGCACGCTCGCGGACGGCTCCGCGGTGCGCCGGTGGACGCTGGAGCGGGACGGCACGCGGGTGCGCGTGCTGGACCGGGGCGCGATCGTGCAGTCCGTGGAGACGCCCGGCCGCGACGGCACGCGGGCGCAGGTGGCGCTCGGGCTGCCGGACATGGCGGGTTACGAGCGGTTCCCCGCACCGTATTTCGGCGCGCTGGTCGGTCGGTACGCGAACCGGATCGCGGGTGCGGCGTTCGAGCTGGACGGACGCGCCCACCGCCTCACGCGCAACGAGGGCCGCAACCACATCCACGGGGGTTCGCGGGGCTTCGACAAGCGGATGTGGCGGGCGGCGGCGGTCCGGGACGGGGTGCGGATGACGCTGGTGTCCGAGGACGGCGAGGAGGGCTTCCCCGGGCGGCTGGACTTCTCGGTGACGTACACCGTGGAGGCGGGCGGGGCGCTGCGCATCGCCTACCGGGCGACGACCGACGCGCCGACCGTGCTCAACCCGACGAACCACACCTACTGGAACCTGGCGGGCGCGGACAGCGGCAGCGCGCTGGGGCAGCAGTTGCGGATCGCGGCCGGGCACATCACTCCGGTGGACGCGGAGTCGGTGCCGACGGGCGAGCTGATGCCGGTGGCCGGGAGCCGGTTCGACTTCCGGCGGATGCGGGCGGTCGGCGCGGGGTACGACCACAACTTCGTCCTGGACGAGGCCGGGGACGGCGTGGCGGCGGAGCTGTACGACGCCGGTTCGGGGCGGGTGCTGACGGTGCGGACGTCGGAACCGGGGCTCCAGCTCTACACGGCCGACCACTTCGACGGGCGGCCGTTCGGACCGTGCGCCGGGATCGCGCTGGAGACCCAGCACTTCCCGGACTCGCCGAACCGGCCGGAGTTCCCGAGCACGGTGCTCCGGCCCGGCGAGGAGTTCGCCTCGTCCACCGAGTTCGCGTTCTCGGTGCGCTGACGCCGGGGCGCCCCGGCGTGCCCGGGGGCGGAGGGGGTGGGACGTCGGCGGAGTTGTCGGGCTGCGTCGGGGCCTCGCGGGCGTCCCGGGCCGGGTCAGACGGCCGGGACGCCGCCGAGGGCCGGGGTCTCGCCGCTGCCGGCGTCGCCGGGGCGGAGGCCGCCGGACGGTTCGACCAGGTCGCGGGCGAGCAGGGTGGCTCCGGCGACGGCTCCCGGCATCAGGAAGACCGCGACGAACGGGACCAGGAAGGCCAGGGTCAGCGGGACGCCGAAGCCGAGCACCATCATGCGCCGGCCGCGCAGCAGGACGAGCCGGTCCTTGAGGACCATGCCCCGGCGCTGGAGGGCTACGGCGGTCAGTTCCTCGGCCAGGAAGTAGCCCGAGACGCAGAAGCCGAGCGCCGGGACGACCGTCTGGCCGACGACCGGGATGAAGCCGAGGGCGAAGAGGACGATTCCGTACAGGGCGACGCGCAGCAGGATGCGCACGGAGTCGCGGGCGGAGATCCACAGTTCGCGCCAGAGCGGCAGACCGGATTCCGGGACGTCGCCGCCCTCGCTGCGGTCGACCTCCTCGGAGAGCGACTCGTAGAACGGCTGGCCGACCAGGAGCGTGACCGCGGTGAAGGTGATGACCGCGAGGAACAGGCCGAAGACGAAGACGAGCGCGGTCAGCGTGGTGCGCAGCAGGCCGAGCCAGGGCGAGGACCAGTCGTCGGCGAACGGCGTGGCCCACGCGACGAGGTCGTCGGCCCCGTAGCCGAGTCCGACCAGGGCGCCCGCGTACACGACGAGGGTGATGAGTCCGGGCAGCAGCCCGAACCCGAACCACCGTCCGTGCCGGGCAGCCCAGCGCTGCCCCTTCACCAAGTAGCCGAAGCCCGCCCCGAGATCGCTCATGGGCGTCAGCGTACTGGCGTACGGAAAGCGGTGAGGACCGCACCCCGTGACGGGGGTGCGGCCCTCGGGTCCGGCGGGTCGGGTCGGGCGTGCCGGTCGGGCTCGCCGCGTCGGGCTTGCCGCGTCGGGCTCGTCGCGTCGGGTGGTCGTTCCGGTGTGTCGGTCAGACGACCGACAGCTCGACCTTGATGTTGCCGCGGGTCGCGTTCGAGTACGGGCAGACCTGGTGGGCCTTCTCGATGAGCGACTGGGCGGTGGCGGCGTCGACGTTCGGGATGGAGGCGCTGATCGCGACCTCCAGACCGAAGCCGCCGGCCTCCGTCTTGCCGATGCCGACCGAGGCGGTGACGGTCGAGCCCGAGATGTCGGCCTTCTCCTGGCGCGCGACGACGCCGAGGGCGCCCTGGAAGCAGGCGCTGTAGCCGGCCGCGAACAGCTGCTCCGGGTTGGTGCCGGCGCCGGTGCCGCCCATGGACTTCGGCGGGTTGACGACGACGTCGAGCCGGCCGTCGTCCGAGGAGACGCGGCCGTCGCGGCCGTTCTCCGCGGTGGCGACGGCGGTGTAGAGGACGTCGATCTTCTGGATGGTCATGAGTGAGGATTCCTCCTGTTGGTGCGCCGCGACTCGCGCCCACGACCGCGGCAGCCTGGGGACGAGCCTACGGGACAGCCCTTGGCGGGTGCTCGTGAACGGTCGTGGACGGTCGTGAACGGTCGTGAACGGTCGCGGGTCCGACGGGATTCCGGGCGGCCCGGAGTCCGGGCGGCCCGGGCTCCGGACACCGGACTCCGGGCGGGCTCCCGTCAGGCGAGGGAGACGATCATCTTGCCGGTGTTCTCGCCGCGCAGCAGGCCGAGGAAGGCGTCGAAGCCGTTCTCGATGCCCTCGACGACCGTCTCGCGGTACTTCAGCTCACCGGAGGCCAGCCAGCCGGCGATTTCCCGGACGAACTGCGGCTGGAGGTCGGCGTGGTCGTTGACGAGCATGCCCGTCAGGCGCAGCCGCTTGCCGATGATGAGCGCCATGTTGTTCGGGCCCGGGGTGGGCTCGGTCGCGTTGTACTGGGCGATCATGCCGCAGATGGTCGCGCGGCCGTGCACGTTGAGCGAGGAGATCGCGGCTTCCAGGTGCTCGCCGCCGACGTTGTCGAAGTAGACGTCGATGCCGTCGGGCGCGGCCTCCTTGAGCTGGTCGCGGACGGGCCCGTTCCTGTAGTTGAACGCGGCGTCGAAACCGTACTCCTCGACCAGGAGCTTGACCTTCTCGTCGGAGCCGGCGGAGCCGATGACCCGGGAGGCCCCCTTGAGCTTCGCCAGCTGACCGACCTGGCTGCCGACGGCCCCGGCCGCGCCGGAGACGAAGACCGCGTCGCCCTCCTTGAAGGAGGCGACCTCGAACAGGCCCGCGTATGCGGTGAGTCCGGTCATGCCGAGCACGCCGAGGTAGGCGGAGAGCGGGGCGAGGTCGGGGTCGACCTTCACCGCGTGCCGCGCGGGGACGTCGGCGATCTCGCGCCAGCCGAGGCCGTGCAGGACGTGGTCGCCCACGGCGAAGCCCTCGGCGTTCGACGCGATGACCTCGCCGACCGCGCCGCCGTCCATCGGGTGGTCGAGCTGGAAGGGCGGCGTGTACGACTTCACGTCGTTCATCCGGCCGCGCATGTACGGGTCGACCGAGAAGTGCGTGTTGCGGACGAGGACGCGGCCTTCGGCCGGAGCGGCGACCGCGGCCTCACGCAGCGCGAAGTCGTCGGCGACGGGCCAGCCGTGCGGACGGGCTACCAGGTGCCATTCGCGGCTGGACGTGGGAAGTGCAGCAGACATGGGCTCGGGTTCTCCTCAATGTCCTACGGGTGGGCTGAGGGCGGAGAGGCTTCCCGGGGAAGGCGTTCATCAGAGACGCTCATCAGAAAAGCTTCACTACCTGAAACAACCATGCGCCTGAATATTTCATGTTGTCAAGCAACTGGGTACGCTGGTGGGCATGGCCACCCGTACAGACCCTCTGACCCTTGAGGTCGTCGACCTCATCGGCACCGTCGTGGCGCGCTACCACGAGGAGTACGACCGGGCCGCCGCGCAGCACTCCCTCACCGGGGCGCAGGCGCGGCTCCTCGGGCTGCTCGCGATGGAGCCGCTGCCCATGCGCCGGATCGCTCGGAAGCTGAAGTGCGAGCCGTCGAACATCACCGGGATCGTCGACCGGCTGGAGGCCCGCGGCCTGGTCGAGCGCAGGCCGGACCCGGCCGACCGGCGCGTGAAGCTCGCCGCCGCGACGGAGCTGGGCGTGCGCACCGCCCGGGAGCTGCGGGACGCGCTGGACTTCGCGCGGGAGCCGCTGGCGGGCCTCTCCGACGACGAGCGCAGGGCGCTGCGGGACCTGCTGCGCCGGATGCTGGGCGAGGACGCCCTCTGATCCCCTGGTTCCCTGACCCTCTGGTTCTCTGCCCCTCTGGTGCCCCGGCTCTCTGGTTCCCCGGCTCTCTGGTTCTCTGCCCCTCTGCTCCTCCGAGGCCGTCCACCGCGATCCCGGCGGGCGCGCGGTGGAGCGGGATGTCGGGGAGGCGCGGGGGGTCTGGGAGGCGCGGGAGGATGGGGAGGCGCGGGAGGATGGGAGGCATGACCGCTCCCGCCCCCTTCGGACCGCTCCAGTTCCAGCTCGTCCTGCTCCGCCGGATGGCCGACCACCAGCCCGGACTGGTCGAGGAGGCCCGGCAGGAGCTCGGCGCCTCCCTCGCCGACATGCGCGAGGCCAATCGCCGCTGGCAGGCCATGGTGCGCGCGCCCCGGGGACGCGGATCGCTGCGCCGCTACCGTTCGGTGCTCGGCGATCCGGAGCTGACCCTGGAGCGCCGCGTCGGCGACCTGACCTGCGAGGCGCTGCTGTGGCCGGTGCCGCTCTGGCCGGATCTCCGGTTCGAGGTGATGGCCGGGCCCGGCGGCGCGGTGTGGAACGAGTGGCTGGTAAGGGCTCCGGGGGCGCCGGGTCCGGAGCCGGACTCCGTGGCGGCGCTGCGCCCCTGGTCGTGCACGGTCGACGAAGTGGCCCGCGCCTTCCCGCCCGCACGGCCGATGGAGGGCAGCGCGCCGACCCGGTGGGCGCTGGCGGTCACCGACCCGGCCGACGGGCGCGAGCGCGTGGCCGAGTTCACCTGGGGCCTGTTCCAGCGCCTCCTGCCGGCCTGAGCCGTCCGCGCCGCCCCCTGCCGTGCCGCCCGCGCCGCCCGCTGGTAGGAAGACAGCACGGGGCGAGCGGGACGATGCGCGGAACCGGCGGATGACTCCGCCACCAGGAGGTGGAGCATGCGAGTGGGGCTGCACGCGCTCGGCATCGGTGACGGCGCTCGTCCCGAAGTGATCCGCTCGGTCGCCACGGCAGCGGAGGCGCATGGCTTCGCCCGGCTCTGGTGCGGTGAGCATGTGGTGCTCGTCGACGCGTCGACGTCCCGCTACCCCTACTCGGCGGACGGGCGGATCGCCGTGCCCCCGGCCACGGACTGGCTGGACCCGCTGCTCGCCCTGGCCTTCGCGGCGGCGGTCACCAGCCGGATCGGCCTGGCCACCGGCGTACTCCTGCTTCCTGAGCACCATCCGGTGGTGGTCGCCAAACAGGCCGCGACACTCGACGTGCTCTCCGCCGGACGGTTCAGCCTCGGTGTCGGGGCCGGATGGTCGGCCGAGGAGTACGCAGCGCTCGGCGTCCCCTTCGCCGCGCGCGGCAGGCGCATGGAGGAGTACCTGACGGCGATGCGCGTCCTCTGGGCCGAGGACCCGGCCTCGTTCACGGGGGAGTTCACCCGCTTCGACGCGATCCGGGTCAACCCGAAGCCGGTGCGCGGAGGCCGGCTCCCGGTCGTGGTCGGCGGCAACAGCGACGCGGCCCTGCGCCGGGCGGCCGGATGCGGCGACGGCTGGTACGGCTTCAACGTTCCGGCGGCCGACGTGCCGGGGCGCATGGCCGTGCTCGCCGACGCGTGCGCCCGCCACCATCGCGCCGTCGACGAACTCACGGTCGCCGTGGCGTTGAGCGACGGCACCCCGGAACACCTCCCCGCGCTCGCCCGGGCGGGCGTCACGGAGCTCGTCGTCGTCGGCACACCCCCGCCCGCTCCCGACGCCGCAGCCGCCTGGGTCGCGGAGGTCGCCCGGACCTGGCTGCGCCGGGGGAACGACAGGGGCTGACGGGGGCGGGCAGGGACCGGCCGGAGCGCGGCACCCCGACAGCACCCCGACAGCACCCGGACAGCGCCCCCGACGGCTCATCCCAGCGCGCGGGACGCAGCCGGGAACGCGACGATGCCAGGAGAGGCCGGCTGCCGCCGGTGCCCCCATCCGCGCTCTCGGGAGAGCCTGCCGTGACCGTCAGCCTTGAGCAGTTGCGCCGTTGCCATGTAGCCGTCGATCTCGGGGCCGCGAGGACCCGTGTGTACGTCAAAGGGCTCGGACTCGTCGTGGACGAGCCGAGCGTCGCCGCCGTCAACACCCGTACCGGCTCGCTCATCGCCGTCGGCGCGCTCGCCGAGCAGATGACCGGCCGCACCCCCGCGTACATCCGGGTCGCCCGCCCGGTGTCCGGCGGGACCGTCGTGGACATCGAGATGGCCCAGCGGATGCTGCGCCATCTGCTCGGCGACAAACTCCGCCGCCAACTGCGGCGCAAACCCCGGCTGCGCGCCGCCGCCTGCACCCCGCACGAGGCCGACCCGCTGGCCCAGCGCGCGACGGTGGAGACGCTGGTCGGGCTCGGGGCGCGGCGGGTCGAGCTGGTGGACACGCTGATCGCGGCGGCCGTCGGCTGCGGGCTTCCGGTGGAGCAGCCGACCGCGACCATGATCATGGTCTGTGGGGCGGCCACCACGCAGATCGCGGTGCTCTCGCTGGGAGCCATCGTCACCGCCGTACGCATCCCGGTGGGCGGCAACGCGATCGACAACGCGGTGATCCAGCACCTGCGCCAGCACCACGAGCTGATGCTGCCGAGCCAGTCCGTGCGTCCGCTGCAACTGGCCCTGCACGGCAACGGACTCACGCTGACCGGCCCCGCCCTCACCGAGATCCACGGCCGTGATGTGGCCACCGGCCTGGCCCGCTCGGTGCAGGTCGACACAGCCGCCGTCCGGCAGGCCATCCACACGCCGCTCACCGCGGTGCTCGACGGCGTGGGCAAGGTACTGCGCGACTGCCCGCCGGACCTGGTCGCCGACCTCGCGGACCGCGGGATCATGATGGTGGGCGGCAGCGCCCTCCTGCCGGGGCTGGACGAGATGCTGCGCGACGCCACGGGGATGCCGGTCAGCATCGCCGAGCGGCCCGACGTCTGCTCGGTGCTCGGGCTCGGCGCGATGCTCGACGGCAAGATCGAGCCCATGGTCCTCGACCCGCTGGCGACCTGATCCCGCCGACGGGTCCCGAGCTGCGGGGCGGTCGAGGATGCCGATGACCGGGGGCGCGGGCCGCCCGGGTGAGGGCCGTTCCGAGGAGGGCCGTTCCGAGGAGGGCCGTTCCGAGGAGGGCCGTTCCGAGGAGGGCCGTTCCGAGG
>NZ_ML123034.1:1852430-1862738 GCF_003846185.1 Streptomyces sp. ADI96-02
AGGGCCGTTCCGAGGAGGGCCGTTCCGAGGAGGGCCGTTCCGAGGAGGGCCGTTCCGAGGAGGGCCGTTCCGAGGAGGGCCGTTCCGAGGAGGGCGGGGAGGCGGCGGGCGGGCTGCCGGGGATGCTGGAGGCCGTCCTCGGCGTCGGCAGCGACCTCGACCTGCGGGCCACACTCCAGCAGATCGTGGACACCGCCGCCGCCCTCACCGACGCCCGCTACGGCGCGCTGGCCGTGCTGGACCACGGCGGGCGGATCGGCGAGCTGTACACCGCCGGGCTGACCGAGGCCGAGCGGCAGCGCCTGTACCGGCGTCCGGACTACAGCCGCTCAGGGCTGCTGGACGGCCTGGCCTGGGCGGAGGATGCCGAGGCCGACGTAGACGACGTGGACGACGTGGGCGACGTGGGCGACGTGGACGACGAGCACTCGGAGGCCGTCCGGGAGCGCGCCCGTGGCGGGCCGGGCGACGGAGAGCCGGGCGAGCCGGGCGCGCCGGACGCCCTCCGGGCATCGATCCGGGTGCGTACGGAGGTCTTCGGACACCTGCGTCTCGCGGGGAAGCACTCCGGCACCTTCACCGGCACGGACGAGAAGCTGCTGCGGGTGCTGGCCGCGCAGGCGGGCATCGCCGTCGGCAACGCCCGGCTCTACGAGACGGCCCGGCAGCGCGAGCGCTGGATCGAGGGAGCGGCGGCGGTCACCACGGCCCTGCTGACCGGTACCAACGCGGCCGACGCGCTGATGACGGTGGCCGAACAGGCCCGGATTCTGGCCGGTGCGTCGGCCGGGGTGATCCTCCAGCCGACCGACGAGGGCGGCATGGAGATCGTGACCGCCTCCACGCTGGACGATCCGGCGGGCATCGTCGGGGCGACCATCGCGCCCGGTTCGCCGGTCCTGGTCCAACTCCTCGGCGGCGAACCGGTCTTCATCGACGACTCCGCCACCGACGTCCGGATGACCACCTACGTACGGTCCCGGTTCGGGCCCAGCATGATGCTGCCGCTCCAGAGCGGCGGCCGGCTCATCGGAACGCTCGCGCTGCCACGGCGGCGCGGCGCGGTCCCGTACACGGAGACGGACCGGCTGCTGGCCACCCAGTTCGCCTCGCAGGCGGCGCTGGCGCTGGTGCTCGCGGACGCGCAGGCCGACCGGGAACAGCTCGCGGTGTACGAGGACCGCGACCGGATCGCCCGTGACCTGCACGATCTGGTGGTGCAGCGGCTCTTCGCCACCGAGATGATGCTGGAGTCCACCCGCAGGCGGGCGGCGGCGGAGGAGCCGAAACACGAGGAGCGGGCGGGCGGGGGCGGGCGTACCGGCGAGCTGCTGGGCCGGGCCGTGGACGAGCTGGACTCCACCATCCAGGAGGTCCGCACCGCGATCTTCGCGCTCCAGCAGCCGCCCGCCGATTCCCCCAGCACCTTTCGCGGCCGGGTGCTGCGGGAGACCGGCGGGGCCGCCGCCGTGCTCGGCTTCCCGCCGTCGGTGCAGTTCACGGGCGCGGTGGACGCGCTGGTGGGCGAGCGGGCGGCCCGGGAGCTGCTGGCCGCGCTGCGCGGTGCGCTGGCCGCCGCGCACCGCCGCAGCGGGGTGTCCGCGATCGAGGTGGAGGTGGATGCGACGGTGCGGGAGCCCGACGGGCGGGGAGCGGTGCGGCTGGTGGTGGCGGACGACGGGCAGCGCGAGGACGGCGGCCGGTCGACGACGGTGACCTGGCAGACGCCGCTGTGACGGGCCCGGCCGAGAGGCGCCTGGCTGCCAGGTGCCTGGCTGAAACGTTCCGGCTGAGACGTTCGGGCGGAGTGGCCGTGCTCAGCGGGACGGGGCGGCCCGCAACGCGATGCGGGTGTTGGAGTGCGCGACGCCCGCCTCGCGCTTGAGCCGCCGCAGCAGCGCGTCCAGCGCTCCGGGATCGGCCGCGGTGGCGCGGATGAGGTAGTCGTGGCCACCCGTCACGTGCACCACCTCCGTGATGCCGGGCAGTATCAGCACGGAACGTTCGAACTCCTCGTTCGTCGTGTCCAGGCGCAGCGACACGTCGATGAAGACGACCAGGCCCGAACGGGTGTCGGCGGCCGGGTCGACGATCACGGTGAAGCCGCGGATGACGCCGTCCCGGCGCATACGGCGGACCCGGTCGCCGGCGGCGTTGGCGCTCAGCCCCACGCGTACGCCCAGGTCGCGGTACGAGATCCGGGCGTCTTCCTGGAGGATGCCGAGGATTTCCCTGTCCAGACGGTCCATACCGCGATTGTCGCAGCTTGTGGCGATATCGGCCGGTGGAAGCCGGGCGGAAGCCGGGCGGCGCGGGCTCCGGGCGGGCCGCGCGGACGGGTCGCCGCGCACCGTTCCCGCGCCCGGCGAGGCCCCGTAGGCTGCCCGGGGTGAGCATCCTCTTTCCCGCACTCCTCAGCCCGGCGGGCCGGATCGCCGCCCGGGAAGCCGTCCGGTTCGGCGACGTCTCGCTGACGTACGGACAGTTGGCCGCCGCCTCCGAAGCCCTGGCGGCCCGGATCGCCGGGGCGGGCCGGGTCGCCGTCTGGGCCACGGCGACGCCGGAGACGGCGATCGCCGTGGTGGCGGCGCTGCACGCCGGAATCCCGGCCGTCCCGCTCAACCCGCGGACCGGGGCGCGCGAACTGGAGCACATCGTCGCCGACAGCGCTCCGTCCGCCGTACTGGCCGCGCCGGGCGACACGCTGCCGCCGGAACTGGCGGCGCTGCGGCGGATCGACGTCGACGCGCGCACGGCGGGCGCGGAGGCCACTGCGCGTACGGCCGCAGGCACGAAGGCCACCGCCCGTACGGCCGCGGGCACCGGGGCGGCCGGTCGTGCGGCGTCTCCCGGCGAGCACTCCCCCGAGGCGCCCGCGCTGGTCGTCTACACCTCCGGCACCACCGGCCCGCCCAAGGGGGCCGTGCTGCCCCGCCGGGCCGTGGCGGCCTCGCTGGACGCGCTGGAGGACGCCTGGCGGTGGACCGGCGACGACGTCCTCGTGCACGCGCTGCCGCTGTTCCACGTGCACGGGCTGATCCTGGGCGTGCTCGGACCGCTGCGCCGGGGCGGCTCGGTGCGCCACCTGGGGCGGTTCTCGGCCGAGGGCGTGGCGCGGGAGCTGGCCGACGGCGGCACGATGCTGTTCGGGGTGCCGACGATGTACCACCGGCTGGCCGAGGTGCTGGACGCCCCGGCGGGCGATGCCGGGCGGGACGCGCTGGCGGCGGCGCTGGGCGGGGCCCGGCTGCTGGTCTCCGGTTCGGCGGCGCTGCCCGTCCACGACCACGAACGCGTCGCGGCGGCGACCGGGCGGCGGGTGATCGAGCGGTACGGGATGACGGAGACCCTGATGAACACGGGCATCCGGGCGGACGGCGAGCCCCGTCCGGGCACGGTCGGACCGCCACTGTCCGGGGTGGAACTGCGTCTGGTGGAGGACGACGGCACGGTGCTCGACGGGACCGGAGCGATCGGCGAGATCCAGGTGCGCGGGCCGAACCTGTTCACCGGCTACCTCAACCGCCCCGACGCCACCGCCGCCGCGCACACTCCGGACGGCTGGTTCCGCACCGGCGACGTGGGCAGGGTGGACGACGACGGATACGTGACCATCGTCGGGCGCAGGGCCACCGACCTGATCAAGAGCGGCGGTTACAAGATCGGTGCGGGGGAGATCGAGAACGTCCTGCTGGCGCACCCCGGCGTCCGGGAGGCCGCCGTGACCGGCGAGCCGGACGCGGACCTCGGCGAACGCGTCGTCGCCTGGGTGGTCCCGGCCGATCCCGCCGCCCCGCCCGCCGCCGAGGAGCTGGCGGCCCACGTGGCGGCCGAACTGGCCCCGCACAAGCGCCCGCGCACCGTGCGCTACCTCGACGCCCTGCCCCGCAACGACCTGGGCAAGATCCTGAAGAGGTCGCTCCATGACTGACCCCGACCCCTCCGCCCCCACGACCGGCGGCGAGCCGCACCGCATGACGGCCCGCGAATCTCCCCGCATGACGGCCCGCCAGGCGATCGCCCTGGTGTCCGGAGCGGACGGATTCACCGAGCACCGGCCGCCCGTGCGCCCGCTGCCGGCCGACGGGCCGCTCGGCTGGGAGGGGTACGACGCGGCGCGGGAGCGGGCGGCGGCGCGTACCGGCGAGGAGGAGTCCGTCGTGTACGGCATCGGCTCCGTCGGCGGCCGGGAGTGCGTCCTGCTCTCCTTCGAATTCGGTTTCCTCGGCGGTTCGTTGGGCCGGCTCACCGGGGACCGGCTGGAGGCCGCGTACGCGCTGGCGCTGACGAGGCGGCTGCCGTTCGTCGCGCTGGTCGCCACCGGCGGCAGCCGGATGCAGGAGGGCATGGTCGCCCTCGTACAGCTCCAGCGGGTGGCCGCCGCGTCGGTGCGGCTGCGCGCGGCCGGGCTGCCGCAGATCGCGGTGGTGCGGGACCCGACGACCGGCGGCGGCTGGGCGACGGTCGGGGCGGGCGCCGACGTGGTGCTGGCCCTGCCCCGTGCCCAGGTCGCCTTCGCCGGATCGCGGGTGCGACCGCCCGACGCCGACCCGTACGCGTACAGCGCCGAGGGCCAGTCGGCGGCGGGCCAGGTCGACGCGGTGGTCCCGCCGGAGGAACTGGCCGGGACCCTGGCCCACTGGCTGCGGGCGCTCGGCCCGCACGGAGCGCTGCCGGCCGCCCCGGTGCCCGACGCGCTTTCGTCGCCCGACGCGCTCCCGACGGGCGGATCCGGGGCGGCGCGGGGCCTCTCGGCGAACGGTCTCCCGGCGAGTGGCCTCCCGGCGCGCGGGCTCCCGGCGAGTGGGCGGGAGGCGGTCGCGCGGGCCCGCTCCGCCGAACGGCCGCGCGCGGAGGCGTACTTGGCCGCGTACGCCCCGGTACGGCTGCCGCTGAACGGCGACCGGTGCGGCGGGACGGATCCGGGGCTGCTGTGCGGCTTCGGGCTGCGCGCGGACGGGCGGCCGGTCGCGTACGTCGCCCAGTGCGGGACCCCGACGCGCCCGGCCGGGTACCGCACGGCGGCCCGGACGATCCGGCTCGCCGACCGGCTCGGCGTACCCGTCCTCACCCTGGTCGACACGCCGGGGGCCGCCAACGACGCGGAGGCGGAGCGGGCGGGAGCGGGCGCCGCCATCGCGGACGTCTTCGCCGCCGTCGCGGCGGCCCGGGTCCCGGTGACGACCCTGGTGATCGGCGAGGGCGGTTCGGGCGGGGCGCTGGCGCTGGCGGCCCCGGACAACACCCACATCACGGCGGACGGCTACTTCTCCGTCATCGCACCGGAGGCCGCGACGGCGATCCTCAAGCGCGCCCCGTCCGAAACGGCCGCCACCGCCGACCAGTTGCGGCTGCGCCCGCAGGACTTGCTGGACCTGGGCGTCGTCCGCTCGATCGTCGGCTGAGGCGTCAGGGCGACGGGTCGCGGGCGTCGTGGCGGCCGAGGCGTCAGGGCTGCGGGTCGCGGGCGTCGTAGCGGGCGAAGCCGCGCCACTTCAGCGCCAGCAGGCAGACCACGGCCACGCAGGCGAGGCCGCCGCCGGTGACCGCCACGGCGGGCGAGACGAGGTCGGCGACCGAACCGGCCACGAAGTCGCCGAGCCGGGGCCCGCCCGCGACGACGACGATGAACACGCCTTGCAGCCGGCCCCGCATCTCGTCGGGCACGGCCGCCTGGAGCATGGTGTTGCGGAAGACCATGGAGACGGTGTCCGCGCAGCCGGCGAGCGCCAGGAACAGCAGTCCGAGCCAGAGCTGCCGGGTGAGCCCGAAGACGGCGATGGCGCTGCCCCAGCAGCCGACGGCCAGCAGGACCGCGAGGCCGTGCCGCCGGATCCGCCCGAGCCAGCCGGAGAACACGCCGCCCAGGAGCGCGCCGAGCGCCGGGGCGGCGACGAGCAGTCCGGTGGTGCGGGCGTCGCCGCCGTACCAGAGGACGGCGACCACCGGGAAGAGCGCCCGGGGGTGGGCCAGCACCATGGCGGCCAGGTCGGTGAAGAAGGTCATCCGCAGGTTGGGCCGGGTACCGAGGAACCGCAGCCCGTCCAGCACGGAGGCCCGCTTGCGCTTCCCGCCCGGATCCCGCTCCTCGCCCCGGTCGGGCAGCATCGAGGGCAGCCGCCACATCGCGTAGAGGGAGGCGGTGAAGGTGACGGCGTCGACGGTGTAGGCGGCGCGGTAGCCCCACCAGCCGACGATCAGCCCGCCGAGCATCGGCCCGACCAGCGCACCGGTCGTACTGGTCATGGAGTTCAGCGCGTTGGCGGCGGGCAACTGCTCGGCGGGCAGCAGCCGGGCGATCATCGAGGAGCGGGCCGGCGCGTTGAGCGCGAAGCAGACGGCCTGGAGGGCGACGACGGCGTACAGCAGGCCGACCTGCTCGATCCCGGCGACGGTGGCGGCGACCAGCACGACGGAGAGGACGAACGACCCGGAGGCGCTGAACAGCCCCAGCCTGCGCCGGTCGACGGTGTCGGCGACCGCTCCCCCGTAGAGCCCGAACACGACGAGCGGCACGAGCGAGCAGAACCCGATGAGCCCGACGGAGAACGCGGATCCGGTGATGTCGTAGACCTGGAGCGAGACGGCCAGCGCCGTCATGCCCTGACCGACCCAGGAGACGGTGTTCCCGAACCACAGACGCCGGTAGTCGGGCGAGGCCCGCAGCGGCGTGAGGTCGGCGAATATGCGGGCGCGGCGGGCGGGAGGCGGCTCGGTCGTTTCGGTCACAGAGGATGGTAGCCACCTCCGCCGGGACCTTCTCCGGCGTTTCCGCAAGGCCACTGTCCCTGTGCGGGGTCATCGGGCCGGCGGCGGCGCGGGCACGGGCGCGTGGATGCCGGGGCCCGGGGGCCTGGGGAGGCCCGGGGCCCGGGGGCCTGGGGCCGTTACGGACGCCGTGTCGTCCGCTCGACGTATCGCGCGAGATCCTGCGTGCAGAAGGCCGATGCCGCGCAGCGCCGTGACGGTAGCGTCGATCCACCGGCAGCGCTTCGAAGAAGGCCGCCACCGAGGGGTGGAGGTCGGGCTGCTCGTCGCCACCGATGTTCGTGCGGCTGTAGATCTTCCCCTGGACGAGCAAGGAAGCGGCCACACCGGCGTACGCGGGAGCGGCGGTGATGAGCGGGGTCAGGGCTAGGGTGAGCGCGGCGAGGCCGCCGGCAAAATTCTGAGCGTCGGACGCAGCACCCGGGCCCCTGCGGAGGAGTGTCCGCAGGGGCCCGGGTGCTGCGTCGGGGCGGCCCGGCTCAGAACCGGTCCGGAGCGCGATCCGGGAGCGGTGAGCCCGGCAGCGCATCCCGCTTCCGGTCCTTCCGCGCCTCCTCGTTCGACTTGGGCGTCGCCCGGCAGATCACGTCCTTCGCCGGGAGCTTGCCGGTGAGCAGGTACTCGTTGACCGCGCCGTCCGTGCACACGTTGCCGTTCGGATAGACGCCGTGGCCCTCACCGCCGCGCACGGTGACCATCTTCGAGCCCCTCAGGGCAGCGTGCAGGGCCTGACCGCTGGGCAGCGGGGTCTGCGAGTCCCACTCGTTCTGGACGACCAGGGAACCGACCCTGTTGTTCACCTTGGTCACCGGTTCCGCAGACCTGTCCCAGAAGGCACAAGGCTTGATGCTGGACGCCATGTCACCGAAGAGCGGGTAGCGCTTTTTGTCCGCGATGGCGTCCTGCCGGTAGCGCTCGGGATCGCGGGACCAGGCCGCCGAGTTGTCGCCGCACACCACGGCGAAGAAGCTCGCTCTCGCGTTGTCGGACGGCACTTCGGCGCCCCCTGGGCGCCCGCTTCCCGCCGATCCGGCGAACGCCGCGAACTTCCTCGCGGAAGTGGGCCGGCCGGCGGCGGCCCTCTTCAGCAGCACGACCTCATCGGTGGCCCACTCCGGGGTGAAGACCAGGCTGCGCAATCCGCTGCGGATGTCATCACCGGTGGTCAGCTGTCCACCCACGTCGATGGGCTTCTCATCCGCCTGCGCGACCAACTTCCATAGAGTGCGCTCGACTTGCTTCGGGGTCGCGCCAAGTTTGTACGTCTCCGAGCGCTCGGCGGCCCACTCGGTCCACCGGTCGAACGCCGGCTCGGCGCCTTCGGCCCACCACTGGATCATGCCGCGCCAGGCACGCTTCGGATCGACCGCGCTGTCCAGCACGAACCGGTCGGCTCGGCCAGGAAAGAGCTGGGTGTAGACAGCGCCCAGGTAGGTGCCGTACGAGTAACCCAGGAACGAGATCTTCGTCTCACCGAGGATCGCCCGGAGCAGGTCCATGTCCCGTGCGGTGTTGCGCGTGGTGATGTGCGGGAGTCTGTCGCCCGCCTTCGCCCTGCACTTGTCCGCGACATCGCGTGCCCAGGCGACGTCCTTCGCGAACGCCTCCTCCTTGTACGGGCGCAGCCAGTTTTCGTCCTCGGGCTTCATACCGCAGGAAACCGGGCTGCTCCGTCCCACACCTCGCGGGTCCATGCCGATGAGGTCGTACTTTTGCCGGACAGCCTTGGGCAGGTTCTTCCGCATGTCCAGCGGCGTGTCGATTCCCTGGCCGCCGGGCCCGCCGGGGTTGGACAACAGGACGCCGTGCCGCTTGCCCGGTGCGGTGCTCTTGATCCGGGATATGGCCAGGTCGATCCGCTTCCCTCCGGGAACGCGGTAGTCCAGCGGGACCTTGATCGTGGCGCACTGCAACACCGCCGGAGTATCGGCTTCACAGCGTTTCCATCGGGGCTTCTGCTTCACATACCGCTCCAGCGCGTTCCTGGCAGGCGGGGAAGAGGCGGTCGGCGGCCCGGCGGCCGGGACGGCACCGGCCGGCGGGGCCGAGAGTACGGGAACCAGGGGCGCCATGGCACTCACGACTAACAGAGGTATGAGACGTCGTCTGCGCACGCTGTCGATCCTTCCGGTCGCATGGGGTGAGACAGGAAGGATCATTCAGGAGAGGGCGGCGCGTGCGGATCCCCCACCGGGCCGCATTTCCTCTCCGCCTTCAGAAGGACACGACGGTCGTGGGTGGTACCCGAGTTGTAGGAGAGACGGCAGCTACCGGGGCTCGACGTCCGAGATCGCCGCTGTCGAACAGGCCGGGAGCTGGTGTGGCTTCACGTCATGCGGCAGATCCAGGGCGGGCGGGAACTGGGGATGGCCATGCACCAACGGTTTCGGGATACCGGCTGCACGGAAAGTGGCTCGGCTTCGGGGCGGACCACCCGGTGGCCGCCGATCCGGGGGACACGGATTCCGTCCATCACCTGCCCGAAGACGGGTGCGTCGCCTCGCTGGCCGGCGGTGATGACGGCCGCGAGGACGTGGAAGGAGGCGTCGACAGGGAGGTGAATCCTGGTGGTCAGCCCACCGCGCGAGCGCCCCGGGCCGTGGCCGTCCCACTCGAGCGAGCAGAACCCGGCAAGGCCCCCGTCCCTGTGCGGGGTCATCGGGCCGGCGGTCCGGGCTCCGGCGTTCTCGCACCGGGTGCGGAGAGCGGAGCCGGCCGGCCCGGGTCGTCCGGTCGGTCGGCCGTCCAGTACCCGACCAGTTCGCGGTAGAGCGGGCTTTCCCCGAGCAGTTCGTCGTGTGTGCCGGCGGCGGTCCGTTCGCCGTCAAGCACCAGGACACGCGGGGCGCGCAGCGCCGAGCTGATGCGGTGCGCGACGACGATGAGGGTGGTGCCGCGGGCGGCGAACGCGTTCTCGGCGCGCTCCTCGGCCGCCGGGTCGAGATGGCAGCACGCCTCGTCCAGCAGCACGATCGACGCGGCCGAGACGTGGGCCCGCGCCAGGGCGATGAGCTGCCGCTCACCGGAGGAGAGTTCCGGTCCGTCCAGTCCCACCGCCGCGTGCAGGCCGCCCAGCCGCTCGACGAGGTCCTGGGCGCCCACGGCCACCGAGGACGCGAGCAGTTCGGCGTCCGTGGCCTCCGCTCGCAGGTAGCGCAGGTTGTCCCGCACCGTGCCCGTGAAGACGTACGCCTCCTGCGGGATCATCGCCACGGCGCGGTGGATCCAGGAGCGGTCGGCGTCCGCAGCCGGGACCCCTCCCAGGGTCAACCGGCCGCTGTCCGGCCGGTACAGCCCGGACAGCAGTGCGGTCAGGGTCGACTTCCCCGTACCGCTCGGGCCGACGACCGCCAGGTGCGATCCGGCGGGGATGTGCAGGGAGAGCCCGCTGATCACCGGTACGGCCCCAGGACCGTACGCGTACTCGACGTCCACCAGGGACAGGTCGGACGAACGCGGTACGCGGCCCGGCGGCGTCGGCCCGGTGGAGGTGGAGGCAGGGGCGGAGTCGGAGGCGGAGGCGGAGGCGGGGGCGGGGGC
>NZ_ML123034.1:1862910-1923133 GCF_003846185.1 Streptomyces sp. ADI96-02
GGAGGCGGGGGCGGAGGCGGGGGCGGAGGACCGGGCCAACCGGCCCAGCACGGTGGTCAGCTGAACTCCCCAGGACCCCAGCACGGCGACGAGCGAACGCAGGGCGGGCGCGACGCCGCTGAGCAGGTAGCTGGTGGCTCCCAGGAGTTCGCCCACCGACAGTGTGCCGCCGCGCAGGAGGGCGGGGGCCGCCACGATGAGGGCGAGCAGGGGCAGATGGCTGCCGAACGACACCAGGAGGGTGTTGGCCGAGGCGGTCCGGGCGACGCCGCGGCACGCGTCCCGGTGCTCGATGATCCGTACGCCGAGTTCGGCCGCCACCCGGTCGCGGGCACCGCAGGCAACGACGTCCCGGATGCCGTCGAACACCTCGCCGGCGAGGGCCGTCAGGCGCTCCTCGGCCCGCAGTTGTCCGCGCTGTCGCCGGGCGAGTGTGCGCAGGCGCGGAACGCAGAGCAGGAGGGTGAGGACGACCGGCGGCAGGGTGACGGCCGCCGCCGGCGCGGACAGGGCGGCCAGGCCGACGAAGGCCATCAGCAGCGAGACGCCCAGTTGCCGGGCGGAGCGCAGAAGCGCCGAGACCAGTGAACGCACGGTCTCCACCTGCACGGTCAGCCGCGCCACTCCCGCACCAGCGGGTCCCCGGGCGCCGCCGGCGGCCCGGTGCAGCGCGCCGGATGCCACCGCCGTGACCAACTCGTCCCGGAGCGGCTCCACGAGCCGCCCCAGCCACGGGGTGAGCGCGCGCGTCATCAGGGCGCGCAGCACCATCGCGGCCCCGAGCAGCCCGATCCAGAAGAACCCCGCGCCGGGCCGCCCCGCGAGGAAGCCCCGGTCGAGGGCGGCGGCGACCAGCAGACCGGAGCTGAGCGCCGGAACCGCCTCCAGGACCGACCACCCCGTGACCGCGACCGCCGCGCGGCGGTGCCGGCGGAGGAACCCGGCGAGCATGCGCCGGTCGATGGGGGCGGGGGCCTCGGGCGGGGCGCTCATGCCGTCTCCTGCCGCGTCGCGGACCGCCGCGGGGCGGGGGCGGCGGGCGCGGCGGCGAACAGCTCGCGGTAGGCCGTCCGCCGCCACAGCGCGCGGTGTGTCCCCAGGGCCCTGACGCGTCCGTCGTCGAGCCAGAGCACCAGGTCGGCGCGGGCGGCGGTGGACGCCCGGTGGGCGATCACCACCTGGGTCCGGTCGGACCAGGCCGAGGCGAGGGCGGAGTCGACCCGCGCCTCGGTGGCGGTGTCCAGGCTCGACGTCGCGTCGTCCAGGACGATCACGTCCGGATCGTGGACCAAGGCGCGTGCCAGGCCCAGTCGTTGGATCTCTCCGCCGGAGAGCGGCGCATCGTGGAGCGGCGTGTCGAAGCCGTGGGGCAGCCGTCGGACGAAGTCGTCGGCGCGAGCCGCCGCGGCGGCTGCCCTCACGGCCTCGTCGGAGACGTCCGGGCGGGCGAAGGCGATCATGCCGCGTACCGTCCCGCCGAGCAGCGCCGGCCGTTCGAAGGCGTAGCCGACCGCGGCGTGCAGGGCGTGCGGGGCCAGTTCCCGCAGCGGTACGCCGTCGACGGCGACGGTTCCGCCGTCCGGTTCCCGCAGCCGCCCGATCAGCGCGGCCAGGTTGCTCTTGCCCGCACCGGACCTGCCGACCACCGCGAGGGTCGTACCCGCCGGCACGTCGAGGTCGACCGCGTCGAGCACGAGGCGGGGGCCGGAGCGGACGGTCACCCCGGACAGAGTCACCCTGCCGCGGCGGCCCGCGACGCGGCCCCGCGTGCCGGGCGTCGCGGCGGGCTGGTCGACCACTTCGGCGACCCGGCGCGCGCCGGCGACCGAGACGCCGAGGGCGAAGAGGGCGTCGAGCTGGTCGAGGGCGGACATCGCCACGGCGGCGTACGCCACCACCGCGGCGAGCTCCCCCGCGCTGATGTCGCCGTTCAGCAGGGCGAGACCTCCGACGCCGAGCACCAGCACCTCCACGACCGGGGCCAGCAGGCCGACCTGCCAGCCGGTGTCCCGTTGCAGTCGCCAGATGCGGTGGCCGGTGCGGGACAGCTCCGGCAGGGGCTGGAGGACGCGTGCGGCCTCGGCCCGCGCCGTGCCGCTCGCGCCGATGGTCCGTGCGCCGCCGAGTGCTTCGAGCAGCAGGGCGGAGATCCTGCCCTGGGTCTGCTGGTAGTGGAGGAAGAGCCCGGAACTGCGGTTCATGAACAGGCGGGCGATGAGTACCAGGGGCGGCACCCCCAGGGAGAAGCAGAGGCCGAGCCGCCAGTCGAGCAGCCACAGCGCGACCACTCCGCCGAGGGATGTCAGCAGCGAGGCCGCGGTCGTGACGACGGTGACCCCGGCCGAGCCCGCCTGCGCGCAGCCCGCGGATAGACGCCCGGCGAGATCGCCCGCCGGGAACCTGGCCGCGCCCGGGACGCCCGCGTCCAGGGCGCGCCGGGCCAGGGTCCGGCGCAGCGCGGCCACCGTCGCGGAGCCGTACCCTCCGTTGGCCAGGGTCTGGAGCGCCCCCGCGGTCACCACGACGGCGAGCAGGCAGGCGAAGGCCGCCAGGGGGACGGAGGCCGGTTGTCCCGCGACGACCGCGTCGAGGGCCCGTGCCATGGCCCAGGGCAGGGCGAGGGTTCCGGCGGAGCCGATGACGGCCGTGGCGACGGTGAGGAGGAACCAGCCGCGTGCCTCGGCGGTCGCGTCCCTCAGCAGGCCCTGCGGGGACGTCATGGCTCTCCTCCCGGGAATCCGGCCGGTGGGCCGGCGCGGCGTGCGGTGCCGAGGTGTCGCGCCGGGCGTGCCGGGATCCGGCACGCCCGGCGCACGGGTGCTACTGCTGCTCGATGCTGGTGATGGCGCAGGTCCAGGCGCAGGTGGCGGTACAGCCGGCCAGGGCCACGGACTCCTCGCCCTCCAGGGTCTGCAGCTCGTCAACGTCGACGGTCATGGTGTCGTCCTCTCGTCATGAGTGATCGCGATACACCGCCGGGTCCGGCGGTGCCACACGGCCGCGGGAGCGACCGCGAGGTCAGGGGTGGGCGGCGGCGGTGCGGCGGGCCGGGAGTCCGGCCGCCAGGAACGTCACCAGTCGGTCGGTGAGTTCGGCGCCGCCCCGTTCCTGGAGCGGGTGATGGCCCGCTCCGGTGATTTCGAGGCAGTCGAAATGGACGTGTTCCGTGCGGCCGGCTTCGGCCAGCCGCCTCCGCAGACGCCTCGTCTCGTCCACCGGCACCAGAGGGTCATCGGCGCCGTGCACGGCGAGCAGCGGCACGCGGACGCGGTGGGCGAGGCGTTCGACGTCCCGGGGGCCGAGGTCGTCGTCCGGAGGTTCGCCCAGTCCGTGCCGGTCGATCAGCGCACGTACCGCGGGCGTCGCGCGTTCGTGGAGCCCGCGCGCGGACAGGAAGGGTGCGATGACAGCGCAGCGGGACCAGGCGTCGGGGTCGGCGCACACGGCCAGCAGGGCGAGGAATCCCCCGTAGCTGACGCCGAGTACGGCGGGAGGTTCGAAGCCGGGCGGGCGGTGTTCCGTCAGCGTGCGGACCAGTGACCGGATGTCCGCCAGGTCGGGCACGCCCCAGGCGCCGTGGACGGCCGCGGCGTGCGGGCGGCCGTATCCCGTGCTCCCGCGCTGGTTGGGCGCCACCACCGCGATACCGCCCTGCGACAGCGACGCGAACACCGGGTCGTAGTCCAGCGTCCAGCGGCCCTCCGGTCCGCCGTGCAGGGCGACGACGACGGTGCTCGCGGTGCGCCAGTCGCCGAGGCAGACCGCCTCGAACGTTCCTGACGGCGTCGGGAACCACTCGGTGGAGGCCGAGGTGGCGGTGGAGGCGTAGGTGGGGGCCGGGTCCTTCCACCCCGCGGCGGGGTGGGCGGGCCGCTCCCGGCCGTATGCGACGGTCCCGGGGACGGTGACGATGTCGGCGGGCCGGTCCGGGGTGGCGTACACGACCCGCAGCCCGCCCTCGCTCCACCCGGCGGCGGAGTGGAGCGCGCCCGGGGCCAGCTCCGCGGGTCGGGGCAGGTCGTCCGCCAGGTCGTACAGGAACAGGCGGGCCTGCGCTCCCCGGGAGACCCGCAGCGCCACGCGTTCGCCCGACGGGTCGGCGGCGAGCGGAAAGACCGCGCCGTCCAGGGAGTTGAGCCCTTCCGGAAAGTCCAGCCGTGCCGTGCCGTCGAGGCTGGTGCGGGCGATCCGCAGCCGCCCGTCCCCGGCGTCGGCCGCTGCCAGCAGGGCCCCGGAGCCCGGGAGCGAGAGGAGCAGTCGGTGGACGCGGCCACCGGCGGGGGAAGCCAGCGGATGCCAGGTACGGTCGCGGAGGTCCAGGACGACCGGGCGGCAGTCGTCGGTCCGGCCGAGACCGGGACGGTAGCGGCCGTCGGGGGCGAGGTCGGTGGCGTAGCGGCGACCCGTCGCGTCCAGCGGCAGGAGTCCGCCGACCCGGCCGGGCAACGCCACGGGATCGGTCAGGCGCAGGGGAGCGGGGCGGACCTGCCACACCCGGGTGCGGCCGTGCGGATCAGTCTCCACGGCCAGCGCGAGCACGTCCTGCGGGCCGCCGGCCACCAGCCGCAGGCCCCTCGCCTCCACCGCCGTGCGCTCCCCGGCGTCCTCCGCGCCGTCCGTTCCGGCGGGGTCGGCGGTTTCGGTGAGGTCGGCGGTTTCGGTGGGGTGGGACAGCATCAGCAGGTGGCGTCCGCTGCCCGCCGCGCCGCGCAGCCGCAGCAGCCCGCCGTCCTCGGTCGGCAGGACCTGGGTGGCCGTGGACTCGGCGGAGGAGCCCTCCCGGTACCGGGGTCCCGTGCCGTCCAGGTCCCACCATCCCGGGACCAGCCCGCCGTCGGCGGCGGTCACCAAGCAGGCCGCGTAACGGGATCGCTCCGAGAAGCGGAAGCTGAGGCGTTCCGGTCGCCGCTTCACGCCGTACCCGCCACGACGCGGGCGTCCGGTCCGGCGGGGATGCTCCGCCCGGCGGGGATGCTCCGCCCGGCGGGGATGCTCCGCCCGGCGGGGGTGCGGCGGTCTTCGACGGCGTCGCG
Organism: Streptomyces sp. ADI96-02; assembly: GCF_003846185.1. Taxonomy (GTDB): domain Bacteria; phylum Actinomycetota; class Actinomycetes; order Streptomycetales; family Streptomycetaceae; genus Streptomyces. Next base: position 1,867,944 of record NZ_ML123034.1, read on the forward strand.
TCCGGCGGCGGCGGCGTGGAGATCCGGTGGGTCCGGCATCCACAGTCGGGAACCTCCGTAGCGCAGGCGCAGCAGCATCCCGACGGTTCCGGAGAGACCGGTCTGGTAGCCGGCGGTGACCGCCTCCAGGGACTCGTCCGGCACCACCAGGAGGCCGTCGCGGAGCACGGCCCGGGTGGCGATGCACGCGGCCAGTTCGCGGGCCCGGTCCCGGTAGCGGGAGTCTTTGAGCACCGCGGACATGTCCAGGAGGAACTCGGCGTTGCCGGAGAGCCCGTGGCAGGCGGCCGGGGAGGAGGCCCACATGGCCTGCCTGACCGCGACCGCCGCGAGGGCGGCGAGGTCGCGGTGGCGTACGTCGCCCGATGTCCGCCACAGCCGGATCAGGAAGGCGCCGATCCCCGAGGAACCGCTGCACCAGTGGGTCTGTCCCACGGGCCCGTCGGCGGCGCGGTCGCCGGCCGGCCAGGCCGCACGGCCGTCCTCGACGCGGGCGAGGGCCACCAGGGTGTCGCCCGCCGTGCGGGCCGCGCTGACGAAGTCCTCCCGCTCCGCGGCGAGTCCGGCGGCCAGCAGGAAGGCTCCGATGCCCGCGATGCCGTGCGCGAACCCGTAGTGGCGGGCCCCCGCGAGGCTTGAGTCGAAGGTGGCCGGGATCGGCCAGATCACCCCGGCCGGGTGGTCCTCGGCCGCCGCGAGGACGGCCTCGGCGCAGGCCGCCGCCCGGTCGCGGAAAACGGGGTCTCCCGTCGTGTGCCAGAAGTGCAGCTGGGCCATGCCCGCCCCGGCGGCGCCGTGGCAGACGTCCCGGTTGGGCCAGTCGACGGGGACGGCGCGGGCCAGCGCGCACGCCTCCTCGACACCGTCGTCGTCGCCCAGCAGGCGGGCCGCGTCGAGCAGCGCCCAGGCCGTGCCCGAGCGGCCGAAGTACAGCCCCGGCAGGACGGTTCCGTCGGCTGTCCGCCCCGCGGAGGGATCGGTCAGCCGTCGCCGCGTCCACTCCGCGAGTTCCGCCACCCCCCGGTGGAGTTCGACGCCGCCGCGGGCCGCGGCGGCCCGGGTGACGACGGCGAGGACGCCGGCCGCGCCGTACTGCGCGTTGAGCGGGTCGGTGGTCGCGCCGAAACCGCTGAGCTCCCAGAGGTGCCCGCCGCCCTCGCGGCGGGTGCGCAGCAGGTGGGCGAGGCCGTCGGCGATCAGCCGCTCGCCGTCCTCGTCGGTGATGCCGGAGTCCGCGACGGTCCCCGCCCCGGCGGGACGCCCCGGTTCGGCCGCGTACCCGGAGCCCGCGGGCGCCGCCACGGCCTTCTCCCGTTCCACGTCCGCGAGGGCTTCCCGCACCCGGGAGAGGTCCCAACGACGTTCGGGCCGGGAGGAGCAGAGGGCGAGGAGTACGGGCAGCAGCGGCTTCGTCCAGGCCCGGTCGGCCACGGCGAGGGCGATCAGCGCCTCCGTGCGGTCGCCGACCGGACGGTCGTCGGGAACCAGGAGCATGTCGACGCCCACCGCCAGGTGCAGCAGCACCGCGCCGAGACTGTAGAGGTCCCCCGCGCGGGTGGGGGCCGTGACGTCGAAGTCGGTCAGCGAGGAGACCTCGGGCCCGACGTATCCCGGGGTGTACCCGCGTCGGACCGGGACGCCGTCGGGGACCAGGTACTCGACGTCGATCAGGCGCACCCGGCCGTCCGGGGTGACCATGAGGTTGTTCGGGGAGAGGTCCCGCAGCACATGGCCGGTGCCGTGGACGGCGTCGACCACGTCCACCACCTGCCGGGCCAGGGACAGGAACTCCTCCAGGCCCCCTACCGGCCGCTCGGCGAGCCGGTCGCGCAGCGTCCGCCCCGGTACGTGCTCCTGGACGAGGAACAGGTTGCCGCCCTGCGCGAACAGGTCGATCGCGGCCGGGGTGAAGCCCAGCGGCGCCAGCCTGCCCAGCATCTCGGACTCGTGGCGCAGGGTGTCCTGGAGATCGCTGCCGTCCACGCGCACCCCGACATGGGCGCGGGCCTCCTTCACGACGACCTGCCGGCCCGTCAGTTCGTCCGTCGCGAGGTAGACGCCGCCCTTGAAGGCGTGCCGGATCGCCTTGCGGACCACGTAGCGGTCGTTGAGGCGGACCGCCTTCCGCCTCGCCGGGGCCGACGCCGCCGTACCCGCGGTCCCGGAGTCCGAGGCCCCGGCCGACGCGGGCGGTGCGGGCGGTGCGGCGAGCGTGTCGTCACGGCCCGGCTCGTCGGGGAACGGCTCGGGCGCCCACGGCGGAGTGGTCACCCACGCCTTGCGCCTGTCCTTCTCCAACACCCCGTCGGGCCTGCGCAGCCGGACGTCCGACTCCCCGTCGTTCGTCGTCACGCGCACACCGCGGAACACCCCGTAGCGGTAGTGCACGAGACTGTCCGCGGCGTAGGGCCGGTCGGACAGGATGCGCGGGCCCCGCAGCCCCGTCGTCGCGCGGTGCAGTCGTCGGGCCAGTCGCCGGAAGTGGTCGGGATCGTCCGGGTACACCGTGACGAACTTGCCGCCGCCGCCCCGGTCCGCCCGGCCGCCCGTCAGCAGCGCGACGCGGTCCAGCGCACCGGCGAACTTGAAGGAGGCCCGCTCCTCGACCAGGACATCAGCCGCCACCGCCAGGACCAGCGCCGCGGACAGCGGTGTGGCGGACAGGTGGAGCTTCCAGCCCTGCTCCCCGCTCTCGTGGCCGGCCGGGCGCACCGAGCACCAGAAGTCCCCCTGCTCGACTGCCCATTCCGCAGCGCCCCGCCGGCGCAGCACGCCGTCGACGATGCCGGGAAGCAGGCCGGTGTCCACGGCGAAGTACCTGCTGGTGCCGTGTGCGGCGCGGTCAGCGGTCACGGGGCAAGATCCTTCCGGTGCGGAGCTCGGAGCAGAGAGGTCCCACGAGGGGTGCGGGAGAGCGTGGCCGTGGCCGGACACCGCTCCCGGGCGGTGGCCGTGGCCGGACACCGTCCGGGAGGACGGAGGCGGCCGTGTTCGGCAAGGCGTTTCGGGCGCAAAACACCTGATGGCTAATCACATGAGTCGATGGAACGCCATAGGGGAACCGGGCATATTCGATGGGAAACACGCAGAGATGTCCGAGAATCTCGGGTCACCCCTCGACCAGCTGTGCCTATCGTGGCCGCGAGCGATCCCTTGATCTCCACGGGTGACGTTAGCGGTGCGCCGAGGGGCCGGGGCACCACCCGTTCTGGGGGGTTGCGATCAAGGGGGGCCGACGGATCCACAACAAGGACAGCGGGCTCGACCGCGCCCGGAACTCGATGGTGCTGGCCACCGCTCTCTACCGGGGCAGCCACCTCGTCGCGGGCGTCGTCAACGTCTCCCAGCACCAGCGCGACCGCCCGATCCAGTGGCTGCTCCTGGGCACGGCCATCGCCTCCACGGCCCTCGTCTGCACCGCGGCGAGGCGGCGGGGACGGGTCACGCGCCGAGCCGTGGGCCTGGACGCCCTGGTCGTCGGCTGCCTGCTCCCCTTCGGCGCGTACGCGTGGGGCGGCGCCCGGGAACCGGAGACGATCGCCTGGACCATGCTGCTGGGCGGTTCGGCCTCGGCCCTGGCCGCTGTGGCCTTCGGAGTGCGGGGAACCGCGATCGCCGTCGCCCTCCTGGTCTCGACACACCTCGTCGGCTACCTGCTCGTCCATGCCGACGCCGCTGTGACCGCGACCCACCTGAACGCCCTGGTGTTCTCGGCCGTCGTAGCCCGGGTGCTCGCGTGGTACCTCTGCCGCCAGGGCGCGCGGCTCGACGCCGCCAACCACCGGGCGTTGACCGCGGAGGCCCAGCGGGCGAGGTACGCGGAGCGCATCACCCACTACAGCGCTCTGCACGACACGGTCCTCGCCACCCTGACCGCCATAGCCCGCGGCGGTGTGGACGCCAACACCGCGGTGATGCGCCAACGGTGCGCCCGCGAGGCCGCCTACCTGCGGAGACTGGTCGAGCACACGGACGGCGAAACACCCGACTCGGACATACGAGCGGCACTGGAGGAGTCCGTCCGGGCCGCCGAGGCACTCGGCCTGCGGGTGACCGCCCGCTACCACGAGCCGCCCGCCGTCCCCGGCGACATCGCGCTGATCGTCGCGCAGGCGGCGACCGAAGCCCTGAACAACGTCCGCTGCCACGCCGGGACCGATCACGCCTACCTGACCGCCACCGGGGACGCCGGCCGACTGGTCGTCACCGTGGTCGACCGGGGCCGGGGCTTCGACGCCGGGGACCTCACCGGCGGCCTCGGGCTCGACCGGTCCGTGCACACGCGTATGCGCGCCATAGGCGGCCTGGCATCCGTGGACGCCGCTCCGGGCGAGGGCGTGAGAGTGGAGTTGAGATGGCCCAGCTGATCACCGTCGCCGTGGTCGACGACGACCGTATGCTCCTCGACGGTATCCGGTCGTGGTTCGACGGCGCCGCGGGGCTGCGCCTCGTGGCCTGTGCGCGCACCGTCGACGAGTTGCTCGCGGAACGGCGGGAGCCGCCGGACGTCGTCCTGCTGGACCTCATGCTGCGCGACGGCCGCCCGCCCGCGGAGAACATCCGCAGGCTGCGGGAGTCCGGCAGCCGGGTGCTGATGATCAGCGTGGTTCCGGACCGCGACCGGATCGTGGCCGCCGTCGCCGACGGAGCCGACGGCTTCATCACGAAGGACCACGATCTGTCCGTGCTCGTCGAGGCCGTCCGGGAGGTCGCCGCCGGGCGCACCGCGCACTCGCCGGAGCTGGCCTTCGCCCTCGCCTACGACCGGGGCGCCCGCCCCCGGCTCTCCCCGAAGGAGCGCGAGGTGCTGGTGGGTTACGCGTCCGGGCTCACCCTGAAGGCGACAGCCCGCCGGGCCGGCATCACGGTCAACACCGCGAAGTACTACGTGGACCGGGTGAAGACGAAATACCAGGAAGCGGGGCGCCCGACCTACACCAAGATCGACCTCGCGACCCGGGTCCGCGAGGACGGCTGGGTACACCCCGGCACCCCCACGGCCTGACACCCCGTAACCCGCTTCGCCGGCCGGCGGCCCACCCCGGCTCCGACTCCGACTCCGACTCCGACTCCGGCTCCCCTCGCCCCGCTCCCTGGAACGTCCCTTGGCGCGAAGCACGCCGGAAAACGAGTGTCCCCAGGTCAGAACGATTCTGCCTGGGGCCGCTCGGCGGGGCGGGTGGGACTCGAACCCAAAAGCGTGACGCCTCTCACCTGCGGAAACGTCACAGAGGCGGACATTCACATCCTGCTGGATCCCGCTGCATCCGCCTCGATCCCCGGCAACCGCACTGCGGTGCGGTACGTACCGCACGGCTACCTGGCGGCCCCTGCGCCTGTAGTGGGAGACGATCCGCCCGGCACATCTACTGCAACAGACAAGCCGACGGCGCACCCGCAGCGCATGCCTCAGACTCCGTTGCCACCCCGCCCCTTGACAGGTGCAGTCATACTCCGTATCGACCGGGCACCGGAAGCCGGGAGCGTATCGGTTCCGGCTTCCGGCCGAACACGACTCGGGCGCTTCGCGCTGGCACCCGCCCGCACGCCTCAGCGGCCAGGACACGGGCGTCACCTTTACTGTTACTGCCAGTATGGGCGTTCGAACTTTAAGTGGGACAGCCGTGCGCCCAAAGCTTGGCTGTAGTCGGTGTCCGCGGGAGGGGCTGACGGGTCTATAGCGAACCCACGAGAGATGAGTCGTGTACCGCGAACACCGCATCACATCGGCTACGGACGCTGTCGTCGTGGGTCGCGATGACCACTGAGCATCCGGACTTACTCATGCCCTCAAGGATGTCGATGACCATCGTGCTGTTGGCATCGTCGAGAGCGCCGGTCGGCTCGTCTGCGAGAACGACGGTTGGCTGCTGAATCATGAGGCGGGCCAGAGCCACGCGCTGCTGTTCTCCTCCGCTGAGGTGGGAGATCTTCTCTTCTTCCCGCCCGGTCAGACCGACGCGGTCTAGTACTTCAGCTAGGGACGTGTTGTCAGGGCGCTGCGACGAACGCCGCAGTTTGGTGACTACTTCCAGGTTCTCATGCACTGTCGCGGTCTCGATCAGGGCATAGTGCTGGAACAGGTAGCCGAGGGTATCGCGGCGGTATCGGCGGATATCACGCCGACCGAATCGGGTAATATCTTTCCCTTCGTAACAGATTTCCCCCTTGTCCGGTCGCTCGAGCAGCCCTAGACAGTTGAGGAGAGTTGACTTACCCGATCCACTTGGGCCGATGAGGGCCAGCATTTCACCGCCGTTAACGGTGAAGCTGATGTCGCTCCACACGGTGCGGGCTCCGAATGATTTCGATAGATTCTTTATATCGATCACGACGCACTCCGACTAGTGAGGAATTCCGTAACGAAAGGCATCACCCCTCGGTCGCCCCTTCTTTAATTATGCGGCGGTGAAAGAAGGCAAGGGCGAGAAGCACGGCTGCCAGTTCGAAGACGACGAGGCCGGTGATGACGCTGGTATCCAATGCAGTGATGTGAACGGCCTCGAAGGGGGCAGGCGCACCGGCCGCGGCAAGGTCGCGCAATTCTCTGTTCTGCTGCCAATTTTCGAAAGGCACTCTACTGGCAAAGATTATCGCGATTGCCACCTCTACAGCGAGTATGAAGCGGTGGGTAGCACTATACCTCCAACCACTGATGTGTCGCACGAAAATATTTTGGGCGTTCTTCCGCGAGTAAATAATGCACACACCTGCACCTGCGACAAGCAGCACTATCATGGCGATGATGAGGTTGAATGTGTGCAGTCGGAATTTATTCGACGCTTCCCTGAGGTCCAGTGCAGCTTTTTGTCCGACCGGGCTAACGGAGCTCACATAGTTTCGCAGGGATTGGGACCTGATACCATTCAACGCGTCGTTGGGGTCAGGAAATACTACGCCCCCCTGAGTAGCGAATGTCGCGTATGCATCGTTCGTAAGGAATGATCCATTGGGGACTACGATAAGGACCGGGTCGTCCACCAATGATCTGTCTTCGTCCGCGCTGTGTGCCGCGCTGTAAACGTTGGTACCGGTGTTGTATCCGAAGACACGTTGCCCTGTTTTGCTGGTGAGCGTTTCGAGCGGGATGTTCCGACTGAGATGCGGGTCAATTATCCGAGAGGCCGCTTGTGCGATGTCGGGCGTGTGCGAGGTCAGAGACTCAGGAACGATAACCCGGACCTGGCTCGACTTGCTATTACCATTTCCGGACGTGGCAGAATAACGTCGACCATTTATGCCGATAACTGACTGTTCACCAAGATAGGTGTCGTTGACGATAAGAATCTCACCGGCCGGCAGATGCGCTTCGGGAACGGACAGTTGGAGGTCTCTACGTCCGGAAACAATGACCTCACCGCGCTGGTCGGCCTGACGTAGCCACGGCCCCACGTGCTTGTCCAATTCGTCAAGTTGCATTGCAAAGGCGCCATTGAGGCGAATTGAGACTGCATCGCCGACAGTGTCATAGACCTCTCGGTTCTCCTGCCGCGTGAGAACATCCCTGGCCGCGAAGCTGACATGGCCGGCGATGCTCAGGGCGAGTAGCAGAGCGGGAATACGCACCAGGTAGACGCTGATGGATGCCGCCCGTGATGGCAGTTCGCCCTTGAGGGCAGGCAGCACGTCGACCTTGCACGTCAAGGCGAGCACGGCCGCATGTGTGGCGAGCACCAGGGCGCTGAGCAGGACGGCGATCACAACAGCTACCGACGTGAACAGTCCCAGCCAGGCGAAACCGTTGTAGAGGCCTAGGAAGCCCAGCGTGGTAGTCGCCACAACGCCAGCTGCCATTAGCCAGGACACCCTCAACTGTCGCAGGTCATGGAGAAGGATGCCGGTGAAGGACATGCCCTGCATTCGGAGGACTGCGTAGGTCTTCACATTGAGCAGCACGCTCGCGCCGGTCATCGTCAGTGCAGCGAGGGCAACTACTCCGAGGGCACGAAACAGGGGGTCGTCCGTGTACGTTTTGGACAACTCTTCGTATGACAGAGGGTGTATGACGCTTGCGACCATGCCACGGTCACTGAAATCGGATACCAGAGCATCGGCTGCCTCGGAAGACCCGAACACATAGTACGAGCCTCGCGGATCCTGATGCCCGATCTCTGATAGTGGATGCACACGTGTGTCATATTTCTCACTGAAGGCCGGATAGCCCTTACTTAGCCATGATGCTGTCACGGTGCCGGCGTCGCCCGTCGCCAAGTACAGATGCCGACGCCCGTCAGGGTTCTTCAGATCCGGCACTTCGCGACCCACCGCGACCCCGTGCTCGGTCGCGAAAGACTCGACGAGTCGAACGGCTTGAGCAGCACTCACCGAATCGTCCGAGTCGAGCACGGTGACCAAAGCCGAGTTCCCTAGAACCGTGCTCTCATCCAGCCCCCGCAGAAACAGAAAACTCAGTACTACGGAGAAGGCCAATATGGCGGCGTGGACGAATCTTATACCTCGGTGCAGCATCGGTTATTACCTAGGTTGAGGGTGCTCGGGGAGCACGCATCCGAATAGGCTCAGCTGAAAAAACAGCTGTGAGGGCGAGAGGTACTCGCCCTCACAGCTAAATTGAGTTAGGCATGTTGGAGCGGCGCCACTCGCACGTGCCGTAACTCAGTATTCGACCGGACGAACTAGCAGCTCGGGTCGTAGTAGTAGTTGATACTGCCACCGTTCTTGGACCCGGAGGCCAGGGACCACGAACCCGGCGACGTGCAGCCACTCCTGGAAAGCTGGCCGCCGATCGACACCGAAGAAGCGTGGTAGTTCGAGGCGTGCTTGTAGTTCGACCACGCCGTGTTGGCGCCCTGGTCGTAGCTCCAGGTACCCCCACCGACATTGACGGTGGTCGCCAGCGCGGGAGTGGCCGCGGCGAGGACGAGACCCACTGTCGCAATGGCTGCCTTAGCCCCGGTGCGCTTGTTCATGAATGTTCCCCTTTTCATCATGACCTTGTTCGCGGACAAACAAGATCTTGCTACGGAGAGCGGTCCAGCCTCAACCCTGAGTGCATGTGACGAAAGTAACTTTATAATACATACAACTACGCTCGCGCCGACTGGCGTTGAGGGTATGGGGTGACCTCACCGGAGGGTCGAAGGACATTTTCAGCTAATGAAGATGCACGTTCAAGCCAACGCTGGCTATTTAGCAACCTAAGCACTGGAATGGTCTCAGCCATAGGGCATGATTCCGGCCAGAAAGAAGGAATCAGTGGCCACTGCGATGGCATCCTGAAGCGCGCTGGATTTCATCGGGCCGCGCATCGCGGGGACTAGCTGCATCATCCGTCCGTCGCTTTGGGACGCCCCGCCGCCACAGAAGCCCTCGCTCACGTCCAGGACCGCATGCCGCCCGCCGCACCCCTACCCGAGGGTCTGAAAACGCTGATGAACTCCCCAACGACCCCCGCGCGTCACCGCGTTCTCGTCTGCCTGCTCCCGATGGTGTGGACACTGGCTCTCGGCCTTTGGGGACTGTCCCGGCAGGACAGCGTGTGGCGGGACGAAGCGGCCACCTGGCAGGTGGCCCAACGCTCCACGGCCGAGATATGGAGCATGCTGGGGAACGTCGATGTCGTACATGGCTGCTATTACCTCTTTATGCACGGATTGTTCGAATATTTCGGCCCCAGCACCACCACACTGCGGTTGCCTTCGGTGCTGGCCACAGCAGTGGCGGCTGCCTGCGTGGCAGCCATCGGACACCGGCTAGCCGGGCTTTCCGTGGGCCTGGCGGGGGGACTGGCGTTCGGGCTCCTCCCCGCCGTGCAGTTCTATCTCCAGGAGGGCCGCCCGTACGCGCTGGTCGCGGCCGGAGCCGGAATCTCGACCCTGCTGCTCGTGACCGCGCTGCAGGGGCGCACTCAGATGCCGCACTGGTTCGCCTACGGTGGGACGGTCCTGGCGTGCGGGCTGCTGAACTGGCTCTCGCTGATGATCCTGCCGGCGCACTTGCTCACGCTGCTCTGGACGCGACCCACGCTCCGCATATCCGTACGCTGGGCAGCCGCTTCCGCGGCCGCGACGGCGTGTGTACTGCCCCTGATGCTCTTCAGTCACAGCCAGTCCGTACAGGTCTCATGGATCCCGCCATTGACCTGGCACATGCTGATCGGACCGACGGTCCTTCTGCTGATCGGCGGCATCGGAGCCGCACTGGATCGGCCCAGGGCGGGCGACCTGTCGGTTGCGGCCGTCGGACTCCCCCTGCTGGCTGTACCACAACTCGGCCTGGCCGGCCTCTCCCTGATTCAGCCACTGTTCTTGGACCGGTACATACTCTTCAGCCTGCTGGGACTGGCGCTGCTGATCGGTTCGATCATCGGCTCGGCCGTACAAGCAGCCGCCCCCAGGTTCCCGAGGGCATCGAGGTGGATTCTCCCCGCAGTGGTCGCCCTCGCGGTGATGGCGCTGCTGCCGCAGGCGCTGGCAAAACGCTCGCCGGCAAGCCGGGTGGACGACGTCCTGGCGGCGGCGTCAGAAGTACGGCTGATGAACGAACCTGGAAGTGCAGTGCTCTTCATCCCGTCGGCCCGGCGGGACACCAAATCCGTCTCACCCAGCGCCTTTGCCGGCCTGCGGGACATCGCTCTGGCACAGAGCCCGGAGGAATCCGGAACACTCAAGGGTGTGGAAGCAGACCCGGACCAGATTCGCGCCGCAATGCTTGCCCAGCACAGAATCGTGCTGGTAACAGACGCATCTCAAGTGGCAAAACCGGTGACAGCCAAGCGGGACAAACTCAAGACCTCCGTGCTGACGACGTACTTCACGGTAGTAGCCGACGAGCAGGTCCGCGGCAGGCGTGTAACGGCCTACGAGCGACGCGCAGCAACTCACTGACCCCAACAGCGCAGCAGCTCATGCCCGGCCCCGGTATGGGAGACAGGAGCCGGTCCTGACCGCTTGGTGGTCGAGACCGAGGCCTGCGTCTGAAATGGCGTATGCGCCTCCCAGATGCCAGCGTGTAAACGGTCGTCCCCTGTGGTGACAGCAGGCGGCTGCCCCGTCCTGTCGGCAGCTTCGGTCCGACCACCCGCCTCACCGCTGATCTCTGGCTCGCTGGCCAATGGGCCACCACAACCGACACCGTCGGGCGATTTTGAGGCTGCCCGCGCCCCGCAAGAAGCGATCCGGCTCCCGGTCTCTCTGACGCGAAAGCCCCGGCTGGTCGGGGAGCCAGCCGGGGCAGCTATGAGTGTGGGTCCGGAGAGCGGTCGGCGTCCCCGGCGCGAAGATCAGCCACCGCGGCGACTGGACCCACGATGGCTACGAAGACCTCATCACGCTGCGCAGCGAATCCGCCACCAGCCGCCTGTGGATGCATCCGAACACCGGCACCGGCTACGCCTGTGCCGACTGCGTCACCGGCGAGCAGGCCCAGGAACTGGGCGTCTACGACTCCGCCAACAACCACTGGTCCACCGGCGCCAAGCAGATCCTCGCGGTCGGCGACGTCGGCGGCGGAACCGACACCGACGGCGACGGCACCGAAGACGTTCCCGGCTACCCGGACATCATCGTCAACGACGGTGAATACATCTGGCGCTACTACGGCAACCGCGATCTGCGCCTTGGCAGCGACCGCGACCCCGTCCTCCTTGCCGGCCCCGACGATCCCATCGCCTCAGGCGACTCCAAGGTCAACGAGGTGACGCTCGCCGCCCCGGCGACTTCAACGGCGACGGACAGGCCGATCTCGTCGTCCGCTACGACCGCCCAGACGTCGGCGGGCCTTACGTCTTCCACGGGCATGAGGACGACTACGGCTACGACATCAGCGACCGCACCGAGATCGGAGCCAACTGGAGCACAAGCACCGTGCCCCAGTTCACCGCCGCACCCGACGCCCAGAACAACGGCAAGTTCGACCTCTGGGCCACCACACACAACTCCGGACGCCTCCGAATCTTCGCCGACTACACAACAGCCGGACACACCGCAGTACTTATCGCATCCAAAGAACTGGCCGACTACCAAGCCATCAGCTGAACCAGTCCCGAACCCCTGGCCTCGGCGCTCTGCCGGGGCCACGCTCCGTTTGGGCAGACCCGACGGGTCCCGACAAGCGCCAGTACCTCCCCGGCGAAGATGTCCTCTTCGCCACCAGGAGAACAACGGGGCCAGAAAGGTGGATCACCAGGACATCTCGCCGCCCAGATGGCAGCCGTGGGACCGCGCCACTCCACTCCCTCGGACAAGCGCCGCAAAAGGCCAGGTCAGAGGCATCTGAAGTGATCTGACACGCTGCGACAGCGGGTCAGTACCGCACCGTACGCGGTTAGTACCGCACCGAAAACAGCCGTGAAATTCACGTTTCCGCAGGTCAGAACGTTTCCGCAGGGTAAAACTGGTGGGGCGGGTGGGACTCGAACCCACGGCCGACGGATTATGAGTCCGCTGCTCTAACCGGCTGAGCTACCGCCCCGTATCGGCGTGGCGCGTACAAGTGTGCGCACCGTCTGCCGCAGCATAGCCGGTCATACGATCTCTCGCTTCGGATGGTCGACTTCGCCTGACCATGGAGACTTCGCTGCGTGCTGCCTGGTTCCGGGTCGGCGCGAGGAGACCCGAAAGTGTCACGGCGGGCCCCTGCGGGTCGGTGTGCGGGCACGCGAAAGAGGGCCCCGAGGGGCCCTCTCACGTCCGCTCCCCCGACTGGACTCGAACCAGTAACCCTCCGGTTAACAGCCGAATGCTCTGCCAATTGAGCTACAGGGGATCGCGCTCCCCCGACTGGACTCGAACCAGTAACCTGCCGGTTAACAGCCGGCTGCTCTGCCAATTGAGCTACAGGGGATTGCTGCGTCGCATCGAATCGCACCTGCCTGGCGGATGCCGGGCGGCGCGCGTTCGCTGCGACACATACATTAGCGCAAGCAGGGGGGTGCTCCGCCAATCGGTAACGCCCGGGGTGATCTCGGGCGGTCGCGGGTAGGCGGCCTGCACACGTCGCACGGAGCGTAGGAGAAGGGTGGCAGCCATGCGGTACCGGCTCACGTTCATCGCCGGAGTGGCCCTCGGTTACGTGCTCGGCACGCGAGCCGGGCGCGAGCGTTACGAGCAGTTGAAGAAGTCGGCCCGGCAGTTCGCCGGGAATCCGGCCGTCCGCAACGCCGCCGAGACCGCCGCCCACAGCGGGCGGGACATCGCGGGCAAGGCGTACCACTCGGTCAGCGACAAGGTCGGGGACCGGGTGCCCGCCTCCGTGGCGGACCGGGTGCGGTCGCTCCGGGACCGCAGCAGTCAGAACGGCGAGGACGACTGGGGCACCACCAACACCTGACTCCGGTCCGGGCTGCGGACCGGTCCGGGCGGCGGACGCGGCTCGCCGCCGTGCCCGCCGCCCGGACCGGGGCCCGGAGCCGGTTACGGGATCGTCGCGGGGTGCGGCAGAATCTGCGTATGGGCATAGTCGCGGGGTTGGACAGTTCATCGGCCTTCACGCACATCGTCGTCTGCGACACGGACACGGGCACCGTGCTGCGGGAGGGCTATGCCGCGCACCCGGTCGAGGCCAAGGCGTCCGAGGTCGATCCGCAGGTGTGGCTCCTCTCCCTCGGTGAGGCGGCCTCCGGCGGGCTGCTCGAAGGCGTGCAGGCCATCGGCGTCGCCGCGCAGCAGCACGGCCTGGTGCCGCTGGACGGCCAGGGCAATCTCGTACGGCCCGCGCTCCTCGGCAACGACCGGCGCGCGCAGGTCGCGGCGGCCGACCTCGTCGACGGGCTGGGCGGGCGGCAGGCCTGGGCTGAGGCGGTCGGGGCGGTGCCGCAGGCCGCGCAGCCGGTGGCGAAGCTGCGCTGGCTGGCGCGGACCGAGCCGGAGAACGCGCAGCGGGTCGCCGCCGTCCTCCAGCCGCACGACTGGCTCGTCTGGCAGTTGCTGGGCCGGCCCGCCCGGCGGACCACGGACCGGGGCGCCGCCTCGGGGACCGGTTACTGGTCGGCCGGGTCCGCCTCCTACCGGCCCGATCTCGTGGAGCTGGCCCTCGGCCGCACCGCCGCACTGCCCGAGGTCCTCGGTCCGGCCGACGCCGCGGGGACGACGCCCGAAGGGCTGCTCATCTCGGCCGGCACCGGCGAGACGATGGCCGCCGCCTTCGGGCTGGGGGTCGCGGTGGGCGACGCGGTGGTCTCGCTCGGGGCCTCCGGGTCCGTGATGGCCGTCCACCACGAGGCGCTAGCCGATCCGAGCGGGATGATCACCTCGTTCGCCGACGCCACCGGGATGCACCTGCCGGTGGTGCACACCTCCAACGCCGTGCGCGCGCTGCGCGGGACCGCCGAGATGCTGGGCGTGGACGGGCTGGAGGAGCTGTCCGCGCTCGCGCTGAAGTCGACGCCGGGAGCGTCGGGCCTGGTGCTGCTGCCGTACCTGGAGGGCGAGCGCACCCCGCAACTCCCGCACACCGCCGGAACGCTGAGCGGGCTGCGGCGCGAGTCGATGAAGCCGGAGCACCTGGCGCGGGCCGCGTTCGAGGGGATGCTGTGCTCGCTGGCGGACGCCCTCGACGTCCTGCGCGGGCGCGGGGTGGAGGTGCGCCGGGTGTTCCTGCTCGGGGCCGCCGCGGAGCTGCCGGCCGTCCGGGGTCTGGCTCCCGCCGTGTTCGGCACCCAGATCGTGGTGCCGGAGCCCGCCCAGTACGCGGCGCTCGGCGCGGCACGGCAGGCGGCGTGGGCGCTCGGGGTGTCGCAGGGCTCGCTCGACCCGCGTACTCCCCCGGCCTGGCGCGGAGCCGCCGCCCAGGTGCTGGAGCCGGGCGAGGAGCTGGCGATCGGCCGGGCGGTGCGCCAGCAGTACGGGGCGACCCGCGACCAGATCCACCCCGGGGCGTTCGGCGGCGCGCGGGCGGAGTGAGGGCGCGGGGGCGGTGACCCTCCGGAGTCGGAAGAGGGCGTGCGGGTGAGTGCGCGCCGGGGTGCGCCGCGCGGCGCGCCGGGCGCGGTCCAGGTTTGACCGGGGTTTGGGGAAAACGGTTCGCCGCTGATGTACGGCGTACGCGAAACTGGGTCGGCCTCCGCCTTCCGCCGACCTCCGAGAGACACGCGTGCTCATACAACTCCTGCGGACCCATCTGGGCCCGTACAAGAAACCCATCGTGCTGCTGGTCCTCCTCCAGCTCCTCCAGACCTGCGCCACCCTCTACCTGCCCAGCCTGAACGCCGACATCATCGACAACGGCGTCGTGGCGGGCGACACCGGCTACATCCTGGAGTTCGGCGGCATCATGATCGCCGTCAGCGTGGTGCAGGTGCTGTGCAACATCGGCGCCGTGTACTACGGGGCGCGTACCGCGTCGGCGCTCGGACGGGACGTGCGGGCCGCCGTCTTCGACCGGGTGCAGTCCTTCTCCGCGCGCGAGGTCGGGCGCTTCGGGGCGCCGTCCCTGATCACCCGGACCACGAACGACGTGCAGCAGGTCCAGATGCTGGTCCTGATGGCGTTCACCCTGATGGTGTCGGCGCCGATCATGTGCGTCGGCGGCATCGTGATGGCGCTCGGCCAGGACGTGCCGCTCTCCGCGGTGCTGCTGGCGGTGGTGCCGGTGCTCGGCATCTCGGTGAGCCTCATCGTGCGGAAGATGCGACCGCTGTTCCGCACGATGCAGGAGCGGCTGGACACGGTGAACCGGGTGCTGCGCGAGCAGATCACCGGCAACCGCGTGATCCGCGCCTTCGTCCGCGACGGCTACGAGGAGAAGCGCTTCCGGCGCGCGAACACCGAGCTGACGGACGTGTCGGTGGGCACCGGACGGCTGATGGCGCTGATGTTCCCGACCGTGATGACGGTGGTGAACCTGTCGTCCATCGCGGTGGTGTGGTTCGGCGCGCACCGCATCGAGAGCGGCGGGATGGAGATCGGCGCGCTGACCGCGTTCCTCGCCTACCTCATGCAGATCGTGATGGCCGTCATGATGGCCACCTTCATGTTCATGATGGTGCCGCGCGCCGAGGTCTGCGCGGAGCGTGTCCAGGAGGTCCTGGAGACCGATTCGAGCGTGGTGCCGCCGCTCGCCCCGGTCACCGAGCTGCGCCGGCACGGTCATCTGGAGGTGCGCGAGGCGGAGTTCCGCTACCCGGGCGCCGAGGAGCCGGTGCTGCGGGCGGTCTCGCTCGTGGCGCGGCCCGGCGAGACGACCGCGATCATCGGGTCGACGGGCAGCGGGAAGTCGACGCTGCTCGGGCTCGTGCCCCGGCTGTTCGACGTGACGGACGGCGAGGTGCTGGTCGACGGCGAGGACGTGCGGACGCTGGACCCGGTGCTGCTGGCCAAGACCGTCAGCCTGGTGCCGCAGAAGCCGTACCTCTTCTCGGGGACGGTCGCGACGAACCTGCGGTACGGGAACCCGGACGCGAGCGACGAGGAGCTGTGGCACGCGCTGGAGGTGGCGCAGGCCGAGGAGTTCGTACGGGCGCTGGAGCACGGGCTGGACGCGCCGATCGCGCAGGGCGGGACCAACGTCTCCGGCGGGCAGCGCCAGCGCCTGGCCATCGCCCGCACGCTGGTGCAGCGTCCGGAGATCTACCTCTTCGACGACTCGTTCTCGGCCCTGGACTACGCGACCGACGCGGCGCTGCGGGCGGCGCTGGCCCGTGAGACGGCCGGGGCCACCGTGGTGATCGTGGCGCAGCGGGTGTCCACCATCCGCGACGCGGACCGGATCCTGGTGCTGGACGAGGGCCGGGTCGTGGGCAGCGGCACCCATCACGAGCTGATGGGCGGCAATGAAACGTACCGGGAGATCGTGCTCTCCCAGCTGACGGAAGCGGAGGCCGCGTAATGGCCGGTCCGGGCGGACGGATGATGGCCGGGGGCGCGCCCACCGAGCGGTCGATGGACTTCAAGGGGTCGAGCAAGCGGCTGCTGAGGCGGTTCGGGCAGGAGAAGTCCTCGCTGTCCTGGATGATGGTCGCGGTGACGCTGAGCGTCGCCCTGTCGGTGATAGGCCCGAAGATCCTCGGGAAGGCCACCGACCTGATCTTCGCGGGCGTCGTCGGGCGCGGGATGCCGGAGGGGGCCACGAAGGCCCAGGCGATCGCGGGCCTGCGCGAGCGGGGCGAGGGCACGATGGCCGACATGCTCTCGACCGTGGACTTCACCCCGGGCGCGGGCATCGACTTCGGCGCGGTGGGCGACGTCCTGCTGCTGGCCCTGGTGATCTACGTCGGGGCCGGGCTGCTGATGCTGGTCTCCACGCGGCTGTCGATCCGGGTGATCAACCGGGTCGTGTTCCGGCTGCGCGAGGACCTTCAGACGAAGCTGGCGCGGCTGCCCCTGTCGTACTTCGACCGGGCCAAGCGCGGCGAGGTGCTGAGCCGGGCGACGAACGACATCGACAACATCTCGCAGACGATGCAGCAGACGATGGGCCAGCTCATCAACTCGCTGCTGACGATCGTCGGCGTGCTGATCATGATGTTCTGGATCTCGCCGCTGCTGGCGCTGGTCGCGCTGGTGACGATCCCGCTGTCGGTGGTCGTGGCGACGCAGGTCGGCAAGCGGTCGCAGCCGCAGTTCGTGCAGCAGTGGCGGGTGACGGGCAAGCTCAATGCCCACATCGAGGAGATGTACACCGGGCACAGCCTGGTGAAGGTCTTCGGGCGGCAGGAGGAGTCGGCGCGGGACTTCGAGGAGCAGAACGACGCGCTGTACGAGGCGGGGTTCAAGGCCCAGTTCGCCAGCGGGGTCATGCAGCCGCTGATGATGTTCATCTCGAACCTCAACTACGTGCTGGTCGCCGTCGTCGGCGGGCTGCGGGTCGCCTCGGGCGCGCTGTCGATCGGTGACGTGCAGGCGTTCATCCAGTACTCGCGGCAGTTCTCGATGCCGCTGACGCAGGTGGCCTCCATGGCCAACCTGGTGCAGTCGGGGATCGCCTCGGCCGAGCGGATCTTCGAGCTGCTGGACGCCGAGGAGCAGGACGCGGACCCGGAGCGCGGCGAGCGTCCGAAGGAGTTGCTGGGCCGGGTCTCCCTGGAGAACGTGTCCTTCCGCTACGACCCGGAGAAGCCGCTCATCGAGGATCTGTCGCTGAGCGTGGAGCCGGGCCAGACGGTCGCGATCGTCGGGCCTACCGGGGCGGGCAAGACCACGCTGGTCAACCTCCTCATGCGGTTCTACGAGGTGACCGGCGGGCGGATCGCGCTCGACGGGGTCGACGTGGCGAAGATGTCCCGGGACGACCTGCGCTCGCGGATAGGCATGGTCCTCCAGGACACCTGGCTGTTCGGCGGGTCGATCGCGGACAACATCGCGTACGGCGCGGACCGCGAGGTCACCCGCGCGGAGATCGAGGAGGCGGCGAAGGCAGCCCACGCCGACCGGTTCGTCCGGACGCTGCCCGACGGCTACGACTCGGTGATCGACGACGAGGGCTCCGGGGTCAGCGCGGGCGAGAAGCAGCTGATCACCATCGCGCGGGCGTTCCTGTCGGATCCGGTGATCCTCGTCCTCGACGAGGCGACCAGCTCCGTCGACACCCGCACCGAGGTGCTGATCCAGAAGGCGATGGCGCGCCTCGCGCACGGCCGTACGTCGTTCGTGATCGCGCACCGGCTCTCCACGATCCGGGACGCCGACGTGATCCTGGTGATGGAGAACGGCTCCATCGTGGAACAGGGCACGCACGAGGAGCTGCTGGCCGCCGGGGGCGCGTACGCCCGGCTGTACGCGGCGCAGTTCGCCGAGGCGCTGGCCGAGGTGGACTGAGGGGCTGAGGTGGACTGAGGGGCGGGGGCCGCAGGGCGGCCGGGGCCCGGAGGCTCGGGGGCCGGGCCCGTCGTCGGCTCAGTCGAGGTAGCCGCGGAGCTGGTCGGCGAAGGCGTGGTCCCGCAGCCTGCTGAGGGTCTTGGACTCGATCTGGCGGATGCGTTCGCGTGTCACGCCGAAGATCCGGCCGATCTCCTCCAGGGTGCGGGGCCGCCCGTCGTCCAGCCCGTAGCGGAGCTGGACCACCTTGCGTTCGCGCTCTCCGAGGGTGGAGAGGACGGCTTCCAGGTGCTCGCGCAGCAGCAGGAAGGCGGCGGACTCGACGGGCGAGGCGGCGTCGCCGTCCTCGATCAGGTCGCCGAAGGAGACGTCGTCCTCCTCGCCGACCGGCGCGTGCAGGGACACCGGTTCCTGGGCCAGGCGCAGCACTTCGGTGACCCGCTCCGGGGTCAGGTCGAGCTGGGCGGCGACCTCGTCGGCGGTCGGCTCGTATCCCCGTTCCTGGAGCAGCCGGCGCTGGACGCGCACGACGCGGTTGATCAGCTCCACCACGTGGACCGGGACGCGGATGGTGCGGGCCTGGTCGGCCAGGGCGCGGGACATGGCCTGGCGGATCCACCAGGTGGCGTACGTGGAGAACTTGTAGCCCCGGGCGTAGTCGAACTTCTCCACAGCCCTGATCAGGCCGAGGTTGCCTTCCTGGACGAGGTCGAGCATGGTCAGGCCGCGGCCCACGTAGCGTTTGGCGACGGAGACGACGAGGCGCAGGTTGGCCTCGATGAGCCGGCGTTTGGCGGTGCGGCCCAGGACCACGAGCCGGTCCAGGTCGACGGCGAGGCGCGAGTCGGGGTCCGGGGTGGTCGCCAGGCGCTCCTCGGCGAAGAGTCCGGCCTCGACGCGGCGGGCCAGCTCGACCTCCTCGGCGGCGGAGAGCAGCGGGATGCGCCCGATCTCGCGCAGGTACTGCCGGAACAGGTCGGAGGTGGGGCCGGAGGCGCCGTCCCTCCGGCTGCGCGCCTGGCGGGGGTCGGGGACGTGCTCGGCCTCCTCCATGACGGCCTCGGGTACGGGTGCGGACCCGGCGGCCGTCTCCGGGTGGTGGACGGCCCGGTTCTGCGCGGGAATCGCCGACATGTGCTCGGTCGTGGTCGTCACGGTCCGGGTCTGCACGGGGGCGACCTCCAGTGATCGCTGCCGGATGACGGGATGGAGGTCCGCGCTCGGTGGACCGGTCGCGCTCCGATGGCTTTGGCACCGCCACCAGTGTGGGGCACGGCACGGGGTTGCCACGAGGGGCGTGCGGTGACTTTTTGAGTCCGGTCGGTTACGGCCGATGACCGGTGCGAAAGCCGATGACCGGTGCGAAGAGGAGCGGCGGGCCCTCAGAGCGCGTCGGCGCCCCCGCTGCGCAGGGACTGGGCGTACTGCTGGAGGACCCAGACCTCGTTCTGCGCGGCGGCCAGGTCCTCGGGGGCCACGTGGCTGCCGAGGCGGGCGAGGCTGCCCTGGACGTCGGCGATGCGGCGGTCGACGGCGCGCAGCCGGACGTGGACGAGCTGCATGCCCGCGTAGGTCTCGTCGATGCTCTTGCCGTGGAAGACCTCGACGGCCAGCTCGGTGACGAGGTTGCGCACGATGTCGTTGGGGGCGGCGTCCATGACGGCGACCAGGTACTCGCGGTTGTCGCCGAGGCCCTGTTCGGCGCCGCCCGCGTCCTCGATGCACTGGCGCACCGCCGCGTAGGGCGGGGCGGTGAACTCGTCCGCGCCGTAGGCGTCGAAGGCGGGCGAGACCAGGGCGGGCTTCTGGAGGGCGAGCTTGAGGAGTTCGCGCTCGGTGCGGTGCGCGGGGCTGCGGAGGTTGAGAGCGGGGCCGGAGGTGGCGGGCGGCGCCTGGACGGGCTGCCGCGCCGCGCCCGCGTGCGGGGTGCGGGGCGCTCCCCGGCCGCCGCGCTCGCCCGCCGCGGCGCCGCCCCGGTCGCGGGCCCAGCGGGCGAGCTGGGCGACCCGGCGGACGACGAACTCCTGGTCGAGGATGCCGACGAACCCGGCGAGCTGGACGGCGACCTCGCGCTGCACGCTGCTCGTCTTGATCTTGGCGACCACGGCGGCGGCCTCGTCGAGCGCCGCCGCGCGGCCCGCCGGGGTCTCCAGGTCGTAGCGGCCGACGATCTGGCGCAGCGCGAACTCGAAGAGCGGGGTGCGCGGTTCGACCAGGTCGCGGACGGCGTCGTCGCCCTTGGCCAGGCGCAGGTCGCACGGGTCCATGTTGTCGGGGGCGATGGCGATGTACGTCTCGGCGGCGAACTTCTGGTCGTCCTCGAAGGCGCGCAGGGCCGCCTTCTGGCCGGCCGCGTCGCCGTCGAAGGTGAAGATCACGCGGGCGCTGCCGTTGTCCATGAGGAGGCGGCGGAGGATCTTGATGTGGTCGTTGCCGAAGGCGGTGCCGCAGGTGGCGATGGCGGTGGTGACGCCCGCGAGATGGCAGGCCATGACGTCGGTGTAGCCCTCGACGACGACCGCCCGGCTGGCCTTGGCGATGTCCTTCTTGGCCAGGTCGATGCCGTACAGCACCTGGGACTTCTTGTAGATCGGCGTCTCGGGGGTGTTCAGGTACTTGGGGCCGTTGTCGTCGTCGCGCAGCTTGCGCGCGCCGAAGCCGACGATCTCGCCCGCGGTGTCGCTGATCGGCCACATCAGCCGGCCGCGGAAGCGGTCGATGGGGCCGCGGCGGCCGTCCTGGGAGAGGCCGGAGGTGATCAGCTCCTTGTCGCTGAAGCCCTTGCCGCGCAGGAAGCGGGTGAGGTGGTCCCAGCCGGCCGGGCTGTAGCCGACGCCGAAGTGCGCCGCGGCGTCCTGGTCGAAGCCGCGCTCGGCGAGGAACTTCCGGCCGATCTCGGCCTCGGGGCCGTCGAGCTGGGCCACGTAGAACGCGGCGGCGGCCTGGTGGGCCTCGATCAGCCGGATGCGTTCGCCGCGCTGGTGGGACGGGTTGTAGCCGCCCTCCTCGTAGCGCAGGGTGATGCCCGCCTTGGCGGCGAGGCGTTCGACCGTCTCCGAGAAGGAGAGGTGGTCGATCTTCATCACGAAGGCGATGGTGTCGCCGCCCTCCTGGCAGCCGAAGCAGTGGAACAGGCCCTTGGCGGGGCTGACCTGGAAGGAGGGGGACTTCTCGTCGTGGAAGGGGCAGAGTCCTTTGAGGTTTCCGCCGCCGGCGCTGCGCAGCTGGAGGTACTCGGACACGACGGAGTCGATCGGGACCGCGTCCCGTACCGCCTTCACGTCGTCGTCATTGATCCTGCCTGCCACGCGTGAAGTCTACGGGTGAGGTCGGACAGCCGATTCCGCGCCCGTTTCCCCGGGGCGCCGCGCTCGGCGCTCCGGGGAAGGGCGGCGTACCGGTCAGAGCAGGGAGTCCAGCGGCGCCGAGGGGTCCGCCAGCGCCTCCGGGTCGTGCTGCCCGCCGGCCCGGATCAGGCCCTGGATCGTCTCGGTGACGTCCCACACGTTGACGTTCATCCCGGCGAGGACGCGACGGTCCTTCAGCCAGAACGCGATGAACTCGCGCTTCCCGGCGTCGCCCCGGATGATCACCTCGTCGTAGCTGCCGGGCGGCGCCCACCCGGAGTACTCCAGGCCGACGTCGTACTGGTCGGAGAAAAAGTACGGGACGCGGTCGTACGTCACGTCCTGGCCGAGCATGGCGCGGGCGGCGGCCGGTCCGCCGTTGAGGGCGTTGGCCCAGTGCTCGACGCGCAGCCGGACGCCGAGCAGCGGGTGGTCCACGGCGGCGACGTCGCCGGCCGCGTAGATGTGCGGGTCGGAGGTGCGCAGCGAGGCGTCGACGGCGATGCCGCCGCCCCGCGCCCGCTCGGCCTGCCGCAGTCCGGCGGCCTCGGCGAGCGCGGAGCGCGGGGCGGCGCCGATCGCGGCGAGGACGTCGTGGGCGGGGTGCTCCTCGCCGTCGTCGGTGCGGGCGGCCAGCACCATGCCGTCCTGTCCGACGATCTCGGTGAGGCGGGCGCCGAAGTGGAAGCGGACGCCGTGCGCGCCGTGCAGCTCGGTGAAGATCTGGCCCACCTCGGGGCCGACGACCTGGTGCAGCGGGGTGGGCTCCGGTTCGACGACGGTGACCTCGGCCCCGTAACCCCGGGCGGCGGCGGCGACCTCCAGGCCGATCCAGCCTCCGCCGGCGATGACCAGGTGGCCGTTGTCGCGGCCGAGCGCGGCGAGCACGTTGCGCAGCCGGTCGGCGTGGGCGAGGCGGCGCAGGTGGTGGACGCCCGCGAGGTCGGTGCCGGGGATGTCGAGGCGGCGCGGTTCGGAGCCGGTGGCCAGCAGCAGCTTGTCGTAGTGGATGACCGTGTTGTCGCCGAGCCGTACGGTCCTGGCGTAGCGGTCGAGCGCGGTGACCGGCTGGCCGAGGTGCAGCTCGATGTCGGCTCCCGCGTACCAGGCGCGCTCGTGCACGAAGACGCTGTCGCGTTCCTCCTTGCCGCTGAGGTAGCCCTTGGAGAGCGGCGGCCGTTCGTAGGGGTGGTCTCGCTCGTCGCCGATCAGGATCACCCGGCCGGTGAACCCCTCCGCCCGGAGGGTTTCGGCCGCCTTCGCCCCTGCGAGTCCTGCTCCGACGATGACGAACGTCCGGTGTGCTTCGACCACTTGATGCCTCCTCAGTGCTGTGCTGCGCGGCGCCGTCACGCCGCGAGCGTCCCGCGCGCCGCGTGATGGCGAAAGAGGGTGTGGCCCGGGACAGGACACACCCGGTGGTCAGGGATCCAGTCTGCCGGTCAGTGGTGGTGTGCGGTGAGCGCGGCGTGCAGGGATCGTGCGGAGGCGTCGGTGAGTGCGGCGATCTGGTCGACCAGGACGCGCTTGCGGGCGTGGTCGTCGGGCGCTTGGTCGAACAGGGCGCGGAAGTGCGGTTCCAGGCCCTCGGGGGCGCGGGTGGTGAGGGCGGCGGCCAGTTCGGCGATGACGACGCGCTGGTCGGCGCGGAGCACTTCCTGCTCGGTGCGCTGCATGACGTAACGGTCGGCGACGGCCTTGAGGACCGCGCACTCGTTGCGCACGGATCGCGGAACGACCAGTTCCGCGCCGTACCGGCCGAGGCGTCCCGGTCCGTGGACCTGGCGGGTGGCGGCCTCGGCCGCCGTGCAGAAGCGGCCGATGAGCTGGCTGGTGGCGTCCTTGAGGCGGGCCTGGGCCACGGCGGAGCCGTCGTAGCCGTGCGGCCACCACTCCTGTTCGAGGAGCCGGTCCAGGGCGTCGGACAGCTCCTGCGGGTCGGTGCCGGCGGGGACGTAGCGGCCGATGGCGACGGCCCAGATGTCCTGGCGCTCCGGCTCGGCGTGGAGGCAGTTGGGGTCGATGTGCCCGGCGTGCAGTCCGTCCTCGAAGTCGTGCACCGAGTACGCCACGTCGTCGGACCAGTCCATGACCTGGGCCTCGAAGCAGGTGCGGTCCTGCGGGACGCCCTCGCGGGCCCAGGAGAAGACCGGGAGGTCGTCGGCGTAGACCCCGAACTTCGCGGAGTGCGGGTCGGTGGGGTGGGCGCCGCGCGGCCACGGGTACTTGGTGGCGGCGTCCAGTGCGGCGCGGGTGAGGTTGAGCCCGACGCTGACCAGCTCGCCGGTGGCGGGGTCGCGGACGAAGCGCTTGGGCTCCAGGCGGGTCAGCAGGCGCAGCGACTGGGCGTTGCCCTCGAATCCGCCGCAGTCGGAGGCGAAGTCGTTGAGGGCCTGCTCGCCGTTGTGGCCGAACGGCGGGTGGCCCATGTCGTGGGCGAGGCAGGCCGTCTCGACGAGGTCCGGGTCGCAGCCGAGGACCGCGCCGAGCTCCCGGCCGACCTGGGCGCACTCCAGGGAGTGCGTCAGGCGGGTGCGGGGGCTGGCGTCCCACGCGCTGGAGCGGGTCCCGGGCGTCACCACCTGCGTCTTTCCGGCGAGCCTGCGCAGGGCGGCGGAGTGCAGGACCCGGGCCCGGTCGCGCTGGAAGGCGGTACGGCCGGGCCGCTTGTCCGGCTCGGGGTCCCAGCGCTCGGTGTCCGCGGGACCGTACGGGCTCGGCGCGGCGTTCGACGCCCGATGCGTGGTCTGTGTGCCGCTGGTGCGATGGTCCCCGTGTGCGCCTTGTGTGCCGTCCATGGTCCCGACAGTAGCGACCGGGACCGACAACGTGTCGCGTGAGGTGCGCCGGGCGGGCCCTCGGCCCGCTGATGCGCCGCCCGCGAACCTTTCGGGCGTCCCGCTCGTCAGTTCGGGTGGAAGGGGCACGGCGGAACGAGTGGGGGGCGCGGATGGCGGCGAAGAGACCGGGAACGGCCGGCGGACGGCTGCGCGCCGCGCGCGTACGGCTGTCGGCCGTGCGGCTGTCGCCCCTGTGCCGGCCGGCCCTGCGGCTGCCGACGCTGCGGCTGCCGCGCGGGCGGCGTGGGCGAAGACGTCTCGTACAGGGTCTGATGGCCGTGTGCGTGCTGGCCCTGCTGCCCGCGACCTGGATGCGGGTCGGCTCCGACGCGCGGGTGCGGACCGTCGCGAACGCCCCGGCGCGGGACGTCGCGGTGGTGTTCGGCGCGGGGCTGCGGAACGGACGGCCGACGCCGTACCTGGCGCACCGGCTGGACGCGGCGGCCGAGCTGTACCGGACGGGGAAGGTGCGCGTCGTCCTGGTCACCGGGGACAACAGCCGGGAGGAGTACGACGAGCCGGACGCGATGCGCACGTACCTCACCGGGCGCGGGGTGCCCGGCGAGCGGATCGTGAGTGACTACGCCGGGTTCGACACGTGGGACTCCTGCGTGCGCGCCCGGAAGATCTTCGGGGTGGACCGGGCGGTGCTGGTGAGCCAGGGCTTCCACATCCACCGGGCGATCACGCTGTGCCGGTCGGCGGGGATCGACGCGTACGGGGTCGGGGTGGACGCGCAACGGGACGCGACCTGGTACTACGGCGGCGTCCGCGAGCTGGCCGCGTCGGGCAAGGCGGCGGTGGACGCGCTGCTGCGGCCCGATCCGCGCTTCCTGGGGCCTGAGGAGCCGGGCGTGACGGAGGCGCTGGCCGCCGACGGCGTCGAGTGACGGGAGGCGGGTTGACGGAGGCGCCGGCGGCCGGTGACGGGGCGTCGGCCGACGGCGGCCGGTGGGCGCGGCGCGGTGTTCGCCGGGCCGCGCCGGGCCGGGCCGTCGCCGTCGCCGACCGGCCGTCTCCGATTGACAGGTCCTAAGGGCCGCCCCCGGGCCGGGCGGCGAGCCAACTCCCGCCGGGTATGAGGACGCCGCCGGTGCGCAGGGAGCGGGTGACGGCGGCTGCGGCGAGGTACACCCAGGCCCGCGCGGTCGTCCCGGGCGCGTCACGCCGAAGATCGGCGGTGTCCGGCGACCGCTCCGCGACCGGGAGCCCGGTGGAAGGCCCGGCGGGGAGCCCGGTGGAAGGTCCGGCGGGAAGTCCTGCGGGAGGCCCGGCGGGGAGTTCGACGTCGCGGGCGACCCGTTCGTAGAGGTTGCGCGGGTGGCCCGGGCCGAGGAATTCCTCCAGGTCGTCCAGGAGGCCCAGCAGTTCCTGGTGGACGCCGGGCGCGGCGGTGATCAGGGCTCCCTGCACGCGCCCGTGCCCCTCGATCGCGTACGGGTAGCCCGGCCCGTCGTAGAGCAGGGCGCGCGGCAGTACGGCGGGCGTTTCGGCCGCCGTCCGGCCGCGGAGGAACAGGTCGTGGTTGGGCTCGCCGGGCAGCAGTGTGCCGTACACGAAGAACGGCAGGTGCACGTCGGACGGCGGTCGGGGCACGGAGGCCCCTTCGGCAGCGGTCACAGGGCGGTCTCGGGCGCGGTCTCCGCCGTCACCCAGCCGAGATAGCGGGTGCTGCCCCGCACCACCGGGATCGCGATGATCTCCGGTGTCTCGTAGTCGTGCTCCCGCTCGATGTACTTCTCCAGTTCCTCGTAGCGCACGCTCGTCGTCTTGAGCTGGACTTGCCATTCCTCACTGGTCTCGATGGCGTCCTGCCACCGGTAGACCGAGGTGACGGGCGCGGAGATCTGGGCGCAGGCCGCCAGCCGGGCCTCCACCGCCCCCTGCGCCAGGGCGTGGGCCTTGTCCTCGCTGTCGATCGTGGTGAGTACGGTCAGCCATTCCGGCGGCGCTGTCATCGTCGGTTCTCCTCCTCCTGCGGCGGGCTCCTGCCCTGCCCATGATTTCGATTGTCGGCCCGAAACGGGTCACGTGCCGTACATTCCGGGTCCTGCGCGCCCCCGGTCGCGGCATACGGTGGCGGTATGACCACCGACACACGGCTTTCGCCGGTCCCGTACGTCGAGGTGAACGGCCGCCCCGCGACCGAGGAGAGCCTGCGGATTCCGGCGCTCGACGGCTTCGGCCACTTCACCGCCCTCCAGGTCGAGGACCGCGAGGTGCGCGGGCTGGGGCTGCATCTGGCCCGGCTGGACTCCGCGAACCGGGAGCTGTTCGAACTGCCCCTGGACGGCGGCCGGGTGCGGGAGCTGATCGGCCGCGCGCTGACCGGAGCCGGAGTGCGTGACGCCTCGGTGCGGGTGCACGGCTTCCTGCCGCCGGGGACGGCGGAGACGACGCTGATGGTCACGGTCCGCGAGCCCGCGCCGCCGGCGTCCGGGGCGCGGAGCCTGATGTCGGTGCCGTACGCCCGTCCGGTGGCGCACATCAAGCGGCCGGGCGAGTTCGGGCAGACGTACTACGGGCGGCTCGCCGGGCGCGCGGGGTTCGACGAGGCGCTGCTGACCGCGCCGGGCGGGGCGGTGACCGAGGGCGCGTTCAGCAACGTCGGCTTCTGGGACGGGACCTCGGTGGTGTGGCCGGACGCCCCGGCGCTCGTCGGCGTCACGATGGCGCTGCTGGAGGAGGGCCTGCCACGGCTCGGCGTCCCGTCGGTGCGGCGGCCGGTGACGCTGGACACGCTGGCCGGGCTGCGGGCGGCGTTCGTCAGCAGCTCACGCGGGATCGCGCCGGTCGGGAGGATCGACGGCGCGGAGATCCCGGTCGACGCGGAGCTGATGGGGCGTCTGGAGGCGGCGTACGCGGGCGCGCCGACGGAAGCCGTCTGACGGGCCGGCCCGACGGGCCGGGCCGGCCGTAGCGGGTCGCGCCGGGCCGTGGCAGGCGTGCCGGGCCGTGGCAGGCGTGCCGGGCCGTGGCAGGCGTGCCGGGCGACAGCGGGTCGCGGCCGGCCGTGGCGGACCATGGGGTGCATGCAGATCCACATCGAGGCTTTCGCGCTTCCCGGCCGCCGCTGCGGCCCGGACTCCGACTTCCCGGGTTTCGACGACATCCATGTCGGCGTGCAGCGCAAGGACCGGCCCGGCGAACTGCTGGACCCGTACGCGGGAGACGCGCCCTCCGCCGTGTGGACCCTGGACTGCGCGGCGACGGCCACGGCGGAGGGCGTCGAGGTTTCGGGCCCGTACGTGCAGAACCGCCTGGGCGGACGGTTCGTCTACCTGTCGTGGGGCACGGTGGACGGTTCCGGGCTGTTCACCATGTTCCGGCGGGCCAAACTCATGCTCGGCGACATCCCGCCGGACGTCCTGGAAGCCGCGGTGCGCTCCGGTCATCTCGTCGCCCGGCTGGGGCTGAGCGACGCGAAGGGGCAACCGCTGTGCGGCCGGGTGCGTCCGGAGCAGGTCGTATGGAGCGCGGCGGGCGGGGCCTGATCCGGGCGGCCCCGGGGGCGGCCTTCCGGTCGGGCGGTCGGGCAGCCGGGCGGTCGGGCAGCCGGGCGGTCGGGCAGCCGGGCGGTCGGCCTTCCAGGAGCCGGGCGTGCACCCCTCGGGCCGGGCTCATGAATCGGCGTGCCGCTCGGGCCGGGACTCTTCGCGCCGGACATGACACCGCCCCCATCGGCCCGGGGGGGTGAGCCGGTGAGGGCGGGTGCCATGGGGGGCGTGCGCCATCCCGTGGGGGGAGTGTGTTGCGTCTGCCCGGACCCCGGCAGGTCATGCATGTGACCTGCGTCACATCATCGGGCGCCATCGGAGACTGCTCACCCGATCGGCACCGGAGCCCGCAGTGCGGACCGAACGGCCCAGCCGCACCGCGCGCCACCTGCGACGATCCCGTACGGCAAGAGTGCCGCGCCGGTCCGTACGGGTGAAAACTGACCCGGCGTCAGCAGGCAGTCGCGACCGCGTGCGCCTTAGGTCGAGGACAGGACACACTCGCTCGCGCCGTCTGCCCGGAGGAACCCCCATGCGCAGTCCCGCCCGCCTCGTGACCGGTACCGCTTCCGCCGCGATCACTGTCGTCGCGCTCGGTCTCGCCGTCGCGCCGTCCGCGTACGCCGGTGACTTCGGCCGGCTGGAGCTCACGCCCGCGACCGCCGTCCCCGGCGCCAAGGTCACCGTGAACACCACCGCCTGCGGCCCCAGGGGATCGGGCATCGGCGACGCGAACGCGCTGGACGCCGGGGACTTCGAGGTGCGCTCCGGCGAGCAGAAGGAGGTCGCGGTCGGCCGGTTCACCGTGCCGCACGAGACCCGGCCCGGCAGCTACGAGATCGTCGTCTCGTGCGACAACGGCAAGGAGGCCGTCGGCGACCTGGAGGTCATCGGCGGCGGGCGGCCCGAGCGGCCCGACCACGAACGGCCGGATCAGGAGCGCCCGTCCGGACACGTGCGGACCGGCGTCGGCGGCAGCGTCCGGCCGGACTCCACCCAGGTCGCCCTCGGCGTCGGCGTGATCGGCATGGCGGCCGTCGGCGGGCTGTGGCTGCTGCGCCGCCGCACCGAGGGCGTCGAGGGCGGCTGACGGCCGCTCCCGCGCACCGACCGGGCGGACGCGCCGCCCCGCCCGCCTCACCCAAGGACGACGACGTGTCCCAGAGCGCGCAGAAGGCCAGGGGCTGGCTGGTGGGCATCGCCGTGCTGTGCGGCGTCTGGCTCGTCCAGAACGGCTCCGGCGACCAGGTGGTCCCGCCCCAGCCGTCCGGCGCGCAGGCGTTCGCCGCCGGGCCCCGACTCCAGCCCGGCTCCCCGGTCGCCGCACCGCTGCGGCGCTCCGACCCCGTCCGCGTCCGCATCCCCGGCATCGGGGTCGACGCCCCGATGACGCGGCTGGGCCTCGGCCGCGACGGCAGCCTCGACGTACCGCCGGACGAGGACCGCAACCTCGCGGGCTGGTACGGGAACGGGGTGCCGCCGGGCGCTCGGGGCACCGCGATCGTCGCCGGACACGTCGACAACGCGCAGGGCCCGGCCGTCTTCTACGCGCTGGGGGCCCTCACCAAGGGCGCGCGGGTGGAGATCGTCCGCCAGGACGGGCGCACGGCGGTCTTCTCGGTCGACGCGATCGAGGTGTACGACAACGACGACTTCCCCGACCAGCGCGTCTACGGCGACTCCCCGCACGCCTCGCTGCGGCTGATCACCTGCGGCGGCGGGTTCTCCGAGGAGACCGGCTACCAGGGCAACGTAGTGGCGTACGCGCACCTCACCGGCGTGAGCTGACCCGCGCCTCAGGCCGTCCACTGGTCGTAACCGAGCTTGGCGACCAGCGAGAGGACCACGGTCAGCAGGACCGCGCGGACGAAACCGCTGCCCCGGCTCAGTGCCATCCGGGCCCCGACCATGCCGCCCGCCAGGTTGAACACGGCCATCACGGCGGCCAGTTGCCACAGCACCGAACCCTGATAGGCGAACATCGCCAGCGCGCCCGCGTTCGTGCACACGTTGACGATCTTGGCGGTGGCGGAGGCGGTCACCAGGTCCAGGTGGAGCACCGCCGAGAGGGCCAGCACCAGGAAGGTGCCGGTTCCCGGCCCGAACAGCCCGTCGTAGAAGCCGATCCCGCCACCGACCAGGACGACGGCGACGACGATCCGCGCCCGGGTGACCGCCGGAGCCGTGCCGCCCTCGGCGGCGGCGCCGAAGGAGGGCCGGAGCATCACGAAGGCCGCGACCCCGAGCAGCACCACCATGATGACCGGGCGCAGCACCTCGCTGCTGATCCCGGCGGCGAAGAACGCCCCGGCCATCGAGCCCGCGAGGGCCATCAGCCCGACCTTGACCGCGAGCCCGACCTGGACCGGGGCGCGGCGGACGTAGGTCACCGCCGCGCCGACGGTGCCGACGATCGCGACGGCCTTGTTGGTCCCGAGGACATGGGCGGCCGGCACCTGCGGCAGGCCCAGGAGCAGGGCGGGCAGGAGCAGCAGGCCGCCGCCGCCGACCACGGCGTCGATCCATCCCGCCGCCGCGGCGGCCAGGCAGAGGAGGATGAGCGTGGTCAGCGTTATGTCGGGCATATGACGACCCTAAGCGCCGGACCCGCCGGAAGATCGCACAGGGCCCGGCCCGCGGCCGGTACCCGTCGACACACCGCCCACTCCGGCCGAACCGCCGGACCGAAGGCGGCCGTGCATCGTTCATCCTCAATTGACGCTCCGTCAACTACCTTCTCCTACAGTCCTCAAGCGCGACCCGCCGGTCCGACCGGGCGGCGGGCCCTCACGTCAGGCGTGGAGTGATCGTGGAACGACGGACCTTCTTGCGCAGCGCGGTGATCAGCGGTTCGGCGGCGGCCTTCGGCGGCACCCTGTGGCGGGGCGCCGCCTTCGCCGACCCGGCCCAGCCCGCCGCCGGACCGTACGGCGCCCTCCAGGCGGCCGACGGCAACGGCGTCCAGCTCCCGGCGGGCTTCACCAGCCGGATCGTGGCCCGCTCGGGCCAGGCGGTGCCGGGCACCTCCTACCGCTGGCACAGCGCCCCCGACGGCGGGGCCACGTACGCCGACGGCACGGGCTGGATCTACGTCTCCAACGCCGAGGTCTCCTCCGGCAGCGGCGGCGGGGCGAGCGCCGTGCGGTTCGACTCCGCGGGCACGGTGACGTCGGCGTACCGGATCCTGTCCGGCACGAACATCAACTGCGCGGGCGGCAGCACCCCGTGGAAGACCTGGCTCTCCTGCGAGGAGGTCACCCGGGGGTACGTCTACGAGACGGACCCGTGGGGTGTGAACGCGGCGGTGCGGCGTCCCGCGCTGGGCCGCTTCAAGCACGAGGCCGCCGCCGCCGACCCGGACCACGGGTACGTCTACCTCACCGAGGACGAGACCGACGGCCGCTTCTACCGGTTCCGGCCCACGACCTGGGGCGACCTGTCGAGCGGCACCCTCCAGGTGCTGGTGGCCGGTACCGGCGCCTCGGGCCCGGTCGGTTGGGCGAACATCCCCGATCCGGCCGCGTCCTCCACCCAGACCCGCAACCAGGTCCCCGGCGCGAAGGTGTTCAACGGCGGCGAGGGCTGCTTCTACGCGGCGGGCACCTGCTGGTTCACCACCAAGGGCGACAACCGCGTGTGGGCGTACGACGCGAGCGCCTCGTCGATCTCGCTCGCCTACGACGACTCGCTGGTGACCGGCGGCTCCGCACCGCTGACCGGCGTCGACAACGTGACCCGGTCCGGCTCCGGCGACCTCTACGTCGCCGAGGACGGCGGGAACATGGAGATCTGCCTCATCACACCGGACGACACGGTGGCCCCGTTCCTGCGGATCACCGGCCAGTCCGCATCGGAGATCACCGGCCCCGCCTTCTCGCCGGACGGCTCCCGGCTCTACTTCTCCTCGCAGCGCGGTACCAGCGGCAGTTCGACCGGCGGCATCACGTACGAGGTCGCGGGGCCGTTCCGCGCCTGAGCGGCGCGGGAACGGCGCGGGAACGGCGCGGGCGGGCGCACACCGGCCCCGGTGGCCCCTCCGGCGCGTTCGGAGGGGCCGCGGAGGCAAGGGGGGCCCGGAGCGGCCAGAGGCCGTCGTCGGTCAGGCGGCCCCGCCCTCGACCGCGGCCGGGTCCATCCACATGACCTCCCAGATGTGGTGGTCCGGGTCCTGGAACGAACGGCCGTACATGAATCCCATGTCCTGCGGGTCGTTCGCGGGGAAGCCGCCGGCGGCCAGGGCCGCGTCGGCGATCTCGTCGACCTTCTCGCGGCTGTCGGCGCTCAGGCAGAGGATGACCTCGGTCGTTCTCTCGGCGTCCGCCACGTCCTTCTTGGTGAAGTCCTTGAAGCGCGGCTCGGACATCAGCATGGCGAAGATCGTGTCGCTGATGACCAGGCAGGCGGCCGAGTCGTCGCTGAACTGCGGGTTGATGCCGTAGCCGAGCTTCGCGAAGAAGCCCTTGGTGGTCTCCAGGTCCTTCACCGGCAGATTCACGAAGATCATCTGAGGCATGGCCGTCCTTCTTCCCTGGTGCGTTCCGGCGCTTCGCGGCGGTCCGTCGAGTGCTGTCGAGTGGTGTCGAGAGGTAGACGGCCGGGCCGCCCGGAACTCATCGCCGCACCGCCCACGGATTCCGCCGGTCCGGCTCGACCGGCGGACCGCCGCGCTCAGGACAGGGCGAGCGGAGCGCCGCCCCGCAGCAGCGAGCCGCCCAGCGGGGTCAGCGTGTGCAGGACCGAGCTGCCGTGGCGCAGGGTCAGGACCAGGCCCGCCTCGCGCAGCACCGAGGCGTGCTGGCTCGCCGAGGCCATCGACACGCCTGCCCGGCGGGCCAGTTCGGATGTCGTGCAGCCGTTGCCGATGGCCTGGAGGACGGCGGACCGGGTGTGCCCGACGAGCCGGCCGAGCCAGGGTCCGGGCTCGGCGAAGACCGGCGCGCCGGGGTGGGTCACCGGGTAGACGAGGACGGGCGGGAGCACCGGATCGCGGTAGACGACCGGGGTGCCCCGGCAGAAGAACGACGGCTGGAGCAGCAGTCCGCGGCCGTCCAGGCGGAGGTCGCGGTCGACCGGGTAGTCGGCCTCCAGCACGGGCGAGCGCCACCGGATCATGGGCGGCAGGGTGGCCAGCAGCTCGTCCGCCCCGCCGTCCAGCAGGGCCCGGCCGCGGACGGCGCGGTCGGCCTCGACGCTGGCCCGTATGTGCGGCCAGTACGGCTCGACGGCGGCGTGGTGGTAGCCGCGCAGGGCGCTGATCAGCCGCGCCAGCGGCTCGGTGCGCCCGTCGGAGAGCGCGGCGGGCAGGGCGAGGGCGGCGCGGCCCGCGCCGTCGTCCCGGGGCCCGGGAGCCCGTCCGGCCCGCTGCCTCTGCCGCCCGTCCGCCAGCAGCTCCAGCTCGTGGCGTATGCGGTCGGCGGGGGTGTCGCGCAGGGCCTCCATTCCGACGTCCAGCCCGAAGGGCTCGGAGCCTTCCTGCGAAGGCGTCAGGAAATCCGGGAAATAGCCGCGGGGCGGAACGAGCGCCGCGAGCAGCCGCACTTCGCCATTCAGCCGGGCCCGGGTTTCCGTACGCCATTTCCCGAACACCGTCGAAGCGCGCCGGTCCCTGAGCCGGTGAAAACTGAGAACGGTTTCCCACAGCGCGTCCGGTCTCGTGGCCATCCGCACGCGCGAAAGGTCAAGCCTGGACACATGGATCCGTAACACCGCTCCCCCAGCTGTTGCATCCGCAATTGCCCCCACCAAAGGGTATGCGGACCGTCACAGGAGGTCACCACGGGGTTTCGGCCAGAAGTGAAACGTCTCGCCCCACGCCTCTTCACCCGAAAGGCTGTACGACGTCGGGTACGCATCCGGTGCCCGCCGGATGAGCATGTGAAGGCCGTGGGGGGCTTTATGTGTTCGGCGGCGGTGGGCGACGGTGCGGCTCCGTACCCGACGGGGGTAAGCCGGGTGCGGCCCAAGGGTGGGGACCCTTGGGCCGCACCCCGGTCCCCGTACACCGTCCGGTCACCCGAAATTCTTTGCGGCTTAAACGAAGCAATGTGGGATAGGACACACCAATCACGGTCGCCGCGTATTCCGCCCACCCATGGCGAAGCGGCGGCGCCCCCGCACAGGGCGCCGCCGCTTCCGGGTGTTCCGGAGCCGGTGAGGGACCGGTGAGCCGGTGAGGGTGCGGGCTCACATCCGTTCAGCGGCTCCGGAGTCGTGGCTCCGCGTGGTCGGCTCGGGTCAGCGGCTGTCGCTGCCCCGGGACTGGGCGGCGGCGCGGCCGGCCTCCAGGCGCGCCACCGGGATGCGGAACGGGGAGCAGGAGACGTAGTCCAGGCCCACCTCGTGGAAGAAGTGCACCGACTCCGGGTCGCCGCCGTGCTCGCCGCAGACGCCGAGCTTCAGGTCGGGCCGGGTGGCCCGGCCGGCCTCGGCGGCGCTGCGGACCAGCGCGCCGACCCCGTCCTTGTCGATCGTCTCGAACGGGGAGACCCCGAAGATGCCCTTCTCCAGGTAGGCCGTGAAGAACGACGCCTCCACGTCGTCGCGGGAGAAGCCCCACACGGTCTGGGTCAGGTCGTTCGTGCCGAACGAGAAGAACTGCGCGGCCTCGGCGATCTGGCCTGCCGTCAGAGCCGCGCGGGGCAGCTCGATCATGGTGCCGATGGTCAGCTTGAGGTTCGTGCCGGTGGCGGCCTGGACCTCGGCGATGACGCGGTCCGCCTCCTCGCGGACGATCTCCAGCTCCTGGACCGTGCCGACGAGCGGGATCATGATCTCGGGGCGCGGGTCGCCCTTGGCGTTCTTGCGCTGGGCCGCCGCCTCGGCGATGGCCCGTACCTGCATCGCGAACAGGCCCGGGATGACGAGGCCGAGGCGTACGCCGCGCAGGCCCAGCATCGGGTTCTGCTCGTGGAGCTTGTGCACCGCCTGGAGCAGGCGCAGGTCGTTCTCGTTGGCGTCCTTGCGGGACTCCGCGAGCGCCACGCGCACGGAGAGCTCCGTGATGTCGGGCAGGAACTCGTGCAGCGGCGGGTCGAGGAGCCGTACGGTGACGGGCAGCCCGTCCATCGACTCGAACAGCTCGATGAAGTCGGCCTTCTGGAGCGGGAGGAGGGCCGCCAGCGCGTTCTCGCGCTCGTCGTCGGTGTCCGCCAGGATCAGCTTCTCGACCATCTCGCGGCGCTCGCCGAGGAACATGTGCTCGGTGCGGCACAGCCCGATGCCCTGGGCGCCGAAGCGGCGGGCCCGCAGCGCGTCCTCGGCGTTGTCGGCGTTGGCCCGCACCCGCAGTCGGCGCATCCGGTCCGCGTACGCCATGATCCGGTGCACGGCGGCGACCAGTTCGTCGGCGTCGTCGGCCCCGGCGTGCATCCGGCCCTCGAAGTACTCGACGACCGGCGACGGTACGACGGGCACCTCGCCCAGGTACACCTTGCCGGTGGAGCCGTCGATGGAGACGAGGTCGCCCTCCTCGACCACCCGGCCGCCGACCGTCATCCGGCGGCGCTTGGTGTCCACTTCCAGGTCCTCGGCGCCGCAGACGCAGGTCTTGCCCATGCCGCGCGCGACGACCGCCGCGTGCGAGGTCTTGCCGCCGCGCGAGGTCAGGATGCCCTCGGCGGCGATCATGCCTTCCAGGTCGTCGGGGTTGGTCTCCCGGCGGATGAGGATGACCTTCTCGCCCGAGCGGGACCACTTGATCGCGGTGTACGAGTCGAAGACCGCCTTGCCGACGGCCGCGCCGGGCGAGGCGGCGATGCCCCGGCCGAGCAGCTCGGTGACGGCGTCGTCGTCGAAGCGCGGGAACATCAGCTGGGCGAGCTGCGCGCCGTTGACCCGCTGGAGGGCCTCGGCCTCGTCGATCAGGCCCTGGTCGACGAGCTGGGTGGCGATACGGAAGGCGGCGCCGGCGGTGCGCTTGCCGACCCGGGTCTGGAGCATCCAGAGCTGGCCGCGCTCGATGGTGAACTCGATGTCGCAGAGGTCCTTGTAGTGGGTCTCCAGCGTCCGCATGATCTGCATCAGCTGGTCGTAGGACTTCTTGTCGATCGACTCCAGCTCGGCGAGCGGCACCGTGTTGCGGATGCCGGCGACGACGTCCTCGCCCTGGGCGTTCTGGAGGTAGTCGCCGTAGACGCCCTGGTGGCCGCTGGCCGGGTCGCGGGTGAAGGCGACGCCCGTGCCGGAGTCGGGGCCGAGGTTGCCGAAGACCATCGAGCAGACGTTGACGGCCGTGCCGAGGTCGCCGGGGATGCGCTCCTGGCGGCGGTAGAGCTTGGCGCGGTCGGTGTTCCACGAGTCGAAGACCGCGTTTATGGCCAGGTCCATCTGCTCCCGCGCGTCCTGCGGGAACGCGCGTCCGGCCTCGGCCTCGACGATCTTCTTGAACCGCTTCACGAGCTTCTGGAGGTCCGCCGCCGCGAGGTCGGTGTCGACGCTGACCTTCTTGGCGCTCTTGGCCGCCTCCAGGGCCTCCTCGAAGAGGTCGCCGTCGACCCCGAGGACGGTCTTGCCGAACATCTGGATGAGCCGGCGGTAGGAGTCCCAGGCGAAGCGCTCGTCGCCGGACTGGGTGGCGAGCCCGGCCACCGAGGCGTCGGAGAGGCCGATGTTGAGGACCGTGTCCATCATGCCGGGCATGGAGAACTTCGCACCGGAGCGGACGGAGACCAGCAGCGGGTCGTCGGCCTGGCCGAGCCGCTTGCCCATCCGCTCCTCCAGGGCCGCGAGGTGCGCGCTCACCTCGTCGCGCAGCGCGGTCGGCGCCTCGCCGCTGTCGAGGTAGACCTTGCACGCCTCGGTCGTGATGGTGAAGCCCGGAGGGACGGGCAGCCCGAGGTTGGTCATCTCGGCGAGGTTCGCACCCTTGCCACCGAGCAGGTCCTTCAGATCCTTGTTGCCCTCGGTGAAGTCGTAGACGAACTTCTGGGGATCTTTGTTTTCCGACACGGGTCTCGACTCCCTGAGGACGCGGTGGCTGCCCTGACGGCGAGGAACATACCCAGATCGAAGGTGCCTGGGTACGTCCACTTGGTCGTCATGCGGTCGCAACCACTCGTCCGCCAGCAGATCGAAAGTCACGGGTGCGCTCTACCGGCTGGACGATGCTTTCATTACTTGAACGAAAAGCTACGCACTGTGCGCCATTACGCCTCAATCATCGACTCTGCGTAGCAATAGCGTCGATCGATCACAACACAGCACCTTGGCACCCAGTGCCACCCTTTGAGTAGTGCACCGGCCCTCTTCCTGCTCATCTGAGCCGATAGCCCCTCAGGAGTGGCGCGAATCACGCTACCGGCCGCGCTCAGATGTCACCATCCGGACGCCCATTCGGACACTCCGGGTAATGACATGACTCCTTACAGCAGCCTTCTCGCGACATGATCGATCAGCCGAGCGATTCGAGGCGTGTTCGAGGACGCGCGGGAGGAAAACGACCCCGAGGTTCCGTATCGATTGCGCTCAGATGAGCAGTCGAGCAGGGCAGGCACCCAGTGCCGGGGGTGGCGTCCGACTTCGAGCGCCGGAGACGGCGTCCGGGTGCCTGAGGCGGCGTCGCCAGAGGCTGAAGGGTCCCGCCGGGCTGAGGGGCCGCCGCTCAGCCGCCCGAGGTGTCCAGCTCCGCTTCGGCCCCGACGCCCGCGCAGTCGTAGGGGTCCTTCAACCAGCCGTCGGGCAGCACCACGCGGTTGTTGCCCGAGGTGCGTCCGCGCGGCCCGTCGGCGCCCTCCGGCCACGGCTGGTCCAGGTCCAGCTCGTGCAGTTGGCCCGCCAGTTCCTCCAGGGAGGAGGTGATCGCCAGCTTCTTGCGCATCTCCGAGCCGACCGCGAAGCCCTTCAGGTACCACGCCACGTGCTTGCGGAAGTCGATCACGCCGCGCTTCTCGTCGCCGATCCACTCCCCCAGCAGCGTCGCGTGGCGCACCATCACGTCCGCGACCTCGCGCAGGGCGGGCGCGTGCCGGGTCGCACGGCCCTCCATGGCGCTGACCAGGTCGGCGAAGAGCCAGGGGCGGCCCAGGCAGCCACGGCCCACGACCACGCCGTCGCAGCCGGTCTCGCGCATCATGCGCAGGGCGTCGTCGGCGCACCAGATGTCGCCGTTGCCGAGGACCGGGATCTCCGGCACGTGCTCCTTGAGGCGGGCGACGGCCTCCCAGTCGGCGGTGCCGCCGTAGTGCTGGGCGGTGGTCCGCCCGTGCAGGGCGACGGCGGTGACGCCCTCCTCGACGGCGATGCGGCCCGCGTCCAGGAACGTGAGGTGGTCGTCGTCGATGCCCTTGCGCATCTTGATGGTGACGGGCAGATCACCGGCGTTGGAGACCGCCTGGTTGAGGATGGCCCGCAGCAGGGGCCGCTTGTACGGGAGCGCCGAGCCGCCGCCCTTGCGGGTGACCTTGGGGACCGGGCAGCCGAAGTTCAGGTCGATGTGGTCGGCCAGGTCCTCGTCGACGATCATGCGGACGGCCTTGCCGACGGTGACCGGGTCGACGCCGTACAGCTGGATCGAGCGCGGTGTCTCGCTCGCGTCGAAGTGGATGAGCTGCATGGTCTTCTCGTTGCGCTCGACCAGCGCCCGCGTGGTGATCATCTCGCTGACGAACAGCCCCTTGCCGCCGGAGAACTCCCGGCACAGCGTCCGGAACGGGGCGTTGGTGATGCCGGCCATGGGCGCGAGCACCACCGGCGGCTCCACGGTGTGCGGGCCGATGCTGAGCTGCGGGAGGGCGGGGGCGAGCGTGGTCATGGCCCCATTGTCGCGTACGCCGGACGGGTGGCGGGCTCCGGCGGCTCGGGCCGTGTACCTCGGCGGCCACCACCGCGTACCGACCCATTCCCCTCCCGCATGGCACACATGCCACCCGGTCGCTGGTGGATCGCGCCACCTCCCCCTACCGTCGACCGGGCGGCCGTGCACCGGCTGCTCCGATCACCGCCAGGAGGCTGCGATGAACCGCCCGGAACGCGTCCTCGTGCCGCTGCTGCTCACGGTCGTCACTGCCGGGCTGCTCACCGCCTGCACGGGAGCCGACTCCGGCCCGGCCGCGAGCGGCGCGACGCCGTCCGCACGACCGACCCCGACCCCGACCCCGACAGCGGCTTCGTCTCCGACTCCGAGTCCGGCCCGCCGGTCTCCGACCGCCTCCCCGACACCGAGCACGGCCGCCGAGATCACCGAAGCCGTCAATCAGTGGTACGCGTACGGAGGCGAGACGGCGATGGTCAGCTTGATCAAGGAAGCCGGCAAAGCCCAGTCCGGCCGTCCCAGCGAGAAAGAGGAATTCGACCTCGTGATCCTGGACTTCGGCGGTCTCCAGGATGCGCTGAGCACAGCCCGGCTGTTCGGTTCGATCCCCGACCCCAAGACCCAGAAGACCTGGTCGGCCGCCATCGAACGCCTCGACGAAGGCACGCGTGAGGTCCTGGACTCGGCGCCGGAGGGCAGGACGTTCCAGTCGCCCGCGGAGACAGGACAGGCGTTACGGGGGTGGCACACCTTCGACCAGGGGCTCAAGAGCCTCAAGGCCACCGAAGCGAGACTCCGCCGCGCCTTCGGATTGCAGCCGCCGTCGGACCCGTGGGAGGAGGGATAGCCCCTCCCCTGGTCACGTCCGTCCAGAGTCGTACCGTTCCCCGATGGGCCCGCCGGCCCCGGCGGCTGGGACGTAGCGTGGCGGTATGGACAGGGATGCGGATGTGGTCACCGTCGGTGCGGGCGTCATCGGCCTCGGAATCGCCTACGAGCTCACGCGCCGGGGGCTCAGAGTGGTCGTCCTGGAAGCCGACTCTCCTGGCGCTCGGCAGAGCGGCGGCGACTCCCGCGTCTTCCGGCTCGCGCACGACCGAGGCAGACACGTCGCGGAGGCCCGGAGCGCGCTCACCGGGTGGCGGGCCTGGGAGTCGGAGTTCGGCAGACCGCTGTTGCGCCAGTGCGGTCTTCTCGTCAGCGGGCCTGCCGCCGCGGCCCGCTACGCCCGCCTCCTCGAAGCGAACGCACCCGCGGAGATGGTGGACGGCAAGACGCTGGGCTCTCGGCTGCCCGGTCCCGTCGAAGGGACCCTGTTGTCCGATCAGTCCGGAGCGGCTCTGGCGCTGAGGGTTGCGGTGGACGCGCTGGCGGCCCGGCTCACTGTTCGCCGAGCCACCGTGACGCGCGTCGCGGAGTCCTCTTCCGCTGTTACGGTCCACACCTCGTGCGGACAGTCCTGGACGGCAGGCGCCGCCGTGGTCGCCGCCGGAAGCGCCACGCAGGAGCTCGCCTCCCGTAGTGGGTTGTCGATTCCCGGCACGTGGCATCGGCACACCCGGTTCACGTATCGCCCTCGGCCGGGGGTGGACGTCTCGGACTGGAGTGCCTGGATTCACCGGGATTCCGGTGCTGGACCTCAGGGGTTCTACGCGTTGCCCGTCCCGGACGGAGGCTATGCCGTGGGGCTCTCCGACTCCCTCGCGGCCCCGCGCGTGGACGAGGTGTCCGCCGCCGACTGGCGAGCGCGGGTGCGGCCTCTCACCGACCAGCTGGTGCGGCAGCGCATGCCTCAGCTCATTCCCACCGCGACGGCCGCTGAGGACTGCCGCTCCCTCATGAGTGATGATCTCGACGGGGACGACGGCACCGTCGTCTACGGATCGCAGAGGGTGCGGTGGCTGATGAGCGCCAAAGCCGCCAAGATGGCACCGCATGTCGCGAAGCTCGTCAGCGACGAGCTGCGATGACGGCCTGCGATGACGGCCGGCCCTGAGGAGTGCGGGACAGCCCTTACGGGGAGAGGTCGCTCCCCGGGTCAGTTCTGGCGTACCACGGGCACCGGTCCGCAGCCGCGGAGCCGGGCGTCCTTGCGCGCCTGACCGGGTGACGTCCCGGCCCCCACCGCCCGGCCGTCGACGACCGCGAGCCAGTCGCCCGGGGCCGGCTCCGCCCGCAGATCGTCCGCGCCGGCCGGTTCCAGGGCCAGGAGCAGCGCCGGGTCCGGGTCCGTCGAGGTGTCGGCCGCCGCCGGGCGCGGTGCGCCCGCGCGCCACTCGGCGGTGGTCCGCTCGCCGGACTTGGCCCGCGACCACAGCACGTGCTGGAGCACGATCAGCGGCCCCAGCACCGTCAGGACGGGGAAGGCGCCCGTCAGCACGCCCAGGCCGAACAGGAGACTGATGCCCGAGGACACCGCCACTCCGACCCCCGCCGCGACCAGGGCGGCGGCCCGCCCGAAAGCCTTGAGCGCCACCAGCGGGAAGAGTGCCAGGAGCAGCAGGTCGCCCAGCCCGAGGGCCACCGGCGGCCTGCCCTGGGTGACGGCGAGCAGCGGGGCGAACGGCAGTCCCATGACCTGGGCGGCGAACCGGTCCATGAGGGAGGTGAGTCCCGTCGCCACCAGGTCGTAGCAGCAGAGCATGCCCGCGAACCACGCCGCGTGGACGGAGCGCATCCCGCTCTGCGCCCACATGTTGGCCACCCCGACCACGGCGACGCCGAGCAGTACGTCGGTGAGTGCGGTCACGGCCACCGGCAGGTCCGCGAAGGCGCATCCGGCGGTGACGGCCACCAGCGCCCCGGCGGCCGGCCAGGCCCGCCCCGCGCCGATCAGCGGGGCCAGGGTGAACTGGAGCGCCGCGCACAGGACCAGGCCGAAGACGACGGCCACCGCGGTCCGGGGCGCGGCCAGGTAGACCAGGGGCGCGGCCACGACGACGGCGCCCATCACGGCGACGTCGGGCAGTTCGTACCGGCCGACCGGGGGGCGGGGCATCCGGACCCGCGTGAAGTAGCCGACGCCCGCCGCGACGATCGCGGCGACGGCGCAGTTGAGGACCACCAGGGCCAGGGGCGTGCTCATGCCGACCTCGCTACGCGTACGGCGGCGGGGCGGACCGACTCGAAGGTGTGTTCGCGCAGGTCGGCGCGGACCGGCCCGGTCGGCGGCAGGGTGGCCGGATCGTCGTGGAGGACGATGCCGTCCAGCGCGAGGCCCGCCGTCGTGGCCCGCTCGTGCAGCCTGCCGAGCAGGGCGGCGGCGGGCGTTCGGCGGACCAGGACGTGGAGGACGGGGCCCGCGGGCCGGTCGACGAGGGCGTAACGGGCGGGCAGTGGGATGTCCGGCTCGGACTCCAGGAGGTTCAGCACCGACCGGGTGGGTACGGCGACGCTGCGCGGACCCGACCAGCGGCCGAGTATGAGCGAGGTCGCGGGGAGATGGGCCAGCTCGCAGGTCGGCTCGGCCTCGGGACGCCGGACCAGGTCGCCGGTCGCGTAGCGCAGCAGCAGGGTGCAGTCCCGGTAGGGGACGTACGGCGTCTGCACGATGATGCCCACGGCACCGGGCGGCGTCGGCTGGTGTGTCACGGGATCCACGATCTCCATGTGTCCGAACTCGGTGGTGTGGTGCAGATGTCCCTCGGTGCAGGGCGTGCCGCCGGAGGGGACGGCCTCGGTCATCATGTACGGCGTGGAGATCCGTGCGCCCAGGGCGGCTTCGGCCCGTTCCCGCAGCGGTTCGGAGAGCA
Organism: Streptomyces sp. ADI96-02; assembly: GCF_003846185.1. GTDB lineage: Bacteria > Actinomycetota > Actinomycetes > Streptomycetales > Streptomycetaceae > Streptomyces. The sequence goes on from NZ_ML123034.1 coordinate 1,910,840, forward strand.
CTTCGCCGCCGACGCCGATGGACTCCAGGCCGAAGTCCTTCGCCTGCCAGCCGTTCCTCTCCGCCTCTTCGACGAGGGCGGAGAGGTAGGACGCGGAGATGGTCAGGTGGGTGATCTGCGGGGCCTTGCCGCGCAGGCCGAGCGGGGCGGCCAGCCGGTCGAGCGCCACGGCCGGGTCCACGGTGCCGATCTGGACGAACGAGGCCCCGATCCGGGTCACCGACTCCTCCACGTTGAGCAGCGGCAGGGTCGCCCGGGAGCAGCCCGCGTACGCCATGGTGTGGTGGGACCGCAGCCCCATGCCGAGCACGGCCGAGATGGTGCTCATGGCGACGGAGACCTCCACCTCGGCCCTGGAGTACCAGACGCCGGTGGGGGTGCCGCTGGTCCCGGTGGTGAGGGCCAGCAGGGCGGGGGTGGCCGCGGCGGACACGAAGGCGGCGGGCAGCCCGCGCAGGGCCTCTTTCGGTGTGACCGGTATGCGGTCCCAGGTCTCCGGCGTGAGCGTGCCGGGGTCGATTCCCAGGGTGTCGAAGGTCCGCCGGTAGTAGGCCGTGTGCCGGCCGGCGGCCTGCGCCGTGGCCCGCAGGCTGCGCTCCATGACGGTCCGTCGTACGGCGGGGTCGACGGCCCCGGCCTGACCGGGCAGCAGAGCCGAGTCCGCCCCGGGCTCGCCGAACTCGGCCAGGGTCGCGACGAGGTCGCGGGCTATGCGTTCGAGGTCCTGCGGACGGATGCGACGGTTGCGCAGGATCGCCATACCGTAGCGGAGCTGGCTGAGAGCGGTACCGAACAAGGTGTCTCCTGGGGCCTGGACCGGGTTGTCTTCCCGGTCCAGGCCGGGGCGGAGCTTTAGACCATGCCGACGAACATCGTCGCGGTGAGCGTGCTGAAGGCGTACTTGACGTAGTGCTTGACCATGACGGGTCTCCCTTTTTCCACGCCGTCCGAGGGGCGGCTGGGCTCCTGGTGGTGCACTCGCGACCGGGAACGGCCGTGCGATGAACGTGACGATAAGGTAAGGGAATTGGCTGATCAATGGTTTCTCGCGAGGAACCGTGAAGATCCCCGGTGTTCACCTCGCGGACCCTCGGGTGACCTGTCGATCATGGTCAAGAAAGCTTCAAGTCCCCTGATTTTGCCGTCCCTTTGAGCATCGGATCCGCGATCGGGAGCTAAGGGGTCTCGCCTCCGAAGCGCCTGACGGCCCGTCTGCGGCGGGGACCGCGACGGTCTCGCGTCGGGCAATCCGTGCGACGAGCGGCTTCAGCCCGAGGCTGCCGAGGGTGTTCGCCGCGGAGATGGCGACCGCCCTTCTCGCGGAGAGCGTGTCTCCCATGCGTAGACGACACCCACGCAGACCACGGTCCACAGGGTCAGGTTGATGACGCCCGACACCAGCCCGTCGGACTCGAAATGGGATATGCCTTGGACGGCGCGGACCGCGGCGCCCACCGGCAGGACGTCCGAGAGGGGGTTGAGCCATGTGGGCAGGTAGTGCGGTGGCATGCTGCCGCCGCTCGTACTGTTGCCCAACGTCAGCAGGAGCACGGAGGCTACCGGTGTGCCGATGGCTGGGCCGAGGAGCCGGGTGAGCGCCATCGTCGCGCCGCCGACGGCGGTCCCGAGAAGGGCCACGACCCCCGCGATTCCCAGGAACGGGCCGGGAAGGGCGTCGAAACCCAGGCTTCCGGTCAGCAGGGCGACCATCGTTCCGGCGACGGCTCCGAAGAGCCCGAGGCCGGCCATGCGCCAGGGGAACCGCAGACGGGGAGCCGATTGGTAGGTGGCCGTCCCGAAGAGGAAACCGGAGAGAACCACACCGAAGGAGGCGTAGAAGACCGACATGCTGCGGGTGTCGCCGGCAGGCGCGGGCAGTATGTCCTGCCGGCCGAGGGCATCACCTCGTGCCGAGGCGACATCAGCGAACGCCTCGCCCGCCGTCGCGGTGACCGACGGGCCGTTGGCACCCGCGTAGAGCATTTCCGCGGAGCTTCCTGTGCCGGTGACGTAGGCCGCGTAGATCGAGCGGTTCTTCAGCGCGTCGCGTGCGGCCCCCTCGGTGGCGAAGCGCCGTACCTGGAATCCGTCGGCCATGCTCCGATCCAGGTCGTCGGCTATCTGCCGGGCCTGCTGCGGGGTGCCGACCACGGCCACCGGCAGGTCGCGCGGCGTGGGGGCGTGGAAGGCGGCGAGATAAACGCTCACGAAGACGGTGCCGGTGGCCACGACGGTGACCAGGGGCATCAGCACGGCCTTGAGCAGGTCTGCTGTTCGTGACCGCGAGGGCTGCGGGCCGCCGCGGTCCCGACGCGGTCGGATCCGTGGCGTGGTCGCCGACGGCGAGGTGGCCGCCTGCGGCGGAGGGGATGGGGGCATGACCGGACCTGACTTGTCGTTGAGCATGGAAGATGGAGATCTCTACGCACGATGGAGATCTCTACGCACGATGCCTCGCTCCCCCCTTCCCCCTCCCTCCGACGGGCTCGCCCCGCCCGGGGGGGGGCCGCTCGGCTGTGCGGGCACGGGCTGATGCCGTCGCCCCGGGCGGGGAGCCATCGGGTCTACTGGGCTCGGTCGCTCCAGAGCGCGTCGATGAGGGCAGTACAGCGCTCTCCGAGCCCCGAGCCGTTGTCGAGGTGGTTGGGACTGTAGGCGAAGGAGAGGCGCGCCTCCGGGTCGGCGATTCCCAAAGCGCCTCCGAGTCCCGGATGGCCGAAGGCCCGCCGACCGGGCCAGGGAACCGTTGTCTCGTCCGGAAGTACGAAGCCCGCACCGTAGCGCGTGTACGTACCGGTCATCGGGCAGACGTCCTCCCAGCTCGGCATCCGGGCCTGGTCGACCAGTTCTTGAGAGACGAGGCGGACGCCATCCAGTTCGCCCGATTCGGCAAGCGCGGCGTAGACGCGCGCGACGGCCCGCGCGTTGCCCTGCCCGTTGGCCGAAGGGAATCGGGCCATGAGGTAGTCGGGGTCGTTGCTCGGGTTCGCCCGGAGGTCCGCGGGGCGAGGGCGGATACGCCATGCCCGATGAAGATTGGTGCCCGGTGTCGTCATCTGCTCGATGAGCGTCTGATCGAGCGGGGCGCTGATCTTGGCCGTTCGAGGGAAATCCGCGCGGCGAAGACCGAAACGGTAGTCGACTCCCAGCGGGCCGGCGACCTCGTCGTCGAAGAACGTCTCCAGGGGGCGCCCGTCGACGCGACGGACGAGTTCGCCGAGCAGGAATCCCGCGCTCATCGTGTGGTAGGCGCCCTTGGTGCCCGGTTCCCACTCGGGAGCCTGACTCTCGAAAGCGCGGATCATGGTGTCCCAGTCGAAGCCGGAACCGTCGGGCGCCGCGTCGGCGAACAGCAGGGCCGCCTTGGACTGCAACAGGGTCCGCACGGTGATCTGGGCCTTGCCCGCCTGCGCGAACTCCGGCCAGTAGGACGCGACGGGTTCGTCCAGCTCCAGCTGCCCTCGCTGAGCGAGCATGAGAACGCACAGCGCCGCCATGCCCTTGCCCACGGACATCATGCCCACGATGGTGTCGCGGTGCCAGGGCGTGCGGGACTCCGGGTCGGCGAAGCCGCCCCAAAGGTCCACGACCTTACGCCCGTTGCTGTACACGCAGACTGCGGCGCCCACCTCGCCACGGGTGCGGAAGTTCGCCTCAAACGCATCACGCACGCGCTCGAATCCAGGTTCGAACTCGCCGCACACCACGGTTTCGGAGCTGTTGCCGAACTTCGAAGGACCACCTGTCCGCGCGGAAGCAGGAGGGATCACAGTCATCACACCTTTCGAGGAGAATGAAGAGAGGCAGGCTCGACTGCCATGCCACGGGGAAGACCCGAGGATCGGGGACGCTCGGACCCTCCAGGCTCTTGGTACTCCATTACAATGAACACTGAAGCATGTGTCAAGTTCAGATTGGGATGCACGATGGTGCCCGAAGATGTGGTCAAGGCAGCTCTGCGCGCTGCCCAGATGCGCGGCGTTCCCGTGGCCGAAGTCCCCTTGGTCGCGGTGGCGGAAGAGGCAGGTATCTCCCGCAGCACGCTGCTGCGCCGCATCGGAGGGAGCCGCGCGGCCCTCGACGATGCGGTACGCGCGGCGGGAGTGGACCCCGGGGGGCAGCTGTCGGTGCGGGAACGCGCTATCGAAGCCACCGCGGGACTACTCGGACACGACGGCCTGAAGGCGGTGACTCTGGAACGAGTGGCCGATGGGGCCCAGTGCTCCGTTCACAGCCTCTACGCCGCCTTCGGAGGCCGGGACGCACTGCTGTACGCGGTCTACGAGCGGTACAGCCCCGACGTCGACGTGGACATCGTCCTTGACGCCCCACAGCAGGAACTCAGGGAAACCGTGCGAAGCATCTTCCGCATCGTGGCAGACGCTTTTCAGCATGAGCCCCGCGTCCTGCCGGCCATCATCGCCGACGCCCTGGCCCGCCCGGGCGATCCTGCGGCTCAGGCCGTCTACCACAAGGCCATCAGCCGCATGGTCGAGAACGTCGGCAGGTGGATCACGGCTGAGATCGCCGCTGGTCGCCTCCGTGACCTTCCCCTGCTGCCGCTGGTCCAGCAGATGGTCGGCCCCGTCTTCAGCTACTTCCTGCTGAGCCCCATCTACGAGCGGTTCAACCAGGTCAGCCTCCCGAACCCGGAGGACGCCATCGAGACCTTCACCGAGGCGTTCCTTCGCGCGGCGGCGATCCCGCCCGCTGAAGCCTGAAGCCTGAGGTCGGAGGGACGGACGGCAGGCGACGCGCGAGGAGGACCACCGGTCGGCGGGGAGTTGGTTACGCCTACGACCCGCGGCTCGCGCGCCCTAGAAGCCGACGACGATGAGGACCACACCGAGGACAGCGTTGAACCCCGCGTTGAGATCCAGGAAGCGCTTCCGCTTGGCGATGCCGGGGTTGCGTGGAGCCATGTAGGAGAACAGGGCGAACTCGAAGGCGCCGATGGCGACCAACGCCGCCCCGATCCAGAGCAGCATGTCCAGCCTCCCACGTAGATAACGATCTACTACGCACGGTAGTACTCGTCTCCGGAGCGTGGCAAACGGACGGCGTGCGCCACCGAACCCTTTTCGCCGTGTTTATCCGCAGGCCACAGGGGCGTGGATGGCTTGAACGTCTGGGGTGGTGCGGTTGGTTGATCATCGAGTTCGCTTCAGGGCGCGCCGGGAGGCCCAGCGCCGCTCGAAACCGAGCCGGAGCAGCAACCCGCCCATGTTCCGGATTGAGCCAGACCCGCAGGGGTGCCGCAGGGGTGCCGCCGGGTCGAGTTCCTTGCGCGCGAAGAGTTCCGCCCGAAGCTGATCGCGACCGCGACCCTTCGGGCCGCCGACTACTCCTCGTTGAACAGGCGGACGACGCGCGCCGCGGGAAGGCGGGTGAACTCGGTGTCCCAGCGTTCTCCGATCCGCCGGAGCCGTTCCGGGCTCGGGGAGCCGTCCGTCGCCGCGTTCAGGTCGGCCATCTCCACGAAGAAGCCGTCCAGGGCAGGGGAGGCAAGGAAGAAGAACGCCACCGGGACGTCGCCGGTGTTGTACGGACGGTGCACGGCACCGCGCGGCACCACCGCGTAGTCTCCCGGGCCCAGGGTCAGCGTGGTTCCGTCGACGTCGAGAGTCAGCTCTCCGGCCGTGACGTGAAACGCCTCTTCGTGCTCGTGGTGCACGTGCGGCGGGGGGCCGGCGGTGTGCGGGGCATGTGTGTACTCGATCAGGGAGTACGCGCCGCCGGTTGCCTCCGCTCCGAGTTTCACCGTCATCGGATTGCCCGTAGGGCCGGTCAAGGACCTGCCGCCGGTTGGAACGACTATGGGATCACTCACGGTGGACTCCTTCGACCGTAGCTTCGGCCGTGGTCGCCACCACGGTGCCTCCGGTCCGCAAAGGCCGCCACCGCTGCGGCAGAGCGGCGGGGCCGGCAGGACGCCGAGGATGCCCTGTCGGTCGGGCAGCGGTTCGTTGTGTACGGCTGCGCGTTCGGTACGTCGCTGGAGCGGCCGGTCAGGGAGCGTCGAACTTCCCGGCCCGCACGCCCGCGACGAAAGCGGTGAACGCGCGGGCGGGAAGCTCGACCACCGGGCCGCCGACCGTGTTCTTGGAGTCGCGGACGGGGACGATGCCGCGCGAGGCAACGAGGTTGACGGCCACCTCGACGCAGTCGCCGCCGTTCGCGCTGTACGAGGACGTGAACCAACGGGCGGATACGGTCGTCACGGGATACTCCTTCGTCGCAGGAAACCCCACCATGCACCTCACGGTGGGGCGGCGCTCCATCCGATCGTCACACGGTGTCGAAGCCACCGGTTCGCACGCCCGCCACGAAATCCGCGAACGCGGCAGCAGGCAGACTCAGCACGGGGCCACTCCGGTCCTTCGAGTCACGGACCGGGACGATGCCGCGCGAGGCAACGAGGTTGGCGGCCACCTCGACGCAGTTGCCGCCGTTCGCACTGTACGAGGACGTGAACCAACGGGCGGATACGGTCGTCACGGGATACTCCTTCGTCGCAGGAAACCCCACCAGGCGCGACACGGTGGGGCGGCGCTCCATCCGATCGTCACACGGTGTCGAACCCACCGGCCCGCACGCCCGCCACGAAATCCACGAACGCGGCAGCAGGCAGACTCAGCACCGGGCCACCCCGGTCCTTCGAGTCACGGACCGGGACGACGCCGCGCGAGGCGGCGAGGTTGGCGGCCACCTCGACGCAGGCACCGCCGTTCGAGCTGTACGAGGACGTGAACCAACGAGGGGAGTCAGCCTTCATGGGAGTGCCCTTTCGTAGCCGGAGCACCACCATGCACGACGCGGCAGAGCGACGCCAGACCCGCCTTTCGGACAACGCCGAGCCGTCACGCGTCGAAGTCGCACTCCAGGATGCAGGCCGCCGCGTCCAGGGCATCTCGTTGGCCTCCACCGGGCGGCAGCCTCCTCCGCGAAGGCGGTTCGGCCCCGAACCCCACTGTGGCGTTCGCGGTCTGGCGGTACTCAGGCTCACGCCCGCCCGCGTCGGGGGCCGTCTACGGTTCCCTCTCTCCGGACAACAGCGCTGCCCCACCATGCCGGGCATGGTGGGGCAGCGCTGTTGTCGGCTCGTCAGACGGTGTCGAACTTGCCAGCCCGCACGCCCGCGACGAACGCGGTGAACGCGCCGGCCGCAACGTCGATGACCGGGCCGTCCACGCTCTTGGAGTCACGGACCGGGACGATGCCGCGCGAGGCGGCGAGGTTGGCGGCGACCTCTACGCACTGGCCGCCGTTGCTGCTGTAGGAGGACGTGAACCAATGCCAGGTTTCGGTCGTCACAAGGCACCCTTTCGTAACTTGCTGATCATGGCCACAGACTCGGCCTGTGAGGCAGCTTCGGCCTGCATCTGATGGTAGGCCGTCATCAAGGGTTGGACGAAGTGTGTATCGCGCTCCAGCCGCCCTTGCTGCGCAGATTCGGAGTAGACGACCTGCGACCGGTCCGGAAGAGTCAGCAGGGTCACTGGTAGATCGAACGCCCGCCGTTCTCCGAGCTCGAACGGAGCGAGCTGGAGAACTGTGGAAGGCGACTCAGCGAATGCCACGAGCTTGTCCAACTGTGCTTTCATGACGGAGGACCCGCCGACGGATCGCCGGATGCAACTTTCGTCCAACACCGCATAGACCATCGGCGGTGGGGTCCTGGCGAGGGAGTCTTGCCTCTCCGCTAGCAGAGCGAGCCATTCCTCTGCCTGCTGCTCCGTGATCGCTCCCCGTCGCGTTGCACCCATGGCGATAGCTGCGGCGTACTCCTCAGTCTGAAGCAGCCCTGGGACGATCCCGAGTTCGAAGAGCCTGATCTCTGCGGCCCGGGTCTCTTGCCGCACGAACTCCGGGAATCCCTCAAGCAGTGCCGTGTTCTTCATGGCCTGGACCATCCGTTGGAACCTGTCCACCGTTCCAAGGGCCCTGTCAGCACTCCTCGCAAAGCGAGGAGTTGAGGGTCGCCGACCAGTTTCCACCGCAGAAATATGCGTCCCCGAGCACCCCATACGCGCCCCTAGCTCATCCTGCGTCCAGCCACGCACATCTCTGAGCTGTCGCAGTTGCAGGCCAAACGCTACCCCCGGGTCTTCGGGGTCGAGTTCCTTGCGGTTGACCATGTCGAGACCCCTAATTCTTCGAGCAAAGCGTGCAGGTTGAAGACAGACCAACCCTAGGCCACCCTGAATCTCCTCGTAGTCAAACGACTACAGAGAGGAGCGACAGGTGTACGACGAGAACGCACGCCCGAATACACGGCAACCTCCGCCCACTCCCAGCCCCGCCCCTTCCCCCGCCCTCGGCACCCTCATGGTGGACACCAGCCGTGACAACCGCGTGGGCGAGTTCCGAGGGGTCGCCGGCTTCTACTGGTCGCTGCGCCCCGTGGGCGGCGGGATCGAGTGGGAGGTCGAGCCCCGGTACGTACGCCCCGCGCTCCTCATGGAACAGCTCCGGGCCCGTACCGCACGCCTCAACGCCCGGAGCCGGGGTGAGGTGCTGTGAGCGCCCGGACCCGCCCACCACTGCGGGTTGCCCTCTCCCTCGCCCTCGGCGCGGCCGAAGTCCGGTTGCGGCTCCGCTTTCCGCGCCTGATGTGGGCCCTCACCCGGACTCCGGCCGAGAGCAGCGCTCCCTTCGACGAACTCGTACGCATCGAGTCCGACCCTGCCTACCGGGCCCTGTTCTTCGCCGAGTTGGACGCCTCGCTCGACAACCGGTTCGCCACCCGCACGGCCGTGGTGGAGGAGATCGAGGCGGCGGCCGACCGGCTCCGGGCCCTGATCGCGTGCGGCGACCACGAGCGTGCCGCGTGAGGCGCGCGAGCTACGCCGCCGAGGTCACCGTCACGGACGGACAGCGGTTCGCCTCGCTCGGCGGTGTCACCGTACGGAACCGCCGACTGGTGCTCCTGTGGCTCCGCAGGCAGGCGCTCCGACTGGCGAACGGGCACGGATTCCCGGCCGCCGCCGATCCCGTGCGGCTGCCGACCGGTGACGTACGACCGGTCCGCTTCCACAGTTCGGACGCGCCGGAAGTACTGCGCCTCTGGGCCACCGGCAGCGCGCACCAGGACCATGCGATACGGGCCCTGGAGGCGGGATTTCCCGCGCTGTTCACGGTCCTCGACCCCGCCGTCGGACTGAGCGTGACGCTCGCCGGGTGGCGCGGGCGTCTGGCCGACCGGTAGGCCCGGGACACGACACGGACATGAACGACGTACTCCAGTGCACCGCCGTGACCCTTCTCCCGTTCGACGACGTACCGGCCGCCGCCCTCACCGCCCCCTTGGAGGACGGCCCCAAGCCGGGCTCCTACCTCCTGTGCGACCTCGGCGAGCACGACGAGCGCACCGAGCACGCCGCGCACCTCCGGTCGGCCGAGACGCCGAGCGCGCCGGCGCTGTGGTTCTTCTGGACCGGCAGCGGCGCGGACCGCGTCCACCGGGTCGCGACCGCACCCTGGTGTCCCGCCCTCCTCCACCACCTCCGTACGGGTGTCGTGCAGCGGTGCGCGTTCTTCGACCGCCACGCCGCGCCGCACTCCTGGAGCGTGACGGACCCGCTCGGCGACCTGATCGCCGCACGACTCGTGTCCGACGACGATCCCGACGCCGAACCTGACGACGACCCCGACGACCCGGACGACTCCTCCTCCGATTGGCCTCGACCATGAACACCTGCACCGCCGTCGCGCTCCTGCCGCCACCGCGTCACGTGATCGCTCTCTCGGTCCCCGGACACCGGCCCGAAGCCGGACACGTCCTCTGCGAACTCGGCGAGAACCACGACGCCGACCACGCCGCGATGCTGTGGGACGAAGGCGGCCGGCCCGGAAGCGCCGTCTGGGCCCGATGGAGCGAGGAACGCGCCGAACTCGCCTCCCTCCCCTGGTGTCCCGCACGCGATGCCCGGGAAGAGGCGTGCGGGCTGTTCGCCGGTCACCCGCCCGGCCACAGCTGGGAGATCACGGACCCCATCGACGAAGCGATCACGCGGGGCCTGGGTCTTGTCTGACACAGGATCGATCCGATGCGGGCCCGCCGGGCCGCAGCGAGGCGTGCTGCCCGGCGGGCCGACCCGCCTGGTTCAGCCCTGGAGGGTGGCGAGCCAGTCGGTCAGCAGGCGGTTGACCTCGTCGGGGCGCTCCTGCTGGATCCAGTGGCCGCAGGCGTCCAAGAGGTGGGAGGCGGACAGGCCGGGAAGGGCGCTGGGGTAGGCGTCGATGGCATCGGACATCCAGGTGGTGGAGGCGTCCAGGGCTCCGCCGATGAACAGGGACGGCTGTTCGATCGGGGCTCCGCGGTGCGGGGCGAGTTCTTCCCAGTCGCGGTCCATGTTGCGGTAGCGGTTGAGGGCGCCTGTCAGGCCGGTGCGCTCGAACTCCCCGGCGTAGACGTCGAGGTCGTCCTCGCTCAGCCAGGCCGGGAGGACGCCCGTGGGGAAGCGGTCGCGCAGCCGGCCGCCGTCGCGGGCGACGAAGTGGGGGTCGGGCATGCCCCGGGCGGGCATGGTGTCGGCGGCCAGGGCCGCGTAGAAGCCAGCGAGCCAGCCCCGGACGTCGGGCTCGATCTCCGCCTCGGCGCGGCCGGGCTCCTGGAAGTAGGAGACGTAGAACTCCTGCTCGGGGCCGCCGATCCGGCCGAAGACGTCGGTCGGGCGCGGGCCGCCGGGCGGCGCGTAGGGGACGCTCAGCAGGCCGACGGCGCGGAACACCTCGGGGCGGAGCAGCGCCGAGGCGGAGGCGATGTTGGAGCCCCAGTCATGGCCGACCACCACCGCGCTCTCCTCGCCGAGGGCACGCACGACGGCGACGTTGTCCTCCACCAGGTCGAGCATCCGGTAGGCATCGGTCGCCTCCGGCTTGGAGGAACGGCCGTAGCCGCGCACGTCGATCGCCACCGCCCGGTAGCCGGCCGCGGCGAGGGCCGGGAGCTGGCGGCGCCAGGAGTACCAGGACTCGGGGAAGCCGTGCACGAGCAGGACCAAGGGGCCAGTGCCCTGCTCGACCAGGTGCAGCCGCCCGGCCGGGGCCTCGACGGTGCGGTGGCGGAGCTCGGCGGTCGGCTCGGGCTGCATGGGCTTCTCCTCGATTCGCGGGCGGACGCGGCTACCCGTCGATCATGTGGCGCGGCACCCGCCCGACGCGATCAGCCTTGCCGTTCCGGCAAACTCGACGGTGTTCGGGGGCCGGCCGCGCTGACCGGCCGCCCTCGGCCTTCACCGGCGTCCACCGGCGTCCAGGCGGCCTCGGGCCCGGCCGCGCGGTCACCGGCACATGCGTGGGCCCGGATCGCGGATGATCGATCCGGGCCCACGGTCGTACGGGTGTCGTCGGTGCGTCAGCTCTGCGCGGGGCCGTCCTGCCCGCCCTGCTCCGCCGGGGCGGCGGCCTGGGCCTCGGCGCGTTCGCGCATCTTGCGCACCAGCTCCTGCTTCTTGTCCTCGGCGGCCTTGCGGTCGGCGCCTCGCGCGGAACCCGCGCCCTGCTGTTCGGCGCGGGTCAGCTTCTTGCGCTGACCGCCGACGCCGAGGAGGTTGTTGCGGCTCTTGGCCACGGCGTTCTCCCGTTCGTGGTGAGAAGTGAGGAAGGAAGTGATCGGGTGATCGGAATCGATCCGGTGGGCGACGGGTGGCTGCACCCGTCGCGCTCTCACTCGTAGATCTGGAAGAACGAAGACATGCCCCAAACCGTACCCCGCCCCCGGAGCGCCCGGCACCAGGTTTTCCGGCCGCCGGGCGGACCGCCGCCCGGTCGGCCAGATACTCCCGGGCCTTCAGCCAGGGCAGGAACTGAGCGGTTGCGCTCCCCTTGCAGGCGCCGCGCGCCGACCGGCGCGTCACGCCCGCCCTTCCGCACGTGGCACGACGTGTTCACGGCCGTGCTGGTCCCATCTGGTGACCTTGCTCGTGGTGATGGACGGCACCGCTGCCTCCCGGGTCGGCCAGGGTCACGGTGCAGGGCGAGGCACCCGGTTCTGTACCCGGAACAGCAAGCCGTGATGGGCTTGCACCGCCAGACTCCGGGAATCGGCTCTCCGCATGCGAGAGCCTGGGGAGTTTCCCTGGGGCCCTATGGACCATTTTGACATTTCATGGGATTTGATCGCCTTTTTCTTATGTTTCGCGATGTGGAGGGCTTATGTCTGTCGCCTGTCTGGGCAGCCCTCGTTTGGTTTCCGTGGCCCTGTCGGTAGCCATGGGAGTGCCACTGCCCTACGCGGCAGGCATCGGCCACGCCTTCGCTGCGTCGAGCGAGCCATCGGGTGGGGGGTCG
>NZ_ML123034.1:1925025-1926312 GCF_003846185.1 Streptomyces sp. ADI96-02
ACCCGCGACGACGTCGCGGGCACCACCATCAACCGGACCGTCCCCGCCGGGGCGACCCAACCCACCGTCACCAGCACCCAGACCGTCGACGACCAGGGAAACCCCGTCAAGACGGAGACCACGTACGGCGACGGCACCCCCGGCACCACCGCCCAGACCACGTTCGACGCGTTCGGCAAGGCCACCCGCGCCGAGGAGGCCAACATCCCCTTCACCGTCGAACACGACTACACCGCCGGCGGCCTGCCCCAGACCGACACCCTCACCCCGAAACCGAACACCACCGGTACAGGGACGGCCACCGGCACCGGCCCGGGCACCGGTACAGACACTCCCGCCAAAGCCCGATACACGCAGGACTCGTTCGGCAACAAGACGCAGAAATCCCTGTCGAAGGGCGGCCAGTCCGTCGAGGGCTGGAAAACGGGGTTCGACGCGGCCGGGCGGTCGACACAGGTCACCGCTCCGGGCGGCGGAGGCACGTCCACCACGACCTACAGCCGGGTCAACGGGCTGGTGGAGTCGGTGACCCTGCCGGACGGCTCCGTGGCGCACCAGCGTGTGGACGGGGCCGGGCGTGGTGTCGAGGCGTGGATTTCGCCGAAGGGCGAGCCGGACGTCAAGCGTGAGCATGTGCGCGTCTCCTACGACCCGGTCACGGGTCAGAGGAACGCGGTGTGGTTCGTGGGTGACGAGGCGGGTTCGAAGATCACGTTCGCGTACCACCCGGACAAGAGCCTCAAGGAGCGGGTGGATCCGGGCGGAAAGAGGACGTCGTACACCTACACCGATGACGGGAAGCCGGCCACGGTCACCGACCACACCGGTGCGGTCACCGCCTACACATACGACCCGAAGACCGGCCGGATGACCCAAGCCGCCCAGTCACGGGGCGGGAAGGAACTCGCCAGGGCCTCCTACACACACAGCGCGGCCGGGCAGCTGGAGAAGATCGACCGGGGCAACGGCGCGGTGAGCACCTACACCTTCAACGACGCCGCTCTGCCCACCGGTGAGAAGCACACCGGGCCAGATGGCCAGGTGATCGCCCAGCACGCCTATACGTACACCCCGCAGCGGCAGTTGGCGACCGACCTGGCCACCGTGCGGGAGAAGGACGGCAGCGAGAAGAAGACCACGACCGCGCACACCTACGACTCCGAGAAGCGACTGAACCGGACCCGCGTCACCGAGGGCCACACCCCGGGGCAGGGCACTCTGGTCAGCCAGTCAAACTACGCCTACGACCTCGCCTCCAACCTCTCCGAAGCCAAGACCACCACCCGT
>NZ_ML123034.1:1926937-1983815 GCF_003846185.1 Streptomyces sp. ADI96-02
GGCCGCCGACGGCACCACCCACACCTACAACACAACCGGCCAGCTCACCGAGACCCGCACCCTCGACGGCACCACCGTCACCCACACCTACAACCCCGCCGGGGAACGCACCGGACAGACCACCCGCACCCCCGACGGTACGAAGAACACCCTCACCTACCACCCCGGCACCGAAACCGCCCCCGACGGCACCACAGCCACCTACCTCACCGGCCTCAGCCGCGAAACCCGCACCCTCACCCCCATCAACGGCCAGAATCCCCAGACCGCCTACTACCTCACCAACCGCCGAGGCGACAAAACCCACACCCTCGACACGAACGGCACCGAGACCAGCCGCACCGCCCACACCGACTACGGCCGCCCCCTCACCCCAGCCCAACGCACCGGGACCATCGCCGAGAACCCCTACGGCTACGCCGGCGAGTACACCACCCCCACCGGCCACCAATCCCTCGGCACCCGCTGGTACGACGCCAAGGCCGCCGCCTTCACCACCCCCGACACTCCCACCGCCGGCATGCTCAACCCTTACACCTACGCCACCGGCGACCCCGTCAACCACACCGACCCCACCGGACAACGCCCCGTAGAAGCGTGGAAGTGGTTCGACGAGACCGTCCTCAGCTGGGAGGGCATGCCCTACCTCGACATCGCCCTCGCCGTCGGAGGCATCGCCCTCACCGCCTGGTCCGGCGGAACAGCGGCCCCCCTGGGCATAGCCCTCGCCAAACGGGCGATCGCCACCCGAATCGCCCTCACCGTCGGCACCCTTGCCACCCTCCCCAGCGCCGCCGACCAGATCGCCATGAACGCGTCCTCGGACGGCAAGGGCTTCATGAACAGCACGACCCGCACGGCCTTCGACGTCGCCGGTCTCGTCGGAGGAATCACCGACGTCGGCATCGGAATCGCCTACAAAGCAAGGCAATTGCACAGGGCGAGGTCGTATCTGACGGAGGCGGATTTGCTGACGCCGGTCTTCAGCAAGAAGAATTACCCCCGGGCCCAGAAAGCCATGCATGATTCAGGCATCACGAACGAGCAATTCCTCAAGTTCCGCGACCCTTTCTCGGACGCCACACCCCCCAAGTTGGGCCAGCCGCGCCACCAGTCGATCAGCGACCCTGTCCAACTGCGGAGGACGCAAGAGGCCGAAATGATCCGGAATAACGCCAAGCATCTACTCAAAAGCGCATCCGGTAAATTGCGGGATCAACTCAAGTCGATCGACAACATGGCCAAGGAAATCAAGTTCGACGCAATTTCGTCGGCAGTAGTGGAGCAGTTCCAGGCGCCGAATGTCGCACGCACCAAAGCGACGTCAGGAAGGGCTGTGAAAAGCATATTGGACGTCCATTGGGTGGACAATGTCGCCGTGGTCGGATAGATCTCAGGCCGAGGGCATGGCGTGCAGATGACGGAGCGCGCTGATTCCCGGCCCCCGGAGCGGGCCGCAAGGCCGCTGTTAGCCTCCCCGCCGGCTCGCGTCCGGTCGCCGTTACCCACACACACGCACCAACTGCCCGTACCGCACGACGATGTCGGCCTTCACGACCACAACCTGGTCGTGAAGGCCGACGTCACGTGGCCGCCGAACGAGTCAGCGGCGTCCTGCACCCGGGACCGGGGGCCTCACGCGCGCTGTCAGGCGTCAGCGGCCCGGTCGTGGGCAGCCGAGTCCGTCAGCAGCCGAGCAGGCGGGCGCCGAGGTACGCCTGGATCTGGTCCAGCGAGACGCGCTCCTGCTTCATGGTGTCGCGCTCGCGCACGGTCACCGCGTTGTCGTCGAGGGTGTCGAAGTCGACGGTGACGCAGAACGGGGTGCCGATCTCGTCCTGGCGGCGGTAGCGGCGGCCGATCGCGCCCGCGTCGTCGAACTCGATGTTCCAGTTCTTGCGCAGGTCGCTCGCCAGGCCCTTGGCCTTCGGCGAGAGCTGCGGGTTGCGCGACAGCGGCAGGACGGCGACCTTGACCGGGGCCAGGCGCGGGTCGAGGCGCATCACGGTGCGCTTCTCCATGACGCCCTTGGCGTTGGGCGCCTCGTCCTCGATGTAGGCGTCCAGCAGGAACGCCAGCATCGCGCGGCCGACACCGGCCGCGGGCTCGATGACGTACGGCGTCCAGCGCTCGCCGGCCTCCTGGTCGAAGTACGACAGGTCGGTGCCCGACGCCTTGGAGTGCGCCTTGAGGTCGTAGTCGGTGCGGTTGGCGACGCCCTCCAGCTCACCCCACTCGCTGCCGCCGAAGCGGAAGCGGTACTCGATGTCGGCGGTGCGCTTGGAGTAGTGGGACAGCTTCTCCTGCGGGTGCTCGAACCAGCGCATGTTCTCCTCGCGCATGCCGAGGTCCGTGTACCAGTTCCAGCGCTGGTCCATCCAGTACTGCTGCCACTCCTCGTCCTCGCCCGGCTTGACGAAGAACTCCATCTCCATCTGCTCGAACTCGCGGGTGCGGAAGATGAAGTTGCCCGGAGTGATCTCGTTCCGGAAGGACTTGCCCATCTGCGCGATGCCGAACGGCGGCTTCTTGCGGGAAGTCTGCTGCACCTGGCCGAAGTTGGTGAAGATGCCCTGGGCCGTCTCCGGGCGCAGGTACGCGACCGAGCCGGAGTCCTGGGTCGGGCCGAGGTGGGTCGAGAGCAGACCCGAGAACTGCTTGGGCTCGGTGAAGGTGCCCTTGTTGCCGCAGTTGGGGCAGTTGAGGTCGGCGAGGCCGCCCACCGGGGGCTTGCCGTGCTTCTCCTCGTACGCCTCCTCCAGGTGGTCGGCGCGGTAGCGCTTGTGGCAGGAGGTGCACTCGGTGAGCGGGTCCGAGAAGGTGGCCACGTGGCCGGAGGCGACCCAGACGTCGGGGGCCAGGATGACCGACGAGTCGAGACCGACCACGTCCTCGCGCGAGGTGACCATGTAGCGCCACCACTGGCGCTTCAGGTTCTCCTTCATCTCCACGCCCAGCGGCCCGTAGTCCCAGGCGGACTTCTGGCCGCCGTAGATCTCACTGCAGGGGTAGACGAAGCCACGGCGCTTGCTCAGGCTGACGATGGTGTCGATCTTGTCGGCGGCCACGGTGCTCTCTTCATTACGACGGCGAAATAGGACAACGGCTGGCCCGGAGCGCCTCTGCGGGGGGTGGTGTTCGGGAGACGGGCGGGCGAATGCTTCAGATTACCGGCGCGCGCACCCCTCGGATCAAATCGGCGAGTGGCCGGACGGCCCGCGGGCCGTCGCACCGTGTCCTCTCCGTGACCTTCCGGGCATCTCATCAGCCTTGTTGACAATCGTTTCCAGGTTTGTTGAAAATGACTGTCATGAACGTACGCCGCCTCATACCCGCCACCGCCGTCGCCGGAGCAGCCGTCCTCGGCCTCACCGCGCTCTCGGGCTGCTCCGCCTCCGACGCCGCGGACGGGAGCGACGGCGGCAGGTTGAAGGTGACGGCGTCGTTCTACCCGATGCAGTTCCTCGCCGAGCGGATCGGCGGCGAGCACGTCGCGGTCACCGGCCTCACCAAGCCCGGCGTCGAACCGCACGACCTGGAGCTCTCCCCCCGCCAGATCGGTTCCATCAGCGACTCGGACTACGTGCTGTACCTCAAGGGCGTCCAGCCCGCCGTGGACGACGCCATCGGGCAGTCCGGCGTACGGAACACCCTCGACGCGGCGACGCTCACCACTCTGGAGAAGCACGGCGCCGAGGTCTCCGGCGACGGGGACGGGCACGGGCCCGAAGGCCACGAGGGCGGAAGCGGGGACGGGCAGGCCCATGAGGAGGGCGACGGGCACGACCACGGCGAGGAGGGCGGCGGCGACCCGCACATCTGGCTGGACCCGGTGAAGTACGCCGAGGTCGCCGAGGGCGTCGGCGCGTCCCTCCAGAAGGCCGACCCGGACCACGCAGCCGACTACGCCGCCAACACCAAGGCCCTGGTCGCGGAGCTGGACGGGCTGGACACGGCGTACGAGAGCGGGCTGAAGTCCACCGCCACCCGGACCTTCGTCACCACCCACTCCGCCTTCGGCTACCTCGCCGAGCGCTACGGGCTCACCCAGCAGGGCATCGCGGGCATCGACCCCGAGGCCGAGCCGAGCCCGGCCCGCATCCAGGAGATCCACACCGTCGCCGCCAAGGAGAAGGCCACCACCGTCTTCTTCGAGACGCTCGCCAGCGACCGGACGGCGAAGACCCTCGCGCAGGACACCGGGCTGGAAACCGACGTCCTGGACCCGCTGGAGGGCATCACCGACAGGTCCCGCGGCGCCGACTACATCGAGGTCATGGAGTCCAACCTCGCCGCGCTCAAGAAGGCGCTCGGCGCGAAGTGACCCCCACCACCACCCGGATCGGAGGCGCTCATGCCACGGCGTGAGAGCAGCAGCACCAGCGAACCCGTGGTCGCCGTGCGCGGCGCCACGGCCGCCCTCGGCGCACGCCCCGTGCTGCGCGGGGTGGACCTCACCGTGCACCGCGGCGAGGTCGTCGCCCTGCTCGGCGCCAACGGCTCCGGCAAGTCCACCGCCGTACGCTCCGCCATCGGCCAGGTCCCGCTGACCGGCGGCACGGTCGAGCTGTTCGGCACCGAGCTGCGCAGCTTCCGCCGGTGGGCCCGGGTCGGCTACGTGCCGCAGCGCACCACCGCCGCGGGCGGCGTACCGGCGACCGTCCGCGAGGTCGTCGCCTCCGGCCGGCTCTCCCGCACGAAGCTGCGGTGGCCCGGCCGGGCGGACCGGGCGGCCGTGGACCGGGCGATCGGGCTGGTCGGGCTCGCCGACCGGGCGAAGGACTCCGTGAGCGCGCTGTCGGGAGGCCAGCACCAGCGGGTGCTGATCGCCCGCGCGCTGGCCGCCGAGCCGGAACTGCTGATCATGGACGAGCCGATGGCCGGGGTCGACCTGGCCAGCCAGGAGATCCTGGCCTCGACCCTGCGCGAGCAGGTCGCCGCCGGAACCTCCGTGCTGCTCGTGCTGCACGAGCTCGGCCCGCTGGAGCCCCTGATCGACCGGGCCGTGGTGCTGCGCGACGGCTGCGTCACGCACGACGGCCCGCCGCCCGAGGCGCTCGGCCAGCACGCCCTGCCCGGCCACGACCACGTACACCCCCACGCGGCCTCCGAGCCCGCCCGGACGGGACTGCTGACCTGATGATGCTGGAATTCCTGAACCCGCCCTTCATGCAGCGGGCGCTCGTCGCGGCCGTCCTGGTCGGCATCACCGCGCCCGCCATCGGCATCTACCTGGTGCAGCGCCGGCAGGCCCTGATGGGCGACGGCATCGGCCACATCGCGATGACCGGCGTCGGCCTCGGCTTTCTGCTCTCCACCAGCCCGGTCTGGATGGCCACCGCCGTCGCCGTGGCCGGGGCGGTCGTGATGGAGCTGATCCGCTGGTACGGGCACACGCGCGGCGACCTCGCGCTCGCCATGCTCTTCTACGGCGGCATGGCGGGCGGCGTCATGCTGATCAACCTGTCCGACACCGGTTCCAACGCGAACCTGACCTCGTACCTGTTCGGCTCGCTGTCCACGGTCTCCGAGTCCGACGTCACCGCGATCTGCGTCCTGGCCGCGTTCGTGGTGCTGGTCGCCGTGGGGCTGCGCCGGCAGTTGTTCGCGGTCAGCCAGGACGAGGAGTTCGCCCGGGTGACCGGGCTGCCGGTGCGGATGCTGAACCTGCTGATCGCGGTGACGGCGGCCGTCACGGTGACCGTCGCGATGCGGGTCGTCGGGCTGCTGCTGGTCAGCGCGCTGATGGTGGTGCCGGTCGCGGCGGCCCAGCAGATCACCAAGTCCTTCAAGGTCACCTTCGTGCTGTCCGTGGTGATCGGCACGGCCGTGACCCTGACCGGCACCGTGACCTCGTACTACCAGGACGTTCCGCCGGGCGCCACGATCGTGCTGCTGGCCATCGCGGTCTTCGTCGCGCTGACCCTGCTCGCCGCCCCGCTCGCGAAGCGCCGGGCGCGGGCGGGCGAAGCCGCGGGCGATGCGTGCACCCTGGAGGTGCCGGCCGCCCGCCGGGGCGCGGACGACGTGCGCGTCTGAGTGCGCCGCCCGGCCGGGCTGGCACAATGGCCCGACAGATGTACGGGCGACACGAGGAGGCAGCTGTGGCCACGGCGCCGATCAGTGGCACGAACGCAGCGCCGGTACGCGGCCGGTCCACCCGGCAGCGGGCGGCCGTCGCGGCGGCGCTCGACGAGGTGGACGAGTTCCGCAGCGCGCAGGAGCTGCACGACGTCCTCAAGCACCGGGGCGACTCCGTGGGCCTGACCACCGTCTACCGGACGCTCCAGTCCCTCGCGGACGCCGGCGAGGTGGACGTGCTGCGCACCACCGAGGGCGAGGCCGTCTACCGCCGCTGCTCCAGCGGCGAGCACCACCACCACCTGGTCTGCCGGCACTGCGGCAAGGCGGTGGAGGTCGAGGGCCCGGCCGTCGAGCAGTGGGCCGAGACGATCGCCTCCCAGCACGGCTACGTGAACGTCGCGCACACGGTGGAGATCTTCGGGACCTGCGCGGAGTGCGCCGACGCCAAGGCGTGAAGCCCACGCCGAGGCGCTGGACGGGACGGCGTGAAGGGGCGGTCCGGTACGCGTACCGGACCGCCCCTTCCGCGTCACTTCGCGGCTTCGGCCTCCTCCGCACCGCCGAAGCGGCGGTCGCGCCGGGCGAACTCCAGACAGGCCCGCCACAGGTCCCGGCGGTCGAAATCCGGCCACAGGACGTCCTGGAAGACCATCTCCGCGTACGCGCTCTGCCAGATCAGGAAGTTCGACGTGCGCTGCTCGCCGCTGGGCCGCACGAAGAGGTCCACGTCCGGCATGTCCGGGTAGTAGGTGTACTTCTGGAACGTCTTCTCGCTGATCCTGGACGGGTCGAGCCTCCCGGCGGCGACGTCCTCCGCCATGCGCCGCGCGGCGTCCGCGATCTCGGCACGGCCGCCGTAGTTGACGCAGAAGTACAGCGTCATCGCGTCGTTGCCCTTGGTCTGCTCCTGGGCGACCTGGAGCTCCTGGACGACGGACTTCCACAGCTTGGGCATCCGGCCCACCCACTGGATGCGGATGCCCAGCTCGTCCATCTCGTCGCGGCGGCGGCGGATCACGTCGCGGTTGAAGTTCATCAGGAACTTCACCTCGTCCGGCGAGCGCTTCCAGTTCTCCGTGGAGAAGGCGTACAGCGAGAGGTTCTTGACGCCCATCTCGATACAGCCCTTGACGACGTCCATGACGACGCTCTCGCCGACCTTGTGGCCCTCGGTCCGGGGCAGGCCCCGCTCCTTGGCCCAGCGGCCGTTCCCGTCCATCACGACGGCGACGTGCTCGGGCACCAGCTCGCGGGGGATCTTCGGGGGCGTCGCGCCCGAGGGGTGCGGCTCGGGGGTCTTGTACGTGCGCCGGTTGTGGCCGCCGAGGATCCCGCGTACTGCCATGAGGTTCTCAGTCTCCCTGTGTCACTTCTCTACGTACCGCAGCGAGCGCAGTCCGCGCTCCAGATGCCAGTGCAGATAGGCGGACACCAGCCCGCTGCCCTCCCTGACATGACGCGCCTCGCAGGCGTCCGCCGTCGCCCAGTCGCCGCTGAGCAGCGCGCTCAGCAGTCCCAGGGCCTGTGCCGAGGGTACGACGCTGCCGGGGACCCGGCAGTCACCGCATATGGAGCCCCCGGCCGCGACGGAGAAGAACCGGTTCGGACCGGGCATTCCGCACTTCGCGCAGTCCTCGAAGCTGGGCGCGTAGCCGTTCACCGCGAGCGAGCGCAGCAGGAACGCGTCGAGGATCAGGTGCGGCGCGTGCTCGCCCCGGGCCAGGGTGCGCAGTCCGCCGACGAGCAGCAGGTACTGCTGGACGGCCGGCTCGCCCTCGTGGTCGGTGAAGCGCTCGGCGGTCTCCAGCATCGCGGTGCCGGCCGTGTAGCGGGCGTAGTCGGAGACGATCCCGCCGCCGTACGGAGCGATCGTCTCGCTCTGCGTGCACAGCGGCAGCCCGCGGCCGATCAGCTCGCTGCCGCGCGCGAAGAACTGGACGTCGACGTGGGAGAAGGGCTCCAGGCGGGCGCCGAACTTCGACTTGGTGCGGCGCACACCGCGCGCGACGGCGCGCACCCGGCCGTGGCCGCGGGTCAGGATCGTGATGATCCGGTCGGCCTCGCCCAGTTTCTGCGTACGCAGCACGACGCCGTCGTCCCGGAACAAGCTCATGCGCCCATTGTCGCCCACGGGCGGCGGGGCTCGCGGGGGCCGGTACGGGCTCTCGGGGGCTCGCGGGCGCGCAGAGGGCCGGGGGGAGGCTCAGGAAGGCGTGCGGGCGGCTGCGGCGAGCAGGCGGGCGGTGTCGTCGGCGGGCAGCCGCAGGGCGCCGCCGACCGTCTCCAGGACCTCGCGCTCGGCGGGGCAGTAGGGGCCGTCGGCGAGGGCGATCCTGGCGCCCTGGAGCAGGACCGACTCGCGGCCCGCGACGGCCAGGTGCGGGGCGAGCGGGGTCAGCACCTCGTGCAGCTCCATGGCGAGGGCCGGACCGCACGCTTCGGCGGCGGGGCCGGAGCCGTGCCCGGCGTCGGCGGCCAGCACCTCCGCGACGGTGTGCAGCTGCTCCTGGGTGCAGTCGTCGAGCCCGGCGTCGCGCACGGTGGCCACGGCGGTGTCCAGGACCGTGCGGGAGGCGGTGCCGCCGGCGGCGAGGACGGCCAGGGCGACCGTGTGCACGGCCTCGCGGAGCATCGTCGAGAAGCGGGTGGTGGTGGGGTGGTCCAGGGTGTCGGTGGCGTAGTGGGCCCGGCAGGCCGCGCACTCCACGACGGGCCCGGCGTCGCCCCGGCGGGCCAGCGGCACGCCGAGCACGGTGAGACGGCGGCGGCCGGCGAGGCGGCGGTAGTTGCGGTCGCCCCCGCAGCCGGGGCAGAAGAACGCGCCGTCGCCGACGGCCTCCCAGACGGTGCGGACGCCGCAGAGAACCGGCCTCAGAGCGCGTTGTCCCCTGACTGGTCGCACGTCGCACACCTCCGTAACGCTCCGGCAACACTGCCGTGTGTTGGACGTGATGTTAGCCACATGCGGGAGGGGCCGTCAGTATCCCGGACGTCACAACCCCGGGATATGGCCGAACCCCGACCACCCTGGCGGGCGGTCGGGGTTCACGACTGCGCTCGTACGGGACGAAAGCGGACGTCCGTGCGGAGAGCCGGGCCGAGCGGGTCAGCGGGCCGCGCGATTGACCGCGGAGACGACCGCCTTGAGCGAGGCGCGCGTCGTGTTGCCGTCGATGCCGATGCCCCACAGGACCTTGCCGTCGATCGCGCACTCGATGTAGGAGGCGGCCTGGGCGCTGGCGCCCTCGCTCATCGTGTGCTCGGTGTAGTCCAGCAGCCGGGCGTCGATGCCGATGGCCTGGAGCGCTTCGAAGAACGCGGAGATCGGGCCGTTGCCCGTACCGGTCAGCACGGTGTCCGCGCCGTCCACGGTGGCCTCGACGGTCAGCGTGTCCCGGCCCTCGGTGTCGGTGGTGGTCTGGCCGGAGCGGATCTGCACGCGTCCCCAGGCGTTCTCGGGGTTGGGCAGGTACTCGTCCTGGAAGGCCGTCCAGATCTGCGCCGGGGTGACCTCGCCGCCCTCGGTGTCGGTCTTGGCCTGAATGATCCGGGAGAACTCGATCTGCATCCGGCGCGGCAGGTCCAGCTTGTGGTCGTTCTTCAGGACGTAGGCGACACCGCCCTTGCCGGACTGCGAGTTGACCCGGATGACGGCCTCGTAGGAGCGGCCGACGTCCTTCGGGTCGATCGGCAGGTAGGGCACGGCCCACTCGATGTCGTCGACGCTCCGGCCCTGGGCGCGGGCGTCCGCCTCCAGGGCGTCGAAGCCCTTCTTGATGGCGTCCTGGTGGGAGCCGGAGAAGGAGGTGTAGACCAGGTCGCCCGCGTAGGGGTGGCGCGGGTGGATCTCCATCTGGTTGCAGTACTCGCTGGTGCGGCGGATCTCGTCGATCTGCGAGAAGTCGATCTGCGGGTCCACGCCCTGGGAGAAGAGGTTCATCCCCAGCGTGACCAGGTCGACGTTGCCGGTGCGCTCGCCCTGGCCGAACAGACAGCCCTCGATGCGGTCGGCTCCGGCCATGAGGGCCAGCTCGGCGGCGGCGACGGCGGTGCCGCGGTCGTTGTGCGGGTGGACCGAGAGGCAGACGAACTCGCGGCGGGTCAGGTTGCGCGACATCCACTCGAAGCGGTCCGCGTGGGTGGAGGGCGTGGAGCGCTCGACCGTGGCGGGCAGGTTCAGGATGATCTCGCGGCCCTCCTCGGGCTGCCAGACGTCGCAGACCGCCTCGCAGACCTCCAGGGCGAAGTCCAGCTCGGTGTCGGTGAAGATCTCCGGGCTGTACTGGTAGCCGAAGACCGTCTCGGGGCCCAGGATCTTCTCGGCGTACTCCATGACCAGCCGGGTGCCGTCCACCGCGATCTGCTTGACCTGCTCCCGGGAGCCGCGGAAGACCACGCGGCGGAAGGTGGGGGCGGTGGCGTTGTAGAGGTGGACGGTCGCGCGGTGCGCGCCGACCAGCGACTCCACGGTCCGCTCGATCAGCTCCTCGCGGGCCTGCGTCAGGACGGAGATGGTCACGTCCTCGGGGATCGCGCCCTCCTCGATGATGGAGCGGACGAACGCGAAGTCCGTCTCGCCGGAGGAGGGGAAGCCGACCTCGATCTCCTTGTAGCCCATCTTCACCAGCAGGTCGAACATCTCGCGCTTGCGGGCCGGCGACATCGGGTCGATCAGCGCCTGGTTGCCGTCGCGCAGGTCCGTGGAGAGCCACCGCGGCGCGGCGGTCACGCGGTTGTCGGGCCAGGTGCGGTCGGGGATGTCCACCGCCTCGTAGCGGCCGTACTTGTGGACCGGCATCCCGGAGGGCTTCTGGAGCCGCGTGGCGTTGGTGACGGGCGTGGGGCGGCCGACAGCGTTACCGGCGGGATTCACGGTGGTCATGACGTAGGGCTCCTCGGGTCCAGCACGGGGGACGGCCGACGATGTCGCTGCAGCACCAGACTCCGCGGGGAGGGGGTCGGCCTACGACTACAGGCCCTCACCGCGGCAGCTAAGGAGAAGCAGCCCGAAACGCATGATGGAGCGAGCGTAACGGAGGCCCGCCCGGGATGTCGGCCCGTATCAGTATGCGGGATCGGAGATCAGTGACGGGTAAACGGTGACTCATCACTCCATTTCGTCAATCATCGTCGCAACCGGTGACAACTCCATGACGGAGTGCCACAGTTTCTCCATGCAGCCTCGAACCGACGACGGCCACCATCCCGTCTTCTGCACCATCGTCCCGCCCCACCTCCTCGACAGACTGGCGCAGTCCGACGACGCGCGGCTGGCCGATCCGGCCCGCCGCACGCTGGCCGCCGACGACCTGCGCCGCACCCGCCGCCGGATGACGGCCCTGGCCGCCGCCCCCTCGGCCCCCAGCTCGGGCGCCGTCCCCAGCAAGCCCCACCGCACCCTGTACGACTGCCGGGGCCGTACGGAACTGCCCGGCCGCAAGGTGCGCGGCGAGGGCGAGAAGGCCACCGCCGACGCCAGCGTGAACCGCGCCTACGCCGGGCTCGGCGCCACCTTCGAGCTGCTGCTCTCCGCGTACGGGCGCAGCTCCATCGACGGCAAGGGCCTGCCGCTCATCGGCTCCGTGCACTACGGCAAGGAGTACAACAACGCGTTCTTCGACGGCGAGCAGATGGTCTTCGGGGACGGCGACGGGGAGATCTTCCTCGACTTCACCGTCGCCGTCGACGTGATCGCCCACGAGCTGGCGCACGGTCTGACGCAGTACACCGCCAACCTGCGCTACGAGGGCCAGTCGGGCGCGCTCAACGAGTCCGTCTCGGACGTCTTCGGCTCGCTCGTCAAGCAGTACTCGCTGGGCCAGAGCGCGGAGCAGGCGGACTGGCTGATCGGGGCCGGGCTGCTCGCGCCCCGGGTGAGCGGGGTCGCCCTGCGCTCGATGAAGGCCCCGGGCACCGCGTACGACGACGACGTCCTCGGCAAGGACCCGCAGCCGGGCTCGATGGAGCAGTACGTCGACACCGAGGACGACAACGGCGGGGTGCACCTCAACTCCGGCATCCCCAACCGGGCCTTCTACCTGCTGGCCACCGCGCTCGGCGGCAACTCCTGGGAGCGGGCCGGACAGATCTGGTTCGACGTGCTGACCGGCGGCGAGCTGACGGCGAACGCGGACTTCGCGGAGTTCGCCCGGCTGACGGTGGCCGCCGCGGGCGACCGCTTCGGCGAGGGCGACGAGCGGGAGGCCGTCCTGAAGGCGTGGTCGGAGGTGGGAGTGTCGACGCGGGCCTGAAGCCGTCCGCCCAGGCGGGCTTGAGCCTCCCGCCGGCCCCCGATAGACAGGACCCCATGCGTATTCAGGTCAGTCGTAGCGGTGGGTTCGCCGGCATCACGCGCCGCCAGGAGGTCGACACCGAGGGCCGGGCGGACGCCGCCGAGTGGGCCTCGCTGGCCGAGGAGGTGCTGGGCTCCGCCGCCGAGGCCCCGCCGAGCGGCGTACCGGACGGGTTCCGGTACGCGATCACGGTCGACGACCGCACCGTGTACTGCGCCGACCCCGATCTGACCGGGGCCCAGCGCACGCTGGTCTCACGCGTCCTCAAGGAGGGCGCGTGAGACCGGCCCCGGCCGTCTGAGGGCCGGGGCCGCCGGTTCAGAAGCCCAGCTTGCGCAGCTGCTTCGGGTCGCGCTGCCAGTCCTTGGCGACCTTCACGTGCAGGTCCAGGAAGACCGGCGTGCCGAGCAGCGCCTCGATGTGCTTGCGCGACTTCGTGCCGACCTCCTTGAGCCGCTTGCCCTTCGGGCCGATGATGATGCCCTTCTGGCTCGGCCGCTCGATGTAGACGTTGGCGTGGATGTCCAGCAGCGGCCGGTCCGCCGGACGGTCCTCGCGCGGCAGCATCTCCTCCACCACGACGGCGATGGAGTGCGGCAGTTCGTCGCGGACGCCCTCCAGCGCGGCCTCGCGGATCAGCTCCGCGACCATGACCATCTCCGGCTCGTCGGTGAGGTCGCCCTCCGGGTAGAGCGGCGGGCTCACGGGGAGCAGCGGGGCGATGAGGTCGGCGAGCAGGCCCACCTGGCCCGCCCCTCGCCCGTCACGGTCCTGGTCCTGGTCCGAGGGGCCGCCTTCCGGGTTCGCGGAGCCGCGTGCCGCCTTCTGCTCCGCCTCGACCGCCGAGACCGGCACGATCTCGGCCCACTCGAAGCCCAGCTCCTCGGCCAGCGCGGAGACCGCGAGCAGCTGCTCGGCCAGCGCCTTCGACTCGACCAGGTCCGTCTTGGTGATGATGGCGATCTTCGGGGTCTTCCTGATCCCCGCCAGCTCCTTGACGATGTACTTGTCGCCGGGTCCGAGCTTCTGGTCGGCGGGCAGGCAGAAGCCGATGACGTCGACCTCGGCCCAGGTCGTGCGCACCACGTCGTTCAGCCGCTCGCCGAGGAGCGTGCGCGGCTTGTGGAGGCCGGGGGTGTCGACCAGGATCAGCTGCGCGTCGTCCCGGTGGACGATGCCGCGCACCGTGTGCCGGGTGGTCTGGGGGCGGTTGGAGGTGATCGCCACCTTCTGGCCGACGAGAGCGTTCGTGAGGGTGGACTTGCCCGCGTTGGGGCGGCCCACGAAGCAGGCGAAGCCGGCCCGGTGGGGGGAGGTGTTCTCCGCCTGCTGGGCAGCGGCTTCTTGGTTCGGTCGAGCGCTCATGGCGACCATTCTCCCCGATCCCGGCCGCGGTCCCGCACAGCGGCCCGCGGCCGGGCCTCCAGGAGGCGTCTCAGACCGCGGCGGAACGCCGGCAGCGGATCCGCAGCCCCAGGAACGTGCCGGCCGCGGCGGCGGTCACCGCGAGCAGACCGGCCAGGAGCCACGGCACGGCCAGGAAGGAGACGGCGGCGGACTCCCGGGTGCCCTCGGCGCTGGCGGTGAGGGCGACCTCGCCCCAGTCCAGCTGCGGCGCGCCCTCCCAGGTCTCGGTCAGCCGGACCTGCTGGCGGGGCAGCATCTCGGCCGGGACCTTCGTCAGCTTCCGGTCGAGCAGGGTCCGGCCGAACAGCCCCTCGGCGCGCAGGGCGACCTTGGGATCGAGGGTGACGTTGCCCCGGTTGTGCAGGGTGTACGTGATGACGGCGCGGCTCTTCCCGGTCCCCGGCACGAGCGGGCGGCGCTGCTCGACGCGGACGTCCTCGACGGAGAGGGCCGGCACGGCGGGGCCGTCGACCCGCAGGTGGATCCGGGCGCCGACGGCCCGCCGGACGCCGACGGCGAGCGAACCGCGCCGGGCGGACTCCATCCGTTCGTCCAGGGCCACGAGCGCGCCGGGATGGTCGCCGGGTTCGGCGTCCTCCGGAACGGTGATGGTCAGCGGCACGGTGACCGAGCGGCGGGGCCCCACGGTGACCTTCGTACGGTCGGTGCGGGCCCAGGCGCCGACGGAGCGCTGCTTCTCGCCGAAGGCGCGGACCGCGAAGCCCCCGTCGCGCGCGGTGTTGTACGCGTCGGCCGCGTACAGCCGCAGGGTCAGCGGCTCGGCGGTCTTGTTGGTGACGGTGACCCGGTCGGTGAGCGTGCTGCCGGGCTTGGCGGAGAGGTAGAAGTAGGGCCGCTCGCCGGCGTCGCCGGAGGCCGGCTGGACGGACCAGCTCCCGTTGTCGGCCGCGTGGGCGGCGGGTGCGCCGGACACCAGCAGGGCGGCCGTGGTCGGCAGTGCCGTCAGGAGCAGGGAGAGCCTGCGCGGCAGGAGTGCGGTGAGCTTGTGCGTCAGGGGTGCGGAAGGCTTGCGCGTCAGGGGTGCGGAGGGCTTGTGCGGCAGGAGAACGGAGAGCCTGCGCGGCAGGAGTGCGGTGAGCTTGCGCACGGTGCGGAACCCCCAGGACGTGTCCGGGCGGAGTGGGCCGGCCGGGTGCGCGCCCGGCCCACGGTGGTTCAGGGCCGCCGCCTCACGTGAGCGTGAGGGTCAGGACTCCCGAGTAGGCGCCGGCGGCGGTGAACTCCGGCACGTCCAGGGAGAGCCCCGCGTCGACGGTGAACTCCCCTCCGGTGGACTCCCCGTCCGGGGTGCCCGCGAGGGTCGCCCCGGCGGCGCCGACCGTTCCGGCGCTCCCCGCGGCGCAGGTGCTGGGGCTGCCGGACCCGGTCGCGCAGGCCGGGGTCCAGCTGAGTGCGTCCGCGCTGATCTTCGCTCCGCCCGGTCCCCGGAAGTCGGTGACCTTGCCGGTGAGGGACCAGCCGGCGGGGCCGCCGCGGAAGTCCTCGACGGTCACCGTCCGCAGCGCGCCGGTCGACGCGCCGCCCCGGCCGAAGTCGACGCCGGACAGCGCCACGCTGTCGCCGTCCTGCGTCATGGCCAGGGTGCCGGCCCGGACGGTCGTGGTGAGCTGCTGGCCGCCCTCCGGGATCTCGCCGCCGCCGGTGACGGCGTACGCCTGGGGTCCCGCGCCCTTCGCGGCGTCCCAGGCGCCGCCCTCGAAGGCGACGACGCCGGTGGTGTCCGGGTCGCTGACGGTGAGCCGGGCGGTGAAGCCGCCGGACCCGTCAGTCGTGGCCGAGACGGTGTCGCCCGTCTGCGCGCCGCCGTTGCGGCCCGTCACGGTGACCTGGGCGCCCGGGCTGAACTTCGTGCCGGTGACGGTGATCTCGTCGCCCCGCTGCCCGGATGCCTGCGAGAGCCGCAGCCCACGCTCGTTGACCTGGCCGGCGGCGGTGGCGACGACGGTCTCCGAGACGGGGGCCGGCGGATTCGTCACCGAGCACGGGGTGTCCAGCTCCAGGATGTAGCTGGTGTGGATGTTGTAGTCGCCGGGCGACAGGGTGATCGAACCGGGTGCGGTGACGGTGAAGGTGCCCGTCATGGAGAACGAGGGGAAGGCGCCCTTGCCGGGGACCGGGGTGTTCTTCTTCGGGCCGGCGACGGTGACGGTGCCGGTCTGCGCGCCGCCGAGGGCGACCTTCCCGGTCGGAGTCATGATGTCGGCCGGCAGCGCCAGGTCGACGGGGTTGCTGGCGGCCGGCGTGACCACCGTGTACGTCACCTTGACGGTGTCGCCCACCTTCGGGGCGGGCTTGTCGACGGTGATCTTCGCGGTGGTGGTGCCGTTGATGGGAGGCAGGCCCGCGATGGGCGGCGGGATGCAGCGGGTGGGGAAGTTCACCGCGACGGAGGTCGTCGCGGCGGCCTGAGCCGGGCTGCCGAGCAGCCCTCCTCCGGTGACGACGAGAGCGGTGATGCCCAGCGCGGCTGCCCAGCGGCGCCGCGGCTCGGTGGATCTTCGTGTGGTCGGTCGCATGGATTCTGTGCCCCTCCTGCGGAAGGCGGTACGGGTGCTCTTCCGTACCGGCAGGGGGCCATTGACGGCCCGGGCGAAAAAGAAGTCAATGCAGACGAAACGCAGCGACTGATGGCCCATCAGATGATGGCATGATCCGTCGCCCCGGGACCGGCCGCCCGGCCCCGGGGCGGGAGCGGGCCGTCCGGCCCGGCCCCGGATCAGCCGGCCGTGACGCGGAGCCGCAGCGCGCCGTCCGGCCCCGCGAGCAGCACGGGCGTCTGCGGCCCGCCCAGGTCCCGGACCGCCGCGCGGTCCTCGTCGGACGGGGCCTCGGCGGCGGAGACGACCGCCGCCGCCTCCAGGGAGGTGGCCCCGCTGGCGACGGCCATGGCGACGGCCGTGCGGAGCGCGCTCAGCTCCAGCGACGGAAGCGCCACGGTGCCCGCCACGTACGTGCGGCCCGTCTCGTCGCGCACGGCGGCGCCCTCGGCCACCTGGTTGCGGGCGCGGGCGCTGCGCGCCAGGGTGACGATCTTGCGGTCCTCGGCGTCGAGGTCGGTGCTGTCGGTCATGGCACGAGCATACGAAGATGCCCCGGACGCCGACGCGCCCAGGGCTTCTTCTCGACGCGGCGCGAGCCCGCGCGCAGGGTCCCTACGGGCGGTCCAGCCGGAGCCGCTGCGCCTTCGGGAGACCGGCGACCACCAGGTCGTAGGAGTCCTCGACGAGCTCGCGCAGCAGCCGGTCCGGCACGCCGGAGACGGTGACCGTGTTCCAGTGGCGCTTGTTCATGTGCCAGCCCGGGACGATCGCGGCGTGCTCCTCACGCAGCCGGACCGCCTCGTCCGGGTCGCACTTCAGGTTGACCGTCAGCGGCCTCGCGTCGAGCGCGGTGAGGGCGAACACCTTGCCGAGCACCTTGAACACCGAGGTCTCCGGCCCGAACGGGAACTCCTCCGCGCTCCCGTTGAACTCCAGGCAGAAGGCCCGCAGCCGCTCCGGCGTCATTCCTCTTCGTTCCCTTCCGACCGCTGCGGGCCCTCCGGCTCCACCAGCACCGTGACGATCTTGTTGCGGCGGCCCGCCGGGGATTCGGCGGTCAGCCGCAGCTTGCGCCCGTCGGGCAGGTCGACCAGGGCCGAGGCCCCGGCGATCGGGACCCGGCCGAGCGCCTTGGCCAGCAGCCCGCCGACCGTCTCCACGTCCTCGTCGTCGTACTCGTCGAACCCGAACAGCTCGCCGAGGTCGCCGATGTCGAGCCGGGCGGTGACCCGGTAGCAGCCGTGCTCCAGCTCCTCGACGGGCGGCAGCTCGCGGTCGTACTCGTCGGTGATCTCGCCGACGATCTCCTCCAGGATGTCCTCGATGGTGACGATGCCCGCCGTGCCGCCGTACTCGTCGATGACGACGGCCACGTGGCTGCGCTCCTGCTGCATCTCGCGCAGCAGGTCCCCGGCGTTCTTGGTGTCGGGGACGAACGCGGCGGGGCGCATCGCGGTGGAGACCGGGTCGGCCTCGGACTCCCGGTTGACATGCGTCTTGCGGACCAGGTCCTTGAGGTAGACGATGCCGACGACGTCGTCCTCGTTCTCCCCGGTGACCGGGATGCGGGAGAAGCCCGAGCGCAGCGCCAGGGTCAGCGCCTGACGGATCGTCTTGTAGCGCTCGATGCAGACCAGGTCGGTACGCGGCACCATGACCTCGCGCACCAGGGTGTCGCCCAGTTCGAAGACCGAGTGCACCATGCGGCGCTCCTCGTCCTCGATCAGGGACTCCGCCTCGGCGAGGTCGACCATGGCGCGCAGCTCGGCCTCGCTGGCGAACGGCCCCTTGCGGAAGCCCTTGCCGGGGGTGAGGGCGTTGCCCACCAGGATCAGCAGCTGCGGGACCGGTCCCATGATCCGGGCCAGCGGCAGCAGCACGTACGCGGCGGCCGTCGCCGTGTTCAGCGGGTGCTGGCGGCCGATGGTGCGCGGGGAGACGCCGATGGCGACGTAGCTGACGAGGACCATGACGCCCATCGCCACGGCCAGCGCCTCCCAGGTCTCGGGGAACTCCTGGAGGCAGGCGTACGTGACGAGCACGCCGGCCGCCATCTCGCAGGCGACCCGCACGAGCAGGGCGACGTTGAGATAGCGGGTCGGGTCGGCGGCCACCTGGGCCAGCTTCGCGCTGCCGCGCCGCCCGGCCCGGACGGCCTCCGCCGCCCGGAAACTCGACGTGCGGGCGATGCCGGCCTCGGCGCAGGCGGCCAGCCAGCCGACGACGACCAGCAGGACGGCTCCGATGACCAGGGGCGCGCTCACGAGACGGTGGGGGCGGGGGACGGGCCGGTCAGACCGCGCTCGCCGCGCCAGCCGTCGACGATGGCGGCCTGGAGACCGAACATCTCGGCCTTCTCGTCCGGCTCCTCGTGGTCGTACCCCAGCAGGTGCAGCACGCCGTGGACGGTCAGGAGCTGGAGCTCCTCGTCCATGGAGTGCTGCGTCGGCGCTTCCTCGCCCTGCCTCTCGGCGACCTCCGGGCAGAGCACGATGTCACCGAGGAGCCCCTGCGGGGGCTCCTCGTCGTCCTTGGCCGGCGGACGCAGCTCGTCCATCGGGAAGGACATGACGTCGGTGGGGCCGGGGAGGTCCATCCACTGGATGTGCAGCTGCTCCATGGCGTCGGTGTCCACCACGATCACCGAGAGCTCGGACAGCGGGTGGATCCGCATCCGGGCCAGTGCGTAGCGGGCGATGTCGAGGATCGCCTGCTCGTCGACCTCGGTTCCGGACTCGTTGTTGACGTCGATCGACATGGTGCGCTGCGACTACTTCCCTTTGCGACGGTCGCGTCGGCCGTCTTCGGGGCCGTCCAGCCGACCGTCTCGGCTGTCGTACTTCTCGTACGCGTCGACGATACGGCCGACGAGCTTGTGCCGGACGACGTCCTGGGAGGTGAGACGGGAGAAGTGCACGTCGTCCAGGCCCTCCAGGATCTCCTGGACCTGCCGCAGACCGCTCTTGGTGCCGCTCGGCAGGTCGACCTGGGTGACGTCGCCGGTGATGACGATCTTGGAGTCGAAGCCGAGGCGGGTGAGGAACATCTTCATCTGCTCGGCGCTGGTGTTCTGCGCCTCGTCGAGGATGATGAAGGCGTCGTTCAAGGTCCTTCCCCGCATATAGGCCAGCGGCGCGACCTCGATCGTGCCCGCCGCCATCAGCCGCGGGATCGAGTCCGGGTCGAGCATGTCGTGCAGGGCGTCGTACAGCGGGCGCAGGTACGGGTCGATCTTGTCGAAGAGGGTGCCCGGCAGGAAGCCCAGGCGCTCCCCGGCCTCGACCGCGGGGCGGGTCAGGATGATGCGGCTGACCTGCTTGGACTGGAGGGCCTGGACGGCCTTCGCCATGGCGAGGTAGGTCTTGCCCGTGCCGGCGGGGCCGATGCCGAAGACGATCGTGTGCCGGTCGATCGCGTCGACGTACCGCTTCTGGTTGAGCGTCTTGGGGCGGATGGTCCGGCCGCGGTTGGAGAGGATGTTCTGCGTGAGCACCTCGGCGGGCGTCTCGCTTCCCGGGCCGCCCTCCCCGTCGCCGTTCGCCGTCCGGAGCATGGCGATCGACCGTTCCACTGCGTCCTCCGTCATGGGCTGTCCGGTGCGGAGCACCAGCATCATCTCGTCGAACAGGCGCTGGATGAGCGCGACGTCGGCCGCCTCGCCCGTGGCACTGATCTCGTTGCCCCGGACGTGGATGTCGGCTGCCGGGAAAGCCTCTTCGATCACGCGCAACAGCGAGTCACCCGACCCCAGGAGCATCACCATGGGGTGTGCGGCCGGGATCCTGATCTGGGCACGCGCCTGCGGCTGTGTGGGTGTTCGAGTCATGGGCCGGCCCTCGGGCCTGCGCATACCTCCTGTTGCAGGGTTCTCGCTGTTCGACAACCTCCGGGTCACCAAGCCTACGACCTGGCGCTGACAACGCCGAGAGGTTTTACCGGCCGTGCCGTACGGCGTCGCGCCGCCGGCTCACTGCCGGAAGCCGATCGTGGGGACCGCGCGCCGCAGCGGCCAGGAGCGGGCGGCGGCGGGCAGCAGGTCGTCCAGGAAGGCGTACCGCTCCAGGGCGGCCGGGTCCTGGCCGTCGCAGGTGCGGATGCGCTGCCACCAGGCGGCGATCTCGGCCCAGCCGGGCGCGGAGAGGGAGCCGCCGAACTCCTGTACCGAGAGGGCGGCGGTCAGTCCGGCGAAGGCGAGCCGGTCGGCGAGCGGCCAGTCGGCGAGGGTGCCGGTGACGAAGCCGGCCACGAAGACGTCGCCCGCGCCGGTCGGGTCGAGCGCCTCCACCGCGATGGCGGGCACCTCGGCGCTGACGCCGGTGCGCCCGTCGACGGCGTACGCGCCCTCTGCCCCCAGCGTCACCACGGCGAGCGGCACGCGTTCGGCCAGGGCGTGGGCGGCGGCGCGGGGGCAGTCGGTGCGGGTGTAGCGCATCGCCTCCTGCGCGTTCGGCAGGAACGCCTCGCAGTGGGCGAGGTCCGGCAGCGCGTCGAGGTCCCAGCGGCCGGTCTCGTCCCAGCCGACGTCGGCGAAGATCCGTGCCCCGTGCCGGGCGGCGGAGGCCACCCAGGGTTCGGGGCGGCCCGGGGCGAGGGAGGCGACGGCGGCGCGGGCGCGGGGCGGGCAGTGCGGGAAGGCCCGGTCCGGGACGGGCGCGGCGGCGGGGGCGGGGGCCTCGTGGCCGTGCGAGACCATCGTCCGCTCGCCCTCGTACGCCATGGAGACGGTGACCGGGGAGTGCCAGCCCGGGACGGTGTGGGACATCGACAGGTCGATGCCCTCGCCCTGTTCGAGCGCGTCCCAGCAGTACTCGCCGTAGTGGTCGTCGCCGAAGGCGGCGGCCAGCGAGGTGTGCAGGCCGAGGCGGGCGAGCGCGGTGGCCATGTTGGCGACGCCGCCGGGGCTGGAGCCCATCCCCCGGGCCCAGGACTCGGTGCCCCGTACGGGGGCGCTGTCGAGGCCGGTGAAGATGATGTCGAGGAAGACCGTGCCCGTCAGGAAGACGTCGCAGGCGGGGTCCTCGGGGGCGCGCAGCGCCAGCAGCGGATCGATCCCCGGAATGTCTGTGCTCACCGTGCGCTCCCCGGACTGCGGCAGATCTGGACAGTGTGAGATCCGGCCAGTCTGCCCGATGTGTCCTGGGCGGCGGCGTGTCCGCGCCGCGCCGGAGCCTCCGTCCCGACCAGCGTAAACGAGCGCTGATACCCGGGGTTTCGCTGCATAAACTCATATGTGACTCAGATCACATCGGAGCAACTTTCGGCAGGCCGGGAACGCTTGATACAAATTGCCCCGCGAGCACCTACGGGGACGTTGTCCGACGAGAGCCGCACTTCCCGGCGTCTCGCCTCTTCTCCGCATCCTCCCGCTCACCTCGCGCCACCCTCCTCTGCCTTGCCCTCCCCCTCTCCTGCCTTGCCCTCTCCTGCCTTGCCCTCCCCTCCCCTGCCTGCTCAGGCATGTCTTCAGGAACGCCCATGTCCTCGCGCCCGCGCGCCGCGTGGCCCCTGGTCGCCGTGTTCACCGCCGGTTACCTCGCCTCCTATCTGCTTCCCACCCTCGTCGGCCGGCTCGGCGCCGAGCTCGGGCTGAGCCCCGCCGAAGCGGGTCTGGTCGGCAGCGCCCTGCTGGTCAGCTCCGCCAGCGCCGGCTTCACCCTGGCGGGCCGGGTCGAACGGCTCGGGGCCCGCCGTCCGGCCCGGGCCGGCCTCGTACTGGCCGCCGTGGGCTACGGCTCCGCGGCGGTGGCCGGGTCCGTGCCGCTGGTGGTGCTGGGCGTGATGGTCGGCGGCTTCGGCTCCGGTACGGCGACGGCCGTCGCCGCCGCCGGGATCGCCGCGCAGCGCGACCCGCACCGGACCTCCTCGCTCGGGCTGCTCACCGTCTCGGCGACCGCCGGCGCGCTGTACCTGACGATTCCCCACCTCGGCGGCGGCCACCGCCTCCCGTTCGCCGCGATCGCCGCGGTGGCCCTGCTCGTCTGGCCCGCGACCGCGCGGCTCGGCTCCGCCACCCCGTCCGGCGAGTGGGCCGCGCAGGCCGCCGGGCGGCTGCCGCACCGCCGCTCCGGGCTGATACTCGCGGGCGGCATGCTCGTCTGGTCCATGGCGCAGAACGCGCTGTGGGGCGTCAGCAGCCGGATCGGCGAGATCCAGGCCGGGCTCTCCGAGGTGACGGTCGGCGCGGTGTTCGCCGCCGCGCTCGGCGCGGGCCTGCTCGGCGTCATGGGCGCGGGCGTGCTCGGCGCGCGGGCCGGCCGGGCCGTGCCGATCGGGCTGGGGACCGTCGTGATCGCGGCGAGCATCGTGCTCAGCTCCTCGGCGCGCGACCTCGGTTCGTTCGCGACCGGCGAGGTGCTGTGGAACACCGTCTACCCGGTGGTCCTGTCGTATCTGATCGGCCTCGCCGCCTCCCTGGACATACGCGGCCGATGGGCCGTCCTGGCGGGCTCCGCCTCCTCCGTCGGCGTGGCGTGCGGGCCGGTCCTCGGCAGCGTGCTGTCCGAACAGGCGGGCTATCCGGCGATGGGGCTGGTCCTCGGGGCGGCCACCCTGCTGGTCGCCGCCCCGATGACCGCCGTCGCCCTGCACACCGGCGGCCGTCCGCTGGTGCCCGGTTCGGTCCACCGTCGCGGCGGCGCCCCGGCGGCCCTGCTCGCCGCCACCACCGGCAGCCTGCCCGGCGCGGTGCCGAAGCTCGGTTCGCCGGAGCAGGCCGTCACGGAGCTGGCCTCGCCGGCCCTGCGCAGACGCCTGGTCCGCAGCGCGATCCGCACCGCCGGGCCGGACGGCGGGTCCGCTCAGTCGAACACGTAGTTCTCGACCTCGGACAGGTAGCGCGCCCGCCGCTCCTCGTCGTGGTCGAGGAAGGCCGCCTCGAAGGAGTTGCGGGCCAGTTCGCGCAGGTGCTCGCGGTCCAGGGACAGCGCGTCGCGCACGGCGTGGAAGGTGTCCCCGACGTATCCCCCGAAGTAGGCCGGGTCGTCGGAGTTCACCGTGCAGAGCAGCCCGGCCGCCATCATCTCGCGCAGCGGGTGCTGCTCCAGGGTGTCGACGGCGCGCAGCCGTACGTTGGACAGCGGGCAGAGCGTGAGCGGCACCCGCTCCGCGACCAGGCGCTTCACCAGCTCCGGGTCCTCCATGCAGCGCAGCCCGTGGTCGACGCGCTCGACGCCGAGGACGTCCAGGGCCTCGCGGATGTACTCCGGCGGGCCCTCCTCGCCCGCGTGGGCCACCTTGCGCAGGCCGAGTGCGGCGGCGGCCTCGTACACCTCGCGGAACTTGGCGGGCGGGTGGCCCGCCTCCGCGGAGTCCAGGCCGACCGCGCTGATCCGGTGCAGGTAGGGCCGGGCCGCGTCCAGCGTCCCGAGGGCCGATTCGGCGGAGAGGTCGCGCAGGAAGCACATGATCAGCTGGGTGGAGACGCCGTGCGTCCGCTCGCTGCGCTCCAGCGCCCGGCCCAGCCCCTCGATGACGGTGCCGATCGGGACGCCGCGGGCGGTGTGCGCCTGCGGGTCGAAGAAGATCTCGGCGTGCCGCACGCCTTGGGCGGCGGCGCGGGCGAGGTAGGCGTCGGCGAGTTCGGCGAAGTCGTCCTCGGTGCGCAGGACGGCCATGAGCGCGTAGTAGAGGTCGAGGAAGGACTGGAGGTCCTCGAAGCGGTAGGCGGTGCGCAGGTCCTCGGTGGTGGCGTACGGCAGCGTCACCCCGTTGCGCCTCGCGAGCGCGAAGGCCAGCTCGGGTTCGAGGGTGCCTTCGATGTGGAGGTGGAGTTCGGCCTTGGGGAGGTGCACGGATCTCTCGCAGACGGTGGTGCTGGTGGGGGTGGCGGGGTGTCGGTGGTGGTCGGCTGTGCCGGTCGGGGTCGGTGTCGGGGTCAGTGGTGGCGGGTGGGGAGCGGGACCCGGATCAGGTCCTGGGCGACGGTGAGTTCGCCGTCGAACCCGGCTCCGCGGGCCTGGACCTCGAAGAGTTCCGGGTCGCCGTAGCGCTGGGAGAAGTGGGTGAGGACGAGGTGGCGCACCCCGGCCTCCTTCGCCACGCGGGCCGCCTGGCCGGCGGTCAGGTGGCCGTGGTCGGCGGCCGGCTTCGCGTCCTCGTCGAGGAAGGTCGACTCGATGACGAGCATGTCGCAGCCCTCGGCGAGGGCGTACACGCCGTCGCAGAGCCGGGTGTCCATGACGAACGCGAACCGCTGGCCGCGCCGGTGCTCGGAGACCTGTTCCAGCGTGACGCCGCCGAGGACGCCGTCGCGCTGCACGCGCCCGACGTCCGGACCGGCGATGCCGTGCTCGGCGAGGCGGGCGGGCAGCATGCGGCGGGTGTCGGGTTCGGTGAGGCGGTAGCCGTAGGACTCGACGGGGTGCGAGAGCCGGCGGGTGTCCAGGGTGTACGCGGCGGTGGTGGCGAGGACTCCGTCGGCGGTGGCCGGGGCCTCGGTCAGCTCGACCGTCTCCCGGTAGGCGGTGGCGTACCGCAGCCGGTCGAAGAAGTGCTGCCCGCTCGCCGGGTAGTGGGCGGTGACCGGGTGCGGCACCTGGTCGAGGTTGATCCGCTGGATCACCCCGGCCAGTCCGAGGGAGTGGTCGCCGTGGAAGTGCGTGACGCAGATGCGGTGGATGTCGTGCGCGGCGACTCCGGCCCGGAGCATCTGGCGCTGGGTCCCCTCGCCGGGATCGAAGAGGATGCCCTCGCCGTCCCAGCGCAGCAGGTAGCCGTTGTGGTTGCGGTGCCGGGTGGGGACCTGGCTGGCGGTGCCGAGCACCACCAGCTCGCGTACGGACATGGCGGAACGCTCCCGCTATCCGGGCGGCCACTGGAGGCCGCGACCGCCCAGGACGTGGGCGTGCGCGTGGAAGACGGTCTGGCCCGCGCCGGAGCCGGTGTTGAGGATGACGCGGTAGCCGGTGGCGACGATCTTCTCGTCGGCGGCCACCTCTCCGGCCTCGCGCAGCACGTCGGCGGCGATCTGCGGTTCGGCGGCGGCGAGCGCGGCGGCGTCGGGGTAGTGCACCCGCGGGATGACCAGGACGTGCGTCGGGGCCTGCGGGTTGATGTCGCGGAAGGCGACGGTGGTGGCGCTCTCGCGGACGATGGTCGCCGGGATGTCTCCCGAGACGATCTTGCAGAACAGGCAGTCGCTCTGCGGCTCTCCCGCCATGGCCGGGCCTCCTCGCTCGCTGGTGATCAGTACACGGGCATGCTATCGCCGGGCGCTCCGTGCCGTCGGCGGAGCGGGAGGGTCAGCCCCAGCGGCCGGTGCGGCCCAGCAGCAGCGCGGTCGCGGCGGTGCCGGCGGTGGAGGTGCGCAGCACGCTGCGGCCGAGCCGGTGGGGGCGCGCGCCCGCCTCCGCGAAGGCGGCCAGCTCCTGCGGGGCGACGCCGCCCTCGGGGCCGACGACGAGCACGATCGTTCCGCGGGCGGGGAGTTCGGCGGTGGCGAGCGGGACGCTGTCGCACTCGCGGTCCTCGTGCAGGACGGCGGCGAAGTCCGCTCCGGCCAGCAGGGCGGCGACCTGCTTGGTCGTCATGGCCTCGGCGATCTCGGGGAAGCGCACCCGGCGGGACTGCTTGCCCGCCTCCCGGGCGGTGCCGCGCCACTTCGCCAGGGACTTCGCGCCCCGGTCGCCCTTCCACTGGGTGATGCAGCGGGCCGCCTGCCACGGCACGATCGCGTCCACGCCGGTCTCGGTCATCGTCTCGACGGCGAGTTCGCCCCGGTCGCCCTTGGGCAGGGCCTGGACGACGGTGATGCGGGGCGAGGGCGGCTCCTCCTCCTCGACCCCGCTGAGGCCGGTGACGGTGAGCCGGTCCTTGCCCTCGGCCGCGCCCACGACGCCCCGGGCCCAGTGGCCGAGGCCGTCGGTGAGGACCAGTTCCTCACCGGGCTGGAGCCGCCTCACGGAGACGGCGTGCCGTCCCTCGGGGCCGTCCAGGACGAACTCCGCCCCGGTGGGCATCCGTTCGACGACGAAGACCGGTGCGGTCATCGGGGGCTCCTCTGACTCAGGGCCGTACGCGCGGCCTCCAGTTCCCCGGCGAGCAGTTCGACGAGTTCGCCCGCGGGCAGTTCACGGGCCATCCGGTGGCCCTGCCCCGCCCACAGCGCCATGCCCTGGGCGTCACCGGCCTTGGCCGCGGCCTGGCGCAGCCTGGTGGTCAGGTAGTGGACCTGGGGGTAGGCGGCGGGGGCGTACGGGCCGTGTTCGCGGACGAAGCGGTTGACCAGGCCGCGCGCCGGGCGCCCGGAGAAGGCGCGGGTCAGCTCGGTGCGGACGAACAGCGGGTTGGTGAGCGCCTGCTTGTGCAGCGGGTTCGCCCCGGATTCGGGGCAGGCCAGGAAGGCGGTGCCGAGCTGGGCGGCGTCGGCGCCCGCCGCGAGGACGGCGGCGATCTGCGCGCCGCGCATCAGTCCCCCGGCGGCGACGATCGGGATCTGCACGGTCTCGCGGACCTGGGCGACGAGGGAGAGCAGGCCGGTGCCGGTGTGGTCGGCCTGCGGGTCGTCGCGGTGGGTGGCCTGGTGTCCGCCCGCCTCGACGCCCTGGACGCAGAGGGCGTCGGCGCCCGCCCACTGGGCGCTCTGGGCCTCCTCGGCCGAGGTCACCGTCACGATGGTGTGCGTACCGGCCTTGGCGAAGGCGTCGAGGGTGTCGCGAGTGGGGCAGCCGAAGGTGAAGGAGACGACCGGCACCGGGTCGTCGAGCAGGACGGCGACCTTCGCCTCGTAGCCGTCGTCGTTGCCGCTGCCGTCCGGGTCGCCGAGCGGCGTCTCGTACCAGGCGGCCTCACCGGCGAGCTGGTGGCGGTAGACCTCGACGGCGCTGGGGTCGGCCAGGACGGGCTGCGGCATGAAGAGGTTGACCCCGAACGGCCCGCCGGTCAGCCTGCGCAGCTGTTTGACCTCGTTGTACATGCCGTCCGCCGTCTTGTACCCGGCGGCCAGGAAGCCGAGCCCGCCGGCTTCGGCGACGGCCCCGGCCAGCTCGGGTCCCGAGGCGCCGCCGGCCATCGGGGCCTGCACGATCGGATACCGGCAGAGATCGGTCAACTCGGAGGACATGACCGCATCGTGCCATGTCTGCCGCACGGGGCCGAATCAGCCAATGATCGGCATGACCGGTTCTCCGCGGGTACGCCGCACCGCCCGCCGGTACGAGCCCGGCGGGCGGTGCGGTGAGAGGCGGCAAAGGGGTTCAGCGGCCGTTGAAGGCGTCCTTCAGCCGCGAGAAGAGCCCCTGCTGACCCGGCTGGAACTGGCCGGTGGGCCGTTCCTCGCCGCGGAGCTTGGACAGCTCGCGCAGCAGCCGCTCCTGCTCGGCGTCGAGCTTGGAGGGGGTCATCACCTCGACGTGCACGATGAGGTCGCCCCGCCCGCCGCCGCGCAGATGCGTGATGCCGCGCCCGTGGAGCGGGACGGACTGGCCGGACTGGGTGCCCGGCCGGATGTCGATCTCCTCCAGGCCGTCCAGCGTCTCCAGCGGGCACTTGGTGCCCAGCGCCGCCGCCGTCATCGGGATGGTGACCGTGCAGTGCAGGTCGTCGCCGCGCCGCTGGAAGACGGCGTGCGGCAGCTCGTGGATCTCGACGTAGAGGTCGCCGGCCGGTCCTCCGCCGGGGCCCACCTCGCCCTCGCCGGCGAGCTGGATGCGGGTGCCGTTGTCGACGCCCGCGGGGATCTTGACCGTGAGGGTGCGCCGCGAGCGGATGCGGCCGTCGCCGGCGCACTCCGGGCACGGGGTCGGCACGACGGTGCCGAAGCCCTGGCACTGCGGGCAGGGCCGCGAGGTCATGACCTGGCCCAGGAAGGACCGGGTGACCTGCGAGACCTCACCGCGACCGCGGCACATGTCGCAGGTCTGCGCGGAGGTGCCGGGGGCCGCGCCCTCGCCGCTGCACGTGGTGCAGACGACGGCCGTGTCGACCTGGATGTCCTTGGTGGTGCCGAAGGCCGCCTCGGAGAGGTCGATCTCCAGCCGGATCATCGCGTCCTGGCCGCGCCGGGTGCGCGAGCGGGGCCCGCGCTGCGAGGCCGTTCCGAAGAACGCGTCCATGATGTCGGAGAAGTTGCCGAAGCCTCCGGCCCCGAATCCGCCCGCGCCGCCGCCACCGCCGGAGGCGGACAGCGGGTCGCCGCCGAGGTCGTAGACCTGCTTCTTCTGCGGGTCCGAGAGCACCTCGTAGGCGGCGTTGATCTCCTTGAACCGCTCCTGGGTCTTCGGATCGGGGTTGACATCCGGGTGCAGCTCGCGGGCGAGCCGCCGGAATGCCTTCTTGATCTCGTCCTGGGATGCGTCGCGGCGTACGCCGAGTACGGCGTAGTAGTCCGTGGCCACTTACGACTCCGCCAGGATCTGTCCGACGTAACGTGCCACTGCGCGTACCGCTCCCATCGTTCCGGGGTAGTCCATGCGGGTCGGTCCGACCACGCCGAGTTTGGCGACTGCCTCGTCGCCCGAACCGTAGCCGACCGCGACGACGGACGTGGAGTTGAGCCCCTCGTGGGCGTTCTCGTGCCCGATACGTACGGTCATGCCGGAGTCCGTGGCCTCACCGAGCAGCTTCAGCAGGACGACTTGTTCCTCCAGTGCCTCCAGCACCGGCCGGATCATCACCGGGAAGTCGTGTCCGAAGCGGGTGAGGTTGGAGGTGCCGCCGATCATCAGCCGCTCCTCCGTCTCCTCGACCAGCGTTTCGAGGAGGGTGGCCAGGACCGTGGAAACCGTTCCCCGGTCCTCGCTGTCGAAGGATTCCGGCAGCTCCTGCACCAGGCGCGGGACATCGGCGAAGCGGCGTCCGACGACCCGGCTGTTGAGCCGGGCCCGCAGATCCGCGAGCGATGCCTCACCGAACGGCGCAGGGCAGTCGATCATACGCTGTTCGACCCGGCCGGTGTCCGTGATCAGGACCAGCATCAGCCGCGCCGGGGCGAGCGCCAGCAGCTCCACGTGCCGCACCGTGGAACGGGTCAGCGAGGGGTACTGCACGACCGCCACCTGGCGGGTCAGCTGCGCCAGCAGCCGCACCGTCCGGCCGACCACGTCGTCGAGGTCGACCGCGCCGTCGAGGAAGTTCTGGATGGCGCGGCGCTCGGGCGAGGACAGCGGCTTGACGCCGGCGAGCCGGTCGACGAAGAGCCGGTAGCCCTTGTCGGTGGGGATGCGCCCGGCGCTCGTGTGCGGCTGGGCGATGAAGCCCTCGTCCTCCAGCACGGCCATGTCGTTGCGGACGGTGGCCGGTGAGACCCCGAGGCTGTGCCGCTCGGTGAGGGCCTTGGAGCCGACGGGCTCCTCCGTGCCGACGTAGTCCTGGACGATGGCGCGCAGCACTTCGAGTCTGCGTTCGCTGAGCATCGCGCACACCTCCAGCTGTTGTTCTCCGGTTGTCCGTCTGGCACTCGGTGCGTACGAGTGCCAGCAATTCCCCCGATCAGTGTACGGGGGTGGGGTGGGGCGGGGGCAAGGGCGACCGGCCGGGCCACCGCGCGACCTCGCAGGTCGTTGCGGATAGCGTCGTGGTATGGACGTCTCTTGGGAAGACTTCGGCTGGGAACGGTTGGGCGACGGCGTCGGACGGCGGCGGCTGCCCGGCTGGGACGCCACGGTCGCCCTGGTGGCCGGGGCGGAGGGCGTGCTGCTGTTCGACACGGGTTCGACCCTGCGCGAGGGCGTCGAGCTGCGGCGGCAGGCCGAAGGGCTGCTCGGCCGCAGGGTGACGCATATCGCATTGAGCCATCCGCATTTCGATCATGTACTGGGCGCCGCCGCGTTCGCCGGGACCCAGGTCTACGGGGCGATGGGCGTGGGCGACCTGCTGCGCGGCGGGGCGGAGGAGCTGCGCGCCTCGGCGGTGGAGCACGGGGTCCCGGAGGAGGCGGCGGCCGGGGCGGTGGACGCGCTGGTGGTCCCGCAGCACGAGGTCTGCGGGGAGTGGACGCTGGACCTGGGCGGCCGGCGGGTGGTGCTGGCGGACGTGGGGCCGGGGCACACCGGGCAGGACCTCGCGGTGCTGGTGCCCGGGGGCGGTGCGGAGCCGGCGGTGGTGCTGTGCGGGGACCTGGTCGAGGAGTCGGGCGAGCCGCAGGCGGGCCCGGACGCGGTCGCCTCGCGGTGGCCGGCCGCGCTGGAGCGGCTGCTGGCGCTGGGCGGCGAGGACGCGCTGTACGTGCCGGGGCACGGGGCGGTGGTGGACGCGGCGTTCGTCCGGGCGCAGCGCGCGGCGCTGGCGGAGCGGTTCGGCGTCGCCTGAGGCGGGGGCCTGTGCGTCGCGTGTGCCTGGTCGGCGGCGGGGGACGTGGTGGGCGGCGGGGGCGTGGTCGGCGGCGGGGGCGTGGTCGGCGGCGGGCGCGCTCCGCGTGTCGTGGGCAGGGTGCGAACCGCCCCGGCCGCGGCGCGAATTATCGTCGTGCCATGCGCAGCTACCAGCCGGACCTGACCCCGCCGTGGAAGCGGTCCGCCCCCGTGCCCGAGGTCGTCGCCGAGCCTGATCTGGTCGTGGAGGAGGCCGCCACCGGTTTCTGCGGCGCGGTGATCCGCTGCGAGAAGACCGCGCAGGGCCCCACCGTCACCCTGGAGGACCGTTTCGGCAAGCACCGGGTGTTCCCGATGGAGCCGCGCG
Organism: Streptomyces sp. ADI96-02; assembly: GCF_003846185.1. GTDB lineage: Bacteria > Actinomycetota > Actinomycetes > Streptomycetales > Streptomycetaceae > Streptomyces. The sequence continues at coordinate 1,957,896 of NZ_ML123034.1, forward strand.
GCTTCCTGCTGGAGGGCGAGGTGGTCACGCTCGTCCGCCCGTCGGCCGGCGGTCCCGTCCGGCCCGCCCGTACCGCCTCCGGTTCGGTGGCGGTGCCCGGGGCGCGGGCCCGGGTGGCGCGCGCCGGGCGGATCTACGTGGAGGGGCGGCACGACGCGGAGCTGGTCGAGCGGGTGTGGGGCGACGACCTGCGGATCGAGGGCGTGGTCGTGGAGTACCTGGAGGGCGTCGACGACCTGCCCGCCATCGTGCGGGAGTTCGCGCCGGGCCCGGACGCCCGGCTGGGCGTCCTGGTGGACCATCTGGTGCCCGGCTCCAAGGAGTCCCGGATCGCCGCCCAGGTCTCGGACGCGAACGTGCTGGTCGTCGGCCACCCGTACATCGACGTCTGGGAGGCGGTGAAGCCGTCCTCGGTGGGGATCGCCGGATGGCCGGCGGTGCCGCGCGGCCAGGACTGGAAGACGGGCGTGTGCCGGGCGCTGGGCTGGCCGGAGAACACCGGCGCGGCCTGGCAGCACATCCTCGCCTCGGTCCACAGCTACAAGGACCTCGAACCGCAACTTCTGGGTCGGGTAGAGGAATTGATCGATTTCGTCACCCTTCCGGCCTGATGTACCCAGGGGCGTTGAAGAGGATCACACGCCTATCCCTATGAATGCCTGCGCCACACACGCACCATCGGTTATTGAGGTGGGGACCGCTGGCTCACGGGTGCAGGATTCACGGGTTCAGCGACTTACGGGTTCCCGGGTTCAAGGGTTCGCGGGTTCACGGGGTTCACGGGGTTCACGGGGTTCACGGGGGAAGGACACGGGGAGATGGCGCGCGAGGTCTGGCGGGACAGTGCGGAGAACGAGGCGGCGTCCGCGGTCTTCCATCTGATGCAGCAGCTGATCGACCGCTACCGGGTGAACCGGCCGGTGATGCCGCTGGTGGTGGCCCAGGCCGCGGACGCCGGCGCCGGGCCCGAGATCGACGGCCGGGTCGAGCAGATCGTCCACCAGGTGCACCGGGCCAACCAGTTGCGGCGGGTGCCGGTGCGGCTCCTCGACGGGGACGGCTCCTCGGCGTACGAGGCGGCGCTCGACATGGTGCGCACGCTGTCCGAGAAGCCGTGGGAGACCCGGGACAGCTCCCAGTACAAGCCGTTCGCCTTTCCGCGCTCGCGGCTGCTCGGCGCGATCGAGCAGGCGACCGCCGCGGTGGTCGCGTCCGGCGGGAGCACCGCACGGATACGCGAGGAAAGGATTCTGGAGCAGCTGGGTCGGCTGCGCTGGCGGGCCGACCGTCCGCGCCGGGGCACCTGGTGGGACTCGCTGCGCTCCTCGGTGCGCCCCGAGACGTTCGTCGGCGCGCTCTTCATCGCGCTGCTCAGCGTGCTGCTCGGTGAGATCGACTGGCTGCTGACGGCCCTGGTGGCGGCCGTGGCGCTGATCGGGCTGGCCGTCATGAGGCTGGTGGGCCGGGCCGCGCCGCCGCTGCTGTGGCTGCGGCGCGCCAGCCGGTGGTTCGCGACGACGTCCTCGCTGGCCGCCTCCAGCACCGGCTACCCGTCGGACGGCTGGTCGCGGCTCTCGCCGAGCGGTTCGTGGCGGGTGATCCGGGCGAGGGCGGCGGCGGTCGCCGAGCGGGTGGCGGACGCGGGCGCGGGCGACGAGCAGGCGCGCCAGTTCCACCTGGAGCTGCGGGTCCAGGCGCTGCTGGAGGATCTGCGGCACAACTACCGTCCGCACGCGCTGGACTGGCGGCGCGGCAAGCGGACGGTGCCGCCGGTGGTCTTCCTGCCCCGGGCCACTCAGGACAACGGCGGCATCCTGCTCATCAACGCGATCAACAACGTACGGTCGCGGCGCAGCGAGGTGGACCCGCTGCTCCTGCTGGCCTCGCTGCCGGCCGCCGAGATCATGCGGCACACGCCTCCGCTGCCCCGGGACCCCGGAGCGGGGGCGTCCGCCGGTTCGTCGGGCGCGCGGGCCCGGTACGAGCGCTGGGTCGACGATCTGAGCCTGGGCCAGTCGCCGGTGGCCGCCGCGACGCTGGCGTGGGTGCTGCGGCTGCCGCTGTCCACCGGGAAGCTGACGCACGAGCACGCGCACGCGCAGTTGATCACCTACCGCGTCCGGCGCACCTGGGCGTGGTGGGTGATGTCGCGGGCGAGCATCGCGCTGATCGTGGTGGGCAGTCTGCTGGGCGCGTTCCTGTGGGCCGCGCACTGGCGCGACACGTACTGCCACGGGCCGCTGACCGGCCGCAACACCGACGCCGTCTGGGCCGGGGCGGCGGGCGACCGGGAGTGCGTCGGGGTGGCGACCGCGCCCGAGGTGCGGTTCGCGCGCGGCAACGGCCTGGAGCTGAACGGGGCCGGCAAGGGCGTCACGTTCGACCGGATCGAGCAGGCGATCCGGGAGGAGAACGCGGACATCGAGCCGGGCGACTCGTACGTCACCGTCGTCTACGCCGGACCGCTCACCGCCACCGGCAAGGACCGCGAGGCCACCCGCAAGGGCCTGGAGGAGCTGACCGGCGTCTACCTCCAGCAGCGGGCGGTCAACAAGACCGTGCGGCGGTCGGTGAAGCTGCGGGTGCTGACGGCCAACGGCGGCGAGGACATGCTGCGGCAGCTGACCGCCGTCCGCAAGATCATCGAGGTGGCCCGGCGGGACCCGACGGTGGTCGGCGTGGTCGGGCTCGGCCGCAACACCGACGAGAGCGACGACGCGACGGCGCTGCTGCGCTCGGCCGGTCTGCCGCTGGTGGACACGACGAACTCCAGCAGCGACCTGCCCCGCCTCTTCCCGAACTACTTCGGCCTCGCGGCGACCGACGAGGAGCAGACGTACGCACTCGGGCTGGTCGCCCGGCAGATCGCGAAGAAGCTGGAGAGCCCGCACGCGATCGTGCTGTCGCGCAGGACGCTCAACGGGGACAAGGACCGCTACACGGCCGAGCAGCGCGCGGCGGGCCGGGAGATGCTGCGGACCTCGGGGTTCGCGGTCGGCCGCGACGTCGAGTTCGACCTCGCGGGAGGGGCCAGCCTCAACGCCCCGCTGACCACCATCTGCCAGGCCGAACGGGTGCCGGACGCGCTCTACTTCGCGGGGCGCGTCGAGGACGTACGGACCCTGATGCGCGGCCTGTCCGAGACCACGGGGTGCTCGGACCGGCCGATCACGGTGTTCACCGGGGACGACCTGACGAAGGGCACGTTCCAGGACAGCACCTCCATCGCGACGAACGTGACGCTCTACCACAGCTCGCTGGCGCCGCTGGACCGCGGCCGGAACCTCGGTTTCTACGGGGACGCGCACCGCACCCTGCGCGCGCTGCTGCCGGACGACGGGAAGCCGGCCGCCGCGCTGGCCCCGGGCCGTCCGGCGTACGAGGACGATCTGTTCGCCAGCGGGCAGACGGTCATCTCCTACAGCGCGACGGCCGCCCTGTACGACGCCGCGGCGCGCGGCGACGTCCGCCGGAGCGCCGCCGAGACGTGGGCGACGCTGCACACGGTGGACCTGAACAACATGCCGACCGGGACGATCTCGTTCAGCCGGGAGAAGTCCTCGGTCGCCGAGAACGTGCACGGCATCAACATCGTCAAGGTGGTCCGCCCCGGCCCGACGGCCACCCGCTCGCTGGTGTGCGGCAAGCCGGCCGGGAACGCGCCCCGGCTGACGGCGGAGGACTGCGCGCCCTGAGGCGGGCGGGCCGGCCGGTTCACGCCGGGTGTCCGTCCTGGGGATGCGGCGGGTGCCCGTCCGGCGGCGCGGCTGGTCCCCCTCCGGCGGCGCGGCTGGTCCCCCTCCGGCGGCGCGGCTGGTCCCCGTCCGGCGGCGCGGCGGGTCTCAGTCGACCAGGTCGCGGACCACCGCGTCGGCCAGCAGGCGTCCGCGCAGGGTGAGCACCGCCCGGCCCCGCGCGTACGGCCCCGGCTCCAGCAGCCCGTCGGACAGCGCCCGGCGGGAGGCCGCGAGGCCGTCCGGTTTCAGCAGGGAGAGCGGGCAGCCCTCGCGCAGCCGCAGCTCCAGCAGGACGCGCTCGACCCGGCGGTCCTCGTCGGCCAGGATCTCGCGGCCCGCGCCGGGCGAGCGGCCCTCGGCGAGCGCCTGGGCGTATGCGCCGGGGTGCTTCACGTTCCACCAGCGCACCCCGCCGACGTGGCTGTGCGCGCCGGGACCGGCGCCCCACCAGTCGGCGCCGCGCCAGTACAGCTCGTTGTGGAGGCAGCGGCCGGCCTCGGAGGTGGCCCAGTTGGACACCTCGTACCAGGAGAAGCCCGCCGCGGCGAACCGCTCGTCCGCGATGAGGTAGCGGTCGGCGTGCGCGTCGTCGTCCGTCATCGGGATCTCGCCGCGCCGGATGCGCCGGGCGAGCTGGGTGCCCTCCTCGACGATCAAGGCGTACGCGGAGACGTGGTCGGGGCCCGCGCCGATGGCCGCGTCCAGGGAGGCGCGCCAGTCGTCGTCGGACTCGCCGGGGGTGCCGTAGATGAGGTCGAGGTTGACGTGGTCGAAGCCGGCCGCCCTCGCCTCGGCGACGCACGCCTCGGGGCGGCCGGGGGTGTGGGTGCGGTCCAGGATCTTCAGGACGTGCTGCCTGGCGCTCTGCATGCCGAAGGAGACCCGGTTGAAACCGCCCTCGCGCAGCGCGGCGAGGTAGGCGGGGTCCACGGACTCCGGGTTGGCCTCGGTGGTGATCTCCGCGTCGTCGGCGAGTGAGAACTCCTCGCGGATCGCGGCCAGCATCCGGACCAGGTCGGCGGCGGGCAGCAGGGTGGGCGTGCCGCCGCCGACGAAGACCGTGCGGACCGGGCGCGGGTCGTCGCCGAGGACCTTGCGGGCCTGCCGGACCTCCTCGATCAGATGCGCGGCGTAGTTGTCGCGGGAGGCCAGGGCCCCGCCGGAGCCGCGCAGCTCGGTGGCGGTGTAGGTGTTGAAGTCGCAGTAGCCGCAGCGGGTGGCGCAGTACGGGACGTGCAGGTAGAAGCCGAGCGGGCGGTCGGCGGCGCCTTCCAGGGCGTGCCGGGGCAGCGCTCCGTCGTCGGGCACGGGCTCACCATCGGGCAGTACGGAAGGCATACCGTCCATTGTCACTCGCCGCCGGAGCCGCCCGGACCGCCGCCGGAGCCGCCCGGTTCGGCGCGGAGCACCAGCAGGGCCACGTCGTCGTCCGGCGGCAGCTCGTCGAAGCCGTGGACGGCCCGCCGGATCCGCTCGGCGACCGCGTCGGCGGGCAGCCCCGCGCACCCGGCCAGCACCTGTGCCAGCCCGTCCCCGTCGTCGAACATCACCGGCCCGGACCGCCGCTCGGTGACCCCGTCGGTGACGCACAGCAGGCTGTCCCCGGGGGCCAGGTCGAAGCTCTGCGTCTCGTACGCCACGTCCTCGACGACGCCGAGCAGCACCTGGGGCTCGGCAGCCGGGCGTACGGAGCCGTCGGGGCGCAGCAGGAGCGGCAGGGGGTGGCCGGCGCTGGCGACGGTGCAGTGGACGCCGCCGTCGGCGAGCGGGACGACCTCGCCGCACAGCAGGGACAGGAACCGGGGCTGCGAGGCGTCGTGGAGCTGCCGGCCTCCGGCGGCGGCGACCATGAGGGCGGCGGCCTCGGCCGCCTCCATCGCGTCGTCGAGCAGCAACCGGTTCAGCCGGTCCAGGACCTCGCCGACGCCGAAGCCCTCCCGGGCCAGCAGGCGCAGCCAGGGGCGGGCGAGGCCGGTGACGACGGCCGCCTCCGGGCCGCTGCCCTGCACGTCGCCGAGGACGAAGCACCAGCGGTCGCCGGGGCAGGCGAAGATGTCGTAGAAGTCTCCGCCGACCACGCCGTCGTCGCTCGGCTCGTAGACGAGTGCGCTGGTGACGCCGGGGATCTCGGCGACCCTGCTGGGCAGCAGTCCGCGCTGGAGGATGCGGCTGATGGTGGCCTGGCGGGTGTAGGCGCGGGCGGCCCCGACGGCGAGGCCGAGCCGGCGCACGAAGTCCTCGATCAGGGAGGCGACCGCCTCGGGCATCCGGGCCGCGCCCTCGCGGCCGACGAGCAGGGTGCCCAGGGTGCGCCCGCCCGTGGTGATCCGGAAGGCGAGGGCGGCCCCGTCGCGTCCGCCGGGCTGCGGCGGGGGCCCGGCGTCGCCGGGACCGTCAGGGCCGTCGCCGCTGCCGGCAGTGCCGTAGGGGCCGTACGAGCCGAATGAGCCGTCGGTGCGGGCGGCGGGCTCGTCGTCGTGGTCGGGCCAGGGGACGGGCACGGGTCCGGAGCCGACGCCGGGCGGGAGCCGCAGGGGCTCCTTCTCCAGCGCGGTGCGCAGCGGCTCGGTGCCCCGCTCGTCGCTGTGCCAGACGCGGGCGAGCCGGGGTTCGGCGGCCGGGCCGCCGCCCTCGCTCTCCAGCCAGATCGCGCACCAGTCGGCGAGCCGGGGCACCAGAAGCTGGCCCGCTATGGCGGCCACCAGGTCCTCGTCGAGCTGACCGGCCAGCAGGTCGGACGCCTCGGCGAGGAAGGCGGGCGTGCCGCGGCTGTCCCAGGCGTCGTCGTCGCGCTCGACGCGCCGGACGACGGGCGCGAGGAGGGCGGCGGCCCGCAGTCCGCGGCCGAGGCCCGTCGGGTCGGACGCGGCGTCGGGGGCGCTCCAGTCGTCGACGGGGAGCCGGGCCCAGACGGTCTTGAGGCCGGTGCGGTAGGTGATGCCCCAGGACTCGGCGAGGGTGGCGACGAGCTGGAGGCCGCGGCCGTACTCGGCGGGGTCGGGCAGCCGGGCCCCGGCGCCGGCGTGGACGGTCTGCCCGCCGGACGGCTCGGACACCGGCTCGGCCTCGGCCTGGGCCTCGGCCTGGGCTTCGTCCTCCGCTCCGGCTTCGGGCTGGGACTCCGCCCCGGCTTCGGGCTCGTCCCGGCCGGGGCGTCCCTCGCCGCTGACCGGGCGGGCGGGGTGGTGGTCGGTGACCTCCAGGACGACGGCGTCGGTCTCCTCGCCGACGGCCTCCTCCAGGCGTACGAGCAGGTCCACGGTCGTCCCGGCGTGCACCACGGCGTTGGTGACCAGTTCGTTGGCGACGGTCACGGCGTCGTCCGCGATGCGGTCGCCGAAGCCCGCGGCGGGCGTCCCGAGCGCGGTCCACTCCGCGAACGCGGCCCGTACGAAGCGGCGCGCGGCGGACGGGGCGAGCGGTATGCCGGGCAGGGAGGTACGGCTGATCAGGCGGGGATCGCCCGGGTACCCGCCTCCGGCGGTGCCCGGACGGTGAACGATGTCCCGCTGCAAGGGAATGGGCCCCACGGTGCGGCTCCTACTGGTCTGACGAAACGCCGCCGACGACGATGACAGCGTGACAGACCGGCCGCACCCATAAGCACCGAGTTACCGAATTGGGTAGAAATTCGAGCAGATTCGAACGCAAAGTACCGAGAAAGACGCATCAGGAAGGACAACGCGGACGGAGCCGTCGAACGAAACGCGTCCGAACGGCTCCGCCGGCGTACGCCGGGGGACGGCGCGGGGCGGGCCGGGGCCCGGGGAAGCCCTTCGCGCCGCGCGCGTGCCCGCGCACGTCGGGTACGTCACGCCTCGTGCGTACCCGCGTACGTCACGCCTCGCGCGTACCCGCGTACGTCACGCCTCGCGCGTGCCCGCGTACATCTCGTCGATCAACCCGCCGTACTCCCGCTCGACGACCGGCCGCTTCAGCTTGAGGCTGGGCGTCAGCTCGCCGTGCTCCACGTCCAGGTCGCGCGGCAGGAGGCGGAACTTCTTGATGGTCTGCCAGCGCTGGAGTCCCTCGTTGAGGCGCGTGACGTAGTCCTCGACCATCGCCACCGTCTGCGGAGCGGCGACCACGTCCTCGTACGATTTGCCCTCCAGGCCGTTCTCGGCGGCCCAGCCGAGGATGGTCGGCCCGTCGAGCGCGATCAGCGCGGTGCAGAAGTTCCGGTCCGCCCCGTGCACGAGGATGTTGGAGACGAACGGGCAGATCGCCTTGAAGCGGCCCTCGACCTCCGCCGGGGCCACGTACTTGCCACCGGACGTCTTGATCAGGTCCTTCTTGCGGTCGGTGATGCGCAGGTAGCCGTCGGCGGACAGTTCGCCGATGTCCCCGGTGTGGAACCAGCCGTCCGACTCCAGGACCTCGTCCGTCTTCTCGGGCAGATGGTGGTAGCCCTGCATGACGCCGGGACCGCGCAGCAGGATCTCGCCGTCCTCCGCGATGCGCACCTCGGTGCCGGGGAGCGGCTTGCCGACGGTCCCGGTGCGGTAGGCCTCGCCCGGGTTGACGAAGGACGCGGCGCTGGTCTCGGTGAGGCCGTAGCCCTCCAGGATGTGGATCCCGGCGCCGGCGAAGAAGTAGCCGATGTCCGGGGCCAGGGCGGCGGAGCCGGAGACGCAGGCGCGCAGCCGGCCGCCGAACGCCTCGCGGATCTTGGCGAAGACGAGGGCGTCGGCGACCTTGTGCTTGGCGCCGAGGGCGAAGGGCACGGACGCGTTGCCGGTGCGGCGGAAGTTGTCCTGGGAGACCTTGGCGTACTCGCGGGCGACACCGGCCGCCCACAGGAAGATCTTGTACTTGGCGCCTCCGCCGGCCCGGGCCTTGGCGGCGACACCGTTGTAGACCTTCTCGAAGATCCGGGGAACGGCGGCCATGTAGGTCGGCTGGACGACCGGCAGGTTCTCGATGATCTTGTCGATGCGGCCGTCGACCGCGGTGACGTGCCCGACCTCGATCTGGCCCGAGGTGAGGACCTTGCCGAAGACGTGGGCCAGCGGCAGCCAGAGGTACTGCACGTCGTCCGCGGTGATCAGCCCGGTCGACACGGTGGCCTTGGCCATGTACGACCAGTTGTCGTGCGGCAGGCGCACGCCCTTGGGGCGGCCGGTCGTACCGGAGGTGTAGATGAGGGTGGCCAGCTGGTCGGCCGTGATGGCGGCGACCCGCTCGGTGACCGCGTCCGGGTTCTTCGCCAGGTACTCGGCGCCCCGGGCCTCCAGGTCCGCGAGGGTCAGGATCCAGCCCTCGGGGTCGTCGGCGGCGGGCTCGACGCCGGTCGGGTCGATGACGATGACGTGCGCCAGGTCCGGCAGCTCGGCGCGGGTCTCGCGGGCCTTCGCCACCTGCTCGGCGTCCTCCGCGACGAGCACCCGGCTCTCGGAGTCGGCCACGATGAACGCGGACTCCTCCGCGTTCGTGGAGGGGTAGACCGTGGTGGTCGCCGCGCCCGCGCACATCACGCCGAGGTCGACCAGGATCCACTCCACCCGGGTGGCCGAGGAGAGAGCGACCCGCTCCTCGGGCCGCACGCCGAGGGCGATCAGACCGGCGGCGATCGCGTAGACCCGTTCGGCGGCCTGGCCCCAGCTCAGCGACTTCCAGTCGTCGGGACCCTCGCCGGAGGCGGCGGGCACCGGGTAGCGGTAGGCCTCCCGGTCCGGGGTCGCCGTCACGCGGTCGATGAAGAGGGCCGCCACGGAGGGCGGCCGGTTATCGATCAAGGTCTGTGTGTCGCTCACGACGTCCTCCGGGCCTGCGGCATTGCTACGACCGGCTTCTTTGATACTGCGACTACTACTACTGCTGCTGTTGCTGTCCTGCTGCGCGACCTGCTCGTCCCGCTTGTTCCGCCTGCGAGTTCCGCCTGCTTGTTCCGCCCGCCTGTCCTGCTGTTCCGCCCGTGTGCCTGCTGCTTGTTTAACTGGCCGGTAACCAACGAGTCGTGATCAGACTAGAGCGCACGCGTCCACCACGTAAGAGGCAACGGGCCGCCGCTTTCATAACGAAAGGGCCCCCTCACCGCACGCTACTGCGGTGAGGGGGCCCTGCGGACCGGTCGTCGGCGAAGAGCCCGGCCGGACGTCGGCCGGGACGTCCTCAAGGCCCGGCGGCTACTTCTTGCCCTTGCTCTCCCCGGCCGACTCGTCGGTCGACAGGACGGAGATGAAGGCGTCCTGCGGGACCTCCACGTTGCCGACCATCTTCATCCGCTTCTTGCCCTCCTTCTGCTTCTCCAGCAGCTTCCGCTTACGGGAGATGTCACCGCCGTAGCACTTGGCGAGGACGTCCTTGCGGATCGCGCGGACGGTCTCACGGGCGATGACCCGGGAACCGATGGCGGCCTGGATCGGCACCTCGAAGTTCTGCCGGGGGATGAGCTTCTGGAGCTTGGCGACCAGCCGGACGCCGTACGCGTACGCCTTGTCCTTGTGCGTGACGGCGGAGAACGCGTCGACCTTGTCGCCGTGCAGCAGGATGTCGACCTTGACGAGCTGGGCCGACTGCTCGCCGGTGGGCTCGTAGTCGAGGGAGGCGTAACCGCGGGTCTTCGACTTCAGCTGGTCGAAGAAGTCGAAGACGATCTCGGCGAGCGGCAGGGTGTAGCGGATCTCGACCCGGTCCTCGGAGAGGTAGTCCATGCCGAGCAGCGTTCCGCGGCGGTTCTGGCAGAGCTCCATGATCGCGCCGATGAACTCGCTCGGGGCCAGCACCGTGGCCCGGACGACGGGCTCGTGCACCTTGTCGATCTTGCCTTCGGGGAACTCGCTCGGGTTGGTGACGACGTGCTCGCTGCCGTCCTCCATCTCGACCCGGTAGACCACGTTCGGCGCGGTCGCGATCAGGTCGAGTCCGAACTCGCGCTCCAGCCGCTCGCGGACCACGTCCAGGTGGAGCAGGCCGAGGAAGCCGACGCGGAAGCCGAAGCCGAGCGCGGCGGAGGTCTCCGGCTCGTAGACCAGGGCGGCGTCGTTGAGCTGGAGCTTGTCCAGCGCCTCGCGCAGGTCCGGGTAGTCCGAGCCGTCCAGCGGGTAGAGCCCGGAGAACACCATCGGCTTCGGGTCCTTGTAGCCGCCGAGCGCCTCGGTCGCCCCGTTGCTCAGGGAGGTGATCGTGTCACCGACCTTGGACTGCCGGACGTCCTTCACCCCGGTGATGATGTAGCCGACCTCGCCGACGCCGATGCCGTCGGCCGGGGTCATCTCCGGGGAGGACACCCCGATCTCCAGCAGCTCGTGGGTGGCGCCGGTGGACATCATGCGGATGCGCTCGCGCTTGTTGAGCTGGCCGTCGACGACACGGACGTAGGTGACGACGCCCCGGTAGGGGTCGTAGACCGAGTCGAAGATCATCGCGCGGGCGGCGGCGTCGGCGACGCCGACGGGCGCGGGCACGTCGCGGACCACCCGGTCGAGCAGCGCGTCCACGCCGACACCGGTCTTGGCCGACACCTTGAGGACGTCCTCCGGCCGGCAGCCGATGAGGTTGGCCAGCTCCTCGGAGAACTTCTCCGGCTGCGCGGCCGGCAGGTCGATCTTGTTCAGCACCGGCACGATGGTGAGGTCGTTCTCCATCGCGAGATAGAGGTTGGCCAGCGTCTGGGCCTCGATGCCCTGCGCGGCGTCGACCAGCAGGACCGTGCCCTCGCACGCGGCGAGCGACCGGGACACCTCGTAGGTGAAGTCCACGTGGCCCGGCGTGTCGATCATGTTGAGGATGTGGGTCCTGCCCGTGTCCTCGCCCGTGGTGGGCGCCCAGGGCAGCCGGACCGCCTGGGACTTGATGGTGATGCCGCGCTCGCGCTCGATGTCCATCCGGTCGAGGTACTGAGCACGCATCTGCCGCTGGTCGACCACGCCCGTCAGCTGGAGCATCCGGTCGGCAAGGGTCGACTTGCCGTGGTCGATGTGCGCGATGATGCAGAAGTTGCGGATCAGCGCCGGGTCGGTACGGCTCGGCTCGGGCACGTTGGAAGGAGTCGCGGGCACGCAGGGTCCTGATTCTTGAGACGCCGAACGCCGTGTCTCGGGTCGATGTCGGGTCGGTCGGATCGATACGTAGGCTCCATCGTCCCACGCCTGCGGGGCAGCGACCGGTTTGGGCCGGTCGGAGGGTGACTGCTACCGTGGACAGCTGTGCCTCGTGGCTCTCACGGGCGGCGTGGCGCACCTAGAAGATCCAACGAACCTGAAAAGGCTCTTTCGTGGCGAACATCAAGTCCCAGATCAAGCGGAACAAGACCAACGAGAAGGCGCGCCTGCGTAACAAGGCCGTCAAGTCGTCGCTCAAGACCGCGATCCGCAAGGCCCGCGAGGCCGCCGCTGCCGGTGACGTCGAGAAGGCCACCACGGCCGTCCGCGCCGCCTCCCGTCAGCTCGACAAGGCTGTCTCGAAGGGTGTCATCCACAAGAACGCCGCCGCCAACAAGAAGTCGGCGCTGGCGTCCAAGGTTGCCGCCCTGCAGGCCTGAGCTTCTTCCCGAAGCTCACTGATGTGACCGCCGGAACGGACTCGACGGGCCCTCTCTCCCGCCCCTGACCGGCACCCCGCGCCGCACACCGAACCTGCGTTCGCCACGCGGGTGCGGCGCACCCGGAGTGTGACCCGGAAGCCCCGGTCGCCGACCTCCCCAGGTCGGCGACCGGGGCTTCCGTGCGTGCGGCTGGGGCGTGGGGGCCGGGTGGCCGGGGCTGGTGTACGCGTGCGGGGCCTGGGTGGCGGGGACGGGTGTACGGGTACGGCTGCGGGGCGTACGGGTCCGGGAGTGGCACCGGAGAGCCCTGGCCGAAGGAACGGATCGAGGGATCGAGGAGCTACCGGCCCGGACGGATCGGAGGGCTACCGGCCCGGACGGATCGCGGGGCTACCGGCCCGCCCTCGCGGCCCGCGCCACGATCACGACGGCCTTCTCCAGCGCGTACTCGGGGTCGTCCCCGCCGCCCTTGACCCCGGCGTCGGCAGCGGCCACGGCCCGCAGGGCCACCGCCACCCCGTCCGGCGTCCAGCCGCGCATCTGCTGCCGCACCCGGTCGATCTTCCAGGGCGGCATGCCCAGCTCGCGCGCCAGGTCGGCGGGCCGGCCGCCGCGCGCCGAGGACAGCTTCCCGATCGCCCGGACGCCCTGCGCCAGCGCGCTGGTGATCAGGACGGGCGCGACGCCGGTCGACAGCGACCAGCGAAGCGCCTCCAGAGCCTCGGCCGCCCGCCCCTCCACCGCCCGGTCGGCGACGGTGAACGACGACGCCTCGGCCCGGCCCGTGTAGTAGCGCCCTACGACGGCCTCGTCGATCGTGCCCTCGACGTCCGCGATCAGCTGGGACACCGCGCTCGCCAGCTCCCGCAGATCGCTGCCGATGGAGTCGACGAGCGCCTGGCACGCCTCCGGCGTCGCGGATCGGCCGTGCGTCCGGAACTCCGACCGCACGAAGGACAGCCGCTCCGCGGGCTTGGTGGTCTTCGGGCAGGCCACCTCCCGTGCGCCGGCCTTGCGGGCCGCGTCCAGGAGGCCCTTGCCCTTGGCGCCGCCCGCGTGGAGCAGGACGAGCGTGATCTCCTCGACGGGTGCGCCGAGATAGGCCTTGACGTCCTTGACCGTGTCGGCCGACAGGTCCTGCGCGTTGCGGACGATCACGACCTTGCGCTCGGCGAACAGCGAGGGGCTGGTGAGCTCGGCGAGCGTGCCGGGCTGCACCTGGTCGGGGGCGAGATCGCGCACGTCCGTGTCGGCGTCGGCGGCGCGGGCCGCGGCCACCACCAGCTGCACGGCACGGTCCAGGAGAAGGTCCTCCTGGCCCACGGCGAGCGTGACGGGGGCGAGCGGGTCGTCGGCGGAATTCTTCCTGGTGGCCATCGCGATCCAGCATCCCATGTCCCACTGACAACCCCCGCGGCCATCAGCCTCCCCGGCCCTCCCGGCCCTTCCGCCGTATCGGAGAATGTCCGCGTGAGCGATGTGAGACATGTGCTGGTGCTGCCCGACCGCGACGCCGCGCAGGAGGTGGCCGAGGAGCTGGCGGACCGTTTCGGGGTGGCCGAGGAGCCCCAACTCGTACGGGACGCCCTGGCCGGCGAGGACGACGCCGAGGACGCCCAGTGGCTGGTGGTCGTGGAGGACGCGACCGGACGCCTCGACCCGGCGGCACTCGACGAGTTCGCCGCCGAGTACGAGGGCTGGCTGGAGACCCCTTAGGCCGGTCCCTGACCCGGAGCGGACCGCCGGCCGGGAGCGGTGCCCGGTCAGGAGGGGTGCTCCGGTCGGGAGGGGTGCTCCGGTCAGGAGCGGCGGGTTACCGTTCGCACCCCCTCTCCGGCCCCGGACACCGCGACGGCGCCATCGGTGTCCGTCCGCAGCACCCGCGCGCCGGAGGCCCTGAGCGCGTCGACCGTACGGGCCGACGGATGGCCGTAGGGATTGTCCGCGCCGCAGGAGATGAGAGCCAGCCTCGGCCGTGCGCTGTGCAGCAGGCCCGGGTGCTGGAAGGCCGAGCCGTGGTGGGCCACCTTGAGGACGTCCACCCGGGGCAGGACCGGGTGGCTCCGCAGCAACTCCCGCTGCGCCGGCGGTTCGAGGTCGCCCAGGAGCAGAAGCGTCAGCCCTCCGGCCGCCCGCACGTGCAGCGTCACGCTGGAGTCGTTCGGCTCCCCCACCGCCCCCACGGCCCCCGCTCCCGCTCCCGCGAGGCGGCTTCCGGGAGGTCCGACACCACCCGGCCCGGCGAGTCCCCCAGGCCCACCGAGTCCCCCACGCCCGCCAGAGCCTCCAAGACTTCCCGGGCCTCCAGGGCGCCCAGGTCCTCCAAGTGCTCCAGGTCCTTGACCCGGCCAGAGGATCCGCCACGCGAGCGGGCCCGCCCGCCGCAGCTCCCCGGACACGGCCCGCACGGTCGCGACCCCCGCCTCCGACGCCGTCCGCCGTACGAACGCGGCCTGTTCGGGCGGGGCGTCCAGGCTCGTCGTCTGGATCGCCCCGACCGCCCTGCCCCGCAGCACTCCGGGCAGTCCGCGCACATGGTCGGCGTGGAAGTGGGTGAGGACCACGAGCGGGACCCGTGTGACGCCCAGATCGCGCAGGCACCGGTCGACGGCACGCGGATCGGGCCCGGCGTCGACGACCACACCGGTGTCCTCTCCGGCCGCGAGCACCATCGCGTCTCCCTGCCCGACGTCACAGAGCGCGAACGCCCAGCCCGGCGGCGGCCATCCGGTCATGATCCGGGTCAGCGGCACCGGCCGCAGCACCGCCAGCACCAGCAGCAGCGCGGCGGCCGAGCACACCCAGGGGTGACGGGTCAGGCGCGGGGCGAGGAGGACGGCGAGGAGGGTGAGGCCCGCGAGGAGAGCAGCGCCGGGCGCGCCACTCGGCCATTGCGCCTCCGCGCCGGGAAGACCGGCTCCGGTTCGGGCGACGGTGGCGATCCACCCCACCGGCCAGCCCGCCACCCGGGCGAGGACTTCGGCCACCGGAAGGGCGATCGGCGCGGTGGCGAGCGCCGCGAAGCCGAGTACTGTCGCGGGCGCCACGGCGAACTCCGCCAGCAGGTTGCAGGGGATCGCCACGAGGCTGACGCGTGAGGCCAGCACCACGACGATCGGGGCGCAGACCGCCTGCGCCGCCGCTGCCGCTGCCAGCACCTCGGCGAGCCGGGCCGGGACCCGCCGCCTCCGCAACGCGGCGCTCCACCGGGGCGCGAGGGTCAGCAGGGCTCCGGTGGCGAGCACCGACAGCAGGAACCCGTAACTCCGGGCGAGCCAGGGGTCGTACAGCACCAGCAGCACCACGGCCCCGGCGAGCGCGGGGATCAGTGATCGGCGTCGTCCCGTTCCGATGGCGAGGAGGGTGATCAGTCCGCAGGCCGCCGCGCGCAGGACGCTCGGCTCCGGGCGGCAGACGACGACGAACGCGAGCGTCAGGCCGCCGCCGATCAGCGCCGTCGTCCGCAGCGAGATGCCGAAGCGGGGTGCCAGTCCTCGCCGTTCGCTGCTCAGCGCCGATCCCGGCGGGCCGACGAGAAGGAAGAGAAGGATCGAGAGGTTGGCACCGGACACCGCCAGCAGATGGGTCAGGTCGGTGGCCCTGAAGGCGTCGTGCAGTTCGGGCGGAACCCTGGAGGTGTCGCCGACCACCAGTCCCGGCAACAGGGCCTGCGTGTCGGCGTCCAGGCCGTCCGTGGCCTCCCGCAGCCCGGCGCGCAGCTCACCGGCCGCACGCTGCACCGAGGTCGGAGCCCCGATGACGTCCGGCGGACCTTCGCCGTCGACCCGCAGCACGGCGGCGAGCGGGTCTCCCTCGTGCGCGGGAGGCGAGAGGCGACCGCCGACCCTCAGCCGGGTGGACGGCAGGAGCCGCTGCCAGCGGGCGTGTTCGTCGCCGGGCGACACCATGAGCAGGACCGGTGTGCGCACCCGGGTGCCGAGGCCGCCGGGACCGGTGACTTCCGTGACGTCGGCGTCGAGCAGCAGGCCGGCCGGCGTGCTGCGGCTCCCACGGACCCCCGGGCGGACCGGCCGAGGGTCCGACGTGACCCGCACCTCCGCCTCCACCCGTGCGTAGTCCCCGGCCAGCTCCGGGACCGGGCCCCGGCGTACGTCGGCGCTGTGCAGTCCGGCCGTCGCGGCTCCCGCCGCAGCGCAGAGCAGCAGAGCCCCCGCCATCCCGGCGGCGGTGCGCCGGGTCCCGGCGCTTCCCGCCCCGTATCCGGCGGCCAGGAGCACGAGGGCCAGCACGGCACATCCCACGGCCACGCCCGCCACCCACCGCCCCGGCAGTCCGGGGGCGATGGCCGCCGCGGCCCAGACGGCCACGGCAGGCGGGACCAGGCGCAGGTCCATGGCCGCCTCCGTGGGCGGGCCGCCCGCGCCCGCCGTGCAGCCCGCGCCCGCCGTTCCGCCGGCTCGCGACGCGCCACCGGCCTCCCTGCCGTCGCCGCGCAGGGCCTCCGCACCCGCCACCCGTAACATTTGCGGGCCGTTCACGGCCGGACCAGCGGCTGAAGGTCGGCGAACCGTCGGTCGCCGATCCCGTCGACCTGTCGAAGCTCGTCGACGGACCGGAAGCCCCCGCGCTCGGTCCGGTGGTCGATGATGTGCTGCGCGAGCACCGGCCCGACCCCCGGCAGCGTCTCCAGTTGCTCCTTGGTCGACCCGCTCAGGCTCAGTGGGGTGGCCGGGCCGAGCCGCCCCGCCGTCCCGCCCGTCGGCACTCCGCCCGTACCGGCCCCCGCCAGTGTCGGGGCGAGAGGAAGCCCCACCACGATCTGTTCACCGTCCACCAGGACCCGCGCCCGGTTGAGCCCGCTCAGATCCGTCCCGGCCCGGACGCCGCCGGACGCCCGCAGCGCGTCCGCCACCCGCGCCCCGTGGGGAAGCCGGTGGACGCCCGGCCTCCGTACCTTCCCGCTCACGTCCACGACGACGACCTGCCCATCCGCAGTCGGCCCCGCCGCAGACCGAGGCGCCGGTTCCTGGCCGCCGAGCCGCAGCGGCTCCGACGCCGACGCCGCAGCGGCGTCCCGCACCGGCTCGGGCGCCCGGACCGCCTGCGGGCTCCCGGACCAGAAGTGGAACGCGGCGAGCCCCACGCCGACGAGCAGCACGAGGGACAGGGCCGCGAGCGTTCGCGGCGCGAGCCCGCACCGGAGCCGGACCCACAACGGCAGCCGCTCGCAGACGGCGTCCGCCGCGAGCCGCGCACGCAGGACGGCGCGCTGCCCAGCCGGCCCGCCGCTCCCCGGCGCAGGGGCCGTGCTCCCGCGCGGATCCGGTCCCGCGGCTGAGTCCGGACAAGGCCCTGACGCCGGAGCCGGATCGCCCCCGGGCCGCGCGTCCGCCGCCGTGCCGGCCTCGGATCCGACCGCCATGAGCGCGTCCGCCCGCTGCCGGGCGGCGGCCTCCGCGACCGCGCCCCGGCGGCGCGGAGAGCACCGGCGCGGAGAGCACCGGCGGCCGTGGCGGGCGATGCTGGACCGGCTGCCGGGACGGACACCTGCGGCACCGCTCGGGCGGACGCCGGGGCCGTGCCTCGCACCGACGGTCGACACGCCTTCCGTGGAGGCGGGCGACGCGTCGGACGTGCGATGCGGAACGGCGGAAGGCTCGGCGAACGGCCGGGCGGTCGGCGGGACGGCGTACGGATCGGGCATCGGAACCCGGAGAGGTCGAAGGGCCATGCCTCACGACGTTAGGCACACCGGCCGAACCTCGCTGAGCAGCTCGGATTTCTGTGGACAGGCTGCCGGTTGTGGACAACTCGACCACCCGCAGGAGTGGGATCTCGGCCGCCGGACACGGCCGCGAAGGAAGGCCGCCGGACAGGGCCGCGGAGAGAATCCGCGCCGGGCCCGGCTTCCCGGGAAGGCAGTCCAGCCCGGCGGCGCGAGCGGATGTGCCAGATGCGGGGCCGCCGGTCCCGGGACCGTCAGCGCGGCGAGACCACCGCGCCGAGCAGCCCCGGCCCGGTGTGCGCCCCGATCACCGCGCCGACCTCGCTGACATGGAGGTCGACCAGCCCCGGCACCCGTTCGCGCAGCCGCTCGGCCAGCCTCTCCGCGCGGTCGGGCGCGGCCAGGTGGTGGACGGCGATGTCCACGGACGTCCCGCCCGCCTTCTCGGCGACGATCTCCTCCAGGCGGGCGATGGCCTTCGAGGCGGTGCGCACCTTCTCCAGCATCTCGATCCGGCCGCCGTCCAGTTGCAGGATCGGCTTCACCGCGAGCGCGGAGCCCAGCAGCGCCTGCGCCGTACCGATACGGCCGCCGCGACGGAGGTAGTCCAGCGTGTCGACGTAGAAGTACGCGGAGGTTCCGGCGGCCCGCTTCTCCGCCGCCGCCACCGCGTCGTCCACGGTGCCGCCCGCTTCGGCCGTCTCGGCGGCGGCCAGTGCGCAGAATCCCAGGGCCATGGCGACCATGCCGGTGTCGACCACCCGTACCGGAACAGGGGCGTCCTTCGCCGCGAGGAGTGCGGCGTCATACGTACCCGAGAACTCCGACGAGAGATGCAGCGACACCACCGCGTCGGCCCCGGCCTCGGCAGCGATCCGGTAGGTCTCGGCGAAGACGGCCGGGCTGGGGCGGGAGGTGGTCACGGAGTGGCGTTTCCGCAGAGCCAGTGCCAGCGAGCGGGCGGAGATCTCCGTCCCCTCCTCCAGGGCCCGATCGCCCAGGACGACGGTCAGCGGCACCGCGGTGATGCCGTGCCGTTCCATCGTCTGGCGCGGCAGGTAGGCCGTTGAATCGGTGACGATAGCGACATGGCTGGGCATGAGCCGGAGGTTACCCGTCGAGGCGATGAGGCGGCAGCCCGGGCCGGTGCCTCTGATCATCCACAGCCGCTTAGGAAGGCGTCCGGTCACCCCGCGAGCACCGCGCGTTCCGCCCGCAAGCGCCGGTTCAGCACCGACCCGCAGTCAGTTGGTGGTCTCCGGCCGAGTGGACTTCTGCCACGGATAGCCGGTGTGCAGGCGCGGGTCCGGCGCGGAGATCGCCTGCGGCCCCTTGTCGTCCGCCTGCCCTGGCCGTGGCCCGTCGGCTTGCCCTGGCCGGGGCCCGTCGGCCTGTTCCGTCCAGGGTCCCTCCGCCGTGTCGCTCTTTCCCTCGCCGGGTGCCGGTTCGGGCCAGTCCACCCCGCTGTCGTGGCCCGGCGGCGTCCCTGCACCGGGGCCCGGAGGGTTGGCCGGGGCACCGGGGACCTGCGGCTGATCCTCCTGGGTCCAGTGCCGCAGCGCGCCCGCCTCGATGTCGATCTGTGCGTTCAGCGCGTCCAGATCGTCGTCGGCGAACTGCCGTGCCCGGTCGCGCGCCGCCCAGCGCAGTGATTCCGCCGAGTGAGTGATCTGCTGCGTGCGCTCCTTCAGCTGCGGCAGCAGCGAGGCGATCGTCGCCCGGTCCGGCTCGCGCTCCAGTTGCTTCAGCTCGTCGTCGAGTTGCAGCCCGTGGGCGCTCAGCCGCCGGAACAGCGCCAGGGACTCCGAGAGCGACGCGTCCTCCGCCACACCGGCGTGCAGCGCTTCCTGGGTGGCCCGCATCGACGTCCGCAGGGACAGGCGGAGCTGTGCCAACTCCCCCGCCACCCCGGGCTGACCGTAGCTCTTGGCCCGGAGCGTGGTGTCCTCCACGGTGCGCCGGGCCTGCGTGATCGTACGGTCCACACCGCGCTTGGCCGCGCCGACGGCCTTCACCGTGGCGTACACACCCAGCGCGACGAACGCGAGGAAGATCAGCGCCAGGATCGTGATCACGGCTTCCATCAAGGGCCCCTCGGTCTCTGTCTGCGGCTGCCGGTGGCGGTCGCCCCCTCCACCGTAAACGGAACGGGCAGGTCGAGGGTTCCTGCGGAACCTCAAGACCTGCCCGTATCCGAACCCTCGATCCGCCCGTAGGTGATGGCCCTGACAGCGGGCCATCACCGTGAGGAGCGTCTGCCGGCCGTCACGCGGGGACGATGTTGACCAGCTTCGGCGCGCGCACGATCACCTTGCGGATGCCGGCCCCGCCCAGAGCCGCGACGACCGCCTCGTCGGCCAGCGCCAGCGCCTCCAGCTCCTCGTCCGTGATGGACGGGGAGATCTCCAGTCGGGCGCGGACCTTGCCCTTGATCTGGACGACGCAGGTGACGGTCTCGTCGACGACGTACGCCGGATCGGCCACCGGGAAGTCCTGGTGGACGACCGAATCGCCGTGGCCCAGCCGCCGCCACAGCTCCTCCGCCACGTGCGGGGCCAGCGGGGCGATCAGCAGCACCAGCGGCTCGGCCACCGAACGGGGCAGCGGGCCACCCGCCTTCGTCAGGTGGTTGTTCAGCTCGGTGATCTTGGCGATGGCGGTGTTGAACCGCATCCCCGCCAGGTCCTGTCCGACCCCGTCGATGGCCTTGTGCAGGGCGCGCAGCGTGTCCTCGCCGGGCTCGGCGTCGACGACCGTGACCTCGCCGGTCTCCTCGTCGATCACGTTGCGCCACAGGCGCTGCAGCAGCCGGTACTGGCCGACGACGGCCCGGGTGTCCCACGGGCGGGACACGTCCAGAGGGCCCATCGCCATCTCGTACAGGCGCAGGGTGTCCGCGCCGTACTCGGCGCAGATCTCGTCCGGCGTGACCGCGTTCTTCAGGGACTTGCCCATCTTGCCCAGGACGCGGCTGACCTTCTCGCCGTCGTGGTGGAAAGCGCCGTCGCGCTCCTCAACCTCGGCGGCCGGAACGGCGATACCGCGGCTGTCGCGGTAGACGAACGCCTGGATCATGCCCTGGTTGTACAGCTTGTGGAACGGTTCGGCCGACGAGATGTGGCCCAGGTCGTGCAGCACCTTCGACCAGAAGCGCGCGTACAGCAGGTGCAGCACGGCGTGCTCCGCGCCGCCGACGTACAGGTCGACACCGCCGGTGGGCTGTCCCTCGCGCGGGCCCATCCAGTACTGCTCGATCTGCGGGTCGACCAGCTGCCGGTCGTTGTTCGGGTCCAGGTAGCGCAGCTCGTACCAGCAGGAACCGGCCCAGTTGGGCATGGTGTTGGTCTCGCGGCGGTACTTCTTCGGGCCGTCGCCCAGGTCGAGTGTGACGTTGACCCAGTCGGCGTTGCGCGACAGCGGGGTCTCGGGCTGGGCGCTCGCGTCCTCGGGGTCGAAAGTGCGCGGCGAGTAGTCCTCGACCTCCGGCAGCTCCAGCGGCAGCATCGACTCGGGCAGCGGGTGGGCGATGCCCTCCTCGTCGTACACGATCGGGAAGGGCTCGCCCCAGTAGCGCTGCCGGCTGAACAGCCAGTCGCGCAGGCGGAAGTTGACGGTGCCCTCACCGACGCCGTGCCGCGTCAGCCACTCGGTGATCCTGGCCTTGGCCTCGACGACGCCCAGGCCGTCCAGTGAGATCTCGTCGTTCGACGAGTTGACCAGCGTCGCGTCGTACGAGCTGAAGGCGTCGTCCCACGTGGAGGGATCGGTTCCGCGGTCGTCCGACGGCTGGACGACGCAGCGCATGGGCAGCTCGAAGGCGCGGGCGAAGGCGAAGTCGCGGGCGTCGTGCGCCGGGACGGCCATGATCGCGCCGGTGCCGTAGCCCATCAGGACGTAGTCCGCGATGAAGACGGGGACCTTCTCGCCGCTGACGGGGTTCGTCGCGTACGCGCCGGTGAAGACGCCCGTCTTGTCCTTGGCCTCGGCCTGCCGCTCGACGTCCGACTTGGCGGCGGCCTGCTTGCGGTAGGCGGTGACGGCCTCGGCCGGGCTCGGATGGCCGCCGGTCCACACGGGGTGCGTGCCCTCGGGCCAGGCGGCCGGAATGATCCGTTCGACCATCTCGTGCTCGGGGGCCAGCACCATGTAGGTCGCGCCGAACAGCGTGTCCTGGCGGGTGGTGAAGACGGTGATGCCAACCGCGGTGTCGACCGGGAACTCGACCCGGGCGCCCTCGGAGCGGCCGATCCAGTTGCGCTGCTGGAGCTTGATGGCCTCGGGCCAGTCCAGCCCGTCCAGGTCGTTCAGCAGCCGGTCGGCGTAGGCCGTGATGCGCATGTTCCACTGGCGCAGCTTGGCCTTGAAGACCGGGAAGTTGCCGCGCTCGGAGCGGCCGTCCGCGGTGACCTCCTCGTTGGCCAGGACGGTGCCCAGGCCGGGCGACCAGTTGACCGGGGCGTCGGAAGCGTACGCCAGGCGGTACTCGCCCAGCACGTCCGCGCGTTCGGCGGCGCTCAGCGCGTTCCACTCGCGCCCGTCGGGCGTCGGGCGCTCACCGCTCTCGAACTGCTCGACCAGCTCGGCGACCGGCCGGGCCCGGTCGGCCTCGGTGTCGTACCAGGAGTTGAAGATCTGCAGGAAGATCCACTGCGTCCACTTGTAGTACTCGGCCTCGATCGTCGCGAACGAGCGGCGGTTGTCGTGGCCCAGACCCAGCCGGCGCAGCTGGACCTTCATGTTCTCCATGTTGGACTCGGTGGAGGTCCGCGGGTGGGTGCCCGTCTGGACCGCGTACTGCTCGGCGGGCAGCCCGAAGGCGTCGAAGCCCAGGGTGTGCAGGACGTTGTGGCCGGTCATCCGCTGGTGGCGGGCGTAGACGTCGGTCGCGATGTAGCCGAGCGGGTGCCCGACGTGCAGCCCCGCGCCCGAGGGGTACGGGAACATGTCCATGATGAACTTTTTGGGCTTCGCTGCCAGCTCCGGGTCGCCCGCCAGGTCACCGGTCGGGTTCGGCGCCTCGTACGTCCCCTCCGCGTCCCAGAAGTCCTGCCAGCGTGCCTCGATGTCGGCTGCCATCGCCGCCGTGTAGCGGTGCGGCGCGGCCGTCTCGGCTGCGGAATTCGTCTCGCTCATGATCCTCAAAGCTCCATCGATCGTCATCTGCCGGCGCCCACGTCCACGGACCCACGTCCGCGAATCCACGGACCCCTGTCTGCGAACGCACGCCCATACGTCCACTCGTCTACGGACACACGTCTACGGAAACGAAAAATCCCCTCGCACAGGAGGGGACGCCGCGCTGACTCCGACCAGGCGTCCTCACCGGTCGGGACTGTTCAGCGCGGCTCGCTAAGCAGAAGGCCTACGGCACGCATGGCGTCAGGGTACCGCACGCTTCCCGGCCGGAGCGGGGAGTAACCGGCGGGTGGACATCGCGTGCGGCCCCGGACCCGGTGCGGGCCTCGCGCGGAGGGCTCCGCCCCGGATGTTACTCCGCGTAACATCGACTATCGGGGCAACCACGCGCCCGTACCGCCCGGCATGCCGCGTCCCGGTTCCGTGGATCTCCTCCGCCCGGATGCTCCCCGATGCCCCCGAGGTCCGCGGCTGAGCCGTCACGCGGAGAAGCGGACCATCCGATCGGATGGTCCGCTTCTCGACTGTGGAGCTAAGGAGAATTGAACTCCTGACCTCCTGCATGCCATGCAGGCGCTCTACCAACTGAGCTATAGCCCCTTGCTGTTTGCCGCCCGCGTCCTCCTGGCGACATCGAGAACATTACACGGTCCACCGGGTGCTTCACCAAATCGTTTCCGCTCCACACCGGTTTGCCCGGTACTTCCGAAATGCCCACCGCCCCTTCGGGGCGACGCCGTGCGCCCGTCCGGCCGCTCGTCGAGGTCAGGCGGTCGCGAAGGAGTAGAAGCGCTTGAGGGTGCAGTGCTCCTCCAGGAGCCGCCCGTAGATCGGCTCGCCCTCCAGCTCGCGGTACGTCTCGATCGGGTCGCCTTTTATGATCAGCGCCCGCGCGCATTCCTCGCACCAGTACTGGTAATCGGGGTTGACCGGATCCATGTCCCTGACGATGGGCGTACCACTGCCGCACCAGTCGCACTTACGCCTGTGTGCACCCATCAGTCAGCTCCAGCTGTGGCCGCAGGCCGTGCACACGTAGGAGACCCCTCCGTTGTCGCCCAGCATCTGGGCCACATAGGACGAACCGCAGGACGGGCAGTCGAGACGGGATCGGTCGTCGTACGTGACGGACTCGGGAAGCGGAGGGCCGGCGAGGGGCAGGTCGGGAACGTGTTCGCGACTCGCAGGCATCGCGCTCCCTTCCGATCGGTCCGTCGGCCCCTCCGGCGCTCCGATTCTGCCATGGCCCCGCAAGAGCGACAGCCCGCTTCCCGTCCGCCGCCCGCCGGATGGCCGGGAAGATCCGCTCCCGGCCGCCGTCCGGCCTTGCTGGACCCGCTGTGTACCGGAGAACGGGCGCCACCGGGAGAACGGGCGCCGCACGCAAAGGATCCCGCCCCCTGATGGGGACGGGATCCTGATTGTGGAGCTAAGGAGAATTGAACTCCTGACCTCCTGCATGCCATGCAGGCGCTCTACCAACTGAGCTATAGCCCCGTTGTTCGCGCTCTTCCCGCGTTTCCGCGCTGCGAACAAGAAGAACTTTAGCCTGCGACCTGCCGGAAAGTGAAATCCGGTCGGAAGGCATCGGAAGGCTGTCGGGACAGCCCTCAGGCGTCGTCGCCGAGCACCGGCTCCGGAAGCGTCCCGGCATTGTGCTCCAGCAGACGCCATCCGCGCGCGCCCTCCCCCAGGACGGACCAGCAGCAGTTCGACAGGCCGCCGAGCCCTTCCCAGTGGTGCGCCTCCAGGCCCAGCAGCCGGCCGATCGTCGTCCGGATCGTGCCGCCGTGGCTGACCACGACGAGCGTGCCACCGGCGGGCAGCTTCTCGGCGTGCCCCAGGACGACCGGAGCGGCCCGGTCGGCGACGTCGGTCTCCAGCTCACCGCCGCCTCGGCGCACCGGCTCGCCGCGCTTCCACGCGGCGTACTGCTCACCGAACCGCTCGATGATCTCCTCGTGCGTCAGCCCCTGCCAGGCGCCCGCGTACGTCTCGCGCAGCGCGGCGTCGTGGGAGACGGCGAGGCCCGTGACGGCGGCGAGCTCGCCGGCCGTGGCCGCCGCTCGCCGCAGGTCGGAGGCGACGATGGCGTGCGGCTTCAGCGAGGCGAGCAGACGGGCTGCCCGGCGGGCCTGCCCGACGCCTTCCTCGGTGAGCTCGATGTCCGTCGTGCCCTGGAAGCGGCGCTCCAGGTTCCAGGCGGTCTGGCCGTGCCGCCACAGGACGATCTTGCGGCCCCTGCCGCTGCTGCTGCCGTTCAGCTCTGGTCACCTTCCGTGCCGCCGTTGAGCTGCGCGTGCTCATCGGCCTTGCCGCGGGTCTTGACCGCGTCCTCGGGGAGGGCGATCTCGGGGCAGTCCTTCCACAGGCGCTCCAGCGCGTAGAAGACGCGCTCCTCGCTGTGCTGGACGTGGATGACGATGTCGACGTAGTCGAGGAGGATCCAGCGGGCGTCGCGGTCGCCCTCACGGCGCACCGGCTTGGCGCCGAGCTCCTTCTGGAGCCGCTCCTCGATCTCGTCGACGATCGACTTGACCTGGCGGTCGTTGGGGGCCGAGGCGAGCAGGAAGGCGTCGGTGATCGACAGCACATCGCTGACGTCGTACGCGATGATGTCGTGCGCGAGCCGGTCGGCTGCTGCCTGGGCGGCGGCGTTGATGAGCTCGATGGAGCGGTCCGTGGCGGTCACATGCAGGCTTTCGTCGGCGGTCGGATGCGGCCTCTAGGGTCTCACGGACCGCCGACGGCGCTTCACTGCCGTTCCCGGGCCGTCCCGCGGCCCTGCGGCCCTGCGGCCCCGCGGCCCCGCGGCCCGCCGGTCCCGTCGCCCGACCCGGTGCCGCGGCGCGCGCCCCATGCCCCTCCCCGACCCA
>NZ_ML123034.1:1984105-2010376 GCF_003846185.1 Streptomyces sp. ADI96-02
GCCGGCCGGGCGACCCGGTCAGTCGACCTTGTAGTTCTGGCCGAGGACGGCGGACACGTCGGCGTTGGCCGCCGGTTCGCCCTTCTTGACGGCCTCCGCGGAGAGGCCCAGGGTCTTGGCCACCTCGGCGGCCTTCTCCTTGTCCTCCGCGTTCCGGTAGAGCACCACGGAGGCGGCCTCCGCCCCGGCCCTGCCGCTGTCGACGAAGGCGTAACCGCCGTTGACCAGCTGGACCCTGGCCGCCTCGCCGGCGCGATCGTTCCCGGTCGCGTTGCGGACGGCGACCCGCAGGGGCGCGCCGTCCTCGGGGGCCTTCACGCTGCCGCCGAGGATGTCCTTGACGACGGTGCGGGTGGCGTCGTCGGTCAGCGTGCCGTCCTGCTGGACCGGGAGCAGCGCCGTCCTGTAGTCGCCGACCTTGGCGCGCGAGGCGAGCTTGGCGAGCGAGGCGCCGAGGTCCTTCTCGGGCAGCGAGGGGTCGAGGACCTGCGCCAGCGTCTCCACGGTGACGGTCGCGGCCTTCGGGTCCTCCGAGATCTTGCGCAGCACCGCCCGCATGACCTCTCCGAACCTCGTCAGCTGCTTGGCCTCCGGCTCGCCCGGCGCGCGGTAGGTCGCGTAGGCGACGGCCATCGGACCGCTCAGCGTCTGCGCGGCACCCTTCCGCACGAGGGGCGAGGCGCCCTTCTTGGCGTCGGGCACGTCGGCATCGGTGTCGACCTCGATGTTGCCGACCTGCTCGACGAGGATCTCCAGGTACGGGGTGTCCAGCCGCCAGGTGCCGCTGATCCTGGTGCCGAGGAGGGTGTCGATCGACTCGCGGGTGCCGGTCCGGCCGTCGTCTTCCACGGACTTGCCGAGGGTGGTGGTGGTCCCGTCCTCACCGGCGACGGCCAGCGAGTTGGGCAGCAGCACGGTCGTGCCCTGCTCGGTGGTGGCGTTGTCGACGAGCAGCGCCGTCGAGGTGCCGCCCTTCTTGGTGTTGTGCAGGTGCACGACGATGACGTCCCGCTGCTGCGCGCCTGCGGCGACGGCGGCCTTCTTCTCCGGATCGGAGAGGCCGGGGAGCTTGTCGGCGGACCACAGGTAGCCGATACCGGCGACGACGACGAGAGCGGCGACGACGATCAGCGCGACCATCCGGTTGCGCCCCTTGCGCCGTGCCTCCTCACGTCTTTCGCTGCGGCTCTCGGTGAACTTCAGCCAGTCGATGACGTCTTCGGAGTCCTCGTCGGGCTCCTCGATGAACGAGAACTGCTCGGTGCGGTAGTCGGGGGCCTCCGCCCGCCGGCCCGGAGCCGTGGGCTCCGCCTGCGCACCCGGCTCCGGCGCGGAGGACCGCTGCTCAGCGATCGGGCTGTGGGGTGCTGGTGTCGGGGTCTGCCGCGCGGGGTTCGCCGTCTGCTGCGGGAAGGCGGACGTCTGCTCCGGTGCGGGGGCGGCGCTCTGTTGCGGGATGTTCCACTGCTGATCGGTGTCGACCGCTACGGGCTGCTGCCCGTCGGCGTAGCCGTAGCCGGCGTAACTCCCGTAGCCGTAGCCCTGCTCGGCCCCGCCCTGGACCTGACCCGCCTGCTGCTGGGCCGCGTAGGGGTCGTACGGGGCCGGGGGCTGCTGGGCCTGGCCGTAGGGGTCGTACGCGTACTGCGTGTCCGGAATCTGCCCCTGGCCCTGGCCCGGCCCCTGGTCCTGCCCGGTGGCGTAGGGGTCATACGGCTGCTGTCCCTGCGGCTGCTCCTGCTGCTGGTACACCGGCTGCCCGTAGGCGTCGTATCCGATGATCTGCGGCTGCTGGTGGTACGGGTCGTACGGGTGCTGTCGGTCGTTCACCGGTGCCCCTCTCCGTGGCTCATTCGCCGCGGTACAGCTGGCGCTTGTCGATGTAGCGGACCACGCCGTCCGGCACCAAGTACCAGACCGGATCCCCCTGCACGACCCTCTCACGGCAGTCCGTGGACGAGATCGCCAGCGCGGGAACCTCCACGAGGGAGACGCCGCCCTTCGGCAGTCCGTCGTCCGTGAGCACATGACCCGGGCGGGTCACACCGATGAAGTGGGAGAGCGAGAACAGCTCCTCCGCGTCCCGCCAGGTGAGGATCTGCGACAGCGCATCGGCGCCGGTGATGAAGAAGAGGTCCGCGTCGCCGTGGACCTCGCGCAGGTCCCGCAGCGTGTCGATGGTGTACGTGGGTCCACCGCGGTCGATGTCGCTGCGGCTGACCGAGAACTGCGGGTTGGACGCCGTCGCGATGACCGTCATCAGGTAGCGGTCCTCGGCCGGGGAGACCTTCTTGTGGCTCTTCTGCCACGGCTGCCCGGTCGGCACGAAGACGACCTCGTCGAGCTGGAACTGGGCGGCCACTTCACTGGCCGCCACCAGGTGTCCATGATGAATCGGGTCGAATGTCCCGCCCATGACGCCGAGGCGGCGTTTGCCGGGGCCGGTAGGCACGTGCTGCTCTCCCATGCGTGCAGAGCCTACTGGCACAGCTGTACGCCTTCGGCTCAGCGGTCGCGGTTGAAGCGGGTGGTGACCCACAGGAGGAACAGCAGCGCGAGGAGAGCGCCGCCGCCGGTGAGGTAGGGGTTCAGGCTTTCGTGGTTGCCGCCCCCGCCACCCTCGGAGGCGAGAGTGACCAGCTGGTGTGCGGTGCTCGTGAGGCTCATCTTCGGCAGGACCTATCGATCGTGAGTCGGAAGGAAGACGTCGGTCACATCGTATGCGGGCCCCCCGGGCACGCTCACGCCGACTCAGTCGTTGTTGTCGTCGTCGCGGTATCCGCGCAGCAGGAACCAGGCGAGCAGTCCGGCCCCGAGGATCGAGACGAGCAGCACGATCCGGAGGGTGTCACCCGGCCCCTGCTGCTCGGACGCGGCGGCGATCAGTACGGCGGTGTGCGGCATTTCGGGCGCTCCTCACAGTTATCCACAGCCCCCCGCACACCGTAGCGCCAGCACCTACGCTGGCTTTTGTCCGGGGGACGAGCCAGACGTCTCGTACGAACAGGGGGCCACCCATGACCGACGCCCATCACGAAAACGTGCCGAGCAGGCAGCGCAGGAGATTCCCGGGGATCTCCTCCCGGGCCTACGAGCACCCCGCGGACCGCTCCGCCCTGGTGGCGCTGCGCCGGCTGACCGGGTTCGACACGGTGTTCAAGGCCCTCAGCGGGCTGCTTCCGGAGCGCAGCCTGCGGCTGCTGTACCTCTCCGACTCCGTCCGGGTGAGCGACGCGCAGTTCGCCCATCTCAACGACATGCTGCGGGACGCCTGTTACATCCTGGACCTGGAGAAGGTCCCGCCGATGTACGTGAAGCAGGATCCGCAGCCCAACGCCATGTGCATCGGCCTGGACGAGCCGATCATCGTCGTCACCACCGGCCTGGTCGAGCTGCTCGACGAGGAGGAGATGCGGGCGGTGGTGGGCCACGAGGTGGGCCACGCGCTCTCCGGGCACTCGGTGTACCGGACGATACTGCTCTTCCTCACCGGCCTCGCGGTGAAGGTCGCCTGGATCCCGCTGGGCAACGTGGCGATCATGGCGATCGTGACCGCGCTGCGCGAGTGGTTCCGCAAGTCGGAGCTGTCGGCGGACCGGGCCGGGCTGCTGGTGGGCCAGGACACGCAGGCCTCGATGCGCGGCCTGATGAAGATCGCCGGCGGGAACCACCTCCACGAGATGAACGTGGACGCCTTCCTCGCCCAGGCGGACGAGTACGAGAAGTCCGGAGACCTGCGCGACTCGGTCCTGAAGATCCTCAACGTGCTTCCCCGGACGCACCCGTTCACCACGGTGCGGGCCGCCGAGCTGAAGAAGTGGTCCGAGAGCCGGGACTTCCAGCGGGTCATGGACGGCCACTACCCGCGGCGGGACGAGGACAAGGACACCTCGGTGACGGATTCGTTCCGGGAGTCCGCCTCGCACTACGCCGACACCGTCCGCACCAGCAAGGATCCCCTGATGAAGCTGGTCGGCGACATCGCCGGAGGCGCCGGAGACCTCGGCGGCAAGCTGCGCGACCGGTTCACCGGCGCCGGCGGGAAGGGCCCGGCCGACGCGGGCGGGACCGCTAGGGGCGAGGACGGTCCGGACGGGTCCCCGGGGCCCGAGGAAGGGCCACGGGGGGCGTAGGAGGGCTGACGCCGGCCAGCGTTCCGCAGAGCGCCGCCGTGGGCCGGCCCGTGGCGTACGGGTCGGTGCCCGCGGGGCCACGGTGGTCGGCCCGCTCCCCGGCGAGCAGCGGTCGCAGCCTCTCGGTCGCGTCCGCGGAGCAGGACTGCGGCCCGGCCTGCACCTCGGCGGTGCGCAGCTCCAGCCGGTGGAGCCGCAGATCCTCCCGGTCGAAGCGGAAGTGCAGCTCGCGCCGCACGGTGAACAGGGAGGCGTCGGCCTCCTTGTGCGGTCCGGCCGCCGGGCGCAGGGCGTAGGTGAAGGTGTGGTCCGAGACGACCTCCAGGACGCCCGCTCCCTCCTCCGCGTACGCGAGGGTGCCCTGGACCCGGGTCCGCGGGTCGGCCAGCTCGACCTCGGCCGGGTCGAAGCGCACCAGCCAGCCGGTGGCGGAGTGCAGCCCGTCGTCGGCCGGGCTGCTCATGCTCCGCTCGAACTGGCCGCGCTGGTCCGGGTCGAGAAGCAGCTCGACGGGGCGGCGCACCTGGCCGGTGAGGACGTCGGGGTTGAGCGAGGACTCCACCAGGTAGTCCTTGACGGTGGCGAGAGCGGCGGTGATCTGGGCGTCGGAGAAGTGCCGGGTACGGCGTACGGCGGGGAAGTTGATGCCCTCCGCACCTGTCCGGAATCCGGCGGCCGGGCCGGCCGCGTACAGCCGCTCGGGTGTCCCGCCGGGCACGGCGCCTCGCGGGGCGAGGGGCACCACGGTGGTCCT
Source organism: Streptomyces sp. ADI96-02 (assembly GCF_003846185.1). GTDB lineage: Bacteria > Actinomycetota > Actinomycetes > Streptomycetales > Streptomycetaceae > Streptomyces. The sequence continues at coordinate 1,988,993 of NZ_ML123034.1, forward strand.
CAGTGGTTCGGCCCGTCGGGTGGCGGTCTGGGGATAGGGGTTGCGGAAGCCTATGTAGACGGCCATGGCGAAGGCCAGGGCGATGAGTACGGCCAGGGCTATCGCGGTCCGTGAGTCGCCGCGGGGCCGGCGTACGGGCCGGGGCAGCGTCCGTACGGCGCGGGCGTGCTCGCCCATGCGCTCCTGGGCCGAGAACTCCTGCATGCGGGCAGCGCGGACGAAGGATTCGTCGAAGACGAGGGAGCGGTATTCGTCCTCGCCGCCCGCAGGGTCCTCGGGCGGGCCGTTCGGCGGTTCTGAGCGGCCTGTCATGACTTCTCCCGATCTCCACACCACCGGTCTGCTCGGTGCGCCCCCGGTCTGTTCCGGCCGAGAGGCGTGCGGCAGCGAGAAGCCCCCGCGTATGAGGGGACACACTTTGAGGGTAGGTCGATTGCCGCTTGTGTAAACGCCGAGACCGGCGGGAAACGACCGTCGCCAGTACCGGCGAACGGGTGACCGGAGGGGCTTGAGTCGTGCGGAAACACCGCCGTGGTCCGAGGGCCGGCAGGGGATGCGGAGAGGTACGGCCGAATGGTGCGGGCCGTCCCGGTCAGGGGGTGCGGGGGACGGCGGAGACGGCCGGGCGGGAGTGATCGGCGGAGGGGGCCGCCCCGGGCTTGTCGACGCCGCTGGTGACGGGCGGCGGCACCTGGTCCTGGCGGTTGCCCGAGGCGCCCCGGTAGACGGCGGTGAAGGCGAGGGCGACCATCCCGACGCCCATCACCACGGCCAGCAGCCACGCGATCGGCCGGTGCCAGCGCGCGGCGCCCCGGTAGGGCCGCAGGGCGCCGCCGTGGCGACCGTAGGGGCCCGGCCCGTCCTCGTCGCCGTGCCCCGGGTCGTAGTCGAGGTCCAGCGGATCGCGGTAGGCCCGCGAGCCGCCGTACGGGGCGGGCTCGCCGCAGGGGTCGTCGTCGGCCGGGCGGCGGCTGCGCCGGGTGCGGGCGTCGGCCTCGGCACGGGCCTCCGCGGCGGCCAGCAGGCGCTCGACGGCGGTGGGCTCGTGGAAGGTCGCCGCCCGGACGAAGTCCTCGTCGAACACCACGGAGGCGAAGTCCTCGTCCGCGCCCCCGCGGTCGTCGTCGGGCTCCCAGCCGTCGGCAAACGGCTTGCCCCCCACGTCGTCCGGCACGGAATCAGCGTAGCCCCGCCCGGACCGTTTGGGCAGGGACCCGGCGAACTCGCCCCTATCGGGTGTGGCCGTCCCCGGTCACGATGTACTTCGTCGAGGTCAGCTCCGGCAGCCCCATGGGGCCGCGGGCGTGCAGCTTCTGCGTGGAGATGCCGATCTCGGCGCCGAAGCCGAACTGGCCGCCGTCCGTGAAGCGGGTGGAGGCGTTCACCGCGACCGTGGTCGAATCGACCAGTCGGGTGAACCGGCGGGCCGCGGCCTGCGAGGTGGTCACGATCGCCTCGGTGTGGCCCGAGGACCAGAGCCGGATGTGCGCGACCGCCGCGTCCAGCGAGTCCACGACCGCCGCCGCGATGTCGTAGGACAGGTACTCGGTCTCCCAGTCCTCCGCCGTCGCGGCCACGACCGTGGCCTTGGCGCCCTCGGCGCGGGCGAGGACCTGCTCGTCGCCGTGCACGGTCACCCCGGCCTCGGCCAGGGCGTCCAGGGCGAGCGGGAGGAACGCGTCGGCGACGTCCTTGTGGACGAGCAGGGTCTCGGCGGCGTTGCAGACGCTGGGGCGCTGGGCCTTGGAGTTGATCAGGATGTCGACCGCCATGGCCAGGTCCGTCTCGGCGTCGACGTACACATGGCAGTTGCCGGTGCCGGTCTCGATGACGGGGACGGTGGACTCCTCGACGACGGTGCGGATCAGGGAGGCCCCGCCGCGCGGGATGAGGACGTCCACCAGACCGCGGGCGCGCATCAGCTCCCGTACGGAGTCGCGGCTCTCGCCCGGGACGAGCTGCACCGCGTCGGCCGGCAGCCCCGCGCCGCCGACCGCGTCGCGCAGGACCCTCACGAGCGCGGTGTTGGAGGCGTGCGCGGAGGAGGAGCCGCGCAGCAGCACGGCGTTGCCGGACTTCAGGCAGAGGGCGGCGGCGTCCACGGTGACGTTGGGCCGGGCCTCGTAGATGATGCCGACGACGCCGAGCGGGACCCTGACCTGGCGCAGGTCGATGCCGTTGGGCAGGGTGGAGCCGCGTACCACCTCGCCGACCGGGTCGGGGAGCGCGGCGACGTCGCGGACGTCGGCGGCGATGGCGCGGACGCGATCCGGGGTGAGGGTGAGGCGGTCGACGACGCCTTCGCCCGTCCCGGCCGCGCGGGCGCGCTCGACGTCCTCGGCATTGGCCTCGACGATCTCGCTCGTGCGCACTTCGAGGGCGTCCGCGATGGCCAGCAGCGCGTCGTCCTTCGCCCCGCGCGGAAGCGGCGCGATGTCGGCGGCGGCGGAACGGGCCCGGTAGGCGGCCTGCGCGACCGGGGAGAGGTTGTCGTAGGGCGAGAGCGTCGTCATGCCCGCAGAGTAGTGCGCGCTCTGCGGGCATCCGTCGCATATCCCGTGATGCGAGACGGCCGGACCGAGGGGTGGCCCGCCCGACCGCGCACCGGCGGCGACCCCAGCGACGTCAGCGACCTCTGTGGCCTCGGTCGCCTCAGTACGGGTGCACGCCGACGGGGGCGGCGGGCGGCGGCCCGTAGCCCTCGGCGATGCGCAGGTGGTAGGTCTCGCGGTCGATGACCTCCAGGCCGACGATCTTCCAGGGCGGGAGCTGGGCGCTGGAGCGGTGCTCTCCCCACAGCCGCAGGGCGACCGCGGCGGCGTCGTGCAGGTCGCGTGCCTCTTCCCAGTAGCGGATCTCCGCGTGGTCGCCGGCGTAGCGGCTGGTCAGCAGGAAGGGATGGTCGTGCGCGAGCTGCTCCAGGCCGCGTCTGACCTCCCCCAGCGGGGTCTCGGCGCCCGAGACGCTGAGGGTGATGTGCCAGAGCTTCGACTGCGGGCGTTGCTCCTCGGCCCGGACCGGCTCCTGTTCGACGGTCTCCGCGGCCGAGGGGTCCGGCTCGAAGTCCGCCCCCGCTCCGACGCTCGTCAGGGCTCGGCTGCCCGTGCCTCGGGGCGACGCCCCCGGGCGCGCTCGTCTCACCGGCGGCCTCCTGTGGATGTGTTGCTGTGCGGTACCCCTGAATCCCCGCTACAAAGTGGACCAGCCCGGAGCCGGGCGTGGGGTGGTTTTGGTAAAGGTCCCTGCCCGACGGCGGGACTTTCAACCGATTCAGGGGGTGCGGCGGGACGTGAGGACGACGAGATCGTCCCTGTGTACGACCTCGCGCTCGTAGGCGGGCCCCAGTTCGCGGGCCAGGTCGCGGGTGGAGCGGCCGAGCAGTTGGGGGATCTCCTTGGCGTCGAAGTTGACGAGCCCGCGCGCGACGGGCGCGCCGCGCAGGTCGCGGAGCTCGACCGGGTCCCCGGCGCTGAACTCGCCCTCGACGGCGGAGATTCCGGCGGGCAGCAGCGAGGTCCGGCGTTCCACCACGGCCCGTACGGCCCCGTCGTCGAGGACGAGCGCGCCCTGTGGGGTCGAGGCGTGGGCCAGCCACAGGAGCCGGTCGGCGGTGCGGCGGCCGGTGCGGTGGAAGTAGGTGCCGGTGTCGCGTCCGGCGAGGGCGTCGGCGGCGCGGCTGGCGGAGGTGAGGACGACGGGCACCCCGGCGGCCGTGGCGATACGGGCGGCCTCGATCTTGGTGACCATGCCGCCGGTGCCGACGCCGGCCTTGCCGACGCTGCCGATGGTGACGTCCGCGAGGTCGTCGGGGCCGGTGACCTCGGCGATCCGGGCGGCCCCGGGGGTGCCGGGCGGGCCGTCGTAGAGGCCGTCGATGTCGGAGAGGAGGACCAGCAGGTCGGCGTGGACGAGGTGGGCGACGAGGGCGGCCAGCCGGTCGTTGTCGCCGAAGCGGATCTCGTCCGTGGCGACGGTGTCGTTCTCGTTGACGACGGGCAGGGCGCCCATCTCCAGGAGCTGGTCCAGGGTGCGGTAGGCGTTGCGGTAGTGGGCGCGGCGGCTGGTGTCGTCGGAGGTGAGGAGCACCTGGCCGACGCGGACGCCGTAGCGGGCGAAGGAGGCGGTGTAGCGGGCGACCAGCAGCCCCTGGCCGACGCTGGCGGCGGCCTGCTGCCGGGCCAGGTCGTTGGGCCTGCGGACCAGGCCGAGCGGGGCGAGCCCGGCGGCGATGGCGCCGCTGGAGACGAGGACGACCTCGCGTTCGCCGCCGTCCCTGACCTTGGCCAGGACGTCGACGAGGGCGTCGACCCGGTCGGCGTCGAGGCCGCCGGAGGCCGTGGTGAGGGAGGAGGAGCCGACCTTGACGACGATCCTGCGGGCTGCGGTCACCGCGGGCCGGTGCTCCGTCGGCCTGTGCTCTGACACGTGGTTCCTCGCTCTGGTCGCCCCGGTGGATCCGCGGGGGCCCATCGCGGCAGGCTCCGGCTGACCGGTGCGGTGCGCGTCGTGGCGTCCCCGGCACAGCACAGTACGCGAGCGACCGCGCCCGCCGCCCGTCAGTTTCGCTCGGTGGACGGCCGGTGGAGGGCCGTGGACAGCCGGTGGAAGGCCGTTGAGCGGAGCGGGGCGGGCGGCGGGCGCGGCCGGGGCGACGCACGGTCAGCTCTTGTCGAGCTCCAGCATCCGGTCGACGACCCGCGCCGAGGCGCGGCCGTCGGAGGGTTCGCAGAAATCGACGCGGAACTGGGCGTACTTCTCCTTGTACTCCTCGCTCACCGCGTCGATGTTCCGGATCGCCGAGACCAGGTCCTCGGAAGTCTTGATCAGCGGTCCGGGGGCGCGCGAGGTGAAGTCGAAGTAGAAGCCGCGCAGGGTGTCGCGGTAGTGCTCCAGGTCGTACGTGAAGAAGAGCATGGGCCGGCCGGAGTGGGCGAAGTCGAAGAGCACCGAGGAGTAGTCGGTGATCATGACGTCTGCGATCAGGTAGAGGTCGGCGATGTCCGGGTAGTACGTGACGTCCCAGACGAAGCCCTGTCCCGCGCCGGGGATGGAGTCGAGGACCTTGTGGTGCTTGCGGTAGAGCAGCACGTGGTCCTCGCCGAGCTCCCGCCGGGCGGCCTCGACGTCGATCTTGTTGTCCAGCTTGAAGCGGCGTCCGCCGTAGCGCTGGTCGTCGCGCCAGGTCGGCGCGTACAGCACGACCTTCTTGCCCGCGGGGATGCCGAGCTTCTCGCGCACCGCCGCGGCGCGCTTGACGCGGTCGGGGGCGTGGAAGACGTCGTTGCGCGGGTAGCCCGCCTCCAGGACCTCGCACTGGAGGCGGAAGGAGTTGGTCATGATCGGGGTGGTGAAGGCGTTCGGCGTGATGAACAGGCTGTACTGGCGCGAGCGCTGCGGGAGGCTCGCGATGTAGGCCAGGTTCGCCTTCGGGGTGCCGAGGAGGTCGGCGCCGATGCGCTTGAGCGGCGTGCCGTGCCAGGTCTGGACGACGATCTGGCCCTCGCGGCGGACGAACCACTCGCGGATGCCGCCGTTCGTGACGACGTACCGGCTGCGGGCCAGCGCCTCGTACCACTCGCGGCTGCCCCACTCGACGCCGCGGACGCCCGGCGGCAGGACGACCTGCTGGTCGTGGACCATCGCGATGTGCTCGACGTCGGTGCCCCGGCGCTTGAGCTCCTCGTAGATCGCGCGGGGCGAGTCGGAGAACTGCTTGCCGCCGAAGCTGTTGTAGAGGACGGCTTCGCGCAGGGGCAGCTTGCGCTGCTCGGGGGTGTAGACGTCGCGCATCAGCCGCTGGCGGTAGGCGCCGCGCAGCTCCGGGCCCAGCACCGGGCCGGACTCCACGAAGATCCGGTCGAAGTCGAGGCGCTCGACGGTGTACGTGCGGTGGTCGCCGCGGTGGGCGAGGGGCAGCGTGCCGACGAGGTCGGGGCGGATGGTGACGGGGAGGTCGCGGGTGTGGTCCCACTCGCTGCGCGCGCGCAGCCGCGGCATCCAGCGTCCGGCGCGCAGCGGCACGGTGCCGTCGTAGGTCGGCATCGTGTCGGGGCGCAGGCGGGCGGTGAAGCGGCCGTCGGCGAACTCGACCGGGAGCGGACGGTCCTCGTTGCGCCCGGTGTGGCGCAGCACCATCTTCATCCGCTCGGCCGCACCGGTGTAGACGCCGGTGAGCACCAGTTCGCCGTCGGCCGTCCACTCGACGCCGTCGACGACGGGCTGGACGACGCGCACCTGCGGGGTGAAGTTCCCGGCGCCGTCGGTGAGGACGGCGAACTCGCGTCCGTCGGGCAGCGGGTGGACGCCGGTCGAGAGGCTCGGGCCGTTGGTGGCGCGGCGGGTGGTGCCGTCGGCGAAGACGATGAGCGAGCGGTACTTGCGGGCCTTGCCGGGGGTGATGCCGTCGACGGGCAGGGCGGCGAAGTCGAGCCGGGCGGTGTGGCGGAGCCAGCCGTCGGCGCCGGTCCCGGTCTGCTGGAGCGGCAGGTCGAGGGCGAAGCCGCTCGGCTCGTGGTCGATCCGCAGCGCGGTCGGGTACTTGCCCGCGGGGGCCGTGACCCGGGAGCGGAGGGTGACGGTCAGGGCGTCGCCGTCCGCCTCCTGCGACTCGATCTCGGCGGGGACGACGTCCACGCTGAGCTTGAGCCGGTTGCGGTCGAAGCCGGCGACGAGGCGGACGCCGTCGTCGAGGAGGTGGGTGTAGCTGTGGCCCGCCGCGCCGGCGTTGTTCTTGGTGACGCTGCCCACGGACATGCCGCCGGGGCGCGGGATGCCGATGCCCAGGCGCCAGGTGCCGGGCTGCCACTGGCCGCGCACCCGCAGCCGGGCCGGGTCGACGGCGATCTCGAAGCCCGACCAGTCGTAGGTGTGCAGCGCGCCCTTGGCCTCGGCGGTGGCGCGGGGCTCCTGGACCGTGCGCAGGCGCAGCGGAAGCGTGCTGCGGCTGCCCTGGCGGCGCAGCACGGCGACGCGCAGCGAGCGCTTGCCGGTGGCGGAGGGCACGTTGGGGATGTAGGCGTAGCCCTTGACGAGGAGCTTGCCGTCCTCCCAGCCGAGGTCCAGCAGCTTGCCGCGTACGGGCAGTTCGCTGCGGTTGAAGTTGCGGACGGAGGAGGGCAGCGAGGAGCTTTCGACGCCGGGCAGTTCGATGCGGGCCCTCCGCAGGCCGCGGACGGAGAAGGCCCCCGGGTTCTCCCGCTCGTAGTGCAGCAGGTCGACGAGTTCGTCGCCGCGCCCGCTGGCCGCCAGGTGCCACTTCACCCGGGCCATCGGGGAGAACTTGCGGACGAGCTTGGGCGCGGCCTGCGCCAGGAAGTCCTTGGCCGCACTGTGGAAGGCGGGGCGCTCCTCGGCCGGGGTCTCCGGGAAGTACTTCATGAGCCGGCTGAGCTCTTCGGGAACCGCTTCGAGGGACGCCACGAGGGGAGGGCCTTTCCGAGGGACGTGCAGATGATGAACCCGAGGATTACGGGGGCCTAAATGAGACGGCTACAACGGTCTCATGGTTGCCCCACAGTATGACGTGACGCCAGCCACAGATGGCCCGCCCCGGAGCCCCTTGACCCGGGGCGGGCCTGGTGTACGCCGTCGGCTCAGGCCCGGTGCGTGCGCGGGGCGCGCAGCGAGCGCAGGGCGTTCCTGGCCGTGCGGCGGGCCCTGCGGACCACGCGCCGGGCCAGGGAGACGTACGGGCCGGCCGGCGACGGGTCGATCCGGTTGCCGCCGATCCACTCGGTCACGGTCACCTCGTAGGCCGAGTCGGGGAGCGCGGAGCTCTCTCCGAAGTGCGGATACGCCAGGTGGAGCCGGGCCGGGTTGCCCCGGCGGACCAACTCGGGCTCCTCCTCGGCGTGCAGGAAGCGCAGGATGTCGAGCAGCAGATCGAGCCGGCCCCGGGCGATGCACATCAGCCGCAGGCGTTCGTTGACCTTGAGCCCGCCGGCGAGTCCGGGCGTCCAGTAGGCCTCCATCAGGGGAGCGGCCAGGGCCATCTTCTCGTTCTGGACGGCCGCCCGCTGTTTCAGCATTCCGGGGCCGAACTGCGGCAGCAGCGTGATGACGAACGGACGTACCATCAGCGCGTCGCGGCGGGGTCCGGCGGGCACGTACCGGGCGATGAGGGCCGTCAGCGCGCGGGCGGAGTCGAAGCGCCGCTTGTGGCCGCCCTTCTTCGTCATCTGGTTCCGGTCCTCGCGGCCCACGAGGTAGTAGCAGGTGTAGTCGGCGACGACGGAGATGCCGTCGCCGCGCAGGTACGCCTCCATGGTGAACAGGGCGTCCTCGCCCGTCTTCAGCTTCTCGTCGAAGGTCATGCCGAGCCGTTCGAGCAGGGCGCGCCGGAACAGCTTCTGCGCGCTCAGCGTGAATTTGACGTTGGAGGAGTAGAGGTCCGCCCGTTCGACGGTCTCCTTCCACATCGACTTGGCCGCGCCGCGGTTGACGCCCACGATCTTTCCGAGCACCACGTCGGTGCCGGCCCGGTCGCCCATGGCGACCATGCGCTCCAGGGCCTCCTCGCCGAAGTAGTCGTCGGCGTCGAGGAAGAAGACGTACCGTCCGCGCGCGAGCCGCAGGCCGACGTTCCTCGGGCCGCTGGGGCCGCCGGAGTTCTCCTGCCGGACCACTCGGGTGGGGACGGCGCTCCGGGCGGCGAACTCCTCCAGGTACTCGCCCGTGCCGTCCGTGGACCCGTCGTCGATCGCGATGATCTCCAGCCGTCCGGCGCCGATCGTCTGGGCCTCCACGGACTCCAGGCACCGGACCAGGTACGGCATCGCGTCATAGGCTCCGATGATCACACTGACATCGGGCTCGTGGTTCGTCCTGGGTTTCTCGGCCATGCGCACCTGTCGATTTGATCACGAAAGAGGGCAGATTGCCCGACTTTGCACCTTTCGTGCATAGACATGCCGAACGACCCGTACATCCCTCCCTGAGGAGAGACGTACGGGTCGTGGTGTGCGTTGGGCTACTTTCGGACAGGTCGATCAGGCGTACGACTCAGCGGGCCGTCGGGGTCCCCTCGCTGACGTCGGCTCCGGTCCCGGGCGCGTCCGGGATCTCGCCCCCGGCCGCGTCGGCCACCGCGTCCGGGTTCGCCGCGGCGGCGGCCTCGGCCACCGCCTGCGGGTCCTCGGTCCCCACGCCGCTGGACGCCGCCTCTTCGTCCGGCACCGCCACGGCCTGGTCGATCCGCTGGGCGACACCGGCGTTGCGGGCCTCCGCCTTGGCCGAAAGGGCGCGTACGGCGGCGTTGAACTGCTCCATGGAAGTGGGCTCGTCCGGGCCCAGGAGATAGCTCTTCAGCTCGCGGCGGGCGCCGGCCAGCCGGTCCGCGGCCGGGTCGGCGACGGCGGCCAGCAGCTCGCCGAGCTCCTCGGCGCTGTTCGACAGGATGACGGCGGCCCGCACGGCGGTGTTCTGCCGCTTGAACTCCTCGGGACCGAGCGCCGCCGAGTCGGTGACCGCGTACGGCTTGCCGCTCGCGATGAAGTCGGAGACGACGCTGGAGATGTCGGAGACCATCGCGTCGGACTCGTTGAAGCAGTCGTACAGCTTGGGCTGCGCGCCGCTGACCGTGCGGTGCTCCCACCAACCGAAGGAGCGCCAGTAGGCGTCGTTCCACTGGGTCCGCAGGGTGGCCGCCTCCGCCTCGCGGGCGGGGTCGGCGAGCGAGACCCGCGACTCCTCGGCGTCGTCGCCGCCGGAGCGTCCGGCCGCCGCGAGCTCGGCGAGGCGGCCCTCGATCCGGACCAGCTCGGCCTTGGCCGCACTGTGCCCGGCGGCGGCCGAGGCCGCCTCCTTCGCCCAGCGGGGCTCGGCGGCGCGCTGGGCCGCCGCCTTGTCCAGCATCGCCTGGATCCGGACGTTGACCGCCTTGGCCTTGCCGCTGCGAATGCCGGTGAAGGGGTGCGGCTTGTAGATGATCCGGACCGGGTCGTCGGCGGCCAGCAGCCGGCGCACGATGTTCTCGCCCGCCAGCAGCAGGGAGGTGTTGCCGGGGTTGTCGTCCCAGCCCTCCCAGGTGGGCGCGTACAGCACGGTCGGGACCGGGTTCTTCGCGGAGCCCGTCCAGCTCCTGATGGGCTCCAGCTGGGGGCGTCCCACCTCGACGATGTCCTCGTCGCGGATGCCCACGTCGGCCAGCGCGTAGCGGTCGCGGCCGGCCCGGCCCGCCGTCCAGACCTCGTCGTACACCTTGGAGAACGGGTTGACGCTGGCGAGCTTGTCGCTGTCGCCGTGGCCGATGAAGACGTGCTTCATGGTCGGGACGCGCAGTATGTGGATGTTCTTGCCGACGTTGGCCGGATACAGGCAGACCCGGACGGTGGAGAGGTCCAGGTTCATCAGGTGCGTCCCCGCGGGCACGCACAGGACCGGGACGGAGGTCTCGGCGAGCTGCGGGACGAGACCGCGCTCCCGCATGATGATCAGCGGCCGGCCCTCGACCCGCGCCATCGTCTCCAGCCACATGTTGCCCTGGTAGGCCGACTCGTTGGAGCCGGAGAAGTAGAGCACCACCGTCGGCTGGTACTCGCGCAGCCAGGTGTCGACGGCCTTGAGCACGGCGGGCGCGGGAGGCACCAGACGGCCGCGGCGCACGTACGGGACGAGCAGGCCGATGTAGAGCAGGGCCAGCAGCAGCGTGACGCCGGCGCCGACGTAGCCGACGACGTCGTCGCCGGTGCCGGCCGCGATCAGGATGGTCACGACGGCCGGGATGTCCAGGTGCAGCATCTTCTCGGCGGAGCGGCGCAGCAGGATGCCCGGCGGGGCGTCGGGGATGCGGACGGCGTGCAGGTCCACGTTGCGGGTGACCACCGGCATGACCCGGCGCAGCCGGATCAGCGTGGTCAGGGCGCCGTGCGGGGCCTGGAGCCCGTAGAACACCAGGAAGCAGGCGACCGCCGCGTAGAACAGCGGCTCCTCCGCACGGTCCAGCCGGGCCAGCAGCAGGATGAGCATGAGCTGGCGCAGCAGGAAGCGGATCGACAGTCCCGCCCGCACCTTGCCCAGCCGGTTGATGAGATAGCTCCCCCGCTGGTGCAGAAACCAGTCCGCGACATACGTGAGCGCGATGGCCGCCGCGAAGAACCAGATATTGGGAATGAGCGCGGCGAGCATGACGCAGGGATATCCCAGCCCCATCAACAACGCTGCCGCCAGTTCTGACCTGCTGCCCACACGGGCCAGGCGAATGGCTGTCGAGATCACGAAGAACCTGCTCCAGGGGGGTGCCGGTTGATTCACCTATTGAGGGAAATGTGAAGGTGCGGCTTCACGCATTCGGGCCTCTGCGGTCGCACAAAGCGACGGCAGAGGCCCGGTAAAGCACAATTTTCAAGAATTATTACACATCTTCTTGACGGTCCAGCACGGAGGCCAGCGCCTGCTCGAACCCGGAGGACTCGGCGGCGCCGGCCGTCGGGTCCTGCTGCCGTACGTCGATGACATGGCCGGTCAGCGCGGAGAGCAGGACGTCCAGCGAGGTGCGGGCCACGGCCTCCGAGGAGAGCAGCGAGCCGGCGGGCTCCTGGCCGAACGCCTTCGTGCGCATCGGCGTCGCGGTGCGCTCCGGGTTGACGCAGTTGACCCGGATGCCCTCGCCCGCCCACTCGTCGGCGAGCGCCTGGGTGAGGTTGACCATCGCGGCCTTGGTGGAGGAGTACAGGCTGTACTCGGCACGGCCGCGGGTGTAGCTGCTGGAGGTGTAGAGCAGCAGTTGGCCCTGGGTCTCGGCGAGGTACTTGTAGGAGGCGCGGGCGATCTGGACGGGCGCCAGGTAGTTGACGTTCAGGGCTTCCTGGATCGTCGTGTTGTCCGTCTCGGCGAGCTTGCCGATGCGCAGGACGCCCGCCGTGTTGATGACGTAGTCGACCCGGCCGGTCTCCGCGTACGCCTTGGAGAGCGCTTGCTCGATGTGCTCCGGGTTCTCCACGTGCGTGCCGGTGGTGGAGCGGCCGAGCGCGTAGACGGTGGCGCCGTACTGCTCGGCGAGCGTCGCGATGTCGGCGCCGATGCCGTACGAACCGCCGAAGACGACGAGGGTCTTGCCGGAGAGCAGCTCGCGGTAGGCGGCCTCGTCGGCCTGGCGCGGGGCGGCGGTGGACGCGAGCTGGAAGAGCTTGTCCGTGATGAAGACGTCGACCGGCTGGGTCACCTTCATGTTGTACTCGTCGCCGGCGACCACGTAGATCGGTACGTCGGGGAGGTACTTGAGGACCACCGAACAGTCATCGGTGGCCTGGAAGTTGGGGTCGTTCGCCGCGACCGCGTACGCCTTGCGGATCGTGGAGAGCTTGAACGCCTGCGGGGTCTGGCCGCGGCGCAGCCGGGAGCGGTCGGGGACGTCGGTGATGAACTCGCCGTCCTCGCCGTGGGTGCGCGTCACGATGATGGTGTCCGCGGACGGGATCGCGACGTCGACGGCCTGGTAGCGGTCGAGGGCGTCGACACAGTCCTTGATCACGCGCTGTGACAGCAGGGGGCGGACCGCGTCATGGAAGAGGACGTTGCGGTCCTCGCCCTCGGCGAGCCCCTCACCGAGGGCCGCGATGGCGCGCTCGGTGGTCTCGTTGCGGGTGGCGCCGCCCTCGATCACGCGGGTGACCTTGGTGAGCCCCGCCTTCGCGACGATCTTCTCGACCTCCGGCACGAACCCGGGCGCCATCAGCACGATCACGTCGTCGATCCCGGCGGCGTTCTCGAAGATCGTCAGCGTGTGCTCGATGACGGCCTTGCCGGCGATCTTCAGCAGCTGCTTGGGGATCGACAGTCCCACGCGCTGTCCGGTACCACCGGCGAGCACGACCGCTGTGGTCCGGGGCTTGGCTTCGTGCGGCACAGACACAGACGACCTACCTTGCTATGACGGGGGGACAGTGTGATGGTCGCACTCTCCGTGACCGTCTCGCAAGGCGGACGCTTCCCACCTCTTGTCCTGCGGAAACCCGCAGTTCACCGTCTGGCCAGGGAGGTTGGCCCCCGCCGAAGCGGCACGCGGGGTGACCGACTCCACAGAGCTGTTGCCCAATCGGCACATACGCAGCACGCACGCCCGGCCTGACCAGCCCGAACGGGCGGCAACCGGCCCTGGGACCACCGGACGGCCCGCCCGGCGCGAAGGCGGGCCGCCCGGGTCCGCCGCCCGGTCCGGCAGGGGCCGGACCGCGGCACGGCACGGGCGGGACAACCCCTAGAAGGGGTCGAACTCGTCGTACTCCTTCTGCGCGTCGTCCTTCTCCGCCTCCCGGTCCCGGCGGCGCTGCGCGGCGGGGCGCGGCGCCTCCAGGCGGTGGTCCTCACCGCGGCGGCCCAGCATCTCGGCCCCGGCCATCACGGTCGGCTCCCAGTCGAAGACGACCGCGTTCTCCTCGGGTCCGATGGCGACGCCGTCGCCGGCCCGCGCGCCCGCCTTCATCAGGGCCTCCTCGACCCCGAGGCGGTTGAGCCGGTCGGCGAGGTAGCCGACGGCCTCGTCGTTGTTGAAGTCGGTCTGGCGCACCCAGCGTTCGGGCTTCTCGCCGCGCACGCGGTAGATGCCCTCGTCGTCCACGGCGACGGTGAACCCGGCGTCGTCCACGGCCTTGGGGCGGATGACGATGCGGGTCGCCTCCTCCTTCGGCTTCGCGGCGCGCGCCTCGGCGATGATGCCGGCCAGGGCGTACGAGAGCTCGTTGAGGCCCTTGTGCGCGATGGCGGAGACCTCGAAGACGCGGTAGCCGCGCGCCTCCAGGTCCGGGCGGATCATGTCGGCGAGGTCCTGGCCGTCGGGGATGTCGATCTTGTTCAGGGCGACGATGCGGGGCCGGTCGTCCAGGCCGCCGTACTGGCGCAGCTCCTCCTCGATGATGTCGAGGTCGGAGACGGGGTCGCGGTCGGACTCCAGGGTGGCGGTGTCCAGGACGTGCACCAGCACCGAGCAGCGCTCGACGTGGCGCAGGAACTCCAGGCCGAGGCCCTTGCCCTGGCTCGCGCCGGGGATGAGGCCGGGGACGTCCGCGATGGTGTAGACGGTCGAGCCGGCGGTGACCACGCCGAGGTTCGGCACGAGCGTGGTGAACGGGTAGTCCGCGATCTTCGGCTTGGCGGCGGAGAGCACCGAGATCAGCGAGGACTTGCCCGCGCTCGGGTAGCCGACGAGGGCGACGTCGGCGACGGTCTTGAGCTCCAGGACGATGTCCCTGTCCTCGCCGGGCTCGCCGAGCAGCGCGAAGCCGGGGGCCTTGCGGCGGGCGGAGGCCAGCGCCGCGTTGCCGAGACCGCCCCGGCCGCCCTGACCGGCGACGAAGGTGGTGCCCTGGCCGACGAGGTCGGCGAGCACGTTGCCTGCCTTGTCGAGGACCACGGTGCCGTCGGGCACGGGCAGGACCAGGTCCTGGCCGTCCTTGCCGGAACGGTTGTCGCCCGCGCCGGGCTGGCCGTTGGTGGCCTTGCGGTGGGGGCTGTGGTGGTAGTCGAGCAGCGTGGTCACGGACTGTTCGACGACGAGGATCACATCGCCGCCGCGTCCGCCGTTGCCCCCGTCGGGGCCGCCCAGCGGCTTGAACTTCTCACGGTGGACGGAGGCGCAGCCGTGGCCTCCGTTACCCGCGGCGGCATGCAGCTCGACGCGGTCCACGAAGGTGGTCATGGTTGGTGCCTCCAGGTACAGCGGTGAATACGGAAGTGTCGATGTGTCTCTGTCGTAACACGCCGAGGGCGGACCCGCTTCCCCGGTCGCCGGGAAAGCTGGGATCCGCCCTCGGAAGGTGCTGTGTGCCGTTCTGCGCGCGCCGGAAGATCAGGCGGCGAGCGGAACGATGTTCACGACCTTGCGGCCACGGTGCGTACCGAACTCCACCGCACCGGCGGTCAGCGCGAACAGCGTGTCGTCGCCACCGCGGCCGACGCCCGTGCCCGGGTGGAAGTGGGTGCCGCGCTGGCGGACCAGGATCTCACCGGCGTTGACGGCCTGACCGCCGAAGCGCTTCACGCCGAGCCGCTGAGCATTGGAATCGCGCCCGTTCCGAGTGGACGATGCGCCCTTCTTGTGTGCCATGTGTTCTCAGTCCCTTACTTCGCAGCCGCGGGGATACCGGTGACCTTGATCGCCGTGTACTGCTGGCGGTGACCCTGGCGACGGCGGTAGCCGGTCTTGTTCTTGTAGCGAAGGATGTCGATCTTCGCGCCCTTGTGGTGGTCCACGATCTCGGCCTGGACCTTGATCCCGGCCAGGACCCACGGGTCGCTGGTCACGGCGTCGCCGTCGACAACGAGCAGGGTCGAGAGCTCGACCGTGTCGCCAACCTTGGCAGTGGAAATCTTGTCAACCTCAACGATGTCGCCGACAGCAACCTTGTGCTGGCGACCACCGCTGCGCACGATGGCGTACACGCGGATCTCTCTCTCGCTCGGAACGGATCCCCTGATGCCAGCCGCTCGCACGGGCCGGAGCCCGGGGCGATCCGGAAGGATGAGCGGCCTCTCCTGGCGGACGGCGCGAACACCGACCGTTACCGGGAGGGATGTGCTCAGGGGTAGGTGCGTACGGAAACACACCGAGAGCCGAGGTTACGGGGCCGGGGTGTGGGGGTCAAACCGGGCCGGGGGCGGAGCGGCCCCTCTCTCTCGTCGCACAGCGGGCCCCGCTCGGCTCTCGATTCGAACACACAGGCCCCGGGATCCGACCTGGAGAACGGCCGGAAATAAACCTTCCGCTGTGACGGTCGCCACTCCCCCGAGGTGAAAACTGCCCTTGGCATATGCCAACACCGCAGATCGGCGGGCTCGCCGGCCCACTCATCCCGGGCCACTCGCCTCCGTCTCGCAGAAATGGTTCAGCCAACCTGACGGGCACGACACCTTCCTCCGGCGCGCACCCGGACCATCCGCCCGCACCGCGGGGCGGGCACACGGCCGAACCGGACCCCGCTCCCCCGCCCCGGCGTACCTCGCCCGGCCAACCGCAGGCAGGAGGCGCCGATCGCCCGCCCGGAAGCCGAACCGCACCTTCGAGGAGAGCGACCGCCGAGGGCGAGAGAACGGCAGGGCCGCCCACATCAGGACACTCCCTCTACCAAAGAGACCCCATCCAGAACAACCTGACGCTCAGTGAACACTCGTTCAGGATCGGGTAATGTCCCCGCGGAACCACAGGTCACCCTGCGCGACCTCAACACCAGAGACACCACGCCTTGTTGCGCCGGTGTACACGTGTCCGCTGTGCCGTATCCCGTGCCGGAAGGATGTACGTCTTGTCGACTTCGTTATGGAGCAGACGCCGGATACTCGCGACCATCGCCGGAGCGGCGTCAGTCCCGGCCCTGCCCTCCATCATCACGATGAGTGCCACACCCGCCCGTGCGGCGGACAGCCCCGGCGATCCGGTGAACGGGCTGCCCGACACCGACCAGGGCAAGGCCGTCTGGGCCTACAAGACGGGCGGTCAGGCCGTTCGCGAGGCCGCCACCGCCGCCCTCACCGGCTCACCGGCCGCCCTCACCGCCTTCCTCGCCACCGAGCTTCCCGCCGCACGGGCGCAGGACAACCGCTTCGCCGTCCTCTCCAGCCTCTCCCGAGCCGGCAAGACCGTGCGCGAGTCGGCCGGAGCGGCACTGACCGCAGGCGACGAGGCTGTCGCCGCCTACTTGCGCGACGGGTTCGACCAGCCGGTCGAGACGGACCTGCGCGTGGCCGTGTTCTCCGTACTGAACAACGGCGGTACGGCGGTGAAGCGGGAGGCCACGAAGGCCCTGGAGCAGAATTCCCCGGACGCGCTCAAGACGTTCCTGGCGGAGACCCAGTACACCGCGCAGCAGGAAGACGACCGGGTGGAGATCTTCACCCTCCTCAACACCGCTTCGCCGGAAGTGAAGAAGTACGCGGAGCGGGCCCTGGAGGACGGATCTCCCGACGCGATCAGGCAGTTCCTCTCCTCCGGGCAGCACATCGCCCGGGCCCGCGACGAGGAGTCGGCGACCATCGATCAACTGGTCGCCATCGTGGAGCGGGAGGGCAGGCTCGCCAAGCAGACCACGGAGCGCGCCGTCGCCGCATCCGACAGCGCCAAGGAGGCCGCGGAGAAGGCCAAGGCCGCCGCGCTGAAGGCGGCGGAGGAGGCGAAGGCCGCACAGCAGGACGTCCGCAAGTCGGCCGTCGCCGCGAACAAGGCGGCGAGCGCCGCCCAGGGAGCGGCCGACGCCGCCAACACGGCCATCTCCGCCTCGCGTACGGCGCAGGCGGCCTCCAGCCGGGCCGCACAGGCCGCACAGGCAGCCGCCGCTGCCGCCGCCTCGGCCGGAAACGCCGCCGCTCGCGCCTACCACGCCGCGATATCGGCGTCCAAGGACGCCACCAAGGCGTCCGCCGCGAGCCAAGCCGCCCAAGGCGCGAGGAACGCCGCGGCCCGGGCTCGTACCGCCGCCAAGGCCGCGGACCAGGCCGCCATCGCCTCCAGCCAGGCGTCGTCAGCCGGTTCGGCCGCCGCCAACGCGGCCCGGAACGCCGCCGCGGCCGCCAGTGCCTCGGCCGACGCCGCGGCTTCCGCCGGCGCCGCGCAGGCCCAGGCCGCCAGGGCGCGACAGGCCGCCGCCGAGGCCAACGCCGCGGCAGCACGCGCCACTCGCGCCGCGGGCACCGCCCAGACTCTGGCCAATCGGGCCGCGGCAGCCGCCGGAATGGCCCGCGACGCGGCCAACAGCGCAGCTGCCCACGCCGAGAAGGCGGCGGACGCGGCCGACGAGGCGGCGGCCAACGCCGGCAAGGCCGTCGAGTACGCCAAGAGGTCCAGGATCTTCGCCGAGGCCGCGGTGCAGGCGGCCACGACGGCCGCCGACGCGGTCAAGGAGGCCCAAGCGGTCGAGCAGGCCGCCCGCACGGCGGAGACGGCCAGGATCACCGAGGACACCGAGCTCGGCGTCCTCGAAGCCAGGCTGAGGGCTCAGGCCGAGACCGAGGACGCCG
Source organism: Streptomyces sp. ADI96-02 (assembly GCF_003846185.1). Classification (GTDB taxonomy): domain Bacteria; phylum Actinomycetota; class Actinomycetes; order Streptomycetales; family Streptomycetaceae; genus Streptomyces. The sequence goes on from NZ_ML123034.1 coordinate 2,006,936, forward strand.
GGCGGGCGGAGAACCAGCGCACCCAGACCGCTCAGACCTCGCAGGAGATCAAGGACCTCATCGCCACGGCCGAGGCGGCGCTCACCGCCGGGAACACCGCGGCAGCGGTCACCGTCGGCCGCAAGGCGGCCGTGCGGCTCCTGGACTCCGCCGGCACCTGGACCCGGGGTGCGGCCGAGTTCGCCCTGGCCGGCACCGACCATGACGTGGCCAACTGGATCGACGCCGACCGCCTGCTCGCCCAGCAGCAGGACGACCGGGAGAGCGTTCTGGCGCTCGCGCAGGCGTCCACGGCCGCCGTGGCCGAGGCGGCCCAGCAGGCGCTGGCCGACGCCGACCCCACCGCGGCGACGGCCTTCCTGGAACGCGGGGCCATCGAAGCCTCGGCCACGGACAACCGCCTGATGGTGTTCAAGATCCTCGGCCAGAATCCGGGCAAGACCGTCAAGGCGAAGGCCGAGGCGGCTCTGAGCGACGGGTCCGCCACGGCCCTGCACCGCTTCCTCAGCATCGAACTCTCGGAGGCGACGAAGGTCGACGACCGGGTCGAGGTCTTCGCCCTCCTGGAGACCGGCGGGCCCTACATGCGTTCGGCGGCGCAGATCGTCCTGGAGGGCTCGGCACGAATGCGGCGCGCCTTCGTCGTCCGCGACAAGTTCAACATCGCTCGCCTCGACCACGATCACGCCACCCACGTCGCCGCGATCCGTGCGACCCTCGCGCACGCCGCGAAGGTCGCGGCCAAGGCGCTGGAGGACGCGGCGCGGGCCTCCAAGGCGGCGGCGGAGGCGAACGACGCCGCTCAGGAGGCCGCCGACTGGGCGGTGAAGGCACAGAACTACGCCAAGGACGCCGTCAAGTCGGCTACCGAGGCGAAGACCAACGCGGACGCGGCGGACAAGTCCGCAGCCGCTGCCGCCCAGTCGGCCAAGGACGCCGGCGTCGCCGCGTCGTCCGCGCGAGGAGCGGCCCGCACGGCGAACTACTCGATGCGTCAGGCCGTCTCGTCGGCACGGCAGGCCGTGTCGTCCGCCGTGGCGGCGCAGGCATCGGCCGCGCAGGCCGCGGCCTCGGCCCAGCAGGCCGGCCAGGATGCGCGGACCGCGGCGGCGGCAGCCAGCGAGGCCCGCTCGTTGGCCGCGGCCAAACGCCGGACGGAGGCCCTGGCGGCGGCGAAGAAGGCGGCCGAGGAGGCGCGGCGGAACCAGCAGAACGGCACCAACCCCTCGGACAAGCCGGAGAACGACGATTCCGGCGACACCGAGTGGGGCGGCCTCTGGCCGGAGGACGTGAAGGACCCCAAGGACTGGGCCTCTGCCACCACGCGTTGGAGCACCGTCCTCGGAACGGCCGCCGTCGTCTTCGGGGTGGGCGCTCTGCTCGTTCCCCCCACCGCGCCGGTCCTCGGCCCGCTCGCCCTCGGGGCCGGGGTCACCTCGTGGGGTGCGCAGGGAGCAAGTGCCGTTCTGAGCGGCTTCGGCTACGGCTGGGACAGCGGCGAATTCCACAGCGCTCTCGGGCTGTTCGCGCTCGGAGGGATCTTCTTCGGCAAGGGAAAGCTGTTCAGCAAGTTCGGAATGGCCGAAGAGATCGGCGCGAAGATCTCCAACGTCGCAGGGGACGTGACGACCACGGTGATCGGCTGGGTCACCTGGTAACGGCTGTCCCGCAGGAGACCCGGCTCAGGGGGGTGGGGCGAGCCCGATACCCGCCCCGCCCTCTCCGGCCCGGTCGCCGTCGAAAGCAACAAGAACGTGCTCAGAAGCAACAAGGAACGTGAAGGGAAACAGCATGAAGCTCGCACGACGCCTCATCGCCACCGGTGCCGCGGCTGCCGCCTGCATCGCCGCCGTCGTCACCGCGGCCCACGCCGACGACGCGCGCGACAGACCTGCGGCGGCCCTGGCGGAGGAACTTCCTCCTTACGCCGTCGAGGACTTCGCCTACCCGCAGGCAGACAAGATCAAGGCCGAATTCGGCATCGTCCTGAAGCGCGGTGACGGACACATCACCCTCGCGGACTGCGCCACCGGCGAAGGGTTCCTGGAGGTGTATTCACGTACCAGTGGACGTCTCTGCTTCCGCGTCACGGGAAAGACCGGATATCTCAGCCTGGAAATCCCCGCGGTCTTCGGGGTCAAGAGTTCCGCGGCACATCAGACCGATATGACGTTGACGACCGAGGGCGACGAGCAGAACGTCACCGCGGCCAAGAACGAGTGGAAGGGCGTCGGGCAGGCGACGGACCCGCAGGGCCGCGACTACGCCCTCGTCGAGCTCTCGACCTCGGCGTAGCCTCCCGCTCCGGGACCGGTCCTCTCGCGCATCCGTCCCGCACGAGACCCGCGCCCTCGCCCCATCGACGCAACCGCCCACCCACCCCGGGCCGCCTCCTCCGACGCCGAGCCCAGGTCATGAGACCGCCCTCGTTCTCCATCCTGTGCCGCCGCGGCTCAGGACCCGAGTAAGGAACACCACGTGCACGTGAGACACTCCCGCCGCCTGCGGGCCGTCGCGGTATTCGCCGCCGCGGCCTCGGCCGGCGCCCTGACCTTCACCATCCCGGCCCAGGCCATCGTCGGCGACGCCGTCGCCGACAACACGTACACCTTCACGGCGAAGCTCGCCATCGGCGAGGGCGAGAAGAGCCGGGCCTGTTCCGGATCCCTCGTGGACGCCCAGTGGATCCTGACCGCGAGCAGTTGCTTCGCGGCCCCGGGCGCGCCGGCGTTCCCCGTACCCGCCGGCGCGCCCGCGGAGAAGACCACCGCCACCATCGGACGGACCGACCTCAGCGGTACCGGCGGGAAGGTCGTCGGGATCACCGAGTTGGTCCCCCGCACGGACCGCGACCTCGTGATGGCCAGGCTCGCCGAGCCGGTCACCGACATCGCTCCCGTCGTCCTCGCCGCCTCGGCGCCGACGACGGGGGAGACGTTGCGGGCGGCCGGATACGGCCGCACCGCCACGTCCTGGGTCCCCGACCGGCTGCACGCGGGCGCGTTCGCCGTGACGGCGGTCGGCTCGACGACGGTCTCCGTCACCCGTGACGGCGGCTCCATCTGCAAGGGCGACGCGGGCGGCCCGGCCCTGCGCGAGCAGGGCGGGAAGGCCGAACTCGTCGCCGTCCACAGCGCCTCCTGGCAGGCAGGCTGCTTCGGCTCCGACGAGACGCGTGGCGGAGCGGTGGAGACGCGCCTCGACGACATCGCCGACTGGGTGCGGCAGGTGCGGGCGCTGCCCCAGGAGTCCCAGGTCGCCTCGGGAGACTTCAACGGCGACGGCCGCGAGGACATCGCCGCCTTCTACGACAACGGGACGTCCTCGCAGGGCCAGAACAGGTCCTCGCTCTTCGCCTTCTACAGCACCGGTAGCGGATTCGGTGCGCCGAAGAACGTCTGGAGCACCTCCGGCGGCTTCACCTGGAGCAAGAGCCGGCTG
>NZ_ML123034.1:2010401-2063859 GCF_003846185.1 Streptomyces sp. ADI96-02
CGGCGCCGGATTCGACAACCCGCGCAAGACCTGGACCAGCACGGGCGGGTTCACGTGGTCGGCCGCCCAGCCGGTGTCCGGCGACTACAACGCGGACGGCAAGGACGACGTCGCCGTCCTCTACAACGGGGGCACGTCGGCCGACGGCAAGTTCGTCTCTTCCCTCTACACCTTCGCCAGTAACGGAACCGCCTTCTCCAACCCGCGCAAGACGTGGACCAGCAGCGGGTCCTTCAACTGGAATGCGACCAAGCCGACCTCCGCCGACTACAACGGCGACGGGAAGGACGACGTCGCCGTCCTCTACAACCGGGGCACCTCGGCGGACGGCACTCACCAGTCCGCTCTGTTCACGTTCGCGAGCGACGGTACGGACTTCGCCGCGCCCCGCGAAGTGTGGACCAGCACCGGTTCCTTCTCCTGGGCGGCCAGCCAGCCGGTGTCCGGTGACTTCACCAAGGACGGCAAGGGCGACATAGGCGTCCTCTACCGCTCCGGCACCTCGGCGGACGGCCGCAGGCTGGATTCCCTGTTCACCTTCGTGAGCACTGGCACGGACGTCAAGGCGCCCGTGAAGCAGTGGACGGGCAGCGTGATCTGACCTTCGCCTTCCCCCGTCCCGACGGGCGGGCGGTGGGCCGGGCCCCCTTATGCTTTCCGGGCGAATCAGCTCTCCGGAAGGCGTACGTCGTGAACTACAGGGTCCAGCCCACCGCCCAGGTCGACGAGACCGCCGAGATCGGGGCCGGCTCCAGCGTCTGGGAGCTGGCTCAGATCCGCGAGGGGGCCAGGCTCGGCGAAGGCTGCGTCGTCGGCCGCGGGGCCTACGTCGGCACCGGGGTCCGCATCGGTGACAACGTGAAACTACAGAACTACGCCCTGGTGTACGAGCCCGCCGAACTCGGCGACGGCGTCTTCGTCGGCCCCGCCGTCGTCCTCACCAACGACCACAACCCCCGCTCGGTCGACCCGGACGGCAAGCAGAAGCGCGGCGGGGACTGGGAGGCCGTCGGCGTGAAGGTCGCCGAGGGCGCCTCGCTCGGCGCACGCTCGGTCTGCGTCGCGCCGGTGCGCGTCGGCCGGTGGGCGATGATCGCGGCCGGCGCCGTGGTCACCAAGGACGTCCCGGACTTCGCCCTGGTGGTCGGCGTACCGGCCCGGCAGATCGGTTGGGTCGGCCGCAGCGGCGTCCGCCTGGTCGCGCGCGAGGACCAGCCGGGCGTGTGGGAGTGCCCGCAGAGCGGGTCCCTGTACGAGGAGACGGACGGCATCCTCGTCGAGCGGGCGGCCTGACCCGTGGACCGACGACGGAATCCTGCCGCCGGGAGCGCGACGCTCCTGCTCGATCGGCTCATACGTCAGCGCGGAAGAGGATGAAGGCCATGTCGAGCGACTCCGCGTCGGCGGCTCCCGGAAGCTCTCGGCTGGACTCCCTCACCGGGCTGCGATTCTGGGCGGCCCTGGCCGTGGTGGTCTACCACTTGTCGCGGCAGGCCGGTGAGCTTCCCTGGATCAGCGATCTCGCCTGGTACGGGCGGAGCGGGGTGACCTTCTTCTTCGTACTGTCGGGATTCGTCCTGGCCTGGACGTACGACGGCAAGACCGTGCCGGTCGTCGTCTTCCTCTGGCGCCGGTTCGCCCGGATCTGGCCGCTGCTGGCCGTGTCGACCGTCGCCTCAGTGGCGGTGTGGCACGCCCTGGGCACCGACTTCTCCTTGCGCGGCGTCGCCGCCACCCTGGGGCTCGTGAACGCCTGGGTGCCGGAACGCCCCTATCTCGTGGGCGGGAATCCCGCCGCGTGGTCGCTGAGCGACGAGGCGTGGTTCTACCTGCTTTTCCCGGCTCTTCCGGCCCTGCCCCTGATGCGCAGCGCCCGGGGCCGTACGGTCGTCGCGGTCGCGGCGTGCGCGGCCTCGCTGGGCGTCTGGCTCAGCGGCGCCCTGCTGAGCGACTCGCTGCTGCGGGTGTGGGCCCTCGACTACTTCCCGCCGACCCGGACGCTCCAGTTCGTCCTGGGCGTCGCCGCCGGGCTGGCCGTCAAACGCGGCTGGCGCCCGCCGGGAGGGCTGCGGATCTTCGTCGCAGGGGTGCTCGCCTGGCACCTGCTGCTGATCCCGTGGTCTCACGCCGTGCCCGACAGCCTCTGGTACAGCCCGTACAGCGCCTCCCAGCTTCTGTCCGCGCCGCTGTTCGCGCTGCTGGTCGCGGCAGCGGCGGCAGCCGACGTGGAACGCCGCAGAACCTTCCTCGCCGGGCCCCGCATGATCAGACTCGGGCAATGGTCGTTCGCGTGGTACCTGTTCCACGAGATCGTGCTCAGAGCCCTGGTCGGCGTGTTCGGCAAACCCGCGGATCCGCTCGACACGGTCGGGGTCTGGGGAGCCACCCTGGGGCTGAGCCTGGCTCTGGCCGCGATTGCTTACCATTGCGTGGAACACCCGCTCGAACGCCTGCTCCGTCGTCACGGCCCGGGCGGCGCGGCCCGCAGCCCTCGCACGGAACACGCCGGAGCGAGGAAGCCCGGGGAATTGCAGCCGAGCACGCCAGAGCACTCCTCATCGCAACGTCGAACGACCCAGAAGAAGAGCGTGCAATGAAAGTCATCAGCATCGTCGGCGCCCGGCCCCAGTTGGTGAAGCTGGCTCCCGTGGCAGCAGCTTTCGCCCGGACCGATCACCAGCACGTCATCGTCCACACCGGACAGCACTACGACGCGGACCTCTCCGACGTCTTCTTCGACGGCCTCGGCATTCCGGATCCGGACGTGCACCTCGGTGTCGGTTCGGGAAGCCACGGGGTACAGACCGGATCCGTGCTCTCCGCACTCGACCCGGTGCTGGAGGCCGAGCGGCCCGACTGGGTACTGGTCTACGGCGACACCAACTCGACGATCGCCGGAGCGCTTTCGGCCGTCAAGCAGCACCTGCCGGTCGCACACCTCGAAGCCGGCCTTCGGTCGTTCAACCGCAGGATGCCCGAAGAGCACAACCGCGTGCTGACCGACCACTGCGCCGATCTGCTGCTGGCCCCGACCGAGGAGGCCGTGCGCCACCTCGCGGCCGAGGGTCTGTCCGACCGTACGGAACTGGCGGGGGACGTCATGGTCGACATCTGCCTTCGCATCCGGGACGCCGTACGAGCCGGTGAACACCCGGCTCCCGCCCTGCCCGAGGGCATCGATCCTTCGCAGCCGTTCCTGCTGGCGACGCTGCACCGCCCGGACAACACGGACGACCCCGCGCGGCTGTCAGCGATCATCGACTCTCTCGCCGGTCTGCCGGTGCCCGTCGCCCTCCTCGCACATCCTCGGCTCGTGGCACGCGCCCAGGCCCACGGCGTCGAACTGCGCAGGGGTGCCGTGCACGTTGGCCGCCCACTGCCGTACGCGGGCCTCATCGCCGCCGTAATGGCATCGTCGGGCGTGGTCACCGACTCCGGAGGTCTCCAGAAAGAGGCCTTCCTCCTTGAGCGGGTCACCACGACCATCCGGCCCGAAACCGAGTGGGTGGAGACCGTCCGAACCGGTTGGAACACGCTGGTTCCCGATCCGCACGCCATGGACGCGGCGCGGTGGGCCGCCGTGGTCTCCCGCAGCGCGCCGACGGGTGACCCGGGCACTCCGTACGGCGACGGCCACGCGGCGGAAAACGTTGTTCGAATCATGGAAGAATGGAAAGGGGACAGCCGGTCCGCGTGACATGCGCAGTGCCACGTTTGGTACTAATACGCAAATATCACCGTGCTAGCCTCACCGCTTATGTCAGTGTCTCCCAGGTCCGGGCTGCCCGCTCACGGCACGCGACCTCATGTTGTTTACTTCGCCATTGGATTTCCGCCGGCAGCCAAGAGCTGCGCCTATCGCATGCGCGAGACGGCGAACCAGTTCGTCCACGCCGGCTGGGACGTCACCGTCGTCACCATCGCCCAGGATTCATGGGAACTCGACTCCGGCATCGACCTCACCCTCCTGGAACAGGTCGACCCCGGGGTGAAGGTCGTCGAGCTGCCGCTCTCACGCGAAGACCTGGAGACGGATATCCGTCTCTTCGACGAGGAGCGGGCCCTCAGTCCCGGCAAGTGGGTCACCGAGCTGCGCAAACGGCAGGCCGAGGCCTTCCCCGAAGCCAGCTTCGGAGAGTGGCGCGAGACCCTGGAACAAGCTGCATTGGACATCCACCGGGAGCGCCCCGCAGACCTGCTGCTGGCCAGCTGTGTTCCCTACGTGAACCTCGCCGCGGCCTGGAAGCTGTGGGAGGAGGCACGCGTCCCGTACGCCGTCGACTTCCGCGACGGCTGGTCCATCGACGTCATCGACGGCACGGAGGCCTTCTCCAAGGATTCCGAGCTGGGCCGCTGGGAACAGAAGATCCTTGACCATGCTGTCTCCCTGTGGGTGGTCAACGACCCGATCGCCGAGCACTACCGTGCCCGGTACCCGGACTTCGCCGACCGCGTGCGGGTCGTGCGCAACGGCTACGACGCGGACAGCTCACCCGGCCGCCCTCACCGGCCCGACCTCGACGCGGGGCTCGTCTTCGGCTACCTGGGCACGGTGAACTTCACCGCGACGCACCTGGAAACGGTGCTCGCCGCCTGGCGCGCGGCGCGAGAGCGGGAGCCGCTGCTCACCCGTGCGCGATTCGAGGTACGCGGCCACATCGGCAACGGCGCCGGCCGGGGTGCCACACGGCACGCCGAGATCCTGAAGGAGGCGGCCTCCGACGGAGTCCACTTCGGCGGCCCCGCTTCCAAGGCAGAGCTGGCGGAGATCTACTCCCGCTGGGACGCCATGGTCCTCATTCTCATCGGAGGCCGCTACGTGACCTCCGGCAAGGTCTACGAGTACATGGCCACCGGTCTGCCCATCGTCTCCGCACATGTGGCGGAGCACGACGCTTCAAACGTCCTGCGGGGCCACCCTCTGTGGACCGGGGCCGTGGGCCTCGACGTCGAGGCCCTGACCGATGCATTCGTCCGGGCCGCACGCATGACGGTCGACACGAGCGACGAAGTGCACGCCGAAGCGATGGCCCACGCCGACCAGTACACCCGGGAGTCGCTCATGACCGTGGCTGTGCGGGAGTTGATCGACCGACTGGCCGCGGACGACTCCGAGCGCATCGGTGTCCGGGGCACGAGCGCCCTCCACGAGAAGTCGATCGTCACCGGAGGATCCGCGTCGTGACCGATGTCCTGATCATCGCCAGTAAAAGGCCCCAACTGGGCCTTCTCGCAGACTCCCTGGTGAAGTTCCGTGACCGGGGCGCCAAGGTCCAGCTCGCCGGGACCTTCCACATGGCACCGGTCGCCGAAGAGCTGAGCCGTGCCGAACTGGAGGGGTTCCACCAGCTCCCGCGCAGCCTCGGCGGACGCAGCTCGGCCCTGCGGCGCAAGGCAAAGAAGTCCCCGGCGGGTATGCGCGTGTGGCTGCAGGCCCAGCCGGATCGCCGGCTTCGCCGGCAGGCCCGCACAGCCCAGGTGATCGTGGCCCTGGACCCGGGAGCCGTCTACACCGTCTGGCGGCTCGCTCAGTACAACCCTGCGGCCGAGGCGCATTTCGGCATCGCTCCTGGGCTCCGGGCGGTGGACCGCGTCGCGAACGGGGCGCACCGTCCGTCGACGCTGCCGCCTGTCGGCGCTGTGGCCCGGGACGTACGGCGCTCCATCAGCGGCCTTCCCGCCGTGCTGATGAGGACCGTCACGTCGCGCCCCGTCATGCGCTCCACTGTGGGAGCCCGGCTCTGGCGCACGGCCGTGGCAATCCCCGGTCTGCCCGCCCCGGTCCGGGCTACGACGTCGCGTTATGTGGCCGAGGGCATGGAGGAGGCCGGACGGATCAGTGGAGCCGCGCTGGCTCTCAGTGAGGCGGCGTCGAAGATCCCCGATCCCGCGCTGAGGGCACAGCTCCTCCACGAGAGCGCCATGACCGAGGTCTCCAAGGGCATCAGCCCCCGTGATCTGGGCAAGGCCGTCGCCGGGCACCTCGCGCACGCCGACGACCAGTACGCCAAGGGCCTGTACGGATCCGCGGCGACGTCCATGTACCGGGCGCTCTCCCTCCATTTTCACCGCGTCCTGAACATCGACCAGTTGAGCTCCCCTCTGGCGAAGGACCCGGAGGGCTACGTCACACCGCTCCAGAAGTCTCCCGCCTATCGCGCGGTCGCGCGGCCCCGCGGCAGGAAGACAGCGCCCGCGAGCCCGCCGAGCGACCGGCCGCTGCGGCTGTTGGTCATGACCAGCACCAACGCCAACTTCCTCCAGCACCTCCTCGCCCGTTACGAGGACCACCCACGAGTCGAGCTCCGGTTCATCGACCTGGCCGCCCACAAGCCGCTCAAGCACATCGCCTGGGCTGCGACCCAGATGCTGGAGGATCGTTTCTCCAACGGCACGTCCGAGTACCAGAGGGACGTGGAGCGCCTGATGCGTCCTCATCTGGACTGGGCGGACACGGTGTTCATCGACTGGTCGGTGGGGCCCGCGGCCATGCTGACGGCGATCGACCCGGGCGACACCCGGATCGTGGTGCGTCTGCACAGCTACGAGGCGTTCACCCGCTGGCCCCACATGACGGACTTCTCCCGCGTCGACGATCTCGTGTTCGTCGCCCCGCATGTGAGGGACCTGGTGACCTCGCTCGTGCCGCAGCTGCGCGAATCGTCCGCGCCTCGTCTCCACGTCCTGGACAACGCGATGGAGCTGAACGGACTGGTCCGCCCGAAGTCGGCGGACGCACGGTTCAACCTCGGCCTGGTCGGGATCAGCCAGGTGGCCAAGGATCCGCGGTGGGCCGTGGAAGTCCTCAAGCACCTGCGCGAGCACGACGAGCGATACCGGCTGCTTCTGGTCGGAAACGACATGAACCCCAAGGTGAGCAAGGCCACCGCCGGTTATCTGACGCTGCTGCAACGGGAGCTGAAACCGTTGGTGGAGTCCGGAGCGGTGGTGCGCACGGGCCACACCGACGACATACCGGCAGTGCTCACCGACATCGGGGTCATCATCAGCTCCTCAGTACGCGAAGGGTGCCACGTGAGCCTGATGGAGGGGGCCGCCAGCGCGGCGGTGCCCGTCGTCCGCGACTGGCCCTTCTACGCGGGGAAGTCCCAGAGCGCGCGCACGCTCTATCCGGAGGGCTGGGTGGTGGACTCGCCCGAGGATGCCTCGAAGCGCATCCTCGCGGCCACCGCGACCGAGAACGACTGGCTCGACGCCGGCAAGCAGGCTTCCGAGCATGCCATCGGGACGTGGGACTGGTCAGTCGTCCAAAAACGCTTCGACAGCCTGTTCCTGGGCTGAACGTCGGCTTCCGACAGGCACGGCACGGGGCCCGCACTCCAAGAGGTGCGGGCCCCGTGCCGTCGTGACGTGCGCGCGTCAGCCAAGTACCCGCGTGTTCCGCAGGAGCCAACCCGCCCAGGCAGACTCGACCATGGTGCGGGTGCCGTAGCGGGCCGACCATCCGAGCTCCCTGCCGATGGCTTCCACCGCGGCGACCACCCGGGCGGGATCCCCGGGCCGAGGAGCCTCGATGACCGGGGGCAGGCCGGTGCGACCGGTGATGTCCAGGATGATGTCGACCATCTCGGCCACGGACGCTCCCTCGCCCCGGCCGATGTTCAGGACCAGTTCGGCCGCCGGATCCACGGCCAGCCGGTGCGCCGCGGCGACATGCGCGGAGGCGACATCCTCCACATGGACGTAGTCGCGGACGCAGGTGCCGTCCGGAGTGGGATAGCCGTCGCCGAAGATCCGGGGGCGATCATCGGCAGTGAGGCGTTCGAAGACCATGGGCACAAGGTTGAACACGCCGTCGTCACCCAGTTCGGCCGAGGCCGCTCCGGCCACGTTGAAGTAGCGCAGCGAGGCGGTGGCCATGCCGTGCGCCCTCCCCACCGCAGTCACCAGGCGCTCGCCTGCCAACTTGGTCTCGCCGTACGGGCTGAGCGGCCGACAGGGGGTCTCCTCGGTCACCCGTTCGACGTCAGGCATGCCGTAGACGGCCGCTGACGAGGAGAAGAGGAACCGGCCGACGCCCGAGGCAGCCGAAGCCTCCAGAAGAGTGCGCAGCCCGTCGACGTTCTCGCGATAATAGTAGAGGGGCCGTTCGACGGATTCCGCGACCTGCTTCTTGCCCGCGATGTGCACGACGCCGGTCACCGAGTGCTCGACCAGGACACGGTCGAGCAACTCCCGGTCCAGCACCGAGCCCACCACCAGTGGCACTCCCTCCGGCAGGCGCTCGGCGCGGCCGGTACTCAGGTCGTCGAGAACGACGAGCCGTTCGCCCGCCATCTCCTTGACGACGTGGGACCCGATGTAGCCGGCTCCGCCGGTGATCAGCCAGGTCATAACGCTCAGCCGCCGATGACCACGCGGCGCACGCCCGCCCAGTTGGCCGGGTCCGTCGTGCGGCGGCCGTCGACCAGGACGCGGACGTCCGGGAGGTCGGCGGCGGACAGCTCGCGGTACTCGGCGTGGTCGGCCTGGAGGATCGCGGCGGTGACGGCCTGGCTGTCGTGCGGGACGAGGCCGAGGGCGGTCAGCTCCTCGGCGGTGTACATCGGGTCCGAGACGAACGGCACCGCGCCCCGCGCCTTCAGGGCCTCGACGACGCCGAAGACGCCGGAGAAGGCGGTCTCCTTGACGCCGCCGCGGTAGGCCGCGCCGAGCACCAGCACGCCGACGCCGTCCAGGTCGCCGTAGGCGGCGGCCAGCAGGTCGACGGCGTACGACGGCATCGCCGCGTTGGCCTCGCGGGCCGAGCGTACGACGGTCGCCTCCGGGTCGTTCCACAGGTACATCCGCGGGTAGATCGGGATGCAGTGGCCGCCGACGGCGATGCCCGGCTGGTGGATGTGGCTGTAGGGCTGGCTGTTGCAGGCCTCGATGACCTTCTTGACGTCGATGTCGTTGCGGTCGGCGAACCGGGCGAACTGGTTGGCCAGGCCGATGTTGACGTCCCGGTAGGTCGTCTCGGCGAGCTTCGCCAGCTCCGACGCCTCCGCCGTCCCGAGGTCCCACACGCCGTTGGGGCGGGGCAGGTCGTCGCGCTCGTCGAAGTCGAGCACCGCCTCGTAGAAGGCGACGCCGCGCTCCGCGGACGCCTCGTCGATGCCGCCGACGAGCTTGGGGTAGCGGCGCAGGTCGGCGAAGACCCGGCCGGTCAGGACCCGCTCCGGGGAGAAGACCAGGTGGAAGTCCTCGCCCGGGGTGAGGCCGGAACCCTCGGCCAGCATCGGGGCCCATCGGGTGCGGGTGGTGCCGACCGGCAGCGTGGTCTCGTAGCTCACCAGGGTGCCCGGCTTCAGGCCCGCCGCGATGGCCTTCGTGGCCGCGTCCATCCAGCCGAAGTCGGGCGTGCCCTCGGCGTCCACGAAGAGCGGCACGACGACCACGACGGCGTCGGACGCGGCGACCGCGGCCGTGGTGTCCGTGGTCGCGGAGAGCAGGCCGGCGCCGACGGTCTCCTTGAGCTTGACGTCGAGGTCGTGCTCGCCGGGGAAGGGCTCGGTGGCCGCGTTGACCAGCTCGACGACCTTCGCGTTCACGTCCGCGCCGATGACCTTGTGGCCCTTCGCGGCGAACTGCACGGCGAGCGGAAGCCCGATCTTGCCGAGCGCGACTACACAGATGTTCATCGGGTTACTTCCTCTTCGACCTGGACAGCTTGCGGCGCAGCCGTGCGCCCACACCGGACTTCGGTTCCCGCAGCGGAGCCGTGGTGATCACCAGCCGGCCCTTCGCGTTCGAGCTCGCCGCGACGCGGTACGGAGCGGTCCCGCCCCACCGGCGCGCCAGCGGCATCGGCCGGCCCTCGGTGCGGACCGGGATCTCGTACGTGGAGCCCGCGACGTCGACGTAGACGCGCACGCCCCGCTTGGCCCGGACCGCCTGGACCGGCACGCGAGCGGTGAGCAGGGTTCCTCCGCCGGGGCCGGCCGGTCGTGCGGTGACATCGCCCTCTGCCGCGGGCCTCGAAGCGGCGGTGAGCTTGCGGGCGCCCGCCTTGTCCGCGCTCTGCGGCATGGCGCTGCGGGCGAGGGCCACCGTGGCGGACGACGTGTCGCCGGTGATGCCGAGCCGCAGCGTGACGGTGAGCGAGAGGTCCGTCCCGCTCTGCTCCCAGTCGGCCGCCTCCATGCGCGTACCGGAGGAGAGGCGGCCCGCGACCGTCTCGCCGAGCACTTCGTAGTAGCGGTCGTCCAGGCCGACGGCGGCGTCGCGGAAGCCCGGATAGCCGGCGAAGGCCCGGCCGCCCTCCAGGTGGAAGGGCGGCGCGCCGTGCTCGGCCTCGTCCGCGATGGCGCGGCCCAGCTCCTCGACCGCACCGCGTTCCGCGAGCCCGAACCGGACGCGCCGCTTCACTCCGGTGCCGTCGCGCAGGGCGTCGGTGAAGTACGCCTCGACCAGCACGCCGACCCCCTCGCACACCAGGCGCCGGGTGGCGGAGTCGAGGGCGAGGAAGTCCTTCTGGAGGAGCTTGGACAGCTCCCAGTCGAAGTGCCGCTTGAGGACGGCGTCGCGTTGCGGACCGGCGGGGATCAGAGCGGCCGTGTGCTCCATGATCATCGACGTGCACCGGAGGCGGGCCAGGTGATCGGCCCGGTAGGTGATGTTGCTCGCGTCTCCGCGCTTGACCGCGTAGTAGTACGTGTAGTCCGACAGCACCGAGATCTTGCGGGCCCGTACGCACGCCTCGATGGTGAACGGCTGGTCGCTGCCGACCGGCAGGTCCTCGGGGAAGCGCAGGCCGTGCTTCTCGACCATCGCACGGCGGAAGAGCTTGGTGTTGGCCAGGGTGTAGGGAAGCTGCGATTCGTACAGGCTGACGTCCGGGATGTTCCCGGTGTACAGCTTCTGATGGACGTAACGCCCGTTGGTCCCGACCATCTTGCCGATGACCACGTCGGACTCGTTGGCGTCGGCGCAGGCGACCATCCGCTCCAGGGCTTCTTCGCCGAGATGATCGTCCGAGCCGACGAAGTACACGAACCGGCCGGTCGCCAGGTCCAGGGCGCGATTGCTCGGAACAGCCGGACCGCCGGAGTTGGACTGGTGGACCACGGTGAAGGTGTCCGGGTAGCGCTGGGCGAAACGGTCGAGTTCCTTGCCGCTCTCGTCCGTCGAACCGTCGTCGACGGCGATGACCTGAAGCCGGTCGAGTCCGATGCTCTGACCCACCAGCGAATTAAGGCATTCGGTCAGATACGGCATCGTGTTGTAGACGGCGACGACGACCGTGACATCGGGAGTGGTCAATTTCTCGGCCCCTGAATCTTTTCCGAGTCACTCATGAGACGGACGGTGACACCGCTGTCGGCCGATTCCAGCAGCGATGCCGCGACCTCGACGGTACGGAGTCCCTGGCGCAGCGTACAAATGTCGGACGTCTCGCCCCGTACGGCGTCGCGGAAGAGCTCGTGCTCGACCAGCAGGGGTTCGCGCTTCGGTATGGCGTAGCGGATCATGTCCCCCTCGGAGACCCCGCGGAACGCGCGCAGCGCTTCCCATTCGGTGGCGACCGAGGCGTTGGAGTGGAACGTGAGGTCGCCGGTGAGCGTGTCGGCGATGAAGCAGCCGCGGTCGCCGGTGACCGAGGTGAACCGCTCCTTGAGCGGGCTCAGCCAGTTGACCAGGTGGTTCACCATCGTGCCGTCGGCGAGCTGGCCCACGGCGGAGACCATGTCCTCGTGCGGGCGGCCGGACTTCGAGACCGTGTGGGCCGCGATCGAGGCGTACTCCTGGCCGGTGACCCAGCCCGTCAGGTCGATGTCGTGCGTGGCGAGGTCCTTGACCACGCCGACGTCGGCGATGCGGTGCGGGAACGGGCCCTGGCGGCGGGTGACGACCTGGTAGACGTCGCCCAGCTCGCCGTTCTCCAGGCGGCTGCGCAGGGAGAGCAGGGCCGGGTTGCAGCGCTCGATGTGGCCGACTCCGGCGACCAGGTCGCGCGACTCGAACGCCTCGACCAGGCGGCGCGCGCCCTCCACGGTGTCCGCCAGGGGCTTCTCGATCAGTGCGCTGACCCCGGCCTCGGCGAGCTGGAGGCCGACCTCCTCGTGCAGGGCGGTGGGGCAGGCCACCACGGCGTAGTCGACGCCGCGGGCGATCAGCTCCTCGACGGTGTCCAGGACCGTCGCGCCCTGCGCCCAGCCGTTGGTGTCGCCCATCGGGTCGACGACGGCGGCCAGTTCGACGCCGTCCAGCCCGGCCAGGACCCGGGCGTGGTGGCGGCCCATGGAGCCCAGGCCGATGAGTCCGGCCCGCAGTGCGGTGCTCACAGGCTCTCCCCCAGGGCGTTGACCGCGGTGACGATCCGGTCGAGGTCGCCGGGGGTGAGCGAGGGATGCACCGGCAGCGAGACGACCTCGGCGGCGGCCTTCTCGGTCTCGGGCAGGTCCCAGGTGCGGCCCGCCTTCTGGTCCGGCTCCCAGTAGGGCTTGAGCCGGTGGATCGGCGTCGGGTAGTAGACCGCGTTGCCGATGCCCGCCTCGGTGAGCTTCGCCATCGCGGCGTCCCGGTCGCCCCGGATCCGGACCGTGTACTGGTGGTAGACGTGACGGGCGCCCTCGGCGACCGGCGGCGTGAGGACGTTCGGCGCGCTGATGTGCGCGTCGAGGAAGGCGGCGTTGGCGCGGCGCTGCTCGGTCCAGCCCTCGACCTTGGCGAGCTGGACGCGCCCGACGGCGGCGGACACGTCCGTCATCCGCATGTTGGCGCCGACGATCTCGTTGGCGTACCGCTGCTCCATGCCCTGGTTGCGCAGCAGGCGCAGGGTGCGGGCGAGTTCGGCGTCGGCCGTGGTGACCATGCCGCCTTCGAGCGCGTGCATGTTCTTGGTCGGGTAGAAGCTGAAGGTGCCGCCCGCGCCGAACGCGCCGACGGGGGTGCCGTTCAGCGCGGCGGCGTGCGCCTGGCAGGCGTCCTCGACGACCGCGAGCCGGTGCTTCTCCGCGATGGGCATGAGCCGGTCCATCGCCGCCGGGTGGCCGTAGAGGTGCACCGGCATGATCGCCGCGGTGCGCGGGGTGATCGCGGCCTCGACGGCGGACGGGTCGAGGCCGAAGCCGTCCGGCTCGATGTCGGCGAAGACGACGTCGGCGCCGACCAGGCGGACCGCGTTGGCGGAGGCGGCGAACGAGAAGGAGGGCACGATCACCTCGTCGCCCGGCCCGACGCCCAGGGCCAGGAGCAGCAGGTGGAGTGCCGAGGTGCCCGAGTTCACGGCGACGCAGTGCCGGCCGTCGACCAGGTGCGAGAAACCCTCTTCGAAGGCAGCGACCTCGGGTCCCTGCACGACGCGGCCACTGCGCAGTACGCGGACCGCGGCCTCGATCTCGTCTTCCCCGATGACCGGACGGGCAGCAGGAATCGGCTGCTCGTTGATGCTCGTCATGGACGTCCTCCTTGAACACCGCAAGAGCTCGTACTGGGCAGAGCTCTGGGGTGCGGGACGCCTCACGAGGCCGCGCGTAACCCCACCGGCGCGATGCCGACGCCCTGCCGAGGAATCTGGCCCGGTCTCTCTCGGCCACCGGGCCCGGTCACCGGTTGTAGTTTCCGCGGAATACGTACAGGCCGGCGACCGCCGTCACATTATCAGGGATTTCTCAGCCCATTTCGGGCCGGTTAACCGGCTCCTGCATCAGTTCTGAAACAAAGACCGCGACCCGCCCCGAAAACACTCGGGGCGGGCCACGGAGAATGAACGGCCGGTTACCGGTTCATCAACTGCTCGACGGACCGTCCTGCGCGGACGGGGCGGAAGCGGTCACGGAAGGCGACGACTGCTCTGCGGCGACCGTCTTCCTGGTCGTCTTCTTCGCGGTCGTCTTCGCGGTCGTCTTGGCCGTCGTCTTCTTGGCGGCGGTCTTCTTGGCGACCGTCTTCTTCGCCACCGCCTTCTTGGCCGGAGCCTTCTTCGCGGCGGCCTTGCGGGCCGTCTTCTTCGCCGGGGCCGGAGCCTCCTCCGACGCCGGTTCGGCGCTCTCGGCGGAATCACCGGCCGCGCCGGTCTCCGCCGGACCCGCCGCCGACTCGACCACGACGACCGCCGAATCGTCCGCGCCGGCGGGCGGTCCGGCGGGGGCAGTGGCCTTGCGGGTCACCCGCCGACGGGCGCGCGGCGGAGCGGCCGGGGCTTCGGTCGCCTCGGCTGCGGGAGCCTCGGCGGCCTCGGCCGCGGGGGCCGACGTCGCCGGGGCGGCCGGCGTCTCGGCCGCGGGCGTCTCGACGACCGGGTCCTCGGCGGCGACCGGGTCCGCGGCGGACTCGGCGCTCGCGGTGGACGCCTCCCTCACGGTCGGCTCGGCGCTCGCGCTCTCCTGCGGCGGGCCCGCCGGTGCGGACGCCTTGCGGGTCGCGCGCCGACGCGTACGGCCCTGGGGCGCGGCCTCGGCAGCGGGCGCCTCGGCCACCGGGGCCTGGGGCTCGGGCGCTTCGGCCACCGGAGCCTCGGGCTCGGGCGTGGCGCGGACCGGTTCGGGCCGAGCCTCGGCCACCGGCGCGGGCGCGGCGGCCTTCGGGGCCCCGGCCGGGGCCGAGACCTTACGGGTGGCCCGGCGGCGTCCCCGGCCGCGCGAAGCGGCGGCCTCGGCCTCGGCGGGGCTGCTGTACAGCTCCTCGTCGGCGACGAACTCCGGCTCGGCGAGCGCCACCGGAGCCGCGACCTCGGCGGCCAGTTTCGCCTCGGTCTCGGTCTCGGCGTGCTCGGCCTCGGCGGCCGGGCGCTCGTCGTTGCCGTGGTCCTGGTCGTGGCCGTGCTCGTGGTCCTGGCCCGCGCCGCCCCGGCCGCGCTTCTTGGACTTCTTGCCGCCGCCCCCGCCTCCGGAGGTCGTCGGCTGCTCCATGTGGACGATGACGCCGCGCCCGTTGCAGTGGACGCAGGTCTCGGAGAAGGACTCCAACAGGCCCTGGCCCACCCGCTTGCGGGTCATCTGCACCAGGCCGAGCGAGGTGACCTCGGCGACCTGGTGCTTGGTGCGGTCGCGGCCCAGGCATTCGAGGAGCCGCCGCAGCACCAGGTCCCGGTTGGACTCCAGCACCATGTCGATGAAGTCGACGACGACGATGCCGCCGAGGTCGCGCAGCCGCAGCTGGCGCACGATCTCCTCGGCCGCCTCCAGGTTGTTCCTGGTGACGGTCTCCTCCAGGTTGCCGCCCTGGCCGGTGAACTTGCCGGTGTTGACGTCGACGACGATCATCGCCTCGGTCTTGTCGATCACCAGCGAACCGCCGCTGGGCAGGTAGACCTTGCGGTCCAGCGCCTTCATCAGCTGCTCGTCGATGCGGTACGTCGCGAAGACGTCCACCTCGGACGTCCAGCGCGACAGCCGCTCCGTCAGGTCGGGCGCGACGTGCGAGACGTAGCCGTGGATGGTCTCCCACGCCTCGTCACCGCTGACGATGACCTTGGAGAAGTCCTCGTTGAAGATGTCGCGCACGACCCGGACGGTCATGTCCGGCTCGCCGTAGAGCAGCGTGGGCGCGTTGGAGCTGCCCGTGCTCTTCGACTTCTTCTGGATCTCCTCCCACTGCTGCTGGAGGCGTTCGACGTCGCGGCGCAGCTCGTCCTCGCTCGCGCCCTCGGCGGCGGTGCGCACGATGACGCCCGCGTCCTCGGGGACGATCTTCTTGAGGATGGTCTTCAGGCGGGAGCGCTCGGTGTCGGGCAGCTTGCGGCTGATCCCGGTCATCGAGCCCTCGGGCACGTAGACGAGGTAGCGGCCGGGCAGCGAGACCTGGCTGGTCAGACGGGCGCCCTTGTGGCCGATCGGGTCCTTGGTCACCTGGACCAGGACCGACTGGCCGGACTTGAGGGCGGTCTCGATGCGGCGCGGCCCGTGGGCCATGCCGAGCGCCTCGAAGTTGACCTCGCCCGCGTACAGGACGGCGTTGCGGCCCTTGCCGATGTCGACGAAGGCGGCCTCCATGGACGGCAGGACGTTCTGCACCTTGCCCAGGTAGACGTTGCCGACGTAGCTGGTGGCCTGCTCCTTGTTGACGTAGTGCTCGACGAGCACGTTGTCCTCGAGGACGCCGATCTGGGTGCGCTCGCCGCTCTGGCGGACGACCATCACGCGCTCGACGGCCTCGCGGCGGGCCAGGAACTCCGCCTCGGTGATGATCGGCACCCGGCGGCGGCCCTGCTCGCGGCCCTCGCGGCGGCGCTGCTTCTTGGCCTCCATCCGGGTCGAGCCCTTGATGGACTGGACCTCGTCGAAGCCCGTGCCCGGCTCGCGCTCCTCCTTCTTGCGGGGCTCGCGGACCTTGACGACCGTACGCTCCGGGTCGTCCGTGCCGTTGTCGGCCTCCGGCGCGCCCTCTCCGCTGCGGCGGCGACGGCGGCGGCGACGGCGGCTGCTGCTCGACCCGGACGAGGAGTCGTGGTCCTCGTCCTCCTCGTCGGCGTCCTGCGCCTGGCCCTGCTCCTCGTCGGAGCGGGCGGCGTCGGAGCGGGCGTCCTTGCTGTCCTCGGAACGGGCCGGCTGCGTACGGGCGGCGGGCTCGTCGCCGTTCTGCTCGGCGTCGTCCCCGTCGCCGGCCTCGCCCCGGCGACGGCGGCGGCCACCACGACGGCGGCGGCGCGAGGGTCGGTCGCCGTACTCGTCGGCGTCGTCGCCCTCGTGCTCGGCGTCCACGTCGGCGTCGTGCTCGTCCTCGGCCTGCTGCTCGGCGGGCTCCGCCGGGGCGGCGGGCGCGGCCTGCTCGGCCTCGCCCGTCTCACCACGACGGCGGCGACGGCGGCGCGAACCGCCCTGCGACGCGGCCTCGGCGGGAGCGGCGGACTGCTCGACCTCGGCGGTCTGCTGCTCCTCGGTCTCCTCGCTCTCGTCGTACGGCGCGGCGGACTGGGCCGCGGCGGCAGCGGCGGCGGCCGTCTCGGGCGTCTGGAACATCGGCTCGGCGAACACCGGGGCCTGGAACACGGCGACGGCGGGGCGCGCGGCGCGGCGGCCCTTGCGGCTCGGCTCCTCGGTCTTCGCGGTGAACTCGGGGCGGCCTGCCGCGGCGGTGGCCCGGCGGCGCTGCCGGCCGCGCGGAGCGGCCTCCTCGACCTCGGCCGCCTCGGCGGCGAGTTCCTCGGCCACGGCGGCGGGCAGGTTCTCGCCGGTCTCGGCGGCGTCCTGCGAGGTGACGACGGTCTCGGCGGCCTCGGCGACCGGCGGGGTTCCGGCGGGGGCGGTCGCCTTGCGCGAGGCACGGCGGCGGCGCGGGGCCGGCGGCTCCGCCACGGCCTCGGCCTCGGGCGCGGGCTCGGCGGCCTGCGCCACGGGCTCGACGATCTGCTCCGCCGCCGTCGCGGCCTCGGCGCCCTGCGGCGCGCCGGCCGGGGCCGAGGCGCGGCGGCGGGTGCGACCGCGCGGGGCCTCGGCGGCGGGCTCGGGAGCGGGCTCCGGCTCGGGCGCGGCGGTCTCGGCAGCCTCGACCACGACGGTGGCTTCGGACGCCTGCGGGGCTCCGGCGGGCGCGGTCGCCTTGCGCGAGGCACGGCGGCGGCGCGGGGCCGGCGGCTCCGCCACGGCCTCGGCCTCGGCTGCGGCCTCGGGCTCCTCCTCGGCCACCGGTTCGGCCGGGGCCGCGACGACCTCGACGGCCTCGGCGGCCTGCGGCGCACCGGCCGGAGCCGTCGCCTTGCGGACCGCACGGCGGCGGGCGCGGGGCGCGGGCGTCTCGGCGGGCGCGTCGGCGGCGGCGGCATCGGTGGAGGCATCGGCGGAGGCAAGGGCCTCCACGGGGGCGACCGCGGGGGCCGTCTCGGCGCTCTGCACGGTCCCGGCGTCCTGCGGGGCGCCGGCGGGCGCGGTGGCCTTGCGTACGGCGCGGCGGCGCGGGCGGGCGGGCGGTGCGGCATCGACGGCCGGTTCGGCGGACGCGGTGTCCGGGACCTCGGCGGCCGGCGCGGCGTCCGCGGCGGAGGCGGCGGCCTCGGCGGTCCCGCCGGGCGGTCCCGCCGGGCGGGAAGCGGCGCGGCGCCTGCGGCGCGGCGGCAGCTTGTCCCCGGGGGTGTTGTCTTCGCTGTTCCCGGTCGTGCCGGGTTCGGTCGGCTCAAGCATGCGGGCGGTTCTCCCGTCACGCTCCCGGGCGCCGCGTCTGATTCCGGTCCGGCACGGTCCGCAGTGGTGCGGTACCGCCGTCCGGGGCGCGGGCGCCGCACGGGAGCTGATGTCTGGCTCGCCGGTTCCGTAAGCGGTGTGCGTACGGCCTGGCGAAAGTCTGGTGGGTCAGTGCGCGGCCCGACCCAGGTGGCTCCCGAGTCGGAGGGCTGCGCTACAACGACCGCCTTACGCGGAACCTGCACCTTCCGGCGCCGTCGCGACGGCTGCCCCGGCGACCGCGGTTCGCGCGGTCGGGGCGGCCTCGCGGTCGGGCGCGAGCGGGTCGGTCACCGTGCCGGACTCCTCGTCGAAGAGCCCCTGCGCCAGCCTGGTCACCGCTGCGGGGACCGGCGGCGCCAGGTCGGCCACAGCTCGGAGACCGGACAGGACGTCGTCGGGTCGCACGGCAGGTGTCACGTGCCGAACAACCAGGCGCAGTATCGCACAGGGCCCGTCTCCCGGCCTATCAGCCGCTTGATCGAGGGCCCGCAGGTCGGCGACGGCGGCGCGGGCGTCGAAGGTCCGGATGCCGTTCTTCGCCTTGCGCTGGACCTCGACGGTCCCGGCGGCGTTGAAGAGGGCGACGGCCTTGCGGGCGTCCTCGGGGTCGACGCCGTCCAGGCGCATCTCCCAGACGGAGGCGGTCAGCCGTTCGGCGAGACCCGAGGTGCGGGCCTCCACCGCGTCGGTGATGTCGAGGCCGTCCGGCAGCGACTCGTCGAGCAGCCGGCGCAGGACGTCGGGGTCGCGCGCCTCGGTGAGGGCGATCTCCAGGAACTCGGCCTCGCTGCCCGTGCCGGTGGGTGCGGCATTGGCGTAGCTGACCTTGGGGTGGGGGGTGAAACCCGCCGAGTACGCCATCGGCACCTCGGAGCGGCGCAGTGCCCGCTCGAAGGCCCGCTGGAAGTCTCGGTGACTGGTGAACCGGAGGCGGCCGCGCTTGGTGTAGCGCAAGCGAATGCGCTGCACCGCCGGTGCGGGCGGCGGGCCTTCGGGCTGTCGCTTGCCCAGTGGTTCTTCTCCTCGGTGCGGGGCGGGCGCGGTGGCGCGCCGCCCACGAAATACGGGTGGTCCCCGGGGTGCCGCTCCGGCTCACCCCCGTCCGGCTGTTCTGTCGTCGGACGGGGAGCTCTCGGACGCCTGCGCCGCGCTGGGGA
Source organism: Streptomyces sp. ADI96-02 (assembly GCF_003846185.1). Lineage (GTDB taxonomy): Bacteria > Actinomycetota > Actinomycetes > Streptomycetales > Streptomycetaceae > Streptomyces. Next base: position 2,029,663 of record NZ_ML123034.1, read on the forward strand.
CAGTCGTTGTACTACCCAGAGTACGCGCAGGCACCCGCGAAGGTTTCCAGGACCGGGTTCCGGAGGCCGCCGCGCACGGAACGGAGGCCCGGTCCGGGGTCGCCGGGCCGGGCCTCCGCCGCCGAGCCGTCACACGGACGGGGCGGCCGGTGCTACTTGTTCACCACGCTCAGCGGCAGCAGCTTCTTGCCGGTCGGGCCGATCTGGATGTCCAGGTCGAGCTGCGGTCATACCCCCACCCCTTTCGCCGTCGCCGTTGGTCACGGGCGTGACGACCATGGCTCTGTCGGCGTTGTCCCTGTCATGACTGCGAACGAGTGGCTGGAGTACCGGTTGGCGCGAGCGCCCATGCTCAGCGAGGAGCAGGTGGACGAGATCCTCAGCCTCATGGGGCTGGAGCAGGGGCCGGCTGGCAAGGGCTACGCCCAGAGCGTCTTGTAAACCTTCGTTTTCGGGACGGTCGTGCCAGGCTCGGGGCGTGTCCGTTTCACCCACGCTCGGATGTCTCGTAACCCGTCCCGAAACATTTCCCTAAGAGGCTTTCGGGACACGTTTGTGAGACGGTCTCGCCATGGCCACGAACACCCCAGCCGCACAGGTCGAACGTCACGCCTGCCCGAAGTGCGATGCCCCCGCCGGTAGCCCCTGCCGTACGACCACGGGCAAGGTGGCAGCGAACTACCACACGGGCCGCTTCGCCCTGGTTCCCGAGCTCAAAGCGGAACTGGCCGTGAAGACCCCGGCCGACCGCAACCCCGGCAAGGCGTGGACGGCAGGCGCTCCCGTCACACAGGTACCCGACGCAATACCCGGCGCAGCGATCCGGCTGGGCTACGCCCGTTGCTCCACGGTCGGGCAGGAACTCCAGTCCCAGTTGGACATGCTTGCCCGTGCGGACTGCACCCGCGTGTTCTCGGAGAAGATCAGTACCCGCGTGAAGGAGCGGCCGGAGCTTGAGAGGGCGCTCACGCTGGCACGGGAGATCAAGGCAGCCGCACCGAATCAGCCCTTCATCCTGACCGTGGTCGAGATGAAGCGGCTTGCCCGCAGTGCGTCAGAGCTGATGACGCTGTCTTCCACCCTTCAGGCGGACGGCATCCAACTGGAACTCCTGTCCGGTCCCCTTCAAGGTGTCTACGACCCGAACGGGGCAGGTGCCATCGTGTTCGCCGTGCTCGCCGTCAGTGCAGAGGTGGAACGGGAAGGCATCCGGGAGAAGACGTTGGAAGGGCTGGACGCTGCGGCCCGCAAGGGCAACGTCGGTGGGCGTCCGTCCGTCGTGGATGACGACACGCTTGCCGTAGCCCGTGCCCGGCACGCCAAGGGAGACAGCGTCACAGCCATCGCCAAGGCCCTGGGAATCGGCCGGGCCACGTTGTACCGCCACCTCGGAGAGAGCGCCTGAGACAGGCGCGCAGACGTTCACGCAGGCCCCCGGCATCAGTCGGGGGCCTCTGTCATGCACCGTCACACACGGGCCTGCCGGGCAGGACAGGGCAGGTCGGGAGCAGCACGGTTCGGCGAGCACGTCACCAGGGCGACGGAGTGGAAGACAGTGCCCTTCAGGTAGTGGCCGAGGGATACGTCTCCTCCCCACGTCAGCCGCTCCACTGCGGCCTTCACCAGGAGAACCAGCCTGGTCACTTCCCGATCCTCATCAGAAGCGAAGCGAGGTGCGTACTCCGCAAGCTGGAGACCCAGCCACTCCCCGGCTTCCTTGGGCTCCGCCCACGTTCCGAGGATTACCGTGGGCGGCTTCATGAGCCAGTGCGCTGTCTGGATCGGGGGTACATCGGAAGTCGGGAACACCGTCACCGCTTCCCGGTACCGGTCCAATACGTCCCCATCGCTGCCCGCCGTCGGGGCCTGACCGGGCGGTCTGCGGATGCTCTCCTTGTCGAACGTCTTCTTCTCCCCCACCCATGCGTAACCGTGGTGGTGCACCGCTGCTCCGTTCCGAGGGATGACGACGGCCCCGCCCGTCGGCGTGAGGGCAGGGCCGTCAGTTCAGGTGGTGCCGTGGATCAGGCGGACAGGTCGAAGCGCGCGGGGTCGATGCCCGCCGCGCTCAGCTCGGCCGTGGTGAAGCGCAGCGGCTGAGCGTCCGGGCGCTTGCTGTCACCCATGGCCCACGCGTCCGGCCCGATCTTCGCGAGGGTTACGCATGCCTCGCCGTCCGGGTGAGTACTGCCGCCGCATGCCTTCGAGAACTCGGCTCCCTCGATCGGGAGCCCGTACAGGTCGGTCATCGTTGTGCCCTTCCTGATCTGCTTCACGGCCGAGCGAGTGCCGGCCGCGCCCCGCCCTCGATGGAGCGGAAGTCTTGGATGGGTGCTTCGGTTTCCCTGGGTCCGAAGCGGTTGCCCTCACTGCCCAGGGCGGCACCCCAGTCAAGGGGCGGACCGGGCCGGAACCTGGGCACGTCAACCCAGACGAGACACGTCCTGTCTCTGCTCAACGGCTTGTCGATCGGGGACTACCTGCCTCCCGCCGGGAGGGCAGCGGTGACAGGATTCTGTGATCGGCTCAGGGAGCCGAGGGCACCCGCAGTGCCTCTGCGATCTGCTCGACCGCATCAGCGCGGATCATCCCGAGATGGACGTACGCCTGCCCGGTGTGCGTCACCACGGGCCGGACGCTGCTCCACGCGGACTCGGGAACGCCGAGCGCGGCGAGTGCCGCACGTATGGATTCCGTCGCGTCCGTTGCCTGAGTCCTGGCATCTCTCCACGTCTGCATGTCCATCAGTGGCCGGTCCCGTGCATCCGAAGCAGGATGTTGCAGTCGGCGACCGTGGTGCCGTCGCCCTCCAACCCGGCTGCCTTCCGGAGCTGGCCGAGCCGCGCGCACTCGGGGCAGCCAGGTACCGGACGGGGCGCGGGGCGCTCCTCCCGAATCGGCAGCTCTACCGCTGCTTCCTGCCACCGCGTGGGTTCTGTCTTCGTCGCCGTCGCGCCCTCCCTGTCGCTTCCGAGGTCGATGAACAGACCGTAGGGAGCGGGGTAGTGGAGGGTCTACGCGGTTGCATGCGGTTGCACGGATTCACCCGAGGGCAGCGAGAGCCTTCGTGATCAGGGCGCGGGCTTCGGCTCCGCGCACAGCGGATCGGGACAGCTCGGAGAAGGCACGGAGGTACGTACGGATCTCGCCGGGCGTGATCAGGTTGATCTCTGCGGTGAGAGTCTCCACCGCTACCTGTTGATCGTCGAAGGCGTAGAAGGCTTCGAGCGGCCAGACGGTACGGCGGGCCCGTGCGGGGATGATGCCGAGGGATACGTTCGGCTGCCCCATCACCGAGAGCACGTGTTCAAGCTGGGCCGCCATCGCGGCATCGTCGCTCACCCGGTAGTAGAGAACCGTCTCTTCGAGCACCAGGGCGAACCGATGGTCCCCCTCCCGGATCACGCGGGACCGTTGGGCCCGAGCCTGCACGGCGTCGGCCACGTCGTCCGGGGTTCCTTGGAAGGCTGTGATGGACCGTAGAAGTCCTGTTGCGTAGCCGGAGGTCTGGAGCATCCCCGGCATGACGTTCGAGGCGTACACGCGAAAGGAGCGGGTCCGCTGGTACAGCGGGACGGTCTGCTCATGGACTCGCCGCATCCCGTCACGGTGGATCTGCCGCCACTCGACGTACATCAACTCTGCGTTGCGGGACGCAGCGATCAGATCAGCCGCGTGATCGTCCGCCCCGCAGGCAGCGCACCAGGCACGGATGTCAGCGTCCGAGGGTGGCGTCTTGCCCCGCGCGATCCGGGATGACTTCGACTTGTGCCAGCCGCACAGAGCGGCCAGCTCATGCCCTGTCAGGCCAGCGTCTCGCATGAGGCCCTGCAAGCGGGCAGCCACAGCGACTCGTGCCGCCTGGGCGCTGGAGAGTGGAGAGGAAGGCATGAGCTGACCGGTAAGGAATCAGACGGCGTACTTCTCGTGCGGGATGGCTCGCTCCCACACCGCTTCGAACGCCGACGCGCACAGCTCAACTGCGGCAGGGTCTTCCGTCTGGTCAGTGTGGACCCACCGACCGACCCCATCGAAGACGTTGAACTGGACTAGGCGGCCGTCGAACAACCAGAAGTCGTTGCCCGGCAAGGCAAGGCCCGAGGCGCTGCGACGGGGCAGCCAACGGATCTGCTCTCCGGCCGCCACGTTCGTAAAGGTGCCCGAGTGCTCGAAGGCGATGTAGTCGCTGACGGGCTCCGAAACGATGCGGGCACGTCGGATGACAACGCCCTTGGCCGTGACCTCCTGAACGAGGTCAAGCCAGGGACGCCACCACGATCCCCGGTCCTCCGGGTCAAGCCGGTGCCCTTGCTTCCACGCGGCGAAGCCTTCGATCTCGTTCTCAACGCCGTACGTATCGCGCATCTCAAGATGCACGGCTGACTCCTGCACTGACCTGATGAGGTCAGAGAAGTCAGTCAGACTCTGCGACACGGAGCGCCTCCCTGAGAAGCGGGATCATCCGCTTCGGAACCCTGATCACCGACTCGTGCCCGGGGATCGGCACATCCCGCGAGCTCTCGCCCGTAATCCGCTCGTCTGCCGTCCACCCCTGGATCACAAGATCCTTCGACTCCTGATCCACCCACACAGCGGGTGATCCGTGATCTCCGGACTCGGGATCTTTACCGACGAACCGTAAGGCCATGGTGTCCCTCCCTGTCGAGCGCGTTGCGCCTGGTTGCACGACCTTCACTCTGTAGGAACCTGCGGGTCAAGAGGGCATGTTCACCCCGATCCGACCCGATGCTGTCCATCGGCGCCACGCAGAAGGCGCCCGGACCCTTACGGCCCGGACGCCTCTCTTCAGCTACACCCACTCGACCGCCGAGACGAGCCCGGATCTTGCCGAGGAGTAGGGAGCGGCGTACGCCGCACAGGGCGGGAAGCCTGCTCACGCTCCTTCGTCCCGAGCCCTCGAAGGATCTCGGTACGCTCCGCCTCGCTCATGCCGGCGAGCGTCTCAGCCATCCTCTGAACGGCATCGCCGCTGGTCACGGCTACTTTTTGACCTCAAGCGGGAGCAGCTTCTTGCCGGTCGGGCCGATCTGGATGTCCAGGTCGAGCTGCGGGCAGACTCCGCAGTCGAAGCAGGGCGTCCAGCGGCAGTCCTCGACCTCGGTCTCGTCGAGGGCGTCCTGCCAGTCCTCCCAGAGCCAGTCCTTGTCGAGGCCGGAGTCCAGGTGGTCCCAGGGCAGGACCTCCTCGTAGGTGCGCTCGCGGGTGGTGTACCAGTCGACGTCCACGCCGTACTCGGGCAGCGTCTTCTCGGCGCAGTCCATCCAGAGGTCGTAGCTGAAGTGCTCGCGCCAGCCGTCGAACCGGCCGCCCGCCTCGTAGACGGCGCGGATGACCGAGCCGACGCGGCGGTCGCCCCGGGAGAGCAGGCCCTCGACGATGCCGGGCTTGCCGTCGTGGTAGCGGAAGCCGATGGAGCGGCCGTACTTCTTGTCGCCGCGGATCTTGTCGCGGAGCTTCTTCAGCCGGGAGTCGGTGTCCTCGGCGCTGAGCTGGGGCGCCCACTGGAACGGGGTGTGCGGCTTGGGCACGAAGCCGCCGATGGAGACGGTGCAGCGGATGTCGTTCTGGCCGGAGACCTCGCGGCCCTTGGCGATGACGTTGACCGCCATGTCGCCGATCTGGAGGACGTCCTCGTCGGTCTCGGTGGGCAGGCCGCACATGAAGTACAGCTTCACCTGGCGCCAGCCGTTGCCGTACGCGGTGGCGACCGTGCGGATCAGGTCCTCTTCCGAGACCATCTTGTTGATGACCTTGCGCATGCGCTCGGAGCCGCCCTCGGGGGCGAAGGTGAGACCGGACCGGCGGCCGTTGCGGGTCAGTTCGTTGGCCAGGTCGACGTTGAAGGCGTCGACCCGGGTGGAGGGCAGCGAGAGGCCGATCTTGTCCTCGGTGTAGCGGTCGGCGAGGCCCTTGGCGATGTCACCGATCTCGCTGTGGTCCGCGGAGGAGAGGGAGAGCAGGCCGACCTCTTCGAAGCCGGTCGCCTTGAGCCCCTTGTCGACCATCTCGCCGATGCCGGTGATGCTTCGCTCCCGCACGGGGCGCGTGATCATGCCGGCCTGGCAGAAGCGGCAGCCGCGGGTGCAGCCGCGGAAGATCTCCACCGACATCCGTTCGTGCACGGTCTCGGCGAGCGGGACGAGCGGCTGCTTGGGGTAGGGCCACTCGTCCAGGTCCATGACGGTGTGCTTGGAGACCCGCCACGGCACGCCGGACCGGTTGGGCACGACGCGGCCGATGCGGCCGTCGGGCAGGTACTCGACGTCGTAGAAGCGCGGGACGTAGACGCCGCCGGTCTTCGACAGCCGGAACAGCACCTCGTCACGGCCGCCGGGCCGGCCCTCGGCCTTCCAGGCCCGGATGATGTCGGTGATCTCCAGGACGGCCTGCTCGCCGTCGCCGATGACCGCGCAGTCGATGAAGTCGGCGATCGGCTCGGGGTTGAAGGCCGCGTGGCCGCCCGCGAGGACGATGGGGTGCTCCACGGTGCGGTCCTCGGCCCGCAGCGGGATGCCCGCGAGGTCCAGGGCGGTGAGCATGTTCGTGTAGCCCAGCTCGGTGGAGAAGCTGAGCCCGAAGACGTCGAAGGCGCCGACCGGGCGGTGGCTGTCCACGGTGAACTGCGGGACGCCGTGCTCGCGCATCAGCTCCTCCAGGTCCGGCCAGACGCTGTAGGTGCGCTCGGCGAGGACGCCCTCCCGCTCGTTCAGCACCTCGTAGAGGATCATGACGCCCTGGTTGGGGAGCCCGACCTCGTACGCGTCGGGGTACATCAGGGTCCAGCGGACGTCGCAGCTGTCCCACTCCTTGACGGTGGAGTTCAGCTCACCGCCGACGTACTGGATGGGCTTCTGCACATGCGGGAGCAGAGCTTCGAGCTGTGGGAAGACCGATGCGGCAGACATCTCGCGAACCTTCGTGAGCCGGCAGGGGTGACCATCCAGCGTACCCCGGGGCTCACCCCTTCAGATCCGCCCGCAGTTCGGGCGCGCGGGCCCGGTCCCACACCTGCGGCAGTTCCCGCTCGCGGGCCTCGGCCGCCGCCTCCTCCCGCCCGTACAGCAGCCCCCAGGTGAACGCGGACTCGCCGGCCGCGTGCGACTGGACGGCGAGGGTGCGCAGGGCCTCGCGGGCCACGACGCTGTCCTGGTGGTCGCCGAGCAGGCTCTGCACGGCCTTCATCCGCTTGGCGAACCGCTTCGCCGGCGGGCCGAGCGCGGGCCGGGCCGCGTCGGCCGCGTACCGGGCGCGTTTGGCGGCCTTGCGGGCCTCGTGCATCGCCGCGTCCCGCTCCGGCCCCTGCGGCCGGGCCAGAGCGTGCTCGACGCGGCGGGCGAGGCGGTCGTAGTCCTTGAGGACCGCACGCGGCAGCGCCCGCCCCGGCGCGCGTCGGGCCGCGGGGCGCAGGGGCGGGTCGACGCTCAGCGCGTCCAGCGCGTCGAGCAGGGCGAGGTAGCGGTCCTGGTCCAGGAGGGCGACGGTCCTCGCGCGCGATCCGGTGCGCCGGGCGGCCGACCATGCCTGGAGCCGGCCGCGCACCGGGCCGAGGACCAGGGTGGCGGGCAGGGCGTCGGTACGGGAGCCGAGCCGCTGGTCCAGCACCTCCTGGTCGCGGTCGACGCCGAGCTCGGCCGCCAGCCACTTCAGCTCCTCGCCGACGGGGTCGGTGACCGAGCGGTCGAGGATCCTCCGGTACGTCTTGAAGGCGCTGCGCAGCCGTCGGGTGGCCACGCGCATCGCGTGGACGGAGTCCGGCAGGTCGCGGCGGACGGCGGGGTCGAGGGCGACGACGGTGTGGATCTGGTCGCGTACGTAGGCCATGACGTGGTCGCCCGCGGTCGCCGCCGCCTCCTCCTTCCCGCGTTTCCCCGTGCTGTCCTTCCTCCCGCTCCCCTTCCGGCCGCCCTCCGGGGCGGTCTCGGCCAGGGCCCGCGCGAGCTTCGAGGCGGATCGCGCGGGGCGCACGCCCGCCTCGTCCAGCCGGCGCTCCACCGCGTCGAGGAAGGCCGGGTCGCCGCCGTCGGCGAGTTCCACCTCGATCTCGGTCCAGGCGGCGGTGGCTGCGGACGTGTCGCCCGCGAGCCGTTCGGCCAGCACGGTGTCGACGCTGGCCTCGGCGAGGAGGGCGCCGTCGGCCGCCGTCAGGTGGTACACGTCGCGCGAGGAGAGGAGCCGTACGACGGGCGCGAGCGGGGCGTCGCGGACCCGGGAGCGGAGCAGCGCGGCGAGGGCGTGCGGCACGGTGTCGGAGAGCGGTTCGTGGATCTCGTCGCGGATGCCGGAGGCGACCGGGAACTTCAGGTGCCAGCCCTCGTCCGCGCCGCCGGTGCGGCGGCGCAGCGTGAGGGAGTCGGCGGCGAGGCGGAGGCCGGCGGTGTCGTAGTAGACGGCGTCCAGCTCGGTGACGCCTCTGGGGACCACCGCGTCGACGCCGGGGACCCGGGTCAGGTCGGGCAGCCGGGTGGCCGCGGTGGCTTCGTACTTCCGCTCGATCTCGCGCTTGGTGTCCGCCATGTACCGAATCTAGACGCGATCGGCCGGGATGGGGAGAGGGCCGCCCGGGGGCGGCCCTCCCTGTTCGGGCCGATCGGCCGCGGGAGTACTCAGGCCGACATCGGCCGCTGCACCCTGATCGACTGGAGCAGTCCGATCGCGACCCAGACGGCGAACATCGAGGACCCTCCGTAGGAGACGAAGGGCAGCGGCAGTCCGGCGACCGGCATGATGCCGAGCGTCATCCCGATGTTCTCGAAGGACTGGAAGGCGAACCAGGCGATGATGCCGGCGGCGACGACCGTGCCGTACAGCTCGGTCGTCTCGCGGGCGATCCGGCAGGCCCGCCACAGGACGACGCCGAGCAGGAAGATGATCAGCCCGGCGCCGAGGAAGCCCAGTTCCTCGCCGGCGACCGTGAAGACGAAGTCGGTCTGCTGCTCGGGCACGAACTGCCCGGTCGTCTGCGTACCTTCGAAGAGGCCGGTGCCGGTGAGTCCGCCGGAGCCGATCGCGATGCGCGCCTGGTTGGTGTTGTAGCCGACGCCCGCCGGGTCGAGCGCCGGGTTGGCGAAGGCGGCGAAGCGGGCGATCTGGTAGTCGTCGAGCAGCCCGAGCTGCCAGATGGAGACCGCGCCCGCGGCGCCCGCGCCGAGCAGGCCGAAGACCCAGCGGTTGGAGGCGCCGGAGGCCAGCAGGACGCCGAGGACGATGACGGCCATGACCATGACCGAGCCGAGGTCCGGCATCAGCATGACGATGGCCATCGGGATGACGGCGATGCCCAGCGACTTCGCGACGGTGCGGTGGTCGGGGTGGAGCTGGTCGCCGGCGTCGACACGGGCGGCGAGCAGCATCGCCATGCCGAGGATGATCGTGATCTTGGTGAACTCGGAGGGCTGGAGCGAGAAGCCGCCGCCGAGCTTGATCCACGCGTGCGCGCCGTTGACCGTCGCGCCGAGCGGGGTGAGCACGGCGAGGACCAGCAGCACCGACAGGCCGTAGAGGATGGGTACGGCGCCGCGCAGGGTGCGGTGGCCGAGCCAGATCGTGCCGATCATCAGGGCCAGGCCGATGCCGGTGTTGAGGACGTGCCGGAAGAGGAAGAAGTACGGGTCGCCCTGCGTGAGCTGGTCGCGGTTGCGGGTGGCGGACCACACCAGCAGCGAGCCGAGGACCGAGAGCGCGAACGCCGCTCCGAGCAGGGGCCAGTCCAGCCGCCGTACGAGGGAGTCGCGGGCGGTCAGTCGGGCCCAGGAGCCCTGCTCGGGGACGTACCGGGAGACGGAGAAGCCACTTGCCATCAGGGCTGCCTCCTCGACGACGGCGAGCCGGTGAGTCCGGGCTGGCCCGCGGGCTGCACGGGCAGTTGGGCTTCGGGCTCCACGGGCGGTCCTTCCGGCTTGGCCGGCCGAGGATCGTACGGCTTGACCTTCGGGGCGTTGATCGAGCCGTCGGGCTGGACCTTCGGCAGGGTCTTCTGGGGCGCGGGCAGCAGGGCCCTCTTGAGGTCCTGGTTGCCCTCGGCGTCGAGGCCGTAGAGCGCGTCGTAGATCTTGCGGACGGCGGGCCCGGCCGCGCCGGAGCCGGTGCCGCCCTGGGAGATCGTCATGACGATGGTGAAGTCGTCGGTGTAGGTCGCGAACCACGCGGTGGTCTGCTTGCCGTACACCTGGGCGGTGCCGGTCTTGGCGCGCATCGGGATCTTGTCCTGCGGCCAGCCGCCGAACCGCCATGCGGCGGTGCCGCCGGGCTCGACCACCGAGCGCAGCCCCTTGTCGAGGTCCTTGACGGTCTGGGCGTCGACCGGCAGCTTGCCGGTGACCTCGGGCTTGATCACCCGGACGTCCTTGCCGTCGTTGCTGATCACGGCCTTGCCCACCGAAGGCGCGTGGATGGTGCCGCCGTTGCTGATGGCGGCGTAGGCGGTGGCCATCTGGATGGGGGTGACGAGCACGTCACCCTGTCCGATCGCGTAGTTGATGCTGTCGTACGCCTTGAGCTGGTTGCCTTCGAGGCAGCTCTCGTACGCGATCTGCTGGACGTAGGTGCCGCCCCTCTTGCCCTCCTTGCACCAGGCGTCCTTGTTGGCCTTCCAGAAGTTCTGCTTCCACTCGCGGTCGGGAATGCGGCCCTTGACCTCGTTGGGCAGGTCGATGCCGGTCTCGGCGCCGAGTCCGAAGTCACGGGCGGTGCGGTAGAACCAGTTCTTGGCGTCCTTCTTCGGCTTTATGCCGCCGTCCCGCACCCACTCGTCGTGGCCGAGCCGGTAGAAGACGGTGTTGCAGGAGTACTTGAGCGCGTCGCCGAGGGTGATGGGGCCGTGCCCCTGGGACTCGAAGTTCGCGAAGGTCTGGTTGCCGAGGCTGTAGGAGCTGCTGCACTCGTAGAGGTCGTTGAAGCGGTGGCCACCGCGCACCGCGGCGCTCGCCGACACCACCTTGAAGATCGACCCGGCGGGCGCCTGGCCCTGGATGCCCCGGTTGAGCAGCGGGTAGTTGGACTTCTTGCTCGTGAGCTTGGCGTACTCCTTGCCGGAGATGCCGCCGACCCAGGCGTTGGGGTCGTAGTCGGGCTGCGAGGCCATCGAGACGACGCGGCCCGTCTTCGACTCCAGGACGACGACCGCGCCGGAGTCGGCCTCGTACTTCCGGCCGGTGATCTTGTCGGTCTCCTGGCGGACCGTCTTCATGGCCTGCGCGAGTTCGTACTCGGCCACCGCCTGGACGCGGGCGTCGATGGAGGTGACCACGCTGGCGCCGGGCTCGGCCCGGTCGTTCTCGGCCTGCCCGATGACGCGGCCCAGGTTGTCGACCTCGTAGCGGGTGACGCCCGCCTTGCCGCGCAGCTCCTTGTCGTAGGTGCGCTCCAGTCCCGAGCGGCCGACCTGGTCGGAGCGCAGGTAGGGCGATTCGCTGTCCCGGGCCTTGGTGATCTCCTCGTCGGTGACCGGGGAGAGGTAGCCGAGGACCTGGGAGGTCTTCGCCTTGCCGGGTGCGGCGTAGCGGCGTACGGCGGTGGGTTCGGCGGTGATGCCGGGGAAGTCCTCGGCCCGCTCGCGGATCTGGAGGGCCTGCTGGGTGGTGGCCTCGTCGGTGACCGGGATCGGCTGGTAGGGCGAGCCGTTCCAACAGGGCTGCGGCGTCTTGGAGTCGCAGAGCCGGATCTTGTCCTGGACGTCCTTGGCCTTCATGTCCAGGACGTCGGCGAGCCGGGTGAGGACCCCGACGCCGTCGTCCTTCATCTTCAGCAGCTCGGTGCGGCTGGCGGAGACGACGAGCCGGGTCTCGTTGTCGGCGAGCGGGACGCCGCGCGCGTCGAGGATGGCGCCTCGCACGGCGGGCTGGACGACCTGCTGGACGTGGTTGTTCTTGGCCTCGTCGGTGTACTCCTGGCCGTTGCGGATCTGGAGGTACCAGAGCCGGCCGCCGAGCGTGAGCAGCAGGGAGAAGACGAGGACCTGGATGACGACGAGCCGGATCCGGACCCGCTGGGTCCGTCCGGTCTCGGGAATGTTGCTCACGGTGCGCCCCCGGCGTTCCGGCAGGTGGTGCGGGGGGCGTCCCCCGCGGCGTACGGCGTCACAGTCGCTTGACCCCCTTGATCCTTCCCGCGCGGGCGGCGCGGTTGCGGGCGGCCTTGACGCGCAGTCCGCCGCGCTGGCCGCCGATCCGCAGGCCGGTGCCCGAGGCGAGCCAGCCGGCGGCGACGTCGTTGCCGCCGGACGCCTCGGCGAGCGGGTCGTTCTCGGTGCGCTTGGCCAGCGCCATGATGAGCGGCACGGTGAAGGGGGCCAGCAGCAGGTCGTAGACGACGGCGGTGAACAGCAGGCCGGTCAGGCCCACATGGCGGGCCGCGGTGTCGCCGACGAGCGCGCCGACACCCGCGTACAGCAGGGTCGAGCCGATCGCCGCGCCGACGACGACCGCCATCGGGGCGAAGGCCGACTTGAGCCGGCCGTTCTCCGGCCGGGCCAGGCCGGCGACGTAGCCGACGAGGCAGAGCACCAGGGCGTAGCGCCCGGCGGCGTGGTCGGCGGGAGGCGCGAGGTCCGCGAGCAGGCCCGCGCCGAAGCCGATGAACGCCCCGCTGACGTGCCCGTAGACGAGGGCGAGCGCGACGACGGTCAGCAGCAGCAGGTCGGGGACCGCGCCGGGGAGTTGGAGGCGGGCGAGGACGGAGACCTGGACGACGAGGGCGACGACCACCAGGGCGATGGAGAGCAGAGTCCGGTTGAGGCGCATGGGGATCAGCTCTACTCCTGGTCGTTGACCGCGTTGTCGGGTTGCTGGTCGTCGCCCCGGGCGTCGCCGCCCGCGCCCGGCTTCTCGTTGACGTTGCCGACGACCTTGCCGGCGGCGTCGACGAGGTCGCCGTTGGGCTGGACGGTCACGGTGACGGTGGGCGTCGGCTTGGGCTTAGCGGGCTTGGCGGGCTGCTTGGGCAGGACCATGTCGCGCGGGTCCTCGCGCGGGGCCTGGACGACGACGCCGACGATGTCGAGCTTGGTGAACCCGACGTACGGCTTCACGTAGACCGTCCGGGTCAGCGCGCCGCCCGAGGGGTCGACCCGCACGACCTCGCCGACCGGCACGCCGGGCACGAAGGGCTTGTCCTTGCTGGAGCCGAAGGTGACCAGCCGGTCGCCGGCCTTCACCTGGGCCTTGCCGTTGAGGAACTGCACCGACAGCGGGCGCGCGCCCTGCCCGGTGGCGAAGCCGAGCTCGTCGGTCTTCTCCATCCGGGTGCCGACGGTGAAGTCGGGGTCGTTGGCGAGCAGGACCGTCGCGGTGTCGGGGCCGACGGTGGTGACCCGGCCGACCAGCCCTTCCCCGTTGAGTACGGTCATGTCGCGGCGGATGCCGTCGTTCGCCCCGGCGTCGATGGTGATCGTCCAGGAGAAGCCCTGGGCCGCTCCTATGGCGATGACCTCGGCGCCCTTGATGCCGTACCGTCCGGCGCCCGCGTTCTTCATGATGGCGTCGAGCTGGCGGACGCGGCTGCTGGTGCGGTCGTCGCTGCCGAGCTTCGACTTCAGCGCGGCGTTCTCCAGCTCCAGGGCGGCGATCCGGTCGTGCCGGTCGCCGGAGTCCCGGACGGCCCCTACGGCGTTGCCCACCGGGTCGACCGCTGCCGCAACGCCGTTCTCGACCGGTCCGAGTACGGCGGCGGCGGCCTGCCGTGCTCCGTCCACGGGCGACTCCTCGCCACCGCGGATGTCCACCGTGATCAGGGCGAATGCGATGGCGATCAGCAGCACCAGGAGCAGCCGGCTCTCTCGTGTGTCCCTCACGTGCGGCGGCCGTGCCTTCCTCGTCGGAATGTTCGTGCCTGTGGTCGGCGCCCGCACGCCGCGGACTGCGCGCCGTACGGGTACCGCGACGATCTGTGTCAACGATCTATATCAACGATCCGGCGTGCGGAGCGGCAGCGTCCGCGCGCCGGATCGTGGAGTCCTACCGTCGGGGCTGGGCGTCCAGCACCTGCTGGAGCGCTTCGAACTCCTCGACGCACTTGCCCGATCCGAGGGCCACCGAGTCCAGCGGGTCCTCGGCGATGTGGATCGGCATACCCGTCTCGCGGCGCAGCCGCTCGTCCAGTCCGCGCAGCAGCGCGCCGCCGCCGGTGAGGACGATGCCGCGGTCCATGACGTCACCGGAGAGCTCGGGCGGGCACTTGTCGAGCGTCGTCTTCACGGCGTCGACGATCGCGTTGACCGGCTCCTCGATGGCCTTGCGGACCTCGGCGGCCGAGATGACGACCGTCTTGGGCAGCCCCGAGACCAGGTCGCGGCCTCGGATCTCGGTGTGCTCGTCCTTGTCCATGTCGTACGCGGAACCGATGGTGATCTTGATCTGTTCGGCGGTCCGCTCACCGAGGAGCAGCGAGTACTCCTTCTTGATGTGCTGGATGATCGCGTTGTCCAGCTCGTCGCCGGCGACCCGGATCGACTGGGCAGTGACGATTCCGCCGAGCGAGATCACGGCGACCTCGGTGGTGCCGCCACCGATGTCGACGACCATGTTCCCGGTGGCCTCGTGGACCGGCAGGCCGGAGCCGATGGCCGCGGCCATGGGCTCCTCGATGATGTGCACCTGACGGGCGCCGGCCTGCGTGGACGCCTCGATGACGGCGCGGCGCTCGACTCCGGTGATACCGGAGGGAACGCAGACGACGACGCGCGGACGGGCGAGGTAGCGGCGCTTGTGGATCTTGAGGATGAAGTAGCGGAGCATGCGCTCCGTGATCTCGAAGTCGGCGATGACGCCGTCCTTGAGAGGCCGCACGGCGACGATGTTGCCCGGCGTGCGCCCGATCATTTTCTTGGCCTCGGAGCCGACCGCCAGAATTCCGCCGGTGTTGGTGTTGATGGCCACGACGGACGGCTCGTTCAGAACGATGCCGCGCCCCCTGACGTACACCAGCGTGTTGGCAGTCCCGAGGTCGATAGCCATGTCACGGCCGATGAACGACATTGAGTTCCCCTTGTTCCCCATGAGGATGCGTCGGGCCTTCCGAAGAAGCGGTGATGGCTTGTTCTGGTAGGCGAGGTTGGCGCTGCGGGCGTGGAAGCTTCCATCGTAGTGCCGTATGCACGGACACAGCGCGAGGGTCCTTCGCCATGCGAGCGGAACGGCAGGCCGTCCCACCCATGGTGACGTTACGTCGGGAGGATGCGTTCCCGCGAGATGGAACCCTATGCCGAAGGGCGACCGAATTACTTCGGTCGCCCCAGGCATACAGCGCTGTTTGGCCGATCGGTTCAGGAAAGTCCCGGAAAGAAAAGCTTCAGTTCTCGCTCTGCGGACTCCTGCGAGTCCGAGGCGTGGATGAGGTTCTCCCGGGTGATCGTGCCGAAGTCGCCGCGGATGGATCCGGGCGCGGCGGCGATCGGGTCGGTGGGTCCGGCCAGCGCGCGCACGCCCTCGATCACCCGCTCGCCTTCGGCCACCAGGGCGACGACGGGGCCCGACGCCATGAACTCCACCAGCGGCTCGTAGAACGGGCGGCCCTTGTGCTCGCCGTAGTGCTGCTCCAGCGTGTCCTGGTCCAGGGTGCGCAGCTCCAGCGCCGTGATCCGCCATCCGGCCTTGCGCTCGATGCGGCCGACGATCTCGCCGATCAGGCCGCGGCGGACAGCGTCGGGCTTGAGCAGGACGAGGGTGCGCTGAGTCATGTACGGCTCCTTGCAGGCCAGGCATACGAGTGCGGTGAGGGCGAGGTTACAGGGGTACGGGGACCGGCCGACGCCCGGGGTTCACCCAGCGTCACCTTCGGCTCCCGGCCGCCGGGCCTCGGCTCAGGCCGCGGCCTCGCCGGCCTCCTGCTCGGCGGCCCACCGGGCCTTCACCTCGTCGATCCTGCGGCCGTAGTGCACCGAGGCCCACCACAGCCCGCCGAAGGCGAGGCCGAGGACGAACATCATCGGCACTACGAATCCGCTGAGCACCAGCGCGATCTGGAGCGCCCAGCCGAGCTGTATGCCGCCCGGACGGGTGATCATCCCGCAGAGCAGGACGGACAGCGCCATGCCGACGCCGCACACCGTCCAGACGGCGGCCATCGAGAGGTCGTCCAGCTTCATCGCGACGAGACCGGCGAAACCGATCACGAAGAACTCGCCGATCAGCGTCGCAGCGCAGAGCGTCCGCACGGGTCAGCCCCTTCCCAGAAGCAGCCGGGCCTCGCCGACCGTGATCACGGATCCGGTCACCAGCACTCCGGCGCCCGCGTACTCGTCGTCCTCCTCGGCCAGCGTGATCGCCGCCTCCAGCGCGTCGTCGAGACGCGGCTCGACCTGGACGCGGTCGTCGCCGAAGACCTCGACGGCGATGGCGGCCAGCTCGTCCGCGTCCATCGCCCGCTCGGTGGAGTTCTGCGTGACGACGACCTCGGCGAAGATCGGCTCGAAGGCTTCGAGGAGCCCGCGCACGTCCTTGTCGGCGCTCGTGCCGACCACGCCGATCAGCCGGGAGAAGCTGAACGCCTCGGAGACGCCCTCCGCGGCGGCGCGCGCGCCCGCCGGGTTGTGCGCGGCGTCCAGGACGACGGTCGGGCTGGAGCGCACGACCTCCAGCCGGCCGGGCGAGATGACCGCGGCGAACGCCTTGCGGATGGCGTCCACGTCCAGCGACCGGGCCTGCTCCGCGCCGATGCCGAAGAACGCCTCGACGGCGGCGAGCGCGACCGCCGCGTTGTGCGCCTGGTGGGCCCCGTACAGCGGCAGGAAGACGTCGGTGTACTCGCCGCCCAGGCCCCGCAGGGTCAGCAGTTGCCCGCCGACCGCGATCTCCCGCGAGACGACGCCGAACTCCATGCCCTCGCGGGCCACGGTGGCGTCCGCCTCGACGGCCTTCTTCAGCATCACCTGCGCGGCGTCCACGGGCTGCTGCGCCAGGACGACCGTGGCGCCCGGCTTGATGACCCCGGCCTTCTCACCGGCGATCTCGCCGGGCGTGGAGCCGAGCCGGTCGGTGTGGTCGAGGGAGATCGGGGTGATGACGGCGACGGTGGCGTCGATGACGTTGGTGGCGTCCCAGGTGCCGCCCATGCCGACCTCGACGACCGCCGCGTCGACGGGCGCGTCGACGAAGGCCGCGTACGCCATGCCGGTGAGGACCTCGAAGAACGACAGCCGGTAGGGCTGCTGGGCGTCGACCATCTCGATGTACGGCTTGACGTCCTCGTACGTCTCGACGAACCGCGCGGGATCGATCGGGAGGCCGTCCAGGCTGATCCGCTCGGTGATCGACTGGACGTGCGGGGAGGTGTAGCGGCCGGTGCGCAGGTCGAACCCGTTCAGCAGGGCCTCGATCATGCGGGCCGTGGACGTCTTGCCGTTCGTCCCGGTGATGTGGATCGAGGGGTAGGCGCGCTGCGGCTCGCCCAGTACGTCCATCAGGGCGGCGATGCGCGTCACCGAGGGGTCGAGCTTCGTCTCGCCCCAGCGTCCGGAGAGCTCCTGCTCCACCGCGCGCAGCGCCCGCTCGGTCTCGGGGTCGGTCGGTCGGGCGGCTGCCGCGTCCTGGGCCGGTCCCGAGTGGGTGCGCAGCGTGCGGCTCCCGGCCTCGATCACCGCCAGGTCGGGGTCGCGCTGGGTCTCTTCGCCGACGATCGCCTCGAAGGCGTCGTCGGGCTCGGACTCGTCGTGCCGGTCTGAAGGGCGGGGCTCACTCACCCGGCCAGTCTACGGATGGGCGGGTCCGCCGCGCGCGGCACCCGGTGGCGTACGGGAGGAACGCGCCGCGGCCGGGGACGGCGAAGCCCCCGCGCTCCCGGTGGACCGGGGGTGCGGGGGCTTCGGGGCGGGGCGGTCAGCCCTGCGGCAAGGCCGCGAGCTGCGCGCCGATCCGCTCGATGTCCGCCTCGGCCTTGGCGAGCCGGCCGCGGATCTTGTCGACCACGTTGTCCGGGGCCTTGGCGAGGAACGCCTCGTTGCCGAGCTTCCCGGTGGCCTGCGCCTTCTCCTTCCGCGCCGCCTCCAGGTCCTTCGTGAGGCGCTTGCGCTCGGCCGGGACGTCGATCGTGCCGGACAGGTCGAGGGCGACCGTGGCCCCGGCGACCGGCAGCGACGCCGTGGCCTGGAAGCCCTCCCCGGCGGGCTGGAGCCGCGCGAGCTGGCGCATGGCCGCCTCGTGCGGGGCGAGCGCCGTGCCGGTCAGGGTCAGCTCGGCCGGGACCTTCTGGCCGGGCTGGAGGCCCTGGTCGTTGCGGAAGCGGCGGACCTCGGTGACGACCTGCTGGACCAGCTCGATCTCCTTCTCGGCCGCGTCGTCGCGGAAGCCCGAGTCGGCGGGCCACTCGGCGATGACGACGGACTCGCGCCCGGTGAGCGCGGTCCACAGCGCCTCCGTGACGAACGGGACGATCGGGTGCAGCAGCCGCAGCATCACGTCCAGGACCTCGCCGAGGACCCGGCCCGAGACCTCGGCCGGACGGCCGCCCGCGAAGAACGTGGTCTTGGACAGCTCGACGTACCAGTCGAAGACCTCGTCCCAGGCGAAGTGCCGCAGAGACTCGCTGATCTTCGCGAACTGGAAGTCGTCGTAGTAGGCGTCGACGTCGGCGACCGTCTTGTTCAGGCGGGAGAGGATCCAGCGGTCGGTGACCGACATCTCCTCGACCGGCGGCAGCCCGCCCTCGATCGTCGCGCCGTTCATCAGGGCGAAGCGGGTGGCGTTCCAGATCTTGTTGGAGAACTTCGCCGAGCCCTGGACCCAGTCCTCGCCGATCGGGACGTCGGTGCCCGGGTTCGCGCCGCGGGCCAGGGTGAAGCGCAGGGCGTCGGAGCCGTACTTGTCCATCCAGTCCAGCGGGTTGACCACGTTGCCGAAGGACTTCGACATCTTCTTGCCGTGCTCGTCGCGGACCATGCCGTGCAGGACGATGGTTCCGAACGGCGGGACGCCGTCGTTGACGTACAGGCCGAACATCATCATCCGGGCGACCCAGAAGAAGAGGATGTCGTAGCCGGTGACCAGGACGGAGTTCGGGTAGAACTTCGCGAGGCTGTCGGTCTGTTCGGGCCAGCCGAGGGTGGAGAACGGCCACAGGCCGGAGGAGAACCACGTGTCCAGGACGTCGCTGTCCTGCGTCCAGCCCTCGCCGGTGGGCGCGTCGTCGTCCGGTCCGACGCAGACGACCTCGCCGTTCGGGCCGTACCAGACGGGGATGCGGTGGCCCCACCAGAGCTGGCGCGAGATCGTCCAGTCGTGGAGGTTGTCGACCCAGTCGAAGTAGCGCTTCTCCATCTCCTGCGGGTGGATCTTGACGCTGCCGTCGCGGACCGCGTCGCCCGCGGCCTTGGCGAGCGGGGCGACCTTGACCCACCACTGGAGCGAGAGGCGCGGCTCGATGGTGGTCTTGCAGCGGGAGCAGTGCCCGACGGAGTGGACGTAGGGCCGCTTCTCGGCGACGATCCGGCCGTCCTCGCGCAGGGCGGCGACGATGGCGGAGCGGGCCTCCAGCCGGTCCAGGCCCTCGAACGGGCCGGGGACGGTGATGACCGCGCGCTCGTCCATGACCGTGAGGAACGGCAGGTCGTGGCGCTTGCCGATCTCGAAGTCGTTCGGGTCGTGCGCGGGGGTCACCTTGACCGCGCCGGTGCCGAACTCCGGGTCGACGTGGCGGTCGGCGACGACGGGGACGGTCCGGTCGGTGAGCGGCAGCCTGATCTGCTTGCCGACCAGGTGCCGGTAGCGCTCGTCGTCGGGGTGGACGGCGACGGCGGTGTCGCCGAGCATCGTCTCGGCGCGGGTGGTGGCGACGACGATGGTCTCGTCCCCTTCCCCGTACGTCATCGAGACCAGCTCGCCGTCGTCCTCCTGGTACTCGACCTCGATGTCGGAGATCGCGGTGAGACAGCGGGGGCACCAGTTGATGATCCGCTCGGCGCGGTAGATCAGGCCGTCGTCGTACATCTGCTTGAAGACGGTCTGGACGGCCCTGGACAGGCCCTCGTCCATGGTGAACCGCTCACGGGACCAGGCGACGCCCTCGCCGAGGCGGCGCATCTGGCCGGAGATCTGGCCGCCGGACTCGTTCTTCCACTGCCAGACGCGCTCGACGAACGCCTCCCGCCCGAGGTCGTGGCGGGACTTGCCCTCCTTGCCGAGCTCACGCTCGACGACGTTCTGGGTGGCGATGCCGGCGTGGTCCATGCCCGGCTGGTACAGCGCCTCGAAGCCCTGCATCCGCTTGCGGCGGACCAGGGCGTCGATCAGCGTGTGCTCGAAGGCGTGGCCCAGGTGAAGCGAGCCGGTGACGTTCGGCGGCGGGATGACGATGCTGTAGGGCGGCTTGTCGCTGTGCTCGTCGGCCTCGAAGTACCCGCGCTCCACCCAGCGCTCGTACAACTTCCCCTCTACGTCGGCCGGCGCGTACTGGGTCGGCAGTTCGGGGTTGCTGGCGCTCGGCGCTTGAGTCTTCTCGGTCACGCAGCACAGTTTAGGGCCGTCGCGGTCCTGCGCCGAAACGGATTGGTTCGGTAACGGTGTGCGGTCCGGCCCCCGCCCCGGCACGGCTTCCGCCAGGATGTTCGCGACGCGTAGGCATTCTTGAGGGGGACGTTTCCATGAGCCACAACCAGCCGGGCCCGTACGGCGGGCTGCCGCCGCAGGGGCAGCCCGGACCGTACGGACAGCAGCCGGGCCCCTACGGCGCCCCGCCGCCGCAGCCGCAGGGCCCGCCGCAGGGGCAGCCCGGCTACGGCTACCCGCAGCAGCCTCCGCAGGGCGTGCCACAGCAGCAGCCCGGTCCGTACGGCTCCCCGCCCCAGGGCGGACCCGGCTACGGCTACCCGCCGGCCCAGCAGCCGGGCCCCTACGGGCAGCAGCCGCCGAACCCGCCGTACGGCGGTCCCGCCGGGTACGGACAGCAGCCTCCGTACCCGCCGGCCCCGCAGCCGAAGAAGAGGACCGGGCTGATCATCGGCGTCGCCGTGGCGGCGCTGGCGGTCCTCGCGGGCGGGACGTACCTCCTGACGTCGGGGAGCGCGGGCGACAGCGATGTGGCCGACTCCACCAGGGGCTACCAGCTGACGCCGGCGGCCTCGGTGGACGACTACAGGAAGGAGTCCGCCGGATCCATCGCACCGGGCCCGCTGACCGGGACGGAGAAGGCCGAGGCGGAGGCGGCGGGCGTCACGAACCCCCGGCAGGCCGGCGCCCAGTACAAGAGCGGCTCGCAGGACAACCCCCTCGCGCAGAAGATGCTCATGCTCCAGGGCTACTGGGGCGAGGTCGCAGATCCGGCCGAGGTCATCGACAACTCCTTCAGCGACGCCGAGAAGAAGATGGGCGAGGGCGCCGGCGGCAGCAAGGTCTCGCTCGTCGGCAGCCCCAAGGACGTCGAACCGGCCGGACTGGACGGCGCCCTGATGAGGTGCCAGGACCTGAGGACGGTCAACGACAAGGCGGACGGCACCCCGGCGAACGGCCCGAGGGAAGTGATCACGCCGGTCTGCATCTGGGCCGACTACAGCACCGTCGGGATCGTCGTCGCCGTCGACGTCGGCAGCGCGCTCAACGGCAAGGG
Source organism: Streptomyces sp. ADI96-02 (assembly GCF_003846185.1). GTDB lineage: Bacteria > Actinomycetota > Actinomycetes > Streptomycetales > Streptomycetaceae > Streptomyces. The sequence goes on from NZ_ML123034.1 coordinate 2,051,212, forward strand.
CATGCCGCAGGCGGACGTCGCCGCGCTCGCCGCCAAGCTCTACAGCACCTCCCGCACCAAGCTCTGACCCGGCGGCCCGGTCATCCGACGCCGAAGGGGCGTCCACCGGTCAACCGGTGGACGCCCCTTCGGCGTTGTCGCTGCCGCGTGCCGCTGACGGATCGCGGGACCGTGCTCAGGCGGACTTCTCGTGCCGGCCGCCGTCGTTCTTCCCGATCGTGCGCGGCTCGCGCGGGACCAGCGTCGGGTTGACGTTGTTGCGGACGACGTCGGGCGTGATGACCACGCGGGCCACGTCCTTGCGGGAGGGGACCTCGTACATCACGGACTGGAGGACTTCCTCCATGATGGCCCGCAGGCCGCGCGCGCCGGTCTGCCGCAGGATCGCCTGGTCCGCGATGGCCTCCAGCGCCTCGCGCTCGAAGTCCAGCTCCACACCGTCGAGTTCGAACAGCCGCTGGTACTGCTTGACCAGCGCGTTGCGCGGCTCGATGAGGATCTGGAGCAGGGCCTCGCGGTCCAGGTTGTGCACGGAGGTCAGCACGGGGAGGCGGCCGATGAACTCGGGGATCATCCCGAACTTCACCAGGTCCTCCGGCATGACCTCCTGGAACTGGTCGCTCGCCTGGATCTCCAGCTTGGAGCGGATCGTGGCGCCGAAGCCGATGCCCTTGGCGCCGGCCCGGGACTCGATGATCTTCTCCAGTCCGGAGAACGCGCCGCCCACGATGAACAGGACGTTCGTCGTGTCGATCTGGATGAACTCCTGGTGCGGGTGCTTGCGTCCGCCCTGCGGCGGCACCGAGGCGGTGGTGCCCTCCAGGATCTTCAGCAGGGCCTGCTGGACGCCCTCGCCGGAGACGTCGCGCGTGATCGAGGGGTTCTCGCTCTTGCGGGCGACCTTGTCGATCTCGTCGATGTAGATGATCCCGGTCTCGGCCTTCTTGACGTCGTAGTCCGCCGCCTGGATCAGCTTCAGCAGGATGTTCTCGACGTCCTCGCCGACATAGCCGGCCTCCGTCAGCGCCGTCGCGTCGGCGATGGCGAACGGAACGTTGAGCATGCGGGCCAGCGTCTGCGCGAGGAGCGTCTTGCCGGAGCCCGTGGGGCCCAGCAGCAGGATGTTGGACTTGGCCAGCTCGATCGCGTCCTCGCGACCGGCGCCGCCGCCGTTCTCCCCGGCCTGGACCCGCTTGTAGTGGTTGTACACAGCGACCGAGAGGGCCTTCTTCGCGGGCTCCTGCCCGACGACGTACCCCTCCAGGAACTCGTAGATCTCGCGCGGCTTGGGAAGCTCTTCCCAGCGGACCTCGGAGGTCTCCGCGAGCTCCTCCTCGATGATCTCGTTGCAGAGATCGATGCACTCGTCGCAGATGTACACACCGGGTCCCGCGATGAGCTTCTTCACCTGCTTCTGGCTCTTGCCGCAGAACGAGCACTTGAGCAGATCGCCGCCATCACCGATGCGTGCCACGAGGTGCTTCCCCTTCGCCTGGGAGACGCCTGGTTCAGCGGCTCCTGGTGCCTCTATCCGACGGTACCTTGCCTGGGCCCCCGTTCGGGCCCCCCTTGGCACGGTTCACACGGCTGAGACCGTGCGAACGGAATGTGCCAAGGGGAAAGACCGACGTCAGAGCGATGCGCCCGCGGTGGTCTTGCGGGTGGAAACGATCTGGTCGACCAGGCCGTACGCGAGAGCGTCCTCGGCCGTGAGAATCTTGTCGCGCTCGATGTCCTCGCTGATCTTCTCCAGCGGGGTCGTCGAGTGACGGGCCAGCATCTCCTCCAGCTGCGTGCGCATGCGGAGGATCTCGTTGGCCGCGATCTCCAGGTCGGAGAGCTGCTCGCGGCCCGTCTGCGAGGACGGCTGGTGGATGAGCACCCGGGCGTGCGGCAGCGCCATGCGCTTGCCGGGCGTGCCCGCGGCGAGCAGGACGGCGGCGGCGGAGGCGGCCTGGCCCATGCAGACCGTCTGGATGTCCGGCTTCACGAACTGCATCGTGTCGTAGATCGCGGTGAGCGCGGTGAACGAGCCGCCGGGGCTGTTGATGTAGATCGAGATGTCGCGGTCCGGGTCCATCGACTCCAGGCACAGCAGCTGCGCCATGACGTCGTTGGCCGAGGCGTCGTCGATCTGGACGCCGAGGAAGATCACGCGCTCCTCGAAGAGCTTCGCGTACGGGTCGTACTCACGCACACCCTGCGAGGTGCGCTCCACGAAGCGCGGGACGACGTAGCGGTTGTCCACCTGCGGGCCGGTGTAGAGGCCGCTCGCGGAGGCGCCGGGGAAGTTGTTCATGTGGGTGTTCACCATCCTGGTGGCGTGCTGTGGGCTGGGGATCTCGGCGTACGAGAGGGGTGCGGGAGGTGCCGCCGGTCCGGTGGGAACCGGATCAGGCACCGGTGCCGCCGCCGCCCGGGATGCCCGACGCGAACGTGATGATCTCGTCGATGAGGCCGTAGTCCTTGGCCTCCTCCGCGGTGTACCACCGGTCGCGGTCGCCGTCGCGGATGATCGTCTCGACGGACTGGCCGGAGTGGTGGGCGGTGATCTCCGCCATCCGCGTCTTGGTGCGGAGCAGGTACTGGGCCTGGATCTTGATGTCCGAGGCCGTGCCGCCGATGCCGGCCGAGCCCTGGTGCATCAGGATGTCGGTGTTCGGGAGCGCGAAGCGCTTGCCGGCGGTGCCGCCGGTGAGCAGGAACTGGCCCATGGAGGCCGCCATGCCCATGCCGATGGTCACCACGTCGTTCGGGATGTACTGCATGGTGTCGTAGACCGCCATGCCCGCCGTCACCGAGCCACCGGGGCTGTTGATGTAGAGGTAGATGTCCTTGTCCGGGTCGGCGGCAAGGAGGAGGAGCTGTGCGGTGATCTTGTTGGCGATGTCATCGTCGACCTGCTGACCGAGGAAGATGATGCGCTCGCCGAGCAGTCGGCTGTAGACCTGGTCACCGAGGCCTCCACCGAGGGACGGCTCTCCGGCGGCGTAGGGCATCAGATTCGTCACGTATCCACCTGCTCGTCTCTGACGGCTCCGGCCGTCTCAGCGTCTTCGTACCGGGTGGGTGAGGGAATCCCCCACCCTTCCTCTTCATGGACCCTAACGCGCAGGTGGGACAACGCCATCCCGCTTCCGCAACTGTTCGCTGGGAGCGCAAGGTCCGCAGTGGGCACAAGGGTTCCGGGGCCCGCACAGCGGTGCGACGGCGGACGCGCGACGGGCCCCGGACGCGCGCTGCGTCCGGGGCCCGTCGTGGGGATCGGGTCGGGGCTCAGCCCTCGGTCTTCTCCTCGGCCTTGTCCTCGGCCTTCTCTTCGGCCTTGTCCTCGGCGGCCTTGTCCTCGGCGGCGGCCTCGACGGACTCGGCGGCCTCGTCCTCGTCGTCCTCCAGGTCGACGACCTCACCGTTGGTGTCGACGACCTTGGCGGCCTCGACGACCAGGGCGAGCGCCTTGCCGCGGGCGACCTCGCCGACGAGCATCGGCACCTGGCCGCCCTCGACGACGGCCTGGGCGAACTGGTCCGGGCTCATGCCGGAGGAGGCCGCGCGCCGCATGAGGTGCTCGGTGAGCTCCTCCTGGTTGACGTTCAGCTTCTCCTTGTTGACCAGCTCGTCCAGGATGAACTGGGTCTTGATGCCCTTGACGGCCTGCTCGGAGGTCTCGTTCTCGAACTCCTCCAGGGACTTGCCCTGGATCTCCAGGTACTTCTCCAGGTCGAGACCCATCTGGCCGAGCTGGTGGTGCTCCAGGTTGTGCTTGCGGGTCTGGACCTCGTCCGCGAGCAGCTTCTCCGGGATCGGCACCTCGGCGAGCTTCAGCAGCTCCTCCAGGACCCGCTCCTGGGCCTGGGTGGCCTGGTCGTACTGCTTGGTGGTCTCCAGCCGCTTGCGGCTGTCGGCCCGCAGCTCCTCCAGCGTGTCGAACTCGCTCGCCATCTGGGCGAAGTCGTCGTCCAGCTCGGGCAGTTCGCGGGCGGCGACGGCGGTGACCTTGACGGTGACCTCCGCCTCCTTGCCCTCGGCGGAGCCGCCCTTCAGCTCGGAGGCGAAGGTGGCCTCGCCACCGGCCTCCAGGCCGGTCACGGCCTCGTCGATGCCGTCGAGGAGTTCGCCGGAACCGATGGTGTACGAGACACCGGCGGCCACGCCGTCCTCCAGGACCTCGCCGTCGACCTTGGCCTCCAGGTCGATCGTGACGACGTCGCCCTCGGCGGCGGCCCGCTCGACCGGGTTGGTGGAGGCGAAGCGCTCGCGGAGCTGCTCCACGGCCTTGGCGACCTCTTCGTCGGTGACCTCGAGGGCGTCCACGGTGACCTCGATGCCGGAGTAGTCCGGGATCTCGATCTCGGGGCGCACGTCCACCTCGGCGGTGAAGGCCAGCAGCTCGCCGTCCTTGAGCTCGGTGATGTCGACCTCGGGCTGGCCGAGGACGTTCAGCTCACCCTCGTTGACCGCCTCGGTGTAGAACTTCGGGAGGGCGTCGTTGACGGCCTCCTCCAGCACCGCGCCGCGGCCGAACCGCTGGTCGATGACCCGGGCGGGGATCTTGCCCTTGCGGAAGCCCTTCACCGTGACCTGCTGGTTGATCTTCTTGTACGCCGCGTCGAGGCTGTCCTTGAGCTCCTCGAAGGGCACCTCGATGCTGAGCCGAACCCGGGTCGGGTTCAGGGTCTCCACGGCGCTCTTCACGGTTCGGTCTCCTTGGTGGCTGACTTCTTGGGGTTCTGCTGGGCCGCCGAGTGGCGGCTTCGCGGACCGAGCCCGGTACATCAGACACACGGGCACGCATTTTGCATAGTAACGGCAAGGGGGAGGACTCCCACAACGCGATCTTGCCGGTGGTCGGGGTGGCCGGATTCGAACCGACGACCTTCCGCTCCCAAAGCGGACGCGCTACCAAGCTGCGCCACACCCCGTCGGTGCGACACGTAGGGTACATGCACGGCAGCCGCGCGTCCGCCGCATCGCCGCGCGGAGTCCGGCGCGGCGCTCCGGGCGCGACGGGTGTGCGGACAGCGCCGCGGACCCGCTACGATGCTTTTCGTGCCGCGGTCCACCGGACCTGCGGTGCGGTGCTCGCGGGCGTAGCTCAATGGTAGAGCCCTAGTCTTCCAAACTAGCTACGCGGGTTCGATTCCCGTCGCCCGCTCCACGTGGCAGAGGGCCGGGCCGGAGGATGATCCTCCGGCCCGGCCCTCGCGCGTTGCGGGAGTGCGCACCGGCACGCCCCGGAGCCCCGGTCCGACGTGCCGCCGGCTCGGGGCTCGCGTACGGGACGGGGCTCGCGCGTGGGGCGGGGCCGGCCGTCAGAAGCTGATCTGGTTGATCGTGTCGGCTATCGAGTTCATGAACCTGTTGATCGACGGGGCCATGCCGGTCGATGCCAGGAAGAACCCGAACAGCACGGCGACGAGCGCCGGTCCGGGCTTGATGGAGCCCCCGCGGATCAGCACCACCAGGATGACCGCGAACAGCAGCACCATAGACAGTGAAATAGCCACGTCTGATCACACCCTCGGTCGGTCCCGCCTTGCCGGCCCGGAAGCGTGCACCCTGAGCGCGCCCCGTCGCGCTCCATCGTGCCACCAACTCCCCCCTGATTGCTGCCGGGTGACGGATCCCACTGGCCGGATCCCGCCATCCTGCACAGCCCGTGAGCCGCGCCGGGGACGACCTGTGCGCCGGCTGTGAATTACGGGCGGCCGAATTTCCACCTCAATGATCGTTCCTATATCCCCACACTTCATCCACACGCCACCCGGGCTGTCGAGTGCGAGGTAATTCACTTCCTTCAACTGGTCGCCGATATGCCCTGTTTAAGGGGGATCAAGTGTGTCATAGCGGGCGGTGTTCGGCGGTTTCACCTGCGAATACGGGGGAAGACGCGATAACTACTCATGGTTTTACGCGACGCAATCGACGGGTCTAAGGTGCCTTAGATGTTCCAAGCTCCGAGCGTATTGAAGAGGGCTCCGCTCCCCCCGGCGACGCGGGAGTCGGAGCCCAGACGCGAGCAGACGGGGACCGCCCCCGCCACGCGCCCCGCCGCGGAGAAAGGCGCTTCCACGGCCGCCGCTCCGGCTCCCCCGGCGAAGCAGCGCGACCCCTACTTCGACAACGTGAAGTATCTGGCCATCGTCCTGGTGGCGGTGGCCCACGCCTGGGAGCCGGTGATGGACGGCAGCCGCACCGCCCGCGCGCTGTACATGGTCGTGTACACCTTCCACATGCCGGCCTTCATTCTCATATCCGGCTATTTCTCCCGCTCGTTCGACATGACTCCGGCCAAGGTGAAGCGCCTGGTCACCGGCGTCGCCGTGCCCTATGTGCTGTTCGAGACCGCGTACTCGCTCTTCAAGCGGTACGGGAACGACTCCCCCGGCGAGCCGATCAGCCTCGTCGACCCGCTGTTCCTGACCTGGTTCCTGATCGCCCTGTTCGTCTGGCGCGTCACCACGCCGATCTGGCGCACGCTGCGCCATCCGCTGCCGGTGGCCCTCGCCGTCGCCATGCTCGCCTCGGTCTCCCCCGACATCGGTGACGACCTCGATCTCCAGCGCGTGTTCCAGTTCCTGCCGTTCTTCGTCCTCGGGCTGCTGATGAAGCCGGAGCACTTCCAGCTGATCCGGCGGCGCGAGGTGCGGCTGCTGTCCCTGCCGCTGTTCGCGGGCGCGCTCGCGTTCGCGTACTGGATCGCGCCGCGCATGGAGCTCGGCTGGTTCTTCCGGTCCAACAGCGCGCAGGAGATGGACGCCCCGTGGTGGTCGGGCGCGGTGATGACGCTCGCGCTGTTCGGCTGCGCCCTGGTGCTGACCATCGGCTTCCTGGCCTGGGTGCCCCGCCGGAACATGTGGTTCACGGTGCTCGGCGCGGGCACGATCTGCGGCTACCTGCTGCACGGATTCCTGATCAAGGGCGCCGGATACGCGGGCCTGTTCGACGCGTACGCGTGGCTCTCCGGCCCGCTGGGGCTGGTCCTCGTCTCGGTCGTGGCGGCGGTCGCGGTGACGCTCCTGTGCTCGCCGCCGGTGGCCCGCGCCCTGAAGTTCGCCACCGAGCCGGACATGAAGTGGGCCTTCCGGCGCGACTCCGCGCGTCGCTGAGCCCGCGCCCGGCCTTCCACCGTCCAGCCCCTCACCGAGCCGCCCGCGCCGTTCAGCGCGGGCGGCTCAGCGCGTTCACGGGTTGGCCGAATCCTTTCGGTCGGAGGGCGATTCGGCCTCGGTCAGCCCCAACAGCCCCCGCACCTGCGCATATTTCGCCGTCAGCCGGGTACGGACGGCCGCGTCCAGGACCGCGAGGCGGGCCGGATCCGCGTTATGGGCCAGATCGGCCTCTTTGACGAGCAGTGCACCCGGGGTGGCGAGAATCCGCTCGGCGTAGGCGGCCGGCTCCTCGCCCGGCTGCTTGCTCACGGCCAGCACCATGTCCTTGACCTGCTGCGGAAGCGCGGCTGCCGCCAGCCAGCGCGCCGAGAGCGCGTCGTCCTCGACGGCGTCGTGCAGCCAGGCCGCCGCGATCTGCTCCTCGCTGCCGCCGCGCACCCGTACACCTTCGGCCACCGCCGCCAGGTGTTCGGCGTACGGGCGGCCCGCCTTGTCGGTCTGGTCGGCATGGGCCTCGCGGGCGATGGCCTCGACCTCGGCCAGGCTCAGGCGGCGGGGAGACAGGGACATGCACCCGACTCTACGACCGCTCCGGTGCGCGGGGCCCTCGGAGTCGCGAACACCCGCCCTCCGGCCGTCGATCGGCCCGGCGCACGCCCCCTCCCTCCATCCGACAGAGCCGGCAGAGCCGGCAGAGCCGGCAGAGCCGGCAGAAGCGACCATCGGGCCGCGCCATAGTTGCAGCGTCAATCGTTCGGTAAACTAATTACTGATGGATTCTTGACGCTTCCTTGACGCCCTCTTGACCTACCCGAAGGACCAGGCTCATCGGACACGCAGACACCCTCCTCGCCATGGGCGGCGCCTTCCTGGCCGCCGCCGTCCTCGCCCGCCTCGGTGGCCGCATCGGGCTGCCGACCATCCCGCTGTTCATCCTGGCCGGGATCCTCCTCGGCCCCCACACCCCCGGATACGTCCTCCTCAAGAACCCGCACGACCTGGAGATGCTCTCCGCGCTGGGACTCGTCCTCCTGCTCTTCTATCTGGGACTCGAGTTCCACATGGACGACCTCAGGACCGGCGGCCGGAAGATGGCCGTCGCCGGCGGGGCGTACCTCGTCCTGAACGTCGGCGCCGGACTCGCCTTCGGCTTCGCGCTGGGCTGGGGCACCTCGGAGGCGCTGGTCCTGGCCGGCGTCCTCGGCATCTCCTCGTCCGCGATCGTCACGAAGATCCTGGTGGACCTGGGACGCATCGGGAACACGGAGACCCGGCCCATCCTCGGCATCATCGTCGTCGAGGACATCTTCCTGGCCCTGTACCTGGCGGCCCTCCAGCCGATCCTGTCCGGTGCGGACAGCCTCTCGGCGGCGCTGGCCGACGGCGGCAAGGCGTTCGGCTTCCTGCTGCTGCTCGCCCTGGCGGCCCGGTTCGGCACGAAGATCATCGGCAAGCTGATGAACACCAAGGACGACGAACTCCTGGTGATCTCCTTCCTCGGTGCGGCGGTCTTCGTCGCCGGGGTCTCCGAATGGTTCGGCGTGGCCGACGCGATCGGCGCCTTCATGGTGGGCCTGATGCTCGGCAGCACCTCCTCGGGCGAGCGCATCCTCAAGCTGGTCCACCCGCTGCGGGACGCGTTCGGCGCGATCTTCTTCTTCGCCTTCGGCCTCTCCATCGACCCGGGCGACCTGCCGAGCGTGCTCTGGCCGGTCCTGGCGGCCGTCGCGCTGACCCTCGCCATGAACGTGCTCGCCGGACTCGCCGCCGCGAAGGTGTACGCCTTCGGGCCGCAGGCCACGGCGAACATCTCCACCACCCTGCTGGCCCGCGGCGAGTTCGCGCTCATCCTGGCGACCATGGCGGCAGCCGCCGGACTGGACGAGCGACTCTCCCCGTTCATCGCCGGATACGTGCTGCTGCTGGCGGTCCTCGCCCCGCTGGCGGCCGGACGATCGCACTGGCTGGCGCGCGTCCTGCCCCGGGGCCGCGGGAAGGACGACGACCAGCACCGGGAGCACCTGCCGGTACCGGTCTGAGACGGGGATACGCCGAGGCGCCCGGTCCCCCGATCTCGGGGTGACGGGCGTCCCGCGCCCGTCCGTGCCCGCCGGGACCGGCCCGGGGTGTCAGGGGCGGCGCGAGAGCAGCAGCAGCGCCCGGTCGTCGTTGACGTCCTTGGCGCACGCCTCGATCAGATGCCAGGCCGCGCCCTCGAAACCGGCGGTGACATAGCGGTCGGCCTCACCCGTCAGCCGGTCGATGCCCTCGGAGATGTCCCGGTCGGACGCCTCCACCAGGCCGTCCGTGAACAGCATGAGGACGTCGCCCGGGGCGAGCGAGCCCTTCACCGGGTGGAACTGCGCGCCGTCGTACACCCCGAGCAGCGGGCCGTCCCCGGTCTTCTCCTCCCAACCGCCGTTTCCGGCGTGCAGTTGGAGCGCGGGCGGATGACCGGCGGAGAAGATCTCGTAGTCGCCGGAGTCCAGGTCCAGCACCAGGTGGATCGAGGTCGCGAAGCCCTCGTCCCAGTCCTGCCGCAGCAGGTAGCCGTTGGCCGCCGAGAGGAATCCGTGCGGGGGCAGCGAGCCGAGCAGGCCGCCGAAGGCGCCGGACAGCAGCAGGGCCCGGGAGCCCGCGTCCATGCCCTTGCCGGAGACGTCGGTCAGGACGACCTCCAGAGTCCGGCCGCCGTTGGTGCGGGCCGCGACGACGAAGTCCCCGGAGAAGGACTGGCCGCCGGCCGGGCGCAGGGCCATCTCGCGGTGCCAGCCCTGCGGCAGCCGCGGCAGGGCGCTCTGGACCCGGATGCGTTCGCGCAGGTCGAAGAGCATCGTCCCGCCGCGCCGCCACGGCACGCCGACCCGGGCCCGGAACTGGGCCAGGACCAGGCCGAAGAAGCCGCAGGCGGCGACCACGAGCACGGTGCCGGGAGTGACCCGGGCCGGGCCGTCGGCGTACGGGCCGAGCGTGAGCGCCTCCACGATCAGCGCGGCCGCCGCCGTCGCGTACAGGCCCAGCAGGCTGGAGGGGCGCAGCAGGAGGCCGCCCGCGACGATGGGCAGGACGAGGGCGGTCGGGGCGAACCAGACGGGGCTGAGGATGGTGGCGCAGGTGATGGCCGGAATCGTCAGCAGCAGCCCGGCCAGGGCGATCCAGTCGGAGCCGTCGCCACGGAAGTAGTCGACCCCGGATTTGCGCAGCGCGATGCGCGCCCGGTGCGTCGATCTTCGCCACCGGGCCCAGAAGTCGTCTGCTCCTCCGCGACGGGCCATTGCCGGGACCCTATCCACCCGGACGCCTCCGGTGCAGGGGGACCCCGATGACCGGGGCCGCGAAAATACGGTCGTCCGTTCTTCGCGGCCCTGATAGGGAGGGGCCATGACTGTGGAACTGCGTGTGCTGCGACCTGCTGAATGGGACGTCTGGTTCTCCTGTGTCGAGCGGGCGTTCGGGGGCGTGCGGAGCTCGCCGGAGGCGCGCGAACTCTGGCAGGAGCTCACGGAGTACGACCGGTTCATCGGCGCGTGGGACGGCTCGGAGTGTGTCGGCACGACGGGGGCGTTCGGCTTCCGGGTGACGGTGCCGGGCGGCGCGGCCGTGCCGGCGGCGGGAGTGACGGCGGTCGGCGTGGCCGGCACGCACCGGCGGCGCGGGGTGCTGACGTCCATGATGCGCCGCCAGCTGGACGACGTACGCGCCTGGGGCGAACCGCTCGCGGTGCTGACGGCGTCGGAACCGGCCATCTACGGGCGGTTCGGTTACGGGGCGGCGACCCGCCTGCTGCGGTTGGCGGTCGACACCGCGCGCGTCGCCCTCGCCCTGCCCGCGGGCGTCGACGCGGTGCGCGTGCGGTACGCGGATCCGGTGGCGGCGCTGCCCGCCTGCGAGGAGATCTACGGTCGGCTGGCAGCGGGGCGGCCGGGGACGCCGGTGCGACAGCCGGGCTGGGAGCGCCGGGCGGTGCTCGACGCCGAGCAGGACCGGGCGGGCGCTTCGCCCTTGCAGTGCGTGCTGGCCGAGCGCGACGGCGAGACGGTGGGGTACGCCACGTTCCGGATCACCCCGGAGTGGGACTCGGCCGGGCCGAAGGGGACGGTCACGGTGCGGGATCTGGGCGCGCTGGACCCGGCGGCGTACGCGTCGTTGTGGCGGTTCCTGTTCGGGCTCGACCTGACGTCGGTCCTGGAGTGCGGGACCCGGCCCGTGGACGATCCGCTGCTGCACCTGGTCTCGGACGTGCGGCGGTGCCGGCCGCGGGTGCAGGACGACCTGTACGTACGGCTGGTGGATCTGCCGGCGGCGCTTCAGGCGCGGTCCTACCGGGTTCCGGTGGACGCGGTGCTGGAGGTCGAGGACGCCTTCTGCCCCTGGAACGCGGGGCGCTGGCGGCTGGTGGCGGGCGCGGGCGGCGGGGCGCGGTGCGTACCCGCGCCGGAGCGTGAGCCGGATCTGGCGTTGTCGGCGCGGGAGTTGGCGGCGGTCTATCTGGGCGGTGGATCGCTCGCCCCGCTCGCGGCGGCGGGCCGGGTGCGGGAGCTGCGGGCGGGGGCGGTGGAGGAGGTCTCGACGGCGTTCTCCTGGGGCGCCGAGCCGTGGCTGCCGCACGGGTTCTGATCCACCGGTGACTACGGGCCGGCCGTCAGGGCGCGTCCCAGCGGTTCTGGCAGGCCGGGCACCAGAAGAGGTTGCGGGCGGCCAGGCCGGCCGTGCGGATCGGCGTGCCGCAGAGGTGGCAGGGCAGGTCGGCCCGCCGGTAGACGTAGACCTCGCCGCCGTGGTCGTCGACGCGGGGCGGGCGGCCCATGGCCTCGGGGAGGTGTTCGGGGCGGACGGTGTCGATGCGGTTGTTCCGTACGCCCTCGCGCATCAGCTCCACCAGGTCCGCCCAGATCGCGTCCCACTCGGCGCGGGTGAGGTCCCGGCCCGCGCGGTAGGGGTCGATGCCGTGGCGGAAGAGGACTTCCGCGCGGTAGACGTTGCCGACGCCGGCGATGACCTTCTGGTCCATCAGGAGCGCGGCGACCGTGGTGCGGCTGCGGGCGATCCGCAGCCGGGCGCGCTCCCCGTCCTCGTCGCCGCGCAGCGGGTCCGGCCCCAGGCGCTGGTGTATCGCGGTCTTCTCGGGCTCGGTGATCAGGGCGCAGGTGGTGGGGCCGCGCAGGTCGGCGTGGTGGCCGGCGTTGGCCAGGCGGAGGCGGACCGTGTCGGTGGGCGGCGGGGGCGGGGCCGTGCCGAAGCCCAGCTTGCCGAACAGGCCGAGGTGGATGTGGACCCAGCCGGCGTCGCCGAAGCCGAGGAACAGGTGCTTGCCGTGGGCGTCGACGCCGGTGAGCGTGAGGCCGTCCAGCAGGGCGGCGCTGTCGGAGAACTTGCCCTGCGGGCTGCTCACCCGGACCGGGGAGCCCGCGAACCGTTCGGCGTGGTCGGCGGCCAGGCGGTGGATCGTGTGTCCCTCGGGCACGAAGGGCTCCCTGCGGCGGTGCGGTCGGATGGGTCGGCGCGGTACGGGTTGCGGGTACGGGCCACGGCACGG
>NZ_ML123034.1:2063884-2141066 GCF_003846185.1 Streptomyces sp. ADI96-02
AGGCGGAGGACGGCGGGCGGTCAGCCCTGCCGCGGGTGGTGGGCCGGGATCGGGGGCAGCTCGCCGGTGGCCTCGTACGCCGAGAGCATCTCGATGCGGCGCGTGTGGCGCTCCTCGTTCGAGTACGGCGTGGCGAGGAAGATCTCGACGAACCGGGTGGACTCCTCCACCGTGTGCATCCGGCCGCCGATGGCGACGACGTTGGCGTTGTTGTGCTCGCGGCCGAGGGCGGCGGTCTGCTCGCTCCAGGCCAGTGCGGCGCGGACGCCCTTGACCTTGTTGGCGGCGATCTGCTCGCCGTTGCCGGAGCCGCCGATCACGATGCCGAGGCTGTCCGGGTCCGCGGCCGTCCTCTCGGCGGCGCGCAGGCAGAACGGCGGGTAGTCGTCCTGGGCGTCGTAGATGTGGGGGCCGCAGTCGACGGCCTCGTGGCCGTGGGCGCCGAGCCACTCGACGAGGTGGTTCTTGAGTTCGTAACCGGCATGGTCGGATCCGAGGTACACGCGCATGGTGCGAAGTGTGGCACGAACTTCGCGGGGTGGCCGTCAGCGGGGTCGGCGGCCGGAGCCCTGTTTCCCGTGTGGTCAACGCCACTCGGGCAACGATCCGGTGAACTATCCGAAAGGGGGGGTTCCGCTTATGCCCTCTGTCGGGCTTGAATGCGTGGTCTTTGTCTTCGCACCTCATTCCTCGCGAAGCAGGGCGCACCCTCATGTACGAAAGTAAGGATTTCCCCCCATGACGTCGCAGACGACGCTGGCGAAGCCGGGCCAGGAGCCCGGCGAGCCGGACCGGCCGGATTCGTCGGGCGGGCTTCAGGCCGGCCTGAAGAACCGCCACCTCTCGATGATCGCGATCGGCGGTGTGATCGGCGCGGGCCTCTTCGTGGGCTCCAGCGCGGGCATCGCGGCTGCCGGACCGGCGATCCTCCTGTCGTACGCCCTGGTCGGCGCGATGGTGGTGCTCGTCATGCGGATGCTCGGCGAGATGGCCGCGGCCCGGCCGAGCTCCGGCTCGTTCTCGGCCTACGCCGACCAGGCGCTGGGCCGTTGGGCCGGTTTCTCCATCGGCTGGCTGTACTGGTTCTTCTGGGTCGTGGTGCTCGCGGTCGAGGCGACCGCCGGCGCCAAGATCCTGGAGAGCTGGGTCCCGGGTGTGCCGCAGTGGGCCTGGGCGCTGATCGTGATGGTCGTGCTGACCGCGACGAACCTGGTGTCGGTCGGCAGCTACGGGGAGTTCGAGTTCTGGTTCGCCGGGATCAAGGTCGTGGCGATCGCCGCGTTCGTGGTCGTCGGCATGCTGGCCGTCTTCGGCCTGCTGCCCGGATCCGACAACCCCGGTTCGGGGCTGGCGCACCTGACGGACAGCGGGGGCTTCTTCCCCGAGGGGCCGGGGGCGATCCTCACGGGTGTGCTGATGGTCGTCTTCTCCTTCATGGGCAGCGAGATCGTGACGCTGGCCGCCGGTGAGTCGACGGACCCGCAGCGTGCGGTGTCGAAGGCCACCAACAGCGTGATCTGGCGCATCGCCGTCTTCTACCTCGGCTCGATCTTCGTCGTGCTGACGCTGCTGCCGTGGAACGACCCGTCGATCATGAAGGACGGCAGTTACGTCGCCGCGCTGAACTCGATCGGCATCCCGCACGCCGGGCAGGTCATGGACTTCATCGTGCTCACGGCCGTGCTGTCCTGCCTCAACTCGGGCCTGTACACCGCCTCCCGCATGGCGTTCTCGCTCGGTGAGCGGGGCGACGCGCCGAAGTCGTTCGCCAAGGTCAACAAGAGCGGAGTGCCGCGTGCGGCGATCCTGTCCTCGGTCGTCTTCGGCTTCGTCGCGGTGTTCTTCAACTACCAGTGGCCCGACACGGTGTTCCAGTTCCTGCTGAACTCCTCCGGCGCGGTCGCGCTGTTCGTCTGGCTGGTCATCTGCTTCACCCAGCTGCGGATGCGCGGGATCATCCTGCGCGAGAACCCCGGCAAGCTGGTCGTGCGGATGTGGCTCTTCCCGTACCTGACCTGGGCGACGATCGCGATGATCTCCTTCGTGCTGGTCTACATGCTCACCGACGACACCGCCCGCGAGCAGGTCGTCCTCTCGGTGCTGGTCGCCGCGCTGGTGGTCGGCATCTCGCTGGTACGCGAGCGGCGCGGCCGCAAGGCCGCCTGACCGGCCCCGCGCATGCGAAGGGGCTCGCCCCGGAACGTCGGTGACGTTCCGGGGCGAGCCCCTTCGGCGTGACAGGGCCCGACGACGGGCCGGTGGCGCGGGCGGGGTCAGCCGCGACGCCCGAGGAGCTTCCAGGCGGCGGGCAGCGCGCCCATGGCCAGGAGCGCCTTGAGCGCGTCGCCGATCAGGAACGGGGTGAGTCCGGCGGCGACCGCGGCGCTCAGCGACATCCCGGTGGAGAGCGCCAGGTAGGGCACGCCGACGGCGTAGACGACCGCGGAGCCGATGGCCATCGTCCCGGCCGTCCGCAGCACCGAGCGGTCGCCGCCGCGCCGGGCGAGCGCGCCGACCACGGTCGCGGCGAGCAGCATGCCGAAGACATAGCCGAGGGACGGCATGGCGTAACCGGACGTGCCCTCGGCGAACCACGGCACGCCGGCCATGCCGACGAGCGCGTACAGCGCGAGGGAGAGGAAGCCTCGGCGGGCCCCGAGCGCGGTGCCGATGAGCAGCGCGGCGAAGGTCTGGCCGGTGACCGGGACCGGGGAGCCGGGCACCGGTACGGCGATCTGGGCCGCGAGGCCGGTCAGCGCCGCGCCGCCCAGCACGAGGGCCGCGTCGACGGCGTAGCGGTGCCGGGCTGCGGGCAGCAGGTCGGCGAGGACCGCTCCGGAGCGGACGGGGGCGGCAGCAGTGCTCATCGGGGACTCCGCGGGTGAGGGCAGGCAGGGTGGGAAGGCTCCCGCCGGTCGGGCAGGGGCGGACTTCCGCCGACGTTAGTCCACGCCCCGATGCCCGATCACCATCAGCCGCCCACAAAGCGGCGGTTGGCGGCTTGGTCGGGTTCGCACAAAGAGTTGCGGGCAATCATCCCGCGGCGTGATGCTCGTCACTGAGGTGGGGCCGGAGGCGGCCCGTTTTGGCGGGAGGGGCGTCGGGGCGTCAGACTGTAGGTTCCCCATAAATGATCTGAGAGCGACCCCCACCCCATGCACCACGCGCCGCCCGCCAAGCCCTCCCCCGCCCCGTCCCCGCCGGCCGGCGAACCGCTCGCCGGCGGCCTCCGGCAGCGGCACCTGACGATGCTCGGGCTCGGCGGGGTGATCGGAGCCGGGCTGTTCGTCGGGTCGGGCGCGGGCATCGCCGTGGCGGGGCCCGCGATCGTCGTCTCGTACCTGATCGCCGGGGCGCTCGCGATGCTCGTCATGCGGATGCTCGGCGAGATGTCCGCGGCGATGCCGGCCTCCGGCTCCTTCTCGGTGCACGCGGAGCGGGCGCTCGGGCGCTGGGCCGGGTTCAGCGCCGGCTGGCTGTACTGGTTCCTGCTGGTGGTGGTGCTCGCCGTGGAGGCGACGGCGGCGGCGCAGATCGCCCACGGCTGGGTGCCCGGCGTCGAACCGTGGGCCTGGGTGCTGCTGTTCATGGTGGTCTTCACCGCGGCGAACCTGACGGCGGTGAAGAACTTCGGCGAGTTCGAGTTCTGGTTCGCCGCGCTGAAGGTCGGCGCGATCGTGGTGTTCCTGGCGCTGGGGCTGCTCGCGGTCTTCGGCCTGCTGCCGGACACCGATCCGGTGGGCCTGACGCGTCTGACGGGTGAGGGCGGCTTCCTGCCGAACGGCTGGGGCGGAGTCGTCTCCGGGGTTCTGACGGTGGTCTTCGCCTTCGGCGGCCTGGAGGTCGTCACCATCGCCGCCGCCGAGACCGACGACCCGGCGCGTGCGGTGGGGCGGGCGGTGCGCAGTGCGGTGGTGCGCATCCTGTTCTTCTACGTCGGTTCGATGCTGGTCATCGTGACCGTGCTGCCATGGACCGCGCAGCAGGCCGGACTCAGCCCGTTCGTGACGGTGCTGGACGCGGTCGGGGTGCCGTCGGCCGGGCAGATCATGAACATCGTGGTGTTCGTGGCGCTGCTCTCCGCCCTGAACGCCAACCTGTACGGGTCCTCGCGGATGGTCTTCTCGCTGGCCGAGCGCGGCGAGGCGCCGCGCGGTCTGCTGAAGGTGTCGGGCCGCGGCGGCGGGAGGGGCGGGGTGCCGGTGCGGGCGGTGCTGGCCTCGGTCGCCTTCGGCTTCGTCTCCGTCCTGCTGAACCTGCTCTGGCCGGACACGGTCTTCCTCTACATGCTCAACTCGGTCGGCGCGGTGCTGCTGTTCGTGTGGGCGCTGATCGCCGCGTCGCAGCTGCGGCTGCGGGCCCGGCTGGAGCGGGAGGCCCCGGACGCGCTCGCCCTGCGCATGTGGTGCTTCCCGTACCTGACCTGGCTGACGCTGGCCGGACTGCTGGGCGTGCTGGTGCTGATGCTGACCGACGACGCGGCCCGGCCCCAGGTCCTGTGGTCGGCGGGGGCGACGGCCGGGGTGGTCCTGGTGGCGGTGGTGCGGGACCGGCGCGGGCGGGGTCGGCGCGGACCGGGCGCGCTCACCGATCGGTAGCACCGCGCACACCTTGTGTGAGCTTTGTGACCGTATAGCGGACACCCGCTCCGTGTGAACGGCGTGTTGCTCAGACTGTGGGTACGTCCCCTGTCTCAGCTACCGAACAGAGCAAGTCCATGCCTCGGACCTCCGCGTCTCCCCCCACCGCTGACTCCGCGGCCCCCGCCCCGGCGACGGCCGACTCCGCTCTCACCCACGGCCTCAAGCAGCGGCACCTGTCGATGATCGCCCTCGGCGGAGTGATCGGCGCCGGTCTGTTCGTCGGCTCCGGCGCGGGCATCGCCGCCGCCGGGCCCTCGATCGTCATCGCCTACGCGCTCTCCGGGCTGCTCGTCATGTTCGTGATGCGCATGCTCGGCGAGATGTCCGCCGCGAACCCGGCCTCGGGGTCCTTCTCCGTGCACGCCGAGCGCGCGATCGGCCCGTGGGCCGGGTTCACCGCCGGCTGGTCCTTCTGGTTCCTGCTCTGCGTGGCGGTGGGGCTGGAGGGCATCGGCGCCGCCCAGATCGTCAGCGGCTGGCTGCCCGGCACGCCGGAGTGGGCCTGGGTGGCCCTGTTCATGGTGATCTTCCTCGGGACGAACCTGGCCGCGGTGAAGAACTTCGGCGAGTTCGAGTTCTGGTTCGCCGCGCTCAAGGTCATCGCGATCACGCTGTTCCTGGTCCTCGGCGCGCTGGCGATCCTCGGCGTGCTGCCCAGCACCGAGGCGCCCGGCCTCTCCAACCTGACCGGCGACGGCGGCTTCCTGCCCAAGGGCATGGACGGTTTCATCATCGGGCTGCTCGCCTCCGTCTTCGCGTACGGCGGCATGGAGACCGTCACGATCGCGGCGGCCGAGTCGGAGAACCCGGTGCAGGGCGTGACCAAGGCGGTCCGCACGGCCATGTGGCGCATCGCGGTCTTCTACATCGGTTCGATGGCCGTCATCGTCACCCTGGTCCCCTGGGACGACCCGCAGGTCGTCGAGGTCGGTCCGTTCTACGCGATGCTCGACCACCTCGGCATCGGCGGCGCGGCGGAGATCATGAACGTGGTGATCCTCATCGCACTGCTCTCGGCGATGAACGCCAACATCTACGGTTCCTCGCGCATGGCCCGCTCACTGGTCGCCCGCGGACAGGGACCGGCCGCGCTCGGCCGGATCTCCTCCGGAGTGCCGCGCAACGCCGTGCTGTTCTCCTCGGTCTTCGGCTTCCTGTGCGTGCTGCTCAGCTACTGGCGGCCGGACGACGTCTTCCCGTGGCTGCTGAACATGATCGGCGCGGTGATCCTGGTCGTGTGGATCTTCATCGCGGTCTCCCAGCTGATCCTGCGCCGCCGCCTGGAGCGCGAGTCCCCGCAGAAGCTGGTGATCCGGATGTGGTTCTTCCCCGTCGGCACGATCCTCGCGCTGGCGGCCATGGCCGGGATCTTCGTCCTGATGCTGACCCGGCCGGACACCCGCGACCAGTTGCTCGCCACCGGCGGGCTGACCGTGGTGCTGATCGTCCTCGGGCTGCTGCGGCAGCGGCGGGCCGCCGCCGCATCCGATGTATCCGACGTATCCGAGCAGGGCTGACGTTCCTTCCGAGCAGGGCTGACGCTTCCTTCCGAGCAGGGCTGACTTTTCCTCCGGTCCTCTCCTCGTCGTCATCTCCTCATCGCCGCGAGGGCGGGCCCCCGCACAGGGTGCCCGCCCTCGCGCGTCCCCCGGGGCCTTGACGCCCCGCGCGGGCGGGCCCGGCTGCTTTCTCCGGGATACGCGGCCCGGTCCCTGACGCCTCGGCGTCCGGTCTCGTACATTGGCGGGCCGGACGCCGGACGCCGGGCATTCACCCGCCCTGGCTTCGGTGGTGCTTCCACTCACCGAGGAGTTGCCATGTCCCGCACGTTCAGGCGTCGTTCGGTCCTGCTGGGCGCCGCCGCGGCCACGGCCGCCACCGCCGCCGCGCCCGCCTCCGCCGCCTCCTCCCTCGCCGAACGCCCCCCGCGCCGCCCCGCCGGACCGCTGGTCATCGGCCACCGGGGCGCGGCGGGCTGGCGGCCCGAGCACACGGCCGACGCCTACGTCTACGCGGTGCGTTCCGGAGCCGACTGGATCGAGCCCGACCTCGTGCCGACGAAGGACCACGTGCTCGTCGTACGGCACGAGAACGAGATCTCCACCACGACCGACGTCGCCCGCCGCCCGGAGTTCACGGACCGCCGCACCACGAAGACCGTCGACGGCAGGGCGGTGACCGGCTGGTTCACCGAGGACTTCACGCTGCGGGAGCTGAGGACGCTGCACACCGTGGAGCGCCTGCCGCAGCTCCGCAACCGCAACACGGTCTTCGACGGCCGGGGGCGGGTCATGACGTTCCAGGAGGTCGTGGACCTGGCGCGGCGGCTGTCGCGGGAGTCGGGCCGGCGGATCACGGTGTTCCCGGAGACCAAACACCCCACGTACTTCCGGTCGGTCGGGCTGCCGCTGGAGGAGGAGCTGATCCGGGTGATCCGCCGCAACCGGCTGACCGCCCGCGAGTGCGTCGTGCAGTCCTTCGAGCCGTCCAGCCTGCGGCGCGTGGCCGACGCCCGACTCGGGCTGCCGCTCTGGCAGGCGCTGGGCACGAGCGGCGGACCGTACGGCCACCCGGCCACGTACGAGGAGATGGCGACCCCGGACGGGCTGCGCGAGATCGCCGGGTACGCCGACTGGATCGGGCCCGACAAGTCCTCCCTCGTCCCGCCGCGCACCCTGCTGGCGGACGCGCACGCGGCGGGCCTGAAGGTCGGCGCGTACACCTTCCGGGCGGAGAACCAGTACCTGCCGGCCGCCTACCGCAGGGGCGGCGCGCCGGGCGACTTCGGCGACGCGTTCGCGGAGTACGCCTTCCACTACGGGCGGGGCGTGGACGCCGTGGTGACGGACTTCCCGGACATCGCGGCGCAGGCCAGGGACGCGCTGCGGCCGTAGGGCTGCCCGGCGAGGGCCGTAGGGCTGCCCGGCGGGCCTAGGCCGAAGGGCTGATCACGGGCGGACCCTCCTGCTGTTAGCCTGCTCCTGCATATAGGTTGCAATAACAACTGGACGGCATTCCCAGCAGTCGGAGGGTTCGAACTCATGGCCACGTACACGCTCCCGGAACTCCCCTACGACTACGCGGCGCTCGAACCGGTCATCAACCCGCAGATCATCGAGCTGCACCACGACAAGCACCACGCCGCGTACGTCAAGGGCGCGAACGACACCCTGGAGCAGTTGGCAGAGGCGCGCGACAAGGGAGCCTGGGGCGCGATCAACGGCCTGCAGAAGAACCTCGCGTTCCACCTCTCCGGCCACATCCTGCACTCGATCTACTGGCACAACATGACCGGCGACGGCGGCGGCGAGCCCCTCGCGGCGGACGGCGTGGGCGACCTCGCGGACGCGATCGCCGAGTCCTTCGGCTCCTACGCCGGTTTCAAGTCGCAGCTGACGAAGGCCGCGGCCACCACGCAGGGTTCCGGCTGGGGCGTTCTGGCGTACGAGCCCGTGAGCGGCAAGCTGATCGTCGAGCAGGTCTACGACCACCAGGGCAACGTCGGCCAGGGCTCGGTCCCGATCCTGGTCTTCGACGCCTGGGAGCACGCCTTCTACCTCCAGTACAAGAACCAGAAGGTGGACTTCATCGACGCGATGTGGCAGGTCGTCAACTGGCAGGACGTGGCCAAGCGGTACGCCGCCGCCAAGGAGCGCGCGGACGTACTGCTGCTCGCCCCCTGACCTCCTCCGCAGCGGCGGACAGCACGTCCTGCCTCGTGATCGTCTTCTCAACCTTCACTGCGGCAGGCGGATGAACGAAGAGCCCTCGCGAGGACGTGACTCGCGGGGGCTCTTCCATGCCCCGAGCAGGGAGTCCAGCCGGCCGCGCGCCCCGGAAAACATCCGCCGTCCGCGGGGCCCGGCTGCCACGATGGCCTTCGTCCCTCCGCCCGCGAGCCCCGGAAGCCGCCCCATGAACCCCGAGCCCTCTCCCGTACCCGCCGATCCCACGGTGCTGCACCCGATGCCCGGCCAGCCGCGTGTCGTGCAGTTGAAGCCCCTGCTCACCTCGCCGTTGATCGAGGTCGGCGACTACACGTACTACGACGATCCCGAGCACGCCACGGAGTTCGCGACCCGCAACGTGCTCTACCACTACGGCCCGGAGCGGCTGGTGATCGGCCGGTTCTGCGCGTTCGGCACCGGGGTGCGCTTCATCATGAACGGCGCCAACCACCGGATGGACGGCCCGTC
Source organism: Streptomyces sp. ADI96-02 (assembly GCF_003846185.1). Taxonomy (GTDB): domain Bacteria; phylum Actinomycetota; class Actinomycetes; order Streptomycetales; family Streptomycetaceae; genus Streptomyces. The sequence goes on from NZ_ML123034.1 coordinate 2,072,724, forward strand.
CACCTTCCCGTTCCCCACCCTCGGCGGCTCCTGGGCCGACCACTTCGACCTGCTGACGGGCCTGCCCGGCCGGGGCGACACGGTGATCGGCAACGACGTCTGGATCGGCTACGAGGCGGTGATCATGCCGGGCGTCCGCATCGGGCACGGCGCGATCGTCGGCTCGCGCTCGGTGGTCGTCTCGGACGTGCCCGACTACGGCGTCGTCGGCGGCAACCCCGCGCGATTGATCCGCACCCGCTTCACGGAGGCCGACATCGCCCGCCTGCTCGCCGTCGCCTGGTGGGACTGGCCGGCCGACCACCTCACCCGCCACATCCGCACGGTGATGTCCGGCTCGCTGACCGAACTGGAGGCGGCGGCCCCGGAGGCGGCCCGCGAGTAGCCCGCGACCGTGTTCACCCGGAACGCGGCTCTCATCGGCCGGGCCTGGCCGCCCCCCAGGTCATCGAGGAAGTCCGCGATCTCGTCCGTCATCGGCGAACGGTCTCGACTTCACGGCGCACAAGGCCGCCGATGTGCCCGACCGTCTCCCCAAGTCCGCCCAGCCGGCCGCGAAGAAGGCCCCGCAGGGGATCTACAATGCCTGGACCGCGAGCACGCGGTCCAGGCCGTCAAGCCGTTCGCCCGGCACTACGGCGCGAAGTCCGGAAGCGGCCAAGAAGTGCACCGATGATGAGGACACGTTGCCGGCCTTCCACGACTTTCCCGCCGAACACCGGATCCGCGGGACGCTGCATCACGTCGAGATCTGGGTGCCCGACCTGGACCGTGCCGTCGCCTCCTTCGGCTGGCTGCTGGAAGCCCTGGGCTACACGCTGTTCCAGAGCTGGGGCAACGGTCGCAGCTGGCGCCTCGGGGCGACCTATCTGGTCTTCGAACAGTCTCCAGCCCTGACCGGAGACGAGCACGACCGGTGCCGGCCCGGCCTGAACCATCTCGCGTTCCACATCGACGGCCACGACACGGTGGACGCGCTGGTCTCCCAGGCCCAGCAGCACGGCTGGAGCCTGATGTTTCCCGGCCGACACCCCGACAGCAACGGCGGGAACTACGCCGCGTACCTGGAGAACACCGACGGCTTCGAGGTCGAACTCGTCGCCGTCAACCCATCAGAACCAGACTGACAACGATCACCCCGTCCACGGGTCCTGACCGTAACCCTCATCAGCGTAGGCATGGGACATGGGAGCCGAGAAGGCTGGGACGGCACGGGCAGCGGAGCACAGACCCCCGGCCAGGAGTGCCCGGCGGGATGGGTTCACGTCTTCCTCCCCGTACGCGCCCAGCGCTCCGTGGGACGAGCCGCCCGCCGCTCAGTGGCCGCCCGCGTCGGACACGCAGAACTCGTTGTCCTGCGGGTCCATGAGCGTCGTCCAGGCCAAGCCCGGCGCGGTGTGCTCGGCCACCACGGTGGCCCCCAGCTCCACCAGGCGTGCCACCTCCGCCGCGCGGTCCTCGCTGGAGAAGTCCACGTGGACCCGGTTCTTGGCGGCCTTGGGCTCGGGCACCTGCTGGAAGCCGAGCACCAGCGGTGCGGCGGCCAGGACCACGAACTCGCCGTAGTCCTGGGCCACCTCGACGCCGAGGGCCTCGGCCCACCAGGCGGACAGCGCGCGGGCGTCCGCGCAGTCGATCGTGATCATCTGTGCTGAGATGCGCATGCCCGACACCGTACGACCCGGCACTGACAACGGGCCGGGAGCACGCCCCGCGCGCCCCCGGCCCGTACGCGGTCAGTCGAAGACCGGGCCCTGCGTCCGGGTCCGCTTGATCTCGTAGAAGCCCGGCGTGGAGGCGACCAGCAGCGTGCCGTCCCAGAGCCTCGCCGCGGCCTCGCCCTTGGGCGCGGGCGTGACGACCGGGCCGAAGAAGGCGACCTGCTCGCCGTTCGCGCCGGGCACGGCGATGACCGGTGTGCCGACCTCCTGGCCGACCATGTCGATGCCCTTCTTGTGCGAGGCGCGCAGCTCGGTGTCGTACGTGTCCGAGTCGGCGTGGTCGGCCAGCTCGACGGGCAGTCCGACGTCCTTGAGCGCGCCGACGACGGCCTCGCGGGTGGGGCCCTCGCCTTGGTTGTGGAAGCGGGTGCCGAGTGCCGTGTAGAGCGGTCCGACGACCTCGTCGCCGTGCAGCTGCTGGGCGGCGACGACGACTCTCACCGGGCCCCACGCCTTCGTCTCCAGCATGTCGCGGTACTCCTCGGGAAGCTCGTCGAGCTTGTCCTCGTTCAGGACGGCGAGGCTCATCACGTGCCAGCGGACCTCGACCTCGCGGACCTTCTCCACCTCCAGCATCCAGCGCGAGGTCATCCACGCCCAGGGGCAGAGCGGGTCGAACCAGAAGTCCACCGGAGTGCTGCCGTTCGCCGCGCTGTTCTCGGTCATGTCTCTCCTCATGAAGGGCTTGTGCCACCTGTGCGGGAAAACGCCGGGAGACGGTCGCCCCATTCCCGGATACCGGCGTCCGGGGACGCGTGCAAGGATCAATGGGTTCGAACACGACACAATGACGCGCGTCACGAAGGAGTGCCCGTGCCCGGTGAAAACCTGTCCCGCGACGAGGCCCAGGAGAGGGCCGAGCTGCTGTCCGTCGACGGATACGAGGTCGCTCTCGACCTGCGGTCCGCCGTCGGGGGGCCCGAGGGGGCCGACGGGGGCGACGGGGAGGCCGGTCCGCGGACCTTCCGCTCGCTGACCACGATCCGGTTCCGGTCCGCCCGCGCGGGCGCCTCGACCTTCGCCGACCTGGTGGCGCCGGCCGTGGAGGCCGTGACGCTCAACGGGGTCGCGCTCGACCCGGCCGCCGTGTTCGACGGCACGCGGGTGGCGCTGGACGGGCTCGTCGAGGGCGAGAACGTGCTCGTGGTCGACGCCCGGTGCGCCTACAGCCGGACCGGCGAGGGCATGCACCGCTTCGTGGACCCGGAGGACGGCGAGGTCTACCTCTACACCCAGTACGAGCCGGCCGACGCCCGCCGCGTCTTCGCCAACTTCGAGCAGCCGGACCTCAAGGCCCCCTACCGCTTCGAGGTGACCGCCCCCGAGGGCTGGCGGGTCTGGTCCAACGGGGCCGAGGAGTCGCGGGAGGGCGAGGTCCGGCGGTTCGCGCGGACGCAGCCGATCTCCACGTACATCACAGCCGTCGTGGCCGGTCCGTACCACTACGTGAGCGATCACTACACGCGCACCCTGGACGACGGCACGAAGCTGGAGATCCCGCTCGGCGCGATGTGCCGCAAGGGGCTGGCCAGGTACTTCGACGCCGACGACGTCTTCCTGCTGACCAAGCAGGGGCTGGACTTCTTCCACGACCACTTCGACTACCCGTACCCCTTCGGGAAGTACGACCAGGCGTTCGTGCCCGAGTACAACCTGGGGGCGATGGAGAACCCGGGCCTGGTCACCTTCCGCGAGGAGTACATCTACCGCGGCAAGGTCACCTCCGCCGCCTACGAGCGCCGCGCCAACGTCATCCTGCACGAGATGGCGCACATGTGGTTCGGAGACCTGGTCACCATGGAGTGGTGGGACGACCTGTGGCTGAAGGAGTCCTTCGCGGACTTCATGGGCTCCTTCTCGATGGTCGAGGCGACCCGCTTCACCAACGGCTGGATCACCTTCGCCAACAACCGCAAGGCGTGGGCCTACAGCGCCGACCAGCGGCCCTCCACCCACCCGGTCACGGCCGACATCCGTGACCTGGAGGACGCCAAGCTGAACTTCGACGGCATCACCTACGCCAAGGGCGCCTCGGTGCTCAAGCAGCTGGTGGCGTACGTGGGCCGGGAGGCGTTCCTGGAGGGCGCCCGGCGCTACTTCAAGAGCCACGCGTACGGCAACACGCGCCTGGGCGACCTGCTCTCGGTGCTCGCCGAGACGTCCGGGCGCGACATGACGGCCTGGTCGCGGTCCTGGCTCCAGACGGCGGGCGTCAACGCGCTGACCCCGGTCGCCGCGTACGACGCCGCCGGGAAGCTGACCGAATTGGCGGTGGTCCAGGAGGCCGCGGCCGGGTACCCGGAGCTGCGCCCGCACCGGGTCGCGGTCGGCCTGTACCGGCGTACGCCCCAGGGCGAGCTGACCCGGTACGCCCGCGCGGAGGTGGACGTGGCCGGCGAGCGGACGGTGGTGGACGCGCTGGCCGGGGCCGAGCGGCCCGAGCTGATCCTGGTCAACGACGACGACCTCACGTACTGCAAGGTCCGCTTCGACGAGGCGTCGCTGGCCACGCTGCGCGAGCACCTGGGCTCGATGACGGACCCGCTGGCCCGCGCCCTGTGCTGGTCGGCCCTGTGGAACCTGACCCGGGACGCGCTGATGCCGGCCCGCGACTTCGTCGCCCTGGTGCTGGCGTTCGCCGGGCGCGAGAGCGACATCGGGGTCCTCCAGATGCTGCACGCCTGGGCGCAGTCGGCGCTGGTGCACTACGCCGCACCGGCCTGGCGCGAGGAGGGCGGCCGGGCGCTGGCGGACGGCGCGCTGCGTGAGCTGCGGCTCGCCGAGCCGGGCAGCCAGCACCAGTTGACCTGGGCCCGTTTCTTCGCCGCGGTCGCCGCGTCCGAGGAGGACTTCCAGCTGCTCGGCGGGCTGCTGGACGGCACCGCGCGGATCGACGGGCTGGACGTGGACCAGGAGCTGCGCTGGGTGTTCCTGTCGCCGCTGGCCTCGCACGGGGTGGCGAACGAGGCGGCGATCGACGCCGAGCTGGCCCGTGACGACACGGCGTCCGGCAGGCGCCACCACGTACGGTGCCTGGCCTCGCGCCCGTCCGAGGCGGTGAAGGCGCTGGCCTGGGCGGCGGTCGTGGAGTCGGACAAGCTGTCCAACGCGCTGGTCGGGGCGACGATCGCGGGCCTCGCGCAGCCCTCGCAGCGCGCGCTGCTGGCCCCGTACGCGGACCGGTACTTCGCGGCGATCGAGCGGGTGTGGGCGGAGCGGTCCATCCAGATCGGCATGGACGTGGTGCGGGGCCTGTTCCCGGGCCTCCAGGACAGCCCGGACACCCTCGCGGCCACCGACGCGTGGCTGGCGGAGCACGCCGGGGCGGCGCCGGCCCTGCGGAGGCTGGTGCTGGAGGCCCGGGACGACCTGGCGCGGGCACTGCGCGGCCAGGAGTGCGACCGCGGGGCCTGACGCGCGGCGCGCGGGCAGTGTGCGAGCCGGAGCGGAACGGCGCTCGCACACCTGCCCGACCCTGCCCGCCGCTTCGCCGCCGCAATCCCGGCACGACGGCCCTTTTCGGTCGTCGAACATGCGTACTTTAGGACGGGATCGTCCGGGAATGTCGACGGGCGTGTAACAGGGGTTAGGGCACCCTCGGCGGGCGGGAAATCCCGGGGCATGAGCCAGAACATTCCGCTGTCCCCCCGCCCTCCGCACCCGCTCCACGACGTGGCGCACCGCGTGCTGTCCGTCGCCCAGTTGCGGGCCCGGGGCGTCTCCGCCGCGCAGGCCTCCGCGCAGTGCCTGCCCGGCGGCCCCTGGCAGCACCTGCTGCCCGGGGTCTATCTGCTGCACCCGGGGCCGCCCACCGGCCGCGAGCGGCTGCACGGCGCGCTGCTGTACGCGGGCCGCCCGCCGGCCTCCGCGCGGCGCGCGGAGGCCCGGCCGTCGGAGTCGGGGTACGGCGAGGCGATGGTCACCGGCCTCGCGGCGCTCGCGCTGCACGGTTTCGCCACGGCGCCGGACCTGGGGTCGCCGCACCGCGTCGACGTGCTGGTGCCGCGCACCCGGCGGCTGCGCTCGACCCGGTTCGTGGAGGTGGTGCGGGCCGCCCCGATCCCCGTCGGCGCGTACCGGGACGGGCTGCCCGTCGCCCCGGTGGAGCGGGCGCTGGCCGACGCGGTGGCGGGGCTGGCGGAGGCGCGGGACGTACGGCGGCTGCTGACCGAGGCGGTGCGGGGCGGGCACGGCGAACCGGCCGCCGTGGTCCGGGAGTTGAGCGCGGCCCGGTTGCTGGGGCGGCCCGCGGTGGCGGACGCGCTGGACGCGCTGCGGGCCGAGGGCCGGGCGGTCGCGGAGGAGCGGCTGTACGCGATGGTGCGCGAGCACGGGCTGCCCGCCCCGCTGTGGAACGTGGACCTGCGGCTGCCGGGCGGGCCGCACCTGGGCGAGGTCGACGCGTACTGGCCCGACGAGGCGGTGGCGGTCGAGCTGGACACCCGCGCGATCCGCAGCGGTGCGGCGGGCGGTGCGGAGCGGGACGGGGCGGCGCACGGCGGGGCGGGGGCGGACGGGCAGTGGTCGGCGTACGCCGCCAAGCGGGAGCGGCTGGAGCGGCTGGGCGTGACGGTCGTGCACCTCACGCCGGGGAAGCTCCGCGAGGCGGCGGAGCAGCAGGCGACGGTGGTGCGTACGGCGCTGATGGCGTCGGCGGACCGCGACCCGGCCGCGTACGTGGTCGTGCTGCCCCGCTGACGGAGGGTCGGGCGCGGGGCCGCCGGTGCGCCGGCGGCCCCGCGCCGAACCCTGATGCGGACCCGAACCGGCGCGCGGCGCGTCGCGGACCCGCGCGAGATGCGCCCCGGACCCGCAAGTTACGGACCCGGACCGGTCACCAGGTATGGACCATGCGGCGCGGACGACGCAACGGGCGTACGTTTTCGCCTCTTTGGTCCCGCGTGACGCATGACCCCCGGTGGCGGATCTCCGCCATGTCCCTGACTCGTCTCCGTCAAGTCTCCACAAACCCCTGTCATTTAAGACAGGCTGAGCGGTCATCCGGTACCGAATTCCGGACTCTCTCTTTCACTTACAGGGATGCTGATGACCAAGGAATCCCCCAGCTCCATACCCGGGGCGAGACGCGCCGCGCGCATCGCCGCCGCCGCGGGTCTGGCTGCGGCGCTCGCCGCCTCCGGCGCCGCTCCGGCCTTCGCCGCCGAGGACCCGGCTCCGGCCCCCGTCAAACCGGCCGCCACCAGCGACCGGGGCGACAAGCTCGGCGAGGCGGACGCCGACCTCCTGGCCAAGGCCGAGGCCAAGGGCCAGAAGAACGTCACAATGATGATCGCGACCGCTCCGGGCGCGACCGAGCAGGTCACCGAGCAGCTGGACGCCGTCAAGGGCTCCGTGCTGGGACAGACCTACGACAAGCTCGGCTACGTCCGTGCGACCGTGCCGACGGCTGGCGCCGAGGCGACCATCAAGGCCGCCTCCAAGCTGTCGTCCGTGCTCGGCATCGACCTCAAGCAGGAGGTCGAGCTGGACGACCCGACGCCTTCGGGCGACCGGGTCGCGGGCGCGAAGCAGCTGAAGGCCACGGGCAGTTACCCGGCCCCGGGCAAGAAGACCCCGGCGAAGAACCCGTACAACCCGTCCTTCGAGACGGGCGCGGTCGACTTCGTCGAGCAGCACCCCGAGGCCGACGGCCGCGGGATCACCATCGGCATCCTGGACTCCGGCGTCGACCTCGGCCACCCGGCGCTGCGGAAGACCACCACCGGCGAGCGCAAGATCGTCGACTGGGTGACCGCGACCGACCCGGTCAGCGACGGCGACGGCACCTGGCTGCGGATGACCGAGTCCGTCGCCGGCCCGACGTTCACGTCCGGCGGCACGACGTACGCGGCCCCTGCGGGCAGCTACCGGTTCAGCCTGTTCAAGGAGTCGGCCACCGCCGGCGGCGAGATGGCGGGCGACCTCAACCGCGACGGCGACACCACCGACGTGTGGGGCGTGCTGTACGACCAGGTCGCCGGCACCACCCGGGTCGACCTGAACGGCAACGCGGACTTCGCGGACGACAAGGTCCTCAAGCCGTACAAGGAGAAGTTCCAGGTCTCCTACTTCGGCGAGGACGACCCGCGCACCGACGTCGTCGAGCGCATCCCGTTCGTCGTCGAGACCCGCAAGGACGTCGTCTACAACGCGGCCGGCGCCACGGCGGACTTCGTCAACATCGGCGTCATCGAGGGCTCGCACGGCACGCACGTGGCGGGCATCACGGCGGCCAACGGCCTGTTCGGCGGCGAGATGGACGGCGCCGCCCCCGGCGCCAAGATCGTCTCCTCGCGCGCCTGCACCTGGTCCGGCGGATGCACCAACATCGCGCTGACCGAGGGCATGATCGACCTCGTGGTGAACCGCGGCGTCGACATCGTCAACATGTCGATCGGCGGCCTGCCGCCGCTGAACGACGGCAACAACGCGCGCGCCGAGCTCTACAAGCGGCTCGTCGACATCTACGGCGTGCAGCTGATCATCTCGGCCGGCAACAGCGGCCCGGGGCTCAACACCATCGGCGACCCGGCCCTGGCCGACCACGTGATCTCGGTCGGCGCGTCGATCTCCAAGGAGACCTGGGCCGCCAACTACGGCTCCAACGTCTCCAAGAAGTACGACATGCTGCCCTTCTCCTCGCGCGGTCCGCGTGAGGACGGCGGCTTCGCGCCGATCATCTCGGCCCCGGGTGCGGCGATCAACACCACGCAGACCTGGGCCGCGGGCGGTCCGGTCAAGGAGGCGGGCTACTCCCTCCCGGCCGGCTACTCCATGCTCCAGGGCACCTCGATGGCCTCGCCGCAGGCCGCCGGCGCCGCGGCCCTGCTGCTCTCGGCCGCGAAGCAGAAGAACCTCGAACTGCCCCCGGCCGACCTGCGCTCCGCGCTGACCAGCACCGCCACCCACATCAAGGACGTGCCCGCGCACGTCCAGGGCTCCGGTCTGATCGACATCGTCGGCGCCTGGAAGCAGATCACCAAGAAGGGCGAGCCCGCCCACGAGTTCACGGTGAAGGCCCCGGTCGACACCGCGATCGACTTCGCGCTCAAGGACCCGGGCTTCGGCACCGGCATCTACGACCGCGAGGGCGGCCTGAAGGCCGGCGAGACGAAGGTCTACGACGTCGTCGTGACCCGCACCACCGGTCCGGACCGCAGCGTCCAGCACAAGCTGTCGTGGAAGAACAACGACGGCACCTTCGAGCTCAGCAGCCCCGAGTACGTCTCGCTGCCGCTCGACACGCCGGTCAAGGTGAAGGTCCGGGCGAAGGCCCGCACCAGCGGGGTCCACAGCGCGATCCTGCAGGTGGACGACAAGAAGACGGCCGGCGTGGACCACTCGGTCCTGTCCACCGTCGTCGTCGCCGAGGACCTCGCGGCCCCCGGCTACGCGTTCAAGAAGTCCGGCACGGTGCAGCGCAACAGCACCACGTCGTACTTCATCAACGTGCCGGAGGGCGCCAAGACCCTTGAGGTCGCCATGAGCGCGCTGCGCTCGGGCAGCCAGACGCGGTTCGTCGCCCTGCACCCGTACGGGACGCCGGTCGACCCGACCGCCACGACCATGTGCTACCCGAACTACGAGAACCCGGCCAACACCTGCCGCCCGGACGCGCGGTCCTACAAGGACCCGCAGCCCGGCGTGTGGGAGATCGAGGTCGAGGCCCGCCGTACGTCGCCGCTGCTGGACAACCCGTACAAGCTGGATGTCTCGCTGCTCGGCGTCTCCTTCGACCCGGCGGTGCAGACCATCGCCGAGGCGAAGGTCGGCGCTCCGGCCGCCGTGAACTGGACCGTCACCAACACCGCCGCCGCGCTGTCGGGCAAGCTCCAGGGCGGCTCGCTGGGCTCGGCCAAGGTGGCCAAGCCGACGATCAGCACGGGCCAGCAGCAGATCAGCACCGTCACCATCGGCGCCGGTGTCGAGAAGCTCGACATCGCCCTCGGCGGCACGTCGGACGCCAACGCGGACATCGACCTGACCGTCCTCAAGGGCGCCACGCAGGTCGGCAGCTCCACCTCCGCCGGCTCCGAGGAGTCCGTCAGCCTGGTGAAGCCCGCCGCGGGCACGTACACGATCGTCGTCGACGGCTACTCGGTTCCGTCCGGGAGCACCACGTACGACTACCGCGACGTGTACTACGCGGCCTCGCTCGGCACGATCAAGGTCGACGGCACCAAGACCGTCGAGCTGGCCGGCGGCGCCAAGGCGCAGGTCGGCGCCGAGGTGCTGGTGGCGGGGGCTGCCCCCGCCGGCCGGCAGTTCTTCGGCGAGGTCCAGCTGGTGAACAAGCGCGGCACCGCCGCGGGCGCCGGCAGCGTCGTGATCGAGAAGGTCACGCCGTAACGGACCCTTCCTGAACCACGCGGCGGGGCGGGCGCTCTTCACGGAGCACCCGCCCCGCCGTGCGTCTCCCCCGCCGTGCGTCTCCCCGGCCCTGCTCCGCCGTGCCGTGCGTCTCCCGGCCGCGTTCACCGGCGCCGTCGCCGTGTCCATCGTCACACCGCCCGGCCGCGGGCCGCAGATGTTCCCCCGGCGGGGGCCGGACGCGGCAGAACCTGCGGTTCGGCCGCGGGCCGCAGATGTTCCCCCGGCGGGGGCCGGACGCGGCAGAACCTGCGGTCCTGGCGGGACGGGTCCGCAGGTCGGACAATGGATTGGACAAGGTGCGCCCGGACATACGCATCATGGAGCGGCAAACGGACCGCACAACGTACAGAGGAGTCCTCGTGAAGGTCGGAATCGTCGGCGCCACCGGTCAGGTCGGCACAGTCATGCGCACCATCCTGGCCGAGCGGAACTTCCCCGTCGACGAGCTGCGCCTGTTCGCCTCCGCCCGGTCCGCGGGCTCCACCCTCACCTGGCAGGGCTCCGACGTCACCGTGGAGGACGCCTCCACCGCCGACTACACCGGCCTGGACATCGTCCTCTTCTCCGCCGGCGGCGCGACCTCGAAGGCCCTGGCCGAGAAGGTCGCCGCCCAGGGCGCGGTCGTGATCGACAACTCCTCCGCCTGGCGGCGCGACCCCGAGGTCCCGCTGGTCGTCTCCGAGGTCAACCCGCACGCGGCGCGCGTGAGGCCCAAGGGCATCATCGCCAACCCGAACTGCACCACGATGGCCGCGATGCCCGTGCTGCGCCCGCTGCACGCCGAGGCCGGCCTCGAAGCGCTGACCGTGGCCACCTACCAGGCCGTGTCCGGCTCCGGCGTCGCCGGCGTCGCCGAGCTGCACGGCCAGGCCGCCAAGGTGGTCGCCGAGGCCGACAGGCTGGCCCACGACGGCGAGGCCGTGGACTTCCCCGAGCCGGCCGTCTACAAGCGCCCGATCGCCTTCAACGTGCTGCCGCTGGCCGGCTCGATCGTGGACGACGGGTCGTTCGAGACGGACGAGGAGCAGAAGCTCCGCAACGAGTCCCGCAAGATCCTGGAGATCCCGGAGCTGAAGGTCTCCGGCACCTGCGTCCGGGTCCCGGTCTTCTCCGGCCACTCGCTCCAGATCAACGCCCGCTTCGCCCGGCCGATCGGCGTCGAGCGCGCGTACGAGCTGCTGAAGGACGCCGAGGGCGTCGAGCTCTCCGAGATCCCGACCCCGCTCCAGGCGGCCGGCAAGGACGCCTCCTTCGTGGGCCGGGTCCGGGTCGACGAGACCGTCGAGAACGGCCTCGCGCTCTTCGTCTCCAACGACAACCTCCGCAAGGGCGCGGCGCTCAACGCCGTGCAGATCGCGGAGCTGGTGGCGGCCGAGCTGCGCGGCTGACCGGCACCAGAGCACAGGGGCGGCCACCGGCGACCGGTGGCCGCCCCTCGCTGTCTCCGGACCCGTCCGCGCCCGCGCGGGGTCCGGCGGAAAAGGGGCATCGCGCTGGGGTGTCGCACGTGGAAGGATGGCCGGAAACGCCGCATATCAAGTCGCACACCTAGGAGATGACCGCGTGCCTGGCACGAATCTGACCCGCGAAGAGGCACAGGAGCGGGCGCGCCTGCTGACCGTGGACGCGTACGAGATCGATCTCGACCTCTCCGGAGCGCAGGAGGGCGGCACCTACCGGTCCGTGACCACCGTGCGCTTCGACTCCGCGGAGGCCGGTGCGGAGTCCTTCATCGACCTGGTCGCCCCGGCCGTCCACGAGGTGGTGCTGAACGGCGAGCCGCTGGACGCGAGCACCGCGTTCCGCGACTCGCGGATCGCGCTGCCGGGTCTGCTGCGGGGCCCCAACGAGCTGAAGGTCGTCGCGGAGTGCTCGTACACCAACACCGGTGAGGGCCTGCACCGGTTCGTCGATCCGGTCGACGAACAGGTCTATCTGTACACGCAGTTCGAGGTGCCGGACGCCCGCCGGGTGTTCGCCTCGTTCGAGCAGCCCGATCTGAAGGCGACCTTCCGGTTCACCGTGACGGCCCCCGCGGGCTGGACGGTCATCTCGAACTCCCCGACGCCCGAGCCGCACGACAACGTCTGGTCCTTCGCACCGACGCCGCGCATCTCGACGTACATCACGGCGCTCATCGCCGGTCCGTACCACGCGGTGCACAGCAGCTACGAGAAGGACGGCCAGTCCGTCCCGCTCGGCATCTACTGCCGCCCCTCGCTCGCCGAGTACCTCGACGCGGACGAGATCTTCGCGGTGACCCGGCAGGGCTTCGACTGGTTCCAGGAGAAGTTCGACTACGCGTACCCGTTCGCCAAGTACGACCAGCTCTTCGTCCCGGAGTTCAACGCGGGCGCGATGGAGAACGCGGGCGCGGTCACCATCCGCGACCAGTACGTCTTCCGCTCCAAGGTGACGGACGCGTCGTACGAGGTGCGGGCCGAGACCATCCTGCACGAGCTGGCCCACATGTGGTTCGGCGACCTCGTGACGATGGAGTGGTGGAACGACCTCTGGCTGAACGAGTCGTTCGCCACGTACACCTCGATCGCCTGCCAGGCGGACGCGGTGGGCTCCAAGTGGCCGCACTCGTGGACCACGTTCGCCAACTCCATGAAGACCTGGGCGTACCGGCAGGACCAACTGCCCTCCACGCACCCGATCATGGCGGACATCACCGACCTGGACGACGTCCTGGTCAACTTCGACGGGATCACGTACGCCAAGGGCGCCTCGGTCCTCAAGCAGCTCGTGGCGTACGTCGGCACGGACGCCTTCTTCGAGGGCGTGCAGGCGTACTTCAAGGCGCACGCCTTCGGCAACACCCGGCTGTCGGACCTGCTGGGCGCGCTGGAGAAGACCTCCGGCCGCGATCTGAGGACCTGGTCGAAGGCGTGGCTGGAGACGGCGGGCATCAACATCCTGCGCCCGGAGGTCGAGACGGACGCGAACGGCCACGTCACCTCCTTCACCGTCCTCCAGGAGGCCCCGGCGCTGCCCGCCGGAGCGAAGGGCGAGCCGACGCTGCGCCCGCACCGGATCGCCATCGGCTGCTACGACCTGGACGCGGACGGCAAGCTGGTCCGCACGGACCGCATCGAGCTGGACGTCGACGGCGAGCGCACCGCCGTGCCGTTCCCCAAGGGCACGGCACGCCCGGCGGTCATCCTCCTCAACGACGACGACCTGTCGTACGCGAAGGTCCGCCTCGACGAGGAGTCGCTGCGGGTCGTCACCGAGCACCTGGGCGACTTCGCGGAGTCGCTGCCGCGCGCCCTGTGCTGGGCCTCGGCCTGGGACATGACGCGCGACGGCGAGCTGGCGACGCGGGACTACCTCTCGCTGGTGCTGTCCGGCATCGGCAAGGAGTCCGACATCGGCGTGGTCCAGTCGCTGCACCGCCAGGTGAAGCTGGCGCTGGACCTGTACGCGGCGCCGCAGACCCGCGAGGGCGCGCTCAACCAGTGGACGGACGCGACCCTGGCGCACCTGCGGGCGGCGGAGCCGGGCAGCGACCACCAGCTGGCGTGGGCGCGGGCCTTCGCGGCGACGGCGCGCAACCCGCAGCAGCTGGACCTGCTCCAGTCGCTGCTGAACGGTTCGGAGGCCGTCGAGGGGCTGGCCGTCGACACCGAGCTGCGGTGGACGTTCGTGGAGCGGCTGGCCGCGGCCGGACTGCTGGACGAGGAGGAGATCGCCGCCGAGTACGAGCGCGACCGGACGGCGGCGGGCGAGCGCCACGCCGCCGCCGCGCGGGCCGCACAGCCCTCGGAGGAGGCCAAGGCCGAGGCGTGGGCGTCGGTCGTGGAGTCCGACAAGCTGCCGAACTCCCTCCAGGAGGCGGTCATCACCGGCTTCGTCCAGACGGACCAGCGCGAGCTGCTGGCCCCGTACGCCGGGAAGTACTTCGCCGCGGTGAAGGAGGTCTGGGAGACGCGCAGCCACGAGATGGCCCAGCAGATCGCGGTGGGCCTGTACCCGGCCCTCCAGGTCTCGCGGGAGACGCTGGACGCCACGGACGCCTGGCTTGCCTCGGCCGAGCCGAGCGCGGCCCTGCGCCGGCTGATGTCGGAGTCCCGGGCGGGCGTGGAGCGGGCGCTGAAGGCCCAGGCGGCGGACGCGGCGGCGGCCACCGCGTAACCGGCGGCACGGACCGGGGGCGCCTCCCGTACGGGAGGCGCCCCCTTCGGCGTGCGCGGCGCGTGCGCGGCCGGACGCACGGAAGCGCCGCGCGGTAGCTGCTACCGGCGGCGCGTCCGTCAAAGCGGGCGGGTCAGACCTTCTTGGACTTGTCCAGGACCATGACGAGGGCGGTGATCACGACGAACAGGCCGATCGGCGCCAGGACGAAGAGCCCGACGGTATCCATCACGCTCAGGCCCGTGCCCGGGTCGTCACCGTCGTCGGGCGTGAGCGCGAGTGCCGGGGCCGACATGAGCAGCATCATCAGCGTCGTCCCGGCCGCGACGGCGCCGGCGCGCATAGCGTTCTTCTTGTCCACGGTGCCAACGTAGCGAACGCCTAGAGGCGGCGCTCGCCCGGGGGTGCCGTATGACCCTTTCGGGGCGTGAGGACCTCCATCAGTGCGTGCAGCCGGGGCGAGGCGGCGATCTCCTCCAGCGTGACGGGGTGGCCCTCGGCGTCGGCGATCGGCAGCCGCCAGTTGGGGTACTGGTCCCAGGTGCCGGGGAGGTTCTGCGGGCGGCGGTCGCCGACCGTGTCCGGGAGCCAGACGCCGACCATGCGGGCGGGGGTGCTCAGCAGGAAGCGGTGGACGGCCCGGACGGCGGCCTCCTCGTCGCCGTCGCCCTCGGGGAGCATCCGCAGCCGGGCGAGCAGGGCCAGCCACTCGGCGGTGTCGGTGGCGTCCTCGGTCAGCTCCTCCTCCAGCGGGCGGGTGAGCAGGCCGAGGCGGTGGCGCAGGGACACGTGGTCGCCGGTCAGCCGGGCCGCGGTGGAGGGCAGGTCGTGGGTGGTGGCGGTGGCCAGGCAGTCCTGGCGCCAGGTCCGCGGGGCCAGCGGCCGGCCGTCGCCGTCCCAGTCGCGCTCGAACCAGAGCACGGAGGTGCCGAGCACGCCGCGCCGGGCCAGCGCCTCGCGGACGCCCGGCTCGACGGTGCCGAGGTCCTCGCCGACGACGACGGCTCCGGCCCGGTGGGCTTCCAGGACCAGGACGGCGAGCATGGCCTCGGCGTCCTGGGCGACGTACGCGCCCTCGGTGGGCGGCCGGCCCTCGGGCACCCACCAGAGCCGGAACAGCCCCATGACGTGGTCGACGCGCAGGGCGCCCGCACGCGCCAGCAGCCCGCGCAGCAGTCCGCGGTAGGCGGCGTAGCCGGTCGCGGCGAGGACGTCCGGGCGCCAGGGCGGCAGGCCCCAGTCCTGGCCGCGCGCGTTGAAGGCGTCCGGGGGCGCGCCGACGGACATGCCCCGGGCGAAGGCGTCCTGCTGGGCCCAGGTGTCGGCGCCGGACGGGTGCACCCCGACGGCGAGGTCGTGCACGATCCCGACGGACATCCCGGCGTCCTCGGCGGCCCGCTGGGCGGCGGCGAGCTGGCCGGCCGTCAGCCAGGCGAGGCGGCAGTGGAAGTCGACCCGGTCCAGCAGCTCGGCACGGGCGCGGGCGGTCCCGGCGGAGCGCGGGTCGCGCAGCGGTGCGGGCCAGGCGTGCCAGTCGGGGCCGTGCACTTCGGCGAGCGCGCACCACAGGGCGTGGTCCTCCAGCGCCTGCCCCTGCTCGGCCAGGAAGTCGCAGTAGTCGGCGCGCCTGCCGGGGGTGAGCGGGACCCGGTGGACGAGCTCCAGGGCCTGCCGCTTCAGCTCCCAGACGGCGTCCCGGTCGATCAGCGCGCCCTTGTTCAGCACGGCCTCGCTCAGTGCGGCGGCGTCCTGGCGCAGGTCGTCCAGGACCTCGCGGTCGCGGACGTGCCCGTACTCCGGGACCGACTCGACGTGCAGGTGCACGGGGTCGGGGAAGCGGCGCGAGGAGGGGCGGTAGGGGGACGGGTCGGTGGGCGCGCCCGGTACGGCGGCGTGCAGCGGGTTGACCTGGACGAAGCCGGCGCCGAGGGTGCGTCCGGACCAGGCGGCGAGGTCGGCCAGGTCGCCGAGGTCGCCCATGCCCCAGGAGCGGGCGGAGAGCAGCGAGTAGAGCTGGACCAGGAA
This sequence comes from Streptomyces sp. ADI96-02, assembly GCF_003846185.1. GTDB lineage: Bacteria > Actinomycetota > Actinomycetes > Streptomycetales > Streptomycetaceae > Streptomyces. The sequence goes on from NZ_ML123034.1 coordinate 2,088,983, forward strand.
GCCGTGGGTGCGCTCGGGCGGCCGGGGGAGGCGGGCCGGGGCGGCGATGAGCGTGGCGGTGGCGCGGTGGTGGTCGGGGGTGAGGACCTGGAGGCGGTGCACGCCGTGGGGCGGCTCGGTCCACCAGGCGGGGAGGGGCGCGGGCGGGGCGTCGCCGGGCGTCGTCGGAGGGATGGCGTCCGGCGTCGTCGGAGGGATGGCGTCCGGCGTCCTCGCGGGGCCCGCCGCCCGTACGCGCATGCTCAGCGGGGCGGGAGTGCGGCCCGGGGCGGGTGCGGTGCCCTCGGCGTGCTCCGGCTCGACCGTGAGGGTCGAGCCGGAGGGCAGCCCGGTCAGGACGGACGGCAGCGGCTCACCGGCCCAGACCACCACGGTCGGCGGCAGCAGGCGCGAGCGCGACTCCGCCGCCGCGAGGGACTTCCCGACGTCCGCCGGGGTGCCGGCGTCCACGCCCAGCGCGGCGAGCACGGCGATGACCGTGTCGTCGGGGACGGACACCGTGACACCCGGGGACGGGGAGTAGGAGGTGGCGACGCCGTGCAGGGCGGCGAGCCGCGACAAGCCCATTCAGACTCCTGGGAACTCCAGGCCCCCCGCGGTGCCGGGTGCGGTCGGCTCGCTGGTCAGAGGGGCGACGGCGGCGAGCGGTGGCTCGCTCGTGAGGGGTGTGGCGTCGGCGAGCGGCGGCTCGCTGGTGAGCGGTGCGGCATCGGCGAACGAGGACGCGCCGAGCAGGAGGGAGACGTCGGCGAGCGGCGGGGCGCTGATCAGGTGAGCGACATCGGAGAGCGGGAGTTCGCTGGTCAGGGGTGCGGGCGTGGTCTGGGCGGGTACCTGTTTGGAGAGGGCGGAGAGCAGGAGCTGCGCGGATGCGGGCATGGTGGCCTCCTGGCCGTGGAGAACAGGACACAGCAGACCTACCCAGGGCTCGCGCGGGCAGACGTGGACGTGACGTACGCGTTACGGCAACGAGCCCGGCGTGCCGCGGGTCACATCCCGTTCCCACGGACGGCGGGCAGGGGCCGGTTTCGGCCGGCCTCTGGGATCACAGCTACCGCACGGGGCCCGTGCCCGCCACCGCTCCGGGCATGCGGCGTACGCCCGTACGCGTGAAGGCCCGTACGCGTCCCGCGTGCGTCCCGAGGGCGGCGTGCGTCCCGCGTGCGGGCGGCGTCCTGCGGCACGGGCGGCCCGGTCCCAGGCTTGAGACGCCGTCGATGTCAGGCGGAGACGCCGTCGATCCGGGCCATCACGTCGTCCGCGCCGAACGGCTGGAGGTAGGGCAGCCAGCGCGGGTCGCGGTGGCCGGTGCCGATGATCCGCCAGGCCAGGCCGGTCGGCGGGGCGGGCTGGTGGCGCAGCCGCCAGCCCAGCTCGGGCAGATGGCGGTCGGCCTTGACGTGGTTGCAGCGGCGGCAGGCCGCCACCACGTTGTCCCAGGCGTGCTGTCCACCGCGGCTGCGCGGGATGACGTGGTCGACGCTGGTGGCGGCGGCCCCGCAGTACATGCAGCGCCCGCCGTCCCGGGCGAACAGGGCCCGCCGCGTGAGGGGCACGGGGCCGCGGTAGGGGACCCGGACGAAGCGCTTGAGGCGGACCACGCTGGGCGCGGGGACGGCACGGGTGGCACTGTGCAGGAAGGAGCCGGCCTCCTCCAGGCAGATGGCCTTGTTTTCGAGGACGAGGACGAGCGCGCGGCGGAGCGGCACGACGCCGAGCGGCTCGTACGACGCGTTGAGAACCAGGACGTGCGGCACGGTGGATGCCTCCTTGTACGCCGGCGGCGCGTGGCTCGCGCCGGGACGATCCGCTCTCAGTCTCTCCTCATGGCTGGTCGAAGCGCCACCACGTAGGGGTAACGGGCCGGAAGGATTTTTCTCACCCTCCGCCGCGGCGCACCGCCCGAGGGGCCGTGGGGGCTGTCCCACCAGGGTCGCCGTGCGCGGTGTGCGATCGGCCACAGGAGGGCGGCGCAGGTGAGACCTGTCTCTCCCGCCCCGACGGCAACGATCCGCTCCCCCGGCTTCGTTAGTGTTATTGATCCACCGTCGCTCCTCTGGAGGTCCTCGCCGTGTCCCTGTCCGCCCTCTTGGCCGCGGCCCCGTCACCCGAGCCCGGCGGCTCGCTCGACGAAGCCGCCGAGCAGGCCGGCAACGCCGCGAGCTGGGTCGAGGAGAACTGGTCCACCTGGCTGAGCACGGGCTTGCGGATCCTGCTGATCGTGGCCGTCGCGATCACCCTGCGGTACCTGATCCGGCGCGCGCTGACCAATCTGATCGACCGGATGAACCGCAGCGCCCAGGCGGTGGAGGGCACCGCGCTCGGCGGGCTGCTGGTCAACGCGGAGCGCCGCCGCCAGCGCTCGGAGGCGATCGGTTCGGTCCTGCGCTCGGTGGCGTCCTTCGTGATCATGGGCACGGCCGCGCTGATGGTGCTGGGCGCGTTCAAGATCAACCTGGCTCCGCTGCTGGCATCGGCGGGTGTCGCCGGTGTGGCCCTCGGCTTCGGCGCCCGCAACCTGGTCACGGACTTCCTCTCCGGCGTCTTCATGATCCTGGAGGACCAGTACGGCGTCGGGGACACCGTCGACGCGGGCGTGGCCTCCGGCGAGGTCATCGAGGTGGGGCTGCGGGTCACCAAGCTGCGCGGCGACAACGGCGAGATCTGGTACGTCCGCAACGGCGAGGTGAAGCGGATCGGCAACCTCAGCCAGGGCTGGTCCACGGCCGGGATCGACGTGACGGTGCGCCCCACCGAGAAGCTGGAGGACGTCCGCGCGGCGATCACCACGGCCGCGGAGACGATGACCAAGGAAGAGCCCTGGTCGGAGCGGCTGTGGGGGCCGGTCGAAGTACTCGGCCTGGACTCCGTGCTGCTGGAGTCCATGACCGTGCGGGTGACGGCGAAGACGATGCCGGGCAAGTCCCTCGGCGTCGAGCGGGAGTTGCGCTGGCGCATCAAGCAGTCCCTGGACGAGGCGGGCATCCGGATGGTCGGCGTCCTGCCCGTCCAGGCGGAGGGGCAGGACGGCGCGGACCCGACCGCGGCCATGGCCCCGCCCTCCGCGTACGCCTCGGCGACCTCGCCGCAGTCCCTGGCGGCCACCCCGATACCGCCGGCCGCGCCGCCGAACCTGAGCAAGTAGCCGTCTCCCTCCCAGGGGCGTCCCGCCGCACCGGCGGGGCGCCCCTGTGCGCTGTGCGGGGCGTACCGCCGACGCGCCGCGCGGGGGCGCTCGGCGATGTGACGCTTCGGTTGCCGCCGGGGTGGACCCGGTGGCGGCCCTTGACGGCCCGGTGACCCGCGTCCTACCGTCCCCTCACCGAATAGGAAACCTTCCTAACAGAGGCGGTGCGTCGAGCATGGCGGGAACCACTCCGGGCGTACCCGGCACACCCCGCACTCCCGGCGCTCCGGGCACCCCTCGCGTGCTGCGGGCCATGAACGACCGGGCCGCGCTGGATCTGCTGCTGGAGCACGGGCCGCTGTCGCGGACCCGGATCGGCGCGCTGACCGGCCTCTCCAAGCCCACCGCCTCCCAGCTGCTGGCCCGCCTGGAGGCCGCCGGCCTGGTCGTGGCGACCGGCACCAGCGTCGGGCGGCCGGGGCCGAACGCGCGGCTGTACACCGTGAACCCGCGGGCCGCCCACGTGGCCGCGCTCGACGTGACCAGCCGCCGGATCACCGCCGCCGTCGCGGACGTCACCGGAGCGACGGCGGGCGAGTTCGAGCTGCGGACGCCGGGCCGGCGCGGCGACGGCGCGGTGCGCCAGGTCGCCGAGGCGCTGGACGGCGCGGTCGAGGAGGCCGGGCTCACCCGCGCCGACATCCACCGGGTGGTCATCGGCACGCCGGGCGCGTTCGACCCGGGCACCGGGCGGCTGCGGTACGCCGCGCACCTGCCCGGCTGGCACTCCCCCACCCTGCTGGACGAGCTGGCCGCGTCCCTGCCGATGCCGGTGGAGTACGAGAACGACGTGAACCTGGTGGCGGTGGCCGAGCAGCGCCTGGGCGCGGCCCGCGGCCACGAGGACTTCGTCCTGCTGTGGAACGAGGAGGGCCTGGGCGCCGCCCTCGTCATCAACGGCCGGCTGCACCGCGGCTTCACCGGCGGCGCGGGCGAGGTCGGTTTCCTCCCGGTGCCCGGCGCGCCGCTCGTCCGCCGGGTCGTCGAGGCGAACAGCGGCGGCTTCCAGGAGCTGGCGGGCGCGCAGGCGGTGCCCCGGCTCGCCAGGGCGCTCGGCATCGACACCGCGCGGCAGCCGTACGCGGCGGTCGCCGCCGACCTGCTGGCGCGGGCCGCGGACGCCTACGGGCGGGACGAGGCGCTGACCGGCCTGCTGCTCCGGTACGCCCAGCGGCTCGCCACCGGACTCGCCTCCGTGACCGCCGTCCTGGACCCCGGGCTGATCGTGCTCTCCGGCGGCGTGGTCGCCGCCGGGGGCGAGGTCCTCCGGTCCCTGGTCCAGTCCGAACTGGCCGAGCTGGCGGCCTCCCGGCCGCGCCTGGTCCTCGGCGGTATCGACCGCGCCCCGGTGCTGCGCGGAGCCCTGGAAAGGGCGCTGGCCGACACCCGCGACGAGGTGTTCGACACCTCGCGCTGAACCATCCCCGAACCGCGTCGCCCGGACGGCATTCGTCGAGGGCGTCGCACCGACCGGAGCAGAGGGCCGACATGAAGCTCGCAGTAGTGGGTGGCGGGTCCACCTACACCCCTGAACTGATCGACGGATTCGCCCGGTTGCGGGACACGTTGCCGGTCGAGGAGCTGGTGCTCGTCGACCCGGCGGCCGACCGCCTGGAGCTCGTCGGCGCCCTCGCCCGGCGCATCTTCGCCAAGCAGGAGCACGCGGGGAGGATCACGACGACGTCCGACCTCGACGCGGGCGTGGCCGGCGCCGACGCGGTCCTGCTCCAGCTGCGCGTCGGCGGGCAGGCCGCGCGCGAGCGGGACGAGACCTGGCCGCTGGAGTGCGGCTGCGTCGGGCAGGAGACCACCGGCGCCGGCGGCCTCGCCAAGGCGCTGCGCACCGTGCCGGTCGTCCTGGACATCGCCGAGCGGGTGCGCCGCACCAACCCGGACGCGTGGATCATCGACTTCACCAACCCGGTCGGCATCGTCACCCGGGCGCTCCTCCGGGCCGGCCACAAGGCCGTCGGCCTGTGCAACGTGGCGATCGGCTTCCAGCGCAAGTTCGCCCGGCTGCTGGACGTCGCTCCCGCCGAGGTCCACCTCGACCACGTGGGGCTCAACCACCTGACCTGGGAGCTGGGCGTGCGCCTCGGCGGCCCGGACGGGGAGGACGTCCTGCCGAGGCTGCTGGCCGAGCACGGCGACGCCGTCGCCGACGACCTGCGGATGCCCCGGCGGATCGTGGACCGGCTCGGCGTCGTCCCCTCGTACTACCTGCGGTACTTCTACGCCCACGACGAGGTCGTACGGGAGCTGGGCACGAAGCCGTCCCGCGCCGCCGAGGTCGCGGCGATGGAGCGGGAACTGCTCGCGATGTACGGCGACCCCGCGCTGGACGAGAAGCCCGCGCTGCTCGCCGAGCGCGGCGGCGCGTTCTACTCGGAGGCGGCGGTGGACCTCGCGGCCTCGCTGCTGGGCGGCGGCGGTTCGGCGGTCCAGGTGGTCAACACGTACAACAACGGGACGCTGCCGTTCCTCCCGGACGACGCGGTGATCGAGGTCCAGGCCCGCGTCGGGCACGACGGGGCGTCGCCGCTGGCCGTACCGGCGCTGGACCCGCTCTACGCGGGCCTGATCGCCAACGTCACGGCGTACGAGGACCTCGCGCTGGAGGCGGCGCTGCGCGGCGGCCGGGACCGGGTCTTCAAGGCGCTGCTCGCCCACCCGCTGATCGGCCAGTACGACTACGCCGACGGGCTCACCGACCGGCTGATCGCCCACAACCGGGAGCACCTGGCGTGGGCGTGAACGTGGCGGTCGTCGCCGTCGACGCGGGCAACAGCAAGACCGACGTCGCCCTGATCGGTCAGGACGGCACGGTGCTGTCGACGGCACGCGGCGGCGGCTTCCAGCCGCCCGTGGTCGGGGTGGAGGCGGCGGTCGACGCGCTGGCCGTCGCGCTGGAGCGGGCGGTCGACGGGTTGGGCGGCCCGCTCGGATCGGTCGGGCACGTCTCCGCGTGCCTGGCCAACGCCGATCTGCCGGTGGAGGAGGCCGAGCTGACGCGGGCTCTGGAGGCGCGCGGCTGGGCCGCCACCGTGGAGGTGCGCAACGACACCTTCGCGATCCTGCGCGCCGGGGTGGACGAGCCCCGGGGCGTCGCGGTCGTCTGCGGCGCGGGGATCAACTGCGTGGGCATGGCGCCGGACGGGCGCACCGCCCGCTTCCCCGCGATCGGCCGGATATCCGGTGACTGGGGCGGCGGTTCGGGGCTCGCGGAGGAGGCGCTGTGGTTCGCCGCGCGGGCCGAGGACGGGCGCGGCGAACCGACCGAGCTGGTCCGCGCGCTGCCCGGCCACTTCGGACTCGGCTCGATGTACGCGCTGATCGAGGCGCTGCACCGGGGCGCGATCCCGCGGGCGCGGCGGCACGAGCTGACGCCGGTGCTGTTCGCCACGGCCGCCGCCGGGGACCCGGTGGCCGACTCGCTGGTGGAGCGGCTGGCCGAGGAGGTCGTGGCACTGGCCTCGGTCGCGCTGGCCCGGCTGGAGCTGCTGGAGGAGGAGGTTCCGGTGCTGCTCGGCGGGAGCGTGCTGGCCGCGCGCCACCCCCGGTTGAACGACCGGATCGCCGAACTGCTGGCGGCCCGCGCGCCGAAGGCCGTGGCGCGGGTGGTCGCGCAGCCGCCGGTGCTGGGCGCGGCGCTGCTGGGACTGGACCGTACGGGGGCGGCCGGGGAGGTGCACCGCAGACTGCGCGCGCAGTACGCGGCCTGAGCGCCGCCGCACCCCGGCGTGCGCCTGTGTACGCCGCCGTACGTCCGTGTACGCCGACGTCCGCCCGGGTACGCCGCCGTTCGGCCGCCGTGCGCCGGGAACCGATCGGCGGCCCCGCTCGTGTACCTGATGGGACGTCGGCCCGGATTCGGTACGACACCCGGGGCCGGCATCGGAGGCGGTTCGGGGGATTTCGCCACCGTGCGGGGTGCGCTTATGGGGCGTTTCCGGGCACGTTGCACCGGTTGCCTTGATCGGCCGCGTCCGCCCTGATCGAATGCGGGGGCCGACGCGGAATCCAGGCGTTCCCGGTGTGGACGCCCGTCCCCGCGGCCATACTTCTGGCCGGGCGCCACCCCCGGCCGACCGGGGGCCAGACCGTTGTGAGTGACCGAGGGGGCCGTGGTCAGTGACCGAGGGGGAGGTCAAGTGACGAACCCGCCGAACGGCGGCTCGCCGGTGCGGTACGCGCCGGACCCGGCGTCCGCGCCCGCCGCCGTGCCGGAGCGGCGCGTCGGTCCCGGGGCCGCGCGGGCCCGGCGGCTGCGCGCCGCGGCGACGACGGAGCCGGGCCGGCTCCGCGTGGTCGGGGCCGTACTGGCGCTGCTGGTCGTGGGGTTCGGAGCGGTCACCGCGCTGGAGGTCTCCCACCGGGCGTCCGCCGCCGACGACGTGGTGAGCCGCAGCCAGCCGCTGAGCGCCGACGCGGCGAGCGTCTACCGCTCGCTCGCCGACGCGGACACCATGGCGGCGAGCGGCTTCCTCGCGGGGGCCCAGGAGCCCGAGGCCGTCCAGGAGCAGTACCGCGCGGACATCGCGGAGGCGGCACGCCTGCTGGTGAAGGCGTCGGCGACCACCGACTCCTCCACCCGCTCCCGGCAGGAGATCACCACCCTCAACGAACTGCTGCCCGTCTACACCGGGCTGATCGAGCGGGCCCGCGCCAACAACCGGCAGGGGCTGCCGCTGGGCGGCGCGTATCTGCGGTACGCGAACCAGAAGATGAGCGACGAACTGCTTCCGGCCGCCGAGCGGTTGTACGCGGCGGAGACCGGCCGGCTCGGCCGGGACTCGGCCGACGCCCGGCAGTGGCCCGTCCTCTCGCTCGCCGCCGGAGTCCTGGTGCTGGGCGTGCTGGTGTGGACGCAGCGGCGCGAGTACCGCCGTACCAACCGGGTGTTCAACCACGGGCTGCTCGCGGCGACGGCCGCGGCCTCGGTGGTGCTGCTCTGGCTGGCGGTGGGCCACGGGGTGGTCCGCGCGGAGCTGCGTTCGGCGATGGTGCACGGCCAGGAGTCCCTGGAGGTGCTGAACGACGCGCGGATCAACTCGCTGAAGGCCCGCGCCAACGAGAACCTCACGCTGGTGGCGCGCGGCGCGGTGCTGACGCCCGACGGAGCCCACGACCAGTACGAGAGCGACTACGCCACGGGCATGAAGGCGCTGGAGGACCGGCTGCGCAGCGCGGGGCGGCTCGCCGACGACGCGGCGGGCGGCGCTCCGGTGGCCCGCGCCGTCGAGGGCGTCGCCGCCTGGCAGAGCCGGCACCGCGCGGCCCGGGCCACGGACGACCGGGGCGACTACGACGGCGCGCTGGAGCGGATCATCGGGTCCGAGGATTCGACCGGGCAGTCCTTCCGGCAGGTCGACGCGGCGCTGCGGCAGGCGCTCGCCCATGAGCAGGGCCAGTTCACCGAGGCGGCCGAGGGCGGGCGCGGGGCGGTGCGCGGCCTGCCGACAGGAGCCGCCGCACTGGCGGTGCTGGGCGCGGTCGCCGCGATCCTCGGGGTCAACCGCAGGCTCTCGGAGTACCGGTGAGAGGGGCGGCGATGACCAGGGACCGGACACCGCGGCGGGTCGCGGGCGGCCGGCTGCGCGGCTGGGGCGGCGTGACGGGCATGGCGCTGGCGTGCGCGGTCACCGCCGCGCTGACCCTGCTGCCGCTGTCCCACCGGGCCGGCGAACCGCCCGCGGCGCGGGCGGCGGACACCGGCAGCGCCGTGCCGGCGAGCGCCGGGACCTGCGACGATCCGGAGGCGAGTCTGCGGCCGTCCGGGGCGGACGGGCCGAACATCGAGAGGATCAAGGCGCGCGGCAAGCTCGTCGCGGGCGTCGACCAGAACAGCTTCCGCTGGGGCTACCGCGACCCGGCCTCCGGCCGGCTCGAAGGCTTCGACATCGACCTGGTGCACGCCATCGCCGAGGACATCCTCGGCGACCCGGACGCGGTGGTCTTCCGGGCCATACCCACCAACCAGCGCGTCGCCGCCCTGGAGAACGGCCGGGTCGACGTCGTCGTGCGGACGATGACGATCAACTGCAAGCGGCTGGAGCAGGTCTCCTTCTCCACCGCCTACTTCCAGGCGGGGCAGCAGGTCCTCGCGCCGCGCGATTCGCCGATCACGGGGTACGACGCCTCGCTGAAGGGCAAGCGCGTCTGCTCGGCCGAGGGCTCCACGGCGTACGAGGCGCTGGAGAAGCGGTCCTACGGGGCGGTCTACCAGGACGAGGGCGACGGCACCGCGCGCGACCGGGACCGGCTGACCGTGCCGAACCAGCTGGACTGCCTGGTGCGGCTCCAACTCGGCGAGGTCGACGCCGTCGTCACGGACAACGCGCTGGCGGCGGGCCAGGCGGCGCAGGACCCGGCGGTGGTCCTCAAGGGCGACAAGCCGTTCACCACGGAGTACTACGGCGTCGCGACGAAGAAGGGCGCCGACGACCTGGTGGCCCGCGTCAACCAGGTGCTGGTCGACTACCGCGCGGGCGGACCGGACAGCGCCTGGATGACGTCGTACCGCAAGTGGCTGGCGAGCGGCCTGCCCGGCATCACGGCGCCTCCGGCGCCCACCTACCGGAACGACTGAACCCGCCCGGACCGGCGCCGCCGGAACGACCGGGCAACGATCCCGCCCGCGCCCCACGGCCGGGCGGGCAGAGCGGAGAGGTGATCGATGGGCGTCGCGGGATCCTTTCCCGGCTCCACGGGAAGGCCGCCCGGTCCGGACATGGACCGGGACGAGGCGGACCGTGCGCTGGACCGGCTCGGCGCGGAGCACGAGGCGATCGAGACCTCGCTCCTCGCCCTCCAGGACCATGCGGGCCGCCGCCTCCTGGAGGGCGCCGAACTCTCCGGCGTCACCCGGGAGCGCTGGGCGGCGACCGAGCGGTCGATCACGCTGCTGTGGGGGTACTTCGACGCCTACGCGGGCGCGCTCGCCGAGGCGCGGGAGATCCGGGCGCGGCGGCGCCACCCGAACCGGGAGGACCTGGCCGCGCTGACCGGGCTGCTGCGCGGCGACGCGGTCACCGTGGCGAACACCGCGGCCCTGCCGAACGCCTCGCCGACCGGCCCGGCCCGGCTCTCCGAGCGGTTCACGCTCCAGGAGCTGGTCGGCCGGATGAACGAGCTGTACGCCGAGTCGCTGGACATGGTCGTCGCCTCCGACTCCGTCTGGTCCGCGCTGCCCGCCCGCATCGACCTGCTCTCCGCCGAGCTGCACCGCACCCGGTCCCTGGCGCACTCGGTGGGCGTGCGGCCCGGCGAGCATCCGGCCGGGGACGACCTGGTGGAGATCACCGGGGAGCTGACCGCGCTGCGGGCGCGGGTGATCGCCGACCCGCTGGCGTTCTGGGTGGCCGGCCCCGGCAGCGCCGCGCCCGGCGGCGGCCGTCCGGACACCTCGCGCTACGACCGGGCGGCCCGCGCCCTGGAGGACGTGCGGCGGGAGATCGAGGCGGTGCTCGCGGTCCGGCAGGACGCCGAGGCCCGGCTGATGCGCCTGCGGGACGTGCTCTCGCGCGCGGACCGCACCCTCACCGAGGCGCGGTCCGCGCGCGGCGAGGTGCTGGCCAAGATCGCCGCCTCCGAGGTGCCGGCCGTCAGCGGACCGCCCACCGCCCTCCAGGAGCGGCTGGCCGCCGCCGCGGAGTACCGCAGGCACGCCCGGTGGCACCGCCTCTCGCCGCTGCTGGAGTCGCTGGAGCGGGAGGCCGAGGACGAACTGCTGCGCGCCCGGGAGTCGCTGACCTCCGTCACGGCTCCGCTGGCGGTCCGCGCGGAGCTGCGCGGCCGGCTCGACGCGTACCGGGCGAAGGTGACCCGGCACGGGCTGGCGGAGGACCCGGTGCTGATCGAGCGGTACGACGCGGCCCGCCGGATGCTGTGGAGCGCCCCGTGCGACCTGCGGGCCGCCGGGCAGGCCGTCCTGCGCTACCAGCAGGCCGCCGCCGAACTGCTGACACCGCACCGGGTCGCCGGACCGCGGGACCGGCGGGGCGACGAGGGGGAGATCCGATGAGTACGCGGTGCCAGCGCCCCGGATGCGAGGGCTGCTACGAGGACATGGGCGGCGGCGAGCTGTACTGCGACACCTGCGGCCTGGCTCCGGTCGTCTCCGCCCCGGACCCCGCCGAGGCCGGTTCCGGCGGCGGGCGGGGCGACGGGTCGCTCGGCTCGCCGCCGACCGGGATCGCGGGCGGCGGCCGGGCCGACGGCCGCGACAGCGGCTCGCAGCGGTCGGGTTCGCGGGCCTCCTCCCGGGCGTCCTCGCGCTCCTCGACGTCCCGGCGCTCGGTGTCGGGGCGGCTCTCGCGCTCGCTGTCCGGCTCCTCCACGTCCCGTTCCGTCTCGGTGCGCTCCTCGGGCTCGTCCTCCGCCTCCTCGGCGCGGGGCCGCCTCGGGGCCGGCCTGGTGCAGGTCCCGGACGTCCCGCGACCCGACCCGCGCACCGCCGTCATGGCGAACCCGGAGGTTCCCGAGCGCAAGCGGTTCTGCTCGCGGGCGGACTGCGGTGCTCCGGTGGGGCGTTCGCGCGGCGACCGCCGGGGCCGCACCGAGGGGTTCTGCACGAAGTGCGGACACCCGTACTCCTTCGTGCCGAAGCTGGCCGGCGGGGACGTCGTGCACGGCCAGTACGAGGTCGCGGGCTGTCTGGCGCACGGCGGTCTGGGCTGGGTCTACCTCGCGGTGGACCGGGCGGTATCCGACCGCTGGGTGGTCCTCAAGGGCCTGTTGGACACGGGCGACCAGGACGCGATGGCAGCGGCGATCTCCGAGCGCCGCTTCCTCGCCGAGATCGAGCACTCCAACATCGTGCGGATCTACAACTTCGTCGAACACCTCGACCAGCGGACCGGTTCGCTGGACGGCTACATCGTCATGGAGTACGTCGGCGGCAAGGCGCTCAAGGAGATCGCCAACGAGCGCCGCACCCCGGCCGGCAGACGCGACCCGCTGCCGGTCGAGCAGGCGTGCGCGTACGGCATCGAGGCGCTGGAGGCGCTCGGGCACCTGCACAGCCGCAACCTGCTCTACTGCGACTTCAAGGTCGACAACGCGATCCAGACGGAGGACCAGCTCAAGCTGATCGACATGGGCGCGGTGCGCCGGATGGACGACGACGAGTCGGCCATCTACGGCACGGTCGGCTACCAGGCCCCCGAAGTCGCGGAGGTCGGCCCGTCCGTGGCGTCCGACCTGTACACGGTGGCGCGGACGCTGGCGGTGCTGACGTTCGACTTCCAGGGCTACACGAACGTCTTCGCGGACTCCCTGCCCGACCCGGACAACATCGAGGTGTTCCGCGCCTACGAGTCCTTCTACCGGCTGCTGGTGCGGGCCACCGACCCGGATCCGGCGCGGCGGTTCGCCTCCGCCGCCGAGATGGCCGAGCAGCTGACGGGCGTGCTGCGGGAGGTCGTGGCGCTCCAGACAGGCCGACCGCGACCGGCGCTGTCGACGCTCTTCGGCACCGAACCGCGCGTGACGGACACGGAGTTGTTCGCAGCGCCGGTCGACGACGTGTCCCTGCTCGGCGGCCGGGCCGCGGCGGCGGTGCGCGGCGGACGCTTCGGGCGGCGCGGCGGCGGTACGGCCGCGACGCCCCTTCCCGGCGGCGCGCCGGGGCCGGCGGGAGCGGTTCCGGTGGCTCCCGGGGCCGTGGCGTCGGCGGTGGCCGGTGCGCTGCCGGTGGGTGCGCAGCCGCCCGGCCCGGCGGGGGCGGCCCCGCTGACGGCGGCGGCGACCCATGCCGGGGGCGGGGCGCGGGGCGGGAGCGGGGCTCCGAGCGGCGGCCGAGCGGCCGTCCGGACGTCCTCCGCGCCGGTGCAGGCATCCGTGCCCGTCCAGCCGCCCGTGCCCGTCCAGCCGCCCGCGCCCGTGCGGGCGTCCGTGCCCGCGCCCCGGCCGCCTCTCTCCGCCCCGTACGCCGCGCCCGGTGGGCCGTCCGCCGCGCCCGCCGCCGGGGTGCGGCTCGCGGCCGTCGACGTACGGGCCGTCTCGCTGGCGCTGCCAGTACCCCGCGTCGACGCGACGGATCCGAACGCCGGCTTCCTCGCCGGTCTGATGGCCTCGGCCCCGGCCGAGCTGGTCGCGGCCCTGGAAGCGGTGCCCGCCGCGTCGCTGGAGACCCGGCTGCGGGAGCTGCGCGCCCGGCTGGAGATGAGCGACCCTCAGTCCGCCGCGCAGGCGCTGGCCGCGTTGGAGAGCCGCTACCCGGACGACTGGCGGGTCGTCTGGTACCGGGGCGTCACCTCGCTGGGGACCGGTGACCACGCGGTGGCCGCGCTCTCCTTCGACGCGGTCTACGACGCGTTCCCGGGTGAGCCCGCGCCGAAGCTGGCCCTGGGCATCTGCGCCGAGGTGCTGGGCCAGTTGGACAACGCGGCGGAGTACTACCGCCTCGTATGGGCGACCGATCCGAGTTTCGTCAGCGCCGCGTTCGGCCTGGCCCGGGTGCAGATCGCGGCCGGGGACCGGGAAGGCGCGGTGCGCACGCTGGAATCGGTGCCGGAGGCGTCGATCCACTACACGGCGGCCCGGGTCGCCGCCGTCCGGGCCCGGCTGCGCGGGCGCGACCCGCGCGACGCCCTGCCGGCCGATCTGACGGCCGCCGCCGCACAGGTGGCCGCCCTGACGGGGTTCGGCCTGGACGCGGGGCGGCGCGAACAGTTGTCGGCCGAGGTTCTGGGCAAGGCGCTCGACTGGGTACTCTCCGGTAGTCCCGGTGCTGCGTCGCCGGGCGGGTCGTCCGCCGGACCTCCGGGCGACCGGAAGCTGCTCGGCGCCGAACTGGACGAGCGGGGGCTGCGGTTCGGGCTGGAGCGCTCGTACCGGTTGCTCGCCCGGCTCGCGCAGCAGGGCGACGAGAGGATCGAACTGGTGGAGCGGGCCAACCGTTTCCGCCCCCGGACGTGGGTGTGAAGATGTCACAGATCCACCAGCAGCCCGCCCTGTCGAGGTGCCCCGGCTGCGAGGAGCCGCTGGAGTCGGGCGACCTGTTCTGCGGTGCGTGCGGCTACGACCTCTCGGCCGTGCCGGCCCGCCCTGACGACCGGCCGACCCTGGCCATCACGGTGCCGCCCCCCGCGCCCGTCCCGGCCGAGGCGGCGGACGGCGGTGACTTCGCGCTCGCGGCCCCCGATCCCCGTACCGCGGAGCGGCCCGCGCGGCCCGCCGCCCGCGAGAAGGTCTGCGTGGCCTGCCGTTCGGGCCGGGTGGACTCCGACGGCTACTGCGAGAACTGCGGGCACGCCCAGCCCCGCGAGCGCGACCACATGGAGCAGGAGCTCGGTTCGGTGGCGGCCGTCAGCGACCGGGGGCTGCGCCACCACCGCAACGAGGACTCCTTCGCCGTCTCCTCGACCGCGTTGCCGGACGGTTCGCCCGCCGTCGTCGCGATCGTCTGCGACGGCGTCTCCTCGGCGAGCCGCCCCGACGAGGCGTCCGCGGCGGCGGCGAGCGCCGCCAACGAGGCGCTGCTGGAGTCGCTGCCGCGCGGCACGCACCCGCAACAGGCCATGCACGAGGCGATCGTCGCCGCGTCCGAGGCGGTCAACGCGCTGGCGCTGGAGCCCGCCGGGCCCGCCGAGCACAGCGCGCACCGCCATCAGAACGCCCCGGCCTGCACGCTGGTCGGCGCGATCATGGCGGGCGGCCTGCTGGTCGTCGGCTGGGTCGGCGACAGCCGGGTGTACTGGGTGCCGGAGGACCGGACCCGCAGCGCCGCCCGGCTCACCGAGGACGACTCCTGGGCCGCGCAGATGGTGGCGGCCGGCCTGATGAACGAGGCGGAGGCGTACGCGGACGAGCGGGCCCACGCCATCACCGGCTGGCTCGGCACCGACTCCTACGAACTGGAGCCGCACACCGCCGCGTTCAGGCCGGACCGGCCGGGTCTCGTCGTGGTCTGCACGGACGGCCTGTGGAACTACGCGGAGGCCGCCGAGGAGATGGCCGCCGCCGTGCCGCCCGACGCCCGGGAACGGCCGCTCCACGCGGCGCGGGTGCTCGTCGGGCACGCCCTGGACGGCGGGGGCCACGACAACGTAACAGTGGCTCTGCTGCCGTTCGCCGTGGAGCCGCGAGGGGCAGGATCGGGCTGCGAACCAGTCCGATCCCGCCCGAACCAGTCCGATCCCGCCTGAGCCGGTCCGATCCCGCCCGAGCCGTTCCAAGCCCGCCCGATCCCGCCGCCGCCTCTGCTGTTCCCCGCTCTTCTTCCCCGGCCCCCTCCCGGCGCCCGCGCCCAACTCCCCTCCGCCTCCGCCTCCGCGCCGAACGCCCCTCCCCCGTCCCATCACCCCTGCCACCACCCGGTCCCGGTGGGGCCTCAAGGAGACGATCAGATGGCCAACTTCGCCAAGTCCTCGGTGCCGCGGTTCGCCGTCGAGGTGTACCAGAACGAGTACCTGCCCGAGGGCGGCCGGGAGGTCAACGCGATCGTCACGGTCACCTCGACCGGCGGCGGCACCACCGGCGGTGTCGCCCCGGCCGGTTCGACGCCCGTACGCGCGCCGGGGCGGGCGCCGAACGCCGCCGTGGTGCTGATGGTCGACTGCTCCGGCTCGATGGACCACCCGCCGACGAAGATGCGCAACGCGCGCGACGCGACGGCGGCGGCCATCGACACCCTGCGCGAGGGCACCCGGTTCGCGGTGGTCGCCGGGACGCACGTGGCCGAGGACGTCTATCCCGGCAACGGGCGGCTGGCGGTCGCCGACGCCCGGACGAAGGAGCAGGCGAAGGAGGCGCTGCGCCGGCTGAGCGCGGGCGGCGGAACGGCGATCGGCAGCTGGCTGCGGCTGGCCGACCGGCTGCTGGGTGCGGCGGAGGCCGACATCCGGCACGGCATCCTGCTGACCGACGGGCGCAACGAGCACGAGGCGCCGGAGGATCTGCGGGCCGCGCTGGACTCCTGCTCCGGCCGGTTCACCTGCGACGCCCGGGGAGTCGGCACGGACTGGGAGGTGAAGGAGGTCACGGCGATAGCCACCGCCCTCCTCGGCACCTCCGACATCGTGGCCGACCCGGCGGGGCTGGCGGCCGACTTCACGCGCATGATGGAGAACGCGATGGGCAAGGAGGTCGCGGACGTGGCGCTGCGGCTCTGGACGCCCGTCGGGGTGGAGATCCGGTTCGTGAAGCAGGTGGCTCCGGCGGTCGCCGATCTGACCGGCCGGCGCACCGGGGCGGGGCCGCGCTCCGGGGACTACCCGACCGGTTCGTGGGGCGACGAGTCCCGCGACTACCACGTGTGCGTCCTGGTCCCGGAGGCCGGGATCGGGCAGGAGATGCTGGCGGCACGGGTCTCGCTGGTCCTGCCCGACCCGACGGGCGCGGGCACCCCGCAGACCCTCTCGCAGGGGCTCGTACGGGCCGTGTGGACGGACGACGTGGCCGCCTCCACGTCGATCAATCCGCAGGTGGCGCACTACACGGGCCAGGCGGAGCTTGCGCAGGTCATCCAGCAGGGGCTCGACGCACGCAAGTCGGGCGACCGGGACGGCGCGACGGCGAAGCTGGGCCGGGCGGTGCAGTTGGCGTCGGCGTCCGGGAACCAGGACACTGCGAAACTGCTTTCGAAGGTGGTCGACGTCGTCGACGCGGCGACAGGTACTGTGCGACTGAAGGCGAAGGTCGCGGAGGCGGACGAGATGACCCTCGAAACGCGCTCCACCAAGACCGTCCGCGTCAAGAAGTAGCACCGCAGCGTGGTCGTGAGACCACACCGCACGGTCACCACACGCATGCGCCGGGCGACCGCACCGGCGACGACGGCAAGACGGCCTCCGGGGCCGGACGAGGAGAGGGGGAAGCGCCGACATGCCGACCTGCCCGAACGGACACCAGTCGGGTTCCGAGGACTGGTGCGAGGTCTGCGGACACCGCATGGCCCAGAGCGGCGCGCCCGCGGGCGCGGTGCCCCCGCCGCCTCCCCCGCCGCCGGCTCCCGGTTACGGATATCCGCCGCCCGCGGGCGGCGACGGCGGCGGCGGCCGGCCGACCATGCAGGCGGAGCTCTGTCCGCAGTGCCGCACGCCGCGCGAGGCGAACGCGCCGTACTGCGAGGAGTGCCGCTGGAACTTCGTCACCAGCACCGCGACCTCCTACACGCCGCTGGCCCCGCAGCACGGGACGCCCAGCGGCCCGCCGCCGGGTCTCAACCTGCCGCCGGGCTTCCGCGCCCAGCAGGGCGGGCCGGGACAGCAGGGCGGGCCGGTCCGGCAGGGCGGGCCGGGCGCTCCGGACGGTCCGGGAGGCGCGTCGCAGCAGCACGACCCGTTCCAGTACCAGGGCTCGCGGCCCTCGCAGATGAACCGCCCCGCCGAGCCGCTGGCTCCGGAGCAGGGCAGCCCGGGCGGTCACGGCGGCCAGGGCGGTCACGGCGGGGCAGGCGCGCAGGGCGGCGGCCAGGGCGGTCCTCCGCCGCACGCCTTCCAGCAGGGCCCGCCGCCTCCGCCCGCGTTCCAGCGGCAGGAGCACCCGCCGCGGTCGGGCCCCTCACCGTTCGAACCGTTCGAACCGCAGCAGTCCTCGCCGTTCGCACCGCACCAGCAGCAGTCGGCGCCGCCCGCGCCGCCGCAGCGGTCCGGGCCCGACGGCGGCGGGGACGACTGGATGCTCCCGCCGCCCTCGCAGGGGCAGCCGCCGCAGCAGTTCCAGCAGCCGGGCCACCCGGGGCAGCAGCAGGGCCAGCAGCATCAACAGGGCCACCCGGGGCAGCAGGGCCAGCAGCACGGCCAAGGTCCGGGCTTCGGCCCGGGTTACGCCCAGGACGCGCCGCACGGCCAGGTGCCCGGCCAGGGGCAGCCGCAGCAGGCAGCGTCCTGGACCGCCGTCGTGGCCCCGGACCGGGACTACTTCCTGGCGATGATGCGGCGCAGCGGCCCCGAGGCCGGCGGGCTGAACCTGCCCGCGTACTCCCCCGAGCAGCGCCTGACGCTCACCGGCGGCCAGGTCACGATCGGCCGCCGCCGACACAGTACGGGCGAGTCGCCGGACATCGACCTGTCGGTGCCGCCGGAGGACCCGGGCGTCTCGCACCAGCACGCGGTGCTCGTGCGGCAGCCCGACGGCGGCTGGGCGGTGGTCGACCAGAACTCCACCAACGGCACCACGCTCAACGGCGCCGAGGACCCGATCCAGCCGTACGTCCCCGTGCCGCTCCAGGACGGGGACCAGGTGCACGTCGGGGCGTGGACGACGATCACGGTCCGCCGGGGCTGACCCCGCGTTCCCGAGCGGCCCCCGGCGCGTGTCGAGAACGCGTCCGGGCCGCTCGGACGCCCGTCACCCGCCCAGGGGCCAGGTGTGCGGGCCCCCGGGGTCGTCGAGCCACGCCCACTGGCGGCCCGGCGCGACCGTGATGCCGTACCTCTCCCGCTGCGGGCGGCCCTCGCGCTCCCAGAGGGCGAGGGCGTCGCCCGGATCGAGGCTGCCCGCCGTCAGGGTGAGCAGGAAGCGGAAGAGGTCGTGGCCGGTGGCGCGGCGCGGCAGCCCGTCGAGGTGCGGGAGCGGTTCACGCTGCGGCAGCGCTCCGCGCAGGGGCACGAAATACGCCGGGGTGTGCAGGAAACGCCCCTCGGCGTACGGGCCGCGCTCCGTCGCCCGTACGCGCAGCGAGATGAGCCCGGTGGCGAACGGTGCCAGGACGCGCGCCCCCGCACGGCACTGCTCGGGCCATGCCGCCGGTACGGACGGCAGGGTGCAGGTGACGATGATCCGGTCGTACGGGGCCCGCTGCGGGCAGCCGCGTGCCCCGTCGCCGGTGACCACCGCCGGGCGGTGGCCGGCCGACGCGAGGTGGCGGCGGGCCGATTCGGTGATCTCCGGGTCCAGGTCGACGCTGGTGACCGCGGCGGAACCGAGCCGGTGGGAGAGCAGCGCCGCGTTGTAGCCGGGGCCGGTGCCGATCTCCAGGACGGTGTCGCCGTCGCGGACGTCGAGGGCGTCGAGCATCAGCGCCATCAGGGAGGGCTGGCTGGAGGACGAGAGGAGTTCGCCGTCCTTGATCCGGGTGGCCAGCGGCTCGTTCGCGTACGCCCCGCGCAGCCACCGTTCGCGCCGTCCCGGGTCGGGGTCCTCGCCCCACAGGCGCTCATGGCCGTGGACGCCGGGCACGTAGTAGTAGGGCACGAAGAGGTGGCGCGGCACCTCCTCGAAGGCGGCGCGCCAGGCGGGGTCGGTGAGCCCGCCCTCGGCGACGATGTCCCGCACCAGGGCCTGCCGGGCCGCGTCGGCGGCGGCGTCGCCCGGGACGGCGGCTGCGGAGCGTTCCGGTGGTGCGCCCATGACTCCACTGTCCTGCGGCGGGCGGCCGACGGCGAGCGGCGGGCCGGGGGCGAGGCCGGGACCCGGACCGAGGCCGGGCGGGGCCGGGCCATTGGTCCTAGGACCCCTGACCTCGGGCGGCGCGTCTGCGACCATGGACGGGTGACAGAGATTCCGCGCGGAACGCTTCAGGAGCAGACCTTCTACGAGCAGGTCGGCGGCGAGGAGACCTTCCGACGCCTGGTCCACCGCTTCTACGAGGGTGTGGCGGGCGACGAGCTGCTGCGACCGATGTACCCGGAGGAGGATCTGGGGCCGGCCGAGGACCGGTTCGCCCTGTTCCTCATCCAGTACTGGGGCGGCCCGCGCACCTACAGCGAGAACCGGGGCCATCCGCGGCTGCGGATGCGGCACGCCCCGTTCCGGGTGGACCAGGATGCTCACGACGCCTGGCTGCGTCATATGCGGGTCGCGCTGGACGAGCTGGGGCTCGCGCCGGAGCACGAGCGGCAGTTGTGGGACTACCTCACGTACGCCGCCGCCTCGATGATCAACACCACGGACTGATCCGGAGCCGCTGCCGGGCGCGGGCCCCGGTCGGGCCCGCCCCGGTCGTACGGGCCCCGCCAGGGGGTGCGGCAGCCGGGACGGCGGTCAGCCGGGGCCGACCGTGAGGGCCAGTGAGCCCAGGCCAGCCCCGGCGTCGCTGCGCAGGGCGATCGACCCGAACGGGGTCCGCAGCCGCAGCCAGGAGCCCGACGCGAACAGCGAGACGGGGAAGTCGGGGTCGGGGCGCAGGAAGCCGAGGGACTGCGCGGCGTGCACGGCCCGCAGTGGCAGCGGGGTCGCGCCGACGGGGCGGGACCAGATCTCGCGGCCGATGCGGTCGCGTTCGGCCCGGGTGCGGTGCGCCGCGGGCAGCGCCTCGTCCCGGGCGCGGAACTCGGCGACGGCGGCGGTCAGCGCGGCGCGCAGCGACTCCGGCCGGGGCAGTCCGGCCTGCGCCAGCCACGGGCCCCGGGGCGGCAGGACACCGGTCCAGGGCGGCCCGGTGACGGGCGCCGGCAGCACACCCGCCCCCGGCCCGTCCTCGGCCCCGGCTCCCGTGGAACGGCCCGAACCATCCGAGCCGCGCGCACGGTCCGAACCGTCCGCGCCGGGAACGTCCAGGGACTCCAGCAGCTCGCCGGCCGAGACCGTGGCGTCGAGCGTTTCGGGCCCGGCCAGGCGTGCCGTGCGGACGGCGAGCACCTCGAAGGACGGCGGGCGGCCGAACACGGCCAGAGCGTCGCCGCCGCCGGCCTGGAGGCGGACGGCGGCGGCCCGGTCGTAGTGGAGCAGCCGGCCGAGGAAGGCGGCGAGATCCGCCGCCTCCCTCGCGTCGGCGAACCGCAGCGACTGCACGGGCACGGTCATGCCGCGGCGGGCTCCTCTGCCAGGTACTGCTGGAGGAAGAACTTCTCCTCGGCGGTGATCCGCCGGGGCCGCTCCGCCGCCAGGTCGTACGGCACGACGATGGTCGAGGCCCGGACGTACACCTGGTCCGGGTCCTTGATCTCGTAGGCGATCGTCAGCGACGCCGCGCCGATCTTCGTCACCCACGACTCGACGGTCACCGGCGCGTGCCGGTGCACCAGCGGCCGTACGTAGTCGATCTCGTGCCGGGCCACGACGGACCCGCCCGAGAAGGACGGCGAGCCGTCCCCCGGCGCCAGCCGGAACATGAAGTCGATGCGCGCCTCCTCCAGGTAGCGGAGGAAGACCACGTTGTTGACGTGGCCGAAGGCGTCCATGTCCGACCAGCGCAGAGGGCAGCTGTAGATGTGACGAGCCAAGACGATCAGCCTCGCGTGAGCTTCTTGTACGTGGCGCGGTGCGGGCGGGCCGCGTCCGCGCCGAGGCGCTCGACCTTGTTCTTCTCGTACGACTCGAAGTTGCCCTCGAACCAGTACCACGACGAGTCGCCCTCGTAGGCGAGGATGTGCGTCGCGACGCGGTCCAGGAACCAGCGGTCGTGGGAGATGACCACGGCCGCGCCCGGGAACTCCAGGAGGGCGTTCTCCAGCGAGGAGAGCGTCTCGACGTCGAGGTCGTTGGTGGGCTCGTCGAGGAGCAGCAGGTTGCCGCCCTCCTTGAGCGTCAGCGCCAGGTTGAGGCGGTTGCGCTCACCGCCGGAGAGGACGCCGGCCGGCTTCTGCTGGTCCGGGCCCTTGAAGCCGAACGCCGAGACGTAGGCGCGCGAAGGCATCTCGACCTGGCCGACGTTGATGTAGTCCAGCTCGTCCGAGACGACGGCCCAGAGGCTCTTCTTCGGGTCGATGTTGGCGCGGGACTGGTCGACGTAGGAAATCTTGACGGTGTCGCCGACCTTGATGGAGCCGCTGTCCGGCGTCTCCAGGCCCTGGATCATCTTGAACAGCGTGGTCTTGCCCGCGCCGTTCGGACCGATGACGCCGACGATGCCGTTACGGGGCAGGGTGAACGACAGGTCGTCGATGAGGACCTTGTCGCCGAACGCCTTCGAGAGGTTCTCGACCTCGACGACGATGGAACCGAGCCGCGGGCCCGGCGGGATCTGGATCTCCTCGAAGTCCAGCTTCCGCATCTTGTCCGCCTCGGCCGCCATCTCCTCGTACCGGGCGAGACGGGCCTTGGACTTGGTCTGGCGGCCCTTGGCGTTGGAGCGGACCCACTCCAGCTCCTCCTTGAGCCGCTTCTGCCGCTTCTCGTCCTTGCGGCCCTCGACCTTCAGGCGGGCCTGCTTCTTCTCCAGGTACGTGGAGTAGTTGCCCTCGTACGCGATGGCGCGGCCCCGGTCGAGCTCCAGGATCCACTCGGCGACGTTGTTCAGGAAGTACCGGTCGTGGGTGACGGCGATGACACAGCCCGCGTACTTCGAGAGGTGCTGCTCCAGCCAGTTCACCGACTCGGCGTCGAGGTGGTTGGTGGGCTCGTCGAGGAGGAGCAGGTCCGGGGCCTCGATGAGGAGCTTGCAGAGCGCCACGCGGCGCTTCTCGCCACCGGAGAGGTTGGTGACCGGCCAGTCGCCGGGCGGGCAGCCCAGGGCGTCCATGGCCTGCTCCAGCTGGGCGTCCAGGTCCCACGCGTTGGCGTGGTCCAGGTCCTCCTGGAGCTTGCCCATCTCGTCCAGCAGCTCATCGGAGTAGTCGGTCGCCATCAGCTCGGCGACCTCGTTGAAGCGCTGGAGCTTGGCCATGATCTCCGCCGCGCCGTCCTGGACGTTCTCCAGGACCGTCTTCTCCTCGTCGAGCTTCGGCTCCTGCATGAGGATGCCGACGCTGAACCCGGGCGACAGGAACGCGTCGCCGTTGGACGGCTGCTCCAGGCCCGCCATGATCTTCAGCACCGTGGACTTGCCGGCGCCGTTGGGCCCCACGACACCGATCTTCGCGCCGGGCAGGAAGTTCAAGGTGACGTCATCAAGGATCACCTTGTCGCCGTGCGCCTTGCGCGTCTTGCGCATGGTGTAGATGAACTCAGCCAAGAGAAACCGTCCGGCAGCAATAGAGGTGTGGGCAGATACACCCCATCTTGCCTGACGGCCGTCCCCGGACGGAAACCCGTCCACGCATCGGCCCCGGCACGCCGGGACGTGTTCGGGGCCGATGATCGCGTGCGTCAGCCGGCGTCGTGCCGGGGATTCCTCCGGCCGAGGAAGAAGAAGGCCGCGCCGCCGACGACGAGCAGTCCGACGGCGATGACGGCGATCATCGCGGTGGCGCTGGATCCGCCGGTGGCCGCGAGGTCGCCCGCCATCTCCGCGGTGGTGCTGCCGGTCGAGGCCGGACCGGACCGCTGGGCGCTCTGCGTGTCGAGACCGCCCTCGTCCTCCGCCGCCTCGTCGGGGCCGGTGGCGGCGCTGCCGCTGGTCGCGCAGTCCAGCAGGCCGGTGAAGCTCTTCCGGAACCCGCCGGGCCCGGTGATGGTGAAGTCGTACGCCTGGTCCTCGGCGACCGGGACGGTCACCGTCCGCGTGGCCCCGGCGGCGACGGTGTACTCGGCGCCACCCAGTTCGAAGGTGAACGGCTCGTCGCCCCGGTTGGCCGCGGTGATGTCCACGCCGCCCTCGGCGCAGTTCTTCCGCGCGGTGAGCGCGGGGGCGGCGCCCTTTTCCGCCCAGGTAGCGGTGGCGCGGGCGGAGACGGTGGACTCGCTGGACCCGGCCAGGATCTGCGTCTGGCTGCGGGTGACGGAGGCGAAGGCCCGGCCCACCGGCACCGAGGTGGCCGCCTGCACGGCCAGGGAGGCGGAGCCGTCGGCCGTGTCCTCGGGGACGTCGAAGTAGAGCCGGTCGCCGTCGGACGCGGTGGTGACGGGTGCGCCGTCCTTGTCCGTGACCGTGATGCCGCTCGCCGCCGCGTCCACGGGGGGCGACACGGAGACCTGGTCAGCGTCCGTGCGGACCGTCACCGGGCCCAGCCGCTCGCCGGCCCGGCCGGAGACCGCCGCCGGCTCCAGCGTCAGCGACGTCCGGGGTTCGGCGGTGTCGCGGGCCTGCCGGTGGAGCCAGTCGGCCAGCTTCTCCGCCTGCTCGTCCGCGGCCGTGACGTCCGCGCCGTCCGAGTAGCGCCAGATGGCGACCTGGGTGCCGGCGGCGGCGGTGCGCTCGGTCAGCGGTCCGGTGCCGGCCGCCTCGGCCAGGGAGGCGAGGTCGTCGATCCGGGGATAGGAGTGCTGGAGGATCCAGCGGATCTTCCCGGTGTTCCGGTTGGCCCCGAGCGAGGTCTCGGCCCACGGCGTCTCCAGGTACCGCGCCTGGTCCTGCGTGGGGTTGTGCAGGTCGACGCAGTACGTCTTGAGCTTGCCGCCGCCCTCCACCGTCATCTCGAAGAGCCCGGCGGGCAGTTGCTGCGTCCTGGCCGGCTCGCCGTTCTCCCCCGGCACGCGGAGCACCGCGGTGTCGAAGGTCCTCAGCCCGTCGAGCACCGCCGCGGCCCCGCTCTGGTGGCGACCGCGCTCCTCGGCCGCCGCCGCGCCCGCTCCGGCGAGGCATGCCGCCGCGGCGAGACCGGCGGCCAGCAGTGCGGCGACGGGCCGGAGCAGTCCCCGGCCACGTCCTCCGCGTCCGCCGCCCCCGCCCTCGGCGGTTCTGTCGCGATGGGGGTGGACTCCCCTCGTGACGGACGGAGAAGCGGACGCCGAAGACGCAGAAAACACAGATTTCCTCTCCGGGCGAGACCCTCGCGCGTGGTGCGCGTGTGGGGAATGCCCCGCCAGCAGACTCAAGTGACCCGTGAGCAAGGGGAATCCTAGGGACCGGGCGAACCCCGATCCCCCGTACCGACGCCGCTCAACCATTCCGAATCGGAATCGTTATCCCCGTCCACCCGCCCCCGACCAGCCATTTCAAGACACCGCGACCCTGTCGCCGGCGCGCTCCCGCCGGCTCGGCGCGGTGTCCGCCGGGGCGACCGGGCCACCGCTCGCGCCGGTGCCCGGAGCCACGCCAGCCGCCATGTCCGACGTACCGTCGGAACCACTGCCGCTGAACCCCGCAGGGACCGGATCGGCCCTGGTCAGCCGCCGGAAGGCAGCCGTACCGCGACTCAGGTCGTGGCCGACCGCGACCGCCTCGACGTCCACGGACATCCGCCGTCGCCCGTCGCTCTCCTCCTCCCGCACCTTCAACCGGCCGTGCACCAGCAGAGGTTCGCCGACCGCCACTGATCCGGCCAGATTCGCGGCCAGGGTCCGCCAGGCCCAGACCGTGTAGAAGCTGGTGGTCCCGTCCGCCCAGAGTTGCTTCCCCCGGTCCCAGCGGCGCGGCGTCACGGCGAAGCGGAAGCGCGCCATCCCGCCCGTGGCCGTCTCCCGGAACTCCACCGCCGTAGCGGCGTTCCCCACCAGCGTCACCAACGTCTCGTTCATGTCCCGCCCCCGGTTCGTGTCCTCTGGTCCCTCTCCGCGGCCGTGTCCGCCGTCCTCGGCGTCCGGCACCGCCTCCATGGTGGACGCGGGAGGGCTTTCGCGCGGGGGCCTGTGGACTACCGGCCGGTTGTGGAGAACTCCATCACCGCCACGTACCGTTCGCGCACCTCGCGGTAGCGGACCAGCTCGGCCGAGACCGGGTCCAGCACCCGCGCCCGACCGCAGCCCGCCGCCGCCTCGCGCAGCCGGCGCTCCGCCTCCTGGCCGTACCGGCGGGCCGGTCCCCGGATCGCCGCCGCGCAGGACCACTCCACCAACGGCCCGCCGACGACGCCGGCCAGCATGATGAGGGCGGGCGTGACGAGCCCCGGCTCCAGCAGGCCGACGATCTGGCCGAGCAGCCACAGGCCGCCGAAGACCTGGAGCAGGGTCATGGACACCTGGGCCAGGACGGCGGCGGGCCACCACCTGGGCCGGGGCGGCTTGGCCGGACGTCCGGCGAGCGTTGCTCCGGCCCCCGCGCCCCGGACCCCACGGCCCGAACCGGCACCCGATCCACCGCCTGAACCAGCGCTCGGACCACCGCGCGAACCCGCGCCTGAACCAGCCTCCGAACCACCGCCCGAACCACCGCCGCCATCTCCACCGGCTCCGCCGGCTCCGCCGTCCCCGACGACGCCGCTGCCGCCCTTGCGCCCGTTCGCGCCCGCCGTGCCCGCCGCGACCGCCAGTTCGTCCAGCGCTTCCGGCAGCCCTTCCGCCCCGGTGAACGCCGCCTCGCGGACTGCCTGCGCCCACGGGTCGGGCAGCCCGCGGGCGGCGTCGTCGGCGAGGGTCCGGACCGCCTGCTCGACCCGCTGGCGGGCGGTCAGCTCCTCCTCCGCCGGGGTCAGCGCCTGGCCCATCCGGTCCAGGCTGCCGGGCAGCCCCCGGGACTCGTACCAGCGCCAGAGCCGCAGCCACGGCGTCCCGCAGGCCCGGCTCGCGTTCCGCCGCCACTCCCGCTCGGCGGCCTGCCCGGCGGCGGCTGCTCCGACGGCCTCGGCCAGCCGGTCGGTGAACGCCTCCCGGGCGCGTTCACCGAGGCCGGGCCGGCCGTCGGCCACGTAGACCGGGCGCAGCCGGGCCGCCGCCGCGTCGACGTCGGCGGAGAGGCGTCGGGTGGCGGCCGTGCGGTCCTGGACGAACCGGCCCAGCAGCTCGCGCAGTTCGGGCACGCCCTCACCGGTGAGCGCGGAGAGCGCCAGGACGGTGGCGCCGGGCTCGCCGTGCTCGCCGAGGGCCATGCCGTCCTCGTCGAGCAGCCGGCGCAGGTCGTCCAGGACGATGTCGGCGGCCTCGCCGGGCAGCCGGTCGATCTGGTTGAGGACGACGAAGGTGACCTCGGCGTGTCCGGCCAGCGGACGCAGATAGCGCTCGTGCAGGGCGGCGTCGGCGTACTTCTCCGGGTCGACGACCCAGATCACCGCGTCGACCAGGGCCAGCACCCGGTCGACCTGTTCGCGGTGCGCGGTGGCGGCCGAGTCGTGGTCGGGCAGGTCCACCAGGACGAGCCCCTGAAGCGCCTCGTCGAAGGCGACGGGACCGGGGTGGGGGCGGCGGCGCAGCCGGCCGGGGATCGCGAGGCGGTCCAGCAGTCCGGCGGCGCCGTCCATCCAACTGCAGGCGATGGGGGACGAGGTGGTCGGGCGGCGCAGGCCGGTGTCGGAGATCTGGGCTCCGGCCAGCGCGTTGAAGAGGGTGGACTTGCCGCTTCCGGAGGCTCCGGCGACGGCGACGACGGTGTGCCGGGAGGAGAGCCTGCGCCGGGCGGCGGCCTCGTCCAGGACCCGTCCGGCCTCGGTGAGGGTGTCGCGGTCGAGCCGGGCGCGGGAGAGCCCGACCAGTTCGCGCAGGGCGTCCAGCCGGGCCGGGAGCGGCCCGTCGGACGGAACGTACGCCTCGACCTGCGGCCGTACGTCCTCGGCCGCCTCCTCCGCCCCCTTCGGCGGGACGGCGGGTTCCTCGGGCGTACGGGTGCGGGCGGCGGCGCGGCGGGCGATGAGCCCGTCGTCCCAGCGCCCGGCCTTCCGCGCCCGGCGCCGCTCGTCCTCCGCTCCGCCTTCGTGCGCGGCGCCGTTGCCGGGGTCCTCGTCCGTGACGGCAGTCATCGCTGCCACCTCTCCTTCTGCAGTACGGAAAGTGCGGCGATCAGTTCGGCCTGCGGTTCGGGGGCGACGTCGAGGGCGTCGAGCGGGGCGAGCCGGCGGTCGCGTTCGCCGCCGAGCACCTGGTCGAGGTATGTCTTCAGCAGTTCGCCGCCCTTGTCGCGGAGCCGCAGCGCGCCCTGGGCTCCGATGCGTTCGGCGAGCTGTTCGCCCGCTCTACGGGCGCGCCGCCCTCCGAGGAGGGCGGCGGCGAGGAGGGCGGCGACGGTCTCGGGGTCGGGGGCCGCGTTGCGTTCGAGCTGGCGGGCCTCCTCCTCGGCCAGTTCCTCCAGGACCCGACGCCATCGCCTTACCGCGACGGCGATCCGGCCCGCCACGTCCTCGTCGGGCCCCCATCCCCCGGCCTCGCGTCCGCCGCCCCCGGACCGGAAGAGTCCGGCGGCCGGTTCCCGGCCCCACCGGACGCGGATCTGCTCGTCGGCGGCGGAGACCGCGCACTGGAGCAGCGCGATCAGGCTGTCCACCAGCGCTTCGAGGAGTTCCCCGGCCGAACTGTAGAGCGGATAGCCGCGCCACCGGGTCCGCGCGTCCCCGGCGAGCACGCCTCCGCTCTGGAGGCGGCGGCGGATGCGGGCGGCCTCCTGGGCGTACGCCTCCTCGACCACGCCGGTCAGCCGTACGGACGCGGCGTACTGGGCGGCGACGGCGCCGGCCAGTTCGGGCATCCGTACGTTCAGCGACTGGATGACGCCGGACGCGGTGCGCCCCGCCGACTGCTGCCGGGCCGCGGGGTCCTGGACCCGGTGGGTGAGCCAGGCGCGCAACGGGGCGACGGCGGTGGTGGGGAGCAGTCCGCTGCCGCCGCCCGCCGACTCGGGCAGTTCCGGGATGGTGAAGCGGGGTACGTCTCCGAGCCCGGCCCGGGTCAGCAGGGCCGCGTACTGCCGGGACACCTCGGCGATCACCTGGTGGGGCACCCGGTCGAGCACGGTGACGAGCGAGGCGTCGTACTCCTTCGCGGTGCGCAGCAGGTGCCAGGGCACGGCGTCGGCGTACCGGGAGGCGGTGGTGACCATGACCCAGACGTCGGCGGCGCAGATGAGTTCGGCGGCGAGGACCCGGTTGCGGACGACGAGCGAGTCGATGTCGGGGGCGTCGAGGATGGCGAGCCCCCGGGGCAGGCTGACGGCGGTCTCCACCCGCAGTACGGCGGCGGCCTCGTCGTCGGGCCCGAGGTCGTCGAGGCCGTCCGGGTCCCGGGCCTGACCCGGCGGCAGCCAGATGCGGGTGAGCTGCGGCAGCACTCGCGCGCCGGCGAACCAGTGGTGGTCGTCGGGGTGGCAGACCAGGACCGGGGTGCGGGTGGTGGGGCGCAGGACGCCCGCCTCGCTGACCCGGCAGCCCACGAGGGAGTTGACGAGCGTGGACTTGCCCGCGCCGGTGGATCCGCCGATCACCGCGAGGAGCGGCGCCTCGGGGTCCTTGAGCCTGGGCAGCAGGTAGTCGTCGAGCTGTGCGAGGAGTTCGGCCCGGGTCTGCCGGGCGCGCGGGGCCCCCGGCAACGGAAGGGGAAGACGCACGGCGGCGACACGGTCGCGCAGGGCGGAAAGTGCGTCGATGAGCTGAGGCCGTACGTCCATGGTTACCACATGCGAAGAATGCCCAATTTTGAAGCCTTTTTGAAGCGTATAGGCTCCTCTGCGCGGCGGTTCCACCCTCCGGACAGAGGGGACGAGTGGGACGCAGGCATAACGAGTGCACAACACCCGCAGCCGAGGTGGCGAAAAACGATGCAGGAATCGCACCTACCTGCGATTATCGGTTCGCTTCACCGAACCTCCACATCGTGCCACGCAGGTGAAGCAACCGGGTCCAGGGGATCGGAGCCCTATCCTTGACCCGGCACGGCCACGGAAGCACCGATCAGGACTCCCGGCCCCCGTAGCTCAGTGGATAGAGCAGGCGCCTTCTAAGCGCTTGGCCGCAGGTTCGAGTCCTGCCGGGGGCGCCATCGACGCCGCGTCGGATGAGCGGCGTTTTCACAGGTCAGGATGGGCGGGGGAGGCACTCACCGTAGGTGCCTCCTTCACCGCCCGAGGACCGCGAGCGTCCGGCTGACGCGGCAAAAAGCAGCCTTCTACGGGCTCCCGTCCTCCATACGTCCAACAAATCCGGCGGCTTCCAGGCCCTCGGCCTCCGACGGACGGCCTCCGGCCTACGGAGGCTCCTCCTTGGTGGGTCGGAGCGCAAGAAACGGCTGGACCCTGGCGGAAGACGCCGACGACGACGGCCCCCAGAGGCGCGGGGGGTGATGAACCACCGCCAGGGGGACGCCGACACTCTGCGTGAGGACGCGTGTGACGCGGTTGTGGAGCACGGCCCGCGCGAGCACGACCGGGGCCGCCAGGACGTGAGGATGGCCATGGAGCGTTCGCCGAGGCTGCGGACCTTGGCGTGATCACGGTGTGACGTCGGCGACGGCCGCGCAGGTGGTTGCCCCGGTCGGGACCCGGATCGGGACCCGCATCGCAGGGCCGGCGCCCTGATACGCCTTGTCGGCCCAGCACTTGATGGCGTCGGCGGCCAGTGCGGCGGGGGGATTATCCCACGTTCAGGTGGTTTGCCGTCTCGTGGCGCACCTTCACGGCTCCTGCAGCGTTGCCCGGTTGTCCGGCCGATCTGCGGTCCGGCCCACTTGTCGCCGCAGGAGGCTGTCGACCGGAGTCGGTCGCGGGTCGCGGCAATCACCAACCTCAGGAGTCACCCATGGGAATCTTGAAATCCGGCGTCTATCGCATCGTCAGCTGGCCCGGCGAATTGGTCCCCGAGGCGCGGGTCCTCACAGCCGGGGAAAATGGTGTGACCGTTACGGCTCCGGGGGCCGCACCGGAAAGAGAGCAGGAGTTTAGCGTGGAGGTCCGCGAGGACGGCCTCGCCGCCATCCAGATCCCCGCCCGCCTCTTCCCCTCCCGTTCCCTGAGTTTCAAGGAGGCGGAGAAAGGCGAGAGGGTGATCCTGGGGCCTGTGAGTGATTTCCCCACTCGCGAGTGGAAGATCACCCCAGCTCCGCAGAAGCCACACCCGGCACCCTTCCGCATCGGCGTCGCAGATGACGAAGAGTCTCTGATGATGGCAATTTCTCCTAAGTTGATCTTCCCGCCTGAGATCGAGCTGGCGCCTTCCAACTGGGACCTCCAGAATTGCTGGGCGTTCCTGCCCGTCGAGCGGGATTAGCCGTGTGACATCCGGGTGAGGAGACCGTCCCATTCGCATGGCGTTCAGCGTCGTGGAGCACATCGGTAATGATCTCTTCGCCTGCGGAAGCCCGTTGGGGTTTCGACCGCTGACGGCCGTTTATCGGCGGGCCCGGATGAGGATCGCGGCGAGGTGGAGTGCGGCCTGACAGGCGATGGCGAGCTTGTCCGTTCGCATGGCCAGGCCGCGCCACTGCTTGAGCCGCGGCAGGAGTCCAGGCGCCCTGCAAGACGACGGCTCCCGCGCCCGCCCGTCCCTCGGCCGTTGAACGACGACGCGGAGGATGGGCGGGGTCTGCACCTCGTTGCCGTCGTCGCTGATCGTGTGGACGTCGGCGACGACGGGACGACCGTTAACTGCGCGTTCGCCCTGGTGGGGGACGTCTACTCCTACGAGGCCAAGTGGGTACCCGGCCAGACTGAGTACCACTGCCCGGCCCGCCTCTCGGAGACCGCCCTGAACGCCCTGCGCAGCGGGTACTCGCGACACAACTTCGTCGTGGACAAGAACGGTCACCCGTACTGGCTGGAGGTCGACACGCGCCCCGGCCTGACCCGCGTGGGCAACCTGGCGCGGATGGCCGAGGCGGACGGCGTCTCCTATCCGCAGCTCATCTCCCACATCCTGGCCAGCGCCAGAGCCGGAGCCAGAGCCAGCGTCCGCCGGTCGCCACGAGCACGAGGAGCGCGGCATGACGGACACCAAGTTGAGTCGGCGCGAGGTGTACCTGTTCGCCGAGCGGCTGAAGGGGCGGGTCGTGGAGACGCCACTGCCGGCGAGCGCCGACTTCAGCCACCGCATGGGCCGCCCGGTGCTGGTCAAGGCCGAGATCATGCAGCACAGCGGCTCCTTCAAGTACCGGGGGCGATGAACGCGTTGACGAGCCTGCCCCTGGACCGGCGTGCGCGCGGCGTCATCGGAGCGTCGTCCGGGAATCACGGCCCGGCGCTCGCGCTGGCTGGTCAGCGGCTTAGGGTGCCGGTGACCGTGGTCCTGCCCGAGGACGCTCCGCCGGCCAAGCGTCGTGCGATCGAGCAGTTGGGCGCGACGGTGATCACCTACCAGCGTCGCGAGGGCGGGCGGGACGCCATCGCGCTGGTCGAGGCCAACCGGCACGGACTGGCCGTCGTCCCGTCCGCCGAGCACGGGGCGGTCATCACCGGTGCCGGGACCGTCGCCCTGGAGATGCTGCTGCGCTTCCAGATCGCCCTGGTACACCGCGACGGGACGGCGCCGACCCTGTGGAACCTGCGGCGCGGAGCGGTGCGAGCGGGCGCCGACCAGGTCCGAGGAGAGGAGATCCGGGGGCTGATCCACCAGCCGTTCGCCGAGTACGCCATGCAGCCCACGGTATGCGGACCGTAGGCCACCCACGGCTCTCCCTCGATGACCTGCGGACGGTGTGCGACACCGGCCGCATGGTCATGGCCAGCGTCTCGAAGGGCATCCGGACGCCCGAAACGAACCCGCAACGGCTCGGTGGCCACCTCGTCCTCGTCACCGGCGTCTCCGCATCCGGCGACGTTCATTTCAACAACCCCTCAGGCCACACCTCAGCCACCCGGAAGGCCGTTCTACCGATCGGAGACTTCGAGCGGTTCTTCGGCGGCCGGGGCGTCAGCCTCGGCCTGCGGCCCCTGAGCCTCAGCGCCCCCCTGGTGGTTGACACCAGGGCCCGGCCCGCCCCTGACGACCGGCCACCGAGTAGATCCCGGGCGCGAACCGCGAGAGTCTACGAGGCGACAGCCCCCGCACCACCCCGAGGAGCACCCGTGACAGGCGTCCTGACGACCGACCATCCGGCCTGGGTCGAGACCACGGACGGCGGCCACGCCCGAGCCGTACGAACGGCCACGGGCATCTGGGCCCTGTCATGGGACTCCGCGGGCCTGCACCTACGGTGCGTGTCCGGAACGGAAGACGTGAAGCCGCAGGTCGTCTCCACCGACCCCGCGTGCCTGCCCGACACCGTCCCTGCTGAACTGAACGCCGGCTTGTGCGGCCTCGGCCCGACACAGCGTCTGGCCAACGGGTGGCTGTGGGACGCGATCACCACGGCGATCCTGCGCCAGGTCGTACGCGCGGGGCAGGCCCGCAAGCTCTACCGGGCCTGGTGCTCGGAGTACGGAACCACCGTGGACAGCCCATACGGCGAACTGACCGTTGCCCCGTCGGCGGAGCGGGTGCTGAAGCTGGAGGACGAGCAGTTCGCCAGCATCGGAGCGAAGTTCCACCGCAGCGGGTTGAAGGCGGCTGCGGAGCACTACGTCCGGGACGGCCTGACCTGGCAGCGGCTGAACGCCGGTGATCTTACCGCCGCGCTCGCTAGCGTTCCCCGGATCGGCCCCTGGACCGCAGCAGCTGCCGCCTGCGACTTCACCGGCGACTTCAGCGCCTACCCGCACGACGACCTCGCGGTCCGCACCTGGGCCGCTCAGATCGCCCCGGCTCACCCCTGGCCGGGTAAGAAGGACAAGTCGTTTCGCCCGATGTGGACCGCCCTGGCCGGTCCCGACCGCACAGCTCTGCACACCCTGACCCTTTCCACGCTCACCTGGGGCTCCCATGCCCGCTGAACTGGAGGATCGATGCAGGAGTTACCGCTCATCTCGGGCCCCGACCCCGCCCGGGAACTCGACGCCCTGTTCGTGAACGCGCCGCTGCGCGACTACGAGCAGCGACCGCGCACCAACGACTACACGTTGCCCGTGCTCGGCATGGCGTACATCGCCACGTACGCCCAGCAGGCCGGATTCAACGTGGGGATCATCGACGCCGAAGCGCACGGGCTCGGCATCGCGGCGACGGCGAAACTCGTCAACACGGCGCGGCCCCGATGGGCGGCGATGAACCTGCTCGCCCCCACCTACGAGATGTCCGCGCGCATCGCGACGGCCCTCGACCCGGGCATCGCGCTGATGGTCGGCGGGCACCACGCCAAGGCCATGCCCGACCGCGTGTTGGCAGACCCGCGCATGGCCAACCTCCGGGCCTTGGTCTTGGGCGAAGGGGAACTGCGCAGGGTGTGAGCAGTCGTGAGGCTTGCCGGATCGTCGGTAGCAACCGGCGGACCGGCAAGCGGTGGCGTAACGGGAGGGATGCGAGCGGTCGCACCCCGGCAGCTCCGGGCCATCGCGGCCGAGCCGGGCCGCAGCCCGTCCACAATCAGCCGCGAGCTACGCCGCAACGGCTCCCTCTACAAGGCCAGCAGAGTCTGGGCCTACCGCCCCTGGGCGGCTCAGCGCCGCACTGATGCCCGCCGACGCTCTACCACGCCCTCTACGTCCAAGGCCGCGGCGAACCCCGCCGCGAACCGGCCCGGTCCCCGTGTACCGGCAGAACCATGCGCCGGCCCACCGGCAGTCCTTCAAGCGCCAGCCCCGCATGTCGAAGGACACGGCGATGATCAGCGACCCGCCAGCCGAAGCCCGCAGACCACGCGATCCCAGGACACCGGGACACCGGGAGCCTTCCCGAAGGCCGACGGCCATCCGCGATGCGCGACACCCTCATCGAGACAGTCAGCACCCTTCCCACCCAGCTCAGGCAATCTCTCACCTGGGATCAGGGCTCCGAGACGGCCATGCACAAGCAGTCCAGCGTCGCCACCGACATGCCCGTCTACTTCTGCGACCCCGGCAGTCCATGGCAGCGCGGCTCGAACGAGAACACCAACGGCCTGCTGCGACAGTGCTTCCCCAAGGCACCGACCTGGCCCGCTACAGCCACCGGGAGCCGGCCGCCGTCGCCGCCGAGCTGAACAGCCGCCCACGCAAAACGCTCGGCGCGTGGCGAGGTCAGACCCAGTCGACGCCGAGGGCGGCCGGTTCGACGTCGTACCGCCCGGGTGGTCCGCCCGTGCGCATCGCAGGTCCGTGCGCCTTCGCGCTCCCCGTTTCACGCCGACCGCTCCCCCTTCATCCAGGCTTTCGATGATCACGCTCCGATTACGTTTGGATCCGCTTGGCGATCAAGCGGTTTCCGGGACATTCGCACGCGTCGGACCCTCCTCCGTGTCCGGCTGCGGATCCAACGCACCAAGACAAGGAACTTCGGCACCATGAAGACCAACGTTGCCTCCACCGGGCCGCATCCGAGCGTTTCCCCCGAGGAGGCCGACCGCCTCACGCGCATGCCCGACCTGGAGCAGGCGCTCGCCTTCTACCACCGCCACCTGGCGCCCCCCACCGCGGTCGACCTGTCCGTGGCGGAGAACGTCCTCGTCTACGACGACTCGATGCAGAAGACGGTGTTCGCGAACACGAGCCTGCTGCCCGAGAAGAACATCCACTACTTCCCTCCGTACGGCACCGACGAACTGCGTCAGCAGGTGGCCGCCCTGCTGACGAAGGCGTTCGGACGCGAGGTGGACGCGGAGAACGTGTTCGGTACGGCGGGCGTCGCCTCCGCACTGGAATGCCTGGCGTTCGCGCTCAAGAACAACGCGCCCGGCGTTCCGGCACCCCTGGAGGACGGCGACGGGGTACTGATTCCGGCACCCTACTGGCAGGGTTTCAACTGGTCGTTCGAGCAGCGGCCCAAGCTGACCTGCGTCCCGGTGAACCTTCCCACCGAGGGCCCGCACGCCTTCCGCCTCACGGTGGATCTCATCCGGAATCAGTACGAGGAGCACAAGAAGCAGACCGGCAGGGCTCCGAGGCTCCTCGTCCTCACCAACCCGCACAACCCGCTGGGTGTCAACTACTCCAAGAGCCTGCTGGAGGACATCTACGCCTGGGCACTCGGCCACCGAGACCTGCACATCATCTCCGACGAGATCTACTGCCACTCCCAGCTGGACAGCAGCACAACCCCGTTCACCAGCGCCGTCGCCCTGGACGCCTACAGCGAGCACCCCACCCGTATCCATGTCGTCTGGGGCTTCGCCAAGGACTTCGGACTCTCCGGCTTCCGTACCGGATTCGTCGTCTCCCAGAACACCGTCGTCAAGGACGCCATGCTGGGCAGCAAGGACACCGGGGCGGAGGTACGGCACCCGATGTCCTGGTTCACACCCTTCGACTCGCTCAAGCACCACGTGATCGGCGCCGTTCTTTCCGCCTCGGCCGACGGCCCGGGCTCCGACCTGTACACCACGGTCGCCATGAAGACCTACCGAAGCCTCCTCAGTAAGAGCTTCGCCGAGGCCAAGGACTCTCTGCGGCGCAACGGCATCAAGCACCTCCACCACGATGGCGACAACGCAGCCCAGTTCTTCTGGCTCGACCTCCGGGACTACCTCGACCTGCCGGTACCACCCGCCCCCGCCGACACCATGCCCCTCCCGCTCACCGCCCCCGGCCTGGACATCAGAGAAGAGGGCCTCTTCAACTACTTCCGGAGGCAACCGACCGAGGTGTCCCTGCTCCCCGGCGGCGTCATGCACAGCCCCGCCCCCGGGTTCTTCCGCCTCTGCTACACCGCTCGGCAGCCGGGCGAAGTCAGCGAAGCCATCGACAGGGTGGGCACGGCACTGGCCCTGTTGAGGCCCCGGGCCCAGCCCTCCTGAGGCGCCCCACCCGAGTGGATCAGCCCGCCGGGATCCCGGCGGGCTTTCGCCCCGCTGCCGGCAGGTGCGCCCGCCGCACCGGGGAGGGCCCGCGGGTCGTCCGAGCGCGGCTCGGACGACCGGGTGGTCAACGTCCTCGGCCATCTCTGACGCCTGTCACCGTCGGATTTCACCGATAGGGCCGGAGAGACGGGGCCGAAGAGTCACCCCAAGGGGCAGGAATCCATCCGATCCGCCACCTAGCTTCGGTACCGACGAACCATGTCGATCGATTGGGTGGAGCAGCACATGAAGGACACCGAGGACGCAGGCCGGCCGAGCGGCCACAGCTCCGCCGAACTGAAAGGCATACACGACGAGCTGATGAACAGGTACCAGGCGCCGGAACCGGCAGCCGACATCATGCTCTTCGGCCACGGGTCCTACGATCCGTCACGGGGAAAGATCAGGATGCCGCAGGGCTTCCAGTTCTACGCACCTGAAGAGATGGCTCTGAGCACTACGACTGCGGTTTCCATGGCGTCGCACCAGTCGCACGGCGTGCCGGTCAAGTTGCAGCCCTATGTCGAGTACCTGCCCAATTACCAGTTCGGCAAGATCGATCAGCACGATCGACTCGCCGTCGCCATGCAGGCGTCACTGAGCTCCTCGGGGCGGGAAAAGCTTCGGGTCTGCGGCCAGGACGCCGAGTTCCCGAACGATGTTTTCATGTGCGGCCAGGACTCGGAGGGCTGCGCGTCGGGAGACCACTCCTGCAGTGGATTGCTCGGTCGATTCAAGGGTCGGACGGTCGCGATCATCTGCTGTCGCATCGACGAAGTCGCCTTTCCCACTCCGGCGATGGTCACGGACGATTTCATCTATGGTGGCGAAGAAGCAGGCTACGGCCCCCAGGACGACGGTTCCGCCTATGCCATAGAGTTGCTGCAGTGGTGCCGCGTCAACCAACCCGACAGCCTCTACTACGACCAAGGGGATTTCGCGGAGTTCTTCTACAAGCTGACGCCGGCGACCCAGGCCCTGTATCTCACGATCAACCCGATCTACCGCTGGACGCTGGTTCGCGCCCTGTTCCTGCAGGCGGATCACATGAGAGATCCCGCAGGCGCACTATCGCATCTGGCGACGGTCCGGACGCAGAACGCCAGCGACTTCGCGATGCTTCTGGACAGCACGGACGTGGAAGCCGCTCTGACACCCGATACATACGAAGCGATGGCGGACGCGGAAATCACCCTGCATCCGCAGGATATGTACACTTCCAGCGTCCTGGCGGAGCTCCTGGGCGCTGCTAGGGCCGATATGCGCGCCTACGTGGAAAATCAGCCGAACGTGTACAAGTGGAGAGTCCTGCGGTACGCCCACTCCCTGTCCAACGGCTTCACGTCCAGCGAGGCTCTGCGGACGTACATGAGTCAGAATTACATGGATGGCGACCGGGACGTCCTGGAGATCTTGCTGTCCTCCGATGGCCCCAAGGACGGCCTGAGCACCCCTGACTACTTCCTGGGAATCATGTGGTTCCTCATCCTCGAAGGAAACGACGAAGACTTTCTCGTAAACTTCCAGCACACGGCTGAAGCACCGGAGGTGCGAGAGGCGGTTCTCGCGGATGGCGCCATCTACACCAAACTGGTTGAACTGAAAGCGATTCCATCGGACGATTCCGACTACTCCCTCTCGGACTCCGAGGATGGATCGGACTCCGACTACTGAGGGTTGTCCCGCAAGGCTTCTGGATGCCAGAAAGATAAACTTCGACTCGGGTGGCCACCTATTCCACCTGGGGCAGGCCAGGGCGAACGAACAACTGGGGCCGAAGGCGTTCAGGGCTGTCTTCTCCAGCGCATGGTCCTTGCCGGCTTGGCACAGCCGGTGAAGTCCAGCCGGTGAGGTCCAGGCCCGATGGCCATGCAGACGTAACTCAACGCGGCGGTCCCGTTCAGGGAGGACAACCCTTGGCCCGCACGCGGTAGCGACCCCGTAAGGCGGCACGCGCCCCGCCAACGCGCCCCCGGCGTGTCCGCGGACCGCGCTCCGGGGGCGTGCGCGCACGGCGGACACCCGGCGTGAAGCCCCCCGGCGCTGGGGCGGACCACCGGTGCGGGCGGAGGTTGCGCGCAGGAGTCGCGGAGTGCCGCAACCTTCGGCCCGGTGGAACGTTCGACAGGACGCAGGAACGGGCAAAACGACCACGTACGGCCCGAGGCGGAATCTCCGCCGCCGGGCGCTCCCCACCCCCGCCCGTCCCGGCCCGAGCCTGCCTCCGAGCCCCGCCGCGCGCCCGTGGGACCCGCCGCCCGCATCTCCTACTCACTCAGGAACCGACGCACCACCTGGGAAGGAGCGCCACGATGGCGACACCGCTGTCAGCCGACAAGCTGCTCAAAGCCCTCCGCGACGAAGGTCTCCACGTCGTCGAGCACCGGAGCTGGCGTACCAACAACCGGAATCACAAGGGCCCCTGGGGCCCCGTGCACGGCGTGATGATCCATCACACCGTCACTTCCGGCACTCAGCCCTCGGTGGACCTCTGCTACGACGGCCACTCCGCGCTCCCCGGTCCGCTGTGCCACGGCGTGATCGCCAAGGACGGTTCCGTCCATCTCGTGGGCAACGGTCGCGCCAACCACGCCGGGCTCGGCGACGACGACGTGCTGCGCGCCGTGATCGCCGAGGCGGGCACGCTGCCTCCGGACAACGAGGCCAACACGGACGGCAACCGGCACTTCTACGGCTTCGAGTGCGTCAACCTCGGCGACGGGAAGGACCCGTGGCCGGCGGCCCAGCTGCTGGCCATCGAGCGGGCCGCCGCCGCCGTCTGCCGCGCGCACCGCTGGACGCAGCGGTCGGTGATCGGTCACCTGGAGTGGCAGCCGGGCAAGATCGATCCGCGCGGGTTCACCATGGGCTCGATGCGCTCCCGGATCGGCAAGCGGCTCGACAGCCCGGCGGAGGGGCCGGTCGACCCGCCGCCGAGGCCGGCGTACGAGCCGTTCCCCGGCGCGGCGTTCTTCCGGGCGGGCCGCAGCAGCCCGATCGTCACGGCGATGGGCCGCCGCCTGGTCGCCGAGGGCTGCGGCCGGTACGCCGTGGGACCCGGCCCCGCCTGGTCCGAGGCGGACCGGTCGTCGTACGCCGCCTGGCAGCGCAAGCTCGGCTACACCGGCAGCGCCGCCGACGGCGTTCCCGGACGCGGCAGTTGGGACCGGCTCAAGGTCCCGAACGTGTGAGGGGAGCCGGGGCGGAGCCGCGATGACCGGCGTACCGGCCGCCGCGACCCCGCCCGCGCACATCAGCGGTCGAAGGACGTGCCCAGCTCGGCCTTGGCCGGCGTGGTGCCGAGCGTGCCGTGGCCGAAGCTGAAGGAGCCCTTCGCGGACGCGCCGGCGGGGAAGACCCACAGGGAGCCCTCGTCCTTGTTCTCGCCGGGGGCGCCCACGGTCAGGTCCGCACGCCCGTCGCCGTTGAGGTCGCGCAGGTCCGCGGCTCCGCCGAAGAAGTCGCCCGCCTCGACGGCCCCGGTGACGTCCGGCGTGCCCTGGTTGAAGCCGTAGCTGCCGGTCCCGGTCGGGCCGTTCGGCGTGCCGCGCAGGACGACGAGGCCGCCCGCGCGCTGGACGGTGCCGAGGGTTTCGAACGGTACGCCGACCGCGAGCTCGGCGTTGCCGTCGCCGTCGGTGTCACCGATGGCGAGGGAGGAGCCGAAGCGGTCGTAGCTCTCGGCCGCGCCGGGAACGCCCGGCGAGTCCTGGTTGAAGACCTTGGCCTTGGCGCCCTGCGGGCCCTTGGCGCCGCCCGGGACGACGGTGACCATGCCGCCCTTGGCGAGCGGGTTCTCGAGGTCGCTGTCCTGGCCGTCGAGCGCACGGCCGACGGCGAGGTCGGCGTACCGGTCGGAGTCGAGGTGGCCGACGGCGAGGTGCTCGCCGCCCTCCAGCTCCCGGCCGTTCCCGCCCTTGACGCTCGCAGGCTCGGCTGCGAGGCCGGCGGAGCCGCCGTTCCGCACGAAGATGGCGCGGTCGTCGCCGTCGTCGGTGCTGAAGACGACGGCGACGAGTTCGTCGTCGCCGTCGGCGTCCAGGTCGCCCGCCGCGACGTCGAGGTAGACCATATCCTGCAGGTCCGGGTACTCGGTGGCGCCCGCGGATTCGCCGGAGCGCTTGAACGGGCCGGTGAGCAGCTGCACGTTGCTGTCGCGGAGGCCGACGATGTCCGGCGCGCCGTCGCCGTTGAAGTCGCCCGTGGTGAGGTGCTCACCGAGGTCGTCGTACTCGTTCCCGTTCAGCAGGGTGGCGCCGCCGGACAGACCGTCCTTGCCGCCCCAGACGACCGTGAGGGAGCCGGCCCACTTCGTGGCGCCGACCTGCTCGCCCTTGGATCCGACGACCAGGTCGGTGTAGCCGTCCCGGTCGAGGTCGGCGGAGACGACCGCGCTGCCGAAGGCGTCGCCGGCCTCGGCGTCGTCCGGGATGCCGGGCGAGTTCTGGGTGAAGACCGTCTTGGCCGAACTCTGGACGCCGCTCTTGGAGCCGTACGCCACACCGACGTAACCGGCGCCCTTGATCGCGCCGACCGCGGCACCGGGAGCGGCGAAGGCCACGTCCGCGTAGCCGTCGCCGTTGAAGTCGGATACGGGCGCGGGTGCGCTCCGAGGCGCCGCGTGGGCGACGGGCAGGGCGACGACCGCCGACGCCAGGCCGATGGCGAGGACCAGTCCGGTGCCGAGTGCTCGGGTTGCCACGGATACTCCTTCTGCGGGAACGGCCGGACAGCGCTTTCACGGGTCCGGCTGATGTTCGAATGCGGTGGTGGGGACGGATGGACGAGTGGCCGCTCGCACCCCTTCAGACGGCTCTCACCACCGAACGGTTGCGCCACTCCCGCGAATCGGGCGACCGGCTGGGTCGGACGGCAACCGGTTTCCTGGTGGTCGCGTCGCGCGAACCCCG
Source organism: Streptomyces sp. ADI96-02 (assembly GCF_003846185.1). GTDB lineage: Bacteria > Actinomycetota > Actinomycetes > Streptomycetales > Streptomycetaceae > Streptomyces. The sequence continues at coordinate 2,130,197 of NZ_ML123034.1, forward strand.
GCTACAGCGCGAGGGCGAGCAGGGCGCACGCGACCAGCGAGAACGCCGTGCGGACCTGGTGGAGGGTGTTCCAGCGGGACTCGAAGGCCGTCCGGGCGGCGCTGTCGTCGCCGCCCTCCGACCGTGCGAGGGCGTTGTTGAGCGGGATGTTCCCGGCGATCGTCACCGCGTGGCCGGCGACGGCGCAGACCAGTGCTCCCGCGATCGCGGGTCCCGCCACGTCGTCGTGCTCGCCGAGCCCGGCGATGAGCGCGGCGGTCGGCAGGGCTATCACGCCCAGGAAGAGGACGAGGAAGGCCGGCCCGGGGACCTTCTCGTTGAACCGCCGCATGGCAGCGGTGAACTGCTGGTCCGTCAGTTCGGCGAGACCCGGCATGACCGCGACGAGGAAGGTCACCATGAAGCCTGCGTAGAGGCCGTTGACGATGACGGCGAGGACCAGGAAGAGGGAGGTCATGGCGGACATCATGACCGGAAACGGCCCTTCGCACAGGTCTTTTCGCATGACTGTGCGAGCCTCGGCCCGTCGCGGCGGCGATGCGACCGCCACCGGGCGCCACGGCCCGCACAAGCGGACGGACCGGGACCGGCCTCCGGGCGCGCCCGCTTACGGCTCCCGCCCGGAACTCCGGCCCCCCGCCCGGAACTCCGGTCCCCCGCCCGGAACTCCGGTCCCCTGCCCGGCCGCCGCCTCAGGACACGATGTCCTTGCGGCTGAACCCGCGGAACGCGAACGCGAACAGGATCAGGGCGTACGTCACGGACACGGCCGCGCCCTTGATCATGCCGCCCCACTCCAGTTGCGGCTGGAGCGCGTCCGCCCACGCGAACTGCCAGTGCGCGGGCAGGAACTCACGCCAGGCGCCGAGCGCCGTGACGGCGTCGAGCACATTGCCGACGATGGTGAGGCCGACCGCGCCGCCGACCGCGCCGAGCGGCGCGTCCGTCCGCGTCGAGAGCCAGAACGCCAGTGCGGCGGTGACCAGTTGGGAGACGAAGATGAACGCGACGACGAGCGCCAGCCGGGGCACGGTGTCCCCGGTGGCCAGCGCGCCCCCGGTCGGCAGCTTCAGCGGCCCCCACCCGTACGCGGCGGTGCCCGCCGCGAGCGCGACGACCGGCAGCAGCACCATGGCGGCGAGGCTGAAGGCCAGGGCGACGACGAGCTTGCTCCACAGCAGCCGCATACGGGGCACCGGCGCGGCGAGCAGGTAGCGCAGCGAGGACCAGCTCGCCTCGGAGGCGACGGTGTCCCCGCAGAACAGGGCCACCGGCACGACCAGCAGGAAGCCGGCCGAGACGAACAGGCAGGTGGCGGCGAAGTTCGCGGCGGACTCGGTCGCCACGTCCATGAGGTTGATCCGGCCGCCACCGCCGTCCTCGCCGTCCGGGGCGCCGCCGATCGCGAACGCCACGATCAGGATGAACGGCAGCGCCGCCAGCATCCCGCCCATCAGCAGGGTGCGGCGCCGGCGCAGCTGCCGCATCGCCTCGACGCGCAGCGGCAGCGTGTGCCGGGCGCGGTAGCCGGGGGCCTCGGCCGGCCGGCTGTCCGTGCGGGCCTCGGGGGCCCGGGTCGGGGCACTCATGCCGCTCCTTGGGAGATCAGGGTGAGGAAGGCGTCCTCCAGGCGGCGGTGCGGTCCGACGCCGGTGACGGGCACGTCGAGCCGGACCAGTTCGGTGACGAGCCGGGCGACGGTCGCGCCGTCCAGCCGGACGAGCAGGGCGTGCCCGTCGGCGGTGCGGACGGCGGAGCCGACGCCGGGCAGCGCGGCGACCTTGTCGGCCAGCGGCTCGGTCACCTCCTCGGAGGAGGTCACCAGGATCATGTCGCCGGAGCCGGTGATCTCGGCGACGGGTCCGGCCTGGACCAGGCGGCCCCGGTCCATGACCACCAGGTGGGTGCAGGACTGCTCGACCTCGGAGAGCAGGTGGCTGGAGACGATGACGGTCCGGCCTCCGGCCGCGTAACGGATCATCACGTCACGCATCTCGCGGATCTGCGGCGGGTCGAGCCCGTTGGTCGGCTCGTCGAGGATGAGCAGGTCCGGCATGCCGAGCATGGCCTGGGCGATGGCGAGCCGCTGCCGCATGCCCTGGGAGTACGTGCGGACCGCGCGGGCCAGCGCGTCGCCGAGTCCGGCGATCTCCAGCGCCTCGTCGATGTGCGCGTCCTCGGCGGGGCGGCCGGTGGCCTGCCAGTACAGGTCCAGGTTGGCGCGTCCGGACAGGTGCGGGAGGAAGCCCGCGCCCTCCACGAACGCCCCCACCCGCGAGAGCACCGGTGCTCCGGGCCGGATGGCCTGGCCGAAGACGCGGATCTCGCCCTCGTCGGGGGTGATGAGCCCCATGAGCATGCGCAACGTGGTCGTCTTGCCCGCGCCGTTGGGCCCGAGGAGCCCGAGGACCTGGCCCTTCTCGACGCGGAAGGACAGCTCGCGCACGGCGTAGCGGTCGACCGACTTCGCGTACTTCTTCGACAGCCCGGTGATCTGGAGCGGTACGTCGGCGAGTGCGGGGTCGGGCGCGGGCGTCGCGGTGCGGCGGCGGGCGGTGAGCAGCAGGCCGGCGGCGATGACGAGCGCGGCGGCCGGCAGGCCCCACGTCCACCACGGGAGCGTGACGGCCGCGGTCTCCACGGTGGGCGCGGTGGGCACGGTCAGCGGTCCGTCGGCGGAGACGGTGTACGTGGCGGGCTCCGCCGGGGACGCGTAGCCGAGGTCGGTCGCGGACAGGACGAGGCGCAGCCGGTGGCCGGCGGCGAACTCGTGGTCCACGGCGGGCAGGGTCAGCTCGACGGGCCGGCCCTGCTGGTCGGGCGTGATCCGGTAGGGCGCGACGAGCTGGGAGGGCAGCACCTGCTGCCGGCCGTCCGGCGACACGTCGTAGACCTTGCCGAAGAGCACCGCGTCCCGGTCGCCGTCCGCCCGCACGTCGACGCGCACGGTGGGGGTTCCGGTGATCCGCAGGGGCTCGTCCAGCGGGGCGGACTCGAAGCGGCCGAACTGCCCGGGGAAGTCGAGCGAGAGCCCGACGCCGAGCGAGGAGAGCTGGGAGAGCCCGCCGCCGACGCCCGGCACGGCGGAGATCGAGGGCGGCGCGGCTCCTGCGGGGTTGCGGAAGGTCTGCTTTCCGCCGCTCAGCGCGATGTCCCGGCCTCCGCCGCGCAGCCCCGGGTAGGTGTCGCCGCTCGCGCCGCGCAGCAGGGCGGCTCCGTCGGTGGAGTCGACGCCTCCGGTGCGCGAGACGCGGAAGGCGGGTCCGGTGTCGGCGCCGGCGTCCTTCTTCAGGTACCGGTCGAACCAGTCGGTGACGCGGCCCTGTGCCCGAGGGCCCTCGTCGTCGCCGCCGTCGTGGCCGCCGGAGATCCAGTCGACGGAGACCGGGGCGCCGTTGGCGCTGATCGCCTTCTGCATGGCGTCGGCCTGGCCGAGCGGGAAGAGGGAGTCGGACTGCCCCTGGAGGAGGAGCGCGGGCACGTCGATGTCGTCGGCGACGGCCGACGGCGAGCGCTCGGTGAGCAGGTCGACCGCGGCGGCGTCGGGCTTTCCGCTGACGGCGACGCGTTCGTACATCTCGCAGAGGCGCTTCTCGAACTTATGGCAGCCGCCGCCGGTCGTGATGAAGATCCCGGCCCAGAGCTTCTTGAAGACCCCGTCGGGGAAGAGGGCGTCCGCCAGGTTCCAGTAGGTGATCAGCGGGGCGACGGCGTCGACCCGCTCGTCGTACCCGGCGGCGAGCAGCGACACGGCTCCGCCGTAGGACGCGCCGGTCAGGCCGACCCGGGGGTCGCCCTTGCCGTCCAGCTCGACCTCGGGACGGGCGGCGAGCCAGTCGATGAGCCCGGAGACGTCCTTGACCTCCTTGTCGGGGGCGTTCAGCGAGATCTCGCCGCCCGACTTCCCGAACCCGCGCGCCGACCAGGTCAGTACGGCGTACCCGTCGGCGGCGAGCTTCTCGGCCTGGGCGCGGACGTCGTTCTTGCTGCCTCCGAAACCGTGCCCGATGAGTACGGCGGGCCGCTTACCGGAATCTCCGGCGGTGAAGTACGAGGTGTCGATGGACACCCCGTTCACCGACAGCTCGCGGTCCTCGCGCCGCACGGTGGGCGAGCCGTCGTCGGCCGCGGCTGTCCAGGCGCCACCGCCCGCGAGCACGGCGAGCGCGGCCACGGCCGCCACCCACCGGCCACGTTTGCGGGGCAGCAGACGCCGCCGTCGAGAAGTAGGGGTCTCCATTCCTCGACCCTAAACGGAGGATGCCGCCGCCCCTACGGCCACCGGGGGGAGGCGGGGAGCCTCCCTGAGAGGTACGGTCCCCGCCCGCCGTACTCCGTACGCGGTACGGAAGCCCTGACGCGGGGGGCCATCACGGACATTTCACGGTGGCGGCGAGGGCCGCCGGAGGCGCAGGGCCCGGGGTTCGGGCGGTCGCGGTCGGGCGCTGGGCTCAGGCGGTCGCGGTCGGGCGCGGCGCGGCGAGTCCGCCGACCGGCGTCTCCACGGGCAGCAGGGCGGCGGCCTTCCTCCGCTCCCCCGCGCGGACGAGCGCGTGCACCTCGCGCGCGAGCGGGGTCACGTCGCGGACGGAGAGCGTCCACTCGTCGGCGTAGCGCCGGGCGGCCTCACCGCTCAGCCCCAACTGGAGCGAGCGGTACGGGAGCGGGTTCAGATCGAGGTCGCGTTCGGGGTCCCACTGCACCCGGGCGGGGGCGGTGCGCAGGGCCCGCCGCCAGGCGTCCCGGTCCTCGTGGACGTCCGGCGCGTAGTGCGAGAGTTCGGCGTGCGCGAGGGCCCAGGCCAGTCCGCTCCGGTCGATCTCGACGGCGAGCACGACCTCCTGGCCCTCCTTGGCGCCCCATCCGCAGCGGTACATCATCCACAGGAAACTCGGCTTGATCCAGGTCATCCGGTCCCGCTTCCAGGCGGCCGGGAACCGCCCGTCCCGTGCGGCGGGGAGTCCGATGGCGGGCGGGTACGCCTGGTAGACAGTGACGGTGGTGGCGGTGTGCCGGGCGCGGATCTCGTAACGGGGCGGAAGCACGGGGGCGTTCATGCGCACAGGATGCGGGACACCACCCGCTCCGGGCATCCGCATTTCCGCCCCGGGCACCCGGTCTCCGGGGCGGGCAGGCGGCTCGCGGTGTGCTCTCCGGTGCCCGGCCCCCGTCCGCGGGGAGGTGCGGGCGGGGGCCGGGGGCACCGGGCCGGTGATGAGGCGTCGCGGGCGTCAGTGGTTGCGCGGGAAGCCCAGGTCGACGCCGGAGGGGGCGTCCGCCGGGTCGGGCCAGCGGGTGGTGACGACCTTGCCGCGGGTGTAGAAGTGCACGCCGTCGTTGCCGTAGACGTGGTGGTCGCCGAAGAGCGAGTCCTTCCAGCCGCCGAAGGAGTGGTAGCCCACCGGTACGGGAATCGGGACGTTGACGCCGACCATGCCGGCCTCGATCTCCAGCTGGAAGCGCCGGGCCGCGCCGCCGTCGCGGGTGAAGATCGCGGTGCCGTTGCCGAACGGCGAGGCGTTCATGAGGGCGACGCCGTCCTCGTACGTGTCCACGCGGAGCACGCACAGCACCGGGCCGAAGATCTCGTCCCGGTACGCGTCGGAGTCGGTGGAGACCTTGTCGAGGAGGGAGAGGCCGATCCAGTGGCCGTTCTCGAAGCCCTCCACCGTGTGGCCCGTGCCGTCCAGGACGACGTCCGCGCCCTGGGCGGCGGCCCCCGTGACGTACGAGGCGACCTTGTCGCGGTGGGCGGCGGTGATCAGCGGGCCCATCTCGGAGGCGGGGTCGTCGCCCGGACCGATCGTGATCTTCTCGGCGCGCTCGCGGATCTTCTCGACCAGCTCGTCGCCGATCGCGCCGACCGCGACGACGGCCGAGATGGCCATGCAGCGCTCGCCGGCGGAGCCGTACGCCGCCGAGACCGCCGCGTCGGCCGCCGCGTCCAGGTCGGCGTCCGGGAGGACGAGCATGTGGTTCTTCGCGCCGCCCAGGGCCTGCACGCGCTTGCCGTTGGCGGAGGCGGTGGCGTGGATGTAGCGGGCGATGGGCGTGGAGCCGACGAAGGAGACGGCGGCCACGTCGGGGTGGTTCAGCAGCCCGTCGACGGCGACCCTGTCGCCGTGCAGGACGTTGAGGACGCCGTCCGGCAGCCCGGCCTCCGACGCCAGTTCGGCCAGCAGGTTGGCGGCGGACGGGTCCTTCTCGCTCGGCTTGAGCACGAAGGTGTTGCCGCAGGCGACGGCCAGCGGGAACATCCACATCGGCACCATGGCCGGGAAGTTGAACGGCGTGATGCCCGCGACCACGCCCACCGGCTGGCGGATCGAGGAGACGTCGACCCGGCTGGAGACCTGGGTGGACAGCTCGCCCTTGAGCTGGGTGGTGATCCCGCACGCCAGCTCGACGATCTCCAGCCCGCGGGCGACCTCGCCCAGCGCGTCGGAGTGCACCTTGCCGTGCTCGGCGGTGATGAGCGCGGCGATATCGTCGCGGCGGGCGTCCAGCAGCGCGCGGTAGCGGAAGAGGACGGCGGTGCGCTGGGCGAGGGAGGACGTGCCCCAGGTGGCGTACGCGGCCTTCGCCGCGGCCACGGCGGCGTCGACCTCCTCGACGGAGGCGAGCGCCACCCGCGTGGTGACCTCGCCGGTGGCCGGGTTCGTCACCGGACCGTACGCGCCCGACGCGCCCTCCACCGTCCTGCCGCCGATCCAGTGGTTGACGGTCTTCGTCATGACGTGCTCCTTCAGGCTTCGGGGCTTCACAGGTGGCGGCGTCGGGCGGCGACCTGCCGGTCGTACTCCTCCCGGGCCTTGACCGCCGCCGGCCGGGTCGCGGTCTCGGCCACCGGAACATCCCACCACGCCTGTGCCGGAGGGGGGCCCGACACTGTGTCGGGCGTTTCGGTCTCGACGTAGACACACGTGGGGCCTTCGGCGGTGCGGGCCTCGGCGAGGGCTCCGCGCAGGTCGTCGACGGTGTGGGCGCGCAGCACCCGCATGCCGAGGGAGGCGGCGTTGGCGGCGAGGTCGACGGGGAGCGGGGGGCCGGTGAAGCCGCCGTCGGCGTCGCGGTGGCGGTAGGCCGTGCCCAAGCGCTCGCCGCCCACCGCCTCGGAGAGGCCGCCGATGGAGGCGTATCCGTGGTTCTGGAGGATCACGAGCTTGAGCGGCAGGTTCTCCTGGACGGCCGTGACGATCTCGGTGGGGTTCATCAGGTAGGTGCCGTCCCCGACGAGCGCCCAGACGGGGCGGTGCGGGCGGTCGGGCCCGTCCTGCCCGTCCTGCCCGTGCGGCAGGTGCGGCCCGTGCGGTCCGGTGGCGAGCAGGACGCCGATCGCGGCGGGGATCTCGTAGCCCATGCAGGAGTAGCCGTACTCGACGTGGTACTGGTCGCGGGAGCGGGTCCGCCAGAGCTTGTGCAGGTCGCCGGGGAGGGAGCCGGCCGCGTTGATCAGGATGTCGTCCTCGGTGGCCTGGGCGTCGAGCAGGCCGAGCACCTGGGTCTGGGTGGGGCGCGCGGCGGGGTCGGGGGCGGCGAAAGACGCCTCGACCCGCTCCTCCCACGCCTCCTTCGCGCCGGTGTACTCGGTCTCGTACGCCGGATCGATCCGGTAGCCCCGGCCGGCGAGCGCGGAGGTCAGCGCCTCCAGGCCGGTGCGGGCGTCGGCGACCAGCGGGAGGGCGGCGAGCTTGTGGGCGTCGAAGCCGGTGATGTTGAGGTTGAGGAAGCGGACGGCCGGGTTCTCGAAGAGGGTGGCGGAGGCGGTGGTGAAGTCCGTGTAACGGGTGCCGATGCCGATCACCAGGTCCGCCGTGCGGGCCAGGGCGTCGGCGGTGGCGGTGCCGGTGTGCCCGATGCCGCCGACGTCGGCCGGATGGTCGTGGCGCAGGGCCCCCTTGCCCGCCTGCGTGGTGGCGACGGGGATGCGGGTGGCGGCGGTGAAGGCGGCGAGGGTCTCCTCGGCGGCGCTGTGGCGGACCCCGCCGCCCGCGACGATCAGCGGCCGGCGGGCGGAGCGCACCGCCCGTACCGCCGCTTCCAGTTCGGCGGCGTCCGGCGCGGGCCTGCGGACCCGCCAGCTCCGCTCGGCGAAGAACTCCTCCGGCCAGTCGTACGCCTCGGCCTGCACGTCCTGCGGCAGCGCGAGCGTGACCGCGCCGGTCTCGGCGGGGTCGGCGAGGACCCGCATCGCCTGGAGCGCGGCCGGGATCAGCGCCTCGGGGCGGGTGATCCGGTCGAAGTAGCGCGAGACGGGCCGCAGGCAGTCGTTGACCGAGACATCGCCCGCGTGCCCCGTTTCGAGCTGCTGGAGGACGGGGTCGGCGGGCCGGGTGGCGAACGTGTCGCCGGGGAGCAGGAGGACGGGGAGGCGGTTCACGGTGGCGAGGGCGGCCCCGGTGACGAGGTTGGTCGCGCCCGGCCCGATCGACGTGGTCACCGCGTGCGCGGAGAGCCGGCCGCACTGGCGCGCGTACCCGACGGCGGCGTGCACCATGGCCTGTTCGTTGCGGCCCTGGAGGTACGGCATGCGGGGCGCGGCCCGGTCGCCGCTGCCCGCCTCGACGAGCGCCTGGCCGATCCCGGCGACGTTGCCGTGGCCGAAGATGCCCCAGGTGGCGCCGATCAGCCGGTGGCGGCGGCCGTCGCGCTCGGTGTACTGGCGGGAGAGGAAGGCGACCAGGGCCTGAGCCGTGGTCAGGCAGCGGGTGCGGGGCGGCGTGGTGTGCTCGGAACGCGGGGCGCTCATGGCGTGACCTCCGGGCCGGACGTCGTCATCGTCGTCGTGTAGAGCGGAAGTCTGGCGTCCACGGGCTGCTCCGGCCAGGTGTCGCGGATCCAGCGGTGGTCCGGATGGTCGCGGATCAGCCACTCCCGCTGCTCTCCCGGCCCCGCCATCACGTTCAGGTAGTAGAGCGTCCGGCCGGGCGGGGCGATGGACGGGCCGTGCCAGCCGTCGGGGATGAGGACGGCGTCGCCGTCGGCGACCTCGGCGAGGACGTCGCCGCCGCCGTCGCGCGACGGCGAGACCCGGTGGTAGCCGAGCCCGCCCCGCTCGACCTCGAAGTAGTAGATCTCCTCCAGTTCGCACTCCTCGCCCAGGACGTGCTCGTCGTGCTTGTGCGGCGGGTAGGAGGACCAGTTGCCGCCGGGCGTGAGGACTTCGACCGCAATCAGCCGGTCGCAGTCGAAGGTGTCGGCGGCGGCGAAATTGTTCACCTGGCGCGAGCAGTCGCCGGTGCCCCGCAGCTCGACGGGTACCTCCGGCGCGGGGCCGTAGCGAGCGGGGAGTCGTCGCTCGCACTTCGCTCCTGCCAGGGCGAAGCGGCCTCCCGCGCCGGAGGCGATCTGTGCCCGGGCCTCGCGCGGCACGTACGCGAAGTCGGATACCCCGCTGAACACGCTTTCCCGGCCCAGCAGTTCAAAAGTCTCACCTGCCGTCTGCACCGTACAGCCACCGGCCAGCGGCAGAACGATCCATTCGCTCTCCCCGGTGTCCAGTGTGTGAACACCGCCCGGTTCCAGCTCCAACACCCGCAGTGCGGACCGCTCCCAGCCGGCCAGGGCCGGGTCGATGTCGAGCGCGTAGGGGCCGCGCGCCGCGCTGCCGGACGGCAGGTGGTGGCGGTGGCCCCCGGCACGCGGGGCGTCGTCGCTGTCACGGTGCGTGGTCATGCCCACTCCCTACCCTCCGGGGCGCTCTGCCGATACCTCATGGGGCGCTTCGTCGATCATGTCGGGCCGCCGCCCCGGCCAGAGCAGCGATACGGCGGTGTCGACGGCGCTCGCCACGTCCCCGTCGACCGGGTAGAGCAGCGACCGCCCCACGACCAGCCCGCGTACGGTCGGCAGCGCGAGGGCGTCGCGCCATCGGCCGTACGCGGCGTCGAGGTCGTCGCCGACGTCGCCGCCGAGCAGGACGGCGGGCAGCGTCGACGCCTCCATGACGCGGGCCATGTCGGCGGGGTCCTCGGTGACGGGCACCTTGAGCCAGGTGTACGCGGACGTCCCGGCCAGGCCCGAGGCGATGGCGATCGAGGTGGCCACGGCGGTGGCTCCGAGATCGGTGCGGAGCCGGCCGTCGACCCGGTGGCAGAGGAAGGGTTCGACGAAGACGGGCAGCCGGTGCGCGGCCATCGCGTCGATGGTGCGGGCCGCCGTCTGAAGGGTGTCCAGGGAACCGGGGTCGTCGTGGTCGATGCGCAGCAGCAGCTTGCCCGCGTCGAAGCCGTTGCGGACCAGGTCGAGCGGGCGGTGGCCGGTGAAGCGGTCGTCGAGCTCGAAGGCCGCGCCGGCGAGCCCGCCCCGGTTCATGGAGCCCATGACGACCTTGTCCTCCAGGGCGCCGAGCAGCAGCAGGTCCTCCAGGACGTCGGCGGAGGCGAGCACCCCGTCGACGCCGGGGCGGGAGAGGGCGAGGCAGAGCCGTTCGAGGAGTTCGAAGCGGTTGGCCATGGCGAGGGCGCGGTCCCCGACGGCGAGGGCGCCGCGTGCGGGATGGTCGGCCGCGATGATCATCAGCCGGCCGTCACGGTCCGGGGCGTTCGGGTCGCCCGGTGGCCGGGTTCGCAGCAGAGGTCGTCGGCGGCGGCGCGCGGCGGCCTCGGCGATGGCTTCGGGCCGTTCGGCGCGCAGCCGTACGAGCTCCAGGACGGAGGTCGCGGCCGGCGGCGTCATGAGCCCGCTCCGCGGCCGGGACCGGGCCCGCCCGGAGGCGTGGCGTCGGACGCGGGGGCCGGCGTGGCCGTCACGGACCCGGCGGCGAGGGCCCGGTCGACCTCCTGCGGGAAGGGCATCGCGGAGGAGCAGGCGAGCCGGGAGGCGACGATGGCTCCGGCCGCGTTCGCGTACCGCATGATCCGGGTCAGGT
>NZ_ML123034.1:2141091-2205488 GCF_003846185.1 Streptomyces sp. ADI96-02
CCCAGCCGGCGAGCAGCCCGTGGCAGAGCGCGCCGCCGAAGGCGTCCCCGGCCCCGAGGCCGTTGACGACCTCGACCGGGAGCGGCGGCACGTCGGCGGTGGAGCCGTCCCGGTGGACGGCGAGGACGCCCTTCGGCCCCTGTTTGACGACGGCGAGTTCGACTCCGGCGGCGAGCAGCGCGCGGGCCGCCGCGTGCGGTTCGCGCTCACCCGTGGCGATCTCGCACTCGTCGACGTTGCCCACGGCGACCGTCGCATGGGCGAGCGCTTCGCGGTAGCGGGCCGGGGCGGCGGTGCCGCGGTCGCCGCCGTCCCAGAACACGGGCCGCCAGTCGAGGTCGAACACGGTGGCGGTCCGGGCCCCGGAGTCGGCTCGGCTCTCGCTGCGGGCGCGGAGCGCGGCCAGCGTCGCGGCCAGGCTCGGTTCGGCGCACAGGCCGGTGCCCGTCATCCAGAAGATCCGCGCCGCGCGCACCGCCTCCAGGTCCAGGTCCGCCGTCCGGATCTCCAGATCGGGCGCCTTGGGCTGCCGGTAGAAGTAGAGCGGGAAGTCGTCCGGCGGGAAGATCTCGCAGAACGTGACCGGCGTCGGGTACTCCTCGACCGCCGTCACCCACCGGTCGTCCACGCCGAACCCGCGCAGCTCCTGGTGGAGGTAGTCCCCGAAGGCGTCCTGCCCGGTGCGGGTGATCACGGCCGCGCGCCGCCCGAGCCGGGCCGCCGCGACGGCGACGTTCGTCGGGGAGCCGCCCAGGAACTTGCCGAACGTGTCGACCCGGGCCAGCGGCACCCCGATGTCCCGCGGGTAGATGTCCACCCCGATCCGCCCCATGGTGATCACGTCGTACGGCTCAGGCATACGCATCCCTTCGACCCGCCGGCGGCCGGTTGACCTCAGGTCTAGCCCGCTTCCCGGAGCCCTGTCAACATTTTGTCCGGACATTCGGACGAACCCTTGACACTCCTCCGGAGAGGCCGCGAGGCTGGGCGATATGACCGCCTCCGCGCCCCCTCCGGCCCGCATCCGCATCGGCTCGGCACCCGACTCCTGGGGAGTGTGGTTCCCCGACGATCCGCGGCAGGTGCCCTGGCAGCGCTTCCTCGACGAGGTGGCGGAGGCCGGTTACGCGTGGATCGAGCTCGGCCCGTACGGCTATCTGCCGACCGATCCGGCTCGGCTGGCGGACGAGACGCGCCGCCGCGGGCTCACCGTCTCGGCGGGCACGGTCTTCACCGGACTGCACCGCGGCCCGGACGTCTGGGACCGGACCTGGGCGCACGTCGCGGACATCGCCGAACTGACCCGGGCCATGGGCGCGGAGCACCTGGTCGTCATCCCTTCCTTCTGGCGGGACGACAAGACGGGCGAGGTGCTGGAGGACCGCACGCTCACGCCCGCCCAGTGGCACGACCTGACCACGCAGACGGAGCGCCTCGGGCGCGAGGTCCGCGAGCACTACGGCCTGCGGATCGTCGTCCATCCGCACGCCGACACGCACGTCGACAGCGAGGAGAACGTCAACCGCTTCCTCGACGCGACCGACCCCGACCTGGTCTCGCTCTGCCTGGACACCGGCCACTACGCCTACTGCGGGGGCGACAGCGTCAAGCTGATCGAGACCTACGGGGAACGCATCGGCTACCTCCACCTCAAGCAGGTCGATCCGGAGGTGCTGGCGACGGTGATCGCGGAAGAGGTGCCCTTCGGCCCCGCCGTGGCCCGGGGCGTGATGTGCGAGCCGCCGGGCGGCGTGCCGGCGCTGGAACCGGTGCTGGACGCGGCCCGCGCCCTGGACGTCGACCTGTTCGCCATCGTCGAGCAGGACATGTATCCGTGCCCGCCGGACAAGCCCCTGCCGATCGCCCGGCGGACGCGCGCGTACCTGCGCTCCTGCGGCGCGCCTCGGTCCCGGCCCTGAGACCTGCGGCGGGTTCCCGGGTCGCCGCCCGCCCCCGGCACCTGGGTCCCGCCCGCCTCCACGGCCCCCGTCACCTCCGCCAGAAGAGATGGTGCGTCACACCGCTGCCGCTCGGGCTGGGCACGACGTCCCGGTGGAACCGGTCGAGCAGTTCGTCCGAGGACTCCCACAGCCGCAGTCCGGACCCGGCCTCGACCGGCGCGACGGCGACGTGCAGCGTGTCGACCAGGTCGGCGGCCAGGAACTCGCGGATGGTGCTCACCCCGCCGCCGAGCCGGACGTCCTTGCCCCGCGCGGCCTCCCGCGCCCGCTCAAGGGCCGTGGCGGGATCGGCGTCGACGAAGTGGAACGTGGTGTCGGCGAGCGTGAACGAGGGACGCTCGTGGTGGGTCAGGACGAACACCGGCGTATGGAACGGCGGCTCGTCGCCCCACCAGCCGCGCCACTCGTGGTCGCTCCAGGGGCCGCGCTGCGGCCCGAACTTGTTGCGGCCCATGATCTCGGCCCCGATGTTGCGCCCGTAGTCCCGCGTCAGGTAGTCGTCGAGCCCTCTGCTCCCACCCGCGTCGCCGCGCATGGGCCAGCTCGCCGTGGCACCGGCCCAGGCGAACAGCCGCCCGGGGTCGACGTGCCCGAACGGCCGCTCCAGGCTCTGATCCTCGCCTGCGCCGATGCCGTCGCTGGAGATGGTGAAGTTCTGGACTCTCAGCAGTTGGGTCACGGGGTCCTCCCTGTGGTGTCGGCAGGTCCTGTCCCGCCGGCGGTGCCGCGCGCCGCGCCATCGACGACGACGAGACTGTGCGGACCAGGAAATCCCATCGCCGCCCCTGTGGCGGTGGGGCGCGCTGACGGCAGGCGAGACCGCACCCCGCGGCCCGTATCCCGTATCTCCTATCTCGTATCCGTATCCCGTGAAAGCCGTGGCGTGGCCGCGGCCGAGCCGCCTTGATACCCCCTAGGGGTATAGTGGCCCGCGAGGTGGCCACCGCAGGGGCTCCGGGCCGGATGCCCGCCCGCATGCCGCCGAACCGTGCCTGCCGAAGGAGAACGCCATGACCGCCGAGACCGACACGCCCCAGACCACCGACTCCTGCTGCTCGCCCGCCGGCTCGTGCCACGGCGGCGCGGCCGACGTGCGGATCGAGCCGACCGCGCAGACCACCGCGGTGTACGAGGTCAAGGGCATGACCTGCGGGCACTGCGAGGGCGCGGTGTCGTCGGAGATCGCGGAGATCGCGGGCGTGACCTCGGTCGAGGCCGTCGCGGCCACCGGCCAGGTCACCGTCACCTCCGAGGCCCCGCTGACCGAGGAGGCCGTCCGCGCCGCCGTCGACGAGGCCGGTTACGAACTCGTCGGCCGCACCGCCTGACGACCTCACCGGGGTTCGTGGAGATCTCAAGGTGACGGCTGACGCAATCCGCCCTTCCAGGCGTACGCTGGCCACCATCAGGGGCGGCCTCCTCCGGACCTTCGGGTGCGGCGCGGCCTGGCCCCTGACGGCAAGTGGCCTGCTCAACCCAGTGTTCGCGGAAGCCTTCACGGCGTTCTTCACCCCTGCTCACCGTCACGGACAGCCACCGACCGCGAGCCTTCACGTAACGCCCACAAAGAGATTTAGATCACATCGGTTTCAGGGTAACCATTCGGTGGGTTCGCGAGTCTTAGAGTGCGATTGCCAAGGATGTCTTGGGGGACGTCCGATGGAGTGTCTTGGGGGACGCTCCATGGCAAGCGTTGGCCGGGGCACGTGCACCGGGGAGCTTTGAGCGGCCCTCCCGTGCGTACGTTCCCCGGCAGACCGCGTCAGGACAACGGGAGTTCAGGCTCCCGACAGACGCCCGGCCGGATCCCGTGGGGGGAATCCGCTCCGGGATATGGGAAGCGCCCCGACCGTCGACCCGTGGGGGGATCGACGGCGGGGCGTTTCTCGCTCCGCGATCGGATGGAGCGGCCCGTCGCCACCGCGCCGACCGTCGCCCTCTTCCCACGCACGACCCCTCGCCGGAGAATGACCCTCCAAGTGAAGACCTCGGGGGGACACATGCCGGATCAGCGCACTGTCTCAGTGCCGCCCGCGATACGGGAAGCCGCGCGCGACTTCGAACTGGGCAGGCGTCGCGGGCTCGTGCACACCGAGCCGAGGCGTCTCGTCTGGCCGGTCCTGATACCGCTGGTCGTCTTCGGCGCGGCCATGCTGTGGTTCGGCGCCTCGTCGGCCGTCGAGGACCAGCGAACCAGCGGGGCCTGGTACTACTCGTCGCCGCTGCTCGTCCTGGGACTCGGACCGCTCGCCCTGGCCGCATGGATCTTCGCGCGAGCCTGGACGCAGCCTCAGATCTGGGTCGCCCATTACGAGCGCGGGCTGGTGAGGTGGATCACCGGGAGGGTGCCCGAGGTCTACGAGTGGGACGAGATCGCGGGCATCGCGCGGGAGGAGACCCGGGTGACCGACGGTCTCAGCAGTGCCACCTGGCGCACGCTCACCGTGATCCCGGAGGAGGGCGATCCGATCGTGGTGAGCGACTCGTACAGCGGGCTCGCCGCGTTCGCCGACGCCCTCGACACCGCGTTCAGCCGAGTGCGGCTGCTCCAGGACGCGGCCCGCCTGGAGGCGGGCGAACAAGTCGACTTCTTCCTCGTCCAACTCGACCCCACCGGGATCGGACACCTCGGCGAGCACCTGGCATGGCGTGAGGTGGCGCGGGTCGAGGTGAAGAAGGGCATCCTGGACATCCACCGACTCGGCGTCAGGAAGCCCTGGTTGTCCATCCCCGCGTCCTCGGTCCGCAATCTCCGGGTCTTCCTGTCCCTCGCCGAGGCACTGCGCCGACAGCACCGCTCCAGGTAGCCGACGCCTCACGCCTGCCCGGCCCGCCGTGCCCGGCCTGCGGAGCCCTGCCCCGGACGCGGACCCTCCCCCGAAACGCCGAATCGCCCCGGACACCGCGCTCTGTGCGAAGCGCGGTACGCGGGGCGAAGGCAGTCGGCCGGAGCGGCCGGGTGTTACGGGGTGTTACGGGGTGGGGCTCAGCGGCCTTCGACCGGGACGAAGTCGCGCAGGACCTCGCCGGTGTAGATCTGGCGCGGGCGGCCGATGCGCGAACCGGGCTCCTTGATCATCTCGTGCCACTGGGCGATCCAGCCGGGGAGGCGGCCGAGCGCGAAGAGCACGGTGAACATCTCGGTCGGGAAGCCCATGGCCCGGTAGATCAGGCCGGTGTAGAAGTCCACGTTCGGGTAGAGGTTGCGCGAGACGAAGTAGTCGTCGGAGAGCGCGTGCTCCTCCAGCTTGAGCGCGATGTCGAGCAGCTCGTCGGACTTGCCGAGCGCGGACAGCACGTCGTGCGCGGCGGCCTTGATGATCTTGGCACGCGGGTCGAAGGACTTGTACACCCGGTGGCCGAAGCCCATCAGGCGGACGCCGTCCTCCTTGTTCTTCACCTTGCGGATGAAGGAGTCGACGTCGCCGTCGTTGGCCTGGATGCCTTCCAGCATCTCCAGCACCGACTGGTTGGCGCCGCCGTGCAGGGGGCCCCACAGCGCGGAGATGCCGGCCGAGATGGAGGCGAACATGTTCGCCTGCGAGGAGCCGACCAGGCGCACGGTGGAGGTCGAACAGTTCTGCTCGTGGTCCGCGTGCAGGATGAGCAGCTTGTCGAGCGCCGAGACGACGACCGGGTCCAGCTCGTACTCCTGGGCGGGGACCGAGAAGGTCATGCGCAGGAAGTTCTCGACGTAGCCGAGGTCGTTGCGCGGGTAGACGAACGGGTGACCGATCGACTTCTTGTAGGCGTACGCCGCGATGGTCGGCAGCTTGGCCAGCAGGCGGATCGTCGAGAGGTGGCGCTGCTCCTCGTCGAACGGGTTGTGGCTGTCCTGGTAGAACGTGGACAGCGCGCTGACGACCGAGGAGAGCATGGCCATCGGGTGGGCGTCGCGCGGGAAGCCGTCGAAGAACCGCTTGACGTCCTCGTGCAGCAGCGTGTGCTGGGTGATCTCGTTCTTGAAGGCCGACAGCTCGTCGACCTTCGGAAGCTCACCGTTGATGAGCGTGTACGCGACCTCCAGGAACGACGAGCGCTCGGCGAGCTGCTCGATCGGGTATCCGCGGTAGCGCAGGATGCCCTGTTCGCCGTCGAGGTAGGTGATGGCGGATTTATAGGCGGCGGTATTGCCGTATCCGCTGTCCAGCGTCACCAGGCCGGTATTGGCCCGAAGCTTCCCGATGTCGAAGCCCTTGTCGCCGACGGTGCTGTCGATCACCGGGTAGGTGTACTCGTCATCGCCGTACCGCAGTACTACAGCGTTGTTGGTGTGCTCGCTCACGTCATCCCTCACCGACGTAGTGCCTCTTCTTCGAGGTGCCCTGACTGTCTCCACCCTCCCCCATTCGGCTCAGGAGAGTGCACTCGGGGTCGTCCATTGGACCTACTGGCGGCACTGAGTGCCGCCAACTTACTCATCCTGCCCCCTTGACCGCGGTTCCGGAAGACCTCCGTGATGTTTCCCACCGGTTTGATCGATCATTTCCGGGCGAGGGTCACGCGAAGTCTCCGCCGCCACCGCCCCGGAGCCGGAAATCCAGTGCCGTACAGCGTCTGCCTGCGGAAACCGTGCGGACCGCCTGGGCGATCGCCTTGCGGGAGCCGACCAGCACGACGAGCTTCTTGGCCCGGGTCACGGCCGTGTAGAGGAGGTTGCGCTGGAGCATCATCCAGGCGCTGGTGGTGACCGGGACGACGACGGCCGGATACTCGCTGCCCTGGGAGCGGTGGATGGTCATCGCGTAGGCGTGGGCCAGCTCGTCCAGCTCGTCGAAGTCGTAGCCGATCTCCTCGTCCTCGTCGGTGCGGACGGTCAGCCTCTGCTCGTCCGCGTCGAGGGCGGTGACGACGCCGACCGTGCCGTTGAAGACGCCGTTCTCGCCCTTGTCGTAGTTGTTGCGGATCTGGGTCACCTTGTCGCCGACCCGGAAGACCCGGCCGCCGAACCGCTTCTCCGGGAGGTCCGGGCGGCCCGGCGTGATGGCCTGCTGGAGCAGCCCGTTGAGGTGGCCGGCGCCCGCCGGTCCGCGGTGCATGGGGGCGAGGACCTGCACGTCCCGGCGCGCGTCCAGGCCGAACCTGGCGGGGATCCGGCGGGCCGCCACGTCCACCGCCAGGACGCCCGCGTCCTCCGTCTCGTCCTCGACGAAGAGGAAGAAGTCGTTCATTCCCTCGGTGAGCGGCGGCTGCCCTGCGTTGATGCGGTGGGCGTTGGTGACGACGCCGGACTGCTGGGCCTGGCGGAAGATGCGGGTGAGCCTGACCGAGGGGACCGGGCCGCCGTCCGTCAGCAGGTCGCGCAGCACCTCTCCCGCCCCCACCGAGGGCAGCTGGTCGACATCGCCCACGAGCAGCAGGTGGGCACCGGGTGCCACCGCCTTGACGAGCTTGTTGGCGAGCAGCAGATCGAGCATCGACGCCTCGTCCACCACGACCAGGTCGGCGTCCAGCGGCCGGTCCCGGTCGTAGGCCGCGTCGCCGCCCGGCTTCAGCTCCAGCAGCCGGTGCACGGTGGACGCCTCGGCCCCGGTCAGCTCGGAGAGGCGTTTGGCGGCCCGGCCGGTGGGCGCGGCCAGCACCACCTTCGCCCGCTTCGCCCGCGCCAGCTCGACGATCGACCGGACGGTGAACGACTTCCCGCAGCCGGGCCCGCCGGTCAGCACCGCGACCTTCCGGCTGAGCGCCAGCCGGACCGCCTCCTGCTGCTCGGGGGCCAGACTCGCCCCCGTACGCGTCGCCAGCCAGGCCAGCGCCTTGTCCCAGTCCACGTCCTGGAAGGCCGGCATCCGGTCCTCGCCGGTGTTCAGCAGGCGGCGGACCTGCCCGGCGAGGGACAGCTCGGCCCGGTGGAACGGCACCAGGTACACGGCGGTGACCGGCTCCCCGCCCTCCGGCGAGGGCACCTTCTCCCGTACGACGCCCTCGGGATCGGCCGCCAGCTCGGCCAGGCACTCGATGACGAGGCCCGTGTCGACCTGGAGGAGCTTGACGCCGTCCGCGATGAGCCGTTCCTCGGGCAGGAAGCAGTGCCCCTGGTCGGACGACTGGGACAGGGCGTACTGAAGCCCCGCCTTGACCCGTTCGGGGCTGTCGTGCGGGATGCCGACCGCCTGGGCGATCCGGTCGGCGGTCAGGAACCCGATGCCCCAGACGTCGGCGGCCAGCCGGTATGGCTGGTTCTTCACGACGGAGATCGAGGCGTCCTCGTACTTCTTGTAGATCCGCACGGCGATGGAGGTGGAGACGCCCACGCCCTGGAGGAAGACCATGACCTCCTTGATCGCCTTCTGCTCCTCCCACGCCGCCGCGATCATCCTGGTGCGCTTGGGGCCGAGGCCGGGGACCTCGACGAGCCGTTTCGGCGCGTTCTCGATGATGTCGAGGGTGTCGACGCCGAAGTGGGTGGTGATCCGGTCGGCCATCACCGGCCCGATGCCCTTGATCAGACCGGAGCCCAGGTAGCGGCGGATGCCCTGGATGGTGGCGGGCAGCACGGTGGTGTAGTTCTCCACGGTGAACTGCTTGCCGTACTGGGAGTGCGAGCCCCAACGGCCCTCCATCCGCAGCGACTCGCCGACCTGCGCCCCGAGCAGCGCGCCGACCACCGTGAGGAGGTCGCCGGCTCCGCGTCCGGTGTCGACGCGCGCGACCGTGTACCCGTTCTCCTCGTTGGCGTACGTGATCCGCTCCAGGACCCCTTCGAGGACGGCCATGTTGGACATGGGCCCGACGCTACCGGGTGCCGCTGACAGGCGGTCCCCCCGGCGGGGATTCCCGCAGGGGAGCGGGCATTCCGCCGGGGGGCCGAGGCGGCGGGTGCTGCCCGCGCGCCTGGCCCGCCGCCTCTCGGGCTCATGGCACGTCTTCGCCCCGTTCGCCTTCTCCCGCACGGGGCTCCGGCCGGTCCGGCAGGAGCGCGTCGAGGCGCGATCCTCGGCTCACCGCGACGCGCACGACCTGTTGCAGCGATTCGGTCAGCCGGCCGGCAAGGAAGCGGATCTGCGGCCCGGTGGCCTCGCCGCCGTCGGACAGGAGGTCAGCGGCGTGGCCGAGCAGTTCGTCCGCCATGCCGAGCTGGACGCACTCGACGTCGTCGGCCATCCGCGACACCTGGCCGGTGCCGTCCCCCAGGACGTAACAGGGCTGCCCGCCCGTGCCCGTCCACGGAAGCAGCCGCACGGCGGAAGCGTCGGCGTGTCCGGCGTGTCCGGTGTGTTCGGCGTGTTCGGTGTGTCCGGTGTGATCACTGTGCCGCCTCACGCCACGGCCTCCTTCACGCGGCGGAGGTCCACCCCGCGTACGGCGACCAGCAGTCCCCCGCGCCGGATGCGCCGCCGCCTCGCTTCGGCCGCGCGCGCCTCGGCCACCTGCCGTTCGTGCGCCACGAAGTACGGGCGTACGAGCGGGCTGTCCTCGCCGCGCGGAGGGCGCTCACCGGTCCGGTAGACGGTCGGCCCGCCGACGTAGGAGCAGGAGTAGGCGGACACGTACGCGTACGTGTCCAGCGGGTGCCGTTGACGGCGCACCGGGATCAGCAATCGCAGTACGGGCTTCAGCAGCCGGGCGATAGCGTGCTTCATCGTCAGCCTGTTTCTCTGGGGATGGCCAGGCCCCCGGACCGGTTGCGTCGGTCGCGGGGGTCCTCTTCGTTCGAGGTCAGCCACTTCTTTCTGTAGCGAACCCATCACAGAGTGGGGTCATCCGTCGCTACGCTGCCAGGGGGTGGGGGATGACAGCGCGTCCGTCAAGACGGGGAGTTGGACTGCCATGGGAACGAAACGAAGGCCGCGTACGCCTCGGGAGAAGTACGGCGAGGAGCTACGGCTGCGGCGTATCGCGGCGGAGCTGACGCAGGAGGCGCTGGGCGAGATGGTCGTCTGCTCGTCGACTCTCATCAGCCACTACGAGGCGGGGCGGCGGCTGCCGAGCCCCGAGGACGCGCAGCGGATCGACCGGTCACTGGGCACGGACGGGTTCTTCGCGCGGTGGCTGGAGGATCTGGACTCGAAGTACGCCGATCATTTCGCGGCGGTGGCCGAGTTGGAGACGCAGGCGACGCTCATCCAGCAGTTCGCGCTCTCGCTCGTGCCGGGCCTGCTCCAGACGGACGGCTACGCGCGTGCGCTGTTCCAGGCGTACCGGCCCAACCACCGCAGGGACGAGGTTGACAAGGACGTTGTCATTCGAACAGAGCGTGCCCGCATCCTCGACGGTCCGTTGTGCCCGGTTCTCTGGACCATGGTGGACGAGGCGGTTCTCCGGCGGCGCGTGGGTGGACCACAGGTCATGGCGCAGCAGTTGAACAAGATCGCGGACCTGGCCGAGGCCGGACGGCTCCGGCTGCACGTGCTGCCGTTCGGAGTGGGAGCGCATTCCCTTCAGCAGAGTCTGCTGACGCTGCTGAGCTTCGCGGACTCGGCTCCGGTGGCTTACGTTGAGGGCTTCCAGACAGGAAACCTGATGGACGATCCGCGCTCGGTGGCGTCCAGCCGCACGGCCTACGATCTCGCCCTGAGCGACGCGTTGTCGCACCAGGAATCACTCGCGCTTGTGCGGTCGGCAGCAGAGGAACACGAACATGGTCAGCAGTAGGCGGAGTGTCGCGGATTCGACCACGCTCACCGGGTGGTTCAAGTCCAGCTACAGCGGCGGAGACCAGGGCGAGTGCCTGGAAGTCGCCGACGGCCACACCACCGTCCCCGTCCGCGACAGCAAGGCCCCCACCGGCCCGGCCGTCCTCTTCTCCGCAGCAGGCTGGTCGTCCTTCGTCGCCGCCGTCAAGGCCGGTGACCTCTCCACTCACCTCTCCGCCTGATCGCGCGCCGTGCTGTAGGCGGCCCCGCGCTCACCACGCGACCGGGGCCGCCGCCAGGCCCATGTCACGCACGGGACAGGAACGCCGCGCGCAGGGCCCTGTCGCGGAGCAGGCCCAGGGTCTCCTCCTCGCCGGCGAACAGCAGGTCCGCCGCCCGATGGTCGGCCTGGTGGAACATCGCCGCCAGGACGTCCGCGAGAGGGCGGTTCCAGGCCACTCTGACGATCTTGGCCGCCTTGTCGTCCCGGCCCCGGTCCGTGGCGATGCGCCACAGCTCCACCGACTCCTTGGCGGTCTCGTAAGCCGTTCTGCGTCCGTCGACGAGCACGCCACGCGCGTTGAGCCCGAACACGGCTATGCAGGCGTCGCCCTGAGGCGTCAGCCCTCGGTACGTACCCACCGGCAGGATCAACCTCAGGTGGTCCAGGGGCTCCTGGAGCGTGGGGTCGAGAAGGAGCGGGCCGCCGTCCTCCTCGGATCGGGGGAAGGCGTTCCGCTTCTGGTTGCTGTTGCAGTACGCGCAGGCCAGTAAGTGGTTGAGCCATTCGAAGGTGCGCACCGGGGCAAGGCTCTTCGGCTCGAAGTGGTCGATGTCCGTGCCCTGGCTGTCTCCGCAGTACATGCAGCGCTGGTGGCCCGGCGCCATGTCCGCGAGGGTGGACAGGAGACCGTCGCGGACACGACGGCGGACCGTGGTGTGGGCCCACAGAGCGGCTGCCGTGGCCTTGCGGTCGGTCTCGGCGGTCTGCTCGATCTCCTCGGTGTACGTCGCGAGTCGAGCCGACGTGTCCGGGGGCAGCGAAGCCCGTCGCAGGCGGATCACTCCGTCTCGCCGCCCTCTCCGTGCCCGCTCTCCCCGCTCTCCCCGCTCTCCTCGATCTTCTCGGCGATGCGGTGGAGTTGGGCCGACATCTCGTGGACCCGTGCGGCCGGTGAGCTGGTGAGCAGCTTCTTCAGCTCCTTGTAGCGCTCGACCGTCCTTGCCGAGGTGTCTCCCTCGTACACCCGGGACTCCAGCGCCACGAACTCGGCACGGCGGCGTTCGGCCTGCTCGGAGTACGGGGTGTCGAGGCCGAAGAGGTCGGAGAGGACCGCGTCGTCGCCGCTGCCGTAGACCACCCTCTCGTACAGGTCCTCCGACACGACCTCGGGTGCCGCGTCCTCCTCCACGCCCGGCAGGCGGATCAGGCCGCCGGGGTCCGCCGCCTGGCAGATGTACGGGCTGTGGGTCGTCACGATGAACTGGATGTGGGGAAAGTGCTCGGTCAGCCAGGGACCGATGCGGCGCTGCCAGGACACGTGGAGGTGGGCGTCGATCTCGTCGATGATCACGACACCGGGCACCTGTAGGGGGCTGGGGCCGTCCTCGCCGCTCTCTCCGGTGAACGCGTCGTCGCCGAAGGCGTCGTGGATCTGCTTGAGCAGGTCGACGACGAGCGCGGCCACCGTGCGGAACCCGTCGCTCATCTCCCGCAGCGGGAACCGGTGCCCGTCGCGGGTGACCCACAACCCCTCGGAGTCGACGTCCTCCACCCGGTAGCCGTCGGGGAGCAGTCCGTGGCCCAGGACCGACAGCGCGGCCCGCTTGAGCGCTGCGGCCCCCTCCCGGCCTTCGAGTGCTCGCAGATGCTGCTCGATCAGCCAGGCCACGCCTTCCGCCAGTGAGGCGTCCTCGTGGAAGAGGCTCGCCTGCCGGGCCACCGGACCCGAGGCCAACATCAGCCGCTGCACCTCGCCCGATCCTCCGGCCATGCGCCGGAACGGCCCGTAGGCGGCGCAGAACCAGCCCATCGGGTTGTCCGCCCAGGGGCCGCGCTGAGCAGGAGTGGCGCTCGTGGCGTCGGGGTCCCGCCTGATGCCTTCCAGCGACGGCTGGGCGCTCTTGCGGCTGCTCATGGACTCGGCCGGAGCCGTCCAGCGCAGGCCCGCCCAGAAGTTGTTCTGGGTGCGCCCTCGGGCGCTGAACCCGTCGAACCCCGCGTCCCTGACGAGCTTCGCCTCGACCGAGCCGGTGGTCCGCCCCCGCGACAGCCAGTTCTCGAACCCCTGGACCAGACCGCGCGCCGCGACCGGCCCGCTCAGGGCCAAGGCAAGCGCCCGGAGCAGTGTGGTCTTTCCCGATCCGTTGCGTCCCGCGAGGACCGTCCAGCCGGCGTGCGTACCGTCCGGGCGGGTCAGTGTCAGATCGACGACGCGCGGGCCGTGGAACGACTTGATGTTCTCGACGCGCACGCGGGAGACGTACATGGGTGGCGGTTCCGTCCGGTAGGGGAGGGGCGGGCAGGCTGTTCCGGTGCCGCGTCGGCCGGGATACCGCCGCCCAGCGCCTCAGCCGGGCGCGGAGGGCGCTCCTCCCCTGCCGTTCACCCCGCCGGCGACGCCGTCCCGATCGTTCAGGCGGTCGAGTCTACGAGACACCGGCCGGACCGCCGGGGAAACGCCGCCCCTCCGGGCCCTCACGTCAGGTCGACGGAGACAGCTTCTTCGCCGTGGCGCAGTGGCTCGTCCTGCGGTGCCGCCACAGCTGAATCACCGTCAGGACGAACAGGGCGGCGAACGCCGCGACCAGCGCCGCCGCGATCTCCACCTGCCGGCCGCCGGGTGTTCGGTCCGCCTGAAGGATCAGGCCCAGCAGGGAGAGCACCATGCCGACGGCGTACACCGAGCGGACCCGCCGCAACTGTCGAACCGCGCGCGGGGCGAGAGCAACACGCTTCATGAAGGCCATGTGCGCCGAATACCCCGGGGAACGGCCGCTCAGTCGTCAGGAGCGCCCCCGTTCCCCGGTCCGGGTGTACGCGGACGGGAGCGGCGGCGGTCGCGGGCGTCGGGGCGGGCGGCTGTTCGGGGGACGCGGGGGCCCGCGTCCCCCGAACAGTGGAGGTGAGGGCTGGTTCCGTGGCCCTCATTCAGGTGTTCGGAGTCCGGACCTGGTTCGGATTGCCCGCACCCGGGATTTCTTCGCCCCGCGCTTCGGGGCTTACGCGACCCCGGCGTCCGTTCCGGAAAAGGCGTCCGCTCCGAAAAGGCGTCTGTTCGGAAAAGCGGAATGGGGCCCGGCCTCGCGGCCGGACCCCCTCTGCTTTCCCCCCGTCGGGCCTTCCCGTTCCCCCCGGACCCCTCCCCGGAAGTCCCGACGCCCTGTGTGACCCGGGAGGGTACGCAAAGGTTGCATCTCTTTGCGATCTCTTTACACGGGGTGTGGATCAGCTCTCTGAGCAGGCATGCGGTAGGCAGCGTTCGGCCACTTCGGTCACTTGAGCCACTTCCGTCACTTCCGTCACTTCAGCGGCCATGTCCGCCCCGCGTTCCGCCGGGGCCGGACCGGTGAGGAAGTCGCCCCGGCAGACGCCGGCGAACTCCTCAATGCCTTTCCCGCCAAAGCGGAGAGCACGTTCTACAGGAGAGGGCGCTAGCCTGCGGGCAGCGGCCCGGACAAGAGCGGTACAGGGGGCGGACCGGCGGCTCCCGACCGGCCCGCGACCGCCCCGCGACCGTTCGCCGATCGCTCGGCGGGCACCGGCGATCGCATCCGGCGTTCGCCTCCCGTGACCTCGGAGGACAGCGATGACAGTCACCCTGGCGGATGTGGCGGCCCGCGCACGGGTGTCTCCCGCGACGGTCTCCCGTGTACTGAACGGCAACTACCCGGTGGCCGCGTCGACCCGGGAACGGGTGCTGCGCGCGGTCGACGACCTGGACTACGTGCTCAACGGGCCCGCCAGCTCCCTCGCGGCGGCCACCTCCGACCTGGTCGGCATCCTGGTCAACGACATCGCCGACCCGTTCTTCGGGATCATGGCGGGCGCGGCGCAGACCCAGATCGGCGGGCCGGGCGACGGCTCCGGGCGCGCGGGCGGCGAGAAACTGGCCGTCATCTGCAACACCGGCGGCTCCCCGGAGCGCGAGCTGACGTATCTGACGCTCCTCCAGCGCCAGCGCGCCGCCGCCGTCGTGATCACCGGCGGCGCGGTCGAGGACCCGCTGCACCAGGCCGCGATATCCGCGAAACTGGCGAAGCTCGCGGACGCGGGCACCCGGATCGTCTTCTGCGGACGTCCCCCGCTGCCCGAGGGCGAAACGCTGGTCGCCGCGCTCGCGTTCGACAACCGGGGCGGCGGACGGCGGCTGACCGAGCACCTGGTGTCGCTGGGCCACCGGCGCGTCGGCTATGTCGCGGGACCGCCGGAGCGGACCACCACCCGGCACCGGCTGGAAGGGCATCTGGACGCGATGCGGGCCGCCGCGCCCGACGCCGGGGACGCCGACCGGCTCACCGTGCACGGCCCCTACGACCGCCGCTCCGGTTATGAGGCCACCCTCGAACTCCTCCGCAGAGAGCCGGGGTTGACCGCCGTGGTGGCCGCCAACGACACCGTCGCCCTCGGGGCGTGCGCGGCGGTGCGCGACCGGGGGCTGCGCATTCCGCAGGACGTCTCCGTGGCGGGCTTCGACGATCTGCCGTTCTCGGTGGACGCGGTTCCGGCCCTGACGACGGTACGGCTGCCGCTCTTCGAGGCGGGCGCCCGCGCGGGGCGGCTGGCGATGGGCAAGGAGAACCCGCCGCCGGGCGGTATCGCGACCATCGCGGCCGAGCTGATGATCCGGGGGTCGACCGCGCCGCCCCGGGGGTGACCGGAGGGCTCCCGGGGCCGGTCGTCCTCGGAGCGGGTGACCGGAGGACCGACCGGGGCCGGTCGTGCCGGCCGGGGGTCGGGCAGGAGACTGCGCGCCGGGGGACGCAAAGATGGGGGCGGTGCCCCCATGCGCCCGCCGCCGCTCCGCGACCAGGATGAACCCGGGCGGAACGACCGGGCCGCTCCTGACCGGGGAGGTGCGGTGGCGGTGGCGGAGAAGGATCTGATCGACTGGGACATGAGCGGGTGCCTGGAGACGGGCGGCGGCCCTGCCTCCTCCTCGCCCTCCCCCTCCCCCTCCACCCCCGTCCCGCTCTCCGGCTCTCCGGCCGCCGCGACCGTCGCTTCCCCGGCCGCCACGTCCGCTTCCGCCTCCGCGACCGTCGCTTCCCCGGCCGCCGCCGCTCCCGCCGCCCCGCCCGTAGCCGCTCCCGTGTTCCCCGGGCCGGCGGGTGACCGGTGGTGGCTGCCCGGCGTGGTCGACGGCCGGCCCCTGGACGAGCCCGACTGGGCGGCCTTCGTCCGCGAGGTCGTCGCCGGGGCACCGCGTGACGTGCTGGTCGCCGAGCGGGCGTACCCCGGGCTCAGCGGGTTCGGGCCGGTCGTCGCGCCGTTCGTGGAGACGGCGGCACGGCGGCTGCGGGACGCGCCGCCGCAGGACGGCCCGCCGTCCCGGCCGCCGACCGCCGGCTCCTCGCCCGTACGGGAGGACTTCCGGCGTCACCTGACCCGCCGGCTCGCCCGGCTCGCGGCCCGCACCCTGGTCACGGAACTGCACGAGGCCCGGCGGCTCGGCCGGTTGCGCGGGGCGGGCCCGCAGGAGCGCTTCCGCGACTTCGTGCGGCTGACCGCCGCCCGCGACGGCCTCGCCGCACTCGTCACCGCCTACCCCGTCCTGGCCCGCGTCCTGGCACGGGCCGCCCTGAACGCCGCCGACGCCTTCGCGGAGATGGCCGCACGGCTCGACGCCGACCGCGCCCTGCTGGCCCCGTCCGGGGTCCTCGGCGAAAGCGGTACGGGTCCGCAGGGCGGCGTCCTCGGCGCGGGCGGCGGGCCCGGGGCACTGACCGGGGTCGAGGTCGGCGCGGGCGACAGCCATCGGGGCGGGCGGTCGGTGATGCTGCTGCGGTTCGCCGACGGGTCCCGCCTGGTCTACAAGCCGCGCCCGCTCGCGGCCCACCGCCACTTCAACGCCCTTGCCGCGTGGTTCGGTTCACTGCCCGGCGCGCCGAGTCTGCGGGTTCCGCGCGTCCTGGACCGGGGTGACTACGGCTGGGCCGAGTACATCGAGGAGCGGCCCTGTGCCTCGACGGCCGAGACACGGCAGTTCTACCGCCGCCAGGGCGCGCTGCTCGCCCTGCTGCACACGCTGGACGGTACGGATCTGCACCACGAGAACCTGATCGCCTGCGGGCCGCACCCGGTCCTGGTCGACGTGGAGACGCTCTTCCACCCGCCGCTCGGCCCGGCCCGCTCCGCCGATCCGGCCGCCCGCGCCCTGCACGACTCGGTGCACCGGGTCGGGCTGCTGCCCCAGTTGCTGGTCGGGGACACCACCGCGCTCGACATGTCCGCCATCGGCGGGGGCCGGGCCGGCTCCTCCCCGATCGAGTCCGCCGACTGGGCGGAGGCCGGGACGGACACGATGCGGCTGGTGCGCCGGGCGGGGCGGTTCACGGAGTCCGCCAACCGGCCCCGGGTGGGCGGAGTGGCGGCCGATCCCTCGGCGTACACGGACGCCCTGTGCGGGGGCTTCGCCGCCGGATACACCGCGATCGGCGAGCACCGTGACGAACTGCTCGGCGAGAAGGGGCTGCTGAGGCTCTTCGCCCGGGTCGAGGTGCGGGTCGTGGCCCGGCCGACCTGGACGTACACGACGCTGTTGGACGAGTCGACCCACCCCGACCTGATGCGGGACGCCGCCGAGCGGCACCGGGTGTTCTCGCTGCTGCGCACCTCCGTGTTGGGCGTGTCCGCGCTGCCCGGCCTGGAGGACGAGGAGATCGCGGAGCTGTGGAACGGCGATGTGCCGGTGTTCGCCACCCGGCCGGGCGGCGCGGAGCTGTGGAGCGGTACGGGCCGGGTGGCGCCCGCCGGGCAGGCCGCGGGCGTCAGCGGTCTGGCCCGGGTCGAGGCGAAGGTGCGCGCCCTGGACACCGTGGACCGGCAGGACCAGGAGCGGATCATCCGGGCCGCCATGGTGAGCACGTCGCCCGAACCGCCGCACCGGGCGGGGCCCAGCGGCCGGGCGCGGGCGGCGGCGACGGCTCCCGAGCCCGAACGGCTCCTGTCGGCCGCGCGGTCGGTGGGCGACCAACTGGTCTCCCTCGCCTACCGCGACGACGGCCGCACCAACTGGATCGGGCTGGACCTGCTGGGCGAGCGCTACTGGCGGCTCACCCCGATGGCGGCGGACCTGGCGGGCGGCTACACCGGGCCCGCGCTCTTCCTGGCGCAGCTCGCCGCCCTCACCGGCGCGCCCCGGTACGCCGAGGCGGCCCGGGAGGCCCTGACGCCCGTACCGGATCTGCTGGACGCGCTGCACGGGCGGGCGGACGAGCTGGGGGCGCTGGGTTCGGGGGCCTTCGCGGGTCTCGGGGGCATCGCGTACGCGCTGACGGAGGTGGGCTCGCTGCTGGGCGACGGGGAGGTGCTGGACTGGGCCGGTCCGGCCACCCGGCTGAGCCGCGCGGCGAGTACGGCGGAGGACGGCCGCGGGGTGCGCGGCGGGGCCGCCGGCGGTCTGGTGGCGCTGCTCGCGGTGCACCGCGCGACGGGCCGGGCGGAGGCGTGGCGGGGCGCCGAGCACTGCGCCGAGCGGATCGCCGCCGCCTCCCTCCCCGCGGCGGGGGGCTTCGCCGAGGGGGCGGCGGGGATCGGCTGGGCTCTGCTGCGCTTCGCCGGGGCGGGCGGCGGCGCTTCCTACCGGGAGGCCGGGATGCGGGCTCTGCGCCGCGCCGTCGGCGCGGCGAGCGGGCCGGCCTGGTGCGACGGCGCGGCCGGTGTCGCGCTGGCCGTGGCGGACAGCCCCGACGCACTCGCCGACCCGGAGCTGTCCGGTTGGCTGGCGGCACGCTCGGGCGAGCTGGCCGACTGCGCGCCGCTCGCCGACGACAGCCTCTGCCACGGCGAGTTGGGCCTGCTGGAACTGCTCGGCCACGAGTCCCTGCCCGCCGCGCGCGCCGCGTGGGTGCGCCGGGCCGGGGCGCTGCTGGCCGCGGCGGACCGGGCGGGGCCGCAGTGCGGGACGCCCGGCCGCGTACCGCATCCGGGGCTGCTGACCGGGCTGTCGGGCATCGGGCACGGGCTGCTGCGGGCCGGGTTCCCCGACCGGATCGGCTCCGCGCTCCTCCTACGGCCGTCCC
This sequence comes from Streptomyces sp. ADI96-02, assembly GCF_003846185.1. GTDB lineage: Bacteria > Actinomycetota > Actinomycetes > Streptomycetales > Streptomycetaceae > Streptomyces. The sequence continues at coordinate 2,159,873 of NZ_ML123034.1, forward strand.
CGGCCGGCCGCTGAGACCCGTCCGCTCCACCTGTTCCACCCGCGCCGGCCGCTCCACGCGTGCCGCTCGTTCCACCCGTTCCACCCGTTCCACCCGTTCCACGCGGGCGGGCGCTCCCGCTCCGACCCGCTGTCGTCGAGGACCGACCCCACCAGAGGATGAGGCAGAGATGAAGCAGTTCAACGAATCGGCCATGCGGACGTCGGGCGAGACGGCACACCAGGGTGCGCCCGAACACCCGGCCGGGCAGATCACGTTGGGGTCCACCGGAGGACTCGCGGCGCGGAGCAGACTCCTCAGCGCCTCGGAGGGGGAGGGCGGTTACACCATCGACCAGCCGTGGACCACCATGACGTCCCCCTTCTGACCGGATCCAGCCACGTCGTCGGCAATGCGGCGGAATGGACCGCTGCCGCGTGACGTGCAGCTCCAGTAGCCTGCGGCCATGCGAGCGACTTCGCCGGTCATCGTCGGACGGGACGAGGAGATCGGCCTGCTGAGCAGCGCCCTGGACGCCGTACGACGGCGTTCGGGGCGCGCGCTGTTCCTCCTCGGGGAAGCAGGCGTCGGCAAGTCACGGCTGGTGGGCGAGTGCGCCTACCGGGCCTACGGCCTCGGCATGCCCGTGCTGCGCGGCCGGGCCACGTCGACCGGGCTCGTCGTCCCGTTCCGGCCGCTCGTGGAGGCGCTGTCGTCCCGCTTCCGGGCGGCGGGCACCCCGACCGACCCGGAACTGACGCCCTACCACCCGGCGTTGGCGCGACTGGTGCCGGAATGGCGCAAGGACGCCTCCCCCGGCTACCCGGAGACGGTGGTGGAGCTGGCGGAGGCGCTGCTGCGGCTGCTGTCCGTGCTGGGGCGCGAGGCGGGCTGCGCGATCCTGCTGGAGGATCTGCACGACTGCGACACGGAGACGGTCGCGGTCGTCGAGTACGTCATCGACAACCTGGCCGATCTGCCGATCCTGCTGCTGGGCACCCTGCGCCCGGAGCCGGGGGCGGCCCTGGACCTCGTACGCTCCGCCGAGCGGCGCCACTGCGCGGCGGTGCGGGAGATGGGTCCGCTCGACGACGCGCAGGTGCGCGCGCTGACCGGTGCGTGCCTGGAGTCGCCGCCCGAGGAGATACCCGAGGCGGTGCACCGCCGGCTCACCGAACGCGCCGCGGGCAACCCGTACCTGCTCGAAGTGCTGCTGGCCGATCTCCTGGACACCGGCAGGCTCCGGCGGACCGACGGCGAGTGGGTGGCGGCGGACCAGGCGGAGGACTCCGTGCCCTCCGACATCGTCCGCAGCTGGGCCCGGCGGCTGAAGCGGCTGGACGAGCCGGTGCGGGACCTCTTACTGGCGTCGGCCACGCTGGGCAGCCAGTTCTCGGTGACCGTGCTCCAGACCGTCACCGGCTTCGAGGACCGGGCCCTCTTCACCCACCTGCGGTCGGCGGTGGAGGCGGGCGTCATCGCGCCGGACGGCGCGGCCCCCGACCGCTACGCCTTCCGGCACTCGCTGACCGCCGAGGCGCTGATCTCCTCGCTCGCTCCGGCCGAGCGCGCGTCCCTGGCCCGCCGGGCCGCCGCGGCCATCGAGCACTCCGGCCGGCCGCTCGACGAGAACGGGCGGCAGCTCGTCGCCTCGCTGCAACTGGCCGCGGGCAACCGGGCGGACGCCGCCCTCCAGTTCGCGGAGGCCGGAAGACGCCTGCTCGCTTCGGGAGCGTACGGCTCTGCCGTGGTGCTCCTGGAGCGAGCGCACCCGCTGGCCGCCGAGGCCGACCGGGCCGCCGTCGCCGAGTCCCTGGCGGTGGCCCGCGCCCAGGGCGGCGATCTGGACGGCGCGTTGGCGCTCGCGGACGCGCTGCCGCCCATTCCGGCGCGTTCCGAGCCCGCCGCCCGGCGCGGCGAGGTCCATATCGAACTGGCCTGGGCGGCCGTCATGGCGGAACGTTCCGCCGACGCGGCACGGCAGGTCGACGCCGCCCGCGCCCTGCTGGGGCCGTCGCCGCCGCCGGGCCGCCGGGCCGCGCTCGTCGTGGTCGAGGGCCATCTGGCGCTGCTTCCCGGGCACGGGCAGCGGCTCCCGGGTCCGGCCGATGCCCGGCGGACCGTGCGGGAGGCGGCGGAGACCGCGGAGGCCCAGGGGCTGCCCGTCGTCGCCTGCCAGGGCTGGCAGTTGCTGGCGCTGCTGCTGCGGGAGGAGGGGTTCGACGCGGCGGACGCCGCCCTGGAGCGGATGCTGGCGCTGTCCACCGAGCACGCCCTGCCGGTGTGGCGGGTGGAGGCACTGGTGAGGCTGGGTGCGAACGCCTTCATGCGGACCGGTGACGCCTCCCGGCTGGTCTCCGCGCGGGCGGCGGCCACCGAGCTGGGCGCGCTGCTGCTGACCCGTACGGTCGACGGGCTGCTCGCGATGAACGCCGTGCTGGGCGCGCGGTGGCAGGAGGCGCGGGAGATCATCGACGGTTCGGCGGAGGCGAGCGCCCGCGTCGGCAACCTGTCCGCCCACCGCTATCTGCTGCTGGCCGGGGCGACGATGGCGGCGCACCGGGGCCGGCGGCAGGAGATGGACCGGGCGCTGGCCGCGTTCCGGCGGGCGGGCGGCGAGCAGTCCCTGCTGGTGCCGCTCCAGTCGGGGCTGTGCCGGGCGTTCGGCGCCCTCCTCGACGAGGACCGGGAGCGGGCCCTGTCGGGCCTGGACGCCGCGCTGGCCTGGGAGTCGGACCATCCGAGCTACTTCTACCTGAGCGGGCGGTACGGGCTGCGCCCGCTGCTGCGCGTCCTGGCGGGCGAGGCGGACCGGGCCGAGCTGGCTCAGGTGCGGGCCTCGTCGGGGGCCTCGCTGGCCTGGAACCGGCAGTTCCTGGAGCTGGCCGAGGCGGTGCTGCTGGGCCGGGAGGGGGACGCGGCCGGGGCCGCCGGGGCGATGGCGTCCTTCGACGTGTCGTCCGCCCCGTTCCCGGTGGCCCGCCATCTCGGGCTGCGGCTGGTCGCGGAGGCGGCGGGAACGGACGGGTGGGGCGAGCCGGTGGCGTGGCTGCGGACGGCCGAGGAGTTCTTCTACGGGGCCGGGGTGAAGCCGGTCGCGTTCGCGTGCCGGGCGGCGCTGCGGCAGGCCGGGGCGAGCGTGACGCAGCACCGGGGCGGCTGGGACCTGATCCCGTCGCCGCTGCGGACCAGCGGGGTGACCCCGCGCGAGTACGAGGTGTTCGTCCTGCTCCCGGAGCGGCCGGGGAACCAGCAGATCGCCCGGCGGCTGTCCATCTCGCCCCGCACGGTGGAGAAGCACATGGCGAGTCTGCTCAGCAAGACGGGGCGTGCGGACCGGGCCGCGCTGTGCGAGTTCGCCGCCGAGTGCGCTGTCGAGCCGGTCTGAGGCCGGTGGGAGGCCGGTCCGCGGCCGGTGGGAGGCCGGTCTGCGGCGCACGGTCGGGACCGGTCCCGTCGGCGGGCCGGTCAACATGGGGGCGCGGGGCCGTTTCGGTCGGGTGCGGGCACGGAAAATGCGGGTGGGGCCCCGATGCGGCGGGGGCGCGGCGGTCGCAGGATCAGGACGTGCGTACGGCAGTCCGCCGCCCGTCCCCCTCCCGGAGGCCCGCCGATGACCCGACCTCCCGCCCGTACCGGTGCCGCCGGTGCGGTGCACTTCTCCCTGCTCGGCCCGTTCAGGGCCCGGCTGGACGGCCGCGAGCTGCCGTTGGGCCCGCGCAAACAGCGCCTCGTCCTCGCCACGCTGCTCTGCCGCCCCAACACCCCTGTCCCGGTGGACGTGTTGACCGACGCGGTGTGGCCGGACGATCCGCCCCGCACGGCGCGCAAGAACCTCCAGGTGTACGTCAGCGCGGCCCGCACGCTTCTCGGCCCGGCCGGGGACGGCGGTCGCGACCGGGTGGTGCACGGCTGCGGGGGCTATCTGCTGCGCGTCGGCGAGGGCGAGTTGGACACGCTGCGCTTCGGCTCGCTGGCCCGCGCGGGGCGGGCGGCGGCCGAGCGGGGCGACCTGCCCGGGGCCGCGCGGCAGTTGCGGGAGGCGCTGGACCTGTGGGAGGGGCCGCCGATGAACGATCTGCGGGACTCCGCCGGGGTGGCCGGCGAGGCCGACCGGCTGGAGGCGCGCTGTCTGACCGTCTACGAGGACTGGGCGGAGACCGAGATCGAGTTGGGCCGGGCGGCCGTCGCGGTGGACGGGCTCGGGGAGTTGGTGGAGCGGCATCCGCTGCGCGAGCGGCTGCGGGTCGCGTGGATGAACTCCCTGCACCAGACGGGCCGGCAGGCCGAGGCACTGGCCGTGTTCGACGACTACCGGCAGCTGATGGCACGGGAGTTGGGCCTTGAGCCGAGCCCGGCGATGGCGGCGCTCTACCGCTCGATGCTCGGCCGCGGGCGGGAGGCCCGGCGGCCCGCCGCCGTCCGGGAGGCCGGGAGCCCGGTGGCGCTGCCCGCCGACGCCGGTCCTTTCACCGGCCGCCGCGACGAACTGCGCGACCTGCTGGACGTGTTGGACGGCCGGGGCGAACGGGTGGTGGTCCTCTCCGGTCCGGCCGGGGCCGGGAAGTCCGCGCTGGCCGTGCGGGCGGCGCACCTGCTCGCGGACGGCTTCCCGGACGGCCGCGTCCACGTACGGGTGCGGCGGGAGGACGGGACGGCGCGCGGCCCGGCGGAGGTGCTGGCCGAGCTGGGGCGGCTGTGCGGGGTGCGGGGCTTCGAGCAGGCGGGCGGCGGGGTGGAGGGGCCTGCGGGCCCGGGTCCGGCCGGGGCCCCGGCGGAGGGCGCGGCGGTCCTCGCGGACGCCTGGCAGCGGTGGCTGGCGCTCCACCGGGCGTTGGTCGTGCTGGACGACGTGCCGGACGAGGGTTCCGTGCGGGGGCTGCTGCCCCGGTCGGGGAACTGCTCGGTGGTGGTCACGGCCCGGGGGCAGCTCGCCGGGCTGGCTCCGGTGCACCGGATCGCGCTGTCCGCGCTGGCGGACGGGGAGGCCCTGGAGCTGCTGGGGAAGCTCATCGGGGCGGGCCGGCTGCGGACGGACCCGGGGGCGGCGCTGCGGATCGTGCGGGCCTGCGGGGCGCTGCCGCTCGCGGTGGGGGTGAGCGGGATGCGGCTGGCGGTGCTGCGGCATCTGCCGCTGGCCGAGTACGCCGCCCGGCTCGGCGATCCGTCGGCAGCCCTGGACGAGTTGGTCGCCGGAGACGTCTCCGTACGGGACCGGATCGCGTCCGGCTGGCGGGACCTGGCGGCCGGCGACCGGTGGGCGCTGGCGCGGCTGGCCCCTCTCGCGCAGGACGGCGGCTTCACCCTGGACCGGGCGGCGGCGGCGCTGGGCTGCGAGGAGCGGGCCGCGATCCGTGCCGTGGAGTCGCTGATCGACGCGGGCGCGGTGACCTCGCCCGCCGGGGAGGTCACCGCGCACGCCGCCCTGTACGAAGTGCCGCGCCTGCTCTGCCTGTACGCCGGTGAGCGGGACCGGGCGGAGGCTCGGGCGTCCCTGCTGTCCGAGCCGGCCGGGGCGCTCAGCCCAGGGTGAGCAGCGGCAGCAGGCCGTGCGGCCGGCCGCCCCCGGGGGCCGGGCCGTCGGCGGCCAAGACGTGCACGGCCAGCAGCAGCCCGGCCGCCCCGGTGGCCAGGTCGGCGGAGCAGCGCCGCAGCCGCGCGCCGGGCACCAGCAGCCGGTCCTCCCGGGCGATCAGATGCCAGGAGAGGTTGCGCACGGAGGCGAGGACGTCCGCTCCCACCGGTCCCGGGCCCAGCTCCCGTGCGGCGGCGACGAGTCCGGCGCGTCCGGTGAACAACCCGGGTTCCCGGACGAATTCGCTGGTGCAGCCCTTGCGGACGCCGGGCAGCAGGGCGGCCAGTTCGGGCGCTTCGCGCCGGGTCAGGTACTCCTGGGCGACGAGGGCGAAGCCGCTGCTGCCGTGGTAGACGTAGATGAGGTGGCGTTTGCCGTTCCTGACCTGGACGGTGCCGTCCGGCATGGCGACGCAGTGCGCGGCCTCCCGGCGCAGGGCCGCTCCCGCCGCGCGCAGCAGCCACTCCTCGCCGGTGAGCGCGTGCAGTTCGAGGTGGAGCAGGGCCGCACCGCTGAGCCCGCGCAGCAGTCCCGCCGAGGGCGGCGCGGCCGGTCCGCCGGCCACCGGCTCGCCCCGGACCAGGCAGTCCAGGTCCCAGGCGGTGCGCAGGGCCGTGTCGAGGAGTTCCGGGTCCGGCGCGGTCCGCCCGGACGTGGCCAGCCGCAGGGCGGCGAGCGCCGTGCCCGCGCGGCCGGACATCAGGTCGGCGGAGGCGGACGGGGGCGCGGCGGCGGCCCGCGCGAAGAGTTCGCGGGCGTCGTCCGGGCGGCCGAGCCGGTCCAGCACGACCGCCGTGCCCGGCAGTCCGTCGAAGAGGCCGCCCGGCGCGGCCGGGTCCCGGCGGCGGGCCGCGTCGACGAGCCAGTCGGTCCAGGCGTCCGGGACCGGGGCGTGGACGCTGTGCAGGGCGTGGAGAACGCCCGCCGCGCCGTGGGCCAGGTCGGTGCCGCCGGTGGCGAAGGACTTCGGGTCGCCGGGGAAGAGCCGGTCGCGGCGGTCGGGCGTCGCGCCCGCGTGGATGCCGGCCAGCAGGCGGGTGCGGAGTTCCGCCCAGTCGGGGGCGGGGCCGTCGAGGAGGGCGGCGATCTCCGCCTCCCGGTCGGTGCGGCCGGGGCCGCGCTCCAGGGCGGCCGGGCGGCGCGGGCCCGCGCCGGGCGCGAGGCCGTACCGTTCGCGGGCCCAGGCTTCCAGGGTGAGGGCCTTGGCCCGGTCGTGGCCGCCCATCTCGGTCAGCGGCATCAGCATGTTCAGCCAGGTCGCCCACAGGGCGTAGGCGTCGGCCTCGGCGCCCGGAGTGCCGGGCGGGGCCTGGAGTCCGGGCGCGCCCGCGACGGGAGTGCGGGTGTCGTCGAGCGCGGTGGCGTACTCGAAGTCGACCAGCGCGACGCGCCCGTCGGGGCGCAGGATGACGTTGGAGGGGTGCAGGTCTCCGAAGCGCAGCCCCCGGGCGTGCACGGCGTCCAGCGCGCGGGCGAGCTGCCCGGTCACGCTCTCCACCCAGGCGGTGTACGGGGCGAGTTCGGCCGGGGTGCCGGCTCCGCGCAGGAGGGCGAAGCGGGCGATGATCTCGTCGAACAGGGTGGGGCCCTCGATGTACTCCGTCATCAGGAACCGGTGCTCCCACACGTTCCGCAGGCCGTACACCTCGGGTACGCAGTCGAGCCCGGCGAGCGCGGTCAGGGCCCGGTGTTCGCGGTGCAGCCGGGTCACCGCGTCGTCGCCGACGGCGTCGAGCCCGCAGTGCGGTCGGGCCTCGCGCAGCACCACCCGCCGGCCGTTCCCCCGGTGCCGGGCGAGGTAGATGCCGCCGGCGTTGGAGAACTGGAGCGCTTCGTCGACGACGTACGGGAAGTCGTCGTCGCGGGCGGCGGCACGGGCGGCCAGGTGCGGGCGCAACTGCTCGGGCACCGGGACCCAGCCGGGCACCCGGAAGACCACGCCGCGCTCGTCGGGCACGAGTTCGCCGGAGGGGTGGCGCAGGGCGTGGACGCGCTCGCCCTCGGCGTCGAGGCACCAGCGTTCGACGAACGCCCCGTAGCGTACGTAGACGGGGGCGTCGCCGATCCGCAGGTCGCTGAGGATGTACGGGCCGCGACGGCCGGTCAGCGCGCGGGTCAGGTCCTCCAGGACCCGGGTGAACGCCGTCTCGTCGCGCGGGTAGAGCGTGAGGAACTTGCCCGCGCCGCCGCGCGCCATGTACTTGTCGGACATCAGCAGCAGCGCCCGCTCGCTGCGCAGGAACTTGAACGGCACCCGGTGCTCCCGGCAGATCCAGGCGGTGTCCCGCAGGGTCTCCGCCGCCTCCTCCGGGACCGCGGAGACGTGGATCTTCCAGCCCTGTTCGGCCAGTTCGCCGTCCTCGGGCAGGTGGGAGGTCCACAGGCCGCCCGCGACGCGCCGCCATCCGGGGGGTGGCGGGGCCGCGTCGAGCGGGTAGCGGGAGTCCTCGTCCGGCAGCCGCGCCGGGGTGTCGTAGTACGTGCGGTCGGCGAGGCAGTAGAGCTGGGTCTCCTGAATGCCGGGCATGGCTGGCCTCCTCGGAGCGCGCCGGAACCGGCGGGCGTGGTGGGCGGGTCGGTTCGGGCCGGGTGCGGTTCGGCTCCGGTGGGTTCGGTTCTGGCCGGTTCGGCTCGGGTCGGGTCGGGTCGGCTCGGGTCGGTTCGCGCCGGTCCGGCTCGTTCGGCTCGTTCGGCTCGTTCGGCTCGTTCGGGCGGGGTGGCCGGTGAGGGCGGCTCAGGTGGCGTTCGCGCGGCCGGGCGTCCCGGCGCTCTCGGGCCGGTCGCTTCGGGGCCGGTCGTCCTCCGAGGCGTCCGGCGGCTCCGCGTCGGCGTCCGGTCGTGCCCCGCCCCGGGCCGAAGGGGCGAGGGTGACCACGAGGGCGGAGACGCCCAGCACACCGGCCAGGACGCCGAAGGCGGGACCGCTGCCGAGGGCGGTCAGCAGGGCCCCGCCCGCCAAGGGGCCGAAGGGCTGGACGAGCGAGGAGAGGAAGCCCGCCGCGCTCTGGACCCGGCCGACCCGGTCGTCGGGCGTCACGACGAGCAGGGTGGACAGGAAGCCGATGCTGGCGATGGTGGCCAGGCAGGTGCACAGCGCGCAGAGCAGCCCGGCCACCAGCGGACTGCTGAACCAGGACAGCACGCCGGCGGTCAGCACGCAGGTCCAGCAGGTGGCGAGGATCAGGCCCCAGGTGTGGCGCTCGGGGTTCAGCCTCGGGGCCAGCAGCGCCCCGGCGAGCGACCCGGCGGACGTACAGGTGATGACGAAGCCGCCGCCGAGGCCCGTCCGCCCGCTGTCGGAGAAGACGGTCAGCGCGGTGAAGGTAAGCGCGCCGAACGCGAAGTTCATGCCGAGGCCGAAGACGAGCAGCACGGTGCGCAGATAGGGCAGTCCCCAGAGGAAGGAGAGCCCGGCGGTCAGCTCCCGCTTGCTCAGCACCGGACCGGCCGCCTTGAGGGACCGGGACCGGGTGCGGACGAGGGCGACGCAGAGGGTCGACAGGAGCAGCCCCACGACCTCGGCCAGGAACGGCAGGACGGGGTGCACCGTGAACAGCGCGCCGCCGATGAGCGGCCCGACCAGCCGGGCGGTGGCCGTCCGCGCCTGGAGCCGGGCGGTGGCCGTGCCCATCCGGTCCGGCGGCACCACCGCGCGCATCAGGCCGAAGGAGGCCGGACCGTACACGCTGTTGATCACCGCGGCGGCCGTCGCGGTGAGCAGGACGAGCGCGATCGGCGCGTGCCCGTTCCAGACGGCGAGGGCCAGGGCGCTCACCGCGATCAGGCTGCCGACGTCGCACAGCCGCATCAGCCGGCGGCGCTCGACCCGGTCCGCCATGACGCCCCCCGGCAGCATGGTGATCAGCACGGCGGCGACGGACACCGTTCCGACGGCTCCGGCCTGCATCGCCGAGCCGGTCGTCCGGAGCACGAGCAGCGGCAGGGCCAGGGCGGACATCTGGGTGCCCAGGACCGCGAAGAGGCCGCTCATCCAGAGCAGCCGGAAATCCCGGTTGGTGCGCAGCGGCGCGGCCATCGACAGCTCCCGGAGGTCGTCGGGCGAGAGTCAGGGTCATGTGCCGCTGCGGGCAGCGGCGTCGTGCCTCGGAACCACGACGGGGGACGGCCCCTGTGCCACGGGGCCGCCCGGTCCGCCGGTCCGCCCGGCCGGCGCAGCGGGGGGAGGGAGACGTGTCTCCTCCCGCCGCGGCGCCCTGGCCGGTGGAACCCGGTCAGCCCTCCAGGACGAGGCTGATCGTGCTGACGCAGCTGCCGTCGATGTCGCGGTCGCGGACGGCGGTCGTCTCCTGGAGGTCCAGCACGGAGTGCGCCTCGACCTCGGGGGTCTCGTCGTTGTCGCCGGCGGCGGGCTTGGTGTTCTCGGACATGGTGGTCTCCATCCACTCGTCACTGCGGGTCCCGGAGTCCGCGGAGTGTCACCGCGTTCCGCCGGAGCGGCCGGCCGGTCGTGCCTGCCGTTGCCGAGAAAGTTAGGAAGCCCGGCCTGGCGATCGCTTCGGCCCCGGTATGGCGTCGGTATCGCGCCAGTTGAGGCCGGTTCGAGGCTGCGGGGCCGACGGCCGGCGGGCCCCGCAGAGCCCCGTGCCGCCGCCCTGACCTGGGCCCATACCGGGGCCGAAGCGGCGGTGGACCGTCCGCGAACCGGCGCGCGGCAGCCTGGGTACGCGCCCGACGCGCCCCGGCCCCGAAGGAGGCGGCCCGCATGGAACTCGCCGAACTCGTCGCGCGGCGGCCCTACCCGGCCGCCGGCCTGCTCATCGGCCTCACCCGCCGCTGCCCGCTGCGCTGCGCGCACTGCTCGACCGGGTCGGACCCGTCCACGCGGGAGGAGCCGGACGCGGACCGCCTGGTGCGCTTCGTGGGCACGTTCACCGAGGAGGACCGGCCCGACGTCGTGCTGCTGACCGGCGGGGAACCGCTGCTGCTGCCCGCGCTCGCCGAACGGCTGAGCGCGCTGGCGCGCCGCGCCGGTTCCCGCACCGCGCTGCTCAGCGGCATGTTCTTCGCCCGGTCCGGGAACCGTCGGGGCGGCCGGGCCGCGGTCGTCCCGCCCTCGATCCCGCCTCCGATTCCGCCCGCCGTCCTGCGCGCGATCCGGGGCGTCGACCACTTCTCGGCGAGCCTGGACGCGCACCACGAGCGCGAGGTCCCGCGCGCCGACGTGTTCCGCGCCCTGCACCGCATCCAGGAGGAGGGCGTGCCGGTGAGCCTGCACCTGACCGGGACCGGCGCGTCGGACCCCTATCTCGCCGATGTCACCCGGGCCGTGGAGCGGGAGTTCGGCGGCCGGGTGCCGTGCCTGGTCAACGAGGTGCGGCCGTTCGGCCGGGCCGCCGCCTGGGCCCGGCCGGCCCGTACCGCCCCCGACGCCGGGGCCGTCTCGCCCTGCTCGATGGCCGCCTGGCCGGTGGTCGCCTTCGACGGGGCGGTCCTCGCGTGCTGCAACCAGGACACCGTCGACCGGCGGCCCGTCCCGGCCCATCTGGACCTCGGCCACATCGGCGTGGACGACTGGGCGACCGTGCGCCGCCGCACGACGGAGTCGCCGGTGCTGCGCATGATCCGTACGGTCGGCCCGGCGCATCTGGCGGCCCGGTACGGCTCCGCGCCCCCGGCGGGCTCCTACTGCGACGGCTGCCGGGCGCTGGGCGGCGACGCGGCGGTGGCGGCCGGGGCGCGCGCGGTGGCGGCGGGGGCGGCCGGGGCGCTGCTGGACCTGACGGCCGCCGTGCGCGAGGCGCGGGACGGCGCGCAGGGCATCGTCCGCCGCCACGGGTGCGCGGCGTACGCGCCGCTCGTCGGCGCGGGCGCGGCGCGGCCGGGCACCGGCGGCCGGACCGCACCCCGGGATGTCCGATGAACTCCGCGGGACTCGGCCGGGAGGGCGGCGGTACGGGGGCGTCCGCCCGGTTGCGGGTCAAACTGCGGCTGCTGGAGCCGGAGTTCCGGGAGGCGACCAGCCATATGTGGCGCTCCGAAGGGTTGTTGCCGCGCTACCGGACGTATCTGTGCGTCATGCACACCATCGTGCGGGCCTCCGTTCCGCTGATGGAGCTGGCCCTCGAACGCGCCCGGCTCTCGGCGTCCTCGGGCGACCCGCTGGCCGCCCCGCTCGCCGCCTACCTGGAGGAGCACATCCGGGAGGAGGAGGGGCACGACGCCTGGCTGCTGGAGGACCTGCGGGCCGCGGGCGGCGATCCGCGCGACGCCCTGGACGCGATGCCGTCGCCCCTGATCGCCTCGCTCGTGGGGTCCCAGTACTACTGGATCGAGCACCACCACCCGGTGGCCCTCCTCGGGTACATCGCCGTGCTGGAGGGCTACGCGCCCGCCCCCGGCCTGACCGACCGCATCGCCCGGCTGACCGGGCTGACCGCCGCCGCGCTGCGGACCGTACGGGAGCACGCGGTGCTCGATACCGGGCATCTGGACGCGCTGTACGCGCTGCTCGACGAGCTCGCGCCGGCCCGGGACCGGGAAGCGGCCGTGGCCGTCAGCGCACTGCACTCCCTCGACGCGCTCACCCGGCTGTTCGTCCGGCTCGGGCGCTCCGCACCGGCGCCGCCGCCGCGGGGGGCCGGACTCGTCCCACCGATGGGAGTCGCACCATGACCGGACCGCCAGAGAAGAACAGTCAACATCCGCCGCTGACCGATGAGTTGCGCGAGGCGGGTTTTCCCGTGGACCTGCTCACCGACGAGCAGCGCGAGGTGCTGAGCGCTCTGACCCCGGAGGAACTGGCCCTGCTGCTGGACGTCAAGAACCGGCTGGACGCCGTGGGGCCGGAGGTCCAGGCCCACGGCGAGATCGCCGGCGGCGCGCTGTTCTGACCGGTAGGGGGCCGGTCCCGGCGGATGCGGGCCGGGACCGGCCCCCTGCCCGGGACGGCGGACCGGCCGCCGCCCTCGCGCCCGGGGCCCCCGGCCGCGGCCTGCCCGGCCGTGCGCCGGGCCCGCCCGACCACCCGACCGCACGGCTCCCGGGAGAGAAGGACCCGCCATGAACTGCCCCTCGTGCCAGCAGGACCTGCCGCCGACGGCCCGGTTCTGTCCGTCCTGCGGGACGCCGTGCGCCCCCGCCGCCCCGGCTCCGGCCACGGCCGCCGGGGACCAACGCAAGCCGGTGACCGTGCTGTTCTGCGATCTCGTCGGCTCCACGGCGCTGTCCGGCGTACTGGACCCGGAGACGCTGCGCACGGTCACCCTGCGGTACTTCGACGCCATGAGCGCGGAGATCGTGGCGCGGGGCGGCACCCCGGAGAAGTTCATCGGGGACGCGGTGATGGCGGTGTTCGGCGTGCCGGTGGTCCGCGAGGACGACGCCCGCCGGGCGCTGGCGGCGGCGCTCGGGATGCGCCGCGCGCTGGCCCGGCTGAACGAGGAGCTGCGCGCGACGCTCGGGATCGAGCTGGCCGCCCGGATGGGCGTCAACACCGGTCAGGTGGTGGCGGGTTCGCAGACGACCGCCCGGCAGGCCCTGGTGTCCGGGGAGACCGTGAACATCGCCGCCCGGCTGGAGCAGAACGCGGGCCCCGGCGAGATCCTGATCGGCCCGCAGACGCTGCTCGCCGCCGGTCCGACGGTCAGCGCCGAGTCCGCCGGACCGCTGCGGCTGAAGGGCAAGCGCGACAGCGTGGTGGCCCACCGGCTGCTCGCGCTCGGCGCGGACGACCCCGAGCTGCTGCGCCGCTTCGACGTGCCGTTCGTCGGCCGCCGGGAGGAAGGGCTCGCCCTGGACGCGGCCCTGGAGAGCGCGGTGCGCGGCACGGGCGCGGGGCTGCTGCGGGTCACCGGGGAGGCGGGCATCGGCAAGACCCGGCTGGTACGGGAGTGGCTGGCGCGGCGGTCCGCGACCGGCGGGCTCTCCTACGGGGCCGGGCGCTGCCGCAGTTACGGGGACCAGGGCACCCTCGCGCCGCTGGCCGACGCCGTACGGGCCCTTCCCGCGCTCGCGCCCCCGGAGGCCCCGTCGCAGGAGGGCCCGTCGCACGGCCCCTCGCACGGCCCCTCGCACGGGGAGGAGGCGGGCGGGCTGGCGGTGGACGACGCGATGGCCCTGCTCTCCGGGGGCCTGCTGCGCGACGGTACGCCGAACGCGCCCTTCGAGGACATGTGCGCCGCGCTGGCGGTGGTCCTGGAGCGGGCGGCCCGTCTCCGCCCGGTGGTCCTGGTCCTGGACGACTGGCACGCGGCGGCCCCGCTGCTGGTCCGCACGGTGAACCGGCTGACGGACGGCACGGGCTGCGCCGGGCTGCTGGTGGTCTGCGCCGGGCGGCCCGACGGACCGGGCGCGGGCGACGAGCACCGCGGCGGTGCGGCCCGCCTCCAGCTCACCGGGCTGCCGCAGGAGGAGGCGGTGCGGCTCGCCGCCGGGCTGACCGGCCCGGACGGCGGGCCCGCGCGGGTCGTCGAGCGGCTGCTGGCGCGGGCCGGGGGCAACCCGCTCTACCTGGAGCAACTGCTGGTCGGCGACCGGGAGGACGCGGCGGCCTCCGCCGCTCCGGGCGCGCAGGAGGATCTGCCGCCCACGCTCCAGGCCCTGCTGGGCGCCCGGATCGGGGGCCTGGCGCGGGGGGAGCGCGCGGTGGTGGACCTGGCCGCCGTGATCGGCCGGGAGTTCACCGCGCCGGAACTGGTCCGCCTGGAGCAGTCCGTACAGACCTCGGAGGGCTCCGGCGCCGGGCCGCTCGCGGGCGGCGGCGACGGTGAGCGGCGGCGGCGCGTGGACGAGACGCTGGCGGCGCTGGGCCGCCGGCGGCTGGTGGAGGCGGGGCCGCCGGGGGGCCGGGAGGAGGATGCGTACCGGTTCAGCAGCGGGCTCGTGCACGAGGTCGCGTACGCCTCGCTGTCCAAGCGCGCCAAGGCGGAGGCGCACGCCTGGGCGGCGGAACTGCCCAGCGTGCTGCGGAGCGGGGACGGCGCGGTGGGCGGCCATCTGGAGCGGGCCTACCGCTACCGGGCCGAGCTGGGGCTGCTGGACGACCGGGCCGGGCGGCTGCGCGACCGGGCCGCCGCCGCGCTGGGCCGGGCCGGGGCGCAGGCCGCCGCCCGGTCCGACCTGCACTGGGCCCACGGCCTGTTGGAGCGGGCGGTGGACCTGTGCGCCGACGACGCGGCGGCGACCCGGCGGCTCGGCGAGGTGCGGGTGGCCCTGGGCCGCACGGAGGAGGGAGCCGCGCTGCTGCGCCGGGTGCGGGACGCGGAGGCCGCGCCGGTGGAGGCGGCGCACGCACGGCTGGCGCTCGCGGTGCTGGGTCCGGGCGGCCCGGGGCCGGGTCCCGCCGCCACCGCCCGTGCCGTGCTGCCGGTGTTCGAGGCGGCCGGGGATTCGACGGGCCGGGCCCGTGCCCATCTGCGGCTGGCCCAGCAGCTCCAGCGGTCCGGGCGGCACGAGGAGGCGGAGCGGGACCAGGCGCGGGCCCTGGAGCAGGCGGTCCTGGCCGGCGCGGAGCCCGAACGGGCCGCGGCGCTGGGCGCGATCGGCATCTCGCTGTGGCGCGGGCCCGTTCCGGCGGCCGGAGCGGTGGTCCGCTGCCGGACGCTGCTGGCGGCGCACGGCCCGGGGCGGCCCACCGTCCGGGTGACCCTCAACTGCCCGCTGGCGGTGCTGCACGCGCTTCAGGACCGGCCGGACGAGGCGTACGACTGCCTGGCCGAGGCGGATCGGCTGGCCGGGAAGCTGGGGTTCGCCGAGGCGGAGGTCTTCCTTCCGGTGTTCCGGGCGGCGGTGGAGGCGCTGCTCGGCCGGAGCACCGCCGCCCTGGCGCTGCTGGACCGGGCGGACGCGGCGGCCCGGCGCACGGGGGCGACCGGGATGC
The DNA here is from genome assembly GCF_003846185.1 of Streptomyces sp. ADI96-02. GTDB lineage: Bacteria > Actinomycetota > Actinomycetes > Streptomycetales > Streptomycetaceae > Streptomyces. The sequence goes on from NZ_ML123034.1 coordinate 2,175,265, forward strand.
GGACGGCGGTGGCGCTGGACGCGGCCCGGCTGGAGCTGGACGAGGGCCGGGCGGACCGGGCGGGCGCGCGCTTGGCGGCCGTCGGCGACGCGCCGGGACTGAGCCGGGCGGACGCGGTCGACCTGGCGGGGCTGCGGGCCCGGCTGGCGGCGCCGGAGCGTCCTGACGAGGCGGCGGACCACGCGGAACGGGCCGTGCGGGCCTCCCTGCTCACCGATTCGCCGCTGGTGCAGGCCACGGCCGAGCTGGACCGGGCGCACACGCTCGCCGCCCTGGGCCGCCCGGCGGAGGCCGCCGCGTGCGCGCGGGCGGCCAAGGCGCATTTCGCGGGCAAGGGGCATCTGCCCGGGAGCCGCGGGGCCGCCGGTCTCCTCGCGCGTACGCCCGGGGCGATGACCACGACGACGAGGGAGAGGAGCTGACCGATGAGCGCCACGGAATCGGGAACGCGTACCGCGCCGGGGCAGGGCCTGACCTGGAGCCTGCGCGGGCGCGGCCCGCAGGACGTACCCGTGCTGGCGGACGCCGGGCCGCCCGGCGGGCGGCCCGCCGAGCCGGCCACGGGGCGGGGCGTCCGCGTCTGCGTGGTGGATTCGGGCGTGGAGCGGGACCATCCGCTGATCGGCCCGCTCGCCGGTTCGTGGGTGGTGGTCAAGGACGCGGAGAGCGGGCGGATCACGGTCGAGCCGACGACCACCGGGGACAGCTGCGGCCACGGCACCGCGTGCGCGGGCATCGTCCGCCGGACCGCCCCGGACTGCGAGATCCACAGCGTCCGGGTGCTCGGCGAGCGGTTCTCCGGCACCGGCGACATCCTGATGGCCGGGCTGCGCTGGGCGGTGGAGCAGCGTTTCGACGTGGTGAACCTGAGCCTGTCGACGACCCGCACCCGGTTCGCGCAGGAGCTGCACAACCTGGCCGACAGCGCCTACTTCGCCCGTACGGTGATCGTCGCCTCGGCCCACAACACCCCGGTGGAGAGCTTCCCGTGGCGGTTCGCCTCGGTGATCTCCGTCGGCAGCCACCAGGAGGACGACCCGGAGCTGCACCTGTACAACCCGCGGCCCCCGGTGGAGTTCTTCGGGCCGGGCCAGAACGTGAGCGTGCCGTGGCTGGGCGGCCGGACGATCCGCACGACCGGGAACAGCTTCGCCACGCCGTACGTCGCCGGGCTGTGCGCCCGCGTCCTGTCCGCCCATCCGCGGATGACGGCCTTCCAGCTCAAGAACGCCCTCTATCTGTCCGCGGCCAACGTGCGCCACGCGCCGCGCCCTTCCACAGCGGCAGGAGATTTCCGTGATGACCCAGAGAACTGATTCCGCCTCCGCGCCCGCCCTCTCCCCCGCCGGTTCCGTCGCCTCCGACGCCGCCGACGCCCCGCGCAGCGAACTGCTCCAGTCGGTCGTGGACGTGGCGCGCGCCATCTTCGGGGCGGCGGCCAGTTCGGTCTTCCTGCTCGACGAGGAGGCGGACGAGCTGGTCTTCCAGGCGGTCTCCGGGCAGGGCGAGGAGTTCCTGGTGGGCCGCCGGTTCCCGGCCGGGCGGGGCATCGCCGGGTGGGTGGCGACCTCGGGCGAGCCGATGGTGGTGGACGACCTGACCGCCGACCCCTCCTTCGACCGCTCGCTGGCGGAGTCGACCGCGTACGTGCCGAACGCCCTGATGGCGGCCCCGCTGATCAGCGACGGGCGGGTCCTCGGCGTCCTGGAGGTGCTGGACCCCTCTCCGCAGGCGCGGTCGGACCTGCGCGAGCTGGACCTGCTCGCGATGTTCGCCCGGCAGGCCGCCGCCGCCCTGCGGGTGATCACCCCCGAGCGGTCGCCGGAACCCGCGCCGGACGCGGTGTTCGCCGGCGGTGTGCTGGAGGGGGCGCGGCGCGAGGACGCGCTGCGGCTGCTCGGCAGCCTGGAGCGGCTGCTGCGGGGCGTCGGCTGAGGAGCGCACCGCCGCTGGTCGGGGCGGGCGCGGCGGCCGGGTGGGGGTGGGAGTAGCGGCGGTTCCGCCGGGCAGGAGCGGGTGGGAACGCCGGGCCGGAGCGAGGGGTGAGCGCCGGGCCGGGCTCCCGCACGGGAACGCCTGGGCACGAGCGCTCGGGGCACGGCGCGTCGGCCCCGAGGCGTCGGCCCCAAGGGAAGGACATGCACGATGAAGCTCGCTTTCTCGACCCTCGGAGTGCCGGGGACGCCGGTCTCCGAGGTCGTCCGGCTCGCCGCCGGGAACGGCTACCAGGGTGTGGAGCTGCGCGTCCACCCCGAGGAGCCGGTGCACCTGGGCCTGTCTCCGGCCGAACGGGCCGAGGTGGCCGGGCTGTTCGCGGCGGGCGGGGTGCGGATCCTGGCGCTGGCGGGCTATGTGCGGGTGGCCGCGGAGGGTGACGACGAACCGGTGCTGGCCGAGCTGGCGGAGCTGGTGGCGCTCGCCCGGGACCTGGGCGCGCCGTATGTCCGCGTCTTCCCCGGCGGTGACGGCCAGGATCCGGCGGCGGCCGACGCGACGGCCGCCCGGCGGCTGGGCGCGGCGGCTCCGGCCGCCGCCGACCTGGGGGTGCGGATTCTGCTGGAGACGCACGACTCGCACCGCGCGGGCGCGGACGTGGCCCGGATCGTCGGCACGGTCGGGCATCCGCGGATCGGGGCCATCTGGGATGTGCTGCACACCTGGCTCGCCGGTGAGGAACCGGCCGCCAGCCACGCCGTGCTCGCCCCGCACCTGGGATACGTCCAGGTCAAGGACGTCGCGTCGGCGGACGACCTGACGCCGCTGGCGCTCGGGGCCGGGGTGCTGCCGCTGGCGGAGTGCCTGGACGGGCTGGACCAGGACGCGTGGGTGTGCTGGGAGTACGAGAAGCGCTGGCACCCCGGGGCGGCCGGGCTGCCGGAGCTGCTGGGCGCGGGCCGCGAGCACCTGCTGCGACTCGGAGCGCCCAAGCAGTGAGCGGGCGGCGGCGGGGCCGCGCCGGGCGGTAGGACCGCGCCGGGCGGCGGTCGTGGCCGCCGCCGGTGCGCGCCGGGACGAGCAGGGTGAACGGGGCGACGGACGGGGCGGGGTGGGCTGCCGCCGGCTCGGGCAGCGGGTCGGGCGGCGGGTCCACTCCTTCGCGCGCGTGTCGCTCCCGTCGCGGGAGGCACCCTTGACCGGAAGTTACTTTCCCTATATCCGTACCTTCTTGGAAGTTTCTTTCACCCCCCGGAAGGAGCTCACGTGCACCACCGCACCTCAAGACGCACCTTTCTCGCCACGACCGCCGTCGCCGCCACCGCGGCGGCCACCGCCGCCGCCGTCCCCGGCGCCGCGGCGCACCGGCCCGCGGACGCCTCCTCGGACCGCCGGCTGAAGCGGATCATCTCCGGGATGAGTCTGGAGGAGAAGGTCGGCCAGCTCTTCGTGATGCGGGTGTACGGGCACTCCGCCACCGAACCCGACCAGGCCGACATCGACGCCAACCTCGCCGAGATCGGGGTCCGCACGGCCGCCGAGCTGATCTCCACGTACCACGTCGGCGGCATCATCTACTTCACCTGGGCCCACAACACCCGTGATCCGCGCCAGATCGCGACCCTCTCCAACGGCCTCCAGCGCGCCTCGCTCGCCGGGCGGCCGGGTGTGCCGCTGCTCGTCTCCACCGACCAGGAGCACGGCATCGTGTGCCGGGTCGGCGAACCGGCCACGCTGCTGCCGGGCGCGATGGCCCTCGGCGCGGGCGGCTCGCGCTCGGACGCCCGCCGGGCGGCCCGGATCGCGGGCCTCGAACTGGCCGCGCTCGGCATCAACCAGAACTACGCGCCCGACGCCGACGTGAACGTCAATCCGGCCAACCCGGTCATCGGGGTGCGCTCCTTCGGCTCCGACCCCGACGCGGTCGCCGCGATGACCGTCGCGCAGGTGCGCGGCTACCAGGGCGCGGGAGTCGCCGCCACCGCCAAGCACTTCCCCGGGCACGGCGACACGAACACCGACAGCCACACCGGCCTGCCGGTCATCGGCCACACCCGGGAGCAGTGGGAGGAGCTGGACGCGCCGCCGTTCCGGGCGGTGATCGGCGCGGGCGTCGACTCGATCATGACCGCGCACATCGTGGTCCCGGCGCTCGACCCGGCCGAGGACCCGGCCACCCTCTCCCGCCCGATCCTCACCGGCATCCTCCGCGAGGAGCTGGGCTACGACGGAGTGGTGGTCACGGACTCGCTCGGCATGCAGGGCGTCCGCACCAAGTACGGCGACGCCCGCGTCCCGGTACTGGCGCTGCTGGCCGGCGTGGACCAGCTGCTGAACCCGCCGAACCTCTCCGTCGCGTGGAACGCCGTGCTCACGGCGGTGCGCGGCGGCGAGGTCAGCGAGGCCCGGATCGAGGAATCGGTCCTGCGCATCCTGCGGCTCAAGGCGAGACTGGGGCTGTTCCGGCAGCCCTACGTCAGCCTGCGCGAGGTGGACCGCACGGTCGGCTCCCGGGCCCACCGCGCCGCCGCCGACGCGATCGCCGAGCGGACGACGACGCTGCTCGCCGACCCGGGAGCGCTGCTGCCGCTCTCGCGCCGGCTGCACCGCGAGCTGCTGGTGGTGGGCGCCGATCCGGTCTCCCCGTCCGGCACGACGGGCCCGCCGACCACCACGCTGGCCGACGCCTTCGGCGAACTGGGCTTCTCGGCAAGTTCGTTGTCCACCGGCACGGCCCCGAACCAGGCGAAGAGAGCCGAGGCGGTCGCCGCCGCCCGGGGCAAGGACGCGGTGGTCGTGGCGACGTACAACGTGACGGCGGGCAGTGCGCAGCGGACCCTCGTCGACGCCCTCGTGGCGACCGGCGTCCCGGTCATCACCCTCGCCGTCCGCAACCCGTACGACGTCGCCCACCTCACCGGGCGCGGCGTGGCGGCGAGCCTGGCCGCCTACTCCTGGACCGACGTCGAACTGCGGGCGGCGGCACGGGTGATCGCGGGCCGCGCGGAACCGGCCGGCACGCTCCCGGTCCCCGTCCAGCGGGCGGACGACCCGACGCGGGTCCTGTACCCGGTGGGGCACGGGCTGTCGTACTAGCCGATGTCCGCCGTCCCGCGGCCCGGTCGGGGTCGCGGGACGGCGGGGGCGGTCACGGGCGCAGCATGCCCTCGCCGCGCTCGATCTCGCCGTTGCGCAGGTCGAGCTTCGTGTCGAACTTCGCGAGCGGCTTCGCCTTCGCCGGGTCCGCCTCGACGGCCGCCGGGGTGACGCCCGCCCAGCGCAGGATCGCGGCGGTGGCCTTCGCCTTCTCGTCGGCGACGAGACCGGAGACCCGGGCCCCGTGGTTGCCGCCGGGCACGGTGTAGGTGTGGCTGTCCCGGGCGCCGCGTCCGAGGCGGAAGGGCTCCGCGCCCCACGGGTCGTTCTCCCCGTACACGTACATCATCTGCCGTGCGTTGCGCTTGACCCAGTTGTCCACGTCGCGCATGGCCCACGGCTGGAAGGTCATGGGGATGGAGCGGGGCACGAAGTTGCGCGGCGGCTGGTAGCCGTAGCGGCTCAGCTTGCCGAGCCAGGGCTGCTTGATGTCGGGCGATCCGAGCTGGGTGCCCGCCTGGTAGTAGTACGGCGTGTACGTCTCCAGGCCCTGGTCGGCGTAGGCGGAGAAGCCGGAGATGCCGTCGACGGAGTCCCAGATCTCCTGGTCGGAGGCGTTCTTGGCGTCGGCCGGCAGCGCGGCGCAGTCGGCGACGAGGCTGTACTGCCAGAACGCCCAGACGTAGTCCATGACGGTCGCCTCGTAGGCGCGGTCGAGGGACCCGACCGTGTTGAAGGTGTAGCCGTTGGCGGCGGCGTACTCCTGGTACTTCTCCTCCAGCGGGGCCCGGCGGATCAGCGCCTCGCGCTGCACCCCGGACAGCCGGTCGCGGCAGTCCTTGGTGCCGACCGACGCGAAGAACCGGTCGTACGCCGAATCCTCGTTGTTCACCACGTCGTTGGGGGCCACGTAGGCGACGACGCCGTCCATGTCCTTCGGGTAGAACCGCTCGAAGTACGTGGCGGTCATGCCGCCCTTGGAGCCGCCGGTGGCGAGCCACTTCTTCGCGTAGATCCTCTTGAGCGCCGTGAAGACCCGGTGCTGGTCGCTGGCGGCCTGCCAGATGTCCAGCTTGGACCAGTCGGCCGGGGCCGGGCGGGACGGCGTGAAGAACCGGTACTCCAGGGAGACCTGGTTGCCGTCGACGATCTGCGTGGGCTCGCTGCGGCTGGGGTTGGTGGAGACGTTGTAGCCGCTGGTGAAGAACACCGTCGGCCGGGAGGTGTCCTTGTGCAGCAGGGTGACGCGCTGCTTGAACGTTCCCTTGGACGGGCGCCGGTGGTCGACCGGCTGCGTGTAGTCGAGGACGAAGTAGCGGTACCCGGGGTACGGCTTCTCCTCGATCAGGCTCATTCCCGGGATCGCCAGGATCCGGTCCTTGATGTCCTCGGTGTTCGCCTCGCCTCCCGAGGCGGCGGCGCCGCCCCGCTGGGCGGTCGGTTCCGCGGCGGTGGCCGCACCGGCCGAGGCGCCCGTCGCGGCCACCGTGCCTATGAGCATCGCCAGCGACAGAACCCCTGTGAGCGACTTGCGCATGCACCCTCCCCATTCGATCACAACAGTCGCGGTGAACTTAGCGGGGGCAACACACGCCACGCCAGACCCGGTTGTCCGTGTCCTGTTCCCGGAGCCGTCCGTGCCACGGGAGGAATCAGCACAGAATCCAGCCGGTGGACGCCGATTTTCCCGCGACGGCCCCGGTGGCCCGGACGCAGCGGTTGACCGCGTTGACCGTCACGGGCCCCGCCATGGTCTTGTACCGGCCGCTGTCGCCGACCGCGCGACCGCCGCGCGGCTGGAGGGTGACGCTCATCGCGCGCCGTTTGCCGGGCTTCTTGGCGACGGTGACCGCGCAGACGAGGGCGCGGCTCTTGTAGACGCGCAGCTCCCCGGTGGCGAACCCCACGGTCCTGGCCGGACGGCCCGTGCAGGCGGAGGCGACCCCGGACGCGGCCGGGGCGCCGAGCAGCGGCAGCACCCCGGCGAGCAGCAACAGCACGAGGGGGCGCACCAGGAGGAGCGTGCGCACCGGTACGGGGCGGCCGTCCGCCGCCGCGGCGGCCGGCCGTGCGCGCCGCCGCGGTTCCCTCGACCTCTCGAACACCGTCGCCCCCACCTGACACCCGTCCGCACCGTGCGTTGCCGGTAACGACGCGGCGGAGGCCCGCGAGGTTGCGCGGGACCGGTGCCGGGGGCGGCGGGCGGGCGACGCTCCTCCGGGGGCTCAGACGCCCGCCGGCTCGTCCTCGCCTATGCCCTCGCCTATGCCCTCGCCGATGAACGTGCGCCACAGCCGGGCGTACTGCCCCTCCAGGGCCAGCAGTTCGTCGTGGGTGCCGTCCTCGACGACGCGCCCGTGGTCCATCACCACGACCCGGTCGGCGCGCGCCGCGGTGGTCAGCCGGTGCGCGACGACCAGCGTGGTGCGGCGGCCGGTGAGCCGGTCGGTGGCCTGGTTGACCTGGGCCTCGCTGGCGAGGTCCAGGGAGGCGGTGGCCTCGTCCAGGAGCAGGATGTCCGGATCGACGAGTTCGGCGCGGGCGAGCGCGATCAGCTGGCGCTGCCCGGCGGAGAGGTTGCGTCCGCGTTCGGCGACCTCGTGCAGGTAGCCGCCGTCCAGCGTGGCGATCATGTCGTGCGCGCCGACCGCCCTCGCCGCGGCCTCCACCCGGGCGTCGGTGGCCTCGGGCAGCCCGTAGGCGATGGCGTCGCGGACCGTGCCGGCGAAGAGGTACGCCTCCTGCGGGACGACCCCGAGGCGGCGGCGGTAGGCGGTCATGTCGAGCCTGCGCAGGTCGGTGCCGTCGGCGGTGACCCGGCCCTCGGTGGGGTCGTAGAACCGGGCGACGAGTTTGACCAGGGTCGACTTGCCCGCCCCCGTCTCACCGACGAACGCGACCGTCTGGCCGGCCGGGACGACGAGGTCGACGCCGGTCAGGGCCTCCTCGCCGGAGTCCTCGGAACCGTACGCGAACGAGACGCCCTCGAACGCGATCTCGCCGCGCAGCGACAGCACGTCCAGCGGTTCGTCCGGGTCGGCCGTCGACGTCGGCTCGCGCAGCAGCTCCTGGATGCGGCCGAGCGAGACGGTGGCCTGCTGGTAGCCGTCGAAGACCTGGGAGAGCTGCTGCACCGGGGCGAAGAACAGGTCGATGTAGAGGAGGTAGGCGACCAGCGCGCCGGTGGTCAGCGTGCCGCTGTCGACCCGGCCCGCGCCGACGATGATGACCGCGGCGGCGGCCACGGACGACAGCAGCTGCACGAACGGGAAGTAGATCGAGATCAGCCACTGGCCGCGTACCCGGGCCTGGCGGTAGTGGTCGCTGCGCGCGGCGAAGCGCTCGGACCCGGCCCGCTCCCGGCCGAACGCCTGGACGATCCGGAGGCCGGAGACGGACTCCTGGAGGTCGGCGTTGACGCCGCTGATGCGCTCGCGGGCCAGTTCGTACGCCTTGACGCTGCCGCGGCGGAAGTAGACGGTGGCGATGACCAGCGCGGGCAGCGTGGCGAAGACGACCAGGGCGAGCTGCACGTCGATGACGAGCAGGGCGACCATGATGCCGAAGAAGGTGACCACGGAGACGAAGGCGGTGACCAGGCCGGTCTGGAGGAAGGTGGACAGCGCGTCCACGTCCGTCGTCATCCGGGTCATGATCCGGCCGGTCAGCTCGCGCTCGTAGTAGTCGAGGCCGAGCCGCTGGAGCTGGGCGAAGATCTTCAGGCGGAGCGCGTAGAGCACCCGTTCGCCGGTCCGGCCGGTCATCCGGGTCTCGCCGATCTGGGCGGCCCACTGGACGAGCACCACGACCAGGCCGACGGCGGAGGCCGCCCACACCGCCCCGATCGACACCTGCGTGACGCCCTGGTCGATGCCGTGCCGGATCAGCACCGGCAGCAGCAGGCCCATGCCCGCGTCGACCGCGACGAGCCCGAGGCTGACCAGCAGGGCCGCGCCGAAGCCGCGCAGCAGGCGGCGCAGCCCGTAGGAGTCCTCCGCCCGCACGGCGCTCGCCTCGTCGACGTCCGGCACGTCGGTGGCGGGCGGCAGGGCCTCGACCTGGGCGAGCAGTTCGGGCGTGGCCGGCATCCCGGCGAGCGCGGCGTCGCGCTCCTCCTCCTCGCGGATCCACAGCTCGGGGGTGATGCCGCGTTCGGCGTCGAACTCGGCGTCCAGCTCCTGCTGGAGCGCGAGTTCGCTCTCGGGGTCCGGTTCGGCGGCGAGCGGACGGTGTCCGGGGGACGTGCCGCCCAGCTCGTCGGGGTCGGTGAGCAGGCGGCGGTAGAGCGGCGAGGTGCGCTCCAGCTCCTCGTGGGTGCCGAGGGCGGCGAGCCGGCCGCCGTCCAGGACGGCTATGCGGTCGGCGAGCTGGAGGGTGGAGCGGCGGTGGGCGATCAGCAGGGTGGTGCGGCCCGCCATCACCTGTTTCAGCGCTTCGTGGATCTCGTGCTCGACGCGGGCGTCGACGGCGGAGGTCGCGTCGTCGAGGAGGAGCAGCCGCGGGTCGGTGAGGATGGCGCGGGCGAGCGCGACGCGCTGACGCTGGCCGCCGGAGAGGGTGAGCCCGTGTTCGCCGACGGTGGTGTCGTAGCCCTGCGGCAGTTCGGCGATGAACCGGTCGGCCCGGGCGGCGCGGGCGGCCTGCTCGATCTGCTCCTGGGTGGCGTCGGGGACGCCGTAGGCGATGTTGGCGCGGACGGTGTCGGAGAACAGGAAGCTTTCTTCGGGCACCAGCCCGATGGCCGAGCGCAGCGACGCCTGGGTCAGCTCGCGGACGTCGTGGCCGCCGATCAGCACGGCGCCGTGCGACACGTCGTAGAAGCGGGGCAGCAGGAGGGAGACGGTGGACTTGCCGCTGCCGGACGCGCCGACGACGGCGACGGTCTCGCCGGGTTCGACGGTGAGCGAGAAGCCGTCCAGGACCGGGCGGTCCTCGTCGTAGCCGAAGCGGACGTCGTCGAACTCGATGCCGGCCGGGGCGTCGGCGGGCAGTTCCCGCGTCCCGTCCTGGAGGGACGGCTCGGTGTCGATCAGCTCCAGGACCCGCTCCACGCCGGCGCGGGCCTGCTGGCCGACGGTGAGGACCATGGCGAGCATCCGGACCGGGCCGACGAGCTGGGCGAGGTAGGCGGAGAAGGCGACGAACGTGCCGAGGGTGATCTCTCCCCGGGTGGCCAGCCAGCCGCCGAGGGCGAGCATGGCGACCTGGCCGAGCGCGGGCACCACCTGGAGGGCCGGGGTGTAGCGGGAGTTCAGCCGGATGGTGCGCAGCCGCCCGGCGAACAGCCGGCGTCCGACCTCGCGGAGCTTGCCGGTCTCCTGGTCCTCCTGGCCGAAGCCCTTGACGACCCGGACGCCGGAGACGGCCCCGTCGACGACTCCGGCGACGGCGGCGGCCTGGCTCTGGGCGTACCAGGTGGCGGGGAAGAGGCGGGTGCGGGAGCGGCGGGCGATGAACCAGAGCGCGGGGGCGACGGCGAGGGCGACCAGCGTCAGCGGCAGGGACAGCCACGCCATGATCACCAGGGAGATGAGGAAGAGCAGGACGTTCCCGATGGTCATCGGGAGCATGAACAGGAGTCCCTGGATCAGCTGGAGGTCGCTGGTGGCGCGTCCGACGACCTGCCCGGTGGACAGCTCGTCCTGCCGCCTGCCGTCGAGCCGCACGATCGTGGCGTACATGTCGGTACGCAGATCGTGCTGGACGTCGAGCGCGAGCCGGCCGCCGTAGTACCGGCGGATGTACGTGGCGATGTAGACGAGGACGGCCGAGGCGACGAGCAGCCCCGTCCAGACGGTGAGGGAGCGGGTGTGGTCGGTGACCACGTCGTCGATGATCACCTTGGTGATGAGCGGGACCAGCGCCATGACGCCCATGCCGGCGAGCGAGGAGCCGAGCGCGAGCAGGACGTTGCGCCGGTACCGCCAGGCGTACCCGGTCAGCCGCCGGCCCCACCCCTGTTGCTCTGCGCCCGTCACGCGTGCCTCCCGTCCGGCCCGATGCGGCCTGTCCACCTGTACCCCTGGTCTACCGGAGGCACCAACGCCGCGGATCGCGGATTTCATCCCGCCGCAACACTCGCTGGCGCAAACGCGGTCGATGGTCGCAGGCCGGTTCGGCCGAAGGTCCTCGGTCCGGAGCCCGGCGCGGCGGGCGACCGCGGGAGGGGAGCCCCTGACAGGCGGGGCCCCGGGAGCGGTCGTGCTCTCTCCCGGGGCCCGCCCGCCGCCCGCCCCTCACCGCGGGCGGCGGCCCGTCACAGGTGCGTCGGCTCGAACATCCGCAGCAGGGCCGGGAGCACGACTACGGAGGGGCCCGGCTCCGCCAGCGCCTTCGCCAGGTCGGCGGCGAGCGATTCGGGCGTCGTACGGACGCCGGGGACGCCGAAGGACTCGGCGAGCGCGACGAAGTCCGGGCGGGCCAGCTCGGTGGCCGTGGCCTCGCCGAACGCGCCCGTCATGTACTCGCGCAGGATGCCGTAGCCGCCGTCGTCGACGATCAGCCAGGTGACGGGCAGGCCGTACTGGCGGGCGGTGGCGAGCTCGGCGATGGAGTACATCGCGCCGCCGTCCCCGGAGACCGCGAGCACGGGCGTCGTCGGGTCGGCCGCGGCGGCGCCGACGGCGGCCGGGAAGCCGTAGCCGAGGCCGCCCGCGCCCTGCGCCGAGTGCATGGTGTTGGGGCGGCGGGCGTCGAAGGCGGACCAGGCCCAGTACGCCAGGATCGTCATGTCCCAGAAGCTGGGCGAGGCGTCGGGCAGCGCCTCGCGGACGGAGGCGAGGACCTGCTGCTCCAGGGTGAGGTCCTGGGCGTCGATCCGCGCCCGTACCTTCTCCAGCACCGTGCGCACCCGCTCGGGCGCGTCCTGGTCGGGACGCTCCTCGACGGCTTCGAGCAGGTCGGCCAGGGCCTCGCGGGCGTCGGAGTGGATGCCGAGCCCGGGGTGGTTGGACTCCAGCTTCCCGGCGTCCGCCTCGATCTGGACCACCCGGCCGCGCGGCCGGAACGTGTGGTAGTTCGAGGAGAGTTCGCCGAGGCCGGAGCCGACGACGAGCAGCACGTCGGCGGATTCCAGGAAGTCGGTGGTGTGCCGGTCCTCCAGCCAGGAGCGCAGCGAGAGCGGGTGCTCCCAGGGGAACGCGCCCTTGCCGCCGAAGGTGGTGACGACCGGGGCGTTGATCCGCTCCGCGAGGGCCAGCAGCTTGCCGGAGGCGTCGGAGCGCACGACGCCGCCGCCCGCGATGATCGCGGGCCGCTCGGCGTTCGACAGCAGGTGCGCGGCGGCGACCGTCAGCTCGGGGCGCGGGTAGAGCTCGCGCGGGGTGGCGTCCATGGGGCTGACGACCGGCAGGACCGTCTCGGCCAGCAGCACGTCCTGCGGGATCTCCACCCAGACCGGGCCGTGCGGCGCGGTCAGCGCGGACTCCCAGGCGGCGGCGATCGCGGACGGGATCTGGGACGCGGTGCGCACGGTGTGGACGGACTTCACGATGTCGCGGACGGACGCCTGCTGGTCGCGCAGCTCGTGGAGGTAGCCGTGCCGGCCGCCGCCGAGCCCGGCGGTCGGGATCTGGCTGGAGATCGCGAGGACCGGAGCGGAGGCGGCGGCGGCCTCCTGGAGCGCGGCGAGCGAGGTCAGCGCGCCGGGCCCGGTCGACAGGAGCAGCGGGGCGACCTCGCCGGTGATCCGGCCGTACGCGTCGGCGGCGAAGCCCGCGTTGTTCTCGACGCGGAGCCCGACGTACGAGAGGGAGGAGCGGCGCAACGCGTCGAACATGCCGAGCGCGTGCTGGCCGGGCAGCCCGAACACGGTGGTCGCGCCGAGGCCCTGGAGGGATTCGACGACGAGGTCGCCGCCGTTGCGGCCGGGCGGCGGGTTCAGCGCGGCCTCCGCCTGGGCGGGGGTGAGCTGCGGGCGGTCGTCGTGGTCGTGGCTCACTTGGCCTGCGCCTCCTTCGCGGTGGTGGACGCCTTCCGCGCCGCGATCTGCCGGGACATGATCGTGGTCAGCTCGTACGCGGTGTGGGAGGCGGCCACGGAGGTGATCTCGGCGTGGTCGTACGCCGGGGCGACCTCGACCAGGTCGGCGGAGACCAGGTGGCAGGAGGCGAGCCCGCGCAGGATCTCCAGCAGCTCGCGGGAGGTGAGGCCGCCGGCCTCGGGGGTGCCGGTGCCCGGGGCGTGCGCCGGGTCCAGGACGTCGATGTCGATGGAGATGTACAGCGGCCGGTCGCCGATGCGCTGCCGGAGCTGGTCGGCGATCTCGTCGACGCCGCGCCGCATGACGTCGGCGGAGGTGACGATGCCGAAGCCCATCTTCTCGTCGTCGGTCAGGTCCTGCTTGCCGTACAGCGGGCCGCGGGTGCCGACGTGGGAGAGGGCGGAGGTGTCGAGGATGCCCTCCTCGACGGCCCGGCGGAACGGGGTGCCGTGGGTGTACTCCGCGCCGAAGTACGTGTCCCAGGTGTCCAGGTGGGCGTCGAAGTGGAGCAGGGCGACGGGGCCGTGCTTCTTGGCGACGGAGCGCAGCAGCGGCAGGGCGATGGTGTGGTCGCCGCCGAGCGTCATGAGGCGGGCTCCGGTGGCGAGCAGGTCGTCGGCGGCGGCCTCGACCGTCTCGACGGCCTCGTTGATGTTGAACGGGTTCGCCGCGATGTCCCCGGCGTCGGCGACCTGGGCGAGGGCGAACGGCGAGGCGTCCTGGGCCGGGTTGTAGGGGCGCAGCAGGCGGGACGCCTCGCGGATGGCGTTGCCGCCGAAGCGGGCGCCGGGGCGGTAGGAGACTCCGGAGTCGAACGGCACACCGACCACGGCGACGTCGGTCCGGCCGACCTCGTCGAGCCGGGGCAGCCGCGCGAACGTCGCGGGCCCGGCGTAGCGCGGCACGCGCGAGGAGTCGATGGGGCCGCGCGGCGATGGGGTGCTGCTCATGGGGCGGAGTGCCTTTCCTTCGGATGTCGTACGGGATCAAGTGTGCGGGTGCGGACCGGGCGGAACGGACGCGCCCGGCCGCGGGACGCGGCCGGGGAACGGGGCGCGCCCCGGGGGAACGGGGCGCGCCCGGCCGTCGGGGGCCGGGCGCGCCGCCGGTCCGCTCGGCTCAGGGAGCGGCGGGGGCGGGAGCGGAGGCGGGCGCGGGGGCCTCGGCCTCCGCCGTCTCCTCCGGGCCGCCGCGCCCGGCCAACCGCTCGCGCCAGGTCGCCAGCACGGCCGCGTCGGTCGGCGGGGTGGCCAGCGAGACGATGACGTAGACGGCGAGGGAGGCCAGCAGGCCGTAGTAGATGGGCTGGTTGGCGAGGATGCCGTACACCGCCATCAGTGCGATGACCGCGGATCCGCCGACACACACGGCGGCCAGGGCGCCGGCCGCCGTGCCGCGCCGCCACAGCAGACCGCCGAGGATCGGCACGAGCAGTCCGCCGACGAGCAGGTTGTAGGCCACGGTCAGCGCCTCGACCACGTCGTTGAGCGCGATGGCGATGAGGATGACGGCGATGCCCATGATGAGGATGAAGGCGCGGTTGCCCTTCACCTCGTCGTGCGGGTCGCCGCCGCGCGTCGCCGCGCCGCGCAGCCTCGACCAGATGTCGTTGTTGGCGACGGTGGCGCAGGCGATCAGCGCGCCCGAGGAGGTCGACATCACGGCGGCGAGCGCGGCGGCCAGGACCAGCCCGCGCACCCCGACGGGCAGTTCGTCCTTGACGATCGTCGCGAAGGCGGCGTCGGCGCTGGCCAGGTTCGGGTACATCACCTTGGCGGCCGTGCCGATGACCGCTCCGGCGATCGCGTACACCAGGCAGTACGTGCCGGCGACCGTGCCGCCCCAGCGGGCCGTCCTGTCGCTGCGGGCGGTGAACACCCGCTGCCAGATGTCCTGGCCGATCAGCATGCCGAAGGTGTAGATCAGGACGTACGTGAAGATCGTCTCGCCGCCGATGCCCAGCACGTCGAAGTACTCGGTCGGCAGCTGGGCCTTCATCTCGCTGAAGCCGCCCGCCTTGACGACCGCGATGGGCAGCAGGAGCAGCAGCACGCCGATCGTCTTGACGACGAACTGGACCATGTCCGTGAGCGTGATCGACCACATGCCGCCGAGCGTGGAGTACGCGACGACGATCGCGCCGCCGAGGATGATCGACACGGTCCGGTTCACGTCGAAGAGGACGTCGAAGATGGTGGCGTAGGCGATGGTCGAGGTGACGGCGAGCATCAGGGTGTAGGCCCACATGACGACGCCGGAGATGATCCCGGCCCGGCCGCCGTAGCGCAGGTCGAGCATCTCGGAGACGGTGTAGACCTTCAGCCGGGCGATCCGCGCGGAGAAGAAGACCGACAGCGCCAGCAGGCCGAGGCCGATGGTGAGGACCATCCAGGCTCCGGAGAGGCCGTACTGGTAGCCCAGGCCGACACCGCCGATGGT
This sequence comes from Streptomyces sp. ADI96-02, assembly GCF_003846185.1. Lineage (GTDB taxonomy): Bacteria > Actinomycetota > Actinomycetes > Streptomycetales > Streptomycetaceae > Streptomyces. Next base: position 2,190,716 of record NZ_ML123034.1, read on the forward strand.
GGACGCGCCGCCGAGGACGATGGCGGCCATGGTGCCGGAGTACATCCAGGGGCCGAGGCGGCGGCCCGCGACCAGGAACTCGCTCTTGGACTTGGCGCGGCGCATGCCCCACCAGCCCATGGCCAGCATGCCGACCAGGTAGACGACGATCACGGCGTAGTCGACAGCCATGGGCTTTCCCTCCGTCTCGCTCAACAGGTTCGCGTCAGGTTCGCGTGTGATGAAGACGGTAGGTGGCCGAAAGACATCGCTGAAGTGTACGTTTCCTCCATTCTCGTCACACCTGCCGGATGAATCGTCCACACCGGTCCGCCTCACGGCGGCCGGCCGGCCCCCTCTCGCCCCCCTCTCGCCCTCTCGGCCCTCACCGATCGGATCACCGACGTGCCGGAATCGCCCGCCGGGCCCCCGACCCCGCCCGTCCCGCTCTCCGGCCTGCTGGCCCGGGAGGAGCTGGGGCTGCGGCTGATCGCCGGGCCCCGGGAGGCCGAGTTGCTGTGGGTCCACACCTCGGAGATGGCGGACCCGTATCCGTACCTCCTCGGCGGTGAGCTGCTGCTGAGCGCGGGCGTCCTGCTCACGGACGCCGAGCGGTACGTCGCGCGGCTGGTGGAGGCGGGTGCGGCGGCGCTGGGGTTCGGGGTGCGCCCGGTGCACGAGAGCGTGCCCGGGGCGCTGGTCGAGGCGTGCGAACGCCACGGGCTGCCGCTGGTCGAGGTGCCGCCCCGGACCCCGTTCACCGCGATCGCGCGGGCGGTGTGGCGGCTGATGGCCGAGGCGCGCCACCGCGAGCTGCGCCGGGTGACCAGCACGCAGCAGGCCCTGGCGACGGCGGCGGCCCGCCCGGACCCGGTGCCCGCCGTCCTGCACCAGTTGGCGAACCGGCTCGCGGGGCGGGCGGCGCTGCTGACGGGGCGGGGCGAGGTGCTGCACGCGGCGGGGGCCCTCCCGTCGCCGGAGGCGGGCGAGGCGCTGGCCCGGCTGGCCCGGCTGGTCGCGGGCGAACGGCCGGGCGCACCGGCCTCGGCGACCGACGCCCTCGGCGGCGCGCACCTGTCCGCGTACGCGCTGGGCGGCGGCGAGGGGCTGGTGCTGGCCCTGGCGACCCGGCGGCGGGAGTCCGGCGACCACACGGTGGCCGGGATCGCGGTCGTCCTGCTCTCCCTCCTCGCCGCACGGCACCAGGGGGCCGGCGCGGCGGACCGCTCGGCCGCGCTCGTCCGGCTGCTGCTGGGCGCGGCCCCGGCCGAGGTGGCGCCGCTGCTGGGCGGCGGGGGCGACCGGTGGACGGTGGTGCACGCCCGCCGCGCGGACGGCACGCCCGCGGACCCGTTGACCGCGGGGGCGCTCGGGGCGGCGCTCGGCTCGGCGCTGGTGGACGCCGGGCGGGGCGGCGACGCGGTGCGCGTCCTGCTGCCGACCGGGGACGAAGGGCCGGGTGACGGCGGAGACGGGGACGGGGCCGGGCGGCAGGGATCGGGGCGGCAGGCGGCGTACCAGGCGGACGCGCGGCGGGAAGCGGCCGGGCGGCGAGCGGCGGGGCGGGCGGGAGCGGGCCGGCAGGTGGCCGAGCAGCCGGGATGGACGCTGGGCGTCTCCGCCCCGGCCCCGGTCCCGGCGCTCGCCGAGGCCGACCGGCAGGCCGCCCGTGCCCTGGGCCACGCGGAGGCGACCCGCAGCGCCCTGGCGGTGGACTCCCCCGTCACCGGCCTCGCCGCCCTGGTCCCGCCCGGCCTGGCGGCGGCCCACGCCCGCGCACTGCTCGCCCCGCTCACCGCGCCGCTGGCCGACACCCTGCGCTGCTGGCTCTCCCTGCACGGGAGCTGGGACCGTACGGCCGTGGCCCTGGCCGTCCACCGCAACACGGTCCGCCAACGCATCGGGCGGTGCGCGGCGTTGCTGGACGTGGACCTGGACGACATGGACGTGCGGGCGGAGCTGTGGTTCGCGCTGCGGCGGGGGTGAGACGCGGCCCGCTCCCGGAACGCGATGGGTCCCCGCGGGCGGAAGTGCGGAGGCGGGAGCGGGCGATACGGTGCGGCCGGCCGGCCGCTCGGGTCGGCCGGCCGGTGCGCCGGTCAGTCCAGGATGCCGCCGAAGCGGACCGGGGACGGAGTCAGGCCGAGGGTCTGCTCGCCGAACGAGACGCTGCCCGGGGCCAGCGGGCCCGACGGGCCGCCCTTGAGCAGCCAGACCCCGCCGTGGCCCGCGTTCTCCCCCGGCGCGCCGATCGCGAGGGTGGCCGGGACGCCCTTGGCACCCGCCACGACGTGGACCTCGCCGCCGAAGCCGTCGCCCTTCTCGTCGACGCCCGGGATGTCCGCCGTGGACTGGCCGATGACCTTCGTGTCCGCTCCGGTGATCCCGCCGGAGCGGCCCTTGAACACCAGCACCCCGCCCGCGTCCGGCGCTTCGCCGACGTCCTCGCCGGGCAGCCCTACGACGACCTCGCCGTAGCCGTCGCCGTCGAGGTCCCGGACGGCGGTGCTCTCGCCGAGCCGGTCGCCCACCTCGTCCGCGCCGGGCACCCCGGCGGCGTCCTGGGTGATCCACTTCGTCGTCAGGGCGGTGTTCTGGCCCTGGGGTCCGCCGTAGACGACCGCCAGCGCGCCGCCCTTCGACGGGAAGTCCACGTCGCTGTCCATGCCGGTGGGCCTGCGGGTGTGGACGAGGTCCGGGTAGGCGTCCCCGTTGACCGAGCCGACCGTCACCGTGGAGTGCTCCAGGAGGGTCCCGGCCGCGGTCTTGAACGGGACGTAGGTGAACGTGGCGCCGTCCGACAGGTACAGCGACATCCCGCCGCAGTCCGGCTCGTCGTCGCAGCCCGAGCTGACGAGCAGGTCGTCCTTGCCGTCGCTGTTCATGTCGACGGCCTGGACGCCCCGGTAGTAGCCGTAGCCGCTGTCCTCGGTCAGGGCCGTGCGGGTGCTCCCCACCGAACCGTCCGCGCCGATGTCGCCGGACAGGACGACCGTGGTCCCGCCGGCCCCGACGCCCGCCACCTCGGCGCGCCCGTCGCCGTCGTAGTCACCCACCGCGCTCCCGCGGCCCGCGAACTCCGCCGCCCGCGTGCCCAGCCCGGCCGAGCCGCCGAACAGGAGGACCGGAGCGCCGACGCCCGCGCGCACCAGCATGTCGGTGAATCCGTCCCCGTCGACGTCGGCGGTCGTGCCGCCCCCGAAGAGGCCGCCGGCCTGCGGCTCCCCCGGGACGTCCGGCGTCTTCCGGCTGATGATCTGGTGCCGGGAGGGGCTGATGCCCTTCGCGTCACCCAGGTAGACCGCGAGGTAGCCGGCCTTCTTCACTCCGGAGACCGTTCCTTCGGGCACCGAGGCGACCATGTCCTCGTAGCCGTCCCCGTTGAAGTCGACGCGCTGCTGGAGCGGCCCCGCGGGCGCGGCGGGCGCGGCGGGCGCGGCCGTGGCGGAAAGGGCGAGCGGTACGCCGGCGACGGTGACCCCGAGGGCCACCAGGACCGCCGAAGCGGTGCGGAATCGATAAGACGACAAGGTCCATCCCCCTGCTGCACGCGAACGTGCACGAACGGTCGGTAAGTGGGTGGCGGGCGGTACCCGCACCTGCCAAGACCGCTGGTACGACGAATGGTTGTATCCCGGCCGAACGAGAATCGAACGGAAGGCGACTGCGGGCGGGTCGGAACGAGAGATTCCGTTCCGCCCCGCCCGCAGTCGTGCCGGCCCCGTCCGCTCAGACGCGGCGGTGGCGACCGTAGTGCTCACCGGTGGTCCGGTGGAAGTCGGAGTCGCCCAGGTGCTTGTCCTTGTCGAACTCCGGGGCGTCCTTGATCTGTTCCTTCGTCAGGTCGATGTAGACCTTCTTCTCGCCCGTGTCGATACGGCCGACCGTGCCGGCCGGGAGCAGGACGTGCTTGCCGAAGATCCATACGCCGGTGTCCACCACCAGATAGGCGGAGGTCACGTCGTCGGAGTGCTTGTCGACCTTTCCGATACTGCCGTCGGTGGCCTCGACCTTGTAACCGATCAGGTCGGTGCCGACGGAGTGACCGGCGTCCGGACGGTAGCCCCACAGGTTGTCGCTCATGAATGACTCCTTCGGTACGGAATGGGAGAAGCGGAGTTCGGTGTGCGGCCCAGGCGGCCACGGCCGGGAATCACGTGGATTCCCCTGGGTGCGGAGAAGCGGACCGCGTGGCGATTGCCGGCGGCGCCGACTACCAGCGGTACCAGCGGGAATTGCCGCCCTTAGGCCGGGCCACGAAGCCCACCAGCCACAGGACGAGCACGATGGCCGCGATGACCCACAGCGCCTTCAGTGCGAATCCCGCACCGAAAAGGACGAGGGCGAGAAGTAGAACGAGAAGCAGGGGAACCATGATTATCAACCTCCGAGGAGCCTGATGCCCGGGACGCCGGGGGCCATGTGTTCGAATTCGTAGGTTTCTCCATGGATTTCACGGGAAATCGGTACGGTCCGGACCGGTCCGGGCCAGCCCAGGCCGGACCAGTCCGGGCCGGACCGGGCCAGTCCGGCGCGGTCCGGACCGGCCACGCGCCCTGCGGCCAAGATCTTTCGTGCCCCTCCCGCGTTTCGAAAGGGCTGAGGCGTCAACGCTATGAGGACACGCTTCGCGCTGGTGCCGGAGCGGCAGCGACGGGCCGTGGCGCACAGCATGGGGGACACAGTTCGACCGAGGGTGTCAGCGAATGGGCGTAGAGCGGTTCGGCTCCGACGACGGGCTGCACGAGGTGGCCAGGATCGTGCGGGTGGCGGTCGACGTACTGGACGGGCTGTGGACGAACACGCATGACGGGCCGTCCGCCGCCTCCATGTCGGCGTCGCAACTGCGCGCGCTGACCGTCCTGGACCGTCACGAGGGCATCAACCTGAGCCGGCTCGGCGCGAAGACCGGCGCGGCCCCCTCCTCCGTGAGCCGGCTGTGCGACCGGCTGGAGGCGCTCGGGTTCGTCCAGCGTTCGTCGAGCCGGTCGAGCCGGCGGGAGGTGGAGCTGTGGCTGACCAGTCAGGGCAGGTCGCACCTCGAACGGATGCGCGCGGGACGCGAGGAGAAGCTGGCGTCGGTCCTGGAGACGATGACGCCGGACGCCCGCAGGGGGCTGGCGGAGGGGCTGGAGGTGCTCTGCGCCGCCGTTCTGGCCGGCCGGCCGGACGCGTCCTCGCCGCCCGGGCCGTCCGGCACCGCGCACTCCGCGTGACCTCGTGACGCCCGCGCAGGCGGCGGGCGGGCGGCGACCGCCCCGCGCACGCGCGGGATTGCCGTCCCGGCCAAGGGGCACACGCAGGGCATGATCCTGGGTGACACGCGGAGTCCCGGCCCCTCCCGCAAGAGCGCGCGGCTCACCCGAGCCGGCGTCCGGCTCGTCCGATCGGCCTTCGCCGTCGTCACGAGCGTCCTCGCCTTCCTGCTGCTCCTCTCGGTCTCCACCCCGGGCAGCCCGTACGACGCGATCGTGATGCTGATGCTGCTGATGGCGGCCTCGTCGGCGGTGCTGCTCTGGTCCTCCTGGGTCCTGTGGGACGAACGCTCACCGGACGGCGGGCCCCGCCCCCGGCGTGAGGCGGTGACCGCCGGGCTGCCGTCCTGCCGCCGCCACGGACCGGCGACGACCCCGGGCGGCGGCGGCGCGTGCCGCCTCTGCGCCTGACGCGGTGCACGCGCGGCATCCGATGTGACGCACGAGCGCGCGGGCGCGGGAGCGCGCTCCCGCGGAGTCTCCCGCGTGCCGAGCATCACCCTGGACAGCTCCGTGACTGCCGGGTAACTTCGGTAGCAGTCTGAGCAAGCGCTTAGCCATGCTCGCTCGCCCGGCGAAGCCGGCGAACACCACAGCCGACCAGGGAGGCACCCCGTGCGCCGTACGGTATTCAACGAGGATCACGAGGCGTTCCGGGAGACCATCCGCGCCTTCATCGCGGCCGAGGTCGTGCCGGTGTACGACGAGTGGTTCGCCGCCGGCCAGGTGCCGCGCGACTTCTACCTGAAACTCGGCGAGCTGGGCGTCTTCGGCATCGAGGTGGACGAGGAGTACGGCGGCGCCGGCATCGAGTCGCACAAGTACGAGGCCGTCATCTACGAGGAGACCGCCCGCGCGGGCGTCAACTTCGGCGGCTCCGGCGTGCACACGCTGCTCGGCCTGCCGTACATCAAGATGCTCGCCACCGACGACCAGAAGAAGCGCTGGCTGCCGAAGTTCGCCACCGGCGAGGAGATGTGGGCCCTGGCGATGACCGAGCCGGGCACCGGCTCCGACGTCGCGGGCATGAAGACCACCGCCAAGCTCTCCGAGGACGGCACGCACTACGTCCTCAACGGCTCCAAGACCTTCATCACCGGCGGTGTGCACGCGGACCGCGTGATCGTCTGCGCCCGCACCTCCGCCCCGCGCGAGGACGACCGCCGCTTCGGCATCTCCCTCTTCGCCGTCGACACCACGTCCGCGGGCTACTCCGTCGGCCGCAAGCTCGACAAGCTCGGCCTGAAGACGTCCGACACCGCCGAGCTGGCGTTCACCGACGTGAAGGTCCCGGCCGAGGACCTGCTCGGCGAGGAGAACAAGGGCTTCGGCTACCTCGGCACCAACCTGGCCTCCGAGCGCTGGGGCATCGCCTTCGGCGCGTACGCGCAGGCCGCCGCCGCCGTCCGCTTCGCCAAGCAGTACGTGCAGGAGCGCACCGTCTTCGGCAAGACCGTCGCCTCGTTCCAGAACACCAAGTTCGAGCTGGCCGCCTGCCAGGCCGAGGTCGACGCGGCCCAGGCCGTCGCCGACCGCGCCCTGGAGGCCCTGGACGCGGGCGAGCTGACCGCCGCCGAGGCCGCCTCCGCGAAGCTGTTCTGCACCGAGGTCGCCCACCGCGTGATCGACCGCTGCCTCCAGCTGCACGGCGGCTACGGCTTCATGAACGAGTACCCGATCGCCCGCCTGTACGCGGACAACCGGGTCAACCGCATCTACGGCGGCACCAGCGAGGTCATGAAGTCGATCATCGCCAAGTCCATGGGCCTGTAAAGCACGGCACGAGTCCGAGCCCCAGGGTCTGACCGCGCGGGCCGCGCGGTCAGGCCGGGCCGCGCGGCCCGGAGTCGGACATACTCCCCACCATGAGCGACGCGAAGGCCGAACCGGAGTCCGGTGGCGGGGAGTCCACGTTCACCGTGATCGTGGCCGCCGCCGCCAACCTCGGCATCGCCGTGGCCAAGGCCGTCGCCGGGCTGATCAGCGGATCGAGCGCGATGCTCTCCGAGGCCGCGCACTCGGTCGCGGACACCGTCACCGAGGTCATGCTCCTCACCGCCCTGAAACGGAGCGGGAAGCCGGCCGACGAGGACCATCCGCTCGGCTACGGCCCCGAGCGCTACATCTGGGCGATGCTCGCCTCCATCGCCACGTTCGTCGGCGGCGCGGTCTTCTCGGTCTACGACGGGGTGCACACGCTGGCGGCGGGCGAGGAGCTGGGCGATCCGCTCGTCTCCTACGTCGTCCTGGCCCTCGCGTTCCTGCTGGAGGGCTTCTCGTTGCGCACCGGTCTGAAGCAGGTGCGCAGGGAGGCGTCCCGGATGGCGGTGCCGGACGCGTACTACCTGCGCCACACGCCCGACACCGCCGTGAAGGCCGTCGTCATGGAGGACTCGGCGGCCCTGATCGGCCTGCTGCTGGCCGCGGGCGGACTGCTGGGCGGGCAGCTCTCCGGCTCCGGCGTCTGGGACGGGATCGCCTCGATCCTGATCGGCCTGCTGCTCGTGTACGTGGCCTGGGTGCTCGGCCGCTCCAACGCGCAGCTGCTCATCGGCCGGCCGCTGCCGCCGGGGGCGCGGGCGGGCGTCCGCGAGGAGCTGGAGGCCGTGCCGCACATCGTGGAGGTGCTGGAGCTGACCACGCTGATCCAGGGGCCGACCGAGGTGCTGGTGGCCGCGAAGGTCGACTTCCGGGACATCTCCACGGCCGAGGAGGTCGAGTGGGCCTGCGAGGCGGCGGAGGCCCGGCTGCGGGAGCGCTTCCCCTCGATCCGGCGGGTGTATCTGGACCCGACGCCGGGGCGCGGGCAGCGGCTGCGGAAGGCGGCGGAGCGGGACGGCTGAGGCCCGGCCCCGCCCCGCTCCCGCCTCAGGCCGCGGGCGGCTCCTCGGGCAGCAGACCGGCCGCGGCCAGCAGGTAGTCCGTCATCGGGTCGTAGAAGCGCGGGTCGGTGACGTGGTCGTCGAGCGGGACGGTGACCTGGAGGGCGCCCTCGGCCTCGCCGAGGAACAGGGCCGGGTCGTTGCAGTCCGCGTAGCCGATCGCGTCCAGACCGCGCTGCCCGGCGCAGCCCGCCCAGCCGTGGTCGGCGACGACGAGGTCGGGCAGCGGGCGGCCCCGGTGCTCCAGGGCGTCCAGGATCGCCGCCATCGGGGCCGGGGAGTGGGTGTGCCAGAGGGTCGCCCCGCGCTCCAGCATCGCGACGTCGGCGAACTGGAAGACCATGCCCTCGTCCGCCGTCAGCCCGGACGGGATGCGGACGATCTCGCAGCCCGCCCGGCGCAGCGCGTCCGCCGTCCGCCGGTGCACGTCCAGCAGGCCGCCGGGGTGGCCGGTGGCGAACAGCACCCGCTCCTCGCCGTCCGCCGCCTTGCGCAGCCGGGCCGCCATCCGCTCCAGCGCGTCGACCGTCAGCTCCGGGTCGATGGTGTCCTGGCCCTGCCGGTGCTCCGGGTCGTCGTTCACACCGCACCGCTCGGCCATGACGGCGAGCACGTCCTGCTCGTCGGTCCAGCGGTCGCCCAGCTCCAGGCCCAGCCAGTAGTGGCGGTCGCCGTTGGCGAGCTGACGGTAGTGGGAGAGGTTGTTGTCGCGCGGGGTCGCGACGTCCCCCGCGATACGCGAACGGACGAGGTGGTCGACGAGGGCGGCGCGGCTGGGTATCGGCATGGCCCCATTGTGCCGCCCGAGCCGTCCGGCGCGCCGGATCAGGAGGTGGCGGTCACCACCGTCACCACGGTCACCGCGGTCATCACGGTCTGGAGGGTGAGGATCGCCTCGCGCACGCTGTCGCCGGCCCACTGCCCTTCGGCGATCGCCGCCATGCGCGGCTCGACCCGCTTCTTCGGCAGGTCGGGGAACGCCTGCCGGTGCAGTCCCGCGGCGTGCAGGAGGGCGGTCAGGGCGCGCGTACGGGCGTCCGGCTCCGCGCCGTGGACCACGACGGACGCCAGCCGGTCGCGCAGCTCCCGCTCCACGGATCCGTCGGCCTCCGGATAGCGGCGCACGGGGAAGAGGCCGAGCGCCCGGTGCTTCTCCTCGGTCACCAGACCGCGGGCGCAGAGGCGGTCCAGTACGTCCTGGACCCCGTGGGCGTGGTCCCGGGTCAGCCAGTCGGCCGCCTTCCGGCCGCGGGACGGCTTCCTTCCGCCGCCGGCCGGCTTTCCGGCCCAGCGGGCCAGCCGCTCCAGCCGCCCGTCCAGGAGCGCGTCGCCGGTCGGCGCCGGGTCGACGGCCTCGATCCGGCCGCCGGTCACCGTGACGCGGTCGGCCATGACCAGTTCCAGGAGGATGCCGCCGGTGACGCCCCAGCGCGCCGACGACTCCCCCTTGGCCGCGCCGGACGTGTCGTCCAGCGTGAGCAGCATGATCTCTTCGCCCAGAGTGACGGTCATCCGCACCTCCCCGTAGGTCCTTGCGAGGAAGACGCGAGCACGCCGCGCGAGGTTCCCCGCGCAGCCGCATTCCCGCTCAGGGCGCGACGGCAGCCGCCGCGAACGCGCCGCGGGCCAGCCGGTGCAGCAGGGCCGCCGTCGCCGCCCGGTTCGGCAGCGCCTCGGGGCGGGCCAGGTGCGGGGTGGAGTTCAACAGGCCGAAGACGGCGTGCACGGTGACGCGGGCCTCGTTCTCCGGGAGCAGCGGGTAGAGGGTGCGGACGACGCCGACCCAGACCTCGACGTACTCCCGCTGGAGGCGGCGCACCCGCTTGCGGTCCGTGTCGCGCAGCCGGTCCAGCTCCCGGTCGTGGAGGGTGATGAGCGGGCGGTCGTCCAGGGCGAAGTCGATATGGCCCTCGATGAGCGCGTCCAGGAGCGCCTGCGGTGAGCCGCCCCCGGCGGCGGCGTCCTCCGCCACCCGGAGCCGGCCGCCCGCCAGCAGCCGCTCGCTGATGCCCACCAGCAGTTCGGCGAGCATCGCGTCCTTGCCGGGGAAGTGCCGGTAGAGACCGGGGCCGCTGATCCCGACGGCGGCGCCTATCTCGTCGACGCCGACGCCGTGGAAGCCGCGCTCGGCGAAGAGGCGGGCGGCCTCCCGCAGGATCTGCTCGCGGCGGGTGGGAGCCGCGACGCGGGCGGCGGCATGGGTGCTCATGGGGATTCATTCTAGACAGGGTCGTTAGCGATCGTTAACCTGGGCAGGGCGCGTTAACGCTCATTAACACCTTTTCAGCGGTTCTTCCCTATCGCGGTACGGGCAAGGGGGCTCGACACCATGCAGCAGGCACCGGTCCTGGCGAGTGCGGCCGATCCCGCCTCGTCGGCCTGGCAGGCCAACGAGGCGGCGCATCGGGCGTTCGCCGACGAGCTGGCGGCGCGGCTCGCCACGGCGCGGCTGGGCGGAGGTGAGAAGGCGCGGGCCCGGCACGTGGCGCGCGGCAAGCTGCTGCCCCGGGACCGGGTGGACACCCTCCTCGACCCGGGCTCGCCGTTCCTGGAGCTGGCTCCGCTGGCGGCCGAGGGGCTGTACGGGGGCGCGGCCCCGGCGGCCGGGGTGATCGCCGGGATCGGGCGGGTCAGCGGCCGGGAGTGCGTGATCGTCGCCAACGACGCGACCGTCAAGGGCGGCACGTACTACCCGCTGACGGTGAAGAAGCACCTGCGGGCCCAGGAGGTGGCCCTGGAGAACCGGCTGCCCTGTCTGTACCTGGTGGACTCGGGCGGCGCGTTCCTCCCGATGCAGGACGAGGTGTTCCCGGACCGGGACCACTTCGGCCGGATCTTCTACAACCAGGCGCGGATGTCGGGCGCGGGCATCCCGCAGATCGCCGCGGTGCTGGGCTCCTGCACGGCGGGCGGGGCGTACGTCCCGGCGATGAGCGACGAGGCCGTCATCGTCCGGAACCAGGGCACGATCTTCCTCGGCGGCCCGCCGCTGGTGAAGGCCGCGACCGGCGAGGTCGTCACGGCGGAGGAGCTGGGCGGCGGCGAGGTCCACTCCCGTACGTCGGGGGTCACCGACCACCTGGCGGAGGACGACGCGCACGCCCTGCGGATCGTCCGCACCATCGTCGCGACGCTGCCCGAACGCGCCCCGCTGCCCTGGTCGGTCGAGCCGGCCGAGGAGCCGAAGGCCGACCCGGCCGGGCTGTACGGCGCGGTGCCGGTGGACTCGCGCACCCCGTACGACGTCCGCGAGGTGATCGCGCGCGTGGTGGACGGCTCGCGGTTCCAGGAGTTCAAGGCGGAGTACGGCACGACGCTGGTCACCGGCTTCGCCCGCATCCACGGCCACCCGGTCGGGATCGTCGCGAACAACGGCATCCTGTTCTCCGAGTCCGCGCAGAAGGGCGCGCACTTCATCGAGCTGTGCGACCAGCGCGGCATCCCGCTCGTCTTCCTCCAGAACATCTCCGGCTTCATGGTCGGCCGCGACTACGAGGCCGGCGGCATCGCCAAGCACGGCGCGAAGATGGTCACCGCCGTCGCCTGCACCCGCGTGCCGAAGCTGACGGTCGTGGTCGGCGGCTCGTACGGGGCGGGCAACTACTCCATGTGCGGCCGGGCCTACAGCCCCCGCTTCCTGTGGATGTGGCCCAACGCGAAGATCTCCGTCATGGGCGGCGAGCAGGCCGCCTCGGTGCTGGCCACCGTCAAGCGCGACCAGCTCGGCGACGACTGGAGCGCCGAGGACGAGGAGGCGTTCAAGGCCCCCGTCCGCGCCCAGTACGAGACCCAGGGAAACGCGTACTACGCCACCGCCCGGCTCTGGGACGACGGCGTGATCGACCCCGTGGACACCCGGCAGGTGCTGGGACTGGCCCTGACCGCCTGCGCCAACGCCCCGCTGCCCCAGAAGGACCCGGCCGGGCCCGGCTTCGGCGTCTTCCGGATGTGAGGAACAGATGACGATGTTCGACACCGTTCTGGTCGCCAACCGCGGCGAGATCGCCGTCCGGGTGATCCGGACCCTGCGCGAGCTGGGGGTGCGCTCGGTCGCCGTGTTCAGCGACGCGGACGCCGACGCCCGGCACGTACGGGAGGCGGACACGGCGGTACGGATCGGCCCGCCGCCCGCCTCCATGAGCTACCTGTCCGTGCCCGCGCTGCTGGAGGCGGCCCGCCGCACCGGCGCGCAGGCCGTCCACCCCGGCTACGGCTTCCTCGCCGAGAACGCGGGCTTCGCCCGGGCGTGCGCGGACGCCGGTCTGGTCTTCATCGGCCCGCCCGCCTCCGCCATCTCCCTGATGGGCGACAAGATCCGGGCCAAGGAGACGGTCGCGGCGGCCGGGGTCCCGGTGGTCCCCGGCTCCTCGGGCAGCGGCCTCACCGACGCCCAACTGACCGACGCCGCCCGCGAGATCGGCACCCCGGTGCTGCTCAAGCCCTCGGCGGGCGGCGGCGGCAAGGGCATGCGGCTGGTCCGCGACGCGGCGGTGCTGGCCGAGGAGATCGCGGCGGCCCGGCGCGAGGCCGCCGCCTCGTTCGGCGACGACACGCTGCTGGTGGAGCGGTGGATCGACCGGCCGCGCCACATCGAGATCCAGGTGCTGGCCGACGCCCACGGCACCGTGGTGCACCTGGGCGAGCGCGAGTGCTCGCTCCAGCGCCGCCACCAGAAGATCATCGAGGAGGCGCCCTCCGTCCTGCTCGACGAGGAGACGCGCGCGGCGATGGGCGAGGCCGCCGTGCAGGCGGCGCGCTCCTGCGGATACGTCGGCGCGGGCACGGTCGAGTTCATCGTGCCGGGCGACGACCCCGCCTCGTACTACTTCATGGAGATGAACACCCGCCTCCAGGTCGAGCACCCGGTCACCGAGCTGGTCACCGGCCTGGACCTGGTGGAGTGGCAGCTGCGCGTCGCCTCGGGCGAACCCCTCCCGTACGCGCAGAGCGACATCACCCTCACGGGCCACGCGATCGAGGCCCGGGTCTGCGCCGAGGACCCGGCCCGCGGCTTCCTGCCCTCCGGCGGCACGGTGCTGGCCCTGCGCGAACCGCAGGGCGGTGGCGTGCGCACGGACTCGGGGCTCAGCGAGGGCGTCCCGGTGGGCAGCCTGTACGACCCGATGCTCTCGAAGGTCATCGCGTACGGCCCCGACCGGCCGAGCGCCCTGCGCAAGCTGCGCGCCGCGCTCGCGGACACGGTGATCCTGGGCGTCCCGACCAACGCCGGTTTCCTGCGGCGGCTGCTGGCCCACCCGGACGTGGTCTCCGGCGACCTGGACACGGGGCTGGTGGAGCGCGAGGCGGAGGGACTGGTGCCCGACGGGGTGCCGGACGAGGTGTACGCGGCGGCGGCGGCCGTCCGCCTCGACGCGCTGACCCCGCGACCCGGCGCGGGCGGCTGGATCGATCCGTTCTCCGTGCCGAGCGGCTGGCGCACGGGCGGCACGCCGCTCCCGCCGGCGTTCTCGCTGCGGGTCGCGGGCGCGGAGCCGGTGACGCGGGAGGCGCCCGCCTCGGCGGTGGTGGACGCGGACCGGGTCACCGTCGAACTCGACGGAGTGACCGGGCACTTCCACCGCAGCGGCCACTGGCTCGGCCGCGACGGCGACACCTGGCACGTGCGGGACCACGACCCGGTGGAGGCGTCGCTGAGCGGCGCGGGCCGGGGCGGCGCGGACACCCTGGCGGCCCCGATGCCCGGCACGGTCACCGTGGTGAAGGTGGCCGTCGGCGACGAGGTCGAGGCGGGGCAGAGCCTGCTCGTCGTCGAGGCGATGAAGATGGAACACGTCATCTCCGCCCCGCACGCCGGCACCGTCACCGAACTGGACGTCACGGCGGGCGCCACGGTCGCCATGGACCAGATCCTGGCCGTGGTGGCGCCGAAGGAGGACGCATGACGACCACCCCGCGCGCCCTGCCCATGAAGGTCGCCGACCCCGCCCTGCCCGCCCGTATCCGCATCCACGAGGTGGGCGCGCGCGACGGCCTCCAGAACGAGAAGGGCGTCGTCCCGACCGAGGTGAAGGCGGAGTTCATCCACCGGCTGGCCGCCGCCGGGCTGACCACCATCGAGGCGACCAGCTTCGTGCACCCGAAGTGGGTGCCCCAACTGGCCGACGCCGAGCAGTTGTTCCCGCTCCTGGAGCCGATCGCGTCGCGCGGGGAGGTGGCCCTGCCGGTCCTCGTGCCGAACGAACGCGGCCTGGACCGGGCGCTGGCGCTCGGCGCCCGGTCGATCGCCGTGTTCGGCTCGGCCACGGAGACGTTCGCCGCCCGCAACCTGAACCGCACGGTCGACGAGTCCCTCGCCATGTTCGCCCCGGTGGTGGCCCGCGCGAAGGCCGACCGGGTGCACGTACGGGGCTACCTGTCCATGTGCTTCGGCGACCCGTGGGAAGGGGCCGTCCCCGTCGAGCAGGTGGTCCGGGTCGCGAAGGCGCTGATGGACCTGGGCTGCGACGAGCTGTCCCTCGGCGACACCGTCGGAGTCGCCACACCGGGCCACGTCACGGCGCTGCTCCGCGCGCTGACCGGGGCGGGCGTGCCCGTCTCCTCGGTCGGCGTGCACTTCCACGACACCTACGGCCAGGCGCTCTCCAACACCCTGGCCGCCCTCCGGTACGGAGTCACCACCGTGGACGCCTCGGCGGG
>NZ_ML123034.1:2205513-2248968 GCF_003846185.1 Streptomyces sp. ADI96-02
TGGCCGCCCTCCGGTACGGAGTCACCACCGTGGACGCCTCGGCGGGCGGCCTCGGCGGCTGCCCGTACGCCAAGAGCGCCACGGGCAACCTCGCCACCGAGGACCTCGTGTGGATGCTCGACGGCCTCGGCATCGAAACCGGCGTCGATCTCGACGAGTTGACCGCCACCAGCGTGTGGCTCGCCGAGCAGTTGGGGCGCCCCAGTCCGTCCCGTACGGTCCGCGCCCTGTCCCCCGTCTCTCACAAGGAGTGAGCCCCACCATGTCCCTGGACCACCGGCTGACCGCCGAGCACGAGGAACTGCGCCGCACGGTCGAGGAGTTCGCGCACGACGTGATCGCCCCGAAGATCGGCGACTACTACGAGCGGCACGAGTTCCCGTACGAGATCGTGCGCGAGATGGGGCGGATGGGCCTGTTCGGGCTGCCGTTCCCGGAGGAGTACGGCGGCATGGGCGGCGACTACCTCGCCCTCGGCATCGCGCTGGAGGAGCTGGCCCGGGTCGACTCGTCCGTGGCGATCACCCTGGAGGCCGGCGTCTCGCTGGGCGCGATGCCGGTCTACCGCTTCGGCACCGAGGAGCAGAAGCGGCACTGGCTGCCGAGGCTCTGCGCGGGCGAGGCGCTGGGCGCGTTCGGCCTGACCGAGCCGGACGGCGGCTCGGACGCGGGCGGCACCCGGACCACGGCGGTGCTGGACGAGAAGACCGACGAGTGGGTGATCAACGGGTCGAAGTGCTTCATCACCAACTCCGGTACGGACATCACCGAGCTGGTCACGGTGACGGCGGTGACCGGCCGCAAGGAGAACGGCGCACCGCTCATCTCCGCGATCATCGTGCCCTCCGGCACCCCGGGCTTCACGGTCGCCGCCCCGTACTCGAAGGTCGGCTGGAACGCCTCCGACACCCGTGAGCTGTCCTTCTCGGACGTCCGCGTGCCCGCCGCGAACCTGCTGGGCGAACAGGGCCGGGGCTACGCGCAGTTCCTGCGCATCCTGGACGAGGGCCGGATCGCGATCTCGGCGCTGTCGACCGGTCTCGCACAGGGCTGTGTCGACGAGTCGGTGAAGTACGCGGCCGAGCGGCACGCGTTCGGGAAGCCGATCGGCGCGAACCAGGCGATCCAGTTCAAGATCGCCGACATGGAGACGCGCGCCCACATGGCCCGCATCGGCTGGCGGGACGCGGCCTCGCGGCTGGTGGCGGGCGAGCCGTTCAAGAAGGAGGCGGCGATCGCCAAGCTGTACTCCTCCACGGTGGCCGTGGACAACGCCCGCGACGCCACCCAGATCCACGGCGGCTACGGATTCATGAACGAGTACCCGGTGGCCCGGATGTGGCGCGACTCCAAGATCCTGGAGATCGGCGAGGGCACCAGCGAGGTCCAGCGCATGCTGATCGCACGGGAGTTGGGCCTGCCCAACGCCTGAGGCCGGCGCGCCCCGGCCGGCCCGCCCGGGACCGCTCTCCCCGGGTCGGGCCGGTCGGGGGGAGCCGGGGCCACCGCGAGGTGACACGCGCGTGCCCCGGGGGCCGGCCGCGTACAACCCTTCGCCCGCCACGGCGGTCTTCCGATGTGCCGTCGTCCGGCCGCGACCTGCCCCGGGTCCGTCCGCCCGAACTCCAGGAGCGCCCCCATGCCCCAGCGCCGCCCCCTCCTCGCCCGGTCCTCCCGCGTCCGCGTCCCGCTCGCCGTCGCGGTGGCCCTCGCCGCCGGGGCGGCCCCGCTCGCCGTCGCCGCGCCCGCCTCGGCCGCCGCCGCCAAGCACTACGACGACTTCAACGGCGACGGATACCGCGACCTGGCCGTCCCGTACGTCTACCAGTCCATGGACGACGGGGCGGTGTCCTTCCGCGGGGGCGCGGTGCTCGTCACGTTCGGCGGGCCGAAGGGTCTCACGGCCGCGTCCCAGCTCGTCCACCAGGATTCGCCCGGAGTGCCCGGGGCGGGCGAGGCGAACGACTACTTCGGCGAGGCGCTGGCCAGTGCCGACCTGAACGCGGACGGCTACGCGGACCTCGTCGTGGGCAACCCGGCCGAGGAGTCGGGCCGCACACCCGTCGGCTCAGTCACCGTCCTGTGGGGCTCGTCGAAGGGCCTCAGCGGCGGAACGGCCCTGCCCCGCAAGGGAGGAGGCGACCCGGCCTACGCCGGCTTCGGACGGGACATCGCGACCGGCGACTTCGACGGGGACGGGCGGGCCGACGTCGCCACGGTCAGCGACCACGACACCTACCTCTACCGGGGCGGGTTCACGAAGTCCGGCGGCCTCGGCAAGGTCAGCCGGTACGACCGCGAGGGCGAGGGCTGGTACAGCTCCAGCCTGGCGGCCGGAAAGGTCACCGGGGACGGGAAGACCGACCTGGTGGTCGTCGGAGTCCGGGGCATCGGCAGCGCGTTCCGCACCGAGGCGTGGTTCCTGAAGGGCTCCTCCGCCGGGCTGGTCTCCGGCCCCGCCAAGGTCATCGACAGCAAGCGGCCCTACGAGGGGCTGGACGCGACGATCGGCGACTTCGACCGGAACGGCTACGGGGACATCGCCGTCGGCAACCCGTACGCCAGCGGCTACCGGGGCGCGGTGACCCTCTGGTACGGCGGCTCCGCCGGGCCCGGCTCGCGCAGCGTCACGTTCAGCCAGGCGACCGCCGGGATCACGGGCGCGTCGGAGCCGGGCGACGAGTTCGGCCTGTCGCTGTCCGCCGGGGACGCCGACGGGGACGGTTACGCGGACCTCGCGGTCGGCGTGCCGGGCGAGTCGGTCGGCGCGAAGGAGTACGTCGGCGGCGCGTATCTGTTCCGGGGCGGTCCGGGCGGGCTCAAGGGCTCGCGGTCCGCGCTGCTCGGCAAGACGGTTCCCGGAGTCGTCGGCGGGACGGCGGAGGGCGACCGGTTCGGCTACAGCCTGCGGCTGCGGGACCTGAACCGGGACGGCCGGGCGGACTTCGCCGCGATGGTGGGTTCCGAGAACACCGTACGGATTCTGCCGGGGGCCGGGGGCCGGGAGCGGGGTGACCGGGGCCGGTTCGTCCCTGGTGGCGGAGGCCGGGGGCCGGCTGCCCGAGTAGGCGGGACGGGGCGAGGCGTCGGTTTTGGAGGGCGGGACCGGCGAGGCGAGCCATGTCGAAGTTAGGTTAGGCTAACCTAACTTCGACATCGCGTCCCTCGTCCCTCCTTCCTGCCCGGAGGGCGCGATGAAGTTCCCCTCACCCGGGAGGACCCCTCATGCGTTCGCACCTGCTCAACCACACGACTGCGGAGCACTATCGGCGCACCGTCACCGCAGGAGTGGAACGGGTCGCGGCCACACTCGCCGCCACCGACCGCCCCTTCAGCGGCGTCGGCGTCGACGAACTCACCTCCGTCGTCGACACGATCGACCTGGACCGGCCCCTGGGCGACGCCTCGGCGGCCCTCGACGAGCTGGGCCGGGTCTATCTGCGCGACGCCGTCTACTTCCACCACCCGCGCTACCTGGGCCACCTCAACTGCCCGGTGGTCATCCCGGCCGTCCTCGGCGAGGCCGTCCTCACCGCGATCAACTCCTCCCTGGACACCTGGGACCAGAGCGCGGGCGGCACGCTCATCGAGCGCCGGCTGATCGACTGGACCACCGAGCGCATCGGCCTCGGCCCGGCCGCCGACGGCATCTTCACCAGCGGCGGCACGCAGTCCAACCTCCAGGCGCTGCTGCTGGCCCGGGAGGAGGCGAAGGTCCGGCCGGTGGACCCCACCCGGCTGCGCGTCCTCACCTCCGAGTGCAGCCACTTCAGCGTCCAGAAGTCCGCCAAACTCCTCGGCCTGGGCCCGGACGCCGTGATCCCCGTCCCCGTCGACCGCACCAAGCGGATGCAGACGCTCGCGCTGGCCCGCGCGCTGGAGCGGTGCGCCGCCGAGGGCGCCGTGCCGATGGCCGTCGTCGCCACCGCCGGCACCACGGACTTCGGCTCCATCGACCCGCTGCCCGAGATCGCCGCCCTGTGCGAGCGGTACGCCGCCTGGATGCACGTCGACGCCGCGTACGGCTGCGGGCTGCTGGCCTCCCGCGAGCGGCGCGGCCTGCTGGCGGGCATCGAGCACGCCGACTCCGTGACCGTGGACTACCACAAGTCTTTCTTCCAGCCGGTCAGTTCCTCGGCCGTGCTGGTCCGCGACCGGGCCGCCCTGCGCCACGCGACGTACCACGCGGAGTATCTGAACCCGCGCCGCATGGCCGAGGAGCGCATACCCAACCAGGTCGACAAGTCCCTCCAGACCACCCGCCGGTTCGACGCCCTCAAGCTGTGGATGACGCTGCGCGTGATGGGCGCTGACGGGATCGGCGAGCTGTTCGACGAGGTCTGCGACCTGGCCGCCGAGGGCTGGCGGCTGCTCGCCGCCGATCCGCGCTTCGACGTGGTCGTCGAACCGCAGCTCTCCACGCTGGTCTTCCGCTACGTCCCGTCCGACGCCGCCTCTCCGGCCGACATCGACCGGGCCAACCTCCACGCCCGCAAGGCGCTGTTCGCCTCCGGAGAGGCGGTCGTCGCGGGCACCGAGGTGGGCGACCGCCAGTACCTGAAGTTCACCCTGCTCAACCCCGAGACGACCGTCCGGGACATCGCCGCGGTCCTCGATCTGATCTCCGGCCACGCCGAGAAGTACCTGGGAGACTCCCTTGACCGCGCTTCCTGACCCCCACGACTTCATCGGGATCGGGCTCGGCCCGTTCAACCTCGGCCTGGCCTGCCTGGCCGAGCCGATCGACGAGTTGGACGGCGTCTTCCTGGAGTCCAAGCCGGACTTCGAGTGGCACGCCGGGATGTTCCTCGAAGGGGCCCATCTCCAGACGCCGTTCATGTCGGACCTGGTCACGATGGCCGACCCGACCTCGCCGTACTCGTTCCTGAACTACCTCAAGGAGCGCGGCCGGCTCTACTCGTTCTACATCCGGGAGAACTTCTACCCGCTGCGGACCGAGTACAACGACTACTGCCGCTGGGCCGCCGCGAAGCTGGGCAGCGTCCGGTTCGGCGAGACCGTCGAGGCGGTGACGTACGACGAGGGCTCCGCGCTCTACACCGTGCGCACCGCCGCCGGAACGGTCCTGCGCTCGCGGCGCCTGGTCCTCGGCACCGGCACCCCGCCGCACATCCCGGAGGCGTGCAACGGCCTGGGCGGCGACTTCCTGCACAACTCCCGTTATCTGGAAGGAAAGGCCGCGCTCCAGAAGAAGCGCTCCATCACCCTGGTCGGCAGCGGGCAGAGCGCGGCGGAGATCTACTACGACCTGCTCTCCGAGATCGACGTGCACGGCTACCGGCTCAACTGGGTCACGCGCTCCCCGCGCTTCTTCCCGCTGGAGTACACCAAGCTCACGCTGGAGATGACCTCGCCGGAGTACATCGACTACTTCCACGCGCTGCCCGAGGAGACCCGCTACCGGCTGGAGAGGGGCCAGAAGGGCCTGTTCAAGGGCATCGACGGCCAGCTGATCGACGCGATCTTCGACCTGCTCTACCAGAAGAACCTCGCCGGCCCCGCGCCCACCCGGCTGCTGACCAACTCCGCTCTCGTCAGCGCCCGTTACGACGCGGAGGGCGGCGCGTACAGCCTGGGGCTGCGGCAGGAGGAGCAGGGCAAGGACTACGCGCTGACCACCGAGGGCCTGATCCTCGCCACCGGCTACCGCTACGAGGCGCCCGCCTTCCTCGCCCCGGTCACCGGCCGGCTGCGCCACGACAGCCGGGGCCGCTTCGACGTGGCGCGCAACTACAGCATCGACGTGACGGGCCGCGGCGTCTTCCTCCAGAACGCCGGGGTGCACACGCACTCGATCACCTCGCCCGACCTGGGCATGGGCGCGTACCGCAACGCGTACATCATCGGCGAACTGCTCGGCCGCCCGTACTACCCGGTCGAGAAATCCATCGCCTTCCAGGAGTTCGCCGTATGAGCCGCGCCGCCGAACCGGGCGACTTCACCGTCCGCCCGCTCGACCCGCTGGGCGACGCCGCGCTGGTGCACGGCTGGGTGACCCACCCCAAGGCCGCGTTCTGGCTGATGGGCGACGCGACCCGGCAGGACGTCGAGCAGGAGTACCGGAGGATCGCCGCCCACCCGGGGCACCACGCCTTCATCGGGCTGCACCGCGGCGCACCGGCCTTCCTCATGGAGAGCTACGACCCCACCGAGGTCGAGCTGAAAGGGCTGTACGAGGCGGAGCCCGGCGACCTCGGGATGCACTTCCTGGTGGCCCCGACCGACACCCCGGTGCACGGCTTCACCCGGGCGGTGATCACCGCCGTGATGCGCGCCCTGTTCGCCGATCCCTCCGTACACCGGGTGGTCGTCGAACCGGACGTCACCAACAGCGCGGTGCAGGCCCTCAACAAGGCCGTCGGCTTCGAGGTGCTCCGCGAGATCGCCAAGCCGGAGAAGGACGCGCTGCTCAGCGCCTGCACGCGCGAGCAGTTCGAAGCAGCAACCGGAGGTAACACCCGATGACCGCCGCCCTCACCGACAGTGTCGCCCACCTCTCCCCGGAGCTGTGGTCCACCGCAAACCGACTGCTGGTACGTAAAGCACTGGCGGAATTCAGCCACGAACGGCTGCTGGCTCCCGCGCCTCTCGGCGAGGACCGCTACACCCTGCGTAGCGACGACGCCGCCACGGAGTACCGTTTCACCGCGCGCCGCTTCGCCCTGGACCACTGGCACGTCGACACCGAGTCGATCACCCGGCACCGGCACGGAGGCGAACTCCCGCTGGACGCGCTGGAATTCTTCATCGAACTGCGCACCTCGCTGGGGCTCACCGCGGAGGTCCTGCCGGTCTATCTGGAGGAAGTCTCCTCCACCCTGGCCGGAACCGCCTACAAGCTCACCAAGGAACCGGCCACCTCCGCCCAGCTGGTCGCCGCCGGGTTCCAGGCGATCGAGACCGGGATGACCGAAGGCCACCCGTGCTTCGTCGCCAACAACGGCCGGCTCGGCTTCGGCGTGGACGAGTACCGCGCGTACGCCCCCGAGGCGGCCTCGGAGATCCGGCTGGTGTGGCTGGCGGCGCGGCGCGAGAACGCCACGTTCACGGCGGGGGCCGGTCTGGAGTACGACGGCCTGCTCGCCGCCGAGCTGAGCGGTGCGACCCGGGCCCGGTTCGACGCCGTCCTGCACGGCCTGGGGCTGGACCCCGCCGCCTACCTCCTCCTGCCCGCGCACCCCTGGCAGTGGTGGAACAAGCTCGCCGTCACCTTCGCCGGCGAGCTGGCGGAACGCCGTCTGGTGGTGCTCGGGGAGGGCGAGGACGCGTATCTGGCCCAGCAGTCGATCCGGACGTTCTTCAACACCGACCACCCCGGGAAGCACTACGTGAAAACCGCGCTGTCGGTGCTGAACATGGGCTTCATGCGCGGGCTCTCGGCCGCGTACATGGAGGCCACGCCCGCGATCAACGACTGGCTGGCCGGGCTGATCGAGCGCGACGCGCTGCTGAGCGCCGCCCGGTTCTCGATCATCCGGGAGCGGGCCGCGATCGGCTACCACCACCGGGCGTACGAGGCGGCCACCGCCAAGGGCTCCCCCTACCTCAAGATGCTCGCCGCGCTGTGGCGCGAGAGCCCGGTCAACGGCCTCGGGCCGGGCGAGCGGGTCGCCACCATGGCGTCCCTGCTCCACACCGACCACGAGGGCCGCTCGGTCGCCGGGGCGCTGATCACCGAGTCCGGCCTCGACCCGCGGGTGTGGCTGCGGCACTACCTGGACGCCTACCTGGTGCCGGTGCTGCACAGCTTCTACGCCTACGACCTGGTCTACATGCCGCACGGCGAGAACGTGATCCTGGTCGTGGAGGACGGCGTCGTCACCCGCACGATCTTCAAGGACATCGCCGAGGAGATCGCGGTGATGGACCCGGACGCGGTGCTGCCGCCCGCGGTCGACCGGATCCGCGCCGACGTGCCGGAGGACATGAAGCTGCTGTCGGTCTTCACCGACGTCTTCGACTGCTTCTTCCGCTTCCTGGCCCCGGGACTGGCCACCGAGGGCGTGCTCGACGAGGAGGCGTTCTGGCGGACGGTGGCCGCCTGCGTACGGGACTACCAGGAGTCGGCGCCCTACCTCGCGGACAAGTTCCGGCAGTACGACCTGTTCGCGCCGGACTTCCCGCTCTCCTGCCTCAACCGCCTCCAGTTGCGCGACAACCAGCAGATGGTCGACCTCGGCGACCCCGCCGGAGCGCTCCAGCTGGTCGGCCGGTTGAAGAACCCGATCGCCGGGTTCTGAGCCGCCGCGGGACCGGTGAGCGCCCGAGGACGGTCCCTCGGGCGCTCACCATCTTCCCTGACCCGTTCCTGCCCGATATCGGGCAGATTTGTTGCGTAAAGGCCCTTCGGCAAGCAGTATCGACGGGTGCTGGAACGCCGCTCGTCGCACGACGACCTCATCGACCACCTCGTACGCTCCACCGCGCTCCAGCGCGGCGAGGCGGCCCGGGTGATCCTCGACGTGCTGGCGTACTTCGACGAGAGCACCGAGGACTTCGTCCGCCGCCGCCACCGCGAACTGCAGTCCGGCGGCCTGGTCAACGCGGAGATCTTCGAGCGGATCGCGGCCGAGCTGCCGCACCGCGCCGTGGCGCCGCCGGAGCTCTCGCTCCGCCAGCTGCGCCGCATCGTCTACGGCTGAGCGCCGGGCGCCCTGGTGCAGGGCGCCGAACGGATACGTGTACGTCGATGGAGGGGCAGAAAGCCATGTGCGGGATCGTCGGATACATCGGAAAGCGCGACGTCGCTCCCCTGCTGCTGGAGGGCCTGCAGCGGCTGGAGTACCGGGGTTACGACTCCGCGGGGATCGTCATCACCGGCAAGGCGGCGGCGGGCAAACCGGGCGCGCTGAAGATGGTCAAGGCCAAGGGCCGCGTCCGCGAGCTGGAGGCCAAGGTCCCCAAGCGGTTCGCCGGCACCACCGGCATCGCGCACACCCGCTGGGCCACCCACGGCGCGCCGAGCGACGAGAACGCCCACCCGCACCTGGACGCGGAGAGCAAGGTCGCCGTCGTCCACAACGGCATCATCGACAACGCCTCCGAGCTGCGCGTCAGGCTCACCGCCGAGGGCACCGTCTTCCTCTCCGAGACCGACACCGAGGTGCTGGTCCACCTGATCGCCCGCGCCCAGGCCGACACCCTGGAGGAGAAGGTCCGCGAGGCGCTGCGCTCGGTCGAGGGCACCTACGGCATCGCCGTCCTGCACGCCGACTTCAACGACCGCATCGTGGTCGCCCGCAACGGCTCCCCGGTCGTCCTCGGCATCGGCGAGAAGGAGATGTTCGTCGCCTCCGACGTCGCCGCGCTCGTCGCCCACACCCGCCAGGTCGTCACCCTCGACGACGGCGAGATGGCCACCCTGAAGGCCGACGACTTCCGTACGTACACCACGGAGGGCTCGACCACGACGGCCACGCCCACCACCGTGGAGTGGGAGGCCGAGTCGTACGACATGGGCGGCCACGACACGTACATGCACAAGGAGATCTCCGAGCAGGCCGACGCGGTGGACCGGGTGCTGCGCGGCCGGATCGACGACCGGTTCTCCACCGTGCACCTGGGCGGGCTCAACCTGGACGCCCGCGAGGCGCGCGGGGTGCGCCGGATCAAGATCCTCGGCTGCGGCACCTCGTACCACGCGGGCCAGATCGGCGCCCAGCTGATCGAGGAGCTGGCCCGCATCCCCGCCGACGCCGAGCCGGCCTCCGAGTTCCGCTACCGCAACCCGGTCGTGGACCCCGACACCCTGTACGTCGCGGTCTCCCAGTCGGGTGAGACGTACGACGTGCTCGCCGCCGTCCAGGAGCTGAAGCGCAAGGGCGCCCGGGTCCTCGGCGTGGTGAACGTGGTGGGCTCCGCGATCGCCCGCGAGGCCGACGGCGGTACGTACGTGCACGCGGGCCCGGAGGTCTGCGTGGTCTCCACCAAGTGCTTCACCAACACCGTGGTCGCCTTCGCGCTGCTCGCGCTGCACCTGGGCCGCATCCGCGACCTGTCGGTCGCCGACGGCAAGCGGATCATCGACGGCCTGCGGAAGCTGCCGGAGCAGATCAGCGAGATCCTCGCGAACGAGGACGAGATCAAGCGGCTGGCGGCCGAGTACGCGGACGCCAAGTCGATGATGTTCATCGGCCGGGTGCGCGGCTACCCGGTGGCCCGCGAGGCGTCGCTGAAGCTGAAGGAGGTCTCGTACATCCACGCGGAGGCGTATCCGGCCTCCGAGCTGAAGCACGGCCCGCTCGCGCTGATCGAGCCCGCGATGCCGACCGTCGCGATCGTGCCGGACGACGACCTGCTGGAGAAGAACCGGGCCGCGATGGAGGAGATCAAGGCGCGCAGCGGCCGGATCCTCGCCGTCGCCCACCAGGTCCAGGAGAAGGCCGACCACACCATCGTCGTGCCGAAGAACGAGAACGAGCTGGACCCGATCCTGATGGGCATCCCGCTCCAGCTCTTCGCCTACCACACGGCGCTCGCCATGGGCCGGGACATCGACAAGCCGCGCAACCTGGCGAAGTCCGTCACGGTCGAGTAGCCACCGCGCCGCCGTCGCATGCCGCAGGGCCCCGCATCCCGTCCTTGGGTTCGAGGGGTCGTCGCAACACCATCTGGTTTTAGGTGGTGAGTAGATCACGTAGACGCTCGGCTGGGGTGTGCCAGCCGAGCGTCTTGCGTGGGCGGCCGTTGAGTTCCTGGGCGACGTGTTCGAGGTCTTCGGTGCTGTGGAGGCTCAGGTCGGTGCCTTTGGGGAAGTACTGCCGCAGCAGGCCGTTGGTGTTTTCGTTGGAGCCGCGTTGCCAGGGCGAGGCGGGGTCGCAGAAGTAGACGGGCATGCCGGTGGCCATGCTGAACTGCTTGTGGCGTGCCATCTCGCTGCCCTGGTCCCAGGTGAGGGAGCCGCGCAGGTGGGCGGGCAGGGTCTGGATCGTGGCGACGAGGCCGTCGCGGACGCTCTCGGCGTCGTGGGCTCCGCCGGGCAGGTGGACCAGCATGGTGTAGCGGGTGCTGCGCTCGACCAGAGTGGCGATCGCGGAGCGCCCGCCTGCGCCGATGATCAGGTCGCCTTCCCAGTGCCCGGGCACGGCCCGGTCCTCGATGGCGGCGGGGCGGTCGCTGATCATCACCATCGGGTCGATGAACCGTGGGGTGCGCCGGTCGGGGTCCCGGCGTGGTTTGCGGCGGGTGCGGCCCGTGCGGATGGCGGCCTGGACCTCGCGTTTCAGGCCGCCGCGGGCCTGGAAATACAGTGCCTGGTAGACCGTCTCCACGCTCACCTGCATGCTCTCGTCGTCGGGATGTTCTCTCAGGAGAGCGTGGCAGATCTGTTCCGGTGACCATCGCCGGCGCAGTCCTTCCTGGACGAAGCGGCGCAGCCGGCCCTCGCGCAGCAGTTTGCGCTCCTTGGGCCGGGGTCTGCGTGCGGCGGCTGCCCGGTGGGCAGCGTAGGGCTGGTAGCCGTCGGTGGCGGAGTTCGTGTCGATCTCCCGCTTGACCGTGCTCGCCGGCCGTCCCAGGGCACGTCCGATCGTTCGCAGTGAACGGCCCAGCGCGCGCAGATCGCGGATCTGTTCGCGCTCGGCCAGGGTCAAAAACCGCGGATGTAGTTGCTTTTCCAGGGCGTGCAGGCCCACCGGTGCTGTGGTCACGCCGCCCATCGTGACGGTTCCGGTGGTGTAGTCGACACGGCGGCCGTCGGCGTAAGTGCGCGTGGTGCCGCTCTTCTTGACGCCCCAGTCCCAGTCCTTGGCCGTCCGCTCGTTCACACCGACCTGCCGGGCCGCAACCCGGCGTGCGAAACCGGCGGTCCGAAGCCGCTCGTACTCGTCGCGCCCGGGATGCCGCCGCGGCAGACGCACCGAGCTCCGGCCGGCCTTCCGGGCCCAGCCGAAAGCAGTGTTCCGGTTCACCCCCAGCTCACCCGCCACGACAGTCACGTTCCCCACGGCATCCAGCCGCACAAGGAAACGCTCCCTCAACCCCGAAAGATCATCACGTCCAACAACCACGGTCCTCGCAACTCCCACAGATCACGGGTGTTGCGAGGACCGTGAGAACCCAAGGTCCGCGGAGCGGGGCCCGAGGCGTGTCCGTACGGGCCCGACGCCCGTCCGTGCGGGGCGTCCTGACGGACCGTCGGGGATCGGGGGCTCGGGGATCAGGGGATGACGATGACGGGGCGCTGGGCCCGGCGGGCGAGGCGGCCGGCCACCGAGCCGAAGATCCGGCCGACGATGCCCTGGGTGGTGCCGACGACGATGGCGTCCGCCGAGTACTCCCGGCCGACGTCCTCCAGCTCGTGGCAGATGTCGCCCCCGCGCTCGACGAGCACCCAGGGCACCTCGGAGAGGTAGTCGGCGCACGCCAGCTCAAGGCCCAGGACCTCGGTGCGGTGGTCGGGCACGTCGACGAAGACGGGCGGCTCGCAGCCCGCCCAGACCGTGGTCGGGAGCCGGTTGGCGACGTGGACGATGATCAGACCGGAGCCGGATCTGCCGGCCATGCCGATGGCGTAGGCCAGGGCCCGCTCGCTGGACGTGGAGCCGTCGAATCCGACCACGACTCCGTGCCGGAAGGCGGGATCGCACGACGGGCGTGCGTCGTCGACCGTCTGCGGCTCCGACCGGGGGTCGGCTACCTGCTTGCGGTCTGCGGGTTCAGGGATTTCGTGACCGGCCATCGGTGTCTCGGCGAAGAGAATCCTCGTGAGGAGGGAGCGGTTTCGAGCGGTGCGTCAGTAGTGGCGAAGCTCTGTCCGGGAATCATCTTCCCAACCCCATACCCCTAAGGGTACGGCGTCACTCCTCCACTGCCCAGACCCCCGCAAAAGCGCGCGCGACGTTGCAGGGAGCATGCCCGAGGCCGTCGCGGATGGCAATGCCGGTTGTGTCGTACACGGGCCTTCGGGGCGCCGCCGGGGCCCCGAAGCCCGATTTTCCGTGCCGTCCGCCCTGTTTTCCAGGTCGTCCGTCGGCCGCCCTCCAGAGGGCGCGGGAGCCGCCCACACGGCCTCCGCTGGCCACACCTCCGCCGAGCCGCGAGCGCCGGGAGGGAGGCTGTGCCGGGCCGCAGGCGGCAGCCGTGCTCGCCCACCCGGGCCGGCGCGCACGCCCCGGCGGACGGGGCGGTCCGCCGGACGGTCCGCGCCCGCCCGTCCGTACCGCCGGTTCCGGGAATCCTCGGGGCGTCCGCCGGTATCCGGGCGGTCTCCGCCCCTGGTTCCGACCGCGCGGAGACCGCCCGCCGCGCCCTGCCCCGGAGGCCCGGACGGGCGGCGCTTTCCGATCCGGGGGAGCGCACCGGCGCAGCTCTCCGGCGTCGGTTGTGCGCCCCGCGTGACCTGATCCACTGCTCGCAACCACCGTTTTTCAGCCAACTTCACATCCCAGCCGAACCTGCCGTCGGATGGCCGAACTACCCACTGCCCACCAGGCAGGAAGAGACCGCGCGGTACGCTTTCACCCGACGCGGACGGGCCACGTTGGCGAAGGGCACTTCCCTGTGCGCTTCACGGGTGAAACGCTTCGTGATCGAACGCTTCGCGCCACGTTTCCTTGTCGACATAGTGCCGCCGGGGGAAGGTGTCACGGCGGGACCGCGGGACGCAGTAGATTCGATCTTGGGGATCGAAGACTGGGGACCCGTGCAACACCGAGGGGAAACGTGCAGGAGCGACAGGCCCGTAAGGACCAGGGAGACGCGAACACCGAGGGGGGCTTAGCGTCATGAGCCAGGACTCCGCCGCCGCGACGGAGGCCGCACGCAAGCTGACCGGGCGGCGACGCCGGGAAGTCGTTGCCGTGCTGCTGTTCAGCGGCGGCCCTATCTTCGAGAGCTCCATCCCGCTCTCCGTTTTCGGAATCGACCGGCAGGACGCGGGAGTTCCCCGCTACCGCCTGCTGGTCTGCGGCGGCGAGGAAGGACCGTTGCGCACCACCGGTGGGCTCGAACTCACCGCGCCGTACGGCCTGGAGGCGATCAGCAGGGCGGGCACCGTGGTGGTGCCCGCCTGGCGGTCGATCACCTCGCCGCCGCCCGCGGAGGCGTTGGACGCGCTGCGCCGCGCCCACGAGGAAGGCGCCCGCATCGTCGGCCTGTGCACGGGAGCCTTCGTGCTCGCGGCGGCCGGCCTGCTGGACGGCCGCCCGGCCACCACCCACTGGATGTACGCGCCGACGCTGGCCAAGCGCTACCCGTCGGTGCACGTGGATCCGCGTGAGCTGTTCGTCGACGACGGCGACGTGCTCACCTCCGCCGGCACGGCCGCCGGGATCGATCTCTGCCTCCATATAGTCCGCACCGACCACGGCACCGAGGCCGCCGGGGCACTCGCCCGACGGCTGGTCGTGCCGCCGCGGCGCAGCGGCGGGCAGGAGCGCTACCTGGACAGGTCTTTACCCGAGGAGATCGGGTCCGACCCGCTCGCCGAGGTCGTGGCCTGGGCCCTGGAGCATCTGCACGAGCAGTTCGACGTGGAGACGCTGGCCGCCCGCGCGTACATGAGCCGGCGGACCTTCGACCGCAGGTTCCGCTCGCTCACCGGCAGCGCACCGCTCCAGTGGCTGATCACCCAGCGGGTGCTCCAGGCGCAGCGGCTGCTGGAGACCTCCGACTACTCGGTCGACGAGGTCGCCGGCCGCTGCGGATTCCGCTCCCCGGTCGCGCTGCGCGGGCACTTCCGCCGCCAGCTCGGCTCCTCCCCCGCCGCGTACCGGGCCGCCTACCGGGCCCGCCGTCCGCAGGGAGTGGCGGAGAGCTCCGCGCCGGTGATGGACTCGGTCGTGCCCACCCAGGGTTCGCCGTCCGGCCGCCGCGGTATGCCCCTGTCCTCGGCGCCGGTCTCCGTGACGGCTCCGGCGGGCTCGGCCGAGCACGGCGTCCCAGGTCCCGACGCGTACGTTCCCGGGCGCACGGCCCTGCCGGGACAGCGGAGCGCCCCGTAGGGTGGGACGCATGAACGACCGCATGGTGTGGATCGACTGCGAGATGACCGGGCTCTCGCTGGCGGACGACGCACTCATCGAGGTGGCCGCCCTGGTCACCGACTCGGACCTGAACGTGCTCGGCGACGGGGTGGACATCGTGATCCGTCCGCCGGACGCGGCCCTGGAGACCATGCCCGAGGTGGTGCGGCAGATGCACACCGCCTCGGGCCTCCTCGACGAACTGCCCGGGGGCACGACCCTGGCGGACGCCGAGGAGCGGGTCCTGGCCTACGTCCGCGAGCACGTGAAGGAGCCGGGCAAGGCCCCGCTCTGCGGAAACTCGGTCGGCACCGACCGCGGCTTCCTGGCACGGGACATGGGGACGCTGGAGGGCTTCCTCCACTACCGGATCGTGGACGTGTCCTCGGTCAAGGAGCTGGCCCGGCGCTGGTATCCCCGGGCGTACTTCAACAGCCCCGACAAGAACGGCAACCACCGGGCGCTGGCGGACATCCGCGAGTCCATCGCGGAGCTGCGCTACTACCGGGAAGCGGTGTTCGTGCCGCAGCCCGGCCCGGACTCGGAGCGCGCCAAGGAGATCGCGGCGCGCCACGTGGTCCCGGCCGAGCAGTAAAGAACCGCTGGTCACAGGCGCGATCGGGCCCGCTGGCCGGCCCCGGGGAACAAGGGCGCGAGCACCCTCCCGGACCCTGTACACTTTTTCTCGGCCGGTCGGAAACGACCGGGCGACATGGTGGGTATAGCTCAGCTGGCAGAGCACCTGGTTGTGGTCCAGGATGTCGCGGGTTCAAGTCCCGTTACTCACCCTCTCCAGGGAAGCCCCTGATCTGCGGAAACGCAGGTCAGGGGCTTCTTCGTGCTCCGGGCCGGCCGGCCGACCGCACCTCGGCCACGTTCGGACAGGCGGCGGAAACGGGAGACCGGCACGGGTACGGCTCCCGGGGCAGGGCGTTCACCGGACGGCGAGGACGCCCGGCCCGGGAAGGGCCGTCCGACCGGCTTCCACCCCCTCCATCAGGCAATATGCTCCACCATGCACCGTTCGCCCTTTTGTTCTCCCTGTGAGCCACCTCACCGGGACACAGCGGCAGCACGGCTGCCTCTCCGCCCTCCGTCGGTCAACCCGCCTACGTGGGACGGCCGCTGACGGTACGTGAGTGGCTGGAGCAGGGGCGGCATCGGACGACGAGGCGTATGCCGGTGGTCGCGGCCGGGGCTACCTTGTCGCCGTGCGCAAACCCGGAGACTGGCTGAGGCGGACCCGGGCGGGTCTGCTCGGTGGTTCCGCCTGCCTGCTGCTCGGCGCCCTCGGACACATGGCCGCCGGTGGCCGGCTCCCCGGCTTCGCCGGTCTCCTCGGTCTCCTCGCCGTCCTGGTGGCCGTGTGCGGCGCGCTGTCCGCGCTTCGCCGCCACCGCTTCGCGGCGACCGCCCTGACCCTCGGCCTCGCCCAGGGCGTCCTCCACCTCGTCCTCCACGCCATGACCGCCGGCCACGGGGCCGCTCCGGCCGCGCACGGGGCGGACGCGGCCTCCCCCGAACACGCGGAGTCCCTGGGGCACGCCGGGCACCACGGCATGTCGGCCGGTCCGCAGGTCGCTTCCGGGCATTCCTCCGGGCATTCCATGGACCCGGGGATGACCTGGGCCCACACGCTCGCGGCGCTCGGCGCGGCGGTGTGCCTGATCCACGGCGAGCGCGTCCTGAAGCGTCTGTCCACACTGCTGGTGCGGCCCCTGCGGCGCGCCTTCGTGTCGGCGACCGTCCCCGTGCCGCCCGAGTGCCCGCGCGCGGAACCGTACGACACCCTCCCCGCGCCGCACGGTGCCCTGCTCGCACGCGCCCGCACCCGGCGGGGACCTCCCTCGGCGACGTACGCCTGATCGTGACCCCGCCCCGTTCGGGCGGGCCCCCTCCCGTACCGGCCCCGCCGCGGGCGCCCGGTGCGGTTCTCCGTACGTCCCCCTGGAGCACACCCATGTCTTCCACCACCGACACGACGAGACCGAGAGACCCTTCCGGCCCGCCCGAGGAGATCCCCCCGGGCCGGTCGCGGCACGGCGTGCGCGCGCTGCTCGTACGACTCCACTTCTACGCCGGGGTGTTCGTCGCCCCGTTCCTGCTCGTCGCCGCCCTGACGGGCCTCGCCTACACCTTCACCCCGCAGATCGACCAGCTCCTCTACGGTGACCAGTTGCGCGTGGAGGAGGTCGGCGACCGGGTCGTTCCGCTGTCCGAGCAGATAGCCGCGGCGCGGGCCGCCCACCCCGGGGGAACCCTGGCGTCCGTCGTCACCCCGCCCGGGCCCAAGGACACCACCCGGGTCGTGCTGTCCCTGCCCGAGCTGGGGGAGAAGCAACGGACCGTCTTCGTCGACCCCTACACGGCCCAGGTGAAGGGCGAACTGACCACCTGGTTCGGCTCCACACCGGCCACCACCTGGCTGGACGACCTGCACCGCAACCTGCACCTCGGAGACTTCGGACGGCTCTACTCCGAGATCGCGGCGAGCTGGCTCTGGGTGATCGCCGCAGGCGGCCTCGTCCTGTGGATCGGCCGCAGCCGTGGCCGGCGGGCCGCGTCGGCGCGTGGCGTCCTGCTGCCCGACCGCAAGGCGCGCGGAGTGCGCCGCACCCGTGGATTCCACGCCGCGACGGGCGTCTGGCTCGCCCTGGGGCTGTTCTTCCTGAGCGCGACCGGTCTGACCTGGTCCCAGTACGCGGGCGAGCGTTTCGGGCAGGTTCTCGACGCCGCGAAGGGCCGCGCCCCGGAACTCGACGCCCGGCTGCCGGACGCTCCCGCGCCGACGCCGGAGGCGGGCGGCGACGAGGACGCGGCACACGCCGGTCACGACATGTCCGGTCAGGCCCCGGAGGTGGACCCGGCGGACTTCGACACAGCTGTGGAGACCGCGCGGAAGGCCGGCCTGGGCGGCACCGTCACCCTGACCCCGCCCGCCGACGCCGCCAGCGGCTGGGTGGTGGCCCAGTCCGACAACGTATGGCCGGTCCACTACGACGTCGTGGCGGTGGACACCGAGCAAGCCGAGGTCACCTCCCATGTGCGCTGGGCCGACTACCCGGTGCTGGCCAAGCTGACCAAGCTCGGCGTCCAGGGGCACATGGGCGTGCTGTTCGGGATCGCCAACCAGATCCTGCTCGCCCTGATCGCCCTGGGCCTGACCCTGGTCACCGTCTGGGGTTACCGCATGTGGTGGCAGCGCAGGCCCACACGTGACGACCGCTCCACACGCCTCGGCAAAGCGCCCGCGCGGGGGACCTGGCGCCAGCTCCCGCTGCCCGTCCTCGTCCTCGGCGTCCCGGCCGTGGCGGCGTTGGGGTGGGCTCTGCCGCTGCTGGGCGTCACGCTGGCCGCGTTCCTCGCCGTCGACATGGCCGTCGGACTGGTGCGCCGGCTCCGCGCGTCCTGACGCCCTGATGTTCTGACGTTCTGACGTTCTGACGTCAGGACGCGGAGGGCCCGGCACCCTCG
This sequence comes from Streptomyces sp. ADI96-02, assembly GCF_003846185.1. Taxonomy (GTDB): domain Bacteria; phylum Actinomycetota; class Actinomycetes; order Streptomycetales; family Streptomycetaceae; genus Streptomyces. The sequence goes on from NZ_ML123034.1 coordinate 2,223,972, forward strand.
CGTAGCACCGCGGAAAAGGCCGGCGAGGTGGCCGAGGCCGTTCACGAGGCGCTCGGCGCGAACCCTCGCAGGGACGACTCCCACACCTGGGAGGACGTGCACAAGGAGCTGCGCGAAGTCATCGTGCCCAGCATGGTCGCCCTGGCCTCGGGTACGCCGGACGCCCGCAAGCTGCTGGAGATGCGGCCGGAACACCTTGTGGACCGCGTGTCCGCCTGACGCGAGCAGGCGCGTGCCCCGGCGGCATCGGCCGCCGGGGCATCATCCCGGTGGGCTCGGGCATGGTCACCCGAGTCGGCACCCGTTCCGGGCACGGCTCTCCCCTCGGCAGCAGGCGCGTACTACATCCCGACGCGGTGTTCGCATTCCCGCTCAGCCTGCCCGGAGGCGGTCCATGAGGTCGCTGACGCCGTCGACCTGCCCGTAGGCCCTGAACCCGGGAGCGAGTTCGCGCACCAGGGTGACGCACCGTTCAGCACCGATCCGGGTGGCGAGGTCGAGGGACCGGTTCGCGACGGCGACGGCCTGTTCGACCTCACGGGCCTTCAGCAGGCTGCGGGCCTCGTAGGTCAGGAAGATCCCGCGGGTCTTGTCGCGCGAGCGCGGGAGCAGGCTCATACCCTCGTCGATGCGGGCGTGCGCTTCGTCGGTGCGGCCGAGGTCGAGCATGCATTGACCGGAGTCGACGGCCAGGTCCGCCGTGCTCATCCACCGGCACCAGGCCGGTGCCGGGTCGGGGCTGTCGGTCAGCAGGGCGACCTCCGCAGCGGCCAGGTCGCGGTGGCAGTCGGCCGTGGCGCCGAGGGCTGCGTGCGCGCGGGCCCGGCGGAGGTGGAGCAGGGAACGGGCGGTGGGGTGCTGGGTGTGAATGAGGGCCTGGCTGAGCGGTTCGACGGCGGCGGCGGGCTGAGCGAGCCAGATCGACTGATAGGCGAAGTCCGAGAGGATACCGGCGCCGAGGTCGCGATCACGGGCGGCGTGCGCATTGGTGAGAGCCGCGTTCCAGAGCTTGCCCGCCGTGAAGTGGTGCCCCTGGTCGAAGCGATGCCAGCCGCAGGTGCCGGCCAGGGAGGCGGCCAGCAGGTGAAGCCGTCGGCCGACGGGTTCGGTGTAGCGGCCTTGCTCAAGCAAGTCGGTGACCGTGTCGAGCTGGGCGTCCATCAGCTTCGCGGTGTGCTGCCGCTGTTCGGTGGGCAGGGCGGTCAGCCTGGCACTGGTCTCCTCCAGCCAATCGACCAGTTCGCCGTCGACCCGCTTGCCGTTCAGGGACGTGGTGAGCCGACCGGGTTCGAGAGCGGCCCACTGGGTGGAGAGCCCGGCCAGGGCGAGCGCGCTGAAGGTCATGAAGGTGCGGCGGCGGTGGTCCATTGCGGCCCTCTGTGCGTCTCGAAGTGCGTGGACGGTGAACGACGATCCGAGCGGCACCGGCTGTTCCTGGCCGGGAAGCCAGTGAGGCCACTCGAAGGCTTCCAGGTCACCGGCCGGGACGTCGAAGGCGTCGGCGATCAGGAGCTGGGATTCGGTGCTGGGCGTCTTGCGCCCGTTCTCCCATTTGCTGACGGCGGCCTTGTCGGTGCCGGAGCGCAGCCCCTCGGGCCTGTTCCCGGCAGCATGGTGGATGCGGGCCGCGAGGTCGGTCTGGGACCAGCCGCGAAGCGCGCGGGCATACGCGAGGGGGTGCCGGATCCGGTCGTCCATGGAGACGATTCCATCATCGACGGTGACCCTTGTGCTACTGCGGGCGACGGCGGGACAACCTCGGGACTACGGACAACTGCTGGGTGATGACTGACGAGTTCGGCTACTCGTCGTACACCGGCACGTTCCTTCGCGAGGCGGAAAGAACCCGCGCATGAAACGACGCGCTGCGGTCAGGTCTGGGGCCCCCGGGCGACCGAAGTCCACCTGGCCCGGCGCGCAGATCGACTACTTCTGTCGTGTCCTGAACGGTAAACGGCCCAACAACTCCGGCCGCGACGCGAGGCAGTGGAGGCACGCCAGTGGCTTCGGGCCGCCCGGTGCAGCCCCCGGGCGGCCCACGCCGGAGAAAGCTCTCCTGCCTCCGGGCTACTTCCCGCCCTCTCCGAGGGCCGTGCGCAGCCAGTCGAGGGGGCCGTGCGCCAGAAGCTCGTCCGCCAGTCGGTTCGCGGTGGCGGTGATGAGGCGTCCACGACTGTTGTCGATCCACCGCTGAGCGTTCTCGTAGCCCTGCGCCTTGTACTCGATACCCTGGAGCAGGCATTCCAGCTTGTCCGCGTCCCGGGCACAGATCGCTTCCGGCGACTCCTTGGCCTCGTACTCCGCTACCAGCTCGCGGACCGCCGAGGCCAGCACGTCGGGCATGCCCACCATTTGATCGGCGGTGACTTCCTGCGGGTCCCCGGCGGGCGCATACTTCTTCCCGACGTGGTTCACATCCCCGGTCCGGCTCTCCTGCGTGTCGTGCCAGACCGCGAGGTAGGCCGCTCGGGCAGGGTCGGCACCCTCCAGCTTCGCGATGATCGTGGCGATCAGCGACGTGCGCCATGAGTGCTCTGCGACGCTCTCGGGGTCGCGGACCCCCGCCATCCACCATCCGGTGCGCCGAGTCTGCTTGAGCGTGCCCGTCTCATACAGAAAGCGTCCCACTGCGGACAGGTCATCAGCCACGACCGTCTCCTCTCACGCCTCGGCGAGGCGGATTGCGTACCGAATGCCCTCCAACTCCCGGCGCGCCCGCGCCGACAGCTCACGGCCATCCAACATCACGGGGAGGGTTACGCGTAGCTCGTTCCCGATAGGAGTTCCGGGGCGCAGCAGGTTCGGGCGGGCAGCGAGCAGGGCCCACAGGGTATGGACATTCAGGTCGAAGAAGCCATGGTCGGGGGTCAGGCCGCGGACCAGGTGACTCATCAGCTTGTCACCGGGCCAAGGCCCGGGGTTCGCGTCGGCGATGAAGTCGTCGGACAGCTGAACGTGCGGTGCCTCTCCGATCCAGTACGCCCAATAGTTGAGGTTCGCCGACTCACCGGCGTCTTGGTCGGCGAGCGTCGTGGCGATGAAATGCCCCATCTGGTCCCGGTCGCCCTGTCTGGCCGCGACAGCCGCGGCCGAGCGGGCGTTGAGCCATCCCGTGAGCCAGTCGTCCGGGCGCTCGGTCCGCTGCTGCCGGGCAAGCCAGGCCGAGGTGTCGGGGGCGTCGTCGTACCCTGCCAGGTAGAGAGCCTGCCGGCGTAGCAGGAAGCGGTCCCCACCTCGGGCCTGCTCGGCAGCCCGGCGCATGTGGGAGAAGAAGCGCCTGCGGTCGACGGCAGGGAGCTCTGGACCCCGCGGCACGGGGCCCCGTCGCGGTCGCGGCGCTTCGGGCAGTGCCTTAAGGGACGCCGGGGCCACGCCGCTGAGGGGCCAGCACAACACCTCGACCAGGTCGCGCTGCATGACCCACGCGCCGATCGGGCTACTGTCAGCGGTCATCTCCTCATGGAGGACACCGGCCAATAGAACATCCGCCTCCATGGCCCGCTCCAGAACCGAAAGGAGATCCGGCGCACTCCCCCACCGCAAGAACTGGTGGCGGTACGTGAGCATCTGCCCGACAGCCACGGCCGACAGGGGCCTACGCCCCGATTCCCACCCCGCGATCGTGTCGGACGACAGCCGGAGCCGCTCTGCAAGTGCTTCCTGCGTATGGCCCAGTTGCTGACGGATCAGACGGAAGACGTACCCGGACACCAGGCCGCCGCGACTTCTCGGCGGCATTCCCCGACTCCCGGTCAGGGTGGCTTTTGATCCGTTGCCCATGGCGTCCCCCTTTGCCCGTCGACCGTGGCCAGGCATCCGTACCCGCAGTCGGTTCAAGTGGCCTCTCCTGATCCCTACTCTCGTAGTTGCAGTGACGGCTCGGCAACTCAGCGTAGCGGAAGGGATGTTCGTCGCGATGATGACGATCAAGGTGTACGAGGTGGACCGCGAGGGCCGCATCCGGGTCATCCGCCCGGAGTCTGAGGTCACCCCGCTCGAAAGCCCGGAGTACTCCAACCAATTCCCCGCCTGTGCGTGCCGCGCGTGCCGGAAGGTCGCCTCGTGAGGACCACCGCCCCGGGCATCACTGCACACCCGCCCGTTCCCGGCAGTCGCCCGGAGCGGTCGCGGGCCGACCTTCCCGCACCACGAAGGAGACACAGCATGAGCAACCCCGCACAGGCCGACGACGGCAAGCACGGTGGAGCGCCCTCGGACAAGCCGTGGACGCCGCCCTCGGAGCCGAAGCCCAGCCCGGACGGCAGCCGCCCCCAGTACGCCCCGCAGGCATGAGCACCGCACAGCGGGTCCCCACGTACCCGGCTCTGGTGCGGGAGCTGGCCGACCGGGGGCTGCTCGATGCCCGGTGGCGGCGGGTGTTCGAGGCCGTGCCGCGCAGCCAGTTCGTTCCGGCGGACGTCTGGCGGCAGCTTCCCGACCGGTGCGAGCCGGTCGTCGGGACGGACGCGTGGCTGGCGCTGGTCAACAGCGACGAGCCGGTGGTCACGCAGCTCGACGACGGGGCCGAGGACGGGCCCGGCGCCGCCACGTCGTCGAACTCGATGCCGTCGATGGTCGCCCGGATGCTCGGGCTGCTCGACGTCCGGGACGGGGACCGGGTGCTGGAGATCGGGACCGGTACCGGGCACGTGGCCGCGCTGCTCTGTGAACGGCTCGGGGACGAGCGGGTCCACAGCGTCGAGGTCGACCCCGTCGTCGCCGAGCGGGCCGCCGTCGCGCTGGCGGGGGCCGGGTACCGGCCGCACCTGCGCGTCGGGGACGGCGAGCGGCCGTGGCCCGGGCTGGGGCCGGTCGACCGGCTGGTCTCCACCTGCGCCCTCCGGCACGTTCCGTACGCGCTGGTCCGGCAGGTGAGGCCCGGCGGGATCATCGTCGCCCCGCTCGCCCGCTCGTTCTGGTCCGGTGCTCTGGTCCGGCTCCGCGTCCAGGAGGACGGCAGCGCGGTCGGGACGTTCCGCGGCGAGGCGACGTACATGCCGATGCGCTCCCACCGCGCGGCCGATCTTCATCAGGTCGAGAGGACGGGGAGGGTCCGTGCCGCCGGCGTGGACCCGGCGCGGCTCCTCACACTCGGCTTTGCCCTGTACGCCGGGGCCCGGCTGCCCGGAGTGCGGCTGATCCATCAGAACACCCCGGACGGCGCACAGGTATGGGCCAGCCGCGAGGACGGGGCCGGAGCGACGGCCGCGACCGGGCAGGACGTCTGGCAGTACGGGCCCGGCCTCCTCTGGGAGGAGATCGAGCAGGTGTGGAGGGAGTACGAGAGCCTTCGCCTGCCCGACGCCGAGCGGTTCGGGCTGACGGTCACGGAGCGGGGGCACCAGGTCTGGCTGGGTGATCCGCAGGCCGTCGTCCGGCCTGTCAGGGGGTAGGGCGACGGCGGGGATCGGTCCCGGTCTTCGGACCGGGACCTGTTCGCCGACTGGGGCCCGCGTCAGTCGGCCGGTTCCTCCGTTCGGGTGCGACGGGAGGCCGGTGTCTCCAGGTGGGCCACGACCTGGGCGTGGAAGCGGTCCACCGCCTCGTCGACACTGCGGATGAAGCCGGTCTCGGCGCTGCCCCTGCCATGGCCCATGCCCTTGAACAGTGACAGCCGGAAGCCTGTGATCTGTGCCCCGTCCTTGGCAACGAGGTCGGCCGGTTCCGGGCGCAGTCGCTCCAGAGTGCCGCGCGGCCCGGCGCCCGCGCCGTCGACGAGCGTTTCGATGTGCAGGTCCGCGGGAGCCTCGGAGAGGCGGCGGATCAGCCGCTTGGCCCGGCTGAGCGGGTAGGCACCCTCCGGGGCAGGTACCTCGATGGAGGTGCGGAGCTTGCCGGTGCGCAGGTCAGCGGCAATGCCCAGGACGCCGGGGGTGCCCTCGATACGGATCTCGGCGATCAGCCGTCCCTGCTCGCAGAGTTGATCGGCCAACTCGGTTCGGCGAGCGCGGGGGTCCGCGCCACGCCGGGAACGCTGGACCGGCAAGACCTTCTGGCCCAGCTCGCCGCCGAGCCGCAGGCAGACCTGCCGCACGAGACGTTCCCAGTTCTCGATGACCTCCAGGGCCCGGTGGTCGCCCCGGCACAGGGTCTCGTCGTCGATGCCCCTGCGCACCGGCACCCAGGCGGCGCCCATGTTCTGAAAGCCGTGACACCCGGAGTTCTCGTGTTGGAGGTAGTGAAGGAGTTCCTGGAGCAGCCATGCGTGCGCGGCGTTGCCGACACCTTCGTGGCGGATCAGCATCTGCGCTTGGTGCACGACCTCGGCCCAGGACAGGTGCCACAGAGCGACCTTGTGCTTGCGTCGCCCGTCGATCCGCACGTCGACGAGCGGGCTGCCGTCCAGCACCACATCGTTGGACAGCGTGATCACGGCCTCGTAGCCCCGGCGGGCGGCGATGTCCATGTACGCCTGCACCTGGTCGGGCTTGAGCGCGTTGCCGTTCGTCTTGGTCTCGACGAGCGCGGTCCACAGTTTGCCCGCCCGCTCGACCCGGACGATCCCGTCGGGGCGTCGGGGGGATTCGCCGTGCGGCAGGGACACCTCCGTGTACGTCTCCATCCGCCCGGCCAGTGCGCCGAACCCGGCCGTCAGGCGTCGGCCGAACTCGGGAACCTGAGCCATCACGGAGAGCACGACCGAGGTGGCACGCGTCTCACGTTCCCCGGTCGCTCTTGAGCGCCGACATGGGGAAAAGGCGGGCCGTACGCCACGTGTCGTTGTCGGCGAGCGACTTCTTGGCCGTCAGAGGAAGGGTGACCTTCTTCTTCGCCGTACGGGGGCGGCGGGACGGCTTCGGAACGACGTCGGGGGCGGGTGTCCGGTGGGCGGAGGCAACTCCGGGCATGGCAGCCGGTGCGGCCGAGTCCGCCGGATCCGCACCTCTGGTCTGAACGGGGACCTGTCCCGGCGCGTTGGTCGGTTCCTCGGCCTTCTCAGCGGGGGCGGATTGCTCCGGTTCGCCCTCTCCACCTTCAGCCTGCTCCGCGTCGTCGTCGATGTCGACGCCGTAGTCGGTCGCCAGGCCGGCCAGTCCGGAGGCGTAACCCTGGCCGACCGCGCGGAACTTCCACTCCCTCTCTCGCCGATACAGCTCACCGAAGATCAGCGCGCTGACCTGGTCGACGTTCTCGACGGCGAACCGGACGAGACCGTCGCCCACGCTGTCCGTCAGGGTGAGACGAAGGTCGTCCAGTTCGCCGAAGCGGGAGCCCCCGTAGCGGCTGGCGGCGACGACCACCTTGTCGACCTCCTGTGGCACGGCGTCCAGATCGAAGGTGATCCGGTCCTCGCTGCCGTCGGCCGTCGGGGTCTTCCCGAGCAACTGCACGCTGCCGTTGCCCGCTACCGGGTTGTTGTAGAAGCAGAAGTCGACGTCGCTGCGGACCTTGCCGTTGCCGTCGAGCAGAAGGACGGACACATCAGCGTCACCCTCTCCCGTGGCACTGCTCCAGCCCAGGCTGACCATGACCGAGCCGACGTTCTCGCTCAACGCCGTCAGATTGACGTTGGCACCCTTGACCATCTCGTGCACGAGGCCCCCCAAATGCACTGCCGCACGGAACGCACCCGGGCAGCTCGCTGCGTGACGTGTGTGGTGCGTCACACAATCGCCGTACTCCGCGAACATTAGCCCTCGGAACCCAAGGGCGTGGAGAACCCGTGAAATACGGAAGTCTCGCTACCGTCACGACGACTCGCGGATCACCAGTTCCGTGGGCAGCACGACGGCGGGGCGGTCGCCCCGGGCCGGGCTGGGGCCGGCGATCTCGTCCAGGAGGAGCTGGGCCATGCGGCGGCCCATCTCCTCGATGGGCTGGCGGACGCTGGTGAGCGGCGGGTGCATGTGGCGGGCCACGGCCGAGTCGTCGAAGCCGATCAGGGCCACGTCCTGCGGGATGCGGCGGCCCGCCTCGCGCAGGACCTGGCGGGCGCCGGCGGCCATGACGTCGGAGGCGGCGAAGACCGCGTCCAGGTCGGGCCGGCGGGACAGCAGCTCGCGCATGGCGCGTGCGCCGCCCTCCTCGGTGAAGTCGGCGGGCGCGATCAGGTGCTCGTCCGGGGTCAGGCCCGCGTCGGAGACGCCCGCGCGGTAGCCGTCGAGGCGGCGCTGGGCCCCGTAGACCTCCAGGCGGCCGGTGATGGTGGCCACCGAGCGGCGGCCCCGGGAGACCAGGTGCTCCACGGCGGCCCGCGCGCCCTCGAAGTTGTCGGAGTCGACGGAGGCCAGCGGTTCGGCGGCGTGCCGGGGGCCGCTGATCACGCAGGGCATGCCCAACTGCTCCAGCAGATCCGGCAGCGGGTCGTCGTCGTGCACCGCGACCAGCAGGACGCCGTCGACCCGGTGCGCGGTCAGGTACTGGGCGAGTCGGCGGCGCTCGCGGTCGTTGCCGACGAGCGTGAGGAGCAGCTGCATCTCGGTGTCGGCGAGGGCCGAGCCGACGCCGCGCACGATGGCGGAGAAGTACGGCTCGGCGAAGAAGCGGGTCTCCGGCTCCGGGACGACGAGCGCGATGGCGTCGGTGCGGTTGCCGGCGAGGGCGCGGGCGGCGCGGTTGGGGACGTAGCCCAGTTCGGCGACGGCCGCCTCGACGGCCTCCCTGGTCTGTTCGCTGACCCGGGGTGAGCCGTTGATGACCCGGGAGGCGGTGCCCCGGCCGACTCCGGCCCGTGCCGCCACCTCTTCGAGGGTGGGCCGTCCACCACTCCGTACGCGCGCTGCCGCCATGGCCGCCTCTCCGTTTCCGGTCGATTCCTCACAACCGGACAGTCAATCCACGTCCGGCCCGCTCACCTGCCCGGGGGATGGACGGGCAGGAATGGGAGCGCTCTCAGTGTGCCCTACGCGCGGGTAGGCGCGAGAAGCCCCGGCCGGTGGCCGGGGCTTCTCGCCGTGCGGTCAAGGCTTCTCGCCGTGCGGTCGGACGCTCTCCAGGAAGTCTAGGAAGCGTCCTCGCCCGCCGGGGGAAGGGCGTGGCGGGCGATCACGTCGCTGTACCAGTGGGCGCTGGCCTTCGGGGTGCGGCGCTGGGTCCCGTAGTCGACGTACACCGCGCCGAAGCGCTTCGAATAGCCGTACGACCACTCGAAGTTGTCCATGAGGGACCACAGGAAGTAGCCGCGCACGTCCGCCCCGTCCTGTACGGCGCGCTGCACCGCGGCGAGATGGCCGTGCAGGTAGGCGATGCGCTCGGGGTCGTGCACGCGGCCGTCGGCGTCCGGGACGTCGTCGAACGCGGCCCCGTTCTCCGTGACCATCAGCGGCAGGTCCGGGTGCTCGCGGGAGACGTCCATCAGCAGGGCGTGGAGGCCGTCGGGGTCGACGGCCCAGTTCATCGCGGTGCGCGGCTTGCCCTCGGCGAGGTGGAAGGCGACGTGCTCGGAGCCGGGCCACGGCGAGTGGTCGCTGTTGCCGTGGCCGTCGTCGCGGGTGTCGCCCGCGCCGGAGGACGGGGTCGAGACGATGGTGGGCGTGTAGTAGTTGACGCCGAGCACGTCGACCGGGCGGGAGATCTCCGCGAGGTCGCCGTCGTGGACCAGCGCGGACCAGTCCACCAGGCGCTCGGTGTCGGCCAGCAGGTCGGCCGGGTACGCGCCGCGCAGCATCGGGCCGGTGAAGATCCGGTTGCCCACCGCGTCGATCCGGCGGGCCGCGTCCGCGTCCGCCTCGCTGCCGGTGAGCGGGCGCACCTGGTGGAGGTTGAGGGTGACCGAGGTCTGCGCGGCGGCGGGGAGGTGGCCGCGCAGAGCCTCGATCGCCCGGCCGTGGGCGAGGTTGAGATGGTGGGCGGCCCGCAGCGCCGCCGCCGGCTCGGTGCGGCCGGGGGCGTGCACCCCGGAGGCGTAACCGAGGAACGCCGTGCACCAGGGCTCGTTGAGCGTGGTCCACAGGCCGACCCGGTCGCCGAGGGCGCGGCCCATGATGGCCGCGTAGTCGGCGAAGCGTTCGGCGGTGGCGCGTTCGGGCCAGCCGCCCGCGTCCTCCAGCTCCTGCGGGAGGTCCCAGTGGTAGAGCGTGGCGACGGGCGTGATGCCGGCCTCCAGCAGCTCGTCGACGAGGCCGCGGTAGAAGTCGAGGCCGCGCTCGACGGCGGGGCCGCGGCCGGTGGGCTGGACGCGGGACCAGGAGACGGAGAAGCGGTACGCCTTGAGGCCGAGCCGCTTCATCAGCGCGACGTCGTCGCGGTAGCGGTGGAAGTGGTCGGCGGCCACGTCTCCGGTGTCGCCGCCCAGGACCTTGCCCGGGGTGTGGCTGAAGGTGTCCCAGATGGACGGGGTGCGGCCGTTCTCGGCCGCCGCCCCCTCCACCTGGTAGGCGGCGGTGGCCGCGCCCCAGACGAAGCCGGCCGGGAAGGGGGTGGCGGCCGGGGACGCCTGCCGCGGGGCGGTGTCGGGTCGTACGAGAGTCATACGGGAGCGCTCCCATGTGATGGAGGAGTGAGGAGTGAGGAGGTGGACGGTCGGGGCCGCACGGCCGGCGCGGTGGGACGCGGGCCGTACGGACGGACCGGACGGTGCGGGGCCGGGTGGGCGCCGCTCGGGCGGGGTGGGCACGGTCGTCGGGCTCAGCCCTTGACCGCTCCGGACATGATCCCGCCGACGATCTTCTTGCCGAAGACCACGAAGACCACCAGCAGCGGCAGCGTGCTGATCAGCGCGCCCGCCATGACGATGGACTGGTCGGGGGTGTAGGAGGCGCTGAGCTGGCCGAGGGCCACCTGGAGCGTCGGGTTCTGCTGGTTGAGGGCGAGGTAGGGCCAGAAGAAGTCGTTCCACGCCTGGACGAAGGTGAGCATCCCGAGGACCATCATCGCGGGCCGCGCCACGGGCAGCACCACGCTGACCACGATACGGAAGTTGTTCGCGCCGTCGATCTTGGCCGCCTCGATCAGCTCGTACGGCAGCGCCTCGATGAGGTACTGGCGCATGAAGAAGACGCCGAACGCGCTCACCAGCGTCGGGAAGATCACCGATTCGAGCTGTCCGCCCCAGCCGAGGCCGGACATCATCATGAACAGCGGGACGACGCTCAGCTGCGGCGGGATCGTCAGGGTGGCGATGACCGCGGTCATCAGCCAGCCCCGGCCGCGGAAGCGCATCTTGGCGAACGCGTATCCGGCGAGGGTGCAGAAGAAGAGCGTCGCGGCCGTGATGGAGGCCGAGACCAGGAAGCTGTTCCAGATGGCCTTGCCGAGGTTGGCCTGCTCCCAGGCGGTCTGCACGTTCTCCACGAGCCTGCCGCCCGGCCAGAACGGCGGTGTGGGGGCGAGCACTTCGTCCTGGGTGCGCGAGGCGGCCACCAGGGTCCAGTACAGCGGCAGCAGCGACCCGACGCCGACGACGGCCAGCGCGAGGTAGGCGAAGGGGCCGCCCTTCATCTGCTGGCCCGCGCCGATCCGGAAGCGGTTCGGGCGGCGCGCGGCCGGGTGTTCGGGCGGCGGCGCGGGCTTCTTCGGCGCCGGGGCGTGGGTGGGGCTGGTCATGGTCATGGGTGCGCTCCCGGTCAGACCGCGGACGTGCGGACGAATCGGCCGATCAGCCAGTTGGCCGCGGCGATGACGAGCAGGAGGGCGAGCATCGCCCAGGCCACGGCGGCGGCCGGACCGAGATGCCCCAGGTTCCAGCCGTAGTTGTAGAGGTAGATGCTGAGCGTCTCGTACTGGTTCTCGTTGCCGCCGGTGGCGCCCAGCGTGCCGCCCTCCAGCAGCAGCGGTTCGCCGAACAGCTGCATCGAGCCGATGGTCGAGATGACGATGGTGAACAGGATCGTGGGCCGCAGCGAGGGGATGGTGACCTTGCGGAACTGCTGCCAGCGCGAGGCGCCGTCGAGCGAGGCCGCCTCGTACAGGTCGTTCGGCACGGCCTGCATCGCCGCGAGGTAGATCAGCGCGTTGTAGCCGGTCCAGCGCCAGATCACGATGACCGCGATGGCGATCTTCGATGTCCAGTGCCCGTTGGCCCAGTTGACGGCGTCGACGCCGAAGAGGCCGAGCCCCCAGTTCAGCAGTCCGCCGTCGGCCCGGAAGACCAGGGCGAAGACGAGCGCGGCCGAGGCGACGGAGGTGGCGTACGGGGTGAGGACGACGGTGCGCCAGAACGTGCTGGCGCGCAGCTTGTAGTTGAGCAGGTGCGCGAGGCCGAGGGCGACCAGGAGCTGCGGGACGGTCGAGATGACACCGATCAGGAAGGTGTTGGCGACCGACGTCCAGAACTCGGGGTCGTGCAGGATCTTGTCGAAGTTCTCCCAGCCCACCCACTCCATGGAGTCGAGCCCGGTCATCTCCACCCGGTGCAGGGCGATCCAGCCGGTGTAGAGGAGCGGGTAGAGGCCGAACGCGCCGAACACGAGGAAGAACGGGGCGATGTACGCGTACGGCGACGCCCGGTCGTCGAACCGCCAGAGCCGGCTGCGCCACACCTGCCTGCGGGCGGCGGCCTGTTCGTCCTGCGGATCGCGGGGCGGCGGAGCGTACGCATCCCGGGTGGGGGTCGAGGTTGCCACGGGCGGGAGTCCTTCCCTGGGGTGCGCCGGCGGGCGGCAGGGGGTGGGCGGCTGGTGCGGGGGCGGCGGCGCGACGGGGCGGGCCGGTGCGGGCGGCGCGACGGCGCGGACCGACGGGCGGGCGGTTCGGTGCGGGCGGCGGGGTGCGGGGTGCCCGCTCCCCCGCCGCCCGCACCGGGGCCGAGTCAGGTCAGGTCAGGTCAGGTCAGCCGATGGCCTTGTCGACCGTCTGCGTGGCGGCCTTCCAGGCGTCGGCGGGGCTCGTGCCGCGCTGTTCCATGTTGTTGATCTGGGTGGAGATGGAGTCCTTGATCACGCCGTCCTTCGGGCCGATGACGGCCTCCGGGATGGACTTGGCGCCGTCGGCGTAGATCTGCCCGATGGGAGCGTTGTTGAAGTACGGCAGGGTCGCGTCCTTCACGTCGGGCAGTTCGTAGGCGCCCTTGTTGGACGGGAAGACGCCGATCGCCTTGAACACGGCGGCCTGCTGCTCGGGGGCGGTCAGCCACCGGACGAGCTTCGCGGCCTCCTCGACGTTCCTGCCGGACTCGGGCACGGCGAGGAACGAGCCGCCCCAGTTGGCCGCGGTGCCGCCCGGGGAGCTGGTGATGTCCCACTTGCCCTTGTTGGCGTCACCGGCGTACGTGGAGATCTGGCCGGCCATCCAGGCGGGGCAGACGACCGTGGCGACGGTGCTCTTGCGCAGCGCGGCCTGCCACTGGTCCTCGAACTGCGCCAGGCCCTGGGTGAGCTTCTTGGACGCGGCCTCGGCGGCGAGGTCCCAGCCCTTCTTGACGCTGGCGCTCTCCTTGTAGATCGGCTTGCCCTCGGCGTCGTAGTACTGCTCGGGGCTGGAGCTGACCACGGCGTTGAACATCGCGCTGGCGGAGTCCATGAAGTAGGTGCCCTTGGGCGCGTTCTTCTTGTACTCCTCGCCGAGCGCGAGGAAGTCGTCCCAGCCGCCCGCCGTCCGCTTGGCGATCTCGGCCCGGTCGGTGGGCAGGCCCGCCTTCTCGAACAGCTCCCGGTTGTAGCAGAGGGACATCGGGCCGATGTCCGTGCCCGCGCCGATCACCTTGCCGCCGGGGGCGGTTGCCTGCTTCGCCTTCCACGACACCCACGCGTCGACGTCGATCGTCCTGCCGAGGTCGGCGAAGGAGTCCGCCTTGGTGTCGACGATCTCCTTGATCCGGCCGACCTCGATGCCGTGGACGTCCGCGAGGCCACCGCCCGAGTTCAGCTGCTGGAGCAGCTTGGGGTAGTAGTTCTTCTCCTCGGCGGTGGTGTCCTCCTTGATCGTGATCTTCGGGTTCAGCTCGTGGTACTTCTCCAGGAGCCCGGCCTCCTTGTACCCGAACTGCCCGAAGTCGGCGATGGTCAGGGTGATGTTGCCGTCGGCGTCCGCCCCGTTCCCGGAGTCGGACGAGTCGCCGCACCCGGTGAGCAACAGGGCGGTGACCGTCAGGCCCGTGGTGGCCGTGATCGCGGTTCTACGGCGTCGACCGGCAACGCTGCGGGTGATGCGCATTCCACTACTCCTTGTTCCGGGGCGGGACTGGCGCTGTTCCGCGGGCCGGTGGGGCGGGGCGGAGGTTCGCCAGGTGGTACGGGGAGGCACGGGCGGTAACCGTCGCACGGGAGGCTCCCGTCGCGCTACGTGGGAGCGCTCCCATGCGCCGATTCCGGAAGGCTCCTGCCTGAAGGGGGCAGGTGTCAAGAGTTGAAGACGTTTCCGTTGCGCGAGCGTATCCATCACGTCACGCGAACGTGTCCGTCCGACGTCTTGCCCCGCACGGCGGCAGCCGGCGGGCCGACCCGGCCCGGCGCGTAAACGCCCAGGTGGGAGCGGTGGACGCGGTCGGCCGGACGGCCGGGCGGGCCGCGATCCGCGACCGGGCGTCCCGGAACGGCGCCCGGCATGCCCCGTCCGTCCGCTGTCCGGATATCGCCTGCGCGGACGCCGGAAGATGAACGGTGCGTACGCATCGGGCAGTTCAGCCGGCGGGCGGTCGGCCGGTCTCGGGCGGTCAGGCGGTCGGCCTCCGGCGGCACGCGGTCGACCTCCGGCGGTCAGGGCTGTTCGAAGACCGAAGGCGGCGGCGCGGGCGACGGCTTGGCGGACGCGTCGGTGACGACGGTCGCGCCGCCGGTGAAGTCGAGGAGCGCGCGGCCGTGTTCGACGCGGCCGGGGTGCGGGTCGCCCGCCACCCGGCGGGTGAACTCGGCGACCGGCAGCGGCAGGTCCGAGGCGAGCAGGACGGCGTTGCCGAAGCGCCGCCCGCGCCACACCACGGGGTCGGCGGCGAGGGCGAGTTCGGGGAAGACGGCGGCGGCGGTGGCGACCTGGCCGCGCAGATGGGCGAGCGGCGGTCCGTCCGCCAGGTTCGCGGCGTACCGGCCCCCGGGCCTCAGCACCCGGCGCACCTCGGCCAGGAACTCGGCGGAGGTCAGGTGGGCGGGGGTGCGGGCCCCGCCGAACACATCGGCGATGACGAGATCGGCCCAGCCCTCCGGCAGCCTGCCGAGCCCTTCGCGGGCGTCCGCCGTCCGCACCCGGATGCGGGCCTGCGGATCCGGCGGCAGCGCCGAGCGGACGAGCTGGACGAGGGCCGCGTCGATCTCCACGACCTGCTGGGTGGAACGGGGCCGGGTCGCGGCGGCGTACCGCGCGAGGGTGAGCGCGCCGCCGCCGAGGTGCACGACGTGCAGCGGCTGCTGCGGGGGCGCGGCGAGGTCGATGACGTGGCCCAGGCGGCGCTGGTAGGCGAACGAGAGGTGTGCGGGGTCGTCGAGATCGACGTGCGACTGGGGCGCGCCGTCGATCAGCAGCGTCCAGCCGCCCGGCCGCTCCCGGTCGGGTATGAGTTCGGCGAGGCCGCCGTCGACGGGCGCGGAGACCGGCTCCCGCTCACCTCGGCGCTCCCGCCCGCGCCCGCCGCCCCTGCCGCCGTCCGCTGCTCCTCGACGTGCCACGTGCGCTGGTCCTTGCTGGTGGGGGCCGGGGTACCGGCGGCGGCGGAGGTTCCGCCCGTCCGGCCATTATGGGCTCACCGGCAGTTGTCGACCGCCTCGATCAGCCGGGCGGCCTGGTCCAGGGCGGCCCGGAGGACGGCCGGATCGGTGACGGGGGTGCTCGCGGCGGGCGGCAGGAGCCAGCCGGTGCCGCAGGCGGGCGGTGCGGCGGGGATGCGCAGGCGGCGGGCGTCGGTGCGCGTACAGGCGCTGCCCGGTACGTCCCAGGCGTCGGCGGTGCCCGGGGGGACGAGGAAGCCGAGGGTGTCGCATGTGCCGTCGTGCAGGACCGGGCCGACGGCCTCGGGCTCCTTGCGGCGGCGGAGGATGTCGACGGCCTCCAGGCCCTGCCGGGCCGGGACCGTGACCAGGTCGCAGGACGCCTCCTCCGCCACGGGCCCGGCGGGGGGCGGTGTCGGCCTCGCGGGAGGCGCCACCGGACTCGCGGGGGGCGGTGTCGGGGTCGCGGGGGATGTCGTCGGGTTCGTCGCGGTCGTCCGTGAGCCGGTTTCCGTGCCGGGATGCAGCAAGGGAACCCCTCCTCTCATCGCCGGACGGAGTCACACTCCGTCTCCACATGGACCAACGCCGTGGGTGCGTCAAGGGCTACGGGGGCACACCGCCGCAAAGGGTGGCAGTTCATGGCGGATCAAGGGGGAGATGCCCTTTTTACGACTAATCGCCGCGTGTGGGACCCGTCACAACAGGTACGTTCTTGCTCGCCGGGACACCGGACAGCGACAACCCGGCTGCACCAGAGAGGGGCCGGCCATGGTGTCGACAGGGGCAGTTCCCAACCTCGTCTTCCGCCAGTTGCGCGGGCAGCGCTCCGCAGGGGAGTTCGCGGCGGCCGTCCGCAGAGCGGCGCGCGAGATCGGTGAGCAGGTCGCGTGCGACGCCCGGTACGTCGGACGCGTGGAGTCCGGGGAGATCCGCTGCCCCAACTACGCCTACGAGCGGGTCTTCCGGCACATGTTCCCCGGCGCCTCCCTGGCCGACCTGGGCTTCTCGGCCCGCGAGAGCGTGCGCGGCCGGGCGGCCCGCGTCGTCTCGGAGCCTCCCCCGGCGGCGGAGCCCGCGCTCCCGCCGCCGGGCTCCGGCGCACCCCCGTCCCCCTTCCCGACCCCCACGCTCCCCAGCGACATCCACGAGGAGAGCGACGTGCTGCGTCGCGTGTTCATGACCGGCGGTACCGCCACGGTGGCGTCCGCGTACCTGGGCCTCGGCGGCGCGTCCGCGTCCGCCGCGTCCGTCTCGCTGCCGGTGCAGCGCCGGGTCGGCGAGGCGGAGGTGAGCGCCGTCGAGAAGGCCGTACGGGACATCCGCGTGCTGGACGACCGGCACGGGGCCGACGGCCTGTACCGGCGGGCCGCCCAGCCGCTGCGCGCGGCGTACGAAATGCTGGACGCCGGGACCACCGCCCGGCGCGCCACCTCGGACCGGCTGCACGCGGGCGCGGGCGAGCTGGCGATCTCGGTGGGCTGGCTGGCCCACGACTCGGGCCGCTTCGACGACGCGCGCTCGCACTACGCGGAGGCGCTGGCCACGGCGCGGCTGTCCGGTGACGCGGCGCTGGAGGCGCACGCGTTCTGCAACACGTCGTTCCTGGCCAGGGACGCGGGGCGGCCCCGCGAGGCGGTGCGGGCGGCGGAGGCCGGGCAGCGGGCGGCCCGCACCCTGGGCTCGCCGCGGCTGATGGCGCTGCTCGCGCTGCGCGAGGCGGGCGGCCGGGCGGGGCTCGGCGACCGGACGGGGTGCGACCGGGCGATCGGACGGGCCCGTGCCGCGTTCGAACGGGGGCCGGCGGCGGCCGATCCGGAGTGGATGAGCTTCTTCCGGGAGGCCGAACTGGCCCTGCTGGAGGCGCAGTGCTGGTCGGCGCTGGGCGACTGGGCCCGTGCCGCGCGGCACGGGCGGCGGGCCGTCGCGCTCCAGGACCCGCACTTCACCCGGAACCTGGCGCTGTACCGGACGCAGCTGACGGGCGACCTGGCCCGCGCCGGGCTGGCCGACGAGGCGGCGGCGACGGGGCACCAGGTGCTCGACCTGCTGGGCCGGGTCCAGTCCTCGCGCATCCGCGCGATGCTGGCCGGAGCCGCCCGGGTGCTGGAGGGGCGCGACGAGACGGCGGGCGTCACCTGCTTCCTGGCCCGCCACCGGGAGTCCGCGCCGCCGCCGCCATCCCCGCACCGGGCCTGCTGACCGCAGCCGGGCGGGCTGACGGCAGCCGGGCGGGCGGGGCCGACGCGGCGCGGGCGCGCGGCTAACGCTCCAGGTGGCCCGTGTCGTTCCAGCGTTCCACGGCGGGCATCCCGTACGCCCAGCCGAGCACCGACAGCGAGGTCGGTTCCAGCCGGACGCGCGCGCCGAAGGACAGGTCCTCGCCCAGCCACCGCGCGCCGAGCGCCCGCAGGATGTGCCCGTGGGCGAAGACCAGGACGTCCCGGTCGGCCGAGCGCGCCCAGGCGACGATCTCGTCGGCGCGGGCGGCGACCTGCGCGGTGGACTCGCCCTCCGGCACCCCGTCGCGCCAGATCAGCCAGTCCGGCCGGTCCGCCTTGATCTGGGCCGGGGTCAGCCCCTCGTACGCCCCGTAGTCCCACTCCATCAGCGCGTCCCACGGTTCGGCCCGGTCCCCGAACCCGGCGATCGCGCAGGTCTCGGCGGCCCGGACGAGCGGGCTGGTGCGGATCTCGACGCCGGGCAGGCCCGCCCACGGCGCGCGGTGCAGCCGCTCGCCGAGCAGCTTCGCGCCCGCGCGGCCGGCGTCCAGGAGCGGGATGTCCGTCCGGCCGGTGTGGTTGCCCTGGACGGACCACTGGGTCTGGCCATGCCGGGCGAGCAGGATTCGCGGTGCCATGACGGCTCTCCCTGAAACGGTGGTGCGATGAACGGCCCCGGACGGCGACGGCCGGAACGTCCGCTCCATCATCCCGCACGGGCCCGGCGGTCAACCTTCGGGGCGGCTGGCGCGTCCCTCCTGGAGCAGCCGCCCCGCCGCGTCACCGACCGCGGCGGGGCGACCGCGTACGGGACGTCCGGAAGAGGACCCCCGGGGGAGTCGGCGGCCCTCACCCGCCGTACGGTTGAACGCCCGCCGTCGGCCGAACGAACATGGGGAGAGCCACCGGATGCCGCACGCCACCGCGCCGCCCGCGACCGGTCACCGGCCCAGATGGTGGACGGAACTGCCACTGATCGCGGTGGTGTACGGCCTGTACTCGCTCGGCCGCCTGCTGGTGCGCGGCGACGTGTCGACGGCGGTCGACCACGGGCTGGCGATCCTCCGGCTCGAACAGGCTCTCCACCTCAACGCCGAGCACCCGCTCAACCGGCTCTTCACCAGCACCCCGTCGCTCGGGATACCCGCCGACTTCGCGTACGCCTCCCTGCACTACCTGGTGACTCCGGCCGTCCTGGTGTGGATGTTCCGCCGCCGGTCGACCCTGTACCGGGCGGCCCGCACCTGGCTGATGAACTCGACCCTGCTGGGTCTGGTCGGCTTCACGCTGATGCCGACCTGCCCGCCCCGGCTGCTGGACGCGAGCCACGGTTTCGTGGACACGATGGCGCAGTACAGCGGTTACGGCTGGTGGGGCACGGGGGCCAGCGCCCCGCGCGGTCTGAGCGGGATGACCAACCAGTACGCGGCGATGCCCAGCCTGCACGTCGGCTGGTCGCTGTGGTGCGGAATCCTGCTGTGGCGGTACGGCCGCCACCCCCTCATACGGGCCGCGGGTATCGCCTACCCGCTGATCACCACGGTCGTCGTGATGGGCACCGCGAACCACTACTTCCTGGACGCGGTCGCCGGAGCCGCCGTGATGGGCCTCGGAGCCCTTCTGACCAGGCCGGTCATGCGACTGGCCGACCGGATCAAGGACCGTGCGCGGACCGCCGCGGACGCCGTCCGCCGCACGTCCCGACCGGTGAAGTCCCCGATTGTCAGTGCCGGATGCAAGACTTCCGCGGGTGAGCGAATCCCCGGCCAGCGGACCTCCTCCGCAGACTCCCCCGACGCGGCTGCCGGCGGCCCGCCCGCCCGAGGCGCCGCAGCGAGCGACGACGCTCCGGCAGCGGCTCGCTGAGCTGCGCGGCCCCTCCGTCGCACCGCACCCGCTCGACGCGCGCGCCCTCGCCGCCCTCGCCGCGAACCCCGGCTGCAAGCGCCGCGCCCTGCTCGACGGCGCCGGAGTGGACAAGGGTGTGCTCGCCACCGCGCTCGGCTCCCCCGCCCCGTTCGGCCAGTCGCAGTTCGCCTTCATGCGGGGCAACGCCTTCGAGGCGAAGGTCAAGGCCGACGGCGGCGCGGAGCTGCTGCGCCTGCTGTACGAACGCCTCGGGGACGGGGCGCCCGCACCGGCCGGTGCGGTGCCGACGCCCGACCTGAGCGCCGCCGGGCCCGAGGGCCGGGCCGCCAGGACCGCGCTCGCGCTGCGGGAGGCGACGGCGGTCGGCGGCTGGGCGCTGCTGGACCACCCGATGCTGGCCCTGGAGGTGGCCGGCTCCCCCGCCTATCTGGAGCCGGACGCGGTGGTGGTCCATCCCGACGGCCGGTGGACGGTGGTCGAGATCAAGTCCTTTCCGATGATCGACGCGTCCGCCGACGCGGCCAAGGTGGGCGCGGCGGCCCGGCAGGCCGCGGTGTACGTGCTGGCGCTGGAGCGGGTGGCGGCGGTGACCGAGGGGGCCGAGGTCGGCCACCGGGTGCTGCTGGTCTGCCCGAAGGACTTCTCCAACCTGCCGACCGCCTCGGTCGTGGACGTGCGCAAGCAGCGGGCGGTCACCCGCCGTCAGCTGACCCGGCTGACGCGCGTCGAGGACATCGCCGCGGCCCTGCCCGAGGGGACGACGTTCGACCCCGCCTGCTCGCCGGGGGAGCTGGACGCCGCCGTCGGGTCGGTCGCGGCGGCGTACGCCCCGGAGTGCCTGGCCGCCTGCGAGCTGGCGTTCCACTGCCGGGCGAAGTCCCGGGCCGAGGGCGCGGTGGAGACGCTGGGCCGCGGGGTGCGGGGCGAGCTGGGCGGGCTGAGCACGGTGGCCGGGGTGCTGGCCGCCGCGGCGGGCAAGGAGGGCGATCCCGCCGATCCGACGGTCGCCGCGCTGCGCCGGGCCGCCGCACTGCGCGCCGAGGCGCTGGAGGGTGCCGCCGCATGTCGCTGATCACCACCCTGGCCCGGCTGGAGGCGGTGGACACGGGCCGCGCCCAGCCGCTGGCCACAGTCCGCCACCGCCATCTCACCGACCGCCCGCTGGTGCTCGTGCCGCTGACCACCGCCGGGGAGGCGGGCGCGCCGCTCGGTGCCCTGGTCGGCACGGACCGCGCGTCGCCCCGGCTGCTGGCGGTGGCGCAGCCGCGCGACCGCGACCTGCGGTTCGCGTTCCTGGCCGAGCTGGCGGAGGCGGTGCTGCCGCACATCGAGGCGTACGCGGACGTCGTCGAGGCCGCCGAGCGCAACGAGACGGATCCGGCGACGGGCCGCAGGACCAAGGTCGAGGTCGAGCTGTGCGCGGACGCGCCGCAGCTGGTCGTGCCGAGCCGGGCGGGCATCGAGTTCGTCCGGCTGCTCGGGCGGTCGATGCGGTTCCGGCGGACCGCCGAGGACGATCCGCAGACGCCGTATCCGGCTCCGCGCCGGGTGCCGCTGCTCGGCCGCTGGCTGACGCACTACGGGGAGCGGGCCCGGGTGCCCGGCTCCTCGCTGCTGCTGGCCGCCACCGATCTGCTCAACCGCCACTGGGCCACCGGCCAGAGCAGCCTGGAGGACCAGCACCTGGGCGCGCTGCTCTCCTGGATCGACCCGCCGGACGGCGGCTCGGGGGCCGAGGCGGCGCTGCGGGCCGAGCTGGCCCGGGACCCGGAGGGCCAGTTGCTGTGCCCGCCGGCCGGACCGGCCACCGATCCGGACTTCGACAACCGGCTGCTGGCCCCCGCGATCGAGCGCTACGACCGGGCCCGCTCGGCACTGGCGTCGGCCGAGGACGGGCTCGCGGCGGACGCGCGGCTGGGCGAGCTGAGCCGGGCCGAGCGGGAGATCCGCTCCCTGCTCGCGCAGGTCATGCTGCCGACCTGGGACGCGGTGTGGCGGGGGCTCGACCTGCTGCGGGAGCTGCCCGAGGGCGCCAGGGCCGCGGACCGGTGGACCCGGGACCGCTGGTCGTTCACCGCGCACCGGGACCGGGTCGCCGCGGGCGAGCCGCCGCAGCCGCGCCGCGACGACGCGGTGACGGCGGCGCAGAAGCTGGCCTCCCGCGAGACGGCCCAGGCCCAGTTGGAGGCCCAGGAGGCGCTGGACGATCCGCTGGTGCTGGCGGGACGGCGGCTGGCCGGTGAGGCGTTCCTCGGCCGGGTGACGGAGGTGGAGATGGCGTACAGCGAGTCCAAGCGGCCCGCGCCGCGCCCGCTGGTGACCCTCCGCACGGACGAGCGCCCGCATCTGGGCGAGCGGACCCGGGTGTACCGCTCGCTGGACGGCAAGCCGCAGGCGGCCGAGTTCGTGCGGTACGCGGAGGAGGCCCCCGACAGCAGCGGCAGCGGCGAGATTCTGCTGGTGCTGCGGATCCTGGACCGGATGGGCCGGGGCAGGGAACCCGCGCCCGGTTCGCTGCCGGAGCCCGGCGAGCGGATCGCGTGGACCCTGTTCGAGCACGACCAGCGCGGCGGCCCGAAGCTGCCGGACCCGGAGGAGACGCCGTGGACCCACGGCGGCCCGCCGGGCGCGGACGCCGCCCGCGCGGAGCACCCCGACCCCGTGACCCCGGAGGACCTGCTGTGACCACCGTCTTCGATCCGGGCGCGGCAGCGGGGCGGGCCACGGCCGCGATCCTCGACGACACGCTGCGCGGCACGGCGCGCGGCATCGTCGTGGACTCGCCGCCGGGCGCCGGGAAGTCGACGCTGGTGGTGCGGGCGGCGCTGGAGCTGGCCGCCGCCGGGCGTCCGCTGATGGTGGTCGCGCAGACGAACGCGCAGGTCGACGACCTGGTGGTGCGCCTCGCGGAGAAGGAGCCGGAGCTGCCGGTGGGCCGGCTGCACAGCAGCGACTCCGACCCGTACGACAAGATCCTCGACGGCCTCGACCAGGTCGTGACGTCGGCGAAGGCGGCCGATCTGGCCGGGCTGCCCGTGGTGATCTCGACGGCCGCGAAGTGGGCGCACGTGAAGAACGTGGAGCCGTGGGGCCATGCCATCGTCGACGAGGCGTACCAGATGCGGTCGGACGCGCTGCTGGCCGTGGCCGGGCTGTTCGAGCGGGCGCTGTTCGTCGGGGACCCGGGCCAGTTGGACCCGTTCTCGATCGTGGGCGCGGACCAGTGGGCCGGGTTGAGCTACGACCCGTCGGCGAGTGCCGTCTCCACGCTGCTGGCGCACAATCCGGAGCTGCCGCAGCACCGGCTGCCGGTGTCCTGGCGGCTGCCCGCGTCGGCGGCTCCGCTGGTGTCGGCCGCGTTCTACCCGTACACCCCGTTCCGCAGCGGTACGGACCACGGGGACCGGCGGCTCTCGTTCGGGACGGCGTCGGACGGCTCGGGGCCGGACCGGGTGCTGGACGAGGCCGCCGCCTCGGGGTGGGGCCTGCTGGAGCTGCCCGCCCGCCGCACCCCGCGTACCGACCCGGAGGCGGTGCGGGCGGTGGCGCTGGTGGTCCGGCGGCTGCTGGACCGGGGCGGCGTCGCGACGAGCGAGCGGTCCGAGGAGCCGGTGCCGGTGACGGCGGACCGGGTCGCGGTCGGCACGGCCCACCGCGACCAGGCGGCGGCGGTGCGTGCGGCACTCGCGGAGCTGGGGGTGGCGGGCGTGGCCGTGGACACGGCCAACCGGCTCCAGGGCCGGGAGTTCGACGTGACGGTGGTCCTGCATCCGCTGTCGGGCCGGCCCGACGCGACCGCGTTCCACCTGGAGACCGGCCGGCTGTGCGTGCTGGCCTCGCGCCACCGGCACGCCTGCGTGGTGGTGTGCCGGGAAGGGGTCGCGGACCTGCTGGACGAGCATCCGTCCACGGAGCCGGTGCGGCTGGGCGTCACGGTGAAGTTCCCCGACGGGTGGGAGGCGAACCACGCGGTGCTCGCGCACCTCGCCGAGCACCGGGTGGCCTGGCGGCCCTGACCGGCGGCCCCGACCGGGCCGGGCCGGATCGCCGGGCCCCCTGGCCCCGGGCCCTCTTGCGCGGGGTTGGACAATGGAGGGTGGCCGTCCGGTCGCCCGAGGAAGGAACGCCCATGTCACAGTCCGAGCGGAACGAACGGCAGCGGCTGCGTCCCGCGCCGCTGCTCTTCGAGCCGTCTCAGGCGGCGGCCGACCCGGAGCACTTCTTCGACCTGGAGTCCCTGGAGGACCCCCGCGAGCTGCTGAGCCGGGCGACCGAGCTGACCCACGCCTTCCGGGCGGCGGCGGACCGGTCGGTGGAGTACCAGGCGATGGCGGCGGCGCAGCTCGCCGATCCGCGCCGGTTCGACCGGCTGACGGCGGCCGACGTGGCGGAGCGCGCGGAGTGGACCGAGGACTACGCGAAGAAGATGATCGAGTTCGGCCGGACCCTGCTGGCGGCCCCGGGGCCTGACCACGCTGAGCGGACCTGACAGGGCTGAGCGGACCTGACCGGGCTGACCGGGCCT
Source organism: Streptomyces sp. ADI96-02 (assembly GCF_003846185.1). GTDB lineage: Bacteria > Actinomycetota > Actinomycetes > Streptomycetales > Streptomycetaceae > Streptomyces. Next base: position 2,248,103 of record NZ_ML123034.1, read on the forward strand.
GACCGGGCTGACCGGGCCTGATGGGGCCGGGCCGGTCCCCGCGCCGGTCCGGGGGCGCGGAGGGTGCCGCCGGGCCGGTCCGGAGGTCAGGTCCCCTGGCATATTCCGCCGGGCAAGATACCCCTTCCCCTCACGCCGTGTCCCGGTTTCCGGCAACTCTCGGAATCAGTTCCGTCACTCCCGGTAGACCTTTTTCCATGAGCGCATGGCTGAAAGACGAAACGACCCCGCAGGCCGGTGCCGCCGCGCACCACGGCGTCGACCTCTTCACCCTGCCGCAGGACCTGGCCGGGCAGCGGGCCGCCCAGGTCACCGCCGCCGGAGTCGCGTGGCTCGCGGGAGCCTCGGCGTATCCGCGCAGCACGCTCGCGCAGTGGCAGGACGACCCCGCGGCGCCCGGCGTGCTGCCGTGCGGCACCGCCTTCGACGTCGTCAACGTGCCCGCGCTCTTCGGCCGCCGGATGCTGGAGCAGCTCTGGGCCGAGGGCCCCGGCACCGGACCGGTCGCCACCCACCGGGGCAGGCTGCTGCTGTTCGCCGCCCCGGGCACGGCTCAGCGACTGCCCTCGCTGCTGGCCTGGGAGGAGTGGGGTTCCGGCGGTCCGGAGCGGTCCGCCGAGCAGCGGAGCGCGGTGCCGCCGCTGCTCTGCCACGGCACCGGCGACGCGGTGACCGTACCGCCGCTGACCTGCGCCTCGCGTGATTCCGGGCCGCACTGGCTGGTCGCTCCCGACACCCGTAGCCCGTGGCTTCCGGGCCCGGACGTCCTGCTCTGGGCGTGTGTGCGGGTGAGCAGGTCGGGAGGGCTGCGGGACGGTGGAGGGACGATTTTTCCCCGGACGGATCCGGATGCTACTGTCTACGAC
>NZ_ML123034.1:2249100-2257671 GCF_003846185.1 Streptomyces sp. ADI96-02
GACGGAAGAAGCCCCTCGCGCGAGCGGGGGGCTTCTTCGTGTTCCGGGCCGGGCGGTTCAGACGCCGGCGGTGATCCGTACGGTCCAGGAGCCGGACGGGGTGCGGTCGGCGACCTCGACGCGGGTGCGGTCGCCGGGCACCGTGAAGGTCTCGCCCTCCTGGAGCGGTGCGTCCGCGAGCGGCGGGTAGACGGACCGGTCCCGGCAGGAGGCGGTGTCCGGGTGGGCGTCGACGACCTCGACCGGGCCGCTGCCCGACGCCGTCTCGCTGCGGATCCGGTAGATCAGGATCCCCTCGGAACAGGTGTCCCGGTCGTTGCCGGTGGCGCCGCGGGCCTCGATGGCCAGGGCGCTGCCCTCGCCGGTCCGGACGACGGCGAGCCGGGTGCCGATCGATCCGCCGGGCACGGGAGCGGCGGCCATCGGCTCCAGGGTGAGGTCGGCCGAGCCCTGGACGCAGACGACCTGACGCCCTTCGAGCCAGCCGAGCTTCCACTTGTGCCAGCCGAACAGGTCCGGGGCGAGACCGAACTGGCTGCCCATGACGTCCCAGTCGCCGACGTAGGTGTCCCAGTCGCCCTTGCCGTCCACGGGCCGGTGGTAGAGGTCGGCGAGGTCGAAGACGTGGCCGGTCTCGTGGGCGAGGACGTTGCGGTCGGGTGGGTGCTGTTCGAAGAGCGTGACGACGCGGCGGATGTCCGTGCCGTCGGCACGCAGCGGCCGTTCGAAGTTGACGACCTTGGTGGCGTCCGAGTCGACGCCGGGGGCGTCCGGGTCGGCCACGAGGTAGACGACGTCGTAGGCGGAGAAGTCGACCGCCGGATCGGCGGCGGCGATGGCGTCGCGCAGATAGGCGGTGCGCCGCCCGGGGTCCCAGTCGCGCTCTATGCCGTACCAGAAGGAGTCGTGCGGCATCCGCGTCCAGGCCCGCTGCGGGTGGGCGCGCAGGGTGAAGCGGCCGTAGCTGGCGCGCTCGAAGAAGCGGCTGGTCGAGGGGAAGTAGTCGGCGGTCAGGACCTCGGGGTCGAGCGTGGGCTCGGAGTCCGGGAAGGACAGGAAGACCATGACCGCGTCGAGGCCCCGGTCGGGGCGCGGGTAGGACGCGTTCCAGTCGTCCAGGCCCAGCGAGTGGTGCGCCGCCGTCCGGGGCAGGGCGCACGGCGTGGCGTCGCCGGTGGCGGCCACGGCGGGACCCGCGACGAGAGACGTGGCGGCGAGCGCCAGGAGGGAGGTCGCGGCGGCTGCCAGACTGCGCAGTCCCGGCCGCTCCACTCCCCCCGGTCCGCGACTGCACGGCACATCGACCTCCGGGTGGGGAGACGCGGGGCATCTCGACCACCCTGTGCCGGTTCACGGCCGTACGCCCTGTTGTGCTGCCCCACACGGGTCAGCCGCCGACAACGCCCCCCACGACTTCACGCAACGTCACCATCGATCATTCTTCGCACCCGACGCAGCAGGATTGCGCAGAACCGATCAGGATCGGGCAAACCAGGCCGACGTCGACGGGGCGGCCACGCGGCCCCGGAGTGGCGCGCGAGGGGCGGCGAGCTGGAACGGCCGACGCGCCACCCTCTATGCTTCACCACGCTTTCCCGCGTGGACCGGCCCCTTCACGGAGTCGCCACCCGGTGACCTGTCCGACCCCACCTGTTCACGACAATCTTCACAGCGGGAGCGAGCGGTGAGCGGAACCTCCGAAGGGCCGAGGGCTCCGACGGGCACGTCCCCGGGCGCCCTGCCCTCCACGGTCACGGAGCGTCACAGGATGTCATCGCCGGAGACGGGCCGGGGCGCGGCGGAGACGGCCGACCGGAGCGGGGCGGACCGCAGCGCGGCGGACGTGGCGGCGGAGCTGCGCGACCACCGGGCCGCCTTCAACGCCGCGACGCTCCCCATGGCCGTGGTCGACGGCCGGGGACGCGTCCTGCGGGCCAACGACGCGCTCGGCGGACTCCTGGGCGCGCCGCCCGCCGCGCTGGTCGAGCGGCAGGCGAGCGAGCTGGTCGACCTGGCCGCCGACGACCGGACCTGGCAGGCGTACCGCGAGGTGCTGCACGGCCTCCGCTCCCGCTTCCGCTGCACCCGCCGCCTCAAGCATCCCGACGGGCGCTCCCTGTGGGCCGAGGTCTCCGTCGTACCGATGACCGCCGCCTCGGCCGCCGAGCCGCGCCGGGTGCTCCTCTCGGTCGCCGACGTCAGCGACCGGCGCGAGCTCCAGGACCGGCTGCGCCACCTCCAGATGCACGATCCGGTGACCCGGCTGCCCAACCGGACGCTGTTCTTCGAACGGCTCTCCGCCGCCCTGGAGTGCCCGCCCTACCAGGACGACTCGATGCCGGCACGGCACGGCCGGATCGGACTCTGCTACCTGGATCTGGACGGTTTCCAGGCGGTCAACGACACCCTGGGCCACCGCGTCGGCGACCGGCTGCTGGCCGCCGTCGCCGGACGGCTCGGCGACTGCGCCGAGCAGGACGCCACCCGCAACCCGGGCGGCAGCCGGCTGGTGGCCCGTCTCGGCGGCGACGAGTTCGCGATCCTGGTCGAGGACTCGGCCGGTACGCAGGCCCTGACGGAGCTGGCCCGCGCCGTCCTGGCGGCGCTCCAGATGCCGTTCGACCTCGCCGGACGGCGGCTTTCGGTCTCCGCGTCGATCGGCGTGGTCGAGCGGCCGGTGGCGGGCACCTCGCCCACCGGGCTGATGCAGGCCGCCGACACCACGCTGTACTGGGCCAAGGCGGACGGCAAGGCACGCTGGACGCTCTTCGACCCGGAGCGCAACGCCCACCGGATGACCCGGCAGGCCCTCTCCTCGACGCTCCGGCCCGCCGTGGAGCGCGGCGAGTTCACGCTGGAGTACCAGCCGCTGGTCGGCATGGCGGACGGCGTGGTGCGCGGGGTGGAGGCGCTGGTGCGCTGGAACCATCCGCAGTTCGGGACGCTCGCGCCCAACCGGTTCGTCCAGATCGCCGAGGAGGACGGCTCGATCGTGCAGCTCGGCCGGTGGGTGCTGGGCACCGCCTGCCGCCAGGCACGGCGCTGGCAGCTGGACCACCCGGACGAGCCGGCGCTGTTCATCAGCGTCAACGTGGCCGTACGGCAGGTGTGGGACTCCGACCTGGTGGCCGACGTGGCGCGGATCCTGGCGGAGACGGGGCTGGCCCCGGGCCTGCTCCAGCTGGAGCTGACCGAGTCGGCGGTGATGGGCTCGGCGGGCCGGCCGCTGCGCGCGCTCCAGGCGCTGAGCGACATGGGCGTGCGCATCGCCATCGACGACTTCGGGACGGGCTACTCCAACCTCGCCTATCTGAGCCGGCTGCCCGTCTCCGTGCTCAAGCTGGACGGCGCGTTCGTACGGGGCTTCCGCTACGACGACGGCACGCACCCGAGCCCCGCCGACGAGACGATCGTGGAGGCGATGGTGCAGCTGGCGCACCGCCTGGGCCTGACCGTCACCGCGGAGTGCGTGGAGACGGCCGGGCAGGCGGAGCGGCTGCGCCGGATCGGCTGCGACACCGGTCAGGGCTGGCTGTACTCCCGGGCCGTGGCCCCGGAGCGGATCGCGGACCTGATCACCGCCCGCCCGGCCCGGGACTGAGAACCGGAGCCGGGCGCAGGGCACGCACTCCCGGTACCGGAGCCGGGCGCAGGGCACGCACTCCCGGTACCGGAGCCGGGCCCGAGAGGTCGGGAACCGGAGCCGGGAGGAGAGGGCGGGATCGGGGCGGACGTCAGGCCGAGGGCAGACCGTACGCGTCGGCGATCAGCTCGTAGCCGCGCAGCCGCGCCTCGCCGCCGTGGGCGGTGGCAGTGATCATCAGCTCGTCGGCGCCGGTGCGCTCGGCGAGGTCGTCGAGGCCGGTGCGGACCTCGTCGGCGGTGCCGTGGACCACGTTGGCGAGCCAACCGTCGACGAACTCCTGCTCCATCGGGCTGTAGGCGTACGCCGCCGCCTCCTCCGGGCTAGGGACGAGTCCCGGGCGGCCGGTGCGGAGCCGGAGCATCGACAGCGCGCCGGTCAGGACCTGGCGGCGGGCCTCGCGTTCGTCGTCGGCGGCCAGCGCCGAGACGCCGATCAGCGCGTAGGGCGCGTCCAGCACGGCGGACGGCCGGAAGGAGTTCCGGTACAGGTCGAGCGCCGGGACGGTGTTCTGCGCGGAGAAGTGGTGCGCGAAGGCGAACGGCAGGCCGAGCGTGCCGGCCAGCCGGGCGCTGAACCCGGAGGAGCCGAGCAGCCAGACGGGCGGGCGGTGCGCGGACTGCACCCCGCCGGGCGCGGTCGCCTGGACCGGGCCGGGTACGGCGTGGATCCGGGCGTAGGGGTGGCCGTCGGGGAAGTCGTCGTCCAGGAAGCGGATGAGTTCGGCGAGCTGCTGCGGGAAGTCGTCGGCCCCTTCGTTGAGCCGGTCCGAGCGGCGCAGGGCGGCGGCGGTCGCCCCGTCGGTGCCGGGCGCCCGGCCCAGGCCCAGGTCGACCCGGCCCGGGGCCAACGCCTCCAGCGTGCCGAACTGCTCGGCGATCACGAGCGGGGCGTGGTTGGGCAGCATCACCCCGCCGGAACCGAGCCGGATGCGCTCGGTGTGCGCGGCGAGGTGGGCCAGGATCACCGCCGGGGAGGACGAGGCGACCCCGGGCATCGAGTGGTGCTCGGCGACCCAGAAGCGGTGGAAGCCGCGGCGCTCGGCAAGACGGGCGATGTCCACGCTGGTGCGCAGCGCGTCGCTCGCCGTCCGCCCCTGCCCCACCGTCACCAGGTCGAGCACCGACAGCGGCACGCCCGCCGTCCCGGCCCTGGTGCCGCGGATCCCGTCGCCGGCCGTCTCGTCCCCGGCTGTCCCATGCCCGGCCGTCTCCCCGGCCATCCCGTCGCCTCGGATCTCGTCCACGTGTCGGCCTCTCCCGGTGGTGCTCGTCGTACGTATCGGTATCGGAGGCGAACAACAGGAGGATGGCTCCGCTTATTCCTGACCGAGGTCGCGGGCGCGGCGTGCGAGGTCCCGGCCCGGAGCTCAGGCCGGGCTCCGGGGTTCAGGCCGGGCTCCGGGGTTCAGGCCGGGCTCCGGTCCGGGTCCCCTCCCCCGCGCCTACTCCCGCACCTCGATGCCCTTGGGCTCCAGCGCCCCCAGCACCGGCTCGCGGGTGGCGAAGAGCGTGCCCAGCGTCGGCGCCCAGACCCTGCGGTCGGTCAGCCGCAGCCCCTCGCGGACCGTCACCTGGTTCGCGGTGAGGACCGGCTTGCCGAGCGCCTCCTCCAGCTCCGGGAGGTACGCGGCGGTGTGCAGGGCCGTGTCCGGCAGCAGCACCACCTCGGCGTCCGGGTGGTCGGCCGCCAGGGCCAGGGCCTTGACCTGCTCCAGCTCCCAGCCGGCGACCTCACGGGCCGTGGCGACGCCGCCGCCCGCCGTCGGGATGCCGCCCGCCGTCGGGATGCCCCCGGTCGCCGGGGCGACGCCCCCGACACCGCCGCCCGCCGCGGCGACCGTCTCGATCCCCGCCGAGGCCAGGAACGCGGCGAAGAGGCCGGCCACGTCCTCGGGCCAGGCCGCCGCGACGGCGACCCGGCGGGCGCCCAGCTCCCGTACCGCGTGGGCGAAGCCGAAGGAGGTGCTGGACGCGGGCAGGCCCGCCGTCCGGGCGAGCGCGGCGATCTGCTCCTGCGCCCCGTCCCAGCCGTGCACGAAGCTGCCGCCGGTGCTCGCCCAGACCAGCGCCTCCGCGCCCGCCAGGCGGAGCTCGTCCACGCCCTCGGCCAGCCGGTCCGGCGCGCCCAGCGCCCGCAGCGCGTCGACGTCCCGCGCGTCCTCGTCGGTGTCCGTGTGGAACAGCGGCAGCCTGATGTCCGTGTCGAGCATGATCTCGATCCGCGGGAAGTCGTCCTCCGCGAAGTGGCCCGGGTAGAGAAGTCCTACGGTCGTCATGTCCACCCTTCCTTTTCCCGTCCGGTGCCGGAGGCCGGCCGGGCGGCTCGCCGGGCGACGGGTTCACGGCGAGCGCCCTTCCGCAGTGCCGGCCTGCGGCCGAGGTGTCGCGCTCCGCGCCGGCGGCCCGGACGGCCGGCGGACGGCGTGTCCGCCGCACCGGGCGGCAGCCGCTCGCGTCCCGTCCGCCGCTCCCGGGCGGGCCGGGCGCGGGCACGGGAACACGCGACCGCTCACTGCTGCCCCTGCCTCTGCCAAGTATTCCTCCGGACGGGCCGGAGCGGCGGTCGGGCGCGGTCCGGGAGCCGCGGCTCCCCCGGCCCCCGCGCTCCCGGCCCTCGCGCTCCCGGCCCCCGCTTCCCCGGCCCCCGGTGCCCGCGCCCGGGTAGGGTCGGGCTCAGCACGGCCGGAGCAGCGCGCACGCGCGTGCGCGCAGGCCGTGGCGCGGCAGACGGCCCTTCGACGACACGGCCCAGTGGGGTGACGACGCACCGATGCCCGGACCCGTCCTTCTCGTCCTCGACGCCGACCCGCCGCCGCGCCTCGGTCGGCTGACCGGCCGAGTGCGCGTCCAGCACACCGGCGAACGCGGTCTGGCGGACCTGCTCCCCCACGCGGACGTGCTGCTGGTGTGGGACTTCGGCTCCGACGCCGTCCGCGGGGCCTGGCCGTCCGACGGACCGGGGCCGCGCTGGGTGCACTGCGCGAGCGCCGGGGTGGACCGGCTGCTCTTCCCGGCTCTACGGGCCTCCGGCACCGTGCTGACCAACGCGCGGGGCGTCTTCGAGCGCCCGGTCGCGGAGTACGTGGCCGGTCTGGTGCTGGCCCTCGCCAAGGACCTGCCGGGGACCCTGGAGCTCCAGCGGCGGCGGCGCTGGGTCCACCGGGACGGGCAGCGGGTGGCCGGATCGCGGGCGGTGGTGGTCGGCGCGGGCCCGATCGGACGGGAGATCACCCGGCTGCTGCACGGCCTGGGCGTCCAGGTGGCGCTGGTCGGGCGGACCGCCCGGCGCACCATTCACGGGATCGCCGACCTGGACCGGCTGGCGGCGCGGGCGGACTGGGTGATCGGCGCGGCTCCGCTGACGGAGTCGACGCGGGCCCTGTTCGACAGCCGTTTCTTCGGGCTGCTCCAGCCCTCGGCGCGGTTCATCAACGTGGGGCGCGGGCCGCAGGTGGTGGAGAGCGCGCTGGCGGACGCGCTGGAGCGGCGGTGGATCGCGGGCGCGGCGCTGGACGTGTTCGCGAAGGAGCCGCTGAGCCCCGACAGCCCGCTGTGGGACGCGCCGGGGCTGCTGATCTCGCCGCACATGAGCGGCGACACCGTGGGCTGGCGCGATCGGCTGGGCGAGCAGTTCGTGGACATGTACGAGAGGTGGGCGGCCGGCGAGCCGCTGCCCAACGTGGTCGACAAGGAACGCGGTTACGTGCCGTCGAGCGACGTCCCGGGCGGCCCGGAAGGGAGTTGATCCGGCCGTCGAGCCGCACACCCGGCCGTAACGGCCGGTCGGCGCTGCGGCGACCACGTGGCGCCGGACCGGATCGACTTCACGGTCGCCGAAGGTCCTGATGTTCGACGCGGGTCGGGCCGCCGAGTCCGGAACCCCGGGGAGAACCTCCTCCGATCCGACCTGCGAACGTACGCCCGAATTCCTCAACACGGCTCTGTGACCTCGGAGTTGAGGTAACGGCTACGCCTCTGGCATATGCCATGCGGATGCGTCCCTGTTGACAGCGCCGGGACCTCCCGCCGGCTTGTCAACTGCCGCCCCGAAAGCACCGCCCGGCGGCTATCGTGGGGCGAAAGCTTGCGGTCACAACCTGGTAGAGGGGGAACCGTGGCGCTGAAGCCCGAGCCGACCGCACCGTTCCACTCGGTGCAGTACGCGCTGCGCGTGCTCGAAGCGGTCTCCAGGCACGGCGGCGGGGTGACCGAGGCCCGGATCGCGCGGGAGACGGGCCTCCCGGTCGGCCACCTCGCGTCCCTGCTCCTCACGCTGCGCCGCGAGGGGTACGTCGAGCAGGTCAGCGACGGAGCGTACGTGACAGGGGCCTCTCTGCTGCTGCTCGGCTCCGGGGCGGCCCGCCGCCAGGCGCTGGAGGACCGGCTCCAGAACACCCTCGCCCAGCTCCGCGACTCGGTCGGCGCCGCCGTCTACCTCAGCCGGTACGTCGACGGCGAGGTCAGCGTGACCCAGGTCGCCGACGGCCCGCTCACCCCGGCCGTCAACGAGTGGGTGGACTTCCGCTCCTCCGCCCACGCCAGCGCGATCGGCAAGTGCCTGCTGGCCCAGCTCGACCACGACGGGCGGCGCGACCACATCTCGCGCCACCGGGCGGCCCGGCTCACCTCGCGGACGATCACCGACGAGAAGGTGCTCTTCTCGAAGCTCGACGCCCACCCGGCCACCGTCCCGGTCCTCGACCTCCAGGAGTACGCGGTGGGCACGGTCTGCGCGGCCGTCCCGCTGACGGCCGGGGCCTCCGCCGGATGCCTCGCCCTGTCGCTGCCGATCCAGGACGCGCACCGGCTGCGGGAGGCCGCCGACACGCTGAACCGCCGGGCCGCTCCGCTGATGCTGTCGCTGGCGCTGTGAGGCCGCGCGGAGGCCGGTCATCACCACCCCCGGGGACCAGGTATTATTTTCGA
>NZ_ML123034.1:2257696-2339809 GCF_003846185.1 Streptomyces sp. ADI96-02
GACACCCAGTGGGCGGTCTCCTTCGCGGAGGCCGCCCACTGTGCTGTACCCGCGCCGTGCCGGGCCCGCCCGCCCCGGTCAGCCGCCCGGCGGCCGGGTCCCGTGCTCCGCGTACCGGGCCAGCAGCCCGGCGAGCGCCCCGGCGTCCAGCGGCGCGTACGTCCCGTCCCCGTCCCGGTCGAACCAGACCGGGTCCGGGCAGCGGAAGCCCGCCCGGCGCAGCGCCACCCGGTGGACCTTGTTCGTGGCGGTGACCGGCATGCGCGGCACGATCCGGACGAACCGCGGGGCCATCTTCGTCCCCAGTTCCGGCCGGCCGCGCAGGAAGGCGGCGAAGGCGGCCGGGTCGAAGGCGGCCCCCTCGCGCAGCGCGAGCGCGGCCATCACCAGGTCCCCGGTCACCGGGTCGGGCACCGCGTAGACGGCTGCCGCCGCCACCGCGTCCCAGCGGGCCAGGATGTCCTCGATCGCCGCGGCGGCCAGGTTCTCGCCGTCGACGCGCAGCCGGTCGTCGGTGCGGCCCGCGAAGTAGAGGAAGCCGTCCGCGTCGCGGTAGAAGAGGTCGCCGGTCCAGTACCAGCCCCGCCGGACCCGGGCCGCGTCCGCCTCCGGATTGCGCCAGTACCCCTCGAAGGGCGTCGGCCCCCGGTTGACCAGTTCGCCTATCGCCTCGTCCCCGTTGAGCAGCCGCCCGCCGCCGTCGAAGCGCGCCGCCGCCCGCTCCTCGCCGCTCTCCGGGTCGACGACGGCGAGGTCGTCGCCGGGGGCGGGCCGGCCGATCGCGCCCTGCGGGGCGTCGGGGCTCCGCTGGAGGGCCGCGCCGCCCTCGGAGGAGCCGTATCCCTCGACCAGCTCCACGCCGAACCGCTCGCGGAAGCGGGCCACGTCCACGGCTCCGGCCTCCGTGCCGAAGCCCAGGCGCAGGGAGTGCTCGCGGTCGTCGGGGCGCGCGGGGGTGGCCAGCAGGTACTGCACCGCGCGGCCGACGTAGGTGAAGTACGTCGCCCCGTACGCGCGCACGTCGTCGAGGAAGCCCGAGGCGGAGAAGCGGGGGCGCAGCGCTATGGCCGCGCCGCCGGCCAGGGCGGGGGCCCAGCCGGCCATCACCGCGTTGCCGTGGAACATCGGCATGCAGATGTAGTGGACGTCCGCCGGGCGCACGCCGAAGCGGCCGGCCAGCGCGTGTCCGGCCCCGGCGAGGCGGCCCTGGGTGCAGATCGCCGCCTTGGGCGCGCCGGTCGATCCGGAGGTGAAGTAGAGGAGCATCCGGCTGTCGCCGCCCACCGGGGCCACGACCGCGTCGCCGGGCCGCGCCCCGGCATACGGGGCGAGCAGGGCGGCGTACGCCTCGGTGTCCGTGACGAGCACGCGGACGCCGGGCAGCTCCAGTCCCGCGAGCAGCGGCAGGTGGGCGCGCTCGGTGATCAGGACGCGGGCCTCGGTGTGCAGGATGTCGCGGGCCGGCTCGGGTCCGCGCCGGGTGGGGTTGATGCCCGCGACGGCGGCCCCGGCCAGGGCCGCCGCGCTGAGCCACAGCGGGAACTCAGGGGTGTTGTCGAGCAGCACCGCGAGGTGCGGTTCGCCGCCCGTCGGCAGCAGATCCGCCAGGAGCGCCGCCCGTGCGGCGGCGCCCTCGACCACCTGGTGATGAGTGAGCACGGTGGGGCCGTGCTTCAGGGCGGGCCGGTGGTCGCCCCATTGACGTCGTACGAGCTCCGCGACGGTGCCGGTACTCCTCATGGCGCCGCACGATAACTGATGGAGCGTCAGAACTTAACGTCCGAGCACGCGTAGAACGCGTTGGTGGTGTCCGCGACGTTCCAGACGGCCAGGATGACGTGCTTGCCCGTCTTCTGGGTGGGGATCGTGCCCTGGTGGGTCAGCGTGGCCGGCGGCTGCTGGTTCCCGTAGGGGACGGTCATGAACGGCTGCGATTCGAGGGCCGCCCGGGTGAGCGGCTTGGTGGAGTCCCAGCCGTTCTTGGTGATGTAGTAGCGGAAGTCGCTGGTGGAGTGGCGGGCGGTGAACTGCCAGCGGAAGCTGTAGCCCTGCCCCCCGGTGACCTGCGTGGCCGGCCAGTTGCCGCCGCGCGGGTCGTCGAGCTGGGAGAACGTGCTGTTGCCGCCGGAGCAGATCTTGCCGTCGGCGGGTCCTGACGCCGGGAAGCCCTTGGGCCCCTCGACGCTCTGCGGCTCCCACTGGATGTTGCCGCAGCCCGTCACCGTGCCGTTGGCGCAGAGTTTCTGACGGCTGATGGGTGTGTCCGTGTAGCCGTGACTGCTGGCGCTGCTGGTCGCGAGCACCGAGACGCCCGCTATCGCCAGGCCGATGACGGCCGCGCTTGCCCTTTTCCGCATTGCTGTCGCTCCTCTGGAACGTGGGGGAGGTGCCATGAGCACTGCTCGACTGCGCGCGCGTGGTGCGTTGTTCTGCGGTCTAGACCAGGTCATAGATTATTGACACGACGTGAACATGTCCAGACCACTGGACATCGGATTCCGGAAGCCCTGCACGGCGCTCCCGGGCCCCTTCCGAGGCCCGGCGACCGCTCAGACCCCGTCGCCCCCGCCGGTCCGCCCGGTGTAGAAAGCGACCGTCAGATCCTTGACGAGCGCCTTGCGTTCGTAGTCGTCCAGCTCGACGATGCCGCGCGCGGTGAGGCGGTCGACGGTGTCGTCGACCGCGTCCACCACGGAGGTCAGCACGCTGTCCCGGTGCCGGGCGTCGATCGCGGCGATCCGCCGCCGCTGCATCGCCGCCGCCACCTCCGGGGCGTACTCGATCGCGGTCGGCTGCGCCGAGTACACCTCGACGCCCGCCGGCCGGCAGTCCGCCTGGAGCACCCGGGTCAGCGCGTCGCCCACCGCCTCCGCGTCGCGCAGGGTCGGGGCATCCTGGTGGAAGGCGTCGGCGGGCAGTTGCGAGAGGACCCGGGCCAGGGCCGCCTCGACCTGCGCCCGCAGGTACGCCTCGTGGTCCGCGATCCCGAGCGCGGCCCGCACGGTGTCCTCGATCCGCCAGACCACCAGCACGACGACCCGCAGCGCGGCGCCGTCGGCGTCCACGGCGGGCAGCGGCTCGCTGCGCCAGTGCCGCAGCCGTACGTCGACCCGGCGGCGCAGCAGGAGGGGCGAGACCCAGAGGAGGCCGGTGCGCCGCACGCTCCCCCGGTACTCGCCGAACAGCGTCAGCACCCAGGCGTACCCGACCCGGCCGCGCCCGAGACCGCCGAGCGCGAACAGCACCACCGTGACCAGGAACGCCAGCAGGGCCCAGCCGCCCGCGCCGACGGCCCCGTGGGCGCGCGGAGCCAGGCCGAGGGCCCGTTCCGCGACGGCGGGCAGCGCCCCGTACCACCACAGGACGCCCGGCACGCCGGCGGCGGCGCACGCCCCGGTGAACAGCGCGGCCCAGCCGGGCAGCACCGGACCGGGCCGTTCGGCGAGCCGGGGGTCGGCGAGCGGCGACGGCCGGGTGGAGGGCAGCACCCTGGCCCGCGGCGCGCGCGGGACCGGCGGCCTCGCGGGCCCGGCCGGGCCGCGGTCGCCGGGTGCCGGGAGGGCCCGGCGGGCGACGGCGGCGGGCAGCGCGGAGGGCTCGACGGGCTCCGGATCGTCCCGGAAGAGGAGGTGCACGGGGATGGTGGCGGTCGACTCGTTGGCGATGACGGGCTGCCGGCGGGCCGTCGGCGGCGGTACGGGGGCCGACGCGGAGGACGCGGACGACACAGGCGCGGGAGCGGGGGCGGACGGCGGGAACGCGGTGCCGGGCACCGAGAACACGGCCGAGGTGACGCGGTCGCCGGGGGCGAGGTCGAGCACGAGGTCCAGCTCGGTGTCCGGGCCGGGGTCGGGTTCGGCCGGGCCGGGGCCGCTCCGCGCCCCGTAGGCCGGGAGCGGGGTCCAGTCCGCCGCGGACGGCGCTCCGCCCGCGCCGCCGCCGCCCGCCGGGCGGAACGGGGGAGTCAGGGGGTGGTGGTCGGTGGGGGAAGGGTCGTTCTGGTCTGGGTTCACCGGTTCCCGGTTCCTTTCCGTCAGGCGAAGAGCCGGCGCCAGGTCTCCGGCCCCGGATAGCCATCGGCCGCGCCGCCGCGCCAGCCCTGGGCCCGCTGGAACGCCTCGACGTTGCGGCGGTCGGCCTCGGTCCAGCGCGGGCCGGGGCCCGACACGTAGTGCTTGCCGTATCCCTTCTTCACCAACTGTCTGCCGAGCCGGTCGACATGGCTGTTGGACTGACCCGGCTTGAAATAGCCGCGCCCGGGGAAGGCGGCGGCCGTATTCGGGCTGCCGCCCGTGCCGGCGGCCGGGATGTCGCGTCCCGTGCCGCCCACCAGCAGCCGCCAGGTCTCCGGCCCCGGAATCCCGTCGGCCTGCGCGCCCCGCCACCCCTGTGCCCGTTGGAACGCCCGGGTCGCGCGCTGGTCCGCCGCCGACCAGACGGGCCCGGGGCCGACCGCGTAGAAGCGCTTGCCGCCGCGTGCGGCGAGCATCCTGCCGAGCCGGGTCACGTCGGCGTTGTCCGCCCCGGGGCCGAAGCGTCCGGCGCCGGGGAAGGCGGCGGAGGAGCCCCCGCCCCCGCCCGGCGAACCGCCTTCCACGCCCTTGTACCGGTAGGCGACGTAGCGGTCGGAGTTGTTCCAGTACGCCATCGGCGTCGACTGCCTCCGCGTGTGCGGGCGCGTCTGCTCGTAGGCGATGTAGTGGGTGCGGCCGCCGTCGGCCCAGCCGCCGAAGATCGTGACGTGGGAGCCCCGGGACGGGTCGGCCGGGTTGTGGAAGAGGAGGATGTCTCCGGGTTCGAGGTCGGCGCGGGCGATCCGGGTGCCGTAGTCGGCGAGGCTCCCGGTCCATTCGTTGCCGCCGAGGTCCCAGGCCATCGACACATAGCCGGAGCAGTCCTGGCGGTACCCGTCCGACCAGTACTTCTCCATGCTGTACGGCACCTGGGCGGTCACCCACTTCCGGGCCCGGCCGATGATGTCGGCCCGGGTCGTGGTGCGCGGCGCGGCGCCGGCGGACGGCGGGCCCGACGCGCCGGTCCCCATCAGCGGGCCCCGCCTGCCCTGCGGAGAGGCCGGTTCCGTGCCGGTGTCCGGGTCGGTGTCCGGGCCGGCGGCGTCCGTGCCCGTTCCGGGTCCGGTGTCCGTGTCGGGCCTGGCGACCCGTGGCGCGTGGCCCGCGGCAGCGGCGGCGCCCGTCGCGCCGCAGGAGAGGACCACACCGGCGGCGGTGGCCAGGACCAGGGCCCGGCGGGCTCCGTGTGCGGCCGGGTGACCGCCGCGGCTCACCGGCGTCCGCGCGGCGCCGCGCCGCCGGAGGGCGCACCCCGCGCAGACGCAGTCGACGGCGGGTTCGTACTCCTCGAAGACCGGCACACTCATGCGAATCCCCTCCGCACTCGTCAAGATCTCTGGGCGGTCTGCCACGGACGTCAGTGTCTCAACTCTCCCGACCTATCCCATTTTGACGGATTTATTGGAAAAAACGACTATCCAACAGGGCGTGGCGGCCGGTGAATGGTTCGGAGCACCCGCCGAGATCGGGTAAAGTTCTCCAGGTCAGCGAGCGCCGTTAGCTCAGTTGGTTAGAGCAGCTGACTCTTAATCAGCGGGTCCGGGGTTCGAGTCCCTGACGGCGCACGCACAGTCAAGGCCCCCTCACCGAGCGTGAGGGGGCCTTGACCGTTTCCTCTCCTTCCCGGCCGACGGCTCCTGGCCGACGGCTCCCGACGGCAGTTTCGGTTCCGGACCATCCGTCTGGGAGCTTCGGCCCCCAAGAGGGCCGGCGGTCCGTACAGTTGGATCAGCAGAGCGCGACGTCACGCACCAGCCCGGCGGGCCGCGTCGCCGTCGAGGTTGACCCAGTACGGGTCGCGCTCCCTGGGCTGCTGCTGGACGGGCTGTGCGCTGCCCTTGCCGCCGCCCTCCCCGTCACCGGAACATCCCGCCAGCAGCAGGAGCGCCCCGACCGCCGCCGCCGTGCCGGTGACTCGCAGGCCCGTCGTCGTCCCCGGCGGGCTCCGGTCCGGGGCCCGCCGGGGCCTCTCGGAACGCCCCGCCCCGGACCCGCTCAGACGCGGCCGTGGTGCTCCGCCGCGTCGCGTGCGCCGGTCAGGTAGGCGGAGACCACCACGTTCGCGGTGTAGGACCGGGTCTCCCGGTCGTACGTCCCGCCGCAGGTGATCAGCCGCAGCTCGGCCCGGCCGTCCTCGCGGGGCCCGTACGCCTTCTCGGCGTCGAAGCGCTCCCGGGTGACGACCTGGACGTCGTCCACGGTGAACTCGGCCACGCTGCCGTCGGACCGGGTCACCCGGATCCTCTCGCCCGGCCGCACGGAGCTGAGCCCGTAGAAGACGGCCGGCTTCGTCGCGGTGTCGACGTGCCCCACGAACAGAGCCGCGCCCGCGGTGCCGGGCTCCGCGCCCCGGCCGTACCAGCCGACCGTACGCGGCTGTGCGAACGGCGGCGGGTCGACGGCCCCGTCCCGGTCGAGCCCGCGCGGGACGACCGGCGCCTCGATCCCCACCGAGGGGATCTCCACGCGCCGCGGGGCCGCGCCGCCCAGCGGGTCGCGGGCCGGCGGCAGCGGTGCGCCGAACGGCCGGCCGACGGCGGCGATGTCGCCGGTCGTGGGCGCCGACCGGCCGCCGGGCCCGTCCGCGGCCTCGCGGCCCCAGAGCCAGAGGCCGAGCAGCAGCACGGCCCACGCCACTCCGGTGCACAGCCGCCCGGTCCCCGCCGGGCCGCTCCGCCCGGACACGTCAGTCCGCGGCCGGGTCGCGGCGGCGGCGCGAGGTGCGCAGGGCGACGGCGACCGCGGCGACGGCCGCGAGCACCAGCCCGATCACCGCGTGCCGGGTGCCGGGGCCCTGGGACTCGGCGGAGCGTTCGGCGAGGGTGGCGGCCCCTCCGCCGCCCGCCTTCACCGGGGCCACGGGCGAGGGGCGGCTGTGGTGGACGACGGTGAGGGTGCCCGTCGCCCGGCCCCGGCCGTCCGCGCACCGCACCCGGACCTCGTAGGAGCGGGGCTCGGCGTCGAAGCGGACGGTGGCCTCGGCGAAGAGGCCCTGCTCGTCGGCGGGTCTGAAGCGGACGTCCGAGACGAAGGCGTCGGAGACGCCCTCGGCGTGCCGGGCCTTGCCGCAGCTGTCGACCCAGAGTTCCACCCGCCCGCCCGGGGCGATCGTGGACGGGGTGACCTGGACGTGGCCTCGGTTCCCGTCACCGGCCGGAGCGGCGGGAGCTGCCGGGGCGGCTGGGGCGGCAGGAACCGCCGGGGACGCGAGGGCGGCGGGCGCGGGCAGGGCTATGAGCGCGACGGCCGTCGCGGCACAGAACGTAAGGGGCAGTGAACGCATCGTGAAACCTCCTGTGGGAAGGTTCACGGCTGCGACCCCGGTCCGCATCCGCACTCGCCCGTTCGGGCGAGCGGGCGATCGGGCGATCGGGCGATCGGGCGGGACATCGAGCGCGTGACAGCGGGAGAGCCGAGCACGTCACAGCGGGGGTCCGGGCGGACGGCTGCGGGGCGGCCCCGCCCCTCGCGGGCCCGGTCCGGGATGACTGAATAGCATGGTCGTCCGAGGTCCGCGTACGGCAGGGAGCCCGCACCCATGACAGATCGCAAGCCCATCGACTCGTGGCTCACCGACATGGACGGCGTGCTGATGCACGAGGGCGTTCCCATCCCGGGGGCGGACGCGTTCATCAGGAAGCTCCGGGACTCCGGCAAGCCGTTCCTCGTGCTGACGAACAACTCGATCTACACGGCACGCGACCTGCACGCGCGGCTGAACCGGATCGGCCTCGACGTCCCGGTGGAGAACATCTGGACCTCGGCGCTGGCCACGGCCCGGTTCCTGGACAGCCAGCACCCCGGGGGCACGGCCTACGTCATCGGCGAGGCCGGCCTGACGACGGCGCTGCACGACGTGGGATACGTCATGACGGACCACGAGCCCGAGTTCGTCATCCTGGGCGAGACGCGGACGTACTCGTTCGAGGCGCTGACCAAGGCGATCCGGCTGATCGACAACGGCGCCCGGTTCATCGCCACCAACCCTGACAACACCGGCCCCTCGCCCCAGGGCGCCCTGCCCGCGACCGGCTCGGTGGCGGCCCTGATCACGAAGGCGACGGGCAAGGAGCCGTACTTCGTCGGCAAGCCGAACCCGCTGATGATGCGGACGGGGCTGAACGTCATCGGGGCGCACTCCGAGGCGTCCGCGATGATCGGCGACCGCATGGACACGGACGTGCTCGCGGGGCTGGAGGCGGGCATGCAGACGTTCCTCGTGCTGACGGGTCTGACGGCGGCGGGGGAAGTGGAGCGGTACCCCTACCGGCCGACCGAGATCGTCGACTCGATCGCGGACCTGGTCGACCTGGTCTGACGGCGGCGGCCCCCGTACGAGGTCGCGCCGCCGCCCGGCAGGAGTGCCCGCCCCCTCAGCCGTGGTCGCGGCGCATCCGGCGCGCCCGCAGGACGAGCGCGCCGCCGCAGATGATCAGCGCCCCGGCGGCGGCTCCGGTCCGGACGGGCCGGGCGGAGCCGGTGCGGGCGAGTTCGGGCAGCGGGTGCCCGGCGTCGCCGGGCGGGCGGCCGGGACCGTCCGCGTCCCCGTCGCGTCCGGTGCCCGGGACCGTGCCGACGCCGCCGTCCGGCGGGATGGACGGGGCGGACGGGATGGACGGGATGGACGGCACTGGTGAGGTGGGCGGGACCGGTGGCCGGGTGCCGGATCCAGGGTCGGAGTCGCGATCGGGGTCGGGGTCCGCCTCGCCCGCCGGGAGGCGCTCCTTGCCGACGCCGGGAGCGGTGGCGTCCGGCGGTACGGGGGGCGGTGGTGGCGTGGCGTCGTCCGGCGGCGCGGGGCGCGACGGCGCGGCCGGAGACGGTGTGGGGTGCGGCTCGGCGCGTTCCGGCGGCGTGGCGTCCGGCTCGGGCCGGCGGCCCGTGACCCCGTCGACGACCTCGAACGCGTACGCGCCCGACTCCCCCACCCATTCGCCGTCGTCGCGTCCGCCGCCCTTCGCCCGGTCCTGGTGGCGGCGCTGGACGACGGCGGCGTGGGCGGTGACACGGGCGGGCCGGGTGTCGGAGGTGAACGCCATCCGGACGCGGACGGTGACGGTACGTCCGGCGGGGACCGTGATGCCGAGGAAGTCCCCGTCCGGGTCGCCGCCGTCGAACACCCCGATCTGCTCGTCCCGGTCGGTGGTCTCCCAGCTGACCCGGTGCTCGGTCCCGGGCCGGGCGGGTTCGCTGAACGTCAACCGGATCTGCTCGGAGGCCAGTTCGCGGTCCCGGTCCGTCAGGACGAGCACCGGGTGCAGGGCGCGGCAGGGCGCGGAGGTGGTGTTGGTGAGGTCGAGGAGCCAGGTGCCGAATCCGCCGCCCGAGGCATAGGTGTCCGGCGCGTCGTGGATGCGGGTCTTGATGGGGAAGGCCCTGGCTCCGGTGTCGCCGCAGCCCGGCTGCTCCTCGGCGGCCACGGACGCGGCGCGGGCGAGGGACGGGAGTGCGGCGGCCTGTGGACCGCCGAGGAGGACCGGCACCGCGATCCCGGCGGCCAGCCCGAGGGCGGCGGTGCGGGCACGGCCGTCGTGCAGCCGTGCGGGGGTGGAGGGAGGCATGGAGGAACACCCTTCGCTGTTCGCGAACGACCGGGGCGTGGGGGCGTGGCCCCGGTCGGCGACACTGTCACGCGCGCGCGAGAGCGAAGAGTCGACATGCCGACACAATTAATATGATCACCTGACTGGCAGTTCTCGACTGCCGGTCAGGTGATCCCGCCCCCGCCCCCGCTCCCGCTCCCGTTCCCGGCCCCGCACGCGAAGCTGCCGCACAGAACGTCCTCACGGGGCCCCTCGCGGAGCTTCCTCACAGCTGCTCCTCACAGACCACCGCCCACCCGCCCGAACACCGGGGCCAGCACCAACTGCGCCGCCCCCTCCGCCACGGGCCGGTCGCCGCCGCGCGCCGCTGTGACGGACACGCCCGCCCCCGTACCGCCGCGCGCGGCCCGCTCCTCGATGACGGCCCGTACTCCCCGTACGTAGGCGTCCTCGTCGGCGGCCACCGTACGGCCGCCCAGGACCACCCGGTCGATGTCGAGCAGCCCGACCAGGTTGGCCGCGCCCATGCCCAGGACCCGCGCGGCCTCGGCCCGGTCGCCGCGCGCCTCGGCGGCCAGGCACAGCGCCTCGACGCAGCCCCGGCCCCCGCACTCGCACGACGGCCCGTCCAACTGGAGCGTCTGGTGGCCGAACTCGCCGGCCCCCGTCCGCGCGCCCCGGTGCACCTCGCCGCCCAGCACCAGGCCCGCGCCGAGCCCCGTCCCGAGGTGCAGGTAGGCGAAGTCGCCGCCCGGGTCGTCCAGGGCGAGGGCGAGGGCGGCGGCGTTGGTGTCCTTGTCGACGACCACGGGCAGCCCGGTCCGCTCGGCCAGCGCGTCGCGCAGCGGATAGCCGTCCCACTGCGGGAAGCCGGTGACCCGGTGCAGTACGCCGTTGCGGTGGTCCAGCGGACCGGGCGCGGCGACGCCGACCCCGAGCACCGGTCTGCGCGGCTCGGCGGCCCGCAGGTCCCGCACCGCGTCCGCCGCGTCCGCGAGGACCCGGTCCGCCGGCGCTCCGAAGTCCAGCGGCGCGCTGCTGACCGCGACCGGGCGGCCCGCCAGGTCGACCAGGACGGCGGTCAGCCCGTCGCGGTCCAGGTGCAGTCCGACGGCGAAGCGCGCGTCCGGGACCAGGCGCAGCACCGTACGGGGCTTGCCTCCCGTGGAGGGGCGCAGGCCCGCGCCGACGGCCAGCCCCTCCGCCCGCAGCCGCGCGGTGATCTTGCTGACGGCCTGCGGGGTGAGGCCGGTGCGCTCGGCCAGCTCCAGCCGGCTCACGCCCTCCGCCCCGGCCGCCCGCAGCAGGTCGAGAACCAGTGCGGCGTTGTGGTGGCGCAGCGCCGGAAGGTTGGCCCCCGCCTGGGCCTTCGTACTGCTCCGGTTCACGGCTCACTCCTGTTCACCGTCCCATTGTGCCGGTCGCTTGCACTTTGGCAACAGCGTTGCTTAAGTGGTCGGCATGACTGCCAACGCCCCCCTCCGCGTCGCTCTCGTCGGCTACGGCCTGGCCGGCTCCGTCTTCCACGCCCCGCTGATCTCGACGACCGAGGGCCTGGTCCTCGACACGGTCGTCACGTCGGACGAGCAGCGCCGGGCCGAGGCCCGGGACGCCTTCCCCGACGTCCGGTTCGCGGCCTCGCCCGACGAGCTGTGGGACCGCGCCGACGAGCTCGACCTCGTCGTGATCGCCACCCCGAACAAGACACACGTCCCGCTCGCGACGGCCGCGCTGAGGGCCGGGCTGCCCGTGGTCGTGGACAAGCCGGTCGCCGGGAGCGCCGCCGAGGCGCGTGAGCTGGCGGCCCTGGCGAAGGAGCGCGGGCTGCTGCTCTCGGTCTTCCAGAACCGCCGCTGGGACAACGACTTCCGCACGCTGGCCGGCCTGCTCGCCGAGGGCGAGCTGGGCGAGGTGCAGCGCTTCGAGTCGCGGTTCGAGCGGTGGCGTCCGCAGCCGAAGGGCGGCTGGCGCGAGTCGGGCGATCCGGAGGAGATCGGCGGTCTGCTCTACGATCTGGGCAGCCATGTCGTCGACCAGGCGCTGGCGCTGTTCGGCCCGGCCGTCCAGGTGTACGCCGAGTCCGACGTACGCCGTCCGGGTGCGGCGGCCGACGACGACACGTTCATCGCCGTCACCCACGCGAACGGGGTGCGCTCGCACCTGTACGTCAGCGCCACCACGGCCCAGCTCGGCCCGCGTTTCCGGGTCCTCGGCTCGCGGGCCGGCTATGTGAAGTACGGCCTGGACCCGCAGGAGGCCGCCCTGCGCGAGGGGCTGCGTCCGGCGGCGGGCGAGCCGTGGGGCGAGGAGCCCGAGGAGCTGTGGGGCCGGCTCGGTTCCGGCGAGTCCCCGCTGACCGGCGGCGGCGTCCCGGTCCGCACCCTGCCCGGCGACTACCCGGCGTACTACGCGGCCGTGGCCGCCGCCCTGCGCGGCGACGGCGAGAACCCGGTCACCGCCGTCCAGGCGGCTGCGGCGCTCGATGTCCTGGAGGCCGCCCGCCGCTCGGCCCGCGAAGGCGTCTCCGTCACGCTTCTGCCCCACCACGACGAGGAGCAGCACGCATGAGCACCACTTCCCCGACCATCTCCGAACTGATCGCCCAGGAGCGGCGGCTGACGCTGGCGCACTTCGGCTACGACGACGCCTACGCGCTCGGCGGGCTGCTGGTATCGATCGCGCGGGATCGGCACGCGCCGGTGGCGATCGACATCCGGCGCGGCGCGCAGCAGGTGTTCCACGCGGCGCTGCCCGGTTCCAGTGCGGACAACGACGCGTGGATCGACCGCAAGCGCCGGGTCGTCGAGCGGTACGGCGAGAGCTCGTACCTGGTCGGCAGCCGGTTCCGCGCGAAGGGGACGACGTTCGAGGAGTCCTCGCGCCTGGACCCGGACACGTACGCCGCGCACGGCGGTTCGTTCCCGATCGCGGTGGAGGGCGCGGGCGTGATCGGCACGGTCACGGTGTCCGGCCTGCCGCAGGCGGAGGACCACGCGATGGTGGTCGAGGCCCTGGAGCGGTTCACGGCGGCGCGGGGCGCCTGAGCCGGGGCGGCCTCGGACGCAGGGCGGCCTCGGACGCAGGGCGGCCTCGGACGCAGGGCGGCCTCGGACGCGGGGCGGGCGCCCCGGCCCCGGCCTCGTAAACCTGGGGGGCGGCACGGCCCCGGACCCGGCCCTGCCCTCGCCCTCGCCTCGGAAACGGGATGCGGACCGGGGCCGGGGCACGGACCGAGGCCGGGGCACGGACCGGGGCCGGGGCCGAGGTGCCCGCAGCGGGGCGCTACGCGTCCTTCAGCTCCTGCCGCTGCCGGCCCAGCCCGCCCACTTCCAGCTCCACCACGTCGCCGGCCCGGAGGTACGGCTTCGGCTCCGGCCGCCCCATGGCGACCCCGGCGGGTGTGCCGGTGTTGATCACGTCGCCCGGGCGGAGCGTCATGAAGTGGCTGAGGTAGCGGACGACCTCGCCGACCGGGAAGATCTGCCCGGCGGTGCTGCCGTCCTGCTTCAGCTCGCCGTTGACCCAGAGCCGCAGCGGCAGGGCCTGCGGGTCGGGCACCTCGTCCGCGGTGACCAGCCACGGGCCCAGCGGGTTGAACGTCTCGCAGTTCTTGCCCTTGTCCCAGGTGCCGCCGCGCTCGATCTGGAACTCCCGCTCCGACACGTCGTGCGCCACCGCGTACCCGGCTACGTGCGCCAGACCCTCCTCGGCGGTCTCCAGGTAGCGGGCGGTCCGGCCGACGACCACGGCCAGCTCGACCTCCCAGTCGGTCTTGCGGCTGCCGCGCGGGACGAGGACGGTGTCGTCGGGGCCGACGACGGTGTCCGGAGCCTTGAGGAACAGGATCGGTTCGGCGGGTATCTCCGCGCCCGTCTCGGCGGCGTGGTCGTGGTAGTTCAGCCCGATGCACACGATCTTGCCGATGCGGCCCAGCGGCGGGCCGATCCGCAGCCCCGCCGGGTCCAGCGCCGGCAGCACGCCGGGCGATTCCGCCGCCGCCCGCACCCGGGCGAGCGCGGACGCGTCGGCGAGCAGGTCGCCGTCGATGTCGGGGACGAGCGCCGAGAGATCGCGCAGCGTCCCGTCCCGGTCGAGAAGCGCGGGGCGCTCGGCGCCCGCCGTACCGACGCGAAGCAGTTTCAACGGTCCAGCTCCTCCTGTTCGAGGTGAGGCCCGTCGGCCGGGTGCGGCCGGCGAAGGGCTCGGCCGATCCTCCAAGACGGGCGATCACTCCGCAAGACCCCGTTCAGGCCGCGGTGGCCACGGCGCCGCCGGGGACCAGGTCGCGGTAGAGCCAGGCCCGCTCGATCGCCGTCCAGGTGGTGGTCGTGACGACGTACAGGGCTGCGGCGAGCGGGACGACGGCCACGGTGATCAGGGTCGCGAAGGAGAGCAGCGGCATCAGCCTGGTCATCGCGCCGAAGCCGGGGACCGGCTGCCCGTCCGGCCCGGTGACGGGCGTCATCGGGTTGGCGGCCATCTGCCGCTTGGTGCGGGTGTAGCTGAAGGTGGCCACGGCGGCGACGATCGCGAACAGGCCGAGGTAGACCAGCCCCTGCGCGCCGAAGAGCCCGCCGTCCGCGAGGGCGTCGTGCCAGCGCGCGCCCAGCGGTGCGCCGAGCAGGTCGTGGCCGAGCAGCGCGTTGGGCTCGCCGCCGATGCTGCCGCTGGAGAAGAGGTGGTAGAGCAGGAAGAACGCGGGCATCTGGAGCAGGCTCGGCAGGCATCCGGAGAGCGGCGAGACCTTCTCGGCCGCGTGCAGCTCCATGATGGCCTTCTGCATCCGCTCGGGGTTCTTGCCGTGCTTCTTGCGCAGCTCGGCGATCTGCGGCTGGAGCCGGGTGCGGGCCTTCTGCCCGCGCGCCGCGGCCCGCGACAGGGGATGCACGGCAAGCCGTACGAGTGCGGTGAACAGGACGATGGCGGCGGCGGTGGACGCCGTCTGGAACAGCGGCTGCAAGAGGTCGGCGAGCGAGCCGACCAGGCTCGCGAAGGCGGACATGAACGCGGACATGGGTGAGCCCTCCGGGGGTCTCGTCGTGCCGGGAGACGTACGTACGGGTACTCGGCATGACGACCCGCGCGGGGTCGCGCCCTGTGGAGGAGAGGGGGCGGAAGCCCTACGCGGCGGCCGTCAGGAGGGCGCGCCCGGGTGCCCGGGGCCTGGTGCGGCCCCGGGCGTCGGGGTCGCGTTGCGGGAGGAACGCGGTGCGCTGCTCCCGGTCCCTGATGGCCGTACGGACCCGGGTGCGGGGCACCGGGGGCGCGCAGCGGGCGCTGATGACGGAGCAGGCGAGGAGCGCGGAGCCGGCCGCGGCGGTGGCGGCGAGCGCGACCGCGGCGGAGAGGCCGCCGCCCTCGGCGAGCAGGACGTCGGCGAGGAGGAGGACGAGCAGGCCCGCGGGGCGCAGCAGCCGGGCGAAGGCGTGACGCAGGGGGTTGGTGTCCCGCACCGGCCTCTCCCTTCTCCGCTCCGTGGCGCCGTCGCTCACGGCCGGGTCCTGTACGGCTTCCGGCCGGTCCTGTACGGCTTCCGGCCGGTCCTGTACCGCTCCCGGCCGGTCCCGTACCGCTTCCCGCCGGGGCCTTCCGCCGGAGGCGCGGACGTCACCCGTACGCGTCTGCGGCACTCCGTTCGTTATACACGATGACCCGGGTCACACCGGGGCGTCGAGCCGGTCTGCCTCCTTCCCCTCCACCTCGTCGCTCGCCAGCACCTCGGCGTCCGGCCTCGGGTCCGCGTCCGGACGCCCGGCGAAGGTGACGGCCAGCGCGACCGCCAGGTTGGCGGCGAGGGCGACGAGCCCGGCGTTGACGCCCCACACCGGATCGTTCCCGGTGAAGACGAGCACGCAGACCG
Source organism: Streptomyces sp. ADI96-02 (assembly GCF_003846185.1). Lineage (GTDB taxonomy): Bacteria > Actinomycetota > Actinomycetes > Streptomycetales > Streptomycetaceae > Streptomyces. The sequence goes on from NZ_ML123034.1 coordinate 2,273,173, forward strand.
CGGCCACGCCCACGACCAGCCCGCTGAACGCGCCCCGGAAGGTGAGCCGCCGCCAGACCAGGGCGAGCAGCACCATCGGCAACAGCTGCGCCATCCCCTCGTACGAGATGAGGGAGAGGCGTACCAGGGTGTTCGGCGCGGTGTACGTGAGGAGCAGCGCGAGCCCGCCCGCCGCGACCACGACGACCTGCGCGGCGGACTTCTGCCGCTGCGCGAAGCGCGGGGTCAGCGACAGCACGCTCCGCCCCCACATCGTCCCGATGACCAGCATGAACACGGCCATGGGCACGATGGAGGAGAGCGCGGCGGCGACCCCGATGACACCGACCGCCCAGGCCGGCAGCGAGTCGACGACCAGCTTGAACAGCGCGAGGTTCGACTCCGCGCCCGCGAGCCCCGGCACCACGAACAGCGCTGCCATGCCGAGCAGCATCGGCACGAACAGCAGGACGTTGTAGGCGGGCAGGTACAGGGCGTTGCGGCGCAGCGCGTCGGCGTTCCGCGCGCCGAGGTACCCGGCGACGGTGGTCGGGAAGATCACCACGGTCAGCGAGTTCAGGAAGGACGTGCTGATGAACCACGCCTCCCCCAGCCCGCTGTCGCCGCCCCCGTGCCCCGGGAGGGTCAGCCACTCGCTCTTCTGCGCGACGAGCCGGTCGAGGAAGGGCCCGTACCCGTCGAAGTAGTGCAGCGGCACGTACAGCGCGAGGAACCCCAGAGTCGCGATGACCAGGACGTCCTTGAGCACGGACACCCAGGCGCTGCCGCGCAGTCCGCTGACCACGACGAAGGCGGTGGTGACGGCGAAGGCGGCGAAGTAGGCCCAGTTCAGGCTGACGGCCCCGTAGGAGACGGTGGACAGGACGACGCCCATGCCGGTGATCTGGAGCTGGATGTACGGCAGCAGGAAGACGGTGGCGAGCACCGCGACCACCGCGCCGAGCCAGGGCCGCCCGAAGCGGTGCGCCACCATGTCGGTGATCCCGACGAGGCCGTGCTGCCGCGCGTACCGCCAGAGCATCGGCCCGACGACGTAACCGATCGCGTAGCCGCAGGACATGTACGCGACGACGTACAGGACGGGAGCCCCGTAGTTGTAGCCCCAGCCGGCCGCTCCGAGGTAGCTGAAGCTGGTGTAGCCCTCGCCCGCCATCAGCACCCAGATGAAGACCGGGCCCAGGCTCCGCCCGCCGACGGACCACTCGGCGAGCCCGCCGCCGGCACCGCGCCCGCGCAGGGCGAGCAGGCCGAGGACGACGGTGGCGACCATGAAGGCGGCGAAGACGGCGGTGGCGACGGCGGCGTTCCCGTTCACGGAAGCTCCCGTCGCCGCCGGGCGTCCGGGCCGTCGTGGCCGCCCGGCCGGTCATCCCGTCCGCCGGGTCGGCGCTCCTGCCCGCCCGGCCGGTCTCCGGTGCGTCCCCGCCGGTCTCCGGTGCGTCCCCGCCGGTCTCCGGTCCGTCCCCGCCGGTCTCCGCGGCGGGCGAGCCAGACGGCGACGGGGGTGAGGAGGGTGGCGCCGAGCAGCCAGGCGAAGAGGAACGGCACGCCGAACACCAGGGGCGTGACGCGGTTCACGAAGGGCAGCGCACCGAGGTACAGGGCATAGGGGACGAGCAGCCACACCAGATGGGGACGCCGTCTGATCACTCCGGACACCCAGGGACCCTACTCCCCGGGGCCGTTCGCCCGGGGGCCGGTCCACGAGCGCGCACGCCGGCCGCCGGGGCCGAGGGCCGCGGTCCGGGGTCCGGGGTCCGGGGTCCGGGGTCCGGGGTCAGCGGGGGCGCACCGCGCTGAGCTTCGCCCAGACGACGAGCCGGTAGCGGGAGCTGAACTCGGGCGTGCAGGTGGTCAGCGTCAGGTAGTGGCCGGGTTCGGCGTATCCGGCGGAGGGCGTCACGTTGCTGCGGGGCACCGGGGCGATGACGCCGCTGTCGGTCGGGAAGGTCCGCGCGAGGCGCTTGTCGACGGTGTACGTGTACAGGGCGTCGCGCGTCTCGACGGTGATCCGGTCGCCGCGCCGGAGCCGGTCGATGCGGCGGAAGGGCTCTCCGTGGGTGTTGCGGTGTCCGGCGAGTGCGAAGTTCCCGGCAGCTCCGGGCTGGGCGGTGCGGGTGTAGTGCCCCACGTATCCGCGGTCCAGCACGCCGGCCTTGCCGGTGCCCTCGGCGACGGGCGCGGTGAGCGCGATGCGCGGGATGCGCAGTACGGCGTAGGCCTGTTGCCGGCGCGCGCCGCCTCCGCGCGCCGAGGCGTCGGGCCTGCCGTCGCCCGCGGCGGGGTCCGGGCCGGAGGCCGGGGCTTCGGGCGCACCACCCGGTGCCGCGCCGCCGGAGCCGTCCGCCGGTGAACCGCCGCCCGGGTCCGGCCCGCCCCACTCCCGCTCCAGCGCCCGCACGGTGCGCCCGGCGTCCGCGCGGGCCTCGCGGTTGGTCCACCACAGCTGGTGGGCGACGAGGAGCAGAAGCACGATCCCGAGGGTGACGATCAGCTCGGCCGAGGTCCACAACCCGCGGGCCAGAGCGTGCCCCCACGGCCCCGGCCGCCGCCCGGCGCGACCGTACGCCGGCACCGCGGGCCCACGCCGCCCGCCGCCGCGACGGACCCGGCGACCGGGCCGCCGCCCGCCGGACGCCCGTATCCGCCGTATCCCCTCACGTACCCGTAACGGCTCCCGCACGGCGCGCACGATAGGGCCACATCCCCCAACTTTCCAGGCCCCCGCCCACTCTCCGCCCACTCTCCGCCTACTCTCTGTCCGCTCTCCGCCCGCCCTCCGGCCGCCTTCTGTCCGCCCTCCGGCCGCCCTCTGTCCGCTCTCCGCCTGCTCTCCGCCCGCCCTCCGGCCGCTCTCTGCCTGCTCTCCGGCCGCTCCCGCCCTCTCCTCCCGCCCGCCGCCCGCTCGGCAGTACCGTGTGGTTCATGCGCCCTGACACGCCTGCCGACCACACCACCGAAGCCGAGCGCCTGCTCCGCACCGCGGCGCGGTATCCCGAGGACCGCGAACCGCTGGTCCTCCAGGCCGCGGCCCACCTGGAACTCGCCGGTGACCGCTCCCGTGCCAGCACGCTCTACGACGACCTGCTCGCCGCCCCCGACGCCTCCGTCGACCAACCGCACCTGGTGAAGGCCCTCAAGGCCGCCAACCTCTGGGAGTACGGGCACGAGGCCGAAGCCCGCGCGATCATCGACGGCATCCGCGCCGCGGCCCCGCCGACCGCCGCACCCTGGCGGATCGCGGCCGAGACGCTGGAGGCGCACGACGATTTGGAGGCGGCGCACGACGCCTTCTCGACCGCGCTGACGCTGCTCCTGGTCCCGGGCGAGGAGGTCCCGTACGCGACCCAGTCCCTGCTGACCGGCCGCCACCGGGTGCGCCGGCTGATGGGGCTCGACCACGACGCGTGGGACGAGCTGGCCGGCGAGCTGCACACGGCCCCGGTCCCCCTCGACGAACTCCACGACCCCCGGCGCCTGTGGTCGCTGGGCTCCTCGGACCCGGTCGAGCTCAAGGCCGAGATCGACCGCCTGCGCGCGGAACTGGGCACCTACCGCGCCGCGCTGTCCCGCCCGTTCCCGGTCGCCGTGCTGCACTGGCCCGAGGACGAACTGCGCGAACTGCTCACGGCCTACCCGGCGCTGGCCGAGGAGTACCCGGACCGCGCCACACACCTGGCCCGCCTGGAAACGGCCCTGCGCGACCTGCACGCGACGGGCACGGGGAACCTGGGCATCGTCACCGGCACGGTCCCCTCCTACGAGGCGTTCGCCGCCTCGGAAGCCGCCTCCCCGGCCACCCCGGGCCTCCTCCCCCAGTACGCCACCACCCTCGCCGCCCGAGGCCGCGCCCTCCCCTGGCCCCCGCCCCGCACGGCCCCCTGCTGGTGCGGCTCGGGCACCCCGTACGGCACCTGCCACGGCGCGTGAACCCGGACACGACGCCCCCGACCGGGAGCCCCGCACCCGGTCGGGGGCCGGGTGCGGGGCTCCCGGTCGTGCCGTGTGCCACGAGTTCACGTAATGACCCGCCGACGACCGGCCATTCCCATACGATCACATTTCAACAATCGTCTCAGGGCCGACGTCCCCACACGGGCCCCGTTCGCAGTGTGCGGAGAAGCCTTCATGTCGCCCTGTCAGCCCTCGGCGGACCGGCAGGACGAGATCCCCACGGCAGGGGGAAGCAAACACCGGCCGGACAAGCCGTAGGAGACTGGGAGAGATGAGCACGGCCAGACCTTCCTCTCCCGGCGTCTCGGCGCGTATGAGCCGCCAGGCGAGCCGAGACACCGCGCCCGAGGTGGCGGTGCGCAGGATCCTGCACGCCGCGGGCTATCGCTTCCGGGTGAACGCGCGCGTGCCGACCATGCCGCGTCGAACCATCGACATCGCCTTCACCCGGGCCAAGGTGGCCGTCATGATCGACGGCTGCTTCTGGCACGGTTGCCCACTGCACGCCACGCAACCGAAGGCCAACGCACAGTGGTGGCGGGACAAACTCGATCGCAATATGGCTCGCGACCGGGAGACCACCGAGCATCTGGCCGCAGCGGGGTGGACGGTTCTGCGGTTCTGGGAGCACGAGCCGCCGGCCGCCGCCGCGGAGCTGGTGGCGGCGGCCGTGGAACAGGAACGACGAAAGACGGACAAGGGCGGGGGCCGATGAACAGACTGAGCTTCGTCGATGTGTGCGCGGGCGCGGGCGGGTTGGCGCTGGGGTTGGAGGGGGCGGGGTTCGACCCCGTACTGCTCCTCGACAAGAAGCAGGTGGCCTGCGAGACCCTCCGGCTCAACCGGCCGTCGTGGAATGTCCTGGAGATGGATCTTCTGGACTTCGATCCGGCCGAGCACCAGCACACCTACGACGTGGACCTTCTCTCTGCCGGGCTGCCCCGGGTCAAGTCCAGCGCGACGGTGGCGCGAGCGGAGACGGAGGAGGAGCTGCGGCTGCTGGAGGCCGCGGTACTGCTCGCGCACTCCATCCAGCCCCGCGCACTGCTCATCGAGAACGTTCCGGGGCTGGTGGACTCCCCGAACTTCGAGAGCGTGCGGGAGTTCATCCGCAAGGAGCTCGAACATCTCGGCTACGGCTTCCGCTGGTTCGTCCTGAACGCCGCCGACTTCGGTGTTCCGCAGGATCGCCGGCAGGGGGTGCTCGTCGCGCTGAAGGAGCAGTACTTCGACGCGTTCGCCCCGCCGGTTCCGACGGTCACCGAGCACGTCCCGGTGGGACGGGCGCTGCGCCGGTCCATGGCCGCCCGCGGTTGGCCCGGGACGGACGTCTGGGCGGCGCAGGCCCTGCATGTCGCTCCGACTCTGGTGGGCGGCTCGGACAACCGAGGAGGCGCGGACCTGGGGCCGACGGGGTCGAAGAAGGCGTGGGAACGGATGAGGGTCAACGGCGGGGCCTTGGCCGATGAGGTTCCGGGGCCGGACGACGCCGAATCGGGAATGATCAAACTCACGGACGCGCAGACGGCTCTCCTGCAGGCGTTTCCCCAGGAGTGGCAGTTCGCCGGGAAGAAGACCGCTCGCTACCGGCAGATCGGGCACGCCTCTCCGCCGCCGGTCGGAACGGCTCTCGGAATGGCCGTCGCCACCGCCCTGAAGAGCTGATCCACGGGCGGGCTGCGGTCCCTGTCGGGATCGGAATGAGTGATCTGATCGCCGGCTACACTTACCCACCATGACCCACCCCTCTCCCCCTTCACTTCCCCCTGCGAAATTCGGGATCGTCGATCTCTTCGCAGGGCCCGGCGGCCTCGACATCGCCGCCACGATCATGAAGGACGAGGGCGTCGAGAGCATCGGCGTCGAATGGGACGACGCCACGCGTGCCACGCGTGCTGCGGCCGGCCTCCTGACGACCGAGGTGAAGGACGTCGCCGCGCTGGGCCCGTGCGACCCGTCGGTCGTCGAAGCGACCGTGCTCACCGGCGGTCCCCCCTGCCAGTCGTTCTCCGTGGCGGGAAGCCGCAAGGGTCATCAGGCTCTGGACGATGTGCTGCGCCTGGCCACGCGGTTGGCGGACCACGAGGACGAGGCTTCGTTCGATGTGGCCTGGAAAGAGGTCAAGACCGAGACCGACGCGATGGCGGACGACCGGACCGGGTTCGTGCTGCAGCCGCTGCGCTGGATCATGGAGGCGAAGCTCAAGCGCCGCAGGCCGTACGAGGTGGTCGTGCTGGAACAGGTGCCCACCGTGCTGCCGGTGTGGAAGCACTTCGTGGACATCCTCCGGAGGACGGGCTACGCCGCCGAGGCACACGTGCTGCACACCGAGGATTTCGGCGTCCCGCAGACGCGGCGCAGGGCGGTACTGATCGCCCAGTTCGACCCGCAGAACGTGCACCGCAAGGTCCGCTTCCCGGAGGCGACGCACCAGCGGTACCGGAAGGGCGCCGAACGACTGCACCCCAGGGAAGACCACCATGAGGGGTCATTGTTCGATGACATAAAGCCGTGGGTGTCCATGGGCGACGCGCTCGGCGCCACGCGGACGACCGACTTCGTCATGGTCTCCAACTACGGATCCGGCGGCGACCCCAAGAACCGCGGACGCCGGGAGTCCGGGGAGCCCGCCCCGACGATCACCGGCAAGGTGCGCCGCAACCGGCTCTACCGTCTGCGGAAGGACGACTCGGGCGAGATCGTGATCAGGCACGAGGACGAGCTCGATCGCCTCTCCTCCCAGGAGGCCGGCCTTCTCCAGTCCTTTCCCGCCGCGTACCCCTGGCGCTCCACCGACGTGGCCCAGCAGATCGGCAACGCCATCCCGCCACGCCTGTCGCTGCACATCCTGAGCATGGCACTGCTGCGCGAACCGCCGCAGCACAAGTGGTACACGCTGCTGGAGGAGTGGCTGCCGCCGACGCCGCCGCAGTGGGCAGCCGCGCCGCCGGCCACCGTTCGGCGGGGCGCGCCTCAGACCTCGCCGCCGGTCTCCTCCTCGGTGCCCGTCCGTCCCCGTACCGGGGCTCCGGCGAAGAGTTCGGCGAAGTGATCGACGAGCGCGTCCACCGATCGCTCCGGAGCCTTCTCCTCGTACGGCCCCACGGGCAGGTCCCTGCGCGGCACGGCCGGAGCTGACTCCGCCGACTCGACCCACTCCAGCGAGGGTCGACCGTCCCGCTCCGCGTCCGGAGCGAGGACGTCGTACATGAGGGTCGCGGCGGAGGCGTTGACCGCTGCCGCCAGCGCGTTCGCCTCCCGACCGGTCGTCACCGTCCCCCGCTCCAGCAGGCGCACCATCGCCTGCGCGGTGGGCCGATGGTCGATCACGTCCATGCGCAACGCGGTGTTCAGCATGTCCTGGTTGCCGCACACGGTGACGACGGGTGCGTAGTCGGGTCCGTTGCGGAACAGTTCGGCCGTCCACCACAGCCGGGCGAACGCCTGCTTGTACGCCGGACCCCGAAACCGGTCGACGGCGACCTTCGGCGGGCCGCTGCTCTCCTCCTGCTTCTTCCTCGGCTCCGAAAGGTGGCGCCAGACCACGTAGTCGGGCGCCACCCCGAGGGCCAGGTAGTTCCAGAACCTGCGGTCGGCCGCCTCCCGTCGGGTGAGCCGGAGCGCCGCGTGCAGCCGGGGTGCGAGCCAGGCGTCGGCAGTCGTGGGTCTGTCGTCCCGGAACTCGTACATCGCGTCATCGATCAGCGCGCGCACCGGGTCCAGTTCCGCACGGCTCTCGCCCTCGTACGGCAGCGGTTCGGTGATCCTGTTGAGCGCTATGGCCGGTACGTCCTCCTTACCGGTGAGCAGCCCCTCGGTGAGGTACTGGGCCGCGTTGAGGTCGGCGAGCAACGCCAGGCGCTCCGGATGGAAGTTCGGCTTGTCGGTCATGCGTCGGTCCCCCGGTGGATGCTCTCCAGGCCACGGATGGTGGTGCTCAGCGCCTTGGGCACGTCCGCCCTGCGCGTGGCGGCGTAATGGATACGCGGTTGGAGGTCCGTCCACCCGGACGTTCCGGTCCGGCGACGGTGGACCTCCCCCAGGGCGTCCTCCACCGAAAGGTCCGGCACGACGTCGGGCAACATCTCGCGCAGCACCTCGCCCCGCCAGTCGCGGGGGAACAACGGCGTTCCGTCCTCCTCGGTCTCCAGATCCCCGACAGCGGTGTGGAAGACGGCCGTCCACACGTCCGTGCACATCTGGGCGAGGAGCAGGTCCCGTACCAGGTTGTCGATCGAGGTGCCGTTGCCACCGACCAGATCGGTGACGCCCTCGAAGTCCGTGTTGATATGGACGACGGGGAGGTCGCCGGACGTGTCCACCGCCCAGGGCACCTCGTGAAAGCGGCGCAGCCACTGCGGACCCTCGCGGAAACCGACTTCGACGACGTCCAGTTCCCGGTCGCGCAGCGGGACGTCGGCCTTCAGATCGACGATCCAGTCCTTGGTCGAAACGGCGATCTCCCGCCCCGGCACTCCATCGACGGTGGCGACGACGTGTGCGGACATCGTGACCCGGTCCAAGTGGTCCGCACGCCACAGGTCGACGTGTCCCACCCACTGCCGACCGCTCTCCTCGCCGCGCGCGAGCACGGCCGTGACGCGCGTGTTGGTGGCGCCCTCACTCAGTACGACGGCGACCATCAGGTCGTTCCAGGGGCTGTCGGGGGATGTCGCCCTGCCCGGCACGGTGACCGACACCTTCATGCGGAGCCACTCCCAGTCGTCCCGCTCCGCCACCCCGGGGGCCACCACCTGTTCGACGGCGGAGAACGCACTGGTCTCGAGGGGTTCCCTGACGTCGTCGGGGCCCCGAAGCTCGACGGCGGTGACCCGGAGCGCGACCACGCCGAGAAGTCGCTGGTAGGGAAAGGCCCTCATGCCTGGGCCCCCTTGTCCGTGCGCAGGTCGAGGACGAGTCCGCTGAACAGGGCTCGTACCGGATGGGTGGATACGTCGGTGGTCCCGCGGAAGGTGGCGGTGCGCGAGCCGGGGGCGAAGCGGATCACACCGTCGACGATCTCGCAGTTGTGCACGGCGACGAGCTCCGACCACGCCAGAACGGGTCGAGGACCGGAGCGCACGTCCAGCTTGGCCACCGGTGCGGCTCGCCAGGAGTCTCCCCCGGCGGGAATCCTCACTTCGGCCGTGACGCACCACGCGCCGCCGCCGTCGATCCGGGCGTCGAGCTCTGCCAGTGCCGGTGGGCTCGACGCCGGCGTGGGCCGGGCCGTCCTGCGTCCCCCCACGGAAAGGCGCTTGCGCAGGCGCTCCGGCCCGCCCTTGCGATTCTTTCTCGGGAGGGCCACCAGAGCGCGCACGGCCTTGTTCGTCTCGCTCGTGAGCGCACCGATGCGTCGATACGCGGACGGCGAGTAGAGCATGCGCAGTTCCTCCGTCTGCCCCCACTTGTCGTGCTCGGGCGGTTCGGCCGCCCGCAGGAACGCCTCGGCCTCGTCCGCGAAGGGAGCGTCGTCGCCCGCTGCCCTGCCGGCGAGCAGCACGGCCTGGAAGGGGTTGGTGCCGACCGGAAGGCCGGGGACCCAACCGACCTTGACGGTCATGCGGTTGCCGCGCATCGTCGTCACCCTGTTCGACTTTCCGTCGTCCCCGTCCTCCGCCTCCGTGACCAGCACGACCGCCCGGTGCTCGCCACCGCTCCCGCGACCGGAGCGTCCCGGCACGACCAGCGGGACGGTCGCCATCGCCACCTGCCCCGACTCCGTCATCTTCTCGACGGTCGTTCCGTCCAGGAACGCCTGCAAGGCCCGCGTCCGTGAGGGCTGCGTGACACGCGGATCGACTCTCGTCTCGGAAAGAATCTCCACACCGTTGCGGAATGTCCTCACGGACGCCTCCAGCAGGGGCCGTTGACCGCCTCCGCCGGTCATGGCCGCCCAGAAGTTCCGGCCGAGAGCCTCCAGAAGGCGATAGTGCATGCGGTGCACGCTGTCGTCGTCCTCGACGTCCTCGTTGCTGTCGGTCCCTTCCACGAGACTGGCCACATCGTGCGCGCCGACGATGAGGAAGGAGGTACCGGGCTCGGCGCTCTCCCGGGTGAGGTGCAGACGCTCGACACTCTCCTCGTCGGCCCACCACGAGCGCGCCACGTGCAGGTCCTCCGCGTCAGGGTCCGGCCTTCCGAACCACGCGGGACCGGCCCAGGCCCGTCCGCCCACCCTGCGCCAGGGGAGGTCGAGTCGGCCGATGAGCCTCCGCTCGGTCCGCCCCTCGTGCGGCTCCGACAGAGTGGAGTTCATGAGGACCAGCCCGAGGCGGCTGGTCGCCCAGAGCGTCGCCTTCCCCAGGCCGTAGGAGCCACCGGCGGCGTTCACCGACTTCTGACTGTCCAGCTGGCGCCGTACGACCGCGGCGAAACGTCCCGTCTCGTAGTCGTCGCCGGTCAGACCGGAGGCGTTGTAGTCGTCGATACGGAGGAGAACCAGGCGGTCCCGCTCGTACATGTCGCTCAGACCGGCCGCGATCATGCGTCCGACCTTCTGGTCCTGCTGCGCCGCCGCCTCGTAGTGCGGCAGCAGGTCGTCCCAGCGGATCTCGTCGCGAAACCGGGCCAGGGCCTCACCGGAGAGTTCGTGCAGCGTGTAGCGGACCCGGACCGGCTGGGCGAGGTCCAGGCGTTCGTCGAGGCTGTTCTGGGTCGCCTCGCGCGCCAGGACACCGACGTCCGCCTCGAAGGCGAAGGCAGCAGCGTTCCCGAACTCCCTTCCCCCGTCCGCGTGTCCCGGGCGGTGGTACCAGGAGATCGGCAGGCCGGCCAAGGTGTCGGCGGTACGGGTGTGGATCGTCCCCAGATCCGTACCGAGCGCTTCGGCGATCCTGTTGATCGTCTCCTCTCGCGGAGTCGCCCTGCCGGTGATCCAGGCGGAGACCGCGGCCCTCGTCAGTCCGATTCGCTGGGCGAGATCGGCCTGGCTCATGCCCGACTGCTTCAGCTGTCGGGCGAGCCAGGGACCGAAGTCCATTCCGGTGTCCAACCTCATCACTCCTCAGCTGCGGCGCGGCCCATGACCTGCACGATACACCTGGCGTTTGACACTGACACCGCGCCCGACAACGCCCTTTGACACACTCGCGCCGACCCTCATCCTTAACCCTGCGCCCCATCGACCAAATGACCGACAACATGCCGAAAGGGCAGAATGACCGAAGTGTCGAATCTTGGCCGAACCTCTACCGATCTGCCCGGAAAAGCGAGTAGGCGACAACGCCTCCCGGAAGCTCTGTCCGGCCCCGCGAGCACCTTGTGACGCCGCCGTTCGATCATGTAACGTGAAAGCGGGAAACGCCTCACCAAGCGCTGTCGAACCATTTCTGGCGAGGGTCCTGTTCTGCATGCCCAGAATTCCCCCGCCGCACCCGGAATCGATATTCCGTAAGGAAAATCACCAAACCTCTTGCCTTGCTCGATCACATGCGCTTGGCTTCTGCCACGTTCTTCCGGACAACGAATCCTCCGCCCCTTGCCGTTTCTCGAAAAAACCTTCCTCCTGGCGAATCGGCCCACCTTTCCGTGCGCTTTTCCGCCCTTCTGCACGTGCGCCATTTTCCGTCACGCCCGGTACACATTCAGCCAGAGCCCAGGGAGCTGCCCATGGACACCAACCCGCCCGAGTCGGACGACGCCTGCTTCGGGCTCGTCGAGCAGTACGACTCCATCGAAGACCCGCATCTGCGGTCCGAATTCCTCGACGCCGCCGGAACGACGCCTTCGTACATCAACGCCCTGCGGCTCCGCCGCGACAGGGCAGCCGCCCGTAGGGCCTCCGAGCCCACCACCCCCGAAGCGCCGGGCCCGGTGGGCGACAAGGTCACTCGGCGGCGGCCCCCTCTCCTCTCGACCCGCTCCCGTGTCAGCGTCACCCGTCCGCCCAACAACAGGGGCGGAGCCGCCCGCCATCGCCGTCGCCGGAACCGTGAACGCCCCGATGTCGTCGTCATCGTGTTCAGGCTCGACTGACCCGACACATCGTCGGGCTCGGAACTCCTATCGTTGAGGTCGCGGGCCGGCCGCATCCCCCGCTGCGACCGGCCCCGACTCCTTGCGCGTTCAGCTCACGGCCACGGAATGGGAAAACCTTGAATCACCCCAATGTGACGGACAGTTCGGGCGAGTCCTCCGTCATCCGGACGATCATCGACCAGTCGGCGCGGGTACTGGAGACGTATCGCGTCGATCCGGGGCTGATTCTGGAGCATGCCAACGGCGAACGGCGGATCACGCAAGGCGGTTATGGGGACCGCCAGTTGTTCGAACTCGTCCAGAACGCCGCGGACGAGATCGCGCACTCCCCGGGCGGGAAGGTGCACGTCGTTCTCACGAACAAGCACCTGTACTGTGCGAACGAGGGCAGGGAGGTCACGGCGGAAGGTGCCGAGACCATTCTCCGCATGAGTGTGTCGAAGAAGCGAGGAGGGCAGATCGGCCGCTTCGGCGTCGGGGTGAAATCGGTTCTCGCGGTCACCGACGCTCCTCAATTCTTCAGCACCTCAGGGGCATTCGGATTCGACCGGGCCTGGTCGTACGCGGAGATCAGGAAGGCCGGGGGCGACAACGCGACACGGGACGACTTCGAGGCGCCGGTCCTGCGCATGGCCCGCCCGCTGGACGCCACGAAGGAGCGCACCGAGGATCCCGTTCTCGACAAGCTGCTCGGCTGGGCCACCACCGTGGTGCGGCTGCCTCTCCTGCCCGGAGCGGCCGATCGACTCGGACACGACATCCATACGGTCGCCGGCAGCCACGGGCCGCAGCGGGAGTTCCCGGCGCGCTTCCAGTTGTTCTCCCACCACGTGGGCACCGTGGTCCTGGAGGACCGTCGGACCATGCCGCAGATCCGGCGGGAGATCACGGTCGAGCACGAGGGCGTCCTGCACACGATCCACGAGGCTCGCACCGGTAAGCCGGAATCCCACTCCACCTGGAAGGTCTTCACCCACGCCCATCGCCCCACCGAACGGGCACGGGCCAGCGCGGGCGAGATGCACGATCGCGGAACGATCGACGTCTCCTGGGCCGTCCCCGAATACACCGGTGACACCGTCCTCCTCGTCCCCAAGGGACGAGGGGAGTTCTGGTCGTTCTTCCCGACCAAGTACCCGATGACCTTGGCCGGCATCCTCAACGGCGCCTGGAAGACAAATGAGGACAGACAGAACCTTCTGGACTCCAGTCCGTTCAACGAGGAGATCATCCAGGTCGCCGCGAAGCTGGTCGTCGAATCGTTGCCGCTGCTGGCTCCGCCCGAGGATCCCGGCGCCTACCTCCCCCTGCTGCCCGGTCGGACCAGGGAGTCGGAGACTCTCAACTGGGCCGACAAGTACCTGACCGAACAGATCTGGAAGCTGACCGCCCAGCTTCCGTCGCTTCCCGACCAGGACGGCGTCCTGAGGGTTCCCCGCGAGCTGCGCTTCCATCCCGCGCCGGTGGGGAAGGGACCACTCAGGCTCGAGTGGCTCCGGATGTGGAACGCCTACCCCGGGCGTCCTGCGAACTGGGTTCACCCCTCGGTGGAGGCCGCGGAGTTCCGCCCCGGCAAGGTGGGGCACATTCTGGAGCAGACCAGGCAGGGCCGTGCGACCGTCCGGGAGTGGTTGGAGGCTCTGGTCAGCGACGGTACGGCCGAAGCCTCCGCTGTCGCGATCCGCATCTTCGCCGCGATGGTCCGCGAGGGATCGCCCTTCGCGGACGAGGCCCGAGCGGCCCGCATCGTGTTGACCGAGGAGAGCGGGTTGGTGCCCGCTGTCGTGGGCAAGGTCTACCGTCGGGCCGTCCAGGACGGACTGCGCGACGGCACCACGTACGTGGCCCCCTCACTCTCGGAGGACGAGTCGCTCATCAGCGATCTCACGACGATCGGCATCAGGGAGGCGGATTCCCGCGGACGCTTCATCGGCGTCCTGGAGCAGGGGTTCAACGGCTACGGGCCCCAGGACTGGGGGCGCTTCTGGGAGCTGTTCCACAGTGCGGGCGGCAGCCAGGTGAGCGGCGAGGTGATCGCTCACGTCGCCGACCCGATGGCGACCCTGTTCGTCCGGACGGTGGACGGGCGCTTTCACCGCATGCGCGACTGCCTTCTCCCCGGCGCCGTGGTGCCCGGCGACGGCAGCCGGGACCGCTCGGTCGCGGTGGACCTGGACTTCCACTCCGACGACCGCATGGTCTTCCACGAGTTCGGGCTGCGCTCGGCGCCCACCGCCGGCCACCGTCCCTCGCCGGACGAGGCGTGGTTCTCCGAGTACGCGACGGCGATCTACGACAGCTACTGCCGGACACTGAGCAGCAATGCCGCGCGCCCGTCCTTCAGCAGGCTCAAGCTGGAGGGTTCCCCCATCGGTGGGCCGCTGCACGTCCTGGATCTGCTGTCGGACGAAGGGCGGGCCGCCTTCGTGAAGGCGCTGCCCGACGCGAGCGTCGTCGACACCTGGACCATGCAGTTCGGCGCCCAGTTGTCCACGCGCAAGTCCGTCCACTCCCCATTGCGTTGGATGCTCGGCCGGCTCGGTCGGATCCCCACCTCGCAGGGCATCGTCCCGGTTCCCGACGCGGTGGGCCCTCAGCTGCACGCCTACGCCGACGTACTGCCGGTCGCTGACATCAGTGCCGAGAAGGCCCGCAAGCTGCACCTTCCGACCGTGGTGGACGACGTCCCGACGAAGCAGTGGGACCGCCTGCTCGAACAGCTCGGCACCAGTGACGACGACACCTTCGTCGGCCGTACGTACGTGATGTTGACCCGGCTGGAGGTCGACTTTCCCGAAGGGGAACCGACCCGATGCCGCATCGGGTCGGAATGGTCCGCGCAGGAGGACGGCAAGATCGCTGTCGCGGCTTCGGATGCGGAGTACCGCGCGCTGCGTGCCGAGCGTATCCCCGCGCTGTTGGCCGGCAGCCCGGAGGACGCCGCCCTGCTCGTCAAGACGTGGGGCATGTTGCGCTACAGCGACGTCATCAGCAGGGAGACCCGCCATGTGGGCATCGGCGAGCCGACGCTCCTGCACGACGAGTTCCCCACGCTTCGCCAGCGGATCGGAAACGCGGTCAACAACTACCGCCTGCAGCGCTGCTCCGAGCTGGAGGAGGTGACCCGTACGCCTCAGGGCGCAACCTCCCACCCTCGCAGCAGCGCCCTCCAGGGCGACACCGTGCTCGTCCTCGAACCCGTGGACAGGCCGGCCGCCCTGATGGCCGTCGACCGTGAGCTGCGTTGGGGGCTGAAGGAGGCGGGATGCCGGGCTGTTCTCGACGCCCAGGAACGGCAGGAGGCCGACCAGCAACTCCAGACGGCCCTGCGCCGGGTCCGCGAGGCGGAGAGCGTCGAGGCGAAGCTGGAGCTGCTCATCGGCGAGGCCGCGCTCCGGGCCGGCCTTCCGCCCGGCCTGCTGGAGAGCGAGCGGGCCGAGTCGGGCGACGTCGATCCGTCGGCCCGCCGGATCGCACGAATGGCGTACAACGCCCACGGTGACGGAGTGTTGCAGATGCACGTCCGTGATCTGCAGGCCGCCTATCCGAGCCACGCTCCGTCGAGTTTCACCGGCTCCTCGCCCGCGGTGAAGTTCGTCGCCGATTTCGGCTTCCCCGACTCCTTCGCCGGCACCAGGACGCCGCCCCTTCCGCCGCGGATCGAGATCCCCGGCCCCACCGAGTTCCCACGACTGCACGACTACCAGGAGCGCCTCGCCACGAAGGTGTTCGCCATGCTCGACCGGTTCGCACCGCAACGCGGCATGCTGTCGTTGCCCACCGGTGCCGGCAAGACCCGGGTGGCGGCGGAGGCCGTGATTCGCTGGGTCAAGTCCCTGGGAGAGCTGGACGGCCCCATCCTCTGGATCGCCCAGACCGAGGAACTGTGCGAGCAGGCGGTGCAGAGCTGGAGCTTCGTGTGGTCGAAGGTCGGCGCCGAGAGCCCCTTGACGATCAGCAGGCTGTGGACGACCAACGAGGCCGGCCCGGTCGGCGACCGACCGCACCTCGTCGTGGCCACGGACGCCAAGCTCGGCAACTGCCTCGGCACCGAGGGGTACTCCTGGCTCCGGAAGGCGAGCCTGGTCATCGTCGACGAGGCCCACGTGGCCATCTCACCGCAGTACACGAAGATCCTCGAACAGCTGGGGCTGACGGCCCGCGAGACACAGCGCCATCTGCTCGGTCTCACGGCCACGCCGTTCCGCAACACGAACGACGAGGAGACCCGGCGTCTGGTCCAGCGCTTCGGTGCACAGCGACTCGACGACGGAGTCTTCCGCACCGGCGACGCCTACGGTGAGCTGCAGGAACTCGGCATGCTGGCCAAGGTCGACCACCGGGAGCTCCTGGGCGGCACCATCGAGCTGACCAACGACGAGAAGGAGCGGGCCGATCAGATGAGCCTGCTGTCGAAGGCCGCCGAGCAGCGTCTCGCCGACGACCACGACCGCAACAGGCGCATCCTGGAGGAGATCGGCGACATGCCCGCGGACTGGCCCGTCCTGGTCTTCGCCACCTCGGTGGGGCACGCCAAGTTCCTCGCCGCGAAACTCAAGGGCCGAGGGATCACCGCCGCGTCGGTGGACTCGGCCACCTCCGTGGGGGAACGCCGGAAGAGCATCGACGACTTCCGCCGCGGGCGCGTTCGCGTCCTCACGAACTACGGTGTTCTCACCCAGGGGTTCGACGCACCCGCCACCCGGGCGGTTGTCGTCGCCCGCCCCACCTACAGCCCGAACGTCTACCAGCAGATGATCGGCCGCGGTCTTCGCGGTCCCGGTAACGGAGGCAAGGAGACCTGCCTGATCCTCAACGTCCGGGACAACATCACCAACTACGGCAAGGCGCTCGCCTTCACGCAGTTCGAGCACCTGTGGAGGGCCAAGTGACCGACGCGTACCACGACAGCCCGGCCCTGACGGCGGAACAACGAACCGTGGTCGAGCAGCCCTGGGATGCCCGGTTGCTCGTCACCGCCGGTGCCGGCGCGGGCAAGACGCACACCCTGGTCCGTCGTCTCGACGCTCTCATGGGCGACGAGGAGGAGGCTCTCGAAGCGGGCGAGATCCTGGTGCTCAGCTTCTCCCGTGCGGCGGTGCGCGAGCTGCGCGAACGGATCGCTCTGCATGCCCGGGAGGCCCGCAGGGTAAGGGTGCAGACCTTCGACTCGTGGGCCTACTCGGTGTTGCGCGGAGAACAGCCCGACCGCGACTGGAGTGCCCTGCGCTTCGACGAGCGCATCAGGGAGACGACCGAGGCCATCCTCAGGGGGGCGATCGAGGAGAGCGAACAGGGAGCACCGGCCCATGTGGTGATCGACGAGGTCCAGGACCTGGTGGGTGACCGCCGCGACATGGTGGAAACGCTGCTGGACCGCTTCCAGGACAGTTGCGGTTTCACCGTGGTGGGGGACGGCGCCCAGGCGATCTTCGGCTTCCAGGTCTCCGACCAGGACGCCCGAGCGGCGGAGACGAACTACTTCTTCGACTGGCTCCGGGCCTCCTATCCGGACGACCTCGTCGAACTGCACCTCACCGCCAACTTCCGGGCGCGTACGGAAGAGGCGCGCACGGCGTTGGCCCTCGGTGCAGCGCTCAAGAGACTGCCTTCGGCGCCCGCCGAGTCCGACGCCGCGGGCGAGAAGTTCCATCGGCAGCTGACCGACCTTCTGTTCTCGTGCCCGGATTTCGGTCCGCTGGACGATCGATTCACCGTCGAATCCCTCCGGGCCTACCCGGGTACGTGCGCCATCCTCTGCAGGGACAACCGTCAGGCTCTCGTCCTGTCCGAGAGACTGTTCTCCCTCGGAGTCGCGCACCGTGTCCAGCGCGCGTTGCAGGATCGGCCGGTTCCGGCCTGGGTCAGCTCCGTCCTCCGCGGGACCGGCACCACCACGTTGACCGAGGAACGCTTCCGGGAACTGCTCTCCGCGGCCCCGACCGTTCCCGTCGGGGATCCTTCGAGGATCTGGCGTTCCCTGCGCGGTGCGGCCCGCGCCCCCCGGGGGCTGATGGACGTGGCGGCCGTGCGGCGTCTGGTGGCGGACGGGCGCTTCCCGGACGACCTCGCGGCCGTGGAACCCGCGGGCCTCGTGGTGTCGACCGTACACCGCGCCAAGGGACTGGAGTTCGACCGGGTGATCGTGGTCGAGCCCACCACCACGGCGGAACTGCGCAAGCAGCACAGTCACGTCGATCCCGCGGCCGAGGCCCGTTCGCTGTACGTGGCGATGACCCGTGCCCGGGACGACCTCTTCCGCATCGCGGCGCCCGACACCGCGCTCGTACGCCGGGACAGGGTCACCGAACGCTGGTACCTCGGCGGCTGGAAGCCGTACATCCGCGACGGCATCGTGGCCTCGGGGCGGGATGTGTGTCGGGAGCATCCGCCCGGTGCGGACGGTTTCGTTGACGACGCCGGGACCGTACAGGACTACTTGGCCTCGTCGGTGTCCCCCGGTGACGTGCTGACCCTCCGGCCGCAGCACGAGTTGGCCATGGCCGTCGATCAGAGCCCCCCGTACACGGTCTTTCACGGGGATCGGCCGATCTCCGTCGTCTCGGAGCGGTTCCGCAAGGATCTCCACACGTCCCTGAAGATCAACAGGACCTGGGAGATCAACTGGCCCGTGGAGATCGGCGGCTTCCGGGTGGACTGTCTGGAGAGCGTCGCCGGCAGCACCGCCGCAGGCGCCCGTGCCGGACTGGGCGACCACGGCATCTGGACGGTGCCCCGTATGTCGGGGCTCGGCCGTTTCAGGCGCGTCAGCAGGACCACGCAGGAAGGCATCGTCGGATGACGCAGGACAGGGGCGTTCACGCCGCTCACTACGCACTTCGGGAAGGGCTGGTCGAGCAGCTCCGCAAGGATCTGCTCGGACCCGCATCCGCCGACGAGATCCTGACCCAGGACCCGCCGATCACCACCTACCCGATAGGGGTGCTGTTCCCCAGGTCCTCCGATCCCGAGTCCGAGCGGGTGCTTCAGGAGGACGCCGCCGAGAACGAGGGGCTCGACGACGCTCCGCTCGTACGGAGAGGCAGAGACGTCGAAGAACCCCAGCTCGATCTCGGAGCGGCCCAGGTCGGCGACCGGCGCCCCTCGTCCATGGGGCTGACGTTCGCCGTCGATCCTGGCGTCGCTCCCCGACTCGTCGTGCGCACGGAGGCCGCGGCATACGATCCCGTCGACGCCGACGGGCGCCCGGTGGCCGCCGAGCGGGCCCAGGCCCGGACGGTGTCCGAGCAGAAGGAACGATGGCGTCGGCGGGAGCTGTCCCCGCGCCCGGTGACCATCGACGTGACCGTTCCCGGTCGCCTTCGGGTGGACGACCTCCATGAAGGCGCGGCGTTGGACGTCGTCGTCCGCCCGAAGGCTCTTTCGAGCGGAACGGTCACCGTGACCGTCACGTTGATCAACACACAACGCGTGGGAAGGTACGCGCTGCAGGACGCCTTCTGTCTCTACCAGCCTCGCCTGACCGTCACCACCGAATCCGCCGTTCGGGGCATCGTCGAGCGCCTGTCCGAGCGCGGAGGGCTCGATCCGGAGGTCGCCACGAGCCGACTGTTGCACCGTCACGCGCCGACCTTCGCCGTCGGGCACGGATGCTCCGTGGGCTGGGACTGGACTCCTCCCGCCATCGGCGCACCGAACACTTCCCGTGCGGAGATCGCCACCGTACGCACCGAGTTCGTGCCGGCACACGACGTGCTGCTCACCGACTCCAACCCCGACATCGACGACTCGGCCCTGACCATGGAGGGGCTGGCAACCCGCCCCGAGAACGAGGTCCTGTCCGCGCTCAACGGCCTGATGGCCGGGTACGCGGAGTGGATCGACGCCAAGGAGGCGGAGGCGGAGGCATTCCGGGACACCCGGCACGAGGCTCCCGCGCGGACGCAGATCGAGCACTGCAGAACCGCTCTGGCTCGCATGCGTCGCGGTATCAGGGTTCTGGGCACGGATTCCGGGGCGATGCGGGCGTTCCGACTCGCCAACCGGGCGATGGCTCAGCAGCGTGGACGCAGCGAGTGGGTCAAGAACGGCCGGACGGGCGCCCCGGACACCTCCGTGGGCCGGTGGCGGCCGTTCCAGATCTCCTTCCTGCTCCTCTGCCTCGAAGGGATCGTGGACCCGAAGCACGAGGACCGTCGCATCGCCGATCTCCTCTGGTTCCCCACCGGTGGCGGCAAGACCGAGGCGTACCTGGGCCTGATCGCCTTCACGACCTTCCTGCGACGCCTGCGGCTGGACGAGCGCGGCGGCGGCGTGACGGTGCTGATGCGCTACACCCTGCGGCTGCTCACTCTGCAGCAGTTCGAGCGTGCCGCCTCCCTCATCTGCGCCATGGAGCGCATTCGCCTGGGTGACGAACGGGCCCTGGGGACGGAGCCCATCTCCATCGGCATGTGGGTGGGCCAGTCCGCCACGCCCAACAAACTGTCGGTCGCCGAGGAGAGCCTGGTGGAGCTCCGTAAGGAGAAGGAGCTCCAGGAGAAGAACCCGGTCCAACTGCACGCGTGCCCCTGGTGCGGCACCCGTATCGACGCGTACCAGTACGAGGTGGACGAGAAGGCGAAGCGGATGCACGTCCGCTGCCCCGACACGTGGTGCGATTTCCACGACGGGCTGCCGGTCCACCTGATCGACGAGGCGGTCTACGACGCGCGCCCCACTCTGGTGATCGCCACCGTGGACAAATTCGCCGCGATGCCGTGGCGTGAGCAGACCGCCGCGCTGTTCAACCGCGACCGCCAGGACGGAACTCCGCCTCCGGAGCTGATCGTCCAGGACGAGCTGCATCTCATCTCGGGTCCCCTCGGAACGCTCACCGGCCTGTACGAGACGGCGGTGGATCTGCTCGCGAACGAGCCGAAGATCATCGCGTCGACGGCGACGATCCGCCGGGCGGGCGAACAGGGCAACAAGCTGTTCGCCCGCGATGTCGCCCAGTTCCCCCCGGCGGGCATCGACGCCAGGGACTCGTGGTTCGCCGTCGAGACGCCCAAGGGGCGCAAGGCGAGTCGTCAGTACGTCGGTCTGCTCACCCCGAGTACGAGCCAGTCCACGCTGCTCATCCGCACGTACGCCAACCTGCTCCACCGGGCCGCGCAGGGCGAGGGCAGTGATCAGGTCCGCGACGCCTACTGGACGCTCGTCGGCTACTTCAACAGCCTCAGGTTGTTGGCCGCGGCGGAGCTCCAGGTGCACGACGACGTGGACGCGCACCTCGGCTATCTGGCAGACCGCGACGGCGGCCTACGACGAAAGGTCCTGGAGCAGACCGAGCTGACCAGCCGCGCCAACTCCAGCGAGGTGCCGAAACGTCTCAAGCAGGTGGAACAGAGGCTGGGGCATCCCGATGTCGTGGACGTCCTGCTGGCCACCAACATGATCTCGGTCGGCGTCGACGTGGATCGGCTCGGGCTGATGGCGGTCATGGGGCAGCCCCAGACGACCGCCGAGTACATCCAGGCGACCAGCAGAGTGGGACGCCGCCACCCCGGGCTGGTGGCCGTGATGCTCAACTCCAACCGCTCACGCGACCGTTCGCACTACGAGAGCTTCCAGCACTTCCACTCGGCGCTGTATCGCGAGGTGGAGTCGACGAGCGTGACCCCCTTCTCCACCCGCTCCCGCGAGCGGGGTCTGCATGCCGTCGTCGTCGCGCTCGCCCGGATCATGATTCCCGCGGCGCGTTCCAACGACGCCGCAGGACGGATCGACGAGTTCCGCGACGATCTGAACCGGCTTGTCCGGGAAAGGCTGTTGGACCGGGTCGAACGGGTGGAGAAGGACGAATACGCGGCGACGGCCGACGCCTACGACGAGTTCGTCGATTGGTGGTCACATCTGGCGGAATCCCGGGGTGGCCTGCTCTACGAGCCGAAGCGAGGACGACGGACACCCTCCCTGCTGCGCGCTTTCGACGACGAGACCGACGAAAACGCCTGGCCGACCCTGTGGAGTCTGCGCGATGTCGACGCCGAGTCCGGCCTGTTCATGGAGGCAACCCGATGACCCCTCCCCCCGCTCGACGCCGCAGGGCCGGAGCACCGGAGCGCAGCTACCCGCGCCGCGGTTCCGTGCGCCGCGCCCAGATGATCACGACCTATGGTGTCGGCTCGATGGTCGCGGTGGACAACGAGTCGTTCATGGTGGCCGGAACGGACTCCTGGAACATCAGCGAGGCGCCGACGATCTCCGAGCACCGGTTGGCCCGTGCCCTCGGCGTGAAGTCGTTCCGTCTGCCGCCCGCTTCGGACGAGACGAGCAAGGACGGCGTGCACGTCCGTCGCTTCCCTCTGTGGCACTCGTGCCCGAAGTGCGAGACGCTTCAGCACGTTCGCCGGTTCAACTCCCCTCCGGGGAAGAACGAGTGCGGTGACTGCGAGGAGGACCTCGTTCCCTCCCGCTTCGTCATGGCCTGCGGCAGGGGCCACATCGACGACTTCCCGTACTGGAAGTGGGCGCATCGTGGTAACCGGCAGGAGGGCGACAGCGGATTCTGTGGCGGGGAGATGCGTCTGCGTACCAGCGGAAAGACGGCGTCGCTCCGCTCGATCCTGGTCTCCTGCACCTGTGATGTCCCCGAGGTCTCCATGGAGGGAGCCTTCAGTGCCACCGCGCTGTCCGGCCTGAAGGTGTTCTGCAGCGGCAAACGGCCCTGGCTCAAGGACGCTCCGACCGACCCCTGCTCGGAGAGGCCGCGCACCCTGCAGCGAGGCTCCTCCGTGGCCTGGCAGCCGATCGTGCGGACGGCATTGTCGATTCCGCCGTACAGCGAGGAGCACTTCACCAAGCTCGGAGCCCATCTGGACGATCTGCGAGCCATGTACGAGCGGCGCGACGAGCACGGCATCGGGGTCTACCTCAAGGTGCTCGGCATCGAGCGGAACTACGAGTTCTCGGCCGCCAAGGTCATCGCCCTCCTGGCCACGGAGAACCAGGAGGACGCGGGCTCCGACGGGGACGTCACGGTGGACGGTGCTTTCGTCCGGCTCCGCAAGCAGGAGTACGAGCGACTCGTCGAGGGGCGACCCGAGAGCGAGTCGGACCGTCAGGACCACTTCGTCTGCGAGCATCCCCTGTCCCCGGCGGACGTCCTGACGCCGTACGGGGTCACGGGTCCGATGCTCGTGAAGCGACTGCGGGAAGTCCGTGCCCTGAAGTCCTTCTCGCGGGTCGACACACCCGAGACCCGGACGGACGTCCACGAAGCCGCCCTCTCCCTGAAGGAGCTGGACTGGCTGCCCGCGATGGAGGTCCAGGGCGAAGGCGTCTTCCTCCGGCTCGACGAACAGCGCCTGGATTCCTGGGCGCGGAACGCCGCCGTGGCGGCGCGAGCCGATCGCATACGGGACAACCACGCCCGCATGTTGCGCGAACGCGCCCAGGACTCGAGCACCGTGCCCGACTCACCGGCCTCACCTCGCATGATTCTCCTCCACACCCTCGCGCACGCTCTGATCAACGAGTGGAGCCTGGACGGAGGCTATCCGGCGGCCTCGCTGCGGGAGCGCCTGTACGCGAGCGAGCCTATGGCGGGAATCCTCATCTGCACCGCGACCAGCGACTCGGCCGGCAGCCTGGGTGGCCTGGTCGCCCAGGGGGAGCCCAACCGCCTCAAGGAATCCCTGGACTCGGCCCTCGACAGAGCGCGCTGGTGCTCCGCGGATCCCCTCTGCGTCGAATCGGAGGGAAGCGGCGTCGGAGGGATCAACATGGCGGCCTGCCATGCCTGTGTGCTGCTGCCGGAGACGAGCTGCGAGCACAACAACGGCATGCTCGACCGCGCTCTCCTCATCGGCACCCCGGAGAACCCGTCCATCGGATTCTTCAGCGATGCCCTGAGTTCCTGAACCGCACCGGCTCGGGCCGCCCCGCCTCGGCCGGTGCCCGGGAGAGGGTGAGGCACGTGGGCCGGTCCCGGCGCGGGGTCGTCGGCCGGGGCGGGCCCCGGCGCGGGGTCGCGCGCCCGGGCCGCCCGGTGATGGCGTCGTGGTGGGCGTTAGCCTCGGGCGGAGAAGAGGACCACAGGTACGTGAGGGAAGCGATGGTGGTGGCGATGGCGAAGGTTCCGGCAGCGGCGGTGGCGGCGAGCGGTCTCGTCGGGGGTTATGGCGTTGCCCGGTGGACGAAGAAGCGCCCGCTGGGCGGCGTGGCCCTCGCGGCGGCCGGGTCGCTGGCGGCGTACGAGTGGAACCGTCAGGCCGGGCCGCGTGCGGCCGGTGCGCTGACCGTGGCGTACGTGGCGGCGTTCGCCGGTTCGCACCCGCTCGCCAAGAAGCTCGGCGCCTGGCCCGCCGTCTTCACCGTGGCGGGCGGGGTCGCCGCCGCCTCCTGGGCCGTCACCCGCCGGGCACGCTGACACCCGCTCCGCGCCCGTACTCCCTGAGCACCGGGCAGCCGCCCGCCCGTATGCCCGGGCGGCGGCCCGCTGAAGCCGGGTGCGTATCCGTGCGACAGAACGGGTACGCACCCGGGCCCCGGAGCGCCCGAGACACCCGACGCACCCGACGCCCCGACACAGTCCGGGCACCCGGGGCACTCCGTACGGTGGATCAGCCGCCCAGGGCCCGTGACACCGAATAGATCGCCAGGCCCGCCAGCGCACCCACCACCGTGCCGTTGATCCGGATGAACTGCAGGTCACGGCCGATGTGCGCCTCGATCTTCTTCGACGTCTGGTCCGCGTCCCAGCTCGCGACCGTGTCGCTGATCAGCGACGTGATCTCCGCCCGGTACGTCGTCACCACGTACACCGCCGCGTCCTCCAGCCACCCGTCCAGCTTCGACTGGAGCCGTTCGTCGCTCGCCAGCCGTGCGCCGAGCGACATCAGGGACGCGCGGGCCCGCAGCCGCAGCTCGCTGCGCTCGTCCTCGGCCGCCGAGAGGATCATCGTCCGGACCGAGGACCAGGCCGACGCGATGACGTCCTGCACCTCGCCGCGGCCCAGGATCTCCGACTTCAGCCGCTCCACCCGCACCCGGGTGTCGGCGTCGCTCTGGAGGTCGGCCGCGAAATCGGTGAGGAAGGTGTCGATGGACGCGCGTGCCGGATGGCCCGGCATGTCCCGCATCTCCGTGACGAACCGCAGCAGTTCCTTGTAGACCCGCTCGCCCACCCGCTTGTCGACAAAGCGCGGCGTCCATCCCGGCGCTCCGCCCTGCACCGCGTCCATCACGGATTCGCCGTGCTCCACCAGCCAGTCGTGCGCCCGGACACAGACCAGATCGACGACCCGGCGGTGGCCGCCGTCCTCCACGACCCGCTCCAGCATCTTGCCGAGGCCCGGACCGACCTCCACCGCGTCCGCGCGCCGGGTGATCGCCTCGCCGACGACCGCCTGCACGTCGGAGTCCCGCAGCACGGTCAGCGCACCGCGCAGCGCCGTCGCCAGCTCCGCCGTCACCCGTTCGGCGTGCTCCGGCTCGGCCAGCCACGCGCCGACCCTCCGACCGACGCCGAGAGCGTGAATTCGGTCACGAATGACGTCTCCGGAGAGAAAGTTCTCCCCCACGAAGGAACCAAGTGACTGCCCCAGCTGATCCTTCTTGGTGGGGATGATGGCAGTGTGCGGGATCGGCAGCCCGAGCGGACGCCGGAAGAGGGCCGTGACGGCGAACCAGTCCGCCAGCGCACCCACCATCCCCGCCTCGGCAGCCGCCGCGACGTAGCCCGGCCAGCCCGCCACGCCTGAGTTCTTCGCCCAGGTGGCCAGGACGTACACGACCGCGACGAGCAGGAGGAGACCGGTGGCCGTGAGTTTCATGCGCCGTACGCCGCGCTGCTTCTCCTCATCCGCGGCGGTGTACGCGAACGAGGCCAGCGGCCCCGCCGACCGCGAGCCCGCCGACCGCGGCCCCGTCGGCTGCGGTCCCTCCGGCCGCGGCCCCGCCGACCGCGAGCCGGCTCCCGGCGCGTCCTCGCCATTCGCCGACGGGCCGTCAGCGCCGATATCCTTCCCCGTCGTGGCGCCGCGCGCACCGGCCGCCACGGCGTCGCCGCCGTCCCTGCCCGCCGGCCCGGTTTCCGTCCCGGTCCCTTCGGGGTCCTGCCCTGGCTTTCGCACCGCGTCCTGCTCTCCGGATCCGGTCTCGTCCATCCGCTCCACCCGTCCGCGTACGCCTCGCCCCCCGTGCCGTACGCATTGTCCCTACCTCACCTACTCCCGGGCCGCACGTCGAGTTCCCCACGGCCTGTCGCATCATGGGACCAGCACGATCATCACAAGGAGAACCACCGCACATGCCCAGGCGCCAGGGGTATGCCCTGCTCATCGCCCTGGTGGCGGGTACCGCCGCCCTCGCCGCCGTCGTCGCCCTCGGCACGACGCTGCTGTCCGGCTCCGGCTCTGCGCCGCTTCCGCCCGCCGAGACGCACGCCGCGGCCCGTAACCCCGTGGCCCCCGCCACCTCCGGCGGCGCCTGGATCGCCACCTGGACGGCCGCGCCCGTCGGACCCGAACCCGGCACCCCGAACGGCCTCCCCGGGCGCACCATCCGCAACGTCGTGCACACCAGCGTCGGCGGCGACGCGGCCCGCATCACGCTGTCCAACCTCTTCGGCACCGCCCCGCTCGTCGTCGACCAGGCCACGGTGAACACCCGCCCGGTGACGTTCAAGGGCTCGCCCGTCGTCACCGTCCCGGCGGGCGGACGGGTCGTCAGCGACCCGGTCGTCGTCCCCGTCGCCCCGGACGCCGACCTCCAGGTCAGCTTCCGCACCCCGCGCCCGAGCGGCCCCGTCACCTACCACCCGAACACGCATCAGACGTCCTTCCTCATCGACGCCCGCGGCACCTGGTCCAACCCCAACTGGCGCTATCTGACCGCCGTGGACGTCCGCAACGTCACCGCGCCCGGGACCGTCGTCGTCATCGGGGACTCGCTGACGGCGGGCAGCGGTTCCACCACCGACGCCAACTCCCGCTGGACCGACGTCCTCGCGGACCGGCTGCGCGACCGGTACGGCGTCGCCAACGCGGGCATCGCGGGCAACCGCCTCCTCAGCGCTGGAACCGGGGGCGGCAGCGGCCTCTCCCGGTTCCAGCGCGACGCCCTCTCGGTCGCCGGGGCCAAGACCGTGTTCGTGGCCCTCGGCATCAACGACGTCCAGCAGGCCCCCCAGGAGACGGACCCGCAGCGCATCGTGCGCGGTCTGCGCACCCTGACCGACCGGGCGCACGCCCGCGGCCTCACGGTCGTCGGCGCGACGCTGACCCCGTTCGAGGGCTACCCGACCTGGACACCCGAGCGCAACGCCGTACGCCTGGCGGTCAACGAGCAGATCCGGGCGGGCGGCGTCTTCGACGCGTACGTCGACTTCGACGAGGCCGTACGCGATCCCTACGCGCCGAACCGGCTCCGCCCGGCGTACGACTCCGGCGACCACCTGCACTTCAACGACGCCGGGTACCGCGCGCTCGGCAACCAGGTGGACCTGAAGTCCGTGGACCGGGTCCGCACCCCGAAGTCCGACGCGCTCTGATCCGCCGGGCCGACGGGACGAGCGGGGCGGGCCGCCGGGGCAGGTGGGGCGAGCGGGGCGGGCCGCCGGGGCGAGCGGGGCAGGCGGGGCAGGCCGGCCGGCGGCCGGGCGAGCCAGCCCATCGCTCGGCCCCCGAGCCCCGTCGCTGAGCCCCCGCCCCCGAGCCCGCTGCTCAGCCCAGTTCCTTGCGCCCGCCCCCTCCGGCCGCGTCCGGGCCGCCGCCGCCCAGCCGCTTCTGCTCGGCAGATGCCCGTTCCGCCTCCTCGGCCGCCTTCTCCAGGCGGCGGCGCTCCGCCTTCGTCCGCTTGCGCTCGACCCCGACCCCGCCCATCAGCGCGAAGCCGGTGACGCGCACCCGAGGGGCGTCGGGGGCGGGGTCGGCCTCGCCGTTCGAGCCCTCGCCGAAGCCGCCCATGATGCCGACACCCCGGACCTCGACGTTCAGCTCGGGCGGCACCGTCACGTGCAGACCGCCCATGATCGTGAAGCAGCGGATGACGGTCTCGCGGTCCTCGAAGTCCGCCTCGCGCAGATCGATCTCGCCGCCGCCCCACATGGCGAACGCGGTGAACGTCCGCCCCACCGTCCAGCGGCCCTTCCGGTTGAACCCGCCCCAGAAGGCGAACGCCCCCTTCGACGTCGCGGGGCCGCCGATCCGGTCCGGCCAGTTCGAGGCGGAGCCGCGCGGTGCGGCGGGCCTCGACGGTCCCACCGGAGCCACGGCCGAGCCGGACGCCGGAAGGTCGCGGACGAGCGGTTCCAACTCGCCGTGCGTACGGGCCCGGTAGGCGGCGTCCAGGCGCTGCTCGAACTCGTCCATCTCCAGCCGGCCCTCGGCCACGGCATCGCGCAGCACCTCGGCGATCCGCTCACGCTCGGCATCGGAGGCACGCATCTCCGGACGTTCACTTGTCATACCGCGCAGCCTAGGGAAGCCGCCCGTCCCCGTCACCGACCCGCAGCTCCCCGATCCGCCCGCGCCGGGCCACCGCCCTGAACATCCTGGTCGCCCCGAACGTCCTGGTCGCCTAGGTCGCCCTGGTCGCCCTGGTCGCCCTGGTCGCCCTGGTCGCCCGGAGGCGTCGGGCTCGGCGCCGCGCCCGACTCGTACATCCGGGCGATCACCGACTCGATGTCCGGCTCGCGCACCGAGAGGTCGACCAGCGGATGCTCCGCCGCGATCCGCGCCACCAGCGGGGCCGCCGACGCCGACGCCGGAAAGGCCAGCCACTGGCGGGCGCCCTCCACCCTGACCACCCGCAGGGACGGCTCCGACTCCAGCTCGATCGGGGGCAGTTCACGCTCCAGGTCGACCATCAGCATGCGCTCGCTGCCGCCCGCCTCATGGAGACCGGCGAGCGAACCGTCGTACATCAGCCGGCCGTGGTCGATCACCATCACCCGCCGGCACAGTTGCTCGATGTCGGTCAGATCGTGCGTCGTCAGCAGGACCGTCGTCCCGCGCTCCGCGTTCAGCTCCTTCAGGAAGGCGCGCACCTGGGTCTTGGAGATCACGTCGAGCCCGATCGTGGGCTCGTCCAGGTACAGGACGTCCGGATCGTGCAGCAGGGCAGCCGCGATGTCGCCGCGCATCCGCTGACCGAGCGAGAGCTGCCGCACCGGGACTTCCAACAGCTCGCCCAGATCGAGGAGTTCGACGCACCGGTCCAGGTTCTCCCGGAACCGCCGGTCGGGGATGCGGTACATCCGGTGCATCAGCCGGTACGAGTCGCGCAGCGGCAGGTCCCACCACAGCGTGGTCCGCTGACCGAAGACCACGCCGATCCGGTGGGCCAGCCGGGTCCGCTCCCGGGACGGGTCGATGCCCGCCACGCGCAGCCGGCCGCCGCTCGGCGTGAGGATGCCCGTCAGCATCTTGATCGTGGTCGACTTCCCGGCCCCGTTCGGGCCGATGTAGCCGACCATCTCGCCGCGCGCCACGCGAAAGCTGATGCCGTCCACCGCGCGCACCTCGCGTCGTTCGCGGCGCAGCAGGCCCGTCCTGCGGCGGACCTCGAAGACCTTCTCGACGCCGTCGAGCGCGATGAAACCGCCGTCCGCGCCCGCACGCGTACCCGTGCCCGTGCGCATACCCGTGCCCGTGCCCGTGCGCCCACCCGTACGCGCACGGGCCTCCGCATCCGCCTTCCTGCTGCTCGCACCCACTCCGCCGCCCGCACCCGCACCCGCCCGGATGTCCGCCCGCCTACCGGCGGCCCCTGTGTCCGTCCCCATGCCCGCACCCTCCTCCGTGTCCGTCGTCCGTCCGCGGCCCGCCCGCGCCCCCGCCGCCCCGCTCAACTGCCCGTACTCCGGTACGCCCGCAGCCCCGCCCGCCACGCGAGCCCCGCCAGGGCGCAGCACCCCGCCGCGACCAGCGGCGGCAGGAACGCCACCCACTCCGGCAGCGCCACCGGGTACTCCCGGCCCAGCACGTACAGCGCGGGCAGCCACCCGACGAAGGCCAGCGGCACCACGAACGTCACCCCGCGCACCAGGTCCTTCGCGAAGATCGTCGGCGGGTACTGGAGCAGCGTGGTCCCGCCGTACGTGAAGGAGTTCTGCACCTCCGAGGCGTCCTGGGCGACGAACTGGAACGCCGCGCCCGCGACGAAGACGGCCCCGAAGATCGCCGCGCCGCTCACCACCGTCACCGGCAGCATCAGAATCTTCAGCGGCGTCCAGGCGATGTCCAGGGAGGCCACCGCGTAGCCGAGGACCAGCAGCCCCTGCGTGATCCGCCCCACCCGGCGCAGTGCGAACCGGTCCGCCGCCACCTGCGCCAGCACCGGCACCGGCCGCACCAGCAGTGTGTCCAGCGTCCCGTCCCGCACCCGCCGCCCCAGCCGGTCCATCGAGCCCAGCAGCAGGTCGCACAGGCCGAACGCGGTCGCCGAGAGGCCGTACAGCAGCGCGATCTCCGGCAGCGTGTATCCGCCCAGCGCGTCGACGTGCGTGAACATCAGCATGATCGTGACGAAGTCGAAGGCCGTCACGGCGAGGTTCCCGAGCGTCGTCATGGCGAAGGACGCCCGGTACGTCATCGTCGAGCGCACCCACATGGCCACGATCAGCCCGTACGCCCTGAGCCCTTCGGCCACCCGGGACCGCCGGTCGAACGGGACGCGCTCGCCGAGGCGGAAGCCCTCGTCGAGGGGGAAGCCCTCGGACCCGACCGCCTCCGCACCCGCCTCCACACCCGCCTCACCTACCGCTCCCGCGTCCCGTCCCGCACCCGCCTCCCCTACCGCTACCGCTCCGGGCTCCGGCTCCGGCTCCCGCTCCCGGCCCTCGCCCGCACCGGCCGCCACCGCCGCCGCCGCGTCAGCCACCCTGCACCACCACCCTCCTGGTAGCCGCCGCCTGCACCAGCCGCCCGGCCAGCAGCAGCACCACCGCCCACCCGCCCTGGAACGCGTACGCCTCCACCAGCCCCCACCCCGTGTACGTACCGAGGAACACGTCGGCCGGGACCTGGAGCAGCGCGGACCACGGCAGGAGGCGGGCCACCTCGCCCAGCAGCCCGGGGAACAGGTTGAGCGGCAGCAGCATCCCGGAGAAGAACAGGCCCGACAGCCAGGCGATCTGCATCGCGCCCGCCCCGTCCAGCAGCCAGAACGCCGAGAGCGCCACCAGGAAACGCACCGCGAAACTCACCACCACGCCCAGCACCACCGACAGGAGGAACGCCGGCCACGTCCACAGGGAGCCGGGCAGCGCCAGGTCGAAGGCGAGCGCCCCCAGCACCATCGGCACCACGCCCCGCCCCAGCAGATGGAACGCGGCCCGGCCCAGGTCACCGGCCAGCCACCACAGTTGGAGGTCGACGGGCCGGTACAGGTCCACCGCGATGTCCCCGGTCCGGATGCGTTCCATCAGCTCGTCCTCGAAGCCGCCGCCCATCAGGGCGCAGGCCATCAGCAGCGCCTGCCCGAGCCAGACGTACGTCAGCGCCTGCGAGGTGTCGTATCCGCCGAGCAGCGGACGCTCGTCCCACAGGGCGATGTAGGTGTACGCCATGATGAAGCCGAAGACGGTGTTGGTGAACACCCCCGCCGCCGTCGCCGTCCGATACGTGGCATAACGCCGGAACCAGCCCGCCGCCACCACTGCGTACAGCCGCACGCCGCCCCCTCGTCCCCGCCGTCGACCGGCTCCCCGCCGCCGCGCACCCGCCCCGGGCACGCCGCGTGTCCGGGCCGCCACCCGTTCCGGACGCCAAAGCGCACGACCTTAGTGCACGGGTGGCGGCTGCCGCGACCGCATTTCGGGGGACGATCGCGAAGAATCCGAGGGTTTCCCGGCGAAATGGGCACTATGGATGAACCGACCGCCTCCGAGGAGCCCCACCGACATGAGCGACGAGCAGCAGAACTGGGACCCTCGGGACCCCTCCGGCGCCGCGGACGCCCCCGGGGACGACAGGCGTGCGCCCCGCGCACCGAAAAAGAGGAAGCGCACGAAGCGCCCCCGGAGGACCGGATGGCGCCGCCTCTTCCCCACCTGGCGGATGGCCCTCGGCACGGCGCTGGGCCTCGCGCTCCTGATCGTCGGCGGGTTCTACGCCGGATACCGGCTCGTCGAGATCCCGGCCGCCAACGCCCACGCCGACGCCCAGTCGAACGTCTACCTCTACCGGGACGGCAGCGTCATCGCCCGCGACGGCGAGGTCAACCGGGAGAAGATCCGCCTCTCCCAGGTCCCGCTCACCGTCCAGCGGGCCGTACTCGCCGCCGAGGACCGCGACTTCTACACCGAACGCGCGGTGGACGTGAAGGCCATGCTCCGGGCCGGCTGGAACACGGTGACCGGCAAGGGCAAGCAGGGCGGCTCGACGATCACGCAGCAGTACGTCAAGAACTACTACCTCGGCCAGGAACGGACCGTTCCGCGCAAGGTCAAGGAGTTCTTCATCTCGGTCAGGCTCAACCGCGAGGAGAGCAAGGACCAGATCTTCGAGGGCTACCTCAACACCAGCTACTTCGGCCGCAACGCGTACGGCATCCAGGCCGCCGCCCAGGCGTACTACGGCAAGAACGTCGAGGACCTCACCACCGCCCAGGGCGCCTACCTCGCCTCCCTCCTGAACGCCCCCAGCGCCTACGACGTCGTCGCCCACCCCGACAGCAGGCCCGCCGCCCTGGACCGCTGGAACTACGTGCTGGACGGCATGGTCAAGGAGAAGTGGCTCGACCCCGCCGACCGGGCGGCGACGACGTTCCCCGTACCCGGCCCGGCCAAGCCCCCCAACGGGCTCTCCGGACAGCGCGGCTACCTCGTCCAGGCCGTCGAGGACTACCTCACCGCCAACCGGATCATCGACGCGAAGACCCTGGCCACCGGCGGCCACCGCATCACCACCACCCTCGACCGCGGGAAGCAGGACGCCTTCGTCGAGGCCGTCGACGCCAACGTGACGTCCCGGACCGACCCGGACCGCGAGGCCGACCGCAACGTACGCGTCGGCGGAGCCTCCATCGTCCCGGACACCGGCGAAGTCGTCGCCCTGTACGGCGGCGTCGACTACACCCGGCAGTACGTCAGCAACGCGACCCGCCGCGACTACCAGGTCGGCTCCACCTTCAAGCCGTTCGTCCTGGTCTCCGCCCTCGCCAACGACTCCACCACCCAGGACGGCCGGCGCATCACCCCCGGCACCGTCTACGAGGGCGACAACAAGCGACCCGTGCGGGGCCCGCGGGGCTCCACCGGGTACGCGCCCGCCAACGAGGACGACGCCGACTACGGCCGGATCACCGTCCGCGACGCCACCGACAAGTCGGTCAACTCCGTCTACGCCCAGATGGCCCAGGACGTCGGTCCCGCCCAGGTCGAGGACACCGCCGTCGCCCTCGGCATCCCCGCCGACACCCCCGACCTCACCGCCTCCCCCTCCATCGCCCTCGGCCCGGCCAACGCCAGCGTCCTGGACCTCACCGAGGCGTACGCCACCCTCGCCGACCACGGCCGGCGCCTCCCGTACACCCTGGTCGACAAGGTCACCAAGAACGGCTCCGAGATCAGGCTGCCCGACCGACAGGCCGACCAGGCCGTCAGCCGCGAGGCCGCCGACACCACCACCGACGTCCTGCGCGGCGTCGTGGAAGGCGGCACCGGCACCGCCGCCGGGGCCGCGGGCCGCCCCGCCGCGGGCAAGACCGGCACCGCCGAGGAGGACAAGGCCGCCTGGTTCGCCGGTTACACGCCCGACCTGGCGACCGTCGTCGCCGTGATGGGCCAGGACCCCGAGACCGGTGTCCAGACACCGCTGTACGGAGCCCTCGGCCTCCCGCGCGTCAACGGCGGCGGCGCGCCCGCCGAGACCTGGGCCGACTACACGCGGGCCGCGCTGCGCGGCGCGCCGGTCCAGGACTTCGACCTGGAGATCGCGCCGGACTCCGACGAACCGCAACCGCCCTTGGAGGACGACCCGGACGACCCGGACGCCACCGCCGACCCCTCGGACTCCCCCTCCGGCACGCCGCCCGGAACCCCGTCCGACAGCGCCTCGTCCACCCCCGGCCCGCCCGGCCGCGACCCCGGCACGACCGGGACGGCGGACGGCACATCCACCGGCAGCGCGGACAGTTCCGGCGCCACGGACGGCACGGGCGGAACAGGAGGGACAGGAGGGACAGGAGGGACGGGAGAGACCGGCGGAACAGGCGGGACCGGCGGGCCGGGCGGGTCGACCGGCGGCGGCGCGACCGGCGGCTCCACCGCGGGCTCCGGGGCCACCGGGGGCGGCGGACTCACCGGCGGAGTCGTCGAAGGGGCCCGCGGCCCGCGCCTCGCCGAACAGTAGAGCGGTGAGACGGTAAGACGCGGGCGAAGGCGAAGGCGAGGGGCAGGGCGTCAGTGACCCGAGGTCGCCTTCAGACCGACGACGGCCACCAGCAGCAGACAGACGAAGAAGATCCGGGCCGCGGTCACCGGCTCGTTCAGCACGACCATGCCCAGCACCGCCGCACCGGCCGCGCCGATGCCCACCCACACGCCGTACGCCGTACCGATCGGCAGCGTCTTCGCCGCGTGCGACAGCAGCACCATGCTCGCCACGATCCCGAGACCGGTGAACACGCTCGGCCACAGCCGGGTGAACCCCTCGGTGTACTTCATCCCGATCGACCAGCCCACTTCGAGCAGACCGGCGACGAGCAGCAGAACCCAGGCCATGACAGAACCTCCGACGACGAACACGCGGACAACACGGGTGCGTCGTCTTTGCCTGCCCGGTACGGCGCGTCTCGTCGGGGTCCCACCACCGTAGCAAGAAACCGGTGAAGGGCCTGGTGACAACGGTCACCAGGCCCTTCCGCCTCGGCCGGACCACAGGTAGAGAGATGCAGCCGGTCGGACTACCGGTCGGACTACAGGTACAGCCCGGTCGAGTCCACCGAACCCTCGAAGCGGTCCGCCGCCACCGCGTGCAGATCGCGCTCCCGCATCAGCACGTACGCCACGCCCCGCACCTCGACCTCGGCACGGTCCTCGGGGTCGTACAGCACCCGGTCGCCGGGCTCCACCGTCCGCACGTTCTGGCCGACCGCGACCACGACGGCCCACGCGAGCCGCCGGCCCACCGCGGCCGTCGCCGGGATCAGGATGCCGCCGCCGGAACGCCGCTCGCCCTCCGACGCGTCCGTGCGCACCAGCACCCGGTCGTGCAGCATCCGGATGGGCAGCTTGTCGTCGTCATGGGGGGCGCCGCCAGCGACGCCACGGGTGTTCTCGCTCACGGCACGCAACCTACCTGCCCCACCCCGGACCGTACGCCTCCGGGGTGCGGCCGATCACCTGTCGCGCCGGGACGAGAGGGTGAGCAGCCCCACCACACCCACCACGAGCAGGGCCACGGGGATCACCCGCTCCAGCCGCGGCGATCCGTCCTCGGCGACGAACTGGCCCCTCACGCCCGACACCGACCGGTTCACCGCGACGAACGCGCGGCCCGCCGTCCGGTCCACGGACTGCGCCGCCTTCGCCTTCGCGTCACCGATGATCGTCTTGGGGTGCACGCGCACCCCGATCTCATCGAGCACCACCGCGAGCTTCTCGCGCCTGCTGATGATGTCCGCCTCGATCTGCGCAGGGCTCCTGGCATCCGACACTGCGCCGCCTCCGTGGTCGTCGTCCGGTAAACCTTCATCGACAGTCTGTCAGCTCGAACCCCCGCACACCCGGCGGCACCCCTATTACGCTCGGTCCCGTCCGACCCACGCGCCACCCGAGGAGAAC
This sequence comes from Streptomyces sp. ADI96-02, assembly GCF_003846185.1. Lineage (GTDB taxonomy): Bacteria > Actinomycetota > Actinomycetes > Streptomycetales > Streptomycetaceae > Streptomyces. The sequence goes on from NZ_ML123034.1 coordinate 2,308,844, forward strand.
CACATGAGCGAGCGACTCCAGCCCGGCGACACCGCTCCCGCCTTCACCCTTCCCGACGCCGACGGCAACGAGGTCTCGCTCGCGGACCACCAGGGCCGCAAGGTCATCGTGTACTTCTACCCCGCGGCGCTTACCCCCGGTTGCACCAAGCAGGCCTGCGACTTCACCGACAATCTCGACCTCCTCGCGAGCGCCGGGTACGACGTCATCGGCGTCTCCCCCGACAAGCCGGAGAAGCTCGCGAAGTTCCGCGAGAAGGAGAACCTGAAGGTCACGCTGGTCGGCGACCCGGCCAAGGAGACGCTGGAGGCGTACGGGGCCTTCGGCGAGAAGAAGCTCTACGGCAAAGTGGTGACGGGCGTCATCCGCTCCACCGTCGTGGTCGGCGAGGACGGAAAGGTGGAGCACGCCTTCTACAACGTCAAGGCCACCGGTCACGTCGCGAAGATCATCAAGGACCTCGGGATCTGACCGGATCCGTTCGCCCGGTCGGGCTACCCGCACCGCCCGGGACCGGCCCCGGCCGCCTCCCCTGCTCCGCCCCTGCCCTCCCCCGCCCCGGCCCGCGTACACCGTGCGGCCCGGGGCGGGGCGGCCGACGGGGCACCCCACGGCACACCGATCGGGCCGAAATCGCCCCGCATCAGCCCGGATCAGCCCGGACCGGATCGGACCGGATCGGATCTGCTCGGACCGGATCGGATTCCCGGCCACTCCCGGCCGAAAACATATGACGCAGGTCACATTCGGTGATCGAGTCGGTTTGCGACCGCCATGTCCGCGCAGAAGCCTTTCCTGGAACACCTGCGAGGAAAGGATCCGGCCATGGCGGCCTCCGACCACCACCAGGCGGCCGACCCGGAAGCGGTCAAACGTCATCCCACCCTCTTCCGCGCGATCAGGAAGCGCCGGAACCCCCGGCTCCGGCGGACGGACATCACCGTCACGGACGACCGGGCGGTCAAGCGGGCGGTGAAGGCGGCGTCGCTGGGCAACGCCATGGAGTGGTTCGACTTCGGCATCTACTCCTACCTCGCCGTCACCATCGGCCACGTCTTCTTCCCGTCCGGAAACGAGACGACCCAGCTCCTCTCCTCCTTCGCGACGTTCGCCGTGGCCTTCCTCGTACGGCCGCTCGGCGGAATGTTCTTCGGCCCGATGGGCGACAAACTCGGCCGCAAGAAGGTCCTCGCCCTCACGATGATCCTCATGGCGGTCGGCACGTTCGCCATCGGCCTGATCCCCTCGCACGCCACGATCGGCCTCTGGGCCCCCGTCCTGCTGATCGTCTTCCGGATGCTCCAGGGCTTCTCCACCGGCGGCGAGTACGGCGGCGCCTCGACGTTCATCGCCGAGTACGCCCCGGACAAGCGCCGCGGCTTCTACGGCAGCTTCCTGGAGTTCGGCACGCTCGCGGGCTACGTCGGCGCGGCCGGCCTGGTGACCGCCCTGTACGCCGTCCTGGACACCGCGCAGATGGAGTCCTGGGGCTGGCGGATCCCGTTCCTGGTCGCCGGACCGCTCGGACTGGTCGGCCTCTACCTGCGGCTGCGCCTGGACGAGACGCCGGCCTTCCAGAAGCTGGAGGGCGGCACGGCGCACGCGAGCGAGGCGGCGGACGGCGTCGAGTCCACCGCCAAGGGCGACCTCGCCAAGATCTTCCGACAGCACTGGCGGACGCTGATCCTCTGCATCTGCCTGGTGGGCGCGTACAACATCACCGACTACATGCTGCTGTCGTACATGCCGACGTACCTCTCCGACGAGCTCGGCTACAGCGAGACCCACGGACTGCTGATCCTGCTCGCCGTGATGGTGTTCCTCATGCTGATCATCAGCCGGGTCGGCAAACTGTCGGACCGCTTCGGCCGCAAGCCGCTGCTGATGACGGGCATGCTGGGCTTCCTCGTCCTGTCGCTGCCCGCGTTCCTGCTGATCCGTGTGGACGGCATCCTGCCGATCACCGCCGGCATGCTGATGCTCGGCCTCTCGCTGGTGTGCCTGCTCGGCACGATGTCGGCGGCCCTGCCGGCACTGTTCCCGACGAACGTCCGCTACGGGTCCCTGTCGGTCGGCTACAACCTCTCCGCGTCGATCTTCGGCGGCACGACCCCGCTGGTGATCACGGCCCTGATCAGCTGGACCGGCTCCAACCTGATGCCCGCGTACTACGCGATGGCGGCGGCCCTGGTCGGGGTGATCGCGGTGGCCTGCATGAAGGAGACCGCGCAGCAGCCCCTGGCCGGCTCCCCGCCCTCGGTGGCCACGGACGAGGAAGCCGCCGCGCTGGTCCAGGCCCAGACACCGCCCCCGAAGTTCTGAACCGCCGCCTTCCCCGGGCCTCCCCTCGACGCCGAACTCACCGCGTCCTCCCCCGCCGCGTCCTCCTCACCGGACCCCTCGCCACCGAATTTCGGACGTGACCGTCCGACAATCGGTTCGTTACTCCGTACGAGGCTGCGAACGCGCGGCCGGACGCGGAGGAGGACTGGCATGGCTGTTCGCTATACACCCGAGTTGCTCGAAGAAGCGGCACGGATGACGACGAACGCGAGTGACGCCGTGCGGTGGTGCGGAGGAACACCGACGCCGGGGAGCAGACGCTACCTGCGCAAGAAGATGTCAGAGGCGGGCATAAACACCTCTCACTTCACCGAAGGGCGCCTGCGCCACACGGAAGAGACGTTGCGTGAGCTGGTCGCCCGATCCACGAGTGTGGCCGAAGTAGTGCGTGGGCTGGGCATCAGCCCGGTCGGCGGGAATCACGCCCACATCGGCCGCCGCATCACCGCCCTGTGCATCGACACCTCGCACTTCACGCCGAGAGCTCCCGGCCGGCGGAGGCCCAGAGGCTCGTTGGGCGACCTGCTGACTCTCCGCGACCCGTCCGACGGCCGCGCACCCGGCGAACGGCTTCACCGAGAGCTCGTTCGCAGGGGCGTCGAGAACGTGTGCGCCGAGTGCGGCAATCGCGGGGAATGGCTGGGGCAGTCGCTCCGGCTCGAAGTCGACCACGTCAACGGCCAGTGGTGGGACAACCGCCCGGAGAACCTGCGCTTCCTGTGCCCGAATTGCCATGCTACGACGGACACGTATCGCGGACGTAAGCGGCGGAGCGCGGCGTGAGCACCCATTGCCCCCGCGACCGGTTGGCACGGTACACCGCCACGGCCCGCAGCCTCGTCGACCTCCTGCACCGTCTGGGCGCACCCGTGGGCAGTGCGTCCCTCCGCTACGTACGCGGCCGGCTCATCCACTACGGCATCGACACCTCCCATTTCGTGGAAGAGGCTCTGCCGGCCCGGGAACGCCGGACGTATCCGAAGGAGGTCCTGGCCGAAGCCGCCGCCCACTCCCACAGCATCCGGGACATGTTCACGTACCTGGGACTTCCGCCCGGCGACCGCCCCTACAGCCATCTACGAAGGAGAATGGACCAACTCGGCATCGACACCACTCATTTCACCAGCGGGCGGCGGTGCACGTCACCATCGAATCCGCGCACCGCCCTGGCCGAAGCGATCGCCAGGTCAAACAGCTTGGCGGGCGCGCTGAGGATCTTGGGACTGGCGGACAGTAGCAGCGCTCGCGCTCGTTTGAAGCGGGACGCCGAAGCACACGGCCTGTCGACGGCCCATTTCACCGGACAGGGGCACGGCCGAGGGAACCGGTCCCGCCACCGGAAGTCGGCCGACCAGGTACTGCGGCGACCGGACTCCGGCGCCTCCCGGACGAAGACCGCCCAGCTGCGGCGGGCGCTCGACGATGTCGGGGTGCCTCGCGTCTGCACGAGGTGCGGAACGGGAGACGCTTGGCGGGGCAAGCAGCTCGTCCTGGAGATCGACCACATCAACGGCGACCGGCTCGACAACCGCCGCGAGAATCTCCGGTATCTGTGCCCCTCGTGTCACAGCCAGACGCGAACCTTCTCAAGGACGTCCAGGGCCGCACAGTAGAGTGGTTCCCGCGGGTCCGTACCCCAGCTGGCCTAGAGGGCGCCGGTTTAGGTCCGGTGTGTCGTGGGTTCGAGTCCCACCGGGCCCACAGAGACAGGGCGGTGGCGACCTCCGTCAGGGAGGTCGCCACCGCCCTCCGTCTGTCACCCCACCAGCTCCCGCACCACCGGTGCCAGCGCCCGGAACGCCTTGCCGCGGTGGCTGATGGCGTTCTTCTCGGCCGGGGTGAGTTCCGCGCAGGTGCGGGTCTCGCCGTCGGGCTGGAGGATCGGGTCGTAGCCGAAGCCGTGCGTGCCGGAGGGCGCGTGGCGCAGGGTGCCCCGCAGGCGGCCCTCGACGACGCGTTCGGTGCCGTCGGGCAGGGCGAGGGCGGCGGCGCAGGCGAAGTGGGCGGCGCGGTGGCCGTCCGCGATGTCGCCGAGCTGGGCGAGGAGCAGGTTCAGGTTGGCCCGGTCGTCGCCATGGGTGCCGGACCAGCGGGCGGAGAAGATGCCGGGCGCGCCGCCGAGGACGTCCACGCAGAGGCCGGAGTCGTCGGCGACGGCCGGGAGTCCGGTGGCGCGGGCCAGTGCGTGGGCCTTGAGGAGGGCGTTCTCGGCGAAGGTGACGCCGGTCTCCTTGACGTCCGGGATGTCCGGGTAGGCGTCCGCGCCGACGAGGTCGAGGTCGAGCCCCGCGTCGGTGAGGATGGCGTGCAGTTCGGTGATTTTCCCGGCGTTGCGGGTGGCGAGGATCAAGCGCTTCATGGCCCGATTATGGCCGGGGCGTACGGGGCGGTCCGGTGCGGGCCCGCGCCGGGCCGAGGATCGTCCCGTGCGCCGGCCCGACCGTCGTCCGCACCGGTGGCTCGGCCGTTCGTGGTGGCCGCGGCGGCCCCGCCTACGGTGTGCAGACCTTGCCGATCTCGGTGGCCGCGTCGGTGATCGGGCTGATGTCGGGGGTGGCGTCGCCGCCCTCGATGGAGTCGCGGACGTTGGTGACGCCGGTCTTGAGGTCGCCGATGGCCTGGGAGAGGTCGGCGTTGTCGGTGGTGTCGTCGAGCTTCTTCAGCTCGCGGTCGATCTCGTCCAGGGATTCGGATGCCTGGGTGATGTCGCCGGAGGCGTCGGCGACGGCCTGCTGGAGCTTGTCGACGCTGGTGGCGATGGCGTCGGCGGTGCGGACGCAGTCGAGGGTCTTGTCGAGTGCGCCGCAGCCCGCGGCGGTGGTGACGGCGAGCAGTGCGGTGGCGGTGGCAAGTGCGAGGCGTTGGTGGCGGCGCGAGGCCATGGTGCGGTCCCTCCCCGGGAATCGGTACGCGGACGGACGCACGGTTCGACCCGTGCGTCCGTGTGCGTAACGACGCTGTGCGGTGTGTATTTGGTTGCTTCTTTACCCGGGGAGGGTGAGTCGCTACGCGTTCAGGGTGCGGGCGAGTGCGTCGGACTGGAGCGTGGCGAGGTCGACGCAGCCGGCGGTGGCCAGGTCGAGGAGCGCGCCGAGCTCCTTGCGGTCGAAGGGCGCGCCCTCGGCGGTGCCCTGGACCTCGACGAAGCGGCCGTCTCCGGTGCAGACGACGTTCATGTCGGTCTCGGCGCGGACGTCCTCCTCGTAGCAGAGGTCCAGGAGGGGGGTGCCGTCGACGATGCCGACGCTGACGGCTGCGACGGTGTCGGTGAGCGGCTTGCGGCCGGCCTTGACGATCTTCTTGCCCTGGGCCCAGGCGACGGCGTCGGCGAGGGCGACGTACGCGCCGGTGATGGCGGCGGTGCGGGTGCCTCCGTCGGCCTGGAGGACGTCGCAGTCGAGGACGACGGTGGTCTCGCCGAGGGCCTTGTAGTCGATGACGGCGCGCAGGGACCGGCCGATCAGGCGGCTGATCTCGTGGGTGCGTCCGCCGATCTTGCCGCGTACGGCTTCGCGGTCGCCGCGGGTGTTGGTGGAGCGGGGCAGCATGGAGTACTCGGCGGTGACCCAGCCTTCGCCGCTGCCCTTGCGCCAGCGCGGGACGCCTTCGGTGACGGAGGCGGTGCACAGGACTCTGGTGTCGCCGAAGGAGATGAGGACTGAGCCTTCGGCGTGCTTGCTCCAGCCGCGTTCGATGGTGACGGGGCGGAGCTGTTCGGGGGTGCGGCCGTCGATGCGAGACATGGGGGCGACTTTATCCGTTGGCGGGGGTGGCTCCGTTCGGGTGCGGGGGCTGCTGCGTCCGGGTGCGGTGTCGGCGCGTCGTCCGGGTGCGGGACGGGCCCCGTACCCGGGTGGGGTGCGGGGCCCGTGGGCCGCGGGGGCGGAGCCGTCCGGCGGTGGTACGGCGGGTGTCAGCCGGTCACATCAGGTCTTCGGCGCCGGGGCACATCACGTCTTCGGTGCCGGTCACATCATGTCTTCGGTGCCGGTCACATCATGTCTTCGATGTCGGCGGCGATGGGGTCGGCGTCGGTGCCGATGACGACCTGGATCGCGGTGCCCATCTTGACGACGCCGTGGGCGCCCGCGGCCTTGAGGGCGACTTCGTCGACCTTGCTCGGGTCGTGGACCTCGGTGCGGAGACGGGTGATGCAGCCTTCGATCTCGTCGATGTTGTCGATGCCGCCGAGTCCGGCGACGATCTTCTCAGCCTTGGTGGCCATGTCCTTCTCCCTGGTTCTTCGCGCGCAGACGGCCGCCCGCTGCGGATCCGTTTCGTCACGGTAACGCACGGTTGGCCCAACTTCGCGGGCGGGTGACCCCATGATCCCGAAGGATGATGATCACCGGCGCTCCGCCCTTCGGAGCGGGCCCCGGACCGTGTCGCGACTGGTCTACACCAGTTTGCAACGACCGCCAAACGTGGCTTGTTCCGGAAGGACGCCGATGAGTTCGAGCGCTGCGGCGGCACCCCGGCCGGCATGGTGGAACGGGCCGGTCCAGGGGCTCCAGAAGGTGGGCCGCAGCCTCCAGCTCCCGGTCGCGGTCCTCCCGGCGGCGGGCCTGCTCGTCAGCCTCGGCAACCTCTTCGGCTCGTACCTGCACGGGACCTTCTGGGACAAGACGTCCAAGGTGCTCCTCAACGGCGGGACGGCGATCCTCGACGGGCAGGTGGGGCTGCCGCTGCTCTTCTGCATCGGCGTGGCCATCGGCTTCGCGAAGAAGGCGGACGGATCGACGGCCCTGGCGGCGGTCGTCGGCTTCCTCGTCTACCAGGGCGTGTTGAAGGCGTTCCCCGTCCACGACTCGGTGACCGAGGCGCTGCCGGACGGCGTGCCGCAGAATCCGGGCGTGCTCGGCGGCATCACCATCGGCCTGCTGACGGCCGTGGTGTGGCAGCGCTACCACCGTACGAAGCTGGTGGACTGGCTCGGGTTCTTCAACGGACGCCGGCTGGTGCCGATCCTGATGGCGTTCCTCTGCGTGGTCCTCGGGGTGCTGTTCGGGCTGCTGTGGCAGCCGGTGGGGAACGCGCTGACCTCGTTCTCCAGGCAGCTGATCGACCTGGGCGCGTGGGGCGCGGCGATCTTCGGTTTCGCGAACAGGCTGCTGATCCCGATCGGGATGCATCAGTTCCTGAACACGTTCTTCTGGTTCCAGGCGGGTTCGTTCACGAAGGCGGACGGTTCGACGGTCCAGGGCGACATCTCGCGGTTCTTCGCGGGAGACCCGTCGGCCGGCCAGTTCACCTCGGGCTTCTTTCCGATCATGATGTTCGGCCTGCCCGCCGCGGCTCTCGCCATCGCGCACACGGCGCGGCCGGAGCGGCGCAAGGAGGTGTCCGGGCTGATGCTCTCCGTGGCGCTGACGTCGTTCGTCACGGGCGTGACGGAGCCGCTGGAGTTCTCGTTCATGTTCGTCGCGCCGCTGCTGTACGGCGTGCACGCGGTGCTCACGGGTGTCTCGATGGGCGTCACCTGGGCGCTGGGGGTGCATGCGGGGTTCAGCTTCTCGGCCGGGCTGATCGACTATGTCGTCAACTGGCATCTGGACACGAAACCCTGGCTGATCATCCCGATCGGTGCCTGCTTCGCCGTCGTCTATTATGTGATCTTCCGTTTCGCGATCACGAAGTTCGACCTCAGGACGCCGGGCCGCGAGCCGGGCGAGCTGGAGCGGGAGACCGAGCGGGATCTGACGAAGTAGCTGGCCACCGGGGTGTCGGACCCGGCGGCGGAGGGCCCTCGGACCAGTCGGTCCGGGGGCCTTCGGCATGTCACCGAACGTGCCGGATCTGCTACTGCGAATCAGCGCGGAATCGCAGGTTCCTTATACAACCCTCACCGTGCTAAAACTGGTCTACACCACTGCGTGGTACAGACCACGGCTCTCTGCCGCGTCTGTCGAGTCGCCGCCTCCCCACATCGCTGAATCCGGGCGGCGCCGTGCCCTCTGGAGGAAGTTGATGACCACGGCTGAGACCGCACCCGCGGCCGAGAAGAAGAAGGGCGCGGGCGTGATGGCCGTCATGCAGCGCATCGGCCGCAGCCTGATGCTGCCGGTCGCCGTCCTGCCGGCCGCCGCCCTCCTGGTCCGGCTCGGCAACGAGGACATGCTGGGCCGCGAGTCGTTCCCGGCCTTCGTCACGAAGCTCGCCGGCTACATGGCGGCGGGCGGCGGCGCCCTCCTGGACAACATGCCGCTGCTGTTCGCCGTCGGCATCGCGATCGGCTTCGCGAAGAAGTCGGACGGCTCCACCGCGCTGGCCGCCGTCACCGGCTACCTGGTCTTCCAGAAGGTGCTCGCCACCTTCACCGACGGCAACCTCCCGCAGGTCGCCTCCGTCGTCGACGGCAAGATCGTGATGAGCGACGCACCGGTCAACGCCGGCGTCCTCGGCGGTGTCGTGATGGGCATCGTCGTGGCCCTGCTGTACCAGAAGTTCTACCGGACGAAGCTGCCCGACTGGGCCGGCTTCTTCAGCGGACGCCGCCTGGTCCCGATCCTCTCCGCGTTCGCGGGCCTGCTCATCGGCATCGTCTTCGGCATCATCTGGCCGGTGCTCGGCGCCGGTCTGCACAACTTCGGCGAGTGGCTGGTCGGCTCGGGCGCGGTCGGCGCGGGCATCTTCGGCGTCGCCAACCGTGCGCTGATCCCGGTCGGCATGCACCACCTGCTGAACTCCTTCCCGTGGTTCCAGGCGGGCGAGTTCAACGGCAAGCACGGCGACATCGCCCGCTTCCTGGAGGGCGACCCGACGGCCGGGCAGTTCATGACCGGATTCTTCCCGATCATGATGTTCGCCCTTCCGGCGGCCTGCCTGGCGATCGTCCACTGCGCCCGTCCGGAGCGCCGCAAGGTCGTCGGCGGGATGATGTTCTCCCTCGCGCTCACCTCGTTCGTCACCGGCGTGACCGAGCCGATCGAGTTCACGTTCATGTTCATCGCCCCGGTGCTGTACGCCGTCCACGCGGTGCTGACCGGCGTCTCGATGGCCCTGACCTGGGCGCTCGGGATCAAGAACGGCTTCGGCTTCTCCGCCGGCCTGGTCGACTTCGGGCTGAACCTCGGCATCGCGTCGAAGCCCTGGCTGCTGGTCCTGGTCGGCCTGTGCTTCGCGGTGCTCTACTACGTGGTCTTCCGCTTCGCGATCATCCGGTTCAACCTCCCGACCCCGGGCCGGGAGTCGGACGAGGAGCTGGCCGAGCTGCTCAAGGCCGAGGCGAAGTAGCCCCGGCCGCGTCACGACCCCGACGCCGCCGAAGCCCCGCCCTCCGCCTCGGGAGGGTGGGGCTTCGTCGTACCCGGCGCGGGCCTCAGACCTCGTAGACAGCGCCCGGGGCCGCCAGTTCCACCGGGCCCGGGTAGACCGTACGGGCGTCGGCGACGTTGCGCTCCGCGTCGGTCCACGGCGGGATGTGGGTGAGCACCAGCCGCCGCGCTCCGGCGCGGGCCGCCGCCTCGCCGGCCTCCCGGCCGTTCAGGTGCAGGTCGGGGATGTCCTCCTTGCCGTCGACGAACGACGCCTCGCACAGGAACAGGTCGGTGTCGCGGGCCAGGTCCTCCAGCGCCTCGCAGACCCCGGTGTCGCCGGAGTAGGCGAGGGAGGAGGAGCCGTGCTCGATGCGGATGCCGAAGGTGTCGACCGGGTGGCAGAGCCGGTCCGTACGCACCGCGAAGGGGCCGATCTCGAACGCGCCCGGCTTGAGGGTGTGGAAGTCGAAGACCTCGCTCATCGCCCGCTCCGACGGGGTGTCGCCGTGGGCGGCGGTCAGGCGCCGCTCGGTGCCCTCCGGGCCGTACACCGGCAGCGGGACGGGGCGTGCCCCGTCGTGGCGGTAGTAGCGCACGACGAAGTACGCGCACATGTCGATGCAGTGGTCGGCGTGGAGATGGCTGAGGAAGATCGCGTCGAGGTCGTAGAGACCGACATGGCGCTGCAACTCGCCGAGGGCGCCGTTGCCCATGTCGAGGAGCAGCCGGAAGCCGTCGGCCTCGACGAGGTAGCTCGAGCATGCCGAACCCGTGGACGGGAACGAGCCGGAGCAGCCGACGACGGTGAGCTTCATGGAGCGTGAACCTCCGAGACGTGGGAACGGGGAGGGTTCGTGCGGTTCCTGCCGGAACGTTGAGCGGTTCGTCGAGCGTAAGGCGCAAAAGAGCGCGTCGCTCCTCAGCTGCCTGCCGTTGTGGGGGAACTCACCTGCTCTGTCACCGGTTCGATGGAAGCGCGCCCGCGGCGGGAGTCCGGCGGCGCGGCCTGTCCGGTGCGCGCCGCCGGTACGGTCGGGGGATGGACTCGATCTGGTGGGTGGCGCTGGTCGCCGTGGTGGTGCTCGCACTCGTCGCGGCGGTGGTCGACGGGCGGGGCCGGTCGGACCGCGGGCCGCGGTCGCGGCGTCCCGGAGGGCGCACCCGGCCGCCGGGCGCGCCGCCCCGTGGGCCGAAGGGCGGCCCGGGGAGCGGGGACGGGCGGGCGCCACGGGCCGGGGAGGTCTGGTGGGCGGACGTGCCGTACGAGGACGGGCCCGGGTCGAAGGACCGGCCGTGCCTGGTGCTCTCGGTACGGGGCCGGGGCCGGAGCCGTACGGCGCTGGTCGCCAAGATCACCAGCAAGCACCACGAGGAGCGGCCCGGGGTGATCGCGCTGCCGGCGGGGACGGTGGGCGACGCGCGGGGGCGGCGGAGCTTCCTGGAGACGGACGAGCTGCGGGAGGTGGCGCTCGGCGGGTTCCGCCGCCGGGTGGGGTCGGTGGATCCGGCGGTGTGGAAGCGGGTGCGGGGGCTGGGCGCGAGGTGACGGTGCGCGGGGAGGCGGGGGCCCGAGGAGCGGGGGGCTTCGGCGGCTCCGCCCCGGCTCCCCGCTCCTCGCGCGCCCATGGGCCCAGGGGCGCTCGGCGCGGCTCAGGCCCAGAGCTGGCCGTGCAGCGTCGCGATGGCCGCTTCCGTCGTCGGGGCGGTGTAGACGCCGGTGGACAGGTACTTCCAGCCGCCGTCGGCGACGACGAACACGATGTCGGCGCTCTGTCCCGCCTTGACCGCTTTGGCTCCCACGCCGATCGCCGCGTGGAGGGCCGCTCCGGTGGAGACGCCCGCGAAGATTCCTTCCTGCTGGAGGAGTTCGCGGGTGCGGGTGACGGCGTCGGCGGAGCCGACGGAGTAGCGGGTGGTGAGGACCGAGGCGTCGTAGAGCTCCGGGACGAAGCCCTCGTCGAGGTTGCGCAGTCCGTAGACGAGGTCGTCGTAGCGCGGTTCGGCGGCGACGATCCGGATGTCCGGCACGTTCTCGCGCAGGTAGCGGCCGACGCCCATCAGGGTGCCGGTGGTGCCGAGGCCGGCGACGAAGTGGGTGATGGAGGGGAGGTCGGCGAGGATCTCCGGTCCGGTGGTGGCGTAGTGGGCGCCCGCGTTGTCCGGGTTGCCGTACTGGTAGAGCATCACCCAGTCCGGGTGCTCGGCCGCCAGTTCCTTCGCGACGCGGACCGCGGTGTTGGAGCCGCCCGCGGCCGGTGAGGAGATGATCTCGGCTCCCCACATGGCGAGCAGGTCGCGCCGCTCCTGGGAGGTGTTCTCCGGCATGACGCACACGATGCGGTAGCCCCTGAGCTTGGCCGCCATGGCGAGCGAGATGCCGGTGTTGCCGCTGGTGGGCTCCAGGATGGTGCAGCCGGGCGTCAGGCGGCCGTCCTTCTCGGCCTGTTCGACCATGTGGAGCGCCGGGCGGTCCTTGATCGAGCCGGTGGGGTTGCGGTCCTCCAGCTTGGCCCAGATGCGGACGTCCTCGGACGGGGACAGCCGCGGGAGGCGGACGAGGGGGGTGTTCCCCACGGCCGCCAGCGGGGAGTCGTACCGCATCAGCGCATGCCGCCGGCGACGGCGGGGAGGATCGTGACGTTGTCGCCGTCGTTGAGCCGGGTGCTGATGCCGTCGAGGAAGCGGACGTCCTCGTCGTTGAGGTAGACGTTCACGAAGCGGCGCAGTTGTTCGCCGTCGACGATGCGCTCACGGATGCCGGTGTGGCGGGTCTCCAGGTCGGCGAGGAGGTCGGCGAGGGTGTCCCCGTTGCCTTCGACGGCCTTCGCGCCGTCGGTGTAGGTGCGGAGGATGGTGGGGATGCGGACCTCGATGGCCATGGCGTGGGCTCCTGTCGAAAGCGTGGAGGTGGCGTGGGGCGCGCGTTTCTGCCCCCGCGCAGGGGGTGGTGCGTGTGGGTGGGCGCGCGGACCGCGACTCAGGCCGGGCGGCTCACGGGCAGGCTACGGGCGGGACAGATCGCGCTGGCGAGCCTGCACAGGTCGACGTGCAGCCGCGCGACGAGCAGCGTGCCCGGCGTCTTCTTGCTCACGTCAGAGGGAACCATGCGGGCATCGTATCGATTCCCGGTCCGGAAACCCGAGTGTCGTCCCATATCGCGGATGGTGGGCGTTCACCATGTGGATGGGCTGGGCTGTCCCAGGTCGTGCGGGAGGTAGACGACGGTGGGTGTGCCGGTCACCGGATGGGTGCTGACCTCGGCGGCGACGCCGTACACCGCGCGCAGCAGTTCGGTGGTGAGGACGTCGGCCGGGGGCCCGGAGGCGAGGACGCGGCCCTCCTTGAGGACGTAGAGGCGGTCGCAATAGTACGCGGCGAGGTTGAGGTCGTGCAGGGCCAGCAGGTTGGTGGTGCCCAGGTCGCGGACGAGGGAGAGGATCTCCAGCTGGTAGCGGATGTCCAGGTGGTTGGTGGGCTCGTCGAGGACGACCAGGGCGGGCTGCTGGACGAGGGCGCGGGCGACCAGGGCGCGCTGGCGTTCGCCGCCGGAGAGCGAGGCGAAGGCGCGCGGTTCGAGGTGCGCGACGCCGACCCGGGACAGGGCCGCGGCGACGAGGGAGGCGTCGGCGGCGTCGTCCGCCTCCCAGAACCGCTTGTGCGGGGCGCGGCCCATCGCGACGACCTGGCCGACGGTGAGTTCGAATCCGGCGTGGCCGTCCTGCGGGACGGTGGCGATGCGGCGGGCGCGGGCCTTGACGGGCAGGGCGGCGAGGTCGTCGCCGTCCAGGAGGACCCGGCCGTGGGTGGGGCGCAGAGCGCCGTAGACGCAGCGCAGCAGGGTGGTCTTGCCGCTGCCGTTGGGGCCGACCAGTCCGACCGTCTCGCCGTCGGCGGCGGTCAGGTCGACGGCGTCGACGAGGTGGCGGCCCTCGCCGGTGCCGTACGAGAGCCCTTCGGTGCGCAGGGTGGTCACGGGCGGGCTCCCTCGGGGGGCGGGGTCGTCATGCGGGGGCTCCCTCGGGGCGGCGGCGGAGCATCCAGAGGAAGAACGGGCCGCCGGTCAGGGCGGTGAGGACGCCGACCGGGATGTCCTGCGGGGCGGCGAGGGTGCGGGCGGCGAGGTCGGCGAGGACGAGGAAGAGCGCGCCGCCGAGGGCGGTGACCGGCAGCAGGGCGCGGTGCGCGGCCCCGACGGCCATCCGGGCCATGTGCGGGACCATCAGGCCGACGAAGCCGATCGCACCGCTGTACGCGACGAGGACGCCGGTCATGAGGGAGGCGAGGACGAAGACGGCGGCCCGGAAGCGGGCGGTGTCCAGGCCGAGGACGGTGGCTCCCTCCTCGCCCACCAGGAGCAGGTCGAGCGGGCGGGCCAGGGCGAGCAGGACGGCGGTGCCGAGGACCAGGGTGGCCGCGGGGAGCGCGAGCATGTCCCAGCGGGCCGCGCCGAGGCCGCCGAGGGTCCAGTGGAGGACTTCCTGGAGGTGGTCGGCGCGGGCGGAGGTGACCAGGATCAGGCTGGTCAGGGCGGACAGGACGTAGGAGACGGCGACCCCGGCGAGGACGAGCCGGTTGGTGGTCAGCCCGCCGCCGCCGCGGGCCAGCGCGTAGACGGTCAGCAGGGAGAGCAGCGCTCCGGCGAAGGCGGCGGCGGGGATCGTGACGGTGGTGGCGAGGGTGGCCCCGACGCCGAGGACGATGACCAGGACCGCGCCGGTGGAGGCGCCGGAGGAGACGCCGAGGAGGAACGGGTCGGCGAGCTGGTTGCGGACGAGGGCCTGGAGGACGGCGCCGATGACGGCGAGTCCGGCGCCGACGACGACGCCGAGCAGCACGCGCGGCAGCCGGACGTCCAGGACGATCGTGCGGAACGGGCTCGCCGCCGCCCGCCCGGTCAGGATGTCGAGGACCTGGCCGGGCGGGATGCGGACGGAGCCGAGGGCGAGCGCGGCGAGGACGGCGGCGGCCAGCAGCGCGGCCAGGGAGCCGAGGACCAGGGTGCGGCGCAGCGCCCGCCGCGGTGCGGGGGTGCGGCAGGTCACGGGGCGGTGGCCGCCGTTTCCGCCGCCGGGTGGAGCTGGGCGGCGAGTCTGCCGACGGCGGCGGGGACGCGGACGCCGAGGACGGCGTCGGAGAGCGGCAGCACGGCGAAGCGCTTGTTCCTGATCGCGGGGACGTCGGCGAGGGCCGGGTCGGTGAGGAGGCGCTTCTTCTTCTGGGCGACGGTGGTGGAGCCGTAGTCGTAGATCACGACGGCTTCGGGCTTGCGGGCGACGACGTTCTCCCAGGAGGCGTCGCCGAAGGTCTTGTCGAGGTCGGCGAAGACGTTGGTTCCGCCGGCCCGTTCGATCAGCTCGTTGCCGATGCCCTTGCCACCGGCGGTGAAGGCGGTCCTGTCGCCGCTGTCGTAGGCGAAGACGGGGACGGGGTCGACGTTGGCCAGTCTCTTCGCGATGGCGGCGTTCTGCGCCTCGGCCCGCTCGATCCACGCCTCGGCGCGGTCGGCGACGCCGAAGGTGCGGCCGACCTCGCGGACCTCCTGGTAGAGGGTGTCCATCGGGGTGTCGTCCTCGGCGCAGTACTCGGTGTTGAGCCGGGTCTCGATGCCGGACTTCTCCAGCGCCTCGCGGCTGCGGCCGTCGCCCGCGGCGAACGCGGTGGCGTAGCCGCCGTAGACGAAGTCGGGGTTCGCGGCGAGGAGCTGCTCGTAGGAGGGGTACTCCTTGGCCAGGACGGGTACGGAGGCGTAGTCCTTCGCGTACTTCGGCAGGACCCGGTCGTCGAGGTAGGCGGTGCCGACGAGGGAGTCGGCCAGGCCCAGTTCCAGCATGATCTCGGTGACGTGCTGGTTCATGGTGACGACGCGCTCGGGCGGGGCCTGGTAGGTCGTGGTGACGCCGCAGTTGGTGACGGTGTAGGGGAAGCCGTCGCTGTTCGCGCCGGTCTTCCTCCCGTCGGTCCGCCCGGCGTCCGGGGCGTCGTCGCCGGCCGGGGTCGAGCAGGCGGTCAGGGCGAGCGGGAGCAGCACGGCGGCGGCTATGAGCGCGGGGGTGCGCCGGGGCATGGCGGGGCCTCTCCGGGGGATTTCCGCGTCCCCTGGTCGGTGCGGGAAGGCTGCGGGCCAGTTCCTGACTCCCGGGCCGCCCTCCGGTGCGCTGTGCGCTTGGAGGGGGCCCGGTCACAGTGGCGGGACCGTGCCGGATTCGCACCGGCTTCCTGGTTCCTGCTGCCTTGTACGGGTCTCGGGGTGCAGTGTGCCAGACGGAATGAGCGGCGCCGCGCTCAGTACGCCTCGACGACCTGCACGTCTTCTTCCGTGATCTCGCCGTCCACGATGCGGTACGAGCGGAACTGGAAGGGGCCGGCGCCGTCGGTGTCGGCGGTGGAGACCAGGACGTAGTGCGCGCCGGGCTCGTTGGCGTAGGTGACGTCGGTGCGGGAGGGGTACGCCTCGGTCGCGGTGTGCGAGTGGTAGACGATCACCGGCTCCTCGTCGCGGTCGTCCATCTCGCGGTAGAGCTTGAGGAGGTCGCCCGAGTCGAACTCGTAGAAGGTGGGCGAGCGGGCGGCGTTGAGCATCGGGATGAAGCGTTCGGCGCGTCCGGTCCCGGCCGGGCCCGCGACCACTCCGCAGGCTTCGTCGGGGTGGTCGGCGCGGCAGTGGGCGACGATCCGGTCGTGGAGCGCCTGGGTGATGGTGAGCATGGCGCCAGGATATGACCGGCCTCCGGTGCGCCGGCCGGGCCGGGCCTGCGGGCCCTCGCGTACCGGTGAGTGGTACGGGAGGGCCCGCAGGCTGGACGCCGCGGCCGTTGGGGCGGCCCGGGGCGGTCCGGGAGGAGGCCGTCAGCGCTTGGTGAAGGCGGTGTTCTCCGGATTGCGCGCCTTGAGGACCAGGTAGGAGACGCCGAGCAGGAGGGCCCACAGCGGTGCGCAGTAGAGCGAGATCCTGGCGTCCTCGTCGACGGCCATCATGACGATGACCAGGCCGATGAAGCACAGGGCGAACCAGCTGGTGTACGGGGCTCCGGGCGCCTTGAAGGTGGACTGCGGGAGGAGGCCCGCGTCGGCCATCCGCCGGTAGCGGATCTGGCTGACCAGGATCATGATCCAGGCCCACATGCCGGAGATGGTGGCGAAGGAGACGACGTAGTTGAACGCCTCGCCCGGCCACTGGTAGTTGATCCACACGCCGACGAGCATCAGGGCGGCGGAGAAGGCGGTGCCGGCGAGCGGCAGGCCGTTCTTCGTGAGCTTGGTGAAGGCGCGGGGGCCCTGGCCGTTGAGGGCGAGGTCGCGGAGCATGCGGCCGGTGGAGTACATGCCGGAGTTGCAGGAGGAGAGCGCCGCGGTCAGGACGACGAAGTTCACGATGGCGGCGCCGATGCCGAGCCCCATCTCCTCGAAGGCCTTCACGAACGGCGAGACGCCGGGCTTGAACGTGGACCACGGCACGACGGACAGGATCATGACCAGCGCGCCGACGTAGAAGACGGCGATGCGCCACGGCACGGTGTTGATGGCCTTGGGCAGCACGGTCTTGGGGTCCTTGGACTCCCCGGCGGTGACGCCGACGAGTTCGACGGCGAGGAAGGCGAACATGACGATCTGGAGCGTCATGAGGGTGCCGCTGATGCCGTTGGGGAAGAAGCCGCCGTCGTTCCAGAGGTTGGAGACGGTCGCGGTGTCACCGGCGTCGGAGAAGCCGACGGTCAGGACGCCGGCGCAGATCAGGATCATGCCGATGATCGCGGTGACCTTGACCATGGAGAACCAGAACTCCAGCTCGCCGAAGAGCTTCACGGAGATCAGGTTGGCGCCGAACAGAATGATGGTGAAGACCAGCGCGGACAGCCATTGCGGAATGTCCCACCAGTACGTCATGTAGGTGGCCGCGGCGGTGACTTCGGTGATTCCGGTGACGACCCAGAAGAGCCAGTAGGTCCAGCCGGTCACGAATCCGAAGAACGGGCCGAGGAATTCGCGGGCGTACTCCGCGAAGGAACCGGAAACGGGGCGGTACATGAGGAGTTCGCCCAGGGCCCGCATGATGAAGAAGATGACCAGGCCCGCGATCGCGTAGGCCAGGATGAGGCTCGGTCCGGCCCGGTCGATGGCTTTGCCCGCACCGAGGAAGAGTCCGGTGCCGATGGCTCCGCCGATGGCGATCATCTGGATCTGCCGGGCTCCCAGACCGCGCTGGTATCCCTCGCCGGCCTCGGTGTCCCCGGTTTCAACGCCGAGTGGTCCCTTGCCGGCCCGTCCGTCGTCGACCTGCGCCGATGTCATGGTGGTGCGCCTTTCTCCACGCTGATCCGCGCGCCGTCCCTGGCTGCGGATCAGGTCCTGATCCCCCCGGATATGGATGGAGTGCCGCCGGCGTTCGGCCGGCTCGTAGCGCCCCCGGGAACAGGGGTGGCGTCCCCGGGCGGTCGTGAAGATTTATCACGGCCGCCCGTGGACACCGTGGGACATTCTGTGGTGCACACCACAGGAAAAAGCGGACAAGCGTTTCCATCCGCAATAAAAAAGGCCGTTCGGGTGACAGGATCGTTATTCGAATTTGAGCGTTCGTTGAGCGAACGCCGCCCGGACCCGCCGGCTCACGGCATCAGCGTCTCGACGAGCGTCTCCTGGAGCGCGCCGAGCCAGAGGTAGGCCATGACCATCGGCTTGCGCGGGTCGCCGTCGGGGAGCCGGTAGAGCGAGCCCTCCTCGCCCTCGTCCTCGTCGGAGACCTCCAGCCGGGCGCCGATGGTGAGCCGGAGGTCGTTGAGGGCGCCGAGCCAGCTGCGGCACTGGTCGCCGGAGAGGGTGAGCACCGCGCCGCCGTCCCCGCCGGGCGCGAGGGCGTCCAGGGTCCGCACGACGGCGAGCGCGTCCTCGCGCTTGCGCGAGCGCAGGTCGTTCTCGGTGAAGCGGCGGAACTCCGAGGCCGCCTCCCGCAGCTCCTTGTCCGCCTCGGCGGACGCGGCCCGCTCCCCCGGACCTCCGTACGCGTCGGGGAAGAGGCGGGCGAGGGCGGGGTCGGAGGGCGGTTCGCTGGGGCCCTCGGCGAAGAGCGCGGCGAGCGGGTCCTCGCCCTCGGCCGGCTGGTCGCCGGGGCCGATCAGTTCGAGCAGCTGCACGGCGAGGGAGCGCAGGATCGAGATCTCGACCTCGTCGAGCGCGACGGCCGCGCCGCCGCCTGGGGTGGCCTCGAAATGGCCGGCCATGGATTCTCCGATGGTGGGTCGGGCGGGGCGGGGGCGGCGGTCAGTTGCGGTCCTGGGTGAGGGTGGCCCACAGCCCGTAACCGTGCATGGCCTGGACGTCGCGCTCCATCTCCTCGCGGCTTCCGCTGGAGACGACGGCGCGGCCCTTCTGGTGCACGTCGAGCATGAGCCGGTGCGCCTTGTCCTTGGAGTAGCCGAAGTAGGCCTGGAAGACATAGCTCACATAGCTCATGAGATTGACCGGGTCGTTGTGGACGAGCGTCACCCACGGGACGTCCGGCTCGGGGACCGCGAAGGTCTCCTCGGCGGATTCAGGACGTTCGATCTCTAAGGGGGCAGCAACGCTCACCTGTCCCATGCTGCCACCCGAGCGGGGCCGGCGCACAAACGGACCCCACATCTCGTCACTCTGACGAATAGGGGGTAGCATCCGTGCCATGAACTCAGCGGACCTTGGTCGACGGGTCGGAGTACCGTCGACCGCCCTCTTCACCGACCAGTACGAGCTCACGATGGTGCAGGCGGCTCTCCGGGCCGGCACCGCCGACCGGCACTCGGTCTTCGAGGCGTTCACCCGGCGGCTCCCCGAGGGGCGGCGGTACGGCGTCGTCGCCGGCACCGGGCGGCTGCTGGACGCGGTGGAGAACTTCCACTTCGACGACGAGATGATCGGCTTCCTGCGCGAGCGGAAGGTCGTCGACGGCCCCACGCTCGACTGGCTGGCTGACTTCCGCTTCCGGGGCGACGTCCTGGGCTATCCGGAGGGCGAGGTGTACTTCCCCGGCTCGCCCGTCGTGCGGGTCGAGGGCTCCTTCGCCGAGTGCGTGCTGCTGGAGACGGTGATCCTCTCCATCCTCAACCACGACTCCGCCATCGCCGCCGCCGCCTCGCGGATGTCGGCCGCCGCCGGGGGCCGCCGGCTGATCGAGATGGGCGCCCGGCGCACGCACGAGCTGGCCGCGGTCGCCTCGGCCCGCGCCGCGTACGTCGGCGGCTTCGACACCACCTCCGACCTGGCGGCCGGCTTCCGCTACGGCATCCCCACCGTCGGCACGAGCGCGCACGCCTTCACCCTGCTCCACGACACCGAGCGCGACGCCTTCCGCGCCCAGGTCGACTCGCTGGGGCACGGCACCACGCTGCTGGTCGACACGTACGACGTGGCGGAGGCGGTCCGGGCCGCGGTGGAGATCGCGGGGCCCGGACTCGGCGCCGTACGGATCGACTCCGGCGACCTGCTGCTGGTCGCGCACCGGGTGCGCCAGCAGCTCGACGAGCTGGGGGCCACCGGGACGAAGATCGTGGTGACCTCGGACCTGGACGAGTACGCCATCGCCTCGCTGGCCGCCGCTCCGGTGGACGCGTACGGGGTCGGCACCCAGCTCGCGACCGGGAGCGGGCACCCCACCTGCTCGATGGTCTACAAACTGGTCGCCCGCGCCGGCTCGGCCGACCCGGACGACGCGCTGGTCCCGGTGGCGAAGAAGTCGCTGGGGTCGAAGGCGTCCCGGGGCGGGCGCAAGTGGGCGGCGCGCCGGATGGACGCGTACGGGGTCGCGGAGGCGGAGGTGGTCGGCACCGGCGAGGTGCCCGCCGAGCTGGCCGGCAGCGAGCTGCTGGTGGAGCTGGTGCGCGGCGGCGAGGTGGTCGCCCGCGAGCCCCTGGAGGCGGCCCGCGAGCGGCACGTCGCGGCCCGCGGCCGGCTGCCGCTGTCGGCCACGCAGCTGTCCCGCGGCGAGCCGGTGATTCCGACGGAGTACGTGTGAGACGCGGCGGAGCGGAGAGGGGCACAGCCCTTAGGCTCGATGGCGTCCCCGTGCACCTCACCGCTCCCTCCCCCACCGAAGGACCCGCCATGCACCGCGCATTGATCGTCGTGGACGTTCAGAACGACTTCTGCGAGGGCGGCAGCCTCGCGGTGGCGGGCGGTGCCGACGTCGCCGCCGCCATCACCGACCTGATCGGCGACGCCCAACCCGGCTACCGCCATGTCGTGGCCACCCGCGACCACCACATCGACCCCGGGGACCACTTCTCCGCCACGCCGGACTTCGAGCGCTCCTGGCCGGTGCACTGCGTCGCCGGCACGGAGGGAGTGGGCTTCCACCCGAACTTCGCGCCCGCCGTGGCCTCCGGCGCGATCGACACCGTGTTCGACAAGGGCGCGTACTCGGCCGCGTACAGCGGCTTCGAGGGCGCCGACGAGAACGGGACCGGTCTCGCCCAGTGGCTGCGCGACCGCGAGGTGACCGAGGTCGACGTGGTCGGCATCGCGACCGACCACTGCGTCCGCGCCACCGCGCTGGACGCCGCCCGCGAGGGCTTCGTCACGCACGTACTGCTCGACCTCACCGCCGGGGTCGCCGGGCCGACCACCGAGCGGGCCCTGGCGGAGCTGCGGACGGCGGGCGTGAAGCTCTCCGGCACGCCGGTGGTCGCCGAGGCCGGGTAGGCGCCGGGGCCGCCGTCCTGGCCGCTCCCGACCGGTCCCAGCCCGCCTCAGGCCCCCTCAGGCCGCCGGGCGGGCGGGTCCGGCGTGTCCGGCGGGGCCCAGCAGCGCCCGGATCGGGTGCCACAGCTCCTGGCCGGACTGCGGCGCGGTCCGCCAGAGCAGGCCGTCCGGGTGGTGCAGCACCGCCGTGATCTCGTCCGGCGTGGGCGGCCGGGCGTTGCCGCGCAGGTAGACGGCGCGCAGCCCCAGGTTCCGCAGCCTGGTCAGGGCGCGGGCCCGGTTCGCGGCGTGCACCAGCACCCGGACCGGCGCGCCCGGCGCTCCGGCCGCGCCGCCGCACGGCGCCGTTCCGTCGGCCGGGCGGGTGAGGGTGAGGGCCACCACCACCGTGCCGTTCGGCAACCTGCAGAAACCTCCGTCGGCCATACCGCGCGCTCCCCCATGAGACGTCGTGTCAATAAGAATACGGACAAGAGGCACCTAAACACGATCGGCCGCCGCCCGCTAGAGGGCGACGGCCGATCATGGTCTGACCTGCGGTGATGCGGTACTACTTGCCCGAGGGGCTGACCAGCAGCGTCATCGTCGAGCCGTCGCGCGGCTGGCTGACGATGGAGATCCGGGTGTTGGTGTCAGGAACCTTGACACTGCCCGTCGGGTTCTCCGCGTACCAGTAGGTGCCCTTGCGGTCGTCGAAGACCGGCGCGCCGAGCGACGGCTTGATCTTCAGCGGCACGTCGGCGTTGTGCAGCGTGAAGCCCTTGTTCGGGTACCAGCTGAACGGCGCGTCGAACGGCTGGATCTTGTTGCGCAGGACCGTGCCGTCCGTCCACTTGAGCGGCTTGGCGTGGGAGTCGACCGGAAGGATCAGGCCCTGGCCCGGGTGGACCGAGGTGTTGTTGTCCTTCTGCGAGGTGTCCCACAGCCAGACCAGCAGACCCGTCTGGTAGGAGTAGTGCTCGACCCAGTCGGGGCGGGTCGTGGAGAAGCCGAAGTTGTACGGGCCGACCTTCAGGGTCTCGTCGTACGAGACGTACTGGCGGTTCTCCGCGATGTAGTACTGCGGGTAGTCCTGCGTGAAGGACTCGCCGATCCGCGAGAAGCCCTTCGCGGTCCAGCCGTTGTCGTCGCCCTCGGCGTTGTCCGAGAAGAGCGGGGCGCCGTCGGCGGTGACGCTGATGCCGTCGGCCGTGAAGCCCTTGCCGCCCGCGCCGCCGTCGGTCTGGTAGCGGAAGCGGAGGTCGATCTTCTTGCCCGCGTAGGCGTCCAGCGGGAAGGAGAGCTTCTTGTACGCGCCGGAGACGTCGGTCAGGGCCGGCTTGTCGCTGGCGTCGCGCGGGATGGCCTTGCCGTCGGCGGTGCCGTCGAGCGGGGTCCAGCTGGAGCCGCCGTTCTCCGAGACCTCGGTGTAGAGGTAGTCGTAGTCGGCCTCGATGTCGTACCAGCCCGAGAGGTCGAGCACGGCCTTCGACTTGCCCGTCAGGTCGAGCGAGCGGGTCAGGGTGTTCGACAGGTCGTCGCCCATGTCGCTCCACCACTGCTTCGCGCCCTCGGCGGGCTTGACGACCGTGGTGGTGACGGCCTTCTCGGGCAGCTCGACGACGAGCGCCTGCTTGTCCTTGGTGTTGTACTCCGAGACGCCCAGCTTGTGCAGCGAGGTCTTGCCCGCCTTGGCCTTGGCGTAGTCGAGCCAGCCCAGCTGGAGCTTGTCCCACGACGTCATGTCGCCGGGCAGGTCGCCGATCTCGCCCTTGCCGGTGCCGAGCCAGGAGCCCGCCGACATCAGGGACCAGAAGCCGACCGAGTTCTCGCCGCCGCCGGAGGTGTCGTACAGGTCCGGGAGGCCGAGGTCGTGGGCGTACTCGTGGGCGAAGACGCCCAGGCCGCCGTTCTCGGGCTGTGCGGTGTAGTCGCCGACCCAGATGCCCGTGTCGCCGATCTCGGCGCCGCCGGCCTTGTTGCCGGCCGGACCGGT
This sequence comes from Streptomyces sp. ADI96-02, assembly GCF_003846185.1. Lineage (GTDB taxonomy): Bacteria > Actinomycetota > Actinomycetes > Streptomycetales > Streptomycetaceae > Streptomyces. The sequence continues at coordinate 2,332,085 of NZ_ML123034.1, forward strand.
CGCGCCGGCGTTGGTGCCGTAGGCGTACCAGCGGTGCGCCCAGATGGCGTTGGTGCCCTCGGCGCCGCCGCCGGCGGACTCGTCCTCACCGGCGTGGACCAGCTGGAAGTGGTCGATGTAGCCGTCCGGCTCGTTGAAGTTGCCGTCGCCGTCGAAGTCGTAGCGGTCCCAGGCGTCGTACTCCGCCAGGTCGGCCTTGATCTGCGCCGTCGTACGGCCCTTGGCCTTCTGGTCGTCGACCCACGCGTTGACGCCGTCGCGGACCGCGTCCCAGACGTTGGCGCAGTTGGTCGAACCGCAGTAGTTGGAGCCGTAGCGGGCCTCGTTGTACGGGACCTTGACCCAGTCGGAGACCTCGCCCTCGACCGAGTAGCGGCCCGAGGAGGTCTTCTCGTAGTAGGTCTTGAGCGAGTTGACGCCCTTGCCCTCGCCGAAGTAGAGGTCCTGGAAGTGCTTGCGGTTGTAGTCGGCCTTCCAGGCGGTGCTGTTGTCCTTCTTCGGGTCCGGCTTGGCGATCTGGTTGTGCGCCGGGCCCGGGGTGCCGCCGTACTTCTGGACGGGCGGCTTGGGGCCGTCGCCGTCCGGGTCGATCATGGTGGTGTCGTCGACCTTGTCGCCGAACTCCAGCAGGATGGTGAAGATCTTGTCGGTCTTCTCCCGGCCCAGCTCCACGTACTTCTTGTCGCCGAGCTTGACGACCTGCGAACCGCTCCGGTTCGCGACCTTCTTGTCCCCGGACAGCACCTGCTCCAGCGCGGCCTCGCGCTCGGCGGCCTGCTGCTCGCTGAAGGGACCTTCGAGGTCGTGCTTCTGGTGCCCCTTGGCCGGCGCCGGGTCACGGCGGTCGACGATGGAAGCACCCGAACCCGACGTTGAGTCGTTCGCCTGGGCGGTGGCGAAGGTCGACGCCGTCGCGGCGGTCGCGGCCATGGCCACGACAACAGCAGCGGTGCGAAGTGCCCGTCTCTGATTGGTCACTTGATGCAGTCCTCCCCGGGCGTCCGCGCAGCGGCCAGGGGGGTGTGAAGAGGGCCGCGCGCGTAAACGCGTCACAAGTGACGACATTTGATCGGAGTTACGAGAGAAAAGACAGACCTTGACTTGCACAGACCAAGTGCACTATGCAGGAGCGCTCTTCCGGAATGCGGACATTCGCCGCCAACAGGCGCGTCGAACCGTCCGGTTGGTGAGAAGCGTGAATCCGTGCGCCCCCTGTGCACCGGCACCACAGGGAAGCCCCGCTTACCGCCCGCCCGGGTCGGGCATCCACCGTCGTAAGGTCGCTCGACGCCCGCGACCGTGTCGACCGCCCGACCCATCCGACGTCCCGAGGACGGAACCGCCATGCCGCGTCCGACTGCCGCACAGTTCGCCTACGGTTCGGCCACCGTCATCGTCTCGGCCCTCGCCCTGCTGCTGCTGTCCGGCGCCGCGTCGGACGTCGCCGTGGCGGCCGTCTGCACGGCGGCCCTCGCGCTCGGGCTCCTGGTGGCCGCGGTGCTGCCGGCCCCGCGCCCGGTCCGGCCCGCCGCCCTCGCCCACCGGGCCCCGGACGGGCCGGCCCCGCGCCGGGTCCCGGCCGCCCGCACGTCCGAGCGGACCGAGGAGCACTCGCTGCGCCGCTGAACCGGGGGCGGGGATGGGCGAACGGAAGGACAGGAAGGCGGGGTCTAACGGGCCACGACGACCACGGTCTTGGCCGCCTTGTCCTCCAGCGCCTGCCGGTAGGGCTTGTCGATGAACATCAGCACGATGTTGATCAGCCACCACAGGCACGGGCAGCACAGCAGCGCCGGAACCCACAGCACGACGGCCCGCAGCAGCGAGGCGCTGACGTCGGGCACCCGCCCGTCGTTGAGCATCGCCACACGCAGCTTCAGCAGGCGCTTGCCGAGCGTGCGCCCGTCCTTGTGAGTGAAGTACGTGTCGTAGGCGACGTAGACCACCAGCCCGATGAGCGACCACAGCAGCTGGTGTCCGGTGTACGCGTTGCCGACCGCGTCGCCGAAGCCGTCGTCGCCGTTGTCCGAGGAGACGTCGACCGCGCCGCCCCAGGGCAGCGAGATCAGGTACAGCGGGATCGAGATGATCAGGAAGTCGATGAGCCGCGCCAGGACGCGCTTGCCCGGCTCGGCCAGCGGCGGCATTCCGGCCAGCGGATCGACACCGCCGTAGCCGCCGCCACCACCGTACGGATCGTTCGGCGGCGGCGGAGGGGGCGGCGGAACGTTCCCGTACGGCGAACCCGCTGACGGCGGCGTAGGCTCCTGCGGCTTCTTGAGGAACGGATCATCGTCCTCGGGCGGCTGGCCGGGCGTCGGCTGGTCGTTGCTCATGGGGGCAGTGCACCCCGCACCTCCGAGGGCCGCAACGGCTCAGGTGCTTTCGGGGGACGCCGGGCGGCATACGGCTCCGCGGGCCGTCCCACGCCCGGGTGACGCCCGGTCAGCCGTGACGCCCGGTCAGCCCGCCACGAACGTACGGGCCGCCTTGTCGTGCCAGCACTGCCGCCACGGCCGGTCGACCAGGCACCACAGGACGTTGGCCACCCCGATGACGAGCAGGCCCAGCACTCCGTAGACCAGCCACCGCCGCAGCGCGGCGCCGAGCGAGGGCGCGTCGTGGGACTCGATGTCCCGTACGTCGAGCCCGAGGAGCTTCTTGCCGAGCGTGCGGCCCCACTTGGCGGTGGGCAGCGCCTCCAGGAGGAAACCGAGGACGAGGAAGGCCGCCAGCAGCGTCCCGAGCAGGGCTCCGGTGGTGGAGTCCAGCAGCCAGACGGTGACGGTCCGGCCGGTCTGCTCGGCCGCGCTGATCTTCCGGTCGATGTGGTCCAGCGCCCGGGTGGCCAGGGGCGCGGCCACCGCGCCGACGGCCGCCCCGAGCACGAGGCTGTCGACCAGCCGGGCGGCGAACCGCTTCCCGAGACCGGCGGGCCGGGCCGCGGCCTGGGAACGGGCGAGCTGCTGGAAGGGATCGTCGACCGGCGGCTTCCAGGGGACGACGGGCTGGTCCGCGCCGGGCTGCGCGAACGGCTGGTGCCGCCGCGGTTCGGGCTGGGCCAGCTGGTGGACCTGCTGCGCCCAGGAGGTGGTGCCACCGCCGGATCCTGACGCCATCGGGGCAGGCGGTGCGGGCTGCACCGGAGCGAGGTCGGGCGCGGGGGCCCGGACCGGCCCCTGGAGCGCGGCCCGCTGCGGGGCGGCCGGTGCGGGCTGCTGCTGCACGGGGGGCACGGCCTGCGGCGGCACGGCGGCGGGCCGGGGCGCGGCCGGGTCCGGGGGTACGGCGGCCGGCGGGAGTGCGGCGGCCGGCCGGAGCGCGGTCGGCGGCTGCGGCGCGCTGCCGGAGGGGCGGCGGGCGACGGCGCCGGAGCCCGTCGCCCGGATCGTCAACGTGCCCTCGCCCGGCGCGGCGTCCGCCTCGCGCCCGCGCGGCGGAACGCTCTCGCCGCCCCGGTCGAGGGCGCGGATGGTGACCGTGCCCTCGGTGGGCGGGCGCACGCCGGCTCCGCCGGGAGTCGTCCGCCCGCCACCGTCCGGCATGCCGGGCAGGGCACCGCCGGCCGAGGCCGAGCCCGGGTCCGGGACCTGGGCGACGGCGGCACGGGGGTCGGCGGCGGCACGAGGCTCGGCGGCGGCACGGGGGTCGGCGGCGGTACGGGGGTCGGCCGGACCGGCGGGCGCCGGCTGCCCCGCCGGGGCCGGCCGGCCGGGGCGGTCCTGCGGCGGCGCGGCGGGCTCCGGAACCGGGTCGCCCCAGGAGACCCGGCGGTCCCGCTCGCCGCCGAACCCGCCCTGCCGCGCGGTGTCGGCCTGCCACACGGAGGCGGCCTCCGAGCGGGCCGCGCCGTGCGGGGCCCCGGCCACCGGAGCCGGGCCGGGCTCCAAGGCGTCCAGGGCGTTCGAGCCGTCCGGCGCGTCGTCCTCCTCGTCGAAGAAGATCGGACCGGTCTCCTCCATCGGCGCGCCCGCCGACGCGGTCCGCTGCTGGTCGGGGGCGGGACGGCTCGTCCCGGGCACCCAGGAAGCGCCGTTCCAGTACCGGACGTAACCGGGGATGGACGGGTCGGGGTAGTAGCCCTCGCGGGGGCTCTCGTCACCGGGTGCCGGAGTTGGCGCGCTCATCAGCGGGTCCCGTATCTCTTGGTGGCCTCGGGCCGTTCGGCGCCGGGAGGGCGGACGGCCTCCATACAGGAGTCCACATCTACCAGACCGCCGACCGCGGCCGGGCCGGTCCGGGTGTTTGGGACACGCGCTTCGCGGACGGGCCGAAGATTTTCCGGAAAGTCGCGTAATGAACGAAGTGGAGGGCGCTCTCTCCTGCCGGGGCCGGTCACGGGACCGGCCCGCGAGCACCGGAAGGTCGTGCACCGTCATGATGAACATCGTCGAACGTGAGCTGGAGCTGAAACTCGTCCTGTCGCCCGAGCGCTCGATCCCCGTGCCCGCCCGGCTGACGTATCGCACCGACGATCCGTACGCCGTGCACATCGCGTTCCACATCGGTTCCGAGTCGCCCGTGCACTGGACGTTCGCACGGGAGTTGCTGGTGGAGGGGGTGTTCCGGCCGTGCGGGGGCGGGGACGTGCGGATCTGGCCGACCAAGGTCGGCCAGCACAGCGTGATCTGTGTGGCCCTCACCTCTCCGGACGGCAACGCCCTGCTGGAGGTGCCGTCCGCCGCTGCCGCCGCGTGGGTGGAGCGGACGCTGCGGATCGTGCCGCCGGGCACGGAGAGCGAACGGCTCGGCCTCGACGAGGCGCTGGCGGAGCTGCTGGCCCCGCTGCCCGCCGACGACGTCTGGCTGAGCGAGCCGTGGTCCTCGGACGAGTCGTCGCCGCAGGAAGGCGAGGCGTGAGGACGGCCGTCGGCGGGGGCGGCGGCGGGCGGCATCGGCGAAGGGGGCCGCGTCGGCGAGGCCGGGCGACATCATCGGGGCGGGCGTCAGAAGAGCTTGCCGGGGTTGAGGAGGCCGAGCGGATCGAAGGCCGCCTTGACGTTCCGCTGCAACTCCATTCCGGTCTCGCCGAGTTCGCGGGCCAGCCACTCCTTCTTCAGGATGCCGACGCCGTGTTCGCCGGTGATCGTCCCGCCCAGTTCCAGGCCGAGCGCCATGATCTCGTCGAAGGAGGCGCGGGCCCTGCGGGACTCGTCGGGGTCGGTGTGGTCGAAGCAGACGACGGGGTGGGTGTTGCCGTCGCCCGCGTGGGCGCAGACGCCGATGGTGAGGTCGAACCGCTCGGCGATGGCCGCCGTGCCCTCCAGCATCGCGCCGAGCCGCGAGCGCGGTACGCAGACGTCGTCGATCATCGTGGCGGACTTGACGGTCTCCAGCGCGGTGAGCGACATCCGGCGCGCCTGGAGGAGGAGTTCGGACTCGGCCGCGTCGTCGGCGGGGACCACTTCGGTGGCTCCGGCGGCGGTGCACAGCGCTCCGACGGCGGCGAGGTCGGCCGCCGGATCGGGGGTGTCGAAGGCGCAGAGCAGCAGTGCTTCGGTGGTCTCGGGCAGCCCCATGCCCGACAGCGCGTTGACGGCGCGTACGGTCGTCCGGTCCATCAGTTCGAGGAGTGACGGGGTGTGACCACGCTCCATGATTCGGCACACAGCGTCACATGCGGCGGTCGCGGAGGGGAACTCGGCGGCGAGGACGAGCTGCTGCGGCGGCTGCGGCCGGAGCGCCAGGACGGCCTTGACGACGATGCCCAGGCTGCCCTCGGAGCCGACGAAGAGCCGGGTGAGGTCGTAGCCGGCGACGCCCTTGGCGGTGCGGCGGCCGGTGGTCAGCAGCCGCCCGTCGGCGAGGACGACCTCCAGGCCGAGGACGTACTCGGCGGTGACGCCGTACTTCACGCAGCACAGGCCGCCGGACGCGGTGCCGATGTTGCCGCCGATCGTGCACATCTCCCAGCTGGAGGGGTCCGGGGGGTAGTAGAGGCCGTGTTCGTTCACGGCGCGTGACAGGGTCGCGTTGACGACGCCCGGCTCGACGACGGCGATCCGGTCCACCGGGCTGATCTCCAGGATCCGGTCCATCTTCACCAGGGACAGCACGATGCACCCGTCCGAGGCGTTGGCCGCACCGGACAGGCCCGTGCGGGCCCCCTGCGGGACGACCGGGACGCGCAGCGCGGTGGCGGTCCGCATGACGTGCTGGACCTGCTCGACCGTGCGCGGCAGGACGACGACGGCCGGGACGCCCGCCTCGCAGAAGCTCGCCATGTCGTGGGCGTACGACGCGGTGACGTCCGCGTCGGTGATCAGGGTCTCCGGTGGAAGACCCGCGCGCAGCCGTTCGAGGAGATCGCTCATGATCCAAGCCTGACACCCGGGGCCAATGGTGTGAACCCGTCTGCGACGACGATCCCAAGACGCGGTGTGCTCGTATGACTGGCGCACAGTGAGGGCCATGGATGTCATGCCGCCGCAGGATCCGGAGTCCCGCCAGCCGTCCGAACCGTTCGGACCGACCGAACCGTCCGTGCCGTCCGGACCGGCCGTGCCGTCCGAGCCGTCCACGTCGTTCGAGCCGTCCGGGCACCCGCTGGACCCGCCGCACCAGCCGCACGCGCCCACCGAGGGCGCGACGGCGCTTCCGCCGCCGGCTCCCACCCTGCGCACGACCCTGCGCCGGGCCGCGCTCGGGGCGGTCGCGGCCGGGGTCCTGGTCGCCGGAGCTCTGGTGGCCGTACCGGACGGCGGGCGCGACGCGGGGCCGAGGACCCCGGGGCCGGTCGAACGGGCCGAGGCTGCGGCCACCGCGGGCTCCCCGGCCTCGCTCTCGGACCTGACTGCGCTCATCGGAGACCGGCAGAAGTGGGTGAAGTCCCACCCCGCCGACGCGCCGTCATGGGCGGCGCTGGGCGCGGCGTACGTCGAGTGGGGCCGGCGCTCGGCGGACACCGCGTACTACGGGCGGGCCGAGGACGCCCTGAAGCGCTCGCTGGCGGCGGAGCCCGGCGAACGCGGCAACACGCGGGCATGGGTGGGGCTCGCGGCGCTGGCCAACGCGCGGCACGACTTCCTCGCGGCGAAGAGGTGGGGCGAGACGGTGAAGGCCCGGCAGCCGGGCGCCTGGAGCGTGTACCCGGTCCTGATCGACGCGTACGAGGGGCTGGGCGACCGGACGGCGGCGACCGCGGCCACGGAGAAGTTCGGCGAACTGCGCAAGGGCGTGCCGGCGCTGGGCCGGACCGCCGACCTCTACCGGGGCCAGGGCTGGCGTGAGGACGCGCTGGCCCTGGCGCGGGAGGCGGCGGACCTGGCGACCGCCCCCGCCGAGAAGGCCGGGGCGCTGCACCGGCTGGGCGAGCTGGCCTGGGAGCGCGGGGAGCCGGAGGAGGCGTTGGCCCAGTTCGACGCCGCGCTGCGCACGGACCCCGGCAGCCACGCCTCGCAGGCGGGGCGGGCCCGCGCGCTGGCGGCCCTGGAGCGCCCCGACGAGGCGCTGGCGGCGTACCAGAAGGCGGTCGCGACGCTTCCGCGCCCGCAGGACGTGCTCGAACTGGCCGAGCTGTACGAGTCGCTGGAGTTGGACGGCGACGCCCGTACGCAGTACGCGAAGCTGGCGGACCTGCTGGCGTCGGCGCAGGCGGCCGGGGTCGACGAATCGCTGGTCGCGGCCCGCCACGCGGCCGACCACGGGGAGGCGGAGAAGGCCGTGGAGCTAATGCGCGGGCAGTGGGCGAAGCGGCACCGCAGCGCGGCGGTCTGCGACGCGCTG
>NZ_ML123034.1:2339955-2361216 GCF_003846185.1 Streptomyces sp. ADI96-02
GGCTGGGCGCTGCACCGGGCGGGCCGCTCGCAGGAGGGCCTGCGGTACGCGCGGCGCGCCCTCGACACGGGCGTGCGGAACGCCTCGTACGCCTACCACCTGGGCGTCATCGAGCGGGAGCTCGGCGAGTACGGACCGGCCCGCCGCCATCTGGAGGAGGCGCTGCGCACCAACCCGGACTTCTCCCCGCTGGCCGCTCCGGCGGCGCGGGAGGCGCTGGACGCGCTCGGCGAACCGGCACCGGGCGGTCCGGGTGACGGTTCGCCGTCCCCCTCCCCCTCCTCCTCCCCGTACGCCTCTCCCTCCCCCGCCGGGGCAGCGGCGGCGTCGGCCTCCGCGTCGGCCGAAGCGCGGCCCGAGCCGTCGCCGTCCGGCACGCGGCGGCCCCCGGCCCCGACGGCGTCCGTCTCCGCCGCTGCCCCGGCGGCCGGGAGGGCCGCCGCACCGGCCGGCTCGCGGACGGCGAACGCGTCGACGAGCCCCTGACCGGAGGGGCGGCGGCGGGACGGGGCGCGCGGTGCGGTGGAGGCGGCCCGGGGTGCGGCGGAAGCGGCCCGAAGTGCGGCGGAAGCGGCCCGGGGTGCTGCCCCGGGCCGCGGTGGTGCCGGGAGGCGCAGCCGTCAGAGGTTGCCGCGCTTCTCCTGCTCGCGCTCGATCGCCTCGAACAGCGCCTTGAAGTTGCCCTTGCCGAAGCCCATGGAGCCGTGGCGCTCGATCATCTCGAAGAAGACGGTCGGGCGGTCCTGGACCGGCTTGGTGAAGATCTGCAGCAGATAGCCGTCCTCGTCGCGGTCGACCAGGATCTTCAGCTCACGCAGCGTCTCCACCGGCACCCGGGTCTCGCCCGCCCACTCGCCGAGCGTGTCGTAGTACGAGTCGGGGGTGTCCAGGAACTGCACGCCGGCCGCGCGCATCGCGCGGACCGAGGCGACGATGTCGTTCGTGGCGAGCGCGATGTGCTGGACGCCCGCGCCGCCGTAGAACTCCAGGTACTCGTCGATCTGCGACTTCTTCTTCGCGATCGCCGGCTCGTTGATCGGGAACTTCACCTTCAGCGTGCCGTCGGCGACGACCTTCGACATCAGGGCGGAGTACTCGGTGGCGATGTCGTCGCCCACGAACTCCTTCATGTTGGTGAAGCCCATGACCTCGTTGTAGAAGCCGACCCACTCGTTCATCCGGCCGAGCTCGACGTTGCCGACACAGTGGTCGACGGCCTGGAAGGTGCGCTTGGCGGGCGGCGCGACGATCGGCGAGGCTTCCGCGTAGCCCGGGAGGTAAGGGCCGTCGTAGCCGGAGCGCTCCACCAGGGTGTGGCGCGTCCTGCCGTACGTGGCGATGGCCGCGAGGACGACGGTGCCGTGCTCGTCCGTGACCTCGTGCGGCTCGGTGATGCCGCGCGCGCCGTGCTCGACGGCGTAGGCGTACGCGGCGCGGGCGTCCGGGACCTCGATGGCGAGGTCGACGACGCCGTCTCCGTGGGCGGCGACATGGTCGGCGAGGAAGGCGCCCCACTCGCCGGCCGCCTTGATCACGGAGGTGAACACGAAGCGGGCGGAACCGTTCGTCAGGACGTAACTGGCGGTCTCGCGGCTGCCGTTCTCCGGTCCGGAGTAGGCGACCAGCTTCATGCCGAAGGCGGTCGAGTAGTAGTGCGCGGCCTGCTTGGCGTTGCCCACGGCGAAGACGACCGCGTCCATTCCCTTGACCGGAAAGGGGTCGGCCTGCCGGGCGGTCTCAGGGCTGGTGTGCAGAGTCTCAGTCATGCTCGAAGGCTCTCCCCGCTTCGCAAGGTGCGCAACAGTTCGCGCATCCACTGGTCAATATGTGCAGCCATTCGCGATGATGACCGGGCTATCTGTACAGGCTGACCATCGAAGGCGGAGTCATGGCGATCGATCATCTGGACGGCCGGCTCATCGTGCTCCTCGCACGCGAACCCCGCATCGGCGTCCTCGAAGCGTCCCGCCGGCTCGGCGTGGCGCGCGGGACCGTACAGGCGCGGCTGGACCGCCTTCAGTCGAACGGCGTCATCCGGGGGCTCGGGCCCGACGTCGATCCGGCGGCGCTCGGCTACCCGGTCACCGCGTTCGCCACGCTGGAGATCAAGCAGGGCCAAGGGGCGGACGTGAGGGCCCATCTGGGCGGTGTGCCGGAGGTCCTGGAACTGCACACCACGACCGGGCACGGCGACATGCTCTGTCGACTGGTGGCCCGCTCCAACGCCGATCTCCAGCGGGTGATCGACCGGGTCGTCGGATTCGGCGGCATCGTCCGGGCCTCCACGGCCATCGTCATGGAGAACCCCGTACCGCTGCGCATCATCCCGCTCGTGGAGCAGGCCGCCCAGGACACCGACTGAGCCGAGGGAGCGACATGTGAACGTGCGCCTCGGTCCCGCCGGAGGTCAGCAGCCCGGAACCTTCCCGCCCCGCTCCAACGAGCGCAGCGAGTCCACCGCGCCCTTGAGCGTGGTGACCGGAACGATCCGCAGCCCGGCGGGGCGCTCGGCCTGCGCCTCGCGGCACTCGGCCTTCGGTACGAGGAAGACGCTCGCCCCGTCGCGGTGCGCGGCCTGCGTCTTCATGGAGACCCCGCCGACCGCGCCGACCTTGCCGTCCGCGCTGATCGTGCCCGTGCCCGCGATGCTCCGGCCGCCGGTCAGGTCGCCCCCCGAGCCGTCGCCGTCGAGCTTGTCGATGATGCCGAGGGCGAGGAAGAGCCCGGCGCTGGGACCGCCGATGTCGCCGAGGTCCACGCTGACCCGCAGGGAGCCGGGCTTGCGGTCCAGGTAGTCCAGGGCGGCGTCGACCGCGACGTTCTGCGACTGCCTCATGTCGTCGAGGTTGTGCTGCTCGATCTCCTTCTCGGAGCCGCCGCTGGGGTAGACGGCGTCCCGGGGCATGACCGCACGGTCCGTACGGAACCACCCGTCGATCACGTCGCCGAGGCCGACGTCCGCCTTCGGCCCGGTGGCGACGATCGTCGTCATCCGCAGCTGGCCCTCGGTGGGGCGGGTGGGCGCGCCCGTGATGGTGATCACCGGCTTCCCCCGGTCCTCGCCGAGCACGTTCGCCGTCACCCCGGGCTCCGCCAGGGTGAACGGCAGGGGCGCGAAGGCCGCCGTACCGAACAGGGCGAGGACGGGCAGCGCGCAGAGGGCGAGAGCGCGGGGGCGCGTGAGACGAGTGAGCACGCGTCCAATCTAGCCGCCGCACCCGCACCGCAACGCGCCAGGCGTAAGCCGCCCGGCTCATCCGATCGGCGCGGCGCGTACGCACCCCTGAGCGCAGGCCGTACGCACCCCTCAGCGCGGCGTGTACGTTCGCCTCGACGCAGGGCGTCCGTGCCCCTCAGCGCAGGGCGTCCGCGACTTCCCGCGCGGCGTCGAGGACTCGCGGCCCGACGCGCTCCGGTACGGCGTCGACGAGCATGACCACGCCGACGCTGCCCTCCACCCCCGAGACGCCGACCAGCGGTGCGGCGGCCCCGCTGGCGCCGGCCTCCAGTTCGCCGTGCGTGAGGGTGTAGCCGGGGTACCCGGCCGACGTCTGCTGCCGGGCGGACAGGATGGCCCGCCCCGCGGCGCCCCGGTCCAGCGGATGGCGGAAGCCGGCGCGGTAGGCCACGTGGTAGTCCGTCCACGTGGGCTCGACGACGGCGACCGCGAGGGCGTCGCTGCCGTCGACGAGGGTGAGGTGGGCGGTGGCCCCAATGTCCTCGGCCAGCGAGCGCAGCGCGGGTAGCGCGGCTTCCCGGACCAGCGGGTGCACCTGCCGGCCCAGCCGCAGCACACCGAGCCCGACCCGGGCACGGCCGCCGAGGTCACGTCGGACCAGGGCGTGCTGCTCCAGGGTGGCGAGCAGGCGGTAGACGACGGTCCGGTTGACGCCGAGCTTGTTGGACAACTCGGTGACGGTGAGCCCGTGGTCGGTATCGGCGAGCAGTTTGAGGACGCGCAGTCCTCGGTCGAGCGTCTGGGAGGTCTCCGCGGTCACGACGCCCTCTCTTCGGGTGAGCGACGACGGCCTGTTTCCGGCATACGCGTCGCCGGTCCCAGCGGCGACGCACGGAGAGGCCGCCGGTCTGGCCAAGGCACCGGCTGCGCTCCGCGGCGGTAGTGCCACGGGGCGTTCACATGGCCGGACAGTAGCGAGCCGGTCCGCTCAGCGGAAGTCCTGGTCCAGAATCCGGGCGCACCCGGGAGATCGCCGCCGCCCGACGGGCATAACCACCGGTCAGCCCGGTGCCGTCCGGAAACCGAACATCTACGCGCGTCCTGGTCGTCATATGCCGCCGTGACGCTTCGTGAACGGATGTGAACCTTCGTTAACTCCACGTGTCCGACGTGTTGCATGATTTTCCGCCACACCCTCCACCGCACACCCCGCCGCGACCTCGCCGCGGCCTCTCGACAACCTCGCGGCGAGGGCGCGGCGCTCCGGCGCGGGACGGCGCCGACGTCCCGCCGCAACCCCGTGAGGGCGGCCGGGGGCAGCGCTCGGCGTGGCGCATCAACGACCCCTGCCGCGAGGCCGATTGATACGTTCCGAATCACACGGCCGACAGGAGACCCGGTCGAGCACACACAGGAGGCGCTCAGATCCATGGCATGGGACGAGTGGGAACAGCTGAAGGCCGGGGCGGCGGAGAGGCAACCGACGCAGATGCGGCTGAACCAACTGCCCCCGGAGCCGGGCGGCGGCAGCGGCGGCGGCGGTCGGCAGGGGGACCTCGAAGTCCATCAGAAGGATCTCGCCGCGATCGGCGACGCGGCCTTCGAGCTCCACCAGAACTTCGAACGGGTGAGCGACCACGCCCGCGCCGCTTCCCAGAAGGCCGCGGGCGGCCTGGCGTCCCAGGGGTTCGCGCTGGGCCGGGCGCTGGACCACGTCGCCTCCCGCTGGGTCGACCAGTCCCGGTCCCTGCTGGACGCCACCGCGCACATCTCCAACCATCTGGACTACTCCCAGGGCGCGCACGCGGGCGACGAGGTGCACATCGCGGGAACGATCAGCAGCATCTCCACCCTCGACACGGGATTCACCGAGAGGAAGGGCGCCTGATGGATCTCGACGCCCTCCGCTTCGGCAACTTCGCCCAGCTCGGCGAGGCGATCGCCGACTGGGATCAGATGACCAGGAACCTGGCGACGCTCAGGACGGACGCCAAGGACAATCTGGGCGCGAAGGCGGCCAAGGCCCGCTGGGCCGGGGAGAACGCCACGGTCACCCGCGCCTTCGTGGACAAGACCGCCGGCGAGTTCGCCGACGCGTACACCCAGGCCCACACCATCGCCCGCATCCTCGGCGACACCCATGACGAACTGGTGGCCTTCCGGGCAGAACTCACCGAAGCGCTCGCGCAGGGGGCCAGGAAGAACCTGACGGTCAGGGACACGGGCGAGGGCTCGTTCACCGTCACGATGAACGTCCATCCGGACCGCGCCGCCAAGGGCACCACGGTCGCCGGGCACGGCCGGAGCGACGTCGACGCGCTGTGCGACCAGGTCGAGGCGATCCTCGGGAAGGCCGCGCGGAGCGACTCCACCGCCGCCGAGACGCTGCGGCTCCTCGTGGACCAGGCGGAGTACGGATTCTCCGGCGCCGACTACGCGGACCGGGACTCGGCGGCCGAGGCCGTGGCCGAGGCGGAGGCGATCGCCAAGATCCTCGGGAAGGACCCGCACGACGTCACGGTTACCGAGCTGAACCGGCTCAACACGGCGCTCACCACGTACGGCAAGGACCCGCTGTTCGCGGAGAGGTTCGCCACCTCGACGCCCCCTGACGGCGTCCTGAAGTTCTACGCGGGCATCGCCGACCCGTACCAGGGGTACGGGGCCGACCCGAAGCGGCTGGAGCAGGCCAAGCTCCTCCAGAGGAACCTGGGGATCACCCTGGGCACCGCGACGCTCTCCGACAGCGACGCGATGCGGTCCTGGGAAGAGAAGATGATCAAACTGGGCCCGGACGAACTCGGCACCGACGACGCGAACAACCCGCGCGGGTTCGCCGTCATGAGCAACCTCATGCGGTTCGGGGACTACGACGACCAGTTCCTCAACGACTACGGCGACCGGCTCGTGGAGTACGACAAGGAACGCAACGTCAAGGGCATGAGCCCCTGGATCAACAACTGGAACCAGGGCGATCTCAACTTCTCCAGCGAGAACGACCGCGGCCGTGACCCGATGACCGGCTTCCTCGAAGCCCTGGGCCACAACCCCGGCGCCGCCACGCGGTTCTTCGCCCAGCCGGACGGCGCGGGAGCGACGGTCGACAAGGAATCCGAGGTGAACGGCCACCTCTCCTACCTCACGAAGGACCGCGTCTGGCTGTCCGACGCCTACGCCATGGGCGGCGACGACAAGGTCATCGCCGGACACGACTCCCTCGGCCACGCCCTGGAGGCCGCCACCACCGGCTACGCGTACGACGCCGACCCGATGGCCGCCAAGGACCCGATGATCCCCGGCAACCGCGATCTGCGCACGGCGGAGACGGCGGGCGTCATGGAGCAGGTCGCCTTCCTGTACGGGAGCGAGGACGGCCCGAAGATGCTGCACGAGCAGTCCCAACTGGCGGACAGCCTGGGCAAGATGGGAGCCGCGTACATCGACGACATCAACTACAGCCTGTCGGGGATCGGGGACCACGCCCAGGACGACAGCGCCTTCCCCGCGAAGTACCAGGGACGGGCCGACTTCGGTGAGCAGGGCACGATCAATTTCCTGAGCGTGCTGGGCCAGAACGAGTCCTCTCACGGCATCGTCACCGCCGCGCAGCACCTGTACACACTGAGCATGCTGGACGCCAACCCCGCCACGAGCGAGGCGAACATCGACAACGCGCACGACGCGCTGACGACCGGTGGCGAGGCGCGCGGCATTCTCGACTTCGCACGAGTGCAGCAGGCGGAGACGACGTACAAGGACGACGCGGAGCAGGCCAACAAATCACTCGGCCGTTCCGGGGACTGGGTCAAACTGGGCGCGGGCGCGGTGGTGGCAGGCGGTATCGCGGCAATTCCGCTCCCTGGCTCGACGGCAGCGGCGATCGTGGTCGCACCACTGGCCGCGGACACGATCGGCAACGCGGTCAACACCTTCATCGGCCATGAGATCGACAAGGGCATCCAAGGAGCGGAGAAGGACCCCACGGAACAGGCTCAGCTCGCCAGCCAGGACTTCTACCGTGCGGGCATCGACCAACTTGGCCGTGGTTACACGACATATGCCGAGGGAAATCCCGATCTCAAGAGCAGCGACTACAAGCGGGACTGGCCCAAGGACATCGAGAGCAGCTATCTCGGCGTCGGTTCCCTGCAGGCCGACTACCGCGGACGACCGGCCTACAAGGACTGACATCGCCCACCGCATCTCGGCAAGAAAGAAAATCTCATGCGAAAAAAGCTGCACTGGGCGCTTTGCGGCACGCTGCCGCTCCTCGTATCAACCGCGTGCGCCGGCGAAGACAGCGGAAAGGAGAGGGAAACTCTCTCCGCATCGCAGGTGTGCGACAGCACTCTGACGCCACGGTCGGCGAAGGCATTGGAACGCCTGGCGGCGACAGAACGCTTCACCGAACTCGTTGGCACCAACAAGCTGGGCGAACCGTACACGTTCTCCTTGAAACGTGCCGCAAAACGACTCCACAACGACGTCGCCGAACGCAACAAATGCAGCATTTACAAGGCTGACGACGACAGCGGAATCCCCTTGATGATGATCGACTTCACGCCCGAGCGGGACCATCCCGACCCAGCCGAACAATCAGGGGAAGGTGCCCGTCTCCTCTTCCCGATGGGCGCCTACGCCGACGCGGACGACGAAAACGGTACCTATCTGAACTTCTCCTGCCCTACCAGCGGCCCGGACGGCACATCGCCGTACGTCGCGGCAAGGATGTGGTCCTCTTCAAGCAGCCGTGGCCAGGACCGCATGGCCGTCCTCAACGACGTCTCCCGCGCCCTCGCCAAGCAGCTCGGATGCGCCGACAAGGCCGCCCTGCCCGCCCAGGTCCCCGAACCCTCCACGAGCTGACAGCGGCCGTCACGCGAAAGAGGGCGGGACGGCGTATCCGTACGCGTCCCGCCCTCCCTTCCCTTCACTCCGTTCGCGCCGCCGCCTCCGCGCCCGTCACGTCATGCGGGTCGCCCACTCCTGGACCTTCGCGATCCGCTGCTGGATCTGGCCCGCCGTGGCCTCCGCGCTCGGCGGGCCGCCGCACACCCGGCGCAGTTCGGTGTGGATGACCCCGTGCGGCTTGCCGCTCTGGTGGGTGTAGGCGGAGACCATCGTGTTCAGCTGCTTGCGCAGGCTCAGCAGTTGCTTGTGCGTCACCACCGGGCGCGCGTCGGCCGGCTTCTCCAGGAGGTCGGCTTCCTCGGCCGGCCTCTGGCGGCTGTGCGCGATCTGCCGGCTCTGCCGCTTCTGGAGGAGGAGCTGCACCTGGTCCGGTTCCAGGAGGCCGGGGATGCCCAGGTAGTCCTGCTCCTCCTCGCTGCCCGGATGGGCCTGCATGCCGAACTCGGCGCCGTCGTACAGCACCCGGTCGAAGACCGCGTCGGACTCCAGCGCCTCGAAGGGGAGCTGGTCCTCGGTCTCCTCGTCCTCCAGTTTCTCGGCGTCGGCGAGGAGCTTGTCCTCCTCGGAGAACGGGTTCTCCTCCTCGCCGCCCTTCTTCGGCTTGTCGAGGACGTGGTCCCGCTCGACCTCCATCTCGTTGGCGAAATCGAGGAGCATCGGGATCGTCGGCACGAAGACGGAGGCCGTCTCCCCGCGCCTGCGGGAACGCACGAAGCGCCCGACGGCCTGCGCGAAGAAGAGCGGCGTCGAGATGGTGGTCGCGTACACGCCGACGGCCAGGCGCGGTACGTCGACGCCCTCGGACACCATGCGGACGGCGACCATCCAGCGCGACTCGTCCGCGCTGAACTGGTCGATCTTCTTCGAGGCGGCCTTCTCGTCGGAGAGGACCACGGTCGCCTTCTCCCCCGTGACGTTCTTGAGGATCTTGGCGTACGCGCGGGCGGATTCCTGGTCCGTGGCGATGACCAGGCCGCCCGCGTCCGGGATGCCCTTGCGGACCTCGGTGAGCCGCTTGTCGGCGGCGCTCAGCACGTTGGGGATCCAGTCGCCGGTGGGTGACAGCGCGGTTCGCCAGGCCTGCCCGATGGCGTCCCTGGTCATCGGCTCACCGAGGCGGGCGGCGATCTCGTCGCCGGCCTTGGTGCGCCAGCGCATGTTGCCGCTGTAGCTGAGGAAGATCACCGGGCGGACCACGCCGTCGGCCAAGGCGTTGCCGTAGCCGTAGGTGTAGTCGGCCGAGGAGCGGCGGATCCCGTCGTTCCCCTCCTCGTACGCCACGAACGGGATCGGGTTGGTGTCCGACCGGAACGGCGTGCCGGTCAGCGCCAGCCGCCGGGTCGCCGGGTCGAACGCCTCCTGGCACGCCTCGCCCCAGGACTTCGAGTCGCCGGCGTGGTGGATCTCGTCGAGGATCACGAGCGTCTTGCGCTGCTCGCAGCGGTTGCGGTGCAGCATCGGGCGGACGCCGACACCGGCGTAGGTGACGGCGACTCCGTGGTACTCCTTGCTCAGCGGACCGGCGCTGTAGTCGGGGTCGAGCTTGATGCCTATCCGGGCCGCCGCCTCCGCCCACTGCTTCTTGAGGTGCTCGGTCGGGGCGACGACGGTGATCTGCTGGACGACGTGGTGGTGCAGCAGCCACGAGGCGAGCGTCAGCGCGAACGTGGTCTTGCCGGCGCCGGGCGTCGCGACGGCGAGGAAGTCGCGCGGCTGCTCCTGGATGTACCTCTCCATGGCGCCCTGCTGCCAGGCTCGCAGCTTGCCCGCCGTGCCCCAGGGGGCACGGCCGGGAAAGGCGGGTGAGAGGTGGTGGGAGGCGGTGGTAGTAGTCACGGTCTCCGGTTCGGGGCTCTCGGGTACGTGGGGCGCTGTCCGCACCGGACCGGGCCGCGACGACGCGGCCCGCGATACGACAACCGGGCCACCCTACCGGGGCCCCGGACCCCGACCGCCTGGACACCGCGACGGCGACGCCGATTGGGACGGTCCTCACACCTGGCCGACGATCAGCTCCCGCAGCCCCTGGGAGATCACCTTCACCTCGTCGGCCTCTCCGGTGGCGACCGCGATGACCAGCCGCTCCGCCGCGTCGACGTCCGGTCTCAGATCGACGCCGTTCATGGCGAGGAAGGTGACGCAGGAGAGCCAGGCCATCCTCTTGTCGCCGTCGAAGAGGGGGCGGTTGACCGCCAGGGACTGGAGGAGAGCAGCCGCCTTGTCGACCAGGTCCGGGTATGCCTCCTGGCCGAACATGGCCGCCGAGGGCCGGTGGGCCGCCGACTCCAGGAGTCCGGCGTCCCGCACGACGATCCGCATGTCACCGCAGGCGTACCCGGCGATCACGAGGATGTCCTCCGAGGTCAGATAGACACAGCTCACTTGAGCCGCTCCATCAGCTCGCTCCACTTGGCGGCCTGCTCCTTGGCCGTCTTGCGGACCATGGCCTGCTGAGCCGTCCTGGCCAGGTAGTCGTCCACCGCCTGAAGCAGTAGGGCGTGCATGCTGGTGCCCTCCTGCTCGGCGCGCTGCTTGAGGGCTTCGGTCTGGTCGTCACGGAGACGCAGGTCCATGGCCATACCAGAACGGTACCGCCGTGGGGTCAGAGTGGTACCGCCGTCAGGCCCGCACCCGCGCCGCCACCCACGCCCCCACCAGCGCCACCCCCGCCATCGGCAGGAACACCGCCGCGAACGCGACCGGATGCGCGCCCCCGGCACCGTCCGCCACCGCCCCGTGCGCCGCGCCCACCGCGCCGCCGCCGAGCGCGGCGAAGGCCGCGCCGCCGCCGGCCAGCAGCAGGACGTTCGACAGCCCGTCCGAGATCTGCAGGGCCGCCGAGTTCGAGCCCGCGTCCTGCGGCGCGGACAGTTTCAGCAGCAGCACGCTCGTCGAGGCGATCACCATGCCCATGCCGAAGCAGCCGAAGCCCCAGGCGACGGCCACCGTCCAGACCGGCACGGCCTCGATCAGGACCGTCGGGGCCGTGGCGATCGCTGCGGCCACCAGCACCATGCCGCTCACCATGAGCCGTTCGCGGTACGCCTCCAGGCGCGGCCGGGACTGGACGAACGAGCCGAGCGCCCAGGTCGCCCCGCCCACGGCCAGCGAGAGGCCGGCCATCGTCGGCGACAGGCCGCGCTGGGTGACGAGCATCAGCGGGACGAACGACTCGGCCGCGATGAACGAACCGGCGGCGACACCGCGCAGCAGGACCACCGCCGGCAGCCCGCGCGCCGCGGTGACCGTCCCGGGCGGCAGCAGTCCGCGCACGGCGGGCGCCAGCAGCGCCACGCCGACCGCGGCGGGCAGCAGCGCGAGCCAGTTCAGCTCCTGCCCCGCGTACTGGAGGAGCCCCGCCCCGGCCGAGATGCCCAGGGCGAGCCGGATGCGGCGGCGGTCGTACGGCTGCGCGGCGGCGGCCGGGTCGGCGGGCCCCGAGGCCATCCGGCGGATCGCCGGGAGCGCGAGGGCCAGCGGGATCACGACGAGGACGGGGATGCCGACGAACACCCAGCGCCAGCCCAGGTGCTCGGTGACCGTGCCCGAGGCGAGCGGCCCGACGACCGAGGGGATCACCCAGCTCGCCGCGAAGGCGGCCAGGATCGCGGGCCGGATGCGTTCCGGGTAGGCCCGGCCGATCACCACGTACAGGGCGACGATCACCAGTCCGCCGCCGAGGCCCTGCACCGCCCGGCCCGCGATGAAGACCCACATGCCGCTCGCCGCGCCGGAGAGCAGCAGCCCCGCGCCGAAGGCGGTGATGCCGGTGGCCAGCGGCTGGAGCGGTCCGCGCCGGTCGGCCCACTGGCCGGAGAGCACCATGGCGAAGAGGCTCGTGGTGAAGTAGGCGGAGAAGGCGAACGCGTAGAGCGGGATGCCGTTCAGCTCGCGTGCCGCGACCGGCATCGCCGTACCGACCGCCGTCGCCTCGAACGCGATGAGGAACACCACGGAGACGATGCCGATGCTGAGCGCCCGGTAGGTCCGGCCCAGCACCCCCTCGGCCGCCGCCTCGGCGACCGCGCCGGGGAGGTCGGCGGGCAGGGAGTCCGGCATACCGGGCCGGAGGTCGCCGGGTATGCCGGTCCTGAGTTCGGCGGGGAGGTCGGTCCTGAGATCCGCGGGACGGTCGGCGGAGAGGTCGGGCGGCGGTTCGGCCGGCGCGGGGCGTGCGGCGGCGCCGTCACGCGAATCGGAGGCGGTCATGGCCCCAGCGTAAGGGGCATGAACAGGTATGAACCCTGTCCTTGTGCCCTTCGTGGCTCCGTCCTTGGTCGTAGGCCGAAGGTTCCGGGTGTGAACGGCGTATGGCAGTCGCGTTGCACACCCGCCCCGCGTCTTGAGTGCGCCCCGCGCCGCCCCTAACGTCGGTGGCGGAAGAACGAAAGGCCCGGCCGTGTGCCCGAGAGGCTCAGGGGCTCGACTGCAACTCGAGTTACACCGGTTCGATTCCGGTCACGGCCTCCCCGCGCGGACACCGCGCACCTGGCGAAGGTGGCCGCCCCACCGTGTGGGGCGGCCACTTCGTCGTGCCCGGGTCCGGGGCCGGGTCCGGACCGGTGCCGCGAGGGCGCCGGTCCGGTCACGTCTGAGGCGTCGACACCGCCGCCTGCGGCCGGATCGGCAGCCGGTTGACCGGGCGCCCGGTCGCCGAGCGGACCGCCGAGGCGACGGCTGCCGGAGTCGTCACGACCGGTACGGCGGAGGCGGGCTTGGCGCCGAACGGGGCGACGACGTCCCGCTCCTCGACCAGCTTCACGATGCGGATGTCCGGCGCGTCCAGCGAGGTCGGAAGCGCGTAACCGGTCAGGTCGGGGTGGCGGACCAGACCGCGGGCGGTGCGCAGGTTCTCCGTGAGCGCCGCGCCGATGCCCTGCGTGACGCCCGCCTCGATGCGGACCGCCAGCTGGGACGGGTTGAGGACGCGGCCGACGTCCTGGGCGACGGCCATCTCGACCACGCGGACGGAGCCGAGCTCGACGTCGACGTCGACCACCGCCCGTACCGCGCAGAACGCCAGGCCGACGAAGGCGTCGCCCTGGCCGGACTCGTCCAGCGGCTCCGTGGGATGGGGGCGGCACTGGGCGGTGGCCCAGAGCTCCTTGCCGTCCAACGCCTCGGTGACCGTCGTGGACAGCACCCCGTCGTACGACGTGATCTTGCCGTCGGCGATCTGGAGCAGCTCGGTCGACATGCCGAACTTGTGGGCCAGCGGCTGGAGGAGCTGGGTGCGGACCATCTTCGCCGCCCGCTCCACCGCGCCGCCGGAGACCCAGGTGTGGCGGCCGTGCGTGGCCGGGCCCGCCGGGGGCTGGTCGGTGTCGACGGCGGCGACGTGGACCTCTTCGACGCCCAGGGTCTCCTGGACGATCTGGCGGGCGAGCGTGGTGAACCCCTGGCCCGTCTCGACCGCCGCGCAGATCACCGTGGCCGCGCCGTCGTGGACGCGGACCGTGGCCGTGGAGACCTCGTCCGTGCCCTCGGCGCCGAGCATGTGGACCATGCCCACGCCGTAGCCCACGCCCCGGCGCACGGCCCCCGGCTCGCCCGCGCCCTCGGGGCCGCCCGGCAGCAGCCAGTCGTCCTCGGGGGCGTCCTTGGGCAGCGGCGGCAGCGGGAAGTCGCGTACGGAGCGGAGGAGTTCGGCCACCGGGGCCGGGCAGGTCACCGTCTGGCCGGTGGGCAGGATGTCGCCGGTCGACAGGGCGTTGCGCAGCCGCAGTTCGGCCGGGTCGAGGCCCAGCTTGGCGGCCAGCTTGTCCATCTGGCCCTCGTACGCCGCGCAGACCTGCATCGCGCCCTCGCCCCGCACGTGGCCGGAGGGCGGGTTGTTCGTGCGGACGGCCCAGCCCTCGATGAAGGCGTGCGGGACGACGTAGGGGCCGCACGCGAAGGCCACCGCCGCGGCCAGCGACTGGGAGGAGGAGTCGGCGTACGCGCCCGCGTCCAGCAGGATCTGCGCCTCGACCTTGACCAGCCGGCCCTCGGCGTCCGCGTGGTGGCGGTAGCGGAGCAGGGTGGGGTGGCGGTGGGTGTGGCCGAGGAAGGACTCCTCGCGGGTCGCGGCGAGCTTCACCGGGCAGCCGGTCCGCAGCGCCAGCAGGCCCAGCGGGATCTGGAAGCCCGGGTCCTCGCGGTCGCCGGTGGCGCCGGGCACCCCGGTGACGACGACCTTGACCCGGTCCGGTTCCAGGCCGAAGCAGGCGGCGGCCAGGTCGCGGTCGGTGTGCGGGTCGGTGGAGGCGGTGTAGATCTCGACCCCGCCGTCCGGGCGGGGCACGGCGAGACCGGCCTCCGCGCCGATCGGGGCCGGGTCCTGGCGGCCGATGCGGTACAGGCCCTCGACGACGACCTCGCCGGTCGCCTCGGCGTCGCCGTAGCGCAGCGGGATGTGCCGGATCAGGTTCCCGTCGGGGTGCAGGGGCTCCGCCTCGAACGCCGTCTCCGGGTCGGTGACCGGCTCCAGCACCTCGTACCGTACGGCGATGGCGGCGGCGGCCAGGCGCGCGGTGTCGGGGTGGTCGGCGGCGACGGCGGCGATCGGCTCGCCGTGGTGGCGGACCAGGTCCGAGGCGAAGACGGGGCGGTCGACGACGTGCCGCCCGTAGTTGCGGTCGCCGGGGACGTCCTCGTGCGTGACGACCGCGCGCACTCCGGGCATCGCGACCGCGGCCGAGGTGTCGACGGACAGGATCCGGGCGTGCGGGTGCGGGGAGCGCAGCACGGCGGCCCACAGCAGGCCCTCGGCCCAGAGGTCGGCCGCGTACGGGAAGACGCCCTCGGTCTTGGCGCGGGCGTCGGCCGGCGGCAGCGAGGCGCCGAGGCCGAGGAGGGGCGGCTCCCGGTCGGGGCCGGGACCGCCGCCGACGGCGTCGATCCTGGGCAGGCTGGTACTGGTCGCGTTGGCCGCGGTCGCCGCGTCGCCGCTCACGCCGCCTCCTTGTCGTTCGCTCCGCCGCGGCGGCGGCCGATGGTTCCCTGCGGTGCCGCCCGGTGCTGCCGGGCTCCGGGTCTGCGTGCGTGCCTCACAGCGCGCCTCCCTCGTGCGGCTGGGGCTGCTGCGCTCCGGCGGCCCCGGGCTCGGCCTGGTGCGGGACGCGCGCGTCGTCCTGGACCGGTGCGGCGGCCTCCATGGCGGCCTCCCGGGCCGCGACGACCTCGGCGACGGCGTCCAGCACGCCCCGGTAGCCCGAGCAGCGGCAGAGGTTGCCGCAGAGCGCCTGGCGGGTCTCCAGCTCGGTGGGCGCGTGGTTGCCCTCCAGCAGGTCGTGGACGGTCATCGCCATGCCGGGGATGCAGAAGCCGCACTGGACGGCTCCGCACGCGGCGAGCGCGCGCTGGACGTCGGACGGTTCGCCGTCGGCGGCGAGCCCTTCGACCGTGCGGACCTCGCTGCCCGCCGCCGTGACCGCGGGGACCAGGCAGGAGGCGACGAGGCGGCCGTCGACCTGGACGTTGCAGGCTCCGCACTCGCCCTGCGAGCAGCCGTCCTTGGCTCCGGCGAGGCCGAGCCGTTCGCGCAGCACGTAGAGCAGGGACTCGCCGATCCAGGCGTCGTCGACCGGGCGGTCCATGCCGTTCACGTGCAGGACGTAGGAGGCGGCGGGGTGTTCGCTGGGCGCGTCGGCGGGCGCGGGAGCCGGGGCGGCCCGGTCGTGGACGGGGTCCGGGTCCGGTTCCGCTTCGGGCGTCGGCCCGGGTTCCGGAGCGCCGGCCGCCGCGGTCGGGCTCTGCGCACCGGCGGTGGCGTCCGCACCGGCCTCGGCACCGGCCTCGGAGACGTCCGGGGAGGGTGCGGGGCCGTTGTCCGCCGGGGCTTCCGGTTGCGGTGTCTCCGGGTCCGGTTCGGTCTCCTCCAGAGCTGTCGGCGGCGCCTGTTCGGACACCTGTTCCCGTTCCGGCGTGTGTTCCGGTTCCGGATCGGGTGCCGGTTCCGGATCGGGTGCCGTCCGTGCTTCCGGTTCGTTCGGTCCGCTCGGTCCGCTCGGTTCGCTCACCGGGGCGAGGGCTGCGGCGGCTCCGTCCGTGACGGGCTCTGGCTCGGCGGCCGACGGCTCCTCGGCCGGCGCGGCGGGCGCGGGCGTGGCCCAGGGGGCGGCAGCCCCGCCGGGCAGCGTCGCCGGGGGCGCGCCGTCGGTGTACCAGCCCGGCGTCTGGGCCGACGCCGGGAACTCGCCCGACTCGTCCGGCAGATCGCCGTCCGCGACCGGGATCGTCCACTGACCGGTGTGACCCGCGTGCCCCTGGTGACCCGCCTGCCCTTGGTAGCCCGCGTCACCTGTGTCGCCCTGGTGACCCGCGTGCCCTGTGTCGGCCTGGTGGCCGAAGTGACCGGGGTGACCCGGCTGACCGGCCTGATCCGCAGGGCCGGCCTGATCCGGATAGCCCGGCTGATCCGGATAGCCGGAGTGGTCGCGGTGGTGGCGGTGGTCGTCCGCTCCCGGCGTCCCCGCGTCCGCTCCGGCCGCCGGGCCGCCGCCGATGGCCTCGCTGAAGTTCCACTGGGCCGTGGCGTGCGTGGTGTCCTGGTACGGCGCGCCGTATCCGGCCTGCTGGTTCGGGTCCGGCCAGTGCACCGCGTCCGGCGCGTCCGCCCGCGCGTCGCGCTCGGCCGCCTGCGCCTGCTGGCTCTGCGTCTGCACCACCCAGCTGCCCGTGGCCGCCGGGTCCAGACCGGCGGCCGGGGTCAGCGGCAGGATCATCGGCGGTACGTACCCGTGGCCGGGCGCGGCCAGCGGGATGTTCGCCAGGTCCTCCGGCGGCAGTTGGACGAACGCGGTGGCGTCGGCGTCGTACTCGCCGCTCTGCGGCGTCGGATGCCAGGCCCCGTCCCCGTAGTGCGGGTCCGGGCCGCCGGAGTGCCCCTGCTGTCCGGGGTGTTCCTCATTGCTCACGACAGTGCCCTCCCCAGCGCGCGTCGGGCGAGCGCGGCGACGGTGCGCCGCAGATGGAGTACGGCCGGGGAGAGCGGCGGCGCCTGCGACCCGTCCTCCGGCGGTGCGTGGTCCGGGATGCAGGCCGCGGCGACGTACTCGCCGAAGGCCGCCAGCGCGTCGGGGGCCAGGCCCCGCGCACCGTCCCAGTCGATCAGCGAGGCGATCCAGCGCTCCGCCTCCAGCGGGCGCAGCGGCATCGGGGCGATCGCGCCGACCGCGCAGCGCACGCCGCGGCGTGCCGGGTCGAGCACGATCGCGACCGAGGCCGTGGCCCGGCCGGGGCCGGTGCGCCCGGTGGCCTTCAGGAACACCTGCGGGGCGTGCAGGAGCGGCACCCGTACGAAGCCGATCAACTCCGCGGGCCCCAGCAGCTCACGTCCTGCCAGCAGGTGGGAGACGGGGATCTCGCGGCGGACTCCGCCGGGCCCCGCGATGACGAGTTCGGCCTCCAGCGCGGCCAGCACCGGCAGGGCGTCGCCGGTCGGCGCGGAGGTGGCGATGTTGCCGCCGAGCGTGCCGGCGTTGCGGATCTGCGGCGGGCCCGCGGCGCGGGCGGAGGCGGCCAGCGCGGGGATCAGGGCCGCGAAGTCGGGCCGTCCCATGCGGGCATGGGTCAGTCCGGCGCCGAGCAGCGCGTGTCCGTCCTGGTAGTGCCAGCCGCGCAGCTCGCTGATCCGGCCGAGGCCGACCAGTCCCGAGGGGCGCAGCAGCCCCCTGTTGACGGCCGCCATCAGGTCCGTGCCCCCGGCCACGGGCACGGCGGCCGGCATGGCGCCGAGTGCCGCGACGGCCTCGTCGAGCGAGGCCGGCAGCGTCACCGACTGCATCGCCTGCGGTGCGTGCGTGGTCAACCCAGCTGCCCCTTCCCGGTCTCCCGGCTGTCCGCCTGTTGCGCCGTACGGTACGTGTTCACAGCCCGGACGTGGCAACTCTGGCACATCTTCCGATCGGACCGGAGCGAGGGTCCGCGAAGGGTGGATCCGTCCCTGACCTGGGGGATGATCCGGTTTCGCACCTCTTCGGCGCGGAGAGTGAATTGCCACTTCTCAGCGCGCCCCGTACGCCGTGTTCGCTCCGTTCCGCGGGTCCGGGGCGGTGACGAGGTCCGAGGCGCGGGCCGTGACGAGGGCCGCGCAGCGGGGCCGTGACGCGCGCCGGCCGCCGCGGTCCCCGGGGGCGGCGGCGGCCGGTGGCCGGTGGGGCGGCGGGCGGTTCACACCACCGGGGGCGCACCCTCGATCGGGCGGCCGAGGACGCCGGGGCGGCGCTGCCACGGCAGCGGCCCGCCCGGTCGGCGGTAGTCGACGCCGAGCGCGTCCAGTCGCGCGTAATGGGCCGTCATGCGGTCCTCGAACGCGGCGAAGTCCCGGTCGGCCGGGGCGGGCAGGTGCGACCAGGCGACCTCCGCGAAGGCGGCGAGGCGCGGGAAGACCTGGTAGTCGACGCGGGAGCGGTTCTGCATGACCTCGGTCCACACGTTGGCCTGCGTGCCCAGGACGTGCCGGGCGGCCTCCTCGGAGAGCTCCGGCGGCACGGGCTCGAAGCGGTAGACGTCCTCCAGGGTGCGGACGTATCCGATGGGCATCGGCTCGTCGGACCCGCCGTCCTGACGGTGGTCCAGATAGACCTGCTGCTCGGGGCACATCACGACGTCGTGGCCGGACCGCGCCGCCGCGACGCCTCCGGCGTAGCCGCGCCAGGAGGAGACCGCGGCTCCGTCCGGCAGGCCGCCTTCGAGGATCTCGTCCCAGCCGATGAGGCGGCGGCCCCGTTCGGTGAGCCAGGCGTCGAAGTGCCGGATGAACCAGGACTGGAGGCCGTCCTCGTCCTTCAGACCGAGTTCGGCGATCCGGGCCTGGGCGGCGGGCGACGCCTTCCACTGGTCCTTGGGGCATTCGTCGCCGCCCACGTGGACGAACGGCGAGGTCTCGGCGGGGAAGAGCTCCAGCACCTCCTCGAAGACGCCCTCGAAGAAGCGCAGGGTGTTGTCAGTGGGGGCGAGTACGTTCGGATTGACGCCCCAGGTGTCCCAGACGGAGAGGGTGGTGGTGTCGATGACGTCGGTGTTGCCCAGCTCGGGGTACGCGCTGATGGCGGCCTGCGCGTGGCCCGGCAGGTCGATCTCGGGGACGACCCGGATATGCCGCTCGGCGGCGTAGGCGACGATCTCGCGGATGTCGTCCTGCGTGTAGTAGCCGCCGTACGGGGTCTCGTCCCACAGGTCGGAGGCCCGGTGGCCGTACTTGGTGCGTGAGCGCCAGGCGCCGGTCTCGGTGAGCCGCGGGTAGCGCTTGATCTCGATGCGCCAGCCCTGGTCGTCGGTGAGGTGGAAGTGGAAGACGTTGAGTTTGTGGGCGGCGAGGAGGTCGAGGTAGCGCAGGACGTCGTCCTTGGGCAGGAAGTGCCGGGAGACGTCGAGCATCAGGCCGCGCCAGGAGAAGCGGGGTTCGTCCTCGACGGCCACCGCCGGCAGGTCCCACGCCCGGCCCGGGGCGATCGGCGCCCGGCGGAAGGCGTCCGGGCCGAGGAGCTGGCGGAAGGTCTGCGCGCCCCGGAAGAGGCCCGCCGCGGTGCCGCCCGTGATGCGCACGCCCGTCCCGGCGTCGACGACGAGGCGGTACGCCTCGGGGGCCAGCGTCTCGTCGAGCGCCAGCTCGACGCCGCCCGCGCCCTCGGCGAGGGGCAGACCGGTGGCGGCGCCGACGGTGGCGCGGAGCCACCGGGCGACGCCCTCGGCGCCCGGTGCGGCGCCGAGCGGGGTCCGCGCGTCCAGGGCGTACGCCCCCTGTCCGTGGACGAGACGACGCGGGGCCGGGACGAGACCGGCGGCCGGATCCGTGGGTGTCATGGCGTCAGTCCTTAACCGCTCCGCCCAGTCCCGAGACGAGGCGTCGCTGTACGAGTACGAAGAAGACCAGGACGGGGATGGTCATGACCGTCGAGGCCGCCATGATCCCTCCCCAGTCGTTCTCGTCGGGTTTGAAGAAGACCAGCAGCGCCATCGGGAGCGTCGACTGGGAGGTGTCGCTGATGATGAACGACTTCGCGAACAGGAAGTCGTTCCAGGTCGAGATGAACGAGAAGACGCTGGTGGCCACCAGTCCCGGGAAGACCAGCGGGAAGAGGATCTGCCACAGGAAGCGGGTGCGGCTCGCCCCGTCGATGAAGGCGGCCTCCTCCAGCGCCTCGGGGACGGCTCGGACGAAGCCGCGCAGCATCCAGATGGCGAACGGCAGTGAGAAGGCGAGGTGCGGCAGGATCAGCGAGCCGAGCGTGTTCAGCCGGCCGAGGTCGCGCATCAGGAAGAACAGCGGGATGGTCAGCGCCTCCACCGGCACCATCTGCGCGACCAGGAACATGATCAGCAGTGTGGTGCGGAACCTGAAGCGGAAGCGGGTCACGGCGGTGGCGGCGAGGAAGGCGATCAGGGCGGAGGCGATGACGACCGTGCCCGCCACCAGCAGGCTGTTGAGGAAGTAGCGGCCGAAGTCCTGCTGCTCGAAGACCCGCCGGAACGAGTCGAGCGAGGGCGCGAGCGTCCACGGCCGGGCGTCGGTCGACTGGATCTCGCCGGCCGGTTTGAACGCCGAGAGCACCATCCAGTAGAGCGGGAAGGCGACCGCCGCGGCGATCAGCAGGGCCGCCGCCTCCGCCGCGAGCCTGCCGGGCCGCCGGACGCGCAGAAGGGCGCGGGCGCTCACAGTTCCTCCCCCTGGCGCCGTACGAGGCGCAGATACACCAGCGTGACGGCCAGCAGGATCACCAGCATCACGACGCCGATGGCCGATCCGAGGCTGTACTGCGAGGACGCGAACGCCTTCTGGTACGCGTACACGTTGAGCACCAGGTTCTGGCCGGCGATGCCGCCGCCGTTGGTCATGACGTAGATCTGGGTGAAGACCTTGAAGTCCCAGATGATCGACTGGATGGTGACGACGACCAGGATGGGCCGGAGTATCGGGGCCGTGACGGAGCGCCAGATCCGCCACTGCGAGGCGCCGTCGAGCGAGGCGGCCTCCAGCACCTCGGCGGGGATGGCCCGGATGCCCGCGTACACGGTGACCATGACGAACGGGAACGAGCACCACAGGACTTCCAGCAGCACCAGGGCGAAGGCGCTGTAGCGCCCGTACGTCCAGGAGAAGTCGCCGAGCCCGAGCACCTTGTTGACCGGGCCGAAGTCGGGGTCGAAGAGGAAGACCCAGACGGTCGATCCGGTGATCGCGGGGGTGG
>NZ_ML123034.1:2361241-2380725 GCF_003846185.1 Streptomyces sp. ADI96-02
CCCAGGCGCCGAGCGCGGCCATCATCAGCGCCAGCCGGGGCAGGGCGCGGACGCGGGTCAGCAGGACGGCGAGTGCGCAGCCGGTCAGCAGGGTGGCCAGCACACAGGCCGCGGCGAAGACCACGGTGGCCAGCAGGACCTGCCGGAACTGGCGGTCGCCGAAGAGCGCGGTGTAGTTGCCGAAGCCCTGGAAGGTGGTCGGTTCGCCGCCGCTGACCTGGGCCTGGGTGTACTCCAGGAACGAGATCAGGCCGAGTTGGTAGATCGGGTAGACCAGCAGCCCGGCGAGCAGGACGAGGGCGGGCAGCAGGTAGAGCCAGGGCGTCCAGCCGGATTGCCGCGCGGGCGGGCCCGAGCGTTGGCGCCGGGGCGGCCGGCCGGTCGCGTGGCGGGTCTTCGCCGCCCCGCCACCGGCCGGGCCGGGGGCCGGGAGAGTGGGGGTGTGCGCGGTCATCGTCAGCCCGCGGCGGCGAAGGCCGCGTCCATCTTCTTCGCCGCGTCGTCCGAGGCCGCCGCCACGCCCTTACGGCCGCTGACGATCTCCTGGAACATCGTCGGCAGGATCAGCGAGGCGTCGATCTGGGCCCAGGCCGGGGAGGCGGGGACGGACTTGGCGCCCGCGTCGAGGGTCCGGACGAACGGGGCGACGAAGGGCTGCTTCTTCGCCGCGTTGTCCAGGACGTCGGTGTAGGTGGGCAGGAAGCCCATCGCGTCGAACATCCTGGCCTGGGTCTGCTTGCCGGCCAGCGACTTCATCAGGCCGACGGCGAGGGTGCGGTGCGAACTGCTCCTGAGGACGCCGAGGTTGTTGCCGCCGGCGAAGGCCGGGGCGATGGATCCCTCGGCGACGCCGGGCAGCGGCACCACCGCGTACTTGCCCTTCACCGCTCCGGCCTCCACGGCCGCGTGGCTGAAGTCGCCGCCGATCGCCATGGCGGCCTTGCCGGAGGCGAACGCGGTCACGGTGGCGTTGCCGCCCATGGAGGCGCACTTGGCGGCCGGGCAGTTGTCGTCACCGAACAGGGAGGTGTACGCCTCGATGCCCTTGCGGGACTTCTCGCTGTTGACGGCGGACGTGTACCTGCCCGCGCTCCCGCCGGCCAGTTCGCCGCCGTTGGCCCAGATGAAGGGCATCGCGCCGTAGGTGTACGCGCCGCCGACCGCGAGTCCGTAGAGGTCGGGCTTCGCCCGGTGGATCTTCTTGGCGGTGGAGATCAGCTCGGCCTGGGACTCGGGGGCCTCGACGCCCAGCTCCTCGAAGACGTCGGTGCGGTAGTACAGGGCCCGTACGCCGACGAAGAACGGGGCGCCGTAGACCTTGCCGCCGACGGTGACGGACTGCCGGGCGGTCGGGTCGGCGTCCTTGGCCTCGTCCCAGGCGGCGAACTCCTCGGTGACGTCCGCGAGTCCGCCGTCCTTCACGTATCCGGCGGTGTCGGTGTTGCCGTACTCGATGAGGTCCGGGGCGCTCTCGGGGTCGTTGAACGCGGCCTTGATCCGCTGGGCGCGGGTGTCGACGGGTATGTACGCGATCTCGACCTCCGCGCCCTGGTTGGCCTTCTCGAAATCGGCGACGGCCGCGTCGACGACCTTCTCCTTGGGCTTGTTGCCGACCTCCTGGAAGAGCCAGACACGGAGCGTGCCGCTCTTCTCGTCACCCTTGGCACGGGTGTCCGAGGTCTGCGGCGCACAGGCGGTGGCGGTGAGGCCGGCCAGCACAAGGGCCGCGGTCGGGGCGGCAATTCGGGCAGAAAACTTCATCCGGAACCCCTACCGGTCATGTGTTGCAACATGCGCAACGCGCGTTTCGTTCTGCACAACTGGCAGGAGAGTAGGTCCGGACTCCGGTGCCGACAAGTGGTCTCTACCACTCTGTGACCCACGGGTGCAGCCCGTGCAACGCGAGGCGGCGCCCGCTCCCGGCGGCCGGGCACACCGAAGCGCCCCGGGAACACGCGGAGGGCCCCCGGGACACGCGTCGCCGCGCGTCCCGGGGGCCCTCGGGGAGGGTGCCGGTGGACCTACTTCTTGTCCTTGCCGCCGCCCTTGCCCTTGTCCTTGTCGCCACCGGCGCCCATGGACTCGTAGATCTCCTTGCACATGGGACAGACCGGGTACTTCTTGGGGTCGCGCCCCGGTACCCAGACCTTCCCGCACAGCGCGACCACGGGGGTGCCCTCCAGGGCGCTCGCCATGATCTTGTCCTTCTGGACGTAATGGGCGTAGCGCTCGTGGTCGCCGTCGCCGTTCGACACCTGCGGCGTCGGCTCTACGAGGGTCCCCGTACCTGCCCCGCGCTCGGGCTCAAGAGTGCTCATAACCGCCAAGGGTACTGAAGGCCGGAGCCGTCAGTTGAGCGAAGGGTCGTCGGGATACGTGGCGATCATCGCCAGCTCGCTGCGCTGGCGGCGCAGCACCGCCCGCCACAGGCGCTCCGGGTGCGGGGAGGACACGTCGCCCGGCTCCGACTCGACCACGTACCAGGCCCCCTCCGCCAGCTCGCCCTCCAGTTGACCCGGGCCCCAGCCCGCGTATCCGGCGAAGATGCGCAGCGAGCCGAGCGCCGGTCCGAGCAGTTCCGGCGGGGTCTCCAGGTCGACCAGGCCGATCGCTCCGTGCACGCGCCGCCACCCGATCGGGTCCGCCCGCTCCGCGCGCGATGGGGAGCCGGCGGGGCCCGGGTCGCCGGGGATCACCGCCACGCCGAGCGCCGAGTCCAGCGAGACCGGGCCGCCCTGGAAGACGACGTCCGGTTCGCCGGCCAGCCCGGCCCAGGACGCGAGGACGTCGGCGACGCCGACCGAGGTCGGGCGGTTCAGGACCACGCCGAGGGAGCCCTCCTCGTCGTGGTCGAGGAGCAGCACCACCGCGCGGTCGAAATTCGGGTCCGCGAGGGCGGGTGCGGCCACGAGCAGTCGCCCTGTGAGCGAGGACACCTCGGTCATGACAGAAATGATCCCGCATCCCGGCCCTTCGCGGGCACCGCACGGACCACCCGGCCACCGCGCGCGAGCGAGCGCAGCTCAGGGCGCACGGAGGCATGAGGGAGCGCATCGCGCGACCGCGATCCGGACGGTGACCCTCCGCAAGATCGGGAGTGCGGAGGGTGGTGTGGCGGATTCATGACGTCCGCCACCCCCCTTCGCCTTACGGAAGGGGGGTAGGAGGCCATTACCCTTCTCGTTGGCCCCCTGCCCGACCACTCCGGAACGCGAGATACATGACCGGCACAGACGATGTCCTGCTTGTCCACGGCGGCACCCCGCTGGAGGGCGAGATCCGCGTCCGAGGCGCCAAGAACCTGGTGCCGAAGGCCATGGTCGCCGCGCTGCTCGGCAGCGGGCCCAGCCGCCTCCGCAACGTTCCCGACATCCGTGACGTACGGGTGGTGCGAGGACTGCTCCAGCTCCACGGCGTCACGGTCCGCCCCGGCGACGAGCCGGGCGAACTGATCCTCGACCCCTCGCACGTCGAGAGCGCGAACGTCGCCGACATCGACGCCCACGCGGGCTCGTCGCGCATCCCGATCCTCTTCTGCGGCCCACTGCTGCACCGCCTCGGCCACGCCTTCATCCCGGGCCTGGGCGGCTGCGACATCGGCGGCCGGCCGATCGACTTCCACTTCGAGGTGCTGCGCCAGTTCGGCGCGACCATCGAGAAGCGGGCGGACGGCCAGTACCTGGAGGCCCCGCAGCGGCTGCGCGGCACCAAGATCCGGCTGCCCTACCCGTCGGTGGGCTCCACCGAGCAGGTGCTGCTCACGGCGGTCCTCGCCGAGGGCGTCACCGAGCTGTCCAACGCGGCCGTCGAGCCGGAGATCGAGGACCTCATCTGCGTACTGCAGAAGATGGGCGCGATCATCTCCATGGACACCGACCGGACGATCCGGATCACCGGTGTCGACAAGCTCGACGGGTACACCCACCGGGCGATCCCGGACCGCCTGGAGGCGGCCTCCTGGGCGTCGGCGGCGCTGGCGACCGAGGGCAACATCTACGTACGCGGCGCGCAGCAGCGTTCGATGATGACCTTCCTGAACACCTTCCGCCGGGTCGGCGGCGCCTTCGAGATCGACGACGAGGGCATCCGCTTCTGGCACCCGGGCGGCGCGCTGAACGCCATCGCGCTGGAGACGGACGTCCACCCCGGCTTCCAGACCGACTGGCAGCAGCCGCTGGTGGTGGCGCTGACGCAGGCCGCCGGCCTGTCGATCGTCCACGAGACGGTGTACGAGTCGCGGCTCGGCTTCACCTCCGCGCTCAACCAGATGGGCGCACACATCCAGCTCTACCGGGAGTGCCTGGGCGGCTCGGACTGCCGTTTCGGCCAGCGCAACTTCCTGCACTCGGCGGTCGTCTCCGGCCCGACGAAGCTCCAGGGCGCGGATCTGGTCATCCCCGACCTGCGCGGCGGCTTCTCGTACCTGATCGCGGCGCTGGCGGCGCAGGGCACCTCCCGGGTGCACGGCATCGACCTGATCAACCGCGGCTACGAGAACTTCATGGAGAAGCTCGAAAAGCTCGGCGCGAAGGTCGAGCTGCCGGGCGGTCCGCTCGTCTGACCCCGCCCGCACAGTGCTGCCGCACACAGCACTGCGCACGACATCGCGCACCGCACGTGCGCACCGCGCGGCTCCTTCCGGCAGCCCGTCGCACCGGCCCCGTACGCGGGCCCGGAGCGGCGGGCTGCCGGCGTTGGGGGGCGGGGCCCGGGGTGCGGCCAGGTGGGGCGGCCTCCTGCGGCGGTGCCCCGGTGCTCCCGGTGATCCGAGAAGGGCCGGGGCCGATGACCGGGGGCCGATGAGGGGCCGGGCGGGCGCGCAGAGGCGCCGCACCGGCCGTACGGGGGCCGAAGGGCCCCTGGAGCCGCCGGAAGCCGCCGGGACGCCTCGGCCCCCGGGCCGGCTGCTCCGGAGGTCCCAGCGGGCGCTGACGGGCTCTGACGGGCTCCGACGTGCCCCTCGGACCGGTGCCGGGATGCCGTCCGCGTCCCCGGGCACGCGTGAGGGCGGCCACCCCCGGTCGGGAGTGGCCGCCCTCGTTCGCGCCTGTGGGGCTTACTTGCCCTTGGCGGCTTCCTTGAGCTTCGAGCCCGCGGAGACCTTCACGCTGTAGCCGGCGGGGATGTTGATCGGGTCGCCGGTCTGCGGGTTGCGAGCGGTGCGAGCGGCACGGTGGGTGCGCTCGAAGGTCAGGAAGCCGGGGATGGTGACCTTCTCGTCGCCCTTGGCGACGATCTCCCCGACGGTCTCGGCGAGCGCGGCCAGCACGGCGTCGGCGTCCTTGCGAGTCACCTCGGCGCGGTCGGCCAGGGCGGCCACCAGCTCACTGCGGTTCATGTTGTTACTCCCGTGTTCTTCTTGCCTGTGAGGCGTGAGATCGAAGCCGATGCTGCCAGGGCCCTCTGACAGTCCCCGGACCCGGGTCTGATGTCAGACCCTCGCGCCCGATTACGCATCCTGCCCCCACCTGCGGCGGGAAAGCCAATCCGGAACCCTTCGGCGTCAACGAAAAGCGCCACGGTTTGCTCGCGGTGACGCTCCGTCGACTTGACCGAGCGGTCCGCAGCGGATGCCGGGCCCAGCGGGGCCCGTTGCCCGCCCACCCTAAAGGGGCGTTTGGGGCGTCGCGACCCGCGACGCGCCGTGCGGCGGGCGTGTGTACGGTCCGGGGCGCCCCGCGCGGCCTCTCGGCGGGCCGCGCGGGGGCCGTGGATCAGGCCGGGAGGGAGGGGGCTGCCTCGGCCGCTCCGGCGGACTTGGCGGCGGCCCGGACGGCTCCGGCGACCGCTCCGGCGACCTTGTCGTTGAAGACCGAGGGGATGATGTAGTTCGCGTTGAGCTCGTCCTCGGCGACGACGTCGGCCAGCGCGCCGGCCGCGGCGAGCATCATGTCGGTGTTGACGGTGCGCGACTGGGCGTCCAGCAGGCCGCGGAAGACGCCCGGGAAGACCAGCACGTTGTTGATCTGGTTGGGGAAGTCGGAGCGGCCGGTGGCCACGACGGCCGCCGTCTCGCGGGCGATCGCCGGGTCGACCTCCGGGTCCGGGTTCGCGAGCGCGAACACGATCGCGCCGTCCGCCATCGCGGCGACGTCGGCGCCGTTCAGCACGTTCGGGGCGGAGACGCCGATGAAGACGTCCGCGTCGACGACGGCCTGCTTGAGGGTGCCGGTGATGCCCTCGGGGTTGGTGTTGTCGGCGATCCAGCGCAGCGGCGAGTCGGGGTCGGCGGCGACCAGGTCCTCGCGGCCGGCGTGCACCACGCCGTGGATGTCGGCGACGACGGCGTGCTTGACGCCCGCGGCGATCAGGAGCTTCAGGATGGCCGTGCCGGCCGCTCCGGCGCCGGACATGACGACCCGTACGTCGCCGATGCCCTTGTTCACCACGCGCAGGGCGTTGGTCAGGGCCGCGAGGACGACGATGGCGGTGCCGTGCTGGTCGTCGTGGAAGACCGGGATGTCCAGCGCCTCGCGCAGCCGGGCCTCGATCTCGAAGCAGCGGGGTGCGGAGATGTCCTCCAGGTTGATGCCCGCGAAGCCGGGGGCGATGGCCTTGACGATCTCGACGATCGCGTCGGTGTCCTGGGTGTCCAGGCAGATCGGCCACGCGTCGATGCCGGCGAAGCGCTTGAAGAGGGCCGCCTTGCCCTCCATGACGGGCAGCGCGGCCATCGGGCCGATGTTGCCGAGGCCGAGCACCGCGGAGCCGTCCGTCACAACTGCGACGGAGTTGCGCTTGATGGTGAGGCGGCGGGCGTCCTCGGGGTTCTCGGCGATCGCCATGCAGACCCGGGCGACTCCGGGGGTGTAGATCATCGAGAGGTCGTCGCGGTTGCGGATGGGGTGCTTGGACGCCATCTCGATCTTGCCGCCGAGGTGCATCAGGAACGTACGGTCGGACACCTTGCCCAGCACGACGCCCTCGATGTCGCGCAGACCTTCGACGATCTCGTCCGCGTGCGAGGTGGAGCTGGCCGCGATGGTGACGTCGATCCGCAGCTTCTCGTGACCGGAGGCGGTCACGTCGAGGCCGGTGACCGAACCCCCGGAGGACTCCACGGCCGTGGTGAGCTGGGAGACCGCGGTGCCGCTCGCGGGCACCTCCAGCCTGACCGTCATCGAGTACGAGACGCTGGGCGCCGTTGCCATGGCCGAGTCCTTCGCTTTCCCTAGCTTCATTGCCGCGCGTCCGGAGTCACTCGCTCCGGACACGCTCCCCGATCGTCGCACCTACCGACGGGTAGCCGGTAATGGCGGCCACATTTTCGGAAAGCACTTTCCACCATACGAGAATTAGCCCGTTCGGCGGAACTCTCGGTGGGTACGGACCCACGAAATCAGGACAGCCCGGAGACACGAACGGACCCGCAACACGAACAGACCCGCGCCACCGACCGGTGGCGCGGGTCTGTCTGTTCGGTTGAGCGGCACCGACCCGCCATGCTCGCCTCGCGGCAAGTGGTCGCTCGAAGCGACGAAGGTTGGGCCCGGGGGCTTGGATCGAGCCGGTGCCGACTCCAGCCTAACAAACACCCCCGAGAAGTGATCCCCGTGCGTCGGGTTGACGCTGGAAAACTCTCGCCCGGCCGGCGGAGGGCTCCCAGGCAGGGCGGCCCGCGCCCGGGGTCCGGTCAGTCCCTGAGCAGGTCCGGCACCCCGTCCTCGTCCGGCATGTCCCGCTCCCCCGACACCACCGTCAACTGCTGTGTGGCCCGGGTCAGCGCCACGTAGAGCACCCGCAGCCCGGCCGGGGACTCGTCCGCGATCTCCGCGGGCGAGACGACGACCGTGGCGTCGTACTCCAGCCCCTTCGCCTCCAGGCTGCCCAGCGCCACCACCCGGTCCCCCAGCTCCGCGAGCCAGGTACGGGCCTGGGCGCGCCGGTTCATGGCCACCACCACGCCGACCGTGCCGTCGACCGTCTCCAGCATCCGGCGCGCCTCCTCCCGGACCGTGCCGGCCAGGTCGCCGTCGCGCACCGGGGCGAAGCGCGGTTCGACCCCGGTGGAGCGGACCGCGGACGGCGACTCGGCGCCGGGCATGGCGAGCGCCAGCACCTTGGACGCCAGCTCGGCGATCTCCGCCGGGTTGCGGTAGTTGACGGTGAGGGTGAAGCGGCGGCGCGGACGGCTGCCCAGCGCCTCGTCGCGGGCGGCGGCGGCCTCGTCCGGGTCGGACCAGGAGGACTGCGCCGGGTCGCCCACGATCGTCCAGGTGGCGTGCCGGCCCCGGCGGCCGACCATGCGCCACTGCATGGGCGTCAGGTCCTGCGCCTCGTCGACGATGACGTGCGCGTACTCGGTGCGCTCCGCGGCCAGCCGCTCGGCGCGCTCGCGCTGCGTCTCCTCGCGCTGCGGCATCAGCTCCTCCAGGCCGGAGAGCTGGTCCAGCGGGTCCAGGTCGCGCTTCTTCCTGGGCCGGGCCGGGGTCCCCAGCAGCGCCTGGAGCTCGTCCAGGACGGCCACGTCGTGCACCGAGAGCGGCCCGGCGCCGTTCGCGTCCAGCCGCTTCAGCGACCGGGCCACGCGCCGGACCTCGCCCTGGTTGAGGATGCGCCGCGACCAGCGGCCCAGGCGCTTCTCGTCCGCCATCGCGGCCAGTACCCGGCGCGGGGTCAGCTCCGGCCACCAGGCGTTCAGGAACTCCAGGAACGGCGTCTCGGTGGAGACGTCCTCGTCGAAGGAGGAGCGCAGCTCCGCCGCCAGTTCCGGATCGGTGTAGCGGCCCCGGCCCGACGACTTGTTCCACAGGGCGTCCAGCAGCAGCTTGCGGGCGCGCGGGCGCAGCAGGTTGACGGGGGCGCTGCCGCCGAGCGCGTTGTGCCGGATCCGCTGGAGCTCGTCGGCCTCCAGCTCGATCCGGGCCCCGAACGCGACCACCCGGAGCCGGGTGGGGGTGGCCGGAGCCGTCGCCTCGGCGTCGGCCGGCTCCTCGCCGAAGGACATCTGGCCGCCGCGCGGCGCGGATCCGGCGCCCGGCTGCTCCAATGCGCCCCGGGACGCCTTGCGCAGCACGTGGAGCATCCGGGAGGAGCCCTTGACGCGGGCCACGGCCGGTTCGTCGTAGACGGTGGCGCCCTCGGGGCCCGCCGCCTCGTCGGACAGCGAGCCGACCGCGCGGATGGCGACCTGGCCCTCCTCGCCGAGCGAGGGCAGTACGCCTTCGGTGTAGGCGACCAGGAGCGGCGTCGGCGAGACGACGAGGATGCCGCCCGCGTACCGCCGCCGGTCCTGGTAGAGGAGGTAGGCGGCCCGGTGCAGGGCGACGGCCGTCTTGCCCGTGCCGGGGCCGCCGGCGACCTCCGTGACGGAGGCGGCGGGGGCCCGGATCACCAGGTCCTGTTCGGCCTGGATGGAGGCGACGATGTCCCGCATGGTGTGGCTGCGGGCCTGGCCGAGCGCCGCCATCAGGGCGCCGTCGCCGATCACCGGCAGCTTCTCGCCGTCCAGGTACGCCGTCAGCTCCGGGCGCATGAGGTCGTCCTCGACCCCGAGGACCCGGCGGCCCTTGGAGCGGATCACCCGGCGGCGCACCACCCGGCCCGGCTCCTTCGGCGTGGAGCGGTAGAACGGGGCGGCGGCCGGGGCCCGCCAGTCGATCACCAGCGGCGCGTAGTCGGAGTCCAGCACCCCGATCCGGCCGATGTGCAGCGTCTCGGCGATGTCGGCGGTGGCGTCCTCGCGTACGGCGTCGTCGGCGGGCTCGACGGAGGTGTACGCGCCGTCCGGTCCGCGTTCACCGTCCTTGCCGAGCAGCAGATCGATCCGCCCGAAGAGGAAGTCCTCGAACTCGCTGTTGAGCCGGTTGAGGTGGACGCCCGCCCGGAACACCTGGGCGTCCCGCTCCGCGAGGGCGCCGGGCGTACCGACCTGCCCGCGTTTGACGGCGTCGTGCATGAGAAATTCCGCCTCGTCGATCTTCTCCTCAAGGCGGTGGTAAACGCGGTCCAAGTGTTCCTGTTCGACACCGGTCTCCCGGTCCCGCAGCGAATCGACAGCGGCATCCTGCGCGGCCACCGAGGCCCCCTTCTGACGTGCACTGGGCAGCCGTCAACCTTATGCGAAGGGGGGCCGGAGCGCACCTGCCGCACGGGAGGCATTCACGCATCGCCCCGGCCGGGCGAACCGGGCGTCGGCGGTGGGCGGCCGTTCGCGTCCGGGCCGCCGGATCGTGCGACGCACGGACGGTCTCCGTCCGCGCCGCCGGTGCCGGTGTCCGCGCCGCCGGTGCCGGTGTCCGTGCCGTCCGCTCCGCTGTCCGCGCCGTCCGTTCCGGCGTCCGCGGCGGTGCGGGCGGTGGCCGTGCGCCGCCGGTGCCGGGCGACCCGTTCGCGGTTGCCGCAGACCTCTCCGGAGCACCAGCGCCGCCGCCCGCCGCGCGAGGTGTCCAGGTAGAGGCGGCGGCAGGCGTCTCCCGCGCAGCGGCGCAGCGCGGCCCCGGCGACCGGGTCGGTGAGCAGGTCGACCGCGTCCCGGGCCACGACGGCCAGGAGCGCCGCGCAGTCGGGTTCGGCGCTCAGGCTCCGTACGAGCGCGCCGCCCTCGCCGCGCACCGCGCGCAGGCCCGGCGGGGCCGTCGACGCGAGGGCGTTGACCCGGTCGAGGTGGCCCTCGGCGGCGGGTCCGCCGAGCTGAGCCGCCATCAGCCGGTCGACGTCCGAGCGCAGTTCGCGGAACCGGGCCACCCAGGAGCCGTCCAGCGCGGGCAGCGCGGTGCCGGGCGGGACCAGACCGGCGGCGGTCAGCCAGTCGGCGAGGCGGCCGGGGGCGTCGAGCTGTTCGCGCGCGCCGGGCGTTCCGCCGGCGCTTCCGGTGGCCACCAGGTCGAGGCAGATCCGGCCGGAGTCGAACCGCCACACGTGCGCACCCCTGCTCGTCGCCATGAGCCCGTCACCACCTCGGGTCGACCGCCCGGCCGCCCTCCCCAGAGTGCCCGCACCGGGGCCCGCCCGTAACCCCCGCCGCCGCTTCCGCCCGGAACGGCTCGGGGCCGAAGCGGCGGCGGGACCGGCCGGCGTCAGGAGGGCGGCGGGTCGTCGTGCAGGAGCCGCTGGAAGAGGTGGTGGTCGCGCCACCGGCCGGCGATGTGCAGGTAGCCGGGGGCGGTGCCGAACCGCTCGAAGCCGCTCTTGGCCAGCACCCGTTGCGAGGCGGCGTTGTCGATGACGGTCGCCGCCTCGATCCGGTGCAGTCCGAGGTCGTCGCGGGCGGCCTCGCAGACCGCGCCGACGGCGGCGGTGGCCAGTCCCCGGCCGGCCCGTCCGGCATCGACCCAGTAGCCGAGCAGGCCGCTGCGGTAGGGGCCCAGCGCGATCCGGGAGAGGGTGAACCCGGCGATCACCTGGCCCTGGCCGTCGGCGAGCACCCAGGGCATGGCGCGCCCGGCGTCCCGGTCGGCGAGCAGCTCGGCGAGCCGGGCGGCCTGCCCCTCGGCGGTGAAGAAGGACACGGGTCGCACGGGCTCCCACCGGCTCATGTACGCGCGGTTGCGGGCGAGGGCGGCGGCGAAGGAGGGGGCGTCCTCGATCACGGCGGGCCGGAAGGTCACGTCCGCGGCGAGCGGGCGGTGGTGGTGGCGGTGGTCGGTCATCCGGGCACGCTAAGGGATGTCCCGCCGCCGGGCCCCGGCGGGAGGCCCCTCCGGTTTCCGGCGAACGCCGCTCCCGTACGGCGGATCGGGGCGGCTCAACGGTCCGCGACCGCGTCGTCCGGCGGGTCCAGCGCCAGCCGGTAGCCGCGCTTGACCACGGTCCGGATCAGCCCGGGCGCGCCCAGCGCGGCGCGCAGCCGGGCCATCGCCGTCTCCACCGCGTGCTCGTCGCTCCCGCCGCCGGGCAGCACGCGCAGCAGGTCGGCGCGGGCCACCACCCGGCCGGGGCGGCGGGCCAGCGCGTGCAGCAGGGCCATGGCGGCGGGCGGCGCGGGGCGCGGGCGGCCGTCGACGAGCACCGCGTGGCCGCGGATCTCGACGCGGTGACCCGCCACACGCAGGACGCGCGCGGCGGCGGCCGGCCGAGCGCCGGGCGTCGTGTCGTCGTGCATGGCGTGCATCCGGCTCCCGGGTCCGACCGCTGGGCGACGTGCGGGACCCGAGACTGCCGACTCCGCGTCACGGGACCGCTTCCCCCGCGTTTCCCGGCCGTTACGCCGCCGCCGAGCCCTGAACGCCGTCGGTCAGGGACGGTCGCGCATCAGTGCCAGGTCGCCCTCGGGCAGCCACGAGCCCGGCGGCGGCGCCATCCATCCCCGGGCGGCTCCCAACTGGGCCGCGGCGGTGCGCAGGGCGTCGATCCCCGGGTGGTCGAGGCCCTTGCGCCAGACCAGCGCCAGAGGTGAGAGCGGAACCGGGTCCACGAGCGGGCGCACGACGGTCCCCGGCAGCGGCGGAAAGTCCACGACCGCCAGCACCGGGTGGCCGGCCTTGGACATGACGCGCTGGAATTCGGCCACCCCCACGGCGAGCGGAGTGGGCGGGGCCATCCGGATGTCCCACGGTGCGAACAGCAGCGCGGCGAGGTCCGTCCACTCCCGGGTGCGTTCGTTGCCCGCGCCCGCGTAGACGGTCTCCCCGGCCAGTTCGGAGAGCCCGACGGCCTCGCGCGGAGCCAGCGGGTGGGAGTCGGGCAGCAGCACCGCCATCGGCTCGTACCGCACGGGCTGTACGTGCAGCCGGGCGCGCACCGCGGGGGCCAGCCCGGCGGCCCGGCCGAAGGAGGCGTCCAGCCGGCCGGCCAGGATCTCGGCGGCGGCCCGGGTGAGACCGGACTCGAACCGGGCCATCAGCTCGCACTCCGGGACGAGTTCGCGGGCCCGCTCCAGCACCCGGGCGGCGGTCATGCCGTCGCTGTTCAGGTCGACCAGGAGCGGCCGGGCCGCCGGGCCGTCGAAGGCGGCGGCGAGTTCGGTGTGGGCGTCCAGGACCCGGCGGGCGTACGGCAGGAGGCGTTCGCCGTCCGGGGTGAGGGCGACCTGCCGGGTGGTGCGCAGGAACAGCTCCGCGCCGAGTTCGCGCTCCAGCCTGCGGATGTCCCGGCTCAGCGCCTGCTGGGCGACGAACAGCCCGGCGGCGGCCCGGGTGAAGTGCAGCTCCTCCGCGACGGCCAGGAAGGCGCGCAGGAGACGGGGGTCGACGTCGGGGGTGGCCACGCCGCGAATCTACAACGCGGAGCCCATTG
This sequence comes from Streptomyces sp. ADI96-02, assembly GCF_003846185.1. GTDB lineage: Bacteria > Actinomycetota > Actinomycetes > Streptomycetales > Streptomycetaceae > Streptomyces. The sequence goes on from NZ_ML123034.1 coordinate 2,374,418, forward strand.
ATCACACAGGTGCGTGAATCGGTGCGCGGAAGGTGTTGGACCGCGAAGCCGCGGTCCGACGAGGCTGGGGCCATGCCGCCGTCCTCCGCCGAGCCCACCGCCGCGCCCTCTCCCGCCCGCACCGAGGAGCCGCCCCGCGCCCCCGCCAACGCCTACCTGAGGCTGCTCGCGACCCCCGGAGCCCGCGCGTTCACCGCGGGCAACCTGATCGCCCGGCTGCCGATGGGGATGTTCAGCGTCAGCGCGGTCATCATGATCGCCGGGTCCCGCGACTCGTACGCCCTGGCCGGAGCCGTCACCGCGACCGGTCTGGCCGCCACCGCCGTGGTCGCCCCGTTCACCGCGCGGCTGGTGGACCGCCACGGGCAGGCCCGCGTGGCCGTGCCGGCCACCGCGATCGCCGTGCTCGGCTCGCTGGCCCTGCTGCTGTGCGTGCGCTACGACGCCCCGGACTGGACGCTCTTCGCCGCCTACGCCGCGACCGCCACCAGCCCGAACACCGGCGGCATGTCCCGGGCCCGGTGGGCGCACCTGCACCGGGGCGACCCGGCGGCCCTGCACACCGCGAACTCCTTCGAGCAGGCCGTCGACGAGCTGTGCTTCATGCTCGGCCCGGTCCTGGCCGCGACGCTGTGCGGGGCGCTGTTCCCCGAGGCGGGCACGCTGGTCGGCGCCGTGCTGATGATGACCGGCGTCCTGGTCTTCGCCGCCCAGCGGGCGACGGAGCCGCCGGTCGCCCCGCGCACGAAGGCGCGCTCTCCGCTGCGCGTACCCGGCATGCCCGCGCTGCTGGCCGTCTTCCTCGCCACCGGAGCGGTCTTCGGATCGATGGAGGTCGTCTCCATCGCCCACGCCGGGGGCGCGATCCTGGCGCTCCAGGCCGCCGGATCGTGCGTGGCGGGGCTGGTCTACGGTTCGCTGCGCCCCGCCCGTGACGTCCACCGCCGACTGCTGGGCTGCCTGGCCGCCATGACCGCCCTGATGTCCCTGCCGCTGCTCGCCGCGGCCGGCGGCGGCCCGCTGCCCGTCCTCGCGGTCTGCCTGCTGGTGGCGGGCGCCGCGACCGCCCCGACCATGGTCACCGGTATGACGCTGGTCCAGCGCCGCGTTCCCACCGACCGGCTGAACGAGGGCATGACCCTGGCGGTCACCGCCCTGCTGGGCGGCGTCGCGGCCGGTGCGGCCACCGGCGGCGCACTGGTGGAGCACGCCGGCACGGTGACCGGCTACGCCGCTCCGATGTGCGCGGCCGGACTGGCGCTGCTCGTCGCGGCGGCGGGCTGGGCCGTGACGCGGAAAAGCCTCCGCCCCGCGAGCTGAACTCGCGGGGCGGAGGCTTACATGGGGTGGTGGAGATGGCGGGAATCGAACCCGCGTCCAACGGTGCGGAACCAGGGCTTCTCCGAGTGCAGTTCGCTACGCTTTTCTCGGCCCCGGAGGTCACGCGAACAAGCCTCCGACAGGCTCAGCCACTGTTTGGTTTCCTTCTCGGCCCCGTGGCCGGGCCGAGAAGTTTAGATCCCTAGTTGATGCCAGGATCCGGGTCGGGATCAGCCCCGGGCTGACACTCCGCGGAGTCTTCGCTCAGCTACTGATTAGGCAGCAAGAGTGAAGGCGGAGGAATCGCGCTTGGAATTGGCGATTATTGTTTGCGACATATGGTTTACGAGATCATTGCCGCTTCCTCGACTCGCTTCCCCTGCTTCGACATCCGCTGTCGAAACCGATCATCCCCATGTTGATTTTTCAAAACGCACACCTTCGCTGAGGTGCACGGCCCATCCTACGTGACCGACCCAGGGCGATGCCAGCGTATTCCCGCCCGGCCGCTCCCGCGCCCCGGGCCGGACCCGCTCAGGCGCTCCGCTGCCGCCGACGGGCCGCCGCGACGGCGCGGTTCGTCTCCCTGGTGTCCTGCTTCTCGCGCAGCGTCTGCCGCTTGTCGTACTCCTTCTTGCCCTTCGCGAGCGCGATCTCGACCTTGACCCGGCCGTCCTTGAAGTAGAGCGCGAGCGGCACGATGGTGTGGCCCGTCTCCTGCGACTTGGACTCCAGCTTGTCGATCTCGGCCCGGTGCAGCAGCAGCTTGCGCTTCCGCTTGGCCGCGTGGTTGGTCCACGTGCCCTGGACGTACTCGGGGACGTGGATGTTGTGCAGCCACGCCTCGTGGTCGTCGATCTGCACGAACCCGTCGACCAGGGAGGCCCGGCCCATGCGCAGGGACTTGACCTCCGTCCCCATCAGGACGAGGCCGCACTCGTAGGTGTCGAGGATCGTGTAGTCGTGCCGCGCCTTCTTGTTCTGCGCGACCATCTTGCGCCCGGTGTCTTTTTCCTTCGCCATAGTGCGGTCATTTTCGCACTACGACCCGCCCCCGAGGCCACTCAATACCGTCTCGGCCCGCTGCTGGGCCCGCTCCCCCACCACGAGGTCGGGTGTGATGCCCCGGCCGTCGACGTTCCGGCCGGCCGGAGTGCGGTAGTGCCCGACGGTCAGCTCGGCCACCGAGCCGCCCGGGAGCCTGCTCGGCATCTGCACGGACCCCTTGCCGAAGGTGGGCGATCCGACGGTGACCGCGCGGCCCCGGTCCTGGAGGGCCCCGGTCAGCAGTTCGGCGGCGCTCATCGTGCCCCCGTCGACCAGGACCACGACCGGCCGCTCGGTGTCGCCGTCCGGCTCGGCGTACAGGGCCCGCTGGTCGCCGCGGACGTCGTACGTGGCGACCAAGCCGCCGTCCAGGAACGCGGAGGCGGCGGCGACGGCCTCGCTGACCAGTCCGCCGGAGTTGGCCCGCAGGTCGAGGAGTATCCCGGCCCCGGCGGGGGCCTCGCGGACCGCGTCCCTGACCTCGGCGCCCGCGCCCTTGGTGAAGGCGGCGACCTTGACCAGGACGGCCGGGGGGCGCTCGCCGCCGAGGCTGCTCACGCTGACCGCGTCCGTCGACAGCCGGGCCCGCTCCAGGGCCTCGGTCCAGCGCCGCCCGTCCCGTACGAGTCCGAGGACGACCCGGCTGCCCTCGCGGGCCCGCGTACCGTCGCCGCGCAGCAGCGCGACCACCTCCGCCACGGGACGCCGGGCGACCGGCCGGCCGTCGACCGTGCGCAGCAGGTCGCCCTCGCGGATGCCGGCCCGGGACGCCGGGCCGCCGGGCTGGACGCGGGAGACCGTGACGTCGCCGTGGGCGGTCCGCCGGGCGGACAGGCCCACACCGGTGTACGAGCCGTCCAGGGCCTGCTCGAACTCCTCGTACTCCCGCTCGTCGTAGACGGCGCTCCAGCGGTCCCCGCTGCGGCTGACGACCTCTTCGGCGGCGTCCTTCACGGACTTCCCGTCGGCCGCCGCTTCGGCCGCGGCCTCCTCGATCTCCGCACGGTCGACCGGGGCGACGGTGGAGGAGGTGGAGGAGACGGCCCGGGCGGGCGGACCGGGCGCGGGCGCGGGGTCCCGCGGCAGCGAACCGGTCGCCGCGGCCGTCGCGAGGACGCAGCCGAAGACCCATGTCAGGGCCGCCCCGCGGCACAGGCCGCGGGGCCGGAGGCGATGCTCGTGGCCCGGCATGGCGCCGAGTCTAGGACAGGCCCCCGGGGGCGTACGGGCACTCACCCGTGCGCCCCAGGGGGCACATGTCACACCTTCAGGTACTTGCGGAGCGCGAAGAGAGCGGCAACGGCGGGCATCAGGAGGCCGATCGCGAGCACCAGCGGAAGCTTCGTCAGAACCGCGTCCCAGCCGATGAAGTTGATCAGATCCAGCTTCTCCTGGAGCGCCAGGCCGCCGTCGATCAGGAAGTAGCGTCCGCCGAGCAGCATGCCGCAGGCGAGCACGCCGCCGATCAGGCCGGCGACGGCGGCCTCCATGATGAACGGGGCCTGGATGTAGAAGCCGGACGCGCCGACGAGCCGCATGATGCCCGTCTCACGCCTGCGGCTGAACGCCGAGACGCGCACGGTGTTGACGATCAGGATGAGCGCGATGACGAGCATGAGGATCATCACGTAGATCGCGACGGCGTTCATGCCGTTCATCAGCTCGAAGAGGTCGTCCAGGATGGACCGCTGGTCCTGGACGGACTGCACCCCGTCCCGTCCGGCGAAGGCCGTCGCGACGACCTTGTACTTCTGCGGGTCCTTCAGCTTGACCCGGAAGGACTCCTGCATCTGGTCGGGCGTGATGTTGCCCGCCATCGGGGTGTCCCCGAACTGCTCCTGGTAGTGCTTGTACGCCTCGTCGACCGTCTCGAAGTGAACCGGCTTCTGCACGGCCTCCATCTTCTCCAGGTCGGCCTTGATCTGCTTCTTCTGCTCCGCCGTGACAGCGCCCTTGGCGCACTTGGGCATGTCCTTGGCGTCGTTCTTGTTGCAGAGGAAGATGGAGACGTTGACCTTGTCGTACCAGTAGTCCTTCATCGTGCTGACCTGCTCGCGCATGAGCAGCGCGCCGCCGAACAGGGCGAGCGAGAGGGCGACGGAGACCACGACGGCGAAGGTCATCGTGAGGTTGCGACGGAGACCGACGCCGATCTCCGACAGGACGAACTGGGCGCGCATGGCGTCCTTTCAGTGCTCGATGCTCAGTGCTGGTAGCCGTAGACGCCGCGTGCCTGGTCACGTACGAGACGGCCCTGCTCGAGCTCGATGACGCGCTTGCGCATCTGGTCGACGATGTTCTGATCGTGGGTCGCCATGATCACGGTGGTGCCGGTCCGGTTGATCCGGTCCAGCAGCTTCATGATGCCGACGGAGGTCTGCGGGTCGAGGTTGCCGGTCGGCTCGTCCGCGATCAGCAGCATCGGACGGTTGACGAAGGCGCGGGCGATGGCCACGCGTTGCTGCTCACCGCCGGAGAGCTCGCCGGGCATCCGCTCCTCCTTGCCGCCGAGTCCGACGAGGTCGAGGACCTGGGGCACCGCCTTGCGGATCTCGCCGCGCGGCTTGCCGATGACCTCCTGGGCGAAGGCCACGTTCTGCGCGACGGTCTTGTTGGGCAGCAGGCGGAAGTCCTGGAAGACCGTGCCCAGCTGGCGGCGCATCTGCGGCACCTTCCAGTCGGACAGCCGCGCGAGGTCCTTGCCGAGCACGTGGACCATGCCGGTGCTGGCGCGCTCCTCGCGCAGGATCAGCCGCATGAAGGTCGACTTGCCGGAGCCGGAGGAGCCCACCAGGAAGACGAACTCACCCTTCTCGATGTCGAGCGAGACATCGCGCAGAGCCGGTCGGGTCTGCTTCGGGTAGGTCTTGGAGACGTTGTCGAATCGGATCACGGATGCACCACGGTCGGCCGGGAGTAGGTGAGCGTGACCATACGCGAACCCGGCTCGCGCGCGCAGGCGGCGTCCGGCAATGGGCGTTTTATGGCGGATGGGCGTCAGGAACGAAACGGTCGTGCCGGACCTTGTCCGGCGGGCCGCGCCGAAACCCGCGCGAGCTGGCACAGTGGTGGGGGGAACAGTCGCGTTTCCCGGAGCGTTGTGCGGAGAGACAGCAGTGGGCGGCTCCGCCGCGCGGGAGGAGGAATGCGCATGACCTACGACCGACTGGTGTGCGCGAACTGCGCGTCGCCCGTGAGTGAGGGGCGGTGCCGTGTCTGCCGTGCCGTACGGCAGCAGATGCTGGAGGAGCAGGGCCACGGCCCGCTGGCGGGGATGAATCCGGCCATGCTGATCGCGCTGATGGTGCTGCTGCTGGCGGCGCTCGCGCTGCTGGCCCACCAAGCGGCCTGAGAAAGGCCGACACCGGCCCTTACCGGCCGGTAGACGTCCGCGTACGGCCGCGGGAGCGGATCGGACACGCGAAGGGGCCCGGGAGGCGCTGTACGGCCTCCCGGGCCCTTCACTGTGCCGCGCCGTCCCGCGTACGGGCCTCGGGCCCGTACGCGGGAGGCCGCTAGGCGACCGTGCGTCCGCCGCCGACCAGGCGCGGCAGGATGCGGAAGCCGATTCCGCCGGCGATCATGGTCGCGGCGCCGATCACGAGGAACGTGGTCTCGGCCGCACCGGTCTCGGCGAGCTCTTCCTTGCCCTTGCTCTGCTCGACCGGCTGGTTGCCGACGCTGTCGGTGTCCGTGTTGTCGTCGCAGGCCACGACGTCGGAGTCGACGGTGCAGTCCCCGGCGTCGTCGCCACCGGTCGCGGAGCCGGAAGAGCCGGAGGTCGCGGAGCCGGAGGTGGCGGAGCCGCCCTGGTCGCCGGAGCCGCCGGTGTCGCCGCTGCCGCCCGTGTTGCCCGAGCCGCCGCTGTTGCCGGAACCGCCGTTGTTGCCCGAACCGCCGTTGTTGCCGGAACCGCCGTCAGCGCCACCGTCAGCGCCACC
>NZ_ML123034.1:2381067-2410764 GCF_003846185.1 Streptomyces sp. ADI96-02
CACCGCCGTCAGCACCACCGACGCCGCCGTCGGCCCCGGCGTCAACGCCGCCCGGGCCGCCGCTCGTGCCGCCATCGTCACCCTCGCCGCCGAGCGGCGAAACCTCCGCCGCCACGGTCTCGTCGCCGTCCACGCCGATACCGATGCCGACCGCCTGCGCCGCACCCGCGGCGGTCAGCGAGGCACCCGCGGCGATAACCGCACCAGCGGCGATCCGCGCGACACGGATGCGCGTCTTCTTGGTCATCTGTTGCTACCCCCAGTAGCCGATCTCGTCAGTGGAGCAGCCATATGCGGGCCGCGGCCCTGCGGGGAATCGCTCTCGGTGGGCCCACGTCGTGTCGTGGTCACCCGCCGGCCCCCGGTTTCACACCCGTCCCGGACATACGCATGCTGCTTCAGCACCCTGGCCAGAGTTAAGGATTACGTCAAGGCCGTTGCGCGTCGTACGCCCCGCTATAGGGGCCTTTGACGGCTATGCGGTAGCACGACTGTGACGCATCGGTCACCGCTTCTCCCCGGATCGCCGTCGTCCGACCGCATGCGAAGGGCCCGGACGGATCACCGTCCGGGCCCAACCGTCGTACGGGCGAGGCTACTTCTCGCGCTGCTTGCGCCAGCGGATGCCCGCTTCGACGAAGCCGTCGATCTCGCCGTTGAAGACCGCTTCGGGGTTGCCCATCTCGAACTCCGTACGCAGGTCCTTGACCATCTGGTACGGGTGCAGGACGTACGAACGCATCTGGTTGCCCCAGGAGTTGCCGCCGTCGCCCTTGAGCGCGTTCATCTTCGCCTGCTCCTCCTGGCGGCGGCGTTCGAGGAGCTTCGCCTGGAGGACGTTCATCGCGGACGCCTTGTTCTGGATCTGCGAGCGCTCGTTCTGGCAGGAGACGACGATGCCGGTCGGCAGGTGGGTCAGACGGACCGCGGAGTCCGTGGTGTTGACGCCCTGACCACCGGGGCCGGAGGAGCGGTAGACGTCGACGCGCAGCTCGGACTCGTCGATCTCGACGTGGTCCGTCTGCTCGACGACGGGCAGCACCTCGACGCCCGCGAAGGAGGTCTGCCGGCGGCCCTGGTTGTCGAACGGCGAGATCCGCACGAGCCGGTGGGTGCCCTGCTCGACGGAGAGCGTGCCGTAGGCGTACGGGACCTCCACCGCGAAGGTGGTCGACTTGATGCCGGCCTCCTCGGCGTACGCGGTCTCGTAGACCTCGGTCTTGTAGTTGTGCCGCTCGGCCCAGCGGAGGTACATGCGCTGGAGCTTCTCCGCGAAGTCGGCGGCGTCGACGCCGCCGGCCTCGGCCCGGATCGTCACCAGGGCCTCGCGCGCGTCGTACTCGCCGGAGAGCAGCGTGCGGACCTCCATCTCGTCCAGCGCCTTCTTCACCGACTCCAGCTCCGCCTCGGCCTCGGCCAGGGCGTCCGCGTCGCCCTCGTCCTCGGCGAGCTCGAAGAGCACTTCGAGGTCGTCGATGCGACCGCGCAGCGCCTCGGTCTTGCGGACCTCGGCCTGGAGGTGGGAGAGCTTGCTGGTGATCTTCTGGGCCGCCTCCGGGTCGTCCCACAGGGACGGCGCCGCTGCCTGCTCCTCGAGCGCGGCGATGTCCGCCCTCAGCGCATCCAGGTCCAGGACGGCCTCGATCGACCCCATGGTCGAGGAGAGGGACTTCAGCTCTTCGGAAATATCGACGACTGCCACGGGTCCAGCGTAACGGCTGGGCGGAAGAAGCTTGCCCTCACCCGGGAACCGGCCTCCGTACCGGGGGTCACGGGCGCTCCGCGCCGTCCCCGCGGCGCGCTACGGGGTGGCCGGGGCCGAGTTCTCGCTGTCCTGGGGCGCGGGCCCGTCGCCGCCGCCGGCGGCGAGCCAGCCGCCCACCGCGACGGCTCCGCACAGGGCGGCGGCGGCCAGGCCGAGCGTGATCCGCCGCTTGCGGACGGCGGCCGACCTGTTGCGGGCGGAACCGGGGCGCGGCCGGCCCGGGGCGCGCGGGGCGCGGGCCGTGCCGAGGGGGCCTCCGGCCAGTTCGTCCGGGGCCGGGACGCGCATACTCGTGTGGGTGTCCCGGTTGGAGTCCGGGGCGGAGCCGGGCACCAGCGGGACCGCGCCGCGACGGCGGGGCTCCTCGGCGGCCGGGGTGTACTGCTGCTCGTCGTAGGCCGGAGACTGCTCGCCGGGCCCCTCCGCGCCGGGCTCGTCCACCTCCAGCGGCGGTATGCCGGCCAGCAGCGGCAGCAGGTCGCGCAGCCGGGAGGCCAGCTCCGAGGCGCGCAGCCGGGAGGCGGGGGCCTTGGCCAGGCACTGCACGAGGAGCTGCCAGAGCTCCTCGGGGATGCCGGGGAGCGGCACGACGGTCTCGGTGACGTGGCGGCGCAGCACCGCGCCGGGGTGGCCGCCGCCGAAGGGCGTGAAACCGGCGAGCAGTTCGTAGAGCACGGTGGCCAGGGCGTAGATGTCGACGGCCGCGCGCGGCGGGAGGCCCTCGACGATCTCGGGCGCCAGGTAGTCCGGGGTGCCGATGATCTTCGTGGCCTTGGTGCGGCGCGGGGTGTCGATGAGCTTGGCCACGCCGAAGTCGGTGAGCAGGGCCGGGTGCGCGCCGCCGGGGCCGAGCGGGCCCTCCATGTCGAGCAGGATGTTCTCGGGCTTGACGTCGCGGTGGACCACGTGGGCCTTGTGCGCGGCGGCCAGCCCGTCGGCGACGTCGGCGATGATCGCGACGGCGGCCTCGGGCGCGAGGCGGCGCTCGCGGTCCAGCCGGGTGCGCAGGTCGGTGCCGCGGACGAGGGTCATGACCAGGGCGAGGTCGGTGCCGTCGACGACGAGGTCGCGCACGGCGACCACGCGGGGGTGGTCGAGTCCGAGCAGGGCGGTGCGCTCCTGCACGAAGCGGCCCACGAGCTCCTGGTCGGACGCGAGGTCCTCGCGGAGCAGCTTGATGGCGACGGGACCCTCGGGCCCCTCGCCGAGCCACACCGTGCCGGCGCTGCCGCGCCCCAGGATCTGGTGGGCGGTGTACCGGCTGCCGATATTCCGTGCCAAGACTGCTCCCTCAGCGGCTGGCGTTGGACCCCCCGGTCGACAAAGTTACGCGGCGTTCGGGGTGTTGCGTGCCCGGGTCGGCGCCAACCCGTACTTCTCCGGGCCAAATCGGCCCGGAGAAGTCGACAAAGGGACTCAGGTGCGGGTCAGACCCCTCCGGTGCCGGAGCCGCCCGCGTCACCGATCGTGGAGATCCAGCCGGTCACGGTCCCGATGGCGTCGCCGATCGCCTCCCAGTAGCCCTTGCCCTGGGCGACCAAGCCCTGGAGCGGTGTCAGCTCCCAGATCAGCCAGCCCGCGACGAACAGCAGGACCACGGTGAACAGGCAGCCCTTGAGGCAGCCGAGGCCGGGGATGCGCATCGGGTTCGCGCTGCGCTGCCGCGGCGGGCGCGGCTCCCGCTGGACCGGCTCCCGCTGGGCGGGCTGCCGGGGCGGCGGCTGCTGCGGCGGCGCGTACTGCTGCCGCTGGGGCTGCGGTGGCTGCTGCGGCTGCGGGGCCTGGTAGGGCTGGGCGGCCTGCTGCTGGTAGCGCTGGGGCTGCTGCTGCGGCGGGTACTGCTGGGGCCGCTGCTGCGGGGGCTGCGGTCGCTGCGGCGGCTGCTGCGGCTGTGCGGCCTGGCGCTGGGGCCGGCGGCGCAGCGGGTCCTGGCTGGGGTCGAGGTACTGGACCTGCGTCTGCTCGTTGCGGTCGCGGGCCGCCTGGAGCTGCGACTGCCAGGGGTGCGGCCCGTCCGGCTGCGGCGGCCCGTCGGGGCGCTGCGGGACGGGCGGCATGACGGCGGTCGGGTCGGCGTTGCCGCCGCCCGGCCCGTGGCCGCCGGGACCGCTGCCGCCCTGGCCCGGACCGCCCGTCTGCTGGAGGACGCTGGTCGGGGCGGCGGGGTCGTAGGAGCCCCCGGTGCTCGGCAGCACCTGGGTCGGGTCGGCCGCGCCGGGCGTCCCGGGCACCGCGGTCGGCTCCGGGTCGGGTGCGAGCAGCGCGCCCACTCCCTCGGCGGCGGCGATCTGCGCGGAGTTCGCGTGCACGCCGACGCCCGCGGCGACCGTGCGCAGGCCGCGGGCCAGGTTCTCGGCGCTGGGCCGCTGGTCCGGGTCCTTGCGCAGGCAGCGCTCGATGACCGTCCACAGCGGAGCGGGCACGTTGCCGGGGCGCCGGGGCTCCTCGCTGAGGTGGCGGTGCAGGACCTCCAGTGCGGTGCCCCCGGCGAACGGCGGGCGGCCGGTGACCAGTTCGTACAGCAGGATGCCCGCGCCGTAGATGTCCACGGCGGAGGTCTGCGGACGGCCCTCGGCGGACTCCGGCGCCACGTAGGCGGGGGTGCCGACGAACTCGTGGGTCCGGGTCAGCCCCGGGGAGTCGGCGAGGCGGGCGATGCCGAAGTCGGTGAGCATCGGGCGCATCTGCCCGTCGCGCTCGTCGAGCAGCACGTTGGCGGGCTTGAGGTCGCGGTGGACGACGCCGTCGGCGTGGCTGGCGGCGAGCGCGTCGGCGATCTGCGCCGTGAGCAGCGCGGCGGCGACCGGGCTGAACGGGCCGTTGTCGCGCAGGTAGCGGTGGAGGTCCGGCCCGTCGACCAGGTCCATGACGAGGGCGAGGAGATCGCCCTCGACGACGAGGTCCCGGGTGCGCACGATGTTCTCGTGCGTGAGCCGCAGGAGCACCGAGCGCTCCCGCAGGAACCGCATCACGACATCGGGGTCGTTGGCCAGCTCCTCCTTGAGGACCTTGATCGCCACGGTCTCGCCGGGCTGACCCGCGACGGCCGCCTCGGCGCCCGCGGTCTCCCGCTGGCGGGCTCGCCAGACGGTGCCCGTGGCGCCGCGTCCGAGCGGCTCCTCGAGCAGGTACTTGCTGCCTACCGGCCGCACGTCATGCGCTCCCTGCTGATCGTGGTGCTTGCGGGGTCCCCCCGGGCCCGCCCGGATGTTCCGGCCCACTCTAATGCCGTCGAACCAGGCACCGGCGAGTCCCGGCACTACCGCGTTCCCGTCGGGCTCCTGTCGCTTTCCGGCCGTGGCACGGGCCCGCCCGGGTCGCGTCCAGGGTGCGTCCGGGCCGCGTTTCGGGGAAAGACGCGCACACCGGACAGTTGGTTGCCGCGCGCCGCCCGAACGCGTGTGCCGCACGCCTGCCGGAGTGCGCCCGACGGCTCTTCCGACGGCCCGGCGGGCGGCGGGAACCGGACGCAAGCAGGCACTTTTGCGCCCACAGCCGACCATTCAAGATCATTTAAAGGTGACCGCCGGGCGTGTTGTCGGCGGCAGGTGCGAGGATGCCTCCAGCACGGACCTGCGAGGGCGGAGCCTCGCGGTGCGTGACGACCTGTACGGACGACGTGTCCGTGCCGGGTGGGGGGAATCACAGGGCGTTTCCCCTGCCGGGCACCCCGCGCAGAAGGGACCGCCGACGGCGATGCAGATCCGGCTGACCGTCCTCGCGCCGCGCAGCGGCCAGACCCCGGCGCGCACCTGCGACGTGCTCGTCACCGCCCCCGCCGGGACGGCGCTCGCCGCCGTGGCCTCCGGGCTCGCCTCGGCGGTCTCCGGGCCGGAGACCTCCCAGGGCGGCGGAGCGGTGGTCCTCTTCGCCGGACGGGAGCGGCTGGACGCCCAGCGCATCGCCCTGGGCGAGCCGCCCCTGGTCGACGGCGCGGTGCTCTCCCTCCAGGTCCCCGGCCCGGACGAGGCGGCGGACGACACCGTCCCGGCCCAGTTGCACGTGGTGGCCGGACCGGACGCGGGCGGGGTCCATCTGCTGCACGGCGGGCGCGTCCGGATCGGCCGCTCGGCCGAGGCGGACGTCCTCCTGGACGACCCCGACGTCTCGCGGCTCCACTGCGCGGTCACGGTCTCCGACGACGGACGGGTCTCCGTCGCCGACCTCGGCTCCACCAACGGCACCTCCCTGGACGGTGCGGAGGTCCGCGACCGGCCGGTCGCGCTCGCCCCCGGCGCGCTGCTGCGCCTCGGCGAGTCGGCGCTGCGCCTCACCGCGGGCTCCCGTACGGCCACGCTGGCGACGGCCCCGGACGGCGAGGGCCACCTGCGCGTGACCCGCGCCGACGCGGAGGCGCACGGCTCCGGCCGCGCCGCCCCGGACTCCCCGGCCGCCCGACCCGGCGCGGGCGGCTCCGGCGACGGCTCGTTCCCGGGGCAGCGTGGCGAGACCGCCAGGCCCGCCGCCCCGCACCCGGCCGCGCTCCTCCACGAGCCCTCCGGCGACGAGGCGTACGGAGGCGGCGCTGAGCCCCGGCGCGGCGGCATAGGCGCCTGGGCGCGGCGGCTGAAGGGCGGCGGCCGGAGCGAGAGCACCGGAGCGGAGCGGTCCGGCCGCGACCAGCGCCGCGAGCGCCACCCGCACGACGGCGGCGCGGCCCGCGGCCCGGGCTCTCCGCACGGCTTCGGCGCGTACGACGGCGGGGGCGGGGCGTACGACGGCCGAGCGGACGCGTACGACGCCGGGACGGGCGGGTACGCGGGCCGGGCGGGCGGGTACGCGGGCGGTCCGGGCGGGTACGCGGGCGGTCCGGGCAGGTACGACACCTACGATCCGGCCGCCACCCACGACTCCTCGGCGTCCTCCCACGGCTCGTACGACTCCTACGACTCCTCCGGCGGCTCCGGCCACCTGGCCTCCCCCTCCTCCGCGCTCTCCCCCTTCTCCGCGCTGCCGTCCGCGCCCGAGGGGACCTGGCCGGACCCGGCCGCCGTGCTGCTGACCGCGCTCGGCCCCGGGCCCCGGCTCTGGGAGCGCCACACCGGCCACCCGGAGGCGCTGGTCGTGCGGCTCGGGACGACCGACCGGGGTGACGTGCCCGCCGTGCCGGTGACGGTGGGGCTGCGCGAGGCCGGTTCGCTGGGGCTCGCCGGACCACGGGCCCGGCTCGCGGGACTGGCCCGCTCGACGGTGGCGCAGCTCGCCGCCCTGCACTCCCCGTTCGACCTGGAGATCGTGCTGATCAGCACGGACCGTGCCCGCTCGCTGGAGGAGCGGCGGCGCGAGTGGTCCTGGCTGGGCTGGCTGCCGCACCTGCGCCCGACGCACGGCCAGGACTGCCGCCTCCTCCTCGCCTACGACCGCGAGCAGGCAGACGTCCGGACGGCCGAGCTGGTGCGCCGTCTCGACGACGGGCCGCTCGGCCCCGGCTGGCCGCACCTGGACCGGGACGCGGTCGCCGAGGCCGCCCGCCGCCACACCGGTCCGCACACGGTGGTCGTGCTGGACGGCGACCCCGGTTCGGCGGAGCTGCGCGAGACGACGGCCCGGCTGGCGGCGGCCGGACCGGCCGCCGGAATCCATCTGATCTGCCTGGCCGAGACCCCCGCCGCCTCCCCGACCTCGCCGGTGGCCGCGACGTACGAGACCGCCTGCAGGGCCTCCATCGCCTTCCGCGAGTGCGGGGCCGTCGCGATGCTCAGCGGGGACGTCGCCACGGCGCTGCGGCTGCTGCGCACGGCGGGCGGCCGAGCGGCGGGCCACGGCACGGTCGCCGCGGTGGACGCGGTATCCGGGGCGTGGGCCGAGCGGTTCGGGCGGGCCCTCGCGCCGCTGCGCGACGAGGGCTCGGCGACGCTGCCGGGCCGCCCCACCACCGCGGCGCTGCCGACGTCGTCCCGGCTGCTGGACGAACTGGGGCTGGCCCGCGCCACTCCGGCGTCGCTGATGGCCCGCTGGGCCTCCACGGCGGAGCGGCAGCCGGGCGCGTCGACGCCCCGGACCGCCGCCGCCCCGCCACCCCGGACGGAGCCGGACGGTCCCGGCTCGGGCCGCACCCTCAGCACCGGTCCGCGCGTCGGCCCGCAGCGCACGCCCGCCGAACAGCACCGCGCCCCTCAGGCCCCCGGCTCCGGCCGCACGCCGTACCCCGGCACCGCGACCGGAAACCCGGGCCGCACGCCGTACCCGGCCGCCGGCTCCGGCGACCCGGCCCGCGCCTCCGCACGGGTGGGTCCGCAGGGCGGCGAGGTCCGGACCGGGCAGCCCGAGCACGCCGGACAGCCGCCGGAGGGACGGGCCGGGCAGGCGCCGGGCGGGCCCTGCGCCGGGGACCGTACGGCCCGGCCGGTGCTCGTGCTGGGGGCGGGCCCCCGGGGCGCGCTGAGCGTCGACCTGGCCGACGAAGGCCCGCACCTGCTCGTCGAGGGCCCCGCCGGCAGCGGGCGCACCGAGCTGCTGCGGGCCGTCGCCGCCTCGCTGGCCTCCGCCGCCCGGCCCGACCGGCTCGGCATCCTGCTGGTCGACGGGTCCGGCGGGAAGCCCGAGGAGCGCGGCGACGGGCTGCTGCCCTGTACGGAGCTGCCGCACGTCTTCGGCCACCTGACCGCCAACGACCCGGTCCGGATGCGGGAGTTCGCGCAGGCGCTGGGCGGTGAGCTGAAGCGCCGCGCCGAACTGCTCGGCCCGCTGGACTTCGCCGCCTGGCACGAGAGCCACGAGGCTTCCCAGCGGGGGGCGGGCCGGCGTCCGTCGAGCGGCGCGGAGCGCCGGGGCGACCTGGACTCCCCCGCGACCGGCACGCTGCGGCTGCGACCGGCCGCGGCGCGGGCGGCGGACCCGGGGCCGTCGCCGCTGCCCCGGCTCGTCGTGCTCGTCGACGACTACGACGCGCTGGTCGCTCCGGCGCTCGGCAGCCCCGGCCGGCCCGCCGCCGGTTCCGTGGTGCGGGCGCTGGAGGCCGTGGCCCGCGACGGCGGACGGCTCGGGGTGCACCTGGTCGCCGCCTCCGCGCGGCCCGACCGCACCGAGGACACCGAGCTGGCCCGGGGCGCGCGGCTGCGGATCGTGCTGGACGCGCCGGTCCTGCCGCCCTCCCCGGACGAACCGGCCCCGGGCCGGGGCCGGCTGGGGCATCCGGACGGCCGGGTGACGCCGTTCCAGGGCGGCCGGGTCACGGGCCGCATCCCGCGTACGGCGACGCTGCGCCCCACCGTCGTCCCGCTGGAGTGGGAGCGGATGGGCGATCCGCCGACCCGTCGGCCGGTGCGCGAGCTGGGCAACGGACCGACCGATCTGGCGCTGCTCGCCAGCGCTCTGGAACGCGCCGCGCGGTCGGTGAACGCGGAGCGTCCGACGCCGCTCGCGCCGTTCCCGGGGTGACGCTCCTGACCCTTCCCGCAGCCCTTGTGTTCATTCCCTGATGCCACGTCACGAGGCCATCACGATCGGCCGTTTCGGCCTGTCGGCGGTATTGCGGGCCCTGTCGCGCGGGCGTAGGACTGTGCCCACGGACGACGCAGCCCGCGCACAGCGACGTGGCCGGGCGCGTACGGAAGAGACGGGGACGGAATGCGCACAACCCTTTCCATACGCAGGGCCGCGCTCGTCTTCACGGCCGTGGGCGCGCTGGCGCTCACCGGCTGCGGAGGCGACGGCGACGGTACGAAGAAGCCGGGCGACGATTCGGGGAAGGGCACGGACAGCGCGCCGAGCGTGACCCTGCCGAAGCTGGACGGGGAGAACGTCTCGGTCGCCGCGGTCTGGACCGGACCCGAGCAGGCCAACTTCACCAAGGTGCTGGACGAGTTCGAGAAGCGAACGGGCGCGAAGGTCACCTTCGTCCCGGCCCAGGACCCGATCGTCAACTTCCTCGGGACGAAGATCGCGGGCGGTGAGCCGCCGGACGTGGCGATGATCCCGCAGGTCGGCGCCGTCCAGCAGGCGGTGGCCAAGAAGTGGGCCAAGCCCGTCGGGGACGAGGCGCGGGCACAGCTCAGCCGTAACTACGCGCAGGTCTGGCAGGATCTCGGCGCGGTGGACGGCACCCAGTACGGGGTGTACTTCAAGGCCGCCAACAAGTCGCTGATCTGGTACAACGCGGCGGCGTTCGACAACGCGGGCGCCAGTGAGCCGAAGACCTGGAAGGACTTCCTGACCACCGCCGAGACCGTCTCCGCCTCCGGGGTCACCCCGGTCTCCGTCGGCGGCGCGGACGGCTGGACCCTCACCGACTGGTTCGAGAACGTCTACCTGTCCCAGGCGGGCCCGGAGAAGTACGACCGGCTGGCCCGGCACGAGATCCCGTGGACCGACCCCTCCGTCAAGGACGCGCTGACCACGCTCGCCCAGCTCTTCGGCAAGCCGAACCTGATCGCGGGCGGTGCGGACGGCGCGCTGCAGACGGAGTTCCCGGCCTCGGTGACGCAGACGTTCACCGGGGGCGACCAGCCCAAGGCCGCCATGGTCTTCGAGGGCGACTTCGTCTCCGTGAACATCGCGCAGACCAAGGCCGAGATCGGCACGGACGCCAAGGTCTTCCCGTTCCCGGCGGTCGGCGCGGACTCCCCCGTCGTGACCGGCGGCGACGCGGCGGTGGCGCTCAAGGACAGCAAGGGCGCCCAGGCGCTGCTGACCTGGCTGGCCTCGACCGACGCGGCGCGGATCTGGGCGGAGGCGGGCGGGTTCATCTCGCCGAACAAGGCGCTGGACCTGGCCGCGTACCCCAACGACGTACAGCGCGAGATGGCCGGGGCGCTCGTCGCGGCCGGGGACGACGTGCGGTTCGACATGTCCGACCAGGCCCCGCAGTCGTTCGGCGGCACGCCCGGCAAGGGCGAGTGGAAGATCCTCCAGGACTTCCTGAAGAACCCGAAGGACATCGCCGGGACCCAGGAGAAACTGGAGTCCGAAGCGGCCAAGGCGTTCACGAGCTGACGCGATGACGACAACGACCGCGGGGGACGCCGGAGCGGCGCCCCCCGCCGATACGGGTCCGACGCCCTCCCCCTCCCCGTCCCTCCCGCCGAAGCGGACCGGCCGGAGTGCGACCGGCACCCGCCGGTGGCTCGCCGCGGCCTTCCTGCTGCCCGGCCTGGTGCTGCTCGGCGCGCTGGTGCTCTACCCGATCGGGTACTCGGTCTACCGCTCGTTCCTCGACCAGCCCGGCACGGGCTTCGCCGGCCTCGACAACTACCGCGCGCTGTTCACGGACGCCACGATCCTGACGGCCGTGAAGAACAACGCGATCTGGGTGGTGCTCGCCCCGACCATCGCCACCGCGCTGGGCCTGATGTTCGCGGTGCTGACCGAGCGGATCCGCTGGGGCACCGCGTTCAAGCTGATCGTCTTCATGCCGATGGCGATCTCGATGCTGGCGGCGGGCATCATCTTCCGGCTGGTGTACGACCAGGCGCCCGAGCGCGGGGTCGCCAACGCCGTCGCGGTCGGCGTCCACGACACGTTCTCCGAGTCGTCGGGGTTCCCCAAGGCGCACCCGCTGCCCGTGCATCCGCTGAAGGCGGGCGGCGGCGGCTCGTTCGTGACCAAGGAGCCGGTGCGGGCGGGCGCGCCCGCGCTGCTGCCGCTGGTCGGGGTGCTGCCCGCGAAGATGCCCGGCGACGCGCGGCCCGCCGCGGCGGCCCCGGCGGCGTCGGGCGACGGGATCGCCGGCACGGCCTGGCTGGACTTCACGCGGGGCGGCGGCGGAAGGCCGAACACCGTCGACCCGAAGGAACTGGGCCTGAAGGGCCTGAAGGTGGAGGCCGTCAAGGACGGCCGGGTCGTCGCCGCCACGACGGCCGGGGCCGACGGATCGTTCACCCTGCCCGCCTCGGCGGACGGGGCGCTGCTGCGGCTGCCCGCCGAGAACTTCCGCGAGCCGTACAACGGCGTCGACTGGCTCGGTCCGTCGCTCGTGACGCCCGGCATCATCGGCAGCTACGTGTGGATGTGGGCCGGGTTCGCCATGGTGCTGATCGCGGCGGGGCTCGCGGGGCTGCCCCGCGAACTCCTGGAGGCGGCCCGGGTGGACGGCGCGAACGAGTGGCAGGTGTTCCGCCGGATCACCGTCCCCCTGCTCGCTCCGGTCCTCGCGGTGGTGCTGGTGACGCTCATGATCAACGTGCTGAAGGTCTTCGACCTGGTCTTCATCATCGCGCCGGGCTCCTCGCAGGACGACGCGAACGTCCTGGCGCTCCAGTTGTACCGGTCCTCGTTCGGCACGGACGCGGACCTGGGCGTCGGCAGCGCCATCGCGGTGCTCCTGCTGCTGCTGGTCATCCCGGTGATGCTGTTCAACATCCGCCGGATACGGAAGGAGGGGCGACGATGAGCGAGTCCACCGCGGTCGGGACCGGGCAGCCGCCCGCCGCCGGGTCCGCGAAGGCCCCCGCGCGCGGCGCGCGCCGGTCCCTCGCCGCCCGGATCGCGACACGGGCCGGCGGCGGGGTGATGCGGGTCTTCCTCGTCCTGGTGGCGCTGTTCTGGCTGATGCCGACGATCGGGCTGCTGCTCTCCTCGCTGCGCGGGGCCGAGGACATCGCGGCGACCGGCTGGTGGAAGGTGTTCACCGCCCCGTCCGAGCTGACCTTCGACAACTACCAGCGGCTGCTGGACAACACGACGATCACCGGGTCCCTCCTCAGCACCGTCGCGATCACGGTGCCCGCCACCGTCCTGGTGGTGGTGATCGGCTCGCTGGCCGGATACGCCTTCGCCTGGATGGAGTTCCCCGGCCGCGACTGGCTGTTCCTGCTGGTGGTCGGGTTGCTCGTGGTGCCGGTGCAGGTCGCCCTGATCCCGGTGTCCGAACTCTTCGGCGCCATCGGGATCTTCGAGACGACGCTGGGCGTGATCCTGTTCCACACGGCCTTCGGCCTGCCGTTCGCGATCTTCCTCCTGCGGAACTTCTTCGCGGAGATCCCACGCGAACTGCTGGAGGCCGCACGGCTCGACGGGGCGGGCGAGATCCGGCTCTTCACCCGGGTCGTGATGCCGCTGGGCGGTCCGGCGATCGCCTCGCTCGGCATCTTCCAGTTCCTGTGGGTGTGGAACGACATGCTGGTCGCGCTGATCTTCGCGGACTCCGACGCGCCGCCGATCACGGTGGCGCTCCAGCAGCAGGTGCGGCAGTTCGGCAACAACATCGACGTCCTGGCGCCGGGCGCGTTCGTCTCGATGGTGATCCCGCTGGCGGTGTTCTTCGCCTTCCAGCGGCAGTTCGTCTCCGGCGTCATGGCGGGAGCGGTCAAGTAAGGGCCTTCCCGCAGGGCTTTCCCACAGCCCCGTCGACAAGGCCCGTACGCCTGACGGCGCGTACGGACGTACGTCAACACGCGGCGGCCCGGTTCCCCGGAACCGGGCCGCCGCGGCGCGTACTTCCCCCGAATGCCACGTCCGGCGTAACCCTGTCATTCCATCCGACGTTTGCGGGCCACCTGCAGCTCGCGAACGACCCATGGATGTGTAGTGCCCCGGTTCAGTGTCATCGTGCCCGCGTACCGGGTCCAGGCGTATCTGCACGCGTGTCTGGACTCCGTGCTGAGCCAGTCCTTCAAGGACTACGAGATCATCGTGGTCGACGACTGCTCGCCCGACGCCTGCGGGGCGATCGCCGACGAGTACGCGGGCCGGGACCCGCGCGTGAGCGCGCTGCACCTGGACCGCAACACCGGCCTCGGACCGGCCCGCAACGCCGGGATCGCCCGCGCGGGCGGCGACTACCTCGTCTTCCTCGACGGCGACGACACCCTCCTGCCCGAGGCGCTCCAGACGATCGCCGACCGGATCGGGGCGACCGGCGAACCGGACGTCCTGGTGTACGACTACGCCCGCACCTACTGGTCGGGCCGGAGCGTGCGCAACGTCCTGGCCGCCCACCTCGACGAGGGCGGCCCCGCCTCCTTCCGGCTCACCGACCGCCCGGAGCTGCTGCGGCTCCTCATGGTCGTCTGGAACAAGGCGTACCGCCGCGCGTTCGTCGAGGCCGAGGGGTTCTCCTTCCCGCCCGGCTACTACGAGGACACGCCCTGGACGTACCCGGTCCTGATGTCGGCCGGGTCGATCGCCGTCCTGGACGCGGTCTGCGTCTCCTACCGGCAGCGGCGGCGCGGCAACATCCTGACCACCACCAGCGAGAAGCACTTCGACATCTTCGACCAGTACGACCGGGTGTTCGCGTTCATCGACGCGCGCCCCGGGCTCGCCGGGTGGCGGCCGGTGCTCTACCGCCGGATGCTGGACCACTTCGCCACGGTCTTCGCCTCGCGCGACCGGCTGCCGCTGCACAGCCGCGCCGCGTTCTTCCGCCGGGCCGCCGCCTCCGCCCGCCGCCACCGCGTCCCCGGCGCCCGCGCGCCCCGCCGCGCCCTGCTGCGGCACGGCCTGATGCGGCTGGGCGCCCGTCGCACCTACCGGGCCCTGTCCACGGCCCAGCGGCTGACCGGCCGGGCGCGCACCGTGGCCGGGGCGCTGCGCCGGGCGGTGCGCGGAGCCGCGCTCCAGGCGCACTACCGGATCCAGCTGCTGCTGCCCGTCCGCTCGCGGGACGCGGTGTTCGCCGCCTACTGGAACGGCGGGTACGCGTGCGGCCCGGCGGCGATCGAGGCGAAGGCGCGCGAGCTGGTGCCGGGGCTGCGGACCGGCTGGATCTGCCGCCCGGCCGACGCCCACACCGTGCCGACCGGCACCCGTCACCTGGCGCCGGGCACCTTCGCGTACTGGACGGCGCTGGCCCGCTCCAAGTACCTGGTCAACAACGTCAACTTCGACCGGCGGCTGGTGAAGCGGCGCTCCCAGATCCTGCTCCAGACCCATCACGGCACCCCGCTCAAGACGATGGGCACCGACCTGGTGGACCGGCCCGCCGCCGCCCGGGGCACCGACTTCGAGCAGTTGCTGCGCAACGTCGACAAGTGGGACTTCTCCCTCTCCGCCAACCACCACTCCACCCTCGTGTGGGAGCGGACCTACCCGTCGGCGTACACCACGCTGGAGTACGGCTCGCCGCGCAACGACGTCTACCACCGCACCGGGCCCGAGGAGGTGGCCCGGCTGCGCGAGACGCTGGGCGTCCCGGCCGGCAGCACCGCCCTGCTGTACGCGCCGACGCACCGCGACTACCGGCGCGGCGGGCGGCCCGGACCGGACCTGGAGCGGCTGGCGCGGGTGCTGGGGCCGCGGTTCGTGATCCTGGTCCGCGCCCACCGGATGTCCGGCCCGGCCCCGCTCGCCGGTGCGGCCGGCCCCGCGCCGCATCCGCGGATCATCGACGTCACCGGCCATCCGTCGGTGGAGTCGCTGGCCCTCGCCTCGGACGCGCTGATCACGGACTACTCGTCCCTGATGTTCGACTACGTCAACCTGGACCGCCCGGTGGTGCTGCACCTGGACGACGTCGAGGCGTACGAGGCGGCGCGCGGCACCTACTTCGACATCACGGCGTTCCCGCCGGGCATCGTCGCACGCGGCCTGGACGACCTGGTCGACATCTTCGCCACGGACCACTGGCGCGGCTCGCGCTCGGCGCAGCTGCGGGCCGCGTTCCGCGCCCGGTTCTGCCCGTACGACGACGGGTACGCGTCCGAGCGCGTGGTGCGGCGGGTCTTCCTCGGCGAGACGGACGGGCTTCCGCTGCCCGCGCCGTCGGCGGCGCGCCGCCCGCCGCTGCCCGCGCAGCAGCCGGCCGGGGCGCGCCTCGGCCGCTGAGGCCCGGCCGCCGCCGGTCAGCGTTCCAGGAACGCGAACAGCTCCTCCCAGCGCCGCAGGGTCTCCTGCTCGGAGAACCGCTGGACGCCCGCGCGGGCCCGGTCGCCCATGGTGTCGCGCAGCAGCGGGTCGCCGGTGAGCCGCAGCAGCCGGTCGGCGAGGGCGTCGACGTCCCCGGCGGGCGCGAGGAGGCCGTCCTCGCCGTCGCGGACGATCTCGCGGACGCCGGGCGCGCAGTCGAAGGCGGCGCACGGCAGTCCGCTCGCCATCGCCTCCAGCAGCGCCAGCGGGAAGCCCTCGCCGCGTGAGGACTGGACGAAGACGGAGGCGTCCGCGAGGGCGGCGTCCACATCGTCGGTGCGGCCCATCCACTCCACCGAGCCGTCCAGGCCGAGCGCCGTGCACTGCGCCCTCAGCACCGCCTCGTCCTCGCCGGCCCCGTACACGCGCAGCCGCCAGTCGGGGCGGTGCGGGGCCACCCGTGCCCAGGTGTCGAGGAGCAGGTCGATGCCCTTCTGGTCGCTCAGTCTGCCGATGCTCGCCACCGTCCTGGCGGAGCGCGGGGAGGGCACGAGCGGCAGGCGGGAGAGCGCGTTGGGCAGGAAGCCGACGTTGTCCATGCCGTCGCCGGCCCACTTGTCGGCGTCCTCCTCGGTGAGGACGAGCCAGTGGTCGAGGTCCTTGTAGTGGTTCCTGATCCACCGGTAGCGGTGGCTCGCGCGGGAGTAGTCGTAGGACTCGTGGCTCATGCCGACGACCCGCAGCCCGGTGGTGTCGGCCTCGCCGACCCACTCCATCGCCCACACCTGGGTGACGACGACGACCGCGCCGGGCCGGGCGGTGGCGAAGATCTCCGAGAGCCGGGCGACCGCCTGCCGCTTCCGGGCGACCCGCGCCGCCTCCCTGCGCCGGGTCGGCAGCCGGAGGCGGTCGAGCGTTCCGCGCGGGGCCCAGGGGGTCGGCGGATGGGCCGGGTAGAGGGCGGTGACGGGGCCCGACCGTTCGGGCAGGGCCATGGTGAGGTCGGAGGCGTGGATGCCGACGGTGTGGACCCGGTGGCCCTGCGAGGCGAAGAGGCGGGCGGTCTGGTGGGTCCAGCCGGTGACGCCGCCGAGTTCGTCGGTGCTGTTGGAGACGATGAAGACGTCGCGGCTCATCGGCCGGCCCCCTGGCGCTGTGCGATGTGGCGGGCGAAGACGGCGGCGACGGTCCTGCGGGCCGCGTCGCCCCGGTCGTGGGCGCCGAACTCCTCGGCGAAGGCCCGGCGCCGCTCGGCGTACCGGGTGTCGGTCTCCTTCAGTTCCGCGAGGGCGGCGAAGAGTTCGTCCGGGGTGGCGGCCACCGGGCCGGGGGCCTTCTCGCGCAGGTCGAAGTAGCTGCCCCGGTCGGCCGCGTAGGCGTCGAGGTCGGGGGCGAACAGCACGACGGGCCGGTCCAGGAGCGCGAAGTCGAACATGATCGAGGAGTAGTCGGTGACCAGGACGTCGCTGATCGCCAGGATCTCGCTGACGTCGTGGTGGCGTGAGACGTCGACGACGGTGCCGGGCGGGCACACGGGCAGCCGTGCGCTCTCCAGGTAGTGCGCCCGTACCAGCAGCGTGTGCGTGTCGCCGAAGCGCTCGGCGAACTCCCTCACGTCCAGGAGGAGTCGGCGTCTGCGCTGCTTGCCCGGTCCGCCCCGGAAGGTGGGCGCGTACAGGACGGTCGCGCGGTCCTCGTCCAGTCCGAGCCGCGCCGCGAGCGGCGGGCGCGGCAGCCGCCCCTCGCTCTCGCAGCGGTCGCGCTCCGCCACCAGGACGTCGTTGCGCGGGTAGCCGGTGCGCAGCAGCCGCGCCTCGGGCAGCCGGTAGGCGCGGGCGAGCGTGGCCACGTCGTGCTCGGAGCGGACCAGGAAGTGGTCGAAGCGGTGCACGGCCTTCTGGAGCCGCTCGCGCTGCGGGGCGTTCTGCATCCGCACGCGGATCTCGTCGAAGCCCATGCGCTTGTACGCCGACCCGTGCCAGGTCTGGAGGTAGGTGGTGCGGGCGGGCTTGCGCAGCTGCTGCGGGAAGCCCTGGTTGTCGACCCAGTACTCGGCGCGGGCCAGCGCCCACAGGTACCGCCAGGACCAGCGGCGCACCAGGCGGGCGTCGCCCGGGAATCCGTCCGGGGTGCTCTCGTAGGACCAGGTGCTGCGCAGCCGCAGGCCCTGGCGGCGGATCTCCTCGTGGAGCGCGCGCGGGCTGTCGCCGTAGCAGGCGCCCATGTGGCTCTCGAAGAGGACCGAGCCGCGCCGCGCGGGGAGCCGGGTGAGCCAGGTGTTGTACACGGCCGCCTTGAAGGCGCGGGAGCGGTAGCGGTCGAGCCGTCCGCGCAGGGCGCGGCGCAGGAGCTTCACCCGGCGGGCGGGGCGGAAGTGCGTGGCGTAGCGGACCAGGCGGCGGGCGGTTCGGGCGGGGCGGCGGCGGGCGGTGAGGCGGAGCGCCAGGTGGTCTTTGAGCGTGACGTAGGGCTGCCAGGTGTCGCCGGTGAGCCGGCCGAGCAGCGGCCGGGCGCGGAAGGGGCCCGCCCCGTCCGCCAGGTCCTGTGGGGCGAACAGGTCGGTGACCGTGCACGCCTCGCCCGCCCGTACGGTCATCCGGGCGTCCCACGCGGTGTCGCGCGGGCCGAGGGGGCGCAGCAGGGCGCTGATGTCGGCGCGGGTGCGCCAACTGATCCCGGTCGCCTCGCGCCGTACCTCCTCGACGGGGAAGGCGACGGCGCGCGCCCCGTCGCGGGCCTTGAACTCCAGGGTGGCGGTGAGGGGCGCGTCGGGGTCGGGTCCGGTGTGGCCGGGCAGGACGACGTGTCCTTCCAGCAGCAGCCGGCCGTTCTGCGCTGCGCACCGGGTGAGCCGGTTCATCAGCCGCATGTCGCCGAACGCGCGGTACTGGTGGCCGAGTTCGGTCACGTCCACGGCGGGTTCCGGCTCCTGCCCGACGGGCCAGCGGACCCGGCCGTCCTCGTCCGTGACGAGCGGGGCGCAGACGGTGGCGGGCCGGCTCAGCGCGTACGCCGCCGCGAGGACGCCGTCCGCGTCGCCCCGGGCCAGCAGGGTGACGGCGACCTCTTCCAGCGGCGGCAGGCCGTCGGGCGCGCCGGCGGTGAGGGCGCGGCGGGACGCGGCGGCGGCCTGTTCGCGGCGGGCGGCGGGCAGGTGCGGGAAGGACCGGGCGAGCGGGACGAGGTGGTCGCGGGCGAACGCCCGCTCGCGCTCCTCGCGCAGTTCGGGCAGGCCGAGGGCGAGAAGGCTGTTGGCGACCCGGCGGTGGGCCTCGACCAGCGCGCCTGCGTCGCGGGCCCGGTCGGGCAGGGCGCGGCCGGTCACGATCAGCCGGCGCACCAGGGCGATCCGGCCGACCGCCGCGGCGGCGAGCGGGCCGAACAGGATCTCGCCGTGGGCCAGGTCGTCCTCGTAGCGCAGCCCGTGCCGCAGGGCCGCCTCCCGGCGCAGGCAGAAGCCGGTCACCAGGGCGTCCCGGACGACGAGTCCGGGCGCCTCGGCGATGCCGGACACGGTCCGCGAGCGGGCGAACAGCTCGCCCTGCCAGGCGGGTTCGTGCTCCTTGCCGCCGTCCGGGGCGCACCGGCTCCAGCGGCCGGCGACGAGGTCGGCCCGGCTGTGCTCGCCCGCCTGCCAGAGGTTGCGGCAGGCGTGCCGCTGGAGCCGTTCGCCGGCGGTGAGGACCAGGACGTACCGGCCCGTCGCCGCGTCGAGGCCCGCGTTGCGCAGTGCTCCGGTGGTGCGTACGGCCGGGTCGGCGTGGACGAGCCGCACCCGGCCGGGGGCGCGGTCGGCGAGGGCGCGGGCGGCGGCGCGGGTGGCGGCGTCGGAGCCGGAGGCGAGGACGACGACCGCCTCGGCGGCGCGCAGGGACTGGTCGAGCACGGACTCGACGGAGGCGCGCAGGGCGTCGGCGGCGTCGCGCGCGGCGTCGCCCGCGTCCGACCCGCCGCCGGTGATCACACAGCTGAAGTCGCTCATGCCTGCCCTCCCTTGAGCATCCGGTCGACGACCCGGGCGGCGGCCGTCCCGTCGTCGAGATCGCAGAACGCCTCGCGGAACCGCTCGTAGGCGTCCCGGTGTCCGGCGGTGGCGGCCTCGGGGTCGCGCAGCGCCTCGACGACGGCGGCCGGGTCGGGCAGCAGCGGGCCGGGGGCGCGGTGTTCGAAGTCGAAGCAGAACCCGCGCAGGGTGTCGCGGTAGTGCTCCAGGTCGTGGGTGTGGAACAGCATCGGTCGGCCGGTCTGCGCGAAGTCGAACATGATCGAGGAGTAGTCGGTGATCAGGACGTCGCTGATCAGCAGCAGCTCGGCGGCGTCCGGGTGGCGCGAGACGTCGCGGACGGCGGCGGTGTCCGGGACGCTGCCGCCGACGAGGTAGTGGCGGCGCACCAGCAGGACGTGGTCCTCGCCGAGGGCGTCGGCGGCGAGGGCCGGGTCGAGGTCGAGGCCGTGCCCGTACCGGCCGCCCCGCTTGGGCCGGTCCTCGCGCCAGGTGGGCGCGTACAGGACGACGCGCCGCCCCTCGGGGATCGCCAGCCGCTCGCGTACGGCGGCGGCGGTCTTGGCGCGGTCGTCCGCGTGGAGCAGGTCGTTGCGGGGGTAGCCGCACTCCAGGACCTCGCCCTCGTAGCCGAAGGCGCGGCGCAGGACGGGCGTGGAGAAGCCGTTCGGGGAGACGAGCACGCTCCACTGGGCGGCCCGCCGCTCCATGGAGGCCATGTAGGCGGCGTCGGCGTACGGGGTGCCGGCGAGGTCGCGGCCGATGCGCTTGAGCGGGGTGCCGTGCCAGGTCTGGACGACGCACTGGCCCTCGGCCCGTTCGAACCACTCGGGCAGATGGGTGTTGGTGACGATCCAGCGGCTGCGGGCCAGCGCCTCGTACCACTCGGAGCTGTGCAGTGCGACGGGCCGGACCCCCGGGGGCAGGGCCGCCTGCTGGTCGCGCACGACCCACAGGTGCTCGATCTCCCGTCCCCTGGAGGCCAGTTCGCCGTGGATCGCGCGCGGCGAGTCGGAGTACTGCCGTCCGTCGAAGCTGGAGTACAGGACGGCCGGGCGCGGTTCGGCGCGCTCGGCGCGTACGGTCGCGTACCGCTCGCGCAGCCGGCGCTGCCCGTACGCGCCGCGCTCGGCGGTCGGCAGCGCGCTGCCGGACTCCAGGACGAGCCGGTCGTAGTGGCGGCGCTGGAGGGTGACGTCGCGTCCGCCGGCCGCCCAGGTGAGGGGGATGGCGGCGTGCAGCGGAGTGCTCGGCCGCAGCGGCCTGTAGTCCTGCTCGTCGCGTTCGCCCGGCGTGCGGAGGAAGAGGTGCCAGCGGCCCTCGGCGAGCGGCAGCGGGCCGCCCGGACCGGGCACGGCGGCCGGTGCGATCACCGCCCGGAAGCCGCCGTCCTCCTCGCGCTCCAGGGCGATGACGGCCTCCTCCTGGTGGCCGCCGTGCCGCAGGACGAGCTCCCGGACGCCGTCTCCGGGTTCCGGGAGGCTGCCCTCCAGGACCAGTTCACCGCTGTCGGAGCGGTGGACGGAGGTGACGACGGGCTGCGCCTGCCGGTCGGTGAGGACCAGGTCGCCGGACGGGTTGGGCGCGACGTGCACCTCGCGCCCGCCGTCCAGCGGGTAGCGGCCGTCCGGCAGGTCGGGCCGCGCGGCGACCGTCAGCTCGCCTCCCGGGCCGACGAGCCGGACGCCCCAGATGTCGTCGCTGCCCCGGAACGCGCTGAGCGGGATCTCGGCGGCGCGCGCGGCGGGCGAGCCGCGCAGGGCGAACTCCCGGGTCTCCTTGGTGCGCCACTCGGTGAGCCGCAGGGCGACGGGCCCGGCGTCGCCGTGGACCTTCACCTCCAGGCGCAGGGTGTCGCCGGACGCGGACTGGGCGGTGAGCAGGGCGGCGACGCGTTCGGTGCGCAGTTCCAGCTTGTTGCCGGACAGCACGGGGACGACGCGGGTGCGCTCGTCGGTGTAGAAGGCGGCGGGCGGCGACGGAGTGCCGGTGAGCCGCATCGGGCCCCGGCGCGGGCGGCCCGCGCCGAACAGGACCGACTCCAGCTTCCAGGTCGTGCGTCCGTCCGCGCCGGCGCCCTTGGCCGCGAGCCGGTGCGGGTCGACGGCGGTCGCGAACCCTGCGCGGGCGTAGCGGTGCAGGGAGCGGGGGGAGCGTGCGGTGGCCTCGTCGGCGGGAGTGGGGCGCGTCCGCAGCGGGATCAGCCGCCTGCCGGAGCGCAGCCACGCGAACCCGGCCGAGCGTCCCGGGGCGTTGCGCACGTAGGCGTAGCCGCTCAGGTGCAGCAGGCCGTCGCGCCAGACGGCCTCGGTGAGGTGGGCGTGGACGGGCAGGTCGGCGGCGTCCAGGGTGGTGACGGACGGCGGCAGGGCGGAGCGGAGGGCGGGGTGGTGGGCGCGGGGCCGGAGCAGGCCGCGCACGTGGAAGGTGTCGCGGTCGGCGCGCTCGTCGGCGAGGAGGGCGAGGAGTTCGTCGGTCCGGCGTTCGCGGATGAGCCGCCACTTGACGCGCAGGTGCAGCGGAAGGCCGGTCAGGACGGCCGGTTCGACGGTGGCGGCGAAGGCTCCCGCGTGGTCGAGGAACGTTTCGTGGAACTCCGCGTCCCCGTCGGGCAGGGCCTCGATGAACAGCCACAGGTCGCCGGAGAGCGCGTGGGCGTCGTAGCGGCGCTTGGCGTCGGGAAGGCCCCGTTCGGCGAGGAAGCGGCTGACGGCGGTGACGGCGGTGACCCGGTCCCGGATGCCCCGGGGCACCGCCCGCCGGGTGGTGATCGAGCCGTCGCGGTCGCGCCAGTGGTAGACGGGCTCCTCGACGACGTCGACGGACCGGGCCAGGAAGTGGGCGGGCAGGACGACGGCGATGTCCTCGTAGAGCACGCCGGTGGGGAAGGCGAAGGCGTGCTCGTCCCAGAAGGAGCGGCGGAAGACCTTGTTGCAGGCGATCCGGTCGCCGAGCAGGATCCAGTCCCGGGTGACATGGGTGGCCGAACGGGCCTTCTCCATCGGCCGGCGGAACATCGGCGACTGCTCCAGGTCTCCGTTCGCCCGCAGCCGCAGGACGTTGCCGGTCGCGAAGTCCGAGCCGGAGCGGTCCAGTTCGCCCAGCATCCGCTCGTACGCGCCGGGCGGTACGACGTCGTCGCTGTCGACGAACGTGAGGAACGCGGCGTCCGGGCATGCCTCGCGCACTCCGGCGTTGCGGGCCGCGCCGAGCCCGGCGTTCTCCTGCCGGATCAGCCGGAAGCGGGGGTCGCCGTCGGCGAACTCCCGCGCGACGGCGGCGCTGCCGTCCGTGGAGCCGTCGTCGACGAGGACGACCTCCAGGTCGGGCATGGTCTGGCGGGCGAGCGAGGACAGGCAGGCACCGAGGTACTCCTCGACGTTGTAAAGGGGGACGACGACGGTGAGACGGGGTGCCATCGCGGGCGCACGATCCTTCCGGGCGGACGACATCAAGGGGCGTGAGGGAGCTGCGGGGTGTCCGACGCGTCCGCGCCGCCCGCCCGTGCGGGACCGGTCGGACGTCCTCCACGGGTTATCAACCCGCGCCACGGGGCGCGGTCACCCGAGGAAAGCCGTTCGGGTGACACGGAGGCGCTGCCGCGCGCGGGGGCGTGCCGGTGACACGGTCGAGCCCCGTACCGGCGGGGGCACGGGGCTCGCTGCTGCCGTGGCGGCGGGTCAGGGCTTGACGGCGATCCGGCCCTCGTCCATGCGCAGCAGCAGCAGCCGCTCGCCGGTCTTCTCCAGGAACTCGTCGACCGCCTGGCGCGATCCCTGCCAGTAGCCGTAGTCGTCGATCAGCAGGACGCCGCCGCTGACCAGCCGGGAGTACAGGTGCTCCAACTCGTGCCGGGTGGAGGCGTACCAGTCGGTGTCCAGGCGCAGGATCGCGATCCGCTCGGGGGCCTGCGCGGGCACGGTGTCCTCGACCCGGCCCCGTACGTAGTGGACGCGCTCCTGGGGGTAGGGCACCTGCTCGAACCCGGCCCGGACGTCCTCCAGCGAGGCGACGGCCCAGATCGGCCGGTCCTTGCCCTGGGCGTCCAGCAGTTCGCGGGCGCTCCTGCCGTCGCGCCGCAGGTCCTCGGCGGTGGGCGGGGTCATGCCCTCGTACGTGTCGAAGAGGTAGAGGTCGCGCTCGGTGTCGCCGACGGACAGCAGGGTGCGGGCGCACGCCTGCATGGAGCCGCCGCGCCAGACGCCGCACTCGACGATGTCGCCGGGGATGTCGTGCCGGGCGATGTACCGGGTGGCGAGGATGAAGGCGTTGAGCCGCTCCGGCGAGGTCATCGAGTAGGGCTTGACGGCCCGGATGACGTCCTTCGCCTCGTCGTCGTAGTCCGCTGGGAACCGCTCGGCGGACTTCGCCTTCGCCGGAGGCTTCGGGGCGGGCTCCGCAGCCGGCTCCGGGGCCGCCTCGGCCGCCGGTGCGGGTGCCGGGAGCGGGCCCACCGGGGCGGTGCGGGCGGCGGGCACGGGGACGCGCCTGAGTTGGTACCCGGTGAGCTGCTGAAGGACGCCGTTGACGGCGTTGCGCCAAGCCATGCCCCGGGACAGTACGCGCGGTTTGCGCCGCATGTCATCTTTCGTCAACCTGCCATTGATCCGTCCCGGTCCGCTCCGGTTTCCGCCGCCGCCACGGCGGGCTGGGGTGCGGGCTCCGGCACGGGAGCGGCGGCGGGCCGTCCGCAGCCCTCCCGGCCCTCCGCCGGCCGGGGCAGCGGGACGCCGTCGACGCCGCCGACCCGGTTGGCCCACCAGACGGCCACCTCGCGCACCGCGAACATCGTGAGCCGGGGGTAGCGGCGCGGCTTGCGGAAGACGCCGACGGAGTCGCCCCAGTAGGCGGCCTTGGCGTCGATGGCCCGGTAGTCGTGCCAGATGCCCTTGCGCGGCGGGAAGTCGGTGTAGGCCTCGCGCAGTTCGAGCCGGGAGTGGGCGGCCAGCGCGCGGAACCCGTCGGGGTAGTAGCGCCAGCAGTCCTGGGCGTCGTGGACGTGCCCGCGCGAGGGCGCGGTGATGAAGGCGTGGCCGCCCGGCTTGAGGACCCGGGCGATCTCCAGCATGGACGCCCAGAAGAACGGGATGTGCTCGAACGCCTGGCCGGACAGGACGACGTCGGCGCTCGCGGAGCGGGCCGGGATGCGGTACGGCCGGGTCATCACGGCGTCCACGTTGGGGCCGTCCTGCACGTCGACCCCGAAGTAGTCGATGTCGTGCCCGGCGAGCAGGGCGCGGTGGGTGCGGGTCTGCTTGCCCGAGATCCGCGACCCGAGGTCGACCACGCGGTACCGGCCGGAGGCGGGCCCCTCGACGGGCAGATACTCCTTGACGCAGAGTTCCATCTGCTCATAGGCGGACCGGTGCATGGACGTCTCCCAACCTGGCGGTGTGCGTGAGCTGTTGGGCACAACGACCGGACGGGCCCGAGGAGTCGCGCGGGCGGTGCGCGCTGGGCCGTTCGGGTGGCGCACGGGCTCGGCAGCGGCTCGGCAGGGGCTCAGCACTGGCTCGGCAGGGGCTCAGCACGGCTCTGCACCGGCTCAGCCGGCGTCGCCGAAGAACCTCCGTACGACGCGTTCGGCCGCGTGCCCGTCGTCGTACGGGCAGAACCGCTCCCGGAACGCCGTGCGCAGCGCGGCCGTCTCCGGCGAGCGCCAGCGGCCCGTCCGCAGGAGCTCGGTCAGCTCCTCCTGGGTGGTGGCGACGGCCCCGGGGGTCTCGCCGGGGCGGCCGGAGAGCAGGTCGAAGTAGGTTCCGCGCGCGGCCCGGTAGGCGGCCCAGTCGGGGGCGTGGACGAGGATCGGGCGGTCCAGGCAGGCGTAGTCGAACATCAGGGACGAGTAGTCGGTGATCAACGCGTCTGCCGCCAGGCACAGTTCCTCGACCCGTGGGTGCGCGGTCACGTCGAGCACCCGCCCGCTCCCGCCCGTGCCGCCGGTGGAACGCCCGTAGAAGTAGTGGGCGCGCACCAGCAGCACGTGGCCGGGGCCCAGTTCGCGGGCCAGCCGCTCCGCGTCGAGGTCCGGCGCGAAGCCCTTGCGGTAGTCGCGGTGGGTCGGGGCGTACAGGAGCGCCGTCTGCCCCTCGGCGATGCCCAGGTCGGCCCGGATCTTCGCGACCTGGTCGGCGGTGGCGGTGAAGTAGACGTCGTTGCGCGGGTATCCGAGCTCCAGGTGGGTGTAGCCGGCCGGGTAGACGCGGTCCCAGATCTCGGTGCTGTGCGGGTTGGCGGAGAGGCTGAAGTCCCATTGGTCGGCGTGGGCGAGGATCTTCTCGAAGCTGACGCCGTTGGTGAGGGCGGGGTAGGCGCGCTGGTCCAGGCCCATGGTCTTGAGCGGGGTCCCGTGGTGGGTCTGGAGGTAGCGCTGCCCGGGGCGCTTGGTGAACCCGCCGGGGAAGCTGGAGTTGTTGACGAGGTAGCCGGCGGTGGCCATCGCCCGCCAGTAGGCGCGTGAGCCCTCGATGACGTACGGGACGCCCGGCGGGACGCGGTCGCGGTGGCGCGAGGAGACCGCCCAGACGCCCTCGATGTGCGGGAGGAGTTCGCGGGCCTTGGCGTGGATCGCGGCCGGGTTGCAGGCCACGCCCCGGTTCCAGTAAGCGCCGTAGACCGCGAGCCGGGGATCGAGGCCCCGGTGCAGGTCGGTGCGGTAGGCGGCCCGCATGACCTGCCGCCGGACGACGCGCCGCCCGCGCCCGGCCGCCTGCCGGACGCGGGCGGCCACGGCGTCCCGGGTCCGCCGTGCGCGGTGGGCGGCGTACGTGCCCTCCAGGGCGGCGGCCCGGAAGAAGTCCGCCCGGTCGGCGGGCCGGATCCGCCCGGGGTCCTCCAGGACGGCGAGCAGGTGGGCGGTGCGCGGCGGGTGGACCCGGGGGTCGTCGCCGGTCTCGGCGAGGAGGCGCGCGTACGCCTCGATCACCGCGAAGTGGCCGCGCCCCGGCGTGCTCGCGAAGGTCCCGGTGCGGCGTACGCGGTGCCGGACGCAGACCCGTTCCAGCGCGGCCGAGGCGCCCGCGTCGGCGGCGAGCAGGGCGGCCCGGTGGACCGGGGCCACCTCGCCGTAGGGGCCGTCGGCGAAGCGCAGGCCGTGCGCCGTCCAGAAGGCGCGGCGCACCACCTGGTCGCCGGCGGCCGGCTCCGGGGTGGCGACGGCCGCGCCCCACCAGTCGACGCGCTCATGGCCCAGGTGCAGCACGTCCGGTCCCGGGCCGTCCGCCCGGAGCGCCCGGAGCGCCCGCAGGACGGCCGGCACGGCTCCCGGGAGCAGCACGTCGTCGGCGTCGAGGAAGAGGAGGTGTCCGCCGCGCGCCGCGTCGGCCCCGGCGTTGAGCGCGGGGCCGGGGTGCGGGCCGAGGGCGCCGGGTGCGTCGGGGGCGGCTGTTTCGGGTGCGGCTGTTTCGGGTCCCGCTGTTTCGGGGACGGCGACGGTACGCACGCGGGGGTCGCGCCGGGCGTACTCGGCGGCGAGGGCCGCGCTCCCCTGCTCCGAAGTGACGACGGCCAGGGCCTCCAGCTCCGTCGCGGGGTCGGCCAGGACGGAGTCGAGCGCGGCGCGCGCGTATCCCGGCGAGCCGAGGAGGGGGACGATCACACTGAGCAGCATGGCAGCCGAGGTAATCGCGCCCCGGAGCCCGCCGTCAAACCGCCGTCACACCGCCGTCACACCGCCACCGGCCCGGCGGACGGCCCGCGTTCACCCGATCGGGTCAGCGCCGGTGACCCCCGGACCCGGCCCCTGTTGACCAGAGCATGAAGCCACTCCTCAGCGTCGTCGTCCCGGTTCACAACGTCGAGGACTACCTCGGAGACTGTCTGCGCTCGGTGGCTGAGCAGACGCTCGACGCGATCGAGGTGGTGCTCGTCGACGACGGCTCGACGGACGGCAGCGGCCGGATCGCGGCGGAGTTCGCGGCCCGGGACAGCCGCTTCCGGCTCGTCCGGCAGCCGAACGCCGGTCTGAGCGCGGCCCGCAACACGGGCGTCCGGCACACCACCGGGTCCGTCCCCTACCTGGCGTTCGCGGACAGCGACGACGTCGTCGTCCACGACGCGTACGAGCGGATGGTCGCGTCGCTGGAGTCGACCGGTTCGGATCTGGCGACCGGCAACGTGTGGCGGCTGACCGGCCGGGGCCGGCAACAGGCATGGCAGTACCGCTGGCTGACCGGCCCCCGGCCCCGGACGCACATCACCCGGGACCCGCGCCTGCTCGCCGACCGGGTGGCGTGGAACAAGGTGTTCCGGCGCGCCTTCTGGGACCGCCACGCCTTCGCCTTCCCCGAGGGCAGGCTGTACGAGGACACCCCGGTGATGATCCCGGCGCACTATCTCGCCGGCTCCGTCGACGTCCTGGCCGAACACGTCTACTACTGGCGCGTGCGGGAGGGCTCGATCACCCGGCGGCGCACCGACGTCACCGGCGTACGCGACCGGATCGCCGCCTGCGAGCAGGTCAGCGCCTTCCTCGGCGACCGGGACGCGGACCGGCGCGCCGCCTACGACGCGTCCTGCCTGCGGGACGACTTCGGCTACTTCCTGGACGGTCTGCCGATGGGCGGGGAGGCGTACCGCACAGCGTTCCTCCAGGGGGCGGGCGCTTTCCTGGACCGGGCCGGGGACGGGGTGCTGGCGGGTCTGCCGGTGGAGCTGAGGATCAAGTGGCGCCTGGTGCGCGAGCGGCGGCTGGAGGATCTGCTGGCCGTGCTCGCCTTCGAACGGGCCAACGGCGCGGGCACGTTCGCCGTCGAAGGGCTGCCGGGCCGTCGGCGCGCGGTGTACCCCGGCGTGCGCGGCGCGAGCGCCCGGCTCGCACGCGGCGACGTACCGGCGGTGGCGCGGCTGGTGGAGGCTCGCTGGGGCGCGGACGGGGTGCTGCGGCTGCGCGGTTACGCCTATCTGCGCAACCTCCCCGCCGGGTCGGCCCGGCAGGC
Organism: Streptomyces sp. ADI96-02; assembly: GCF_003846185.1. Lineage (GTDB taxonomy): Bacteria > Actinomycetota > Actinomycetes > Streptomycetales > Streptomycetaceae > Streptomyces. The sequence continues at coordinate 2,409,497 of NZ_ML123034.1, forward strand.
GCTCAGGGTGGGCATGGTCCGGGCCGAGGGGGGCCGCCGGGTGCGGACCGTGCCGGCGCGGACCGTGCCCGCGCCGGAGGCGACCGTGAACTCCGGTCAGGAGCTGCACGGTTACGACCACGCGGGCTTCGAGATGGTCCTCGACCCGGACCGGCTGCCCCCGGCGGACGGCGGATGGCTGATCGGACTGGTGGTCGCCGCGCGCGGAACGGTACGGCGGGTGGCGGTACGCGCCGTGGACGCGGGCGCGGAGCAGCCGCTGGTGCGTGATCTGGGCGACGGGCGGCGGGCCGTGCTCGACCACCGGGCCGGCCGGCTCCGGCTGAAGGTCTCCCGGCTCCCGGCCCTGGTCGAGGCGCACGACGGCGCGGGGCTCGGTGGCGCGGGGCACGACGGCGGCGTCGCGGGAGGCGGCTCCGGCGCGCAGGAGGGGCGGGTGCTGAGGCTGACGGGCCGTCTCTTCGACGGGGCACGGCCGACGGCGCTGCTCCTCTCCCGTGACGCGGACGGGGCAGGGGCGACCGGCCCGGCGGACGGTGCGGGCGTCGGGACCGGCACGGGCGGCACGGACCACACGGGCGGCGGGACCGGCGGCGGGCTCGGCCCGTACTCCTGGCCGGTGGAGTGCCGGGCGGACGGGACCTTCGACGCCCGCGTGGAGCTGACCGCGCTCACCGCCGTGCCGCCGCCCGCCCGCCGCGTGCCGGGCGAGGTCGAGACGGCGAGCGGGACGCGGTGGCGGGCCTGGCTGCCGCTCCCCGACGGAACGCGCGTCCCACTGCCCGCCGCCCCGGACCTGCCGCCGCCCGCGTGGGCGGACCCGGCGGGCAACCTGGTGCTGGACCTGGCGCCACCGCCGGTCGCGGACCGGGTGGAGCGCACGGCGGACGGGGCGCTGCGCGTCTCGGGGACGTACGGCGGCGGCCCGGGAGCCGTGGACGGCGGAAGCCCGGGAACCGTGGACGGCGGCTCTGGAGCCGTGGACGGCGGCTCTGGAGCCGTGGACGGCGGCGAGCGGATCGACCTGCGCCATACGGTGCTCGACGAACGCGTCGCGGTCGCCGAGGCCGCCGTGGACGGCGCGACGGGCCGCTTCCGCGCGCTGATCGCCCCGCTGCTGCCAGAAGGACGCTGGGACGTCCGGCTGGACGGCGTCCCGGTGCGCGTCCTCGCCTCCCTCGCCGCGCATCTGCCCTGCGGCGACGACGCGCTGAGCGCGCGGCGGCGGCACGGCGACCGGCTGACCGTTGTGGCGGGCCCGCCACTCG
>NZ_ML123034.1:2410980-2443726 GCF_003846185.1 Streptomyces sp. ADI96-02
GGGCCCGCCACTCGCGCCCGCCGAGCGGGGCGCGTACCGCGGGCGGCTCCTGCGCGCCTCGCACTACCGCGAGCGGCGCGCGCTCCCGTTGCGCGAGTGCGTCCTGTACGCGGGCGGCGACTCGCCGCGCGCCGTCCACGCGGAGCTGGTGCGCCGGGGCACGGAGACCGAACACCTGTGGGTCACCGGCACCTCGCCCGGCCGCACCGTCCACGTACCGCTCGGCGCCACGCCGATCCCGGCGCACGGGGCCGCCTGGCACGAGGCGCTGGCCCGCTCCCGCCGCATCGTCACGGACGGGCACCTGCCGGAGTGGTTCGAGCGGCGGCCGGGGCAGACCGTCGTCCAGACCTGGCACGGCACCCCGCTCGGCCGCTTCGGCACCGGCCTCAGCGACACCCTGTACGCCGACCACCAGCACCTCGCCACCCTGGCGCACCGGGCGGCGCAGTGGTCGGTGCTGGTCTCCCCCAGCCGGTTCGCCACGCCACTCCTGCGCCGGTCGCTCGGGTACGCGGGCGAGGTGCTGGAGGCCGGATCGCCCGCCAACGACGTGCTGTTCCCGCCGACGAGCGAGAAGGCGGCCGAGGAGGTGCGGCGCTCCCTCGGCATCCCGCCGGACCGGCGGGTCGTGCTGTACGCGCCGACCTACCGCGACCACCTGGCCCATCCGTCGGACGCCCGCGCCGACGCCGACCGCGCGGCCCCCGGCCCGTACCGCTGGGACCCGGCGCTCGATCCGCACGCGCTGGTCCGCGCGCTGGGCGCGGGCCACACCGTGCTCATCCGCCGGCACCCCCGCGTCACCGGCGCGGTCCCGGCCGGGCCCGGGGTGCTGGACGTCTCCGGGCACCCGGCGGCCTCCGAACTGCTGCTGATCGCGGACGTCCTGGTGACCGACTACGCGGGGCTGATGTTCGACTTCGCGCTGACGGGCCGCCCGATGCTCTTCCACACGTACGACCTGGAGCACTACCGCGACACCGTGCGCGGCTTCTGCCTGGACTTCGAGACCCGGGCCCCGGGACCGCTGCTGGTCACGACGGAGGAGGTGGCGCAGGCGCTGCGCGAGGCGGGGGCCCAGGCCGCCCGGCACGCGGACGCCTACGAGAGCTTCCGGCGCGACTACTGCGACCTGGACGACGGCCGCGCGGCGGCCCGGGTCGCCGACCGCCTGCTCGCGGAGGAGCCGGAGGCGCGGGGCCGGTGAGCAGGCGGGCCGTCCCGTGAGCAGGCGGGCCGTCGCATGAGCAGGCGGGCCGTCCCGTGAGGGCCCGCAACCGGTGAGGGCGCGGGCCGTCCGTCCCGGCCACCCCGTCCGGCCCGGTCGGCGCACGCCGGGGATCCGCCGTCCGGGTGGCGGCCGGGAGGGCGGGCCCCCGGCACGGAACCCATGAACCGTGCCCCTCTCCTCCGCCACCTCCACGCCGTCCGAGACTCCTCCCACCCGACCCGCCGCGACCGGTGCCGACGAGACCGCCGCGCCTCCCCTGTGGATTCCCTCGCCCTACCTCCTGCTGGGCGGTCTGCTGTGGGCGGTGCTGTCGGCGGCTGCCTGGCAGGCCCCGCTGTGCTGCAGTTCCGGCCTCCAGGCCGCGGTGATCGAACGGCTGCGGGCCGATCTGCTGCATCCGACCTTCCCGATGACCGACCTGCCCGCCATGGCGAGCGCGCACTACTCCCCGTACGCCCTGGTGCAGGGGCTGGCCGCGCGCGCCACCGGCGTCTCGGGCCGGACCGTCGTCGCCGTGGCCGCCTCGGTGAACCTGCTGCTCCTGCTGACCGGGATCGGCCGGCTCACCCGGCTGCTGACCCCGAACCGGTGGGTGCCGGTGGGCATCCTGGCCGTGCCGGCCCTCATCCACTGGGCCGATCCGGCCCGCTGGAGCGCACCGGGCACCTTCGCGGTCGCCGTCACCCTCCATCTGTGGGCCTGGACCGGTCGCGCGGCCGGCCGCGCCCCGGCCTCCGCGTCCGGCGGGCCGCCCCGCCGGACGCCCCGGTGGACGGAGGTGGCCGGCATCGGGGCCCTGCTCGGTCTGGTCCTGCTGGTCCATCCACCGACCGCGATCGGCGCGGTGCTGGGGGCGGTGGCGCTGATCGCCGTCCGGCAGCGGACCCGTATCCGGCCCACCCTGCGGCGCTGGGCGCTCACCGCCGCGTGCGGGCTGGCCGTGGCGGCGCTGTGGCCGTACTACAACGGGCTCACCGCGCCGTACTCGGCCGAGGCGTCCGGGCCCGTGAGCCGGCCGAAGGGCGGCGAGTCCCCGGCGGTCGGGGAGCCGTACACCTGGGCCACGCCCTACGTCCCGCCGGGCGAGGTGGTGCTGACGGACAGCCGTCCGGCCATGTACGCGCTGGCCGGACACGGGGTGTACGTACTCGCCGACGGGCTGCCGGACGTGGGGCTCGCGGCGGCCGAGCGGCGCGCGCGCAGCCGCGCGGTCGCCGACTACCTCGCCCCTTCCGCCAGACCGGAGCGGCGGGAGGAGATCCGCGCCCGGTACGGCGTGCGCTGGCTGCTGCTGACCCGCTTCCAGCGGCTGCCCGAGAACGCGACGGTGCTGGCGTTCAGCCCGCGCACCGGGGAGGTCCTGGCCCGCCTGCCGGAGCTGTGAGCGGAGCGGGCGGCCGGGGCCGGCAGACCGGGCGCGCGCGGCCCGCGCACACCGGGCACACCGGGCACACCGTCCGCTGGCCCGCCCGGCTCAGGCGTGGCGGAGCGCGGCGACCGCCGAGGCGGCCAGGTCGTCGAGGTAGCCCGGGGGCAGGTCGCCCCGGACGACGACCAGCCGCCAGTACAGCGGGCCGACGATCAGGTCCAGGGCCCGGTCGGGGTCGCTGCCCTCGGGCAGTTCGCCCCGGGCCACCGCCTCGCGCACGACGACGGCGGCGACGCCCTGCTGGTGGTCCAGGAGGGCGGCCTTGATCGCGTCGGCGATCTCCGGATTGCGGGCCGCCTCCACCAGCAGGTCCGGGATCACCTGCGAGGCGACCGGGTGGCGCAGGGCGTAGGCGCCGAGTTCGAGCACGGCCCGGACGTCCCCGTACAGGGAGCCGGTGGACGGGGCGGGCACGCCCTGCACGGCCACGGCCTCGACGAGGTCGAGAACGAGCGCCAGCTTGGACTTCCAGCGGCGGTAGACGGCGGTCTTGCCGACCCCGGCGCGCCGGGCGATGCCCTCGATGGACATCCGGGCGAAGCCCACCGCGGCCAGTTCCTCGAAGACAGCCGCGCGGATCGCGTCGGTGACGTCCTCGCGCAGGACGGCCGCGCCCGCGGGGGCGCGGCGGCGGGTTCCCCGTTCGGTGGTCATGGCCCGAATGATAGTCCGCGACGACGGAACGGTTGCGTTGCGACGCTCCCACGTCCTACCCTGATCGTTACGACGATACGGTCCCGTCCCATCGGGCCGAGGCCGTCCCGCCCCCTCCTCCCTCCCGCCTGCGTCGAAAGCGATCGTGGTGAGCCAGACAGCAGCCCCGCCGCCGCCCCCGGTGGACACCGCGCCTCCCGCGAGTCCGCCCTCCGCCCCCGATCACACCGCCCCCGCCTACGCACCGGGCGAGCTGGCCGCGCTCGCCGCCCGGCACGGCCTGACGGTCAGCGGGGCCCGGCCCCCGCTCGGCGCGTACCTGCGGCAGCTCTGGGGGCGGCGGCACTTCATCACCGCGTTCGCCACCGCCAAGCTGACCGCGCAGTACAGCCAGGCGAAGCTCGGCCAGGTCTGGCAGATCATGACGCCGCTGCTCAACGCGACCGTCTACTACTTCATCTTCGGCGTGCTGATGAACACCAAGCACGGGGTGGAGGACTTCGTCCCGTTCCTGGTCACCGGCGTGTTCATCTGGACCTTCACCAGCAGTTCGATCACCGCGGGCACCCGGGCCATCAGCGGCAACATCGGGCTGGTGCGCGCCCTGCACTTCCCGCGCGCCTCGCTGCCGGTGGCGCTGGCCCTCCAGCAGTTGCAGCAGCTGCTGTTCTCGCTGGGGGCGCTCTTCCTCATCCTGCTGGCGTTCGGACAGTACCCGCGCCCCTCCTGGCTCCTGGCGCTCCCGGCGCTGGCGCTCCAGGCCGTGTTCAACACCGGGGTGTCGATGGCCGTGGCCCGGCTCACCGCGCGCACGCCGGACATCGCCCAGCTGACGCCGTTCGTCCTGCGGACCTGGATGTACTCCTCCGGCGTGATGTGGAGCCTGGAGAACCTGCTCACGAGCGACCGGGTGCCGCGCGCGGTGATGGTGGCGCTGGAGTACAACCCGGCGGCCGTCTACATCGACCTGGTGCGCTACGCCCTCATCGACAGCTTCACCGGGTCCCACCTGCCGCCGCACGTGTGGGCGGTCGCGGCCGGCTGGGCGCTGCTGTGCGGGGTGGTCGGATTCGTGTACTTCTGGAAGGCGGAGGAGACGTACGGACGTGGCTGAGACCCAAAAACACCCCGCCTCCGGCCCGCGCCCGGCTCCCGTCACGACCGGCGAGCGGGTGCCCACCGTCGTCGTGGACGACGTCCACATCACGTACACGGTGCACGGCGCCCGTACCGGCCGGGGCAGCGCCACCTCGGCGCTCAGCCAGCTCGCCTCCCGCCGCGCGGCCCCCGGCGCGCGCAAGGTGCACGCCGTGAAGGGCGTCAGCTTCGCCGCGTACAAGGGCGAGGCGATCGGCCTGATCGGCTCCAACGGTTCCGGCAAGTCGACGCTGCTCAAGGCGATCGCGGGCCTGCTCCCGCCGACCCGGGGCCACGTCCACACCCAGGGGCAGCCCTCGCTGCTGGGCGTGAACGCCGCCCTGATGGGCGATCTGACCGGCGAGCGCAACGTGGTGCTGGGCGGGCTCGCGATGGGCATGACCCGCGAGCAGATCCGTGAACGCTACGACGAGATCGTGGAGTTCTCCGGCATCAACGAGAAGGGCGACTTCATCACACTGCCCATGCGCACCTACTCCTCGGGCATGGGCGCACGGCTCCGCTTCTCCATCGCGGCGGCCAAGAGCCACGACGTCCTGCTGATCGACGAGGCGCTGTCCACGGGCGACGCGAAGTTCCAGCGCCGCAGCAAGGACCGCATCAAGGAGTTGCGCGCCGAGGCGGGCACGGTCTTCCTGGTCAGCCACAGCAACAAGTCGATCACCGAGACCTGCGACCGGGTGCTGTGGCTGGAGGCGGGCACACTGCGGATGGACGGGCCGGCCGAGGAGGTCGTGGCGGCGTACGCCGCGCACACCGGCAAGAAGTGAGGGGCCGGCGTCCAGAACGGGCGCCGGCCCCTCGGGGCGCCCCTACGCGTGCGTGCGCAGCAGCGTGCGCATCGTCCGCATCGCCACCGACAGGTTCGCCAGGTCGAAGGCGTCCGAGCTCTGGATCTCCTCCAGCGTCGAGCGCGACCGCGTCAGGATCGCCGCGTTCTTCTCCTCCCACGCCCGGAACCGCTCGCCCGGCGTCGCCGACCCGTCGCCCACGGCCAGCACGTCGGCGGTGAGCGCGGCGTGCGCGGCGTACAGGTCCTCGCGGATGGAGGCGCGGGCCATGGACTGCCAGCGGTCGGCCCGCGGCAGCTCGATGATCCGGTCCATCAGCTGGGTGACCCGCAGCCGGTCGGCGAGGTCGTAGTACACCTCGGCGACGCCCAGCGGGTCCTGGTCCGTGCGGTCGGCGATGGCGACGATGTCCAGCGCCGGGAACGCCGAGGAGAACCCGGCCACCCGTACGGCCAGTTCGTCCGGCACCCCGGCCGTCGTCAGCTCGTCCAGGATCGAGTGGTACCAGTCCAGGTCGGCGCCCTTGAGCAGCTGGGGCAGCTCGTTCCAGACCTTCTCCACCCCGTCCCGGAACCCTTCGACGGTCTCCGCGATGGCGACGGGCTGCGGGCGGTTGCCCAGCAGCCAGCGCGAACCGCGCTCCACCAGCCGGCGCGAGTGCAGCCGGATCCGGGTCTGGACGTCGGCGGCGACCCGATTGTCCAGCGCCTCGACGGCGTCCCACACCTGGGACAGGCCGAAGATCTCGCGGGCCGTGAACTGGGCCCGCACGATCTCCTCGACCGACGCCCCGGTCTCCTCCCGCAGCCGGTGCAGGAAGGTCGAACCGGCGCTGTTGACCGTGTCGTTGACCAGGACCGTCGTGATGATCTCGCGGCGCAGCGCGTGCCCCTCCACCGCCTCGGGGAAGCGCTCGCGCAACTGGGTCGGGAAGTAGGCGTGCACCAGCTTCTGCAGGTGCGGGTCGTCCGGCAGCTCGGTGGAGATCAGCTCGTCGGCCGCGGTGATCTTGGTGTACGCGATCAGCACCGCCAGCTCGGGCTGGCTGAGGCCCTTGCCGCTGCTGAGCAGCTCCCGGATCTGCCGGTCCGCCGGCAGGAACTCCAGGGCCCGGTCGAGGTGCCCGTCGCGCTCCAGCCTGCGCATGAACCGCTGCTGGGCGTGGAGCAGGGACGGGGCCTGGGCGCAGGCGTTGGCCAGCGCGGTGTTCTGCGCGTAGTTGTTGCGCAGGACCAGCGCGCCCACCTCGTCGGTCATCTCCGCGAGCAGCTTGTTGCGCTGCTTGACGGTCATGTCACCGTCCCGGACGAGCCCGTTGAGCAGGATCTTGATGTTCACCTCGTGGTCGGAGGTGTCCACACCGGCGCTGTTGTCGATCGCGTCGGTGTTGATCCGGCCGCCGCTGCGGGCGAACTCGATCCGGCCGAGCTGGGTCGCGCCGAGGTTGCCGCCCTCGCCGACGACCTTGGCCCGCAGGTCCTCGCCGTTGACGCGGATCGCGTCGTTGGCCTTGTCGCCGACGTCGGCGTTCGACTCGGCGACGGCCTTGATGTACGTCCCGATGCCGCCGTTCCACAGGAGGTCGACGGGGGCCTGGAGGATCGCCCGCATCAGGTCGGCGGGCGTCATCTTGGTGACGGATCCGTCGATGCCCAGGGCCTCGCGGACCTGTGCGTTGAGCGGGATGGACTTGGCGCTGCGCGGGTGGATGCCACCGCCCGCGGAGAGCAGCTTCTTGTCGTAGTCCGCCCAGGAGCTGCGGGGCAGGTCGAACAGGCGCCGCCGCTCCGCGTAGGACGTCGCGGCGTCCGGCCGCGGGTCGAGGAAGATGTGCCGGTGGTCGAAGGCGGCCACCAGCCGGATGTGCTCGGAGAGCAGCATTCCGTTGCCGAAGACGTCACCGGACATGTCCCCGACGCCCACGACCGTGAAGTCCTCGGTCTGGCTGTCGTGGCCCAGCTCGCGGAAGTGCCGCTTGACGGACTCCCACGCGCCGCGGGCCGTGATCCCCATGCCCTTGTGGTCGTAGCCCGCCGACCCGCCGGAGGCGAACGCGTCGCCGAGCCAGAAGCCGTACGCGACGGCGACCTCGTTGGCGATGTCGGAGAAGCTGGCGGTGCCCTTGTCGGCGGCGACGACGAGGTAGGTGTCGTCCTCGTCGTGGCGGACCACGTCGGCGGGCGGCACGACCTCGCCGGCCACCATGTTGTCGGTGATGTCCAGCAGCGCCGAGATGAACGTGCGGTAGGCGGCGATGCCCTCGGCCATCCAGGCGTCCCGGTCGACGCCCGGGTCCGGGAGCTGCTTGGCGACGAAGCCGCCCTTCGCGCCGACCGGCACGATGACCGTGTTCTTCACCATCTGCGCCTTGACCAGGCCGAGGATCTCCGTACGGAAGTCCTCGCGCCGGTCCGACCAGCGCAGGCCGCCGCGGGCGACCTTGCCGAAGCGCAGGTGGACGCCCTCCACGCGCGGGGAGTACACCCAGATCTCGAACGCCGGGCGGGGCGCGGGCAGGTCGGGGATGGCCTGCGGGTCGAACTTCATCGAGACGTACGAGTGCGGGGCCCCGTCCTCCTTCGTCTGGAAGAAGTTGGTCCGCAGCGTGGCCTTGATGACGGTGAGGAAGGAGCGCAGGATGCGGTCCTCGTCGAGCGAGGCGACCTGGTCGAGGGCCCCGTCGAGCTCTTCGAGGAGGCCGTCGGTCAGCTCGGTGCCGGCCCGCTGGCGGCCGGGCGACATCCGGGCCTCGAAGAGCGAGACCAGCAGCCGGGTGGTGTGGACGTTGTTCTGGAGCGTGGACTCCATGTAGTCCTGGCTGAAGGTGGACCCGGCCTGCCGCAGGTACTTCGCGTAGGCCCGCAGCACCATCGCCTGGCGCCAGGTCAGCCCGGCGCCGAGGATCAGCGCGTTGAAGCCGTCGTTCTCCGCCTCGCCCTTCCAGACGGCGGCGAAGGCGTCCTGGAAGCGGGCGCGCGCGTCGTCGGCGAGGTGGCCGGCGGCCCCGCCGCCACCGGTGGCCTGCGGAATCCGCAGCCCGAAGTCGTAGATCCAGGCGTGGGTGCGGTCGGCGCAGCGCAGCTCGTAGGGCCGCTCGTCGACGACCTCCACGCCGAGCATCTGGAGCGCGGGCAGGACGGCGGAGAGCGAGACCTGCTCGCCGGTCCGGTAGATCTTGAAGCGGCGCTCGCCGGGGCCCGCGCCGACCGGCTCGTACAGGCTGAGGGCGAAGTCCCGCTCGCCCTCCTTGAGGGTCTCCAGGTGGACCAGGTCCGACACGGCGGCGCGCGGCGAGTGGTCGGCCTTGTAGCCCTCGGGGAACGAGTGGCCGTACAGGCGCAGCAGTTCCGCGGCACGCTCCTCGCCCAGCTCGGCGGTGAGCGCCTCCTGGAAGCCGTCGGCCCAGGAGCGGGCGGCCTCGACGAGGCGGGCCTCGATGCGGTCGGTGTCGGCGTCGGTGAGGTGCGGCAGCTCGGTGCCGACCGGGACGCGGATGACGAAGTGCAGCCGGGAGAGGATCGACTCGGTGTTCCAGGCGGTGAAGTCGACGCTGTTGCCGCCCAGCTCCTCCTTGAGGATGTCGATCAGCCGCAGGCGCACGCCGGTGGTGTAGCGGTCGCGCGGGAGGTAGACGATCGCGGAGTAGTAGCGCCCGTACTCGTCCTGGCGCAGGTAGAGCCGCAGCCGGCGGCGCTCCTGGAGGTAGAGGACGGAGGTGACGATGGAGCGGAGCTGGTCGACGGGCGTCTGGAACAGCTCGTCGCGCGGGTAGGTCTCCAGGATCTGGAGCAGGTCGCGGCCGTCGTGGCTGTTGTACGAGAAGCCCGCGCCCTCCACCACTTCGGCGACCTTGCGGCGGATGACGGGGACCCGGCGCACGGACTCGGTGTACGCGGCGGAGGAGAAGAGGCCGAGGAAACGGCGCTCGCCGACGACGTTGCCCTTGGCGTCGAACTTCTTCACGCCGACGTAGTCGAGGTAGCTGGGCCGGTGCACGGTGGCCCGGCTGTTGGCCTTGGTCAGGACGAGGAGCTTGTGTTCGCGGGCCTTGGCGCGGGCGTCGGCGGGCAGCCGGTCGAAGGACGGGCTGACCGGGTGGTCCTCGTCCACGCTGTGATGCGGGTCCGAGCGCAGGATGCCGAGGCCGGTGCCGGCGACGGCGGCCAGCGCGTCGTCGTCCTTCAGCTCGTACTCGCGGTAGCCGAGGAAGGTGAAGTGGTCGGCGGCCAGCCAGCGCAGCAGCTCGCGGGCCTCCTCGACCTCCGTGTCGGCGAGGTCGTCGAGCGGTTCGCCCGGCAGGTCGTCGGCGATGCGCAGGGCGGCCTCGCGCATCTTGTCCCAGTCCTCGACGGTCTCGCGGACGTCGGACAGGACGCGCAGCAGGTCGGCGGTGATCTGCTGGAGGTCGGCGCGGTCGGTCTCGCGGTCCATCTCGACGTGGATCCACGACTCGACGAGCGCGTCGTGCGGCAGCTCGGCGGCGCGCTGCTCGGCGCTCTTGGCGCTCGGCCGGCCGGCCGTGCCGCGGCCGTCGGTCAGGACCTCGATGAGCTTGCCGGTGACGTCGCGGCGGACGACCACCTGCGGGTGGATCACGACGTGGATGCCGCGCCCCTGCCGGGACAGCTCGTTGGTGACGGAGTCCACGAGGAAGGGCATGTCGTCAGTGACGACCTCGACCACGGAGTGGCTGCAGGTCCAGCCGTTCTCCTCGACGGTCGGGGTGTGGACGCGGACGCTCGCGGTGCCCTGCGGTCGGTTCTCGGCCAGTCGGTAGTGCGAGGCGGCGGCGCCGAAGACGTCGACCGGGTCCCGTCCGCCGAGGTCCTCGGGGGCGGTGTGCAGGTAGTAGCGCTGGAGGTAGGCGAGCACCGCGTCCTGGCCGGGGCGGTCACCCTCGGCGGCCCCGGCGGCGGCGACCCGCACGCGGGGTGTGCCCCCCGGGCCGCCGACACCACCGCCCGGGCTGTTGTCGGCTACCTCGGCGGCCCGTGCGAGCAGCTCGGCCTTGGCTTCGTCCAGCTTGGTCTGCATGTCCTCTGGCTCCTGTCGCGCGCCGTTGCGTGACGTAGGTGAGAAAAACGACGTACCGCCACGACACGGGGTTTCCGGTCTGGGTCGACGCTATGCCGCTCGGAGAGATGCCCGGGACCATATTGGCCATTTTTGACAGTCGGTCCGGGGACGGGCGATCACGGATCGCCCGGGTGCGGTGGCACTCCGGGCGGCGGCCGGGGGCTTCACTGCCCCCGAGGCGTATCGCGCTGATCACGGCCCCAGGCTATCGTTCCGCCACCCCCCGCCGTCATGGTCCGCTTGTGTACAAAAGAAACCCCCGAACTTTGACACTCCGGACAGTGCGCCGCGCCCTCTTGGCGAACTCCGGGAAGCGGGGCAGTCTGGCGGCACGAGATCCAGTCCGCCCCCGGCCGGGCCGCCGGAACGCTCCGGCCCTGCCGTACGCGATCGTTGAGGAGCCCCGCCGTGGCCCAGAAGATCCTCCTCGTCACCGGCGACGCCGCCGAGTCCCTCGAAGTCCTCTACCCGTACCAGCGCCTGCGCGAGGAGGGGTACGAGGTCGACATCGCGGCCCCCGAGCGCAAGACCCTGCGCTTCGTGGTGCACGACTTCGAGCCCGGCTTCGACACCTACACCGAGAAGCCCGGCTACACCTTCCCCGCCGACCTGGCCTTCTCCGAGGTGGACCCCGGGGACTACATCGCCCTGGTCATCCCCGGCGGGCGGGCTCCGGAGTACCTCCGCAACAACGCCGAGCTGCGCAAGATCGTCGGTGCCTTCTTCTCCGCGGACCTCCCGGTCGCGCAGATCTGCCACGGCCCGCTGATCACCGCCGCCGCCGGAGCGCTCAGCGGACGCCGCGTGACCGCGTATCCGGCGCTGGAACCCGATATGCAGAGCGCGGGAGCGAGCTTCCAGGACACGGAGGCCGTCGTCGACGGCACGCTGGTCTCGTCCCGGGCCTGGCCGGACCACTCGGCCTGGATGCGCGCCTTCCTGAAGGTCCTGCGCACCACGGCCGGCACACCCTGAGCCGCCGTCCCGGCGCCGTCACGCCGAGAACGTCCGCGCCACCGTCACCGCCTCCGCCAGCGAGTCCACCACCGGCACCCCCGCCGCCTCCAGGGCGGCCCGGCTGTGCGAGCCGCCGGTGTAGAGCACGGCCCGCGCCCCCACGTGCGCCGCCGCCACCGCGTCGTCCACGGCGTCGCCGATCACCACCGCGTTCTCCGGGACCACCCCGGCGTCCGCCGCGGCCAGCTCCGCGAAGTGCCGCTCCATGTGGAGCGCCTTGCTCCCGCCCGAGGGACCCGTCCGCCCGTCGACGCGGACGAACCGCGACGCGATCCCGTATCCCCGCACCACCGGGACCAGCTGCTCGTGCCCGTACATGCTCAGCAGCGACTGGCTGCCGCCGGCCCGCTGCCACCCGGCGAGCAGCTCCTCCGCCCCCTCGGTGAGCCCGCAGTCCGGCCGCTTGCGCGCGTAGTGGAGGTGGAAGCTGTCGTCCATCCGCTGCCACTCGGCCTCGGTGGGCAGCCGGCCCAGCAGGCGCTCGTAGAAGCGGGGGATCGGCACGCAGTACATCTCGCGGTACTGCTCCAGGGTGATCGGGGCCAGGCCGGCCTCGGCGAACGCGGCGTTCGTCGCGTGGATCACGGCGTGGATGTCGTCGAGCAGCGTGCCGTTCCAGTCCCAGACCAGATGCGTGCGTGTCGTCCCGGATGTCATACGGAGAAAAATACCCGCCGGGTCCGACAACGCCCTCCTCAGCCGATCAGGTGCGGGATCTCCTGGACGCCGAACCAGAGCAGTTCGTGGTCCTCCGCGCCGTCCACGGTGAACCGGGCGTCGTCGTCGCCGAGGTCCGCCGCGCCCAGCGCCGCCGCCGCGTCCGACACGTCCTTCTCCGCGTCGTCGCCGTCCACGTGCACCGCCGCCGCCCTGGACAGCGGCAGCGGGCCGGCGACGCGCACCTCGCCGACGGACGACGCGCTCAGCCCGTGATCCGGGTCCGCGACGGCGGCCCCGTCCGGCACGTCGAGGGCGAGGACGACCCGGCGCCGGGCCTCCTCCGGGTTCGCGGCGATCGCGCGGAGCGAGGCGGCGGCGGCCCGGTTGAGCGCCGCGTACTCCAGCTCCTCGATGTCGTCGGAGACGTACCACTCGCGCAGTCCGGGCGTCACCGCGTAGGCGGTCAGCGGCCCCGGGCCGACCTCGCCCGCCCGGTGCGCCGCTGCGAGACCGGAGAGGGTCAGGGGGACGTACACGCGCATGGCAGGCCGCTTTCGTAGTCGGAATCGCCTTCAGGATACGTGGAGGCCGTCCCCTTTCGGGTTCCGGCGACCGGGGCCCCTGTCCACCTCCGACGCCCCGTCACCCCCGCCGCAGCCCTTGCCGCACAAGGCTCACGCCTCGGACAGGTGAACGCACGCGAGCCCGTGACCGGGGCCGGGAGCCGGTTGCGGCGGCGTCGGCGTGCCCGTAGAAGGTCCCCAGCACAAGTTACCGCCCGGTATCCGCCGGGCCCGTTCACGGGGGCGATGGACATGAGCACGCACAGCACCGGGCCCACCGGCCGACGCGACCAGCGCGGGCCGCGGACCGTACCTCCGCAGCGGAGCCGCCGGCAGCAGCACCGGCCCCCGCGGCCCCACCAGTGGTTCGCCGAACGCCTGCTCGCGGTCCTCAGCGGCCAGCGCCCGGTCCACTGGATGCTCGGCCACACCATCGGCGACGCCTACGACCAGCTGGCCGAACTGGCGCCGAGCAGCCCGCTGGGAACCGCCCGGGGCAGCCGCCCCGTGCTCCGGCACTGCCGCGGCGCGCAGCCCGCCAGCGGCGTCGTCGAGGCCTTCGCCAGCATCACCGCCGGCGACCGGGTCCGCGCCATGGCGTTCCGCCTGGAACAGGGCGCCGACCAGCGCTGGCGCTGCGCCGCCGTGGAACTGGGCGGCGAACGCCTCACGGCCGCCGGCCCCGCCGCCCGGTGACCCTCCCGCGCCGCCCCGCGCCCGGACGACTCCGGAAGCGGCCGGGGCCGGACACCCGTAAGTGTCCGGCCCCGGCCCGCGGTCACGCCCTACTTCTTGCGGCGACGGCCCCCGCCACCGCTCTTCTGCGCCTTGCGGCGCTCCGCACGCGTCATCCCGTCCGAGGAGTCCGACCGGTCGTCGTCGTTGGTGAAGTCGCCCTCGACGACACCGCCCTCGCCGTCGACCGTGGGAGCGGAGAAGTGCAGCCGGTCCGGACGCTGCGGGGCCTCCAGGCCCTTGGCCCGGATCTCCGGACGCGGGGCGGCCACCGCGGGCTCGCCCTCCTTGGTGAGCGAGGTGCGCTCGGCCGCGTCCCGCACCGGAACCTCCTCGACCTGCTGCTCGACCTGGACCTCCAGGTTGAACAGGTAGCCGACGGACTCCTCCTTGATGCCCTCCATCATGGCGTTGAACATGTCGAAGCCCTCGCGCTGGTACTCGACCAGCGGGTCCTTCTGCGCCATGGCCCGCAGGCCGATGCCCTCCTGGAGGTAGTCCATCTCGTACAGGTGCTCGCGCCACTTGCGGTCCAGCACGGAGAGCACCACGCGCCGCTCCAGCTCGCGCATGATGTCGGAGCCGAGGGTCTTCTCCCGCTCCTCGTACTGCTCGTGGATGTCCGCCTTGACCGACTCGGCGATGAAGTCGGCGGTCACGCCCGCCAGGTCCCCGGCCGCGTCCTCCAGCTCGGCGACGGTGACCTTCACCGGGTAGAGCTGCTTGAACGCGCCCCACAGCCGGTCCAGGTCCCACTCCTCGGCGAAGCCCTCGGCGGTCTCCTGCCGGATGTAGTCGTCGATCGTGTCGTCCATGAAGTGCCGGATCTGGTCCTGGAGGTCCTCGCCCTCCAGGACGCGGCGGCGCTCGCCGTAGATGACCTCGCGCTGCCGGTTGAGCACCTCGTCGTACTTCAGGACGTTCTTGCGGGTCTCGAAGTTCTGCTGCTCGACCTGCGACTGCGCCGAGGCGATGGCGCGGGTGACCATCTTGTTCTCGATCGGGACGTCGTCGGGGACGTTCGCCATCGACATGACGCGCTCGACCATCTGGGCCTTGAACAGGCGCATCAGGTCGTCGCCCAGCGAGAGGTAGAAGCGGGACTCGCCCGGGTCGCCCTGGCGTCCGGAACGACCGCGCAGCTGGTTGTCGATACGGCGCGACTCGTGCCGCTCCGTGCCGAGCACGTACAGCCCGCCCAGCTCCTTGACCTCTTCGAACTCCGCCTTGACGGCCTGCTCGGCCTTCTCCAGCGCGGCGGGCAGCGCCGCCGCCCACTCCTCGACGTGCTCGACGGGATCGAGGCCGCGCTGGCGCAGCTCCGCCTCGGCGAGGTCGTCCGGGTTGCCGCCGAGCTTGATGTCGGTGCCTCGGCCGGCCATGTTCGTCGCGACGGTGACGGCGCCCTTGCGGCCCGCCTGGGCGACGATCGTCGCCTCCCGGTCGTGCTGCTTGGCGTTGAGGACCTCGTGCTGGACACCGCGCTTGGAGAGCTGCTGCGAGAGGTACTCGGACTTCTCGACCGAGGTGGTGCCGACCAGGATCGGCTGGCCCTTCTCGTGCTTCTCGGCGATGTCGTCGACGACCGCGGCGAACTTGGCGACCTCGGTGCGGTAGATCAGGTCGGACTGGTCGGCCCGGACCATCGGCCGGTTCGTCGGGATCGGCACCACGCCGAGCTTGTAGATCTGGTGGAACTCGGCGGCCTCGGTCATCGCCGTACCGGTCATGCCGGAGAGCTTGCCGTAGAGGCGGAAGAAGTTCTGCAGGGTGATCGTGGCGAGGGTCTGGTTCTCGTCCTTGATGTCCACCCCCTCCTTCGCCTCGATCGCCTGGTGCATGCCCTCGTTGTAGCGGCGGCCGGCGAGGATACGGCCGGTGTGCTCGTCGACGATCATGACTTCGCCGTCGATGACGACGTAGTCCTTGTCCTTCTTGAACAGTTCCTTCGCCTTGATGGCGTTGTTCAGGTAACCGACGAGCGGGGTGTTCACCGACTCGTAGAGGTTGTCGATGCCCAGCCAGTCCTCGACCTTGGCCACGCCGGACTCGTGGATGGCCACGGTCCGCTTCTTCTCGTCGACCTCGTAGTCGCCGGTCTCCTCGATGCCCTTGAGCGGGTTGCCCGCCTCGCCCTTGGTGAGGCGCGTGACCAGCTTGGCGAAGTCGCCGTACCACTTGGTGGCCTGGTCGGCCGGGCCGGAGATGATCAGCGGCGTACGGGCCTCGTCGACCAGGATGGAGTCGACCTCGTCGACCACGGCGAAGTTGTGGCCGCGCTGGACCAGCTCGTCCTTGGACCACGCCATGTTGTCGCGCAGGTAGTCGAAGCCGAACTCGTTGTTCGTGCCGTACGTGATGTCGCAGGCGTACTGCTCACGGCGCTGGGCCGGAGTCATGTTGGCGATGATGCAGCCGACGCTCAGACCGAGGAACTTGTGGACCCGGCCCATCATCTCGGAGTCGCGCTCGGCCAGGTAGTCGTTGACCGTGATCAGGTGCACGCCCTTGCCGGAGAGGGCGTTGAGATAGGCGGGCAGGGTGCCGACGAGGGTCTTGCCCTCACCGGTCTTCATCTCGGCCACGTAACCGAGGTGCAGGGCGGCTCCGCCCATCATCTGCACGTCGTAGTGGCGCTGTCCGAGGACGCGCTTGGCGGCCTCCCGGACCGTGGCGAACGCCTCGGGGAGCAGGTCGTCCAGGCTCTCGCCGTCCGCGTACCGTTCCTTGTACTCGTCGGTGAGCGCCCGCAGCTCGGCGTCGGAGAGGGTGACGAAGTCCTCTTCGATGGAGCTGACCTGGTCCGCGATGCGGTGCAGTTTGCGCAGGATCTTGCCTTCGCCTGCACGCATGAGCTTGTTGAAGACGGACACTGAGGCTGGTCTCCTTGCCGGTCGGGCCTGGCACTGGGTCGTGTTATGGACTCTGGCGCGGGCACGGCAGGTAGGCCCCACCGCAACGGCCATCGTAAGCGAGGACACCACCGCGCCGGGAGGGCTGCTGCCGCGTGGACCCCGCCGCACCCTCACAGGACAACGGACCAGAGGCTCGGAAGGTGCCGGGAAGGCCCGAAAGTGGTCGCGTCGCGCGGGCCCGGTCACCAGAATCACTCCATGGAGCCGATCAGTCTCACCACGGAACGCCTGCTCCTGCGGCCCTTCGGCCCGCAGGACACCTACCGGGTGCACGCCGCCTGCCAGGACCCCGACATCCAGCGCTGGACGGTGGTCCCCTCCCCGTACCGGCTCACCGACGCGGAACTCTTCACCGCCCAGCTCTCCCCGGACGGCTGGCGCGACGACTCCGCGTACAACTTCGCCATGGTCCTGCGGGAGACCGGGACCCTGGTGGGCGCCGTCGGCCTGGACCGCCGCAGCAACCCGGCGACGTACGAGATCGGCTACTGGGGCGCACGCGAGCACCGCGGCCTCGGCTACGTCACCGAGGCCGTGCTCGCCTGCGCCCGCTGGGCCTTCACCTCGCTCGGGGCGGACCGGCTGGAGTGGCGGGCCGAGACCGGCAACCGCGCCTCCCGCGCGGTCGCCCTGCGCGCGGGCTTCACCCTGGAGGGCGACCAGCGGTCCGGGCTGCTCAACAAGGGCGTACGGCGCGACGCCTGGACGGCGGCGCTGCTCCCGTCCGACCTGGGCCTGCCCGGCGCGCACCCCTACCTCCCCGAACCGCACGGCGGGGCCGGGCGGCCCGGTCCCGCCGCGGATCCGGCCCGGTGAGGCGGTCCCGGGATTCGGCCCGGTGAGCGGTCCCGGGATTCGGCCCTTCCCTGTCAGCGGGGGCGTCTAGGGTTTGACGCATGACGCCTGTGCCGCCTCCCGCCGTCGAACTCTCCGCCGACCAGGCGCGCCGCATCGCGCTGCGCGCCCAGGGCTTCCTGGGGGCTCCGGACCGCCGGGCGGGGGTGCCCGGGGTGCTGCGCCACCTCGGGGCCGTCCAGTTGGACACGATCTCGGTGCTGGCCCGTTCGCACGAGCTGATCCCGTACGCCCGGCTCGGCTCGGTCGGCCGGGACACGGTGGAGCGGGCGTACTGGTCGGGCGGCCGGGCCTTCGAGTACTGGTCGCACGCCGCGTGCATCCTGCCCGTGGAGGAGTGGCCGCACTTCGCGTTCCGCCGCCGGGGCTACCGCTCCCGGCCGCACTGGTCGCACGAGCTGCCCGACGGCGCCTACGCGAGAGTGATCGAGCAGTTGCGGGCCGAGGGCCCGCTGACGGCGACCGAGCTCGGCGGCGCGAAGAACGGCGGCGAGTGGTGGGACTGGTCGGCCTCCAAGGTCGCCGTCGAACGGGCCCTGATGTACGGCGAGGTGGTGTGCACCGAGCGGCGCGGCTGGAAGCGGGTCTACGACCTCGCCGAGCGGGCCATCGACGACAAGCTGCTCGGCGAGGACCTGAGCGACGCCGAGTGCCTGAGACGCCTGGTGGTGCTGGCCGCGCGGTCGCTGGGGGTCGGCACCCGGGCGGACATCGCGGACTACCACCGCCTCAAGGGCGAGGAGTTCGACGCCGTGGTGGCGGACTCGGGGCTCGTACCGGTGTCGGTGGAGGGCTGGTCCAAGCCCGCCTGGGCGGACCCGGAGGCGCTGGTCTCGGAGCCGCGCGGACGCCACCGTACGACGCTGCTGTCGCCGTTCGACTCCCTGATCTGGGAGCGGGCGCGCACCGAGCGCGTCTTCGGCTTCACGCACCGGCTGGAGGCGTACGTCCCCAAGCAGAAGCGGATACACGGCTACTTCGCGATGCCGCTGCTGGCCGGCGGACGGCTCCAGGGCCGCGTCGACCCGGCCCGCGAGGGCACCACGCTGATCGCCCGGCAGGCGTCCCTGGCCGGCCCCAAGGCGGTGGCGCCCATGGCGCGGGCCCTGGTGGAGGCCGCCGCGTGGGTGGGCTGCACGGACGTCCGGCTGGAGCGGGTCGAGGCGCCGGAGCTGCGCGAGCCGCTCAGGGCGGAGATCGGCCGGGCCCTGCGGGAGAGCTACCGCTGAGGCCGGGCCCCGCGCCCGAGGGCTCCTACCTGATCTCCAGAATCTTCTCGCGCATGGCATAGACCACGGCTTCCATCCGGGAGTGGAGCTGGAGTTTCTCCAGGATATTGCGGACGTGGTTCTTGACCGTGTTCTCGGAAATGAACAACTCCTTCGCGATATCGCGGTTGTTCATGCCGGTCGCGACGAGCTTCAGCACCTCCAGCTCCCGTTCGGTGAGCCGGGGCGCCGGGACGAGCCGGCGCTCGTCGGTGCGCTGAATCATCGACTTGAACTCGGTGAGCAGCTTCGAGGCCATGGACGGGCTGATCTGGGACTGCCCGTCGGCGACGGCGCGAATGGCCGTGGCGACCTCGTCGGTGGAGATCTCCTTGAGGAGGTATCCGGTCGCGCCCGCCTTGATCGCGTCGTAGAGGTCGGCCTCCTCGTCGCTGATCGTCAACATGATGATCTTCGCGCTGGGAGCCACCTCCTTGATGGACGTACATGCCTCGATGCCACCGCGCTTGGGCATCCGCACATCCATCAGAACGATGTCGGGCAGCAGATCCGCCGCCTTGTCGACCGCCTCCGAACCGTCCCCGGCCTCACCGACGACCTGGATGTCCTCCTCCTGCGCGAGGACGATCTCCAGCCCCCTGCGGAAGAGCGCGTGGTCGTCGACCACGAGGACGCGGATGGGCTCCCCGCGTCCGGCGCCGGCCACGTCCGCACCGGAACCGGCGTACGCACCGGTGTCGTCGGCATGGTTCGCATCGCGCACGGGCCCGAAGGTGTCCGCCATCGTTCCTCCCCCTGAAGGCCACGGCCTGAAGCCATCGGTTGTCCGCCAACGGCAGTTCGCGGAACCCCGATTGGCGCGGAACGCCATGATTCCATGCCGGAACGCACCTGCGGTGATCCCGGACTCGCGCACAGGTGCCCCCGGTGGCGTGAAACGCTCCAGGGGCACCGTGGCGGCGGGAGGGTCAGCCGCCGAGCGCGCCGCCCGCGCCCCCGGCCTCGTCCGCGGCGAGCGGATCGGTGCGCAGGTGGATGACGCCGTAGTCGTACGCGTGCCGCCGGTAGACGACACTCGGTTCCTTGGTCTCGGAGTCGATGAACAAGTAGAAGTCGTGCCCGACCAGTTCCATCTCGTAGAGGGCTTGATCGAGCGCCATCGGCGCGGCGACGTGGGTCTTCTCGCGCATCACCAGCGGTCCTTCGCCCTGCACCTCCAGCGAGCCGATCCTGGTGGTCGGGACGGGCGCGGACGGCTCGTCGCCGACCAACTCGCCGTCCTCGTCGAACGATGCGACGCCGGGGACCACGTCCCCGACCTCGGCGGCCGACAGCCGGCCGTTGCCGCGCCGGCTGTAGCGCTTGTCGTGCTGCTTGCGCAGCCGGGCCTCCAGCTTTCCTGTGGCCAGGTCGAGCGCTGCGTAAGGGTCGCCCGCCGCCGCTTCCGCCCGGATGACCGGCCCCCGCGAGCGGAGCGTGATCTCCACCCGGTCGGAACGCTCGGCCTGACGGGGATTCGGCTCCTTGGACACCTCGACGTCGAGGCTGATCACCTTGCCGTCGAACTTCTGGATCTTGTCCAGCTTCAGCTTCTCGGCCACGTGCTTGCGGAACCGCTCGGGCACCTCGGTCTTGCGGCCCTTGACGACGATGTCCACGCAGAACTCCGTTCCCGGATCGCCCCGCTTCAACGGCGGGGCATCTCCTTTTTGCACCAGCCCCCGGCGATCACCAGGGGCCTCGGACTCGGTGACTTTCGCCTCCTCCTCCCCCGTCGGAGAGGTCGCAACCCCACCGACTCGTGCACTTCTTGCCTACCGGTGGGTTACCTGCCCGAAACCTGGTGGTGCATTCATCGAGGTTCGGTATTCACCGTTCCTCACAACCGAACATAGCCTGTACACGAGGGTCTCGGCACCCGCTACTCGCGCGTACCTCCGTTCAGGGGGTATTACCCGCTCATTACCTGCAACGACGCAAGTTCTCCGTCAGTTCCGGATGATTTCGAAGGCGGACCGGGAGGCCGCGACGACCGCCGCCCGGCAGGGCGGCGGACGGCCGGTCCCCGCGTCCGCGCCGACCGCCTCGGCGACCGCCCGCGCCGCCTCCGCCAGCGTCGATCCCGTCGTCAGCAGATCGTCGACCAGGCACACCGGACCGCGGGCGAGAAGCCGCCCGCCTCCGCCGGCCACGGCGAGGGCGCCGTCGAGATTCGCGCGCCGTGCTCCCGCCCCGAGCCCGGCCTGATCGGCAACCGGACGCCGCTGCCGGAGCACCGGGAGGACCCGCGCCGCGAGGCCGCCGCGCCGCAGCTCTCCGGCGGCGGCCCTCGCGATCCGCAGGACCGGGTCGTGGCCGCGTGCCCGCGTCGAGGAGCGCGCGGAGGGCACGGGCACCAGGAGCAGGGGCGCCGCCGGGTCCCCTCGCCCCGTCCCGGCCCGCACACTGCCCGCCAGAGCCCGGCCGAGCACCCCGGCGAGTCCCAGTGCCCCTCGCTCCTTGTGGGCCAGCAGCACCGCACGTACGGCGTTCTCGTACGGGGCCGCGGCGTGCACCGGCGGAAGCCGGCCGGGCAGCGGTGAGGGACGCACGCGGCGGGGGTGCGCGCCGCTCAGCGCCGCCTTGCACGCCGGGCACAGCCCGGCACGCGGTCTGCCGCAGCCGGCGCAGTCCACCGGCAGGACCAGACCCGAGAGCTCGCGCCACCATCCGTTCCGCATGGAACCACCGTGCCCGGAGCGCCGAGACCGCACCACCCCTGTGGATAACCTCCCGGGCGGCCCGGGGCGATGGCGGGCGGGCGGCCCCGATGGGCGGCGCGGCCGGGATCGACGGGGCACGGGGTGGACCGGCGGGTGGTTCGGGCGAGTGGACCGGCGGGTGGTTCGGCGGTTGGCTCGCGGTGGCGGATCAGCCGGGATAGACCAGAGACGTGCCTTCCTCCAGGACCGTCTGCCAGTTGTCGCCGGGCGAGAGCTTCACTATGCCGTCGCCCTCGGTCTCCGCCATCAGCGGAAGCAGCTCGTCGTCCGCCGCCGCGACCGCCCGGACCTGGTTCACCCCGGGCAGCACGCCCGAGGACGAGGTCGAACCGTCCGCCTGCACGTAGCGCACCTGCTGGACCCCGCCCTGCTCCTTGCCGACCACCACGAGCCGGCTGCGGCCCGACCAGGAGACGGCGGTCACATCGGTGAGCTGCGGGGCCGCCTGGCGCAGGTCCCGCACGGAGAGCTCGGGCGACTCGACGGAGCCCCGGCGCTCGACCCGTCCGATCTTCAACGTCGTGTGCCCGTCCTTCGACAGCAGCAGCGCTATCCGGACGCCGTCCGCGGACATCCGCAGTTCCTCGATCCGGCCGCCGCCGAGGTCCGGGACGCGGACCTCCTGGGGTTCGCCCTCACCCCTGGCCAGGCGCAGCAGCCGGGGACCCGCCTGATCGCGGTCGGCGACCCACAGGTCCCCGCGGCCGTCCCAGCTCGGCGGCGACAGCCGGTCGGCGGGCTTGATCGCCGTACTGGTCACGAGCGGGGCCCCCAGCTGCCCTTCGGCGTCCAGGGAGGCCACGTAGAGGCTCTGCCCGTCCGCCGAGACCGCGGCGGCCCGTTCCTCGTCGCGGGCCACGCCGATCGCGCCCATCGCCACCGTGCCCATGCCGAGCGGACCGGTGACCGGTTGCGGGGGGCCGCTGCCCTCGGTGGCGCCGGGGATGCGCTGCACGTGCCCCTCAGCGTCGAGGAAGTACTGGCTGTCGGGCCCTCCGGACCCGCTGTCGGCGGCGAACTCCGCCGCCTCGTCGGCGTCCAGCGTGCACAGCCGGCCCCGGCCGCCGTCCAACTGGACGCGTTCGAACCGCGCCGACGTCAGGTCCCTGAGCGTGAAGAGCACCTGCGCGGCCATCATCCGGCACGCCCTGAGGCCGACCTTGTCGGCCTTGCGGTTCAGGGGCACTTTCAGGACGTTCTGGTCGTCGGGCGCGAGCGCCGTGACTCCCTTGCGCAGGGCGGTGCCGGCCGGGAACCGGGAGTCTGCCACCGGGCTCAGCCAGTCCGTCGGCCCCGCCAGCAAAGCCCTGACCGTCTGCGCCACGGTGTCCATCCGCGTGACCGGATCCGTACGGTTGCGTACGTAGACCGGATCCGCGACGAGCGTCGCGGGACCGCTCGTCGGCCCGGACGCGAAGTAGTACTTGTTGACCGATCGGTAGAGCCGCTTGAAGTCGGACTGCCCCAGGACCAGACCGTCCGGCACGATGTCGATGCGCCACTCCAACTTGCCGTCCGCCGCCTTCTCCCGCACCAGGTGCAGCGTCTGGGAGTAGTCGGCGGGCGCGATCGGCTGGTACGAACTCTGGGCGTCGACCGCCGCGACCTTCTCGCCGGTCAGGATGTAGGACGTCTCCGTGTCCTGATCGCCCCGGCGCTCCTCGTCGCGGAGCGCCGCGCCGCTGCGGTTGGGGGCGTTGGCGAGGACCGTGGTGCCCTCGCTCGGCTGCCAGATGCGCGCGGCGTCCGCGCTCAGGTACTTGCGCGTGGTGCGGAAGTCGGGGTCGTCGCTCGTCATCGACTCCAGGAACCCGTCGACGATCTCGCTGGGCGTGGCGCCCTCCCGGGGCGCCACCGCGTACACCTGCACCTGGGAGTCTCCCGGCTGCGAGGCGTCCACCGCCTTGACGTCCCCGGTCACCGGCATGGACCCGCAGCCGGCCAGCACCACGATGCCGCAGCCGAGCAGCGCGGTCATCCGCACCGCCCGCCCGTGCCCGCCCAGCCGGCGATCAGTACCCACGAGTGGTGTCCTCCTGGTCGGAATTCCGCGTGCCGGGGCCCGCGCCGCCCGAACGCTCGGGGGCCGGTCGGGCCACCACACGGGCCCCGCTGCCGGGAAGCGCCGCGGGATGCACCGAGGCGGGCGCCGGGTGCGGGACCGAGGCGCAGCGCCCCGGCACCGTCAGCGCCGGACGCTCGGCCGTCCCGGACTGGTGCGGTACGGACATCAGCCGGTGGTCCCCCGCCGCGGGTGCGGACTCGTCGCGCTCGCGGATCTCCCGGTTGCGCCGCGAGTCCTCGGGCTCCAGCGGTATCGGCGAACCGCGCAGCGGTTCGTCGGCCGTGCGCGGCAGCGTCAGCCGGAACTGCGAGCCGCCGCCGGGCTCGCCCCACGCCTGGAGCCAGCCGCCGTGCAGCCGGGCGTCCTCGACGGCGATGGAGAGCCCCAGACCGGTCCCGCCGGTGGTCCGCGCCCGCGCCGGGTCGGCCCGCCAGAAGCGGTTGAAGACCCGGGTGGCCTCGCCGGGCTTGAGGCCCACGCCGTAGTCCCGCACCGCTACGGCGACGGCGCCCTGGGCCACGCCCATCCGCACCACGACGTCGCGTCCCTCACCGTGCTCGACGGCGTTGACGACCAGGTTGCGCAGGACGCGTTCGACGCGACGGGCGTCGGCCTCCGCTATCACCGGCTGCTCGTCGCCGACGACGCGGATCCGGGTGCCCTTGCGCTCGGCCAGCGGCTCGGCGCCGCCGATGACCCGGCGCACCACGGTCCGCAGGTCTATCGGCTCGGCCTCCAGGGCGGCGGCGCCCGCGTCGAAGCGGCTGATCTCCAGCAGGTCGGAGAGCAGCGACTCGAAGCGGTCGAGCTGGTCGCCGAGCAGTTCCGCGGAGCGTGCGGTGACGGGATCGAAGTCGGCGCGCGCCTCGTGGATGACGTCGGCTGCCATCCGTACGGTCGTGAGCGGCGTCCGCAGCTCGTGCGAGACGTCGGAGACGAAGCGGCGCTGCATCCGCGAGAGCTCCTCCAGCTGCTGGATCTTCAGCTGGAGGTTCTGCGCCATCTTGTTGAATGCCTCGCCGAGCCGGGCGATGTCGTCCTCTCCGGTGACCTTCATCCGTTCCTGGAGACGGCCGGCGGAGAGCCGTTCGGCGATCCCGGCCGCCATCCGCACCGGCGTCACGACCTGCCGCACCACGAACCAGGCGATGGCCCCGAGCAGCACGACGACGAACAGCCCCGCGGTCGCCAGGGTCGTCTTGACCAGCGTCAGCGACTTCTCCTCCTGCGTGAGCGGGAAGAGGTAGTACAGCTCGTAGGGGTGGTGGTCGATGTCGTAGAGCCGCTTGCCGACGACGAGCCCCGGCTGCGACTCCTTTCCGTACGAGTACTGGATCCGGGAGTACGTCTGGAACGCGCCGGGCCCCTTGTCCACGGCCCGGCGCAGCCTCTCGGGCACGCTGGACGCCTCGACGCTGCCCGAGCCGCGCGGCGCGCGGCTGCTGGCGCCCTCGGTCACCGAGTCGGCGCTGAGAGCCACCACGTTGAACGCGTTCTTGCCCCCGCTGGCGAGCTGGTCGACCAGCTCGGTACGCCACGAGGTGTTCGCGGTCATGCCGTCGACGCCGCCGCTCCGGCCGCCGGGGGCCAGCGTGGCGTTCGCCTTCTCCTGGGCGGCGGCGAAACCGCCGGCCGCCTGCGTCTGGGCGGCCTTTCCCTTCGCGTCGAGCAGGCCGTTGCGGACCTGCCCGATCACGACGAAGCCGAGGAGCAGGACGACGCCCATCGACATCAGCAGCGTGCCCGCGACGACGCGGAGCTGCAGGTTGCGCCGCCACAACCGGACGGCGGGCAGCAGCGGACGGCGCACCCACCGCATCAGCAGACGCGGTACGGGCCCGCCGAGCGTCCGGTTCTGGAACAACCGGCCGCCCCGCAGGTATCGGCTCATTCGGGAAGCCTTCCGTCCCGGACCGGCAGTCCGCTCCGAACGGCTTCCCGGCTCCCCGGGCCTCGGAGCAGCGCTGCCTCGGGTCATCTCAGCTCGGTCCGGCCTTGTAGCCGACCCCGCGGACGGTCACGACGATCTCCGGGCGTTCCGGGTCCTTCTCGACCTTGGAACGGAGCCGCTGGACGTGCACGTTCACCAGCCGGGTGTCGGCCGCGTGGCGGTAACCCCACACCTGCTCCAGCAGAACCTCACGGGTGAAGACCTGCCACGGCTTGCGGGCGAGCGCGACCAGCAGGTCGAATTCCAGCGGAGTCAGGGCGATGGACTGCCCCTCGCGCTTCACGGAGTGACCGGCCACGTCGATGACCAGGTCACCGATGGTCAGCTGCTCCGGCGCGGGCTCTTCCGACCGCCGCAGACGTGCCCTGATCCGGGCGACCAACTCCTTCGGTTTGAACGGCTTGACGATGTAGTCGTCGGCCCCTGATTCCAGGCCCACCACCACGTCGACGGTGTCGCTCTTGGCAGTGAGCATGACGATCGGCACACCGGACTCGGCCCTGATCAGCCTGCACACCTCGATGCCGTCCCTTCCGGGCAGCATGAGGTCGAGCAGCACCAGGTCCGGCTTGGCCTCACGAAATGCGGCCAGTGCCTTGTCGCCGTCCGCTACGAACGACGGCTCGAAACCTTCTCCACGCAGCACAATCCCGAGCATCTCGGCCAGTGCGGTGTCGTCGTCGACGACAAGGACGCGTCCCTTCATAATCGACATCATCCCATTAGCTAATCGTTACCTGCGATGACCTGGCACACAGCTCGGCCAGTCCGACCCCCGTGACCGGGGAAATCGCGCCCTCCTCGGTCACGACCGCCGTGATCAGTTCCGGCGGCGTGATGTCGAAGGCCGGGTTGTACGCCGGGGCTCCGAGGGATGCGACGACCTTGCCGCCGCCGGCCCCGCCCGATACACCCTCCGGCGATGTGAGCTCCGTCACTTCCTGTCCGGGGCGCTGCTCGACGACGATCGACGCGCCGTCCGGGGTGTCCAGATCCACGGTCGTCGTCGGCGCCACCACGATGAAGGGCACGTGGTGGTACTTCGCGAGCACCGCCAACGGATAACTCCCCACCTTATTGGCCACCGAGCCGTCCGCGGCGACGCGGTCCGCCCCGATGAGCACGGCGTCCACCTCCCCGGCGGCGAACAACGACCCCGCGGCGCTGTCCGTGAGCACGCTGTACGCCATCCCGCTGCGCGCCGCCTCGTACCCCGTCAGCCTCGCCCCCTGCAACAGCGGCCTCGTCTCGTCCACCCACAGCCGCCGCAGCCGGCCCTGCCGGTGGACCCGCAACGCCACCGCGAACGCCGTGCCCTCACCTCCGGAGACCAGCGCCCCGGTATTGCAGTGCGTCAGCAGCTGGTGCCCTCCGCCCGGCAGCAGTTCCTCCAGCAGGGCCGCCCCGAACTCCGCCATACGCCTGCTGGCCTGCGCGTCCTCCCGGTGCAGCTCCTGCGCCTCGGCCAACGCCGCCCGGGCAGCCGCCTGCGCTCCCGCGCCCTTTCCGACCGCGGCCCAGTACGCCCCGGCGACCCGCCGCACCCCGTATCCGAGGTTCACCGCGGTGGGCCGCGCCCGCTCCAGCAGACCGGCCGCCTCCGCCACGTCGTACCCCCGCGCAGCGGCGAGCGCCACCCCGTACCCTCCGGCGATCCCCAGCAGCGGAGCCCCCCGTACCGCCAGCGACCGGATCGCCTCCACCAACGCCGGCACATCGGTGCACACCAGCTCGACCTCTTCGACGGGGAGCCGCGTCTGGTCCAGGAGCACCAGTACGGGACCCTCCGGAGGCTCGTCCCAGCGGAGAACGGAGAGAGCGGGAGGCTCGCTACCCACCGGCGATTGCGCGTCCTGATCAGCCATCTGTCCAGTCTGCCCGGTGAGCCGCCCACAAATGAAGGCGCGAAGGTGACAGAGCTCCTGGACCACAGTTCGCCGACGCGTGGCACGATGGCTGCCAACCTGTCGCCCCGATGAGCGGTCAGGACGGTGAAGGAGCGAGAATGAACGACTCTCCGGGCTGGGCGTCGCCCGGATCTGCCCCCTCCGACGGCCAGAAAGCCGCTGTTCCGCGGCCTTCCGAGCCCCAGGACGGAAACGGTGCGCCGGGACAGTGGTCTCCCACGCAGCCGCCTCCAGGGCAGTGGTCCCCACCGAGCACACCCGGCAAGGGCCCCGAAGGCCCCCCGTCCGGCTGGGGCCGAGACCCCCAGGGCTGGGGCGGCCCGCCCCCGGCGGCCAAGCCGGGAGTGATCCCGCTGCGCCCCCTGGGCCTCGGCGAGATCCTCGACGGCGCCGTCTCGACCCTCCGCGCTCACTGGCGCACCGTTCTGGGGGTCAGCCTCACGGTCTCCGTGGTCTCCCAGATCATCATCACCCTGGCCCAGCGCCACCTCCTGCCGAAGCCGGTCTCCGTCGACCCGAACGCCACCGGCGCCGAAGCCATCCGCCAGGCCACCGAGTCCGCGCAGTCCACGATCTACTCGACGGCCCCGACGACGCTCGTCGCCATGATCGCCACGCTCTTCACGACCTCGGTGCTCACCGTCGTGATCAGCCGATCCGTGGTGGGCCGCCCCGTCACGCTCGCCGACGCCTGGGCCGAGGCCCGCCCGCGACTCCTGCCCCTGCTGGGCCTGACGGTGCTGCTGGCCCTCATGAGCGTGGTGATCATGGCGGTGGGCATCGGCCCCGGACTGCTCCTGGGCTCCGACGCGGGTGCGGCACTCGCCCTGCTGGGGTTCATCGCCGCGTGCGCCGTCACACTCTGGCTGATGGTCCGCTTCACCCTGGCCGCGCCGGCACTGATGCTGGAGAGGCAGACCGTCGCCACCGCGCTGCGCCGCTCCGCGAAGCTGGTCCGCGGCGCGTGGTGGCGGACCTTCGGTGTCCTGACGCTCTCCTACCTGCTCGTCTTCCTCCTGACCTTCCTCATCGCCATCCCCTTCGGCATCACCGCGGTGCTGGCGGACGGAAGCGGCGTCGAGGACTTCCTCAACAGCGACACCGCCTCCCAGGGCTGGCCCTTCCTGATCATCACGGGCATCGGCGAGGTGGTCGTCTCGACGCTGGCCTACCCCTTCACCGCCGGTGTGATCGCCCTCCTCTACGTGGACCAGCGCATCCGCCGCGAAGCCCTCGACCTCGACCTCGCCCGGGCCGCGGGCCTGCCCGGCTACGACACCGACGTCTCCAGGAGCTGATGCGGTGTCGGGGGCGGGGGACGCCACAGCGGCACGGCAGACTCTCGGAGCGGGCGACATCCCCGTGGACACTCCCCGGGCGCCCGCCCGGGAGGCGGCCGAGAACGAGCTGTCCAAGCCGATGTACCACGAGAACGATCCGAACCTTCTCCAGCGCGGCCTGAGCCGGTTCTGGGACTGGATCGGCGGCGTGTTCGACGCCGCGGCGGGCGCGGCCCCCGGCGGCGCAGCCGGACTCGTCGTCCTGGTGCTCGTGGCCGTCGGCCTCACCGCCGCCCTCTGGTGGCGGCTCGGCACGCCACACCGCTCCTCCCGCCCCCTCGCCGACGGCCTCTTCGGCGATGACGGCCCGCGCGGCGCGGCCCAGCACCGCGCCGCGGCAGAAGCGCATGCCGCCGCTCTGCGCTGGACCGAGGCAGTCCAGGAACGCATGCGCGCGATCGTCCGCTCCCTGGAAGAACGCGCCCTGCTCGACCCGCGACCCGGCCGTACCGCGGACGAGGCCGCCGCGGAGGCCGGCCGTGCCCTCCCCGACCAGGCCGCCCGACTCCTGGTGGCAGCACGGGACTTCGACGACGTCACATACGGCGGCCGTACAGCGAGCCGGCCGACGTACCTCGCCCTCACGGAGCTCGACATCGACCTCGACGGCGCGAAGCCCCTCCTGCCCGGAGCCTCCCGAGGAGCAGCCGGATGACAGCGGCCACCACGTCCGCAACCTCCACGGCCGCCACCCCGCACCAGGTCTGGACCCGCACCCGCGGCCTGCTGCTCGCGCTTCTGATCCTGGTCGTCGCCGGAATCGCGCTCGCCGCGGCACGCTCCGGCGACCAGCACGGGCGCCTCGATCCCCGCTCCGCCGACCCTCAGGGCAGCCGTGCGGTCGCCGAACTCCTCAAGGCCCGCGGGATATCCGTCACGGTCGCGACGACACTCGACGAGGCGACGAACGCTGCGGGACCGGACACCACCCTTCTGGTCACCCGCCCCAACCTTCTGACACCGTCGCAACAGCACCGGCTCCACGACGCCACATCCGCCACGGAGGGCCGCACCCTCCTGCTCGCCCCCGGGGCTCCTGCCGTGACCAGGCTCGCCCCCGGCGCGAGCGCCCAGCCCGGCCGCCCGGCGAGCCCGCTTCCCCCCTCCTGCGACCTGCCCGCCGCCCGTAGCGCCGGCACAGCCGACATGGGGGGCATCCGCTACACCGCCCACACCTCCTCCGCCATCGCCTGCTACCCGAACGACGGTCTCCCCAGCCTGCTGGTCCTCACCGACCGAGGGAACGGCGACACGGTGCTGCTCGGCTCCCCGGACTTCCTCCACAACGAACGTCTGGACCGCGAGGGAAACGCCTCGCTCGCACTGCAACTCCTCGGTTCCCGCCCACATCTCCTCTGGTACCTCCCCTCCCTGGCCGATCCCTCCGCCACCGACGACGGCAGCAGCAGCGGGAATCCCTCTGACGATGACAGCGGCCGACAGGAGGAACCGGAGGTCGAGAGCAGCTTCCTCGGCCTCATTCCCTCCGGCTGGCTCTGGGGGACGCTCCAACTCGCCGTGGCCGCGGTCCTTGCGGCGATCTGGCGAGCCCGTCGACTCGGGCCGCTCGTCACCGAGCGGCTGCCGGTCGCCGTCCACGCCTCCGAATCCTCCGAGGGCCGTGCCCGCCTCTACCGCAAGGCCAACGCCCGCGACCGGGCAGCCGAATCGCTGCGTTCCTCCGCACGATCGCGCATCGCCCCCTTCGCCGGTGTGCACACCCACGACGCTCACACCCCCCACGTCCTTCTCCCCGCCGTGTCCACACGCATCAACCAGGGCCACGACCTCGGCACCCTGCTCTTCGGTCAGGCCCCCGCCAACGACGCGGACCTTGTCCTCCTGGCCGAGCAACTCGACGCCCTCGAACGAGAGGTACGCACTTCATGAGCGCCCCGACCCCAGAGCCGACCGCACCCCCGGCGCCCCCCGAGGCGCAGGGCGCTCAGGAGGCCGCCGTCGACGCCCGCGCCTCCTTGGAAGCTCTGCGCTCCGAGATAGCCAAGGCGGTCGTCGGACAGGACTCGGCAGTCACCGGACTGGTGGTCGCGCTGCTCTGCCGAGGCCACGTACTCCTCGAAGGCGTACCCGGTGTGGCGAAGACCCTCCTGGTCCGCGCACTCGCCGCGTCACTCGAACTCGACACCAAACGCGTACAGTTCACGCCCGACCTGATGCCGAGCGACGTCACCGGCTCGCTCGTCTACGACGCCCGGAACGCAGAATTCTCCTTCCAGCCGGGTCCTGTCTTCACCAACCTGCTGCTGGCCGACGAGATCAACCGCACGCCTCCCAAGACCCAGGCTTCCCTCCTCGAAGCCATGGAGGAACGTCAGGTCACCGTGGACGGAACCCCACGCCCGCTCCCGGACCCGTTCCTCGTCGCGGCCACGCAGAACCCCGTCGAGTACGAAGGCACCTACCCACTACCGGAAGCCCAACTGGACCGCTTCCTGCTCAAGCTGACGGTCCCTCTGCCCTCCAGGCAGGACGAGATCGACGTTCTCACGCGTCACGCCGACGGCTTCGACCCGCGCGATCTCAAGTCCGCCGGGATTCGTCCCGTCGCCGGACCCGCCGAGCTCGAAGCCGCACGGAACGCCGTCGCCGCCACGACCGTCTCCCCCGAAATCGCCGGCTACGTCGTGGATATCTGTCGTGCCACGCGTGAATCCCCCTCGCTCGCCCTCGGCGTCTCCCCCCGAGGCGCCACCGCACTGCTCTCCACCGCACGCGCCTGGGCCTGGCTCACCGGCCGGGACTACGTCACCCCGGACGACGTGAAGGCCCTTGCGCTCCCCACACTTCGCCACCGCATTCACCTGCGGCCCGAAGCGGAAATGGAGGGCGTCAGCCCCGATTCCGTCATCTCCTCAGTGCTCGCCCACGTCCCCGTACCCCGATGAGGCGGTGACCATGGCCCTCACCGGACGTACCGCACTGCTGGCCGCACTGGGATCACTCCCCGTAGGCATCCTCGCTCCGAGCTGGACCGGGATGCTCGCGGTGAACGCTCCGCTCTCCCTGGCAATTCTGTGCGACTACGCCCTGGCCGCGCCAGTGCGAACGCTGCGGTTCACCCGAACTGGTGATACAACTGTTCGACTTGGTGACGTGGCGAAGGTTCAGCTCACCGTGACGAACGGCTCCCGTCGGCGCCTAAGGGCCCAGCTCCGTGACGCATGGCCTCCGAGCAGCCGGCCCGCGGGAGCCGAGCCCTCGGCCTCCCGGCACACACTGACGATTCCTGCCGGCGAACGCAGCCGCGTCACCACCGTGCTGCACCCCACACGCCGAGGCGACCGCAAGGCCGAACGCGTCACTGTCCGCTCGTTCGGACCGCTCGGCCTCGCCGCGCGCCAGGGCCATCATCACGTCCCGTGGACCGTGCGGGTCCTTCCTCCCTTCACCAGCAGGAAGCACCTGCCGTCCAAACTGGCGCGGCTGCGCGAACTCGACGGACGCACCAGCGTGCTGACGCGGGGCGAGGGCACGGAGTTCGACAGTCTCCGGGAGTACGTGGCCGGGGACGACACCCGGAACATCGACTGGCGGGCAACGGCACGCCAGTCCGCCCTGGCCGTACGGACGTGGCGCCCGGAACGCGACCGTCACATCCTCATCGTCCTGGACACCGGGCGGACGTCGGCGGGGCGAGTGGGCGACGTCCCGCGGCTCGACGCCGCGATGGACGCCACGCTGCTCCTCACCGCGCTGGCGACGCGGGCCGGCGACCGCGTGAACCTCCTCGCCTACGACCGCCGTGTCCGAGCACGTGTGCAGGGCAGGACCGCCTCGGGCGATGCCCTGGCCTCCGTCATCAATGCCATGGCTTCTCTGGAACCGGAGCTCGTCGAGACGGATGCCCGTGGCCTCAGCACGGAAGCTCTGACCAACGCGCCCCGAGGCTCGCTGATCGTTCTGCTGACCACACTGGAAGCGGCGCCCATCGAGGAGGGGCTGCTGCCGGTCCTCCCGCAGCTCACACAGCGCCACACGGTTCTCTTGGCGGCAGTGTCAGACCCTCGCATCAAGGAAATGGCGGCGAGCCGAGGAACAGTGGACGCGGTCTATGAGGCGGCTGCCGGCGCTCAGGCCGAAGCCGAGCGGAGACGAACGGCGGAAGCGCTTCAGCGTCGAGGGGTCGTCGTCGTGGACGCCACCCCGGACCGCCTCGCGCCCGCACTCGCCGATGCCTATCTGGCGCTCAAGACCGCAGGCCGGCTGTAAGGACAAACGCTCACGGGAACGGCGACGGCGGCGGCCTCAGAGCCGACACCGAAGGTGAGTCGACTGAACGCCTGTGAGAAAGCACCATATGTTGGACCCCTGGAAGCGACTCTGCTGCCGGGGCTTCGACAGTATATGGATATGGGCCCGGAACGCAGGAAAGCCCCGTGCCAAC
>NZ_ML123034.1:2448247-2524036 GCF_003846185.1 Streptomyces sp. ADI96-02
TGACCCGACCTTATCAGAAACGCGCCGGTCGAAATAAACAACCGGAAGGCTTTCGATAAGAGGATCGTGCGGCTCGGCGGGATAACTCAGTTACCGCAGCACGAGCGAGATGTGAAACTACGCGGTCATCCCGAACTTGTCCAGTCCGAGGCAACCGTTCGAATCTACCTCCCCACGTCCACCGTGTCAACGGCTTTGTGGGCGAAGAGGAGACTAGCAGCTCAGCAGGGGCGGTCGCACATCGGTGGTCACGCCGCAGACGGAAGTTCGGCGCTGCGTTCGACCGCCGCGAGGTCACCGGTCTCGCCGGCCCGCACCGCGCGGCGGCCCAGGATGTAGACGTACGCGAGAAAGGCCAGTTCAGCGACTACGCCGATGGTGATGCGGGCCCAGGTCGGAAGACCCGACGGGGTCACGAACCCTTCGATGGCTCCGGAGACGAACAGCACCAGAGCGAGGCCCAGGGCCATGCCCAGTGCGGCGCGTCCCTGTTGTGCGAGAGCGGCGCGGCGGGTGAGCGGTCCGGGGTCGATCACCGTCCAGCCGAGGCGCAGGCCGGTGCCGGCGGCCACGAAGACCGCGGTCAGTTCCAGTAGGCCGTGAGGGAGGACCAGGCCGAGGAAGGTGTCCAGACGGCCGACGGACGACATCAGCCCGATGCCGACGGCGAGGTTGAGCATGTTGACGAAGAGGATCCAGATCACGGGTACGCACAGGAACGCGCCCAGCACGAGGCACATCGCCGCGGCCTGAGCGTTGTTCGTCCATACCTGCGCGGCGAACGACGCCGCCGGGTGGCTGGAGTAGTACGTCTCGTACTCGCCGCCCGGCCGTGTCATGTTCCGAAGGTCCTCCGGAGCGGCGATCGCCGCCTGCACCTCCGGGTGCGCGCCTATCCACCAGCCCATGAGTGCCGCCACGGCCGTCGACAACACCGCGACGGGGACCCACCAGTGCCGCGAGCGGTAGACGGCGGCCGGAAAGCCCGCCGTCAGGAAGCGGGTCGCGTCACGCCACGAAGCCTTGCGGGTACCCGTCACGGTCGACCGGGCGCGGGCCACGAGCTGGGTCAGGCGAGCGGTGAGCAGAGGATCCGGCGCGCTCGACTGGATCAGGGAGAGGTGCGTGGCCGTGCGCTGGTAGAGGACGACGAGTTCGTCGGCTTCCGCGCCGGTCAGGCGGCGTCCTCGGCGCAGGAGATGGTCCAGGCGGTCCCACTCCGTGCGGTGGGCGGTGACGAAGACGTCGAGGTCCATGGGCGGCTGTTGCTCCAGGCATGGGTGCGTACGGGTCCGTACTACTGCGGCGCGCTGTCGGTCAGCTTGGCAGACTGGGCCGGGCTCGGGCAGGGAAGGTCGGCGGAGGGTGGGGGCCATGAGTGAGCTGGTGACGGGCGACGCGGTTGTTCTGGGACTGCGGCCGGCCAGGCTGCCGAGCCGGGCCCTGGCCTCGGCGATCGATCTGGCGGTGCTCTTCGCCGCCTTCCTCGTCGTCTCGGTCGCTCTGGGGATCGCCTCCCGGTCGCTGGACGAGGCGGCCGTCGCGGCGATCGGGGTCGCCTCGTTTCTTCTGGTGCTGGTCGGCGGCCCCGTCGCGGTGGAGACGCTGAGCCGTTCCCTGGGCAAACTGGCCTGCGGGCTGCGTGTGGTGCGGGACGACGGTGGGCCGATCCGGTTCCGGCACGCGCTCGTGCGCGGGGCGATGGGGGTCGTCGAGATTCTCACGACGTTCGGCGTCCTGGCTTGTATCGCGTCGCTGGTGTCCGCTCGCGGGCGGCGGCTCGGTGACGTGTTCGCGGGAACGCTGGTCGTGCGGGAGCGTGTGGTGACGGGGCAGTCGGTCGCGGTGCCTCCGCCTCCGCCGTGGCTGGTCGGCGCCTTCGCGCACCTCGATCTGTCGGCGGTGCCGGACGGACTCTGGCTCTCCGTACGGCAGTACCTGACGCGGATGCACCAACTGGATCCGGGCGTCGGTCGGGCGATCTCCGAGAGGCTGGCCGGCGACCTGGTCGCGCGGACGGGGACGACGGCGCCGCAGGGCGTGACCGCTGCGGCGTTCCTGGCGGCGGTGGTGCACGAACGGCAGGCGCGCGACGCGCAGCGCGTGTTCTCGGTGAGGGCTCTGCCGGCCGCGCCAAGGCCCGTTGCGCCCGTGTCCGGCGCGGCTGGTGGGGTTGGGCCTCAGGAAGCCCTTGGGGCTGATGGGGCTCATGGGGCTCTGGGAGCCCCTGGTACATCCAAGGTTGCCGCTGCCGCGCCCGGCGAGGTTCCCAAGAGGGCGCCGGGGAGCGGACGTTCGTCGGATTCGGTGGGGCCCGACGGTGGGGCGGGCCGTGCGCCGTCCGGTTTCGCGCCTCCGGCCTAAGGGCGGGGTGAGGGGGGCGTCTCCAGGTGTTCCAGCTCGATGCCGGGGGCGGAGAGGACCACGTCCCCTGCTACGTGAACGGTGTGCCGTTCACCGGTGTCCAGGGCGCTGACCTGGTATTCGTCCACCATCAGGGGTCCGTTGTCAGTGGGGTGCGCTTCACTGTTCACCAGAGCCCAGGACTGGTCGACGGTACGGGGCGCGAGGACCGGGTCCGTGAAGGTGACCACGCGGACGCGGGTTTCGGAGGATGCGGGGGTGAGGCGCAGCAGACGGGTCAGGGCGACGAGGAACGAGGGGGATGTGCCGGAGAAGGCGTGGGCGCGGACGTTGCCTTCGGTGGCGTGAGCTCCGGTGGGATCGGACCGGACCCAGGTGACGCCTTCGAGGGCGGCTCCTCGCACCTGCCAGCCGGAGGCGTGGAGTTCGAGCCGGAGCGGGCGGCCGAGCTCGTCGAGGGTCAGGTCGACGGACCCGAGGTGGTCGCCCGAGGGGGTCGTGGTCTGGGAGACATAGCGCCAGCCGGACGGGCCGGGCGCGCAGTGGAAGTGTTCTTCGCCGAGGGGGGTGTGATCGTGAAGGTCGTGGAGCGAATACCTACCGCGGGGCATGGGGTCCTTCGGGTTCCTCCGGCGGTGCGGGGGCGGTAACGGGGCAGGCCCCCGACACGGGGGTGCGGGGGCCTGCTCTGTCGGTCCGCTCTGTCGTCCGCCGCCGGGTTCGGTGCCTCCGGCGGCCGGGTGCGCATGACGCGCCCGGCCACCGGCGGCGCCGGATCAGTAAGCGGTGGGACTCAGTAGCGGTAGTGGTCGGGCTTGTACGGGCCGTCGACCTCGACGCCGATGTACGCGGCCTGCTCCGGACGCAGGGTCGTCAGCTTGACGCCGAGGGCGTCGAGGTGAAGGCGGGCGACCTTCTCGTCCAGGTGCTTGGGCAGCACGTACACGTCGGTCGGGTACTCCTGCGGCTTCGTGAACAGCTCGATCTGCGCGAGCGTCTGGTCGGCGAAGGAGTTGGACATGACGAACGACGGGTGACCGGTCGCGTTGCCGAGGTTCAGCAGGCGGCCCTCGGAGAGCACGATGAGGACCTTGCCGTCCGGGAACGTCCAGGTGTGGACCTGCGGCTTGACCTCGTCCTTGACGATGCCGTCGATCTGCGCCAGGCCGGCCATGTCGATCTCGTTGTCGAAGTGGCCGATGTTGCCCACGATGGCCTGGTGCTTCATCCGGGCCATGTCCGAGGCCATGATGATGTCCTTGTTGCCCGTCGTGGTGATGAAGATGTCGGCCTGCTCCACCACGTCGTCGAGCGTGGCGACCTGGTAGCCGTCCATCGCCGCCTGCAGCGCGCAGATCGGGTCGATCTCGGTGATGATCACGCGGGCGCCCTGGCCGCGCAGCGACTCCGCGCACCCCTTGCCCACGTCGCCGTAGCCGCAGACGACGGCGGTCTTGCCGCCGATCAGGACGTCGGTGGCCCGGTTGATGCCGTCGATCAGGGAGTGGCGGCAGCCGTACTTGTTGTCGAACTTGGACTTGGTGACGGCGTCGTTGACGTTGATCGCCGGGAAGAGAAGGGTGCCGTCACGGTGCATCTCGTACAGCCGGTGGACACCGGTCGTGGTCTCCTCGGTCACACCGCGGATCTCGGACGCCAGCTGCGTCCACTTCTGCGGGGCCTCACCGAGGGTGCGGTTCAGCAGGGTGAGGATGTGGGCGTACTCCTCGCTGTCCGCGGTCGACGGGTCCGGGGCCGCGCCGGCCTTCTCGAACTCGACGCCCTTGTGGACCAGGAGGGTGGCGTCGCCACCGTCGTCGAGGATCATGTTCGGGCCGCCGGTGGGGGTGTTCGGCCAGGTCAGGGCCTGCTCCGTGCACCACCAGTACTCCTCCAGCGTCTCGCCCTTCCAGGCGAAGACCGGAACGCCCGCAGGGGCCTCCGGCGTGCCGTTCGGGCCGACGGCGATGGCGGCGGCGGCGTGGTCCTGGGTGGAGAAGATGTTGCAGGAGGCCCAGCGGACGTCGGCGCCGAGGGCGACGAGCGTCTCGATGAGCACGGCCGTCTGCACGGTCATGTGCAGCGAGCCGGTGATCCGCGCGCCGGCCAGCGGCTGGGCGGCGGCGAACTCCTTGCGGATCGACATCAGGCCGGGCATCTCGTGCTCGGCGAGGGTGATCTCCTTGCGGCCGAAAGCGGCGAGGGAGATGTCGGCGACCTTGAAGTCCTGGCGATTGGCGGCCGTCGTCATAACGGGCTGCTCCTCGTATTGGGTCGAGGGTGGGCTGGGCTGGCTCTGCGGCCTCGGGCACACGAATGCCCGAGAGTTCGCAGTGCAGTCCGTCGGAGGCCCTCTGTCCCTCGGCCGGCCCGCTCCAGCGGACCGCTCGACCGCCATCAGCAGCGACGTCTGTCTCGCCTCCGAATCTACACCGAACGGCCCACCGAGCCCCAGCCCGTTCAGGGAGCGGAACGGGCCGGGGGCTGTCTCCGGGGCGATCGGGCCGATGCGCAGGGGGTCAGTGGCCGGAATTCGCCGAGGCCGGGCCGTTGTCCGGGTCGGGGTTCGGGGGCGTGCCCCGGTCCTTGTCCAGGGGTGCGGCGGGGTCGTCCGGGCCGGGCCGGTTCCCGGCCTCACGGACGGCGGCGGGGGCGGGCCGGCCGGGGTTGGTGCCGTCAGCGGCAGCCGCCGCGTTGAAGATGTCCGGCTCCAGATAGATGACCCGGGCGATCGGGACGGCGTCGCGGATCCGGGTCTCGGCGGCGTTGATGGCGTCGGCGACCTGGGCAGCGGTCTCGTCGTGCCGGACCGCGATCTTGGCGGCGACGAGCAGTTCCTCGGGGCCGAGGTGGAGGGTGCGCATGTGGATGAGGGCGGTCACGGTGTCGCCGTCGACCACGGCCGACTTGATCTTCTCGACGTCCTCGATGCCCGCGGACTCACCGAGCAGAAGGGACTTCGTCTCGGCGGCGAGCACGATCGCGATGACGATGAGGAGGATGCCGATGCAGAGGGTGCCGATGCCGTCCCAGACGCCGTTGCCGGTTCCGAGGGCGAGGCCGACGCCCGCCAGCGCGAGGATCAGGCCGATCAGGGCGCCGAGGTCCTCCAGGAGGACGACCGGCAGTTCCGGGGCCTTGGCGCGGCGGACGAACTCCGTCCAGGAGCGGTCGCCCCGCGTCGCGTTGGACTCCTTGATCGCCGTACGGAAGGAGAAGCTCTCCGCGATGATCGCGAAGATCAGCACGCCGACCGGCCAGTACCACGCCTCGATCGCGTGGGGGTGCTTGATCTTCTCGTAACCCTCGTAGACGGCGAACATGCCACCCACCGAGAACAGGACGATGGAGACGAGGAAGGCGTAGATGTACCGCTCACGGCCGTAGCCGAAGGGGTGCTGAGGAGTGGCTTCGCGCTTGGCTCGCTTGCCGCCGAGCAGGAGAAGCCCCTGGTTGCCCGAGTCGGCGAGCGAGTGGACGCTCTCCGCGAGCATCGACGACGAGCCACTGAAGAGGAACGCCACGAATTTGGCCACGGCGATCGCGAGGTTGGCGGCGAGTGCCGCCACGATCGCCCTGGTTCCGCCTGACGCGCTCATGAGTGCGTGGTGTCCCTTCGTCGGTGTGCGGCACGTGCCGCCGCGGTACGGCGGCGGCACATTGTTGCAGCCGCCGGGACGGAGGGTGGGTCAGGCGCCCACGGTGGCACGGAAGAGTGTGCCCGCTCCTGAGGCTTCGACCGCTTCGCCGGCCGGTACGAAGACGGACTCCCCCGGAGCCAGTTCGAGGTCGCCGACGCGGAGGGCCCCGGCCGTGCAGAGCAGGATCTGCGGGCCGGCCGCGGTCAGTTCGGCGGGGTCGCCGCCGGCGGCGAGGGTGTAACGGGACAGGGCGAACTCGTCGGCGGGCGTCTCGTACAGCTCCTCGCCGGAGGGCGCGGCCTCCGGGCGCAGCACGCCCGGTTCGGTGGCCTCGAAGCGGACGATGCGCAGGAGTTCGGGTACGTCGACGTGTTTGGGGGTGAGACCGCAGCGCAGCACGTTGTCCGAGTTGGCCATGATCTCGACGCCGAGGCCGTCGAGGTAGGCGTGCGGGACTCCGGCGTCGAGGAACAGGGCTTCGCCGGGCTGGAGTTGTACGTAGTTCAGCAGCATCGCCGCGATGACGCCCCGGTCCCCCGGGAAGTGGTGGGCGATGCGGGCGTACGGGGCGTGGGCCCCACCGAGCCGCTCGGCGGCGGCAGCCGCCTCGGCCACGGTCTCGGCCATCTCGGCCGGGTCGGCGCCGAGGACGGCCGTGAGCACTTCGCGCAGGGCCGCCTCCTCGGGATGGGCGCGGAGCAGGTCCACGTACGGCTTGAGGGAGTCGACGCCCAGGGACTCCATCGCGTCCGCCGCCTCGGTGGGCCTGCGGAAGCCGCAGAGGCCGTCGAAGGGGGTGAGGGCGCAGATCAGTTCGGGCTTGTGGTTCGCGTCCTTGTACGTGCGGTGGGCGGCGTCGATCGGGACGCCCCGGGCCTCCTCGTCCGCGTAGCCCCGGCGGGCCTGGTCGAGGTTCGGGTGGACCTGGAGGGAGAGCGGCGCGCCCGCGGCGAGGATCTTCAGGAGGAACGGGAGGCGGGGGCCGAACCTGGTGACGGTGGCCGCTCCGAGCTCGCCCACGGGGTCGGCGGCGATGACGTCGGTGAGGGCGAGTTCCGCCCCCGCGAGCTCCGTCGCCGCGGCGGCGGCATCGTCGGCGGTGAGGTCCCCGTCAGGGGTGGCGGTGGTTTCGGTGGTGGGGCGGCGGAATATCCGGGAGGGGGCGCCGGGGTGGGCTCCCATCCACATCTCGGCCTGCGGTTCACCGGTGGGGGCGGTACCGAGCAGCGCGGGAATGGCCGTGGTGGAGCCCCAGGCGTAGGGGCGCACGGTGTTGGACAGCCGGTCCATGGAGTCGTCCTCGGTGGTGCGATGCGGAGGGCAGAGGGGCGAAGAGGCGGAGGGGCGGAGGGGCGGAGGTGCGCAGGGGGTGGTGGCGACGGCGGGTGGCGTGTCGGGGCGGCGGGCCTGGGTCCGTGACTGCCGGATCAGGACTGCGGGATCAGAACTAGCGGTTCGTGACTGCCGGTTCAGGGCTGGGGAGCGGCGGCCAGGGACAGGTAGACGGCGGCGAAGTCGGTGATCGCCAGCAGCTCGGCGAGGGCCTCCAGTTCGCTGCCCTCCTCCGGTTCCAGCTCGCTGACGGGTGTGTCGTGTCCCAGGGCCAGTTCGCGGGCTGCCGGATAGGCGCTGAGGCCGCCCGTCGGCCGGTTCCGCAGGAGGACGACCCTGGCCCTGAGGGTTTCGCCCTCGTCGACCCGGTCGCGGAAGAAGTCGTCGGGGTCCGCGCCCGCGGCGAAGTCCCCGGCGAGCAGCGTGCCGTGCGAGGGCAGCGCCTCGGGAAGCTCCGCGGTCAAGGCCGGGCGGCCGGCGAGTTCGGACAGGACGGCGGCGAACCGGCGGCCCACCGGGCCGGCCGCCTCGCCCTCCGTCCAGACAAGGGGCAGGCTGTCGGCGAGCTCGGCGGCCAGCGTCTTGGCGGGGTTGCTGTACGTGGCGATGGCCGGGCCGCAGCGTTCGGCGGTGCGGTCCAGGCGGTCGGCGACCTTGCGCAGTTCCTCGGCGGGGGCGGTGAGCAGGCCCACCCGGTCGAGGAGGGCCAGCAGCGGGGTGAGCAGCGCCCACAGGGTGCCGGGTCCCGCGGCGGAAGCCTCCGCGTCGTACTCGCCGTGCGGGGCGGCGGCCAACGCCACGACCAGGCCGTGCACGCCGTCGACCGCTTCGCGCAGCGGCGAGCGGGTCGGGGCGACGGCGACGACGGTGCAGCCTCGCCGGTATGCCTGCTCGGCGAGGAGCGCGAGGCCGGGCTCGGAGCCGTCGGCGGTCACGATGAGGAGGAGGTCCACGGATCCGGCCCAGCCGGGCAGCGTCCACCGCAGGGCGCCCGCCGCCGGTGCGACGCCCGTGGGACGGATACGGGTGACGGGGGCGGCGGCCCCGGCCAGCGCACCGATCAGGTCCGCGACGCCGGACGCCGCGGTGCCGGGCCCCGCGACGAGCACGGCTCGGGGCCGGCCCTCGGGGTTCAGTCCGCCGATGCCCGCCTCCGCGGCGTTCCGGGCGGCGGTGCGGACGCGTGCGCCTGCCTCGGCCGCGCCGCGGAGCAGGTCGCGGCGGTCGGCTCGGGCCAGCGCCTCCGGGGCGTCGAGCAGGGACTCGTCGAGCATGGCGGTGAGCCTCCGATCACCTTGTGGGCTACGGGTGCGGGGCGGGTGGCGCGGTCGCGGGCCCGGACGGTGGAACGGTGTCCGGTCCGGCCCGGGGGTCGTGCACCGTACGCTGCCCGGCGCGCGTCGCCTCGTGGTCAGGCGGGGCGGCGGGCCTCGTCGACGAGGAGGACCGGGATGCCGTCCCGTACCGGGTAGGCGAGGCCGCAGTCGGCGCCG
This sequence comes from Streptomyces sp. ADI96-02, assembly GCF_003846185.1. Lineage (GTDB taxonomy): Bacteria > Actinomycetota > Actinomycetes > Streptomycetales > Streptomycetaceae > Streptomyces. The sequence goes on from NZ_ML123034.1 coordinate 2,457,078, forward strand.
GTGCAGACCAGCTCCGGCTCGGCGTCCGCCGAACGGTCGTCGAGCGGGGAGTGGCAGGCCGGGCAGGCCAGGATCTCCAGGAGGCCGGCTTCGAGCGGCATGAGGTGAGTCCCTTCGAGCATGCGTGGTCCGATCCACATGGATCAGGCGTCGTCAGCCTACCGCCGGGGTGGCGGGGACGCGGCCCGGCCCGGGGTGCGGAAACGGGGAAGGTGGGGAGGGGTGCGCTCGGGAGCGGGGGCGGCCGGATCCGCGCGCCGCGCCCCCCGGCTCCCGTGCCTCCCTCCCCGAACCGGCCCTGCCGATCCCGCAGCTCAAGGCCCGCGGTTCCCGCAGCTCCATGCCCGCGGTTTCCGCAGCTCCATGCCCGCGGTTCTCGCAGCTCAGGCGACGCGGATCAGCGCCAGGACCTCGTCGCGTACCGCCGCCATCGTCGTCTCGTCCCCCGCCTCGACGTTGAGGCGCAGGAGGGGTTCCGTGTTCGAGGCGCGGAGGTTGAACCACCAGTCGGGGGAGGTGACGGTGAGGCCGTCCAGGTCGTCGAAGGCGATGTCGTCGCGGTCGCCGTAGGCGGCCCTGACCGCCGCCAGCCGGCCGGCCTGGTCGTCCACGGTGGAGTTGATCTCGCCGGAGCCCGCGTACCGGTCGTAGACGTCGACCAGCTCGGAGAGTGGGGCGTCCTGTCCGCCCAGCGCGGCGAGGACGTGGAGGGCCGCGAGCATGCCCGTGTCGGCGTTCCAGAAGTCGCGGAAGTAGTAGTGCGCCGAGTGCTCGCCGCCGAAGATCGCGCCCTGTTCGGCCATCTCCGCCTTGATGAAGGAGTGGCCGACCCGGGTGCGGACCGGGGTGCCGCCGTTCTCGCGGACGACCTCGGGGACGGACGCGGAGGTGATCAGGTTGTGGATGACCGTTCCGCTGCCGCCGTTGCGGGCCAGCTCGCGGGCGGCCACCAGGGCCGTGATCGCGGACGGGGAGACGCCCGCGCCGCGCTCGTCGACCACGAAGCAGCGGTCGGCGTCGCCGTCGAAGGCGAGACCGAGGTCGGCTCCCTCCGCGAGTACGCGGGCCTGGAGGTCGACGATGTTCTTCGGGTCGAGCGGGTTGGCCTCGTGGTTCGGGAAGGTGCCGTCCAGCTCGAAGTACATCGGTACGAGGTCGAGCGGAAGGCCGCCGAAGACGGTCGGGACGGTGTGGCCGCCCATGCCGTTGCCGGCGTCCACGACAACCTTGAGGGGCCTGATCGCGGAGAGGTCGACCAGGCCGAGGAGATGGGCGGCGTAGTCGTCGAGGGTGTCGCGTTCGGTGACCGTGCCCGGTGTGACGGCGGGGGCGGGCCGCTGGGCTCCGTCCTGCGACCACGTCTCGACCAGGGTCCGGATCTCGGTCAGGCCGGTGTCCTGGCCGACCGGCGCGGCTCCGGCCCGGCACATCTTGATGCCGTTGTACTGGGCGGGGTTGTGCGAGGCGGTGAACATCGCGCCCGGCAGGCCGAGTGCCCCCGAGGCGTAGTACAGCTGGTCCGTCGAGCAGAGCCCTATCAGCGTGACGTCGGCGCCGCGGGCCGCCGCGCCGCGTGCGAACGCGCCGGAGAGCCCCGGTGACGTGGGGCGCATGTCGTGGCCGACGACGATGGCCTCGGCCTCCGTGACCTGGACGAACGCGGCTCCGAACAGTTCGGCCAACGACTCGTCCCACTGGTCGGGCACCACGCCGCGCACGTCGTACGCCTTGACGAGCTGGGACAGATCAGCAACCACGGCCGGTCCTCCTGATGATTCTGCGGAGCGCCCAAACTACCCGGCCGGGCGGCGCCTCAGGAGTCGGGTGAGCGGAGCACCCGCAGGTGGCCCCGGCGGGCCACCTCCACCGGGTCGGCGGAGCGGGGGCCCCGGCCGCCGCCGTCGGCTCCGCGCTCGCGGGGCCGTGCCGCTTCCCGTACCGCGTTGGCGAGGGCTTCGAGGTCGTCGCCGCTGGGGTGCGCGGGGGCCGATCCGTCGGAGAGCCGGACCACTTCCCAGCCCCGTGGCGCGGTCAGCCGCTCGCTGTGCTCGGCACAGAGGTCGTAGCAGTGGGGCTCGGCGTAGGTGGCGAGCGGGCCGAGGACCGCAGTCGAGTCGGCATAGACGTACGTCAGTGTCGCGACGGCAGGGCGGCCGCACGCGGTGCGCGAACAGCGACGTACAGGGCTCACGATGTTGGACGGTACCGCACTCTTGAGCGGGCTGCGACGACTCTCCCTCGGGTCACCCTGCCGTGTCGGCCGGTGGTCCGTGGCCCGGGCGGCGGCCGGACGGCCACCCTGACCTGCGCCGCGACGCGGGCGCGACGGCCACGCGGAGGCCGCTGGGATCGCCGGACCCGGTGGATGGTCACCTCGGGCGAGTCGTCGATGATCGGATCACACGCCTGAAAAGGGCTCATCCTTGGCCGGAATGTTCAACTGCGGACATCCCGAACAGGGCTCCGGACCGCCCCGGGGCCGTCCCACGCGGTCCCGCGTCGTCCCCTGTCCGTCCCGTGTCGCCGTCGCCGACGGGTCGTCCGGTCGGGCGTTACGCTGCGTCGGTGATGGACAGCTCCGTACCTTCCTCCCACCCGTCCGAGCCGCGGCCCCGGCGTCGCGACCGTCATGGCCGCGGTATGCGCGGGCCGGTCGCGCCGCCGCAGGTGCCGCTGTCGGTCAGCCGGGGCGAGACGTTCCGCGACCTGGTCCAGGACTCGGTGGAGCGGCTGGAGCGGCGCTGGCCCCAGCTGGCCGAGGTCGACTTCGTCGTCATGGACGTGCCGGGCACTCCGGAGGAGGTCGTTCCGCTGGGCAGCGCCCTCTCGGCCGCCAAGGGCCGGCCCGCGCAGATCGTCGTCTACCGGCGTCCCGTCGAGATCCGCACCAAGAGCCGCGACGAACGCGCCCTGCTGGTGCACGAGGTCGTCGTGGAGCAGGTCGCGGAGCTGCTGGGGCTCGCCCCCGAGTCGGTCGACCCGCGGTACGGGCAGGACTGAGGTCCGTCCCCCGGGGGGAGCGCCTGGTCGGCACCGCCCCCGGGCCGGGGACGGTCCGGCGTGCGGCCCGGGTCGGGCGGCGGCAGCGGGTGGAACGGCGGCGGGTGGAACGGCGGTCGGTCAGTCGTCCAGGACCGAGAGGTCCTGCCGGGCCGCCGGGACCCGTACCGTGCCGCCGTCGTCGGGCAGCGTCTGCACGGTGAACATCTTGACGCCGCCTCCCGGGACCATGAGGGTGCGCGAGGCGTGCACCGGGCCGCCGGAGACCGTCTCGACGGTCAGCGCGTACGTGCCCTTGAGCCCGGCCGGAGGGGTAGGCGTGACGGCCATGGTCGTGCCGGCCTTGACCGTGTACGTCGCGACGGCCGGCTCGCCGCCCCCGCTGCCCGCCGACGCGGTGACCTTCACCCGGGCCCCGGCGGCGGGCGCGGTCAGGGAGAGCGTGGAGCCCTTGGCCCGGTTGTCGGTAACGCTCGCCCGCGCTCCGACCGGCGCGGTGGCGGGGATGTAGGCGATCTCCTGCCCGGCCCCGGTGCCCCGGACCACGCGCAGCGCGGCCACGATCTCCGTCGCCCGGTTCTTCTCGACGGGGATCAGGCGCAGGGATCCGGCCTCGCCGCGGGTGACGTCCCTGAGGTCGGCGGTCGCCGTCATCCCCGACTTGATGTGGAGGGTGTCGTTCCCGGCCGGGGAGAACGTGGACGTCTTGCCCATGAGCTGGACCTTCACGTCCGCGTCGTCCTCGCCGGGCGCGTAGGCCACCAGCTGTACGGAGGTGGCGTCGGCCGGGATGCCGGGCATCACGAGCGAGGCGGACGGGTCCTCGGAGGCGGTGAGCCAGTCCGTGCCCGCGGACTCGTCGGCGGTCCTGATCACCGCGCCGATCCGTCCGGAACGGGTGGTGACGTGGGCGGTCAGGTCCTTCACCGCGTCCGGGGTGAGCGTGGAGAGCAGGAGCGCGACGCTGGAGCGGGCGGGCACGGTGATGCCGTCGCCCACGTCGGACTTGAGCGCGCCGCCGGGGCCGTACAGCTCGATGTCGGCGACGGCCGCGGCGTCGTCCGGGTTGGTCAGGTGCACGTAGTCCTGGCGGGACTTCGCGGTGCTCGCGCCCGGGAACCAGAAGTCGGTGTCCGGGGCGGTGCAGCCGACGCCGAGCAGGCCGCGGGCGGTTCCCGCGGTGATCGTGGTGGTCTGCTGGGCGGCCCAGCCGGGGGCGAGGCGGCCGGTGGCGGTGCCGACGAGCGCCGGGGCGTCGGAGCCGTCGGCCTCGGCGGTGACCGGTCTGCCGGGCTCCCGCACGGCGAGGACCGGCTTGTCGGCCTTCTCCTTCGCCTTCTTCGCGGCTTCCTCGGCCTTCTCGCTCTTCTCCGTCCTCTCCGGGTCGGTCCCGGCGTCCTGCTCTTCGTCGAGGACCGGCAGGGCCGGCTTCAGTTCGGCGGCGCCCTCGGCCCCGCCGCCCTTCCCCGCCGGGGTGAAGGAGGTGTACCGCGTCTCCGCGAGGTCGGAGCCGCCGGGCGCCGGGCAGACCAGGCTGGAGCGCTCCACCGGCAGGACGGAGGCGGTCGTCGCCTCGGTGGCCGGGTCGCCGGGCTCGGTCAGCGAGGCGACGCCGGTGACGGCGGCCAGCGCGACGGCGGCGGCGATGAGGGACAGGTGGGTGGACTTCACTCGGACTCGCCTCGCGATGCGTTACCGGTCTGCCACGGGGCCTGGCCCGGGGCCGGGGGGTCGACGTGCTCGCCGTTCCCGGCGGGATGGTCGGGATCGGGGTACTGCTGCGGCTGTTGCCGCCCGGTGTACTGCCCGTACTGGTCGTACTGGTCGTGCTGCTCGTACTGGTCGTGCTGCTCGTACGGGCCGCCGTGCGGAGCGCCGTCGCCCTGCCCGTCGTACTGCTGTCGGGGCGGCTGCTGCTGTCCGTACGGGTCCGGGGCCGGGTAGCCGCTCGGGTCTCCGTAGCCGCCGGGGTATCCGGCGTTCCGCTGCTGGTACGGGTCGTCGCCGTACGCGGTGTGATCGCCCTGCGGGTACGGGGCGTTGTAGTCGCCGCCGCCCTGTTGCCGGCCGGTCCACTCGTCGTACCGCTGCTGGCGCGGAACGGCCGCGTAGCCGCCGGAGGCGTCCTGGGCGTCGTGGCCGGGCGGAGCGGCGTGGCCGGTGGCCGTGTCGTAGCCGGGCTGGGTCCCGTAACCGGAGGGGTCGGCGTACGGATCGCCGGTCTGCTGGGCGGGGATGGCCGGGGCGTACTCCCCCGGGTCTGCCGCAGCCGCTTGTCCGGGGCCGTGCGCCGCGCCCGCGGTGGCGGGCTCCGGTGCGCCGGGGCCCGGGTCGCGGGGGCCGTCCTGCGGGTTGTGCTCGCCCGCGGCTTCCGCCTGGGCGGCGGCACGCAGCCGGCGGGCGCGCCGTCCCTCGCCGTCGGCCGGCTCCTCGGCGGGGACGGGGGCCTCCTCGGGCAGGTCGTCGTCGATCTCCCGGCGGCGGCCCGGCAGGGCCATGACGATCAGGACGACGACGAGCGCGGCCTGGGTCCAGATCCAGGCGGAGTGCGTGATCGGGGCGTCGTACGCGAGGTCCAGACGGCCGCCCTCGGCGGGCAGTTCGAAGCCCTGTGCCCAGCCGTCGACGGTCTTGGCCGTCAGCGGCTTTCCGTCCAGAGTGGCCCGCCAGCCGGGGTCGGCCGCGTCGGCGATCCTGAGCACCCGGCCGGCCGCGCCCGCGGGGATCTCCGTGCGGGCCTCGACGGCGAGTGAGCCGACGGGGACGCGCTCGCCCTCGCCGGACGCCGGGACGATCATGACGCGCGCCACCTGGCGGTCGACGCGCCACAGGGCGCTGCCGTCGAGCTGGCTGAGGCGGCTGAGGCCGGGGGTGGTGTCGAGGACGCGGCTCATCCGGCGGGGCGCGCCGTCGCGGACGAGGACGTACCGGATCGCGAACCCGCTGAGCTGGGTGCCCTGGTCGGCGCCGGAGCCCGCGACCAGGTTGGCGACCACCTTGTCGAGGTGGCTGTTGCCGCCGCCAGCCTCGGTCAGTTCGGCGTCGCCGAGCCGGACGCCGGATCCGCGGACCAGGCTGTAGGCCACCGACTCGGACGAGGTGCCGCCGAGGACGAGGGTGCGCGGCTGGTCGCGGGTCGTGCTCTCCTCGGCCACGAACGCCGGCACCTGTACGGGGTCGCGGCGCTCCAGTGGGCCGTCCGCGCCGCCGATCATCCAGCCGAACGCGGCCAGGACCGGGGCCAGGCCGGCGGCCAGCGCGATCAGGACCGCGACGGGCTGACGCCAGCCGAAGCTCTGCTCGGCGACCCGGATGCGGGCCCCGTCCGCGCCCACCAGGGCGGCGGCGATCAGCGCGATGCCGTAGACGAGGGTGGCGGGTCCGGCCCAGGCCGATTGGTTGGCGAAGGCCGCGAAGAGCAGGGCGACGAGCGCGACCGCCCAGGCGGACCGCACCGCGAACTGCCGTTCGTCGCGCAGCAGGGCGGCGAGCGCGGCGAGCACGATGCCGAGGAGCAGGACGCCTCCGGCGGCGTTGGGGCCGCCGGGGCTGAGGGAGAGGAGGTCGAGCGCGGAGGCTCCGCCCGTGCCGATGTCCAGGCCGGCTTCGTCCAGGAAGGCGGCCGGGTTCGTCAGGAGGGTCAGCGACCAGGGGGCGAGGACCAGCATCGGGGTGCCGACGGCGGCCAGGAAGCGCAGGGCGTACGCCGTGATGTCCCTCCGGCGGAGCACCAGCACGCCGAGGCCGAGGACCGCGGCGAGCGGCCAGACGACGGGGGTGAACGCCGTCGTGACGGTGAGGAGCAGGGTGTACGCCCAGGTCGCGCGCCAGCTGCCGCGTGTCGCGTCGGGGCCGCCGCCGGACCGCAGTCCGTGCGCGGCGACGCCCGCGCGGGCGATCAGCGGCAGCAGCACGAGGAGGACGGCGGTGCCGAGGCGGCCGGTGGCCAGAGCTCCGGTCGCGGCGGGCAGGAAGGCGTACGCGACGCTCGCCCAGGCCCGCAGCAGCCTCGACGGGAGCAGCGGCCGGGAGGCGAAGTACGCGGTGAGCCCGGCCAGCGGGACCGAGCAGATGAGCAGCAGGCCGACGGCGAGGCCGGTGGAGCCGAGGAACAGGGCCGACAGGCCGGCGAGCATGGCCAGGTAGGGCGGTGCGGTCTGGGTGCCGCCGGTGCCGACGGTGTGCCAGGCGTCCGCGTAGCGTCCCCACAGCTCGCCGACGCCCTCGGGCGCGGGCAGGAGTGCTCCGCCCGCCAGTGCGCCGCCGCCGAGCAGGTTGCGGCAGGCGATGAGGGAGACGACGAGGAGCAGGAGGAAGAGGAGGGGGCCGGGCTTGCGGCCGATGCGCTTGAGCCGGGCGAACTGGTCGACTTCGAGGAAGTCGGCGTCGTCGCCGCCGGGGCCGGACTCGACGGCTCCGTGCCGTGAGCCTCCGGTGTCGGTGTCCGCACGGCCGCCGAAGTTGCCGGCGACCTGGTCGACGGTGGCCCGGACGGTGGCGCCGGGCGGCGGGAACAGGGCGCGCAGTTCGGCCGCGTCGACGGCGCCCTTTCCGCGGCTGCGGCGCGCGGCGAGGATGCGTCCCGGCCGCAGGAGGGTGCCGAGCAGGCCGGTGACCTCGTCGAGCGCCTGGCCCGGCACCTTGCCGACCAGGTACGCGAGGGTGCGGAGCAGGGTGCCGACGACGAGCCGGATCAGGATCCAGGGCAGGGCCTTGGCCCGCGCGTTGACGAGCATCGTGTAGACCGCGCCCGCCTTGTCGACGCGGTGCGGGCCGACGACCGACCGGCCGGCGCAGTCGATGGGGCGGCGCTCGCGTGCGGACGCCTCGGCGTGCCGCAGGACGGCGTCCGGGGCGACGAGGACCCGGTGGCCGGCCAGGTGGGCGCGCCAGCAGAGGTCCACGTCGTCGCGCATCAGCGGGAGTCCGCGGTCGAAGCCGCCCAGTTCCTCGTACACGTCGCGGCGGATGAGCATGCCGGCGGTGGAGACGGACAGCACGGTGCGGACCTGGTCGTGCTGGCCCTGGTCCTGTTCGCGGCGGTCGAGTCCGGTCCAGCGGCGTCCGCTGTTGGCGATGGAGACGCCGACTTCGAGGAGTTGCTTGCGGTCGTACCAGCCGCGCAGCTTGGGTCCGACGATCGCGGCGTGCTGGTCGGTGTCCACGACGCGCAGCATCGCGGCGAGCGCGTCCGGTTCGGGGGCGCAGTCGTCGTGGAGCAGCCAGAGCCACTGCACCGGTTCGCCGTGGGGCAGTTCGGGCAGGTCGTAGTTCTCGTCGACCCAGGTCCGGCCGACGGGGTCCCAGCCGCCGGGGCGCTTGAGGTACGGCAGGTCGTCGGGGGTCGGTTCGCCCGCCGTGCGCGCCGCCTCCTCGACGGCGGTGCCGAAGCTCGTACGGCGTGCGAGGTGCAGGACGCGTTCGCCGCCGAGCGCCTCGGTGACCAGCCGGGCGGAGTCGTCGGCGCTGCCGGTGTCGGCGGCGACGACGTTCTGTACGGGGCGTTCCTGCCCGAGCAGCCCGGCCAGTACGTCGGGCAGCCAGCGGGCGCCGTCGTGGGAGACGAGCACGGCGGTGACGACGTGCCGGGGGAACTCTGGGGCGGCGGCGACCGCGTTCGGCGCCGCCGAGTGGCTGTGCACGGACATCGAGGTACGGGCCCTCCGGCCGGGTCCGGGGGCGTATCCCCGGGGGCTGCATCGGTGTACACGCGTGCCCCGGCGGGGCGTTGGCGCGTCTCGGACGGGGCCCCACACTAACGGTACGGATACGTGGTGGTGGCCCCGAGCGCGTGAAGGCCCCGGTCGCGGACGTGCTGACGGCCCGTGGTCCGGCCCCTCTGCGCGAGGGGCGGGCGAACGGGCCGTCGGCGGGAGTGCGGGGCGGCTGCCGCCGGTGGCGGTGGCGGTCGCGACAGGGCGTCCTGGGGACGGGACGTCCTGGGAGCGGTACGTCCTGGGAGCGGTACGTCCTGGGAGCGGTACGTCCTGGGAGCGGTACGTCCTGGCGGCCGGGCGGGCCGCGTCGGGGTGGTACGGGGCGGGGCCGTCGGGCAGAGCCGTCGGGCGGAGCCGGGGTGGGCCGGTGCCGGCCGGAGTGGTGCTTCAGGTGTGGCAGGGGCGCGGGGATTCGCGCCCGTCAGATGGCGGCCTTCTTGAGACGCCGCCGTTCACGCTCGGAGAGCCCGCCCCAGATTCCGAAGCGTTCGTCGTTGGCGAGGGCGTATTCGAGGCATTCCGAACGCACCTCGCAGGCGAGACAGACCTTCTTGGCCTCGCGGGTGGAACCGCCCTTCTCGGGGAAGAAGGACTCGGGATCGGTCTGGGCGCACAGTGCGCGCTCCTGCCAGCCGAGTTCCTCGTCCGCGTCCTCGACCAGCAGTTGCTGGAACAGCTCGGTCATGTGCGCCCCTCGTCTGTCTCTTGCGTCCCGTGGTCCGGCCCTTGCCGACGGCCGAACGACACGAGTGAAATTACAAGTGTGTAGCTCCAGGCCAGTCAAGCGAGGATCTGCTATCGGCCCAGGGATTCACTCTGCGGAACCAAGCGTATGCGGAAAGTGTCCAAATCGCCAAAAACCTGACATATGCCACCGGCGTCGCCATGACGCACCTTCTCCGGCCTTCTCCTGCTGAAGACGATCGAAGGTGCCCATACGTTGCGATTCGATCACTGAAGCGACCAAGATCACAGTCAGATCACGGGGTCTCAACCATGTTTGGGCACACGGCTGATGCGCCATGTCTCCGCGCAGGCGGGCGCGCAAACCTTTCTTCCTGCGAGGCAACCGGAAGAGGTGAAAGATTGCCCCCAAATCGGGCATCGAGTTGACAGAGGTGCACCTGAGCCGGTCTCCTGGACCGCATGTCAGCGATCGCAGCGATGCACGTCACCCACGTCCGTGGGTTCCGCAGCGCTGTCCAGGCCCGCTGTTGCTGTTCCAGCTGTCACAGCTGTTGAAGCCCTAGCGCTCCAGCTCTGATCCAGCCTCCTTGCTCCCGCGTTTCTCCCGTAGCCCGTCAGCCCTGGCGCGGGCTGCTCACGCTCATCGCGACTCCCCCGCACGCGCACCCCCCATGCCGAGGAACCACCGCACCCCATGAACAGCGACAGCGACCTCCAGATCGCCGGCGACATCCTTGAGGTCCAGCACCTCCTGCGCCCCGCCCGCGAGCATCCCTCCACCGTCTCCGAATTCGTCGGCCTCGCCCGATCCATCGCCGCGGACCGCGCTCGATGGGCCGGTCTCGTCCGGTACGACAGCACCACCCGCTGGTACCACCGCCTGCACACCGTTCCGGCGGCTCCCGGCTCCGCCCGAGCGGAGGAGACACCGCTCGGCTACGAGGTGTGGCTGCTCAGCTGGGTGCCGGGCCAGGGCAGCGGACGCCACGACCACGGCCGTTCCGCGGGCGTGCTGACGGTGCTGGATGGCGAGTTGACCGAGCACACCGCGAGCGGGACCCGCACGCTCGGACCCGGGGCGCAGCGCGTCTTCGCGCCCGGCTACGTCCACGAAGTGGTCAACGACTCGCTCGAACCCGCCGTGAGTCTGCACGTCTACTACCCGGGCCTGACCGAGATGCCCATGCACCCGACGCAAAACGCCCCGACGGCCGTGGATGTCGTACCCGCCTGACAAACTGCTGCCATGCGCATTGTTGTTCTGGCCGGCGGTATCGGCGGTGCCCGTTTTCTGCGCGGCCTCAAGCAGGCCGCGCCCGACGCGGACATCACGGTGATCGGCAACACGGGTGACGACATCCATCTGTTCGGGCTGAAGGTCTGCCCCGACCTCGACACCGTGATGTACACCCTCGGCGGTGGCATCGACGAGGAGCAGGGCTGGGGCCGGAGCGACGAGAGCTTCCGGGTGAAGGAGGAGCTCGCCGCGTACGGGGTCGGGCCGGGCTGGTTCGGGCTCGGCGACCGCGACTTCGCCACCCACATCGTCCGTACGCAGATGCTCGGCGCGGGCTATCCGCTGAGCGCGGTCACCGAGGCGCTCTGCGCGCGCTGGCGGCCGGGCGTGCGCCTGCTGCCGATGACCGACGACCGCGTCGAGACGCATGTCGCCGTCGAGACGGACGGCGAGAGCAAGGCGATCCACTTCCAGGAGTACTGGGTGAAGCTGCGGGCCTCCGTCGAGGCGCGGGCGATCGTGCCGGTCGGGGCCGAGCAGGCCAAGCCCGGGCCGGGCGTGCTGGAGGCCATCGGCTCCGCCGACGTCATCGTCTTCCCGCCGTCGAACCCGGTCGTCTCGATCGGCACCATCCTCGCCGTGCCCGGCATCCGGGAGGCGATCGCCGAGGCCGGAGTGCCGGTCGTCGGCCTCTCGCCCATCGTCGGCGACGCGCCCGTGCGCGGTATGGCGGACAAGGTGCTCGCCGCGGTGGGCGTCGAGTCGACGGCCGCGGCGGTCGCCCAGCACTACGGTTCGGGACTGCTGGACGGCTGGCTCGTCGACACGGTGGACGCCGGTGCGGTGGACGAGGTGGAGGGCGCGGGCATCCGCTGCCGGGCGGTGCCGCTGATGATGACGGACGTGGACGCCACGGCGGAGATGGCCCGGCAGGCGCTGGCCCTGGCCGAGGAGGTCCGGGCGTGAGCGCGCCGACGGGCGGCGGTACGGAGTCGGGGCGCGGCCCGGGGTCGGGCGGCGGTACGGAGCCGGGGGCGCTTACGGCGTCGGAAGCCGGTTCGGGGTCGGAAGCCGGTTCGGGGTCGGTGGCCGGTGCCGTGTCGGTGGGCGGTTCGGGGTCGGTGGCCGGTGTCGACGGAGCCGCCGCCTCCGGTGGCGCGCCCTCGTTCCGGGTCTGGGCGCTGGGCGGTGTGCCCGAGGTCCGGGCGGGGGACGATCTGGCGAAGCTGATCGCCGGTACGGAGCCGGGGCTGGTCGACGGTGACGTCCTGCTCGTCACCTCGAAGATCGTCTCCAAGGCCGAGGGCCGGATCATGGAGGCCGCGGACCGCGAGGCGGCCATCGACGCCGAGACCGTCCGGCTGGTCGCGCGGCGCGGGACGCTGCGCATCGTGGAGAACCGCCAGGGGCTGATCATGGCCGCCGCCGGGGTCGACGCCTCGAACACCCCGGCCGGCACGGTGCTCCTGCTGCCCGAGGACCCCGACGCGTCCGCCCGCCGGATCCGGAACGGGTTGCGGGACACGCTCGGCGTGGAGATCGGCGTCGTCGTCACGGACACCTTCGGGCGGCCCTGGCGCGCCGGGCTGACGGATGTCGCGATCGGTGCGGCCGGAGTGCGGGTGCTCGACGATCTGCGCGGCGGCACGGACTCCCACGGCAACCCGCTCTCCGCGACCGTCGTGGCCACGGCCGACGAGCTGGCGGCGGCGGGCGATCTGGTCAAGGGCAAGGCGGCCGGGCTGCCGGTCGCCGTGGTGCGAGGTCTGCCGCAGGTCGTCGTTCCGGCGGACGAGGCGGACCCGGGAGCGCGTGCGCTGGTGCGCGGCGCGGCCGACGACATGTTCCGGCTCGGTACGTCGGAGGCGGTGCGGGAGGCGGTGACGCTGCGGCGCACGGTCCGCGAGTTCACCGACGATCCGGTGGACCCGGGTGCGGTGCGGCGGGCGGTCGCCGCGGCCGTGACGGCTCCGGCGCCGCATCACACGACGCCGTGGCGGTTCGTCCTGCTGGAGTCGCCGGAGTCGCGGGTGCGGCTGCTCGACGCGATGCGGGACGCGTGGATCGCGGACCTCCGGCGGGACGGCAAGAGCGAGGAGTCCATCGCGAAGCGGGTGCGGCGGGGCGACGTGCTGCGCAACGCGCCGTATCTGGTCGTGCCGTGCCTGGTGATGGACGGCTCCCACACGTACGGGGACGAGCGGCGCGACGCCGCGGAGCGCGAGATGTTCGTGGTCGCCGCCGGTGCGGGCGTGCAGAACTTCCTGGTGGCGCTGGCGGGTGAGCGGCTCGGGTCGGCGTGGGTGTCCTCGACGATGTTCTGCCGGTCCGTGGTGCGGGAGGTGCTGGAGTTGCCGGAGTCGTGGGATCCGCTGGGCGCGGTGGCCGTGGGGCGGCCGGCGGGGGCGCCGCGGGAGCGGGGGGTGCGGGATGCGGAGGCGTTTCTCACCGTGCGGTGAGGCGGGGTAGGGGGAGGCGGGGGCGGGGGTGAGACGGCGGCGGGCTTCCGGGTGCGGTCCGGGTGTGGTGCCGCTGCGCGGGGCTTGTCCCCTCCCCGTCCCTTCCCGTAACCGGGGCTCTGCCCCGGACCCAGCTCCTCAGGCGCCGGAGGGGCTGAGTAGGGGGCTCGGCCAGGGTGGGAACTCGGCCAGGGGTGGAAAGGCGCCGGTCACAGGGCGGCGATGTTGCGCGGGGTCATCCTCGGTGCGCGGCGTTTCGGGGTGTGGCCCGAGAGCAGGATCAGGCGCGTCGCCCGGTGGCGCTGGCCCGCGTAGGGGGCGAGCAGGGCCAGCATCTCCTCGTCGTCCGCGTGTCGGTTGTCCGCGAGCGCGTGGCCGACGATGCCGGGGAGGTGGAGGTCGCCGACGGTGACCGCGTCGGCGGCTCCGTTGGAACGTTGAAGTGTCTCGGCCGAGGTCCAGGGGCCGATGCCCGGGATCAGCTCCAGGCGGGCCCGCGCCTCGGGCAGGTCCATCGCCGCCGCTTCCTCCAGCCGGTGGGCCACCCGTACCGCGCGCAGGATCGTCGCGGAGCGCTTCGCGTCCACCCCCGCCTTGTGCCACTCCCACGACGGGACCATGGCCCACGTACGCGGGTCCGGCACGACGTACAGGCCGAGGTCGGCGGTGGGGCCGGGGGCGGGAGTGCCGTAGCCGCGGACCAGCAGCCGCCAGGCCCGGTACGCCTCGTCCGTCGTGACCTTCTGCTCCAGGATCGAGGGGATCAGCGATTCGAGCACCAGGCCCGTGCGCAGCAGCCGCAGCCCCGGGCGGCGGTGCCGGGTCAGGGCCAGCAGGCGGTGGCGCGGAGTGAAGGCGTCCGGGTCGTCGTCCGCGCCGAGGAGCGTGGGGAGCCCGGACAGAAGCCAGTCCGCGCCCGGCCCCCAGGCCGCCGCGCGGATCGAGGCCCCATGGGCCGTGACGCGCAGGGTGCCGGGCCCCTCGGGCGTACGGGTCGTCCGCCACACCGTGCCGTCCGAGGTCATCCGGAACGTCGGATCGGCCGGGCCCCGGCGCAGCGGTCCCAGCACGAGGCGGAGGTCCAGCGGATAGGGCGGGGACCAGTCACGGGTGCGCGGCGGCTCGTCCGACCGGGTCGGGGCGGCCTGGTGCGGGAGGGCCGCTCGTGCGGTGCGGGGCGCGAATCGTCCTGCCACGGATGGAAGCCTCGTCGTCGTTCGCCGGGTCGTCGGTCATTGGTCGTCGGTCATGGTCGTCGGTCATCGGCCGTCCACGCCCTGACGGTCGGGGTGGGTCGTGGGAGCCGAGCGCCTGGGCGGCCTTCTCCGGGCCTCTTCGAGAGTACGGCGGTTCCCCGCCCGGCGACGTACGAGGTGGGCCGGCCGAGCGGGAACCGCCGGCGACGTACGGCTCGGACCCCGTCCGACGCGGCGGACGGGCCCCGGGTCAGCGGCCCTGCAGCTTGGCGGAACTGGTCCGGGCCTTGCCGAGCTTCTTGTAGAGACGTGCTCCGGGGCATTCGGTGGCGAACCCGTCCCGGTGTCCCGAGATCACGTTCAGTTTGACCCGCTTGCCCTTCCTGTACTTGTTGCTGCCTCCGGAGACGAGGGTGACCTTGCCCTTGGGGTTGGCCCCGAACAGTCCGAGCTTCCAGGCGGTCAGCTTCGCGATGGCGGTGACGGCGGCGGCCGGCGGGTTCGACGAGGAGTACGTGCCAAGCACCGCGATGCCCATGCTGTTCGTGTTGAAGCCGAGTGTGTGCGCCCCGAGCACGGCCTTCGTCACGCCGCCCGCGCGGCCCTCGTAGATGGTGCCGCACTTGTCGACGGCGAAGTTGTAGCCGAAGTCGCGCCAGCCGCTGCTCCTGACGTGGTAGCGGTAGATGCTGCGGAGCACCGATGGGGCCTGCCGGCAGGTGTAGTTGTTCCCGGTCGCGCTGTGGTGCACGAAGGCCGCCTTCACCGTCCTCGTGTACGCGAAGTTCCGCTCGCGCAGCCGCTCGTCCGCACCCCAGCCCTTGCGGGTGACGATGCGCGGTCGCGGGCCGATGTACGGCCTCGCGCGGGCGGCGGCGCGGGCGGCGGTGGTACCGGCCGAGGCCGCCGGGGTGTCGCTCCCGGCGGTCTTCCGCCCGGCCTCCCGGGCCGTCGCCTGTGCCGGGTCCCGCGGCGGGTCCTCGCCGGGGTCGACGAGTTCGAGGCGCAGCCCGCCGGGCAGCGGCAGGGGGGTGGACGCCCGGTCCTGCGGATCGGGCGCTTCCGGCCGTACGCGCACCTCCACTCCGTCGGAGTCGCCGACCCAGAGCGGAGCGGTCGCACCGCGCACCGCGCCGGACTCGCGCTCCGCGCTGCCGAGGTCGGCGGCGTGCTCGGAGTTGTGGGTCTCCACGTCCTGCCAGTCGGACCATGTTCCGGTACCGGTCGCGCGGGTGCGGATCTGGACCGTGCCGTGCAGTTCCGTCCCGGCGTCGTCCCACACCACGCCCACCAGCGAGAACGGGCGGGCGTCGCGCCGGGTCAGCCCCTGGGTCGCGGCAGCGCCGGAGGCCCGGTCCGAGGGGGAGGAGAGGCGGGCCATCGGGAGCGACTGGGTCGATCCGGGGAGGTCCGCCGCCGACCGGGCGGGGGCGGAGGGCTGATCGGTCCCGCGCTGGGCCGGGTCGGCGGCCGTCGTGTCCGGTCCGGTCGTGCCGGAGGCTGGCGCGTCGGGGGTCGGCGCGTCTGAGGTTGGCGCGTCGAGGGTCGGCGCGTCGAGGGTTGGCGCGTCGGGGGTTGGCGCGTCGGAGGTGGTGGCGTGAGGTTCCGTCACCGCCTCCCGGGTTTCGGGCGGGCCGGAGCCCGGCGATTCGGGGGCCGCGGAGGGAGGCCGGGCCGAGGCGTCCTGGGGGGTGGGGGCGGACGACGCGGGGACGGCGAGGGGCAGGGTGAGCGCCGCCGCACAGGTGACGCCGATCGAAGTTGCCAGTAGTGCACGCATACGGCTGATCCTTGACATATTCGGACCACTCCGGCTACCTCGGACACCTACCCGAAAGTGACGCACCGTCTGCCGAACCGGTGTCCGTGACACCCGTTCGGCCCGCCGCGCGTGGAGCCCCCGCGTACGCTTGCGCGGATGAACTCCAGCGACAGCACCCCTGCCGACCTGCTGCGTTCCGCCCTTGCCGCGGACCCGGCCCGCCCCCTGGTCACCTTCTACGACGACGCCACCGGAGAACGCGTCGAACTGTCGGTGGCCACCTTCGCCAATTGGGTGGCCAAGACCGCCAACCTGATCCAGGGCGACCTGGCCGCCGAGCCCGGGGACCGGGTCGCGCTGCTGCTTCCCGCGCACTGGCAGTCCGCGGTCTGGCTGCTGGCCTGCTCCTCGGTCGGCGTGGTCGCCGACGTGCAGGGCGACCCGGCCGCCGCCGACCTCGTCGTGACCGGCCCCGACACGCTGGAGCGGGCGCGGGCCTGCCGGGGCGAGCGGGTCGCGCTGGCCCTGCGTCCGCTGGGCGGCCGGTTCCCGCAGACGCCGGAGGGCTTCGCGGACTACGCCGTCGAGGTGCCGAGCCAGGGCGACCGCTTCGCGCCGTACGCGCCGGTGGACCCGCAGGCGCCCGCGCTGGCCGTGGGCGGGATCGAGCTGACGGGGGCGCAGCTCGTCGCGCGGGCGCGCGAGGACGCGGGAGCCCTCGGGCTCGCCCCGGGATCGCGGCTGCTGACCGGTCGTACGTACGACGACTGGGACGGGCTGAGCGCCGGGCTCTTCGCTCCGCTCGCCGCAGGCGGGTCCGTGGTGCTCTGCCGTCACCTCGACCAGTTGGACGCGGAAGCGCTGGCGAAGCGGGTCGAAAGCGAGCGGGTCACCGACAGCGCGGTATGACAAGCGCTCCGAGGTGCACTCGTCCGGACCACAGAGGGCCGAGCCCCCGGGACTGCGCACCTGCGCGGGGCCATGATCGGCGCTAAGGGTTGTCCCGCGATCTCTGGTGGATCAGCGTGCGGCGTCGGATGCCGTGCATCGCACAGCGGAGGAGCGTCCGCATACTGGACGTATGCGCACATTCCGACAACGCGGCGAGGTGCCGTAGCCGTCGTCGCGCGCCCACCAGGGATTGCGGGACAACCCTTGGGGACCACTCTCCCGTGATGCACAACCAAGCGTGAGGTTCAGCCGTCTACTCCTGCGACCGGCGGCCCATCGCGCCGCCGAACGTGAAGGATGGACGCAGACGTGACCGACAGCGCTGGCACGCCGGCCGACCCGGACAACCCGGACGAGCCGACCGGGGACACGACGCAGGGCGGGTCACGCGGCCGTTCCGGACGGCACGGAGCCTCGAACGCGAAGAACGCCGAGGACACGCAGAACTCCGAGGATTCCGAGGAATCCGACGACGCCGGGGACACCGGGGACGCGAAGGACGCCGAGGACGCCGGGGGCTCGAAAGAGAAGCCTGCGGAGGAGTCGACGGCGGAACGGCCCGCCGAGGAGCCGGCGGAGCGGGCACCGGAGGCCGGCGCGGGCAGCGAGAGCAGTGACGCGGGGGCACCCCTCGACGCCGAGGCCGACACTCAGGCCGAACCCGAACGCGAACCGGAGCCCGAAGCCGGTACGGAGACCGGGGCCGGGACCGACGCGGACCCGGACAGCGACAACAGCAACAGCAACGGCAGCGGCAGCGGCAGCGGCAGCGGCGGCGGCAGCGGCGGCGGCAACGACGACGACCGCAGTGCGCAGACCTGGGCCGAGCGGCCCAAGGACGGCGTGCGCAAGAGCCACTGGCTGCGCTGGACCGCCCTCGCCGCCTCGTTCCTCGTCCTCGTCGCCGCGGGCGCGGGCTGGTGGCTGTACAAGAAGCTCGACGGCAACATCACCACCGACACGAGCGCCGCCGCCGAGCTCAAGGCGTACGAGAAGGAGCGGCCCGCGCCGGTCGTGAGGGCCGCGCAGAACATCCTGCTCATCGGTTCCGACAGCCGGGCCGGCGACAACCGCGAGTACGGCCGGGACGACGGCGGGAGTCAGCGCTCGGACACGACGATCCTGCTGCACCTCGCGGCCGACCGGAAGAGCGCCACGGCGGTCTCGCTGCCGCGCGACCTGATGGTCGAGGTGCCCAGCTGCCGGACCGCCGACGGCAAGACCACGCGGGCCCGCGAGGCGCAGTTCAACTCGGCCTTCGAGCTGGGCGGCACCGCCTGCACCATCCGCACCGTGGAGCGGATGACCGGCATCCGCATCGACCACCACATGGTCGTCGACTTCAACGGCTTCAAGGACATGGTCAACGCCGTGAACGGTGTCGAGATCTGCCTCAAGGAGCCGATCGACGACAAGGACGCCCACCTGCGGCTGCCCGCCGGACGGCAGAAGCTGAACGGCGAGGAGGCGCTCGGCTACGTACGCGCGCGCAAGTCCATCGGCAACGGCAGCGACACCGAGCGGATGGAGCGCCAGCAGAAGTTCCTCGGCGCCCTGGTGAACAAGATGCAGAGCAACGGCGTCCTGCTCAACCCGACCCGGCTCTACCCGGTCCTGGACGCGGCCACCAAGTCGCTGACGACGGACCCGGGGCTGAACACGCTGAAGGACCTGTACGACCTGGTGCGCGGGATGCGCAACGTGCCCACCGACCAGGTGCAGTTCCTGACCGTGCCCCGACAGCCGTACCGCCAGGACCCGAACCGGGACGAACTCGTCGAACCGGACGCGAGCGAGCTGTTCGAGCAACTGCGGGACGACCGGCCGGTGGCCGTGGTCCCGGCGGACGAGCTCAAGCGCGATCGGAAGAGCGAGAAGGCCGGCCAGGACGGAAAGCCCGACGACACCGGCTCCGAGAGTCCGACGCCCACACCCACCTATTCGGGTTCGAGTGCGGCGGACGACCTGTGCAAGCAGTAAAGCAATTGCCAAGACAACAGACACAATCGACGCGTATTGGGAAGAATGCCCAGTTGTAAGGGGCGTGGAATAGGTCACGCGCGTCGCTCCACTCCGAAGCAGCCGGATAGTGTGACGCGATCCGGTGCTTCCGGCCGCCAGGTCGTGCACTGCTGGAGCGAAAGAACGAGCGCCCTGCCGGGGGAGGGCGCCTCGCGTGGCACCGACGGAGGACTCAGGCAACCGTGGATGCGCAAAGCCGTGGGCGGGCGGACGAGATCGACCCCGCAGACCAGTGGGTGCTCAACCCGCACACCGGCAACTACGAACTGCGACTGGATCAATCCGCAGGGGAGTCGTCCGGCGCGGTGCGCCGGTCCAACGCCTCGGATTCCGCCCGGCGGAGCGGTTCGCGGAGCGGTGCTCCCCGTGACGGCTCCGGCCGCCGCGGAGCGGGTGCGCGCGACGGTTCCGCCGGCGGTCCCCGCCGCGAGGTGCCCGGCCAGCGCAGCCGCCGCTCCTCCCAGAGCGGGCGCGGCCCGGAGCCGGCCGCCGCGGGCCGGCGCAAGCGCAAGTCCCCGAAGGCGCGCCGGAAGAAGGCGCTGCTGTGGACGGGCGGGGTGATGGCGTTCGTCGTGGTCGCCGGCTCGGCCGGCGCGTACGCGCTGTACCAGCGGCTCAACGGCAACATCGACACGGTCGACGTGGGCAACGCGGGCAACAAGGACGTCCTCACCGACGGTCCGATGAACATCCTGGTCATCGGCACCGACAAGCGCACCGGCAAGGGCAACGGAGGGTACGGCGACAAGGGCAGCGAGGGCCACGCCGACACCAACATCCTCTTCCACGTCTCCGCGGACCGCACCAACGCGACGGCACTGAGCATCCCGCGCGACCTGATGACGGACATTCCGGACTGCGAGACGACCCAGCCGGACGGATCGAAGAAGACGATCCCGGGGACTCCCGGCGTCCGCTTCAACATCAGCCTCGGCCAGGAGGGGCGCGACCCCGGCTGCACCATGCGGACGGTCGAGGCCATCACCGGCGTCAAGCCCGACCACTTCATGATGGTCGACTTCAACGCGGTCAAGGAGCTGACCACGGCGGTCGGCGGCGTCAAGGTCTGCATGGCCAAGCCGGTCGACGACCCGAAGTCCCAACTCAAGCTTCCCAAGGGTGAGTCGAAGGTGCAGGGCGAGATGGCTTTGGCCCTGCTGCGCACCCGGCACAGCTTCGGCAACGAGAGCGACCTCGACCGGATCAAGGTGCAGCAGCAGTTCCTGGCTTCGATGATCCGCGAGATGAAGTCGAGCGACACGCTCACCAACCCGAAGAAGCTGTTCAGCCTGGCCGACGCGGCGACCAACGCGCTGACGGTCGACTCCGGCATCGGCAGCGCGAAGAAGCTGATGACGCTGGCCCAGGAGCTCGGCAAGGTCAACACGAAGAACATCACCTTCGTGACGCTGCCGGTCATCGACAACCCGGCCGAGACGGTCAAGGCCACCGTGGTTCCGCAGCCCGAGAAGGCGGAGCAGCTGTTCGCGATGATGCGCTCCGACACCTCGCTCACCGAGGTGAAGCAGAAGAAGAAGGCCGCCAAGAGCAAGCAGGCCGCGCTGCTGAAGGGGCCGAAGGCCGAGCCCGCCGACGTACGCGTCGACGTCCTCAACGGCGGTGACATCGCGGGTGCGGCCGGCGCGACCGTCACCTGGCTCCAGAACAGTCAGGGCGTTCTGAAGTCGACCAACAAGGCCAACGCCCCGGCGAAGATCAAGAAGACGACCCTGGCGTACGCGCCGAACCAGGCCGACCAGGCACGGGCGCTCGCCGAAATGATGGGGCTGCCGGCCGGGGCCATGAAGCGGGGCACCGCCGACGCCGAGGGTTTGCAGGCGATGGTGCTGACGCTGGGGGCGGACTTCAAGGGCGTCGGCATACCCGTCTCCGGACCGGCGAAGGCGCCGGAGGGCATCCAGCAGGCAAGCGCCGACAAGGCGGAATGCGCAGCGTGACACCGGGTCACCGCGCCACAGCGGAAATCTGAACAGCATATGGGGGGTCCGGTGGGTCGCAGCAGCACACCCGGGGAGGGAACGCGCTCGCGCGTCCGGCACGCGAGCCAACGCGGCTGGGACGAGAGCCTGTACGCACCGGACGACGACCGCGCGGGCGACGGCGACGACACCGACCGGGCCGCCGCCGACACCGCTGACGCCGCGGCGGCGCGGTCCGGGGCGGCGCGGGGCAGACGCGCGGGGAGGTCCGGAGGCGGGCCCCGGCGCAACGGCAGAGGCAACAAGGGCAACAAGGGCAACAAGGGTGACAAGGGCGCTGAAGGCGCCAAGAGCAGCAAGGGCGGGACAGGCGGCATAGGCGGCGAAGACGTACGCGGCAGCCGCCGGGCCCCGAAGACCGGCCGGCGGCGGGCGCTGCGCTGGGGGGCGTCCGTTCTGGCGGTGCTCATACTCGGCGCCGGTGGGGCCGGCTATCTGTACTACGACCATCTCAACGGCAATATCAAGAAGGAGGATCTGACCCTCGGCGACAAGCCGATGGCCGACCACAAGGCCAATGCCGCCGGTCAGACCCCGCTCAACATCCTGCTCATCGGCTCCGACGCCCGTAACTCGAAGGCCAACCAGGCCCTCGGCGGCGCGAAGGAGACCTTCGGCGGCATGCCGCTCGCCGATGTGCAGATGCTGCTCCACCTCTCGGCGGACCGCAGCAACCTCTCCGTGATCAGCATGCCGCGCGACACCATGCTCAAGATGCCCAAGTGCACGGCCCCGGACGGCAAGGTCTACCCGGCCAGCACCGTGGACGTGCAGACCAACGAGAGCCTGGGGCGCGGTGGTCCGGGGTGCACGGTGGCCGCCTGGTACGAGCTGACCGGCATCACCATCGACCACTTCATGATGATCGACTTCGCGGGTGTGGTCTCGATGGCCGACGCGATAGGCGGCGTCCCGGTCTGCGTCGACGCCAACATCCTCTCGCGCGGTCGCGACGGACGCGGCGGTTCCGGGCTGAAGCTGAAGAAGGGCACCACTCCCATCAAGGGCGAGCAGGCCCTCCAGTGGCTGCGCACCCGGTACGGCTTCGAGGACAACAGCGACCTCGGCCGGGCCAAGGCCCAGCACCAGTACATGAACTCGATGGTCCGTGAGCTGCGCAAGGGCACCAAGCTCTCCGACCCGACCAAGCTGATGAACCTCGCCGAGGCCGCCACGGAGGCGCTGACGGTCGACAAGGGGCTGGACACGGTCACCAAGCTGTACGACCTGGCCGAGGAGCTCAAGAAGGTCCCGACGAAGCGGATCACGATGTCGACCATGCCGAACGTGTACGGCACGGGCGTGAACGCCGGCCGGGTCTATCCGAAGGCGGGCGACGCGGAGCAGTTGTTCCGGATGGTCCGCGACGACGTACCGCTGGACGGCAAGGCGTCCAAGCGGAAGCCGGAGGTCACCAAGGACCCGTCGGCGCCGGTGGGCGAGATCGCGGTCGCCGTACGGAACGCGACGGCCACCGACGCGCTCGGTCCGGCGTCCGGCCGCGCCCGTCACGTGTCGGACCAGCTGAAGGACGCGGGCTTCGGGAAGACCACCATCGACTCGGGGAACGTGAGCGGCGCGGTGCGCACCGCGGTCCTGTATCCGAGCGCGGACCTGGAGGGCGACGCCCAGGCGGTCGCGAAGGCTCTCGGCATTCCGCTGGGTCAGGTGAAGAAGTCCACGGAGGTGTCCGGGATCTCGCTCGCGGTGGGAGCCGACTGGCGGGAGGACCGGGCCTATCCCGCGGCCAAGGGCCAGGAGAAGACCCCGGACTCGGCCGAGGCCCTCAACGGCGAGGAGAAGAGCTGCATGCGCGTCAACCCGAACTACACCTGGTGACGCGACCTGCGCCTGGTGACGCGGCGGACGCCGGGCCGCCGCGAAGGGCCCGGCGGCGGCCGGCGATGACCTTCCTGGCCGGCGGGCGCGGGCTGGTGAGGAACCCGTACCCTCAGGACATGTGCATGGTCGTCAGCGCCACCGGGATGATCCGCGCGGGCCTTGAGAGAGAGCCCCCTGCCCGCGGGCACCGATCCGGCGACGATCACCGCCGCGTAGCCGCCGCGTAGCCGCCGGAGACGGCGGGGCACTGCGCGGCAGACATGTGGCCCTCGGCGACGGTCCTCGGGGACGCCGGGGGTTCGCACCCCTGGAGGCGGCGTTATCCGGGCCGCCACGTTACCGCGAATGGGGGAACACCGGTGCGCGCCGCCGGGTCGTGGGCCGGAGTGGAGATCGTATGGGCCTACCGTGCGATGGTCCCCCTTGCACCGCGGAGGTGTCTCCCCCCGTGCCCAGCCCCCAGCGACCTCAGCGTCCGTCGCACCCCCGCGCCACTCCCCCGTACGCCCGCCCCGCACCGCAGCGCCCGGCACCGCCGCGCCGCGGACCGGCGCAGACCCGGCCCGTCCGCTCCCGGAGGCAGGACGAACGCCCGCGCTGGGGCATGCGGGTGGCCACCGGGCTGTCCGTGCTGGTCCTGGGCGCGGGCGGGATCGGGCACGCGGTGGTGAGCAGCCTGGAGACCGGGATCGGCCGGGTCGACCCGTTCAAGGACATGAAGAACCGCCCACAGTCGGGCCACGGCATGAACCTGCTGCTCGTCGGCACCGACGGCCGGGACACCATCACGAAGGCGGAGAAGCGGAAATACCGGTTGGGCGGCGCTCCCTGCCACTGCACGGACACGATCATGCTGGTCCATCTGTCGGCGGACAAACGGCGCGCGAGCGTCGTCAGCCTCCCCCGCGACAGTTACGCCGAGATCCCCGCCCACACCGACCGCAACACGGGCAAGCACCACGCGGGCCACCCGGTGAAGCTGAACGCCGCGTACGCGGAGGGCGGGCCGACGCTGACCGTGCGGACGGTCGAGCACATGACGGGTGTCAAGGTCGACCACTACGTGGAGGTCGACTTCACCAGCTTCATGAAGACCGTCGACGCCGTCGGCGGGGTGAAGATCTGCACGGCCCGGCCGATGAAGGACACCTACACGGGGCTGACCCTGGCGGCGGGCTCCCACGAGCTGAACGGCGGACAGGCGCTCCAGTACGTACGGTCCCGGCACGTCGACGGGGCCTCCGATCTGGGGCGGATGCAGCGCCAGCAGAAGTTCGTGGCGGCGCTGATCAAGCAGGCCACCGGCAGCGGGGTGCTGCTGAACCCGGTGAGGTTCCAGCAGGTCTCCGCCTCCGTGCTCGGCTCGGTCCGGGCGGACCAGGGATTCGGCACGGAGCAGATGGTGGCGCTCGGCAGGGCGATGCGGGACTTCAGCCCGTCCTCGTCGGAGTTCACCTCCGTACCGATCGGCAACCCGGGCTTCGCGGTGAAGGGCATCGGCTCCACGGTCCAGTGGGACGCGAAGAAGTCGAAGAAGCTGTTCCGGGCGCTGCGCGAGGACAGGCCGCTGGCGCCGGAGAAGGCGAACCGGCCGCGGCAGCCGCGGGCCGCGCTCGTCGACGTCGCGCCCGCGCAGGTGCGCGTGCAGGTCTACAACGGCACTCCGAAGGACGGTCTGGCCAAGGACGTCGACACCGCGCTGCGGGCCACCGGGTTCAACACCACGAGGGTCCCGCTCAACGGGAAGCTGCGCGACGTGAAGCGGACGCTGGTGACGTACGACCCGCGCTGGGACCGTTCGGCGAAGTCGCTGGGGGCGGCGCTGCCCGGGAGCGAGCTGAGGCCGGTGGCGGGGCAGGGCGGCACGATGCAGGTGACGGCGGGTTCGGACTTCACGGAGGTGCGGCGGGTCAGGGCGGAGAGCGCGCAGGAGGGGGAGTTCTCCACGGTGACGGGCGACGAGGTCGTCTGCCCGTGAGAGCTGCCCGTGAGGGCTCTCCCGGGCCTGACCACGACCCAGCCTGGTCCCGTCCCGGCCTGGTCCGCGACCCGGCTACGGCTCAGTCGTCGATGCCGTCGGCTGCGCGCTTCTCGCGCAGCTCCCTGATGGCGCGGCGGCGGGCGAGCCGGTGGGTGCGGCGGATCTGCGCCTCCTGGTAGCGCCGCTTGTCGCGCTCGCTCTCGGGGATCACCGGCGGTACGGGGCGGGGCCTGCCGTCGCCGTCCACCGCGGCGAAGACCAGGTAGGCGCTGCCGACCTGCTGGGCGGGGGTCGACTCGTTCCACCGCTCGGCCATCACGCGGACGCCGACCTCCATGGAGGAGCGGCCGGTCCAGTTGACCTGCGCGCGTACGTGGACGAGGTCGCCGACGCGCACCGGCTCCAGGAAGACCATCTCGTCCATCGACGCGGTCACCGCCGGTCCGCCGGAGTGGCGGCCGGCCACGGCGCCCGCCGCGTCGTCCACCAGTTTCATGATCACGCCGCCGTGCACGGTGCCCAGGAGGTTGGTGTCGCTGCCGGTCATGATGTGGCTGAGGGTGGTCCGGGACGCCGCGGTCGGCTTGCCCGGAATCGCGCTGTCCGGGCGGGTGGCCTGATCTGTCATACCGTCCACCTTATGCGGGGGCCCGGATTCCGCGGAATGCATCAGGTTCGCAACAGCCCTGGTGCGATTTCCCTTACACCCTGTAATACCTGCGCACCGGGACGGCACACTGGTCGGCATGAACGATTGGCCCGATCGACGGACCGGCGACCGCAGCGAGCACTACGGGCAGGGCAGCACCAGCCCCCGGCCCGAGGGAGCCCGCGCCATGCCGCACATCCGGCGCCCCCAGGCCCC
The DNA here is from genome assembly GCF_003846185.1 of Streptomyces sp. ADI96-02. Classification (GTDB taxonomy): domain Bacteria; phylum Actinomycetota; class Actinomycetes; order Streptomycetales; family Streptomycetaceae; genus Streptomyces. The sequence continues at coordinate 2,482,797 of NZ_ML123034.1, forward strand.
GCCGCAGAGGCCGCAGGTGCCGCCGCAGAGCCAGGGGTACGCCGACCCGCGACAGGGCGGCTCCCCCGGATACGACAACGGGAACGGCACCGGCTACGACAGCGGGTACAACACGGGCCAGGTCTACGGCGGCGGAGGCGGCGGCAACGGCTCCGGCCGGGGCGGCGGCCGTGGCGGCGGTGACGGAGGCTACGTCCAGGGCCGCCCCGCGCCGGACTGGCGCCGCCGGATCAAACTGGGCGCGCTGACCCTGGTGGTCGTGGTGCTCGCGGTCTCCATCTCGACGTACTTCTGGGCCGACTCGAAGCTGAAGCGCGAGGTGGACCTGTCCAAGGTCATCGAGCGGCCGGAGGAGGGCGAGGGGACGAACTACCTCATCGTCGGGTCCGACAGCCGCGAGGGCATGACGTCGGAGGACAAGAAGAAGCTGCACACCGGCTCGGCCGAGGGCAAGCGGACCGACTCGATGATGATCCTGCACCGGGGCTCCAACGGCCCGACGCTGATCTCGCTGCCGCGCGACTCCAACGTCGAGATCCCGTCCTTCAAGGGTTCCGAGTCCGGGAAGATGTTCCAGGGCACCGGCCGCCAGGTGAAGCTGAACGCGGCCTACGCCGAGGACGGCCCCGAACTGCTCGTGCGCACGGTGGAGTTCAACACCGGCCTGCGCATCGACCACTACGTCGAGATCGGCTTCGGCGGCTTCGCCAAGATCGTGGACGCGATCGGCGGGGTGGAGATGGACATCCCGAAGGCGTTCAAGGACAAGAAGTCGGGTGCCGACTTCCGGGCCGGGAAGCAGACGCTGAACGGCGAGCAGTCGCTGGCCTTCGTCCGGACCCGGTACGCGTTCGCGGGCAGCGACCTCGACCGTACGAAGAACCAGCAGAAGTTCCTCGCGGCGCTGGCGAGCCAGACGGCCACGCCCTCCACGATCCTCAACCCGTTCGCGCTCTACCCGACGATGGGCGCGGGCCTGGACACCCTGGTCGTGGACAAGGACATGTCGCTCTGGTCGCTGAGCCAGATGTTCTTCGCCATGAAGGGCGTGACGGGCGGCGAGGGCACGTCGATGAACATGCCGATCGCGGGCAGCACCGGAGGCAACCTGCTCTGGGACAAGGCCAAGGTGAAGCAGTTGGTGGAGCAGCTCAAGAACGACGAGAAGGTCACCGTCACCGGCAACTGACGCCCCTGGCGACGGGGGCCACCCCACGGGGACACACGAACGCGCTCGGCCACCCGGGGCTCGGGGGCCCGGCCGAGCGCGTTCGGAGCGTGCGAGGGCGGCGCGGGTGGTGCGTGTCCCTCAGACGCCGGAGACGTACGGGACGAAGTCCGCCCAGACGGCGGAGCTGAAGCCGAGCGGCTTCCTGGCGAGGTCCTTGGAGTCACGGATGTGCACGGTGCCGCAGGCGGCGGCGGCCTCGACGCATGCAGGGCCGTCGTTGCTGCTGTAGCTGCTCTTGAACCATTCCAGGGCGGAGCCGTCTCCCCCGGACGTGTTGCGCGTCATGTCTCTCCCAGCACTTTCTCGACGAAGGCCAGCGATTCCCGTGGAGTGAGCCCCTGAGCACGGACAAGACCGAGCCGCTGCTCCAGGACGCGGATCTCCTTGGGGTCGAAGGTCAGGCGGTTGAACAACTGCCCCTCCCAGTGTCCCACCGCGCTGCCGTCCCTGAACTTGAGAAGCTGGAGCTGGCCGCCCATCCCGGCGTGGTCCTCCCGGTCGGTCGGCATCACCTGGATCTCGACGTTCCGCAACTGCCCGATCTCCAGCAGGTGTTCGAGCTGGCGTCGCAGCACCGGGCGCCCACCGAGCGGTCGCCGGATCGTCACCTCCTCCTGGACGAAGGTGAGCATGGTCAGCGGCTTCCGCCGGAAGATCTCCTGTCGCGCCATCCGCGCGGCGACATACCGCTCGACCTCGTCGGGCCCGAAGGCCGGCCGCCGCATCTCGTAGAGCGCACGGGCGTATTCGGCGGTCTGGAGCAGCCCGTTGACGTTGTGGTTGTCGTACGCGCCGAACTCGACCGCCGCCCGTTCCAGCTTGGCGAGGTCCTGCACCTTCTTCGGGTAGCGGGCCTCCGCCACGTCCTGCTTCATCGCGGAGATCCTGCCGCCCGCGCCCACGGCCGCGTCCGTCGCGTCCAGGAACTCCGGCTTGGGGATGCGCCGTCCGCCCTCGACCTTGTAGACGAGATCCTCGCTGTAGCCGATCGCCCTGCCCAGCTCGACGGCGCGCATCCCGGCCGCCTCGCGCCACAGTTTGATCTGCCGCCCCACGGCGGCCACCACCGCGCTCGAATCGTCGGCCGCATCGATGTCGAGGTCGAGGTCCGGCTCGGACGGGTCACCTCCCGCCTCCGCCTCGCGTGCCGCCGCCGCGCCGTGCCTGCCGTCTTCGTCAGCCATGCCCAGCAGCGTAGGGACGGTCCGGCCGACCGGGGAGCGGATCGGCGGAAATCCCCCGAAGTAGCTGATCGGACCAGGTCGTCGCGTGCCACGACCCGGTGCGGCATCACCAGATCGTGGCCGACCGCGACCCGGCGGGCCACGACATCAACTACGTAAAGAACCCAGGAAAAAACCCAACCCACCCCACCCGATCCCGGTGGTCAACTGCGAGAAGGACAAGTCACCCGGAAGGCTGAGATGTGCCAACTCGACTGGCTTTTCTTCGGGTTGCCCGGCATATGCTCACGCTGACCACCGACAACCAGGCATACGACGGCCCCCGCCGGGACAGCAATCCCGAACGAGGGCCTAGCCACCACGGAAAGAACCATTTCCTGATGGATACCCAGCACGATACCTCCCTGGGCCACGCCCTGACCGGGATTCCCGGGCCTCTCCCGCCCTCCGGCGTCATCCACCTCGCCGTCCCGCACACCGGCCGCTTCACGGTCGTCGGGAACCACCTCGCCCAGCACGCCGAACTGTCGCTCACCGCGATCGGGCTCGCCGTGCACATCCAGTCGCTGCCGACCGGCGCTCCGGTGGGCGTCAAACGCCTGGCAGGCCGCTTCCCCGAGGGCGAGATCCGCATCGCCGCCGCCCTGCGCGAGCTGGAGGCCCACGGCTATCTGCACCGCGTCCGGTTACGCCTGCCCAACGGCCGGGTCGTCACGCGCACGGTGTCCTGCAACCGGCCGGACGCGATACGCGCGGCGACTCCGGGGCGACCGGCGGCCGTACGCGCGGCGGCGTGCCCGGCGGCCGTACGCCGCCCGGCCCCGGACGCGATACGCGCGGCGGCATGCCCAGTGCCCGTACGCCAGCCGGCCCCGGTCGCCCCGAAGCCGCCGCTCGGGGCGGAGGCCACCGAGACGCGCGAGGAGCCCGCGATGACCGCTCCCGCTCCTGCTCCCCCTCCCGCTTCCGCTCCCTCCGCCCCTGAGCCCGCTCGCGTACCGGAGCACCCCCCGGCTCCGGTTCTCCTACCGGCTCCCACCGCGCCCAGGCCGCCGCTCGCCCCGCTGCCCCAGCCGCACGAGCTGACCCCGGATCTGCACCGGACGGCCACGGCGCTGCTCGCCGACCTCCGCCGCCGGGCCCCGCAACTCGTGCTCTCCGAGGCCGATGTGGACCGCCTGGCCCCCGGCGTGGCCGCCTGGATCGAACGTGACGCGCATCCCGACACGATCCGGCACGCCCTCACCACCGACCTCCCGCAGCCGTTGAACCACCCGGCGAGGCTCCTCAGACACCGCCTCACGGCCCTCCTGCCGCCCCCGCTCCCCAGCACCCAGGACCTCACACCGCCCCGCCGGGCTCCGGCCGCCAGCCCCTTCCAGACCTGCGACGGCTGCGAGCGGGCCTTCCGCTCCCACCGCCCCGGCCACTGCCGCGACTGCCGCGACCGGAACGGGGAAGCGGCGTAGGGCCTGCCGTCAGCCTGCCGAGTCCGGCCATGGAGAGGGAGGCGGACCGATGAGTTCTCGCCCGGCGCGCCGTCAGTACAACCGTAGGAGCAAGACCCGAGAGTAAGGCGGACGCCCGGCGGCGACCGGGCCCGCCGCGACCCACCCAGGAGACCACTGATGCGCACCCTGATCAGCACCGCCTTCGTCTCACTCGACGGCGTCATGGAGGCCCCGGGCGGCGAGCCCGGCTACCGGAATGCGGGGTGGACGTTCAAGGACGTGGAATTCCTCCCCGAGGCGTACGCCATCAAGGGCCGGGAGCAGGAGGAGGCCACAGCGCTGCTGCTGGGCCGGGCCAGCTACGAGGCGTTCAGTCCGGTCTGGCCGGGCATGCCGGAGTTCGCGGAGTACAAGGAGATGCCGAAGTACGTCGTCTCCGCCTCGCTGACCGAAAACGACCTGGTGCCGGACTGGGGCGCGACCACGATCCTGCGTTCGCTCGACGAGGTCGCCGCGCTGAAGGAGACCGAGGGGGGCCCGATCATCGTGCACGGCAGCGCGGCCCTGAACCGGGCCCTCTCGGACGCCGGCCTGATCGACCGGTACCACCTGCTCGTCTTCCCGCTCCTGCTCGGCGCGGGCAAGCGGCTGTTCAGCGACACGGACAAGGACGCCCAGAAGCTGCGGCTGGTCGAGCACGAGGCGTACGCGAACGGCATCCAGAAGAACGTCTTCGACGTGGTCCGCTGACGCGTCGCGCGCTGTGGGGCCGGAAACCACGCCCGACGGGTCTCGGGGCCGTCTGCCGGGGCCGCTCCGGCCCTCTTGACGACCCACCTTCCGAGGGCGAGGGTCGTGCAACAAGTCACACCATGTTCGACGCGGGAGGTCGCCATGTCCTTACTGTTCTTCGGCAAGGACCCCGACACGGACGAGGACCACTGCCCCACCGTGTGGGTGGACGATCAGAACGCTGACCTGGTCTTTCAGGGGTGGAAAGCCGACGACGGGACAGAGAGGGAGTGTCTTGAGGCCGGCCCGATCCCGGATACCGAAGCCGTCATCCGGATTCCCGCCCGGATGGTGGAGCAGATCAGGAGGGCGTGCGATGCCGCAGAACGCTCAGCAGCCGAGCTTCGCTGAGTGCATCCGGGACACGGACCACTCGGCGGTCCACATGGAGATGCGCGACGACTACGGCGACAACGAGCGGTTTGCGGCATGGCGACGTGGTGAACGGATCGACTGGGACGAGCGGTCGTCATGGTGGCGAGGATTTCACGATCAGATCGCCGATACGGTGGGGCGCGGTGTATCCATCCGTCGGGTCAGGATCATCAGCGAGCCGGTATCCGAATACATTCGTTGGGAGCACTACATGACCCGGGCCAACCGCGCCGCCGGCGAGCAGGTCCGATGGGTGCCCCGGCGTCTCGCCTCGGACCTCCTGCTCCCTTGCAATGACTATTGGCTCTTCGACGACCGGCTGGCAAGGGTGCACCACTTCGCCGGGGATGGTTCGCTCGTATCGGATGATTTCACTTCGGAGTCGCACATCCTGAAACTGTTCGCAGCTTCGTTCGAATCCGCGTGGGAGCGCGGCGTCCCCCACGAGGAATACCAGGTCTGATCCGTCCACATCACCCATCAGTCGATTCATGCCTTCGTCTCCCTTCTCCAGTACCCAGGCGGCCCGCGAGTCCGTGGCCGCACGGCTCAAGGATCTGCGTCTGGACTCCGGCCTGACGATGCAAGGGCTGGCTGATCGGTGCGACTGGAACAAAGCGAAGACCTCACGCATCGAGGCCGCCAGGACGACCCCCTCTGATGCCGACATCCGGGCTTGGTGCGCGGCCTGCGACGCCGAGGAACAAGCGGCCGACCTCATCGCCTCCTCCCGCTCCGCAGACTCGATGTACGTCGAGTGGCGACGCACGCAACGCACCGGCCTGCGCAGGCTGCAACAGGCGAACGCCCCCCTGTACGAGCGCACGCAGCTCTTCCGCATCTACTGCGCCCGGGTCATGCCCGGTCTTCTCCAGACCCAGGGATACGCCCATGCGCTCCTCTCGCTCATCGCGGATTTCCGCAACCTTCCGAACGATGTCAGCGAAGCCGCTGCGGCCCGCGTGGACCGGTCGCACATCATCCGTGACGGCCTCCACCGCGTAGTCATACTCATCGAAGAGGACGTTCTCACCCACCGCATCGGCCACGACGCCGTAATGGCCGGCCAGCTTCGGTACCTGCTGACCGCCATGTCCTATCCGGCCGTCTCGCTCGGCGTCATCCCCCGATCCAGAAGCCGCGTCATATGGGGCACGGAGACATTCACGATGTTCGATGACAAGCGGGTGCACATCGAGTTGCTGGCCGCGAAGGTCACGGTGACGACGCCGACCGAAGTGGAGTTGTATCAGAGGGCTTTCGCCCGGTTGGCCGAGATGGCTGTGTACGGCCCCCGAGCACGATCCCTGATCAGCAGGGCCATCGACGCTCTCGGCTGATTGCCCTGCAACAAACTGCAACGACGTGGACCGGCAACTTCGCTTTTCCGTAGCGTCGTTGACATGACGGATGAGAAAGTCCCGGCCCGGAATGGAAGAAGGCCGAGATGCGCCACGGTTTCTGACCCGTCACGTCGAATCCCGCGATCAACAGGAAGCGAGTCCGAGATGAGCAAGAAGGGCGGAAGCCACTCCGGCACGCCGGACACCTCCAGCAGTGACGGCCACCGGGACAAGCCGCCGGGCCCGACCCGGCCGTACGAGCCCCCGCCGAAGAAGAAGTGAGGTCGGATGAGAACACAGCGGCAGCTCGTTCAAGGTCTCCTGGAAAGAGGCGCGTTGCCTCTTGAGTGGCAGGACGCCGTGGCAGCGGTCGACCGGGCCCTGTTCATCCCCGAAGTGATCGTGGGCGGTGACTTCGCCGAGGACCCGGAACAGTGGTTGCGGATCGTCTACGCGGACGGTCCGGTCGTCACCCAGGTCAACGACGGGAGGCCAACGGCCACCGACGCCTTCCGGCTGCACACGTCATCCTCGTCCATGCCGTCGATCATGCTCGAAATGCTCACCCTGCTGGATGTGCGCGCCGGGCATCGAGTCCTGGAGATCGGCACCGGAACCGGGTACAACGCCGCATGGCTCTCCCACCGCCTGGGCGAGACCAACGTGACCAGCGTGGAACTGGACGAGACGGTGCTGGCCCTGGCCAACGGGAATCTGAAACGAGCCGGGTTCCACCCGACGACGATTCTCGGCAACGGCCGCGCCGGTCATCACCGGGGGGCGCCGTACGAGCGGATCATCTGCACCTGCACCATGCGGGACGTACCGCAGGCGTGGTTGGAGCAGTGCCCGAACGGGCGGATCGTCACCCCGTGGGGCAGCAGCTTCTTCAGCGGTTCGTTCGCCACGCTGGACGTGGTGGACGGTAAGGCGCGGGGGAGGTTCTCCGGATCTCCGGCCTTCATGTGGGACCGCACCCACCGGGGCGGGGCCGGGCGCATCTCGGACCTATACCACGAGGAGGAAGGGGCGAAGGGGGCGACGGACATCGCTCCCCAGAACGTCATCCAGGATGATCCGGCGTTCTTCATCGGCCTGAGCATCACCGATGCGTGGTTCCGGTGGTGCGCGGCGGACGACGGCAGCGAGGAGGCCACCCTGTGGTTCTTCTCCGATGACGGCACGTCGTGGGCGACCGTGGAATACCTGCCGAACGCGGATGCGTACGAGGTGGAGCAGTACGGCCCCCGGGCCCTGTGGAACGAGGTGCGCGACGCCTTCCTGAGGTGGCGCGAGCTCGGGAAGCCGAAACGAGCCCGCTTCGGGCTGTCCGTGGATGGAGACGGTCAGCGGGTGTGGCTGGACGACACCCGTTGCCTCATCGACCAGCTCTGACCGACGTACGGAGGAAACAGCCCCCGGCATCGCTCCGGGGGCCTTGCCGTCTCCGGAAGCCTGCTGAAGGAGGCTTCCGGAGACGCCGCTGACCTGCGAAGACCCTGCTACGGCAGGTTGCGCGCCATCACGATCCGCTGCACCTGGTTCGTGCCCTCGTAGATCTGCGTGATCTTCGCGTCGCGCATCATGCGCTCCACCGGGTAGTCCCGCGTGTAGCCGTAGCCGCCGAGGAGCTGGACCGCGTCCGTCGTGACCTCCATCGCCACGTCGGAGGCGAAGCACTTGGCCGCCGCGCCGAAGAAGGTCAGGTCGCCGTCGACGCGCTCGGACTTGGCCGCCGCCGCGTAGGTGAGCTGGCGGGCCGCCTCCAGCTTCATCGCCATGTCCGCGAGCATGAACTGGATGCCCTGGAAGTCGGCGATCGGCTTGCCGAACTGCTTGCGCTCCTGGACGTACCCCTTGGCGTAGTCCAGCGCGCCCTGGGCGATGCCGAGGGCCTGTGCCGCGATGGTGACGCGGGTGTGGTCCAGGGTCTTCATCGCCGTGGCGAAGCCGGTGCCCTCCTCGCCGATCATGCGGTCGGCGGGGATGCGGACGTTGTCGAGGTAGACCTCGCGGGTCGGGGAGCCCTTGATGCCGAGCTTGCGCTCCGGGGCTCCGAAGGAGACGCCCTCGTCGGACTTCTCGACGACGAAGGCGGAGATGCCCTTCGAGCGCTTGGTCGGGTCGGTGACGGCCATGACCGTGTAGTACTCGGAGACGCCCGCGTTGGTGATCCAGCGCTTCACGCCGTTGAGCACCCAGAAGTCGCCGTCGCGCACGGCCTTCGTCTTCATGCCGGCCGCGTCGGAGCCGGCGTCCGGCTCGGAGAGGGCGTACGAGAACATCGCGTCGCCCTTGGCGAGCGGGCCCAGGTACTTGCGCTTCAGCTCCTCGGAGCCGGAGAGGATCACGGGGAGCGAGCCGAGCTTGTTGACGGCCGGGATGAGGGAGGAGGAGGCGCAGGCGCGGGCCACCTCCTCGATCACGATGACCGTGGCCAGCGCGTCCGCCCCGGCCCCGCCGTACTCCTCCGGAACGTGGACGGCGTGCAGGTCCGAGGCGACCAGGGCGTCCAGTGCCTCCTGCGGGAAGCGGCCCTCCTCGTCGACCGCGGCGGCGAAGGGGGCGATCTTCGATTCGGCGAGCGAACGGATCGTCTCGCGGAGCATGCCGTGCTCCTCGGACGGACGGTACAGGTCGAAATCGGTCGAACCCGCCAAGACGCTCACTCCCCAGATGCTAACTACCGTTAAGTAACTCAATTTTAGTGCGCAAGCCGCCCGGCGGCCTATGCGGGCGACACGTGAGCTTGGTGACAACGGTCGGGCAAAACATCATCAATCCGGCATACGGGGCGGGGAGAAAGTGCGTCCCGGTCCCCGACTATGCTCGATCCGCATCTCCGTCCGTACCTCCCAGGAGCACTCCATGGCCCTCAGGATCACTGTGATCGGCACCGGCTATCTCGGCGCCACCCATGCCGCCGCCATGGCCGAGCTGGGATTCGAGGTCCTCGGGCTCGACGTCGTACCTGAGAAGATCGAGCTGCTCTCCCGCGGCCGGGTGCCGATGTACGAGCCGGGCCTGGAGGAGATGCTCCAGAAGCACGTCGTCGGGATCGAGGGCTCCACCGGGCGGCTGCGCTTCACCACCTCCTGGGAGGAGGTCGGCGCCTTCGGCGACATCCACTTCGTCTGCGTGAACACCCCGCAGAAGCACGGCGAGTACGCGTGCGACATGAGCTACGTGGACGCCGCCTTCGAGTCGCTGGCCCCGCTCCTCACCCGGCCCGCCCTGGTCGTCGGCAAGTCCACCGTCCCGGTGGGCTCCGCGGCCCGCCTCGCCGCCCGCCTCGCCGAGCTGGCCCCGGCGGGCGCCGACGCCGAGCTCGCCTGGAACCCGGAGTTCCTGCGCGAGGGCTTCGCGGTCCGCGACACCCTGCACCCCGACCGGATCGTCGTCGGCGTGCGGAGCGAGGGGGCCGAGAAGCTGCTGCGCGAGGTGTACGCGGTGCCGGTCGCGGAGGGCTCGCCCTTCGTGGTGACGGACTTCCCGACCGCCGAGCTGGTGAAGACCTCCGCGAACTCCTTCCTCGCCACCAAGATCTCCTTCATCAACGCCATGGCCGAGGTCTGCGAGGCCGCCGACGGAGACGTCGTCAAGCTCGCCGAGGCCATCGGGCACGACGAGCGGATCGGCTCGAAGTTCCTGCGGGCCGGGATCGGCTTCGGCGGCGGCTGCCTGCCCAAGGACATCCGGGCGTTCATGGCGCGCGCCGGCGAGCTGGGCGCGGACCAGGCGCTCACCTTCCTCCGCGAGGTCGACTCCATCAACATGCGCCGCCGCGGCCACATGGTCGAGCTGGCCCGGGAGGCGGTGGGCGGCGGCTCGTTCCTCGGCAAGCGGGTGGCGGTGCTGGGCGCGGCCTTCAAGCCCGACTCCGACGACGTACGCGACTCGCCCGCCCTCAACGTCGCCGGGCAGATCCACCTCCAGGGCGGGCAGGTGACCGTCTTCGACCCGAAGGCCATGGCCAACGCCCGGCGGCTGTTCCCCACGCTCGGCTACGCGGACTCGGCGCTGGAGGCGGTGGGCGGCGCGGACGTGGTGCTGCACCTGACGGAGTGGCGCGAGTTCCGCGAGCTGGACCCGGCGGAGCTGGGCGCGGCGGCATCCCGCCGGATCATCCTGGACGGCCGCAACGCCCTGGACAGCGCGGCCTGGCGCGGGGCCGGCTGGACCTTCCGGGCGATGGGCCGTCCGAAGGCGTAGAGCCCGGGACGGAACAGGGCGCGGCGGAACAGGACAGGGTGCGGCGGGACGCCGCCGCCGGGCCGCCCGCCCCCGCGGGCGAGGGCGGGCGGCGTCCCCGTACGGCCACGGCCATCGGACGCGGTGGACGCGGTCGTCCGCCCGTCAGCGCAGCGCGCGCCCGTCCAGCTCCTCGATCGTGGCGTGGGACGGGCCCCGCCCGCTCTGCTCGTGCCGGGCGACGGCCTCCGCGTCGCGGAGCACCCGTACGGCGTTGCGCCAGGTCAGCTTGGCGAGGTCGCGCTCCGACCAGCCGCGCCGCAGGAGTTCGGCGATGAGGTTCGGATAGCCGGATACGTCCTCCAGGCCGCGCGGCAGGAACGCCGTGCCGTCGTAGTCGCCGCCGATGCCGATGTGGTCGACGCCCGCGACCTCGCGCATGTGGTCCAGGTGGTCGGCGACGGTCGCGGTGGTGGCCTCGGGGCGCGGATGGGCCGCCTCGAAGTCCTCGTGGATGCGCATGGCCTGCGGGCTGGTGTCGAGGTGGTGCAGACCGTGCTCGCGCATGTTGCGGTCGGCGGCCTGGGTCCAGGCGACGGCGGCCGGCAGCACGAACTTCGGGACGAAGGTCGCCATCGCGACGCCGCCGTTGGCCGGGAGTGCGGCCAGCACGTCGTCGGGGATGTTGCGCGGGTGGTCGCAGACGGCGCGGGCCGAGGAGTGCGAGAAGATCACCGGCGCGGTGCTGGTGGCCATCGCGTCGCGCATCGTGGTCGCCGCCACGTGCGAGAGGTCGACCAGCATGCCGACGCGGTTCATCTCCCGGACGACCTCGTGGCCGAAGGCGGAGAGCCCGCCGAGCCGGGGGACGTCCGTCGCCGAGTCGGCCCAGTCGATGTTGTCGTTGTGGGTGAGCGTCATGTAGCGCACGCCCAGGGCGTGCAGGGCGCGCAGGGTGCCGAGCGAGTTGTTGATGGAGTGGCCGCCCTCGGCGCCCATCAGGGAGGCGATGCGCCCCTCGGCGCGGGCCTTCTCCATGTCCTCGGCGCTGAGCGCGCGCCGCAGGTGGTTCGGGTAGCGGGCGATCAGCTCGGCCACCACGTCGATCTGTTCGAGGGTGGCGCTCACGGCCGCGTCGCCGGTCAGGTCGGTGCGCACGTACACCGACCAGAACTGTCCGCCGACGCCGCCGGCGCGCAGCCGGGGGATGTCGGTCTGTAGGAGGCCGCGCTGGTCGGCGGCGATGTCGCGTACGTCGAGGTCGTAGCCGACCTGCTCGCGCAGGGCCCACGGGAGGTCGTTGTGGCCGTCGACGACGGGGTGGGCGGCGAGGATTTCGCGGGCCCGCTCCAGGTGGTCCATGTGCCGCCCCTTACTTTCCGAAGCCGAAGGTGTCGGCGCCCTCGACCTTGGCCCGCAGGCGCTTGCCCTTCTCCGTCGCCTGGTCGTTCAGCTCCTGCTGGAAGTCCCGCATGCGGGCCAGCAGCTCGGGGTCGTGGGCGGCGAGGATGCGCGCGGCGAGCAGGCCCGCGTTGCGCGCGCCGCCGACCGAGACGGCCGCGACGGGGACCCCGGCGGGCATCTGGACGATGGAGAGCAGGCTGTCCATGCCGTCCAGGTACTTCAGCGGGACCGGCACGCCGATGACCGGCAGCGGGGTGACGGAGGCCAGCATGCCGGGCAGGTGGGCGGCGCCGCCCGCGCCCGCGATGATCGCCCTGAGCCCGCGCTCGGCCGCCAGCTCGCCGTACGCGATCATCTCGCGGGGCATGCGGTGGGCGGAGACGACGTCGACCTCGTACGGGATCTCGAACTCGTCGAGGGCCTTGGCGGCAGCCTCCATGACGGGCCAGTCCGAGTCGGACCCCATCACGATGCCGATGACCGGGGTGGTGCCGGGTCCGGTGCGGGGGGAAGTCATTCGGTGATCGTTCCTCGCAGGTAGTCGGCCGCGTGCCGGGCGCGCTCCCGCACGTCCGCCAGATCGTCGCCGTAGGTGTTGACGTGTCCGACCTTGCGGCCCGGCTTCACGTCCTTGCCGTACATGTGGATCTTCAGCTGCGGGTCGCGCGCCATGCAGTGCAGGTACGCCTGGTACATGTCCGGGTAGTCCCCGCCCAGGACGTTGCACATGACCGTCCAGCGGGCGCGCGGGCGCGGGTCGCCGAGGGGCAGGTCGAGGACGGCCCGCACGTGGTTGGCGAACTGGGAGGTGATGGCGCCGTCCTGGGTCCAGTGGCCCGAGTTGTGGGGGCGCATCGCCAGCTCGTTGACGAGGATGCGGCCGTCCCGCGTCTCGAAGAGCTCGACCGCGAGGTGGCCGACGACGCCGAGCTCCGCGGCGATGCGCAGCGCGAGCTGCTGGGCCTCGCCGCCCAGCTCCTCGTCCAGCTCCGGGGCGGGGGCGATCACGGTGTCGCAGACCCCGTCGACCTGGACCGACTCGACGACCGGGTAGGCGACGGCCTGGCCGTGCGGCGAGCGGACGATGTTGGCCGCCAGCTCCCGTACGAAGTCGACCTTCTCCTCCGCGAGGACGGGGACCCCGGCCCGGAACGGTTCGGCGGCGTCCGCCTCGGAGCGGACCACCCACACGCCCTTGCCGTCGTACCCGCCGCGCACGGTCTTGAGGATGACGGGGAAGCCGCCGACCTCCTCGGCGAACGCGGCGGCGTCGGCCGGGTCGCTCACCAGGCGGTGGCGGGGGCAGGGCGCCCCGATCTCCTGGAGCTTCGCCCGCATCACCCCCTTGTCCTGCGCGTGGACCAGGGCGTCGGGTCCGGGGCGCACGGGGATGCCGTCCGCCTCCAGGGCCCGCAGGTGCTCGGTCGGCACGTGCTCGTGGTCGAAGGTGATCACGTCGCAGCCTCGGGCGAAGGCGCGGAGCGTGTCCAGGTCGCGGTAGTCGCCGATGACGACCTCGCTCACCACCTGGGCCGCCGAGTCCTGGGGCGTGTCACTGAGGAGCTTGAATTTCAGGCCGAGGGGGATGCCCGCCTCGTGGGTCATACGGGCGAGCTGTCCGCCGCCGACCATGCCGACTACCGGGAACGTCACCCCTCCAGAGTATCCGCCGCGCCGCTCGGCCCCCGACTCCGTCCGCGGGCTGGAGCCCTCGGACCCACCGGCATCACACCGGAGTGCTGGTTAGCATGACGGGGTTGACGGAACCCAGTCGACGCCTCACGACGGACGGGACGTGCCATCACCATGAGCGAACGGGGCGCACTGCGGGCCCGGCTTGGTCTGCTGGCCCGGGAGGTCGCCAAGTTCGGCGCGGTCGGCGGCTTCGGCCTGCTGGTCAACATCGGCGTCTTCAACCTGCTGCGGCACACGACGGACCTCCAGGTGGTCCGGGCGAGCCTGCTGGCGACCTTCGTCGCGATCCTCTTCAACTACGTGGGGTTCCGCTACTGGACCTACCGGGACCGCGACAAGAGCGGTCGCACCCGCGAGCTGACCCTGTTCCTGCTGTTCAGCGCGGCGGGCGCGGTCGTCGAGACCGGCGTGCTGTACCTGGCGACGTACGGCTTCGGCTGGAACAGCCCGGTCCAGAGCAACGTCTTCAAGATCGTCGGCATCGGGATCGCGACCCTGTTCCGCTTCTGGTCCTACCGGACCTGGGTCTTCAAGGCCCTGCCCGTAGAGCCCGCAGAGCCCGTACAGCCCGCAGAGGAGGCCGTGCTCCGCACGGAGCGGTTTCTGGAGCAGCGCCGGGCGCCCTCGGAACCGGTAGCGCCCGACCCCGTACGGAACTGAGTCCGCCCCACGCTCAGCGCACCGGGCGTTCGGGGGCCCCGCGGTCGTGCGGGATGCGGCTGAGGAAGAGGGCGAAGACCGCCGGGTGCTGCTGGAGCAGTTCCAGCCGGCCGCCGTCCGCCTCCGCGAGGTCGCGGGCGACGGCCAGGCCGATGCCGGTGGAGTTGCGGCCGCTGATGGTCCGCTCGAAGATCCGCGCCCCCAGCTCGGCGGGGACGCCGGGGCCCTCGTCGGTGACCTCGATGACGACCTGGTTGCCGGTGACGCGGGTGCGCAGGGCGACGGTGCCGCCCCCGTGCATGAGCGAGTTCTCGATCAGCGCCGCGAGCACCTGGGCGACCGCGCCCGGTGTGCCGACGGCCTGGAGCCCCTGCTTGCCGGAGCAGACGACGGCCCGCCCCGCGCTGCGGTAGGCGGGGCGCCACTCCGCGATCTGCTGTTTGACGACCTCGTCGAGGTCGAAGACGACGGCGGAGCCGGTGCGCGGGTCGCGGGAGTTCGTCAGCAGCCGCTCGACGACGTCGGTCAGCCGCTCGACCTGGGTGAGGGCGATGTTGGCCTCCTCCTTCACCGTCTCCGGATCGTCGGTGACGGAGATCTCCTCGATCCGCATGGAGAGCGCGGTCAGCGGCGTCCGCAGCTGGTGCGAGGCGTCGGCGGCCAGCCGCCGCTCGGCGGTCAGCATCCGGGCGATGCGTTCGGCGGAGGCGTCCAGGACGTCGGCGACCCGGTCCAGCTCCGGGACCCCGTACCGCTTGTGGCGCGGCCGGGGATCGCCGGAGCCGAGCCGTTCGGCGGTCTCGGCCAGGTCGGTGAGGGGTGAGGCGAGGCGGTTGGCCTGGCGTACGGCCAGGAGCACGGCGGAGACGATCGCCAGGAGCGCCACCGCCCCGATGATCAGCAGCGTGCGCCCGACCTCGCGCGTGACGGCCGAGCGGGACTCCTCGACGGTGACCTTCTCGCCCCGCTCACCGGTCTCGGTGGCCCTCAGGACGCTGCCCGAGGGGCGGTCGCCGACGGAGATCGGAGCGCGTCCGGGAATCTCGATCAGGGCGAACCGCTTGGGGTCGATCTGCTCGGAGAGCACGCCGGGGTTGATCCGCTCGGAGCCGAGCAGCCGGCTCTCGACCACGCTGATCAGCCGCAGCGCCTCGGAGTCGACGCTCTCCTGGGCGCTGCTGCTGATGGTGCGGGTCTCCACGATCACCAGGGACACGCCGAAGACGGCGATCACCACGAGCACCACGGCCAGGGTGGAGTTGATCAGCCGGCGGCGCATGGGCACTCCTGTCGTACGTCAGGGCGCATAGCTGCTTCTGCGCGTTGCTCTCTGCGGTGCTTCTGGGCGGTGCTTCCGGGCGGTGCTTCCGGGCGGTGCTTCTCTGCGGTGTTTCTGAGCCTTGCCTCGGTACGTTTCCTCTGTACGTCAGCTCTTCTCGAAGCGGAAGCCGACGCCCCGGACGGTGGCGATGTAGCGGGGATTGGCGGCGTCGTCGCCGAGCTTCTTGCGGAGCCAGGAGATGTGCATGTCGAGGGTCTTGGTGGACGACCACCACGTGGTGTCCCAGACCTCCCGCATGAGCTGGTCGCGGGTGACGACCCGGCCGGCATCCCTCACCAGGACGCGCAGCAGGTCGAACTCCTTCGCCGTGAGCTGGAGTTCCTCCTCGCCCATCCAGGCGCGGTGCGACTCCACGTCGATCCGGACCCCGTGGGTGGCCGGCTGCGGAGCGGGCTCGCCCGCGCCGCGGCGGAGCAGGGCCCGGACCCGGGCGAGGAGTTCGGCGAGGCGGAAGGGCTTGGTGACGTAGTCGTCGGCTCCGGCGTCCAGGCCCACCACGGTGTCGACCTCGTCGGCGCGGGCGGTCAGCACCAGGATCGGCACGGTGTGGCCGTCGGCGCGCAGTCTTCGGGCGACTTCGAGACCGTCCATCCCGGGCAGTCCCAGGTCGAGGACGACCAGGTCGATCCCGCCCTGGAGTCCGGCGTCGAGCGCGGTCGGACCGTCCTGGCGGACCTCGACCTCGTATCCCTCCCGGCGCAGGGCGCGGGCCAGCGGCTCCGAGATGGACGCGTCGTCCTCGGCGAGCAGTACACGGGTCATGGAGTGATGGTAGTCCGGACGGAGCGCCGGAAGTGAGGGCCGCGACGACCCCTGTGAGTCAGTGGATCAAAGCGGCAGGAGACCTCGGAATGTGCGGGCTTGGTTCCATCGTCACCTGTGATCCATCTCTCAAGTCCTTCCATAGGGCGCTCTGTCATGTCGTATGGTGTTCCGACGCCTGTTGCACTACTCAAGGACCTTTGGGCAGTTTTGGCCGCCGAAGGTCCCTTTTGTGTGTTGGTCGGTACGCCGACCCGGCGTCGAGTGAATGACCTGTGAGCCGGGCCCGGAGCGCGAGGACGCGCGACGGGCGTGGATCCCGACGCGGTTCCTCCCCCCGCCCCGCCGCCGAGCGCTCCGCCGTGGAGCCCGGAGCCCGGGGCGCATCCCCCTCAGCCGTGGGGCGGGGTGTGTCCGCGTCGGTGCCGGCTGCCCCCCACCGGGCGCGTACCGCTCATGAGACGGCGCGTCCCGACCAGCAAGGATCGACCATGGCGTCCAGCCTGACGAAGGACTCGGCCAGCACCGCTGGCGGAAAGACCTTCTTCGGCCACCCTCGCGGCCTGGCCACTCTCTTCATGACCGAGATGTGGGAGCGTTTCAGCTACTACGGCATGAGGGCACTGCTCCCGCTGTACCTGATCGCCCCCGGCGGGCTCGACATGAACCCCGCCACCGCGACCGCGATCTACTCGGTCTACCTGTCGCTGGTGTACCTGCTCGCCCTGCCCGGCGGCTGGTTCGGAGACCGGGTCTGGGGCCCGCGCAAGACCGTCGCCGTCGCCGGCGCCGTCATCATGGTCGGCCACCTGACCCTGGCGCTGCCCTCCGACGGCACGTTCTTCGCGGGTCTGGGCCTCGTGGCCATCGGCTCGGGACTGCTGAAGTCCAACATCTCGACGATGGTCGGCCACCTCTACGACGGCCCGGACGACCCGCGGCGCGACGGCGGCTTCACCATCTTCTACATGGGCATCAACATGGGTGCCTTCGCCGCGCCGCTGATCATCGGCACCGTCGGTGAGAGCGTCAACTGGCACCTCGGCTTCGCGCTGGCCGCGCTCGGCATGGGTATCGGCCTGCTCCAGTTCATGATCGGCACCCGCCATCTGAACCCGCGCAGCCTCGTCGTCCCGAAGCCGCTCTCCGCGGACGAGCGGTCGGCCACCCTGCGCAAGTCCATGATCTGGCTGGGCGTCGCCGCGGTCTTCTACATAGTCACCGTCGCCACCGGCGTCTACACGCTGAACTGGCTGCTGGTCCCGATCACCCTGGCGGGTCTGGTCATTCCGGTGACGGTCCTGGTCCGCATCAAGCGCGACAAGGAGCTCAGCGCCACCGAGCAGTCGAAGATGTCCGGCTACATCTGGTTCTTCGTCGCCGCCGCCATCTTCTGGATGATCTACGACCAGGGCGGCTCGACGCTCGCCATCTTCGCCGAGTCCTCGGCGGAGAACAGCGTCTTCGGCTGGGGCTTCCCGGTCTCCTGGTACCAGTCGGTCAACCCGGTCCTGATCATGGCGCTCGCCCCGGTCTTCGCCGCCTTCTGGCTGGCGCTGAACCGGCGCGGCAAGGAGCCGAGCACCATCGTGAAGTTCAGCTCCGGCCTGGTGCTGGTCGGCGCCTCGTTCTTCGTCTTCCTGATGCCGCTGACCATCGCGGGCGACGGCCACAAGGCCGCCGCGATGTGGCTGGTCGCGATCTACTTCATCCAGACGGTCGCCGAGCTGACGCTCTCTCCGGTCGGCCTCTCCGTCACCACGAAGATGGCTCCCGCCAAGTACGCCGGCCAGATGATGGGTGTCTGGTTCCTCGCGGTCACGGCCGGAGACTGCACCACGGGGCTGCTCTCGCTCGCGGGTGTCGAGCTCAACGGCACCGGAGTCGTCGCCCTGGAGGCGACCCTCGCGGTGTCGGCGGGTATCGCGATCTTCCTGTACCGGGGCAAGGTCAAGCAGCTCATGGGCAACGTCAAGTAGTCCCACCGGCCGCCGCGCGCTCCTGAGCGTCACAGGACGGCCCTGGGCCGCGGGTCCGCACGAGGTGTTCGTGCGGACCCGCTGCCGTTGCGTGGCGGCCCTTCCGTCCGTCGTGGCCTGCCTCCGGCCGTACGCGTACGGGGCGGGGCCCGTGGTCAGCGCAGGCCGCGCAGCCGCCGCCACGGGGTGAACGTGAACACGGCTCCGCCCAGCAGGATCGCCGTACCGGCGACCAGGCCCAGCGCCCGCAGCGCGCCGTCGTCCTCGGCCCCGGTGGCCGCGAGGCCGCCGCCGGAGTCCGTGCCGCCGCCGGAGGCCGCCGCACCGCCGGAGGCCGCCGCGCCGCCCGTGCCGCCCGAAGCGCCGCCCGGCTGGGCGGCGGTGTCGAGCTCCAGGGAGACGGGCACGTCGGCGGGCGGGGTGCAGGTCGTCGTCGTACCGGCGGCCATCACCGTCAGGACACCCGGGCTGAGCGTCGACCGGCCGCTGGCGCCGGGCTTGTAGGAGCCGGTGAGGTCCGGGATCTGGATCGGGGTACCGGCCTTGATGACCTCCTTGTTGAGCGGGCCCTCGACCGCCACCGTGCCCTTGTCCGCCCCACCGAGCTTGACGGCCATGGACGGCTTGACCTGGTTGGCGGGGATGTCGATCGGGCTGTTCATCACGGACTCGGCGAACGTCACCGTGAGGTCGTAGGACCCGCCGTTCTTCTTGGCGCTGATCCGGACGGGCGAGGTGGCGTTCTTGTCGCCGATCGGCGTCTTGCAGGTGTAGTCCACCGACACCTCCTTGCCGGGGAAGTCGGTCTCACCGCCCCCGCCGCCCGTCGAGCCTCCCGTGCCGCCGCTCGATCCGCTCGATCCGCCCGTCGATCCGCCGTCCGCGCCTCCCGAACCGGTGGAACCACTGGAGCCGGTGGAGCCGGAGGAGCCGGAGGAGCCGGTGGAGCCGGACGTGGTCCCGCCGGTGGCCGTACCGCCGGAGTCCGCGCCGCCCGTGGCCGTGCCGCCGGTGGTCGAGCCGCCGGTGTCCGCGCCGCCGTTCGTCGTGGAGCCCGTGGTGGTCCCGCCGGTGGTCGAGCCGCCATCCGTGACCTTGATCGTGGCGCCCGGCGATACGGCCGCCGTCGGCGCGCACTTGGTGTCGGTCGAGATGGGCTTGGACACGTTGAGGTTGTACGCGCCCGGCGTCAGCGTGATCTCGCCGGCCTTCTCCAGCTTCAGCGTGGCCTTCATGTCGGACAGCACCATGGGGCTGTTCTTGGGGATCGGCGGGTTCTGCCGCGGGCCCTCCAGCTTCAGCTCGCCGCTCGCCGCACCGCCCAGCGTGATCGTGCCGGTCGGCTTCACCGTGTCCTTGTCCAGGTCCAGGATGTCGGGGTTCCTGGACGCGGCCTCGACCGTCTTCCAGACGACCTCGATCTCGTCGCCGACCTTCGCCTCGGCCGGCGCGGTCAACCGGACCTTCGTCGTTCCCTGGACGGGCGGCAGCCCCGAGATCGGCGGCGGCAGGCACTCCGTCGCGTAACTGACGTCGGCGGCCCGGGCCGGGCTCGCGGCCAGCACGATGCCCGCGCCGCCGAGCATCAGCGCGACTCCGGCCGCGCTCATCCTCCGTTGCGTGTTCACGGTTGTCCCTTCGTCGTGGATCGGTTCTCCAGCGGTGGGGAGTTCGGTGCGGAGTGCGGTGCGGAGGCCGGTGCGCGGTACGGGGCCGAGTCCGGGGTGAACCACGGGAGCGCGCCCGCAGGTTCCGGGCCGCGTTCCGGCGTTCCGGGGGGCTTCGTACGCCGCCTGCGGTGTGCGGCAGAACCGGCGGGGCGCGGCCGGACCCTGTCCACGACCGCCATACCCGTACGGAAGACGGCGGCCGGCACGACCAGGCAGAGCAGCACCCAGAACAGCGTGACGCCCCACGGCCGGCCGACGCCCCACGGCTGTTCGGCCAGCACCCTCTTCCCGTACCGCAGGGAGATCTGGTAGTCGCCGTGCGCGCCTGCGGACAGTTCGACGGGGAGCTTCACCTGCGCCCTGCCGCCGGGTGCGACCGTGCCGCGCCACTGGCGTTCCTCCCACTGCGGGGCGTAGACGCCGTGTGCGGTTCCGATCGCGAAGACCGGGTCCTTGACGGGGTCGGTCCCGAGGTTGCCGACGGTGAGGACCAACTGCCGCGCCGGCGGCGCGCCGAACCAGGTGAGCAGCGAACTGTCGCCCTCCAGCCGGGTGGTGGCCAGGACCGCGAGCTTCCCGCCGCCGGTCCGCCGCGGCAGCGGTGCTGTCGGGTGACCGGCCACGGCGAACTCGGCGTCCGCCAGTGCCTGTTCGCCGGTGACCGTCGCGACGTGCACCACACAGGGGCATGGCTTCGGCGGCTCGGCGACCGGGAGCTTCTTGCTGAACGCGCCCTTTTCGTCCGTGGTGACGGCCCGGCCGTCGGCGTTGGCACAGGAGTTGGTGCCTCCGGCCACGCCCTGTTCCGGGGTCGCCTCTCCGCAGATCAGCAGCGTGAGCAGGGTCTCGGGCCGCCAGCCGTCGCCGCTGACGGTGATCTCTCCGCCCTTGCCCGCCTCCTTCTTGGAGAGGCTGACGGAGGGTTCGCCCTCGGCGGCCCGTGCCTCGGGCGCGCCCGGGGTCGCGAGGGCCGTCAGGGCGGACAGGAGGGCGAGGAGCAGGACGAGCCCCGGGGTCATGAGCCGTCGCCGCACGCGCGGGAGCACTCCCGGGCGCGTGGCCGGGCGCGTGGCCGGGGCGCGGTCGCCACCGCGTCGGGGCCGGAGTGCTCCGGTCCGGGCGCGTCGCCGTCGGCGTTTCCGGACGGCGAGCGCTCCGAGGACGCCGAGCGCCGCCAGCCCTCCGCCGGCCACCGGGACGAGCGGAACGTACGCCGCCGACGCCGTCCTCTCGTCCGGTACGGCGTCCGTCGCGGTCACCCGCAGCCGTACGGTGACCGCGTCCAGGGCCGGGGGGTCGGGCCAGGGCTCGGTCAGCTCCACCCTCCGGCCGGGGGCCAGTCGCAGGGGCAGCGGCCGGGCCGGCCGGTCGAGGAGCGCGCCGAGCAGACCCTCGGCCCGTACGGACAGCCTCGGCGCGACCGGGGCGTTGCCGCGGTTGACGAGGGCGTAGTGGATGGTGCGTCCGGAGACCCGGACGTCCTCCACGGTGAGCGCAGCCAGTGTCGGACCGCCGATCCGCAGCCGCACCGGTACCCGGACCTCGCCGGGCACCGCAGGCCGGCCGCCCTCGCCGGGGTCCGCTCGCCCGGACGCCGCCACCGCCCCGGAACGGTCTCCGGGCGTCGCGTCCGGCGGCACCGTGAGGGCGAACGGCACCTCGGCACGGGTGCGGGCCGGCACGGTGACCGTCCCGGCGGCGAACCGGAGCCACGCCCCGGCCCGGCCCTCACCCCGCAGCCGTACGGTCAGGGGCGTGCGCGCGGAGTTGGTGACCGCGAGGCGGTCCTGGAGGACGGCTCCGGGAGCGCCCTCCAGATAGACGTAGGGCCGGACGTCCGGGCCGGTGCTCGCGCCGCCCGCCGGCCGCGCGGTCCAGCCCTCCGGCGGCGCGGGCCGGTCGTCGGCAGCCGCGGGCGGCGCGGCGAACGCGCCCAGCAGGGCGGCGAGGACGGCCATGAGGGCGAGCGGTCCCTGATGGGCGGGCGGAGTCAGCGGCGGCATGGCGGCTCCCTTACGCTTCCGGCGCCTGCGGCGCGGGTGTCGGTCGTCGGCTCCTGGGGCGCGGGGTCGGCTTTCGGATCTCCGGTGCCCGGTGCCCGGCGCCCGGCGCCCCGTGTCCGGAGCCCGTGTCCGGAGCCCGTGTCCGGTGTCCCGTTTCCGGGGGCTGTGGCGGCGGTCGGTCCCGGGACCGGCGGGCCGGATCAGCCGGTGGGGCGCTGGCCCCGACGGGTGAGCCAGAGCACGCCGACCGCACCCGTCAGCAGCACGGTGCCGCCGAGCGTGCCGAGCGCCATCGCGGAGTCGAGCGGCCCGGTCCGGGGCAGTTCACCGCCGCCGGAGGCAGCGCCTCCGCTCGCCGAACCACCCGTGGAACCACCGGTGGAACCGCCCGTCGAGCCGCCCGTCGAGCCGCCGCCGGAGGAGGAGCCGCCCGGTGCCTGGACGTCGAGTTCGAGAGACGGGCCGGGGCTGTTCTTGGGCGTGCACGTCGTGGTCGTACCGAGTGCCTTGATGGTGAGCACTCCGGCGGTGAACGTGACCTTGCCGCTCTTCTTCGGGGTGTACGTCCCCGACAAGTCGTTGATCTTGATGGGGGAGTTGGCCGGGATGGCTGCGGCGTTCGCCGGCCCGGAGACCGGCACCTCGCCCTGCTCCGCCCCGCCGAGCCGGATCACGGCGCTCGGGTTCACGGCCCCTTTGCCCAGTTCCACGGGACTGGAGGAGACGCCTTGTCGGAAGGACATGGTGAGCCGGTAGCCGCTGCCGCTCTTGACGCCCTTGATGTCGATGGGCGACACGGCTCCCTTGGGCCCGATGGGCGTCTGGCACTGGTAGTTGACGTTCACGACCTCGGCGTGCGCGGCGGGCGCGGCCATCAGAACCGCCGAGCCCGCCAGTGCGGCCGTCAGCGCGAGCGCTGTCCGCTTCTGGTTCGACACCTCGTGTTCCCCTCTTGCCGGGAGTCGCCGCGCGCGCCGGATCGTTCACCGGCACTCATTTGCTGACGACGCATCAGATGTGGCGTCAAGGTACGCCCGGGTCCTGATGGAGGGAAGACACAGAGTGGAGGGAAGACGAAGAGCGCACCGATCCGGCGCGCTCTTCGGTGCACGTGTCCCCGTGCGGGGTTCGCCCGGCCCGGGGCGCGGAGGCCCCGGGCGGCGCGGGTGGGTCTGGGTCGGTCGGTGGCGTACGGCTGCGCGGGAGCGGTTACGCGGGAGCGGCGAGCTCCGCCCATACGGTCTTGCCGGGCGTCTCGGGCGAGCGCTGGACCCCCCAGTCCAGGCAGAGGCGCTGCACGATGAACATGCCGTGCCCGCCGGGGCGGCCGGCGCGGTGCGGCGTCCGGGGCTCGGGCTGCCCGGCTCCCCGGTCGAGGACCTCGACCCGCAGGGCCTTGGGCGTCCAGCCGATACGCAGTTCCTCGGGGCCGTTCGCGTGCAGGCAGGCGTTGGTCACGAGCTCGGAGACGACCAGCAGGACGTCCTCGGCCGCAGCCCGGCGGTCCGCGCTGGACGCCGGGAGCCAGCCCCAGTCGTGCAGGGCCTGCCGGGCGAAGTCACGGGCCATCGGGACGATGCCGCTGGCCTGCCCGAGGGAGAGGGTGCGCCACTGCCGGTCGGCCGGTTCGGGCGAGGCTCCGCCCGCTCCGTCCGGCTCGCGGCCGAGGTCGCCCGGCGGATGCTGCCGGGTGGTGCTCATCAGCGCTTCACCTCACCGATTCGCCATGTCGCCATGTCGCCGTAGAACAAATAATGATCAGTTACCGCATGCGCCGCCGGGTCCGTCCGGGACGCCGACGGGGTGTCTCCTGCCCTGCCGCGCCCTGACGACACCCACTTCGGGTACGCGATCGCGGGACACGGCCGGCTTCGGGGATTCGCCTGGGCGCACGTCATGCCGGGTCAGGTGCCCAGAGCCTCTTCGAGGGTGGCGTGGACGGTGAACACCGCCTCCGCTCCCGTGATCTCGAACACCCTCGCCACCACGGGCAGCATGCCCGCGAGGTGGACGCCGCCTCCGGCCTCCTCGGCCTTGAGGCGCGCCCCGAGGAGCACGTTCAGCCCGGTGGAGTCACAGAACTCAAGGCGTGAGCAGTCGACCACCAAGCGTGTTCGCCCTTGCTCGACCGCGCTCTCCAGGGGCTCCCGCAGCAGATCGGCGGTGTGGTGATCGAGCTCACCCACCGGCGTCACCACCTCGCTGCGGCCCTCCGTCCGGGCCTCGACCTGAAGCCGACCCCGGTTCGCACTGCCGACCGTCCCGCGGTCCATGCACGTCCCTCTTCGCCGTTCGTCACTGTGCGCGTCACTGCTTGCGCGACTGTCTGCGTAGTTGCCGCCGACGTTCGTAAAACAGTACGCGTTCAAACTCTCTCGCGGTAGTCGGAGACCTCAACAAACCGGACATAAGGCGGTATTTGGCGCTTGTCACTACTGGCCGGGACCGGGTAAGGGTAGAGGGACACCCGAAACACGGCCGGCTTTGGAGGCGCCGCTTCACCGCAGGAACACGTATGGGCATCGGCAGCCATATGCCGAGAACGATGGAGGAGAAGCATGTCACCCCGGCTCGACGAAGCGCGTACCCCCGACGCGTCGTCGGCATGTCCTCAGGGACCGACCAATTCCGACTCCCCCGCCACGCGCGCCGTACCCGGCCCGCGCAACGGCACCGACGGCACCGGAGCCACCAGCGCCACCCGCGCCGTCAGCACCACTCGCACCACCGGCGCCGTCCGCGCGCCCGGCACCACCGCGGACATCGCCCCGGACACCATCCCGGACGCCTCCGGCGAGGGTCTCGAAGGACTCCCCGAGATCCCGCCCTTCGCCGAGGTAGGGGCCCTGAACGCCAGGGCCCTGTCGAAGACGCTCTTCGAACGGCTCGAAACCCTCGAAGAGGGCACGCACGAGTTCGCGTACGTCCGCAACACGCTCGTGGAGCTCAACCTCGCGCTCGTCAAGTTCGCGGCGGCCCGCTTCCGCTCGCGCAGCGAGCCGATGGAGGACATCGTCCAGGTCGGCACCATCGGTCTGATCAAGGCCATCGACCGGTTCGAGCTGAGCCGCGGCGTGGAGTTCCCGACGTTCGCGATGCCGACCATCGTCGGTGAGATCAAGCGGTTCTTCCGCGACACCAGCTGGTCCGTCCGCGTTCCGCGCCGGCTCCAGGAGCTGCGGCTCGACCTGGCCAAGGCCGGGGACGAGCTGTCGCAGCAGCTGGATCGCGCCCCGACCGTGGCGGAGCTGTCCGAGCGTCTGGGCATCACCAACGACGAGGTCGTCGAGGGCATGGCCGCGAGCAACGCGTACACCGCGAGCTCGCTGGACGCCAAGCCCGAGGAGGACGACTCCGAAGGCGCGCTCGCGGACCGCATCGGCTACGAGGACCACGGCCTCGAAGGCATCGAGTACGTCGAGTCGCTGAAGCCGCTCATCGCCGCGCTGCCGTCGCGGGACCGCATGATCCTTTCCCTCCGCTTCGTCAGCAACATGACGCAGTCGGAGATCGGTGAGGAGCTGGGGATCTCGCAGATGCACGTCTCCCGGCTGCTCTCCCGCACGCTGGTCAAGCTGCGCAGGGGCCTGACCCTGGACGAATAGTCCCGGCCCTCCGGGTTCCGCTGCCTGCCTGCGGACCGCCGAGGACCCGCCGAAGCCGCGCCGAAGCCGCGCGGAAGGACCCGCCGAAGCCCCGTGGAAGGACCCGCCCGCCCCGTCATGGGGGAGCGGGTCCTTCCGCGTGTCAGGGCATCTGGAGCTACCGGTCCACCGGGCATCTGGAGCTACCGGTCCACCGGGCATCTGGAGCTACCGGTCCACGCGCTTCCCGCCCCGCCAGACCGCCGCGACCAGCGGCACGCCCGGCCGGTAGGCGAGGTGGACGTGGCTCGGCGCGTCCAGCAGGACGAGGTCGGCGCGGGCTCCCGGGGCGATCCGCCCGACGTCCGTACGGCGCAGGGCCGCCGCGCCGCCCGCGGTGGCCGCCCAGAGTGCTTCGTCGGGGGTCATGCCCATGTCCCGCACGGCCAGGGCGACGCAGAACGGCAGGGACGAGGTGAACGACGAGCCGGGGTTGCAGTCGGTGGAGAGCGCCACGGTCGCGCCCGCGTCGAGGAGGCGGCGCGCGTCGGGCCAGGCGGCGCGGGTCGAGAACTCGGCCCCCGGGAGCAGGGTGGCGACGGTGTCGCCCTGGCCCAGCGCGTCCACGTCGGCGTCGGTGAGGTGGGTGCAGTGGTCGGCCGAGGCGGCGTCGAGCTCGACGGCCAGCTGGACGCCGGGACCGTACGTCAACTGGTTGGCGTGGACGCGCGGGTGGAGGCCCCGGGCGCGGCCCGCCGTGAGCACGGCCCGCGCCTGGTCGCCGTCGAAGGCCCCGCGTTCGCAGAAGACGTCGATCCAGCGGGCGTGCGGGGCGCAGGCGTCCAGCATGGGCCCGGTGACCAGGTCGACGTAGCCGGCCGGGTCGTCGGCGAACTCGGCGGGGACGACGTGCGCGCCGAGATAGGTGACCTCGTCGGTGTGGCGGGCGGCGATGCGCAGGGAGCGGGCCTCGTCCTCGACGCTGAGCCCGTAGCCGGACTTGGTCTCGAAGGTGGTGGTGCCCTGGCGCAGCGCCTCCGCGAGGTAGCGGGCGACGTTCGCGGACAGCTCGTCGTCGGAGGCGGCCCGGGTGGCGGCGACGGTGGTGCGGATGCCGCCTGCCGCGTAGGGCTGCCCGGACATGCGGGCGTTGAACTCCTCGGTGCGGTCGCCCGCGAAGACGAGGTGGGAGTGGGAGTCGACGAAGCCGGGGATCACCGCGCGGCCGGCCGCGTCGAGGACGTTGTCAGTGGCGGGTGCTTTGCTTGTCTCACCGGTCCAGACGACGCGGTCGCCGTCGATGACGACGGCCGCGTCCCGGATCAGGCCCAGGGGGGTCCCGTTGCCGAGGGAGGGGTCGTTGGTGACCAGGTTGGCGATGTTGGTGACGGCGGTCGTCGTCATCGGGAGGTTGTTCTCCTTGCGTTCCGGTTCTGCCGGGCGTTCCGGTGCTGCCGGACGCCTCGGCCCGGCTGGGGCTCGCGGTCCGGCCGCGGCGCCCTGGGCGGAGCGGGCGGGGCGTGATGGCGGTGGCGGTGGCAGTGGCAGTGAGGTCAGCCGTGCAGGGCGGCGACGGCTGCGGCGAGGGCGTGGGGGACGTCCTCGATCCGGGTGTGCCGGCCGTCCTGGACGATGTGGCGTCCTGCCACGACCGTGTGGAGCACGTCTGCGGCGGAGGCGGCGAATACGGCGGTCTCCGCTGCGAGCCGGGGCGTCGGGCCCGCGGTTCTGACGGAGTCCAGGGCGACGGTGGTCAGGTCCGCCGGGGCGCCAGGCTCCAGCGTGCCGGCGTCGGGCCGGCCGAGTGCGGCGTGCCCGTCGGCGGAGGCGGCCCGCAGGAGCGCCGCGGCCGTCCAGTGTCCTCGTATGTGCGTGCGCAGCCGCTCGTTGAGCTCCATCGCGCGGGCCTCTTCGAAGAGGTCGACGACGGCGTGGCTGTCGCTGCCCAGCGAGAGCGGGGAGCCGGCCTCCTGGAGGGCCTTGGCGGGTCCGATCCCGTCGGCGAGGTCGCGTTCGGTGGTGGGGCACATGCAGGTGCCGGTGGCGGAGGAGCCGAGCAGGCTGATGTCCTCCTCGGTCAGGTGCGTGTTGTGGATGCCGGTGGTGCGCGGGCCGAGGACGCCGTGGTCGGCGAGGAGGCGGGTGGGGGTGCGGCCGTGGGCGGCCCGGCAGGCGTCGTTCTCCGCCGTCTGCTCGGAGAGGTGGACGTGCAGCGGGGCCTCGCGCTCCTCGGCCCACCGGGCGACGGTGGCCAGTTGCTCCGCCGGGACCGCCCGGACGGAGTGGATGGCCGCGCCGATCAGCGTGTGGTCGTCGCCCTTGAGGAGGGAGGCGCGCTCGGCCCAGGCGTCGGCGGTGGTGTCGGAGAAGCGGAGCTGGTGCCGGTTCGGCGGCTCGCCGAATCCGGCGGCGAGATAGGCGGTGTCCAGCAGGGTGATGCGGATGCCGGCCTCGGCCGCCGCCGCGATCAGCGCCTCGCCCATCGCGTTCGGGTCGGCGTAGCGCGTGCCGTCCGGGCCGTGGTGGAGGTAGTGGAATTCGCCGACGGCGGTGATGCCGGCGAGAGCCATCTCGGCGTACGTGGCGCGGGCCAGGTCGTAGTAGGTGTCGGGGGTGAGTCCGGCCGCCGCCCGGTACATCAGTTCCCGCCAGGTCCAGAAGGTGCCGGAGCCGACCTGGACGGTGGCGCGCAGGGCGCGGTGGAAGGCGTGGGAATGGGTGTTGGCCAGTCCGGGGAGGGTCAGTCCGCGCAGTGCCGTGGCGCCGGGCGGCGGCGTCTGGACGCCGGTCCTGACGCGGGCGATGCGGCCTGCGGCGACGTCCAGGACGACGCCCGGCTCGGCGTGCGTGCCGAGCCAGGCGTGGGACATCCAGTACGTCGCGGTGACGGGCGGGCCCGGGGCCCGGGTGGTCAGCTGCACGCGAGACCTTCCAGTACGTCGGCGAGTGCGGTGACCCCTGCCGCGCAGTCGTCCTCGGCGGCGTGCTCGGCCGGCGAGTGCGAGATGCCGGTGGGGTTGCGCACGAAGAGCATGGCGGTGGGCGCCGAGGCGGACAAAATACCCGCGTCGTGGCCCGCGCCGGTGCCGAGGACGGGCACGGGCCGGCCCGTGTCGCCCCGGTCCGCCAGGATCCTGGCCAGTTCGTCGCGCAGGGCGTGCTCGAACTCGACCACGGGCGTGAAGGACTCCCGTACGACGGCCAGGTCGATGCCGGCCCGGTCGGCGTGGTCCCGGGCGGCCCGCTCGATGCCGGTGACGACGGCGTCGAGGGTGGCCTGGTCGGCGGCGCGGGAGTCGAGCCAGCCGCGTACGAGGGAGGGGATGGCGTTGACGCCGTTCGGCTCGACCGCGACCTTGCCGAAGGTGGCGAGCGCGCCGGTCAGTTCGGCCTCGCGGCGGGCGGCGAGCACGGTCTCGGCGTACGTGAGCATCGGGTCGCGCCGGTCGGCCAGGCGGGTGGTGCCGGCGTGGTTCGCCTCGCCGCCGAAGTCGAACCGCCAGCGGCCGTGCGGCCAGATGGCGGAGGCGATGCCGACGGGGTCGCCGCTCAGGTCGAGAGCGCGTCCCTGCTCGACGTGGAGTTCGACGAACGCCCCGATCCGGGAGAGCCGTTCCGGGTCCGGGCCGATGGACCCGGGATCGTGTCCGGCGGCCTCCATGGCGCGCGGCAGGGTGACGCCGTCCGCGTCGCGCAGCCGATGGGCGTCCGCGACGGAGAGCTGCCCGGCGGCGAGCCGGGATCCGACGCAGGCCAGCCCGAAGCGCGCGCCCTCCTCGTCGCCGAAGTTGGTGATCGCCAGCGGCCGGGTGAACCGCGCTCCCCTGCGGCGCAGTTCGTCGAGCGCGGCGAAGGAGGAGACCACGCCGAGGGGCCCGTCGAAGGCCCCGCCGTCGGGTACGGAGTCCAGGTGCGAGCCGGTGACCACGGCGTTTCCGGCGAGCGGGTCGCCGAGCCAGGCCCACTGGTTGCCGTTGCGGTCGGTCTCGACGGTCAGGCCGCGCGCCCCGGCCTGGTCGCTGAACCAGGCCCGGCAGTCGAGGTCCGCCGCCGACCAGGCGTAGCGCCGGTAGCCGCCGCTGCCGGAGTGGCGGCCGATCGGCGCGAGCGAGCGCCACATGGAGAGGAAGGAGTCGCCACCGGTCCCGGCCGGCCCCGCCGCCTCGGCGGCGGGGCCGGGGGCGGCATCGGCGGGGGCCGGGCCGGTGCCGGTGGGGCTGGTGCCCGTGGGGCCGGTGCCCGTGGGGCCGGTGCCCGTGGGCATCAGTTGTCCTCCGTCATCGGGACGCGGACGCCCTTGTCCGCCGCGACGGACTCGGCGATGTCGTATCCGGCGTCCACGTGGCGGATGACGCCCATGCCGGGGTCGTTGGTCAGGACGCGGCGGATCTTCTCGCCCGCGAGTTCCGTGCCGTCGGCCACCGTGACCTGGCCCGCGTGGATGGAGCGGCCCATGCCGACGCCGCCGCCGTGGTGGAGGGAGACCCAGGAGGCTCCGGAGGCCACGTTGACCATGGCGTTCAGCAGGGGCCAGTCGGCGATCGCGTCCGAGCCGTCGAGCATCGCCTCGGTCTCGCGGTACGGGGAGGCGACCGAGCCGCAGTCCAGGTGGTCCCGGCCGATGGCCAGCGGCGCGGCCAGTTCGCCGCTCGCCACCATGTCGTTGAAGCGCTCGCCGGCCCGGTCGCGTTCGCCGTAGCCGAGCCAGCAGATGCGGGCGGGCAGCCCCTGGAAGTGGACGCGTTCGCCCGCCATCCTGATCCAGCGGTGCAGCGACTCGTTCTCCGGGAAGAGGTCCAGGATCGCCTTGTCCGTCTTGTGGATGTCGGACGCCTCGCCCGACAGCGCCGCCCAGCGGAACGGGCCCCTGCCCTCGCAGAAGAGGGGGCGGATGTAGGCGGGGACGAATCCGGGGAAGTCGAAGGCGCGCTCGTAACCGGCCAGTCGGGCCTCGCCGCGGATGGAGTTGCCGTAGTCGAAGACCTCCGCGCCGGCGTCCATGAAGCCGACCATCGCCTCCACGTGCCGGGCCATCGACTCGCGGGCCCGCACGGTGAAGTCGGCGGGCTTCTCGGCGGCGAGAGCGGCCATGTCGTCGAAGTCGACGCCGAGCGGGAGATAGGCCAGCGGGTCGTGGGCGCTGGTCTGGTCGGTGACGATGTCGACGGGCGCGCCCTCGGCGAGCATGCGCGGCAGCAGCTCCGCCGCGTTGCCGAGGAGGCCGATGGAGAGCGGGCGGCGGGCGTCGCGGGCCTCGACGGCGAGTTGGAGGGCGTGCTCCAGGTTGTCCGCCTTCACGTCCAGGAAACGGTGCTCGATGCGGCGCTCGATGGCGCGCGGGTCGCAGTCGACGCAGAGGG
Source organism: Streptomyces sp. ADI96-02 (assembly GCF_003846185.1). GTDB lineage: Bacteria > Actinomycetota > Actinomycetes > Streptomycetales > Streptomycetaceae > Streptomyces. The sequence continues at coordinate 2,513,823 of NZ_ML123034.1, forward strand.
CGACGCCGTCGTTCATGGTCACGGCGAGCGGCTGGGCACCGCCCATGCCGCCGAGCCCGGCCGTCAGCGTGATGGTCCCGGCCAGGGTGCCGCCGAACTTCTTCGCGGCGACCGCGGCGAAGGTCTCGTAAGTGCCCTGGAGGATGCCCTGGGTTCCGATGTAGATCCACGAGCCGGCGGTCATCTGCCCGTACATGGTGAGCCCCAGCGCCTCCAGGCGGCGGAACTCCTCCCAGTTGGCCCAGTCGCCGACCAGGTTGGAGTTGGCGATCAGCACGCGCGGCGCCCACTCGTGGGTCTGCATGACGCCCACCGGCCGGCCCGACTGGACGAGCATCGTCTCGTCCTGCTTGAGCGTCCGCAGGGTGCGCACCATCGCGTCGAACGAGCGCCAGTCCCGTGCGGCCTTGCCCGTACCGCCGTAGACGACGAGCTGGTCGGGGTGTTCGGCGACCTCGGGGTCGAGGTTGTTCTGGAGCATGCGCAGGGCGGCTTCCTGCTGCCATCCCAGGGCGGTCAGCGCGCTGCCGCGCGGTGCCCGTACGGGGCGGGGTCCTGACATGGCGGTGCCTCCTCGCGACTGTGAAACTTCTATTCACATCCTGGAGTCCTGAATACTCGTAGTCAACAGGCGCGCGTCGGCCACCGGGCGGCGGGGCCGTCGATTTCCGGCCGAAAGCCCGGCATGCTCGCGGCGGCGTGGCTGAACCCCGCCCCCGCACGGCCGCGCCCAGGCCGGACGGCTGGGCCGGGGCAAGCGCCGGAGGCTCTCATTCCAGCCGCTTCCTTACACCGTCGATCGCATGTACCAAGGGAAAATGCCAGAACCTCCACCGGCGATAAGCACGTTGCGTAGCCTCGGTGTCACAGCCGTACGCCGCGTCGGGAGGGGAATCCGCGTGCCCGGAATCGACGAGTGCCTGCTCGAAGTCATGAGGCTGCCCGGCGCCCGGGGCGCCTCGGTGGTCGACTGGACGAGCGGCCTCGCCCTCGGCACCATCGGCGACTCGCCCAACGGCGACCACGAGGCCACCGCGGCCGAGACCGCGGAGGTCGCCCGGATGACCGCCGAGCAGCCGGCCTTCGCCCGCCCGAGCAGGACAGGCGGGACGGGTGGGACAGGCAGGGCGGGTGAGACAGGCGGGACGCCCGGCCCCTCCCCCGCGCCCGGCCCCTCCCCCGCGTCCGGCTCCTCCCCCACACCCAACCCCTCCCCCGGCACGCCCGTCGAGGACGTCATCGTCACCACCCACGACGGATACCACATGCTCCGGTTCGTCGAGACGGCTTTCGACAGCAGCGTCTTCCTGCACCTGTGGCTCGACCGCTCCGAGGGAAACCTCGCCCTCGCCCGGATGCGGCTGGGCGAACTGGCCCAACGGCTGGTGCTGGCATGAGCGCCCTGGCGGCCGACCCCGGCACCCGGGAGACGGACCGCCCGCCCGTGCTCTCACCGATGCTCCAGCGGCTCGCCGCCGAACGGGCCACCGGCGCCCTGATGCGCGACCGCGGCACGCTCTACCTCGCCGACGGGCAGGTGGTGCACGCCGAGAGCCCGGCCACCCCCGGCATCGACGTGCTGCTCACGACAGGCGGAACGTTGCGGCACGAGGGCTGGTGGGACGCGGTGGCCCAGGCCGGAGCGGGCCGGCGGGTCGGCCGGTATCTCGTGGACAGCGGCCATGTGCCGGGCGGGGCACTGGAGTTGTGCCATCTGGGCGCGTTGTACGACGCCGCCTTCTTCGCGCTCGCGCCGACCGGGACGCCCGCCCGCTTCCGGTACGGGGTGTCGCACTGGATCGGCCCCGTCCGGCCGGTGCCGGTGGCCGCCGTGCAGCGCGAGACGCTGCGCAGACGCGAACTGCTGGACCGGATCTGGCCGGACGCGGCCTGCGACACCGCCTCGCTCCTGCGGGTGGCCGCGCCCCTGGCCGACACTCCCGCGCCAGCCCGCCAGCGGGCGGTCCTGGAGCTGGCCGACGGCGTGCGTACGGGCTCGGACATCGCACAGGCGCTGGGCCGTTCGGCCTTCCACGTGCTGGTGGACCTGCGGCGGCTCGCGGCGGCCGGGCTGGTGGAGCCGGTCCGCGCGCAGCAGCTCCCCGCGGCCCTGACCCCCGCCCGGATCACGCTGCCCGAGGTCACGGCCGACCCCGACATCGCCCTGCTGCGCCGGCTCCGAGACGCATTGGAGGCCCTGTGATACGCGCGCTCAGACAGCGTGCCGGGAGGAGACAGCTGATGGTGCCCGAGGCCGAAGTGCGCGATGTCCTCGTCGAGCTCCAGCGGTTACGCGCCCGGGTCCCCCTGCTCTCCGGAGCGCTGGCCGCCAGCACCGACGGCCTGGTGCTCGCCCACGACACCCCGGACGTCGAGCCCGAGGGCGTCGCCGCCCTCACCGCCGCCGCACTCGGCGTATCGATCCGGATGGCCGAGGCCACCGGCCGGGGCGGCTTCCGCGAACTCCTCGTCCGCGGCAGCGGCGGTTACGTCGCCACGTACGCCGCCGGCTCCTCCGCCGTCCTGACCCTGCTGGCCGGGGACCGCATCAACGTCGGACGGCTCCATCTGGAGGGCCGCCGCGCCGGAGCCCGCATCGGCGAACTCGTCGACGCGGCCCTGGAACGCGCCGAGCGCCCCGCCCCCGCCCCCGACCCGCGCGCCCCGCAGTCCCGCGGCGCCCAGAACCGCACTCTGCCGCAGCGCCCCACGTAGCGGCCGTCGCCCCCCACCCGTACCGCCTGAACCAACGGGACCCACCCCATCAAGCACCAGCAGAAACGGAACCGGTCGCCCCGACCGGTCAGGGAAAGGAAACGAGCCTCCATGGCGAACACCGAAGCGGCACTGAAGGAAGCGATGAGCTCGATCGAGGGCGCCACGGGTGTCGCCCTGGTCGACTACACGAGCGGGATGGCCCTGGGCACGCTCGGCGGCGGCAAGGACTTCAACCTGGAGGTCGCCGCCGCGGGCAACACCGACGTCGTCCGCGCCAAGCTCCGCACCATGGACCACCTGGGCATCAAGGACGAGATCGAGGACATCCTCATCACGCTGGGCACGCAGTACCACCTGATCCGGCTGCTCGGGACCCGGGGCAGCAACGGCCTGTTCCTCTACCTGGTGCTGGACGCCGGCCGGGCGAACCTGGCGATGGCCCGCCACCAGCTGAAGCGCATCGAGGCCGAGCTGGAGGTCTGACCCGCTTCCCCGGCGGCGACGCCGCGTCCCACCGGGCGCGGCGTCCCTCACTCCACGAACAGGCCGCGCGCCGCCGCCCGCGCGTCGAACTCCTCCAGCCGGGCCTGGGCGTCGGGCAGTTCGTCGCACATCGCCTCCAGCAGCACCCGCCCCAGCAGCATCGGCGCGCAGACGGTGTCGAAGGAGAGCCCGGAGCCGATCGCCGCCGGCAGCAGCAGATCGCTGTGCCGGGCGACCGGCGCGAAAGCGGAGTCGGCCACCGTGACGACGGTCAGCCCCCGCGTCCCCGCGTACGCCAGGGCGTCCACGGTCTCCTTCGGATGGCGCGGCAGCGCGAAGCACATCAGAGCGGTGGCACCGGCCCGGCGGGCCGCGTCGATGCGGTCCAGCAGCATGCTGCCGCCCTCGTCGAGGACCCGGACGTCGGGGTGCACCTTCGCGGCGAAGTAGCCGAAGCCGCGCGCCTGCGAGGAGGCCGCGCGCAGCCCGAGCACGGGCAGCGGACGCGAACCGGCGAGCAGCCGCCCGGCCCGTTCCACCGGGGCGGGGTCGGCGAGCAGGTCGGACAGGTGCCGGAGGTTCTCGATCTCGGCCCGGACGGCCTGCTGGTACTCGTTGTACCGCTCTCCGCCCTCCTCCTGCCCCGCCTCGGTGGGCGCGACCTCGCGCAGATGGCGGCGGAGCGCCGGGTAGCCGTCGAAGCCGAGCGCGACGGCGAAGCGGGTGACGGAGGGCTGGCTGACCCCGGCCAGTTCGGCCAGTTCGACACTGGAGAGGAACGGCGCGTCGGCCGCGCTGCGGACCATGCAGTGCGCGATGCGCCGCTGGGTGGGCGTGAGCCGGTGGCCCTCGAAGAGCTGCTGCAACCGCGCGGCGGGGCTGCTCCCACTCATGCTGTCCCCTCGCTGATCCGTCCCGCCACGGCCGGCGACGACGGATCCATTCAGCCAGGAAGCCGCCTGTATGTCCATATGCAGCCAGGTCCATATACAGCCAGGTCCCTGTGCAGCGGTGCAGCCAGCTCCCTGTGCAGCGGTCGGCCCGTCGGGCCGGACCGCGCGCACAGGTATGCGCGGGGACCGCCGCACCCCCGGGTAACCGGGGGGCGGGACGGCGGCGGTCCCCGCGAGGGACGCGGTCCGGGTCAGGGCCGGTTGCGCGCGTCCGGGCGACGGCGGAGGTCCGGGAGCCGCTCCGTAGTCCGAGTCGCCGTACTGGGCGCCGGCGGGTTTCCCTGCCGACGCCCACCACTGTGCCGAAGCCGTGTTAAGCCGGTGCTGCGCGGACGTGACGCGCTCGTACCGATTTCGCGAAGGCCGTTCCGCGCAGCCGGCCGCCGCCCCCGGCCCCGGCCGTCGTCACGCCTTCGCGGCGCCCGCGTCCTCGGCCAGGAACGCCAGCAGGTCCTGCCTGCTCACGACGCCCTTCGGCTTGCCCTCGACCAGCACGATCGCCGCGTCCGCCCCGTCCGCGCCGCTGAGCACGGCCATCAGGTCCTCGACCGGTTCGCCGGAGCCGACCTGCGGCAGCGGCCTCGACATGTGCTTCTCCAGCGGGTCGGTGAGCGAGGCGCGCTGGGTGAAGAGCGCGTCCAGCAGCTCCCGCTCCACGACGGAACCGATGACCTCGGCCGCCATCACGTCGGGGTGTCCCGCGCCGGGCTTCACGATCGGCATCTGCGAGACGCCGTACTCGCGCAGGACCTCGATCGCCTCGCCGACCGTCTCCTCCGGGTGCATGTGGACGAGCGAGGGCATCGGGCCCTCCTTGAAGGCCAGGACCGCGCCGACGCGGGCGGAGGGGCCGGTGTCCTCCAGGAAGCCGTAGTCCGCCATCCACTCGTCGTTGAAGATCTTGCTGAGGTATCCGCGCCCGCTGTCCGGCAGCAGCACCACCACGACGTCGTCCGGGCCCAGCCGCTTGGCGACCTCCAGCGCGCCGACGACCGCCATTCCGCACGAGCCGCCGACGAGCAGGCCCTCCTCCTTGGCGAGGCGGCGCGTCATCTGGAAGGAGTCCTTGTCGGACACCGCGACGATCTCGTCCGTGACGGTACGGTCGTACGCGCTCGGCCAGAAGTCCTCGCCGACGCCCTCGACCAGGTACGGACGGCCGGAGCCGCCGGAGTAGACCGAGCCCTCCGGGTCCGCGCCGACGACCTGGACCGCGCCGCCGCTGACCTCCTTGAGGTAGCGGCCGGTGCCGCTGATCGTGCCGCCGGTGCCGACGCCCGCGACGAAGTGGGTGATCTTCCCCTCCGTCTGCTCCCACAGCTCGGGACCGGTGGTCTCGTAGTGCGAGCGCGGGTTGTTCGGGTTGGAGTACTGGTCCGGCTTCCAGGCCCCCGGCGTCTCGGCGACCAGCCGGTCGGAGACGTTGTAGTACGAGTCCGGGTGCTCGGGGTCAACGGCCGTGGGGCAGACGACGACCTCGGCGCCGTACGCGCGCAGTACGTTGATCTTGTCCGTGGACACCTTGTCCGGGCAGACGAAGATGCACTTGTAGCCCTTCTGCTGAGCGACGATGGCGAGGCCGACGCCGGTGTTGCCGCTGGTCGGCTCGACGATCGTGCCGCCGGGCTGGAGCTCGCCGCTCTGCTCGGCGGCCTCGATCATGCGCAGCGCGATGCGGTCCTTCACCGACCCGCCGGGGTTGAAGTACTCGACCTTCGCCAGGACGGTCGCCTGGATACCTGCCGTGACGTTGCGCAGCCTCACCAGCGGGGTGTTGCCGACAAGACTGATCATCGAATCGTGGAATTGCACCGTGTACTCCGGGATCTCCGAGATGGTCCGGCCCAGAGTATGCGTACGGGCCGCACCGCGCGTACGGACCCGGAAACGGGCCCTGCGATTGGGCTCGGCCCCGAACGGGGCAGGTAGGTACGGAACGGCTGTACGGCGACGAGGAGGTGGACCGGACTGTGTCGACAGCAAGAGTGGCACGGCGGATCGCGGCGGGCGCCGCCTACGGCGGCGGCAGCATCGGACTGATCGGTGCGGCGGCCGTGGGCGTGTTCCTGGCGGAGGTCCAGCTCGCGAAGAGGCAGGTGGGCGGCGGTACGGCACCGGTTCCGCCGAGCGCCGACGGGCGGTACGGGGTGGCGTTCGCCGGCCCGTCCGACCCGATGCGCCTGGGGATTCTCGGCGATTCGACGGCCGCGGGCCAGGGCGTGCGGCGGGCCGGGCAGACCCCGGGGGCGCTGCTCGCCTCGGGGCTCGCCGCGGTGGCCGAGCGCCCGGTGGACCTGCGCAACGTGGCGCTGCCCGGGGCCAGGTCGGACGATCTGGAGCGGCAGGTCTCCCTGCTGCTCGCGGACCCGGCCCATGTCCCGGACGTCTGCGTGATCATGATCGGGGCGAACGACGTCACCCACCGGATGGCCGCGACGCAGTCCGTGCGCTGTCTGACGACGGCGGTGCGCAGGCTGCGGACGGCGGGGGCGGAGGTGGTCGTCGGGACCTGCCCGGACCTGGGCACCATCGAGCCGGTCTACCAGCCGCTGCGCTGGCTGGCCCGGCGGGTGAGCCGGCAGCTGGCCGCAGCGCAGACGATCGGCGTGGTGGAGCAGGGCGGGCGCACGGTGTCGCTGGGCGATCTGCTGGGCCCGGAGTTCGCGGCGAACCCGCGTGAGCTGTTCGGCCCGGACAACTACCACCCCTCGGCCGAGGGATACGCCACGGCGTCCATGGCGGTGCTGCCCACGCTGTGCGCGGTGCTCGGCCTGTGGCCGGAGTCGGACCGGCTGGACGGCACCCGCCGCGAGGACATCATGCCGGTGGCCAAGGCGGCGTCCCAGGCGGCCCGGGAGGCGGGCACGGAGGTCACCGGGGCGCGCGCGCCGTGGGCCCTGCTCAAGCACCGCAGGCGGCGGCGTCTCCCCGCGTCCACCGAACCGTCCCCGCATCCGCACCCCGACGCGGCGCACGGCCATGCGTGACCGGCCGCGCGTCACCGGCCACGCGTCACCGGCCATGCGTGACCGGCCATGCGTGACCGGCCGCGCGCGTTCCGGTGCTCCGCCCCGTATCCGTACGCCCGCGCGCATCCGTCGAGCGCGAGGGAGAGTCACTGAGCGAGCGCTTAGAAAGAGTCCCGCATCACACGGTCTGCCGGGTGACCGCGGGGATACGTCCAGGTAACTTCCAAGGCAGTTGCCCCTGTCCGCACAGCCTTCCAGCCCGATGGAGCCGCGTGATGCCCGAAGCCGTGATCGTCTCTGCCGCCCGTTCACCGATCGGCCGCGCCTTCAAGGGGTCCCTCAAGGACCTGCGCGCGGACGACCTGACCGCCACGATCATCCGGACCGCCCTGGCCAAGGTGCCCGAGCTGGACCCGAAGGACATCGACGACCTGATGCTGGGCTGCGGCCTGCCCGGCGGCGAGCAGGGCAACAACCTCGGCCGCATCATCGCCGTGCAGATGGGCATGGACCACCTGCCGGGCTGCACGGTCACCCGCTACTGCTCCTCCTCACTGCAGACCAGCCGCATGGCACTGCACGCGATCAAGGCGGGCGAGGGCGACGTCTTCATCTCGGCGGGCGTCGAGATGGTGTCCCGCTTCACCAAGGGCAACTCCGACAGCCTCCCGGACACGCACAACCCGCTCTTCGCCGAGGCCGAGGCCCGCACCGCCGCCCGCGCCGAGGAGTCCGGCGCGAGCTGGCACGACCCGCGCGAGGACGGCCTCGCCCCCGACGCGTACATCGCGATGGGCCAGACCGCGGAGAACCTGGCCCGGCTCAAGGGCATCACCCGCCAGGACATGGACGAGTTCGGCGTACGGTCGCAGAACCTCGCCGAGGAAGCCCTGAAGAACGGTTTCTGGGAGCGGGAGATCACCCCGGTCACCACCCCGGACGGCACGGTCGTCTCGAAGGACGACGGCCCGCGCGCGGGCGTCACGCTGGAGGGCGTGCAGGGCCTGAAGCCCGTGTTCCGCCCCGACGGCCTGGTCACCGCGGGCAACTGCTGCCCGCTCAACGACGGCGCCGCCGCCCTGGTGATCATGTCCGACACCAAGGCGCGGGAGCTGGGCCTGACCCCGCTGGCCCGGATCGTCTCCACCGGAGTCTCCGGCCTCTCCCCCGAGATCATGGGCTACGGCCCGGTCGAGGCGAGCAAGCAGGCGCTGAAGCGGGCCGGCCTGACCGTCGGCGACATCGACCTCGCCGAGATCAACGAGGCGTTCGCCGCCCAGGTCATCCCGTCCTACCGGGACCTCGGCCTGCCGCTGGAGAAGGTCAACGTCAACGGCGGCGCGATCGCGGTCGGCCACCCCTTCGGCATGACCGGCGCGCGCATCACCGGCACCCTGATCAACAGCCTCCAGTTCCACGACAAGCAGTTCGGCCTGGAGACGATGTGCGTGGGCGGCGGCCAGGGCATGGCCATGGTCATCGAGCGGCTGAGCTGAGCCGCCGGGCCGCTGCCGTCCGGGGTCGCCGCGCCGGCCGGCAGGGGTCTCCCCGCCCGCCCCGGCGGCCCCTGCGGGCGGTCTCCCTCCCTCGGGAACGGGGGCGCGAACCCCGTCGAGCCCCGACCGTGACCGAATCTCCCCCAGGATGTGACCTGCGTCCCGGGGGAGAAGCATGTGCGCAGGTCACGGCCGATACGGCCGGAGACGCAGGACCGAAAGACCTGTCCATTTCGTGACGTAATGCACTGACAGCTCGTACCGGTTCACGCCAAGCTGATGTAGGAAGTCGGGGGTATCGATTGAAACCGGGAGTATGTCAGTGAGCGCCATGTCATTTGCCTTGTTGCTGACCACCGCCGCTGCCACGGCCGTGGGCGCCGCCGCGCTGCACGCCGCTCACGGGCTGCGCAAGCAGGTGGTGGCCCTGCGCACGGAGCTGGCCGACGGCCATGCCCTCATCGCGTCCGTGCCGCCGCAGAGCCGCAGCGCCGCCACCCCCGCCGAGGAGATACGCGCCGCCGTCGCCGAGGCCCTGGCCGAGGAGCGGGAGCGCGAGCTGGCGGAGGCGCGCGCCTTCTGGGCCGCCCAGGAGGCCCGCGACGCCGCCGACGCCCCGTCCCTGCTGGGCGGGCTGTCCGGGCTCGGCGACGAAGCCCCGTTCTACCTGCCCCGCCAGTCCGACTTCGCCGGTCTGGAGGCGATGGACCTCGAAGCGACCGAGGCGATGGAGGAGCTGGCCGAGCTGAGCGAGCGGACCTTCGGCGAGCACGAGGCCGGCGAGCTCACCGGCCTCGGCGAGATCTCCGAGTTCCCCGAGGACTCCCCCGAACTGGCCGCGGCCCGCCGCCGCCACCCCTCGCACCCGGACTTCGTCCCCGTGCAGACTCCGGTGGTCACCGACCACGAGCGCACTGTCGGCCGTCTGGAGGAGCTGGCCGACACCGCGACCGAGCTCACCGACGTGCGGCCCGGCCCGCTCGGCACGCTCGACGTCTACGTCTTCGCCGACGGCACCACGCTGTGCATGACCCCGGGCCACCGGGAGACCGCGGAGCGCCTCGCGGAGGCCCTGCGGGCGGGCCGGCAGCCGGTGCTGCTGGGCGGCTCGGGCGTCTCCGGCGCGTACGCGCTGACCTTCTCCTGCGGCGAGGACAACGTCTACATCCTCGCCGACCGCGTCATCGCCTCGTTCTGACCCGGCCGCGGGCACGGCCCGCCGGGCGCGGGCCCCTCACGCGAACGCCCGCGCCGCCGCTTCCTCGACATACCGCACGGCCTCGTCCAGCTCCCGGGACGGGGCCGTTTCCAGTGCCACGGCCAGGTCCCGCCCGGCCACGGCGAGCTGGTCGCCCACCACGAACATCCCGGCGTCGGGCAGCTCCCGGGGCGTCTCACCGGGCCGCTCGGCGCGCTGCGCCCTGGCGGCCAGTTCACGCGCCGCGGCCAGCGCGCAGGCGGCGGCTCCGCGCGTGAGGCGGCTCTGCGGGGCCGCGCGCAACCGGTCGGCGAAACGGTCAACGGCCAGGATCAGGGGCGTCGTATCGAGCACTCCGCGACCCTACGCGCCCGTGCGGCCCGGTCGCCAACGTCCG
>NZ_ML123034.1:2524061-2556695 GCF_003846185.1 Streptomyces sp. ADI96-02
TCGCGCTGTGTCCGGGTGCGCCGCTGCGCGGCGCTCCCTCAGGGGCGGTCAGTCGTCCCCGTTGAGGATGGAGAACAGGCGCAGCATCTCCAGGTAGATCCACACCAGGGTCAGGGTGAGGCCGAAGGCGGCCAGCCAGGACTCCTCGCGCGGAGCGCCGAACGCGATGCCGTCCTCGACCTGCTTGAAGTCGAGAGCGAGGAAGCACGCGCCGAGGATGATGCCGATGACGCCGAACAGGATGCCGAGGCCGCCGCTGCGGAAGCCCAGGCCGTCACCGCCGCCGAAGACGGTGAACAGCAGGTTGACCATCATCAGGAGCACGAAGCCCAGGGTGGCGGCCATCACAAAGCCGTAGAACCGGCGGGTGACGCGGATCCAGCGCATCTTGTACGCGACGAGCACACCGGCGAAGACGCACATGGTGCCCATCACCGCCTGCATCACGGTGCCGGGGCTGATGTAGGTGCTGACCGCGCTGGAGATCACTCCGAGGAACACGCCCTCGAAGGCCGCGTAGGCGAGGATCAGCGCCGGGACGGGCTTGCTCTTGAACGCCTGCACCATCGACAGCACGAAGGCGATCAGCGCGGCGCCGATCGCGATCCCGTAGGACTTGCCGAGGTTGGCCTCGTCGACCGGCAGGAGGGCCCACGACAGGGCGGCGGTGAGCACCACGGTGCCCAGCGTCATCCCGGTCCGGGTGACCACGTCGTCGATCGTCATCGCGCCGGAGCGCGCGGGCGCCTGCGGTGCGCCCTGCTGGACGTCCTGCTGCGCGTAGGGGTTGGTGGCGTACGGGTTGGCGGCGGTGCCCTGCGCGTACGGGTTCGCTCCCGCCACGGGGGCCCCGGCCTGCGGCGCCGCGTTGAAGCCCGCGTAGCCGTTGTCGCGGCTGAACCCCCGTCGCGAGAAGACCGGGTTGCTGCTCCTCATTTCACTCCTCCATGGCCACACTGCGTGGCCTTGCCACAAGAGTAATGGGTAGGCAAAAGAATCACCCTAGTGCCAGGGGAGGATCTTTCCGGCGCTCCCTCGGGGTTCCGCGGAGAAGTCCGCCCGGACGGAGGCGGTCGGCCTGCCGGGACGGCGCGCCCCCCACACGGTCCGTCCGGGTCACCTTGCGGTCACTCTCCGTGCTGTGCGCAGTGCCCGGAGCCGGACTCGAACCGGCACGCCCCCGAGGGGCAGCGAGGTTTAAGCTCGCCGTGTCTACGTTCCACCATCCGGGCGTGATGCGCGGCTCCGCGTTGGCAACTGACCCTATCGGGGGGGCATCCCCCGATCAGCGGAACGGTGGCGCGATGTTGTCTTATTTTATTGACCGCTTGAGGGGTCGTCAGCACATTTTCGGCCCCATACCGTATGCCCCTGCCGGATCCGGGGCATCCGGGGCGTTCGCCGGGATTGACGGAAAGTCGCCGCACTCGCACGGCCCAACGCGCCAGGTCCGCGCCATGCCTCGCCAGGGCGTCCGCCACCCTCGGCCGCCGCTGCCCTCCGACGCGGGCCCGGCCTCGTCCCCCGGGGCCCGCGAGGCCGGCCGAACCCTCTCCGTCCACCGGTCACTCTGCGTGAGCGGGCCGGGTGCGTACGGGGTGCCCCCGGGCACGCGGATCAGGGTCGAAGTCATACCCAGGGAGGACCGCCCGACCCCGTCGATGCGACTCAGGGCTGCCCGAGAACGGGCATCGGGGGTGACGCCCCGGCCGGAACCGGCCGCGAGGATGGAGAGGTCCCCAGGAAACCGCACCACCCGAGCCAGGAGTGTCCCTGTGACCACCACCCACACCGTTCACCGCGCCGCCACCGCGGTGGCCGCCCGCGCCACCGAGCTGTCGAAGGTCTACGGCGAGGGTGAGACGCAGGTCGTCGCCCTGGACCGGGTGACCGTGGACTTCCCGCAGGGCGAGTTCACGGCGATCATGGGCCCCTCCGGTTCGGGCAAGTCGACGCTGATGCACTGCGTCGCCGGTCTCGACAGCTTCAGCAGCGGTTCGGTGCGCATCGGCGACACGGAGCTGTCCACGCTGAAGGACCGGCAGCTGACGCAGTTGCGGCGGGACAAGATCGGCTTCATCTTCCAGGCTTTCAACCTGCTGCCCACGCTCACCGCGCTGGAGAACATCACGCTGCCGATGGACATCGCGGGCCGCAAGCCCGACGCAGCCTGGCTCCAGCGGGTGATCGACATGGTGGGCCTCTCCGACCGGCTGAAGCACCGCCCCACCGAGCTCTCCGGCGGCCAGCAGCAGCGCGTGGCCGTGGCCCGCGCCCTGGCGTCGCGGCCCGAGATCATCTTCGGCGACGAGCCGACCGGGAACCTGGACTCCCGCTCCGGCGCGGAGGTCCTCGGCTTCCTGCGGAACTCGGTGCGGGAGCTGGGGCAGACCGTGGTGATGGTGACCCACGACCCGGTCGCCGCCTCGTACGCGGACCGGGTGATCTTCCTCGCGGACGGCGCGGTCGTCGACCAGATGATCAACCCGACCGCCGACGGAGTCCTGGACCGGATGAAGGCCTTCGACGCCAAGGGCCGCACCAGCTGACGCCCGCCCGCTGACGCCCCGGCCCGAGGCCCCTCGCGGCGCCGCGTCCCCGTAACCCTTCCGGAACCCATCCCAGGACACCAGACATGCTCCGTACCGCCCTGCGCAATGTGCTCGCGCACAAGGCCAGGCTGCTGATGACCGTGCTCGCCGTCATGCTCGGCGTAGCGTTCGTCTCCGGCACCCTCGTCTTCACCGACACCCTCGGCAACGCCTTCCGCAACCTGTCGGCCAAGAGCTACGACGACGTCGCCGTCGCCGTCTCGACGCAAGCCGACCCCCGCGCGGAGAAGGTCGCCGGAGTCGACGACGCCACTCTGGAGAGGTTCCGCGCCCTGGACGGCGTGGCGTCGGCCACCGGGCGGGTCTCCGGCTTCGCCGGCGTCGCCGACCCGGACGGCAAGCTCATCGGCGACGGCTGGTCCAACACCGGAGGCAACTTCGCCCCCGGCAAGGACGGCGAGGACGCCGCGTACGACTTCACCAAGGGCTCGGGCCCGGTGAAGGACGACCAGGTCGCGCTGGACGAGGAGACCGCGCGCAGGGGCGAGTACCGCGTCGGCGAACCGGTGCGGGTGGCCACCAACGGGCCGGTGAAGGAGTACACCCTCTCCGGCGTCTTCACCACCGAGGACGGCGCGGTCAACGCGGGCGGCAGTCTCGTGCTGTTCGACACCGCCGCGGCCCAGCGGCTCTTCCTGCGGCCCGGCGTCTTCCAGAGCGCGACCGTGGCCGCGGCGCCCGGCGCCTCCGACCAGAAGCTCCTGGACGCGATCGAGCCGCTGCTGCCGAAGGACGCCACCGCGCAGACCGGCAAGGCCCTCGCCGAGGAGCAGGCCGTGCAGATCGAGAAGGGGCTCAGCGACCTCAACTGGATGCTGCTGGCCTTCGCGGGCATCGCGCTGTTCGTCGGCATCTTCCTGATCGCCAACACCTTCACCATGCTGGTCGCCCAGCGCACCAGGGAGCTGGCCCTGATGCGGGCCGTCGGGGCCTCCCGCCGCCAGGTCAAGCGCTCCGTGCTCGTCGAGGCGGCCGTGGTCGGGACCGTCGCCTCCGTCATCGGCTTCGCCCTCGGCGTCGGCCTGGCGACCGCGCTGCGCTCGGGGATGGGCCTCCTCGGCGGCAAGATCCCGGCGGGGCCGCTGATCGTCTCGCCGGTCGCGGTCGGCGCCGCCTTCGGCGTGGGCGTCCTGATCACCGTGCTGGCCGCCTGGCTGCCCGCCCGCCGGGCCTCGAAGATCGCCCCGGTGGCGGCGATGAGCAGCGTGCACGCCGTGGCCTCCACCAAGTCCCTGGTCGTACGGAACTCGATCGGCGGCGTGATCACCCTGCTCGGCGCGGCCGGGATCGTCGGCGGCGCGGCCATCGGGGAGACGAACGGCCGACTCCTGGTCGCGGGCGGCGCGTTCCTCGCCCTGATCGGCGTCATCGTGCTGATCCCGCTGCTCTCCCGTCCGGTGATCGCCCTCGTCCGGCCGCTGCTGACGAAGCTGTTCGGCGTCTCGGGCAAGCTGGCCTCGCAGAACGCGGTCCGCAACCCGCGGCGCACGGGGGCCACCGCCTCCGCACTGGCGATCGGGCTGACCCTGGTCACCAGCATCTCGGTGCTCGGCGTCACCCTCGGCCAGGCCGTCGACCGGATGACCACGGACAACATCAAGGCCGACTACATGGTCTCGATGGCCGGCGGCGGCTCCCTCGACCCCTCGGCGCTCGACGCCCTGTCCCGGGCCGACGGCGTCACCGCCCTCTCCCCGCAGCAGCCCGCCTGGCTGGACATCGACGGGGACAGCCACGCGGCCTCCGCCGTCACCCCGGGCGACTTCGAGAAGGTCTTCTCGCTGAAGACGGTCTCCGGCTCGCTCGGCTCGCTGAAGGACGGGCAGATCGCCATCGGCTCCGAGACCGCGCGGTCCAACGGCTGGAAGACCGGCGACGTGCTCCCGGTGAAGTTCGACGACGGGAAGAAGGACGAGCTGAAGGTCGGCGCGCTCTTCGAGCAGAACGACTTCCTCTCGCCGGTCGTCATGCCGAAGGACCTGGCCGACGCCCACAGCCCCTCCGCCCGCCCCGAGATCCGCGAGATCTGGATCAAGACGGACGGCGGTGCGAGCGAGGCCAACGAGAAGTCCGTCGTCAACGCGCTCGGCGACAACCCGGCGATGAGCGTCATGGACCAGCAGGACATCCGCGACCTGTTCGGCGGCTTCGTGAACACCGCGCTGAACATCATGTACGGGCTGCTCGCCATGGCCCTGCTGATCGCGGTCCTCGGCGTCGTCAACACCCTCGCGATGTCGGTGTTCGAGCGGCAGCAGGAGATCGGCATGCTCCGGGCGATCGGCCTGGACCGGCGCAAGGTCAAGCGCATGATCCGCCTGGAGGCCGTCGTCATCTCGGTCTTCGGCGCGGTGATCGGGGTCGGCCTCGGTGTCTTCCTGGGCTGGGCGATCGGGCAGACCCTGGCCGCCGACGTCCCGGGCTACGCCCTGGTCATCCCGTGGGACCGGCTGGGGATCTTCCTGGTGCTGGCCGGCCTGGTGGGCGTCCTCGCCGCGCTGTGGCCCGCCCGCAGCGCCGCGAAGCTCAACATGCTGACGGCGATCAAGACCGAGTAGCCGGCGGTACGGGGACAGCGAAGGGGGTGTGCGCCCCGCTCGGCCGAGCGGGGCGCACACCCCCTTCGTCGTGCCGGTGGCGTCAGCCGCCCGCGGGCTCCGTCCAGGTGCGGGCGCGCAGCGGCATCCGCGCGGCGCCGGAGTCCAGCGGGCGCACGGCGAGGATCTGGTTGACGCCGATCCGGTTGTGCTCGAAGGAGAGGGCGGAGGCGGCCATGTACAGCCGCCAGACCCGCGCCCTGCCCGGCGAGGTGGCGCGTACCGCGCGGTCCCAGTGCCGCTCCAGGTTGGCCACCCAGCGGCGCAGGGTCAGCGCGTAGTGCTCGCGGATGGCCTCGACGTCGCGGGCCTCGAAGCCGGCCTCCTCCAGGATGGACAGGGTGCGGCCGACCGGCGCGAGTTCGCCGTCGGGGAAGACGTAGGCGTCGATGAACTCGTCGATGCGGTAGGCGTCCTCGTCCTTCTCGGGACGGCGGGCGATCTGGTGGTTCAGCAGCCGCCCGCCGGGCTTCAGGAGGGCGTGGAGGGCGTCGGCGTACTCGCGGTAGCGCACCGAGCCGACGTGCTCGGCCATGCCGATGGAGGAGACGGCGTCGTACGGGCCGTCGCGGACGTCGCGGTAGTCTTGGACCCGGATCTCGATCCGGTCCGTCAGGCCCTCCTCGGCGATGCGCTTCCGGGCGAAGGCGGCCTGCTCCTGGGAGAGGGTGACGCCGGTGACCCGTACGCCGTAGGCGCGGGCCGCGTGGATGGCCAGGGAGCCCCAGCCGCAGCCGACGTCCAGGAGGCGCTGGTCCGGCTTCAGGGCGAGCTTGCGGCAGACCAGGTCGAGCTTGTCGCGCTGGGCGTCCTCCAGCGTTCCGCCGTCCTCCCAGTAGGCGCAGGAGTAGACCATGGAGGGGCCGAGGACCAGGGCGTAGAAGTCGTTGCCCACGTCGTAGTGGTGGCTGATCGCCTCCTTGTCCCGCCGCCTGGTGTGCAGCGGGCCGCTGCGGCGCCGGACCTCCTCGGCCGGCGGGCGGGGCGCGGGCCAGGGGCCGGCGAGTTCGACGAGGCCGCGGGCGAAGGCCCTGACCCGCGGGTCGCGGACCGGACGGACCGGGTCCTTGGCGTCGGCCCCGCGCTCCCAGAGCAGCCCGGCCAGGCGGTCGAGCACGTCGTACAGGTCGCCCTCGACGTCGATCTCGCCGGCCACCCAGGCGCGGACCAGGCCCAGCTCGCCCGGCTTCCACAGGAGTCTTCGCAGGGCGCGGCGGTGGCGGATCACGAGGACGGGCCCGTCGGGCGGCCCGGACTCGCTCCCGTCCCAGCCCCGGATGCGGACGGGTAGCGGTTCTCCGAGCAACGCTTCGGCGAGAGCGGTCAGCCGCGATGCGGCGTCTGCCATGGCGCACACCTCCGTGATGTGTTTCCCCAACATGTCAAACCTGCACGAACATGCCCACAACCGACAGCAGCACCCCGTGCCGCTGTGAGGTCCACGTGCGTCAACTCTTCCCGAACGCCCGGTCATCCCGCTACCGGGCAAGGATTCGGCCAAATCAGTGCATGCGCCATCTACATGTGCGGGAACAGGCCCGTACCGCCCGCGAGGCGTCCCGGGCGGGCAAGCGGCGAATACGCCGAAGGGGCCGTCCGCACCACGGATGGCGGACGGCCCCTTCGGGTCGGGCGGAACGCTCCGGCGAACCGGAGCCCGGACTAGGAGGCCTTGGCCTTCTCGCCCTCGGCCTTGACGGCGGCCGGAGCCGGGGCCGGCTTGGCGGCCTCGTAGAACTCCTCGCGCGGCGTCTCCATGGCGCCGAGCGAGACGACCTCGCGCTTGAGGAACATCGCCAGCGTCCAGTCGGCGAAGATCCGGATCTTGCGGTTCCACGTCGGCATCGCCATGCCGTGGTAGCCGCGGTGCATGTACCAGGCGAGACGGCCCTTGAGCGTGATCTTCACCTTGCCCATGACGATCATCGCGACGCCCTTGTGCAGGCCGAGACCGGCGACCGCACCCTTGTTGGCGTGGCTGTACTCCTTCTGCGGGAAGCCCCGCATGCCGGAGATCACGTTGTCGCCGAGGACCTTGGCCTGGCGCAGCGCGTGCTGGGCGTTGGGCGGGCACCAGGCGTTCGGGTTGCCGGCGCGGCGGCCGACCATGTCCGGCACCTGGGCGTTGTCGCCCGCGGCCCAGATGTAGTCGGTGCCCTGCACCTGGAGCTTCTCGGAGGTGTCCACGTGGCCGCGGGGGCCGAGCGGCAGGCCGAAGCGGGCCAGCGCCGGGTTCGGCTTCACACCGGCGGTCCACACGATGGTGCTGGAGTCGACCTCCAGGCCGTTCTTGAGCACCACGTGGCCGTCGACGCAGGAGTCCATCGAGGTGGAGAGGTAGATCTCCACGCCCCGGCTCTCCAGGTGCTCCTTGCCGTACGCGCCCAGCTTCGGGCCGACCTCGGGCAGGATCTTGTCGGCGGCGTCGACGAGGATGAAGCGCATGTCCTCGCGCTTGACGTTCGTGTAGTACTTGGCCGCGTCGCGGGCCATGTCCTCGACCTCGCCGATGGTCTCCGCACCGGCGAACCCGCCGCCCACGAAGACGAACGTGAGCGCCTTGCGGCGGACGTCCTCGTCGGTCGTGGAGTCGGCCTTGTCCAGCTGCTCCAGGACGTGGTTGCGCAGCCCGATGGACTCCTCGATGCCCTTCATGCCGATGCCCTGCTCGGCGAGGCCGGGGATCGGGAAGGTACGGGAGACCGCGCCCATCGCGATGACCAGGTAGTCGAAGGGCAGCTCATAGGCCTCGCCGACGAGCGGCGCGACCGTGGCGACCTTGCGGTCCTGGTCGATGGTCGTGACCCGACCGGTCAGAACCTCTGCCTTGGGCAGCACGCGTCGCAGCGGGACGACGACATGCCGAGGCGAGATGCTGCCGGCAGCAGCTTCGGGGAGGAAGGGCTGGTACGTCATGTACGAGCGCGGGTCGACGACCGTGACGGTCGCCTCTCCGTACCGCATCTTCTTCAGAATGCGACGAGCTGCGTACAGGCCTACGTACCCACCGCCTACAACGAGGATCCTGGGACGCTCCGTGGTGCTCATGCCATCGAGTATCCACCCCGCCCCGAGGGGGTGCTCGTGAGCCCCTTCACAAGGATTGACCGACCCTCTGCTACACTTCGCCGCCCACGTGACCCAGGTCATGAACGATCGAGGGAACCACGACCCGGCCGGAAACGTTGTTCACCCCTCGTGAGCTGGCCCTGAGCTGGACCTCGACCCTCGCGGCGGGGTCGGGCGACGCCCTCCTTCACCTCCGCGCAACGCCCCCGGAACGCGCCCGCAGCGCTTCGGCGGGGCGTCCGGGAGCACCCGCACGGCCCCCGGGGACCGGAACAGCGCCCCAGAGGGCCGAATTCCTTGTGAAGAACTTCACGAACTTCGTGGCGGCGTGTCCCCGGAAGGGTTCCCCGGGCGGCCCGCGGCGGGCCCGTCCGGGTCTCAAAGGGGCAGGTGGCGGCGCGATTGAGCGGGCATCAGGCGCGGCACGGCCCGGACGTAGACGACCATGCCGACCACCTCCACCAGCGTCTGCGTGACCACGACCACCGCGGCGACCGCGTAGGCGTCCGGCAGCGACAGGGCGAGCGGCAGGACGACCAGGGAGTTGCGGGTCGCGCCGCTGAAGACCACGGCCCGGCCGCCGGGCACGCCGAGCCGGAAGGTCCGGGCGACCGCCCTGCCGGCGAGGGCCATCACGACCAGGAAGGCCGCGTAGAAGGGGACGACGGCGGCGACGTCGGTGAGGTTCCCGCCCAGCTCCGGCACCTGGGAGGCGACGACGACCAGCAGCGTCGCCGCCATCAGCGGCACCATCGTCGTGGAGGCCCCGGCGGAGACCCGCCGCCCGCTCTCCCGGCGCCCGGCCCAGACCTGGAGGGCCCAGGCCAGCGCGAGCGGGACGACGATCAGGAGGGCGAACGCCTCCAGGAACGGTCCGGCCGCCACGACGTCGGCGAGCCCCGCGCCGAGGAACGCGTACAGGAACACCGGCAGCAGCAGCATCTGCGCGACCAGCAGCAGCGGCGTCGCGGCCAGCAGCCGCCTGGCGGAGCCCCCGGCCAGGCCGCTGAAGACGATCACGTAGTCGACGCACGGGCAGAGCAGCACGAGCAGCACGCCCAGGCGCACCGCCCGGTCCGCCGGCAGGAACGTGAACATCGCGGCGACGACGAGCGGCACCACGGCGAAGTTCACCACGAGCGCGGCGGACAGGAAGCGGCCGTCGCGCAGCGAGCGCAGCAGCTCGGCGGCGGGCACCTGGAGGAAGGTCACGAACAGCAGCGCGCCGAGGACCGGGTTGATCAGGTGCTCCAGCCCCGGTCCGACCGCGGGGGCGGCGAGGCCGAGGAGCGCGCCGAGCGCCATCGCGGCGAGGTAGACCGCCACTTGGCGGTCCTCCATCCGCTGGACCGCGCCACGCGGTGCGTGCGTCATCCCGCAAGCCCCTCCCCGGTACGGGCCGCCCCGCCGTCCGCCCTCAGCGCGCGGCGCTCCAGGCGATTCCGTCCAGAATGTCGTGTTCGCTGACGACGACCTCGTCGGCGCCGGTCCGCTCCATCACGGCGAGCAGGACCACGGCCCCGGCCGCGATCACGTCGACCCGGCCCGGGTGCATGACCGGGATCGCGGCCCGCTCGTGGTGCGTCGAGGCCAGGAGGTGCTCGGTGATGGCGCGGACCCGGCCGCGGGAGACCCGGGAGTGGTGGATGGCCCGCGAGTCGTACTCCGTCAGTCCCAGGGCGATCCCGGCGATGGTGGTGACGGTGCCGGCCAGTCCGACGAGGGTGCCGGCCCCGGTGAGCGGCACCGTGCGCCCGGCGAGGTCGAGGGCGGCGTCGACGTCCGCCCGGATCGCGGCGACCCGCTCGTGCGTCGGCGGGTCCACGACGGCCCCGTCCACGACCAGGTGACGCTCGGTCATCCGGACGCAGCCGACGTCCACCGACCGGGCCGCGTCCACCGCGCCGGAGCCGAGGACGAACTCGGTGGAGCCGCCGCCGATGTCGACGACGAGATACGGGGTGGCGAGGTCGCTGCCGCCGGCCAGCTCCTTGGTCGCCCCGTCGAAGGAGAGCTGTGCCTCCTCGTCGCCGCTGATCACCTCGGGCTCGACGCCCAGAATCTCCCGCACACCGGCCATGAACGCGTCGCTGTTCTCCGCGTCGCGGGAGGCGGACGTGGCGACGAAGCGTACGCGTTCGGCGCCCAGCTCCCGGATCGCGTCGGCGTACTCGCGGCAGGCCGCGAACGTCCGCTCCAGCGCCTCGGGGGCGAGCCGGCCGGTCCGGTCGACGTCCTGGCCGAGGCGGACGATCCTCATCCGCCGGTCCAGCTCCGTGAACGCGCCGGTGGCCGGGTCCAGGTCCGCGACGAGCAGCCGGATGGAGTTGGTGCCGCAGTCGACGGCGGCGACCCGCCTCACGCGCGCTCCTGGTCGTTTGGGGCGTCGACCGGGGCGTCGACCGGCCGGAAGGCGAAGTGGCCGCCGTCGCTCTCCTCGACCGTCCAGCCCTCGTTCTCCTTCGGCGCGGCGCACGGCGTGACGCAGGGGCCCTTGGCCCACCACTCGGGCAGCATCGCGATGGCCTCGTCGCCGAGCGGGTTCACCCCGGGACCGGCGGCCAGCGAGTGGCCGACCAGGACGTGCAGGCACTTGACCCGGTCCGGCATGCCGCCCGCGCTCGGGAAGCCCGCCAGCACCTCGATGGCGTCGCGGCGGGCGATGTAGTCCTCGTGGGCGGCGCGGTAGGCGGCGGCCAGCTCCTCGTCCGTCTCCAGCCGCGCGGTCATCTCCTTCATGACCCCGTTGGCCTCCAGGGTGCCGATCGCCGAGGCCGCGCGCGGACAGGTCAGGTAGTACGTCGTCGGGAACGGCGTGCCGTCCTCCAGACGGGGCTGCGTCTCCACCACGTCCGGGTTGCCGCACGGGCAGCGGTGCGCGATGGCGCGCAGACCGCGCGGCGGGCGGCCGAGCTGCTGCTCGAACGCGGCGATGTCCGCGTCGGTGGGCGGGGTGGACTCGGTCTGCGGAGGGGGCGTTTCCATGCCTGCCTTGGTTCTGCTCGAAAGGTGTCGAATCGAAAGGTCGAAAGGTCGGAAGCGTCGGACTCGGTCGGTCAGTCGCGGTCGGCGCTGTCGACGCCGTCCCAGAGGTTCGAGTGCCAGGGGCGGTCGCTCGCGCCCGACTCTCCGCGGCGGTCCTCGGCCGCGTCGGGGTCGGCCACGGTGTAGCCGGTCTCCCCGGGACGTACGTAGTGCAGGTGCTGACGGGCCAGTCGCATGATGTAGGCGTCGTCCTGGAGCCGCGCCTTCTCGTCCCGCAGCTCCTCCGCGTGCCGCCCCGCCTCCTGCGAGAGCCGTTCCTGCTCGGCGATCTCGTCGCGCTGGGAGACGTACTCCCGCATCGGATAGGCGAGGGCGACCACCAGCGAGCAGACCACGAGCGCCAGGAAGGCGGCCCGGCCGGTCAGCCGGGAGCGGTGGGCCTGGCGGCGGTTCTGCGAGCGGTAGACGCGGGCCGCGGTCTGCTCCCCGAGCAGTCGCAGCCTGGTCGCGGTGGAGAACCGGTCGCGGTCCTTCCCGGCCATGTTCCCGCCTCCCCAATACGCACGTCCGTCCCCGCACACGGTACGGGACCGAGTGCGGGGACGGACGGAGGCTGGGTGCCTCGGGCTCCGGCGACGCGCACGCGCCGGATCTGACAGGCCGTCGGCCCGCCGGATCAGCCCTTGAAGCGCGGGAAGGCGGAGCGGCCCGCGTACACCGCGGCGTCGTCGAGGATCTCCTCGATGCGCAGCAGCTGGTTGTACTTGGCGACGCGGTCCGAGCGGGCCGGGGCGCCGGTCTTGATCTGGCCGCAGTTCACGGCGACGGCGAGGTCGGCGATGGTGACGTCCTCGGTCTCGCCCGAGCGGTGCGACATCATGCACTTGAAGCCGTTGCGCTGGGCCAGCTCGACGGCGTCCAGGGTCTCGGTCAGCGAACCGATCTGGTTGACCTTGACGAGCAGGGCGTTGGCGGAGCCCTCCTCGATGCCGCGGGCCAGGCGCTCCGGGTTGGTGACGAAGAGGTCGTCGCCGACGATCTGGACCTTGGCGCCCAGGCGGTCGGTGATGACCTTCCAGCCGGCCCAGTCGTCCTCGTACAGCGGGTCCTCGATGGAGACCAGCGGGTACGCGGAGACGAGCTCCTCGTAGTACTCGGTCATCTCGGCGGCGGAGCGGGACTTGCCCTCGAACTCGTAGACGCCGTCCTTGTAGAACTCGGACGCGGCGACGTCGAGCGCGAGCGCGACATCGCGGCCGGGGACGTAGCCGGCCTCCTTGACGGCCTCGACGATGAGGTCCAGGGCGGCGCGGTTGGACTCCAGGTTCGGGGCGAAGCCGCCCTCGTCGCCGAGTCCGGTGGACAGGCCCTTGGTCTTGAGGACCTTCTTCAGCGTGTGGTAGATCTCCGCGCCCCAGCGCAGGGCCTCGGAGAAGGACTCCGCGCCGATCGGGGCGATCATGAACTCCTGGATGTCCACGTTGGAGTCGGCGTGCGAGCCGCCGTTCAGGATGTTCATCATCGGAACGGGCAGCAGGTGCGCGTTCGGGCCGCCGAGGTAGCGGAAGAGCGGCAGGTCGGACGCCTCGGAAGCGGCGTGGGCGACGGCGAGCGAGACGCCGAGGATGGCGTTCGCGCCGAGCGACGCCTTGTTCTCGGTGGCGTCCAGGTCGAACATCGCCTGGTCGATGAGGCGCTGCTCGGTGGCGTCGTACCCGACGAGCTCCGGGCCGATCTGCTCGATGACGGCGAGGACGGCCTTCTCGACGCCCTTGCCCTGGTAGCGGTTCGGGTCGCCGTCGCGAAGCTCGATGGCCTCGAACGCGCCGGTGGAAGCGCCGGACGGAACGGCAGCACGGCCCGTGCTGCCGTCGTCGAGGCCGACCTCGACCTCGACCGTGGGGTTGCCCCGGGAGTCGAGGATTTCCCTGGCTACGACGACGTCGATGGACGGCACGAGGCATCTCCTTCTGGGATATGACGCTGGTTGTGCAGGGTCACTGTGGCCTTGCGACACGAGCCTAACCGGCCGGGGCCTCCCGGTCGGCCGACCGCACGTCTCCTGGGACGAAAAAGGACGCAAGCATGCACATGACGGGGCGAATCTCTAGGAATCTACTGGTCGGTAATTCCAAGAAGTGAACGGCCGTCGGCCCGGCGCGCACGGGGGCGGGCGCACCGGGCCGAGGAGCCGTGCGAGGAAGGACGCCCACCGGACGCCCTTCCTCCGGGAGGAGATACGGCGGTTACTTCAGGTGGAGCTGCTGGCCCGGGAAGATCAGGTCGGCTTCCTGGACGATGTCGTCGTTGAGCTCGAAGAGCTTGCTCCAGCCGCCGTCGACGCCTTCCTTCTCGGCGATCGTGCTCAGGGTGTCGCCGGCCTTCACCTTGTACTCGCCGTCGCCCTTCTCGACCTTCTGGCCGGTCGGGGTGGTGACGGTCTTCCCGGAGCCCTCCGCCGGGGCGCTCCGCTGCTCGCTGCGCGAGGCGGGCTGCTCGGCCTGGCGGTCGGGCTGCGCCTGCTCGGGCTTGCTCTCGGGCTTGCTCTCGGGCTTGCTCTCGGCCTGGCCGGAGCCGGTGTCCACGCCCGGGTCCACGCCGTCGTCGGTCAGCCCGCCGGCTCCGGCGCAGGCCCAGGCCCCGGGGCCCTGGAGGTCGAGAAGCTTCTCGGCGGCGGCGATCTGCTGGTCCTTGGTGGCCAGGTCGGCGCGGGAGGCGAACTGCGTGCCGCCGGCGGCGGCCCAGCTGGACTGCGAGAACTGGAGCCCGCCGTAGTAGCCGTTGCCGGTGTTGATGGACCAGTTGCCGCCGGACTCGCACTGGGCGACGGCGTCCCAGGTGGAGACGGAGGCGGCGGAGGCGTTCGTCGCACCCATCAGCGGGACGGCGACGGCGGCGCCGGCGACACCCGCCAGGGTGGCGACACGGACGGCCTTGGACGGGCGGCGGTGCTTGCCCTTGCTGTTCAGCGGCATGGAACGGTCTCCTCACCGACGCCTGCGAGGTGAGCTGTCGGGTTCGGGCGGATGAGTTGCCCGGTCGCACGGCCTTGCGCGCGACTTCACCCCAAGCCGGTCCCGGCGGGCCCCGTCGTGTCGACGAGGCGTCCGGGCCCGGCGCCTACCTGGGTCCCCCGCTCCTGCCTACGGCGCTTTACGCGTCTGTTCCCCTCGACCGACGGCAGGATTCGGCGTGACGGTCGACGGGGCCCGCGGTGCGAGCGGTTCCGACCGTAAACACAGGCAACCCCACATTCAAAGATGGACATACGGGGCAATCGCCCCTTGCTTGCCTCCCTTGACGGATCGTTTTCGCAGGTCGGGGGCGATCCGCGCGGACCGGGCGGAGGCGACACGCCAGTTGACGCAAAGAGACCCATGTCTCACTTACGCAAAAGTGGACATAGGTCTCTGAACTGCCCCGGTTTTCGGGGCGTTTTCCCGTATTCGATCCATTGACGCCAGGCCGTTACGAGCCCTTCGGAACGTCCGCCTCCAGGCCCAGGTCCAGGCTCTGGCCGGGCAGGATCAGGTCCGGGTCGGAGCCCAGGACGTCCTTGTTGGACGCGTACAGGCCGCTCCAGCCGCCGGGAAGTTCCTGTGCGTCAGCAATCGCCCAGAGGCTGTCCCCGGGGCGCACGGTGTACGAGCCGCCGGCGTCCGCCGCGCCGTCCCGCGCCTCGCCCTCGCCCCGTGAGGCGTGCCGGCCGGACTCGCGCCCGCCGTCGCCTCCACCGGCAGCGCCGGCCTCCTCCGGGGCGGGAGCGCCCCGGTGCTTGCCTCCCGTGCGGTCGGACCCCTTCGCCGCGTCGGGCCCCGCCGAGGGCCCCGCGCCTTCGGAGGCCGGGGGCGCGGACGGCGAGGGCGAGGGGTCGAGGGACGCGCCCGGCCCGCCGTCGGCGCTTCCGCCGCCGCCCGCATCGGACGTGTCGCCCTTGGTGCCGTTATCGCCGCTATCGCCCTTATTGCTCTTGTCCGCTTGACCGGTCTCGGCGGACCCGGCGGCTCCGCCGGTCTTCCCGGCCCCGCCCGTACGGTCCGCACGGTCCGTGCCGTCCGCGCCGCCGGTACCGTCCGCCTTGCCGGTCGGCGCGGGCTCCGGGTCCTCCGCGGCCCCCTCCGCCGGCCCGGCGCCCGGGTCGACTCCGGGCAGGCCGCCGCCCAGGGCGAGGCCGGAGATCGCCGCGCAGCTCGCCCACGCCTGCGGCCCCTGGTCGGCGAGGACCTTCTCGGCGACGGCTATCTGCTGCGACCGGCTGGCGAGGTCGGCCCGGGGCGCGAACGCCTTGCCGCCGTACGCCGACCACGTCTTCTGGGAGAACTGGAGTCCGCCGAACTGGCCGTTGCCGAGGTCGGCGCTCCACATGCCGCCGCTCTCGCACTCCGCGACCCGGTCCCACGTGCCGGCCTCGGCGGCGTGCGCGCCGCCCGCGCCGAGCAGCGGGATGGCGATCGCCGATCCCGTCACCCCGGCGGCGACGACGATGGCGGGTGCCTGGCGGGGGCGACGGTGTCTGCCGTTCGCGGAGCCCATGAGGTATGCCTTCCGTGCGACTGACAAGCGTGAGCGGTGGAGCGGGCGGCGCGCGGACGACCAGCGGCCGACGCGTCGAACCGTGAACCTAGCGGGACTCGAACGTGTGTCACAAGTCGATGCAGCAGAGATCACGTAAAAGTCACAGAGTTGACGGAGCGTCACCCCCGTCGAGGCGGCGCCCCGGCTCGAACTCGACGGGCAGGGTGCGCAGTCCGCGCATGATGAGCCCGCCACGCCACCGCAAATCGTCAGGTTCTCCCGCAAGTCGCAGGCCGGGAAGGCGTCGGAGCAGCGTCGCGAGGGCTGCCTGCCCCTCCAGCCGGGCCAGCGGCGCTCCCAGACAGTAATGGATGCCATGCCCGTACCCGAGATGCTGGTTGTCACTCCGCGAGAGGTCCAGGGTGTCCGGATCGGTGAACCGCTCCGGGTCCCGGTCGGCCGCCGCCAGCACCACCAGTACGGGATCGCCGACGGCGATCTCCTGTCCGCCGAGCGTCAGCGCCTCGGTCGCGAAACGCCAGGTCGCCAGCTCCACCGGCCCGTCGAACCGCAGCAGTTCCTCGATCCCGGTCTCCAGCAGCCCGCTCTCGCCCGCCGCCAGCGATGACTCCAGCCGGGCGCGCTGCTCCGGGTGGCGCAGCAGGGCGTAGGTGCCGTTGCCGATCAGGTTCACCGTCGTCTCGAAGCCGGCGAACAGCAGGATGAAGGCCATCGCCGCCGCTTCGTTCTCCGTCAGGTGCTCGCCGTGGTCGCTCGCCCGGATCAGGCCGGAGATGAGGTCGTCGCCCGGGTTCTCCCGCTTGCGGTGGATGAGTTCGGCCAGGTAGCCGCGCATCTTCTTCACCGACCGCGCCACCCCGCCGCGCGGGCCGCCGCCGTGCCGGATCATCATGCCCGCCCAGTCCCGGAAGTCGTCCTGGTCCTCGCGCGGTACGCCGAGCAGGTCGCAGATGGCGTAGATGGGGAGCGGGAAGGCGAAGTCGTGGATCAGGTCCGCGCGGCCCTCCTCGACGAAGTCGTCGATGAGCCGGTCCGTCAGCTCCTGGACCCGGGGCGCGAACTCCGCGACCCGGCGCGGGGTGAACGCCTTGGACACGAGCCGGCGCAGCCGGGTGTGGTCCGGCGGGTCGATGTTGAGCAGATGCGTCATCAGCTCCGCCTTGCGCTCCCCCGGAATCCCGGTCTTCCCCTTGGCGTGCGCCGGTCCGGCGTGGTGGGCCGGGTTCTTGGAGAGGCGCGCGTCGGCCAGCGCCTGCCGGGCGTCCGCGTACCGGGTCACGAGCCACGCCTCGACGCCGCTGGGCAGGGCGGTGCGGTGGACGGGGCTGTGCTCGCGGAGCCAGGCGTAGGCGGGGTACGGGTCGGTGGCGAACTCCCAGGAGAAGAGCTCGGGGGCGGCCGGCCGGTCGGGGGCGGGGCTGTCGTTCACCCCCCGACGTTATCGGGCGGGTCCCTCGCCGCCCGGACCCGGTGCGCCGCCCTCCGCCGCCAGGATCGCGCCGCGGTAGGCGCGGGCCGCCGCGCGCAGGGCGGCCTCGGGGTCGGTGCCGGCCGCCTCGGCCGCCACGGCGAGGGCGAGGAGTTCACGGCCGGTCCGTCCGCCCGCCGTCGTCCGGTCCGTCCCGGTCCCGTCCGCCGTCGTACCGTCCACGGCCGTCCCGTCCGCCGTCGTCCCGCCCGCCGGGAGCGGCACGTCGAGTCCGGCGGTGCGGGCGCGGCCGGCGAGTTTGGCGGCGAGGGCCAGGGCGGGCTGGCCGAGCGGGACGCCGTCGGTGACCGAGGCGCGCTGCTTCTCGATCGCCTTGGTGCGCAGCCACAGCGCGCGGACGTCCTCCGGGGTCTCGGCGCTCGCGTCGCCGAAGACGTGCGGGTGGCGGTGGACCAGCTTCTCGACGAGGCCCCCCGCCACGTCGTCGATCGCGAACGGCTCGTCGGGGTCCTCCTCGGCGATGCACGCGTGGAGGACGACCTGGAGCAGGACGTCACCCAGCTCCTCGCGCAGTTCGTCGCGGTCGCCGTCCTCGATCGCCTCGACCAGTTCGTACGCCTCCTCGATCGCGTACTTGGCGAGGCCCCGGTGCGTCTGCCGCGAGGTCCAGGGGCACGCGCGCCGGATCCGGTCCATCACCTGGACCAGGTCGAGCAGCCGCGCGCCCGGCAGGTCGTACGAACCGGGCAGCAGCTCCAGGTCCGGCACGGCCGCCCGGCCCGATCCGGCGAGGCGGGCCAGGCCGTCGGTCAGACGCCGGTCGCCCTCGCCGCCGACCAGGACCACGACGGTCCGGCCCCCGGCGCAGGCGTCGAGGAGTCCGTCGGCCGTGGGCGCGGTGTGCTCGACGGTGACGCCCGCCTCGCGCAGGTAGGGCAGCTGCGGATGGTCCGGGTCGGCGCACAGGACGCGGTCGGCCTCCTGGAGCGTCCGCCAGGCCGGCCAGGACAGCAGTCCGGGCGCGACCCGGTGGCTGGCGGTGAGCAGGACGATGCGGCCGAGGTCGCCGGGAGCTTCAGCGTTCACCCCGCGAACCTACCCGGCCCGCACCGGTCAGGCTCCCGCCGGGGCGTTCTGCGGCGGGAACGTCGTGGCCTGGGTGATCCAGGGCGCCCGGTAGTCGCCGAGCTGGAGCTTGCCGTCGTTCCAGCGGCCGAAGCGCGGGTTGACGTCGATGTCGAGCGCCTTCGACGCCTTGGTGAGGGCCGCGCCGACGACCTGCTGGCCCTGCGGGGTGCCGAGGTCCGCGCCGAGGGCCTTGGCGAGCTTCGGCAGCTGGACCTCCTGGCGCATGTCGCCGTCGATCTGGTCCGGGGCGGTCCAGCGCTGCTGGAGCATCATGGCCTCCAGCTGCTTCTCGCCGCCCGCGCGGGCGAGGCTGGCCATCCGCATCTCCTGGATCTCCTTGCGGCTGACCGTGACCCCCGCGTCGGCGGCGGCCCGGTCCAGCACCCGGGCGAAGATCAGTCCGTGCAGCTTGGCCCGGCTGAGCTGGCCGGACTTGCTCACCAGCTCGGTCGCCTGCGGCGAGCTCTCCTGGGCGGAGCGTACGTCGGCGGCCTGGGCCTGGACGGACGACACCGTGATCCGGTGGCCGCCCACGACGGCCGCGGCGCCGGGGTGGGCCTCGTTGCCACAGGCGGACAGGAGCGGCGCCGCGACGAGCAGTGCGGCGGAGACGGAGAGCGCGGTGCGACGACGGCGGTGCAAAGGAGCCTCCCGGGGAGAGTTTGTGCGTCAGCGCACAAAGCCTTGCGGTGATCGATGTTAGGCAGTGGATGTGGCCTGTGCCACTGATTCGACCAACGATTCGGGAGGAGTTGGGGATGTGGGCGGCCACGGGCCGCGCGGTCAGCCGCCGCGCAGGTGCCGCTGGTGGCTGAGCCGGCGGCGTACGTCCGTCGGGAGCGGGTGGTGCGGTCCGTAGGCGCGCTCGGCGTCGTACAGCAGGGCCTGGAACTGGGCGCGGCCCGCCGTGTGGTCGCCGATGGCCAGGAGGAGCTGTCCGATGCGGTGCCGGATGTCGAGGGCGCGGCCCGGGTCGGCGGTGACGGGTCCGTAGGCGTTCTCGTAGTACGGCAGGAGCGCGCGGTACTCGGCGAGCGCGGCCCCGGCCTCGCCGAGCTGTTCCAGGCACTGGGCCGCGTCGTGGCGGAACTGGAGCACCTGGGTGTCGGCGGGGCCGGTCTCCCCGGCGCGGTCCTCGACGAGGCGGCGCAGTTCGGGCAGGGCGCGGCGGTACTGGCCGTCGGCCATCAGCGTCGCGGCGTACTGCTTGCGCAGGATGCGCACGACCGGTGAGCGCTCGCCGTGTTGGGCCGCCGCCGCCGGGAGGATGGAGCCGAGGATGTCGACGGCCTGGGTGATCCGGCCCTCCCCCAGCAGCCGCTTCACGTCGTCCACCGCGGCGGCGACGTCGGGCCGGGCGGGCGGCGGGACGGCGGCCGGCGGCGGCGTGTGCGGAGCGGGGGCGCGGTACGCGGGCGGGGCGGCGGCGGGCAGCGGGCCCGGCCCGGCCGGCGGGGTCGACGGCGTCGCGGGGACGAACGCGGGCACGGGGCCGGGCGCGGGCACGGGGCCGGGCACGGGGACGGCGGCGGACACCGGGCCCGGGGCCGGGGGCCGGTCCGGCCAGGGGGCGTGCGGGCGCAGGAAGGGGCGGGTCGGGTCGAGCGGGCCGGCCGGGCCGCCAACGGCCGTGACACCTCCGGCCGGAACACCGCGCGCGGGCAGCAGCGGGGCCAGCTCCTCGTACACCTCCTGCGCCGAGGCGGGCCGGTCCTGCGGGTCCTTGGCGAGCAGCCGCAGCACGAGCGCTTCGAGCGGGGCCGGGATCTCGGGCCGGACCAGCCGGACCGGCCGGGGCTGCTCGTACAGGTGGCGGTGGAGTACGCCGAGGGCGGTGGAACCGGCGAACGGCACGTCGCCGCTGAGCAGTTCGTACAGGACGACGCCGAGCGCGTAGAGGTCGGTGTACGGGCCCACCGCACCGCCCATCGCCTGCTCGGGCGCCATGTAGGCCGGGGAGCCGATCGGTGCGCCGGTGTGGGTGAGGCGGGTGGCGTCCGTGTCCAGGACGGAGGCGACGCCGAGGTCGAGCACGGTGACGGTGCCGTCGGGCCGGACCATCACGTTGCGCGGCTTCAGGTCGCGGTGGACGATGGGCACCGCGTGCACCGCGCTCAGCACGGCGCAGAGCTGAGCGGCGACCGCCACGGCCCAGGGCCAGGGGTAGGGGCCGTGCCCGGCGAGGTGGTCGGCCAGGTCGGAGCCCTCGACGTACTGCATGACGAGGTAGAGGTCGTCGTGGTCGCCGCCCGCGTCGTGCACGGTGACCAGGCCGGGGTGGTCGACCTGCGCGGTGACCCGGCACTCGCGGACGAACCGGCGGTGCAGCTCGTCGGCGGAGTCACGGCCGCCGGCGACGCGGTCGGGGCGCACCAGCTTCACGGCGACGCGGCGGTCCAGGCGGCGGTCGTAGGCCGTCCACACCTGGCCCATGCCGCCCTGGCCGATGACGGTCGCCAGCTCGTACCGGTCGGCGACGACCCGGCCGCCGCTCACCGTCCTCCACCCTCCTTGCGGAGGTATGCGCTCAACTCGTCCAGTTCGGCCCGGACCTGGTCCAGCCGCGGGGGCGTGGGCATGGATGTGGGCGGCGGGGTGTGGGCGGCGTACGGGTTCGGGTGCTGCGGCTGCGGCTGCGGCGGCTGCGCGGGCAGGTGGTACGGGGAGGCCGGCGCGGGCGGGTGGCCGGCGGCGGCCGGGGCGGCGGCGGCCGGGCGGGCGTCCGCGAAATGGCGTATCTCCGCGTACAGGTAGTAGGCGAGCACTCCGGTCACGAGTGCCGCGAGAGCGCCGAGGCCGATCAGCGCCTCCCGGCTCTCCATGTCTTCGGGGTCGGCCGGCAGGTCGGCGAAGTAGAGGAACAGCCGGCCGTTGAAGGCCGCGACGACGACGAGCAGCAACCAGTCACGGACCTCGCGGGTGAGGATCGCGAGCCTCAGCATCGCCACCCAGCCCAGGAATCCGCAGCTCAGCACGGTCAGCAGGACGACGACCACGCGCACGGTGACACGCACCGCCGCGGACGGCCGGGGCTCGGGCTGCTGCGGCTGATGGCCGTGGCCGTGCATGTGCTGCTCCTGGGAGGCGTGGGGCGGGACGTGTGCGGCTGAGCGTATACACGGACACCGACAGGTCGTCCATGGTTCCGCCCGGCCGTCGTGTCCGGGCCGTCAGCCGCCGCACTGGGCGAGCATGGTCCGCTTGTCGGCGGCGGTGACCGGGAGTTCGTACTTCAGCGACACCTGCGCGAACCGCACCGCGTAGGAGCAGCGGACCGGCTTGTACGGGGGCAGCCAGGAGGCGGGGCCGGAGTCGCGCTTGGCGTTGTTGGCCGGGCCGTCGACCGGGATGAGGTTGAGCGGGTCGTTGGCGATCTGCTGGCGCTTGGTCTCGTTCCAGCGGGCGGCGCCCATCTGCCAGTCGTAGGAGAGCGGCATCACGTGGTCGATCTGCACCTCGGTGGCCCGCTGCTTGCGCCAGTCGATGGTCGCCCCGGTGTACGGGTCCTTGAGCGTCATCGAGACGACCACGCAGTCCGATCCGGCCCGGTGCTCGACGTCCCGTCCGTCGCGGGCCAGCAGGTCGTTGCGGGTGTCGCAGCCGTTGCGGGCGAGCGGGATGCCGTCGATCCCGTCCTTCCAGGCGTATCCGAACGCGTCACGCTCGTAACCGGTCTTCGGGCCGCGCCCCTTGGTGGCCACCTTCTCGATGACCTTCCGCGCGGCGGCCCGGTCCGCGTCGGAGGTCAGGGGCGCCAGGCCCGGCTTCGTACCGTCGGGGTTGTCCAGCGGGCTGACGCCGAAGCCCTCGGCGGACCGCGCCCCGCCCTGCGTGCCGGAGCCGGAGCCGCTCCCGGCGTCGAGGTCGTCGGGGCCGCAGCCGGCCAGGGCGAACACGGCCAGGGCACTCAGGGCGGCCAGGGCCGCTCGGTACGTACGGGCTGATATCACGTGAAGCCGTCCTGACGGGGAGAAAGGCGAACGCGGAGCATCCTACGGACGTCTTCCCCGGCGACGGCACTTCCATGACGGGGGTCAGGCGGGAGCCGCGCCTTCCGCGCTGTGCTCAGTCATCCGATCCTGATCTCGTACCGCAGTCTCTGGCCCCGGGGAGACATGACCATCACGTCGGCCTGAACGGGCAGGTCGTCGGCGCTCAGGGTCAGCCGGGTCAGTTCGAGGACCGGCTCGCCGACCGCCAGCGACAGCGACGCCCGCTCGCTTTCGGACGGCATCCGGGCGACCACGTCCTCCTGCGCCCGGACGCCTGCATACCCGAGGTCGGCGAGCAGCCGGACAGCTCCTCCCCGGATCATCGCCGTGCCGGCCAGTCCTGTGCCCCGGGCGATCCCCAGCGGGTAATAGGTGTCGGTCAACTCGCACGGCTCGCCGTCCAGGTACATGATCCGCCGCCGTTCGACGACCAGGCCGCCCCGCTCCACGGCAAGCAGGTCGGCCACCCGGTCCGGGGCGACCACTTCGCCGGCGCGCACGATCTTCTGCGTTCCGCGCCGCCCTGCGGCTGCCGTCTCGGCTCCCCAGACATCGGCCCCGCCCCAGGCCGACGCCGCCAGGTAGTCGGCGGAGGCGCTGACGACCTCGTTCTCACCCATGACCCTCCCCTTCGTGCCCTCGGCACCGTAACGGCAGACGGGGGAAGATCGTCGGCCCCGCCGGAGACCCGGCGGGGCCGACGCGCGGCGAACAGCGGACCGGCGGTCCGGGGGCTACGAGCCCAGGATCGTCGTCAGGAACTCGCCCGTCCAGGACAGCAGTTCGCGACCCACCACCGGCTTGCCGCCGATGCGGCCCGTCGTCGGGCGCGGGACCAGGATCTGGTGGGCGGCGGGCTTGATGACCGTCTTGGGGTGCAGGCGCTTCAGGCGCAGCTCCTGCGACTCGCGCAGCTCCACCGGGGCGAAGCGGATGTTGGAGCCCTGGAGGACGATCTCGCCGACTCCGCAGGCGCGGGCCAGCATGCGCAGGCCGGCCACCAGGAGGAGGTTCTCGACCGGTTCCGGCAGGGGGCCGTAGCGGTCGGTCAGTTCCTCGCGGACCGCGCGGACGTCGTCCTCGGAGTTGGCCGCGGCGATGGCCCGGTACGCCTGGAGGCGCAGCCGCTCGCCGGGGGCGTAGTCGTGCGGGACGTGCGCGTCGACCGGGAGCTCGATCTTGACCTCCAGCGGCGGCTCCTCCTCCTCGCCGCCCTCCAGCTGCGCCCGGTAGTCGGCGACCGCCTCGCCCACCATGCGTACGTACAGGTCGAAGCCGACGCCCGCGATGTGGCCGGACTGCTCGCCGCCCAGCAGGTTGCCCGCGCCCCGGATCTCCAGGTCCTTCATCGCCACGTACATGCCCGCGCCCATCTCGGTGTGCTGGGCGATGGTGGCCAGGCGCTCGTGGGCCGTCTCGGTGAGCGGCTTCTCCGGCGGGTAGAGGAAGTAGGCGTAGCCCCGGTCCCGGCCACGGCCGACCCGGCCGCGCAACTGGTGCAGCTGGGACAGGCCGAAGTTGTCGCCGCGCTCCACGATCAGGGTGTTGGCGTTGGAGATGTCGATGCCGGACTCGACGATCGTCGTGGACACCAAGACGTCGAACTTCTTCTCCCAGAAGTCCACCACCACCTGTTCCAGGGACTGTTCGGACATCTGGCCGTGCGCGGTGGCGATCCTCGCCTCCGGGATGATCTCGCGGAGGCGGGCGGCGGCCCGGTCGATGGACTCGACCCGGTTGTGGATGTAGAAGACCTGGCCCTCGCGCAGCAGTTCCCTGCGGACGGCCGCGCCGATCTGCTTCTCCTCGTACGGGCCGACGAAGGTGAGGACCGGGTGGCGCTCCTCCGGCGGGGTGGTGATCGTGGACATCTCGCGGATGCCGGTGACCGCCATTTCGAGCGTACGGGGAATGGGCGTCGCGGACATGGTGAGCACGTCGACGTTGGCGCGGAGCTTCTTCAGCTGCTCCTTGTGCTCGACGCCGAACCGCTGCTCCTCGTCCACGATGACCAGCCCGAGGTCCTTGAACCTGGTGTCGGAGGAGAACAGGCGGTGCGTGCCGATGACCAGGTCGACCGAGCCGTCGTGGAGACCTTCGAGCGTCGCCTTGGACTCCGTCTCGGACTGGAAGCGGCTGAGCGCCCTCACGTTGACCGGGAACTGCGCGTACCGCTCGGTGAACGTGCCGTAGTGCTGCTGGACGAGGAGGGTCGTGGGCACGAGGACCGCCACCTGCTTCCCGTCCTGGACGGCCTTGAACGCCGCGCGGACCGCGATCTCCGTCTTGCCGTACCCGACGTCGCCGCAGATCAAGCGGTCCATCGGGACCGTCTTCTCCATGTCCTCCTTGACCTCGGCGATCGTGGACAGCTGGTCGGGCGTCTCCGCGTATGGGAAGGCGTCCTCCAGCTCGCGCTGCCAGGGCGTGTCCGCGCCGAAGGCGTGGCCGGGAGCCGCCATCCGGGCCGAGTACAGCTTGATCAGGTCGGCGGCGATCTCCTTGACCGCCTTCTTCGCGCGCTGCTTCGTCTTCGTCCAGTCCGCGCCGCCCAGTCGGTGCAGCGTCGGGGCCTCGCCGCCGACGTACTTGGTGACCTGCTCCAGCTGGTCGGTCGGGATGTAGAGCCGGTCGCCGGGCTGGCCTCTCTTGGCCGGGGCGTACTCGACGAGCAGGTACTCGCGGGTCGCGCCCTGGACCGTGCGCTGGACCATCTCCACGTACCGGCCGACGCCGTGCTGCTCGTGGACGATGTAGTCGCCCGCCTCCAGCGTCAGCGGGTCGATCGTCTTGCGGCGGCGGGCCGGCATCCGGCCCAGGTCCTTGGTCGCGGTGCGCTGGCCGGTGAGATCGGTCTCGGTGAGCACGGCGAGCTTCAGCGCCGGGTCGACGAACCCCTGGTCGACGGCTCCGCACGAGACGTGGACCACCGATGGCGTGATCTCGGCGAGGTCGGGGTCCAGGCGGGCCGCGATGCCCTCGCCGCCCAGCACCTCGACCGTACGGGAGGCGAGGCCCTGGCCCTCCGTGACGTACACCGTGCGCCAGCCGTCGGCCAGCCAGCCCTTGGTGTCGGCGAGCGCGCGGGCGGTGTCGCCCCGGTACGCCTCCGGCGCGCGCATGGAGAGCTTGAGCGTGTCCTCGTCCAGCTCGTCGTCGGCGGCGAACGGGGAGATCGACCACCACATGACGTCCAGCTCGCGGGCCCGGTCGCGGACGTCCGCGATGCCCCACAGGGAGGCCGCGCCGACGTCGATCGGGGCCTCGCCGCCGTCCGCGCTCGCCGCCCAGGACGCCTGAAGGAACTCCTGGCTGGTGGCGACCAGGTCGGCCGCCCGCGTACGGACCCGCTCCGGGTCGCAGACCAGGGCCATCGCGCCCTTCGGCAGGACGTCGAGCAGCAGCTCCATATCGTCGACCAGGACGGGGGCCAGCGACTCCATGCCCTCGACCGCGATGCCCTCGGCGATCCTGCCGAGCAGTTCGCCCAGCTCCGGGTGGGCCTCGGCCAGGGCGGCGGCCCGCTCGCGTACCTGGTCGGTCAGCAGCAGCTCGCGGCAGGGCGGCGCCCACAGTCCGTGCTCGGCGACCTCCAGGGACCGCTGGTCGGCGATCTTGAAGTACCGGATCTCCTCGACGTCGTCACCCCAGAACTCCACCCGAAGGGGGTGCTCCTCGGTCGGCGGAAAAACATCCAGGATGCCGCCGCGCACGGCGAACTCACCGCGCTTCTCGACCAGTTCGACCCGGGAGTACGCGGCGGCGGCCAGCGCGTCCACCACCTCGCCCAGGTCGGCGCTCTGCCCGCTGGTCAGCGCCACCGGCTCCAGGTCGCCGAGCCCCTTGACCTGCGGTTGCAGAACGGAGCGGATCGGCGCGACGACCACCGAGACCGGCCCCGTCTCCGGGTCGTCCTCGCGCGGGTGCGCCAGGCGGCGCAGCACGGCGAGGCGGCGGCCCACGGTGTCCGAGCGCGGCGACAGGCGCTCGTGCGGCAGCGTCTCCCAGGACGGGAACTCCGCCACCGTGTCCGGCGGCAGCAGCGTCCGCAGCGCCGCCGCCAGATCCTCGGCCTCCCGGCCGGTCGCCGTGACGGCCAGCACCGTCCGCCCGGTCTGCCGGGCCAGCGCCGCCACGGCGAAGGGCCGGGCGCCGGGCGGGCCCACCAGATCGACATGCCGCCGACGACCGTCGGCGGCGGCCTTCACCGCCTCGGCGAGCGCCGGGTCAGTGATGACGACGTCCAGCAGACCGTGCAGGCTCATGAAGCTTCCGTCCGGGATCGAGGCGCGGCCGGCAGCCGGCTGCTGCCAGGGACAACGCGAAGGGCCCGACACGTGGACGGGCCGGGGGTTCCAGAGTACGACCCGGGGGTGACAGCCGCGCCCGCACCGATGGTCCCCAGCCATCCGCGAAGCCGCCGCCGCCGGTCCTCCCCGTCCATCCGCAGCGCCGCCGCCACCGGCCTTCCCCGGGGCGCGCCATCACCCCGGCCTCCCGCACGACCGCCGCCACCACCGGCCGCAGCCGGTCGCACAGCGTTCACCTCTGCTCACACACCGCTCACGCGCCGCTCGCGCGCCGCTCGCGCGCCGCTCGCACACCGCTCGCACACCGCTCGCACACCGCTCGCGCACCGTGCGCACGGCCTCCGCCCGCCGCCAGGACCGGTGGGCCGGCCGTGACCGGGAACGCGGTGGCCAGGAAAGCCGTGACCGGAAACGCGTTCGGCCCCGGGGTGTTTGGAGGAACACCCCGGAGCCTGCCGTCATCCTACGGCGACGCCTCGACGGCCGCCGCCGTACGGCCCTTTGACCGTGCTCACCCGTCCGTCGCGATGGCGTTCAGTACGTTCATCCTGCCCGCCCGGAAGGCCGGGACGAGCGCGGCGAGCAGTCCGACGAGGGCCGAGCAGAAGAACACGGTCGCGATCGTCGGCCACGGAATCTCCAGCACGTTCAGCCCCTCCAGGGCCAGCAGCTTCTGCGCCGAGGTGCCCCAGCCCATCCCGAGCCCCAGTCCGAGCAGCGCCCCGAACAGGGCGATGACCACGGACTCCAGCCGGATCATCCGGCGCAGCTGGCGGCGCGAGAGTCCGATGGCCCGCATGAGCCCGATCTCCCGGGTCCGTTCGACCACGGAGAGGGCGAGGGTGTTCACCACGCCGAGCACCGCCACGATGATCGCCAGGGCGAGCAGGCCGTAGACGATGTTCAGCAGCTGGCCGATCTGGTCCTTCAGGTCCTGCTTGAAGTCGGCCTGGTTTTGCACCTTGTACACCGGGTACGCGGCCAGCGCGCTCTTGAGGGCCGTGTACGCCTCCTTCTCCTTGCCCTCCTGCGCCTTGCCGAACATCGCGAGGTTCTGCGGCATCCGGTCGGCGGGCACGTACGTCGTCGCCGTGGTCAGGGCGGTGTACATCGCGCCCTTGTCGATGTTCGTCTCGTCGGAGGTGATGGCGGCGACCTTCAGCTCCGCCGTCCGCCCGGCCTTGAACGCGACCCTGAGCGTGTCCCCGACCTCGACGCCGTGGCGCTCGGCGTAGACGTCTCCGACGGACATCGCGCCCGTGCCGTACGCCCTCGCCAGATCGCCCGCGACGACGGTGCGGCGGACGTCCTGCCGGTACGTCGGGTCGGCGGCGACGACGCCCTCGTCGACCGTGGAGCCGTCGGGCGCGGTGACTCTCGCGCCGAGGACGGTGTAGTCGGTGATGTGCTCCAGGCCGGGCACGGCACGGGCGGCCTCGGCGGCCTGCGGCACGATCGGCCGGCCGGTGCCGCTGTCCTGGACGATGAAGTCCGCGCCGACCGAGCGGTCGAGCTCCTCGGTGGCCGAGGCGACCATGGAGGACCCGACGACGGACAGGCAGGCCACCAGGGCGAGGCCGATCATCAGAGCCGCCCCGGTGGCTCCGGTGCGCCGGGGGTTGCGCAGGGCGTTGCGTTCGGCCAGCCGCCCCACGGGCCCGAAGAACCGCAGCACGACCGCGCCGAGCGCCCGCACCACCACACCGGCCAGCAGCGGGCCGATCACGATGAACCCGAGCAGCGTCAGCACCACGCCGAGCGCCAGGAACAACGAGCCCTCACTCGCCTCGCCGGCCTGCCCCGTCGCCCACAGGGCGGCGGCCCCACCCGCCGTGAGCACCAGCCCGATCCCGGCCCTGACCCAGCCGGACCGGCCGTCTGCGGGCGTACCGGCGTCGCGCAGCGCCGCCATCGGGGAGACCTTGCCGGCCCGGCGGGCAGGGACGTACGCGGCGAGGACGGTGACGACGACGCCGAGCGCCAGCCCCACGGCCGGGGTCGTCCACGCGACGGTGAGGTCGCCGGTGGACAGCTCCATGCCGACGGCGCCCATCAGCTTCATCAGGCCGACGGCCAGCCCGACACCGGCGGCGACGCCGAGCAGCGAGCCGACGATGCCCAGGAGGACCGCCTCCACCAGCACCGAGCGGTTCACCTGCTTGCGGCTGGAGCCGATGGCCCGCATCAGACCGATCTCCCGGGTGCGCTGGGCGACCAGCATGGAGAAGGTGTTGACGATGAGGAACACGCCGACGAGGAGGGCGATTCCGGCGAAGCCGAGCATCGCGTACTTCATGACGTCCAGGAAGGCGCCCATGGAGTCCTTGTTGGCGTCGGTCGCCTCCTGCTGGGTCTGGAGCCGGTACGCCGAGCCCCCCAGGGCGGCGGCCACGCTCTTCTTCAACTCCGTGTCGCTGACGCCCGGCTCGGCGGTCACGGAGACGTGGCTGAACACGTCGGGCGCGCCGAGGAGCTGCTTCTGCGCGGTGGCGGTGTCGAGGTAGACGACGGCCGCGCCCGGGTTGGTGACGGTGAAGGAGACGATGCCGCTGATCCTCGCCCGGCTGTCGCCGACGGCGGTGATGGTACGCAGTTCGTCGCCGAGCTTCAGGCCGTGCTTCTCGGCGGTGTCGGCGTCGACCATCACGTCGCCGGGGCCCCGGGGGGCGTGGCCGGAGGTGATCTCCATGGACCGCAGTTCGTTCTCGGTCCAGTTGCCGGAGATGGTCGGGGCCCCGGTCTCGGAGCCCATGTTCTTGTTGTCCGCGTCGACGACGGTGACCGCCATGGAGAAGACGGCGCCCTCCGCTCCCTTCGCGCCGTCCGCCTGCGCGGCCTCGGCGACGACGGAGGCGGGCAGCGAGGCGGGCTTGCCGTCGGCGGGCTGCTCGTCGTCCCCGGAGCCCTTCGGGCTGACGGTGAGGTCGGGCGAGGTCACGGCGAAGAGCTTGTCGAAGGTCGTGTTCATCGTGTCGGTGAACACGAGCGTGCCGCACACGAACGCCACCGACAGCATCACCGCGACGGCGGAGAGCGCCATCCGGCCCTTGTGCGCGAGGAAGTTGCGCATCGAGGTCTTCCA
This sequence comes from Streptomyces sp. ADI96-02, assembly GCF_003846185.1. GTDB lineage: Bacteria > Actinomycetota > Actinomycetes > Streptomycetales > Streptomycetaceae > Streptomyces. Next base: position 2,553,802 of record NZ_ML123034.1, read on the forward strand.
CACGGTCATGACGTCCGCCCGCGCGCGTCGAAGTTCTTCATCCGGTCGAGGACCTGCTCGGCGGTGGGGTGGCGCATCTCGTCGACGATCGATCCGTCGGCGAGGTAGAGCACCCGGTCCGCGTAGGAGGCGGCCACGGGGTCGTGCGTGACCATGACGATCGTCTGGCCCAGCTCGTCGACCGACCTGCGCAGGAAGGCGAGTATCTCGGCCCCCGCGCGCGAGTCCAGGTTCCCGGTCGGCTCGTCCCCGAAGATGATCTCCGGCTCGGCGGCGAGCGCCCGCGCCACCGCGACCCGCTGCTGCTGGCCTCCGGAGAGCTGCGTCGGCCGGTGCTTGAGGCGTTCGGACAGCCCGACGGTCTCCACGACCTGCCGCAGCCAGCCCTGGTTGGGCTTGCGGCCCGCGATGTCCATCGGCAGCGTGATGTTCTCGATCGCGTTGAGCGTCGGCAGCAGGTTGAACGCCTGGAAGATGAACCCGATCCGGTCGCGGCGGAGTTGGGTGAGCTTCTTGTCCTTGAGCTTGGTGATCTCGGTGTCGGCGAGGAATATCTCGCCCGATGTCACCGTGTCCAGCCCGGCCAGACAGTGCATCAGTGTCGACTTGCCGGAGCCGGACGGGCCCATGATCGCGGTGAACCGCCCGCGCTCGATGTCCACGTCGACGCGGTCGAGCGCGACGACCCGGGTCTCGCCCGTGCCGTACGCCTTGACGACCTGTCGGGCCCGTGCAGCGACAGCCGTATGCCCTCCAGTGCTCCCGTGCCTGGGAATGCTTACAGCCGTTGTCACGGTATGCCTCCTATGTCAGTTGATAGATGAACGTTGACGACTGGACGCCATCGAGTACGGTCCGAGTCTGGATTCAGGAGGGACCGTCGCGCGATGGTGCTCGGCACCGTCTCCGAGGTGGGGCTACCCCCACCCGCGCCCCCTGGCGGGCCCCGCAGGTGCGACGTAGCAAAAGGCTAAGGACCGAGTCGGCACCGCCACGTCCTCCGCCGGGAGGAAGAGGCCCTGGCCCGCGTGCGGGGGCGGCCCCTAGGGGTGTCGCACGCCAAGGAGGGGAAGAGGTCGGGGGCACGCAGTCGCCCTTCCACGGGGTGCGACTCGTGGTATCGGCCGACTGATTGACGTTGCCGGTCAGCGATTGGCTCCGTCGCAGTGCGACCGAGCTCAAGGCCCCGGATTCCCTTCATGCCGAATGACCGAATTCAGCCGGTTGTCTGCTGGGGCTCCTCCCGGGACATGCCCCGGAGCACTCCCGCCCGCGCCTCCCGGGTGAGACAGTGCCCGGGAGATACGTGCATAGGGAAGGGAACTCGGTGAGCGGCAGGGGCAGCAGGAGCGGCACAGGCGACGCACCCGGACCTGGTATACCCGGCCCCGACGGCGCACCGGGACCCGGCAGCGCGGGGGGCGGCGCCGGTGGCGAAGACGGCGAGCGCGCCCGCCCAGTCGACGCGGGGCCGGGTGGCAGGGCGGGGACGGGAGGGCTCGTGGAGGTGGCGGACGACGAGCCAGAGGGCGATACCGCCGACCGGGAGGTTGATCAGGAAGATCCACCGCCAGTCCGCGTAACCGGCCAGGAGCCCGCCGAACACCGGCCCGGCGACTGCCGAAGTGGCCCAGACCGTGGACAACCTGGCCTGGATTTTCGGGCGTTCCTTCAGCGGGTAGAGGTCTGCACGGTGCCCTGCAAGGCGCCCTCTCGGCGGAGGCGACGGACTACCTGCGCCGAGCGGTGGACGCGGCGGTCGACCACGTCTACGTCGGAGCCGCGGCAGCCGCCGCCCTGGCCCTGCTCGCCCTGATCACCCTCGCCCCGCGCCGCTTCCCCGTACTCGCGGAGGAACGGGTCCCGCCGCGGGACTGACCGTCCCTGACGGCTGGTTCGGCGGTTGCGGAATCATCAATTCGAGGACAGACGGAGAATGTCATCGGCCGCCGCATGCCAAGGGGAATCGTTGTTTCGAGGGGCAGCGAAGTGGCTGTTCATGACCATGTTTCCATCCGTATCTACGAAATTCACATGCGGGAACTGGTTGGGCTTGAGGCCCAGCCCTTCCGTGGAGAATTTGTAGTATAGATTTTGATACTCACCACCGACGGTATCCATGAGTAGCGTCTGGAATTCCTTGTTGGCCATGAGTGTATTAGGAGTCATATTCCCCGTATTAATCATTTGCTTTTGCTGAAACGCCCAAGTGACGACCAGTTGTTCATTTTTTTCCTTCAGAGCCTTGTGTATGGGAATGTTCGCGTCGAACAGAACGTCCGCATGCTCCACCCCTTCTACGGGAGGCGAAATCATTCCAGGTGTCGCGTTGTTTATCTTATCGAACGCATCCTTCTTCAAGTCTTCCCAGGACGGACTAACAAAAGCCGACTTAGCCTTCTTTCCCGCCGCCGAACTCCCCGCCGCCACCCTCGCTGGAGCGGCGCTTTCGATCGGGAGGGCATTCGCGGCTTTGGCCGCTTGGTAGGTCTTGTAGCCCTTGTGGGCGGCGTAGCCGATGCCGATGGCTGCGTCGACGCCCGCCCCGACGAGGCCGATGACGTCGAGGGTCATGCGTGCCTCTTTGGGCATGAAGCCTTCGCCTGTGGCGCTGGTGTTGGCGGTGATCTGGTCGGCGGCGGAGGGGAGGGTGGTGAGGAAGCCGATGCCGGCGATCGCAAGGGGTATGCCGCTTCCTCCGGTGAAGGTGGCGAGGGCGAGGGCGAGGCCGGCGGCTGCGATGCCCACTTCGACGGCGGGGAGGTATTTCCAGCCGAGGATGTCTTCGGTGAGCCAGTCCCATGATCCTTCGGAGCTCTGTCCGGTGGGGTCGGTGTAGTTGACGGGGTCGCCGGTGGCGTAGGTGTAGGGGTTGATCATGCCTGCGGTGGGGG
>NZ_ML123034.1:2557387-2557954 GCF_003846185.1 Streptomyces sp. ADI96-02
CTGTCGTAGGTCTGGGCCTTCTTCTGTCCGTCCTCGGTGATGTGGGTGGTGCGGGAGGCGGAGTCGTGCTCGTACGCGGTGACCGAGGTCTTCTCGGTGCCGTCTGCGGCACGGGTGGTGGTCTTGGCCTCGGAAAGGTTGGAGGCGAGGTCGAAGGCGTAGTCGGACTGGCTGACGAGAGTCCCCTGCCCGGGGGTGTGGCCCTCGGTGACACGGGTGCGGGTCAGGCGGTTCTCCGTGTCGTAGGTGTGCGTGGTCGCGGTCTTCTTCTCGCTGCCGTCCTTCTCCCGCACGGTCGCCAGGTCTGTGGCGAGCTGCCGCTGGGGTGTGTGGGTGTAGGCATGCTGTGCGATCGCCTTGCCGCCGGGCGCGGTGTGCTTCTCACCCGTGGGCAGGCCGGCGTCGTTGAACGTGTAGGTGCTGACCGCCCCGTTGCCCCGGTCGATCTTCTCCAGCTGACCGGCGGCGTTGTGGGTGTAGGAGACCTTCGCCAGTTCCTTGCCGTCGCGTGCCTGGGCGGCCTGGGTCATCCGGCCGCTCTTCGCGTCGTAGGTATACGTGGTCACC
>NZ_ML123034.1:2558599-2559375 GCF_003846185.1 Streptomyces sp. ADI96-02
AACCACACCGCGTTCTTCTGGCCTGTGACCGGGTCGTAGGAGGCGCGCACATGCTCACGCTTGACGTCCGGCTCGCGCTTCGGGCTCGACCACGCCTCGACGATCCGCCCGGCCCCGTCCACACGCTGGTGGGCCGTCGTACCGTCCGACAGCGTCGCGGACTCGACCAGTCCGTTGGCCTTTCCGTACGTCGTGGTCGACGTGCCCGCGCCGCCGGGGGCGGTGACCTGCGTCGTCCGCCCTGCTGCGTCGAACGCGGTCTTCCAGCCGTCGGCGGACTGATCACCCTTGGTCAGCGTCTTGTGCGTCTTGTTCCCGAACGCGTCCGAGGTGTGCTGGGCCGTCACGCCGCCCGGAGCGGAAACGGCTGCCGTCGTCGAGGCGGCTCCCCTACCGGCGGTGTTCTGTTTCGGGGTGAGGGTGTCGGTTTCGGGCAGGCCACCGGCGGTGTAGTCGTGCTCGACGGTGAAGGAGCTGGTGTCCTCCTGGACGCGGGTGGCCTTCCCGAACGCGTCGAACGCGGTCTCGGTCCTGGTGCCGGGGGTGCCGTCGCCGTAGGCCGTCTCGGCCTTGACCGGGTTTCCCTCGTCGTCGACGGTCTCGGTGCTGGTGACGGTGGGCTCGGTCGCCCCGGCCGGGACGGTCTGATTGGTGGTGGTGCCCGCGACGTCGTCGCGGGCACGGACCACTTGGGTCCCGTCGGGGCCGGTGGTCTTCGCGGGCTGCCCCCACGCGTCGTACTCCATCGTCGTGGCCCGACCGCCCGCGTCGACCGT
>NZ_ML123034.1:2562057-2563594 GCF_003846185.1 Streptomyces sp. ADI96-02
AACGACTCAGGACACTAGGTTGCATAAAGTGCGGAAACACACGCCATTCCGGACGTCTTCTACGCCCTGTCCGGACGCCCGACCGCAACCTCCGCCCACACCGTCTTTCCGATCGGCTTCCGGGGCGTCCAGCCCCACCGCAACGCCACGACGTCGACGAGAAACAGGCCCCGCCCCGACTCCCGCCCGTCCGGCGGCAGGCCGGGGTCGAGCGGCGGGCCGACCAGCAACGCGTCCGACACCTCGACGCGGACGCGCCCCGAGGAGGCGTCGAACTCCAGCCGCAGGTGAAAGTTCCGACCCCGCACCCGGCCGTGGCACGCCGCGTTCGCCGCCAGCTCCGCGACCACCAGAGCGACCGCACACGAGGCGTCCGTCATCGGCCCGAAGCCCCAGCGGCCCACCTCCCTCACCGCGGCCCGCCTGGCCATACGCGCCCCTCGCGGAGTCGAGGCGAACTGCCGTGCCAGAAAAGCCAGTCCTTCCCCGTCCGGTCCGAAACGGCACGCGGCGGGCAGAGCCGCTTCCGTACCGCGCACACCGCACCCGTACGGCGCCGTCTTTCCGTCGTCCATGCTGACCGTCCCGTCGCTCGACTCGACTCACGTCCCCCTTCGTGGGGGTTACGTGACGTTCCGTACACAAGAGTCGGCTCGGCGGCCTAGGCTCAGAAGGTGACAGCGCCTTACCGTCCAGGCCGTAAGAAACGGAAGTCACGCCGTGGCCAACACCCTTGATCCGCAATCCTCCATGGCCGCCCTGTTCGGCTCCCGGGTGCGCAAGCTCCGTACCGCAGCCGGGCTCACCCAGGCCGAACTGGGCGAACTCACCCATGTGGTGAGCAGCCGCATCACCCAGATCGAGCGCTCATCGGGCGCGAAGCCCACCCTGGAACTGGCCCGCGCCTTGGACGCCGCGCTGGTGGCGGACAACCTGCTGACCGACCTGTGGCCTTACGTATACCGGGAGGCATTCCCGGACTGGTCGCAGGCGTTCATCACGCATTCGGCCCGCGCCAAGGCGATCAGCCAGTACGCCTCGCACGCGATGCCCGGTCTCCTGCAAACATCGGAGTACGCGCGGGCGTTGCTGAGCGTGGGCCGATCTCTGCGCGACGCCGCGCATCTGGAGGAACGGCTCGCGGCGCGGCTCGGCCGTCAGAACCGGCTCTCCGGATCGGACCGGCCGGAGCTCTGGGTCGTCCTCGACGAAGCTGTTCTGCGTCGCCCGGTCGGTGGCTCCGCCGTCATGCGGGGCCAGTTGGCCAAACTCCTCTGCATGGCTGAGGAGCCGAACGTCACCGTTCAGGTGCTCCCGTTCGCGGAGGGAGAGCACGATGCGATGGGCGGATCGCTCACCGTACTCGTCCTGCCCGACGACACGGTGGTGGCCTACACGGAGGGCGCACATTATGGCCAGTTGACCGAAGAACCGGACGAGGTCGAACGGTACGCACTGACCTACGATCACCTCAGGGCGATGGCTCTGCCACGGCTGATGTCGCTCGACCTGATCCGATCCGTGCTGGAGGCCGATT
>NZ_ML123034.1:2564273-2565343 GCF_003846185.1 Streptomyces sp. ADI96-02
GGGGAGTGCACAGCCCTTGCGGGCCAGCGCAGGACCATGCCCCCGCTCCTCGGTAGTGGCGTCAGCGAGAAGGCGGGGGAGGAAGTCCGACGATTCGGCCGGGAGCTCGTCTCTTACCGGTACGTACGGGATGTAGTCGCCGGCGACTTCCGAGACGTGCAGGGGAACGTTCCCCAACTGGTCGCCGATCAGACATGCCGTCTCCTCTGCCCGGCGCAGCGGGCCGTACTGAGCAGATGCGAGGGGTTGGCCAAGCGTTCGATGCGGTGCCGGATGTCGCGCCGTGAGAGCCGCTGCCGCACGTGGCGGTAGTCCTATCCCGGTGCACGCCCAGTTCGCCGCCCCGGACCGGTCGCCGGTTCTCGCCCTGGGCACTCTGTGGCCGGCGCGCGCGCTCACGGGATGACGGCGCTCGGAGCAGGTCGGCCCCGCAGGCGGGATGCGGGGTGGGTCAGCAGCCGGCAGCGCGCCCTAGGACTCAGGCCCTATGTCCGCTTGGCGCCTTTTCGGCCTTTCGGCCGATGACGTCCGGGGCTCCTCCTCGCTACGGTCGAAAACGTAAAGCAGCAGCTCACAAGGCTGCAACCTCTCAGGGAGGCCCTGTACGGGACCGTCCCACACGAAGGAGTACCTGCACCATGGCCGTCACCTGGATATACCTCTTCGACCACCCCGGCGCCGACCCCGCGCGGGACCGGGTGGTCCTGGCCAGCCCCTCCCTCCGCGCCGTCCTCGTCGCCGTGCCCGAACCTGCGGACGCAGTCGCCATCGTCAAGGACCTGGTCGCCGCAGAGGACGCCAAGCTGGTCGAGGTGTGCGGAGCGTTCACCAACGAAGACGTCGCCAAGATCGCGCAGGCCGTCGGCCCCGACATTCCGGTCGGCCACTCCTACTTCTCCCAGGAGGCCGCTCCTGGCATCCTCCGCTTCCAGGAGGCCTACGCTCAGGCCGTGCAGGCGACCGGGTAATTCCGACGCCGACCCGTCCGCCGCCGCGATCCGGAACGGCAAACGGGTAGCCGTATCCGACGTAGAGTCGGCATCGAACCCGATCCGTGTTGGAGGCCGATC
>NZ_ML123034.1:2565547-2567428 GCF_003846185.1 Streptomyces sp. ADI96-02
GACCGGGCACGTTCGCCTCGGGCGGCGAACGTGCCCGGTGGGCACCGCGTACGGGACGGAACGCGGCGGCGGCCGGAGGTGTGCGTCAGACGTCGGCGATGCGGTCGGTGTAGTCGGGCAGGGTCAGGCTCGTGTATATGGAGCTGCGCTCTCCGGCGAGGGCGGTGGGGTCGTTCAGGGCGTGGTTGCGTGCGTCGAGCATGGCCTGGCTGCCGGGGATCAGGGCCGTGCCTCCCTCGCCGGCGGTGGCCTGGTTCTCTTCGATGAAGGGGCGTGCCGTGCGTTCGTAGAAGGCGAACGCGGCGGTGTGATCGGCGTTCCGGGCCAGTTCGCCGGCCAGGATGTAGGCCCCGACGAGGGAGACGCTGGAGCCCTGGCCGGACAGGAACGAGGTGGCGAAGGCGGCGTCGCCGACGAGGGCGACCCGGCCGCGCGACCAGGTGGGCATGCGGGTCTGGCACACGGCGTCGAAGAAGAGGTCGTCGGCGGAGCGCATGGCGTCGATCAGGTACGGGATGTGCCAGGCGGTTTCGGGGTAGTTGGCGGCGACCAGTTCGCGCTGCGCTGCGGGCGTGGGGTGGGTGGCGAAGGGCATGTCCTTGTGCCGGAAGGCGAGGAAGCCGTGCGCCGATTCATCGGGTTCGTGGGCGTAGAGCGCCGCGACCTTGCCGGGAACGTTCCAGATGAGTCCCTCGTGGGCCAGGTCGAAGCGGTTCGGAACGGTGAAGACGGCGACGACGTGGCCGAGGTAGCTCAGGTACGGCTCCTCGGGGCCGAAGGCCAGCCCTCGGGTGTTGGAGTGCAGCCCGTCCGCGCCGATGACCAGGTCGAAGGTGCGGCTGTCGCCACCGTCGAAGGAGACGTCGACCCGGTCGCCCCGATCTTCCAGGGTGGCGATGGAGTCCCCGAAGCGAAAGTCGACGCGGTCGCGGCACACGTCGTAGAGGGCGTCCGCGAGGTCGCCGCGTCGAACCTCGATGTCTGCTCCCGGGTCGCCTCCGGCGATGGCCTCCGGGCTCACCGACTTGATGAGCGCCCCGTCCGGGTTCACGAAAGTGAGTTTCTGGGTGTCGACATGCTTCTCGCGCAGGCGCGGAAGCAGGCCCATGCGGTCGACGACGCCGAGGGCCGTCCCGCGGATGTCGATGGCGTAGCCGCCGCCGCGGATCGCGGACGCCTTCTCGACGACGGTCACCTCGAATCCGTAGCGGCTGAGCCAGTAGGCCAGGGCGGGGCCGGCGATGCTGGCACCCGAGATGAGCACCCTCCGGTTGGCGGTGCGGGTCATGATTCCTCCCAGCTAGTTACCTACTTCAGGTAATTAAAATGACCCGAAGCGGGATCGCGATACGGTGGATCACGTCGACGGTATAGTTACCTGTGGCAGGTAAGCAAATGGAGGCACTGTGCACGCGGACGCGCCGGACGGCCACCCCACCGCCCCGCCCGGAGAGCAGGCTCTAGCAGCCCTGCCTCGCATCGCACACCTCGGCAACGCCCTGGCCAAGGGGCGCGTCGTCGAACAGGCCGCCGAGACGGCGGGCCTGAGCAAGGACCGCCCAGCGATCACCGTCCTCCTGGCCCTGGGCGGCTCGGACGGCCCCCTGCGCGTCGGCGAGATCGCCGACCGCGTCCAACTGGCCGGGCCGCACGTCACCCGCCAGGTGCAGGCCCTGGAGCGGCGCGGCCTGGTACGGCGCATCGACGACCCGCACGACAAACGCGCCCGCCTGATCGAGGCCACCGCCCGAGGACGCGAGGCCACCGACCGCTACACCGCCTCCATGATCGGCTGGTTCACCGAGACCATCAGCCACTGGCCCGAGCAGGACCGCGCAGACCTCGGCCGACTGCTGACGCGGCTCGCCGACGACGTCCTCA
>NZ_ML123034.1:2567692-2594041 GCF_003846185.1 Streptomyces sp. ADI96-02
CCCGCCCGAGACACCGGACAACGACCAGCCGCCTCCCGCCCGAGACACACGGACAACGACCAGCCGCCTCCCGCCCGAGACACACGGACGACGGCGAGCCCGCCCTCAGTCCTCGGCCGGCGCCGCCACCCGCCCCGTCAGCGCCGCCAGCGAACTGCGCACGTGCGCCATGTGCGCCTGCACCTCGTCGCGGCCCTCCTCGTGCTCGCGCAGCACGCGTTCCGTCTCCCGGACCACCCGCTCCTCGCGCACCCGGGCCTCCGCGAGCGCCTCGGCCGCCAGCGCCTCCGCGTCCTCCTGACCGTGCCGGGCCGCCTCCCGCGTCCGGGCGAGATCTCGCTCGGCCTCCGCGAGCCGCGCCTCCGCCCGCCCGGCCAGCTCCGCGTGACGGGACTCCAAGGCCCTTTCCGCCCGCGCCAGTTCGGCCTCGGACACCTGCCGCCGCTCCGCGTGCTCCTGCTCCTGGTGGGCCAGCACACCGGCCGTGCGCACCCGCGTCTCCTTCATGGCCCGCTCCGCCGCCCCACGCACCTCGGCCGCCTCCTGCCGGGCGGCGGCCAACACACCGTCCGCCTCCCGGACCGCCTCCGCCGTCCGCTCCTCCGCCGCAGCGGACGCCGCCGACCGCACCCCCTCGGCCGCCGCCCTCGCCGCCTCGCCCGCCGAGCGCCCCGCCGCCTCCGCCGCGTCCCTCGACTCCTGGCCGACCGCCGCCGCCTCCGCCAGCAGCGCCGCCGCCTGCTCCTCCGCCAGCGCCAGAATCCGCTGAGCCCGCTCCCCCAGCTCGGCATAGGTCTGCGGAGCCAGCGAAGCCACCGCCTCACCCAGCCGGGCCGCCTCCGCCGACAACTCCTCCGCCCGGCCCGTCAGCCGGGACACCTCCGCGAGGGCCGCGTCCCGTTCGGCCACCAGCGCGGCCGTCGCCCGCTCCACCTGCTCCGGACGGTAACCACGCCCCCGAACACCGACGAACTCGTACGGGGACACCGGTCCAGCACTCATCCCTGAAACCTCTCTCCGACACTCCGACACTCCGGCACGCGGATCGCCCCGCAATACGCCAAGGATGCGGTAATTGATGCCAGAAGTCGGAATCGATCAACAGCATTCAGGACGGGAAGCGACCGGCGTCACAGCCCCGGTGTGCCAAGAGGCGCCCGGCCCGTCCCCGGGTCCGGGCGCCTCCCGCCGCACGGTTCAGCCGCGCGTACGCCTCACGTACGCCTCACGTACGCCTCAGAGCAGACCGTCCCACATCTGTTCCAGCAGCACCGACCACCAGCTCTCCGGCGACGCGAGCGCCGCCGCGTCCAACGCCGCCAGCTGTGCCTGAAAATCGACGGTCCAACGACCCGCCTGCTCCGGATTCAGGCCATACCTCAGCCGCCACATCCGACCCAGCAACGCCATCGACCGCACGAACTCCGGCAGCCCCGTGTTCACGAACTGCGGCTGCGCCGACTGCCCGCCCGGACCCGCCTCCACCGGCACGGCCACGATGTTCGCCGTCCCGTACTGAACGCAGATCGCCCGGCCGAAGTCCGAACCCACCACCAGGTACGACCCCGCGTCCGAGGCCGCCCGCACCTGCCGCTGCGCCGCCAGCTCGCCCAGCGTCGGTATCACCGGCTGCCCCGGCTGCGCCCAGAAGAACGGCCCGAAATCGGCGGGCAGCCCCGCCCAGACCAACGTCCGCGCCACCGTCTCGGGCACGCCCTGACGCGACACCGCCCGCTGGTCGAACCGGAGGATGCCGTGCGGACCGAACGCCCGCACCAGCTCCTCGGCCACGCCCTCCGGAGGAAGCGCCGGCGCGGGCGGCATCTGCGGCAGCGGTGCCCGCATCGGTGCGGGCCGCGCCGGGCCGTCCGCCACCTGGTGCAGTTCACCCTGGTGGGTCAGCAGGTGCCGCATCCCCTGCTGCCGACTCGCGTGATCCGTGCCGTACGGGGCGACGCTGGTGATCCGCACCTGCGGCCACGTCTCCCGGATCATCCGCGCGCAGTAGCCACCCGGCAGCTCGCACGACTCCAGCTCCGTGTGCAGCTCGATGACCTGCTGCGGCGGCACGTTCATGGCCCGCAGTTCGTGCAGCATCTGCCACTCCGGATGCGCGGTACCCGGCGCGGAACGGCGGATCAGCTGCTGCTCACTGCCGTCGGCCGCGCGGAACCGCAGCACCGCCTGGTACCCCGGGCCCACGGTCGGCAGGCCGCTGGGCTGCTGCGGATAGCCGTACGCCGGGGGCGACGGGACCTGCGGAGCAGAACCCGGTACGCCGGGAGGACCGGGGGGACCGGGGGGACTCGGCGGGCCGGGCGGAACCGGAGGGCCGACCCGGCCGGGGCCCGCGAGCATCGTCTCGGCGTGGTGCAGCCCGCCACCCGGCGGCGGCGTCGCACCCGGCGGCGGCACTCCAGGCGGCCCCGGAGGCAGCGGTGGACCGGGCGGACCGGGGCGCTGAACCCCGGCCGGGCCGGACGGCGGCACCGCACCGGGCACTCCGGGCGGCCCCGGAGGCTGCGGCGGACCAGGAGGACCAGGAGGACCGGGCGGACCAGGAGGCGGAGTGCCGCCGGACGGGCCGGACGGGGGAACGAGCTGCGTCGGAAGGTAGCCACCCGCCGGAGCACCCGGCGCACCCGGACCGGAAGCCGTCGGCATCCCACCCGGCCGCACCCCGTGCGCACCGTGCGCACCGGGGGCATGGGCACCTGGAGCACCGGGCGGCGGCGGGGTCGCCCGACCGTCACCGTCGCTCCGCGCACCGCTCGGCGGTGCCGTGGCCGTGGCCTTGCCGGTGGCCGCGTCCGCGATGCCACCGGCACCCCGGCCGGCCGGGTCGTCACGGTCGTCCCGCTCGATCTGCGGCGCCACCTGCGTACGCGGCAGCGCACTGCCCCCGGACATCAGTGCCGTGGGAGCCTCGGCCGGGACGACCGGCGGCGGGGCCCCCTCGTCGTCCGAGCCGGAGAGCGGCGGCGCGAACACCGTCTCGGGCAGCAGAACAGCCCCGTCGTCGGAGCCCGGGTTCGTGTCCGTGCCCGCCCACGGGGTCGCCCCGGCGGGCACACCGTCGGACGCGGTGGGCTCATGCCCTCCGCCGCCCGCCACCGCAGCGCCCTCCGTCGCACCCCCGCCGGAGGCGGACGACGACTCCCGGCCATCCGGAATGCCCAACTTGTCCGCCGCCTCCTGAAGCCACTCCGGCGGCGTCAACAGGAACGACGTCTGATTCAGATCCACCCGCCGCGGCGGCTCCGGAGCCGCCGGCGCCTCGACCGGGCCCCCGTACTCCTCCTCGTACCGCCGGATCACCTCGCCCACCGGCAGCCCCGGCCACAACGTCGCCTCGCCGCTGTCCCGGGCGACCACCATCCGCTGCCGGCCACCGTCCGAGACCGGGCCCTCCGCCCGGTCCTCCGCCCACACCACGAAGCCCAGCTCGAACTCACGGACCCGCACCTCCCGATGCTGATACGCGGGCACGTCACCGTTGACCCACTCGTCCGCCCGCTCCTGCGCCTGCGCGAAAGTCACCATCGCGCACTCACCCCTCCACCGGGACGGTCCGCGCGAAGCCACCGTCCACCATCAGGTTCGCCACGGTCTCCAACTCCGGCGGATTACCCGCCAGTCGCTGGAGGAAGACGTCGAAATCCGCACCACAGGGCAGCAACAGCCGCTCCGTACGCTCCTGCACGCTCCAACCGTCCCGGTCCCGGACGTCGTCGTACGGGCAGAACCACACCGAACCCGCGTCCCGGCCCCGCACCTTCACGGCGAGGATGCCGCCCTGCACGAACGAGACGCCCAGGTAGTCCTTCGTGAAGTGGTCCCGCAGACACTTGTTCACATACACCAGGTCGTTCACCGCGGCCTCGTCCCGCACCGTGAAGAACGGCTGATCCACCAGCAGCCCCAACTCCGCGTCCAGCGCCGCACCCACCGGAGCCGAACCTCCCGCCGCCTTCAGGAAGGAACGGTACGCACCCGGCAGCCGGTACCCCAGATCCTCCTCCACGCCCTGGATCTGCTGCTCACTCACCGCGACAGCGCCCTTGGGCAGCCGGAAGTGCGCCGGACGCGTCTCCCGCAACGGCCGCGTACCACGCCGCTCCTGATCCACCGCCGTCGACGCCAGACCACCGTGATGCCGCAGCAGTGCCTTCACCTCGACCGGCACCAACTCCATCCGCCGGCCACCCGCCACGTGATGCCACGTCCAGCCGTGCGGCGTCGCCACCGACGGAATCGTGTCCCACAGCTCATGACCGGACGCCGCCATCGCCGCGTTCGCCGACACGTAATCCGTCAAACGCAACTCATCGATCCCGAAACCCTCCGGCGGATCGGCGATCTCCGCGGCGGCACGCGCGTACGGCGAGAACTCCGGCCGACCGGCCCCGTCCATCCGCACACCCCGCGGATGACGCGACGCCCGCACCGGGTCCGGAAAATGCACGACCTGCCCGGCATAGGCCGCGTTCGGTGGCGCGGCTTGCTGCCCGAGCCGACCTGTCGTCATGGCGGTTGCCCCCTGCTGCGTCCGGTGTTCCGCACAGCCTATGCGGTGAGGTCGCAGCGACCTCTGCCCCACCAATTCCGTCACGTTCGGTCATATTCAGGTGACGGATGAGCGACGGATGAGCGACAGACACCCACCCTCACGCGACACGCAGAGACGTTTCCATGCCCCAGCTTCCCCACCACCCGGCACATTTGACAGGCTGTCCCCGCAACTCGGGGGATTGCAGGGAGGGACGTCACCAGGATGCATACCGCACAAACAGTCACCACAGGGGACCCGCGACTCAGCTGGAGCAGCACCGCCACCAGCCGCACACCCCAACTGCTCCACCGCCGCGACGGGATCCTCCCCGCCGTAGCGGCAGCACTCTCCGTACGCGGAGAAACACTCACCTGCACCGCGGGCAAGGGCGACCAGCCACCCACCCTGCACCCACTCGTCCAGGACTTCCTCGACGCCCTCACCAGCGGCCAACGCGAACGCTTCACCGGCCGCTGCCCCGAAGCCATACTGCTCTCCCGCCAACTCACCGCCGCCGAGGGCAACCGCTCCAAACGCGCCCAGCGCAAACCCCTCACCAACGGCGAAGCCCGCCGCGCCCTCAAGCACTCCCGCATCACCACCCGCCGCATCCGCGAGGACGGCGACCCGCTCCACGGCGCCTACGCACCGCCCTGCCGCTCCTGCACCGCACTCCTCGCCCACTTCGGCGTACGCCCCGTCGACCTCACCGCCAGCGGCGCCGCGACCACCGCCGAGAAGGGCTGACCGCCCACCCATGCACGACGACCCGCGCACCTCCACCACCCGCTTCCCCGTCGCCGTCGACGCCGCCCTGCGCGAAGCCGGCTGGCAACCCGGCCGCTGGGACATCCGGCAGGCCGAGGAATGGGCCGACGCCCTGCGCGCCCACACCTCCCCCGCCGGCCACCGGCACGCGGTCTTCCCCTCCGCCGTCGAAGCCTGGGCCGAATTCGGCGGACTGCGCATCACCGGATCCGCCCCGGGCCCGCACCTCGCCCCCTCCCCCGTACGCATCGACCCGCTCAGCGGACTCCACCTCGCCCGCACCCTCGGCGACCTCGGCCGGGCACTGGAAACGGAAGTCGCCGCACTCGGCGACGAAGGCGACGGGCAGGCCGTCCTCGCCATCGACACCGAAGGACGCGTCTACAGCATCGACCACACCGGCGACTGGTACCTGGGCGCCGACATCGACGAAGCCCTCGCCACCCTCGTCACCGGCACCCAGCCGGCCCGCCTCACGTCAGCCTGACACCCGACCCGACCCGACCCGACCCGACCCGGCCGGGGCCCAGGTCAGACGGCCTCCGCCGTCTCCGCCGCCCCCGCCGCGTCCGGCAACACCGCCGACACCCGGAACCCACCCGCGTCCGTCGGCCCCGACACGAACACCCCGCCCAACCCCAGCACCCGCTCCCGCATCCCCACCAAGCCGTTCCCCCCGCTCGGCAACCCCGCGTCCGCCACCGCCCCGTCCGACGGCCCGTTCTCCACCTGCATCGCGACCTCCGCCCCACGATGCGCCAACCGCACCCACGTCTTCGCCCCCGCCGCATGCTTGTGGACGTTCGTCAACGCCTCCTGCACCACCCGGTACGCCGTCTGCTCGACCTCCGGCGCATACGCCCGCAGGTCACCGTCCACCGACAGCTCCACCGTCATCCCCGCCTCCCGCGACTGCGCCACCAGCGCCTCCACCTCACACAGCCGCGGCCCGTCCTCCGACACCGCGGCCGCCGCGGCAGCCGCCGCCACCCGGCCCACCGCCGCCAACGGCGGCGCACCCCCCGCCCCCGCGGAAGCCGCCGACGCGTCCCCGCTGCGCAGCACGCCGAGCATCTCCCGCAACTCCGTCAGCGCCTGCCGCCCCATGTCCCCCACCAGCGCCGCGTTCCGCACGGCCTTCGCCGGATCCTTCGGCGCGACCGCCTGGAGGGCCGCCGCGTGCACCACCATCAGACTCACCCGGTGGGCCACCACGTCATGCATCTCCCGGGCGATCCGCGTCCGCTCCTCCGTACGCGCCCACTCCGCACGCTCCTCAGCCCGGTCCGCGAGCAGCGACAGCTCCCGCTCCAACGAGTCCGCCCGCTCCCGCAGGCTCTCCATCAACCGCCGCCGAGCCCCTATGTACAGGCCGAACAGCACCGACGGAGCCGTCAGCCCCACCGACATGACCGCCGACATCAGCGGCACGTACCAGTCGCCCGGCCCGAAATCCGCCTGCTCCGCCACGCTCTGCCGCAACCGCAGGTAGGTCACGATGAGCGTCCCCACCAGCGACATACCCGCCAGCACCACCGTGATCCGCCGCGGCACCTCGGACGCCGCCAGCGAGTACAGGCCCACCAGCGCCATCAGAAAGCCCATCTCGGCCGGCGTCATCGCGATCGACACCAGCACCACGGCGATCGGCCACCGCCGCCGGACCAGCAGAACCGAACCCGCCAGCAGCCCGAACACCACACCCAACGCGGTCGGCAGACCGGCCCGTCCGGCGAAATCCACCCCCTCCAGGGCACACTCCAGCGCCGACACCAGCGCCAGCCCCACATCCAGGGCGACACTGCGCCGCCGCCCCCACCACCAGTAACCGCGGGCGGTCGTCTCCGCCGTCCTCTGGTCTGCCCCCGTTGCGGTCATGGCATCCACCCTACGGGCGCACGCATCCGCTTTTCGGGGGGCCGACATCAGCACGATTCTCGTTCGAACGTGCACGAAACACCCGCTGATCGCCCGAAATGGCGAATCGACCATGTTTTCGACCCGGACGTCCGCATTCCGGACGAGCATCACCGTATGACGAAGACCACAGGGAAGACCACAGGCAAGTACGCCGACTTCGAAGGTCTCCGCGAGCAGGCGGTGGCACTGCGCCGCGAAGGGCTCAGCCGCCGCCAGATCCGCGACCGCCTTCACGTCGACAACAACGACATCCTCCACCGCCTCCTCCAGGGCGAACCCGCCCCGGAGTGGACGAAGCGCCCGTACGCCAAGGACGACGTACGGGCCAAGGCCCGCGAGCTGCGCCTGGCGGGCATGACCTACGACCAGATACAGCTGGAGCTGGGGTGCTCGAAGAGTTCCATCTCGCTGTGGGTACGGGATCTGCCGAAGCCGGAGCGCAGCCGCAGCGCCATCGAACAGGCGCGCCTCGCGGGACGCATGCGATGGGATCACGAACTGGCCGTGCGGGACACCGAACGCCGGCGGACGAAGGCCGCCGCCCGGGACGAGACCGTGGCCATGTCCGATCAGGAGCTGTTCTACACCGGCGTCGCGCTGTACTGGGCCGAGGGAGGCAAGGACAAGGCCTACGCCCGGCGTGAGGACGTCACCTTCATCAACAGCGATCCGGACGTCATCGTCGTCTACCTCGCCTGGTTGGACCTGCTGGAGGTGGGGCGGGACCGCCTCTCCTTCCGGGTGATGATCCACGAGACCGCCGACGTGCCGGCTTCCGAGCGCTACTGGGCCGACTTGGTCGGCATCGACGTGTCCGGCCTCCGGAAGACGACCTTGAAGAAGCACAACCCGAGGACGATCCGGAAGAATGTGGGCGAGACATATCGAGGCTGCCTGGTCGTCCGGGTCGCCAAGGGCGCCACCCTCTATCGCCGTATCGAAGGGTGGTGGTCGGGGATCGCCGCAGGGGCCACCTCTCGGCTCAGGAGCGGTGATCGACCCGGTAGGGTTGAGGCGTGATCCGCCGTGGGGTAGCGGCATCCCGCAGGCCTTTGGAGCCTTGAGACGCTGGTTCGAATCCAGCCGGCGGAGCTCACGCATCGGGCCCCGACCACACCGGTCGGGGCCCGCCCCCGTTTCGGACGGAAACGCCCCCGGTATCCTGCGGATGACCACCACCCGAAGCCGAAGGGCACATCCGTGAGCGCCAACAGCCCGGCAGCCGTCGTCGTCCTCGCAGCGGGTGAGGGCACCCGCATGAAGTCGAAGACCCCCAAGGTCCTGCACGAGATCTCCGGGCGCTCGCTCGTCGGTCATGTCGTCGCCGCCTCCCGCGAACTCGGCCCGCACCACCTCGTCGTGGTCGTCGGCCACGCCAGTGAGCAGGTCACCGCGCACCTCGCCGCGGAGCACCGGGACGCGCCCGTGCGCACCGCCTTCCAGGCCGAGCAGAACGGCACCGGCCACGCCGTGCGGATGGGGCTGGAGGAGCTCGGCGGGACGGTCGAGGGCACCGTGATCGTCGTCTGCGGCGACACGCCGCTGCTGTCCGGCGAGACGCTGGGCGCGCTCGCGGCCACCCACGCGGCCGACGGCAACGCGGTGACCGTGCTGACCGCCGAGGTGCCGGACTCCACCGGTTACGGGCGGATCGTGCGCGACGCCGCCAGCGGTGCGGTGACGGGGATCGTGGAGCACAAGGACGCCACCGACGAGCAGCGCGCGATCCGGGAGATCAACTCCGGTGTGTTCGCGTTCGACGGCCGGCTGCTGGGCGACGCGCTGGCGAAGGTGCGGACGGACAACAGTCAGGGCGAGGAGTACCTGACGGACGTGCTGTCCATCCTGCGGGAGGCCGGGCACCGGGTCGGGGCGTCGGTCGCGGGCGATCACCGGGAGATCCTGGGCATCAACAACCGGGTGCAGTTGGCCGAGGCGCGCCGGCTGCTGAACGAGCGGCTGTTGGAGCGGGCGATGCTGGCGGGGGTGACGGTGGTGGATCCGGCGTCGACGTTGATCGACGCGACGGTGACGTACGAGCGGGACGCTCTCGTGCATCCGGGGACGCAGTTGCTGGGGACGACGCATCTCGCGGAGGACTGCGAGGTGGGGCCGAATTCGCGGCTGAGGGACACGGTGGTGCACGCGGGCGCGCGGGTGGACAACGCGGTGACGGACGGGGCCGAGGTGGGGCCGGGGGCGTCGGTGGGGCCGTACGCGTATCTGCGGCCGGGGACGCGGCTGGGGGCGAAGGCCAAGGCCGGTACGTACGTGGAGATGAAGAACGCGGCGATCGGTGAGGGCACGAAGGTTCCGCATCTGAGTTATGTGGGGGACGCGACGATCGGGGAGTACACGAACATCGGTGCGGCGAGCGTCTTCGTGAACTACGACGGGGTGGCCAAGCACCACACGACGATCGGTTCCCACTGCCGTACGGGTTCGGACAATATGTTTGTGGCGCCCGTCACGGTCGGGGACGGGGTGTATACGGCTGCGGGGTCGGTCATCACGAAGGACGTGCCCGCCGGTTCGCTGGCTGTGGCGCGGGGCCAGCAACGGAATATCGAGGGTTGGGTGGCCCGGAAGCGTCCGGGCAGTGCCGCCGCTCAGGCAGCTCAGGCGTCGGCCGGGGAGACCGACGGCCAAAGCTGACCGGAAACAGGTGCGCCGGTGACGGCGTACCGTGATAGATGCTCACCCATTTCGGCTGGCTCGTTGCACATCGGGACCACTGCGTGCAGCGCCAGATACATGTCTGAGGAGACTGTGCTGTGACCGGGATCAAGACGACCGGCGAGAAGAAACTGATGCTCTTCTCCGGCCGCGCCCACCCCGAGCTGGCCGAGGAGGTCGCGCACCAGCTGGGTGTCGGTCTCGTGCCGACGAAGGCTTTCGATTTCGCCAACGGTGAGATCTACGTGCGGTTCCAGGAGTCGGCACGTGGCGCGGACTGCTTCCTGATCCAGAGCCACACGGCTCCGATCAACAAGTGGATCATGGAGCAGTTGATCATGCTGGACGCGTTGAAGCGCGCGTCGGCCCGTTCGGTGACGGTGATCCTGCCGTTCTACGGCTATGCGCGTCAGGACAAGAAGCACCGGGGTCGTGAGCCTATCTCGGCGCGTCTGGTGGCGGACCTGATGAAGACGGCGGGTGCGGACCGGGTGCTCACGGTCGATCTGCACACGGATCAGATCCAGGGCTTCTTCGACGGTCCGGTGGATCACCTGTTCGCGCTGCCGATCCTGGCGGACTACGTGGGTGCGAAGGTGGACCGGTCGAAGCTGACGATCGTGTCGCCGGACGCGGGCCGGGTGCGGGTCGCGGACCGTTGGTGCGACCGGCTGGACGCGCCGCTGGCGATCGTGCACAAGCGCCGCGACAAGGACGTGCCGAACCAGGTGAGCGTGCACGAGGTGGTGGGCAACGTCGAGGGCCGGGTGTGTGTGCTGGTCGACGACATGATCGACACCGGTGGCACGATCTGCGCGGCGGCGGAGGCGTTGTTCGCGCACGGTGCGGAGGACGTGATCGTGACGGCGACGCACGGGGTGCTGTCGGGTCCGGCGGCGGACCGGTTGAAGAATTCGAAGGTGAGCGAGTTCGTGTTCACGGACACGTTGCCGACGCCGGGTGAGCTGGAGCTGGACAAGATCACGGTGCTGTCGATCGCGCCGACGATCGCGCGTGCGGTGCGTGAGGTGTTCGAGGACGGTTCGGTGACGAGCCTGTTCGAGGAGCAGGAGTAGTCCCGAGGCGCGCGGGCGCGGTCCCGGCCTCGGTGACGGGGTCGGGGTCGGGCTCGGGGTGATCCACTTTGGGGTGCGGCCTCCCTTCCGGGTAGACTCACTGAGTTGCTCGGCGAGGGAGGCCGTACCTGTGTGTACGGCGGTCCGTTATCGACGCGCTCTTCGTAGCAGGCCTGTCGTGGGCCGGGTGACCGTTCGAGTTCCGTCGCCCGACGGTTCTGTCACCTGACGAGGAGTGCAACCATGGCTGAGATCAAGCTCGCCGCTGAGGCCCGTACCGAGTTCGGCAAGGGCGCCGCCCGTCGTACGCGTCGTGCCAACCGGGTTCCCGCGGTCGTCTACGGCCACGGTGCCGAGCCGGTCCACATCACGCTGCCGGGTCACGACCTGCTGCTCGCGCTGCGTACGGCGAACGTGCTGATCGGTCTGGAGATCGACGGCAAGGACGCGCTGGTCATCCCGAAGGCTGTGCAGCGCAACCCGCTGAAGGGCGACATCGAGCACGTCGACCTGCTGACGGTGAAGCGTGGCGAGAAGGTCAACGTCGAGATCGCGGTGCACGCCGAGGGCGACCTGGCGCCGGGTTCGAACCTGCTGGAGTACGTGCAGAACACGCTGCTCGTCGAGGCCGAGGCCACGCACATTCCGGAGTCCGTGACGGTGTCCGTCGAGGGTCTGGACGCGGGTGACTCGATCCTGGCGAAGGACGTTCCGCTGCCGAAGGGTTCCGTGCTGGCCGGTGACGAGGACGCGATCGTGCTCCAGGTCGTCGCCGCCCAGGCGGAGGAGTCGCCGGCGGACGAGGCCGCGGAGACCGAGAGCGCCGAGGGCTGAGCCTCGCCGTTCCCGTTCCACCTGCTTGACTGACGGGGTGGTGGTTCCCTTGCGGGGGATCCGCCACCCCGTTGTCCGTTTCCCGTTCTTTCCGTTCCTTCTGTCCCTTGTTCCTTCTGTTCTTCCCGTTCTTCCTGTTCTTTTCTGTTCCGTACGTGAGGAGACCGAGCGCTGATGTCCGACGGCACCGACCCCTGGCTCGTGGTGGGCCTGGGCAATCCCGGCCCTGAGTACGCGGCGAATCGCCACAATGTGGGGTTCATGGTGGCCGATCTGCTGGCGGAGCGGATCGGGGGGAAGTTCAAGCGGGCGCAGAAGGCGCAGGCGCAGGTGTTGGAGGGGCGGGTGGGTTCGCCGGGGCCGGGGAGTCGTCGGGTGGTGGTGGCGAAGCCGATGTCGTTCATGAATCTGTCGGGTGGTCCGGTCAACGCGCTGCGGGAGTTCTACAAGGTGCCGGTGGACCGTGTGGTGGCGGTGCATGACGAGTTGGACGTGGATTTCGGGTCGCTGCGGTTGAAGTCGGGCGGGGGTGACAACGGGCACAACGGGTTGAAGTCGATGACGAAGGCGATGGGCGCGGACTATCACCGGGTGCGGTTCGGGATCGGTCGGCCGCCGGGCCGGACGCAGGTGGCGGATTTCGTGTTGAAGGATTTCTCGTCGACGGAGCGCAAGGAGTTGGCGTTCCTGGTGGACCGGGCGGCGGATGCGGTGGAGTGCCTGTTGGCGGAGGGGTTGGAGCGGGCGCAGAGCGCGTACAACTCCTGATGTCCGCTGGATGCGTGGGTGGCTGGGTGTGGCGGGGCGGCCCTGCTGGTGGCGGTGTTCGTCGCCGGTAGCGGGGCCGCCCCGGTCGTTCTGTGGGGTCTTCCGTGGGGTCAGCCGGTGTTGCGGAGTCCGGCGGCGACGCCGTTGACGGTGAGCAGCAGGGCGCGGGCGAGGAGCGGGTCGGGCTCTTCGCCGCGTGCGGCGGCTTGGCGTTGGCGGGCGAGGAGGGAGACCTGGAGGTAGGAGATGGGGTCGAGGTAGGCGTCGCGGATGGCGAAGGTCTGCTGGAGGACCGGGCTGGTGCCGAGGAGTTCCCTGCCGCCGGTGACGCGGAGGACTTCTTGGACGGTGAGGGCGTGTTCGGCCTCGATGTCGGCGAAGACGTGCTTGAGGTCGTCGGGGACGAGGGTGTCGACGTAGTGGCGGGCGATGCGCAGGTCGGTCTTGGCGAGGGTCATCTCGACGTTGGAGATGAAGTTGCGGAAGAAGTGCCAGTGTTCGTGCATCTCGTCGAGGACGGTGTCGAGTCCGGCTTCGCGGAGGGCTTTGAGGCCGGAGCCGACGCCGTACCAGCCGGGGACGATCTGGCGGGACTGGGTCCAGCCGAAGACCCAGGGGATGGCGCGGAGTCCGTCGAGGCCGGCTCCGGAGTCGGGGCGGCGGGAGGGCCGGGAGCCGAGGTGGAGTTCGGCGAGTTGGTCGACGGGGGTGGAGGCGAAGAAGTAGGCGGGGAGGTCGGGGTCTTCGACGAGCTTGCGGTAGGCGTGGTGGGCGGCGTCGGAGACGGTGTCCATGGCCGCGTCCCAGCGGGCGAGGGCTTCGTCGGACTGGCGGGGTGCGGTGTGCAGGGCGGATGCCTGGAGGGTGGCGGCGACGGTGAGTTCGAGGTTTTCGCGGGCGAGGGCGGGGATGAGGTATTTGTCGGAGATGACCTCGCCCTGTTCGGTGACCTTGATCTCGCCTTCGAGGGTGCCCCAGGGCTGGGCGAGGATGGCGTCGTGGGAGGGGCCGCCGCCGCGGCCGACGGTGCCGCCGCGGCCGTGGAAGAGGCGCAGGCGTACGCCGTAGCGGTGGGCTACGTCGCGCAGGCGGCGTTGGGCGCGGTGGATTTCCCACTGGGAGGTGGTGATGCCGCCGAACTTGGAGGAGTCGCTGTAGCCGAGCATGACTTCCTGGACGTCGCCGCGTAGGGAGACGAGGCGTCGGTAGGAGGGGTCGGCGAGCATTTCGTCGAGGATGACGTCGGCGGCGCGGAGTTCGTCGGTGGTTTCGAGGAGGGGGACGATGCCGATCTTGGCCCAGCCGGCGTGGAGGTCGAGGAGTCCGGCTTCGCGGGCGAGGACGGCGGCGGCGAAGACGTCGTCGGCTCCCTGGCACATGGAGATGATGTAGGACTCGATGACTTCGGGGCCGAAGCGTTCGAATGCCTGCTTGATGGTGTGGAAGACGCCGAGGGTCTTCTCGCCGGCTGCGTCGAGGGGTGCGGGGGTGGGGGCGAGGGGGCGGCGGGAGCGGAGTTCCTTGGCGAGGAGCTTCTGCCGGTATTCGCGGGGCATGTCGGCGTAGCGCCAGGATTCCTCGCCGAGTCGGTCGAAGAGCTGGCCGAGGGCGTGGTGGTGGGCGTCGGCGTGTTCGCGGACGTCCATGGTGGCGAGCTGGAGGCCGAAGGCGGAGAGGGTGCGGATGGTGCGGTCCATGCGGCCGTCGGCGAAGAGTCCGCCGCGGTGTTCGCGCAGGGAGGTCTGGATGAGGGCGAGGTCCTCGATGAGTCCGGCGGTGCCGAGGTAGTCGACGCCGGGGCGGTGGGGGGTGCCCTTGGCGAGGCGTTCGCGGGTGTTGACGAGCTTCTGGCGGATGCAGGTGGCCTTGAGGCGGTAGGGCTCTTCGGCGTTGAGGCGCTTGTAGCGGGGGCTGATGCCGGGGAGGCGTTCGAGGTCGGCCTGGAGGGAGGTGAGGAGCTCGTCGGTGGCTCCGGTGTAGCGGATGGAGTTGGAGAGCAGTCCGCGCAGGTAGTCGACGAGTTCGAGGGCGTCGGTGATGCCGTGTTCGTGCTGGAGGATGAGGACGTCCCAGGTGACGGCGGGGGTCACGTTGGGGTTGCCGTCGCGGTCGCCGCCGATCCAGGTGCCGAAGGTGAGGGGGCGGGTGCCGGCGGGGAGTTGGACGCCGACGCGTTCGAGTTCGGCGGCGAGGTCTTCGAGGACGTCTCCGACGGCGTTGGCGTGGAGTTCGTCGAGGTAGTAGATGGCGTTGCGGGCTTCGTCGGCGGGTTCGGGCCGGACGACGCGGAGTTCGTCGGTCTGCCAGATGAGGTCGATGTTCTCGGCGAGACGGAGGTCGAGGCGGCGGCGGTCGGCCTCGATGACGGGGGTCTCCAGGAGTTCGGCGATGCGGCGGAGCTTGTTGAGGACGGAGCGGCGGGCGGCTTCGGTGGGGTGGGCGGTGAAGACGGGCCGGACGTTGAGGTTCTTGACGGTGGCGCGCAGGTGTTCGGGGTCGGCGTCCTTGAGGCGGTCGGCGGTGCGGGCCAGCAGTCCGCCTTCGGCGGAGCGGCGGTCGCGCATCTCGTGGGCGCGGTGGACCTGCTCGGTGACGTTGGCGAGGTGGAAGTAGGTGGAGAAGGCGCGGACGAGTTGCGCCGCGGTCTCCAGGTCCGTGTCGCCGAGGAGTGCGGCGGCGGCTTCGCCGTCGGTGCGGGTCAGGGCGCGTACTCGTTCGACGAGGTCGAGGAGTTCCTGGCCTTCCTGGCGGACGAGGGTTTCGCCGAGGAGGTCGCCGAGGCGGCGGATGTCGGCGCGCAGCTCGGGGCTGGCGGCGGGGGTCTGGTCGGCACTGCTCACAGTGTGCGGCTCCTTGCAGTGAATGAGGAGGTGCGTCGCTTGGCGTCTCCCGGTTCGGGGTGTGGCGGTGGGAGACGGGTGGGCGGGGTCCGGGGCACTGCGGCTTGAGCGGTGCTGTCGCCACGCCCGGACGAGCGGGTGCGGACCGCGCTGTCCGACCCTTCAAGGATAGGTGTCGCCGTGGGGGCGTGTCCGCAGGCCCTGGCGGGGGTGCTGTCGGACATGGGGCTCCTTACCCGGTGGGCGGGTGGGTTACCGCGGGCGACGGGCTGGACCGGCTTCTCGTGTTGTGGGCCCCGTCACTGTCATACTTACCAAGCCGTAGGTTACGGAAGCGTAGCCACGGCTGTCCGTGCCTGCTTCCTCACCCTGCGGGGGTCCCCCCATGCCGTCCACTCCCGATGTGATCGACGATCCGCAGCCGCCCGCTCCGGCGGTCGCGGGTCTTCCCTCCGCCACGCTCGGCGGGGACAACAAGCGGTCGATCGAGCAGTTCGCGTTGCTGCTGTTCATCGTGGTGCCGTTCGTCGCCCTGGTGGCGGCGGTGCCGCTGGCGTGGGGCCGGGGGGTGAGCTGGCTGGATCTGGGGTTGCTGGTGGCGATGTACTTCATCGGCTGCCACGGCATCACGATCGGTTTCCACCGGTATTTCACGCATGGTTCGTTCAAGGCGAAGCGGCCGTTGCGGATCGCGCTGGCGGTGGCGGGTTCGCTGGCGGTGGAGGGGCCGTTGGTGCGGTGGGTGGCTGATCACCGCAAGCATCACCGGTTCTCGGACGCGGAGGGTGATCCGCATTCGCCGTGGCGGTTCGGCGAGTCGCTGCCGGCGTTGTTGAAGGGCCTGTGGTGGGCGCACATCGTGTGGATGTTCGACGAGGAGCAGACACCGCAGCAGAAGTACGCTCCGGACCTGGTGAAGGACCCGGCGATCCGGGCGGTGTCGCGTCACTTCATGACGTTCACGATCGTGTCGTTGGCCATTCCGCCGCTGGTGGGGGGTCTGGTGACGATGTCGTGGTGGGGTGCGGCGACGGCTTTCTTCTGGGGGTCGCTGGTGCGGGTGGCTCTGCTGCATCACGTGACGTGGTCGATCAACTCGATCTGTCACGCGGTGGGCAAGCGTCCGTTCGCGTCGCGGGACCGGTCGGGGAACGTGTGGTGGCTGGCGGTGCTGTCGTGCGGCGAGTCGTGGCACAACCTGCACCACGCGGATCCGACGAGTGCCCGGCACGGGGTGATGCGGGGGCAGATCGACTCCAGCGCCCGGTTGATCCGCTGGTTCGAGAAGCTGGGCTGGGCCTATGACGTGCGGTGGCCGGACGCGGAGCGTATCGACTCCCGGCGCGCGTCGGTTCCGGCCGACGCGGCATGATTGACGACGTGGCGACCGACGGCAGCACGAGCAGCGAGAAGAGCAGGACCTCCCCCGCCCGCCGGCCCAGGAGGGTCCGGATGACGGGCAAGGAGCGCCGGGAGCAGCTGCTGGACATCGGGCGCACCCTGTTCGCCGACAAGGGGTTCGAGGGCACGTCGGTGGAGGAGATCGCGGCGCGGGCCGGGGTGTCGAAGCCGGTGGTGTACGAGCACTTCGGCGGCAAGGAGGGTCTGTACGCCGTGGTGGTCGACCGCGAGATGCGTCAGTTGCTGGACATGGTGACGGGGGCGCTGACGGCGGGCCATCCGCGTGAGCTGCTGGAGCAGGCGGCGTTCGCGCTGCTGGACTACATCGAGACGTACACGGACGGGTTCCGGATTCTGGTGCGGGATTCGCCGGTGGCGCAGTCGACGGGGACGTTCGCGTCGTTGATCAGCGATATCGCGACGCAGGTGGAGGACATTCTGGGGCTGGAGTTCAAGGCGCGGGGCTTCGATCCGAAGCTGGCCCCGCTGTACGCGCAGGCGCTGGTGGGGATGGTGGCGCTGACGGGGCAGTGGTGGCTGGACGTGCGCAGGCCGGGGAAGGCGGAGGTCGCGGCGCATCTGGTGAACCTGTCGTGGCACGGGCTGGAGAACCTGGAGTCGAAGCCGCGGCTGATAGGGCACCGCAAGAACTGATCCGGGGACGGGTGCGCGGGGCGTCACCTGTGCGGAGCACCGCACCCCCGGAGGTGAAGATCCGCCGCGAGATGACCGTGGTCCTGGATCGGCGCAACGGTCCGGAGCCTGATGTCTCCGTCGTGCGTGCCGAGGCCGTTACCGGACCGGAGATCACGCGGTACCGGGCCGCCGACGTCCTCCTCGCCGTCGAGGTCGTCTCGCCCGACTCCGAGGCCCGTGACCGGGAGGCCAAGCCGCACAAGTACGCGGCGGCGGGCATCGAGCACTTCTGGCTGGTGGAGATGACGGGCACCGATCCGCATCCCGTGGTGCGGATCTACGAGCGGGATCCGGTGACGAAGGCGTACGCGCTGACGGGGATCCACCACGACCGGCTCAAGACGGCTGTGCCGTTCCCCGTGGATATCGACATGTCGGCGGACGCGCTCAAGGCGTTGTAAGGGCGGGGCCGGGGTTCTTCCGGGCGACGGCGAAGACGCGGCGGAAGGGGAAGACCGTGCCGTGCGGGCCCGGCGGGTAGGCGTCGTGGAGCAGGGTGCGGTAGTCGGCCAGGAACGCTTCGCGGGCTTCGGGGTCGTCGGCGAGGGCGGTGAGGACGGGGCGCAGGGCGCTGCCTTTGACCCAGTCGAGGACGGGGTCGTCGCCGTGGAGGGTCTGGAGGTAGGTGGTCTCCCAGACGTCGGCGGTGCAGTTGAGGTCCTGGAGGCGGGTGAGGTAGTCGGCGGGGTCCAGGACGGCGGCGGTGTGTTCGCCCGCGCCGTGGAGCAGGGGACGCCAGCGGTCGGAGGCGCGGAGGCGGGCGAGGAGGGTGTGGCTGGGGGCGGTGAAGTTGCCGGGGACCTGGAAGGCGAGGGTGCCGCCGGGGGCGAGGGCGTCCAGCCAGCGGGGGAAGAGGTCGGCGTGGTCGGGGATCCACTGGAGTGCGGCGTTGGAGACGATCAGGCCGTACGTCTCGGTGGGGGTCCAGGTGGCGGCGTCGGCCTCGGCGAAGTCGAGGAGGGGCGGGCGGGCGTGCGCGGCGGCCTCGGCGAGCATCTGCGGTGAGTTGTCGTAGCCGGTGACGCGGGCGGTGGGCCAGCGGTCGGCGAGGAGGGCGGTGACGTTGCCGGCGCCGCAGCCGAGGTCGGCGACGCGGGGCGCGGGGCGGCCCGGGAGGTCGCCGATGCGGGCGAGCAGGTCGTGGAAGGGGCGGGTGCGCCGGTCCGCGTGACGCAGGTACTGGTGGGGGTCCCAGGTGGGTGCGGTCATGGGGTCAGGATCACGCCCGAAATATCTCGATGTCAAGACACTCGAATTCAAGAGACTTCATGTCGACAGACCCTCTACACTGATCGTCATGGAGGACGAGGTCGACCGTCTGGTCGCTGCATGGCGCCGCGAGCGCCCCGACCTCGACGTGGAACCGCTTGAGGTGCTCAGCCGCGTCTCCCGGCTGGCGCGCCACCTCGACCGGGCCCGCCGGATCGCGTTCGCCGAGCACCATCTGGAGCCGTGGGAGTTCGACGTGCTCACCTCGCTGCGGCGGGCCGGCGCCCCGTACCAGCTCTCGCCCGGACAGTTGCTGACCCAGACGCTGGTCACCTCGGGGACGATGACCAACCGCATCGACCGGCTCACCAAGAAGAACCTCGTCGAGCGGCTGCCCGACCCGAGCGACCGGCGCGGCGTGCTCGTCCGGCTGACCGCCGAGGGCCGCGACAAGGCCGACCAGTCGCTCGCCGGCCTCCTCGACCAGGAGCGCGCCATCCTCGGCGAGCTGTCCCGCCGCCAGCGCGGCGAACTGGCGGGGCTGCTGCGCCGGCTGACCGCCCCGTTCGACAACATCCCCGGCTGAGGCGGGCGGCCGGCCGTCCCCGCCGTGCGCCGGTGCTCCCCGCCGCGCGCCCGTGGCGGCGCGGATCACGGCGCCGTCCCCAGTGGCACCGGCTCCGGGTCGGCCGGTCCCACGCCCGCCCGCCGGGCCAGCGCCACGGCGGCCAGGGTCGAGTGCACCCCGAGCTTGCCCAGCACGTTCTGCATATGGGTGCGCACGGTGTGCGGGGACAGGAACAGCCGCTCCGCGACCGCCTTGCGGCCCAGCCCCGCCACCATGCAGCGCAGCACCTCGCGCTCGCGGGGCGTCAGCGACTCCACCAGCCGCTCGCTGTCGGTGCGGTGCCTGCGCGCCTCGGTCAGCTCCCGCAGCACCCCGGTGAGCAGGGCGGGCGGCAGATGCGTCTCGTCGCGCAGCACGCCCCGGATCACCGCCAGCAGCCGTTGCAGCGAGCAGTCCTTGGCCACCCAGCCGCAGGCCCCCGCCTGGAGCGCCCGCGCGGCCCGGCGCGGGTCGTCCTTCTCCGCGAGCACGACGGAGCGGACGGCGGGCCGGGCCTCGCGTACGCCCGCGACCAGGGAGATGCCGTCCACGATGCCGGTCTCGCCCTGCCGGGCCACGGGCACGGGCACGGTGTGGTTGCCGCCGGTGGCGAGGACGCCGAGTTCGGCGTCGACCAGCATCACGTCGAAGGCGCGCCCCTCGGCAGCCGCGCGCTCCAGTGCGCGCAGCGCGGCCGGGCCGCTGCCCGCGGCCGTCACGTCGACGTCCGGCTCGGCCGCGAGGGCCGCGGCGAGCGACTCGGCGAAGATGCGGTGGTCGTCGACCACCAGAACCCGGATACGCGTCACGTCAACCCCCTCGGTGGGGGCGGACAGCCGCGGGTACGGCGTCCGGAGTGATGTGGACGGCACGCGTGCTCCCGGCCGCCGCCGCTCGCCGCCCGCCCCGCTCCGGGACGCCGCACCCGACTCTCTCGCCCCCTGATTCGGCACCGGCCCCCACCGGTGCCGGACATCAGCGTACGGGCGGGGGCGGGAGGGGGTAGGTCTCTTCTCGGAACTGGTCGCACCAGGTGTTTAGGGTGGGTCTCATGTTCCGTCTTGAGACAGAAGTAGACAAAGAACGTCGCATTCTGCTGAGCGGGCGGCTGCGGGACGACAACAGGGCGTCCTCCGCCGGGCTGCGCGCGCTGCTCACCACCTCCGCCGAGCACGAAGTCCCGCTGGAGGTCTGGGCGCTGGACGAGCACGGCGCGGTGGCCGGCGGGCTGATCGGGCGGACGTGGGCGTACTGGCTCCACGTGGATCTGCTGCACGTGGACGCGGCGCACCGCGACAGCGGCCTCGGTTCGCGGCTGCTCGCCGAGGCCGAGCGGGTGGCCCGCACCGAACGCGCCTGCACCCGCTCGCGGTTGGAGACCTGGGACTTCCAGGCTCCGGGCTTCTACCGCAAGCAGGGGTACGAGGAGATCGGCCGGGTCGAGGACTACCCGCCCGGCGTCACCGAGTTCATCCTGGTGAAGCGGCTCTGAGCGGCGGGCCCGCGCCGGGCGGTGTCGTCAGCCCAGGCGGCGCGCTCCGGCCGAGGGGACGGCGGCGAAGATCCCGGGCGCGGCGTGCCCCGCGGCGGCGAACTCCTCCGTGACGGCCGTGGCGACCGCGTCGGCCGCCGCCTCCTCCACCAGGACGATCGCCGAGCCGCCGAAGCCGCCGCCGGTCATCCGCGCGCCGAGCGCTCCGGCCTTCTGCGCCGTCGCCACCGCGAGGTCCAGCTCCGGGCAGGAGACCCGCAGGTCGTCGCGGAGGGAGCGGTGGCCCTCGTCGAGGAGCGGTCCGGCGGACCGTACGTCGCCGGCGTCGAGCAGGGCGACGACCTGCTCGACCCGCCGGTTCTCGCCGACCACATGGCGTACGCAGCGGATGACGGACTCGCCCGCTCCGGACCGGGCGAGCGTGGTGAGCGCCGTGTCGAGTCCGTCGTGCGGGAGGTCGCGCAGGGCGGGCAGGGAGAGCAGGCGGGCGCCCTCCTCGCAGGCGGCCCGGCGCTGCGCGTAGGCGCCGTCGCCGAGGGCATGCTTGACGCGGGTGTCGACTACCAGGAGCGTCAGGCCCCGGGCGGCGAGGTCGAACGGGACCTGGCGCGGGGTGAGGTCGCGGGTGTCCAGGTGCAGGGCGTGGCCGTCGGTGCAGCAGGCGGAGGCCATCTGGTCCATGATCCCGCAGGGGACGCCGACGAAGTCGTTCTCGGCGCGCTGGGCGAGGACGGCGAGTTCGGCGGCGCTCAGGCCGAGTTCGAACAGGTCGTTCAGGGCGAGCGCGGTGACGACTTCGAGGGCGGCGGAGGAGGAGAGGCCGGCGCCGGTGGGGACGGTGGAGGTGAGGGCGATGTCCGCGCCGGTCACGGGGTGTCCGGCCTCGCGCAGCGCCCAGAGGACTCCGGCCGGGTAGGCGGCCCAGCCGTGGCCGGAGTGCGGGGCGAGTTCGTCGACGCGCAGGGAGACGACGCCGCCGGGCACGTCGGAGGAGTGCAGGCGCAGCCGGCCGTCGGTGCGGCGGGAGGCGGCGGCGCGGGCGGTGTGCGGGAGGGCGAGCGGCAGGACGAAGCCGTCGTTGAAGTCGGTGTACTCGCCGATCAGGTTCACCCGTCCGGGTGCGGCCCAGACGCCTTCGGGTGCGGTTCCGTAGAGCTCGGTGAAGGCGGCGGCCGGTTCGGTCCCGTGCGGCTCGGTGGTCACGGTCATGCGGTGGTGGGCTCCTGTCGGCGGGCGAACTGCCAGGCGTCGGCGATGATGTCGGCCAGGTCGGCGCGGGAGGGCTGCCAGCCGAGGCGTTCGGCGGCGGTGGCGGCGGAGGCGACGAGGACGGCGGGGTCGCCGCCGCGGCGGGGGGCCGCGGTCTCGGGGACGGGGTGGCCGGTGACCTTGCGGACGGTCTCGATGACCTCGCGCACGGAGAAGCCGTTGCCGTTGCCGAGGTTGCAGATCAGGTGCTCGCCCGCGGCGGCGGCGTCCAGGGCGAGCAGGTGGGCCTCGGCGAGGTCGGCGACGTGGATGTAGTCGCGGACGCAGGTGCCGTCGGGAGTGGGGTAGTCGTCGCCGTAGACGGAGATCGACTCACGCTGCCCCAGGGCGACTTGGAGGACGAGCGGGATGAGGTGGGATTCGGGTGCGTGGCGTTCGCCGCAACTGCCGTACGCTCCGGCGACGTTGAAGTAGCGCAGGGAGACGGCGGCGAGTCCGTGCGCGGTGGCCTCGCCGCTGATCATGTGGTCGACGGCGAGCTTGGACGCGCCGTAGGGGCTGGTGGGCGCGGTGGGGTCGGTCTCGGTGATGGGGCTGGAGACCGGTTCGCCGTAGGTGGCGGCGGTGGAGGAGAAGACGAGGGTGCGGACGCCCGCGTCGCGCATGGCGGCGAGCAGGGCAATGGTGCCGCCGACGTTGTTGACCCAGTACTTCTCCGGGTCGAGGACGGATTCGCCGACCTGGGAGTAGGCGGCGAAGTGCAGGACTCCGTCGTAGGAGGCGTCCAGCAGGCGGCCGGCGTCCTGGATGCGGCCCTCGACGAACGCGGCTCCGGCCGGGACGCCCTCGCGGAAGCCGGTGGAGAGGTCGTCCAGGACGGTGACCGTGTGCCCGGCTTCCAGCAGGTGCTGTGCGACGACGCTGCCGACGTATCCGGCGCCACCGGTGACCAGGTACTTCTTGGGGCGGTTGCTCACTTGCTCGCTACCTCTCGCAGTCGCTGGGCCGCGGCTTCCGGCGGCACGTCGTTGATGAACACACTCATGCCGGATTCGGAACCCGCGAGGAACTTCAGCTTGCCGGAGGTGCGTCGAATGGTGAAAAGCTCCAGATGCAGGGCGAAGTCCTCCCGTCCGGGGGCGTCGAAGGGCGCCTGGTGCCAGGCGGAGATGTACGGCGTCGGGGGCTCGCCGGGGCCGAAGATCCGGTCGAAGCGCCTGAGGAGTTCCAGGTAGACCTGCGGGAACTGGGCCCGTGCGTCGTCGTCGAGGCCCCGCAGGTCGGGGACGCGGCGGCGCGGGTGGAGGTGGACCTCGTAGGGCCAGTGGGCCGCGTAGGGGACGTAGGCGATCCAGTGCTCGGCGGTGAGGACGACGCGCGAGCCGTCCGACTCCTCCAGCGCGACGACGTCGTCGAAGAGGTTGCGCCCGCTCTCCTCGCGGTGGCGGGCGGCCGAGCGCAGCATCAGTTCGGTGCGCGGGGTGACGAAGGGGTAGCCGTAGATCTGGCCGTGCGGGTGGCCGAGGGTGACGCCGATCTCGGCGCCGCGGTTCTCGAAGCAGAAGACCTGGGCGACCTGGCCGAGTGCGGCGAACTCGGCGGTGCGGTCGGTCCAGGCGGCCAGGACGAGGCCGGCCTGCTCCTCGGTGAGGTCGGCGAAGGACGCGTCGTGGTCGGAGGTGAAGCAGACGACTTCGCAGCGGCCCGAGCCGCCGGCGAGTGAGGGGAAGCGGTTCTCGAAGACGGCGACGTCGTAGTGGTCGTCGGGGATCTCGCTGAGCCGGCCGTCGCGCGAGGGGCAGAGGGGGCACTCGTCGGCCGGCGGGTGGTAGGTGCGGGCCTGGCGGTGCGAGGCGATCGCGACGGCGTCGCCGAGGAGCGGGTCGCGGCGGATCTCGGACGCGGTCGAGACGGGGTCGAGGGGCCGTCGGTCGACGGCGTCGCGGACGGTGCCGTCCGCGCGGTCGTAATAGATCAGCTCACGGCCGTCGGCGAGGCTCGTAACCGTCTTCTTCACCAGGTTCCTCCAAACATAACCAAACATAAGAAATCACAAACCAACATCTTCGTCAATGACTCGACTCGGGGAGGTGCGTGACGGAGGAGGTCGACCCGGGGTCGCGATCGAGTCGCGCGACTACGCGCGTGACGCCCGTCGGCCGCCCGGCGGAGCCCGGCAGAGACCGCGCCGCATTTCCGGACAATTCACCACACTCGATCACGATCGAACAAAGAACGTCAGCACGAGTGTTCATTTAGCGAACACAGAGGCGTAAGTTCCCTCGGGTTCAGTTCACGCAACGAAGCGGGTACCCCCCATGCAGACACTGGCCGAAGGGCTCCGTCTCCCCACGAACGGGCTCGACTACGCCATCCTGGCGATCTACTTCGTCGTCGTACTCGGCATCGGCTTCGCCGCGCGCGCCAGCGTGCGGACGAGCCTCGACTTCTTCCTCTCCGGACGGTCCCTGCCCGCCTGGGTGACCGGGCTCGCCTTCGTCGCGGCCAACCTCGGGGCCACCGAGATCCTGGGCATGGCGGCCACCGGCGCGCAGTACGGCGTCGCGGTCGTGCACTGGTACTGGATCGGCGCGATCCCGGCCATGGTCTTCCTCGGCCTGGTGATGATGCCGTTCTACTACCGCTCCAAGGTCCGCTCCGTACCGGAGTTCCTGCTCCAGCGGTTCGACAGGTCGGCGCACCTGCTGAGCTCCGTACTCTTCGCCTTCGCGGCGATCCTGATCGCGGGCGTCAACCTGTACGCCCTGTCGATCGTCGTGGAGGCGCTTCTCGGCTGGCCGCAATGGGTCGCGATCGTCGTCGCGGGCCTGTTCGTGCTGGTCTACATCACCATCGGCGGCCTCTCCTCGGCGATCTACAACGAGGTGCTCCAGTTCTTCGTCATCCTCGCCGCGCTGATCCCGCTCACCCTGCTCGGCCTCAAGCGGGTCGGCGGCTGGGACGGCATGAGCGACTCGCTGACGAAGCAGCACGGCGCGGACTTCATGTCCGCCTGGAGCGGCACCGGCATCGGCGACGCCAACCCGCTGGGCGCGAACTGGCTGACGATCATCCTCGGCCTGGGCTTCGTGCTCTCCTTCGGCTACTGGACGACGAACTTCGCCGAGGTGCAGCGCGCCCTGTCCGCGAAGAACCTCTCCGCCGCCCGGCGCACCCCGCTCATCGCCGCCTTCCCGAAGATCTTCATCGTCTTCGCGGTGATGATCCCGGGCCTGGTCGCCGCCGTGATCGTCCCGCAGATCGGCACCCCGGACTCCGGCCTCACCTACAACGACGCGATACCGCTGCTCATGCAGGAGCTACTGCCCAACGGCGTCCTCGGCATCGCGGTGACCGGTCTGCTGGCCGCGTTCATGGCGGGCATGGCGGCCAACGTGTCGTCGTTCAACACGGTGTTCACGACGGACATCTGGCAGCGGTACGTGGTGAAGGACCGGCCGGACGCGTACTACCTGCGGTTCGGGCGGCTGATCACGGCGCTCGGCGTGCTGGCCTCGATCGGCACGGCGTTCATCGCGGCGAGCTTCTCGAACATCATGAGCTATCTGCAGACGCTGTTCTCGTTCTTCAACGTGCCCATGTTCGTCGTCTTCATCATCGGCATGTTCTGGAAGCGGGCTTCGATGAAGTCCGGCGTCTGGGGGCTCGTCGCGGGCACCACGGCCGCGATGGTCAACTACTTCTGGATCTACAAGGGCGGGATCATCGACATTCCGTCCGACCAGGGCGCCAACTTCGTCTCCGCGATCGTCGGATTCGTCGCCGGAGCCGTCGTCATGGTCGTCGTCACCCTGTTCACCGCGCCGAAGCCCGAGGCGGAACTGGCCGGCCTGGTCTACGGGACCGAGTCCCCGAACGCGGACGAGGCGCCGGACGAGGCGGACGGCGCCTGGTACCGCAGGCCCGCGCTGCTCGGCTGGGGCGCGATCGTGCTCGCCGCCCTGTGCTACGTCCCGTACTCGTTCTGATCGGAGGAACCCAGCATGTCCGACCTGCACAAGGAAGTCTCCGAGCTGGAGCGCAAGTCCGCGACCGCGGCCCGGCTGTTCGACATCCGCCGGATCATCGGCGGCCTGTTCGTGGTCTACGGCGTGATCGTCACCATCGCCGGGATCAACCCGTCCGACGCCGACCTCAAGAAGGCCGAGGGCGTCCACATCAACCTGTGGACCGGCCTCGCGATGCTGGCGCTCGGCCTGTTCTTCCTGGTCTGGATGAAGCTCCGCCCGGCCGAGGCCCCCGCCGCCCCGGTGCCGGACGACGACGGGAGCTGACCCGCG
>NZ_ML123034.1:2594066-2664260 GCF_003846185.1 Streptomyces sp. ADI96-02
TCCGGCCCCCGCGTCGTGATGCCGGTCGCCGCCCGGTCCAGCAGGCCCGTGCGGGCGGCGAGCGCGGCGGCCTCCAGCCGGGAACCGACCCCGAGCTTCATCAGGACCCGCTGGACGTGGGTGCGCGCGGTGCTCGGCGCGATCCGCATCCCGGCCGCGATCAGCCGGGTGTCCTCGCCCTCCGCGACCCGGACCAGCACCTCGACCTCGCGCGGGGTGAGCATCCGCAGCAGCCGCCGCCCCTCGTCGTCGGGCTGGACCGACGGGTTGAGGAGTTCGGCGAACGCGCCCCGCAGCAGTTGCGGCGCGACGGCGCTCTCCCCCGACCGCGCCTTGAGCATCGCCCGCTCCACCCCGTCGATGCGCTCGTCGTGCCGGACGTACCCGGCGGCCCCGGCGGCGAACGCGGCGGCGATCCCGCGCGGACTGGGCACCGGCCCGAGCACGACGACCGCCACCTGCGGGCGGTCCCGGGCGATGCGCGCGATCGGGTCGAAGGCTCCCGGCGCGGCGGGCGAGGCCGTACCGAACAGGCAGACGTCCGGCGCTCTGGCGACCACCAGCTCCGCCGCACCGGACGTCGGGGCCGCCGCCGCGAGCACCCGGTGGCCGCGCAGTTTCAGTGCCGAGGCCAGTGCCTCGGCGAGCAGGCGGTGATCGTCGACCACCATGAGCCGCACGCCCATCGAACAAGCCCCCCAGTGCCCTGTACGCCCCGGATACCGGCCCCCCGGCCTCCTGCCCCGGCAAGCTACACGCTTGTTCGACGCCGCGCGGGGCTTCCGCCGGAGAAGCCCCCGGATTGCGGAATCCGGTGGAGCCGGACGGCCGGGAGGGGCGGTGGCTGCCGGGCCCGGCAGTCGGGCGCGGCGGCCGGGGCGCGGCGGCCGGTCGTGCTCAGTCGGTGCGGTAGGCGAGCGCCAGGTACAGCTTCTCGTCGGCCTGGCTGTCGCGGCGCTCGCTGATCATCTCCTTGGACAGGAAGAACCGGCCGTCGGAGTAGAGGAGTTCGGAGTGGTCGGTGGAGAACCGGGTCTCCGCCTCCCGTACGGACCGGTCGCCCGGGTTCTCCATCAGCAGCGTCTGCTCGAAGCTCCGGCCGTCGACGGAGACGACCTGACCGCCCTTGTCGTACGGCGGTTCCTTGTACGCGATGACGTTCGTGCCGTCCATGCGCAGCGGGAGCAGGTTGTAGCGGTCGCCCGCGTCCGCCCGGCCGCCGAGGAGCTTGCCGGTGGTCAGGTCGAAGGCGACGATCTCGTTGGTGTCGCCGTACTCGCCGGTGCCGTCGTGGCTCTCGGTCGGCAGGTAGAGCCGGTTGCCGCCGACGACGGCGTACCGGCACCGCTCGACGTCGGTGGAGCCGCAGCGCGCCGCGTACTTCTCGGCGTCGGCGGAGATGCGCACGATCAGCTTGCCGGTCGCCGCGTCGATGGAGAAGAAGTCGGAGACGGCGCTGCCGTCGCCGGCGGTGTCGCCGACGTCGGCGGCGGCCACCAGCGGCTTGGTGGAGACGATGGACGCGTACGCGACGCCGGGCGGCATCCGGTAGGACGACAGCGGTGCGCCGGTGGCCGGGTCGAGCGCCTGGATGCTGAGCTTCGGGTCGTCGTAGGAGCCGCACTTGCGAACCACGGCGAGCGCTTCGCCGCCCGCGTAGCCCAGGTCGTAGCAGCCGTCCGTGCCGACCTTCGGCTTCCAGAGTTCGGCGCCGTCCTCCAGTCTGAAGGCGGCCCCGCCCCGGGTGCCGCCCGCGGCGACGGTGCCGCCGCTGAGCGTGACCTCCTCGAAGCGGATGGGCTCGTCGCCGCCGGTGGCGGCGGTGACGGACTTGCTCCAGAGCAGCTTTCCGGTGTTCAGGTCGACCACGCCGACCTGGTTGCAGGAGGGGTACTTCTTCTGCTTGGTCGGCTTGGACTCCTCGAAGAGGATGGCCGTGCGGTAGTCCGCGCTCATGTGCCGGGACGCGGCGCAGACCTCGCCGGCCAGCGGTACGGACCAGAGCTTCGTGCCCTTGTCCAGGTCGTGGGCGACGATCTCGTCGACGCCCGTCTTCACGTACGCCTTGTCGGTGAGCCACGATCCGGCCACGGAGGTGACGTCGTCGACCTCGGGCTGCGGGAGTTGGAAGGCGACCTTGGACCTGGCGTTGACCGGGGCCTCCTCTTCGCCTCCGTCGAGGCCGCCGCCCTCGCCGCCCTTGTTCCCGGAGCCGGTGGTTCCGGCGGAGGACGCCTCCGCGCCGCGCGTGCCGTCGTCGCCGGACGAGGCGTAGATGACTCCGGCTCCGATGATGAGCACCACGGCGACGGCCGCGGCGATGATGATCCGCGCCTGGGCGCCGAGCTTCCGGCCGCCTCCCCCGTCCGGCTGCGGGCCCCCGTACCGCGGGTGCGCCGGCTGGGTCGGATAGCCGTATCCCTGGTGCGTCGCGCTGGGTTGGCCGGGCGGGCCCTGCGGGTAGCCGTAGCCGGGCTGCGGGGCCTGCGGGTAGCCGTAGCCGTAACCGTTGGGCTGCGGTGCGGGCGGGGTGGGGTAGGCGCCCGGGTGCGGCGGTACGCCGTAGCCTCCGGCGGGCGGGACCGGCGGGCCGGACGGCGGCTGCTTGCCGAAGGGGTCGGCGGGCGGCGGTACGGGCGCGCCGAACCCGCCGGGCGGCGGATCCTGCGGCGCGCCGAACCCGCCGGCGGGCGGGGTGCTCGCGGGGCCGGAGGGCTCACCGGACGGCGGCTCGTTGGGCGGCTGCTGCGGTGGTTGGGGCTGCTGCGGTGGCTGGGGCGGCTGGCTCATGCGGTGCGTTCCTCGGAGGACGAGTGCGGGTGGGGGTGCGTCGGCCCGCGGCGGGCCGGTCGCCTGCGGAGGCCGTGGTGGGCCGTCACTTGCCGAACACCATCAGCGTCTTCTGCTCCAGCTCCTCCTTGTCGTCGAACGCGCCGACGCGACCGCTGAGGATGAAGGAGCGTCCGCCCGCGTAGGAGACGGTGGAGCCGAAGAAGCTGTTCTCGATCCGGCTGGTGGAGTCGGGGTGCTGGAGCACGACGCTCGACGCTCCGCCGGTCGGCGGGAGCGTGGCCATCGCGCCGCCCTTCTCGTAGGTGGGCCGGATGTAGAGCAGCACGTTGCCGGCTTCCATGCCCAGCGGCTCCACCTGCCGCCCGGCCGGGGCGTCGGCCTTCCACTTCGTCCGGCCGGTGTCGAGGTCGAAGGCGACGACCTTGTTGGTGCGGGCGGTCCCCTTGCCGTCCGGCCGGGTCGCCAGGTAGAAGGTCTCGGCGTCGGCGGCGACGCCGGCGCAGCCTTCGAGCTGCTTGCCGAAGATCCCGCCGCGGGGGCAGCTCGGGGCGAACGCGTCGCCCTTGTCGCTGATCAGGCTGGAGCGGAGGGCGCCGTTCTCCTTCAGGGAGAGCAGGGACCACTTCTTGGTCTTCTCGTCGGTGAGCGAGATGACGAGCGGGGTGACGGAGTAGACGCGGTCGATCTCCCAGCCGCGCTCGGGCCGGTACGTCCACTTGGCCTTGCCGGTGACCGGGTCGAGCTCCTGGACCTGGTGCTGCGGGTTCTCGACGTCGTCGGTGCGGCAGTTGACCGCGGCGATCAGCTTGGCCCCGCCCGCGAAGGCGAAGGGCTTGCAGATGCCCGCGGGGTTGCCGAACAGCGCCTTGCCGTCGCTGACCCGGTAGGCGCCGGAGTTGCCGGTGCGGCCGACGGTGACGGTGTCCTGGCTGATCGCCAGCCCGATGTCCGACAGCAGGTCCCAGGTGCCGTTCTTCTGGACCGTCTTCTTCCAGCCCGCCTTGCCGGTGTTGAGGTCGATCATCTGGAGGACGGAGCAGTCGGCCCGGTCGGTGGTGCCGCTCTCGATCCCGATGACGATCTTCCCGTCCGGGGTGGCGGAGTGGGGCACGGCGCACACGTCGGCAGGGAGCGGAAGGGTCCACTTCTGCCTGCCATCGGCGACCGCGTAGCCGGAGATCTCGCGGTAGACGGCGGTGACGACGGTGTCGCCGACGAACCAGGGGCCGCGGATCTCGGCTCCGCCGCGCGGCAGGTCGACGTCGTTGGTCTGGAGCCAGGCGACCTCGGCCTCGCCCGGCTTGCGCCCGGCGTTGAGGTCGTCGACGGCCGGCCGTCCGTCGCCGTTTCCGTCGCCCTGGTCCACCGTGGGCGAGCTGCCGGGGGCCTTGGCGTCGTCGTTCGGGCCCGCGACGGGCTGCTTGCCGCCGCCGTCGCCCACCGCGAACCAGACGCCGGCGCCGACGGCCAGGACGACGGCGAGCGCCGCCGCGACCACGATGCCGGTCCTCCCCTTGAGGGGGCCGCCGCCGGAGCTCCCGCCGGGCCCGCCGGGGGCCGGAGCGCCGGGATGCTGGTGCGGGTAGCCGTAACCGGGCTGCGTCGGCGCGCCGTAGGGGCCGGGCTGCCCGCCGTAGGGGCCGGGGGCCTGTCCGTACGGGCCCGGAGCTTGCTGATCGTACGGACCGGGAGCCTGCTGACCGTACGGGCCGGGCTGTCCGGTGTACGGGCCCGGGGGCTGCTGACCGTACGGGCCCGGGGCCTGCGCGTAGCCCCCCTGTGCTGGTTGCTGGTCGGGCGGCTGGCTCATCTCAGCACGTCCCCCTTCGTGCGGACCGGTGCCCGATCCGGTCTCCCCCGCGATTCCGGGAGGCTGGATCTCCCCCTGGAAAGGAGCGGATCGGGCATGGTTCCCGCGATGTCACGACAGTCGGGCGGGGCTTCTTTGTACCACCCGCACCACGTCGAACAGGGGTCCGAACGGGCCCTGTTCTCAAGGGAGAACCGCCTTGTGATGCCCTCGTTATGCCGTGCTCGCAGCTGATCGGCCGTCATCCGGGAGGGCCGATCAGCGCTCCCGTACGGAGCCGTCGACGCCCCCGTGCGGAGCCGTCGGCACTCCTGTACGGACCGGACTCGTCAGGTGTCCGGGCCCGACGGGTCAGGCGTCCTCGGCCAGTTCCAGCCAGCGCATCTCCAGCTCGTCGCGCTCCGCGACGAGTTCGCGCAGCTCGGCGTCGAGCCCGGCCACCTTCTCGAAGTCGGTGGCGTGCTCGGCGATCTGCTTGTGCAGCGAGGTCTCGCGGGTGGAGAGCTTGTCGAGCTGGCGCTCGACCTTCTGGAGCTCCTTCTTCGCGGCGCGGGCCGCCTGCGCCGACACGGCCGGGGCCGCCGGGGCGGCGGACCGGTCGCGGGCGGGCGCGGGGGCGGCGGAGGGCGTGGTCTCCTCCTCGATCCGCCGCCTGCGCTCCAGGTACTCGTCGATCCCGCGCGGCAGCATCCGCAGGGCGCGGTCGCCGAGGAGGGCCATCACCCGGTCGGTGGTGCGCTCGATGAAGAACCGGTCGTGGGAGATCACGATCATCGATCCGGGCCAGCCGTCGAGGAGGTCCTCCAGCTGGGTGAGGGTCTCGATGTCGAGGTCGTTGGTGGGCTCGTCGAGGAAGAGGACGTTGGGCTCGTCCATCAGCAGGCGCAGGATCTGGAGCCGGCGGCGCTCGCCGCCGGAGAGGTCGCCGACCGGCGTCCACTGCTTCTCCTTGGTGAAGCCGAACTGTTCGCAGAGCTGACCCGCGGTCATCTCGCGGCCCTTGCCGAGGTCGACCCGGTCGCGGACCTGCTGGACGGCCTCCAGGACCCGGAGGTTCGGGTTCAGCTCGGAGACCTCCTGGGAGAGGTAGGCGAGCCTGACGGTCTTGCCGACGACGACCTTCCCCGCCGCGGGCTGCTCCTCGCCCTGGGTGCGGGCGGCCTCGGCGAGCGCGCGGAGCAGGGAGGTCTTGCCCGCGCCGTTGACGCCGACCAGACCGATCCGGTCGCCGGGGCCGAGCTGCCAGGTGAGGTGGGTGAGCAGCGTCTTGGGACCGGCCTGGACGGTGACGTCCTCCAGGTCGAACACGGTCTTGCCGAGGCGGGCGTTGGCGAACTTCATCAGCTCGCTGGTGTCGCGCGGCGGCGGCACGTCGGCGATCAGCTCGTTGGCCGCCTCGATGCGGTAGCGCGGCTTGGAGGTGCGGGCGGGTGCGCCGCGGCGCAGCCAGGCCAGCTCCTTGCGCATCAGGTTCTGCCGCTTGGACTCCTCGGTGGCGGCGATCCGTTCGCGCTCGGCGCGGGCGAACACGTAGTCGCTGTAGCCGCCCTCGTACTCGTGGACGGCACCGCGCTGGACGTCCCACATGCGGGTGCAGACCTGGTCGAGGAACCACCGGTCGTGGGTGACGCAGACGAGGGCGGAGCGGCGGGCCCGCAGGTGGCCGGCGAGCCAGGAGATGCCTTCGACGTCGAGGTGGTTGGTGGGCTCGTCGAGGACGATCAGGTCCGGTTCCGCGATGAGGAGCTTGGCGAGCGCGATGCGCCGCCGTTCGCCGCCGGAGAGCGGGGCGATGACGGTGTCGAGGCCGTGCTCGAAGCCGGGCAGGGCGAGTCCGCCGAAGAGCCCGGTGAGCACGTCGCGGATCTTGGCGCTGCCGGCCCACTCGTGGTCGGCGAGATCGCCGATGACCTCCTGGCGGACGGTCGCCTTCGGGTCGAGGGAGTCGTGCTGGGTGAGGACGCCCAGGCGCAGCCCTCCGTTGTGCGTGACGCGGCCGGAGTCCGCGTCCTCCAGCTTGGCGAGCATCCGGATGAGGGTGGTCTTGCCGTCGCCGTTGCGGCCCACGACACCGATCCGGTCGCCCTCGGACACCCCGAGGGATACACCGTCGAGCAGGGCACGGGTGCCGTACACCTTGCTGACCTGCTCGACATTGACCAGATTGACGGCCATTTCACTCCTGTCCGGTGGATCGATCGACCTTCCCAGGGTACGGCGCGGCGGCACGGGGCTCGGCGGTGCGGCCTCGGCAGCGGGAGCAGCGGTGGCGGGGGCGTTCAGATCACGTGGGCGCCGGGGGCCGGGGACGCGGCGATCCGGGTGTTGCGGCAGGTCCCGGAGGCGGTCAGGGCGTCGGCGACCTTCCGCGCGGACCCCTCGTCCGCGACGAGGAACGCGGTCGTGGGCCCCGAGCCGGAGACCAGGGCGGCCAGGGCCCCCGCGTCCGTACCGGCGGCGAGGGTGTCGGCGAGGGAGGGGCGCAGCGCGAGTGCGGCGGGCTGGAGGTCGTTGCCCACGGCGGCGGCGAGCGCCTCGGGGTCGCCGGAGCGCAGGGCGTCCAGGAGCGCGGGCGAGGCGGCCGGGGCGGGGACGGGCGTGCCGGCGGTGAGCCGGTCGAACGCGCCGTAGACCGCCGGGGTGGAGAGTCCGCCGTCGGCGACGGCGAAGACCCAGTGGAAGGCGCCGCCGACCTCGATCGGCGTCAGCCGCTCGCCGCGCCCGACGCCGAGGGCGGCTCCGCCGACCAGGCTGAAGGGGACGTCGCTGCCCAGTTCGGCGCAGATCTCCAGCAGTTCCTCCCGGCTCGCCCCGGTGCCCCACAGCGCGTCGCAGGCCAGCAGGGCGGCGGCCCCGTCGGCGCTGCCGCCCGCCATGCCGCCGGCGACGGGGATGTCCTTGGCGATGTGCAGGTGGACGGCGGGCTCGATGCCGTGGCGCCGGGCCAGCGCGAGCGCGGCGCGGGCGGCGAGGTTGCTCGCGTCGAGCGGCACCTGCTCGGCGTCCGGCCCGGCGCACGTGATCGTGAGGGTGTCGGCCGGGGCGGCGGTGACCTCGTCGTACAGGCCGACGGCGAGGAAGACGTTCGCCAGGTCGTGGAAGCCGTCGGGCCGGGCGGCGCCGACGGCGAGCTGGACGTTGACCTTGGCGGGGACGCGGACGGTGACGCTCACTCACTGCTCCCGGAAGTCGGTGCGGCGGGCTGCTGCCCGGACGGCTTGTGCTCGGCGATGGCGGCGAACTCCTCGACGGTCAGCGCCTCGCCGCGCGCCTGGGGCGAGATCCCGGCGGCGACGAGGGCGGCCTCGGCGGCGGGCGCGGACCCGGCCCAGCCGGCGAGTGCCGCGCGCAGCGTCTTGCGGCGCTGCGCGAAGGCGGCGTCCACGACGGCGAAGACCTCGGCGCGGCTCGCGGTGGTGGAGACGGGTTCGGTGCGGCGGACGAGGGAGACGAGCCCGGAGTCGACGTTCGGGGCGGGCCAGAAGACCGTGCGGCCGATCGCCCCGGCGCGCTTGACGTCCGCGTACCAGTTGGCCTTCACCGACGGGACGCCGTAGACCTTGTTGCCGGGGCGGGCGGCGAGCCGGTCGGCGACCT
This sequence comes from Streptomyces sp. ADI96-02, assembly GCF_003846185.1. Taxonomy (GTDB): domain Bacteria; phylum Actinomycetota; class Actinomycetes; order Streptomycetales; family Streptomycetaceae; genus Streptomyces. The sequence continues at coordinate 2,602,267 of NZ_ML123034.1, forward strand.
CGGACTGCACCATGACGAGGGTGCGCTCGATGCTCGGGAACCGCTCCAGCATCGTGAGCAGCACGGGCACGGCCACGTTGTACGGCAGGTTCGCGACCAGGGCGGTGGGCGCGGGGCCGGGCAGTTCGGTGACGAGCATCGCGTCGGAGTGGACCAGGGCGAAGCGCTCGGCGCGCTCCGGCATCCGGGCGTTCACGGTGGCGGGCAGGGCGCCCGCGAGCACGTCGTCGATCTCGACGGCGACGACCCGGTCCGCCGCCTCCAGCAGGGCCAGGGTCAGCGAGCCGAGCCCGGGGCCGACCTCGACGACGACGTCGTCCGGGCGGACCTCCGCGGTGCGTACGATCCGGCGGACCGTGTTGGCGTCGATGACGAAGTTCTGACCGCGCTGCTTGGTGGGGCGTACGCCCAGCTTGGCGGCCAGGTCGCGGATGTCTGCGGGGCCCAGGAGGGCGTCGGGCTCTGTGCTGCTCACCCGGTAAGCCTACGGCGGCCCCAGGGCCGCCCGGCCGCCCCCCGCCGGACGGCGGGCGTCCGGGCCCGGGGCGCTCGGCTCGGGGCGGGGGCCTGCCCGGCTCCCCGTCGGGCGGGGTGCTCAGTAGTCGAAGGCGCGGGCCGTGTTGTCCTGGATCGCGGCGGCCAGCACGTCCTCGTCCAGGCCCTTGACCTCGGCCATGGCGCGCAGGGTGACGGGGATGAGGTAGGGCGCGTTGGGCCGCCCGCGGTAGGGGGCCGGGGTGAGGAAGGGCGCGTCGGTCTCGACCAGGACCAGTTCCGTGGGGGCGACGGCGAGCGCGTCGCGCAGCGGTTGGGCGTTCTTGAAGGTCACGTTGCCGGCGAAGGACATGTAGTAGCCCGCCGCTGCGCAGATGCGGGCCATGTCGGCGTCGCCGGAGTAGCAGTGGAACACGGTCCGCTCGGGCGCGCCCGCCTCCGCGAGGACGCGCAGCACGTCCGCGTGGGCCTCGCGGTCGTGGATGACCAGGGCCTTGCCGTGCCGCTTGGCGATCTCGATATGGGCCCGGAAGGACTCCTCCTGGGCGGCGACGCCTTCCGGGCCGGTGCGGTAGAAGTCCAGGCCGGTCTCGCCGACGCCACGCACGTGGTCCAGGGCGGCCAGCGCGTCGATCTCGGCAAGCGCCTCGTCGAGGGCCGCCTTCCCGCCGGCCGGGCGCGCGCCCTGCCGTGCGGTGCCCTCGGGGTCCCCGTGGACGATGCGCGGCGCCTCGTTGGGGTGCAGGGCGACCGAGGCGTGGACGGCGGCGTGGGCCGCGGCGGTCTCGGCGGCCCAGCGGGACCCCGCCACGTCGCAGCCGACCTGGATCACCGTCGTCACGTTCACGGCTGCGGCCCTGGCCAGGGCCTCCTCGACGGTGGCGTCCTGCATGTCGAGATGGGTGTGCGCGTCGGCGACCGGGACCCTGAGGGGTTCGGGCAGCGGCGGGGCTTCGGTGCGGCTCATGCCGTCGATCGTACGAGGGGCGCGGGCGGCGCCTCACCGGCGGTGGATTCCGTCGGCGGGCCTCGCCCGCGCCCTGTCGGCCCACGTGCGCCGGGGCCGGTGGCTCGCTCACGTGCGGTGGAGGCGGTGGCTCACGCGCGGTCCAGGATGTGGCTCACCCTGCGGTGGAGGCCGTGGCCGACTTGTCCCCCCCTGCCGTGGCGACGGTGCTCACGTGCGGTGGAAGCGGCGGCTCACTTGCGGTGGAAGGGGTGGAGCAGGTCGGACAGGTGCCAGTGCCGGTCCGGGTCGGCCACGGCCGGGGCGACGGCGTCGCCCTCCGGGCGCTTCGCCGCCTTGGTCGAGGGGCTGCGGTGGAGCTGCTGCTGGACGCCGGCCACACGGCCGGACCGCATGATGCGCACCACGTGCCCGCCGCAGTTGGCGCACGTGGGGGTCGACAGCGGGGACGGCACGCGCTGGCCGTCGGCGGTGTAGACGACGAACTCATGACCTTCGAGGTCTATGTGGTGCTGTATCTCGTAGGACTGCTCCCAGCCGTACCCACACCCCATGCAGGCGAAGGCGTACGCCTCGTGGACAGTGGCCGCTGCAATCTCACTCATGCCTGCTCCTCTTCGTCCGCCGGACACGTGCTCCGGGGAAGACCGCCCCTCCGAGGGATCGGGGAGGAGATCCGTCCTCCACCAGTGGACACCTGTGGACATACGAACGCACCAGCTCAGAGGCAATGTTGGTGCGTTCTTGGACTCCTTTTGCCGCCCTTTGCCGCCGCATGGCGCGCGAGAGGACAGACCGTGACCGGTGAAGCACCGTGCTCCCCTTCACGCGCCCCTTCGGGCCGTGAGTGCGCCCGCGCACGCTCCCTTCGTCGCACCTCGAAATTCCCCGCGACAGCAGCGATCCACGGCGGTCGCCACAACGAATTCATCATTCAATTGAACAAGTAATTTCCACTGCCGATGGATTTCGATTTGCGGAGGTCGCATCCTTCCTTTTGACTCGTGATGTCAACCCGATTTCCACAGAACGGGAAAACACTCATGTACATCACGGACACCACTGCCACCGACATCGAGATGGATCTCGACGCGGCTCTCAACCCGGGCGAGCTCGAAGGCTTCTACCGGGACACCCGCGAGTGCGCCGCACTGGTGCTCATCGGCGGCGCCGGCGGCCTGCTCCTCTCGCCCCCGACCCCCCGCCCCAAGAAGGGCTAGTCGCCGGCACATGGACCAGAATCATGCGTCGTCCCCTCTGGCGGGCGCCGTGCATGACCTGGCGACAGAGGTGGTTCTCGCTCTTCGGAGCGGGGACCACCTCGCCACGGTATGCGGCGCCGCGGGAATCGACGAGGACAACAGAACCGGAATTGCGGCCGTGCGGGTCATCGGAGCGGATCTGCTTCTGCCGAGCATTCTCCACGGACGCCATCCGCACCCGGGAGACGTCGCCGTACTCGACCGGGCGGTGCGGGAATTCCCGCCCAAGCCCGACGCCCCGGCGGCCACCGCCTGGAGCCACTGGCACATGATCTCCACCCTCCAGCGCATGGCGGCCCCCGGGACCACCGGGCCGCACAGCGACCTCGGCCCCACCGGATCACCCAGCGGCCTCGGCGCCACCGGACCGCAGAGCGAGGTCCGGGCCGGCCGACCGCACCAGGAACCCGACGCCGCCTGGCTGGAGGACGCCCCCTGGCAGGCGCTCACGCACCAGCTCTCGATCCTCGCCCCCCTCGCCGTCCCGGCCGTCCCCTCGGCCGTGCAGCGGGCCGCGGCCGGCCGGACGGTCGACCTGTCACGCGGCTTCGTCCGCGCGGTCCGCAGGCGCGACTGGCTCCAGGCGGCCGGAGCCGGGCGCTGGCTCACGGCGATCGGCTCCGAGCCGGCGACGCTGGGGCTGGCCCGCGGCCTCGACTTCGTCGAGCTGATGGGCGGCCACGATCCCCGGGTGGCCCTGCACGTGCGGGCCGCGCGCCTGATGGCCGAGGCGGCACGGCGGTGACGGCGACCGCGACCGAGGGCTCCGGACGGGAGCGGGCCCCGGCCGCCACCGCTCTCCACGTCCTGCCCGAAGTCCTGCGCACCGCGCTGGACTGGACGAACGCGCACCGCGCGGAGTTCGCGCTGCCCGCCGACGCCCTGGACGCGCACACCGACGTCAACGCCACGTTCAAGCCGCTGGGCGAGCTGGCGCAGCTGTGCGTGACCATCCGCCGCGATACCGAACCGGGCACCCCGGAGCACACGGCGGCCGACGGCCTCGTCGCGTTCGCCTGGGAGCAGGTCGAGCGCGGCGCACTGCTGCTGGAGCTGCTGCGCGCCGAACCGTTCGCCTCCTACCCCTACGAGATCTACGCCGCCTTCGCCGCCGAGGGCCTGCGCCACGAGGGCTTCGAGCGGCTGGCGCACACGCTCGGCGCGACCCGCTCCTGGGCCCATATCGAGCAGCACCCCAACCGCCAGCTCGGCCTGGTCAACTCCGAGCGGCGGGTCGGCACGGTGGCCCACGCCGACTCCGGGACCGTCCTGTCCCGGACCTGGCTGGGCGGGCTCGCGGAACCGTGGATGTTCGAGGGCCCCTCGGGCTACGCCCTGACCCACACCGTCTTCCACCTCACCGACTGGGGCGGCGCGCCCGACCGGCTCCCGGAGAGCCTGGCCGCCTATCTGCGGACCTGGCTGCCGGCCTGGACGGACGGCTGCCTGGAGAGCGGCCACTGGGACCTCGCCGGCGAACTGCTCGCGGTCGCGGCCGTCCTGCCGGGCCCGCCCGCACCGGCCCTGCTGGACACGGCCTGGCCGGTGCTCGCCGACGTTCAGGACGCGGGCGGCTCGATCCCCGAGACCGGTCCGCCGGCGCGGAGGAACGGGACGTCGTCCGCACCGGGAGGCGGGACGACCTCGCCGGTCGCCGGGGCAACCTCACCGGTCGCCGGGGCAACCTCACCGGTCGCCGGGGCGTCTGATCCGTACCCCTTCTACGACTGCTACCACTCGACGCTCGTGACGGCCTTCGCCGCGGCCCTGTCCCTGCGGGCCCTGCGGTCGCCGCCGTCACTACGGTCCGCAGGCGCCCAGGGCCGGGAAAGGCAGACCGCATGAGCGGCATCCAGCAGATCCACGACGTCGGCGCGAAGGCCCTGGGCTGGCTGCACGAGCACCGGGACGGCTTCCGGCTGGAGGACGACCCCGATCCGGAGACCGGCTACCTCGACCGCTTCAAGCCGCTGGGCGAACTGGCCCTGATCTGCAAGGTCATCTTCCGCGAGGGCGTGGCGGGCTCCCAGCAGTCCGCGCTGTCGCACCAGCTCCTCGACCACGCCTGGCACCGGCTGCTCGACTCCGGTGAGCGGCTGCTGACCGGCCAGCGCCACGAACCGCTCTCGCCCATCCCGCTGGAGGTCTACGTACCCTTCCGCGAGCTGGGTTTCCGCCACCCCGAGCTGGAGGTGGCGCTCCGGCTCAACCACCGGCTGAGCAGTTCGGCGGCGCTGGAGGTGCTGCCGGTGCGGCGGCTGGGCCTCAGCGCGATCGAGCGGCGCTTCGGTGTGGAGCCGAACACGCCGGAGACCGCGGCGCTCGCCCACACCTGGCTGGCCCGGCGGCCGGAGCCCTGGACCGTCGAGGGCCACATCGCCTACGACGTCACGCACACCGTCTTCCATCTGACCGACTGGGGCGAGAAGCCCGCGGGCCTGCCCGTCGACGTGGCGGACTACCTGGCGCTGTGGCTGCCGGCGTGGCTGGACGACTGGCTGGACCTGGGCCGCTGGGACCTGCTGGGCGAGCTGCTGGTGGTCGACGCCTGCCTGCCCGAACCGACGCTGGACGCGGCGGCCTGGCAGGGGTTCGCGCAGGCCCAGCAGCCGGACGGGGCGATGCCGGTGGCGGGCGACATGCCGGAGGGCGACGAGGAGGAGGTCTTCGACCTCGTCTACCACCCGACGCTCGTGGCGGCCTTCGCGTCGGCGCTCGCGCTGTCCCGCGCCCTGTCCGACCTCACCTCCCCGGCCCCGGCGTGAACGGGCCCACCGAGGCGGGGCTGTCCGGGGCGGGGCCCTCCGGGCCGGGGCCTACGGGCGCGTCGCGGGCCGCCCACCGCACCGGCCCCACGCTCGACGCGCCCGACGCGCCCGGCGACCCGGCCACCGCCCGTCTGCTCGCCGACGCGGCGCGTACCGTCGACGCGCCGGACGTGGTGATCGCGGTCAGCCGGTACGGGGAGCGCACGGTCCACCGGGGCGGCGTCGCGCCCGCCGGGCCGGTCCCGCGCGAGCTGCTGCGCTACGAGCTGGGCTCGGCGTCGAAACCGTTCGCCGGGCTGCTGCTGGCGCGGCTGGTCGCCCAGGACCGGGTGCGGTACGAGGACCGGGCGGCGGACCTGCTGGCCCCGGGCCACCCGGTGCACCCCGCCGTGCGCGCGATCACCCTGCGCCATCTGATGACCCACACCTCGGGGCTCCCGGCCCTGCCCGCCGACTTCTACCCGCAGGCCGTGCCGCGCTGGTCCACGGACCCGTACCGCGGTTACCCGGCCGACCGGGTCGTCCGGGCCTTCCTGCGGGCCCGCCCGCGCCACCGGCCGGGCACCCGCTGGCACTACTCGAACTTCGGCGTCTCCGTCCTCGGCCATACCCTGGCGGCGGCCACCGGCACGCCGTGGGAGATCCTGCTGCACCAGCAGGTGCTGGGCCCGCTGGGCCTGGCCGCGACCCTGCTGCGACCGGGCCCGGCGGACACGGACGCCACGGGCCACCGGCGCGACGGCAGCCCGGTGCCCGCGCTCGACCCCGGCGGCTTCACGGCGGCCGGGGCGGTGCGCTCGACCCCGTTGGACCTGCTGACCTTCCTGGAGGCGCACCTTGCCCGGCCCCCGGGCCCCGCTCCGGCGGACCCGGCGGCTCCGGCGGACCAGACCCTGGCCGCCGCGCTGGCGGAGGTGGTCCGGCCGGTGCTGCGGCGCGGGTGGCGGCACGGGCACACGCACACGCTGACCTGGTTCCGGCACCCGTCCCCGTACGGCCCGGTCCTCTTCCACGCGGGTGCGACCCTGGGCCAGCAGGTGTTCCTGGGGTTCCGCCCGGAGTCGGGCCTGGCGATCGCGGCGACGGCGACACGCCGGGTGCGGCGGGGCGTTCCGTTCGTGGCGACGGCGTACGGACTGCTGACGGAAACGCTCTGACGCGGGGCGGCCGGGCGGCCGGGCGGGGACGCGGGACTCCAGGACTTCGGCGCACCGGCCACCGGCCACCGGCCACCGGCCACCGGCTACCGGGCTACCGCCGAACGGGGCGCACGGGGCCCAACGGCCTACGACTCAAAGCCCCACGCCCACGGCATCGCCCCGCGCCCACGCCATCGGCCCACGCCCCCACGCCCCACCCCCTACGGCTTCTTCGGCGCGGCCCGCTCGGCGTTCTTCGCCGCGACCACCGCGTCGAACACGTCCCGCTTCGGCAGCCCGGCCGCGGCGGCGACGGCCGCGATGGCCTCCTTGCGCCGCTCCCCGGCCTCCTCGCGCACCCGCACCCGTCGCACCAGCTCCTCGGCGTCCAGCTCCTCCGCGCCGGAGTCGGCCGCGCCCTCGACGACGACGGTGATCTCCCCGCGTACGCCGTCGGCCGCCCACACGGCCAGCTCGCCCAGCGGACCGCGCTTCACCTCCTCGTACGTCTTGGTCAGCTCCCGGCAGACGGCGGCCCGGCGGTCGGCGCCGAAGACCTCGGCCATCGCGGCGAGGGTGTCGTCCAGCCGGTGCGGGGCCTCGAAGAAGACCATGGTGCGGCGCTCGTCCGCGACCTCGCGCAGCTTGCCGAGCCGTTCGCCCGCCTTGCGGGGCAGGAACCCCTCGAAGCAGAACCGGTCCACCGGCAGCGCGGAGAGCGCGAGGGCGGTGAGCACCGCGCTGGGTCCGGGCACGGCGGTGACGCGGATGTCCTTCTCCACGGCGGCGGCGACCAGCCGGTAGCCGGGGTCGGACACCGAGGGCATGCCGGCGTCCGTGACGAGCAGGACGCGCGCGCCGCCGGTCAGGGCCTCGACGAGTTCCGGCGTGCGGGCCGACTCGTTGCCCTCGAAGTAGGAGACGACACGCCCCGAGGTGTGGATGCCGAGCGCCTGGGTGAGCCGGCGCAGCCGCCGGGTGTCCTCGGCGGCGACGACGTCGGCCCGCTCCAGTTCGGCGGCGAGGCGGGGCGGGGCGTCCGCCACGTCGCCGATGGGGGTCCCTGCGAGCACGAGCGTTCCAGTCGTTCCAGTCACATCAGCCATCCTCCCAGCACGTGCGGCGCCCTTCGCACAGATGCGTTCCCTACGATGGCGCGGTGACGAGTACCGCACCCGAAGCGCAGCGCGGCCAGGACGCCGGGAACCCGTACGGCGAACAGCCGGCCCCCTGGCAGCGGCGGCTGCGCCGATTCGGCCATGTTCCCCGGCCGGAGCTGCCGCTCCGCGACCGGCTGGACCCGCCGTACACCCGGCCGGGGCGGCCGTTCTGGTCGGTGCTCGGGGTCGGGCCGGGGCTCGCCGACCGGCTGGTGCGGTGGTCCGCCTGGGGCGGTCCGCTGCTGGTGGCGCTGGTCGCGGGCGTGCTGCGCTTCTGGAAGCTGGACCAGCCGCACGCCCTGATATTCGATGAGACGTATTACGCGAAGGACGCGTGGGCGCTGGTCAACCAGGGGTACGAGGGCGCCTGGCCCAAGGACGTCGACAAGCTGATCCTCAAGAACCCGGACGCGGTGCCGATCCCCACCGATCCGGGCTATGTGGTGCACCCGCCGATGGGCAAGTGGATCATCGGGCTGGGCGAGCAGATGTTCGGCTTCACACCGTTCGGCTGGCGGTTCATGGTCGCGGTGCTCGGCACGGTGTCGGTGCTGCTGCTGTGCCGGATCGGTCGGCGGCTGTTCCGCTCGACGTTCCTGGGGTGCCTGGCCGGCGTGCTGCTCACGGTGGACGGGCTGCACTTCGTGATGAGCCGGACCGCGCTGCTCGACCTGATCCTCATGTTCTTCGTGCTGGCCGCCTTCGGCTGCCTGCTGGCGGACCGGGACCAGGCCCGCCGGAAGCTGGCCGCCGCGCTGCCGGTGGACGCGGAGGGCGTGCTGCGCCCGGACGCCGGGATCGCGGAGAGCCTGCGGCTGGGGTGGCGGCCGTGGCGGATCGCGGCGGGCGTGATGCTGGGCCTGGCCTTCGCCACGAAGTGGAACGGCCTCTACGTGCTGGCCGCGTTCGGCGTGATGGCGGTGCTGTGGGACGTCGGGGCGCGGCGGACGGCGGGGGCGGTACGCCCGTACGCGGCGGTGGCCCGGCGGGACCTGGTGCCGGCGTTCGTCTCCACGGTGCCGGTCGCCGTCGTCACGTACGTCGCGTCGTGGACCGGCTGGATCGTCACGGACAAGGGGTACTACCGCGACTGGGCGGCGACCGAGGGCCGGGGCGGCGCGTGGAGCTTGCTGCCCGACTGGCTGCGGAGCCTGTGGCACTACGAGACCCAGGTGTACGACTTCCACGTCGGCCTGACCTCGGGCCACACCTACGAGTCGAACCCGTGGAGCTGGATCGTCCTGGGCCGGCCGGTCTCCTACTTCTACGAGGAGCAGACGGGCTGCAAGGAATCGTCGACCGGCAAGTGCGCCAGCGAGGTCCTCGCGATCGGCACCCCGCTGCTGTGGTGGGCGGCGTGCGTGGCACTGGCGTACGTCCTGTGGCGCTGGTTCTTCCGCCGCGACTGGCGGGCGGGGGCCATCGCCTGCGGCGTGGCGGCGGGCTGGCTGCCCTGGTTCCTCTACCAGGAGCGGACGATCTTCCTCTTCTACGCGGTGGTGTTCGTCCCCTTCCTCTGCCTGGCCGTCACGATGCTGATCGGCGCGCTACTGGGCCCGGCGGCCGGCACGGGGACCCGCGCCGAACTGGGCCTGACGCCACCCGACCCGACGGGCGAACGCCGCCGCACACTGGGCGCGATCGCGGCGGGCGTGCTGGTGCTGCTGATCATCTGGAACTTCGTCTACTTCTGGCCGCTGTTCACGGGGACGTCGATCCCGGAGGACCTGTGGCGGGACCGGATGTGGCTGGACACGTGGGTGTAGAGGGGAGACGGCGTGCGCGTAGCCGCCGCCCGCACTCGGGGCGGCAGCCTCGACGGGGCGGTCTTCCCCAGTGACGACGGAGCGCGGTACGCGTCGAAGGAGTTCGCGACGGTGCCCGGCCGATTCGGCGTGATCCGTTTGCGCGGAGCGGTCGGCGCCAGCGCGGACAACGCGGCCCTCCTTCACGTCGCGGAGGCTGAGCGGGAAGCGGCGGCAGAGCCGGAGGGCGTGCGCGATCACCTCCGGCGGGAACCGGAATCCCCGGTACTACGGGACGCCGGCAGCAGCCGTCGCCGCTGACAGCCTCCCCAAGACGATCAACCCCGCGGATCATCTCACCGACCACGATCACCAACCTCTCCACGCCTGGTGCGGGTTGTGTCCAGCAGGATCCGGCTGATGCCGTCGGTCATGCGGCTGTAGGGGCTGAGGCCGCTCAGCTCGACAGCGCTGGTAGCCACGCCGCTGAAGGCTCGCCTGATGGCCCAGCCCTCGGTCGGAGGGAGCCCGTAGGTGGCGAAAAGAGCCTGGGTGGTGTCCATGGCCAGCTGCTCGTCAGCCCGTTCCGCCGGGTGCGGCGTACCGTCGTCGCCATCCACTACGCAGTGCAGCCAGATTCGTTCGATGAGTTCCCTCAACGCAAGGGAGTGTTGGCGTAATAGCGCGTGGTCCGCCACCGCCGCCGTGAGAACACCGTCGAAGACGTCACCCCACCGCTTCGCGAGGGTGGGCAGAGAGTGGTTGGGAGCGTTGTCGCAGTCGACCAAGAGCGACGTGATGACGGTTTCGCACCGGTCGCGGTCACACGCGGCCGTGTCGGCGGGAAGGCTGCGCCGTGCCGCGCGCCGGGCGAGGTGGTTCGCCCACCTCCCGGGCATGCGGTGTGCTGCTTCGACCGGCTTCCAGAGGGGTTCCCAGGCGTCGGAGTGCAGGAGGTTTCCTGGCCGCAGCGTGGTGGAGGCCACGGCTTCCAGCCTTGCGCCTGGTGGCCGCTGCGCATAGGCCCGCTGGATTGCGCCGCCCGCGGCCGACAGGCATTGCAGTTGCTTCCGCATCTGGTAGCGAGTGGTCAGCAGGTAGAAGAGGCAGTCGCCCATGGCGATTTCGGCTGCCTCCTCGTGTCCGCTCGCACCGCAATCGCATCGGAGAACGTCATCGGTAACTCGTGCGAGGGCGTCCGCGTAGCCGTACACGGCATGTCCTCCCCTGGACGCCAGCGCGAGGAGTACCTCGTTGAAGGACTCTCCGTTGGCGCAGTCCGGCACGATGTCGACGATCTCGTTGTAGCGGATGGCACAGTCGATGGCGCGCTTGATCGCCCCACAGCGGTCGGCCGCGGTGAAGGTGCCCAGTTCGTCGGTGACGTGCCGGTATCCAGGTGTGCTCATGGGCAGGCGGTGGTAGGGGACCATGGCGGCGTCCCACCAGCGTGCCCGCATGTACTCCTTGGGTGTCACCGGTCCGCCCGCGGCGTCGACGAATCCGTTCGGGTCCGTGATGCGACTGGTCGCTGTGGTCGTGATGTCCCGGGCCCTGAGGACGGCGTCCACGACCACCGTGTCCCGCAGGGCTTGGGTGACGGATGTCCCTCCGAGGCAAGCAAGTCCCTCACTGGCCGCTGTCGCGTAGGCGGCGTGGCCGCCGCCTCCGGCGTCGTCCCGAGCGGCGACGTAGTCGACGGCCATCATGAGGCAGGACGTCGAACCGCACAGGTCGAGCATCCGGCCGTCTACGCGGATAAAGGCGGCGGCAAACCACAGCAGGATGAAGTCGCGCATGGCCATCGGCACGGCGTGGAGGGGACTTTTGGCATGGCGTAGACAGTATTCGCCAAGGATCCTGTCCACTTCGCCGCCTTTCCTGGGGACTGCTTCTATCAGGGGCGCCAGGCTGTCCTTCCGCGCTGTCCACAGCCCGGCCTGGATCTGTGCGGATGTGACCTGAGCCGTTGCCAGAAGGGGGCTCTGCATCACGCTCTGGATGACCTCGGGGGCGAAGGCCGCGCTCAAGATGTGACGGGCTGCACGCTCCCCTGCCTCGTAGCGTGGAATCTCCGCTGACCGGTAGGGCTCGTAGACCGGCTCTTGGACCATGTACATGGGGAGTTCATCGGCGCACCGCATCCGGGGCGCCCCATCTGGCTCACGGTGCAGGGCCGCTTCCATCCGAGTGAGGCGCTCGGCACATCCACGACCGGCTGTGAGTCCGCAGGCGGCGGCGTCCCACCCATCCGTGATGCGCTCCCCCTGAGCCCGCAGGTCGCGTACGTGCGCAGGGCCGGGGACCGTCACCGACGGTGATTCCGAAGACATGCTGTACTTCCTTCCTCGATGATCGACTGGATGATTCGGTGTCAGGGCAGTGAGCCTTGCGTCCTCAGCAGACCCAGTGCCGGATCGGCCTGCTGAAACAGGCCCGCGGCGTCGCGAGTCGTTACGACGGACTCGCCGTCGGGTCGTCTACCGGCTGCGTGCGCAGGTTGCGGCGGAGTTCCTTGGGCAGCGAGAAGGTGATGGACTCGTCGGCGGTCCTGACCGTCTCCACGTCCGTGTAGCCGCGCTCGGCCAGCCACTTGAGGACGCTGTCGACGAGCACGTCGGGGACCGAGGCGCCGGAGGTCAGGCCGACCGTGGTGACGCCCTGAAGCCAGGCTTCGTCAATCTCGTCGGCGAAGTCCACCAGGTAGGCGGTGTCCGCGCCGGCGCGGAGGGCGGCCTCGACCATGCGCTGGGAGTTCGAGGAGTTGCGGGAGCCGACCACGATGACCAGCTGGGCGTCTTCGGCGAGCTTCTTGACCGCGATCTGGCGGTTCTGCGTGGCGTAGCAGATGTCGTCGCTGGGCGGCGAGAGCAGGTTGGGGAACCTGGTCTTCAGCGCGTCGACCGTTTCCATCGTCTCGTCCACGGAGAGGGTGGTCTGGGAGAGCCAGACGACCTTCGACTCGTCACGGACCTCGACATGGGCAACGTCCACGGGGCCGTCGACCAGCGTGATGCGGTCCGGGGCCTCACCGGTGGTGCCGATGACCTCCTCATGGCCCTCGTGGCCGATCAGGAGGATGTCGTAGTCCTCGTTCGCGTACCGGATCGCTTCCTTGTGGACCTTGGTCACCAGTGGGCAGGTCGCGTCGATCGTGGCGAGCTTCCGCTCGGCTGCCTCCGCGTGCACGGCCGGGGCCACGCCGTGCGCCGAGAACACGACAATGGAGCCCTCGGGGACCTCCTCCGTCCGCTCGACGAAGATCACGCCCTTGCGTTCCAGGGTCTGCACGACGTACTTGTTGTGGACGATCTCGTGGCGGACATAAATCGGGTCCCCGTACAGCTCCAGGGCCTTCTCGACGACGGCCACGGCGCGGTCCACGCCGGCACACCAGCCTCGCGGTGATGCGAGCAGTACCCGCTTCGTGGCCGGGGTGGGGCGGGCCGGGTGGGCCTGGTGCGGGGTGGCGGTGTTCATGTGGTCCTCCATACGGCCTGGTGGGCCATGTCTTGGAGGCTGGCGCGGATATCGGCGGGGACAGGGGCAGCGGCCAGGGCGGACGATGCGCGCGCGTACCGATCGCGGATCATCTCCTCGACCGTGTCCGGGGCCCCGGAGGCGGTGATGATGCTCCGTGCGATGTGTGCTTGATCTTCGGTGAGGGTGGGGCATCCCACGAGCAGGCGCAGCTGATCGGCCTGCGCGCGGGGGGCGTTGCGCAGGGTGAGTGCGATCAGACAGGTGTGCTTGCCCTCGCGCAGGTCGTCCAGGGCCGGTTTCCCGGTCTCGACCGGATGGCCGAAGACCCCGAGGAGATCGTCGCGCAGTTGGAAGGCTTCTCCCAACGGAACGGCGAACGAGCTGAGTTGGGCGAGGAGTGTGTCGGGGGCTCCGGCGAGGGCGGCCCCGATGTGCAGGGGGCGTTCGATGGTGTATTTGGCGGTCTTGTACCGGATGACGCGCAGGGCGAGGCCGACGTCGGGGGTGGGTTGGCTGGTGGCGGTCAGATCGAGGTACTGGCCGTACAGCACCTCGTTGCGCATGGTGTCGATCAAGGGGAGTACTCGGGTGCGTTGCCGCGCGTCCAGGGCTGTCTCGGAGGCGTGCAGGAGTTCGTCGGACCAGATGAGGGCGAGGTCGCCCATCAGGATGGCGGCCGCGGTGCCGATGTCGGTGGCCGCCTGCCGGGTGCGGTCCTTGCTGTGGTGGGCGGCCAGGGCACGGTGCATGGCAGGCCGGCCGCGCCGGGTCGCGGAGTGGTCCATCACATCGTCATGGATCAGGCAGAAGGCGTGGAACATCTCCAGTGCGGCGCCGACCCGTGCCGCCTGATCCACACCGCCTGCGCCCCCCGCGGCATGCCACCCCAGCACGCAGAGCAGCGGGCGGATGCGCTTGCCGCCGGCGTTGAGGAAATCTCCGACGTACTCGGCGACTTCCTCAGGGAGGGCGCCGGTCCTGGCCGCGGTGATCTTGCCTTCGACGAAGTCGTCCAGGATCTGCGAGACGCGTTGGCGCACCTCGCCTCCCTGGAATGCGGCCGAGGCGTGCGCGGAGTACGCGGGGGCGGTGTGGAAACCGGTGGAATCGGTCACGGCTGATCACCTGCTTCGTCATCGCAGCGGGCGGTGAGAGCGAGAGCTTCGTCCATCAATGCCTCGACGATCTTCGATTCCGGTACGGTGCGCAGGACCTGGCCCTGTCGGTAGATCTGGCCCTTGCCATTGCCGCAGGAGACGCCGAGGTCGGCTTCGCGGGATTCGCCGGGTCCGTTGACGACGCAGCCCATGACGGCAATGCGCAAGGGGTGGGGGAAGCCGTCGAAGGCCGCCTCGACTCGGCCGGCGAGTTTGTGGATGTCGACCTGGAGGCGGCCGCAGCCGGGGCAGGAGACGATTTCGAGTCTGCGGGGGCGCAGGCCGAGAGAGGCGAGGATGTGGCAGCCGGCCTTGACCTGCTGCACCGGGTCGTCGGAGAGGGAGACGCGGATGGTGTCTCCGATGCCCTCGCCGAGGAGGATGCCGAAGGCGACGGCGGACTTGATGGCTCCTTGGAAGGCGGGTCCGGCTTCGGTGACTCCGAGGTGGAGGGGGTAGTCGCATTGTGCGGCGAGCAGCCGGTTCGCGGCGATCATCGTCATGGGGTCGTGGTGCTTGACCGCGATCTTCAGGTCCCTGAAGCCGTGTTCCTGGAACAGGGAGCACTCCCACAGCGCGGACTCCACGAGGGCTTCGGGGGTGGCGGAGCCGTGTTTGGCGAGGAGGCGTGGGTCGAGGGAGCCGGCGTTGACACCGATGCGGATGGGCACCGCGGCCGCCGTGGCGGCTTGGGCGATCTCGCCCACCTTGTCGTCGAACTTCTTGATGTTGCCGGGGTTGACGCGGACGGCGGCGCAGCCGGCATCGATGGCTTGGAAGACGTAGCGGGGCTGGAAGTGGATGTCGGCGATCACCGGGATCGGGGACTTGGCCACGATGGCGGGCAGGACGTCGGCGTCGTCCTGGGAGGGGACGGCGACGCGGATGATGTCGCAGCCGGCGGCGGTGACTTCGGCGATCTGCCGCAGCGTGGCGTCGACGTCGGCGGTCGAGGTCGTGGTCATGGTCTGCACGGAGATCGGGGCGCCGCCGCCCACGGGCACCGTGCCGACGTTCAGTTGTCGGGTCGGGCGGCGGCGCGCCGGAGTCCGCGTGGTCAGGGGCGCGGGGCGCGGGGTGGGCGGGCCGAGGTCGATCGAGGTCATCGAGCGCTCCTGGGGGTGGGTGCCGGCGCGTGCTCTGTCGGGTCTGGGCGCAGGTGGGCCATGGCTGCGGTGAAGAGGCCGGTGCCGTCGAGTCCTGCCTGGGTGAGCAGGTGGGTGCGAGGCGCGTGGGGGATGAAGGCGGTCGGCAGACCGCAACTGATCACCGGGGCGGCGACGGCCGTATCGGTACACGCCTGGGCCAGGGCGGTGCCGAAGCCTCCGGTGCGCAGTCCGTCCTCGACCGTGACGGTCACACGGTGGCGGGCGGCCAGGGCGGGCAGGGCGGGGTTGACGGGCAGCACCCAGCCCGGATCGGCGACCGTGACCCCGAGCCCCTGTTCTTCGAGCAGCACGGCGGCGTCCAGGGCAGCCGCGGCGAGCGGGCCGGTGGGGACGAGCAGCACATCCAGGGGGCCGCGGTGGGTGCGGTGCAGGATGTCCAGGCCGTCCATGCGGGTGAGCGCCTCGATGTCGGAGCCCACGGTGGCTTTGGGCAGCCGCAGCACAGTGGGCCCGCCCTGGACGGTGGTGGCCTCGCGCAGCATTTCACGCAGCCGCGTGGCGTCTCTGGGTGCGGCGATGCGCAGGCCGGGGATCGTGGAGAGGACGGCGAGGTCCCACATGCCGTGATGACTCGGTCCGTCCGGGCCGGTGATACCGGCCCGGTCCAGAACGAACGTGACTGGCAGCTGGTGTAGGGCCACGTCCATGAGGACCTGGTCGAAGGCCCGGTTCAGGAAGGTGGCGTAGATCGCGACGACGGGGTGGTAGCCGCCCATGGCCAGCCCGGCCGCACTGGTGACGGCGTGCTGCTCGGCGATTCCGACGTCGAATACCCGCTCCGGGAAGGTCTGTTGCATGGGGAGCAGGCCAGTCGGGCTCAGCATGGAGGCGGTGATTGCCACCACCTCGGGGTGCGCAGCGGCGATCCGGCAGAGTTCCTGGCCGAAGACGCTGGTCCACGACGGGGCCTCGGCCGTGCGGGCGGGGATGGGGCGTCCGGTGGCCGGGTCGACAGTGCCCACCGCGTGCAGGCAGTCCGCCTCGTCCGTCTCGGCGGGCCGGTAGCCCTTGCCCTTGACCGTCATCACATGCACGACCGCCGGCCGGGACAGGGCGCGGGCCCGTCGTAACACTTGGTCGATCTCCCCGGTGTGGTGTCCGTCGACGGGCCCGAAGTAGGTGAAGCCGAGGTCGGTGAACAGGTTGCGGCACGCTTCCGCGCCGCCGGATTTCAGCACGTTCAGGTGCTCGGCGAGGGCTCCGGTGGTAGGGGCGTAGGAGCGGCCGTTGTCGTTGAGGACGATGATGACGGGCCGGTCCTTCGCGGCGCCGAGGTTGTTCAGCGCTTCCCACGCCAGGCCGCCGGTCATCGCGCCGTCGCCGATGACCGCCACCACCGCACGGTCACTCTCACCGGCGAGCTGGCGGGCCTTGGCCAGACCGTCCGCGTACGACAGCGCGGTGGAAGCGTGCGAGTTCTCCACCAGATCGTGCACCGACTCCGAACGGGAGGGATACCCCGTCAGCCCTCCGGCCTGCCGCAGCGAGTCGAACGCCTCACGGCGGCCGGTCAGCAATTTGTGCACATACGCCTGATGACCGATGTCGAACACCAGCGCATCCCGCGGAGACTCGAATACCCGGTGCAGGGCGAGCGTCAGCTCCACCATCCCCAGATTCGGACCCAGATGCCCGCCCGACGCACACACCTTCTCGACCAGGAACTCCCTGATCTCCGCCGCCAGCACCGGTAACTGCTCAGCAGCCAGAGCCCGCAGCGCTCCTCCCGCTTCGGCCGTCGTTCCCGACAGAAGACTGGTTCGCATCGTCATGGGAGGTGCCCACATCCTCAAGAGGTCAGGGAAGAGACAGCCCGGGAGGCCGGTGATCTTCCGGATTCAGACGGAGTGCGGCTCTGAAGACCGCCGGACCGTAGCCAGCCGCGGAGACCAGCCACGACACAACGGGCCCACCTCCAGTGAGGCAGACCCGGTGCCGCGACGGGACCCGGGGGAGAAGACCGATCCGTGCACGCGTTGAACGCTTGTGAGGACGTTCACAAACGACGGTCGTCATCCGGCTTTACCAAGCGCCCGGAACCACGCCCTGCCCCCGGCCGCCCCGAGCCACGTCCTTCTGTCTCACGGGTGGGAAACCCGCTGCCGCGGCGCCTCGGCCGCGCCGGCCGACAACGCCCGCCTCAGCCACGTCCTCCATCGCGTATGACGCACTCGCTGCCCGAGCCCACCTCGACTGACCGGCGATTGTCGCCGTCCCGCAGACACAAGGCACCCTCCGGGGCCGTTGCGCGGACCGCCGTCCCATCCGGTACATCTGCCGGAGTCCGTGTCGTTCCCCGGGCGGGGGCGGGGGCGGTTACGGACCTGGCCGGTCCGTTGGACGGGCGGCGGGCTGATGGTCTGTGGGGGCGTGTGTTCATTCGACCCGGCGACGATCTTGTCCCACCTGGGCGCGGGCGAAGAAGCCGGTGTCGGTCGGTCCGGGCATCAGGGCGGTCATCGGCCCACCTGGGTCCTCCAGTTCGTTCTGGCGAACGGCGGCGAGCCAGGCCCATGAGATGCCGGCCCAGGCCGAAGTGAGGGAGCCTCACACCGCAGGCGGGTCCGCGGCTTCACCCTGTCCACTCCTCGCCCTCACGGAAGGAAGCTCGACAGAGAGCGCTTACAAGTGGCGTGTTCCGGTCCTGTAACAAGCGCCTCAAGTCCCGGCCGCACGCCCTAGTCTTGATGGCAGTGATGCCTTGAACGCGTTCAAGGGACTCTCCTGGGGAGGCGGACAACAGGAATGCGCAGTGGAGCGAAGGTCGTCGTCATCGGCGGCGTGTTCGTCCTCGTGGCCGGCGGACTCGGATACGGGGCGTACGCCGTGCTTGGGGGCGAGGGCGGGGGGTTCGCCTCCGCCCCGGTGAAGACGGGGCCGCCCAGTGCCGCCGAGACAGCGGATGCCTCGGCGGCCTTCTTCAAGGCGTGGGCGGCCGGGGACGCGGCCGGTGCGGCGCGGCTCACCGACAACGAGACCGCAGCCGAACCGGTCCTCACCTCGTACGGCAAGACCGCTCACATCGGCAAGGTGAGGATAACCCCCGGCGCGGCGGTCGGCGCGAAGGTTCCCTACACCGTCGAGGCCACCGTCTCGTACCGGGGCAAGTCCCAACCCCTCGCGTACGAGTCCGAGTTGAGCATCGTGCGCGGTCGCACGACCGGCAAGGCCCTCGTCGACTGGGTGCCCGGCGTCGTGCACCCCCGGCTGTCCGAGGGGGCCACGCTGCGCACGGGCGAGGCCGAGTCGCCGCAGATCGAGGCCGTCGACCGCGACGGCGTGGTGCTCACCAAGGAGAAGTACCCGTCGCTCGGCCCGATCCTGGACAGCCTGCGCCAGAAGTACGGCGCCACGGCCGGCGGTACGCCCGGTATCGAGACCTGGGTCGAGCCCGCCGACGAAAAGCGGCCCGGCACCACCCTGTTGACCCTCGCCAAGGGCAAGCCCGGCACGGTGCAGACGACGCTGGACGCGGGTGCCCAGGCCGCCGCCGAGCGGGCGGTGCGGAAGTACCAGCAGGCGTCGGTCGTCGCGGTGCAGCCCTCCACCGGCGCGATCCAGGCGGTCGCCAACAACCCCGCGACCGGCTTCAACGCCGCCATGCAGGGCCAGCAGGCGCCCGGCTCCACGATGAAGATCGTGACCGCCGCGCTGCTTCTGGAGAAGGGGCTCGTCACGGCGAACGGGGCGGCGGAGTGCCCGAAGGAAGTCGTGTACCAGGGCGCGAAGTTCCACAACCTGGACCGCTTCGACCTGCCGGACGGCAGCACGTTCACGCAGAGCTTCGCCCGGTCGTGCAACACCGCCTTCATCAAGCTGATAGACGACGTGAAGGACGACTCCGCGCTCGCCAAGGAGGCCCGGGACGTCTTCGGGCTCGGCCTGGACTGGAAGACCGGCGTCGTCTCCACCGACGGCAGCGTGCCGGAGGAGGCGGGCGGCGTGGCCGCGGCCCAGTACATCGGTCAGGGCACGGTCCAGATGAACGCCCTCAACATGGCGTCCGTCACCGCGACCGCCCGCACCGGTACGTTCCGTCAGCCCGTGCTCGTCCCGCAGTCCCTGGACGACCGGAAGCTGGCCGTCACCGAACGCTCGCTGTCGCCGTCGGCCAGACGGCAGCTCACCACGATGATGCGGGCCACGGCCGCCTGGGGCACGGGTGCCAAGGCGATGGCCTCGGTGGGCGGCGACAAGGGGGCCAAGACCGGTTCGGCGGAGGTCGACGGGCAAGCCACGTCGAACAGTTGGTTCACCGGGTTCAGCGACGACCTCGCCGCGGCGGCGGTCGTCCAGACCGGCGGCCACGGCGGCGACGCGGCGGGCCCGATCGTCGCCGAGGTCCTGCGCGCGGGCAGCTGAATCGGGATCGCGCAGGCTCGTGAGGGGGACCCCGGGGTGAGGGAAGCTCCCGGGGCGAGGGCAGAAGCTGACCTGGGGCGGGGGCACAAGCACCCCCGCCCCAGGTCATCGGCATCCCCGCCCCAGGTCACGCGGGTCAGCCGCCTGCTCTCACGCCCTGGCCCGTGCCCGTCTCCGGCTACGCCGAGAGCTTGATCGAGTTGATCGGGGTCAGGTCCACGTCCCAGTAGGTCCAGGTGGGCATCTTCGCGCCGCAGCCCACTCCGTTGTACCCCGTGCACAGCTGCACGGACGCCCCGCCGGTCTGATTGTTGAACACCCGGTGGGTGCCCGTCTGGTTGCTGAGGTTGTAGACGCCGTACTGGTAGTACGTCGCTTCGGGCCGGTTGCCGTTCCAGGACGCGCCCGGGTAGATGCAGACGTACCCCGACTGGCATCCGGCGTAGGCGTCCTGGGCGTCCCTGGTGTCGGGAGCGCCGGCCTGGGCCCCCGCTCCCGTCGCCAGCACGGCTCCGGCCGTGAACGTGAGCGCCACTGCCGCTCGTACGAGATTGCGCATGTCGTTCCTCCCTGCGTCGGGCCCCTGGACCCGGCGCTCCCCTGTGGGATGGTTGGTTCCGGTCGTCCGGTCGTCCGTTCCGCGTCGTTCCCTTCGCGGCCCGGCCGTCCGGATGGAAGAAGCGTGGCAGGGACCCGCTCCGCGCGCCGCACCCTTTCATCAGGGTGAAACCGTCGCCGGTTCGGGCCTCGGCAGCCATGCGTCCACGGCCCCTCCCGGCAATCGGCCCCCGGTCGTCGTCTCCAGCAGTCGCCGCCCGAGCGGCGACGGCTGGTGCAGCACGTACCGTCCTTCCTTCCGGCCGGCGGCGAGGCCCGCCTCCCGCAGGATCGCCAGCTGCTGGCTGGTGTTGGGCAGCGAGCAGCCCACCGCGTCCGCCAGCTCGGAGGTCGTGGCGCAGCCGCGTACGGCCATCTCGTACAGGAGCGCGGCACGCGTCGGGCCCAGCAGCCGGGCCAGCGAGGTGACGGCGGCGGAGCCGCCCGGGACGGCCGGCGGGTGGATCGGCTTCGCGACCGGGTAGACCAGCACCGGCAGCAACGCCTCGTCGACCAGGGTGATCGGCTTGCGCCAGCAGAAGTACGACGGCACCAGCAGCAGGCCGCGCCCCGCCAGGTGCATGTCCCGCTCGACCGGGTACGTCACTTCCAGCACGGGCGGGCTCCACCGGGCCATCGGGCGGAAGGTCTCCAACAGCGCCCGGGTGCCGCCCGCCGCGAGTCGGCGCGAGCGCCAGGCGACGTCGGAGGCCACCGCCGCGTCGATCCACGGCCGGTACGGGGCGACGAACGCCGCGTCGTACGCGGTGAGCAGGCCGCCGAGCGCCCGGAGCGCCGCCGCGTCGCCCACGGCGAGCTGCTCCGCCGCGAACGGCCGCATCCGTGGCTCGGACTGCGCGAGCAGCGTGATCTCGTGGCGCAGGCGGCTCCGAGGTGTCGACAGCACCCGGTCCACGCCCTGGCGCAGGTCGACGTTGCCGCCGTCCACGGCGGGGGTCAGGAAGTCGGGGATGTACGGGCCGAACGGCACCAGGCTGCGCAGCGCGAGCGCGATCGCCCGGTCCGTCCCGCCACCGGCCCCCCGAAGCTGGGGCGCCACGGCGCGCCGCCACGGCCCGAACGCGATCCGGCCCTCGTCGGTCTGGAGCCGGCAGACGCTCGACAGGATCTCCCAGAGCGGATCGGGGCGCGGCGCGATGCGGACGTACTCCAGATCCTGGGCGGTGAAGTGGATGCGCAACACTATTTCCCCCTTGTCGCCCTTTCCCCTCTATGCCGCCCTATCACTGTGGCGCGGGAAGGGGAAGGCGCGATCAGAACACACCCTTTCCGGCCAGGGATTGGCCGGATGACCTGGCGAAAGGGCGCGGGAGCGCGCGATGAGGGTCGCGGGGCTCCCTTCCGGAACGTCGCGCGTGCCCCCTGCGCCACCTACGGCTGAGGTGCGGCCGTGAGCGCCGCACTCGTGGACCGCACGTGCGGGGGGCTTCTGATGCCTCCACAGCTGAACACGCGATCACCCGAGCGAAGCCAGGGCGGATGCCACGAGAGAACGTGCGGCGGCTCCCCGCACCGATTCCTGGGAGAGGCGGCCAAAGGCTCGCCTGTACAGATCCACTTGGCTTGGCTGTACGAGGGTGGATGCGGCGTCCAAAGTATCCGCGTGCACCCTGGCATCGTCGAACATCGTGAACGTCGGCATGGACCACATGGTCCGTCGCGCTGAGAACGGCACGATTCCCACGGCCACGTTCTGGAGATTCATGACCCCCAAGAGGTGGCCCAGCTGCGCGGCCATGGTCTCGACCGTGCACAGCCGATGGCGCAGGACCGATTCCTCCAGAACGAACGAGAACCGGTGTGCGCCGTTGGTCAGCACCGCGTTGCGCCTCATGCGGACCTCGACGGCATCGGTCACGTCATCGGGTGTGCCTCGGAACTCCGCGATGGACGACAGAAGCGCGGTGGCGTACCCGGGCGTCTGGAGGAAGCCGGGGATCACGTCGGAGACGTAGACCCGGAACACACGAGTTCGCTGGTACAGGCTCTCGGTGGACTCCTGCACACGACGGAGGCCGGTTCGCTGGAGTCGTCTCCACTGGACGTGGGCGTCCGCGGATTGCCTGCTTGCCGCGATCAGGTCCGGCGCCCTGTCGGCGGCATCGCAGGCTCGGCACCACGCCTGGATGTCCGCGTCGGACGGTGGCGTCCTGGCGTTTCCGATACGCGACGCCTTCGCATCCGACCAGCCGCACCTGACGGCCAGCTCCCGCCCGCTGATTCCGGCGTCCCTGCGGAGATCGCGCAGCCGGCCCGCCAGTTCTTCTCGGGCTTGCTGAACGCTCGACGAGGGGTGCGAGGGCGTGGAGCCGGCTTTCGTCAGATCGCGTACAGGCGGTGCGGAACTGCTCTCTCCCAGACTGCTTCGAAGGCCGACGAGCAGAGTTTCACGGTCTCCGCGTCCGAGGTGATCTCATCCTCGACCACTGCGCCGTCCCCTGAGAAGTGGTGCACTCGCAGGAGCGCGCCGTCGAAGAGCCAGAAGTCGTTTCCCGGGAGGGGAATGTCCGTGGCCAGTCGCCTTGGTAGCCAGCGGACCTCTTCTCCCGCCGTGACGTTCGCGTGCGTCACGTAGTGCTCCCAGCGAATGTACTGCGTCACCCGGACAGTGGTCCCGGTCGGTGTTCGGGTCGATGCCGACGAACTCCACGGCCATGGCTCGCTCCCTGATCTAAGGGCGTCCGCCAGTAGGTCATCGGATGCGTGAGTTTCGAGGGCGGGTGTTCCAGCGGTAGAGGGTCCAGGCGCGTCGGATCAGGCAGCGGACCGTGATGACGGTGCAGGGATCCGGCCAATGGCTTCGGGTCAGGTCCGCTTGCGGCTCGCGATCTCCTCGGAGAGCCGCTGCACGTGGACGGGGTCCGCGTCCCGGGCAAGGGCGACGTAGTGGTCCCTGACGGCCGGCCGGTAGCGCACGGGCAACGTCTGTCCTGGGGCGAGTCGGGTGAGCTCGGTGATCGTGAGGTCTTCGTCTGCGATACCGCGGAACGAGCGGCCGCCGACGGTCTCCACGTCGAACATCAAGACCACGCGCGGGTTGCTGTTGACCTCCCGCCAGTCGACGAGAATGCCGAGCGCAAGCGCCCCCGTACGCAGTTCCGCATTGCGCTGCCGTGCATCACTGCTCAGGAACGGGTTCGGGGCGACGCCCGGGAAATCGGGCCCGACACCGAGCGATTCCCGACTCAGGTCGGGCCTGAGCTGCGCCATCACATCGTTGAGCTTCTTCTGCGAACTGAACATGTTGATGGTGAGCTTCTTCTTCGAACCGAACATCCTGACCCCTCCCTCACGCCGGTGCCGGAATCTCGGCCGGGTGCTTCGCACTCCGCGCGATTGTACGAGCGTCCGGCAGTAGGTGCTGGCAGCAGGGCAAGCACGGTTCACCCGATCATGGAGTTCTCTACGCTTCATGATCACCGAGGGATCCGTGCCTGCCGTCCCATCATGCATTCTCGACCCGATCCGCGACCAGTTCCTCGCGCTCCTGCCCGTGCGCGAGGACCGGCACCCGCTGGGCTGTCACAACCCCCGGATCAGCGACGCCGTCGTATTCGACCGGCTGGTGCGGGTCCTGGTCTTCGGCTGCGGATACGAACGCGCCGCCGACGAACACTGCTCGGCCACCACCTTGCGCCGACGCCGCGACGAGTGGATCTCCGAAGGCGTGATGGAGAGCCTGCGGCTGCTCGCGCTCGCCGCCTACGACCGCATGATCGGCCTCGAACTCGACCACCTGAGCGCCGACGGCTGCATCACCAAGGCGCCCTCCGGCGGTGAATGCGCCGGGAAGAGCCCGGTCGACCGTGCCAAACTCGGTCTGAAACGCTCGCAGTTGACCGACGGCACCGGCATACCCCTGGTCACCGAGCCAGCATCGGCCAACGTCCGCGACCACACCCTGCTGCCCGCCACCCTCGACCGCTTCACCGCCCTCGAACAGGCCCTCGGGCCGCTGCCGGAGCATCCACATCTCGCGGGACGCCGGCTACGACTACCGGATCGTCCACGACGACCTGGCCAGCCGCGGGATCGATGCCCGTATCGCCCCGCGCGGCGCGAAGACCCCGATCCAGACCGGCGGCCGGTGGGTCGTCGAGCGCACGAACTCCTGGATGAACAACTTCGGCAAGCTCCGACGCTGCACCGAACGCCGGAAAAAGGCCGTCGAGTTCTTCCTCGCCCTGGCCGCCACCGTCATCACGGTCCGCTGTCTTATCCGACGCGCCTGGACCCTCTACCGCTGGAACACCCGCCCTCGAAACGCATCCGATGACCTACTGGCGGACGCCCTAAGCGCTTGCTGGGGCTTGCTGGGGCTTGCATGAGCCTCGCTGAGCAGTGGTTACAGCGTCAACACCACAATCAGCCAGGGGAAATCGGTGTGCAAACTCGTGCAAGCACGTAGGCCCCCGGAGCGGCCTCCGACTAGCCTCGACACGCATCGCCGAAACCGAGAGGACGGCATCGATGGCCGGCGTCATCGACACTGCCGCGAGCGACCACGAGTACGGCGTTCCTGCCCCGTCGAGCGCGACGCTCCTGCTGTGCGTATAGGCGATCAGGACGTTTGAGCCGGTACGCCGGGGGCTCGGAACCGAACACCCCGGACGCGCCCTGTCCGACTCAGACTCTCGCGTCCGGGGGCAGCACGCCCGCCCGGTGATCTCTCCGTGGGGAGAGAAGGCCACGGGGCGGGTTCCACGGAACACAGCACCCGAGAGGAGAGAAATATGGGTTGGGGAACGGGTAAGGGCGCAGGCGGAGGCGACGGAAAGCATTCGGGGAACAAGGACCCGGGCACGTCCAAGCCGTCGAGCGACACGGCCAAGCCGAAGGACCCGCCGAAGCACAAGAAGGACTAGCGCCGGTGACCACACCGCATATCGCAGCGCCCGAGCAGATCGCCATCCGCGACCTGCTCGGCGCAGTGAACAACAGTCTGGACAGGCCGTTGGGCCCCGAGTGGGAGCGAGCGGCATGGGCCGTCCCCCGGTCCGCCTTCGTTCCCGACCGCGTGTACGTCGGAGAGCAGTTGGAGCCCTGCAACCGCGCCGGCGCTCAGGAAACCTGGCTGCGGGCGGTCTACGCCGATGACAGCGTCGTGACTCAGGTCAATGACGGATCGGACCTGGACGACGAGGAGCGTTGGGCGTCGTCCTCCGCTTCCGCCCCATCGATCGTCTTCCGCATGCTGGACATGCTTGACGTGCACAACGACCAGAAGATCCTGGAGATCGGCACCGGCACCGGATGGAACGCAGGTCTGCTGGCGCACGTCGTCGGCCCGGGGAACGTGACGACCGTCGAAGTGGACCCCGCCTTGGCGGCCGAAGCCGGCGAACGTCTACGGAAGGAAGGGATCACCGCGCACGTGGTGACCGGCGACGGGGCGGAGGGGTACCCGGGCAACGCTCCCTATGACCGGCTCCTCGCCACCTGCTCCGTGCGCTCCGTCCCCCGCTCATGGCTCGAACAGGTCAAGCCCGGAGGCGTCATCCTCACCCCGTGGGAAAGCCCCTGGATCTGCTACGGGCTGCTCCACATGACCGTGGACGACAGCGGGACTGCTTCGGGCCGGTTCGCGCCCCACTCCGCGTTCATGCTCATGAGACAACAGCGGACCGCCCTACGGATCTTCCGGGACGTGGTACGCGACGACCACCAGCCCGACGAGTCCGCCACCGCCCTGCCGCCGTGGCGAGTGACCGGAGACGATCTCGCCGCGCAGTTCGCCATGGGGCTACAGCTCCGTGACGTCTGGTGGACATGGCACGACAACCCGGACGTGGAAGGTGTGGCATCCCGACTGTGGCTCGCCACGACCGACACCACATCGTGGGCAGCCGTGGACTGGGACGGGAAGTCGGACGACCGGTTCGCTGTCTGGCAACACGGACCACGTCGTCTCTGGAATGAAGCGGAAGCCGCGTACGCGTGGTGGACGCTGCACGACTGTCCCGGGCCCGAACGGTTCGGGCTGACCGTGACGGTCGAGGGTGAGATTCCGTGGCTGGACCACCCCGGCCGGCCGGTCCCCACGACGGACTGACCGACCACCCGCCCCGTCTGTGCGCTGCCGCCGTGGTGGAGGGGCGGGGCTTCGGGTCAGCGCCCCGCGGCGTACGCGACGAAGCCCGCCCACGCGGCGGGCGTGACGGCGAGGCGGGGGCCCTGGACGTTCTTGGAGTCGCGGACGTGCACGGCGTCCGGGGCGGTCGCGACCTCGATGCAGTCACTGGGGTTACTGCTGTCGCTGTAGCTGCTCTTGAACCACCGCAGCTCGGAAGCGTCCCAGGCAGAGGGCCTGTAGGTCATGTCTCTCCCAGCACTTGCTCGATGAAGGCCAGGGACTCCCCCGGCGTGAGAGCCCGAGCCCGGATGATGCCATACCGAAGTTCAAGGATACGGAGTTGCTTCGGGTGAGAGATGGGCCTGCCGGCGAACTCGTCGTCGGCCCGTCCGACGGCCGAACCGTCCGCGAATTTCAACACCTGAATCCGCCCGCCCGTTCCCGGGTGATCCCACCGGAGAGTCGGCATCACCTGAATCTCGACGAACGGCAGTTCTCCTACCCGAAGTAGGTTCTCAAGCTGTCGCCGCCACACTGCGACGCCTCCGATGGGACGACGCAGTGACGCCTCTTCCTGCACACAGCTGATCTCGGGGGCGGGCGCTCGATCGAAGATGGAGTGCCGGGCCATGCGTCCTGCCACAGCACGCTCCAGTTCGTCCCGCGACAGGACAGGGCGTCGCGTGCCGAGCAGCGCCCTGGCGTACTCCTCCGTCTGCAACAGGCCGTGCAGGTTGTGGCTGCCGTACGCGGCAAGCTCTACGGCCTTGGCCTCCAGCTTCGCCAGGTCTCGCACTTTCTTCGGGTACCGGACCTCCGCGAGGTCCCGCTTCATCGCCGCGAGCTTCCCGCCCGCCCCCAGCGCCGCGTCCGCGCCGTCCATGAACTCCGGCCGGGGGATGCGCCGGCCGCCCTCCACCTTGTAGACGAGATCCTCCCCGTACCCCATCACCGCCCCCAGCTCGCCCGCCCGCATGCCCGCCGCTTCCCGCCACGCCTTGATCTGTCGGCCCACGGCGGCGACCACCGCCACGCCCGACTCGTCGTCCGGATCGACGTCCCAGCCGGGCTCGTCCGCCCCGCCGTCGCCACGCTCCGTACCGACCCCATGCTCCGTACCGACCCCATGCTCCGTACCGTCGCCAACCACGCTCATGCGAGCCCCACTTCCGACGCGCTTGCCGTTCTTTTCCCAACCACGTCCGTTCCCCACGCGTCACTCCGGACGGCCGGGACAACACCGGACAAGCCCCGGACAATCACCGTACGCAAGGGCTCTGTCACTGGGCACGGTACGCAGAGGCGGCCACGCTGAGTGACATGAACCAAGAAATCGTCCGCGCCCAACGTCCAACGACACAGCGGGCTTTCACCGTGCTGCTCACGCCCACCCGACGCGGGGCCCGGCTCGCCCGGCTGCTCACCGTGGCCCATCTCGGCGCATGGGGGCTGCCGTCGGAGTCGGCGGCGCACATCGTCGCGGAGCTGGCCGCGAACGCCGTGGTGCACGGCCGCGTGCGGGGTCGGGACTTCCGCCTCAGCCTGGCCGTCGGCGGAGGGTCGCTGCGGATCGAGGTCACCGACACCCGGGGCGACAGCGTTCCGCCCGGCCCGGGGGCTGTCGAAGTGCCCGAGGACGGCGCGGAGTCCGGGCGCGGTCTGCTCATCGTGGAGGCGCTGGCCGACCGCTGGGGCATCGTCCCCGGGCCCGTCCCGCGCAAGACCGTGTGGGCCGAAATCAGCCTCGGACGGTGACGGCCTCTGCCGGGTCGTGCGCGAGCGCGACCCGGTGGACCCGACCGGATCGCGCCCGACCGCGACGCGGTGGCCCACGACGTCAACTACTCAAAGAACCAGGGGAAACAACCCCACCCGACCCGACCCGGCGTCCACCTGACGCACCCCAGGGGCTCGTCACCCGCATGAGTGAGTTTTGTCGACTCGGCTGGCTTTTGGGCTGGTTGCCAGGCATATGCTCACGCCACACCACCAGACATGCGTCGGCCCCCGGCCGGGACTCCCAATCCCGATCGAGGGCCTGACCACCGAGGAAGAAAAAGGCTTCCCGATGGATACCCAGCAGAATACTGCGCTCGCTCGCGCCTTGGCGGAGGTTCCCGGACCTCTTCCCTCCTCCGGCGTGATCCACATCGCCATCCCGCACACCAGCCGCTTCACCGTCGTCGGCAACGACCTCGCCCAGCACCCCGGTCTCAGCTCCACCGCCGTGGGCCTCGCCGTCCGCATCCAGTCCCTGCCCCGAGGGGCCGAGGTGGGCATCAAGGCGCTGGCCGCCCGCTTCCCCGAAGGCGAGAAGCGCATCGCCGCCGCCCTGCGCGAGCTGGAGGCCCACGGTTACCTGCAACGGGACCGTACGCGGCTGGCGAGCGGCAGGATCGTCACCCGTACGGTGTTCTGCAACCAGCCCGCAGCGCTATTACGGCCTCGCGCGGCGGGCCCGTCAACCGCGTCGGCACCGTCAGTCCGGCCAGTCGCGTCGGTCGCATCGGTTCCAGCGGCTCCGGCGGTTCCGCCACCCGCAGCCGCTCCCGCGCCGACGCCCCAGTCACCAGTGACCGTTGTCCCAACACCTGCCCCAGCCACACCCGTTGCCACGGACACGGCCACGGCCACTGCCGTGCCGGAGCAGCGCACCCCGCAGACGCCCGTAACGCCCGTACCACTCGTCCCGGTCGTACCGCCGCCGACCGCGTCCAGGCCCGCGCCCCGGCCCCTCCCCCAGCCCCGCCAACTCACCCCGGACCTCCAGCGCGCCGCCGCCGCGCTCCTCAGCGACCTGCGCCGCCACGCACCGCAGTTCGTACTGTCCGAGAGCGACGTCAGCCACCTCGTCCCCGGCGTCGCCGCCTGGCTCGAACGCGACGCCCGACCCGACGCCATCCGCCACGCGCTCACCGACGACCCACCGCACCCCCTCAGGCACCCCGCGAAACTCGTCAAACACCGGCTGACCGCCCTCCTGCCACCCCCGCTCCCCCTCGCCCACGACCTCGCAGCGCCCGCCCGCCGCGTCACCGTCACCCCGTTCCAGACCTGCGAGGGCTGCGACCGTGCCTTCCGCTCGACCGCGCCCGGCCACTGCCGCGACTGCCGAACCGCATCGGCGCGGACAGCCGCCTGACCCAGGGCCGGTCGAAAAGGCAGCCAGCCAAAGGCAGATGGTCTCCGAGCCCGTCGCGACTACCATCCGGGCCCATGACCACTACCGCGCGCAGCGACGACGAAGACGCCCACGGGAACGAGAAGGAGAGCGGTTACGAGTACAGGGACAGCGACGGGTACCGGATCGACACCGATCCCGGCCGTCTCGACATCGGCCTGGTGCACCACTGGCTCTCCACCGATGCCTTCTGGGCGCTCGGCCGCACCCGCGACACCGTCGAGCGGGCCGTACAGGGGTCGCTCAACTTCGGCGTGTACGAGCCCGACGGGGCGCAGGTCGCGTACGCCCGCGTCGTCACGGACCGGGCGACCTTCGCCTGGCTCTGCGATGTCTACGTGGCTCCCGCCCACCGTGGCCGGGGCCTCGGCGTACGGCTGGCGACCGCCGTACGCGACCACCTCGGCCCGTACGGACTCAAGCGGGTCCCCCTCGCCACGCTCGACGCCCACGAGCTGTACGCCAGGGTCGGTTTCGTCCCCGTATCCGATCCCGAGATGCTGATGGTCCTGGGCCCGACACCGTAGACGCCCATGGCCCGCGCACCGCGCGGCCCGCCTGCCGAGCGGACCGTCAGTGGGCGATGCCGTCGATCAGCTCCCTGGCCCCCTGGCGCAGCAGGCTGACGGCGACCGACGTGCCCAGGGTGGCCGGGTCGAGCGCTCCGGCCCATTCGTGGGCGTTGAGGACGACCTTGCCGTCGGGGGTGAAGACCTTGGCCCGGAGCGACAGGTCGCCGTTCCGTTCCGCTTGGGCGTAACCGGCGATGGGACTGTCGCAGTGCCCCTGAAGGACATGTCGGCCTCGCCTGCGGGCAGTTTCTCCAGACGCCTGTCGGCGTTGCCGCGCATCGGTACGCAGACGAGGTGCGGGTGCGATGCGGCGAGCTGGGCGGTGCGGCGGACGGACGACGTGCCGATACGCGTCCCTGCGGGAAGCTCGTCGAGGTGGAGGTTGCCGGGGTGGATGAGCACGTCACGGATGTCGTCGCGTTCGAGGAAGGCGGCGAACGCCGTGCCGGCGGGGAGCGGCCTGTCCGCCGGAATGTCCTTCACGCAGTGCACCGCGAGGTCCGCTTCCCCGGCCAGGAGGGCGGCGTCCACCTCCTTGGTGAACGCGCCCTTGCCCTCCACCGCGCTGAGGTCGCCCATCCACTTGTCGCCCGTCGTCCTGACCGGGACGACTTCGGTCCGGGTGCCGGGGTGGAGTGCGGCCAGCTCGGCGCGGACGCGTTCCACCTGGGCGAGTGCCATGGGCGAGTCGCGGGACACGATACGGATCAGGTCAGCGGGCATGCCGTTCACGATAGGCCGTCAGGTATGAGTTCCGACGCTCATCCCCGCCCCTCCATCGCCCGCCGGAAGCCGGTGTTCACCGCGAGGATTCCGCCGTCCACCCGCAGCGTCGTCCCGGTGATCCAGGCGGCGTCCGATGAGGCCAGGAACGCCACGGCGGCGGCGATGTCCTCCGGTGTGCCGACGCGGCCGAGCGGGTAGAGCGCCGCGAGCCGTTCCAGTTCGGCGTCGCGGCCCGACCAGGCGTCGGTGCGGACGGTGCCGGGGGCGACCAGGTTGACGCGTACGCCGCGCGGTCCGGCGTGGCCGGCCAGGGTGCGGGTCAGGCTGGCCAGGCCCGCCTTCGCGGCGCTGTAGGCGTGGCCGCCGAAGTCCTGTTCGCCGTTGACCGAGCCGATGGTGACGATCGCGCCCCGGCCGGAGGCCGCCAGGTGCGGCAGGGCGGCGCGGGCGCAGCGGAACGGGCCGGAGAGGGTGATGTCGAGGTCGCGCTGCCAGACGTCGTCCGTCTCGTCCTCGAAGAGCGGGGCGTCCTGCCCCGCCGCGTAGGCGTTGTTGACGAGTACGTCGAGTCCGCCGAAGACGGC
This sequence comes from Streptomyces sp. ADI96-02, assembly GCF_003846185.1. GTDB lineage: Bacteria > Actinomycetota > Actinomycetes > Streptomycetales > Streptomycetaceae > Streptomyces. Next base: position 2,633,728 of record NZ_ML123034.1, read on the forward strand.
GACCGCGTGGACGACGGCGGCCTCCACCGCCGCCCGGTCGGCCACGTCGCAGGCCAGGGATTCGGCGGCGCCGCCCGCCTCGCGTATCGCCGCCGCCGTGTCCTGTGCGCGTTCCGCGTCCAGGTCGGTGACGAGGACCGACGCCCCTTCCGCCGCCAGGCGGTGGGCCGTCGCCGCGCCGATGCCCTGTCCGGCGGCGGTGATCAGGACGCTGTGGCCGTCGAAGCGCGCAGGCGTCGCGGGCGGGGCAGGCGTCGTGGGTGTCGCGGGTGTCATAGCGCCGACCGTACTGCCCTGACCAGGGCCTGGGCACGGGGGTCGGCGGTCACTCCCTTCTGGAGGCCGTTGGTCACGTAGCCGAGGGCGATGCCCGACTCGGGGTCCGCGAAGCCGAGGGAGCCGCCGCGGCCGGGGTGGCCGAAGGAGCCCGGACCGAGCAGCGGGGCCGCCGGGCCGTGCAGCATGTAGCCCAGGCCGAAACGGGTGTTGACGACCAGCACCCGGTCCGGCCCGGCGGACTCCTCGGTGCGGGCCAGGGTCAGGGTGGCGGGCGCGAAGAGGCGGCGGTGGCCGTCGACCGGGCCGATCATCGCGGCGTAGCAGCGGGCCAGCCCGCGGGCGGTGGCGATGCCGTTGGAGGCCGGGAGTTCGGCGGTGCGGTAGGCGTCGTCGTTCTCGTCGGGGAACGGGTCGATCGCGCCGAAGGCGCGCCGGGTGAGGGATTCCGGGTCTCGGTAGGCGTCGACGACGGAGCGTTTGGGGCGTACGCGCAGGGTGCCGGAAGCGCCCTCCGCCGCCGGGGCCTCCACCGGGCCGACGCGGCCGACGCGGTGGGCCTCGTCGGCGGGCAGCCCGAACCAGAAGTCGAGGCCGAGCGGGCGGGCGATCTCCTCGGCGATCCAGCGGCCGATGGTGCGTCCGGTGGCGCGGCGGACCAGTTCGCCGACGAGCCAGCTGTAGGTCTGGGCGTGGTAGCCGTGGTCGGTCCCCGGCTCCCACGCGGGGCGCTGGGCGGCGACGGCGGCCGGTCCGGAGGTGCCGTCGGCGGCCTCGGCGGGGGTCAGGGGGCGGTCCAGGGCGGGGACTCCGGCCCGGTGGGCGAGGAGGTCGCGGACCAGGACGCGTTCCTTGCCGTTCGCCTTGAACTCCGGCCAGTAGGTGGAGACCGGGGCGTCCAGGTCGACCTGCCCGCGCTGGTGCAGCAGCAGCGGAACCGCGGCGGCGACGCCCTTGCCGGCCGAGCGGACGATCTGGACGGTGTCGACGGCCCAGGGCTCGGTCCCGTCCACGTCTCTCGTACCGGCCCAGAGGTCGACGACCTTGCGCCCGTCGCGGTAGACGGCGACGGCCGCGCCGCGCTCGCCCCGCTGTTCGAAGTTGCGGACGAAGGCGTCCGCGACCGGTTCGAATCCGGGCGCCACCGTGCCCCGTACGTCCACGCCTGCTCCCGTGCCTGCTTCCGCGCTCGCTCCCGCGCTCCCGCTCATCCCCCCATGGTGCACGTCCGGGCGGGTCGCGCGGGTGCCGGGTCATGCCCTGTTCACACCGGCACGCCGCGTTCCGCCTCCCGCCGCGCGTCCGGTTCACAGCGTCGCGGCCCGTTCACCGCGCGGGAGCCGTGACCGATCGCGGGTCGAAGCCGAACGGGAGTTCCAGCCGGTGCGCGCCCATCAACTCCTCGTCGCACAGGAGTTCCTGGGTACGACCGTCGGCGGCGATGACGCCCTCGCTGAGGATCACCGCGCGCGGGCACAGCTCCAGGGCGTACGGGAGGTCGTGCGTGACCATGAGGACGGTGACGTCCAAGGAGCGCAGGATGTCGGCGAGTTCGCGGCGGGAGGCCGGGTCCAGGTTCGACGAGGGCTCGTCCAGGACCAGGATCTCCGGCTCCATCGCGAGGACGGTGGCCACGGCGACGCGGCGGCGCTGGCCGAAGGAGAGGTGGTGCGGCGGGCGGGCCGCGTACTCCCGCATGCCGACCTGTCCCAGGGCGCGCTGGACGCGGTCCTCCAGTTCGGGGCCGCGCAGTCCGGCGCAGGACGGTCCGAAGGCGACGTCCTCGCGGACGGTCGGCATGAAGAGCTGGTCGTCCGGGTCCTGGAAGACGATGCCGACGCGGCGGCGGATCTCGGCCAGGTTGCGCGCGGCGACCGGGAGTCCGGCGACGCGGACCGTGCCGGAGCCCGCGTCGAGGATGCCGTTGAGGTGGAGGACCAGGGTGGTCTTGCCCGCGCCGTTGGGGCCGAGGACGGCGACGCGTTCGCCGCGCCCGACCGTGAGGTCGACGCCGAACAGGGCCTGGTGGCCGTCGGGGTAGGCGTAGGCGAGGCCGCTGACGTCGAGCGACGGGGCGGCGTCCGGGACGGTGTCCGGGGCGGTGGTGGAGGAGAGGGTCACAGGGTCCATCCCAGCAGGCAGACGGCGAGGGCGAGGGCGGGGAGGGCCGCGGCGGCGGCCCACTGGGTGCGGGTGGCGCTCGCCTCGTCGACGACCGGCATGCTGCCGGTGTAGCCGCGGCTGACCATGGCGAGGTGGACGCGTTCGCCGCGTTCGTAGGAGCGGATGAACAGCGCGCCGGCCGAGGTGGCCAGGACGCGCCAGTGGCGTACGCCGCGCGCCTCGAAGCCCCGGGAGCGGCGGGCGATCGACATCCGCCGCATCTCGTCGGCGATCACGTCCCCATAGCGGATCATGAAGGACGCGATCTGGACGAGCAGCGGGGGCAGCCTCAGCCGCTGGAGGCCGAGGAGGACGGAGCGCAGTTCGGTGGTGGAGGCCAGGATCACCGAGGCGGCGACGCCGAGGGTGGCCTTGGCCAGGACGTTCCAGGCGCCCCAGAGGCCGGGAACGCTGACGGAGAGGCCCAGCACCTCGGTCTGCTCGCCCGGCACCACGAAGGGCATGAGCAGCGCGAACGCGACGAACGGCACCTCGATGACGAGCCGCCCCAGCAGGAACCGGGCCGGGATGCGGGCCAGACCCGCGACGGCGGCGAGGAGCAGCGCGTAGAGGGCGAAGGCCCACATCGCCTCGCGCGGGGTGGAGACGACCACGAGGACGAAGCAGAAGACGGCGGCGAGCTTGCAGTGCGGGGGCAGCCGGTGGACCGGCGAGTGTCCGTGCCGGTAGAGCTTGTGGGCGTGGCCCGCACCCATGTCAGGCGTTCTCGTGGTCGCGCGGGCCGGTTCGCGGTCCGCCCGTGCCGGGATCGCCGGTGCGGCGGCGGCGCACGGTCCAGAAGATCCCGGTGCCGACGACGACGGTGGCGCTGACGCCGATCACTCCGGCGAGGCCGCCGGAGATCCGGGCGTTCGCGATGTCGGCGACCCCGTAGTCGGCGAGCGGGGAGCCGGCCGCGCCGTGTTCCTCGGTCTTCTCGTCGATGCCCTGGTCGGCGGCGACCTTCTCCAGGCCGTCGGGGTTCGCGGAGGCGTAGAAGGAGACGAAGCCGGCGAGGACGAGGGCGGCCACGAGGCCGGTGGCCCAGACGCCGCGGGCGGAGCGGACGGGCTCGGGGCCGGGGCCGGAGTCGGGGCCGGGCACGGGGCCGGGGTCGCGGGTGGCGGCCGGGGCGTCGACCAGTTCGCCGTCGACCCGGAGCTTGAGCGGGGCGGTGCGTCCCCGGACGCCGTGGACGAGGTCGGGGCGGACCGCGAGGACCGCGCCCACGGTCAGCGCGGTGATGACGCCCTCGCCGATACCGATCAGGACGTGGACGCCGACCATGGCCGTGAGGACCTTGCCGATCGGGATGTCGGTGGTGCCGCCGATGCCGTAGAGGAGGGTGAACGCGGCGGCGGCAGCCGGTACGGAGACCAGGGCGGCGACGAAGGCGGAGGCGGTGGCCGCGCCCCGGGTGCGCGGGAGCACACGGCTGAGCAGCCGGAACAGCCCGTACGCGACGACGACGGTGACCACGCCCATGACGGTGATGTTGACGCCGAGGGCGGTGAGGCCGCCGTCGGCGAAGAAGACGCCCTGCATCAGGAGGACCACCGCGATGCAGAGCACTCCGGTGTACGGCCCGACCAGGATCGCGGCGAGCGCCCCTCCCAGGAGGTGGCCGCTGGTGCCCGCGGCCACCGGGAAGTTCAGCATCTGGACCGCGAAGATGAAGGCGGCGACCAGACCGGCGAGCGGGGCGATGCGTTCGTCGAGTTCACGCCGGGCGCCGCGGAGGCTGACGGCGACGGCTCCGGCGGCGACCACCCCGGCGGCCACCGAGACAGGTGCGTCGATGAATCCATCGGGTACATGCATGGGAGGCTCCGCTCCTGCGGTTCCGCGCGGGTTCCGCGCCCGCGCGGACTCGGTCCAGGGGGCGAGGTCATGAACCCGTCAATACTGTGCCCTCTTGCGAACAGAGCGCAAGAGCAGGAAGTTCGCACCTGCTCGGCATCGATGGACGCCTTCCCGGGCGCCGATCCGCAGGTGGCCGACCTGCCTGCGTTCGCCCGTCCCGCTGCAGACATGGAATATGAGAGATATGAGGGCAAAGTCTTACATATCTGAGGAGCCGGCTCATGTCCCCTGTGATTGAAGAACATGCCCGCGCCCGGCTCATCACGGACGGCCCTCTGACCCGCCCGGTCCCCGTCGAGCTGCGGTACGACGCGGCCGACGACCCGCGCACGGTGCACATCAGGCTGCCCGGCGGAGCGGACTGGGCGATGGGCCGCGATCTGCTGGAGCGCGGTCTGCGCACCCCGATCGAGCGCGGCGCGGTATCGGTCTGGCCGTGCGGCCGGGCGCAGCTGATCGTGGAGCTGCATTCGGCGGACGGCGTCGAGGTGTTCCAGTTCGACATCGCCACGCTCATCCGCTTCCTGGCCCGCACGCGGGGCCAGGCCCCGGACTCCGCCGAACCGCTCGGAAAGGCGCGGCCGGCCACGGGCGCGCCGTCCGCCTCGCGCGGCTGAGGACGGCAGAGGACGGTGGCTGGGCACGGCAGACCGGCCCCGCCCCAGCACCCCGCCGCATACGCATCCGGATACGCCGGAAGCCCCCGTGCTCACCGCACGGGGGCTGCCTGCGCCTCGGCCTCCCCGTCCCCACAGGTCGGCCGGCGCTTTCCGGGGCCGCGATCCACTCAGCCGCGGCCCCGGGGACCGTAAGAGAGCGGTCGGACCGTAAGAGGGCCGGACCGTGGGAAGGCCGGACCGTGGGAAGGCCGGACCGTAAGAAGGGTGGTCCGACACCGCCCCGGCCCGAAGGGTCAGACGCGGGCCAGCTCCCGCTGCCCGTCGCCGCCCTCGCCCGGCCCCTGCTCCGCGCGCGGTTCGTCGGTCAGCCGCTTCCGCAGCTTCTCGCCCTCCACGTCCACATCGGGCAGCGCCCGGTCCAGCCAGCGCGGCAGCCACCAGGCCCGCTTGCCGAGCAGGGCCAGCACGGCGGGCACGATGGCCATCCGCACCACGAAGGCGTCGAAGAGGACGGCGACGGCCAGCGAGAAGCCGATCATCTTGACCATCTGCTCGGCGGAGCCGATGAAGCCGGCGAAGACCGCCATCATGATCACCGCAGCCGCCGTGACCACCCGGGCGCCGTGCTTGAAGCCCGTCACGATGGCCTGACCCGGGCTCTCGCCGTGGACGTACGCCTCGCGCATCCGGGTGACGAGGAAGACCTCGTAGTCCATCGCGAGTCCGAAGACCACACCGACCATGAAGATCGGCATCAGGCTCATGATCGGACCGGTCTGCTCGACTCCGAAGAGCGAGCCGAGCCAGCCCCACTGGAAGACCGCGACGACCGCGCCGAGGGCCGCGACCACCGAGAGCAGGAAGCCCAGGGCCGCCTTCAGCGGGACGAGGATCGAGCGGAAGACCAGCATCAGCAGCAGGAACGCCAGGCCGACGACGAGCGCCAGGTAGGGCAGCAGCGCGTCGTTCATCTTCTGCGAGAAGTCGATGTTCATCGCGGTGGCGCCGGTGACCAGCACCTCGGCCCCGGTGTCGGATGTGATGTCCGCACCCGAGTCGCGGATGGAGTGGACGACGTTCTCCGTCTCGACGGAGCTGGGCCGGTCCTTGGGGATGACCGTGATCGTGGCGGTGTCGCCGGCCTTGTTGAAGGCGGCCGGGGTGACCGCGCTGACGCCGATGGACTCGATCTCCTCGGAGACCCGCGCGGCGGCGGCCTTGCCGTCGGAGCTGTTCGCCGTGTCGACGACGACCAGCAGCGGCCCGTTGAACCCGGGGCCGAAGCCGTCCGAGAGCATGTCGTACGCCTGACGCTGCGTGGTCGACTTCGGCTGCGCGCCGTCGTCGGGCAGGCCCATCTCCAGCGAGGCGGCCGGTACGGCGATGACGCCGAGGCCGAGGACTCCGGCCAGCATGACCCAGACCGGCTTGCGCAGCACGAACCGCGCCCAGCGGGTGCCCATGTTCGGCTTGGCGTCGGGGCTGTTCTCCGCCTCGGCGGCCTTGCGCGCCTTGCGGCCCATGACCCGCTTGCCCGCGAAGCCGAGGGCGGCCGGGACGAGGGTGAGCGCGATGAGCACGGCGATGGCGACGGTCCCGGCGGCGGCCAGGCCCATCTTCGTCAGCATCGGGATGTTGACGACGGAGAGGCCGACCAGGGCGATGATCACGGTCAGGCCGGCGAAGACCACCGCGGATCCGGCGGTGCCGACGGCCCGCCCGGCGGCCTCCTCGCCCTCCCGGCCCTCGGCCAGTTCGGCGCGGTAGCGGGAGACGATGAAGAGGGCGTAGTCGATGCCGACCGCCAGTCCGATCATCGTGGCGAGGGTCGCGGTGGTGGAGCCCAGGTCCAGCACGTTGGCCAGCGCGGTGATCGTCGCGACCCCGATCGCGACCCCGACGATCGCGGTCAGCAGCGAGAGTCCGGCGGCCACCAGCGAACCGAAGGTGATGAACAGGACGACGGCGGCGATGGCCACGCCGATGACTTCGGCGGTCCCGGTCTGCGGCATGACCTGGAGGGCGTCACCGCCGACCTCCACCTTCATTCCGCTGTTCTGCGCGTCCTCGGCCGCGTCCTTCAGGGCGTCCGTGGTCTTCTTGGTCAGCTCCATGGAGCTGACCTCGTAGGAGACCGAGATGTACGCCGTCGAGCCGTTCTGGCTCACGGCCCGCGTCTGGAACGGGTCGGCGACCGAGGCTATCTGGTCCGATCCGGACCGCAGTTCCTTGACGATTCCGGTGATCTCGCCCTTGTTGGCGGGCGCGGTCACCTTCTCGCCCTCGGGCGCCTTGAAGACGACACGTGCGGTCGCGCCGTCGGCACTGATGCCGGGGTTGCGCTGTTCCAGCAGGTCGAAGGCGCGTTGCGCCTCCGTACCGGGAATCGAGAAGGAACTGGAGGTGGCGGTGGACGCGGTGGCCATACCGACTCCGGCGACCGCCAGCAGCGCCACCCAGATCAGGGCGACGAAGCGGCGGCGACGGAAGGCGAGCCGTCCGAGTTTGTAGAGGAATGTGGCCACGGGGGCGTACTCCCGGTCAGGTCGTGTGCGTGGAAGAGGGCGTGAGGTGCCGGCCCGACGACGAGAGCGGCGTGTCAGGTGGAGCGGCGGGGAGAGGGCGGTACGTGTGGTGGGGCGGGGGCGGTACGGGGGCGTCAGGGAAGGGCGTGCCCTTCCGCGACGGGTACGTCAGGCGCCGAGGGCGGGGAGAACCACGGAGTCCACGTAGTCGATGAGGAACGCCTGGTCGACAGGACGGTTCTCGATCAGCTGCCGGGTGGCCAGCGCGCCGACCACCAGGTGCGGGATGTACTTCAGCGCCGGATTGTCCGGCGCCACCTCGCCCCGGGCCACGGCCCGGCGCAGCAGCTCGTCGAGACCGGTCATCTCCGGCTCGATCAGCAGCTCGCGCAGCGCCTGGTGCAGTTCGGGGCTCTCGTGGACGGCATGGCTCAGACCCCGCAGCAGTGCGGCGTCCTTCTCCATCTGGCAGTCGTCGGTCCGGGTCAGCACGGCGTGGATGTCGCCGCGCAGCGACCCGGTGTCGATCTCGGTCAGGCTCACCGGCTTGTTGTGCCGCAGCGCCTTCACGACCAGCTCGGGCTTGCTGCCCCACTGGCGGTACAGGGTGGCCTTGCTCGACCGGGTACGGGCGGCGACGGCGTCCATCGTCAGGGCGTCGTAGCCGACCTCGCGGAGCAGGTCCAGGACGGCGCCGTACATCTCGCCCTCGCGCTCAGGGGTGAGCCTGGTGCGTGCCATCAGCCGGCCTCCTCGGATCCGTCCGCGCTCCCGGAGCTCCGTCCGGATTCGAACGAAACTGTTTCGTACACCAGACCGTACCTCCGGCGCCAAGCGAAACGGAACCGTTTCGCTTGTGTGCTGCACCACAAGTTGCCCGGGACCCCCCGCGCGGAAAGCATGGAGGCGTGAGTGACGACGTCGCGTATCTCCGGTTCCCGCACCTCCATCAGGACTTGCTCTGCTTCGTGGCCGAGGACGACCTGTGGGTCTCGCCCCTCGTCCCGGCCGGGCACCGCCCCGGACGCGCCTGGCGGGTGACGGTCGACCGGACCCGGGTCGGCCCGCCGCGCTTCTCGCCCGACGGCGGCTCCATCGCGTACACGACCTGGCGCTCCCTGGACCCCGAGATCCACCTCGCCCCCGTCGAGGGCGGCCCGGCCCGCCGGCTCACCTACTGGGGCTCGACCGACGCCCGGGTCTGCGGCTGGAGCCCCGATCCGGACGACTCGGCGCAGATCCTCGCCGTCTCCTCGCACAACCAGCCGTTCTCGTACTTCTCCTGGGCCTACAGCGTGCCCACCGACGGCGGTCCGGGCGGCAGGCTGCCGTGGGGCCCGGTCTCCGACATCGCGGTCGCGGACATCGACGGCGAGCGCCGCACCCTGCTGCTGACCGGCACGCCCCCGCACGAACCGGCCGCCTGGAAGCGCTACCGGGGCGGCGCGACGGGACGCCTGTGGCTGCACGGCGAGCGCCTGCTGCCGGACATCGGCGGCCACCTGGCCTCGCCGATGTTCGTCGGCCGCCGTATCGCGTTCCTCTCCGACCACGAAGGCGTCGGCAACCTCTACTCGTGCCTGATGGACGGTACCGACCTGCGCCGCCACACCGACCACGACGCCTTCTACGCCCGGCACGCCTCCAGCGACGGACACCGCGTGGTGTACCAGTGCGGCGGCGAGCTCTGGCTGGCGGAGGACCTGGAGTCGCCGGGCGCCGTCCCGCGCCTGCTGGAGGTGCGGCTCGGCGGGCAGCGCACCGGCCGCCGCGTCCACCAGGTGCCCGCCGCCACCAACGTCGACTCGCTCTCGGTCGACGAGACGGGCAGGGCCAGCGCCGTCACCGTGCGCGGCAGCCTCTACTGGCTCACCCACCGCGACGGCCCCGCCCGCACCATCGCGGACACCCCCGGCGTCCGGGTGCGGCAGCCGGAGATGCTGGGCAGCGGCGGCCGGGTCGCCTACGTCACCGACGCGGACGGCGAGGACGCCGTCGAGATCGCGTACCTGCCCCGGGCCAGCGGCGACCGCGCGCCGCGCCGACTGGCCTCCGGGCAGCTGGGCCGGGTGCACGAGATGATCTCCGACCCCGAGGGCGAACGCCTCGCCATCGCCTCCCACGACGGCCGCCTGCTCCTGCTGGACACGGCCGAACCGGCCTCAGCGGAGGCAGCGGAGGCAGCGGAGGCAGCGGACGGGGCTACCGCAACGGCGGCGGAGGCAGAGGCGGCGGACGAGCCGGGCACGGCGGACGCGGAGTCCACCCGTGACTCCCCGCGCGGCTCCACCCGTGACTCCCCGCGCGGCTCCACCCGCGCCGACCTGTACGCCGCGACCGGCGCGGCCGTGCCCGGCGGCGACCGGCCCGAGGCCACCGAGCTGATCCGGTCGGTCAACGGCCCCGTCCGCGACCTGGCGTTCTCCCCCGACGGAGACTGGCTGACCTGGTCGCACCCCGGCGTCGGCCGATCGCTGCGGCAGATCAAACTGGCCCGGATCTCCGGCCCCGGCGCGCCGGTGATCGTCGACGTCACCAACGGCCGCTTCGAGGACGAGAACCCGGTCTTCACCGAGGACGGCCGCTACCTCGCGTTCCTGTCCTGGCGCGGCTTCGACCCGGTCTACGACGTCCACACCGGCGACCTCTCCTTCCCGCTGGGCTGCCGCCCCTACCTGGTGCCGCTCTCCTCGGCCACCCCGTCGCCCTTCGCGCTGTCACCCGACGGACGTCCGGCGGCGGGCGGCCTGGATCCGGTGGACGTGCCCGGGGCGGGTGCGGCCGAAGGGTCCACGGTCATGGTCGAGTTCGAGGGGCTGGAGAGCCGGGTCACACCGTTCCCGGTCCCCGCCTCGAAGTACTCCGCGCTGCGCCCGGTCAGCGGCGGCGGCCTGGTCTGGCTGCGCTGGCCGATCTCCGGAGCGCTGGGCGAGACGTTCGCCAACCCGGCCGACACGTCGGGCCGCCCCACCCTGGAGCACTTCAACATCGCCAAGGCCCGCCGTACCGAACTCGTCGACCACCTCGACTGGTTCGCGGTCAGCGGGGACGCGACCCGCCTGGTGGTGATGGACGACGGCGAACTGCGCGCCGTACCGGCGACGGAGAGCGGCGACAGCGACTCCACCGTCTACCTGGACCTGCGCCGCATCCTGCACGACGTGGACCCGGCGGCGGAGTGGCGGCAGGCGTACGGCGAGGCGGGCCGGATCATCCGCTCCTACTTCTGGGAGCCGGACATGTGCGGCATCGACTGGGACGGGGTGCTGGACCAGTACCGCCCGCTGCTCGAACGGGTCTCCTCCCCCGACGAGTTCGCCGATCTGCTGCGCGAGGTGCTGGGCGAGCTGGGCACCTCGCACGCGTACGTCTCCCCCGCCCGCCGCAACGAGGGCCCGCCGCACTACCAGCGGGCGATCGGGCTGCTCGGCGCCAACCTGGTCTGCCGGGACGGCGCGTGGACGCTCCGGCGCATCCTGCCCGGCGACTCCTCCGACTCCAAGGCACGCTCGCCGCTGGCCGGTACCGGGATCAGGGAGGGCGCGGTGCTCACCCACGTGGACGGGCGGCCCGTGGATCCGGTGGCCGGACCGTATCCGCTGCTGACGGCGGCGGGCGGCACCACGGTGGAGCTGACCTTCGCCCCGGAGGGCGGCGGGCCCTCGCGGCGGGTGGCGATCATGCCGCTGATCGACGAACGCCCGCTGCGCTACCAGGACTGGGTCGCCAAACGCCGGGACGTCGTACGGGAGTTGAGCGGCGGCAAGTGCGGCTACCTGCACATCCCGGACCTGGGCGGCTCGGGCTGGGCCCAGTTCAACCGGGACCTGCGGCTGGAGGTGGCGCGGCCCGCGCTGATCGTGGACGTGCGCGGCAACGCGGGCGGCCACATCAGCGAGCTGGTGGTGGAGAAGCTGACGCGGAAGATCCTCGGCTGGGACCTCACCCGCAACGCGCAGGCGGTCAGTTACGCGTCCAACGCGCCGCGCGGCCCGGTGGTCGCCCTGGCCGACGAGGCGACCTCCTCCGACGGGGACATGATCACCGCGGCGTTCCGGCTGCTGGGGCTGGGCCCGGTGGTGGGCCGGCGCACCTGGGGCGGCGTGGTCGGCATGACCGGGCGGCACCGGCTGGGCGACGGCACGGTGATCACGGTGCCGATGAACGCGGCCTGGTTCGACGCGTACGGCTGGTCGGTGGAGAACCACGGCGTGGAACCGGACGTGGAGGCCCTGCGCACCCCGCTGGACTGGGCGGAGGGGCGGTACGCGGTCCTGGACGACGCGGTGCGGGTGGCACTGGACCTGCTGGCGCAAGCCCCCGCGTCGACTCCGCCGGGCTACGAGACCGCCCCGGACCTGAGCCGCCCGCCGCTACCGCCGCGCTGACCCGGGGCGGAGGCCGGAGGCCGAGCCCCGGGACACGAGCTCCAAGGTTCGAGCCGAAGAACAGGAAGAACCGCCGGCCCGGCCGACCGGGCCGACCCCCGGCACGAGGACGAGGCGCACCCGGTCCCGGGTGCGCCTCCTGACGCGACGCGCACGCCCGAACCGCAGCGCGCACGCGTCCCACCTCACCAACCGGCCGTCAACGGTCGAAACGCTCGCGCGTCTGCTCCGTCACGTCCCGGGACCGGTCCCGCAGGCGGGTCGAGGCGTCGGGGCCGTGCTCCGGCTCCCGGTCGCCGGCGTCCGGCGCGCGGTCCCGGGCCCGGTCCTCGCCCTCGCCCCTCCTCTTCTCGGCCCGGTCGGCGAGCTGACGCGCCTTGTCCCTGAACTGGTCTGCGATGCCCATGCTGTTCACTCCTGTCGGGATGCCGGTGCCGATGCCGGTGTCGTCGTAAAACCGAGGGGAACCAGGTGGAACCGAGGGGAGGAGAGGCGAACCGGCCCCTCGCCGTGACCCCGTGGCCCCGCTCAGCCTCGCACGCACCCACACGCACCGCATTTCGGAGCGTTACGTTCGGTCAGCGCGCTCCGCGCGGGCGTCCTGGTCCGCCGCTCCCCCGGCGCCCACCAGGCCCTTGGGCATGCTCCGCAGCCTCGGCTCGAACCGCCGCATCTCGCGCTGCCCGACCACCCCGATGAGCGAGGGCAGGTAGCCCCGCACCGACTGCATGCCGCGCAGCCACCACTGCGCGTACACGTGCGAGGAGCGCCGCTCGATCCCGGCCACGATCCGCTCGACGGCCGGGCCCAGCGGGTAGGTGCGGTTCGCCGGCCACGGCAGCCGCGCGCGCAGCTCGCGCATCACGTCGTCCTGGTCCGCGCCGCGCACCATGTCGGTGTCGGTCCAGGAGAGGTAGCCGACGCCGACCCGCACGCCCTTGTAGCCGACCTCGGCCCGCAGGCTGTGCGCGAACGCCTCGACCCCCGACTTCGAGGCGCAGTACGCGGTCATCATCGGGGCCGGGGTGATCGCGGCCAGGGACGCGATCTGGAGGAAGTAGCCGCGGCTCTCCATCAGCACCGGCAGGAACGCCCGCCCGGTGACCGCGCCGCCGATCAGGTTCACCTCGATGACCCGGCGCCAGGCGTCCGGGTCCGAGTCGGCGAACGGGCCGCCCGAGGCGACGCCCGCGTTGGCGACGACCACGTCGACCTTGCCGAAGCGCTCCTTGACCTCGGCGGCGACCCGGGCCATCGCCTCGTGGTCGGTGACGTCGGCGAACCAGTGGCCGCTCTCGCCGTGCAGCCGCTCGGAGACCCGCTTCAGCTCGTCCGGCTCCAGGCCGACCAGTGCCAGCGTCGCGCCGCGCGCGGAGAGTTTGCGGGCCAGCAGTTCGCCGACGCCGCGGGCCGCGCCGGTGACGACGACGACCTGTCCTTCGAGACTCCGACTGCTGCTCATGCGACATCCTCCTTGTCGGCCGCGGCGGCCTGTGCCGTCACCGCGCCCTCGGCGACGTACCGGGCGGCGAGCTCCCGGAGCTTCGCCGTGACGGCCTCCGGCGCCTCCAACGGCGTCATGTGGCCCATACCCGCCAGCTCGGTCAGCCCGAGCCCCAGCGGCAGCGCCGCCGCGACGGCCCGCGCGTGGAGCGGCGGAGTCAGCCGGTCGGCGGTGCCGGCGATCACCGCGGTCGGCGTCCGCAGTTCGCGTACGCCCGCCGCCAGATCCAGGTCGGCGAGGACACGGCCCCACTCCACTCTCGCGCGGCGCGGGCAGGCGTGCACGATCCGGGCGCAGGTCCGGACCCGGTCCGGGGCCGAACCCGGTCCCATCGTGGCGTACTTGAGCAGCTTCCGGGAAACCGGTGTGACCGGCCCCAGGGGCGCTTTCGCGCCAAGGATCATGCGGGTGAGCCGGGTGCGCAGCGCGCCCGCCCGGATCGGCACGACCGTGGCCTCGGCGGTCAGCCGCGTACTGCCGGTGGAGCACAGCAGCACGGCGGCGGCGTGGTCGCGCAGGCCGGGGCGGCGGGCCGCGGCCATCAGCGTCATCCCGCCCATGGAGTGCCCGGCGAGCACCGCCCGGCGGCCCGGGGCGAGGGTCGCGGCGAGCACCGCTTCGAGGTCGTCGGCGAGGGCTTCGGTGCCGTAGCCGCCGGGGCCCGGCTCCGGGCTGAGCCCGTGGCCGCGCTGGTCGTAGGCGATGACCCGGTGGTCGGCGGCGAGGTCGCGGATCTGCGCGTCCCAGAAGCGGATGTTGCAGGTCCAGCCGTGGGCCAGCACCACCGCCGGGGCGTCCTCGGGCCCGTAAAGCTCTACGTGGACGCGGGCCCCGTCGGCGGAGCGCACGGTCAGTTCTTCGGCGGGCACCGGCGCGGCGGCGGCGCGGTGCAGGAGGCGGCTCATCGCGCGGCCTCCTCGGCGACGGTCTCGCGGTCGGCCCGGCCCGGCTGTTCGGGCACCCGCCCGGTCCCGCCGCACAGCCCGGTCCCGCCGGACAGCTGCCTATCGCCGGCCAGCCCCGTATCGTCGGCCGGTCGCGCCCCGCCGGGCCTCCCGGCCCGTATGACGTCGTACTCCGCGAGGTCCACCGATCGCGTCTCGCGCCGGAACTCGGCGGTCGTACCGGGCCAGACCGTGGTGTTGCGCCCTTCGGCGTCCAGATACCAGCTGGTGCAGCCGCCGGTGTTCCACACGGTGCGCCTCATGCGCTCCTGGACGCGGTGGTTCCACGCGGTGACGGCGGAGGAGCGGGCGCCGAGTGCGGCCCGGCCGCCGAGTACGCGGAGCTGGCGCAGGTAGTCGGCCATGTAGTTCAGCTGGGACTCGATCATGAGGATCATGGAGGAGTTGCCGAGCCCGGTGTTCGGGCCGATGATCGTCATCCAGTTGGGATACCCGGCGGCCGTCGCGCCGCGCAGCGAGCTCATCCCGTCCTTCCAGGACTCGGCGAGCGTGACGCCCGCCTCGCCCACCACCCGTTCCGCGATCGGCATGTCGGTCACGTGGAAGCCGGTGCCGAAGACGATGGCGTCGACCTCGGCCTCGCTGCCGTCGGCGGCCACCACCGTGGAGCCGCGTATCTCGCTCAGCCCCGAGGCGACGACGTCGACGTTGGGCTGGGCGAGCGCCGGGTAGTAGGCGTTGGAGAGCAGGATGCGCTTGCAGCCGATGCGGTAGGAGGGGGTCAGCTTGGCCCGCAGGGCCGGGTCCTTGATCGCCCGCGCCATGTTGGACGTGGCTATCTTCTCGACCAGGCCGAGCTGTTCGGGGTGCTTGGTGAAGGCGCTCACCTGCAACTCCCTCATGCCCCACAGGAGTCCGCGCCGGACGGTGCCGGTGGCGGGTACGGCCCGGTGCAGCGCGCGTTCGGCGGCGCTGATCGTGCGGTCCATGCGCGGCATGACCCAGGGCGGAGTCCGCTGGAAGAGCGTGACGCGTCCGGCCTTCGGCTGGATGGCGGGGACGATCTGGATGGCGGAGGCCCCGGTGCCGATCATGGCGACGCGCTTGCCGGTCAGATCGTAGTCGTGGTCCCAGCGGGCGGAGTGGAAGACCTTGCCGGGGAAGGAGTCGAGGCCGGGTATGTCGGGCGTCCTGGGGTCGGAGAGCGGCCCGGTCGCCGAGACGACGACGTCGGCGCGGATCGTGGTCCCGTTCGCCGCCTCTATCACCCAGTACAGCTCCTCCTTGTCCCAACGCATCAGCGTGACCTCGTGGTTCAGCCTGATGTGGGGGCGCAGTCCGAAGGTGTCGGCGACGCCCTCCAGGTAGGCCCGGATGTGGCGCTGCCCGGAGAAGGTACGGGGCCAGTCGGGGTTGGGCGCGAAGGAGAACGAGTACAGATGGGACGGTACGTCGCAGGCGCAGCCCGGGTAGTCGTTGTCGCGCCAGGTGCCGCCGACCGAGTCCGCCCGCTCCAGCACGACGAAATCGGTGATGCCTTCGCGGCGCAGCCGGACGGCGGCCCCCAGGCCCCCGAATCCGGATCCGATCACCGCCACGCGTACGTGCTCCTGCTGGGCCATGCTGCCGCCTCCCGCGGTACGTCACACGACTCTGCCAGCAATCACTGGCATTGTTCGGAGAGTAGAGCAGGCTCGTACTGATGGGTAGGGGGCGGACCGAGGAAAGTTACCGGCGGTACAACATCGGTGGCACCACATAGGGTGCCCCTGTGGCTGAAGGACGCGAGCACCGCGAATACCGCATGGAGGAACTGGCCGCCGAGGCGGGCATCACCGTGCGGACCCTGCGCTTCTACCGGGAGCGCGGTCTGATCCCGCCGCCTCGCCGCGAGGGCCGCATCGCCTGGTACGACGACCGCCATCTGGCCCGACTGCGGACCATCACGGGCCTGCTGGAACGCGGCCACACCCTCAACGGCGTCGCGGACCTGGTCGCCACCTTCGAGAGCGGGCGCGACGTCGCGGAGGTGCTGGGACTGGGCGAGCCGACCGAGGAGACCCCGGTCCGCCTCACGCCGGAACAGCTCGCGGACCACTTCGAGGGCGAGGTCACCCCGGAGAACCTCGCCACCGCGCTCGATCTGGGTTATCTCGCCACCGACGGGGAGGAGATCGTGCACATCAGCCGACGTCTCCTGGAGGTGTCGGCGGAGCTCGTACGGGAAGGGGTGCCGCTGTCCACGGTGCTCTCCTCGGGCCGCCGCGTCCGCGAGCACGCGGACGCGCTCGCCGAAATCTTCGTACGCGTACTGCATGCCCACACGGCGGAGACCGAACCCGCCCAACTGAGGCCGCTGGCGCGCGCGGTGGTGGACGCGGAACTCTCCATGGCGCTCGACCGCCGCCTGCGCCGCGCGGACGGCACCCAGCCCCCGAAGTCCGACTGACGGCCGCCCCGGGGGCCTGGGGCGGGGCGGTCGGGGCGGCCGGGCAGCCGAGGGCACGGGAGCGGGGCGGCCGGGGCGGCCGGGAGGGTCGCGTCAGCGCTCGTAGACGGCGGTCACCGGCGCGTGGTCGCTCCAGCGCTCGCCGTGCGTAGCGGCGCGCTCCACCCACGCCTTGACCGCGCGGGCGGCGAGCCCCGGCGTCGCGATCTGGTAGTCGATGCGCCACCCGGCGTCGTTGTCGAAGGCCCGCCCCCGGTAGGACCACCACGAGTACGGCCCCTCGACGTCCGGGTGGAGCGCGCGCACCACGTCCACGTACGCGGCCTCCTCGAAGACCCGGCCCAGCCAGGCCCGCTCCTCGGGCAGGAAGCCGGAGCTCTTGCGGTTGGCCTTCCAGTTCTTGAGGTCGGCCTCGCGGTGGGCGATGTTCCAGTCACCACAGACCACGACCTCGCGCCCGCCGGCCGCCGCCCGCTCCTTCAGCCCCTGGAGGTAGGGCAGGAAAGCCGCCATGAAGCGCTCCTTCTCGTCCTGCCGCTCCGTGCCGACCTCGCCGGAGGGCAGGTACAGGCTCGCGACGGTGACGCCGGGCAGGTCGATCTCCACGTACCGGCCGCTCGTGTCGAACTCCTCCGCGCCGGGCGCACCGAAGCCGCCGAAGCCGACCTGGACGCGCTCCGGCGCCTGCCGCGAGTAGAGCGCGACCCCGGCGCGCCCCTTGGCGGCGGCGGGCGCGTGGACCGTGTGCCAGCCCTCGGGGGTGCGGACCTCCTCGGGCAGCTGGCCGGGCTCGGCCCGTACTTCCTGGAGGCAGACCGCATCGGCGTCGGTGCCCGCCAGCCACTCGACGAAGCCCTTCTTGGCGGCGGCGCGCAGCCCGTTTACATTTACGGAGGTCACTGTGAGCATCCCGAAACAGTACCCATTCCACCCCACCGCACAGGTATACGATAGTCGGCATGCTTATTCACCCGCGTCCCTTCGACCACCCCGACGCCGTCAAACTCAACGACCAGGTCCAGCTCGAATACGCGGCGAGGTACGGCGACGGGGGCGATGTCACACCGCTCGACCCCGCGATGTTCATGCCCCCACGCGGTCTGTACCTGCTCGCCTACGACGAGCAGGAGCGCCCCGTGGCCACCGGCGGCTGGCGCACCCAGAACCGCAACGACGAGGGCTACGCGGACGGCGACGCCGAGATCAAGCGCATGTTCGTGATCCCCGAAGGGCGCGGCCGGGGCCTGGCCCGCCGGATGCTGGCCGCGCTGGAGGAGGACGCACGGGCCGCCGGGCGGACCCGTATGGTCCTGGAGACCGGTGACCGGCAGCCCGAGGCCATCGCGCTGTACCGGTCGAGCGGCTACACGCCGTGCGCGAAGTTCGGCCACTACCGGACGTACGACAGCAGCCTCTGCATGGCCAAGCCGCTCCGCCTGCCCTGATCCGGGGCCGGGCGCGGGCGAGGGGCCGGGCGAGGGCCGGGCGGGGCCCGTCACCGCGGGGTGGCGAGCACCTGCGTCCAGTACGGGCCGCGCGGCGAGTCGGCGATGCCCACGCCCACGTGGACGAAGGAGCAGTTGAGGATGTCGTCGTCCCGGCCGGGGCTGCGCCACCACTGCTCGGCGATCTCGGCCGGCGTGTACCGGCCGGTCGCGATGGTCTCGCCGACGGCGGACCAGCGGTAGCCCGACGCGCTCACCCGTTCGCCCATGCCCCGGCCCGACGAGTCGGTGTGGCCGAAGTAGTCGCGTGCGGCCATGTCCGCGGAGTGCCGCCGCGCGACCTCCGTCAGCCGGGGGTCGGTGCGCAGGGCGGGGCAGTCGTTCCGGGCGCGGAGGGTGTTGACCTCCGCGACGAGTCGGTCCTGTGCGGGGGGCGGCGCGGGCTTGGAGGGGCGCGGGGACGGCGGCGGCGCGGCGGTGGGGGACGCGGTGCGCGGCGCGGACGGGCTCGGCGTGGGCGAGGGCGTCGGGGAGGGGGCTGCGGAGGGCGATCCGGTCGGCGTGGTCCGGGGCGGCGGTGCGGGCAGGTGCGTGGAGCCGCGGTCCCGGGACTCCTGCGGGGCGGGGGCGGAGGGCCACAGCAGGACGGCGAGCGAGGTCACGGCCGCGGCGGCGGCCACCAGCCCCGCCGCCTTGCCGGCCGAGAAGGCGGTGGGCGCGGCCGTGGCGGCGGGCGCCGCCGCGTGGGCGACGCCCGACGCGGCCTGGGCGCCGCTCTCGTACAGCGGCGTCACCAGCGCGAGACCGGACAGCAGCCCCTCCGGCGGGACGAGACCCGTGCTGCCGGCGGAGCAGGTCGCGCAGGTCCGTATGTGGCGGGCGATCCGTTTGCGCCACAGGGGCGTCGGCGTACCGTCCCAGTCCGCCACCAGCGCCTCCAGGCCCGAGCAGCGCGGCTCGGCGCCCAACGCCCGTACGACGCCGCGCCCCACGTCGAGCTGGTTCTTGACCCGCTGCACGCGTACGGCGGCGTGCTGGGCGGACAGTCCGAGCGCGTCGGCCAGTTCGGCGCGGGTGAGCTCGCCCGTGGTCTCCAGCCACCACAGCGACAGGACGTCGCGCTCGGACTCGTCCAGCCAGCGGGTCGCCTCCGCCGTCTCGCGCCGCTGGCCGGACAGTTCGAGGCGCAGGATCGTCAGATCGACGAAGTCGGCCGCCGGGTCGGCCGGTTCCTCGGCCGCCTCCAGCGCGGCCGGGCGGTGGCCCAGTCGGGACCAGCGCGTACGGACCTGGTTCATCGCGATGGCCACGAGCCAGGACCGGAAGCGGGCCGGATCGCGCAGCGAGGACAGCCCGGACAGGGCCCGCAGCATGGTCTCCTGCACCACGTCGTCCACATCGGGGTGGCCGTTGAGGGCCCGGCCGACCACGTTGTAGACCAGGGGCAGGCACTCGGCGGCCAGCCGGTCCCCGGCCGCCGGATCGCCGTCCCTGGCCGCGACGACCAGAGCGGTGACGTCCGCGCCGTTCACGCCGTTCACCACGTGCTCCCTTCCTCGGGCCGTACCGGAGCGTCGGACAGCGCCTCCCCCGGTGTGGGGGAGGTCACCCGCGGGGGTTTTGTTATCCGTGCCCTTTCCGGTGGTCAACCAGTATGCGGGGGCCGGTGGGGCGTCCCGCCAGGTGAGTGCCGTGAGTGCCGGACCCGGGAGGGACATGTCGAGCGGAACTGAGACCGGAGTCGAGGTGCGGGACGTCGTCGACGCGGGGAGCGCCCGCGCCTGTCACCGGGCGCCGGGGCCCGACGCCGTCGTCGCGCTGCCGGGCGCGGACGCCTTTCCCACGGCCCTGCGGGAGGCGCTGAACCGCCGCGGCCTGTCGCTGGAGCGGGTGAGCGAACGGCTCAGGGCCCGCGGCATCGGCATCAGCCAGGCCACCTTGAGCAGTTGGCAGCGAGGGCGCAGCCAGCCGGAACGCGCACGGTCGCTGCGCGCTGTGGAGGTGCTGGAGGAGATCCTGGAACTGCCGGGCGGGGCGCTGCGCTCCCTCCTCGGCCCGCGCCGCCCGCGTGGCCGGATCGCGCCGGTGGGGGGCGAGGGCGCCGGGCTCCAGGTCCTCGGCAAGGACTCGGTGGTGGAGAAGGCGCTCGGGGAGCGGTTCCGCCACTTCAACCGGGAGACCGGATCGCTCGTCGTCCACGACGTCGTGACGCTGGGCGAGAGCGGGACGCTGAGCGGCATCTCGACGACCAACGTGCTGCGGGCCGGCCGGGCGGGAGCGGACCGCGCGCTCTTCGTGCACAGCTTCGACGACGACCAGGCGGAGCCGGTGGACATCCGGGTCACCTGCGGACGCCTCGGCGAGGCGACCTACCTGAAGGGGCTCAACTCCCTCGTGCTGGAGATCCGCTTCGGCCGGGAGCTGGCCAAGCTGGATACGACGGTGGTGAGTTACGAGGTGGAGGTGAGCCCGTCGCGGGTGCGGGCCACGCACTACGAGCGCTGGGCGAGGACCAATCTGCACCAGTACCTCCAGCAGGTCTTCTTCCATCCCGGGGCGCTGCCCTCCGGTTGCCGGAGCTACTTCCGCGACCAGGTCGGCTCTCCGGCGCGCGCTCATCGGCCCGTGCCGCTGAACGAGTCGCACAGCACCCATGTGCTGGCCTCCCGGTGCAAGGCGGGGGTGCACGGGATGGCGTGGGAGTTCTGAGGCCCGCCGATCGGGCCGGGCGGTCGCCGATCGGGCCCGGCGGTCGCCGATCGGGCCCGGCGGTCTCCCGGCCCGGGAACGACGGGACGGGAGACCGCCCAGGGTGAGTGGACGGTCTCCCGCGTTCACGACACCTTCGCCCTGAGGGCTACTTGGTGTTGAGGGTCAGCCCGTAGTACGCGAGGGCGTCGTCGAGCGGCTGGAAGTACGACGATCCGGGCGAGTTGACCTGGCCGTTGCACCGCTGGCCGGTGGGTCCGCCGGAGGTCATCCCCTGGGCCTGGTTGCCGGAGACGTACGCGCCGCCGCTGTCGCCGCCCTGGGTGCAGACGCTGGAGCTGGCCAGGCCGGTCACGACGGTGTCCGGGCCGCCGTCGGCGTCGCTGTAGGTGACGCTGACGTTGTACGAGCCGACCTTGCCGCAGGTCCAGCCGGTGGTCTGGCCCGACTTGCAGAGGGCCGAGCCCTGCGGGGCCCGCTTGCTGCCCTTGACGGCGATCGTGCCGGCCTTGCCGTACGTGGTGATGTCCAGCCCGATGGAGTCCTCGGAGTCCACGGTGGCTATGCCCATGTCCACGCTGCGCGCACCGACCGCGAAGCGGGTGTGGGTGGCCTTGGCGAACCGTGTGCCGTTGTAGGCGAGTTCGGGCAGGCCGTCGACGCAGTGGCCGGCCGTGACGAGCACCTGCCGGCCGGAGCGGTCCTTCGCCCCGTAACCGACCGAGCAGAGGTAGCCGTTGAACGTCATCCGGCTGCCGGGCGGGACGACGGCCTGCGTCTCCAGCTTCTCCTGGCCGGTGACGACGCGCACCGCGTCGCCGTTGCTCTCGGCGGCCTTGAGGAAGGAGCGGGTGGCCTTGTCGGAGGCGCCGTTGACCTCGACGGTCACGGTGTCCGTCGCCAGGTCGACCGACCAGGCCGAGACTCCGGCCGGGGCGCTCTTGAGCGCCGTGGCGTCGAGCCGCGCCTTGATGCGGTCCAGCTTGTCCTCGCCGTGCTCGGGGACGCGGACCTTCAGCCCGGCCTCCCTGACCTCCTTGGCGGCCCGCGCGTCGGCGGCGTTGACGACGAGCGAGCCGTCGGAGGCGAAGAAGGCCCCGAGCGTGTCGACGCGGTCCGCCTCCAGCTCCTCGAACCGGTTCTGCTGCCGGGCCTCCCGGTCGAGCCGTTCGATCGCGGCCCGCTCGCTCACGCCCAGCGTCGTGGCGAGGGCCCGGACCATCTCCGGCTGGTACCGCGGCGGCGCGGGATCCGCCGATCCGGCGTAGGCCCCTGTGGCGACTCCGGCCGACAGGAGGGCGCCGATCGAGGCCGCCACGATGTATCTGCGCGCGTTCTTCTTCCTACCGTGCTTCACGCGATTCCTTCCGCTACACGGGCGAGCGTCCAGACAATGGGGGGGGGTGGCCACACCGCGCGTGGGGACACACGGTGCGCTCCGGGGACACTGCCCGGCGGCGATGACATGTTCCTGTCGCCGCGCCTCGAACTCTGACGCAGCGGCAACTGCCGCGACAAGGACCGAAGAAGGGGCTCTTTTCTACAGAACTGGCCGAGAACTGTAGAGAGAACGGCGCACGAAGGCCCCTGGGCGGCGAGACGAGGGCTGGGGACGGGTGCCCCGGAAACGCGGAAATCCCACCCGCTCCGTGCGATCGGGAGGGATCTCGTGACGTTCGCAGGGACTACTCGACAGCGCGGGCTGTCAACGGGGGTGGAGCCAGGGGAACCAGAGGCCCGTGGCGCTTCCATACGGGCAGCCCGCCCTTCACCGCCCCTCAGTCGACGCCGCTCAGGTACACGCGGCTGCTGTGGTCGTCGACCCGCGCCACCGCGACCTTCAGCCAGTTGAGGTCGTCCTCGCACGGTGCGCACACCTGGCCTTCGCGGACCCCGGCCAGCAGATCCGGCTCCGGCAACCCCAGGTGCGAGAACGGCGTCGACGGGTTCGTGTTGCGGGCGAGTGGCTGTTCCCGCAGGGTCAGCGGTTGCTCCGGCTCCAGCTGTGCGACGAACTTCTCCACCTCGCCCCTCGGGAGGACGAAGGCCATGATCAGACCGTCGTCCTGCAGCCCCTCCAGGCGCGCAGCCTTCGCCTCCGTCGCCGCCGCAGGCAACTGGACACGCAACGTCCCGGCGACCGACTCCACGGTGGCCCCGTCGACCCAGTGCGAGACCCGCCCCGGTGATCGGTCTGCCGCCGGGGCATCGTTCCCCACCGTCCCCGAGCACCCCGTCACCAGTCCGGTGAGCACGGCCACCCCGCCGACCAGCGCCGGACGCCACCCGCTGCGCGGCTCCACGCTCATCGCGCGTCCCCGTTCCGGCCGATGTCGGTACGTGTGCCGTCGCGTCCCGGTTCCTTCGGATCCGGCCAGGCACCGCCCGAACTCATCTCGTGGTGCTGCACCGAACTGCTCCCCCTCATGTCGAACTCCCTGGCCTGTCCGGTCGTATGCATCCGGGCCATGTCGGCGTCGGTCACGGTGGTCGGACCGATGGGCGTAGCCTTCCCGGGGTCCCAGTTGTACCGGTCCCACACATTGACCTGATAGTCGATGGTTACCTGCGGTTTGCCGTCCGGGCCAGGCACTGCCGCCACAACACCGGTGGTATTCGTCATGGCACTGCCAACGGCCAGGTACCAGTTGGCTGTGCCGTCCGGGCCCCTGTCGTGGGTGTAACCCTCACCCGGGGTCTCCACCGGGATCGCGACGGGCTTGCCTCCCGACTGCGCGAAGGCGTCGAGCGCCTGGCGGCGCCATGCGTCCTCCTGCTTGGTGCGCGTCGCCGCCGACACGTCGCGGAGCACCATGTCGTCCTCGTCGCTCAGCATCCTGTCGACATCCAGGTCGAGGGTCTCACCGGTCCCGTTCAGATAGTGATCCATGTGCCGTGCGGCGTCGGTCTTCCCGATGAAGTCTCCGCTGTTCGAGATGCCGTTGGCCTGGAACTCCTCCCAGTAGTCCCCTGAGCCGGGTGAATCGACGTCGTACGGTCCCGCCCCGTCGTCTGCGGCCACTCGCTTGACCGAAGGAGTCAGCAGGCCAGCCGCCAAAAGGCCGTCCTTGTGCTGTGTCCACAACTGCGCCCGGGCTTCGGGACTCAGGGACTGCCACAGCCGCTGAAGCTCCTTGCGCTGCTTGTCGTCGGCTTCCTCACCCAATCCCGCGAGTTTCACGGCGCGCGGCAGCATGTCCCGGTCGAGCGACGTGTACGACGCGTGGCCGGCGTCGGTCGGATCACCACCATGGCTCGCGCGCAGCGCCCGTACCGCCGCTGCGTCCACCTCGGAAGCGTGACTCACGATCCCGGTCAGCGTGTCGGCGTACCACTGCATCAGGTCGCGCTTCCTCTGCCCGGGCCCGTCCACCTCGCAGATGACGGCATCCGCGATCACCACGGTTCCGTCCTTGCGCCCGGTGACGCTGAAGCCCGCTTTCTTGGCGTCTGCGGTCACGCTCCTGGCGCGCTGTTGGATGCTCTCCAGCTCGGCGTGTGCGTCATCGAGGACACGGAAAATGCTCGTCGCCTCCTTATGGAGGTCCGCGAACTCCTTCACTGCCTTGTCGACGAAGTCCCGGGTCACGCCCGCGTTGACGCCCTCCCAACGGGCCTTGCCGGCCTTCGCCCTCAAACCGTCGCGGGCCTCCCCGCCGAGCCGCTGCATCGCCCCGGCCAGTCGCTTCCAGTCGGCGACCGCTGTCCCCAGTTTGGTGAGGTCGACTTCCATGAGCTCGGTGTAGTCCATGAGGTGCCCTTCCCTACTCGAAGTACCCGACGAGATGGGAAGCGAGCACGACCGAGCCGCCCTCGGACACGGTCGCCGCCGGCTCACTTCCGAAGTCGTCCTGGTTCACGACACCGACGGCCGACTCGCCGACGCCGGCTTCCCGCCCGTTCCTACTGCCCTGCGACCGGTCGTACGCCCCCGCACCACTCGAAACGGGGGCAGCGTCCACCACCCTGCGACAGTCCTCGAACGGCCTCTCAAACGACGAAGATCCCGCCCGGTCTATATGACCGGACGGGATCTCGTGACGTCCACGAGAGCTACTCGCGAACTGTCGCAGGGTGGACCTGTGGGGATTTGAACCCCAGACCCCCTCGATGCGAACGAGGTGCGCTACCAGACTGCGCCACAGGCCCTTGCAACGAGTGAAACTCTAGCACCCTCACCCGGGTGCTCGGAAATCCGCTCCCTGGCTGGTCAGCGGTGCCGGGTCGGCGGCGGTGTCACTCGTTGGCCGCACGTGGTCGGTCCTCGTCGTCGTACTGGTCGAAGAGGGGGGTCCGGCCCCGGTCGCGGGTGCGGCGGGGCTGGTTCGCGCGCCGGTGCGGGGCGGGCTCGGGCGGGGCTGTCGGGTGCGACGTGCCGGTCTGGCTGGGCTCGGCGGTACTGGAGCGGGCCGCGCTCCAGGTCTCCGGATCGCCGACCTCGACGCCGCCCGTGGCCCGGGGCGCGACGGGCGCGGTGACGTAGGTGGGCAGCGGCACCGGCACCGGCTCCCAGCTGTCGCCCTGGACCCGGCCACGCTCACGCTGCTGGTCCACCCACTCCGCGTGGTCCGTCTGCTCGACCAGGGCGCGGCGGCCGGCTTCCTGCGGGGAGACGGTGGGGATGGGCTCGGGCTCCGGGTGGTGGGCCTCGGGGTCGTCGTCGGCGTCGAGGGGCGCGGAGGCGGCGGGCTGGTGCCGGCGCGGCCGGTTCTCGCGCAGCCGCTGAGCCGCGACCTCGGCGCGCCTGCGGTCCATGGTGAAGGCGAACCGGCGGCGCTCCTGGGCGCGCAGATGCACGATGTACGTGCTCAGCAGTACGGCGGGGACGGCGGGCGCCCAGAGGAAGGCGAGTCCGCCGACGGCCGCGACCACCGCGCCGAGGGTGAAGGCCAGGAAGAGCACGACGGTGGTGCGTCTGCGCCGCGCCAGGACCTGCGACCGCTGGGCGCGTCGGGCCCGCTCGGCGTCCGCGCCGACGGAGCGGGGCCGGCGCGAGGACGGACGCCCCGGCTCCCCGGCCGGCCGCCGCTCCGCCTCCTGCCGGTCCGGATGCGGCTGCCCCGGAACGGATCGGCGGTCCGGCGGCTGGTGGCCCGGTCCCGTACGGTCGTGCGCCTGGTGGTCGGTGGCCTGGTGGCCCGGTGCGCGCTCGGGAGCGTTCGCCGGGTCGTGCAACCTGGCTTCGGTATGCGCCGGAGGCGCGGCGAAGGCCCGGACGTCCACGGACTCCATTCGGTCCGTTTCCGCGTCCGGGTCGACGTCGGGCCCCGCCTCCTCGGCGGTGCGCTCCCGCAACTCCTTGGCGTACCGGCGCTCCATCGCCGCCCGTCCGGACAGCAGACGGATGGCGGTGCTGAAGCGTTCCGTCGGACGGGCCTCGTTGAGCTCGTCCTGCCTGCGGAGCCACATCGGCACCAAGTAGGCGGCCCAGGCCCCGACGATGACTGCGTAGATCAGGCCGCTGCTGCTCACGCTCACACCGTAGAGGGGTTTGCGCAGAAGGATCCGCCAATTGGCCCGGTGTGTCGCACGATCCGGCTGATATCACGGACTTTTTTTCTGATTGTTCGCATCAGCAGTCGCCGTTACGGGTGACCTTTGGTGTCACATCCCGATCAAATTCGAACACTTATTTCATTTCTTCAGGCCGGTCGGGGTTCCGCGGTGCCGCCGGCCGTGATCTGCGCCAGCGCCGGAGCATCCCCTCCGGCACCTCATCGGCGGTGAGCGCGAAGATCAGGTGGTCCCGCCAGGCCCCGTCGATGTGGAGATAGCGCGGACGCACGCCCTCGGAGCGGAATCCGAGTTTCTCCACGACCCTGCGGCTGGGCGCGTTCTCCGGGCGAATGCAGACCTCGATCCGGTGCAGCCCCACCGTACGGAAGCAGTGGTCCACGGCGAGCGCCACCGCCGTGGGCACCACGCCGCGGCCCGCCACGCTCTGGTCGACCCAGTAGCCGATGTGCCCGGAGCACATCGAGCCCCAGGTGATCCCCGCGACGGTGAGCTGGCCGACCAGCCGTCCCTCGTACTCGATGGCGAACGGCAGCATCCGCCCGGCGTTCGCCTCGGACCGCAGATGGCGGACCATCTGCCGGTAGGTGGGGCGCTGCGCCACCGGGCCGCCGGGGGCGGGCGGCGGGACGGTGGCCTCCCAGGGGCGCAGCCAGTCGCGGTTGCGCCGGTTGACCTCGCGCCACTCCCGTTGGTCGCGCATCCTTATCGGGCGGAGCAGGATCTCGCCGTCGGTGAGCGTCACCGGCCAGGTCGCGATGTTCAGCTGGGGCTCCCCGGTCGGGCGTGGTCGCCGCCGCGGAGCTGGTCGACGGCGTGCGCCAGGAGCCTTCCGAGGACCGCGAGCCCGTCGCGGACCCCGCCGGTGGAGCCGGGCAGGTTGACGATCAGGGTGCGCGAGGCGACACCGGCGAGCCCCCGCGAGAGCGCGGCGGTCGGCACCTTGGCGATGCCCTCGGCCCGGATCGCCTCCGGGATGCCGGGGATCTCGTGGTCCAGCACACGGCGGGTGGCCTCGGGCGTCGCGTCGGTGGGCGAGATGCCCGTACCGCCGGTGGTGACGATCACGTCGTACCCGGCGGCCACCCCGGAACGCAGGGCCGCCTCGACCGGGTCGCCGTCGGGGACGACCCGCGGGCCGTCGACCGAGAAGCCGAGGGCGGTGAGCCCTTCGGCGATCAGCGGGCCGCCCCTGTCCGGGTAGACGCCGGCCGAAGCGCGGTTGGAGGCGGTCACCACGAGCGCGGTGTACGGGGCGCCCGGGGCGTTGTTCGGTGCGCCCGGGGCGTTGTTCGGCGTGCCCGGCCCGTTGTTCGGTACGCCCGGGGCGGTGTTCTGTGCGCCCGGGGCGTTGTTCGGCGTGCCCGGCCCGTTGTTCGGTACGTCCGGCGCGGTGTCAGGGGCATCAGGCGCGTCGGCGGGGCCGGACGCCGGGGGCTGTTCGTGGCCCGGCGCGGCGGGCGCGGGCGGCGTCACGCGCCCGCTCCGTCCGGAGCGGTGCGCCGGTAGTCGCCGGACTTGCCGCCCGACTTCGCCTCGATCCGTACGTCCGTGATGACCGCGCTCTTGTCGACGGCCTTGACCATGTCGATCACCGTCAGGGCCGCCACCGACACGGCGGTCAGGGCTTCCATCTCGACGCCCGTGCGGTCCGTCGTCCGCACCGTGGCCGTGATCTCCACCGCGTCGTCGGCGACGCTCAGGTCGACCTGCACGCCGGAGACGGCCAGCGGATGGCAGAGCGGGATCAGGTCGGGAGTGCGCTTGGCGCCCATGATCCCGGCGATCCTCGCGGTGGCCAGGGCGTCGCCCTTGGGGACTCCCTCGCCGCGGAGCAGCTCGATGACGCGCGGCGAGACAAGGACCCGGCCCCCGGCGCGGGCGACCCGGGTGGTGACGTCCTTCTCCGACACGTCGACCATACGGGCCGCACCCGCCTCGTCGATGTGCGTCAGCCTGTTCTGCGTACTCAACTCACTCCGCCTAGCGGTAGGGGGCGCCGGTCGGCCTGGGAACCGGAGGGGATCCCCCGGAAGACACAGCGGCAGATACCGTACCGCCACCGGGCGGCCGTCAGCGGAGCAGGATCACGTCCGTCTCGTCGCCCGCCTCGGCCGAGGTGACGTCCTCGGGCAGCACGATCAGAGCGTCCGCCTGCGCCAGGGCGGCGATCAGATGCGATCCGGAACCGCCGACAGGGGTGACGGCTCCGGCCTCCTCGTCGTACGTACCGCGCAGGTACTGGCGGCGGCCGGCCGGCGAGGTGAGCGCCTTCTCGGTGCGCAGCACGGCGCGGACGGTGGGGCGGTGGAGGTCGCCGAGGCCCATCAGGGCGCGGATGGCGGGGCGGACGAACAGCTCGAAGGAGACGTAGCTGGAGACCGGGTTGCCCGGGAGCGCCAGCAGCGGGGTGTGGTCCGGGCCGATCGAGCCGAAGCCCTGCGGCTTGCCCGGCTGCATCGCGAGCGTGCGGAACTCGATCCCGCCGCCCGGCTCGTCCTCGTCGCCGACGGAGGACAGCGCCTCCTTGACCACGTCGTACGCGCCGACGCTGACGCCGCCCGTGGTGACGACGATGTCCGCCCGGATGAGCTGGTCCTCGATCGTGGCGCGCAGCGTCTCGGCGTCGTCGGCGACCGCGCCGACCCGGTAGGCGATGGCTCCGGCGTCCCGGGCCGCGGCGGTGAGCGCGAAGCTGTTGGAGTCGTAGATCTGGCCGCCGGTCAGTTCCTCGCCGGGCTGAACCAGTTCACTGCCGGTGGACAGGACGACGACGCGCGGGCGGGGCCGGACGACGACGGTCGCGCGGCCGATCGCCGCGAGCAGGCCGATCTGCGGCGGGCCGACCACCGATCCGGCCCGCAGCGCCAGGTCGCCGGGCCGGACGTCGCTGCCGCGCTCGCGTACGTGCGCCCCGGCCTCGGCGGAGCGGTGAACGCGGACCTCTCCCGCGGCGCCCTCGGGCGCGTCGCTGTGGGCACGCATCTCGGAGGCCGGGCCCTCGCCCGTGCCGCCGTCCGTCCACTCGACGGGGATCACCGTCTCCGCGCCCGCGGGCAGCGGGGCGCCCGTCATGATCCGGGCGGCCTGTCCCGGTCCCACGACCTGGTCGTCGGCGAGCCCCGCGCTGCCCGCGGCGACGTCCCCGATGACGGTGAGGACGGCGGGGAACTCCTCGCTGGCGCCCTCCACATCGGCGACCCGGACCGCGTACCCGTCCATCGAGCTGTTGTCGAAGGGCGGCAGGGCGACGCGCACGACGACGTCCTCGACCAGGACGCAGCCCTGTGCGTCGGGCAGCTGGAGTTCGATGGGTTCGAGCGGCCTCACCGCGGCGAGGATGTCGTCCAGGTGCTCGTCCACCGACCAGATCGTGCTGCTCACAGGGTTACATCTCCTCGGCGACGTACTTGCGCAGCCAGGTCCGGAAGTCCGGTCCCAGGTCCTCACGTTCGCACGCCAGCCTGACGATGGCGCGCAGGTAGTCGCCGCGGTCGCCGGTGTCATAGCGGCGGCCCTTGAAGACGACGCCGTGCACCGGGCCGCCGATCTTCTCGTCCGCGGCGAGGAGCTGGAGGGCGTCGGTGAGCTGGATCTCGCCGCCGCGGCCGGGCTGGGTGTGTCGCAGTATGTCGAAGACGGCGGGGTCCAGGACGTACCGGCCGATGACGGCGAGGTTGCTCGGCGCGTCGGCCGGGTCCGGCTTCTCGACCAGGTCGGTGACGCGCACGACGTCGCCGTCGACGGTGGCGTCGGCGGCGGCGCAGCCGTAGAGGTGGATCTGCGCCGGGTCGACCTCCATCAGCGCGACGACGCTGCCGCCCTCGCGTTCCTGGATCTCCACCATCCGCGCCAGCAGCGCGTCGCGCGGGTCGATCAGGTCGTCGCCGAGGAGGACGGCGAAGGGCTGGTCGCCCACGTGCGGGGCCGCGCACAGCACCGCGTGGCCGAGGCCGCGCGGGTCGCCCTGGCGCACGTAGTGCATGGTGGCCAGGTCGCTGGACTCCTGCACCTTGACGAGGCGTTCGGCGTCGCCCTTGCGGGTCAGCGCGGACTCCAGCTCGTAGTTGCGGTCGAAGTGGTCCTCCAGCGGACGCTTGTTGCGGCCGGTGATCATCAGTACGTCGGAGAGCCCGGCGGCGACGGCCTCCTCGACGACATACTGGATGGCC
>NZ_ML123034.1:2664541-2690769 GCF_003846185.1 Streptomyces sp. ADI96-02
GGCTTGTCGACGACCGGCAGCATCTCCTTGGGAGTGGCCTTGGTCGCGGGCAGGAAACGGGTGCCGAGACCTGCTGCCGGAATGACAGCCTTGCTGATCCTGGAGGGCGACTGAGTCATGCGCAGAACCATAACGGGTTGACCTGCCCGTAAGGTGATCTGTGCGTGAATTTTGTCATCAAATATGACCTTACGAGAATGGTGCGACTCACCCGTGAACGCGGACATGTCCGGAAAGGCTCCCCTGCGGCGCGAACTGCTCGCCGCTCGGGCCCTTCTGACTCATGAGGACGTCGAAAAGGCCGCCTCGGTTCTCTCCGCCCGTGCGATGGAATTGAGCGAATTGGCCGACGCCCGAACGGTCGCCGCGTATGTCTCGGTCGGCCGCGAACCCGGCACCCGCGCCCTGCTGGACGCGCTGCGCGGGCGAGGCGTCCGGGTGCTGCTGCCGGTGCTCCTGGAGGACAACGACCTGGACTGGGCGGCGTACGCCGGGCCGGAGCACCTCGTGCGGGCCGGCCGAGGACTGCTGGAGCCGGACGGCCCGCGCCTGGGCCCCGAAGCGGTCCTGGGGGCCGGCGCGGTCCTGCTGCCCGGCCTGGCCGTCGACCCGGCCGGCATGCGCCTCGGGCGTGGCGGCGGAAGCTACGACCGGGTGCTGGCCCGGCTCTCCGCCGCCGGGGCCGACCCGGCGCTCGTCGTCCTGCTGTACGACGACGAGGTGGTCGCGCGGGTCCCCTCGGAACCGCACGACCACCCCGTGGACGCCGTGGTGACTCCTGCCGGAGTCCGGCGCTTCGGCCGGTGAGCGACCGCGTCAGCACCTGTGCGACCGGCTCACCGCCCGAGCGACCGCCTCACGGCTTGAGCGACCGGCTCAGCGCCTGAGCCACGCCTTACGGCTTGAGGGTCAGCGTGTCGACGGTGGACTCGCCGACCGCGTCGGCCCCGAAGGACCAGTCGAGCAGTTCGCCCTCGACCCACTTGTCGGTCTGGTCGGTGTAGTTCGCGTTGAACGCGTGCCCGGAGGCGCCGGAGAGGTTGATCCAGCGGGACTTGTCCCAGTCCCCCACGTTCACGACCATCCGCATCGACGGGACCCACACGACCTCGTAGCCGCTCGCCGCGTTCCAGCCGGTCGCGTTGACCGCGGCCTCGCCTCCGCCGAGGTTCCACGGGCCCCGGTTCAGGGCCCGCTGGAGCAGCGCGGGACCTTCGGTGCCGAGGGTCTGGTTCTTGAGCGTGAGGCGGTGCAGCCGGCCCCAACTCCAGGTGGAGATGGACTTGCCGAGCTTGGCGGTCAGCTCCCAGCGCGCGTCCTTCATCGCCCGCGCGAAGACGTCGTCCCGGCTCACCAGGGCGTCCTCCCGGCCCTGGGCCGGGGCCTTCCACCACTCGTTGTCCTGGTCGTCCATGATCTCGCGGACCACCTGGTACCAGCGGTCGCCGCCGTCCGGCTGCGCCGTGTCGCCGTCGCGCTGGCCGCACTCGCGCACGAGCCGCTTCTGCTCGTCGACCGGACCGCTGCTCCTTGCCGGCGGCACGTTGAGGCAGTCGCCCTTGACGCGCAGTTCCTTGGGCAGCTTGTTGCCGAAGGTCAGCTTGAGGATGTTGCGCCAGACGCCGTTGAAGTACGCGGCGGCGGCCGAGTCGGGCTCCTGCGTGTAGTCCCAGCCCTCCAGCAGCTTCTGGGCCTCGCGCACGCTCGGGTCGGGGATGTTGATCTTCAGCAGCTCGGGCACCAGCAGCGCGGCGATCTGGCTGGTGTTGTCCATCTGCATCTTCTGCATGTCGTCGGTCGAGACCTTCTCGCCGCCCTTGATCTTCTGGGCGATGAGGTCGTTGATCCGCTGGCTGCGGGCCCCGTAGCCCCAGTCCTTGGTCAGGAGGTGGGGATAGGCGCTCTCGTCGATGACGGCCTGGTTCGCGGTGACGATGTAGCCGCGCTTCGGGTTGTACTCGTAGGGCAGCTCGTCGAACGGGACGGGCTCCCGCTTCCAGCCGTACTCCGCGCTCCACCCGGGGCTGGGCAGCGTGCCGTCGCCCTTGAGCCGGACCGGGATCTTCCCCGGGGCCTGGTAGCCGATGTTGCCCTTGGTGTCGGCGTACAGGAGGTTCTGCGAGGGCACCTCGAAGTGCTGCGCCGCGCGCCGGAAGCTGGTGAAGTCCTTGGCGCGGTTCAGCTCGAAGACGGCGTCCATGGACTTGCCGGGTTGCAGCGCGGTCCACTTCAGGGCGACCGCGTAGCCGTCGGCTCGGTCGGGCGCCGCGTTGCCGACGGGCGCCTTCTGGCCGACCTTGTCCAGCTCTCTGCTGCGGTCCGAGACGAGCGGGCCGTTGTTCGTCTCGCGGACGGTGATCGTCCGGTCCCTGCCGCCCGCGACCTTGATGGTCTCCTGACGGGTCGTGAACGGCCGCACCTTGCCGTCGTACTGGTATCCGTCGCCGGAGACCTTCTCCAGGAAGAGGTCCGTGACATCGGCGCCGAGGTTGGTGAAGCCCCAGGCGATGTCCTGGTTGTGACCGATGATCACACCGGGCATGCCGGAGAAGGTGTAGCCCGCCGTGTTGTACTGGCAGGTCGCGGAGATCTGCCGGCAGTGCAGGCCCATCTGGTACCAGAGCGAGGGGAGCATCGGCGCCAGGTGCGGGTCGTTGGCGAGCAGCGGCTTGCCGGTCGTCGTGTGGTCGCCGGAGACGACCCAGGAGTTCGAGCCGATGCCGTTGCCGTTCGGGCCGAGCAGCGCCGGGATCTCGTCGAGGGTGTCGGAGAGCGCGGAGAGCTGGGTGTTCAGCCCCTGGGTCGCGCCCTGCGCCGTCTGCGAACCGAGTCCGGTCGGCGACGGGACGGCGGCCGGGTCGAACTTCCCGGTGACCGGGGAGACCGTGCCGCGCTCGACGATCGGCTTGTTCCGCTCGTACGGGTAGTCCGGATACAGGTCGGCGATCTGGTCCGCGTCGAGCCGGCTCGTCAGCAGCGAGCGGTCGATCTCGTCCTGCATGTTGCCGCGCAGGTCCCAGGCCATCGCCTTGAGCCAGGCCACCGAGTCGACCGGGGTCCACTTGCCGGGCTTGTAGTCGTTGGTCAGCCCCAGCGCGGCGTACTCCACCGAGATGTCCGCACCGTCCTTGCCCTTCAGGTACGCGTTGACGCCTTCGGCGTACGCCTGGAGGTTCTTCTTGGTGCTCTCGTCGAGCACCTCGTCGTACTCCTTCTGCGCGACCTGCCGCCAGCCGAGCGTGCGCAGGAAGGAGTCGGTCTCCACCTGACCGGCCCCGAACATCTCGGAGAGCCGGCCCGAGGTCATGTGGCGGCGGACGTCCATCTCCCAGAAGCGGTCCTGGGCCTGGACGAAGCCCTGGGCGCGGAAGAGGTCGGCGTCGGTGTCGGCGTAGATCTGCGGGATCCCGTAGGAGTCCCGCTTGACCTCGACGTCACCGGAGAGGCCGTCGAGCTTGATGGATCCGGTGGTCTGCGGGTAGGAGGCCCGCACCGTGGACACGGACCAGTAGGCCCCGTACCCGACACCCGCGACGAGCGCCAGCACCAGGACGAGCACGATCAGGCGGGCGCGTCGCCCCTTCTTCCTGCCGGGCTTCTTCGCGTCGGAAGGGCCGGAAGAGGCGGTTGTGTTGGCGGGCATCGCTGTCCTTCGAGGGGCAGGGTGGTCCTGGGAGTGCAGGAGCAACCATAGGCGCAGCCGTGAAGCCACTCGGACGCGGTATGGAGATGCATCCATTTGCGTCCCGCTCGTACGGACGCTCGAAGGCGTCAAGGAAACGTTAAAGATTAGGTAAGGTAACGAAGTACTGG
This sequence comes from Streptomyces sp. ADI96-02, assembly GCF_003846185.1. Taxonomy (GTDB): domain Bacteria; phylum Actinomycetota; class Actinomycetes; order Streptomycetales; family Streptomycetaceae; genus Streptomyces. The sequence goes on from NZ_ML123034.1 coordinate 2,668,355, forward strand.
CTGCCGGAGGACGATCCGGCCGGCGCACGCAGGGAAGGAACGGACCCTGACTGTCCACACGCTCAACGAACTCCTGCTCGTCTGCTCGCTCGTCCTGCTCGTCGCCGTGGCGGCGGTGCGGATCTCCTCGCGCAGCGGACTCCCCAGCCTGCTCCTGTATCTCGGCATCGGGATCGCCATGGGGCAGGACGGCATCTTCGAGGTCAAGTTCGACAACGCCGAACTGACCCAGGTGATCGGCTACGCCGCCCTGGTCGTCATCCTGGCCGAGGGCGGACTCGGGGCGAAGTGGAAAGAGGTCCGTCCCGTCCTCCCGGCCGCGGCGGTGGTCTCGACGGTCGGCGTGGGCATCAGCGTGGGCGTCACCGCCGCGGCGGCGCACTACCTGGTCGGCCTGGACTGGCGCCAGGCCCTCATCATCGGCGCGGTCGTCTCGTCCACCGACGCCGCCGCCGTCTTCTCCGTCCTGCGCAGGCTGCCGCTGCCTGCCCGGATCACCGGTGTGCTGGAGGCCGAGTCCGGCTTCAACGACGCGCCCGTGGTCATCCTCGTCGTGGCGTTCTCCGCCGCCGGGCCGGTCGAGCACTGGTACGTGCTGGTCGCCGAGATAGCCCTGGAGCTGGCCATCGGCGCGGCGGTCGGCGTCGCGATCGGCTGGCTCGGTTCGCTCGGCCTGCGGCACGTGGCGCTGCCCGCCTCCGGCCTCTACCCGATCGCCGTCATGGCCATCGCCGTCTCCGCGTACGCGGCCGGCGCCATGGCGCACGGCAGCGGGTTCCTCGCGGTCTACCTGGCGGCCATGATCCTCGGCAACTCCAAGCTGCCGCACTGGCCCGCCACCCGCGGTTTCGCCGACGGGCTCGGCTGGCTGGCCCAGATCGGCATGTTCGTCCTGCTCGGACTGCTCGTCACCCCGCACGACCTCGTCGACGACTTCTGGCCGGCCGTCGTCGTGGGCCTGGTGCTGACCATGGTGGCCCGGCCGCTGTCGGTCTTCCTGAGCCTGGCGCCGTTCCGGCTGCCGGCGCGCGAGAAGATCCTCATGTCCTGGGCCGGGCTGCGCGGGGCCGTGCCCATCGTCCTGGCCACGATCCCGATGGTCTCCGGAGTCGAGGGCAGCACCAGGATCTTCAACATCGTCTTCGTCCTGGTCATCGTCTACACCCTCGTCCAGGGCCCGACCCTGCCCTGGGTCGCGGCCAAGCTGAACATCCCCGAGGACCCCGCCGACGCCGCCGACCTGGGCATCGAGTCCGCGCCCCTGGAGCGGCTGCGCGGCCACCTGCTGTCGGTCGCGATCCCCTCGAAGTCGAAGATGCACGGGGTCGAGGTCGCGGAGCTGAGACTTCCGGCCGGGGCCGCGGTGACGCTGGTCGTCCGGGACGACACGAGCTTCGTGCCCTCGCCCAGTACGGTGCTGCGCCGCGGGGACGAGTTGCTGGTCGTGGCCACCGATCCGGTGCGCGACGCGGCGGAGGCCCGGCTGCGGGCCGTCGGCGAGGGCGGCAAGCTGGCGGGCTGGCTGGGCGCGGGCGGCGGCTCCGCAGAGGCGGCCGGGTCGGGCGCGTCCAGCAGAACCGGTTCGCCTGCGCCCAGGGGTACGGGCCGGGCGGGCGGGTCGGCCGCACGCCGGGCGGCGAAGCCGGCCAAGCCCGCCAAGCGCGCCGGGCCTCCCGAACCGGCCACGCCCGCCGGGACCGCTCGGCCCGTCAAGGCGATCGAGCCGGTCGGCCCGGTCGGCCCGGTGAAGCGGCTCGGGCCGGGCGAGGACGACGAACCCGGCCGGTCCCACGGAACCGACCGGACCGACCGGACCGGACGATCCGACCGGTCCAACCGCGCCGACCGGACCGGACGGTCCGACGACGACGCCCCGAGCACGAACGCGCGCCGCTGACGGGGCGCTGCTGAGCGGGGGCGCTCCGCCGCACCCGAGGGGCGATCGTGGCGGCGGGGCGGCCACCGCCCGGCGAGGCGCACAGGGTGATGGTGTCGACAATCACAGGCCGACACCATCACCCTGTGCTCCTTCGGAAGGTTCACCGGGCCGCCGGCCTGTAGCATGAAGACAAACTTGATCGACCAACTCTGCCTGATGCAGAGCTGGCGCGACCGTATGGCGGTCGTGGTGTCTCTTCGCCCGGCGTTCTTCGCCGATTGCAGCGAGTCGCCCGGCATCTACCGCAGTTCCGCGCGAAGAGGACAGCTCTCGGCCGCTTCCGTCCGGCCGCCCCGCAAGGGTGCCGGGAAGCGACGCCACCAGGCGGCAGAAAGGCAAGGACCGTGGCGACCACGGTCTCCGACCGCCCCGGATACGGGCAGCTGTTGCGCACCCCCGGCGCGTGGACCTTCCTCCTCCCGGGCTTCGCCGCTCGGCAGCCCTTCGCGATGCTCACCATCGGCATCGTGCTCCTGGTCCAGAACACCACCGGCTCCTACGGCAGCGCGGGCGCCGTATCCGCCGTAGCCGGCGTCTCGATGGCGCTGTTCGCCCCGCAGGGCGGCAAGCTCGCCGACCGCTTCGGCCAGCGGGCCGTCCTGCTGCCCGGCGTCCTGCTCCACACCGTCTCGGTGAGCGCCCTGACCGCGCTGGCGCTGGCCGACGCCCCCCTGTGGGCGCTGTTCCTCGCCGCCGTGCCGACGGGCGCCTCGGTCCCGCAGATCGGGCCGATGGTCCGGGCCCGCTGGGCCGCGCTGCTGGGGGCGACGTCCGACCGGCCCGCCTCCCCGCTGATGCCCACCGCAGCCGCCTTCGAGTCGGTCACGGACGAGTTCACCTTCGTCCTCGGTCCGGTGATCGCGACGGCGCTGTGCACCGGCGTGCACCCGGCGGCCGGACTGATCACGGAGGCGGCCCTCACCCTGATCGGCGGGCTGCTCTTCGCCGCGCAGCGCGCCACCCAGCCGGCTCCCCGCAGTGCCGCCACGGCGGCCGAACCGCACGCCTCCGCACTCTCCGTGCCGGGTGTGCGCGTCCTGGCGATCTCCTTCCTGGGCATCGGCGCCGTCTTCGGCGGCATGCAGGTCTCCCTGACGGCGTTCTCCGAGGAGATCGGCCACCCCGGCGTGAACGGCCTGCTGTACGGCGTCTTCGCGGCGGGCAACATGCTGGCGGGCGTCGCCTGCGGCGCCATCGCCTGGAAGATCAGCCCGCGCCGCCGGCTGATCGTCGGCTATGTGGCGCTGACGCTCACCGCGTCGGGGCTCTGGGCCGTCCACTCCGTACCGTTGCTGGCCGGGCTCGGCCTGCTGGTCGGGCTCTGCATCGCTCCGGCGCTGATCAGCGGCTACACACTGGTCGAGGCGCTGGTTCCGGCGACCGCCCGGACCGAGGCGTTCACCTGGCTGACGGGCGCGGTGGCGCTCGGCCAGGCGGCGGCCGTGACCGTGGCGGGGCAGCTCGCCGACGCCCACGGTGCGAGCACCGGGTTCCTCGTTCCGCTGGGCGGGACGGTACTGGCCCTGGTCACTCTGCTGGCCCTGCGCTCACGGCTCGCGCCGAGCGCCGCCGGACGCACCGTGGCACGTGGGATCGGTCACCGGGAGCCGGTCACGGTGGACTGATCCGCAGGAATGCGTCAGTATGGAGCGTCGTTAGCACTCATTGAGTGAGAGTGCCAGGAGGAGCAAGTGCCGACCTATCAGTACCAGTGCACCGAGTGCGGCGAGGGCCTCGAGGCGGTGCAGAAGTTCACCGATGATGCCCTGACCGTGTGCCCGAGCTGCGACGGACGCCTGAAGAAGGTGTTCTCCGCGGTCGGCATCGTCTTCAAGGGTTCCGGTTTCTACCGGAACGACAGCCGCGGCTCGTCGTCGAGCAGCACGCCGTCGTCGGCGACCGCGAAGTCGTCCGACTCCGCGTCGTCCTCGTCCCCGTCTTCGTCGTCGACGGGTTCGGACACGAAGGCCGGTGCGTCGTCGTCCAGTTCCTCCACGCCGTCGTCCTCCGCGTCGACATCGTCGAGCGGTACGTCGGCGGCCTGAGCCCCGCACGCCCACGCTTCACCGCACCCCGCCGGGTCCCGCCCGGCGGGGTTTCGGCGTTCCCTCGCGTTCCCCGGCGTTCCCCGGCGGAAAGGGCCGCCCGGATACTGTGACCGCATGGTGAACGCACACACGGACACGAACTCCGGTACGGCCACGGGCGCGGGTACGAGCCCGGGTACGACCGCCGGTACGAGCACGACCACGGACGCGGCCACGGACGCGGCCTCGGCGCGAGCGGAGATCGGCGTCATCGGCGGCTCCGGCTTCTACTCCTTCTTGGAGGACGTGACCGAGGTCGCCGTGGACACCCCGTACGGGCAGCCGAGCGACTCGCTGTTCCTCGGCGAGATCGGCGGCCGTCGGGTGGCCTTCCTGCCCCGCCACGGACGCGGTCACCATCTGCCGCCCCACCGCATCAACTACCGGGCCAACCTCTGGGCCCTGCGCTCCGTCGGCGTCCGCCAGGTGCTCGGCCCGTGCGCGGTCGGCGGACTGCGACCGGAGTTCGGCCCCGGCACTCTGCTCGTGCCGGACCAGCTGGTGGACCGCACCAAGGCCCGTACGCAGACGTACTACGACGGCGAGCGGCGTCCCGACGGCACCAGGCCGAACGTCGTCCACCTGGGCTTCGCTGATCCGTACTGCGCCGAAGGTCGTACGGCGGCGCTGGACGCGGCGCGCGGACGCGGCTGGGAGCCGGTGGACGGCGGCACGCTGGTGGTGGTCGAGGGACCGCGTTTCTCCACCCGTGCGGAGTCGCGCTGGCACGCGTCCATGGGCTGGTCGGTGGTCGGGATGACCGGGCACCCGGAAGCCGTCCTCGCCCGCGAACTGGGGCTCTGCTACACGACGATGACGCTGGTGACGGACCTGGACGCGGGCGCGGAGGCGGGTGAGGGCGTCTCGCACGAGGAGGTGCTGGAGGTGTTCGCGGCCAACGTGGACCGGCTGCGGTCGGTGCTGTTCGACGCGGTGTCGGGGCTGCCCGCGACGGCGGCCCGCAACTGCGCCTGCTCCCACGCGCTGGACGGCATCGACACGGGCATCCCGCTGCCCTGAGCCGGCCTTCCCTCCGTGCCCTCCCCTCCCCTCCCCTCCCCTCCCCTCCCCTTCCTCTCTCACCGGTTCCCCTCCTCACCGGAACGGGTGGCGGAGTTCTCCCCATCCACGGAGTTGTCCACAGGCGTCAGCGGGATCGGGGAGGACGGTGGATCGTGGGTCGAGCCCGCCCGGGACCGCCGGGCGGCTCCTCTCTCGTCCGTCTCCAGGTGATGCCATGCTCCGGTCCACGGTCCTCCCGTCGATGGTCCCGCCCATGTCGATGGTCCCGCCCACGGTCCCGGTGCCCGCGCCGTGCGGCGTGGGCGCGTTCGCACCGCTCAGGGTGCGCGGCGCAGGTGCGTACCGGCTCCGGCGGACCCTGCGCGGGCAGTGGCGTGCCCTGGCGGCCTGCCTCGCTCTGGCGGGAGCCGCCCTGGCCGTCATGGCCCCGGGCGGGGTGGAGGAGCGGCCCACCGCTGCGCCCTCCCCACCGGAGTCCGCGCGTCCCTCGGCGGAGCTGGTCTCGGCTTCGGTGCGGATCGCCGACGCGGCGACCGTACGACTGCTGCGGCCGGGCGACCGAGTCGACGTGATCGCGATCGGCGCGGCGGGCGAGGACGCGGACGCCCGGGTGGTGGCGCGGGGCGTGCGGGTGGCGAAGGTCCCGTACGCGGGGGCCGGAGCCGGTACGCAGCCGCCCGGCGGCGACCATGGCGGTCTTCACGGTCCTCAAGCCGGGTACCCAGGCGTTCGGGGAGATCCGGGAGACGACGGAGCCCACGGGGAAGACGGAGCCCACACGGACTACGGGGACGTCGGAGGCTTCGACGATCCGGCGGGCGGCGGGGCAGGGGCTCTGGTGACGCTGTCGGTGGAGCGCTCCGGCGCGGCGGCCCTGCTCGGCGCCGGCGTTTCGGGACGGCTGGCCGTGGCGGTTTCCCGATGAGGCCGGTGCCCGATGAGACGCTGCCCGACGCGAAATCACGTGCCCTCGCGGGGCGGAGCAGCGTGACCGGGCGGGTGGCCGGTCAGATGTGGTGGGGCGGCTTCTCGTCGAGGAAGCGCGCGAGGTCGGCGGCGGTGCCGCCGGCAGAGGGCCGCTCTCCCCAGCCCCGGTCCGTGTCGTCCGCCGACTGCTGGTCGAGCGGATCGTCGAAGATCAGCGCGGGCGCGGGCTTCGGTCGCTCGGGCGACTCTGCCGGTGACGGCTGCTGCTTCGCGTCTCGCGGGCCGGGGACGGGGGTGGCGCTCATGCTTACCAGGGTACGGCGGCCCGCGCCGGAGCGTGTGCCACCGCGGGCGGGCCGGCCTCCGGCCCGTCGGGACCCACGCCGGGACGGCGAGGCGCGGTCGCCGGTACGTTCGAACGGTACGGGTGCGCACGTTCCGGACGGCACGGGTGCGCGCCGGTCGACCGTACCGGTGCTCGCCGGTCCGGGGACCCCGATCCGAGGAGCATGGGATGACGGACCCGAGGCACGGGATGACGCCCGAGGCACCGAACCCGCCGCTGCTGGACGCGGTGACCGATGTGGCCGGGATCCGCGTCGGGCACGCCCGGGTGCCCGGTGAGGGCGCGTTGAGCGGGACGACCGTCATCCTGGCGCCCGAGGGCGGGGCCGTGGCCGCCGTCGACGTACGGGGCGGGGGGCCGGGGACGCGGGAGACGGACGCCCTGGACCCGCGCAATCTGGTGCAACGGGTCGACGCCGTCGTCCTCACGGGCGGCAGCGCGTTCGGCCTGGACGCCGCGTCCGGCGTGATGGCCTGGCTGGAGGAGCGGGGCAGGGGCGTGCGGGTCGGCGCGGATCCCGCGCGCGTCGTCCCCGTGGTCCCCGCCGCCGCCCTCTTCGACCTGGGCCGGGGCGGCGACTGGCGGGCCCGGCCCGACGCGTCGACCGGCCGGGCCGCGGTGGAGGCCGCCGCCGCTTCGGAGCCGGGCGGTCCGGTCGCCGAGGGCGGGGTGGGGGCCGGTACCGGTGCGGTGGCCGGGCAGCTCAAGGGCGGGATCGGGACGGCGAGCGTGCGCCTCGCCTCCGGAGTCACCGTCGCCGCGCTGGTCGCCGTCAACGCGGCGGGTTCGGTGTTCGACCCGCGCACCGGGGTGCTGTTCGGGGAGTACGGGGCCGAGGCGCCGCCGGCGCACCCGTCCGCCCAGACGCACGCGGCGGCGCTGCGACGGCTGGCGCGGGCGCAGAAGGCGCGGGAGGCGGCCGGGGGCGGTGTGCCGCCGTTCAACACGACGCTCGCGGTCGTCGCGACGGACGCGGACCTGGTGAGGGCCCAGGCCCAGAAGCTTGCGGGGACCGCACACGACGGTCTGGCCCGTGCGGTGCGCCCGGTCCATCTGCTGACCGACGGGGACACCGTGTTCGCGCTCGCCACGGGACGGGTGCGGGTCCAGCCGGACAGCCCGGCCGCGGTCAACGAGATCCTGGCGTCGGGGGCCGACGTAGTGGCACGCGCGATAGTGAAGGCGGTGCGCGCCGCCCGGACGACCGAGGGGCCCGGCGGCGGCGACTTCCCCTCCTACACCGACCTGTACGGCACCTGAGGGAGCGCCGGTGCAGCGCCGGAGTGCGGTACGAGTGCGCGCGAGCGCTGCCGTACGAGTGCGCGCGAGCACTGCGAGCCGGTTGCGCCGAGCACTACGATCCCGGGTGCACCGAGCGCTGGAAGCCCGGGTGCGCAGGCACTGCGAGCCGGGGTCAACAGGGCGCTGCGAGCCGGGGTGCGCAGCGCCCGTGCGGGGGCGCGCGCTCCTTCGATTCGCCACCGTGGCACGCACGTTCATCCCAAGCACCCGAAATGCGACGGGCAGTTCGGGGGAACTTTCTGCGTGCGCCCTACGTTTTCACGAACCCCGGTCACGATGTCGGACCCAGGGACTACGTTAAGCACGCACCAAGTCACACGCGGCGACGGCCTGGAGACAGCACCTTGAGCGATCCGTACGAGACAACCGAGCAGCACCTCGACCGACTCCTGCGACGCGCCCTGAACTCTTTCGACCTCCCCGACAGGACCGTCGACCGGCTCGGCTCGGCCCTGGCGCACAGCAGTTCACTCCACTCCTCGCACCACAGCTCCGTGCTCCACCGCGAGACCTACCGCCACACCTACCTCCTCACCGACGGCTCCGCCCTGACCCTTTGGGAGCTGGTGCACAGCGGCGACCGCGACGCCCGGACCCCCCGCCGGCACGAGCTGTACGACGACGAGGGCGACGCCCACATCGCGGCGGCCCGGCTCGCCGGGAGCTTCGCGGACGCCTCCGCCTTCGCCGACGAGGGCACGCAGGGGGACCTGGAGGCGCTGACGGTCCTGATGTCCGCGCCTCCGGCCCCGACGCCCCGTACGTACGCCCCCGACAATTCCGCGGACCACGCCCGCCGGGTTCTTCGGCGCGCGGAGAACGGGGACCGGCCCGGCCCGGAGAAGGCCCTGCTGCTCCGTTCCGCGTTCGCCCACCACATCACCCAGGTCTTCGGACGGCAGTGCCGAGTGGACGGCCAGGAAGCCGGGTTCACGCTCTACGAACACGCTTTCCTGCTGCTGGACGGCAGCGAGACGAGCCTGTGGGAGGTCGAGCACACGGCGACGCCCGACGGCCGCCACATGTGCGAGGTGTACGAGGACGAGAACGCCGCCCGCACGGCGATGGAGAGCCGCACCAGAATCTGCTGAGGGACGGAGCCGAGGGACCGAAAAGGGATGAGCCCCGGCGCCGGGGGGGGTGGGCGCCGGGACTCAGCTCGCGGGACCGGTGGGAAAACCGGTCGGGTGACCGGAGCGATCCGGTCGGTGCGCCGGCGTGAACCGGCTCAATACGGAGATTACGGGTTATCGGCTCACGCCGCAGCGTCAAAGCCCGTGTCGTGAGCCATTCGCTTCAATTCGAGCAGCGCGTGCTTCTCGATCTGGCGGATCCGCTCCCGCGTCAGGCCGTGTTCCTTGCCGACCTCGGTGAGAGTCCTCTCGCGGCCGTCCTCGATCCCGTACCGCATGCGGATGATCGACGCCGTGCGGTGGTCCAGCTTGCCGATCAGGTCCTCCAGCTCCTCGCTGCGCAGCAGGGTCATCACCGACTGCTCGGGCGAGACGGCGGAGGTGTCCTCCAGCAGGTCGCCGAACTGGGTGTCGCCGTCGTCGTCCACGGACATGTTGAGGCTGACCGGATCGCGGGCCCAGTCCAGCACGTTGCTCACCCGCTCGGCTGTGGAGTCGAGCTCGGTGGCGATCTCCGCGTGCTCCGGGTCGCGCCCGTGCTCGCGGTTGAACTCGCGCTGGACCCGGCGGATCCGGCCGAGCTCCTCCACCAGGTGGACGGGGAGCCGGATCGTGCGGGACTGGTCGGCTATGGAGCGGGTGATGGCCTGCCTGATCCACCACGTGGCGTACGTGGAAAACTTGAAGCCCTTGGCGTAGTCGAACTTCTCGACCGCGCGCACCAGGCCCGCGTTGCCTTCCTGGATCAGGTCGAGCAGGGGCAGCCCCGCGCGCGGGTAGCGGCGGGCCACGGCGACGACGAGTCGGAGGTTGGAACGGATGAATATGTCCTTGGCGCGCTCGCCCTCGGCGACCAGCGCCTCCAGCTCCTCACGCTTCGCACCTCCGGCTTCGCTCTCCACCTCGCCGTCGAGGATCTGCTGGGCGTAGACGCCCGCCTCGATGGCCTGTGAGAGGTCGACTTCCTTGGCGGCGTCGAGCAGCGGTGTGCGAGCGATCTCGTCCAGGTACATGCCGACCAGGTCGCGATCGGCGATTTCCCCGCCCACGGCGCGAACACTGCTTGCCCGGTCGGTCCCACCGGTGGTGGACGTACGACGGGCGACGGCACGGGTTGCCATGCGTGCTCCCTTGCTGAGTAGGTCGCGACACCCTTTCGGGTGCCCTGCATCCGATGGAAACAACGACTGGAATCCGGACAGAATTCCCATGCCGCGCATTCATTTTCGCGATCATGCAGTACCCTGTCCGGCTCCTCGGCCGGTACACCCTCCGCACGTACCCCCGGAAGCGCAGGTCAAGGCCGCTGCGGGGGAGGTTGGGGCCATCGGTGCCGCTTGGGCGGCTGAAGGATCAGCCCCCTCCCGATGAGACCGCGGTCACACGAATCGCGTCCCACCGTCCTCCTCGGCCCCGCTCGACTGGACCCTCCTCGACTCCGCTCGACTGGACCTTCCTCGGACCCGCTCGACCTTCCTAGGCCCCTACGATCGCGTTCCCGCCGCAGCCCCGCTCACACGGCAGGCGGCCGAGGGCAGCGGTGCCCGGAGCGTGAGGTCCGGCTCAGCAACCACGCGCCGATGGCCCGCTGAGGCACTGGTGGGCCGAGGGAGCCCGTACGCCCGTACCCGTACCGGCGTCTGCGCCGCGCCGCCCTCAGCCGAACTGCACCGACCGCTTGGCCAGCCCCATCCAGAAGCCGTCGATGACGCTCCGCCCCCGGTCCAGCTCGTCCTCCGCCGCGCCCAGCGTCACGAACAGCGGCGCGAAGTGCTCGGTGCGGGGATGCGCGAGCTTGCCGGCCGGGGAGGTGTGCTCGAAGTCGAGGAGGGCGTCGACGTCCTGCGCCATCAGAGCGCGGTTGCCCCAGTCGTCGAACTCCGCCGACCAGCCGGGAGTACCGCCCGCGTGCCGCAACGCGGCGAGGTTGTGGGTGAAGAAGCCGCTCCCGACGATCAGTACGCCTTCGTCGCGCAGCGGGGCGAGCTTGCGCCCGATGTCCATCAGCTTCCGCGGGTCCAGCGTCGGCAGGGAGATCTGGAGTACGGGGACGTCGGCGTCCGGGAACATCTCCACCAGTGGCACGTACGCCCCGTGGTCGAGCCCGCGGTCCGGGATGTCCTGGACCGGCGTACCGGCTCCGCGCAGGAGCTTGCGGACGCTCTCGGCGAGCTGCGGCGCGCCGGGAGCACCGTAGGTGACGCGGTAGTAGTGCTCCGGAAAGCCCCAGAAGTCGTAGACGAGCGGCAGCGTCTCGGTCGCTCCGAGCGCGAGCGGGGCCTCCTCCCAATGGGCGGAGACCATCAGTATCGCGCGGGGACGGGGCAGCGCGGCGGACCAGGCGGCGAGTTCACCGGGCCAGAGAGGGTCGTCGGCGAGCGGCGGGGCGCCGTGCGAGAGATAGAGGGCGGGCATCCGCTCCACGGTGACAGTCATGGCACTCCCCATCCACGGGTGTTGGGTATCGAGGTCGCTCGGTATCGAGGGCGGCCGGTATCGAGGTCTGCCGGTTCCCTGCCGGTCCGGCCGGGAACCGGCGGGGTTCCGCGAGGTCATCCGGGGGATCGTTCCTCAAGGGTCCTGCGGAACTCCCGGACGGGCGGACCTCCGGACAGATATCTTGAAACTTCAAGTTCCTGTATGCACAGACCTTAGCCCCATCTAGTTAAACTTTCAAGAAAAGGTCGTACAGTGGAGTCCATGACCACGGCATCCACCGGCGCGCCGCGCTGGCTCACCGACGAGGAGCAGCACGTCTGGCGCGCTTATCTGCATGCCACCACGCTGCTTGAGGACCACCTCGACCGCCAGTTGCAGCGTGACGCCGGCATGCCGCACATCTACTACGGGCTGCTCGTCCAGCTCTCCCAGGCGCCGCGCCACCGGATGCGGATGACGGAGCTGGCCAGGAACGCGAAGATCACCCGCTCCCGGCTCTCCCACGCCGTCTCGCGGCTGGAGAAGAACGGCTGGGTGCGGCGCGAGGACTGCCCGTCGGACAAGCGCGGCCAGAACGCGGTGCTGACCGAGGACGGTTACGCGATGCTCAGCAGGTCCGCGCCGGGGCACGTCGACGCCGTACGCCAGGCGATGTTCGACCGCCTCACCCCCGAGCAGGTGCGCAGCCTCGGCGAGATCATGCGGGTGCTCGCCACCGGCCTGGAGCCGGAGGGCACGGACGCGGATCTGCCCTGGCTCCGCTGAGCGGAACCAGGGCAGACACTCGGCGCGCGGGGGCCGTACGTACGGCGGGTGAGAGCGTCCGTACGTGCGGCAGGTGAGGGGGCGGTCGGTCGGCGGCCCCCGACCGGTCAGTGGGCGATGACCGGGATCTTGAACTCGTCCTCGGCGTCCGCCCCCGCCCTCTCGTCCGCCCTGTCCGCACCGCCGGAACCGGTACCCGGGCGACCGGTGTTGATCAGCGCGACCGCGATCGCGGCGGCGGCGGCGAGAATGCCGACCGCCCACCAGATGGCACTGGCGAAGCCGGTGACCATGGCCTGGAGCTGCAACAGCCTCGGGTCGGTCGCGGTGGCCGCGTGATCGGCGATGTACGCGGTGGTGGCGCCGGCGGCGATGGTGTTCAGCAGGGCGGTGCCGATGGCCCCGCCGACCTGCTGCGAGGTGTTGACCATCGCGGAGGCCACCCCCGCGTCACGCGGCTCGATGCCGTGTGTGGCCAGGGACATGGCCGGCATGAACGCCGTACCCATACCGAGGCCGAGGAGCAGTTGACCGGGCAGGATGACGGCCGCGTAGCCGGTGTTCAGGTCCAGCTGGGTGAGAAGCAGCATGCCGACTGCGGCGACCAGGAAGCCAGGCCCCATCAGCAGCCTCGGCGGGACCCGGGTCATCAGCCGGGTGCCGATCTGGGTGGAGCCGGTGATCATGCCCGCGATCATCGGGAGGAAGGCGAAACCGGTCTTGACCGGCGAATAGCCCTTCACGACCTGGAGGTAGTAGGTCAGGAAGAGGAACAGCCCGAACATGGCGATGACGGCGAGCCCGAGCGAGAGGTAGACCCCGCCCCGGTTGCGGTCGGTCAGCACGCGCAGCGGCAGCAGCGGCGACTTCACCCGCGACTCGGTCACGACGAAGGCCAGGAGCAGCACGCCCGCGGCGACGAACACGGAGACCGTCAGCGCGTCCGACCAGCCGGCTGTCTCGGCGCGCGTGAAACCGTAGACGAGGGCCACCAGGCCGAGCGTGGAGAGCGCGACGCCGGGGATATCGAGCGGTGAGCGGTTGCGCCCGCCGGCCGGCTCACGGACCACGAAGTACGCGCCCGCCGCGGCGACCACGGCGAACGGGATGTTGACGAAGAACGTCCAGCGCCAGTTCAGGTACTCGGTGAGGAAGCCGCCGAGGATCAGGCCGACCGCGCCGCCGCCGCCGGCGATGGCCCCGTAGATGCCGAACGCCTTGGCGCGCTCCTTGGCGTCGGTGAACATCACGGCGAGAAGCGAGAGCGCGGCCGGGGCCAGCAGGGCGCCGAAGACGCCCTGGAGCGCACGCGAGCCGAACATCATCGCCTCGTTCTGGGCTGCGCCGCCCAGCGCGGAGGCCAGCGCGAAGCCGACGAGTCCGACGACGAAGGTCCGCTTGCGGCCCCAGAGGTCGGCGATGCGTCCGCCGAAGAGGAGGAGCCCGCCGAAGGCGAGCGCGTACGCCGTGATGACCCACTGCTTGTTGCCGTCGGATATGCCGAGATCGGTCTGCGCCGAGGGGAGCGCGATGTTCACGATGGTCGCGTCGAGGACGACCATCAGCTGCGCGAGGGCGATGAAGGCCAGCGCTTTCCAGCGGCTGGGATCGGGGAGCCGGGTGTCGGCGGTTTTTGACATGGGCGTAGCCACCTAAGGACGTGCGAGGACACGGAGAACGTCGCGTGAAGGGTCGGGATTCGAGCCGTATGGGTGAAGTGACGCCGGACGCCGGAGGCATCGGGCGGCGGAGGCATCGGACAAGCCGCGGAGGTATCGGGCAAGCCGCGGAGGTATCGGGCAAGGGGAAAGGCGTCGGACGACGCGGCCGGGTTCGCCGTGGCGGCCGCGGTCGCCGTCGGGCCCTACGGATGCGGTCCGTACCGCAGGCCCGGTGGAAGGGGCCGAGCGAGCCGGTGGTCAGAAGTACCGGTGGTCAGAAATACAGGTGGTCAGAAGTACAGGTAGTCGGTACGGGCCTCAGGAGCGCCGCCGCAGATCCTCCAAGGTCGCCGCCGAGCCGGGCAGCCGGGAACGGGCCGGGGCCTCCAGTCCGTCCAGGAACAACTGCAGGTGGCGATGGGTGAAGCGGTCGATGTCCGGACAGGCGATTCCGGGCAGAGGCCGCGTGAGCTGGGAGAGGGCGACGAGTACGTCACCGACGGCGATGTCGGTGCGCAGCCGCCCCGCGGACATGGCGCGCCGCACGAGCCCTTCGACAGCCTCTTCGAGGCGCCGGCGCTCGGCGAGCAGATCGGGGTGGTCCCTGTCGAAGACGCCGGAGAGCAGCGGGCACAGAGCGCCGATCCGTTCGTCGGCGGCGGCGTGCACGAAGCTGCTGAGGGCTACGAACGGGTCCGGCTCGGCCGCGGCGGCCTCCTCGGCCCGACGGGTGGTGCGGGAGGTGACCGCCAGGACGACCTCGTGGGTCAGGGCCGCGCGGTCGGGGAAGTTCCGGTAGAGCGTGGCGTTGCCGAGGCCCGCCCGCCGGGCGACGTCGTCCAGCGGTACGTCCGGCCCGAACTCGACGAAGAGTTCACGGGCCGCCGCCACGATCCGCTCGCGGTTGCGCAGCGCGTCGGCCCTCGGCCGGGACGTACGGCGCTGTGCCGCCGGTGCGGCGGCGGCTTCAGCGGTGGTCTCCACGACTGCGGCTCTTCTTTCTGCGTAGCTGGACGGTCTGCCCTCTGGCCGGCCAGCTGACTGGCTGACTGGCTGACTGGCTGACCAGCTGGCGGAACGGTCCTCCTGATATCCGGGGACCGTTTCCCCGGTTACGGGAACACACGTGCAAACGGGGAAAGGATCCCCACTTATTTCAGCCACGCCTGTGACCTGCGCCACATCGCCTGGTGAGGAAAAACCTCCGATCGGCGCACCCAGCGAGCGGTGCCGCACCACCCGGCACAGGCTGATCGCCAGAGCGCAGTCAGGGTCGGCCGGCTGCCGCGGACCCCGAAGGCGCCTCTATGCAGCAGCCCCGCCGGCGGATACGCAGACACCGCCGCCCGATCGCCCTGGTCGGGGCCACCGCCCTGGTCATAGCCGCCGTCGCCACGGCCAGCAGCAGTCTCCCCGTCGGCGGCAGGGCGTCGGCCGGTTCCGCGGCCACCAGCCCTGACTCCGCGGCGGGCCCCTGCCGGATCGCCACCACGCTGGGCGTCCAGATGTCCGAGGGGATGCCGACCCCGCCCGGTTACACCCGCTCCACCGGCGAGGTCACGGCGCTGAACCTGATGATCGACTTCCCCGACGCGGAGGGAACGGAACCGGCGGCGGACCGGTTCGCGGAGTTCTTCCCGCAGACCTCGGAGTGGTTCCGGGCCAGTTCCTACGGCCGGCTCGTCTACCGGCCCGAGGCCCCGCTCAAGGACTGGCTGCGGATGCCGACGCCGTTCGCGGAGTACGGGATAGAGCGCGGCTCACCGTACGAACCGGGCTACCGCCAACTGGTCAAGGACATCGTCGAGGCCGCCGACCCGCATGTCGACTTCTCCGCGTACGACCTGGTAAACATCCTGGTCACCCCGAACGCCGGGCCCTCGGCCCTGGACACCGTGCTCTCCGTGACCTTCTCCGGCAACGACGAGGCTCCGACCGCCGACGGCGTGCCGCTCTCCAACACGTCCTTCGTCTACAGCCGCCAGGACGACGGCTCGGGGTCGTATCCCCAGACGGGTTACCGGGTCCTGCCGCACGAGAACGGCCACGTCTTCGGCCTGCCCGACCTGTACACGATGGAGGGCGGCGGTTCCGTCGGGCACTGGGACATCATGTCGGAGGACTGGGGCGCCAACAACGACCTCCTGGCCTGGCACAAGTGGAAACTCGGCTGGCTCGACAACGACCAGATCAGCTGCGCCTCCGAGGCCGGGGTGAGCGAGCACGCACTCGAACCACTGGCCGGGAAGGGCGGCACGAAGCTCGCCTTCATCCCGTTGAGCGCCGAGTCCGGTTACGCCGTCGAGGTCCGCACCGAGGCGGGCAACGACGAGGCGGTCTGCCGGCCCGGAGTGCTCATCTACAAGGTCAGCACGGACATCGACACCGGCCAGGGGCCGATCTCCGTCGCCGACGCCACCCAGGACAGCGGCGGCTGCACCCGGCGGCCCAACGTGCACGCCGAACTGTCGGACGCGCCGTTCCAGCCCGGCCAGACGTTCACCGACCGGGCCAACGGCGTACGGATATCCGTTCTCGACAAGGACGAGGACGGCGTCTACCGGGTGCGGATCACCCGTCCGTGAGCCGCCGGGCGCGCTCGGCGTGCGCCAGGAGCGGGGCGCGCAGTTCGCGCTTGAGGAGCTTGCCGGTGGCGTTGCGCGGCAGAGGTTCACCGGTGAGCAGGACATGGGCCGGGACCTTGAAGGCCGCCAGGCTCCGCGCGACGTGCTCGCGCAGCCCGTCCGCGGTGACGGCCGCGCCGGGGCGGAGCCGGACGAGCGCCGCCACCTCCTCGCCCAGCACCGGGTGCGGGACGCCGAGGACCGCCGCGTCGACCACGTCCGGGTGGTCGCGCAGGACGCCCTCGACCTCGACGCAGTACACGTTCTCCCCGCCCCGGATCACCAGGTCCTTGATCCGGTCGACGATCGAGACCCGCCCCTCGCGGAGCACGGCGAGATCCCCCGTACGGAACCAACCGCCGCTGAACGCCTCAGCCGTCGCGGGCGCGTCCCGCCAGTACCCGCGGAACAGCGACTGCCCGCGCAGCCACAGCTCGCCCGGCTCGCCGTCGGGCAGTACGTCACCGGTGGCGCTGATCTCGGCGGCTCCGGCCTCGGTGGCCCCGGCCTCGGTGGCCCCGGCCTCGGTGGCCCTGATGGCGGTGATCCTGACCTCGGTGACGGGGCTCGGGCGGCCGACGCTGCCGGGGTCGGCACGGTACTCGGAGCCGAAGTTCGCGAGGACGCCGCCGCAGGTCTCGGTGAGGCCGTAGCCGTTACGGGGCTCGACGCGCTCGCCGTACCCGGCCGTCAGCCGGCCGACCAGGCCCTGCGGAGCCGCGTCGCCTCCGGTGCTGAACAACGTCAGGCTCTCCAACCGGTCGCCCGCCCGTTCGGCGGCATCCAGCAACTGGAGCCCGGTCGTCGGAACCCCGGAGAAATGCGTGACGCCGTGCTCACGGACGAGCCGCAGCGCCTCGTCGGCGTCCCACCGGTGCATCAGGACGAGCGTGCCGCCCGCGGCCATCGCACCGTAGAAGCCGGTGAAGGCGGCGGCGTGGAAGAACGGGAACGTCATCAGGCAGACCGGAGCGGGCCCGAGCCCCGGGGTGCCGCCGCGCCCGAGCACGGAGGCGGCGGCGTGGTAGCGGGGATTGAGCGCGGCCCCGGCCTGGGCGAGGTGGGTGGCCACCGCGCCCCTGGGACGGCCGGTGGTGCCGGAGGTGTACAGGATCGTGGCGTCGTCCTCCGGCCGGGGCTCGACGTCGGGCGGCGCGGCCAGCGGATCGGGCGCCGGGAACTCCTCGTAGCGCTCGACGCGCACGCCGGGGGCGGTTCGCCCGCCGCCGTGGAAGAGGACGACGCGCGCACCGGCGCGCCGCGCCCACCCGGCGACGCGGTCCAGCCGCTCCCCGTCGACGAGCAGCACCCCGGGCTCGCAGTCGTCGAGGGCGTACGCGAACTCCCCTTCGGTCCACCACGAGTTGAGCGGTACGGCGATCAGCCCGGCCAACTGGACGGCCCAGAAGGCGATCTGCCACTCGGGGTGGTTGCGCATCGCGACAACGGCCCGATCGCCGGGCCACAGGCCGTACGACTCGCTCAGCCGGACGGCCAGAGCGGAGGCGGCGGCGAAGAACTCACCGTAGGAGAAACGCTGTTCACCGGCGACGAGGAACGGCCTGTCCCCGTAGGCCCAGGTGGCCTCCACGAACTCCCGGAGCGTACGCGGCCCGTCGGCGTACTCCAGCACTCCCTGCTCCCCGCGCACGACGGCGAAGGGCGCACCGGGCGCGGTGAGAACGGCCTCGACGCGCCGGGCACGCTCGGTGAGGGCGGCGGAATCCGGGGCGGCCGAAGGGCACGCCCCGCCTGCACGGCCGGGGCGGTCCGGGTGGCCCGGAGAAGGGGGCGGGGGCGGGTCGGTGTGCGGCACGGACGGCCTTTCTCGCGCTGGCTCGATGGACGAGACGCTATGCGGCCCGAGCCCGGACGACCAAGGGCAGGCGAGGTCAGAGGCGCAACGGACCCGCCCCCGCCGCCCTCACCACCCGGCCCCTCCCGCCGCCCGGACAGGCGCACACGCGGCCCATACGCCACCCGCTACACTAACGGCGGTGGCCACGCCTTCGTGCCTTCGTGGGGCTTGGACGTAAGTCAATACCTGCAGGTCAGGGGTGCACGGTGCAGCACCCTCAGAACGCACCAAGAGTGATCCGGGAACGCATTCCGAGATTGCGCAGGCCAGGGGCTGTTCCGCGGACTCAGAGCGCACCCTGGACACGGACTAAGCACAACACCTACGTCGGCTGCAGACATCGACCGAGCTCTGGCCCAGCCTCAGACGGCCACCAGAGACAAGGAAGGATCCAGGCGGCATGCCCCGGAGCAACAACGATCAGCTACCGGCGGCCTATGTCGTGTCTGGCAGTTGGCCTCGTGCCCAGCTCAGGGCGGATGCCCCGGTCAGCGCATACTACGGTCAGGTATTCGCTCGAAACCTGGCGCAGGCGATGACCGACTCCGGGATCGGACTGAGAGCCCTCGGGGAGCAAGCAGGTGTTTCCCACGCCACCATCAGCCGGCTACTACGTGGCATGGTCCTTCCCGACCTGGGAACTCTCGCACGCCTAGAAGCGGCACTGGGTGTCGGCCTGTGGCCCGGTCTGGCTGCTTGGACCAATCGAGACCTCGTCTGAGAGCGGTAGCACTTCGCGCATCGGCCAATAGCGCAGATAGCGACTGTGGAGTAGATCGGAGGACGAGTCCTTCGCTTAAGCTCCTCAACTTCCGCTCAAGGTTCCGCCTGACTGGATGAACTTGGCGTGCCACTAATTCGGTCAGACCCCAGCGTGAGCATGTGAGCACTGACCCCCAGCATGCCGATCAGACGGTTCTCATCGCGGTACTGTCACATGATAACGAGGTCTTGCTGCAGCAGACCGGCGGGACTCAGAAATGGCAGCCAGTACGGCTGGACGTCGAGCCCGGAAGTTCTAGCGTGGCCGCCCTATTGCAACTACGACAGCAGAGTCGGCTGGCTAGATCCGCGCGCATCGGTCGAGTCATCGGCCGAGTAGGCACTGACCCTTCCGACGGGCAACTGGCCGCACATTCAACTTCTTCGCTCTACATCCTCAGGGTCGGCGCGGCCGCATTTTCGGCACATAACTCCTCCCAAATCAGATGGTGGCCAATTTCTGAAGTCTCAACAGATCAATTCAATACATTTCCTAGCGAATTGGGAAAATTCCTGGAGGGATACGTAGGGGGGTGGATTCCTGACGGCACCATCACTCTTGATTCTTAGTTAGCTCGCCTCTCCCTCTCAAGACATGAGTAGAGTCAGTCCTCGTGCAACCTCTGGTGCTCTTCGATCTCGACAACACTCTGGTGGACCGGCGTCTGACGCTGGCCCGTTGGGCAGCTACCTTCCGCGCGCACTGTGGCCTTGGGCTTGAAGACGAGGGCTGGGTCATCGAGCAGCTCTCAGAGCGCGCCTCTCCAGCCCACTTCGAGGGCATCCGCACCCGGTTCGGTCTGGCCGAGTCGGCCGAGACGCTGTGGGAGGGTTACTGCGCGGACATCGCTGCTGCGGTCGTCTGCCCCGCCGAGGCTCTGGTCGGCCTGGAAAGACTCCGGGCCCTGGGATGGCGGATCGGGATAGTGACGAATGGTGCCGCAGGCGTTCAGTGGGCCAAGCTGCGGTCGACTGGCATTGCCGACCGGGTAGACGCCGTCTGTATCTCTGAGGAGGTAGGGGCACGCAAGCCGGAGCCGGCCGTCTTCCTCGAAGCGATCTGGCGGTGCGGGGGCCACGACAAGGGCGGTGAAGCGTGGATGGTGGGTGACAACCCGGTCAAGGACATAGAAGGCGGCCGCACCGCCGGCCTTCGTACGATATGGATCAGCGGTGACGTCACTTGGCCGCAGGGGTTGCCCGAACCCGATCATCACGCCCCCGATGTCCGCGTGGCTATCGAGTTGCTGGCGGCCGGCGAACCTGAGCGGAAGCAAGCGTGATCACTACTGATGTGACAGTGGGAATCCTGCACCCCGGCAGCATGGGAGCGGCGGTGGCTGGCCAGCTCAGACGCACCGGGGTGCGCGTGTTGTGGGTCCCCGACCGTCGCAGCCCGGCCACAGTGACGCGCGCGGAGACGGCTGAGCTGGAAGCATCCACCAGCCTCGGCGGCTTGTTGGAGCTTTCAGACGTCGTGATTGCCTTGTGCCCTCCGGCGGCGAGCGAAGAACTCGCTCATGAGGTAGCTGGGCATGGCTTGGCCGGGAAGATCTACGTCGAGGCGAACGCGATCTCGCCAGCTCGCGTGCGACGCATCGCGGAGATGCTTCCGGAATCTGTCTTCGTCGATGCCGCTGTTGTCGGGTCGCCGCCGGTCGGCGGTAAGCGACCGCGCTTGTACGTTTCCGGTCCGTCACTGGCCCTCGACCAGCTGAACAGGCTCTTCGCCGCCACAGACGTGCGAATCCATCTGCTCGGCGAGGACGTCGGCAAAGCATCGGCACTCAAGCTCTCCTACACCAGCTATCAAAAGGCTTCCCGGGTCCTTGCAGCTGTGGCCTACGGCGCCGCCGAGGCGAACGGGGTCGCCGACGACCTTCTCGACATTGCCTCACAGCGCTCGGGCAGCTACCTCACTGAGCCCGACTACATCCCTAAGACCGCTGCCCGCGCATGGCGCTGGGGCCCGGAGATGGAAGAAGCTGCGGAACTGCTCGCCGACGCGGGGCTGCCGGACGATCTAATGCGCGCGACGGCCTCCGTCCTGGCCCGTTGGAGCGGCACACGCGACACGAATCTGAGCACGCCCGAGGCCATAGAGCAGCTTCGCCACAACAACCCCGATCTACAGCCGGGTCTCACTCCGCCGCAGTGAGAAGACCCTGTATCCGCAGGGCGGCCTCGCGCGGCGACACTTTGTCGGTACGCAAGGTGAGTTCCCACTCAGCATCCGCATGACGATCAACATCCAACCGTGTGGCTTCCCACGCCTTGAGGCGTGCTGCATTGTCCGCGTCACCGCGCGCAACTGACCGTTGCTCTGTGACCTCTCGCGGGCACCAGAGCAGAACACGCCACCACCGTGCCCGGAAACCGCTAGCTACCGCCTGAACCCCGGCAATCTGACCCAGGTGGACAATCGGCACACGACCATTGCGGGTCGCTTCATCCAAGCCCGGTTGATCGACGACGTACGTGTTGCCGTAGCGCTCATTGCGGTAGAGAATCTGGTCCCGCTGCTCCAGTTCCTTCAATTCTTTGGCCGTACCCATACGGTAGCCCTGGGTACGACCACTGCCGATTTTTAGGCGCGCGAACAGAACATAGCGGGAATGGATTCTGGCAAGTTCCGCGGTGATGGTGTCCTTTCCTGACGCAGGAGGTCCGTACAGAAGGATTCCGTGGTTCATCAGAACACCGTTCCGAAGACTTGACGAACTTGGTCGGTCAACGAGATGGCCGCGCCGAGGCGGTTGTCGACGACAAGGTGCGGTACAGCGGGGCACAGGTCGGGGTTGAGGCTGGCAGTGTAGTCATCCCAATGCTGAAGCTTCCAGGAGTCCCGGGCAGCAGAGCGGAAGCTGATGTATTCATGCATTGTGTCTATGTCGCACTGGATCCAGATCGGCGCGACCGAGACGCCACGCGCCTCGCAGCGATTGGCCAGCCTCTGCATCCAACGCACGTCTGTGAGTTCCGCGACGAACGGCGCCGTGAGCACCGTGCTTATCGAGCAGTCCACGTTGGCGTAAGCGGCCTCCAACAGGCATTGATACTCCAGGGGCCGTACCTGTTCGCGGTATACGGCTGTATGCCGGTCGTTCGGTTCACTGCCCAGCGCGGTGAGCAACCGCTCCACCAGAGGGCGAGTGATCGGGTCCTTGTCGAGGACGGGCCAGCCAGTGAGTTGGGAGAGGAAGCGCGCAAACTCCGACTTGCCGCTGCCCGCGTAGCCGCCCACCAGTACGAGGGTGGGGCGGTTCGGGTCACCGCCGGTGTGCCGACGCTTCCAGGCGTCGAGGATGCGTTGTTGGAGCATCTCGCTGTCGGTGTCTTCGGTGCCTGGTGCCATCTGCAGCAGTGCACGCTCGACAGCGAGGAGATGTGCACCGTTGTGCACCTCGGCTGAAGGAGTGAACTGCATCCGAGTCTTCTCGCTCGGCAGACCGTGACGGAAGCCGAGTTCGGGCTCAGTGGCTCTGTAGAGCAGGCAGTATGCACGCCGGTAGTGCGGCCCCGGGTAGACCTCGCCCTGTTCGTGCTGCC
>NZ_ML123034.1:2691022-2715498 GCF_003846185.1 Streptomyces sp. ADI96-02
ACAGGGTTTGGAAGTTTGCCGCTGGCACCGTCAGGCCGGCAGATCTAGCGACTTCCCGCAGTCGCTCTCCAGCGCCCTCCAGAGTCAGTCCGTGGGCCTCGCGTTGCTCGCGCAGCCGTCCCGGTGTCCATCCCGCACGGGACTTCCCCACGTCTTCTACCACCTGTTCAGCCCTTGTCATGACGTGAGCCTAGATCTGCCCCTCATGAACCCGTGTGTAAGCGGATGTTGAAAGCCTGCGACTACTCGGTGAGCTTCCTAGCTAACTACACGTGATACTCCGCCGCTGTCGCAGGCGGTGTGATGGTCAACACCACCGGGGCGGTGCTCGGCCTGAACACTCGCCCCTGTCACGGGATTTGCCCGCGTGTTCCGCACCCAGGAGGGGAGAAGCCGATGGACTTACGAGCCGACCACCGCATCCTGCAGTACGGCCCGTTCGGCTGCGCCACGGTCAAGCCATTCTCGGTCACCCGTCGCTCCGTCGACGGAGCCTCCATGCTGAAGGTCTACCGCGGAGTGCAACCCCGGTCGCGCCGTGTTCGCGAGGCTGATGCGCTCCGGTTGGCGCGCGGTTGGGGCGTCTCCGCCCCGGTTCTACTGGCGACTGGCGAGGAGGCTGACTACGCCTGGTCGGTAGTCAGCGTCGTTCCAGGTGTCCCCGGTTCCGTCACGACTACCGCGGACGTGACCAACTTTGTCCAACGCGCGCTCA
This sequence comes from Streptomyces sp. ADI96-02, assembly GCF_003846185.1. GTDB lineage: Bacteria > Actinomycetota > Actinomycetes > Streptomycetales > Streptomycetaceae > Streptomyces. Next base: position 2,691,738 of record NZ_ML123034.1, read on the forward strand.
GTCTGACTACGAACCTCCACGCACGCGCACATGGTTTGAGCCTCAGACCTGGGCCAGGGTGGTCCGCTACGGCGAATCAAGTCACCACGACTCACCAACGACTTCTTCTGGAGCAGCTTTCATCGCGGTGTCACCGCCTGCCCTGGTGGAACGCCCTGCAGAGCATGCTCACACCGCTCAATGATCTGCCTACTGTCCACCTGCACGGGGACTTGAAACCGGAGCACTTCTTGGCTGACGGCAAGAAGGAGCACGTCGTTGATTGGGAGGCCAGCGGACGCGGCCCCGGGGTGTGCGATCACGTGGACACCATGTTCCATCTCATCCGCGATCTGATCTATGCGGGCACGGCCCCCTCTGAACTCCCGGTCGACGTCATCAGCCAGGTGCCCGTCACAGGCTTGGTACTGGCCTGGCGCGTCGTGCAGTGGCTGGACAGACGACGTCCGAGAGACATCAACGAACTGTCCCACCGGGAGTTCGACCGGATCGCTCTCGCCGGCACTTCGGCGGATGCAGTGCGAGCGACAGGCCGCTGCATCGCGCTGCTTCGTGCCGTCGGCGTCCCCCAGTAAGCCGAATTCTCCCGTTCAAAATGCCTCGGCGTCCTGAACGTCGACACATCACACCCCACTCGACGACTTCGCACCTCCATCCGAGACACACAGGAGCACGCCGTGAACCGAACTGCCAGGACCTCCGGCCGCAGCCGCATCGTGATCGAGACGGGTACCTCCCAACCTGACGCAACAACCATCGTGGAACGCAAGGGCCTCGGCCACCCCGATACCCTTGCAGACCACCTCGCCGAGCGTCTCTCCCAGGCCTACAGCCGCTACACACTGGAACACTTCGGCGCAGTGCTGCACCACAACTTCGACAAGCTCGCGCTGCTGGGCGGAGCAAGCGAGGTCCGCTACGGCGCCGGTGGCATGACCACTCCCGTGCGCGTTCTGGTCAACGGTCGGGCGGCTCCCGCTTGCGGGGACGAGACCATTCCCGTCGACGACTTGGTGGAATCCACTGTCCGGCAGTTCTTCGCCGAGCGGCTGCCTGAGGTCGCTGATCAGCTCGACATCCGGTTTCATATCACCAGCAATTCGAGTCCGGGCGCGGTCCTCACCGAAGGCCAGACCCCGGAACGCAATAGGTGGTTCGCTCCTCGGTCAGTGAAGGATCTGCGTGAGCGCCGGATCCTTCTGGCCAACGACACCTCTCTCGGCACCGGCTGGGCGCCTGAGAGCCCGTTTGAGTCCTTCGTCCGCGAACTCGTCGACAACTTCTCCGGCCACAGCGTCTTCACCGACACGCACCAGTGGTGCGGTACGGACGTCAAGCTGATGGGCTACTTCGAGGGTGATCGCGCCGATGTCGTGCTGTGCGTCCCCCAGAAGTCCCCGTACGTCCCCAGCCGTGCCGCGTACGTGGAGAACAAGCAGACCATCCTCGCCGAATGCCGACGCCTGGCTGGCCTGCGCCTCCCGGGCACACCAGTCGACTTCCGGCTCAACGTGCGCGATGTGCCGGAGAAGGACGAGTTCTACCTGACGTATACCGGCAGCTCCATCGAATCAGGCGATGAGGGAGTCGTCGGCCGGGGCAACCGGGTCAACGGTCTGATCACCCCACTGCGCCCGATGAACATGGAGGGCGCCAACGGCAAGAACCCGGTCTACCACGTCGGCAAGCTCTACAACCTCGCTGCGATGCGCCTTGCCCGCAGACTGCACGAGGAGACCGGCGGACATGCGGAGGTCCATCTCGTCAGCGCGACCGGTGAGCGCCTCGATCAGCCATGGCGGATTCTCGTACGCCTCTCCGAGCCAAGCGCCCAGGTCGACAAGATCCAGGCGCTCATCGACGAAACGCTCACCAGCTTCCCGGCGCTCACGGACGAACTCGTCCACAACGGCGTACTGCTCAGCTGATGACTGGCCGCACGCTCCCGTCCGTACCGCCGACCTGCCGCCAACGCCTGACCGGTCACTACGGTCCTCAGGTTGGACAGTGGCTGGATGCAGTCCCGAGCCTGCTGGCCACAGCTGCCGAACGTTGGTCGCTTTGCCTGTACGGATATCACGACGCCGGCCACGCTTCGGTCCTCGCCACCGCTACCGACCGGAATGCCCAGGCCTTGATCGTCAAGGCCTGGCCGGATCGGAATCGGTACGCCCGCGAGGTGGAGGTCCTGCAGCTGTGGCACCAGGGCGCAGACGCTGTTGTCTGCGCCACCGATCACGGCCTGGCGGCTGCTGCCCTGTTCACGGTGGGCGGTGCCCCCGGTGGCGCGGTCTGCCCAGAGTCCGAGACGTATCTTGTGGCAACTGCCCTGCAGCGGCTCCACGTCGCTGGCTGCCAAGGCCGCCGAGTCAAAAGCCTTCCCACGCTACGCGACTTCGTCTCGGACGAGGTGATGCCTCGCATCCAGCGCCGCATCCCCGCCACCAGCTATCGCCACCTGGCCGAACGCGTGCTGCCCTACACCGCCGAGCTACGGGAAGACCTCAGTCGAGAGACGATCCTGCACGCGGACCTCTACCGCGAGAACATCCCCTTCACCCTCGGCGGCCGACCTGTCCTACTCGACCCGCTTCCCATGATTGGAGACGCGGCCTACGACTGGGCCTTCTGGTCCGTCTACTACAGGCTCGGCCACGCCACCGGCCGCCGCCTTGAACAGGCGAGACGCACTTCCGGCATCCCCATCGACCAGTTCCTCCCCTGGTGCCTGCTGCTGAGTCTGGACGGTTTCCTCTACTACGAGGAGACCCAGGATCCGCACACTCCAGAGATGGCCGGCGTGCTGAACGGCCTGCTCGAACGAGCTGCGAGGTGCCCCTCAGTGCCACACACCTGATCCGCCCTGCCCACACGGACTGCACTTCTCGCTCCTGGTCAACGAAGGCCCTGGGCACCCCTGCCGCTCGACAAGGAAGGGCGTGCGTACCTGCCGCACGCCTCGGCCATCTCTCCTTGCTACCTCGGTTCAGACACGGATCGCCAGCGTCTTCACACGAGCACAGCAGACTGCAGTGCTCCTGCGGGACGCATCCGTCTCCATCCCTGCTCATCGAACGGCTGCTCAACGAACTCGTCGAGTACGGCGACACGAGGGCGCTGCCCGCTTCTTGGACTACGCCGCTTGGTTCCAGCACCGCGGCACGTGGGCGCGCCCACGTGCCGCGGACGAGTCCTAACGCGAGGGAATCCAGCGCACGCTCTGTTTCCTGTCGGCCACGTTGGGGCAGCCCGGCCCTCGCGTTGTTGTCTCGCACAACCTCCCGCTGTCCGTCCTCAGCTGTGCGCCAGGCATGGCCATACCACTCTTCTTTCCGGGGCACTGCGCTTGAGTCCGCTGACCAGGGCGCACTGTTCTCTTGGCAGTCGCGTCGACCGCCTTCTACACGAGCCTGACCCGCAGAACGATCGTTAGCCGCAGCCCCCAAGGGCGACGCGGGGATATGGGGAATGGAGGCCCCCTTCATCCTTGCTACCGTCGATTCACTACCGACCCCGCTCGAGGAGAAATTCCCTCATGCATGATGCCCGCGCTCTGATCGACATGGGTGACGAAGCCGTCCGCCGACTTGCTCGCCGCGGTTACACCCTGGACCTCTCATCCCTGGAGAGCCTCCAGTCTCGACGGAACCAGAGCATCCGCACCGCCGACAGCCTTCGCACAGAAGCCAAGAACGTCGCGAAGGAAGTGCAGCAGACAGCCAAGGCCGGCGGGGACATCTCAGCGCTCAAGGAGAGTGCCCGCAAGCTCAAGGACCAGGTCCGAGAGGTTGAGGCTGAGCACGAGCTGATCCAGGAGGAACTGACCCAGCTCCTCCTCACCATCCCGAACCTGCCCTCGGACGTCTCACCCGACGGCGATTCCGAAGACTTCGCAGTCGAGCAGCGCCGCGTCGGCACGCCACCGACCTTCGCTTTCGAGCCCAAGGATCACGTCGACCTTGGCGAAGCCATGGGCATCCTTGACTTCGGCCGTGCCACCAAACTGTCTGGCCCCCGTTTCAGCGTGCTGCGAGGTGTCGGAGCAGCGCTGGAGCGGGCGCTGGCGACCCTTTTCCTGGACCTCCACACCCGCCGCCACGGCTACGTCGAGCACTCGGTGCCGTACCTCGTCACCCGCAAGACGATGACCGGGACGGGCCAGCTGCCGAAATTTGAAGAGGACCTCTTCAAGACCGGCGTAGCTGACCGCGACCTGTTCTTGATCCCCACGGCGGAAGTGCCTCTCACCAACCTGTACGCAGACGAGATCATCCCGCCCGCTCAGCTGCCCCTCGCGCTCACCGCGCACACACCGTGCTTCCGGTCCGAGGCCGGCTCGTACGGCCGCGACACTCGTGGCCTCATCCGCCAGCACCAGTTCTCCAAGGTCGAGATGGTTCGCATCTGTAAGCCCGCAGACGCTGAGGCCGAATTCGAGATGATGATCGGTCATGCTGAGGCATGCCTGAAAGAACTCGACCTCACCTACCGAGTCGTCATGCTTGCCGCGGGTGACACCGGCTTCTCTGCCCAGCTCACCTACGACATCGAGGTGTGGCTGCCCAGCCAGAGCACCTACCGTGAGATCTCCTCGATCTCCGACTTCGGCACCTTCCAGGGCCGCCGCGCCGGTATCCGTACCCGCGATGAGAACAACAAGCCCACTCCGGCCGCCACCATCAACGGCTCCGGCCTGCCCATCGGGCGCACCCTGGCCGCCGTGCTGGAGCAGCACCAGCAGCAGGACGGCTCCATCCTGCTACCCGAAGCTCTCGTCAAGTACCTCGGTTTCCGCCGTATCGCGGCGGACGGAACGCCTGCGGAGGCATAGGTGTTAGTCGGCGTCTGCGACTTCCCCAGCAGTTACGCATTTCCCCCTGCCGGATACGGCGGGATCGAAAGATGGCTCTGGGCGGTAGCGGAGGGCGCCCGTGCCGCAGGCGCCGACGTACACCTCCTAGGTCCACTCTGGCGTGAGGACCTAGCTCAGGAGTGGACCCGAAAGCCCGTGCGTCTGGAAGGCCTTGTACCCGGCTCGCTCACCTCCCGCGACCTGGCAGCGACAGGCTACGACCTGTTGATCGTTGGCCATGAATACCCGTCGCTGCCTGCCTGGCGCAACAGTCGTGAACTGCTGGACTGCGACGTCGCCACCTTTCAGCACAACCCCGACTTCCCACACACCACCGACGCTTTCGACGGCGGCCGTACCCGGCTGTACTGCTACTCCCCGGAAATGGCCGAACGGTATGCCGCCCACCGGCCGATCCCCGAGCTGGCCGTCCACCTCGGCCAGAACGAAGCTGAACGACCGTCCGCCCCCGGCCGCGACCTGGTGTGGTTGGGCCGCATCGACGAAGACAAAGCCCCGCACCTCGCCGTCCGCGCCGCGCAACTCCTCGGCCGCCGGATTCGCATCGTGGGACCCGTCTTCGATGACGCCTATACCCGGCGTCACAAGAAACTCTTCGCCGCCGACCATGTCGAGTGGACCGGTGAACTCGGCGGTCCCGCGAAGACCGCAGCACTTCGCGATGCCGCGGCCTTCGTCTACACGTACGCCCGCCCCTACGTGGAGGCAGGCACAGCCGTCTTCGGCGAGTCCCTGCGTGCCGGGACGCCAGTGGCAGCCCTGACCTGGCGCCGCGGCACCTGCGCCGAAGCCGCCCTGTGTGAACGCACAGGCACCGTCTGCGTCGTCCCGAGTGAAGACGACAACGAAACCGCGTCTCGCGCACTCGCCGAAACCATCGAACGAGCACTGGACCTCGATCACACCGAAGTCCAACGGATCGGCCTGCAACGCTTCGACCCCGTTCGCCACTTCAAAGCGCTGGCCGCCCGCCCATGCTGACCCCCGACCTGCCCACGCTGATCCCAGCCCTGCTACGCGAAGCGCTCGGACGTAACTGGGAGTTCACCACCGACGGCGCCCGCATCACGATCCAGCACGCGCACCGCGGCACTCCGTATCGCCCACCATGCCGAGACCTGGGCTGGGAGGCATTTCTGACCACCCTCAAAGAAGCTTTCGACGCGCAAGGCGTCCCCCGCGCCGCCTGCCTCCCACTTCGCTGGGGCCGCGAAACGGAACTCACCATCTCAGCGGTCCAGGCTCTCGACCCTCTCCTGAAAGAAGGGAAAGGGGCTCCTTACCGTCAAGGCTTCCTGCCGCAGCCCGTGGTCCGCTTCACGGGAGACCGTGACGCACATGGTGCGCTAAAAGATGGCACCCTTACCTCTTTTGTCAATGTCTCCCGGGTTCAGCCCATCCAGCATCCTGCTGAATACGCCTCCGTCTTCGACGAGTGGCTGACCGTCCTGTCTCGCCTCGGCCTACATGCCCGCCACATCGCCTTCCACGGCCGCCTGACGACTTGGCGTCGCCGCGAGGTTGAGGGCATCACTCTGCGCTTCAGCCACTGCAATCTACCCCTCGGTGACATCGTGCTCCTGTGGAACGCCGACAACCCGGCCCGCATGGCCATCGACCTAGGCACGGCCCTTGAGCGCCTCGCCTGGGCCCGAACCCGGGCTCCGTGGAAAGACCTCGTCTTCGGCCCTTACGCCCACGCGGCTCCCATCGGAAGCCTAGACGCACTCCGTACGGCCACGCTGCTCCTGGGCCACGGCATCACGCCTGCTGCCCGGGGGGCAGGTAGCGTCACCCGACGCGTCCTGTCAGCCGTCTCCACCGAAGTATCACCGCTTGGATTCAGCGCCATGATCCGGCACAGCTACTCGTTCTGGAACCAAATCGCACCGCTGCCGGTGCCGTGGTCCACAGCGACGCAGGTTGCGGAATGTGAACTGCACCGAGCTTGAAACGGGCTGGCCGTGACGGCCCGTGCCGTCTTCTCGCCGGTACCGGTACTGCCCAGCAACCACGTGATGACACTTCAAGATTCTCATCACACGAGCCCAACCTCTACGGCCTCTGCCTCTACGACGGCGCCCGCCTCGGCCGTACAGGCTGCTTCCCGATCTCTGCCTCCATGGATGGATAATCGGACGACGTTTCCAGTTAGGTTGACGCCGTGATCGACTATGACGCTGAAGCTGAGGGCTACGACGCCTCCCGAGGAGGAGAGGCGCGGGCCGCAGCCACCGCTGAGGCCGTCGAGCGACTCCTACCGAAGGGAACGTCCTCCCTGGTGGATGTCGCATGCGGCACCGGAATTGTGACTAGGCGGCTGGCACGCCTCGAGCGAACGGTCCTCGGCGTGGACCGGTCGCGAGGCATGGCCGCACTAGCCTCGCCCCGCCTCCCCCGCGGTGTGGTACTTGGTGACGCGACGCACCTACCGATCAAGTCAGCGGAGGCAGAAGCGGTGGTACTCATCTGGCTGCTCCATCTCCTCGATGATGCGGCGCCGGTGATCGCCGAGTGCGCCCGTGTCCTGCGAGCCGGAGGTGTCCTGGTCACCACTGTGGATAAGGACGAGGCAGCCTTCGCTGTTCAGAGCGATGTGGCAGCGCTTACAGCATCTCTGAGGCACAAGCACACAGCACTGGCATCTGACCGCCTCGAACGCGTGGTGACTCTTGCAGCCAGCCGCGGACTCAGTATGGTCGGCGACACAACGTTCGCCGGGATCGGCCAGGGCTGGAGCCCACGCCAGTGGCGTGAGCAGATCGCTGGAGGCCAGGTTTCTTGGTGCCGAGAAGCCGACCCTGCACAGGTCGCGAAACTGTGCAGGGCCTTGTCCTCGTTGTCGGGCCAGGACGCGCCCCGACCAGATCCGCTCTACCGGCTTATCGCACTCTCGTCGTAGGCAGGCCAGATGCCTCAGTCCATTCAGTCGGCGTCGACCGGGAGAAGCGCGAAGAGTTCCTCAGCCGGCACCGGATACTTGGCCTTCATCACGTCAGCGTATGAGCGCAACGCCCTGCTGATCTGAGCCTTGGAGCGCGGTGCGAGATGGACGAGAAGGAGATCGTAAAGAAGCTGGGTATTACCACTGGCCATCTTCCCCTTCGCCTTACCCTCAGGCGTCTCGATCCACATCGAGGAGAACGGTGCCGAGGTCATCTTCCAGTCGAGTGCCGCCAGGCGCTTCATGGCTTCAGGCCATGTCAAGGCTTCCTGCTCCAGGACATGCCGCACGACCCGCGCCACCTGGACCTGGATGGCAGGTCGCATGAATGGGTGCCCAGCACCGTCTCGGCCCTTCGGAGCCCGGAGGTCCTTGGGCGCCACGGAAGCGAGGTAGCGCTCACGCAGGTTGCCGCACGCATCGAGGAGCTCCAGGACGCGCACAGAAAGAAGCTCAAAACTTTGATCGAGAATCTCGTCGGTGACCCGCTGCGTCGACTGCTCGCTAGCGCAGGGAAGGTCGAAACCGATCTCCCTAGTGATGTCGTAAAGCACTCCGATAGTGCTCCACGCAGGGCTCGTCGCATTGACTGAGCGCTGCGCTAGGACTAGTTCACCATCCTGACCCACCTTGCTGAATACGAGTACGACCTTCTCGCGACTCAGGAACGAGTCGTCGTCAAGCAACCGACGAGTGAGGATGGCGAAACTGTCGTCCTCGTCAAGTGCGATGTTTTCCTGGGAGTTGGTGCTCTTGGCGTTCCGATTGATGTTGGTAAAGAGACGCCGGGTACGTCGTCGCCCGTCTGGGGTATCGAAGTGGGGCACGACGATGACATTGATGTCCTCGCTGCCCAGCTCCGGATTCTGCTTGATCGCATCCTTGATGGCCTTGAGTCGATGCTGTCCGTCCAGGGCGAAGAACTGCTGGGTACCGTCAAAGGTGAGGACTCCGAAGTTCCGGTCAAGCCCTTGAAGGACAGCCTGATTCTCAGAGTCCATCTCTACCGACAGGTAGTTGGGGTCTCCGCCCCACACCGCAATAATGATGGCTCCCAGGAATCGATTCTCGTTGGTGAGAAGGTAGTCAGTGATCTTTTCTGTGCGCGTTCCGACGCCACGCTGAATCATCGTGCCGAGATCTCGGTTCCCCCCAAGCTCGTGCGCGAAGTTGATTTCGCGAGCCACCTGGGCGTAGCTCATCAGGCAAGAATAGTAGGTCCAGTTACCCACCTTGGCTTCGAAGGCGGGAACGAACGTCTTGGAGGGCATGAGGTACCTCGATGTCAGGGAGCGGGTTCAGGCTAGGAGCGGAGTGCCGGTCTCGGGATTCTGCTGAGCCGACCGCGCAGCTTGGGGCCACCTTGGGTGTTGATTGGTGGGTTGTACAGGTGAATCAGGCGATCCTCCAGGTTCTTGATCTTCGACCGGTCATCGACGGTCGCGAACCAGAACTCCAAGGGATGCAGAGCCAGGTAGTAGGTGAGCCTGCCCGCTCGGCTGGTCGGCGGCTCCCTAGTCCAGAGATCCTCAGGGTTGCCCCGCAAGTGCTTCCGGTAGTCCCTGAATCTGTTCCTGAGGGTGTTGCCCAATTGGCCGGCTCCGCCCGCGTGCCCGATGTAGAGAACGTGGTGGAAGCCGCCCTCAGAGCCGTCTGCCATGGAGAGCTTGATCGTCGGGCGCCAGACGAACATGTAGAGACCTGGCTCATCAGGTATCGAATCGACGATGCTTTCTACCGCGGTGAGCTTCTCCCAGGGGGAGGCAAGACGCTTCAGGTCGCCCTGCAGAAGCTGATGGGCCGGCAGATCCAGCATCGGGGTGATGCCGAGCTGTATCTCCAGGGCAGGGCTGGCGTCCAGGCGGTGCCGGATCACGGCCCGCGCGACAGTGTCTGGCGTCGCCATTCCTGATGTGCTCCGACTGAGTGACGGTGTGTGAAGAGCACACACATCCTTACACGCAGTACTGACAACAGGTGCGATGAGACGAAAAAGGGTCCGGTTGATGACGGTTCGTCACCAGCCGGACCCCTTCCAAAGAACGGATCAGTCAGAGGTGGCAGACGGAGCAACCTGCCTCGTCGTCGTCTGCATCCAGGGCATCCGAGAGGACTTCAAGCAGCGGGCGGTTGGGCTTAACCCGCGTTGCTGCGCGAGCGAGGTTGGCCTCGTGCTTGGCTTGAATGTCTTCCCGGCGCTCTATCAGCTGGTGGAGGGACTCCCCTTGGGACCAGGTGTAGTCACGGCCTTGCATGGCCGTGTCCTGGTGGCGGACCTTCTCCTCGTAGGCCACGGCCTTGTCGAAAAGATCGGGGTGCCGGTCCTTGAGCCCGACCCACTCGTGCTTGCGCTGGAAAAAGCAGAAGTAGCAGCCTGACCGGGTACGCCACTCGTAGTAGCCCGGCAGTCCGGTGCCAGCCTCGTCGAGGATGCGGCCGACGCCCTCACGGTCGATGCCATCCTCGCGGAACGGGAAGACCGCGGTGATGTTGGGCTTGGTACTGACGTATCCGAGTCGGTTCTCGTCGGCGCGGATGGCAACGTAGGAGATGACCTCGTCATCGCCGACCCATTCCTCAAGCGGCTTGATCTTCAGGTTCTTGGTGCACCAGCGCATCTGCGGGCTGGGGAGTGTGCCCTGGTAGACCTCGAGCCAGTGGTCGAAGTCCCGGTCGGTGTTGAGTCGTGTGATCGGCTTCCCCACGGCGGCTTCGAGCTTGTTGAGGTACTCGTAGGTCTCTGGCAGCTCGGCGCCGGTGTCACAGAAGAAGTATTCCATCTCCGGCACGCGGTCGCGCATATAGATAGCGAGGGCGGAAGAGTCCTTTCCGCCGGACAGACCCAGAACGTGCCGGACCTTCTTCGCTGGGGCGGTTGAGTCGGTCATGGTCACTCCGTCCTCTCAAGTGCAGTAGCGGTGACGGGCTCGGATACCCGCTGTGCGAGGGCGGCAAGCAGGATGCGGGCGCCGTCGGGGCCGAGCATCTTCTCAGCCTGCACCACGACACTGACAGCCAGACTCTCCGCGTCGCGCCGGGACTGCTCGGGCAGGTAAATCAGCGTGCGCTGCTCGGCTCCATCCTTGTCGGTCAGGGTGAGAAGTCGAGCTTCGAGTTCTTCGTCCGCCTGGTCGGACGGTGCGCCGTTCTTGTACAGGTGACTGACGCGGTCAAGAGCGGCAGCCATCTCCCTGACCCGTTGGGCGAAGAGGGAGACGTCGTTGTCGGTCCAGTCCCCGAGGGCGGAGTGCGACAGTCGCACGATCATCGGGTCGAGCCAGTCCGATTCCGGGAGCCCCTCGTTAAGCGCTATGGCGACAAACCCACGCAGCTCAAGGCTGAGCGAAACATCAGCGAACCCCTGCAGGCGGGAGGCAAGAGCCCGTCGCAGCTCTGGCAGCGAGGAGGGGAGTCGGAACTCATGGCTGATGGTGTCGATGACCTCAGCGCGCAGAGTCCGGTCGGCGCCCGAGATCTCCTCTACCGCGGCGGCCAATCGCTCAGCGTAGTGCTTGTTGCCGCTGGTGCTCTTGCGGGCGTCAGGTCCGATCGGATCCAGCCCGAGGGCCTTGGGAAGGGTATGGAAGAGCAGCTCGTCTGGGTCTTGCGCGGTGAACAATGCTGAGCGGACCGCGACCGCGTCCTTGCTGATCCGCTGCGTGCGTCGGGCATATGGCGTCAGCATCATGACCCGCTCGATCAGAGCCCGGGTGACTGCGAGGATGGCGGGATTGCGCAGCGCCTGTGAGCGAGGAGCCTCGACGTCGAGGGCCAGCGAGAGCTTCTTGACGACGCTCTGACGCAAGCCATCTCCGAGGGGCGTTGCCTTGACGGAGAAACGCGCTGGCGCCTTGACCATACGCTCCACGACATCGGCTGTCAGGCGCGGCAGGTAGGAGCCCTCTTCGAACAGAGCGACGTCCTGGCTCCGCAAGATGAGCGCGGTCACCACCAATAGCGGCACGACGCCAGCCTTGACGCCATAGGGAGGCACCATGATGACGCGGTGGATCTTGTCGAGATCGGTGCGCGTATGGGCGTCCGAGAGCGCTGTCTCCAGGGCATCCCAAACCGCCAGAACATGAGGGTGAGCGGGACCGGGCCGCGAGAAGCCGTAGGGCACCAAAGAGGTCGCTGAGTCGTCCGTACCAGCGCTGTTCTCGCGGTGCAGGCCCATGTATTCCAGGGCGCCGCTGTACATGGCGCGCTCGGCCGGGTACTTGTCGATGCCTAGGTGCCGTTCACCGGACTTCGTCAGCATGGCAGTGAGGAGCTCGCGGCGGGACTTGGCGCCCTGGCTGGTCAGCTCATGGCGGCCGAGCATCTCGTTACGGATATGCGGGGTCGCGGAGAACACCCGGTCACAGGCAATGGAGGCGAGGCCGCTGAGGCTGCGGCTCTCGATCACCTCTCCGTCACCGCCGTCAGCGGGGATGCCTGAACGCCACAAGCGCCAGGTAGCCCGTTGAGTGAGGGGGAAGAACGCTGCGCTGAGCAGCTCGAGAAGTTCGCGCTTGGCGGCCGAGGTACGTTCGGAGATCTCTCTCCGAGCCACCGGGTCCAGGGTCTTGTCGCCCTGCAGCTCCTCTAGCGCTACGAGATGAAACGCAGCTCGGAGAACCAGGTCAGGCTCCTCCGTCACGCCTAGGACGACAGGCAACGAGGAACTGACGCGCGGGCGGTCCTCGATTTTGCCCAGATGGAAGACAAGCAGACCATCGGCCTGATCACTGAGTTCATCCGGGCCCTCAACGGACTTCGTCTGCACACCGGTGATCCGGACGAACAGGGCTCGGAGCATCCCGGTGACCTGGCTGTGCCGGCTTGCCGCAACGGCCAGCGGAAGGTAGTCGCCGAGCCGCTGGAGGACGGCTGCCTCATCGAGGTGGCCGAGTGCCTCCTTGAGCCGTGTGTCGATGTCGAAATTGCTTCCGCGCCAAACTCGGTACTCACCGTTGAAGACGCGATGCACCAGGAGGCCACGGTCCACTAGGCCGTTGAGCTGCTGCTCCAGGGCGGCGAACTCCTCGGGACTCGAGGCGTCGGTCGGCTCATGCAGCGCAAAGTAGATCATCGCTGCGGTCGCTCGCAGCGCACCATCGGAGTCGATCAGGTTCAGCATGCCCACGGTGCGCAGAAGGTTCTGTTCCGCAGTAGACAGTCCGTTGGCCTCAGTGACCCGGGATTCGATCTCGATCCAGCGGCTGGCGTTGGTCGAAGCGAGGAGCGAGGTCCGGCCGGAGTCGAGGAAGAAGTCGTACAGCTGGGGTAGCTGGATGGTCGTGGCCCGGCGCGGCTTGGCAGCAGTGAAGGATGCAAGCGAGCGACGGACCGTATGAGGTTCGTCGTTGTTGAGGAAGCCGGACAAGCTTCGGTCATGTTGACCGATCTGTGCCGCGAGGAATGGGGCTGCGACCGCGGTCAGTGGATGCAGCGGGTACAGGTCTGCGAAGTCCTGCACCTTGAGGTCTACTACGTCGTTCAGGCCGTGGCTACGCCAAGCCTTGGCAGACGCCTCAGCATGGGTCCGGATCAGCTCGCGGCCGGGTTCCGCCACCGCCGACTGATCAAGCCGACGGCGCATCAGCTGGACTGCATCGCCCAAGTGAGGGGCAAAGGTGATGTCTTCGAACCGGCCTTGAATCTTCGCCCATTCGCGGGTTTGCAGCTGGCTGGACTGCGCCACGTAGTCCATAAACGACAGATGCTGCAACGTCATCATGAAGTGTGGCAGACCGCGTTCGCCAGCACTCTGTTCCGCGAGGTCCTGCAGAAGGAACAGATCATCCTTGGCGCTGAACTCGCTGTGCCCGGCAAGATGCTCAAGGGTCTTGCCAAACTCATCGATGATCAGCAGCAAGGGCTGCTGTGCACAGAGCGCGGTGACTGCGGCGACGACATCCTTGCGGGTGGCAATGGAAGGATCAGCGCACCGTGCTAGTGCGGCAGCGACCGCTTTAGGCGTCCTGTTCGGCCAGCGGCGTCGAGCTGCTGTCTGCAAGGCTCGGGACAGCGTGGTGACGAGGGGTTCGCGGTGGGCCATCACGACAGCGCCCAGGAAACCCTTCGGCGCCAGTTGGTCCCGGGAGGCGGCGAGTCGCATGGCCAGGCCAGGGCTGACCTCTGCCAGCGCTTCGTGGGCCTCTGCCCGACGACTTACGTCGTGCCCGAGGACCGCGTCGATGAGGTTAGCAAGAGTGGACTTACCAGAGCCGTACGGACCGGTGAACGACCACGACCGAGGCCGACGCAGGTCACCGAGTGCGTTGGCCACGCGGTCAAATACGTCGACGGCCCGCGCGCCAATGTACGGGGAGTGCAGTTCATCCAGTACGTCGCGCTCCACGTTGGTGGAGCGCATACGGGAACCGACTAGCTCGACACCAGCAGGGAACTGGGGGCCGCCAGTGCCCTTGCGGGCAGCAACGGGCCGCGTGGGGGTCACTGTGGTCACTGGGTCTCCTCGAGGGTGAGCTGCTGCTCGACGGCGTCCTGAAGCTTGAGTTCTCGCGCCTCAGCTTCGGCAAGCTTGGGGTAGGCACGCGCCCATTCCTCCCGGGTGGGGAAGCCCGGTCGCTGGCGGACGTTGTCGTACTGGGTATCCAGGACGTCCCAGGCCAGCTCGAATGGATTGGAGGTGAATGCCAGACTGCGCTGCCCAACCGCCTCGACGACCTGCAGCCCCTGGGTGGTGGCAGCGACCCTTTCCAGAGCTGCGGCGATATCGGGCTCACGCACACGGAAAGCCCGGCCGGGCGCGCCAGGCTCGTTGGCGAGCCGGGCAAGGGAAATCGACCCGGCGCTGCGCGTGGTACGAGCGGCGTAGTCCAGACACGCGTACGCCACCACCCGGTCTGGGAGGGAGATGCGCGAACCGGTGGTGAACTCCCACTCGGAACGCCCGGAGGTCGGATGGTCCACTGCCTCCATCAGGCCCAGCTCACGGAATGGGCAGGCAAGCAGGTCCTCGAACGCGCCGGGGGCGCCGCCCTTGGAGCGCTTCGCAGGGACGTACATCTTGGTGATGCAATCGACGTCCTTCGCGATGGATGTCTCAGCCGGCGCTTCGGTGTAGGACATGTTCACGTGACGAACGATCAGCTGGGTCATTTCCGGAGCGGAAAAACGCGCGAATGGCGCGAGCTGGAAGGCTACGTACCAAGATGGGGCCCAGCTCTTGGCCCCGGGACGCGAGCACAACAGCCACCAGTGCAGCAGCCACAGACTGCCATGCTCCTCGAGGTACGGGTCCGCTCCGTCCTCGTCGAGCAGCCACCGCGCCTCCCACGTGGGATACGAGAACATCGCCCGGGAGTTGCCGTCGTCACCATAGAACTCACGGGTCAGCTTGAAAGCCCTCGACCAGTAGCGCATCGAAATGGCCATGTTCTTGCCGACGCCGAGGAGAACCGGAGCGTCGTCCGCAAGGAACGTATCCGGGCGCTCCTTCACCTGCATGTATGCCTTATGGAGCCATCCGAACCGTGGCGCGAACGTCTCGTGGCGCGCGAAGGAGGAATGGGCGGCTTCCGCGAGCCGGCTGTCTGACATACGAGGCTTTCTCCGTGTCCGTAAATGCGTTGATGGTCTTCAGGCTGGAGCCCGTGCTACGGCGAAGCCGCGAGAGCAGCTCGTACCTGCCGGACGGCTCTAACCGCTGAGGCGACAGCCCGGTCGATGTCGTGGGGGGTCGTGGCGTACCCGAGAGAGAAACGAACCGTCGAGTCAGCCTCTTCCCGGCTGCGCCCCATCGCCAGGAGTACATGGCTGGGACTAGGCGCGCCGGACGCGCACGCACTCCCCTCTGAAGCTGCAACGTCCGGCATGGCAGCGAGCACCGCGTCCGCCGGAGCACCATGAAAAGTGATGCTCGTCACTCCAGGCAGCCGCTGACCGAGCGCACCATTGACCCGGCAGTGGTCGACCTGCGCAACGAGTGAGCCTTCGAGCACGTCACGCAACTGAGCGATTCGCGACGCCTCGGCGGACAGAGCCACTCGAGCCGCCTCGGCTGCCGCGCCCGCGCCCGCGATACCCGCCACGTTGAGCGTGCCAGCCCGCCAGCCGCGCTCCTGACCACCACCGAAGATAAGAGGGTGGTAGGGCAGCGAGATGCCGCGGCGTACGAACAGCGCCCCCACCCCCTGCGGACCACCGAATTTATGGGCGGAGAGGGAGAGGAGGTCTACGTCCGTCTTGGCGAGATCGATCGGGAGGCGACCGACGAGCTGCGTGGCGTCCGTATGGACGAGAACTCCCCGCTCGTGGGCAGCCTCGACAATAGGGGCGAGATCCGTCAGCACACCGGTCTCGTTATTGGCGGCCATTAGCGAGACGATCGCCACTTCATCCGTTGCCAGCGCCGCCCTAATGGGCTCAAGTCCCACCAGGCCGTCTTCGTCGACAGGCAGCAGCACCAAGGAACCCGACCTTTCGGTCGTGAGCGCCTTGGCAGTCTCTAGCACGGCCGGGTGCTCAACCGTGCTGGTCACGAGCCTGCCCCCGCCTGCGGACGCCGCTCGGAGAGCGAGATTATTGGCCTCCGTCGCACCGGAGGTGAAGACGATCTCACCGTGAGAGCAGTTCAAAAGGTCGGCGATCTGACGGCGTGCCACATCAACGCGGCCGGAGGCATCCCGGCCGGAGCGGTGTGTACTGGAGGCGTTACCTACAGTGCGCATCGCGGCGAGGGTGGCTTCGAGCGCCTCGGGGCGGGTGGGGGCGGTGGCGTTGTAATCGAGGTACGCCACATTCGACCTTGGTGACTCGTACATCACATTCCACCCCGCTTCGATCTAGTTCGGCCGCTCTTCATCAACTGGTGGCAAATCTCGTCCTGTGCGAGAAGCTCCACCAGTAGTACATGGAGATCCTAACCGGAGCGGGAGGCATGCGGAGCAGAAGCAGTGGAGTGCGGTGCGCCTGAAGGGTCCCGGCAGTCAGAATAGAACACTTATTCCCATCCATGAACGGGCAAGGAGCCGGGGCCAACCAGCCTTCGCCGCAGCCGAGTTAGGCGCGTGTCAGCTGGCACACCTCCTATCTCGAAAGTCGGGCTAGCAGCGGTTTCAGGCGGACTGGTCCACGCGGCGGGCGTGCGGCGCTAGGGTTTGATCACAGTGTGCCGTGCGAGCTGGGCGTGCGCCGTGGCCACGGCGGGTAGGGGATCAGGGGCTGAGGGTGGGAGTCGAGGCAGTTAACCGTGTCGCCGCAACACAGACGGGCCGGGCCACGTCATGACCGGATCTCCAGGTATTGCCTTCGCGGCCGTCCTGAACAGGGCGCCACTGTCGTACGTACACGACCTTCTCGGTGAGCACGCCTGCGATCTGCTGGACCTTCTTCACCAGGGAGAAGGTAAGGAGGAGACGCTGCGCAAGGTCGCAGCCTCGGCTGTCTCACCGGAGCGGCTCATCGGCGATCCCGTAGAGCGGACACGTCTCCTGGAGATCATGCCCGCAGACAAGCGGGCAGAACTGGCCGCTCGGCTTGAGTGCGAAGGCCCTACGAGCCCCAGGGAATTCTTTGCCGCCCTCCCCTGGACTCTCGAGCAGCGCCGCACGCTCCTCGGCTTTCTCGGGCTCGTGGTCGACAGGGCCCCCGAGGCGCCAGTCGCCTCACGCAGCTTCAGCACGCCGCAGTACGGGCTGTTTCCGCATCAACGACTCGCTGCTCACCGTGCCCAGCGCATGCTCTACTCCGGTGAACGCCGGGTCGTACTGCACCTTCCTACTGGTGTCGGCAAGACCCGAACCGCCATGAACATCATCTGCGACCACCTCCGTCGACACGAGCCGACCGCCGTGGTGTGGTTGGCCAGAGGCCGGGAGCTGCTGGAACAGGCGGCGGTAGAGTTCGAACAGGCTTGGAACTCGCTCGGCAATCGCGAAGTCGCCGTGGCTCGCATGTGGGGTGACGCACCGACAGACCTTGACGCCTTTGAGGATGGAATCGTGGTCCTCGGCCTCGACAAGGCCAGCGCCGCTGCAAACGCCGACCCGACCTTCCTCGACCAGCTCGGCCTGCGCACCACACTCACCACCTTCGACGAAGCCCACCAAGCCGTTGCTCCCACGTACCGCAGAGTCGTCGACGCCCTCACGCTTCGCAGCGATTCGAGTCTGCTGGGCTTGACTGCGACCCCAGGCCGGACATGGGCAACTATTGCCGAGGACGAAAAGCTTTCCGACTTCTTTGCCCGCCAGAAAGTGATGCTGGAGATCGACGGGCACGACAACCCTGTGACGGCACTCATCGAGCAGGGCTACCTTGCCCGCCCTGAATTTCGAACCGTGGCCGCTGACTCCGGCACGCTCCTGAGCTCTCGGGACCAGCAGGCCCTCGCCTCGTCCTTCGACATCCCCGAAGCTCTGATGGCACGGCTCGCAAACAATGTGCAGTGGAATTTGCAGGTCGTGCGTACCGTGCTCGACCTCAGCAAGCATCACCGCCGGATCTTGCTCTTCGCCGCATCCGTCGAGCACAGCCGCCTGCTCGTCGCGATCCTCTCCGTGCTCGGGCTCGACACGGACCAGGTGACGGCCGAGTCCCCCGCACGGCATCGTGACCGGGCCATTGCCCGTTTCAAGGGTCCTGGCTCCCGGCCCATGGTCCTGTCGAACTACGGCGTCTTGACCACTGGGTTCGACGCACCGGCAGCGAGCGCCACGGTCATCGCCCGTCCCACTCGTTCCCTGGTGCTCTACAGCCAGATGGTCGGACGGGTCATCCGAGGACCAAAGGCCGGCGGAACACCCAACTGCGACATCGTCACCGTCATCGACCCTGAACTTCCAGGCTTCGGAGACGTAGCGGAAGCATTCACCAACTGGGAGGACGTGTGGAAGGCCCGATGACATCCAAATACTCAATCGTCACCTCTGACCTAACGGTCAAAGCCCTGCAGGACAGCGGCTACAAATCGACGGCGCACGCCATCGCGGAACTCATCGACAATGGCCTCGAAGCCAATGCCGACCTGGTAGAACTCTTCGTTGTCGAGTCGACGGATCGCCCCACCCACCGAGCGCGCTACCGTGTCGAGAAGATCGCCGTCCTGGACAACGGGGACGGCATGGATCCCGAGACCCTTCGGCAGTCGCTGCGCTTCGGCGCCGGAACCCGCCAGGACCGCAAGGGGATAGGCCGCTTCGGCGTCGGCCTGCCCAACTCCAGCATCTCTCAGTGTGACCGCGTCGACGTCTGGTCCTGGACCAACGGCCCGGACAACGCCCTGCACACCTACCTCGATCTTGGAGAGGTCGCCCAGGGACTCGAGGAGGTGCCCGAGCCCAAGCTCGACACGCTGCCGACTGAATGGCAGGCGCTTGCCGAAGGGCTGGGCAGCTCCGGCACCCTCGTGCAGTGGACTGAGCTATCACGCGTCCAGTGGCGCGGGGCCGAGACCACGGTTACGAACACCGAGTACCTGATCGGGCGCGTATACCGGCGTCTTATCACCCAGGGAAAGCGGATCAAGCTGGTGCCGGTGCGCGGCTGGGCCCAGCTGCCGGGGGTCCGGGACACCCGCCCGAACGACCCGCTCTACCTCATGACGCCAAGTTCCACTCCAGCCCCCTTCGACGCCAAGCCGATGTTCCGTGCCCACGGTGCCGGCAACACCGGCCAGATCGGTGTCGAGAAGTTCATGGTCATGGGCGTGGACGGCAGCGAACACCCCGTCCTTGTTCGGTCCTCGATCGCGGTTGAAGCTGCTCGCCGCACCGACATCCCGGGGGCGCCATGGCCCAGGAACGTGCCGACGAGCCTGAAGCCCGGTGAAACGCCCTGGGGTAAGCATGCTTCGAAAAACCTGGGCATCTCCCTCATCCGCGCGGACCGCGAGCTCGATCTTGACACTGGATGGGTCAATTCCTACGAGCCGCAGGAACGGTGGTGGGGAGTGGAAATCGACTTCCCTCCAGCCCTCGATGAGGTCTTCGGCGTAACGAACAATAAGCAGTCCGCAACAATCTTCTCCGAGCTGGCGCATTTCAACTGGCGTGAAGAAGCAGCAGGGTTGTCATACGAAGAATTCCGAGAGACGCTCCGTGAGGAGGGCGACCGGCGCCTACCGCTCATCGAGATCGTCTACCACATCCGCGAGAAGCTTCTCGGTAAACTGCGTTCTGACCTGGCAGACCAGACTCAGGGAACAGGCACGAGTCGCAAACGGCACGAAGTTGCTGAGGTTCAGGCCGAGGAGGCCGTTAAGCGCCGCCGTGCGGAAGCGGCGCCGAGCTTGACCGACAAACTCGCGGCGGAAACCACCGAGGAGGAGAGTAAGCAACTCCAGTACGAGAGCCTGGTCGAGACCCACCGGTACAGCCCCGCAGATGCCCAGCGGATCATCGAAGAGACCACGTCTCAGGGTAAACACATCCGGCTACTGACCAGCCGAAACCCTGACTCACCGGCCTTCTTCAACGTCGAGTACATCCCTGGCATGCTCCAGGTTGCCCTCAACATGGATCACCCTGTCTACAGCGACTTGATCGCTGTTCTCGACCAGGATATCGACGGAGCCAGCCGCGAAGAGCTCGCCAACCGGCTGACGGCCGCAGCCAACGCCTTCAAACTCCTACTCATCTCTTGGGCTCGGTTCGAGGACGAACAACCAGAGAAGCCGCGCGAACGCGCCAAGCGGATGCGGCAGGACTGGGGGCGCTTCGCCAGTGAGTTTCTCGGGGCCAGCGACGCTGACGACGAGGACGACGAATGACGGCCGATCACATCTGGCGTCAGATCGAACCGCTCCTCGCCACCGCATCGCACCGCGCGGTCTTGGTCGCCCCCTTCATCAAGAAGGAAGTCTTTCAAGCGGCACTCAATGCCATCCCGGCCAGCGTCCAACAGATCACTTGCGTAACCCGGTGGTCCGTGCCGGAAGTAGCCGCAGGAGTCTCCGACCCTGAGATCGCCGAGCTCGCAGAGCGGGACGGGCGGGCCTCCGTCCTGCTCTGTCACAACCTGCACGCGAAGCTCTATGCAGCCGACGACCGCTGCCTCGTGGGGTCCGCCAATCTGACGGGCAAGGCCACGGGACGCGTGTCCGCAGCCAACATCGAGCTCCTCGTGGAATTGCCCGTCGCTCATCCCGAAGTACAGCGCGTTCTCACAGTTCTAGAGGCCGGCTCCGTACCCGGAACACTCGAGCTGGCCCAGCAGATGCGCGAGCAGGCAAACCTCATGCTGGCGGACGAGGAGAGCCCCCAGGTCTTTGTACCTGGCGAGGACGAACAGCTCACGCGATGGCTCCCGGAGACCCGAAACCCCGAGCGCCTGTATCGCGTGTACAACGGACGCCACCAACAGATCGGCATGGACGTTCTCGCTGGCGTACTCCGCGATCTCGCCCACCTCGGCATTGGCCCCGGGCTTGCGGAACAGGAGTTCAGCGCAGCCGTCTTGGCCCGCCTGCGCACAATGCCCGAACTTCAGGCTTTGACCGAGGCTGGCCGGATGAACCTGGCCGACGCACAGGCCAGCCTGGTGGCCACCGAAGGGTGCACGGCGGATCAGGCGAAGCGGACGGTGGAAACCATCGCAGCCTGGCTAAGCTACTTCGACGAGGTACACCTCGTGCCTGTCGGCCCCTGGGAGATCCGGCAGGGCAAAGAACTCGCATAGTGCGCTCGGCCTGCTCGTTCCAACAGGCGGGCCTGCACCTTGCAGGCCCGCCCTCGATATCACAGTGCTCGCTGCCGTGGCCCAGCCTGGACGAACGCAGCACGATATCTTGGTTTCCCCTGCCGACGACCAGGGCTTGATCGTTTACGTAAGGCGGAAAAGGTACCGGGACATGACAGCCTCACGAATCCCGTACCTTCTGGGCCATAGCGAAATCGCCAACCTGTTCGGCGTCGAGCGGCAGACCTCGCAGAAGTGGCGCACCGACGGCACACTGGCCGACCCTGACGTGGTCGCTTCCGGCAACCCCTACTGGCTGCTGGACACCGTTCTCCGCCTCCACGGCCATGCAGGTCGACAAGCCTCCACGCAACGCCTCGCGCAATATCAAGAGAGTATCCCCGACGGGTACAGAGTCGATGACCCCGAGCTGCTCCCAGTCATCGTGGGGATCCAGGAAGTGGCGCAGCTACTGAGCACCGACCAGCAGACCGTATCCCGTTGGCGAAACCGCAAACAGATCGCCGACGCGGACTTCGTGCTCTCCAGGTCGCCCCTCTGGCTGCTCGACTCGATCACAGCGGACGCTACGAAGCGGGGTCGCACCCTCGTACCAGAGGAGATCGAGCGGCTTCGGTCCGGCGAGCGAGCGCCTCAGAAGCCCCGCGGGCGCAGGACCACAGGCCCTCGGCCAGGCAAGAAGCCCCTCCCAGCGGCGCAGAGCTTCACAAGCTCGGAGTGCGACGAGGCCGTCAACTTCGTCACCGAGGTGCTCTCCGAGGGCCACACCGCGGTCATCCGACCCAAGCGCTAGATCCACACCGCTCAACGACAGCACCGCCCTGCCGGAACCCGCACCAGCCTCACCTTCACAGCTTGAAAGAAACAGTTGATACCGTCGATCTTAATCCATAGAATCTCTCACGTCGAATCGGATGACCCGACGGAGCCCTCATGTCACGCCAAACGTGCACTGCCACAAGGCCAACCCAAGCCGCCAACCTGACGCCTCGACACGGGCGGGGAACCTACTAGTGAAGGTGATCTCCTACGGTGGCGGAGTTCAGTCCACCGCGCTTCTCGTCCTCGCGGCCCAAGGCCGAATCGACTACTCCACCTTCCTGTTCGCCAACGTCGGCGACGACAGCGAGCATCCAGCAACCCTCGCCTACATCCGCAACATCGCAGCCCCTTACGCGGCGAGGGCCGGGATCGAGCTCCACCAGCTCCATCGCACGCGGCGCGACGGCACCACCGAGACCCTCATGGAGAGACTGAACAAACCAGACACCCGCTCAATTCCTATCCCCGTGAGGATGGCAAACGGCGCTCCTGGACGAAGGTCCTGCACGGCAGACTTCAAGATCAAAGTAGTCGGACGATGGCTCCGCGAGCGCGGCGCTACGGCGAACGAACCGGCTGTAGTCGGGATCGGCATCTCAGTCGACGAGATCCACAGGGCAAACCGGCGACGCAGTGAACCGCATGAGCAGGTCGAGTACCCGCTGCTTGAACTGCGGCTGCGGAGGGACGACTGCGAACGGGTCATCGAAAGCGCGGGCCTGCCCGTGCCACCCAAGAGCTCATGCTTCTTCTGTCCCTTCCGCACCGTCGGCGCCTGGCATGAGCAGCGGCGGGAAGACCCGGATCTCTTTGCTAGGTCCGTAGAACTGGAGCAAACAGTGAACAGGCGTCGCGCTGCCCTGGGGCGCGACCCTGTGTATCTCACCCGCTATGGCCGGCCGCTCTCGGACGCCATCCCCGCTCAGAGGGATACAGCAAAAGCGGAGACCGAGGACAGCGGGTGCGACTCCGGCTGGTGCATGACCTGATTGAACGCCCCGGGAAGTCGGGTCCGTCGGGCTAGTGCATCGACGACCGCTCCGCGACGGTCGCGACGATGAGTACGGAGGACAGGGTGACCTCATCAACGTCTGACCCAATCGATGGGAAAGGGTCCTCGATCGCGCGTTCAAGTGGTGCGTGAGCGGACGGTGGCACCAGGCCTCCGCATCAACAGGTTAGGGACGGCCGTCCTAAGGGCTCGCAGAGCCTCCACCGCCGTCGGGCAGCACGCCCCCATCCTCGATGGCATCTCGACACCTCCGAAGGGACGACACCCCGCCCCCTCCCTGCCGCCGAAGCACTGACGCGGCCTCTCAAATCCACTGAATGGCACAGCTACTTGGCGGCAATCCGAGCGTGCACACTCCAGCGGTCGTAGCGCT
Organism: Streptomyces sp. ADI96-02; assembly: GCF_003846185.1. Taxonomy (GTDB): domain Bacteria; phylum Actinomycetota; class Actinomycetes; order Streptomycetales; family Streptomycetaceae; genus Streptomyces. The sequence continues at coordinate 2,715,412 of NZ_ML123034.1, forward strand.
CGCCAACGGCATCACCATCAGCCATTGTCCCGCGGCGCCCGGGTATGGCTCGGACCCCAGCCCATCTAGCCTCGCCGTTTCAGTTGG
>NZ_ML123034.1:2717135-2720390 GCF_003846185.1 Streptomyces sp. ADI96-02
GCGGCCCCCGCGTCGGCGAAAGCACAGGCGACCGCTCGCCGCCGACGCCTCGGCTTCCCAAGCGAGGGCTCACGTAGCTGACCAAGCGAACCGGTCGCCTATTGAGCACGCCCCGTAGCTGCCCGCCGTCAAGGCTAGCGTCCGACATCGTCGTCAGTCCGCTGCGCACCAGTCTCGCGACACCGCAGACGACGCAGAAGTAGCGATCGAGCATCCTCACGGGATGTCCGCGCAGCGCCAGACCTGATGGTTACTCACAGCAGGAGTCTGCATCTGGATCTAGCATTCAGTGCGCTGGATGCATCTGTTACAAGCTTCCGGCGAGATGCGTACACGCAGGCACGCATCACCACTGTTCAGACTGTGTGTGCACCGACTGCATCGGAGGTGCGAGGCAGCAATGCATCCTCTGAGCATGCAGTTCAACAGACCTGCGGACAACTGCAGTTGTTGTTGTCTATGCTGTCGCACGAGATCACAGACTGGAAGGGGAGGCAGTGCAGGACATCGACGCCTCCGCGCACCGCTTTTTTCAACAGTTGCGCGAACAGGCCGATGCCTTCAGGGAGGGCGTTAAGGTCGCCAAGCTGGAGCGCGACGAGGCGAATGCTCGTCTCGCCGACGCAGAGGCGAAGCTGGCGCACACCTTGGAAGCCATGCGTGCCATGCGCGTCTACACCGGGGAGGGCACTGAGCCGCCCGAGGAAGACCTGGAGAGCCAGGAGGAATCGAGTAGCCAGGAGGGCACTGAGATCTCGTCGATCGAGGCGGCCATCTTCGAGGTGCTCGGCGTGGGCGTTTGGCTGTCCTCTTCCGAGATCACACGGAAGGTCGAAGCACTCGGCGTGAGCAGTTCCGCGGGTAGCGTCCGTGCCAGGTTGAGCAAGCTGCGCAAGCAGGGGATCGTCCAGCAGAACAGCAGGTCCAAGTACTCGGTCAGCAAACCGGGATCGGGGGCTTCTCGGAGGTAGCGAACCGTTCCTGAAGAAGAAGATCGGCCGCCGCAAGTTGCGAGCCCACGGCGGCCGTTGGCGTACCCCTACCTAAGGGCCCACACCAGCCGACAGCTTAGGCTACTCGGTCGGTTCTGCGTGGGCTCTTCTCCGATCAGCCGCTGACCAGCGCGGCAATCAAATGACAGGACTCACGACTTGAGCAGCGAATCTTCCGAATCCGCTGGAGGCACACCCCCACGAGGTGGGCAGCGTCCCCGAGCCGAGGGCGCGTCGACTGGCCTCAAGGCTGAAACCACCAAGTACGTCATGCCGCCTGTCAGCATCCAAGCTGTCCGGCAGATGGACGTCCTCGTAGCCGTCGTGGCTACCTGTACGACCAGGCGCGCAGCCGTCAAGATTAGCGACATAGTTACGGCTACCGGCCTGGAACGCCGAGACATCCACCCCACCTTGCGGTTTCTGACCGGAACAGGACTACTGAGGTCGAGCCCTGCCGGATGGACCCCGACGGTGCCGGGCGTGGGGGTCGCGCAGCACTGGAACGCTGACCGCACTGCAGCCGGCGTGGCCCTCGCAGAAGCCTGGCGCCTCTCCTGGATATACCCCCTGCTCCTGGAATCTGTTCAGCCAGGAGTCACCCTGAGCGCAGAATCGCTCGCCGATGCCATGCGGCCTCACAAGACATCCAGGATCACACCATGGATGCAGCTCGTGGACTGGCTCGAGCTTGCTCAGTATGTCCAGCGTGACGACGTCGGGAGCCTGCGTCTGACGGCGCACCTTCACGATGACCCCGCGGGTAGCGCCGAGGCGGCAGACGGCATGAGCAGGGATAGGGAAGGGGAACCGTCGGCGAACCCCGACCCATCGCCCGGACTGGTCCCCCCTTTGAGCATGGATGAACTTCTAAAGCTGAACGCTGCCGATTTCGGGGCGGTCACACGTTCTCTCGCGACGATCTACGAGGTGCTCTCCCGCCAGCGGGCGTAGCTGCCTCGCCGGCGAACTCCTTCGCGGCTCCGTCACCTTTTCGCGCGCGAGCGTTTGCGTCAAGGTGAAGCCCTTCGCAAGCTGGTGTGAACTTGCACCACTGGAGGTCGCTTCACCATGCCCGCGTCACGCACCCCTGGACCAATCCGACACCTGCCCGATGCCCCCCGCACGTCCGCCACCGAATCAGCGGACGTGACGCTGGCGTACGCCGTCGAGCAGGCACTCTCCCTCTGGACCGACATGACTTCCCGTGGACAGATGTCCCCCCAGACGAACCGATCGTTTGGACAGCTCCTCGAGCGTTATCAACGCTATGCCCAGTCCCGCCGAGTCCTCGTCCTGGATGCCGCTACCGCCGACCTCGCCGAGGACTTCATTTTCGCTCAGGGACGCACCCGCCACGGCCGCATCGGGGAATCAGCCAGCGCGACCATGCACCAGCGACGTGCGGTCCTCCGCTCCTTCTATCGAGCGCTACGCGAACTCGGTCTTACCGACGCCGACCCCACCCGAAACATCCGCCTGCCCGAACGCGCCCATACCTTGATCAGGCCGTTGGACGAGGACGAGGCTGTGGCTCTTCGCCACGCCGCAGAGTACGTCGCCCGTCCTAGCCGGCACGCCGCTGCAGCGGCACTGGCACTGTCGGGTGGCCACAGCGGCGAGATCGGCCACGCTCGCATCCGTGACCTGAACCGCTCAGCCAAAGCGGTATGGATGCATGGCTCCTCCCGCACCGAGCCCCGGTGGTGTCCACTGGACCCGTGGGCCCTGCGCGTCCTTCTGGCCAGGGCCACCTTTGTAGAAAAGCAGCAGCGCACCAAAGCCGACCTCCCCGATGCCCGCCTTGCGGTGTCCTCAGCACCCGCCCCCGATGAACAGATCCAGGCCCGCGCCTGCGTCGCCCTGTCTGACCTGATCCGCCGCATCGGACTCAGCACCGACCCTCAGGTCAAACCCGCCTCGCTCACCGCTTACGCAGCCGTGGCAATCTTCGATGCGAGCGGAAGCATCGAAGAAGTTGTTCGGCGCCTCGGACTGCGGTCTCTCGACCGGGCTGCGCACATCGTCGGCTACGACTGGACCCGGCCGGCGATGGGACAGCAGGGCTCTCATGCCTGAAGACCTCTTCGGAGACGCCGTCCCGCCGGCGCAACGTATTCGGCGCAAGCGCGCTTTCAAAGACAAGGACCGCCGAACCCTGAGCGAACGTCTGAGCGACTGCGCACACAACCCCGACCTCTACGAGCTGGCTGAATCTCTGCCACAGACGGGCAGTGTCGGCAGACCCCGCGGCTACCCAGAC
>NZ_ML123034.1:2723331-2828853 GCF_003846185.1 Streptomyces sp. ADI96-02
GGCGAAATCAGGAATCATCGGGTGGACCCCGCATCCGTTCCACAGAGAGAAGGAGGCGGCACCGAGGTATACGGGCCAAAGTATGTCTTCTTCTCCGCAAGGCGAGGCAGCGACTACCTGACGCGAGTCTTTCTCGACTGCCGCTATGCCCCTCACCTCCATCCCGGTGGAGAAGCGGCAGTGGGAGTCAGCGGCGCTATCGACATCATGGCCGCCGCACCTGGATGCATGGGCCTCCTCTACGACGGTGCCATGCGGGGAGTCCACCGCGATGCCATCGCCAGACACGGCGGGCTAGTGATCAACAAGCAGCACAAGGGCAACGAACCACAGTTCCTCGAAACGCTGCGCCCCGCGCGCTGCAGCCACCAACTGTGGGCCGCAAGTGGACGCGTCGCGGAAAAAGTCCACTTCGCTGACGGCACCACGGCCCTGGTACCCGTACCGATCCGGAGACTCGAACGCCGGGGCACTCACAGCTTCCGCTGGTACCACGTGCTGATGATCCCCTGCCGGCACGGCACACACGAGCATCGGGTCACGGTCGGAACAACCAGCCGAGCCGACGAACGGCCTTCCGGGCAAAGCGATGAAGAGCGCCGCTTCCACCGAGCTGAGCACCTCCAGCAGATCCCCGAGTTCACCCGTGCCCACCAGCTGATCTACCCCTACCGCAGCGATGCAGAGTCAGGCCACGCCCAGCTTGATGCATCGCTCTGGAACGGACGGCTCATCTCGTACGGGGTCGAAGCCCAGCAGTTACTCACCCTTGGCTTCGTCCTCGCCCAGAACTCAACCAGCCGCGCACTGCACCAGAGCAGCGCTCAGCTTCAGCCGACGGGCTGACCTCCGCTCCTCCCGCGAGCGAAACCGCCGCGCCTGCCCCAGCCTCGATCCGGTACGCTATCGATCGAGGATCTAGGGTAGGCGCGGCGATGTGTCTCACACGGGCGACCGTGGACGTACACACCGTAGTCGCATGCCTCAGACGCTCCGGGCTTGGAAAGAGGCCGTAGCGCAGACTGCTCTGCAGTTTCGTGCAAGGTTTCGCACAAGCCCCGCCTTCGTAGCTCAGGGGATAGAGCACCGCTCTCCTAAAGCGGGTGTCGCAGGTTCGAATCCTGCCGGGGGCACCACGTGCACCACAGGTAAGGGAGTTCCAGGCCCCTCGTTCCATTCGAACGGGGGGCCTTCCTTGCGCCTGGACTGCACGAAGAGTCCACATCCCCACGCGGTACTGGGCGCGCTTCTCGTAGCCTGCACGGTATCCACCGGCAGGGCGGCGCCTGGGCAGGTGAGGATCCCGAGGAAGCCAGGCCACACGGCCAAGGCGTGACATACTTTAAGTATGGCAACTCGGAAGATCACTATCACTGTGCCGCAAGAGCTGGTGGAATCGATCAAGGAGCGCGTTGACGCGCGCGGGGTATCCGGCTACATCGCAGCCGCCGCCGCTCATCAGGACGCCATGGACCGACTGCGAGAGTTGGCCGAACGCCTCGAAGAAGAGCATGGTGCCGTGACGGACGACGAGCAGCAAGCAGCGCTGGACCGCATCGCCGCCATCGACGGTTGGCACGACGAGCAGCGATCGAGTCCGGACGAGGCCGCGTGAGCCGCACCGTCCGAGCGGGGCTGCACCGGCCGCGCCAGCGCGTCTTCGTGTTTGACTCCGAGGCTCTGTCGAAGGCGGTGCAGGGCGATCGGGAGATGGCTGCGCTGATCAAGACAGCTCCGCGGCTGGACATCCCGATCGTCACCTCGGCGCTCACGATCCTGGAGGCGTGGGACCCTCGTGAAACGTCGAGGCAGGCACTGTGGAACTGGACGCTGTCCCGGATCTGTGTCGTGCACACGGACGACCAAGTGACCGCCATAGCGCGCGACATGCTCAAAGCAGCCGGCCTGCATGGGCACACGTACGCCATCGACGCCGTTCTGGCGGCTGTGGCCGGGCGGGAAGCCGTGCAGGGAGCTCAGGTGTCCGTCTTCACCTCCGACACCGACGGCATGAGTCAACTCCTCGCGGGACACTCCGTGCGTATGGAGAAGGTCTGACAAGACGCCGCCCGTACCTCGACCCGCCCACTCGCCGGCTCCCCCGAGCAACCCGTGCCCGCGTCGGACAGCATCCACCGGCACGCATGCAGCACACACGGGAACGGGAAGCACCATGAAGACGTGAGAGTCGAGGAGGAGAGTTTTCCCTGGCCAGACACTTTGCAGTCGATATTGCCGCAGGTCAAAGCCTTGCCGAGGGAAATCTCCTAAAGCGGGTGTCGCAGGTTCGAATCCTGTCGGGGGCACAGCGAAGCAGCAGGTCAGGAGCCCTTCCGTCGGTGAGGCGGGAGGGCTTCCAGCTTGCGGTGCTAGTGCTGTGATCGCATAGGTTCGCCGGGTTGGTCGTCGTGGCGGTTGGAGGCGCGGTGGCCGAGCCTGTCCGTGTGCGCAGACTGACCGACCAGGAGAGGCAGCGGGTGCAGCAGATCGTGCGCCGGGGCAGCACCAACTCGGTGCGCTATCGGCGCGCGATGATGCTGCTGGCCTCGGCCGGCGGGAATCGGGTGCCGGTGATCGCCCGGCTGGTGGCGGCCGACGAGGACACCGTGCGCGATGTGATCCACCGGTTCAACGAGATCGGCCTGGCCTGCCTGGACCCTCGGTGGGCGGGAGGCCGTCCCCGCCTGCTCAGCGATGACGACGAGGACTTCGTCGTCCAGACGGCCACCACCCGCCCCACCGAGCTCGGCCAGCCCTTTCACTCGCTGGTCGCTACGCAAACTCGTCGCCTGCCTGCGCACAGTCCACGGCCGAGTGATCCGTATCGGCCGCGAGGCGTTGCGCGGCCTGCTAGCCCGCCGCGGAGGCACCTTCCAGCGCACCAAGACCTGGAAGGAATCCACCGACCCCGACCCCGACCGCGAGGCGAAGCTGGACCGGATCGAGCACGTCCTGGATCGTTTCCCCGACCGGGTCTTCACGTTCGACGAGTTCGGCCCAGTCGGGATCCGGCCCACCGCGGGCTCGGGCTGGGCCGAACGGAAACACTCCGACCGGGTGCCGGCCACCTACCACCGCACCCATGGAGTCCGGTACTTCCACGGCTGCTACTCGGTCGGCGACGACATGTTGTGGCGCGTCAACCGCCGCAAGCAAGGTGCCGCGAACACGCTGGCCGCGCTCAAGTCGATCCGCGCCGCCCGGCCCGACGGCGCCCCCGTCTACGTGGTCCTGGACAACCTGTCCGCCCACAAAGGCACCGACATCCACCGCCGGGCTACAAAGCACAAGGTCGAGCTGTGCTTCACCCCGACCTACGCCTCTTGGGCCCACCCCATCGAGGTCCACTTCGGACCGCTGAGGCAGTTCACCATCGCCAACTCCAACTACCCCAACCACCCCGTGCAGACACGAGCCCTGCACGCCTGTCCACGCCGGCGCAACGCCAACGCCCGCCACCGCGACATCCTGGCCCGCCGAACGCAAGGAACGCGCCCGGATCCGAACCGAGAAGGGCATCCGTTGGGGCGGACGCGCCCTCAACACCGCAGCCTGACCAACCGCGAACTTACACAGCCACAGCGCATCATCGGTCCGCTCGTGGCCAAGCGCGGACGACCGAAGCGTTGTGAAGATGATCTCGGCTGGGCAGACCCGGAGCCCCGAACGGGGCCGGTTCAGGAGAAGGACGGCGCCAGAGGAGAACGACTCAGGAGGCGGACGGCTCGATCTCCCCCGCGAAGACGATGACCTGGTCGATGAGGCTCCGCCGCAGATGGACGACGTCCGTTCCCGCCAGGCGGGGGCCCCCGTCCGGCGTCGTGAAAACCCACTGGTACCGGGCCCACTCGTCCGGCATGTCCACCGCCGAACAGCGCACCATCGTGCCGGTCCCCGCGGGGTGGCGCCGGATGTCCAGCACGAACCGCTCGACCGCCTCGATCCCCTCACTGCGGCCCAACGGTCCCCAGAAGACCACGTCCGAGGTTAGGGCCTGGGAGAGCAGCGCAGTCACATAGCTGTCGTCCGAGGTGTTGAACGCGGAGATGAACGTGTCGATCGCGGACCGCGCGGTCTCTTCCTGCATGCACCAGTAATACCACTCGCCTCGCGGACCGCGCTCGTCCCGTGAGCCGTCTCCCGACCACGGTGAAATCCCGGTCACAGCACTGGCGACTGGTCCCGTACGCGACCGGCCCCGTCAGGTCTCGGTGGCCAGCAGTTCCAGTGCCTCCTCCCAGCGGAAGCGGGCCGTCCCCTCGGTCGCCTGCCGGTCGTGTGGTTCCCGTGTGCCGATCCGCACGCCCATCGTGCGCAGCCGGTCCAGGTTCGGCAGGTAGGCGGGGTGGGCGGCCTGGGCCGTGTTCAGGTAGGGCAGGAGTGCCGTCGGGATGCCGAGGCCGTGGGCCTCGCACAGGATGCCCAGGGCCAGCGTGTCGGAGATCCCCGCCGCCCATTTGTTGATCGTGTTGAACGTCGCCGGCGCCACCGCGATGGCGTCGGGAGGCGGCAGCGGGCGCGGTTCGCCCGGTGTGCGCCAGGCCGAGCGGATCGGGTAGCCGGTCTGCGCCTCGACCGCCGCCGCGTCGATGAAGCCCAGGCCCTGCGGCGTGGCGACCACCCCGACGGCCCAGCCCGCCCGTTGGGCCGCCGTGATCAGCTCGCCCACCTCGCCCGCCACTCCGGCCGCGCAGACCACGACGTACAGGAACGGCTTTCCCGGCTGCGGTTGGGGCTGATCGCTCACGTGGGTCTCCGGGGTTCCGGGTCGGCTACGGCTACGGCTACGGCTACGGCTACGGCTACGGCTACGGCTACGGGGGAGCTTGGTGGGTGCGTGGGCTGTGGTGCGAGCGGCCTATGGGCGGGCCTGCGCCGGTCGCGTCCCTCAGGTCCCGCCCGTGGCCCGTCAGTCGTCAGTCGTCAGCCGTCGGTCGTCAGTCGTCCCTTCGCTCCGCGATGATCTCCGTCAGCACGTGGTGCGCGATGCCCGCCATCACGGGATTCGTCTCCCGGTAGTGCGCCAGTTCCAGCAGCGCGATGGACAGGGCCCAGCCGCGCCCCCGCGCCCAGGTCGCGTCGTCGGCCGCGAGCGCCGTACGGAAGGTCTGCCTGGCCTCGGCGGGCAGCAGGTACCAGGCCGCGATCAGGTCGACGGCCGGGTCGGCCAGGCCCAGGCAGCCGAAGTCGATCACCCCGGTGAGCCGCCCGTCCGCCATCAGGACGTTGCCCGGCTGGAGGTCCCCGTGCACCCACACCGCCGGACCCTCGTGCGACGGGGCGGTCAACGCCTCGTCCCACGCCCTCGCCGCGCTCTTCGCGTCCAGGACGCCGTCCACCGCGGTGAGTGCTTCCCGCGTCACGGCGTCCCGCGACGACAGGGGCTCGCCGCGGTACGCGGGCGGGCCGTCCGCCGCGTCGACCCCGCGCAGTGCCAGCACGAACTCCGCCAGGTCGACGGCGAACAGGTCCGCGAGAGGGAGGCTGTCCCCGGGCCTCGGGTTGACGCCCTCCAGCCAGGTGCGCACCGACCAGGGCCGGGAGAAACCCTCGCCCGCAACGCCCTCGGCCAGCGGAGCCGGTACGGGAATCGGCAGGTGCGGCGCGAGGCGCGGCAGCCAGCGGTGCTCCCTCGCGACGTCCGCCGCGCCGTCGTCCGTGCGCGGCAGCCGTACGACCATGTCGGAGCCGAGACGGTAGATCGCGTTCACGGTCCCGCTCGCGTCGACCGCCTCCACCGGCAGGTCGGCCCACTGCGGGAACTGTGTGGCTATCAGGCTGCGTACCAGCGACGGATCGACGATCATGCCGCGATCGAACCAGTCGGCCTTGTCCCGCACAACTCCACCACGCGGCGGCGGCCACACCGCCGGCGGCCGTCACGATTCGCCCGGCGGCTGTCCTCACGAACCGCCGCGCCGCTGGGGAGCGCGCCTCAACGCCCCGTTTCCGGACGCCGGTCCAGCTCCTCCGGGCACGGCGTGCCCGGCTGTAGTTGATACGGGGCCGCCAACCGGTAGACGCCCGGTCCCGGCGCGAGCAGTTCGGTCCACTCGTCCCCGTACGGGCCCTCCTCCACCTTGATCAGGCAGCCGTGGACGTTGTCGTACGTCTTGAGGGCGTTCTCGTCCGTCTTCGACCGCTCCTTCGACGCTGTGGTCTCCTGCGGGCGTTCCAGGCTCCTGCCCTCTTCGTCGACGACGGCGAGCCAGCGCGAGTAGGGGATCCGGATCAGGACCCGGCCCTCCGACCGCACCCGGATCGTCAGCTCGTCCGCCCCCGCCTTCTCGACCGTCGCGGGCGGATCGGCGAGCGGCACCGGGTCGAGCACGCGGAACAACTTCCAGTTCGCGTCTCCCCAGATCTGCCGGAGGTACGGCTGCCCCTTCTCGACGAGCTCCGCCTCGGTCGTCGCGCCGGACGAGTCCGGCCGCCCCTTGGGCAGTACCACGTAGTGCACCGCCCAGCGGTCCAGCCACTCGCGGTAGTTCACCGGGTTCAGGGTGTCGTCGTAGAAGAGCGGGTTGCGCTTCATGTCGGCCTGGCGGTTCCAGCCGCGCGCCAGGTTGACGTACGGAGCCAGCGCCGACGCCTCGCGGTGGCTGCTCGCGGGCACCACCTCGACCCGGCCCCGCTCGGCCTCCACCCGCTGGAGCTGGTTGACGAGCGGCGCCAGTTCGCGGGCCCAGGACGCGGTGGGGGCGGTGCGGACGATGTCGTCGACGCCCTTGTAGCCGATCCAGAAGTTGAGCCCGGCGAACGCCAGGACCAGGGCGTACCAGCGGCGGCTGCGCGGCACCGCGTACGGCAGGGCGGCCAGCAGCGCCACCCCGGCGAACAGCATCGCCATGCGGGTGATGTTCGACCCGATCTGCGAGTCGACGAAGTACGTGAGGACCGTGCCGACCCCGTACACGGCGGCGGCGGTGCGGACGGTGCTCCAGTCGCGCGGTACGAGGAAGAAGACCAGGACGGCGAAGGCGAACGGCAGCGACAGCGTCCCGAACGACATCGGCTGCGTGCCGGAGAACGGGAACAGCCAGGCGGACAGGGCCACGACGGCGACCGGGGCGAGCCCGATCGCGTACGCGCCGGGGCGTCGCTTGTGCAGGAAGAGCGCCGCCGCGACGACTCCGAGGAAGAGCCCCGCGACGGGGCTGGACGCGGTCGCCAGCGCGGCCAGCGGGGCGGCGACGGCGGCCTTGGCCCACCGCTTGTACCGCCACCGGTACGGCCAGCAGAACACGGCGGCCACGGCTCCGACCGCGAACATCATGCCGAGCCCGAACGTCACGCGCCCCGACAGCGCGTTGCACAGGTAGGCGAAGACCCCGGCGAGCGAGCAGGCCAGCGGATTGCGCACCGCCCGGACCCGGACGAGGATCAGCGCGGTCAGCCCGGCCGAGATCGTGCCGACGATCATCATCGTCGTCCGTACGCCGAGCACCGACATCAGATACGGCGACACCACGCTGTACGAGACGGGGTGCATGCCCCCGTACCAGGCGAGGTTGTACGCGGTGCCCGGATGGCGGCCCACGAACTCGGCCCAGGCGTCCTGCGCCGCGATGTCGCCGCCGCTGTTGGCGAGGAAGAAGAACCACAGGACGTGGGTGACGGCCGCCGCGGCCGTGGCGACGGCGACGGGATGCCGCACCAGCCGTCCGGCCGCGGTGGGCGGCTCGGCGGCTCCCGCGGGACGGGCGGGCGGTTCCGGGGCGCGCGGGGACGGCACCAGGACGCGCGTGCTGCCGACGCCCTCGCCGCCCCGTGCGGTCTTCCCCGTGATGCTGTCCGCCTGGCGGCCGGGCTTCGGCTCCGCGGTGGTCACTACGGCTCTCTCCCCGTCCTCCGCCGGCCCCGTACCCTCTCAAGGACGCGTCCCGGCGTCCTTACGGTTGCCCGGGGACGCTAACACGTACCGCTGCCGCGCGCCCTCGGCCTCCGACGTCGCCTCGTACGGCTGTCGCGAGGCGTCGGACGGCAGAGGCGGGCGGGGTCCGCGATGGAACCCCGCCCGCCTGTGCCGTGCCCGCCTGTGCGGGGTCAGCCTGTGCCGTGGCCGTTTCTGCGGTGTCAGCCTGTGCCGTGGCCGCCTGGGCCCTGTCGGCAGGCCCGTCGGCCGTTCAAGCGGCCTGCCGCCCGTCGATCAGCCGACCCTGGTCAGCTTGTCGCCGAACGACGCCTCCGGAAGTGCGGCTCCCAGCGTGACCGGCACCTTCACCTGGCTGGCGCCCTCGCCGACGGTGAGCGTGCCGACCCGCGTCCCCGCGCCCGCACCGGCCGCGATCGTGTGCCCGCCGTCCGTGAGCTCCAGCTTCACCGTCAGGCCGGCCCAGCCGACCGCGTCCACGTCCTTGGCCGCTATCACCTCGGTCCGGCGCCCGAACCCGTCGTCGACCGCACCGACGACCTGGCCCTTCTTCACGATCCGCGCGTTCTCCAGGAGGTTCTGGGTGGCGGTCACGACCTGCTTGCTCACCGCGTTGACCGTGTCGATGATCGGCGGCTTGTGCTGGCCCAGCACCGCGCCGACGATCAACTGGTCGGTGTCGCCGACCACCTTGTGCGCGGCGAAGAGCAGGTTGCCGCCGGCCTTCGTGGTGGAGCCGGTCTTGATGCCGAGGGCTCCGTCGTACGGGACGAGGGTGTTGTAGTTGCGCCAGTTCGTGCCCGACGGGTCCTTCCAGGAGGGCTGCTTGGTGATGTCCATCAGCGCCTCGATCTCCACCAGCTTCTGGCCCAGCTTCACCTGGTCCTCGGCCGAGCTCACCGTGGTGGCGTTGAGGCCGGACGGGTCGGTGTAGGTGGTGTTCTTCATGCCCAGTTCGGCGGCGGTGTCGTTCATCTTCTTGACGAACGCCTTCTCGGAACCGGCCTCCCAGCGCGCCAGCAGCCTCGCGATGTTGTTCGCGGAAGGGATCATGATCGCGGCGAGGGCTTCCTGCTCGGTGAGCTTGTCACCGGCCTTCACCGTGTTGAGCGTCGACTCGCCCTCGGCGTCGAGCCCGCCCTCCGCCTCCGCCTTGGCGTCTATCTCGATCTCCGGACCGCTCTGGCCCCGCTTGAGCGGGTGGCTCTTGAGCACGACGTACGCGGTCATCGCCTTGGCGACACTGCCGATCGGCACGGCCTTCTGCTCGCCGAACGAGTCGACGGTGCCCAGACCGGTCGCCACCATGTGGCCCTGGCCCTCGCCGGGCCACGGCAGCGTGGGCTTCTCGCCGTCGAAGGTGTACGACTTCTTCGCCGTCAGCTCCAGGACCGGGTCCGGCAGCGGCCTCATCACCTGCGCGATCGCAAAGACGATCAGCAGGAGGAGGACCAGCGGGGTCCAGATCTTGACCCGGCGGACCGCGGTGCGGACCGGGGTCTCCACCGGTGGCGGAGTGTTCGTCAGCTCGGCCAGCAGGTCCAGCGGCGGCTTGGGCGGCAGCGGCTGCTGCCGGGTGCGCTCGGCGGCGGCCCACGACGGAGTCGACGGGGCGGGGGCCGACGGCGTGGGCCGGGTCTCCGGGGCGGCCTGGGCGGCCTCCGGCGTGCCGGCCGGTGTTCCGGCGTCCGGCTTGCGGGGCGCGGGGGCCGACCGCACGTCGTCGGTGCGCAGCGGCACGAACGTGCTCGTGCGCTCCGCGGCGCTCTCCGCCGGCGCCGGCGCCGGCGGCGGCAGCTTGAGCGCGGTCGTCGGCTGGTCCACCCGCTCGGTGGGCTTGACGGCCTTGAAGACGGCCGTGGGCTGGTCCGTCTCCGGCTGGTCGGAGGCGGTGGTGCTGGAGGCGGAGGCGGTGCTGGAGGCAGAGCCGGTGGTGGGGCTGGAGCCGGTGGTGGGGCTGGAGCCCTTGTCGGTGGCGGGTTCGGAGCCTTTGCCGGTCTTCGCTGTGCTCTTGTCGGCATTCGCGGCGTCCGCTGCCTTCGCGGCGTCCGCTGCCTTCTCGGCGTCCGCTGCCTTCTCGGCGTCCGCTGCCTTCTCGGCGTCCGCTGCCTTCTCGGCGTCCTTGGCGGGCTCGGCGTCCGTGGCGTCCTCGGCCGCCTCGTCGGTGTCGGCGGCTGTGTCGCTGCCGTCCGTTTCCGTGTCCGCCTCGGCCTCGGCGTCCCCGTCGGCGTCCGGCTTCTCGTCGGCGGAGCTGTCGACCCAGGCGGCGACGGCCTCACGCAGCCGTACGTCGCCGGGCTCCGCGTCCGACGCCTCGGCGGTACCGGCCTCGGGTCCCTCACCTTCCGTGGCGTCACCTTCTGTGGCGGCAACGTCCTTCGCGGCAACGTCCTTCGGGGCGTCGCTCCGGCCCGAAGCGTCCGGGGCGTCCGGGGAATCCGTGGCGTCCGGCTCGTCGGCCGTGTCCGCTCCGGCGGCCTCAGGGGCCTCCGTGTCCGCTTCCGCGCCGCCGCCGGGGGCCCTCGCGGCCTCCGGGGCCGTCACAGCGCCTCCAGAGGCCGTCCCGGACGACTCCGGCTCCCGCCGCCCGTCCGCCTCGGCTCCATCCGCGCGAGCGCCCTCGTCGTCACGCCCCGCGCCTGTCCCGCCCCGGCGCTCGGCGGCGTCCTCGGGAAGCCGGGGGCGGAAGACCGCCGTCGCCGTGTCCGACGCGGGTTCGCCGCCGGAGGCGTCGCCCGCGCCCGCACCGGAAGCACCGGCCTTCGCGCCGGCCCCCTCGCCCGCATCCGTGCCCGTGTCCGTATCCGTGTCCGTGCCGCGGAACACCGCGAGGCGCGGGTCTCGTTCCTCCGCGGCCGTCCCCGACGAATTCCGCTGCTCCGACTTGTCGGGGGACTCGCCCGCCACCGATGCCTCCTCATGCGCTGCGGGGCAATCCCGCGCTGTCCGAACCATCTACCAGTGTCCTGTGTGAACCCCTGGCCGAGCTGCTAGACGAGAACGACATACCTACTGGTTCCCCAACAAAGCAGGCAGGCGCTCTCGACAGACCAATGTGAGAGGGGTCACCCTGTCACTCATCCACGCGGGGAGGCATGGATGGGCAGGAGCCGCAGAACAATCCCGGAGGAGCTTCTGTTGCTCGCTCTGGACCCGACCACGGGTACCACAGCGCAGCCGCAGTCGCTCGACCTCGGCCTGGCCGGGGCACAGCTAGTGGAGCTGGCTCTGGCAGGACGGATAGCCCCTGACGGGGATCGTATCGCCGTGGTGATGCCACGGCCGACAGGAGATCCGACACTGGACTCCGCACTGGAGCTGCTGCGCCGTCGTGGCAGCCCGGTCCGGGCGGTCCACTGGATCGGCGGGCCCCGGCTGGGGCTGCGCCAGATCTACCTCGCGCATCTGGAGCGGTGCGGCATGGTCCATGCCGTGGCGGGACAGATGTGCGGAGTGCTGCCGACGACTCGCTACCAGGCGACGGACACGGCAATCAGCAGGGACATCCGTGCCCGGCTGGACAGTGCGATCCGCACCGGCGTACCGCCGGACCCGCGGACCGCGGCGCTCGCCGCGCTGGCCCACGCGGTCGGACTCGGCAAGCACCTGTACCCCGGGAACGAGGGGCGTTCATCGCGCTCCCGGCTCCGGGACCTGATCAGACACGACCCGATGGGCGGTCTCGTGGCGCACGCCGTGATGGACGTCCAGAACGGCGTGGCCGTGCAGCCGCGCCGTACGCAGCAGGCGGCGGGCGTTCCGTTGCAGCCGCAAGCACAGGCGCGTCGCGACAGCATGGCGCACACCGCGGCGAGCTGACCCGGGCGGCGCGCCCCAGCACGACCGCGCCCCCGTACAACCGCGCAGAGCACCGCGCGGACAACCGCACACCGCCGTACCGTCGTCACCAGACCCGGTTCGGGAGCCGCACCACGCGCGGGGCGGCCGGTACCCACCGGCCGCCCCGCGCGCCTGCGCGCGTTCGCACGCCCCCGTGAGCGCACCCCGGCGAGCCCTCGTGTGGCCGTTTCCCAGCGCGGCCGGGGCACGGGGTGGCAATCTGCTGAGCAGTAGATACGCACAGCTACATAGCCGGAGGTGCCGTTTCCGTGCCGTCCAACGTCAATCCCACCGTCAGGCGACGCCGGTTGGGCCAGGAATTGCGCCGCCTGCGCGAGATCAAAGGCATGACGGCCGAGGAGGTGGCGGAACGGCTGCTGGTCTCGCAGTCGAAGATCAGCCGCCTGGAGAACGGCCGCCGTTCGATCAGCCAGCGCGACGTGCGCGACCTCTGCGGGGTGTACGAGGTCGACGACCACCGCATCGTCGACTCCCTCATGCAGATGGCCAAGGACTCGCGCCAGCAGGGCTGGTGGCACGCCTTCGGCGACATCCCGTACAGCGTCTACATCGGCCTGGAGACGGACGCGCAGTCGTTGCGCGTGTACGAGCCGCAGATGGTGCCGGGGCTGCTCCAGACCCGGGCGTACGCGGAGGCGCTGATCAGCGGCGCCCTCCCGGAGGCTCCGCCGACGGACATCGAGAAGCGCGTCAGCGTTCGGGCCCGGCGGCAGGAGCGCGTCAACGCGCCCGATGGCCCGCTGCGGCTGTGGGCGGTCATCGACGAGTCCGCGCTGCGCCGGCGCGTCGGCGACAAGCAGGTGATGATCGACCAGTTGGAGCACCTGGTCGAGCAGTCGCGTCTGCCGCACGTCACCGTGCAGGTGCTGCCGTTCGACATGGGAGCGCACCCGGGGATCAACGGGCAGTACGCCATCCTGGAGTTCCCGGACGCGGCGGACTCCAGCGTCGTCTACATCGAGGGCGTCACGAGCGACCTCTACCTGGAGAAGGCGAACGACGTCCAGCGCTACAGCGTCATGTACGAGCACCTGCGGGCGCAGGCCCTGAACGCGGACCAGACCCGG
The DNA here is from genome assembly GCF_003846185.1 of Streptomyces sp. ADI96-02. Classification (GTDB taxonomy): domain Bacteria; phylum Actinomycetota; class Actinomycetes; order Streptomycetales; family Streptomycetaceae; genus Streptomyces. The sequence goes on from NZ_ML123034.1 coordinate 2,736,133, forward strand.
CAGTTCATCAGCGACATCGCCAAGTCGTACACCGGCTGAAATCCGCCATCCGTACAGTCGTTCTGGCGGAGGCAGAGATCAACCGACTGGGCGGCGGCGGAACGATACACCGCCGCCCGCTCACGAAGGAAGACGTGTAGGGAAGAAGCCATCCGGTCGAGTGAACGGCCGCCTCACGGACTGGGCTTGGCGAGTAGCGTCGATCACGCCAACCGGAACGAGGTTGGTGCGACTCCTCCAACTCTCTGAACCGGAGTGAACATGGCTATTCTTCAGGGTGCTACGGACATGTGGACGAAGTCGTCCTACTCCGGGGGCAACGGCGCGTGCGTCGAGGTCAAGTCCCCGGTCGCACTGTCCATCGCCGTGCGCGACTCGAAGGCCCCCGAGGGCCCCTCGCTCACCTTCGTCCCCGGCGCGTGGAACACGTTCGTGCGGGACGTCGCGGCGGGCTCGGTCAACGCCTGACCCCGCCCGCCCCGCCCGACCCGGCGTGACGGGACCCGGCGGTCGCCGAGCCGCGTGCGACCCGGACCGCCCGCCCCGTGTTCGCCGGTCGCCCCGCACGACCTGATGGAGCCCTCTCGACCGGTCCGCCGTCCTGGCCGAGGGGGCTCGGCGCGTCCGGGGCCGCCTCAGCGCAGCTCGTCGACGTACCGGTCCGTGCCCGGCACGGTCGGGAGGAACGGGGCGACCAACTCGACCCGGCCCAGGCCGCTCTCGGCGACGGCGGCGTCCAGGCCCGTGAAGTGCTCCTCCCAGCGGTCGCGCGGGTCCTCCTGGAGGAACCACAGCAGCGTCAGCCGGGTGTCGACGCCCTCGACCTGCTTCACGTACGTCATGCGGTCACCCGGCAGCGGTGTGGGCCGGAAGACCGTGACCAGGGCGGCGGGCGAGCCCGTCAGCCGGTCCGGCAGGTGCCGCGAACGCAGCCACTCCAGCAGTTCCGCCCGGCGCGCCCGGTCCTCGGCGTCGATCACCTGGAGGACGAGGCCCGCGTACGGGTGGTCGAGGGCGTGGACGTCGCGGGGCCCGGCGGCTCCGTCGCGGTAGACCGTGGCCTCGTGGTCCTGGAAGGCCGTGAAGACGTGCGTCCGGTCGTGGTGGACCCGGCCGTCGCGGTTGAGCCGCTTGTTGATCGCGACGGTCCACTTCATGTGCTCGTCGTAGCGCCCCTCGGTGATCCAGTACGTCGACAGGTAGCACCCGGCTCCGACGGGCCGCGCGACGGCCGAGTTCTCCGGATAGCGCAGCTCCTGGAGCTGCTTGGTGGCCACCCAGCGCCGCCCGGCGAACATCCACGGCATGGCGGTCGCGCCCGCGTAGTAGTGGTCGTCCTCGTACCAGCGGTTGTACGCGTGCTCGTGGCCCGGATGCGGTTCGACCATGGTGATCAGCGCGTGCCCGGGACGGACCCCGTACGGTCCCACCGCCGCCAGCTCCGCGTAGAGGCCGCTGCGCGTCTCCTCGCCCATGCCGTCACCCTTCACTCTTCCGTCACGGGCCGACGGCCCCTTGGCTACCGCGCCGACGGCCCCTTCCGTACCGAACCAGCGCGCTCTACTCTGACGCTCCGTCAGGTAAACCGCCAGGGCCGGGAGGCGCCGATGTTGCTCGCGGGGAAGACCGTCATCGTGTCGGGCGTCGGGCCGGGACTCGGCCACCAGGTGGCGCGGGCGGTCGTCCGCGACGGCGGGCGGGCGGTGCTCGGCGCCCGTACGGCGGCGAACCTGGCGGCCTCGGCGGCCGAGATCGACCCGGAGGGCGGGCACACCGCCCACCTGGCCACCGACATCACGGACGAGGCCCAGTGCGCGGCGCTGGCGGCGCTGGCCGTGGAACGGTTCGGCGGCGTCGACGCGGTGGTCCACGTCGCGGCCTGGGACAGTTACTTCGGCGGGATCGAGGACGCCGACTTCGCCACCTGGCAGTCGGTCATGGACGTGAACCTCCTGGGCACCCTGCGGATGACCCGCGCCTGCCTGCCCGCGCTGAAGAAGCGGGGCGGATCGGTGGTGGTGATCGGCACGCAGTCCGCGATCGCCGCGCCCTCCCAGGTCCGGCAGGCGGCGTACGCGGCGTCCAAGGGCGCGCTCACCTCCGCCGTCTACTCCCTGGCCCGGGAGCTGGGGCCGCACCGCATCCGGGTCAACACCGTCCTCCCGGGCTGGATGTGGGGACCGCCGGTCCAGGCGTACGTCCAGTTCACGGCGCACACCGAGGGCGTGCCCGAGGCAGAGGTGCTGGGCCGGCTGACCGAACGGATGGCCCTGCCCGAACTGGCCACGGACGCGGACGTCGCGCAGGCCGTCGCCTTCCTGGCCTCCGACCGCGCCAGGGCGATCACCGGCCAGTCGCTGCTGGTCAACGCCGGTGAGCTGATGCGCTGAAGCCCGCGCGTACGGGCGGGCCGGCGCGCTGAAGCCCGCGCGTACGGGCTCGGCCCGATCAGCCGCTCGGTCCCGATCAGCGGCGTGGTCCCGCTCAGCCGCGCGGGTAGCGGGACAGCCAGCCGGGCGCGGCGGTGGTCGGGCTGTGCAGGGCCGGGCCCTGGGTCATCTCCATCGCGAAGTCGTCGGCCAGTTCGAGGAGGGTCGCGCGCCCCTCCAGTTCCGCGAGCCAGGCCGGCGGCAGCGCGGTCTCGCCGTGCAGCGCGCCGAGCAGCGCGCCGCAGACCGACGCGGTGGCGCTGGAGGGGCCGCTGTGGTTCACGGCGAGGCGCAGCCCGTGCCGGACGTCCTCGCCGACCAGCGCGCAGTACACGGCGACGGCGAGCACCTCCTCGGCGGCGTCGCCCACGCCCAGCGCCTCGACGAGCGCCGGTCCGGGAACGTCCTGCCGTACGGAGCCGAGGGCCTGTTGGAGGGAGGCGGTGACCGGTTCGTGGCCGGGTCGCCCGGCGAGCAGGGCCAGCGTGTGCTGGACGGAACCGTCGAGGCTGTCCCCGCGGGCCAGCCCGTGCACCAGGACCGCGAAGGCCCCGGCGGCGAGTTGGGCGGCGGCGTGGCCGTGGGACTGGGCCGCGCACTCGACGGCGAGCTGGAGCACGAGCTGCGGCTCCCAGCCCACCAGCAGTCCGAACGGCGCGGACCGGGTGAGCGCGGCGGCGTCGCGCGCGTCGGGGTTCTTCGGCCGGTCGAGGGTGCCCATGCGGGGGTCTCCGAAGCCGTTGAGGCAGGAGCGCGCGGGATCCCGCCGGGCGTAGAGCCATTCCTGTGCGGCCAGCCACCCGTTGTCCTTGCGCCGCTCGTCGGGCCCCCAGTCGCGCTGGGTGGCCGCCCACCGCAGGTGCGCCTGATGCACGTCGGTGGGCGGGTGCCAGGCCCCGGTGTCGCGGCGGACCTGGGCGCGGATCAGCCCGTCGACGGTGAACAGGGTGAGCTGGGTGAGGGCGGTGACGGCTCCGCGCCTGCCGTGCGCGACCACGAAGTCGGTGACGCCCTCGGCGCCGTGAACCTCACGCATCTGCTCCAGCCCGAGGCCGCTGACCCCGGCTCCGAGCGCGTCGCCGAGGGCGCCGCCGAGCAGCGCCCCGCGGACCCGGCTGCGGAAGTCCTGCTGCTCGGCCCGGCCCCAGACAGCCGCGGTGCCTGTGCTCACCCCGCCCCCTTCCCGCATCAAGCCTGCGCGGGCCTCCGCGGGCGACCGCGCAAGCACTGTAATGGAACGGGAACGGGCCGTAGAGGGGGCGACCGGAGTACGTACGGGTATGTCGACGGACGTCCCGCAGGTCGTTTTTGACCGGCCGGGAGCGCCCGGCGCTACCGGGGCGCGGGGGGGGGCCGCGACGGCCGCCGGAGAAGCGACGGCCGTCGGAGGGGGAAGTCTCCTCAGCCCGCCGACGACTCCCAGAGGGCGATCAGTTCCCGGGCGAGCGGCTCGTCGCCCGCCGCCAGCACGGGCGACTCGACCGTGGCGTCCCGTCCTCCGGGGCCGAGCACCGCCCCGCCGCGCTCCCGCACGAGGGCCGTCCCCGCCGCCACGTCCCACGGCCGGGGGCCGAGGCAGACGCAGGCGTCCAGCCAGCCCTCCGCCACGCCCACCAGGTCCAGGCTCATGGAGCCCTGCAACCTGATCCGGTACGCGCTCGCGTACAGGCGGCCGATGAGGCGGGCGGTCCGGGGACGGGCGGAGCCCGTGCCCGTGAGGCCGACCACCGCCCCGGACAGCTCCCGGCCCCGGTCCCTTCCCCTCGGCGGCGACCCGCGCTCGCCACCGGTACTCCAGCCACCGGTACTCCAGCGCCGGCCGAGTGCGGGCGCGTCCACCACACCGATCACCGGTGAGCCGGCCGCCGCGAAGGCGAGCGACACGGCGTATCCGGGGGCTCCCCGGGCGAAGTTCATCGTGCCGTCGACGGGATCGAGCAGCCAGCACTCCGCGGGCAGCGCGCCCGCCGCGGCCGTCTCCTCGCCGATGACCGGGATGCCGGGCGTGCGGGCGGCCAGCACCCGGGTCATACGGCGCTCGACCTCGACGTCGGCGGCCGTGACCTCCTCGCCGGAGGGCTTGAAGCCGCGGCGCGTCCACTCCTGGCCGGCGCCCTCGGCGGTGAGCCAGCGCACCCCGGCGTCCATGGCCTCCCGGGCGGCGCGGTGCAGCGCGTCACGGGACGGGCGCGGCGGGATCACGCGGCGGCGAGCGACAGCTCGGCCAGCTTCAGCGCGTGTGCGCCGTGCTCGCCCATCACGTAGAAGCTGAGCCGGTCGAAGGTCCATTCCTCCGGCACCCGGGTGAGCTCGTGCGCGGTACGGGCGAGCTCCAGGGCGGACTGCTCGTCGGTGCGGCCGAGCGTGATGTGGGGTGCGTAGGCGTCGCCGGTGTAGCGGTAGCCGTACTGGGCGAAGCTCGCCCGCTCGGCCTCCGTGAACCTCGACGTGTCCTTCGACGTGTCGAAGGCGGCCCGGTCGAGGTGGGGGGCCAGCGCGTCCAGGACCGACTTCTGCAGCTTCTCCAGCAGAGCGGGCCTCTCGACCGACATGAACAGCCACCCGGTCGGCTGGTGGACCACGCCGACGGAGGCCAGGGACAGTTCGTCGGGCAGGCTCACCGATGCCGCGATCCGGGCGAGTTCCCGTACGGGGTCCAGGGCGTCGTCGAAGGGGCCCTGGAAGACCGTCAGGTGGGGCAGGTTGCCCTCCTCGCTCAGCACCGGGCTCAGCGGGCGCCCGACGCCGAGGCGCTGCTGGAGACGGATCGCCGAGCGCGTGTGGTCCGCGCGGGGCAGCAGGGCGACACCAAGCCACCGGGTCATGGATGAGCTCCTATCTTCGTGATCACGTGCGACGCCGCGTCGAGTCCTCTGCGCATGCACGCGGAGGGCGGCTCGCCGAACAGCCACCCGGCGACGACCCCCGCGTTGAAGGCGTCGCCGCCACCGGTCCGGTCGACGGGTTCCACGACGTCCGTCGGTTCGCGCAGCACCTCGCCGTCGGCCGGGGCCCACAGGGCGCCGTCGGCGCCCAGCGTCAGAATCACATCTCCCGACAGGAGCCGCGCGTACCGCCTCGCGGTGGCACCGGGGTCGTCGGCCGCGTCCGGGAGACGCGCCGCCTCGTCCCCGTTCATCAGGTTCAGTCCCGGTCCGCGGGCCAGCGCGGACATGTCCCGGCCGTTCCACTCGATCGAGAGGGAACGGCCCAACCGGCGGGCCAGGTCCACCACCCGCCCGAGCTGGGAGGTGGGTTCGCCCACGACGTGCACGTGGTCCACGTCCCGTACGTCGTCCTCCGTGACGGCGCGGAACGCCAGGTCCCGGTCGGCTCCGGCGAACGTCATCATGCGCTTGCCGACTCCGGAGGAGATCACGATGGCCATGCTCGTCCGCGCGGACGCGTCCACGCGCATCAGCTCCGTGTCCACGCCTCCGGCCCGCAGGTCGTCCAGGCACAGCGCGCCGAGCGCGTCGTCGCCGACCGCCGACACGAGCCGTGCCTCACAGCCCTGGCGGACGAGCCCGAGCGCGGTGTTGGCGGCCGAACCGCCGGGCAGCGCGGAGCACGCCTCGCCCCGGACCTTCTCGTGCTCGTCGGGGAACCGCTCGGCCCGGACGATGATGTCGAAGTTGGTCCCTCCGAGTACCAGCACGCGTTTGGCAGGCGTCACGGATCCCCCAGGCGGTAGCTCTCGAACAGGACGTGGCGCACCAGCCGCTCGCGGCTGTCCTGGCTGTTCTGCAACGGGAACGAGGCGTGCGCGATCAGGTCGTCGACGACGGCCTCGAATCGGTCCGGGTCCGCGCCCATGTCGTGGAAGCGCCGCATCAGCTGCCGGTACAGCTCACTGGGCGGGGTGTCCAGGGCGGACAGCCAGGCGCGGTTGGCGATGAGCACGTTGGCGGCGGCCGACCGCAGCCTCATCTGGATCGGGACGGGCAGCATCTCGGAGTTCAGCAGTTCGAAGTAGTCGTCCGAGTCACGGGCGTGCATCCGCAGGTTCTGCCCGCCGACGGCCAGGACATCCGGATTCAGGTGGAAGAGTTCCAGGCCGAGGTGGTGCGGTACGTCGAGGACGCGGATGCCCAGGTCCCGCAGGCCGGCCTCGTCCGTGGAGAAGGCGGACAGGACGTTCGCGAACATGTCGCTGTACTTCGGTACGGCGATCTCCGCGCCCGCCGGGTCCGCGAGGAACTCCTCTGCCGTCGTTCCGCCCCAGCGGCCCGCGCGGGCGGCGAGGAGGTAGAAGTTCCGGCCTCCCATCGAGTGGCCGAGACGGCCGACGGACACGGTCTGCGACTCCAGCCGGGGATCGTCCTCGATCATCCGCAGCAGCCGCTGCTCGTTGTAGATCGCCAGGTCGAGTCGTCCCGCGGCCACATCCCTGACCAGCTGGTCCGACCAGGGGAGTTGTATGGGGACGACCCGATGGTGGTGCCGGGCCAGGACGTCCTCGAAGCCGCAGCCGAGCAGCAGCGCTTTCACCACGATCAGGGTGGAGTCCGCCAGGCGCGTCGTTCCGGCGGCCCGCCGCACGGCGGCCAGCGCCTCGCGGCCCTCGTCCTCCGCGAAGGCCGAGCTGGTCCGTCCGTACCAGACGGCGAGCTGGGTCAGGGCGTTCAGGCAGGGCTGGACGTCCTCGGCGGAGATCTCCTCGTCCGTGCCGTCCAGCGCGTGGCTCCCGTAGTTGCCGTAGTTCTGGATCGTGCGGATGGCGAGCACCATCTTCTGCGGTACGAGCCCTCGGGCCGTGAGCACGGTGAGCAGGGATTCGAGTGTCGGCTTGGACCCGACCGCCTCCTGCAGGGCAATGTCCAAGAGGATCGACTCCGCTGCTCGTCGTGCCGTGCTCAGAAACACCTCGGGGTCCGATTCGGCATACCTGAGTGCCTTCTTGTACAGCCGGAGCGACTCGCCCTCGTTGGCTTTCACGTCGACCGCGTCCTGTTCGGCGATTCGTCTCTCATGGTAACAACTCGGCTTCCTCTCCTGTCAGTTCGCGATCACCCGTCGGAGGCCGTCCCGCCCCTCAGCGAGGCCAGGACCAGACGTCCGTACCGGGTGGCGAAGGCGGCGGCCGTCGCGAGCAGGGCCGCCGCGAGGGCCATCAGAAGGTGTGCGGGATCGTCGTCGCCGAGCACCTGGAGGATGCTCAGGGCCGTACCGAGAGGGAGGCCGAGGATGGTGAGCACGCCGAGGGCTCCCGCGATCTGCTGCCCGTCCTGCGTCTGGACCAGCCGCGCGTAGTCGGCGGCCTCCGACAGGATCTCCTCGAACCGTACGGGCAGCCGGTACTGCTCGTGGTAGGCGAGGAGCAGTTCGTTGGCCGGGCCGTGGGCGGTGAGGTGCTGACGCCAGTAGGTGCTGCGGAAACCGGCGATGTCGCGTTCGAGCGCGGCGACGCGGCGGGCGAGCCCGGGGCCGTCGAAGATCCCGGAGAGACCGTCGGTCAGTTCGTCGATGTGATCGCGCTGCGCGATGCCGAGGAGCAGGGCGTCCAGGTAGACGGACCGGACGTGGAGGGAGGCGAAGTCGTAGAAGTCGCCGTCGCCCTCGTCGGGGCGGTGTCCGACGAACGCGGCTCCGTGCCGCAGGACGAGCGCGCTCCAGTCGGCGGAGATGCGCACGGCGCACTCGGTCTGGCCCGGTAACTGCTCCACGGGGGTGGGGAAGTCCGACTCGTTCGAACGGGAGGCCATGGCCCAGAGGCACCGGTCGGCGGTAGGCGGAAGCACGCCCTGGGAGCGGAGGATCGCCGTGTCGGCCTCGCCGGGCGTCAGGAACGCCACGGTGTAGGGATGGGGCACGGCGAACGGCGCCCCGGTGCCGGCCGGCGTGGCGACGCCGGCGAGCAGGACGTCGGGGGCCAGCGGCCCGGCGAGCGGATCGGGATCCGCTCCGGCGCGGTGCCCGAGCGCGCGCAGTACGTCCAGTAGCTCCGTGGTCACGACGGAGCAGTGCAGGACGGCCAGCGCGTGCCGGGGATGCAGGGCGGTCGGCGTCCGCAGGATCTCCATGCCCCGCAGACGCAGGGCTCCGTGCGCGACGTCGGCGAAACAGTGCCAGCGGCAGGGCCGTTCGGGCGTTCCGTACAGGGCGCGGCCGGCCGCGTGGGTGAAGTACGTACGGCGTGACGCCACGTCCGTACGACGGCCGCCCGCCTCGAAGGGAAGGGGCCCGTGGGCCCAGGACACCGGGTCGGCCGGGAGCCGCACCGGAAGGATGAGGCTGACCGCCCTCCGCACCCCCGTCACGGACCCGGCCGCCCCGGTCATCCGCGCCCCGTTCCGCCGGCGCCGCGTCCGTGCGTTCCGGACTCCTGGCGGTCGCGCATCGACACCCCCGTATTCGGCGCTCACCGTGTGACGCCGGACAGGTTACCGGGCGTGGCGGCTCCTGCGTCCGGCCGGTTCGGGCCGGATTCGGCGCTGTGTCGATGCCGGGCCGGGGAGCCCCGCGCGCGCCCGTCCCGGCTCGCGGAGCGGTCGCCGGTCGCCGGTCGCAGCCGAACAGGTCTTTCAGGGAGGGAAGTTCAGGGGTAGGAGGTCAGGGACGGGAGTTCAGGGAGGGGCAGGGGGCGGGAGGTCGCCTTCCGTCCGCCCTCGCCCCCGGCCTCCCCCTCCGTCAGCTCGGCAGCACCGGCAGCAGCTCCGGCAGGTGCCCGTCCGACGCGGTGGCCGCAGCCACCCGCTCCTCGGGGACCTCGCCGTACAGCGTGGTGCGCGGCCGGGCCGGGCGGCCCGCCAGGTCGGCGATGGCGACCAGGTCCTGGATGGAGCGGTACGAACCGTAACTCGACCCCGCCATACGGGAGATGGTCTCCTCCATCAGCGTGCCGCCCAGGTCGTTCGCGCCCGAGCGCAGCATCTCGGCCGCGCCCTCCGTGCCGAGCTTCACCCAGCTCGTCTGGATGTTGGTGATGTGCGGGTGGAGGAGGAGCCGCGCCATCGCGGTGACGGCCCGGTTGTCCCGGTCGGTCGGCCCCGGGCGGGCGATGCCGGCCAGGTAGACCGGGGCGTTGGTGTGGATGAAGGGCAGCGTCACGAACTCCGTGAAGCCACCGGTCTCCTGCTGGAGCCGGGCGAGCGTGCGGAAGTGGCCGAGCCAGTGGCGCGGCTGGTCGACGTGGCCGTACATCATCGTGGAGGAGGAGCGCAGCCCCACCTCGTGCGCCGTCCTGATCACCTCCAGCCAGGTGGCCGTGGGCAGCTTGCCCTTGGTGAGGACCCAGCGCACCTCGTCGTCCAGGATCTCCGCCGCCGTGCCCGGGATCGAGTCGAGCCCGGCCTCCTTGGCGGCGATCAGCCAGTCCCGGATCGACATGCCGGTGCGGGTCGCGCCGTTGACGACCTCCATGGGCGAGAAGGCGTGCACGTGCATGCCCGGCACCCGCTCCTTCACCGCCCGCGCGATGTCGAAGTACGCCGTGCCGGGCAGGTCCGGGTGGATCCCGCCCTGCATGCAGACCTCGACCGCGCCGACGTCCCACGCCTGCGCCGCCCGGTCCGCGACCTGGTCCAGCGAGAGCGTGTACGCGTCGGCGTCGGTGCGCCGCTGCGCGAAGGCGCAGAAGCGGCAGCCGGTGTAGCAGACGTTGGTGAAGTTGATGTTCCGCGTGACGACGTACGTGACGTCGTCGCCGACCATGTCCCGGCGCACCGCGTCCGCGATCCGGCACAGCTCGTCCAGCGCCGGGCCGTCCGCGTGGAGCAGCGCGAGGGCCTGGTCGTCGGTGAGCCGCGTCGGGTCGTCGGCGGCCCGGCCGAGCGCCTGGCGGACGTCGGCGTCGATGCGGGAGGGGACCATGCCGGGCGCGGCGGCCTCGCGCAGCGCCTCCCAGTCCCCGTACACCTCGTCGAAGTCGTCGCGGCGGTCGCCGGTGCGGCCCTCGGTGTCGATGGTGCGGTGCAGGTCGGTGCGGCCGGAGGCGTTGAAGCCCTCGTCCGGCTCCTGCCAGGGCAGCCCGGCAGGCCGTACTCCCTCGCGGGCGAGGCCCGTCTCCGGGTCGGCCAGGGCGCGGACGTGCGGGAGGAGGCGGGGGTCGAGCCACGGTTCGCCGCGCTGGATGAACTCGGGGTAGATGGTGAGGCGTTCGCGGAGTTCGAATCCCGCCTCGGCTGTCTTCGCGGCCAGTTCGTCGATGTGCGGCCAGGGGCGCTCGGGGTTGACGTGGTCGGGGGTGAGCGGCGAGACGCCGCCCCAGTCGTCGATGCCCGCTCCGATGAGGAGCGCGTACTCGGCGTCCACCAGGTTCGGCGGGGCCTGGATGCGCGCGGACGGGCCGAGGATGTGGCGGGCGACCGCGATGGCGGCGGCCAGCTCCTCCAGCTCGGCGTCCGGCATCCCGCGCATCGCCGTGTCCGGCTTGGCGCGGAAGTTCTGGACGATGACCTCCTGGATGCCGTGGTAGGCGCGGGCCGTCCGGCGCAGCTCGAAGAGGGCGTCGGCGCGCTCCTCGTACGACTCGCCGATGCCGATCAGGACGCCCGTGGTGAAGGGCACGTTGGAGCGGCCGGCGTCTTCGAGGACGCGCAGGCGTACGGCGGGCTCCTTGTCCGGGGAGCCGTGGTGCGGGCCTCCCGGCTCGGACCACAGCCGGGTCGCCGTCGTCTCCAGCATCATCCCCATGGAGGGCGCGACCGGCTTGAGGCGCTGGAGGTCGGTCCAGGTCATGACGCCCGGGTTGAGGTGGGGCAGCAGGCCCGTCTCCTCCAGGACCCGGATCGCCATGGCGCGGACGTACGCGAGGGTGTCGTCGTACCCCTCCGCCTCCAGCCACTCCCGCGCCTCGGGCCACCGGTCCTCGGGCCGGTCGCCGAGGGTGAACAGCGCTTCCTTGCAGCCCATGGCCGCGCCCTCGCGGGCGATGTCCAGCACCTCGTCCGGGGAGAGGAACATGCCGTGGCCCGCGCGGCGGAGCTTGCCGGGCACGGTGACGAAGGTGCAGTAGTGGCACTTGTCACGGCACAGGCGCGTCAGCGGGATGAAGACCTTGCGCGAGTACGTGATGACGCCGGGCCGTCCCGCCGCCTCCAGGCCCGCGTCCCGGACCCGGGCGGCGGAGGCGGCGAGGTCCGTCAGATCGTCGCCGCGCGCCTGGAGCAGGACGGCGGCCTCGGTCGTGTCGAGGGCGACACCGTCGCGGGCACGTTTGAGCGCGCGCCGCAGGGCGTTGGAGGTGGGGCGTCCGCTCTGAGGATCGGTCATGAACCGAGCATACGAGCGACACGCGCGGCACGGACCAGGGCCTCGGCGCCGACGGGTTTCCGTTCGAACGGAAGTCCGGCCGGAGGTGCGACCGTCACGTCCCCCGTGGGCGCGACGGTCGCCTCGGCGGACGGAACGACGGTCGCGCCGGAGCGGACCGGGCGCCGTCCGGGCGACTCACCCGTGCGTATCGCCGCGACGGCGGTCGCTCCCCGTAGGGTCGGGACGGTGATGGAAACGATCGTCCTCGGCATCGGCGAAACACTCGTACGCGACGACCGCCACTGGGCGTCCTGGGCCGACTGGCTCGGCGTACCGGCGCACACGCTCAGCGCGCTGGTCGGGGCCGCGGTGTCGCAGGGGCGCGACGCCTCGGACGCGCTGCGCGTGCTGCGGCCCGGCATGGACGTCGAGGAGGCGCGCCTGGCCCGTGCCGCCGCGGGGCGGGGCGAACACCTCGACGAGTCGGACCTCTACCCGGACGTGCGGCCCGCGCTGGCCGAACTGCGCGCGGCGGGCGTCCGGGTCGTCGTCGCCGGGAACGGCACGGTGCGGGCCGGTGAGCTGCTGCGGGGCCTGGACCTGCCCGCGGATCTGGTGGTCGCCTCGGACGAGTGGGGCGTGCGGAAGCCGGACCCGGCGTTCTTCGCGCGGGTGGCCGAGGTGGCGGAGGCGGAACCGGGGGCCACGGTGTACGTCGGCGACCATCCGGCCGACGACCTGTTCCCGGCCGCGGCGGCGGGGCTGCGGACCGCGCATCTGCGGCGGGGGCCGTACGGGCACTGGTGGGCGGAGCATCCGGACGTGGTGGCGACGGCGGACTTCCGGGTGGGGGCGCTGACGGAGCTGGTACGGCTGACGGACGCCGAGGACGAATCGCCCCGGCGGAAGGCGACGCTCAGGGCCGTGCGGTGAGCCGCCGCCGGGCCCGGTGACGCCGGGCGGCACGGTGACGCCGGCCCGGTGACGCCGGCAGCGGAGAGCCGGTGGAGCTGTCCCGGTGGGTGTCCGGTGGGGCTGTCCCCGTAGGTGCCCGGTGCGGCTGTCCCGGCAGGTGATCGGCGTGGATGTCCGGTAGGCGTCCGGGGAAGACCTCGGGGCGGCCTCCCGCCGGATGTACCGGTGGGAGGCCGCCCCCGTGAGGTCGAGCGGCCGAGGGGTCCGGGTCAGCCGGTGACCGCCTTCGTGGCCTTGCTCGTCGCCGAACCGCCGGCGTGGCCGGTCAGCCGGGCCGTGACCTTCACGGCTCGACGGTGCGTCATGTCGATTCCGCACCGCCCGTCACACCCCGGAGGACCGCACTACGCGGTCCTAGTCCCCCAGCACCGCCTGCATCACGCTCTTCGCGATCGGCGCGCCCAGGCGTCCGCCGGAGATGTCGGAGCGGGAGATGTCCATGTCCGTCGGGTCGATGAAGACGGCGACCGCGACCGAGCGGCCGTCGTCCTTCTTGCCGTAGCTGACGAACCAGCCGTACGGCACCTCGTCGCGGACGTTCACGCCGCGCTGGGCGGTGCCCGTCTTGCCGCCGACCGTCACGCCGTCGATCAGGGCGCGCTGGGCGCTGCCCTCCTTCGCCGTGAACTCCATCATCTCCTGGACCTTCTTCGCCGTTTCGGCGGAGACGGCCTGGCTCATCTGCGCCGGTTCGTTCTTCTCCAGCGTGGACAGGTCCGGGCCGCGCAGCTCCTCGACGATGTGGGGCTGCATCAGCTTCCCGTCGTTGGCGAGCGCGGCCGTCACCATCGCCATCTGCATCGGCGTGCTGGTCAGGCTGCCCTGGCCCATGCCGGTGAGCGCGGTGCCCGGCTTGTCGAGCTGCTGCGGATAGAGGCTCTTCGTGGCGAGCATGTCGCCGAACTCCTCCGCGTACACGTCCTCGTTGAAGCCGAACTTCTCCGCCGTCTCGCGCATCCGCTTCTCGCCCAGCTTCGACGCCGCGTCCAGGAAGACGTTGTTGCAGGAGTACTGCATGGCGGTCTTCAGCGACGCCTTGTCGCACACCGCGTCGCCGGCCTCACTGCCGATCCTGTTGGTGGACAGCGGCAGCGGGTACGGCGAGACCGCGCCGGTGCGGGCGTCCACGTCCGAGATCACACCGTGCTCCAGCGCCGCCGCCGCGGTGAGGACCTTGAAGGTGGAGCCGGGCGGGTAGGTCTCGCGCAGCGGGCGGTTGGCGAGCGGCTTGCTCTTGTCGTCGAGCAGCACCTTGAAGCGGTCGCTCTCCTTGAACGAGATCCCGGCGAAGGTCTCGGGGTCGTAGGAGGGCGCCGAGGCCAGCGCGAGCACCTTGCCGGTGCGCGGGTCGAGGGCGACGACCGCGCCCCGGGCCTTCAGGTCGGTCAGCCCCTTGTACGCGGCCTTCTGCGCCTTCGCGTCGATGGTCGTGATCACGTCGCCGCCGCGCCGGGGCTGCCCGGTCAGGACGTCCTTCGCGTGCCGGAAGGCGAAGCGGTCGTCCTGTCCGCTGAGGACGCTGTCGTACGTGCGCTCCAGCAGCGAGGTGCCCTGGGCCTGGGAGGCGTAGCCGGTGACGGGGGCGTACATCGGCCCGTCCTTGAAGGTCCGGCGGAACGCGTAGTCCCTGCTGCCGGTCTCCTTCGAGCCGGTGACGGCCTTGCCCCCGACGATGATGTCGCCGCGCGGGGTGGTGAACCGCTCGAAGCGCACCCGGGCGTTCTTCTCGTGCTGGGCCAGCTCCTGGCGGTCGATGTGCTGGAGCCAGTTCGCCCGGAGCAGGAGCCCCAGCACCAGCAGCCCGCAGAAGATGGCTATGTGCCGCAACGGCCTGTTCATTCCAGCTCCTCACCCGGACGGGCGTTCGATGCATCCGCACGAATATCTCTGCGAACCGGGCCCGCGTATGCGATCCCCGCAGGGTAAGGATGCCCTGCGGCCGATTCCGGTTGCACAGCGCCCGGAATCCGGGCCGGGCCGGGCCGTTCCGCCACGTGCCGGGTCACAGGAACGCGGCGTAGGCGTCGAGGGCCCGCAGCACCTCCGGTTCGTCCGCCGAGGGCAGCTGGAGCACGACCTCCTCGATGCCCAGATCCGCGTAGTGGGCGAGCTTCCCGGGACTCGGCAGCACCGCGTACGGCACCACCTGGAGGTCCTTCGGGTCGCGTCCCGCCTCCTCCCACACCGCCCGCAGCTTCGGCACGGACTCGGTCAGGCCCCGGCCGCCGATGGGCAGCCAGCCGTCCGCGTCCCGCGCGATGTGCGCGAACAGCTTCGGGCCCGCGCCGCCGCCGATCAGGGTGCGCGGGCCGTTGACCGGGCCGCGCGGGCGCCGGACCGGCTTGGGGTGCGCCTCGCTGGCCTGCACCGACCCGAACCTTCCCGCGTACGCCGTCGGCTCGTCCGCCCACAGCGCCCGCATCAGGGCCAGCCGGTCGCTGCTCAGCTCCCGGCGGGTCGACCACTCGACGCCGTGGTCGGCGGCCTCCTCGACGTTCCAGCCGTAGCCGACGCCGAGCGTGAACCGGCCGCCGGAGAGGTGGTCCAGGGTGGCCGCCTGCTTGGCCAGGTCGATCGGGTCGTGCTGGGCGACCAGCGTGATGCCGGTGCCGAGCGCGAGCCGTTCGGTGACCGCGGCGGCCTGGCCGAGGGCGACGAACGGGTCCAGCGTGCGGCCGTACTCGCGGGGCAGGTCGCCGCCGGCCGGGTAGGGCGTGCGGCGGCTCACCGGGATGTGGGTGTGCTCGGGCACGTACAGCCCGGCGAACCCCCGTCGCTCCAGCTCGCGGGCGAGCCTGACCGGGGTCACCGTCTCGTCGGTCAGGAAGATCGTCGTGGCGATCCGCATCGAGAACACCTCCGTCGTCCGTCAGCGCGTCATGCGCGGGCACATCCTGCGCGGGCGCGTCAATGCGTACGCGCGTCAATGCGTACGCGCGTCATGCGTACGAAGGGCCAAGGTATGCCGTACGACGACGAAATCCGAGACCGTGGACCTGTGGGCTCGCGGACCCGTGGGCCGGGGGCCGTGGCCTGCGGGCCCCCTGGGCGTGTGGGCCCGTGCCGGTCACCGTGCCCGTGGCCGCGCCGCCGCCGGCCGCCGCCTTCCGCCGCCTTCGAGGGAGCCCCGCATGACGGAACCGCCCACGCCCCGCCCGCCCGGCGCGACGCTCGCCCGCCTCATCCTGCCCGCCGGGACCGCCGGAACCTCCGTGCGCGGCAGGACCGTGCGCGGCAGGCTGCCCGCCGGTTCGCCGGACTTCGTCCACCTGCCCGTGGACGTCCCGCGCGGGGTGGCCGAGTTCGCCGTCTCGTACACGTACGAGAAGCCGCCCGTCCCGCCCGGCGTCCAGGGCAACGCGCTCGACATCGGCCTCTTCGACGAACGCGGCGCGGGTCTCGGCGGGCGCGGCTTCCGCGGCTGGTCGGGCGGGGCGCGCGGCTCGTTCTTCGTCCGGGGCGACGCGGCCACCCCCGGCTACCTCCCCGGACCCGTGCGCCCCGGGACCTGGCACATCGCCCTGGCCCCCTACACCGTGGCGCCGGGCGGGCTGGCGTACGAGGTGACGGTCACCCTGCGCTTCGGTGAGGGCGCCCGCACGCCCGTTCCGGTGTACCCGCCCGAGCGGGCGCGGGGCCGGGGCCGCGCCTGGTACCGGGGCGACTGCCACGTGCACTCCGTGCACTCCGACGGGCGGCGCACCCCGGCCGAGATCGCCGCGGCGGCGCGGGCGGCCGGGCTGGACTTCGTCCACAGCAGCGAGCACAACACCACCTCCGCGCACGCCGCCTGGGAGGGGCTGTGGGGCGAGGACCTGCTGATCCTGACCGGCCAGGAGGTCACCACCCGCAACGGGCACCTGCTGGCGCTCGGCACCGACCCGGGCGTCCTCGTCGACTGGCGCTACCGGGCCCGCGACCAGCTTTTCGGCCGGTACGCGCGCCGGGTGCGCGAGGCGGGCGGCCTGGTCGTGCCCGCCCATCCGCACGCCGCGTGCCTCGGCTGCCGCTGGAAGTTCGGCTACGCGGACGCGGACGCGGTCGAGGTGTGGAACGGTCCCTGGACCCCGGACGACGAGATCGCCCTGGCTGAGTGGGACAACGCGCTGACGGCCTCCGTACGGGGCACGTCCACCGTACGGGGTACCGGCCCGGGGCCGACGGGTCCGGGGAGGCGGTGGATTCCGGCGGTGGGCGGCAGCGACGCCCACCGCGAGCCCGACCGGCTGGGGCACCCGCAGACGGTCGTGCTGGCCGACACGCTGTCGCGGCAGGCCGTCCTCGCGGGGCTGCGGGCCGGGCGCTCCTACCTCGCCGAGTCCGCCGCCGTCTCCCTCGCCCTCGGCGTGTCGGACGAGCGGGGCCGGTGCGCGGGGATCGGCGAACGGCTGCGGACGGCGGCCGACGCCCCGGTGACCGTACGGCTGGAGGTGGCGGGCGCGCCCGGCTGCACGGTGCACCTGGTCACCGACCAGGGGACGTTGCTGACCGCCCCGCTGCCCGCGACCGGGACGGGCGTGGTGGAGTGGCGGACGACTCCCGCCCACGCCGCCTATGTCCGCGCCGAGGTCCGGCACGCGCCGGTCGTCCCGGGGCTGCCGGGTGCGTGCGCGGCGCTCACCAATCCGGTCCTCCTCGGCGCGGCGGCCGGTACGCCGGACTGAGAAGGGGGAAGGGAGCCTGCAAGCGGGACGGACCGTGCGGTGGAACGGACCGTGTGGTGACACGGGCCGTGTGGTGACACGGGCCGTGTGGTGACACGGACGGCGTGGTGGAACGGAGAGGAGCTGGGATGGGGCTGGGGTACTTCCTGCTGCCCGCGGGCGGCGCGCTGAGCCTGACCGGCGTGATCACCGGGAACTCCACGCTGGTCGGCCTGAGCTGGATGATGTGGCTGGTCGGCGTCCTGCTGCTGGTGCGGAAGCGGTCCCGCCGCCCCGCGGACCCGGACGAGCTGGCGGCAGCCGCCGCGGCGGGCGACGCCCGTGCGGTACGGCGGCTGCGGTCGCTCGCCCTGACCGCGTGGGCCGAACGGCGGACGGACGCGGCGGAGCGGCTGCTGCGGCAGGCGGTGCGGGCCGGGGACGTGGAGTCGATGTGGGAGCTGGGCCGCCTGGTCCAGGAGCGCGACGGGCTCGCGGCGGCGGAGCCGTGGTTCCGGATGGCCGCGGGGCGGGGCCATGCCGTGGCCCGGCGGCTGTTCCGGGAGGGCGGCGAGCTGAACGAGGACGGGACGCGCCCGCTGTAGTCCGCGTCCGCCGGGGCGTCCGCGCCCCGGCGGACGCGGGGGCGTCCGCGCCCCGGCACCGGTCGGCGCTTCCTGTCCCGCGCCCCGCCCTCTGCTCTCCGCCCTCCGCCCTCCGCGCGGTTACGGAAGCCGGAGCGCCGCCCGGGTGAGGAAGGCGAGCCGGGCCGTCTTCTCCGGCTTCTCGATCTCCGGCCCCAGTCGGAACCCGATCCGGACCATCCGGTCGAGGGCCTTCGCGTTCCGGGCGTCGGGCTCGACGACGACCCGCAGACAGGCCGGGTCGCTGAAGACGAAGCCGACGAACGCCGTGAGCAGGGCCGCGGTGTAGCCCCTCACCGCCACGTCGCCCGCGGCGATCAGCAGGTGGACGCCGACGTCGCCGGGCAGGACGTCGTAGCACTCGCCGACCGGATCCGCGGCCGGCTCGTAGGTCTGGAAGAGGGCCGCCGGGACGCCGTCGCGCAGGGCGAGGTAGGCGTGGTGCGTGGGGAGCGAGTCGACGTACGCGTAGATCTCGCGCACCTCCTCCCGGGTGTGGTCGCCCATGCCCCAGAACCGGGCGCGCTCCTCGGTGACCCAGCCGTGCAGCAGGCCGGCGTCCGCCCCGGGGTCGACGGGGACCATCCGCACGGTCCCGAAGCCCTCGACCTTCTGCTCGTACGCGGCCGGACGCAGGGCCGGGACGGCGGCCCCGGCGGTCGGGGAGGTCGGGGAGGTCCCGGTGGTCGGAGGGGCCCCGCTGGTTCCGGTGGTTCCGGTGGTTCCGGTGGTTCCGGTGGTTCCGGTGGGCGGGATCGTCATGGCGGTGCTCTCCTCGGTCCGGTGCAGCAGGTTCCAGTCGGTGACGACCGGGGCGAGGCCGCCGCTCGCCCACAGCGGCGTCTGGTCGCGGTGGTGGGCGGAGCCGGGCACTCCGGACGCGCCGAACGGCACGGCCCACAGGCTGTTGTCGCGGCGGGCCACGTCCCACACGAAACGGGCCGCCGGGCCCCGGGCGAACAGGTCGGTGACGCCGGGAACGCCGGAGGTGGAGAGCACGCAGTCGTGGTCCCCCGCCAGGCCCGGCCAGACCTCCTCGGGCGTGGCGTCCGGCAGCGCCTGCCACGGGGAGACCCGGTGCACCTCGCCCCAGGGGCTCGGCCCGGGGCCGTCGGCACAGGTGGCGGCGACCGCCTCGGCCGCGGCGGCGACCAGCGCGGAGCGGTCCTCGTACGGCAGGAGTCCGGCGGTGAGCAGCGTCTCCAGGGCGTAGCCGATCCGGGGAACGGCCGCCAGCCAGGGGCGGAACACCGGCGGATACGCGGTGGAGCGCCACGGGTCGTCCGCGCCGGTGACGGCGGCGAGGGCGGGGTGGCCGGCCAGCCGGCGGACGACCTCCGTGCGCAGCCGGGCGTAGAGCGTCGCCTCGGTGGAACCGGCGTCCATCCGGCGGTCCCAGGCCAGCAGCCGCGCGCGCAGGCGCAGCGCCGCGGGGCCGAGGCCGGTGGTCCCGGCGAGCAGTTCCAGCAGCGGGCGGGCCGAGGCCAGAAGGGTGTCGGTGTGGACGGCGGCCATATCGGCGGGGGTCCAGTCCGTGCGGCCGTCGAGGAGGGCCTGGATGCGGTCGGCGCGGTGCGGGGGCGCGAACTCGACGCCGAGCGGGGCGGCGAGGCCGCGCTCGTTGGCCATCACGGCGGTGGAGCCGACCGCCGTACGGGGCAGCGGCTCGACGCCCTCCCGCCAGGCGTACGCGGGGTCGTCGGCGGGAACGACGCGGAGCCGGTTCTCGTACGGGCGCACCGGGACGTGCCCGGCGGTCCGGTGCAGCGCGGCCCCGGTGGTGTCGGCGGCGAGGACCACGTTGACGGGTTCGACCCAGCGGTCGAGGGCGGCGTCGAGGTCGGCGACCGTACGGGACCGCAGCAGCGCCGGCAGGGCGTCGAAGCCGAGTTCGCCGGTGACGCGGGGCGGGTGGCGCAGGCTGACGGCGGTGGCCGGCGCGTCGCCGCTCGCCGCCGGGCCGCCGGTGATCACCGGGCCGCGGTCCGTTTCGATCACCTCGACCGTCCGGGGCGCGGCCCCCGCGACCTCGATCGTCTCGGTGTGGGCGTGGACGGCGTACCAGCCGTCCGTGCCGAACGCCTCGACGGTTCCGCTCGCGGTGCGCCGCAACCGCTCCCGGTACAGGTCCTGGTAGTCGGCCATCGCGTTGGTGATCGCCCAGGCGACGCCTCCGGTGTGGCCGAAGTGGGCGATGCCGGGCACGCCGGGGACGGCGAGGCCCACCACGTCGAACGCGGGGCAGGCGAGCCGTATCTGCTGGTAGACGCCCGGGTCCTCGATGAAGCGGTGCGGGTCGCCCGCGATGATCGCCGCGCCGGTGGCGGTGCGCTCGGCACGGGCCAGCCAGCCGTTGCTGCCGGAGGTCCCGGGCCCGTCGGTGGCGAACAGGGTGAGGTGGTCCTCGCCGAGCCGGCGGGCGACCTCTTCGCGCCAGAGCTTGGTGGGGAAGCCCGCGAACAGGATGTGCGTGGCGAGCCAGACGCCGAGCGGCGTCCAGGGCTCCCAGCGGCCCGGGGCGAGGCGCGCGGCGGCGAACTCGGGGGCGCGGGCCGCGCCTTCCGCGAGACCGGCGTTGACCCCGTCGACGTACGCGGCCACCCAGGCGGCGGTCTCCGGCGCGAGGCGGGCGTAGCAGCGGCGGGCGGTGTCGGCGAGCCGGGCCCGGCGGGCGAAGCCGTCCCAGTCGGCGGCCTCCGCGCCGAGGTGGGCGGCGGTGGTGCCGAGGAGCCGGTGGCGTTCGGTCTCCAGTTGCCAGGCCCGGTCCAGGGCGGCGTTGTGCCCCTGGGCGCGGGCGAGCGCGAGCGCGTCCGGCGCGCGCAGATGGGGGATGCCCCGGTCGTCGCGGAAGACCTCGAAGCCGTCCCGCGGTCTCTCGCCGTCCCTGTCGGTGGTCATGGCTCCGCCCTCCCTCGATCCCGGAGTCGTCCCGGGGCCGTTCCCGGATTCGTCCGCGAGTCGCCCCGGGGCCGTACCCGGAGGTCGTCCCGGTCATTCCGGTGCTTGTCAGCCACTCTCCAGGGCCTTGCAATTTAGGTTAGCCTAACCTAAATAAATTCCTGGCCAGCGGGCCGGGGCACCGGGGGAAGGGATGGGAGACACCGTGGGGCATGGCTGGGAAGGCGTCGTTCTCAAGCTGTTCCGGGGGCGTGATTTCACGTTCACCGTGACCAGGGTGGAACAGGTGAGCGACCGGTTCCACCGGGTGCGCGTGACCGACGGCGGGCTGCTCGCCGCGACCGGCGGAGCACACCCGACGATGTGGGTGCGGCTCTGGTTCGAGAACGCCGGCAAACCGCATCAGCGCGCCTACACGCTGGTCGATCCCGACCCGGAGGCCGGGACCTTCAGTCTCGAATTCGCCCTGCACGAGGGCCCCGCCTGCACCTGGGCACGGGCCGCCCGGCCCGGCGACACGATCGACGCGACACTCCAGGGCACGGGCTTCACCCTGCCCGAGCCGCGCCCGGCGCGGCTCTTCCTGGTCGGCGACCCGGCGGCGCTGCCCGCGATCAACTCCCTGCTGGACGCCGTTCCGCGCACGCCGGCGACGATCTGGTTCGAGTCCTCGCACGAGGAGGACCGGAAACTGCCCTTCCGTCTGGATCCCGGCCACCACACCCTGCACCACGTGGAGCGGCGCGAGGCGGGCGGCCACCTGGTCGCCGAGGTGAAGGCGGCGCTGCCGGGGCTACTGGGCGAGGACCCCTGGGACGCGTACGTCTGGATCGCCTGCGACACGTCGACCACCCGGACCCTGGCGGCCTACGTCCGCAAGGAGCTGGGCCTGCCCAAGGACCGGGTGAGCGCGCTGGGTTACTGGCGTCCGTAGGCCGGCACGCGGGCCGCGGCCCCTCGCCCGCCCGCCTCGGACCCTCGCGCCGCGCGGCCCAGCCCGCCGGAAACCGCCGGAGACCGCCGGAGACCTCAGTCCTCGATCACGAGGGCCGGGGTCTCCTTCGTCAGCACCTCGCCCCGGAAGAAGGCCGGGCTGCGCCGCTGCATCGCGAGCATCAGCACCACGCCGAGGAGCAGCAGCCCGACGCCGATGACGAAGACCGAACCGACGCCGAAGACCGAGGATCCCGAGCCGTACGCCGGGTCCCACATGTCGTAGAGGGTCTTGACGAACACGGCGGCGAGCAGCAGGCCGCCGACCACCGGGAAGATCCCCTTGAAGACCAGGTCCCGTCCGGAGCGGGTGAGTTCGGCGCGGAAGTACCAGGCGCAGGCGAAGGCCGTCAGCGCGTAGTAGAAGCAGATCATGAGGCCGAGCGCGTAGATCGTGTCGACCAGGACGTGCTCGCTGACCAGGGTCATCACCGTGTAGAAGACGCCGGTGCCGATGCCCGCGGTGATCGTCGCGCGGCCGGGCGTCTTGAAGCGGGGGTGGACCTTGGCGTAGGAGGCGGGCATCGCCTCGTAGGCGGACATGGCCAGGACCGTGCGGGCGACCGGGATGAACGTGGTCTGGAGGCTCGCGGCGGCCGAGGCGAGCACCGCGAGGAAGAGCAGGATGCCGAGGCCGGGGCCCATCACCGGTCCGGCGAGGGCGGCGAAGACGTTGTCGGAGGTCTCCGGGTTGGCGAGGCCGAGGCCGGATTCGCCGGAGCCGACGGCCATCTGGGCGGCGATGCCGGTCGCCAGGTAGGAGCCGACCAGGACGACCATCGCGATGAGCGCGGCGCGGCCCGGCGTCTTCTCGCTGCCGGTGGTCTCCTCGTTGGCGGTCAGGCAGGCGTCCCAGCCCCAGAACATGAAGATGGAGAGCGAGAGCCCGGCGGTGAAGGCCGCGAAGGACTGGACGGCGAACGGGTTCAGCCAGGACCAGGAGAAGTCGATGGAGGTGGCGAAGTCCGCGCCGCCGCCGCCCGCCTTCTGGAGCGCCATCGCCACGAACACCGCGAGCACCACGAGCTGGAGCCCGACCAGCGCGTACTGGACGCCCTTGGTCGCGGTCATCCCCCGGTAGCTGATGGCGGTGGCGATGGCGATGAGGACGAGGCAGGTGGAGATGTGGACGAACTTGTTGTCGTCCAGGGCCGCGACCGACGCGTTGCCCGTGATCTCTCCGGCCAGCAGCCAGAAGTACGAGGTGGCGACGCCGGCCAGATTGGACAGGACGATGATCGTGGCGATCACCAGGCCCCAGCCGCACATCCAGCCCAGGCGCGGGCCGAACGCCTTCACCGTCCAGGTGAAGGAGGTGCCGCAGTCCGGCATCGCCCGGTTCAGCTCGCGGTAGGCGAACGCGACCAGGAGCATCGGCAGGAACCCGGCCAGGAAGACGGCGGGCATCTGGACGCCGACCTCACCGGCCGTGGAGCCGAGGGTCGAGGTCAGGCAGTACACGGGGGCGACGGTGGAGATGCCGATGACGGCGCTGCCCATCAGGCCGACGGAGTTCCCGCCGAGGCCCTTGCCGCGTACACCGCCGTCGGCCGGGGCGCTTCCCCGTACCGTGTCTCCGGCCTGTGGCCGCGCGTCCAGCTGAGTCATGAGAAGGACGGTATGCGCTGCGATATCCACATCCTGAGTGTGAGACTTCAATGTCTCACCCTTCGCTTGGCGGTTAATCTCCGCGAAATGCCTCGTTAATGCAAGGTCATCTCCGCACACAACCTTCCGATAAACGATGGCCGACCGAGCGCGGCAACGTACGGTAATCGCAGCACTGTCCGTTTTGTGGTGATTCAAAATTTTCCCGCGCCCTTCGGCGGGCGGCTCAGCCGGGCCAGACGATCGCCTGCGTCTCGCTGTAGGCGCGCAGCGCGTACGAGCCGACGTCCCGGCCCACGCCGCTCTTGCGGAAGCCGCCGAACGGCGCCTCCATGTTCCGCCCCACGGTGTTGACGCCGACCCCGCCCGCGCGCAGCCGCCGGGCGATCCGGAAGGCGCGGGCCACGTCACCGGACCAGACGTAGTCGATGAGCCCGTACTCGCTGTCGTCGGCCAGCGCGACGCCCTCCTCCTCGTCGTCGAACGGGACGACCACCACCACCGGTCCGAAGATCTCCTCGCGGACCACCCGCATGTCGTGGGTGCAGCCGGCCAGGAGCGTCGGCGCGACGTAGAAGCCCCGGTCGAGCCCGGCCGGCCGCGCGCCGCCCGTGACGACCCGCGCCCCCTCCTTCCGGCCCAGCTCCACGTACGCCTCGACGCGGTCGCGGTGGGCGGCGGAGATGACCGGGCCGACCACGGTCGCCCGGTCCGCCGGGTCGCCGACCGGCAGCCGGTGCGCGTACGCGGCCAGCTTCGCGATCAGTTCGTCCTGGACGGAACGGTGGACCAGGACACGGGTGGGAGCCGTGCAGATCTGGCCGCTGTAGAAGGAGAACGTCGTGCCGATGCCCGCCACCGCCGCGTCGAGGTCCGCGTCCTCCAGCACCAGCGCCGCGCCCTTGCCGCCCAGCTCCATCAGCTGCCGCTTCATCCCGTGACCGCACACCTCGGCGATGCGCTGCCCGACGGCGGTCGAGCCGGTGAAACTGACCATGTCGACGTCCGGCGCGTCCACGGCCGCCTCACCGACGCCCGCCCCCGAACCGGTCACGACGTTCACGACGCCCGCCGGAACACCAGCCTCCGCCAGGGCCCCGGCCATCCGGTAGACGGAGAGCGGGTCCTGCGGGGCGGGCTTCACCACGACGGTGTTGCCCATCGCCAGCGCCGGGGCGACCTTGCCCGCCGGATTGGCCCACGGATTGTTGTACGAGGTCACACAGGTCACCACGCCGACCGGCCGGCGGACGGCGAGCGCCCCGAAGATCCCGGCCCGCCCCATCGGCCCGGCCTCGTTGATCTGCGGCGCGATCGGCTCCTCGACCGGCTCCACGGCCCCCTTCGCGTACCGCCGGAACCGGGCCGCGGCGACCGCGACCTGCATCCCCCGGGCGGTGGCGGTCGTCGCCCCGCTCTCGGCACGGGCCAACCCGGCGTGGGACGCGAGGTCCCGCAGGATCAGGTCCGCCGCCCGGTCCAGGATCGCGGCGCGCTCCTCGGGCTTGGTCCGCGACCAGGCGGGGAACGCCTCGCGGGCCGCCGCCGCCGCCTCGTACACCTGCGCCCGGCTCGCCTCGGGGGCGAGGCCGACGACCTCCTCGGTGGCGGGATTGATCACCTCGTAGTGCCCGTCGGCCGGCTCGGTCCACTCCCCGCCGATGAAGAGCCGCCCCGCTTCCCCGTTCACGCCGTACCCACCGTCCGGGTGTCGCGGCCGGAGCGCAGCACCGTGCCCGGCACCGCCCCCGTCACCTTGTCGTCCCGCAGCGTCTCGACGCCGTTGACCCGTACGGAGACGATCCCGAGGGCCTTGGAGTCCAGGCGCGGGCTGTCGCCGGGCAGGTCGTGGACGAGGGTGGCGGGCCCGGCGTCGATCCGCTCCGGGTCGAAGAGCACCAGGTCGGCGTGGAAGCCCTCCTCGATCCGGCCCCGGTCGCGCAGCCCGAAGAGGCGGGCCGGGTCGTCGGTGAGCATCTTGACGGCGGCGGGCAGCGACACGAGCTTCCGGCCGCGCAGGCAGTCGCCGAGGAAGCGGGTGGTGTACGGGGCCCCGCACATGCGGTCCAGGTGCGCGCCCGCGTCGGAGCCGCCGAGGAGCACGTCCTCGTGCTCCCAGGTGCGCTGCCGCAGCGCCCAGGAGTCGGGGTCGTTGTCGGTGGGCATCGGCCACAGCACCGTGCGCAGGTCGTCCTCGGCGCAGATCTCGACCAGGCAGTGGAACGCGTCCTGGCCGCGCTCGGCCGCGATGTCGTTCACGACGCGCCCGCTCAGCCCCTCGTTGGCGGCGCTGTAGGTGTCGCCGATGACGTACCGGCCGAAGTTCGCGAGCCGCCGGAAGACCCCGGCCTCCTTGCTGTCGGCGCGGCGCAGCATCTCGGCGCGGGTGTCCGCGTCGCGGAGCCGTTCGACGCGCTCGGGGACGGGCAGGGCCAGGATCTCGCCCCAGCCGGGGATGAGGTTGAGGGCACAGAAGGTGCCGAGCGACATGTTCATCGGCGTGAGGATCGGCATGGTCAGCGCGACGATGCGGCCACCGGCCCGGCGGGCGCGCTCACTGGGCACGAGCTGGCGCGGTACGCGTTCGGGGACGGCGGCGTCGATGGTGAGCACGTTCCAGTTGAGCGGGCGCCCGGCGGCGGCGCTCATGTCGACGAAGAGGTCGATCTCCTCGTCGGAGAACTGGTCCAGGCACCCGGCGACGATCGCTTCGAGCTGGGTCCCCTCGTGCTCCCCGACGGCTCGGGACAGGGCGAGCAGTTCCTCGGGCCGGGCGTGCCGGGAGGCGACGGGTTCGCCGTCGCCGTCGGAGTGGGTCGAGGACTGCGTGGTGGACAACCCCCAGGCCCCGGCGTCCATGGCGTCGTGGAACAGCGCCAGCATGGCGTCCATCTGCTCGGCCGTGGGCTGCCCGCCGACCGCGTCGGGGCCCATCACGTACCGGCGCAGCGCGCAGTGCCCGACCATGAATCCGGCGTTGACGGCGATACGCCCCTCCAGTGCGTCGAGGTATTCGCGGAACGTCGACCAGGTCCAGTCGACGCCCTCCTCCAGGGCCGTGAGCGCCATGCCCTCGACGCGCGCCATCATCCGCCGCGTGTAGTCGGCGTCCTCGGGCCGGTCGGGGTGCAGCGGCGCGAGGGTGAAACCGCAGTTGCCGCCGGCGACGGTGGTGACGCCGTGGTTCATGGACGGGGTGGCGTACGGGTCCCAGAAGAGCTGGGCGTCGTAGTGGGTGTGCGGATCGACGAACCCGGGGGCGAGGACCAGGCCGTCGGCGTCCTCGTCGGTGACGGCCTCCTCGGAGACGGTCCCGGGCTCGGCGATGACGGCGATCCGGCCGCCGCGGAGGCCGACGTCGGCGACGTAGGCGGGCCCGCCGCCGCCGTCCACGACGGTGGCGCGGCGGATGAGGTGGTCGAGCATGACGGTTCCCTTCTCGTGGGTCGCCCTGGGAGGCGGACGGACGGGGCGGCCGGGGCCGAGGAGCCTTGGGCCGAGGAGCCTTGGGGCCGAGGAACCTTGGGGCCTTGGGGCCTTGGGGCCTTGGGGCCTTGGGGCCTTGGGGCCTTGGGGCCTTGGGGCCTTGGGCCGAGGAGCCTTGGGCCGAGGAGCCTGGGCCGGGGTGACTGCCGGGGTACGCACGCTTCGGCCGCGGTACGTACCCCGGCTCACAGGGCGACGGTCCGGGAAGACGCCGCCCGGCTCCTGGCCGGGCCCCGGGGGCGGGTTCGGCACGTCACGACACGGCGCGGCACGGAAACGGCCCCCGGAACGGCCCGGATCAGCCCGCCGCGCGGAACCGCGAGGTCCGGTGCACCGGGTCGGTGTCGATCTTCGGGATCACGTGCTCGCCGATGAGCCGGATCGAGTTCATCGTGTCCTCGGGGCTCACCCCGATCGGCATCCCGAAGCTCAGCTGGTCGGCCCCGGCCTGGTCCCACCGCCGGCACTGCTTCAGCACCTCGTCCGGGTCGCCGCAGATCATCAGCTCCTCCGCGATGAGCAGCTCGATGATCTCCTCGGTGTACTCCGGAAGCAGCTGCGGCCACTCCGGAATCCCCTCCGGGCGGGGAAAGGTGTCGTGGTAGCGGAACAGCAGCGACTGGAGGTGGTTCAGCCCGCCGCCGACCGCGATCTCGACCGCCTCGGCGTGCGTCTCGGCGCAGATGGCGGTGGAGGTGACCATCACGTTGTCGTTGACGAACGCGCCGACCGGTTCGGCCTCCTTGACCGCGTTCTTGTAGGACTCGACGACCCATTCCATGTCGGAGACCTTCTGCACGCTGAAGCCCAGCACGCCGAGCCCCTTCTTCCCGGCCATCGCGTACGAGGACGGCGACCCGGCCGCGTACCACATGGCCGGGTGCGAGGCTCCGTACGGCTTGGGGAGGATCTTGCGCGGCGGGAGGGACCAGTGCTTGCCCTGGAAGCCGACGTACTCGTCCTGGAGCCACATCTTGGGGAACTCGGCGATCGTCTCCTCCCACAGCTCCTTGGTGTGGTTCATGTCGGTGATGCCCGGCATGAACCCCAGGATCTCGTGGCTGCCCGCCCCGCGCCCGGTGCCGAACTCGAAGCGTCCGCCGGAGAGGTGGTCGAGCATGGCCACCTTCTCGGCGACCTTGACCGGGTGGTTGACGGGAGCCAGCGGGTTGAAGATGCCGGAACCGAGGTGGATGCGCTCGGTGGCGTGCGCGAGATAGCCGAGGTACACGTCGTTGGCGGAGAGGTGCGAGTACTCCTCCAGGAAGTGGTGCTCGGAGGCCCAGGCGTACTTGAAGCCGGACTTGTCCGCCTGGATGACGTACTCGGTCTCCTCGATCAGTGCCTTGTGCTCTGCCTCGGGGTCCGCCTCGGCACGCGCGGCGGGCACGTACCCCTGCACAAAGAGCCCGAATTCCACGGAGGTTCACCGTCCTCAAGTTTTTCTGACGTATCGTCAGATTGTGATGCGACCGACTGTTCCACCGCCGGTCCGGCCCGTCAATACCTGACGCTTCGTCAGGAACGGTGTCAGTGGAGACTGACTCCGGCCAGCCACCCGCCGTCGATGACGAAGGGCTGGCCCGTGATGTAGGAGGAGTCCCGCGAGGTCAGGAAGAGGGCCAGCGCGGCGACCTCCTCCGGCCGGCCGATCCGGCCCATCGGCACGAGCTCGCGGTAGTAGGCGTCCAGGCCCGCGGACGACGCGGCCGGGTCGGCGCCGGGGTCCAGCAGCGCGGGGTTGCTCATCGCGGTGTCCACCGCCCCCGGGCAGATCGCGTTGACCCGGATGCCCCGGCCCGCGAGCTCCAGCGCGGCGACCTTGGTCAGGCCGAGGACGGCGTGCTTCGTCGCGGCGTACGCTCCGACGAGCGCCATCCCGGTCAGCCCGGTGAACGAGGACGTGTTGACGATGGTCCCGCCGCCCGCCGCCGCGATCTCCGGGGCCACCGCCCGGATGCCGAGGAACGTACCCGTCAGGTTGACCCGCACGACCTCCTGGAACTCCGCCGGCGGCGTGTCGAGCAGCGCGTTGAAGCGGAGGATGCCCGCGTTGTTGACGAGCCCGTCGATCCTGCCGAAGGCGTCCTTGGCCACGGCGACGGCGTCGGCCCAGTCCTCCTCGCACCCCACGTCCAGCCGGACGAACCGCGCGGAGTCCCCGCCCAGCTCCTCGGCCAGCGCCCGGCCCCGTTCGGTGAGCACGTCCGCGACGACGACCCGCGCGCCCTCCTCCGCGAAGAGGCGCGCCTCCTGCTCGCCCTGACCGCGCGCCGCCCCGGTGACCAGCACGACGCGCCCGTCCAGCTTGCCCATGCCCGTCTCCCCCGCGCGCCGAGATGACTTGCCCATGCCCGCCTCCCCTACGTGTCGAGATGAGGAGCGACGTCCGCACCGAACGCCGCCATCTGATCGGTCAGCTCGCTGACACTCCGGCTCCGGAAGCGCACCTGGACCTGGTCCACGCCGATCGCCGCGTACCGGCGCAGCGACTCCGCCAGCGTCTCGGGCTTCCCGGCGAGGGTCCGCCGCCCGACCGGCCACCCGGGCTCGCCCACGTACAGCGGCTCGGTGATCGCGCCGACGACGATCGGCGCTTCGACGCCTGCCTCCTCCCGCAGGGCCCGCAGCCGGGCGATCAGCGCGGGCAGCCGTTCGAACGGATCGCCCTGCGGCAGCCAGCCGTCGCCGCGTACGGCGGCCCGGCGGACGGCGGCGGGCGAGGAGCCGCCCACCCAGATCGGTACCCGCTCCTGTACGGGGCGCGGCAACTGCCCGAGCCCGCTGAACGCGAACCGCTCGCCCGCGAACTCCGGGTACTCCTCCGGCCCCAGCGCGGCCCGCAGGGCGTCGATGGTCTCGTCCAGCACACCGCCGCGCCCGTCGAAGTCCGCCCCGACGGCCTCGAACTCCTCCCGCACGTGCCCGGCCCCGACCCCGAGGACCAGCCGCCCGCCGCTGAGGTGGTCGAGGGTCGCGTACTGCTTGGCGGTGAGCAGCGGGTGGCGCAGCCCGACGACGGCGACGTGACTCATCAGCAGGACGCGCTCGGTGACGCCGGCGAGGAAGGAGAGCGTGGCGACGGGGTCGTACCAGACGGTGCTCATCCCTTCGGCGAGCCGCCGCGGAATGGCCACATGGTCGCAGCTCGCGAGGTAGGCGAAGCCGCCGAGCTCGGCGGCGCGGGCGACCCGGACGAGGTCGGCGGGGGTCGCCGCGGCCTCCCAGGGCTCGGCGTAGATCGCGCTCTGCGACTGGACCGGGAGCTGCATCCCGTACGACAGCGCCCCGCTGGGCAGAACCGGCACGGCGGCCTCCTTCCCTTCGAACCCGCGGGCGGGCCCCGCCCGGGGTGACGGCCGTCATCGTCATACCTGACGGGTCATCAGACAAGGGGGTCGGGGCGGAGAAGAGGGCTCGGGCTGCCGACGTACGGTTTCCTCCGGTTCGACGTCAAGGCGCTCGGGCCGCCGAGGGCGGAGGCCCTTCCCCGGCCCCTCGCTCGGCTGAGAGTCGTCCGTGGCACCGGGTCCATCGGAGGGCCCGACGCCGGTTCCGCGACATGTCGAAGGGCCCAGCCCCGCGATGTCTGAGAAGCTGCGGAGCTCATCGGCACACAGTGTTCCGCAGCTCGATCCAGAGGACAGGCGAGCGGCAACGAGAAGGGCAGCCTCATGACAGACTCCGCCGGCGACCACGCCGACACCATCACCGGCCTCGGCGTCATCCTCGGCAGCACCGACCCGGACGCCCTGATCACCTGGTACCGCGCCGCGCTGGAGCCGCTGGGGGCCCGCTGGGTAGGGCACATGCTGCTCGTCGGCCCCGGGGCGATCATCGGCTTCGACCGGCGCGACGACGTAGCGGACCGCGCCGCCGAACCGGGCCGGCAGCTGATCAACATCACCGTCCAGGACATCCGCACCGCCGAGAAGCACCTCGACTCCCTCGGGGTGACCTGGGTCCGGCGGGTCGAGGACACCGGGGGCGGCTGGCTCTTCTCCACGGTCGTGGACCCGGTGGGCAACTACGTCCAGATCCTCCAGGGGCCGGGGGCGCCCTGAATCCCTCGTCATTTCCTCCGCGAACGCACCCTCCCGCAGCCCGCACCCCTCCATTGATACATTCGATCATGTACATTGATACATCCGAGTGTGCATACAGGAGGGTGGAGTATGAGCCGTACGGTCATCGACCTCGACGACGAGGCGCTGGAAGCCGCCGCGAGAGAACTGGGCACCACGACAAAACGCGACACGATCAACACGGCGCTGCGCGAAATCGTCGAACGCAATCGACGTTTGCGTGCCCTGCACGAGTTGCAGGAGATTGTCCAGGAGGGGGGCCTGGACACAGACCTTCTCCTCGACAAGCGCCGCTACCGAGGAGGCTCCGCGAAGTGAGTGTCGCCGACTACCTCATCGATACGTCGGCACTCGCCCGCATCCTCCTGCGCCAGAGCACCGAGGAGTGGGACCGCCGTATCGGAGCGGGCCTCGTTGCTTTGTGCGACCTGACCGAGCTGGAGGTGCTCTATTCCGCCCGCTCCACCAAGGATCGCGAAAACGTCCGGGCGCGTTTGGCCATGTTCGCCTGGTGTCCGATGCCGGACGGCGTATTCCGGCGCGCCCGCACCGTGCAGGAACTGCTCACCACCAAGGGGGAGCATCGCTGCGCCGGCCCTGTGGACCTGTTGCTGGCCGCGGTCGCGGAGATGTCGGGCCTGACTCTGCTCCACCATGACCGCGACTTCGAGACCATCGCCCGCGCCACCGGACAGCCCACCAGGATTCTGAACCTGAGGTGACCGGACCACCGCGGACCCACTGGGCACCCACTGGGCAGCTACGTCCAGGCCCCCAGGGGCCGGGAGCCCCTGAATCACTCGCCCTCGTCCGTACGGCACCCGCAGGCGACGGCGAGTTTGTCGGGTCAGGCGGACGAGCGGGAGCACCGAGTGGCGACAGCGGCTGCGCGTCGCATCCGAACCCCTCGGTCAAGAACGGGGCGATCGACAGAGCCGTCGGCCGGAGCGGCGCGTGGTCCGCGAGGACCCTTGATGCAAGCCCCTCTTGCGTTCACCATGTCATCACGCGAACGAACAATGACATGAACCTCTGGGACGTGTTGCACTGATCGCCCCTGGGCCGCCCCAGCGGATCCGCACGAAAGAGCAGGTCAGATCGATGAGTGAACGCTCCACCGAGGAACCGGACGCCCTGAGGCGATCCGAGGCCGTGCAGAGATCTCTGGCGCGAGCCGAAGAGGTGGGACACCTGGGCGGCTTCATCACCCTTGTCGGCGAAGCCGCCGCCAAGGCCCCGGGCGGACCGGGCCCCCTGTCCGGCATGACCATAGCGGTCAAGGACAACATCCACGTCGCAGGGCTGCCCAACACGGCCGGCACTCCCGCCCTGCGGGACTTCGTGCCCGCCACCGACGCGCCGGCGGTGCGTCGGCTGCGTGACGCCGGCGCCGTCATCCTGGGCAAGGCCAACATGCACGAGCTGGCGCTCGGCGTCACCAGCAACAACCGAGCCTTCGGCCCGGTCCGCAACCCGTACGACACCGAGCGTTTCGCCGGTGGCAGCAGCGGAGGAGTCGCGTCGCTGATCGCGGCCGACGTGGTGCAGGCCGGACTCGGCACCGACACGGGCGGCTCGGTCCGCGTTCCCGCCGCCGTCACGGGCACCTGTGGATTCCGGCCCACCGTCGGCCGCTATCCCGGAGAAGGGGTGACGCCCCTGTCCGGCACCCGGGACACCATCGGCCCCATGGCACGCCGGGTCGCGCACCTGGCCCTGCTCGACGGGGTCCTCAGCGGTGACGACGCCCCGGTGACCGCCCCTCCACCGAACTCGATCAGGCTGGGTGTGCCGACCGGTCACTTCACCGAGCGGCTTCAGGACGAGGTCGCCGCCCGGTGGGAGGCGACTCTGGGCAGCATCGCGGCGGCCGGGGTGGAACTGGTCCCGGTCGATGTCACCTCGTTCGTCGAACGCGAGTTCGAGATCGGTATGGCCATCGTGCTGTACGAGACCCGGGTGGAGTTGTCCTCCTACCTGACGAAGCACCGGCCCGAGATGGATCTCGCCTCTCTCGCGGCCCTCATCGCCAGCCCCGACGTGCGGGACGTCTTCGAGAACTGCGTCCTCGACGGAGCCCCCGGTCTGGTCTCCGAGGACGTCTACCGCGAGTGCCTGGCCCACCGGGAGCGGCTGCGCGCGGCATACGGGCGGACCTTCGCCGCACACGGCCTGGACGGCCTGGCCTTCCCGACCGTCCCGGCCACCGCGCTGGACCTGGCCACCTGCGACCAGGGCATGGTCCTGTGCGGAGAACCCGTCGACACCTTCGCCACCTTCATCCGCAACACCGGCCCCGCAAGCGTCATCGGCGCTCCCGGCCTGAGCATCCCGATGGGCCTGGCGTCGAACGGACTGCCGACGGGCCTTGAGATCGACGCCCCTGTCGGTGCCGACCGCGCACTGCTCGCCCTCGGGCTGGCCCTGGAGGAGATCTGCGGCCGGCCCGAGCACGCCGGTAACACCGTGGCGATCACCGGTGCCATACGTCCCTGATCGTCGACCGGCACCGAACCCGCTGCCTCTCCGGACAGCGGAACCGTCACGGCGCCACTCGGCTCATGCCTTCGCTGGACGCCATGCGCCGCGTCCGTGCGCCGGGGCCGGCCACGCCACCGGCCCCGGCGGCTGTTCGCCGACTGCTCCCCGTGCTCCGTACGGCGACCGGCCGGGCCCCGCCTCGCCCCCGACTCACTTCCCGTACAGCGCCTCGACCTCCGCCACGAAGTCCACCGGAAGGACCGTGAACGTACGGATCGACTCCGCCCGCGAGACCAGTCCGTTCGCCTCGTCCGCGCGCAGCTCATCGTCGTGGATCAGGTCCGGCTCAGGGCGGCGATGAACGAGCGGTTGTCGCCGACGACCATGCACCGGCTGACCAGGAGGTGGGCGGCCGTGGCCGACGCCCGGCAGAACGCGGGACAGCGGCGGTGCGGCGGTGCAGGGCGCGGAGGCCACGGGGGCAGGGGCGACGGGCGCGGCGGTGACAGGAGCGGCGGCGGTACGGCCCTTACGCCGGGGGCTGCCAGGGCCGGGCGTGCATCAGGTTCTCCAGGCCCGCCCAGGCGAAGTTCATCAGCGTCGCCGCCGCCTCCTTGGCCGAGACGCCCGGCGTGTCGTTGGCCCAGCCCGCCAGCGCCTCCGCCGCGCCGACCAGCGCCTGCGCGAGGCCGGCCACGTCGCGGTCCGCCAGCGCCGGATCGCGGTGCGCGTCGCGGGCCGCGGCCCCGATCAGCCCGGTCACGAAGGCGACGATCTCGTCCCGCATCACGACGACCTCGGAGGCGAACGGCTCGCCGTGCGTCCGCGCCTGCCGGTGCAGCACGGCCCAGCCGTCGGGGTTCTCGGCGGTGTGAGTGAAGAAGGCCCGCAGCCCCGACCAGAGTTGGCCGTCGGCGGACAGATCCGGTTCCACCCCGGCGCGCACCGCCGCCACCAGGGCCTGCGCCTCGCGCCGGATACAGGCGGTGAACAGCTCTTCCTTGGAGTTCAGGTACAGGTAGACCAGGGGCTTCGAGACGCCGGCCAGCTCGGCGATCTCGTCCATGGAGGCAGCCCGGTAGCCGCGCTGCCCGAAGGTCCGCACCGCGGCGTCCATCATCTGCCGCTCCCGCACGGCGCGTGGCATCCGCTTGTTCTTCACAGCACCCACGTCGCATTCCTCCCCGCCCCCGCCGCCCTGCTCCCCGGCCAGGGTACGGCGCTGGCCCGCTCCCCGTCGTACCGAGCGGTGCCGGGCGGGGTCGACCGATCCGGACAGGACCGGGCAGGGGTCAGCGGCCGGCTCCGGCCGGATCGTCCGCTCGGGCGGGATCGTCGGCTCCCGCCGAACTGTCGGCCCCGCCCGAACCGTCCGTCCCGCCCGAACCGTCCGCCCCGCCCGAACCGTCCGTCCCGCCCGGACCGTCGACCCCGCCCGGAGCGGCCGGCTCCGCGCGGCGGCGGGGGCCCAGCGGCCGGACGCCCCGCCGTACGGTGTCGACGTGCGCCACGCACTCCTCCTGCGACCCGGCGAACCCCTCCACCCGCCAGCCGGCCGGCGGGTAGCTGCCGACCGGCCAGAGCGCGTGCTGCTCCTCGTCGTTGACGACCACCTGATAGGCCGTCGCGTCGTCGCTCATCGCTCTCCTCCTGCTCCTGTTCCTGCGCTCCTGCTCCTGCGCGCTGCTGTCGTTCGCTCACCGGGGGCGGCGACGGCGGTGACCGTCAAGGAGTGCCCGTTGAAATCGAAATGATCCTCGTGCGGGGCGGGAGGGGCGGAACGGACGGGACGGAACGGATGCGGTACAGCGATCGGGCCGGGTTCGGCCGCGGTGCCGTCGGGAACGGCGTCACGGCGCCGGGCACGGTCGCCGACAGGGCGTCAGAAGCATCGGCGGGGAAAGGGCAGGAGCGTTCCGGCATCCCCGCGGCCCCGACTCTCGGGCAACGGCCACGGTAGGAGCAGGAGGCAGGCCGAGTCAATGGTCTGGACCAGGCAGGACTGGCTCGAATCGGCCGGACCGGGCAGGGCGAAGCGGTACGGAACAGGGTGCGGACGGGGCCGAAAACGCCGAGCGCCCCCGGCTGCCCTCGGCGGGCGGAACGGGGGCGCTCGGCGTCGGCCGCGGGCCGCGCGGTCAGACGATGGCCGGAACCGCACCCTTCGGCTCCGCGCCCCGGATCCCGTCGCCGTCACTGTCACCGTCAACGTCGGCGGCCTCGGAGGAGCCGAAGGAGTCGATCGGGGAGGAGGAGGCCGAGTTGTACTTGTCGTGGTCCAGGATCTTCTCCCGGGCCGCGACGATGACCGGGACCAGCGCCTGGCCGGCCACGTTCGTGGCGGTGCGCATCATGTCCAGGATCGGGTCGATGGCCATCAGCAGGCCGACGCCCTCCAGCGGCAGGCCCAGCGTGGACAGGGTGAGCGTCAGCATGACCGTCGCGCCGGTGAGACCGGCGGTGGCCGCCGAGCCGATCACCGAGACGAAGGCGATGAGCAGGTAGTCGCCGATGCCGAGCTGCACGTCGAAGATCTGCGCGATGAAGATCGCCGCCAGCGCCGGGTAGATCGCGGCGCAGCCGTCCATCTTCGTGGTCGCGCCGAAGGGCACGGCGAAGGAGGCGTACTCCTTCGGAACGCCGAGGCGCTCGGTGACCCGCTGGGTGACGGGCATGGTGCCGACCGAGGAGCGGGAGACGAAGGCCAGCTGGATCGCGGGCCAGGCGCCGCGGAAGAACTGGAGCGGGCTGACCTTGGCGACCGTGGCCAGGAGCAGCGGGTAGACGCCGAACATCACCAGGGCGCAGCCGATGTAGACGTCGGCGGTGAAGGTCGCGTACTTGCCGATCAGGTCCCAGCCGTAGTCGGCGATGGCGTAGCCGATGAGGCCGACGGTACCGATCGGGGCGAGGCGGATGACCCACCACAGGGCCTTCTGGAGCAGTTCCAGGACCGCTTCGCTGAGCGTGAGGATCGGCTTGGCCTTCTCACCGAGCTGGAGCGCGGCGATACCGGCGACGGCGGCCATGAAGACGATCTGCAGGACGTTCAGCTCGGTGAAGGGCGTGATGACGTTGTCCGGGACGATGCCGGTCAGGAAGTCGATCCAGCTGCCCTTGGTCTCGGAGAGCGCGCCGTCCTTGGGCGTGAGGCCGGTGCCCGCGCCCGGGTTGGTGATCAGGCCGATCGCGAGGCCGATGGCGACCGCGATCAGCGAGGTGATCATGAACCAGAGCAGTGTGCGGGTGGCCAGCCGGGCGGCGTTGTTGACCTTGCGCAGGTTGGTGATGGACACCAGGATCGCGAAGAAGACCAGCGGTGCGACGGCCAGCTTGAGGAGCTGGACGAAGAGCGAGCCGACCTTGTCCAGCGTGGTGACGAGCCAGCTGACGTCCTGGCTGCGGGCGAGCCAGCCGAGCAGCACGCCGAGGACGAGACCGGCGACGATCTGGGCCCAGAACGGGACCTTGGGGATACGGAAGCCGGAGCCGGAGCCGTTGGGCTGCTCGGCCTCGGGGGCGGCGGACGCGGAGTTCGCGGACACGGACACACTCCAGTGAGGGCGCATCGGGACGTACGGGGGCAGCCGTACGGACGTGCGGTGGAACGGGACGGGGTCGCGGCGT
Organism: Streptomyces sp. ADI96-02; assembly: GCF_003846185.1. Lineage (GTDB taxonomy): Bacteria > Actinomycetota > Actinomycetes > Streptomycetales > Streptomycetaceae > Streptomyces. The sequence continues at coordinate 2,773,197 of NZ_ML123034.1, forward strand.
CCGCGCCGGGGGGCGGCGCCGCTGCATGATTGCCGGATCAGACGTTGCGGCGACAGACCGCGGACATACAGCGGCAGAGATCGACGTGCAGGCGCGCCACGAGCGGGATGCTCGCGGCATGGTCGGGGCGCACCGCTGTCTTCATGGCGAACACGTTAACACTTGAACTTTGAGAACCTCAAAGCCTTTCTTTGGCAGGGGAACCGCCCGAGAAGCCCTGGCGATCACCCCCGACCACTCCGGATCACCCCGGAAACGCCGAAGACCCCCGTACGGGAGCGGCCTGCTCCGGTACGGGGGTCTATGGAGATTCGGTGTGCGCGAGGTGCGCGGTGTGAGGAAGCTTACGCGGCCCCTACGGCTACTGGACCGCGTCCTCGCGGGTGCGGTTGGCGTCGAGCCGGGCCTTGGTCCGGTCGACCGAGGAGATGATCTGGGCGGACATCTCGTCGCGCTGCTTGCGCAACAGCACATAGCTGAGCGGGGCGGAGAGGACGAGGCCGAGCAGGATCACCCAGACGAAGTTGGCGCCCGCGAGGCCGGACGGGATCAGCCCGAAGTGCACGGCGACGGCGGACACGAAGAAGCAGCCGATGAAGATCAACAGGCGCAACGTCGTGTACCGGATCGTTGCGCTCGGCTTGGCAGCGGACACGGCCGGCCTCTCTTCCCATGGACTCTCGACGTCAACCTGCCCGTCCAGTGAAGCATGACCCGAATTCGCTCGGTTCACGGGGTTGCCGGGTCCGCCGGAAGGCCGCCGGCCGCACAGAGGACGGCCGGCGGCGCGTACGGCCTCAGACGCGCATCGGCTGCGGCGACTCGCGCCGACCTTCCTCCGGACCTGGGTACTCGCGCAGGATCTCGTACCGGGTGTTCCGCTCGACCGGCCGGAAGCCCGCGTCGCGGATCAGGTCCAGCAGGTCGTCGCGGCCGAGCTTGTTCGGGGTGCCGTAGTTGTCGGCGTCATGCGTGATCTTGTACTCGACGACCGAGCCGTCCATGTCGTCCGCGCCGTGCTGGAGGGCGAGCTGGGCGGTCTGCACGCCGTGCATCACCCAGAACACCTTGACGTGCGGCACGTTGTCGAAGAGCAGCCGGGAGACCGCGAAGGTCTTCAGCGCCTCCGCGCCGGTCGCCATCGTGGTGCGGGCCTGGAGCTTGTTGCGGACCTTGCCGTCCTTCATGTCCACGAAGTCGTGCTGGTAGCGCAGCGGGATGAAGACCTGGAAGCCGCCGGTCTCGTCCTGCATCTCCCGCAGCCGCAGCACGTGGTCGACGCGGTGCCGGGGCTCCTCGATGTGCCCGTACAGCATCGTCGCCGGGGTCTTGAGCCCCTTCTCGTGCGCGAGGCGGTGGATGCGCGACCAGTCCTCCCAGTGGGTGCGGTGGTCGACGATGTGCTGGCGGACCTCCCAGTCGAAGATCTCCGCGCCGCCGCCGGTCAGCGATTCGAGACCGGCCTCGATCAGCTCGTCGAGGATCTCGGAGGCCGAGAGGCCGGAGATCGTCTCGAAGTGGTGGATCTCCGTCGCCGTGAACGCCTTCAGCGCCACGTTCGGCAGGGCTTCCTTCAGCGCGCTGAGGGAGCGCGGGTAGTAGCGCCAGGGCAGCGTGGGGTGGAGGCCGTTGACGATGTGCAGCTCGGTGAGGTTCTCGCCCTCCATCGCCTTGGCGAGGCGGACGGCCTCCTCGATGCGCATCGTGTACGCGTCCTTCTCGCCCGGCTTGCGCTGGAACGAGCAGTACGCGCACGAGGCCGTGCACACGTTGGTCATGTTGAGGTGCCGGTTGACGTTGAAGTGGACCACGTCACCGTTCTTGCGCGTGCGCACCTCGTGCGCCAGCCCGCCGAGCCACGCCAGGTCGTCGGACGCGTAGAGGGCGATCCCGTCCTCGCGGGTCAGCCGCTCGCCGGCCCGGACCTTCTCCTCCAGCTCGCGCTTGAGTCCCGCGTCCACTAGGGCGCCTCCCATTCCTGTGCGTAACCGACTGCGACCACGGTACGCCTACGACTCCTCCGGGAGTTCTCCGACCCGGTTCTCCCACTTGGTGGAGAGGACGATCGTGGTACGGGTGCGCGAGACGCCCTTGGTGCCGCTGAGACGCCGGATCGTCTTCTCCAGCCCGTCGACGTCGCCGACGCGGACCTTGAGCATGTACGAGTCGTCGCCCGCGATGAACCAGCAGTCCTCGATCTCCGCGAGGTCCTTCAGCCGGTGCGCGACGTCCTCGTGGTCGGCCGCGTCGGAGAGCGAGATCCCGATCAGCGCGGTGACGCCGAGCCCGAGCGAGGCGGAGTCGACCGTGGCGCGGTAGCCGGTGATGACACCGGCGGTTTCCAGCCGGTTGATGCGGTCGGTGACGCTGGGCCCGGAGAGCCCCACCAGCCGTCCCAGCTCGGCGTACGAGGCCCTGCCGTTCTCCCTGAGGGCCTGGATGAGCTGCCTGTCCACCGCGTCCATATGACTGAAACCTTCCATTGTTCAGCAGTACCGCGAGTTTACGTATAGAATCTAAGGCATACAGGGCTCACACCCTGTAAATCTTCCCAAACATCCAAGAAAAGCTTTCGAATCTTCAGGAGTGATCTTCACCGTGTACACGATCGAGATGGCCTACGCCCGGATGCGCGAGCTGCAGGACCAGGCCAACCGCTCGCGTGCCCACCGGACCGCCACCGCGCGCCGCGCCGAGCGCACCCGCACCCCGCGCGCGCCCGAGAAGCGCTGACCGAAGAAGCGCTGACCCGGGCAGCGCCGATCGAAGAAACGCTGACCGGAGAGGCGCTGACCCGGGCGGCCGGACGGCGCTCCGGCCGGATCAGTCGGCCGTACGGCGGGAGCCGCCACCCAGCTCTCCCTCCCAACGGCGGTACAGCCGGTGCGGCACGCCCGCCGCGTCCAGCACCCGCCCCGCGACGAAGTCCACCAGGTCCTGGATGTGCGTGGCGCCCGCGTAGAACGCCGGAGAGGCGGGCAGCACCACCGCGCCCGCCTCGTCCAGGGCCACCATCTGCTTCAGCGTCTGGCCGCTCAGCGGCGTCTCGCGCACCGCGACGACGAGCGGGCGGCGCTCCTTGAGCGTCACGCTCGCGGCCCGCTGGAGCAGGTCCTTCGACAGACCGAGCGCCACTCCGGCCACACAGGCCGTCGAGGCCGGCACGATGAGCATCCCGCGCGCCGGGTACGAACCGGACGACGGCCCGGCCGCCAGGTCACCGGCCGGCCAGTGGCGCACCCGGTCCAGCTCGGCGTCGTCCACCGCGAAGGCGTCCGGCTTCCCGTCCGCGCCCCGCGCCAGCCACCCGCGCAGATCCTCGCGCCAGTGCCCGTCGCGGAAGGCGATGCCGGTCTCGTCCAGCAGCGTCAGGCGCGAGGCGCGGCTCACCACCAGGTCCACGCTCTCGCCGCCGGCCAGCAGTCCGCGCAGGACGGCGGCGGCGAACGGGGTACCCGAAGCGCCCGACACCCCGACAATCCAAGGCCGTCGCTGCCGATGAGTCACTGAAGTCCCGGATTCCACACCCGCGAGCCTATCCGGCACGGCCCCGCGCCCCGCACGCGGAACCGGGCGGGGCCCGCACACGTTGAACCGGTGACCGCACGCCGGGGGCAGGGGAGAGCATGGACGACTTCCGGACCACCCACCACGACAGACGGACGAAGACCGCCGCGGGCGGCGCCCGCGCCCTGACCGCCGGGCTGCTGATGGCCGGCTGGGTCGCCCTGCTGTGGATCCTCGAAGGGGTCGACACGGCGACCGGGAACGCCCTGGACGCGTACGGCATCAGCCCGCGCGATCCGGCGGAGCTGGGCGACGTCGTGCCCGCCGCGTTCCTGCACAGCGGCTGGGAGCACGTCGCCTCCAACAGCGTCCCGCTGCTCGTCCTCGGCTTCATCGCGGCCCTGGCGGGGCTGCGCCGGTTCGCCGCCGTCGTCCTGACGATCATCGTGGTCAGCGGCCTCGGCGTCTGGCTCACCGCCCCGGCGGGCACGGTGACGCTCGGCGCGTCGGGCGTGGTCTTCGGGCTGCTCGGCTATCTGCTGGTCCGCGGCTTCGTGGACCGCCGCCCCTGGGACGTGCTGATAGGCGTCGGCGTCGCCGCGGTCTACGGCTCCCTGCTGTGGGGCGTCCTGCCCACCGAGGCGGGGGTCAGCTGGCAGGGGCACCTCTTCGGCCTGATCGGCGGGGTGGCCGCGGCCTTCGCCTTCCGCCGCCCGCGCCGCGCACCGGACGCCATGGTCACCGCCTGAGGCGCCGAGGGCCGCCCGGCCGCCGTCCGACGCGCTGAGGCCGCCCGTCGCCCGGTCCCCCGGTCGCCCGTCGGGCCCGGCCTCAGGGGGTGAGGCCGCGCACCAGCAGGTCCAGCAGCGCGCACGCGAACAGCGCGACGCCGATGAAGCCGTTGACGGAGAAGAAGGCCCGGTTCAGCCGGGACAGGTCGTGCGGACGCACCACCCGGTGCTCGTAGACGAACGCCGCCGCGACGACCGTCATACCGATCCAGTAGAAGACCTCGGCGCCCGTGGCCAGGCCGAACCACACCAGCAGCCCGGTCGTGATCGCGTGGCAGACCCGCGCGCCCCACAGCGCGGCCGGAATCCCGAAGCGCGCCGGGAAGGACAGCACCCCGTGCGCCCGGTCCGCCCGCACGTCCTGGCAGGCGAAGATCAGGTCGAAGCCGCCGATCCAGATCCCGACGGCGAGCCCGAGGATCACCGCGTCCCACGACCAGCCGCCGGTCACCGCGAGCCACGCGCCGATCGGCCCGATGGCCTGCGCGAGCCCGAGGATGGCGTGCGGGAAGTTCGTGAACCGCTTGCCGTACGGGTAGACGACCATCGGCACCACGGCCAGCGGCGCGAGCGCCAGGCACAGCGGGTTGAGCAGGGCCGCCGCGCCGAGGAAGACGACGAGCGCGACGAGCGCCCCGGTCCACGCCGACCTCACCGACACCGCGCCGGTCACCAGCTCGCGGCCCGCCGTGCGCGGGTTGCGGGCGTCGATCTCCCGGTCGATGATCCGGTTCGCCGCCATCGCGAAGGTCCGCAGGCCGACCATCGCCAGCGTGACGAGCAGCAGCGTGCCCCAGTGGATCGTGCCGTCCAGCTGGAACATCGCGGTCAGCGCGGCGATGTAGGCGAAGGGCAGCGCGAAGACCGAGTGCTCGATCATCACGAGCCGCAGGAAGGCCCGGACCTTGCTGTCCGAGGGCGCGGGACCGTGGACGGACGCCGCTTCTGCCGCACTGCTCACAGTCCGTATTCCTTCCAGCGGCGGTCGACCTTCGCCGCCGTCTCCGGGTCGGATTCGACCATCTCCGGCCAGCCGCCGTCCCGGGTGTAGCCCTCCTCGGGCAGCTTCCTGGTGGCGTCGATGCCCGCCTTGCCGCCCCAGAACTGCTGGTACGAGGCGTGGTCGAGGTGGTCGACGGGGCCCTCGACGACGGTGAGGTCGCGGGAGTAGTCGGTGTTGCCGAGCGCCCGCCAGGCCACCTCGTGCAGGTCGTGGACGTCGCAGTCGGCGTCCACCACGACGATCAGCTTGGTCAGCGACATCATGTGCGCGCCCCAGACCGCGCTCATGACCTTCTGCGCGTGCTTCGGGTACTTCTTGTCGATCGAGACGATCGCGCAGTTGTGGAAGCCGCCCGACTCCGGCAGGTGGTAGTCCACGATGTCCGGCACGATGATCTTCAGCAGCGGCAGGAAGAACCGCTCCGTGGCCCGGCCCAGCGGCCCGTCCTCGGTCGGCGGCCGGCCCACCACGATCGACTGGAGCAGCGGGCGCTTGCGCATGGTGACGCAGTCGATGGTCAGTGCGGGGAACGGTTCCTGCGGCGTGTAGAAGCCGGTGTGGTCGCCGAACGGGCCCTCGGGGAGCATCTCGCCCGGCTCCAGCCAGCCCTCGATGACGACCTCCGCCTGCGCGGGCACCTGGAGCGGCACGGTCTTGCAGTCGACCATCTCGATCCGCTTGCCCTGGATGAACCCGGCGAAGAGGTACTCGTCGATGTCCCCGGGCAGCGGCGCGGTGGAGGCGTACGTCACGGCGGGCGGCGCGCCGAAGGCGATGGCGACGGGCAGCCGCTCGCCGCGCCGGGCGGCAACCTGATAGTGGTTGGCGCTGTCCTTGTGGATCTGCCAGTGCATCCCGATGGTGCGCTTGTCGTGGCGCTGGAGCCGGTACAGGCCCAGGTTCCGGACGCCGTTCTCGGGGTGCTTGGTGTGGGTGAGGCCCAGGTTGAAGAACGATCCGCCGTCCTCGGGCCAGGTGAACAGCGCGGGCAGCTTCTCCAGGTCGACGTCGTCGCCGGTGAGCACCACCTCCTGGACGGGCGCGTCGGCGGACTTCACCTTCTTCGGCGGCACGTGGACCATCGAGCCCAGCTTGCCGAACGCCTCCCGGACCCCGACGAAGCCCTGAGGCAGCTCCGGCTTGAGCAGTCCGCCGATCTTGTCGCTGATGTCCGCGTAGGACTTCAGGCCGAGCGCCTTCAGCAGCCGCCGGTCGGTGCCGAAGACGTTCATGGCCAGGGGCATCGAGGACCCCTTGACGTTCTCGAAGAGCAGGGCCGGCCCGCCCGCCTTGTTCACCCGGTCGACGATCTCGCCGACCTCCAGGTGGGGATCGACCTCGGCCTTGACGCGCTTGAGATCACCATCGCGCTCAAGGGCCCGGAGCAGGGAGCGAAGATCGTCGTAAGCCATGCGCTCCAGTTTGTCATCCCCCTCCCCGCCGCCCCTGCGGGGCTCCCCCGACGCGGTGCCCCGAAAGCGTCCCGGACGAGCCGGTACCCTGGCCGCGACACCGGGGACCACCGCGTGCCCCGCCGCCCGCTTCCTGGGGGACGTTCCATGAGAGCCCTGCTCTACCTCGTACCGCTGGCTCTGACGATCTACGCGTTCATCGACTGCCTCAACACGCCGGAGAAGGAGGCCAAGCACCTGCCGAAGACGGCCTGGGTGATCATCATCCTGCTGTTCTGGGTCGTCGGTCCCGTCGTGTGGCTGGTCGCGGGGAAGCTGCGGCGCGGCGGTGCGACGCTCTCGGAGCGGGCCCGGGGCCGGCGTACGCAGTGGGTGGCGCCGGACGACAACCCCGACTTCCTGAAGTCGCTGCGCGACGAGAGCCGGGACGGGAGCGCCGGCGGGAAGACGGCGCGGAAGCCCGCAGAGGCGGACCCGGCCCGCGGCGAGGACGAGCCGAAGCACCGCGACGGCACGGTCGGCCCCGACGAGACGCAGCCGCCCGCCCCCTCCTGACCGGCCCGGCCGACCCTGCCCGGCCCGCGTACGACGACGGCGGCCGTCCCCCGACTGCACGGGGGACGGCCGCCGTTCGCGTACCGGTCTCGATCGCGTCGCGGGACCGGTACGCGGTCGCGTGTCGGTCTCGGTCTCGGTCTCGGTCGCGGGATCAGACGCCGGCGTACGAGTGCTTGCCGTTGACGAAGATGTTCACGCCGTAGTAGTTGAACAGCCAGCAGCCGAAGGCCAGCAGCGCCAGGTAGGCGGCCTTGCGGCCCTTCCATCCGGCGGTGGCGCGGGCGTGCAGGTAGGCGGCGTAGGCGACCCAGGTGATGAAGGACCAGACCTCCTTGGGGTCCCAGCCCCAGTACCGGCCCCAGGCGTCGCCCGCCCAGATCGCGCCCGCGATGATCGTGAACGTCCACAGCGGGAAGACGGCCGCGTTGACCCGGTACGCGAACTTGTCCAGCGACGAGGCCGAGGGCAGGCGCTCCATGACGGAGGCGGCGAACGCGCCGGGCTTCCCGCCGGAGGCGACCTTGCTCTCGTAGCTGTCGCGGAACAGGTAGAGCACCGTGCCGACCGCGCCGAGGTAGAAGACGGCCCCGCAGATGATCGCGGTCGAGACGTGGATCCACAGCCAGTACGAGTGCAGCGCGGGCACCAGCTGGTCGCTGTCGGTGTAGAGCGTGGTCGTCGCGATGCCGAGGTCCAGCAGGACGGTGGCCACCAGCGGGAGGCCGATCCAGCGGACGTTCTTCTTCAGCAGGAGCAGCAGGAGGTACGAGCCGACGGCCACCGTGGAGAAGGTGATCGAGAACTCGTACATGTTGGCCCACGGGGCCCGCTGCACCGACAGGGCGCGGGTCGCGACGCCGCTCGCCTGGACCAGGAAGGCCACGACCGTCAGCGCGATCGCGATCCGGCCCCACAGGTCGCCCTTGAACGTACCGCCGGCCGCGCCCGGACCGTCGGGCACGTCGCGCGTCCCGGCGGCGGCGCGGGTGACGATCTCGGGGCGTTCCAGCACGGCGGTGCCGCCGGCCGCGGCGGAGCGCACCGTCACGGCGGGCGCGGTCGCGCCCTTCTTCCCGGGCAGCGCGGCGGCGGTGCGGCCGACCTTGCTGCGGCTGCCGAGGACCCACTCCGCGATGTGCGCGAAGAACGCCAGGGTGTAGACGGCCATCGACGAATAGATCAGAACGTTGCTGATCTCCGCCAGGTTCTCGTTGGTAGCGGCGGCGAGATTCACTTCTCAGCCCCTTCGGCAGGTGCTTCGTGAGGGTGTACGGGCCGGCTCCCGGCCTCGTTCGTGGCATCGGGTGCGTCGGATGCGTCGGGTGCGTCGGGTGCGTCCGGGGCATGCGCGGCGGGCGCGACGGGCGCGGTGGTGACGAGGGCGCTCGCGAGGTCGCCCAGTTCTTCGGGGAGCCTCGCCGACTCGCTGCGGCCCAGACCGGCCAGCTCGACGACGGTCACCCCGTCCGGGCCGCGCACCGCCCGCACCCAGACGCGGCGGCGCTGGATGAACAGCGACGCGGCGAGGCCGCCGATGGCGGCGACGCCTCCGGTGAGCGCCCAGCCGGAGCCCGGCTGCTGCGAGATCTGGAAGCTGGCCCATTCCTCGACGCCCTCGAAGGTGATCGAGCCGCCGCCGTCGGGCAGCACCATCTTCTCGCCGGGGCGCATCCGCTGCTTGAGCTTCCCGCCCTTCGCGTCCTTGAACGCCGTCATCTTGGACGTGTTCAGCTGGTACACGTTCTGCGGGAGGCCGGAGTCGACGCCGAGCGACCCGTAGTAGCCGTTGAGGGCGAGCACCGGGTAGTCGGCGGCGGGGAACTGGGAGAACATCGTGCCCTGGCCGGCTCCGGCGAAGGTCGGTACGAAGAACGCCTGGAAACCGAGCTGGGTCTTCTTGCCGTTCTTGTCGCGGTAGCCGTCCATCACCTTGACCGCGCCGGTGGAGGTGATGTTGTTGTCGATGGGCAGCAGGGGCACCGCGCTGCGCGAGACGACCTTGCCGCGACCGTCGCGGACCGTGAGGACCGGGGCGTAGCCGTGGGCGATGAGGTAGACCTTGGTGCCGTCCACCACGAGCGGTTCGTTGACCTTGATGACGCCCTTGCGCATCGCGCCGTCGGCGCCCTCGGAGTACTGCACGCGGGCCTCGAAAGTCCGCGGGGTGCCGCGCTGCGGGCCGCTCTTCGCGTACGTGCCGACGAAGTCGTCCAGCACGAAGCTGAAGGGCGCCAGCGATTCCGTGTCGTACAGCGAACCGGACTTGAAGTCGTCGTACTGGGTGAGGGTGTTGGAGAAGCCGTCGCCCTCGACGACGAGCTTGCCGCCCTCGGACTTGAAGAGCTGCCCGGCGGCGAAGGCGACGAGCATCACGATGAGCGCGATGTGGAAGACCAGGTTCCCGGCCTCGCGGAGGTAGCCCTTCTCGGCCGCGACGGCGTCGCCCACGACGTGCCCGCGGAAGCGCCGCTTGCGCAGCGCGGCGAGCGCCGCCTCGCGGACCTGCTCGGGCTGCGCCTCGGTGCGCCAGGTGCTGTACGCGGGCAGCCGGGTCAGCCGCTTGGGCGCGCCCGGCGGGCGGCTGCGCAGCTGGCCGACGAACTGGCCGGTGCGCGGCACGATGCAGCCGATGAGCGAGACGAACAGCAGGATGTAGATCGCGGAGAACCACACCGAGCTGTAGACGTCGAAGAGCTGGAGCTTCTCGTAGATCGGCGTGACGGTGGGGTTGGCCTCCTTGAAGGTCTGCACCTTCAGGTCGTCCACGCTGGTCTGCGGGATCAGCGATCCCGGGATGGCCCCCAGCGAGAGCAGGAAGAGGAGGATGAGCGCGACCCGCATCGAGGTGAGCTGGCGCCAGAACCAGCGCACCCAGCCGACCACGCCCATGGACGGCACGCCCGGTCCGGCCTCGGGCCGTTCCTCGCGCGGGGCGGTGGAAAGCCGCTCGCCGGCGGCGCCGAGGGCGCGCGCCTGCTGCTCGCGCTCGTCCGTGCGCCTCTGGTCCTCCGTGCGCCTCTGCTCGTCCGCGCGTTTCCGCTCGTCCGCGCGCTTCTGCTCGTCCGTGCTGCCGTTCAGCTTGCTCATGAACTCAGATCCCCACAACGAAACCGCTGGACCAGCTCTGCATCTGCTGCATCAGCGTGGCCCACACACCGGTCAGCAGCAGGATTCCGGTCACGATCATCATGCCGCCGCCGATCCGCATGACCCATGCGTAGTGGCGCTTGACCCAGCCGAACGCGCCGAGTGCCCTGCGGAAGGCGACCGCGGCCAGGACGAACGGGACACCGAGTCCGAGACAGTACGCGACGGTCAGTATCGCGCCGCGTCCGGCGGTGCCCTCGTTGAACGCGAGCGTGCTCACGGCGGCGAACGTCGGACCGATGCAGGGCGTCCAGCCGATGCCGAAGAGAGCGCCGAGCAGCGGCGCGCCGGCCAGGCCGCTCACCGGCCGCTTGTGGAAGCGGAACTCGCGCTGCGTCACGCCCGGCAGGAGCCCCATGAAGAAGATCCCCAGCAGGATCATCAGGACGCCGAGCACCTTGTTCAGCACCTCGGAGTACGTCTGGAGCTCGCGGCCGAAGTAGCCGAAGAGCGCTCCGCCGGAGACGAAGACGACGGTGAAGCCGAGGACGAAGAGGGTGGCGCCCGCGACCACCCGGCCGCGCCGGGCCTCGGCCAGGTCGGTGCCGGTGACCCCGGTGACGTAGCTCAGATAGCCGGGGACCAGGGGCAGCACGCACGGGGAGAAGAACGAGATGAGGCCGGCCAGCAGCGCGATGGGCAGGGACACCAGCAGGGTCCCGCTCATGACGGTTCCGTCCAGGGCGGCGAGCGTGGTCACCGGATCACTTCTCCGCGATGATCGGGTCGATCATCTCGCGCAACTGGTCGGCGTCGAGCGCCTGGAGCGTGCGGGCCGCGATCTTCCCGTCCCGGTCGATGATCACCGTGGACGGGATGGCCTGCGGGTTGAGCGTGCCCTTGGGGAAGCGGAGGATGAGCTTGCCGATCGGGTCGAAGAAGCTCGGGTAGGTGATTCCGTAGTCCTTCTCGAAGTTCACCGCGGCGTCCCGCTGGGCGTCCCGGGTGTTGATCCCGAGGAACTGCACGCCCTGGTCCGCGGTCTCCTTCGAGACCTTCGCGAAGTACTTCGCCTCCAGCCGGCAGGGGCCGCACCAGGAGCCCCAGACGTTGAGGACGACGACCTTGCCCTTGTAGTCGGCGAGGGCGAGCGGCTTGCCGTCGAGGCCGGTGCCCTCCAGCTCCGGGGCCGCCGCCCGTTCGCCCTTGGCGGCGGTGGAGATGCCTCCGCTGCCGGTGACGAAGTTGGTGTTGCCGCCGCCCCCGGCCTTGTTGCCGTCTCCGCACGCGGTCAGTGTGAGGGCGCCGGCCACGGCCGTGGCGGCGAGCAGGGTGAAGCGGCGTCGGTACAGGCGGCCAAGGCTCATGTGAAAAGTTTCGCATGGCAGTTCCGGGCTCTTCCCGCACCCCCCTCGGTGCCCGTAAAGCCCCTTGTCAAGCCTGTTTAAGGAACGCGTTCCAGCCGCCTGCGGGCGACTGCCCCACCTCCAGGGTGCGGAGCTTGGCGAGCACGGCGGGATCCTGTGCGTCGAGCCAGTCGACGAACTGGCGGAACGAGACGAGGCGCACATCCGGCTTGCCCGCCACCTGCTTGATCACTTCCTCCACGGCGTCCATGTAGATCCCGCCGTTCCACTCCTCGAAGTGGTTGCCGATGTAGAACGGCGCGCGATTCGACTCGTACGCGCGCCGGAAACCGGCGAGATAGGCGCCGGTCGCCTGCGTGCGCCAGCCCGGATAGCGCGACGGCATGCCCTTGGTGGAATTCCGGGACTGGTTGGCGAGGATGTTGTAGTCCATCGACAGGACCTCGAAGGAGTGGCCCGGGAACGGCATCCCCTGGAGCGGGAGGTCCCAGACGCCGCCGCGCTTGACGGGCCACATCTGCCGTCCGCCGGGGGAACTGGCGTCGTAGCGCCAGCCCAGTCTGCTCGCGGTCGGCAGCAGATCGTCCTGTCCGAGCAGACACGGGGTACGGCCGCCGACCAGTTCCTTGCGATAGTCGAACGGCAGCGGGTCCAGGTCTTTCCAGCCGGTATTGGTCCGCCATTCCGTGACGAAGGACATGGCCTGGTCGATCTCGCTCCGCCATTGCGCGGGCGTCCAGCGCTCCACGGTTCCGGAACCGCCGCAGAAATGGCCGTTGAAGTGGGTGCCGATCTCATGGCCCTCCAGCCAGGCCCGGCGCACGTACCGCAACGTCTCCTTGATATGACCGTCGGTGAGATAACCGATGTCCGACGCGCCCCGGGGGTTGTTCGGCGGGCGGTAGAGGGATTTCTTCGACTCGGGCAGCAGATACAGCCCGGAGAGGAAGAAGGTCATCGCCGCGTCGTGTTCCCGGGCCAGGTCGAGAAAGCGGGGGAAGAGCCCGTTGCCGACCTCTCCGGCCCCGTCCCAGGAAAAGATCACGAACTGCGGTGGGGTCTGGCCGGGTTCGAGCCGGACGGGGGCGGCCGGCTGGCGGGGCTGCTTTCCGGTGTCGGCGGTCGAACCGTCTCCGATCAGCCGGATCTCCTTCTTCGGCGTACCGTCGGCGCCGCCCTTGCCGCCGGTTCCGCCCTTGCCGCCGGTTCCGCCGTCGCCCTCGGGCCGGCCGCCGTCCGAGGAGCCGAGGGCCCCGCAGCCGGCCAGGCCGATCGCCGCTGCCGCGCCGAGTCCCGCTCCGAGCAGTCCCCTTCGTTCGATGTCGCGCATTCCGTCCCCATCCACCGGTCGTTCTATCTCAATGTCATACAAACTGCTGGGGTGTGAGAGGGGGCAGGCAACACGACGGTTCCCCACATTTGGGGAATTTCATTACGCTTTACCTTCCGACCCGCGACCTGAGCGGGCGGCGGCACGGAGAGACGGCCGGGCCGGGGAGCGCCCACCCACCCTCCGACCTTGCCGCGTCCACGTCAAGGAGCCCATCCGGCGGGGCGCCGGAAACGCCGGACGGGCCGCCGGTGGATCTCGGCGGCCCGTCGGACACGGCGTACGCGAAGCGGCGGAACGTCCCCGCGCGGGGAAGGATCTCAGGCGCCGAACGCCTTCGACTGCCCGGCCGCGCCCTTCACCGGCTTCGCGCCGGCCAGCAGGTGCGGGGGCACCAGGTCCCGGGCCGGTTCGGTGTAGCCGACCGAGACGATCTTGTCGCCGCGGTAGGTGAAGCTGGTCAGCGAGGCCAGCGTGCACTGGCGCTTGCGCGGGTCGTGCCACAGGCGCCGGCGCTCCACGAAGGAGCGGAGGATCCAGATCGGCAGCTGGTGGCTGACGCAGACCGCCTCATGCCCGCGCGCCGCGTCCCGGGCGGAATCGATCGCGCCCATCATCCGGACGACCTGCTCGATGTACGGCTCGCCCCACGACGGCCGGAACGGGTTGGTGAGGTGCTTCCAGTTGTCGGGCTTGCGCAGCGCGCCGTCGCCGACGCCGAACGTCTTGCCCTCGAAGACGTTGGCGGCCTCGATCAGGCGCTCGTCGGTGGCCAGGGCCAGGCCGTGCCCCTCGGCGACCGGGGCCGCCGTCTCCTGGGCCCGCTCCAGCGGGGAGGCGACGACATGGGTGACGTCGCGCTCGGCCAGGTGCCCGGCGACCCGGTCGGCCATCTGCCGGCCCAGCTCCGAGAGGTGGTAGCCGGGTCGCCGGCCGTAGAGGACGCCGTCCGGGTTGTCCACCTCGCCGTGGCGCACCACGTGGACCACGGTCAGCTCGTCGCGGCTCGCGTTCCCGCTCATGCGGTGGCCTCCGATGCGGCGCGGGCGGCGGCGGGCAGGGCGGCGGCGATCCGCTCGACGGCCCGCGCGTCGTGGGCGGTGGACACGAACCAGGACTCGAAGGAGGAGGGCGGCAGGTAGACGCCCCGCTCCAGCATCGCGTGGAAGAAGGCGGTGAACCGAAAGGAGTCCTGCTGCTTGGCGTCCTCGTAGTTCCGCACCGGCCGGTCGGTGAAGAAGACCGAGAACATGTTGCTCGCGGCGGAGACGGTGTGCGCGACCCCCTCCTTGGTGAGCGCGTCGCCCACCAGCGAGCGCAGCTCGGCGGAGACCGCGTCGATCGTCGCGTACGCCGCGTCGTCCAGCAGCCGCAGCTGCGCGAGGCCGGCGGCGGTGGCGACCGGGTTCCCGGAGAGGGTGCCCGCCTGGTAGACGGGGCCGGCCGGGGCGAGGTGGGCCATGACGTCGGCCCGGCCGCCGAAGGCCGCGGCCGGGAAGCCGCCGCCCATCACCTTGCCGAAGGTCATCAGGTCGGGCCGGACGCCGTCGACGCCGTACCAGCCGGCCTTCGACGTACGGAAGCCCGTCATGACCTCGTCGGAGATGTACAGAGCGCCGTCCGCCGCGCACAGCTCCTTGAGCCCGGCGTTGAATCCGTCCGCCGGCGGCACGACGCCCATGTTGCCGGGCGACGCCTCGGTGATCACGCAGGCGATCTCGCCGGGATGCGCGGCGAAGGCGGCGCGCACCGCGTCCAGGTCGTTGTACGGCAGGACGACGGTGTCGCCGGCCGTGGCACCGGTCACGCCCGGCGTGTCGGGGAGCCCGAAGGTGGCGAGGCCCGACCCGGCGGCGGCGAGCAGCGCGTCCACGTGCCCGTGGTAGCAGCCGGCGAACTTCACGACCTTGGCCCGGCCGGTGAATCCGCGGGCCAGCCGGATCGCGGACATGGTCGCCTCGGTGCCGGATGAGACCAGGCGCACCTGCTCCACCGGGGCGATCCGGGCGACGATCTCCTCGGCGAGCGCGACCTCGCCCTCGCCCGGCGTACCGAACGAGGTGCCGCGGGAGACCGCCTCCTGGACGGCGGCGATCACCTCCGGGTGAGAGTGGCCGAGAATCATCGGTCCCCACGAACAGACGAGGTCGACGTATTCCCGACCGTCGGCGTCGGTGAGATACGGACCGGTGCCGGACACCATGAACCGGGGCGTACCACCCACGGCCCGGAAGGCACGTACAGGAGAGTTCACGCCGCCGGGCGTCACGACGGACGCCCGGTCGAACAGCGACTGCGAAACTGGGGCTTCGTATGAATACGCCACTTTGGTCCTGATCTGCGATGCGGATGTCGGGGGCGGGCCGGAATGTCTCGGCCACCGGTGAGCGGGAAAGGCGTCCCCCTCGTATCACGAAAGGGCGTCAGCCCTCCAAGAGCTGTCCCGCATTCCCTGGCGGACGCGCGACGACAGCCACGGCACCTCGCCGCGCTGTCGGAACGTCCGCATACATCCAGTATGAGGACGCCCCTCCGCCTTGCGATGCACCGCATCCGACGCCGCACGCCGATCCACCAGGAATTACGGGACAACCCTCGGCGTCTGCGAAACTGGGGCGACATAGGGAAAGCTCACACATGCCATGGTGTCAGAGCCGTGGACGGTCTTGCGGACAGGTGTTTCACCGCACGCCCGCGGGGGAGGTCACTGACACGATGATCGGGTTGCGCGGCGGGGGCTGTGTCTCCTAAGAAGTAGTCGGGTGGATGAGATATGCATCGCGGTGGCGGAGTGGGCGAAGGGACGGACGACCTGGGGCCCGAGCCTGCCCGACGAGGGCGGCACCGGCGCAGGGCCGAGCGCGTACAGGGCACGGGCGCGGACAGCGCGCCGGCCCCCGGGAGCAGGAGCGGTGGCGGGATGGGGGTGACCTACAAGTACTTCGGCGCCCCGAACGGGGCCACGGCCGCACGGGTGCCCATCTCGATGCGCCCCGAGGAGCTCGGCGGCGACGAACTGGGCATGGGCGGCATGTTCACCAAGATCAAGCCGGAGACGGTGGCCGCCATGGTCCTGACCGGCATCCAGGGCATACCCCTGCACCAGGTCCCCCCGCTCGAACTGGTCGTCCTCCACCCCGACTACGCGGTGGTCAAACTCCCGATGACCGTCGTCGACCCGCTGCGCGGCGTCGGCGAGGAGTCCGTCGGCGCGGCGGCCTTCATCTGGTCCACGGTCCCCGACCGCGGCGGCCCGCGCGACGCCTTCAACGTCTACCAGCTGCTCCACGAGTGGCAGGACTTCTCCCACCGCCTGCACGACGCGGGCCACCAGGCGTACTGCCTGGTGTGGCCGTGACCTGGGGCTTCTTGGATTCGGGCGAGCCTTTCGGACTCCGCCCCGTCATGTACCGGCAGGGCCGTCGGTCTCGCCGGATGCGGTGACCCGCGCCGCCTGCGACGTATGCACGCCCGGCGGTGGATCGAGGGCGAACGAAGCTCCGGCCGCCGGTGGCCCCACATCGCCCAGGCGCCGGCACTGGACCCCGAGGCGATCAACCTCCCGGAACCCATGCCCCGCGGCACTCCACACCGATGCCGCTGCACCAGTCCTGCATCTGGGAAGGAGCGACGTGGAACGTCGGGAGTTCATCCTCGCCTCCAGCGGATACGCGCTGTCCGCACTCAGCCTGTCCGACGTGGACAGCATCACCCGCCGGACCGGGACCGCCCTTCCCGGAGCCCTCCGCGTCGGACAGGGCGAGGTGGCCGCCGTACGCCACATGGTCAAGGTCCTCGGCGACTCCGCCTCCGAACTCGGCGGCGGGCACGCCCGGCACCTGGCCGTCCGCTACCTCACCCAGGACGTCGCCCCTGGCTGGAGGGCCGCTTCACCGAAGCCACCGGCCGCGACCTGTTCGCCGCCGCCTCCCAGCTCGTCCACCTCGCCGGCTGGATGGCCCAGGACGAAGGCGACACCCCCGAACTCCGCGGCCTCGCCCAGCGCTACTACGCGCACTCCTTCCGCCTGGCCGCCGAAGCCGGCGACCCCGAGCTGTCCGCCACGGCTCTCCGCGGCCTCGGCGTGCAGTGCGTCGACCTCGGGCACCGGGCCGAAGCCGTCCAACTCGGCGAAGCCTGCGTGGAGTACGGCCGCCACCTCGACAACCCGCGTGCCGTCGCCTACTACGAGGCCACCCTCGCCAACGCCGCCGCCCAGGACGACGACCGCCGCATGGCCACCAAGCACCTCGCCCTGTCCGAGACCGCCATCGGCAAGCCGACCGCCGCGCCCGGCGACTCCTGGGCCGCCCCCTACTCCCCCGGCCGCTGGGCGCACGAATCCGGCATGATCCTCGCCCGGCTCGGCGACCTCGACGCCAGGCGTGACCCCTCTCCTCCGGAGCGTCCAGCGCCCCGTGCCCGGTGCAGAACGGGCTTCCAGGACCTTCGTACGGATACCGTCGAGCCCCCGTCGCCGGGGCCGACGGCGCGGCCCCGCCACGGCCGGGAGCCATTGCTACGTTTAGCCGGAGCACGAACATCCGGACGGTACGCACGGGGGAAAGGGACCAGCGATGGCGTGGGACGAGTGGGAGCAGCTGAAGGCGTCGGCGGCGCAGAAGCAGGCGACGGGAATGCAGTTGAACGGGCTGCCGCCGGAGGACAGACCGAACGCCGGAGGGCCCCAGGGCGATCTGCGGGTGGACCAGCAGGATCTGGCCGCGATCGGCGACAAGGCGTTCACCCTCTACAACCGGCTGTGGAAGGAGGCGCGGGTCGTCAGCACGGACACGACCGCGAGCGACCTGACCTCGCAGGGGTTCGAACTGGGCGGTGCCCTGGCGCACGTGGCCACCCGCTGGGACCGGCAGCTCGCCTCCGTGATGGACGCCTGCGCGCTCATCTCGAACCACATGGACTTCACCAAGAACGCGCACCAGGGCGACGAGTACTTCATCCAGCGCCACGTGAGCAGCATCGACACGCTCGACGCCGGTTTCGACGAGTCCTACGCGCCGCCGGGCGAGAAGAACCCGGTGTACGGCGAGAAGGAGAAGGACGAGAAGGGCAAGGGCGGCTCCTGATGGACTTCGAATCCCTGCATTCGGCCAACTTCAAACAGCTCGACGACACGGTCACCGACTGGACGAGCATGGTCTCCAAGCTCGACGAGCTGGAGCGCGAGGCCCGGGAAGGGCTCGGCGGCCAGGCGGCCAAGGCCGACTGGGCCGGGTACAACGCCGCCGTCTCCCGCGAGTTCATCGGCAGGACCGCGGGCGAGTTCGACGACGCCCACACCCAGGCGACGTCCATCCGCAACATCCTCCGCGACACCCGCGACGAGCTGAAGACCCAGCAGCGGCTGCTCAAGGAGGCCGTCGAGCGGGGCCGCGGCAAGAGTCTGACCGTCACGTCGCAGGGCTCCGGGTTCACCGTGGTGTCGAACCCGGACACCGACGCCTCGGACGACTCCGCCGACGCGTCCGCGGCCAAGGCGCTCCGCACGGAGCTCCAGGGCATCCTCGACCGGGCCACCGAGCTGGACGCCTCCGGCTCGACGGCCCTCAAGGCGCTCGTCGACCTCACCGACTACGGGTTCTCCGGAGCGGAGTACCAGGACCGCGACGCAGCCGCCGCGGCGCTCAAGGAGGCGGAGAAGCTGGCCGCGCTCGCCAAGAAGAACCCGGAGGACCTGACCGTCGAGGAGTTCGACGCCCTCAACAACGGTCTGAAGAAGTACTCCGGCGACGAGCTGTTCGCCGAGCACTTCGCCACCGGCCTCAAGGCGAGCGGCACCCTGGACTTCTGGGCCAGGCTCAACGAGCCGAGCGCCAACCCCGAGCTGTTCCACGAGCGCCGCGAGCAGTTCGACGACCTCCAGAAGAGCCTCGGCCTCACGCTCGCCAACGCCACCCAGAGCGACACCCCGGCCATGACCGAGTGGAAGCGGGAGATGGTCGAGCTGGGCGACAAGCCGGTCGGCCGGAACGGCGGAATGCCGTTCGGCGTCCAGGTCATGAGCAACCTCATGCGGTGGGGCGACTACGACGACCGGTTCCTCGGCCAGTACGGCGACAAGCTCATGGACGCCGAGCGCAAGCTCACGGACAACGGCCAGCACGTCGCCTGGCAGCGCATGGGCTTCGACCCCTACCTCAACCGGACGGGCAGCGACACGGGCTGGGACCCCATGACGGGGTTCATGAAGGCCCTGTCGAACAGCCCGGACGCGGCCACGGACTTCTTCAGCGAGGAGTTCGTCGGGAAGGACGAGGACCACAAGGAGGCCCTGTCCAACTTCGACTACCTCTTCGAGGAGCGGGACTGGCCCCAGGACATCGACTCCGAGGGCGAGGAGAGCAACACCGGCCGCAACAACATGGCCCTGGCCCTCGAAGCCGCCACGACGGGCCACCGGGCGGGCGAGCTGCCCACGGCCGACACCCCGGCGCACAACGAGAAGCAGGCCAAGCTGATGGAGAGCCTGGTGGCCTCCATCTCCGAGGACGACGAGCGCCTCACCAAGCACGGTTACATGTCCGACAGCATCGGGCAGATCGCCTCCGAGTACCTTCCCGACATCAACCGCGCGACCACGGACACCGATCCGGAGGACAAGGCCGCCCGGGAGAGGATCGAGAAGCTCTTCCCGCTGGCCGGCTCCGAGGCCGTGATGAACCACCGCGACGTCTCCCGCTTCCTGCTCACCGTCGGCCAGGACCCGGAGGGGTACGCGGCCGTCGAGGTGAGCCAGAAGGCGTACATGGCCAACCTGATGGACCACCACCTCAACCCGGACCTCCCGGCCGACCAGCGCTACACCGGCGACAGGCAACTGCTCGTCAGCGAGATCGCCCATGTGTCGGGCGAGGTCTCCGGCACGCTCAACGTGGGCCGGCAGGAGGCCGTGGCCGGACCCGCCGAGGAGTCGGACAAGAAGTACGAGCAGTCCGTGGCGCAGTGGAAGAGCGGCATCTCCGGCGGGATCGGCACGGGCATCGGCGTGGGCGTCTCCTTCATCGCGAGCCCGGTCGTGGGCGCGGCGGTCGGCGGCGGCGCCAGCACCGTGAGCGGACTGATCCTGGAGGGGCTGTTCCAGGACGCCGAGGGCAAGGCGAAGGACGAGGCCGGCGCGAAGATGGGCGAGCACTGGGAGAACGGCCAGGACAACAACATCAAGTACACCCGCAACGCGGCCGAGGAGGCCGCCAAGGCCCACGGTCTGCCCGACTCGGGCGACATCGGCGAGTGGGCGCGTACGGGTTCACGCGACGGCTATCTGGCGGCAGGCGCCTACGCGGACCGCGTGGCCCCGGAACTCCAGACGGACATCTGATGGGCAGGACGTTGACCAGCACACGGACACCCGCAGGACACGCAGGACACGCAGGAAACACAGCGCAGGCGGGGCGGGCGGGGCGCGAGGCGGGGCGCGTTCTTCGGCGCGCCTCGCCCGTCGCGCTCGTGCTGGCCGCGGCGACCGCGCTCGCCGGCTGCTCGGCGGACGCGGAGGAGACGAGGGACTACGCCGTGCCCGCCGCCCTGTGCGGCGCCCCCGTCCCGGCCGGTCTCCTGACGCCCTTCCTGCCGCCGGGCTCGAAGATCTCGCTCGAGGACACCGCGCCCGTCGAGGGCGCCCGCCGCTGCAACGTCAGCGTCGACGGCGAGCTCGCCCTCGTGGCCAGCCGCGAGCGGTGGAAGCAGGACGAGGACCTGACGAAGGTCGCGTTCGCCCACGCCAAGCTGGAGGTGGACGAGTCGGAGGGCAGCGGCGCCTACCTGTACTCCGGCTCCGGGGCCGTCGGCCGGACGAAGGGCTGCGTGGATCCGGCGTTCCCCGGCCAGGGGCTGTTCACGGCCCTCCAGGTCTACGCGCCGGACCGCTCCGACGCGAAGGCGATGAAGGGCCTCATCACCGCGTACACGCGGTCCGTGGAGAAGGGCGGGGAGTGCGCGGGCGGTTGAGCCCGGACGGACCCGACGGAGGAGCCCGGCGGATCCGACGGAGGAGCCCGGCGGATCCGACGGAGGAGCCTGGACGGACCCGACGGAGGAGCCTCGGCGGACCCGGCGGATGAGCCGGGCCGCTGAGCACGCGAGGACCCGCCCTCCGGGTACGCCGTTCTTCGATCGCCGACGTTCCGAAAGCGGTTGCGGACCAGTCGGGGGGGAAAGGGCTGTCCGGTCAGTGCGGCGGGGTGTGCCGGAGAGGGGTGATCTGGTCGATGTCGTAGCGGACGCGCAGTGCGGCGATGGCGGTGTCCCGCTCGGCCGGCGGCGCGTCGGAGGTGAGGATGTCCAGCAGTTCCTCGAAGTAGCGTTCGTGGGCTGGTGGGGGTGAGGACTGGAGGATCATGCGGGCCGGCTCGCCGGTGGTGTTGGCGAACGCGTGCGGGCAGCCGGGGGGCACCTGGATGATGGTGCCGGGGGTGGCCCGGACGGCTTGCCGGCCGCTGAGGGATTCCCACTCGCGCCAGCTGTCCGGGGTCCGTACGCGGGGTTCGAAGGCGAGGACGGTGAGCTCGCCTTCGAGGACGTAGAAGAGTTCCTCGCTGTGGGCGTGGGCGTGGGCGCCGACGTCGAATCCGGCGGGGACGACGACCTCGAAGGTGGAGGAGACCGCGGAGTGTTCGCCGGTGACTTTGAAGGTGACCTGCTGGGCGCTGGCGGTCAGGGTGCGGCCCGCGCCGGGGGGCACGACGAGTCCGCTGGCGGCGGTTGCGATGTGGGTCATGGGGTCCTCACCAGGTGACGTGGGGGGTTCGGGGCCGCGGATCAAGGCCCCTGGTCCAGGGGTTCTGGTCGTCGGGTACGGCGAGAGCAGGACGAGGAAGCGGTCCCACAGGGAGGTGGCGATCGTCCGGAGCCCCGCGCGAGCCGGAGTGGAGCCCGGGAAGAAGTGGGGCCGTGGCCGAAAGCCGGGTGGGGATCGTCGGTGCGGTCGAAGTCCAGCATGGCGGGGTCGGTGAGGACGTCGGGATCGCGGTTGACGATCAGGACGGTCAGGGAGGACACGCATACCGGATCGCCCTCGGGAATGAGGACGACACCGCCGACGCCGACGTCCTGCACGGCGATGCGCGACAGGCCGCCCACCGCGTCGCGGCGGGGCAGACAGCCTAGCAGTTCCGCCACCGAACGTGGGGCGATTCCGGGCAGGTCGGGCGCGCCCCAGGCGTACACCTCGTTTCCCGGACGTCCGCTCTTCGGCTTCGTTCCCGGACGTCCGCCCCGCGGCTTCCTTCCCGGTGACGCTGCGGGCGGAGGCGGCAGGGCGGGCCGGTGCCGCTTCATCGGGGCCGCCGACGCTCATCGGGTCTTCCCTTCGGTCCAGCAGCGTGTTTCCTCAGCATGATCGGGACGGCAGCGACGGTTGTGCGTCTGCGACACGCTGGGCGGGGGCTTGATGCGCCGCGCGCGCCGTCCGGGGCCGTCGTCCGGCGCACCACGCGACGGGACCGGCACGTGCCCGAGCAATCGGCCTGACCGCACCACCACCCGGTCCCGCCCGATCAGGCCGCGGTGGGGAAAACCCGTTGAACGAAGGGCCCGGCCGGATGGCATCCTGACCGGGTGAACGGACCGGAGATCACCCTCGAAGTAGCCCCTGAGCTGCGACTCTTCGTCGCCCACGAGCGTCGCGCCGGCCGTACGGCCCTGATCACGGACGGCGTCTCGACGCTCGGCCACGTCGTCGAGTCCCTCGGCATCCCGCTCACCGAGGCCGGCGTCCTGCTGGTGGACGGCGGCCCGGTGGACCGCTCGCACGTCCCCGGCGCGGGCGAGCACGTGCGGGTGCGGGCGGTGGAACGGCCGCAGCGGGTGCCCGGGGCGCCGCTCCGCTTCCTCCTCGACGTCCATCTCGGCACGCTGGCACGCCGGTTGCGGCTGCTGGGCGTCGACGCGGCGTACGAGAGCGAGGACATCGGCGACCCCGCCCTGGCCGCCCTGTCGGCGCGGGAGCGGCGCGTCCTGCTCTCCCGCGACCGGGGGCTGTTGCGCCGGCGCGAGATCTGGGCCGGCGCGTACGTCTACAGCGACCGGCCGCAGGACCAGCTCCGCGACGTCCTCGGCCGCTTCGCGCCCGCCCTCGCCCCGTGGACCCGCTGCACCGCCTGCAACGGCACGCTGGCCGCGGCGGACAAGGACGCGGTCAGCGGCGTGCTGGAGCACGGCACGCAGCAGGCGTACGACGTGTTCGCCCAGTGCACGGCGTGCGCGCGGGTGTACTGGCGCGGGGCGCACCACGGCCACCTGGAGACGATCGTGTCCGACGCGGTCCGCGAGTTCGGCGGCGCGGCGGCCTGACGGCAGTCGGGCCCCGGACGGCCTGACGGCGTCGGGCCCCGGACCTGAGCCCGACCACGGTCCCGAGCCGGGCCACGGACCCCGGACCCGGCCCGGACCTGGTGCGCCGGCCCGGCTGCCTATCCTTGGCCCGTACCCGATCAGCTGTCCGAGGAGATCGCCATGGCCGCCACCCCCATCGCCGTCATCACCGGCGCGAGCAGCGGCATCGGCGCCGCCACCGCCCGTACGCTGGCCGCCGCCGGCTACCGGGTCGTGCTCACCGCGCGCCGCAAGGACCGCATCGAGGCGCTCGCCGCCGAGATCACCGCGGCGGGCCACCAGGCGACGGCGTACGCCCTGGACGTGACCGACCGCGGGGCCGTGGACGAGTTCGCCACCGCCTTCCGCTCCCTCGCCGTCCTGGTCAACAACGCGGGCGGCGCCCTGGGAGCCGACCCCGTGGCGACCGGGGACCCCGCCGACTGGCGGCAGATGTACGAGACGAACGTGATCGGCACCCTGAACGTCACCCAGGCCCTGCTGCCCGCCCTCACCGCGAGCGGCGACGGGACGGTCGTGATCCTCTCCTCGACGGCGGGCCTGTCGACGTACGAGGGCGGCGGCGGCTACGTGGCGGCCAAGCACGGCGAACACGTCCTGGCGGAGACGCTGCGGCTGGAGATCGTCGGCACCCCGGTCCGGGTCGTCGAGATCGCCCCCGGCATGGTCCGCACCGAGGAGTTCGCCACGACCCGGTTCCGCGGCGACACGGAGAAGGCGGCCAAGGTGTACGCGGGCGTCGACGCCCCGCTGACCGCCGAGGACGTGGCCGACACGATCGGCTGGGCCGTCACCCGCCCGAGCCACGTCAACATCGACCTCCTGGTGGTCCGCCCGCGCGCCCAGGCGTCCAACACGAAGGTCCACCGGGAACTCTGATCCCGCACCGCTCCTCCCCCCTGGCGCGGCTCCGCGCCCGGCCTGCTCGTCGACGGCCGGGCCCGGCCGGATCGATCGAGGGGGCGCGGTTCCGCATGCGGCGGGCGACCTCGGGTACCCGGCGGGCGGACAGGCGCGACGACGTGGCGAGAGGGAGCGGAGCGATGGAGACATCCGACCGGAGGGCGTCCGCGTCCCAGGAGCCGGTGGGCGAGCTGGTGAGGCAGGCATCGGACCAGATGTCCCGGCTGGTGCGCGAGGAACTGGCCCTGGCGCGTGCGGAGATGACGCATAAGGGCAAGCGGCTCGGGCGGGGCGGTGGACTGTTCGGCGGAGCCGGGCTGGTCGCGGTCGTCGCGGTGCAGGCGCTGGTCGCCACCGCGGTGATCGCCCTCGCCCTGGTGTGGCCGCTGTGGCTTTCCGCGCTGGTGGTCACGGCCCTGCTGTTCGCCCTGGCCGGGGTGCTCGCGGCGGCGGGCCGGAAGGAAGTCGCCGAGGCCGTCCCGCCCGCCCCGCGGCAAGCCGTGGACGGCGTCAAGGCGGATATCGCCCAGATCAAGGAGAGTGCACACCGATGACGGAGAAGGCGAACAACGGCCCGGACACCCCCACGCCGGAAGAGCTGCGCGCACGGGTGGAGGGAACGCGTGAGGAGCTGGGCCAGACGGTCGAGGCGCTGGCGGCCAAGGCCGACGTGAAGGCCCGGACCCAGGAGAAGGCCGCGGCGGCGAAGCAGAAGGCGGCCGAGGCGGCCGGGTTGGCGCACGACCGGACCACCGCCGCCAGGGAGAAGGCCACCGAAGCGGCGGGAAGGGCCCAGGAGATGGCGACCGAAGCGGCCGGGCGAGCCCAGGAGAAGGCGACCGAAGCGGCCGGACGGGCCCAGGAGAAGGCCGCGGAAGCCGCAGGCCAGGCCCAGGAGAAGGCGACCGCCGCCAAGGAGAAGGCCGTCCACCTCCTGCGGTCCGCCCGGGAGAGCACGCCCGAGCCCGTACGGGAGAAGGCGGCTCAGGCCGCCGCCGCGGCCAACCGGAACCGCGCCCTGGTGGCCGCCGGCGCCGCCGCGCTCGCCGTGGCGTTCGTCCTGGTGCGCCGGAGCGGAGGCCGCCGGTGAAGGCGTCCAAGGTCGCCTACAGGCCCGTGGGCATGGCCCTGGGAGCGCTCAGCGGCGTCATCGCCGGGGCCGTGTTCAAGCAGGTCTGGAAGAAGCTCGGGCACGACGACGACGCCCCCTACGCCACCGACCCCGACCGCGGCTGGCGCGAGGTGCTGACGGCGTCGGCGCTCCAGGGCGCGGTCTTCGCCGGAGTCAAGGCCGCCGTCGACCGGGCGGGCGCCACCGCCGTACAACGGGTCACCGGAACCTGGCCCGGCTGACGGCCCGAAGGCGGCACGCGAGGGGCGCCGCCGCATCGCGCGGCGGCGCCCCTCGGCCCTCCCCCCGCACCGGCCTCGGCGTCAGCCCTTGGCTCACACCCGTCCTCGGCCCTTGACGTACACCCGTCGTCAGCCCTTCACGCACACCAGCTGCCTGAGCTTGGCGACGACCTCCACGAGGTCCTGCTGCTGCTCCATGACCTGCTCGATGGGCTTGTACGCGGCCGGGATCTCGTCCACGACGCCGGAGTCCTTGCGGCACTCCACGCCCCGTGTCTGCTCCTCCAGGTCCTGGGTCGTGAAACGCCTCTTGGCCGCGTTCCGGCTCATCCGCCGACCGGCCCCGTGCGAGGCCGAGTTGAACGACCTCTCGTTCCCGAGGCCCTTGACGATGTACGAGCCGGTGCCCATGGAGCCCGGGATGATCCCGTAGTCGCCGGAACCGGCCCGGATCGCACCCTTGCGGGTGACCAGCAGGTCCATCCCGTCGTACCGCTCCTCCGCCACGTAGTTGTGGTGGCACGAGATGACCGGCTCGAACGTCACCCGGGCCTTCCGGAACTCCTTGCGGACGACCTCCTGGAAGAGCCCCATCATGATCGCCCGGTTGAACTTGGCGTACTCCTGGGCCCAGAAGAGGTCGTTGCGGTAGGCGGCCATCTGCGGGGTGTCCGCGATGAACACGGCCAGATCGCGGTCGACCAGCCCCTGGTTGTGCGGCAGCTTCTGCGCCTGGCCGATGTGGAAGTCCGCCAGCTCCTTGCCGATGTTGCGCGAGCCGGAGTGCAGCATCAGCCAGACGGCCCCGGCCTCGTCGAGGCAGAACTCGACGAAGTGGTTGCCCGAACCGAGCGTCCCCATCTGCTTGGTGGCCCGCTCCTGACGGAACCTGACCGCTTCGGCGATCCCGTCGAACCGCGCCCAGAAGTCGTCCCAGCCGGCCGTCGGGAACCCGTGCAGCCGCCCCGGGTCCACCGCGTCGTCGTGCATCCCGCGCCCCACCGGGATGGCCTCCTCGATCCGGGAGCGCAGCCGGGACAGGTCGCCGGGCAGGTCGTTCGCGGTCAGCGAGGTGCGGACCGCGGACATCCCGCAGCCGATGTCGACGCCCACCGCCGCCGGGCAGACCGCGCCGTGCATGGCGATCACCGAACCGACCGTGGCCCCCTTGCCGAAGTGGACGTCCGGCATGACGGCCAGGCCCTTGATCCACGGCAGCGTCGACACGTTGCGCAACTGCTGCATCGCGCCGCTCTCGACCGAGGCCGGATCGGCCCACATCCGGATGGGAACCTGCGCACCCGGCACCTCGACGTATGACATAACCCCTCGATTCCCCCGAAAAGACTGAAAGCGCAAAACCGGTGCCAAGATCGGCAAACAAGTCGGCCGACCGGCATTCACAGCGGCGCGTGCGATACACATTGTCTCCATCGGCCGCCTTCGAGCGGCAACCCGTTTTCGTACCGAAGGGAGCCTGGGACGGTGCGACACATGGCGTACGTACCCGGCGTCGCGCTCCTCGCAGTGCTCGCCGCCGGCTGCAGCGCCGGCTCCGACGGCGACGCGACCGACGCCGACAGCAAGCCCGGCGGCCCGACGGTCACGTCCGCGCCCCCGGGGAAGTACCGGACCCTGCCCGCCCCTTGCCGCGCCGTGCCGCGCGGCACGCTGCGGGACCTGCTGCCCGGGGCCGTCCCGCTGCCCGAGGACCAGCAGGAGAGGATCTTCCGCGGCACGCCGTCCGTCACGTACGACACGGACCGCAAGGTCGGCTGCACCTGGAAGGCGGACGCGCCGGACGCCTCGCGGAACCTCTCCATCGACTTCGAACGGGTGGTCTCCTACGACCCCGCGGTGAGCGACGACGACCGGGCCGCAGTGGTGTACGCGAAGAAGGAGGAGGCGGCCGGCCTGTCCTCCGCATCGGCGCCGAGCGCCGGGACGGGCGGAGGCAAGCCCGGCAGCGGGGGGTCCGCGGACGCGCAGGACCCGGACAGCACCGCCTCCGCACCCGGATCACCCCCCGCCTCCGGCTCGTCCGGGACCGCCGGAGATGACGGAGGAGACCTCCGGCCGCGCGTCCTCGGCGGACTCGGAAACGCCGCATTTCTGGACGATCAGCCCACACGGGCAGGTTCCGCCGCACAACAGCGCACGGTCAGCGTGGTATTCCGCACATCCAACGTGATCGTGACCGTCCGGTACGCCGAGCAGCCGGCGCTCGTGACCAAGGTGCCCGACAGCGGAGAACTACAGGAAAAGGCCCAGGCACTGGCCCGGAAGCTGGCCGAGGCGATCAGCGAGTAGACCCGTTCCGGCGGGCCCCGGCCGGCCGGAATCCGGCCCTCCGGGGCCCGTGAACGGGACGCCGCACGAGCCCGGGCCGTCGTAACGTGGCTCTCCGGAAGACCTACCGCCCAGCTACCGAGCCGCCCGCACACCGCACGACCGAGACCTCCGTGCCATCCGAGTGAAGGAACCATGCACCGATCAGCCCCGCGCCTGTCCCGCATACTCGCCTGCGCCGCCGTTCCGGTGATGCTCGTAGCCGCCGGCTGCTCGTCGGACTCCGACGCCGACGCGCAGAAGAACGAGGCGCCCTCGGCGTCCGCCTCCGTCGACGCGAAGCCGTCGGAGCCCGCGGTCGAACCGGCGAAGTTCTCCGACCTGCCCGACGCCTGCGGCTCGATCACGAAGAAGACCGTCGAGGACCTGGTTCCCGACGCCAAGAAGAAGGGCGGCACCGCCGGCCGCTCCAACGACCTGGCGACCCGCGGCAGCTGCTCGTGGAACGGCCTGGACGACAAGGGCGTCAAGGGCTCGCAGTACCGCTGGCTGGACGTCGGCTTCACCCGCTTCGACTCGGACCAGTCGCTCGGCAGCGGCGCCGAGCGCGCCACCGAGGACTACACGAAGCAGGTCGCCAAGCAGAAGGCGTCCGAGGGCGCGGAGAAGATCGCCGCCGAGCCGGCCCCCGGGATCGGCGAGGAGGCCACCGTGGTCACGTACGGCCTCGACAAGACGGGCGAGAACTTCAAGTACGCGACGGTCGTGGCCCGTACGGGCAATGTCGTCGTCACCCTGACGTACAACGGCGCCGGTTACGCGGGCGCGAAGACGCCCGACGCCTCGGACATCCTCAAGGGCGCCCAGAAGGCGGCGAAGGAGGCCGTCGCGGCGGTCGGCACCACCGCGAAGGGCAGTCCCACCGCGACGCCGCCCGCCGGGAAGAAGACGCCGACCGCCTCGAAGAGCGGGAAGGGCGGCACGACGGACAAGGCCGACGACAAGCCGAAGACGGAGACGGAGACGGCGAAGACCGACAAGAGCACGACGAAGAGCAAGTCGTAGGCGGTCGGGTCCACGGGCCTCAGCCGAGGCCGGGGCCGCGGACCCAAGTCGTGACCTGACGACGGGCGGGAGCCCCAACTCCCGGGCCCGGCAGCGTTTTCCGGAAGCCCGGCCTCCTCGGAGAGCCGGGCTTCGCCCCTCCCCGCGCACCGCGACTCGCACACATGTGCCAGGCTGTGCCAGCGCCGGACGTCACCGACCGGCCGGAACACCAGTCGGGAGGGGATCGCGCGTGGCCGCGATGCAGCTGACACGCACGCACCGGATACTCATCGGGGTCGTCATCGCCGGTGCCGTGGTCATCGCCGCGATCGGGTTCGCGGGTTCCTACGCCGCCGTGCGCGAACTCGCGGAGGCCAAGGGCTTCGGGTCGTTCTCCGTGGTCTTCCCCATCGGCATCGACGCGGGCATCTGCGTCCTGCTCGCGCTGGACCTGCTGCTGACCTGGATGCGCATCCCGTTCCCGCTGCTGCGTCAGACGGCGTGGCTGCTGACCGCCGCCACGATCGCGTTCAACGGCGCCGCCTCCTGGCCCGACCCGCTCGGCACCGCGATGCACGCGGTGATCCCGGTCCTGTTCGTCGTCTCCGTCGAGGCCGCCCGGCACGCGGTGGGCCGGATCGCGGACATCACGGCCGACAAGCACATGGAGGGCGTCCGCCTCACCCGCTGGCTGCTCTCCCCGGTGCCGACGTTCAAGCTGTGGCGGCGCATGAAGCTGTGGGAGCTGCGCAGTTACGAACAGGTCATCAAGCTCGAACAGGACCGGCTGGTCTACCAGGCCCGGCTCCAGGCCCGCTACGGCCGCAACTGGCGGCGCAAGGCCCCCATCGAGTCGATGATGCCGCTGCGGCTGGCGAAGTACGGCGTACCGCTGGCCGACACCGCCCCGGCCGGCCTCGCCGCCGCGGGCATCGAACCGGCGCTGCTGCCGCCGGTCGAGGCGAGCCGCCCGCCGGCACAACTCCCTTACGAGCCGCAGGCCCTGGGCCGGGAGACCGAGCACGAGCAGGGGCAGGGGCAGGGGCAGGGGCAGGGGCAGGGGCAGGGGCAGGGGCAGGGGCAGGGGCACGAGCAGGCGCGCGAGCGCGGGCACGAGCAGCGGGACGCCGCAGCGCCGCACCCGCAGCAGCGGGAGCAGACCCAGCCTCAGCGTGCACAGACCGCGCAGGCACAGACCGCGCAGTCACAGGCCCCGCTGACGGAGCACCAGCAGCCTCAGCAGCCCCAGCCCCAGGCCCAGCCGGCCCCCCAGCCCCAGGAGCCCCGGGCCCAACCGCAGCCGGCCCCGCAGCCTCAGCAGCCGCCGGCCCCGCAGGCCCCCGCCGCCCACCAAAGCCCCAGCCCCTGGTTCGCCCCCCAGAAGCTTCCCGAAAGCCCGCACGCCAGCGCCTACGACCCGCACCACGCCGAGTCCCTGGAGCCCGCCCCGGTCGCCATTCCCGCCGGCCCCGGCCGCACCCGGCCCCTCGGCGACGTCGGCACGATCGGCGCGGTGCCGCACCCCCGCCGCGGCGGGCCGCGCGAGCCGGCGGAAACCACAGCGACGGACACGACGGCGACGGACACCACTGCGACGGACACCCCGACTGCGGTGGAAGCGCCCACCGCCGCCGAAGAGGCCCCGCAGTTGGAGGAGTGGTCCCAGGAGGACGGCGACTTCGCCGCGATGGCCTTCGAGGAGTTCAGCGCCTACACGGACCAGGAGGGCCAGTACCCGAGCGTCGAGGCCCTCGACATCCACCTGGCCGACCGGCGCGACGTCCGGCACCCCCGCTCGACGGAGCTGCTGGGCCGGCTCATGCCGGAGTTCCGCACCCACTACGTCCCGCAGTCGGCGTCCGCCGACAGCAGCGCCTGACGCAGCCCCGCCCCAGCTGCCTCCCCCGCGTACGGCGAAGGGCCGCCACCCGGAGGGGTCTCCCGGGCGGCGGCCCTTCGCCGTACGTCGTGCGTCGCGGTCAGCCGGCCAGCAGCCTGCGCACCCGGTCCGCCCCCACCGCGAGCAGCAGCGTGGGCAGGCGCGGTCCTGTGTCGCGGCTGACGAGCAGCCGGTAGAGCAGGGCGAAGAAGGACCGCTGGGCGGCCTTCAGCTCGGGCGTCGGCTTGGCGTCCGGCGCGAGCCCGGCCAGCACCTTCGGCACGCCGTAGACGAGCGTGGTCAGACCGTCCAGCGACCAGTGCGAGTCCAGGCCCTCCAGGAGGAGGCGCAGCGACTCGCGGCCCTGCTCGTCGAGGGAGCCCAGCAGCTCCTTGTCGCTCTCCTCGCGGACGATGGTGCGGGCCTCGGCCGGGACCTGGGTGGTGATCCAGCTCTCGGCCCGGTCGAGGCGCGGACGGGCCTCGTCCAGCGAGGTCAGCGGGTTCTCCGGGTCCAGCTCGCTGAGGATGCGCAGCGTCTGGTCCTCGGCGCCGGCGGTGATGTCGGCGACCGAGGCGAGCGTCCGGTACGGCAGCGGGCGCGGGGTGCTCGGAAGCTCCCCGGCGGCGGTGCCGACGGCCCGTGCGTACGCGGCGGCGTCGGCTGGCAGCACCGAGCCGTCGGCGACCTTGCGGGCCAGCGAGTCCCACTCGTCGTACAGCCGCTGGATCTCCTGGTCGAAGGCGATCTTGAACGACTGGTTGGGCCGGCGGCGGGCGTAGAGCCAGCGCAGCAGCGGCGCCTCCATGATCTCCAGGGCGTCGGCCGGGGTGGGCACGCCGCCCTTGCTGGAGGACATCTTGGCCATGCCGGAGATGCCGACGAAGGCGTACATGGGCCCGATGGGCTGTACGCCGTCGAACACCTCGCGCACGATCTGGCCGCCGACCACGAAGGACGAGCCGGGCGACGAGTGGTCGACGCCGCTGGGCTCGAAGATCACGCCTTCGTACGCCCAGCGCATCGGCCAGTCGACCTTCCACACCAGCTTGCCGCGGTTGAACTCGCTGAGCCGGACCGTCTCGGCGAAGCCGCAGGCCGAGCAGGTGTAGTTCAGCTCGGTGGTGTCGTCGTCGTAGGAGGTGACGACGGTGAGGTCCTTCTCGCAGTTGCCGCAGTAGGGCTTGTACGGGAAGTAGCCGGCGCTGTTGCCGCTGCCGTCGTCCTCGTCGGCCGCGCCGGAGCCCTCGGCGGCCTCCAGCTCGGCCTCGTCGACCTTCTTCTGCTGCTGCGGCTTCCTGCCGCCCGTGCCCTGACCACCGCCACCGCCCGCGGGGTCCTTCTTGGTGCGGTAGCGGTCCAGGACGGCGTCGATGTCGGCGCGGTGCCTCATCGCGTGCAGGATCTGCTCGCGGTAGGTCCCGGCGGTGTACTGCTCCGTCTGGCTGATCCCGTCGTACTCGACGCCCAGCTCGTCCAGGGCCCCCGCCATGGCGGCCTTGAAGTGCTCGGCCCAGTTCGGGTACGCGGAGCCGGTTGGGGCGGGCACCGAGGTCAGCGGCTTGCCGATGTGCTCGGCCCAGGAGGCGTCGACGCCCGCGACGCCCGCCGGGACCTTGCGGTAGCGGTCGTAGTCGTCCCAGGAGATGAGGTGGCGCACGGTGAGGCCGCGGCGGCGGATCTCGTCGGCGACCAGGTGCGGGGTCATGACCTCGCGGAGGTTGCCGAGGTGGATCGGGCCCGACGGGGAGAGGCCGGAGGCGACGACGACCGGTTTGCCAGGCGCACGACGCTCCGACTCGGCGATGACATCGTCCGCGAAGCGGGAGACCCAGTCGGTCTCGGTGCTGGTCTGACTCTCGGCCACGGTCGGCACGTCCTTCTCTCGTTCAGCGGCTGTCCGGATGGGATGCCGCCCATTCTCCCAGCAACCCCCCGCAGTGCGAAAACGGCTTTACGCCCCGTGGGATACTCAGGAGATCCCCTGTACCCCTACGGAAACGGCAGCCAGACCATGGCCTCGGTCCCTTCCCTCGCCTCCACGCTCCAGCAGCAGCTGGCGGACGCCCTGACGGCAGCCCTGCCGGAGGCCGGCGCCGCGGACCCGCTGCTGCGCCGAAGCGACCGGGCCGACTTCCAGGCCAACGGCATCCTCGCCCTCGCCAAGAAGCTCAAGGGCAACCCGCGCGAGCTGGCCGGCCAGGTCACCGCCGCCCTGCCGACGGGCGAGCTGATCCGGGACGTCGAGGTCTCCGGGCCCGGCTTCCTCAACATCACCCTCGCGGACCGGGCGATCGTCGAGACGCTCGCCGCCCGCGCCGCGGACACCGAGGGCCGCCTCGGCGTGCCGGTGAACGGCGCGGCCGGGACCACGGTCATCGACTACGCCCAGCCGAACGTGGCCAAGGAGATGCACGTCGGCCACCTGCGGTCGGCGGTCATCGGCGACGCCATGGTCAAGATCCTGGAGTTCACCGGCGAGAACGTGGTCCGGCGCCACCACATCGGCGACTGGGGCACCCAGTTCGGCATGCTCATCCAGTACCTGACCGAGCACCCGGACGCGCTGAAGCACGAGGGCGACGCCGCGGACGGCGAAGCGGCGATGTCGACGCTGAACCGGATCTACAAGGCGTCGCGGGCCCTGTTCGACTCCGACGAGGAGTTCAAGGCCCGCTCCCGGGACCGGGTGGTGGCCCTCCAGGCCGGCGACCCGCGCACGCTGGAGCTGTGGCAGGGCTTCGTCGACGAGTCGAAGATCTACTTCCACTCCGTGTTCGACAAGCTCGACATGGAGGTCCGCGACCCCGACATCGTCGGCGAGTCCGGCTACAACGACATGCTGGAGGAGACCTGCCGCATCCTGGAGGAGACGGGCGTCGCCGTCCGCTCCGAGGGTGCGCTCTGCGTCTTCTTCGACGACGTCCTCGGCCCGGACGGCAACCAGGTCCCGCTCATCGTGAAGAAGACGAACGGCGGCTACGGCTACGCGGCCACCGACCTCTCCGCGATCCGCGACCGGGTGGGCGACCTCAAGGCCGACACCCTGCTGTACGTCGTGGACGCCCGTCAGTCGCTGCACTTCAAGATGGTCTTCGAGACGGCCCGCCGGGCGGGCTGGCTCAACGACGACGTCACCGCGCACCAGCTGGCGTTCGGCACGGTCCTCGGCAAGGACGGCAAGCCCTTCAAGACCCGCGAGGGCACGACGGTCCGGCTGGAGGACCTGCTCGACGAGGCGGTCGGGAGGGCCACGGCGGTCGTCCGGGAGAAGGCCGGCAAGGTCGGCCTGAGCGAGGACGAGATCGTCGAGAACGGCCGGTACGTCGGCATCGGCGCCGTGAAGTACGCGGACCTGTCGACCTCGGCCGTGCGGGACTACAAGTTCGACCTGGACCAGATGGTGTCGCTCAACGGCGACACCTCGGTGTACCTCCAGTACGCGTACGCCCGCATCCGGTCGATCCTGCGCAAGGCGGGCGACGCGCGGCCGGTCGCCCACCCGGAGCTGGAGCTGGCCCCGGCCGAGCGGGCGATGGGGCTGCACCTGGACCAGTTCGGCGCGGTCCTCGACGAGGTCGCGGCGGGCTACGAGCCGCACAAGCTGGCCGCCTACCTCTACCAGCTCGCCTCGCACCTGACCACGTTCTACGACCAGTGCCAGGTGCTCAGCCCCGACAACGCCCCCGAGGTCGTCGAGAACCGCCTCTTCCTGGTCGACCTGACGGCCCGCACCCTGCACCGGGGCATGGAACTGCTCGGCATCCGGACGCCCGAGCGACTCTGACCCCGCCTCCGCACACACGCGGGCCCCGGCCCGTACGCACACGCGGGCCCCGGCCCCGTACGCACACGCGGGCCCCGTACGCACGCGAGCCCCGGCGCTCCACCAGCGCCGGGGCCCGCCCGCGTACGCGACGGCGTCACTGCGGCCGGCCCAGGGCCCATCCGGACACGTCGGCCAGCCGCCCGCGCCACAGCGGCAGCGACACCGGGCTCATCGCACCGGCGACCAGGGTCACGTCCCGCAGATGGATCCAGCGCGGCAGCCGGTTCACGTCCTCCTCGGCACGCAGCTCCCGCACGCCCTGGTCGACCGTCTCCGGGAACTCGGCGAGGAGGTTGGCGCCCTCGCCCTCGACCTGCCGCAGGCTCCTGGCCCACTCGGCCTTCCACTGCTCGTGCCCGATCACGTCCCCGTGCAGCAGGCCGCCGGGCAGCGTGAGGGTCAGGGGCAGACTGGAGCGCGGGTCCTGGTCGAGGAGCTGGATGAGCAGCTGGAGCTGGAGATCGGGCAGGGGCTCGGTGATCACCGCGGCTGCCGGAGCCGGCGAGATGTCCGCTGAGGCGCTCATGGGCCCTTCCCTTCACATGGTGGACGGCTGCTGACCTCCGCCTGCCCGGTGAGGCCCCCGGCACACCCCCGCGTGCGTACGTGCGAACGTACCGTCGTCTCACAGATAGCGGCGGATCGGCACGACGGCCGCCTCACGCGCGCGCTGGAGCAGGTCGCGCCGCTTCCACCGGGCGCGCTCGATCAGCACGCTCGCCTCGCGGTCCTCGTCGAAGTGGCCGTCGAGAGCGGCGGTGAAGTCCTGGTCGAGGACGGCGAGCATGACCTCCTCGTCGTGGTCGAGCGAGCGCCGGTTGAAGTTGGTGGAGCCGATCAGGGAAGCGATCCGGTCGATGGTGATGGCCTTGGTGTGCATCATCGTCGGCTGGTACTGGTAGATCTTCACGCCGCAGGCGGTCAGGTCCTCGTAGTAGCGCTGCCCGGCGAGCTGGCAGACCCGCTTGTCGGTGTGCGGTCCCGGCAACAGGATCTCGACCTCCACCCCGCGCCGGGCCGCGGCGCAGAGCAGCTCGGTGAAGTACGCGTCGGGCGCGAAGTAGGCGGTGGTCAGGCGCACCCGCTCCTCGGCCGATTCGAGGACCACCCGGATCAGCGTCTGCATGTCCTGCCAGCCGAACGAGGCGGAGCCGCGCACCACCTGGACGATCGCGTCGCCCTGGGGCTCGCTGCCGACGAACCGGTCGCGGTCGTCGAACAGCTCGTCGTGGCACTCGGCCCAGTTCTGCGCGAACGCGGCGGCGAGTCCGTCGACGGCGGGGCCGCTCACCTGCACGTGGGTGTCCCGCCACTCGTGCTCGTTGCGCGCGTCCCCGCACCACTCCTCGGCGATGCCGACGCCGCCGGTGAACGCGGTGCGCTCGTCGATCACGAGGACCTTGCGGTGGCAGCGGTGGTTCTGCTTGAGGGGCGAGAGGTAGAGCGGCTTGCGGAACCAGGCCACGTCGACCCCGGCCTCGTCCATCAGGGACAGCTGGCCCTTCTCGATGAGGCGGCTGCCGAACCCGTCGAGCATGAGCCGCACCCGGACTCCGGCGCGGGCGCGCTCGGCCAGCGCCTCGGCGAACTCCTTCGCGATGTCGCCGCGCCAGTAGACGAAGGTCATCATGTCCACGGTGTGCTCCGCGCCGCGGATCGCGTCGAGCATCGCCCCGAATATCTGGTCGCCGTTGCGGAGCGGGACCAGCGCGTTGCCCTCGGTGGCCGCGATCCCTATCAACCGTTCCAGCCTGCGTCTGAGCCGCAGGGAGCGCTTCTCGCAGGTGTTCTCGTTCAGTTCGGCGCGGCAGGGCGTTCCGGGGGCTTCGGCTGTGGCGGACATGGGTCACCTGTCGGGTTCGAGGGTCGTGGACGGCGGGCGCAGCGCTGCGCGCACCGGGGGCTGCCGGGGACTGTACTCCCGGGTAGGAAGGGAGCGGGCGGGCGCTCGCGCCGGGACCGTTCCGTTCCGGTCGACCTTCTACCCGGCTCCGCGTGCTTCACCCAGCCCGCCGTCGCACTGCCGTCACACTGCCTGCCGCCGCACGGCCGTCGCACCGCCTGCCGCCGCACGGTCCGTCGCCGCAGGGGCCACGGTCCGTTGTCAGTGGGCCCGCCTAGAGTCACCACCATGGCGACGCTCCCGAACCCCTTGCCCACGCTGGCCTCCTCCGGCCTCGACCTGCCGCCCGGCGCCCTGGTGGACGCCACGATGGACGGCCCCTGGCACGAACCTCTCCTGTGGTACGCGGACGGCCCCGCCGCGGCGGGCGTCTGGGCCGCGATGCGGACCGCCGGCCGGCCCCTGGGGCTCCTGCCGGTGCTGGTCGACGGCGGGCCCCGGGGCCGGTGGCCTCAGGAGTGGGACCTGTGCCCGGAGATCACCTCCTACCCGGGCGACCACGACGCCGAGGACGTCCTCGCCGGGTACTGGACGGATTACGCGGACGACGAGATCGGCGGGGCGGGCGGCGGCGGACCGGCGGCGCGGGAGGGCGGGGACGCGGAGGGCGCGGACCGGGACCCCGGCCCCTGGCCCGGTCTCGCACCGGTCCCGCACCGGACCGCCGGCACGGACCCGGACCGCACGGCCGCCGAGATCGCGGACCTGCTGGCCGACGGCCACGGCGACGGGTCCGCCGGCCCCCGGATCGCGCTCGTCCCCGCCCGCCGCAGCGCGGACATACCGGCGGCGATCGGCTGGTCCGGCCCGTTGAACCACGACAACGACGTGGCCCGGCTCTGCGCCGTCCTGCGCTCCTGGGAGGACCGCTACGACCTGCGCGTCCTGATGCTCGGCCCCGACACCATGACCGTCTCCGTGGGCCGCCCGCCGAGCACGGCGGAGGAGGCCCGCGCCCTGGCCGCCGAGCACTACGCGTTCTGCCCGGACACCATCGACCAGAACCCGCCCTACGACCTCGACGCCTACGCGGAGAAGCGGCTGCTCGGACAGGAGGTCTGGTCGTTCTGGTGGGACTGACGGGGCAGGCCGCGCGGGCGGCGGGCCCGGTCGTCCGGGGCGGCCGGCCCGCCGCCCCGCCACCGCGCGGGCCGCTTTCGTAGCATGCATGGCACCGATCTACCGGCCCGTAACAACCGGCCCCGACAGAAGGTGTCCACCCCCATGAACGACACACACCCCGCCGGCGGCGCGGCCGATACGGCGGCGCGGGCGGCCGAGCGCCTGATAGCGGAGTTCCGCGCGCTGCCCGCCGGCAGCGACCGCAAGCGGGAGATCATCACCGAGCTGGACGACAACGCCCAGGCGCTCCCGTTCCTCGTCTCGGTGGTCGCCGATCCGGCCGAGTACGACCTGGCCCGCGTCGAGAGCGCCACCGTGCTGCGCCTGTGGCCGCCGGCCGACCCGGGCCTGCGCCGCCGGGCCGGCCGCGCCCTGCTGACCGCCCTGCGCGACCCGGCGGAGGACCTGGTCCGCCAGTACGCGGCGATGTCCCTGGCCCCCTACACGGGCGACCCGGTCGTCGCCACGGCCCTGGACACCACGGCGTGGGCGGACGCGGACCCGCTCGTCCGCGACAGCGCGCGCTTCTCGATCCAGGAGGCCCACCGGCTCCAGGAAACGGGCGGCTCGCGCGGGACCTGAGGGCTCAGCCCCGGTCGCACGCAATCCGGGGGCTCAGCCCCGGCCCTCGCGCCCCAGCCACCGCGCGACCTCGCTCGCCCAGTAGGTGAGGATCATCTGCGCCCCGGCCCGCCGGATGCCGGTCAGGCTCTCCAGGATCGCCCGGTCCCGGTCGATCCAGCCCTTCTCGGCGGCGGCCTCGATCATCGCGTACTCACCGCTGATCTGGTACGCGGCGACCGGCACGTCCACCGACTCCGCGACCTTGGCCAGGACGTCCAGGTACGGTCCGGCGGGCTTGACCATGACCATGTCCGCGCCCTCCGCCAGGTCGAGCGCCAGCTCCCGCAGCGACTCCCGCGCGTTGGCCGGGTCCTGCTGGTAGGTCTTGCGGTCGCCGGTCAGCGAGGAGCCGACGGCCTCGCGGAAGGGGCCGTAGAAGGCGGAGGAGTACTTCACGGTGTAGGCGAGGATCGACACGTCCTCGTGCCCGGTCTGGTCCAGCGCGTCCCGGACCACGCCGACCTGGCCGTCCATCATGCCGCTCGGGCCGACGACGTGGGCGCCCGCGTCGGCCTGGACCTGGGCCATCTCCGCGTAGCGCTCCAGCGTCGCGTCGTTGTCCACGCGGCCGTCGGCCGCCAGGACCCCGCAGTGGCCGTGGTCGGTGTACTCGTCCAGGCAGAGGTCCGACATGACGACGAGGTCGTCCCCGACCTCCTCGCGCACGGCCCGCAGCCCGAGCTGGAGGATGCCGTCGGGGTCGGTGCCCGCCGTGCCCCGGGCGTCCTTCTTCGCGTCCTCCGGGACGCCGAAGAGCATGATGCCCGAGACCCCGGCCGAGACCGCCTCGACGGCCGCCTTCCGCAGGGTGTCCAGGGTGTGCTG
The DNA here is from genome assembly GCF_003846185.1 of Streptomyces sp. ADI96-02. Lineage (GTDB taxonomy): Bacteria > Actinomycetota > Actinomycetes > Streptomycetales > Streptomycetaceae > Streptomyces. The sequence continues at coordinate 2,812,379 of NZ_ML123034.1, forward strand.
GTGCACGCCGGGCATGGCCGAGACGGCGACCGGCGCGTCGATGCCCTCGCGCACGAAGGCGGGCAGGATCAGGTTCGCGGGGTCGAGCCGCGTCTCGGCGACCATCCGCCGCATCGCCGGGGTCGTCCGCAGCCGCCGGGGGCGGGAGCCGGGGAAGTTTCCGTACGCAGTCATCCTTCGACGATAGACCCGCCCGCAGGGCCCGCTTACCGACACCCGCACCGGGAAAAGGGCCCGGGAACGCCGGTGGGCCCGGCCGCCGAAGCAGCCGGGCCCACCGGACCGTCCACGTGTGCTCAGGTCGTCGTGCGGCGCCTGCGCGCCCCCGGACGCCGCTCGCTGGGCCGGGTGACCGGATCGCCGGCCCCCTTCGCCGCGTCCCGGCGCTGCGTGCCGAAGGCGGCCAGCGCCTCGGCGAGCTTGTGCACGGACGGCTCCGGGGACAGCACGTCGACCCGCAGGCCGTGCTCCTCGGCGGTCTTCGCGGTGGCGGGGCCGATGCACGCGATGACGGTCACGTTGTGCGGCTTGCCCGCGATGCCGACCAGGTTGCGCACCGTCGAGGACGAGGTGAACAGGACCGCGTCGAAGCCGCCGCCCTTGATCGCCTCGCGGGTGTCGGCCGGCGGCGGCGAGGCGCGGACCGTGCGGTACGCGGTGACGTCGTCGACCTCCCAGCCCAGCTCGATGAGGCCGGCCACCAGGGTCTCGGTGGCGATGTCGGCGCGCGGCAGGAACACCCGGTCGATCGGGTCGAAGACCGGGTCGTAGGGCGGCCAGTCCTCCAGCAGCCCGGCCGCCGACTGCTCGCCGGAGGGCACCAGGTCCGGCTTCACGCCGAAGTCGATCAGCGCGGCGGCGGTCTGCTCGCCGACGGCCGCGACCTTGATCCCGGCGAAGGCGCGGGCGTCGAGCCCGTACTCCTCGAACTTCTCCCGGACCGCCTTGACGGCGTTCACGCTGGTGAAGGCGATCCACTCGTAGCGGCCGGTGACCAGGCCCTTGACCGCCCGCTCCATCTGCTGGGGCGTACGCGGCGGCTCGACGGCGATCGTCGGGACCTCGTGCGGCACCGCGCCGTAGGAACGCAACTGGTCGGAGAGCGACGCGGCCTGCTCCTTGGTGCGCGGGACGAGAACCCTCCAGCCGAACAGCGGCTTGGACTCGAACCACGCGAGCTGGTCGCGCTGGGCCGCGGCGCTGCGCTCTCCGACCACGGCTATGACGGGCTGGTGCCCGTCCGGCGACGGGAGCACCTTGGCCTGCTTGAGGACCTGGGCGATCGTCCCGAGGGTCGCCGTCCAGGTGCGCTGGCGGGTGGTGGTGCCCGCGACCGTCACCGTGAGCGGGGTGTCGGGCTTGCGGCCCGCGGACACCAGCTCGCCCGCGGCGGCGGCGACCGAGTCCAGCGTGGTGGAGACGACCGCGGTCGCGTCGCTCGCGCCGACCTCGGCCCAGCACCGGTCCGACGCGGTGCGCGCGTCGACGAAGCGCACGTCGGCGCCCTGGGCGTCACGCAGCGGCACACCGGCGTACGCGGGCACGCCGACGGCGTTCGCGATGCCCGGGACGACCTCGAACGGCACCCCGGCGGCGGCGCAGGCGAGCATCTCCGCGCCCGCGTCCCCGTCCAGGCCGGGGTCGCCCGCGACGGCACGGACCACCCGCCTGCCGCCCTTGGCGGCCTCCATGACAAGATTGGCCGCGTCCCTGAGAACGGGCACTCCGGCGGCTGTTGACGCCACGTCAACAACCGTCAGCTCAGGCGTGCTTACGCCTGCCCGCGCATGACCGCGAACAACGTCGAGCACGTCCGGCTCGGCGACGAGGACGTCCGCGCTCGCGAGTGCCTCGACGGCGCGCAGCGTCAGCAGTCCCGGGTCGCCGGGACCGGCGCCGAGGAAGGTGACCTGGCCTTGTGGCGACAGGACCGGAAATTCGGATGCGGCGGGGCCGGTGGGGCTCAAAGTGCTCGCTCCCCCATAAGACCGGCCGCACCCTTGGCGAGCATCTCGGCCGCGAGTTCGCGACCGAGGGCCGCCGCGTCGTCGTGCGACGTGGGGACGGGACCGGTGGTGGACAGCTGTACCAGCGAGGAACCGTCGGTGGTACCGACGACTCCGCGCAGGCGCAGTTCGTTGACAACCTGCCCGTCGACCAGGAGGTCGGCCAGCGCACCCACGGGTGCGGAGCAGCCGGCCTCCAGGGCGGCGAGCAGGGCGCGCTCGGCGGTCACGGCGGCCCGCGTGTGCGGGTCGTCGAGCCGTGCGAGCGCGGCGGCGAGGCCGGCGCTGGACGCCGCGCACTCGATCGCCAGTGCTCCCTGGCCGGGAGCGGGCAGGACGGTGTCGACCGACAGGAAGTCGGTCACCTCACCGGTGCGGCCGAGGCGGCTGAGCCCGGCGGCGGCCAGAACCACCGCGTCCAGCTCGCCGGCGCGTACGAAACCGATCCGGGTGTCGACGTTGCCCCGGATCGGGACGGTCTCGATCCGCAGCCCGTGGGAGCGGGCGTACGCGTTGAGCTGCGCCATCCGGCGCGGCGAACCGGTGCCGACGCGGGCTCCGTCGGGCAGCTCCCGGAAGGTCAGCCCGTCACGCGCCACCAGCGCGTCGCGCGGGTCCTCGCGCGGCGGCACGGCGGCCAGCGCCAGCTCGTCCGGCTGGCCGGTCGGCAGGTCCTTGAGCGAGTGGACGGCGAAGTCCACCTCGCCCCGCAGCAGCGCCTCGCGCAGCGCGGCGACGAACACCCCGGTGCCGCCGATCTGCGCCAGGTGCTCGCGGGAGGTGTCCCCGTACGTGGTGATCTCGACGAGCTCGACGGCGCGCCCGGTCACCTCGCGGACCGCCTCGGCGACGAGCCCGGACTGGGCCATGGCGAGCTTGCTGCGCCGGGTGCCCAGCCGGAGCGGCGCGGAGTCCCGCGCGTCCGGGGGTGAGTTGTCGGTCATGACCGCCCTCTATTCGGGTCGTTCAGGTCTGCCCGGGAGACGGCGGCCACCGTCTGCGGGTCGAGGTCGAAGAGTTCGCGCAGCGCGTCCGCGTACCCGGCGCCGCCGGGCTCGCTGGCCAGCTGTTTGACCCGCACGGTGGGCGCGTGCAGGAGTTTGTCGACGACGCGGCGCACGGTCTGGGCGATCTCGGCGCGCTGCTTCTGGTCGAGGTCGGGGAGGCGGCCGTCCAGCCGGGCGATCTCTCCGGCGACCACGTCGGCGGCCATGGTGCGCAGCGCGACCACGGTCGGCGCGACGTGCGCGGCGCGCTGGGCCGCGCCGAAGGCGGCGACCTCGTCGGAGACGAGCGTGCGGACCTGGTCGACGTCGGCGGCCATCGGGGCGTCGGCGGACGCCTCGGCGAGCGACTCGATGTCGACCAGGCGGACGCCGTCGATGCGGTGGGCGGCCCCGTCGATGTCGCGCGGCATGGCGAGGTCGAGCAGGGCGAGCCGCACCGGTCCGGTGGACCGGACGGGCACGTCGGCGGGGCGCGCGGCCCCGGCGGGAGCGGCGGAGGCGGCGGAGCCGTTCTCCACCCAGGCCGCGTGCTGGTCGACGTCGGCCGGGGCCGGCACGACGGTCCGCGCGGGCGTCTCGACGGCGGGAGCCGGGGAGAGGCCGAGCGCGTCGGCGAGGGCGTCGGCGGTGAGCACCAGGCCGGTGGATCCGGTGCAGGAGACGACCACGTCGGCACGTGTCAGTTCGTCGCCCACCGCGGACATCTCGACGGCGTGGGCGCGCACGGTCGTGTCGTCGCCCTGCTGGAGGATCTCCACCAGCCGGTCCGCGCGGGCCCGGGTCCGGTTGGCGACGACGATCTCGGCGACGCCGGTCCGGGCGAGGGTGGCGGCGGCCAGCGAGGACATCGAGCCCGCGCCGATCACCAGGGCGCGCTTGCCGCGGGCCCAGAGCCCGGGGTCGACGCCCGCGGCGAGCTGCTCCAGGCCGAAGGTGACGAGCGACTGCCCGGCCCGGTCGATCCCGGTCTCGCTGTGCGCGCGCTTGCCGACCCGCAGGGCCTGCTGGAAGAGGTCGTTCAGCAGCCGTCCGGCGGTGTGCAGCTCCTGGCCGCGCGCGAGCGCGTCCTTGATCTGGCCGAGGATCTGGCCCTCGCCCACGACCATCGAGTCCAGTCCGCAGGCCACCGAGAAGAGGTGGTGGACGGCGCGGTCCTCGTAGTGCACATAGAGATACGGAGTGAGTTCGTCCAGCCCGACCCCGCTGTGCTGGGCGAGCAGAGTGGACAGCTCGGCGACGCCGGCGTGGAACTTGTCCACGTCCGCGTACAGCTCGATGCGGTTGCAGGTGGCCAGCACGGCGGCCTCGGTCGCGGGTTCCGCGGCGAGGGTGTCCTGGAGCAGCTTGGCCTGGGCATCGGCGGTGAGCGACGCCCGTTCCAGTACGGAGACGGGGGCGCTGCGGTGGCTCAGCCCGACGACGAGGAGACTCATGCCGGCATCACGGCGGGCATGTCCCCGTCGGGTCCCTTCCGGCCTGCGGGCGTGGCGCGCATGGGCGGCGCGCCCTCGTCGCCGGCGGCGGAGTCCTCCCCGGCCTTGCGCTGCTCGTGGAACGCGAGGATCTGGAGCTCGATGGAGAGGTCCACCTTGCGCACGTCGACGCCGTCCGGAACGGAGAGCACGGTCGGCGCGAAGTTCAGGATGGAGGTCACGCCCGCGGCGACGAGGCGGTCGCAGACCTGCTGGGCGGCGCCGGGCGGGGTGGTGATCACGCCGATGGACACACCGTTGTCGCTGATGATCCGGTCCAGGTCGTCGGTGTGCTGGACGGCTATCCCGGCGACCGGCGTTCCGGCCATCGCGGGGTCGGCGTCGATCAGCGCCGCGACCCGGAAGCCGCGGGAGGCGAAGCCGCCGTAGTTGGCGAGGGCCGCGCCGAGGTTGCCGATGCCGACGATGGCGACCGGCCAGTCCTGGGTCAGGCCGAGTTCGCGCGAGATCTGGTAGACCAGGTACTCCACGTCGTAGCCGACACCGCGGGTGCCGTAGGACCCCAGGTAGCTGAAGTCCTTCCGCAGCTTCGCGGAGTTGACCCCGGCCGCGGTGGCCAGTTCCTCGGAGGACACCGTGGGAACCGATCGCTCGGAGAGCGCGGTCAGTGCGCGCAGATACAGCGGAAGGCGGGCGACGGTGGCCTCGGGAATTCCTCGGCTACGGGTCGCCGGTCGGTGAGTTCGGCCAGTTGCCACGGTGCTCCTGCGGGATGAGCGGGGCTGCAGGCGGCCGTATGTCCCAAGACCGCCCCGTCGAATGCAGGCTATGCCTTTGTGAACGCGTGCACAAAGATGGTGTCCGTTTTGTCCGGTCAAAGTGACCGGGGTCACGCACGCGGCCCGCCGGATCCCGGAACCAAGGACCGCATCAGCACGTTGCAGCCTCGAAGAGGGCAAAACGGTACACACTCCTTACGTCTACGCCCCCGAGACCACTCAAAACGCCCATGATGTTAACCGGGTTTCACTCACGCACCCAGCGCCTCGCGCAGTCTCGCCGGATCCACCCGCCAGAACGTGTGCTGTTCGCCGTCGATCAGCACCACCGGAATCTGCTCCCAGTACTTCGCGTACAGCCCCGCGTCCCGGGCGATGTCCTCCTCCACCCACGAGGCGCCGGTCTCCTCGCAGACGGCGCTCACCACCGCCCGCGCGTCCTCGCACAGATGGCATCCCTCCTTGCCCACCAGGGTGACCACCCGGTCGGCGGGCCTCTTCCTCGTACGACGCAGCAAGGCACTCATGCACTCATTCTGCGCCTCCGCACGGCCCCTGCGGGCCGCCCGGGACCGCCCGGCCCGCGATCCCGTTCCGGAACGTTCACGTCACGGCATCCCGGCAGGTCGGGCGCGTACGGAGGGACTGGCTATGCTCACGGCATGGCCGCACTTGGATGGCTCACACCCCGTAGGCGCTCCGCGACCGCCCGGAGCGTGCTGGCAGGCGAGGCCGCCGCCGAGGCGGCACGCAGGGCGACGGCGGCCGAGGACGCGTCCGCCGCTCTGGCGCCCTCCGCGGGGCCCGATGCCGCGTCGCCCGAGGAGCCCGCGTTCCCCGTCGCCGGCGACGACCGCGCCGCCGCCTTCTTCGACCTCGACAACACCGTCATGCAGGGCGCGGCGATCTTCCACTTCGGCCGCGGCCTCTACAAGCGGAAGTTCTTCGAACGCCGCGAGCTCACCCGCTTCGCCTGGCAGCAGGCGTGGTTCCGGCTGGCGGGCGTCGAGGACCCCGAGCACATGCAGGACGCCCGCGACAGCGCCCTGTCGATCGTCAAGGGCCACCGCGTCTCCGAACTGATGACCATCGGCGAGGAGATCTACGACGAGTACATGGCCGACCGCATCTGGCCCGGCACCCGGGCCCTGGCCCAGGCCCACCTGGACGCCGGACAGCGGGTCTGGCTGGTCACGGCCGCCCCGGTGGAGACCGCCACCATCATCGCCCGCCGCCTCGGCCTGACCGGGGCGCTGGGCACCGTCGCCGAATCGGTCGACGGCGTCTACACCGGACGCCTGGTCGGCGAACCCCTGCACGGACCCGCCAAGGCCGAGGCGGTCCGCGCGCTGGCCGCCGCCGAGGACCTCGACCTCGAACGCTGCGCCGCCTACAGCGACTCGCACAACGACATCCCGATGCTCTCGCTGGTCGGCCACCCCTACGCGATCAACCCGGACACCAAGCTCCGCAAGCACGCCCGCGCCCTGGACTGGCGGCTGCGCGACTACCGCACCGGCCGCAAGGCGGCCAAGGTCGGCATCCCGGCCGCCGCCGGCGTCGGGGCGCTCGCGGGCGGCACCGCCGCCGCGGTCGCCCTGCACCGCCGCCGCCGCTGACCGCCGCGACCGCACCGCCGCGCCCCGCGCACCGCCGCCCGCGGTCACGGGGCGCAGCCACGCCCGCGGCCCCCCGCCCGGTCTCGACCGGTTCGCCGCCGCGCCCCGCCGGGCCTCCGGCCAGTCGGATCACCGGCGGCCGACCACAACCCGTCGCACCCGTCGACAGATCACGAAGTAATCCGATCAACAACCGGTCACAATGTGCTGCTCGAAACGTCACTTAGCGATAAGAGAAGCGACGGAAGCGATGATTTAGGCAACTGGGTGTAGCGCAGCCTGCACGAAGCGTTATTCTCCTCAGACGCATCACGGAGGCCGCCGCTCGCTACGACGGGTAACGGTTTTCGAACTGCTCGTGATGGAAGCTCTGCCTCTGGGAGTCCCGTGTACCCACACGTCGGGGTTGACGCCTCGGGCCTGGCTACGCTGCGTGCATCGGTCATTGACCGCCTGCGCGGCTTCGTCCCCACCGCGTACGCCGTCCCCGCCTTCGCCGCCCCTGCACCTGTCGGCCCCTGCTACGCCCTGGCCGAACGCAGTGCGGCGGTCGGAAGACGCAGCAACCGCGGCGCCACGGCCACGTCAACCGTTCGCCGCCCCACCGCCGACAGCGACAGCGCGCGCATGATGGATCTCGTCGAGCGCGCACAGGCCGGTGAGGCGGACGCCTTCGGCCGCCTGTACGACCAGTACAGCGACACCGTGTACCGGTACATCTACTACCGCGTGGGCGCCAAGGCGACGGCGGAGGATCTCACCAGTGAGACCTTCCTCCGCGCACTGCGCCGCATCTCCACGTTCACCTGGCAGGGCCGCGACTTCGGCGCCTGGCTGGTCACGATCGCCCGCAACCTGGTCGCCGACCACTTCAAATCCAGTCGATTCCGACTCGAAGTGACCACGGGCGAAATGCTCGACGCCAACGAGGTCGCGCGCAGTCCCGAGGACTCCGTCCTGGAGTCCCTGTCGAACGCCGCGCTGCTGCAGGCCGTGCGACGACTCAACCCGCAGCAGCAGGAGTGCGTCACCCTGCGGTTCCTCCAGGGCCTCTCGGTCGCGGAGACCGCCCGGGTGATGGGCAAGAACGAGGGCGCGATCAAGACCCTCCAGTACCGCGCGGTCCGCACGCTCGCCCGGCTCCTGCCGGACGACGCCCGCTGACCGCTCCGCACCGGTACACCCCCCGGACACGGCCGATGATCGGACCACCGCGTGACCGCTCCCGCACGCACTGGTCCGATCATCTTCGTGCGTAACCCAAGTGCCGCGCCACTCGTTGTGCCGGTTGCAGGCCCCCTGTCGTCACGTCATGTCCGTAGCCACTCACTCCATCGGGTGGAAGCGCTCAAGGCGTGCAACCTTCCGGACCGCCAGGGGAGTCGACCGTCATGACGAGAGGAGGTGCCGCCAGTGATCGCAAACGTTTCGGCACACCGGCGGGCGAACGCCTTCGCCCAGGCCCTGGAGGAGCAGAACCCCCAGGGTGCGGCGGCCGTACAGCCCGAGGAAGCGCCCGACCAGGCCGACCCCGGACCGCTGTTGGCCTTGGCGAACGGCCTCGGTGAGCTACCGAAGCCGCAGTTGGACCCCGAGGTCAAAGTGGTGCAGCGAGCCCAGCTCGTCGCCGCCATGGAGGCCCTGTTCGCCGAGGGCGGCGCGTCCACGGGCCCTTCGGTGCCCGAGCAACGGGGCAAGGGGGCCCACCGGGCCTCGCCACTGCGGAAACTGCGCCCTCGCTCCCGCTGGGCGAAGGGCCTCACCGCCGGCGGGCTCACCGTCGGCGTGGCAGCCGGCGCGTTCGGCGGCGTGGCCGCCGCCAGCTCCGACGCCCTGCCCGGTGATTCGCTCTACGGGCTGAAGCGCGGGATGGAGGACATCAGCCTCGGCATGGCCAAGGGCGACGCGGACCGGGGCGAGGTCTACCTCGACCAGGCGTCGACCCGGCTCAACGAGGCCCGCAGACTCATGGAGCGGGCCCGCGCCGGCGACATGGACCACGAATCCCTCGGCGCGGTCAGACGCGCCCTCAACGGCATGTCCCACGACGCCTCCGAGGGCCACCGGCTGCTCCGCTCCGCCTACCGGCGCGACGGGGCGATCGGCCCGATCCAGACCCTCGACACCTTCTCCCGCTCGCACCGCGAAGCCTGGAGCAGCCTGCGCGACCGGCTGCCCGTCCAACTGGCCGACGTCGGCAACGAGGTCAGCTCCGTCTTCGACGCCATGGAGGAGGACGTCGCCCCGCTCCAGTCGCTCCTCCCCCGTCCGCCGGGCCGGAGCGAGGACGGCGAGCGCTCCCGCTCCACCGCGCCGGACCCCGGATCGCCCCGCGCCGACGACCCCGCCCCCGCCTCCCCGAAGCACTCCGAGGGCCGCCACGACGGCTCCACCCCGCCCGAGCCCTCCGACTCCTCCGACGCCACACCCGGCGGCGGCCTCCTCGACGGCGGCACGGACGGTCTCCTCGGCGGCCTCCCCACCGACGGCGCCACGCCCTCGGCGCCGGAACACCGCCCGAGCGACCCTCCCGCACCCGACGTCACCCTCCCCCCGCTCCTCCCCGGCCTCCTCCCCGGCCTGGGCATCGACGGCGAAGACCTCACTCCCTGAGGCGGTCCCGACGCCGCACACGAGGGGGCCGGTACGCGACATCGCGTACCGGCCCCCTCCGCATACGGCGGAAACAGGCCGGGCGGCGTCAGAAGAAGACCGAGCGGCGCTGCACGAGCAGCTTGTACAGCGTGTGCTGGATCTGCTCGCGCACCTGGTCGGTCAGGTTGAACATCAGCATCGGGTCCTCCGCCGCCTCCGGCGGATACCCGTCCGTCGGGATCGGCTCACCGAACTGAATGGTCCACTTCGTCGGCAGCGGCACCGCACCCAGCGGCCCCAGCCAGGGAAAGGTCGGCGTGATCGGGAAATAGGGAAAGCCCAGCAGCCGGGCCAGCGTCTTCGCGTTGCCGATCATCGGATAGATCTCCTCCGCACCCACGATCGAGCACGGCACGATCGGCACCCCCGCCCGCAGCGCCGTCGACACGAAGCCGCCCCGGCCGAACCGCTGGAGCTTGTACCGCTCGCCGAACGGCTTCCCGATGCCCTTGAACCCCTCCGGCATCACCCCGACGATCTCACCCAGCTCCAGCAGCCGCTGCGCGTCCTCCGCACAGGCCAGCGTGTGACCCGCCTTCCGCGCCAGCTCGTTGACGACCGGCAGCTGGAAGACCAGATCGGCGGCGAGCAGCCGCAGATGCCGGCCGGCGGGGTGGTTGTCGTGCACCGCGACCTGGAGCATCAGCCCGTCCAGCGGCAGCGTCCCGGAGTGGTTGGCGACGACCAGCGCCCCGCCGTCCGACGGGATGTTCTCGATGCCCTTGACCTCGACCCGGAAGTACGACTCCGCCAGCGGCCGGAGCGCCGACATCAGGACCTGGTCGGTGAGCTCCCGGTCGTAGCCGAACTCGTCGACGTCGTAGTCGCCGGTGACCCTGCGTCGCAGGAAGGCCAGCCCGCCCGCGATCCGCCGCTCCCAGCCGCCGCGCTCCGTCGGAGCCCCGGCCTCCCCGGGCCGCTGAGCCCCCGCGCCGCCCTCCGGGGAGGCAGGAGCGCCGAGAGGGGCCGGAGAGGCGGGAGAGGGCGTCTGCACGCCCGGCAGGGCGCTCACCGGCGCGGTGGAACCCTCGCCCCGGGCCCCGCCGCCCGTCCCGGTCCGCCGCCGGACCGGACGCGACCCGCCACCGGACCGCGAACGGTCGTCGTCGAACGGAATGACCTTGGCGTCCGCCATCGTCGGTGCGCTCCTCTACCTGGCCCCGTGAGTGTTCTGAACCGTGCCGGCCCCGCTCTCCCGCGGACCGGCGCCCCCCAGGACCGGCAGCGCCCCCAGCCGGTCGACCGCACGCCCCACCGCCTCGGGCGGCAGCAGCCCCGCCCCCCGGCTCCGCACGAACTCCGCGAAGGTCTGCGCCGTCGTGAACTCCGGCCGGAAACCCAGCGTCTCGCGCATCTGCACGGTGGACACGACCCTGCCGTGGGTGAGCAGCCGGATCTGCTCCGGCGAGAAGTCGGTCATGCCGACCGTACGGAGCGCCGAGCCCACCCAGGTGACCGCGGGCAGCGGCACCGGCACGGTCGGCCGGCCCAGTCGCCGCGAGCACTGCGAGAGCAACAGCACACCGTCGCCCGCGATGTTGAAGGTGCCGCTGTTCAACGTGCCGCGCCGGGGTTCGCGCGCGGCGACGCCCAGCACGTCGACGACATCGTCCTCGTGGACGAACTGCAGACGGGGGTCGTACCCGAAGACGGTCGGCAGCACCGGAAGCGAGAGGTAGTCCGCGAGCGGCGAGTCCGGCTGCGGCCCCAGGATGTTCGCGAACCGCAGAACGCACACCGCGACGTCCGGCCGACGGCGGGCGAAGCCCCGTACGTACCCCTCGACCTCCACCGCGTCCTTGGCGAAGCCGCCGCTCGGCAGCGACTTGGGCGGAGTGTTCTCGGTGAACACCGCGGGATCACGGGACGCCGACCCGTACACGCTGGTGCTGGACTTCACCACGAGCCGCTGCACGGTCGGCGACTTCTGGCAGGCCCCGAGGAGCTGCATGGTGCCGATGACGTTGGTCTCCTTGATCGCCGTCCGGCCGCCGGCGCCGAGCGCCTTGCCGGAGACGTCCAGGTGCACGACCGTGTCGACGGAGTACTCGGCCAGGACCCGCGCGATGGCCGACTGCCGGATGTCCGCGCGGACGAACTCCGCGTCGCCCAACGGGTGCGCCGGCTCGACCGCGTCGACGGCGACCACCCGGTCGACGCCGGGTTCGCGCTGGACGCGCCGGACGAAGCGGCCCCCCAGCTGCCGGGCCACTCCTGTGACGAGCACGACCTTCCCCAAGACCAGCGCCTTCCGTCGGTCCGTGAAGCGGTACCTGCTTCCCGCGGTGACTTCCCTGGCCGTCACCGTAGCGGGTGGGCGCCGTCGTGTGACGACCCCGGGGCGCGCCTTGACGGAGGCTTGGCCCGAACAGCGCCGCGCCGAGCACCCCCACAACGCACCGCAGCCCTCCCGCCGGAGAGGCGGGAGGGCTGCGGATTTCACGAACAGCGTTCGCTTACTTCTTGTTGCGACGCTGAACGCGCGTGCGCTTGAGCAGCTTGCGGTGCTTCTTCTTGGCCATCCGCTTACGCCGCTTCTTGATAACAGAGCCCACGACTACCCTCGCTCACTTCTTCTTCACTGGTGCGGGGCGTCTGGGCCCACACGACCTACGTCGGCCTAGCCTACCCGCCACTGAACGAGGGGCGTAATCCGAGGCCGGCGTCAGGCCGATTCCACCCCCACAAAGGACTCGCTGAGATACGCGTGAACCGCTTGCTCCGGCACCCGGAAGGACCTGCCCACCCGGATCGCCGGCAGATGACCGCTGTGCACCAAGCGGTACACGGTCATCTTCGACACTCGCATGACCGAGGCGACTTCCGCCACGGTCAGAAACTTGACCTCGTTGAGAGGCCTCTCGCTGCCAGCAGCCATGATCCACCTGTACCTTCCGCACCGGACGCGCACCGGCTTCCCCTCCGGTGACTCTTCGTCGCTGTGCGCTCACTCACCAGATTAGGGGCGGGTGGTGCGAGTGGGGAAGAGGAGGGGCCACCGCACGCCTACAGCGGCAGATCCGCGCGATGGAGCACATAGCGGGTCAGCGGCCGGTAGTAGTGCGACCGCACCCCGTCGTCGAGCGGCACGACGACGGACACATGCCCCTCGGCCTGCCCGACGAACAGCGCGGGGTCGTTCGTGTCGGCCGGCCCGATCGCCTCGATACCGAGCTGACCTGCACCGCAGACCCATCCGTGGTCCCCGATCACCAGCTCGGGGAGTACCCCCAGCCGCTCCGCCGCGTCCGTCAGCGCGAGGCGGACCGGCAGCGGGGAATGCGTGTGCGCGCCGGTCTCACCCCCCGTGGGCCGCCCTCCGGGCTCGCGCACCAGGGCGACGCCCCGTACGTAGTCCAGGCGGTAGGTACGTACGCCGAACCGGGTCGTTATGTCGACACATCGCCCCTGCGCGGGGGTGAGAACACGGCAGCCCGCCGCCGACAAGGCGTCTGCCAGACCGGCGTAGAACCCGAGCAGCCGGTCCGGGTGCCCGGTCCCCAGCAGGACCGGAGCCCGCCGGGCCGCGACCCGCGCCAGCCGTTCGGCGAAGGCGTCCAGCGCCGCCACCGTCCGCTCCGGGTCGATCGCGTCCGGTCCGGACACGTGCGCGGGATCCGCCGAGACCCCGCACCGGTCCGCCATCAGCCGCAGCAGCTCCGGCTCGTCCCAGGCCCCGCGGGGCGACAGGCCGAGCGTCACCCGTGGATCCCGCGCCGCGAACAGCCGGTAGCTGCGCAGGCTGTTCTCTCTCGTCGTGGCCACGGGCCCGGCCAGCCGGGCCGCCAGCAGATGGGCGCGCAGCGCCCCGGTGCTCAACACTCTGGCGATGCTCCCGCACCGGCCCACCCCGGCGGGCCGGAATCCCGGTTACGCGCCACCGTTGGCGTAACCGCGCCACAGGTTGGCCGATACTCGCCTCAGGCCAGCAGGCCGCGCAGCGGGAACGCCGCCCGCCGGGACGCCAGCACCGCCTGGTCCAGCCGGTCCGCCGGGTCGTACCCGTCCTCCCAGGGCAGCCACTGCGGCTTGTGCCCGTCCGTCATCCTGAGCGGGCCCAACTGCCGCGTACGGGCGTAGACGAGGTCCCGCCAGGACTCCGGGACCGGCGACTCCGGGTCGACGGGCGCGTGTGCGGCGATGCCGACCAGATGCGTCCAGGACCGGGGCACCACGTCCACCACCGCGTATCCGCCGCCGCCGAGCGCCACCCAGCGCCCGCCCTCGGCATACCGGTGGGCGAGGTCGTGGCAGGACTCCATGACCGCCCGCTGCGCGTCCAGCGAGACGGCGAGATGCGCGAGCGGATCCTCGAAGTGCGTGTCCGCCCCGTGCTGGGTGACGAGTACCTGGGGGCGGAAATCGGCCAGCAGTTCGGGCACCACCGCGTGGAAGGCCCGCAGCCATCCCGCGTCCCCGGTCCCGGCGGGCAGCGCCACGTTCACCGCGGAGCCCTCCCCGGCCCCGGCCCCGGTCTCCTCCGGCCAACCGGTCTGCGGGAAGAGGGTCCTCGGATGCTCGTGCAGCGAGACCGTCAGCACCCGGGGGTCCTCCCAGAACGCGGCCTGCACCCCGTCCCCGTGGTGGACGTCCACATCGACGTACGCGACGCGCTCGGCGCCCAGCTCCAGCAGCCGGGCGATGGCCAGGGCGGGGTCGTTGTAGACGCAGAACCCGGCGGCCGAGCCCGGCATCGCGTGGTGCAGCCCGCCGGTGAAGTTCACCGCGTGCCCGCTGCCGCCCCGCCACACCGCCTCGGCGGCCCCGACCGACAGCCCGGCGATCAGCGCCGACGCCTCGTGCATCCCGGCGAAGGCCGGATCGTCCACGGTCCCGAGCCCGTAGTCCTGGTCGGCGGCGCGCGGATCGGCCGAGGCCGCCCGCACCGCCGCCACGTAGTCCTCCCGGTGCACGAGCCGCAGGGTGGAGTCCCCGGCGGACTTCGCCGACCGGACGTCCACCGCCGCGTCGAGCCCGAACGCCCGTACCAGCCCCCTGGTCAGGGTCAGCCGGACCGGGTCCATGGGGTGGCTCTCCCCGAAGTCGTATCCCGTTACCGCGTCATCCCACATCAGCTGTGCGCGCCCGCTCATGCCCGCCACCGTATCGGGCCGACTCCGTCCCGAACGAGCGGGCGTACACCAGGGTCGCGAGCACCAGCACCATCGGCACGAGCATCGCGCCGCGGTAGCTCCAGGCGTCCCCGAGCGCTCCCACCAGCGGTGAACCGACCAGGAACCCGACGTAGTTGAAGATGTTCAGCCGCGCCACGGCGGCGTCGCTGCCGCCGGGGAACATCCGACCGGCCGCCGCGAACGTCTGCGGCACGATCACACAGAGCCCGAATCCGAGCAGGGTGAACCCGAGCATGCCCACCCAGGCCCCCGGAGCCGCGGCCACGACGAGGAATCCGCCGGCCGCCAGCAGGCTCCCGCCGCGCACCACCCCGACCGCCCCGAACCGCCGTACGCCGAAGTCCCCCACGGCCCGGCCGAGGAGCGTCGTCACCATGTAGACGTTGTAGGGAAGCGTCGACATCTGCTCGGAACTGCCGAGCACGTCCTGGAGGTACTTGGCGCTCCAGTTGGAGACGGTCGAGTCGCCGATGTACGCGAAGCTCATCACCAGGCACAGCGGCAGCAGCACCCTGAACGGGACGGAGCCCCCGCCCGCCGGCGCTTCACCGGCCGCACCGGTGCTCCGGCCCTCCGTGTACCAGCGGCTGCCGGCCAGCGCGGCGGGCAGCAGGAGCACCACGGCGGGCAGGTAGGACGCGAGGAGCGACAGGTCCCCGTGCGCCCCCGCCCACGCCAGGGAGGCCCCGGCGATGCCGCCGAGGCTGTACGCGGCGTGGAAGCCGAGCATGATGCTCCGGCCGTACGCCCGCTGGAGACTGACGCCCATCATGTTCATCGAGGCGTCCAGCGCCCCGACGGACAGCCCGAACAGGCCGAGCGCGACGGCCACGTGCCACAGCTCCCGGCCCGCGCCCACCGCGAGCAGGGCGAGCAGGACGAGCGGCTGGGCCCACCGCAGGACGGTGCCGGGCCGCACCCGCGTGACCGCCTTCTCGGTGACGACACTGCCGACCCCCGCCAGGATCGGGACGGCGGCCAGGAAGACGGGCAGCAGGCCGTCGGATATCCCGTACCGGTCCTGGATGGCGGGGATACGTGTCACCAGAAGGGCGAAGGTCACCCCTTGGACGCAGAAGCTCAGGGCCAGCGAGGCCCTGCCGTGCCGCAAGCCCGCATCTGTCATGGCCGCGAGCGTAGGGCCAGGAGCTACCCAGGGGTAGATGGATCAGGCGAGCAGTTCCGGGAGTTGGGCCATGTCCGAGAAGTGCCCGGTCACGCCGGTCAGCCGGTCCGCGGGCATCATCGAGGTGAACCCGTAGACGTCCATGCCGGCGGCCCGCGCGGCCTCGACGCCCAGCGGACTGTCCTCGATGACGACGCACCGCTCCGGCGCGACTCCCATCCGCTCGGCGGCGTAGAGGAACAGGTCCGGCGCGGGCTTTCCCCGCCCCACGTCCTCCGAGCTGAAGATCCACTCCTCCTCGAACCACTGGTCCATCCCGGTCTTGCGGTGCCCGACCCGGATCCGCTCGTGGCTGCCGGACGAGGCGACGCAGTAGTCCACTCCGTCGGCGACGAGCTTCCCGAGCAGCTCCTCCGCCCCGTCCACCGCCACCAGCTCGCGCTGGAAGCCGGCGAAGGTGCGGGCGTCGAGGGTGGCGTCGAAGTCGGCGGGCAGCTTCTCCCCGGTCCTTTCCTCGACGAGATCGTGCACCCGGTGCACGGCCGACCCCATGTAGTCGCGGAGCGACTCGTCGTACGACGTGGGGTGGCCGAGCTCGGTGAGGTAGCCGGCGAGGATGGTGTTGGCGATCGGCTCACTGTCGACGAGCACACCATCGTTGTCGAAGATGACCAGTTCGTAGCGCATGGTTCGACCCTAGACGTTCAGAACGCAG
>NZ_ML123034.1:2828878-2911795 GCF_003846185.1 Streptomyces sp. ADI96-02
ATCCCTTCGGGCCTGATTCCCAGTCAGCGGGGCTTGTCATCCCGGCCGTTGGGCCGTTCCGACGAGTGAGACTTTAGCGGAATCCTGGGCCCCGACGCTAATCGGGGCGCGTCCGTTCGAACGCGGATTCCTCATTTCGCGAATGCGCACGAAAAAGCATGCGACACCAGGTCGCGGGCTTGTCATGGTTACTGCGGAATGGCTGTCCGGGGACCGACCGGGGTCGGCGCTCACGTCGGACAACTCGGAGCACACTACGGATCTGCCCGGGGAGTGTCAACCTCGGCCCCGGCGCCACCCGGGGCCGGACGTGAGCGGCCGGTCAGCCGTTGCCGGAGGCCAGCTCGCGGCTGCGGTCGCGGGCCGCTTCCAGGGCCGCGATGAGGGCGGCCCGTACGCCGTGGTTCTCCAGTTCGCGGATGGCGCTGATGGTCGTGCCGGCCGGGCTGGTGACGGCCTCCCGGAGCTTGACCGGGTGCTCCCCGCTGTCCCGGAGCATCACGGACGCGCCCACGGCGGCCTGGACGATGAGGTCGTGGGCCTGGGCTCGCGGCAGGCCGAGCAGGATGCCCGCGTCGGTCATCGCCTCCACGAGGAAGTAGAAGTAGGCCGGTCCCGAGCCGGAGAGGGCCGTGGCCGCGTCCTGCTGCGACTCCGGGACGCGCAGGGTCTTGCCGACGCCGCCGAAGATCTCCTCCGCGGTGGCGAGGTGGGCGGCGGTGGCGTGGCCGCCCGCCGAGATGACGGACATGCCCTCGTCGACGAGGACCGGGGTGTTGGGCATGACCCGGACCACCGGGGTGCGCTCGGCGAGCCGTTCCTCGATGAACGCGGTCGTGATGCCGGCGGCGGCGCTGATCACCAGGCGTTCGGCGGTGACGTGCGGCGCCAGTTCGTCCAGGAGCGTGCCCATGTCCTGCGGCTTGACCGCGAGGATGAGGATGTCGGCGTTCTTGGCGGCCTCGGCGTTGGTGACGGACTCGACCCCGTACCGGGTGCGCAGTTCCCGGGCCCGGTCGCCGCGGCGGGTGGTCACCAGGAGGTGGGCCGGGCGCCAGCCCCCCCGGATCATGCCGCTGAGGAGCGCCTCGCCGATCTTGCCGGTGCCGAGGACTGCGACTGTCTGGGTCATGCGTTCACCCTCCGGGCGGTGCTCGGGATCTGGGGTTCTGTTGCGGGCCGTCTTCTTCCCGCCATCCTCGCATCGGGGTCCTCGTGCCGTACGGCGGCGTTCCACCCCGTCAAGAGGGCGGGGAGTGCGGGGGCGCGGTGGGACGACGGGCGTGAACGGAAGGGAACGTTCCAGGTATTCCGCTCCTCCGTGCTTCCGCGTCCGCCAACCGGGGGCCGGATCGCCGCCCATGGCCGGTTCCGCCAAAGGACAATGATTTTCACTGTCCCCGCGGTGCCGGAGGTGTCCCTCTCGTGCGTGGCTTCCCCGTGTTTCCGACGTCGTCCTCGTTCCTCCCGGCGTTCTCGGCGTACCGCGCCGATATCGCCGCCTCCCTCGTCGTCTTCCTGGTCGCGCTCCCGCTCTGCGTGGGTGTGGCCGTCGCCTCCGGCGTACCGGCCGAACTGGGGCTGATCACCGGCATCGTCGGCGGAGTGCTCGTCGGGACCCTGCCGGGCAGCAGCCTCCAGGTCAGCGGGCCCGCCGCCGGGCTCACCGTGCTCGTCTTCGAGGCCGTCCAGCGGTACGGGGCCGACGCCCTCGGGGTTCTCGTGCTGGGCGCCGGGGCGGTCCAGGTCGCGCTGGGCGTGCTGCGGCTCGGACGGTGGTTCCGGGCCGTCTCGGTGGCCGTGGTGCAGGGCATGCTCGCCGGTATCGGGCTCGTCCTGATGGCCGGTCAGGTGTACGTGCTCGCCGGGGCGGACATGCCCGCCGCGATAGCCGGGAAGCTCGCCGGGCTGGGCGGGCTGCTGACCGGTGCGGACGTGTCGGCGCAGGCCCTCGCGGTGGGGGCGGGGACGGTCGCGGTGCTGGTCCTGTGGCCGAGGTGGCGGCGGGCGGCGCGGGTGCTGCCCGCGCCGCTGGTGGCGGTCGGGCTGGCGGCCGGCGCGACGGCCCTGTTCGCGCTGCCGGTGGCCCGGGTCCGGGTGAGCGGGCTGCTCGACGCCGTACGGCCGCCGGGTGGCGAGGACTGGGCGCTCTTCGTCGACCTGGGGTTCGTCGGCACGGTTCTGGCGTTCGCGCTGATCGCCTCGGCGGAGTCGCTGTTCAGCGCGGCGGCCGTGGACCGGATGCACGCGGGCAGGCGTACGGACTACGACAAGGAGCTGATCGCCCAGGGCGCGGGCAACACGGTGTGCGGGGCGCTGGGCGCCCTGCCGATGACCGCCGTGATCGTGCGCAGCGCGGCCAACGTCGGCGCGGGGGCCCGGACCAAGGCGTCCCGGGTGCTGCACGGGGTGTGGCTGCTGCTCTTCGTGGTCGCGCTGCCCGGCGCGCTCGAGGTGATTCCGGTGGCGGCGCTGGCCGGTGTGCTGGTGCACGCGGGCTTCAAGCTCGTTCCGCTGCGGGCGCTGGCCCGGCTGTGGCGCGGGCACCGGGGTGAGGCGGTGGTCCTGGTGGCCACGGCGGTGACGGTGGTCGCGACGAGCCTGTTCGAAGGGGTGCTGGCGGGGCTGCTGCTGGCCGTCGCGAAGACCGCGTGGGACGTGAGCCACGTCCAGGTGGAGGTGACGGAGGGCGACCCGTCCCGGGCGCGCGGGGGCAGGCTGCTCGTACGGGTGACGGGGAACGCGACCTTCCTGCGGCTGCCGAAACTGCTGGACGCGCTGGACGCGCTGCCGGCCGACCGCCCGGTCGAGCTGGACCTGAGCGGGCTGCGCCACACCGACCACGCCTGCGCCGCAGAACTGGCGGGGTGGACGGCCCTGCGCGAGGCGCGGCAGGCCGCCGCCGGGGGCGGGCCGCCCGGGGAGGACGGTCAGCGGACGGCGACGCTCAACTCCACCACGTAACGCTCCTCGACCGTGCCGTCCGGGAAGGCGGCCAGCAGCCACGCGCGTTCCTCGGCGAGGATGGCGCGGGCCCGCTCCTCTCCCGCGCCGCCCGCGGACTCGCCGGCCAGGAACACGGAGTGGGTGGCCAGGTTGGCCAGGTGGTCGTCGATCCCGATCCGGCGCGACCACGGCAGCAGCCTGTGGACGAAGGCGTCGGCCCACGGCCCGGGCAGTGCGCCCAGCTGCGCGCCGGCCCGGACGGGCGCGCCGTGCGCGCCGTGCGCGGACGTGCCCAGGCGGTTGTGGAGCCGGGCGCCCTGCTCCGCGATCCAGTCGAGGGAGTGGTCGAAGACGTTCCACCACAGGGCCAGCGCGCCGCCGGGGCGCAGCACGCGGTACGCCTCGGGCAGCGAGCGTTCCGGGTCCGTCCAGTGCCAGGACTGCGCGTAGGTGATCAGGTCGGCGGAGGCGGAGGCGAGCGGGAGGCGGTTGCCGTCGCCGCGGACGACCGGGACGTGCGGGAGGCCGCGACGCAGTTCGGCCGCCATGCCGGGGCCCGGTTCGACGGCGAGGACGCGGGCCCCGCGGGCGTCGAGGAGCCGGGTGGCGATGCCGGTGCCCGCGCCGACGTCGATCGCGCGCGCCCCGTGCAGGGGGCGGCCGGACAGTTCCTGGACCGCGTCGAGCAGGGCCGGCGGGTAGCCGGGGCGCGCGGCGGCGTACTCGGCGGCGGCCCGGTCGAAGGAGAGGGCGCGGGGCGCGGCGGCGGGCCGCGCGGGCGCCCGGCGGTCGGCCGGCCGTCGTGGGGACGGCTCCCGGTCGAGCGGCCGGCGGTCGAGCGGCCGGCGGTCGGGTGAGGTCACGGGGCGCTTCTCCTGGTGGGCGTCGTGGCGAACATGCCGGGCTCCCGGCCCCCGTCCGGGGTCAGGAGCGCCTGGAGCGCTTGGGGCCCTTGCGGGCGGCCGGGTTGCCGGTACGGGTGGCGCGACGCTTCTCGTACTGGGCGCGGGCGGTCTCGTACTCGGTGCGGCGCAGCTTCTCGCCCGGGGCCTCCTGGAGCGAGCGGACGAAGTACGCGAGCAGCGAGCCGATGAACCCGATCGACGTGAGGCCGCGCAGGGAGTCCTCGCGGGCCGGGTCCGCCGGGCGCGCGCCGAACCCCTCCCAGGTCCTGCGGAAGGCGATGGCGCTGCACACGGCGAACATCACGATGACCAGCAGCCCGACGAATCCGCCGACGTCGGCGATCTCCAGGCCCTGGTAGGCGAAGCGCAGCACGAAGCAGGCGGCCACGGCCGCGGCGAGCGAGCCGGCCGCCGCGGCGACGCGGCGCAGCCCGTAGCCGCCGTCGCGCGCGACCCAGGTCGTGCCGAAGAAGCGGATCGGCTCGGGCTGCGGGCCGGGCGTCGTGGGCGTGCTCCCGGCGGTGTTCGCTCCGGGGGACGGGTCCGGGGACAGGTCTGCGGGTGCTCCGCTGTTCTCGCTCACGGAGTCGATTATCCCCGGGGCGCGGCGAGTGTCCCCGGGGCGCGTCGAGCTGTTCCCGGCGCACGTCGAGTATTCCCGGGGCGCGTCGGGCCGGTCAGTCGCAGCGCGGGGCGATGTAGCCGTCGCTGCCCGTGTCGACATAGGCGTCCGCGACGAACTGGCCGTTGGCGATGTTGTCCCAGAGGTTCGACGTGCCGTAGGGGCCGGCGACGCGCTCCCCCGGCTTCTGGCAGTAGACCGGGATCCGCTGCCCGTACGGCAGGGTCCGCACGATCCGGTAGGCGGTGCCGGGGCCCGTGCGGACGTTGACCCGGTATCCCGGGGCGATCGGGTACGTGGCGCCCTTGGCCGACGGCGCCCCGGCGATCGCCGGGGCGTCCGCTCCGTCCCGCCCCGGCGGCGTGCCGGCCGGTGGCTCCGCGGTGTGCCCGTCAACGCCCATGAGCGCCTCCCCCGTACGAAATCCGTGTACGCGGGCGCGTACGACGCGCAGGCTAACAAGCCCCGTGCCTCTCGTACGCACCATCGACTAGGCTCCGTGCGTCGCGCTTGCGCACGGACACACGGGGGTGGGCGATGCCGCCGCTGCGAGGGGCCGGGACGTATCCGGAAGCGGAGTTTCCGGAGTACGCCGGCGCCTACCGCCTTGAGGCCCGCCTCGGCTCCGGCGGCATGGGCACCGTCCATCTGGCGCGCTCCGCCTCGGGGATGCAGCTCGCGGTCAAGGTCGTGCACGCGCCGCACGCGGCGGACAGCGAGTTCAGGGCCCGGTTCCGGCAGGAGGTGGCGGCGGCCCGGCGGGTGAGCGGGGCGTTCACCGCGCCGGTCGTCGACGCGGACCCGGAGGCCGTGCGGCCGTGGATGGCCACCCTCTACGTCCCCGGGCCGACGCTCGCCGAGCAGGTGAAGCGGAACGGGCCGATGGCCCCCGCCGAGCTGCGCAGGCTGACCACGGGGCTGGCCGAGGCGCTGCGGGACATCCACCGGGCCGGGGTGATCCACCGGGATCTGAAGCCGAGCAACGTGCTGCTCACCGACGCGGGCCCGAAGGTGATCGACTTCGGCATCTCGCGCCCGTACGACAGTGATCTGCGCACCGAGACGGGCAAGCTGATCGGCTCGCCGCCCTATATGGCCCCCGAGCAGTTCCAGCGTCCGCGCGAGGTCGGGCCGGCCGCAGACGTGTTCGCGCTGGGGGCGGTGCTCGTCCACGCGGCTACGGGCCGGGGTCCGTTCGACTCGGACAGCCCGTACGTCGTGGCGTACCAGGTGGTGCACGACGAGCCGGATCTGGGCGGAGTGCCGGAGGACCTGGCTCCGCTGGTGGCCCGGTGCCTGGCGAAGGACCCCGGGGAGCGGCCGACGCCGGACGAGGTGATGGCGGCGCTGCTGCCGCCGTCGTACGCGGCCGACGCGTTCCTGCCGGCCCCGCGCCGCCCGGCGGCCGTCGCGGCGGTGGAGCGGCAGGGATCGCCGGACGTCGCGCGCCCGCGGGCCGGGGCCCGGCGCGGGCGGCTGGTCGTGGCGGCGGCGGTGCTCGTGCTGGCGGCGGGCGCGGGGGCGTTCGCCGCGTGGGGCGGTGCGCCGGGCGGCAAGCGGGCCGGGGCGGGCGGTACGGGCGCGGAGCCCGAGCGGCCCGGGGGTTTCCCGCCGTGGAGCACCGGTCTGCGCGGGTCGGGCGGCGGGACGCCGGTCTGCGCCTCGGCGGGGGCCGGCTCGGCGCTGTACTGCGCGGCGGCCGGGACCGGCACGGCGCGGATCGACCCGGCGGACGGGCGCGTGCTGTGGACGGACCGGAACACCTCGTCCGGGACCGCCGCAGCCCCCGTCGTCTCGGGCACGGTGGTGCTGGGCGCGGGCCCGGACGGGAAGCTGCGCGCGTTCGACCCGGTACGGGGCACGGTGGTGCGGGACACCGGGCTCCCGGCGGGCCCCGACGGCGTGTTCCCGGCGGGCGACGTCCTGCTCGCCGTCGCGGACGGCGGCACGGTGACGGCGCTGGACGGCGCGAGCGGCGCGGCGCGCTGGAAGCGCGCGGTCCCCGGGCACGGGCGGCCCGACTTCGCCCTCTACGACGGGGACGCGCGGCTGGCCTACGCCTTCGAGCACTCGCCCACCGGTTCGTCCACGCTGGTCACCGCCGTGGAGGCGTCGAGCGGCCGGACGGCCTGGCAGCGGCGGCTGGACGGGATGCTGACCCCGGTCGGCACGGCCGGGGCCGGGGAGCTGGTGCTGACCTCGATGGACGCGGACTCGCGGATCTTCGCCCTCGTCCGGTACGCCCCGGCGACCCGGGCGGTCAGCCGGATCGCGCTGCCCTTCCGGATGGACGAGCCGCAGGTGGCCGTGGCCGAGGACGCGGCGTATCTGCTGGGCCGGGGCGGTTCGCTGCTCGGCGTCGACACGGCGGCGGGCGGCGGGAAGGCGGAGCTGTGGCGGCTGGAGACCGGCGTCGGGCGGGCCTCGGCGCCGGTGCTGGGCGAGGGCGGGCGGCTGTACTTCTCCGCCGCGGACGGCCGGCTGCTGGCGGTGGACACGGAGCGCGGGGCGCTGCTGGGGCAGACCCGTGCGCGGCTGACCGGCGGGAAGCTCGCCTACGCCTCGCGGCTGCCCGCTCCCGTGACGGCGGGGCGGGCGGTCGTGGGCACGGCTCCCGACGGGTCGGTCTTCGCGGTGGACGGCGAGGACCCGGCCGGCTGGTGACGGGCGGGCCGGAAGGCGAGGGGCCCGGCTCGTGACGGCCGGATAGGCAGAGCCCGGCTCGTGACGGCCGGGTAGGCAAAGCCCGGTTGGTGACGGCAGAGCCCGGTTGGTGGCGGCAGAGCCCGCCCGGTTGGTGGCGGCAGAGCCCGCCCGGTTGGTGGCGGCCGGGCCCTGCCGTCGCCGTCAGCCGAGCTGGGAGACGTCGCGGACCGCGCCCCGGTCCGCGCTGGTCGCCATCGCCGCGTACGCGCGCAGGGAGGCGGAGACCTTGCGTTCGCGGGCCTTGGGCGCGTACACGCCGTTCAGGGCCTCGCGGCGGGCGGTCAGTTCGGCGTCGTCGACCAGCAGCTCGATGGAGCGGCCGGGGATGTCGATCCGGATGCGGTCGCCGTCCTGGACGAGTGCGATCGTGCCGCCGGCCGCCGCCTCGGGCGAGGCGTGGCCGATGGAGAGGCCGGAGGTGCCGCCGGAGAAGCGGCCGTCGGTGACCAGGGCGCAGGCCTTGCCCAGGCCCCGGCCCTTGAGGAAGGAGGTGGGGTAGAGCATCTCCTGCATACCGGGGCCGCCGCGCGGGCCCTCGTAGCGGATGACGACGACGTCGCCCTCCTTGATCTCCTTGCGGAGGATCTTGTCGACGGCCTCCTCCTGCGATTCGCAGACGACGGCCGGGCCCTCGAAGGTCCAGATCGACTCGTCGACGCCGGCCGTCTTCACGACGCAGCCGTCCACGGCGAGGTTGCCCTTGAGGACGGCGAGGCCGCCGTCCTTGGAGTAGGCGTGCTCGACGTCGCGGATGCAGCCGCCCGCCGCGTCCAGGTCGAGGGTGTCCCAGCGCTCGGACTGCGAGAAGGCGGTGGCGGAGCGGACGCAGCCGGGGGCGGCGTGCCACAGCTCGACGGCCTCGGGGGACGGGGAGCCGCCGCGCACGTCCCAGGTCTTGAGCCACTCGGCGAGCGTGTCGGAGTGCACGGAGTGGACGTTCTCGTCGAGCAGGCCGCCGCGGTGCAGTTCACCGAGGAGGGCGGGGATGCCGCCGGCCCGGTGGACGTCCTCCATGTAGTACGTGCCGCCGGGGGCGACGTTCGGAGCGACCTTGGACAGGCACGGGACGCGGCGCGAGACCTCGTTGATGTCGTCCAGGCCGTACGCCAGCTCGGCCTCCTGGGCGGCGGCGAGGAGGTGGAGGATCGTGTTGGTGGAGCCGCCCATCGCGATGTCCAGCGCCATGGCGTTGTCGAACGCGGCGCGGGTGCCGATGGAGCGGGGCAGGACCGTCTCGTCGTCCTGCTCGTAGTAGCGCTTGGTGATCTCGACGACCGTGCGGCCGGCCTCCTGGTACAGCGCCTTGCGGGCGGTGTGGGTGGCGAGGACGGAGCCGTTGCCGGGGAGGGAGAGGCCGAGGACCTCGGTCAGGCAGTTCATCGAGTTGGCGGTGAACATGCCCGAACAGCTGCCGCAGGTGGGGCAGGCGTTCTCCTCGATGCGCAGGATGTCCTCGTCGGAGACGTTCTCGTCGACCGCGTCGCTGATCGCGTTGATCAGGTCGAGCTTGCGGACGGTGCCGTCGACCAGCGTGGCCTTGCCGGCCTCCATCGGGCCGCCGGAGACGAAGACCGTCGGGATGTTGAGGCGCATGGCGGCCATCAGCATGCCGGGGGTGATCTTGTCGCAGTTCGAGATGCAGATCAGCGCGTCCGCGCAGTGGGCCTCGACCATGTACTCGACGGAGTCGGCGATCAGGTCGCGCGAGGGCAGGCTGTAGAGCATGCCGCCGTGGCCCATCGCGATGCCGTCGTCGACGGCGATCGTGTTGAACTCGCGCGGCACCGCGCCCGCCGCCTGGATGGCCTCGGAGACGATCCGGCCGACCGGGGCGAGGTGCGTGTGGCCGGGCACGAACTCGGTGAACGAGTTGGCCACCGCGATGATCGGCTTGCCGATGTCCTCGCTCGCTACGCCCGAGGCGCGCATCAGGGCGCGGGCGCCCGCCATGTTGCGGCCGTGGGTGACTGTGCGGGACCTCAGGTGCGGCATCGCGGATCGCTCCTTCGACAGAAAAGGACTGTCTTCGAGCGTACGCCCCGAATCCAAGATCTGGACAGGCTGTCCGGATCGCGGGATGCCGTGCTCGCTGGGTGGGCACGCCGGGACGAGGCGGACCCTGCCGCGGCCCTCGCCCGTCACAGGGCAGGGGCCCTAGGCGGAGGGCCGGGAGCCGGAGGAGGGCCGGGCGGCCGGGGAGGGCCGGGCGGCGGAGGCGAGGTGGAGGCGGGTGAAGGCCAGCGCCTCCGCGAGGTCGGCCTCGCGTTCGGCGGAGGACATCGCGCGCCGGGTGTTGACCTCGATGACGACGTGGCCGTCGAAGGACGTACGGGCCAGGCGCTCCAGCAGTTCGGCGCACGGCTGGTCGCCCCGGCCGGGCACCAGGTGCTCGTCCTTGGCCGACCCCCGGCCGTCGGCGAGGTGGACGTGGGCCAGCCGGTCGCCCATCCGCTCCACCATGGCGAGCCCGTCGGTGCGGGCGGTCGCGGTGTGCGAGAGGTCGACCGTGAAGTGCCGGTAGTCGTCGTTGGTGACGTCCCAGTCCGGGGCGTACGCGAGCATCTCGCGGTCCCGGTAGCGCCACGGGTACATGTTCTCCACGGCGAACCGCACGTCCGTCTCGCCCGCCATCCGCCAGATCCCGGACACGAAGTCCCGGGCGTAGTTGCGCTGCCACCGGAAGGGCGGGTGGACGACGACGGTGGACGCGCCGAGCTTCTCGGCGGCGGCCCTGGCCCGCTGGAGCTTCACCCACGGGTCGGTGGACCAGACCCGCTGGGTGATCAGGAGGCAGGGGGCGTGCACCGCGAGTATCGGCACCCGGTGGTAGTCCGAGAGGCGGCGCAGCGCGTCGATGTCCTGGCTGACGGGGTCGGTCCAGACCATGACCTCGACGCCGTCGTACCCCAGGCGCGCGGCGATCTCGAAGGCCGTCGCGGTGGACTCGGGATAGACCGAGGCCGTAGACAGGGCGACCTTCGCATCGGGAATGCGCACCACGGGTTCTGCCACTGGGACAGCCTACGGGCAGCGGTGCGCAGCGCCGAGGGCTCCCGGCCGAAAGTGAGAAGGGCCATGGACGCCGCTCACCCCTCCGGGGCTGCCCGCTCCGGAGGGAGGTCTCACCCCTCCAGGGCCGCCTGCTCCGCCGGGAGGTGGTCGAGGCGGCGCAGGATGACGCCCTCGCGCAGCGCCCACGGGCAGATCTCCAGCTCCTCCACGCCGAACAGGTCCATCGCCCCCTCGGCCACGAGCGCCCCGGCGAGCAGCTGGGCGGCCCGGCCCTCGGACACGCCGGGCAGCCGGCCACGCTCCTCGACGGTCATCGCCGCGAGCTTGGGCACCCAGTCCTCCAGCGCCTTGCGCGTGAGGGAGCGCTGGACGTACAGCCCCTCGGTGGAGCGGGCCGCGCCCGCGATCCTGGCGAGCTGCTTGAACGTCTTGGAGGTGGCGACCACGTGGTCGGGGCGGCCGGCCCGGGCGAACTCGCCGACCGTCCGCGCAATGCCGGCCCGCACATGCCGGCGCAACGCCCGTACCTGTTCGGGGGAGGCGAGGCCGCCCGGCAGCCAGGCGGCGGTGAGACGGCCCGCGCCCAGCGGCAGCGACACCGCCGTGTCCGGCTCCTCGTCGATGCCGGCCGCGATCTCCAGGGAGCCGCCGCCGATGTCCAGGACCAGCAGCTTCCCGGCCGACCAGCCGAACCAGCGCCGGGCCGCGAGGAAGGTGAGGCGCGCCTCCTCCTCGCCGCTGAGCACGGCGAGGTCGACGCCGGTCCCGACCCGTACGCGTTCCAGGACGACGTCCGCGTTGGTGGCTTCGCGCACCGCGGAGGTCGCGAAGGCGAGCACGTCCTCGCACCCCTTGTCCTCGGCGGCCTGGACCGCGCCGGCGATCGTCGCGACGAGCCGGTCCACGCCGTGCTGGCCGACGGCTCCGTCCGGGTCGAGGAGTTCGGCCAGACGGAGTTCCGCCTTGTGCGAGTGCGCGGGCAGCGGACGCGCGCCGGGATGGGCGTCGACCACCAGCAGATGAACCGTGTTCGAACCCACGTCGAGGACTCCGAGTCTCATACCGGAACGCTACTGCGCCCCCGATCCGGGCCGACCGGCGGCCGGGGGTGGCAGAAGGAGCAGGGCGGGCGCGCGGTCGCGGGAGGGTGGCCGGAGGCGGCGCGTGACGGTGGAGGCGGGCGGGGCGGGCGTCGGGGAGGGGCGGTTTCGGCGCGGACGCGGCCAACCTCTTCGCCGCGGATGCGCCGGGCCCGGCGGACCTCTTCGCCGCGGATGCGCCGGGCCCGGCCGGGACGCCGCCCGTCGGCGGCCGGTCGGACTTACTCTGGGCGCGTGCCAAAGACGAAAAAGGCGAAGCCGGGCAAAGCCACGAAGAAGCAGAAGACGGACCGGGAGGCGACTGGATCTCAGGCCGCGGGGTCGGACCCGTCCGACGAGAAGGGCATCGACTTCGCGCGGGCCTGGGTGGAGTTCCCCGATCCCGCCGACGACGAGCAGGTCTTCCGGTGCGATCTGACCTGGCTGACCTCCCGGTGGACCTGCATCTTCGGCAGCGGCTGCCAGGGCATCCAGGCGGGCCGCGCGGACGACGGATGCTGCACGCTCGGTGCGCACTTCTCCGACGAGGACGACGAGAAGCGCGTCGCGGAGAACGTGGCGCGGCTCACACCGGAGCTGTGGCAGTTCCACGACGTCGGCACGGAGACCGGCTGGGTCGGCGTCGACGAGGACGGCGAACGCCAGACGCGCCGCTGGGAGGGCTCCTGCATCTTCCAGAACCGGCCGGGGTTCGCCGCGGGCGCGGGCTGCTCGCTGCACATCCTGGCGCTGCGGGAGGGCAAGGAGCCCCTGGAGACGAAGCCGGACGTGTGCTGGCAGCTGCCGGTGCGGCGGACGTACAACTGGATCGACCGGCCCGACGACACGCGGGTCCTCCAGGTGACGATCGGTGAGTACGACCGCCGGGGCTGGGGTCCGGGCGGCCACGACCTGCACTGGTGGTGCACCTCGGCGACCTCGGCGCACGGCGCGGGCGAGCCGGTGTACGTGTCCTACCGCCCGGAGCTGACCGAGCTGATGGGCAAGGAGGGTTACGACCGGCTGGTCGAGCTGTGCGAGGAGCGGCTGTCGTCGCTGCTGCCGATGGCCCCGCACCCGGCCGACCCGCCGCTCGCGCGCGAGCGCTGACGCCGGGGGCTCACCCCGTGGGGGCGGGCGCGGTCGGGTCCGAGGAGCCCGGCGGCGGGTCCGAGGGGCCCGGATCGGTCGGGCCCGGGTCCGTGGGGCCGGGGTCGGTCGGGCCCGGATCGGTCGGGCCGGGGTCCGTGGGGCCCGGATCGGTCGGGCCCGGGTCCGTCGGGCCGGGATCGGTCGGGCCGGGGTCCGTGGGACCGGGATCGGTCGGGCCCGGATCCGTGGGGCCGGGATCGGTCGGGCCCGGGTCGGTCGGATGGGGGTACGTGGGGCGCGGGGGCGTCGGTCCGGGGCGGGTGGGCCGGTCCGGTCCGCCGGTGGGCGGCCGGGCGGCGCCGTGCCCGTCGATGACCACGGCGGACCCCGAGGGCGACGGCGTGATGCGGGCCGTCCACGGTCCGGTCGGCTCGACGGCGTGGTCCACCGAGACCAGGACGGTGACGCTCGCCCCGGCGGCGAGCGTGCCGGAGGTGCGGCTGAGGATGAGCCACGGCGCGTCCGCGACGGCCGTCCACCGGACCGGCCCCCGGTCGGGCGCGGTGAGGGTGATCACCGTGATGGCTCCGGCGGTCCGGGCGGCGACGGTGAGCAGCCCCGCGCCCCGGGCGCCCCCGACGTCCACGACCTCGGCGGTGACGTCGTCCGGACGGCCGCCGGGCCGGGCGCTGCCCGCCTTCTGGTACGGGTCGCGGGCCTCCCCCGTGCCGTCCTCCGTGGCGGTGACGGAGGAGCCGTCATGGCCCTCGCCGGTCTGCGGAGCTCCCCGGTACGCGGCCCACAGGGCGATCACCGGGGCGGCGACCACGGTCGCGACCACCGTCGTCGTCACGACGCGGGCCCGCAGCCGGTCCCGGCGGGCGGCGTGGTCCTTGGGGTCCAGCGGATAGCCGGTGCGGCCGAAGCGCGGGGCCGGGGGCCGGGAGCGGCGGGCCTGGGCCAGGGCGACGTACACGGAGGGCCGGGGGGCCTCGACGACCGGCAGCGCGGAGGCCGGGGCGACCGCGGCCCCGGGCCAGGGCCCGGCGGCGTCGACCCGCTCGGCGGCGCGGCGGCAGCGGGGGCAGTCGTCGACGTGCCGGACCAGTTCGCGGCGCAGCGTGGTGGAGAGCAGCATCCGGTGGTCGCCGGTGAGCCGGACGACGGCCGGGCAGCCGCCGCTCTCGACGACGGCGAGGGCGGCACGGGTGCGCTCCACCTCGCAGGCAGCGGCGGCCAGCAACTCCCGGGCGGCGACCGGTTCCAGGCCGAGGACGGAGGCGACGGCGCGCGGGGTGAGCCGGTGGCGCACGGCCAGTTCGAGGGCTTCGCGCTGCTCCGGGGTGGTGCCGGCGGCCTCGGGCCAGGCGAGCTGGGCGAGTTCCCGGCGGTGCGCCTCGGCGGCGGGGGTCTCGGAGGCGGCCGGGACGACGGCCTCCTCGGGCGTCGCGGGCGGGGCGGGCCGTACGGGCAGGGGTACGGACCGGGCGGCGACGTTCGGGTGGGCGGCGGCGGCGGTGGCATGGGGAGCGGTCGCGGAGCGCCGTCCGCCCGGGGCGCCTCCCGGCGTGCGGCGGCGGGCGCGCGCCCCCTGCGGGGCGGGGGCCTCGGCCGGCTCGGGCGGCCGGGGCTGGTGGGCCGACGCCGTCGGCCCGGAGGGGCGCGCCGCGTCGGAGGGCCGCGCCGGCGCGGACGTCCTGCGGTGGGCCTGGCGGCCCCGGCGGCGCTCGGTGAGGGCGCGCAGGCACGTCCACCGGGCCAGGGCGTACAACCAGGATTGACGTTCCTCCTCGGGCGCGGGGCAGCGCGTGTGCTGCCGGTCCGCGATCGCCAGGACCGTGCCCAGCGCCTCGGTGGCGTCGTCGTGGTCGCAGAGCACGGAGAGGCAGTAGGTGAACAGGCCGTCGAGGTACGGCTCGTAACGTGCGGACGGACGCTGTGCGGAGGCGTGCGGTGCTCGTCGATGCGCCCGGTGTGCGCCGGTGGTGTGCCTGGGTGTCTCCAGCCTGCTGCTCGTCACCCGGCGACCGTAGGCAACGGAGTGCATTCCCTTAATGGCCCTTGAGCACATTTAATCCTTACGGGTGAACGTATCCCTCGAAAGGGGACAGGAAGTCGGAGGCGCGGAGGGGCGCGCGGCCGTGCGCCCCCGGGCGCGCGCGGAGCCCCGGGGCCGCGCGGGCGGGACTGTCGTACCGCACCTATACGGTGACGCCATGGCTGCCCGTACGAAATCCGCGAAGGACCGTCCGTCCTACCGCTGCACCGAGTGCGGCTGGACCACCGCCAAATGGCTCGGCCGCTGCCCCGAATGCCAGGCGTGGGGGACGGTCGAGGAGTTCGGCGGCGCCCCCGCCGTGCGCACCACCGCGGCGGGCCGGGTCTCCACCGCGGCCCTTCCCATCGGGCAGGTCGACAGCCGGCAGGCCACCGCCCGCTCGACCGGCGTCGGGGAGCTGGACCGGGTCCTGGGCGGCGGGCTGGTGCCGGGCGCGGTCGTGCTGCTCGCGGGCGAGCCGGGCGTCGGCAAGTCGACGCTGCTGCTGGACGTGGCGGCCAAGGCCGCGAACGAGGACCACCCCACGCTGTACGTGACCGCGGAGGAGTCCGCGAGCCAGGTGCGCATGCGCGCCGACCGGATCCGGGCGATCGACGACCACCTCTACCTCGCCGCCGAGACCGACCTGTCGGCGGTGCTCGGGCATCTGGACGCGGTCAAGCCGTCGCTGCTCGTCCTGGACTCGGTCCAGACGGTCGCCTCGCCCGAGATCGACGGGGCGCCCGGGGGCATGGCCCAGGTGCGGGAGGTCGCCGGGGCGCTGATCCGGGCGTCCAAGGAGCGCGGGATGGCCACGCTCCTGGTCGGCCACGTCACGAAGGACGGCGCGATCGCCGGACCGCGGCTGCTGGAGCACCTGGTCGACGTGGTGCTGTCCTTCGAGGGCGACCGGCATGCCCGGCTGCGCCTGGTGCGCGGCGTCAAGAACCGCTACGGCGCGACCGACGAGGTCGGCTGCTTCGAGCTGCACGACGAGGGCATCACCGGTCTCGCCGACCCGTCGGGCCTCTTCCTGACCCGGCGCGACGTGGCGGTGCCCGGCACCTGTCTGACCGTCACGCTGGAGGGCAAGCGCCCGCTGGTCGCCGAGGTGCAGGCGCTCACCGTGGACTCGCAGATCCCCTCGCCGCGGCGCACGACCTCCGGCCTGGAGACCTCGCGGGTCTCGATGATGCTCGCCGTGCTGGAGCAGCGCGGCCGGATCAGCGCGCTCGGCAAGCGGGACATCTACAGCGCGACGGTCGGCGGCGTGAAGCTCACCGAGCCGGCGGCGGACCTCGCCATCGCGCTGGCGCTGGCCAGCGCCGCCAGCGACACCCCGCTCCCGAAGAACCTCGTCGCGATCGGCGAGGTGGGCCTCGCCGGGGAGGTCAGACGGGTCACCGGGGTCCAGCGCCGGCTGGCCGAGGCGCACCGGCTGGGTTTCACCCACGCCCTCGTTCCGACCGACCCGGGGAAGGTCCCGGCCGGCATGAAGGTCACGGAAGTGGCCGACATGGGCGATGCTCTGCGGGTCCTCCCGCGCCGCTCCCGCCAGGAGGCACCACAGGAGGACAACGCGCGCCGGTAGACTTTGCCCTGGTCTCGCCCGCCCGTGGACACGACATGGGGGACGCAAGGGCACCGCAACCTGTGACCGGAGGAGTGCAGTGGCAGCCAACGACCGGGCGACGACGCCCGGAAAGTCCGGCCAAGGCACCGGCAACGAGGCGCTGATGCGCGCCTCGTTGAGCGCGGTCGCGCCCGGAATGGCCCTGCGGGACGGCCTGGAGCGCATTCTCCGCGGCAATACCGGCGGGCTGATCGTCCTGGGCATGGACAAGACCGTCGAGTCGATGTGCACCGGCGGTTTCGTCCTGGACGTGGAGTTCACCGCGACGCGCCTGCGCGAGCTGTGCAAGCTCGACGGGGCGCTGATCCTCGACAAGGACATCACCAAGATCCTGCGGGCCGGCGTGCAGCTGGTCCCGGACGCCTCGATCCCGACCGAGGAGACGGGCACCCGGCACCGCACGGCGGACCGGGTCTCCAAGGCGTGCGGGTTCCCCGTCGTCTCCGTATCGCAGTCGATGCGGCTGATCGCGCTGTACGTGGACGGGGAGCGGCGGGTCCTGGAGGAGTCGTCCGCGATCCTGTCGCGGGCCAACCAGGCGCTGGCGACGCTGGAGCGGTACAAGCTCCGCCTGGACGAGGTGGCGGGCACGCTCTCCGCGCTGGAGATCGAGGACCTGGTCACCGTCCGGGACGTGACGGCGGTGGCGCAGCGGCTGGAGATGGTCCGCCGGATCGCCACGGAGATCGCGGAGTACGTGGTCGAGCTGGGCACCGACGGACGGCTGCTGGCCCTCCAGCTGGACGAGTTGATCGCGGGCGTGGAGCCGGAGCGCGAGCTGGTCGTGCGGGACTACGTGCCCGAGCCGACGGCGAAGCGGTCGCGGACGGTCGCCGAGGCGCTGACCGAGCTGGACGCGCTGAGCCATACGGAACTGCTGGAGCTGCCCGTGGTGGCGCGGGCCCTGGGGTACAGCGGCTCGCCCGAGACGCTGGACTCCGCGGTGTCCCCGCGCGGGTACCGGCTGCTGGCGAAGGTGCCGCGGCTGCCCGGGGCGATCATCGAGCGGCTGGTGGAGCACTTCGGCGGCCTCCAGAAGCTGCTGGCGGCGAGCGTGGACGACCTCCAGGCCGTGGACGGCGTCGGGGAGGCGCGGGCGCGCAGCGTGCGCGAGGGGCTGTCGCGGCTGGCGGAGTCGTCGATCCTGGAGCGGTACGTGTAGCGGCCCCCGCCCGGAGGGCCCTACGGGGCGCCGGGCAGGGGCAGGGTTTTCGGGAGGGCGTCCGGTGGGCGCCCTCTTTCGCGTGCCGCCCGTCCGCCTGCCACCCGATTCGCCTGTCACCCGATTCGCGTGCCGCCCGGCGGGGTCGCGTACGCGGTGCGCCGGGCGGTCCGAGGGCGGCGGGGGTCAGTCCTTCGCCAGGACGAAGGAGGCCCGCCGGACCGGCTCGCCCGGGGCCTTGGCCTCCAGCAGGTAGGTGCCCGGTCCCGCCTTGCCGGGCGGCGGGGTCTCGCAGCCGGGCGTGGAGCGGACGCGGTTCCAGTCCACGGTGTGCACGACCGTCGCGCCCGCCGGAACGCGCAGGAACAGCGGGCCCGGGGCCGCCGGGCAGTCCTTCGAGGACCAGACCGCGTCGTCGTCCTCGCCGCCGGCCTCGGTGACCGTGAGGACCACGTTCTTCGGTCCGACGTCGGCCTTGCAGGTGGCGGAGGAGGAGTTCGTGGCGACGAGTTCGAACTTCGGCCGGTCGTCGGGGCCGTAGCTGACCTTCGTCCGCAGGTTCAACTCGACGACGCCGGGCCGGCAGTCGGGGAGCGCGGATCCGGCCGGGACCCGCTGCCCCGCCGTGCCGCCACCGCCGCCCGGCCCCGAACCGCCCTCGCCCGCACCGCCTGTTGACGCCCCGTCGGACGCCGAGCCGCCCCTCGCCCCGCCGGAGCCCGCGCCGGTGTCGCCGTTGCTGCCGTCCGTACCGCCGGAGCCGCCGTTCTCGCCCGACTCCCCACGGCCGCCGGGCTGTTGGCTGATCGCCGGGCCGGAACCGGAGGGCCCGGGAGTGATCGACTCGACCGGGTCGGAACCGTTCGGCTTGCCGTCGTCCCCGCCGCCACCGCCGCCCCCCGCCGAGGTGACGGCCCAGGCGAGCAGCACGGCGAGGAGCGCAACCAGAAGTCCCGCTACCGCCCTTCGTCGCCAGTAGATGCTGGAGGGAAGCGGACCGACCGGATTGCGCATAGATCCCACGTCCAGAACTCTACGAGAGATCCGTGCCGAGTCCGGCCCCACCCGCCGTCCGATCGCCAAGTTTTGCCGATCATCATCCCGGGGACCCGGTCACAGGGGACAGAACGGGTGGCGTTGTCACCCGGCGGGGCCGCCGCGCGGGCCGACACCCCCTCACCCGTGACCGCCGTCCCCTCTTCCGTGCCAGGATCTCGAGTGCGATGACTGCCATGACTTCGACACAGACGCCCCCCGCATCCCTCCACACCCCCGTCATCGGGTGGTTCGAGCAGCACGCCCGCGATCTCCCCTGGCGCCGCCCCGAAGCGGGCGCCTGGGGGGTGATGGTCAGCGAGTTCATGCTGCAGCAGACCCCGGTGAGCCGGGTCCTCCCGGTCTACGAACAGTGGCTCGCCCGCTGGCCCCGCCCCGCCGACCTGGCCGCCGAGGCGCCCGGCGAGGCGGTCCGCGCCTGGGGCCGGCTCGGCTACCCGCGCCGTGCGCTGCGCCTGCACGGCGCGGCGCAGGCGATAACGGAACGGCACGGCGGCGACGTGCCGAGCGAGCACGGTCAGCTGCTGGCGCTGCCCGGCATCGGCGAGTACACGGCGGCGGCCGTGGCCTCGTTCGCGTACGGGCAGCGCCACGCGGTGCTCGACACGAACGTCCGCCGGGTGTTCGCCCGCGCCGCGGGAGGCATCCAGTACCCGCCGAACGCGACCACCGCCGCCGAGCGCAAGCTCGCGCGGGCGCTGCTGCCCGAGGAGGACGAGCGCGCGGCGCGCTGGGCCGCCGCCACGATGGAGCTGGGCGCGCTCGTGTGCACCGCGCGCAACGAGGACTGCGACCGCTGCCCGATCGCCTCGCAGTGCGCCTGGCGGCTGGCCGGGAAGCCCGCGCACCAGGGTCCGCCGCGCAAGGGCCAGACGTACGCCGGGACCGACCGGCAGGTGCGCGGACGGCTGCTGGCGGTGTTGCGGGAGGCGGTGCACCCGGTGCCGCAGGCCGCGCTGGACGCGGTGTGGGAGGAGCCGGTCCAGCGGGCCCGGGCGCTGGACGGGCTCGTCGCCGACGGACTGGTCGAGCCGCTGGCCGACGGCCGGTACCGGCTGCCTCTGACCTGATCCGTGCCGATACGCCGGTGGGGCCCGCCCCCGTCCCCACCGGCGCTGTTACACAACCGATGGACAGCCGTGCGTCCGCGTACGGCTGCTCCGCACACCGCCGTGACAACCCCTCCGTAGCGTCTGCGACAGCAGTTCAGCGGGGCACGGGGCCCAGACGGGGACGGAGGCGGTTGTCATGGCGCAGGGCGAGGTGCTCGCGTTCGAGGACTACGTACGCACGCGGCAGGAGGCCCTGCTGCGCAGTGCGCGCCGGCTGGTCCCCGACCCCGTCGACGCCCAGGACCTGCTCCAGACCGCCCTGGTCCGGACCTACGGCCGGTGGGACGGCATCACGGACAAGTCGCTCGCCGACGCCTACCTCCGCCGCGTCATGATCAACACCCGTACGGAGTGGTGGCGGGCCCGGAAGCTCGAAGAGGTGCCCACCGACCAGCTGCCCGACGCGAGCGTCGAGGACGGCAGCGACCAGCGCGCCGACCGCGCCCTCCTCATGGACGTCCTCGGCATTCTGGCTCCCAAGCAACGCAGCGTCGTCGTGCTGCGACACTGGGAGCAGATGAGCACGGAGGAGACGGCCGCGGCGCTGGGCATGTCCGCCGGTACGGTCAAGAGCACGCTGCACCGGGCGCTGGCACGACTGCGCCAGGAGCTGGAGAGCCGCGAGCTGATGAACCGCGAGGCGGTCGCCCGGGAGACCGAGAACCGGCGGAGCGCGGCAGGCCGCGCCGTCGGCCGTACCTCCGCCCCGCAGGCGACGGTCACGGCCGTCCGTGCGCGGGGACAGGTACCGGCGCAGCGGGACGGGCGTCACGACGAGCGGGGGCGGGAGCGGTGCGCGGCCTGAGAGGCAGCAGCGGCGGGGACGGCGGAAGCGACGGTTCAGCCGTCACGGGGGACGGGGACGGGGCGGACGGAGCCCGCGGCGGACCGGGGCGGAAGCGCCGTGTGCGGGCGGGAGCGGCGGCGAGTGGTACGGCCCTGGCCGGACTCGCCGCCTTCGGGCTGTTCTGCGTCGGATGCTCCACCGGAGGCACCGGCACCCGGGACGAGGGTCCGGCGGGCAGCCAGCCGGTCGCCCGGGTCTCCGCGGAGCCGACGGCCTCCGGCACGACCCCGCCGCAGCGGCGGATCAACCCGGTGACGCTGCTCAGGGGCGACCCGAAGGTGGGCAAGCGGGTCAGGTCCGGGCTGCGGCCCTGCGGCGGCGACGCCTACCCGGTGGACGCCTCCTACGGTTCGCTGACCGGCGGCCCCGGGACGGACGTCGTGGTCAACGTGATGAGCTGCGCCGATTCGGTGGGGATCGGGACGTACGTCTACCGGCCGCGCGCCGACGGCTCGTACGACAACGTCTTCGCCGCCGAGATCCCCGCCGTCTACGGGACCATCGACCGGGGCGAACT
The DNA here is from genome assembly GCF_003846185.1 of Streptomyces sp. ADI96-02. Lineage (GTDB taxonomy): Bacteria > Actinomycetota > Actinomycetes > Streptomycetales > Streptomycetaceae > Streptomyces. The sequence continues at coordinate 2,849,606 of NZ_ML123034.1, forward strand.
GGTGGTGACGACCCAGATCTACGGCTCGAAGGACCCTCTCGCCTATCCGTCCGGCTCGGAAGTGGTCACCTACCGCTGGGCGAACGAGCGGTTCGCCGAGCGCGACCGGGTGCACAACGAGTTCAGCCGTGCCGTCGGCGGCGCGAGCGTCGACCTGCCCGAGCAGACCATGCCGATGGATCCGGTCGTCCCGGGGGCGAGCCCGCAGAACTGAGCAGGACCGACCCGTGCCCGGCGCACGGCCGGAACCGAGCAAGGAGTGAGAAGCAGTCCCATGGCCGAGACCCACGTCCTCTTCGTCGAGGACGACGACGTCATCCGCGAGGCCACCCAGCTCGCCCTGGAGCGGGTCGGCTTCACGGTCACCGCGATGCCCGACGGGCTCCAGGGCCTGGAGGCGTTCCGGGCCGACCGGCCGGACATCGCGCTGCTGGACGTGATGGTGCCCGGGCTGGACGGGGTGAGCCTGTGCCGCCGCATCCGGGACGAGTCGACCGTACCGGTGATCATGCTGTCGGCGCGGGCCGACGCGATCGACGTGGTGCTCGGCCTGGAGGCCGGGGCGGACGACTACGTCACCAAGCCGTTCGACGGCGCGGTCCTGGTGGCGCGGATCCGTGCGGTGCTGCGCCGCTTCGGCCACGCGGCCGGACCGGACGGCGCCCAGCACCCCGGGGCGGACGACGCGCGCGAGGCGCTGGGCGGGGTGCTGGCCTTCGGCGACCTGGAGGTCGACACCGACGGCATGGAGGTGCGGCGCGGCGGCGAGCAGGTGGCGCTGACGCCGACCGAGATGCGGCTGCTGCTGGAGTTCTCCACCGCCCCCGGCACCGTGCTCTCGCGCGACCGCCTGCTGGAGCGGGTCTGGGACTACGGCTGGGGCGGCGACACCCGGGTGGTGGACGTGCACGTGCAGCGGCTGCGTACCAAGATCGGCCAGGACCGCATCGAGACGGTCCGCGGTTTCGGCTACAAGCTGCGGGCATGATGCGACCGGCCCTGCGGACGGGTGTCCGCTGGAAGATCAGCATCGCCATCGCGGCGGTCGGCGCGCTCATCGCGGTGGCCCTCAGCCTCGTGGTGCACAACGCGGCCCGGGTCTCGATGCTGGAGAACGCCCGCGAGGTGCAGCTGGAGCGGCTGCTGGGCGCGCAGCGCTTCTACGAGGCGACGAACTCGACGAACATGCAGAAGGGCGTGCCGAAGTTCGGCACCGAGCTCAACGATCCGGCGATGCCCCGGAGCCTGCGCGAGGAGGTCCTCAGGAACCGGCGGGCCACCCATGTCGCCCACGGGCCGGACGGAGTGCCCGACGTGTGGGCCGCGGTGCCGCTGGGCAACGGGGACGTGCTCTCGCTGCACACCCGGTTCGCGGACCGTTCCGCCACGATCATGAAAGACCTGGACCGGGCCCTGATCATCGGCTCGGTCTCGGTCGTCTTCGTCGGCTGCGCGCTCGGCGTGCTGATCGGCGGCCAGCTCTCGCGCCGGCTGCGCAAGGCGGCGGCAGCCGCCGGCCGGGTCGCGCAGGGGCAGACGGACGTACGGGTCCGGGAGGCGGTCGGCGGCGTGGTCCGCGACGAGACCGACGAGCTGGCACGGGCGGTGGACGCGCTGACCGACGCGCTGAACGGACGGATCGAGGCGGAGCGCCGGGTCACCGCGGACATCGCGCACGAGCTGCGCACCCCGGTCACCGGGCTGCTCACGGCGGCCGAGCTGCTGCCGCCGGGCCGCCCCTCGGAACTGGTGCGGGACCGGGCGCAGGCGATGCGGACCCTGGTGGAGGACGTCCTCGAAGTGGCCCGGCTCGACAGCGCCTCGGAACGCGCCGAACTGCAGGAACTGCCGCTGGGCGAGTTCGTCGCCCGCCGGGTCGCGCTGCTGGACCCGGGCGTGGCGGTGGAGGTGGTGCACAACTCGTGGGTCGCCACCGATCCGCGGCGTCTGGAGCGCATCCTCGGCAATCTGCTCGGCAACGCGGCCAAGCACGGCTCCACGCCCGTGGAGGTCACGGTCGAGGGCCGGGTGGTGCGGGTCCGCGACCACGGGCCCGGGTTCCCGGAGGAGCTGCTGCGGGACGGGCCGAGCCGCTTCCGCACCGGAAGCGTGGACCGGGCCGGGCACGGCCACGGGCTGGGGCTGACCATCGCCACCGGTCAGGCCAGGGTGCTGGGCGCGCGGCTGACCTTCCGCAACGCGGCCCCGCAGGGCGCGGTGGAGGGCGGCGGCGCCGTGGCGGTGCTGTGGCTCCCGGAGCACGCTCCGACGGCGACCGGCAGCTTCCCGATGCTGGAGCTGGCCGAGCAGCGCCGGGCGCGGGACTGAGCCGGGCCGGAGCCGGGTACGGGACGGAGCCGCGCGGGACTGAGCCGGGTACGGGGCTGAGCCGGGCCGGAGCCGCCCCGAGCACGTACCTAGGAGCCTTCCCCAGGGCCGGGCGCGGGCGGCGGTCGTAACGTTGGGGGCGACGACGCCGACGGCGACACCGGGGAGAAGCGCGGGGCTCTCCTCGACATCGCCGTCGGGCGGGTGGCCCGGGCGCACGCCCCGGGTACCGGGGTGCAACGGGTCCACTGACTCTCTTCGGTTGTGCTGGGCGCCGGTCCCCGGCGCGTCAGCGCGGGCACGTCAGACGGATCAGATGGAGACGTGCACCGTACGCAGGTAGGACACCGGGTTGAGCGAGGATCCGTAGTTCGGGCTGGTGCGGATCTCGAAGTGCAGGTGCGGGCCGCTGGAGTTTCCGGTGTTGCCGGAGAGGGCGATCTTCTGGCCGGTCTTCACGTGCTGGCCGACCTTCACGTTGACCTTCGACAGGTGCGCGTACTGGGTGTACTTGCCGTTGGAGTGCTTGATCACGACGGCGTTGCCGTACGCGGGGCCGTCGCCGCCGCCGTTCGGGCCGGCCTTCACGACGGTGCCGGTGTTGGCGGCGTCGACCCTGGTGCCGGTCGGCACGGCGAAGTCCTGGCCGGAGTGCTTGGCGGCCCAGCGGGCGCCGCCGGTGCCGTAGCTGGCGCTCAGCGTGTACTTCTTGACCGGGCGCTCCCAGGAGGACGCCTTCTTCTTCGCGGCCTTCTTCTTGGCCTCGGCCTTCTTCTTCGCGTCGGCGGCCTTCTTCGCCTCGGCCTTCTTCGCCGCGTCCGCGGCCTTGCTCTGCGCGGTCGCCTGCTGCGCGACCGAGTGGGCGGTGGTGCTCGCCGCGAGAACGGCGGTGCCGGCGGCACCCGAGGTGCCGGAGGCGAACGCGGCGCCTGCGCCCAGCACCATCGACGCGCCGAGTCCGGCGGCGACGACGGCGGCGCGGACACGGGAGGCGGACGGGCGGGTGGGGTGCTGGTTCGTGATGCGCTTCGACATGCGGGGGTAATCCTCCGAAGGTGAGTGGACCCGGCGTGCTGTCCGGGTTGGTCGAACCTTGGTAACCCGCACCCCCGCCGATGCTCAAACCCCCCATCTACGAAGAAAAGCCGTAGATGCCGCATCGGGAATTCGTCGCGATCGCCCCGGTTCGGCAGGCCGGAACGCCCGGCCGAATCCGTGTCCCGGAAGAGGTTTACCCCCTGTTCCATGCGTACTTTTTCGGACATGAGCCAGTGATTCGGTCGTTTCGCCCGAAACCACGAAAGGACCCGGCCGGCGCGGGCCGAAGGTCCCCGCGACGGTCACGGCACCGTCTCCTAGCACGCGTAGTAGGCCCGATTCGGGCTGTGCGCCTTGTCACCGCCGGTGGGACCTCGGACCGTCCGATTCGGGACCTTCGGCCCGCCACGTCACTACGCCGGCGGGAAAGCCGGACCGCGCCCCGGAGACACCCACGCCCTGGCCCCGCGGAACGGCCCGGTCCCCTTCGTGGTGCCGCTGCGCACCCTGCGCGCGAGGCGGTACGTTCCCGGGCCCTGCCGAGCCGTCCGGCGACCGCGCGCCGCACGACCTGGCGCGTACGCCCCTGCCCTGCGCGGCGATCCGCGCCCCGCGCCGCCGCCGCCGGACCGGGGAGCCGGAGGGCATCGAGCTGGACGTCGAGGAGCACCCCCGCGGACAGGAGCACCGTCTGCTCGTCGGGGCCGGGGAAACGGGCGACCGCCTGCCGTCACCCGTCACTGAGCAGCGGAAAAGGGGCTGCCCCCGACCGGTGGTGAAACCGGTCCGGGGCAGCCCCTTCGTCCAACGCCCTCGGGCGAACGCTCACACGCTCCGCGCGTTACGCGTCCTTCGAGAGGTTCGGGCCGGCGCCGCCTGCCGCCTGCTCGATCGGCGGGACGTCGGGCAGAGCCGACTTCTCCTCGCCGCGGAAGGTGAAGGTCTTGTCGTCACCCTCGCCCTCGGTGCCCACGACCACGATGTGACCGGGACGCAGCTCGCCGAAGAGGATCTTCTCGGAGAGGATGTCCTCGATCTGGCGCTGGATCGTCCGGCGCAGCGGCCGGGCGCCCATCACCGGGTCGTAGCCCTTCTTCGCCAGGAGCGACTTGGCCTCGGAGCTGAGCTCGATGCCCATGTCGCGGTCCTTGAGCCGCTCGTCGACCTTGTCGAGCATGAGGTCGACGATCTGGATGATGTCTTCCTCGGTCAGCTGGTGGAAGACGACCGTGTCGTCGACACGGTTGAGGAATTCCGGCCGGAAGTGCTGCTTGAGCTCTTCGTTGACCTTGACCTTCATCCGCTCGTAGTTGGTCTTGACGTCGCCCTGGGCGGCGAAGCCCAGGTTGAAGCCCTTGGAGATGTCCCGGGTCCCGAGGTTGGTCGTCATGATGATGACCGTGTTCTTGAAGTCCACGACCCGGCCCTGGGAGTCGGTCAGGCGACCGTCCTCCAGAATCTGGAGCAGGGAATTGAAGATATCGGGGTGGGCCTTCTCGACCTCGTCGAAGAGGACGACGGAGAACGGCTTGCGGCGCACCTTCTCGGTGAGCTGGCCGCCCTCTTCGTAGCCCACGTAACCGGGGGGCGAACCGAAGAGGCGGGAAACCGTGTGCTTCTCGCTGAACTCCGACATGTCGAGGGAGATCAGCGCGTCCTCGTCGCCGAAGAGGAATTCGGCGAGCGTCTTGGAGAGCTCCGTCTTACCGACGCCGGACGGGCCGGCGAAGATGAACGAGCCACCGGGGCGCTTCGGGTCCTTCAGGCCGGCCCGCGTACGGCGGATCGCCTGCGAAAGGGCCTTGATGGCGTCCTTCTGCCCGATGACGCGCTTGTGGAGCTCGTCCTCCATGCGCAGCAGACGCGAGGACTCCTCCTCCGTCAGCTTGAAGACCGGGATGCCGGTGGCGGTGGCCAGGACCTCGGCGATCAGCTCGCCGTCGACCTCGGCGACGACGTCCATGTCGCCGGCCTTCCACTCCTTCTCCCGCTTGGCCTTCGCCGCCAGCAGCTGCTTCTCCTTGTCGCGGAGGGAGGCTGCCTTCTCGAAGTCCTGGGAGTCGATCGCCGACTCCTTGTCGCGGCGGACGCCGGCGATCTTCTCGTCGAACTCGCGGAGGTCCGGCGGCGCGGTCATCCGGCGGATGCGCATCCGGGAACCGGCCTCGTCGATCAGGTCGATCGCCTTGTCCGGCAGGAAGCGGTCCGAGATGTACCGGTCGGCCAGGGTGGCGGCCTGGACGAGGGCCTCGTCCGTGATGGAGACCCGGTGGTGGGCCTCGTAGCGGTCGCGCAGACCCTTGAGGATCTCGATGGTGTGCGGCAGCGACGGCTCCGCGACCTGGATGGGCTGGAAGCGGCGCTCCAGCGCGGCGTCCTTCTCCAGGTGCTTGCGGTACTCGTCGAGCGTGGTGGCGCCGATGGTCTGGAGCTCGCCCCGCGCCAGCATGGGCTTGAGGATGCTCGCCGCGTCGATCGCGCCCTCGGCCGCGCCCGCACCCACGAGAGTGTGGAGCTCGTCGATGAACAGGATGATGTCGCCGCGGGTGCGGATCTCCTTGAGGACCTTCTTCAGGCGCTCCTCGAAGTCACCCCGGTACCGGGAGCCGGCGACCAGGGCGCCGAGGTCCAGGGTGTAGAGGTGCTTGTCCTTGAGGGTCTCGGGCACCTCGCCCTTGACGATCGCCTGGGCCAGGCCCTCGACGACCGCCGTCTTGCCGACGCCGGGCTCGCCGATGAGGACCGGGTTGTTCTTGGTCCGGCGGGACAGCACCTGCATGACCCGCTCGATCTCCTTCTCGCGCCCGATGACCGGGTCAAGCTTGGACTCACGAGCGGCCTGGGTGAGATTCCGGCCGAACTGGTCGAGCACCAGGGACGTGGAGGGCGTGCCCTCGGCGGGACCGCCGGCGGTGGCCGCCTCCTTGCCGCCCGAATACCCGGAAAGCAGCTGGATGACCTGCTGCCGGACCCGGTTCAGGTCGGCGCCCAGCTTCACGAGGACCTGGGCGGCGACGCCCTCGCCCTCGCGGATCAGGCCGAGCAGGATGTGCTCGGTGCCGATGTAGTTGTGGCCCAGCTGAAGAGCCTCGCGGAGCGAGAGCTCCAGGACCTTCTTGGCTCGCGGAGTGAAGGGGATGTGCCCGGAAGGAGCCTGCTGCCCCTGCCCGATGATCTCCTCCACCTGCTGGCGGACCGCCTCGAGCGAAATCCCGAGGCTCTCCAGGGCCTTAGCGGCGACACCCTCACCCTCGTGGATCAGGCCCAGGAGGATGTGCTCGGTGCCGATGTAGTTGTGGTTGAGCATCCGGGCTTCTTCCTGAGCCAGGACGACAACCCGCCGCGCGCGGTCGGTGAACCTCTCGAACATCGTTAATCGCTCCTCAGAGCGGTCGGTCAGTGAGGGGTCGGTCCCCTCCCAGTCCTTCCGCATGCTAGTCCCGCAGGACGGGACAGCTCATTCCAACTGCCGACATCCGTCCGGATCACCCCCGCACCGGCGGGGATTCTTACTGCCGAACAGCTGACAACTGCTCCAACCCGATGGTGCGAGACGATGTTCCCGCAGGCCAGGCAGATACCCCTTTCGCCAGTACGCCGATGGCGAACGCGAGACGCCTCGGGCGGCGTGTCGCCCCTTCCCACTAGGAAAGTCTTACCCGCAACCACTGACAGTCCATGCGGCGCGCCCCGGTTCCCTCCGCTACGGGCGAACACCCTTGCGCGACTTCACGCTCCCGCGCGCCCCGGGGAGCGGGACGCGGTGTGATCGTCACAGAGCGCTGCGTAACTTCGGGGAGGGTTCGGCGGTTCACCCGGCATGGCTTTCACCGTCCCGTCGCCCCGTTCGTCACCGGACGCGCCTCCGGTCCGCCGGACCGGACCGGTCCGCCCCTTCGACGCGGTCGCGGGGGCCGCACTGGCGCGGTGGTACGAGCGGGAGCTCGGCTGGGCCACCGAGGGGCGCGCGCCGGTGCGGCTGCTGACCGGGCTGCGCTTCGACGTGCTGGTGCTGCCGGCCGAGGCCGGTCACGCGGTGCTGCGGTCACCGGTGCGGACGGGGCCCGCGCTGCTGAGCGGCGACCGCGTGGGCCTGCTGATCGCCGCGGGCGGCGCGGACGAGCTGCCGGGGCTGCTCGACTGGCTGGAGTGGGGGCCCATCCCTCTGGGGCTGGCCGCCGTCGGTGCGGGGGGCCGGATTCCGGCCCCGGCGGCCCCGGGTGGCGCGGGAGGCTCGCCGGGGGCCGCCTTATGGCTGCGGCCCCCAGAGCCGGGGCGTGCGCCCGAACCGCTGCTTCCGGCTCTCGCGGGCTTCGGGAACGGCGGCGGGGCCGCTCCCGATCTCGTACGCCTGGTGGACGCCGCGGCGACGGAGTGCCATCGGGTCCGGTTGTCGCGTGCCCGCGCCGGGCGGTACGGCGACCGTGCGGCGGATCAGCCGTTGGCCTTCTCGTAAGCCTCGCGGATCTCGGCGGGAACACGGCCGCGGTCATTCACATTGTGGCCGTTCTCGCGCGCCCAGCGGCGGATTTCCGCGGTGTCCTTGTTGCCGCCGGCGACGGCACGGCCCTTGCCCCGGCCCGTCGCGGCACGGCCGCCGGTGCGGCGACCGCCCTTGGTGTAGGGCTCAAGAAGACCGCGAAGCTTGTCCGCGTTGGCCGTGGTGAGGTCGATCTCGTACGTCTTGCCGTCAAGAGCGAACGTCACGGTCTCGTCGGCCTCGACACCGTCGAGGTCATCCACGAGAAGGACCTGAACCTTCTGCGCCACTGGATTTCCTTTCATCGAAAATAGAGTACGCGGAAAGGAAACCGCTTTTCCGGGGAAAACACAAACCCCCGGGAGAGGTTCAGGAGCCCGAGAACGCGGGAAACATGCGCGATTCGGACATAGGGATCCGGTCCTTGTGCAGATCACAGGTGCAGAAGCATCCGGCTGTTGCCCAAGGTGTTCGGCTTCACTCGTTCGAGACCGAGGAACTCCGCGACGCCCTCGTCGTAGGAACGAAGCAGCTCACTGTAGACATCCGTGTCGACCGGCGTCTCTCCGATCTCGACGAAGCCGTGCTTGGTGAAGAAGTCCACTTCGAAGGTGAGGCAGAAAACCCTGCGCACACCGAGCCGGCGCGCGGTCTGCAAGAGCTTGCCCAGCAGCTGATGTCCCACTCCGGCGCCCTTGGCGCCCGGGTCGACGGCGAGCGTCCGGACTTCCGCGAGGTCTTCCCACATCACGTGAAGTGCGCCGCAGCCGATGACCCGGCCGTCCTCAGCGCGTTCCGCGACCCAGAACTCCTGGATGTCCTCGTAAAGGGTGACGGTCGCTTTGTCGAGCAGGATGCCCCCGGAGACGTACCCGTCGAGGAGCCGGCGTACGGCCGCCACATCACTCGTCCTGGCGCGCCGGACGGTGATGGCGGGCTTATTTACCGACGGGTCGGTATGGATTTCGGTATCCGGATCGCTCTGCGGCTGCTCTGAGGACATGGGCCGACGCTATCGCCCGGCCTCCGGCTCCGCGCCATCGGCCGGGGCGGAGTCCTCGGGGGCACTCGCGGACGGTTCCGAACCGGGGGAAACCATGCGAACGGCGTCCTGGAGCGCTTCGCGCTGCTCGGCGGACATCATCCCGAAGAACGCGACGAGAGCGGCGGCGGGGTTGTCGCTGCGCGACCAGGCTTCGTTCATCAGTGCGGCCGAGTAGGCGGCCCTGGTGGAGACGGCCGTATATCGATATGCCCGGCCGTCGACTTCCCTGCGCACCCAGCCCTTCTGATGGAGATTGTCCATTACCGTCATGACCGTCGTGTAGGCGATGGACCGTTCCTGCTGAAGGTCCTCCAGGACTTCCCGCACGGTCACCGGCCGGTTCCATTGCCAGACGCGCGTCATCACGGCGTCCTCAAGCTCTCCCAATTGGCGGGGCACGGCATCACTTTAGTGCCAGATGTCCCGAATGGCTGCTTATTACACAGCAAAAGAGCGCACAGCTCTCATGAGCCGTGCGCTCCCAGAGGGTTCGCGACGGGGCCGGCGGCGGTCGCCGCCGCATCCGGACGGTCAGGCGTTCTCCGGACGAGCGGTCTGCTTCGCCGATTCCGCGCGGGCGACCGCGGCGTCCACGGCGGCGTCCTCCTTGGTCTTGTTCGGACCGCCCTGACTCTTGACGATCGTCACGACCAGGCCGATGAAGAAGGCGGCCATCACCACGGGGGGCACGAGCGCGGATACGTAGTCCATGCCGTCCAGAGTAGCGACCCCTTGACCGCCGGACGCGGCGACCTCCCGGCGGAGGCCGCCGCGTCCGGCGCGGCGCGGGGCGGTCGCGGGCTCAGCCCGCCTCGCGCTCCTCGGACGGCGGCGGCGAGGGGCGGCGGCGCGGCGGGAAGACCTCCGAGGGCTTGGGCATCGGCCGCTCGCCGGGGGCCGGGCGGCGGCCCGGAGCCGCCGGAGTGCGCGGGCGGTCCGGCGGCGCGGGCGTCTTCGGGCGCTCCGGCTCCCGGTCCGCGGCGCGCCCGCCGGGCAGGGCGAGGAGCCTGCTGCGGGGCGCCGGGGCGGTGAGCCCGGCCGGGCGGCCGGCCAGCCGGGCGCGCACCGAGCGCTCGGCGAGCACCTGGCAGCGGTCCAGGAGCGCCGCGGCGAGGGGCCTGCCCCGCAGCGCGCGCAGGGCGGCCAGATCGTCCGGACGCGGGTCGTATCCGGCCGCCAGGGCGTCCTGGAGCAGTTCCAGGTAGCCGCTGACCGAGCCGGGGAGGGCGTTGCGGTAGCGGGCGAGGTCGGCGAGGAGGAACGCTCGCAGCCGACCCGCCTCGCCGACCGCCTCGTCCACGGCGCCCGCGAGCCGCAGGCAGTCCTGGACATCCTCGTCGGGCAGGGGCGTCGGGTGGAGGGCGATGGCGAGGGCACGTCGGAGCACCCGCAGCTCGTCCGCGCTGAACGCCATGCCGCCTCGTGAACCGTAGGGCGTGGGCATGACGCGACAATACGTGCTAAAGGGACAAAATCCGCTTAACTGGTCGTCGGTGGCGCGGCGTCCGCGTCCGGCCGGTCGCGGCTGCCGGTGAGCCCGCCGGCAGCCGTTCCCGCTGGTCCGCCGCCCGCCGCCCGGGGCGGCGGGGCCGCGGCTACCTCCGCGCGACGTTGCGCTCGTACACCAGGCGCAGCCCGATCAGGGTCAGCCACGGCTCGTGCTCGTCGATGACGGAGGACTCGCCCAACACCATCGGAGCAAGCCCGCCCGTCGCGATGACGGTGACGTCGTCGGGGTCGCCGGCCAGCTCCTTCTTCATCCGGGCCACCACTCCGTCCACCTGGCCGGCGAATCCGTAGACGATCCCGGACTGCATCGCCTCGACGGTGTTCTTGCCGATCACGCTGCGCGGCCTGGCCAGCTCGATCTTGCGGAGCTGCGCGCCCTTGACGCCGAGCGCCTCCACCGAGATCTCGATGCCGGGGGAGATCACGCCGCCGACGTACTCGCCGCGCGCGGAGACCGCGTCGAAGGTGGTGGCCGTGCCGAAGTCGACCACGATCGCCGGGCCCCCGTAGAGGTCGACGGCGGCGACCGCGTTGATGATGCGGTCCGCGCCGACCTCCTTCGGGTTGTCCATGAGGATCGGCACGCCCGTCTTGATGCCCGGTTCCACGAGCACGGCCGGGACGTCGCCGTAGTAGCGGCGGGTGACCTCGCGCAGTTCGTGCAGGACCGACGGGACGGTGGCGCAGATCGCGATGCCCTCGATGCCGTCGCTCAGCTCCACGCCGAGCAGCGGGTGCATGCCCATCAGGCCCTGGAGCAGGACGGCGAGTTCGTCGGCGGTGCGGCGGGCGTCGGTGGAGATCCGCCAGTGCTCGACGATCTCCTCGCCGTCGAACAGGCCGAGGACCGTGTGCGTGTTGCCGACGTCGATGGTGAGCAGCATCAGGCGCGGGCCTCACCGGTGGCGGGGGCCGCGTCGCGGAAGTCCAGGCCGATGTCGAGGATCGGCGAGGAGTGGGTGAGCGCGCCGACGGCCAGGTAGTCCACGCCGGTATCCGCGTAGGCGCGGGCCGAGTCGAGCGTGAGGCGGCCGGAGGACTCCAGAACCGCCCGGCCGGCGACCAGCGCGACCGCCTCGGCGGTCTCGCCCGGGGTGAAGTTGTCCAGCAGGATCAGGTCCGCGCCCGCGTCGAGCACCTCGCGGACCTGCTCCATGGTGTCGACCTCGACCTCGACGGCCACATCCGGGAACGCCTCGCGCACCCGCTTGAACGCCTCGGCGACGCCACCCGCGGCCACCACGTGGTTGTCCTTGACCAGGGCCGCGTCGAAGAGCGACATCCGGTGGTTGACCCCGCCGCCGCAGCGGACCGCGTACTTCTCCAGCGCGCGCAGGCCGGCCGTCGTCTTGCGGGTGTCGCGGACCTTCGCCCGGCTGCCCTCCAGCACGTCCGCCCAGGCGCGGGTCGCGGTCGCGATGCCGGAGAGGCGGCAGAGCAGGTTCAGCGCGCTGCGCTCGCCGGTCAGCAGGTCGCGGGTGCGGGTGGTGACGGTCAGCAGCTTCTGGCCGGGGGCGACGCGGTCGCCGTCCTCGACGTGCCGTTCGACCTCGAACTCGTCGGTGCAGACGATCGACAGGACCGCCTCGGCGACCCGCAGCCCGGCGACGACGCCCGCCTCGCGGGCGGTGAAGTCCCCGGTGATCACGGCGTCCTCGGGGACGGTCGCCACGGTCGTCACGTCCACGCCGCCGTCGAGGTCCTCCTCGATCGCGACATGGGCGACGTCCTCGACCTGTACGGGGTCCAGACCCGCCTCGGCCAGCAGCAGCGCGAGCGCGGGGTCGAGGCCGCACTCCAGGGCGTCGGGGTCGAATCCGTCGCCGCAGCCGCAGTCGTCGCCGCAGCCGCCCCCCGGCGCTGCGGACGCTGCGGGCGCGCCGACCCGGATGAGCGGGACGTCCACGGGAGTGGGGCGCGGATTCTCTTCGGGCGTGCTCACGGTTGCGGCTCCTCGGGGGCGTGGCGGGTGGTGCGGGTGGGGCGTGGGCGGCTCGGCGGTGCGGCTGCTTTCCAGCAGTCTGCTCAATCCGCCGTGCGTACGGGTGGGAACGCGGCGGTCCCGGTGCGGTGGACGACCGGGGTGCGGTCCGGGGCCACGCGGACGACGAGGTGGCGGCGCCAGTGCGCGTCGTCGCGGTCGGGCCGGTCCTCGCGCCAGTGGCAGCCGCGGGTCTCCTCGCGCTCGCGGGCGGCGGCGACCAGGACGCGGGAGACCAGGAGGAGGTTGGTGACCTCCCAGGCGTCGACCCCGGGGACGACGGCCTTGGCGTCGGGCCCGGCCGCGTCGGCGGCGGCGCAGCGGTGCAGGGACTCCAGCTCCTCGGCGGCGGCGGCCAGGCTCGCGGCGGAGCGCAGGACTCCGGCGCCCCGGGTCATGATGCGCTGGATCGCCGGGCGGGCCTCGGGCGCGAGCAGCGCGACGGGTCCGTCCGCCGTCCCGTGCGCCGTGCCGTCGGCCGTGCCGTGCACCGTGCCGTCGGCCGTGCCGTGCGCGGCCTCGTCGGGGCCGGGCGCCGGGTCGGTGCGGGCCGGGCGGGCGGCGGCGATGTCGGCGGCGATGCGCTCGGCGAAGACCAGGCCCTCCAGGAGGGAGTTGGACGCCAGCCGGTTGGCGCCGTGCACGCCCGTGCAGGCGGCCTCGCCGCAGGCGTACAGACCGGGCACGGTGGTGCGGCCCCGCAGGTCGGTGCGGATGCCCCCGGAGGCGTAGTGCGCGGCCGGGGCCACCGGGATCGGCTCGGTGACCGGGTCGATCCCGTGGGCGCGGCAGGCGGCCAGGATCGTCGGGAAGCGCTGCTCCCACATCCGCGCCCCGAAGTGCCGGGCGTCCAGGTACATGTGCTCGGCGGCCTGCTCGTGCATCCGGCGGGTGATGGCCTTGGCGACGATGTCGCGGGGGGCCAGCTCGGCCAGCTCGTGCTGTCCGAGCATGAAGCGGACTCCGTCGCCGTCGACGAGGTGGGCCCCCTCGCCGCGCACCGCCTCGGAGACCAGGGGCTGCTGGCCCTCGGAGTCCGCGCCCAGGAACAGGACCGTCGGGTGGAACTGGACGAACTCCAGGTCGGAGACCTCCGCCCCGGCCCGCAGCGCGAGGGCCACGCCGTCGCCGGTGGAGACCGGCGGGTTGGTGGTGGCGGAGAAGACCTGGCCCATGCCGCCGGTGGCGAGGACGACCGAGGGGGCGCGGACCGCGCCGACGCCGTCGTGCTGGCCCTCGCCCATCACGTGCAGCGAGACGCCCGCCGTACGGCCTTCGCCGTCCGTGAGCAGGTCCAGCACCAGCGCGTTCTCGATGGTGTGCAGGGCGGCCGAGCGGACCGCGTCGACCAGGGCGCGGGAGATCTCGGCGCCGGTCGCGTCGCCGCCCGCGTGCGCGATCCGGCGGCGGTGGTGGCCGCCCTCGCGGGTCAGCGCGATGTCGCCGCTCTCGGTGGTGTCGAAGTGCGCGCCCGTGCCGATGAGCCGGCGCACCGCGTCCGGCCCCTCGGTGACCAGCACCCGGACGGCCTCCTCGTCGCAGAGGCCGGCCCCGGCGACGAGCGTGTCGTCGAGGTGCTGCTCGGGGGTGTCGCCCTCGCCGAGCGCGGCGGCGATGCCGCCCTGGGCCCAGCGGGTGGAGCCGTCGTCGAGCCGGGCCTTGGTGACGACCACCGTGTCCAGTCCGGCGGCGGCGCAGCGCAGCGCGGCCGTGAGCCCGGCGACGCCGGAGCCGACCACGACGACGTCCGCGTCGATGGCCCAGCCGGGTGCGGGGGCGGTCAGCCGTATTCCGGTCACGTCAGGGCTCCGAAGGTGAGGGGGATGTTGTCGATGAGGCGGGTGGCCCCGACCCGGGCGGCGACGGCGAGGACCGCCTCGCCGCTCTCGCGGTCGTCGGGGATCTCGGTGAAGTCCGCCGGGTCGACGAGCGCCAGGTAGTCCACGGCGAGCGGCTGCCCGCCCCGGGCCGCGGCCTCGTCCAGGACGGCCTGGGCGGCGGCCCGCACGGCGGCGGGCGCCCCGTTGGGCCGGGCGAGCGCGACGGCCTGGGCGTCCGCCGCGGCGCGGGACTCGCCGAGCCGGTCGAGCCCGGCGGCCCGGTCGCCGCCGGGCGCGGTGGCCCTGGCCCGCTCGTGCAGGGCCTGTTGGGCGGCGAGCCGGTCGCGGGCCGCGAACAGCGCGCGGGACAGGGCGAGCGCGGTGTGCCGCTCCGCGGTGGACAGGAACCGGTTGCGGCTGGAGAGCGCGAGGCCGTCGGGGTCGCGGACGGTGGGCACGCCGGTGACGCGGACGGCGAAGTTCAGGTCGCGGACCATGCGGCGGATCAGGGCGAGCTGCTGGGCGTCCTTCTGCCCGTAGAACACCTCGTCGGGCCGGGTGAGGTGGAGGAGCTTGGCGACGACGGTGAGCATGCCGTCGAAGTGGCCGGGGCGGGCCGCGCCTTCCAGGCGTTCGCCCATCGGACCGGCGGAGATCCGGACCAGCGGTTCGCCGCCGGGGTAGACCTCGTCCACGCCGGGGGCGAAGACGGCGTCCGCGCCCGCGGCGGCGGCGAGGGCCAGATCGGCGTCCAGGGTGCGCGGGTAGCGGTCCAGGTCGGCCGCCTCGCCGAACTGGAGCGGATTGACGAAGACCGTCACGACGACCTGGCCCCCGGCGCCCACCGCCGTGCGGGCGGTGCGGATCAGCGCGGCGTGGCCCTCGTGGAGCGCGCCCATCGTCATGACGACGGCGCGCGCGGCCCCGGACGGCCGGGCCAGGGCGTCCAGCTCGGCGGCGGTGCGCAGCAGGGCGGGCGCGGGCGCTCCCGCCGCGCCGCTCCGGCCGCCCTCGGCCGGCACCGGCCGTCCGCCGTCCTCTCCGGTCGTCCTCATCGGGCCCCTCCCGGTCCGCCGCCGCCGGGGCCCGTGCCGCCGGGCCCCTTCTCCTGGTCGGCCAGCACGACGAGCAGGTCCTCGGCCTGCTCCGCCTTGAGGAGGCCGTGGGCGAGCGCCCGGTCGGCCGTGGCGCGGGCCATCGCCAGATAGCCCGCCACCATCTGCGGCGCGTGTGCGCGCAACTCGCCGACATGGGCGGCCACGGTGCCCGCGTCCCCCCGGGAGACGGGGCCGGTCAGGGCCGCGTCACCCGAGCGCAGGGCGTTGTCCAGCGCGGCGCCGAGGAGCGGGCCGAGCATCCGGTCCGGTGCCGCCACCCCGGCCAGCGACAGCAGCTCCATGGCCTCGGCGACCAGGGTGACCAGGTGGTTCGAGCCGAGTGCGAGGGCCGCGTGGTAGAGCGGCCGGGACTCCTCGGCGATCCACTCCGGCTCGCCGCCCATCTCGATGACCAACGCCTCGGCGGCCAGCCGCAGCTCCTCGGGGGCGGTGACCCCGAACGGGCAGCCGGCCAGGCGCTGGACGTCGACGGAGGTGCCGGTGAAGGTCATCGCCGGGTGCAGCGCGAGCGGCAGCCCGCCGGCCCGCAGCACCGGGTCCAGCACCCGGGCCCCGTACCGCCCGGAG
This sequence comes from Streptomyces sp. ADI96-02, assembly GCF_003846185.1. Taxonomy (GTDB): domain Bacteria; phylum Actinomycetota; class Actinomycetes; order Streptomycetales; family Streptomycetaceae; genus Streptomyces. The sequence goes on from NZ_ML123034.1 coordinate 2,865,492, forward strand.
GTGTGGACGATCAGCTGTCCCGGCCGTACGGCGCCGGTCTCGGCGAGCCCCGCGACCAGCGGGACCAGGGCGTCGTCAGGCACGGTGAGCAGCACCAGGTCGGCGCGGGCCAGCACCTCGGCGGGCTCGACCAGGGGGACGTCGGGGAGCAGGTCGGCGGCGCGGCGTCGGGAGGCGTCGGAGACTCCCGAGACGGCCACCGGGCGGTGTCCGGCCAGCCGGAGCGCGGCGGCGAGCGCGGGGCCGACGCGGCCGGCTCCGACGACGCCGACGGCGAGGCGGGCGGGGCGGTCCCTCGCGTCGAGGGCTTCTGGGGAATGTGGTGCGTTCACGCGGCGACGGCCTTCCGTTCCAGTCCGCGGGGGGTACCGGACGATTTATCTGCATGCTACGCCAGCGTTTCGGCGGAACTCCCCCGCTGTCCACAGCCTGTGGGTAACTCCGCGGGCCGGACGGAAACCCCGTGGCCGCGCCCGGCCCGCCCGGGTGATGATCGTCCCATGGCGGAGACGGATGAGCAGGAGCGGCGACGGCGCAGGGTGACCGCCTGGCGGCGTTCGCACCGGGTGCTGGCGCGGATGAGCACGGACCGCACCCTGGGCGAGCAGTTGGCGGCGCTGGCCGCCGACGCCGGGTCCGTCCACGATCCGGACGACTACGTGGACCTGTACGGCGGCGGGGTCGTGGGCGAGCTGGAGCGGCGGGTCGCCGGGCTGCTCGGCATGGAGGCGGCGGCGTTCTTCCCGACCGGCACGATGGCGCAGCAGGTGGCGCTGCGCTGCTGGGCGGGGCGCACCGGGAACGCGACGGTGGCCCTCCATCCGCTCTCCCACCCGGAGGTGCACGAGGGAGGCGCGCTCGGATCGGTGAGCGGGCTGCGCACGGTGCACCCGACGTCCGAGCCCCGGCTGCCGACGGCCGAGGAGGTCCGGGAGGCCCCGGAGCCCTTCGGCACGCTGATGCTGGAGCTGCCGCTGCGGGACGCCGGGTTCGTCCTGCCCGAGTGGGACGAACTGGAGGCGGTGGTCTCGGCGGCGCGGGAGCGGGACGCGGTGGTGCACCTGGACGGGGCCCGGCTGTGGGAGTGCGGGACGCACTTCGGGCGGGAGGTCGCGGAGATCGCCGGGCTCGCGGACAGCGTGTACGTGTCGTTCTACAAGTCGCTCGGCGGGCTGTCCGGGGCGGCGCTGGCCGGTCCGGCGGAGCTGGTCGAGGAGGCGCGGGTCTGGCGGCACCGGTACGGCGGCCAGGTCTTCCAGCAGTATCCGGCGGCCCTGTCGGCGCTGCTGGGCCTGGAGCGGGAGCTGCCGCGGCTGCCGGAGTACGTGGCGCGGGCCAGGACGGTGGCCGCGGCGCTGACGGAGGGGTTCGCCGGGGCGGGGACGCCGTGGTTCCGACTGACCCCGGAGCAGCCGCACACGCACCAGTTCCGGGTCTGGCTGCCGTACGGGACCGAGGTGCTGGACGAGGCGTCGGTGCGGCAGGCCGAGGAGACGGGCGTGACGCTGTTCCGGCGCTGGTTCACGGGCGCGGCCGGGCTGCCGCTCGGGATGTCGTTCACCGAGGTGACGGTGGCGGCGGAGGGCCTGGAGTGGACGGATCGGGACGTACGGGAGGCGCTGGCGGGGTTCCTGGCGCGGCTGGAGGCCGTCGCGGCCGGGGCGTGACCCGTCGGTTGTCCCGAGGGTCACGGGAGGCGGGTCCGCCACCCGCCGGCCTCAGGTGTCCGACCGCTCCGGCGGCGGGTCCTCGGCGACGCGGCGGCCCGGCGGGTGGGAGAGCCAGTGGCGGTAGAGGGAGCGCAGCACCGAGCGGTCGTGGCGGCCCGGCGGCGGCGGTGCGGGCTCGCCCAGCCGGGCGGCGCGGTAGGTGTCGAGCATGTGCTGCTGCATCGCGTCCATGCCTTCAGCGTGCGCCGGTCCGGGCTCCGCCGCTCGTCGGTCGACACGGGACGCCGACCGGCGTCCCGCCCGCGCGGCTCAGAGCGCGCCGCCGCCCGCCCGTACCAGCCCGCTCTCGTAGGCGAGGACGACGACCTGCACCCGGTCGCGCAGGCTCAGCTTGGTGAGGATGCGGCCCACGTGCGTCTTGACCGTGGCCTCGGAGAGCACCAGCCGGGCCGCGATCTCCCCGTTCGACAGGCCCTGCGCGACCAGCAGCATCACCTCCCGCTCACGGTCGGTGAGCTTGTCGACGTGCTTGTTCCTCGGCTTCTTCTCGCCGCTGGGCAGCATCGGCGAGAAGCGGTCGAGCAGACGGCGGGTGGTGGACGGGGCGACGACGGCGTCGCCGCTGTGCACCGCGCGGATCGCGGAGAGGAGTTCGGCGGGCGGCACGTCCTTGAGCATGAACCCGCTGGCCCCCGCCTTCAGGCCGGAGAACGCGTACTCGTCGAGGTCGAACGTCGTCAGGATGAGCACCTTGGGCGGGTCCTGCCCGGCGCAGATGCTGCGCGTCGCCTCGACGCCGTCCAGCCGGGGCATGCGGACGTCCATCAGCACCACGTCCACGGCCGTGGAGCGCACGACCTCGATCGCCTCCGCGCCGTCCCCGGCCTCGGCGACGACCTCCATGTCGGGCTGGGCGGCGAGGACCATCCTGAAGCCCGTCCGCAGCAGCATCTGGTCGTCGACGAGCATCACGCGGATGGCCATGGGTCTGTCCTGTTCCTGTGGTCCGAATACGTTCGATGGGCCCGGCATACGTTGGATGGCTCCGGCATACGTCCCGACGGGTCCGGCGGGGTGCCGCGACGGCCGCGGCGAGGGCGCGGCCGTCGCGTCCGGCCGGTCAGTCGGCGGGCTTGAGCGGCAGCAGGGCGCTGATCCGGAATCCGCCGCCGGGCCTCGGCCCGGCGTCCAGCGTGCCCCCGACCATGCCGACCCGCTCCCGCATCCCGATCATCCCGTGCCCGGCGCCGTCCGCGCCGCCGTCCTCGTACAACTCGTGCGCCGCGCCCCGCCCGTCGTCCTCCACGAGCAGCCCGAGGCCGTCGTCGAAGTAGACCAGCCGGACGCTGGCGCCCGCCTCGGGGCCCCCGTGCTTGCGGGTGTTCGTCAGGGCCTCCTGCACGATGCGGTACGCCGTCAGCTCCACGCCGCTGGGCAGCGGCCGGGCCGTCCCCTCGACCTTGAAGTCGACTTCGAGGCCCGCGCGGCGGACCTGCTCGACCAGGTCCTCGATCTGCTCGACGTCGGGCTGCGGCACGTACTCGCCGCTCTCCGGGGCGTCGCCCGTCCGCAGCACGCCGAGCAGCCGCCGCATCTCGGCGAGCGCCTGGCGGCCGGTGCCGGAGATGGTCTGCAGCGCCTGCCGCGCCTGCTCGGGGGCGGCGTCCAGGACGTAGGCCGCGCCGTCGGCCTGGACCACCATCACGGACACGTTGTGCGCGACGACGTCGTGCAGTTCGCGGGCGATGCGCGCGCGCTCGGCGGCCACGGCCACCTTGGACTGCGCCTCGCGCTCCCGTTCCAGCCGGGCGGCACGCTCCTCCAGCTGGCTGAAGTAGGCGCGCCGGGTCCGCAGCGAGTCGCCCAGCACCCAGGCCAGTACGAACGGCACCGTCATGACGATCACGAGGAAGACCGACTGCGCCCAGCCGTCGGGCTCGGCGGAATCGGGCCAGCGCGCCTGCGAGAGACCCGCCGCGCACAGGCTGCACACCAGGCCGAGGCGCGAGGCCCAGCGCTCGCCGACCGCGGCCACCGTGTAGGTGATGACCAGCATCGCGAAGTCCCAGACGCCCGGCCGGACGTCCAGGACGAGCTGGAAGACGCCGCCCGCGACGGCGAGCAGCAGCATCTTCTCCGGGGCCCGCCGGCGCAGCGCCACGACCGTGGCCAGGCCGAGCGCAACCGGAACGGCCAGAAGCTGCTCACGACCCGTCTCGTACTTGCCTGCCACGATCGACGTGCCGGAGAGCCCGAGCAGGACGACGGCCCAGAAGACGTCGACGCCCGTCGGGTGTCTGCGCAGAAAATCGTAGAGGCGTTGCACGGGATCCAGCGTAGGGACAGAGGATCGGTGCCCGGGTCAACCGGAGGGCCGATCCAGGTCCCGGGACCGTACTCCCCAAGGTGGAGACTTGCGGGTGTGACGGATGAGTGGCGTGGGTGGCGGGAGGCGGCGGAGACCGCTTTGTACGGGGACGGGGGCTTCTACCGGAGTCCGGAGGGGCCCGCGGGCCATTTCCGTACGTCGGTGCACGCCTCGCCGCTGTTCGCGGCGGCGGTCGCCCGGCTGCTGGCCTCGACGGCGGACGAGCTGGACACCGACACGGTCGCCCTGGTCGACGTCGGGGCGGGGCGGGGTGAGCTGCTGACCGGGGTGCTGGCGGCGGTCCCGGCGGGGCTGCGGGTGGCCGCGTACGCGGTGGAGCGGGCCGGACGGCCGCCGGGGCTGGACGCCCGGATCGTGTGGTGCGCCGAACCGCCGCAGGGGGTGCGCGGGCTGCTCTTCGCCAACGAGTGGCTGGACAACGTGCCGGCCGAGGTGGTGCAGGCGGACGGGGACGGCGTCGCCCGGTACGTCCGCGTGCGGGCCTCGGACGGCGCGGAGCGCCTGGGTCCGCCGGTGAGCGGTGCGGACGCCGACTGGCTGGAGCGCTGGTGGCCGCTGTCCGCGCCCGGCGGGCGGGCGGAGATCGGGCGGACCCGGGACGCCGCCTGGGCGCGGGCGGTGAGCTCGCTGTCCGCCGGTCTGGCGGTGGCGGTCGACTACGCGCATGTACGCGGCGCCCGGCCGCTCTTCGGGACGCTGACCGGGTTCCGGGACGGGCGGGAGGTGCGCGCGGTGCCGGACGGCTCCTGCGACCTGACGGCGCACGTGGCGCTGGACGCATGCGCGGCGGCGGTGGAGCGGGAGGTGCCGGCCGCCGCCGGACCGCCCGAACTCACCGACCAGCGCTCGGCGCTGCGCGGACTGGGGGTGGACGGCGGACGCCCGCCGCTGAGCCTGGCCGCCGCCGATCCCGCGGGCTATCTGCGGGCGCTGTCGGCGGCGGGCGAGGCGGCTGAGCTGACCGCGCGGGGCGGGCTGGGCGACTTCGGCTGGCTGCTGCACCGGGTGGGGGCGCGGTGAGCGAGCCGCCGCCGTGCCGTCCGCCGCCGTGACCCGCCGGCCGGCGCTCCGAGGACTCGTCCCGTGATCCTCGGCGGGCGGGCGGGGAAGCGGGCGGGCAGGGAATACTGTCCCGCATGACGGAGACGACGGTCGGCATCGGCGGCGCGGCGGAGAGCACCGACATGGTGCTGAACATCGGCCCGCAGCATCCCTCGACCCACGGCGTCCTCCGGCTGCGGATCGTGCTGGACGGCGAGCGCGTCCAGCACGCCGAGCCGGTCGTCGGCTACATGCACCGAGGTGCGGAGAAGCTGTTCGAGGCCCGCGACTACCGCCAGATCATCATGCTCGCCAACCGCCACGACTGGCTCTCCGCCTTCTCGAACGAACTGGGCGTCGTGATGGCCGTCGAGCGGATGCTCGGCATGGAGGTCCCCGAACGGGCGGTCTGGACGCGGACGCTGCTGGCCGAGCTGAACCGGGTCCTGAACCATCTGATGTTCCTCGGCTCCTACCCGCTCGAACTGGGCGGCATCACCCCGGTGTTCCACGCATTCCGGGAACGCGAGGAGCTCCAGGCCGTGATGGAGGAGGTCTCCGGCGGCCGGATGCACTACATGTTCAACCGGGTCGGCGGCCTCAAGGAGGACGTCCCGGCGGGCTGGTCCGGCCGGGTCCGGGACGCCGTCGCCTCGGTCCGCTCCCGCATGGACGTCTACGAGGACCTGGTCCTCGGCAACGAGATCTTCCGGGGCCGTACGCGCGGTGTGGGCGTGCTGTCGGCCGACGCCGTGCACGCGTACGGGGTGTCCGGGCCGATCGCCCGCGCGTCGGGCGTCGACTTCGACCTGCGGCGCGACGAGCCGTATCTGGCCTACGGGGAGCTGGCGGACACCCTGAAGGTCGTCACCCGGGCCGAGGGCGACTGCCTGGCCCGCTTCGAGTGCCTGCTGGAGCAGACCCTCAACTCCCTTGATCTGGCGGACGCGTGCCTGGACCGGATGGCCGGCCTGGACCCGGGGCCGATCAACCAGCGGCTGCCCAAGGTGCTGAAGGCCCCCGAAGGGCACACTTACGCCTGGACGGAGAACCCGCTCGGCATCAACGGCTACTACCTGGTGTCCAAGGGCGAGAAGACCCCGTACCGGCTGAAGCTGCGCTCCGCCTCGTTCAACAACATCCAGGCGCTCACCGAACTGCTGCCGGGCACCCTGGTCGCCGACATGGTCGCGATCCTGGGGTCCCTGTTCTTCGTCGTCGGCGACATCGACAAGTAGCCGGCCGGCGACGGGCCGGCCTGCCCGCTTCCTCCTCGTACGCGTCCTCCCGGCGGCCTGAGCCGTCGGGAGGACGCGCGCGTTCGCAGAGGGGCGGGGCGGTCGTCAGGAGACCGCGCCGCGCAGTTCGGCGACGTCGAACTGCTCGGTCTCGTCGTGCGCGGTGAGGTCGATGACCTTGCCGACGGTCCGGTCGTCGGCGGTCCCGGTGCGGTGGGCGGCGAGCGCCTCCTCGCCGACGACGTCCGCGAGGTCCTCGTTCTGCACGGACTCGATCGCGGCGCTCGACTTCTGCGTCCCGAAGAAGTCGAAGCTGCCCTGCGGGACGAGATGACGGCGGGCGGCGGCGTACGGAACGACGGCCGAGGCGGCCGGCACCGTGCGCGGCACATGCACCGGAGCCGTCTCGGCCGGAACCGCCGTCTCGGCCGGAGCCGTCCCTGCCGGGGTCGTCTCCGCCGAGGTCGTCTCGGCCGAGGCGGGCGCGGTGGCCGGGGCGGGCGGGTTCGCGGCGGGCGGGTTCGCGGCGGGAAGGGCGGGCGACGAACGGCGGTGGTCCCTCGCCGTGTCGGCCGCCTCCGCCTTCCCCGTCGGGCCCTCCGCCTCCCCCTCGGCCTCCGCGCCCTGCGGCCCGGGGCGCTCGGCGAGGCCGCGCGGGCGGCCCGCCCCGGCCCGGCGGCGGGCCTCCTGGAGCGCGGCGTTGCGCGTGAGGTTCATCAGGGCCTCGTCCGCGCGGCGGTAGGCGGCCGGGGTCGGCTTCGATCCCGAGGCGGTCAGCTCACGGGGCGTGGAGGCCGCCTCGACGGCGAGCTGCCTGCGGCCCTCCAGCGCACTGGCCCGCTCGGCCTCGGCGTTGGCGTACCGGCGCAGCAGCCCGGCGTGCTCGCCGCGCAGCCCGGCCAGCTCCCCGCGCTTGCTGCGGAGCTTGGTCTCCAGGCGGGTGCGCAGCGCGCGCGACTCCTCCAGGTCCTGCTCCAGTTCGGCTATCCGCTCCTCGGCCCGCCACTCGTCCCCGGCGCGGGCGCGAGTCAGCTCGGCGACCCGCTGTCCCGCGGCCCGGTCCCAGCTGCGCATCAGGTACGCGCCGGTCAGCGCACTGGCGGCCACGGCGGCGACCAGGCCGCGCAGGACCAGTGGTTCGGCCAGGAACCAGGCGCCGGCGGCACCGACGACGGAAACTCCCGCCACCGCTGAGGGAGGCAGGATTCTGTGAAGGGGCGGCGAATGGCGGTGGCGTCCACGTGGCATGGCCTGAAATTTACCGTGTGTACGGGGCACTTGGGGGGCGGCCCGGCAATCTGTTCCCCGCCGGTTACCTGACGGGGAGCGGAAGAAGTGCAGCAAGATCATCCAAGGCCCGTTCCCGCGTTCTTCCCGGTGCCCCGCGCGGTGCTTCCCGCGCGGTGCTTCCCGCACCCTTCCTCCCGCTCTTCTCCCCTTCTTCTTCTCTCCGCCCCCTTCTCCTCTTCCTCTCCTCTTCCTCTTCCCTACTTCTTGATCAGGCCCTTCGAGCGGAGATAGTCCTTGGCCACGTCGGTGGGCTTGGCCCGCTCGGCGTCCACCTTGCGGTTGAGCTCGGCGAGGTCTTCCGTGGTGAGCGTCGAGGTCAGCTTTCCGAGCGCGTCGGCGATCTCCGGGGCTCCGGCGTCCTTGGCGTGCAGAAGCGGAAGGACGTTGTCGGCGTTCTGGAGCTTCTTGTCGTCCTCCAGGAACACCAGCCCGTCCAGCACGGCGTCCGTGGTGGTCGTCAGGACCAACTGGTCCTTGCCGTCGCGGACGGCCTGCTTCGACTGCGGGGTGCCGACGCCCTTGGGGTCGATACCGGTGACGTCGATGCCGTACGTCTTCTTCAGGCCGGGCGCGCAGAAGGGCCGCACCTCGCACTCGTCGCCCGCCGCGATCTTCACCTTGAGCTTCGACTTTCCAAGATCGGAAAGGGTCTTGAGGTTGTTCTTCTCGGCGAATTCCTTCGAGACGGCGAAGGCGTTCTGGTCGACGGCCCCGCCCGCCGGGAGGACCTTGAGGCCCAGCGGCGTGGCGAGCTTCTCCAGCGCGGCGACCGTGGCGGCGGCGTCCCCGGAGGCGACCGGCTTCTCCTGCGCCGCCTGCGCGCCGTTCACCTTGGCGTTGAGGAATTCGGCGATGGTGGCGGCGTATTCGGGGACGACGTCGATCTCGCCCTTCTCCAGGGAGGGCTCGTACAGCTCACGGTTCTTCACGGTGGTGACCGAGGTGCTGTATCCGGCGTCGCCCAGGATCTGCGCGTACAGCTCGGCCAGCACCTTGGACTCGGTGAAGGAGGCCGAGCCGACGACGAGCGAGCCCTTCGTGCCGTCGCCGGCCGAGGAGCCGGAACCGCCCTTCTCCTGCTCCAGGCTGTCGCCGCCGCAGGCCGCGAGCGACCCGGCCAGCGCCACCATGCCGATGACGGCTCCGGCTATCCGCGAGGTCCTGCTCATGTGTTGTTCTCCGTCCGACCAGAAAGGCGATGACAAAACAGTGGGGGCGCGGCGCGGGGAAGCGGCGGCGGGGCGCCGGACGCGCTCATCACACGGCCCGGCGGCGGCGCAGCGGCGAGAGCAGCCGGTCCAGCGCCACCAGCACCCCTTCCACCAGCAGGGCCAGCCCGGCGACCAGCACCGCGCCCGCGAAGACCTGGGCCGTGTCGTAGGTGTTGAACCCGGCCGTGATGATCCGGCCCAGCCCGCCGAGGCCGACCATGGCGGCGATGGAGGCGGTGGCGACGACCTGGACGGCGGCGGACCGCAGCCCGGTCATGATCATCGGGTAGGCGAGCGGCAGCTCGACCCGGACGAAGAGCTGCCCGCCGGACATCCCCATGCCGCGCGCGGCCTCCACCACCGACCGGTCCACCTCGCGCATCCCGACGTAGGCGTTGGTCAGCAGCGGCGGCACCGCGAACAGCACCAGCGCGATGATCGTGGGCCAGTAGCCGGAGTTGCGCAGGGGCGTGACCATGAACAGGGCCAGCACCGCGAAGACCGGAACGGCCCGTCCCACGTTGGAGACGTTCACCGCGAGGGCGCCGCCCCGGCCGATGTGCCCCAGGCGCAGGGCGAGCGGCAGCGCGATGGCGCAGGCCACCGCGAGGGCCGCCCCGCTCACGTACAGGTGCTCGCCGAGCCGCTGCGCCGCCCCGCCGTCCCCGGACCAGTTGGCGCCGGTGGTCAGCCAGGTCCAGGCTTCGCCGATGACTCCCACGGTCAGCCCGCCTCCACCTTCGCCGGGGCGGGGCCGCCCGCCGGATCGCCCGACGCACCCGGGCCCGTACGCACGCCCTCGCCGGCGTCCGCACCCTTACGCGTATCCCCGGCCGCCGCGGACATACGCGTCCAGGGCGTCAGCAGCCGCTGGAGCCCGAGCAGCAGCAGGTCCGCGACCAGGGCGAGCAGCACGCACAGCACGGACGCGGTGAGCACCTGGGCCTTGAAGAAGCTCGGCAGCGCGTCCTCGATGAGATTGCCGAGGCCGCCCTTGCCGACGAGCGAGCCGACCGTCGTCAGCGCGACCGTCGAGACGGTGGCGATCCGCAGTCCGGCCATCAGCGCGGGCAGCGCGAGCGGCAGCTCCACCTCCCACAGCAGCCTGCCCGGCCCGTACCCCATGCCCCGGGCGGCCTCCTTGGCCTCCGGTGGCACGGCTTCGAGCCCGGCCAGGATGTTGCGCACGAGGATGGTCAGCGAGTAGAGCACCAGGCCCGTGACGACCAGTGCGGCGGACAGCCCGAACAGGGGCAGCAGCAGCGAGAACATCGCCAGCGAGGGCACGGTGTAGAGCACGGTCGTCAGCCCCAGCACCGGCCCGGCGAAGCGCCGGCCCCGGCGCGCGAGCAGCGCCAGCGGAAAGGCGACCGCGAGCCCGATCAGCACCGAGACCACCGTGATCCCGATGTGCTGGACGGTCGCGTCGGTCAACTCCTGGCTGCGGGAGCGCAGATACTCACCGCAGATCCAGTCGTTCGCCACCAGGCAGTTCTCTCCGGCCATCCCGCCCCCACCTCCTGATTTCCCTCGTCGTACGGACCCGAACCGATGTCTGGCGACCCTATCCTCGACCACTGACAATCGCGGAGGCTGTCGTATTCCAGCAACATGTCCTTCACAGAACACCCGCCACAATGGGGAATCATGATCCGTTTCGAGCACGTCACCAAGCGGTACGCGGACGGCACCACCGCCGTCGACGACCTTTCCTTCGAGGTCGCCGAGGGTGAACTGGTCACGCTCGTCGGACCTTCCGGCTGCGGCAAGACCACCACCATGAAGATGGTGAACCGGCTGATCGAACCGACCGGCGGCCGGATACTCCTCGACGGGGACGACATATCCGCCGTCGACCCCGTCCGGCTCCGCCGCCGGATCGGCTATGTGATCCAGCAGGTCGGGCTGTTCCCGCACAAGACGGTTCTGGAGAACACCGCCACCGTCCCCCACCTCCTCGGCTGGAAGCGCGGAAAGGGACGCGACCGCGCCGCCGAACTCCTCGACCTCGTCGGACTCGATCCGTCCGTTTATGGCGACCGATATCCCGACCAGCTCTCCGGCGGCCAGCGCCAACGCGTCGGAGTGGCACGGGCCTTGGCCGCCGATCCGCCGGTCCTGCTGATGGACGAGCCTTTCGGAGCCGTCGACCCGGTCGTCCGCGAACGCCTCCAGAACGAATTCCTGAAACTCCAGGCACAGGTCCGCAAAACCGTGTTGTTCGTCACGCACGACATCGAGGAGGCCGTCCGCCTCGGCGACCGGATCGCCGTCTACGGGCAGGGCCGCATCGAGCAGTTCGACTCCCCCGCCACCGTCCTCGGCGCTCCCGCCACCCCGTACGTGGCCGACTTCGTCGGCGCCGACCGCGGGCTGAAGCGGCTCTCGGTGACGCCCATCGAGGAGAGCGACCTCGACCAGCCGCCCGTCGTCCACCTCGACGACCCGCTCACCGCGGCCACCGACCGCCTGAGGGCCGAGGGCGCGCGCTGGGCCGTCGTCCTGGACGGCCGCGACAACCTGCACGGCTGGATCCCCGCGGACGCCACCGCCTCCCCCGACGCCACGGGCACCGTCCGCGAGCACGCCCGCCGCATGGAGGCATGGCTGCCGCTCGGCGCGCCGCTCAAGCAGGCGTTCGCCACCATGCTCCAGCACGACGCGGGCTGGATCGCGGTGATCGACGAGGAGAGCGAGGGCCGCTTCCTCGGCGTCCTCACCCCGGCCCGGCTGCACGAGGCCCTGCGCCGCTCGATCGACGCCGACGCCCAGCACGTGCCGCGCGCCGAGGTCGCCGTGGAGACGGTGGCACGGGCCGCCACCGCCTGAAGCCCGTCGCCGGCCTGCCGCGCGCCGGGCCCGCCGGGCCTGCCGCCGACTTACCGCCGACCTGCCGCCTGCCGGGCCCGCCGGGGAACAGGCCCCCGCTCGTCGGGTCCTCGGCCCGAGCCTCCGCGAGAGCCGGAACCGCACCCCCGGGAGACCGGGTGCGAGCGGCCTGAGGCCGCTCGCTCCAGCGGCACCCGGAGGTCACGGGACAGCCCGTAGGCTGGTCGCATGAGTACGTTGCGCGGGCGCGGCACGGTGCAGGGGCTGCCGGAGTGGGGCCGCTGTGCGGTCATGGGCGTCGTCAATGTGACGCCCGACTCCTTCTCCGACGGAGGCCGCTGGTTCGACACCGGGGCCGCGGTCAAGCGCGGACTCGACATCGTCGCCGAGGGCGCCGACCTGGTGGACGTGGGCGGCGAGTCGACCCGCCCCGGCGCCAGCCGGGTGGACGAGTCCGAGGAGCTGCGGCGGGTGATCCCGGTCGTGCGGGGGCTGGCGTCCGAGGGCGTCACCGTCTCGGTGGACACCATGCGCGCCCGCGTCGCCGAGCAGGCCGTCGCCGCCGGCGCCGTCCTGGTCAACGACGTCAGCGGCGGCCTCGCCGACCCCGGCATGGTCCCGGCCGTCGCCGCCGCCGGCGTGCCGTTCGTCGTCATGCACTGGCGCGGCTTCAGCGAGTCGATGAACAGCCTGGCGGTGTACGAGGACGTGGTCGCCGAAGTCCTCGCGGAGCTGCGGCAGCGCGTGGACGCGGTGATCGAGGGCGGGATCGCGCCGGAACGCCTCGTCATCGACCCGGGGCTCGGCTTCGCCAAGAGCGCCCCGCACGACCTCGCCCTCGTGGCGCACCTGGCCGACCTGCACGCCCTGGGCCGCCCGCTCCTGGTGGCCGCCTCCCGCAAACGCTTCCTCGGGCACGTCCTGGCCGGTCCCGGCTCCACACCGCCGCCCGCCCGCGAGCGCGACGCGGCCACCGCCGCCGTCTCCGCCCTGGCCGCGCGCGCCGGCGCCTGGGCGGTCCGGGTCCACGAGGTACGGGCCACCGCCGACGCCGTACGGGTCGCCCGCGCCGTCGAGGGAGCCGCGTGAACGAGGAGCACGCACGGGCCGCGGCGGACATCGCCGAGGTCGAGGCGGCCAACACCGCCTTCTACGACGCGATGGAACGCGGCGACCACGACGACCTGTCCGCCCTCTGGCTGCCGGGCGAGGACCTCACCGTCTCCTGCGTCCACCCCGGCTGGCCGGTGCTCACGGGCCGGGGCGACGTCCTGCGCAGCTACGCCGTGATCATGGCGAACACGGAGTACATCCAGTTCTTCCTGACCGACGTGTCCGTCGCCATGACCGGCGACACCGCCCTGGTCACCTGCACCGAGAACATCCTCAGCGGCGGCCCCGCCGAGGACGGCGACGCGCTGGGCCCGCTCGTCGGCCAGCTGGTCGTCGCCACGAACGTGTTCCGCCGCACCCCGGACGGCTGGAAGCTGTGGTCGCACCACGGCTCGCCCGTCCTGGCCGAGACCGGCGAGGACGACGACGAGGAATCACCCTCCTGAGCGGTCGGCCGGCCGACGGGGATTGGACCCGCGGGCACGGGGTAAGGGCGGCTACCAGCCCCGTGCGGCGCTGTCCGTGGCCCCCGCGGGGGAGTCCTGTCGGTGCTCGCAGGTAGATTCGGAAGAAGGCACGTCGCCGCCCGCCCGCGGCCGGGTGCCTCCGGACCAACGACAGCAGGAGTGATTCGCGTGGATCGTGTCGCGCTGCGCGGCCTCAAGGCCCGTGGGCACCACGGCGTCTTCCCCAGAGAGCGGGAAGAGGGCCAGACCTTCATCGTCGACCTGGTGCTCGGCCTCGACACCCGCCCCGCGGCGGCCACCGACGACCTGGCCCGCACCGTGCACTACGGCGTGGTGGCGGAGGAGGTCGTCGGCGTGGTGACCGGCGAACCGGTCGACCTGATCGAGACGCTCGCCGAACGCATCGCCCAGCAGTGCCTGAAGCACGAGGGCGTCCAGGAGGTCGAGGTCGTCGTGCACAAGCCGGACGCGCCGATCACCGTCCCCTTCGACGACGTGACCATCACCATCACCCGGAGCCGAGCATGACTGCATTTTCCACCGAGGGGCAGAGCGACCCGACCGTACAGCCGGTTCCGGCCGCCGTGGTCGAGCAGGTGGATGCCGCGGACGTCACCCTCTCCAACCCCAAGTTCGCCGTCATCGCCCTCGGCTCGAACCTGGGCAACCGGCTGGAGACGCTCCAGGGCGCCATCGACGCCCTGGAGGACACGCCCGGCCTGCGGGTCAAGGCCGTCTCCCCGGTGTACGAGACGGAGCCCTGGGGCGTCGAGGCGGACTCGCAGCCCGCGTACTTCAACGCGGTGATCGTCGTGAAGACGACGCTGCCGCCGGCCTCCCTGCTGGAGCGCGGCCAGGCCGTCGAGGAGGCGTTCGACCGGGTCCGCGACGAGCGCTGGGGCCCCCGCACGCTCGACGTCGACATCGTGGCGTACGCCGACGTCCTCTCCGACGACCCGGTGCTCACGCTCCCCCACCCCCGCGCCCACGAGCGGGCGTTCGTGCTCGCCCCCTGGCACGACGTGGACCCCGAGGCCCAGCTGCCGGGCGCGGGGCCGGTGGCCGAGCTGCTCGACGGGGTCGGCCGCGACGGCGTCCTGCCCCGCGCCGACCTGGAACTGCGCCTGCCCGAGTAATCGTTAGGCTCGACGGACGCGGGACCGGCCGGGCGGCCGGACCCGCGACACGGACCACGGAACACAGGCGCGAAGGGCGGCTCACGCGGTGAAGCAACTACGGCTCGGGGTGCTGGCGGGTCTGTTCGCCGGCGCCGGAGTGCTCGCCTGGGGCGGCGCCCGTCTCTGGGACTCCTTCGGCGGCCTTCCGAGCGTCCCGCTCGCCGCGTCCGTCGTCCTCGCCGTGATCGCGGTGATCCTGCTCGCCACCGCCCTGTCCATCCGCGCCCGCCTGCGCGCCCAGCGCGAGCGCCGCCCCGGCGCCAAGGGCGTCGAACCCCTGATGGCGGCCCGCGCCGTCGTCTTCGGCCAGGCGAGCGCGCTGGTCACCGCCCTGGTCGCCGGGCTGTACGGCGGTATCGGCGTCTTCCTCCTCGGCTACCTCGACATCCCGCCCCGCCGCGACCAGGCCATCTACGCGGGCGCGGCGGTCGTGGCCGGCATCGGCGTCGTCGCCGCGGCCTTCTTCCTGGAGCGCGTCTGCAAGCTCCCCCAGGACGGCGACGACGAGGGCCGCGGCGCGACTGCGGCCCGGTGATCGTCCGCCGGTGGCCTCACTTCGCCATGATGAGGCTCATCGCCTCGGCCCGCGTCGCGGGGTCGCGGAGCTGGCCGCGCACGGCCGAGGTCAGCGTCTTCGCCCCCGGCTTGCGGATGCCTCGCATCGACATGCACATGTGCTCGCACTCGATGACGACGATGACCCCACGCGGCTCCAGGATCTTCATCAGCGACTCGGCGATCTGGGTGGTCAGCCGCTCCTGGACCTGGGGACGCCGGGCGTAGACGTCCACGAGCCGGGCGAGCTTGGACAGCCCGGTGATCTTGCCGCTGACCGCCGGGATGTACCCGACGTGTGCGACACCCCGGAAGGGGACCAGATGATGTTCACATGTACTGAACACCTCGATGTCCTTGACCAGCACCATCTCGTCGTGTCCCAGGTCGAACGTGGTCGTCAGGACGTCCTCGGGCTGCTGGTACAGGCCCGCGAAGATCTCCTGATACGCCCGCGCCACCCGACCCGGCGTCTCGCGCAGCCCCTCGCGGTCCGGGTCCTCTCCGACGGCGATGAGCAGTTCGCGTACGGCTGCCTCGGCCCGCTTCTCGTCGAATTCGCCTATCGAACCCTGGCCGTCCAGCGTCACCGGGTCGGTCATCTGTGCCTCGTTCCTCTGTGCTGTCCCGTGCGCGGGTTCGCGCGCAGACATCGCCGGCATACGGAAGAGCCGCGCCCCCACAGGCTAAAACCTGGGGGGGCGCGGCATCCATTCCGGGCCCGGTGAGGCCCCCGTGACGGGGGTCTCACCGGAGGGACCGGCCTAGCTCTCGGGACGCTCCTCGGGGTGCGTCTCGGGCGACGGGCGGTCCTTCGTGAGGTCCGTCGGCGCGATCTCCGGAGTGGCCGAACCGTTGGCGGTCGAAGCGCCGTTGGTGAGGGCCAGCTCCTTGGGGGAGAGGACCGGAGGCCGCGTCGACGGGGTGCGCCGGGCGGAGCCGGTCCACGCCGGGCGGGCCGGACGCTTGACGATCGGGGCGAAGATCTCCGCGATCTCCTCCTTGCCGAGCGTCTCCTTCTCCAGGAGTTCCAGGACGAGGGCGTCGAGGATGTCGCGGTTCTCGACGAGGATCTCCCACGCGTCGTTGTGCGCGGTCTCGATGAGCTTCTTGACCTCTTCGTCGACGAGCGCGGCGACCTCTTCCGAGTAGTCGCGCTGGTGGCCCATCTCCCGGCCCAGGAAGGGCTCGGTGTTGTCGCCGCCGAACTTGATCGCGCCGAGACGCTCCGTCATGCCGTACTGCGTGACCATCGCGCGGGCCGTCGCGGTGGCCTTCTCGATGTCGTTCGCCGCGCCGGTGGTCGGGTCGTGGAAGACCAGCTCCTCGGCCGCGCGCCCGCCCAGCATGTACGCCAGCTGGTCGAGCATCTCGTTGCGGGTCGTGGAGTACTTGTCCTCCTCCGGGAGCACCATCGTGTAACCGAGGGCGCGACCGCGGGAGAGAATCGTGATCTTGTGGACCGGGTCCGACTGGGGGGAGGCCGCCGCGACCAGGGCGTGTCCGCCCTCGTGGTACGCGGTGATCTTCTTCTCCTTCTCGGACATGATCCGGGTCCGCTTCTGCGGGCCCGCCACGACGCGGTCGATGGCCTCGTCGAGCATCTCGTTGTCGATGAGCTTCCTGTTGCTGCGCGCCGTCAGGAGCGCGGCCTCGTTCAGCACGTTCGACAGGTCGGCGCCGGTGAAGCCGGGCGTGCGCCGCGCGACGGCGCCGAGGTCGACGCCCTCCGCCACGGGCTTGCCCTTCTTGTGCACCTTGAGGATCTCCAGGCGGCCCTGCATGTCGGGGCGGTCGACCGCGATCTGCCGGTCGAAGCGTCCCGGGCGCAGCAGCGCCGGGTCGAGGATGTCCGGGCGGTTCGTGGCGGCGATCAGGATGACCCCGCCCTTCACATCGAATCCGTCCATCTCGACGAGCAGCTGGTTGAGCGTCTGCTCGCGCTCGTCGTGACCGCCGCCCATGCCGGCGCCGCGGTGGCGTCCGACGGCGTCGATCTCGTCGACGAAGACGATCGCCGGGGCGTTCGCCTTGGCCTGCTCGAAGAGGTCGCGGACCCGGGAGGCGCCGACGCCGACGAACATCTCGACGAAGTCGGAACCGGAGATCGAGTAGAACGGCACGCCCGCTTCGCCGGCGACGGCGCGTGCGAGCAGCGTCTTGCCCGTACCGGGCGGCCCGTAGAGCAGGACGCCCTTGGGGATCTTGGCGCCGACGGCCTGGAACTTCGCCGGCTCCTGCAGGAACTCCTTGATCTCGTAGAGCTCTTCGACAGCCTCGTCGGACCCCGCCACATCGGCGAAGGTCGTCTTCGGGGTGTCCTTGGTGATCAGCTTGGCCTTGGACTTGCCGAACTGCATGACCTTGGAGCCGCCGCCCTGCATCTGGTTCATCAGAAACAGGAAGACGACCACGATCAGGACGAAGGGCAGCAGCGAGAGGAGGATCGAGACGAACGGGGACTGCTTCGACGGCGAGACGGTGTAACCCTTGTCGATGTCACCCGCCTCGAACTTCTGCTGGAGCGTATTGGCGAGCTCGACGCCCTGGTTGCCGATGTAGCTGGCCTGGAACTTGCTGCCCGACTCTCCGGGGAGCTTCTGCCCGTCCTTCAGTTCGATCTTGAGGATCTGTTCGTCACCGGTGGTCAGCTTGGCCTGCTCCACCTGGTCCTTGCTGATCGCCTGGATCACCTTGCCGGTGTCCACCGTCTTGTAGCCGCCCGACGAGCCGACGACCTGCATCAACACGACCACGGCGAGGACGGCCAGCACGATCCACATGACCGGCCCACGGAAGTATCGCTTCACGTCCATCCATACGGAGCGAAGACGCCCCGTCCCTCCTGCCCGTAGGTAAATGCTGCTGTGAGAAAAGACTGTTCTTCGGACGGTACCCCAGCATTGTCACCAACGACTGCCGGGTACGGCGGAGAAACCTGCTTTCGGAGCCTTCAACGGCCCGGAGGCGGCGAGGGTTCCCCGGGCGTCAGCCGCCGTACACGTGCGGGGCGAGCGTGCCGACGAACGGGAGGTTGCGGTACTTCTCGGCGTAGTCCAGCCCGTATCCGACGACGAACTCGTTGGGGATGTCGAAGCCGATCCACTTCACGTCGATCGCGACCTTCGCGGCGTCCGGCTTGCGGAGCAGGGTGCAGACCTCCAGGGAGGCCGGTTCCCGGGAGCCCAGGTTGGACAGCAGCCAGGACAGCGTCAGGCCGGAGTCGATGATGTCCTCGACGATCAGGACGTGCTTGCCCTTGATGTCGGTGTCCAGGTCCTTGAGGATCCGGACGACACCGGAGGACTGGGTGCCCGCCCCGTACGAGGAGACGGCCATCCAGTCCATCGTGACGGGGGTGGACAGCGCGCGCGCCAGGTCGGCCATGACCATCACGGCGCCCTTGAGGACGCCGACGATGAGCAGGTCCCGGCCCGCGTACTCCGCGTCGATCTTCGCGGCCAGCTCCCCGAGCTTCGCGTCGATCTCTTCCTTGGTGAGGAGCACCGACTGGAGGTCGGAGCCCATGTCCTTCTCGTTCACCCGCGTCTCTTTCTCGCCTGCCGGCCCGGAGCGCGCCCCGGCCCTGCCCGGCTGTTCGCCTGCACTTCAGCCGCTTGCGCGTCAGCTCTGCCGAATGACCAGTCTGCCACCCTGCCGTCGGGCCTCGACGCGGCCGGGCAGGTTGATGGCCCGCTGGCCGCGCCAGCCGGTGATCAGGCGGTCGACTTCTTCGAGGTGCCGGGCGAAGAGGGAGCCGGCGGGCGCGCCGGCCTCGATGACGGCCCGGCGCAGGACCCGACGGCGTACCGCGGGCGGCAGGCCGTAGAGCTTGGCGCACTCCAGCTGCCCGGTCTCGTCCCGTACGGAACGCTCCGCCTCGGCGGCCCAGGTGTCCAGGGCGTCGGCGTCGTCGCGGGAGAGCTGGGCCGTCCGGGCGAGGGCTTCGACGACGCCCTTGCCCAGGGCCTTCTCCAGGGCGGGCAGTCCTTCGTGGCGGAGCCGGGAGCGGGTGTAGGCGGGGTCGATGTTGTGCGGGTCGTCCCAGACGGGCAGCGACTGGACCAGGCATGCCTTGCGGGCGGTCTGCCGGTCGAGCTGGAGGAAGGGGCGGCGGTAGCGGCCGGCGGGTCCGGAGGCCGCGGCCATGCCGGAGAGCGAGCGGATGCCGGATCCGCGGGCGAGGCCGAGCAGGACGGTCTCGGCCTGGTCGTCGCGGGTGTGGCCGAGCAGGACGGCGGCGGCGCCGTGGCGCTCGACGGCGTCGTCCAGGGCGGCGTAGCGGGCGTCGCGGGCGGCGGCCTCGGGGCCGCCCTCGCGGCCGACGTGCACGGCGACGGCCTCGACCGGGTCGAGGTCCATGGCGGAGAGCCGGGCGACGACCTCGGCGGCACGGAGGTCGGACCCCGGTTGGAGGTTGTGGTCGACGGTGATGCCGCCGGCCCGGACGGCGAGCTTGCGGGCCTCGAAGGCGAGCGCGGAGGCGAGTGCCATGGAGTCGGCGCCGCCGGAGCAGGCGACGAGCACGAGCGGGGTGTCGGGGTGTTCGGCGAGGGGGGCGCGGTGGCCGCCCGCGGCGGCTTCGGCGAGCCGGGGGCCGGCCGCGTGCGCGGGGCGCCGCGCCTGACCGGCGGGCCGTTCGTTCTCGGCGTGCCGGTGGAATTCGGTGAGTACGTCGTGGAGTACGCGGCGGACCGCCAGGCGTATCGCCGCGACCGCAGGATGGGGACCCATGTCCGGTGCCCTTCGTGGAGTTCGGGAGGAGCGTCGAGCGCCGGAACGCGTGAGTCCCGTCACTCAGAGTGCGTCGATGGTGACAGAGATAAGCTGTTCATCGAGCATTGCACGCCTTCCCATGCCTCTACGGTCCCTCGGATGGGTGATTGGTGGGTGGATATCCGGTCGCGGGGCCGCCCGCGGAGATCACTCTGCCTTACGGTGCACGCGCGCGACCCAGTCGGCGGGCCGGGCGATCTCGGCCTTGGTCGGGAGGGTGTTGGGGGAGGTCCAGACGCGGTTGAAGCCGTCCATGCCGACCTCCTCGACGACGGCGCGGACGAACTTCTCGCCGTCGCGGTACTGGCGGAGCTTGGCGTCCAGGCCGAGCAGCTTGCGCAGGGCCTGGTCGAGGCGGCTCGCGCCGCGGGCGCGTCGCTGCTGGAACTTCTCGCGGATCTCGGCGACGGATCCGACGATCTCGGGGCCCACGCCGTCCATGACGAAGTCCGCGTGGCCTTCGAGCAGGGACATCACGGCGGTGAGGCGGCTGAGCACCTCGCGCTGGGCGGGCGTCTGCACGAGCTCGACGAGGCTGCGTCCGCCCTCGTCGCCCTGCTCGCCCTCGGGGCGGCCGGCGCCGGAGAGCGACTGGGCGGCCTCGCGCAGGCGCTCCAGGAAGGTCATCGGGTCGACGTCGGTCTCGTCGAGGAAGGTCTGGATCTCGCCGCGGAGGTGGTCGCGGAGCCAGGGGACGCCGGTGAACTGCGTGCGGTGGGTCTCCTCGTGGAGGGCGACCCAGAGCCGGAAGTCGTGCGGGTCGACGTCGAGTTCGCGCTCGACGTGGACGATGTTGGGGGCGACGAGGAGGAGCCGGCCGCCGCCGGAGGCGGAGCCGGGCAGCTCGCGGGTGGCCGGGGCGAAGGTCTCGTACTGGCCGAGCACCCGGGAGGCGAGGAAGGAGAGCAGCATGCCCAGCTCGACGCCGGTGACCTTGCCCCCGACGGCGCCGAGGACCACGCCGCCGGGGCCGCCGGGGCGGCGGCTCTCCATCTTGGCGAGCAGCGGGCGGAGCAGTTCGCGGAAGCCGGCGACGTTGGCCCTGATCCAGCCGGCCCGGTCGACGACCAGGACGGGGGTGTCCTCCGGTTCGGTCCCTTCCGGGATCATCCGGGTGAAGAGGCGGACGTGCTCCTCCGACGCCTTGGCGTGGCGGCGCAGCTCCGCGACGACGGCGCGGGCGTCCTCGCGGCTGATCTCGGGTCCGGGTCGGACCAGTCGGGTCGCGGTCGCGACCGCGAGATTCCAGTCGACCATCTCGGCACCACCGATGCTCGTCATGCGTCAACCGTACGTGAGCGCGTCGCCCGGTGGTGGGGTGTTGCGCGGCTCTTCGGGTGGAGGGGGCCGTTCACCGGGCCGGCCGGGAGAGTGCGGTGGCCAGGGCGTCGAGGGCGGATTCGGCCTCGGGACCGGAGGGGGTGCCGGAGGCCAGGAAGGCGAAGGCCAGGAGCCGGCCCTGCGGGTCGACGACGGTTCCGGCGAGGGAGTTGACTCCGGTGAGGGTGCCGGTCTTGGCGCGGATCAGGCCGGTGCCGCCGGAGGTCCCGGTGTAGCGGCCCCCGAGGGTGCCGGTGAAGCCGGCGACGGGGAGTCCGGTGAGGACGGGGCGCAGTTCGGGCCGTTCGGGGTCGGCGGCGCGGGCGAGCAGGGTGGCGAGGAGGTCGGCGGAGACGCGGTCCTCGCGGTCGAGCCCGCTGCCGTCGGCGAGCCGGGCGCCGGTGAGGGGGGCCTTGAGCTTCTTCAGTTCGGCGGTGACGGCCCGGCGCGCTCCGGCGAAGTCGGCGCTCTCCCCTGCGGCGATGGCGGTCTGCCGGGCGAGGGCTTCGGCGATGTCGTTGTCGCTGTTGGTGAGGGTCCGCTCGACGAGGGCGGAGAGCGGCGCGGAGCGGTGGGTGGCGACGGTGCGGGCCTTGGCGGGCGGTTGTGCGTGCCGGGGCCGGCCGGTGACCTCGACGCCCGCCTTCTCCAGGTGTGCGGCGAAGGCGCGGGCGGCGTCGCCCGCGGGGTCCTGGCTGCGTGGTGCGGGTCCGCGGTCGGTGCCGTCGAGGCGGCCCTCGTCGACCATCAGGGCGGTGACGGGGGCGATGTTGTCGTTGGGGCCGATGGGGTGGCGGGCGGGGCCGGTGTAGCGGGAGGTGTCGTAGGCGACGCGGACGGCGGGGGCTCCCGCGTCGCGCAGGGTCCGGGCGGCGGTTCCGGCCAGGGAGCGCAGGGCCGAGGAGGTGAGGGTGGGGTCGCCGCCGCCGACCAGGGTGAGGGTGCGGGAGTCCGGGGAGAGGCGGACGGTGGTGGCGATGCGGTGGTCGGGGCCGAGGGCGGAGAGCGCGGCGGCGGTGGTGGCGATCTTGACGGTGGAGGCGGGGGTCCTGGGGGCGGAGGCGGCGTGCCCGTAGAGCTGCTTGCCGGTGGCCGTGTCGATGACGGAGGCGGCGGGGCGCTTGCCGAGTGCGGGGGCGGCGAGGAGCGGGGCGAGGGTGGAGCGCAGACGGGCGGCGTCCTGCGGGGCCGTCCGGGCGACGGCGGCGGCGAGGGCGTCGAGGACGGCGGGGGCGCTGGGGGCGGCTTCGACGGCCCCGGGCGCGGTGCGGCCGTGATGTGCGCCACCTGTGCGGTCCGGGGCGGCGGCGAGCTGCCGCTCGGCCTTACGCTGACCGTTGTCCCAGGGGCCGGCGGCGAGGACGGCGCCGGTGGCGACGACCAGGCCGAGCACCGCGGAGCCTGCGGTGAGCCGCCAGGTGTGCTGCGTGTCGCGTTGCGCGAGGTCCTTGAGTCCGCCCCATGTGTCCAACGGCCAGTTCGAGGATCTTTCCACCGGCTCGGCCACCCTTGACCAGCCCCTTTCGCGAGCACTCTTCTGCGTGGGGGACACTTAACCACCCGTCGTATGTGTTGATCATGGAGGAGCCACCCGTGGAGTTCGACGTCACCATCGAGATCCCGAAGGGTTCGCGGAACAAGTACGAGGTGGACCACGAGACCGGTCGGATCCGCCTGGACCGTCGACTCTTCACCTCGACCAGCTACCCGGCCGACTACGGCTTCGTCGAGAACACCCTCGGCGAGGATGGCGACCCGCTGGACGCGCTGGTCATCCTGGACGAGCCGACCTTCCCCGGCTGCCTCATCAAGTGCCGTGCCATCGGCATGTTCCGGATGACGGACGAGGCCGGCGGCGACGACAAGCTGCTGTGCGTCCCGGCATCCGACCCCCGGGTGGAGCACCTGCGCGACATCCACCACGTGTCGGAGTTCGACCGCCTGGAGATCCAGCACTTCTTCGAGGTCTACAAGGACCTGGAGCCCGGCAAGTCCGTCGAGGGCGCCGACTGGGTCGGCCGCGCCGAGGCGGAGGCCGAGATCGAGGCCTCGTACAAGCGCCTTGAGGCGCAGGGCGGCAAGCACTGACGTCCCTCCTCCGGTTTTGTCGGTGAACCGGACGGCCGTACGGGAACGGGCGGCGCACCTTCGCGGGTGTGCCGCCCGTTTCGCTGCCCGCACCGTCCGGCGTGCGCGGCCCATGCCGGTGGCCATACTGGGCACACGTGCGGCCAGGGACGTGCAGCCGAGGAGGAGCGAGGTCGAGTGGTGGCGGAACCGGGCGGTCCGGAGGACCAGAAGCCCCAGTCCGACGAGGCGCGCAGCGCCTTCGTCCCGCCCGCCGGGACGAGTCAGCCGGCGTCGCCGCCCGAGGAGGACCACCCGACGTCGGAGTTCGCGCTGCCGACCGGGGTGCACCCCGATCCGAACGGTCCGGGTGGACCGGGCGGCGGTCCGGCGGGCGGCTCCCCCTCGGACGCGCTCGGTTCCGCTTTCACTCCGCCCCGGACGTACAACGCGCAGCAGTCGCCGCCCGCGTTCACTCCGGCGCAGGGCATTCCGATGGTCCGGCTGACCAAGGAGGCGCCCTGGCAGGACCGGATGCGCACGATGCTCCGGATGCCGGTGACCGAGCGGCCGGCGCCGGAGACCGTGCAGCGCACCGACGACGACACGGGGCCCGCCGTGCCCCGC
This sequence comes from Streptomyces sp. ADI96-02, assembly GCF_003846185.1. Taxonomy (GTDB): domain Bacteria; phylum Actinomycetota; class Actinomycetes; order Streptomycetales; family Streptomycetaceae; genus Streptomyces. The sequence continues at coordinate 2,889,263 of NZ_ML123034.1, forward strand.
GTCCTGGACCTGACGCTGCGTATCGGGGAGCTGCTGCTGGCGGGCGGCGAGGGCGCCGAGGACGTCGAGGCGGCGATGTTCGCGGTGTGCCGCTCGTACGGGCTGGACCGGTGCGAGCCGACGGTCACGTTCACGCTGCTCTCCATCTCGCACCAGCCGTCGCTGGTCGAGGACCCGGTGACGGCGAGCCGCACGGTGCGCCGGCGGGGCACCGACTACACCCGGTTGGCGGCGGTGTTCCGGCTGATCGACGACATCACCACGCACGAGGCGGAGGTGTCGCTGGAGGAGGCGTACCGGCGTCTCGCGGAGATCCGCCGCAACCGGCACCCGTACCCGGGCTGGGTGCTGACGGCGGCGGCGGGGCTGCTGGCCGGTGCGGCCTCCGTGCTGGTCGGCGGCGGGGTGCTGGTCTTCCTCGTGGCGGCGGCGGGCGCGATGCTCGGCGACCGGCTGGCGTGGCTGTGCGCCGGGCGCGGGCTGCCGGAGTTCTACCAGTTCACGGTGGCGGCGATGCCGCCGGCGGCGTTGGGCGTGGCGCTGACGCTGACGCACTCGACCGAGGTCCGCCCGTCCGCGGTGATCACCGGTGGGCTGTTCGCGCTGCTGCCGGGGCGGGCGCTGGTGGCCGGGGTGCAGGACGGTCTGACGGGTTACTACATCACGGCCTCGGCCCGGCTGCTGGAGGTCATGTACCTGGTCATCGGGATCGTTGCGGGGGTGCTGCTGGTCCTGTATCTGGGGGTCCAGCTGGGCGCGGCGCTCAATCCGGAGGCGCAGTTCGTGCCCAGCGACCGGCCGGTGATCCAGATCCTGTCGTCGATGGCGTTGAGCCTGGCCTTCGCGGTCCTGCTCCAGCAGGAACGTTCCACCGTGCTGGTGGTGACGCTGAACGGCGGTGTGGCGTGGGTCGTCTTCGGGGCGATGGCCCGCACCGGCGGCATCTCGCCGGTCGCGGCGACGGCGGTGGCGGCCGGCCTGGTGGGGCTGTTCGGGCAGTTGTTCTCGCGCTACCGGTACACGTCGTCGCTGCCGTTCATCACGGCGGCGATCGGGCCGCTGCTGCCCGGTTCGGCGACGTACTTCGGTCTGCTGGGCGTGGCGCAGAACGAGCTGGACGCCGGGCTCGCGTCGCTGTCGACGGCGGTGGCGACGGCGCTGGCCATCGCGATCGGGGTGAACCTGGGGAGCGAGATCTCCCGGTTGTTCATGCGGGTGCCGGGGGCGGTGGGCGGTTCGAGCCGCCGGGCGGCGAAGCGGACCAGGGGCTTCTGACCGGAAGGCGCCCCTCCCGGCGCGGCGGTGGCCGTGCCGGGAGGGGCGCCTTGGGACCTGTCCGTACGCGGCCGGTCAGCGCTTGGCGTGCCGCCCGCGGCCGGAGGCCGGACCGCCGCCGGGGCCGCCCTCCTGCTGGTCGGGGGCGGCCTTCCTGGACTGGCTGCGGGCCCGGAGGACCTCGATCACGATCGGCACGACGGAGATGAGCACGATCAGGATGAGGATCAGCTCGATGTTCTCGTGGACGAACCGGATCTTGCCGAGCAGCGCGCCGAGCACGGTGACGCCGACACCCCAGAGGACCGCGCCGACGACGTTGTACGTGATGAAGGAGCGGTAGTTCATCCGGCTGACGCCCGCGATGATCGGCGTGAACGTGCGCACGATGGGCACGAAGCGGGCCAGGACCAGGGACTTCGGGCCGTGCTTCTCGAAGAACTCGTGGGCCTTCTCCACGTTCTCCTGCTTGAAGAGGCGGGAGTCGGGGCGCTTGAAGAGGGCCGGGCCGACCTTGCGGCCGAAGAGGTAGCCGACCTGGTCGCCGATGACCGCGGCGGCGGCGATCAGCGCGCAGACCATCCAGAGCGGGTACTTCAGCTGGCCCGTGGTCACCAGCAGCCCCGTGGTGAACAGCAGGGAGTCGCCGGGCAGGAAGAACCCGATCAGGAGTCCGGACTCGGCGAAGACGATGAGGAGCAGACCGGGAAGGCCGAACGTGTTGAGCAGATAGTCCGGGTCCAGCCAGCTCGGGCCGAGCGCAAGCGTATTCAAGGTCCGGGCTCCAGGATGTGTGCGAGGGCGGCTGCGTGGGCGCCCCAAGCTATCAACGCCGCGCGCGTGCCCCGGGATCCAGTGGTCGTTGGTCCCAGTGGCGCACAACGGGAATGCGCATCCTGCGGAGCGGGCCGAAGCTGGTCGCAGGAGGTGCCACGGACATGGGCATTGAGGAATACGGCGGCGGGCAGACGGCCCAGGCGGACGTGCTGGTCGTCACCACGAACGACGTACCGGGATACCAGGTGACGCAGGTCATCGGCGAGGTCTTCGGGCTGACCGTCCGCTCGCGCCATCTGGGCAGCCAGATCGGGGCGGGGCTGAAGTCGATGATCGGCGGCGAGCTGCGGGGGCTGACCAAGACCCTGGTGGAGACGCGCAACCAGGCCATGGAACGGCTCGTGGAGCAGGCGCGGTCGCGCGGGGCCAACGCGGTCCTGATGATGCGCTTCGACGTGAGCGAGGCGGCGGACGTCGGTACGGAGGTCTGCGCGTACGGCACGGCGGCCGTGATCAGCCGTCCGTGAGCGCGGGGCGGGACGCTTGACGCGGAGAGGCAGGGCGGCGCGGCGCGGCCGGGCGGAGGGGCGGCGCGGCGCGGAGGGGTCCGGTCCGCCGGGTGGGCGTTTCGCGGCTTTCGTGACTCTATGGTGAGCCGGTGGCCCCTGAACCCCCCGCCTCCGCTCCACCCGCTCCCCCGCGGCCCGCGGCGGCCCCGGTGCGGCGGCTGCTGCCGCTCGTCCTGCCCGCCCTGGCCGTCGGCGTGGTGTCCGCGCTGATCCTGCTCGGGGTGAGCCTGCTGGCGGAGCAGCTCCAGGACGTGCTGTGGAAGGACCTGCCGGACGCGCTGGGCGTCGGCCGGTACTCCTCGCTGTGGATGATCGTGATGCTCACCGCGACCGGCCTCGCGGTGGGCCTGGCCCTGTGGACGGTGCCGGGCCACGGCGGTCCCGATCCGGCCACCACGGGGCTCGTCGATCCGCCGATGCGGCCCGGCGTGCTGCCCGGACTGCTGCTGGTGACGGTGCTGGCGCTGGCGGGCGGGGTGAGCCTCGGGCCGGAGAACCCGATCACCGCCGCCAACATCGCCCTCACCTACTGGCTCGGCCGGCGGGTGGCGCCGGGCGCGCCGGCCCAGCTGTGGATCGCGCTCGCCGCCGCCGGGACGATCGGCGCGCTCTTCGGCACCCCGGTGGCCGCCGCCCTGATCCTCTCCGAGACGCTGGCCTCGCAGCCGGGTCCGGGGGCGTTCTGGGACCGGCTGTTCGCCCCGCTGGCGGCGGGCGCGGCCGGGGCGCTGACCATGTCGCTCCTCGACGAGCCCAGCTTCGACCTGGCGCTTCCCGCCTACAGCGGCCCGCACTGGGGCGACCTGCTCTCGGCACTGGTGGTCGCCTCGGCGGGCGCGGTGCTCGGACTGCTGGGCGTGTACGCGTTCCCGCCGGCGCACCGGCTCTTCCGCGCGCTGCGCCATCCGGTGCTCGCGCTGACGCTCGGCGGGCTGGTGCTGGGGCTGCTCGGCGCGCTGGGCGGCCATCTGACCCTGTTCAAGGGGCTGGACCAGGTCAAGCAGCTGGCCGAGACCCCGGACGGGTGGTCGGCCGGGGAGTTCGCGGGGATGGCGGTGGTCAAGATGGCCGCGCTGGTGGTCTCGGCGACCTGCGGCTTCAGGGGCGGACGCATCTTCCCGTCGGTCTTCGTCGGGGTGTCGCTCGGGCTCGGCGCCCACGCGCTGGTCGACGCGGTGCCGACCTCGCTCGCGGTCTCCTGCGCGGTGCTGGGCGTGCTGCTGGCCGTCACCCGGCAGGGCTGGCTGAGCCTGTTCACCGCCGCGGTGCTGGTCAGCGAGGCGTCCGTGCTGCCGCTGCTGTGCGCGGCCACGCTGCCGGCCTGGCTGCTGGTGACCGGGCGACCCCAGATGGAGCTGGACCGGAACGGCCTCCCGCGGCGCTGAGCGCCCCGGCGCCGCCCCGTCGGGGCGACGCCGGGGCGACGCCGCATCCGACGGGCCGCATCCGACGCGCCGCTTGCGTCGGATATCCGTATTGTCACCTTCGTATGGCTACGCCCCAACGCGCCGATGCTGTCCCGACGGAGGTCTCCGCATGCCCACGCCCGTGAACGTCGCCGTCATCTACTACTCGTCCACCGGCACCGTGGCCGCCATCGCCAAGGCCATGGCGGAGGACGCGGAGCGGGCCGGGGCGCGGGTGCGGCTGCGCAGGGCGGCGGAGCTGGCCCCGCGGTCCGCCGTCGACGCCAACCCCGCCTGGGCGGCCAACGTGGAGGCCACCGCCTCCGTTCCCGAGGCCGCGCCCGACGACATCGTCTGGGCCGACGCGGTGATCTTCGGTTCGCCGACGCGGTACGGGAACGTCACCGCGCAGCTCAAGCAGTTCATCGACACGCTCGGCGGGCTGTGGCAGTCGGGGCAGCTGGCCGACAAGGTGTACAGCGGCTTCACCGCCAGCGCCACCACCCACGGCGGCCAGGAGTCCACCCTGCTGGCGCTCTACAACACGATCCACCACTTCGGCGGCATCCTCGTCGCCCCCGGCTACACCGATCCGTCGAAGTTCGTCGACGGCAACCCGTACGGCACCTCGCACGTCGCGGGCCAGGGCGACATCCCGGTCGGCGCGCAGACCCTGACCGCAGCCCGTGTCCAGGCGGAGCGGGTCGTGAAGTTCACACGGGCCATCAAGGCCGGACTCGCCGCCGAGGGCTGACCGGCGAACCGGGCGGAGCGAGCCGCCGGGCCCGGCAGCCGGGCGGAGCGAGCCGGTACCGGGACGCGACCCGGGCCGGCGGCCGGACAGAACGGACGGCCGAAGAGAACCGAAAGGGCGGACGTATCCATGGCACTGCACCGAGGCACCCGGCCGGCGCGGGACGACGAATCCGGCGAGCCGAGCAAGCTGGCGCTCAACCCCTTCTTCGGGGAGGCGAATCCGGCGGCCGGGATGAACACCGCCCCGCCCCGGCACCGGCTGCCGGACGGCCCGCTGCCGCCGTCGACGGCGTACCGGCTGGTCCACGACGAGCTGATGCTCGACGGCAACTCCCGGCTCAACCTGGCCACGTTCGTCACCACCTGGATGGAGCCGCAGGCCGGGGTGCTGATGGGCGAGTGCCGGGACAAGAACATGATCGACAAGGACGAGTACCCGCGCACCGCCGAACTGGAGCGGCGCTGCGTGGCGATGCTCGCCGACCTGTGGAACGCGCCCGAACCGACGTCCACCGTGGGGTGTTCGACCACCGGTTCGAGCGAGGCGTGCATGCTCGCCGGGCTGGCCCTCAAGCGGCGCTGGGCGCTGCGGAACGCCGACCGCTACCCGGCGACCGCGCGGCCCAATCTGGTGATGGGCGTCAACGTGCAGGTGTGCTGGGAGAAGTTCTGCGCCTTCTGGGAGGTGGAGGCGCGGCAGGTCCCCATGGAGGGCGGCCGGTTCCACCTGGACCCGCAGGCCGCCGCCGAGCTGTGCGACGAGAACACGATCGGCGTCGTCGGCATCCTCGGCTCCACCTTCGACGGCTCCTACGAGCCGATCGCCGAGCTCTGCGCGGCCCTGGACGACCTCCAGGAACGCACCGGCCTCGACATCCCGGTCCATGTGGACGGCGCGTCCGGCGCGATGGTCGCCCCGTTCCTCGACCCGGACCTGGTGTGGGACTTCCGGCTGCCCCGGGTGTCGTCGATCAACACCTCCGGCCACAAGTACGGGCTCGTCTACCCGGGCGTCGGATGGGCGCTGTGGCGCTCGGCCGACGCGCTGCCGGAGGAGCTGGTCTTCCGCGTCAACTACCTGGGCGGCGACATGCCGACCTTCGCGCTGAACTTCTCCCGGCCCGGGGCGCAGGTGGTGGCGCAGTACTACACGTTCCTGCGCCTGGGGCGCGACGGCTACCGGGCGGTGCAGCAGGCGTCCCGGGACGTGGCCTGCGACCTGGCGCGCGCGGTGGAGGAGCTGGGCGACTTCCGGCTGCTCACCCGGGGCGACGAGCTGCCGGTCTTCGCCTTCACGACGGGCGAGGACGTCCACGCGTACGACGTGTTCGACGTCGCGCGCCGACTGCGGGAACACGGCTGGCTGGTTCCCGCCTACACCTTCCCGGCCAACCGGCAGGACCTGTCGGTGCTGCGCGTGGTGTGCCGCAACGGGTTCTCCTCGGACCTCGGCGAGCTGCTGATCGAGGACCTGCGGCTGCTGCTGCCCGACCTGCGGTCGCAGCGCCACCCGTTGAGCCACGACCGTCCGGTGCCGACGGCCTTCCACCACTGAGGCCGGTGCCGAAGGACGGCTACGCGTCGTCCCCCGGGTCGCGGACGCCGGTCGCGTAGGGGTTCTCCTGCCCCTCTGCGAGGACGCCGACGAACGGGTCGCCCTCGCCGGCGAAGGTGTACGCGCCGCCCTCGATCCGGGCGATCAGCCCCTGCGTCCACTCGGCGTCCGCGTCGGCGGTGTGCACCCACAGGTTCATGATCTCGCCGATGTGGCCGAGGGATTCGGGGCCGCCCTCGGGGGTGTAGTACCCGGTGACCGCGGTCCGCCACCGCTTCATGCCCTCGACCCGCTCCCGCAGCAGCGCCACCGCCTCCTCGCGGGGCAGGTCGACGATGAACCCGACGGCCGCCGAGAGCACGTCCATGCCCTGGTCGTGGGAGCGGAGCGCCGTACGGAGCAGGGCGCGGTACTCCTGGACGCCCTGCTCGGTCACCTCGTACTCGGTGCGGGGCGGGCCGCCCGCCGTCGACGGGGCGGTCTCGTGCGCGAGGAGCAGGCCCTGCTTCGCCATCTGCTTCAGGGCGTGGTAGATCGAGCCCGGCTTGGCGTTGGACCACTCGTGGGCGCCCCAGTACTCCAGGTCGTTGCGGACCTGGTAGCCGTGCGCGCGGCCGTGCATGCGCACCGCGCCGAGGACCAGCAGCCGGATCGCCGACATGCGCCCACACTTCCCGTCTTCCTGTACGGCTTCGGCCAGGGGCCGTCCCAGGCTAGCCCGTGGCGGGGACGGCGGCCCGGGCGGGCGGTCAGAACGGGAAGACCGTGCGGCCGTGCTGGATCGACATCCACTTCTGCGTCGTGAACGCCTCCACGGCGGCCTCGCCGTTCAGCCGCCCGACGCCGGACAGCTTCTCGCCGCCGAACGCGACCAGCGGCTCGTCGTGGATGGTCGAGTCGTTGACGTGGAACATCCCGCCGGTGATACGCCGGGCGAAGCGCACTCCGCGCTCGGTGTCGCGCGTATGGACCGCACCGCTCAGTCCGTACGGGCTGTCGTTGACGAGCCGCACCGCCTCCTCCTCGCCGTCGAACGTCATCAGCAGCGCGACCGGGCCCAGGATCTCCTGGTCCAGCAGCGGGGAGTCGGGGGCGAGGCCCGCCAGGACGGTCGGCTCGACGACGTTGCCGCGGGTGCGGCCCCGCACCAGGGCCCGCGCCCCGTCCGCGATCGCCCGGTCCACCAGGGCGGCCAGCGCGTCGGCCTGGAAGGCGTTGACGACCGGGCCGATGCGCGTCCGCGGGTCGCGCGGGTCGCCCGCCTCGAGCGCGGCCACCTCGGCGGTGAACAACCCGGTGAACTCGGCGGCGATCGAGCGGTCCACCAGGATCCGGTTGGCCGCCATGCTGACCTGGCCCTGGTGGAGGAAGCGGCTGAAGAGCGCGGCCCGCACCGCGTACTCGACGTCGGCGTCCTCCAGCACCACCAGGGCGCTGTTGCCGCTCAGCTCCAGGACGGTCCGCTTGAAGAGCCCGGCGGCGGTGGCGGCGACATGGCGTCCGACCCGGTCGGAGCCGGTGAACGAGATCACCTTGGGCACGGGGTGGGCGATGAAGGCGTCGCCGATCTCGGCGCTGTCGGTGATCACGATGTTGAGGAGCCCGGCGGGCAGCCCGGCCTCCTCGAAGATCTTCGCGACCAGCCCGCCGCCCACCACGGGCGCGGCCTGGTGGGGCTTGACGACCACGGCGTTGCCGAGGGCCAGCGCGGGCGCGACCGACTTCATGGTCACCAGGAAAGGGAAGTTGAAGGCGCTGATGACGCCGACGACGCCGACGGGCAGCCGGTAGAGGCGGTTCTCCTTGCCGTCCGTGACGGAGGGCAGCAGCCGGCCCGCGGGGCGCAGCGCCTGCCGCACCGCCTCGCGCAGGAACTCCTCCGCGGCGCGGACCTCGTACTCGGCGCGCGGCCGGGTGCCGCCCAGTTCGTCGACGATCGCCTCGACGATCTGCTCGGTGCGCTCGCCGGTGATGCGCAGGGCCCGCTCCAGCACGGCGCGCCGCTCGTACGGGTTGGTCGCGGCCCACTCCCGCTGGGCGCGCTCGGCGGCGCGGTAGGCCCGGTCGACCTCGCGCGCGGTGGCCACGGTGATCGCGGCGAGTTTCTCACCGTTGAAGGGATTGAAATCGATGATGTCCCACGAGCCGCCGCCACTGCACCACTCGCCGTCGATGTACTGGTGGGCCAGTTCATGGAAGTAGGACATGCAATCCCTTACTGCAGGCGTTCGCAGACTCCTGATGAGACGTCATCGTACTGATTAATCACGTGAGTTGAAGAAGCCCACGGAGGAGATCGCGGCTCTCTTCCGGCCCGGGGCTGTCCTCGCACAGGCAGGCCATGGCCTTTTCGTACTGCGCGACTTCCTCGGCCTTGTCCAGATAGAGCGCGCTGGTCAGCTGCTCCAAATAGACAATGTCCGACAGATCGGATTCCGGGAAACGCAGCATCGTAAAGGAGCCGCTCTCGCCCGCGTGCCCGCCGTGGCTGAACGGCATCACCTGGAGCGTGATGTTCGGCTGCTCCGACATGTCGATCAGATGCCTCAACTGGGCGCGCATCACCTCGCGGTCGCCATACGGGCGGCGCAGGGCCGCCTCGTCGAGGACGGCGTGGAAGGTGGGGGCCCGCTCGGAGACGAGCGCCTTCTGGCGCTCCAGGCGCAGCGCGACGCGGCGGTCGATCTCGGCCGCGGAGGCGCCGCGCATGCCGCGTTCGACGACGGCGTGCGCGTACGCCTCGGTCTGCAGGAGCCCGTGCACGAACTGGACTTCGTAGATGCGGATGAGGGAGGCGGCCCCCTCCAGACCGATGTAGGTCTGGAACCACCCCGGCAGCACGTCGCCGTAACTGTGCCACCAACCCGCCACGTTGGCCTCGCGCGCCAGCCCCAGGAGCGCTTCGCGCTCCGCCTCGTCGGCGACACCGTAGAGCGTGAGCAGGTCCTCGACGTCCCTGGCCTTGAAGCTCACCCGTCCCAACTCCATGCGGCTGATCTTCGATTCGGAGGCGCGGATGGAGTAGCCGGCCGCCTCACGGGTGATGCCGCGCGACTCCCGCAGCCGTCTGAGCTGAGAGCCCAGCAGGATGCGCCGCACCACCGATCCACTCGACTCGCCTGCGGACACAGGTCCGACCCTCCCCATCGCCAACCGGTCAGTCGGGGCCCCCGAACCCCAAGTGCCGGATTCTGCCACCAAAACGCTTCAGCCCGTACTCATTCGATTACGGAAATGAGAAGACGTCCAGAAAGCTCCGAAACTGCCCACGGGAAGAAATGCCCCAGAACCACCACGCTATCGGGCAGGTCCGGCGCGTGCACGTGCATCTGCCCTTGCATCTGCCCTGCGCATTCGGAAGCATGGTCCTCGCGCACCTGCGTGCTCGTGTTGTGCCGCTGTACCCCCGCAGTACCGCTACAGGCAGTACCGCTACAGCCGCGAATCCCGGGAGTGCCTCGTATGGGGACGAATGGATCGACGATGCTCGAGCCGTTACGGCAGGGGCTTCCCCCCACCGACCCCTCGGGGGTCGCCGGATCGGCTTCCTGCGCGCTTCCCGCCCGTTACGAAGCGGTCGGCGGGGCACGGAAGTTCACCAGATCCACCCTGGAGCGGTGGGAGCTGGGCGAACGCTTCGACGACGTCGCCCTGGTCGTGTCCGAGCTCGTCACCAACGCCCTGCGCCACGCGCTGCCCACCGACCCGCCCCGGGAGTTCCCGGAGTCGCCGGTGCGGCTGCACCTGATGCGCTGGGCCACGCGGCTGGTGTGCGCGGTGCGCGATCCCAGCCGGGAGAGCCCGGTCGCGGGCGAGGCGGCGGACTCCGCCGAGTCCGGGCGCGGCCTGTTCCTGGTGGAGTGCGTCAGCGACAGCTGGGGCTGGCACCCCTCCCCCGCGCTGCCCGGGGACCTCTCGCCCGCCGGCCCGTTCTGCGGCAAGGTCGTCTGGGCCCTCTTCCGGCTCCCGGAGAACACCCCGCCCGGCCGCTGAGGCGCCACGCGCCCCGGGCCGGGCGGGCTTCGGGCGCGGATACGAGCGCGGGTGCGGATGCGGATCCGGGGTTGCGCTCCCGCGCGCGGGCAGGCCGAGCGGCGGCACACGCGCGCGAGGTGGCACGTGTACGCTCACGGCCACTGGCACGTGTACGCGGACTGCCCGTACGCAGGGTGCGTGGCCGCGTCAGGCTCCGGCCACCAGGTGGTCGAACTCACCGTCCTTGACGCCCAGCAGCAGGGCCTCGATCTCGGCCGGTGTGTAGACGAGGGCCGGCCCGTCGGGATGGCGCGAGTTGCGCATCGCCACACTCCCTCCGGGTAGTTTCGCGAACTCCACGCAGGATCCCTGGGAGTTGCTGTGACGGCTCTTCTGCCAGACGGCTCCGCGGAGCTCCGTGGCCGCCATGCCGTTGTACACGTGGTGCACAGGACGCTCCCCGAGTTGCAAGGTGCAAGTGTCAACTAGCTCGGATCATAGCTGTGTTCATATGCCAATGCATGAGCAGATGCACGTGCACGCGGGGTGTTGCCGCGATTACAGGCTTTCCGCGCGAACGGCGCTCCCGGCAGTGTCCCCGGAAGAGAGACGAACGGCACGCCTATTTGGCTCCCGGTTACCGGAGTCGGCCGGAGAACCCCTGGTAACTTGGCGCGGTCTTTCGACCGGAAATCAGCAAGGGGGAACTCCACGTGGACAGGTTCGCAACCACCGGCGCCGTTCTGGCCGCCGCTCTGGCCGCCTCGCTGGCCCTGACCGCCTGCGGCAGCGGCGACGACTCCGCGGCGAAGGCCCCGGCCGCCGAGGCGGGCGCGACGCCGGACGGCGGTGGAACGGCCGGGTCCGCCGGGAGCGCCGACGCCGACGCGGCGGCGCTGGAGGGCACCTGGGTGGGGCTGACGGACGGCCGGAACGTCACCGTCTCCATCACCTCGGGCAAGGTCGCGCTCGTCGCCGACGAGTCCGTCTGCCAGGGCGACGTGAAGGACATGGGCGAGGTCATGCTCGCGCTGACGTGCACCGGCGGCGGCGCCGACCGCACGATGGGCTCGATCGACTCCAACGACGGCCGCAAGCTCGTCGTCGCCTGGGACGGCGGGCCCAAGGACACGCTCACCAAGGCCGACCCCGGCAAGCTGCCCACGGACCTGCCCGACCTGCCCGACCTCCCGGACGTCGAGTCCCCCTGACGCCGGTCTCTCCCGGCGCGGGCCTCCGCGTCACTTCCCCGCGAGCGTGCTGCTGACGCGGGTGCTTCCGCCGCGCTCGTCCAGCGCGCGGGTGAACTCCTCCAGCGCCTCCAGGAGCAGCGCCGCGCCCCGGCGCACGACCGGGTCGCCGGCCGGGGACGTGCCGTCGCCGTCCGCCGTCGGCACGTCCCACCGCGCCACCGCCTCCGCAGCCGGGCGCCAGTCGGGCAGCCGCCGCTCCCGTACGGCACGGGCGCCCTGCTCCGTGGCGCGGCGCAGCGCCTCGGCCAGCTCGGCCGCGCCGGGGACCGGTTCCGCCGAGGCCGCCGGAAGGTGGGCCTCCAGCACCATCGCGGAGCGGCCGAGCTGGCCGAGGGCGTGCTGGGCGTCGGTGGCCGCGGCGCGGGAGATGCCGCGGTGGCGCACCGGCTCGTGCTGCGCGGCGGCCAGCGCCTCCTGCCAGGCCACCCGGGCCTCCCGGGTGGCGAGCACCGCGGACCGGACCGCGTCCAGGTCGCGGTGGGCCGGATCGGCGTACTGGTCGATGACGGTGGCCGCGTACCGCCCGTCCGCCACCAGCCAGTCGGCGAGCCGGTAGCGCAGCCGCGGCGTCTCCCACGCCGGGTAGAGCGCGTACGAGACCATCGCGAGGAGCCCGCCGACGAGCGTCAGCACGATGCGCTCGGTGACGGTCTGGGACCAGTCGCCGCCGGCCATGCCGAGCAGGAAGACCACGTAGGCGGAGACGCAGACCTGGCCGACCACGTACCCGGTCCGCATCAGCAGGTACATCAGCCCGGCGCAGACCACCGCGAGGACCGCCGAGAGCGTGTCCGACGGGTGCGCGCCCCGCACGACGGCGGTGGCCAGCCCGACGCCGACCAGCGTGCCGCCGAACCGGGCCACGGAACGGGCGTACGTCTGCGAGAACTCCGGGCGCATCACCATGACGGCCGTCATCGGGGCCCAGTAGCCGTGCCCGAGCGGCAGCGCCGCGCCGACGAAGTACCCGGCGACCGCGACCACCGCGACCCGGATCGCATGGCGCAGGATGGCCGAGCCGTGGTGCAGTTCGCGGCGCATCGCGGCCAGGACCACCGGCGCCAGGCGCGGCAGCGTGGGCCGGTGCCGGGTGTCCGGGGCCAGGTCGGAGGGGATGCCCCGGGCCGTCCCGGTGCCCTCCGCGATCTCCAGCACGTCGTCGAGGAGCGCGGCGAGCCGGTCGGCGGCGCGGCGGGCGGGGCCGACGAGGATCACGTCGTTGTCGGGCGTCTTCAGGACGCCGAGGTCGGTGGCGGAGAGGTGGACGGGTTCGCCGTGCCGGACGGCGCGGGCGGCGGCGTCGAGCACGGAGCCCGCCGCGCCCAGCAGTTCGTTCACCCAGGCCCGCTCCAGCCCCTCGCCGGGCACGCCCATCGCCGGGTCGGCCAGCGAGGCGAGCACCGGGCGCAGCCGTTCGGCGACGCCGCGGGCCCCGTGCAGCTCGGCCGGGCGGCGGCGGGCCTCGCGCGGCGTGACGGCGGCGGCGCTGCGCGCGGTCATCAGCGGCAGCGGGTCGAACGGGGCGAACGGGTCGAGGCGCAGCCGTCGGGCGTAGTCGGCCTCGGCGGCCAGTGCGTCGGCGAGCGCGTCGCGCTGGGCGCCCCATCGGCGGACCGGGAACAGGACGATGAGCGCCGCCTGGACCACCCCGCCGACCGCGATCATCCCCGCATGGGCGGCGGCGTCCTCGACGGAGGTCGGCAGCGTGATCGTCACCAGCATGATCGCGACGTTGGACGCGGCGATGATCCCGCCGGTCGGACCCGCCGCCCAGGCCAGCCCGGCGAGGAAGGTCCAGGCCCCGAGCAGGCAGAGGAAGAGGACGGTGTGCGCGCCGCTGACGTAGCCGACGAAGGTCGACACGGCGAGGCTCACGCCGGAGACGAGCGCGAGCACCGGGCGCGGGCGCCAACTGCGCTGGAAGGTCGCGATGGCCGCCTGGAACGCACCGAACGCCGAACTCGCCGCGATCTGCGGCCCGAACAGGGCCAGGCTCGTACCGACGACGAGGGCGAGCCCCACCGCGCCGCGCAGGGCGATGAGCGGTTCCAGCTTCAGGCGCTCGATCTCCAGCCCGGATCGCGCGGTCTCCTTCAGGGCCCGGAGCCAGCTCATGGCCCGAGCCTACGGGACAGCCCGTTGGACAGCCTTTTGCGGCAAACCATGACAAGTCGACGTGACAAACCGGCGTGACAAACCGACGTGTCAAACCGGCGTGACGAGCCAGCGTGACGAGCCGGCGTGGCAAACCGGACTTACGCCATGATCTCGCCGTCACCGTCGGAGCGGCCTCCGCGGTCGGAGCGGCCGCCGCGTCCGCCGTCGCTACCGCCTCCGCCGCCCATCCGGGCCCGGTCGGCGGCCTCCCTGCCGTGGTTCCAGCCGTCCACGTCCGTGGCCCCGCGCACCCGGGCCGTCGTCGTACGGGGGAACATCCGCTCGGCCACGCCGGTGACCGCGACGTCCCGCGCGGCCAGCACCGGCAGCAGCCCGCCGCCGGGCGCCCCGGCCGGGCCGTCGCCCGCCGCCGCCCCGGCCTCGGCCGTGACCCGCTCGGCGCCGTCGGCGAGCCGGCTGCCCAGCCGCTGCGCGTACGCCATGAGGAACGACTGCCGGAACGTCTTGGTCCGCTTGCGTCCGCCCGCCCGCTGTCCGGCCTCCGCCCGGGTCATCGCCGCCGTGCCCTGGACGAGCAGCGAAGTGAACAGCAGCTCCACGGCCTCCAGGTCCGGCTCGAAGCCCACGACCGTGGTGAAGGCCAGATCGCTGTTCCACACGGCCCGGCACCGGTTGGCCGAGGCCACCGCGTCGAGCAGGATCGCCTTCGCGCTCTCGTACGGGGGCTCCACCCCGATCCGGCAGGCCCCGGGGGACTCGGCGCTCCGGGTGCGGGCGGCGAGCAGGGCCTCGTCGATGCTGTGCCGGGCCATCAGCTCCTGGGCCTTGGTGGTCAGCGCCTCGGCCTCCTCCGGGAAGCCGGTCGCCTCCGCCTTGGCCAGCAGCGCCCGGATACGGGTGAGCATGCGGGGCTCGTCGGGGGCCGGGGCACGGTGGAGGTGGTCGGCGGCGGTGCCGGGCGGCGGCCCGACGGGCTCGATCGCGGGCAGCCGCAGCAGCAGGCGGTACAACTCCAGCAGATCGCAGGCGTACGAGAACCGGTCGGGCCGGTTGCGCGGGGCGGCGGCGGGCAGTTCGTCGAGTTGCCCGCGCCAGCGGGGCGGCAGCGCCGGGTACCGGGCGGTCTCGGCGGCGACCAGGGTCGCGGCGAGCGCGGCCCGCCGCTCGTCGAGCTCCAGCCGCACCAGGCGGATCAGGTCGGCCGGCTGCCAGCCCCGGTCCCAGGCCCGGCGGACGAACTCCTCGCCGCGCCGGTGCAGCGCGTCGTCGGCGTCGGGGGCGGCGGCGAGCAGCGAGGCGCCGGTGTCCAGGGCGGCGTCGCCGTCCGCGTAGAGCGCCGCCGCGCATGCCTGGTCGATCACCGGTTCCATCCGACCAGGGTAGGCGGGCGGCGGGGGTGGCGGCCGAGGAGGCCGAGGAGGCCGAGGAGGCCGAGGAGGCCGAGGAGGCCGAGGGCTTGAGGCACCCCGGCCCGGGGCGGCCGGGGTGGAGGGGGCTTCGGGCGGACCCGGCCGGGGGCGGCCGGAGCTTCAAACGGACCCGGCCCGGGGGAACGCCCTTACGGCAGCAGCACCATCTTGCCCCGGACGTGTCCGGCCTCGCTGGCCTCGTGCGCGCTGCGGGCGTCGGCGAGCGGGAAGGACCGGGAGACCTCCACGCGCAGCTCGCCGGAGGCCGCCAGCCGGGCGTTCTCCGCGAGGCGCCCGGCGGACGGTCCGCCGCCGCCCGACGAGAAGGCCACGCCCAGCTCGGCCGCGTCTCCGTCGGCGATCGTGACGATCCGGTCCGTCGTACCGCCGCGCAGTTCGATCGACTCCGGCAGCGCGCCGCGCCCCGACACGTCGAACACCGCGTCCACGCCCTGCGGAGCCAACTCCCGTACCCGCTCGACCAGCCCGGAACCGTACGCCACCGGGACCGCGCCCAGCACTCGGAGGAAGTCGTGGTTGGCCGGGGAGGCGGTGCCGATGACGGTCGCGCCCCGGGCGACCGCGAGCTGCACGGCGACCGACCCGACGCCACCGCTCGCACCGTGCAGCAGCAGCGTCTCGCCCTCCGCCAGGGCCAGCTCGTCCAGCACCCGGGAGGCGGTGTCGGTGGCGACCGGCAGCGCGGCGGCCTGCGCCCAGGACAGGTCCGGCGGCTTGGGGGCCAGGGACGACTCCTCGGCCAGCGCCTCGGCGGCGTAGGAGCCGGTGGCGCTCCAGCCCAGGACCTCGTCGCCCGGTGCGAAGGCCGTGACGCCCTCCCCGGCCTCCTCGACCACCCCGGAGAACTCCGCGCCCGGCGTGGCGGGGAGCGCGGTGGGGAAGACCGGCTCCATCGCGCCGCTCCTGATCTTGTGATCCAGCGGGTTCACCCCGGCTGCGCGCACCGCCACCCGGACCTGGCCGGGTCCGGGGCGGGGGGCGTCGAGCCGGGCCAGGTGCAGGACGCCGGGGCCGCCGAACTCCTCGTACACGATCGCTTCCATGGAGTGATCCTCACCCCTGCGAGGCCGTGCGGCCAGTCGACGAGGGCGGAGGAGGGGGCGGTCTGTCGGGCAGCAGGCGGGCCCGGCAGGCCCGGCAGGCCCGGCAGGCCCGGCAGGCCCGGCAGGCCCGGCAGGCCCGGCGGGCCCGGCGGGGCAGATCCGGCAGACCGGTTCCGGCAGTCCGCGCAATCCGGCAGACCGGGCAGACCGGCAGTCCGGCAGTCCGGCAGTCCGGCAGTCCGGGCAGACCGGCAGACCGGCAGACCGGCAACCACGGCACGGCTTCGGGGCGCTGTCAGTGGCGGATGTCAGACTCGCACCCATGACCGAACGGTGGGCGCTGGCCACGGCGGAGGGGGGCGGGGCGCTGCTCGCGCCGCTGCGTCGGGACGGCACGCCCGACGGACCGGTCCGGGCCGAGCCCGATCTCGTCGAAGCCGTCCGTTCGCGTCCCGAGGTGGCGCGCTGGGTGTGGCGGTCGACCACCGAGGTCTATCCCCGCCTGCTCGCCGCCGGCGTCCGCGTCGAGCGGTGTTACGACATCGAGTGCGCCGAGTCGCTGCTGCTCGGCCACGAGGGACGCCTGGGCGAACCGCGCTCGGCCGCCGCCGCCCTGGCCCGACTGGACAACACCGCGGTGCCGCCCGATCCGCCCGCCCGCCCGGCCGAACCCGGCGCGCAGTCCTCCCTGTTCGATCCGCCCTCCGGGACCGGCGTCCCGCTCGACGGACTGCTCCGGGTCTACGCGGGCCAGCTCCGCCGCCACGACGCCGCCGAACACCCCGACCGGATGCGCCTGTTGACCGGCTCCGAGTCGGCCGCGCTGCTGGTGGCCGCCGAGTTGCACCGGGCCGGCCTGCCCTGGCGCGCGGACGTGCACCGGCAGGTGCTGCACGGGCTCCTGGGCGAGCGGTACGCGGGCGGCGGCGAGCCCCGCAGGCTCGCCGAGCTGGCGGACGAGGTGTCGGCGGCGTTCGGCCGCCGGGTCCGCCCCGACCTGCCCGCCGACGTGGTGAAGGCGTTCGCGCGGGCCGGGATCGCGGTGAAATCGACCCGGCGGTGGGAGCTGGAGGAGGTGGACCACCCGGCGGTCGAGCCCCTCATCGCGTACAAGAAGCTGTACCGGATCTGGACCGCGCACGGCTGGAGCTGGCTCCAGGACTGGGTCCGCGACGGCCGGTTCCGCCCGGAGTACCAGCCGGGCGGCACGGTCAGCGGACGCTGGACCACCAACGGCGGCGGCGCGCTCCAGATCCCCAGGGTGATACGGCAGGCCGTCGTCGCCGACGACGGCTGGCGTCTGGTCGTCGCGGACGCCGACCAGATGGAGCCGCGCGTGCTGGCGGCGATCTCCCGCGACCCCGGGCTGATGGAGGTGGCCGGTCACGACGGCGACCTCTACACGTCGCTCTCCGCCAAGGCGTTCCACGGCGACCGCGAACACGCCAAGCTGGCCCTGCTCGGCGCGGTCTACGGCCAGACCTCCGGGGACGGGCTGAAGAACCTGGCCGCCCTGCGCCGGCGCTTCCCGCTCGCCGTGTCGTACGTCGACGACGCGGCGCGGGCGGGCGAGGAGGGCCGCCTGGTGCGCACCTGGCTGGGCCGCACCAGCCCGCCGGTCGCCCTGGCGGGCCAGGACGAGGAGGCGGGCCTTCCGCAGGAGGGGAGCGAGGCCGCGGCCGAC
Organism: Streptomyces sp. ADI96-02; assembly: GCF_003846185.1. Taxonomy (GTDB): domain Bacteria; phylum Actinomycetota; class Actinomycetes; order Streptomycetales; family Streptomycetaceae; genus Streptomyces. The sequence continues at coordinate 2,907,104 of NZ_ML123034.1, forward strand.
GGCGGCACGACCCGGGCCCGGGGGCGCTTCACCCGTAACTTCGTGGTGCAGGGCAGCGCCGCCGACTGGGCGCTGCTGCTCCTGGCCGCCCTGCGCCGGACGCTGCACGAGCAGGCGCTCCGCGCCGAGCTGGTGTTCTTCCAGCACGACGAGGTGATCGTGCACTGCCCGGCGGAGGAGGCGGACGCCGTGACGGAGGCGATCCGCGCCGCCGGCGAGCTGGCCGGGCGGATCACCTTCGGCCCGACGCCGGTGCGGTTCCCGTTCACGACGGCGGTGGTCGAGCGGTACTCGGACGCCAAGTGAGACCGGCGCCGTCGCCCGGGAGGACCGGTGGGCCGCCCGGAAACCGCCGCCGTGTCGAGGGGCCCTGGTGCGGCGGGATCGCGGGCGGGTGGCGCGAAGCCGGACGTCGGCTCCCCTTCGGTAGTGGGCCCGGGTAGGTTCGGCCCCATGCACACAGGGCAACTTCTGGGCTCGGGACGCACCGCCGACGTGTACGCACTCGACGGCTCCTGGGTCCTCCGCCGCTACCGCGACCGCACCGACACCACGGACGAGCTGGCGGTGATGTCGTACGTCGCCGCCTTCGGCTTCCCGGTGCCGCGGATCGGCCCGCCCGCCGACGGGGCCCGCCGCACGGACCTGGTGCTGCAACGGCTGGCGGGGCCGACCCTGGCGGAGGCCCTGCTGGCGGGCGCGGTGCGGGCCCGCGACGCCGGGGCGCAGCTCGGCAGGCTCCTGCGCGAGCTGCACGCGATACCGCCCCGGGTGTCGTCCGACCCGGAGGACCGCATCCTCCACCTCGACCTGCGTCCGGAGAACGTGATGCTGACGGAGCGGGGACCCGTGGTGATCGACTGGTCCACCGCCGAGGAGGGGCCGCCCGGCTTCGACCGGGCGGTGTCGGCGCTGAACCTGGCCCGCGCCGCGCTCACCTCGGAGCTCCCGGCAGCGGCGGCCGAGGCCCGCGTCCTGCTGGCGGCGCTCCTGGCCGAGATCTCCGACGACGGCGGCGCGTCCGCCGCCGACCTGGCGCTGGCCGCCACCCGCGGGCGCCGGAACCCGCACGCCACCGGGGCCGAACGGGACTGCCTGGACGACGCGGTGGACCTGGCGCTGAGCAGCGCACCGTAAGGACACGGCGTCCCGCGACGCCCACTTCACCGGCGGACCCACGCAAGGACACACCCGCACATGCCCTTGACAGTCATTCCCGCACAAGACCATGATTCCATTAATTGACTCATGGAATTGAGGTGAGGCGCGTGGCAGACACGAGCATCCCTGGCGGGTCGGGCGCCTGGGCCCTGGAGGCGCGCGGACTGGGCAAGCGCTACCGCCGCGGCTGGGCGCTGCGCGACTGCTCCTTCCGCCTGCCGGCCGGCCGCATCTGCGGACTGGTCGGCCCGAACGGAGCCGGCAAGAGCACGCTGCTCGGCCTGGCGACCCAGCAGGTACGGCCGACGGACGGCACGTTGAGCGTGTTCGGCGTAGCGTCCGACGACCCCGCCGTGATGCCCAGGTTCGCCTTCCTCGGCCAGGACAAGCCGCTGTTCAAGCGGTTCACCGTAGCCGAGACCCTGCGCCTGGGAGCCGAGCTGAACCCCGGCTGGGACGCGTCGGCGTCCGAGCGGATCGTCCGCGCGGGCAACGTCCCGCTCGACGCGAAGGTCGGCACCCTCTCCGGCGGCCAGCGCACCCGCGTGGCCTTCGCGCTCGTCTTCGGCAAGCGGCCGGATCTGCTGCTCCTGGACGAGCCGATGTCGGACCTGGACCCGCTGGCCCGGCACGAGATGGGCACGCTGCTGATGGCGGAGGCCGTCGAGCGCGGCACCACCGTGGTGATGTCCTCGCACATGCTCACCGAGCTGGAGGACATGTGCGACTACCTGCTGGTCCTCGCGGACGGCCGGATCAGAATGGCCGGTGACGCCGACGCGCTGGTCCCGGCGCACTCGCTGGTGACGGGCGTGGCCCAGGACGGCTCGCCGCCGCCCGAGCTGTCCGCCCGGCACACCGTGGTGGAAGCACGGGTCGAGGGACGGCAGTTCCAGGCGCTGATCCGGCCGAAGGGCCCGCTGCCGAGCACGTGGAACGTCGCCGAACCCTCGCTCGAAGAGGTCCTGCTCGCGCATCTCCGCTCGCCGGACGCTCCCTCCCTCTTCACCCAGGGCGCCCGCGTCGAGCCCGAAGGGAACCAGGCCGCATGAGCACCACCCTCACCGACAGCCCCACCGAACTCCGCGCCCACAAGCGCCGCCTGCTGCACGGGCTGCCCTGGCTCGTGGTACGCCAGCACCGGGGCACGGTGTACAGCGTCCTCGGCCTGACCCTGATCACCGCGCTCCTGATCGTCTGGGAACGCCACGACCTGATCCAACTGCTCGACGCGGCCGGCCGGCCGGACCCGGACGCCGGAAACCCGCTCCAGGACGACCGGGGCCACACGTTCATCAGCGCCGTCCTCGGCGTCCTGCCGCTGGTCTTCGCCGTCACCATCGGCGCTCCGCTGATCGCGGGCGACCAGCAGGACGGCACGGCGCAACTGGTCACCACCCAGTCCATGACCCGCCGCCAGTGGATCGTCGCCAAGCTGGGCCTGGTCTACTCCCTCGCCCTGTTCAGCGGCGTGGTGCTCTCGGTCCTCTTCACCTGGTACTGGAGGCCGCACCGCTCCTTCTTCACGCAGGAGTGGATCGAGAGCGGGATCTTCGACAGGACGGGCCCGGTCCTGCCCGCCTTCCTGCTCTTCCTCACGGCCGCGGGCGTCACCGTCGGCGTGCTGGTGCGCCGGGTGCTGCCGGCCATGGTGACCGTGTTCGTCCTCACGTACGTCATGGACCTGGTCTGGAGCGAGGTGCGCCCGCGCCTGGCCGCTGCGCGGACGATCACGTTCCCGTTGGACGAGGACCTCCCCGCCCGGCTGAGCGAGTCGTACGAAGTGGACCGCTGGGTCGCCGACGCCCAGGGCAACCTCTACGGCTGGGGCTCCTGCGCGGAGGCGACCGAGAAGGCGCAGAACGCGTGCGTCGCGGAGAAGGGCATCGTCGACAACGTCGTCGAGTACCTCGACTTCGGCCAGATGGCCGCCATGCAGTGGACGGCGGCCGGCCTGCTCCTGGCCGGAACGGCCCTGCTCACGGCGGTCACCGTGTGGCGGGTCTCGCGCAGACCGCTGTAGCAGTGGCCGGAACCTCCTACGTAAAGTGTCGGCAATCGAGCGATGGGTGAAGTGTGTGGTCGTGTTCCGCATCGACCGGCGCAGCGGGGTGGCGACCTACCTCCAGATCGTCCGCCAGGTCGAACAGGCGCTGCGCATGGGCGCACTGGAGGAGGGCGACCGCCTGCCCACCGCCGCCCAGGTCGCCGCGACCACCAAGGTCAACCCGAACACGACCCTCAAGGCCTACCGCGAACTGGAACGAGCCGGACTGGCCGAAGTGCGCCAGGGGGCGGGCACGTTCATCACCCGCTCCCTCTCCCAGCCGCAGTCCGGCCCCGACTCCCCGCTGCGGACGGCCCTGACGGACTGGATGCTCCAGGCCCGCACCGAGGGCCTCACGGGCCAGGACGTCATCGCCCTGTTCCACACGGCATTCGGCACGGCCTACCCGAACGAGCCCGCGGACTGACCGCGCCCGCCGCGCCCGAGCAACAGAAAACCCCAGGCCGGAAGGCATCCGACCTGGGGCTCTTCTGAGCCGCCTTCGGGATTCGAACCCGAGACCTACGCATCACGAGGACCTGCAAGATCATCCCGGACGGTGTCGCTCGATGCCACAGAATCTCGTATCCGCTGGTCAGGAGCGTGCAGCCACGAGCCTGACACCGTATCCACCCTGATGCCAGCGGGTCCGCTCACGCAACATAGGGGCGATGTAGACCTGAGCAGCCCCTCCGGCCCCTCCTCGCCGCCAGGGGTCAGTGCCAAAGACGAGTAAGGGAGGCGAACGATTGAAGTGATTGAGGGGGCGCTGCCTCTCAGCCGAGCAGTTCGGTCATCAGTAGGTCCAGTTCCTCGGCGTCGGTAGAGCTGAGGAGGAAGTCACGCAGGGTACGGCGGATCTGGATGTAACTCTTGCCGTCCTCGAACTTCAGCTCCGCGATCCGCTCGGCTTCCGCCTCTCCGATCTCCGCGATTCGTGCGTGCTTGGCGTCGGCCGGGCCGAAGTCCGGGATAGGCAGCTCCCATACGGCCTTGTCAATGTCACGCTCATCCTTGCCGTAGGACATGAGCGGGCGCACGGCTTCGGTGGTGTACGGGGAGTTGAGGACCGCCAGCAGGTACATGCCCTCCTGCCGCGTGGCGACGGTTCCCCAGTACAACTTGTGCTCGATGACCGCGTTCGGGTCGTCTACGAGCGCTGCTGTGACGTACATGCCCGAGGCTCCGTAAACCACTCTCAGCGGAGCACCGGGAAGCTGGTCAATCAGCCCCCTACGGAAGTTGAGCCTCTCGGCCAACGAGGGCGCCCGCTGAAACGGTTGTCATTCCAGAGGCGTTCCGCGTTGCGCCACCACGTTGCCAGGTCCGGGTAACGATCGAGGTGCTCATGTTCACCGTGCATGAGGGTGTTCGTTCCCTCAATAGGCAGAACGGCCTTGTCGGCGCCCAAAATCCTGTAAGGGGCGACGTGCTCACCGAGCAAAACAGGCCGGACAAACTCTTTCTCAACGGACCCTTCTAGT
>NZ_ML123034.1:2911820-2955445 GCF_003846185.1 Streptomyces sp. ADI96-02
AACGACTCAGGACACTAGGGAAAATCTGGTCCTGTGGCCATTGTCGTGCAGATGATGTCTGTCGGGACAGTCCTTGCTGGGCGAAGCCGCGCCCTCGCCTATGAGGTCAGCGCGCTGCGTGCGGTGCCACCCCGTGTTCCAGGTATGCAGTCATGCCGTTAACACGGGACTCGATGCCAGCGGCGATACGCCTCACCAGGCGGGGGATGGTGAGCTCGGACAGCTCTCCTGCGTCGTGGAAGGCATACCCACGGAGCTCGTCTGTCTGCAGCGCAATGTGCCGACACTCGTCGGCGCCGAGACGGCCCCCGTCGAAGAGGTAGAGGACCTTGTCGCCCTCTCCCGGGTTCGGTGCCCAGTCCACGACGAGCAGGCGCCCGATGGCGGGCCTGATGCCCAGCTCCTCATGGACCTCGCGCACGCAGGCTTGCATGGGGGACTCCCCATGCTCGACGTACCCCCCTGGGATATCGCGGTAGTCCTTGTAGGAGGGCTCGACGAGAAGGACCCGGTCGGCGTCATCGACGAACAGCGCGCCGGCCGCCATGCGCGGGTGGGCCATCTTCGCCTCGTGCTCGTTCTCGGTCACGGGACGGACTCTAACCGCCGACCACGCCGAGTCTGCGAGCCAGGTCTGCCACTGGCTGGGACGGGCGGCCTCTGGTGCCGCGGACCCAGCCAATGACCAGCTCCCGGCTCAGGTAGTGGTGGCGTACCTGTTCCGGCGCGATCTGCTCAGCGTCCAGCAGAGTGGTCAGGGCCTCGTCGGTCCGGTTCCAGGCGCTGAGTGCTCGGGCCACTTCCAGGCTGTGCCGCACGCGTCGTTCTGTCGGCAAGCCACTGGTGTCAATGCGTTGCCCGAGGTCCGCGGCTATCTGAAGGTCCCCGAGCTCTCCTGCGGTGGCGACACAGTGGATGGACATATTGGTAGGGCCGAAGGCCGTCCACAGATGGTTCGCGTCGGTGCCCAGTCGCTGTGCGGCCTCACCGGCCTCACGGAGGAAGGTCTGCGTCGTCGCCCGATCCTCTGCCCTGGCTGCCGCCATGGCGCCGGCGAGGAAAAGCGTGCCGTAGACCGAGAGGTATTCGTCATCCGCCGCGCCCAGGCCAGGCTGCATGGTGTCCGCCGCGTCGTTCGCCAGCTGGATCGCGGCGGTGAATCGGCCGGTGGTCATCAGACAGTGTGTGACCGCTCGGAGGAGCGAGCCCGTCACTGTGCTCTGACCACTCTGTTGTGCGGCCGCGAGGCCGCGGTCGGCGGCGATCCACGCCAGTTCCGACTCCCCCACCTTCCCCAGCACCATGGCCGCACCGTGGTAGGCCAAGGCGAGTTAGGCATACGCCTCCCGGCCTTCGTCCCCCGAGTACACGCGGGAGGCGGTAAGCGCATCGGCCAGAACGAGCGGAAGCCGCCGAGTGGCATACCCATAGCGCGACACCTGGTAGGCGTCGAGGGCTTCTTTCACGTTGACCCGGAGATCCTCCAGTGTGGGCGGTTCATCGTCGGGTGGGGGCCCGAGCAAGGGTGTGAGCTGCTTGTAGTCCATGAGGGCTTCGCGCAGAGCGGGGACCGTACGGCGCCCGCTGTCGTTCGACCACTCCATGAGGGTCGGCTCAGAGAGCAGGTCTCCGAGGGAAACGTCGAGCGCCTCGGCGAGTGAGGTGATCACCGAGAGGCGGTCGAGCTCGATCCGGTTGTTCTCCGCTTTGCTCAGCCAGTCCGTGGTGCGTCCGACGAGGCCGGCCAGGACCTCCTGGGAAAGGCCACGCCGACGTCGGTACCAGGCGACGCGCTCGCCGATGGTCAGGTTCTCCGTCATCCCTCGCATGTCCTGAGCATCACCTCGTGGCCGGAAAGGACCCTGGAAAGTTTTTCCAGGGTGCTGCGGGACGCCGTACCTACTGTCGCAGTAGAGCGAGAACGCCGCCGGGCAAAGCCGCCAACTCTGTTTCAACCGGCTGGCTTTGATGATCAGTCCTGCTTCTCGGACGCGAGTAGGACACGTCCCGCTGAATGGAGGTGAGGAGGGTGTACAGCACGAAGCTGACGGAGTCGGGGATCGTGCCGGAGTTCGGTCCATTCGGACCGGTAGTGCTCAAGCCGTACTCCAGGACGCGGTTCGCCACGGACGGCCGTGCCTTGCTGAAGGTCTACGTGGGCATCGAGCCCGAGGGCCGACGCCTGCGCGAGGCCACGACGATCGAGCGCGCCGCACTCCGGGGTATCTCCGTCCCGGCGATTCTTGCCACGGAAAACGGCGAGGGCAGGTCATGGACAGTGTTCCGCACGGTGGCGGGCAAGCCGTGCTCGACAGGTACGCCCGAGGCGGCGGAGGAGTACATCGGGCACGTCATGGCGGTGAGCGGCAGGCTCCACCGGCCCACGGCTGGTACCACCCCGGGCTCCGGCTGGGGAACACCACAAGCCAGCCCTACCTCGTCACGTCAGTTCCTGCTGGATCAGTTCTCCGCCCGCTGCCGCTGGCTGCCCTGGTGGAAGGTGCTGACCGAACCCTCCGGCCGGGTGTGCCGGCCGGACACGTACCGATCGACCTGCTGACCCGGATGCCGTTCAGCGGCCCGGTCCTCGTCAGGCGCCTGCTCCTCTGGCTCGATCGCCGTAGGACCCAGGACATCGATCTCGTCTCCACCCACGACATCCGCCGAATCGCCGCCGAGGAACAGGCCGCCCCCGCATACAGGTCACTTGCCCAGACGGTCGAGTTCCTCCGCGCCGCCGACGTTCCCCGCTGAACCCCTCACCGCACCGCTCGTCCAGGCGTGCTGACGCCTGCGCCCTTCCCCTTCCGACCACCCCTGAAAGGAAGTTCGTGATGCCTCGTACGAGCACGATCATCGACAACAGCCACCTCGTCATCGACACCGCTATGGCCAGACCGGACACGACGACCATCGTCGAGCGGAAGGGCCTCGGTCACCCGGACACCCTGGCAGACCACCTCGCCGAGCGGCTGTCCCGCGCCTACAGCCACCACACCGTCGCATGCTTCGGCGCGGTGTTGCACCACAACTTCGACAAGCTCGCTCTACTCGATGGGGCCAGCGAGGTTCGGTACGGGGCCGGCAGGATGACGGCTCCCGTACGCGTCCTGGTGAACGGGCGGGCAGCACCCGTGTGTGGGGGCGAGACGATCCCGGTCGAGGAGATCGTCGAGGCCGAGGTCAGGGCCTTCTTCGCGGAGCGGCTTCCCGAGGTGGCGAACCACCTTGACATCGTCTTCAACATCACCAGCAACTCCATCCCGGGCGCCGTTCTGACGGACGACAGGGTCCCGGACCGCACGCGCTGGTTCAATCCGCGCTCCGTAGACGACCTCCGCGAGCGGCGGGTGAGGCTGTCGAACGACACCTCGTTGGGAACCGGCTGGGCTCCGGAGAATGCATTCGAGTCCTTCGTCCGCGAGCTGGCCAACCACTTCTCCGGGGACAGCGACTTCACCCGCGCCCGCGCATGGTGCGGTTCCGACGTCAAGCTCATGGGCTACTGGGGCGGTGACCAGGCCGACGTGGTGCTGTGCGTCCCGCAGAAGTCGCGCCATGTCACCAGCCGGGCCGAGTACGTCCGCAACGCGGAGACCGTCCTGGCCGAGTGCCATCGGATGGCCAACCTGCGGCTACCCGGTGCTCAGGCACGCTTCCGGCTCAACGCCCGTGACGTACCGGAGCGGGACGAGCTGTACCTGACGTACACCGGAAGCTCGATCGAGTCGGGGGACGAGGGCGTGGTCGGGCGCGGCAACCGGGTCAACGGGCTGATCACGCCACTGCGGCCGATGAACCTGGAGGGTGCCAACGGCAAGAATCCCGTCTACCACGTCGGCAAGCTCTACAATATCGCCGCCCAGCGCCTGGCCGAGCGACTGCACGAGGCAACGAACGGGCACGCAGAAGTGCACCTGGTCAGCAGCACCACGGGTCAGCGTCTCGATCAGCCGTGGCGCATCCTGGTGCGTCTCTCCGCCCATGACGCCGAGGTCGACAAGGTGCAGGCACTCGTCGCGGAGACGCTGGGCGAGTTCCCCGCGCTGACCGACGAGCTGGTCTCCGACGGGATCGTGCTGAGCTGATGACGAAGCGGACGCTCGGAGAGATCCCCGCCGGCTGCCGGCAGCGATTGCTCGCGCACTACGGGCCCTCCGCCCAGCGGTGGCTCGACGCCGCCCCGGGGCGGCTGGCGCAAGCGGCGAAGCGCTGGAAGCTGACCCTCACCGCCTATCACGACGCCGGACACGCCTCGGTGATCGCGACGGCGACCTGCCTCGACGGGCGTCCGCTCCTTCTCAAGGCATGGCTCGACCCCGCCCGCTACCACCGCGAGGTGGACGCGCTGCGCCTCTGGGCCGGTGGACCGACCATCGGTGTCGTGGAAGCCGCTGATGACCTGGCCGTGGCGGCCCTCGAACTCGTCGGCGTCTGGACGACGACGCCACCGTGATGTGTCTGGACTGGTACGGCACCAAGTCCACCCGCCGCGACGCGGACCACGGCGCCGACGTCTCCGAAGCTTCCCCGACGGCAGGACAGCACACCTCTCCCTCACCGGCCGCAGGACCTCGAAGCTGAAGGTGCCCGGCCTCATGCCCGTAACGCAGCGCGGGAGGGCCTGCCAATGTTTGACGAATATAATCGGCCCTATGTCGAAGCCTGACGCGCTGCTTGTTGACGTTGCCGCCCTGGTGGAATCCGGGCGCAGCAATCAGATGGCCCTGACCGTGGTCGCCGGTGGAGCTGTCATCACGGGCCGGCTGGCACCCGAGGCCGTCTGGAGGCAGCGGGTGTCGGAGGTCCTTGCGGACTCGGCCCGCCTAAGCGACTTCTCCGCCACGTTCACCGCCGCTGCACCCGAGGAAGGGCCGCCCACGCACCTGCACTTCCACGTGGCGCGGATTCTGCAGGGCACGGTGGGGATCCCGGAGACGGGCGGGATGTACCGGGTCGCGATCGAGGACGTCAGCGCCTGGACGATGGGCGACTTCAGCTACTCCGACCACTGAGACACTGCCGGGCCGGACTGCTCCAGCACACGGTGAGGGGCCGCCCGGATGTTCCGGACGGCCCCTCACCACTGCTTGCCGGCGGCTCACGCCTGCCCGTCGCTCAAGCGGCCACAGGCGCGCCGAGCATCGCGGATGCCTGTTGCAAAGGATTGAGAACGCGAGTGGGTGCCGGGGCCGGGGCCAGGTCGCGGCAGGTGAAGCCGAGCTGGGTCATGGCCCGCAGTACTTCTCCTGCGCTGAAGTCGCGGCGGTCCTGGCGTGTGATGACCTGTCCGACCTGTTTGACGGGGTAGGTCCGTCGGCCGATGATCACGGACTCGCCGGGAGCGTGCTCGGGCTTGATGCCCTTCATCGATTCCAGGACGCCGCTCCTGGTGAGGTCGAACGGGAAGCGGGCGATGACACAGCGCATGATGCCTCACAGGGAGAGGAACGAAGAGGGAGTGGTTCTGCCGCGGATGGGACGGCTCAGCGGGCGAGGGCGAGGACGCCCAGGGCGCTGCCGTGTTCGTCGACCACGGGCAGGGCATCGACGTCGCTGTAGCGCATCATGTGCCCGGCTTCGGCCATGGTGGTCACGGGCGAGGTGAACGGCCCTCGGTCGCCGAGGATGTCCCGCAGCCGGCCCCTGTCCGAGTACGCGGAACCGTCACGAGCTGCTGCAAGCTGGGTGTGGGTGACCAGTCCGGTACACCGGCCGCTGTCGTCGCAGACAAGCAGATGCCCGGTGCGGGCACTGGCCATGACGGACAGGGCCACCTCGACGGTCATGTCATCACATACCTGCGGCCCGGCGGTGTCCATGGCATCGGCGACCGTCCTGCCTACGGCAGTGGCATTCGTCGTGCGGGGCTGCATCTGGACGAGCGTCAAAAGGTGCCTCCTGCAGCGGTGGGTGAGTTTCCGGATCACGGAGTTCTCAGGCTGCGGCGTCGAAGGAGGACTGATGTGCGGTCACGCGCCGGGCCGCGGAGGCGGGGCTGCGCCGGCCGCGAGAGGATGCGCTGCGGCTGCGCTCACGCCGCGCGACTACCGGCGCGGTGATCGTCACAGGAATGCCGGAGGGGGCCTGGGCGCCGGTGATGCGGCCGAGTGCCTCTTCGCCGGAGCGAACCTGGGTGGTCTGGGGCACGATGCCGGCGGCGGTCATGAGGCGGGTCATGTCGCGGCGCTGGTTGGGTGTGACCAGCGTGACGACGCTGCCGGACTCCCCTGCCCGCGCGGTTCGGCCGCCGCGGTGAAGGTAGTCCTTGTGGTCGGTCGGCGGGTCGACGTTGACGACGAGGTCGAGGTTGTCGACGTGGATGCCGCGCGCGGCGACGTTCGTGGCCACGAGCACGGTGACGTGCCCGGCCTTGAACTGGGTGAGGGTCCGGGTGCGCTGGGACTGCGCCTTCCCGCCGTGCAGTGCGGCGGCCCTCACACCGCTGGCCAGCAGGTGGTCGGTGAGCTTGTCCACGGCCCGCTTGGTGTCCAGGAACATGATCACCCGGCCGTCGCGGGCGGCGATCTCGGTGGTCGTACGGTTCTTGTCCGCGCCGTGCACGTGGAGCACGTGGTGCTCCATCGTGGTGACCGCACCGGCGGAGGGGTCGACGGAGTGGACGACCGGGTCGGTGAGGTAGCGGCGGACCAGGCGGTCGACGTTACGGTCCAGGGTGGCGGAGAACAGCATCCGCTGGCCCTCGGGGCGGACCTGGTCCAGAAGCTCGGTGACCTGGGGCATGAAGCCCATGTCGGCCATCTGGTCGGCCTCGTCCAGGACGGTGATCGCGACCTGGTTCAGCTGGCAGTCACCACGGTCGATGAGGTCCTTGAGCCGGCCCGGCGTCGCCACGACGACCTCGGCTCCGCCGCGCAGTGCGTTGGCCTGCCTCCCGATCGACATGCCGCCGACGACGGTGGCCATACGCAGCCTCACAGAACGGGCGTAGGGGGCCAGGGCGTCGGTAACCTGCTGGGCCAGCTCACGCGTCGGCACGAGGACCAGGGCCAGCGGCTGACGGGGCTCGGCCCGCTGACCGGCGGTGCGAGCCAGCAGGGCCAGTCCGAAGGCGAGGGTCTTGCCGGAGCCGGTGCGCCCGCGTCCCAGGGCGTCGCGGCCCGCGAGGGTGTTGGGCAGGGTCGCCCCCTGGATCGGGAACGGGACGCTCACACCCTGCGCGGTCAGCGCCGCCAGCAGCTGCGCCGGCATGTCGAGGTCGGCGAACGCCTCGACGGCGGGAAGCGCGGGAGTGACCGTGACCGGCAGGGCGAACTCGCCCTGGACCGCGGCGGGCCGCCGCCCCTGGCCACCCGAGCGACCCGAACCGCCGGAACGGGCCGGGGCAGCGGAACGGGTCGGGACGGTCGAGTTGAAGCGGCTACCGCCCCGGCCGGAGTCGGCGGTACGGCTGCGGGCACGGGAAGAGCGATTGTTCGTACGTGTGGGGTTCATTCAGAACCTTCCTTGATACGGCACGTATCAAGGAATTCCCGCAGCGGAAGAACAGCGCGGGGAATCACAAGAACGGGCCGAGCAGAATGGAGAATCAAATAAGACCTGCGGTTGATCCCGGGTTGGGAGGCAGGCCATGGAACGGGCGACGCCATAGGGGCGAGGAATCCAGTTCCACCGGTAGGCGGGACTCGAAAGGAATGGGCAGCGAGAAAACTAGGCGGGCGGGGGTTTCACCGCAGGTGGCACCACTCCGGGGGAATGCCCGGAGCTGGGGTCCGCACCCCGAAGGATGCGGGCCCCAGCCACGAAGTACGCGTCAGCGTCAGGCGGGAACGATGTTCTCGGCCGTCGGGCCCTTCTGGCCCGGTGCGATGTCGAAGGTGACCTTCTGGCCTTCGATCAGCTCACGGAAGCCCTGGGCGGCTATGTTCGAGAAGTGGGCGAACACGTCAGCGCCGCCACCGTCCTGCTCGATGAAACCGAAACCTTTGGCTGCGTTGAACCACTTCACAGTGCCTGACGCCATGTCATATCTCCTTCGGGGCAGGTACGTCGGAATCCGTCATGCACGGATGCCGCGTCGCCGCGATGATGCCCCGCCCGGAGAAAACCGGAAATACAATGAAGCTTCCACTGGTCGGAAATACCCACGCAGAAGCTTGAAGTTTTTGGGAACCACAACTGCAACCGAGACCGACAGTAGCATGCCGTAATGGTCCGCGTACGGTGAAAAATTCCAGTCTCTTCACTGCGGTAAAAACACTCCCGGCGCGGCGCATTGAACCCTCACACCGTGGCCATAGATATCGGCCCGCCCCGAGCGCAGCGTTGCTGTGAAGGGTGCTCACCCTTCACAGCACGGGGATGCCGACCGTTTTGTCGGCGGCGACAGACTGGAGCTCACGGTAGCCCGAAGGGCGCCTCACGAACGGGGCGGTACGCGTCCGGGAAGCTGCCTCTGACGCCGCAGCCGAAGCCCGTCCTCAAGCTCACTTCCGGCAGGTGAGTCCGACACCTGCCGGTCTTCCACCGGGCGCGCGGCGCTTCAGCCCGAGGTCGGCATGCCGGGCGGATTGGCGTCTCGGTGGTGTTCGGCGTTGATCCGCTGGGCTTCCTCGAGTTGGTCCTCGAGGATGACGATGCGACAGGCGGCCTCGATCGGGGTACCGCCGTCGACGAGTTCGCGGGCGCGGGCGGCGATGCGGAGCTGGTAACGGGAGTAGCGGCGATGGCCGCCCGCGGAGCGCAGGGGCGTGATGAGGCGGGCTTCGCCGATGGCGCGGAGGAACCCTTGTGTGGTGTTGAGCATCTCGGCTGCCCGACCCATGGTGTAGGCGGGGTAGTCGTCGTCGTCGAGACGGCCGAACGAATCGTCTGCTGTCATCTGTACCTTCCTGTGGAACACGCGTCGGAGGGGCCCGGGTGCCATGTGGCACCCGGGCCCCGAAGGAACTGCTACACCATCAGCCGGCCTTGATCAGCTACGCCGGCTCTGTGTTTCCGCATACCTGCCGGGAAGAGGTCCGGGGTTGCGGGGATCGCGGTTGCTTGACCGGAGACCACCTCACTCACGATGTCCTGCGGTACCCGGGCCCAACACTTCCGCCCGGGCGATCCTGATGGCGCTCAACTCCTCCGTTCTTTCCCTCTGGACAAACCACTTCCGTACTCCTGGTGGCCTCTCACAGCGCCACTCCGGCAGCCAGCCCCGTCGCCCATCCTGCATCTGCTCTGGCTTAGAACCCCACTGCCGAACTTCTCGGTACGCGCGCCGCAGCCTGACGCCATTTACCGAGGGACCACTCGTACTGCGGACTGCACTTGCCTTCTGCGGTTCTGCTCACGGCAGCCCCTGAAAACGGCGGGCCACCCGGTCCGGTCGTCGGCCCCGTCGCCCTCCTGCAAGAACCCTGGCTTCGGAACTCCACCACCGCACCGACCTGCACACTGCAACTACTGAGTACTGCTGCCTGGCAGTTCATCTCTGCAAGGCCCTGCCGTCCTTCTTGCTTACGATAGAAACCATAGCCACACCGCACCTCAATGTCTACCTCAGCCAGCACAGATTTTAAGACGCTAGCGGGAAAGGCTCTCTGCCTGAGCCACCGGCGGAGCGCAGATGGGTCATCCCAGCCAAGACCCTCGCACCCGGCCACGGCCGTTACCCGCAGCCGGGCACATCCGGTCGGATCGCGGCCGGACAGGACACAGGCCCCGTTCAGACAGGACTCAGCACGGACGGCGGAGGCCAGGGTGGCTTGATGGAGACGGTGAGCGTCGACGTCTCACCTGCCTGCTCGGCGACGGCACCTGCCCTCTGGACCTGCTCACCTATCCGCCTGCCCGGACAGCATCACGGTGGCCGTCCTCGCCAGCAGCCTGCGGGCACTGCGCATGCGCACCCCGACCTGAACGGCGACACGGGAGGCTTCGACCGCCCGTGGTCAGCCGACTCGCCCGCGCCACCGTGGTGGCTCACCGGACATCCGGTGGCAAGACGTCAGCGCCGACCTCGCCCGGTGACACCGCGGCCCTGGAACACGCCGGTAGAACATCGCGGTCGGTAGCACGGCGGATCGCCCCTCGAGAGCGGCGGCTGGTCAGTAGGCGGCCAAGAGGATGGCGATGTAGTGCGCGGTGAACGCTGCCACGGTGAGCGAGTGGAAGACCTCGTGGAAGCCGAACCAGCGGGGCGAGGGGTCGGGTCGCTGGATTGCGTAGACGACCGCGCCCGCGCTGTAGAGGAGACCGCCGGCCACGACCAGGGTGAGTGGGCTGCTCCTCCGGTGTGCAGGAAGTCGGCCAAATACCACACAGGCGCCCACCCCAGGGCCAGGTAACACGGGGTGTACAGCCAGCGTGGCGCTCCGACCCACAGGAGCCGGAACGCGATGCCGACCAACGCGCCCGCCCACACGGTCCACAGCAGCACGGACCTGTCGTTGGGCGGCAGAAGCAACGCGGCCAGGGGGGTGCAGGTACCGGCGATGATCAGGAAAATGTTGGCGTGGTCGAGGCGTCGCAGGAGAGCCTCCCCCAGTGGCCCCAGGTACCGCGGTGGTAGATGGCGCTTGTCCCGAGCAGCAACCAGGCAGTGACCGCGTAGACGGTGCAGGCCCAGATCGCCTACGGCGTGCGAGCCAACCAGATGAGCGCGATGCCCGCGATCAACGAGGCGGGGACCATCCCCGCATGCAGCCAGCCACGCGGCCTCGGCTTGACCGGCTCCACCATGTCGACAGCCTCTCCACCAGAGCAGCGAACGGATGACCACTCTTCGCTCCATCGTCACCCTGTGCTTCGCGGGGCTGAGCGACTTCGCCGCGCTCTCCACGCCCTGAGCCGACGTGGACACCTCCGGCTCCAGCTGCATTGCGGGACACGGCTTCCCGACCTTCACCGGACTCATGAGCGTCACTGGCAATCATGCGCCCATGCTAGAAAAGCCCACCCGAAAGCCTTCAAGAGGTCCGGGAGAAAGGGCTCGTCGCCGATGCGGCACCGACGCCGCCAGACGAACCCCCCGCAACTCCGACGTCGGTTGGGCCTTCCGGAGCCGAATAGACCGACCGGCCGTGGGGAACGATCAGGGCTCCCGAACCAGCATCTCCGCTCGCCCACCCGCAAGGAGCGCCCATGCTTCCTGAAGTTCGCCCCCACCTGTCCACCCCTCTGGCCGATCAGTTGGAGCATCAGCTGGGCCCCGCTCCGGAAACCGGCCAGGTCGACGTGGAGCGCGTCGCAGGCATCGCAGTCGTCGCGGCTGCCCACTCGGGTGGCTACGCGGCAATCGGTCATCTCCTCGGACTGCTGGCCGCGCTCCCCGCCCCTACCGAGGCAGGAGAACGCTTTTGGTCGGACCTGTGGAGGTCTTCGGGAACCGCCTACCTACTGCCCGCCACTATCAAGGCCGGCGTACTCGAATCACTGACGGGCGAGGGAACCACCCTGGCCCGACAGATTCTCTCGGCCGTCGACGAGATGACCCCGCCCCAACGCCTCGCAGCCGGAGAGGTGATCGGCCAAGCCCTCATCGAGTCGGACCACCTGCCCGACCTCAAGACACAGGTCATCGGCGAACTATGGCTCCGCGATCTCGAACTCACCGCGTGGCACGTCCTGCACGCCGACCGCAGGTCGGACGATCCTGTTGGGCGGAAAGCCTTCCTCAAAGCTTGGTCGAGCGTCTGAAAACAGGCTCTAGCGCTGGACTCGGCAACGGTGTGTCTGCTGCGGATGGCCGCCACCAGTGCGGGTTCGCACAGCTGGGTCGTGAGTGAGGTGCCGCAACCCTGCGGCACACCACGAGGTGCTTCCCCTTAGAGCACTCGGCCCAGACCACAGCGATCGCTGCGCTCCCGCACACGGCGAGGGACATGACGGCCGACAGCGACCAGCAGGCTGGTGGAACAGCGACTGGCAGCTACGGCTCAGAGGCTTCTTCCTTATGTCGGACCAGCACAGAAAGCACTCCGGCCGAACCGCCCCTCCGCAGGCCCTGAAGCCTTCCCCTTCCCGCGGAAGGCGCAGGATTCCCTGACATAGCGTCAAGCACGCTTGTCCACCGGCTGTCCACCGGAGTAGGTGACCACTCGGTCACCAGGGCGCTCAACTGCACCAGAACTGCAGGTCAGAGCCTTGCCGAAACTCACAGGCCACAGCGCAACGAACCTGCGACCTACGTATTGGGGCGAACAGACCATAAGTGACCGATCGACCGTGATACCACGGTCACCCAAAGGGAAAACCCCAGGTCACGGGCGATGTGACCTGGGGTTCTTCTGAGCCGCCTTCGGGATTCGAACCCGAGACCTACGCATTACGAGTGCGTTGCTCTGGCCAACTGAGCTAAGGCGGCGCGCCCTGCCGCACTATGGTGCGATCAGCAGCGACGCCAAGTCTACACAGTTTCCAGGGGTGCTCCGTACCGGGTGCTCCCGGACTGGTTTGCGCAGGTCAGGAGCAGGTCACGAGCACTTCTTGCCGTCCGTGGGGGGCGTGCCCTCCAGGAGGTACCTGTTGATCGCCGTGTCGACGCAGTCACTGCCCCGGCCGTACGCGGTGTGGCCGTCGCCGTCGTACGTGAGCAGGGTGCCCGAGGAGAGCTGGTCGGCGAGGGAGCGGGACCACTTGTACGGGGTGGCCGGGTCGCGGGTGGTGCCGACCACGACGATCGGGTCGGCGCCCTTCGCCTCGGTGCGGTGCGAGGTGCCGGTGGCCTTCGTCGGCCAGTACGCGCAGTTCAGGGATGCCCAGGCGAAGCCGCGGCCGAAGACCGGGGACGCCTTCTCGAAGCCCGGGAGGGCCTTCTCGACGGCGTCGGGGCCGTCGAACGCGGGCGGCAGGTCGAGGCAGTTCACGGCGGCGTTGGCGAACATGAGGTTCGCGTACTTCCTGTTCGGCTCGCGCTCGTAGTAGCTGTCGGCCAGCGAGAGCAGACCGGAGCCGTCGCTGCGCCGGGCTCCTGCCAGGGCCTCCCGCAGCTGCGGCCAGGCCGCCTCGTCGTACATCGCGGCGATCACCCCGGTGGTGGCCAGGGCCTCGCCCAGCGGCCGGTCGTCTCCCGTCGGGATCGGCTTGGCGTCCAGGTCGGCGAAGAGCCGCTTCAGCTCGGTCGCCGCGTCCGCCGTGGACGTCGTGCCGAGAGGGCAGTCGGGCTGCTTGACGCAGTCGGCGGCGAAGGACTGGAAGGCCCCTTCGAAGCCGGCCGTCTGGTCGCGGTTCATGTCGATCGCCTTCAGCGACGGGTCCATCGCACCGTCCAGGACGAGCCGCCCGGCCCGCGCGGGGAAGAGGTCCGCGTACGTGGCGCCGAGGAACGTCCCGTACGACGCGCCGACGTAGTGGAGCTTCCCGTCGCCGAGGAGTGCGCGCAGCACGTCCATGTCCCGGGCCGTGTCGACCGTGGAGACGTACGGAAGGATCTCGCCGGACCGCTTCTCGCAGCCCGCCGCGAACTTCCGGAACGCCTCGCTGAGCTTGTTCACCTCGGCGTCGTCGTCCGGCGTCTGGTCGACCTGGGTGTAGGCGTCCATCTCCTTGCCGGTGAGGCATGCGACCGGCTCGCTGCGCGCCACTCCGCGCGGGTCGATGGCCACCATGTCGTAGCGGGCCCGCACCTGCGCCGGGTAGCCGAGCGCCGCGTACCCCTGGAGGTAGCCGATCGCGGAACCGCCGGGGCCGCCCGGGTTCACCAGGAGCGAGCCGATCCGCTTGCCCGGGCCGGTGGCCTTCTTGCGGGAGACGGCCAGCTCGATGTCGCCGCCGTCCGGTTCGTCGTAGTCCTTGGGCGCCGTCATCGTCGTGCACTCGAAGCCCTCGACCCCGCAGTCGCGCCAGCTCAGCTTCTGCGCGTAGTACGAGCCCAGCCCCTCGGGGGCCGCGGTGCCGGTGGCCGACGCGCTGGGCGTCGAACCGCCGCTGCTGCAGCCGGAGGCGAGGAGACCGGCCGTGCCGATCCCGATGGCGAAAGTGCGGAGCAGGCGCCTGGTATCCATCCAGCGAGCGTATCCGCCGGGTGACGAGTCGTCCGTTTCCCTGCTCATTCGGGTGAACATGTCTCGGTCGCCTCGCCCCCGCAGCTGCCCGGCCGCCCGGCACCGAGGCCCCGACCGTCCCGCGCGCCCCGGCCACTCCGGCCCGCCGGCCCCGGAGATCGTCTCAGCCCGCGCGCAGCGACATCGTCATGGCCTCCACCGCCAGCAGCGGCGCCACATTGCGGTCCATGGCGTCCCGGCACGCGATCACCGCCTCGATCCTGCGCAGCGTCTGGGCCGGGGTCGAGGACTCCGCGATCCGGTCCAGGGAGTCGTGCACGTCCACATTGGCGATGGCGATCCGCGAACCGAGCTGAAGCGCCAGCACATCGCGGTAGAACCCGGTGAGCTCGGTCAGCGCCAGGTCCAGGCTGTCGCGCTGGGTACGCGTCCTGCGGCGCTTCTGCCTGTCCTCCAGCTCCTTCATCGCCCCCGCCGTGCCGCGCGGCATCCGGCCTCCGGCGACCCCGCCGAGTGCCGTCTTCAGGTCCTCCGTCTCCTTGACGTCCACCTCCTCCGCCATCTGCTTGGCGTCCTCGGTGGCCGTGTCGATCAGCTCCTGCGCGGCCTTGAGACAGCCGCCGACGTCGGCGACCCGGAGCGGCACCTTGAGCACCGCGGCCCGCCGCGCGCGGGCCCGCTCGTCCGTGGCGAGGCGACGGGCCCGGCCGATGTGCCCCTGGGTGGCGCGAGCCGCGGAGTGCGCCCGCTCCGCATCGACGCCGTCGCGCCGGATGAGCACGTCGGCGACGGCCTCCACCGGAGGCGTACGCAGGATCAGGTGGCGGCAGCGGGAGCGGATCGTCGGCAGCACGTCCTCCAGCGAGGGTGCGCACAGCAGCCACACCGTGCGCGGCGCGGGTTCCTCGACGGCCTTCAGCAGCACGTTGCCCGCGCCTTCGGTGAGACGGTCGGCGTCCTCCATGACGATCACCTGCCACCGGCCGACCGCCGGCGAGAGCTGGGCGCGACGGACCAGGTCCCGGGTCTCCTTCACGCCGATGGAGAGCAGATCCGTGCGAATCACCTGCACGTCGGCGTGCGTACCGATCAGGCTGGTGTGGCAGCCGTCGCAGAAGCCGCAGCCGGGAGCGCCGCCCAGGGCCCGGTCCGGGCTGGTGCACTGGAGCGCTGCGGCGAAGGCGCACGCCGCCGTGGACCGGCCGGAACCGGGCGGTCCGGTGAACAGCCAGGCGTGGGTCATCTTCGAGCCCGGCGGCACCGGCTTCCCCTCGGAGACCGCGGTGACCAGCGCGTCGGCGTCCTTCGCCGCGGCGGCCAGCTGCTCCTGCACGCGGTCCTGTCCGACGAGGTCGTCCCATACGGTCATGGGTCACCGCCCTTTCCGATGGTGTCGTGCGGTACGGCGAGCGACGGCAGCGGAGGCACGCCGCCGGGGTGTCGGTGTCGATGTCCATTGTGAAGGACGCCTCTGACAATCCCGCGCGCTCACCCGACAGTCGCAGTCCCGCCCGCTCACCCAGGGAGGGGTGAACGGGCGGGACTGTCGGAGTGCGGAACGGGTCAGCCGCGCGGGCGCCGGCCCCCGCCCCGCGGCCTCTCGTCGTCGTCCGGTTCGCCGAGCAGTTCGTCGGCGAGCGTGGGCAGGTCGTCCAGCGGAGTCTCCTCGGCCCAGTCCGAGCGGGGGCGCTTGCGGCGGCTGCGCTCGCTCTCCCGCTGTTCGCGGGCCGCCCGGTCGGCCTCCGGATCGCTGACCTGCGGCAGCTCGCGCGTGCGCTCGTTCTCGCTCTCGGCCGGCGAGGCGGCGGGCCGCTCGTCCCGGAAGTAGCCCCGGGGCACGCGGTCGGAGGGCTGGTCGTCGCGCACGGGCGGCAGCACCGCCGTCTCCTCGGCGTCCTGGACGGCATGCCGGTCGGTGACCCGGGGCAGCATCGCCGTCTCGTCGTCCGCGAGCGACTTCCGGCCGGAGTCCGAACGGTTCCCGGAGTCCGTACGGTTCGGAGAGCCTGTACGCCCCTCGGAGCGCCCACGATCCTGGGCGGGCCGGTCGCCGTCGTCCCCGGTGCGCCGGTCGTCCTCGGGACGGGCCTTCGGCACCGGCTGGGTGACCTCGTTCGGGTTCACGACCGGCGTCGGCACCGTGATCTCGTTGTCCGGCACGGACGGGCCCTCGGAACGGCCCCCGGACCGCGAGGCTGTCCCCGAACGGCCGGACTCCGCGGAACGAGCAGCGTCGGAACGGGCCGCCTCAGCACGAGCCGCCTCCGCACGAGCGGCCTCCGCACGAGCCGCCTCCGCTCGGGCCGCCTCCGCACGGGCCGCGTCCGCTCGCGCGGCCTCCGCCTGGGCGGCCTCCGTACGAGCAGCCGCCTCGGCCTCGGCCCGGCGACGCGCCTCCTCGGCACGCACCAGGGCCTCCTCCGCCCTGCGCTGCTTCTCCAGGCGAAGCGCCTCGGCCTCCTTGCGCTGCCGGGCCTCCTCCTCGGCCTGCCTGCGCAGCCGTTCCTGCTCGGCCTCGCGGGCCCGCTCCTCGGCCTCCAGCCGACGGCGGTCCTCCTCGGCACGGCGGCGGGCCTCCTCGGCGCGCTGCCGAGCCTCCTCGGCCTGGCGTTCGGCCTCGCGGCGGCGGGCCTCCTCCAGCTCGCGCTCCTTGCGCTCCTCCTCCTCGGCGCGCAGCCGGGCGAGCTGTTCCTGGCGCTCACGCTCCAGCCGCTCCTCCTCCGCCTTGCGGGCCGCTTCCTCCTCGGCCTTGCGCCGGGCCTCCTCCTCGGCCGCCCTGCGCGCCTCCTCGATGGCCTGGATCTCGGCCTCGGAGAGCGGCAGGAGCTGGTCGAGGCGGTGCCGGACGACCGCGGTGATCGACTCCGGCTCCTGACCGGCGTCCACCACCAGATAGCGCGTCGGGTCGGCCGCGGCCAGCGTAAGGAAGCCGGACCGCACCCGGTCGTGGAACTCCGCCGGCTCCGACTCCAGCCGGTCCGGCGCCTCGGTGAACCGCTCCCGCGCGGTCCGCGGGTCGACGTCCAGCAGGACGGTCAGATGCGGTACGAGGCCGCCCGTCGCCCAGCGCGAGATCCGGGCGATCTCGGTCGGGGCCAGATCCCGTCCGGCGCCCTGGTAGGCGACGGAGGAGTCGATGTACCGGTCGGAGATGACGATCGCGCCGCGCTCCAGGGCCGGGCGGACGACGGAGTCGACGTGCTCGGCGCGGTCGGCGGCGTACAGCAGCGCCTCGGCGCGGTTGGAGAGACCGGCGGAGGAGACGTCGAGCAGGATCGACCGCAGCCGCTTGCCGATGGGCGTGGCCCCGGGCTCACGCGTCACGACGACCTCGTGGCCCTTGCCCCGGATCCAGTCGGCGAGCGCTTCGACCTGGGTGGACTTGCCGGCCCCGTCGCCGCCCTCCAGGACGAGGAAGAAACCGGTGGTGGCGGGCGCGACCGCCGGGTCGCCGCCGCGCAGCGCCTCGCGCAGGTCGCGGCGCAGCGGCACCCCGGCCCGGTCGTCCGTCTTGGCGAGGACGATCGCGGCGACCGGCAGCAGCAGTGCGCCGATCAGCATCAGCGCGTAGGCCGCTCCGCCGTGGGCGAAGACGAAGTCGCCGGAGCCCAGGCGGTGCCGTCCGATCGCGGCGGCGAGCAGCGGCCCGCCGACGGCTCCCAGCGCGACGGACACGCGGACGACGGCCTGGAGGTGTTCGGTGGTGCGGGCCCGCCGGAACTCCTCGGTCTCCTGGTCGACGACCGCGTGCCCGATGTTCGCGGCGACCCCGGCGGCGTATCCGGCCAGCAACGCGATCGCGAGGCCGGTGGCCGTGTCCGGGACCAGGCCGAGTGCGAGGAGCGCCAGTCCCGTGACGGCGGTCGCCAGCGCGAGCAGGCGGCGGCGCGACAGGGCGGGGAGCACCTTGCGGGCCGTGCGGATGCCGAGGGCGGTGCCGCCGGTGAGCCCGAGGATCAGCAGGGCGAAGGTCGCCGGTCCGCCGCCGAGGTCGACGGCGTGCAGCGCGGAAACCCCGCCGGCCGCGGCGATGGCCCCGGCGATGGCGGCGCAGACGCCGACGACCAGCGGGAGGGAGCCGGTGCGGCCCTTGTCGGGTCCGCTGCCGGAGGTGGGCCGGCGCAGCCCCTCCAGGGGCGAGCGCGGCCGGGGCGTCTGGGTACCGGGCAGTTCGAGGAAGTAGAGGACGGAGATGGAGGCGGAGAACAGACCGGCCGCCACGTAGGAGGCGAGGGCCGCCTGGTGGAAGGAGAACCACTCCAGGCCGGAGCCGAGGAGGTTGCCGACCAGCGTGGCCGCCAGCAGGACGACCGCGGCGGCGGGTACGGCGAGGAAGTTGGTGCGCAGCGACAGCCGGCGCAGGGCGTCGAGGTGATCGGGCAGCGGGCGTACGGCAGCGCCTTCGATGGGCGGTGGGGGCAGCAGCGCGGGGGCGGCGCTCTCCTTGGCCACCGCCCACAGGCGCTCTGCGGCACCGGTCACGAAGACGGTCACGAGGATCAGCGTGAGCGCCTGGTCGGGCGTCCAGTCGATCCACAGGGGGGCGATGACCAGGGCGGCGAGCCGCAGCCCGTCCACCCCGATCATCAGCCATCGCCGGTCGAGTGGCCCGCCGGGTGCCGTGAGCGATGTCAACGGCCCCAGGAGTACGGCTCCGAAGAGCAGGGTGGAAAGGATCCGGGCGCCGAACACGGCGGCGACGGCGAAGGCCGCCCCGCGGTATCCGGTGCCGAATGAGCCCTCAAGGACCGCCGCTTGCAGCGACAGCAGCACCAGCACGAGAAGGGCGAGTGCATCGCCGATACCGCCGACGAGCTGGGCGCTCCACAACCGCTTCAGCGGGGGAACACGCAACAGGGCTCGTACGGCGCGCTCGCGTGAGTCTGCGGCAAGTGTGTCGGAGGTGGGGCTCACGACCGTTGGCTGCTCGGCTCGCGTCATCCGCCCAGCCTATCGGCAGTGGTGCGGTGGCTGTCGGCGCGTCCGAACATATGGTCGCCGAGTTCCTGTATGAACGCTTTTCGGACGCCGCCGGGCCGCCAGGCCGGGCACGCCGTGTACGGATCCGGAACGGGAACGGCGCCGGCGGGACCGGAACCAGGGAACGGAGACGACCCAGGGAACGGAAACGGACGGAACGGGCGGGCGGGCAGCGGAGGGGAGGAGCCCGGGTCCGCACCGCCCCCGTATCCGTCCCGTCCCCCCGCGCCCGCCCCCGTACCCGACGAGGAGCCGAGGGGCAAGGAGTCGACGGGCAGGGCCGAGAAGCCGACGGGCAGGACCGAGGAGGCCGGGGGCCGACCCGCCGAGGGGAGGCCGACCCGCCGAGGGGAGGCCGACCCGCCGAGGGGGGGCCGACCCGCCGCCCCGTCAGTCCTCGGTGGCGGCCGAGGCGGAGGCGGTCCTCTTCGCCGTCGCGGCCTTCGTCGCCGTCTTCTTGGCCGTGGTCGCCTTCTTCGCGGTCGTGGTCTTCTTCGCCGCGGTCTTCTTGGCCGCCGTGGTCTTGGTGGCCGTCGTCTTCTTCGCGGCCGTCTTCTTGGCCGTCGTCTTCTTCGCCGGGGCCTTCTTCGCCGTCTTCTTGGCGGGTCCCTTGGCGCGCTTCTCGGCCAGGAGCTCGTAACCGCGCTCCGGCGTGATCTCCTCGACGCTGTCGCCGGTCCGCAGGGTCGCGTTCGTCTCGCCGTCGGTGACGTACGCGCCGAAGCGGCCGTCCTTCACCACGACCGGCGCACCGCTGACCGGGTCGGTCCCCAGTTCCTTCAGCGGCGGCTTGGCCGCGGCCCGGCCGCGCTGCTTGGGCTGGGCGTAGATGGCGAGGGCCTCGTCGAGCGTGATGTCGAAGAGCTGGTCCTCGGAGGTCAGCGAACGGGAGTCCGTGCCCTTCTTCAGGTACGGGCCGTAGCGGCCGTTCTGCGCGGTGATCTCCACCCCCTCGGCGTCCTCGCCGACCACGCGCGGCAGCGACATCAGCTTGAGGGCGTCGGCGAGGGTCACCGTGTCCAGCGACATGGACTTGAAGAGGGAGGCGGTGCGCGGCTTCACCGCGTTCTTGCCGGTCTTCGGCGTGCCCTCGGGCAGCACCTCGGTGACGTACGGGCCGTAGCGGCCGTCCTTGGCGATGATCTGGTTGCCGCTGACCGGGTCCGCGCCGAGCTCGAAGTCGCCGCTGGGCTTGGCCAGCAGCTCCTCCGCCAGCTCGACCGTCAGTTCGTCGGGCGCCAGGTCCTCGGGCACGTCCGCGCGCTGGTGGCCCTCGGAGTCCTTCTCGCCGCGCTCGATGTACGGGCCGTAGCGGCCGACGCGGAGCTTGATGCCGTTGCCGACGGGGAAGGACGAGATCTCCCGGGCGTCGATCGCGCCGAGGTCGGTGACCAGTTCCTTCAGGCCGCCGAGGTGGTCGCCGTCGCCGTTGCCCGCGTCCGAGGCGGACCCGGCTCCGGCCGTGTCGTCGGCGGAGGCCGCGCCGAAGTAGAAGCGCTTGAGCCACGGCACGGACTGGGCCTCGCCCCGCGCGATGCGGTCGAGGTCGTCCTCCATACGGGCGGTGAAGTCGTAGTCGACGAGCCGGCCGAAGTGCTTCTCCAGCAGGTTGACCACGGCGAAGGAGAGGAAGGACGGGACGAGGGCCGTGCCCTTCTTGAAGACGTAGCCCCGGTCCAGGATGGTGCCGATGATCGAGGCGTACGTCGACGGGCGGCCGATCTCGCGCTCTTCGAGCTCCTTGACCAGCGAGGCTTCGGTGTAGCGGGCGGGCGGCTTGGTGGCGTGCCCGTCGACCGACACCTCCTCGGCGGAGAGCGCGTCGCCCTCGGCCACCTGCGGCAGCCGCCGCTCGCGGTCGTCCAGCTCGGCGTTCGGGTCGTCCGCGCCCTCGACGTACGCCTTCATGAAGCCGTGGAAGGTGATCGTCTTGCCGGACGCGGAGAACTCGGCGTCGCGGCCGTCGCTCGCCCGGCCGCCGATCTTCACGGTGACGGAGTTGCCGACGGCGTCCTTCATCTGGGAGGCGACGGTCCGCTTCCAGATCAGCTCGTAGAGCCGGAACTGGTCCCCGGTCAGCCCGGTCTCGGCGGGCGTGCGGAAGCGGTCGCCGGAGGGGCGGATCGCCTCGTGCGCCTCCTGCGCGTTCTTGACCTTGCCGGCGTACGTACGCGGCTTGTCGGGCAGGTAGCTCGCCCCGTACAACTGCGTGACCTGCGCCCGCGCGGCGGAGACCGCCGTGTCGGAGAGGGTCGTGGAGTCGGTACGCATATAGGTGATGAAGCCGTTCTCGTACAGCTTCTGCGCCACCTGCATGGTCGCCTTGGCGCCGAATCCCAGCTTGCGGCTCGCCTCCTGCTGGAGGGTCGTCGTACGGAACGGCGCGTACGGCGAGCGCCGGTACGGCTTCGACTCGACGGACCGGACGGCGAAGCTGGAGTCGGCGAGCGCGGCGGCCAGGGCGCGGGCGTTCGTCTCGTCCAGGTGCAGGGTCTGGGCGGAGCCGGCCTTGAGCTGCCCGTCGGGGCCGAAGTCGCGGCCCTGGGCGATTCGCCGGCCGTCGACCGCGCTGAGGCGGGCGGTCAGGGTCGAGGGGTCGGAGGCGTCACCGGTGCGGCCGGTGGCGAACGTGCCGGTCAGGTCCCAGTACTCGGCGGAGCGGAAGGCGATGCGCTCGCGCTCCCGCTCGACGACGAGCCGGGTGGCGACGGACTGGACGCGGCCCGCCGAGAGCTTCGGCATGACCTTCTTCCACAGGACCGGCGAGACCTCGTAACCGTAGAGGCGGTCGAGGATGCGGCGGGTCTCCTGGGCGTCGACCATGCGCTGGTTGAGTTCGCGCGGATTGGCGACGGCGGCCCGGATCGCGTCCTTGGTGATCTCGTGGAAGACCATCCGGTGGACCGGGACCTTGGGCTTGAGGACTTCCTGAAGGTGCCACGCGATGGCTTCGCCCTCGCGGTCCTCATCGGTGGCGAGGAAGAGTTCGTCGGACTCGGCCAGGAGCTGCTTGAGCTTCCTGACCTGGGCCTTCTTGTCCGCGTTGACGACGTAGATGGGCTGGAAGTCGTGTTCGACGTCCACGCCGAGGCGGCGTACCTCGCCGGTGTACTCGTCCGGGACCTCCGCCGCGCCGTTCGGGAGGTCGCGGATGTGCCCGACGCTCGCCTCGACGACGTATCCGGGGCCGAGATAGCCCTTGATCGTCTTCGCCTTGGCAGGCGACTCGACGATGACGAGTCGGCGGCCGCCCTGTGCGGTCTCGCTGGTCGGGGACAACTTCGCTCTTCTCTCCGGTCGACACTCGATGGGCATCCGGGCAGCGTGGGAATGCTGCGCGCGGTGCTGTCGCTGCGGAGTGTGACGGTACAACCCGCCCCCGTGTCAAACGGCAAAAGCCCGCAACGGCCACTCGAACGGTAACCCGACTTCCGCCATTCCTGCCGCCCGGACCGTCGGGTCCACGCCGTGCACCTTCACGGCCTGCGGCTTTTCGGCGGCGCTCGCGGCGCCTTCCCGGCAC
This sequence comes from Streptomyces sp. ADI96-02, assembly GCF_003846185.1. Taxonomy (GTDB): domain Bacteria; phylum Actinomycetota; class Actinomycetes; order Streptomycetales; family Streptomycetaceae; genus Streptomyces. Next base: position 2,934,279 of record NZ_ML123034.1, read on the forward strand.
CCCGCCGTCCCGGGCGTGGCACGGCCGGGGGCCGGAATCAGACGAGCGTGAAACACCACACGCCGAGGGCGAGGAAAACTACGCCGAAAAGCGTGGCGAGTGCGGTGGAGGCGGTGGGGCTCACACCGTGAAGCACCGGCGCGCGATGGGCGACGCGCGCCCCCGTCCAGGCCAGGAGAGCCGTACCGAACAGGGCGAAGGCCCCACTGGCGAAGACTGCTGAAACGCTCTCCATGTCGTAACCCCTCGGCCGTCGCGGCGCCTGGCCCGGGGACCGCCCCGGGGCTCGGTGCCGGACCTTGGAGGCGGCCCGGCACGGGGAGGCTGCCACCCCGGGGCATCGACGACACGAACCCCGGGTGAACAGCACTCTCCCGCTGCCGGACGGCACACGGTCGGGCGCATGAGCGGTCGGGCACGCCGGGCGCGCCGGGGCGGAGGGAAGGCCGTTTCGTACGGCGGTGGCGGTGGCCGGGGCGGCCTGGGACCGGAACCCCGACGGAAGCGGAACGCGGACGACCGCTCCACGCGAAGCGGCTGGTGGGGAGGCACGGGCCGGCGGGGCGGACCCGGGAGGGGCACGGGAACGGAAGGAGGAACGGGAGCCTCCACGATCTCCGGTCCAAGGCCCGTGCCCGCCCCGGCACGGGCCCACGCCCGCTCGGGCCCACGCCCGCTCCGGCCCGGGTCCCGCCGACCCCGGCCCAAGGCCCGCGCGCCGGCCCCGGCCCCGGCCCGCGACCTACTCACTCTCCGGCGCGGGCGGCCTACGCCGCCCCCGGCCCGGCGGCCGGCACCGGCTCCAGGAAGCCCTCCTCGACCAGCACCCGGATCGCCTGCGGGGTGCGGTCGCGCAGGAGCACCGGATCCTCGTTCATCAGCTGGGCGATGGCGTCCAGGATGCGCCCGGCGGGCAGCGAGCCGTCGCACACGCCCGCGAACCCGGCGCCGACCGCGTCGACCTTGGTCGCCCGCATCATGCCGCGGTGCTGGCGCAGCACCACGTGCTCGGGGTCCTCGGCGCCGGGCATCCCGACCTGCTCCTGCACGACCTCGTCGGCGAGGACGAAGTGCCCGGCGAGCAGCGCGGCGTCGTCCTGGTCGCGGAGGTAGTCCTGACGGGCGAAGTGATCCTGGACGGCCTGCCCGAGCGGCTGCTGCACGGCGTGCGGCCACTCCTCGACGACGATGGACGGACGGCCCGCGGCAGCGGCGGCGGACTTGCGCAGCGTGATCCAGCCGAAGCCGACCGAGGTGGTCCCGCGCGCCTCGAACTCGTCCAGCCACGCCGCGTACCGCTCGGCGTACTCGGCGGGGTCGCCGCGGTGGTCGCCGCTGTCACGGAGCCACAGCTCGGCGTACTGCGTGACGTCCTGGACCTCGCGCTGCACGATCCACGCGTCGCAGCCGTCCGGCACCCAGGAACGCAGCCGGTCCTGCCACGTCTCGCCGTCCACGTGCTGCCAGTTGGCGAGGAACTGGGCGTAGCCGCCGTCGTTCAGGTGGTCGCCGGACCGCCGCACCAGGGTGCGGCACAGGTCGTCGCCGCCCATGCCGCCGTCCCGGTAGGTGAGGCGGGCGCCGGGAGAGATGACGAAGGGCGGGTTGGAGACGATCAGGTCGAAGGTCTCCGTGCCGACCGGCTCGAACAGCGAGCCCTCGCGCAGGTCGGCGGGGGCGGCGCCGGACAGGGCGAGGGTGAGGCGGGTGAACTCCAGCGCCCGGGGGTTGAGGTCCGTGGCGGTGACGCGGGCGGCGTGCTGGGCGGCGTGCAGTGCCTGGATGCCGGAGCCCGTACCGAGGTCGAGGGCCGAGGCGACCGGTGTGCGGACGGTGATGCCGGCGAGGGTGGTGGACGCTCCGCCGACTCCGAGGACGACGCCCTCCTCGCGCGAGCCGATCCCGCCCGCGCCGCCGACCGCGCATCCGAGGTCGGACACGATGAACCAGTCCTCGCCGTCCGGACCGCCGTACGGGCGCACGTCCACGTTGGCGCGGACCGTGTCGCCCGCCTGCGTCACCCAGCCGTCCCGGACGCACTCCTCCAGGGGCAGGGCGGCACGGGCCTGTTCCTGTGGCACGGGGTTCTGGAGGAGGAACAGCCGCACCAGGGTGTCGAGCGGCGACACCCCGCGTGTGGCCCGCAGGGCTGGAACGGTCTCGCTGCGGGCGAGGGCGGCGTAGGCGGGTCCGCCGAGCCGGTCGAGGAGGCCGTCGGCGGTGAAGTCGGCGGCGAGCAGGGCCTCGCGGAGGGCGGCGGCATGGGCGGGTGCGGGAAGACCGGTCTTACTCACCCGCCCATTGTGGCCGCTCCCACCGACAACGGCAGCGGCCCGGACACACGGAAGGTGTCCGGGCCGCTGACGTACGGCGTCGGCCAGACCGCTGAGGCACGGCGCTGTCCGGGCCGCCGGGGTACGGCGCACGCTGCGGCGGATCTCCGCCGGAACGCGTGTCGCGTCAGGCCTTCTTCTCGGCCGAGGCCGAGGCGGAGGCGGAGGCGGAGGGCGAGGAGTCCGTGCCCGCACCGGCGTCCGCGTCGGCCGCGCCGGAGCCCGAGGGGCCGGTCGAGGCCGTCGGCTTCTGGCAGCCCTTCTGCTTCGACATCGCGGTCCCGACCTCACCGGACTGGAGCTTCTTCAGCGCCTGGTCGCCGTTGCTGCTGATCTTGTTCAGCTCGTCGGCGATGCCCTTCAGACCGTCGGCGAACTTCGCCTGGTCCTTGGTGTCGAGGTCGTCGACCTTGGTCTTCAGATCGGCGTACGCCGCGGCGGAGGCGTTGAGCTCCTTCACGGCCTCCTTCTGCGTCGTCTCGCCGTCGTCGACGGGCGGCGGACCCGCTGATTCCACCGCCGCGCCCAGCGACTTGTACGCCTGGGAGATCTGCTGGAAGGCAGCCGAGTCGGTCTGCTGGACGTCGGCGGGCTTGCTGTTGTCCGCGGTCTGCTGCTGGATGTCGGCGTTGGCGTTGGCGATCTGCTGGAGCTGCGGCTGGACCTGGTCGCAGACCTTCTTGGCCCAGTCGTTCACCTTGTTGTCGCTGTCGTCGCTGCAGCCCGACAGCGTCAGTACGAGTACCGCACCGCCGGACAGTGCGGCTGCAAGCTTCTTGTTCACCGGATGGGTCCCTTCCAAGGCTCTCGGCCCGGAACTTACACGCCGCGAGGACGACATCCTGGTGTCGAGCATCCGATGTGCACACTTTTGAAGCCATTTGCACCAAGGGAAATGAGGGAGATGCCACTCACCCAACGAATCAGTCACCCGTACGGTCACCCGCCCGATCGGCTGAATCCGGACAGGCGGGCAGACGGGCACGGGCGGGCGAGCGATGAGCAGAGGCGAGATGCTGACGGGCGACGGGCGACGGGCAGACCGGCGGCAGACGCGCAGGCCCGTAACAGACGTCGCGGACAGGCAGACGTCAAACGTCGCAGACGGGCAGACGGGCAGACGGTGCATCAGCACACGCCGCCCGCCCGTCATCTGCCCCCGCGTCACCCGGCGACGCTGGGCGACGCGCCCGCGTCCGCGCCGCTCACGGGGCGGCTGCGGGGTCCGGGGACGGGGCCGGCGGGCCGACACCGCCGGTGGGGCCGCTGTCGTCGTCGCCCACGGCGATGCCGCGCCGCTTGGACACGTAGACCGCACCGACGATGACGGCCAGCGCGAAGACCGCCACCACGGCTCGTACCCACGGGTTCGCGTCCCCTCCGTAGCTGAACTGCACGATCGCCGGGGCGATGAGCAGCGCGACCAGGTTCATCACCTTGAGCAGCGGGTTGATCGCCGGACCCGCCGTGTCCTTGAAGGGGTCGCCGACCGTGTCGCCGATGACGGTCGCGGCATGGGCGTCGCTGCCCTTGCCGCCGTAGTGACCGTCCTCGACGAGCTTCTTGGCGTTGTCCCACGCACCACCGGAGTTGGCGAGGAAGACCGCCATCAGCGTGCCGGTGCCGATCGCGCCCGCGAGATACGAGCCGAGCGCGCCGACGCCGAGCGTGAACCCGACCGCGATGGGCGCGAGGACGGCGAGCAGTCCCGGGGTGGCCAGTTCGCGCAGGGCGTCCTTGGTGCAGATGTCGACGACTCGTCCGTACTCGGGCTTCTCCGTGTAGTCCATGATCCCGGGATGCTCGCGGAACTGCCGTCGGACCTCGTGCACCACGGCGCCGGCGGAGCGCGAGACCGCGTTGATGGCGAGTCCGGAGAAGAGGAAGACGACGGCTGAGCCCAGGATGAGGCCGACGAGGTTGTTGGGCTGCGAGATGTCCAGGCTCAGCCCGAGCTCCCCTGCCCCCGCCCCCACGTCGGCGACGGCCGTGGAGATGGCGTCGCGGTAGGACCCGAAGAGCGCGGCAGCCGCCAGGACGGCGGTCGCGATCGCGATGCCCTTGGTGATGGCCTTCGTCGTGTTGCCGACGGCGTCCAGGTCGGTGAGCACCTGGGCCCCGGCGCCGGTGACGTCCCCGGACATCTCGGCGATGCCCTGGGCGTTGTCGGAGACCGGGCCGAAGGTGTCCATGGCGACGATGACCCCGACGGTGGTGAGCAGGCCCGTCCCTGCGAGCGCCACCGCGAAGAGCGCCAGCATGATCGACGTGCCGCCGAGCAGGAAGGCCCCGTAGACGCCGAGGCCGATCAGCAGGGCGGTGTAGACGGCGGATTCCAGACCGATGGAGATGCCGGCGAGGACGACCGTCGCCGGGCCGGTCAGCGACGACTTGCCGATGTCCTGGACCGGCCGGCGGGTGGTCTCGGTGAAATAGCCGGTGAGCTGCTGGATGAGGCCGGCCAGGACGATGCCGAGGGCCACCGCCACCAGGGCGAAGATCCGCGGGTCGCCGCCGTGCGCGGCGATCGCCCCGTCCGTGACGCCGTCCAGCTCGGCGTAGGTGGAGGGCAGGTAGACGAAGACGGCGACCGCGACCAGGGCGAGCGAGACGGCCGCCGAGATGAAGAATCCCCGGTTGATGGCCGTCATTCCGCTGCGGTCGGTGCGGCGCGGTGCGACGGCGAAGATCCCGATCATGGCGGTGAGCACGCCGATCGCCGGAACGATCAGCGGAAAGGCCAGCCCCGCGTCCCCGAAGGCGGCCTTGCCGAGGATCAGAGCGGCGACGAGCGTGACGGCGTACGACTCGAAGAGGTCGGCGGCCATGCCCGCGCAGTCACCGACGTTGTCGCCCACGTTGTCGGCGATGGTGGCCGCGTTGCGCGGATCGTCCTCGGGGATGCCCTGTTCCACTTTGCCCACGAGGTCGGCGCCCACGTCGGCGGCCTTGGTGAAGATTCCGCCGCCGACCCTCATGAACATGGCGATCAGAGCCGCGCCGAGCCCGAATCCCTCCAGCACCTTGGGCGCGTCCGCGGCGTAGACGAGAACCACGCAGGAAGCGCCGAGCAGCCCGAGCCCCACGGTGATCATGCCGACCACGCCACCGGTACGAAAAGCGATCTTCATCGCTTTGTGCGAGACGGCGGTGAGATCCTTTTCCGGTTCACCTTCCGCCGGAGTCGCCTCTCGCGCCGCGGCGGCCACTCGCACATTGCTCCGTACGGCGAGCCGCATTCCGATGTATCCGGTCGCCGCCGAGAAAAGCGCGCCGACCAGGAAGAAGAGCGAACGCCCCGCACGCTGCGACCAGTCGTCGGCCGGGAGCACGAGCAGCAGGAAGAACACGATCACGGCGAAAACACCGACCGTACGCAACTGCCTGGCCAGATAGGCGTTCGCGCCCTCCTGGACCGCCGCGGCGATCTCCTTCATGCGTCCGGTGCCCTCGCCCGCCGCCAGAACCTGGCGTGCCAGCAGCCCGGCCACGCCCAGCGCGGCGATCGCGACGAGAGCCACCACCACGACGATCACGCGGTTGCCCTCGGTGAGCACCGCCGCCGCGAGTGAGGCGGTCCGGCCGGAAAGTGCGGATTCTTGCGTCAGTGCAGCCATTGGGGTGGTGAAGAACTCCGCCATACGTCCTCCTTGACGCTCAGCGCTCAAGACGTGGACGGATTGTAGGGAGCGGAACCCGATCAAAACAGTGGGCGGGAAGAGAAATGAGCCCTCTCCTTCCAACGCCGAAAGATCAGGAGAGGCATTGTGCTCGAATGCAGTAATAGCCCGGAAGCATTACCGCTGCTTCAGCAGCTGCGCGACACGAAGAAAGGCCCTGCTCAGCAGGGCCTGAGGGTTGTCCCACCAGGGATTGCGGGACAAGTCCAGTCCAGTCCTTGGACAAAAGACACACGGCACCACGGTTTCAGGTGCACGGACGGGTTCGGACGGGCGGCAAGGCCGGTGGGTGGTCCCGGAAGGGCGACCGTGCTCGGCTCAGGGCTCGACCGGAACGTGGGCCGCCGTCGGCCAGCTCATCCGGATCACTCCGCCCTCAGCACCGGAACGGACCTCCATGTCGTCCACGAGGCCGCTGATGACCGCGAGGCCCATATCGTCATCGCCGTCCCCGTCGGCCTCGTGGTCAGGCCCGCCCGGGGCCGCCCCGGAGGCCCCGCCGCGCGCCCCCGGCGTTCCGCCGGAGCCGCTTCCCGGGGCGGGAATGCAGTCGCCCACCTCGATGGAGAAGATCTTCTCCTCCTCGGTCAGCGCCACACTGACCGGAGCGGTGATGCCGTGGCTGCGGTGCAGCCCCACCGCTCGGCTGCACGCCTCGCCGACGGCCAGCCTGACCTCGTCGAGCACCGCCTCGTCGACCCCGGCCCGGCGCGCCACGGCGGCTGCCACCAGGCGGGCCGTCCTGACATGTTCAGGCTGAGCGCTGAAGCGGAGTTCAACGGTGGCCATGCGATCCCCCTCGAACGTTCGGGCGTACGCCTCAGAGGCCCGGTCCTACGGCCCGGCACCCCTGCCTCTCCTCCTCCGGAAGCCGACGAAGCCGACAGCCGACCCGAAAGCCGACCGCCTGCCCGTCGCGGCCCACACGCTGCCGCTGCCGGCCTGTTCACCGCCCTGCGGGCACGACCGGAGCCGACCCGCGCCGACCTCAGTCGGTGGCGGCGACAGCCTCGTCGACCGTGGTGTGAATCGGGAACACCTTGGTCAGTCCCGTGATCCGGAAGATCTTGAGAATGCGCTCCTGGTTGCAGACCAGGCGCAACGAGCCCTCATGGGCCCGGACACGCTTCAAGCCGCCCACGAGCACGCCGAGGCCGGTGGAGTCGAGGAAGTCGACACCTTCCATGTCGACAACCAGGTGGTAGCTGCCGTCATTCACCAACTCGACCAACTGCTCGCGCAGCTTGGGCGCGGTATACACATCAATCTCGCCACCGACCTCGACGACCGTACGGTCGCCACCAGGCCCGGACACATTGCGAGTCGACAGGGACAGGTCCACGGATCCTCCAGCACCTTGCTATCGAGCGGTCGCCCCTCGGTCTCCCCGACGGAGGCCAGGGGACGGATCGCCAGCCGCGATGGCATTCAATCACTTACCAGCAGCCATGCACGACGCCTTGGGACCATTGTCCGTCACGCCAGTGACACACTCGGTGCCGATGGCCAAGAATCACCGTCCCGGACGACCACCCGAGAGTGGGGGCATGCGCCCCTCTCCCGCCATGATCCTCGACCGGCTCGCCACAGGGGCGGGCCGGGCCGCGCGCATCACTCATACGGAGCACTTGCCCCCGCGTGCGGGAACCCATGCCATCTGGCCCGATCGCATCCGACCAGAAGTGATCTCGGCGATCCGGAAGGCCGGAATCGAGCATCCGTGGGCGCATCAGGCCACCGCCGCCGAGCACGCGCTGGACGGCGAATCCGTCGTGATCGCCACCGGCACGGCGTCCGGCAAGTCGCTCGCCTACCTCGCGCCGGTCCTCAGCACGCTCCTGGACGGCTCGGAGGCCCCGAACGGCCGCGGAGCCACCGCTCTCTACCTCGCGCCCACCAAGGCTCTGGCGGCCGATCAGCGGCGTTCGGTCAAGGGGCTCGCGGCCCCGCTCGGCAACGCCTTCCGGCCCGCGGTCTACGACGGCGACACGCCTGTCGAGGAACGCGAGTGGGTACGGCAGTACGCGAACTACGTCCTGACCAACCCCGACATGCTGCACCGGGGAATTTTGCCGTCCCACCCCCGCTGGTCCTCCTTCCTCCGCGCGCTGCGCTTCGTCGTCATCGACGAGTGCCACACCTACCGGGGCGTCTTCGGGTCCCACGTCGCCCAGGTGCTGCGCCGGCTGCGCCGCCTCTGCGCGCGCTACGGCGCCGACCCGGTCTTCCTCCTGGCCTCGGCCACCTCGGCGGAGCCGGCGGTCGCCGCCGGGCGGCTCACCGGCCTTCCGGTCACGGAGGTGTCGGACGACGCCTCACCGCGCGGCGAGCTGGTCTTCGCCCTGTGGGAGCCCCCGCTCACCGAGCTGCACGGCGAGAACGGCGCCCCCGTACGCCGTACCGCGACGGCCGAGACCGCCGACCTGCTCACCGACCTGACCGTGCAGGGCGTCCGCTCGGTCGCCTTCGTCCGCTCCCGGCGCGGGGCCGAGCTGATCTCGGTGATCGCCAAGGAACGTCTCGCGGAGATCGACCGCTCGCTGCCCGAGCGGGTCGCCGCCTACCGCGGCGGCTACCTCCCCGAGGAACGCCGCGCCCTGGAACGAGCCCTCCACTCCGGTGAACTGCTCGGCCTGGCGGCCACCACCGCCCTCGAACTCGGCATCGACGTCTCCGGCCTCGACGCCGTCGTCATCTCCGGCTATCCGGGCACCCGGGCCTCCCTCTGGCAGCAGGCGGGCCGGGCCGGCCGCTCGGGGCAGGGCGCCCTTGCCGTCCTGGTGGCCCGGGACGACCCGCTGGACACGTATCTGGTGCACCACCCCGAGGCGCTGTTCCAGCAGCCGGTGGAGTCGACCGTGCTGGACCCGGACAACCCGTACGTCCTCGCGCCGCACCTGTGCGCCGCCGCCGCGGAGCTGCCGCTCACTGCGTCCGACATCGCGCTGTTCGGGCCGGCCGTACCCGAGCTGCTGCCTCAGCTGGAGGCCGCGAAGCTCCTGCGCAGGCGGGCGGCGGGCTGGCACTGGACCCGCCGGGAGCGGGCGGCGGATCTCACCGACATCCGCGGCGAGGGCGGCCGGCCCGTGCAGATCGTGGAGGAGGGCACCGGCCGCCTCCTCGGGACGGTCGACGACGCCGCCGCGCACACGGCCGTCCACGAGGGCGCCGTCCACCTCCACCAGGGCCGCACCTACCTCGTGCGGAAACTGGACCTGGAGGACTCGGTGGCACTGGTGGAGCAGGCCGAACCGCCGTACTCGACCGTCGCCCGCGACACCACGGCCATCACCGTCCTGGATACGGACACCGAGATCCCCTGGGGCCAGGGACGCCTCTGCTACGGCTCCGTCGAGGTCACCAACCAAGTCGTGTCCTTCCTCCGCCGGAAACTGATCACCGGGGAAGTCCTGGGCGAGACCAAGCTCGACCTGCCTCCCCGCACCCTGCGCACCCGTGCCGTCTGGTGGACGGTCACCGAGGACCAGTTGGACGCGGCCCGGATCAACCCGGAGATCCTCGGGGGCGCCCTGCACGCCGCCGAACACGCGTCGATCGGGATGCTGCCGCTCTTCGCCACCTGCGACCGGTGGGACATCGGCGGAGTCTCGGTACCGCTGCACCCGGACACCCTGCTGCCGACGGTCTTCGTGTACGACGGCCATCCCGGCGGCGCGGGATTCGCCGAACGCGCCTTCCACACGGCGTTCACCTGGCTCACCGCGACCCGCGAGGCCATCGCCTCCTGCGAGTGCGAGGCGGGCTGCCCCTCCTGCATCCAGTCGCCGAAGTGCGGCAACGGCAACGAGCCCCTGCACAAGCGCGGTGCCGTACGCCTCCTCACCGAACTCCTGAGGGCCGCCCCGCCCGTGACCTGACAGCTGGTTCATAGAGCCCGAATCCCGCCCGGGCGGTCACATCCGCGGTCTCCCCCTCCACCACGCACCGGACGATCGAGGCGTCCTGCGCCAGGGCGACACGTCCCGCCGCCTCACACGCTGCCGCCGGCCCCTCCAGGGCTCGATCGGCCGCCGCAAGGGCCGCCAAGTCCGCCGCGCCGCCTGCCCTGTGACGAGCGGCCACGGCTTGGCCCAGGGCCAGTACGACGGCGAACACCGCGCACAGGGTGACCCCGGTGACGGCGACCCACACCGTCGCCGTACCCCGGTCCCCGTCCCGGCCTTGGCTCTGGCCCTGAGCCTGGCCTCGGCCTTGGCCCCGGCCCTGGCCCTGAGCCTGGCCCCGGCCCTGGTCCCGGCCCTGGCTCTGAGCCTGGCCCCGGCCGCGCACCCATCTCGGCTTCACCAGCCGGGCCCGCCGCCGGTCTGGTCCCCGGCCGCTCCTCCCCGCCCGGCCTCCGCGCCGGTACTGCTCGCTGTGGCCGACGCCTCGGCCCCGGTGCCGGCGGACCCGGTACTGCCCCGCCTCGGCTCTCCTCACCGCCACGCTCCTTCCCCGCCCACGCCGACGGTGTCCTCCGCCAAGGCAACCGCCTCGGCGCTCAGCGTCACGCCCAAGCCATCCGGCCCCGGCGTCGGCGCCTCCACGCGCACCCGCCACAGATCCCCCGCCCTGCGAACGGCGACGCGGGCTCCCCGAGGCGCAGCGTCCCGAGCCGCCGCCAACACCTCGGCCTCCGGCTCCGAACGGGCCGCCGCCCGCGCCCCCGCGCGGGCCGCGTCCACGCACCGGATCTGGTCGGAGGCCGCGACCAGAGCCCAGAGCAACGCCATCGCGAAAGCCACCAGTACGGGGATGACCACGGCCGCCTCGGCCGTCACCGCCCCACGGTCTGGGTCCCGAATCCGTTCATCCCGCGAGCCCACACGCCCAACCCCGCACGCGCGCCAACGCACACCGCGTCCGGGCCTCGTCTCAGAACTTCGCATCGAGCGCGTCCTCGACCAAGGACTGCATGGCCGACATCACCGGCCCGCTGTTGACCACCTTGTAGAGCACCGCCGCGAACGCGCAGGCTGCGATGGTCCCCACCGCGTATTCCGACGTGGTCATCCCGCGATCGGATCGAACCCGCCGCGCCGGCCACCACGCGAACCACATCGCAGGGCGATCCGAAAACCACAGTGACAAGCGTGCGCGGCCCCGTTCACCAACGCCTCGCTCCTCGAACTTATTTTCCATTTTCGTCCCCCGGACAGAATCGACAGAGAGTTGGGATGCCGTTACGGCACCCGATGAACGGCCTGGGCGACCCGAAGCGGCACGAGCCGCAGAGCCTCAGGCAGCTCCAGCGCCAGCACCAGCGGTGGCAGAAGGCGCCGACCAAAGCGACAGGTGATCGCGCTCCCGGCCTGAGGGCTGTCCCGCAATCCCTGGCGGAAAAGCCCTCAGCGGGCGGCCAGCAGACTGCCGGCCAGGCCCATGATCACGGGTGCCACTCCGACCGCCAGGAAGGCCGGGAGGAAGCAGAGCCCGACCGGTGCGGTGATCAGCACCCCGGCCCGTTGAGCACGCGCGACAGCAGCGGCGGCGCGCTCGGCACGTATGGCTTCGCCCAGCCTGGACACCGGCTCGGCTGCCGGGGCCCCCGTCGCCCCGGCCCGGTAGAGGCAACGGGCCAGCGGTCCGGCCCCCGCCGTCTCGCCGAACCCGCCCCACGCTTCCGCCGGATCGCCGCCGAGCCGGATCTCGGCCGCCGTACCGGCGAGCCGTTCGCCGACCGGCCCGCCCACGGACTCGCCCACCGCCTCCGCGGCCTCACGCGGCCCGGCGCCGACGGTCACACACGCCGCCAGGAGATCAGCGACCAGGGGCAGTTGTCCGGCGATCACGGCCCGTTCCGCGCGGGCCTCACGCGTGCTCCCTCGCGCCCGGGACGCCTGCCTGCGCCATGTCCCGTACGCCGCAGCCGCACCGACCGCGCAGCCCAGCAGGTCGCCGACCAGCATCCAGCCGGCCAGCCCGGCCCCCGCCGGAGCCGCCCACCGCACCACCCCGGTCAGGCCTCTCCGGCTTTCTCCACCGCCCTGCCGCCGCGTGGTGACGGGCGTGTCCGAAGAAGAGGCCGTGGGCGGGGCAGACCCGCCGCGTATCGTCCTCGTCGCCCAGGCCCACCACCCCTGCCGTGCGTTCGGGTCTGTTGCCAGGAGCAGCGTTCCCCGCCCGCGTACCGCTCGGTTCCTTCGGGCCGCGGCGTAGACGAGAGTCAGTTGCACCACGGCGGCCGACACCGCCGCCAGCACCCCCAGACTGTGGATCGCCTCTCCGGTCGCCGCACTCATGAGCCCGCTCACGGCGCTTCTCCGGCGCGCACGATCCGGCAGGCCCAGTACAGCCCGGCCGCCTCCAGCATGCCTCCGACCGTCAGGCAGACGAGCCCGCCGGGCGTGTGCAGCAGAACACGCAGCGGATCGGCTCCGAGCGCCGCTCCCAGGCCCAGGCCGGCCACGGGCAGCAGCGCCAGGACCACCACCGTCGACCAGGCCCCCGCCAGTTGGGCACGCAGCTCGTCCCGTCTGCGCCGTTCCGCGCGTAACGCCGTATCGAGGCGGTCCAGACCGGATGCCAGTCCGGCTCCGCCGTCCACGGCTACACGCCAGCACGCGGCCATACCCGCCAGTCCACCGAGGCCGGTCCTCTCCGACGCCTGCCGCAGTGCCGCGGGCACATCGCCACCGAACCGCGCGGCAGCCAGCACCGCGGCCTCCGCGTCACCCAGCCATCCACCCTGCGAGCTCGTCCTGCCTGCACCCTCCCGCGCCGGGCGGTCCCCTGCCTCCGCCGAGCCGACATCCAGCGCGGTCAGCAGCGCCTGCCCCGGTTCCCGTCCTGCCCGCAGCTCCCCGACCATCGCGCCGCACAGCGCTGTCACCGCATCGGCCCCCCGCTCCCGCTCCCGCCGCTGATCCCGCCTTCGCAGCCACCTCCGTACCAGCGGTACAGCAACCGCGCCGACGATCAGCGGCAGTACCGAAGCCCCCAGGAGCGCGAGCAACACGGCGACAGGTACGCACCACCACTCGCGCCGCGCTCCGGCCCATTCCCGAGTGGCGTCACGTGCCTTGAGCAGAACGGGCCACGGTCGCCGCGGGAGCCGCTGGTCCAGCTCCGCGGCTCCATGCGCGAACAGCAGCCGCGCACGGCGCGCCCCCGGCTCCCGCATCACCACCAGCCACGCGGCAGCTCCCGCGCAGAGAGCCGCGGCGTGCGCCTCATAGGCCCAGGAAACCCCCGTCACAGCACACCTTCGATCAGGGACGCCAACCGCTCCCAGCCGCGCTCGGGAACGAATCCGTCGGCTCCCCAGCTCAGAGCGGGCACGGTCACGACCAGGCCGGCCGTGTCCCTCCCCAGGACGTGCACCTCGGCGATCCGCCGTCGGCCGACCCGGTCCCGTGCGAGATGCACGACCACCGAGAGTGCGGCGGCCAACTGGCTGTGCAGGGCGGACCGGTCCAGTCCGGCCGCTGTTCCCAGCGCCTCCAGCCGCGCGGGGACGTGTCCCGCCGCATTGGCGTGGAGAGTGCCGCAGCCTCCTTCGTGTCCCGTGTTCAGGGCGGCGAGCAACTCGGTCACCTCGGAGCCTCGGACCTCTCCGACCACCAGCCGGTCGGGCCGCATCCGCAGGGCCTGACGGACCAGATCCCGCAGCGTCACCAGACCCGCTCCCTCCTGGTTGGCGGGGCGGGATTCCAGGCGCACCACGTGAGGGTGATCGGGCCGCAGTTCGGCGGAGTCCTCGGCGAGCACGATCCGCTCGTCCGCGCCCACCGCGCCGAGCAGGCTGGCCAGGAGTGTCGTCTTGCCCGCCCCCGTGCCCCCGCTGATCAGATAGGAGAGCCGGGCCTCCACGAGCGCGCGCAGGATCCGGTCGCCGCCCGGGGGGACCGTCCCCGCCTCCACCAGCTCGGTCAGGGAGAAGGCTCGTGGCCGGACCACTCTCAAGGAGAGGCAGGTCGAGTCGACGGACACGGGCGGCAGTACGGCGTGCATCCGCGTCCCGTCCGGCAGGCGCGCGTCCACCCACGGCCGGGCATCGTCCAGCCGTCGACCGGCCACGGCGGCGAGCCGTTGGGCCAGCCGTCGTACGGCGGCGGCGTCCGGGAAGGTGATCCCGGTCAGCTGGAGTCCTCCGCCACGGTCCACCCACACCCGGTCGGGCGAGGAGACCAGCACGTCCGTCACCGCGGGGTCAGCGAGCAACGGCTCCAGCACGCCCGTTCCCACCAGTTCACCCCGCAGCTCGGCCGCCGCACCGAGCACTTCGGCATCCCCCAGCAGCTTTCCCTGGGCACGCAGCGCGGCGGCGACCCCGGCCGGTGTGGGAGCGGCGCCGCTGCGCGCCAGCCGCTGGCGTACCGCGTCGAGCAGCGCGTCGGTCATGGCGTTCCTCCGCTGTACGGAGCCGCCGCGACGCCCGCGTCCCGTGCGGCGACCGCCTGCTCCCAGAACGCCTCGCAGAAACGGGCCAGTGGGTCACGGGCGCTGCCGCCGGGCGGCACACCGTTGTCCTGGGCGGCCAGGAGTCCATGTTCCAGGGGTAGTTCGCCGACAAGAGGCAGGCCGACGGCCCGGGCCACCCAGCGTTCGTCGAGGCCTGCGGCATAAGGCCCGCGGGCCACCACCCGCAGGTCCTTCAGGACCATGCCCACGGTGGATGCCACACGCTTGGCCGCCGCGACGGCCCTCAGCTCTCCCGGGACCACGAGCAGGCCGGCATCGAGCTGGGCGAGAGCCTCCGCGACGCCGTCGTCCACCCGGCGTGGCAGGTCCACGACCACCACCCCGCCGAGTCTGCGGGCGGCGGCCAGCACCGCCTGCATCGCCTGCGGCGGGATGACCACCTCGTCGTCGCGCCCCCAGCTCAGCACCCGCAGTCCATGCAGGGCGGGCAGCGAGTCCTCGAGAGCGCCTCCGCCGAGGCGGCCCTTCGAATGGGCGAAATCCGGCCATCGCATGCCCTCGGTGCGCTCGCCTCCGAGCAGGACGTCGATACCTCCGCCCAGCGGATCGCCGTCGATCAGCATCGTCCGCCGACCGGACCTCGCCGCGCTCACGGCGAGCGCACAGGCCAGCGTGGACGCACCTGCGCCACCTCGGCCGCCGATCACTCCGACGGTGAGTGCGGGCCGGCCCACCCCCTCGGCCGCGTTGGCGATCTGGTCGACGAGCCAGTTCTCCGAGTCGGGCAGCCGCAGCACGTATTCGGCCCCGATCTCCACCGCGCGCCGCCAGACCTCCGGGTCGTCCTGGTCCCGCCCGACCAGCATGACTCCGCGCCTGCGACTCACCCCGCGGCACCGCACCGCCGCATCGTCGCCCACGAGGACCATCGGCGCCTGCTCCCAGCCGCCCCGCGGCCCCGGTGGGCCGTGATGCACTTGCGGTTCCGCTCCGGCAGCCGCGCACAGCCGCAGCAGGTCGTCCAGCAGTTCCACGTCCTCCGTCACGATCAGCGGTCCGCCGCGTCGGCCTTCGCCGACCGCCGGCCCTTCTCGTACCAGGGATCCCGTCACGATCTCCGCCCCTTCTCACTGCCCCTTCAGTGCGGTTCGCGGCGATCTCGGCGCGTTTCCGAGATGCGCGATTCCGGCACCCACGGACTTCGTGGGCGGAATCAACGTGCAACACCTCGGAAAAAGATGTGGATCTTGGTGGAAAACTGTGGACAACTTCCCGGCTGTGAATATCTCCGTAACCCGAACCAGCGACTTCCGGAGAGCGTCTGTCGCACTACAGACTGTGACCAGACACGGCGCGCATCAACCGTTCGCACAAGTCGGCCCCGAGCGGGCCGGAAGGGAGGAAAGCCTGGGACTCCGGGACGAAAACGCGTCCGGACATGCGACGACCCCCGCCGGGGGGGAGAGCGGGGGTCGTCCCCACGGCCGACTCGGGGGGGGAGGAGTCGGGCCGGGTTAGCACGGTCGCGAACGATCCGTGACTTCCATGGTGTACCCGAGGGCCTTCTCAGGCAAACCCACGCGCCGGAGTTTACGCCGAATGGTGGGCCCCTATGCTCAGCGTTGTGGAAAACTGCTTCTCGCCGCGCACAGCAGCCTTCTTTGACCTGGACAAGACGGTCATTGCGAAGTCTTCGACTCTGACCTTCAGCAAGTCCTTCTACCAAGGCGGACTGATCAACCGCCGCGCCGTACTGCGCACCGCGTACGCACAGTTCGTGTTCCTGGCCGGGGGCGCCGATCACGACCAGATGGAGCGGATGCGTGAATATCTCTCCGCCCTCTGCAAGGGGTGGAACGTACAGCAGGTCAAGGAGATCGTCGCCGAGACCCTGCACGACCTGATCGACCCGATCATCTACGACGAGGCGGCCACCCTCATCGAAGAACATCACACGGCAGGACGCGACGTGGTCATCGTGTCGACCTCGGGCGCAGAGGTCGTCGAACCGATCGGCGAACTGCTCGGCGCCGACCGAGTGGTCGCCACGCGCATGGTCGTCGGCGACGACGGCTGCTTCACGGGCGAGGTCGAGTACTACGCCTACGGACCGACCAAGGCCGAGGCGGTGAAGGCGCTCGCAGTGTCGGAGGGATACGACCTCTCACGCTGCTACGCCTACAGCGACTCGGTGACCGACGTACCGATGCTGGAGTCGGTCGGCCACCCGCACGCGGTCAACCCGGACCGCGCGCTCCGCCGCGAAGCGACCCTTCGCGAGTGGCCGATTCTCGTCTTCAATCGTCCGGTCCGACTGAAGCAGCGGCTTCCTGCCTTCTCGATGCCGCCCCGGCCGGCACTGGTGGCCGCCGCGGCGGTCGGAGCGGCAGCCGTCACCGCGGGGCTGGTCTGGTACGCCAGCCGACGCCGTCTCACCGGCGCGACAGCATCGGCCTGAGCAGTGCTCAGCGATCACGCCCGGCGATCGAACGCGGCGACTGGGGTGCCCAAGCCCGGCGGCCGGGCGGCCCGGCCGAGGGCAAGCGGGTGCCCGGGCGGGCGGACCCATCGCCGCCCGATTCGCACCTAATTGAACATAAAAGTAAAGAAGTTGGGTGAGGGCTTTCCCTTCTCCCGACCCTGGAGTACAAAGGAGTCAACGGCCCGCGAGACCAAGGACATCCGCGAGGATGACCTGTAACGCATGGACGGCCCCACGGACCGAGCACGGAAGCCGAGTACCCACGCGACGTCGACCCGTCGATTACGGGCCAGCCGCACCAGGTGACGGGCAAAGCTCCCGACCTGATGGGCACATCACGAGGACGCTTGGTAACTGGGCGGACGTGCCAGCGGCGGTACCGCACTCCGGTACCGCCGCAACCTCTTCCCCTTGCCACCACCCCGCGCGCCGTCCGCACACGGCGGACAACGCCCGTAAACGGTTGACGGCGAACGCCCAGGTCGCGACGGTCAGGCCGCGCCCCGCTGCAGCGCCTCGCACACCGCGGTCGACTCGCGCACACCCAGCTCGACCGAACGTCCACAATGCGCGATCCAGGCGGCCACGCCCTCCGGCGTGCCCGCCGTGTACCCCTCGAAGGCCGCCACATAGCCGGCTCGCCCCTGCTCCGCATGGCCCACCTCGGCCGGACAGATGGACTTGGGGTCCAGGCCGCTGCCGATCAGCACGATGCGCTCCGCGGTCCGAGCCACCAGCCCGTTGTGCGAGCCGAAGGGGCGCAGCGCCAGCAGTTCACCGTGCACGACGGCTGCCGCGACCAGGGCAGGCGCGGCACTGCCGGCGATGATCAGCTGCGACAGCCCCTCCAGCCGTCCGGCAAGCTCTTCGGCACCGGGCAGCGGGGCCTCGATGAGCGGTTCGTCTACGGACTCACCGAACAGGCGGGGACGACCGACGGAGTCGTCGGGGGCCGCCCCTCCCGCCGCGACGAGGTGCAGTCGGGCCAGTACCCGCAGCGGCGACTGGCGCCAGATGGAGAGCAGTTGACCGGCTTCCGCGGTCAGCCGCAGCGCCGCGCCGACGGTACGCGCGTCACCGTCGCCGCTGAAGTCGGTCCGTCGGCGCACCTCCTCCAGATTCCAGTCGGCGCCCGCGAGGGCCGCCGAACCCCGGGCCCCCCGCAGCGCCGCTTCGGCGGTGACCTCGTTGCTTCGGCGGCGCATGACTCGGTGGCCGTAGACCCGGTCGACGGCCTTGCGTACGGAGTCCACGGCCTCGGGCACCCCGGGCAGGGCGCCGAGCGTGGCGAGCGGGTCTGAGGCAGTCGTACTCATAAGTAAGGAGGCTACGCGCCCCCCGTACGCGGACCACCCTCACGTGGCCTTCTTCACCGACATCGACAGCGCATTGCGTGCGAGCGACTACCCTAGGTGAACATGAAGATCGCTTTCGTCGGGAAGGGCGGCAGCGGAAAGACCACGCTGTCCTCGCTCTTCATCCGCCATCTCGCCGCCAATGAAGCCCATGTCGTCGCCGTGGACGCCGACATCAACCAGCACCTGGGGGCCGCCCTCGGCCTCGACGAGGCCGAGGCAGCCGCCCTTCCGGCCATGGGTGCGCACCTCCCGCTCATCAAGGACTACCTGCGTGGCACGAACCCGCGCATCGCGTCCTCCGACACGATGATCAAGACGACGCCGCCCGGTGAGGGATCCCGCCTGCTGCGGGTCCGTGAGGACAACCCCATCTTCGACGCCTGCGCGCGTACGGTGCGGCTCGACGACGGGGACATCCGGTTGATGGCCACCGGACCGTTCACGGAGTCCGACCTGGGCGTCGCCTGCTACCACTCGAAGGTGGGAGCCGTCGAGCTCTGCCTCAACCACCTCGTCGACGGCCCGGACGAGTACGTCGTGGTCGACATGACGGCGGGGTCGGACTCGTTCGCCTCCGGGATGTTCACGCGCTTCGACATGACCTTCCTGGTGGCCGAGCCGACCCGTAAGGGGGTGTCGGTGTACCGCCAGTACAAGGAGTACGCACGGGACTTCGGCGTCGCGCTGAAGGTCGTCGGCAACAAGGTGCAGGGGCCGGACGATCTGGGGTTCCTGCGCTCGGAGGTCGGCGACGACCTGCTGACCGGCTTCGGCCACTCCGAGTGGGTCCGGTCGATGGAGAAGGGCCGGTCGTCCCGGTTCGAGCTGTTGGAGGCGGACAACCGGATGGCCTTGCAGGCGCTGCAGGACGCCGCCGAGGACTCGTACGAGCTGCGCGACTGGGATCGTTACACGCGGCAGATGGTGCACTTCCACCTGAAGAACGCGGAGAGCTGGGGGAACGAGAAGACAGGCGCCGACCTGGCCGCCCAGGTCGACCCCTCCTTCGTGCTGGACGAACGTCACGCGGGCGCGGCCTCACCCGCCTGACGGCTGGCGCACGGCGCGCACGGCCCGCGACCTCGTACCGCACGGCGCTGCGGGCCGGGCGGCCCGAGCGCGCGACGGGCGCGTGATCGACGCATGGAGCGTGGGCGATCGGCCTGGCCAACCCGGCCAGGCCGATCACAGCGGGCTCATCGGTCACGGGCCGATGCCGGCGATCCCGCATCGGTCACGGGCCGATCCCGGCGACGCCCACGCCGGTCGATGCGGACTATTCGGCGTTCCGCGCGGCGGACTCAGCCTTCTCCTCGGACTCCGCCTTGTCCTTTGACTCAGCCTTCTTCTCGGACTCAGCCTTCTCCTTCCTGGCCGACTCCTTGCCCGCGGGCTGCCCGGCAGCGGACTGGGCACTGAGGTAGGACGACCAGCCGCCCTTGGGCGCCTGCCCGACGGCGAGCGTGCTGAGCCTGGCGAGAACCTGCGGGTCCTGGGCGTCCAGCCAGTCGGCGAGCTGCCGGAAGGAAACGCAGCGCACGCCTTCCTTGGTGCACACGTTGGCGATGGTCTCCTCGACGGCGCGCATGTAGGTGCCGCCGTTCCAGGACTCGAAGTGGTTGCCGATGATCAGCGGCGCCCGGTTGCCCTTGTACGAGCGGTCGAAGGCCTGGAGGAGGCCATCGCGCATCTGGTCACCCCAGTACTCGTGCTGGGACGGGTCTCCCTGGGTCGTCGTACCGGACTGGTTGACCATGTAGTTGTAGTCCATCGAGAGCGTCTCGAAGGCGCGGCCCGGCATCGGCACGAGCTGGAGCGGGATGTCCCAGATCCCGCCCTTCTTCTTGGGCCAGACCTGGTCGCCGACACCGCTGGAGTCGTAGCGGAAGCCCATGGTCCGGGCCGCGGCGACCATGTTCTTCTGCCCTTCGAGGCAGGGGGTGCGAGCGCCGACCAGCTCCTTGTCGTAGTCGAAGGGCAGCGGGGCCTCGGCCTTCAGCTCCGGAGTGTTGGTCTTCCAGCCCTTGACGAAACCTTTCGCCTGAGTGATCTCGCTCTTCCACTCATCGATGGACCAGGCCCCGACGCCGCCGTCCTTGCCACAGAAGTGGCCGTTGAAGTGCGTGCCGATCTCGTTGCCGTCCTGCCAGGCGGCGCGCAGTTCGGTGAGGGTGTTGCGGATGCCCTCGGTGTCGTTGAACCCGATGTCGGAACGGCCCGCCGAGTGCTGAGGCGGGTTGTAGAGGTCCTTCTTCTCCTCCGGCAGCAGGTACACACCGCTGAGGAAATAGGTCATCTTCGCGTTGTACTTCTTGGCGACGCCGCGGAAGTGCGAGAAGAGCTTCTGGCTGTCCTCTCCGGCTCCGTCCCAGGAGAACACCACGAACTGCGGCGGCTTCTGACCGGGCGCCAGACGCTTGACGGCCGGCATCTTGGGCTGGGCTCCGGTGAAGGCGGTGGAGCCGTCGCCGATGAGCTTGACAGCGTTCTTCGGGGGCCCGGCCGGGGCCTGCTCCTTGGCCCCGTGGGCGCCCTTCTCCCTGTCCGCACCGGACCCGGAGCCTCCTGATCCGAGCCCGGAGCAGCCGGCGAGTACGGCGACCAGCGCCGTGGTCATGACGCCCAAGGCGATCCTCTTCGTGGCGGCCATCATCCGCCCACCCTCTTCCTTGCAGGTTATTTGCGTTGAAGTGCCGACACGGCGCGGCCAAACTCGCACGCACTTCTGTGATGGTCAGTTAGACATGCCGAATGAAAAGCTGCTTATTCACTTGATCAGGTGACACAGTGGACCGAATGCCCCAAATGCGAGGCGGAGAAATTTACTCTCCATTACGATCCGTTTACTCAGCGTTGATGAAGCCCGCCGCTGCACGCCGTGATCCACGGCCGCGTCTTTCACACCCGCGCGCGACCGCGCCGCCTCCGGAGGAGACGGGAACATGTCTGC
>NZ_ML123034.1:2955470-3005054 GCF_003846185.1 Streptomyces sp. ADI96-02
CTGCGTCCCTACGCGCCATGACCACACCCCCCGCAGTTCGCGGCCCAGCCGCGCCGCTGCCGAGAAGAAGAACCGGCACAGCCCGCCACCCGACCGGCGACGCTTTCGCATCGCGGGCGCGGACGTGTCCGCGTCCATCACCGTCTTCCTCATCGCCGTGCCGATGTCGCTCGGCCTGGCACTCGCCGTCGGGGCACCGCTGGAGGCCGGTCTGGTCGCCGCTGCCGTCGGCGGCATCGTCGCCGGGCTGGTGGGCGGCTCACCGCTCCAGGTCAGCGGCCCTTCCGCCGGACTCACCGTCGTCACAGCCGAGTTGATCCAGGTCTACGGCTGGCGCACCACGTGCGCCATCACCGTCGGCGCCGGGCTCCTCCAACTCCTCCTCGGCACGCTGCGAGTCGCGCGCAACGCGCTCGCCGTCAGCCCGGCGATCGTGCACGGCACGCTCACGGGTATCGGTGCGGCCATCGCGCTCGCCCAACTGCACATCGTGCTCGGTGGAGCCCCGCAGAGTTCCGCCGTGGCCAACGTGCTCGCCTTGCCACGTCAGTTGGCGGGCATCAGTCCGGCCGCTCCGCTCATCGGGGCGCTGACCGTCGCTGTTCTCGTTCTGTGGCCCCGGCTGCCGGGGCGCGTCGGCCGGATCGTACGGCCCGTCCCGGCCGCGCTCGCCTCGGTGGTAATCGCTACAGCGGTCGCGGCCGTCTCGGCGCCCCACATCTCCCGGGTCAATCTGCCGTCCTGGCGTACGCACGCGCTGCCGGAGCTGCCCGAGGGACCTGTTCTCGCCCTGGCCACCGCCGTGTTCACCGTCATGCTCGTGGCCGGTCTGGAGTCGCTGATCTCCGCGGTCGCCGTGGACAAACTGACGGCAGAGCGCGCCGGCGACCCGTCACGCCCAGCCCCGCCGCCGGGCGGCCCGACGATCTCCGCAGGGGATGTTCGGCCGCTGAACGCTCCGGTGACGCGTCCCACCCTCGCGCCGCCGCGTTCCGATCTCGATCGCGAGCTGCGCGGTCAGGGCATCGCCAACGTGGTGGCCGGTCTGCTGGGCGGCCTGCCGGTGGCCGGGGGCGCGGTGCGCGGTTCGGCCAACGTGCGTGCGGGAGCGACGGGTCGGGCCTCCACCGTGCTCCACGGGATCTGGGTGCTCCTCGCGGCGGGGCTGCTCGTCTCCGTCTTCGCGTGGATCCCGGTGGCCGCCTTGGCCGCGCTGGTGATGATGGTCGGGATCAAGATGGTGAGCCTCGCGCACCTCCGCAAGGTGCGAAGGCACCGGGAGTTCGTCGTCTACGGGGCGACGGTGGCCGGGGTCGTCGCCTTCGGCGCGCTGACGGGCGTGGCCCTCGGTGTGGCCGTGGCGGTGATCATCGCCCTGCACCGGACGGGGCGTACGAGGATCACGGTGGCCGAGCGGGACGGGCGGCATCTGGTGACGGTGCACGGCCCGCTCACCTTCCTCGCCGTACCGCGGCTCACCCGGGCCCTTGGCCAACTGCCGCCGGGGATCGATGCGACGGTGGAGCTGGATGGGTTCTTCATGGACCACGCCGCCTACGAGGCGATCCAGGAATGGCACGTCGCTCAACTGGCCCAGGGTGGCCGAATCCTTTTCATCGGCCGGTCCGGCAGCCGTATCGGCGAACCGGCCGCCGCCGCTCACTCCTGCTGCCGCCCCTGGACGCCGTGGCGCAACCACCACTGCCACGACGGCACACCCCAGGCACCCACCCCGACCGACCCGGCGCACGACGCTGGACCCGTACCCTCCACCGAGACCAGCGCCGATTCCGGTGCCGGGACCACCAGAGAATCCGATGCCGGCACCCGCACCGACCCCGGCACCGCCGACCCCGGCGCTTCCACGGACAGCAGCACCGGCAGTAGCGCCGGCAGCGAAGCGGACGCGCCCCATGCCCCTGCCGGAACCGGAACCCACGGCAGCGATGCCAACGATGGCTGGAACAGCACCCCTTCGACTCTCTCGCCTTCGACCCTCTCGCGCGGGGGCCGTCGGCTGCTGGGCGGTCTGAGTTCGTTCCAGCGCAACACCGCCCCGCTGGTGCGCGAAGAGCTGGCACGGCTGGCCGCCGAGGGCCAGCGCCCCTCGCACCTGTTCATCACCTGCGCGGACTCCCGCCTGGTCACCAGCATGATCACGTCCAGTGGACCGGGCGACCTCTTCACCGTGCGCAACGTGGGCAACCTGGTGCCCCCGCCGGACACCGGGTCGGCCGGTAGCGGCGACGATTCGGTGGCGGCGGCGATCGAGTACGCGGTGGACGTCCTGCGGGTCGAGTCCATCACCGTCTGCGGCCACTCCGGCTGCGGGGCCATGCAGGCGCTGCTCAGCGGCGAACCCGCGCCCACTCCCGGGGAGCCGGGGCAACCGGGGCAACCGGGCCGGCCGAGGACGCCGCTGTGGCGGTGGCTGCGCCACGGGCTCCCCAGCCTGGAGCGGATGGCGTCGCGCCGGCACTCCTGGGCGCGGATCTCCGGGCGGCTGCCCGCCGACGAGGTCGAGCAGCTGTGCCTCACCAACGTGGTACAGCAGTTGGAGCATCTGCGGGCGCACGAATCGGTGGCCCGTCGTCTGGCGGACGGCACCCTCCAACTCCACGGCCTGTACTTCCACGTCGGCGAGGCGCAGGCGTATCTGCTGGCCGATGACGCCCTCTCCGGAACGGGGACCGCCGAGGTCTTCGACCGGGTCGGCCCGGGAGAGCGGGAGCCCAGCTGCGTCTGAACCTCGAAGGCCCCGGGCACGTGAGACCTGATGACCCCGTTCCGCCGCGTTCGGCGGCCCCGGCAGCGGTCGGGGGCGGTTCCGCGCACGCGTCGCGCAACCGCCCTGAGCAGCGGAGCGGGATCATGTCTCCATACACGAAGACACAGGTCTAAACCAATTCCCGGCAGACACTTGTCACCCGGCCCCGCGCCTGATGAGCTATGCCCCGGGACACAACGGACACCCTGGGACTGGGAGAAGTCGTGAGCAACGAGAGCCTGGCCAACCTGCTTCGGGAAGAGCGGAAGTTCGCTCCGCCTGCCGAGCTGGCCGCCAACGCCAACGTCACCGCAGAGGCGTACGAGCAGGCCGAGGCGGACCGGCTGGGCTTCTGGGCCGAGCAGGCCCGCCGCCTGACGTGGGCCACCGAGCCGACCGAGACCCTCGACTGGAGCAACCCGCCCTTCGCGAAGTGGTTCGCCGACGGCAAGCTGAACGTCGCGTACAACTGCGTGGACCGCCACGTCGAGGCGGGCAACGGCGACCGCGTAGCCATCCACTTCGAGGGCGAGCCCGGCGACAGCCGCGCCATCACCTACGCGGAGCTGAAGGACGAGGTCTCCCGCGCCGCCAACGCCCTCACCGAACTCGGGGTCGGCACGGGCGACCGGGTCGCCGTCTACCTGCCGATGATCCCCGAGGCCGCCGTCGCGATGCTGGCCTGCGCCCGCATCGGCGCCGCGCACTCGGTGGTCTTCGGCGGCTTCTCGGCCGACGCCATCGCGGCCCGCATCCAGGACGCGGACGCCAAGGTCGTCATCACGGCCGACGGCGGCTACCGGCGGGGCAAGCCGTCCGCGCTGAAGCCGGCGGTCGACGACGCGGTCTCGCGCATCGACGGCGTGGAACACGTCCTGGTGGTCCGCCGCACCGGCCAGGACACCGCGTGGACCGAGGGGCGCGACGTCTGGTGGCACGAGATCACCGCCCGGCAGTCCGCCGAGCACACCCCCGAGGCCTTCGAGGCGGAACAGCCGCTCTTCATCCTCTACACCTCGGGCACCACGGGGAAGCCGAAGGGCATCCTGCACACCTCCGGCGGCTACCTCACCCAGGCGGCCTACACCCACAACGCGGTCTTCGACCTCAAGCCGGAGACCGACGTCTACTGGTGCACCGCCGACGTCGGCTGGGTGACCGGACACTCGTACATCGTCTACGGGCCGCTGGCCAACGGCGCGACCCAGGTCATGTACGAGGGAACGCCCGACACCCCGCACCAGGGGCGCTTCTGGGAGATCGTGCAGAAGTACGGCGTCACGATCCTCTACACGGCGCCGACGGCGATCCGTACGTTCATGAAGTGGGGCGACGACATCCCCGCTAAGTTCGACCTGTCCTCGCTGCGCGTCCTCGGCTCGGTCGGTGAGCCGATCAACCCCGAGGCGTGGATGTGGTACCGGAAGAACATCGGCGCCGACCGCTGCCCGATCGTGGACACCTGGTGGCAGACCGAGACCGGCGCGATGATGATCTCGCCGCTCCCGGGCGTCACGGAGACCAAGCCGGGAAGCGCCCAGCGCGCGCTGCCGGGCATCTCCGCCACCGTCGTGGACGACGAGGCGAGGGAGGTGCCCGACGGCGGGGGCGGCTACCTCGTCCTGACCGAGCCGTGGCCGTCGATGCTCCGCACCATCTGGGGCGACGACCAGCGCTTCATCGACACCTACTGGTCGCGCTTCGAGAGCAAGTACTTCGCGGGCGACGGCGCGAAGAAGGACGAGGACGGCGACATCTGGCTGCTCGGACGGGTCGACGACGTGATGCTCGTGTCCGGTCACAACATCTCGACCACGGAGGTCGAGTCGGCGCTCGTCTCGCATCCGTCCGTCGCCGAGGCGGCCGTGGTCGGAGCGGCCGACGAGACGACCGGCCAGGCCATCGTGGCGTTCGTGATCCTGCGCGGCACCGCGACCGCCTCCGACGAACTGGTCGTCGATCTGCGCAACCACGTCGGTGCGACGCTCGGCCCGATCGCCAAGCCCAAGCGGGTGCTCCCGGTCGCCGAGCTGCCCAAGACCCGGTCCGGAAAGATCATGCGGCGGCTGCTGCGCGATGTGGCCGAGAACCGGAAGCTGGGCGACGTCACGACGCTCACCGATTCGTCGGTGATGGACCTGATCACCACCCAGCTCCCGTCCTCCTCGTCCGAGGACTGAGCGGCACCACCTGTACGGCCCTGTCGGCCGCCCGGCGGCGACGCGCCGGGCGCCCGACGAGCGGTCAGGATGAGCATCACCGGCTGCGGTCCCGCTCCGGGCCCCGCCGCCCCCGGTAGGGTGGACACTTCATCCGCATCGGCATCCACACCGCCATCCGCATCGCCATCCGCATCGGCGGAGACATCTCCACAGGGGCGCCGGGAAGTCTGGTCGGCACGAGCATCAGCCATGCCGTCCTGCCGTCCCGACCCGGAGGTCCCCTTCTCGTGGACACGCCCACCCCCGCACCGCCCTCCCCCACGCCGCCCCCGCCGCGCCGGTCCCTGCTCGGCCGGCTCTCGCTCCCCGAGCGCACCTACCTGGCCGAAGCGCTGCGCACCGAGACGGTCGGCGGCGTGATCCTGCTCGTGGCGGCCGTGGCGGCACTGGTCTGGGCGAACACCTTCCCCGCCGGTTACGCGTCCGCCGGCGACTTCCACTTCGGCCCCGCCGCACTCGGCCTGGACCTGTCGGTGGCGCACTGGGCGGCGGACGGGCTCCTGGCGGTCTTCTTCTTCGTCGCGGGCGTCGAACTCAAACGAGAACTGGTCGCGGGCGATCTCCGCGACCCCAGAGCCGCCGCGCTGCCGGTCGTGGCGGCGCTGTGCGGCATGGCCGTACCGGCGCTCGTCTACGCGTTCACCGCGACCGTGGGCGGCGGCTCCCTCGACGGCTGGGCCGTGCCGACGGCCACCGACATCGCCTTCGCGCTCGCGGTCCTGGCGGTGATCGGCACGTCGCTGCCCTCCGCACTGCGGGCCTTCCTGCTCACCCTGGCCGTCGTGGACGACCTGTTCGCCATCCTGATCATCGCGGTGTTCTTCACCGACGACCTCGACTTCCTGGCCCTGGGCGGGGCAGCTCTGGGCCTGGTCGTCTTCTTCCTGCTCCTGCGGTTCGAGGTCCGGGGCTGGTACGTGTACGTCCCGCTCGCCCTGGTCGTCTGGGGCCTGATGTACAACAGCGGCGTCCACGCCACCATCGCCGGCGTCGCCATGGGACTGATGCTGCGCTGCACCCGGCGCGAGGGCGAGGCACACTCGCCGGGCGAACGCATCGAGCACCTGGTGCGCCCGCTGTCCGCCGGCGTCGCCGTCCCGCTGTTCGCCCTGTTCTCCGCCGGAGTCTCCCTGAAGGGCGAAGCGCTGGCGGGCGTCTTCACCCGGCCCGAGACGCTCGGCGTCGTCCTCGGACTCGTCCTCGGCAAGGCCGTCGGCATCTTCGGCGGCACGTACCTCGCGGCGCGCTTCACCAAGGCGGAGCTGAACAAGGACCTGGCCTGGGCGGACGTCTTCGCGGTCGCCTCGCTCGCCGGCATCGGGTTCACCGTCTCGCTGCTCATCGGCGAGCTCGCCTTCGAGGGTGACCCCGCGATGGTCAACGAGATCAAGGCCGCCGTTCTGCTCGGATCCCTGATAGCGGCCGTCCTCGCCGGTGTACTGCTCAAACTCCGGGTACGGACGTACCGAGCGCTGTACGAGGCGGAGGAGCGGGACGACGACGCGTCCGGCGTACCCGACGTCTACGAGCAGGACGATCCGGAGTACCACCTTCGGATGGCCGCCATCCACGAACGGAAGGCGGCCGAGCATCGCCGTCTCGCCGAACGGGCGGGGGCAGCGCGCAACAACCGGGACAGTCCGGCATGATCTGACATCGGATGTGTCGAAGACGGAGAGGGAGTCAGGATGAGCGACCCCGGCAACTACGCGGGCAGCACCGACCGCAGTATCGGACAGCTGGTCGCCTCGGCGACGGCCGAGCTGTCCGCGCTGGTGCACGACGAGATCGCTCTGGCCAAGGCCGAGGTCCGGGAGGACGTCAAGCGGGGCGTGGTCGGCAGCGTGGCGTTCATCGTCATGGGGGCGCTGCTGCTGTTCGCGATCCCGATGCTGAGCTTCGCGGCGGCGTACGGAATTCACAATCTGGGACTCGGCCTCGCCTGGTCGTTCCTGATCGTGGGCGGTGCGTTCATCCTGCTGGGCGTTCTGCTGGCGCTCTTCGGCATCGCCAAGTTCAAGAAGGTCAAGCCGCCGGAGAAGACCATCGCCTCGGCCAAGCAGACCGCCGCCGTCCTGCAGAACGCCAAGCCGCACCCGCGCCCCGCGGTGACCGCCGAAGCGATCCTCCGCCGCTCCGGCAGTTCCCGCTCGGACAAGGCTCTGGAGAGCGGCGCCGGTCAGGACAAGGCCACCGCTGTGGCACGCTCGTCCACATGACGGTTCCCGATTCCAGCGCATTCGGCCCGGCGAACCCGGCAGGCGCCGGGGGACCCGTACGCCTCGACGGCCCCTGGACCCATCGCGACGTAGCGGCCAACGGGGCACGGTTCCACATCGCCGAGATGGGCGAGGGGCCGCTGGTGCTGCTCCTGCACGGGTTCCCGCAGTTCTGGTGGACCTGGCGCCACCAGTTGCCCGCGCTCGCCGAAGCCGGGTTCCGCGCGGTGGCGATGGACCTGCGCGGAGTGGGCGGCAGCGACCGTACGCCGCGCGGTTACGACCCGGCCAACCTGGCGCTCGACGTCACCGGCGTGATCCGCTCCCTCGGCGAACCGGACGCGGCCCTGGTCGGCCACGACCTCGGCGGCTACCTCGCGTGGACGGCCGCCGTGATGCGGCCCAAGCTGGTGCGCCGGCTCGTCGTCTCCTCCATGCCGCACCCGCGCCGCTGGCGCTCCTCGATGCTGTCCGACTTCGCCCAGTCGAGGGCGGGTTCGTACATCTGGGGCTTCCAGCGGCCGTGGCTTCCTGAGCGCCGGCTCGTCGCGGACGACGCGGCGCTGGTGGGCTCTCTGATCCAGGACTGGGCCGGGCCCCGGACCCCGGAGTTCCCCGACGACGAGAGCCTGCACACCTATCGGCGCGCGATGGGCATCCCCTCCACGGCGCACTGCTCGATCGAGCCGTACCGGTGGATGGTCCGCTCGATGGCCCGGCCGGACGGCGTGCAGTTCAACCGGCGGATGAAGCGGCCGGTCCGGGTGCCCACCCTGCACCTGCACGGCTCGCTCGATCCGGCGGTACGCACCCGCAGTTCGGCGGGGTCCGGCGAGTACGTCGAGGCGCCCTACCGGTGGCGGCTTTTCGACGGTCTCGGGCACTTCCCGCACGAGGAGGACCCAATCGGCTTCTCCACCGAACTCGTCAACTGGCTCAAGGACCCCGAGCCCGACCGCTGAGGACCGCCGCCCGGAACCCGCGCCGGGCGCGCGCGTGTACGTCGGACAGCCAATTGCCTGTCGCATAGGCCAATTGGCTGACTCGCGCACGATTACCGACCTTGGGTCACGGGCAGACGTCGGGGTATGGGCTGGACGCACGACTTCACCGACGAAGCACGCAACCGCCGCTCCACCGCGTCAGCCGGTGTGAGCACGCACGAGGGGGGCGGCCCCCGGGGCCGGGTGCACGAAGTGCCGCACCTTCGCCATCCCCGGCTCGGTATTCCGCGCATCCTCCGACGTCGGGCCCGCTGGGTCTCGGCGCGGCTTCGCCATCCTCGCAACTGATCAGCGGAGCGCCGCGCAACTGATCAGCGGAGCGCCGCGCCCAGCCTCTGGGCGGCGCGCACCGGCCGCAGACCGGACGCCGGACCCGCCGTTTCGCGGGTCCGGTGCCGTGCGCCGAGGCCGCGCCCTCCTCACCGGGCTCCGAGGGCGCCGCCCTCACCGGTGTCAGAGGGCGCATCCCTGGCTGTCGACCTGCTGGTTGGCCTCGCGGCCGATCCTGATGTCCTCGCGGATCTCGTCCGCAGTCAGCGCGTAGCCGGTGTCCGGGTCGTCGAGCGACTTGGCGAACACCACTCCGTACACCTTCCCGTCCGGGGTGAGCAGCGGTCCGCCCGAGTTGCCCTGACGCACCGTCGCGTACAGCGAGTACACGTCGCGTCGGACGGTGTCCCGGCGGTAGATGTCCGGGCCGTTGGCGTCGATGCGGGCGCGGACGCGCGCGGAACGTACGTCATAGGCGCCGTTCTCCGGGAAGCCCGCGACGATCGCGCTGTCGCCGGTCTCCGCGTCGCCGTCGGAGCCGGTGAACTCCAGCGGCCGGGCGTTCAGATCGGGCACGTCCAGGACCGCGATGTCGCGCTGCCAGTCGTAGAGGACGACCTTCGCGTCGTACAGGCGGCCCTCGCCGCCGATCTGGACGGTCGGCTCCTCGACGCCGCCGACGACGTGGGCGTTGGTCATCACCCGGCGGTCGGAGAAGACGAAGCCGGTGCCTTCGAGGACCTTGCCGCAGCTCGGGGCCGTACCGACGACCTTGACGATCGACTGCTTGGCGCGGGCCGCGACCGGACTGCCCACCAGCGCCGGATCAGGCGCCTTGACCTCGGTGATCGGCTCGTTGGCGAAGGGGCTGAAGACCTGCGGGAAGCCGTTCTGCGCCAGCACGGAGGAGAAGTCGGTGAACCACGTCGACGCCTGTTGGGGCATCACCCGGGACACCCCGAGCAGGACCGAGGAACTGCGGACCTCCTTGCCCAGGGTCGGCAACGACGTACCGGCCAGGGCGGATCCGATCAGCCAGGCGACGAGCAGCATCGCCACCACGTTCACCAAGGCGCCTCCGGTGGCGTCCAGCGCGCGGGCCGGCGACCAGGTGATGTGTCTGCGGAGTCGGTTGCCCAGGTGCGTGGTGAACGCCTGGCCGACCGAGGCGCAGACGATCACGATGACGACCGCGACGATGGCGGCCGTGGTGGAGACCTCGGAGCCGTCGGTCACCCGGTCCCAGATGATCGGCAGCAGGTAGACGGCGACGAGGCCGCCCCCCAGGAAGCCGATCACCGACAGGATGCCGACGACGAAACCCTGGCGGTAGCCGATGACCGCGAACCACACGGCGCCGACCAGCAGCAGGATGTCCAGCACGTTCACCGTCTGTAGCCTCGCAGTTTCGTCACCTGCCCGTCGGTGGTGACGGGGTCCGGGGCGGGCCCGGAACAGCGCATCAGGGCAGCCAGCGTGTCATGCGCGCCAGTCGAGCGGCACCTGTCTGGCCCTGTCCCAGGGGCGTTCCCACCCGGCGTAGTGCAGAATCCGGTCGATCACTCCGGCCGTGAAACCCCAGACCAGAGCCGATTCGACCAGAAATGCCGGGCCGCTGTGCCCGCTCGGATGCATGGCCGTGGCGCGATTGGCCGGGTCCGTGAGATCCGCCACGGGAACGGTGAAGACCCGGGCCGTCTCGGCCGGATCGACCACCCCGACCGGGCTGGGCGCGCGCCACCAGCCCAGGACGGGCGTCACGACGAAGCTGCTCACCGGGATGTACAGCCGGGGCAGTACGCCGAAGAGCTGGACGCCCCGGGGGTCGAGCCCGGTCTCCTCCTCGGCCTCGCGCAGCGCGGCGCGCAGCGGCCCCGTGGTGGCCTGGTCGCCGTCCTCGGGGTCGAGGGCCCCACCGGGGAAGGACGGCTGCCCGGCATGGGAGCGCAGCGTCCCGGAGCGCTCCATGAGCAGCAGCTCCGGCCCCCGCTCGCCGTCCCCGAACAGGATCAGGACGGCGGACTGCCGGCCGGCCCCGCTCGCGGGCGGCAGGAAGCGGCTGAGCTGGTGCGGCTGGACGCTGCGGGCGGCGCTGGCGACCGGATCCAGCCAGTCGGGCAGTCCGTCGGTGGTCACGTCGATCGCCGCTTCCGGGACGAAGGGGGCGCGGGCGGGCCTGCGGTCGGCCACCGGCCCGCGCCCGTACGCCTGTCCGCCGTTGTGCGCCGTGCCGTGTGTGTGCGTGTGCGTCATGGGCACCCCCGGAGATTCACAACGCCTGTCGTCGGCCATTTCGTTCCGAGTCTTCTCGTCGGGGAGGGGCGGAGGGGCGGCTTCCTCGCGGGTGCCCAAGCGCGGGTCGGCCACGGCTCCGGCAGTTCTGAAGCCCTTGCGGCCCGTGCGCCCCCAGCGGCTCTCGCGCCTGCCTCGACTCCGACGGCTCCTACGGCTCCTGTCGCTCCCGTGGCTCCTGTGGCTCCGGCAAGGGCCTCATGCCGCTTTCGCAGGCGGTGCTCATGCGGTCCCCCCGGAGGGGCGCTCACGCGGCTCCCAGCGCGGGAGCGGGCTTGCCCGGGTAGTCCGGCGGCGGGCTGAGCCGCTGTCCGGGATAGCCGCCCATCTCGTATTTCAGGAGCTTCCTGGCCTTCTCCGGGTCCGTCTCGCCCTCTCCGTACGAGGGGCAGAGCGGGGCGATGGGGCAGGCGCCGCAGGCGGGCTTGCGGGCGTGGCAGATCCGACGGCCGTGGAAGACCACCCGGTGCGAGAGCATCGTCCACTCGCTCTTGGGGAAGATGTCGGCGACCACCGCCTCGACCTTGACCGGGTCCTCCTCGTCGGTCCACTTCCACCGCCGGACCAGGCGGCCGAAGTGCGTGTCCACCGTGATGCCCGGCACCCCGAAGGCGTTGCCCAGCACCACGTTCGCGGTCTTGCGTCCGACGCCCGGCAGGGAGACGAGGTCTTCCAGCCGGCCCGGGACCTCGCCGCCGAAGTCGTCCCGGATGGCGGCGGAGAGGCCCAGCAGGGACTTCGTCTTGGCCCGGAAGAACCCGGTGGGCCGGATGAGCTCCTCCATCTCCTCCGGCACGGCCGCCGCCATGTCCTCGGGTGTGGGATAGGCGGCGAACAGCGCGGGCGTGGTCTGGTTGACCCTCAGGTCCGTGGTCTGGGCGGACAGCACCGTGGCGACGAGCAGCTCGAACGGATTGCGGAAGTCCAGCTCCGGATGGGCGTACGGATAGACCTCCGCGAGCTCACGGTTGATCCGGCGGGCGCGGCGCACCATCGCGAGGTGCGACTCGGGCTTCGCCGCCTTGCGCGCTTCCTTCACCGTCGCCTTCGCCGCCGTCGTCTTCTCCGCTGCTACCGCCGTCCTCTTCGGTCCCGCTGCCTGCTTCGGTGCCGCCGTCTTCCTCGGCACCGCCGTCTTCTCCCGTGCTGCCGTCTTCTCCCGTGCTGCCGGCGCATCCGCCGCCGCCCCGCGTGCGGGTTTCCCCGGCGTGGCTCCCGACGTCGCTCCGGCCGTTGACGCTGTCACTGCTGACCTCCTGGCCGGCTTTCGGGCCGGCTCCCATGGCTTTCGGACCGGCGCTGCGGTCTCCCGGACGGCTTCTCCGGGGGAGCCATTAGCGGCATTCTCCGCATGCGAGCGCAGGTGTTCGCCCAGAGCGGAATCGCGCCTCCCGGGCAGCCCGCCGACCCCCTCGGCCCGCACTCTCCCCGGCGTTCTGGACACCCGGCCAGCCTAGAGCCAGCCACCGACAACCGCCCCGGTCACCGCGTATCCACCCCCGATCGGCCCCCTGCCGTAGGTTCGGGCACGTCCGTGCGTCAAACTGGTTTGTGATTGATCGCACTGTTTTACCGTCCGGCATGATGGGGACCACGGTTCCCTGAGCAGGCCGACAAGGAGAGAACTCGTGGACGACGTTCTGCGGCGCGCCCCGCTTTTCGCGGCGCTCGATGACGAGCAGGCCGCGGAGCTCCGCGCCTCGATGAGTGAGGTGACCCTCGCGCGCGGCGACGCGCTGTTTCACGAGGGCGACCAGGGTGACCGCCTGTACGTGGTCACCGAGGGCAAGGTGAAGCTCCACCGCACCTCGCCCGACGGGCGCGAGAACATGCTGGCCGTGCTCGGCCCCGGCGAGCTGATCGGCGAACTGTCGCTGTTCGACCCGGGCCCGCGTACGGCGACGGCCTCCGCCCTGACCGAGGTGAAGCTCCTCGGCCTCGGCCACGGCGACCTCCAGCCCTGGCTGAACGCCCGGCCCGAGGTGGCCACGGCGCTGCTGCGCGCGGTCGCCCGGCGGCTCCGCAAGACCAACGACCAGATGTCCGACCTGGTCTTCTCCGACGTGCCCGGCCGGGTCGCCCGCGCGCTCCTGGACCTGTCGCGCCGCTTCGGCGTCCAGTCCGAGGAAGGCATCCACGTGGTGCACGACCTCACCCAGGAGGAGCTGGCCCAGCTGGTCGGCGCCTCCCGCGAGACGGTCAACAAGGCGCTCGCGGACTTCGCCGGCCGCGGCTGGCTGCGGCTGGAGGCCCGCGCGGTGATCCTGCTGGACGTGGAGCGCCTGGCGAAGCGCTCGCGCTGACCCGGTGATGTGACCCGCCGCGCGGGTCCCCGCCGACCGGAGTACGACCCGTCGGCGGGGACCTGCCGGACAGCGCCCGCCAGAGCCGTCAGATGAGGCCGTGCTCCGCGAGGTACTCCAGCTGCGCCCGCACCGACAGCTCGGCGGCCGGCCACAGGGACCGGTCCACGTCCGCGTAGACCCGGGCCACCACGGCCGCCGGCGTACGGTGCCCCGCCTCCACCGCCGTCTCCACCTGGGCCAGCCGGTGGGCGCGGTGGGCCAGATAGAACTCCACGGCCCCCTGCGCGTCCTCCAGCACCGGCCCGTGGCCCGGCAGCACGGTGTGCACCCCGTCGTCGACCGTGAGGGACCGCAGCCGCCGCAGCGAGTCCAGGTAGTCGCCGAGCCGTCCGTCCGGGTGCGCCACCAGCGTCGTACCGCGGCCCAGGATCGTGTCGCCCGTCAGGACCGCCCGGTCGGCGGGCAGGTGGAACGAGAGCGAGTCGGCGGTGTGCCCCGGCGTCGGGACCACCCGCAGCTCCAGCCCGCCGGTGGTGATCACGTCACCCGCCGACAGCCCCTCGTCGCCGAGCCGCAGCGCCGCGTCCAGCGCCCGCACCTTCGTACCGGTCAGCTCGGCGAACCGGCCCGCGCCCTCCGCGTGGTCGGGGTGTCCGTGCGTGAGCAGTGTGAGGCCCACCCGGCGCCCGGTCCGCTCGACCGCGTCGACGACGGCCCGCAGATGCGCGTCGTCCAGGGGGCCGGGATCGATGACGACCGCGAGGCCGGAGCCCGGCTCGGCGACGATCCAGGTGTTCGTGCCGTCGAGCGTCATCGCGGACGGGTTGGGCGCGAGGACGTTGACCGTACGGGTGGTGGCGGGACCGGAGGTGACCGCTCCGCGCGGCTGCCCCGGGAGGGCGGCTGCGTCGCTCATCGGACGTCACCGCCCTCGGCCGCGGTCGGGGCGGGTGCGGCCGTCGGCAGGTCTGCCGCCGCCGAGGTGTCCGGAGCCGTCGGTACGTGCTTGGTGAACTCGTCGTGCCCCGGCCAGCTCAGCACCAGCTCGCCGCCCTCCAGCCGGGCCCGCGCGAGTACGGGCGTCAGGTCCTGGTCGTCCGCCGCCGCCAGGGCCTCGGCGGCGGTCCGGTACGGAAGGAGCGTCCGCAGCGTCGACACGGTGGGCGGCATCATCAGCAGTTCGCCCCGGTCGTAGCCGCCGGCGGCCTCCGCGGGCGCGATCCACACCGTGCGATCGGCCTCCGTGGAGACGTCACGGGTGCGCTGCCCCTCGGGGAGGGCGGCGACGAAGAACCAGGTGTCGTACCGCCTCGGTTCGAACTCCGGGGTGATCCAGCGCGCCCACGCGCCCAGCAGGTCCGAGCGCAGCACGAGTCCGCGCCGGTCCAGGAACTCCGCGAAGGACAGATCGCGGGCCACCAGTGCCTCGCGGTCGGCCTCCCAGTCCTCCCCGGTTGTGTCGCTGACCACGGTCCGCGCGGTCGGCCCGGCGAGCAGGACGCCGGCCTCCTCGAACGTCTCGCGCACCGCCGCGCACACCACGGCCTGCGCCTCGGCGGCCGTCGCCACGCCGAGCCGGGCGGCCCAGTGCTCCAACGACGGGCCGGCCCAGCCGATGAGCCGGTCGTCGTCACGGGGGTCCACTCCGCCACCCGGATAGGCGTACGCGCCCCCGGCGAAGGCCATGGACGTCCGTCGCCGCAGCATGTGCACGACGGGCCCGCCGACCTCTGCGGCCCCTGCCGCCCCGGCGGTCGCCGCTCCGGCAGCCGCCCCCGCGACGCCCGGGTCGCGGAGCAGCATCACCGTGGCGGCCCGCCGGGGCGTCACGGCCGTCAGCTCACCTGCCGCCAGGGCCCGAATCCGGTCGGGCCATTCCGGGGGGTACCACTGAGCACGGGACATGGCCGGAGGCTATCCGGAACCGCGCCGATGTTCGAGAGGTGCCATGATCTTCGAGCCGAACGGCACCCTCCGCGAACCGGCCCGTACGCACGCGATCCCGCCCGGTCGCGGAGACCGGACGGGATCGTGTCGTGATGGTGCGGGACGGCCCGGACGACCGATTCGGCTCGAAAACACTCGGCTCGGACGGCTCGGCTCAGGCGGCTCCGCTCAGGCGGTCGGTTCGGACGGCTCAGGCGGCCAGGACGACTCAGGCCTCGACGAGCTCGACCTGGACCTCCACCTCGACCGGTGCGTCCAGCGGCAGCACGGCCACGCCCACGGCGCTGCGCGCGTGCACGCCCCTGTCGCCCAGGACCGCGCCCAGCAGTTCGCTCGCACCGTTGATCACGGCGGGCTGCCCGGTGAAGTCGGAGGCGGAGGCGACGAAGCCCACGACCTTCACCACGCGCTTGATGCGGTCCAGGTCACCGGCGACCGACTTCACGGCGGCCAGGGCGTTGAGCGCGCAGGTCTTCGCGAGCTCCTTCGCCTCGTCCGGCGTCACCTCTCCGCCGACCTTGCCGGTGACGGCGAGCTTGCCGTCCACGATCGGCAACTGGCCCGAGGTGTACACGTACACCCCGGACCGCACGGCCGGCTGGTACGAGGCCAGCGGCGGCACGACGGCGGGCAGGGTCAGGCCGAGCTCGGCCAGCCGCGCCTCGACGGAGCCCGCCACTACGCCTTCTCCCGCTTCAGGTAGGCCACGAGCTGCTCGGGGTTGTTCGGGCCGGGAACGACCTGGACCAGCTCCCAGCCGTCCTCGCCCCAGGTGTCCAGAATCTGCTTGGTCGCGTGCACGAGAAGGGGCACGGTCGCGTATTCCCACTTGGTCATGGGCCCGACTGTAATACCTGGCACGTACGGTCCCGTGCGTAGCCCGGGGCCTGACTGGTTAGGCTCGAATACGTGAGCAGGTTCCAGGTCGTCAGCGGCAAGGGCGGTACCGGTAAGACCACGGTCGCCGCCGCCCTCGCGCTCGCCCTCGCGACCGAGGGCAGGCGCACCCTCCTGGTCGAGGTCGAGGGCAGACAGGGCATCGCCCAGCTCTTCGATTCCGACGCGCTGCCCTACGAGGAGCGCAAGATCGCCGTCTCGTCCGGCGGCGGCGAGGTGTACGCGCTGGCCATCGACGCCGAACGCGCGCTCCTCGACTACCTCCAGATGTTCTACAAGCTCGGCAGCGCCGGGCGGGCGCTCAAGAAGCTCGGCGCGATCGACTTCGCCACCACCATCGCGCCCGGCGTCCGCGACGTCCTGCTGACCGGCAAGGCGTGCGAGGCGGTCCGCCGCAAGGACAAGCAGGGCCGGTTCGTCTACGACCACGTGATCATGGACGCCCCGCCGACCGGCCGCATCACCCGCTTCCTGAACGTGAACGACGAGGTCGCCGGGCTGGCCCGGATCGGTCCGATACACAACCAGGCCCAGGCCGTCATGCGGGTCCTGAAGTCGCCGCAGACCGCCGTGCACCTGGTGACGCTGCTGGAGGAGATGCCGGTCCAGGAGACGGCGGACGGCATCGCCGAGCTGCGCGCCGCCGAGCTGCCGGTGGGCCGCGTCATCGTCAACATGGTCCGCCCGCACCTCCTGGACGAGGAGGCGCTGCGCGCCGCGTCGGGCGGTCGCCGGGGGGAGATCGCCAAGTCGCTGACCCGCGCCGGGGTGACCGGCTCCGCCGCCCTCGTACGGCCGCTGATCGAGCAGGCGGCCGAGCACGCCGAGCGGGTCGGACTGGAGCG
The DNA here is from genome assembly GCF_003846185.1 of Streptomyces sp. ADI96-02. Lineage (GTDB taxonomy): Bacteria > Actinomycetota > Actinomycetes > Streptomycetales > Streptomycetaceae > Streptomyces. The sequence goes on from NZ_ML123034.1 coordinate 2,972,240, forward strand.
GGAGCAGCGGGACGTGCTGGCCGGCCTGGGCCTGCCGACGGCCGAGCTGCCGCTGATCGGCGACGGCGTGGACCTCGTGGCACTGCACGAGCTGGCCACCGAGCTCAGCAAACAGGGCGCGGGGGGAGAGGTGGACGCATGACTACGCCGGACACGACGCAGAACACGCACGGCGCCGGGCGGGACGAGGCCGCGGGACCGGACCGGCCGGACGCGTCGGCAGGTCTGGACACGGACGCGCTGCTGGCGGACCCGGGCATCCGGATCGTCGTCTGCTGCGGCTCCGGCGGGGTCGGCAAGACCACGACCGCCGCAGCCCTCGGCGTACGGGCTGCCGAGCGGGGCCGCAAGGTCGTCGTCCTCACCATCGACCCGGCCCGCCGGCTCGCCCAGTCCATGGGCATCGACCAGCTGGACAACGTGCCGCGCCGGGTCGACGGCATCGCGGGCGACGGCGAACTGCACGCCATGATGCTCGACATGAAGCGGACCTTCGACGAGACGGTCGAGGCGCACGCGGACGCGGAGCGGGCCCGCGCCATCCTGGAGAACCCGTTCTACCAGTCCCTGTCGGCCGGTTTCGCCGGTACGCAGGAGTACATGGCGATGGAGAAGCTCGGGCAGCTGCGGGCCCGCGACGAGTGGGACCTGATCGTCGTCGACACCCCGCCCTCGCGGTCCGCGCTGGACTTCCTGGACGCACCGAAGCGGCTCGGCTCGTTCCTGGACGGGAAGTTCATCCGGTTGCTGATGGCTCCGGCGAAGGTGGGCGGCCGGGCCGGGATGAAGTTCCTGAATGTCGGCATGTCGATGATGACCGGGACGTTGGGCAAGCTGCTCGGCGGCCAGTTCCTGCGGGACGTGCAGACGTTCGTCGCCGCCATGGACACCATGTTCGGCGGCTTCCGCAGCCGGGCGGACGCCACGTACCGGCTGCTCCAGGCTCCCGGCACGGCCTTCCTCGTGGTCGCGACGCCGGAGCGGGACGCGCTGCGCGAGGCCGCGTACTTCGTGGAGCGGCTGGCCGCTGAGGACATGCCGCTGGCCGGTCTCGTCCTGAACCGGGTGCACGGCAGCGACGCCTCCCGGCTCTCCGCCGAGCACGCGCTCGCCGCCGCGGAAAATCTTGATGACGCCCGCATTGTGGATCAAGCGGCCGGGAAGGCTGGCTTTGGTGACCCGGAGGCCCCCGACCTGGCGGTCACCTCTTCCGAACGCCCCGAGCCGCAGCTCTCCCCCGAGCCCTCCCGCACGAACGCGGCCGATCCCGCACGGACGCCCGACACCCTGAATCCGCCGGCGCACCCGAGCCAGACCGAGCCGAGTGAATCCGAGCCGACGAGCGCGACCGAGCCGACGAGCATGGACAAACCGACGAGCGTGGCCGAGCACGAGCCGAGCAGCGAGGACAGTTCCGACAGGGCTCCCGAGGCGGAGGCCCCGGTCGACGTCGATCAGCTGACGGCCGGTCTGCTGCGCCTGCACGCCGAGCGCATGCAGGTCGTCGCCCGCGAGCAGCGCACACGCGACCGCTTCACCGCCCTGCACCCCGAGGTGCCGGTGACGGCGGTGGCCGCGCTGCCGGGTGATGTGCACGACCTGGACGGACTGCGCGCCATCGGCGACCGCCTCGCGACCGGTTCCGTACCGACTCCGGCCGGAGCGGCGTAGACGCGGCGCGGTGCAGACGCGGCACGGTGCAGACGCGGCGCTGCGCGGCGTGGACGCCGCACGGCGTCCGCGGCCGGCTATCCCACGGCGGCGTACGTCTCGTGCAGTTCGTCGTCCTCCAGCCCGATCACCGCGGGCAGCATGCCGGTGGACCGCTCGTACTCGCTGCGCGCGGTCTCCAGCAGGCGACGCCACGACGTGACGGTGGGCCGACGACGCAGTAACGCGCGGCGCTCCCGCTCCGTCATGCCACCCCACACGCCGAACTCGACGCGGTTGTCCAGCGCGTCGGCCAGGCACTCGGTCCGCACCGGGCATCCGGTGCACACCGCCTTGGCCCTGTTCTGCGCTGCCCCTTGTACGAACAGTTCATCCGGATCGGTAGTGCGGCAGGCTGCCTGCGCACTCCAGTCGGTTACCCAGCCCATGCCGGCGCCGTCCTCTCCCGAATCGAGGCTCCCCCACGGCGGTAGCGGCATATTCACCGCTGCCAGTTGAGGACGTTACGGAAGGTAGGGACAGCACAACACCCCCTTCGGGCCCAATCTTGAATGGTCCGAACGGACTATGCGTATGCGGCAGATCACCCAGGGGAGTGATGCGGAGACATGCGTGACTATCTCCGCGAAATCGGGACAGTACACCCGAATGGCAACGGACGATCCGTGACACACGCGGCGTTTTCGGGAGCGCCACTCTGTGCGATGCGTGCGATACACCTGCGTGTCGGCCTGGAGGAAGAATGACCAGAAGAGGTGCATGGGGCTGCAGGGGACTTGATACGTGACCGGACTGCTGTGACAGTTGAGAGCAGCTTAGGCCAAGGCCTGTACGCCTGTCCGGCGAATGAGAACGTAGGCTGCCCCCATGCCAAAGAAGCGCTCGGGCGGGGGTCTCACGACGACCCAGCAGGCCGCCAAGTTCCTCGGTGTCGCCGCGCTTTCCGGAGCTGTGCTGGCAGGCATCGCGCTGCCGGCAGCCGGAGCGCTGGGACTCGCCGCCAAGGGGACGGTCGAAGGATTCGACGAGATCCCCTCCAATCTCAAGACGCCGCCGCTCAGCCAGCGGACCACGATCCTGGACCGGGACGGCGGCGCGATCGCGACCGTCTACTCGCGCGACCGGACCGTCGTCCCGCTCCAGGCCATCTCCCCGTACATGCAGGACGCGATCATCGCGATCGAGGACTCCCGCTTCTACGAGCACGGGGCGGTCGACCTCAAGGGCATCCTGCGCGCGATGAACCGCAACGTCCAGGCGGGCGGTACGGCGCAGGGCGCCTCGACGCTCACCCAGCAGTACGTGAAGAACGTCTTCGTCGAGGAGGCGGGCGACGACCCGGAGAAGGTCGCCCAGGCCACCCAGCAGACGCTCGGCCGCAAGGTCCGCGAGCTGAAGTACGCGATCCAGGTGGAGGAAGAGCTCGGCAAGAAGAAGATCCTGGAGAACTACCTCAACATCACGTTCTTCGGACAGCAGGCGTACGGCGTCGAGGCCGCCTCCCAGCGCTACTTCTCCAAGCGCGCCAAGGACCTCAAGCTGGAGGAGGCCGCGCTGCTCGCCGGCATCGTCCAGTCGCCCAGCCGGTACGACCCGGTCAACGACACGGAGGAGGCGACCAAGCGCCGCAACATCGTGCTCACGCGCATGGCCGCCGTCCGCAGCATCTCGCAGCGCGAGGCCGACGAAGCCATGCGCACCCCGATCAAGCTGAAGGTGAGCAGGCCGAAGAACGGCTGCATCACCGCCGTCAGCGGATCCGGGTTCTTCTGCGACTACGTGCGCAAGACGATCCTGACCGACCCGGCCTTCGGCGAGACCGACGAGGAGCGCGCGAAGCTCTGGAACCTCGGCGGGCTGACCATCCGGACCACGCTGGACCCGCGCGCGCAGCAGGCCGCCAACGAGGCCGCCACCGCGAAGGTCACCAAGGCGGACAAGTTCGCGGCGTCCGTGGTGCAGGTCCAGCCGGGCAGCGGCAAGATCCTCTCGATGGGCCAGTCCCGCCCGTACGGCCTGGACCAGAAGCAGAACGAGACCGTGCTCAACCTCGCCGTCAGCAACAAGATGGGCGGCAGCACGTACGGCTTCCAGGTCGGCTCGACGTTCAAGCCGTTCACCGCGGCGGCGGCGCTGGAGAAGGGCATCACCCCGGCGACGTCGTTCTCGACGGACTGGAAGATGACGCTCCAGGAGCGGGACTTCCGCAACTGCTCCGGCGCCCCGGCCGGCCAGGCCCCCTGGCAGTTGCAGAACGAGCTGGAGTCGGAGAAGGGCTCCTGGGACATGACGAGCGCGCTCGGCAAGTCCATCAACACCTACTTCGCGCTCCTGGAGCAGAAGGCCGGCCTCTGCGAGACCGTGGAGATGGCGAAGAAGGTCGGCTACGAGCGCGGTGACGGCAAGAAGATCGGCGAGTACCCGTCGATCACCCTCGGCGGCGAGGTGAGCACCCCGCTCTCCATGGCCGGCGCGTACGCCGCGTTCGCCAACCGGGGCACGTACTGCACCCCGGTCGCCATCGAGTCGATCACCGACCCGAACGGCAAGAAGCTCAAGGTCCCGAAGACGCAGTGCTCGCGGGCGATGAGCGAGAAGACCGCGGACACCATCAACCAGATGCTCAAGGGCGTGGTCGAGGACGGCACCGGTACGCAGGCCGGACTCAACGACCGGGACAACGCGGGCAAGACCGGTACGACGAACGACCGCAAGGACGCCTGGTTCGTCGGGTACACGCCCAACCTCTCCACCGCGGTGTGGGTCGGCGACGACGTCGGCGAGAAGAGCTCGATGTTCAACGTCACCATCGGCGGCCAGTTCTACGACAAGGTCTGCGGCGGCTGCCTGCCCGGACCGATCTGGCGGATCGCCATGACGGGCGCGCTCGACGCCTCCGAGACCCCCGGGTTCAACACCGTCTCCGTGCCGCGGGGCAGGGAGAAGGGGGAGAAGGACGAGGAGGGCCGCGGCGGCGACCGCGACCGCGGCACCCAGCGCGGCGGGGACGACAAGCCGGGCGGCGACGGCCCGTTCCCCGACATCCAGTTCCCGCCCGGGCCCGACGGTCCCTGACGGGGACGGGCCCCTGGGCGCCATGAGGCTCCAGGGCCGCACGGAGGCGGGGCGGTTCCCGGTCGACGGGAACCGCCCCGCTTTCGTCTCTCCAGCCGGTCCCCCGGCGCCGGACCAGGGCCGGCTCGGTCCGGCTCGGTCCGGCTCGGTCCGGCTCGGTCCGGATCACACCGGCACAGTCCGGCTCACTCCGGCACAGTCCGGCACAGTCCGGCTCTTGCCCGGATCAGCCCGCGAGGAGCCTCTTCACCGAGGCGGCGACCCGACCGCCCTCCGCCAGACCGGCCACCTTCGGGCTGACGATCTTCATGACGGCTCCCATCGCGCGGGGCCCCTCGGCGCCGGCCGCCTTCGCCTCCTGGACGGCGGAGGCCACGATCGCGTCCAGTTCGTCGTCGCTGAGCTGCTTGGGCAGGTAGCCGTCCAGCAGCTCGCCCTCCGCCTTCTCCCGCTCCGCCTGCTCGGTCCGGCCGCCCTGGGCGAAGGCCTCGGCCGCCTCGCGGCGCTTCTTCGCCTCCTTGGCGATCACCTTCTGCACCTCGTCGTCGGAGAGCTCGCGCGCCGACGTGCCGCTGACCTCTTCCTTCGTGATCGCGGTCAGGGTGAGCCGAAGGGTGGACGAGGTCAGCTCGTCACGCGCCTTCATGGCCGTGTGGAGGTCTTCCTTGAGCTTGGACTTGAGCGTGGTCATGCCGCGATTGTGACAGGTCCGCGGCGTCGGCCGCCCTCCGGTTTTCCGCTCGCCGCCTCCTGTCTGCGACGATGGACACATGCGCGCACGCTACGGAGTACCCCTGAAAGTCACGGCAGTCGGCGCGGCGGTCGGCGTCGCCGGCCTCGCCTACGCCGCCGGATTCGAGGCCCGCTCGTTCCGGCTGCGCCGGGTCACCGTTCCCGTACTCCCGCACGGGGCGCGCCCGTTGCGCGTGCTCCAGGTCTCCGACATCCACATGGTGGGCGGCCAGCGCAAGAAGCGCGCCTGGCTCCAGTCGCTGGCCGGGCTGCGCCCCGACTTCGTCGTGAACACGGGCGACAACCTCTCGGACCCGGAGGCGGTGCCGGAGCTGCTCGACGCGCTGGGCCCGCTGATGGAGTTCCCCGGGGTGTACGTCTTCGGCTCCAACGACTACTACGGCCCGAAGCTGCGCAACCCGGCCCGCTACCTCCTGGAGAAGGCCCGGGGCAAGCACGGCCTCAACGGCAACGCCCCGGCGGTGGGCGCCGTCCACAACCCGTGGGAGCCGATGCGCGACGCGTTCGACGAGGCGGGCTGGCTGAACCTGACCAACACCCGCGGCCGGCTGAAGCTGGACGGCCTGGAGATCGCGTTCACCGGACTGGACGACCCGCACATCAAGCGGGACCGTTACGCGGAGGTCCAGGGCGGCCCCGAGGCGGGGGCGGACCTCTCCATCGGCGTGGTGCACGCACCGTACCTGCGTTCCCTGGACGCCTTCACGGCCGATGGCTACCCGCTGATCCTGGCGGGTCACACGCACGGCGGTCAGCTGTGCATCCCCTTCTACGGTGCCCTGGTCACCAACTGCGACCTGGACACGGACCGGGTCAAGGGCCTGTCCAGCCACACGGTCGACGGCCGGCGCGCCTACCTCCACGTCTCGGCAGGCTGCGGAACGAACCGGTACACCCCGGTCCGCTTCGCCTGCCCGCCCGAGGCCACCTTGCTGACGCTGGCCCCGAGGGCCTGACACCCAGGGCGGCGGGCCTCACGGCCGGGCCGCCTGACCGGTACACCCCGGTCCGCTTGGCCTGCCCAGCCCGGGGGCGGGTGCCGGTGCCGGTGCCGGTGCCGAGAGAAGGTCCGACGGAGGGACGCCGGGAGGGGCTGCGGCTCCCCCGACGGGCGGACGACGAATAGCGGGGTCTTCCCGTCCCGCTTACGTTCACACCATGACCGCGCCCAGGACCTACCGACTCCCCCGCCCCCGGGTGGAAGCGGTACCCGCGAAGAGCCGCGGGACATCCCGCCCCGGGGCCGCCGCCTTCCGGGCCCTGGTGTGCGCGACGGCGGCGACCGGCCCGGTCGTCGCCGCGCTGGCCGGCAGTCCCACGCTGGTCCTGAGCCTGTTCACCGTCCAGGCGAACCTGCTGGTGGCGGCGGTCCTCGCCTGGTCGGCGGCCCGCGCTCTCGCGGGCGGACCACCCCTTTCCCCGAGGCTGTCCGGAGCAGTACTCCTGCTCGCCGCGATCACCGCGCTGATGTACCACCTGGTACTGGTCAACAGCGGCACCGGCCTGACTCCGACAGCGGCCCCGGGCGCCCTTCACACCCCTGGCTGGACGACGACGGCGAACCTGCTCCTGCACACGGTGACGCCGGCGGCCGTGGCGCTGGACTGGCTGCTGCTGACCGCACCCAAGACGCTGCGCGCGACCCAGATCCCGCTCTGGCTGCTGCCGCCCCTCGCGCACCTGGGCTTCATCCTGACCCGCGGGGCCCTGCTCTCCCCCGCGAGCGGGGACCGCTACCCGTACCTGTTCCTCGACGTCGGTACGTACGGTTACACGGGCGCCCTCGCACAGGCCCTGGCCCTCGGCCTGCTCTTCGCCTGTCTGGGCGCGCTGATCACCGCGGTGGACCACGTCCGGCCGAACCCGGCGAGGCGGCCCCAGCACCGCAGAAACCGGATTTCGCCTCCGGCCGCCGGTGGGCTAAAGTAATCGATGTCGCCGGGAGACCGGTGGACATCGGGGTGTAGCGCAGCTTGGCAGCGCGCTTCGTTCGGGACGAAGAGGTCGTGGGTTCAAATCCCGCCACCCCGACAGCTAAGCAGCAGGTCAGAGGGCCGGTACTGATTTCAGTACCGGCCCTCTGCTTTTGTGCGTGTCCATCTGCGTGACTACCGCTCGGGAGGCGCTGGAGTGCCGACGATGCCGTCCATGGGTGCAGCGCGGGTCTGGATCACCGGCGGGTCTGGTTCCGGTTGTGGCGGGACGGCCGTGTTGGCTCGCGGCTGACCACGCGTTCGCCGCGGAGCCAGCACTCCGGGCGTCAGCCTCGGGGGTCGAGCTCGCGTGACGGGCCCAGCGCGGCAGGACCGAGCCGAACGGCAGTGGATCTAGAACACGTCGCGCAAGGTCTCCAGGAGGCGGGCGATGTTCGCCTCGTCTCGGCGGTAGTAGGTCCACTTGCCTCGCCGGGTGGCGATCACCAGCCCTGCTTGCCGCAGCATCGCGAGGTACTGCGAGGTGGTTGACTGCCCCAGACCCGTGCGCTGCTGGATGTCGGTCACGCAGACACCGATCTCGACGTCCTCGGGCTCCTGGCCGGGGAAACTCATCGGTTCCTTGAGCCAGACCAGCATCTGACGGCGGGCCGGGTTGGACAGGGCCCGGAACACAGCCAGCAACTCCGCCTCCGAGAACATGCGGCGATCGTAACGCACGTACATATTGACGATTCGCGATATCTCGATCTACGATCGCCGCATGTCGACTTCGATGCAAGTGGTGGAACTCGTCCGCTTCGGTGACGCGGAAGCCGCGTTCGCCCTCCGAGAGCTGCCAAGGCCCGTCCCCGGACCCGGCCAGGTGCTGGTGCGCGTGATGGCCACGTCCGTGAACCCTCTCGACCTGCAGACCCGACGCGGCGACTATCGCGACCAGGTAGCGCTGCCCGCGGTGATCGGCAACGACGTGTCCGGTGTGGTGGTCGAGACCGGTCCCGGGGCAGGCGACTTCCAGCCGGGCGACGAGGTCTGGTACCTGGCGCCGGTGTTCGCCGGGCAGGGAACGTACGCCGAGTTCCACGTGGTCGACCAAGCCTTGGTCGCCCCCAAGCCCGCACGGTTGTCGCACGTCGAGGCCGCCGGACTCGCGCTCGTGGGCGTGACGGTGTGGGAGGCGCTGGTGGAACGCGCCGGGGTCCGGGTCGGGGAACGGGTCCTGGTGCACGGCGGAGCGGGCGGGGTCGGCTCGGCCGCCATCCAGGTCGCCAGGGCGCTGGGAGCCGAGGTGGTGACCACCGCGCGGGCCAGGGATCACGAGTTCGTCACCGGACTGGGAGCCGACATCGCGATCGACTTCTCGGCCGGTGACTACGTGCCGCAGGTCCGTGCGCTGGGCGGGGTGGACGTCGTGCTGGACACGGTGGGCGGGGACACCCTCGCCCGCAGTCCGGAGATCCTCGCCGACCGAGGCCGCGTGGTGTCCATCGTGGACATCCCCGAACCTCAGAACCTGCTCGCCGCGTGGGGCGTGAACGCGACCTACCACTTCGTCTTCGTCAGCCCCGGCCGGGCGAAGCTCGCGGCCCTCGGCCGGCTGGTCGACCAGGGCAGACTTCGGCCGGTGATCGGTGCCGTGCTGCCGCTGGCCGACATCGCACAGGCGCACACCCTGTTGGAAGGCGGCTCTGCCGGCGAGGGCCGCAGACGACCGCGCGGCAAGATCGCCGTCGCCGTGCACCCCCTGGACGAGCCACCGCACCGGGCGACGCCGTCGCCTTGAGCGACTCAGTCGTCCTGGCCCGGAGGTCCGACACAGATGCGACGAGGAATGCCGTTCACGGTTGCTCGTTGCCAGGCAAATAGCAGATACCTGCTGGCTTTTGAGGTTCCCCGGCGCGGGCTTCGGGCATCACGTATGACGTACAGCGGCACAGACGTACAGCGGCACAGCGGCACAGCGGACGAGGTCGTACGGCACACAGGACGCGGATCGTCGCGGATCGCTCTCGGGGGGCAGCCGATGCCGGTGGACGACGGGCTCGGAGTACGCGTACGGGGCGCCGGAGACGGGCCGGGCGTCGGGTCGCGTGTCGGGCAGGGCGGCGGGCCGGGAGACCGGGCCGCCGCCGCTCGCCGTGAGGTGGAGATGCGGGCCGGTGGCAGACCCGGCCCGGCCCCGGCGCAGGCTCCGCCGCCGGTGCCGCGCTTCGCCCTGGCGGGGGAGGTGCGCCGGCCCGCGCTGCTGACGGTGACGGACCTGCGGAACGGCTGGCGGCAGCACCGCGCGGCCGTCACCTTCGACTGCGCGGCCAACGGCCCTCAGCGCCACGTCTTCGAGGGGCCGTTGCTGCGCGAGGTCGTCGCGGACGCGGGGCCGGCCTTCGACGCCCGCAAGCGCAAGGACCGGTCGCGCTTCCTGCTGGCCGTGACCGGCGGCGACGGGCACTGCGCCGTGCTGTCGTGGGCCGAGATCGACGCGGACTTCGCGAACGTGCCCGTGCTGCTCGCCACCTGGATGGACGGTCGCCCGCTGGAGCCGGAAGGCAGCCAACTGGTCGTGCCGTCGGACCGCTGCGGGGCGCGTTACGTCAGCGCGATCGCCCGGGTGTGGGTGGGCGCGTCGCCGTTCGCGCATTCCGCCTGAGAGCCTGAGGCCGGGACCGGGACGGGGACCGGGACCGGGACCGGGACCGGGACCGGGACCGGCCGCGCCCCCCGCCCTCCGACCACGCCCCCGCCCTCTGACCGCGCCCCCGTCCGCCGGAGTAACGGCGTTGCTCCGAGCACGCGCCCGAGGGCGGCTCCGTGTTGCGCCGTTCGGATGAACCTGCCGCCTCCCTCACCGTCGACTCCCCCCTCAACAGGGCCAGGTCGCCACCCGCCCGGCCTCTCCGGGCTCCACGGAATTACCTCGAACTTGCCTGCATGGTCACGCAGTTGCGGGTTTATCTACGCGCGGAGCACGCCTCCCCGAACAACCATCCGGGCATATCGGATGACTTCTCGCGCGGGCATTACCCGTGGGTACCGCGAGCTGCTAGAAACTGCTTCGCCCCTTCAACCCCCACTCCCCCACACTCCGAAGGGTCGGCAGCCATGTCCGTACGAAGAATCTGGGCGTCCGTCTCCACTCTCGCCCTCGCCGCCACAGCCGCTCTCGGCGTGGCCGGCCCGGCCTCCGCCGCGGGCTCGTCCGCGGCCGGCGGATACGTCGCCCTCGGCGACTCCTACTCCTCGGGTGTCGGCGCGGGCGACTACCTGCCCGACAGCGGCGACTGCCGCCGCAGCCCCAACGCCTACCCGCAGCTGTGGGCGGCGGCGAACTCCCCCGCCTCGTTCGCCTTCGTCGCCTGCTCCGGGGCCACCACCTCCTCCGTCGCCGGCAGCCAACTCGGTGCGCTCAGCGCGTCGACGGAACTGGTCAGCGTCACGGCGGGCGGCAACGACGTCGGGTTCGCGGACGTCATGCAGGACTGCGTGCTCGCCGGCGAAGCCACCTGCGTCAGCAGCGTCGACGCGGCCGTCGCGCAGATGAACGACACCCTGCCCGCCGGTCTCGACGCGCTCTACGACGGCATCCGCGCCGGGGCCCCCTCCGCCCGCGTCGTCGTCCTCGGCTACCCGCGCTTCTACCAGCTGTCCGGCAGCTGTGTCGCCGGGCTCACCGAGACCGAGCGATCGGCCATCAACAACGCGTCGGACGTGCTGAACGGCGTCATCGCCAAGCGTGCCGCCGACGCCGGCTTCACCTTCTCCAGCGTGGTCGACGAGTTCACCGGCCACGAGCTCTGCTCGGGCGACGCCTGGCTCCACAGCGTCACCGTCCCCGTGTACAACTCCTACCATCCCAAGGCGGCGGGGCAGTCGGGCGGTTATCTGCCCGCCTTCCGCTCGGCGGTGTAGGCGGCACGGTCCAGGAGCGGTCCAGGAGCGGTCCAGGACGTACGAGGGGCACCGCGCCGCACGGCGGTTCACCGGACGATCGACCGGTGGACCGCCGTTCCGCGCGCACTCCCCGCGGAAGTCCGTCACGCGGGTGATCAGCTCCGCGCCGTCGAAAGCGCCGACCCGCGCCCGACGCACTTATCCGTTCGCTGGGCGCGAGGCCCTGACCGAGTACATCAGCGGGATCCGCGGCCGGTCGGACGGGAAGCGGTACCGGCCGTCCGCCTGTCGCTCCAGCGTTCCGAAGCGCGGGAACAGCGAGGCATCGTGCTCGTGGAGGAACTCGATCCGCAGGCCCGCCGCCGCGAGCGCGGACACCACGTCGCCGACCGGGTGCTGCCATTCGACGCCGCGGTTGTGCACGGTCGGCGCGTCGAAGTCCGCGTAGGTCCCCGGCGTCTCGTCCACCCACGCCTCACGGCTGAAGTAGTCGTGGGTGACCACCGAACCGGTCGCGTCGTCCAGGACGTCGGCCAGGGGATGGAACTCGGCGAGGTAGAGGAAGCCGCCGGGCGCGACCAGCGAACCGGCGATCTCGGCCCAGCGCTCCACGTCCGGCAGCCAGTTCAGAGCGCCCGTGCCGGTGTACACGATGTCGTACGAGGAGTCGGGCACGGCGGAGGCCGCGTCGTACACGTCCGCTGCGACGAACGCCGCCCTGTCCGGCCCCAGGCCCATCGACCGGGCCAGGCCGCGCGCGGTCTCGACGGCGGGCTCGGAGAAGTCGAGGCCCACGACCTGCGCGGCCCCGTGCCGCGACCAGGACAGGGTGTCCAGCCCGATGTGGCACTGGAGGTGGAGCAGGGTCCGGCCCGTGACATCGCCGACCTCGGCGATCTCGAACGCCCGCAGCGCCTCCTTGCCCGCCCGGAACGCCTCCAGGTCGTAGAAGTCGCTCGCGGCGTGGATCGATACGCGTTCGTCCCAGCGCGCGCGGTTGGCCGCGTGCCAGTCGTCCGGAGTCGCGGAGTACATACCCGGAAAACTACCCACGGACCGGAAGGGGCGCGAGCGGTTATCCACAGGCAGTCGGAGCGTCGGCGGGGTTCGCGGACCGGTTGTCCACAGGCTCCCCCGGGCGGGCCGCCGATCGGGTTGGATGGAGGACATGAGCGAATCACAGAACGTCTCGACCACGCCGGAGTGGGAGCAGCGGTTCCGCGCGCCCCGGGTGTCCCTGCCCGACTGGGCCGAGGACGCGCCTGACCGCTCTCTGTTCGTCTCGAACGCCACGGGGACCTACGAGCTGTACGCCTGGGACCGGGCGAGCGGGCACCAGCGCCAGGTGACCGACCGGCCCAACGGGACGACCGACGGCGTGCTGACCCCGGACGGTTCGGCCATCTGGTGGTTCAACGACACCGACGGGGACGAGTTCGGGGTGTGGATGCGCCAGCCGTTCGGCGGTGGCGAGGACGAGCCCGCCGCCCCCGGCCTGGCGCCCTCGTATCCGGCCGGGCTGGCCATCGGCCGGGACGGTACGGCGGTGATCGGCCGCTCGACCGACGAGGACGGCACCACGATCCACCTCGTCGCGGCGTCTGTCGCGGCGTCCGTCGGGGCGTCCGTCGCGGCGGAGGCCGGCGGTCCGGGCGGTCCGGGCGGTGCGAATGGCGCTGAGGCCGTCCAGCCAGTCGAGCCCGTCGAGATCTACCGGCACCGCGAGTCGGCGGGGGTCGGCGACCTCTCGCACGACGGGAAGCTGATTGCCCTGGAGCACACCGAGCACGGCGACGCGATGCACTCGGCGCTGCGGGTGGTGCGTCCGGACGGTTCGACGGTGGCCGAGCTGGACGACACCGAGGGAGGTACGAAGGAGCTGGGGCTGGCCGTGCTCGGTTTCGCGCCGGTGGCGGGCGACAGCCGGCTGCTCGTCGGCCACCAGCGGCGGGGCCGGTGGGAGCCGATGATCTGGGACCCGGTCGCGGGGACCGAGACCGCCCTCCCTGTCGACCTGCCCGGCGATGTGGGCGCCGAGTGGTATCCGGACGGTTCGGCGCTCCTCATCGAGCACGGCTTCGAGGCCCGCAGCGAGCTGTGGAGGTACGAGCCCGGAGCGGCGGAGCCGGTCCGCGTGGACACCCCGCCGGGCACGGTGTCCGGGGCCACGGCCCGCCCGGACGGCACGGTGGAGTATCTGTGGTCCTCGGCCGCGCAGCCGCCCGTGGTGCGCTCGACGAGCGGTGCCGTGGTGCTGGATCCGCCCGGTGCCAAGGCCCCGGCGTCGGTGCCGGTGGAGGACGTCTGGGTGGACGGGCCGGGAGGCCGTATCCACGCCCTGGTGCAGAAGCCCGCCGCCGGTGACGGCCCCTTCCCCACGATCTTCGAGATCCACGGCGGCCCGACCTGGCACGACAGCGACGCCTTCGCCTCCGGCCCGGCCGCCTGGGTGGACCACGGCTTCGCCGTCGTGCGGGTCAACTACCGCGGCTCCACCGGGTACGGCCGCGCCTGGACGGACGCCCTCAAGCACCGGGTCGGGCTGATCGAGCTGGAGGACATCGCCGCCGTGCGCGAGTGGTCGGTGAAGTCGGGCCTCGCCGATCCGGCGCGCCTGGTCCTGGCCGGGGGTTCGTGGGGCGGCTATCTGACGCTGCTCGGGCTCGGCACCCAGCCCGACGCCTGGGCGCTCGGCCTGGCCGCGGTGCCCGTCGCGGACTACGTCACGGCCTACCACGACGAGATGGAGGCCCTGAAGGCGATGGACCGCACGCTGCTGGGCGGAACGCCGGAGGAGGTCCCCGAGCGCTTCGAGGCGTCCTCCCCGCTGACGTACGTCGACGCGGTGCGCGCGCCCGTCTACATCTCGGCGGGCGTCAACGACCCGCGGTGCCCCATCCGTCAGGTGGAGAACTACGTGGACCGGTTGGCGGCGCGCGGCGCGGTGCACGAGGTCTACCGGTACGACGCCGGGCACGGCTCGCTCGTCGTGGAGGAACGCGTCAAGCAGGTCAGGCTGGAGCTGGACTTCGCCCTGCGTCATCTGGCACCCGGTTCGGGCGGTGCGCCGGACGGTACGGAGGGGGCCCGACGGGCGTAAGCGGCGGATAAATGGCGCACCCCGCTCCGGGCGGCCGGAGCGGGGACCGTACGGTGGGGGGGTGTACCGGTTCCTGCTGACCCCGCGATGGTGGGGGATCAACCTCTTCGTTGTGCTGGCCATCCCGTTCTGCGTGTTCATGGGCACCTGGCAGCTCGGCCGCTTCGAAGACCGCGTGCAGTCGCACGAACAGGCGGAGAAGCAGCCCGATCCGAGCACTCGGGCCGCGAAACCGCTGGACGAGCTGCTGCCGGTCGACAAGGTGACCTCCGGACGTCCGGCCATCGCGACCGGGACGTACGCCGACCAGTTCCTGGTCCCCGGCCGTGAACTGGACGACCGCCAGGGCTTCTACGTCCTGAACATGCTCCGCACCGACACCGGCAAGGCCCTGCCCGTGGTCCGCGGCTGGCTGCCCGGCTCCGCGAGCAGCGCCGAAGCCCCGCCCGCGCCCCAGGGCAAGGTCACGGTCACCGGCGACCTCCAGGCGTCCGAGAACATGAACAGCGACGGCGCGAACGCCCGGGGCGGCCTGCCCGAGGGCCAGGTCGGCATCATCAGCGCCGCGTCCCTGCTGAACCTCGTCGACTACGACGTGTACAACGCGTGGGTGACGCTTCCCGAGGCCGAGGCGGGTGGCGCCGGTGGCGCGATGAAGCCCGTTCCGGCGGCGGCTCCGCAGGGAAGCGGCCTCGACCTCAAGGCATTCCAGAACCTCGGATACACGGGCGAGTGGTTCGTCTTCGCCGCCTTCGTGCTCTTCATGTGGTTCCGGCTGGTCCGCCGTGAGGCGGAGACGATGCGCGATGTCGCGCTCGGCCTGATCCCGGACGAGCCGGCGAGCGCCGGGGCCTCGCCCGAGGCGACGCGGGCCGAGGACACGGGGGCCGAGGACACGCGAGCCGTCGCGGGGCGGTAGGCCCGTCCGGTCCAGGGGCCGGTGTGCCCGACGGCCGTCCCCTGACCGCGCCCTGACGGGCTGCTGACCGGCTCCCGACCGGCTCCCGCTCCGGCTGCGGCCCCGACCCCGGATACGGCTCCCGCTCCGGATACGCCCCGGATGCGGCCGCCCCGGACCTGGACACGGCTGCGGCCCCGACCCTCGATGCGGCTCCCGCTCCCGATGCGGCCGGTGCGCGTGCGGATGCGGCCGGTGTGAGGCGGGACTACGGCGGGACTACGGGGTGGGGAGGACGCCGGTGCGGTAGATGGTGCCCGAGCAGGCGTTGGGGATCTTCGTCTCGGCGGTGGGTGCGCCCGTCTCCGGCGTGTGCGTCACGGCCACGCTGCCTTCCGCCGTCCCGCCGTCCTCGCCCAGCGACTGCGGCACCGCACCCTCCGAGGAGGTCCCCTCGCCGACCGTGCCCGCCGCCCCCTCGGATGTCGGGGTCGGGCTGGGCGTGGTGCCCACGGTCGGGCAGGTCTCGTCCGGCACCCAGGCGAACCGGACCTCGTACGCCATGGACGGCTTCAGCGCCACCACGCCCGGTTCCAGCGAAGGGTCGGGCAGGCCCGGCGCCGCGTCGCCCGCGGTGTGCTGGACCACGTCGATCTTGAGCGGGTCGGCCGCACCGAGGGCCGTGAAGCCGACGGTGCCGTTGCTGCTGACCGTGCACTCCGGGCCGGACACGTTGGCGATGCGGAACGTGCCGTACACCGTGCCGTCGGCACCCGGTGCGCTCGTACCGGCGGAGGCGACGCCGAGCTGGCTGGGGTCGCAGACCGGCAGGGCCGCGAAGTCCATGCGCGGGAGGTCGGAGGCCCCGCCGCTCGAACCGCCCTCCTCGTCCGTGCCGGGGCCCGACGACGGGCTGTGCGAGGGATCCGGCTTTCCGGCGTCCTCACCGCTCTTCCGTGTGGTGGGCTCGGCGGTCGGGTCGATCCGGTCCTCGGGGCCGGGCTCGGTCCCGTTGCCGCCCTGGGCCTGCTCGCCGTGTCCGGCGATGGCCGGCCGGGCGTCCGACGAGTCGTCCGAACCGGCCACGTGTACGAAGGCGGGGACCGCGGTGCCGATGAGCAGGGCCGCGGCGGCGGCTCCCACAACGGCCTGGCGTCGGCGGGCCCGCCGGGCGGGAACAGCGCGGTGCAGGTGGTCCAGCGTTCCTTCGGACGGTTCGAGCCCGCCCACCGCGCCCTGGAGCATCCGGCGCAGCGCCGCCTCGTCGAGCCCGTCCCCGTCCGGCCCGTCCCCGCCCCGCCCGCCGGGGCCCGGCCCGCCGAAGCCCGAACCGCCGAGGCCCGGCCCGCCGAAGCCCGTACCGCCGGGGCCGGAACCGCCGCCCCCCGTACCGCCGGAACCGCCGTCCCCCGAACCGCCGCCCCCCGTACCGCCGCCGCGGCCGGACGCGAAGAGGTCGGTCAGCGTGGCGGTGAGGGTGTCGTCACCGCCCGCAGGTGCGTCGCTCTCGTCGTGCGGGCGGTCAGGATCGGTGTTCGGAGTCGTCTCCGGCCCGTGGCTCACAATTCCGTTTCCCGTCGGATCATTCTCGTGCCTGTGCTCGTGCGGTTGCCGGGGCTCGTGCGGTTGCCGGGGCTCACGCGGTTGCCGGGGCTCACGCGGTTGCCGGGGCCCGCTCATGCCTGGGCCTCCATCACGACGCGCAGCGCCGCTATGCCGCGGGAGCCGTACGCCTTGACCGAGCCCAGCGAGATCCCCAGCGTCTCCGCGACCTGAACCTCCGTCATGTCCGCGAAGTAACGCAGGACCAGCACTTCCCGCTGGCGGCGCTGGAGTCCCTTCATCGCCTTGATCAGCGCGTCCCGCTCCAGCTGGTCGTACGCGCCCTCCTCCGCGCTCGCCATGTCCGGCATCGGCTTGGACAGCAGCTTCAGTCCGAGGATGCGGCGGCGCAGGGCGGAGCGGGAGAGGTTGACGACGGTCTGCCGGAGGTAGGCGAGGGTCTTCTCGGGCTCACGGACCCGGTTGCGTGCCGAGTGCACGCGGATGAACGCCTCCTGCACCACGTCCTCGCAGGACGCGGTGTCGTCCAGCAGCAGGGCCGCGAGGCCGAGCAGTGAACGGTAGTGGGCGCGATAGGTCTCGGTCAGGTGGTCGACCGTCGTTCCTGCTGCCACGGACTCGTCAGCACCCCCGCGCTGCGAGGGCAGCCGGGTCGGGCGCGCGGCGGGCATGGGCGCGATCACCGGCATGCCGCCGGGCGCGCGGGGCCGCCGCAGCGGACGCGTCGACGCGCCTCGCAACGGGCCCACCACTGTGATGTCGAGAACCTCTGCCACGCCTGTTGGACACGCTTCCCCCCGCCAGGGTTGTACGCGGACAACGCCCTGTTCGGCGCAGTGCGACATACCCTCATACGTACCTGCTCTTCCCCAAATGCCCCGTAAACGCATTCCGCCATGTCAGAAGCGACGGCGTAGACGCTGTCCGGCCGCCGCATGGTTGCAGGGGGCCGGTAGATCATCGTCGGATACGACAACGTCCCAGCTCAAGGGGTTCAGACCAGGTAATCCCGCTCAGGACGTTCACTGATCCTACAAAACAGGTTCGATCAGTCGCGGGGAAATTCGGCGGCGACGGATTCGGCGATCTGAGCCACGTTCAGGGCCGCCCCTTTTCGGAGATTGTCCCCGCACAGGAACATCTCCAGGGCGCGTGGATCGTCCATCGAGCGCCGTACCCGGCCGACCCAGGTCGGATCCGTGCCGACCACGTCGGACGGTGTGGGGAAGTCGCCGGCCGCGGGGTCGTCGAAGAGCACGACGCCGGGTGCGGTCGCCAGGATCTCGTGGGCCCGGTCGACGGTGACCTCGCTCTCGAAGCGTGCGTGGACGGACATCGAGTGCGTCGTGAGGACCGGTACGTAGACGCAGGTCGCCGTGGTCCGCAGATCGGGCAGGCCCAGCACCTTGCGGCATTCCTGACGGATCGCCAGCTCCTCGGTGGACCAGCCGTCCCCGGCGTCGGTCCCGGCCCACGGTACGACGTTCAGCGCGACGGGCGCGGCGAACGGGCTCCGCCCTGCCCGGCCTCCGGCGCCCCCGCCGCCCCGGACGCCGCCGCGCGCCGCGCGCCCCGCGCCGCCCGTTCCGCCGGTGTCGAACGCGTCGCCCGTTCCGCCTCCCGCGCCGTCGCCGAGAGCGCGGCGCACGTCGCCCGGCTGGGTGCCCAGCTCCGTACCGGCCACCAGCGACAGTTGGTCGCGCAGGGCGGCGACGCCGTCGCGGCCCGCGCCGCTGACCGCCTGGTAGGAGGAGACGATCAGCTCGCGCAGCCCGAACTCGGCGTGCAGCGCGCCGACCGCGACGATCAGCGACAGCGTGGTGCAGTCGGGAGACGCGACGATGCCGCGCGGTCGGAGCCGCACGGCATGGGGGTTGATCTCCGGGACGACCAGCGGCACGTCGTCGTCGAGCCGGAACGCGGCCGAGTCGTCGATGACGACGACGCCCTTGGACGCGGCGATCGGGGCCCAGCGGGCGGACACCTCGTCCGGCACCAGGAAGAGCGCCACGTCGACGCCGTCGAACACGTCCTCGGCGAGGGCGAGGACCTCGCTCTCCTCGCCGCGGACGACCAGCTTGCGGCCGACCGAGCGCGGCGAGGCGACGAGTCTGATCTCGCCCCAGACGTCCGCGTGCTGCGAGATGATCCGGAGCATGACACCGCCGATCGCCCCGGTCGCACCGACGACCGCGAGCGAAGGGCGGCGTGCGGTCATCGGCCGGTGCCTCCGTAGACGACGGCCTCGTCGGAGTCGCTGTCGAGTCCGAAGGCGGTGTGCACGGCGCGGACGGCCTCGTTGACGTCGTCGGCGCGGGTGACCACCGAGATGCGGATCTCGGACGTCGAGATCAGCTCGATGTTCACACCCGCGTCGGACAGCGCCTCGAAGAAGCCGGCGGTGACGCCCGGGTTGGTCTTCATGCCCGCGCCGACCAGGGAGATCTTGGCGATCTGGTCGTCGTAGCGGAGCGATTCGAAGCCGATGGCCCCCTTGGTCCGCTCCAGGGCGTCGATGGCCTTGCGGCCCTCCGCCTTGGGCAGGGTGAAGGAGATGTCCGTCAGGCCGGTCGACGCGGCGGAGACGTTCTGCACCACCATGTCGATGTTGACCTCGGCGTTCGCGATGGCGCGGAAGATCGCCGCCGCCTCACCGGGCTTGTCCGGGACGCCGACGACGGTGACCTTGGCCTCCGAGACGTCGTGGGCGACTCCGGAGATGATCGCGTGCTCCACCTTCTGGTCCCCTTGCGGCTCGTTGCTGACCCAGGTTCCGCGCAGTCCCGAGAAGGACGAGCGGACGTGGATCGGAATGTTGTAACGGCGTGCGTACTCGACGCAGCGGTGCAGCAGCACCTTGGAGCCGGACGCGGCCAGCTCCAGCATGTCCTCGAAGGAGATCCAGTCGATCTTCTTCGCCTTCTTCACCACACGGGGGTCGGCGGTGAAGACGCCGTCGACGTCGGTGTAGATCTCGCAGACCTCGGCGTCGAGCGCGGCGGCCAGGGCGACGGCGGTCGTGTCGGACCCGCCGCGGCCGAGGGTGGTGATGTTCTTGCCCTCCTGGCTCACGCCCTGGAACCCGGCGACGATGGCGATGTTGCCCTCGTCGATCGAGGTCCGGATGCGGCCCGGAGTGACGTCGATGATGCGCGCCTTGTTGTGGACCGAGTCGGTGATGACACCGGCCTGACTGCCCGTGAACGACTGGGCCTCGTGGCCCAGGTTCTTGATCGCCATCGCCAGCAGGGCCATGGAGATCCGCTCACCCGCGGTCAGCAGCATGTCGAACTCACGGCCGGAAGGCATCGGAGACACCTGCTCGGCGAGATCTATCAGCTCGTCCGTCGTGTCGCCCATCGCGGACACCACGACAACCACCTGGTTGCCGTTCCTCTTGGCGTCGACGACTCGCTTGGCGACCCGCTTGATGCCCTCGGCATCGGCTACGGAGGAGCCTCCGTACTTCTGCACGACAAGGCCCACGTGCGCTCCTCGCTCAGTCATTACTGCGGTCGGCTCAGTCTAACGAGCAGCCCGGAATCGACCCGCCCCTACCAGATGGTGAGATGTCCCGCCCATCACCCGGTACGGCGTGTCGTCCCGAACTGCTCGTACGGGGCTGCTGCCCGTCCAGCCCGCGAGCACTCCCGTTTGTGTTCCAGCCCACACCCGCGACGAGGAATGCGCGAGCCGGGACGGGTCACCCGGATGAACCCCCCGGCACCCGGCCGAACCCCTTCCGGCCCGGATTCGATCCTGCCGGAGCCGGTCCATGGCGTCGCCTCCTCGCCTCCATGGCGCCCCGGCCCGGATGGACCGCACGCTCATCGGCGCGGCCTGGGCGCGGGGAGGACCGGGCGTGCCGTCGCGGAGCGGAGCTCGGCCATCCGGGCGGCGACGTCGACCTCGCCGCGCGGGCGGGCCAGGAACGTGTCCGGTACGTCGCCGGTCATGCCGTTCGCCTCGTCGCGGTCGATGTCGGCGCGGCAGGCGGGGCAGACGCCGTGTTCCAGGTTCGCCGTCGTCTCGTCCTCGTCGCAGAAGAGGCACACCATGACGCAGTCCAGCACCTGTTCCCCCGGCCCGGCGGAACCGGCGCCCTCGGAGTCGTACGGCTGCTGCGGGGCGGGGGCGGGAGGCATCTTGTTCTCCAGTCGTGTGCGGAGGAAGGGCCCGGCCGCGTGCACGGCCGGAGGCAGACCCGCGGTCAGGGTCTGGGTGATCCGTTCGCGTCCGACGCCGCGCGTCAGCCACTCCCCGACCAGGTGTTCCAGCGCCACGCACTCGCCCTCGGAGAGCTGGAGCCGGGGCTCGCGCGCGCCGAGACCGGCGAGCACGCGGTACGCCTCCGAGCGGGCGGCGGGAACGCCGGGCTCCGGCTCCGGTTCGCCCGGCGTGCCGTCCGGAGAAGGACCGCCGGTTGCCGGGACCGCGTCCAGGGCCGGCGCGGGCGCGGAAGCCGAAGCGGCAGGGGAACCCGAAGCGGGCGCGGGTGCAGGTGCGGGCGGCTGGCCCGGTGCGTCCAGGCCCCGGACGAAGCGCACGAACCGCGCCCACCAGTCCGCGTCGCGCACGGTCCGGGAGAAGTACGTGCGCGTCACCCAGCGCTTCCCGCCGGCGGGAACCGTGACGTGCACCCGGATGCGCCGCAGGTGCCCAGCGCGGGTCAGCCGGTCCAACGCGCTGCGGCACGCCTGCTGCCCGTACTCCGGCAGTTCCTCGGCGAGGACCTTGTAGCCGATCGCCGCGCCCTCGGGAAGCCGGTCGATGTACGCGGCGATGGCCGCCTCGCGCGGCTCCAGCCCCGCGAAGTCGGCGGCCCGGGGCGGGGCCTGGTCGGGCGCGTGGCGCTTTCCGTAGCCGGATGCGGCCATGGGGTGGGCGGGCGGACTCAGGACGGCACTAATGTTGGCAGCAGCCATGTGGATCGAAGTTCCTTCACTTCGTTCGATCCGAGTGGACAGACCCCGGTTGGTGTTTGCGGCACCGCCGGGGTCGTCCGTTTTCGGATTGTGGGTAGCTCACCGCGAACTTAGAGCGTGCACACGCTCCGGTGCAACCTGATCACCGACGGTCACGTAACGCCTCATCCGTGCAGGTCCGGGCAGGACTTGGCACGCCAGGAGAGGCGTGCGGGGAGGCGTGCGGGGAGGGAGGGTGGGTGGGTTGAACCCGACCACCCATTCCTTCAGAAAAGGGCTCGGAGCACGAGGCTCGGAACTCGGAACTCGGAGCTCAAGCCTCGGGGCGACCTGCGCGAACGCGAACACGTGCCCTACGCACATGCGCGTAGGGCACGTAGGGCACGGAGGGACCCGCTACTTCACCGGGCGCAGCCCCAGCGGTCCCGCGATCTCCTGGAGCATGACGCGGCCCGCCTCCTCGGCCAGGTTCTCCTCGCCCGGGTCCTGGTCGATGTCCAGGCCGTCCAGCTCCGCCAGCGGCTGACCCAGCCGGATGTGGGCCACCAGGGACTGGAGGGCGCGCAGCGCGGCGGAGGCGGTGGTGCCCCAGTTGGAGAAGTACGAGAACTGCCACCACCACAGCGCCTCGGCCGCGCGGTCCGCCTCGTAGTGGGCGAGGCCGTGGGAGAGGTCGGTGACCAGGTCGGCGAGGTCGTCGGAGATGCGGTGCGGGACGGGCGCCTTGCGCGGCTCGTACGGGTCGAAGACCTCGGAGTAGACGTCGATCGGCTCCAGGAGCGCCGCGAACCGCTCGCGCAGGCCGTCCGCGTCCGGTTCCGCGCCGAGGTCGGGCTCGTACCGCTCGTCCGGCAGGACGTCCTCGTACGCGCCGAGCCGGCCGCCCGCGAGCAGGAGCTGCGAGACCTGGAGGAGGAGCACCGGAACCGCTTCCTCCGGCTCCTCGACCTTGGACACCTCGGTGACCGCGACGATGAACGTCTTGATCTGGTCCGCGATCTGGACGGCGAAGTCGTCCGGGTCCTGCGTGACGGAGTTCAGCGTGGCGTCAGACATCGAGGTGACCTCCCGTGGGCGGGGTCGCGGACGGCGCGTGGGGCTCGGACGGCGCAAGGGGCTCAGGCAGCGCAAGGGGCCCGGACAGGACAAGGGGCCCGGCCAGTGAGAAAGGCCGGAACGGCACGGCGGCAGCGGCGTCAGACATCGAGCAGCCGCCTTCCTTCGAAGGCGCGGCCGAGGGTGACCTCGTCCGCGTATTCGAGGTCGCCGCCCACGGGCAGGCCACTGGCCAGGCGGGTCACGCGCAGCCCCATGGGCTTGACCATCCGCGCCAGGTACGTCGCGGTGGCCTCGCCCTCCAGGTTGGGGTCGGTCGCGAGGATCAGCTCCGTGATGGAGCCGTCCGCCAGCCGGGCCAGCAGCTCGCGGATGCGCAGATCGTCCGGTCCGACGCCCTCGATGGGGCTGATCGCCCCGCCCAGGACGTGGTACCGGCCTCGGAACTCGCGCGTCCGCTCGATCGCGACGACGTCCTTGGGCTCCTCGACGACGCAGATGACGCTCAGATCCCGGCGCGGATCACGGCAGATCCCGCACTGCTCCTGCTGGGCGACGTTGCCGCACACGGCGCAGAACCGGACCTTGTCCTTGACCTCCAGGAGGGCGTGGGCGAGGCGGCGTACGTCGGTGGGTTCGGCCTGGAGGACGTGAAAGGCGATCCGCTGCGCGCTCTTGGGACCGACGCCGGGCAGTCTGCCCAGCTCGTCGATGAGGTCCTGAACCACGCCTTCGTACAACGGAACGCCTCTCTTCGCTTCCTGCTCCGTACCGTAGTGGGTACGGGTCGGTACCAGTAGGGCTCAGTCCACGACCGGCCGGTTGAGAACGTCAGAACGTCACAGCGTCGGAACGCCGCAGCGTCGGAGCGTCAGAACGGCAGACCGGGAAGGGAGCCGCCACCGCCGAGGCCCTCCGCCAGCGGGCCGAGCTTCTGCTGCTGGAGCGCCGTGGCGTTCTCGTTGGCCGCCTGGACGGCCGCGACCACCAGGTCGGCCAGCGTCTCGGTGTCCTCCGGGTCCACCGCCTTCGGATCGATCACCAGGGCGCGGAGCTCGCCGGAGCCGGTGACGGTGGCTCGTACGAGACCTCCGCCCGCCTGCCCTTCGACCTCGGTCCTGGCGAGTTCCTCCTGAGCCGCCGCGAGATCCTGCTGCATCTTCTGGGCCTGCTGGAGCAACTGCTGCATGTTGGGCTGGCCACCACCGGGAATCACGGTCACTCCTGGCATTTCGACGACAAATGTTTCGGTACGCCGAGCCTACGTGCTCCCCGGTCACCGCGCTCCACCCGCCCGGGACCAACTCTTTCGGGTGAGATTGGGGCGCAGGCGTGAAGGCTCCTATACCTGACCAGGGCCCCTGCTCAGGCGGGATTCCCGCGATTGCGACTCCACGGCCCACCATTCGGCGGTAGGAAGGGCATGCGCACCGGTACGCGTGCGCACATCGTCGGTGACGCAGAGTTACACCCCTGGGCTTCTCGCGGGGTCGCTTCGGGCGCGCGGACCAACCGCCTCCCGAGCCGGCCCCGGAAAAGCAGTACGAGCCCGTCCCGTCCGTCACAGCGCAGAGGAGTGCCCCGGTGAGTCAGCCGGAGATGCAGCCCGAGGGGCCGCCCCGCAAGGAGACCGACGCGGGATCCGGTGAAAACGGAGTTGAGCGTTCCGCTTATGTCCTCCGTTCCGGAGCCCGCGACCTGACCGGACGCCCCTTCCCCCTCGGCGACTGGGCCGAACCCGCCGAACGGCTCGACGAGCTCTACCGCTGGGTGGAGTCGGACGCCCTGCGCACGGCCGACTGGTACCTCGACGACCGCGTCCGCAAACGCCGGGCCGCCCGCGCGCTGCGGATCGGCACCGCCGCCGGTGTGGTCGCCGGGGCCGGACTGCCGCTGCTCGACCTGACCGGCGCGCTGAGCGGATCCGCCGGGTGGGGCTATCTGTCGCTGCTGCTGGGAGCCGCCTGCATGGCCTGCGACCGGTACTTCGGTCTCACGTCCGGCTGGATAAGGGATCTCGCCACGGCGCAGGCCGTACAGCGGCGGCTCCAGGTGCTCCAGTTCGACTGGGCCTCGGAGTGCGTACGGGAGATGCTCGGGCCGACGGAGGGCACGGCCAGCGAGGCCGCCGAGCGGTGCCTCGGCGTGCTGCGGCGGTTCTCGGAGGACGTGACGGAGCTGGTGCGCTCGGAGACGGCGGACTGGATGGTGGAGTTCCGGGCGGGGCCCGCGCCCATGGGCACGCAGGCCCTGGTCACCGGCAGCGCCGGAGGGCGTACGGAGCAGGGCACGCCGCCCGGCCGGTTCTCGATGCCGTCGGTCGCGGCCCGGCCGAACATGCCGAGGCAGCGCCCGCCGGAGTCGCCCCGCTGAGGCGGTCGGAGACGCCGGGCGGGCCGGCGTCTCCGGAACCAGGCGTCTCCGCCCCGTCAGCTGAAGATGATCATCGAGCCCTGGGCCAGGCTGCGGGTCGCCGCCGCGTGCAGGCCGAGCCAGACGTGGCGCTCGCGGGCGAACGGACCGTCGTCGTACGGAACGGGGCTCGCCGGCTCCTCCAGGGCGGTGGGGCCCGAGGGAGCCTGCGGGGTGGCCGGCGGATTGGCCGGGTCGATGCCGATGGCGGGGGCGACGAACTCCAGCTCGCGGAGCAGCCCGTGGGCGGAGCCCAGCGGGCCGCCGCCCTCCAGGAGCGCGTCGGTGGAGAGCGGGGCCGGAAAGTCGACCGGGACGTACGCCCCGGCGTGGTCGTAGTGCCAGACCAGGTGCGACTGCTGCGCGGCCTGTTCGAACATCTCCAGCAACCGCTCGTACTCCCCGTCCAGGCCCGCGACGGGCGTGACGGCGAGGCCGCTCAGCTGGAGCAGGTAGGCGCGGCGCAGGAAGTGCAGCGCGTCGTAGTCGAAGCCGGCCACGGGGGCGACGTCCCCGGTGAGACCCGGCATGTAGGCGAAGACGGGCACGGACGGCAGTCCCGCGCCGTTCAGCGCCGCGTCGTAGACGGCGATCTCTTCGGCGAAGGGGTTGTCGGGGCTGTGGCACAGCACGTCGACGAGGGGGACCAGCCACAGGTCACAGGCCACGAAGTCTCGCTCTCCAACGGGTTCGGGCGATCGTCGGGACAGCGTAATGCGGGGCGCACCCCGCGCACAGTGCGCCGGACGGAGCGGTGGTGGGGCGGCTCAGGGCCGTCCGGCGGCTAAGGGCTGTCCCGCGATCCCTGGCGGGACAGCCCTGAGGGAGCCGGGGCGGGGCCGCCGGTCCTGCGGGCCGCCTCCTGCTCCGCGAGCCGGTCGGCCCAGGCGAGGGAGTGGCCGTAGTACGAGCGCATCATCGCCTGGACCTCGGCGTTGTCGCCCCGGGCGATGGCCTCGACCAGGTCCTCGTGGCCGAACCACAGCACGTCCCCGTCGGTGCGGCCGTCGCGCAGCCGGTGCACGGCGAAGACCCACGCCTGGACGCGGAGCTTGGCGAGGAAAGCGGCAATGTACGGGTTGAGGACGAACGCCCCCAGCTCCCGCCAGAAGCGCAGGTCGTACCCGATCAGTACGTCGAGGTCGCCGCCCTTCGCGGCGCGGACCGCCTCGGAGGCCCTGCGACGGATCGAGGCGAGCGCCTCGTCCTTGACGGAGGCGTGGTCGGCCGGGGCGCGGAAGATGCCTTCGACGACGAGCGAGCGGGCTTCGACCATGGCGCGGAAGTCGTCGACGGTGAACTCGCGCACCTGGAAGCCGCGGTGCTGGTCCGAGGTGAGCAGCCCCTGGGCGGAGAGGTCGAACAGCGCCTCGCGGACCGGGGTGGCGGACACCCCGTACTGCTCGGCTATCTGCTTGACGGTGAACTCCCGGCCCGGTGGCAGGCGTCCTGCCAGCACCTCGTCACGCAGCGCGTCGGCGATCTGCTGGCGCAGCGTACTGCGGGTCACACCTCCGCTCGCGCACATGACGGCCCCCTCCCGTTCGTCAGCCGTAATTCGGCTCGGGTCACCTTAAGCCAGGCGCCGTGCCCGTTTCCGGGCACGGCGGGGGCGTGCGGCGTACGGAGGCGTGGCCGGTCGGCTACACGGTGTACTCGTCGGCGACGGAGAGGGCGATGTCGAGGGCGGCGAGCCCTTCCTTCGCCTCCGCCTCGGTGATGTTGCAGGCGGGGACGGCGTGCGTGCGGTTCATGTTGACGAACGGCCACAGACCCTGCTTCTTCGCCGCCGCGCCGAAGGCGGCCATCGGGGCGTTGGCCTCGCCCGAGGCGTTGTACGGGACGAGCGGTTCGCGGGTCTCCCGGTCGCGGACCAGGTCCAGCGCCCAGAACGCGCCGAGGCCGCGGACCTCGCCGACGCACGGGTGGCGTTCGGCGAGTTCCCGCAGGCCGGGGCCGAGGACCGTCTCACCGATGCGGGCGGCGTGCTCGACGACCTTCTCGTCCTCCATCACGCCGATGGTGGCGACGGCGGCGGCGCAGGCCAGCGGGTGGCCGGAGTAGGTGAGACCGCCCGGGTAGGGGCGCTTGTCGAAGGTGGCGGCGATCTCCGCACTGATGGCGACGCCGCCGAGCGGCACGTAACCGGAGTTGACGCCCTTGGCGAAGGTGAGCAGGTCCGGTACGACGTCGAAGTGGTCGGCGGCGAACCAGGCCCCGGTGCGGCCGAAGCCGGCCATCACCTCGTCGAGCACGAAGACGATCCCGTACCGGTCGCAGATCTCGCGGACGCCGGCCAGGTAGCCGGGCGGCGGCGGCATGATGCCCGCCGTGCCCGGGATGGTCTCCAGGACGATCGCGGCGATGGTGGCCGGTCCCTCGAAGGCGAGGGTGTCCTCCAGGTGCTGGAGCGCGCGGGCGCACTCCTCGCTCTCGTTCGCGGCGTGGAACGGGGAGCGGTAGAGGAACGGGGCCCAGAAGCGGACGACGCCCGCCGAACCGTTGTCGGAGGCCCAGCGGCGCGGGTCGCCGGTGAGGTTGATCGCCGTGGAGGTGGCTCCGTGGTACGAGCGGTAGGCGGAGAGCACCTTCGTACGGCCGGTGTGCAGACGGGCCATGCGGACGGCGTTCTCGACGGCCTCGGCGCCGCCGTTGGTGAAGAAGATCTTGTCCAGGTCGCCCGGAGTGTGTTCGGCGATGAGGCGGGCTGCCTCCGAGCGGGCCTCGATCGCGAACGCGGGCGCGAAGGTGGCGAGCTTCCCCGCCTGTTCCTGGATCGCGGCGACCACGGTCGGGTGCTGGTAGCCGATGTTGGTGAAGACGAGGCCGCTGGTGAAGTCCAGATAGCGGTTGCCGTCGTAGTCCCAGAAGCAGGACCCCTCGGCGCCGGCGACGGCGAGCGGGTCGATGAGGCCCTGGGCGGACCAGGAGTGGAACACGTGCGCGCGGTCCGCGGCCTTCACGGCCGCACCGGCCGCGGGGTCGGCGTACGGGGCATGAGGGGCATGAGGGGTCATGCGGCGAGCGTAGGTGCTGGTGGAGGGCGACTCCATGGCCACGTTGTACGGCATGGGGCGCGCGGATCGGCAAGGTGTCGGGTCCCTGAGACGGTCCCCGAGATCCCGCCATTTGACAGCATGCTGTCGTTATGACAGCCTTCTGTCATCAAGGGATTTCGCGAGGCGTCAAGAGTTGAGGAGATCGCGATGAGCACGGTGAACGCGACGAGCACGACCAGCGCGACGAGCACGGCGACCGGCAGGACCGTTCATCTCGCCGTGTACGACACCTTCGCCGACTGGGAGACCGGGCACACCACCGCCCATCTCGCGCAGAACGGCCTCACCGTGCGGACGGTCGGGCCGACCCGGGAGGCCGTGACGAGCATGGGCGGCATGCGGGTGCTGCCGGACCTCGCACTGGCGGAGCTGCGCCCCGAGGACAGCGCGCTGCTCGTCCTCCCGGGCGCCTCCCTCTGGGACGCCGGTGACGATCTGGCCCCCTTCGGCCGCGCGGCCCGCGCGTTCCTCGACGCGGGTGTGCCGGTCGCGGCGATCTGCGGGGCGACGGCGGGGCTGGCCCGGGAGGGCCTGCTGGACGACCGGGCGCACACCAGCGCGGCCCCGTTCTACCTCGCGGCGAGCGGATACGCGGGCGGTGAGCGGTACGTGGAGGCCGACGCGGTCTCGGACGGCGGGCTGGTGACGGCCGGGCCCACCGAGCCGGTCGCGTTCGCCCGGGAGGTGTTCACGCTGCTCGGCGTGTACGGGCCGGAGAAGCTGGACGCCTGGTTCCGGCTGTTCCACGACTCGGACGCGAGCGCGTTCGCGGTGCTGGAGGGATGAGCGCGGTGGACCGGGGCGCGGCCGGGCGGGCGGAGCGGGACGCGCTCAGCCGTACGGCGCTCACCGTGTTCCGGCTGAACGGCCAGTTCCTCGGTGTGGCCGACGAGTTGGCCCGGCCCGGCGGGCTGACGGCGGCGTGGTGGCAGGTCCTGGGCGCGGTGCTGCCCGAGCCGTTGCCGGTGGCCGGGATCGCGCGGGCCATGGGGATCACCCGGCAGAGCGTGCAGCGGATCGCGGACCTGCTGGTGGCGAAGGGGCTCGCGGAGTACGCGGAGAACCCGGCCCACCGCCGCGCCAAGCTGCTCCGGCCGACGGACGCCGGACGGGCGGCGGTGAGCCGGATCGACCCGGTCCACGCCGCGTTCGCCGCCCGGCTGTCGGCGGAGCTGGGCCCGGAGGAGTTCGCGGAGACGGTGCGGGCGCTGGAACGGCTGTCGGCCGCGATGGAGAAGCTGGCGGACGTGGGGCCGCCTGACGGAGCCGGGGACGCCTGACGGGCGCGGGGAGACCTGGCAGGCGGGAGACCTGGCGGGCGCAGAGCCGGTCGGCGCGAGCGGGGCCGTCTGACGGGCGCGGAGCCCCTGACCGGTCCGGGCAGACCTGACGGCCCGTCCGGCGCCTGAGTGGACAACCAGTGCGCCCCCGCCAGCCCGGCAGTCGACGGCGTAACTCGCGTGCCCGAAAGCGGTGTAGCGCCCGGGGAGCCCGCGAACTCCTCAGGCGACGGCGCTATCCTCGTGCGGGCTGCTCGCGGGAGGGACTGCCATGGAAAAGCTCGGGGCCGACGACCCGCACCGCATCGGTGCCTACCGCCTGCTGGGCCGCCTCGGCGAGGGCGGCATGGGCCAGGTCTTCCTCGCCCGCTCCGACCGGGGCCGCACCGTCGCCCTCAAGCTCGCCCGCCGCGAACTGGCCGAACGGCCGGAGTTCCGCGCCCGCTTCCGCCAGGAGGTCCGCGCCGCGCACCGGGTCGGCGGCGCCTGGACCGCTCCGGTCCTCGACTCCGACACCGAGGCCCCCGTCCCGTGGGTCGCCACCGGTTACGTCGCCGGGCCCTCCCTCCAGCGCATCGTCTCCGGCCGCCCCGGGCTGCCCGTCGCGGCTTCGGGCGCGTACGGACCGTTGCCGATACGTTCCGTCCAGCTCCTCGGCTCCGGCCTCGCCCACGCCCTCCAGCACATCCACGGGGCCGGGCTGATCCACCGGGACCTGAAGCCGTCCAACGTGCTGATGACGATAGACGGGCCCCGGGTGATCGACTTCGGGATCGCCCGCGCTCTGGAGTCCGTGTCCGACGGCGATCTCACCCGCACCGGAGCGCTCATCGGCTCGCCCGGGTTCATGGCGCCGGAGCAGGTGCGCGGCGAGCGCGTGACGACCGCCTGTGACGTGTTCTGCCTGGGCTCCGTCCTCGCGTACGCGGCGTCCGGCCGCCTGCCCTTCGGCTCGGCGGAGAGCGGCGGGGTGCACGCGCTGATGTTCCGGATCGCTCAGGACGATCCCGACCTGACCGGCGTTCCGGCCGAGCTGGCCGACGTCGTACGCGACTGTCTGGCCAAGGACCCGGCGGCCCGGCCCGGCACGGGCGCGATCCTGGAGCGGCTGGGCGAGGCACTGGCCGACGAGCCGTGGCTGCCCGCCACCCTCATAGCCCAACTGGGCCGCCACGCCGTCGAGTTGCTTGACGCGGAGGACCCCGAACCGGCAGCGCCGGACGCCCACGCCGGGCCCGACACGGCCGCCCCGCCTCCCTTCTCCACCCCGCCCTCCTTCTCCACTCCCCCTCCCTTCTCCGCCACCCCTGCCACCCCTGCCGCCGCTGCCGCCGCTGCCGCCGCTCCGGCACCGGATGCCGCACCCGCACCCGCACCCGCACCCGCACCCGCACCTCACGAGGCGTACGGCCCGCCGCTCAGCGGCCCGGACCCGCAGCAGCCGTACTTCGCACCCGTCCCCGTACCCGACCGCGAGCGCCGCTCCACCGGGGGGACGATCGCGCTCGTCGCGGTCGCCGTGGCCGTCGCGATCGGAGCGGGCGGTTCCGTGTACGCGTTCATGAACGGCGACCGGACCACGAGCAGTTCCTCCGGCGCGACAGCGGGCGGGAACGGCGGGAACGGCGGGAACGGCGGCGGCACGAACGAGCCGGACGCCATACCCGGCGACTACCTGGGCACCTGGACCGGTACACGGTCCGACCCGGGAGCGCCCACCCGGAAACTGACCATCCGCCAGGGCGGTGTCGGCGACCAGGTCCTCTCGCTCACCGTGAAGGGCCCGCTCGCCTCCGGCGACACGTTCCGCTGCGAGTTCACCGCTCGGCTGGCCTCCCGCCCCACCGCCGCCGGCACGGTCCGCATCGGCCCGTCCACGGTGTCCTCCGGCGAGCCCGCCTCCTCCTGCTCCCCCGGCACGGCCACGGAACTGACCCTCCTCCAGGACGGCACCCTGCGCCGGTCGCCGACGGGAGCGGGCCAGAGCCTGATCTACACCAAGTCCGACTGAGCGGACGGCAATGCCGGCTGCGTACCGTCGCAGCGCCCCGGTGCTGTCGCCGCGCCCCCGGCCCGGAGGAGCCCGCCATGTGGTCCGTACTGTCGCCCGAACCGCCCGTCGGCTTCATCGTCTGGAGCCTGCTGGGACTGCTCTTCGCCGCCGTGCCGCTCATCGTCTGGAGCCGCGTCGCCCGGACCGAGGGCGTGGGGCTCGCGGTCGGCGCGGCCCTGCTGGGCGCGGGCGGCCTGCTCGTCGCCGTCCAGCACGGGGGCGTCGACGCCGTGCCACGGGCCGACGCCCATCTCCTGTTCACTCTCGCCGCCCCGCTCCTCGTCACGTTCGGCGTCCTGCTGGAGAAGGGGCAGGAGGGACCGGCGTCCGAGGAGTGGAGCGCGCGCCGCGGTACGGCCGTCGGCGTGCTCGGGACGCAGTTCGCGCTGACCCTGGCCGGCTCCTTCCTCTACTTCCTGGCCGGCTCCGGCGCGTCCGTGCCTCCCGCCGGGGCGGTGCCCGACCTGCCACCGGGCCTCACGGTGCTCTCCGAGGGGAGCGGTTGCGGATCGTCGATCTGCTCGCGCATCGTGACGGTCGGCAGCCGGGACGGCCTCTCGCAGGCCGAGATCGTCCGCAGGCTGGACCGCCCGCGCGAGACCTGCCGTCCGAACGGCTGGCTGCTCGACCGGCGCCCGCTGTGCACCGGAGTCATGGCCACCGGCAAAAGGGTGCAGCTCTACGTCAGCCTCGGCGACCTTGTCGGCTGACCCCGGCCGCGCCCGCCCTATGCTGCGGAGGAAGAGACGAGCGGACCGACCGAGGAGGCTCCGGGTGGCGACAGGGCGCACCGATCCCGAGCGGCGGGACCGGATCATCGACGCGGCACTCGACCTCATCGTCGACGAAGGCGTCGCGGGCATGTCTCACCGGAAGGTCGCGGCCCGCGCGGGAGTCCCGCTCGGCTCCATGACGTACCACTTCGCCGGCATGGACGACCTGCTCCAGGAGGCGTTCACCCGGTTCTCCAACACGATCATCGCCGTCTTCGAGGATCGCCTCGGCGCGGCCACCACGCCCGACGAGGCCCGCACGGCGGTGGCCGACCTCGTCCACCACCTCTCCGGCGGCAACCAGCGCGAACTGATCCTCACCCACGAGCTGTACACCCTGGCCGCCCGGAAACCGGCCTACCGGGAACTGACCCG
>NZ_ML123034.1:3005079-3015250 GCF_003846185.1 Streptomyces sp. ADI96-02
TCGCTGGATGGGCCGCAGCCGCCGCGCCCTGGAATGGCACTTCGACCCGGCGACCGCCCGTCAGCTCGACGCCCTCATCGAGGGCCTGTCCATCCACCGCGCCCTGGAGACCGAACCCCACGACCGCGCCCTGACGACGGAAGCGGTCGCCCGCATCACCGGCCCGGCCGGGCCCGGCGGCTCGTAGGACGGTCGCGGTCCCCGTCACCGGCCGGGCGCGGGCGCGACCTCCGCCCCTGACGACGCGCACGCCGCACCCGACCTGCTCGACGTGCTCAACGCAGCATCGAGCAGGCCGCGTTGATCAGGATCAACGTGTGCACGAACCGGCCCGGCCCGGTCGGCGGAAACCGCCAGGCCAGCGGCCACGTCCGCCCGGTCAGGGCCGGTACGGGCACGTAACTGATCCGACCGGTGGCCGAGTTGAACGTCGTCGCCCCGCGCGGCCACGCCCGCCCGGCCGTCGATCCCGGCGGCACCAGGAAGTACACGCCCCGCCGCCCGTTCTCCTCGGTCACCACGGGCCCCGGTTCTCCTCCCACCAACGACTCCATCAGGGCGGCCAGCCGACTTCCGTCCTCGCCGTCCACCCGGACGGCGTCGAATTGCACGCCCGCCTTGCGGAGCTGGAATCCGGAGTCAGGAATCCACGCGATGTTCAGTTCACGATTCTGTGCGTTCACGGGACGATTGTGGAGCTGATCACCTAGCGTTCTCTACGACTGGCGAGGGGCGTCGCACACCCGTTGACCTGCGCGGACTTCGCTGTGAAGCGGTTGAATCCGGTGGCATCGAGTAGTGACCGGTTGAGTTCGGTCGAGTCGAAAAGAGATCGTGTGATGGCGCGAGCGGAGAACAAGGAATCGGCCAGTCCGACAGCACAGATGGTGGCCGAGGTGGCACGAGTGCTGCGTACCAACCGGAAGTGGACGCAGGAACAACTGGGCAGCGAGATCGGCTACTCGGCAGCCGCCGTGAGCGCGATGGAGACCTGCGCCCAGCCGGCCAGTGACGCGATGCTGACGGCGCTGGAACGGGTGCTGGGCAATGGCACGGGCATTTTCGAGACCGCACGCCGGTACGTACGGATGGAGAGGTATCCCGAGCAGTTCCAGGACTACGCGCTGCTGGAACAGGCCGCGCTCAGTCTCCAGCTCTATGCCACCAACATCATCCATGGGCTGTTCCAGACGGAGGAATACGCTCGGGCGCTCATGAGTGGCGGATACCCGCCGCTCACCGACCAGCGGGTGGAGGAACTGGTCGAGCTTCGGATGGAGCGCAAGGCCCTCTTCGACCGCGAGCCCACCGCCTTGATCGAGTTGGTCCTGGAGGAGGCGGTCCTCCTGCGCGGTATCGGCAGCAAGGCGATCATGCGAGATCAGATGCGGTACCTGGCGGAGTGCGCCCGACGCCGCAATGTCACGCTTCAGGTGCTGCCGCTGGACTGCGGCTTGAGCGGGGAGTACGCAGGTGACCGTGGAGACATGAATCTCGTGGAAACGCCGGAGCACGAACGGCTGCTCTACCTGGAGGTTCAGGGCGAAGGTCTCCTGATCAGCGATCCCGCGTCAGTGAGTACGCGTGCCCAGCGCTGTGCGAAGATCCGGTCACAGGCCCTGGGTCCTCGTGAATCGCTGGACCTCATCGAGCGGTTGGCAGGAGTAGAGGAATGAGAAAGCCCCTGCACTGGTTCACCTCCAGCTACAGCGACAGCGGCGGCGGCAACTGCGTCGAGGTCGCCTTCGCCTGGCACACCTCCTCGTACAGCAACGCCAGCGGCGGGGAGTGCGTCGAGGTCGCCGCCTGCCCCCACGCCGTCCACGTCCGCGACTCCAAGGTCTCCGACGGGCCGGCCCTCGCCGTCGCGCCCGACGCCTGGTCCGCGTTCCTGACCTGGGCGGAGTGAGTACGCCACATGCCGACTCGACCCGTGCGCGCCCGGCCGCCCGGCGGATCGCCGGCCTACGCGCTGCCGGCGGACCGCGGGCCCGGCGCACGATCCGCCTCCTAAGGGCGACCGCGTACAAGGGATGTCGGGCGGCCGTGCTGCTTCGGCACCGTCCCTCGCCGCGCCCCGGGTTCCCCTGCCGCCGCCCGCGGCGCTCCGGGCCGCCGCAACGCCCGCCGGGCCAGTCCTGCCACCGCGATGTAGAAGCGGTCCGGCAGGAAGACCGCGTCGGCGATGATCATCGCCCCCGAGAACAGCGGCAGCCCCATCAGGACCGCGATCCCGATGTGCATGCCGAACAGCATGGTCAGGACCGGGTACTTGAGCCGGCCGAACAGGACGAACGGGAAGGCGACCTGGAGGAGCACGGTCAGGTAGCCGGCCACCGCGATGGCGAGCGCCTGGTCGTCCACCCAGTGGGAGAGGGCGGGCCACGGCTGGAAGAGTTCGAGGTTCATGACGTAGTGCAGTGCGGTCCCGGCTCCCCAGGTGCCGCCCTGCACCTTGTACAGGCCGGCCGCGCCGTAGAGGAAGCAGACCTGGAGGGCGATGACGAGGAGGCCGCAGTTGTGGACGGCGGTGACCAGCGTTGCCCGCGCGGCGCGCAGACGCGCGGGGATCCGGAGCGGCGGCCGGCGGCCGGCGGAGTTCGTGTCGGAGTCGCGACGGGCCCTTCCGGCATCCAGGGACCAGCGACGGCCGGACGCGGTGAGGACGAGGTAGAGCGCCATCAGGAGGACCAGGTTGTCGCCGCCGTCCGTCATGAAGATGGACCGCGCGTGGAAGGAGGCGACGACGACGGCGAAGAGCACGGACACGGCACGGGTCCGCCAGCCCAGCAGGAACAGGAAGCTGACGACGAGTGCCGCCGCGTAGCAGAGTTCGAAGTGGACGCGGCTGTCCGACAGAGTGAGCACGCTGGCCCAGCCGGTCTGGTCGAAGAGCTGTCGCGCCAGGTCCGGTGTCCACGGTGATCCGGGGCCCCAGATCACATCGCGGTTCGGGAACTCGCGCAGCAGGAAGACGAGGTAGAGCAGGCCGTATCCGATGCGCAGGACCGA
Organism: Streptomyces sp. ADI96-02; assembly: GCF_003846185.1. Classification (GTDB taxonomy): domain Bacteria; phylum Actinomycetota; class Actinomycetes; order Streptomycetales; family Streptomycetaceae; genus Streptomyces. The sequence continues at coordinate 3,008,092 of NZ_ML123034.1, forward strand.
TACCGCGTAGAGGCAGAGGGGGCGTTCGGTCAGCAGGGACCACGCGTGCCGTGCCGTGCCGGTCAACCGTCCCAGCGCGGCGTCGAGCAGGGATGCCGGCCGCCGGTCCTCGGTCGCTGCACCCCCCGCAGCCGCTGCCACGGGACGGATCGGATCGTTCGCCGTGTCGGCCATCGGTGCCGTCTCAGCCATCGGAGGCCACCTTCCACCAGGGCAGAAGCCGTGTTTCGGGGTTCGCGGAGGCGGCACGGCGGTCACGCTCCGCCGTGCCCGGAGCGGCTACGGGCAGGGTGACCACCCGGAGCTGGATGTGCTCGAACGGCTTGCCGTCCCCTGTGCGATCGGCGGCGATGTTGCGCAGGTACTGCTGAATCATCACAGCGCGGGCGGACCGGGAGACGTCGTTGCCGCCGTGCAGTTCGACATAGGACGTCCAGGAACGGCGCAGCATGTTCTGCGCGGTGTGGCTGGGAAATCCCTGGTGCTTGATGGCGGCGGCGTCGACAGCGGTCAGATCGACCCAGTCGCTGACCTGCACGGTGCCGTCCTGGGCCGTGTGCGCCGTCCGCGCCGAGATCTGCCGGTTGACGGAATCGGGGTCCGGGGCGAAGAGCCGCCAGTTCTGCTCGAAGAGGGGGTAGATCCAGGCGTCCACCTGGGATTCGAAACGCTGTGAGACGACGTTCGGCGGTGCCACGTGCAGGAACACCAGGCCGACGTGGGTCAGGGCCACGGTCAGGCACAGCGCCACCGTCGTGTTGAGGACTCTCCTCCCCCAGCGGTTCCCTTCGGGCGTTCCGCCGCGCTCCGCCTCCTTCCCGGCCACTCTGCCGTCACCGGCGCCTCTCTCGGCACCCCCGGCACGCGCGTCGTTCGTGGCCGGTCCGGGGCCCGGGGGCCCACCGCTGTTCTGTTCGTGGTCCGATGCGACTTGGCCCAGCACGTGCCCCGCCCTGTTCTTCTCGTCGTCCGTCTCGTGGAAGCGTGCGGCGGGGCAGGAGGACATGCCCCACCGCACACCGTTCAGCCGACAGCGCGTACGTCGCGCAGCCGCCTAGCCTTCGTGGTGCCCCGGTCCCTGGGGCTGGTCGCCGTAGCCGCCGTGCTCCTGCGGCTGGTCGCCGTAGCCGCCGTGCTGCTGCGGCTGGTCGCCGTAGCCGCCGTGCTCCTGGGGCTGGTCGCCGTAGCCGTATCCGCCCGGCTGCTCGCCGCCCTGGCCGTATCCGTAACCGCCGTGGTCGCCGCCGGTGCCGCCGCCCTTGCTGCCGCCGGTGTGTCCGCCGGTGCCGCCGCCCTTGCTGCCGCCGGTGTGTCCGCCGGTGCCGCCGCCCTTGCTGCCGCCGGTGACACCGCCCTTGCCGCCGCCCGTGGTGTTGCCCGCGATGTTCCCCGAGGTGTTGCCGACGGTGTTGCCCGTGGTGACCCCGGTGGTCGTCCCGCCTCCCGGGGTACCGCCGGTGGTGCCGCCGGTCAGGACGCCGCCGAGCACACCGCCCAGCACGCCGCCGGTTCCGCCGGTCGTGCCGCCCGTCAGGACGCCCCCGAGCACACCGCCCAGCACGCCGCCCGTGGTGCCGGTGGTGGTGCCCGTCGTGGTCCCCGTGGTGGTGCCCGTCGTCGTGCCGGACGTGGTGCCGCCGGAGCACGTGGGACGGGTGATGCGGTTGTCGTCCAGAGTGACCGAGCCGTTACGGGCCAGCGCCCGGCCGTCGATGGTCGCGCCGGTGGTGACGCTGATCGACGTCAGGGCCAGGATGCTGCCGACGAAGGTCGAGTTCGTACCGAGCGTGGCCGAACTGCCGATCTCCCAGAACACGTTGCACGGCTGTGCCCCGTTGATGAGGGAGACCTGGCTGGCGGACGCCGTCGTCAGGCCCGAGCCGACCTGGAAGACCCACACGGCGTTGGGGTCGCCCTGGGCATCGAGGGTGAGCGTGCCGGTGAGGTCGAGCGTCGAGGAGGCCGTATAGACGCCCGGTACCAGCGTCAGACCGCCGGCGTCCGGCGGAAGCGCTCCGTCCGTCGCCTGGCCCGCCGCGTTGTTGAAGGCCGCCACGAGATCGGACTGCGCCTGGAGCGCGACGGAGTCCGCCGAGTGCTGGACCCCGTTCACAAGCCCCGGCGGGAATCCGCTGATCGCCGTCCCGGGCGCGACCCCGAGATCCCCGGTGATCACGGAAGGCCCGGTATTGGTGACCGACTGACCGGCCAGCACCGCGAAACTGTCGGCCGTCCCGAGCGGCACGGGCGTCGCGATGGCGAAGGCCGGGGACGGGGCCACGGCCACCACAGCAGCGGCGACGGTCGTGGCGAGAGCGGCGGTGAGCCAGGACGAAACAATGCGCCGTACTGCAAGATCAGGCGTTCTGAGCTTCATCAGAAACCGGTTTTCTGTGCGAGGCGGCGGCTTCCGAGCCGTTCACGGTTTCCCGGAAGCCCTCATGTTGTCGCCAGCACACTACGCACACAAACACCACAAATGCCCGGAGAAAACGGGCGAAACATCCCCTTTTTTTCAAGTATTCTTTGATGGATATAGGAACGAATTCATATCCCCGGGCGAGACGCCGGAACCGATTCCGTTCGGAGGTTGACGGTTTCTTCTGCGACGCAGAATGCTTTCCTCGGAAAAAGCTACCCCACCATCGGGAAGTGAATCGGCCAAGGAGTTCATCAGGCGTTCCACGCCGTCGCACGGGCGACATACCGGCTGGTCACACGCGCAACGTACCGGCCGATCGAACGGATGAACACCACCGAACATCACCGACTTCACCCATCCGTCAACCCTGGCCACCGGGACCGGTCGGCGGGACCGGCCGGCGGGACCGGCCGGCGGGCGTACGAGACCGGTCGGTCGAGCCGTCGCGCGGTGCCACGGGACAGCCCCTGGTCGGATCGGCGAGGTGAAAATAGTGTCCAGCCGTGTCACCGGCATGCCTTACTCTGCGATCCGGGCCGCACCCCTTCGCTTCTCTCATCTCGGGTGACACGCGGCCCTCTCATACCGTGGGGGTATCAGTAACTGTGCGTACGCGCAGAATCTCGACCGCGACAGCGCTCGCGGTCCTCTTCAGTTCCGTGGTGCTGGTCGGCGGGGCGGCGAACCCGGCAGTCGCCGACAGCAGCAGAATCCTTCCGGCAGCCTCGCTGGGCGACATCGTCGCCGACGGCGTGCACCAGCGGGTGTTCGTCAGCGACCCGGAGTCCGGCCAGATCCTCGCCACCGACTACTCGGGCAAGGTCGTCCGCACCCTCGGCGAACTGCCCGGGGTGAACGGCCTGGAGCTGTCCGCCGACTCCAGCACGCTGTACGCGGGTGTGGCCACCGCCGACTCCATCGTGGCGATCGACACCGCCACCCTGACGGAGTCCGCCCGCTACGACACCGGCCGGGGCACCCGGCCGACCCATCCGGCCCTCGCGGGCGGGAAGCTGTGGTTCGGCTACGGGAACGCGGGCGACGGCAACATCGGCTCGCTGGACCTGTCCGGCGCGGAGCCCGTGGTCACCCTCGACCAGGACCCGGACCGCACCTGGTACGCCGCGCCGCTCCTCGCCTCGACGCCCGGCGCGCCCGGCACGCTGGCCGCCGGCATCCAGGGCCAGAGCCCGGCCCAACTGGCCGTGTACGACGTGTCCTCGGGCACCGCCGCACGGACCGCGCAGCTGCGGGCGGACGCGAGCAACCTGCGCGACATCGCCCTGAGCCCGGACGGCGGCCAGGTCGTCGTCGCCAGCGGCGCGCCGTACTTCCACCAGGTGTACCGGACCTCCGACCTGCGGGCCGAGCAGGGCTACACGTCGGACGCGTACCCCAACGCCGTGGAGATCGCGCCGGACGGCACGGTCGCGGCCGGGATCGACGGCTGGTACGACCCGGACGTGTACATCTATCCGCAGGGCGGCTCCAAGACGGCTTCGGTGCGGGAGTACGACTTCCCCAACACCGGTTCGTCCAGCGGTTCCGACGTCCTGGACCCGGCGGGCCTGGCCTGGGCCCCGGACACCAGTCGGCTCTTCGCCGTCACGACGAACAGCGCCGGAGTCCGCTCCTTCCGCGTCCTGACCGACACGAAGAAGTCGGTCACGTCGATCGTCGCGAACGCGCCGGAGAAGGCGACCAGGGCCAAGAAGCTCACCGTCTCCGGCAAGGTCACCTCGAAGACGGCGTTCCCGGCGGGCTCGAAGGTCGCGGTGGTGCGCACCGACCTCGAATCGCCGAAGGGCAAGTCCCTCGGTACGGCGGCGCTGAAGTCCAACGGCTCCTTCTCGTTCACCGACACCCCGCCCTCCGGCGGCAAGGTGACGTACAGGGCGGTGTACGCGGGCGACGCCACGCACTCCGCCTCGTCCGGCTCCGACGCGGTCGCCGTCTCCCGCGCCACCGCCTCGCTGAAGCTCAACCGGAACAAGGACGTCTACTCCTACGGCAAGGACGTCTCCTTCACGGCGCAGCTCGGCAAGACGTACAAGAACCGGGTCGTCGAGCTGTGGGTCGACCCGTTCGGCTCGGACAAGCCGAAGAAGCTGGTCAGGAAGGCCAAGGTCAACTCCCAGGGCAACCTGTCCGTCACCGTCGACATGAAGCGGGACACGGCGGTCACCGCCGTGTTCGCGGGCGACAGCCGGACCGCGTCGAAGTCGGTGAAGTCGACCGCGTACGCACGGGTGAAGGTCTCGACCTCGCTGTCCAAGCACTACCGGACGGCGAAAATCGGGAAGACGACCTACGCGTACTACAGCAAGAAGAAGAACCCGGTCTTCACGACCACGATGAGCTACTACCAGGGCCGTACCCAGCGGTTGAGCCTCCAGCTCTACTACCAGGGCACCTGGTACGACGCGGGCCAGGAGTACTTCGCGCTCGGCACCTCGGGCAGGTCGGCCATCACGCTCCAGGGGCCGCACGAGACCGGCTACAAGATGCGGATGCGCTCCTCGTACGTGAACGGCGCCTCCGGCGACAGCGTCAACTCCACGACGCACGGGGCCTGGAAGTACTTCATCTTCACGAAGTGAGGCCCCGGGCCGCCGCGTTCACCCTGGGTGCGCCGGCGGCCCCCAGGTCCCGCGCCCGGAACGCCAGCCACAGGTCGTAACGGGCGCTCGGCGGGCGCAGCAGTGAGCGCTTCAGGACGGTTTCGAGCCGGGTGAGGCGCTTGCGGACGCCCGGCACGGAGATGCCGAGCGCGGTCGCGGTCGGGCCGAGCCGGGCCTCGCACGCCAGCCAGGCGCGCAGGGTCGTGTCCGCAGCGCCGCTGGGAGCCGCGCCGCTGGGAGCCGCGCCGCTCGCGGTCGTGTCCGCCGCGCCGCCGCCCGCTCCGGCGAGCGGCGCCAGGCTGCGGTCCGCCCACTCCCGGACGGCGGGGCGGCGCAGGATCTCGTCGAGGTCGTGCGCCGCTCCGGCCGGATCGGGGCCGGCCGCGCAGGCCGGTGCGGGGACGGCGCGGACGCGCAGGGCCAGGTCGAGCGCGGCCTGGTCGGACAGCCGTTGCAGGTCGAGGCCGAGCAGTTCGCCGATGAGGGCGAGGCGGGCGGCCAGCGTGTTGCGGTGGATCTTGAGGTGGTCCCTCGCGTGCGTGGAGAAGGCCAGCCAGGACGTCGCCGTGGCGGCGAGTTCCTGGCTCCCCGGGTCCTGCGCGCGGCGCGGCACATGGGTCAGGAGCGGGGTGAGCAGGGCGTCGGCCCACTGCCGTCCGGCGGGTCCGACGACGAGCGCCGGTTCCGGTCGGGCCCCGAACCGGGCGTGCCGGGAGGGCAGTTCGCGGGCGACGGCCAGAGCGTGGAACGCCTGCCGGTAGCCGGTGGCCGTATCGGCCAGGTCCACCTGTTCGCTGACGCCCACCACGCAGTCGCCCACCAGCGCCGCGACCGCCTCGTCGGTCGGGCCGTCGTCCGGCTCGGCGTCGGCCGGCGTCACGAGGATGAGGTGGCGGGCGTAGACCGGGCAGCGGACGATCCAGGACCGGCCGCCGTCCGCGTCGCGGCAGACTCTCGCCACCTCCTCCCGCCCGTCGCCCGAGCACTCCACGACGCAGACCCGCACGGGGTCGGGCAGCCGTGGCAGCAGGGCGCCGGCGACCTGGTGGGCGATGGAGAGCTGGCCGGTCATCAGCAGGTGCAGCACCGCTTCCCGGCCACGGGACTCGGCGAGGTCCACCCGCCGCCGCTTGCGCTCGACGGTCTCGCTCCGCCGGCACAGGGCCAGCGGCAGCACCACGTCGGCCAGCAGGGTGGCGAGTCCGGCGGCCACCGGCCGGGGCGTGACGACGGCGAGCAGCGGATCGGCGGGGCCCTCGTCCACCGGGAGCGGGAACAGCAGGGTGGTGTGCGCACCGGTGTCGAGGGAGTAGGCCCGCGCCCGGCGCTCGGCCCGTGCGGCCACGCCCTCGGCGACCAGCGCCGCCACATCGGGAGCGCCCGGCCCGGCCGTGCGGGTCCCGGCGGCCGGGCCGGTCGCGGCATGCAGTACGGTCCCGTCGACGCCGACGAGCCCCGCCCAGCCGTCGGCGCGGCCCGACAGCCAGCGCAGCAGCTCCGGCGTGCCGCCGGACCGCGCCAGCCGGTGCATCGTCAGCAGGTCGTCGGCCCGTTCACGCGCTCGCACCCGTACCCCGTTCACTCGGCGCCCGGTGCCGACTGTGCGATCTGATACCTCCGTCGCGGCCACACCGGGCGCATCGAACCTCCCGTTCCCCTTCCTCATCGTTCTAGGGTGCGAACGTGTTTCGGTACGTCGGTTGCGGCCGGGAACGCGCGGGCCGTCGGGGGACGGCGGACGGGGCCGGAACACGGGCGACACGGCGGCAGCGACTCACGGGGGTGGTCGCTGCCGCCGTTCGCTCCGGGCCGCGCGGTCACGCGGCCACGGGGGCGCGGGGTCACCGGGTCACCGGGTCACACGGTCAGGCTCGGTATCTCGACGAAGGTGCCGACGCCGTTCACCATGCGTGCCTGCACGGCCGGGGTGGGGTCGAACAGCGAGGGCTGGTTGATCTTGGCGGTGGCCGCGTTGTTCTGAAGGTCGAGGTGGCCGACGTAGGGGTTCTTCAGGGGCAGCGACGTGATTGCGGCGATGGCCGGGTACCGGGTGATCAGGGACGCTTCGGGCTTCTCGCCGTTGTAGTGGTGGTAGGCGCCGATCGTGGGGTCGGCG
>NZ_ML123034.1:3016179-3055103 GCF_003846185.1 Streptomyces sp. ADI96-02
AACCGCCTGGGAGCGTCCGCTCGACTCCACGGACGACGCCTGAACATTGAAGAAGTTCCGGTACGTGAACTCCGTCTTCATGTCCGACGTGCCTTTTGTCGCCCAGGTTCCCACGTAATCTATTCCGTAGGATTCCGACGTTCCGCCGTTTCCGTCGACCTCGAACCCCGCGTCAGGGATCTGCGGGACACCGTTCATGACCCGGGAGTCAGCGCCGCCCTTTTCCTTCGCCGCGGAACGTCCGAAATCCAGACGCAGCTTTTCGTCCGTCTGGTTCTGGATGTCGATCTGCATGAGTTCACGGTTCTCCTCGGGGAACTGGGCCGCACCGGCCCCCGATATGGGAATGATCACCATGGCGGCCGTAGCCGCGGATGCCACACCGATGAATCCGCGAGTCCGTGACTTCATGTGCAAACCTTTCCGCGCCCTCACGGGGCATTTCTGTGAGTCTGGTCCCAGTCACACGGTCTCGCGTCCGGACGGTGTACCGCACCGGTGATTTTCCCTAACCTCTCCCGCGCCTTCCGGCCGAGGCCGAGGCCGAGGGGCGCGGCACGGTCCGTCGCGGGCGGCCGGGCACGCCGAAACGGGGGGCGCGTCCGGCGGAACCGGGACGCACCCCCCGTACGGGTGGGGCTTCGAGCGGCCCTCGCGGGCCGGTGGGTCAGCAGCTCAGGTTCGAGCCGGTGGTGGTGCCGAGGATCTGGGTGAACTGCGTGAACTTGTTGATCCGGCTCTGGACCTGGGCCGGGTTGCCTCCGTTGCACTCCAGCGCGCCGTTGATCGAGCGGATCGTCTCACCGAAGCCGGCGCCGTTGACGATGGCGTTGTGGGCCGTCATGGTGCCGGGGCCGTTCTGCGTGTTCCAGTACCACAGGCCGGTCTTCCAGGCGACGGAGGCGTTCTGCTCCACCAGGTAGGGGTTGCCCAGCAGGTCGATGCCCAGCGCGTCCCCGGCGGCCTTGTAGTTGAAGTTCCAGCTGAGCTGGATGGGACCGCGCCCGTAGTAGGCGGCCTGGCCCGCCGGGCAGCCGTAGGGCCGGCTGGAGTCGCAGTAGTGCGGGTAGTTGGCCTCGTTGACTTCCTTGATGTACACCAGCCCGCCGGTCTCGTGGCTGACGTTGGCGAGGAACGCCGCGGCCTCGCGCTTCTTGACCTCGTCGCCGCCCGTGTTGGCGAAGGCCGGGTAGGCGCTGAGGGCGGCGGTCAGACCGCTGTAGGTGTAGAAGGGGTTCCGGTTCGGGAACATCTGGTTGAACTGCGCCTCGCTGACGACGAAGCCGTTCTGCCCCGGGTCCGTGCCGCCGCCACCGCAGGCGCCCTTGTCGGCCCATACGTCGGAGCTGCCCGGCCTCTCGTTCTGGGTCCACCACTTGGCGGTCCAGTTGCGGCCGTTGTACGAGACGGAACCGCCGTTGGTGTAGACGGCGGAGGAGTTCCAGGGCGTGGCGCAGGCGGCGGCCTGCGCGGTGGCGGCGGGGAGGACGACGAGCAGGGCGACGACCGCGCCGAGGGCGGCCAGGAGACTGATGACGCGACGGATCACGTGAACACTCCTTAGGTGCGGCGCGACGTCCGGCCGCGCGCCGCCAGGGGGTGCCCGCCACTCAAGCGATAATGGTCTGAACCTGTCAAGGTCTAGACCAACATCGGTTACCGGGCCCGTTCGGACTCCACCGCCTCCCGACGATCACCCGATCCGCTCACCCGTGGCCCCCAACAGCCCTGACCTCGCGGGGAGTCGGCCCGAGGCTCCTCGACCGGGTGGATCCCCGCGCGGGCCGTCGGCCGATCCCGCCGAGGCTGCGGCGCGTCGTGAGCACCACGCCTTAGGCCCTGCGGCCTACGCCCAACTTCCCTTCCATGTCGTCCTTTTGCACGTTCTTCAACTACCTCCTCGCCCTCTAGCGTGGTCGCCGCGAAGCCGCACGGACCGCAACCGCCGCGGCATCGGGAAAGAACCGAGAGCGAGGACCCCACTGATGTCAACCACCTGGCTTTCCCTTTTCGATCACCAGAAGTGCCGGTAGGGAGAACGCCATGATCAGATCAGCAGGTGCGGCCGAGCCGGGTTCCGGAGCCGGCCGCCGGAGCGTGATCGCCGGCGTCGCCGCGATCGGCGCCACCGCGGTGGCGTCCCCGGCCATGGCGGCGTCACCATCCCCATCGGCGGCGGCAACCCCGACGACAGGACCGAAGACCTTCTCGCCCGACCGCCCCGTCCTCTTCCGCCGGGCGACCGTGATCACCATGGACCCCCGCCGAGGCGTGCTGCCCGACACCGACGTCCTGGTCCGCGGCGCCACCATCGAGTCGGTCGGCAAGCAGCTGCGCGCACCGGCGCACGCCACCGTCATCGACGCCGCCGGGGCCCTGCTGCTGCCCGGCTTCGTCGACACCCACCGCCACCTGTCCGAAACCGCGCTGCGCGGTGTCGGGGCGGACTGGACCCTGGGCAACTACTTCCAGTGGATGGTCCAGAAGTGGGGTCCCCTCATGCGGCCCGAGGACATCTACGCGGCCGACTACATGGGCATGGTCGACGCCGTCAACGACGGCGTCACCACCGTCACGGACTGGTCCTACGCGATGCTCACCCCGGAGCACGCCGACGCCGCCGTGGACGCTCTGACCGCCGTGCCCGGACGTGCCCGGTTCGCCTACGGCAACGGCCTGGCCCCCGACTTCGGCTGGGTGGTCGACGGGCGCGTCGACCGGATGCTCAAGAACCGGTTCACCGGCCGCCGGGACCAACTCGTCACCATGCAACTGGCGATGGACGTCAACAGCCCCACGGACGACGCCCGCAAGGCCCTGGAATTCGCCCGCGACCGCGACCTGCCGGTCACCACCCACGCGGGCGTCTTCGGGTTCACCGGCGATGCGCAGATCGAGTTCCTCGCCGGGACCGGCTCGCTCTCACCGTCGTACACCCTCGTCCACGCCGCAGCGCTGACCGACGACGCCTACCGGATCATCGCCGACAGCGGCGCCCAGATCTCCATCGCGGCGGAGAGCGAACTCAACGGCGGGCAGGGATACCCGCCCACCGCGAAGGCACGCCGGTTCGGCATCCCCGTCTCGCTGTCGCTCGACACGGTGGCATGGTGGAGCGGCGACATGTTCTCGATGATGCGCGCCACCCTCAACGCCGACCGGGGACTGGCCCACCTGCGGGCCCACGAAGCCGGCAAAGCGGTGGAGAACAACGCCCTGCGCGCCCACGACGTGCTGGAGTACGCCACCATGGGCGGCGCACGGGCCCTCGGCCTGGACCGCCTCATCGGCTCCATCACCCCGGGCAAGCGCGCGGACCTCGTGATGCTGCGCACCGACACCCCGGCGATGACCCCCACCAGCAACCCGGTCGGGCAGGTCGTCTTCCAGGCCGGACGCGGAGACGTCGACACCGTGATGGTCGACGGACGTGTCCTCAAGCACCGCGGCACCCTCGTCGGCGCGGACCTGCGCCGCGCCCGGCGGCTCATCGAGGAGTCCCTGGAGTACCTGCGCTCGAAGATCCCGGACAGGGAGTGGGAGCAGGCGATGAACCCACCGCCGGGCGCGACCGCCCGTTAGCCGGGGGCGCACGGACCCACGCAGCACTTCGCCCCGGCGACCGTCTGGTCGGCGGGGCGAAGTGCTGCGCGCGTCCCTACAGGAACGAGTTGATCTCGATCGTCTCGGTCCGGCCCGGACCGACGCCGATCGCGGAGATCGGTGCGCCCGACATCTCCTCCAGGGCCTTCACGTACGCCTGGGCGTTCTTCGGCAGGTCGCCGAAGGTCTTGGCCTTGGTGATGTCCTCGGACCAGCCGGGCAGCATCTCGTAGATCGGCTTCGCGTGGTGGAAGTCGGTCTGGTTGTACGGAAGTTCCTCGACGCGCCTGCCGTCGATCTCGTACGCCACGCAGACCGGGATGCGCTCCCAGCCGGTGAGGACGTCGAGCTTGGTGAGGAAGAAGTCGGTCAGGCCGTTGACCCGGGTCGCGTACCGCGCGATCGGGGCGTCGAACCAGCCGCAGCGGCGGTCGCGGCCGGTGGTGACACCGCGCTCGCCGCCGATGCGCCGCAGCGCCTCGCCGTCCTCGTCGTGCAGCTCGGTGGGGAACGGACCCGCGCCGACGCGCGTCGTGTAGGCCTTGAGGATGCCGATCACCCGGCTGATCTTCGTCGGGCCGACGCCCGCGCCGGTGCAGGCTCCGCCGGCGGTCGGGTTCGACGAGGTGACGAAGGGGTACGTGCCGTGGTCGACGTCCAGCAGCGTGCCCTGGCCGCCCTCGAAGAGGACGACCTTGCCCTCGTCGATGGCGTCGTTGAGGATCAGCGTCGTGTCGGCGACGAACGGCTTGATCTGCTCCGCGTACTGGAGCATTTCCTCCACGATCCGGCCGGCCTCGATCGCCCGCCGGTTGAAGACCTTGGCGAGGAGCTGGTTCTTCTGCTCCAAGGCCGCCTCGACCTTCTGCTCCAGGATCGACTCGTCGTAGAGGTCCTGGACGCGGATGCCCACACGGTTGATCTTGTCGGCGTACGTCGGGCCGATGCCGCGGCCCGTCGTGCCGATCTTGCGCTTACCGAGGAAGCGCTCGCTCACCTTGTCGATGGTGACGTTGTACGGAGTGATCAAATGAGCGTTGCCGCTGATCAGAAGCTTGGACGTGTCGACGCCTCGCTCGTTCAGACCGCTCAGCTCGGCGAGCAGGACCGCCGGGTCGACCACGACACCGTTCCCGATGACCGGGGTGCAGCCCGGCGACAGGATTCCGGAGGGCAGGAGATGCAGTGCGTACTTCTGGTCGCCGACGACGACCGTGTGACCGGCGTTGTTGCCGCCTTGGTAACGCACCACGTAGTCCACGGATCCACCGAGGAGGTCGGTGGCCTTCCCCTTGCCCTCGTCACCCCACTGAGCACCGAGCAGCACAAGTGCGGGCACAGGCGTACACCCCTTCCGGGCGGGGCATGTCCAAGGTCAGGGGGCGTACGTCAAGGTCGTACCTGCCGTACGACGATGTACGGCAGAACCTGAGCCGTCGAACCGGGTGCCCCGGAATAGACGAAGCCCCTGGCGCAATAGCGCAAGGGGCTCTTGCACCAAGATGCTACCCGAGGAAGGACCGAGGTGTCGGCTGCAGAGCCCCCCGGCGACGGCGACGACCAGCTCCTGGTGGTCATCGACCCGGTCGCCCGCCGGACCGACGGCGAGTCCGTCCGCATCGCCAGGGACGTGCTGAGCGCCGGTTCGCACGCCAAGATCTGCCTTCCGGACGGCCCGGAGGAGTTCGCGCGGGCCCTGTCCCGGCGGGGTTCGCGCCGGCCCGTCGTCGTCGGCGACGACCGCGCGCTGCTGCGCGCGGTGGCCCAGCTGCACCGCGAACGGGAGCCGGCCGCCGGCGTCCTCTCCCTGATCCCGGTCGGCGCGGCGCACGCGCTGGAGGTGGCCCACGCCCTCGGAGTGCCCCGCGGCGCGGTGGCGGCGGCGCGGACGGCGCTCGACGGGGCGGTGCGGCGGCTGGACCTGCTGGTGGACGACAGCGACGGCGTCGTCCTCGGCCGGCTGCGCATCCCCGCCCCCGCGCCGCCGTCCGGCACGGGAGCCCCGCACACGGGCGTCACGGCCGTCTGGGACACCTGCCGCTCGCTGATGACCTCCCTGGTCCGCCCCGCGCCGGGCGGACCGGCCACGCCGCCGGGCTCGTACCGGCTGCGGGTCGAGGCGGACGGGGTCCTGCTGAGCGACCTGGACACCCCGGTACGGGGCGTCTCGCTGGCCTCGCAGGGCGACGGGGGCCTGGCCGAGGTCGTGGTCCGCACCGTCGCGGGCGACGACGTGACGGCGGAGGCCAAGGCCGTCACCGTCTCCGGCGCGGACTTCCGCTACCGGGCGGACATACAGACCGGCGGCCCGGTGCGGACCCGGACCTGGACCGTGCGCGCGGGCGCGTGGGGGCTGATGCTGCCGGATCCGGCGAGCGCGGACGCGGCGACGGGCGCACGCTGAAGAGGAGACGGTCGGCAAACGGACCGGAGGTGACCGTCATGACCAGAGTCGCGACCGGATGGCACATCGAGCTCGCCTTCGAGGAGGACGCCCACCGCACCCGCGCGGCAGCCCTCGTACGCCTCTCCGACGGAACGGAGGTCCGCGCCCACGGCTACGCCAGCCGCCATCCCTCGGACGCGGACCAGCAGCGCGTCGGCGAGGAGATCGCGGGGGCGCGGGCGCTCAACGAACTGGCGATGAAGCTGCTGACGAAGGCGCACGCCGAGATCGACGAGGCGTCGGGCAGGACCTCGCATCCCCTGACGTGAGGGCGGGAGGGCGAGGAAGCCGGAAGGACGCCGTGGGGCGGGCCTTTCGGCTTCGAGGGGCCTCCCGCCCCGCGGTGCTCCTGCTCGGCCTCCCGGTCCTGACCCCGGGCCGACCCTCCCCGCCCCCTACAGCTCCACCCGCAGCTCCTTCAGCCCCCGGATCACGTAACCGGGCTGCCACTCCGGCTCGGCCGTCATCCGCATGCCGGGCGCCTTGCGCAGCAACTCGTCGAAGGAAGCCGACAGTTCGAGCCGGGCCAAGGGTGCGCCGAGGCAGTAGTGGATGCCCGCGCCGAACGTAATGTGCGGGTTGTCCGAGCGGGACAGGTCCAGGGTGTCCGGGCGGGCGAACCGCTCCGCGTCCCGGTTGGCCGAGCCGAACAGCAGCGCCACCTCCGACCCGCGCGGAATCACGGTGCCGTCGATCTCGATGTCGTCCAGCACCCAGCGCTCGAACATCTGCAACGGGGTGTCGAAGCGCAGGAGCTCCTCGATCGCGGTCGGCAGCAGCGTGGGGTCGGCGCGCAGGGCTGCCAGCCGGTCGGGGTGGTGGAAGAGCGTGCGCCAGCCGTTGACCGTGGTGTTCACGATCGCCTCGTGGCCCGCGTTGAGCAGCAGCACGCAGGTGGAGATCATCTCCTGCTCGCTCAGCCGCTCCCCGTCGTCGTGGGCGGCGATCAGGGCCGAGACCAGGTCGTCGCCGGGGGACGTGCGCCGCTCGGCGATCAGCTCGCGCAGGTAGGCGGAGAAGTCGATCGAGGCCCGGACGGCGGCCTCGGCCGTCTCCTCGGAGGGATTGAGCTCGAACATCCCGCAGATCGCGGACGACCAGGGCCGCAGCAGGGCCCGGTCCGCCTCCGGAATGCCGAGCATCTCCGCGATCACCGCGACCGGCAGGGGCTCGGCGACCGCCGCGAGCAGATCGCCGCCGCCCTGCTCGACGAACGCGTCGACCAGCTCGCACGCCAGCCGCCGTACGGTCGGGGCCAGCCGCTCGACCGTGCGCGGAGTGAACGCCTTGGAGACGAGCCGCCGGATCCTGGGGTGGTCGGGGGCCTCCAGGTCCAGGAGCCCCTGCCCGTTGAGGGTGTGGAACGGCTCGTGGGCGGCGGGCGGCGGAGTGAGCCCGAACTCCTCGTGGCTGAACCGGTGCAGATACGTCCGGCCGAGGCGCCGGTCGCGCAGCAGGCCGGACACGTCGGTGTAGTGGGGGATCAGCCACTGCCGGGTCGGTTCGAAGTAGTGGGCCCGGCCGGCGGCGCGCAGGGCGGCGTAGGCGGGGTAGGGATCGGCGACGAACGCGGGCGACCAGGGGTCGAAGGACACGTGCATGGCCCGACGCTACCCGCGCCCGCCGCCCACGACCCCCGGCCCGCACCATCCCGCCGCCCCCGCAGCACCGCGAAGCGGGCGAACCCGCCGAAGCCCCCCGCATCCGCCGGCCCGCCCGCCCGCCGCCTCCGCCGCCGTCGGCACCCTCCGCCGCCCGGGGGTGACCGGCCGTCCGCTACCCCGGCACGACCAGCCGCGCCTCGTAGGCGAAGACCGCCGCCTGGGTGCGGTCGCGCAGGCCGAGCTTCACCAGGATGCGGCTGACATGCGTCTTGATCGTGGACTCGGCGACGACCAGGTGCACGGCGATCTCCGCGTTGGAGAGCCCCTGCGCGATCAGGACCAGCACCTCCGTCTCGCGCTCGGTGAGGTCCCCGACCCGGGCCAGGACCGGCGCCCTCGGCGCTTCCGCGAGCTTGGAGAACTCGTTGATCAGCCGCCGCGTGACGGCCGGTGCGAGCAGCGCCTCGCCCGCCGCCACCACCCGTACGCCGTCCGCGAGCCGGCGCGCCGACGCGTCCTTCAGGAGGAAGCCCGACGCTCCGGCCCGCAGCGCCTCGTAGACGTACTCGTCCAGGTCGAACGTCGTCAGCACCAGCACCTTCGCGTCCGCGTCGCGCGCCACGATCTCGCGGGTGGCCTCGATGCCGTTCATCTCCGGCATCCGGATGTCCATCAGGACGACGTCCGGCCGCAGGGCGGCCACCTGGTCGAGGGCCTGCCGTCCGTCCACCGCCTCCCCCACCACGACGATGCCCGGCATCGCGTTGAGCAGGACGGAGAAGCCCTCGCGGACCATCATCTGGTCGTCGACGACCAGGACCCGGATGTCGCTCACGGCCGCCCGTCCCGTTCGGCGACGGCCCCCAGTACGGCGGTGTCCGCCACCGAGGCGTCCAGTGCGACGGTGTTTTTGACGGTGATGTCCGTCGCTGCGGTGTCCTTGACGGCGGGTCCGTCGCCCGCGCGGCCGGAGACGGACGCCTCGCGCGGTTCGTCCGCCATCGGCACGGGAAGGAAGGCGGCGGTCTCGTATCCGCCGTCGGCGGTCGGCCCCGCCGTCATCTGCCCGTTCAGCATCGCGACCCGCTCCCGCATGCCGGTGATCCCGTGCCCGGCCCCCGGGGACGGCTTGACCGGACCGGCGGGCGGTCCGTTGACCACGCGGATGCCGAGGCCGCCGAGGACGTAACCGAGTTCGACGTGCGCGCTGGAGCCCGGCGCGTGCCGCAAGGTGTTGCTCAGGGCCTCCTGGATGATCCGGTACGCCGACAGCTCGACGCCCTGGGGCAGTTCGCGCACCGCGCCGGTGACGGTCTTCCCGGTCTCCAGGCCGGTCTCGCGGACGTTGGCCAGCAGCCCGTCGAGCGCGGCCAGGGTGGGTTGCGGGGCGTTCGGGGCCTCGTAGTCCTCCGCGCGGACGACACCGAGGACGCGGCGCAGCTCGGTCAGCGCGGACACGGCGTTCTCCCGGATGGTGACGAACGCCTGCTCCAGCTCGGGCGGCGGGTTCTCCACGCGGTACGGGGCGGCCTCCGCCTGGATCGCGACGACCGACATGTGGTGCGCGACCACGTCGTGCAGCTCGCGGGCGATCGTGGTGCGCTCCTCCAGCAGGGTGCGCCGGTCGCGCTCGACGGCGGTGACGGTGCGCTGCACGGTCACCTCGCGCCGGGCGTCGCGCCGGACCTGCACGACGGCCACCGTGAGGAGCGCCAGCGCCGTGAAGACGGACATGGCTCCGGTGATCTGCGGGTCGGCGTCCGTCAGCAACCCGAACAGCAGGCTCACGAACCACATCCAGGCGGCGGTGCGCGGCCGGGTCCGGGCCGCTACGACCACGAGGACGACCATCTGCGCGACGAGGCTCGGTTCCCAGGGCCCGCCGCCCAGGAAGACGCAGACCACGGTCGCCGGCAGCGAGGCCCAGAACGCGGCGATCGGCCGGAACAGGGTCAGCGCGACCGGAATCGCCGGCACCAGCCCCATCAGGAGGCGGTAGTCATAGCTGGTGAGCCCCGATGCCAGCACGATCAGCGCGGCACAGAGCACGGCGGCGTGCGGGGTCCAGACGGCGTACCGCCGCAGCCCCGCCGGCAGCCGCCGGATCAGCCGCCCCTCCGGGTTCGAGGGCGGCATCGGCCGGTAGGAGAACAGGTCACGGAAGAGGTCATGGCGCAGGCCGCCCACGGCTCCTGCGACGGCCAGGAACTCCGGGCCGCCGGTCTTCGTCTGGGTCTCGGTCACGTTTCCCACGGTAGGCGGCTGCCGTCGGCCGGTCGTCAGCACCGAAGCGGATTTGCCGCCGTCCGCCTCAAGTACTACGCGCCCGCCGTCTCACCCCTGCGGCCGTCTCCCCGCCCTCCCCCGGGACCACCGCGCGGCCGGTCGCGGACGGAGGGCGTCCGCGTCCTGCCCGGCCCCGCGCCGCGTCACCACGCGAGCTGGGTGATCTCCTCCGCGACGATCGCGCAGGCGTCGGCGGCCGGATCGATCAGCGGGAAGTGGCCGACGCCGCCGAGCAGCGTCAGCCCGACCGTCTCGCCGGCCTTCGCCGCCGCGTCGACGTACGCCTCGGAGACGGCCTGCGGGACCACGATGTCCTCGACGCCCTGGACGATCGCGGTGGCGATCCCCGTGGGCAGCAGCGCGGCCGGGTCGGCCTGCGCCATCCTCTGGTCCGACTCCCCTTCCCCGCCGAGCAGTTGCGTGACGGCTCCGCCGCACACCCCGAGGCCCGCCGCCGCCCGGAGGTCGGCGATCGGGGCCAGCGCGACGACTCCGCGCAGCGGCGGCGGGGCGGGCAGCCGCCACGGCGAGCCCTCCGGCAGGACGTGCCGCGCCGCCGCCCACAGGGCGAGGTGGCCGCCCGCCGAGTGCCCGGTGACCACGATCCGCCGCACATCGGCCTGCGGCAGCTCGCGAGCGGCCAGGGCGGGTACGGCGTCCAGCGCGGCGGCCACGTCGTCGAACGTCTCGGGCCAGCGACCGGCGACGGGATCGGCGCCCCGCTGCCGCGGGATCTCGCCGCCGCGCCGGTACTCGACGCTGGCCACGGCGAAGCCCCGCCGGGCCAGGAAGTCCGCGAGCGGCGAGACGTGCGCGCGGTCGTACGGGGCCCGCCACGCGCCGCCGTGCAGCAGGACGACGAGCGGGGCCCCGGTACGGCCGTCGCGCGGGGCGTAGAAGTCGACGACCTGGTCGGGGTGGTCCCCGTAGGAGGCGGACCGATCGGGGGCGACCTGCGGATGGGCGAGCGCCGACTCGGTCTCGGCTACGTCCCGATCACGCGCGGCGGAATCCGACATGCTGCTCAACCGTCCTATGCCTGTGTCCTGTGCCCAACTGGCTTGACCTGCGGGGACGGTACCAGCACTCGGCACCGCCCCCGCCCGGTCGCCGTCGTCCGGCGCAGCCCTCAGGCCTCCGGGGTGCCGGCCAGCACCTCGGCGAGGACGGCCGCCGCCCGTTCCGCGTCCGCGAACCCGGTGTACAGCGGGGTGAAGCCGAACCGCAGCACGTCGGTCCGCCGCAGGTCGCCCACGACGCCCCGCTCGATGAGCCGGCGCATCACCGGCTCGGCGCCGGCGCACCGCAGCGCGACCTGGCTGCCGCGTTCGGCGTGCGTGACCGGGGTCAGCGAGGTGACCCGTCCGGCCGGTGCGTACGCCTCGACGCACTCCAGGAAAAAGTCCGTCAGGGCCAGCGACTTGGCCCGCACGTCCTCGACCGCGACCCCGTCCCACACGTCCAGCGCCGCCTCCAGCGCCAGCATCGACACGATGTCCGGCGTACCGACCCGGCCCCGCACGGAGCCCTCCGCCGGGGTGTACTCCGGCGTCATCGCGAACGGTTCGGCGTGCGAGTTCCAGCCGGGCAGCGGTGAGTCGAAGGCCGCCTGGTGGCGCTCGGCGACGTACAGGTACGCGGGCGAACCGGGGCCGCCGTTCAGGTACTTGTAGGTGCAGCCGACGGCCAGGTCCACCCGGTGCTCGTCCAGTCCGACCGGCAGCGCTCCGGCGCTGTGGCAGAGGTCCCAGACGACGACGGCCCCCGCCGCGTGGACGGCGGCGGTCAGTCCGGGCAGGTCGTGCAGCCGGCCCGCGCGGTAGTCGACGTGGTTGAGCAGGACGGCGGCCGTCCGGGGTCCGAGCGCGGCCGGGACGTCGGCGGGCGCGAGCGGCACGATCCGGTGGCCGGTCAACCGGGCGGCGGACGCCGCGATGTACCCGTCCGTGGGAAAGGTCGTGGCGTCAACCAGGATCTCGTCGCGTCCCTCGCCCGCGAGGCGGCCCGCGGCGACGACCGCCTTGAAGACGTTCACGCTGGTCGAGTCGGAGACGACGATCTGCCCGGCCGCCGCCCCGACGAGCGGGGCGATCCGGTCGCCGATCCGCTCGGGCGCGGTCCACCAGCCGCTCTCGTCCCAGGAGCGGATGCGCAGCTCGCCCCACTGGCGGGTGAGGACGTCCTGCACCCGGGCGGGCACGTGCAGGGGCAGCGCGCCGAGCGAGTTCCCGTCGAGGTAGACGCCCTCGTCCAGGGCGAACAGCTTCCGCTTGTCGGCGAGTCGGTCGGCGGCGTCGAGGACGAGCGCCCGTTCGCGCAGTGCGTCACGTGAGGTCTCATACATGGCTGCGGGCCGTCCAGAGCTCGGGGAACACGTTCTTCGTCGCGCGCTTCTCCAGCCAGGCCACTCCGGCGGAGCCGCCGGTGCCGGTCTTGGAGCCCATCGCGCGCCGGGTGGCGACCAGGTGGTCGTTGCGCCAGCGCCAGACCAGCTCGCCGACATCCGTCAACAGCTCGCCGAGGCGCACCAGTTCCTCGTTCTGGTCGTCGGCGGAGTAGATCTCGGCCCACACCGCCTCGACCTCGGGCGACGGCTCGTAGCGCCGGCTCAGGTCCCGGGTCAGGACGGCCTCCGGCACGGCGTAGCCGCGCCGGGCCAGCAGGGCGAGCGTCTCGTCGTACAGGCTCGGCTCGCCGAGCGCCTTCTCCAGCTCGGCGTACACCCGGGGCGCGCCCCGGTGCGGCACCAGCATGGAGGCGGACTTGTCGCCGAGCAGGAACTCCATCCGCCGGTACATCGCCGACTGGAACCCGGAGCCCTCGCCGAGCGCGCCCCGGTAGGAGTTGAACTGGGCGGGGGTGAGCCCGGCCAGCGGGCGCCAGGAGTCGTTCAGCGCCTCCAGCTCGCGCAGCGAGCGCTTGAGGGCGTCGCGGGCGACCGGTATCCGGTCCTCGCGCAGGGCCCGGGTCGCCGTCTCCCACTCGTGGACGATGACGGTGAACCACAGCTCCATGACCTGGGTGGTGACCAGGAAGACCATTTCGCCGGGGTCGTCGGAGCGGAGGTGCTGGAGGTGGGTCAGGACGTCCGCCTGGACGTAGTCCTCGTACGGAGTCGTTCCCGCGAAGTCCAGGTGCGGAGAGTCCGCACCGGTGGCTTCGGGGTCGGGGTGGTTCGTCGACATCGCTGTCTCCTCGACACGAGCTTCCGGGTAGCGGTCCGCCCCTTCCGTGAGGTGATGGAGCTCCGGTCCCCTGTTCGCATCCTAAGGCCGTCCCGTCCGCCGCGGCGGGTCGGCCTCGGCGGCCCGGCCGCCCGTGGTGCCGGGGCGGGCCGGGCCGGGGCGGGTCAGCCCAGGATGTCGGCGGCGGTCGGCGAGGAGTCCCGCAGGAACGTCGAGCAGCGCTCGTACTCCGCCTGTTCGCCGATCGCCTGCGCCGCCCGTGCCAGGGCGTGCAGGGCGCGCAGGAAGCCCCGGTTCGGCTCGTGCTCGAACGGGACCGGGCCGTGGCCCTTCCAGCCCGCGCGGCGCAGGGAGTCGAGGCCGCGGTGGTAGCCGGTACGGGCGTAGGCGTACGACTCGACGACCCGGCCGCCCTCGAACGCCTCGTCGGCGAGCTGCGCCCAGGCGAGCGAGGAGGTCGGGTACTTCGCGGCGACCTCGGCGGGCGGGGTGCCGGCGGCGAGCAGCTCGCGCGGCTCCGGGTCGTCGGGCAGGTGGGTCGGGGCGGGGCCCCCGAGCAGGTTCTCGTGGATGGACATGGGTCAAGTGTGCCTGGCGTGGCGGGCCCGCGCGGCGTCACCCCGGTCCGCGTCGCGCGCGCTCCGGCTCCAGCGGCGGGGAGGTGACACCGCAGTGGACCGCGCACTCGGGGGTGGCCGCGTCGGGGGCGGCCGTCGGGGTGCGCACCTGCCACCAGGCGATCACCGCACCGGCCACCAGGACCCCGGCGCACATCGGCATCGCCCGCCGGAAGGAGGCGGCGAACGCGCCCGCGTCCCGGTACACCTCCGGGCCCATCCCGGCGAGCAGCGGCAGGGCCGCCACCGCGATGAGCCCGGCCGCCCGGGCGGCGGCGTTGTTGATGCCGCTGGCGAGGCCGGCCCGCCCGGAGTCCACGGCGGCCAGCACGGTCGCGGTGAGCGGGGCGACGACCACCACCAGGCCCGCGCCGAGCACCACGACGGCGGGCAGCACGTCGCTGACGTACGAGCCGACGGAGGCCCCCGGCCCCACCCGCAGCATCAGGAGCATCCCGGCGGCGGCCAGCAGCGGGCCGACCGTGAGCGGGATGCGCGGCCCGATCCGGCGGCCCAGGTCCCCGGCGGAGGCGGAGAAGAGCAGCATCAGCACGGTCACCGGGAGCAGTGCGGCCCCCGCGCCCAGCGCCGAGTATCCGGCGACCACCTGGAGCTGGATCGCGGAGAGGAAGAAGAAGCCGCCGAGGGCCGCGTAGACACAGAGCGTGACGATGTTCACGGAGGTGAAGAGCCGCGAGCGGAAGATCGACGGCGGCAGCATCGGGTCCGCCCGCCGCCGCTCGACCCGTACGAACAGCACCCCGAGCAGCACGCCGCCGAGGGCCGAGCCGATCACGACGGGCGACGCGCCCCGGCCCGGCGCCGCGATCAGCGCGTACGTCACACCGGCCAGGGCGAGGGCCGCGAGCGCCGCGCCCAGCACGTCGAACCGGCCGTGCGCGGCCGGATCCTTCGACTCCGGGACGTGCCGGAGCGCGACGGGCGCGCAGAGGGCGGCGAGCGGCAGGTTGAGCAGGAAGACCCACCGCCAGCCGGGGCCGTCCACGAGGTAGCCGCCGAGGAACGGCCCGATGGCCGAGCCGACGCCGCCCAGCCCGGACCACAGGCCCACCGCGCGGGCCCGGTCGTCCGGGTGGAAGCTGGCCTGGATGAGGGCCAGCGAGCCGGGAGTGAGCAGCGCGCCGCCGATTCCCTGGAGGGCCCGCGCGCCGATCAGCACGGCCGCGTTCGGCGCGATCCCGCAGAGGAGGGAGGCCACGGCGAACCACACCACGCCCACGACGAAGACCCGCCGGCGGCCGTAGCGGTCCCCCAGCGCCCCGCCCAGCAGGATCAGCCCGGCGAGCGTGAGCATGTAGGCGTTGACGGTCCACTGGAGGGCCGCCAGGTCGGTGCCCAGGTCCTTGCCGATCCGGGGCAGGGCCACGTTGATGACGGTGGAGTCCAGCATCGCCATGCTGGAGCCGAGCACGGTGGTCAGCACGACCCACCGCCCGGTGGGCGAGGCGACGCGGATCTCGCCGGGCGCGGCGGCAGCACACATACGAGCAGCATCGCGGCAACCCGGGCGGACGGCCACCGGGAGCCCGGCAACCGTCCGCCCGTCGGCGCGCGGCGTGTCCGTCCCCGGGCGGCGGCTACCGCACGGCCTCCAGCGCGCGCACCAGCGCGGCCACGCCCGCCTCGGCCTTGGACCGGGGACACCCGAGGTTCATCCGGACGAACCCGTCGGCCCCGTAGACCGAGCCCCGCATGACCGCGACCTTCTCCCGCTCCACCAGCACCCGCTGCAACGCCTCGTCGTCCACACCCAGCGGGCGCAGGTCGATCCACGCCAGGTACCCGGCCTGCGGCGGTCGCCAGTCCAGCTCGGGGAAGGCGGCGCGCAGCCGCTCGGCGGCGAACGCCAGGTTCCCCGCCGTGTACGAGCGGACCGCGTCCAGCCACGGGCCGCCCTCCCGGTACGCGGCGATGTGCGCGGTCAGCGACAGCACCGCCGGAGAGGCGAGGCCCTCGGCGGTCTCCATCCGCCGCAGATACTCCGTCCGGTCGTCGGCGTCGCCGAGGATGCCGTACGAACCGTTGAGCGCGGGGAAGTTGAAGGACTTCGACGCGGAGGTGATCAGCGCCCAGCGGCCGTCGTCCGCCACCCGCGTCCACGGCACGTGCGTGGAGCCCTCGTGCACGAAGTCCGCGTGGATCTCGTCGCTGATCACCGCGACGCCGTGGAGCCGGGCCAGCCCGGCCGTCCGGGCCAGCTCGTCCGCCGTCCAGACCCGGCCGGTCGGGTTGTGCGGCGAGCACAGCACCAGGACCTTCGCGTCGGGCCGGGCCAGCTCGCGCTCCAGCGCCTCCTCGTCGCCGACCGGCACACCGCGCAGCTCCCGCCCGAGCCCGGTGACGGCCTTGCGGAAGCCGTCGTAGACGGGGGTGTGGACGACGACCCCGTCGCCCTCGCGGGTCCACATCCGGAGCAGCTGGGAGAGCTGGCTGAGCACGGACGGCCCGTAGACGAGCCGTCCGGTGTCGATCTCCGTGCCGTACCGGGTGGCGTACCAGTGGGCTATCGCCGAGCGGAAGTCGTCCTGCTGCCACGTCGTGTAGCCGAAGACGCCGTGCTCGACCCGGGCCCGGAGCGCGTCGAGCACTTCCGGGGCCGTTCGGAAGTCCATGTCGGAGATGGTGAACGGCAGCAGTCCGTCCACGCCGAACCGGTCCGCGACCCCGTCCCACTGGACGCACCAGGTGCCCCGGCGGTCGACGACCGTGTCGAAGTCGTAGCGCGCGTGCGTGTCAGTCACAGCGGTCCCCCTCATTCGTTCGCTCCGTTCGCCCGCTCACGTTTCGCCCGTCTACGTTCGCCGCTCCCGGGCCGGTCCCCCGCGCAGGCCGGGCACGACGACGGGCCCGGCCCTCCGCGGGGGGAGGACCGGGCCCGCGAGCGTGCGTCCGTGTGCGGGACGCCTACTTCAGCTTCGTACCCGTGGAGCGCAGGTTGGCACACGCCTCGGTGACCCGCTTGGCCATGCCGGCCTCGGCGGCCTTGCCCCAGGTGCGCGGGTCGTAGGTCTTCTTGTTGCCGACCTCGCCGTCGACCTTCAGGACGCCGTCGTAGTTGCGGAACATGTGGTCCGCGACCGGGCGGGTGAAGGCGTACTGGGTGTCGGTGTCGAGGTTCATCTTCACGACGCCGTTCTCCAGCGCGGTGGCGATCTCCTCGGCGGTGGAGCCCGAACCGCCGTGGAAGACGAAGTCGAAGGGCTGGCTGCCGGCGGGCTTGCCGTACCGGCCGGAGACGCCCTCCTGAAGGTCCTTCAGCAGCTCCGGGCGGAGCACGACGTTGCCCGGCTTGTAGACGCCGTGGACGTTGCCGAAGGAGGCGGCCAGCAGGTAGCGGCCCTTCTCGCCCAGGCCCAGCGCCTCGGCGGTGCGCAGCGCGTCGTCGACGGTCGTGTACAGCTCGTCGTTGATCTCGTGCGTGACGCCGTCCTCCTCGCCGCCGGTCGGGGTGATCTCGACCTCAAGGATGATCTTGGCGGCGGCGGCCTTGGCCAGCAGCTCCTGACCGATGGCCAGGTTGTCCGCCAGCGTCTCGGCCGAGCCGTCCCACATGTGCGACTGGAAGAGCGGGTCGAGGCCCTTGGCGACGCGCTGCGCGGAGACGTCGAGCAGCGGACGCACGTAGCCGTCCAGCTTGTCCTTGGGGCAGTGGTCGGTGTGCAGCGCGACGGTGATGTCGTACTTCGCGGCGACGATGTGCGCGAACTCGGCGAGGGCGACCGCGCCCGTGACCATGTCCTTGTTGTACTGGCCGCCCAGGAACTCCGCACCTCCGGTGGAGATCTGGACGATGCCGTCGCTCTCGGCCTCCGCGAAGCCGCGCAGGGCGGCGTGCAGGGTCTGCGTCGAGGTCACGTTGATGGCCGGGTAGGCGAACTTGCCCGCCTTTGCCCGGTCGAGCATCTCGGCGTAAGCCTCGGGGGTTGCGATGGGCATCTGACCGCTCCTTGGGATATGCGGGTGTGCAGTGCTGGTCCCTGACCTGGGGGCGACGTCATCGTCGCCCCCATCTTCCCAGACTCTCCCTCCGGCTCCACCCCGCCCGGAAACCGCAGGTCACACCCTGTCGGGGCGGTCAGCCGAGGTCGAGGCCGAGGTCGGCCACCGCGTACACGTGGACGTACGGCAGACCGGCCCCGGCGATCGCCGGGGCCGCGCCGCGCTCGACGATCACGGCGACGGCGACGACCTCGCCGCCCGCCTCGCGCACCGCCTCGACGGCGGTCAGCGGCGATCCGCCGGTGGTCGAGGTGTCCTCCACCACCAGGCAGCGCCGGCCCTTCACATCGGTCCCCTCGATGCGGCGCTGCATCCCGTGCGCCTTCTGCGCCTTGCGGACGACGAACGCGTCCAGGCTCCGCCCGCGCGCGGCGGAGGCGTGCAGCATCGAGGTGGCGACCGGATCGGCGCCCAGGGTCAGGCCGCCGACGCAGTCGTAGTCCAGTTCCGCGGTGGCGTCCAGCATGACCTGACCTACCAGCGGCGCGGCCCGGCCGTCCAGCGTGATCCGGCGCAGGTCGATGTACCAGTCGGCTTCCAGACCCGAGGAGAGGGTCACCTTGCCGTGCACCACGGCCTTGTCCTTGATCTGCTGGAGCAGGTCAGCGCGTACGTCAGTCATGTCCACGAGAGTAAGCCGTGCCGGTCGGGCCCACCGCCGCACGCCGTCAGAGGCGCACCCAGCTCCAGGTGGCCGTCATCTCCAGCGGGTCGATCGGGGTGACCAGGCGCGGGGCGGTGTTCAGCCCGTTCGGCGGGCCCGACTGGGGCTCCACGCAGACCGCCTCGGCCTGCTCGTCGTAGATCACGACCCACTCGCTCCGGCTCTTCACCGTCAGCTCCAACTGCTCCGGCCAGGTGAGCCTCACCTCGACGCCGTCGGGCATCCCGAAGCAGTCGTCCCACGGACCGGGGCGCGGGTCGACGCGGTCGCCGGTCGGCAGGTGGTCCTCGCCGCGCTCCTCCTGCCACGCGGCGTCGAAGGCGAGCACGGCGTCCCGGCCGCCGAGATCACGGCGGAACCAGGGGTGCCAGCCCGCCTGGGCCGGGAAGGAGTCGCCGTAGGTCTCGACGGCCAGACCGAGCGTCAGGGAGTCCTCCGCCAGCTCGAAGGTCTGCGTCACCCGGCCCGGATAGGGCCACGGGGCGGCGAGGTCGTAGTAGAAGGCCGCCGTCGTCGCGTCCGCGTGGGCGGTGCGCCACGCCGTGTCGCGGCCGGTGCCGTGGATGGCGTGCGGCGGGGAGTTCAGCGGCAGTTCGTGCAGCGCGTCGCCGTTGCGGAACTGCCCGTATCCGGTGCGCCCGCACCAGGGCACCATCGGGAAGCAGCCGTACCGCTCGCCCTGGCGCAGCAGTTCGGTGGACCCGATCCGCAGACTGCCGATGCGGCAGCCGTGGACGGGGTCGACGGTCAACTCGGCGTCGCCGACGGTCAGCCGGACGTTCTCTTCGCTACTGCTCACCCGACGACCCTACTGGCCGCACCGACCTGGCGTGCCTACCGCCGACGCCGCAGCACCCGTCCCAGCACCACGGCGGAGGCGAGCGCGAGCGCCGCGGCCGGGGCCACCCAGCGCAGGGTGGCGCCCGCACCGGCCGAGTCCGGGGAGGGCACGGGGGCGTAGCGCCCGCGCGGGGGCGCGTGGTCGACCTCCTCGGCGCTGCGCCCGATCATGGTGCGGCGGGCGTGCGCGGCCTCGGCGGGCGGTTCGTCCGGAACGGTGAACTCCACGCCCGCGACGGGGTCGAGCGCGGGCGGCGGCGCGGGCGAGTCGAACACGGGGCCGGAGTCCCGGCCGCCCGGATCGCCGCCGTCGCTCTCCTCTCCGCCGCCCTCCTCTCCGCCGGCCTCTTCGGCGGCGGCGCCCTCGACGTCGTCCGCGAGCCCCTCGGCTCCCGCGCCCTCCGCGTCGGCCCCGACGGCAGCGTCCCGCCGACCCGGCGGCTCGCCCTCCGGTCCGGCCGACTCCTCGCGCCGCCCCGGCGTCTCGTCGGGCCGCCCGGCCGGATCGTCGTCGTGCGCGGCCAGGGCCTCGGTCACCAGTTGCTGCGTGAAGCGGTCCAGGAACCGGTGGGCGGCGGCGAGCGCCGCGCCCTCCTCCAGCTCCGCCAGCCGGCCGTCACCGCTCGCCGTGCCGCTGTAGGCGAGCGTCGTGCCGCCGTCCGCCGCCGTGAGGCCGATCGTCAGGGCCAGCTTCACCTCACCGGCGCCCCGGGCCGCCACGCCCTCCCCGGTCACCGAGAAGCCCTGCCCCCCGGACGCGTCCGGTCCGCCCGGTCCGGTGATCCGCAGCTCGCCCCGGTAGGTGATGGTGTGGCTGCCGGCCCGGAACTTCAGACGGCCCGCCAGCGGCGACGCCGACGCGCCGGCGTCCTGCTGGAATCCGGGTACGCAGCGGCCGACGCGCGCCGGATCGCCCAGCGTGCGCCGCAGGGCCGGGACCGGAACCGGAACGAACACCTCATGCTCCATGGAAACCGAGCCTACTCAGACGCGGCCCGCACGTCAGCGCTTCCACCCGCCCCACGCCGCCGCGGCCCCGCCCGGCACACCGCCGGGCCCGGGTCAGACGTCCTCCCGGTAGCGCGGGTGGACCAGGGTGGACGGCGTCTGCTCCGGCAGCCGCGCCTCCTCGGCGGCCCGTGCGCCCTCGCGCAGCTCCCGCCCGCTCAGCGAGCGCAGCGCGGGCGCCGAGGCGGCCAGTCCCGGCGGCGGCACCGGCTCCGGCCCGGCGAGGACGAAGCCCCAGTCCGCCGGGGCCCGCCCCTCGTCCGTGAAGCGGTCGGCGCCCTCGGCGACGCGCCGGAGCGGCCCGCCGACCCGGTACGGGCGGGTCGACAGGCCGGCTTCCCGGACGGTCGCCTCCACCGTCCAGAACGACCGCGGGCGCAGCCGCGGCGGTCCGGCGTGCACCGCCAACCGCCCGTCCGGGGCCAGGGCCGCGGCGACCAGGCCGTAGAACTCGGCGGAGTACAGCTTGGTGCTGGCCGTGATCCCCGGGTCCGGCAGATCGCAGATCACCACGTCGTAGCGCCCGCGGTCGGCCCTCAGCCAGCTGAACGCGTCCGCGCCGACCGCCGAGAGCCGCGGATCGCGGTAGGCGTGCCCGTTGAGCCCGGAGAGCGCGGGGTCGGTACGGGCCAGCCGGGTGACGGCGGGGTCGAGCTCGACGACCGTGACCGAGCGGACGTCCGGGTAGCGCAGGACCTCGCGGGCGGCGAGCCCGTCGCCGCCGCCCAGGACGAGGACCCGCGCGCGGGGGCCGTTCATCGCCGGGTGCACCAGCGCCTCGTGGTAGCGGTACTCGTCGCGGGCGCTGACCCGCAGCCGCCCGTCCAGGTACAGGTCGAGCGAATCGCGGTCCTCGCCGGTCAGGACGACCTCCTGCACCCCGCTCTGCACGGCGACCCGCACCTGGTCCCCGTAGACCGCCCGCCGCGCCGACCGCTCGAAGTCGTCCACCAGCACGGTGGCGGTGGCCAGGACGGCGATCACCGCGAGGTTGGCCAGGACCAGCAGCCACCGGGACCGGGAGCTGAGATCGCGCCGGAAGACCCACAGCACCAGCGCCCCGCCCGCCGCCGCGTTGACCGCGCCGGTGAACAGGGCCCCGGTCAGCTGGCCCAGCATCGGCAGCAGCAGGAAGGGGAACGCCAGCCCGCCGACCAGCGCGCCCACGTAGTCGGCGGCGAAGAGGTCGGCCACGGCCCCGCCCGCGTCCTGCCGGTCGACGCGCTGGATCAGCGTCATCAGCAGCGGGATCTCCGCACCGATCAGCACCCCGATCGCCAGCGAGAACCCGACCACGGCGAACCGCGACTCGCCGAACCAGGCGAAGGACGCGTACAGCACGAGCGCCGAGGAACCGCCGATCAGGGCGAGAGCCGCCTCGATCAGCCCGAAGCCGACGGCGGCCCGGCAGCGCAGACGTTTCGCGAGAAGGGAGCCGATGCCCATCGCGAAGACCATCACGGAGAGCACCACGGACGCCTGGGTGACCGAGTCACCGATCAAGTAGGAGGCGAGCGCCACCAGTTCGAGCTCGTACACGAGACCGCAGGCGGCGCAGACGAACACGGCGGCCAGCACGAGGAGCCGTCCGGTACTCGGCCGTACGGGGAGCCGCGCCGCGCCCGCTCGCAGCGACACCTGCTGGTCGATCATGCTGCGAACGCTACGTCACTGCGCCATTGCCGCCTGTCACCCACACGGGTGCAAGTGGCGCGCCCCCCGCAGACCACCGCGCCGCTCAGGACCCACCGGCCGCCCCCTGGAGCGCGGCTGCGGGAATCCGCGCCCCCACCCGCGTACGGGTCACCACCAACTGCCCTTCCTGCGGGTACGCGTGCCAGGTGCGCCACCGCGTCTGGCCCTCGGTCCGCTGGGCGAGCATGGCGGTGAAGGCGTGGGGGCTGCCGGGGAACGTGCCGGCCAGTCCGTGCGGATGGTCGCTCACGAGCGCCAGCAACTCCTGTGCCCGGCCCGCGAACTGGCCTTCCGACAGCGTCTCGACGCGGGCGGCGAACTCGTACTCCCAGCCCCCGACCCGCTTCGAGACGCCGAGGGGGAGAGGGGTGCTGCTGCCCGGCAGGCAGGCGACGGTCTCGGAACAGACTCCGTCGCCCTCCCGCAGGAGCACCTGGTGCGAGGCCCCGAGAAGCCTCAACTGGACGTCGGCGCCGCCGAGGTGGAGATCGAGGACGGCGAGGGCGGGCAGCGGTTCCCTGCCCAGCGTCCAGGCCAGGTCGGCGGCGCGGGTATCGGAATAGGCCGTCTGGAGGGTGGTGAGCATGGGTCGGCTCCGCAAACACACATGGACACATGGACAGCGGACGCCCCCGCGCGATGCACGTGGAGGGAGGGGATCGCCCGATCTGGTCCAACTGGGGTCCGAGGGCTGAATGTTCTCTGCAACGAGGGAATCACGAAGTACGCCGTACTCACAGCGTTTTTGCCCAACTTGACGCGGTTTCCATCCCCTCGGGGGCTGCACGGTTCATCTGTTCAACTGTTTTCGTCCGCACGGCTCGGACGTTCCGTGCGCGCGGCCCAACGGAAAAGCGTCCGGAGGGAGTTCACCCTCCGGACGCTCGCACGCACCGCCGCCGCCCGGGGCGGCCGGCCGTCGGATCAGCAGCCGCCCCCGCCGCCGCAGGACGAACCCCCGCCGCACGAGGATCCGCCGCCGCAGGAGTGGCCGCCGGAGTGGCCCCCTCCGCCGCAGGAGTGGCTGCCGGAGGAGTGGCCGCCGGAGTCGCTGCCGGCCCACCAGCCGCCGCTCGCGTCCGCCCCTCCGCTCCTGCCCCGCCTCCGGGCGGAGTGGACGGTGGCGTCCTTCCGGCCCGCCCGCACCCGCGTCGTGATCAGTGCCGCCGCCAGTACTCCGCCGATCGCCACCGCGATGAACACGTTCATGACGTACACCCGCCCTTCGATCCCCCGAAGCGAGGTCCCCCGCCGCTTCCCGGCTTGCCGTGTGGCTACGAGATTCCCATGGCCCGCACGGACCAAAGCGGACTTGAGCAAGTCCAGAGCTTCGGCACAGGATGGCGTCCATGACACAGGGACGACCGCTGCTCAACCACCGCCTCGCCGCGTTCGGCACGACGATCTTCGCCGAGATGTCCGCGCTGGCCGTGCGGACCGGATCGATCAACCTCGGCCAGGGCTTCCCCGACACCGACGGGCCCGAGGAGATCCGGGAGGCGGCGGTACGGGCGCTGCGCGCCGGCCACGGCAACCAGTACCCGCCCGGCCCCGGCGTGCCGGAACTGCGCACCGCCGTCGCCGCCCACCAGGAGCGCTTCTACGGGCTGTCCTGGTCCCCGGAGACCGAGGTCCTGGTGACCACCGGAGCCACCGAGGCGATCGCCGCCTCCCTGCTGGCCCTGCTCGAACCGGGCGACGAGGTGATCGCGTTCGAGCCGTACTACGACTCGTACGCCGCCTGCATCGCCATGGCGGGCGCGGTCCGCGTACCGCTGACGCTCCGCGCCCCCGCCTTCCGTCCGGACCTCGCCGAACTGCGTGCCCTGATCACCCCGCGCACCCGGCTCCTCCTGCTCAACACCCCGCACAACCCGACCGGCGCGGTCCTCACCCCGCAGGAGCTGAGCGGCATCGCCGCGCTGGCGGTGGAGCACGATCTGCTGGTCGTCACCGACGAGGTCTACGAGCACCTGGTCTTCGAGGGCGCGCACCACCCGATCGCCGCCCTGCCCGGGATGCGGGAGCGGACCGTCTCCATCTCGTCGGCCGGCAAGACCTTCTCGTACACCGGCTGGAAGATCGGCTGGGTGACCGGGGACGCTCCGCTGGTGGCCGCCGTGCGCTCGGCGAAGCAGTACCTGACGTTCGTCAGCGGCGGACCGTTCCAGTACGCGATCGCCGAGGCGCTCCGGTTGCCCGACGCCTTCTTCACCGGATTCCGGGAGGGCATGCGGCGCAAGCGGGACCTGCTCGCCGAGGGACTGCGGAGCGCGGGCTTCCAGGTCCACGACCCGCAGGGCTCCTACTTCATCACCACCGACATCACGCCGTTCGGCGACGAGGACGCGTACACCTTCTGCCGGGCGCTCCCGGAGCGGTGCGGGGTGGCCGCCGTGCCGGTCTCGGTCTTCTACGACGACCCGGAGGCGGGCCGGAGCCAGGTGCGCTTCACGTTCTGCAAGCGCGAGGAGGTGCTGGAGGAGGCGGTGGAACGGCTGGGCCGGCTGGCGCCCTGACGCGAACGGCCCGGGAGCCGGTCGTGGTGACCGGCTCCCGGGCCGTGGCGTACGGGTTCGCGCGGGCCTGCTAGGCGCCCGCGGGCTCCTCGCCCTCCGGCTCGCCACCGGCCGGCTGGAGGCCGAGGCGCTCGACGAGCCACTTGTCGAACTCGATCGACGCGCGGACCCAGCTGACCGTCGAGGAGACGAAGTGCTCCAGGCTGACGCCGGTGCCGATGAGCATCTGCGCCTCACCGATCAGCCGGACCGAGCCCGCCTCGCCCTCCTCGCCCTCGTGGGCGTGGGTGTAGACCTTGGGCCACAGCGTGCGGCGGTTCCAGTCGTCGATCGCGTCCAGCAGGACGGGGCGCTGGTCGAGCGCGTGCGGGCGGTCGTAGAACGTGCGGACGGAGAAGACCTGCTGCTCCTCCTCGCCCCGGAACATGAAGTACGTCCGGAACTCTTCCCACGGCGCCGCGAGGTCGCCCTCGTCGTCGACGACGTACTTCAGCTCCATCTGGTCGAGGAGCTGCTTGACGAGGTCCTGGTCAGGGACGACGGGGCCCTCCGGTCCTGCCGCCTGCGGTTCGGGCTGGCCCCCGAAATTAGGAATCGAGGACGGATCGATGCTCACCGTTATTTCCCTTCGTGCGGTTGCGGCCATCCTCCCCCATGGCGGGCGGGGCATGGCAAGCCCCGGCGGCCCCTATCCGCCACAAGCTGACACGCGGCCTGTGGCGGCGGGGTCCGCCGGGGTCGGGATCACGGTCCGCGACGGGCCGTGTCGCGGTGTTACGAGGCGCGGCCGACGATGAGCCCGTCGTCCACCCGGTCCACCCGTACGGTGTCGCCGTCGGTGATCCCGCCGGCCAGGATCTCCTTGGCGAGCCGGTCGCCGATGGCCGTCTGGATGAGCCGGCGCAGCGGCCGTGCCCCGTAGGCCGGGTCGTTGCCCTCCTCGGCGAGCCAGGCCAGCGCCTCGGGCGTGACGTCGAGGGTGAGCCTGCGGTCCGCGAGCCGCTTCGCGAGCCGGTCGATCTGGAGCTTCGCGATGTGCGCCAGCTCGTCGCCGGACAGCGCGGAGAAGACCACCAGGTCGTCGAGCCGGTTGAGGAATTCCGGCTTGAAGGAGGCCCGTACGGTCTCCAGCACCCGTTCCTTCTTCACCTCGGGCTTGATCAGCGGGTCCACCAGGAACTGGCTGCCGAGGTTGGAGGTGAGGATCAGGATGGTGTTGCGGAAGTCGACCGTGCGGCCCTGGCCGTCGGTGAGGCGGCCGTCGTCGAGGACCTGGAGCAGGACGTCGAAGACCTCGGGGTGGGCCTTCTCCACCTCGTCCAGCAGCACCACGCTGTACGGGCGGCGGCGGACGGCCTCGGTGAGCTGGCCGCCCTCCTCGTAGCCGACGTAGCCGGGCGGCGCGCCGACGAGCCGCGCGACGCTGTGCTTCTCGCCGTACTCGCTCATGTCGATGCGGATCATGGCCCGCTCGTCGTCGAAGAGGAAGTCCGCGAGCGCCTTCGCCAGCTCCGTCTTGCCGACGCCGGTGGGGCCGAGGAAGAGGAAGGAGCCGGTGGGCCGGTCGGGGTCCGCGATCCCGGCGCGGGTGCGGCGCACCGCGTCGGAGACGGCCTGCACGGCCTCGGTCTGCCCGATGAGCCGCCTGCCCAGCTCGGACTCCATCCGCAGCAGCTTCTGCGTCTCGCCCTCCAGCAGCCGGCCGGCCGGGATGCCGGTCCAGGAGCCGACGACGTCGGCGATGTCGTCCGGGCCGACCTCCTCCTTGACCATGGTGTCCTTGGCGGCCTCCTGCTCCGCCTCGGACGCCTCCGCCAACTCCCGTTCCAGGTTCGGGATCTCCCCGTACAGCAGCTTGGACGCGGTGTCGAAGTCGCCGTCGCGCTGGGCGCGTTCGGCCTGCCCGCGCAGCTCGTCGAGGCGTTCCTTCAGCTCGCCGACCCGGTTGAGGCCCTGCTTCTCCTTCTCCCAGCGGGCGTTGAGGCCGCGCAGCTCCTCCTCCTTGTCGGCGAGGTCGCGGCGCAGCTTCTCCAGGCGCTGCTTGGAGGCGGGGTCGGACTCGTTCTTGAGCGCCAGCTCCTCCATCCGCAACCGGTCGACGGAGCGCTGGAGTTCGTCGATCTCGACCGGCGAGGAGTCGATCTCCATGCGCAGCCGGGACGCGGCCTCGTCGACCAGGTCGATGGCCTTGTCCGGCAGGAAGCGGGAGGTGATGTAACGGTCGGAGAGGGTGGCCGCCGCGACCAGCGAGGAGTCCGCGATCTGCACCTTGTGGTGGGCCTCGTAGCGGCCCTTGAGCCCGCGCAGGATCGCGATCGTGTCCTCGACGGACGGTTCGGCGACGAGCACCTGCTGGAAGCGGCGTTCCAGGGCGGGGTCCTTCTCGATGCGCTCGCGGTACTCGTCGAGCGTCGTGGCCCCGACCATCCGCAGCTCGCCGCGCGCCAGCATCGGCTTGAGCATGTTCCCGGCGTCCATGGCGGAGTCGCCGCCCGCGCCCGCGCCCACGACGGTGTGCAGCTCGTCGATGAACGTGATGATCTGGCCGTCGCTCTCCTTGATCTCGGAGAGGACGGTCTTCAGCCGTTCCTCGAACTCGCCGCGGTACTTGGCGCCCGCGACCATCGCGCCGAGGTCCAGCGAGACCAGCCGCTTGTTCTTCAGGCTCTCCGGCACGTCGCCCTTGACGATGCGCTGGGCGAGCCCCTCGACGACGGCGGTCTTGCCGACGCCCGGCTCGCCGATGAGCACAGGGTTGTTCTTGGTCCGGCGCGACAGGACCTGCACGACGCGGCGGATCTCCTGATCCCGGCCGATGACCGGGTCCAGCTTGCCTTCGCGCGCGGCGGCCGTGAAGTCGGTGCCGAACTTCTCCAGGGCCTTGTACTGGCCCTCCGGGTCGGGTGTGGTCACCCGGCGCCCTCCCCTGCTCGTCTCGAATGCCGCCAGCAGCTTCCTGGCGGTCGCCCCCTGTCCCTCCAGGATCTCACCGGCCCGGCCGCCCTTGGCCGCGACGCCGATGAGCAGGTGCTCGGTGGAGAGGTACTCGTCCCCCAGCTCCTTGGCCCGCTGCGCGGCGTCCTGGATGACCGCGAGCAGCTCCCGGTTGGGCTGGGGCGGGGCGACGGTGGACCCGGTGACGCTGGGCAGGGAGCCCAGAAGCCGCTCGGTCTCGGCGCGCACCACGGCCTGATCGGCCTCGGCAGCCGCCAGCAGGTCGGTGATGTTCTCGTTCTCCTCGCCCTCCAGCAGGGCGAGGAGCAGGTGCCCCGGGGTGAGGTCCGGGTGTCCGTCCTGCACGGCCCTGCTGGTGGCCGCGTTGATCGCGTCCCTGCTCTTGTTGGTCAGCTCGGCGTCCACGTGTGCCTACTCCTCCTCGCAGCCGGTGTTTCATCCTTGACGGAAACAACGTGCACAAAGTTGAGTCTATTCCACTCAAGGCGGTTCGCTCGCACCGGCCGGCGTCCTGTTCGGCGCGTGGGTCCGGCCGCAGCTCCGAGTGAACCGGTCCCCCGGCCCGCCCGCCACCGCTCGGCGTGCGCCCGCCGGGGATCGCGGGACAGCCCTTACCCTTCAGCCATGGCAGACGTACGCGATCCCGGCCCCGCATACCTCGCCTTCTGGCGCGAGCGCCACCTGTGCACCCTGACCACGCTCCGCCCGGACGGCACGCCGCACGTGGTGCCGGTGGGGGTGACGTACGACCCGGAGACCCGGATCGCGCGGGTGATCAGCGGCGGGGGCACGCGCAAGGTCGCCAACGTCCTGGCGGCCGGCGAGGGCGGGGCGCGGGTCGCCGTGTGCCAGATGGACCGGGCGCGCTGGGCGACGCTGGAGGGGCGCGCGGTGATCCGCCGGGAGGCGGAGGCGGTCGCCGACGCGGTCGCCCGGTACACCGAGCGCTACGAGCGCGTCCCGCGCCGCAACCCGGCCCGGGTGGTCATCGAGATCGCCGTCGACCGGGCGCTCGGCAGGGCCTGAGGCGGACCGGCCGGGCGGGCGGGCGACAGGGGCGGCCGAGCGGGGGCGCCCGAGCGGCCGGGCGACAGGGGCGGCGCGGCGGGCCGGGACCGGCTTCGCGGCGGGACGTGCCGTAGCGGACCGCGGCCGGACGCACCGGCTTCGCGGCGGGACAGCACAACGACGCCACCGTGTTCAGGTCACGGTGGCGCCGCTGTGTGGGGGAAGCGCCGGAGCGATAGGTGACGACGGGGGAATCGCTCAGGCACTGCGGGGGGTGGCGGAGAGTGGTTCTGATTCGAGCAGCTCGTGGTCCCGCTGATCGAGGTTGACGAAGATCATGCCGTACCTGACGGCGCAGCGGACCGGCTGCGGCGCGCCACGGGGGCGACGGAGGCAGCGATAGGCGCGGACGTCCTCGTCCTCTTCCATCACCACGACGATCGGCTCCCCGAACAGGGTGACCATCAACGAGTCGCCACGACGGGGGAGGGCCGTGAGCAGATCGATGAAATGCCACCCTGAGCGATAGGCGGACGCCATCTCGCGCCGGAAGGTGCGGTCGTCCGGCGGCGTGGTCATGCGACCGTGGCGGCCGAAGTTACGCCCCAGGTGATATCACCGGGCAGGCCCTCCGACGAGACCGACCCGGACGCCGGGGCGTTCCAGGTGATGTCTCCCGAGGCCGGGGCACTCCAGGTAATGTCTCCGGGCGTCGAGGCGCTCCAGGTGATGTCCTCGGTCCCCTGGCCGACCAGGGCTCCGAAGGCCAGAGCCCCCACGAACGCAGTGGCAAGCACCGAGCGAAGCATTCGCTTATACATTTCGGCTTCGTCCTCACTTGATGGATTCATCTCCCCCGCACCAAGACGATGTCTCACCTGGACACGCGAACACCACCGGGTCGATGCATCATGTTCCTGCAGGTTCAGGAACATGGGGGGTGGAGATATGGCCACAAGCAAGTCAAAAGCGGCACATCCTCACGGCATCACCGAACTGTGTGATGCGGGTCAGCGTCTCTACGCCAGCGCGCTGCGATCCGGCCGGATCCCGCGTGCCGATGTGGAGCCCGCTCCGTGCCTGATGGACTTCGCGCTGCTCCACCCGGACCCCGACGACGCGAACTGGCTGCGGCCCGTTCCGCCTTCGGCGGCCCTCGCGCAGCGGCTGCACCCCATAGAGCGGGAGATCCAGGAGCGAAGACGACACTCGCTTGAGCTGGCCGAATCCTTCGAGCCGTTCATGGACATCAGCGCCCAGGACCCGCCCACCACCCATGCCATCACCGTGCTGGAGGGCAGCACGCGCATCAACGCCGCCATCGACGTGGCCACGGCCGAATGCCGCACCGAAGTGCTCACCGTGCAGCCCGGCGGCGGCCGGAGCGAGGACATCCTCAGCAAGGGCCTGGAGCGGGGCAAGTCCGTGGTGGACCGCGGGGTGAGCATCCGCACTCTGTACCAGCACACGGTCCGCCACCACCAGGGGACGTTCGCGTACGCCGAGCGCCTGGCCGAGGGTGTCGAGATCCGCACTCTTGAAGAACTGGTCGAGCGCATGCTCATCTTCGACCGCGCCGTGGCCTTCATCCCCGCCCAGGACGACCGGACCGTCGCCCTGGAGCTGCGGCACCCCGGACTCGTCTCCTACCTCACCCGGGTCTTCGAGCAGCTCTGGCAACGCGCCACCCCCCTCCTCGAAGAAATCCGGTACGAC
Source organism: Streptomyces sp. ADI96-02 (assembly GCF_003846185.1). GTDB lineage: Bacteria > Actinomycetota > Actinomycetes > Streptomycetales > Streptomycetaceae > Streptomyces. The sequence goes on from NZ_ML123034.1 coordinate 3,046,346, forward strand.
CCCACGCCGGCGGGCATCAGCGGCGTCCAGCGGTCCATCGCCCAGCTCCTGGTCGAAGGCCACGTGGACGACTCGATAGCCCGCCGGCTCGGCATGAACGTCCGGACCTGCCGCGCCCACATCGCCAAGCTGAACGCCACGCTCGGCAGCAACAGCAGGGCCCAGCTCGGCTACCTGATCGCGCGGTCGGGAATCCTCGAATCGGATTCCTGACCGCGCGGCCGGCCCTTCGCGGGCCTTCGGCACGAGCGCGCGACGGGAGAGGACACCGCCACGCCCGAGTGACGCCGGGAGAGTTCCCGGCTCCCCCCGACAGGCCAAGACTCTCCCCACAACTAGGCTGGCAACACCGTCCACTTGTTGCACTGCAGGAACAGGGGGGCTCCCAAATGGGCACAGACGACGGCAGACCGGTCCACCACCCGCACGACGGCGTCCCGTTGTGCGCACCGGCTCTCCACCTGTACGAGGAAGCCCTCCGCAAAGGGCGCGTCCGGCGGGACCGGCTCGACGCCACGCCCTGCGTCGCCGAACTCTCGCTGCTCCACCCGGACCTCTGGGACGACGCCTGGATGCGGCCCGTGCCGCCGTCCGCCGCGCTGGCCCGCCTGCTCCAGCCCGTCTCCCGTGAGATCGACGAACGCCTGCGCCTGGCCGCGTCGCTGAGCCGGTCGCTGATCCCGCTGGCCTCCGTCGCCCACGACGACCCCAACCAGGCCATCACCGTACTGACCGGCGTCACCGCGATCCAGGCGGCCATCAAGGAGGCGACCGCCACCGCGACCGACGAGGTCCTGACGGCGCAGCCCGGCAGCAACCGGCCCCCCGAAGCGCTGCGGGCGGCCCTGGCCAACGCCAGGACCGCCATCGGGCGCGGAGCCCGGATGCGGCACATCTACCAGCACCCGGCCCGCTACAGCAGCTCCGTGCGGGACTACCTCTCCCAGGTGCCCGCCACGCACCTCCAGGTGCGCACGACCGAGCTGACCGTCGAACGGCTCATCATCGTCGACCGGTCGGCGGCCTTCATCCCCGCCTCCCCCGACCGGGGCAGCGCCCTGCAGATCCGCAACCCGGCGCTGGTCGCCTACCTCACGCAGGTCTACGAAGTGCTCTGGGCGCAGGCCGTGCCGCTGGACGAGCACCACCGCACCGGTGTGCCGGACGCCCGGGTGACCGCCGTCCAGCACAGCATCGCCCGGCTCCTCGCCGAGGGCCACGTCGACGACGTCGTCGCCCGCAAGATGGGCATCAGCGTCCGCACCTGCCGCGCCCACATCGCCAAACTGATGCGGACCCTCGGCGCCACCAGCCGCACCCACCTCGGCGCGCTGCTCGTCCGGTCCGGCATCGCCGGGCCGGACCACGGGGACGCCTGACGCCGGGACGCCTGACGCCGGAGCCCTGCCCGCAGGGCGGGGCGGCCAGCCGAGGCGCGGGACTCAGATGTCCCGCCGGCCGAAGAGGCGTACGCCCGCCAGGGCCACGGCCGCCGCCCACGCCACGAGCAGCAGCAGGCCGTACGGCGCGGCCACGGCGTGCGGGAAGCCCGTGCTGTCGCCGAGCACGGCGAACTGCGCGCCCTCCGGCAGGAACCGGCCCACCTCGGGGAGCTGCCCGAGGACCAGGATCTGGCCGAGCGTGCCCCAGACCACCAGGCCCAGGACCGCTCCGAGCCGGTTGCGGACGACGAAGCCGATCGCCGCGCCCCACGGCGCGGCCAGCGCGCAGACGGCCAGGACGGCGGCGGCGGTCGCCCAGGTGGACCCGCCGAGGGCGAGCGCGGCGTCCTCGGCCGCCAGCGCCGCGTATCCGACGGCGAGGGAGCAGACCACCGCGGCGAGGCCGAAGACCAGGCCGGCCAGCGTCGCGGTCAGCAGCTTGGCGGCGACGACGGCCGAGCGCCCCGGCGCGTACAGGACCGTGCGGCCGATCGAACCGGAGCTGAACTCGCCGGTCACGTGCAGCGCGCCGAACAGGGTCGCGAACAGCGCGGCGGAGCCCCCGAGCCGGACGATCCGCTCGGTGAGCGCGGCACCGGCGGCCGACGGATCGGACTCGGCGTAGACCACGCCGAGCTGGCCCAGCGCGCAGAAGGCCAGGGCCACCAGGAGCAGCACCGGCAGCGCGGCGCCCGTGCGCGCCTTGAGGAGTTCGGCGGAGAACTGGTTGCGCAGGACCTCAGGCACGGGTGACCTCCGAACGCGGCGCGGCGTCGTCCGCGCCCTCGACGAGTGCGAAGTAGGCGTCCTCCAGGCGGCCTCCACCGCGCCGCACCAACTCCTGGAGCGAACCGGTGAAGAGCACCGAGCGGCGCAGGACGACCACGTCGTCGACGCTCTGCTCGACCTCGGAGAGCATGTGGCTGGCGATCAGAACGGTCCGGCCCTCGGCGGCCGAACGCTCCACCAGCCGGCGCATCCAGCGGATTCCGTCCGGATCGAGGCCGTTCAACGGCTCGTCCAGGATGAGCAGTTCGGGATCGGGCAGCAGGGCGACGGCGAGCGCGAGACGCTGCCGCATGCCGGTGGAGCACGCCTTCACGCGCTTGCGCTCCGCACCCTCCAGACCGACCTGCGCGATCACGTCGGCGATGCGCGAACCGGGCAGCCCCAGCGAGCGCGCCGAGATCTCCAGCTGACGCCGGACCGTCACCCTCGGCGGGAACCCGATCGCGTCCATCACCACGCCGACCCGCTGCGCCCGCTCCGGCGCGGACAGCGGCTCCCCGCCCAGCACGTCCGCGCTGCCGGAGTCGGGTCGGGCCAGCCCGAGCAGGATGCGCAGCAGGGTGCTCTTGCCCGCGCCGTTGGGGCCGAGCAGTCCGGTGACCTTGCCCGGCCGCAGGGCGAAGCTCACGTCGTCGAGCGCCCGGTGGTCGCCGAAGCTCTTGGTGACCCGGGAGAAGACGACGCTGCCCCCTCCCCGGGGCGGGTGATCCGGTCGCATGTGCATCCGTCCTGTTCTTCCGTTCGGTCGTGGAACGCCGCGTGCGCCTCAGCCAACCAGGTGTCCGGCGCTCTCCGGCGGGCTCGCGGACGCAGCATGCTGCGGGGCGTCCGGCAGGAAGCTGCGGCAGGCGTCGAGGATGTCCTCGACGTCCGCGACGGCCGCGTGCACGCCTTCGCCGAGGAGGACGCCGGTGGGGTTGAGCACCACCTCGTCGACCCCGGCGCGCCGGTACGCGTCGAGCCCGGCGGCGATCTCGGCGGGGCTTCCCGCGACCACGACACGGTGGCGCAGCAGGGCGTCGGCGGTGCCCGCCGGGTCGTGTTCGTCGAGGTCGAGCCCGGCCGCGCGGAGCATCGCCGCGTAGTGCGGGGCCCGCAGATGGCCGGCGGTCGCGGCGAGGGCCAGGCGGCGCACGTCGCGGCCGGGCCGGTCGACGACCACGTGGACGGCGGTCGCGACGCGGGGCGGACGGGCCCGGCCGGCCGCGCCCTCGGCCAGCGCGGGGCGCAGCGTGTCCGCCATGTAGGAGGGCGGCGTCATCCAGGTCACGGCGACATCCGCGACCTCACCGACGGTGCGCGCCATGCCGGGCCGGAGCACACCGGCGGCCACCTCGACCCGCGGCGTGTGCCCGAGCGCGGGCAGCCCGGCGTGCAGATGGTGGTACGGGCCGCTGTGCGCGACGGGCTCTCCGTCCAACAGGGCGCGCACGGACCGCAGGTAGTCGCGGACGGCGGTGCGCGGACTCGCGTACGGGCGTCCCGTCAGGCCCGCGACGAAGTCCGGGTCGCCGATGCCGAACCCGGCGACGACGGGCTCACCGGTGAGCAGCGCCAGCGAACGGGCCTGGAGCGCCGCCTCGTACGGGTGGCGCAGCGCGAGCAGGGTCACGCTCGTCCCGACGGGCACGGTGTGGCCCGCGCCCGCCAGGTACGCCAGCACCTGGTGGGTCTCGGCCCGGAAGGACTGGCACATCCACAGCCGCCGCGCTCCGGTACGCCGGACGAGGGCGGCGAAGGGGGCGACGAGTTCGGGGTGGTCGGGCTGGAGCGGATAGAGGACGGCGGGGTTCACCGGAGGGCGCCCTTCTGGTGGCGGAGGTCGTCGGACGGGTGACGCCGGAGAGCGGCGGGGGCAGGGCCGGGGCCGGGTACGGAAACGGGTTCGGGCCTACGGGAAGGGGCGGGCGCGGCGGGGCGTCCGGCGGAAGGGGCGGGCGCGGCGGGGCGCGGCTCGTAGGTCGCGGTGACCATCCGGTCCGGGTCCAGGTGGGACGCCGCCGCCTCGGCCACCTCCGCGGCGGTGACGTCCGCCAGGCGTGCCCGGTACTCCTCCAGCCAGTCGGCCTCCAGGCCCACCGCCGTGAACCCGGCGAGCGCGCTCGCCTCCTCGGCCCGGGTGGCCAGCGCGAACCGCGTGAAACCCGTCGCATAGGCGCGGGCCCGCTCCACCTCCCGCGGCGACGGACCCTCCGCCGCGAGTTCGCGCAGGCAGCCGCTGATCTCGTCGGCCAGGCGGTCGGCCCGGCCCGGCGCACCCGCGCACGCGATCTCCAGCCAGCTGCCCGCGCCCGTCTCGCGGAGCCCGGCCGAGACCGCGTACGCGAGCCCGTGCCGGTCGCGTACGCGCTGGGCGAGGCGCGCCGACGCGTAGCCGCCGAGCGCCAACTGGGCCAGGTGGAACGGCGCGTGACGGGCGTCGGCGGTCGGGACGGCGGGGCCGACGGACAGGACGAGCGCCTGACCGCCGCCGTCGCCGTCGTGGCCGGCCTCGTCCTCGGGCCCCGCGCCCCTCCCGGAGCCGTCCGTCAGCCGGACGCGGCCGGGACGGGGCTCCGGGTGCGCGAAGGACGGGAGCGTCAGCCCGGACGGGCCGCCGGTCCACGCGGACAGCCGTTCGCCGACCGCGCGCAGCACCGCGTCCGGTTCCTCGTCCGCCAGGACGACGAGCGAGGAGCCGCCGGGCACGACGGCGCGGGCGTGCAGGGCGTGGAGGTCCTCGGCGCGCAGCGAGACGACGTCCAGCAGCGGCGCGGTACCGCCCGCCTCCGCCGTCAGCGGGTGCGGGCCGAAGCCGTGGGCCAGCGCGGCGCGGCGCAGCCGGACCCGGGGCGCGGGAAGGCGCGGCGCGGCGGCGGCGCGGCGCCGGGCGAGGGCGAGTTCGCCCTCGTCGTAGCGCGGACGCTCCAGGAGGTCGGCCAGCAGGCCGAGGACCCCGGGAAGGCCGGGCGCGAGGACGCTGACGGAGAGGATCAGCGACTCGGCGGTGACGACCGTGCTGAACTCGGCCCCGAGGTCGGCGGCCCGGTCGGCGATGTCCTGGCGGGAGACGTTCCGGCCGGAGCGGTCGCGCGCACCCGTGCCCAGGCAGGCGGCGAGGAGTTCCTGGGCCGCGGCGAGCGCCGGTTCGGTGCGCGCGTACGGGATGACCAGGCGCAGTTCGGCGAGGGGCGCGCCGGGCGCGTGCGCCGCGCGGACGCGCAGTCCGCCGGGCAGGACGGCGTCGGCGGTCATGCCGGACGTGCGGGCCGTGCGGGCCGTGCGGGACACGCGGGCCGTGCGGGATGTACGGGTCATGCGGCCTCGCCTCTCCGGGACACGGGTGCGGTCGCGAGTTCGGTCACGGTCGTCGGCCCGTCGAGCAGCGCGCGGGCCGCGTCCGCCACGTCCTCCGGAGTGACGCGGCCCAGCTCGGCGGGGAGCGCGTCGGGGCCGGGGCTGCCCGGGAGGACGAGCAGGGCACGGCCGAGGGCGACGGCACGGGTGGTCAGCGAGTCGGACTGCCGGTGGCAGGCGACCAGCAGGGAGTTCACCGCGCGCCGGTGCTCGGCGGCGGGCAGCGGACGGTCGGCGAGCCCCCGCAGCACGGAGCGCCAGACGTCCACGGCGGCGTCGACGCCGGTGCCCGGAGCCCGGCCCAGCACCGCGAGGGTCAGGTCGGGGGCGGCCGAGGCGAGCCACTGGCCGTGGTAGCCGCAGGTGACGGTGGCGGAGGTCAGACGCCGCCCGTCGCGCGCCGAACGGGCGAGGGCCGGCAGCCGGGACCGGCCGAGCACCTGGGCCAGGACCGCCTGGGCCAGGTAGGCGCGGCGCTCGGCGACCGGGTCGGGGAGCCGGTGCCCGACGGCGACCCCGGGCCGGGCGGCGGGCAGCGGCGCGGTACGGATCACCGGGTGCGGACCGGAGGCCCCGGAGGGCGGAGGAGCGGCGGCGGGCCGGGCGAACGGGACCGGCGGGGCCGGGCAGTCGCGCGCCGACGCGGGCACGGGCCCCGCCGGCGGGGCGAGGAGTCCGTGCGCCGCCTCCACGACCCGCTCCGGGTCGATGTCCCCCACGACGGTCAGGACGATCCGCCCCGCCGTGTAGTGCCGCCGGAAGAAGGCCGTGGCCTCGTCCGCCGTGACGGCCGCCAGTTCGGCCGCCGTGCCGAAGCTGTCCCGGCTGCCCGGGTACAGACCCGCCAGAGCCGCTTCCCAGATCCGTCCGCCGGCCGCCGCGCCGCGGATCTCCTCGCCGATGACGTCGCTCTCGGTGCGGATCACCTCGTCCACCGGCGCGAAGTCCCGCAGCCGCCGCGCCTCCCACGCCAGCACGTCGGGCAGCAGTCCGGCGGGGACGGTGGTGTGGAAGACGGTGTGGTCGCGGTGCGTCTCCGCGTTGCACACGCCGCCCGCGCCCTCCACCAGCTCGGCGTGGCCCCGCGCGCCCGCTGCCCCCGTCCCGGACCGGGGGAACATCAGGTGCTCGACGAGGTGCGCCGTACCGTGGCGGCCCGGCGGATCGTCGTCGCCGCCCGCCGCCACGGTCAGGGCGACGGCGGCGAGCCCCCGCCCGTAGCGCGGCACCGCCTCGGCGCACACCCGTACCCCGCCGGTGGCCGGGGCGCTCATGCCAGCGGCCGGAACACGGATACGCACATCTTCCGGCTGTCGCCGCCGTCGAAGGGCTGCTCGCGCCAGCCCGCGTACCGGGCGACGAGTTCCAGACCGGCGATCGCGCCGAGCAGGTCCAGCTCCCCCGGCCACACGTAACGCATCACCGTCGTGGCGGTCCTGGGCGCGTCCCCGTCGAGCAGGAGCGTGCTCTGAAGCATCATGTTCTGCGACGCGGGAAGCACGGAGGCGGACTCGATCAGCGCGCCGCGGGTGCCCACGGGATGGGTGGTGACCTCGTTCCGCTTCTGCACGTGGTAGTCGCTCGGGTCGAACGTCTCGATCACCACGTGCCCGTCGGCCGCCACGTGCCGCGCCATCGCGTGCGCCATCGCGATCTGCTCGTCGACCGCCATCGCGCAGCACAGCACGTTGAACGGGGCCAGCACGACGTCGAAGGAACGGCCCAGGTCGAGGCCGGAGAAGTCGCCGTGGACCGGGGTGATCCGGCCCTCGGGGTCCTTCGCGGCCAGGCGGTCGAGCATCCCCCGCGAGGACTCGACGCCGTGGACCTGGAAGCCGCGCTCGGCGAGCGGCAGCGCCACCCGGCCGGTGCCCACGCCCAGTTCGAGGACGCTCGCCCCGGGCGAGGCGATCGTGAGCAGGTATGTCGCGATGTCGTCGAGGTCGGGTGTGCTCGGGTAGACGTCGTCGTACACCTCGGCGAGTACGTCGCTGTACGCGGCGGCGACGGCCGCGCCGAACCCACCCGCCGGAGCGGGGGCGTCGCCGTCCCCCGGCGCCTCTTCGACGCCTTCGGGCGCGGTGGATCCGGGCAGGCCGGGCGTCTCGGCGGTGGTCGCGGTGTCCGTCATCGGGCTCACACTCCAGCGGTGTCGGTGGTCTGGGAAGGGCGGGGAAGGGCACCGGCCTCGGTCCGGGCGGCCCCGTCCGGGTCGGCATCGACGCCGGTTCCGGCCGGTGCGTTGTTCTCCGGCCGGTACGGGTCGATGCCCGCCGCGCGGAAGGCCCGTACGACGTGGTCGGCCCGGCTGCCGGCGGCGGCCAGTGCGTGGTCGACGAGCGCGGCGGCGAGCGCGAAGCTGCGGTGCTGCCCGAAGCTCATGCCGTCGCGGCCGGGGCGCGGGTCCCGCGGATCCCAGGCGGCGGCGACGCCGGGCGCGAGCCGGGCGGTGAAGAGCGAGGTGTCCGCGCCGAGACCCGGCAGGCCCGCCACGGCGGCGGCCACCGCCCGCTCGCCCGGCACCGGGTCGCCGTGGAGGTAGACCACGACACTGTCGCGGCGCGGGTAGTCGTCCTCGTCGGACAGGACCTTCGCGTGGTACCGCGCTCCGGCGTCCTCCAGGGCGGCGAGCGCGGCGGCCCACAGCCCGACGGCGGCCTCCGCGTCGCGGGCGTGCAGAAAGAGGCGGCGGACCGGACCGGCCGGGGTCGGCAGGGCGCGGGAGCCCATCACGTAGAAGAAGCCGGGCGAGAGCGCGGGCCGGGCCGCCTCCAGCGCCACCTGGACCAGTTCCCCGGGCACGGGCGTGCCGGGTGGCAGCAGCCGGTCGGCCGCCAGCCGCGCGGTGATCTCGGGGAGCCGTACGACCAGTTCACCGGTGTCCGTGATCTCCAGCAGCCGCCCGACGACCGGAGTCGTGGCGTGCGGCACGGCGTCCGCGAGCCGGCGCTCCAGCGCGGAATCGCGCAGCGTACGGCGCGGCGGGGAACCGGCCTCCCGGCGGTGCGCGCCGTTTCCGGCGTGGAACTCCTCGTACAGCGCGTTCGTGAGCCGGCCCCGCAGATCGCGCGGGCTGTCGGCGCTCAGCGTCCGGTCGGCGACCCGCGCCTCCAGCCCGTCGGGCCGTACGGAGACCAGGTCGAGGGCGGCGGCGAGGCGCGGTGCGAGGAGGGGGGCGGGGTTCGGGGCGG
>NZ_ML123034.1:3055128-3094851 GCF_003846185.1 Streptomyces sp. ADI96-02
GTTCGGGGCGGGGGACGGCGGGGCGGGGTTCGGGGTGCGGGACGGGGTGCGGGTGCGGGTCATCGGGGGCTCCCGGGGCGGGGTTCGGGCGAGGTGAGGCGGAGGGTGGCGACGGCCCCGGCCGGGTTCAGCAGCAGCGTCCGCCCGATCCCGGCGGCGGCGCGCGCCACGGGGCTGAGGACGGCGTGCGCCTGTGCGGTGGCGATGAGCCGGTCGAACAGGTGCCACCCGGCGAACCCCACGGCCCGCTCGGCGAGTTCGGGGTCGGGCGTGCGGCACGAGGTGTAGCCCGCCCAGAAGGCCGCGATCCGGGGGGTGTGGCGGCGCAGTCCGGCGGCCCCGCGCTCCACGATCTCCTGGTGGGTGAGGTCGAAGCCGAGCGCGACGGTGTCCTGGGCGGCGGTGGCCTCGCCGGTCGGCGCGAAGACGGAGTAGGCGGCCTGGAAGAGCCATTCGCCGACGAACGCGCCGACGTCGCGGGCCGGGTCGGCGCGTCTGAACTCCTCCCAGTCGCAGAGGTGGAGCGTCGTGCCGTGCACGATGAACTGGTCGAAGCGCAGGTCGCAGTGGGCGGGCGTGCGCGGTGCCGTACGCTCCCGCTCCCGCAGCCCGTGGAGCGCGGCCACGACCTCCACATCGTCCTGCACCAGTCTCCACGCGGCGATCTGGGCCATGCTGCGGTCCCGGACCTCGCTCCACGGGAAGGCGCGGAGCCAGCCCATCGGGGGCAGCGGGGCCTCCGCCGTGTCGATGGCGGGCGCGGTCAGGGCGGTCGGCGTGTCCAGGGCGTGCGTGTCCAGGGCGTGCGTGTCCAGAGCGTGCGTGTCCAGAGCGTGCGTGTCCAGAGCGGTCGGCGTGTCCAGGGCGTGCAGGGTGGCGACGGCGCGACCCGCCGCCGCGCACAGCCCGTCGTCGAAGTCGCCGTCGAGCGCGACCTCGGAGCCCGAACGGGCTCCGGGCAGCAGCCGGAACGCGCTCACGGCGGCGGCCCGGTCGGTGCCGAGGTGTTCGGGCGTACGGAGCGGGGAGCCGGCCGGGAGCCGGGCCGCCGCCGCCTCGAAGGCGAGGGCCCGGTCGATCTCGGGCCGGCTGCCGTCCGGCGCACGGGCGACCGTCTTGACGAAGACCTGCTGGCCGCCGGTGGTCGTGCCGGCCCAGTTGTCGTTACGGCCGCCGAAGGCGGTCAGCCCGTCCGGGACGAACGGGCCGAGTCCCAGCCGCTCCAGCAGCGCGTTCACCTCGGGGGCCGCGTCGAGTCCGGTGGGGCGGAATCTGATCAGCGCGGGCGTTTCGTTCGTCGTGGTCGTCATGACACTCCCCGGGGGACCGCTCGGCGGCCCTCCTCATCGATCAACTCGGCGGTGAACGCGAGGTAGTCGAGCAATTCGTCGCTCCACTCGCAGTAGGTGGCGAAGTCCTGCATGTGCGTGACGACCCGGATCACGGCGCAGCGTCCGACGGCCGCCGGGTCGTACGCGGGGCCGGAGGCGGACGCCGCGCCCGGGTCGCCGTACGCGCGGAGGAACACCGCCTGGAGGGCGGCGGCCGACGGCAGCCCGGCGCTCCGGGGGTCCGCCCTCCCGGCGTCCGGCCCGTCGCCGGTGCCGGACCTGCGGCCCTGTCCGCCCCCGTAGAGCGGTGAGGACCAGGCCAGTTCGACGAGATCGCCCAGCATCCAGCCGAGGTCCAGTTCCCGGCGTCCCACGCCGAGGTCCTCACCGGTCAGCAGCGCCACCCGCCCCCTGGTGCGGGGCGGCACGAGCGCCCCGGCCGAGGCCCAGCCGTGCAGCGGCGCGACGACGTCCCCGGGGCCCGCGGGCCTCAGCGCGTCGTGCGCCCAGTCGAGCAGCAGCGCCGTCCGCGCACGGCCCCACACCTCCCGCGCCCGCTGCCGCAGCCGGACCGCCGCCGGAGCCGACGGCCCCGTCCCCGCGGCCCAGGCCCGCATCCGCCGCACGCCCGGCAGGTCGACGGGCTCCAGATCGGGCGGCAGCGGTACGTCGTGCAGGAGGCGCAGGGCGCGGCCGGCGGCGACCAGTGCGTGGGCGACCAGTCGGCCCGCCTGCGGCCGGGGGTCGCGCAGCCAGGCGGCGGCCGAGGCGGACCCGGCGGCGCGGTGGAGCAGCCCGTCGCCGTACGGCGTCCCGGTGGACAGCAGGGCCGCCCCGGACGCCGCCGCCGGGGCGGGCACGCGGGCGAGCAGTCGCCCGGGGGCGCGCAGGGGGCCGGTGCGGCCGGGGCCCGGACCGTGCCACCACAGGAAGCCGCCGCCCGGCTCGTGGTGGACGCGGGTGAGCTGGAGACCGGTGCCGTGGGCCGCGACGAGCGGGAACGACTCCCCCAACGCCTCCTCTGCGCCCGGCTGTCGCGAGGCACAGGGACCGGCCGGGAAGCGACCGGCGGCGAGCGCTTCGCTCATGACGCCCGCTCCCCGCCGGCGGACCTGCGGCGCTCGACGCACAGGTCGTACAACTCGTTCAGCGGGGCCGAGCCGCCGTCCGCCACCTCGCCCGTACTCGCGCTCCGCGCCGGGATCGTCGGCGCGAGCACCACACCGGGACGCTCCCGCAGCGCCGCCAGGTGCCGCTGGACGACCGGGTTCGCCGGCGCACCCGGCGGCAGGGACGGAGCCACGCCCACCAGGGCGCGCGTGGAGTGCAGCGCGAGCATCAACGGGGTGTCGGCGACGCCGAGCGCGAAACGGCTCACGAAATTCAGGGTGGCGGGATGGACGAGTATCAGGTCCGCCCATTCCGCAAGGCTCACATGAGGGACGTCGACGCCGGAGAATTCCTTCCAGTCGTCGACGAAGACCTCTTTCCCGGACAGCACGGCCACCGCGTCCCGCGAGACGAATCGGCAGGCGGAACGCGTCAGCGCGTACCGCTGCTCCATGCCGGGAAAGGAGTTCCCGAGCCAGTTGATCCAGAACGGCAGGAAGGCGACGCCCAGCGCTCCCGTCCCCACGACGAGGACACGCTCGAAGTCTCCGTGCCGTTCCTCCACGACGTGCTGTTCCTCCACGACGCCTCCTGTGCGCGCTCGGGTCGAGGCCAAAGGCCGGGTCCGGCCGGAGCGCGCACTCCGGCCGGACCCCGCGGCTCACAGCGAAGGGAGCCTGGTCAGCACTTGTTCTCGACAGTCTTCGCGGCGAGCGAGCCGAGGGCGGCGGCGCACTGCTGCGAGGAACGCGCGGTGATGATCGTGGCGCGGATGGCCCACGGGATGGTGGGGCTGAACGCCGGCGCGGCCTCCTTGCCGTCGTGCAGGCCCAGCTCCTCCGCCGAGGTGTAGGCGGTGTAGCCGTCGAACAGGTCCTTCTCCGTGACGTTCTGCATGCGAGATGTCTCCATGTTTGGAAAGGAATTGACGCCCAGTCATCTTGTCGATGCCCGGTGTCCGTTGCGGACGGTTGGAATACTGGCCCAGCCCGTCCGATCCGCGCCATTGGCTCTTGCGGCATTGCCTCAAAAGACAGTTCCCCGCGTACGGAGGAGGGGATAGAAATACGAGGGTGAACACACCTGACGCAGAACAGCCTCCGGCAGAGCGGCCCGCACTGCGTGCGCTGCTCTCGTACGCGCGACCGCACCGCGGCGTCCTCGGACTCGTCCTGGTCCTGACGCTGATGGGCAGCGCCGCGGGCCTCGCCCAGCCGCTGGTCATCCAGTCGGTCCTGGCGAAGCTCATGACGGGCGAGAGCCTGCGCGAGGACATCCTGCTGCTGCTCTGCCTGCTGCTCGCGTCGATCGGGCTGACCTGGGTGCAGGCCTGGCTCGGCGAACGCACCGCGGAACGGGTCGTGCTGCATGTGCGGCGCGGGCTGATAGCTCGTCTCATACGCTTGCGTACCTCCGAGTTGGACCGCACCGAGCCCGGCGGACTCACCACCCGTGTCACCTCCGACAGCACGCTCGTGCAGCATGCCGCGACCGGTGGACTCATCCAGCTCGTCGACGGCGGAATCCACTTGATCGCCACCATCGTGCTGATGGGCATCGTGAGCCTGCCGCTCCTCGGCATCACCTCCGCCGTCCTGGTCGTCGTCGGCATCGCGCTGGGAGTGGTCATGCCGCGCGTCAAGCGGGTCACCACCGAGGCGCAGACCTCCGTCGGCAAGATCGGCGCCGCGCTCGACCGCTCGCTCGGCGCCGTCCGTACGGTCAAGGCCAACGGCGGCGAGGCGAAGGAGACCGCACGGGCGACGCAAGCGGCCGAGCGCGCCTACCGGGCCGGCCTCAAGGGCGCGCGCTACCAGGCGCTGATCGCCGTGCTCGCCGGGCTGATCGTCCAGGCGTCGTTCCTGGCCGTCATCGGCTTCGGCGGCGCGCTGGTCGCCATGGGCAGCCTCGAACTGGCCGCGCTGATCGGCTTCCTGCTCTACCTGTTCAACCTGGGCGGCCCGGTCCTCTCCCTCGTCGGCGGCACCACCGCCCTCCAGCAGGGACTCGGGGCCCTGGAGCGCATCGAGGAGGTGCGGTCGATGGAGGCCGAGGACGACGTGGACGGCACTCCGCCGGAGCCGTCCGGGCCGCCGCCCAGCGTCACCGTGGAGGACGTGACCTTCGCCTACCGGGGCCGCACACCGGTCCTGACCGGTACCGCGTTCACCGCGCCCGCCGGCCGGGTCACCGCGCTCGTCGGGCCGTCCGGCTCCGGCAAGACCACCGTCTTCTCGCTGATCCAGCGCTTCTACGACAGCGACGGCGGGCGCATCCTGCTGGACGGCACCGACATCCGCGAGCTGAACCGCGCCGAGCTGCGCCGCCGCATCGCCTACGTCGAGCAGGACTCGCCGATGCTCGCGGGCACCCTCCGGGAGAACCTGCTGTACTCCGCGCCGGACGCGAGCGACGAGGCGATCGCGGACGTGCTGCGCCGGACGCTGCTCGACGGCTTCGTCGCCTCGCTCCCGGACGGGCTGGACACCGCCGTCGGCTCACGCGGCCTCGCCCTGTCCGGTGGTGAACGCCAACGCCTCGCCATCGCAAGGGCGTTGCTCCGCAAACCGCAGGTACTGCTGCTCGACGAAGTCACCGCGCACCTCGACGGGCTCAGCGAGATGGCCCTGCGCCGCACGGTGGAGGAGGCCGCTCGGGAGTGCACGGTGCTGCTCATCGCGCACCGGCTCTCCACCGTCACCTCCGCCGACCAGTTGGTCCTGTTCGAGGGCGGCCGGGTCAGCGACCACGGCCGGCACGAGGACCTGCTGGACCGGAGCACCCTCTACCAGGACCTCACGGCCACCCAGTTGACCGGCTGACCATCCATCAGGACGCCCGAACGTCCGGACGCCCGGTCGGCACCGGCCGGCCCTCCCGCCGAACGCGACCACCCCGCTGCCGCACCCTGCGAGAATCCCAGTGCGTCAGTCCTGACCGAACTGAACACCCCCGGCACGACCGAAGGATTCAAGGATCCAGATGACCGACATCACGCCCCTGCCCGCCGCCACCGAGGACGACCACTACGGGGAGATCGCCGTGGAACTCCTCGGCGACCAGCGCGAGACGCTCGTCGTCAGCGGCGAACGGATTCCCACCATCACCCTGGTCCGCGCACCCGGGGCCGAGGTCGACGACCACATCGTCATCGGCACCCGCGACCCGCAGCACCTCACCCTCACGGTGGACGGGGACGCCGCCACGATCACCCCGGCCAAGGGCAAGCTCCGACGCCAGAGTTACCGGGTCGACGTGACGTACGCGGGCACGTCCTACCGTCTGGTGCCCGACTCCATCCCGACCAGCCGGCTGACCCGCGACGGGAAGCACCTCGGGGACTTCTCCTCCGACGGCGACCGGCGGGTGATAGCCGAGTGGCAGGAGGGCGTATCCGTCGAGCCGCTGGACGCGGCGATCGGCTACGCGCTGTCCGCGGCGTTCGGGACCGGCGGCCAGCCGATGTGGATGATGGCGGTCGACGCGGTCAGCGCGGCCCTGCCGTAACGGCTCCCGCCCACCGGGGCGTACGCGTGAGCACCGCAGCGCGAGAAGTCCCCTGCGGAAGTACCGCTTCCCGCAGGGGACTTGGGCTCCCGCCCGGATCGGGCGGCCGGGCGGGAGAGGTCAGGGACGCAGGCCCCTGATGTCCTCCGCGTACAGGTGCGAGACGATCGCCGCCTCGAACCGCGACTTCAGGTTCAGTTTCCGCACGATGCTGGTCGTGTGCGCGCGGACCGTGCGTTCCGCGATCCCCAGTCTTCTCGCCAGCCAGCGGTTCTGTTCGCCGCTCGCCAGCAGTACCAGAACCTCCAACTCACGCTCCGTGAGCATGGCGAAATCCAGTACGGGTCGTTCGGTCATCGATATCACAGCGGTTTCCTCCATCTGATCGTCCTCCGTCCCCCGTCCCGGGCCCCGTCACGCGGCCGGCCGGGACTCAGGGCTGTCCCGTTACGGGACAGCCCTTACCTGCTGCTTTACCTTTGGATTACCCTCTCCTTCATCAGTTCGACGGTCGCGCCGCATCTGACCCATGCCCGTGCGCCGTCGGTTGTCGGTGCGGCACGCGGGGGGCGGCAGCAGTGAATGGCGGGATTCTGTCCATACTCGGTCTCGATGGCACGGAGGAGCGCGTCTACCGGCACTTCCTGCGCAACCCCGGGACCAGTACCGAGGACATCGACGTCCTCCTGCACAGCCCGCGCGACGACGTCGAGAGGGCGCTCGACCGGCTCGGCGAGCTCAGCCTCCTGCGGAGCGGCGACGGCGGCGGCGTCTCGGCGGCCGATCCGGAGACGGCCGTCGACCGGCTCACCGAGATGCGGCTGCGCGAACTCCACGAACAGCTCCGCCAGGTCACCGGGTCCCGGCGCCTCGTCGCCGAGCTGACCGCCGAACGGCAGGCCGGGCCGCTCGCCTCGCAGGGCGTGGAACGGCTCGAAGTCCTCCGGCAGATCCGCGACCGGATCGACGACCTGGCCTTCTTCGCCCGGCAGGAGATCCTCTCCGTCGAGCCGTACACCGCCCTCACCCCCGAGAACATCGCGCACGCCCGCCCGCTGGACACCCGGTGCCTGCGCCGGGGCGTGCAGATCCGCAGCGTGGTGCTGCGAGAAGCCCTCGACCACCCGCCCACCGTGGCCTATCTGCGCGAACTCACCGCGCAGGGAGCCTCGATACGGGCGGCGGACAGCCTCTCCGAACGCATCCTGGTGTACGACCGCAGGACGGCCCTGGTGCCCGTCGACCCCTCGGACACCTCGCGCGGCGCGCTGGTCACCCAGCAGGCCGGGCTGGTCTCCAACATCCTGGCCCTCTTCGAGAAGATCTGGACCGAGTCCACGGACCTCTCCGCCCTCATCGACACCCACCCCGCCCCCACGGACGTGCTCTCGGAGATGGAGCAGCGCGTCCTGGAGGAGATGTGCCGCGTCGCGAAGGACGAGACCGGAGCCCGCAACCTGGACATCTCGGTACGGACGTACCGCCGCCATGTCGCCGACGTCCTGCGCATCCTGGGCGCGGCGAGCCGCCCCCACGCGGCGCTGCTGGCGCACGAGAAGGGCTGGATCTGAGACGCCCGACCGGGCCGACGCGCGTGAGCGCCGGTCGGCGTCCGCCGGCGCTCGTCCACCTCCGCAGGCACTCGTCCGCCCCGGCGGGCGTCCGCTTGCCTCCCGGACCCCGGTGCCCCGAAGCCCGCTCAGGGCTCCGCCGGTTCGCCCCCGGCCCCGTCCTCGGCCCCGTCTCCGGCCCCGGCCCCGGTCCCGGCGGCGCGGTCACCCGGCGGCGGACGGTCGGCCGGCTCCGGGGTCTCCAGCGCCCAGCCCTCCAGCGCCCGGTCCCGCAGGACCGCGCCGCAGCGACCGCGCACCTCGGGCCCGTCGCCGCCGCGCACCCGCAGGGTGATGCGGTCCTCCTCGATGCGCTGCCCGCAGACCCAGTGCGCGGGCAGCATCCCGATGAGCCGCAGGACCGCGATCCCGGCGGGCGCGGCGGTCACGGCGGCCCGGACCACCGCGACCTCGACCGCGTCGGCCGCCGGGTCCTCTACTGCCAGCCGTTGACGCACCGCACCTTGCCCATGAACGGTTCCAGCGGGTTCGGCAGCCGTACGCCGCACAGGAACCGGGCGACCGACGCGGACACGTCCGAGACCGCCTCCGGGTCCGGCCCCGGCCGCGCCTGCCCCGCCGGCCCCTCCGAGAGCGCCCCGGTGCCGGAACCGGTGCCGGAGCCAGTGCCCGAACCGGTACGGGCCGGCGCGTCCGCGCCCGCCTCCGCCACCGCCCGCGTACCGGCCTGGGCCGGCACGGCCCCGACTCCGACGACCAGCCCCACGACCAGCCCCCCGGCCCCGACCATCCTCCTGGTGAACGCGCAGACGCCCATGTCTTCCTCCCCGTACGTCGCTTGCGTCGCCGGCTTCCCTCGCCGACGCCCATCAGCTTGCCAGCGGCACATGCGCGGCCGGTGGTGCGGCGCTGTCAACTTGCTGCACCTTTCCGGCCACTTGGTGCCACCGCCGCACCGTCCGGGCCAGGCACGCGAACGGCCGGAAGCCTGCGCACGAACACGGCCGGAACCGGGTACGCGAACGGCCGGGCCGGAAGAGATCCCGCTCTTCCGGCCCGGCCGTTCGTGCGTCGCGCGTCCCGCCTGCTCCGCGTCCCGCCTACTCCGCGGGCCGCTTCGGCTTGGGCCGCCAGACCACCAGCGCGCTGGTCTGCTGCACGTCCTGATAGGGCACCAGGTCGCGCCGGTAGGAGGCGTGCACCTGGGCCTCGCGCTGCTGCATCGCGACCGCCGCGCCGTCCACCGCCGCCGACAGCTCGGCGACGCGCTGCTGGAGGGCGGCTACCTGGTTCTCCAGCTCGATGATCCGCTTGATGCCCGCCAGGTTGATGCCCTCGTCCTGCGACAGCTGCTGCACGGTGCGCAGCAGCTCGATGTCGCGGGCCGAGTACCGCCGGCCGCGCCCGGCCGTACGGTCGGGGGAGACCAGGCCGAGACGGTCGTACTGGCGCAGTGTCTGCGGGTGCAGGCCCGAGAGCTGGGCCGCGATCGAGATGACGTAGACCGGCGATTCATCGGTCAGCTGGTACGGATTGCGTCGACGGCCGTCCATCTCAAGCTCCCTTCGCAGCCTGGAACAGTTCCGCCCGCGGGTCCTCGTCCGCGGTCGCCTTCCGGAAGGTCTCCAGCGCGTCCTTGGCCTCCTGGCCGAGGTCGGTCGGGACCGCGACCTCCACGGTGACCAGGAGGTCGCCGCGGGTGCCGTCCTTGCGCACCGCGCCCTTGCCCCGGGCCCGCATCGTACGGCCGTTGGGGGTGCCCGGGGGCAGTTTCAGCGTGACGGCGGGACCGCCGAGGGTGGGCACCTTCACCTCGCCGCCGAGCGTGGCCTCCGGGAAGGTGACCGGCACGGTGACGGTGAGGTTGTCGCCTCTGCGGCCGAAGACCGGGTGGGAGCCGACGTGGACGACGACGTAGAGGTCGCCGGCCGGGCCGCCGCGCTCGCCCGGACCGCCCTTGCCGCGCAGCCGGATCCGCTGGGCGTCGGAGACGCCCGCCGGGATCCTGACCTGCATCGTGCGGGCCGACTTCGCCCGGCCGCTGCCCTTGCACACCTCGCACGGGTCCTGGGCGATGAGGCCCCGGCCCTTGCAGTCGACGCACGGGTCGGTGAGCGAGAAGCCGCCGCCGCTGCCGCGCGAGACCTGGCCGGTGCCGACGCAGGTCGGGCAGACCCGGGGGGTGCCGTTCTTGTCGCCGGTGCCGGAGCACGCCTTGCAGGGCGCCTGGCTGGACATCCGCAGCGGGACCGTGGCCCCGTCGACCGCCTCGGTGAAGCTGAGCGTCACCTCGGACTCGATGTCCTGGCCGCGCCGCGGCTGCACCCGGGTGCCCGCGCCGCCGCGGTTGAACAGGCCGCCGAAGACGTCGCCGAGACCGCCTCCGCCGCCGAACCCGCCGCCCTGGCCACCGGGCTGACCGCCCCCGGCGCCGCCGAAGAGGTCGCCCAGGTCGAAGTTGAAGTTGCCGCCCGCACCACCGGGACCGGCGCGGAAGCCGCCGTTGCCGAACAGGGCGCGCGCCTCGTCGTACTCCTTGCGCCGCTTGGCGTCGCCGAGGACGTCGTTCGCCTCGGAGATCTCCTTGAAGCGCTCCTCCGCCTTGGCGTCGCCCTTGTTGGCGTCGGGGTGGAACTCCCGGGCGAGCTTGCGGTACGCCTTCTTGATCTCGGCGTCGGTGGCGTCCTTCGGAACGCCGAGGACCTTGTAGTAGTCCTTCTCGACGAAGTCCTTCGTGCTCATCGACGTCCCTCCTTCCGGACGATCGGCCGAGCGGCCGGCCCGTGGGCCGGCCGCCGGGCCGGTCGGTGCGCACCGCGGTGGTCAGACGTGATGTCAGACCTCCTCGGTGCCACCGCTCTCCTCGTCGTCTGCCTGCTCTTCCTTGGCCGCGGCGGGCGTGGCGCCCGGCTGCGGCTCGGCGACGGCCACCCGCGCGGGGCGGATGGTGCGCTCGCCGATGCGATACCCCGGCTGAAGGATCGCCACGCAGGTCGTCTCGGTGACGTCCGGCGCGTAGCTGTGCATCAGGGCCTCGTGGATCGTCGGGTCGAAGGGCTCGCCCTCCTTGCCGAACTGCTGGAGGCCCAGCTTCGCGACGATCGTCTCCATGGATTCGGCCACCGACTTGAAGCCGCCGACCAGCTCCCCGTGCTCCCGGGCGCGGCCGACGTCGTCGAGCACCGGCAGCAGCTCGGACAGGAGGTTCGCGACGGCGACCTCCTTGACCGTGACCCGGTCGCGCTCCACGCGGCGGCGGTAGTTCTGGTACTCGGCCTGGAGCCGCTGGAGGTCCGCGGTGCGCTCGTTGAGCGCGGTGCGCGCCTGGTCCAGCTGGGCCGTCAGGCCGACGGTCGGATCGGTGTCCCCGGCCGGGGCCGCCGCCTCCTCCTCGGAGGGAGCGGCAGCCTTCGGTTCGGCGTCATCAGGGGTGGCGCCGGAGGGGACGTCGGGCTTCTCCTCGAAGCCCGGAGTCTCCTCGGTCACGCCGCACCGCCCTTGGTGTCCTTCTCGTCGTCCACGATCTCGGCGTCGACGACGTCGTCATCGGCCTTGGCCTGGCCGTCGCCAGGGGCCTCGGCGCCCGGGGTCGCACCCTCGGCCTGGGCGTTGGCGTACATCGCCTGGCCCAGCTTCTGGGAGACGGCCGCGACCTTCTCGGTGGCGGTGCGGATCTCGGCGGTGTCCTCGCCCTTGAGCTTCTCCTTCAGCTCGCCGACGGCGGTCTCCACCTCCGTCTTCACGTCACCGGGGACCTTGTCCTCGTTGTCCTTGAGGAACTTCTCCGTCTGGTAGACGAGCTGCTCGCCCTGGTTGCGCGACTCGGCGGCCTCGCGGCGGGCGTGGTCCTCCTCGGCGTACTTCTCGGCCTCTTCGCGCATCCGGTTGACCTCGTCCTTCGGCAGCGAGGAGCCGCCGGTGACGGTCATCTTCTGCTCCTTGCCGGTGCCGAGGTCCTTGGCGGCGACGTGCATGATGCCGTTGGCGTCGATGTCGAACGCGACCTCGATCTGCGGCACGCCGCGCGGGGCCGGCGGCAGACCGGTCAGCTCGAACATCCCGAGCTTCTTGTTGTACGCCGCGATCTCGCGCTCGCCCTGGTAGACCTGGATCTGGACGGACGGCTGGTTGTCCTCGGCCGTCGTGAAGATCTCGGAGCGCTTGGTCGGGATCGTGGTGTTGCGCTCGATGAGCTTCGTCATGATCCCTCCCTTGGTCTCGATGCCGAGGGAGAGCGGCGTGACGTCGAGCAGCAGGACGTCCTTGACCTCGCCCTTGAGGACACCGGCCTGGAGCGAGGCGCCGATGGCGACGACCTCGTCCGGGTTCACGCCCTTGTTGGCGTCCTGGCCGCCGGTCAGCTCCTTGACGAGCTCGGCGACGGCCGGCATGCGGGTGGAGCCGCCGACGAGAACGACGTGGTCGATCTCGGAGAGCTGGATGCCCGCGTCCTTGATGACGTTGTGGAACGGGGTCTTGCAGCGGTCCAGGAGGTCCGCGGTCAGCTGCTGGAACTGCGAGCGCGTGAGCTTCTCGTCCAGGTGCAGCGGGCCCTCGGCGGACGCCGTGATGTAGGGCAGGTTGATCGTGGTCTCGGTCGAGGACGAGAGCTCGATCTTCGCCTTCTCCGCGGCTTCGCGGAGACGCTGGAGAGCCATCTTGTCCTTGGACAGGTCCACGCCGTGCCCGTTGGCGAACTGCTTCACCAGGTAGTCGACGACGCGCTGGTCCCAGTCGTCGCCACCGAGGTGGTTGTCGCCGTTGGTGGCCTTCACCTCGACGACGCCGTCGCCGATCTCCAGGAGCGACACGTCGAAGGTGCCGCCGCCGAGGTCGAAGACGAGGATCGTCTGGTCGTCCTTGTCGAGCCCGTACGCCAGGGCGGCGGCCGTCGGCTCGTTGACGATGCGCAGGACGTTCAGGCCCGCGATCTCGCCGGCCTCCTTGGTCGCCTGGCGCTCGGAGTCGTTGAAGTACGCCGGGACGGTGATGACCGCGTCGGTCACCTTCTCGCCCAGGTAGGACTCGGCGTCGCGCTTCAGCTTCTGCAGGATGAAGGCGCTCATCTGCTGCGGGTTGAAGCTCTTGCCGTCCAGGTCGATCTTCCAGTCGGTGCCCATGTGGCGCTTGACCGACCGGATGGTCCTGTCGACGTTGGTGACCGCCTGGCGCTTGGCGACCTCGCCGACGAGCACCTCGCCGTTCTTGGCGAAGGCGACGACGGACGGCGTGGTCCTGGCGCCTTCGGCGTTGGTGATGACGGTGGGCTCGCCGCCTTCGAGAACGCTGACGACGGAGTTAGTCGTGCCCAGGTCGATGCCGACCGCACGTGCCATTTCGATTCCTCCAACTGACTACTTGAGTGGATCTGACTCAAGAATGCACGACACCCGCCCCAGAGTCAACAGACCTGAGTCGGGCACGCTCAACTTAAGTGCTCAGCCCTTACGCCACCGGGAACTCTCCCGGCCGACCGGCACCAGCGGGCGCGCACCCCGCCACGCGCGACACCTCCGCACAACCCCCCGTCCCACCATCCCACCGTGGGATTGTTCTGTCACAAAATGCCGCGAGACGGTCATTACCACCGTCGATCGGCGCACCATCGGACCTCGGACCCGGGCGGGCGCGATGCACGACGCGAGGCAGGACGCGGCACAGAGCACGGCCCACGGCGTGGCGCGGGGCAGGACGCGGGGCGCGACGCGCCGCGCGGGGCCCGCGGCGTACGGACGACCCCGCGCGCCGCACTCCGGGCCGCGCCGCCCGCACCGCCCTCGCCGCCCGTACACCGCGCCGACCGCGACGAGCTCGGCCGGCTTCCCGTCCCGGCCCACGGCCCGCCTCGCCGACCTGGCGGACCGCGCGACGCGTCCCGTACAGCGCCTCACCGCACACCTGACCGTCAAACGGACGCTGGACCTCTTTCTCGGAACCGCCCTGCTCGCCCTCGCCGCCCCCGCGCTCGCCGTCGGCCTGGCGGCCCTCGCGGCCCGCCGGCTCCCGGGCGGCGCATGGGACCGCGGCCCCCGCGCCGGCCTGCACGGACACGTCTTCGAGCTGCGCTCCCTGCGCACCCGGCGCCTCCGCCTCGACCTGCTCTCCCGGCTCCCCCACGTCCTGCGCGGCGAGCTGTCCCTGGTCGGCCCGGCCCCGCTGGCACCGGGCGATCCACGGGCGGCGGGCCCCGGCTCCCGGCAGTGGCGGCAGGAGCTGCGCCCCGGACTGACCGGCCTGGCGCAGGTCCGCGCCCGTTCCGGCATGCCGTGGGACGACCCCGCCCTGCTGGACCGGCACTACGCGGAGGACCATGGAGTGGTCCTCGACCTGGTCATCCTGGCCGAGGCGGTACGCAATCCGCTGCGGGCGGCGCTGGGAAGGGCCACCCGCCGCACCAAGGCACACCTGAGCGACACAGATCACCGCTTGCCCGGCTACAGCGTCACGGAATAAGTGGATAGTGTCAGCACAGACCAATTAAGTTACTGCTTAGTAGATCTGGGCAGTAGTACTGGATCGATCCCACCCTCGCAGGCCCGAGGAGCCCCCAACATGCAACTCGCAGCGATCATCGTGTCGCTGGTGCTGACCGCGGTCGGCGTTGCGCTCGTCGCCCGAGCCGTCGCGCAGATCTACCGGTTCGTCCGCCTCGGACAGCCGGTCCCCGCAGGCACCCGCACCGACGACCCCAAGCAGCGCACGATCACCCTCGCCAAGGAGTTCATCGGCCACACCCGGATGAACCGGTGGGGGATCGTCGGCGTGGCGCACTGGTTCGTCGCCGTCGGCTTCCTGACCCTGGGCCTCACCATCGTCCAGGCGTACGGGCAGCTGTTCAAGGCCGACTGGGTCCTGCCGCTCATCGGCACGTGGCTGCCGTACGAGCTGTACATCGAGTTCATCGCCCTCGGGACGACGGTGGGCATCCTCGTCCTCATCGTGATCCGCCAGCTGAACCTGCCCTCCCGGGCCGGCCGCAAGTCCCGCTTCACGGGTTCGAAGATGGGCCAGGCGTACTTCGTCGAGGCCGTCATCCTCGTCATCGGCCTGGCGATCATGACCTTGCGCGGCCTGGAGGGCGCGCTGCACCACGTCGACGGCTACGAGGCCGCGTACTTCGCCTCGTACCCGCTGGTCGCCGCGTTCCAGGGGCTGGACGTCGACACGCTCCAGAACCTCGTCTACCTCACCGCCATGATCAAGCTCGGCACCACCATGGCCTGGGCGATCACGGTGGGCCTGAACACCAACATGGGCGTCGCCTGGCACCGCTTCCTGGGCTTCCCGAACATCTGGTTCAAGCGCAACGCGGACGGCGACGTCGCGCTCGGCGCGCTCCAGCCGATGACCTCGGGCGGCAAGGAGATCGACTTCGAGGAGCCGGGCGACGACGACGTCTTCGGCGTCTCCCAGGTCGAGCAGTTCTCCTGGAAGGGCATCCTCGACTTCTCCACCTGCACCGAGTGCGGTCGCTGCCAGTCGCAGTGCCCCGCCTGGAACACCGGCAAGCCGCTCTCGCCGAAGCTCCTGATCATGTCGCTGCGCGACCACGCGCACGCCAAGGCCCCGTACCTGCTGGCCGGCGGCGGCAAGGACATGGAGGGCAACGAGAAGGCCACCGAGGAGCAGCTGAAGGACGTACCGGCGGCGGCCCTCGCCGAGGCCGAGCGCCCGCTGATCGGCACCGCCGAGGAGAACGGCGTCATCGACCCGGACGTGCTGTGGTCGTGCACCACCTGCGGTGCGTGCGTCGAGCAGTGCCCGGTCGACATCGAACACATCGACCACATCGTCGACATGCGCCGCTACCAGGTCATGATCGAGTCCGCCTTCCCGTCCGAGGCGGGCACGATGCTCAAGAACCTGGAGAAGAAGGGCAACCCCTGGGGGCTCGCCAAGAAGCAGCGCGTGGAGTGGACCAAGGAGGTCGACTTCGAGGTCCCGATCGTCGGCAAGGACGTCGAGGACCTCACCGAGGTCGACTACCTCTACTGGGTCGGCTGCGCCGGCGCGCTGGAGGACCGGGCGAAGAAGACCACCAAGGCGTTCGCCGAACTGCTGCACATCGCGGGCGTCAAGTTCGCGATCATGGGCGGCGACGAGAAGTGCACCGGTGACTCCGCCCGCCGCCTGGGCAACGAGCCGCTGTTCCAGCAGCTCGGCCAGGAGAACGTCGCGATGCTGAACATGGCGTACGGCGAGGACGACGAGGACGCCTCGACGAAGAAGCCCACGTCGTCGAAGAAGATCGTCGCGACCTGCCCGCACTGCTTCAACACCATCGCCAACGAGTACCCGCAGCTCGGCGGCGAGTACGAGGTCATCCACCACACGCAGTTGCTCCAGCACCTCATCGACGAGGGCCGGCTCATCCCCGTCACTCCGGTCGAGGGCCTGATCACGTACCACGACCCGTGCTACCTGGGCCGCCACAACAAGATCTACACCCCGCCGCGCGAGATCATCGCGAAGGTCCCCGGACTGCGGAACGAGGAGATGCACCGCCACAAGGAGCGCGGCTTCTGCTGCGGCGCGGGCGGCGCGCGGATGTGGATGGAGGAGCGGATCGGCAAGCGCGTCAACAACGAGCGCGTCGACGAGGCCCTCGCCCTCAACCCGGACATCGTCTCCACCGCCTGCCCGTTCTGCCTCGTCATGCTGACCGACTCGGTCAACGGCAAGAAGAACGACGGCCAGGCCAAGGAGTCCATCCAGGTCGTCGACGTCTCCCAGCTCCTGCTCGACTCCGTGAAGACCCCCGCCGACCCGGCGGGCGACCCGGAACAGGTGGACGCACCGGAGCCGGAACCGGCGACGTGACGACCACCCGCAGCACGACGTAACGACCACCCGCACCACCAGGAGCGGCCGGACCCGCCTCGGAGGCAGGACCGGCCGCTCCGGCGTGTCCGGGCGGCCGGGCGTCACCCCCGTACCGGCGGACCGGCGGTGCGACGACCACCGCACAACGGCCGGACCGTGTACGCCGCGGGCGCGGGTGCAGCGTCATGTGCCCGGACGCCGGGGCCACCGGACGACGACAACGGACGAGGACCCGTGCGCGGAGTCAGCGGAGCCGGCAGAGCCGGGACACGCCCCGGGGCGACCGCCCCCACCAGGACCGCGGCGGCCGTGGCGGCGGGCTGCGCCTGCCTGCTGATCGCGCTCACCGCCTGCGACGGCCTCTCGTCCGGCGCGGGCGGCGGCAAGAACGGCGACACCCCGCCGCGCTCCCCCGCCGCCGCACGAACTACGACGGCGACGGGAGGACGGACACGGTGGTGCGGACGTACCGCGGCGAGCGCCGGGACCTGGTCGCGCTCTACCCGGCCGGGAGCACGGACCGCCCCGCGCTCACCTTCTCCACATCGCTCTTCCTCCCCTGAACTCCCGCCCCGCCCCGCGCCCGGCAGGCCCCGGGGGCGGGGTCCTGGTCCGCGTCCTGGTCCGCGTCCCGGGGATGTCACAGCTCGGCCCCAATGGACACGGGTTCGCCACGGCCCCGCCCGGCGCCGGGGAGGACCAGGTACGTTCGTTGACGTGGCTGGATTCAGGATCGGACGCGGCCGGGACAACCGCACCCCGCAACAACCGCAGCAACCGCGGCAGCAGCCGTACGGAGGGCAGGCACCACAGCCGCCGTACGGATCTCAGCCGTGGCCATCGACGGGAGGAGGCAACGGCGCACCCCCGTACGGAGCCCCCCAGGGCGGCGGCGCCCCGTACGACGGCGGCGGCGCCCCGTACGACGGCGGCGGCGCCCCGTACGACGGCGGCTACGCCGGCGGCGGGCACGCGCACGCCGGCCAGGGCCGACCCGGCGGCGGACCCGGGCACGGCCCCCACGGGCACGGCGAGCCGGAGTACTTCGGCGACCCCTACCCGGACCCCGCGCCCCATGACCCGTACGCCAACACCCCGGGTCACACGCAGGCGTTCAGCATCAACGAGGACCCGTACGACGAGGGCGGCGCCTACCGCGCCGGCCAGGCGCCCGCCCAGCCCTCCGGCCCGCGCCTGGGCTGGAAGGACCTGCTGAACGGCATCGTGACGCGGCCCGGCCCGACGTTCTGGCAGATGCGCGACTACCCGGTCTGGGGACCGGCGCTGATCGTCACGTTCCTCTACGGCCTGCTCGCGCTGTTCGGCTTCGACCAGGCGCGCGAGGAAGCGATCAACGCGACGATCTCGACGGCCGTCCCGTACGTCCTGTTCACCGGCGTCGGATTCGTCATCGGCGGTCTGGTGCTCGGCGCGGTGACGCACACCCTCGCGCGCCAGCTCGGCGGCACCGGTTCGTGGCAGCCCACGGTGGGCCTGTCGATGCTGATCATGTCGATCACCGACGCTCCGCGCCTGCTCTTCGCCGTCTTCCTGGGCGGCGAGAACATGCTGGTGCAGATCGTGGGCTGGCTGACGTGGCTGGCGGCCGGGGCGCTGTTCACCTCGATGGTGAGCAAGTCGCACGACCTGCCGTGGCCGAAGGCGCTGGGCGCGTCGGCGATCCAGCTGATCGCGCTGCTGTCGATCATCAAGCTCGGCACGATCTGAGCGCACGCGGGTACGGCCCGCGGAACGACGAGGGCCCCCGGAGCGAGGCACGAAGCGCCCGATGCGCCACCGCATCGAGGCATCGGCGCACCGCCCCGGGGGCCTACGCGCGAGGGCTCCACGTCAGAGCGTCAAAGACCTGCCCCCAGCGCGTCCAGGACCTGCGCTTCAGGCGTCGAGGACGCGCCTCAGGCGTCCAGGACCTGCCCGGCGCGGCGCACGACGGGCTTCTCCACGCTCCACGGGAAGTTGATCCACTGATCGGTCTTCTTCCACACGTACTCGCACTTCACGAGCGAGTGCGACTTCTCGTAGACGACGGCGCTGCGCACCTCGGCGACGTGGTCGACGCAGAAGTCGTGGACCAGCTTCAACGTCTTGCCGGTGTCGGCGACGTCGTCGGCGATCAGGACCTTCTTGTCCGAGAAGTCGATCGCGTTGGGCACGGGCGCCAGCATGACCGGCATCTCCAGCGTGGTTCCCACCCCGGTGTAGAACTCGACGTTGACGAGGTGGATGTTCTTGCAGTCCAGCGCGTACGCGAGCCCGCCGGCGACGAACACCCCGCCGCGCGCGATGCTGAGCACCACGTCGGGCTCGTAGCCGTCGTCCGCGACGGCCTGCGCCAGCTCGCGCACGGCCCGCCCGAAGCCCTCGTAGGAAAGGTTCTCCCGCACGTCATTCGCCATTCGGCATCACACCTGGGTCCGATGGAAGTTCTTGAACGACCGCGAGGCCGTCGGGCCCCGCTGTCCCTGGTACCGCGACTCGTACCGCTCGGAGCCGTACGGGAACTCGGACGGCGAGCTCAGCCGGAACATGCACAGCTGCCCGATCTTCATCCCCGGCCACAGCTTTATGGGCAGCGTCGCCAGATTCGACAGCTCCAGGGTCACGTGCCCGGAGAACCCCGGGTCGATGAACCCGGCCGTCGAGTGCGTCACCAGCCCGAGCCGCCCGAGCGAGCTCTTGCCCTCCAGCCGCGACGCGAGATCGTCGGGCAGCGAGATCACCTCGTACGTGGACGCCAGCACGAACTCCCCGGGATGCAGGATGAACGCGTCGTCGCCCTCCGGCTCGACCGTGCGGGTCAGGTCGACCTGCTCCACGGCCGGGTCGATGTGCGGGTAGCGGTGATTCTCGAACACCCGGAAGTAGCGGTCGAGGCGCACGTCGATGCTGGATGGCTGGACCATCGACGGGTCGTACGGATCGATGCGGACCCGCCCGGCGTCGATCTCTGCCCGGATGTCCTTGTCTGAGAGAAGCACGTCCCGAGGATACGCAGAAGGCACGACCCCACCCCAACCGGACCACCCCCGCCACCGCACCAGCACCGGGCCCGGGGGTGGGGTGGGGCCGCCCCCGGGCCCACCGCGAGGCGGATGCCGGGCCTCCGCACTGAAGGGCACCCGCCCGCGGTACGGAGGCCGGCAGCCCGCCCACGACTTGCCTCTCTACGGCTGCCCCCTACGGCTGCCCTACCGCTCCTCGAACGCCACGGGAACGGCCTGCCGCAACCGCGCACACCGAGGACACCGGATCAACCGCCCGGGCCCGATCCGGTCGGCCCCGAGCTGCTGCATCGGAAACGACGAGGTGGTGAAAACGTGCCCTTCGGCGCATCGGACGACGGTGCGCTGCATCGACTGCATCAAACCTCTTCCCCAACCACATATGGACGAGAAAGCCACATTAGGGGATGAACGGGACGCGTCTCCACGCGGCACTCCGACCACCTACGCTACGCCCCCAACTCCCGCCCACCACACCCGCGTCCACCCCCACCACCCCACGCACCCACGACACACGGACCCCACGGCTCATTCGCCGGGGGCCTGGGATGGGGTAGAGTGAGCGGCGGTGCAGCACCGTTCATCGGACTGCTTCGCGGGTGTAGTTTAATGGTAGAACATGAGCTTCCCAAGCTCAGAGCGCGAGTTCGATTCTCGTCACCCGCTCTTTGATCAAGGCCCTGGTCGACGACCGGGGCCTTGCTTGTATCCAGGCTCCGTAAAGGCTGTGATCACTCCCGCTTGGACAGCCTGGGTGCCAGCAGCTCCAGCGCTTCCTCCCAGTGGAAACGGTCCGCCCCACCACCGGCCTTGGGGCGGTGGGGCTCGTAGGAACCGATCACGACGCCCATGCCCCGCAACCTCCAAAGACTTTCGACGTACGCGGGGTGGGCCGCCTGGGCGGCGTTCACGTACGGCAGCACGGCGGTGGGGATGCCGAGGCCGTACGACTCGCACAGAATGCCCAGCACCAGCGTGTCCGAGATCCCGGCCGCCCACTTGTTGATCGTGTTGAACGTCGCCGGTACGACCGCGATGGCGTCCGGGGGCGGGAGAGGGCGCGGGTCGGTGGGGGCCCGCCAGGCCGAGCGGATCGGGTAACCGGTCTGTGCTTCGATGGACGGCGCGTCGATGAAGCCCAGACCCTGAGGGGTGGCAACCACGCCCACCTCCCAACCGGCCTCCTGAGCCGCCGAGATCAGTCGGCCGACATTACCTGCGATGCCCGCCGCGCACACGACGACGTACAGAAACGGCTTGCCGGCCTCGCGTCCGGACTGATCGCTCACGCGGGGACTCCCAGTTGGCGGCTGAAGTGATGCAGTTCAGGCAGCGTACGACGACGGTCGCGGGCAGCCATGTCCGCGACCAACTCACGGATAGCCGGACGCCGGATGTCCTGTGCGGCGCAGCTCTCAGCGATGCGCAGCGCCTGGTATCCGTCTGCGAGTCGACCCTGCTGGCTGTAGGCACGCGCCGTTTCGACCCACAGAGCCGCCCGTCGTTCGGGGGCGGGGATGTGCCGACGCATGAGGGGACGCGCGGCCTCCAGAGCGAGCCCCACGTCGCCGAAGGCCGCAGTCGCGCTGACCTCGTGCAGGGAGACGTTCGTCGGGCTGAAGTTGGCCCAGGCGTCGGCGCGGTCGAGCGCGACGTACCGAGCGACTTCCTTGGCCTCCGTGAGGAAGTCGTGAGTGGCCGCTCGGTCCCCGCCACTGCTCGCGGCGGTGACCCCGCGGAGCAGGAGCAGGCCGAGGGCAGCCAGGTAGCGCGGGGAACGTTGGTCGTAGGCGCCTGTCAGCTGGTCGGCGGTGTGGCGGACGAGCGTGATGGCCTGCGATGTGTGTCGCTCCCGGGCCAGCAGGTGGGTGTGGACGCGGACGCTGGAGGCCAGGACGACGGGGTCGCCGCTGCGCTCTGCCTCTGCCATGGCACGTCCGACCGCCAGCCACGCGTTGCCGTGGTCTCCCCGCTTCAGGAGCAGGCTGGCCGAGGTCTGGTAGGCAGTGGCCAGCAGCCCTGCGGCTTCGTCCGAGCCTGCTGCCGCGTTGCGGAGGTCGACGATCAGAGACGGAAGCGTGCCCTCGAGGCGGGTGTAGTCGCACGCGTAGAACAGTCGGCGCACCTCCGAAATGCGCTCACCGAGCTGAGGAAGGTCTTGGTCCTCATCCTGTGCGGGAGGGATAGGACCTGGGAGAAGGGCCTGGACAAGTGCTCCGCTGCCGGCGTGGGACGGGATGGTGGGTACCGCCAAAGTGGCCAAGCTCGCGGCGAGGAAGTTGCGGCGATGCATGTCATCTGTCTCTGGTTCGAGGTTCCTGGCGACGGGGATGTCGGCAAGGCCGACGGAGGCTAACGGGATGCCCAGTTCCCGAGCGACAGCGCGCAGGACCTGGGAGTCCTCGGTGTCTTTGCCCTGTTCGAGGCGGCTGACCTTCGACTGGTGGTAGCCGAGCGCGGTGGCGACGTCGGCCTGGGACCGCCTGGCCAGCACGCGGGCGCGACGCAGCACTTCGCCGAGCCGTTTTGCCTCGTCGTACGCATCAGCCATCTGTGCCACGGCTCCTCTCGCCGTCGCCCGATCCTGCCTGCCCGAACGAGCCTAATTCTAAGCTCACTTGGCATTCATGCAGCTTCTGCATAAGGCATGCCGACCACGCACCTGAGCTGGTCCATCTACCGCCCCGAGCGGTTCCTTGGTGGAGCCGAACTCGACCGGGAGGCACCCTGTGGAACCGCACTGCTTCAGTTTTCCCGTCCCCAGCACGGCATACGCCGTCAGCGTCGCCAGACACCAGGTGGTCGCAGGCGTGCACGGCTGGGGGTTCCCTGCCGAAGGCGACATGGTGGAGACCCTGGCGCTGGTGGCCAGCGAGCTGCTGACCAACGCCGTGCAGCACGCAAGCCAGGGCCCGATCTCCGTGACCGTGCGGTTGACCGACGACAGGGTCCGGATCGAGGTCTGCGACGCCAGCTCCGTACGCCCGAAGGCCGGCCTGCCGGGCCCGGACGACGAGCACGGCCGCGGCCTGTTCATCGTGGCCGCCCTGACCCTGGGACACGGCGTCGAGACCACTGGGTCGGGGAAGCGGTGCTGGGCCGAGATCCCGGCTCACACCCATCCTCTGCGTCCTGATGCGGCAGTCCACGTACTGCTTCCGAGGAGATGACCATGCCCACCACACAGATCCCTCCCATGACGGCAGAAGTGATCGCGGTCCGCCCTGGCCCGCCACTGGCCGGGACCGTGACCGTCGACGGCTCCAAGAACGCCGCTCTACCGCTTCTCGCGGCGGCTGCGGCCCTCGGGCGCCCGGGGCAGACCAGCAACGTTCCGGCCAGCGCCGACGTGCAGGCCATGCTCACGTTGTTGCAGCAAGCCGGACACCGAGTCGCCCGCACGGTCGGTGTTCCGAGCACGGTCCTGGCCCTGGCCCTGGGAGGCGACGTCGGACGCGTCGCTCCGGAGCTGTTCGAGACCGCCGGCCGCACTCGCGCCTCGTACTAACTGGTGCCCGCTCTGCTGGCCGCCACGGGCGTGCCGTCCTGCCGTGGCCGGGCGGTTGCCAGATCGGCGAGCGCGGCATGGAGCAGCACTTCAAGGTGTACGAGGCGTTTGGGGACCAGTACGCCATGGACAACCGCGGCTACACCGTCGTGGCCGGGAGCGCTCGTGCCGACTCCGTATCGGTCATGTTGCCTTTCCGGTCGCGCGGCGCGACCGTCGCCGCCATCCTCCGAGCCGTGGTCGCGGGCCGCCCGCTGCGCCTGGGACATCCGAACTTGTCCCCCGAGGTCATCAGCGTCCTGGACGCGCTGAAGTCAGCGGGTTGGGGCACGCAAGCGACCGAACGTCTGATCGCCCTCGCACCACCTGCCGTTTGTACCCCGGAGGGATCCGTCGCCCGGGCCGTTCCCGGAGACAAGATCGAAGCGGGAACGCTCGCCTGCGCACTCGCGGCCACGAAAGTCAACGGCCGCATCGAGGGCGTACGTGGCCGGGACACCGGCTCGATCAACGCCCAGCGGGCATCGGAGACGTCACTGCGATACCCGCGTCGAGGAGTCACACACCGACCAACGAGCGCCACAACCTACAGTCACAAGAACATCCCAAAACACCAACTACCCAGATCAGATGCCCTCTAAGTCCAGTTCGTCGTAGACCTCGTCCCAGTCAGACGGGGGTCCATCCCCGCAGGCGCGGGGAGCAGGCTGGCCGCGTCGCGTACGACACCGAAGTGACGGGTCCATCCCCGCGGGCGCGGGGAGCAGACTGCGTGACCAGCAGGTTTCCTAGCGAGCGAGGAATTTTTGAACCAACTGCAGCGAGAGCGGCAAACAGGGTGAATCGACCAACTAGTCACATACAACTCTCCAGCGAACAGGTTACGGCCGCCCACAGACCGCCGCCAGCCTTCCGCCGAGATCCCGGAATCATCGTGCGGGCCGAGCCGGCCCCATGGAAGATGTCGAACCCCAACACCCTCCCTCCCTCGCACCACTTCCGCACCACACAACGGCATCCTGCGGTCAGCCACAGCGAGACACAGCATCGACGGCTCAGCCGCAGCGACACACACGTCCCGCCCGACCAGCAGGGGAACCACAAAGGCACCCGTGTTTCCCAAGCTCAGAGCGCGAGTTCGATTCTCGTCACCCGCTCCACGATGAAGGCCCTGGTCGGAGACCAGGGCCTTGTTTGCTGTGTGCACCCCTCGGTGCGCGGCGCGCCCTCGATGAAGCCCGGCCCCGGCAAGGACACTGGCCTGGCGCGTACATCGGCTCTCTCAGAGTCCCTCTCCCACCGGCAAGCTCTGGCGGCACAGTCTCGCAGCACCGTTCTACGCCCCCTGCCTTCGCCGGAGCCTGCGGCGTCGGCCGCGTCCACCGCCCCTATGTCTCGCCCTCGGCGGAGGCAAACACCCCGAGGCGGGGCCCTCAGCGTGAACGAATCAGCTGCTTCCTCCAGACCGGAGCTGAGAGAGGGCATGCACGACCGGCAAGTCGTACTGGTCCTTGTCCTGTTCCCAGAAGGCAAGCACCCGAGCCGTGGCCTCGGCCATGTCCGTGGGCAGGCCAGCCGCGCGGAGAGTATCGGCGACCTCTTCCATCTCGGGCGCCCAGCGCCAGGCTCGGGCTGCCACGCTCGGTAGATACTCCGGATCGGAGAGGATCGCGGAGATCATGACCTCGGCTTCGGCTGTGAGCTGATCACCGACTCCATGGGCGTCGGCGAGCGCGTGAGCGACTCCGGCGAGAGTGCGGGCGGCCTTCTGGTAGCTGGAGAAGGCCATTTTCAGCGCGGAAGCGGAACCGACTGTGTCCCCGACGCGGCACACGTGCAGCGCAGAGTCCGTGAACAGCGACGCCACCAGCTCGACGGCAGAGTCGGCCCCTGCGAGATAGAGCCGTGTGGCACGCCCGTCGCCTGGCGGCTGACCGAAAACGGCACCGTCGACAACTGCGGAGCCGGGGCGGATCTCGTCAGCGATGCGCCGTACGCGCTGAGGGCTGATGGCGTTGACGTCGGCGTACACCCCCGCGAAGCCGTGCGCTGCCACCGCCGCCGCGACGTCCTCCGCCGCCTGTGGTGGGCAGACCGAGAGAACGACCGCGCTTCTGTACAGCGCCTCCGCGAGCGAGTCGTACGCCGTGGCACCGGCCTCTCTCCCTCGGACCCAGGTGTTCTCACTGCGGCCCTTGGTTACCGACAGCGCCTCATGGCCGCCGGCCACGAGCTCGGCGGTGATCGCCGCGCCCATGGTTCCAGGGTGGAGGACGGTCACGGTGATCACTGGCTGCCTCCGGCGGTGCGCGACGTGGAAAGTTCCTCATCCCCATGATCCGCTGTCGTTCGGCACCGGCGGCTTCGGAATCAATACCTGATGGCCGTCTGGGCACTGATGGCGGACAGAAGTGCCTCCGGTCTCGGACTCGCCGTTCAGGACGGGACAGCGGTACACGGGCCGTGCCCCCACCGTCCTGGCAGCTCGTCTCACGCCGAAGCCTCGTCATGGGTACCGTGCAGGAGACGAACTCTGTACGGACAGACCGGCGGTTGCGCCGGATCGTCCGGCGGCCGGGAGGTGTCCTGATGCTGGAGGAAGCCGAGGAGATCGGCAAGCGCGCTCGCAGGGCGAGGCTGCGGCTGGGCATGCCGCAGGCCGACCTGGCGACCGCCCTCGGGAAATCGCAGGGCTGGGTGTCGAAGATGGAGCGTGGACTGATCGAGCTGGACCGGGTCGGGCTGCTCAACCAGGTGGCCGCAGAGCTGCACGTCCATCCGAACGACCTGATCGGACGCCCGTACAGCAGCTCCCCCGACGACAGCCAGTGGCAGATCGCCGCCTCGTCGATCCTGCGCGAGCTGCGCCGCTACGACCTCGTTCCCGTCTTCGACGGGGTTCCGCGACCGGCATCACAGCTATGGCGTGAGGTGACCCGGCTGCACCGCCTGCGGGACACCGCCTCCAACGTCGCGATCCTCCGAGTTCTCCCGGACCTGTTCCGGGAAGCGCGCGCCCTGGCGGAGGACTCGGACGGGCACGAGCGGGAAGAGGCGTATGCCCTTTACGCCGTGTGCTGCAAGTTCGCGCACACCGCCGCGCACGCCCTCGGACACCCGGAGCTGGTGGCCATGGCGTGCGAACGGGCCGCGTGGTCTGCCAGGTTGTCGGGAGATCCGGTGCTGCCGGCCGTCTCCGACTGGATGCGCGTCTGGGACATGTGGGCGACGGCTGACTGGACCGACGCTCTGACTCTCTCGGACAAGGCGATCGCCTCGGTGCAACAACCGTACGAGCATGGTGATCCGCTGGCCGTGCGGGCTTGGGGCACGCTTCAGCTTCGGGCGGCCATCTCCGCCGCTCGGGCCAACCGTCCATCGGAAGCGGAGGACCGGATCGGGCACGCGAAGGACGCGGCGGAACGCATGGACGCGTACGTCGGCGCACCGGTGTACGACCGGCATTCGCTGACGTTCTCCGCCGGGAACGTGCAGATCCACGCGATCAGCGTGGCCCTGGAAATGGGCAAGCAGGGCAAAGCTCTGGAGATAGACCGCCGCACCAGCCCGAGCTTGATCGGTTCACTACCCAACTCCCGTCAGGGACACCACCACATGGACGTGGCGCGGGCCTGGCTGTGGGACGGAAACCGGGCAAAGGCCCTCACCGAGCTGGAGACGGCTGAGCGGATCGCGCCGCAGCTCGTACGGAACCACCCCATCGCCCGTTCAACGCTCCGCAGCATCGTCTACGCGGAACGAGCAGCCACGAGGGAGAAGCTGCGGCACATGTCCGACCGCTTTCACCTGGACGGATAGGGGTCGTATTCCTCCGGCTCATATTCGAGGCTCGTCCTGTCCCTAACTTCGGGGCATGACGCGACGACGTTCTTCTCATCTTCCTTCGCAGGGAACCGAGTTAGGTACGGCAGCACCCTTCCGCCCACTGCTCGGCGACCTCGCCACGGCCAGCGCTCGCGATGGCCGTGTGGGTGTCGTAGTCGCTCTCCCTGGTGAGGGCTATGCGACGACGTACCACCTGCGTCCGCCTGGGGGCGGGGCCCCCTGGTCCGCGCCCGCCGACGGAACGACGCTCCGTCCCGTGCCGGTGAGGGCCACCCACGCCACGCTCTCGGCCGGACGGGACGCGGTCTACGACGCGCGGGCCAGGCAGGGATCGGTTCCCATCGGGTTCCACTTGGATGACGGCTCGACCCTCGATGGCGCGCTCATCCTCACCTCTGTCGAGCTGGAGTGGCTGCACCAGCAGACCAGCCGCCTCGTCGACGCACACGGACGGGCCCTCGGCGGCACCCCGTGACCGGGCCTCGGCGACGCCACGCCCGAAAAGCCGCGCCGCGCTCCGTACGCCCCGAAGGCGGAGGCATCGCGCTCACGCTTCTGGCGGTCGCCGGCCTGGTGGGACCGGCCTGTGCACTGCGTGAGCAGGCCGTCCCGCTCTTCAACGGCCTCGGTCACCAGCCCGCCGCCGTCTCAACGGACGCGAGCCCGCCCTCCGACCACTGACTCAACCCCGCTGTCCGGGTCGTTCACCCCACCTTCCCGGCCAACGGGGCCTGCCATGCACCCGGAACATCCAGGCGTGATTCTCCAGGGAGAGATCATGGACATCCCGTACATCGTCATCGACCAGCTCACCCCCGACCAACAGCGGCTCTGGAAGACCTACTTCGGCGACGCCGACCGACCCCGCTACATCGAGGAAGGCATCTGGCGCCGAACGCAGGAGAAGGCCACGGCCGAACAGAGCGGCTGGACGGCCGCCGACGACGCCCGGCGGCGGATCATCCACTACCGCTACCGGTACGGCCTGGTCCCCACCACCGCCGCGCCGGCCATCGGCCTGACCGACCTGTACCTCTACCACTCCGTTACCGCTCCAGCGGATGAGATCGACGCGCACCACGACGCCCTGTGGGACTCGCTCGCCACCGGCGGCTGGAAGGAGGCTCCTGGCGGATTCTTATGGACACGCCGGGATCTGAAGTGCCGCATCACCGAACACGACGTCCACCCCCAGGACGCCGCTGCGGGCCGTACCCTGCCCGTCGGCTACCGGAGCCTGGACGTCCAGATCGCCTCGGTGTCCTACGCACCGCCGCCCGCTGTCCGGCAGCTGCCGTGGAACGTCCTCCCCACCGGGATCAGGTGCAAGGACCGCCCCGGTACGCCGACCCGCGTCCCAGACCTGTCCGTCCTCGCGGACCTGCTGCCGTTCCAGGTGGAGATCGGCTGCGGTACGTCGGTCGAGGCGGGTATCCCGCCCCTGCACCGGCTCCACGAGATCTACCGGGTGACCGACCGCCAGGGCCACGAGCCTCGGGAACACCGCTTCACCCTCTCCCCGACAGCGGACACGCTCCTCCACGAGGTTCTGACGGAGCCGGAGGAGAAGACTGCGGAGTTCGTGGAGATGTTCCGCGCCTGCTTCCTGGCCGAACCGACTCCGGCGATGTGGGCGCTGAAGGAACTGAAGGACGCCGGTCACCTCGTCGGCCCGGTCATCACCAACAACTTCGACGTGCTCGCGGCGCGCGCCGGGCTCGACGAGTGCTTCATGCGCCGCTACGACCAGGCCGTACCCGACGTCGAGTGGGTGGACGGCGCCAAGGCCCTCCTCGTCGTCGGCCTGCACGCCGACCGACGCAAGGTCCAGGCACGCGCCCGCGCTCGCGGCATGCAGGTCGTCTACCTGGACCCGGAGGGCTTCTGGCGCGACGGCCAGTTCATGCCGTACCCGCTGGAAGGCCCCCAGGACGGCGACCTGGTGTGCCGGGCAACCGCCGCCGAGGCACTGCCCGCCCTCGTCAACCTGCTCAAACAGCACGCTGGTTGATCCACCTGCACGAAGAGGGTCGCGCCGGGTGTTGGCGCTAGCGTGACGCACCCGGCCAGCCCGGACTCCCCTGGGCGGGCGAGGGATAAGGAAAGGAGCGTCGACCCATGCGCGTATCCGTCATCGGCTGTGGTCACCTGGGCATCCCCCACGCCGCTGCCATGGCCGAGATCGGCCACGAGGTCATCGGCGTGGACCTGGACCAGGCGAAGATCGACCGCCTCAACGCCGGTGAGTGCCCCATCTACGAGGACGGCCTGCCCGAACTCCTCAGCACCCACACCGCCACTGGACGCCTGCGGTTCACCACCAGCCTCGCAGAGGCGGCCGAGTTCGCCGATATTCACTTCCTCGCTGTGGGCACGCCGATCGACGCGGACGGGCGGAGCTACGACACCGGACAGATCTTCGGCGCAGCCCGCGCCCTCGCCCCGCACCTGACCCGCTCGACCGTCATCGTCGGGAAGTCCACGGTCACCGTCGGCACCTCGCGCGACCTCGGTGCTCTCCTCGTCCGGCTCTCTCCGGCCGGTGAGGACGTGGAGGTCGTCTGGAACCCCGAGTTCCTGCGCGAGGGCCACGCCATCGACGACACCCTGCGCCCCGACCGGATCGTCGTGGGCGTGCCCTCGGCCCGCGCCGAGGACGCGGTACGCCAGGTCTACGCACCCCTCTTGGCGAACGGCATCCCGCTGTTCGTGACCGACCCCGCCACGGCCGAACTCATCAAGGGTGCCGCCAACGCCTACCTCGGCATGAAGATCTCCTTCATCAACGGCGTCGCCGACATGTGTACCGCCGCCGGAGCCGACGTCCAGCAGCTCACCGAGGCCATCGGCCTCGACCCTCGTATCGGGCGCGGCGGCCTCAACGCCGGCCCCGGTTACGGCGGCGGCTGCCTCCCGAAGGACGTCCGCGCCTTCACCGCCTCCGCCCGCACCCTGGGCGCCACCGAAGCAGCGACCATGCTGCGCGCGGCGGAGGAGGTCAACGAATCCCGACCCTCCGCCGCACTGAAGCTCATCGAGCAGACGCTCGGCCGACCCGTCGACGGCGTACGCATCACCGTCTGGGGCGCTTCCTTCAAGGCCGGTACCGACGACGTCCGCGAATCCCCGGCCCTGGCGATCGCCGCGCTCATGCACCAGCGCGGCGCGACCGTCACCGTCCACGACCCGCACGCCGTACCCACAGC
The DNA here is from genome assembly GCF_003846185.1 of Streptomyces sp. ADI96-02. Taxonomy (GTDB): domain Bacteria; phylum Actinomycetota; class Actinomycetes; order Streptomycetales; family Streptomycetaceae; genus Streptomyces. The sequence continues at coordinate 3,085,054 of NZ_ML123034.1, forward strand.
ACTGCGCCGCCACCCCGAACTCGACTACTGCGAAGACCTCGAAGACTCCCTCACGGCAGCCGAGCTGATCGTCCTGGCCACCGAATGGCCCCACTTCCGCGAGGCCGACCCCAAGGCACTCGCCCCACTCGTCGCGGACCAGGTCCTCGTCGACCTCCGCAACCTCATCGACGCCGACGCCTGGCGCATGGCCGGATGGACCGTACGCCAGCTCGGACGACCCGCACAGGAATAGCCGAACCCATCGACCAGAGGTCCGACGTGGACACCCTGTGGGACAACATCGAGAAGCTCTCCGCCGTCTGCCGAGCAGCCGGCGCCCACCTCCCCGACAAGGAACTCAAAGCCCTCCAGGTCGGCAAGGTCGCCGAGGAGGCCGGCGAGGCCATGCACGCCCTCCACGGCCTGAAGGGCCTCACCACCTGCGGCGACGACCACAAGTGGTCCGAGGTCCAGAACGACCTGGTCGGCGCCGTCATCGCAGCCCTCCTGGCGATGCACTACATCGATCCCTCGGGCGCTCGCGCCACCTTCGACGAGAGCCTCCACCGGCGGACGCGAAGGGGCCGCGAGGCCGCTGCGGCTGCCTGACAGCCTCCAAACACACCGTCGGCCGCGCCTGCCAGGCGCGGCCGACGGCCAAGCTCAAGTCCGAGTATCGGCAGCCATCTGCTGCCAGGGCGGAAAACCCTTCTCCACAGCACCAGGGCATCCGGCTACTGCTCTCCGCAGAGAAAAGCGCAAGCTCACGACTTCAAACAGCCTCTGCGGGCGCACTCGTCCATCTTGGATAGGAGGAACACCGCTCGAGAGTGTCGGCCGAACCGTGGGGAGCGCCTCCCATCCCGGGCACCCCGTTCCAAGCAGGGCAGAGCATTCCCGGCCAGGGGCGCCAAGGTCGCTCCTGCAACGGCGCGCTCCACCTTGGTGTGAAAATCGCCTACAACCAAGGCGGTTGCCATCCCGCCTCGCGACACAGGTCCTCGAAAGGCTTATCCATATTCGAAAACATTGAATGCGAGTAGACGTCGGTAATTCGAGAACCCAAGACCTCCTTTCGAGTGCTACTCGTATCCGGATATCCCATATCGCGGCGAGCCGCCAGGACAAAATCAGCATAGAGTCTCATGAACACAACGGGAGGCGTTGGAGGGTTAAAGCTCGCCTGCATGAAATTATGAAAGGACCTCACCGCTTCATCGGAACCGAAAATAGCAACCCAGGTGGCAAATTCGGAGATATTAGCACGGAAAGTTTCTTCATTCACCGCACGACGATCTAGCATATCTTTTAGCGTGTTAATCATAGGTTTGTACGTATCGTACTTTTTCTCGGAGATCCTCGATTCCAGTTCACGAAGCCTCTGAGCTTCCACCTCGGAGCTCTTTGCAACTTTCGCCGATCGCGCAGCAATTACCGCTGCAATTACGGCGGCAATGGCGGGCAGTGCGGCTACAGAAAGTGCAATCCTCCAATCAACGCCACCCGGAGCTGCCATAATCCAGTACACCCCTGCCATTTTCCTCCCCCCGATCAATCAAGCGGTTCGAACTGCGGTCTAGGCGCAATCACAGGCGTCCTCATTTCATTGATGTGGAGCCACTCTGGGGCCTCAACCGAAACCAGCTGATGCTTCACTTCAAGTAGCTGCTGTTGCGCCGCCTCATCCAGAGCATTCTCGATATCGATAACTTTGGCCGTTGGATACTTTTCCAGCTGCTCCGCCACCCTCTGGCCTTTAACGCTCGGCTTTAGGTAGTAGGGCGGCCTCGCCTGCTTCCCTATTGTGTAAACAGCCGATGCGACCGACCAGTAGGAATCATTGAACAGCCCCATGAAACCGTCAGGGTCGGGAAGTACGGTCAACCAAAGCCCGTGGGAGCGATCGAATCGCACGCCCGGACGCAGATTGGTTGCAGCGGGAACAATTGCTACTCGAAGCCCCGGGCCGCCCTCCAATTGCGTATGGTTGCTTTTGATTGTCGCTGCAGCATACCGCCTAGCATTTTCATCGGAGAGGAAGATGTCCGTCTTCCAGATTTTCTTAATCCGCTGCCCAAGTGCATCTTCGGCGTTGGCCCCTTTTGCGGCATGCTTGAGCCAGTCGCTCGCAAAACGATAGGGCCTACCCTGACTATCCGGCAGCAGGACAGCTTCCTCTCCTGCATTTTCGACCACCGCTTCCAGAAAACCCAGGTACTTTGCTCGCTCGTAACCGAAGAGGAGCGAGGAGGTGCCAGAAGAACCTCGGAAAACCTTCGGCGATGTACGGCTGAGCGCGTCTGAAACCAATTCGGTCACCGTCGGCTCACCGCCAGCGATCGCCTCATGCACGGCCCACTCGAACCCGTCGCCTCGCATGCCCTTATCTCGCTCAAGACGGGCATAATGTGACAATTGACGCATTGTTACGTCGACTCGGTCAACGTTTAGGTCTGTCAGGTCTTGCGTGCTCAACTGGTCGAGCATCGCCCTCAAGATGGAGCGAGAGACGGCGTACAAGGCCCGCCCATATTCATCGACGGGCTCTCGCTGCTTGAGGAAGGTGACATCGCTCATGACTCACCTTATCTGCCGGGCATGTCAGGCGCGCAACCATTTGTGGAAGCTTGATTGTCCAACGGACGCAGCACCCCCTGAAGGGGTGGTACGACTGTCGAGGGCGCTCAGTGAACTCCCCCGTACGTCGAGAACAGCGCTGACGCACCCGTTCCGCTCTGGCCATCCGAGGGCACCCATCAGCGGCCCGGTAAGACCGATACTGAACATCGCCGAGCATCGGAACCCATCGAACCAGCCAGGAAGCTGCTATCTGGCACCGACAGCAAACCAAGGCAAGAGGATCGACACTGCACCGTCGGCCCTTGGGGGGTGCGGTCCAGCCGACATATCAGGGACCCTTCCATGGCCCCTGTGCCCTGCTGGCCCGCCCAGAGCCCGCACTTCGACAGGTTCCGTCGCACTGCGGGCCCCGTGCCCCATCCGTGCCCAGCAGAGCGGACAACAGCGGTCAGATACGGCTCCCAGAGACAGGGAACCATCCACCTGGCCGCTGCAAAACCCCAGTTCAGGACCCCTCTAGCATCCCAGGAACCGCTGATTCCCAAGCTCAGAGCGCGAGTTCGATTCTCGTCACCCGCTCTGTGATGAAGGCCCTGGTCAGTGACCGGGGCCTTTCTTGCGTTCGGAGTCGGCCCGGGCTCGTGGTATGGAGGCTGTGGGGACGGCTGGAACCACGTGGTTGCGGGTGGGCGTGGTGTCCTAACGTGTGCGAAGTGAAGGGTGAAGACTCGGCTATGGGGGGAGGCTTCCGGTGGGTGACGAGGCAGCGCTGGTGGATCGGATAGCCGAGCGGCGGGCTGGGGTCGGGGATCCGGGGGCTCTGGTGGGTGAGTTGCGGCGTTCGTTGGTGCTGGTGCCGTACGACCGTGGTGGGTTGTGGACCGCGGAGTTCGGTGGGGTGCGGTGGGTGTGCGGGTTCACCGATGAGGCGGCGTTGGCCCGGTTCGCTGCGGAGCGGGGAGCCCTGGAAGGTTCCGGGGCAGCCTCGCGGACCTGGGAGTACGCGGAGTTCCGGGGGGCGCGGTTGCTGGACGAGGTCATTCCGGCCATGGGCGTGCCGGCCGGGGTCGCGATGAACGTGGCCGATCCGGACGGGTCGATGCTGTTTCCGCCGGTGGTAGGGATCGTGCCCAGTGCCTTGGCGGTCGATGCGGACGTACCGGATGCTGCGGCCGTCGATGAGCAGGACCGGAACGGGGGGCCGGGTCGATGAGCGGTGGCGGGGCGGAAGACCTCAACGTCGATCCGGTCAGTGTTCAGCTGATCACCAGCGGGCTGCGCGGGGCCGTGGCCGAGTTGAAGGAGATCGGTACCGGTACGGGGGCGGTGCTGGGCAAGGGGCTTTCGGATCTGTCGATGACCGGGATGGAGGCCGGGCATCACGGGTTGTCGGTGGATTTCGAGGACTTCTGCGAGCGGTGGGAGTGGGGCGTCCGGGCGCTGGTCCAGGACGCCAACGCGATCGCGGCGAAGCTGGGGCTGGCAGCGGGGATCGTGTGGGAGGAGGACCAGTACGTCCAGGGCACCATGAAGATCGCCGTGAACGCGGGCGTGGGGAATCCGCATGCGTCCGAGGACGAGATCGTCAAGCAGGACTGGGGCGATGTGTTCACCCCTGACTACCTGAGCCCCGACTACAGCCGGGAGTCGTTCGAGCGGACAGCCGACGAGGCCGGGCAGACCTGGAAGGACACCGGGCGGGCGCTCGTCACCGAGGGGAACGGCGGACGTCAGTCGGACCAGCTGAACGAGCTGTTCGGCGTCGACCAGGAGGCGTTCGACCGGTCCGTGGACGACACGTTCGGGCCCTCGCCCGACGAGCGGGCCCGGCAGCAGGAGCAGGGCGACGGCGGGGGGAACTAGGTCATGGGGTTCGGGGATTTCGTCAGTGACATCACGCCCGACGTCGTCGAGGACGCGGTGGAGGACGGCGTCGAGTGGGCCGGTGACCGGGTCGAGGACGCCGGGAACTGGACCGGCGACCGGCTGGAGGACGCCGGCTGGGAGTCCGGAGCGGACTGGGTCCGGGAGAAGTCCCGGTCCGTCGCGAACCGGATGGGCGCCGAGGTCGACGAGATGGACCTCGGGCAGACCGAGGACAAGACGAAGCTCATCTACGGCAGCCCGTCCGAGATCCGGTCCACTGCGACCCATCTGCGTGAGTTGCAGGGCGCGTTCGACAAGGTCGGCGGCGGGCTCAAAGGAGTCGACTCGTCCGCGCTGAAGGGGCAGGCGGCGGACGCGTTCCGGGATTCGGTGTCGATCGAACCGCCGAAGTGGTTCAACGCCGCCGACGCGTTCGAGAAGGCGGCGGGCGCACTCGACTCCTTCGCAGGGACCGTCGAGTGGGCCCAGGGACAGGCGCAGACCGCGATCGACAAGTGGAAGGCCGGGACCAAAGCGTCGGAGGAGGCCAGGGACGCGTACAACGACAAGACGACCACGTACAACAAGGCCGTCGACGTCTACAACGCCAAGCCCTCCGACCAGCGCGATCCCGCCACCCTGCCGCCCAAGCCTGGCACCTTCAGCGACCCGGGCACCGGGCGGATGGAAGAGGCCCAGTCGCTGCTCGCGGAGGCGCGCAAGCAGCGCAACACCGCCGCCGACATCGCCCGCAAGGCGGTGACGGCGGCGCGGGACTCCGCACCGCAGAAGCCGCGGTACGCCGAGCAGGCCATGGACGGGCTCGCCGAGTACCAGGTGATCCAGACCCACATCGCGGGCGGCGTCGTCAAGGGTGCGGCGGGCATCGTGAACTTCGCGCGCAGCGTCAACCCCGTGGATCCGTACAACATCACCCACCCCGCCGAATACGCGCTCTCACTCAACAACACCGCCGCCGGACTCCTCCGGGTCGCCAACGACCCCTGGGGCACCGGCAAGCAGATGATCGACGGGTTCATGAAAGACCCCGCCGAAGGGTTCGGGCGGCTCCTGCCCGACCTGGCCCTCACCGTCGCCACCGGCGGTGCCGGGGCCGGTGTCAAGGGAGCCCGGGTGGTCAAGGAAGCCGCCGACCTCGCCTCCGATGCCCGCAAGCTGGAGAACGCCGCCCCCGAAGGCACCCACAACCGGCCCGACGGTGAGCGTACGAGCGAGGGCACCGACCCGGTCGACCTCGCCTCCGGCCGTATGTACCTGCCCCAGACCGACGTCGTCCTGCCCGGCGTACTGCCCCTCGCCTTCACCCGCCGGGCCGAATCGGGCTACACCGCAGGCCGGTTCTTCGGCCCCTCCTGGTCCTCCACCGTCGACGAACGCCTGGAGATCGACGCCAACGGCGTCATCCACGTCACCGACGACGGACTGCTCATCACCTACCCGCACCCCGTGCCTGGGCTGCCCACCCGCCCCGAAAGCGGGACCTCGCGGTCCACCCTGAACCGCGACGAAGGCGGCGACTACACGCTCACCGACCCCGAGAGCCGGCTGACCAAGCACTTCGTCGGCCCTCCCGGAACGGAACCCGGCGAGGACGGCGCTGCGTGGCTCGTGCAGGTCGCCGACCGCAACAACAACATCATCAGCATCGACCGCACCGACGACGGCACACCCCTGGCGCTCGTCCATTCCGCCGGCTATCACCTCGTCCTGGCCACGGTCGAAGCGCGGGTCGCCGAGGTGTCCCTACGGGACAAGGGCGGGGCAGCGCTCCCTGTCAGGTCTTACGGCTACACGGACGGCAACCTCACGACCGTCACCAAGCCCTCCGGCGCCGCCCTCACCTTCGAGTACGACGACCGCCGCCGGATCACGGCCTGGATCGACTCCAACCATCGTCGCTACGACTATGCCTACGACGACCGCGACCGCGTCATCGCCGAAGGCGGCGTGGACCGACACCTACAGGTCGTCATCGGCTACAGCGAACCGGAGCCGACCACCGGCCACCGCGTGACCACGGTGACAAGCGCGCAGGGGCACACCACCCGCTACCGCATCGACGACCGTTGCCGCGTCGTGGCCTCCACGGATCCGCTCGGGCACACCACACGATCCACGTACGACGAGCACGGCCACCTGGTGTCCCGCACTGATCCGCTGGGCCGCACCACCGCCTTCGCCCATGACGACGAAGGCCGGATCACCACCGTCGTCCGCCCCGACGGCAGCGAACTCCGCAGCGAGCGGGACGCAACGGGCCTTCGGTCCACCTACACCCTTGCGGACGGCACGCGCTGGCGACAGGAGTTCGACGACCGCGGCAACCGCGTCGCGCTCACCGGTCCGTCAGGTCACACCACGCGTTACTCGTACGATGACCACGGCCGGTACGTCTCCGTCACGAACGCACGGGGAGCCATGACCGAGGTTCGGTGTGATGCTGCGGGTTCCCCCCTCCGTGTGACCGATCCACTCGGGGCCGCGACCTGCTTCCAGTTGGATGCGTTCGGCCGTCCCGTACGGATGGAGGATCCCCTGGGAGCCGTCACGGAGTTCGAGTGGACGATCAACGGTGAGCTGGCGCGCCGCACGGGCCCAGGCGGCGTAGTGGAGAGCTGGAGCTATGACGGCGAAGGCAACCGCCTCACCCACACTGACCCCGTGGGCGGCACAAGCCGCTTCGAGTACACCCACTTCGACCTGCTTTCCGCCCGCACGGGTCCGGACGGCGCCCGTCACGAGTTCGTCCACGACACCGATCTGCGTCTGACAGAGGTCGTCAACCCGCAGGGACTGACCTGGTCGTACACCTACGATCCGGCTGGGCGGCTCATGGCCGAGACGGATTTCGACGGTCGCACCGTTGCGTACGGCGTCGACCCGGCCAGTCAGGTGACCAGCCGGACGAACGTGCTGGGCGACAGAGTGGACTACGAGCACGATCTGCTGGGCCGCGTGATCCGCAAGGACGTGGCGGGAGAGATCACGACGTACGCCTACGACAGGGCCGGGCGCATGATCCAAGCGACCGCCCCGCAGAGCGAGCTGATCTACCAGTACGACCGAGCGGGTCGGGTCAAGACGGAAATGGTCGACGGCCAGGCCATGACGTACGCCTACGACGCCCTGGGCCGTCGCAGCCGTCGCGTCACGCCCACGGGACGGGTCACGGCCTACGGATACGACGGCGCGGACCGTCTCGTCGATCTCACCACCGACGGTCGCCGGATCGACTTCGCCTACGACGCGAACGGCCGCGAACTCGACCGTTCCTTCGGTGACATGCTGGCGCTCACGTCGAGCTTCGACGAAGCAGGCCGTCTCCGTGCCGAGCACGTCAGCAACGCCGCCCGAACGCTCATCAGTCGTACGTACAGCTACCGGCCGGACGGACATCTCCTAGGTCTGGACGACACCGCACGTGGCGCGAGGACGTTCGGACTGGACCCCGCGGGCCGGGTGACCGTAGTCACTGCGGCGAACTGGAGCGAGGCGTACGCGTACGACTCGGCCGGCAACCAGACGGTGGCTTCGTGGCCGGCTTCCCACTCGGGCGGCGCGGCCGACGGCCCCCGCTCCTACGAGGGCACTGTCATCACCCGCGCGGGAGACACCCGTTACGAACACGACGCGCTCGGCCGCATCACCCTGCGGCAGAGGACCAGGCTGTCCCGGAAACCCGACACGTGGCGGTACACCTGGGACGCCGAGGACCGCCTCACGGAGGCGATCACTCCGGACGGCACCCGCTGGCGCTACGCCTACGACGCGTTGGGGCGGCGCACCCGCAAGCAGCGGCTGGGCGGCGACGGGCGAACCGTGGTGGAGGAGACCAGGTTCACCTGGGACGGCTCCACCCTCTGTGAGCAGACCACCACCTCGGCGGACGTGCCTCACAGCGTCGCCCTCACGTGGGACCACCAAGGGGTGCGGCCACTGGCACAGAGCGAGCGCATCCTGGCCAGGGATGCCGCGCAGTCGACCATCGACCAACGGTACTTCGCCATCGTCACCGATCTCATCGGCTCTCCGACCGAGCTGATCGACGAGTCCGGCGCACTCGCGTGGCGCACGCGGACCTCTCTCTGGGGAACGACCACCTGGGCCAGGAACAGCACAGCTCACACCCCTCTGCGCTTCCCTGGCCAGTACCACGATTCGGAAACGGGTCTGCATTACAACCTCAACCGCCACTACGACCCGGAAACCGCCCGTTACCTCACACCGGACCCACTCGGGCTCGGGCCCGCTCCCAACGCCGTCGCCTACGTAGACAACCCCTTCCGGTGGTGCGACCCGCTCGGCCTCGCCCCGTACGACCCGCTCCGCGAGGGTTACACCTCGTCCCCGGGCTTCCAGAAGGACCCGTACCACCCTGACGTCGTCGAGAGGCGCATCGAGGCAAATCGCGAGCTCTACGGCATCAAGGACCCCGATGCCAAGGGGATGATCGGGGCCAACGGCACCCAGATCACCAGCAAGACGTTGTGGAACCATGGGCCGTACCGCATCGACGTGGAAAACCCCGACCCCGGCGGACGAGCGGGGCAGCTCCACTTCCAGGACCAGAGCAACAAAGGCGCGAAGTACCAGTACGACTTCGACACAGGAAAGTTCGAAGGGCTTCCACGCAGCGTCGAGAAAGCCGTCGGAAGCAGTCCGGGCTTCATCGCAGGGATCAGAAAGGGGCTCGCCGCACTCGGCGAGGGATAGGCATGCGAAGCAATCCTCGAATGCGGGAGATCCTGCGGACGACAGACGTCACCGACCTGAGCGATCGGGACATTCCCTCCATGTTCCTTGAGGTCGTGGAGCGCGGGTGGTCCCTCACGGCCGCCGGTGGGCGTGTGCTGACCGACCTCTGTCCGGAGGCGCCCGGCACCTATGTCGACCGACTCGCGGAGGAGACGACGATCAACGGGAGGGGGATGACCGACTACGACCTCCCGGCCGCACCGGACGAACGTACGCCCCTTCTCGTCCGGAGGTGCCTGGCGTATGTGTGCGCCTGCCTTCGGAAAGCGCAGGAGGAGTTCGGTGACACTCAGGTGAAGGCGTACGTCTCCCTCTCTTTCGCCGATACCGAAGAGGCCCTCCTCACCTCCAACGTCACCTTCTGCACGCCGCTTCCCGACGTCCATCCCTACATCCCGGACTTGGAGGCTGTTACGGACGCGGCCGTCGCGGAGATCTGGCTGGAGGACTGCTCGGCTTGGTCATGAGGGTCCCTGGCGCCCTCTGCTCGTGCCCAGCAGAGCGGACAACAGCGGTCAAGTGCGGCCTCCACAGACCATAGCCATCTCAACCGTCTCATGAGAAAGCGCAGGTCAGGACGTCTTCGGTGGCCCA
>NZ_ML123034.1:3095141-3165218 GCF_003846185.1 Streptomyces sp. ADI96-02
ACTCGCGCTGGCCGGGACGGGCGACGAGCCGGGCGGCCGGGCGGAACGGCCCGTCATGGCCTACGGCTACACGGACGGCAACCTCACCGAGGTCACCAAGCCCTCCGGCGCCACCCTCACCTTCGCGTACGACGACCACCACAGGATCACGGGCTGGGCCGACTCCAACGGCCGCCGCTACACCTACACGTACGACGATCAGCACCGGGTGACCTCCGAGGGCGGCGAGGCAGGCCACTTCCACGTCACTCTCGGCTACGGTCGGCCCGATCCTGCGACAGGGCACCGCACCACCACCCTGACCACCGCCGAGGGCCACACCACGCGCCACCTCGTCGGTGCGGGAAACCGTGTCCTCGCGACCACCGACCCGCTGGGCCACACCACCCGCTTCACGTACGACACCCGCGGCAACCGGCTCAGCCGGACGGACCCGCTCGGGCGGACAACCGTCTACGCCTACGACGAGGAGGGCCTGCTCTCCGCGCTCACCCGTCCCGACGGCAGCACGATCCGCGCCGAGCGGGACTCTTCGGGCCATGCGACCGGGATCACCGCACCCGGCGGAGCCCGCTGGCAGCAGGAGTTCGACGACCGGGGCAACCGAATCTCGGTCACCGACCCCGCCGGCCGGACCACGCGCTACACCTACGACGCTTACGGGCGCCCCGACACCGTCGTCGACGCAGCGGAGGAGGTCACGACCGTACGCTGCGACCGCGCGGGCCTGCCGCTGGAGGTGACCGACCCACTCGGCTCCACGACCCGCTACCGGCGCGACGTCTTCGGCCGTCTCCTGGAATCCATCGACGCTTCGGGAGCGGTCACCCGCTTCGAGTGGAACGCCGACGGCCTGCTCTCCCGCCGCATCGCGCCCGACGGCGCCGTCGAGTCGTGGACATGGGACGGCGAGGGCAACTGCCTCACCCACACCGACCCCGTGGGCCGCACCACCCGCTACGAGTACGGCCACTTCGATCTTCTCACCGCTCGAACCGGCCCGGACGGGTACCGCCACACGTTCGACCACGACGCGGAGCTCCGACTGACCCGGGTGACCAACCCGCAGGGACTGGAGTGGACTTACGCTTACGACCCCGGGGGCCGGGTGATCGCCGAGACGGACTTCGACGGGCGCGACCTCCGCTACGATCTCGACCCTCTCGGCCAGGTGGTCCGCCGCACCACGCCCCTGGACGAGACCATCGACTACGAACGCGACCACGCCGGCCGGGTGACCCGGAAGAGCGTGGACGGCCGGACCACCAGCTACGCGTACGCCCCCGGCGGCCAGCTGCTCCACGCCTCCGGCCCGGACGGGGACCTCAGCTACCAGTACGACCGCAGCGGCCGGGTCAAGACGGAGCTGGCAGACGGCCGGGTCACCACGCACGCCTACGACGCGCTGGGCCGCCGCACCCGCCGGGTGACCCCCAGCGGGCAGGTCACCACCTACACGTACGACGCGGCCGGGCAGCTCGTCCGGCAGACCAGCGGCGGTCACGAGGTGAACTTCGACCGGGACTCCGCCGGCCGCGAACTGGTGCGCCGGTTCGGCGAGATGCTCACGTTCACGACCGAGTGGGACTCGGCGGGACGCGTCGCCGGGCAGGAGACCTCGTCCGGTGCGCGGAGCCTCAACCGCCGCACGTACGACTACCGCGCCGACGGGATGCTGACCGGCGTCGATGACGCGCTCTCCGGACCCCGGCGCTTCGACCTCGACCCGGCCGGCCGCGTCACCGCGGTCCACGCGGACGGCTGGAGCGAGACGTACGCCTACGACGAGGCGGGCAACCAGACCGCGGCCTCGTGGCCCGCATCCATGCCCGGGCAGGAGGCTACCGGCCCGCGTACGTACACCGGAACCCGCATCACCCGTGCCGGCGACGTCCGTTACGAGCACGACGCCGCCGGCCGCATCGTCCTACGCCGGAAGACACGGCTGTCACGTAAACCTGACACCTGGCGCTACACCTGGGACGCCGAGGACCGCCTCACCGCCGTCGTCACCCCGGACGGCACCCGGTGGCGCTACCGCTACGACCCGCTCGGCCGCCGGACGGCGAAGCAGCGTCTCGCTCCCGACGGCACCACCGTCGCCGAGCACACCACCTTCACCTGGGACGGCAACACCCTCTGCGAACAGACCACCACCGCCACCGGCCTGCCCCACCCGGTCGTCCTCACCTGGGACCACTCCGGGATGCGTCCGCTGGCCCAGACCGAACGCATCACCACGGCCGATGCCTCCCAGGAAGAAGTGGACCGGCGCTTCTTCGCCATCGTCACCGATCTCGTCGGCACACCCACCGAACTGGTCGACGAGTCCGGTGACATCGCCTGGCGCTCGCGCACCACGTTGTGGGGAACCACCACGTGGTCGCGCACCTCCACCGCCTACACCCCTCTGCGCTTCCCCGGTCAGTACTTCGATCCGGAAACGGGTCTGCACTACAACTACTTCCGCCACTACGACCCGGAGACCGCCCGTTATCTGACGCCGGACCCACTCGGGCTCGTACCCGCACCGAACCCCGCGACCTACGTCAACAACCCTCACACCTCGGCCGACCCCCTCGGACTCGCGCCCGTCGGATGCCCGGACGAGACGGTGACGGTCTACCGCAAACAGACAGACCATCCGCTGAGCCGGCGCGTCCATATCGGCGACAACGGCGAGGTGACGATCACCGGGCACGGCAAGCTGTACCTCAATATGAGCGGGGACATGAAGCACACCGTTGAATTCCGTTCGGACGGCGGACAGATCGTGTCGTACGAAGTCCGCAAGTCGTACCGTGACTCCATTCACGAGAATGCGCTTCCACAGAACAAGGCAGACCATCCTGACGGTGACGCATTCACCCGGCAGGAATGGAAAGCGCTTCTGAAAGAGTATCCAGAGATCTCGGACCCCACCAAGGGTCCGCACCTGTACGGAATTCCCGACAAAATGCTCGACGGGTTGAGGGATGCTATTGTCCCCGGATCGGGACGCGTAGTCCAAGAAGGGTGATCCTCCTCAAATGATGCACACCAGCGACAGCCTGGCCGCCGAACTCCAGAGGCTCCGGGATCGCCCGAGTGCCGATGCCGCGCCCCCCGTCCTCTCCCTCTTCGTCATCGACGTCCAAGGGGACGTCGCGGAGTACGCACGGTGCCTGCGGTCGGTGCTCTCACCCGCCGTGCGGCTGGGCGGCACCGCGGACTTCGAGCAGGAGAGCCTCCCGGTCGACGATGTTCCGGACTGGTTCGCCGCTGTAAGTTCGCAGAACCCGGAGCGTGCCCCGCAGTTCGCACAGGCCGGGCGCGACCGGTATGCGGAACACACCGGGGGCGGTCGGCCATGGGAACTGCAGGACTGGTTGTACCGCTTCGACCCCGACGAGGACTCCCGCGGCTGGGAGTGGTGGGACGCCACACCGGCCGGACCGTCCCGGGTCCACATCTGGGTGGACAGCTGGGGGGAGTCCTTCTTCGGGTGCCAGGATCTGCTCTGGGCCGCTTACGCGGCGGGCGCGGTCCGCATCGACGGTCCTGCGGTTCAGAATTCCACCGTGTGGTCGGCGGAGCGGAACCCCACGCGCTGAGGCGGCCACCTGCCCGAGCCCCACGGTGGCGGGTGCGGCACCACCGAGTTGAACAGCCGCCCACGCAGAACGCTCGGCTGGGAAACCCAGCCGGGCGTCTCGCTGAGCTCCTGGCCACAGCCAGTCGACCACTGCGTTGCTGTTGCTACGACCCCTGGAATTCGCCAACGGGTGGGGGATTCTTCGTGTCCGCTGGGTCACATCCGTGCCGGATGCGCTGGCCTACGGCCCCGGTCTCACTGATGCCTGTCCGCGACACGGCATCATGCAAGCATGATCACCATTCACCTGAAGTACGAGATCGACGCCGACAAGCTTGAGGATTTCGAGGAGTACGGTCGCCGCTGGGTCCGGCTCGTCAACCGGTTCGGCGGGACGCACCACGGCTACTTCCTGCCGAGCGAGGGCGACAGCGACATCGCCTACGCCTTGTTCTCCTTCCCCAGCCTGGCCGCGTATGAGCGGTACCGCTCGGACAGCATGTCCGACCCTGAGTGCCAACAAGCGTTCGAACTGGCTCGTGAGACCCGCTGCATCAAGCGCTACGAGCGCCGTTTCCTCAGGCCGCTGGACGGCCTGTCCTAGGCCGGCGGAAGGTACGCGGCGAGATCCCGCCGCACGGCTGAGCCCAGCGCTGCGATGACGGCTGCTGTCGTGGAGTTCACGGTTTCGGTGTAACGCGTCGCAGCGAACAGCCGGCGGAGGATCGGATGATCGCCGATGGGCGCGTACGGATTCCGGAGGTCGCCGGGCCGATGCCCTCCGAGAGGGGAGCGCGATGGCGAGGCCGGCTCTGCGAGGGTGAGCCGGCCGGCGATATCGCCCGGAAGGCATCGGCTGTACTGGTCATGCGGCGACTGGCCCGGAATCATCGCCTCGGACGCTGAGACCTCCAACAGTCTCGAAGGACCGCAGGCGGTCGCCGACCACGGTCTGCCCGGTACGCGTCGCGCGCAGCCTTCGAAAGATCCTTACTGCTGGAGGATCGCCCCAATGTTGAAGTCCTGATTCTTCAGAGCGAATTGGTGATCCTGTAGTAGGCCCGGTTGGAACGAGTGCGGCCACCGCGTGAACATCGGGCGTTGTCCGGACTCCTGAGGACCGCGCGGTGGCTGCGGGCCATGGCCTTGACCCTGCCCGTCGGTAGACGAGGTCGAATCAGGTTATGACCCGGATCGCGGGCCGTTTCGGGTGAGTTGAGCGGACGGCGGACACTCCTGCCCATCTACTCGGATGTCGTCGAGTGTCGAGCGGAAGACCTGCTGACGGCTGGTGCGCTACGCACGCTGGGGTGCCGAGGCCGTCCGTCGGCGGTGTCTGTGTTCATCGAATCCTCCGGCGACCGCATCGCGGGCATCATCACCGCCTCCCGCGAAGCGCCCCTCTGTTCCTACTGTTCCGCTTGTCGGAGAGCAGTTGCGTGACGAAGCCGGCCTCGACGTCCCGGCCTGATCACTTGTCGCTGTCCTCGGCAAGGGTGTGAGCGACGAGGGCGTTGGCGTGACCGTGGCCGAGCCCGTGCTCGGACTTGAGCCAGTTGACCAGCTCCAGGTGTTTGGTCAACGGGGAGGAGCGGATGAGATCCTTCCACTCGGCGATCGGACGGCCGTACTTCTTCTCGATGGCCGGAAAGTAACTGGCAGGACCCTTCACAGCACCGGTCATGGGTGCCTCCGTTTCATGTCGGAATGATCTTTGTGGTGACGATGACGCCTGCGGGAACGGCGGTCGGCTTACGGTCGGCCGGAGCGCCGGCCAGCCGAGCCGTCACCGCGCTCAGCCACAGCAGGCCGAGGCCGGCACCGACGGTGAACGCCAGGACGGAGGCGGCCGAGGCCATGAACCCGGCGAGGACGGCCACGGGTACGACGCGGGACGCGACCGCCCAGCCGCGGAGGCCGCGGGCGGCGAGCGGACGGGCCAGGACGACGAACGCGGCGCACAGGGCGAGGTAACCGATCATCCCGGCGGCCATGTGGACCGCCCCGTGCCCGCTCATCGCGGTCGCCTCGGGCGTCCCGGCGGGAAAGCCTGCCCCGGCGTCGGCCGGAAAGGCCGCCGCAGCCCAGAAGGAGACGCCGAACACGCCGACCAGAGCCGGCCCCCACGTCCCCCCGGGGCCATCGCGCAGCGCCCGCCGCAGTCCGGCCGCGCCGGCGATCAGCAGCACACCGGTAAGCAGGAAGCTCACCGTCTGGATCCAGCCCCAATCGCCCAGGGCCAGCTGGCTGATCGCGTTCCGCGTGAAGTCGAAACCGTCCCCCACGAAGCCCCGGAAGAGTCCGACCGCCAGGAACAGCGGCCCCGCCACCACACCACCGGCCACAGCCCAACGCGCCCCCAACCGTGACGTGGGCGCAGAAAGGATGTGGCGGAGCGCGGTGAGCCTGTCGGTCATGGCGGGCCTTCCTCGCTTCGATGGTGTCGCCCCTATGACCGACGGCAAGGGGCGGAGTCATCGCTCCAGCCGGTGTGTGCTGGATCACACCGCGGTCGGGCCGCGCTTCACGCTCGCGCGGACCGGTGGCGCCGGGCGCAGCCGATGCTGAAGTATCGGGGCCATGGGCGAACTTGTGGATCGTGTCGACGAGCGTGACCGAGTCATCGGCGTGGTGGACCGAAGCGAGGCTGTGGCGGCCGGATGGCTGTACCGCATGTCCATGGTGCTCTGCCGGGACGCGGCGGGTCGCTATCTCGTGCACCGGCGGCCCGAGAGCAGCTCACGCTTTCCGGGCGAGTACAGCTGGCTGGTGGCCGGTGCCGTGGGGGCGGGGGAGTCGTACGCGCAGGCTGCGCGCCGTGAACTCCGCGAGGAGATGGGGGTTCGGGCTCCGGTCCGGCCGCTGTTCACATTCCTGTGTCGGGGCGAGCTGAGCCCGTACTGGTTCGCGGTGCATGAAGCCACCGTGGATCAGGGGCGGATAGCTCCGCAGGCGACCGAAGTAGCCTGGCATGGCTGGCTGTCCGGCACCGAGCTGAGGGACGCGATGACGAGCTGGAAGTTCGTCTCGGACAGTCGGGATGCCTACAACCGCTACCTGGAACTGGCCACGGACACCCCGCAGTGAGCTGTGCGGGTCACGTGGGGTTCGTACCACAATTCCCACGAAGCTCAGAGCGCGAGACGACCCGTCGATTCGGTGACGCGCTGACTGTCGAGCTCGCGTACGACCCGGTGGGCCGCCTGGCCGACCAGCGCGTCCGCACGACGGGTGACCGGATCATCCAGCGCCGCTCGTACACGTACCGTGCCGACGGACACCTCGACTCGGTCGATGAACTGACCAGCGGGCACAGGCGGCTGGAGGTCTCCGGCGACGGGCGGGTCACCGGCGTCACCGGTGTCACTGGCCTTACCGGCGTCACCGGCGTCACCGGCGCCACCGCGGAGAACTGGTCGGAGCGGTACGCGTACGACGAGGCGGGCAACCAGACCAGCGCCTCCTGGCCCGGCTCGGACGAGGCCACCGGACCGCGCGAGTACGCCGGCACCCGCATCACCCGCGCAGGCCGCTTCCGTTACGAACACGACGCCCAAGGCCGGGTGGTCGTGCGGCAGAAGGTCCGCCTCTCCCGCAAGCCCGAAACCTGGCGCTACGGCTGGGACGCCGAGGACCGCCTGGTCTCGGTCACCACACCGGACGGTACGCGCTGGCGCTACCTCTACGACGCCCTGGGACGCCGCACCGCCAAGCAACGCCTTTCAACGGACGGAGCGACGGTTGCCGAGGAGGTGGTCTTCACCTGGGACGGCGACACCCTGTGCGAACAGAGCACCTCGATGGCCGGCTCCGCCGACTCCGTCGCCCTCACCTGGGACCACGACGGCGTGAAGCCGATCACCCAGGTGGAGCGGCGGCTCGTGGACCAGGCGGAGGTCGACCGCCGCTTCTTCGCGATCATCACCGACCTCGTCGGCACGCCTCGTGAACTCGTCGACGAGCAGGGCGAGGTGGCCTGGCACACCCGCGCAGCCCTGTGGGGCACCACCTCGTGGAACCGCGACGCCGCCGCGTACACCCCGCTGCGCTTCCCGGGCCAGTACTTCGACCCCGAATCCGGCCTCCATGACAACCGCCACCGCCATTACGACCCCGACGCGGGCCGCTACCTCTCCCCCGACCCTCTCGGCCTGGCCCCGGCCCCGAACGCGGTCGCGTACGTCGACGACCCGACACGGTGGATCGACCCGCTGGGGCTGGCGGGGTGCCCGCACC
Source organism: Streptomyces sp. ADI96-02 (assembly GCF_003846185.1). Taxonomy (GTDB): domain Bacteria; phylum Actinomycetota; class Actinomycetes; order Streptomycetales; family Streptomycetaceae; genus Streptomyces. The sequence goes on from NZ_ML123034.1 coordinate 3,102,952, forward strand.
GGGGCGGGGAGCACCGGCACAGTGTGGTGCTGAGGGTGAACCGTCCTGGTGGAAATTCCAACAACCTCGCCGCGCACCTGCGCAATATTGGGGACCCAGGCGCCCACACATACAATGACAGCAACTACGGCGACGAAGAGCCTGGGGGTCCCGTATGGATGACCAACGTCGCCTCTGCCGTGAATGATCGCGATACGACACTTTCCATAACTCTGGACGGAATGCCTAACCGGTCCGGAGATTCCGGCAATTGGAATACACCGGAAACCATTATCGAAGCATTTAGAGTAGCCGTGGAGCGTGGGGATAACTTCGGCCTGGGCAACAGAGATCGATGGCCGGACGCGGGCAACGGCACGGCATGGGAGATGAGCGTGGTGGCCCGTGCGGTTCGAGCCTACGAAACAGACGTGGCTGACGGTTACGCCGACCCGGACGGGCGCCCACGGGAAGAAATATCCTGGTATTCAGGAAATGCGAGAATTCATATCGATAAACCAGACATCATGGAATTGAACCCCGAGTACCTCAGACTCAAGAGAGCAAGCGAATGGCAGCTGAGATTGGCGACGGCGTTCCCGAGTCAGTCACCAGGGAGTGGCAAAGCGTACTGTCGGAACCATCCACCGTGATTGACCCGACCCTTTCACGAGCGGCCTACGAGAATCCAAAACTGTGTTCACTTTTTCCGCTCATCAGTCACGGATCTCTTCAGTTCAGCCGCTGCACGCGGTACCCGTGGTCCCGAGACGTTCCCTCCCTCTTCAGGCGGCGCTACGGGCGCTTCTCTGTCATTCGCCTGTGGGAGACGGGTGAGTCCGGTCTTCGCGAAGTAGGTGTGGCGGACACCGCATCGGAGACAGTCGCGCTACTTGCCGCAACCTTGCCCGAAGACTGGGGCCCCGCAATCGAGGGAACAGCTGACGACCTGTGATACCGACTTCCTCATGTCAGCAGGGTCGGTCCCCCCGTCTCAGGCGGCCTGGTGGGCTTGGCAACACCTGCACCAAGCCCAGTGACCTGAAGATGCCGACCGTGGGTCGCCTTCGGATGCCGATCGCTTGACCGAAGCGTCAACCCGTCCCGCGGCGGCGGCTCGACCGGCGCGGAACGCTCCGTGTCCGGTCGGCGCGGTGCCCCCTAACGCGGGCCGACTCCGCCGTCGTAGACGTTGTTCGGGGTGACGATTTGAGTCACGGCCCGGGCCAGCAGCGTGGAGGGTTCCTGGCCTCCGCTGAGGGAGTCCGTGTTGATCATGATGACCAGGGTGGCCTTCTGCGAGGGCAGGTAGATGGTCACGGTCTCGTACCCCGGCAGCGAGCCGTTATGACCGATCCAGCCGCCGGTCTCGAAGATGCCCAGGCCGTAGCTGAGGCCGGGGAAGGTGGTCGGCAGCGTCTTGAGTCGCTGCGCCTGGGTCTCGGGGCTGAGCAGCTTTCCGGTGGCGAGGATCTCGGCCCAGCGGCGCAGGTCGTGCAGATCGGAGATCATCGCACCGGCGGCCCATGCCCAGCTGGGGTTCCAGTGCGTGGCGTCCTCGGTCCTGCCGCTCAGCGTCTGGTCGGTGTAGCCGTGCGCGTGCGGCCTCGGGAACTCGGGACCCGTCGGGAAGAGCGTCTTGCGCAGATGGGACGGGCGGAGCACCCGGTCGCGGATGAAGTGCTCCAGTCGCTGTCCGCTGACCTTCTCGATCACCAGGCCGAGCAGGATGAGGTTGGTGTTGGAGTACTGGAACTCCGCGCCCGGTTCGAAGGTGTTCTTGTGCTTCATGCCGTACGCCAGCAGTTCCCGCGGGGTGTAGGAGCGGTACGGGTCGCTCAGCAGGTCGTGCACGAAGTCCGCGTCCGCGGTGTACGGGAACAGGCCGCTGCGCATCTCGGCGAGCTGGCGGAGCGTGATCCGGTCGCCCTTGCGCACGCCGGGTACGTAGGCGGAGATCGGGTCGTCCAGCCCGATCCGGTGTTCGTCGACGAGTTCGAGCAGGGCGGTAACCGTGAAGGTCTTGGTCTCGCTGCCGATCCGGATGTACGAGTCCGCGGCCATCGGCGCACCCGTGACCTTGTTGGCGACGCCTGTCGCGCGGACGTAATCGCCCTTCCCCGGCATCCACAGTCCGACGACGACGCCGGGAATGCCGGCCTGCTCGCGGACGTCCTCGATGGCTTTGTCCAGCCGGGCGCTCAGCACCGGATCGAGGCATTTCCCGGCACATGTGTCGTACTGGTGGTCGGCCTGGTCGGCACCCGCGGCGTGGACCGCCGGAGTGGGAGCCACTGCCATCGGGGCCAGCACGGAGGCCACGAGCAGCGTCGCGGCGAACAGACGTCGGGCAGTGGTGCGTCGCATCTCGAAGCGCCTCTTCCAGGTCGGTGAGCGGAGCGCCACATCACCATCCGGGCTCCAGGCGGAAGGCACCGTCCGTTGCGCGCTCCGGCGAGTCCACTCGTTCGGAGCCCCGCCGGCCACCGGGGCGGCCCTGGACCGCAGGCGGAGGGAAGCCCTGGACGCGTCGTCGTGCAACCTTCCTCTCCGCTCGCGGGTCTCCACGCTGTACGTCATGCCCATAACAGCGCGGAAGGTCCTCGTGCATCACAAGAGTCTTGTCGCCGCCTCGATCGGGGGCGGTCTGTCCGCCGTCGTCCTCGGCGGCCTGCTCGCCGCCGCTCCGCAGGCGGTGGCGGCCGGAGCCGGTTGCTCGGCCGACGTCTACCAGCGGACGTTCTACAAGAACACCTCGTTCTCCGGCTCGCCGGTGCGGACCGACTGCGACAGCGCCATCAGCCAGAGCTGGTCCGGCAGCCCCGCCTCCGGTGTTCCGTCGAACGACTTCGGCGTCCGCTGGTCGGTCACCCGCGACTTCGGTTCCGGCGGGCCGTTCACGTTCTCGGCCTCCGCCACCGACGGCGTCCGCGTCTACCTGGACGGGGTCCGCACCGTCGACCTGTGGAAGGGCACCGGTGACACCGCCCGCTCCAAGAGCGTCAACCTCACCGTTCCCGCGGGCAGGCACACCCTCCGCGTCGACTACGTGAACTGGTCGGGCGCCGCCAAGGTGAAGTACTCCTACGGCCCGCGCACCTCGGCCACGTACGACCGGACCAAGCCGCTCGCCCCCGCAGGCGTGAAGACCGCCTACAACACGGCGAACCGCAGGACCACCGTCTCCTGGACCGCCAACAAGGAGATGGATCTCGCGAGCTACACCCTCTACCGGCGTCCCGTCGGTTCGAGCACCTGGACGAAGGTCACCACGACCACCGCCCGCAGCCACACCGACCCGCTGGTGAACCCCGACGACCGCACGCCCTACTACTACGAGGTGCGCGCCAAGGACAAAGCGGGCAACACCTCGTCGGGCAGCACGGACACCGTCGTCCAGCCGCTGCCCGTCGTCGCCTCGGTGACCGGCGTCTACGACCCGGCGACGCGCAAGGTCACCCTGAAGTGGCCCCTCAACACCGAGCCGCACTTCGACCGCTACACCGTTCTCAGCAACGACAAGGTGGAGGGCTCGTTCGTCTGGGTCCCCCTCGGCACCACCCGGGGCAACACCTGGACGACCGAGCCGATCACCCCCGACGGCGAGTGGCGCCACTACCGCGTCCTCGTCACCAACGACGGCGGCACCACCACCTACAACCCGCGCTATCTGGTGGCCAGCGCCACCAACGAGCTCTGGCTCGGCATCCCCGACGGCATCGCCCCCGCCTACGCCCCCCGGCTCGCCCTCGGCACCTGCGCGGGCGGCATCCGGGCGACCGCCATCGACGACATGCCGGCCCCGATCCGCGACTTCACGGGCTTCGAGATCGAGCGTCGCGCGGTGGGCGCGGACACGTGGTCGGTCGTCCTGCACCAGCCCTACGACCCGCGCTCCGGTAGCGCCACGGCCACCGTCTGCGACCCTCGCCCCGCCGACGGCGGCAGCTACGAATACCGCGCCCGCAGCTACGACCAGGCCGGGAACCTGTCGCCGTACAGCGAGGTCCAGACCGTGACCATGCGGGGGAACGCGACGCCGTGAGCCGGGCGGCCGGCTGACGTCGGGCCGTCACCCGTGGTCGGACCCGTGCCCCGTCATCCGGCGCGGATACGCGGTGGGGCGCGGGCCCTTCGTCCGGCGCGGATACGCGGTGGGGCGCGGGCCCCTTCGTCCGGCGCGGGCCCCGTCGTCCGCTCAGACGCTGTCCGGTGCGTCCTTCGTGTCCGGTGCGATCGTCGTCCACAGGCTGTGGACGACGATCCGCCGACCGGGGCGGCGGCCGGTCAGTACTCCCGCTCGATCCACTCCCCGCCGCCCAGGGGGTAGTCGTACCCCGGGCGGCCCGCTCCGGCGCTCGTGCGGAACGGGCTGCCGTCGTCGTCGATGCGCAGCGTTCCGCGACGGTCTCCGCTGGACCACTCCAGGCTGAGGTCCCAGCGGACGTCGTGCGCCAGGGTGTTCGCCGTGATGAAGAAGACCTGCGGTTCGGACTCGCTGACCGTGTACGGGAAGTCGCCCTGGTCCCCCTGCGGCTTCACCACCGGACTGCCGTCGTCGAGGTCGAGTCCGAACGACGCGGTGTCGACACGGCCTCCGCAGCCGACGCCCATCGCGTAGTCGTTCCAGGCGAGCGGTGCGCCCTTGGTGACGATGCGGACGTACAGCTTCTCCAGGACGACCGTCTCCCGCCCGGTCCCCTGAACGGTCAGGGCGACCCGCTGCTCACCTGAGGAGACCGCCCCGTAGGCGGCGGCCCAGCGCGGCGCGTCCTGTTCGTTCGCCGGCGGCCCGACCTGCTCGGGCTCGCTGTCGACCAGGAAGTGCTGGCTGCACGGGCTCTCGTAGACGTACGGCCGGGAGGTGACGTTGAACGGCGGGGCCCCGTCGTTCTTCTCGGCGGGCTCGTCCGCCCTCCGGTCGCCGCTCCTCACCGAGCCGGGCCCTCCTCCGACGCCCGTACCGGCGGCGGGGGCAGGGGCGGAAGCGGGCGGCGTACGGCTCCGGGCGCTCGGAGAGGGCTTCGTGGAGCTCGGAGCCGGAGCCGAGGGTTCCACCCTGTCCACCGCGCCGCTCCTCGGGATGAGGGACTTGACCGCGCGGTCGTCCGTCTTCTCGGCCTCACCGAAGGGCACGTTGGCGGCGAGCCCCACGACTGCCAGCACGGCCACTGCCGTGGCGGCGCCGATCAGCGCGCGGTCGCGGCCCCGGCGCAGTCGGGGCCTGTGCCGGAGGCGGGCGACGACCAGTTCGCTGTCGGCATGCTGGATCTCGCGTGTGGCCTGTGCGGCGTGTGCGGGCTGGGTCGCTGGTGCGGCCTGTGTGGTCTGTGCGGGCTGGGTCGCTTGTGCGGCCTGGCTCGCTTGTATGGCCCGCGCGTCTGTTTCGCGCGTCGCCGCTCCGGCCGGAGCCTGCGCTTCCCGGGCCGTGGCGGGCGCGTTCCTCACGCGGTCCGCCCGGGTCTGGTCCGGCCTGTTCCGTCGCTCGTGGTCCGCGAGGATCCAGCGGCGGTGCAGCTCCACCAGTTCCTCCGGCGTCGCCCGGCAGGCCCGCGCCAGGCGCTCCACCGGCGCGTACTCGGTGGGCACGGCGCTGCCGTTGCAGTAGCGGTGCAGCGTCGATGTGCTCGTGTGCAGTCGTTTGGCCAGCGCCCCGTAGCTCAGCCCCGAGCGGTCCTTCAGCTCCCGCAACAGCGCCGCGAACTCGCCCGTCTCCCGGGCTCCGTTCGCCTCAGGCACTCGTCCCACCGTCCCCCCACGTCCCGTTCACCCATTCCAGGAACACCGCATTCCCCCTGCTCACAGCCCGTTTCGGCGTTCCAGTGTCCCTGACTCGCCGCTGTCCGTGGCGGTCGGGACGGATCACCCCGCAAGCTCCAGTCATCCAACACACCACACCGACCCGTACCTCGAAGGGGCGCACCCACATGTCCGTCATCCGGAACTCCCGCACCCGTTTCCTGACCGCTGCCGCGACCGTCACGATCGCCGCTCTCTCCCTGACGGCGTGCGACGACGGAACGGGTACGCGGAGCGAGGGCCCGGCGGACGGTTCGCACTCCTCCCGCCCGTCCGACGCCGGATCGACCGCCTCCGGTTCCGGCGGCTCCGGTTCCGGCGGCTCCGGTTCCGGCGGCTCCGGTTCCGGTGAGGCCGTGCCGACCGCCGTCGTCTCCGACTCCGCCGCCAGGACGGTCACCTGCGAGGGCTCCACCACCAAGACGGTCGCGGCCCCGCTGAACCGTCCTGTCAACCACATGCTCCTCACCGTCACCAACACCGGAACCACGTCCTGCTTCCTGTACGGCTACCCGGCCCTCCGCTTCGGGCAGGCGCAGTCGGTGCCGCCGGTCATCGAAGCCTCCAAGCCGCAGGCGGTCGTCACGCTGGAGCCGGGCGAGTCCGGTTACGCCTCCGTGAGCCTGTCCTCCACCGACGGCAGCGGCTCCCACGGGTCGACGGAGAAGTCCCTGACGGTCTACTTCCAGGGCCGTTCCGGCAACGAGAGCGTCGGCAAGGGCGCCAACCCCTCGCTGCCCGCCAAGGGCGTCTACATCGACGACTCGCTCAAGGTCACGTACTGGCAGCAGTCGATGGGCGACGCCATCGACTGGTGACCGGTCGTCACGGTGGAGCGGCTCCCCGCCGCTCGGTCGCTTCCAGCAGTTCCGGCAGGTCCTTGAGGCGGTCGAGGCCCTTGACCGCGCGGGCGGTGCGGTGGTTGGCGGCGAGCCGGGTGCGGTGGCGGTGGAGGAAGGCCCAGTATCCGGCGGTGTAGGGGCAGGCGTGGTCGCCGGTACGGTCGGAGGGGCGGTAGGCGCAGGGCCCGCACAGGTCGCTCATCCGGTGGATGTACGCGCCGCCGGACGTGTACGGCTTGGTCGTCATGAGTCCGCCGTCGGCGTACTGCGACATGCCGACGACGTTGGGCAGCATCACCCAGTCGTAACCGTCCACGAAGCAGCGGTGGAACCAGTCGGTGACCGCCGCCGGGTCCCAGCCGTCCTGAAGGGCGCGACTGCCGAGCACCATCAGGCGGGGAATGTGGTGCGTCCAGCCGGTGTCCCGTACCTGCGCGAGCACGGTGGACAGGCAGTTCGCGGTGACCGCGTCCGCGTCCAGTTCGAGGAACCAGTCCGGCAGAGGCGCGGTGTGGCGGAGGGCGTTGCGGTGGCGGTAGTCCTCGCCGAAATGCCAGTACAGGTGCCATACGTACTCGCGCCAGCCGGCGATCTGCCGGACGAAGCCCTCGACGCTGTTGAGCGGTGCGTCGCCGGACCGGTAGGCCCGTTCGGCGCGCTCCACGCACTCGGCCGGGTCGAGGAGGCCGAGGTTCAGCGGTGCGGACAGCAGGCTGTGGCTCATCACGGGGTCGCCCGCGAGCATGGCGTCCTCGTAGCGGCCGAAGTCCGGGAGCCGGTGGGCGATGAAGTGGCGGAGCGCGGCCAGCGCCTCGCGCCGGGTGGCGGGAAAGCGTCGCGGGCCGTCGCGGCCGACGAAGGAGACGACGCCGTCGCGCTCCCAGCGGTCGAGGTCGCGGCGGACCTCCTCGTCGATGACGTCCTCCTTCGGCTGCCAGGGGGCGCGGACGTCGAGGGATTCGGCTCCTCGGGGCGGGGGCTCGCGGTTGTCGTGGTCGAGGTTCCACCGGCCTCCCGCCGGTTCCTCGCCGTCCATCAGGAGGTCGTGCCGTCCGCGCACCCAGCGGTAGAAGCCCTCCAGGCGCAGGCTCTGCCCTTCGCCCTTTCCTCTTCCTTCGTTTCCTTCGTTTCCTTCGTCTTCTTCGTTTCCCTTGTTTCCCTTGTTTCCCTTGTTTCCCTTGTTTCCTCTGTCCCCAGGACCCGTTCCGGCCGCCCATGCGGCGAAGTCGTCCTGGGTCACCAGGAATCCCCTCGCCGGAAGGACCTCCACGCCGTCCAGAGCGGCGACGAAGTCCCGGGCCCGGCGCGAGGTGGGGTGGCCGACCGTCAGCCGGTCGCCGTGGCCGTGCTGCCGTCGGGCTTCGTCCGTGTCCTGCCCGCCTCGCCCTCGGCCGCGCGCGGGTCGTCCCAGGATCTGCTCCAGGCCCTCGGTGTACGTCTCCGCCCGGACGTAGGTGACGCGGTCGCCCAGTTCGGCGGCACGGTGCCGCATCGCGGACAGCACCAGGTGGGCCTTGGCACGGTGGAAGCGGCGTCGGCGCAGCACCGAGCGTGCCTCGATCATGAGTACCGGCGCGCTCCGGTCGGGACCGCCGTGGCGGGGATCGAGAAAGTGCGGGCCGAGTTGGTCCCCGAAGATCCAGTGAGGGCGTGGCGTCGTCATGGGCTTCGCCTCCGTGTCCCGTCCGTCCTGCCTGTCACGTCCGTCACGTCCGTCACGTCCGTCCTGCCCGTCCTGCCCGTCTCGCTCTTCTCGTCCGTCCCGGCCGGCCCGCCCACGTCCAGGTCCAACGCGAAGTGCAGCGCGCCTATCGTCATCCTTCTGGCGTGGTAGAAGCGGTGCGCCTCGACGTTCGTGGTGCCGGAGTCCAGTTCCACGCGCACGCAGCCCGCCGCTCGGCCCCGGTCCTCCAGTTCCGCCAGCAGGCGGGCTCCGACACCCCGGCCCCGTGCCTCCGGCGCCGTCACCAGGTCGTCGACGAAGAGCACCCGGCCCCGGCTCGTGGCCAGGACGCGGTGGGTGGCGACTCCCAGGGCCCGGCCCGTCGCCTCGTCGTAGCCGACGGTGAACCGCAGGCCCCGTGCGTGCGCCTCCCGCGCGAAGGCGGTGAACGCCTCGGCCGTCAGCGTGGGCCGCAGCGTCCGGATCAGCGGTGCCACATCGGCCGTCATACGCGGGTCCTCGGCCACGATGTCGGTCAGCGTCAGCGTCTGGGGCTGGAGCTGGGTGTGAGGCTGGGGCTGAGTGTGAGGCTGGGGCTGAGTGTGAGGCTGGGGCTGCGTCTGCGGCTGGGTCCGGGTCACGGCGTCATCGTAGGAGCGCGGCCCCCGTGCCGCCCCCGTCCCGCGCCCAGCGCCGCCCACAGGTCCCCACCGCCCGTCGCCCGTCGCCCGCCGCCCGCCGCCCGCGACCTGACAGACAATCCGGTCAGGTGGCGACGGGGCACCGAGGCCGGTGCCAGACTCCGGCACCATGCTCGCCGCTTACATCGAACAGCTCGGCGCTCCCGGCACCATCCGTTACGGCGAACTCCCGCCGCCCGTCGCGCGGGCGGGCGAGGTGGTGGTGGACGTGCGGGTCGCCTCCGTCAACCACGTCGACACCTTCGTCCGTTCCGGGGCCTGGCGTACGCCGCTGACCTTTCCCTTCGTCATCGGCCGCGACCTGGCCGGCACCGTCGCCGAAACCGCGCCCGGTACCGGATTCGAGGTCGGGGAGCGCGTGTGGTGCAACAGCATGGGGCACGCCGGCCGGCAGGGCGCGGCGGCCGAGCGGGTCGCCGTACCCGCCGATCGCCTCTACCGGCTGCCCGACGAGGTGAACCCCGAGGACGCCGTCGCGCTGGCGCACCCCGCCGCCACCGGGTTGTGGCCGGACCCCTGGCACGGAGGGTGACCCGCGCGGGGGAACGCTCACCCTCCGTGCATCCACTCCGCCCGTCCGAGCCCGGACGACGTGGGCCGGGGGCCCGTACGGGCACGAGTCCCGTACGCGCCCCCGGCCGTCGTGCCGTTACGGGACGAGCCGGAGCAGCTTGTTCGGGGAGCCGGTTCCGATGGAGGTGAGGACGTTGGGGGTCGCGCCGTTCACGAGGGCGGTGGCGACGGCGGCCGGGGAGGCGCCGGGGTGGTCGGTCAGGTAGACGGCGGCGGCGCCGGAGACGTGCGGCGCGGCGAAGGAGGTGCCGTTGCCGGTGAAGGTGGCGCTGTCGTTGGTGTTCCAGCCGGCGGTGATGTCGGAGCCCGGCGCGAAGAGGTCGACGACGGGGCCGTGGTTCGAGTAGGCGGCCTTGGCGTCGGTCCTGGTGGTGGCGCCCACGGTGATCGCCGTGTCCACCCGGGCCGGAGAGTAACCGGCGGCGGGGGCACCGGAGTTGCCGGCCGCGATGGAGTAGGTGACTCCGGAGGCGATCGACCGGCGCACGGCGGCGTCCAGCGTCGGGCTGGGGCCGCCGCCGAGCGAGACGTTGGCGACGGAGGAGGCGACGTGGTTGGCGGTGATCCAGTCCACCCCGGCGATGACGCCGGCCGTGGTGCCGGACCCGTTGTTGTCGAGCACCCGCACGGCGACGATCTTCGCCTTCTTGGCGACGCCGTACGTCGTTCCCGCGGCGGTGGTGGCGACGTGCGTGCCGTGGCCGTAACCGTCCTGGGCGACGGCGTCGTTGTCGACGAAGTCGTAGCCGTAGGAGGCGCGGCCGGCGATGTCCTGGTGGGTGATGCGCACCCCGGTGTCCAGGACGTAGATGGTCGTGCCGACGCCGCCCGTATCGGGGTAGGTGTAGGTGCCGTTCAGCGGGAGGTTCGCCTGGTCGATCCGGTCGAGGCCCCAGGGTGCGTTGGTCTGGGTGGCGGTGGAGTGGACCGTGCGGTCCTGCTCGACCGAGGCGACCGCCGGGTCGGCGGCGAGCCGCCTGGCCTCGGCGCTGCCGAGCGTGGCGGCGTAGCCGTTGAGCGCGGCGGTGTAGGTGCGCTGGACCTTCCCGCCGTAACCGGCTATCAGCTGCCTGCCCCGCGTCGCGGACGCCGCGAAGCCGGCCGTCGGCTTCAGCGTGACGATGTAGCTTCCGGGCACGGACCCGGCCGCCCCCGCGTGCAGGACTCTGCCTTCCGGCTGGGCCGCCTGGGCGGGTAAGGCCGCTCCTGCTCCGACTGTCAGCGCCACGGTGGTGGCGGTGGCGATCGCCGCGGCGATCCGGCGGCCGGTGGTGCGTACTGCTGCCATCGAGAGCCTCCTCGAACGGGGCGCGGCCCCACGGGTGGGGCCGTGCCCTGCGGTTGCGGCCCACGGGATCGGCGGGCCGCGTCCGACGATGGCGCGGGGCGTTCGGGCCGGGCAAGCGATGCCATGACGCTGCCGTGATGCTGTCATGCCCGCGCCACAGCGTTCACGGCATGCCACTCCGCCGCCACACCCGGCAACGCGGACGACGCACCGGCTCCACGAAGGACGGGAAGCGGATGTGCCGTACGCCGCTCGAATCTTCCTCGCCCCGGTGGCACTTGGGGCCTGCTCGACCGAAGCACCGCCTGCCGAAGCCGCTCTGATGCGTCGACAGCACGGCTCGGACCCGGGTCGCGGCCTTCTCGCGCCAGGGCCGAAAGATCGTCGCCCGTCGGAAGGATGGCGGAAAAGCGACGGAAGTGCGGCGTGAAAGTGCCGGAATTCCGCCTTCCGGATCAACTCGATGTGAACGTTCTGCGGTGAGTGGCAACTGGCGCGGCACTCTTGACATTTCGCCAGTCTGCCAATGATAAGATCATCTCACTTCCAGTGGGCTGATGGCGTATGGGGGCATTCCGGGAGGGATGAATTCCTCGGCCCCACCTTCGGAGGGGCACTCCCGAAGACGGCGCAACGGGTCCGGCGAAGCCGAACCACCCCCGCGCCATCCGACGGAGCGTCAAGCCGTTTCCAGCCATGGCACTTGAAGTGAGTCTCATGACCTTTCCACAGGGCCCCGTCACCTGGGCGCTGGTTGTCGTAGCACTGGTCGCCGTGGGTGCCGTCCTGCGAGCTCGCGCGACCAACATCACCTTGCGCCGAAGAAACACCGAACTCAGCGGTGAGCGGGACACGCTCCTGCGCCAGCGTGACGAACTCCACGTCCTCCACAACGGGCTGCTCCAGCGCCAGACCGCCGAACTGGCCGAGGTGCGCAAGGACGCCGAGGAAGAGACCAAGGCCGTCCTCAAGGCCGCCGTCCGCACCCTCCAGGGACTCGCGGACGAGCAGCAGGTCGTGATCGAGAAGGCCCAGCGCAAGTACGGCGACGACCCCGGGATCCTCGCGGACCTGATGGCCGTCGACCACGCCAACAGCCAGTTCGGGCGGCGCGCACAGGGCATCGCGGTGCTCTGCGGCGGCTGGCTCGGCCGGCGCGAGACCGTGGCGTCCGTCTTCGACGTGGCCCGCAGCGCCCAGGGACGCATCCGCCATTTCGACCGGGTGCGCGTCAACGGCCAGGTGAACTTCTCCGTCGTCAGCCGGGCCGTGGAACCGGTGGCCGTGGTGCTGGCCGAGCTGCTGGCCAACGCGACCAACTACTCCGCACCCGGGACCCCGGTCGAGGTCAACATCCAGGCCGTGCCGACGGGCGTCTGCCTCATCGTCGACGACGCCGGTCTCGGCATGGGCCAGGAGGAGAAGGACCGCGCGGCGGGGCTCCTCTCCCCCCAGGCCGCCATCAGCGTCTCCAGCCTGGGCATCCCGCCGCAGTTCGGGTTCGCCGTCTCCGGAATGCTCGCCGCGCGCTACGGGTTCCGGGTCTCGGTGGACTCCGTTTCCCCCTATGGAGGCGTACGCGCGGTGGTACTCATCCCCGACGAACTGCTCACCACCGAGGCTCCGCCCGCCGCGGTGCCCGCCGAGGCGCACGAGATCCCCGCGGCCCTCCCGCCGCAGATCCCGCGCGCCGACCACCGGCAGGCCCCGGCGCCCACCCCGCTCTTCCCACCCACCCAGCAGCCGGACACGACCACCCAGCCGCTGGCCCAGATCACCACCACCGCCGGGGGACTGCCCAAGCGTCGTCGCAAGAGTCCGGTGTCCGCGGTACCCCCGTCGGAACCGCGGCCGACGAGCAGCAGCGAGGTGACCGCATCCCGCCTCGGCGCGTTCCAGCGCGGGACGCGGTCCGGGCGTGACACGACGACGACCACGGAAGGACCCGAGCTCCAGTGAACCCCGATCTCACCTGGGTACTCAACGATGTTCTCCAGGTACCCGGCGCCCGGCACGCCATCCTGGTGTCCGCGGACGGACTGCTGCTGGCCAACTCCAGCGAGATCGGCCGGGACGACGCGGAGACCGTCGCGGCTGCCATGAGCTCCATGCAGTCGCTGAGCCGGGCCGTGGCCCCGTTCATCGGAACCCGCGACCCCGGCCGCTGGCGCCAGACGCTCCTGGAGTACGAGGACGGCTGGATCTTCCTGATCGCCGCGGGCACCGGCGCCTACCTGGCGGCCACCGCCGCGGCCGACGTCGACATGGAAGCGATGTCCTTCCGGATGCAGCAGCAGGTCACCGCGCTGGGGAAGGCGATGACCACGCCGCCCCGCCAGAGCGCGGGCAGCGAGATATGACGGCGCCGGGCGAGGAGCAGCAGGTCAGCAGCGGGTTCGTCCGGTCCTACGTCATCACCGGCGGGCGAGGGCTGCCCGACGCGGAGGATCTGACCCTCGTCACGCTGGTCACCCTCGCTCCCGACCGGCAGCCGCCGCCGAACGCGAGCCCCGAGGTCCGGGCGATCTGGGAACTGTGCGCCGGCGGCTACCTGTCGGTGGCCGAGGTGGCCGGCCACCTCGGCCTGCCGGTCGGGGTCGCCCGGCTGCTGCTCCAGGACTTAAGCCAGCAGGGACACCTGCTGCGCCGCAAGGCGCCGCCACCGGCTCAGCTCGTTGACAGGAAGATCCTCGAAGAGGTGTTGCATGGACTCCAGGTCCGGTTCGGCTGAGAACATCTATGTCCCGGACGCCGTGCGGCGTGCGGCGAAGATCCTCGTCGTCGGGCACTTCGCCGTGGGCAAGACGACCCTGATCGGCACGCTCTCCGAGATCACCCCGCTGCGCACCGAGGAGCGGATGACCCAGGCCGCGGCCCAGGTCGACGACCTCCGCGGCGCGCCCGACAAGAAGACCACCACGGTCGCCCTGGACTTCGGGCGGCTGACCCTCAGCGACGAGCTGGTGCTGTACCTGTTCGGTACGCCGGGGCAGCAGCGGTTCGTCGAGCTGTGGGAGGACATGGCGCGCGGTTCGCTCGGCGCGCTGCTCCTGGTCGACCCGGCGCGGCTCTCCGACACCTTCCCGGTCATCGACCTGGTCGAGACGTACGGACTGGAGTACGCGGTCGCGGTCAACAGCTTCGACCCGTACTCGCGCCACGCCGAGGACGAGCTGCGCGAAGCGCTCGACCTGCTGCCGGACACCCCGGTCGTCTACTGCGACGCCCGGGACCAGAACTCCTCCGCGCAGGCCCTGATCACGCTGGTCCGGCACCTCCTGTCGCACGCGGCCTGACCGACGTACCCCCCAAGCCCGAAGCCGGGGCGCGAGGCGCCCCGCGATCACACCGAGGAAGCTCACATGGACTCTCAGCCGGGAGCCACCCCCTACAGCGCCCCCGCTGGGTGCCCCATGCACCAGCCGCAGACGTCGCTGTACGGACCGGAGTTCGCCGCCGATCCGCAGAGCGTCTACGCCAGGTTTAGGGCGCACGGAGCCGCCGCACCGATCGAGCTCGCGCCCGGGGTGGACGCCACGCTGATCGTGCAGCACGAAGCGGCGCTGCGGGTCCTTCAGAACCCGTCGCTGTTCGCCCGGGACTCGCGGCGCTGGGCGGCGCTGCGCGAGGGCGCGATCCCGATGGACAGCCCGGTGCTGCCGATGATGGCGTACCGGCCCAACTGCCTTTTCACGGACGGCGCGGAGCACCTGCGGCTGCGCAAGGCGGTCACCGAGTCGCTGGCCCGGCTGAACGTCAGCCGGCTGAGCCGGGACGTCGAGCGGATCGCCGACTACCTGATCGACCAGTTCATCGAGCGCGGCACCGCCGACCTGCTCAACGAGTACGCCAAGCTGCTGCCGCTGCTGCTGTTCAACCAGCTCTTCGGCTGCCCCGGCGACATCGGCGACCGGCTGACCCGCTCCATGGCGGCCATCTTCGACGGCGAGGACGTGCTGCGCGCCAACGCCGAGCTGACCGAGTGCCTGATGGAGCTCGTCGCCCTCAAGCGGCGCCAGCCCGGCGAGGACATCACCTCCTGGCTGATCCAGCACCCGGCCGGGCTGCGGGACGAGGAGCTGAAGGACCAGCTGGTGATGCTGATGGGCGCCGGGGTGGAGCCGGAGCGCAACCTCATCGCCAACGCGCTGCTGCTGATGCTCTCCGGCGACCAGCCGGGCGGCGCCGAGCGGCGCGGTTCGGGGATGCTCGTCGAGGACGCGCTGGACGACGTCCTGTGGAACAACCCGCCGATCGCCAACTACGCGACGCACTACCCGGTACGGGACGTCGAGCTGGACGGCGTGACGCTCAAGGCGGAGACCCCGGTCGTGATCAGCTTCGCCGCCGCGAACACCGACCCCGGCCTCACCGACGCCCGCCAGACCCTGAGCAAGGGCGCCCACCTGGCGTGGGGAGCGGGCCCGCACGTGTGCCCGGCCAAGTCGCCCGCGACGCTGATCGCGCTGACCGCCATCGAGAAGATCCTCAACACCGTGCCGGACCTCGCGCTGGCGGTGCCGGCCAACGGCGTCGGCTGGCGGCCGGGCCCGTTCCACCGCGCGCTCGTCGCGCTGCCCGTCCGGTTCACCCCGACGACCGCTCGCCGCGCGGCGACCGGCGCCCAGTCCCCCGCCCCGGCCCAGATGCCCGACCCGTACCGCACCGCGGCCCCCGGCCAGACCGCCGCGCCCCGTCACGCGGCGGAGTCGCCCAAGAAGGCCAAGGGCTGGTGGAGCTCGTTCCTCGATGTCTTCCGCGTATGACCCACGCGCGGACAATTCACTGAACACACCGGGCATTCACGGCAATTACATGTGACGGGGGCCACAAAGATCGATGCTTGGCGCGGATATCCGGAGGGGTAGGTTCACGGCGGTAACCATGGGCCCAGGTCAAGGAACTCTGCGTGAGCGCTATTGGTGTCACCACCCGGACCCGCGCCGAACTTCAGGTCCTCGTCTCCCTGCTCCGCCGGCTGAACTCGCCGGAGGGGCAGGCCGCCCCGTACGGCATCCTGGCCGAACTGCGGGAGATGGGGGACGTCGTCCGCGCGCCCTGGAAGGGCTACTTCGTCACCGGTTTCGACGCCTGCAGCCAGGTGCTGCGCGGGCGCGACTGGCTCCGCCCGACTTCGCCTGGCAGGAGCGCCAGGGGGACGCCCCGCGGTGGAACGCGATCGCCACCCGGGAGATGACGGGAACCCTCTCCCGCCTCAACGCGCCTGAACACACGTGTCAGCGGCGCAGCCTCGGCAACCTCTTCGACCGCTCCGCCCTCCAGCGCCTGACCCCGACCGTCCGGCAGGAGGCCGACCGGCTGCTGGACGATCTGGCCGAGGGACTGCGCCGCGGCGAGGCGGACTTCGCCTCGATCGTCAGCGAGCGGCTGCCCATCGCCACGGTCGGGGCCTGGCTCGGGATACCGCCCGAGGACCACTCCCACATCCTGGAGATGACCCACGACCAGGTCTACGCGCAGGAGCTGCTGCCCACCGGCAGTCAGCTCGCCGTGTCCGCCGCCGCGACCGCGCGGCTGCGCGCGTACTTCACCGCCCTGGTCGCCGGGCGCCGGGCCGAGCCGCGCGAGGACGTGCTGACCGGCTGGATACACGCCTGGGACGCGCTGGAGCCGGACCGGGAGCGGGCGGACGAGACCCTCTATCGGCTTGTCATGTTCGTGACTATCGCCGCGCTGGAGACCACCGGCACCCTGCTGAGCTCCATGACGTCGCTCCTGGCCGAACCGGGCCGGTGGGCGTGGCTGCGCAGCCATCCCGAACACGTCGACGCGGCCGTCGAGGAGGTGCTGCGCTACGACCCGCCCATCCACTTCAACACCCGGATCGCCGCCCGGGACACCGTGCTGGCCGGCGTCCCGATCCCGAAGGACGGCATGGTCCACGTGCTGTACGGCGCGGCCAGCCACGACCCGCGCCGCAATCCGGACCCCGAGACCTTCGACATCGGCCGCGGCGGCGGCCACCTCGCCTTCGGCAGCGGGGTGCACTACTGCCTCGGCGCGGCACTCGCCAAGCTGGAGGCGCGGACGCTGCTGACCCGCATGCTGGAACGTTTCGCCACCCTGCACACCGTGACACCGCCGGTGTACGCGGCCCGGATGGTCTTCCGCCGGGTCACCTCGCTGGGCGTGGCGCTGTGAGGCCGTCGCCGCCCGGCTCCCCCACCTGCGCCGTCCACCCCGGCACCGTCCGCACCCGGCGCGACGGCGCGGTCCTGCACGTGGAGCTGCACACGCCCGCGAACGGCAACGCGGTGACCGGGGCGATGCTGGACGAGCTGTGGGGCGTCGTCGCCGACCCGGACCCCGAGGTCCGGGTGCTGGTGCTCAGCGGAGCCGGGGACGACTTCTGCCTCGGCGGCGACCGCGCCGAGTTCGCCGACCGGCTGGAGGAGGATCCGACCGGTCCGGGCATCCGGATCTCCGGGGAGAAGGCCCGCCGGGTCTGCGAGGCGATCTCCGGGAGCCGGGCGGTGACCATCGCCCGCGTCCACGGCCGGGCGATCGGCGCGGGGCTGGCGCTCGCGCTCTCCTGCGACCTGCGGGTCGGCGCGGACACCGCCGGGTTCCGGCTCCCGGAGCTGGCGCTCGGGCTGCCGGTCGCCTGGGGCGGCGTGCTGCCCCGGCTGATCCACGAGACAGGCGCGGCCCGGGTCCGCGAGCTGGTCCTGACCGGCCGGGCCTTCGGCGCCGCCGAGGCGCACGCGCTCTCGGTGCTCCAGCGCGTGGTGCCCGAGGCGGAACTGGACGAGGCGGTCGACGCCTGGGCGAAGCCCGTGGTGCGCCGGCCCGCGGCGGCGCTGCGGGTGACCAAGGCGCTGTTCAACTCCTACGCCGCCGCCACCCGGCTGGCCGACCCGTCGTTCCTCGACGCCGAGCTGCTGGCCTCGGTCGCTGCCGCCACCCGGCGCACTCCCGCGCGCGATCCAGGCCCCGGCGGGTAACACTCGTAAAAACCTAGAGGGAGGTCCCCGGCGTGGATGTACCGGTCTGGCTCTGGATCGTGTTCGTGGCGACCGTGGTCATCTCGCTGACGGTCGACCTCCTCGCGCACCGCAGCGCGCACGTCATCGGCTTCAGGGAAGCCGGGCTGTGGAGCGCTCTGTGGGTGACCCTCGCGCTGCTCTTCGGCGTGGTGGTCTTCGTGGTGCTCGGCACGACGGCCGGGACCGAGTACACGACGGCGTGGCTGCTGGAGAAGAGCCTGTCGGTCGACAACCTCTTCGTCTTCGCGCTGATCTTCTCGTATTTCAAGGTGCCCCGCGCCTATCAGCACCGGGTGCTCTTCTTCGGCGTCATCGGCGCCCTGGTATTCCGCGCGATCTTCCTCGCGCTCGGCGTCGCGGTGGTGAACCGCTTCACGGGCGTGCTGTTCCTGTTCGCCGCCATCCTGCTCTACAGCAGCTACAAGATCCTCAGCGGCCAGGAGGAGGACTTCGATCCCGGCAAGAGCTTCGCGGTACGCATGCTGCGCAGGATCATGCCGGTGCAGGACGAATACGAGGGCACGCATTTCATCGTCAGGAAAGAGGGGAAGCGGATCGCCACCCCTCTGCTCGCGGTGGTCGCCGCGATCGAGGCCGCCGACCTCGTCTTCGCCGTCGACAGCGTGCCCGCCGTGCTCGCCGTCAGCGACGACACCTTCATCGTCTACACCAGCAACGCCTTCGCGATCCTGGGACTGCGGGCCCTGTACTTCCTGCTGGCGGGACTGCTGGACCGGTTCCACTACCTGAGCCACGGCCTGGCGGTCATCCTGGCCTTCATCGCCGTCAAACTCATCCTCCAGGCGTGCCACAAGTTGATCAGCACCTCCATCCCGGAGATCCCCTCGCTGGTCAGCCTGGCCGTCATCGTCGTCATTCTGGCGGTCTCCGTCGTCCTCAGCCTGCGCCGCCCGGTGAAACCCGCGGGCGGACCCGACGAGTGATCCGCGCCGACCGCCTTCCCCGGCGCGCGGCCGGGCGGCGTCCTGGTTAGCGTGGAAGGAGGGCCGTGCGGCGGGGAGGGCCCGACGGCCGGGCGGCAAGGACAGGGAAAGAGTCAGTGCCATGGCTGTACTACCCGAGGGCGCCCCGTGCTGGGCGGACGCGATGTTCGCCGATGTCGAGGGTGCCAAGAGCTTCTACGGAGACGTGCTCGGCTGGACGTTCGGCGAGAGCTCGTCCGAATTCGGCAACTACACGCAGGCGTACGCGAACGGCCGTGCCGCCGCCGCCGTCGTCCCGCCGATGCCGGGCGCCGACGCCCCGGCGGCGTGGTGCCTGTACCTCTCCTCGCCCGACGCCGCCGCGACCGGCAAGGCGATCGGCGAGAACAGCGGCGAGGTCCTGATGGGCCCCATGCAGGTCGGCGAGTTCGGCACGATGCTGCTGGCCCGCGACCCGGGAGGCACGGTCTTCGGCGTGTGGCAGGCCGGCAGCCACGAGGGGTTCGAGACGGAGATGGGCGCGCCCGGCGGGTTCTGCTGGGGCGAGGTCTTCACCCGCGACCCGGACCGCGCGGACGCGTTCTTCGCCGCCGTCTTCCCGTACAAGGTGAGCCGGTTCGACGACCCGTCGATGGACTACGCGATGTTCGACCTCGGCGGCCCGCCGGTGCTCGGCCGGATGACGATGGGCGAGGATTTCCCGCCCGAGGTGCCCGCCTATCTGAACGTCTACTTCGCCGTGCCGGACTGCGACGCCGCGGTGGCGAAGGCGACCGCCCGCGGCGGCGTGCTGCGGTACGGACCCGTCGACAGCCCCTTCGGCCGGATGGCCGCCATCAGCGACCCGCAGGGCGCGTCCTTCTCCGTGATCGACGTGTCCAGGACCGAGGGCGAGGTGCCGGCGAGCAGCCCCGTGACGCCGTGACCTGACCCGAGGCGGACCGTACGCCGTGCCGGGACGACGCCCGGCGCGGCGTTCGGCTGCCCGGACGCACTGCCCGGACGCACTCCGTGCCTTCCTCCGATCGCCTCGCATCCGCCATGGACCATCGTCCGGAGAATGGTGGATGCGAGCCCGATTGGCCTAGCGTGTCGCACATGCAGTCCTACACAATCGGTCAGGCAGCACGACTTCTCGGCGTCAGCCCCGACACCGCCCGGCGCTGGGCCGACGCCGGCCGGGTCGCGACCCATCGGGACGAGGCCGGACGCCGTCTGATCGACGGCCGCTCCCTGGCCGCGTTCTCGATCGAGGTCGGCCAGAGCGGCGGCGAGGAGGAGACCCCGTACACCTCGGCGCGCAACGCCTTCCCCGGCATCGTCACCGCGGTGAAGCTCGGTGACGTCGCGGCCCAGGTCGAGATCCAGGCCGGTCCGCACCGGCTCGTCTCCCTGCTGACCCGCGAAGCGGTGGAGGAGCTGGGCCTGGAGGTCGGCATGCGGGCGACCGCCCGGGTGAAGTCGACCAACGTGCACATCGACCGCACCTGAAGCGGCCCGCACCGGCCGCCGCCCGCGTCCCGTACGCGCCCGCCGCGCCCGGCGGACGCCAGCACCGCCCGGACGGCGCCCGCCGGCCGCGTACGCATCCAAGGAGCCTCACCCTCATGCCCCTGATCAACCGCCGTCGCACCGCCGCCGCCGTCCTGACGACCGCGCTGCTCGTGCCGCTCGCCGCCTGCGGCAGCGACGACGCCGAGGACGCCGACAGCTCCGCGAAGCCCTCCGCCGCCGCGTCCGGCGCGCCGAAGGCCGACCTGACCGTGCTGGCCGCCTCCTCGCTCACCGACGTCTTCAGGACGGCGGGCGCCGCGTACGAGAAGGAGAACCCCGGCACGAAGATCACGTTCTCCTTCGCGGGCTCCCAGGAGCTGGCCGCCCAGGTCGAGCAGGGCGCCCCGGCCGACGCCCTGGTGACCGCCGACACCAAGACCATGGACGGGCTGGGGGGAGAGACCGGCACTCCGACGATCATCGCCAAGAACCGCCTGGTCATCGCCACCGGCGAGGGCAACCCGGAGAAGATCGACGGCCTCGACGACCTCGCCGACAGCAAGCTGAAGGTCGTCCTCGCCGCTCCCGAGGTGCCGGTGGGCCGCTACAGCGAGCAGATCCTCGACGCGCGGAAGATCGTGGTGAAGCCGGTCTCCCAGGAGCCCAACGTCCGCGCGGTCCTCAGCAAGGTCGAGCTGGGCGAGGCGGACGCCGGACTCGTCTACAAGACCGACGCCGCGACCGCCACCGACAAGGTCGACGCCATCGAGATCCCGGACGCCGAGAACGCCATCGCCTCCTACCCGGCCGCGACGCTGAAGGGCTCCCGGAACAGCGAGGCCGCGGCGGCGTTCGTCGCCTGGCTCTCGACGCCCGCCGCGCAGAAGATCCTCCAGGGCGCGGGCTTCCAGCAGCCGTAGGGCCGCTCCGGCCGACACCGCCCCCGTGCCCGTCCCGAAGGGGGACGGGCACGGGGGCACCGCACTCCGAGCCCTGGGGGCACCGATGAAACGTCCCGGCCGCCGCACGCCCGGGGCCCGCGCCCCCGTGCTGCTGACGGCGCCCGCGCTGCTGGCGGTGGCGTTCCTGATGCTGCCTCTCGTCGGCATCCTGGTCCGCACCTCCTGGGGCGGCCTCGGCGGGCACCTCACGGATCCCGCCACCACCGAGGCCCTGCGGCTCTCGCTGCTGGTCTCGCTGTGGGCGCTCGGGATCTCCCTGCTGCTCGGGGTGCCGCTGGCCTGGCTGCTGGCCCGGGTGCCCTTCCCCGGCAAGGCGTTCGTCCGCTCGCTGGTCCTGCTGCCGATGGTGCTGCCGCCCACCGTCGGCGGCGTGGCGCTGCTGCTGGCCTTCGGGCGGCGCGGGCTGCTCGGGCCGTGGCTGGAGGACGCCTTCGGCATCACGCTCCCGTTCCACACCTCGGGCGCGGTGCTCGCGGCGGCCTTCGTCGCGATGCCGTTCCTGGTGATCTCGCTGGAGGGCGCGCTCGGCGGCCTGCACCCCCGCTACGAGGAGACGGCGGCCTCCCTCGGAGCCTCGCCGGTACGGGTCTTCCTCACCGTGACCCTGCCCATGGTCGCCCCCGGGCTGGTCGCCGGAGCCGCGCTCACCTGGGCGCGGGCCCTCGGCGAGTTCGGCGCCACCATCACCTTCGCCGGCAACCTGCCCGGCACCACGCAGACCCTGCCGCTCCAGGTCTATCTGCTGCTCCAGGAGTCGCCGGAGGCCGCCACCTCCGTCTCGCTGCTGCTGCTCGCCATCGCCATGGTCGTGCTGATCGCGCTGCGGGGCCGCTGGACGGGCACCCCGGGCGACCGGCGCCCCCGTACGCCCAAGGCCGGGGCCGGTACGGCGGACGAGCCCACCGCACCGCCGGACCCGCACGCACCGCCGGCCGACGCCGTGCCGTCCGCGCGCCGGCCGCTGCACGCCGAGGTCACCGGGTTCACCCGGCTGACGCTGGAGGCGGCGGCGGGCACCACCATCGCGGTCGTCGGCCCCAACGGGGCGGGCAAGACCACCCTGCTGCGCGCCCTGCTCGGCCTCACCCCGCGCGCCCGCGCCGAACTGCGCCTGGGCGACGACGACGTCACCGCACTGCCGCCGCACCGCCGGGGCGTCGCCTGGGTCCCCCAGGACGGCGCGCTCTTCCCGCACCTGAGCGCGCTCGGCAACACGGCGTACGGGCTGCGCGCCCGCGGGGCGTCGCGGGCCGGGGCCAGACGCGAGGCCCAGGCGTGGCTGGACCGCCTCGGCGTGGGCCACCTGGCCCACCGCAAGCCCGGCGACCTCTCCGGCGGCCAGGCCCAACGCGTCGCCCTGGCCCGCGCGTTGGCCGCCCGTCCGCGCCTGCTGCTGCTGGACGAACCGCTCGCCGCCCTCGACCAGACCACCCGGGCCCGGGTGCGGCACACCCTGCGCCGGCACCTCGCGGACTTCGGCGGGGTCTGCCTGATCGTCACCCACGACCCGGTCGAGGCCGTCTCGCTGGCCGACCGGGTCCTGGTGCTGGAGGAGGGCCGCGCCGTCCAGGACGAGCCGCCCGCCGAGGTGACCCGCCACCCGCGCTCGCCGTGGGTGGCCCGGATGCTCGGCCGCAACGCCTGGCCCGGCACCGCCACCGCCGACGGGCTCGCGCTCGCGGACGGCGGGCTGCTGGTCGTCGCCGACCCGCTGCCGACGGGAGCCGAGGCCCTGGCGGTCGTCGCTCCGGAGGCCGTCTCCGTACACCGGGAGCGGCCCACCGGCAGCCCGCGCAACGTCTGGCCGGGCACGGTCCGCGAGATCACGGCGGGCGGCAGCCGGCTGCGCCTGCTGATCACCTCCGCCGAGGCCCCGGACCTGGTCGCGGAGATCACCCCGCAGGCCGCCGCCGAACTGGGCATCGCCGACGGCACGGACGTGTGGACCGGCATCAAGGCGACCGAGGTGACGGTGGTCCCGCTGTGATGTCCACCGGCAGACAGCCCTCGAGCGCCGGACATCCGGCGTCGCCTCAGCGGAGACGGGCCAACAAATGGCTGTCGAGGAAGCCCCGCTCGGAGGACGGGTCGTGGAGCAGCCGCGCGAAGGTGACGAGCCCGGCCCCCGCCAGCAACTCGGCGAACCGGTCCGCCGGCCAGCTGTAGGCGGGCGCCACCTTGTGGTCGAAGCGGACCGGCTCGGGCGCGTCGGTCCCGAAGAACGAGACCAGGAGAAGGCCCTCCGGAGCCAGGACGCGCGCCTGCTCGGCGAGCAGCGCGGGTAGTTCCCCGGGAGGGGTGTGGATCATCGAGTAGTGGGCCAGCACACCGCCGAGCGCGCCGTCCTCGACGGGCAGGGCCTCCATCCGGGCCTCGTCGAACGTCAGCGCCGGATGCGCCCGCCGGGCGTGGTCGACCATGGCCGGGGAGAGGTCGAGCCCGAAGGCGTCCAGCCCCAGATCGTGCAGCACGGCCGTCAGATGTCCGGGCCCGCAACCGACGTCGGCCACCCGCGGATTCCCCGTACCGCGCACCAGTTCGGCGAAGGCGCCGATCATGTTCCGCGCGAACGGCCGCGTCTCCAGTCGATCGGCGAACATCGACGCGTACAGCTCGACGACCCCGTCGTAGGCCGCCCTGGTCTCGTCCTGGTGCTCCGCCACGGGAAGGAAGCTAGCACTCCCCGTGCGCGGGCCGGTGCCGGATCGCGCACCGTCGAGGCGGACCCGCTCGGCGCCACCGACCCCCCTCGACCCGCCGGGGTACCGCCCCGTGGGAACCGAAACACCCCGTACAGGCGTATCACCGTACGAAGATACGAGAGACGGGACATCCATGGCACTGTTCGGCAACGCCCACACCGTCAACCCGGCCACCGCCCAGCAGGACTACGCGCGCCTGCTCGGCCAGGGCGAGCAGGTGCAGGCCGCATTCCAGCTGATCCGCGACACCATCCTGTTCACGGACCGCCGGCTCCTGCTGGTCGACAAGCAGGGCATCACCGGCAAGAAGGTGGAGTACCACTCCGTCCCCTACCGCAGCATCACGCACTTCGCGGTGGAGACGGCCGGAACGTTCGACCTGGACGCCGAGTTGAAGATCTGGATCTCGGGGAACGCCACTCCGGTCCAGAAGACCTTCACCAAGGGCGTCGACATCTACGAAGTGCAGGCGATCCTCACGCAGTTCGTCGCGCGCTGAAGGCCGTCCCGGTCGGATGCTCAGAAGTACGGGCGCAGCCGGGAGGACGCCGAGTGGCCCGGCACGGAGGCGCGCAGCCGGGCCACACGCTCCCTCAGCTCCGGCAGCAGCCCGTACAGCTCGTCCCCCGGGCACCGGGTTTCGAAGCTGTCCCGGTGCCCGGAGATGACGTGGAGCCGGGCCACCTGACCCTTGTCGAAGCGGCTCTCGGCGTTCGTCGAGACCAGGTCGACGGTGCCGAGCGGGTCCGCGCCGGGTCGCAGCTTCCAGGCCGCGAGCCGCACCAGCGCGTCCATCATCGCCTTCGGCACCTCGGTGCCCTCCCCGAAGGAGCCGATCGCCGCGATGCCCACCGTGTCGGTGTTGAACCCCTTGGTGTGGGCTCCGCGCACCGGCCGGGCGACCCCGCCCGCCCGGCCCTCGTAGATGGTGCCGCAGCGGTCCACGAGGAAGTTGTAGCCGATGTCGTCCCAGCCGTCCTGCCGGATGTGGTCGGCCTGGACCGCCCGGATCAGCTTCGGGGCGTCGGCGCAGTCGTAGTCGTTGGGGTTGCCGGTGTGGTGCACGAACACCGCCCGCGCCGGGCCCGTGTAGTGCGGGTGCTCCCGCACCAGGCCCTCGTCCGCCCGCCACCGGCTCCGGCTCACCACGGCCGGCTGCGGCAGCCCGCGCGGCGGACGCGGCCCGACGGCGAACTGCCGCTGCGGGTCGTGGACCGCCGGCCCGTCCCGGAACACCAGGAGGGCCAGGGGCAGCAGCAGGACGCCCAGGACGAGTCGGCGGGACCACATGCCCTCCACCCTGCGCCCAGACCTGCGCCTTCGCACAGGAGCGGGCCGTTCGGGTGACCCCGCCGCCCGGCCCGCACAGCGAGGGGCAGCGGGGTACCGCCCCGGGTGGAGGCCCGCTCAGTTCGGGCAGTGCGCGTCCCGTGCCGGGCGCACGCCGTCGACCAGGAACGCGCTGACCGCCCGGTCGCCGCAGGCGTTGCCGTTGCCCAGGTACATGCCGTGCCCGCCCTGCCCCACCGTGACCATCCTGGCCCGGTCCCCCAGGGCCTCACGCATCCTCAGCGCACCGGCGTACGGGGTCGCCGGGTCGCGCAGGCTCTGGATCATCAGCACCTCGGACGGGCCCTCGCCGGTGATCCGCACCGGCTTCTCCGACGGCCCGGACTTCCAGAAGGCGCAGGGCGTGATGTTCGCGGGCATGCCCGCCGTCAGCGGGTACCGCTCCCGGTCGGCGGCGACCCGGCGGGCGTAACCGGCTGCCGACGACGGCCAGCGCACGTCGTTGCAGATCCCCGCGACCATCAGCGACGCGTCCTCGTCCGGCAGCGCCCGCGCGAGCTCCGGGGGCAGCACCGGGCGGCCCAGCGGGTCCTGCGCCGCCCGCACCAGACGGGCCAGCGCGGGGAACGCCGCATCGCTGTACAACGCGTTCTGGAGCGCCTGGCGCAACCCGTTCCCGGTGAGCGGGACGCCCGCCACGTCCGACGCGCGCGGGGAGCCGTCCAGTCGCCGGGCCAGCGCCAGGAGCAGCGGCTCCACGTCCTCGGCCCGGTCCGCCAGCCGCAGCCCCGCCTCCTCGCGGGCCGGGTCCGCCGCCCAGGCCGCGAAGTCGGGGAAGCGGTCGGCGGCCCCGGCCGCCATGTTCTCCAGCCAGCCGTGCGCCACCCGCGCCGGGTCCGGGTCGCCGGTGCTGTCCAGGACCAGGCGGTCGACGCGCTGCGGGAACTTCTGCGCGTACACCGCCCCGACGTACGCCCCGTAGGACGTGCCCCACACCGTCAGTTCCCGCTCTCCCAGCGCACCGCGCAGCCGGTCGATGTCGCGGGCCTCGTTCAGGGTCGAGACCGAGCGCAGCAGCGCGTCGCCCCCGCTCTCGCAGGAGGCGGCGGTCCGCCGGGCGCGCTCGGTGTTCTCCGCGATCCCGCCGTCCGCGTCGGGCCAGGACCGCAGGGTCGTCAGCCACCGGTCCCCGGCGGGAAGCCCGCAGCGCCCCCGGGTGCTGCCGCCGACCCCGCGCGGGTCCAGGCTCACCAGGTCGTACCCGCCCCCGGTGGCCGCCCGCAGCGCCTCGCCCTTCTGCGCCAGGCGCTGCACCCCCGAGGAGCCGGGGCCGCCCGGGATCACGAGCAGCGTCCCGCGCCGGGCGGCGGGCCGGTCCGTGCGCAGCCGGGCCACCGCCACCTCGACGGCCGGCCCGCCCGGGTCGCGGTAGTCGAGCGGTACGCGCAGGGAGGCGCACTCCTGGCCGGCCGGGACGGGGGCGCCGCCGGACGGTTCGCAGGCGTGCCAGGCGAACGCGGGCTCGGCGCGGACCGCCGGGCGGCCGTCGGCCGCCGCGAGGCCGGGGGTCAGCGTCGCGGCCACGGCGGTCGCGCAGAGGGTGAACAGCAGGGCCGTACGGGTGGGTTGCGTCATGCGCCCAGCCTGGCCGGGCGGGCCGGATCCGCCCATCCGGCTGTCCGGCGGACGAGGGTGGGGCAGGCCCGTCGGGGAACCCTGACAGGGCCGCCCGTCACCCGTTCCCCCGCGCCGGGGTGCCGCGCTTCGCCGGGGGCCGTTGAATGCGAAGGGTCCGAGGCGCCCGGACGGGCGCCTTCCCCGGGGGCGGGAGCGGGAGCCGCATGCCGTCGTCACAGGTTCGCACCTCCGCGCGGTCCGCCGCCGGGCGGCCCGGGGTGCTGCGCCGCACGGGCCGGTGGTGCGCCCGGCACTGCGTCACCGTGCTCGTGCTCTGGGTGGCCGCCGTCGCCGGGGTCCAGGTCCTCCAACAGGTCTACGGGGGCGACTACTCCGACGACTTCTCCGTGCCCGGCACCCAGTCGCAGAACGGCCTCGACGTCCTCACGGCCCACGCCCCGTCCGGCGGGGGCTACAGCGCGCAGGTCGTGCTGCACGACGCCGACCACCCGCTCAGCGCCGTCTCCGACCAGGTCGCCACGGCCGTCGCCGACCTCCAGAAGCTGCCCGACGTGCTCTCCGCGCAGAATCCGCTGCCGCCGTCCGGCTCCACCCCGCCACCGCCGCCCGACCCGGACACCGGGCCCCTGTCGACGGACGGGAAGACCGCCTACATCACCGTCCGGTTCTCCGTGCAGCCCACCACGCTCGACCCGTCCTACCTGGACGGCGTCGACTCCGCCGTGCGTCCGCTGCGCTCGGCGGGGGTGGAGGTGGAGTACGGCGGCCCGCTCGGCGAACTGGCCCGGCCGGAGCCGAACGACCGGCTGAGCGAGCTGATCGGCTTCGCGGTGGCGATCGTGGTGCTGCTGATCGGCTTCGGCAGCCTGGTGGCCGCCGTGCTGCCGCTGGTCACCGCGCTGGTCTGCGCCCTGGCCGGGCTGGGGCTGCTCGGCCTGCTCGCCGCCGCCGCGACCTTCGCCACGGTCTCCCCGACGCTCGCCACGATGATCGGCATCGGCGTCGGCATCGACTACGCCCTCTTCCTGGTCACCCGGCACCGGCAGAACCTGATCGACGGCGAGGACCCGGTGACCGCCGCCGGGAACGCCGCCGCCACCAGCGGCCGGGCCGTGCTGCTCTCCGGCTTCACGGTGATCGTCGCGCTGTCCGGGCTGTGGGTCTCCGGCATCTCCTTCATCGGCAAGCTCGGACTGGCCGCCGCCGTCACCGTCGTCACCGCGGTGGTCGGCGCGCTCACCCTCGTACCGGCCGTCCTCGGGCTCGTCGGCCGCCGCGTCGACCGGCTGCGGGTGCGCACCCCGGTGGCCGAGACCGACGCCGAACCGGGCGGCGAGGCGCACGGCGGCTGGCACCGGTACGCGCGGCGGGTGGAGCGGCGGCCCTGGTGGTTCCTGGGTGGCGGCGTGGTGGTGCTGGCGGTGCTGGCCTTCCCGCTCCTGTTCATCCAGCTCGGCCACATCGACGACGGGGCCGACCCGACGTCGTTCACCGACCGCCGCGCCTTCGACCTGATGTCCAGCGCCTTCGGCCCCGGCTCCAACGGGCCGCTGACCCTCGTCATCGACCAGAGCAAGGTGCCGTCCGCCGACCGGGCCGCCCTCGCCGACCAGGCGCAGAAGGCGCTGACGGGCGTGCGGGACGCCGCCTCCGTCACCCCGTTGACCGCCACCTCCGACGGCGACGCGCTCACCGGCACGGCGTACTCGGTCGCCGCCCCGCAGGACGAGCGGACCACCGCCCTGGTGAACCGGCTCGTGGACGACGTCCTGCCGCGGGCCGTCGCCGGCACCGGGGCCGACGCCTACGTCACCGGCACGACCGCCGCCCAGGTCGACTTCCTGGACATCGTCGCCGGCCGGCTGCCCCTGATCATCGCCGTCGTCGTCGGCCTGGCCTTCCTGATCATCCTGGTGGTGTTCCGGGGCCTGCTCGTGGCGTTGAAGGCCGCCGTCCTCAACGTCCTGTCCATCGCCGCCTCCTACGGGGTGGTGGTGGCGGTCTTCCAGTGGGGCTGGGGCGGACCGGCGCTCGGCGTCTCGGGAGACGTCCCGATCGAGAGCTACGTGCCGATGATGATGTTCGCCATCGTCTTCGGGCTCAGCATGGACTACGAGATCTTCCTGCTCTCCCGCATCCACGAGGCGTGGCTGCGCACCGGCGACCCGAAGGCGAGCGTGGCGCACGCGCTGGAGATCACCGCCCGGGTCATCACCTGCGCCGCGCTGATCATGGTGAGCGTCTTCGCGGCGTTCATCATCAGCGACGACATCGTGGTGAAGATGCTGGGCCTGGGCCTGGCGGCCAGTGTGCTCATCGACGCCACCGTCGTCCGGCTGCTGCTGGTGCCGGCCGTGATGACGCTGCTGGGCCGCGCCGCCTGGTGGATTCCGCGCCCGCTGGAGCGGATCCTGCCGCACGTGGAGCCGGAGGGGCAGGCGGACGGCGGGCGTCCGGAGCGCCGGGGGGCACCCGGCGACGGCGGCGGGGGCACGCCCTAAGGTGTCAGGATGCCCTCGCCCCTGACCTCGAAGCCGCCGCTGTCCACCGCGGTGGCCGCCCCGGACAAGGCCGCCCCGGCGGCCGGCGGCCGGGACCACTTCTTCGACAACGCGAAGTACCTCGCCATCGTGCTCGTGGCGATGGGGCACGCCTGGGAGCCGCTGCCCGGCAGCGGTCGCCTGGTGGAGACCGCGTACACGTTCGTCTACACCTTCCACATGCCGGTGTTCATCCTGATCGCGGGCTACTTCTCCCGCGGCTTCGAACTGCGCGCGGACCGGGTGTGGAAGCTGGTCACCAGCCTGCTCGTGCCCTACGTGCTGTTCGAGATCCTCTACACGCTCTTCCACCGGGCCCTGGAGACACCGGACTTCGAGCTGTCGCCGCTCTCGCCGTACTGGCTGCTGTGGTTCCTGCCCGCCCTGTTCTTCTGGCGGCTGTCCACCCCGCTGTGGCAGGCGGTCCGCGCGCCGGTCCTGGTCTCGCTCGCCATCGCGGCCCTGGCCACGCTCTCGCCGGCCGCCGACGGACCGTTGCAGATCCAGCGGATCCTGCAGTTCCTGCCGTTCTACGTGCTCGGCCTGCGGCTGGGCCCGCACCACTTCGAGCTGGTCCGCCGCACCTGGGTGCGGGTCGCCTCGGTGCCCGTCATGATCGCGGGGCTGCTGCTGGCGTACTGGCTGGTGCCCCGCATCTCCACGTCGTGGTTCTTCCGGAAGAACAGCGCCGAGGCGATGGGGACCGCCGACTGGACGGGTCCGGCGGCCACGGTCCTGCTGTTCCTCGGCGCGGTCGTCCTCGGCGCCTGCTTCCTGTCCTGGGTGCCGAAGGGCCGGACCTGGATGACGGCGCTGGGCACCGGCACGCTGTACGGGTACCTGCTGCACGGCTTCGTCGTCCGGGGCCTGCGCTACGAGGGCGTCTACGACCTGCCGTTCTTCCGGACCACGGCGGGCACCGTCGCGGTCACCGCCGGGGCCGCGGTGATGGTCACCCTGCTGTGCACCCCGCCGGTCCGGCGGCTGCTGCGCCCGGTGCTGGAGTCGCGCATGGCGTGGGCCAAGCAGCCCTCCGCCTCCGGGCGGCCGTCCTGAACCGCCGAACGGCCGCCCGGAGGAGGGCCGTTCAGGTGTCCACCAGCGAGTTCCTGCCGAGCAGCGCGACGTGCTCCAGGACGTCCTCCAGCGGGTCGTCGATCTGACCGGTCGAGATCAGGGACACGTGCGGGGCGTTGTGCGAGTCGGTGTGCGTCTCGTCGGCGGACGCGGACCCGGCGGGCAGGACGGAGGCCGCGACGGTCATGCCGAGCGCGGTGAGCGTTTTCTTCATGATCCGATCTTCGCCCGTCCGGGTGGCGCGGCGATGTCCCGCGTCACCCGAACGGCCCCCCGCGCGGCCGACGTCGGCCGGTAACCGACGTCGGCCGCCCGGTTACCGACGCGCCGGGCGCGGGGCTCAGCCGACGCCGGGCTCCCGGACGGGGGCCGCGGCGGCGTCCGGGGTGCCCAGGAGCGCGGAGGCGGTCTCCAGCGGCGTACGGGCGGGCGCGGGCGCGGCGCTCTCGGCCGTGCGGCAGGTGAAGCCGAGCCGGGTCAGCGCCCGCACGACCTCGGCGGAGCTGAAGTCGCGCCGGTCCTGCCGGGTGATGACCTCGCCGACCTGCTTGACCGGGTAGACCCGGCGGCTGATGACCACCGCGTCGCCGGTGACGGGTTCGGGCTTGATGCCCTTCATCGAGTCCTCCACCTCGTTCTTGAACAGATCGAAGGGGAAGCGGGCGATGACACAGCGCATGGTTCCTCACCAGGGTTCGCGTCGACGGGAGGCGTACGGGGGAGCCGTACGGGAAGGGCGGCGGCGCGCGCCGCCGCCCCGCGGGTCAGGCCGCGCGGTTGGTCCGCCGCTGGGCGGCGGCGGCACGCGCCTCCGGCGTCGGCAGGCCCGGCCGGCGGCTCCGCGCGGGGGCCCCGCCGCCGCGCTTGGTGCCGCGCCCCATGAACGCGCCGCCGCGGCTGCCGCGCTCCTTGGGCGGTGCGGTGATGACCACCGGGACGCCGGACGGCGCCTGCGCGCCGGTGATCCGGCTCAGCTCGGCCTCGCCGGAGCGGACCTGGGCGATCTGCGGGGTGATCCCGGCGTCCGCCATCAGCCGGGTCATCTCGCGGCGCTGGTTGGGCAGCACCAGCGTGACGACACTGCCCGACTCCCCGGCGCGGGCGGTCCGGCCGCCCCGGTGCAGGTAGTCCTTGTGGTCGCTGGGCGGGTCGACGTTGACGACCAGGTCGAGGTTGTCGACGTGGATGCCGCGGGCCGCGACGTTCGTGGCGACGAGGACCGTGACGTGCCCGGTCTTGAACCGCTCCAGGGTGCGGGTGCGCTGCGGCTGGGACTTCCCGCCGTGCAGCGCCGCCGCCCGGACCCCGCTCTGGAGCAGGTGGTCGGTGAGCTTGTCCACGGCGTGCTTGGTGTCCAGGAACATGATCACGCGCCCTTCGCGGGCCGCGATCTCCGTCGTGGTGGCGTACTTGTCGGCGCCCTGGACGTACAGCACGTGGTGCTCCATCGTCGTGACCGCGCCGGCGGCCGGGTCGACGGAGTGCACGACCGGGTCGTGGAGGTAGCGGCGGACGAGCAGGTCCACGTTGCGGTCGAGCGTGGCCGAGAAGAGCATCCGCTGCCCCTCCGGGTTCACCTGGTCGAGCAGCTCGGTGACCTGGGGCATGAAGCCCATGTCGGCCATCTGGTCGGCCTCGTCGAGGACGGTGATGGTGACCCGGTCCAGCTTGCAGTCGCCGCGCTCGATCAGGTCCTTGAGCCGGCCCGGGGTGGCGACGACGAGTTCGGCGCCGCCGCGCAGCGCGCTGGCCTGGCGGCCGATCGACATGCCGCCGACGACGGTGGCGATCCGCAGCTTGAGCGACCGGGCGTACGGGGTGAGCGCGTCGGTGACCTGCTGGGCCAGTTCCCGGGTGGGGACGAGGACCAGGGCCAGCGGTCGCCGGGCGTCGGCGCGGCGGCCCTCGGTGCGGGCGAGGAGCGCGAGGCCGAAGGCGAGCGTCTTGCCCGAACCGGTCCGGCCGCGGCCCAGGACGTCGCGCCCGGCCAGCGAGTTCGGCAGGGTGGCCGCCTGGATCGGGAACGGCACGGTCATGCCCTCGGCGACGAGCGCCGCCTTCAGCGCGGCGGGCATCTCCAGCTGGTCGAACGTCTCGGCCGCGGGGAGCGCCGGGGTGATGGTCACCGGGAGGGCGAACTCGCCCTTCACGGCGGCGGGGCGGCGGCCGTGGCCGCCGGAGCGCTTGGGTCCGCCGCCGAAGCCCGCCGCGCGGCGGTCGCCGCCGCCGGAGTACTTCGGAGCGCCGGTGCGACCGCCGGGGGCGCCGCCCGAGCGGGTGCGGGAATATCGGTCGTTGGAGCGGGGCGCGCGTTCGCGGTTCATGCAGAACCTTTCCTCGATGTGGCGCGTATCGAGGGATTCTTCGAGGACCGCCGTGAACGGCGCCCAGAATCGCAAGAACGAGCCGATGAAATGACAAAAGAAAGTGAAACCGGGCCGCCGGGAATCAGTGCACCGGGGACGGCTTCGGAAGGGGAGGCGCCGGGCGCTCCCCGGAAACGACAACGAGCTGGGGCCCGCACCCCAAGGTGCGGGCCCCAGCTGCGCAGTACTGCCTGAGCGGTCAGGCGGGGGTGATGTTCTCGGCCTGCGGGCCCTTCTGGCCCTGCGTGACGTCGAAGTTCACCTTCTGGCCCTCCTGCAGCTCGCGGAAGCCGGTGGCGGCGATGTTCGAGTAGTGGGCGAAGACGTCGGCGCCGCCGCCGTCCTGCTCGATGAAGCCGAAGCCCTTTTCCGCGTTGAACCACTTCACGGTGCCAGTAGCCATGTCATATCTCCTTAGGGGCAGAGCCCGCGGGTCCACACTGTGCGGACCCCACGTCGCCGCGATGATTACCCCGTCCGGAAGAACACCGGAAATACAAAAGTGCGCCCGCCGACATCCGACCGGCAAGAGCACTTGAAGTTTTTGGGAACCACAACTGCAACTGAGATCAACACTAGCACGGCGCCACCGGCGGAGGCTGTACGTCAAATCACTCCGCCCGGCGGAACAAACCGGCCGGCAAAAAAGCCTCATCGCGCTTTGCGTGAAATTCTGTGCCGGCGAATACAGATATGCACGCGAGAGCGCCGGACGCACCCGGGGCGTCGGTCCGGGCCGGGCTCAGCGGTCGGCGTCGCCGCGCAGCTCCTCGTTGAGGCGCAGCGCCTCTTCGAGCTGGTCCTCCAGGATGACGATGCGGCAGGCCGCGTCGATGGGCGTCCCGGCGTCGACCAGTTCGCGGGCGCGCGCGGCGATGCGCAACTGGTAGCGGGAGTAGCGGCGGTGGCCGCCCTCGGAGCGCAGCGGCGTGATCAGCCGCGCCTCGCCGATCGCCCGCAGGAAACCCGGCGTGGCGCCGATCATCTCCGCGGCTCGCCCCATCGTGTAGGCGGGGTAGTCGTCGTCGTCGAGCCGGTCGGTGGCGTGCGAGGGGGTCTCCGGGGGCATCTGCACCTCTTCTGTCACACAGGACCGGAGGACCCGGGGCGCCGTACGCCCGCGGGGTGCCCCTCTGCTGCGTACCGCTGTTTCACCTGACTGCACAAGAAAGCCTAAGGGGACCGGAAGGCCATGTCTATCGCGGCCGGAACAGGTTCAGGGGACCTCGGAGCGGGCCGTGCGCGCGGCGCGGCGAATCGCTGACCGACCGGTCAGTTGTCGTCGGGCGGACCGCGGGGCCATAATGCACGCGTAGCCCTTCACGCATCCCCCGTCGTGAAGGGCTACACCCCTGTCCGGGACGGCCCCCGGGACCGCTCCGGACCTGCCGTGCCGATTCTCCGGACACTCTCGGCGAATCACGGGCAGGGGACTCCCCTCGTGGTCCCCTGCCCGTGTTTTTTCGAGTTAACAGTGACGTAGAGTGTTTGCGCAAGCTCAGTTCCGACTCCGAGGTGATCGTGGAGGCCCGGATGGCGATGGACCACGGTGGCGAACACGGGCCGGACCCTCACGAACCGCCCGGACCGTCGGAGGAGCTTCCGCGGCTCGATTCGCTGCGGGACAAGGTCGAGTACATGGTCGAGAAGACCTTTCCCGGCCAGAAGATCTCCGGCCGCGTCTTCGCGGACCTGGTGAAGGAACGCGGCGGGTCGCTCTCGCACAGCTATTTCTCCAACATCCTCGCCGGCAAGGTCACCCAGCCCTCGGAGGACATCCTCAAGGCCCTGGGTCTGGGATTCGGTGTGGACTGGCGCTTCTTCAAGGACGAGTCGGAGGTCGTCGACGACGTCGTCGCGGGGCTCCAGTTCCTGGCCAAGCGGCGGACCGGCGAGATCAGCGGGCTGGCGGGCCGGGGCCTCGACGAGGACGGACTCCCGCCGGAACTGCTCCGGTTCGCCCTGTCCCTGCTGGAGGACGCCGCCCGGGACAGCGGGGGCGGCGGGACGGACGGGAGCGAGGCGGCCTCCCGCCCGACCGGTCCGGAAGCGTAGCGTCTTGGTCATGTCCCTGCGGAAGCTGCGGAAAGAGTGCGAGGCCGGGCTCGCCGACCTGCCCATCCCGGCGCCCTTCTCGCTCACCGGACTGGTGGCGAACATGGAGGCCGCGCGCGGGCGCACCATCCGCCTGCACGAGATGCCGGACCGGCTCGCCCGCGTCAACGCGGCCTGCGGGCTGCGGCTGAAGGCCGGCGACACCAGCCTCGTGCTCTACCGCCGCAGGCCCACCGACTACCAGACCCAGCACGTCGTCCTGCACGAGCTGTGCCACGAGTGGTTCGACCACGGCACGACGCTCGACGCCGGGCAACTGCGGGCGCTGCTGCCGGTCTTCGACACCTCGCTGATCGCCCGGATGATCTCCCCCACCGCCGCCGAGGCGTTCGCCTCCGGCGGCGGCACCGTCCAGGCCCGCGCGCAGTACGACACCCATGACGAACGGATGGCCGAATTCGGCGCCTCGCTGATCCCCCGGATGGCGCGCGACCTGACCACCGATGACATGGTGGGGCGGCTCGCCAACTCGCTCTCCCGCCCCGTCGCGCACCGCCGTCGCGGGCTGTTCCGGAAGAAGCCCGGCGCCGCCTCATGACCCCTGACACGTGACACCTGCCCGGGCGCACCGCCGCCGTCCGCTCCCCCTCCTGCCCGCACCTCCCGACACCGAGGAACGAAGACCGCCGTGACCTCCCTCGACCTCGCCGGCTACCTGATAGCCGGGCTCATGACGGCCGTTGCCCTGTGGCGTCTGCCCGCGGCCCTGTGCGGCGACGAGGAGGACCGCCGGCGGCGGGCCCTGTGGGGCTGCTACGCCGGATTCGCCGTCGCCCTGTGGACCAAGACCGAGGTGGTGCGCACCGGCCTCAACAACAGCGCCGTCACCGACCTCGCCGTACTCATCAAGCACTACACCGCCACCGTGGCGATTCTGGCCATCCTCAGCTACATCGTGGCCATCTACGGCAGCTACCCGGACGCGGGCGACGTCCCGCGCCACGTGCGCTTCGCCCGCCTCGTCCAGCAGGTCGCGGCCAAGGCGTCGGTCGCCACGCTGATCCTGCTGACGGTCCTCTTCTTCACCGTCGTGGACCGCTCCGAACCCTCCGACCGCTTCGTCTCCGACCACGCCGGGGAGTGGGGCGCCACGCTCTACATGAGCGTGTTCTACCTCTACCTCGGCGCCGCGTCCGCCGTCTGCGCCTTCCAGTGGGCGCTGGCCACCGCCGACGCGCGGCGGCGCCATCTGCGGGTCGGGCTCGGCATGATGACCTTCGCCATGTTCATCGGCGTCGGCTACACCGTCAGCCGCACCCTCTTCCTCTGGATCAGCGTCGCCGACCGGCCCACCGAGGAGTTCGCGCTCCGCTTCGACCAGATCACCGAGGCCGCGCAGCTGGTGCTGTTCGCCTTCTTCGCCCTCGGCGCCTCGGTCCCGGCCTTCGCCGCCAGGGCCCGGCGCGCCCGGCTGTGGCGGGCCCAGGTCCAACTGCACGCCCTCTGGTTCGAGTTGATGGCGTCGTTCCCCGACCAGCCCTTCGACCCGCCCGCCTCGCTCGTCCGCGAGCTGACCCGCTTCAACGCCCCGGCCGACCTGCGCGTCGACCGCTGGGCCGCCGACATCGCGGACGCCGTCGAGAAGCTGCGGCACTACGTGCCCGACCGGCTGGCCGCCGTCGCGGAGCGCGAGGCGGCGCGCGAGAGCGCCGGTCCACGCCGGACGGCGGCGCTCGGCGACGCGTACTGGATCAAGGCCGCCCTGGTCGCCAAGGAGTCCGGCGCGCCCGCCGGGCCCGCCGCGGCCGTGGCCGCCCAGCAGGCGGCCGACCAGGACGGCGAGGTGGCCCGGCTGGTCCGGGTGGCCGCCGCGTACCGGTCGGTCGCCGAGCCGCGTGCCCGCGAGATCCTCGCGGCGGCGACCGCGCACACCCCCCACCCGACGGAGAAGACCGCGTGAGCACCACCGACGACGTCCGCACCCCCGCCGCCGCCCGGATCTTCGCGGCGCGCACCGTCACCGACGTGCTCCAGCCGCGCAACGTCCTGCTGGCGGGCATGCTCGGCGTCGGCCTCGCCGCCGCGGGCGACTGGACCGGGCTGCTCTGGGGGTTCCTCGGGGCGCTCTGCGCCGGGCTGATCCCGGCGGGTTACATCGAGTGGGAGCGCGGGCGCGGCACCTGGGGCGACCGCCACGTGGTCGACCGCACCAAGCGCGCCCCGATCTTCTTCGTCATCCTCGGTTCGATCGGCGCCGGTTCGCTGGTGATGGTGGCGGGCGACGCGCCCGGCGGCATCCTCGTCGCGATGCTGGCGCTGTGGGTCATGACGATCGGACTGCTGGCCGTGAACACGGTCTGGAAGATCTCGGTCGACTCGGCCGTCGCCTCGGCGGTCGTCTCCCTGCTCGCCGTCGTGCACACGCCCTGGTGGATCGCCGCGTACGTGCTCACGATCGCCGTCTGCTGGTCGCGGGTGGCCCTCGGCTACCACTCGGTGGCGCAGACGGCGGCGGGCGCGGCCCTCGGCGCGGCGACGACCGTGGCGTACGCGTTCGGCTGAGCGCGGGGCGCTGGGCGGGGCGCGGGCGCTGCTCCGCCGGGAATCACGGGACGACCCCTAGCGTGGCCCCATGCGCGTACTGGTCACCGGCGGAGCCGGGTTCATCGGGTCACATGTCGTCGCCGCCCTCGCCGCGGCCGGGCACGAGAGCACGGTGCTCGACGCGCTGCTGCCCTCGGCCCACCACGGGCCGGCCTCGGACGTGCCGGGCGACCGGGTGGTCATCGGCGACGTGCGGGACCGCGAGACGGTGGCGCGGGCGCTGGCCGGGGTCGACGCGGTGTGCCACCAGGCGGCGATGGTCGGCCTCGGCAAGGAGTTCGCGGACGCGCCGCTGTACGTGGGGTGCAACGACCTCGGTACGGCGGTGCTGCTGGCGGAGATGGCGGCGGCGGGCGTGCGGGACCTGGTGCTGGCCGGGTCGATGGTGGTCTACGGCGAGGGCCGCTACGACTGCCCGCGCCACGGATCGGTCCGCCCCGGGCCGCGCGCGGACGCCGATCTGCGTGCCGGGAGCTTCGAGCCGCACTGCCCGTCCTGCGGGGCGGAGTTGCTGCCCGGCCTGG
Organism: Streptomyces sp. ADI96-02; assembly: GCF_003846185.1. Classification (GTDB taxonomy): domain Bacteria; phylum Actinomycetota; class Actinomycetes; order Streptomycetales; family Streptomycetaceae; genus Streptomyces. The sequence continues at coordinate 3,141,000 of NZ_ML123034.1, forward strand.
TCGGTGAGGACGCCCCGGCGGACCCGCGCAACGTGTACGCGGCCACCAAGCTCGCCCAGGAGCACCTGGCCGCCGCGTGGGCGCGGGCGACCGGGGGCCGGGCGGTGTCGCTGCGCTACCACAACGTGTACGGCCCCGGGATGCCGCGCGACACGCCGTACGCGGGCGTCGCCTCGTTCTTCCGCTCCGCCCTGGCGCGCGGCGAGGCGCCCCGGGTCTTCGAGGACGGCCGCCAGCGCCGCGACTTCGTCCACGTCCACGACGTCGCGGCGGCCAACGCGGTGGCGCTGGAGGCGGTGCGGGAGCGCCGGCCCGGCGCGTTCGCCGCGTACAACACCGGCAGCGGGGAGCCGCACACCATCGGCGAGATGGCCGCGGCGCTCGCCGCCGCGCACGGCGGGCCGGATCCGGTGGTGACCGGCGAGTACCGCCTCGGCGACGTCCGCCACGTCACCGCGGACTCGCGGCGGCTGCGCGAGGAGCTGGGCTGGCGGCCGGAGGTCGCGTTCACGGCCGGGATGGAGGCGTTCGCCGCGGCCCCGCTGCGCGGCGAGGCGCCCCGGGAGAGCTCCCGGAACCCGGTCGCGCCGTCCGGGACTTCGCAGCCGACGTCCTCGGTGGCGTAGGCGTAGGAGCAGGCCGCGACCGGGGCCGTCGCGGAAGCGGCTCGCGGCAGGGCGGCAGCGAGGCGGCGAGGCAGCGAGGCGGGGGGCGGCGAGGCGCACACCGCCATCCGGCCGATGTCCATGCTTCCTCACAACATGAAGACCTAAATGCCCGAGATGTCTCCGTAGGGTGGGCCGGGTGACAGACTCCTCTGACGCCCTCGCGAAGACCGCACTCCCGAAGGCCGACATCGTTCTGCCCTGCCTGGACGAGGCCGCAGCGCTCCCCTGGGTCCTCGACAGGATTCCGGACGGCTGGCGCGCGATCGTCGTCGACAACGGTTCGACCGACGGCTCGGCCGACCTCGCCCGCTCCCTCGGCGCCACCGTCGTCACCGAGGCGCGGCGGGGGTTCGGCGCCGCCTGCCACGCCGGGCTGCTCGCCGCCGAGGCCGAGTACGTCTGCTTCTGCGACTGCGACGGCTCGCTGGACCCGTCGCTGCTCACCGGATTCGTCCGGCGGATCGCCGACGGCGACTGCGACCTGCTGCTCGGCCGCCGCCGTCCCGAGGGCCGGGGAGCCTGGCCGGCCCACGCGCGGGCCGGGAACCTGGCGCTGGCCCGTATGCTCCGCCGCCGCACCGGCCTCGCGCTGCGCGACCTCGGACCGCTGCGGGCCGCCCGGCGCACCGACCTGCTGGCGCTCGGCCTCACCGACCGGCGCAGCGGCTACCCGCTCCAGATGGTCGTCCGCGCCTCCGACGCCGGACTGCGGGTCGCCGAGAGCGACGTCCCCTACCGCCCGCGCACCGGCAGGTCGAAGGTCACCGGCACCTGGCTCGGCACCTGGCACGCCGTGCGCGACATGCGGGGCGTCCTGCGCGAACCACCGGTGGCCGCCCGCCCGGCACCCGTCCGGAGGACGGAAGCGGAGGGCGTCCGATGAGCGCGTACGGCCCCGTGGGACCAACGGAGTTGCTGGTCATCGCGAAGGAACCGGTGCCGGGACGGGTCAAGACCCGGCTCTGCCCGCCCTTCACCCCCGCCGAGGCCGCCGAACTCGCCGCCGCGGCCCTCGCGGACACCCTGGAGACCCTGCTCACCCTGCCCGCCCGGCGGCGCGTCCTGGTGCTCGAAGGACGTCCCGGCCCCTGGGTGCCGCCCGGCGTCGAGGTGGTGGCGCAGAGCGCGGGCGGCCTGGACGAGCGGCTGGCGGCGGCCTTCGGCGCGTGTACCGGGCCGGCCCTCCTGGTCGGCATGGACACTCCTCAGATCACCGCCGGGCATCTCGCCCCGGCGCTCGCCCCGGACGGCTGGGCCGGCTGCGGGGCGTGGTTCGGACCGGCCGAGGACGGCGGGTTCTGGGCCCTGGGCCTGGCGGAGCCGGACCCGGCCCTGCTGCGCGGGGTGCCGATGTCCACGCCGCGGACCGGCGCGGTCCAGCGCCGCAGACTGGTGGAGGCCGGGCTCACCGTGCGGGACCTGCCGGTCCTGCTCGACGTGGACACCGCCGCCGACGCCGACCGGGTGGCGGCCGACGCGCCGGACGGCCGGTTCGCCGCCGCGCTCGCCGGGCTGACGGCCGCGGGGGTGCGATGAGCACCACGCTGCCCCCGTCATCCGGCCCCGCCGCCGACGCGCCGCCCGACGCCCCGGGCGGCCGTCTCGCGCCCTGGGGCGCCGACCCGTACGCCAACGCCCTGCGCACCGGCCGCGGTCCGCTCTTCCTGCGCCGGGGCGACGGCTGGCTGCTGCCGCTGGACGTCGAGCGCTGGTGCTCCCGGGCGGGGGCCGCCGACCTGTCGGCCCTGCACCGCTGCGAGGGGCCGGTCCTGGACGTCGGCTGCGGACCCGGGCGGCTCGTGGCGGAGCTGACCGCGCTCGGCCACCGGGCGCTCGGCATCGACGTCAGCGAGGCCGCGGTCGCCCGCACCCGCCGGCTCGGCGGCTCGGCCCTGCTGCGCAGCGTCTTCGACCCGCTGCCGGGCGAGGGCCGCTGGGGCACCGTGCTCCTCGTCGACGGCAACATCGGCATCGGCGGGGACCCGGACGCCCTGCTCCACCGGACGGCCCAACTGCTCGGCACCGGAGGGCTGCTGATCGCGGAGACCGCCCCGCTCGACCTCGACGAACGCGTCCAGGTCCGCCTCGACGACGGCCGCCCCGCCCCCGAGGCCGCCGCCGCACCCGGCTCCGAGCCCGCCGCCGCCCTGTTCCCCTGGGCCCGGCTGGGCACGGAGGCGCTGCTGCGGTACGCCCGCGCGTGCGGCTGGCGCACCGTCGATCAGTGGAGCGCGGAGGGCCGGCCCTTCGTCTCGCTGCGGCGGCCCCGCCCCGTCCTGGAACGCAACGCGCGCACCAGGAGCCAGAGCGCCGACAGCGCGAACAGCGCGCCGGTGATCAGCAGCCAGTTGCCGAGGTAGACGTCCGGGGACATGCCGGAGGCGGCCTCGTAGCGCTGTTCGGTCCGCCGGGTGATCAGGGGGAACCAGACGACCAGGAGCAGCGCGGACAGGAACACCGGCACCCGGACGAAGACGACCAGGTCCCTGCGCGGGCCGAGAGCCGCCCGCAGGGCCCGGTCCGCGCCCGCGTACACCGGCAGCAGCACCAGGTCGTGCACGACGGCCGATCCGGCGAACCAGAGCAGGACGCCGAGGGTGTCGCCGTCCAGCAGCCGCACCCCCGCGTAGCCCGCCAGGCAGAACGTGGCCGCCAGCAGGAGCAGGTGCAGCGGGCCCGCTCCGTAGCGGCGGCGCGAGGAGAAGCGCGGGCGGCGGGGCGTCGCGGTCGTGGACATCACAGCTCTCCGAACGTCGTGGCCGTCACGGATTCCCGACCGTCGTGGCCGTCACGGTCCGCGAACGCCATCGCCATCACAGCTCTCCGAACGTCAGTGTCCGCACCCACTTGGTGTTCAGCACCCCGGGCGCGGCCGGCACGATGATCCGGGCCGGATAGCCGTGGTCCGCCGACAGCGGCGCGCCGTTGACCTCCAGCGCCAGCAGCGACCGGCCGTCGCGGACCTGGTTGTCGCGCAGCGCGGCCTTGCGGAACGACCCGGCGCGCTGAAGGGACTCCACGAACACGCCGGGCGGGTCGGCCGGGTATCCGGCGAGCGCCGCCAGGTGCGACAGCCGTACTCCGCGCCACCGCTGGTCCGACGTCGACCAGCCCTCCACGCAGGCGATCGGCAGCGCCGCCCCGTGCTGCTCCATCGCCAGCAACTGGGCCCGGGAGAAACGGAACTCGCCGGCCGGTCCGCGCACCGTCAGCCGCCAGCCCTCACCGGTGTCCGCCTCGGTGATCCGCAGGGCGGCGGCCGTCTTGTTGATCTGGAAGCCGTTCGGGCCCGACCCCGGTTCCTCTCCGCCGCGCGGGGTGAGGAGCGCCAGGCTGCGCAGCGGCCCGTCGAAGCTGCGCCCGGCCGTGGTGACCAGCAGGAGTAAGGAGCCCGCGCCGACCATGGCGAGCGCGCCGCGCCGGGAGACCGTGGGCGGCAGCGGGTCCGGGGAGGCGAGCGGGTCCGGGACCACGGGAGGGGCCGCGTCAACGGGAGGGTCCGGGGCGGCGGCGGGGGAGTCCGGGACGCCGCGCCGCAGCGCCCGTACGGCCCGGGGCAGTTTGAGCGCGGCATGGGCGACGAAACCGGCGGTGAACACCCACGCCCCGTAGAAGTGCAGGGTGTAGAAGGAGCCCGGGAAGAGGTAGTCCAGCTGGATGTTGAGCAGTCCGGTGATGATCTGGAACAGCACCCCGCCCACCAGCAGCAGCAGCGAGATCCGCTCCAGTGCCTGCGCCGCCGAGCGGACCGGCGGCAGCACGAACAGCCTCGGGATCACCGACCAGAGCTTCGCCAGCACGACGGGCACGAGCACCACGCCCACCGTGACGTGCAGGCCCTGCGTCAGCCGGTAGAGCCAGTGCGGTCCGGTCGGCCAGGAGAACAGGTAGAAGCCCAGCAGGCCCTTGTCGGGCGTCTTGTCGTTGACCGGGTTCAGATCCGGGTTGTACGCGGCGTACGAGAGCAGGCCGGTCACCAGCACCAGGGTGAGACCGGCCAGCAGGACGAGGCCGAGCACGGCGGTGAGGCGCAGCCCGCGCACCGGGCTGCGCCAGAAGGCCGGGTCGGCGGGTGTGCGTACGGCGGTCGGGCGGTGGAGGGGAGCGCGGAGCCGTCGGAGGTCGGGCATGGGGGCGACGCTAGGCGGCGCGGGCCGCTCGCTCCGGCTGCGACGCCCGGCCGCGCCCCGGTGTCCCCCGCACGCGCGGCGTCCGGCGGTCCGACGGCGCGCCTCGCGTGCCGCCGGTGCCCCGCCCGAGCGCCCCGCCGCGACCGCCCCGCCGCCGCGACGGCCCGGCCCGATCCGGCGACCCGGCCCTGCCGTACCGCCGGATCGGCGTCCGGCCTGCATAGCGTGCCAGCGTGAAGACCGAAGACACCGAGAACGCGGAGCCCGCCGACGACACCGCCACCACGGCGACCGGCGTCGACCACGCGCCACCGGACCGCACGGACGACCGGCGGACCGCCTCCGGGAGCGGACCCGGCAGCGCGTCCCGAAGCCCGTCCGGCGGGCGGGAGCGGCGCCGGGACCTGGCCGCCGCCGCGGCGGGCGTCGCGCTCGTCACCGCCGCCGTGCTGATCGGCCGGGTCATCCAGCAGCGGGACGGCAGCCTGCGCGCCCAGTGGCCGCCGCTGCTGGCCTCCTGGGACCCGCACCTGGGCCCCGGCACCCCGGCGGCCCTGACCGCGGCGGTCCTGGTGGTCGCCTACGGGCCGCCGCTGGCCGCCCGGCTGCCCTGGCGCGGGCTGCTCGCCGCGGCCTGGGCGGCGAACACGGTGTGGGTCTTCGCGATGGCGCTCGTCGACGGCTGGGACCGGGGCGTCACCCGCCGGCTGACCACCAAGCACGAGTACCTGCGGGTCATCGACCGCTTCGAGGACATCCCCGCCGCCCTGCGCGACTTCACGAACCACATCGTCATCGGGCCGCCCGGCAACTGGCCCGCCCATGTCGCCGGCCATCCGCCGGGCGCGACCCTGACCTTCGTCTGGCTGGACCGGATCGGGCTCGGCGGCGGCGCATGGGCCGCCGTCTGGTGCGTCGTGGCGGGGAGTTCGGCGGTGCTCGCCGTCCTGATCACCGTGCGGGCGCTGGCCGGCGAACCGCTCGCCCGGCGGGCCGCGCCCTTCCTCGTCCTCGCCCCGGCCGCCGTCTGGGCGGGCGTCTCCGCCGACGGGTACTTCGCCGCCGTCGCCGCGTGGGCGGTGGCGCTGCTCGCCCTGGCCGCGACCCGCCGGGCGCGCTTCCCGGCCGCCGCCGCGGCGGGCGGAGGTCTGCTGTTCGGGTGGACCTGCTACCTCAGTTACGGGCTCGGGCTGATGACGGCCGTCCTGCTCACCGTGCTGCTCGTGGCCCGGACCGGCCGCCCGGTGGCGCCGTTCGTCCTCGGCGCCCTGGTCGTCCCGGCCGCGTTCACCCTGACGGGCTTCCACTGGTGGACCGCCTACCACCTGCTGGTCGAGCGCTACTACCAGGGCGCGGGCGGCATCCGCCCCTACGGCTACTGGGTCTGGGCCAACCTCGCCTGCGCCACCCTCGCGGCGGGCCTGGCCGCCGTCGCCGGACTGCGCCGGAGCGCGGCGCGGGCCCCCGCCGCCGTACGGGCGCTGCGCGGCGGCGGGACGTCCGCCGAACAGCGGCTGGCCCTGCTCGTCCTGGCGGCGCTGCTGGCCCTGCTCGCCGCCGACCTGTCCGGGATGAGCAAGGCGGAGACCGAGCGCATCTGGCAGCCGTTCCTCCTCTGGCTGCTGCCCGCCGCCGCGCTCCTGCCCGTACGCGGCGCCCGCTTCTGGCTGGTCGCGTCCGCCGTACCGGCGCTGCTGGTCAACCACCTGCTGTGGACCGGCTGGTGACCGGCGGCGCGCCCGCGTCCGTTTGCGGGCGCGCCGGACACCCGGTTACGTGGAGAGGGCGGTCCACCCGAACCGGGGGTCCGGCACTCCGCACCGGGAGGTACCCGCGATGGCCAGGAAGAAGTCGGCGTCCGCCCAGGGATCGCGCGGCGGCACGGCGGGGCTCGTACTGAGTCTGGGCGGAAGCGCCCTGGCCGTCGTCCGGGCGGCCAAACGGGTCCGCCACGCCAAGGGCTCGCACGACAGGCTGAACACGGCGGACGCGGTGGCGGGCCTCCTGCCGCTGGTCACCTCGGCGGCGCTCGTCCTGCGCCGGTTGCGCGGACGGCGGCGGAAGTCCGCGTCCTCCGCCTGAGAGTCGCCCCTTGAACGGACCGCGACCGGGGTACGACTGAGCCGTGCCGAACAACTTCGAGATCACCACGGCCGGAGCCCAGGACATCGCGGTCCTGGGCGAGTGGGCGCACGAGGAGGGCTGGAATCCGGGCCTCGCCGACGGCGGGGTCTTCTTCGCGACGGACCCGGGCGCGTTCCTGATCGGCCGCCTGGACGGCGCGCCGGTCAGCTCCGTCTCCGTCGTCCGCTACGGCGACGACTACGGCTTCCTCGGCTTCTACCTGACCCGCCCCGAGCTGCGCGGCCGGGGCTACGGCATGCGGACCTGGCGGGCGGGGATGGCGCGGCTCTCGGGCCGGACGATCGGGCTCGACGGAGTGCCCGCGCAGCAGGACAACTACCGCCGTTCGGGGTTCCGCACCTGCTGGAGCAACGCGCGCTACGAGGGGACCGTGCCGCCCGGCCTCGCACCGCCGCCGGGCACCGTCCTGGCCGACGCCCGGACGCTGCCCTTCGACCGGCTCGCCGCCTACGACCGGCGGTTCTTCCCCGCCGGCCGCGACACCTTCCTGGCGTCCTGGATCACCGCCCCGCGGCACGTGGCCCTGGCCGCGCTGGACGACGGCGGGGTGCAGGGCCTGGCGGTGCTGCGCCCGTGCCGGGACGCCTCCCGGATCGGCCCGCTGTACGCGGCGTCCCCGCAGGTGGCGGCGGCCCTGGTGAGCGCGGTCGCGGCCGGCGCGCCCGGCGGGCCCCGCGCCGCCGTGGCCATCGACGTACCGGACGTCAACGCGGCGGCGGTCCGGCTCGCCGGGGAGCTGGGCCTGTCGCCGTCGTTCGACACGGCCCGGATGTACGCGGGTCCGGAGCCGGTGATCGACCGGTCCGGGCTGTACGGCGTCACGAGCCTCGAACTGGGCTGAGCTGGGTGGCGCGGGGCGGGCCTTGCGGCCGCCCGGCCTCACTGGCTGCGGGCGGGCGGGGCCGTGCCGGGGCGTTCGGCGCGCAGCAGGTCCAGGTCGACCGTGCCCTCGACGGCCTCGGCGGTCGACGGCAGGGCCAAGGCCACGGCCACCGGCCCCGGCAGCGGTCCGAGGCCCAGCAGCCCGGTGACCAGGTCCGTCGCCACGCGGTGCCAGGCGGGCGCCCGGCGGAGCATCGCGTGGTCGCCGCCGCGCACGGTGACCATGCAGGTGCGGGCCCCGGCCCGGCGGGCGCGCGCGGTGAGCGACTGGCTGGCCTGCGGGCTGGTCGTCCGGTCGCGGGTGCTGTGGACGAGGACGACGTCGCGGTCGGCGAGCTGGGTCACGGGGTCGCCCGGCGGGCACCACGGCGCGAGGCCGACGACGGAGCGGACCAGGGGATGCCCGGCCGCGCGCAGGGCGGCGCGGGCACCCATGGAGTGGCCGAGAAGCACCACCGGCACGTCGCCCGCCTCCTCGCCGAGGGCGTCCAGCGCGGCGACGGCGTCGCGGTAGGCGTCCGCGCGGGCGCCGTTCCAGCCGCGATGGGCGTAGCGCACCTGGCGTACCAGGACCTCCGCGCCGTCCTCCCGCGGCCGGGCGGCGCGCTCCAGGGCGCGGACGAACGGCCGCATCCGGACGCCGGGCAGGTTGAGCGGACCGGGCGGCGGCGGCGCCGTCCCGGTCTCGCGGCCTCCGTGCAGGACGAGAACCGCTGCCGTCGCCGGTCGTTCGACCACGCGTTACCTCCACGTACGGGCGCGGGACTCCGATGCCCGCCCCTCCCGGTGATTCGGCGCCGAACCCGTCGCGGATGGGCCCGAAGCGCCGCCGGGAGGAGAATGCCGTCCACTGTACGGTCACGGAGCCTTCCGTGTTCGCGACATCCAGGAGATTCCGGCGCCCCCCGGGAGGACCACGTGCACGTCGGAGAAGGACTCGGCGGCGCTTTGGCGCAGGGCGGTCACGGTCTGCGTGGAGTAGAAGGAGTTGAACGGCGACAGGCCCAGCACCGGGGCGCCGTACCGCTCGGCCGGGCGGGGGCTCTGGAGGTCGAGCCCCTCCACCCGGATCCCGCTGGGCGCTGAGGGGACCCGTGCCGCGCCGCCCGGAGGGTCGTCCGTGCCGGTGACGGGTGGTGAAGCTGTACGGACCCGGTTCATGGGAACGGCCTCACTTCTCTGCTCGGTCGGGACGGATGGTTCGGACGAGCTTGCTCGTGGCAGAGGGCTCACCTCTGCGGGGCCGCTGCGGTGTTCCGGGCCGGGCGGGCGACCCGGCGCAGACCCGCGCCTGGCCGGGCCGACGAAGGGCCGTGGCCCGCTCCATCGCGGAACTCCGCCGCACGCCCCTCCACTCACCTCCCTCCCGGACCCGGGGCAAGTACTTTCCTTCATGGAAAGTAGATGCCATGATGAAAGCCCGCAGGTCGTCTGCGTATCCCCGGAAGGACCGCCGTGCCCATGCCCTCGCCCTCTTCGCCGTCGTCCCCCTCGCCGTCCGCCTCGCCCCGGGAGAACCGGACCGACCGGCCCGAACTCCCCCTCGCCTCCGCCGAGTACGCCGCCGGTGCGCTGAGTGACGTACGGGTGGCGCGGGAGCGGGCCCGGCTCCGGGCGGGGTTGACCCCGGCGGCGTACGGGCCGGCCGCCGCGGCGGCTCTGGTGCTGCCGAGCGTGGTGCGGGCCTGGAGCGACGGCCGGGGCGGCGTGGCGGCGGTCGCCTCGCTGCTGGTGTCGCTGCTCGGGCTGTGCGCCGTCCTCGTGCTCGTCCGTGCCGCGCAGCGCGGGTCCGGTGTGCTGGTGACCCCGTCGTGGTCCTCGCGGCTGCGGCGGAGCCGGGTCGTGCTGCCGGCCGTCTTCGGGGCGGGCATCCTCGCGGGGGCGGGCTGCTGGGCGTTCGGCGCGGGAGCGGGCGTCGTCCAGATCACCGTGTTCGGCGTCTGGGGGCTCGGCGTGTGGGCGGCGTGCCTCGTCCGCAACGCGGCCATCCGGCGCACCCTGCGGGAGCTGGCGTGAGCGGCGGTCCGGACGGGCGCGAGCGGACGGCCCCGGACGACACCGCCCGGAAGCAGGGGGCCCCGGACGACACCACCTCGGCACAGGAGGCCCGGGAGGACTCCCGCCGGGAACGGGCGGCCCTGGACGACGCCATCCACCATCCGACCCGCCTGTCCGTGGTCGCGTTCCTCTCCGCCTGCGACGAGGCCGAGTTCGCCACCGTGCGCGACGCCTGCCAGGTGTCCGACTCGGTCCTGAGCAAGACGTCCACGGCACTGGAGGGAGCCGGCTACCTGCACGTGCGCAAGGGCCACATCGGCAAGCGGCCCCGGACCTGGCTGTCCCTCATGCCCGCCGGCCGCGAGGCGCTGGCCCGCCACATCGCGGCCCTCCAGAACATCGCGGCCACCGCCCAACAGGCCGGCGTCCGGGAGCAGGCCGGTCGCGGAACCCCGTCATCCGGTTGACGGACGGCCCTTTTCAATGGCCCCGATAGGGTAATGAGCTGATAAAGAGATCACCAAGTGCGACGCCGAACCGCCGCACACCTCAGGAGGAAGTCATGGGAACCCGCCGCACGTCACTGCCCGGAGTGGGCGCCCAGTACGACTTCACGACCGAGTCGGGTCAGCACATCTCGGTCGTCGTCCATCACGACGGCCGCCGCTTCATCGGGTTCTACGAAGAGGACGATCCTGATGCGTGCCGACTCTCGGTGCCCCTCACGACGACGGAGGCCACCGCACTGGCCCACCTCATCGACGCGGCGCCCATAGACGCCGTACGGACCGAGGGCATCGACCTCGTCACCGAGCACATCCCGCTCGGCTCCCGCTCCCCGTACGGCGGACGGCTGCTGGGCGAGACCCGGGCGCGGGCCAGGACCGGCGCGTCCATCGTGGCGGTGCTGCGCACCCACAGCGCCCACCCGTCACCGGAGCCGGACTTCCGTCTGGCCATCGGGGACACGCTCGTCGCCGTCGGTACGCGTGAGGGCGTCGACGCGCTCTCCGAGATCATTGCGGAGGGCTGACCGTGCATGACACGACCGCATTGCTGGTGGAACTCGGCGCCGTCATCCTCGGTCTCGGGATCATCGGCCGGTTCGCGGGCCGGATAGGTCTCTCCCCCATTCCCCTCTACCTGCTCGCCGGGCTCGCGTTCGGGCACGGCGGTCTGATTCCGCTGGACGCCAGCGAGGAGTTCACGGCGGTCGGCGCCGAGATCGGCGTCATCCTGCTGCTCCTCCTGCTGGGCCTCGAATACAGCGCCTCCGAACTCGTCACCAGTCTCAAGACCCAATACCCCTCCGGTGCGGTCGACTTCGTCCTCAACGCGACCCCCGGCGCCGTGGCCGCCCTGATACTCGGCTGGGGCCCCGTCGGCGCCGTCGCGCTCGCCGGAGTCACCTGGATCTCCTCGTCCGGGGTGATCGCGAAGGTGATGACGGACCTCGGCAGGCTCGGCAACCGCGAGACTCCCGTCGTCCTCGGCGTCCTCGTCATGGAGGACCTGGCGATGGCGGTCTACCTGCCGCTGCTCACCGCCATGCTCGCCGGAGTCAGTCTGGCGGGCGGCAGCCTCGCCCTGCTCATCGCCCTCGGAGCCGTCGGCTTCGTCCTCTACCTGGCGCTGCGCCACGGACGCCTGATCAGCCGCGCGGTCTCCTCCGACAACCCGGAGATGCTGCTCCTGGTCGTCCTCGGCCTCACCCTCCTGGTCGCCGGGGTGGCCCAGCAGCTCCAGGTGTCAGCCGCCGTCGGCGCGTTCCTCGTCGGCATCGCGCTCTCCGGCGAGGTCGCCGAGGGCGCGCGCAAGCTGCTCACGCCGCTGCGGGACCTGTTCGCCGCCGTGTTCTTCGTCTTCTTCGGGCTCTCCACGGACCCGGCCGACATCCCGCCGGTGCTGCTGCCCGCCGCACTGCTGGCCGTCGTCTCGGTCCTCACCAAGATCTTCACGGGCTGGTACGCGGCCCGGCGCGCGGGCATCGGTCCGCGCGGGCGCTGGCGCGCCGGCGGCACGCTGGTGGCGCGCGGCGAGTTCTCCATCGTCATCGCCGGGCTCGCCGTGGCCACCGAACCGCGCATCGGGCCGCTCGCCACGGCGTACGTCCTGATCCTGGTCGTCATCGGCCCGCTCACCGCCCGGTGGACCCAGCCCGCCGTGGCGAGGATCCAGGCCGGGCGCGGCGGCGCGGGCACGGCCACGACGGCGCAGGAGCCGCCCGCGAAGTCCGCTCCGGAGCGCCGGCAGTCGCCGGCCCACGAGGACCTGACCCCGGAACCGGCGGGCGAGACCCGCGACTGACGCAGCCTTACGGACCTCCCGTACGACCCGATCCGGCCGGCCGGTTCGGACCGCCTTCACCACGGCGGTCCGGGCCGGCCGTCGCGTTGTCGCGGGCACGGACAGCGCTGGAGCTCATCGCGGCCGACGGCGTCCTGCGGAACTTCCCCGCCGACGGCCTACAGCGACGGCTCAACGGCTACGTCGACAAGCTCACCGCCGACTTCGCCTTCGGCAAGGTCGGCGTGCTCCAGGAGATCGCGAAGGCGACACCGATGGCCCCGGTGGGCCGATGGCCTCGTGGACCGGTGCGGCGGCGGCCGACCGAGCCGTGCGGCCGGCGGGCCCGTGCGCTCAGAGCTCCTTCGCGGGCCAGTCCAGCAACCGCGCGCCGATGACCGCCGTCTGGAGGCTGTAGCGGTGCACCGGGTCCGTCGGGTCGGAGCCCGTGAGCTGATGGATGCGCTCCAGGCGGTACGTCAACGCCCGTACGCTCAAGGCGAGTCGGCGGGCCGTCTCGGCTGCGACACACCCCGCGTCGAAGTAGACCGACAGCGTCTCCAGCAGCGGTTCGTCGCCACCCCTGGCCTTCTGGAGCGGGCCCAGCTCGCTGCGCACCAGATCGGCCATCGCCGGCCGGTCCCGGGTCAGCACCGGATAGACGAGCAGGTCGGAGGCGTACAGCACGGGGTCCTCCATCCCCATCCGGTCCGCCAGGTCCAGCGCCCCCAGGGCCTCGTCGTACGAGTGCACCACCCCGCCGGGGCCGCTGTGCGGGCGGCCGATCGCCACCTGCCCGCCGTCGGTCGCCGCGTGCGACTGCTTGGCGAAGTAGCGCAGGACGTCGGGCTGACTGCCCGGGGCGATGCAGACGATCCGCCCGTCCTTCGTCGTCAGCAGGATCTTGCGCCCGCCGAACCGGGCCAGCAGCGCCGCCTCCACACCGCGCGGCACCGCGTCCGTCTCCGTGTACGCCTCCGGGCCCGCGGCCACCGCCACCGCGTGCGCCCGGGAGAGCCGCAGCCCGAAACGGGTGGCCCGCTCGGCGAGGCGGACGAGGTCGCTTCGCCCGTAGAGCAGATCGTCGATGAACTCCCGCCGCGCCGCCTCCTCCCGCCGCACGGTCAGCCGCTGGGCCCGCTCGAACCCTTCGGCGAACGCGTCGACCGCCTGCTCCACGGCGGCCAGTACGGCGTCCGCGGTGGCGGGTGAGCTTCCGGCAGTCACACGCGGCCAGGCTTCCCGCGTCTGGGCCAGGTGCATCGTCACCAGCGCCCGCAGCTGATGTCCCGCATCCGCCGCCTCACGGCCCAACGCCCGCCGGGTCTCCACCTCTTCCCGGGTGAGACGGCGTCCTGTCGCGGCGACTTCGCCCAGGATATGGGCGTAGTCGCCCAGAATCTCCGCAGGGATCTCCGGCTCCGCCACACACACTCCTTCAGCCACGAACGTTGCTCAGCACTTTCCTAACGCACACCCGGCGGTGCCGGTGCCCGGCATCAGGAACGCGTAAAGATTGCCGGAATACGGCAATGCGCGGAGAGGCCCCGGCTGACAGGATCAGGTCAGCAGGACACGGGGAAACACGGGGGAAGCACGGGGGAAGCAGGGAAAGCACGGGGGAAGCGGGAAAACACGGGGGAAAGCAGAGGAAGGCGGGGCCCTCTCCGACAGTCCACGGGGGATGCGACGGGGAGGACCGAGGGGAACGACCCGGCCGCCGCGGCCTGTTCGACAGAGCGGCGGCGGGCCCCGGGCCCCGCCGCCTTCGCTCCCGCCCGCGCCCGCGCGCCCTCGCCCTCGCCCTCGCCGCACCCTCGTACGGACAGGGACGCGGTCGGCCACCGGCCGGCGCTCCGATGCCAGGGGGTGGCGCCGATGGACGGTTTCCTGATCGCGTTCCTGATCGCGGCACTCGAATTCCCGACCGTCATCTTCGGCGCGGCCCTGGTGGTCGTCCTCTGCTTCTGGCTGCTGGTGCTGACCGGCGCCGTTGACCAGCGCTCCTTCGACGCCGACCTCGACACCCGGGCCGCGGGCCTCGGCGGAGTGCCGGTGGCCGTCTCGGTCTCGCTGATCGTCGTCCTCGCCTGGTTCGGCAGCCTCGGCGGTTCGCTCCTGCTGCTGTGGACCGGAGTCACCGGCACCGTGCGGGCCGCCCTCGCCGTCACTGTCCTGGCCGGGGCCCTGCTCCTCGCGTGGTGGGCGGTCCGCCTGCTCGTGCGCGGCATCCGCCGATACGGCCTCGCGGCTCACCGGGCGAGCCGTGGGCGCACGGGGCGCCGGCGCGGCAGTCGCCGACCCGGGCCCCGAACGGCTTCGGCCGGGCCCGTACCACCCACCAGGACTACGCGGAGCAGGAGTTGACCCGACCCGGCCGCCGCACCACCGTACCGCCGCACCACCGTACCGCCGCGTCGTCGCACCGCCGCGCGAAGATCACACAAACTCTCCACCGAACACACGGCCGAGCCGAAAGGATCGCGGCATGCTGGGCCCCGTGCTCCCCCTTCCTCAGCAGCCCGGCCGCCCGCCCTCGCCCGGACACATGATCGTCTGCGGTGACGACGCCCTGGCGCGCAGGCTCGCCGTGGAACTGCGCTACGTGTACGGAGAGCGGGTCACCCTGCTCCTGCCGCCCGGCCGCGACGCCGACAGCCCCGAGACCCCCCTGACCCAACGGGGCCGGGCGGCAGCCCTGTTCGGCCGGATGTCGGCGGCGATGAACCGCGCCGGAGCCGCCAACGGCACCGGCGGCGGAGGCGGTAGCGGCGGGAGCGGGGGCGACGACACGAACGCCGGCGTCGAGGCCGTCCGCATCATGGAGGCGCCGGAGCCCTCCGACGACGTGCTCGAAGAGGCCGGCGTCGACCGGGCGGCGGCCCTCGCGCTCGTCTACGACGACGACGAACGCAACATCCGGGCCGCGCTGACCGCCCGCCGCCTCAACCCGCGCCTGCGCCTGGTGATCCGGCTCTACAACCGCAAGCTCGGCCAGCACCTGGAAGCCCTGCTCGACCAGGCGGCGGCCGTCGCCATGCCCGGCCTCGATCCGGCGCTGCTCGACGCCTCCACCACCGTCCTGTCCGACGCCGACACCGCCGCGCCCGCCCTCGCCGCGACCGCGCTCACCGGCAGCAGCAAGGTCATACAGGCCGAAGGGCTGCTGCTGCGCGCGGCCGAACGCACCCCGCCACGAACGGGCGAGACGACCGACCCGGGCCTGTGCACCCTGGCCCTGCTCTCCTCCACCACCAACAACCCGGCAGGAACGGAGGGTTCGGACAGCAGCGGCGACGAAGGTCCCCAACTCCTGCCCGACCGGCAGTCGGTGGAAGCTGCGGCCGGTCGCGGCACGGTGGTGCTGGAGGCGATCACCCGCGCCGAACCGGGCCGGCCCGCCGGGAGGATGGGCGGCAGGGGCGCGCCGCTCGCCCAGGTCTTCTCCCGCCGGCTGCGGTGGTCGGCGCTCGGCGTGGCGGCGTCCGTGGTGGGGCTGGCGGTCGCCTCCGTGTGGACCACGCACGACAGCGTGCTGCACTCCACCTACCTCACCCTGCTCGACCTGTTGGCGATGGGCGACCCGGCGGAGAAGGGTCCGCCCGCCCGGCAGGTCATCCAGCTCCTCTCCGGGCTCGCCGGACTGCTCCTGCTCCCCCTGCTGGTCGCGGCCGTGCTGGAGGCGTTCGGCACGCTGCGCACCGCGTCGTCGCTCCGCCGCCCGCCGCGCGGCCTGTCGGGGCACGTCGTGCTGCTCGGACTCGGCAAGATCGGCACGCGGGTCCTCGTACGCCTGCGGGAACTGGACATCCCGGTGGTCGTCGTCGAGGAGGACCCCGAGGCGCGCGGCATCCCGCTCGCCCGCTCCCTGCACGTGCCCACCGTGATCGGCGACGTCACCCAGGAAGGCGTCCTGGAAGCGGCCAAGATCCGCCGCGCCCGCGCCCTCCTCGCGCTGACCAGCATCGACACCACGAACCTGGAAGCGACCCTGTACGCCCGCTCGGTCAAGCCGGACCTGAAGGTGGCGCTGCGGCTGTACGACGACGAGTTCGCCACCGCCGTCTACCGCACCCTGCGCACCGCCCACCCCCAGGCCCTGACCCGGTCCCGCTCGGTCTCCCACCTGGCCGCCCCGGCCTTCGCGGTGGCCATGATGGGCCGCCAGATCCTCGGGGCGGTCCCGGTCGAACGCAAGGTGATGCTCTTCGCCGCGCTGGAGGTGGCGGGCCACCCGCAGTTGGAGGGCCGTACGGTCGAGCAGGCGTTCCGGGCGGGCGCGTGGCGGGTCCTGGCCCTGGACGCCACCCCGCCCGCCGACCGCAACCCGGACCTCGCCGCACTCCCTCCGTACGCCCCGGAAGGCGGCCCGCAGCCGCCGTCCGGCCTGATCTGGGACCTGCACCCCGGGTACGTCCTGCGCGCCCAGGACCGGGTCGTGATCGCCGCGACCCGCCGCGGTCTGGCCGAACTGCTGCGCCGCCGGAGCACGACGTCGCCGCGGCGGCAGGAGGAACCACGACGGTAGGAGGAACCGCGGGCTCCGGGGCGCGGGCAGGGCCCAGCGGGCAGGACTCTTCAGCGGAACGTGCCCATCGCCGCCCGCACCTCCTCCAGCGTCCGCTCCGCCACCTGCGCGGCGCGCTCGTTGCCCGCCCGCAGCACGGCCCGTACGTACGCCGGGTCCGCCGCGTACTCCGCCCGCCGGGCGCGGGCCGGGGCCAGGTGGCCGTTGACCGCGTCCGTCACCGTCCGCTTCAGCGCGGCGGCCCCGCCGTCGCCGATCTCCGCCGCGACGTCGTGCGGGTCCCGGTCCAGGCAGAGGGCCGCGAGCAGGACGAGGGAGGAGACCCCGGGCCGCGCCTGCGGGTCATAGGTGATGTGCCGCTCGGCGTCCGTCGTCGCGCCCCGGATCAGGCGGGCCGTCTCGTCGGCGGTGGCGGCCAGCGGGATCGCGTTGGCGCGGCTCTTGCTCATCTTGGCTCCGTCGGTGCCCAGCAGCAGCGGAGCGGTGGAGAGCAGGGCGTCCGGTTCCGGGAAGACCTTCCCGTAGCGCTCGTTGAAGCGGCGGGCGACGGTCCGGGTGAGTTCGAGGTGGGGCAGCTGGTCCTGACCGACCGGGACCAGAGCGGCCTTGCAGAAGAGGATGTCGGCGGCCTGATGCACCGGATAGGTGTACATCAGCCCGCTCACCGCGGCCTGCCGGGAGTGCGCGATCTCGTCCTTGACGGTGGGGTTGCGGCTCAGTTCCGCGACGGAGACGAGACTGAGGAAGGGCAGCACCAACTGGTTGAGCGCGGGCACGGCGCTGTGGTTGAAGACGGTGGTGCGGTCCGGGTCGAGGCCGAGGGCCAGGTGGTCCAGGAGCAGCCCCTCCGTGTACTCGTCCAGCCGCTCGGCGGTGTCCCGGTCGGTCAGGACCTGGTAGTCGGCGATCAGGACGAAGACCTCCGCACCCAGGTCCTGGAGGCGCAGCCGGTTGCGGAGGGTGCCGAAGTAGTGCCCGAGGTGCAGCGGGCCGGTCGGACGGTCTCCGGAGAGGACGCGGAAGCGGCCGGGGTTCTCGGCGATCTCCCGTTCCAGCTCGGCGCTGCGGCGCTCGGCGGCGGCGTGGGTGGATGCGGTGGCTGTGGCTGTGGCAATGCTCATGGCGGTCTCTCCTCGCGATGGTGTGTGCGTGGAGGACGGCCCCCGCCGGGCGGCGATGAGGCTGTTCGATCCGTGTCGCGCCGTACGAAGGCGGCGAAAAGGGCCGTCCGTGTCGAACGGCCCTGGTTCCGTGCAGGTGCTGTGGCCGCTCCTAGGAGGAGCGCCACCAGTTTCGGCACGGTACGGAGGTCATGCGGTCAGTGTACCGATCGGGGGGCATCCGGCCAGGCGCGTTTCGCGGGGTCGCACGCTCGGCTCCGGAGAGCGCCGCACCCTCGGCTCCGGAGAAGGAGGACGCGCTGTTCCGTAGCGGTCGGCGGTGCGGGACGTCCGGCGGTACGGGGCCGGGGAGTGCCGGCGGTACGGGGCCGGGGAATAGGTGTCCGGGGGGTCTCGTTGTAGGCTGTAGTTCAACGTTCAACCAAATTGTCGATCACCACCGCGGACCACGCGGACCACCACGGAGGCGGGCGCCATGCAGTTCGGGATCTTCACCGTCGGAGACGTCACCACCGACCCCACCACCGGCAGGACGCCGACCGAGAACGAGCGGATCAAGGCGACCCTGGCCATCGCGCAGAAGGCCGAGGAAGTCGGCCTGGACGTCTTCGCGACCGGCGAGCACCACAACCCCCCGTTCGTCCCGTCCTCCCCGACGACGACGCTCGGCTACATCGCCGCCCGCACCGAGAACCTGATCCTCTCCACCTCCACCACGCTCATCACCACCAACGACCCGGTGAAGATCGCCGAGGACTACGCCACGCTCCAGCACCTCGCGGACGGCCGCGTCGACCTCATGATGGGCCGGGGCAACACCGGGCCGGTCTACCCCTGGTTCGGCAAGGACATCCGCCAGGGCATCCCGCTGGCCATCGAGAACTACGCCCTCCTGCACAAGCTGTGGCGCGAGGACGTCGTCGACTGGGAGGGCAAGTTCCGCACGCCGCTCCAGTCCTTCACCGCCACCCCGCGCCCGCTGGACGGCGTTCCGCCGTTCGTCTGGCACGGCTCGATCCGCTCTCCGGAGATCGCCGAGCAGGCCGCCTACTACGGCGACGGCTTCTTCCACAACAACATCTTCTGGCCCATGGAGCACACCCGGAAGATGGTCGACCTCTACCGCCGCCGCTACGCCCACTACGGCCACGGCACCGCCGAACAGGCCATCGTCGGACTCGGCGGCCAGGTCTTCATGCGCAAGAACTCTCAGGACGCGGTACGGGAGTTCCGCCCGTACTTCGACAACGCCCCGGTGTACGGCCACGGCCCCTCCCTGGAGGACTTCACCCGCGACACCCCGCTGACCGTGGGCTCCCCGCAGGAGGTCATCGAGCGGACGCTGACGTTCCGGGACGCGGTCGGCGACTACCAGCGGCAGTTGTTCCTCATGGACCACGCGGGCCTGCCGCTGAAGACCGTGCTGGAGCAGCTGGACATCCTCGGCGAGGAGGTCGTGCCCGTCCTGCGCAAGGAGTTCGCCAACCTGCGCCCGGCGGGTGTGCCGGACGCCCCGGTGCACCCGGCGGTCACCGCGGCGCGGGCGGCCCGTTCCTCCGACAACCGGACCGTCGCCGCCACCGACACGAGCACCAGCACCAGCACCAGCACCAGCACCAGCACCAGCACCAGCACCGACAACGACCGGAAGGACGCCTGACCTCATGTCCGCCGCCACCCCTCTGCGCATCGTGGCCGTCTCGGCCGGTCTGAGCCGGCCGTCCTCGACCCGGCTCCTGGCCGACCGGCTGGCCGCCGCCGCCCGTGAACGGCTGGCGGCGGAGCAGGACCGGAGCGTCGAGGTCCGCGTCGTCGAGCTGCGCGACCTCGCCGTGGACATCGCGAACCACCTGGTCAGCGGGTTCCCGCCGGCCGCTCTGCGCGAAGCGGTGGACGCGGTGACCGAGGCCGACGGGCTGATCGCCGTGACGCCGGTCTTCACCGCCTCGTACAGCGGCCTGTTCAAGTCCTTCTTCGACCTGATCGACACCACGGCCCTGACCGGGAAGCCCGTCCTGATCGCCGCGACGGGCGGCACGGCCCGGCACTCGCTGGTCCTGGAGCACGCACTGCGTCCGCTCTTCGCCTACCTGCGGGCGGTCACCGTACCGACGTCCGTCTACGCGGCCTCGGAGGACTGGGGCTCGACCGGCGACGCCCACACCGACGGACTGCCGTCCCGGATCCGGCGGGCCGGCGGCGAGCTGGCCTCGGCGGTTCTCGGCCGTACAGGCTCGGGCGGCACCGGTCACGGCGAGGAGGACGACGCGCTCGTCCCCTTCGAGCAGCAGCTCGCGGAACTGCGCGTGAGCTGACCGCCCTCATCACCGCCCGCCACCGCTCAGGACCGCCCAGATCCGCCCGACAAGCCAGGAATTGTCCGGGTTGACTTGACTACAGTGAGACGGACCGCTGTACCGGGCCGGACCTAGCTGGAGGCAGATATGGGCAGGATCGTCGTGGGCGTGGACGGCTCCGAATCCTCGATCAAGGCCCTGCACTGGGCCGTACGCCAGGGCGAGCTGACCGGGGACACGGTCGAGGCCGTGAACAGCTGGGAGTACCCCGCGACCAGCTGGGCCTCGATGATGCCGGGCCTGCCCGAGGACTTCGATCCGCAGGAGATCGCGACCGTCTCCCTGAACGAGGCGTTGGAAGAAGCCCTGGGAGCGGCGGGAGCGGCCGGCGTCACCAAGGTCGTGGTCATCGGCAACCCGGCCCAGGCCCTGCTGGACCGAGCCCGGGGCGCGAACCTGCTGGTCGTCGGCGCCCGCGGGTACACCGGCTTCAAGGCGACCCTGCTCGGCTCGGTGAGCCTGCACGTCACGCAGCACGCGCCCTGCCCGGTGACCGTGGTGCGCGCCTCCGAGGAGCCCGGCGCTCATCTCTCGCGCGAATAGAGGAAGTAGAAGCAGGTCACGAAGGTGCCCACGCCGACCACCAGCCCCAGCACCGTCGACCGCAGCACGCTCGTGTCGGTGAGACTCACCAGGAACCCGATCGACGCCGCCGTCAGCACGCCGTACGCCAGCGCCCTCGGCCCGTGCGTCAGCGCCCCCTGGACCTGGGCCAGCGCCAGGCAGAGCAGTGCGAGCGCCGCACCGGAGACCAGTCCGAGCACCAGCTGATCCATGGTGCCGGGGCCTCCGTCGCGGCGGAGGAACGCGGCGTAGAAGCCGTAGATCACGCCGAGTACCAGGGGCACCGCCCACGCGAGCACCGTGTGGTGGCGGACCCGTGCCCGCGCGTGCCTGCCTCGCCGTCGGGGCATGGCTGCGTGTGTGGTCATGGGCGGTCAGCTCCTTCGGTCGCCCCGTCGCGCGCCCCCGTTCCTCCAGAGCACACCCGAGTTCGGTGCCCGGCAACTCGAACGGCGTACGGTCCGGAGCGGGGCGGCCCGGTACGGGATTCCCTGGAGGTGTGCGGACCTCTCTCTCAGCGACTCTCTCGGCAGTCCTGCTCGTGCTGCTCGCCGTCCTGGTGCCGTTCAGCGCGCTCTCGGCCTGGGTGGACCTGGAGATCGACGACACCGACCGCTACGTCGCCGCCGTCTCGCCGCTGTCCTCCGATCCGGCGGTGCGCGACACCGTCGCGAACCTGGTGACCGACCGGGCGATGGAGCAGATCGACCTCGGCCCGCTCCAGGACACCGTGCGGGACTTCCTGCACGACACCGTGCGCTCGTTCACCACCACCGAGGCCTTCCGCAAGGTCTGGGACACGGCGAACCGGAGCGCCCACGAGGCGGTCACCGCCGCCCTGGACGGCAAGAGCGGCGAGGCCGTGCGGATCGACCTGGCCCCGGTCATCGACCAGGTCAAGCAGGAGCTGGTGCGCGAGGGCGTGCCCTTCGCCGACCAGATCCCCGTCGAGCGGACCGAGATCACCGTCCTCGGCCCGGATGAGGCGGACAACCTGCGGACCTCGTTCCGCCGGCTGCGGGACTGCGGCATCTGGCCCGCCGTCGGCACCCTGGTGTTCCTGGTGCTGGTGGTGGGCGTCGCGGCGGTGCGGCGCGGGCTGCGGGCCGCCCTGTTCGCCACCGCCGTGATCGGCGGCGGCCTCGTGCTCGGTGCACTCCTGCTGCGGATCCTCGTCGCGGTGGGCCGCAGCCGGGTGCTGAACGAGGTGCCGAACGAGGACCGGGACGCGGCGGCGGCCGTCGCCGACGCGCTGACCGACTCGCTGCGGACCACGGTGTGGGTGGTGCTGGCGGTCGGGGTGGTCCTGCTGGTGGGTGCGCTGACGACCCGGGTACTGCTGGGGCGGCGGCGGAGCCGGACGGACCATCCCGCCGCCCCGCCTCCGGCCGGTCCGAGCTGACCGACGCGGCGGGCCCCGGTACGGGACCCGGCCGGGCGTCCGGCCCGAGGTGCGACCGGACGGGGGCCGGGCGAGAGTGGGAACCGAGACCGTCCGGGGGCGACTGAGAGGTCCAGCGCATGCGCGCCATCGCCATCAGCACGTACCTCGCGGAGCCCGGTCTCGTCGAGCTTCCGAAACCGGAGCCCGGCGCGGGCGAGGTCCGGATCAAGGTCGAGTACGCGGCGCTCAACCCGCACGACCGGCCCGCCGCCCGGAACTCCGCCGACGGTTCCCCGTACGTGTTCCCGCTCGTCGTGGGCGTCGACTTCGCGGGCCGGGTGGACATGATCGGCAAGGGCGGCAACCGCTTCCGGGTGGGCGACCCGGTCGTCGGGATGATCGTGCCTCCGCGCGCCGGGCAGGGGGCGTTCTGCGAGTACGTCTCGGTGTCGCAGCACTCACCGCTCGCGCTCGTCCCGCGCGACTTTCCGCTGCGCCTCGCGGCGGCCCTGCCCTCCGCCGGAACGGCCGCCGTGCGGATCCTGCGGACGCTGGGCCTGCCGGCCGGGGCGAGCCTGCTCGTCGTCGGCGCGGCGGGCGGGGTCGGCGGATTCCTCACCCAACTGGCAGCCGCGCACGGTCTGCGGGTCCTCGCGGCGGTGCGCGGTGACGAGACCCGCCGGATGGAGTCGTACGGGGCGACCGCAACGCTCGATACGACCACCGGAGCGCTGGAGGCGGGCGTGCGACGCGTCTTCCCGGACGGTGTGGACGCCCTGGTCGACCTGGCCTCCGCAAGTCGCGCCGCCTTCGCGGAGACTTGCGCGCTCGTACGGAACGGGGGCACCGCCCTGAGCACGCGCGGCGCGGCCCCACCGGACGGCTCCGCCGCTCCTGCCACCGCCCTCCACAGCCGCGGGCCGCACATCACCATCACCGGCCCGCACGT
Source organism: Streptomyces sp. ADI96-02 (assembly GCF_003846185.1). GTDB lineage: Bacteria > Actinomycetota > Actinomycetes > Streptomycetales > Streptomycetaceae > Streptomyces. Next base: position 3,164,012 of record NZ_ML123034.1, read on the forward strand.
CACCGAGCCGCACACCGCACGCTCGATCGTCGCCGCCCCGTCCGTCGCCGCCGACCCGTTCGTTCCCGGCCTGCACGTCTCCGACCTGCACGTCTCCGACCTGCGCGTCACGGCCTCGCGCGGCTCGGCCTCGCGGAACTCGACTCCGCGCCCCGCCCCCGACCGGACCGGCACGCCCTCCGCGACGCGGAGTGCCGACGCACCACCCCGGATCGTCCACGCCGGATTCCGGTTGGATCCGACCTCCGCGCTGCTCGACCTGCTGGTGGCCGAATCGGTCGCGGGCACGCTCCGCGTCCCCGTCGAGCGCGAGCTTCCGTTGGAGAAGGCCCCGCAGGCTCTCGCCCGGAACCGCAGGCGCGGGGCCCGGGGCAAGACCGTGCTGGCCCTCTGAGCACGCGCCGTGGGCACCCCGGCCCGCCGCCCTCACCGAACGATCCGAAAGAGGCGTCATGGCAGACAGCGACATCTTCGACAACATCGGCGAACTCGTCTCCGAGGAGCGGGAACTGCGCGACCGCTCGGTGGCGCACATGGGACTGTCCACCGAGGAGCGAGCCAGGCTGCGCGCGGTCGAGGTGCAGCTCGACCAGTGCTGGGACCTGCTGCGACAGCGGCGGGCGCTCGGCGAGTACGGCGACGACCCCACGACGGCGAGGGTCCGACCCGCCGACGAGGTGGAGGGGTACCAGAGCTGACCCGGGGGCCGCTGGGCGGTTCGGGTGTTTCACGTGAAACACCCGAACGCACCGGTCGGCACCGGCCTGCTCCGGCGGTCCTACTACTCCGGCGGCCGGCCCTGAAGGCGGTCCATCTCCCGGCGGTCGCGCTTGGTCGGCCGTCCCGCGCCCCGGTCGCGTACCGGGACCTGGATCGCCAGCTCGCGCGGCGGCGGAGGCGGGCTGTTGTCGACGAAGCATTCGGCGGCCACCGGCGGGCCCACCCGCTTCTTCACGATCTTCGAGACGACGACCACCCGGTCGCGGCCCGCGTGGCGGAGCCGGATCTCGTCGCCGACGCGTACGGCCTGGGCCGGCTTGGCGCGCTCCCCGCCCACCTTCACGTGCCCCGCGCGAGCGGCTGCAGCCGCCTGGGCACGGGTCTTCGTCAGCCGGACCGACCAGATCCACACGTCGACCCGGACGCTTCCCTCAGCCTGCGGCGCCTCACCGGAAACCATGGGTCCGACTCTACGGGCCCGTACCGC
>NZ_ML123034.1:3165243-3179081 GCF_003846185.1 Streptomyces sp. ADI96-02
GACGCGTGCGCCGGTCTCACCGCGCCGATGAGTGGCCGGCACGGGCGAAGGATCACACGCCGATGTCCCGCCCGTCCTCGCGCCAGACGGCGACGACGGACGGCCGGACGATCTTCCCCGGTCCGTCGGGCCACGAGCTGGCCGGCTTCTCCACGGACGCGCCGTCGATCTCGCCCGGGTGCTGGACGGCGACCAGGACACGGCGGTCCTGGATGACCGGGCCGCAGGTCTCCGCGCCGGTCGGGACCGTCAGGAACTGCTTCAGCTCGCCGCGCCGGTCGCCGTGCGTCGCCACTCCGAAGAGTCCGTCGTGCGAGCCGAGCTGGTTGCCGTCGGTGGAGATCCACAGGTTGCCGTGGTCGTCGAAGGCCACGTTGTCCGGGCAGGAGATGGGGCTGACGTTCTCCTTGGGGAAGCCGGCGAAGTACGTCGCCGGGTCCTCCGGATCGCCCGCGACGAGGAACAACCGCCAGGCGAAGCCGTCGGACGCCGGGTCGTCCCAGTTCTCCGCCAGCTCCAGGACCTGCCCGTGCTTGTTGCCGTTGCGGGGGTTGGCCTCGTCCGCACCCGCCTTGCCCGCCTTGCCGCGGTCCGAGTTGTTGGTGAGGGCCACATAGACCCGGCCGGTGCGGGGCGACGGCTCGACGTCCTCGGGGCGGTCCATCTTGGTGGCGCCGACCTTGTCACCCGCGAGCCGGGTGTAGACGTACACCTCCTCCGCCGTCATGCCGGGCACGTGTGAGGTGGTGCCGGTGGCCAGCGGGATCCAGACGCCGCTGCCGTCGAACTCGCCGTCGGAGGGCAGCTTGCCGGTGCCGTCGATCTCGGCGGTCGGCGAGTCGCCGGTCAGCTTGGCGACGTACAGCGTGCCCTCGTCCAGCAGGGTCAGGTTGTGCTCGCGGGCGGCGCGCGAACTGCCCTTCTTCATGCGCTTGCTGGAGACGAACTTGTAGAGGTAGTCGAACTTCTCGTCGTCGCCCATGTAGACCACCGGGCGACCGTCCGACGTCAGCCGGGGCTGCGCGGCCTCGTGCTTGAACCGGCCAAGCGCGGTCCGCTTGCGCGGCGTGGAGTCGGGGTCGTACGGGTCGAGTTCGACGACCCAGCCGAACCGGTTGGCCTCGTTGGGCTCCTTCGCCAGGTCGAACCGCCGGTCGAACCGCTCCCACTTGCGCTCGGTGGCGCCCGTGCCGATGCCGTACCGCTGGTGCATCGCCGTGTTGCCGTTGGCGAAGTACTGGTTGAAGTTCTCCTCGCCGTGCAGCGTCGTGCCCCACGGCGTGGTGCCGCCGGCGCAGTTGTTGAGCGTGCCGAACACCTTGCGGCCGGTGCGGTCCGCGGAGGTGCGCAACAGCGTGCCGCCCGCCGCCGGGCCGGTGAGACGGAACTCGCTCGTCGCGGTGAGACGGCGGTTCAGCGGGTGCCGGCTGACCGGACCCAGCTTTCCGGTGCGGTGCTCCTCCTGGACGACGACCACGGAGAGTCCGTGCGCGGCCCAGGCGATCTCCACCTGCTCGCGCGTCGGGTTGGCCGGATCATAGCCACGGAACATGAGCATCTCGTCCGTGTACTCATGGTTGGCGACCAGGACCTGCCGACCGCGCTCGCCGCGCAGCGGGAGCAGGGAGAGGAAGTCGTTGTTGTAGCCGAACTGGCCCGCCTGCGCCTTCGCGGTCTGCTGGTCCGGGTCGAAGGCGGGGGCCCCGCGCAGGATCGGCTCGCCCCAGCGGATCACCACGTTCTGGGCGTACCCGTCGGGCACGCTGACCTTGTCGTCCTTGTTGGGCGCCACCGGCGAGAACCGCAGGCCGCGGGCTCCGGACGTGCCGGGTCGGTGGGGCGAGCCGGGTGTGCGGCCGTGTCCCGCCGCGGGAGCGGCCTGCGCCTGCGGGGTGTTCGGCCCGGTCAGCGCCGCCGTACCGGCCGCGGTGGCGACGGTGACCACCGCGGCGGCACGCATCATCGAGCGGCGTGAAACCGCCCCCGCGATGATGTCGCCGGCGTAGGCGTTGTCGCTGGTGTTCGGCGTCTCCTTGAAGCACGCGTCCCCACAGCGGTAGCGGCAGGTCAGCGCGGAACGCCCACCCGGATGCGAGCTGATGAGCGGCAGCAGATTGCGCACGTGGATTTCCCTCCGTCTGTGTGTCGTGCGTGACGGTAGGTGCGCATCCACGCGGTCCGAGGGACTCCCGGTGAACGGAGGGTGAAGTCCGGGCCACCGCTGTTCCCTTGGGCCTCGGCAGCGATCGGTTTCGGCTCGGTTGACGCCCGGGTGGGCCGCACCGCCGAACGGCCGGATCCGGCCGCTAACCTTACGTATCCGTCCTGGCCAGGTAGCACGACGCCCAGGTCGGACATTCACCGCACTCAACTCATGCGAAAGGCCTCGCCCATGGGCATTCGGAGCTTGCTGCGCAAGGTGTTCGGCCTCACGGAGCAGGACGAGCCGACCACGGCCACCGTCCCGCCCCAGGCCGAGCGCACCCAGCCCGCGAAGGCGGAGCCGGGAACCGCCCCGGCGGCCGAGCCCGCAGCGGAGCCGAAGGCGTCGATCCCGGCCCCGGCTTCGCCCTCCTCCGCGACCTCGGCCTCTCCGTCGTCGGCGCTCTCCCCGACGTCCCCGACGTCCTCGACGTCCTCGGAGTCGCCGTCCGCCGACACCGACCCCGCCGACACGGAGCGTGACAGCGGTCTGGCCTCCGACCTGGTGGCGGCGGCCTTCGACAAGGCGTCGATCCCGTCGGCCCCGACGCCGACCGTCCCCGCGCAGGGCTCCGCCCCGAGGGCGGAGGCGGAGACCGAGTTCGCGCCCGAGCCGGCGGCCCCGGTGCCCGCGCCCGAGCCCGCGCTGACCGAGCGGACCGAGGCGGCCGACCCCGCGCCCGCGCCCGCCGAGGACGCGACGCGTACGCCGGCCGCCGCCCGTACGGAGCCGGAAGCGGAGGAGCCCGCCGCACCGGAGGCCGCCCAGGCGGAGAAGGCCGGGGAAGCCGCAGAGGCCACGGAGGCGGTGGAAGCCGCGGAGGCCCTGGACGTCGTCGAGGTCTCTCCGATCACGATCGACCTGGATCTCGACCTCGACGACGAGCCGCAGCTCGAAGCGGGCCCGCGCGCCGTACCGGTGGCGGCGGGCGAGGACGAGCCCGTTGCCAGGCCCGACCTCGGCGACGGCGACAGGACCGCGCCCGCTCCCGCCCCCACCGCGGTGACCGCCGCGCCGGACGCCGATCCGGCGACGGAAGCGGAGCGCGAAGCGGAACCGACCCGGGCCCCGGAGGCCGCGTCGGAGGCGGAGCCGGCGTCGCAGCCGGTGTCCGCACCGCCGGAGCCCGTATCGGAGACCGCATCGGAGGCCGCATCGGAGCAGGAGGCGGCTACCGCGCCCGAGCCGGCCGCCCCGAGCACCGCCGCCGAGGCGCCGGAACCGCCCGCCGCCGAGACCTCGCAGGCCGCCCCGGCAGTCGAGACCCCGCAGGCCGCCGTGGCCGCCCCCAAGCCCGCCATCACGCTCGCCCGGGTCAGGTCCCGTGCTCCCCAGCTCGTCGCCCCGTACAAGGCGGCGCAGGCCGTGCTCAAGGCGCAGGGGCTGACCGGGCTGCGCGCCCGCGTCTACCTGGTGCTCGACCGTTCCGGCTCCATGCGGCCGTTCTACAAGGACGGCAGCGCCCAGCACCTGGGCGACCGGGCGCTGGCACTCGCCGCCCAGCTCGACGAGACCGCCTCCGTGCCGGTCGTCTTCTTCTCGACGGACGTCGACGGCACCGGGACCATCGACCTGGCCGCCCACGAGGGCCGCGTCGACGAGCTGCACGCGGGCCTGGGCCGGATGGGCCGCACGCACTACCACCGCGCGATCGAGGAGATCGTCGCGCACCACGAGAAGTCCGGGGCCACCGGTCCGGCGCTGGTCGTCTTCCAGACCGACGGGCCGCCGGACGCCAAGCAGCTCGCCCGGCAGGCCCTGGCCGACGCGGCCCGCCTGCCGTTGTTCTTCCAGTTCGTCGCCTTCGGCGAGCAGGACGGGAAGGGCTTCGACTTCCTGCGGAAGCTCGGCGCGCCCAACGCCGCCTTCTTCCACGCGGGCCCCGCCCCCCGCACGATCGCGGACGGCGAGCTCTACCGGGAGATCCTGGCCGGGCTGCCCGCCTGGCTCGCGGCGCGCGAGTCCGGCTCCGAGAGCTGATCCACCGGCAGTCGTACGGTCACGGCGAGACCGCCGCCCCCGGGGCCCGGCGCCGCCGTGACCGTACCGCCGTGAGCCGCCGCGACGGACCGGACGATCGACAGTCCGAGCCCCGATCCCGCCCCCATCCGGTCCCGGCCGTCGCCCCGCCGGAACGGCTCGAAGAACCCGGCGACCTCGGCCTCGGAGACCGCCGGCCCCGTGTTGCGCACCACCAGCGTGCCGGTCGTGCCGGTCCGGTCCAGCGAGACGTCCACCGAGCCGCCGGGCACGTTGTACGTCACCGCGTTGTCCAGCAGATTCGCCACCAGCCGTGCGAGCAGCAGCCGGTTCCCGCTCACCGGGCAGGCCGCCACGGCGACCCGCGCGGCCGGATACCGGGCCGTCTCCTCCCGCACCACCTCGTCGAACCGGACCTCCTCGCGCTCGTCCGAGGCCAGCCCGCGTTCGCTCCGGGCCAGCACGAGCAGCCCCTCGATGAGCCGTTCGCTGCGCCGGTTGCTGTCCAGCAGCGTCTGCCGGGTACGGGCCAGGCCCTCGGGGGACGGGTCGTCGAGGCCCACCTGGATCGCGGCCCGCTGGGTGGCCAGCGGCGTCCGCAGCTCGTGCGAGGCGTTCGCGATGAACCTCCGCTGACTGTCGAACGCCTTCTCCAACCGGGCCAGCAGTGCGTCCAGCGTCTCGCCGAGCTCCTTCAGCTCGTCGTCCGGCCCGTGGGAGGCGATCCGCTGGTGCAGCGTCCGCTCGGAGAGCATGCGGGCCTTCGCGGTCATGGCGTGGACGGGCCGCAGCACCCGGCCGGCGATCCACCAGCCGACCCCGACCGCGCACGCCGTCATCACGAACAGCGCGGCGAGCGACCAGAGCAGGAGCTGCCGGCCCGCCGCGTTGCTGACGTTGTCGGTCAGGTCGTAGACCGTGAGCGGCCGGAGCGCCCGCCGGTCGATCAGCGGGCCGTTCACCGCGTATCCGGGCTGGACGACGACGGCGGACGAGGCGATGGCCCGTGCCTCGGAGTCCGTGCCGGCGCGGGAGGCCAGGTTGACGGTGGTGAGCAGCGCGGTGCCGAGGACGAGGAAGGCGCCGCCGTACACGAGGGCTATGCGCGTGCGGATCGTGGTGGGGGCCGGTGCCGCCGCACCGGCCGGGCGCAGGAGCCGCCGCATCACAGGGCGTACCCGACGCCCTGCACGGTGCGGATCAGCGCGGGCTCGCCGAGTTTGGCGCGGAGCTTGCTCATGCAGACCCGTACCGCGCCGGTGAACGGGTCGGCGTTGGCGTCCCAGGCGCGCTCCAGCAGTTCCTCGGCGCTGACGGTGGCCCCGTCGGCCTCCAGGAGGAGCTGGAGCACGGTGAACTCCTTCGGGGAGAGGTCGAGGTCCCGGCCGTCGCGGTGGGCGCTGCGCCGTACGGTGTCGAGGCGGATGCCGTGCCGTTCCAGCTGGGGCGGCACGGGGCGGGCGCTGCGGCGACGGAGCGCCCGGACCCGGGAGACCAGTTCGGGGAACTCGAACGGCTTGCTGACGTAGTCGTCCGCCCCGAGGTCGAGCCCGGAGACCCGGTCCTCCATGGAGCCGGAGGCGGTGAGCATGAGGATCCGCGTGCGGGAGCCGGAGGCGACCATCCTGCGGGCGACGTCGTCGCCGTGCACCCGGGGCAGGTCGCGGTCGAGCACGACGACGTCGTAGTCGTGCAGGCCGAGGTAGGCGAGGGCCGCGTCACCGCTGTAGACGGTGTCGACCGCGAATCCGGCCCGGCGCAGACCGGTGGCGATCAGCTCCGCCAGGATCTCCTCGTCCTCGGCGACCAGTACCCGCATCGTGATGTCCCCTGCCTCGTCCACGCTTGTCCGCTCCCTCCCAGGATGCTGTCTTTATTACGGGAACGGATGTTTCGCAAAGCTCTCCACCGGGCGGGGCGTCTCGCGGGGGTGGTCGCGCCCGCCGGTTAACGAGGTGAGGGGATCATCCTCGGGCCGTTAGGATTTCGACCATGGCGGCCACTGGATCCGAGAAGCAGGGGGCGACGGCGTACTACGTCTCGACCCCCATCTACTACGTCAACGACGCTCCTCACCTGGGCCACGCCTACACGACCGTCGCAGGCGACGTGCTCACCCGCTGGCACCGCCAGCGCGGCGAGAAGGTGTGGTACCTCACCGGCACGGACGAGCACGGTCAGAAGATCATGCGCACGGCCGAGGCGAACGACGTCACTCCGCAGGCCTGGTGCGACAAGCTCGTCGAGGAGGCGTGGAAGCCCCTCTGGGAGCACCTCGACATCGCGAACGACGACTTCATCCGGACCACGGAGAAGCGGCACACCGACCGTGTGCAGGAGTTCGTGCAGGACCTGTACGACAAGGACGAGATCTACAAGGGCGGGTACGAAGGCCCGTACTGCGTCGGGTGCGAGGAGTACAAGCTCCCCGGCGACCTGATCGACGGCGAGGGCGGGTTCGCCGGGCAGAAGCTGTGCCCGATCCACAAGAAGCCGGTGGAGCTCCTCAAGGAGGAGAACTACTTCTTCAAGCTGAGCGAGTACGGCCCGAAGCTGCTGGAGTTCTACGCGGCTAACCCCGGTTTCATCCAGCCCGAGTCGGCCCGCAACGAGGTCGTGAACTTCGTCGAGCAGGGCCTCCAGGACCTGTCGATCTCGCGCTCGACGTTCGACTGGGGCGTCCCGGTGCCGTGGGACGAGAAGCACGTCATCTACGTCTGGATCGACGCCCTCCTCAACTACGCGACGGCCGTGGGCTACGGCGCGAACCAGGAGAAGTTCGAGGGCACGTTCCCCGCGAACGTGCACCTGATCGGCAAGGACATCCTCCGCTTCCACTCGGTGATCTGGCCCGCGATGCTGATGGCGCAGGGCCTGCCGCTGCCGGGCAAGGTCGTCGCCAACGGCTGGCTGATGGTCGGCGGCGAGAAGATGTCGAAGTCGAACCTGACCGGCATCAAGCCGCAGGACCTGACGTCGCACTTCGGCGTGGACGCGTACCGCTGGTACTTCCTGCGGGCCATCGCGTACGGCAGCGACGGGTCGTTCTCGTGGGAGGACTTCACCGCCCGCTACACCTCGGAGCTGGCCAACGACTACGGCAACCTCGCCTCGCGCGTCGCGGCCATGGTCGGCAAGTACTTCGGCGGCGCGCTGCCGGAGGCCACCGCCGCCGGTGACGCCGAGCGGGCCGTGCAGGAGGGCCTGGCGAAGGCCGTGGCGACCGCGGACCTGAAGATCGGCGAGGAGCTGGACTTCCAGGGCGGCATCCTGGCGATCTTCGAGTTCGTGAAGCAGGTCAACGGCTACATCACGGAGCAGGAGCCGTGGAAGGTGGCCAAGGACAGCACCCCGGAGGGCCAGGCCCGCCTCGCGACGATCCTGTACACCGCCGCCGAGTCGCTGCGCGGGGTCGCCGTCCTGCTGAACGCCGTGATGCCGGACACCTCGCAGAAGCTGTGGGACTCGCTCGGCGCGGAGGAGTCGCTGGGCGCGCTGGCCGACCAGCGGGTCCAGGACGCCGGGACGTGGGGCGTACTGCCCGCCGGTACGACGGTCACCAAGGGCGCGGTGCTGTTCCCGCGCCTGGAGGAGAAGCCGGCGTAACCGCCGTGGACGTGCCGGGAGCCCGGAACCGCCGACCGCGGTCCCGGGCTCCCGGCGTACCGGTGCCGGTCAGCGGACCCAGTTCTTCAGCGGTTCGGTGTCCAGCTCGATCCCGACGGGGTCGGGAAGGGTGACGGTCTTCCCGTACGGCACGGTGACGACCTGCTCGTACCGGACGCCGTCGGGGTGCGAGTGGACCTTCACCTCGCAGGTGTCCCGGTCGATCAGCAGGTAGACGGGGATGCCGGTCTCGGCGTACGCGCGCGGCTTCTCGATCCGGTCGCGGCGGTCGGTGTCCTCGTCGTAGGAGGTGGCCTCGACGACCATGAGGACTCCGTCGGGGCCTGCCCATTCGCCCTGGCCCACGAACAGGTCGAGCGGAGCGAGACTCGCAACGGGTCGCGCGTTGCCTCGGCGGTAGGACTCGACGCGAAGGCCCTGCTCGCCGAAGAGCCACCTGCTGGGATCCGACTTCACGCAGATCTGCGTCAGCCAGGCGATGATCCGCCCGTGGTCCCCGTCCGGCAGGGCCTTGACCCCCATTCTCCCGTTCACGAACTCCAGCCGCAGCGCCTCTTCGGCGCGTACGGCGTGACGGGCCAGGTCCTCGAAGATGTCCTGCGTCAGGACACGGTCCTCGACCACGCTCACAACGACCTCCGCCCGCACTGGGCCACCCGGCCACCGGAGAATGGATCCAGCGTACGGACCCAGCGCCGCCCCGGTACGCCCGTTCACCGGCTCAGCGTCGCTTCGTCGCCCATCACGATTACCGGGTTCATCTCCGGGTCCAGGGTGCGCAGCAGCTCCTCCATCCGCTCCAGCGGGATGGAGACGCAGCCCTGCGTGGGGCCGCCGTGGTCGACGTGGATCCAGATGCCGCTGCCCCGTTCGAGCCCCAGCGGGCGGGTGCGGTTCAGTGGGCTGACGCCTTCGAGGCGGTTGTAGTTGATCGCCAGGACGTAGTCGAAGGATCCCTCCAGCGGCTCGCCGTAGAATCCCTCGCCGTCCAGGGCGAACCTCGGATCCTCGTCGTACGGCAGCAGTGCCCCGGGGTCGGGGAGCCGGCCGCCCGCGTCGGTCAGCGAGTAGACGCCCGTGGGGGATCTGAGGTCGCCCGCCTCGTGGTAGTCGGTCCAGCCCGCCATGCCGTTGTGCGCCTCCCAGGGGCCTGCCGCCGGATGCCACCCCTCCGCCGGGTCCTCGCGGCTGTAGAGCATCGCGGAGGACCGGTTGGAGTCGACGCCCTCGCCGGTCACGACGAACGCCTGCCGGGCCTCGTCGGGGATCTGCGCCCGGGTCCGCGGTCCGAGGACCGGGATCTCCCGGGGCGGCCGGACCGGGTCCTTCTCGGGTGACGCCGCGTCGGGTGTCCCCCCGCGTACGGACGCGGCGTCGGAGTTCGGGCCGGCCGCACCCTGGCGCTGGGCGGCGGGAGCGGTGTCGGAGGAACAGCCGGTGAGGAGCAGGAGCGGTGCGGTGAGCAGCAGGACCAGCAGCAGGAACGGTGCGGTGGGCAGGGCGGGCGGACGGCGCGGGACGGACACGGTGGCGGGCTCCTCGGGTTCCGGCCGACGACTCGGCAGGGGCGTCTCGGTGCCAGTCTTTGCCGGGCCCGGCCCGGCCGAACCCGAACCGGGGCCATCCGGCTGTACCGCGTCGCCCGGCACGGGAGTCCACGCCGCCCGGAGCGAGCCCCGCTTCGCCCGGAGGTAGGCCCGCTTCGTCCGGTGAGCACGCAACAGCCCCCGATCGAGTCCTTCAGCGATCGGGGGCTGTTTCACGTGAAACGTCCGGCGCGGTGACGTGACGCGCGGGACGGGCCTGCTCGGCCCGGGCGGGCCTACTTGTCGGCGGCCTTCTCCGTGCCCTTCGCGGCGACCGGCTTGCGCAGCTGGATGTTCAGCTCGCGCAGGCGGCTCTCGTCCAGCTCGGTCGGGGCGCCCATCATGAGGTCCTGGGCGTTGCCGTTGAGCGGGAAGGCGATCGTCTCGCGGATGTTGGGCTCGTCGGCGAGCAGCATCACGATGCGGTCGACGCCCGGAGCGATGCCGCCGTGCGGCGGAGCGCCGAGCCGGAACGCGCGGAGCATGCCCGCGAACTCGTGCTCGACGGTCTCCCGGTCGTAACCGGCGATCTCGAACGCCTTGAGCATCAGCTCGGGCTCGTGGTTCCGGATGGCGCCGGAGGACAGCTCGATGCCGTTGCAGACGATGTCGTACTGCCAGGCGAGGATGTCCAGCGGGTCCTTCTCCTCCAGGTCGGCGAGACCGCCCTGGGGCATCGAGAAGGGGTTGTGCGAGAAGTCGATCTTCCCGGTCTCCTCGTCCTTCTCGTACATCGGGAAGTCGACGATCCAGCAGAACCGGAAGACGCCCTCCTCGAAGTGCCCGGCCCGCTTGGCGGCCTCGACCCGGACAGCCGACATGATCTTGGAGACCTCGTCGAACTCGCCCGCGCCGAAGAACACGGCGTGGCCGGGGACCAGCGAGAGGCGCTCGGTGAGCGTCTTCACGTCGGTCTCGGTGAGGAACTTGGCGATCGGGCCGACGAGCGTGCCGTCCTCGCCCACGCGCACCCAGGCCAGGCCCTTGGCACCGTGCTCGACGGCGTACTCGCCGAGGCCGTCGAAGAACTTCCGGGACTGGCCCGCGGTGTCCGGGACCGGCAGGGCCCTGACGTGCTTGCCGGCGAACGCCTTGAACCCGGAGTCGGCGAAGACGTCCGAGATGTCGACGAGCTCCAGCTTGGCCCGCAGGTCCGGCTTGTCGTTGCCGTACTTGAGCATCGACTCGCGGAACGGGATGCGCGGGAACGGCGAGGTGACCTCGCGGCCGTTGCCGAACTCGGTGAAGAGCTCGGTCATCAGCTTCTCGATCGGCTGGAAGACGTCCTCCTGCTCGACGAACGACATCTCGACGTCGAGCTGGTAGAACTCGCCCGGCGAGCGGTCCGCGCGGGCGTCCTCGTCGCGGAAGCACGGGGCGATCTGGAAGTAACGGTCGAAGCCGGAGATCATCAGCAGCTGCTTGAACTGCTGCGGAGCCTGCGGAAGCGCGTAGAACTTGCCGGGGTTCAGCCGGGACGGGACGACGAAGTCACGCGCGCCCTCGGGAGAGGTCGCGGTGAGGATCGGGGTCGCCATCTCGTTGAAGCCGAGGGCCACCATCTTGGAGCGGATGGAGGCGATCACGGCCGAGCGCAGCATGATGTTGCGGTGCATGCGCTCGCGGCGCAGGTCGAGGAAGCGGTACTCCAGGCGGCGCTCCTCGTTGACACCGTCCTCGGTGTTGATCGTGAAGGGCAGCGGGCCGGCCTCGCCGAGCACCTCGACCTCGGTGACCTCGATCTCGATCTCGCCGGTCGGCAGTTCCGGGTTGACGTTGTCCGCACCGCGCGCGGAGACCTTGCCGTCGACGCGGACGACGGTCTCCTTGGTCAGCTTCGCCAGAGCGTCGTTGCCGGGGGTGCCGGGGCGGGCGACGAGCTGCACCAGACCGTAGTGGTCGCGCAGATCGATGAAGAGGATGCCGCCCAGGTCTCGGCGATTGTGCAGCCAGCCGCTCAGCCGGACGTCGGTGCCGACGTCAGAGGCGCGGAGCTCGCCGCAGGTGTGGGACCTGTACCGATGCATCGTCGTTCATCCAGTCTTCGCGGTTCGGGGTGGATTGAGCCACCCCAGGCTACCGCCCGGCGACGGGCCGCTTCATTTCCCTTTGCCGCCGACGCCGGCGGGACGGCCCGCCGTACAACCGGGACGGGCGGGAGCCCGCACGACGGACGGCGGGCGCGCACGGCGGACAGGGGCGGAGGCCCCTCGGTGGCGTGCGCCGAGCACATATTCCTAAAGTGGGGCAATGCGCACCGAGGAAGTCCTGGCCGCGATCGCGACGGGCCTGTGGCGCTGGGACAACACAGCCAGGACGGTCTCGCTCGACGCGGAGGCGGCCCGGCTGCTCGGCATGCCGGCCGAGCCCGGCGACTACGAGGAGTCGGCGGTACGCTCCCGCTTCCACCCGGTCGACTGGAACGAGGTCTACGGGGTGGTGAACCTCGCGGTCGCCGAAGGCACCCTGGCCGAGGCGCGGCTGCGGATCGTGGACGAGCGGGGCCGAGTGCTGCGCACGGTGCGCAGCCGCTCCAAGCCGGTCGTCCCGGAGGACCGGGGCACCGAGGGCTATCTCCTCATGGGCACCCTTCAGGAGGTCGCCGAGGCCCGGCCGGGCCTCGGCGGGCCGCACGCGGCGATCACCCGGGACTGGCGCCGGTCCCGGGAGGCGTTCCTGCTGGACGCGGGCCGGGCGCTGGCCGAGGCCCGGTCCACCGAGGAGGTGCTGCGGGTCGCCGGATCGCTGTCCATGCCCGGCTTCTCCCCGGACGGCCTCGCGGTCTTCGGGTCGGCCGGGGAGCGGTTGACGATCATCGGGCACCACGGGCACGCCGCGGGCGACGAGGAGCCCTTCACCGACATGCCCCTGGAGACCGACTACCCGGCCGCCGAGGTCGTCCGCACCGGCCGGGCCATCTACCTCCCCTCACCCGAGGAGTACCGCCGCCGCTACCCCACCACCTGGCCGCTCGCCCGGCGCTTCGGGCGGCGGTCCTGGGCCTTCCTGCCGCTGGTCTCCTCCGGCCGCGTGATGGGGGCCTGGATGGCGGGCTTCCGGCACCCGGTGGGGTTCTCGCCGGACGAACGGGCGGTGCTCTCGACGGTCGCCCGGATGCTCGCCCAGGCGCTTGCCAGGGCCGGGGCGGCCGAGACGGAACGCGAACTGTCGCTCGGACTCCAGCGCTCGATGATGCCGAGCCTGGGGCCCGACATCCCCGGGATGACCGTGGCCGCCCGCTACGTGCCCACCGGCGGCGGACTCCAGGTCGGCGGCGACTGGTACGACATGATCCCGCTGCCCAACGGCCGTATCGCCCTGGCCATCGGCGACGTCCAGGGCCACGACGTCCGGGCGGCCGGCCTGATGGGCCAGCTCCGCATCGCCCTGCGCGCGTACGCCTCCGAGGGCCACCGCCCGGACGCGGTGCTCGCGCGGGCCTCGCGCTTCCTGGCCGGGCTCACGGACGCGTACGAGGGCGCGGCGGCCGACGGCGACCCCTCGCCGCGCTTCGCGACCTGTCTGTACGCGGAGGTGGACCCGGAGACGGGCAGCCTGGACATCGCGCGCGCCGGACACCTGGATCCGGTGCTCATCGGCGTCGACGGGACGGCGGTGATCCGGCAGACCGCGGGCGGCCTGCCGCTGGGCATCGAGGCGGACTCGGACTACCCCACGACGCGGGTGGTCCTGGAGCCCGGCGAGACGATCATGCTGTGCACGGACGGCCTCATCGAGACGGGCGGTCACGACATGGCCACCGGCTGGGACCGGCTGCGCCCGGTCCTGGAGGAGCCCACCGACGACCTGGAGGGCATGGCGGACGCCTTGGTGCAGGCCGTGCACGGGCCGGGCTCGCACTACACGACGGGCCCGCTGGCGGACCGCCGGGAGGACGACATCGCGGTGCTGGTGCTGCGCAGGGAGAGCTCCCCGACGCCGCGTGCGCCGCGCCGCCGCAGTGTCCTGACGATCGCGCAGGCGGAGCCCGAGCGGATCGCCGTCGCCCGGCAGCTGATGCGGGAGCTGCTGCACGACTGGCGGGACCCGGAGCAGGTCGACTCGGCGGTCCTGATGGTCTCGGAGATGGCCACCAACGTGCTCGTCCACACCGACGGGGACGCGCTGATGGTGGCCGAGGTCTCCGGCGAGCGCGGGCGTCGGCGGCTGCGCGTCGAGGCCGCCGACACCAGCGACGAACTGCCGCACAAGCGGCGGCCCGGCGAGATGGCGTCCAGCGGGCGGGGGCTGATGCTCATGGAGATGCTGGCGGACGCGTGGGGGGTCGACCCGCGCGGCGAGGGGAAGTCGACCTGGTTCGAGCTGCACGAGTCGCCGGAGCGGGAGGAAGCGGCGGACGCCGCGGGGTGGAGCGAGGCCAAGAGGACGGCGCAGGCCGAGAAGGCGGCGGAGGCCGAGAAGGCGGCGCAGGCCGAGAAGGC
>NZ_ML123034.1:3179339-3189426 GCF_003846185.1 Streptomyces sp. ADI96-02
AAAGCGGCGCAGGCCGAGAAAGCGGCGCAGGCCGAGAAAGCGGCGCAGGCCGAGAAGGCGGCCGACTAGGCCCCGCCGGCCCCGGACCCTCCGGGCTGACCGTGCGAGTCCGACGGCCCGTTCGGGTCAGACGGCCCGTGCGGGTCCGACGGCCCGTGCGGGTCAGACGGCCCGTTCGGGTCCGACGGGCCCCCGGAGGGCGGTGCCGATCCATAGCCGTCGCGGAGTTCGCCGATCACGCCGAAGGCCGCCGCGCACAGCGGGACGGCGAGCAGCATGCCGAGCAGCCCGGCCACGCTCGCCCCGGCCGTCAGCGCCACCATGATCATGGCGGGGTGCATCTGCACCGTACGGCTCTGGATCACCGGCTGGAGGACGTGGCCCTCCAGCACCTGGACGGCGAGCACCACGCCCAGCGCCCAGAGCGCGACCACGATCCCCCGGTCGGCCAGGGCGACGAGTACGGCCACCGCTCCGGAGACGAAGGCGCCGAGGTAGGGGATGTACGCGCCGACGAAGACCAGCGCCCCCAGCCCGACCGCCCCCGGCACCCTCAGGACCAGCAGCCCCACCGTGATGCACAGGGCGTCGATCAGGGCGATGAACGTGGTGCCGCGCATGAAGCCCTCGACGGCGTCGAACGCCCGGCGGCCCATGGCCTCCACGAGGTCGCCCGTACCGCGCGGGGCGATGCTGTGGGCGAGGTGCACGGCGCGGTCCGAATCGCGCAGGAAGAAGAAGGTCAGCAGGAGCGCCAGGACGCTGGTCGTCACCAGCGAGCCGATCAGGCTGATGCCGCTGAGCAGGCCGCCCGCGGCGCTCGCCCCGAACTTGCTGACGAGGTCCTTGGCGTTGTCGGCGAGGTCGTCGACGTTCGTGGCCCCGGCGATGTCGAGGTGGTCGACGACCCACTGCCCGGCGTCCTTCAGCGAGGCGACGATCTGGTCGCCGGAGTCGATGAGGGCGGTGACGACGATGTACCCGGCTCCGCCCACCACCGCGACCAGCGCCGCGCAGGTCAGCCCGGCCGCCAGTGACCGGTTCATCCGCCGGCCGGTCAGCCAGCGGTGGACGGGGCCGAGCAGCGCCGTGCCGAGCAGGGCGAGCAGTACCGGCGTGACCGCGGTCTTCAGGGTGACGACCAGCCAGATCACGACGGCGGCGACCCCCGCGACCAGCAGGACCACACCGCACCAGGCGGCTGCGCGGCGTACGCCCTCGGGCAGGAGGGGCTTGGGTGTAGGCACCCTCCCACCCGATCACGGCGCGCGTCGGCGGGCCCGTCCGTCGCCTCCGTACGAGTGACGGACCGTCACATTCCGTGGACCGCCGGGATCGTGCCGAGCCGGCCGGCCTGGAAGTCCTCGAAAGCCTGCTTCAGCTCGGCCTGACTGTTCATCACGAAGGGTCCGTAGTGCGCCATCGGCTCCCGTATCGGACGGCCGCCGAGGAGGACGATCTCCAGGTCGGGGGTGTTGCCGTCCTGGCGCTCGTCCGCGCGCACGGTCAGCGAGCCGCCGCTGCCGAACACCGCGGTCTGGCCGAGGTGGACGGGACGGCGCTCCGCGCCGACCGATCCGCGGCCGGCCAGCACGTAGGCGAGCCCGTTGAAGTCCTCGCGCCATGGCAGGGTCACCTCGGCGCCGGGGCGGACGGTGGCGTGGATCATCGTGATCGGGGTGTGGGTGATGCCCGGCCCCTGGTGCCCGTCCAGCTCACCGGCGATGACCCGGAGCAGCGTGCCGCCGTCCGGGGAGGCGAGGAGCTGGACCTCGCCGCCGCGGATGTCCTGGTAGCGCGGGTTCATCATCTTGTCGGCCTTGGGCAGGTTCACCCAGAGCTGGAGCCCGTGGAAGAGCCCGCCGGACATGACCAGGGACTCCGGCGGCGCCTCGATGTGCAGCAGGCCCGAGCCGGCCGTCATCCACTGGGTGTCGCCGTTCTCGATGGTGCCGCCGCCACCGTTGGAGTCCTGGTGGATGAAGCTGCCGTCGATGAGGTAGGTGACGGTCTCGAAGCCGCGGTGCGGGTGCCAGGGCGTGCCCTTCGGCTCTCCCGCGGCGTACTCCACCTCGCCCATCTGGTCCATCATGATGAACGGGTCGAGGTGCTGGTAGTCGATCCCGGCGAACGCGCGGCGCACCGGGAAGCCCTCGCCCTCGAACCCGCTCGGCGCGGTCGTGACGGCGAGTACGGGACGGGCCACGGCGTCACCCGAAGCGGCGACCTTGGGCAGGGTCAGCGGGTTGTCGACAGTCACTGCGGGCATGGGAGCCACCTCCGGGCGAGTGTTCTGCGTTCAATTTAGTTGAACAGTGAACATCTTGCAACCCGTCGCGCATTCCCGGGCAGCGGACAGGGCCCGCACCAGGAGCGGTGCGGGCCCTGTCCCGACCCGGGGAAGCGCAGGTGGAGCGCCCGGCGACCGGAGGACCCCGGCCGCGCGGGACGGCGGAACGACCCTCAGCCGTACATGCGCCGCATCGCGAAGTCGACCATCTGCTCGACGGCCTTGGCGTCGAAGACCATCCGGTGGTCGCCCTCCATGTCCAGCACGAAGCCGTAGCCCGTCGGCAGCAGGTCGATCACCTCGGCACCGGTGATCACGAAGTACTTCGACTCCTTGCCCGCGTACCTCCGCAGTTCCTTGAGCGTGGTGAACATCGGGATCACCGGCTGCTGCGTGTTGTGCAGCGCCAGGAAACCCGGATTGTCACCGCGCGGGCAGTAGACCTTCGACGTGGAGAAGATCTGCTGGAAGTCCTCGGCGGCGAGGGAGCCGGTGGTGAAGGCCCGTACCGCGTCGGCCAGGGAGGGCGGCGACGGTTCGGGATACAGCGGCTGCTCCCCGTAGCCGCCGC
This sequence comes from Streptomyces sp. ADI96-02, assembly GCF_003846185.1. Lineage (GTDB taxonomy): Bacteria > Actinomycetota > Actinomycetes > Streptomycetales > Streptomycetaceae > Streptomyces. Next base: position 3,182,201 of record NZ_ML123034.1, read on the forward strand.
CCATCTGACCCATCTGGCCCATCTGACCCATCTGCTGCTGAGCACCAGGGTTCTGGTCGTAGCCGTACATGCCGCAAAGAGTAATCGGACACATCTGCGGCTTGAGGGGTTGCGCCTTATTACTGACGGGTAGCATCATCGGAGAGGTCAGCTGATACGCCCACGCCGGCCCGTCGCCCGACCCGCATCACTCCCCGGGGCGCTGTGCGCCACTGCTATTGATTACGGAGCCTTCCCATGGGGCACTACAAGCCGAATCTCCGCGACATCGAGTTCAACCTCTTCGAGGTGCTCGGGCGCGAGAAGCTTTACGGCACCGGCCCGTTCGCGGAGATGGACGTCGAGACCGCGAAGAGCATCCTCGACGAGGTGACGCGCCTCGCGGAGAACGAGTTCGCCGAGTCCTTCGCCGACGCCGACCGCAACCCGCCGGTCTTCGACCCGCAGACCAACACCGCCCCGGTCCCGGAGAGCTTCAAGAAGTCCTACCAGGCGTACATGGACTCCGAGTACTGGCGGCTGGGCGTCCCCGAGGAGATCGGCGGCACCACCGCGCCCCGCTCCCTGATCTGGGCCTACGCGGAGCTGCTGCTCGGCGCCAACCCGGCCGTGTGGATGTACTCCTCCGGCCCGGCGTTCGCCGGCATCCTCTTCGACGAGGGCAACGACGAGCAGAAGAAGATCGCGGAGATCGCCGTCGAGAAGCAGTGGGGCTCGACGATGGTGCTCACCGAGCCGGACGCCGGATCGGACGTGGGAGCCGGCCGGACGAAGGCGGTGCGGCAGGAGGACGGCTCCTGGCACATCGAGGGCGTCAAGCGCTTCATCACCTCGGGCGAGCACGACATGTCCGAGAACATCATCCACTACGTCCTGGCGCGCCCCGAGGGCGCGGGACCGGGCACCAAGGGCCTCTCGCTGTTCATGGTCCCGAAGTTCCACTTCGACTGGACCACCGGCGAGCTGGGCGAGCGCAACGGCGTCTACGCGACGAACGTCGAGCACAAGATGGGCCTCAAGGCGTCCAACACGTGCGAGATGACCTTCGGCGACCGCCACCCCGCCAAGGGCTGGCTGATCGGCGACAAGCACGACGGCATCCGCCAGATGTTCCGCATCATCGAGTTCGCCCGGATGATGGTCGGCACGAAGGCCATCGCCACCCTCTCCACGGGCTACCTGAACGCGCTGGAGTACGCCAAGGAGCGCGTCCAGGGCACGGACCTCTCGCAGTTCATGGACAAGACCGCGCCCAAGGTCACCATCACGCACCACCCCGACGTGCGCCGCGCGCTCATGACGCAGAAGGCGTACGCCGAGGGCATGCGCTCCCTCGTCCTGTACACCGCCTCCGTCCAGGACGCGATCCAGGAGAAGGAGGCCGCCGGCGAGGACGCGAAGGCGCTGCACGGCCTCAACGACCTGCTGCTGCCGATCGTGAAGGGCTACGGCTCGGAGAAGTCCTACGAGCAGCTGGCGCAGTCGCTCCAGACCCTGGGCGGCTCCGGCTACCTCCAGGAGTACCCGATCGAGCAGTACATCCGGGACGCCAAGATCGACACCCTCTACGAGGGCACCACCGCGATCCAGGGCCAGGACTTCTTCTTCCGGAAGATCGTCCGCGACCAGGGCGCCTCGCTCAACACGCTCTCCGAGGAGATCAAGAAGTTCCTCGCGGGCGCCCAGGGCGACGAGGAGCTGGCCCCGGCACTGGACTCGCTCGCCAAGGCAGCCGTGGACCTGGAGGCGATCGTCGGCACGATGATCACCGACCTCACGGCCACCGGCGAGGACGTGAAGAACATCTACAAGGTGGGCCTCAACACCACCCGCCTGCTGATGGCCTCCGGCGACGTCGTCGTGGGCTACCTGCTGCTCAAGGGCGCGCTGGTCGCCGCCGAGAAGCTGCCCAGCGCCTCCGCGAAGGACGTCGCCTTCTACCGGGGCAAGATCGCCGCCGCGAAGTTCTTCGCCGCGAACGTCCTGCCCGGCGTCTCCGCCGAGCGCGCGCTCGCCGAGACCGTCGACAACTCCCTCATGGAGCTGGACGAGGCCGCGTTCTGATCCCGGCAGCCGCCGACGCGTACGAAGACGCCGCCGCCCGTGTCCCGCGGGCGGCGGCGTCCGCGTGACCGGCATCCCGTACCCGGCGTGACCGGCCATCGCGCACCCGGCCGCAGACGCGTCCGCGGCCCCGGGTGGTCACCGGACAGCGGACCGACCGTGCTCGTTAAGGTGAAGAGCATGAGCTCTCCCCACCGGTTCGGCCGCGCGCACACCGATGACCTGATGTCCTTCCTGGCGGCCAGCCCGTCCCCGTACCACGCCGTCGCCAACGCCGCCGAGCGGCTGGAGAAGGCCGGCTTCCAGCAGGTCGAGGAGACCGCCGCCTGGGACGCGTCGGCCGGCGGGAAGTTCGTGCTGCGCGGCGGAGCGATCATCGCCTGGTACGTGCCGGAGGGGGCCTCGGCGCACACGCCGTTCCGGATCGTCGGGGCGCACACCGACTCGCCGAACCTGCGGGTCAAGCCGGTGCCGGACACCGGAGCGCACGGCTGGCGGCAGGTCGCGGTCGAGGTCTACGGCGGCACGCTGCTCAACACCTGGCTCGACCGCGACCTGGGGCTGGCCGGCCGGATCTCGTTGCGGGACGGCACGCACCGGCTGGTCGACATCGACCGGGCGCTGCTGCGCGTGCCGCAGCTGGCCGTGCACCTGGACCGGTCCGCCAACACCGACGGGCTCAAGCTCGACCGGCAGAAGCACATGCAGCCGATCTGGGGACTCGGCGACGTGGCGGAGGGCGACCTGATCCGCTTCGTGGCCGAGGAGGCGGGCGTCGACGCGGCGGACGTCACCGGCTGGGACCTCATGCCGCACGCGATCGAGCCGCCGTCCTACCTCGGCCGGGACCGCGAGCTGGTCGCGGGCCCGCGGATGGACAACCTGCTCTCCGTGCACGCCGCCACCGCCGCGCTGGCCGCCGTGTCCGCCCTGCCGGACGACGAACTGCCCCGCATCCCGGTGCTGGCCGCCTTCGACCACGAGGAGAACGGCTCGCAGTCCGACACCGGCGCCGACGGCCCGCTGCTGGGCACGGTGCTGGAGCGCTCGGTGTTCGCCCGCGGCGGTTCGTACGAGGACCGCGCCCGCGCGTTCGCCGGATCGGTGTGCCTCTCCTCGGACACCGGTCACGCCGTGCACCCCAACTACGCGGAGCGGCACGACCCGACGCACCACCCGGTCGCCAACGGCGGGCCCATCCTCAAGGTCAACGTCAACATGCGGTACGCCACCGACGGCGGCGGCCGGGCCGTGTTCGCCGCCGCCTGCGAGAAGGCGGGCGTGCCCTGGCAGACGTTCGTCTCCAACAACTCCATGCCCTGCGGCACGACGATCGGCCCGATCACCGCGGCGCGCCACGGCATCCGGACCGTGGACATCGGCGTCGCGATCCTCTCGATGCACAGTGCGCGCGAACTGTGCGGCGCGGACGACCCGTACCTCCTGGCCAACGCGCTCACGGCGTTCCTGGCGGACTGACCGCGTCCCGTCGGACGACTCCCAACCGCCCCCGCGCACATGGTTGTTCCCGGGCCGGGTACCCGAGCGGTACATCGGCCCGGATACTCCGGGCCGTCGAGGAGGCGGAATTCATGGGACTCGGAGGATGCATTCTCCTGATCGGTGGCGGGGCGATTCTCGCGTTCGCGACCGACTGGAAGATGGACACCGTCAATGTCGACCTGGTCGGCTGGATCATGATGCTCGTCGGCCTCGTCGGGGTCTTCGTCTACATGAGCATCGCGCGGCGCCGCCGGATGGTCGTGCCGCCCACCACCACGGTCGTCACGGAGGACGAGCAGCGCTACCGGTGACGGCCCGCGGCGACGGTCCGGGCGGCCGACAGGGCGGTGGACCCGGCCGGCCGCCGGACCGTCATCCCTGCTCGTCCATCCCCGCCAGCACCAGCGGCAGCCGGGCCGTGCCGTCCTTCGTCACCCGTACCGGGACGCCCCAGTCCTGCTGGTGGACATGGCACGCCGGGTACTCGTTGGCCGGGTCGTCGTCGCAGGACGCCGCCATCGCCGAGACGTGCAGGACGCCCTCGGTGAACCCGTCCGCGAGCACCAGGTCGCGCCCGAGGTCCGTACCCGCCCCGGAACCCTCCGCCAGCAGCTCCGGCGGGGTCGCGGAGACCAGCAGCCGGGTCGACGGCCCGTACCGGGTGTCGAGCTTCTGGCCGGCCGGGGCCTGGAAGACCACGTCGAGCCGGAGGGTGCCCGGCGCGATCTCGGTGGCCGCGCGCCGGGTGCGGTGGGCCTGGTCCGGGACGCGCACCGCCTCCTCGGGCAGCCGCAGGCGGGTCAGCCGGTGCCGGGCCGACTCGACGACGACCAGGTCGCCGTCGACCAGCACGGCGTCGCTCGGCTCGCGCAGATCGGTGGCCAGCGTGGTGACCTCGCCGGAGACCGGGTCGTAACGGCGCAGCGCGTGGTTGTACGTGTCGCTGATCGCGACCGAGCCGTCGGGCAGCGCGGTCACGCCCAGCGGATGCTGGAGGAGCGCCTGCCCGGCCGCTCCGTCGCGGTGGCCGAAGTCGAACAGGCCGGTGCCGACGTCGGTGCGCACGTGGCCGTCCCGGTCGATGTGGCGCAGCGAAGAGCTTTCGGAGTCGGCGATCCAGAGCCGCTCGCCGTCGGCGGAGACCGCGAGGCCGGACGGCTGCGCGAACCACGCTTCGGCGGCCGGCCCGTCGACCAGGCCCTCGTTGGTGGTCCCGGCGGCGACCTGTACGACACCGGCCTCCGGGTCGTACGTCCACAGCTGGTGCACGCCCGCCATGGCGATCCACAGCCGGTCCGCGAACCACGCCACGTCCCACGGTGAGGACAGGTCCACCTCGCGGGCCGGCCCGTCGGTGGGCGAGCCCTGCCACCACTGGCGGCCGGTACCGGCGAGGGTGGTCGTCACGCCGGTCGCGAGGTCGAGGGCGCGGACGGCGTGGTTGACGGTGTCCGCGACGGCGACGCGGCCGTCGGGCAGGAAGGCCAGCCCCTGCGGTTCGCTGAACCGGGCCTCCCCGGGGCCGCCGTCGGCCAGCCCGCGCTCGCCCGCGCCGAAGTGCCGCCGCACGGTCTCGCCGTCCGCGTCCAGCTCGACGAGGCGGTGCCGGGTGGTGTCCGAGACCAGGAAGCCCCCGTCGGCCAGCGGCAGCGCCTTGCCCGGGAAGCGGAGGTGGGTGGCGACGGGCTCGGGCGCCACGTACGGGCCGTCGCCGCGGCGGAGCGTGCCCTTGGCGGCGTGCTCGGCCTCCAGCTCCTCGACGAGCTTCTCGATGGCGTGGGCGTGGCCCTCACCGGCGTGCTGGGCGACGACGTAGCCCTCGGGATCGATGACGACGAGCGTCGGCCAGGCCCGTACGGCGTACTGCTTCCAGGTGGCCAGCTCGGGGTCGTCGAGGACGGGGTGATGGACCTCGTAGCGTTCGACGGCGTCGACGACGGCCTGGTGCTCGGCCTCGTGGACGAACTTCGGCGAGTGGACGCCGATGATCACCACGGTGTCGCGGTGCTTCTCCTCCAGCTCGCGCAGCTCGTCCAGGACGTGCAGGCAGTTCACACAGCAAAATGTCCAAAAATCGAGAATGACAACGCGTCCTCGCAGCTCAGAGAGGGTGTACTGCCGGTCGCCTGTATTGAGCCAGCCGCCCTTGCCGATGAGTTCGGGGGCGCGGACGCGTGCACGTGTAGCCATGCCAACAGTCAACACCTCCGCCGCCTGCGCGCATTCCACCGGGCCCCGGGGGAACCTGTGACCCATGAGACTTCTCGTGCGTGAGCGCCTGTTCGCCGTCGGTGACGACTACTGGATCGAGGACGCCCAGGGCCGCAAGGTCTTCCTGGTCGACGGCAAGGCGCTGCGGCTGCGCGACACCTTCGAGTTGAAGGACGCGGACGGGCGGATCCTGGTCGAGCTGCGCCAGAAGCTGGTGAGCCTGCGCGACACGATGGTCATCGAACGCGACGGCGAGGAGCTGGCCAAGGTCAAGCGGAAGCGCCTCTCGCTGCTGCGCAACCACTACCGAGTGACGCTGGTGGACGGTACGGAGCTCGACGTCAGCGGCAGGATCCTGGACCGCGAGTTCGCGATCGACTACGAGGGCGAGCTGCTGGCGCAGATCTCGCGGCGGCTGCTCACCGTCCGGGACACGTACGGGATCGACGTCGTGCGCGAGGACGCGGACGTTCCGCTGCTGATCGCCGTGGCGATGTGCGTGATCGTCCTGGCGGACAAGGAGAACGAGGACTGATCACATGACCCGGGCCTGCGGGTGGGCCGGAGCGGAGGCCAGGCTGACGGCATGGGGTGGGCCGAGGTTTCACGTGAAACCTCGGCCCACCCCATGCCATCAGTGCGCCCGGCGCGGCGGGGCCAGGCCGAGGCGGCGGTCCTTCAGCGCCGGGAACCGCTCCCGTGTGGTGCGCACTTGCTCCGGGTCGAACTCCACCGTCAGGATCTCCTCGCCCGCGCCGGCCTCGGCGAGCACTTCGCCCCACGGATCGACGACGACGCTGTGCCCCGCCTGCTCGACGCCCGCGTGGGAGCCGGCCGTGCCGACGGCCAGGACGTAGGACTGGTTCTCCACCGCGCGGGCCCGCGCCAGGAGCGACCAGTGGGCGCGCCGGCGCTCGGGCCAGCCCGCGGCGACGACGAGCGTCTCGGCGCCCGCGTCGACCAGGCCGCGGAACTGCTCCGGGAAGCGCAGGTCGTAGCAGGTGGCCAGGCCCAGCGTGGTCTGCGGCAGGGCGACGGTCACCAGTTCGTCGCCCGCGCCCATCAGGGCGGCCTCGCCCTTGTCGAAGCCGAACCGGTGGATCTTGCGGTAGACGGCGGCCCTCTCTCCTCGGGGCGAAAAGACGAGCGTGGTGTTGTAGAGGACGCCGTCCGGGGCGCGCTCGACGAAGGAGCCCGCGTGCAGCCAGACCTCGGCCTCGGCAGCGGCTTCCGCCATCGCGTCGTGGGTCGGCCCCCGGAGCGGTTCGGCCTCCTCGGCGAACTCCGTGTAGGCGAACGCGCCGACCGGCCACAGCTCGGGAAGGACCACCAGATCGGCTCCCCGCTGGCCGGTGACCAGCGAAGCAGCGCGTTCCCGGCGGGAATTGACCGGTTCGTCCTGGTCTACTGCGATCTGGAGGAGCGAGGCGCGCACACTACCACCGTCC
>NZ_ML123034.1:3189791-3194193 GCF_003846185.1 Streptomyces sp. ADI96-02
TGGCATTCGAGCCGTCAACACGGGCCTACGATCGTCACACGAAAGCACTGCCGGGCTGCCTGCTCGCAGCGTAACTTGGACGGTCGAAGCCACCGAACCTCACCGCAGCTCGCCGACAGCGCCGTCAGTGCCAGCCAGCCACCGCCAGCACTCCCAGCTCTCCAGCCCATGCTCCGCAGAACCGCACGAGGGGTCCCGTGACCGTCCATCCCATCCTCCAGCCCTACACCGACGCCGCGACCCACTCCATCGAAGCGATAGCCGAACTGGTGAAGCCCCTCGTCGAAGGGGAGTGGAACCGCCGTACGCCCTGCCCCGGATGGTCGGTGCGCGACATGGTGTCGCACGTCATCGGCATGGAGTGCGAGATGCTCGGCGACCCGCGTCCGATCCACACGCTGCCGCGCGACCTCTACCACGTGCAGAGCGACTTCGCCCGCTACATGGAGATGCAGGTCGACGTCCGGCGTCACCACACGGCTCCGGAGATGACCTCCGAGCTGGAGTACGTCCTCATCCGCCGCGCCCGCCAGCTCCGCAACGAGTCGCGCGCGCCGGAGGCCAAGGTCCGGGCCCCGCTCGGTGCCGAGCAGACCCTCGAAGTGGCGCTGAACATGCGCGCCTTCGACCTCTGGGTGCACGAGCAGGACCTGCGCGCCACGCTCGGCCGGCCGGGCAACCTGGACTCCCCCGGCGCCCTGATCACCCGGGACGTCCTGCTCGCCGCGCTGCCGAAGGTGGTCGCCAAGGACGCGGGCGCACCGGCCGGTACGGCGATCGTGCTCGACGTGCACGGTCCGGTCGAGTTCCTGCGGACGGTACGGGTCGACGCCGAGGGGCGCGGCTCGGTCGACGGCTCCCCGTCGCTCGGTCCCGCCGTCACGCTGTCGATGGACTGGGAGACGTACGTACGCCTCGCCTGCGGCCGGGTCCGGGCGGCGGCCGTCGCGGACCGGTTCAAGGTCGAGGGCGACCAGGACCTCGCCACCGCGATCCTGCACCACTTCGCCGTCACGCCGTAGCCGAGGCTCCGCGCCCCGGCGGCGCCCGCCCCGGATTTCCCCGGGCGCAGGGGGAGCGCCGCCGGGCGGAGACGGCCGGGAGAAGGCCGGCGGAAGCCGGAGAGACCGCCGGAGCCAGCCGGAGACAGCCCGGGACGGCCCTACGCGGGCACGTGTACCGCTTCGACCCGGCTCACCACGTGGTGTTCGCGTTCCCTGAGCGCGGCCCGGCGGCGCAGCCGCAGGATCTGGCTGACGCCGAGCGCTTCCAGGACGAAGACCGAGGCGAACGCGACGCGGTAGTTGTCGCCCGTGGCGTCCAGCAGCACCCCGACGGCGAGCAGCGTCGTCATCGAGGCGACGAATCCGCCCATGTTGACGATCCCCGACGCTGTGCCCTGGCGCTCCGGCGGGTTGGCGGGCCGGGCGAAGTCGAACCCGATCATCGAGGCGGGCCCGCAGGCGCCGAGCACCGCGCACAGCACGATCAGGAGCCACATCGGCGTGTGATCGGCCGGGTAGAGGACGGCCGAGGCCCAGAGCGCGGCCGTCGTGCCGACCGTGCCCAGGGCGAGCGGCACCCGCGCCTCGTGGTGCCGGGCGATGATCTGCCCGTAGACGAGCCCCACGGCCATGTTGGACAGCACCACCAGGGTGAGCAGTCCGCCCGCCGTGCCCCGACTCAGCTCCTGCGCCTCGACCAGGAACGGCATCCCCCACAGCAGGAGGAACACCATCGCCGGGAACTGGGTGGTGAAGTGCACCCACATGCCGAGCCGGGTGCCCGGCTCCCGCCAGGCGGCGGCGATCTGCCGGCGGACGTACGCGGCCCCCGCGTGCTCGGCGGGCGGCGGTTCGTGGCCCTCCGGGTGGTCCTTCAGGAAGAGCAGCAGCAGGACGAGCACGACCACGCCGGCCACCGAGCTGCCGACGAAGGTCGTGGTCCAGCCGAGGTTGTGCAGGGCCCGCGCGATGAAGAGCGTCGAGACGAGGTTGCCCGCCATCCCGAACAGGGCGGCGACCTGGCCGATGAGCGGGCCGCGCCGGGCGGGGAACCAGCGGCTGCCGAGCCGCAGCACGCTGATGAACGTCATCGCGTCGCCGCAGCCGAGCAGGGCCCGGGAGGCGAGCGCCATCCCGTACGACGGGGAGAGCGCGAATCCGAGCTGTCCGACGGTGAACAGGACGACCCCGATGGTGAGGACCCTCTTGGTGCCGAGCCGGTCGACCATCAGGCCGACGGGTATCTGCATACCGGCGTAGACGAGGAGCTGGAGGATGGAGAACGTGGACAGGGCCGAGGCGTTGACGTCGAACCGGTCGGCGGCGTCGAGTCCGGCGACGCCCAGGCTGGTGCGGAAGATGATCGCGACGAAGTAGACGGCGACGCCGATGCCCCACACGCGGGCGGCACGCCGTCCGCCGGGCGGGTCGCCGGGCAGGGACAGGGCGGGTGAGGCGGCCGAACTCACCGGTCCTCACCCCGCACCAGCACCCGGACGCGGCCGACGTGCCGCCGCACGACCTGGGCCGCGCCGTCCTCGTCACCGGCCCGGATCGCCTCCAGCAGCTCGGCGTGCTCGGTGATGTTGGCCTCGATCCTGCCGGGGTGGGCCTCCATCACCGCGACGCCCATGCGCAGTTGCCGGTCGCGCAGCTGGTCGTAGAGGCGCGAGAGGATCTCGTTGCCCGCGTTCTTCACGATCTCGGCGTGGAAGCAGCGGTCCTTGACCGCCACGGCCGCCAGGTCCCCGTCCTCGGCCAGCCGCCGCTGCTCCTCCAGCAGCTCTTCGAGCCGCGCGAGGAACTGGGCGGAGGCGGGCACGGCCCGGCGCGCCGCGAACTCCTCGACCAGCAGCCGGGTCTCCACCACGTCCTTGATCTCCTGCGCGGAGACGGCGAGCACCAGGGCGCCCTTCTTCGGGTAGAGCTTGATCAGCCCTTCCACCTCCAGCCGCAGCAGCGCCTCGCGGACGGGCGTACGGGACACCCCGACCGCGTCGGCCAGGTCGCCCTCGGTGAGCAGCGTCCCACCCTCGTAACGGCGGTCCAGTACCGCTTCCTTGATGTGCGCGTAGACGCGGTCGGCGGCGGGCGGCTGCTTCAGCGAGGTCTTCGGCGGCTGTACGGGGGCAAGAGGCGCGGCAGGCATGCGCACAGCATAGATACAACATGAACGCATGTCGGCACCCGTCCGGATTCTGGACCCCGGCGGAGCAGCGGCAAGTCGAACGCCCTGGACGGGTTGGAGGCCCGATCACGTCGGGAGCGCAAGCCGATCACGCGTAGCCGAGCTCCTCCGACCGAGCACCGGTCGATCACCCCGGCAAAGCCTCGGAGGCCCAGGGTCACTCTCGGCGAGTTCCGTGATTCGTGATGCCGCTTCTTCCCACCAGGAACGGCAGCTCCGGATGAACTTTCCCTCTCGGTCGGCAGCAAGGCCCGGGAGACGTGCCGCCGTCACCTCGCAGCCGCCGCTTTGAAAATCGAGATAATCAGCGCTCTTCGGCTGAACGAATCAGAGAGTCCGATGCCGTAGAGGTGGAATTTTGCTACTTCCACTTCGACTTCACTTCGCGGTACGCCGCCGAACAGCGCCGCCCGTATGTCGAGCGTGGTTCGGCAGCAGGACTCGCGTCCACGTAGCGCCGAATATTGAGATTGAAGTCGTTGTCCGCGATCTCCTCCAGCGAGACCGCCCGCGAGAAGCGAGGAATGTCCACCCGTTCACGGAAAACGTTCACGATCTTCTCAATATTCTGAGGCTCCAACAGAATCTGCCCTCGCTGATCCGCTGGCGCTCCGTTCGCGCCTCGCTTCACCGGATCAGAGAAAATAGGAGAAGACGGAAGCTTGATCATAATGCATCGCCGAAGTGATCTGCTCCAATTCACTCTTGCTGATCTTCTGACCCGTGTAAACAGGGGGTTTGTTGATCAGAACAAGATTGGCCTTCTGTCCTGTGAAGCTTCCCGATCCCGGGGAGTTATCCACCCCCCATGGCAGTCGCTGATTCGGGTGCAGCAACAGAGGTTGCGACGGAGAAGCCTTATCTGGACGGGCGGCCTGATTCCGGGACAAGGGGAGGCTCAGAGGGTCATCTCCGATCACAGATTTATTCCAGTCCTCGTACGGATCAGCAGTGTTTTCCATCCAGTCATCCATTTTCGAACTTATACTCTTCCTCATTTCTGCACTTTCGAGGTCCCCCTTTACGGATTCGTGCCACTCCATGTCCAGAGGATCTTTGGCCGGCCTCCATGGCTCACCACGTGGCAGTTCCTTCGTTACTTCCGGCACCGGATCCGATGCCGGCGCCGGTGCCGGCGCCACCTTGCGGGATTTTATGATTCTGTCTTTGGCAAAAGCGATCGCGCCGGGTGTTTTCTTGACGCCGACAG
>NZ_ML123034.1:3195201-3195913 GCF_003846185.1 Streptomyces sp. ADI96-02
AGGCCGACGTCGTTGTAGGTGTAGGCGCTGCCCGCGCCGTTGCCCCGGTCGATGGCCGCCAGACGCCCCGAAGCGTCATGCCGGTAGGACACCTTCGCGAGTTCCTTCTCGCCGCGCGACTGCACAGCCTGCGTCATCCGCCCGGACTTCGCGTCGTACGTGTAGCGGGTGACCGCGCCGGTGTGATCGGTCACCGAAGCGACCTGCCCGTCATCCGTGTAGGTGTAGGCGGTCTTCTTCCCGCCAGGGTCCGTCCGCTCGCGGGCCGTGCCGTCCGGGTTCAACGCGTAGGTGATCTTCGAACCGGCCTCGTCGCCGTCGATCCACCGTGCCGACACACCACCCGTGACCGGGTCGTACGACGTCCGCACATGCTCCTGCTTCGTGTCCGGGTCGTCCTTCGGCGAGGTCCACGCCTCCACCGTCCGCCCGGCCCGGTCCGTGCGCTGGTGGGCAACGGAACCGTCCGGCAGTGTCACCGACTCCACCAGCCCGTTCACCCGGTTGTAGGACGTGGTCGACGTCCCCCCGCCACCCGGCAGCGAGACCTGCGCCGTCCGGCCGGCGGCGTCGAGCTTCGTCTTCCAACCCTCGACGGATTCGTCGCCCTTGCTGAGCCTCTTGTGCGTCTTGTTCCCGAACGCGTCCAGGGTGTATTTCGCCTGCGTGCCTTCGGCCGTGCCGGGCTGCTTCGGCGTCAGGGTGTCGATTT
>NZ_ML123034.1:3197335-3198103 GCF_003846185.1 Streptomyces sp. ADI96-02
ACTCTGCTCGGTGCTGGTCCGCGTCGGCCTGTCGGTCCCCGAAGGCACGGTCTGCTCGGTCGTGGTGCCCTCGACATCGTCGTGGGTGCTGAGGGTGACCGTGCCATCGGGGGTGGTGGACTTCGCGGGACGGCCCCACGCGTCGTACTCGACCGCGGTCTCCCGGCCGCCCGCGTCGATGGTCCTGACCTGCTGGCCGGAGGTGTTGAACTCCGCCCCGGACACCTGGCGCCACTGCCCCTCGGGCAGCATCCCGCCCCGGCCGTCGTTCCCGGAAGGCCGGTAGTTCGACTCCGTACGGACCTCGCGACCCAACTCGTCGCTGACCACGCGGGTGGAGTAGCCGTCCGACTCCCGGCGGCTCGTCACCGACGACCCGCCGCTCCCACTCCCGGAACCGGGCCATGTCTCATACGACGTGGTGGTGATGGTGCCGTCCGCGGAGGTGACCTCCACAGGCCGTCCGGCCGCGTCATACCCGGTGACGGTCTCATCGAGGTCGCCGGTCCGCTCCGACAACGTGGCGCCGCTGGCCAGGTCGGACACCGTCACGGTCTCCACCCCGTCCGCACCCGTGACCGTGCTCGTCCGACGCCCCACACCCTCCGCGTCCCGGTCGACCGTGCTGTCCGTGGATGTCACCGCCGCGCCCGGGTCCCCGCCCTTCGCCGACGCATCACCCCGGGCGGTGGTCTTCGCGACCTCACCGGCCAGTTCACCGGTGTGGTACTCGAACTCCTGCGTCGAGAACGTCCCCTCGCCGCCACC
>NZ_ML123034.1:3199411-3237124 GCF_003846185.1 Streptomyces sp. ADI96-02
CGGGGCCGCAGACGCGAAGCCCACCCCCGCCACCCACGGCAACGACACCCCCACCGCCACCGCCACACACGACGACACAACGCGACGACCAGGAGAAAAACGGCTGAAAGGCATCACAGACTCCATAAGTGCTAGAGAGCTACTAGAACCAGGAGAACCCGTGCACATCGCAGCAAGCCTATGGAAAGACCTTTGTATCTTCAGTGAGCGTCTTCAGCCTTGCGGCTCCAGTGTGAGGACGGCCTTGGCGACAGACGTCATGCGGTTGGGGCCGCATCGGGATCTGCGGAAGATCCGTCAGGACTTCAAGCGGGCGCTCCCGCGTTCGACGGGTGCTCGCGCGGCGGCCGGGGCGCGGTCGCCGGGATCGGTGACGCCCTGCGCGTTCAGGCCGTGATGCCCTCAAGCATGTGAACGGGTCGGTCACTCGCTCGTCGTAGTCGTAAGCATCGACAATCGCTTCTTCGACCGCGGCCTCAAGGCCGGCGTTGTCCAACAACCCATGCGACAACACCAGCCACCCTCAGGCCGCCACCGGGAGAGGCCATGGCACTGCTCGTGTCCCACCTCCCTCCTAAGCCCGAGCCCAGTCACCGTCACTCGATCCCGGGCGATCAAGGTCAAGTGAACGCAAATTCACCCCGCCGCAACGCATCCATTCACCTGCCCCAGGAGTCTCAGTCTCCGAGCGGCACCCATATGTGGCCGCACATCAGTGGCATTTGGAGCGTTCACGTGAATTTCGGCATCAAACGCGTCACCGCCACGGCCACCGTGGCCCTCACCGCGGGTGCGGTGCTCGCCGGGAGCGCCTTCGCCTCCACGGCGCACGCCGCCGCACCGCCGACTCCGAAGATCGTCGCCAAGGGCGGCTTCGTGATGAACAACGGCACCGGCAAGACCCTCTTCACCAAGTCGGCGGACACCCGCCGCGCCACCGGCTCCACCACCAAGATCATGACGGCCCTGGTGGTGCTGTCGCAGAAGAACGTGAACCTGAAGTCCAAGGTCACGATCCAGAAGGCGTACAGCGACTACATCGTCTCCAAGAACGCCTCGTCCGCCCGGCTCATCGTCGGCGACAAGGTCACCGTGGGCCAGCTCCTCTACGGCCTGATGCTCCCGTCCGGCTGCGACGCCGCGTACGCCCTGGCCGACAAGTTCGGCTCCGGCTCGACGCGTTCGGCGCGCGTGAAGTCGTTCATCGGCAAGATGAACTCCACGGCCAAGAGCCTCAAGCTGAAGAACACCCGCTTCGACTCCTTCGACGGCATAGGAGGTGGCAACAACTACTCCACGCCGCGCGACCTGACGAAGATCGCCAGCAGCGCGATGAAGAACGCCACCTTCCGCTCGATCGTCAAGACGAAGTCGACGAAGCAGAAGGTGACGACCAAGAGCGGCGGCTACCGCTACATGTCGTGGAGCAACACCAACAAGTTGCTCAGCAGCTACAGCGGCGCCATCGGCGTGAAGACCGGTTCCGGTCCGACCGCCAAGTACTGCCTGGTCTTCGCCGCTACCCGGGGCGGCAAGACCGTCATCGGCACGGTGCTCACCTCGTCCTCCGAGGCGAACCGCACCGCCGACGCGAAGAAGCTCATGGACTACGGCTTCAAGAAGTAGCCCGCGCGCGTACGAGCAAGGGGCCGGGCCCGCACGGTGTGTGCGGGCCCGGCCCCTTCGTCGTTCCTACGGCCCTCGGCCCCTACGGCTGCCGGCGGCGCAGATCGGCCGTGAAGGCGACCCAGGCGGCGGGCGCGACGGTGACGATGGGGCCTCGGAGGCGCTTGGAGTCGCGGACGGCTACGGTGCGGGGGATGTTGCGGGCCACTTCGACGCACTCGCCGTTTCCGCTGCTGTAGCTGGACTTGACGAACTCGAAGTGGGGCACGACTACAACTCCTTGCGAATACGCCCTATGAGAGCGATGGAATCGCGGGGAGCGAGTCCGCTTCTGGCGATACGGCCGAATGTGACGTTATGGCGGGCGGCATCCGTCTCACTCTCCAGCCACAGAGTAGACGACGTCGTGTCCATGTAGACCACGTCCATCGCACCGGGTTCAGCGAACGAGACAATGCTGAAAGCGCTGGTCATGCCCGGATGCGATCCCGCGAGGAAGGGGACAACCTGCACTGTGACATTTGGCTCAGCAGCCGCCTCCGCCAAGCGGGTCAGTTGAGCCCGCATCACATCACGGCCACCGACCAGTTGGCGCAAGGAACCCTCAGCAACAATCGCCCACAGCGCGAGCGGAGTGCTGTCCGTCAGCCGCGCCTGCCGTGCGATTTTCGCTTCGACGAAGCGCTCGATCTCGTCCGGGTCATCCCAGTCCGCGTTCCCGACTGCGAGCGCCCTGGCGTAGTCCGGAGTCTGGAGCAGCCCAGGCACGAATGCCCCCTGCCAGGTCCTGACGCCTGTTGCGATGTCTTCGAGCGCGACGTATTCGACCAGCGAACGCAGCTCCGGGTACTGGTTCCACCAGCCCTTCGCCTTACGTCTCTCCCGGTCCACCCGGGCAACTTCCAACAGCCGCCCCACGGACTTCGGGTCCTCCAGACCGTAGAACTCGCAGAGGGTTCGGATGTCCGGGTCCCTCATGGGAACCCATCCCCGCTCCATCTTCACGATCTTCGAGTTGGTCGCGCTGATGACCTGGGCGGCCTGCTGCTGGGTCTTCCCGGACGCGTCCCGCAGGCGCAACAGCTCGCTACCGAGCCTGCGCCCCAGAACAGTTGACGACCGGTTCCCCTGCGGTGTCGCTGGATTCACGGCCCCAGTCTCCCGTCTCCCGGGGCGAGCCGTCGACCGCCGTCACTCATTGGGGACAATTGTCTCCGTTTCACTTGCGCCTCTTCTTGAAGGGCCAATACGTTCGGTACTCCACCGCTCGCACAGCGGAACCGAAACGGCGGAAGTGCACCGCCCCGCCCTGCGCCGGAACCGGCCCCCCGAGTCCGGCCCACCGCAGCAGCGGCATCGCCACCGCCCACCTCACACCGGAGGCACGCGTCCATGACCGCAGCCCAGGAGACCCCCGTACCCGCCCACGGCCCCGGCCGTGTCCTGCGTGAGGACCGGGTCGACTACACGCCCACCGCGCACAGCGTCGTCCTCAGCCGGCACCGCGCCGCCCGGCTCGTCCTCCAGTGGGGGCACGCCGGGCTCGCCGGTGACGCCGCGCTGGTGGTCAGTGAGTTGGCGACCAACGCGTTGCTGCACGGGGCGATCCGGGGGCGGCTCTTCCGGGTCCACCTCACCCTCACCGTGAGCGCGCTCCGTATCGCGGTGAGCGATCCCCGGGGCGAGCGGCTGCCCTGCCTGCGCGAGCCCGACGCCGAGGACTGCTACGGGCGCGGGCTCCAGATCGTCGCGCGGCTCGCCGACGACTGGGGCGTCGAGCCGCGTACCGTCGGCAAGACCGTGTGGGCCGAACTCGCCGTACGGTGAGGGCCGGACATGCCGGTGGGCCCGTACGCGGAAACGTACGGGCCCACCCGAAGCGTGTGCAGCGGAGCGCGTTACGCCCAGGTGATCAGCCGCTTCGGCTGCTCCAGGATGGCGGCGACGTCCGCCAGCACCTTCGAGCCCAGCTCGCCGTCGACCAGGCGGTGGTCGAACGACAACGCCAGCGTGGTGACCTGACGCGGCTTCACCTTGCCCTTGTGGACCCACGGCTGGAGCTTGATCGTGCCCACCGCGAGGATGGCGGACTCGCCGGGGTTGAGGATCGGGGTGCCGGTGTCCACGCCGAAGACGCCGACGTTGGTGATCGTCACCGTGCCGCCCGCCATCGCGGCCGGCGAGGTCTTGCCGTCGCGGGCGGTGGTGACCAGCTCGCCCAGGGCGGTGGCCAGCTCGGGCAGGGTCTTGTCGTGCGCGTCCTTGATGTTCGGCACGATCAGACCGCGCGGGGTGGCGGCGGCGATGCCCAGGTTGACGTAGTGCTTCCGCACGATCTCCTGGTTCGCCTCGTCCCAGGCGGCGTTGACGTCGGGGTTCCGCTTGATCGCGACGAGGAGGGCCTTGGCGATGATCAGGAGCGGGTTGACCCGCACCCCCGCCATCTCCTTGTCCTCCTTCAGCTCCGCCACCAGCTTCATCGTGCGCGTCACGTCGACCGTGACGAACTCGGTGACGTGCGGCGCGGTGAAGGCGCTGCCGACCATCGCCTGCGCGATGGCCTTGCGGACGCCCTTGACCGGGATGCGGGTCTCGCGGGCGGAGCCGGCCGGCACCACGGCCTCGGCGGGTTCCGCGACGGCCGCCGGTACGGGAGCGGAGACGGCCTCGGCCGCCACCGGAGCCGCCGCCGCGTGGACGTCCTCGCGGGTGATGACGCCGTCCTTGCCGGTCGGCGTGACCGTCGCCAGGTCGATGCCCAGGTCCTTGGCGAGCTTGCGGACCGGCGGCTTGGCCAGCGGCCGACCGCCCGCCGGAGCCACCGGAGCGGCCGGGGCAGCAGCAGGGGCGGCCGGAGCCGCCGGGGCGGGCACGCTGTGCCCGTTCAGCTCGGCCTGCACCGCCGCCGCGACGGCGGCGGTCTCGGGCGGCGTAGCCACCGCCTTGCGCGGGCGGCGCTTCGTGGAGGTCTCGGCCACGCCGTAGCCCACCAGCACCGGCTGGCGGCCCTTCGGCGCTTCGGCGGCCGACTCGGCGGCAGGCTCGGCGGCGGGCTCCTTGGCCGGGGCGGGCACCTGCGCGGCGGCCGGTTCCGGGGCGTCACCGCTGCCCGGGGCCACGTCCACGGCGATGATCACCTGGCCGACGTCGACGGTCGTGCCCTCGGGGAAGCGCAGTTCGTGCACCACCCCGTCGAACGGGATCGGCAGCTCGACGGCCGCCTTGGCCGTCTCGACCTCGCACACGACCTGGCCGTCGGTGACGGTGTCGCCGGGCTGGACGAACCATTTGAGGATCTCAGCCTCGGTCAGTCCCTCGCCCACATCGGGCATCTTGAACTCACGGAAGCGAGCAGACGTTTCGGTCATCGTCGTCACGAACCCTCTCCTCAGAACGCCAGCGAGCGGTCGACGGCGTCGAGCACCCGGTCCAGGCCGGGCAGATACTCGTCCTCCAGCCGGGCCGGCGGGTAGGGCACGTGGTAGCCGCCGACCCTGAGCACCGGCGCCTCCAGATGGTAGAAGCATCGCTCGGTGATCCGGGCGGCGATCTCCGCGCCGGAGCCGTAGAAGACGGGCGCCTCGTGGACCACGACGAGCCGTCCGGTCTTCTCGACCGAGGTCTGCACGGCGTCGAAGTCGATCGGAGACATCGAACGCAGGTCCAGGACCTCGACGGACTTGCCCTCCTCCTCGGCCGCGGCGGCGGCCTCCAGGCAGACCTTGACCATCGGCCCGTACGCGGCGAGCGTCAGGTCGCGGCCCTCGCGCGCCGTCACGGCGCGGTGCAGCGGGCCGGGGATGGACTCGGTGTCGACCTCGCCCTTGTCCCAGTAGCGCCGCTTGGGCTCGAAGAAGATGATCGGATCGTCGCTCTGCACGGCCTGCTGCATCATCCAGTAGGCGTCGCTCGCGTTCGACGGCGAGACCACCTTGAGCCCGGCGACGTGCGCGAAGAGCGCCTCGGGGGACTCGCTGTGGTGCTCGACCGCGCCGATGCCGCCGCCGTAGGGGATGCGGACGACGACCGGCAGCTTGATCTTGCCTAGCGCGCGGGCGTGCATCTTCGCGAGCTGCGTGACGATCTGGTCGTACGCGGGGAAGACGAAGCCGTCGAACTGGATCTCGACGATCGGGCGGTAGCCGCGCAGGGCCAGGCCGATCGCCGTGCCGACGATGCCGGACTCGGCGAGCGGGGTGTCGATCACCCGGTCCTCGCCGAAGTCCTTCTGGAGTCCGTCGGTGATGCGGAAGACACCGCCGAGCTTCCCGACGTCCTCACCCATGATGAGGACCTTGGGGTCGGTGTCGAGGGCGTGGCGCAGCGACTCGTTGAGCGCCTTCGCGATGGACATCTTTTCCACGGCCATGGCTAGTTGCCCTCCTCGGCAGAGTCTGCGAACGATGCCTGGTAGGCGGCGAACTGGGCCCGCTCCTCGTCGACGAGGGAGTTGCCGTCGGCGTAGCCGTGGTCGAACAGGGCCATCGGGTCCGGGTCGGGCATCGCCCGCACCGCCTCGCGCACCCGCTTGCCCAGCTTCTCGCTCTCCTCGTCGAGCGCGGTGAAGAAGGCCGCGTCGGCGAGCTCCTGCTTCTCCAGGTACGTGCGCAGCCGCAGGATCGGGTCCTTGGCCTCCCACGCGGCACGTTCCTCGTCGGCCCGGTACTTCGTCGGGTCGTCGGAGGTGGTGTGCGCGCCCATCCGGTAGGTGAACGCCTCGACGAGGGTGGGGCCCTCGCCGCGCCGGGCGCGCTCCAGGGCCGAGCGGGTGACCGCCAGGCAGGCCAGGACGTCGTTGCCGTCGACCCGGACGCCGGGGAAGCCGTAGCCCTGGGCGCGCTGGTAGAGCGGGACCCGGGTCTGGCGCTCGGTGGGCTCGGAGATGGCCCACTGGTTGTTCTGGCAGAAGAACACGACGGGGGCGTTGTAGACCGCCGAGAAGGTGAACGCCTCGGCGACGTCGCCCTGGGAGGAGGCGCCGTCCCCGAAGTACGCGACCACGGCGGAGTCCGCGCCGTCCTTGGCGACGCCCATGGCGTAGCCGGTGGCGTGCAGGGTCTGCGAGCCGATGACGATCGTGTACAGGTGGAAGTTGTTGCTGTTCGGGTCCCAGCCTCCGTGGTTCACCCCGCGGAACATGCCGAGGAGGTTGGTGGGGTCGACCCCGCGGCACCAGGCGACGCCGTGCTCGCGGTAGGTCGGGAAGACGTAGTCGTCGTCCCTCAGGGCCCGGCCGCTGCCGATCTGCGCGGCCTCCTGGCCCAGCAGCGAGGCCCACAGGCCCAGCTCGCCCTGGCGCTGAAGCGCGGTCGCCTCGGCGTCGAAGCGGCGGGTGAGGACCATGTCGCGGTACAGGCCGCGCAGGTCTTCCGCGCTCAGGTCGATGCTGTAGTCCGGGTGTTCGACGCGCTCGCCCTCGGGCGTCAGCAGCTGTACGAGCTGGGGCTCGGAACGCTGCGGCGTCTTCGCTGCGCTGGTCCGCTTGCTGCTGCGTCGCGGTTTACGCGCGGCAGCGGCGGTGCCTTCCACGGTCACGTGCGTGCTCCTCCGTCGGTCCGGCCCCCGGGGTCTGCCGGGAACCAGTGCGGCTCGCCTGTGCCCGGACCCGTGCACGGGGTGGGTGCCGCTCGGCCGGGGTACAGGCGTGACAGGTGCCCCGGCGAACGCCCTGTCATAGGCACGTTACCCAGTGCGTCGCATAACTGCGAAACCCTATCTGACCTGCAATTTTGCTTGGATTTCCAAGTAAATCGACAAAATCGCGAAGCTCTGCTGGTCACAGCACTGGAAACAGCCTTGCAGGCCGCCGGAACAACGGCACGTTATCCCGGCGGAACAGCGCCAGGGAAGAGCGGAGCGGAAGGGAGTGTGTGAGACTGCGTTTGTGCGCGAAGAAGGAAAAATCACGGTATTCCTGCTCGACGATCACGAGGTCGTACGGCGCGGCGTGTACGAGCTGCTGTCCGTCGAGGACGACATCGAGGTGGTCGGCGAGGCCGGTACGGCGGCCGACGCGCTGGTCAGGATCCCGGCGACGCGCCCCGACGTGGCGGTCCTGGACGTGCGGCTGCCGGACGGCAGCGGCGTGGAGGTGTGCCGGGAGGTCCGCTCTCAGGACGAGAGCATCAAGTGCCTGATGCTCACCTCGTACGCGGACGACGAGGCCCTGTTCGACGCGATCATGGCCGGGGCCTCGGGATACGCGCTGAAGGCGATCCGCGGCAACGAGCTGCTGAGCGCCGTACGGGACGTGGCGGCGGGCAAGTCGCTGCTGGATCCGGTGGCCACGGCCCGGGTCCTGGAGCGGCTGCGCGACGGGACCGGCGGCAAGCGCGACGACAAGCTCGCCAACCTCACCGAGCAGGAGCGCAGGATCC
This sequence comes from Streptomyces sp. ADI96-02, assembly GCF_003846185.1. Lineage (GTDB taxonomy): Bacteria > Actinomycetota > Actinomycetes > Streptomycetales > Streptomycetaceae > Streptomyces. The sequence goes on from NZ_ML123034.1 coordinate 3,207,415, forward strand.
TGGACCTGATCGGGGAGGGCCTGACCAACCGGGTCATCGGGGAGCGCCTGCACCTCGCCGAGAAGACGATCAAGAACTACGTCTCCAGCCTGCTGTCCAAGCTGGGCATGGAGCGGCGGTCCCAGGCGGCGGCCTACGTGGCCCGTCTCCAGGCCGAGCGCCGCTGAGAAGCCGAACGCCGCCGAGAAGCCGAGCGCCGCCGAGAGGCGGTCGCCGGGGCCGCCGAAACCGGCCCGACCGGCGCTCACCCGGGACTTTGGTCCCGGCCGACCCGGGGCAGGGGACTCTTCCGGCTGTCCGGCCCGCCCGGGGACAGTGGAGCCCATGTCCTGCGACGAACTCCACACGGCCGAGCCGATCGACCTGCTCGGCCGGGTCCCGTACGGCCGGCTCGCGACCAGCATGCGCGCCCTGCCGTTCCTGGCGGTGGCCCGGCACATCGTGAGCGACGGCGGCATCCTGCTGCGGATCCACCGCGGCTTCGGCTACCACGAGGCGTGCGACGGGAGCGTCGTCGCGTACGGTGCGGACAACTACAACGGCGCGCACGCCGAGGACGGTCGGGGCCTGTGGTCGGTCCAGTTCACCGGACCGGCCGAGATCGCGCATCCCCGCGCCGAGCAGCGGGAACGGTTCGGCGCGGCGCCGGTCAGCGTCAACGGGGAGCCGTACGAGGCGGCCTACCTCCGGATCGAGCCGCACTTCGTCACCGAGCACACTCTGGGCTTCAACGCAAGTCAGCTTGTCCGCCACGCAGCGTGATCTACCATTTGGTAAGTGCCGCGCTCATATGTAACCCGCCCAGTTCCTCCGGTCGGCGAGGTGCTGCGCCGCTATCCGGAGGTGGGGGAACCGCTCGCCTGCGAGCCGGTCACCAAGGGCCTGCTGAACCACGGATACCGCGTGTCCACCACCCGCGGCTCCTACTTCCTCAAGCACCACCTGGACAAGAGGCACCTCGGCGACACCTCCGGTGAACGCGCCACGATCGTGCGCCAGCACCGCGCCACCCAGCGCCTCCAGTCACTCGGAGTGCCCGTCGTGCCGCCCCTGACCGACCGGGAGGGCGGCACGCTCACCGTCATCGGCGACCGCAGTTACGCCCTGCACCCGTGGATCGACGGGCTCCACCGGATCGGCGCGCAGCTGACGTGCGTCCAGTCCCGGCGGCTCGGAACGCTCCTCGGGGCCGTGCACACCGGCCTCGAACAGGTGATGTCACCGCGCGGCGGGGGTGGCGGCGAGCAGCACGGGGCCACCGCGCAGCCGCCGTCCCGGCCCGGTTACGGGAGTCCGGACGCGGCCGACACCTTCGCGCTCATCGACGAACTGCTCGCCGTGGCGCGCGGTGAGCGCCCCCGGGACACCCCGCGCGACGCCTTCGACGAGCTCGCCGTCCACCGCCTCGTGGAGCGCCGCGCCCTGCTGGAGCAGCACGCCCACCGCCGCCCGCCCACCCCGGCCGGGCCGGCCACCGGGTGGGTGCACGGGGACTTCCACCCGCTCAACCTGCTCTACCGGGGCGGCGATCCGGTCGCGATCGTGGACTGGGACCGCCTCGGCGTGCAGCCGCGCGCCGAGGAGGCCGTACGGGCGGCGGCCATCTTCTTCGTCCAGCCGGCCGGCGAACTGGACCTGGCGAAGGTACGGGCGTACGCGCGCGCCTACCGGCGGGCGGCCGGGGTGGGGGCCGCGGAGCTGGCCGCGGCGGTGCACCGGGTGTGGTGGGAGCGGCTCAACGACCTCTGGATACTGCACTGGCGCTACCGCCTCCACGACCGCAGGGCCGACCCGCAGTTCCCTGCGGTGTCGGCCCTGGCGGTGTGGTGGACGCGTGAGTACGCGGCGGTGTGCGCGGCCTTCACGGAGTGAGCGCGGCGGTGTGCGCGGCCCTCACGCCCGTGCGCGGCCCTCACTCCGTGAGCGCGGCGGCTTACGGGATGGTGTTGCCCGCCGTGGCGCCCGTCGTGGTGTCCGTGCCGCCGTCGTCCGTGCCGCCGTCGTCCTCGCCACTGCCGCCCGGGGTGCCCGGGTCGGTGGTCGGGCCGGTGGGGTCGGTGCTCGGATCGCCGCTGCCGCCCTCGTTGGTGTTGCCGTCCGAGCCGCCGGTGTCGGTGTTCTCGGACGGGTCCGGGGACGGGGAGATCGTGGATCTGCTCGGGCTCGGCGACGGGGACCAGTCCGGCGGGTCGGGCAGCGTCTGGCCGCCGGAGGAGCTGTCGTCGGGCAGGCCCGGGTCGTCGGTCTCCTCATCGTCGTCGTCCTCGGACGGCTCGTCCGAGGGCTTGTCCTGGGGCGGACTGACGGAGGTGGACGGCGTGATCTGCTTCTTCTCCGCGCCGTCCCCCTGCGCCGCGTTGAGGGCGAAGGCGACGCCCGCGCCGATCGCGACCAGCGCCAGCAGCACGAAGAGCAGCATCTTGCCGCGACGGCCGCCGGAGCCGCGCTGACCGCCGCCGTCGTATCCGCCGTCGTCCGGGTTGAGCGGCGGCAGGATCGGGCCCTGCGAGGTGTCCCCGTGCATCGGGTGGCCCATGGCGCGCGTGCTGCCGGTCATGCCGTGCGGAGGCGTCTGACCGCCCTCGTGCAGCGCGACCGGGCCGGTGTTCCACGTGCCGGTGTGACCGCCCTGCACCTGGAGCATCTGGAGGCTGTACTGGACGAGGCCGCGCATCTCCTCGGCGCTCTGGAACCGGTCGTCCGGGTCTTTAGCCAGGGACCGCATCACCATGCCGTCCAGCTCCGGCGGCACCACGTCCGAGACCTGGGACGGCGGCAGCGGAATGTCCTGGACGTGCTGGTAGACCACCGAGAGCGGGGTCTCTCCGGTGAACGGGGGGCGCAGGGCGAGCAGTTCGTAGAGCAGGCAGCCGGTGGCGTACAGGTCGGAGCGGTGGTCGACCGCCTTGCCGAGGGCCTGCTCGGGGGAGAGGTACTGCGGCGTGCCCATGACCATGCCGGTCTGGGTCATCGTCGACTGGGCGCCGTGCAGCGCGCGGGCGATGCCGAAGTCCATCACCTTGACGGCGCCGGAATCCGTGATGATCACGTTGGCGGGCTTGATGTCCCGGTGCACGATGCCGTGCTGGTGGGAGTAGGCCAGCGCCTCCAGCACCCCGGAGACGATGATCAGCGCCTGCTCGGGCGGCGGGGCCTCGGCGGTCAGGAGCAGATCGCGGATCGTGCGCCCCTCGACCAGCTCCATCACGATGTACGGGACGGTCTGGCCGCCCACGACGTCCTCGCCGGAGTCGTACACGGCGACGATCGCGTGGTGGTTGAGCCCGGCGACCGACTGGGCCTCGCGGGTGAAGCGGGCCTTGGAGACCGGGTCCTCGGCGAGGTCGGAGCGGAGCAGCTTGACCGCGACCGTACGGCCGAGCCGGACGTCCTCCGCGGCGTAGACCTCCGCCATACCGCCCCGGCCGAGCCGGTAGGTCATCCGGTAACGTCCGTCACCGACGACGCCGCCGACGCCCCAGGAGTCGGTGCCATCCGAAACTCCGCCGCCGTTTGCTTCGGAATCGGGTGCCATCAGTCCTCGCCGTCGTATCTGTCCGCGCGTCCGCGGGTTCTCACGGTGCCTTGCTGCATTGCCACGTCACGCTACAGCCTCCGCCGGACCACCAGGTTCCGCACTGTGCAGATCATCCGACCGCTCCGCGTGCCGTACGCCCGCATTCCTTGTGTTTCCTGTAACGCTTCCGGGACGCTTCTTGTGCGCAGGGTCACGGAACGGATTCCCGGCTTGACGTGTCGTACCCCTCGGGCAGACTTGGCGCGTCATACGGATACACCGCGCGTGCACCGCGCGCCGAGGGGGATGCGAGTCATGAGCGAGGACGGCGCACGGGGCCGCCACGCGGGCGAAGCGCTCGCGGGAGGCCGCTACCAACTGCGCGGCCTGCTCGGCGAAGGCGGGATGGCGTCCGTATACCTGGCCTACGACTCCGCGCTGGACCGGCAGGTGGCGATCAAGACGCTGCACACCGAGCTGGGGCGCGAACAGTCCTTCCGCGAGCGGTTCCGGCGCGAGGCCCAGGCGGTCGCCAAGCTCCAGCACACCAACATCGTCTCGGTCTTCGACACCGGCGAGGACGAGCTCGGCGGGGCGCTGATGCCCTACATCGTCATGGAGTACGTCGAGGGGCAGCCGCTCGGCTCGGTGCTCGCCGCCGACATCCGGCAGTACGGCGCGATGCCCGCCGACAAGGCGCTCAGGGTGACGGCGGACGTGCTCTCCGCGCTGGAGGCCAGCCACGAGAGGGGCCTGGTCCACCGGGACATCAAGCCCGGCAACGTGATGATGACCGGCCGCGGCGTCGTGAAGGTCATGGACTTCGGCATCGCGCGGGCCATGCAGTCCGGCGTCACCTCGATGACGCAGACCGGCATGGTCGTCGGCACCCCGCAGTACCTCTCCCCCGAACAGGCCCTGGGCCGCGGGGTCGACGCGCGGTCCGACCTCTACTCGGTCGGCGTCATGCTCTTCCAACTGCTCACCGGCAGGATCCCCTTCGACGCGGATTCGGCGCTCGCCATCGCCTACGCGCACGTACAGGAGGACCCGGGAGCCCCGTCCGCCGTCAACCGGTCGGTCACACCGGCGATGGACGCCCTCGTCGCCCGCGCGCTGAAGAAGAACCCGAACGAGCGCTTCCCGAGCGCGGCGGCGATGCGGGACGAGACCCTGCGCGTGCTGAACGCCTCCGCCGGCCGGGCCGAAGCGCCGGCGATCGTGGCCGGCGGCGGGCCGGTCAGCAGCGGATCCGGCGTCGGATCGGCCGTCTTCCCGCCGGTGGACCAGGCCGCCCCCGCACCGCAGAGCCTCCAGACGCCGTACCAGCCGCACCCGCAGCATCAGCCGCACCCGTCGCATCCGCACGTCCAGGCGCATCTGCCGGGCCCGTACGCCCCGCAGGTCCCGCAGGTCCCGGCGCAGGGCTACGGCTACCCGCAGGCGGCCCCGGGCTACCCGTCGCCCGGCCCCCTGGCCCACCAGACCTCCGGCCCCCCGGCCCACGGGACCCCGCCGCCGTACACGGTCGCCCAGCAGCAGCCGGGCGGCGGCTCCCGGCGGAACATGCCGGTCGTGCTCGGCTCGATCCTGGTCGCGCTGCTCGCGATCGGCGGCCTGGTCACCGTGCTCTCCTTGCAGAACGACGACGAGGAGGCGCGGGCGGCGGGCGGCGGGAGCGGTGCGCAGGGGACCGGCGAGACCGTCGAGGACGGTTACCGGCCGCCGGAGCGCAACCGGACCATGAAGACCACCCAGTGCACGGACGCCATGGAGGACTCGAACGACCCGCAGAAGGTCGCGGCGCCGAACTTCGTCTACAAGGACGTCCTCTCCGCGAAGGCGTGCGCGGTAGCGGCGGGATGGACGGTCAAGGTCGTCGAGGAGCCGGGCAACACCTACGCGGAGGACCAGGTCGTCAGCCAGTTCCCGTCCCCCGGGACGGCCGTGCCCGAGCGGGGCGCGGACTTCGAGCTGAAGGTCTCCACGGGCCGGGCGGGCTGAGGTTCGGGGAGGCCCGGGGAGGCCCGGGGAGGCCCGCGCGGCTGAGGTCCGAGGAGGTCGGGGAAGCGGCCGGAGCGGCTGAGGTCCGGGAGGCCGGAAGCCGCTCGTGCGGCTGAGGTCCGGGAGGCCGGAAGCCGCTCGTGCGGCTGAGGCCGGAGGAGGCCCAGGCGGTTGAGGCCCCAGGAGGCCCGTCCGGCTGAGGGCTGAGCCCGACCGGTTCCGTCCGTCCTGGCTCCTCGGATGTCCGCCGCCGACCGGCCGCTGCCCGCCCGGGTTCCGGACAGCGCGTCCGGGATGCCGGATGCGGAGGCCCGTGTGACGCTGATCTCATGGCTCCAGGACATCCCGCCGTGTGGTCATCGAGGTACGTGGCCTGTCTGGTGGTGGCGGCCGGTGCGGCACTGGGGCCGGCGGCCGGATCGGGCCACGCCTCGCCGGGCGACGGCCCGGCCGCGGAGGCCGTTCCCGCCGGGCTCTCCCGCTCCTCCTCTTCCGCCGCCGCCGTGACCGGTGCCGCGTCCGGACCGTCCGCGTCGTCCCCTCCCGGGCGGCCCCTTCCGCCGGGCGGCACGTCCGTCTCTCCGTCGGCCCTCCCTGCCGCGCCGCCGCCCGCGGCCTCCGGTTCCGGCCTCACGCAACCCGGCCCCGGTGCCGGGAACGCCTCCTCGGCCAGTGGTCCCGGCGGGCCCATCGGCGACGGAGCGGGCGCGCCGGTGGGAACCACGGACGATCCGTCGTCCTCTCCCTCCCCTTCCGCTTCCGTCGAGGTGACCGGGTCGACCGCACCGCTGGCCGGGCGGGAGGCCGGGGTCGGCAAGGCCCGCCCGGGGCGCTCCCTGACGCCTCTGGAACAGGCCCGCGCCGAGCGGCCGATCGAGCCGGAGCCCTCGGACGAACCCGGGCGCAGCTCCGTCGACCTGCCCGTTTCGCCACCGCCGTCCAGCGCGTTCGACGATCCGGCGCGCCGCACGGGACAGGCGTTGGACGCCTCGGCCGTACGGCAGGTGCGGCAGGTCTCACTGGGCGCGGGCATCGCTCTGGTCGGCCTGGGGCTCGCTTTCCTCGCGTTCCGTATGCGTCACACGCACTGAGCGTCGCAGTTCCCCCCAAACCAGCCCGAACGACTTGCCAGAGCTAACATACTCGGTATACATACTCAGTATGTCGATCCGTCACGGGCTGCTGGCCCTCCTGGAGCAGGGCCCGCGCTACGGCTCCCGGCTCCGCACCGAATTCGAGTCGCGCACCGGCTCCACCTGGCCCCTGAACGTCGGCCAGGTCTACACGACGCTCAGCCGCCTGGAACGCGACGGCATGGTCGTCCAGGACGGAGCGGACGAGGCCGGGCACGACCTCTACGAGATCACCGACGCGGGCCGCGACGAACTGCGCAGCTGGTTCGAGACCCCCGTGGACCGCGCCAGCCCACCCCGCGACGAGCTGGCCATCAAGCTGGCCATGGCCGTCGGCGCCCCGGGCGTCGACATCCGCGACGTCATCCAGGCCCAGCGCCACCACACCCTCCAGGCGATGCAGGACTACACGCGGCTCAAGGCCCAGGCCCTCGCGGACGTGCCGTCCAACCGGGACGAGGTCGCCTGGCTCCTCGTGGTGGAGCAGATGATCTTCCAGGCGGAGGCCGAGGCCCGCTGGCTCGACCACTGCGAGGCCCGGCTGGTGCGACTCGCCAAGGCCGCCGCCACCGAACCGGTGGCGGGACCCGGCCCGGCGGCCACCCGCGGCGCGGCCCGGTCGGCGGCCGGCCGCGCCCGGGCCGCCCGCCCCTGACCGGCGGCCGAGCCCGCCCACCCGTACATCCGCGCAACACCCGCCACGCCTCAGCACCAGCACCAGCACCAGCACCAGCACCAGCACCACCCGTACATCATCCGCGCGTCCCCAGGGGGAACCACCGCCATGCCGTCCGACCCCAACCCGCCCACGCCCCGAGCCTCCGGTAGGCCCGGTTCGCCCGCCGGCGACCCCGTACTCGAACTGCGGGCGCTGACCCGCACCCACGGCTCCGGCATCGCGGAGGTACACGCCCTGCGCGGCATCGATTTCGCCGTGTATCCCGGCGAACTCGTCGCCGTGATGGGGCCGTCCGGCTCCGGCAAGTCCACCCTGCTGACACTGGCCGGCGGCCTCGACACCGCCACGAGCGGCCAGGTGATCATCGAAGGCCAGGACATCACCTCCCTCGGCCACAAGGGCATGGCGGCCCTGCGCCGCCGCAGCGTCGGCTACGTCTTCCAGGACTACAACCTCATCCCCGCCCTGACCGCCGCCGAGAACATCGCGCTGCCCCGCGAACTCGACGGCGTCTCCGTGCGCAAGGCCCGCAAGGAGGCCCTGGCGGCCCTCGCCGAACTGAAACTCTCCGAGGTGGCCGACCGCTTCCCCGACGAGATGTCCGGCGGCCAGCAGCAGCGCGTCGCCATCGCCCGCGCCCTCGTGGGCGACCGCCGCCTCGTCCTCGCCGACGAACCGACCGGCGCGCTCGACTCCGAGACCGGCGAGGCCGTCCTCGCCCTGCTGCGCACCCGCTGCGACGAGGGCGCGGCCGGCGTCATGGTGACGCACGAACCCCGGTACGCGGCCTGGGCGGACCGGGTCGTCTTCCTCCGCGACGGTTCGGTCGTCGACCAGACGGCCACCAGCGGAGCCGACTCCCTCCTCGCCGCCGAGGCCGCCAGGTGAGCCCGCTTCCCGGATGGCGCGCCGCCCTCCGCATCGCCCGGCGCGACGCCCTGCGGGCCAAGGGCCGCAGTGCCCTGGTCGTGGCGATGATCGCCCTGCCCGTCGTCGGTGTGACCGCCCTCGACCTGACCGCCCGCAGCACCGAGACCACCCCGGCGAGGGTGCTGACAGAGACGCTGGGCTCGGCCGACGCCCGGTTCACCGACGCGGGGCTGGGGCCGGTCCGCATCCATCAGATGCCCGATGCCTTCAACTGGACCACGCCCGGCGACCCTCCCGAACAGCGCCCCGGGGAAGAACCGGAGCCGGTGGACGTACCGGCGACGTTCCCCGACGGCTCGCGGTTCCTGACCGAGCAGTCCGTGCCCGCGTCCGTGACGACCCGCCACGGCATCGCCGACACCGAGATCACCGAACTGCGCGTCGCCGATCCGATGATGCGCGGCAGGGTCGAGCTGACCGACGGCGCCTACCCGCGGGCCAGGAACGAGGTCGCCGCGACCACGGCCTTCGCCGAGGCGTCCGGACTGTCCGTCGGCGACCGGGTCACCGTGCGCGGACCGCAGCTGTCCTACACGCTCACCGGTGTGGTGGAAGTGCCCGCCGATCTGAACGCGAAATCCTTGTTCGCCGTGGACGGCGCGGTCATCGCGCCGTGGCAGCAGGCCGCGGACCGCGACAAGAAGATCCTGCCGCCCCAGGCGGGCGAGATGACGTGGCTGGTCAACGGGCCGTCCAAAGCGGGCGTGACCTGGCGGGACGTCCTTGCCGCCAACAAGACGGGCGTTCTGGTGACGTCCCGCCAGGTCGTCCTGGACCCGCCGCCCGCATCCGAGATCCCCCTGGCCGAGAAGATGGACCTGGGGTCGACCTCGGATCCGAAGATGACCGCCGCGGCGCTGACCGTGGTCGTTATGGCCGTCCTGGAGATCGTGCTGCTCGCCGGACCCGCGTTCGCCGTGGGCGCCCGCCGTTCGCGCAGGCAACTGGGCCTGGTCGGTTCGTGCGGAGGCAGCCGCGGCCAGGTCGGGGCCGTCGTGCTCGCGGGCGGTGCGGTGCTCGGCGCGGTCGGTGCGGCGATCGGCGTGGCGGCCGGATTCGGCCTCACCGCACTGTTCCGGCCGATGATCGAGGAGTTCGCCGGAAGGCGCTTCGGCGAACTCAGCATCCAGCCCTTGGAGATCACCGCCATCGCCGTGCTCGGCCTGGTGACCGGTGTCCTCGCCGCCCTCGCCCCGGCGATCGTGGCGGCCCGCCAGTCCGTCCTGGAGTCCCTCACCGGACGGCGCGGCACCCGGCGCGGCTCCCGCGTCCTGCCCGTCGTCGGCGTGATCGCGTTGGCGGCCGGCGTCGCCGTCGCGGTCTACGGGGGCATCAGCGGCAGCACCAACCTGGTGGCCGGGGGATCCGTCCTCGCCGAACTGGGCGTTCTCGGCTGCGTTCCGGTGATCGTCGGCTTCCTCGGCCGACTCGGCAGCCGGCTGCCGATGACGCCGCGGTTCGCTCTGCGTGACGCCGCCCGCAACCGGGGCCGTACCGCTCCGGCCGTCGCCGCCGTGATGGCGGCCGTCGCCGGAAGCGTCGCCATCGCCACGTACACCAGCAGCAGTTCGGCGGAGCAGCAGGCCGACTACGTGCCCAACCTCACTGCGGGCACTGCGGCGCTGACGGTCTCCCAGACTGCGGAGACCGCCGAACTGCCGCGCGTTCGGGCCGCCGTCGATCAGAACCTCCCGGTCAGCGGTGGGCGCGTCGACTTCGAGAAGGTCTGGGCCGGCAGCAACTGCTCCGTGTACTACGAGGAGGCGAACGGCTGCGGAACCGTCGAGCTCGTCAAACCCACCGGCAAAGGCCACACCTGCCCGCTCCAGGGCAAGGGCGCCAAGGAACTCGCCCTGAGGATCTCGTCCGACGAGCACAAGCGGCTGATGAACTCGCCCGCATGCCTGGACGAGCTGTACACCTCCGCCTTGTTCGGCAACGACGACGACATCGTCGTCGGGGGCGCCGACCTGCTCGCCTCGTACGTAGAACTCGACGATCCGGCGGCGGCGAAAGCCCTGGCGGAGGGCACCCCGGTGCTGCTGAATCCGGCGTACGCGAAGAACGGCGAGGTCACCCTCAAGGCCGACCACATCTACAACGCGCGTGACAAGAAGAACCGCGCCCAGTACCCCGGCAAGGCCCGCACCACCACGGACCGGCTGAAGGTGTATGTCGCACCGGCCCGCTTCGCCGCGACGCCCGGCATCCGGATGATCCTGCCGAAGCAGACCGCCGCCCGGCTCGGCCTCCACACCGAGGACCACGGCAGCGTGTACAGGCTCGAACGCAACCCGACGGACGCCGAGAACCAGGCGATGGCAGCGGCGATCACCCAGACCGGAGACGGCGCCTACGTCACGACCCCGATGGAGCCGACCAGCTCCGACGACGCCACGATCCTGCTGATCCTCGCCCTCTTCGCCGGAGTGGTGACGCTGGGCGCCGCCGCCATCACGACCGGGTTGTCCAAGGCCGACGCGGAGGCCGACCTCATCACACTGAGCGCGGTCGGCGCGCCCCCGGGCGTACGGCGGTCGCTGTCCGGCTTCCAGTGCCTGGTGGTCGCGTTGACGGGGGTGCTGCTCGGGACGCTGGCGGGGATCGTGCCGGCGGTCGCACTGCGGCTGACCGACCTGGGCGCGGCGATGGAGGTCATGCGCCGGGACCCGTTGGTCTCGGCGTACACGCCGATCGTGATGCCGTGGGGGACGATCGGGCTGCTGACCCTGGCCGTGCCGGTGCTGGCCGGGCTGCTGGCCGCCGGCCTCACCAGCTCGCGGCTGACGCTGACCCGGCGCGCGGGCTGATCCCGCGCGGACTCGGCCGCGCGGACTCGGCCTCCGGAAGCCCATTCCCTTGTCCTGCGGCGATTCCGGTGCCCCCGGAGACGGTGGATCATCCGTTTCCGGGGGCACCAACGTGGTGTACGGCACGTGTGCGAGACAATGGCAGCATGGAGATGCCGAGGAATGACCGGTCGCAGGAGCACCCGCAGGTCCTTGTCGTGGGCCAGGACGGAATGGCTATCGGCGGCGGTGCCAGTGACGACGAGTCGCGCGAGGTCCCGGTGACGGAGATGGTCGAACAGCCCGCGAAGGTCATGCGCATCGGCAGCATGATCAAGCAGCTCCTGGAGGAGGTCAGGGCGGCTCCTCTCGACGAGGCGAGCCGGGTCAGGCTCAAGGAGATCCACGCCAGTTCCGTGAAGGAGCTGGAGGACGGCCTGGCGCCGGAGCTGGTCGAGGAGCTGGAGCGGCTCTCGCTGCCGTTCACCGAGGAGTCGGTGCCCTCCGAGGCCGAGCTGCGTATCGCGCAGGCCCAGTTGGTCGGCTGGCTGGAGGGGTTGTTCCACGGCATCCAGACCGCGCTCTTCGCCCAGCAGATGGCGGCCCGCGCCCAGCTGGAGCAGATGCGCCGGGCGCTGCCGCCCGGTGTGGGCCACGAGGACGAGGAGGGCGGCGCCGATCCGCACGGCCCGATCCGCTCGGGGCCGTACCTGTAACGGGCCCCGTCAACGGGACCCCGCCAACGGGCACCCACCACGGCGCTCGCACGAAGAATGTCCGAGGCCCGGCGCACACCGCGGAGTGTGCGCCGGGCCTTCGCCGTACCGGCGGACGGACGCGCTCGCCCTCGCGTACCGGGGTACGTCAGGCGGCGCCCGGCGCGGCCAGCAGCACCTTGCCGACGTGCGTGCTGGATTCGAGCACCCGGTGCGCCTCGGCGGCGTCCGGCATCGACACCGTACGGTCCACGATCGGGCGGACGACCCCGCCCTCGATCAGCGGCCAGACATGCTCGCGCACGGCGGCGACGATGGCGGCCTTCTCCTGGAGCGGACGCCCCCGCAGCGAGGTGGCGGTGACGGCGGCGCGCTTGGCGAGCAGGGAGCCGAGGTTGAGTTCGCCCTTGGCGCCACCCTGGAGGCCGATGATCGCCAGGCGGCCGTTGACGGCGAGCGCCTGCACGTTCCGGTCCAGGTACTTGGCGCCGATGAGGTCGAGGATGACGTCGGCCCCCGCCCCGGCGGTCGTCTCCCTCAGCTCCTCGACGAAGTCCTGCTCGCGGTAGTTGATGAGGATGTCCGCGCCCAGCTCGGCGCACCGGGCCAGCTTCTGCGGGCTGCCCGCGGTGACCGCGACCCGGGCGCCGACGGCCTTGGCCAGCTGGATCGCCATCGTGCCGATGCCGCTGGAGCCGCCGTGGACGAGAAGGGTCTCACCAGGACGGAGGTGCGCCACCATGAAGACGTTCGACCAGACGGTGGCGGTCACCTCGGGCAGCGCGGCGGCCACCGCCAGGTCCACGCCCCGGGGCACGGGGAGCAACTGCCCGGAGGGCACGGCGACCTTCTCCGCGTAGCCGCCGCCCGCGAGGAGGGCGCACACCTCGTCGCCGACCGCCCATCCGGTCACCCCGGGGCCGAGCGCCGCGACGCGGCCCGCGCACTCCAGACCGGGGTAGGAGGAGGAACCGGGCGGCGGGTCGTAGAAGCCCTGCCGCTGAAGCACATCGGCACGGTTCACGGCACTGGCGACGACCTCGACGAGGACCTCGCCCTCGCCGGGTACGGGATCGGGCACTTCGGCCCACACGAGCGCCTCGGGGCCACCGGGTTCGGGGATCGTGATCGCATGCATGGCCGCGAGGCTACTCCGGGCGCTGCCGCCGCGCGCGGTCCGCCGTGGGGCCGGAACGGCGTGCCGACGCGGACGGGCTCAGCAGCGGTCGGGCTCAGCAGCGGTCGGCTGGGGTGCGGGTCGGCTGGGGTGCGGGTCGGCTCGGGCGCGGGCGGCTGCGGTGTGGGTCGGCGCGGGTCGGCTCAGGCTTGTGCTCGGGTCGGGCACGGGTCGGCTGCGGTGTGGGTCGGCGCGGGCGGGTCAGGCGCGGGTCGGCTCGGGCTCGGGTCAGGGCGGGCTCGGGTCGGCAGCGATCCGCTCAGGTGCGGTTGTGCGGAGGCATCGGGTTGTGGGGGCCGGAGCTGTTGTGGGCGGCGGAGCCGTGGGGCTGACCGGCGCGCACGATGGTGATGACCCGGTCCGTCAGCTGCAACGGGCTGGCCGCCGGATCGTCGTAGCCGAGCAGCCGGTGTCCGCGCAACACGCTGACCACCAGGTCCTCGGTCTCCCGCACGCTCTTGCCCACCTCGGCCTTTATGACCGGCCGTTCGACGAGATCGAGGCCGCTGCCCTGCTGGATCAGGTCCTCCATCACGGTGCCCGCGCTCGGGCTCAGGACGGAGAGGCCGAGCAGTCGGCCCGCGGCACTGGCGCTGGTGATCACCGCGTCGGCGCCGGACTGGCGCAGGAGAGGCGCGTTCTCCTCCTCGCGGACCGCCGCCACGATCTTGGCGCTGCGGTTCAGCTGCCGCGCGGTCAGGGCCACCAGTACGGCGGTGTCGTCGCGCTGCGTGGCGATGATGATCTGACGCGCCTTCTGGAGCTCGGCGCGGAGCAGGACGTCGCTCCGTGTGGCATCGCCCAGCACTCCGGTGAAGCCCTCGGCGTTGGCCGCCTCGATCACCTTGGTGGCCGGATCGACGATGACGATCTGCTCGTTGCGGAGGCCGGTGGCGCAGAGGGTCTGGATCGCCGAGCGGCCCTTCGTTCCGAAGCCGACGACGACGGTGTGGTCACGCAAGTTGGATCTCCAACGCTTCAGCCGGAAGTCCTCCCGGGTGCGTTCCGTGAGGACTTCGAGAGTGGTGCCGACCAGGATGATCAGGAAGAGCACGCGCAGCGGTGTCACGAGCACCACGTTGATCAGCCGCGCACCGTCGCTGTACGGGGTGATGTCGCCGTACCCGGTGGTCGAGAGCGTGACCGTCGCGTAGTAGACCGCGTCCAGCAGGTCGACCTTGCCGTCGGCGTTGTCGTTGTAGCCGCCGCGGTCGAGCCAGACGATCATCACCGTCGTGGCCAGCACGAGCAGCGCCATCAGCAGCCGTTTGCCGACCTGCCGCGCCGGGCCGTCGACGACACGGCGCGGCAGCATCACACGCGTCGGTACGACATGCTCGTCGGCGCGCCTGGCCATCGCATCGTGGCCGGGAAGTTTCACGTGAAACACCCTTCCGTCCACGGCGTCGCCGGGGCCCATGGCAGATCGAGAATCTCCACCTCGGTGCCGGACCGTACCCCGCCCGGCGGTACGACGGCCAGTCCGTCCGCCGAGGCGATACCGCGCAGCATGGCCGGACCGTTGTAACGCAGCGGCGCGACGTGGTCCCGGCCGCCCACCCGGCCCGCACGGTGGACGACCGGAACGAGACGGGTGTCGTGCGGGTGGCCGTGCACCTCGGCGTGGACGAGAGCCCGGTACGCGTCCTGCGGCGGGCGGCCCGCGATGCCCGCGAGCAGCGGTTCGGCGAGCGTCAGCAGCCCCGCCACGGCGGCCAGCGGGTTCCCGGGCAGCCCGACCAGACAGGGCCCGCCCGGGGAGAGCCGGGCCAGCAGCATGGGGTGCCCGGGGCGGACGGCCACCCCGTCCACCAGCAGCTCGGCTCCGAGGTCTTCGAGGACCCGGTGCACATGGTCGACCGGACCGGAGGCGGTGCCCCCGGTGGTGACGATCAGGTCGGCGTCGGACCCGACGACGGCTGCGCGCAGCGCCCCCGCGTCGTCCCCGAGCCGACGCGGGCCGGAGACCTCGGCGCCCAGCGCCCGCAGCCAGGGGGCCAGCATGGGGCCGAGAGCGTCACGGATCAGTCCGTCGCGCGGCAGGCCCGCGGCAAGCAGTTCATCGCCGAGGACCAGGATGTCGACGCGCGGCCGGGGGACGGCGGGCAGGGCGTCGTAACCGGCTGCCGCGGCCAGACCCAGTACCGCCGGCGTCACCACCGTCCCAGCAGGCAGGAGCGGGTCGCCGGAGCGGCACTCCTGGCCGCGGGGGCGGATGTCCTGACCTGTGGCGACGGGCCGCCGGGCGTGCACCAATCCCTTGGCCTCGTCCGCGTGGGCGTGCTCGGTGCGGACGACAGCCGTCGTCTCGGCCGGGACACGGGCGCCGGTGGCGATCCGTACGGCGGTGCCGTCGGGCAACCGGGCGGGGGCGTCGCGCCCGGCGAGCAGCCCGGCCCCGCCCTCGAACGCCCAGGGCCCCGGTCCGGCGACCGCCCAGCCGTCCATGGCCGAGGTGTCGAAGGGCGGCAGGTCGGTGAGCGCGTCGAGCGTCTCGGCGAGCACGTGTCCCAGAGCCCGGTCGAGCGGCAGCCGGATCGCGGCGGGCGGACCGCTCCGACCGACATGTGCGGCGACGGTCCGCGCCCGCTCCCAGGAGACGGACGGCGATACGGGAGGAGCCGGCTCGGGGGCCCGGTCCGAGGAATCGGAGGCCCCAGAGGCTCGGGAGGCCCCAGAGGCTCGGGAGGCCCCGGAGGCACGATCCGAGGCCCCGGAGACCCGGTCCGAGGGCTCGAAGGCCAGGTCGTCCGAAGGCCCGGAGGCCCGGTCCGGTGCCGAGGCCGCGGGCGACGGGGTGCCCGGCGGAACGTCTGTCCAGGTGTCCGGCGCGCCCTCGGGGAGGTGTTCAGGCGAGCTGCCCGACGCACCGCGCGGCGGCTCGGAGTGCGGTGAGGAACAGTGGGCGGCGTCCGGCGGCGTCCGCTCGTCCGGTGCGCCCCGGCCAGAACTCGGGCCGAAGGTCCGACCGCCGACCAGGGCGAGGGCCTGCTGGACGGCCCGCTCCTCCTCCGCCGCGCGGGCGAGGGCATGGGCATCGTCGGGGCGGCGGCCGGTCATGGCGTCCCGCCCCCGTCGCCGCCACCCCCGCTACCCGGCGCGGTGCCCGTCCCCGCCGCCTTCCCGGTCTCCGCAGGCGTAGAGCCCGCCTCCTCCTCCCAGCGCAGGGCGAGGGCGGCGGCCTTGCCGGCGGCATCGGCCACCGCGGCGGCGACCTCCGGTCCGTCTCCGGCACTCGCCCGGCCGGCGGCGAACCCGACCAGGAACGTCGTGAGCGGAGCGGCGGGCCTGGCGACTCCGTGCGCGGCGTCACGGGCGAGGTCGAGCAGGACGTCGGTGTCGACGTCGAGTTCGACTCCCAGTTCGTTCTTGACCGAGGTGATCCATTCGTCCAGCACGGCCCCATGCTCCCTGATCCGCGCTCTGGCTGCGGCGATGTCGTCCCAAGTGTCGCAGTCGAACGCGGCGAGCGGACCGGCGTCTACCCGCGCGAGATCCAGCTCCACGGTCAGCAGGCGGAGCGGCAGACCCGCGAGGCTTCCGTGCTCGGTCGCGAGGAGGGCCAGCTCACGGCGGAGCGGCTCGGCACGATAGACGGCGACGAGCGGCTGGTCGCGCCCTGCGGGGTCGGTGCACAGAGCGCCCTCCCGCCCGTCCTCGTCGGCGGCGGCCAGCAACGCGTCCACCGTCTCCCGGCTCAGGAACGGCAGGTCGGCGGAGAGGACGAGAACGCGCTCGGCAGCCGTCAGCCCCACCCCCGCACCGAGCGCCGCCAACGGCCCTCCGCCCTCGGGCTCTTCCCGGGTCCAGGCCACCGGGCGGGCGGTGGCCCGCCGCCCGCCCACCACCACGGTGGCACCCGCATCGGCGCAGGCCGCGAGGACGCGGTCCAGCAGCGCTCGGCCGCCGACCCGTACCCCGGGCTTGTCGGCACCGCCGAGGCGCTTCGCGGCTCCGCCTGCAAGAACGATCACGTCGTACGCGGTCATGCGTCGAGTATGGTCGCCGCCCTCCTCGGACGAACCCTCAGGGTGAGCGGCCCGGTCGACCCGCCCCTCCCCCTCCCGCACGCCGACGGA
Source organism: Streptomyces sp. ADI96-02 (assembly GCF_003846185.1). Lineage (GTDB taxonomy): Bacteria > Actinomycetota > Actinomycetes > Streptomycetales > Streptomycetaceae > Streptomyces. The sequence continues at coordinate 3,224,439 of NZ_ML123034.1, forward strand.
GGGGGAAGGGCGGCCCCGGGCCCCGGCCCGGCGACCGCCACGACGGGCCTCCGTGCGGGGGACCGGCCCCGCCCGCCGCTACAGGGTGCGCAGCAGTACCGCCGGCTGCTCCACGCAGTCGGCCACGTACCGGAGGAATCCACCCGCCGTTCCGCCGTCGCACACCCGGTGGTCGAAGGTGAGCGACAACTGCACGACCTGGCGCACGGCCAGCTCACCCCGGTGCACCCAGGGCTTGGGCATGATCCGGCCGACGCCGAGCATCGCGGCCTCGGGGTGGTTGATGATCGGCGTCGATCCGTCGACCCCGAACACCCCGTAGTTGTTGAGCGTGAACGTGCCTCCGGTCAGTTGGGCCGGAGTCAGCGTCCCGGTCCGCGCCGCCTCGGTCAGCCGGGCGATCTCTGCGCCGATCGACTCCACGTTGCGGGTGTGCGCGTCCCGCACGACCGGAACGACGAGCCCGCGCTCCGTCTGCGCCGCGAACCCGAGATGGACCGACGGCAAGCGCACGATCTCCCGCGCGGCCATGTCGACCGTGGCGTTGAGCTCCGGGAACCGGGCCAGCGCCGCCGTACAGATCCTCGCCAGCAGCGCCAGCACCGAGACCTTGGGTCCGGCCGACGGACCGGCCGCCGCGTTCATCGCGGCTCGCGCGGCCATCAGCTCGGTGGCGTCGGCGTCCACCCAGCAGGTGGCGTCCGGGATCTCCGTACGGCTTCGCGACAGCTTGTCGGCCACCGCTCCCCGCACCCCCCGGAGAGGAATCCGCTCGGCCGCCGCAGCGGCCACACCACCGGCGGAAGCCGCAGACGTGGAGATAGAGGCAGAGGCAGAGGTAGAGGTAGAGGTGGACGCAGGCGCGGGCGCGGGCGCGGAATCCTCGGCCGCCGGTCCCGCCTGCGACTCCCGGATCGCCGCGTCCACGTCGGCCCGGAGGATCAGCCCGCCGGGGCCCGAACCCGTCAGCCGCCGCAGATCGATGTCGTTCTGCCGGGCCAGTCGGCGCACCAGCGGAGAGACCACGGCCACAGGGCCCCGCCGCCCGTCGTCCTTCTCGTTCACCGGTCCGTTCACCGGTCCGTTCACGGGTTCGTTCGCCGGTTCGGCCGCCACCACTGGCGGAAGAGGTGCCGCCGGCACCGGAACGGCACCCGCGCCGGGCACGGTTCCGTTGACGCTCCCTGTCGCGAGGGACAACCGCTCCGGCCGGATCCGCCGCCGCCGCGCCGCCGGCGCACCGGTCCCGTATCCCACGAGCACGTTCCCGGAGCCGCCGGGCTCCGCCGCGACCGGCTCAGCGGCAGCCGTCCCGGACGCCTCGGCCCCGCGGGTCGCCGTACGGCCGCCCGCTCCGTTCGACGCCGAGGAATCCGGTACGCCGGCGGGGCCGGAGGCGTCCACCGTCTCCGGCGCACCGACCGCCACCGTCAGCAGCGGTGCGCCGACCGGAAGCTCCGCGCCCTCCTCACCGAACCGCGCGGTCACCACACCGCCGTAGGGGCACGGCACCTCCACCATCGCCTTGGCCGTCTCGACCTCGACGACCGGCTGGTCGATGGCGACGACATCGCCGACCTCCACCAGCCAGCGCACGATCTCCGCCTCGGTCAGGCCCTCACCGAGGTCCGGCAGCTTGAATTCGAGCACCTGGGGCATCAGCTGTCCGCCTCCCACTGCAACCGGGCCACCGCGTCGAGCACCCGGTCCACTCCCGGCAGATGGTGCCGCTCCAGCATCGGCGGCGGGTAGGGGATGTCGAATCCGGCCACCCGCAGCACCGGCGCCTCCAGGTGGTGGAAGCACCGCTCGGTGATCCGCGCCGCGATCTCGCCCCCCGGCCCTCCGAAACCGGGGGACTCGTGGACCACGACCGCGCGCCCGGTGCGGCGCACCGAGGCGGCCACCGTCTCGTCGTCGAACGGCACCAGCGAGCGCAGGTCGACGACTTCGAGGTCCCAGCCCTCCGCGACCGCCGCTTCGGCGGCCTCCAGGCAGACCGGCAGGGAGGGCCCGTACGTGATGAGCGTGGCGCTGCGGCCGGAGCGGCGCACCACGGCCCGGCCGATCGGCTCGACGGCGGCGGGCGTCTCCGGCGACCAGTCGGCCTTGGACCAGTAGAGCCGCTTCGGCTCCAGGAAGACCACCGGGTCGTCCGAGGCGATCGAGGCCCGGAGCAGTCCGTAGGCGTCGTCGACCGTGGCGGGGGTGACGACGTGCAGGCCGGGCGTGGCCATGTAGTAGGCCTCGGAGGAGTCGCTGTGGTGCTCGACCCCGCCGATTCCGCCGCCGTAGGGCACTCGCACGGTGATGGGGAGCGGCATCGCCCCGCCGGTGCGGTTGCGCATCTTGGCGACATGGCTCATCAGCTGTTCGAACGCCGGGTAGGCGAAGGCGTCGAACTGCATCTCCACCACGGGCCGCAGCCCGTACATCGCCATGCCGACGGCCGCTCCGAGGATGCCCGCCTCGGCCAGCGGCGTGTCGGTGCACCGGTCGTCGCCGAACTCCTTCGCCAGCCCGTCGGTGATCCGGAAGACCCCGCCGAGCGTGCCCACGTCCTCACCCAGCACGTGCACGGTGGGGTCCTCGGCCATCGAGTCGCGCAGCGCGCGCCCGAGGGCCTGCGCCATCGTGGCCGGTTTCGCCTTCGCCGTACGTCCGCCGGCCGTGGCTGCCGCGGTGGTCATCGGCCCCCCTCCTGGTCGTGGTGGTCCTGCTCGGCCTCCAGCTCGGCGCGCAGCCGGTCGGCCTGCTCCCGAAGCTGCTCGGTCTGCTCGGCGTAGACATGGCTGAACAGGTCCATCGGGTTCAGCACGGGATCGGCGTTCATCCGGTCGCGCAGAGCCGCGGCCATGCGCTCGGCGGCCTCCCGGACCTCCTCCAGGGCCGCGTCGTCGAGCAGTCCGCGTCCGGTCAGCTCGCGCTCCAGCAGTTGGACCGGATCGTGGGCCCGCCAGGCCTCGACCTCGCTGTCGACCCGGTAGCGGGTGGCGTCGTCGGCGTTGGTGTGGGCGTCCATGCGGTAGGTGACGGCCTCGACCAGGGTCGGGCCCTCGCCGCGCCGGGCCCGGGCCACCGCCTGGGCAAGCACCTGGTGCACCGCCGCCGCGTCGTTGCCGTCGACCAGGCGGCCCGGCATTCCGTATCCGACGGCCTTGTGGGCGAGGGAGGGAGCAGCGGTCTGCTTGGCCAGCGGCACGGAGATGGCGAAGCCGTTGTTCTGCACGAGGAAGACGACCGGGGCCTTCCAGACCGCCGCGAAGTTCAACGCCTCGTGGAAGTCGCCCTCGCTGGTGCCGCCGTCACCGACCATGGCGAGCGCGACGACGTCGTCGCCCTTGAGCCGGGCGGCGTGCGCCAGGCCCACCGCGTGCGGCAGCTGCGTGGCGAGTGGGGTGCAGAGCGGGGCGATGCGGTGCTCACGCGGGTCGTAGCCGGTGTGCCGGTCGCCGCGGAGCAGGGTCAGCGCCTCGACCGGGTCGAGGCCGCGCGCCACGGCCGCCAGCGTGTCCCGGTAGCTGGGGAAGAGCCAGTCGCGCTCCTCCAGCACCAGGGCGGCGGCGATCTCGCACGCCTCCTGGCCGGTGCTCGACGGGTACACCGCCAGACGGCCCTGCTTGGTCAGCGCGGTGGCCTGGGTGTTGTACCGGCGCCCGCGGACCAGCTCGGCGTGGAGCCGGATCAGCAGCTCGGGCTCCACGTCGGCGATCGCGTCCGTACCGAGGACCCGGTACGGCTCCGGGTCCGGGAGCAGCGGCGCGGGATCGGTGATCGGCTTCCAGGCCGGGGGCGGCGTGGGCCGGTAAGCAGCCGCGCCGGGCAGCTCTTGGACCGTCATGAGAGGCACCTCCTGGCATCGAGGGAGATCGAGGGGTGTCGAAATGTGTCGAGATGTCGAGGCGTGGGCGAGGCACGGGTGTGGTGTGTCTCACCTACCGATTGTTCGGTCGCGAGCGCATTTTGGCTACAGGCGACGCCAGCCTGTGGACAAACGGTTCTCCACAGCCTGGGATAGAGCCAGGTCGTCCACGACAGGGAGGCGCGGGCCGATGGCAGCTGAACAAATGGCCGACAGGAGCGAGGATCCCGGCCAGGTTCCGCCCGCGCGACCGCTGGACGCCGTCGACCGCGACATCCTGCGCATCCTCCGGACGGACGGCCGCGCGTCGATACGGTCGGTGGCCGAGCGCGTCCACGTCTCGCGCGCCAACGCCTACGCCCGCATCAACCGCCTGGTCGAGGACGGTGTGATCCGCGGCTTCGGGGCCCGTATCGATCACGAGCGGGCAGGTCAGGGCGCGTCCGCCTACATCACGCTCAAGATCGTCCAGAATTCCTGGCGCACCGTGCGCGAGCAGCTCCAGGCGTTGCCGGGCGCGACGCACATCGCGCTGGTCAGCGGCGATTTCGACGTCCTGCTCCTGGTGCACACACCGGACAACCGGGCGCTGCGCGAGCTGGTCCTCACCCGGATCCAGGCCATCCCCGAGGTGCTCTCCACCCGCACCCTGCTGGTGTTCGAGGAGACGGACCTCGGAACGCTCACGGAACGGCCGGCGGAACTGAACTGAACAGCGCCGACCCGAGCCGGGCCGCGCGGCAGACCGGAGACGGCCCGCGCGCCGACCTGAGCCGAGCCGCGTCGGACGCCGGGGCTCCCCGTGGCCCGGGAATCCCGGGCCGGCGCCTCAGCGCCCGCTCGCCCGCATCCCCTCGAAGGCGAGCTGGACGACGGTGTCCGCGAGCTGGTCCTCCGCCGGGAAGCCGTCCGGCTGCGGCCGGTACCACTCGACCAGCGAGTTCACCATGCCGAACAGCAGCCGGGTCGCCAGCCGTATGTCGACGTCGGCCCGGAGGTCCCCGTCGGCCACCGCCGCCTTCAGCAGCTCCGACACCCGCTGGTCGAACTCGCGCCGCCGCTCCAGGGCCCAGCGCTCGGTCGTCGTGTTGCCGCGCACGCGCAGCAGCAGCGTGACGTAGGGAAGCTCGGCCATCAGCACCTCGACGGTACGGCGCGTGACGTACTCGACCCGCTCGATCGCGCGCCCGCGCACGGCCCCCGGCTCGTCGAGAATGCCGAAGAGGCCGTCGAGCGCCCGGCTCACGGCCCGCCGCAGAAGCTCCTCCTTGCCCGTCACATGGTGGTAGATGGAGGATTTCGAGATGCCCGCCGCCCGGGAGAGATGCTCCATGGACGTGCCGTCGTAGCCGCGCTCGTTGAAGACACGGACGGCGACGGTGAGCAGAGTCTCCGGGGTGTACGTGTCCCGCTTGGCCGTGGTCATGTCCGCGATCCTCCCCCATGGGTTGTCCACAGGTTGCTTCGGGCCGAGTTGTCCACAGGTTCGCCGGGCCCACTTGTCCCGACCGATCGTTCGGTTACTCTAACTCCGTCGTCACATCCCTGCCCGGCTCGATGAGGAGTTGGTCCGCCATGGCCGCCGCGCTCACCCCCCAGCAGCTGTCCGAGACCCACCGGCCCACGCTCGACCGGGCCCTCGAAACGATCGCCACCCGCGCCTACTGGTCACCGCACCCCGAGCACCCGAAGGCGTACGGCGAGGGCGGCGCTCCCGGCAGCCTCGGGGCGGCCGAGGGCAAGGCCGCGTTCGACGCCGTGCTGAACACCCGGCTGGACCTCGGTCAGCCCGGCACGGACGGCTGGACGGGCGGGGAGGTCTCGCCTTACGGGCCGGCGCTCGGCGTCGAGTATCCGCATGCCGACCTGGACGCGCTGCTGCCGGCGATGCGGGCAGGCACGGCCGACTGGCGCGCGGCCGGACCGGAGACCCGGGCACTGGTCTGCCTGGAGATCCTGTCGCGGATCAGCGCCCGCACCCACGAGTTCGCGCACGCCGTGATGCACACGAGCGGCCAAGCCTTCATGATGGCGTTCCAGGCGGGCGGACCGCACGCCCAGGACCGCGGCCTGGAAGCCGTCGCCTACGCCTACCAGGAGCAGGTCCGCACCCCGCGGACCGCCGACTGGTCCAAGCCGCAGGGCAAGCGCGACCCGCTGAAGCTGCACAAGTCGTTCATCGCCTCCGGGCGCGGTGTCTCGCTGCTCATCGGCTGCAACACGTTCCCCACGTGGAACGGCTACCCGGGCCTCTTCGCGTCCCTCGCCACCGGAAACCCGGTCCTGGTCAAGCCCCACCCGAGGGCGGTCCTCCCGCTGGCGCTCACGGTGGGCCTGGCCCGTGAGGTGCTGGCCGAGGCGGGCTTCGACCCGAACCTGGTCGCCCTGGCCGCCGAGCGTCCGGGCGAGGGCATCGCCAAGACCCTGGCGGTCCGACCCGAGATCCGGATCATCGACTACACCGGCTCCACCGCCTTCGGCGACTGGCTGGAGGCCAACGCCCGCCAGGCCCAGGTCTACACGGAGAAGGCCGGGGTCAACACGATCGTCGTCGACTCCACCGACGACTACCGGGGCATGCTCGCCAACCTGGCCTTCTCGCTCTCGCTGTACAGCGGCCAGATGTGCACCACCCCGCAGAACCTGCTCATTCCCCGGGACGGCATCACCACGGACGCCGGCGCCAAGACCTACGACGAGGTGGTCGCGGACCTCGCGGAGGCGGTCACCGGCCTCCTCGGCGACGACGCCCGCGCCGCCGCGCTGCTCGGCGCGCTGGTCAACCCGGACGTGAAGGCCCGGGTGGAGGCGGCCGGAGCGCTCGGCGAGGTCGCCCTGGCCTCGCGCACGGTGGCGAACGCCGAATTCCCCGACGCGGTCGTCCGTACACCGGTCGTCGTCAAGCTCGACGGGGTGAAGACCGACGACGACGCGCCCTACCTCTCGGAGTGCTTCGGCCCGGTCTCGTTCGCCGTCGCCGTCGAGTCCACCTCCGCCGCTCTGGAGTTGCTGCGGCGCACGATCCGTGAGAAGGGCGCGATGACGGTCGGCGCCTACACGACCTCGGCCGAGGTGGAGCGCGCCGTCGAGGACGTCTGCCTGGAGGAGTCGGCCCAGCTCTCGCTGAACCTGACCGGCGGGGTCTACGTCAATCAGACCGCCGCCTTCTCCGACTTCCACGGTTCGGGCGGCAACCCCGCCGCCAACGCGGCCCTGTGCGACGCGGCCTTCGTCGCCAACCGCTTCCGCGTCGTGGAAGTGCGCCGCCAGGCGTAGGGCCGCCGGACGCAGCGGGGAGAAGGGCGGGGGAGCTGGAGTTCAGGGAGCGTCGGGGATGTCCGCGTGGCGCTGCACCCACGCGTGCATCGCGATCGCCGCGGCAGCCCCGGCGTTGATCGACCGCGTCGAGCCGAACTGCGCGATCGAGCACACCATGCTCGCGTGTTCGCGCGCTTCCCCGGTCAGCCCCGGCCCTTCCTGCCCGAACAGCAGCACACACCGGCGCGGCAGCTCGGTCCGCTCCAGCGGCACGGCGCCGGGGAGGTTGTCGATCCCGATGATCGGCAGCCCCTCGGCCGCCGCCCACGCGGTCAGGTCCGCCGTGTCGGGGTGGTGGCGCACATGCTGGTAGCGGTCGGTGACCATGGCGCCGCGCCGGTTCCAGCGCCGCCGCCCCACGATGTGGATCTCCTTGGCGAGGAAGGCGTTGGCGGTCCGGACCACGGAGCCGATGTTGAAGTCGTGGCCCCAGTTCTCCACGGCCACGTGGAAGTCGTGCCGACGCAGGTCCAGGTCGGCGACGATCGCCTCCCGCGTCCAGTAGCGGTAGGCGTCGCCGACGTTGCGCCGGTCGCCGTGGGCCAGCAGCTCCGCGTCGTAGCGCTCGCCCTCCGGCCAGGGCAGCGGATGCGGCCCGACGCCGATCTCCTCGCCGTATCCGTCGTCGTACTGGAGGGGTTCGGCCTGGAGGGGTTCGGCGGGCGGGGCCGCGTCCGGGGGTTCTTGGGTTCTGCCGGTCTCACTGCTCACCCGACGAGCGTATGGCCCCCGCTGCCGCCGTGCGGCGGGGCCTCCTCCGTACCGTGCCCACCGCTCTTCGCCGGACCGGGCCCACCGGGGGTGGAGGGACCGTCCGGGCCTCGCGGGCCCCCGGCCTTCCGGGAGTCGCCCGACAGCCGGGAGAGCAGGCCCCGGCGTGCCGACGAGACCATGCGCCCCAGCCACACGAGGAAGACGGTCGGCAGGAACACCGCGTCCGCCGCGATCATCGCCATCGAGAAGAACGGCAGCCCGAGCAGCAGGGCGATACCCAGGTGCTCGCCGATCATCACGACCAGCAGGACGTTCTTCACCCGCCGGTTGAACAGCGTGAAGGGGAAGGCGACCTGGACGATGACGGTCGCATAGCTCAGCACCATCACCATGAGGGCGTTGGAGGCGAGGAGGTCCGACAGCGCGGGCCACGGCGTGAAGTAGTCCAGCTTGAGCGGGTAGTAGAGCGCGGTGCCGTCCTGCCAGCGCGTGCCCTGGATCTTGTACCAGCCGGCGGTCGCGTAGATCAGGCAGACCTCCGCCATGATCACCACGAGCGTGGCGTTGTGGGCGAGATTGGCCAGCACATCGAGCAGCAGGCGGGACTGCCCGCCGGGCGCGCGTCGGTTCGCGGCCCACCAGGCGGCGGCCGAGAGCCAGAGCACCCACAGCAGGACGCCCATCCACCAGGTCCCGCCGAGCCCGTCCATCAGTGTGGCGAGCAGCAGGACCGGACCGAGGACCGCCCAGAGCACCGGGCCCGCGATGTCACGCACGGGCGGCAGGCCGTGGGCCCGGCGCTCCGCGTCACGGGCGGCCCGCCGGGCGTCCAGCGACCAGACCTGGGCGCAGCGCGTGAGGACGAGGTAGATCGCCATGAGGTGGATGACGTTGTCGCCGCCGTCGCCCATGAAGATGCTGCGGTTCTGCACGGACAGCACGCCGACCATGAACAGGACGGACATGGTCCGGGTGCGCCACCCGAGGAGCAGCCCGGCGGCGGACAGCAGGGTCAGCGCGTACACCGCCTCGAACCACAGGGCGCTGTCCGACCACATGAGCACGGAGAAGGCGTCGTTGCCCTCCGTGAGCCGTCGGGCCAGGTCCCAGTGCCACGGGCTGTCGGGGCCGTACAGCTCGTGGCGGTTCGGGATCTCACGCAGCAGGAAGAACAGGTACGTCGCGGAGAAGCCGATCCGGATGACGGCGCTCTGGTACGGGCCGAGGGCCGAGGCGGTGACGCGCTGGAGGAGGCGGGCCGCCCCGCCGCTGCCGCCGCCGGGCCGGTCAACGGAGTCGGGGCCGCCGTCGGCGCCCGCGACGGTGGCGGTGGCGGTGGTCGTGTGCGGGGTCGCGGTCACTTGTCCCCCTCCTCGGCGTGCGCGGTGCGGGACGAGGCCGGAAGATCGTCCGGCGTCACGTCCCACCAGGGCAGGACGCGGTAGCTCGGCTTGCCGCCGGCCGTCTCCGTGCTCCACACCGGCGGGGCGACGGGGGTGGTGACCGACCGCATCTGGATCCGTTCGACGGCGCCGCCCAGGTCGCGCCCGCTGAGCCGCAGCATCGCGATGCGCCGGACGTAACGCTCGGAGAGCTCGCCGCGCAGGCCGTTGGGCCGGTTCTCGGCGTCGTGCGAGTTCACGTAGAAGTCCCAGCCCCGGCGGAGTTCGTTCTGGCGCACGTGGCTCGGGAAGGGGTTTCCGCGTATCGCCTCCCCGTCCTCACCGGTCAGGCTGATCCAGCCGGTGGTACGCGGCCCCTCGGGCCGGGACACGTCGGCCCGCACCTGGACGGCGACGTTCTGCTGGAGGGGGTTGGGAGCGAAGAGCTTCCAGTTCTGCTCGAACTCGGGGTAGATCCAGTCGTCGACCGTCTTGCCGTGCTGCTTGGTGAGCGTGTTGGACGGGGCGACGTGCAGGAACACCATGGCGAGCTGGGTGACGGCCAGCAGTCCGATGCCGGCGAGTGCCACGGCCGCGACGATCTGGAAGGGGAACGACAGCGCGGCCATGCCCGCGGCGGGCTGCGGGGACCCGGCGTCCAGGGACCCGGCTTCCGGAGCGCCGGGCTCCTCAGCGCCGGGCTCCTCAGGGCCGGGCTCCTCAGGGCCGGGCTCCGGGGGCTCTGCTTCCGGTTTCCCAGCCGGTGCCTCGGCCCCCGGCGCCTCGGCCCCCGGCGGGCCCTCCCGGCGCTCCGCCTCGGCCCCGGCCTGCGGAGACGTCGGTCCCTGGGCCTGTGCGGGTACGTGCGGCGGGGCGGACGCCGATATGTGCGCCACCGGGTCCGGCTCCGCTTTCCGATCGTTCACCACCCGCGGCCAGGCGTCCTTCGCGCCGCCACCGGAGCCCCCGTCGTGATCCGAATCCATCCCGCCCCGCTCACCGTCGATCACCACTCAGTTATCCACAGGGTTGACACCCTACGGGCCGTCGACTCACCATTGAAGTCAATGAACCGAACGATCGGTCGGTAGGGAGTCCGGGATGGCGGCAGTGACTGCGGAGCAGAAGGCGCAGAGCACATCAGGCACGGCGGACGCGGCAGAGGCGGCGCGCACCGCGGTCTTCGACGCGGCCGTGGCCGCGGATGACCGCATCGAGCCGCGCGACTGGATGCCCGAGGCGTACCGGGCCACGCTGGTCCGCCAGATGGCCCAGCACGCCCACTCCGAGATCATCGGCATGCAGCCCGAGGCCAACTGGATCACCCGCGCGCCCTCGCTGCGCCGCAAGGCGATCCTCATGGCGAAGGTGCAGGACGAGGCCGGACACGGCCTCTACCTCTACAGCGCGGCCGAGACGCTGGGCACCAGCCGCGAGGAGCTGCTCGACAAGCTCCACGCCGGCCGCCAGCGCTACTCGTCGATCTTCAACTACCCCACCCTGACGTGGGCCGACGTCGGCGCCATCGGCTGGCTGGTGGACGGCGCCGCCATCACCAACCAGGTCCCGCTCTGCCGCTGTTCCTACGGTCCTTACGCCCGCGCGATGGTCCGGATCTGCAAGGAGGAGTCCTTCCACCAGCGCCAGGGGTACGAGCTGCTGCTCGCCCTCAGCCGCGGCACCCCGGCCCAGCACGACATGGCCCAGGACGCGGTGAACCGCTGGTGGTGGCCGTCGCTGATGATGTTCGGCCCGCCCGACGACGCCTCGTCCCACTCCGCGCAGTCGATGGCCTGGAAGATCAAGCGCCACTCCAACGACGAGCTGCGCCAGCGGTTCGTGGACATCTGCGTCCCGCAGGCCGAGGCCTTGGGCCTGACTCTTCCGGACCCCGACATCCGGTGGAACGAGGAGCGCGGCCAGCACGACTTCGGCGCGATCGACTGGACCGAGTTCCAGGAGGTCCTCAAGGGCAACGGCCCCTGCAACGAAGAGCGGATCAGTCAGCGGCGCAGGGCCCACGAGGAAGGCGCCTGGGTCCGGGACGCGGCAGCCGCCTACGCCGCCAAGCACAGCCCGGCCCGGCCGGGCGCCACCCGGTCCGGCCCGCCCGCCGCACCGGTCCAGGACACCTCGCCCGCCCAGCACGTGGAGGAGACGGCATGAGCAGCTCGACCGACTGGCCCCTGTGGGAGGTGTTCGTGCGTTCGCGGCGCGGGCTGTCCCACACCCACGCCGGGAGCCTGCACGCGCCCGACGCCGAGATGGCCCTGCGCAGCGCCCGCGACCTCTACACCCGCCGCTCGGAAGGGGTCTCGGTCTGGGTGGTGCCGTCCACGGCGGTCACCGCCTCGTCGCCCGACGAGAAGGACTCCTTCTTCGAGCCGGCCGGGGACAAGCCCTACCGCCACCCGACGTTCTACGAGATCCCGGAAGGGGTGAAGCACCTGTGAGCGCGGCCCTGGCCCTCGGTGACGACGCGCTGGTGCTCTCGCACCGGCTGGGGGAGTGGGCGGGTCACGCCCCCGTCCTGGAGGAGGAGGTGGCTCTCGCCAACATCGCCCTGGACCTGCTCGGGCAGGCGAGGGTGCTGCTCTCCCTGGCCGGCGACGAGGACGAGCTGGCGTATCTGCGCGAGGAGCGGGCCTTCCGCAACCTCCAGCTGGTGGAGCAGCCCAACGGCGACTTCGCCCACACCATCGCGCGGCAGCTCTTCTTCTCGGTCTACCAGCACCTGCTGTACGAGCGACTGGCGGCCTCCGCCGGTGAGTTCGCCGGCCTGGCGGCGAAGGCCGTGAAGGAGGTCGCCTACCACCGCGACCACGCCGAGCAGTGGGTCCTGCGGCTCGGCGACGGCACGGCGGAGAGCCACGAGCGGATGCAGAAGGGCCTGGACGCGCTGTGGCGCTTCACGGGCGAGATGTTCCAGCCCGTCGAGGGGATCGACGCGGCGGACGTCGACTGGCCGGCCCTGGAGGCCGCCTGGCTGTCCGCGGTCGCGGACGTCGTGCAGCGCGCCACTCTGACCCTTCCGACCGGTCCGCGCTCCGGGGCCTGGGCGGCGGGCGCCGGCCGGCAGGGTCTGCACACCGAGCCGTTCGGCCGCATGCTGGCCGAGATGCAGCATCTGCACCGCAGCCACCCGGGGGCGTCATGGTGACCGACACCGCACTGGAGGCGGAGCTGCGCGGCCTCGCCGGCTCCGTGCCGGACCCGGAGCTGCCGGTGCTGACCCTGGCCGAGCTGGGCGTCCTGCGGGACGTGCGCGTGGACGGCCCGGGACGGGTGACGGTGCGGCTCACGCCGACCTACACCGGATGCCCGGCGATCGAGGCCATGTCCGCCGACATCGAGCGCGTACTGCACGAGCACGGCGTGCCGGAGGTGTCCGTGGTCACCGTGCTCGCCCC
>NZ_ML123034.1:3237149-3259414 GCF_003846185.1 Streptomyces sp. ADI96-02
GGCCTGGTCCACCGACGACATCAGCGCCGAGGGCCGCCGCAAGCTGGCCGAGTTCGGCATCGCTCCGCCCCGGGCCCACAGCGCCGACGGGGGCCCGGTGCCCCTGACGCTCTCGGTGCGCTGCCCGCACTGCGGCTCCACGGACACGGAGCTGCTCAGCCGGTTCTCCTCCACGGCGTGCAAGGCCCTCCGCCGCTGCGTGGCCTGCCGTGAACCGTTCGACCACTTCAAGGAGTTGTAGATGTTCCATCCACTCCGGGTCAGCGCGATCGAACGGATCACCGACGACGCGGTGGCCGTGACGTTCGCCGTTCCGGCCGAGCTGCGCGAGACCTTCCGCCACACCCCCGGACAGCACCTGAACGTGCGCTACAGCGTGGACGGCGCGGAGATCCGGCGTTCGTACTCGATCTGCGCACCGGCCGTCGAGCAGCCCGCCGATCCGGTGCTGCGGGTGGGCATCCGCGGTGTCGAGGGCGGCGCGTTCTCCACGTACGCGCTCAAGGAGCTGGCCGTCGGCGACCAGGTGGAGGCCATGCCTCCGATGGGACGCTTCGTGCTGAGGCCCCGCCCCGGACTGTTCGCGGCGGTGGTCGGAGGCAGCGGCATCACACCCGTCCTGTCCATCGCGGCGACGCTGCTGGCCCGGGAGCCGAAGGCGCGGTTCTGCCTGATCCGCAGCGACCGCACGGCGGCCTCGACGATGTTCCTCGACGAGGTGGCCGACCTCAAGGACCGGTATCCGGACCGCTTCCAGCTGGTCACGGCCCTGTCCCGGGAGGAGCAGTCGGCCGGGCTGCCCTCCGGCCGGCTGGACACGGAGCGGCTGACCGCGCTGCTGCCCGCGATGCTGTCGGTCCCGGACGTGGACGGCTGGTTCCTGTGCGGGCCCTTCGGCCTCGTGCGCGGCGCGGAGCAGGCCCTGCGGGCGCTGGGGGTCGACCGGTCGCGGGTGCACCAGGAGATCTTCCACGTGGACGACGCGCCGGCGGACGCCCCGGCGGCGGCCCGGGTCACGGCGCCCTCCGACTCCACTCTGACGGCGACGCTCCACGGCCGGTCGGGCAGTTGGCCGGTCCAGGAGGCCGAGTCCCTGCTGGAGACGGTGCTGCGGAGTCGTTCGGACGCTCCGTACGCCTGCAAGGGCGGGGTGTGCGGGACATGCCGGGCGTTCCTCGTCTCCGGCGAGGTCAGGATGGATCGGAACTTCGCCCTGGAGCCGGAGGAGACCGACGCGGGCTTCGTGCTGGCCTGCCAGTCGCACCCGCTGACCCCGGAGGTGGAGCTGGACTTCGACCGCTGAACGGAGCGACGTTCCGGGCCCCCTTCCTCACGGTCCTTCCTCACGGCCCTGTCCCACCGCCCTACCTCACCGCCCTCCCTCACCGCCTCCGCCTCTCCTCACTGTTCCCTTCTTGTAGAACCTGTTCTATATTGACGGACCGTCAGTCGAGTCGGGCCCCGGACTCATCTCATCGGGCGGCCGACTCAGGGACGTCGAGGTCAACGGGAGGCCGGGACAGTGGACTTCACCTTCACCGAGGAACAGCGGGCGGCTGTGGAGGCGGCCGAAGCGGTCTTCTCCGGTGTCTCACCCGACCGCGTGCCGAGCCCCGCCCTGACCCCCGGCGCCGTGGCACAGGACATCGACCGCGAGCTGTGGGGCGAGCTGGCGCGGGCGGACCTGCTCTCCCTCGTCTTGTCGCCCGGCCGCGGCGGCGCGGGCCTCGACGCCGTCGCGCTCTGCCTGGTCCTGCGCGAGTCGGCCAGGGTCCTGGCGAGGGTTCCGCTGCTGGAGAGCTCGGCGGTCGCCATGACGGTCGAGCGGTACGGCGAGGAGCGCCTCGCGACGGCGCTGCTGCCCGCGGCCGGCCGGGGCGAGCTGGTGCTGACCGCCGCGGCCAACGGCGCGACCGGCCACAGCCCGGCCCAACTCTCCGTGATCGCACGGCCGGAGGGCCTGGTGAGTGGCGCGGGCAGGTCCGCCGGGCGGGACGGCGGGAGCGCGCCGGAGGCAGCCTCGGGCTGGGTGCTCGACGGGGTGCAGTCGGCGGTTCCCTGGGCCCAGGCGGCCGACTGGATCGCGATCCCCGCCCACACCGGCGAAGGCCGGGCCGCCCTGGCCCTCGTCCGGCGCGCCCAGGAGGGCGTCACTCTCGCGGAACAGGTGTCCACCAGCGGCGAACGACTGGCGGAGATACGGCTGGACGGGGTGCGCGTCGAGGCCCACGAGCTGATCACCGCGCCGGGAGCCTGGGACTGGCTCCGCTCCCTGCTCACCGTGGGGACCTGCGCGCAGGCCCTCGGTCTGGGGCAGCGGGTGCTCGCCATGACGGCCGAATACACCGGAAAACGTGAGCAGTTCGGATTTCCCGTGGCCACGTTCCAGGCCGTGGCGGTGCAGGCGGCCGACCGGTACATCGATCTGCGGGCGATGGAGGTGACGCTCTGGCAGGCCGCCTGGCGGATCTCCACCGACGCCAAGGGCCCGCTGCCGGCCGCGGGCGACATCGCCGTGGCCAAGATCTGGGCCTCCGACGGAGTGCGCCGCATCGTGCAGACCGCACAGCATCTGCACGGCGGTTTCGGGGCGGACACCGACTGTACGTTGCACCGCTTCCACGCCTGGGCGAAGCAGATCGAGCTGTCCCTCGGCCCGGCGGCGGCCCACGAGGAGGCGCTGGGCGACCTGCTGGCCGCCCACATGCTCGGCTGACCCCCGGCCGAGTCGGGGCCGGACCGACCGGAGGGCGAGGAGGGGCGTGCCGCCGGAGACCGAGGACGAGGAGCGGCGTCCGTCGGAGGACAGGAGGAGGGGCCTCCGTCAGAGGACGAAGGGGGGCGTGCCGTTGTCCGTGACCATCGGCCGCCCCGCGCCGTCCCAGGCGAGCATCCCGCCATCGATGTTCACGGCGTCGACGCCCTGCTGGACCAGGTACTGCGTGACCTGGGCGGACCGCCCGCCGACCCGGCACATCACGTGCACACGCCGACCGTCCTCGGCGGCCTCGGTCAGCTCTCCGAAGCGGCCCACGAAGTCGCTCATCGGGATGTGCAGCGCGCCCTCGACGTGACCGGCAGCCCACTCGTCGTTCTCACGGACGTCCAGGACCAGGCAGTCCGACGGCACCTCGGCGACGTCCACCGAGGGCAGCGGGGCGAAATTCATGGGTCATGCCTTCTCTCGTACGTACGCGGCAGAGTCATCCGGAACGCTACTGCACCATCTCCGCCAGCTCGCTCTCCCGCCGGGACACCTCGCCCAGCAGCTGTTCCCCGATGTCCTCCAGCAGCCGGTCCGGGTCGTCGGGCGCCATCTTGAGCATGGAGCCGATCGCGCCCTCCTCCAGCTCCCTGGCGAGCACCGTCAGCAGTTCCTTGCGCCTGGTCAGCCAGTCCAGCCGCGCGTACAGCTCCTCGCTCTCGCTGAGCGGGGCGGGCGGCTGGACCGGTCCTGCCGCCCACTCCGCCGAGAGCTCCTTGAGCAGTTCGACGTCTCCGCGCCCGTAGGCCGCGTTCACCCGGGCGATGAACTCGTCCCGCCGCTCCCGTTCCGGCTCGTCCTGCGCGAGATCCGGATGTGCCTTGCGGGCCAGATCCCGGTAGAGCCTGCGTGCCTCCTCGCTGGGCCTGACCCGCTTCGGCGGCTGGACCGGCTGCTCGGTCAGCATGGCCGTGGCCTCGGGCGACAGACCGTCGGAGTCCATCCAGTCATGGAACAGCTCGTCGACGCCGGGCATCGGCATGACGGCCGACCGCGCCTCCCGCGCCTTGCGCAGGTCCTCGGGATCACCGGTGCGAGCGGCCCGCGCCTCCGCGATCAGAGCGTCCAGCTCGTCGAGGCGGGCGTACATCGGGCCGAGCTTCTGGTGGTGCAGCCGGGAGAAGTTCTCGACCTCCACGCGGAACGTCTCGACGGCGATCTCGAACTCGATCAGCGCCTGTTCGGCGACCTGCACGGCCCTGGCCAGCCGCGCCTCGGGCCGTGCAGCGTCCAGCGCCTCGCGCGCGTCCGGCGCGTCCGGCGCTTCCCGCAGGGGCTGCGGCGCGTCCTGCCGGTCGTCGTTCTGCCGGTCGTTGTCCGGCCGATCGTTGTCCTGCCGGTCATCATCGTTCCGGGTGGTCGGCACCCCGGCGGCTTCGTCGGTCACCCGTCCAGCGTATGGCCATGCCCGCGCGCTCCAGGACACACAGGTCCGGCCGAGCCTCCTGGCGGCCCGCGGTACAGCCGCCTCGTTCCCGACGCGTCGCCGCCCCGAGCGGTCATATCCCGAGTTCGGCCGCCACCCGTCCCGCCTTGACCGCCCGCACCAGGTCGGCGTGGTCCGCCTCGGTACGGTCCGCGTACGCCACCGCGAACGCGGCCACCGCGCCGTCGAGCTCGTCGTTCCGGCCGCAGTAGCCCGCCAGCAGACGGGGATCGGCACTGTGCGCGTGCGCCCGCGCGAGCAGGGCCCCGGTCATCCGCCCGTAGTCGTCCACCTCGTCCGCGGCGAGCGCGGCCGGGTCCACGCTTCCCTTGCGGTTTCTGAACTGGCGTACCTGGTAAGGCCGGCCGTCGACGTCCGCCCAGCCCAGCAGGATGTCGCTGACGACCTGCATCCGCTTCTGACCGAGCACCACCCGCTGCCCCTCGTGGGCCGCCTCCGGCACGTCGAAGCCCACGGCCGGCAGGTGGGGCGCCAGGGCCGAGGGCCGGGCCTCCTTCACCTGGAGGACCAGCGCCTCGCCACGGTGGTCGAGCAGCAGCACCACGTACGACCGGGTCCCCACACTGCCGGTGCCGACCACGCGGAACGCGACGTCATGGATCGTGTACCGCGCCAGCAGCGGCACCCGGTCCTCGGACACCGTGGCGAGGTAGCCCTCCAGCCCGGAGGCCACCGCGGCGGCCTCCGCGTCCGGGACCCGGCGCAGCACCGGCGACGCGTCGACGAAGCGTCTGCCGCCGTCGGGGCAGTCCTCCGTGGACCGGGCCGCGAACCGGGCGCTGGTGTTGTTGCGCGCCTTCTCCGAGACCCGCTCCAGCGTCCCGACCAGATCGCGCGCGTCCGTGTGCGAGACCAGTTCCTCGTCCGCGATGGCGTTCCAGGCGTCGAGCGCCGAAAGCCGGGCCAGCAGCCGCATCGTGCGCCGGTAGGCGCCGACCGTGTCATGGGCGCCCCGCCGGCAGGTGTCCTCGTCGGCGCCGGCCGCCCGGCCCGCGAGCACGAGTGAGGTGGCGAGCCTCTTGAGGTCCCACTCCCAGGGGCCGAAGACGGTCTCGTCGAAGTCGTTGAGATCGATGACCAGGCTGCCCCGGGCGTCGCCGTAGAGGCCGAAGTTGGCGGCGTGCGCGTCGCCGCAGAGCTGGGCGCCCACGCCGGTGACCGGGGTGCCCACCAGGTCGTGAGCCATCAGCCCGGCCGCGCCGCGCAGGAAGGCGAACGGGGTGGCCGCCATCCGGCCCACGCGGATCGGTGTGAGCCCGGGGACCCGGCCCCGGTTCGACTCCTCGACCGCCCGCACGGCGTCCGGCCGGTCCGGCGGAAGGGCCAGCGCGTCGTGGGAGGAGCGCGGTATTCGCTCGCGGAGCGCCTTGCCCGCCGCCTTCATCGACCGCGATGCCCCGCGCCGGGCGAACCCGGGCACGACCGGTATCCGCGGATCCGCACCCGCCGTCGCTTTCGGCATCGTCGCCCCGGTCTCGGCCATGGAACGTCGCCCCCTCGTCCGGCTGCCCCGCTGTCCGTCCGTCCGGCCGACGGCCTTATCCAGCGGCACCCGGGAACGACGGTACCGCCGTTCCCGGACGGCCGCCCAGCCCTGTGGACAACCCGGGAGGAGGGCCACCCGCGCCCGCCCGTCAGCCCTTCCGTCAGCGGCCGGAGCCCGATCCGGAACCGCAATCCGAGCCGGCACCGCCGCGGGAGAGGTACGTGTCCGCCCAGCGCCCCAGCTCCTTGAGCGCCGGCTCCATCGCGGCGCCGGCCTCGGTGAGGCGGTACGCGACGCGCAGCGGCGGCCCTTCGTCGACCTCGCGGATCACCAGACCGGTGGCGCCCAGCTCCGCCAGACGGTCCGAGAGCATGCGCTCGCTGATACCGGGGATCGCCCGGCGCAGTTCCGCGAAGTGCACCGGGCGCTGCAACAGCACCGAAACGATCGGGCCGGTCCATCGCTTACCGAGCAACTCGAAGACGCGGCTGATCCCGCCGTCGACCCGTCGACAGGTCTCTTCGCTGTGATCTGCCATACCCCTAGCCTACTGCGCCACCGTAGGGGACTTATGAAAAGTAAGTGACTATGCTAAAAGTAGTTACGTACGGAACTTGAGTCGCGCAGGGGGCGACCCGGAGCAAGCGCCGGAACGCCCCGTACGGAACACGGACGGGTCCGCCGACCCGCACCCAGCTCCTCGACCCCCTGGCTCCTCACCCCTCCCCTCCTCCCCGTGGAGATCACCATGGCCACCCTTCTGCACCTCGACTCCGCCGTCCTGCCCGAGGGCTCCACCTCCCGCGACGTCACCGCCGCGTTCGTGGAGGCCTGGATCGAACAGCACCCGGACGGCACGGTCGTACGCCGCGACCTCGCCGCCGCCCCTCTGCCCCACCTCAGCGCCGCCGCTGTGATCGCGGGCGCGTCAGACCCGCTGCGCCGTGAGCTGGCCGACGAACTGGCCGGCGCGGACGCCGTGGTCATCGGCGCGCCGATGTACAACTTCACGATCGCGTCCACCCTCAAGGCCTGGCTGGACCAGGTGATCATCGTCGGCCACAACACGGGGCCGGACTCCCCCGTCGCCGGCACCCCGGTGACGGTCGTCGCCAGCCGGGGCGGCTCGTACGCGCCGGGCACGCCTCGCGAGGGCTTCGAATTTGTCCAGAATTACTTGGAGACCTTGCTCACGAGCATGTTCTCCGCCGAGGTGGACTTCATCGTTCCGGAGCTGACGCTCGCCCGCTCGAAGCCGGAGATGGCCGAGTTGGTGCCGCTCGCCGACGCCTCCCGCGCCAAGGCGTTCGACGACGCCCGGCTGAAGGCCAAGGAACTCGCCGCCCGCCTCGCGGCCTGACCCGCCGCCCTCCGGCCCGGCCCCTGCTCCGGCCTCCGCAACACGAACAGGTGCGGACGTTTCACGTGAAACGAAACACACCCGGGCCCGCGTAGGAGGGCACCGTAGGGGCCGTTCGGAACGCGGCCGTTCCGGAACCATACGGAACCTGACCCGTTCCGGGACCGTTCAGAACCCAGCCGTTCCGGGGCCGTTCAGAACCCAGCCGTTCCGGGGCCGTTCAGAACCCGGCCCCGGAACGGGTCAGAGCACCGCCCCGGAGGCCGCGGCAGCGGGCTGCGATCCCGAGCCCGCAGCGGCGGCCTCAGCCGCCTCAGCCGCCTCAGCGGCCTCGACCGCCTCCCGCGCCTCCCGCTCGGCCTTCTCCCGCGCCTGAGCCGCCAGGTCCACCCGGCCCTCCGGCTTGATGTGCGCGATGACACCGGGGTGGGCGATCGACGGAAGGATGTGGCGCCACATCTCGGCGACCTGCTCCCTGAGGTCGGCCCGGCCCGAGTCGGCCTCCGATATCAGCTGGATGCCGGTGAACGAGGCGACGATGATCTTCGCCGACACCCTCGGATCGATCTGCGGAAGCACCTCGCCGCGCTCCTTGCCCAGCTCCAGCATCCCGGCCGTCGCGTCTATCCAGTCACCCCAGGGATGCGGGCCTCCGAGGAAGACGCCCTCGATCGAGAGCCGCGTCCCGGCACGGGCCATCGCGTTGTGGTGCAGGGCGAAGGCGAACTGCTGGCCACCGTCCACCAGGGACTGGAGCGGCGAACCCTCCCGCACGAAGTCGACCGTGGACGTCTGCTCGTCCATGATCGCCTGCGCGATGGCCTCCTTGGAGGCGAAGTGAAAGTAGAGCGCCCCCTTGGTGACGTTGGCACGGCGAAGAATCTCCGAGATGGCGGCACGTTCGTAGCCGTAGTCGTCGAAGACGCTCGCCGCGGCATCCACGATCGTCCGCCACGTCTGCACCGCGCGAGCCTGCTTCGCCATTCTCTGCCTCCGGGACGTTCTGTGCGCTCAGCCCTTCACCGCCGAGCAGCCGTCGATCCAGCCTCAGCGGCCAGCGTATGCACGTGCGGCGCTCCCCCGACGACGGCTCTGTCCGGAAACCACCCGGCGCACGAGCGGACGGGCACGCCGGCTGCGCTGCCTGTTTACCCTGCCTGTCCTTCACAAACACGGGCCTGCAAAAACACGGTCCGCCCCGCACATCATGGCCGCCTCGAACCGGGGCCACAGCGGAACAAACGAAGAACCCCCGCCCCGGATCTCTCCGGGGCGGGGGTTCTGTCGAACCAACCCGACAGTCGCAAGCGACTGTCCGTTGTGCGCGAGGGGGGATTTGAACCCCCACGTCCCTAAGGACACTGGCACCTGAAGCCAGCGCGTCTGCCGTTCCGCCACTCGCGCATGAGTGGTGTTTTCAGGCTCTCCCACCGCTTGTTCGGTGCGATCTCCTGGCGACATCCGGAAGATTAGCACGCTGGACAGGGTGGATTCACATCCGTTGTTTCCCCGGTCCCGGGAAGGGAACGGGGAACCCGGAACCGCAGCCCCCACTCCTCAAGAGAGCATCCCGTGTGCGGGACACTGTGAGGAGGCCACCTCTACGATCCGTGTGAGGGGTGACACTCATCCACAGGCCAGACAAGGGGAACCAGCCGATTTCCCGACGCGTGGATACGATCAGTAAGCAGTACAGGGACGATGACACCGGAGGAGGTGCCCCATGGGGGTCATGAAGCGTTTCGAGCAGCGTCTCGAAGGGCTGGTCAACGGCACCTTCGCCAAGGTCTTCAAGTCCGAGGTCCAGCCGGTGGAGATCGCGGGCGCGCTCCAGCGTGAGTGCGACAACAACGCGACGATCTGGAACCGCGAGCGGACCGTCGTCCCCAACGACTTCATCGTCGAGCTCAGCACGCCCGACTACGAGCGGCTCAGCCCGTACTCGGGCCAGCTCGGCGACGAGTTGGCCGGCCTGGTGCGCGACTACGCCCAGCAGCAGCGCTACACGTTCATGGGCCCGATCAAGGTCCATCTCGAAAAGGCCGACGACCTCGACACCGGTCTCTACCGGGTGCGCAGCCGCACCCTCGCGTCAAGTTCGTCACAGCAGGACCAGCAGCACCAGCAGTCCCCACAGTCCCAGCAGTCCCAGCCTCAGCGCCCGGCGTCCGGACGGTCCTCCGCCCCGCAGACGCCCGGCGGCTACGGTTACCCCCCGAGCGCCGCTCCGCCGATGCCCGCGGCCCCGCCGCCGGGCGCCGGCCGGTCCTCGGGGCCCACGAACGACCGACGCCCGCCGAGCGCGCCCGGCTCCCCGCCGGACGCCCAGGTGCGGCGCTGGATCGAGATCAACGGCACCCGCCATCAGATCTCCCGCCCGACGTTGGTGATGGGACGAAGCACCGACGCCGACGTGCGGATCGACGACCCCGGCGTATCGCGCCGGCACTGTGAGATCCGGACCGGAACGCCCTCGACGATCCAGGATCTCGGGTCCACCAACGGCATCGTGGTGGACGGGCAGCACACCACCCGCGCTACGCTCCGCGACGGCTCGCGGATCGTCGTGGGCAGCACCACCATCGTTTACCGGCAAGCCGAAGGGTGAAGCGGGGGCAATGTCAGAGCTGACCCTTACGGTCATGCGGCTAGGTTTCCTGGCTGTTCTGTGGCTGTTCGTCATCGTGGCCGTCCAGGTCATCCGCAGCGACCTGTTCGGAACGCGGGTGACGCAGCGCGGCTCACGCCGCACCGCGGCCGAGCCGCGTCCGCAGCAGGGCCGCCAACAACAACAAGCGGCGCCGCCCCAGCAGCGCCAGCAGCCCGGCCGCCAGCGGCGCGGGGCACCCACCAAGCTGGTCGTGTCCGAAGGCACCCTCACGGGCACCACGGTCGCGCTCCAGGGCCAGACGATCACGCTGGGCCGGGCCCACGACTCCACGATCGTGCTGGACGACGACTACGCGTCCAGCAGGCATGCCAGGATCTACCCGGACCGTGACGGCCAGTGGATCGTCGAGGATCTCGGGTCCACCAACGGCACCTACCTGGAGCGGACCCGGCTCACCACCCCGACACCTGTTCCGCTGGGCGCGCCGATCCGTATCGGCAAGACCGTCATCGAGCTGCGGAAGTAGTACGACAATGAGCGAGCGGAGCGAGCGAGCCGCGGCGGTCCCGACGACGGACGCTGCCCGGTTCCCGACCGGAGGGTGGGCAGTGTGGCTCGAGACCGGCTGTACCCCGAGCCGACGGGCGAGGTGCGCATGAGTCTGTCGCTGCGCTTCGCCGCCGGATCGCACAAGGGCATGATCCGGGAGGGGAACGAGGACTCCGGCTATGCCGGACCGCGCCTTCTCGCCATCGCCGACGGCATGGGCGGCCAGGCGGCCGGTGAGGTCGCCAGCTCCGAAGTGATCTCCACGCTCGTCCAGCTCGACGACGACGTGCCGGGCTCCGACATCCTCACCTCGCTCGGCACCGCGGTCCAGCAGGCCAACGACCAACTGCGCGTCATGGTCGAGGAGGACCCGCAGCTGGAGGGCATGGGCACCACGCTCACGGCCCTGCTCTGGACCGGTCAGCGCCTCGGTCTCGTCCACGTCGGCGACTCCCGCGCCTACCTGCTGCGCGACGGCGTCCTCACGCAGATCACCCAGGACCACACCTGGGTGCAGCGCCTGGTCGACGAGGGCCGGATCACCGAGGAGGAGGCCACCACCCACCCGCAGCGCTCCCTGCTGATGCGGGCGCTGGGCAGCGGCGACCACGTCGAACCGGACCTGTCCATCCGCGAGGTCCGCGCCGGCGACCGCTATCTGATCTGCTCGGACGGCCTCTCCGGCGTCGTCTCGCACCAGACGATGGAAGAGACGCTCGCCAGCTACCAGGGCCCGCAGGAGACCATCCAGGACCTGATCCAGCTCGCCCTGCGCGGCGGCGGCCCCGACAACATCACCTGCATCGTGGCCGACGTGCTCGACGTCGACAGCAACGACACCCTGGCCGGGCGGCTCAGCGACACCCCGGTCGTCGTCGGCGCGGTCGCCGAGAACCAGGCGGCCCAGCTCGGCGACGACGGGGCCATGCAGACCCCGGCCGGCCGCGCGGCCGGTCTCGGCCGGCCCACCCCGCCGCCCGCGGGCGGCTTCGGCCCGCCCGGCAGCGGCGACGCCGGTTACGGCGCCCTGCCCGACGGACCCTACGACGCCTACAGCGACGACGACCTGGTCAAGCCGGGCGGCGGACGCGCGTGGCTGAAGCGTTCCGTCTACGTCGTGCTGGCGCTGGCCGTGATCGGCGGCGGTCTCTACGGCGGCTACCGCTGGACGCAGACCCAGTACTACGTCGGCACGCAGGACGAGAACGTCGCCCTGTTCCGGGGCATCAGCCAGGACCTCGCCTGGGTCTCGCTCTCGAAGGTCGAGAAGAACCACCCGGAGATCGAGCTCAAGTACCTGCCGCCCTACCAGCGCAAGCAGGTCGAGGCGACGATCGCCGAGGGCAGCATCGCCGACGCCCGCAGGAAGGTCGGCGAACTGGCCTTGCAGGCGTCCGCCTGCAAGAAGGACGCGCAGCGCCGCGCGGCCGAGGCCGAGACCAGGGCCCGTACGGGCGAGGGTGAGGCCGGCGGCGGCACCGCCGGATCCCCCGCCACCAGGACTTCCGCCGTGTCCACCGCCAAGGGGACCAAGCCGACCACCGCTCCCACTCCCGGCCCCAGCCTCTCGGAGGATGAGAAGAAGCTGGTCCCGCAGTGCGGTAAGCAGTAAGCCGTAGGGGGCCTTCAGCACTATGAGCGTTGTCACCAACACGACCACCATCGGCGCGATCGACGCACCGAGCCGCCGCAACACCGAGTTGGCGCTGGTCATCTTCGCCGTCCTCATCTCGGTGTTCGCCTATGCCAACGTGGGCCTCGCCCTCAACGGCGAGCTGCCCTCCGGCATGCTCGGTTACGGAGCGGGGCTCGCCCTGCTCGGCGGCGTGGCGCACCTCGTCGTGCGCCGCTACGCCAAGTACGCCGACCCACTACTGCTGCCCCTGGCGACCCTGCTGAACGGGCTGGGACTGGCGCTGATCTGGCGCCTCGACCAGTCCGAACGCCTCGCCCGGCTCCCCAGCTTCGCGCCCGCCGCCTCCAGGCAGCTGCTGTTCTCCGCGATGGGCGTGGCCCTGTTCATCGGCGTCCTGCTGCTGCTCAAGGACCACCGCATCCTCCAGCGCTACACCTACATCTCCATGGTGGTGGCGCTGGTCCTGCTGATCCTTCCGATGTTCTTCCCGGCCCAGTTCGGCGCGAAGATCTGGATCACCATCCCCGGTCTGGGATCGATCCAGCCCGGCGAGTTCGCCAAGATCATCATCGCGATCTTCTTCTCCGGCTATCTCATGGTGAAACGCGACGCCCTGGCCCTGGCCAGCCGCCGTTTCATGGGCATGTACCTACCGCGCGGCCGTGACCTCGGACCGATCCTGGCCATCTGGGCGATGTCGATCCTGATCCTCGTCTTCGAGACCGACCTCGGCACCTCGCTGCTGTTCTTCGGCATGTTCGTCGTCATGCTCTACGTCGCGACCGAGCGCACCAGCTGGATCGTCTTCGGCCTGACCATGTCGGCCGTGGGCGCCGTCGGCGTCGCGTCCTTCGAGCCGCACGTGCAGGACCGCGTCACCGCCTGGCTCGACCCGTTCGCCGGCTGGGGAACGCACCAGGCCAGTGAGCAGATGGCCCAGGTGCTGATGGCCTTCGGCTCCGGCGGCACCCTCGGCACCGGCCTCGGCCAGGGCCACTCCGACCTCATCCTGTTCGCCGCGAACACCGACTTCATCCTCGCCACGGTGGGCGAGGAGCTCGGCCTCGCCGGGGTGATGGCGTTCCTGCTGCTGTACGGGCTGATCGTCGAGCGCGGAGTGCGCACCGCGCTCGCGGCCCGCGACCCGTTCGGCAAGCTGCTGGCCATCGGGCTCTCCGGCGCCTTCGCGATCCAGGTCTTCGTGGTCGCCGGCGGCGTCATGGGCCTCATCCCGCTCACCGGTATGACGATGCCGTTCCTCGCCGCCGGCGGTTCGTCCGTCATCGCCAACTGGGCCCTGATCGGCATCCTCATCCGCATCAGCGACACCGCCCGCCGCCCCGCGCCGGCGCCCGCCCCGACAACCGACGCCGAGATGACGCAGGTGGTCCGACCGTGAACAAGCCCCTGCGCCGCGTCGCGATCTTCTGCGGCCTGCTCATGCTCGCCCTGCTGATCCGGGACAACTGGATCCAGTACGTCCGGGCCGACGAGCTGAACTCCCGCGACGAGAACCGCCGCATCCGCATCGAGCGCTACGCCCACGAGCGCGGCGACATCATCGTGGACGGCAAGGCGGTCACCGGATCCGTCGAGACGGACGGCAGCGACTTCCGGTACAAGCGGGTCTGGAAGGACGGGCCGCTCTGGGCCCCCGTGACCGGCTACTCCTCGCAGGCCTTCGACTCCTCCCAGCTGGAGAACCTCGAGGACGGCATCCTCACCGGCAACGACGACCAGCTCTTCTTCAACCGCACGCTGTCCATGTTCACCGGGGACAAGAAGCAGGGCGGCAACGTCGTCACCACGCTCAACGGCGCGGCCCAGAAGGCCGCCTTCAAGGGGCTCGGCGACAAGAAGGGCGCCGTCGTCGCCCTGGACCCGAAGAGCGGCGCGATCCTGGCGCTGGCGAGCACGCCCTCGTACGACCCCTCGGTCTTCGCGGGCAACTCCGACAAGGACTCCGAGGCCCGCCAGAAGCTGCTGGACGACAAGGACAAGCCGATGCTCAACCGGGCGTTGCGCGAGACCTACCCGCCCGGCTCCACGTTCAAGGTCGTCACGGCGAGCGCCGCCCTGGAGAACGGCCTCTACGACGACATCGACGCCAAGACCGACTCGCCGCTGCCCTGGACGCTGCCGCAGACCACCGTGCAGCTCAAGAACGAGGGCAGCATCCCCTGCGAGAACGCCTCGCTGCGGGAGGCGCTGCGCTGGTCGTGCAACACCGTCTTCGGCAAGATGAGCGACGACCTCGGCAACAAGAAGATGATCGAGCAGACGGACAAGTTCGGCTTCAACAAGGAAGTCTTCACCCCCGTCCGCGCCGACGCGAGCATCTACCCCGAGGACAACAAGCCGCAGAACGCCATGGCCGGCATCGGCCAGGCGTCGAACCGGACCACTCCGCTCCAGATGGCCATGGTCGCCTCTGCGATCGCCAACGACGGCAAGCTGATGCAGCCCTACATGGTCGCCCAGCGGCAGGCTCCGAACCTGGACGTCGTCTACACCCACGAGCCGGAGGAGATGAGCCGGCCGCTCTCCGGCGAGAACGCCCAGAAGATCCAGCAGATGATGGAGACCGTGGTCAAGACGGGCACGGGAACCAACGCGCAGATCGACGGCGTCACCGTGGGCGGCAAGACCGGTACCGCGCAGCACGGTCTGAACAACAGCGAGAAGCCGTACGCCTGGTTCATCTCGTACGCCAAGACGGACGGCGGCTCGCCGGTCGCGGTCGCGGTCGTGGTCGAGGACGGCAACGCCAACCGGGACGACATCTCCGGTGGCGGTCTGGCCGCTCCGATCGCGAAGGACGTGATGAGGGCGGTCATCGACAGCGAGAAGTGAGGCCCGTCACGGCGGCCGTCCATCATGCCGGACTTCGGATACCGGTCGGATATCGGCTGACGGGTGCGGGCTGATCACGTCACCCGCGCCCGGTAGCGTATGCGCGAACAGCGCACCGCCGGACCACACACACGGGTGCGGTCAGGACTGACGGAGAGGGCTGGAACAGTTATGGAAGAGCCGCGTCGCCTCGGCGGCCGGTACGAGCTGGGCTCGGTGCTCGGCCGTGGTGGCATGGCCGAGGTCTACCTCGCGCACGACACCCGGCTCGGCCGCACCGTAGCTGTGAAGACGCTCCGGGCCGATCTGGCCCGCGACCCGTCCTTCCAGGCCCGGTTCCGCCGGGAGGCCCAGTCGGCCGCCTCGCTCAACCACCCCGCGATCGTCGCCGTCTACGACACCGGCGAGGACTACGTCGACGGGGTCTCGATCCCGTACATCGTGATGGAGTACGTCGACGGGTCGACGCTCAGGGAGCTGCTGCACTCCGGACGCCGGCTGCTGCCCGAGCGCACGCTGGAGATGACGGTCGGCATCCTGCAGGCGCTGGAGTACTCGCACCGCGCCCAGATCGTCCACCGCGACATCAAGCCGGCCAACGTCATGCTGACGCGCACCGGCCAGGTCAAGGTCATGGACTTCGGCATCGCCCGCGCGATGGGCGACTCCGGCATGACGATGACGCAGACCGCCGCGGTCATCGGCACCGCCCAGTACCTCTCCCCGGAACAGGCCAAGGGCGAGCAGGTCGACGCCCGCTCCGACCTGTACTCCACCGGCTGCCTCCTCTACGAACTGCTCGCGGTCCGGCCGCCCTTCGTCGGGGACTCGCCCGTCGCGGTGGCCTACCAGCACGTCCGCGAGGAGCCGCAGCCGCCGAGCAACTTCGACCCCGAGATCACGCCCGAGATGGACGCGATCGTGCTGAAGGCGCTCACCAAGGACCCGGACTACCGCTACCAGTCCGCGGACGAGATGCGGGCCGACATCGAGGCATGCCTCGACGGTCAGCCGGTCTCCGCGGCGATGGGCGCGGGCGGATACGGGGGCTACGACGGCTACAACAGCGACCAGCCCACCACCGCCCTGCGCCCGGCCGACCCGAACAACGCGCAGACGTCGATGCTGCCGCCGGTCAATCCGAACGACGGCGGCTACGGCTACGACGACCGGCCGGACCGGCGCCGGCAGAAGAAGAGCAACACCTCGACGATCCTGCTGGTCGTCGCGGGCATCCTGGTGCTGGTCGGCGCGATCCTGATCGGCCGCTCCCTGTTCAGCTCGACCGGCGACAGCAGTTCGGTCACCGTGCCGAACATGGTCGGCGCGACGGTCCCCGCGGCGGAGAAGCTGGCGGCCAACGCGGGCGTCCAGCTGAAGATCGGCGGCAAGGAGCCGTGCGAGGACCAGGAGAAGGGCGCCATCTGCAGCCAGACGCCCGACAGCGACGGCACGATGGAGGAGAACGGCACCGTCACGGTCATCGTCTCCACCGGCGCCCCGAAGGTCGAGGTCCCCAACGTCCTGGAGAAGTCCGAGGACGGCGCCCGCCAGGTGCTGGAGGACAAGGGCTTCACGGTCAACGTCACCTCCGTGGAGTCCGACAAGCCCGAGAACTCGGTGATCAAGCAGAGTCCCCGGGGCGGCGCGAAGGCGGCGGACGGCTCCGAGGTCACCATCACCGTGGCCAAGAAGGAGACCCTGGACCTGCCGGACGTGCGCACCCGCACCTACGCGGCGGCCGAGGAGCAGCTGCGGGTCATCGGATTCACCAACGTCTCGCGGACCGACGTCGACTCGGACCAGCCCAAGGACACCGTCGTCGAGCAGACTCCCGGGCCCGGCAAGCAGGCCCAGGACGCGCAGATCGTGCTCAAGGTCTCCAAGGGCCCGCAGCAGCCGGAGCAGACGCAGGTCCCCGCGATCCAGGGCATGAAGCTCGGTGAGGCCAAGGCCAAGCTCCAGGAGGCCGGTCTGACCCTCGGCACCGTGCAGGGGCCGCAGGACGACAACGCCACCGTGGCCATCGTCCAGCCGGGTGTCGGCCAGACCGTCGACAAGAACTCCGCGGTCAACCTGTTCACCACGCCGGGCGGCGACGGCGACCGGGACCGCGGCGACGACGGGGACGGCGACGGCGATGGCATCTTCGGAGGCCCCGGGGGCTGGTAGCACCCGGCAGCACCGCACACGGACGAAGGGCCCCGGTCACCGCACAGGCGACCGGGGCCCTTCGTCCGTCGCCCGCGCGGTGACCGGGCCTCAGTGCCTCAGTGCCTCAGCGCAACTCGGCCGGCTCGGTGCGGTCCTTGTCGACCTTCTCCGTCCGCTCCAGCTCGCCCCAGACGACGTAGCGGTACTTCGAGGTGAAGACCGGGGTGCACGTCGTGAGCGTGATGTAACGGCCGGGCTTCTTCACGCCCGACTCCTCGGGCACCGGCCGGATCACGTCGACGTTGTACTTCGAGGTCTCCGGGAGCGCCTTGTAGACCTTGTAGACGTACCAGGTGTCCTTGGTCTCGAAGACGATCGCGTCGCCGGTCCGCACCTTGTCGATGTTGTGGAACCTCGCGCCGTGGCCGTCGCGGTGCGCGGCCAGCGTGAAGTTGCCCTTCCCGTCCCAGGGGAGGGCCGAGGCGATCGGGTCGGTGTAGTAGCCGGCGATGCCGTCGTTGAGGGTCTTGGTGTCGGTGCCCTTCTTGACCAGCACCTCGCCGTTCTCCATCGCGGGCACGTGCAGGAAGCCGATGCCGTCCTTGGTGTCCAGGGCGCCGGGCCCGTCCGCCCACCGGCTGCGGACCGTGTCGCCCTGCTTGCCGGCCTCGCGGTCGGCGAGCACGTTCGTCCACCACAGGGAGTACGCGACGAAGAGCGCGAGCACCAGGCCGGCGGTGATCAGCAGTTCACCGAAGACGTTGACGGCCGTCGCCACGGGGTGCCGCTTGCGGAGGGGCGCGGAGGGCGCGGACACGTCGTCCCGCTCGGTCCGCTCGTCCTGCCCGGTCCTCGCTGCCACCGCACCGCCCCTGTCGTGATGATGTTCAGCCCCCCACGAGCGCGTCGGGCTTTCCCTTGCTGCGCGGCCGTTCGTCGACCATCTTGCCCCAGACGATCAGCCGGTACGTACTCGTGAATTCCGGCGTGCACGTCGTCAGCGTGATGTACCTTCCCGGCCCCTCGAACCCCGAGCCGACCGGCACCGGTTCGATCACCGAGATGTTCGACGGCGACGTCTGCGGCAGGATGCTCGCCATCTCGTACGTGTAGTACGCGTCCCGCGTCTCGATCACGATCGGGTCACCGGGGCTGAGCTTGTTGATGTAGCGGAACGGCTCGCCGTGCGTGTTGCGGTGCCCGGCCACCGCGAAGTTGCCCTGCTTGTCGGAGGGCATGGCGGTCTTCAGCCTGCCCTCGCCGTAGTGGCCGATCATGCCCCGGTCGAGGACCTTCTCCTTGTCGATGCCCTCGGCGATCGGCGCGACGACGTCCAGCTTGGGGATGTGCATGATCGCGAACCCCTGACCCGGCGCGAACACCCCGGGCGAACGCGCGCCGTTGGCCCAGTCGTCCTGGATCTTGTCCGTCTCGTTGCCGGCGATCTGCTCGGCGCGGATGTTGGTCCACCAGAGCTGATAGGTGACGAACAGCAGCATCAGGACGCCCAGCGTGATGAAGACCTCGCCGACCGCCCGGCTGGCGACCACGGCCGGGCTGTCCTTGGCCGCCCGTGCGGCGCGGCGCGCCTCCATCCGGGACATCGGCATCGGCGCGGCGGGCGCCGGCACGGGCGCGGCGGCGGGCCCGGTCCGGCGGCGGCCCCGGCCCTTGGCCGCCCTGCGCCGTTCGGCCCGTCCCCCGGTGGCAGGAGCGGCCTCGGCGGACGGGGCGTCCGGACCGGCCGCGTCCATCGCCGGCAGCACCGCGGTCTCGTCGGCGGCGGGTGGAGCGGGCCGGGGCGCGGGCACGGCGGGGACGGGGCGGGCTCCGGCGGGGACGGCCGCGGTAGCGGCGGCCATCGGCGCGGCGGGCTCCGGAGCGGGCGCGGCGGGCCCCGGAGCGGGCGCGGCGGGCCGCTGGGGGCCGCACCAGTCCCGCTGGTAGCCCTCGGGGTCGTACCACTCGCTCGGGGCCTCCTGAGGCTGCCGAGGCGCCTGGTACGCGTGGTCGCGGTCCCCGGCCGGCGGTACGCCGCCCGGCACCGCCGGTCCGGCTCCGCCCGAGCCGCCCTGCGCCGCGCGGCCGGAGCGGAACCACGGTGAGGCGTGCTGCCCGGGCAGCGGGTCGTTGAGCGGGTCCGCGAGTCCGTCGACCGCCGCCACGTACGCGCCGTCGGCCCCGTACGTCCCCTGCGCGTACGGACCCTCCCGTCCGGCGTCGCGCTCGGGGCGGCCTGCGGTCACGCGGCGGCCTTGCCCACCACCGGCGCGAGCCCCGCCGACCGCGCTACGGCCCCCGTGTCCCCGCACGCCGCCAGCCAGTTGGCGAGCATCAGGTGGCCGTACTCGGTCAGCACCGACTCGGGGTGGAACTGCACGCCCTCGACGGCCCGGTCCCGGTGGCGCAGGCCCATGATGATGCCGTCCGACGTACGGGCGGTGACCTCCAGCTCCGGGGGCAGCAGGGCCGGTTCGGCCGCGAGCGAGTGGTAGCGGGTCGCGGTGAAGGGCGACGGCAGCCCGGCGAAGACGCCCTGGCCCCCGTGCTCCACCGGCGAGGTCTTGCCGTGCAGCAGCTCGGGTGCCCGGTCGACGACGCCGCCGTAGGCGACCGCCATGGACTGCATCCCGAGACAGACCCCGAAGACCGGAACGCCGGTGTCGGCGCAGTGGCGCACCATCTCGACGCAGACGCCCGCCTGTTCGGGCGTGCCGGGGCCGGGCGAGAGCAGGACGCCGTCGAAGCCGTCCTGCGCGTGGGCGGTGGTGACCTCGTCGTTGCGCAGCACCTCGCACTCGGCGCCGAGCTGGTAGAGGTACTGGACGAGGTTGAAGACGAAGCTGTCGTAGTTGTCCACGACGAGGATGCGTGCGGTCACTGGTCGGCTCCTGCTCCACCGGCGCTCTCGCCGTCGACGGTCACGTCACCGAACGGGAGCAGCGGTTCCGCCCAGGGGAAGACGTACTGGAACAGCGCGTAGACGACCACCAGGACCAGCACGAGCGAGATGACTCCCCGCACCCACGCGTTGCCCGGCAGATGACGCCAGATCCAGCCGTACATGTCGACCCCTCCATTCGGTATCCGCACCAGACTAGAGGGCCGGAGCCGGGCCGGGGGTCAGCCCGCGAAAGCCGCCGGCCTGCCCTCGCCGACGGGCAGGGTGGCGTCGAGGTGCGCCCACACGATGAGGCGGTGGCTGCTGCCCCACTCGGGCTCGCAGGTGGTGAGGGTGAGGTAGCGGCCGGGGCCCTGGAAGCCGGACCTGCGGGGGACGGGGTCGATCACGGCGGTGTCGGTGGGCACCGTCCGGTAAGGCGCGCGGGCCACCCGATAGGTGAACCAGGTGGTGCCGTCGTTGACGATCACCGCGTCCCCGGCGCGCAGCTTCGGGAAGTCCTTGAAGGGGTCGCCGTAGGTGCGCCGGTGGCCGGCCACCGCGAAGTTCCCGCGCTCGCCGGGGCGGGCGGTCCCGCTGTAGTGCCCCAGTCCCTTCTGCAAGGTCCTGACCGCGGTGTTCTCCAGGACGGGCCATTCCCAGTCGGCGCCGAAGCGGGGGATGTACATCATCGCGAACGGCTCTCCGGCGCGGTACGGGACCGGGGCGGCGGTGGGGGAGGCCGTGGCCGCGGGGCCCGGCGCGGGCGGCGCGACGGCTTCCCGGTCCCACCGGCCGCGAAGGGCGTCGATCTCGCCCCCGGCCGCGTCGGCGGCCTTGACGCCCGTCCAGAACAGGACATAGGCGACGAACAGGATGATGACCGTGCCCACGGTGACGCAGATTTCGCTGAAGGTCCTGACGACGAGTCGCACCGGCACCGGACGGCCTCCCCGGGGATCGGCTCGGACTTACTTCACAGGCTGTGCGTAGTGGAGGTCCACTGTGCCCGAGTAGCCGGGAAGAGTCACCGACTCGTTCTCGTCGACTTTCCAGCCCAGTCCGTACGCCTTCACGTACAGCTGGTAGTTCTGGGTCGCCGTGGAGTCGTTGAGCGCCTGCTTGAGGCGGCCCGGGTCGCCCACGGCGGTGACCTTGTACGGCGGCGAGTAGACGCGGCCCTGAAGGATCAGCGTGTTGCCGACGCAGCGGACCGCGCTGGTGGAGATCAGCCGCTGGTCCATGACCTGGATCCCGCGCGCCCCGCCCTGCCACAGGGCGTTCACCACGGCCTGCAGATCCTGCTGGTGGATGACCAGGTCGTTAGGCTGGGGCTCCGGGTAGCCAGGGTTGGCGGTGGCGTCCGGGGGCGCGTCGTTCAGGGTGACGCTGACCGCGCCGCCGGTGATCTCCGTGGTGCCCGCGGTCTTCTCCAGGGCCTTCAGCTTGGCGTCCTCGGCCTCGGTGGAACCGTCGTCGCGCTGGGCGAGGGCGTCGATGTCGGCGCGGACGGCGGCGGCCGAATCGTTCAGTCCGGCGTTCTTCTCGCTGCGCTGCCGGATCAGGTCGGAGAGCTTGAGCAGGGAGGAGTCGCTGCGCAGGTCGGTGCCCTTGGCGGCGTTGGCGCTGGTGACGAAGATCAGTCCGGCCAGGGCGAAAACGGCAGCGGTGAGCCCTCGGACCGCCCATGCGGAGGTGCGCCGGGCGGGGCCTTCGGGGGAGTCGGCAGAATTGCTCAACGTACCCTTATCTCATCAGGCGCCATGGAAGCACTACGCTAACGGACGCCCGGGGGAGGCGGCATTCCCCCTGGCACCCGCCCCCGGCGCCCGCCACAGATCCCTGCGCGGTCACGCAGCGCATCGACAGGAGAGTCCCTCGTGCCGAAGTCACGTATCCGCAAGAAGGCCGACTTCACGCCGCCTTCGGCGAAGCAGGCAACGAACATAAAGCTGACCAGCCGGAGCTGGGTGGCACCGGTCATGCTGGCCCTGTTCCTCATCGGGCTGGCCTGGATCGTGGTGTTCTACGTCACCGAGGGCGATCTGCCGGTCGACTCGCTGGGCAACTGGAACATCGTCGTCGGCTTCGGCTTCATCGCCGGCGGCTTCGCCGTGTCGACGCAGTGGAAGTAGCGGCCCGCACGGCCCTTCCTCCACCGGCCCTTCCTCCGGTTCTTCCTCTACCGGTTCGAACCGCTCCACCGCAAGCTGTGCCCTGAGTTACCCACAGAGTTATCCACAGGCGGGGGAAAAGGTCAGACGATCTGTGGATAACCCCTGCTCCTGTTGACGCCGGTGTGATCGCAGCCTCCCTCGACGAGGGGGGCTGCGCCGCTTGATCGGGGCGGGAAAACGCAGCTCAGCGACGTCAGGCACACCTGTTCCCCTTGCCGTGCACAAGATCCTGCACGGACTGTGGACAACTGTGGTCTGCCCTGGGGGCGAAGGTGTCCTTCACTCGGCCACGTACGCTCACGGAACCGTTCAGAACGGTCAAAACCGAACCACCGCTCGCGGCGCTC
>NZ_ML123034.1:3259598-3283645 GCF_003846185.1 Streptomyces sp. ADI96-02
TCACGACGGTGGCCGCCAGGACCAGCGCACACGTCCCGGCCTGGACGGCGGTACGGCGCTCCCGCGGGGCGTGCACCATGCCGATCGCGATCACGATGCCCGCGACCAGACCGCCGACGTGCGCCTCCCAGGCGATCCCGCCCCAGGTGAAGGTGAAGAGCAGGTTCAGCGCCAGCAGCACCAGCACCGGGCGCAGGTCGTAGTTCATCCGGCGCATGAGCACGGCGGTGGCGCCCAACAGCCCGAAGACCGCGCCCGACGCTCCGAGCGAGCCCTGGTTCGGCGCGGCGATCAGATAGGTCAGGGCGCTGCCCGCGAGCCCGGACAGCAGATACAGCGCGAGGTACCGGACACGGCCGAGAGCGGCTTCCAGCGGCCCGCCGAGCCACCACAGGCCCAGCATGTTGAACGCGATGTGCAGCACCTCCTGGTGCAGGAACATCGAGGTCACCAGGCGGTACCACTGCCCCTCGGCCACTCCTTCGACCGATCCGCCCGTCGGGGAGGGCGCCCAGGCCCGGCCGACCAGCGTCAGATCGTCGAGCAGTTTCGTCCCGGCCGCCGCGACGACCAGGAACACCACCAGGTTGACACCGATGAGGATCTTGGTGATCAGCCGCGGATCGGCGGCGATGCTGCCGCCCGCCAGCGTGCGCGGCCGGCTCGCGGCCGGGTGGTGGCCGGTGCCCGAACCCTCGCGGACGCACTCGGGGCACTGGAACCCGACGGAGGCGCTGACCATGCACTCGGTGCAGATCGGCCGTTCGCAGCGGGTGCACCTGATACCGGTCTCCCGGTCGGGATGCCGGTAGCAGGTCGGGACGGCCTCACCGCCCCCGGACGCGCCGGGCGCACCGCGGTCTGCCGGCGGCTGCTGCTCCATCGGTCCTGGCCTGCCTCTCGGTCCTCGTCCCTCGGCGGTGCGCACGCGGCGACCCCGCCGGTCCGCTATCCAACAGTACGGACGGGCGGGGCCGTAGGTTCCCGGGGACGGGGGTCCGGTCAGCGGGTCTCGACGACGACGGACTCGATCACCACGTCCTGGAGCGGCCGGTCCGTGCGCGGGTTGGTCGGCAGGGCGGCGATGGTGTCCACGACCCGGCGGCCCGCGTCGTCGGCCACCTCGCCGAAGATGGTGTGCTTGCCGGTCAGCCACGCGGTGGGCGACACCGTCAGGAAGAACTGCGAGCCGTTGGTGCCCGGCCCGGCGTTGGCCATGGCCAGCAGGTACGGCTTGGTGAAGGCGAGGTCCGGGTGGAACTCGTCGGCGAACTTGTAGCCGGGGCCGCCGGTGCCGTTCCCCAGCGGGTCGCCGCCCTGGATCATGAAGCCGCTGATGACCCGGTGGAAGACGGTGCCGTCGTACAGCCGGTCCGTGGACGCCCGGCCGGTCTCGGGGTTGGTCCACTCGCGCTGCCCGGAGGCCAGCTCGACGAAGTTCCTCACCGTCTTGGGCGCGTGGTTCGGCAGAAGCCGGATCTCGATGTCGCCCTGGTTGGTCTTCAGGGTGGCGTAAAGCTGCTCGGCCACGGTGTGCCTTCCTCATGCTTCGCTGACGTCCCGGCGATTCTCCCACGTACCGGGAGACGTACGGCCGGATGCCGGGTGAACCGGCGCGTTCACCGCACAACCGTGGCAGTGTCGTCGGCACACTTCACGTGAACCGTTGTGCCCGAAAAAGACGATCGTGACCCGGATGCCCGTCCCACGTGCCGGACATGGCCGTGAGAGGCATGATTTCGAACTGGGCGGACAGGCGGAGTACCTACCCGCCACCAAGGAGGAGGATCCCGTGACCCGCATCGACAGCGTGCGCGCCGCAACCGACTCGGCGAAGGACAGCGCGCAGCACGCCGCGGAAGTGGTGGCGCCCTACGCCGACACGGCCAAGGAACAGGCGGCCCACTTCGCACACGAGGCCCGTGTACTGCTGGCGCCGAAGGTGACGAAGGCGGCACATCAGGCCCGTGCCCAGTACGAGTCCCATCTCGCCCCGCGCCTGGAACAGGCCCTGACCCACGTGCCGCCGAAGGTCGACCAGGCCGCACAGCGCGCCGCGGTCACGACCCGCAGGGCCGCACGGACCGCCGCCGACTACACCGCACCGCGCGTCGAGCACGCACGGGCGGTGGCCCAGCCGATGGCCGAGCAGGCCACCGTGCGCAGCGCCGCCGCGCTGGCCGCCCTGCGCGGGCAGGTCACGGCCAAGGAGATCCAGAAGCTGGCCAGGAAGAACCGGCGCCGGGCCAAGGCCGGCCGCGCCACCAGGGGCTTCCTGGTGCTGGGGGTCCTGGCGGGCGGCGCGTACGCGGCCTGGCGGTGGTGGGACAAGCAGGCCAACCCGGACTGGCTGGTCGAGCCGCCGGCTCCCACCGAGGTCGGCGACGACCGCTCGCCGCTGAACTCGGTGGACGGCAGCGACCGGTCGGACCTCGACCCGGAGGTCAGGGCCAAGCAGGCCGAGGCGGAGTCGGGCGACGGCGACGTCCCCGGCCTCGACGACCGCCCCTGACGGCAGCCCGCACACCACCCGGAAAAGCTCCCCCGACCTGCGAGACGGCAGGCCGGGGGAGCTTTTTCGGTTGAGCGCCCCTCGCTCCGCGACCGGTGGCCGCCCCGTTGCTCCGCGGCCGGTGCTCTCGTTAGGCGAACCGGGCGAACGGTGAAGGGGGCCCGGCGCGCCTGCCGGCCGCGCGAGCGGTCACGACGTACGCCGCCGCCCGCACCTGACCGCGGGCGGAACAGCGACAGCTCCCAGCGGAACAGCAATTCACCGCGTAGCCGCACCGGGTCCGCGGTGGAAACGTGCAGAAATGGATACGGAAATGATCTCAGAAAGCTCAGAAATGTCGCGTTCGGCCTTAGTGCCGCCCACCGACGACGACTACCGACTGGGCGCCGTCGCGTACACCGACGAGCAGCGTGAGTCCGTTCTCGCCAAGCTGGAGGGATACCTCGGACAGCGGCGCGGCCGGTTCCTGGGCTATCAGAGCAATCTGGCCCTGGAGGGCCACGCCTCGCTCGGCCGGTTCCTGGGCTACCACATCAACAACATCGGCGACCCGTTCGTCGACGGCCACTACAGCCTGCACTCACGGTGGCTGGAGCGCGCCGTGCTCGAACACTACGCCCGCCTGTGGCACGCCCGGCTTCCCGACGATCCGGCCAGGGCGCGGGACGACGACGGCTGGGGCTACGTCCTGTCCATGGGCAGTACCGAGGGCAACCTCTACGCCCTGTGGAACGCCCGCGACTACCTCGACGGCAACGCCCTGGTGCGGGACGCCATCGCGGGTGACGCGAGTTGCCGGACGACGTACGTCCGGGCGACGCCCCCCGAGGACAACCCGAACGCCTACTCCCCGGTGGCGTTCTTCTCCCAGGAGACGCACTACTCGCACATCAAGGCGATGCGGGTGCTGGACATCCCGACCTTCTACGACCTCGGCGGCGCCCACTACCCCGGGCAGTGCCCGCTCGACCTGACCGGCACCGGGACGCAGACCTACAACGGCTGGCCCCTGGGCGGCGTCCCGACCACCGGCGGAGACGAGGGGCCGGGCACGGTCGACGTCGACGCCCTGGTCGCGCTGGTGGAGTTCTTCGCCGCGAAGGGCCACCCGGTCCTGGTCAACTTCAACATCGGCAGCGTCTTCAAGGGCGCCTACGACGACGTCCAGCACGCCTGCGAGCGGCTCCGGCCGGTCTTCGAGGCGCACGGCCTCGTCGACCGCTCCGTACGCTTCGACCCGGACGACCCGGAGCGGGTCAGCGTGCGCAACGGCTACTGGATCCACGTCGACGGCGCACTGGGCGGCGCCTACGCCCCCTATCTGGAGAAGGCACACGCGGCGGGCCTCATCGACACCGCGCCGCCCGTCTTCGACTTCCGCATCCCCGAGGTGTCCTCGATCGTCACCAGCGGGCACAAATACCCCGGAGCGCCGGTCCCCACCGGGATCTTCATGTCCCGCGCCGGGTCCAAACTCCGGCCGCCGTCCGACCCCGCGGTGGTCTCCTCCCCGGACAGCACCTTCGCGGGCTCCCGCAGCGGATTCGCCTCCCTGGCGATGTGGAACCACCTCGCACAGCTCAGCGAGGAACAGCAGGTCCAGCAGGCGGCGGACGTCCTGGAACTCGCCCGCTACACCGCCGCCCGGCTCCGCGAGCTCAGCCGGCTGCTGGAGGAGCGCGGCGAGCCCTGGGCGGAGGACGGCATCGAGGTGGGCAACGGGGACCACTCGCTCAGCGTGTGGTTCCAGCAGCCGCGCAGGGAACTGGTCGAGAAGTACACGCTGGCCTGCGTACCGCTGAACCTCGACGGACGACGCCACGACTACAGCCACGTCTACGTCATGCAGCACGTCACCCGCGAGCTCATCGACGAACTCCTCGAAGACCTCGCCCGCCCCGGCGCCTTCGACCGCTCGGCCGAGACCGCCGACCGACCGCCCCTGCCCCGCCAGCGCTGAACCAGCGCTCGACCCGGGAGGCAGGGCTCCCGCAGACCCGGTGGGCACCGCCGGTGCCCACCGGTGGCCCGCCGATGCCCGCGAAAATGCCCCCTGAAGCTGCGTTTGCGCAGATCAGGGGGCATCTAATACGTGGAGCCTAGGAGATTCGAACTCCTGACATCTGCCTTGCAAAGGCAGCGCTCTACCAACTGAGCTAAGGCCCCGAGGAAACAGCGAACCACGGCAGCGCCGAACACCGAACACGTCCGTGCCACGGCCACCGCCGCAGACAAGAGTACCGGGTAGCACCGCGAATCTTGCAAAAGGACGGGGACTCCCCGTGGGCGACCACTCTCCGTAAGATGCACGACGAGGTTCGCAGCAGCGAAGCCGCAGCGAAGGGGAGACGCCATGGACACAGCGCAGCAAGAGGCGACGGCAAGAGCCAGAGAGCTTCAGCGCAGTTGGTACGGAGAGCCGCTCGGCGCGCTCTTCCGCCGGCTGATCGATGACCTCGGCCTGAACCAGGCACGGCTCGCCGCGGTCCTCGGGCTGTCCGCCCCCATGCTCTCCCAGTTGATGAGCGGTCAGCGGGCCAAGATCGGCAACCCGGCCGTCGTCCAGCGCGTCCAGGCCCTCCAGGAGCTGGCGAGCCAGGTGGCGGACGGCAGCCTCAGCGCCGGCGAGGCCGCCGACCGGATGGAGGAGATCAAGAAGTCCCAGGGCGGATCGGTGCTCACCGGCACCGGCCAGACCACCACCAGCGGCGGCGGCGCTCCCACCGTCCGGCGCGTGGTGCGCGAGATCCAGTCCCTCCTCCGGTCCGTCGCGGCGGCCGGCGACATCATCGACGCCGCCGACTCCCTCGCCCCGACCCACCCGGAGCTGGCAGAGTTCCTCAAGGTCTACGGAGCCGGGCGCACGGCGGACGCGGTCGCGCACTACGAGGGTCACCAGAGCTGACGGCTCCGGCCCCGGAGCGCCGACCGGTCCAGGGCCCCCGCCCCGCGCCGAGGGCCCTGGACCCTTCGACAGCAGGGGAGTTCGCGCCCCGGCCCCCGGGGCGCGCGGACACACGACGGCAACCACGGCCACAACAGGACTGGGAGCGGGCACAGCGCTATGGGTGAGGTCTTCGCCGGTCGGTACGAACTGGTCGACCCGATCGGACGCGGTGGGGTCGGCGCCGTCTGGCGGGCCTGGGACCACCGTCGCCGCAGGTACGTGGCGGCCAAGGTGCTCCAGCAGAGCGACGCGCACACGCTGCTGCGCTTCGTGCGCGAACAGGCCCTGCGCATCGAGCACCCGCACGTCCTGGCCCCGGCCAGCTGGGCCGCCGACGACGACAAGGTCCTGTTCACCATGGACCTGGTGAGCGGAGGTTCGCTCGCCCATGTCATCGGCGACTACGGTCCGTTGCCGCCGCGGTTCGTCTGCCTCCTCCTCGACCAGCTGCTGTCCGGACTGTCCACCGTGCACGCGGAGGGCGTCGTCCACCGCGACATCAAACCGGCCAACATCCTGATGGAGGCGACCGGAACCGGCCGCCCGCACCTGCGCCTCTCCGACTTCGGCATCTCGATGCGCAAGGGCGAGCCCCGGCTCACCGAGACCAACTACGTGGTCGGCACGCCCGGTTACTTCGCACCCGAGCAGATGATGGGCGCCGAGCCCGACTTCCCCGCGGACCTCTTCGCGGTCGGCCTGGTCGCCCTGTACCTCCTGGAGGGCAGGAAGCCCGACGCCAAGGCGCTGATCGAGTACTTCGCCGCCCACGGCACCCCCGGCGCCCCGGCCTCCGTCCCGGAGCCCCTGTGGCAGGTGCTCGCCGGGCTGCTCCAGCCCGACCCGCAGGCCCGTTTCCGTACGGCGACGGGGGCGCGCAAGGCCCTGGCGGCGGCGGTCGAGATGCTGCCCGAGTCCGGCGGCGACGACGAGCCGGTGGAGGTGTTCGACCAGATCGGCCCCCTGCCGTCCGGATTCGGCCCGGACGGCCCCCTGACCGCCCCTCAGCCCCCGGCCCAGGCGCAGGCCCAGGCACAGGCGCAGGCACAGCCGTACGCACCGCCGCCCACCTCCATGTCGGAGACCGGCAGCTTCCATCTGCCACCGCCACAGGGCCCGTCGCAGCCCCCGCCTCAGGCCGTCCGGCCCCACCATGCGGGGCCGCCTCCGCGGCAGTTCGCTCCGTATCCGCAGCCGGTGCCGGTCGACGCCCCGCAGCCGGCCCCGGGTGATGCCCCGCATCCGTACACCGTCGGCGGCGCGCCGGGTCCATACGCCGTCGGCGCGCCGGATCTGTCGCAGGCGCCCACCTCGGCCGCCCAGCGCGACCCGGCGGCCACCCGCGCCTACACCGCCGGGAGCACGCCGCAGCAGCCCGCCGCCTCCCCGGTCCGCCCGACGCGTCCGGGACCGTCCCCGAAGGTGGCGGTCCCGGTGCTGGTGGTGGCGTTGATCTGCTTCGCGGTCGGCATCTGGGCCCTGACCCAGGTCTGAGGGCCGCGCCCCCGAGCGGGCGGCCCGCAGAGCCTGCAGGGCTCCGGGCCGCCTCCGGCCCCGCGCTACCAGCCCTGGTGCGGCGGCCCGCCGACGGGCGGCTGCGGCCCGTCCGCCGGAACGGCGGCGGCACGGCGGCGGCCCACCAGCGTCCAGATGCCGAGCCCGAGCACCAGCACAGTCCCCGCACCGATGCCGGACGCGGCGACCAGCCGCATCGTGCCGCTCCTCTCGGCCGCCTGCGGAGCGCTCCCGCCGTTCTTCGCCATGTCCTTGTCCCGGTCGGTCACCGCGAAGATCCCGGGATCGCCTTCGTACGGCGACTCCGCCGGGCCGTTCTTCACCTGGACCGTCGTCGTCACGGCGATGGGGCCCTTGCCGTAGCTGTCGGCGACCTTCGGGCTGAGCGTCACCGACAGGTAGTACCAGCCGGCGAACCGCATCGCGCTGACAGCGGAGTTGTAGTCGAACCGGTTGCGGTAGGCCACGGGCGGCAGAGGCTTCAGCGCCGTGCTGGCCGACTTGCCGGAGTAGGAGAGCGACGTGCCGTCGACGTGCCCCTGGGCGGGGTTGTCCAGCGACAGGGTGAGCGCGTTTCCGACGAACTCGGTAGCCCCGCCTGTGCTGTTGCTGAGTACGGCGGAGGCGTGGATCTGCTGCCCCCAGTCGACCGGCACCCGGTAGAAGAGGGTCTGGCCCGGCGCGATCTCGTCGACCCAGGCGCCCGTCTCCAGACTCGCCGCGTCGTAGTAGCCGCTGCCTCCGGACCGCTTCCCGCCTCCGGCGGACGGCGGTTCCGGCGTGCCGGAGGGCCAGTTCTCCGGGGCCTCGGTCGGCATCGACTGCCCACTCCTCAGGCCCGGTTCGCGCACGAAGCGCAGTTCGAGATCCCAGGGCTCGGGACTGGAGGTGTCCTTGCTCTCCCGCTCGACGAGGACGTCGTACGTGCCGGCCTCCTGGCACGTACTGCCGCCCTTGTCGACGGTCCGGTAGGCGTACGCGGCGATCGGGCGGGCGGCCTCGCCGGGGCCGAAGTCCGCGCTGTTCGAGCCGCACCGGGAGTCGTTGAGATCGCGGACGCTGACGGTGATGCCGTCGGCGTACGCCACCGCGCCGCCCTTCGTGGGCACCGCCACCGCCGAGACGTAGGCGTTGGACACGGCGTCCAGCCGCACCCGGTAGTAGAGCTTGTCGCCCGCCCCGATCGTGCTGCGGTACACGGTCCCCTCTTCGAGTACGGACGCCTCGGCGTTGGCCGCCGCGCCCCGCACCCGCTGGGCCCCCGGATCGAACGTGTACGCCGCGCGACCGTCCGCGTGCGCCGGACCCGGCAGCGCCGCCACCGCGCACACCGCCGCGAGTGCCGCCAGCGTCCCCCGGCCCCTGATGGGCTGCCTCTTCACGCGCTTCCCCTCGTCGTCTGCGTGGCCGCCCGCGCCCGTCGCGTACGGGGAAAGGCGGCTCCGGCGGCCAGGGCCGGGCGCCCGCTCCGGCGGTGGCCGCGATGCCG
Organism: Streptomyces sp. ADI96-02; assembly: GCF_003846185.1. Lineage (GTDB taxonomy): Bacteria > Actinomycetota > Actinomycetes > Streptomycetales > Streptomycetaceae > Streptomyces. The sequence continues at coordinate 3,268,062 of NZ_ML123034.1, forward strand.
GTCCATCCTGCCCCGCCGGAAGGACCGCTGTCTGCGACGAGGGGCGGAATCGCCGTCCGGCCCGATCATCCGCCGAGACCCCCGCGACTTTGCTTGAGCAAGCTACTAATTTACTGAGGTGAACTCGCGACACACAACGATCACGATCCGGCAACAGGAAACACGGCCGGAGCACGATGGTGCCGAAGAGCGGACGCGGGACCCTGTCGGATTCGACGGGTGGCGCGGAAAACCTGCCCGGACAGGCGGAGACGTCCCCGGACAGCACGAAGCCCCGGCCGCTCGGCGACCGGGGCTCGTAACAGACTGTGCCGTCTCACACACCCGAACCTGCGGGCACGGAGTCGGTCGCCTCCGTCCACAGATCCTGCTCGGCGCGATCCGCCTGGATCTGGCGGTACACGAGGAGCCCGCCGATGGCGGCCAGTGCGACCAGGAGAAGCTTCTTCACCGCGCGACCTCGTCTTTCCTTGGCGTAGGGCCTTCTGCCGCCGACTATACACACCGGCCGATACCGATCAGTGACCTGCCCGAGAGCAGAAAGCGGCCGGTCTCCGGCACCCGGAAGAGCCATCCGCCGGCCTCTCCGGCCGGCTCCGGACGGTCCGTCAAGCCCGGTTGAACCATACGAGTGGTGTTCATCTGAAGATCGGCGCAGCGCGGGCGTCGCTCCCCGAAAACGCGGCCGGGATCCACATCATCGGAGAAGTAAGCAAACAGGACCACCCGAAAGCGAGGGGCCATGAGCACCGTCAAGGCCAAGAACATCTGGACCGCCTTCATCACCGCCTTCTTCGCCCTGCTGGCGTCGCTGGGCCTCGTCACCGCCACGGCCTCCGCGGCGACCGCGCAGCCGAGCGCCACGAGCCACGAGCACACGGAGGCGACCGCGGCAACCACGACCACGCCGTCGGTGCGATGGACCCTTCCGCGTGACCGGGCCCTGCCGCCCACGATGAAGCAGCGCATCCGGGCCGAGGCCCACGGCTCCTCGCCGGCCACCCGCCACCTGGCGGCCGACCCGACGGACGCGACCACCACCGGCTCGGGCCGCCCCCACCACACCGCCCCGGAAGGCGACTCGCCCCTGCTGCCGCCCTGACCTGGGCGGCCCCCGCACTCCGGGGCCCCTGGTCCGGTTCACACCGGGTCGGGGGCCTTTTTCGTGTTGCCGGTGGGGCCTTCGTCATGGCCGGGGTCAAAGGCCGCCGGGTTGCGCCTGGTGGGCTGCGGCGATCTTGTCGATGCGCGCAGCCAGGTCGAAGTCGGCTGCGGTGAGCCGGTGTCCGGCGTCATGGGTGGTGATGCTGAACCGCACGTGGTCCCACCGCAGGTCGATGTCCGCGTGGTGGCCGATGAGCCGTTCGACGTTCGCCACGTGCACGATCATCGCGACACCGCCGTGGTACCGGATCCCGAACGTGCGGGTGATCTCGTCCCCGACGCGCACCCAGCCCGGCAGCGCTGCCAGGCGCTCCGTGATCTCCTCGTCCGTCAACGACCCCTTGCCCACGGTCAACTGCCCTCGGTCACCGGTGCCAGGACCTCAGTGAGGTCCCGGCCGACCGGAGCATCGTGCCTCGGGCGCATCGCCCGCTCCAGAGTGGCCAACTCCTGCCGCATCCTGGCCGATCGGGTCTCGACGGCCATCGTCGCCACCGTGCGGGCGATCTCCGTCTCCACCGCCTGGTCCGGCTGCCGCGCGGCTGCTGCGGCCGTCGCCTGCCGGGACACGCACTCCCCGCGGTGAACCTGTGGCCTCATCCTTCAGGACGACCGGCTGGCCGCTGCGGGCATGCCTCTCGTCCCGATGGACCCCGAGCTCGTCGCCGCCCGCGACGCCCGATGAACCGCCCCCGCCCCCGCCCCGGCATCGGCCCCGGCCTCGGCCTGAGGCGGGGGCCCTTCGTCATGCCCGGCCTGTGGTTCGGTCCAGGACGGCCGTCATGCTCTCGGTGACCTCTCATCAGCCGGGACGGCGAGTGCGGATACGCCGGGTGCCCCCGCCGCCGAGCCCTCCCCGCCGGGCACCGGCCCGCCGTACGCTGGCGGCACTGCACCGGCCAAACGGAGGGGCACCATGGACGCAGACCTCACCATCGGCGAGAGGATCCGCGCCCTGCGCGAGTCCCGAGGCATGTCCCGCCCAGTTCTCGCCGAGCTGTGTGGCCGCGGTCCGGACTGGCTGAAGAAGATCGAGACTGGAGAACGAGAGCTGCGCAGCCACTCGCTTCTGCTCCGTCTGGCCACAGCGCTGCAAGTGGCTGACCTCTCCCTCATCACCGGCACCGACACCAGCGCCCCCACCGCCGGCGCGCAGACGGCACCGCTCGGCCGACTCGCCCACCCGGGGATGCCGGACATCTGGTCTGCGGTCATGACCCGTTCACTCACGCCCTCATCGGCCGGGACTGTCGATCCGGTCGCGCTTCAGGGACGTGTGGACCGGACGTGGCGGCTGTGGCATACCTCGGACAAGAACCGCACTGAGGTCGGCGCGCTGCTGCCCGCGCTGATCCGCGACGGGGAGTTCGCGGTCCGCACCGTGGACGGGGAGCAGCGGCGGAAGGCGCAGGTCGCCCTGTCGGACGTGTATCGGCTGACCGGGCAGGCGACCGCGTACGTGGCCCCGGCCGAGCTGGCATGGGTGGTCGCCGACCGGGCGCTCGCGGCGGCTCAGGCGGCGGACCAGCCGGCGGCCATAGCGGCAGCGGCCTGGAACCTCGGGAACATTCTGCGGGAGACGTCGTACCCGGAAGAGGCGCTGCGAGTGGTGCAGGAGGCGGCGGAACTGATCCTCCCTCACCTGGACGGGGCTCCGGAGGACTGGCGCGGGGTCTACGGAGCACTCCAGCTCCATGCTGCGGTGACCGCGGCCCGAGAGGGCCGTGAGGGTGACGCTTGGCGGTACTGGGGGAAGGGGGATCAGGTCGCAAAGTCCCTCCCAGCGGCGTATGTCCACCCGTCGACGGTCTTCGGCCGGGCGAACGTGGACTTCCACGCGGTGTCCGTGGCGACGGACCTGCGGAAATCCCAGAAGGCCATCGGCCTCGCCGACGACATCGACCCCGACGTCATGCCGTCGCGGGAGCGACGCGCCCGCCTGTGGGTGGAGGTCGCCCGCGGGCACCTCCAGCGAGGCGATCGCACCGCCGCCCTGCACGTGATGCAGATGGCCCACCGCATCGGTGCCGAGACCGTGCAGTTCACCCCGTCCGCCCGCACGGTGGCCGCAGACCTGTGGCGGTCCGCGCCGCGGGCGCTGCGCGGTGAGGCCAGTCGCCTCGCCGTAGATGTCGGGGTGCCCACCGGGTAAGGGGACGGTCTGGGACAGGGGGACAGTCTGTCCCTCTTCTCCGCTGCCGGGCCCTTTACGGTGACGTCTCGTCATCCACGCAGGGGGCTGATGTCCATGGCCTGGCACGCGTCACCTCGGATCGGAGCGCAGCCGGTAGGCGACCCGACCACCGGAGAGGTACGCATCCCGGTCGCGCTCTACGACCTCGATGCCCTCCGGGCCGAGGTGCCGCTGGTGCTCTCCCACACAGCGGCGAAGTGGCTGCGCGAGCGGCTCGACACCCTGCTTTCCCGGACGAAGCATGGGAGGAGCAGCGGCTCGGCGCGAGCTTCGACGCGGCGCTCGCCGCCCGCGACACCGCCCGCGCGGACACGCACAGCGCCGCCCGCCGTACCCGCTCCCGCACATCCCCGCGGCCGAACAGCACGCGGCGTGCGTCCGCCCGGATTGCGCGGGCACCTGCCACGACTGACCGCCGACCGAGCCGACCGAGCCGCCCGAGCCGCCCGCACCGCCGAACAACCCCATCCACCCACCCGTTCCCGGCAGTCGCCGAAGCGGTCGCGGGCGGGCCGCCGTCGGACAAGCCGTGGACCCCGGACCCGGCACCGGCTCCGTCCCCGGACGGCAGCCGCCCGCAGAAGCGCGCCCGGTGAGCACGGCGCAGGAGAGCGGCACGTACTCGGCCCTGGTCCAGGACCTGGCCGACCGGGGGCTGCTCGATATCCGCTGGCGGCAGGTCTGGGAGGCCGTGCCACGCGGCCAGTTCATCCCGCCGGACGTCTGGCGGCAGCTCCCCGACCGGTGCGAGCCGGTCGTCGGGACGGACGACTGGTCGGCTCTGGTGAACAGCGACGAGCCGGTGGTCACCCAGCTCGACGACGGGGCCGAGGGCGGGCCCGGCATCGCGACGTGCTCGAACTCGATGCCGTCGATGGTGGCCCGGATGCTCAGGCTTCTCGGTGTCGAGGACGGGCATCGGGCTCTGGAGATCAGCACCGGCACCGGGTACGTCGCGGCGCTGCTCTGCGAGCGGCTCGGTGCCGATCAGGTCTACAGCATCGAGCTGGACCCCATGCTGGCGCGGCAGGCAGCTGAGCACATCGCCGGGGCCGGGTACCGGCCGCACCTGCGGGTCGGTGACGGGGAGCAGCCGTTCCCCGCTATGGGCCTCGTGGACCGGCTGATCGCTACGTGCGGCCTCCGGCATGTTCCGTACTCGCTCGTCCGGCAGGTCCGGCCGGGAGGGGTCATCGTCGCCCCGCTCGTCCGGGATTTCTGGTCCGGCGCCCTGGTCCAGCTCCACGTCCAGGACGACGGGAGCGCGGTGGGACCGGTCTGCGGCCACGCGATGTTCATGCCGATGCGATCGCACCGGCCGATCCCTCACGAGATCGAGAGCCGCGGTCGGCCCCGGGCCGCCGGTCTGGATCCTGTGCGGATCCTCGACCTCGGGTTCTCCCTGTGAGCCGGAGCCCGGTTGCCCGGCGTCCGGGTCACCGATGGGGAAACCGCCGACGACGCGCGGGTCTGGGTGAGCCACCCAGCCGGGGCCGCCGCCACCGCCGCCACCGGGGAGGAGGTCTGGCAGTACGGTCCCGGCTTGCTGTGGGAGGAGATCGAGCAGGTGTGGCGCGAGTACGAGGACGTCGGCCGACCTGGCCCCGAGCAGTTCGGGGTGACCGTGACAGACCGGGGCCAGCAGGTCTGGCTGCGCGACCGTCACGCGGTCATCCAGCCCGCCAGAGCGTAGACGCCACGAGGTCCCGGGCCGAAAGGGGGCCGGGAACCGCCGGTCAGGCGACGGCTCGGCCGGCGTGTGCCGCTCCCGTCGGCGTCGCCGTCCGCCACAGCGGGGGACGTCGGCTGGGGTTGACGCTCCCACAGAACACCGGCCAGGTTCGGGAGGTCCGGGCCGGACGGCAGCAGGCCCCCGCCGCGGAAACCGGCGAGGGCCTGCTGGCTGTTCTGGCCACAGAGCGGCGGCGAACCGGACAGACGGATACGGACCGAGGCCACCAGGAAGTTACGGGGTAGTAATGGGATACCAAGATCCACACATGTAGAAGGCCGGTAGATCCTGTGGATCTACCGGCCTTCTGACCTGGCGTTACGCCGCTGTGGGGCTAACAGGATTTGAACCTGTGGCCTCATCCTTATCAGGGATGCGCTCTAACCAACTGAGCTATAGCCCCGCCGCGCTGCTGCGCTGACTTCTGAAGATTAGCGCACGTCGGGGCCAGTCCCAAAATCGATACCCGGCGGGCTACTCGTCCTCGGCCAGCGTCAGCTCGACGCCGCCCACGAAGCCCGCCGACAGGTTGTAGATGAAGGCGCCCAGCGTCGCCAGCGCGGTGGCCAGCACCACGTCGATCACCGCGATGACCGACGTGAAGATGAGCACGCGCGGCAGCGACAGGAACGACTGCAGATCGAAGCCGTTGCTCTCGTTCGAGCCGGTGGCCTCGCTGATCGTGCCGCCCACGGTGGAGAAGACGCCCATGGCGTCCATCACCATCCACAGGACCGCCGCCGCCACCACCGTGCAGATGCCCAGGGCGATCGACAGCAGGAAGCTGACCTTCATCACCGACCACGGGTCGGCCTTCGCCACCCGCAGACGCGCCTTCCGGGTCCGCGGAGTGGTCCGCGCCCCGGTGCGCGGCTTGCGCGTGGCCGCACCGCCCAGCGTGCCGCCGCCGCCCGGCTGCCCGGGACGCTGCTGGCCGCCCTGGGTGCCGCCCCCGGGCGCCTGGTACGCCTGCGGCGGGTGGTACGGGCCCGTCGCCCCCTGCGCGGGCTCGCGCTCACCGGGCAGCGGCCCGGTCGCGTAACCCTCGTACTGGGGCTGAGGCCCTCGAGTGTCCGTCACAGTGCCCCCTTGGGAGTCCGCGGCAGGGCCACGGGCACCGTTCGCTCCTGCTCCGGAAGCGGCCGACCCGGCGCCCTTGGCTCCACTCACGCTCTACTCCTCGTGCTCCCCGGTCGAAGGCTCCGTGCCCTCGACAGTGCCCTCAACCACGCCCGCGGCGTGGACCTCGGCCGTCTCGCCCTCGGCATCGGAGGTCCCATCGACCTCTTCCGCCTCACGGCCGGCCTCGGCGTTGCGCGCGATGCCGACGACGGCGTCACGCTTGCCCAGATTGATCAGCTGGACGCCCATGGTGTCACGGCCGGTCTCCCTGACTTCATTGACTCGCGTACGAATCACACCACCGCCGAGCGTGATGGCGAGGATCTCGTCCGTCTCCTCGACCACCAGCGCGCCGACGAGCGAGCCCCGGTCCTCCACGATCTTGGCGGCCTTGATGCCGAGGCCGCCGCGACCCTGGACGCGGTACTCGTCGACGGGGGTGCGCTTGGCGTACCCGCCGTCGGTGGCAGTGAACACGAAAGTACCGGGCCGCACGACATTCATCGAGAGCAGTTCGTCGCCCTCGCGGAAACTCATCCCCTTGACACCCGATGTGGCACGGCCCATCGGGCGCAGGGCGTCGTCCGTCGCGGTGAACCTGATCGACTGCGCCTTCTTGCTGATGAGCAGCAGATCGTCCTCGGCCGACACCAGCTCGGCGCCGATCAGCTCGTCGTCGCCGCCGTCCGGCATCTCGCGCAGGTTGATCGCGATGACACCGCCCGAGCGCGGCGAGTCGTAGTCCTTCAGCGCGGTCTTCTTCACCAGACCGCCCTTCGTCGCCAGGATCAGGTACGGAACGGCCTCGTAGTCGCGGATCGCCAGGATCTGGGCGATCTTCTCGTCCGGCTGGAACGCCAGCAGGTTGGCGACGTGCTGGCCGCGCGCGTCCCGGCCGGCGTCCGGAAGCTCGTACGCCTTCGCCCGGTAGACGCGGCCCTTGTTCGTGAAGAACAGCAGCCAGTGGTGCGTCGTCGAGACGAAGAAGTGGTCGACGATGTCGTCCTCCCTCAGCTTCGTCCCGCGCACGCCCTTGCCGCCGCGCTTCTGCGAGCGGTAGTCGTCCGTCTTGGTGCGCTTGACGTAACCGCTGCGGGAGATCGTGACGACGATGTCCTCCTCGGCGATCAGGTCCTCGATGGACATGTCACCGTCGAAGGGCACCAGCTTGGAGCGCCGGTCGTCGCCGAACTTATCGACGATCGCGGCCAGTTCCTCGCTGACGATCTGCCGCTGCTTCGCGGGCGACGCCAGGATCTCGTTGTACTCGTTGATCTTCGCCTGGAGCTCGTCGTGCTCGGCTGTGATCTTCTGGTGCTCCAGCGCGGCCAGCCGGCGCAGCTGCATCTCCAGGATCGCGTTCGCCTGGAGCTCGTCGATCTCCAGCAGGCCCATCAGGCCCTCGCGCGCGATCTCCACGGTGTTGCTGCGCCGGATGAGGGCGATGACCTCGTCGATGGCGTTCAGGGCCTTGAGGAGGCCGCGCAGGATGTGCGCCCGCTCCTCGGCCTTGCGCAGCCGGAACTTCGTCCGCCGGACGATGACCTCGATCTGGTGCGTCACCCAGTGGCGGATGAACGCGTCGATCGACAGCGTGCGCGGCACCCCGTCGACGAGCGCCAGCATGTTCGCGCCGAAGTTCGACTGGAGGTCGGTGTGCTTGTACAGGTTGTTCAGGACGACCTTGGCGACCGCGTCGCGCTTGAGCACGACGACCAGGCGCTGACCCGTACGCGAGGAGGTCTCGTCGCGGACGTCCGCGATGCCGCCGACCCTGCCGTCCTTGACCAGGTCGGCAATCTTCTGCGCGAGGTTGTCCGGGTTGGTCTGGTACGGAAGCTCCGTGACGACCAGGCACTGGCGGCCCTGGATCTCCTCGACCGCGACGACCGCGCGCATCGTGATGGAGCCGCGGCCGGTGCGGTACGCCTCCTCGATGCCCTTGCGGCCGACGACGAGTGCGCCGGTCGGGAAGTCGGGGCCCTTGATGCGCTCGATCAGCGCGTCCAGCAGCTCCTCGTGCGAGGCATCGGGGTGCTCCAGGTACCACTGGGCGCCGGAGGCGACCTCGCGCAGGTTGTGCGGCGGGATGTTGGTCGCCATGCCGACCGCGATGCCCGCGGAGCCGTTGACCAGCAGGTTCGGGAAGCGCGCCGGCAGGACCGTCGGCTCCTGGTTGCGGCCGTCGTAGTTGTCCTGGAAGTCGACGGTCTCCTCGTCGATGTCCCGGACCATCTCCATGGACAGCGGCATCATCTTGCACTCGGTGTACCGCATGGCGGCGGCCGGGTCGTTGCCCGGGGAACCGAAGTTGCCGTTGGAGTCCACCAGCGGCATGCGCATCGACCAGTGCTGCGCGAGGCGCACCAGGGCGTCGTAGATGGAGGAGTCGCCGTGCGGGTGGTACGTGCCCATCACGTCGCCGACGACGCGGGCGCACTTGTAGAACCCCTTCTCGGGGCGGTACCCGCCGTCGTACATCGCGTACAGCACCCGGCGGTGGACGGGCTTGAGGCCGTCCCGTACGTCGGGCAGCGCGCGCGAGACGATGACGGACATCGCGTAGTCGAGGTAGGAGCGCTGCATCTCCGTCTCGAGCCCGACGGGCTCGACACGCATGCCCACGCCGGGGACGGTCTCTTCCTCGGGCGTCGCGGGTTCAGGTGTCACAGGGGTGTTCTCGTCGGCCATTGCTGGTCAAAGTCCTTTCGAGCTGCGGCGTCGCTGGTACGGCCGACTCAGATGTCGAGGAAGCGGACGTCCTTGGCGTTGCGCTGGATGAAGGAGCGCCGCGCCTCGACGTCCTCGCCCATGAGCACCGAGAACAGGTCGTCGGCCTGCGCCGCGTCGTCCAGCGTGACCTGGCCGAGGACCCGGTGGTCGACGTCCATGGTCGTGACGCGCAGCTCTTCGGCGTTCATCTCGCCGAGACCCTTGAAGCGCTGGATCGAGTCTTCCCTGATCCGCTTGCCGTTCTGCTTGCCGAGTTCGACGAGGGCGTCGCGCTCACGGTCCGAGTACGCGTACTCGAAGTCGTCCCGGCCCCACTTGATCTTGTAGAGCGGCGGACGCGAGAGGTAGACGTGCCCGGCCTCCACCAGAGGCCGCATGAAGCGGAAGAGGAACGTCAGCAGCAGGGTGTTGATGTGCTGGCCGTCGACGTCGGCGTCCGCCATCAGAATGATCTTGTGATAGCGGAGCTTCTCGATGTCGAAGTCCTCGTGGACCCCGGTGCCGAAGGCCGAGATCAGCGCCTGGACCTCGGTGTTCTGGAGGATCTTGTCGATCCGCGCCTTCTCGACGTTCAGGATCTTGCCGCGGATGGGCAGGATCGCCTGGTACATCGGGTTGCGGCCGGACTTCGCCGAACCGCCGGCGGAGTCACCCTCGACGATGAAGATCTCGCACTTGGTGGGGTCGTTCGACTGGCAGTCGCTGAGCTTGCCGGGCAGCGACGCGCTCTCCAGCAGCCCCTTGCGCCGGGTCAGGTCGCGCGCCTTGCGGGCCGCCACGCGGGCGGTCGAGGCGGCGATGCCCTTGCGGATGATGTCGGCGGCCTCGTTCGGGTTCCGGTCGAACCAGTCCGTCAGCTGCTCGTGGACCACCTTCTGCACGAAGGTCTTGGCCTCCGTGTTGCCCAGCTTGGTCTTCGTCTGGCCCTCGAACTGCGGCTCGCCCAACTTCACCGAGATGATCGCGGTCAGACCCTCGCGGACGTCCTCACCGGTGAGGTTGTCGTCCTTCTCCCGCAGCAGCTTCTTGTCGCGCGCGTACCGGTTGACCAGCGAGGTCAGCGCCGCACGGAAGCCCTCCTCGTGCGTGCCGCCCTCGTGCGTGTGGATCGCGTTGGCGAAGGAGTAGACGCCTTCGGTGTACTGCGTGTTCCACTGCATGGCGATCTCGGCCGAGAGGAGGCGGTCCTTGTCCTCGGCCTCGATGTCGATCACCGACTGGTGGATGACGTCGCCCTTGCGCGAGTTCAGGTACTTCACGAAATCGACGATGCCGTTTTCGTAGTGGTACGTGACCGACCGGTTCGGCTCCTCCTCTGCGGGCTCGACCGCGTCGGCGCTGTCCGCGCCCGCCGTCGCCTTCGCCGACTCGCGCTCGTCGGTGAGCTTGAGGGTGAGGCCCTTGTTGAGGAACGCCATCTCCTGGAAGCGGCGCGAGAGGGTCTCGAAGGAGTACTCGGTGGTCTCGAAGATGTCGCCGTCGGCCCAGAAGGTGACCGACGTACCGGACTCGTCGGTGGCCTCGTGCTGGGCCAGCGGCGCGGTCGGGACACCGAGCTTGTAGTCCTGGGTCCAGCGGTAGCCGTCGGTCTTGACCTCGACGGAGACCCGCGTGGACAGGGCGTTGACCACGGAGACGCCGACGCCGTGCAGACCGCCGGAGACGGCGTAGCCGCCGCCGCCGAACTTGCCGCCGGCGTGCAGCACCGTCAGCACGACCTCGACGGCCGGCTTGCCCTCGGACGGCACGATGCCGACCGGGATGCCCCGGCCGTTGTCGACCACGCGCACCCCGCCGTCGGCGAGGATCGTGACGTCGATGGTGTCCGCGTGCCCGGCCATCGCCTCGTCGACCGAGTTGTCGACGACCTCCTGTACGAGGTGGTGGAGGCCGCGCTCACCGGTCGAGCCGATGTACATGCCGGGTCGCTTGCGGACCGCGTCCAGCCCTTCGAGCACGGTGATCGCGTTCGCGTCGTACGAGGCGGTCACCTCGCCGTGCTCACCGGCTGTGGACGGAATGTTCTCGTTGGGGTTGCCGGAATCGGCCACGAAGCGCCCTTTCTGGCACAGCACAGGCCGTTCTCCGGACAGGCGGGAGCGGCTGCGTCGTTCGGCTGGTGTCGACGACTCCCGCCTCAGCGGCGGGATTACCCACCAGTCTACCGGTAGCGCTGACATGAATGGGGGTTTGCCGGTGCCTGAGTCCGCATGTGCCGCCCTGAATGGGCGGCTGACGACTCCCCATATTCAGGACGGGCCCCTAAGAGGCCCTGACGGGCATGCAGCGCTTCGGCCTGTCAACCTCCCACTACGGTGAGGGACACCCCGGCCACCTTGTCCGGTTTCCACCGCTACGGGACCGAACAAAGCCGACTTTCCGGACTGGTTCGTACGGCGGCCCGCCGGGCCGCACCACCCCGCCGTCCCTCCCGGGAACACCCCCGTTCCAGGCCGGGAGCCCAGCTCAGGGACGGACGGCAGCCGTACGCCGACCCGCGGGCATGGCCGGAAAGCGCGCCGGCGGAGATCAATGGACGGCAGAGCGGAGATCAGTGCCCGGCGGACGAGAACAGGCCGCCCGAAACGACCGCCGGGCGGGGACGCGAGCGCCGGACGCCCCGCACAGGGAGAAATGCCTCACACCTCGCAGAAGCGACGGCCCGCGCCCGAAAACGGCCGCCCGAGACCCGGACGCGCCGCCGCCTCATCCGTAGGTGTCGCCGGGACCCGTACTGCCCGGCGCCCGCAGCGGACCGAACCGGCGCTGCGGACCGCCGGGCCCCACCACCTTGATCAGCCGTACGGTGCCCTGGCCCAGATCCGCGTTCAGCCGGGCCACCAGCTGCGGGGCCAGCAGCCGCAGCTGCGTCGCCCACGCCGTCGAGTCGCAGCTCACGGTCAGCACCCGCGCCGCCGGATCGTCGTCGTAGCGCAGCGGCACGCAGTGCTTGGCCAGATCGTCCCCGACGATCTGCGGCCACCGCCCCATCACCCCGCCCACCGCCGCCGGCGTCTCCCAGCCGCGCTCGGTGATCAGCCGGTTGATGGCGGAGCCCAGCGGCAGCGGGTCACGGCCGTCGGACCGGGCCCCCGAACGCAGCCCGCCGCCCCGCCGCGCCTGCTTCCGCTGCTGGGCCGCCGCGCCGCGCGCCCTGGCCTGCTCCTTCGCCGCGCGCAGCGCGACCCGGGCGAGATCGACCCCGGCCGGCTCCGGCGGCTGCGCCGTCGCGGCCGGCTCCGCGCCGTTGCCGGGCCCCGCGCCATCTGCCGCGGGCCCCGCGCCGCGCCCGTGCGCCCCCGCGCCCCGGCCGGTCATACCCGCGCCACCTCGCCCGCGGACACCGCGTACCGCGCCCCGGCCAGCACACCCGGGACGTCCTCCGCCACCGCCGCCGTCACCAGCACCTGCTCGCCGCCCGCCACCAGCTCCGCCAGCCGCTCGCGGCGGCGGGCGTCCAGCTCGGCGAAGACGTCGTCCAGGATCAGCACCGGCTCGTTGCCCTCGGCGCGCAGCAGCTCGTACGAGGCCAGCCGCAGCGCCAGCGCGTACGACCAGGACTCCCCGTGGCTCGCGTATCCCTTGGCCGGCATGGACCGCAGCCCCAGCACCACGTCGTCGCGGTGCGGTCCGACGAGCGTGACCCCGCGCTCGATCTCCTGCTTGCGGACCTCGACGAGCGCCGCGATCAACTGCTCGTACAGCTCCTCGCGACTCCGCCCGCGGCCGACGCCCTCGCCGACCGAGCTGCGGTACTCCAGGGTCACCGGGCCGCCGCCCGGCGCCACGTCCCCGTACGCCTTGTCGGCCAGGGGCTGAAGAGCGGCGATGAGATCCAGCCGCTGCGCGAGCAGTTCCGCGCCTACCCGGCCCAGGTGCTGGTCCCAGACGTCGAGGGTGGACAGGTCCAGGGACCGGCCGCCGTGCCGCCGTGCCATCGCCGCCGACTTGAGGAGGGTGTTGCGCTGCTTGAGGACCCGCTCGTAGTCGGAGCGGACTCCAGCCATCCGGGGCGAGCGCGCGGTCACCAGCTCGTCCAGGAACCGCCGCCGCTCACCGGGATCGCCCTTGACCAGGGCCAGGTCCTCCGGGGCGAACAGCACGGTCCGGACGATCCCCAGCACGTCACGCGGTCTGACCTGCGAGGACCGGTTGATCCGGGCCCGGTTCGCGCGTCCGGGGTTGAGCTCCAGCTCGATCAGCTGCGAACGCTCGCCCTGGGTGACCGCCGCGCGGACGACGGCGCGCTCGGCGCCCATCCGCACCAGGGGTGCGTCGGAGGAGACCCGGTGGCTGCCGAGGGTCGCGAGATAGCCGACGGCCTCGACGAGATTGGTCTTGCCCTGCCCGTTGGGCCCCACGAACGCGGTGACGCCCGGGTCGAGAGGGACCTCGACCCGGGCGTACGAGCGGAAGTCGGCCAGTGAGAGATGGGTGACACGCATGGACGCCGACCTCCCCGGCTTGCTGTTCCGCTGTGTGGTGCTGTGGTGCTGTGGTGCTGTGTCGGGCTGGGCGGGCTTACTTCTTGTTCTCGACCGCGTGCCCGCCGAACTGGTTGCGCAGGGCGGCGATCATCTTCATCTGCGGGGAGTCGTCCTGGCGCGAGGCGAACCGCGCGAACAGCGACGCCGTGATCGCGGGCAGCGGCACCGCGTTGTCGATCGCGGCCTCCACCGTCCAGCGGCCCTCGCCGGAGTCGGCGGCGAAGCCCCGGAGCTTGTCCAGGTGCTCGTCGTCGTCGAGGGCGTTGACGGCGAGGTCGAGCAGCCAGGAGCGGATGACCGTGCCCTCCTGCCAGGAGCGGAAGACCTCGCGCACGTCGGTGACGGAGTCGACCTTCTCCAGCAGCTCCCAGCCCTCGGCGTAGGCCTGCATCATGGCGTACTCGATGCCGTTGTGGACCATCTTCGCGAAGTGGCCGGCGCCGACCTTGCCCGCGTGGACCGAGCCGAAGTCGCCCTCGGGCTTGAGCGCGTCGAAGACCGGCTGGACCTTCGCCACGTTCTCCTCGGTGCCGCCGTACATCAGCGCGTAGCCGTTCTCCAGGCCCCAGACGCCGCCCGAGACGCCGCAGTCGACGAAGCCGATGTCCTTGATGCCCAGCTCGACGGCGTGCTTCTCGTCGTCCGTCCAGCGCGAGTTCCCGCCGTCGACGACGACGTCGCCGGGCGAGAGCAGCGCGGCGAGCTCGTCGATCGTGGACTGGGTCGCGGCACCGGCCGGGACCATGACCCACACGACCCGCGGGCCCTTCAGCTTGCCCACAAGCTCTTCGAGGCTGTGGACATCGGCGACATCCGGGTTGCGGTCGTATCCGATGACGGTGTGGCCTGCGCGGCGGATGCGCTCGCGCATGTTGCCGCCCATCTTGCCGAGGCCGACGAGACCGAGCTCCATCAGAGATTCCTTAAGCGTCGTGGCGATAAGCGTCGGGGCAGGTGCGCCCGGGACCGAGCCTACGCCCGGCCGGACACGGCACGGCGGGCCCGCTCCGCGCCGAGCGGGCCCGCCACCAGTGCCGGAGGATCGTCTCCGATCGGCCCCGGTCAGCCGGAGAGGCGCACCGGCATGATCAGGTACTTGTACGCGTCGTCGGCCTCGGCGTCGACGGTCGGGCGTCCGCTGAGCAGGGCGGGCTTGGTCGACGTGGTGAACGAGAGCTGGGCGACCGGGGAGTCGATCGCGCTCAGCCCGTCCAGCAGGAAGGTCGGGTTGAAGGCGATCGAGATGTCGTCGCCCTCCAGCACCGCGTCGACGCGCTCCACAGCCTGTGCGTCGTCGCTGGAACCGGCCTCCAGGATGAGCACGCCCTGCTCGAAGCTCAGGCGCACCGGCGTGTTGCGCTCGGCGACCAGCGCCACGCGCTTGACGGCCTCGACGAACGGGGCGGTCTCGATGACCGCGACCGAGTTGAACTCGGTGGGGAACAGCGTGCGGTACTTCGGCAGGTCGCCTTCGAGCAGGCGCGTGGTGGTCCGGCGGCCGGCGCCCTCGAAACCGATCAGGCCCTCGCCCGCGCCGGAGCCGGAGAGCGCCAGGGTGACCGTGTCGCCGCTCGTGAGCGCCTTGGCGGTGTCCAGGAGCGTCTTGGCGGGGACCAGCGCGACCGCGGAGGCCTCCGGGTCCTCGGGCTTCCACAGGAACTCGCGGACCGCGAAGCGGTAGCGGTCGGTCGAGGCGAGGGTGACCGTGTCGCCCTCGATCTCGATCCGCACACCGGTGAGCACCGGCAGGGTGTCGTCGCGGCCGGCGGCGATGGCGACCTGGGCGGCGGCCGAGGCGAAGACCTCACCGGGAACGGTGCCCGTCGCGGTGGGCATCTGCGGCAGCGCCGGGTACTCCTCCACCGGCAGGGTGTGCAGGGTGAAGCGCGAGGAGCCGCAGACGACCGTGGCCCGGACGCCGTCGGTGGAGATCTCCACCGGGCGGTTGGGCAGGGCGCGGCAGATGTCGGCGAGCAGCCGCCCGGAGACGAGCACCGTGCCGTCCTCGTCGACCTCCGCGTCCACGGAGACCTTGGCGGAGACCTCGTAGTCGAAGCTGGAGAAGCTGAGAGCGCCGTCCTCGGCCTTCAGCAGAAGGCCCGCGAGAACGGGCGCCGGCGGACGGGCCGGGAGGCTGCGGGCCACCCAGGCC
>NZ_ML123034.1:3284037-3302844 GCF_003846185.1 Streptomyces sp. ADI96-02
ACCGCCTCCGCGAGTACATCGCGCTCCACCCGGATCTTCACCGGAACCGCCTCCTGCTGTTGCTCGCTCGCCCTGCTGGCCTTCGTCGTCTGGACCGGAGCTCCCTGCCGAGGGCAGCGGTGGCTCCGGGGACCAGTCTGACGTACGGCACCGACAGTCGGGGCTGCTCGGGGTCAAGTCGAGCCGGAAGCGTGGCGGCGGTCGCCGGTCGAGTTGTGCACAGGCCCCACTTCGAAGCGGATTCCTGGCTAACTCTGAGTGGTAGTAGTAGTAGGCCCTGTGGAAACCGTGGATAACGTCGTTTTCCCAGCTCAGCAGCCGTTTTTTGTCCACCGACCCTGTGGGCGGCACCCGTGGACAACCGGGGCTTTCTGTGGACGGGCGAAAGTTCTGCACACCCGATGCACAGGAGGGGGCTACTTCTCCCCAGGTCTGTCCCCAGCTTTACCCACCTTCCCCACAGCCCAATCCGGCTTCTTGGTGTGACGCCTTTCACTCTGCTCGGTGAGAGCGGGTGTTGTGTTGCCGAACAGTGGACAGAGGTGTGGAGAAGCTGGGGACAACAAGGCCCAGCCTGTGGGTCGGCGGTGGACAACCTCGGAGGCCCCCTGTGGACGGAATCTCTGTCCACAGGCTGTGGATTACGGTTGACCACAAATCCCCAACCACATGACCTGGCCTGATGGAGTATCGGCAGCTCTCCCTGTGGACGCAACAGGGACAACCGGGCAGTCCCCAGGCTGTGGACGGCGGATTCCCCTCTTCTCTGTGGAGAAGGGGCCCTGCGGGGCGGCTATTCGAACAGCGTGCGGCCCACGGGAGAGCCCCCGGTGCTCCCGGAGCCCGCCGAGAGCACCGCCGACCGCCCGCATCCGCCCTCCTTCTCCTCTTCTTTTCTTTCCGCATCTCTTCAGTGCCGCGGCGGTCTGTCCCGCGGCACAGACCGCACAGTTCCGCGGCACGTACAGTCCCGCGGCACGTACGGTCCCGCGGCACGCACAGGGCCTCCTGGGGACGCTCCGACAAGCCGAAGGGCGCTCTGCCCCGACCGGATGAGGTCGGGGCAGAGCGCCCTGGAAGCGTGCGGCGAGCGGGCCGGGTCAGCCGTTCTTGATGCGGTTGGTGAGCTCGGTGACCTGGTTGTAGATGGAGCGGCGCTCCGCCATCAGGGCCCGGATCTTCCGGTCCGCGTGCATCACCGTCGTATGGTCGCGACCGCCGAACTGCGCGCCGATCTTCGGCAGGGAGAGGTCGGTGAGCTCGCGGCACAGGTACATGGCGATCTGGCGCGCCGTCACCAGGACCCGGCTGCGCGAGGAGCCGCAGAGGTCGTCCACCGTGAGGCCGAAGTAGTCCGCGGTGGCCGCCATGATGGCCGGCGCGGTGATCTCCGGAGCCGACTCCTCGCCGCCCGGGATCAGGTCCTTGAGCACGATCTCGGTCAGCCCGAGGTCCACCGGCTGCCGGTTCAGGGAGGCGAACGCCGTCACCCGGATCAGGGCGCCCTCCAGCTCGCGGATGTTGCGCGAGATCCGCGAGGCGATGAACTCCAGCACCTCCGGCGGAGCGTTGAGCTGCTCCTGGACCGCCTTCTTGCGCAGGATCGCGATGCGCGTCTCCAGCTCCGGAGGCTGCACATCGGTGGTCAGCCCCCACTCGAAGCGGTTCCGCAGCCGGTCCTCCAGCGTCACCAGCTGCTTGGGCGGCCGGTCGGAGGAGAGCACGATCTGCTTGTTGGCGTTGTGCAGCGTGTTGAAGGTGTGGAAGAACTCCTCCTGCGTCGACTCCTTGCTCGCCAGGAACTGGATGTCGTCGACCAGCAGGATGTCCACGTCGCGGTAGCGCTTGCGGAAGGTGTCGCCCTTGCCGTCGCGGATCGAGTTGATGAACTCGTTGGTGAACTCCTCCGAGCTCACGTACCGCACCCGGGTGCCCGGGTAGAGGCTGCGGGCGTAGTGCCCGATGGCGTGCAGCAGGTGGGTCTTGCCGAGCCCGGACTCCCCGTAGATGAACAGTGGGTTGTACGCCTTCGCCGGCGCCTCCGCCACGGCGACGGCCGCCGCGTGCGCGAAGCGGTTGGAGGCCCCGATCACGAAGGTGTCGAAGAGGTACTTCGGGTTCAGCCGGGCGTGCGGTTCGCCGGGGCCGGGCGCGGGCGCCGGCTGGGCGCCCATCGGGCCGGGCACCGAGCCGCCGGTGCGCCCGGGGCCCTGGCGGTGCTGCGGCTGCTGGTCCTGGAGGTCGTGCCGGTCGGGTCGCGGCTGCTCGTACCCCTGGCGCTCCGGCGGCTGCGAGCGGTAGTCGTGCTGCTGGGGGCGGCCCGTGCCGTACGGCTCGCGCCACTGCTCGGAGGGCTGCTCGCGGTCCTGGTAGCCGCCGTGCCGCGGCTGCTGCCAGGGCAGGTCCTCCTGGGTCCGCGGCCAGGCGCCGGGCTCCGGGCGCTGCTGGTAGTCCGGGTAGGCGGGACGCGCGGTCGGCATTCCGTCGTCCGAGGGGCGGTGGCCGTAGGCGTCGTACGCGTCACCGTGCGGAGAGTCGTCGCGCGGCTGCCCCGAGTAGCGGTGGATCTGCTGGCCCTGGTGCTGTTGGTGCTGCTGGTGCATCGGAGGCGCCGGCGGGGGCGGGTCGCCCGCGGAGTCGTCCACCGTGATGGCGATCCGGATCGTGCGTCCGCACTCCCGGGTCAGCGTCTCGCTGATGAGCGGCGCGAGCCGGCCCTCCAGGACGCGCTTGCCCCATTCGTTGGGGACGGCCAGCAGCGCGGTGTCGGCGACGAGTGCCAGCGGCTGGCAGCGCTCGATCCACTGCTTGTCCTTCGGCTCGATGCCCTGCTGACCCTCCCCGAGGAGTTGTTCCAGCACTCGCGGCCACACTGCGGCAAGATCGGCAGGTACATCAGCCACAAGGCACGCTCTCTCGCATGTCCCGCGAATGGTGCTTCTCGGGACGGGATGGGTCGGGTCGGGTGAGGCCCGGCAGGCAGGAAGGAAAAGAACCGGAGTTCAGCCACGGTAGTCAGGCCGACCCGCGCGGTTCAAGTTGTTGTCCACAGGCTGTGCACAATGGGAGGCCGGACACGGCCGGTTTGACCGGATGGCGTAGCCGCGCGTACCGTGACCAGGTCGAGTTGTCGATGGCTGCTGCCGCCTGCCTCCGATGGGCAAAGATCACGATCTGTGATTGTGAAGCGGTGCACTAAGGCGTTTACGCGAGTTCCTCGTGGGCGCACGGTGACAGCCAGGCGATGTCCCGCCAACACACGATCATTTCTGGAGCCCCCGAGTGAGCAAGCGCACCTTCCAGCCGAACAACCGTCGTCGCGCCAAGACCCACGGCTTCCGGCTGCGTATGCGTACCCGTGCCGGCCGTGCGATTCTCGCGAACCGCCGTGGCAAGGGCCGCAGCAGCCTGTCCGCCTGATCGCTTACAGGTCCATGACGTGCTGCCTACCGAGAATCGGCTGAGGCGGCGCGAGGACTTCGCGACCGCGGTACGACGAGGACGTCGAGCCGGACGTCCGCTGCTCGTCGTCCATCTACGCAGCGGTGAAACGGACCCGCACGTGACGGGGGGGACTGCTCCCCCGCCGCGTGCGGGTTTCGTTGTCAGCAAAGCCGTGGGGGGTGCGGTCGTCCGCACCGCGGTGAAGCGCAGGCTTCGCCACCTGGTGCGGGACCGGCTGGCCCAGCTGCCCCCCGGTAGCCTTGTTGTCGTACGAGCGTTGCCCGGCGCGGGCGACGCCGATCATGCACAGCTGGCCCGAGACCTGGACGCCGCCCTTCAGCGGCTGCTGGGAGGGGGCGCGCGATGAAGTACCCGCTGCTTGCTCTCATCAAGCTGTACCAGTGGACGATCAGCCCCCTTCTCGGGCCTGTCTGCCGTTACTACCCGTCGTGTTCCCACTATGGATATACGGCGATCGACCGGCACGGTGCCATCAAGGGAACAGCGCTGACGGCCTGGCGCATCCTGCGGTGCAATCCGTGGTCACCCGGCGGTGTGGATCATGTCCCGCCGCGCAAACGTCCGCGGTGGCACGAAATGCTGCGCAACCGCCTGCGCGGCGACAAGGGCGGGGAGTCCGCCGCTGCTGTGCCGCCCGGGGGGTC
Organism: Streptomyces sp. ADI96-02; assembly: GCF_003846185.1. Taxonomy (GTDB): domain Bacteria; phylum Actinomycetota; class Actinomycetes; order Streptomycetales; family Streptomycetaceae; genus Streptomyces. Next base: position 3,288,147 of record NZ_ML123034.1, read on the forward strand.
GGTCTCCGAACCTCCGAGCCCGGCCACAGAGACCTCGCCCAAAGCTCAAGGAGCATGATTAGTGGACACGATTGCCAGTCTGTTCAGCTTTATCACCACGCCTGTCTCGTGGGTCATCGTCCAGTTCCACAAGGTCTACGGAGCGCTGTTCGGCTATGACTCCGGGTGGGCCTGGGGCCTGTCCATCGTGTCCCTGGTGGTCCTGATCCGGATCTGCCTGATCCCGCTCTTCGTGAAGCAGATCAAGTCGACCCGCAACATGCAGGTGCTCCAGCCGAAGATGAAGGCGATCCAGGAGCGCTACAAGAACGACAAGCAGCGTCAGTCCGAAGAGATGATGAAGCTGTACAAGGAGACGGGCACCAACCCGCTCTCCTCGTGCCTTCCCATCCTGGCGCAGTCGCCGTTCTTCTTCGCCCTGTACCACGTGCTCTCGTCCATCGCCTCGGGCAAGAAGATCGGCGCGATCGACCAGTCCCTGCTCGACAGCGCCCGCCAGGCGCACATCTTCGGCGCGCCACTGGCGGCGAAGTTCACCGACAGTGCGGAGAAGGTCGCCTCGCTGGACGCGAGCCTGCTCGACGTCCGGGTCATCACCGCGATCATGATCGTGCTGATGTCGGCATCGCAGTTCTTCACCCAGCGCCAGCTGATGACGAAGAACGTCGACCTGACGGTCAAGACGCCGTACATGCAGCAGCAGAAGATGCTGATGTACATCTTCCCGGTGATCTTCGCCGTCATGGGCATCAACTTCCCCGTCGGTGTCCTCGTGTACTGGCTCACCACGAACGTCTGGACCATGGGTCAGCAGATGTACGTGATCAACCAGAACCCGACCCCGGGCAGCAAGGCGCAGGACGCCTATCTCCAGCGGCTCCTCAAGAGCGTGAGCACGCACGGACAGGTACGCGGCCGGACGCGGCGTAACACGGTCAAGCGGGTCGTCTCCAAGGGGTCCGACCGCAATGACATCGAGCGCAAGTTCATCACCGGTCTGGCCAAGCTGGGTCTCGCGGCCCAGGAGGACGGCACCGTCGTGAAGAGCGAGACGGCTGCCGCCGAGGCCGAGGGCGGCGCGGCGCAGAAGCGCCACCAGCCCAAGCGCCAGACCAAGGCGAAGCGCCAGACGGCTGCCGGCGGGTCCGGTGCGGCCAAGGACGCGGCACCGGCACCCGCGGACTCCGCCGACTCCGCCGCGAAGACCTCGCTGCAGAAGCAGGACGCACCGCAGGACGACCAGCCGAAGTCGGCGGACAAGTCCGCTTCCGGCTCCTCACGCCAAGCCAAGTCCGGACAGCGCAAGGGCCCGCAGCGGCCCAAGCACCCGTCCAAGAAGTAAGAAGGAGTCCATCCGTGACGGAAGGCACCACCTCCACGGCCCCCGCCGAGGGCAGCGACACCCTGACCCGCCTGGAGCAGGAGGGGGAGATCGCAGCCGACTACCTTGAGGGCCTGCTCGACATCGCCGACCTCGACGGCGACATCGATATGGACGTCGAGGCGGACCGGGCAGCGGTATCGATCATCAGCGAATCGGCGCGCGATCTTCAGAAGCTCGTGGGTCGCGACGGTGAGGTGCTGGAGGCGCTTCAGGAGCTGACGCGGCTGGCCGTTCACCGGGAGACCGGCGACCGCAGCCGTCTGATGCTGGACATCGGCGGCTTCCGGGCCAAGAAGCGCGAAGTCCTCGCTGCCCTCGGTGCCAAGGCCGCGGACGAGGTCAAGAGCTCGGGCGAGCCGGTGAAGCTGGAGCCGATGACCCCGTTCGAGCGCAAGGTCGTGCACGACGCGATCGCCGCAGCCGGTCTCCGGAGCGAGTCGGAGGGCGAGGAGCCGCAGCGCTTCGTCGTCGTTCTCCCGGCCTGACCGGATCCTTGTACTGTCGGCCCCGTCTGTTCACAGGCGGGGCCGATCTTTGTCAGCCTGATAGTCAGCCACCCACAGTGCGCTAGTGCGGTACGGAAGGACGGTCCCCGTGACGGAGGAAGCAGGGCTCCCCCAGGCGCCTGAAGAGGCGCAGGCGGTGTTCGGAGAGCTCTTCCCGGAAGCTGTCCGCTACGCGGAGCTCCTCGCGGACGCCGGGGTCGAGCGCGGACTGATCGGGCCGCGCGAGGTGCCGCGACTGTGGGAGCGGCACCTGCTGAACTGCGCGGTGCTCTCCGAGGTGGTGCCGGAAGGCGTCACCGTCTGCGATGTGGGCTCGGGGGCCGGTCTGCCCGGCATCCCGCTGGCGCTGGTGCGGCCGGACCTGAAGATCACGCTGCTGGAGCCGCTGCTCCGGCGGACGAACTTCCTGCAAGAGGTCGTCGAGCTGCTCGGCCTGGACCACGTGACGGTGGTGCGTGGCCGCGCCGAGGAGGTCCTCGGGACGCTTCAGCCCGTTCATGTGGTCACGGCGCGTGCGGTGGCTCCGCTGGACCGTCTGGCGGGCTGGGGTGTGCCCCTGCTGCGCCCCTACGGCGAGATGCTGGCGCTGAAGGGCGACACCGCCGAGGAGGAGATCAACGGTGCCAAGGGCGCGCTGAGCAAGCTCGGGGTGCTGGAGACCGAGGTTCTCCAGGTCGGTGAGGGGGTCGTCGATCCGCTGTCCACCGTGGTGCGGGTGGTGGTCGGCGAGAGCCCCGGCGGTGTGAGGTTCGCCGCAAAGAGGGCCAAGGCCGCGCGAGTGGGACGGGCCCGCAGGCGGCGCTGACGTGGTCGGCAGAGCCTCGCGGGCCGAAAGGTCGGCCTGCGAGGCTCTGCCGGAATGGAGGCTTTATTTCCTGTTTGCGCCGCCTATCAGCGTTATGCCAGGAAAGCGGCCATACGTACCCCCTGCGGAGTGTCGTGGCCTGGTAGTTGCGATGCGAGGGCATCGTGTTTCACGTGAAACGTCGCTCTCTGCTGCAGGGAATCATCGGCCGCGGTCGTGCGGCTGCCACGCCGCGCGACCGGAAGCCCGTACGGGCTACCGAGTTGTCCACACGCGCGGATTCATCCACAGAACAGCGGGCCTCGCTGGTTCACGACCCGGAAAGCATGGCAGGCTCTGTTCATTGCGAGCCTGAAGTCGAGGAGAGTGAATCCTTGCGGTCCGACGCCAACGTCGCGGGACCGATGACCGATCCGGTCCCCGGTCCCCGAGCCGAGTCCGTGGGGGACGGTGTTTCACGTGAAACACCGCCCCCGATGGACGACACACCCATCGGTCGTGCCGCCCAACTGGCGGTCGAGGCCCTCGGCCGCGCCGGCGAGGGACTGCCGCGTCCCAACCGGACGCGCGTCATGGTGGTGGCCAACCAGAAGGGCGGGGTCGGCAAGACGACCACGACGGTCAACCTGGCCGCCTCGCTGGCCCTGCACGGCGCACGCGTGCTGGTGGTCGATCTCGACCCGCAGGGCAACGCCTCCACGGCTCTGGGCATCGACCACCACGCGGACGTCCCCTCGATCTATGACGTCCTGGTGGAGAGCCGGCCGCTCTCCGAGGTGGTTCAGCCGGTACCGGACGTCGAGGGTCTCTTCTGCGCTCCCGCCACGATCGATCTCGCCGGTGCGGAGATCGAGTTGGTGTCCCTGGTGGCGCGTGAGAGCAGGCTCCAGCGCGCCATCCAGGCGTACGAGCAGCCCTTGGACTACATCCTGATCGACTGTCCGCCGTCTCTCGGCCTGCTGACCGTGAACGCGATGGTCGCCGGGGCCGAGGTCCTCATTCCCATCCAGTGCGAGTACTACGCGCTGGAGGGCCTGGGCCAGTTGCTGCGGAACGTCGACCTTGTGCGCGGCCATCTGAACCCGGCGCTGCACGTGTCGACGATCCTGCTGACGATGTACGACGGCAGGACCCGCCTCGCGTCGCAGGTCGCCGAAGAGGTGCGGACCCACTTCGGCAAGGAGGTCCTGCGGACGAGCATCCCCCGGTCGGTCCGTATTTCGGAGGCGCCGAGCTACGGGCAGACCGTGCTCACCTACGACCCGGGATCCAGCGGTTCGCTCTCCTATCTCGAAGCGGCGCGAGAGATCGCGCTGCGGGGTGTCGGGGTGCACTACGAGGCGCAGCACGCCCACACGAGCAGTCAGAACAGCCAGCAGAACGTTTCGGAGGGCATTCAGTGAGTGAGCGTCGTAGAGGGCTGGGGCGTGGGCTCGGTGCACTGATCCCCGCGGCTCCCCAGGAGAAGCAGGTCCCGGCGCCGGGGGGTGGTTCTCCGGCCTCCGGTGGTGGACCGGTTCTCACGGCCGAGCGGGGCGTCGCAGCGGCGAAGGTGACGGCGCTGTCCGCCGCTCCGGTGGTGCCGGAGCCGGCGTCCGCTCCGGAGGCCCGGGTGGAGCCGGAGGGCGGCACGGCGAGTACGTCCGGAGCGTACTTCGCCGAGCTGCCCATCGGGTCGATCACGCCGAACCCCCGGCAGCCCCGCGAGGTCTTCGACGAGGACGCCTTGGCGGAGCTGGTCACCTCCATCAAGGAGGTCGGTCTCCTCCAGCCGGTCATCGTGCGCAAGGTGGGGACCGACCGCTACGAGCTCATCATGGGCGAGCGGCGGTGGCGTGCCTGCCGTGAAGCGGGTCTGGAACGGATTCCGACCATCGTCCGGGCCACGGACGACGAGAAACTGCTGCTGGACGCGCTCCTGGAGAACCTGCACCGGGCTCAGTTGAACCCGCTGGAAGAGGCAGCCGCGTACGACCAGCTTCTCAAGGACTTCAAGTGCACCCATGACCAATTGGCCGACCGGATCGGACGGTCCCGTCCTCAGGTCTCCAACACCCTGCGTCTGCTGCGACTCTCGCCGCCGGTTCAGCGCCGGGTCGCGGCGGGAGTGCTGTCGGCCGGCCACGCACGGGCGCTGCTGTCCGTGGACGATTCCGAGGAGCAGGACCGGCTGGCTCACCGCATCGTGGCGGAGGGGCTGTCGGTGCGGGCGGTGGAGGAGATCGTGACGCTCATGGGCTCACGGACCACGAGCTCCCCGAAGCCGAAGGGCCCGAGGGCCGGCGGGCGGCTCTCGCCCGCGTTGTCCGACCTGGCGACCCGGCTGTCCGACCGCTTCGAGACCCGGGTGAAGGTCGACCTGGGACAGAAGAAGGGCAAGATCGTCGTCGAGTTCGCCTCCATGGAGGATCTGGAGCGGATCCTGGGCAGCCTCGCCCCGGGCGAAGGACGCGTCCTGGAGAGCCGGCTCGAAGAGGCCTCCGGCGAGGACGACGAGAGCTGAGCGTTCGAGACCCGTGCTGGGCGGGCCGTGTTCCGGTGCTTGCCGGAACACGGCCCGCCCTTTGCCCTCTCTCGGTGTCCGCATCACCTCTGGGTGGATACGATGCGTTCTGGGATGGCGTATCCATGGCGATCGACCTCGGAGGAGGGCGGGGACCTTGCGAACAGTGAGCCGCAGCCGGCTGGTGACGGTCGGGCTGGGCCTGGGAGCCGTCGGGGGATTCGTCGGCAGTCTGTTCCACGAACGCAGTGCGCTGGCATCCGCACGTGATGCGGCCGGCGACAGAAGTGAGGAATCGCCGTCATGGGGCGTCGGCTCGTACCGCTCACCTTGGACAACCTTTCGGATCTCCCCGAGCGCTGCCGTGCGTGCGTCTTCTGGGAGCTTGACCCGGTCAGCGGAGAAGCTGCCGTAAAGGCCGGCAAGCCCGAGGTCGAGAAGGAAGCCTGGATCTCCGCGGTACTGCTGGAGTGGGGCTCCTGCGGTCGCGTCGTCTACGTGGACGAGGTGCCGGTCGGATTCGTCCTCTACGCGCCGCCGGCCTACGTACCCCGGTCGTCGGCGTTCCCGACGAGTCCTGTCTCCCCCGATGCCGTTCAGCTCATCACGGGATTGATCATTCCGGGGTACCAGGGTCAGGGGCTCGGCCGGGTCCTGGTGCAGGCCGTCGCCAAGGACGCTCTGCGCCGGGGGTTCAAGGCCATCGAGGCGTTCGGGGACGCCCGGTCGAACGAACCCGCCTGCTTCCTGCCGGCAGACCATCTTCTGGCGGTCGGCTTCAAGACCGTTCGGCCTCACCCCACCTATCCTCGACTGAGGCTGGAGCTGCGCACGACGCTCTCCTGGAAGGAAGACGTGGAGATGGCTCTGGACCGGCTTTTGGGCGCGGTCCAGAAAGAGCCGGTCCTGCGTCCGCTCTGATGTCTCTCCGCCCTGTCGTCGGCGGGGCGTCGTGCACAGGGTCACCGCGCAAACGAAACGGGCTCACTCCCTGGATGGGGTGAGCCCGTTTCACGTGAAACATCGCGCCGAAGCGCCGTTACGCGCTGATGAAGCCTTCGAGGTCGCGGAGGATCGCTGCCTTCGGCTTGGCGCCGACGATGGTCTTGGCGACCTCGCCGCCCTGGTAGACGTTCAACGTCGGGATGGACATCACGCCGTACTTGGCGGCGGTGGCCGGGTTCTCGTCGATGTTGAGCTTGACGATCTCGATCTGGTCGCCGTGCTCTGCTGCGATCGCTTCCAGCGAGGGAGCGATCTGACGGCACGGGCCGCACCAGGCAGCCCAGAAGTCGACCAGAACCGGCTTCTCGCTCTTGAGGACCAGTTCGTCGAATGTGTCGTCGGTTACGTGCTTCAGGTCGCCGGCCACGGCGGCCTCCTTAGTTTCTCGGGTGGGCGTGCGGTGGGGAGGTTCAGACCGCCGGGGTCTTCTCCGGCTCGGCCGGCTGAGCGTCGGCCAGCGCGGCGAGGTAGCGCTCGGCGTCGAGGGCGGCGGAGCACCCGGTGCCGGCCGCGGTGATGGCCTGGCGGTAGGTGTGGTCGACGACGTCACCGGCGCCGAACACCCCGGTCTGGTTGGTGCGGGTGGACGGGGCCTCCACCTTCAGGTAGCCCTCGTCGTCCAGCTCCAGCTGACCCTTGAAGAGCTCGGTGCGCGGGTCGTGTCCGACGGCGATGAACAACCCTGTGACGGCCAGCTCCGAGGTCTCGCCGGTCTTGGTGTTGCGCAGGGTCAGGGAGGAGAGCTTCTGCTCGCCCTTGACCTCGGCCACCTCGCTGTCCCAGGCGAACGAGATCTTCGGGTCGGCGAAGGCCCGGTCCTGCATCGCCTTGGAGGCGCGCAGGGTGTCGCGGCGGTGGACGATGGTGACGGACTTGGCGAAGCGGGAGAGGAAGGTCGCCTCCTCCATGGCCGTGTCGCCACCGCCGACCACGGCGATGTCGTGATCCTTGAAGAAGAACCCGTCACAGGTGGCGCACCAGGAGACACCGCGTCCGGAGAGGGCGTCTTCGTTGGGGAGGCCGAGCTTGCGGTGCTGGGAGCCGGTCGTCACGATGACGGCCTTGGCCCGGTGAACCGTGCCGACGGTGTCGGTGACGGTCTTGATCTCGCCGGTGAGGTCGACGGCGACGACGTCGTCCGGGATCAGCTCGGCGCCGAAACGCTCGGCCTGGGCCCGCATGTTGTCCATGAGCTCCGGGCCCATGATGCCGTCCTGGAAGCCGGGGAAGTTCTCCACGTCGGTGGTGTTCATCAGCGCACCGCCGGCCGTGACAGCGCCCTCGAAGACCAACGGGTTCAGCGAGGCGCGAGCGGTGTACAGCGCGGCGGTGTACCCGGCCGGTCCGGAGCCGATGATGATCACATTACGGACGTCGCTCACGGGTTTCTTCCTCGTCTCTGCAGACTGCCTACTACCTACTGGGGCCGGTTAACGACTCTCACCCCACCCAACGGATCCTACGGGGGATGCATTCCCGACGTGCCGTAGTGGTCGTCAGGGGCGCTTGTAGGCGTGTGTGAGCAGCAGTCGACCCGGAGACTCGGGCGCGGTGTCGACGCAGGAGGCGGCCACGACATACGCCTGCACGCGCGCGGGGTCGCTCGCGTGAGGAAGCACGACGAGGAAGGCGTTCTGCCCCTGGTAACGCCCCTCGTCGAGGGCGAGGGCCGGTGTGGTGCGGCCGGTTGCCCGTTGGACGCACGTAGGCACGGGAACGACAGGGGCGCTCAGCGGGTTCCGCGACGTCTGGGTGTCGGGGGTGTCGTCCTCGCTCGACGACTTCGTTTCGGCCTTCGGCGGCGTCTTCGCCCCGGAGTCCTCGGAGCTGTCGCCGTGGTCCAGGAGACGCTGCACCTGGGCTTCCAGCGTGTCACCGGAGTAGCTGTGCATACTGCGCTCGGCCGTGCTGGCGCCTTGGTCCGCCACCGTTCCGGAGTCCTGCGTCTGGAGGAGGAAGACGCTCATGCCGATGAGGGCCGCACCGAACGCCGTACCGAGGACGGCCGTACGGCGGCGGCGGGTGGGACGGCGGCCGGGGCGGGTTGAGGCGGACGAGCGGCCCGGCGGGCGGTCGGAGGAGGGTACTCCCGGGGTGCGGACCGCCGAGGAGGAACGGTCCGCTGTTCCGCTCTTGAGCGCGCCACCGCTTTCCGGCGTCTCACGCGCGTCCGCCTCACGCGAGGCCGCTTCCTGCGCCTCCGCTTCACGCGCCCCTGGCTGACCCCTCTCTGTTTCACGTGAAACCTGACCCCTCTCTGTTTCACGTGAAACGGAGAGGGGGTCGCGCGCGTGAGGAGTGGCGGCCCTGGTTTCGGCCGCAAGCGCGTCGTCTATGCGTGACGCGATGTCCGCGGGCATCGGGCCGGGATCCGGCAGGGTGCCGAGGAGTCCGCGGATCTCCTCCAGCGAGTCGCGGACCTCTGTGCAGACGTCGCAGCCGTCGACGTGGGTGAGAACGTCCGCCGCCCGGGAAGGAGAGAGGAGACCCTCGGTGAGATCGGAGATCTCGGAGACTTCCGGGTGCTGGGACATGTCGGTCGAGGACGTCATGGGCGCCCACCTCCTCCCTTCGCAGCGGCAGGGTCGCTCGACCCCGTGTCGTATGGTCCTGACGGCGGTGGGACGGACGCGCCGGGCGTCCGGTTCCTTTCCGGGGCGCGATCGTCGTCAGGAACCTCGTCGCCGGATCCGCCCCGGAGATGGCGGACCAGGGGCGCCAGTCTCGCCCGGCCCCGGGCGCACCGGCTTTTCACCGTGCCGATCGGAACGTCCAGGATGCTGGCCGCCTCCGCGACGGGGTACCCCTGCATGTCGACGAGGACGAGGGCGGCTCGCTGTCCGGCCGGCAGTGTGCCGAGCGCGATCTGCACCTGGCGGTGCAGGTCCTGACGTACTGCGGGAGCCTCGGCCGACTCGTGGGGCTCCAGGAGCTGGTCGAGCCGGTCGGCGTCGTCCACAGGAGACGTCCTGCGGGAGGCGGCCTTGCGGACCCGGTCGAGGCACGCGTTCACGGTGATGCGGTGCAGCCAGGTGGTGACGGCCGACTGCCCCCGGAAGGTGTGGGCGGCGCGGAAGGCGGAGACCAGTGCGTCCTGGACGGCGTCCGCGGCCTCTTCCCGCTCTCCGAGCGTCCGCAGGGCCACGGCCCACAACCGGTCGCGGTGACGCCGTACGAGTTCCCCGAACGCGTCCGGGTCGCCCGCGACATGGCGGGCGAGCAGGTCCGAGTCGCTCGGTTCAGTGCCGTCGTGTCCGGCGCCCATTTCTCTCCCCCCAAACTGCACAAAATGCGACCGCAAGGGCAAAACAGGCTGTCGATCGTGGCCGATGCCGTCTCGGATGGTCGCTCACCCTACCAACTGCCCGGTGAAGGCGGTTGAAATCTTCCGGACCGGCGGGATCGGGAATGGATGGGGAGTTTCGTGGAGGTTCTGTTCCGGCCGGCGTCGCGAATTTTCACGCTACTCTGCCGAGAAAACCCGAATTCCCTCTCCCGGAATCGCGGGAGAGGGAATTCGGGGTGATTTCTGGAGCTGTGTCGAGATGCTGGAACGGGCGGCGGGCGAGCCTCTGGATCAGCCGGTGAACCGAACGTTCGTCAGGCCCTGCTTGTAGCCGTCCCCGCTGTAGTCGTCGGCGGGCGACCTCGGCACGTCAGTGATCCACACGAGGACGAACTGCGTGCTCACAGGACTTTTCGTCTTGAGCACGGCCCTGGACCCGGTGGTCTCGGTCGTCGCGATCCTCTTCAGGCCGTCCAGGGGCGTCGATGAAGAAAGGGAATCGGCCGCGTACAGCGAAATCTTGGTGTGGTCTCCGCCGAACTTCAGGTCGATGGCTGCCGATGCGACCTTCTGGTCGGCGCCGATGTCATACATGATGCCGACGCCCTGCTTGAACGGCGCCAATTGTGGACCGTCTATGAAGGTCTTGGACCTCCAGTAGGTCGTGGTGTTCCCGTCGAACGTCAGGCCGACGTCCGCAGGGTCCTGGGCTTTTCCATCCGGAAAGTATTCGACGGCGTCATCGATGTCGAGCGGCTCTCCGGTGGCCTGCCCCTTGTTGTCGGTGGTCCCCTCGGAGGGGTTCTGCGAGGGGACGGGGTCCGCGGCGCCGCCCCGCCGGTCGAGGAGCGTCTCCGCCAGTTGCCAGCTGCCGAGGCCGAGGGCCGCGATGAGGAGTGCCGATACGGTCCACTTGAGCAGGCGCCCGGTGCGGGTCTGGAGGGGCGCCGGCGGAGCCATCACGGGCTGGGGCGCGGTGGCCGGAATCGCGGACGGGCGCCCGTAGGTGCCCTGCTGATACGTCGTGCGCTGGTAGGCGGGCGGTCCGGAGAACGTGGGCTCGGGCGGCAGGATGCGCGGCATGGCCACGACGGCCTTGGCGAGCTCGTCAGGGGTGGTGCAGGGCGGTTCCTGCCGGGAAGCGGTGGCGCCGTCGTTGGCGAGCGCCCGCATGGCGAGCTCGGAGAGCCCTCGGTGGACTCCGGCGCGGACCTGGTCGGGGGCGATGAGGCCCATGCCCTTGGGCAGGCCGGAGAGGCCGTAGGCGTCGTTCTCGTAAGGCCAGCGCTGGGTGAGCGCGGCGTACAGGAGCGCGCCGATCGCCTCGGTGTCCGTGCGGAGCGGCCGTTCCGCGGTGATGCCCCGCAGGGCGGCGTTCACCGCGAGGCCGCGGATCCGGTACTGGCCGGTCGAGCTGCGCAGCACGGCGCCGGGGGTGAGGCGCAGGTGGGCCAGCCCCTCGCGGTGGGCGGCGGCCATCGCCTGGGAGAGCTGGCTGACGAGCTGGTAGGCGTCGTGCGCCTCCATCGGTCCGGCGGCCAGCAGGGCGGTGAGCTCGACGGCGTCCGGGAGCCATTCGTGGACGACGTAGACGACGTCGTCCTCTTCGACCGCGTCGAGCACCTGGACGAAACGCGGGTCGCCGAGGAGGGCGGACGAACGGGCCGCGGCGAGGACGGAGCGGGCCCGGGGGTGATCCGCGGTCAGCAGGTGGACGCCGACGGCGCGGCGCAGTTTCTCGTCGACAGCTCGCCAGCTGCTGAAGCCGTCCAGACGGGTGACGCATTCCTCCAGGCGGTAGCGCTCGGCCAGTTTGTGGCCGCTGTGCAGATCGGGCGTCGCCGGGATGACCTCGGTGCGCTCCTGCGCGTCCTCAGCGCTTCCGGGGCTCGCGCCCTCCGTGTCCTTGGCTTGCGCCGTCCCGTCGGTCGTGGCCCTGTCCGCCTTGGCGGACGACGGCTCGTCGCCGCCGTTGTCGGCCACGTCGACGGCAGCCGTGCTACGTTCCGCCACCGTCGTTCCTGCCTCCCCATCCGTTGCGCGATGCCAGCCGGCTCGGCACAGTCATGCCAATTGTGCCCACACTCCAGCGCTATGCACGACACGCGGAGCCCGGCGATGGTTGTGCGGCCGTGTGCTCATTCAGCGTCCGAGACGCCCTCGGACCATACCGACCAGCCCGTTGACCTCTTCGATCCGCATCTTCTTGGCGGCCACGAAGAAGACGCCCAGGAGGAGCGCCCCGCCGCAGATCAGGGCCGCCAGTGAGCCGAGAGCGCCGGTGCCCAGTACCTCCAGGAGAGCGAACCCGACGCCGCCGCCGATGAGGGCCGCAGGCACCGCGGCCATGCAGAGGCGGGCGTAGGTCCGCACGATGTGCGCGCCGTCCAGGTCGCCGCCCAGCCGGTTGCGCAGTCGGCGCCAGGCGACGCCGACACCCACCGCGTAGGCCAGCCCGTAGGAGAAGGCCATGCCGACGACCGCCCAGCGGGCGGGCAGGACGACGTAGCAGAGGGCGGAGGCAGCCGCGTTGACGGCGGCCACGATGACGGTGTTGTAGAAGGGCGTCCGGGTGTCCTCGTAGGCGTAGAAGCCGCGGAGGACGACGTACTGCACGGAGTACGGGATCAGTCCGAGCGCGAAGGCCATCAGGATGAAGCCCATGGACCGGGCCGCCTCGGTGCCGCTGGAGGCGTACAGCAGGGTGCACATCGGCAGGCCGAGTGCGAGGAAGGCGAAGGCGACCGGCACGATGGCGACCGCCGAGTTGCGGAGTCCCTGCGAGATGTCGTCGCGGACCGCACCGGGGTCGTCGTCGTGGGCGGCGCGGGAGATGCGCGGCAGCAGCGCGGCCATGACCGAGACGGTGATGATGGCCTGCGGCATGCCCCAGATCAGCTGGGCGTTGGAGTAGGCGAGGAATCCGGTGCCGTCCTGGTCGGACAGCTTGCCCGCCGAGGTGGCGAGCTGGGTGACGACCAGCACGCCGGCCTGGTTGGCCAGGACGAACAACACGGTCCACTTGGCCAGCTTGACCGTCTTGCCGAGCCCGTGTCCCCGCCAGTCGAACCGGGGGCGGAAGCGGAAGCCCGCCTCGCGCAGGTACGGGATCATCGCCAGGGCCTGGACGGCCAGACCGAGGAGGGTGCCGATGCCCAGGAGCCGGACGCCCTCCGGCGGGATCGTGTCCACGCCCATCCGGGACTCGGCGGAGGTGCCGTAGACCCAGATGAAGAGCCCGAACGTGATGATCATGACGATGTTGTTGAGGACCGGGGTCCACATCATCGCGCCGAACTTGCCACGGGCGTTGAGGATCTGACCCATCACCACGTGCACGCCCATGAAGAAGATGGTCGGCAGGCAGTAGCGGGCGAAGGTGACGGCGACGCTGTTGGCGGCCACGTCGTCGGCGATCGTGTTCGACATCAGCTGGATGAGCACCGGGGCCACGAGGACGGCCGCGGCCACGATCAGGCCGAGCGCCACCATCACCAGCGTCAGCAGCCGGTTGGCGTAGGCCTCGCCGCCGTCCTCGTCGTCCTTCATGGCGCGGACGAGCTGGGGCACGAAGACCGAGTTGAGCCCGCCGCCCACGGTGAGGATGTAGATCATCGTCGGCAGGGTGTAGGCGATGGTGAAGCTGTCGCCGAGCAGCGCGGCGCCGAGCGCGGCGGTGATCACCAGGGAGCGGACGAATCCGGTGAGCCGGGAGACGAGCGTGCCCGCCGCCATCAGCGCACTCGACTTCAGCAGACCGGAGGCGCGTCCGCCGGACTTCTGCTGTACGGGCGCCGGAACCGGCTGCGGGGCGGGCGGGCCGGGTGGCCGTACCGCCCCTTCCTGGTCCCGGAACAGGTGCGCGAAGGCGTCCGGCCCCGGCCGCTCGTCCGCCGCCTCGGTGACCAGGGCGTCGACGCCGACGAACTGCGTCGTCGCGGGGTGTTCCCCGTGCGGGAGGTGCCGGGAGGGGCCGGACGGCTCGGGCGGCGGAGTCTGGGCCCAGATGCGGGGGTCCGGAGCGTAGGGGGCGGGAGGCGGCTGCTGGTAGAGCGGCTGGGGTTCCTGGTAGGTGCCCGGGGGCGGCGGCGGGTGCGCCGCACGGTCGTACAGGGCCTCGTCCACCGGGTCCTGCGCGGCCAGGTCCTGTGCCCGGTACGGGTCGTCCTCGTACGCGTGCTGGAGGTACGGGTCCGGCGGTCGCTGACCGTCCTGGCCCGCCTGCGGGGGAACCGGAGGCCCGCCCCGCGACGCTGCTCCGCCCGCGCCCTGCCCACGGTCACCGTCGTACGGCGCGTTCATCGAAACCCCTACCTCATCGTCCCCGGCCCACCGGCCACGACAGACATCGCTCAACGGTCCACTTTCTCACCCGTTCCCGGCGGGGCCCCGCTTTCCGGATCGGTGTCCGGGGTCGGGTCACTCGGCTGCTCGGGTTCGCCGCCGTCGCCGTCCGCCGTGTCGCTTGCCACGGCGCGCTTGCGGTGGGTGTACATCCTGACCCCGGCGAGCACCAGAAGGAGCAGCCCGCCGGCGATGACGAGCAGCACGGTGGGCGTGACCTCGGAGACCTTCACGGTGAAGGTCATCTCCTTGCCGTACGGTGTGCCGTCCTCGGTGAAGAGGCGGGCGGTCACCTGGGCCCGGCCGTTGGCGCTGGTCGCCGTGTCGAACTTCACCGACTGGCTGTGGCCTCCGGCGATCCGGACCGGGAGCTCGGCCACCGTGCCGTCGTCGTTGAACTTGAGCCTGATGTTGTCCGACTTCAGACGCAGCACGAGCCGGTCGACACCCTGCACCAGCTTGTTCTGCACGGTCACCGGGATCGTCGCGCTGCGCCCGGAGAGGGTGACGTCCGACTTCTCGATGAGCTGCACCTCGTTGGTGAGGCTTTCCAGATAGGTGCTCACCCCGTCCCGGTACAGCTGGGCCTCCAGGGGCCGGCCGCGCCAGGAGGTCGACATCGAGCGGTTCACCGCGTTGCCGAACGGCGTCACCACGCGCTCGGGCTGCGTGAGGATGGTCTGGAAGCTGTCGAGCGAGCCCTGCGTGGTCCGGATGTCCTCGAACGCCTGGGTGGGCAGCTCCTGCTTGCGGAGCTTCTTCGGGTAGGACGCGGACCCGGGCACCTTGGTGTTCGCTCGCGGATCGGGCTTCACGTCGGCTGCGGTCACCAGCTCGACCGGCTTCGTCCAGCGGTTGCCCGACA
>NZ_ML123034.1:3302954-3318108 GCF_003846185.1 Streptomyces sp. ADI96-02
GGGCCTGGAGGGCGCGGGCCATCGTCTGGGCCTGCGCGGTGGTGGGCATGCGCTGGGGCGCGACGACGATGCTGCGCGCCTTGTCCGGCGCCTGCTCGGACAGGGCGAGGGTCTGGGCGAGGAACTTCTGGACCGCGAGCGTCGAGGCGTCGGCCCGCGACATGTCGCCCTCGAACATGGTCGACAGCCGGGCGTCCGCGACGACGGCGGTCGTGCCTCCGCCGATCGGCCGGGCCGCCGTCGGCGTGTACGGCAGCCCGCCGGTCTCCCGCAAGCTGTCACTGCGGGCGATCACGTGGTCGGCGCCCGCCGAGGTCGCCACATCGACGATCGACGGATCGACGGCGCCGTTCACGGGCCAGGCGAAGTCGGTGGACGGCTTCACATGAAGAATGGTCTCCACCGTGGTGGCGGCCACCGTGGAGGCGTTCTGCAGATGGCTGAGCGTGCCCGAGACCTTCCTGCCCCGGTGGGCGATGGAGGCCAGGTCGGGGTCGGCGAACGGCAGCGCGATCACCTTGCCGTCCTTCACCACCTTCTCCAGGTCCGTGAGCCACTGCTTGGCGACGTCCTGGTTCCTGCCCGGGACGGTGGTGTCCCCGGACTTGATCTCGTACGTGCCGGCCATCGCCGCGACGCTCGCCAGCAGGTCCGGGTCGACGACCCAGGTCACGGGGAGCTGACTGCCCAGCGAGACCATCTGCGCCAGCCGTCCGCCGGGCGCGATCTCCTCGGCCAGACCGTCGTCGGCGAACACCGGCGTCTGCTGTTCGTCCGAGGCCGTCTCCGCGGTGACGTGCGGGGACGCGATCAGCGGCCACAGAAAAGTCAGGCCGGTCCTGCTGTCGCTCCCGCCGGGCTGCCACGGAAGGAACGAGCGCTCGATGCCCAGGACCGCCTCGTAAGGCGCGGTGGCCGTACGGCCGGAGACGGACACCCCCAGCTGATAGACGCCCGGGTCGTCCAGGCCGAGCTTGGAGACGGGAACGGCGAGGGTGAAGTCCTGGCTGATCCCCTTGCGGAGCTTCGGGACCTTCACCGTGTACGTGCCGCCGATCGCGGCCGGGTCGACGCCGGGGAGGTAACCGGTGCGCTTGGCGGCGTCGTCGACCTCGCCCCGACCCGAGAGCCGGGGGCCGACCAGCAGGTCGACCTCGGCCTTGTCGATCGTCTCCCTGCCCTTGTTGGTGAGCGTGCCGGAGACGGTCAGGGTGTCGCCCTCGGCGGGAACGCTCGGCGAGAGCGTGTCCAAGGACACGTCGACCGTACGGGAGCCCGAGGGCGCCTTGACGGGCTCGGCGGCCTCAGCCGCCCCGGCCCCCGGAACAGCCAGCAGGGCGGCCAGCAGCGGCGCTCCCAGTACCGCGGAGGCTGTGCGCCGCAACCATCGGCGGGCAGGAGAAGGACGCATCCCCTGGAAGTCTGCCGCCTCGGCCACGCGTCTACCCGTCCCTCGTCATCGTCGGATTCGGTCGATCGTTGTCGGTCCTGCGTCCACGCATGGTAACGAGGTGCGCCGGGCCGAAGTGCTGGGGTCCGGGCTACATGATCGCGGGAGCTCCGCAGGGTCCGGGTAAACGATGACGCCCCGGCCGGTCCGGGCACGTACCCTTTTCTGTTGTGCCGAACGCCAACGAACAGAACGCCAGTGCACTGAACCAGGTGCAGCATCGCGCGGTGAACGAGCTGCTGCGCGTGTCCCCGGTCGCCGACGACCTCGCCCGCCGATTCCAGCAGGCGGGATTCACGCTCGCGCTGGTCGGCGGCTCGGTCCGCGACGCGCTGCTCGACCGGCTCGGGAACGATCTGGACTTCACCACGGACGCCCGCCCCGAGGACGTGCTGTCCATCGTCCGGCCCTGGGCCGACGCGGTGTGGGAGGTCGGGATCGCCTTCGGCACCGTCGGCGTCCAGAAGGACGGCTACCAGATCGAGGTCACGACCTACCGGTCGGAGGCGTACGACAGGACCTCGCGCAAGCCGGAGGTCTCCTACGGCGACTCCATCGAGCAGGACCTCGTGCGCCGCGACTTCACCGTGAACGCGATGGCCGTCGCATTGCCGCAGAACGAGTTCATCGACCCGCACGACGGCCTGAAGGACCTCGCCGAAGGCGTGCTGCGCACCCCGGGCACGCCCGAGGAGTCCTTCTCGGACGACCCGCTGCGTATGCTGCGCGCCGCGCGCTTCGCTGCGCAGCTCGACTTCGAGGTGGCTCCCGAGGTCGTGACCGCGATGAGGGAGATGGCCGGGCGGATCGAGATCGTCTCCGCGGAACGGGTGCGGGAAGAGCTCAACAAGCTCCTTCTGTCCCGGCACCCCCGCAAGGGGCTGGGACTCCTGGTGGACACCGGGCTGGCCGGCCATGTGCTGCCCGAACTCCCCGCCCTGCGGCTGGAGAGTGACGAGCATCACCGTCACAAGGATGTCTACGAGCACTCGCTGACCGTTCTGGAGCAGGCCATCGATCTGGAGGAGGACGGACCCGACCTCGTGCTGCGCCTCGCCGCGCTGCTGCACGACATCGGCAAGCCGCGAACCCGCCGCTTCGAGAAGGACGGCCGCGTCTCCTTCCACCATCACGAGGTGGTGGGCGCCAAGATGACGAAGAAGCGCCTGACCGAGCTGAAGTACTCCAACGACGTGGTCAAGGACGTGTCGAAGCTGGTCGAGCTGCATCTCCGTTTCCACGGCTACGGCGACGGTGAGTGGACCGATTCCGCCGTCCGCCGGTATGTGCGTGACGCCGGACCGCTGCTCGACCGGCTGCACAAGCTGACCCGGTCGGACTGCACGACGCGCAACAAGCGCAAGGCGAACGCTCTCTCCCGGACCTACGACGGCCTGGAGGAGCGGATCGCTCTGTTGAAGGAGCAGGAGGAGCTCGACTCCATCCGGCCTGACCTGGACGGCAACGAGATCATGCGGATCCTTGAGGTCGGCCCTGGCCCGGTGATCGGCAAGGCGTACGGGTTCCTGCTGGAGCTGCGGCTGGAGAACGGGCCGATGGCGAAGGACGCCGCCGCGAAGGCGCTCAAGGAGTGGTGGGCCGAGCAGCAGAGCTGAGACCGGGCGATGTTTCACGTGAAACATTAGCCGCCACCATGGCCGAGGGGCGATGTTTCACGTGAAACATCGCCCCTCGGTGCATTCGGTCTCCGGTCACGGCTGGTGGTCGGTATGCCGGCGGCGGAATATCGTGACCGCGACGATCGCGTACAGCCCGGCCACTCCCGCCAGTAGCGCGACGGACCTGCCGTCCGGCGGAAGCATCAGGGCCGCGACCGCCGCCGCGCTCACGAACGCCACGTTGAAAAGCACGTCGTAGAGAGAGAAGACGCGACCGCGGAAGGAGTCGTCCACCGCGGTCTGCACGACCGTGTCGGTCGCGATCTTCGATCCTTGGGTCACCACGCCGAGCACGAAGGCGGCGATCAGCATCGGGATCGGGGCGAAGGGGAGCCCCAGGGCCGGCACCAGGATCGCCGCCATCCCCGCGCAGGCGGCGATCCACCCGTACCGGCCCAGCCGCGCCACGGCCCACGGCGTCACCAGAGCGGCGACGAAGAAGCCGGCGGCCGAGACTCCTACCGCCAGGCCGAGCAGGGCCAGCCCGTCGGACTCGGTCCGTGACCACGCGTAGCGGCACAGCATCAGCACCATCACGGTGAGCGCGCCGTAGCAGAAGCGGATCACCGTCATCGCGGCCAGCGCCCGTGCGGCCTGGCTCCGCTCCGCCAGATGGCGCAGGCCGGCGGCGAGCCCGCGGGCCGCGAGGGCCACGGCGGCCCGGAACCGCAGGGTGCTTCCGTCGGGATCCGGCCCCAGCAGTGTGCGCGGCAGGCTCAGCGACGTCAGCGCGGACAGCAGGTAGAGCACGGCCCCCAGCAGGACGACCGCCGCATCGGAGTCGCCGGCCGCCAGGCGGACGATGAAGGCGAGGCCGCCCCCCGCGGTAGCCGCCAGGGTGCCGGCCGTCGGGGAGAGCGCGTTGGCGACCACGAGCCGCTCGTCGTCGACGACTCGGGGCAGAGCCGCCGAGAGGCCTGCCAGGACGAACCGGTTCACGGCCGTGACGCACAGGGCCGATGCGTAGAAGAGCCAGTCGGGCGCCGAGGCGAGGATGAGCAACGCGGTGCAGCAGGCCAGGGACGCCCGCAGGAGATTCCCGTAGAGGAAGACCTGACGCCTCGGCCAGCGGTCCAGCAGGACACCGGCGAAGGGGCCGATCAGCGAGTACGGGAGGAGGAGCACCGCCATGGCCGAGGCGATGGCGGCGGCCGACGTCTGCTTCTCCGGGGAGAACACGACGTAGGCGGCCAGAGCGACCTGGTAGACGCCGTCGGCGGCCTGGGAGAGGAGTCGCACGGTCAGGAGACGGCGGAAGTCCCGTAGGCGCAGCAGGGTCCGCAGATCACGCGCGACAGACATGGGAGCAAGCGTCACACACGTCGGGGGTCCGCGGGCGGATTGCCCGGGGACCCCCGACGTACGGCAGACAGGGGAGCGTTGCCGCTCCGTGTCCGTCCGAGACTGTCAGCCGTGCGGGACGGTTCAGCGCTCGGTGTCGCCGTTGATGAACTTCTCGACGTTCTCGCGGGCCTCGTCGTCGAAGTACTGCACGGGCGGGGACTTCATGAAGTAGCTGCTCGCCGAGAGGATCGGGCCACCGATGCCGCGGTCCTTGGCGATCTTCGCCGCACGGACGGCGTCGATGATGACGCCGGCCGAGTTCGGGGAGTCCCACACCTCGAGCTTGTACTCCAGGTTCAGCGGGACGTCTCCGAAGGCGCGGCCCTCAAGACGGACGTAGGCCCACTTGCGGTCGTCCAGCCAGGCCACGTAGTCCGACGGGCCGATGTGGACGTTGTCCGCACCGAGCTCGCGGTCGCGGATCTGCGAGGTGACCGCCTGCGTCTTGGAGATCTTCTTGGACTCCAGGCGCTCCCGCTCGAGCATGTTCTTGAAGTCCATGTTGCCGCCGACGTTCAGCTGCATCGTGCGGTCGAGGACGACACCGCGGTCCTCGAAGAGCTTCGCCATCACACGGTGCGTGATCGTGGCGCCCACCTGGGACTTGATGTCGTCGCCGACGATCGGGACACCGGCCTCGGTGAACTTGTCCGCCCACTCCTTGGTGCCGGCGATGAAGACCGGGAGGGCGTTGACGAAGGCGACCTTGGCGTCGATGGCGCACTGCGCGTAGAACTTCGCGGCGACCTCGGAACCGACGGGCAGGTAGCAGACGAGAACGTCGACCTGCTTGTCCTTGAGGATCTGCACGACGTCGACCGGGGCGTCGGCGGACTCCTCGATCGTCTCGCGGTAGTACTTGCCGAGACCGTCGTGGGTGTGGCCGCGCTGAACGGTCACGCCCGTGTTCGGGACGTCCGCGATCTTGATGGTGTTGTTCTCACTGGCGCCGATGGCGTCCGCGAGGTCGAGGCCGACCTTCTTCGCGTCGACGTCGAAGGCGGCGACGAACTCGACGTCGCTGACGTGGTAATCGCCGAACTGGACGTGCATCAGGCCGGGCACCTTGCCGGCCGGATCTGCGTCCTTGTAGTACTCGACGCCCTGCACCAGCGAGGCGGCGCAGTTGCCCACGCCTACGATGGCTACGCGAACCGAACCCATTCCCGTTGCTCCCTGTGTGATCGGTGATTCCGATGAAGTCCTCGCAAAACGCGGTGACTTCACTTGGCGGTGTCGTCGGACGGATCCGGCGGGGAGTGGTCCCGGTGCCGGGGCAGGCCGCCCGTCTCTCCTGATGTGTCCTGCTGAGAAGAGCCCTCGGGCGAGGATCGTCGCTGATCCCGTCCCGACCGCTCGCTCTCGATGAGCTCGTTCAGCCAGCGCACTTCGCGCTCCACGGACTCCATGCCGTGCCGCTGCAGCTCAAGTGTGTAGTCGTCGAGTCGTTCACGGGTGCGGGCGAGCGAGGCGCGCATCTTCTCCAGCCGCTCCTCCAGCCGGCTGCGCCGGCCTTCGAGCACCCGCATCCGCACCTCGCGCTCGGTCTGGCCGAAGAACGCGAAGCGGGCGGCGAAGTGCTCGTCCTCCCACGCGTCCGGACCGGTGTGCGAGAGGAGCTCCTCGAAGTGCTCCTTGCCCTCCGCCGTGAGCCGGTAGACGATCTTCGCCCGCCGTCCCGTGAGGGACGACGCGGAGGACGACGGCCGTCCGGCGGCGGACGGGGCGTCCGCCTGCGGATCGGCGGGCTCCTCGATCAACCAGCCGCTGGCGACCAGCGTCTTGAGGCACGGGTAGAGGGTCCCGTAGCTGAACGCGCGGAAGATCCCCAGCGAGGTGTTGAGACGTTTGCGCAGCTCATAGCCGTGCATCGGGGACTCGCGGAGCAGACCGAGGACGGCGAACTCAAGGATGCCGGACCGTCGGCTCACCGGTGCTTCCTCCTTCTGCCGTCGTCCTCGCGGAGACCCTCAGGGGCTCCACTGCCCTTGCTTATGCCGCTCTGATGTATCGACTCGATACATCTGCACGATAGATCGGTCCGTACGGTTCGACAAGGGCGACCTTCGTGAACGGCGTCACATCCTCAATAACTGGGAAGCGACTTGCGGTATTTGGGGTGAAGTTCGGCCCTAGGTGGGTTTTGACCGTGCGTAGTCTGTGCGGCATGCAGACCACCGGGAACCGCGAGGCGTTGTCGTGCGTCAGTTATCGCGGACTGCCAGATGTGCTGCGGATGAGTCTCCCGCAGGGGTTGTCCGTAATTCGGGGGGACCGGATCTCAACTGCCGCTTCCAGGCGCTCTCGCCTGCCCGAGGAGTAGTCGTTCCATGAGCGAGCACCGTCGCAAAACGCCTGAGCCGCAAGGTGGCGGGCGCGCCGCGGCCAGACGAGCTGCCCAGCAGTCCACCGGACGCCGGGCAGCTCCGTCACGTAGAGCCACCACCGCGTCACCTTCCGAATCACCGTCCGAGCCGTACGGGGACGAGCCCCAGTACGGCAGCCGCGCCGAGGCCCGTCGCGCCGCTCAGCGCGGCGGCCGTCGCCGCGGTGCGGAAGCCTCCGGCGGAGCCGGGGGCCGCGGCGCGGGCAACGCAGGGGGACGCCGACGCGGGGGCGGCGGCTCCGAGGGGCCGCGCGGCCGAGGACGCGACGACGGGCGACCCGGCAAGAAGCGCCTGATCGACTACCCGCGTGCCGGAAAGTACGGATTCCGTCGTTGGGTGCCCTCCTGGAAGCTCGTGGCGGGCCTCTGCGTGGGCTTCCTGGCGCTGCTGATGGGCGTGGGCGGCATTTCGTACGCCCTGGTCGCCAAGCCGAACATCCAGGACGCGGCCAAGGCGCAGAACAACGTCTACTACTGGGCCGACGGCACGCAGATGGTGGCCACCGGCGGTGCGGTCAACCGCCAGGAGATCAGCTACGAGCAGATCCCCGTGGCGATGCGCAACGCCGTGGTCTCGGCGGAGAACAAGTCCTTCTGGACGGACAAGGGCATCGACCCCAAGGGCATCGGCCGGGCGCTGTTCAACATGGCCACCGGCGGGGAGACCCAGGGCGGCTCCACGATCACGCAGCAGTACGTCAAGAACTCCCGGCTCAGCCAGGACCAGACACTCACGCGCAAGTTCAAGGAACTCTTCATCACGCTGAAGGTCGCCGGTGAGGACGACAAGCGCGAGGTGATGGCCGGCTACCTGAACGTCTCGTACTACGGCCGCGGCGCCTCCGGTCTCCAGGCCGCGGCCCGTACGTACTACGACAAGGACGCCAAGGACCTCGACCCCAGCGAGTGCGCCTTCCTGGCGACGCTGCTGAAGGGGGCCAGCTACTTCGACCCGGCCGGCGCCCCCGAGATCGACTCCAAGAACGCGACGAAGGAGAAGAACACCGCGCGCGCCAAGGACCGCTGGAAGTGGATCCTCGACGAGCAGGTCAAGGACGGCGCGATGACGCAGGCGGAGCGGGACACGTACACGAAGTTCCCGATGCCGAAGCCGTCCAAGTCGAACGCCAAGCTCAGCGGCCAGACGGGTTACCTGGTGGAGCTGGCCAGGAAGTACTTCCTGGCCAACAACGACCGCGGCTACTCCGCCAAGGACATGGAGCTCGGCGGCTTCGAGATCCACACCACCTTCCAGCGGGGCAAGGTGGAGCAGCTCACCAAGGCGGTCAACAAGGTCTACAAGGCCAAGATCAGGCCGAAGGATCGCCCCAAGACGGACACGCACGTCGAGTTCGGCGGGGCCTCGGTGGACACGAAGACCGGCGCCATCCTCGCCACGTACGGCGGGCAGGACGCCACGGAGCACTACACGAACAACGCCGACGCGACCGGTGCGCAGGTGGGCTCCACGTTCAAGCCCTTCGTGCTGGCCGCCGCCATGCAGTACGGAGTGCGCGACCCGAAGCTCGGTCCGGAACAGAGCAACTCCGAGCGGACCCCGGTCTCGCCCAAGAGCATCTACAACGGTGACAACAAGCACCGCGTCACCCAGTACAACGGCGAGGTCTGGGAGGACGAGAACAAGAAGCAGTGGCTCCAGACCAACGACGGCGACCAGAACTACGGTCCGATCACCCTGCGGTACGCCATGGAGCAGTCCGCCAACTCACCGTTCGTCCAGCTCGGCATGGACGTCGGGACGGACAAGGTGAAGGACGTCGCCGTGGCGTCCGGCCTCAAGGACGACGAGTTCATGGCGAACTCCACCGTCCCTTCGTTCTCCATCGGCACCTCCTCCCCCAGCGCCATCCGGATGGCCGGCGCGTACGCCACCTTCGCCACGAGCGGCATGCAGAACGACACGTTCTCGGTCACCGAGGTGAAGAAGAAGGGGGAGACCGTCTACCAGCACAAGAAGAAGTCCAAGCGCGCCTTCACCCCGGCCATCGCCGACAACATCACCGATGTGCTGAAGAACGTGGTGGAGAACGGCACCGGCAAGCCCGCACGGCTGCCCGGCCGCGAAGCGGCGGGCAAGACGGGTACGACGGACGGCAACAAGTCAGCCTGGTTCGTCGGGTACACCCCGCAGATCTCGACGGCGATCAGCATGTTCCGGCTGGACGACGACGAGACCAACACCAAGCGCCAGTTCGAGAAGATGTTCGGTACGGGTGGTGAGGCGAAGATCCACGGAAACTCGTTCCCGGCATCGATCTGGCACGACTACATGGTCGGAGCGATGAAGGGGAAGAAGGTCCTCTCGTTCCCGGAGCCGACCCCCCTGGGCGAGACCGTGTACGGCGGCGGCGAGGTCAGCCCGAGCCCGACGCCGAGCCCGACGCCCTCCCCGACGCCGTCCGAGGACCCGACGGAATCCCCGTCGCCGTCCCCGACCCCGTCGCCCTCCAAGAGCGAGTCCTGCGGTCCCCTGGACCTCGACTGCGAGAACCCCAACGGCGGCGCGAACGCCGGGGCCGACGGCGGCGCGAACGGCGGGCCCGGCGGGGACACCACCGGTACCACCGAGGGCGGTCAGAACGGCGGAGCGGCCAACGGCGGAGCGGCCAACGGCGGTGCCGCCGAAGGCGCGGCGGAAGGCGCCAACGGAACGAACGGCACCAACAACGGCGGTCTATGGAGCGGGGCCGACGGCGGTTAGCCGCCCCGTCCGCAGGCCCGTGAGGGCCGACGGCAGCCGAGCGAGGGCCGCCGCACCCCATCCGGTGCGGCGGCCCTCGCCGCGTTCCGGGTGACCTCCGCCCCCGACCCGTGCCGCACGCCCGTGTCCCGGAGCCGTCCGTGCCCGGACCCGCCACCCCGTACGGCAGGATGTCGGCATGCCAAGCCCCAGCGCAGAAGAGACGAGCGTGCCCCAGGAGCGGCCCGTCGTACGGCCCACCGACCAGGACGAGGTCGCCGCGGCGGGCAGCGAGCTGATCGGTGGCCGGGTGGGCCGCTGGGCGCGGCTCGGCGACGGTCCGCTGACCCCGGTGCGGGTCGTCGCCCTGGTGGCGATCGGCATGTTCGCCCTCGGCATGGTGCAGAAGATCCCCTGCTACGAGTGGGCCTGGTTCCGCGGCGCCACCTCGCAGTACACGCACGCCTGCTACTCCGACATTCCGCACCTCTTCCTGGGCCGCGGCTTCGCCGACGGGCTCGTGCCGTACTTCGACCGGCTGAGCGGCGACATACAGTACCTGGAGTACCCCGTGCTCACCGGGGTGTTCATGCAGGTGGCCGCCTGGCTGACGCTGACACCCGACAGCGACCCCATCCAGCAGCGCGAGCAGATGTACTGGATGGTCAACGCGGGCATACTGATGATCTGCGCCGCGGTCGTCGCGGTGTGCACCGTGCGTACGCACCGCCGCCGCCCCTGGGACGCCCTGCTGGTCGCCCTGGCCCCCGCGTTCGCCCTCACCGCCACGATCAACTGGGACCTGCTGGCCGTCGCCCTGACGGCCGCGGCGATGCTCATGTGGTCGCGGGGCCGGGTGCTCGCCTTCGGCGTCCTCATCGGTCTGGCGACGGCCGCCAAGCTCTACCCCGTCCTGCTGCTCGGCCCGCTTCTGGTGCTGTGCTGGCGGGCCGGGAAGTGGCGGGAGTTCGGTGTCGCGGCGCTGGGCGCGGGTGCGGCCTGGCTGGCGGTGAACCTGCCGGTGATGATCTACGCCCCCGAGGGGTGGCGGAAGTTCTACACGTTCAGCCAGGAGCGGCCCATCGACTTCGGCTCGTTCTGGCTCGTCATCACCCAGCGCACCGGCGACCCCATCGACGTGGAGACGGTCAACACCGCGTCGGTGGCCCTGATGATCCTGTTCTGCGCCGGCATCGCGGGGCTGGCGCTGGCGGCGGAGCGGCGACCGCGCTTCGCCCAGCTGGCGTTCCTGGTGGTCGCCGCGTTCGTCCTGACGAACAAGGTCTACTCACCGCAGTACGTGCTCTGGCTGATCCCGCTGGCCGTCCTGGCCCGGCCCCGGTGGCGGGACTTCCTGATCTGGCAGGCGTGCGAGGTCCTGTACTTCCTCGGCATCTGGTTCTACCTGGCCTACACGAGCGGCGGGGACCAGCACCAGGGGCTGCCGCAGGAGGGCTACCAGCTCGCGATCGTGCTGCACCTGCTCGGCACGCTGTACGTGTGCGCCCTGGTCGTCCGGGACATCCTGGCGCCCGGCAGGGACCCGGTGCGCCGGGACGGCACGGACGACCCGTCGGGCGGGGTGCTCGACGAGGCGCCGGACGCCTTCGTGCTGGCCCCGCGTCCGGACCGGTCCCGGCCGGCGCCGAACGCGGTCCGGGGTCCGCAGGAAGAGCGGCGCGCGGTCCCCGGCGACTGAGCCGGGGCGCGGCGAACGGGCTGCGGACGGTTCGGCGTGCCCCGGGCGCGGGGCACGCCGTCGCGGCTCAGCGCTCCACGAGCCGGTCGAACTGCGTGGTCGTGTGGCGCAGATGGGCGACCAGTTCGTCGCCCACCTTCGGCTCCTGCGCGTCCGAGGGCACGAACAGGATCGACACCTGCATGTGCGGCGGCTCGGCGAACCACCGCTGCTTGCCCGCCCAGACGAACGGCGACAGGTTGCGGTTGACCGTGGCCAGGCCGGCGCGGGCGACGCCCTTGGCCCGGGGCATCACACCGTGCAGCGCCTTGGGCGCCTCCAGGCCGACCCCGTGGGACGTGCCGCCCGCGACGACGACCAGCCAGCCGTCGGATGCCGTCTTCTGCTGGCGGTAGCCGAACCGGTCGCCCTTGACCACCGGAGTGACGTCCAGGACGGCCCCTCGGTACTCGGTCGCCTCGTGGTCGCCGAGCCAGAGCCGGGTCCCGATGCGGGCGCGGAAGCGGGTCTGCGGGAACTGCTGCTGGAGCCGGGCCAGCTCCTCCGCCCGCAGGTGGCTGACGAACATGGTGTGCAGCGGCAGCCGGGCCGCGCGCAGCCGGTCCATCCAGCCGATGACCTCCTCCACCGCGTCCGAGCCGTCGGTGCGGTCCAGCGGGAGGTGCAGCGCGAAGCCTTCGAGGCGTACGTCCTCGATCGCCGCGTGCAGCAGACCGAGCTCCTCCTCCTTCACTCCGTGCCGCTTCATCGAGCTCATGCACTCGATGACGACTCGCGCGCCCACCAGGGCGTACACGCCGTCGACGGAGGAGACGGAGCGGATCACGCGGTCCGGCAGCGGGACCGGCTCCTCGCCCCGGCGGAAGGGGGTGAGGACCAGGAGGTCGCCGCTGAACCAGTCCTTGATCCGGGCCGCCTCGTAGGTGGTGCCGACGGCGAGGGTGTCGGAGCCGAAGCGGATCGTCTCGTCGGCGAGCCGTTCGTGGCCGAAGCCGTAACCGTTGCCCTTGCAGACCGGTACGAGACCGGGGAACTGGTCGATCACCGACTTCTGGTGCGCCCGCCAGCGCGCGGTGTCGACGTAGAGGGAGAGCGCCATGGCCGGCCCGGAACCTTTCTGGTGGCTGCGGTGAATCAGGGAGGAGAGCAGGGAGGAGAGCGGACGGGGAAGGAGACGACCGGTGCCGGAGTGTCCTTCGGAGCGCGGGTCAGCGGCGCGACATGTAGATGTCGAGCGCCTTGTGCAGCAGCTTGTTGAGGGGGAAGTCCCACTCGCCGACGTACTCGACGGCCTCGCCGCCCGTGCCGACCTTGAACTGGATCAGGCCGAAGAGGTGGTCGGTCTCGTCCAGGGAGTCGCTGATGCCGCGCAGGTCGTAGACGGTCGCGCCCATCGCGTAGGAGTCGCGGAGCATGCGCCACTGCATCGCGTTGGACGGCCGGACCTCACGCCCGATGTTGTCCGACGCGCCGTAGGAGTACCAGACGTGTCCGCCGACGACGAGCATCGTGGCGGCGGAGAGGTTCACGCCGTTGTGCCGCGCGAAGTACAGCCGCATCCGGTTGGGATCCTCGGAGTTGAGGACCGTCCACATGCGCTGGAAGTACGAGAGCGGGCGCGGCCGGAAGCGGTCGCGCACGGCGGTGATCTCGTAGAGCCGCTGCCACTCGGCCAGGTCCTCGTAGCCGCCCTGGACGACCTCGACGCCCGCCTTGTCGGCCTTCTTGATGTTGCGGCGCCACAGCTGGTTGAAGCCCTTGAGGACGTCCTCCAGCGAGCGGTTGGCCAGCGGAACCTGGAAGACGTAGCGGGGCTGCACGTCGCCGAAGCCGGCTCCGCCGTCCTCGCCCTGCTGCCAGCCCATCTTGCGCAGCCGGTCCGCCACCTCGAAGGCGCGCGGCTCGATGTGCGTGGCCTCGACATCGCGCAGCCGCTTCACGTCCGGGTCCTGGATGCCGGACTTGATGGCCGTCGAGTCCCAGCGCCGGATGACCACCGGCGGGCCCATCTTCACGGAGAAGGCGCCCTGCTGCTTGAGATGGGCCAGCATCGGCTGGAGCCAGTCGTCCAGATTGGGCGCGTACCAGTTGATGACCGGGCCCTCGGGAAGGTACGCGAGGTAGCGCTTGATCTTGGGAAGCTGGCGGTACAGGACGAGGCCCGCACCGACCATCTCGCCGGTCCTGTCGAACCAGCCGAGGTTCTCCGAGCGCCATTCGGTCTTCACGTCAGCCCACGCCGGGACCTGGCAGTGACTGGCCGAGGGCTGGCTCTGGATGAACGCCAGATGCTGCTCTCGGCTGATGGTCCTCAGGGTCAGGCTCATGCGGGGGCGCTCCTCGGCAGGTCTGTTCCCCATCGGTCAGGGGCTCCGGCTCTCGCGCCGAAGCCTACTGCGACCGAGGGGCGCCCGTTCTGGCGCTGCCGTGACGGAACGCCGGTCGGGCCGGTGCGACCGCGTCGGCGACCGCCCCGGCGGGGAGCCGGTCAGGTGATGACGCCGCCGAAGAGGCCGCCATGCGCCATGCCGAGGTAGAAGCCGACGGCGGACGAGCCGAGGCCCATGATCAGCCCGAACCGCTCCCAGGTCGTGCGCGAGATGAACTGCCCGTAGAGACCGGTCAGGATCCCGATCAGCCCGGCCCACGAGCTGATGAGGTGCAGGTTGTGGAACATCGCGGTGACGAACGCGAGGATTCCGAGCACCCCGGTCACCGCCATCAGGGTGTCCTGGAGCGGGTGCGGCCTGCCGTCGGTCGCGAAGAGCGAACCGGTGGGGCGGCGGCCGGCGGCGGGCCGGCTGCCCGAGGGGCGGATGGTCTGTGCCATGGAGTACCTCCTGGCCGGACGGGCGGTGGAATGTAGCGCCTCTCACACCGCATCTGTCTCGATTGTGCCCTCTGAGCTCCGGATTTCAACCGGAAGCCGGTCTACGGGTAGTCTGTACGGTCTGCACCGGTGTCTGCCCAGGCCAGCACGGCGAGCCCCTCCTCAGGAACGTTCACGGGAGCGGATTGTCAGTGCCGGGTGTTCTCCTCGGGGGACACTGTTGCTCACGCATCACGACCCTCCTGCCACGGAACGACCGTGGCCGCTGAGTCCAAAGGAGGTGGGTTCCACATGCGTCACTACGAGGTGATGGTCATCCTCGACCCCGATCTCGAGGAGCGAGCAGTCTCCCCGCTGATCGAGAACTTCCTCTCCGTTGTCCGTGAGGGCAACGGAAAGGTGGAGAAGGTCGACACCTGGGGCCGTCGTCGGCTCGCTTACGAGATCAAGAAGAAGCCCGAGGGCATCTACTCGGTCATCGATCTGCAGGCCGAGCCTGCGATCGTCAAGGAGCTCGACCGCCAGATGAACCTGAACGAGTCGGTCCTCCGGACCAAGGTCCTCCGTCCCGAGATCCACTGAGCTTCTAGCTCAGCGGTCATCGGGTTCGAGTAGCAGCAAGCAGCCAGAAGCAAAATCCCGCCGAGAGGTTCATCCATGGCAGGCGAGACCGTCATCACGGTCGTCGGCAATCTCGTCGACGACCCCGAGCTGCGCTTCACCCCGTCCGGTGCGGCGGTCGCGAAGTTCCGTGTCGCGTCCACTCCCCGCATCTTCGACCGGCAGACCAATGAGTGGAAGGACGGCGAAGGCCTGTTCCTCACCTGCTCGGTCTGGCGTCAGGCGGCGGAGAACGTCGCGGAGTCGCTTCAGCGAGGCATGCGCGTCGTCGTGCAGGGCCGGCTGAAGCAGCGGTCCTACGAGGACCGCGAGGGCGTCAAGCGCACGGTCTACGAGCTGGACGTCGAGGAAGTCGGCCCCAGCCTCAAGAACGCCACGGCCAAGGTCACCAAGACCACCGGTCGCGGCGGTCAGGGCGGCCAGGGTGGATACGGCGGAGGCCAG
>NZ_ML123034.1:3318621-3387007 GCF_003846185.1 Streptomyces sp. ADI96-02
AAGGACACGAACATGCTGCGGAAGTTCATTTCCGACCGCGGCAAGATCCGTGCCCGCCGCGTGACCGGCAACTGCACGCAGCACCAGCGTGACGTCGCCACGGCAGTCAAGAACAGCCGTGAGATGGCGCTGCTGCCCTACACGTCCACCGCGCGATAAGGGAAGGGTGACAACAGCATGAAGATCATCCTCACCCACGAGGTCTCCGGCCTCGGTGCCGCCGGCGACGTCGTCGACGTCAAGGACGGGTACGCCCGTAACTACCTGGTTCCGCGTGGCTTCGCCATTCGCTGGACCAAGGGCGGCGAGAAGGACGTGGCGCAGATCCGCCGCGCCCGCAAGATCCACGAGATCGCGACGATCGAGCAGGCCAACGAGATCAAGGCCAAGCTCGAGAGCGTGAAGGTTCGCCTGGCCGTTCGCTCCGGCGACGCCGGCCGTCTCTTCGGCTCCGTCACCCCGGCCGACATCGCCTCGGCGATCAAGGCCGCCGGCGGTCCCGACGTCGACAAGCGTCGCGTCGAGCTCGGCTCGCCGATCAAGACGCTCGGCGGGCACCAGGTGTCCGTGCGTCTGCACCCCGAGGTCGCAGCGAAGCTCGGTGTCGAGGTCGTTGCTGCCTAAGGGCAGAGCTCAGCAGAGTCGATGAAGGGCCGCACCCCGCGTTGGGTGCGGCCCTTCATCGCGCGCGAATGCCTCTCCGCTCCTGGGCTCCGGACCTTGGTGCGTACGGTTTCACGTGAAACAGCCATGCGTGAGCCCAAACCGGGGCGGCCGGCCCCGTTTCACGTGAAACATGACCGGCTCGGGAGCGGCCCCGGATTCAGCGCGTCGCCCCGGTGACGATCCACCGTCCCGAGCGGGTCCGCAGCCAGAGCGTGGCGAGGCGCACGGCCATCATCAGGACCATTGCCCACCACAGCGCCGTAAGACCGCCGCCGAGGGATGGCACCAGCAGGGCGACGGGGGCGAACGCGGCGAGTGTCACGAGCATCGCCCAGGCCAGATACCAGCCGTCTCCCGCGCCCATGAGCACACCGTCCAGCACGAAGACGACACCGGCGACCGGCTGGGCGACGGCTACCACGAGGAGCGCGGGGAGCAGAGTGTCCTTCACGGCTGGATCGCTGGTGAACAGCGGAATGAACACAGGACGGGCGAGCACGATCAGTACGCCGAGGACGATCCCGCAGCCGATCCCCCACTCGACCATCCGGCGGCAGGCCTGTCGGGCTCCCTTCTCGTCGCCCGCTCCCAGGTAGCGGCCGATGATGGCCTGGCCCGCGATGGCGATGGCGTCGAGCGCGAAGGCGGTCAGGCTCCAGAGGGAGAGGATGATCTGGTGCGCGGCGATGTCATTGTCGCCGAGTCGGGCTGCCACGGCTGTGGCGATCATCAGGACGGCCCGCAGTGACAGAGTCCGGACCAGCAGGGGGACGCCTGCCCGGGCGCAGGCCCTGATCCCGGCGCCGTCCGGCCGCAGGGACGCGCCGTGTCTGCGGGCTCCCCGGACGACCACGACCAGATAGGCGGCTGCCATGCCCAACTGGGCGATCACCGTGCCCCATGCCGATCCGGCGATGCCGAGGCCGACTCCGTAGACGAGGGCGACGTTGAGCACGGCGTTCGCCGTGAAGCCGCCGATGGCGACGTACAGCGGGGTGCGGGTGTCCTGGAGGCCGCGCAGCACTCCGGTGGCCGCGAGCACGACGAGCATCGCGGGGATGCCGAAGCTGGAGATCCGCAGGTAGGTGATGGCGTGGGGCGCGGCGGTGTCGGACGCGCCGAAGACGTCCACCAGCCAGGGTGCGGCGGGGACGGTGACGGTGACGACGACAGCGCCGAGCAGCAGGGCCAGCCAGATGCCGTCCATGCCCTGCCGGATCGCGGCGGAGAGGTCTCCCGCGCCGACGCGGCGGGCGACGGCGGCTGTGGTGGCGTAGGCGAGGAAGACGAAGACGCTCACGGCGGTCATCAGCAGGGCGGCGGCGATACCGAGACCGGCCAGCTGTGGAGTGCCGAGGTGGCCGACGACGGCACTGTCGACCATGACGAACAGCGGCTCGGCGACCAGCGCGCCGAAGGCCGGCACGGCGAGGGCGACGATCTCCCGGTCATGCCGTCGGCGGCTCGCTTTCGGGGGCGTGGGTGCCTGAGTCATGGGGGTCAATCTAATCTTCCACAGGTAAGAGATGCAATCCCTCTGTGACCCTTACGAAGAGCGCCGGGGCGGCTTCCTTCCCGCCCTGTTCGCGGTGATCTTGAAATGAGGACGAAAGTTTTTCTCTCCCACAGTCGGTGGACGGAGAATGTGCAGGTCAAAGGGGCGATGGCGACGCGGCTATGAGTTTGTCCACAGTACTGTCCCCCGGTCCGTGCACAGGATCCGCAGAGTTCTCCACAGCATCTGGTCCGTCGTCCACATGCCCTGTGGATAACCAGATTGGCTGACGGTGCCGACGGGCCTACCGTGGTCCGGCGCCCGCACTCCGTTCCGGCCGGGGGATCAGCAGAACCAGACGCGCCGGAAGCGGAGTCGGGCGACCTGTTTGTCGGTGCCGTGCCGTAAGAAAGAGTGGCACGGCTAGGTCCGCGAAGCGGACGGGAGGAGGTGGCCCGGTGAGCATTCCCGAGCCTTTGGACGACCCCTGGGCCGACGTCGGTCCCAGCGACCGTCTGCCTGTCTCCCGTCAGCGCCGCGGGGAGCGCAAGGGCCGCGAGGACCGGCACGACAGGGGCTCGGACGAGGGCTGGGACGGCGGGTCCCCGAGCTTCGAGCGGGTGCCTCCCCAGGACCTGGACGCGGAGCAGTCGGTGCTCGGCGGCATGCTGCTGTCCAAGGACGCCATCGCGGACGTCGTGGAGATCATCAAGGGCCACGACTTCTACCGCCCGGCCCATGAGACCGTCTACACCGCGATCCTCGACCTCTACGCCAAGGGCGAGCCGGCCGACCCGATCACCGTCGCCGCGGAACTGGTCAAGCGCGGTGAGATCACCAAGGTCGGCGGAGCGCCTTACCTGCACACCCTCGTGCAGTCCGTCCCGACCGCGGCCAACGCCTCGTACTACGCGGAGATCGTCCACGAACGGGCGGTGCTCCGGCGGCTGGTCGAGGCGGGCACGAAGATCACGCAGATGGGATACGCGGCGGACGGGGACGTCGACGAGATCGTCAACTCCGCCCAGGCCGAGATCTACGCCGTCACCGAGCAGCGCACCAGCGAGGACTACCTGCCCCTCGGCGACATCATGGAAGGCGCTCTCGACGAGATCGAGGCGATCGGATCGCGCAGCGGCGAGATGACGGGCGTCCCGACAGGCTTCACCGACCTGGACGCCCTGACGAACGGACTGCACCCGGGGCAGATGATCGTCATCGCGGCGCGTCCCGCCATGGGAAAGTCGACACTGGCGCTGGACTTCGCCCGCGCCTGTTCGATCAAGGGCAACCTGCCCAGCGTGATCTTCTCCCTGGAAATGGGCCGCAACGAGATCGCGATGCGCCTGCTGTCCGCGGAGGCGCGGGTGGCCCTGCACCACATGCGCTCCGGCACGATGACGGACGAGGACTGGACGCGCCTCGCGCGACGGATGCCGGACGTCTCGGCCGCTCCGCTCTACATCGACGACTCCCCGAACCTGTCGATGATGGAGATCCGCGCCAAGTGCCGCCGTCTGAAGCAGCGCAACGAGCTCAAGCTCGTGGTCATCGACTACCTCCAGCTGATGCAGTCCGGAGGGGCCAAGCGCGCCGAGAGCCGACAGCAGGAGGTCTCGGACATGTCCCGAAACCTCAAGCTGCTGGCCAAGGAGCTGGAGCTCCCGGTCATCGCGCTCTCCCAGCTGAACCGTGGCCCCGAGCAGCGCACGGACAAGAAGCCGATGGTCTCCGACCTGCGTGAGTCCGGCTCCATCGAGCAGGACGCGGACATGGTCATCCTGCTCCACCGCGAGGACGCCTACGAGAAGGAGTCACCGCGAGCGGGCGAGGCGGACCTGATCGTGGCCAAGCACCGTAACGGCCCGACGGCCACCATCACCGTGGCCTTCCAGGGCCACTACTCCCGCTTCGTGGACATGGCCCAGACCTGAGGGGTGCGGTCCGGGATCTCGGATCGGCTGGCCGCACGTCCAGGCCGGTGGCCATTCAGCGGCCCATCGGCTCGGCTTCTGAGGGAGGGTCGGGTGACTCGGCAGGCCGAGATTCGGTGTCCCGAGCTGACTCGCCCCCCGGCTGTTCGTGGTCGGCTAGCCGCGATCGGGGCGCGGCGCGGGCGGCTCGTCCGAGGGCGGGGGCGGGGGTGTTTCGGGTTTCGTGGAGAGGATTTCGCGGGCCTGTTCCGCGGCGCGGGTGATGCTCTCGCCGACGAAGTCGACGAAGCGGGCGATGTTCTCCAGGCGGGTGGCGGCCGGGCTGTCGGGGCCGAGGATGCCGACGCCCTGCCGTGCCGTCTCGGCGAGCACGGCGTGGGAACGGGCGCTGGCGATCATCGACTGGTACCAGACGTCGTCGTCGGCGATGTAGCGCTCGCGGCGGCGGTCGTCGCGTTCCCGGCGGATGAGGCCCTGGCCTTCGAGGAAGGCGACCGCCTTGGAGATGGACGCCGGGCTGACTCGGAGGCGCTGGACGAGTTCGGACGCGGTGAGGCTGCCCTCGTCGGTGGTGTAGAGGGACACCAGAACGCGGGCCGTCATCTTGGGCAGCCCCGACTGCATGAGGAGGGCGGTGAACGCCTCCTCGTACGCGTGCACGGCGTCCGCGTCCCGCCCGGGGGCCGGCGTGGCCGCCACCGACTCTCGGCGCGCGGTCTGACGGCGGCGGTGCGCGCGCTGCTCGGTGGCGCGATGCGCAAGGTCGGCGCGGTAGGCGATGGGGCCGCCGTTGCGCATCACCTCGCGTGTGACCGTCGACGTGGGGCGGTCGATGCCTCTGGCGATCTCCGCGTAGGCGAGGCCCTCGGTCAGTCCCAGCGCGATCTGCCGGCGCTCCTGCTGGGTGAGTCTGCCTCCCGGCATCGCGTCTCCTGCTCTTCCGCGGGGTGATCTTCCAGGCGGTCCCCGACAGTCCGACTATAGCGTTCATTCCTCATTCATTGCAACGAGAGATCGCTGATACGTTGCGTTGCAAGTCAATCCAATGCAACACTTTTGCTGCTTTGAGCTGCGCTTATTGCGAAGTCATGCAACGAGTGTGTTGATGTATTTGTGAACGCAACGTAGCGTTTCTGGTGTCAGAAACATTGCGGCCAAGGAGAGAACGATGCAGAAGTTCGACACCCCCGCCCCAGTCCTCGCCGTCCTCGACATCCCCGCAGGACACCTTCGGTTCATCGCCGCGGAACGGTCCGACACCACGGTCGAGATCCTGCCC
Source organism: Streptomyces sp. ADI96-02 (assembly GCF_003846185.1). Classification (GTDB taxonomy): domain Bacteria; phylum Actinomycetota; class Actinomycetes; order Streptomycetales; family Streptomycetaceae; genus Streptomyces. The sequence continues at coordinate 3,323,996 of NZ_ML123034.1, forward strand.
GCGGACGCCTCGAAGGGCTGCGACGTGAAGGCGGCGGAGCGGATCACGGTCGCCTACGGGGACGGCGTCCTGCGGATCGAGGCTTCCCCGGCGGAGAACCGGATCCTCGGCAGCTCCGGATCCGTCGAAATGACCGTGCGGCTGCCCGTCGGCTCGCACATCGAGGCGAGGGCGGCCGACGCCGAGTTGCGCGGCGTCGGGCGGCTCGGCGACGTGGCCTTCGAGGGGCAGCGGGCCACCGTCAAGCTCGACGAGGCCGACGGCGCCCGCCTCACTCTCCTCGCCGGAGACATCTCGGTCGGCCGGCTGGGCGGCCCGGCGGAGATCAGCACGCAGAAGGGCGACATCCACATCGCCGAGGCCGTGCGCGGAACGGTCCGGCTGCGCACCGAGGCCGGCGACCTGTCGGTCGCGGCGGCCCGCGGCGTCTCGGCCTCCCTGGACGCGGGCACCGGCCACGGCCGGATCCACAACGCGCTCAAGAACGCCGACGGCACCGCAGACCTGAGCATCCACGCGACCACCGCCTTCGGCGACATCACCGCCCGCAGCCTCTGAGGAACACCCACCATGACCGACCGGGCCATCGCCGCGAACGGGCTGCTCAAGTCCTACGGCGGCAAGACCGTGCTGGACGGCGTCGACCTGGCCGTCCCCGAAGCGTCGACTTCTCCCTGCTCGGTCCGAACGGCGCCGGCAAGACCACCGTCGTCAAGATCCTCTCCACGCTCCCGGCGCCCGGTCCGGGCTCCGGCGACATCCGTGTAGGCGGCCACGACCTGGCCACCGACTTCCGGGCGGTGCGGTCCGGGATCGGTGTCACGGGACAGTTCTCGGCATGCTGCTCCTGCCCTTCGTATACGTCTTCGGCAACACGATGAGCGCCGGCCTCACGGGCGGAGAGGCGAACCGCACCGCGCGGGCTCCTGCTCGGCACCGGGATCGGCCGCAACGGGTGGCTCGCCGTCGCCTGGTGCCTCGGGCTGGCAGTGCTCGGCTACTTCTGGTCCACCTCGACGTTCAACCGCGATCCGAAGCAGCCGTCGTGACCACGCCGGGCGTCTTCCGCGACTTGTTCCGCACCAGGGCCGCGTACGCCGACATAACCGCTGGTGAGGTGACGTGCCTTCAGGTATGGGTGGAGCATGAACACTTCCTCTGAAGATCTCCTCCCCAGCACCCGGCGTGCCCTTCTGCACCGCACGGCCACCGCCCAGCGCGAGGGCCGGGCGCCCTCCCTCGTCGCCGCTGTGGGGAGGCAGGGACGCATGGTCTGGAGCGGGGCGCGAACAGGTGTCGAGGGGCACGCCTCGGATGCCGGTACGCAGTACCGGATCGGCTCGATCACCAAGACGTTCACCGCCGTACTCGTCATGCGGCTGCGCGACGAGGGGCTCATCGATCTGGGCGATCCGCTGGAGAAGCACCTTCCCGGCACCGGAGCGGGCAGGGTGACGGTCTTCCAACTGCTCGGGCACAGCGCGGGGCTGGGAGCCGAGACGCCCGCCCCCTGGTGGGAACGGACCTCGGGCAGCCTGCGCCCCGAACTGGCCGACGTGCTCGGCGAGCGCCCGCAACTGCACCCGGCAGGCCATCGTCACCACTACTCCAACCCCGGTTACACCCTCCTGGGTTCACTGGTGGAGGCGGTGCGCGGGGCCTCCTGGGAAGAGGTGTTGAACCGCGAGATCCTGGAGCCGCTGGGCATGCGCCGTACGACGACGCGGCCGGTCGCTCCGCATGCCGACGGGTGGGCCGTTCATCCCTGGGCCGACGTGCTGCTGAGGGAGCCCGCCGAGGATCTCGGGCTGATGGCGCCGGCCGGTCAGCTCTGGTCGACCGCCGCTGATCTGCTGAGGTTCGCCGCCTTCCTCTCCGAAGGCGACGACCGGATCCTGTCAGCAGCTTCTGTACGAGAGATGCGCAGGTCCGCGGCGCCCACCGAGCCAGGCAGCAGCGGATACGGTCTCGGGCTCCAGCTCGTCGGAGGAGGAGACGGCAGCCGTGTGCTGGTGGGGCACGCGGGTTCGCTGCCCGGATTCGTCGCCGCGCTGTGGTTCAGCGAGGAGGACGACGTCGCGGCGGTCGTCCTCGCCAACGCCACGTCCGGTCCGCTCGTCGGAGTGGTCGCAGCCGAGCTCGTCGCCATCGTCGCGGACGCGGAGCCGCGGATCCCGGAGCCGTGGAAGCCGCTGCCCGAGTTCGACGATGAGCTGCTGGGGCTGACGGGCATCTGGCACTGGGGGACCCATACGTTCGTGGTGAAGGCGGCCGTGGATCGCGGTCTGGAGCTCAGGCCGCTGGCCGTCGCGGGTCGCGGCACATCCTTCGTCGCCCAGCCGGACGGTACGTGGAAGGGGCAGGACGACTACTACGCGGGGGAGACCCTGCGTGTCGTGCGCAGGCAGGACGGTTCGGTGGACCATCTCGACCTGGGCTCGTTCGTCTTCACCCGCGAGCCCTATGAAGCCGGGACGGATGTGCCAGGCGGCGTGGACGGAGAGGGCTGGCGCGGATCCGGCGTCTGAGCGCGGGCTGCGACGGACCGGAGCGGGTGTTTCACGTGAAACACCCGCTCCGGTCCGAGCAGCTCCAGCGCGCTCCGGGTCCTCGCGCAGAGCGGACCCCATGCTCTGAGCGGACTTCTCGCTCAGAGCATGCTCAGGCCCTCAGGCCCTGTTCAGAGCGCCAGCTTGAAGCCCACGTGGCTGGCCGTGAAGCCCAGCCGTTCGTAGAAGCGGTGCGCGTCCTGACGCGTCACATCCGACGTGAGCTGCACCAACTGGCATTCCCTGCGCCGGGATTCCTCCACCGCCCACTGGATCAGCTCCGTGCCCAGGCCGGTGCCGCGCTCGTCACCGTGGATGCGGACCCCCTCGATGATCGAGCGAGTCGCGCCGCGCCGGGACAGCCCGGGGACGATCGTCAAGTGGAGGGTGCCGACCACCCGTCCCTCGCGCACGGCGACGACGACGTGCTGGTTCGGGTCGTCGGCCAGCCGGTGGAACGCCGCTTCGTACGGACCGAGGTCGTCCGGAGACTCGCGCTGCGCTCCGAGCGGGTCGTCCGCGAGCATGGCCACCACAGCAGGAAGGTCGGCGAGGCCGACGGGGCGTATCCCGAGTTCGCTCATGGTCGGCACAGTACGCGGCAGGTCGTGGTCAGGCAGGGACCTGGCGCTCCTCGACGACCCTGACGAGAGGGGCGAGCTCAGGGACCAGGGACGCCTCGTCGAGGGCTGTCCGCAGTGCGCGGTCGTTGGTCGGACGGGCCGCTTCGAGCAACGCCAACCCGGCCTCGGTGACGTCGGTGTAGATGCCCCGGCGATCGGTGTCGCACAGGTAGCGGGTCAGCAGCCCGCGGTCCTCCAGCCGTGTGACCAGGCGCGTGGTGGCGCTCTGACTGAGCACCACGGCGTCAGCCACCTGCTTCATCTGAAGGTGGCCGCCGGGACCGTTGTGCTGCCGGCTCAACACGTCCAGCAGCGAGTACTCGCGCGAGCTGAGCCCGTGGCCCGCTTGCAGGGCCCGCTCGACGCGGGTCTCGATCTTGCCGTGGAGCAGGGAGAGAGCGCACCAGCCCTGCGCGAGGGCGGTGAGAGCGGGATCGGTCGCGGTCATGGGGTCTCTCCTCCGTACGGGAGCGTGGTGATTCCAGGATAGGGGACACCTGCAATAGCCCGCGCTTGCATTTAGCCAGCGTCTGCAATTATTGTGGACGCTCGTAAGGCGCAGACGCAATCTTCAGGGAAGGTGAAACCCATGCCGCTCGCGCTCCTCGCCCTCGCCATTGGGGCATTCGGGATCGGAACGACCGAGTTCGTGATCATGGGGTTGCTCCCTGAGGTCGCCGGTGACTTCCAGGTCTCCATCCCGACCGCAGGCTTCCTCGTCACCGGCTACGCGCTCGGCGTGGTCCTCGGTGCTCCGCTCATGACGCTGCTCGGCACCCGCGTGACCCGCAAGCGCATGCTGATGCTCCTGATGGGGCTCTTCATCGTGGGCAACGTGATCTCCGCGATCGCACCCGTCTTCGGCGTCATGCTGGCCGGACGAGTGATCGCTTCCCTCGCGCACGGTGCCTTCTTCGGCATCGGCTCGGTGGTCGCGGCCGATCTGGTCGCCCCGCACAAGAAGGCCGGCGCCATCGCCATGATGTTCACCGGCCTCACCGTCGCCAACGTGGTCGGCGTACCGCTCGGCACCTTCATCGGGCAGACCGCAGGCTGGCGGATCACGTTCTTCCTCGTCGCGGCCCTCGGCGTCATCGGCCTCCTCGGCGTGGCGAAGCTCGTCCCCGAGCAGCCCAAGGCCGAAGGCGTACGCATCCGCCACGAACTGGCCGCCTTCCGCAACGTCCAGGTGCTCCTCGCGATGGCCATGACCGTGCTCGGCTTCGGCGGAGTCTTCGCGGCGATCACCTACATCACCCCGATGATGACGGATATCGCCGGTTACTCGGCCTCGTCCGTCACCTGGCTGCTGGTTCTCTTCGGCCTGGGCATGGTCGGCGGAAACCTCATCGGAGGCAAGTTCGCCGACCGCCACCTCATGCCGATGCTGTACGTCTCGCTCGGGGCGCTCGCCCTGGTCCTGGCCCTGTTCACCGTGACCGCTCACAACCAGATCGCCGCAGCCGTCACCATCGTCCTCATCGGCGGACTGGGCTTCGCGACCGTGCCCCCGCTGCAGAAGCGCGTTCTCGACCAGGCGGCAGGCGCCCCCACCCTGGCCTCCGCGGTCAACATCGGGGCCTTCAACCTCGGCAACGCGCTGGCCGCCTGGCTGGGCGGTCTGGTGATCGCGGCCGGCCTCGGCTACACCGCGCCCAACTGGGTCGGCGCCGCGCTCGCCGCCTCGGCCCTGGTCCTGGCTGTGCTCTCCAGCGTGCTGGAGCGTCGGGAGCCCGCCGGAGCGGCCCGTTCCGCCGCCGAAGCCGCCCCCGAGCCCCTGGCCGCCGCGGCCCGGCACTGACCCTCCGGGGCGTCCCGTCGGTCAGGCCGTGCTCCAGGCGTCAGGCCTGACCGACGAGACACCCGTCAGTCCTCCCCACCACCCGTACCTCCACACCGACAGGAAGCACTTCCATGAGCACCACCACGACCGCAGTCGCCCCCCTGACCATCCAGGACGCGGAAGCACTCATCGAAGGGGCCGCCGCCGCCGCAGCCTCGGCCGGAGTCGCCGTCGCCGTGAGCGTCGTGGACGCCGGCGGGCACCTGCTGGCCTTCCGCCGCGACGACCGCGCCGTCCTCATCGCCGGTGAGACGAGCACCCGCAAGGCGTTCACCGCCCTGCAGCTCGACAGCCCCACGGCGGACCTGGTCGACGCCGTCCAGCCCGGCGGCCTCTTCCACACCCTGCCGACGGCGCTGGACCGCCCGCTGCTCTTCCTCGCCGGAGGCGTCCCGCTGCACCGCGACGGCCGTCTGATCGGAGCGATCGGGATCGGCGGCGGAGCGCCCGCGCAGGACCACGAATTCGCCTCGGCCGCCGCTGACACCCTCGTCTGAGCTTCGGCCCGGACATCGGACGTCCGCCGAGCGAGACGTCCGCCGAGTGATACGACAGCCGCGCCGCCCTTCAGGCGGCGCGGCTGTTCGGCTGGACGGCCCGCCGTTCCGCGTCAGCCCGTCGCGAGAGTGAGCGGGACGAACCTGCGGGCGGCGTCCCCCGGCAGTGCCGGAATGCCGTACGTCATCACGGCCGTCCCGGCCGCGGGCTTCATGCCGCGGTCCTCCAGCCAACCGAGCAGTTCCTCGTGCCGCGCGTCGACGTCGATCCGCAGCGGCCGGTCCGTCGTCGCGGCCAGCGCGGTCACGAGAGCCTTCGCCGTCACCGTGTCCCGGGCGATCACCGGGCCGATCACGTGGGTGTTCCCGCTCGGCCACAGGCCCGCGTACCCGGTCAGCTCGCCGTTCTCCTCGGAGACCTGGAGTCCGTCGCAGAAGGCAGGAAGCCGCGCGATGATGTGCGTCCGGTCGGTGCCGAAGACCGGGAGGTCGAGCCCGACCAGCTCCCGCAGATCGTCGGCCGCCGCCGGACGCGTACGGACAGCCGGACGCGTATGGACACCGGAGCCGGATGCCTTCGCGCCGTCCGCGACGAAACGGCCCTCCAGCCGCTCGGCCCGTCCCGAGTGGGAGAACCCGAGCGCTTCGTAGAGCGGGGCGCCCTGGGAGGTCGCGTACAGCGCGAGCGGGGTGGAGCCGACGGCCTTCATCACGTGCCGCATGAGTCGCCGGGCGACCCCCTGCCGGGCGTAGCGTCCGGCGACGAGCAGCATGCCGACGGCCGCCAGCCCCGGCCCGTAGGACGTCACCACACAGCACGCCATCAGCCCCTTGCCGTCCGGCGCGTCCACTCCGTACGCCGTGCTCGCCGAGAGGAGGAGGCCCCATCGGTGCTCGTCGCGGGGCCAGCCGCGGTCCTCGCAGAGATCGGCGCAGGGGACCAGGTCCTCCCGGGTGAGGCGCCGAACGGGCAGATCGAGGAGGCTGGGTGATGGGCTGTGCATGAGGTCAGGCTGTCTGACGCGATCATCGCCCGTCCACCGGTTTGGTGGAAGTGGCTGAGAACCGCAGACGGGGCGGCTCACGGAGGCGGAGACGTGGGCGACGAGCAGTCCCCGCTGTACAGGGCGTCCGATTGGTTTCACGTGAAACACCGCGCCGGGTACGCCGTGCCGGGAGCCGTCGGTCCTGCGAAGGGTGCTTCAGCCCAGGTCGGGGGCGTGCATCGCCCGTACGCCCTCGATGTTGCCGTCCAGGTAGTGGCGGAGCGAGAGCGGTACGAGGTGTACGGCGGCGATGCCCACCCGACTGAACGGGACGCGGACGATCTCGTACTCCCCGCAGGGCTCGTCGATCTCCGGTCCGTGCCGACGGGACAGGTCCATGGAGGCCAGCCGGCAGACGAAGAAGTGCTGGACCTTCACCCCCGTCACACCGCCGTCCGTGATGTGCTCGACGGTGTCGACGAAGCAGGGCACCACATCGACGATCTTGGCGCCCAGTTCCTCGTCGACCTCGCGGTGCAGGGCGTCGACGACCGTGGCGTCCTCGGGCTCGACGCCGCCGCCCGGTGTGAGCCAGTAGGGATCGACCCCCGGCTTGGTGCGTTTGATGAGGACGAGGTCGTCGCCGTCGAGCAGGATGGCGCGTGCGGTGCGCTTGACCACAGGACGTTCGGTCATGGCAAGAGAGTGGCCCGCGGAGACCCGTCTGAAACTACCGGGGCTCACCCGGCCGCCGGACGACCGAGGTGCGCGCCACCGAGACGTGTGCCCCTGGCGGGCGGCTTCAGGCGGGCAGCCCTCCGGCTGCGTCCAGTGCCTGCTCGACGTCCGCGAGCAGGTCCTGCGGGTCCTCCGCGCCGACGGAGAAGCGGACGAAGCCTTCCGATACGGCGTCGCCGCCCCAGCGCCCCCGCCGCTCGGCGGTGGAACGGACGCCGCCGAAGCTCGTCGCGTCGTCGACCAGCCGGAGCGCTGCCAGGAAGCGTTCGGCGGTCTCACGGTCGGCCAGTTCGAACGAGACCACGGAGCCGAAGCGCCGCATCTGCCGGACGGCGGTGGCGTACGACGGGTCGGTCGGCAGCCCCGGATACCGCAGCCCGCTCACCTCGCTCCGCCTGCCCAGTGCCTCGGCGAGCGCCAGCGCCGTGGCGCACTGACGGTCGACGCGCAGGTGCAGCGTGGCCAGCGAGCGGTGGGCGAGCCAGGCCTCCATCGGGCCGGGGATCGCGCCGACGACCTTGCGCCAGCGTCGGATGTCCGCCGTCAGCCCGGGGTCGCGGCAGGTCACGTGTCCGAGCAGGAGGTCGCCGTGCCCCGTCATGCCCTTGGTGTCACTGGCGACGGAGAAGTCCGCGCCGAGCTCCAGCGGGCGCTGACCGATCGGGGTGGCCAGCGTGTTGTCCACGGCGACCAGCGCGCCCGCCGCGTGCGCCGCGTCGACGAGCCGGCGGATGTCGCAGACGTCCAGGCCCGGATTGGACGGGCTCTCGATCCACAGCAGCTTCGCCCCCGCCAGCAGGGCCAGCTGCGCATCGCCTCCGGTCGGTGCGGTGCGGACCGCCACGCCGTAGGCGGCCAACTGCTCCCGCACGAGCGGCAGGGCCTGGTAGCCGTCGTCCGGCAGCACCACGGTGTCGCCCGTGCGGACCTGGGAGAGCAGCACAGCCGTGATCGCGGCCATGCCCGAGGCGAACACCGTCGTGCTCACCTCCTCGCCGGGGGCCTCCAGCTCGCCGATCGCCCGCTCCAGATGCGTCCACGTCGGGTTGGTGTCGCGGCCGTAGGTGTACGGGCCCACCGGCTCGCCGGAGAGGTGGAAGTGCGCGGCGAAGACCGGACCGGGCAGGGTGGGTTCGAACTGCTCCGGTTCGGGAAGTCCGGCACGTACCGCACGCGTTCCGTCGCCCAGGGTGTTCATGCTGCTCCTTCACTGTGCTGCCCGGCGGGACACCGGGTGACCTGCACTCTTCCAGAGACCCGCATTCAGTCCTCGTCGGGCAGGACCACGTTGAGGGCCCAGGAGACGACCGAGATGATCAGGCCGCCGAGGGCCGCCGTCCAGAAGCCCTCGACGTGGAAACTGAGGTCGAACAGGCCGGCCAGCCAGGAGGTCAACATCAGCATGAGGGCGTTGACCACCAGCGTTATCAGCCCGAGCGTGAGGATGAACAACGGGAACGTCAGGAGCTGGACCACCGGCTTCACCAGGAAGTTCACCAGGCCGAAGATCAGCGCGACCAGGATCACGGTGAGGATCTTGCGGCCGGTGCTGCCGCCCTCCAGAGTGATGTTGCTCAACAGCCAGATGGCCACGGCCAGCGCACCCGCGTTGGCGATCGTCTTGACTACGAAATTCTTCATGTGTCTGATCGTGGCAGACACGATCAGCGGCGAACACCGGCAGCCCGGACCGGTACGGATCGGCACAGGCGCGAGGGGCAGGACGGATCATGAAGGCATTCCGACTGGACGAGCTGGAGGCGGAGCGCGCCGCCAACGACGGCGCCTACCTGCAGTTCCTGCGGGAGCGGAACATGTCCGTCGGCCTCTACGCGCTCGACGCGGGCGACCTCGACCCGCAGCAGCCGCACCAGCAGGACGAGGTGTACTTCGTGGTCAGCGGGCGGGCGGCGATCACGGTCGGGATGGAGACGACCCAGGTGGGCCGGGGAAGCGTCGTCTATGTCCCCGCGGGTGTGGCCCACAAGTTCCACCACATCACCGAGGACCTGCGGGTGATGGTCGTCTTCTCGCCGCCGGAGGGCTGAGCGCCGCGATCCCGCGGGGCCTCCCGCCCTGGTCCCTAGGGGTTCGATCAGGGGTCTTCAAGGGCTGCCGGCCCCCCGTCGCCGCCTCTCCCGCCTTTAGCATCGAGGCAGGAAACGGAGAGACGAGGTGGAGCGGATGGCCGTGCGGGAGATTTTCGCGGGGATGCCCTGGTGGGTGAAGTGGGTCGCGGTGCCCCTCATCGCGATCTTCGTGTTCGGCGGTCTGATCGCCAGCGTGGTGGGCTTCGTGATCGGCCTGCTCTTCAAGGCGCTGGTCTTCGTCGTCCTGGTCGGCGGCCTCGTGTTCGTGGTGCGCAAGTTCATGTCGTCCTCCTCCTCGCGCGGTGACCGGTAGGCCCTGGCACGACGGGGTGCGCGCCGAACCGGTCTGTGCCGACCGGTCTGCGCGAGGTTCCGCTGACGGCTACGGGCGGATGCGGCGGCCGGGAGGATTAGCCCAGCTGAGCTAAGTCCCGGATCAAACCACCCATCTGCCGGAAGCGGCCGATACAGTGGCATACCGCTGCCGCCATCTGGAATGTGACCTTCTGTCACCGAACCGACCGAGTGACCAGTGGTTTGTACGACTGTCAGGTCACTGGCCTCCGGTCGCTGTGCCCGACCCGGTCCTCGCCGGGCACCGGGTTTCCGGCTTCCTCCGGTCCCGAGGATCGCGGCGGGCCCGTGGGGGCGGCCCCCACGGGAGGGCTGACGGCCCGTCACCATGCCTGGGGGTGACCTTTGACCACGGCATCGAGTACCGCTGTCCCGACGTTGATCGGTTCGGTTCAGCGGGCGCTGAGGCTGCTGGAGGCTGTGGGCGCCCATCGGCACGGGGCGCCCGCGAAGCAACTCGCACGGGAGGCGGGGCTTCCGCTTCCGACCGCTTACCACCTGCTGCGCACCCTCGCCCATGAGGGCTATCTCCGCCGGGAGAACGGGGTCTTCCTCCTCGGCGCTGCCGCCGAGAACCTGACCGCCGCCCCGGGGGTGCGCAACCGCTCCCTCGTCACCGACTCCCTCGCGCAGTGGCGGGACGCCTTCGGCGTTCCGGTGTACTGCGCGGTCTACCGCGAGGGCGAGATCGAGCTCATCGCCGTCGCGGACGCCCCGGACGCTCCCGCCGTCGACGAGTGGGCCTCGTTCCGGGAGACCGGGCACGCGCACGCCATCGGTCAGTGCCTGCTCGGTCAGCTCGACGAGGCGGGCCGGGAGGACCACCTCGACCGGCACCCCGTACGGCCGCTCACCCGTTACTCAGTGCGAGATCGTGCGACTCTTCTTGAGCGTCTGCGAACGCTCCGGCGTGACGAACCGGTCATCGAACGTCAGGAGTACACCCTGGGGACCGTTTGCGCCGCCATCCCCATCACGGCCGGTGCCACCATTGCGTCGATGGCCATTTCCGTACCCCTGGAGCGGGAAGAACGGTTGCTGCCCGCAGTCGAACAGCTACGTGGCGAAGTGGCGAGCCTCTTGCGTTCGTTCGTGTTCTCTATCAGTATCTGAAAAATCACTCCTTGTGATCTGCTATCGCGTGCACCACGATGGCGTCAATAGGGCCATGGGGGATCATTCCTGGCCAGATTCATCTACTGCGGGGTTGAACGATGCGCGAGTCGGTTCAAGCAGAGGTCATGATGAGCTTCCTCGTCTCAGAGGAGCTCTCGTTCCGTATTCCGGTGGAGCTCCGGTACGAGGTGAGCGATCCCTATGCCATCCGTATGACGTTCCACTTGCCCGGTGATGCCCCGGTGACCTGGGCGTTCGGTCGTGAGCTGCTGCTCGACGGGCTCAACAGCCCCAGCGGTGACGGCGATGTGCACATCGGGCCGACCGAGCCCGAGGGCCTGGGCGATGTGCACATCCGGCTCCAGGTCGGCGCGGACCGCGCGCTGTTCCGTGCGGGCACCGCGCCGCTGGTCGCTTTCCTCGACCGGACGGACAAGTTGGTTCCGCTGGGTCAGGAACACACGCTGGGTGACTTCGACGGCAACCTGGAGGAGGCGCTGGGGCGCATCCTCGCCGAGGAGCAGAACGCGGGCTGACCGGGTACGCCCGTGTTCGCGCCCTGACCCTGCACGGTTCCGCGACGTCCCCGTCGCCTCGGACCGAGACCACCCCGCGCCCCCGCACCGCGCCCGCCGTACGCCCTCACGCCTTGCGGCGACGGCCCCGGCCGGTGCGCGCGGGCGTGCGCGGCGCGCCCTGCCCGCCGTCGCTCCCGCGGTCCGCGGAGACCACCAGCGCGGCGAGCACCGTGGTCACCGGAACCGAGGCGACCAGTCCGATCGAACCGATCAGCGTACGGACGATCTCCTCCGCCACCAGCTCGCTGTTGGCCACCGTCCCCACGCTGCTCTGAGCGATGGAGAAGAGCAGCAGCAGCGGCAGCGCCGCACCGGCGTACGCCAGGACCAGGGTGTTGACCACCGAGGCGATGTGATCCCTTCCGATACGGATCCCTGCCCGGTACAGGCCGCGCCAACCCATCCTGGGGTCGGCCTGGTGAAGTTCCCAGACGGCGGAGGTCTGGGTGACCGTCACGTCGTCGAGCACCCCGAGCGAACCGATGATGACGCCGGCCAGCAGCAGACCGCTCATGTCGATGTCCGGGTACAGGCCGTGGATGAGGCCGGTGTTGTCGTCGGTGTTCCCGCTCAGACTGGCCCAGCCGATGAACAGGGAGCCCAGCAGCCCGATCAGCAGCAGGGAGATCAGCGTCCCGACGACGGCGACCGAGGTCCGGGCCGTCACCCCGTGGCACAGGTAGAGGGCCGCCAGCATGATGGCACTGGCCCCGATCACCGCCACCACCAGCGGGTTCGAACCCTGGAGGATCGCCGGAAGGATGAACAGGGTCAGCACGGCGAACGACACGACGAGCGCGATCAGCGCCATCAGCCCCCGCAGCCTGCCCACCACGACCACCGCCACGGCGAAGATCCCGGCCAGCAGCGCCAGCGGGAACTTCCGGTCGACATCGTTCACGGAGTACTGGAGGTCGCGCGGCGCGTCGGGCGCGTACGCCACGATCACGCCCTGCCCCTGGTGCAGTTGGCGGGGCGCGTCCGGCTGGACCACCTCCACGAACTTCCGGCCCTTGTCGGCGCCGGTCGTCACCTCGACGGTCGCCTTCTCGCACTTCCCCCGCTGCTCGGCCACCGCCTCACCTCCCGACGGCATGGACGTGTCGCCGGTGGCCGGCATCTGCGCGGCGTTGACGTCCGCGCAGTCGACCTTGTCGACACGGACGACCCTGCCGTCCTCGGTCTGCCGGTCGAAGCCGACGCCGGTGCGCTCGTGCGCCGGCGCGCCGCCGGGCCAGAACGCGATCAGGCCCACGACGACCGCCGCGGCGAACGGGATCAGCACGGCGGCGATGACCTTGCGCAAATGCCGCGACACCGGGGCGGCCGGTCCGTGGCTGTGCGAGTGGCCGTGCGTGTGGCCCTGGGGCGGCTGGGGTGCGGGGTCGCTCTGGGGGGAGGTCACGGGGCGATCATCGCAAGAACGGGAGGGCCCTCTGGCCAGCTCGCCAGGGAGGGCGCTAGCGTGGAGGCACCTTTGAACACGCGGGAGCTCGGAGCACCGGGCTGAGAGGGCGCTGATCGCCGTACACGCGTACGGGACTTGCTGCGCCGACCGCCGAACCTGTTACCGGGTAATGCCGGCGTAGGGAGTAGGTCTCATGACCACATCGGACGCACGCACGCCTGCCGCGACACCGAACACGGGTGACGGGGCCGGGAAGTCCATCGGCTGGCACAAGGGATACGTCCAGGGCTCGCGCCCGGACCTCCGGGTGCCGGTCCGTCAGGTGCACCTCACCAACGGCAAGGACGTGACGCTGTACGACACGTCCGGGCCGTACACCGATCCCGCCGTCGACACCGACGTACGGCGGGGGCTCGCGCCCCTGCGGGAGCACTGGATCATCGCCCGCGGCGATACCGAGGAGTACGCGGGCCGCCCGGTCCGCCCCCAGGACGACGGGCTCAAGCACACCTCGCCGCGCGGTGGGCTGCGCAACCTCGACGCCGTGTTCCCCGGCCGCCCGCGCCAGCCGCGGCGCAGCCGCGACGGACGGCCCGTCACCCAGCTCGCGTACGCCCGACGGGGTGAGATCACCCCGGAGATGGAGTACGTCGCGATCCGGGAGGACGTCGAGGCCGAGGTGGTCCGCGAGGAGATCGCGGCCGGCCGCGCCGTGCTGCCGGCGAACGTCAACCACCCCGAGATCGAGCCGATGATCATCGGTAAGCGGTTCCTGGTGAAGGTCAACGCCAACATCGGCAACTCGGCCGTCACCTCGTCCATCGAGGAGGAGGTGGACAAGATGACGTGGGCGACCCGGTGGGGCGCGGACACGGTCATGGACCTGTCCACCGGCCGCAACATCCACACCACCCGCGAGTGGGTGCTGCGCAACTCCCCGGTGCCGATCGGCACAGTGCCGCTCTACCAGGCCCTGGAGAAGGTCGACGGCCGGGCCGAAGAGCTGACCTGGGAGATCTACAAGGACACGGTCATCGAACAGGCCGAACAGGGCGTGGACTACATGACGGTGCACGCCGGCGTGCGCCTGCCGTACGTCCCGCTGACGGCCCGGCGCAAGACCGGCATCGTCTCGCGCGGCGGTTCGATCATGGCGGCCTGGTGCCTCGCGCACCACAAGGAGTCCTTCCTCTACGAGCACTTCGAGGAGCTCTGCGAGATCCTGGCGGCGTACGACGTCACCTACTCCCTGGGCGACGGACTGCGTCCGGGCTCGATCGCCGACGCCAACGACGAGGCCCAGTTCGCCGAGCTGCGGACGCTGGGCGAGCTGAACACGATCGCCAAGCGGTTCGGCGTGCAGACGATGATCGAGGGCCCCGGGCACGTCCCGATGCACAAGATCAAGGAGAACATCGACCTTCAGCAGGAGATCTGCGAGGAGGCGCCGTTCTACACGCTCGGCCCGCTCACCACGGACGTCGCGCCGGCCTACGACCACATCACCTCCGGCATCGGCGCCGCGATGATCGCCTGGTGGGGCACGGCGATGCTCTGTTATGTCACGCCCAAGGAACACCTCGGGCTGCCCGACCGGGACGACGTGAAGACCGGCGTCATCACCTACAAGATCGCCGCTCACGCGGCCGACCTCGCCAAGGGCCACCCGGGCGCGCAGGAGTGGGACGACGCGCTCTCCGACGCGCGGTTCGAGTTCCGCTGGGAGGACCAGTTCAACCTGGCCCTCGACCCGGACACGGCGCGGGCGTTCCACGACGAGACGCTGCCGGCCGAGCCGGCGAAGACGGCGCACTTCTGCTCCATGTGCGGCCCGAAGTTCTGCTCGATGAAGATCTCCCAGGACATCCGGCGCAAGCACGGCGGTTCGCAGGAGGAGATCGAGGAAGGCATGGCGGAGAAGTCGCGGGAGTTCGCGGCGGCGGGAAACCGGGTCTACCTCCCGATCACCGACCGGTCCGCTCCGTAACCGGGTTGTTCCGAAACTGCTCCGTTCCGTGACCGCTCCGTTCCGTAACCGGCCCGTTCCGTAACCGGCCCGTTCCGTAACCGGTCGGTTCCGTAACCGTCCCGTTCCGTAGCCGGTCCGTCGGAGTCGGTTCGTCATCTACGGCAGGCGTGCGGCGTCGGGCCTTCCGGTCGGCGCCGCACGTCTTTCTGCGCCCTGTGGTCTTTCGGGCCGGTCCGTCCCGCTATACGAAGAGACAGGGATTCGGAAGGCATCTGCCCTGATTTCCCGCAGTGTTGGGCGTCGGTATGGACACGTTCGGGCGGCAGCTGGATGTACGTTCCGTCACCTGGCCATATCAGCTTGACCTCATACTTATCTGTGGCTTACTTTCCCGCTTGCATGGCTGAAATTAGTAAGCCCTCGCACGGGGGTTTGGGGAGGGAAGCTCAATGAACTGGTACCTGGACGTACTCAAGAACTACGCAGGCTTCAGCGGGCGCGCGCGCCGCAAGGAGTACTGGATGTTCGTGCTCTTCAACTTCATCATCGCGGTGGTGCTTTCGGCCATCGGCATGGCGATCGACACGCAGATCCCGTACGTCATCTACATCGTGGCGATCTTCATCCCGTCGCTCGCGGTGTTCGTGCGCCGGCTGCACGACACCGGCCGTTCCGGCTGGTGGATCCTGATCTCGTTCGTCCCGCTGGTCGGCGCCATCGTGCTGCTGGTCTTCGTCGCCTCCGCGGGCAAGCCGGAGACGAACGAGTACGGCGTGAACCCGAAGCTCGCTCCGCAGCACAGCTGATCCACCGCTCCGGCCGGGCCGGAGCACCGAACGGGCCGGGCGCGGCGTATGCCGCCCCGGCCCGTGGCGTATCCGGACGCGCCCCGCCCGACGAGGCTCGTGGCCGCTACGGCTGGTCGGGCCGGTGTTCGGGGCCGCCGAAGTCCGGGCCGCTGAAGTCCGGGCTGCTGAAGTCGGGGCTGGTGAACGTCGGTCGCGGGCCGGCCGCCGGGCCGCCCTCCGGACCGGTGAAGTCGGGCCTGCTGTAACCGATCTTCGGGATGCGGTCCGGTGAGCGGAGCGGGGTCCGCGCGGCCCGGCCCGCCGTCGGGTCGGCGAGCGCGTCCCGGAAGAACGGCAGGATGCCGCGCTCCAGCAGGGCGTGGCGCCAGGCCTCGCGGGCCCGCGCGACCTCCTCCGACAGCTCCTCCTCCTCGTCCCCGGCCGACGAGGAAGTGCCGTTGCGCAGCGCCGTGACCAGCAGTCCCACGGAGGCGACCAGGATCGCCGCCGCCGCGACGGCGGCGAAGAACCAGCCCGCGGCCACCATGGTGCGGCCGAAGGCCACCGATGGGGCGACCGCTTGGAGCAGGTAGCCCACGAGCAGGAAGATCACGGCCGCGGAGCCCGCCAGCAACGGCGTCAGGACCGTGAGGACCGCGCCTATGCCCGCACCCGGTCCGGCCGCGCCGGTCGGCGGGTCGCCCTCCGGTTCGCCGCCGGCCGTGCCGCGCAGCTCGGCACGGGCCGTGACGTAGTGCTCGTACTCGGTGGCCGCCGCCGTGGTGATGAGCGCCGTGGCGCTGAGCGCCATGGTGCGCAGCTGTTCGGTGTTGAGCCGGTCACCGACGCCCTCCAGGTCCGGGCGCTCGTGGGCGTGGCGCAGCGCGTCGCCCAGGATCCGCTCGTACTCGGGACCGTCCTCGGCCAGCAGGTGCGGAGCACTTGTCATCTGCATCCCCCGATGCTCCGTCGGGCCCGGTTGCCCGCGTTGACACCGGGCGATCGGGCGGAAACGGAGGAGAGCCTGCTACGGATACGCCGATCGTAGAGCGCTCACACCGTGGGGTGACAGGGTGTTTCCGGAAATAGGCCCGGTGATCGGCACGGTCGGATCGTGAGGTGCCTTTCCCGCCGGAGGTCAGTCATGCAGGGGCAGTTGGACGACCAGCAGCTTTCCGGCCATGGTCACGCCGCCGTCCATGGCGATGGCGAGTCCCTCCGCGTACACGTGCGGACCGTTCACCACGGGTCCCGCGCTGTCCTCGCCGTCCTCGGATCCGACCTCGCCGAGCAGGTACGGGATGGGGCTGTGGCCATGGACGACGCGCTGACCGCCGTACGTGGCCAGGAGTTGCCGCACCGCCTCGCCGCCGCCCTCGTCCCGGAAGGCGAACCGCTTGGTGAGCTTGCGGAAGAGGTCCCAGCACTCGTCGGCGTCGTTGCGCGTGAGGATGCCGTGCACCGTGTCGTTGACGTCCTCGACGGTCGAGCCGTAGTCGAGGTAGGCCGTCGTGTCGGAGTGCATGAGGAGATGCCCGTCCTCCTCGACGACCGCGTCCAGGCGGGACATCCACTGGAGGTGGACGTCCTGGAGCCGGTCCATGTCGTTCTTCTGGCCGCCGTTGAGGAGCCACGCGGCCTGGAAAGTGGCTGTTCCGGCACCGGAGTTGACCGGCGTGTCGGCGAACCGCTTGGCGCCGATCAGCAGCAGTTCGTGGTTGCCCATCAGCGCCTTGCAGTAGCCACCGGCCGCCGCGGCCTCGGCGGACAGCCGCATGACCAGGTCGATGACCCCGATGCCGTCCGGTCCGCGGTCGGTGAAGTCGCCCAGGAACCACAGCCGGGCGTTGCCCGCGGCCCAGTTGCCCTCGGCGTCGACCAGGCCCTGCTCGCCCAGGGCGGCCAGCAGCTCCGCCAGGTAGCCGTGGACGTCGCCGACGACGAAGAGCGGTCCGCGCTCCTCCCCCGGAGCGTGCCGCGGGTCGGCGACGGCCTGCACCTGGACGGCTTCGCCGCGGCTGATGACGGGGAGGTCGCGCTCGGTGGGCGTGTAGCCCTCGGGCGGCTCGTCGCCGAGCACGGCGTTGCCGGGGTGCGGCGGCGCGGCGGGCACGGGCGGCACCGACCCCTGCGGCACGGGTGGTACCGGCCCCGGCGGCACGGGCGCGTGCGGCGGCGACGGGTGCGGCGCCGCGGTGGGCGACTGCGGTGGTACGGGCGTCCGCGCATACGGCGGAACCCGGAAGTCACGCAACGTCGCCGTCCGCACCACGGGTTCCTGACCGGCCCCCTGAGTCATCGACCCCTCCACCACCGTCGCGCCGCCGTACACCTGACGGTCCCTGCCTGGCAGAGGTGGTCCGCGGTGTCGTGCGCCCATCATAGGAATGCGGATCGATCTGTGTGACGCACCAGGGGTGGTGAATCCGGGCGTACGTGAGGTTCACCGGCCGATTGGTCCGAAAAAAGCCGATCAGTCCCTGCTGGGGGAGCGTGGTGCGCTGACCGTGGTGCGCGGTGGGCGGCGCTGCGAGGAGGTCCGGACGATGAGCTCCGTCGGTATGACCTGCTCCACCGGTCCGTCGTGTTCGACCCCTTCGATGGCGTCGATGAGGAGTTGGACGACGGCCGTGCCGATGCGCCGGGGCTTGAGCGAGAGCGTCGTGATCGGCGGCTCGGTGGCCGCGTACACGGTGGACTCGCTGCAGCAGACGAGCAGCAGGTCCTCCGGGACGCGCAGTCCGTAGCGGCGGGCCGCCGCGAGGAGGTCGGTGCCGTTCGGGTCGAACAGCCCGTAGACGGCGTCGGGCCGGTCCGGGCGGGCGAGCAGGCGGTCGGCGGCGACCGCCCCGGCGCAGGGGTCGTGGGCCGGGTAGGACTCGTAGACGGGGTCCTGCCCGACGCGCTCGCACCAGTGGAGGTAGGCGGTGGTGGAGAGCCGGGTGTACGTGTCGGTGGTGGTGCCGGTCAGCAGGCCGATGCGCCGGGCGCCGGCCGCCGCGAGGTGGTCCAGGAGGTCGAGCACCGCCGCCCGGTGGTCGTTGTCGACCCACGCGGTGACGGGAAGGGTCCCGGCCGGGCGGCCGTCCGAGACGACGGGTAAGCCCTGGCGTACCAGTTCGGTGACGACCGGATCCTGGTCGGAGGGGTCGATGACGACGGTGCCGTCGAGCGCGACGTTGGACCAGACGTCGTGCCGGGAGGTGGCGGGGAGGATGACGAGCGCGTAGCCGCGGGCGAGCGCCGCGGAGGTCGCGGCTCTCGCCATCTCCGCGAAGTACGCGAATTCGGTGAAGGTGAAAGGTTCATTCCCGTACGTGGTCACGGTCAGGCCGATCAGGCCGGACCTGCCGGTACGGAGGGTTCGGGCCGCTGCGGAGGGGCGGTAGCCCAAGCGCTCTGCGACCTCGCGGACATGGCGGCGGGTGGCGTCCGGGAGCCTGCCCTTGCCGTTGAGCGCGTCGGAGACGGTCGTGATCGAGACTCCGGCCGCGGCGGCCACGTCGCGGATGCCCGCCCGTCCTGGCCGGCCGCTGCGCCGGGGTGTCTCCGTCCGGCTCACCTGGTGCTTCCCTGCTGCTGTCATGGCGAGCCGATAGTAGGGCTCCGGAGGTGGGTCGGTCCGGTCGCATATGCATGCGTTGACAGGCACGTTTCTGCAAGGTCATTCGGGTTGAAACTCCTTGCAAAGCAAGGGTGTTGATCGCTTTTGCGCAAGTGTGTCATGTGCTGATGGGTGGCAGCCTGCCAAATGTTCGATGTCTCGAAGAGGTCTCAACTCACCACTTCGGGGGACGCGCGCTACGGCGCGAGCCACCGGCGCGCGCAGGAAGCGAGAGCGCTCCCCCTCAAGAAAGCGTCCGGGACATCCTTGTCGAAGGCCCTCCTTCCGGGATCACCCACGACTTCCGGGGTGCCGCCGACGATTTCCGGCTCCGGCCGTTCGCGGCGGAGCCCTCTCCTCATAAGGTGAGCGGTAGTGATGTGGTCGGACGGTCGAGGAGGACCTGCGGTGAGCGAGACGAGCCCCAAGCTGCGCGCCGAGCTGGACGGCGTGCCCGCGTATGTGCCGGGCAGGCCGGCGTCCGCCGACGGACCGGTCGCCTACAAGCTGTCCTCCAACGAGAACCCGTACCCTCCGCTGCCCGGCGTCCTGGAGTCCGCGCTCGCCGCTGCCGGAACGTTCAACCGCTACCCGGACATGGCCTGCACCGGGCTGATGAACGAGCTGTCCTCCCGCTTCGGCGTGCCCCTGTCCCACCTGGCCACGGGTACGGGCTCGGTCGGCGTCGCCCAGCAGCTGCTCCAGGCCACCTCCGGGCCCGGGGACGAGGTGATCTACGCCTGGCGCTCCTTCGAGGCGTACCCGATCATCACGCAGGTCAGCGGCGCGACCTCGGTGAAGGTCCCGCTGACCGACGGCGAGGTGCACGACCTCGACGCGATGGCCGGGGCGATCACCGACCGGACCCGGCTGATCTTCGTCTGCAACCCGAACAACCCCACCGGCACGGTCGTGCGGCGGGCCGAGCTGGAGCGCTTCCTGGACCGGGTGCCGAGCGATGTCCTCGTCGTCCTCGACGAGGCGTACAAGGAGTTCATCCGCGACCCGGAGGTCCCCGACGGGCTGGAGATCTACCGGGACCGGCCGAACGTCGCGGTGCTGCGGACGTTCTCCAAGGCGTACGGGCTGGCGGGGCTGCGCGTCGGGTTCGCGGTGGCCCACGAGCCGGTGGCCGCGGCGCTGCGCAAGACGGCTGTGCCCTTCGGGGTCAGCCAGCTCGCCCAGGACGCGGCGGTCGCCTCGCTGCGCGCGGAGGACGAGCTGCTCGGCCGGGTCGGCTCGCTGGTGACCGAGCGCGCGCGGGTGCACGCCGAGCTGGTGCGGCAGGGGTGGACCGTCCCGGATTCCCAGGCCAACTTCGTCTGGCTGCGGCTCGGCGGCCGGACGCTCGACTTCGCCGCCGCCTGCGAGCGGGCCGGAACGGTGGTGCGTCCGTTCGCCGGCGAGGGCGTGCGGGTCACGATCGGCGAGACCGAGGGCAACGACCTCTTCCTGAAGGCCGCGGAGGTCTTCCGCGCGGAGCTGTAGGGCGGCGCGCCACGGCGCGGTGCGACCGGCGGCCCCGGACCTCGAACGACGAGGTCCGGGGCCGTTCTCATGGGCCTTCGGGCCATAAGGGGTACCCCCGACGAAGGGTCCGAAAGTGTGTGCGTCATAATTGCTTGTGAATGTGAACGCGTTCACAAGCGTGCCCCGTTTTCGACCGTGATCGTGCGGATCAAAGGGGCATAGTGCCGTGTGGCCGCGGTGACGTAAGGAGAAAGACGACGTGGACCTCGCTCTGGCGCCGGAGACGCTCTCGCGATGGCAGTTCGGCATCACCACCGTCTACCACTTCCTCTTCGTCCCGCTGACGATCTCGCTCGCCGCGCTCACCGCCGGCCTGGAGACCGCCTGGGTGCGGACGAACAAGGAGAAGTACCTCAGGGCGACGAAGTTCTGGGGAAAGCTGTTCCTGATCAACATCGCCATGGGCGTGGTCACCGGGATCGTCCAGGAGTTCCAGTTCGGCATGAACTGGTCCGACTACTCGCGCTTCGTCGGTGACGTCTTCGGCGCCCCGCTCGCGTTCGAGGCGCTGATCGCCTTCTTCTTCGAATCCACCTTCATCGGGCTGTGGATCTTCGGCTGGGACAAGCTGCCGAAGAAGATCCATCTGGCCTGCATCTGGATGGTCTCGCTGGGCACGGTCCTGTCGGCCTACTTCATCCTCGCCGCCAACTCGTGGATGCAGCACCCGATCGGCTACCGCATCAACAAGGAACGGGGCCGGGCCGAGCTCACCGACTTCTGGGCCGTGCTGACGCAGGACACCGCGTTGACCCAGTTCTTCCACACCATCACGTCCTCCTTCCTGGTCGGCGGAGCCTTCATGGTCGGCATCGCCGCCTTCCACCTGGCGCGCAAGAAGCACATCCCCGTGATGCGCACCTCCCTGCGGCTCGGGCTGGTCACCCTGGTGATCGCCGGCATGTTCACCGCCGTGAGCGGAGACATGCTCGGCAAGGTGATGTTCAAGCAGCAGCCCATGAAGATGGCCGCCGCCGAAGCGCTCTGGGACGGCCAGAACGGCGCCCCCTTCTCGGTCTTCGCCTACGGGGACGTCAGCGAGGGCCACAACTCCGTGGAGATCTCGATCCCCGGAATGCTGTCCTTCCTCGCCGACAACGACTTCAACTCGTACGTGCCCGGGATCAACGACATCAACAAGGCAGAACAGGAGAAGTACGGGCCCGGCGACTACCGCCCCAACATCCCCGTCGCCTTCTGGAGCTTCCGCTGGATGATCGGCTTCGGCATGGCGTCCGTCGCGGTCGGAGTGCTCGGCCTGTGGCTGACCCGGAAGAAGTTCCTGCTGCCACCGGCGCTGCGGACGGGGGAGGACGAGGCGCCTCATCTGGTCCTCTTCCGGAACAAGCCGCTGCACCCGCGGTTCGCCCGGCTGTACTGGATCGTCGCCCTGTGGACCATGCTCTTCCCGCTGATCGCCAGCTCCTGGGGCTGGATCTTCACCGAGACGGGCCGCCAGCCCTGGGTCGTCTACGGAGTGCTCCGCACCAGCGACGCGGTCTCCCCCGGCGTCTCGCAGGGCGAGGTCCTCACCTCGATGATCCTCTTCACCCTGGTCTACGCGGTGCTCGCCGTGATCGAGGTCAAGTTGCTCGTGAAGTACGTCAAGGCCGGCCCGCCGGAACTCACCGAGGCCGACCTCAACCCGCCCACCAGGATCGGCGGCCATGACGCGGACGACGCCGACCGGCCGATGGCCTTCTCCTACTGAGAGCGCAGGAGCTGAGAGATGGAACTCCACGACGTCTGGTTCGTGCTCATCGCCGTCCTGTGGACCGGCTACTTCTTCCTGGAGGGATTCGACTTCGGCATCGGGGTCCTCACCAAGCTGCTGGCCCGGGGCCGCAAGGAACGCCGGGTCCTGATCAACACGATCGGCCCCGTCTGGGACGGCAACGAGGTCTGGCTGCTCAGCGCGGGCGGCGCGACCTTCGCCGCCTTCCCCGAGTGGTACGCGACCCTGTTCTCCGGCTTCTACCTGCCGCTCCTGGTGATCCTGATCTGCCTGATCGTGCGCGGAGTCGCCTTCGAGTACCGCGCCAAGCGGACCGGGGAGAAGTGGCAGACGAACTGGGAGAACGCGATCTTCTGGACCTCGCTCATCCCGGCGGTGCTGTGGGGCGTGGCGTTCGGGAACATCGTGCGCGGCGTGAAGATCGACGCCGACATGGAGTACGTCGGGAACCTCTGGGACCTGCTGAACCCCTACGCGATCCTCGGCGGGCTCGTCACCCTCTTCCTCTTCACCTTCCACGGGGCGGTCTTCGCCGCGCTGAAGACGGTCGGCGACATCCGGACACGGGCGCGCTCGCTGGCCCTGAAGCTGGGCCTGGGTACCGCGGTCCTCGCGCTGGGCTTCCTGCTGTGGACCCAGGCGGACAACGGCGACGGCTGGAGCCTCATCGCGATGACCGTGGCGGTGGTGTCCCTGGTGGCCGCGATCGGCGCCATCGCCAAGGGACGCGAGGGCTGGTCGTTCACCTTCTCCGGAGTGACGATCGTGGCGGCGGTCGCGATGCTCTTCCTGACCCTCTTCCCCAACGTCATGCCGTCCTCGCTGAACGACGCCTGGAGCCTCACGGTCACCAACGCCTCGTCCAGCCCGTACACGCTGAAGATCATGACCTGGTGCGCCGGCATCGCCACGCCGATGGTGCTGCTCTACCAGAGCTGGACGTACTGGGTGTTCCGCAAGCGCATAGGCACCCAGCACATCGCCGACGCCGCGCACTGACGCGCCCGATCCGCACAGGATCCCGAGGACGGAAGAGAGGGACCGGTCGATGAGCACCGAGCTTCGTGGGGGATGTTTCACGTGAAACCGATCGATCCGCGCCTGCTTCGGTACGCCCGCGCCACCCGCTTCTTCCTCGCGGCCGTGGTGGCTCTGGGGCTCGTCGGCGCCGCCCTCGTCATCGCCCAGGCGATGCTCATCGCCGAGGTGGTGGTCGGCGGCTTCGAGGACGGGCTCGCGGTCTCCGAGCTGCGTACGCCGCTGATCCTGCTCGCCGCCGTCGCGATCGGCCGGGCCGTGGTCGCCTGGCTCACCGAGCTGGCGGCGCACCGGGCGAGCGCCGCCGTCAAGTCCGAACTGCGCGGCCGGCTCCTGGAGCGGGCCGCGCTGCTGGGCCCCGACTGGTTGACCGGTCAGCGCACCGGCTCGCTGGTGGCGCTGGCGACGCGCGGAGTGGACGCCCTCGACGACTACTTCGCGCGCTATCTGCCGCAGCTCGGGCTGGCCGTCGTCGTGCCGGTGGCGGTGCTGGCCCGGATCGTCACCGAGGACTGGGTGTCCGCCGCGATCATCGTGGTGACCCTGCCGCTCATCCCGCTCTTCATGATCCTCATCGGCTGGGCCACCCAGTCCCGGATGGACCGCCAGTGGCAGCTCCTGTCCCGGCTCTCCGGGCACTTCCTCGACGTCGTGGCCGGGCTGCCGACCCTGAAGGTCTTCGGGCGGGCCAAGGCCCAGGCCGCGTCGATCCGCACGATCACCTCCGAGTACCGCCGCGCCACCCTGCGCACCCTGCGGATCGCCTTCCTGTCCTCCTTCGCCCTGGAACTGCTGGCGACCCTGTCGGTGGCGCTCGTCGCCGTCACGATCGGTATGCGACTGGTCTACGGGGACCTCGACCTCTACACCGGGCTGGTGGTGCTGATCCTGGCCCCGGAGGCGTATCTGCCGATCCGGCAGGTCGGAGCGCAGTACCACGCGGCGGCGGAGGGGCTCTCGGCCGCCGAGGAGATCTTCCAGGTCCTGGAGACCGAACCCCGCAGGGCGGGCACCGAAGAGGTCCCGGACACGCTGCGGCTGGAGCTGGCGGACGTGACGGTACGCCACGAGGGCCGAACCGAACCCTCGCTGGACGCGGCGTCGCTCGCCGTCGAGCCGGGGGAGACCGTCGCCCTGGTCGGCCCGAGCGGCGCGGGCAAGTCCACGCTGCTGAACGTGGTCCTGGGCTTCGCCGCCCCCGCGCGCGGACACGTCCGGGTCGGAGGCAAGGATCTCGCCGACCTGGACCCGGAGCGCTGGCGGAGCCGGATCGCCTGGGTCCCCCAGCGTCCGCACCTCTTCGCCGGCACGATCGCCGAGAACGTCCGGCTCGCCCGGCCCGACGCCGACGACGCGGCGGTGCTGCGCGCCCTGGCCGACGCCGGGGCGTCCGACTTCGTGACGGAGCTGCCCGACGGGGTGCTCACGGTGCTCGGCGAGGACGGGGCGGGGCTTTCGGCGGGCCAGCGCCAGCGACTCGCCCTCGCCCGCGCCTTCCTCGCCGACCGGCCGCTGCTGCTGCTGGACGAGCCGACCGCGAGCCTGGACGGCGAGACGGAAGCGGGTGTCGTCGAGGCCGTACGGCGGCTCGCGGCGGGCCGGACCGTACTGCTGGTGGTCCACCGCCCCGCGCTGCTCGGCGTCGCGGACCGCGTGGTGACGCTGGAGCCGCGAGCACTGCCCGACCCGACCGCCGCCGACCGCGCCCCGACCGCCGGCGCCCCGGGGCCGGCCGTCCCGCAGGCCCTCGCCGGCGGCGAGCCGCTGGCCGCACGCCGTCCGGACGCCGACCCGGTGGACGTCGCCGCCGCCGGGTCCGCCGTACTGCGCGGGACCGATCCCACCGCGGGCCGGGTCCTCGCCCGGGTCCGCCGGGCCGCCGGCGCGCGGCGCGGACAACTGGCCCTGGCCCTTCTCCTGGGCAGCCTCGCCGTCGGATCGGCCGTCGGGCTCATGGCCGTCTCCGGCTGGCTGATCTCCCGCGCCTCCGAACAGCCCCCCGTGCTCTACCTGATGATCGCTGTGACCGCGACGCGCGCCTTCGGCATCGGCCGGGCGGTCTTCCGCTACGCGGAACGACTCGTCTCCCACGACGCCGTGCTCAGGCTCCTCGCCGAACTCCGCGTGGCCGTGTTCCAGGGCCTCGAACGCATCGCGCCCGCCGGACTGCGCACGGTGCGCCGAGGCGACCTGCTCTCCCGGCTGGTCGCCGACGTGGACGCGCTCCAGGACTACTGGCTCCGCTGGCTGCTGCCCGTCGGGACGGCCCTCACGGTCTCCGCCGGGGCCGTCGGGTTCATGGGCTGGCTGCTGCCCGAGGCGGGTCTGATCCTGGCGATCGGGCTGCTGGTCGCCGGAGTGGGCGTACCGCTCGTGACCGGCGCCTGCGCCCGCCGTACGGAACGGCAGTTGGCGCCCGCCCGCGCGGCCCTCGCCACCCGGGTCACCGACCTCCTCGGCGGAACGGCCGAGCTGACCGTCGCCGGAGCGCTGCCCGCCCGGCAGGAGCACATGCGCGAGGCCGACTCGCTCCTGACCCGGATCGCCTCCCGGGCCGCCACCGCGACCGCACTGGGCGGCGGACTGTCCGCCCTGGTCTGCGGACTCACCGTGGTGGCCGCCGCCCTGGCCGCCGTCCCCGCCGTGAACGACGGCCGGCTGTCCGGCGTCGCGCTCGCGGTGGTGGTCCTGACGCCGCTCGCCGCCTTCGAGGCCGTCACCGGACTGCCGCTCGCGGTCCAGTACCGCCAGCGGGTCGAGCGCAGCGCGGAGCGGGTGTACGAGGTGCTGGACGCTCCCGTACCAGTCCGGGAGCCCGCGGCCCCGGCCGGCCGGCCGGACTCGCCCTTCCCGCTGGAGGTGCGGGGGCTGACGGCGCGCTACCCCGGTGCGCGTCAGGACGCGCTGCGGTCGCTCGACCTGACGCTGGAGCCCGGACGGCGCGTGGCGGTCGTCGGTCCCTCCGGCTCGGGCAAGACGACGCTCGCGCAGGTGCTCCTGCGCCTCCTGGACGCCTCTTCGGGGACGTACCGGCTCGGCGGAGTGGACGCGTCCGCGCTGGACGGCGACACGGTCCGGCGCTCGGTGGGGCTGTGCGCCCAGGACGCCCACGTCTTCGACAGCTCGATCCGTGAGAACCTGCGGCTGGCCCGTACCGAGGCGAGTGACGCCGAACTGTACGCGGCGCTCTCCCGGGCCCGGCTGCGCGAGTGGGTGCGGTCCCTGCCCGAAGGGCTCGACACTCCGGTGGGCGAGCACGGGGCCCGACTCTCCGGAGGTCAGCGCCAGCGGCTGGCGCTGGCGCGGGCCCTGCTCGCCGACTTCCCCGTACTCGTCCTGGACGAGCCCGCCGAACACCTCGACCTCGCCACCGCCGACGCACTGACCGCCGACCTCCTGGCGGCCACCCGGGGCCGGACGACCGTGCTGATCACTCATCGGCTGGCCGGTCTCGACGCGGTCGACGAGGTGCTGGTGCTGGACGCGGGCCGGGTGGTGCAGCGAGGGCCGTACGCCGAACTCGTGCAGCGAGAGGGGCCGCTGCTGCGCATGCTGGAGCGCGAGAGGGACACGGTGCGGGCGCGGGTCTGAGCCCCCGGGCCCGCGTGCGCGTGGTGGACGAGCGGCGGAGGCCAGCCCGCACCCGGTCGGGCCGGAACGGGCCTGTCCCGGGGCGGGCCGGGCCTGCCGGGGGCAGTGGTGGGACATTCCCGACTTTCCTCCCGGGGTGGGACTCCTTAGGCTCGGGCCATGGCCGAGCCGGATCCGCAGGACCCATCCGACGCTTCGATCCCGGCCGACGTCTCGAACGCGGCCGATGTCTCGAACGCGGCCGACGCCTCGAATCCGGCCGACCGAGGCCCGCGGGGTCTGTCCGCCGAACTCGCCGCCAGGGTCCCGGAGCTCCTGGAGGCGATGCGGTCCGTCGGCACCGGGCTGGAACTGCACTCCACCCTGGACCGCATCTGCGAGACGGCGGCCGAGCTCGCCCATGCCCGGTACGCGGCCATCGGTGTCGTCGACGAGACCGGCGAAGGGCTCAGCGACTTCGTCACCCACGGGGTTCCGGACGCGGTCGCCGAGGCGATCGGGCACCGGCCCGACGGCCGCCGCGGCCTGCTGGGCGCGCTGATCCACGACCCCGTCCCGGTACGGCTGGGCGACCTGAGCAGTGATCCCAGGTCCGTGGGGTTCCCGCCCGGCCACCCGCTGACGCGTACCTTCCTGGGCGTCCCCATCCGGGTCCACGGGAAGGTCTTCGGCAACCTCTACCTGTCCGGGAAGCAGGACGGAGCCGAGTTCACCGACCACGACCTGCACATGGTGCGCGTGCTCGCCACCGAGGCCGGAATCGCCGTCGGCAACGCCCGTCTGTACGAGGCGGCGCGGCAGCGGGAGCGCTGGATCGACGGATCGGTGGCGGTGACCACCGCGCTCCTGTCGGGCGGGGACGCGGACGAAGCGCTCTCCGTGGTGGCCGAACAGGCCCGCCGGCTCGCCGATTCGGCCGCCGGGATCGTGCTGCTGCCCGCTGAGGAGGGAGGGCTGGAGATCGTCGCGGTCTCCTCGGTCGACCCCTCGTACGCGCTCGGGGTGATCGTTCCGGCGCGGAGTCCGGTGTCGGAGAAGCTGTTGGCCGGCGAGGCCGTCTTCATCGACGACTCCGCCACCGACGACCGGACGGTCACCGGGCTGGCGGGCCGGTTCGGTCCGAGCATGCTGCTGCCGCTGCAGAGCGGAGGACGGGTGCTCGGCGCCCTGGCGACACCCCGGGCCCTCGGCGCCCGGCCCTTCACACGGACCGAGCGGACGCTCGCGACCCAGTTCGCCTCGCAGGCCGCGCTCGCCCTGATGATGGCCGAAGCGCAGCGGGACCGGGAACGGCTGGCGGTCTACGAGGACCGGGACCGGATCGCCCGCGACCTGCACGATCTCGTCATCCAGCGGCTCTTCGCGACCGGGATGATGCTGGAGAGCGCGCAGCGGCGGTCGGCCGTTCCGGAGGTGCGGACCGGGGTGGGCCGGGCGGTCGACGAGCTGGACGTGACCATCCAGGAGATCCGGACGGCCATCTTCGCGCTTCAGCAGTCGTCGGCCGAGGCGCCTTCCGGGCTGCGCACCCGGGTGCTACGGGAGATCAACATGGCGGCGGTCCCGCTGGGCTTCCAGCCGTCGCACCGGTTCGTCGGGCCCGTGGACTCGCTGGTCGGCGAGCTGACCGGCAAGAACCTCGTCGCGGCTCTGCGCGAGGCGCTGTCCAACGCCTTCCGGCACGCCGGAGCCTCCGCCATCGACGTGGTCGTCGACGCCACGGCGAACCTGCCCGACGGCCGGGGCTCGGTACGCCTCTCGGTCGCCGACGACGGGGTGGGCATTCCGCGGGAGGGCCGCCGCAGCGGTCTGCGCAATCTGGCCCGGCGGGCGGAGTCGCTGGGAGGTGCGAGCTGGTTCGGCCCGGGGATCGGCGAGGACGGCGGCGGTACGACGGTGGTGTGGGAGGCCCCGTTGTGACCGGGCCGTCCGTGCGAGGGAGGGGCGGTGCGGCGGGGAGCCGCGGTCACATCAGGGCTGGGGCCGACACCGGGACCGGGGCCGCGACTGTCGCGAGCGGTGTGAGGCCGGGCCGTACGGCGGCTCCGCGGGCCGCGAGGATCCGCTCGATGACGACCGCGACGCCGTCCTCCTCGTTGGTGGCGGTGCGGGCGGTGGCGGCGGCCAGGGCCGCCGGGTGGGCGTTGCCCATCGCGTACGACGTCCCGGCCCAGCTGAGCATCTCGACGTCGTTGGGCATGTCGCCGAAGGCGACCACCTCGGATGCCGGGATGCCGCGCTCGGCGCAACACGCGGCGAGCGTGGTGGCCTTGGAGACGCCGAGGCCGCTGATCTCCAGCAGGGCGGAGGGGCTGGAGCGGGTGAAGGCGGCCCGGTCCCCGGCCGCGGCGCGGGCCAGCGCGAGGAACGCGTCGGGGGCGATCTCGGTGTGGTGGGCGAGGAGCTTGATCACGGGGACGCCGGGGGCGTCCTCGTGCAGCAGTGTCTCGGCGACCGCCACGGTGGCGCCGGGGTCCAGGTGGAAGGGCGGGTACGACGGTTCGTAGGTGATCCCCGTGGTCAGCTCGACGGCGAACGAGGCGCCGGGGGCCGCTTCGCGCAAGGTGCGTACGACGTGCAGGGCCGTCCGGCGTTCCAGGGGCCGCACGGAGAGCAGCGTGCCCGGTGCGCGCAGGTCGGTGACCACGGCGCCGTTCGCGCAGATCGCCATGCCGTGGCTGTGGACGTGGCTGCTGACGACGCCCATCCAGCGGGCGGGCCGGCCGGTGACGAAGAAGACCTCGATGCCGGCCTCCTCGGCCGCCGCGAGGGCGGCGACGGTGCGCGCGGACAGCGTCTTGTCGTCGCGCAGGAGGGTGCCGTCGAGGTCGGTCGCGATCAGCCGGGTAACGGCGGGCAGAGGCGCATCGGTCGCTGAGGTCACCGGACCATTCTCGCGCACGAGCGTGCACGGGCGTGCGGAGGGTCGCACATATGAGTCGGCGCGTCCCTGATCTGCGGGCGATTCCTCAGGCATATGCCAACGGTTGTCGAAGCGGGGCGTGGCCTTGGGAGAAGTGGCAGGTGACCCATCAACCTCGCCGGCGCTCTTCGGCGACTACCGACGGCCGGCGGCGAGCCTGCTGAGGCGGTCGCCGATGACGGAGACGCCCGGACGGGTCTCGTTCTCGTAGTACCAGGGCTTGCGTCGGCGCAGCAGCGCCTCACCGTGTTCGCTCCAGGTGAAGCCGGGTTTCCGCAGGAGTCTCCGGAACACCTCGTCAGCGGTCTCCGGGTGAGCGGCGGCCAGACGGAAGATCGGCAGTGGCGCGATCGACTCCTCGCGCAGGTAGGTGCGCAGCAGATCCTGGTGCCGCCTGCGGCCTGCGAGGGCGGGGTCCGCGAAGAGGTCCCGTAGCATCCCGTAGTCCGCGTAGAAGTTCAGCCCGTCGACCTCGTCGTAGATGACGCCGATGGTGTCCGAGTCCGCCAGCTCCCGCGGCAGCTCGAAGAACGGCAGGTCGGGGCCCGAGAGCCGCCCGCGTCGGGCACGGCCGGGCTGTGCGGCCACGGCGGCTTCCTGACGGTGGCGGTAGTAGGCATGGAGGAGGTCCTCAGCTTCGGCAGGCGGAAGGATCAACTCGTCGCCGCCGCAGAAGTCGACGAACGCGGCCCGGTCCTCCCGCATCCGCTGCCACCCCTGCTCGGTCTTCCGCGGGTTGCGAAAGACCAGCTCGGGTCGGCTGGTGGCCAGGTGGAGAGCGGCACGTGCGACGTCGCCGGCACAGGACCTGGGGTAGTACGACATCAGCCCGGACACCAGCCAGGCCCCGTCGGCAGAGTGGACGGGTACCAGGCAGGTGTGGAGAAATCCTCCCTTGGACACTCCGCGGAACGCCGCCCGACCGACATTCGAGTACGTGCAGTACTCCAGATCGTCGACAAGGTTCAGCAGGACGACGGCATCCCCTTCCTTACGCTGAACCTCGAAGATGCCCTCGACCGGGTCACGCCAGCCGAGCAGCATCTCCCGGTCGGCCGCGGTCAGGTCCTTCCGCCCGGCGACGAACAGGTCCACCACGGTCGAACCGTCCGGCAACCGGTACCGCAGGACGAAGTGGTCGGTGATCCGGATCGCCTCGCCCTCGTCCAACTGCCGCGCGGGCCCAGCGGCCTCCAGCAGAAGTGGCGTCAGCCACCGGTCGAAGCGGGCGCTCCGGGCGAAGGAGACCAGTCTCCCTTTCAACTCGGCACTGTGCTCGATGAGATCGGTCAGTGACGGTTCAGCGGCACCCTGATGCGCGCTCTGTACGCCCTCAGCCACGTTCAACCCTTTCGTACGAGCCGGTTCCGCGTGGAGTGGAGAGGCGTCCGGCCTCAGCCGACCCAGTGGCGGCCGAGAACCGCGGTGGTGAAGGGCAGGTCGCGTCGCTCCTCAAGCATGGTGAACAAACCGGTCCGCTGCTTGTCCTCGTTGCAGGAGTGGACAGTCGCCTCTCCGATCATGGCCTCCGGCTCGGCCCTGCCCATGACGCCAGGGTAACGGCCCCCTCGCGACTCGGCGGTGGCCTCCTGAATCTGCTCCGTCGGCATATCCGGGGAGCGGGAACCCCGCGTATCGTCGGACTCATGCGTCTGAGCACGGTGATCCTCCCCATCCACCGGTGGGCCGAAGGACAGAAGATCTGGCAGCGGGCCGAAGACCTCGGATTCCATGCTGCGTACACGTACGACCATCTCACTTGGCGGACCTTCCGGGAACGGCCGTGGTTCGGCGCGCTGCCCACGCTCACCGCCGCCGCCACGGCCACCGAGCGCCTGCGCCTGGGCACCCTCGTCACGTCGCCGAACTTCCGGCACCCCGTGACGCTGGCCAAGGAGCTGATCTCCCTGGACGACATCTCCGGTGGCCGGATCACGCTCGGCATCGGCGCCGGCGGCAACGGCTTCGACGCCACGGCCCTGGGCCAGGAGGCGTGGACTCCGCGCGAGCGCGCCGACCGGTTCGGCGAGTTCGTACCGCTGCTGGACCGCCTGCTCACCGAGGGTGCGGTGACCCAGCGCGGTACCCACTACTCGGCGGTCGAGGCCCGGAACCTCCCCGGCTGCGTGCAGCGCCCCCGGCTGCCGTTCGCGGTCGCCGCGACGGGCCCGCGCGGTCTGCGGCTGGCGGCGCGGTACGGGCAGGCGTGGGTCACCACGGGCGACCCGAAGCTGTACGAGGCGGGCACCCCGGAGCAGTCGGTGGCGGCCCTGCGCGGCCAGAACGAGCGGTTCGCCGCGGCCTGCGAGGAGATCGGCCGGGACGCGTCCGAACCGGGCCGGATCCTGCTCACCGGCTTCACGCCGGACCGGACCGCGCCGCTGGAGTCGGTGGACGCCTTCGTCGACTTCGCGGGCCGCCACGCGGAGATCGGGTTCACCGAGATCGTCGTCCACGCGCCGATCCCGGACTCCGACTTCGACGTCGACCCGAAGGTCTTCGAGCGCATCGCCACCGAGGCGCAGGCCCAACTGGCCCACCCGGCCTGACACTGCC
This sequence comes from Streptomyces sp. ADI96-02, assembly GCF_003846185.1. Lineage (GTDB taxonomy): Bacteria > Actinomycetota > Actinomycetes > Streptomycetales > Streptomycetaceae > Streptomyces. Next base: position 3,356,512 of record NZ_ML123034.1, read on the forward strand.
GGAGTGCCGCCGTCGCACGGCCGGCGGCGACCGCGTGCCGGTGCGGTCCGCGGTCGGCGGATCGCCTGAGATCCTTTCCGCCGATGGCGGCCTCCAGGTTTGATCCACAGCCAACTCGGTTTATCCACAGGCTAAATGGCCGCTCTGTGGACAACGGACGTGCTGTTTAGTCCAGTTCGTCAACTATGCCCCTTTCTCTCTGTGATGACGCGAGGGTGTCCAAGGCGCGGGCCTGGAGCTCGCGTTCGGTTGCCGCGGTGACGAAGGCGGCCACCTGCTCGGGTCCGACGAGAGCCTGGACGGCCTGAGTTGTCCGGGCGGGCAGGAGCACGGGGCGGCTGCCGCCTCCCTCGATGGCGGACCGCCGTACGCCGAGGTGGTGGTGAAGATGGCGGGTGGCGAACGTCCGCATCGCGCGGGCCAGTTCGGCGTCGACGGACTGCTGGGCGAGCGGGCGCAGCCGGCGGACCATCGCCGCCGCCTCGGACGCGTCGGAGTCCGTGGGCGGGCGGTGGCCGAGGTACCGGGCGAAGACGTGCTCGGTGGTGAACTCCAGGAAGCGGGAGGCGATGTGCTCCACCTGTCCGCGAAGTTCCCGCAGATGGGAGGAGATGGCGGGCAGCGGAATGCCGGCCGCATGCAACTCGGCTGCCACCGCCAGCTCTTGCGGGCTCGGCACCAGGAATTCCTCGTCCCGGCCCGGGACGCGCTCCAGAACCCCCAGCTCCACCGCCTCGGCTATCGCCTCGTCGCCCTGCGCGCCGCCGAACAGACCCTCCAGCTCCTGCCGGGAGATCCGGTCGGCCTCCTCGTCGGTCCAGGGCCCGTGCACCTCGGCGACCAGTCCGAGCACCCCGCCCAGCCCCCGCCCCGCGTCCCACGCCTCCAGCAACTCCTTGATGCTGGCCAGGGTGTAGCCGCGTTCCAGCAGGTCCGCTATCTGGCGCAGCCGGGCCAGATGCGTCTCCCGGTACACGTTGGACCGGCCGCGCCGTTCGGGCGTCGGGAGGAGGCCCCGGTCCTGGTAGGCGCGGATGGTGCGCACCGTGGCCCCGCTGGCGTGGGCCAGGTCCTCGATCCGGTACTCGGCTCCGGTCCGGTCCTTCGCCGCCGGGGCCCCGCTCACAGCGGCGGCTTCAGCCGGGCGATGCCGCGCAGCACCCCGGGGCTGAGCCGGGACAGCAGCCGTGCGACCCGTGCCTCCGGGGTCACCGGCACCACGGCGCGGTTCTCCAGGACCGCTCGCAGGACGGCGTCGGCGACCTTCTCCGGCGGATAGCCGCGCCGGCCGTAGAGCCGGGTGGTCCGCTTCCGCAGCCGCTCCTCCTCCGCCGCGTCGGCCCCGGCGAAGCGGGTGACGGCGGTGATGCCGGTGTTGACGATGCCGGGGCAGATCGCGCTCACCCCGATCGACCGCTCGGCCAGCTCGGCCCGCAGGCTCTCGCTCAGCATCAGCACCGCCGCCTTCGACGTGCAGTACGCCGGAAGCGCCCGGGACGGCTGGAAGGCCGCCGCGGAGGCGGTGTTGACGATGTGGCCGCCCTGTCCGCGGTCGGCCATCTGCCGGCCGAAGATCCGGCACCCGTGGATGACGCCCCACAGATTGACGTCGAGAACCTTCCGCCACTCCTCGCTCGTCGTGTCCAGGAAGGGCCCGGACAGTCCGATGCCCGCGTTGTTGACGAGGACGTCGACGACGCCGTACTCGGCGGCGACCTTCTCGCCGAGCTTCTCCATGGCCGCCTCGTCGCTCACGTCGACGGTCTCGGCCCAGGCCGCCGGAGCGCCGACCAGCCGGGCCCTCTCGGCCGTGCGCGAAGCCCCGTCCGCGTCCCGGTCGACGGCCACCACCCGGGCGCCCGCCTCGGCGAAGGCCAACGCGGTGGCCCGCCCTATGCCGGAGGCCGCTCCCGTCACGAGGACCAACTGACCCGCGAACCGCTCCGCGTAGGCCCCCTGGACCGGCGTCCGCCGCACCGACCGGTGCTCCTGCCCGACCCGCCCGTCCTGCCCGTCCTGCTCGTTGGCGGCGGCGAACTCGCCGATCCAAGCGGCCAGTTGGTCCGGCCGGGTGCGCGGCACCCAGTGCTTGGCGGGGAGCGACCGGCGCACCAGCCGCGGCGTCCACTGCTCCAGACCGTCGTAGAGCCGCTCAGAGAGGAAGGAGTCGCCGGTCGGGGTGATGAGCTGGACCGGTGCGTGCGCGTAGGCGTCGGGCCGCGGCCTGGCCAGCCGGGCCCGCACGTTGTCGCGGTAGAGCCAGGCGCCGTGCGCCGCGTCGTCGGGGAGCGAGGCCGTCGGGTAGTCGCCCGCGGGCACCTTCTCCAGCCGCTCCAGGATGCGGGGCCACCGCTTGCCGAGCGGCCCGCGCCAGGCGAGCTCCGGGAGGACCGGCGTATGGAGCAGGTACACGTACCAGGACTTGGCTCCCTGGCCGAGCAGTTGGCCGACGCGGCGCGGAGTGGGCCGGGTCGTCCGCTGCTTGATCCAGTGCCCGAAGTGGTCCAGCGACGGCCCCGAGATCGAGGTGAACGAGGCGATCCGCCCCTCGGTCCGGCCGACCGTGACGAACTCCCAGGACTGCACGGAGCCCCAGTCGTGTCCGACCACGTGCACGGGCCGGTCCGGGCTGACGGCGTCGATCACCGCGGCGAAGTCGTCGGTCAGCTTCTCCAGCGTGAACCCGCCGCGCAGCGGCTTCGGCGCCGTCGACCTGCCGTGCCCCCGTACGTCGTAGAGCACGACGTGCCACCGCTCGGCCAGGAGCGGGGCAACGTCCGACCAGACCTCCTTGCTGTCCGGATAGCCGTGGACCAGCACCACGGTCGGCCGCCCGGCGTCCCCCAGCTCGGCGACGCACAACTCGATGCCGCCCGTCCGTATCCGGCGCTCGCGCGCTCCCCGCAGACTCACGCCGCCACCCCCTCCTCGGCCCAGCGCCGTACTTCTCCGAACCCCCGCGGTTCCGGGGTGTTTCGCTCCTGTGCCGCCGAAGCCATGCCACCGTCCGTTCCCTGACGTGTGCGCTACGTGCCCGTAACCTGACACCGATGAATGTGACAATGTCCGACGACTGCGTCAAGAGGTGTGCGTCGCCTGTGGACAACAGCCTGTGGACAACCGGCTCGCCGACAACCAACTCGCCGAACCGGCTCGCCGACAACCAGCTTGCGGGCAACCGACGTGCGGGCAACCGGCTTGTGGACCACTCCCCTTCCCGCCGCGGCCCCACGAGTCCCGGGCCCCTCCTTCGCGGGCTTCCCCTACGGGGACGTACGTCTGGAGGCGGACACCGATCCAGCCGTCAGGGGTGACGACCTCCGCGGCGCGCGCCGCTAACGTCGTCCTCGTGACTGTGATCGCGACCGAAGCCCTGAGCAAGCGGTTCCCCCGGGTGACCGCGCTTGACCGGCTCTCGTTGGACATTGGACCGGGTGTGACCGGTCTGGTGGGCTCCAACGGCGCCGGCAAGTCCACACTGATCAAGATCCTCCTGGGTCTTTCCCCCGCCACCGAAGGCCGGGCCGCAGTGCTCGGGCTCGACGTCGCGACCAGCGGCGCCGCCATCCGGGAACGGGTGGGTTACATGCCCGAGCACGACTGCCTCCCCCCTGACGTCTCCGCGACCGAATTTGTCGTGCACATGGCTCGAATGTCCGGGCTGCCGCCGGCCGCCGCCCGCGAGCGCACCGCCGACACCCTGCGCCACGTCGGCCTCTACGAAGAGCGCTACCGCCCCATCGGCGGCTACTCGACCGGGATGAAGCAGCGGGTGAAGCTGGCCCAGGCCCTGGTCCACGACCCCCGACTGGTCCTCCTGGACGAGCCGACCAACGGCCTCGACCCGGTGGGCCGCGACGAGATGCTCGGCCTGATCCGCCGCATCCACACCGACTTCGGCATCTCCGTACTGGTGACCTCGCACCTCCTGGGCGAGCTGGAGCGCACCTGCGACCACGTCGTCGTCATCGACGGCGGCAGCCTCCTGCGCTCCAGCTCCACCAGCGACTTCACGCAGATCACGACGACGCTGGCCGTCGAGGTGACCGACAGCGACACCCACCCCGACGGCACCGACGCCCTGCGCCGCGTCCTCACCGAGGCGGGCGTCACCCTCGTCGGACACGACGGACTCGACACCGAGGGGCTGCCGGGCGCGGGCCACATCCTGCTCGTCGAGGCCGTCGGCGAGGAGACGTACGACCTGGTCCGCGACAGCGTCGCCGGCCTCGGCCTCGGCCTCGTCCGCATGGAGCAGCGCCGCCACCACATCGCCGAGGTCTTCCGTACCGAGCAGGGCGGGGAACGGCACGCCGCCGTCCCGGCCCAGGCCGCCGTCGCCGGGGCCGTACAGCAGAAGGGGAGCGGTCGCGATGAGCACTGAGACCGGGACCGCGGCCGGGCGCGACGCCTCCCGGATCCACAACATCGGCTACCGCTCCTACGACGGCCGGCGGCTGGGCCGGGCCTACGCCCGCCGCTCGCTCTACTCGCAGACCCTGCGCGGCTCCTTCGGGTTCGGCCGCTCCGCCAAGTCCAAGGTCCTGCCCATGCTGCTGTCCGGCGTGATGGTCCTGGTCGCGGCGATCCTGGTGGCCGTCTCGATGGCCACTCCGAACTCGACGAAGCTCGTGATCGAGTACACCTCGTACGCGATCTTCATGCAGGCGGTCATCGGCCTCTTCATCGCCGCGCAGGCACCGCAGGCGGTCTCCCGGGACCTCCGGTTCAAGAGCGTCCCGCTGTACTTCTCGCGGCCGATCGAACGCGCCGACTACGTCGTCGCCAAGTTCGCCGCCACGGCGTCGGCGCTCTTCATCCTCACCGGGACGCCGCTCCTCATCCTCTACGTGGGCGCACTGCTCGCGAAATACGACTTCGCCGATCAGACCGTGTGGTTCGGCCAGGGGCTGGTGTCGGTGGCGCTGCTGTCCGTACTGTTCGCCGGTCTCGGCCTGGTGATGGCCGCCCTGACCCCGCGCCGCGGCTTCGGCGTCGCCGCCGTGATCGCCCTGCTGACCATCTCCTACGGAGCCGTCTCGACGATCCAGGCCATCGCCTGGACCACCGACTCCCTCGGGGCGGTGCAGTGGCTCGGCCTCTTCTCGCCGATCACGCTGATCGACGGCATCCAGACCGCGTTCCTCGGCGCGACCTCCGCCTTCCCCGGCGAAGAGGGGCCGGGCGCCGGTACGGGCGTGGTCTACCTGCTCGTTGTCCTCGCGCTCGTCGCCGGCTCGTACGCCGTCCTGATGCGCCGCTACCGGAAGGTCGGGCTGTGACCACCATCGAGATCGACCACACCTCGCGCTGGTTCGGCAACGTGGTCGCCGTCAACGACGTCAGCATGACCGTCGGGCCGGGCGTGACCGGCCTGCTCGGCCCGAACGGCGCCGGAAAGTCCACCCTCATCAACATGATGGGCGGATTCCTCGCCCCCTCGACGGGGAAGGTCACGCTCGACGGCCGGACGATCTGGCGCAACGAGGCGGTCTACCGCGAGATCGGCATCGTGCCGGAGCGGGAGGGGATGTACGACTTCCTCACCGGCAGGGAGTTCGTCGTCGCCAACGCCGAACTCCAGGGCCTCGGCGCGACCGAGGCGGCCAAGGCCCTGGCCACGGTCCAGATGGAGTACGCGCAGGACCGCAAGATCTCCACGTACAGCAAGGGCATGCGCCAGCGCGTGAAGATGGCCTCCGCGCTGGTCCACGAACCGTCGGTGCTGCTGCTGGACGAACCGTTCAACGGCATGGACCCGCGTCAGCGCATGCAGCTGATGGACCTGCTGCGGCGGATGGGAGCCGAGGGCCGCACGGTCCTGTTCTCCTCCCACATCCTCGAAGAGGTCGAACAACTCGCCTCGCACATCGAGGTGATCGTGGCGGGACGGCACGCCGCGTCAGGCGACTTCCGCCGGATCCGCCGCCTGATGACCGACCGGCCGCACCGCTACCTCGTCCGCTCCAGCGACGACCGGGCCCTCGCCGCCGCGCTGATCGCCGACCCGTCGACGGCGGGCATCGAGGTCGACGTGACGGAGAAGGCCCTGCGCATCCAGGCCGTGGACTTCGGGCGTTTCACCGAACTGCTGCCGCGGGTGGCGCGGGCCCAGGGCATCCGCCTGCTGACCGTCTCCCCGTCCGACGAGTCCCTCGAATCGGTCTTTTCCTACCTCGTAGCGGCCTGAGTAGTGGCCTGAAAGGAGCTGTGCACCGTCATGTACGACCCCACAGTCGCCCGGCTCCTACCGGGCCCTGCTCGGCCGGCGCCGGGCCGCCATCCTGTTCGTCCTGCCCGCGCTGCTGCTCGTCATCGCGGCGGCGGTCCGCATCTTCGCCGGAGCCGATGACCAGGTCGCCTCGGACGTCCTCGGCGGCTTCGCCCTCGCCACGATGGTGCCGCTGATCGGCGTCATCGCGGGCACCGGGGCCATCGGACCGGAGATCGACGACGGCTCGATCGTCTACCTGCTGGCCAAGCCGGTGAAGCGGCCCACCATCATCTGCACGAAGCTGATCGTGGCCATCGCGGTGACCATGGTCTTCTCCGCCGTGCCGACCCTGCTCGCCGGGCTGATCCTCAACGGCAACGGCCAGCAGATCGCCGTCGCCTACACGATCGCGGCGCTGGTGGCCTCGATCGCCTACAGCGCGCTGTTCCTGCTCCTGGGCACGGTCAGCCGCCACGCGGTGGTCCTCGGCCTGGTGTACGCGCTGGTCTGGGAGGCGCTGTTCGGCAGCCTGGTGCCGGGCGCGCGGACGCTCAGCGTCCAGCAGTGGTCCCTGGCCGTCGCCGAGAAGGTCGCCGGCGGAAGCGCCGTCACCTCGGACGTCGGCCTGCCCCTGGCGACGGTCCTGCTGGCCGCCGTCACGGTCGTCGCGACCTGGTACGCGGGCCAGAAGCTGCGCGCGCTGAAGCTGGCCGGCGAGGAGTGAGGCCGCCCGGCGGCGCCCCGGGCCCGGACTGATCCGCGTACGTCACGACGACCCCCGACCCGGAAGGGCGGGGGTCGTCCTCCTACCTGGGCTACCCGGGCTTCCCGGGCCACCCAGGGCGTTGGACGACCGGACTGACGCCGGACTGACGCCGGACTGATGTACGCGTGACCGTACGCTTATCGGGTCGTTGGACACGGCGCGTGGAGGCAACTGGATTCCGTGGCGTCGTAGCGTTCGTGAAATCGGGGAGTGCCGGCACCGGGTGAGGCCATGCCCACCGGACCGGTCATCGAGTGAGTGGCAACCGTGAGCGTCCTCCACCCCTGAAGCCCGGGGTGTGGGCCGTCCCTCGTCGTTCCCGCGCACGAAAGGCATGCCCATGCCCACGGAAGTCGCCCTGCTCGAATCGCGCGCGCTGCGCGTCGAGCGGATGGGGCGCGTCGACATTCTCGACAAGGTGAAGAGCCTTGTCATGCTCCCGGACGGAATTCACGTTCGCACAGAGGATGTGGCTCGTTACTTCGAAGTATCCACAGCCTCGGTCAGAAGGCTTACCGATCGCCATCAGGAGGAGTTCACCGAGAACGGGATGCGCGTCCTGCGCGGCTCTGAGCTGCGCTCCTTCCATAGCGACATGATGTCGCTATGGGCGCGTGAGGGGGTGGAAAGTTATCCACAGGCGGCGACGCAACTCCGTCTCTACACCCGTCGCACCGTGCTCAACGTCGCCATGCTTCTTCGCGACAGCGACATCGCCCGATGCGTCCGTACGTACCTCCTCGACGCCGAGGACTCCCTGCGGGCGCAGTACGGTTCGCTCGATCAGCGGGTGACCCGGATCGAGAGCTGCCTCGCCGGAGTCGGAGCCGCGCTCCAGGAGCTCGGGCCGGTGCTCGTGCGGATGTCGGAACGGCTCGACAGCCTTGACCGGAAGGTGGAGAGGACCCATCAGGTCATCGGTGCGATGAGTCTCCGGCTGACGGACGTGTCGCAGGACGTCGCGCGGCTGGACGGGCGCCTGGACTGTTTCGCCCGTCAGCTGAGGGACCTCCGGCGCGGTGGACGCCGCTGATCGGTCCGGGTCACGTGGAGTCCGTCCGGAGGCCATGAGCTCCGGACGGAGCCCAAGAAGGGGCCCATGAAGAAGGGGCCGCCCGCCGCCGTCACGAGGACGTCGGCGGGCGGCCCCGTCGTGGTGCGTACGCGCGTACGCGTCAGTGGAGCGCGGTCGCCGCTTCGGTCCCGGAGCGCAGCAGTTCCTCCAGCACCAGCGCGATGCCGTCGTCCTCGTTGGACGCCGTGACCTCCTGGGCCACGGCCTTGAGGTCGTCGTGGGCGTTGGCCATGGCCACCCCGTGCCGTGCCCAGCCGAACATCGGGATGTCGTTCGGCATGTCGCCGAAGGCGATGGTGTCGGCGGCCTTCACACCGAGCCGGCGGGCGGCCAGCGAGAGGCCGGTCGCCTTGCTCAGCCCCAACGGAAGGATCTCCACCACTCCGGCGCCGGCCATGACGACGTCCACCAGGTTGCCGACGGCCGCGCGCGCGGCCAGGGCCAGGGCGTCGTCGTCCAGCTCGGGGTGCTGTATGTAGACCTTGTTCAGCGGGGCGGTCCACATCTCCGCCGGGTCGTCCACGAAGACGTACGGGAGACCGCCCTCGTGCACCCGGTATCCGGCGCCCACCAGCACGTCCCCGTCCAGCCCGTCGCGGCTGGCCGCCAGCCACAGCGGGCCGACCTCCGCCTCGATCTTGGACAGGGCGAGCCCGGCGAGCTGCCGGTCCAGGGTCAGCGAGGTCAGCAGCTTGTGCTCGCCGGCGTGGTAGACCTGCGCGCCCTGGCCGCAGACCGCGAGCCCTTCGTAACCGAGGTCGTCCAGGATGTGCCGCGTCCAGGGCACCGCGCGTCCGGTGACGATGATGTGCGCGGCGCCGGCCGCGGTGGCGGCGGCCAGTGCCGCGCGCGTGCGCTCGGAGACCGTGTCGTCGCCGCGCAGCAGCGTGCCGTCGAGATCGGTCGCGACGAGCTTGTAGGGGAAGCTCACTTGGAGACCGGCTCCAGGACCTCGCGCCCGCCCAGGTACGGGCGGAGCACCTCGGGCACCCGGACCGAACCGTCGGGCTGCTGGTGGTTCTCCAGGAGCGCCACGATCGTGCGCGGCACGGCGCACAGGGTGCCGTTCAGCGTGGCGAGCGGCTGGACCTTCTTGCCCTCGCGCATCCGGACGGAGAGGCGGCGCGCCTGGAAGCCGTCGCAGTTCGACGCGGAGGTCAGCTCGCGGTACTTGCCCTGGGTCGGGATCCACGCCTCGCAGTCGAACTTGCGCGAGGCGGAGGCTCCGAGGTCGCCGGTGGCGACGTCGATGACCTGGAAGGGCAGTTCGAGGCCGGTGAGCCACTGCTTCTCCCACTCCAGGAGCCGCCGGTGCTCGGCCTCGGCGTCCGCCGGGTCGACGTACGAGAACATCTCGACCTTGTCGAACTGGTGGACGCGGAAGATGCCGCGGGTGTCCTTGCCGTACGTGCCGGCCTCGCGGCGGAAGCACGGCGAGAAGCCGGCGTACCGCAGGGGGAGCTTGTCGGCGTCGATGATCTCGTCCATGTGGTACGCGGCGAGCGGTACCTCGGAGGTGCCGACCAGGTAGTAGTCGTCCTTCTCCAGGTGGTACACGTTCTCCGCGGCCTGGCCGAGGAAGCCGGTGCCCTCCATGGCGCGCGGGCGGACCAGCGCGGGGGTCAGCATCGGGACGAAGCCGGCCTCGGTGGCCTGCGCGATCGCCGCGTTGACGAGGGCGAGCTCCAGGAGCGCGCCGACCCCGGTCAGGTAGTAGAAGCGCGAGCCGGAGACCTTGGCTCCGCGCTCCATGTCGATGGCGCCGAGCGCCTCGCCGAGCTCCAGATGGTCCTTGGGCTCGAAGCCCTCGGCCCCGAAGTCGCGGATGCTCCCATGCGTCTCCAGGACGACGAAGTCCTCCTCGCCGCCGACCGGCACGTCCGCGTGGACGATGTTGCCGAGCTGGAGCAGCAGGCGCTTGGCCTCCGCGTCCGCCTCGTCCTGGGCGGCGTCGGCTGCGCGGACCTCGGCCTTGAGCTGATCGGCCTTCGCGAGGAGCTCGGCACGCTCCTCGGGGGTGGCCTTGGGGATCAGCTTGCCGAGCGACTTCTGCTCGGAGCGGAGTTCGTCGAAGCGGACGCCGGACGACCTGCGCAGCTCGTCGGCGGAGAGCAGGGCGTCGACGAGCGCGACGTCCTCTCCACGGGCGCGCTGGGAGGCGCGAACACGGTCGGGGTCCTCACGGAGCAGGCGAAGGTCAATCACCCCTCCAGGCTACCGTCGCGCGGTTCACGCACTCGAACCGATATTGCCGCGCGTGTCATTTTGACCGTAATGCCGGAATTGATATTCCTGATGGGGAATCGGGGGGTGCGGAGTCGGATGGCGTCAATAACGGTGGTTAACTCCCCTGAACAGGGCAGAAGGTGCGGCCCTGCTTGACGCATCGCCCTTGAGCGGCAGGGGAGTTGGCCATGCGGGCGGAGTCGTTGTCCACAGGGCGCCTCGATGGGCGAATGGTTATCCACAGGCTGTGAAGAAGATCTGTGGATGCCGGAACGGAATGCTCCGGAGGTGCGCGGAAGGCTCGGGATTCCCCGCCCGAACTCCCACCCAAACCCCCCGTCGCACGCTCATTCGGGTGGCAATTCCCCGCTCCAGGGAGTTGATCAAGGGAATTGAGGTGACACGGGAGTGCTCGCTCCCCTCGCGCCACTGTGGACGGCTCTGGGGTCACTGGGTTGATTTGTCGACCATGTCGCATTGGTGTGTCGACTTGTCCCCAGGTCGAGACGCCTCCCTGTGGATAACTCTGCGGGCAGATGACTATCTGTAGGTAGGACGGCAGGGCGACAGGGCGACAGGGCGGCGCGCAGCGCACGGAACGGCTACGGCCCGGCTACGGCCACGGCCACCGTAGGCCGCCGTCGGAGACGGCAGCCCCCGGTCGCCGTCAGATACGGCCGTCCTGGCTGCGCGCCAGCCAGTCGGAGGCGTCGGTGAAGGCGGCGTCGGACGTGCCGGCGCGCAGCGGACGGACCTCGTCCGGGGACACGCCCGCCCGCGGGTACGAGCCGAGGAAGCGCACCTTCGGGCAGATCCGCTTCAGCCCCATGAGCGCTTCCCCGACCCGTCGGTCCGCGATATGCCCCTCCGCGTCCACGGCGAAGCAGTAGTTGCCGATGCCCTCACCGGTCGGGCGCGACTGGATCAGCATCAGGTTGACGCCGCGCACCGCGAACTCCTGGAGCAGTTCCAGCAGCGCCCCGGGATGGTCGTCGCCCAGCCAGATCACGACGGACGTCTTGTCCGCCCCGGTCGGCGAGGAGGGCCGAGCAGGCCGGCCCACCAGGACGAAGCGGGTCTGCGCGTTCTCCGCGTCGTGGATCTCCGTCACGAGCGGTTCCAGCCCGTAGGTGGCCGCGGCGAACTCCCCGGCGAAGGCGGCGTCGTACCGCCCTTCCTGGACGAGTCGGGCGCCGTCCGCGTTGGACGCCGCCGACTCCCACACGGCCTGCGGGAGATGGGCCGCCATCCAGTTGCGGACCTGCGGCTGGGCGGCCGGGTGAGCGGTCACGGTCTTGATGTCCGAGAGCTTCGTGCCGGGCCGTACGAGCAGCGCGAACGTGATGGAGAGCAGCACCTCGCGGTAGATCATCAGCGGGTCGCCGCTGGTCAGCTCGTCGAGCGTCGCCGAGATGCCGCCCTCGACGGAGTTCTCGATCGGTACGAGCGCCGCCGCCGCCTCTCCGTTGCGTACGGCGTCCAGGGCGGCCGGTACGGAGACCATCGGGACGAGCTCTCGGGTGGCCGCTTCCGGGAGCGTGCGGAGGGCGACCTCGGTGAAGGTGCCTTCGGGGCCGAGATAGGCGTAGCGCGTGGCGGACATGCGCTCACCCTATTGCGCCGCACGGCGGGGGAAGCGCCGACGCTGCTGCGGTACGGACGACGGGACGCTTGCCGCTGAGTGCGGGCGGCGGCACCGGGCAGCCCTGGTGGACCGGACCCTCCGACCGGGGCTGCCGATCCGACCGGGGCTGCCGATCCGACCGGGGCAGCCGATGCTCCTCGTCGAACCCCGCAGCAGGAGGTGACGCCGGCTGAGATCGGACGGAAAGGAATTCGTGCCGGGTTCGGGTTCGTCTTGAGCGACTGGATGATTCCTTGCCGCGGATTTCCCGTGAAGCCGGAATTTTCCCTCCTCCAGCGTTCCGGTGAAATCAACGGCAAAGGTTCGGCTGGCACCGGGCCCGGGCCCGGGTCTTCCCGCCGCTATCGCGGGAACGGGTTTCCCGTCCAGGAGCCGCAGCCTGACGGCTGCGAGGGCCCAGGGCTGGTGGGCCCGCCGCCGCTGCTCCGCGACCCTGGTGGCGTTCCGCTCCTCTCCGAAACGGTGAGGCCGCGGAATGAGGGCGAGTTGCAACGCTCGGGAGAAATGAGCATTCGCTTTCTGTCATCAACCCTTCAGGAAAATCTCAGGCATTCCACATCGGCATCGGAAAGGCTGCTCTCAGCGAGTTGCCCTCAACTCGTGATCCACATTCGATGCTGATCGATAGGAAATCATGAAGCGCACCGCAATATCCATCGGAGCGGCCCTGCTGATCGTCGGCATCGGCGCCGGCACCTCCTCCGCCTCCTCCGCCGGCCCGACCAACAGCCACACCACCCCTGCCAAGACGGACCGTGCCTGCACCATCGCCGTGCCCAAGGGCACCGCCCACACCAAAGGTCACCGGGCCGATCCGGCCAAGCTCACGAAGACGGACCGCGCCCGCACTGTCGCCGTACCCAAGGGCACCCCTCCTACCAAGGGTCACAAGGCGGGCCACGCCAAGCCCGCCGAGACGAACCGCACCTGCACCACTGTCGCCGAACCCAGGGGCACTTCCCCCGCCAAGGGCCACAAGGCTGGCCTCGCCAGGCCCACCGAGACGGACCACGCCGGCACCGTCGCCGTACCCCAGGGCACCGCCCACACCGAAGGGCGCGTCGCCAGCACCGCCAAGCGCTGAGACGGTTCCGACGTCGACCGAGGTGCGGCCCCGGACCCCGCTCAAGGCGTCCGGGGCCGCGCTTCGAACGCCGAGGGCGGGACTCCGCTCAGGACTCCAGCAGCCGCTGTCCCACGTACTCGCCTTCCGCCGCCCCGCCCGGCACCGCGAACAGGCCGCTCGCCTCGTGCCGGATGAACGGCGACAGCGCGTCGCCCCGGTCGAGCTTCCGCTGCACCGGCACGAAGCCCCGGAACGGGTCCGCCTGCCAGCAGACGAAGAGCAGGCCGGCGTCCGGCGTCCCGTCCTCCGCGATCCCGTCGTGGTACGAGAACGGGCGTCGCAGCATCGCCGCCCCGCCGTTCTTCTCGGGGGAGGAGATACGGGAGTGGGCGTTGTCGGGGATCACGAGCCGGCCGTCCGGGCCCGCCTTGTCGAGGTCCATCGCGGTGGTCTCGCCGCCGCCGCTCAGCGGCGCTCCGTCGGCCTTCCGCCGCCCTATGACCCGCTCCTGGCGTTCCACCGGAAGCTTCTCCCAGTCGTCCAGCAGCATCCTGATCCGGCGTACGACGACGTACGAGCCGCCCTCCATCCATTCCTGCGGTGTGCCGGGGGAGGCGGGGACGAAGACCCGGCGGTCGAAGTCGTCGTCGGCGGGCTTCGGGTTGCCGGTGCCGTCGATCTGGCCCATCAGGTTGCGGGCGGTCATCGGTCGGGCGGTGGCGCCCGGGGTGCGGTTGAAGCCGTTCATCTGCCACCGCACCCGTGCGGCTCCCGCGCTCTCCCGCTGGACGGCCCGCAGGGCGTGGAAGGCGACCAGCGCGTCGTCGGCGCCGATCTGCACCCACAGGTCGCCCTCGGACCGCCGGGCGTCGAGCTGGTCGGAGGAGAAGGCGGGCAGCGGGTCGAGAGCCGCCGGCAGGCGGCCGGTCAACCCGGTGCGGGCGAAGAAGGTGCGGCCGAAGCCGAAGGTGAGGGTGAGGGAGGAGGGGCCCGCGTCGAGCGCGATGCCGGTGTCGTGCCCCGGACCGTCAGAGCCGCCCACCGCCGGACGGCCCGCCATCAGCTCCTCGGCCACGGCCGACCAGCGCCGCAGCAGGGCCGCCGCTTCCTTGCGACCCGCGCCCGCCACCAGGTCGAAGGCGACGAGATGGCCGCGGGCCTGAAGCGGAGTGGTGATCCCCGGTTGATGTTTCCCGTGAAACATCGCCTCGGTCGCACCGAGCGAGGTCAGAGCGGCGGGAGCCTCGGGGCGGGTCGCCGCGTACCCGGCCGCGCCGCCCGCGGCCCCCAGCACCAGCCCGGCCGCACCGGCCGCGCCCGCGCCGCCCAGCAGCCGCCGACGTGAGACCTCGGCACTCCGGTTCCGGCCGTCCTCGGAGCCGGCCCCGGACGGGGTTCTGGAGCCGGCCCCGGGCGGGGTTCCCGATGGGGTTCCGGTCGGGGTTCCCGAGGCGGCCGGCGGGTGTTTCCTGATCTTGCTCAACGTGCTCAGCCGATCTGTACGTTCTTGTCGACGGTGACCTGGTCGATGTCCGACGTACGCACCGTCACGTCGAGCTTCCACTCCCCCGCCATCGGGATCTGGACACCGCTCGCGGACCAGTGCCCCTCGGCCAGCCGGTCGGGGACGACCGGCAGCGGGCCGATCTGTTGGGACTCCAGGGTCAGGGCCAGCTTCAGCTCGGGGACGTCCATCGGGTCGCCGTCGCTGCCGTCGATCCACACGTGGACGTCGTTGGAGCCGGTCCGGCCGGGGTCGATGTCGATACGGACGGTGCCCTTGCCGTTCCGGCCGCCGGTGTCGAAGGGCATGCTCAGGTTGACGGGACCGCCGGCGGCGGGCGCGGTCGCCGCGGTGGAGCCGCCCGCGGCCTCCTCCTCCGTACGTCCCGGTTCCGTCGACGTCAGCAGCGTGGTCACGGCGAGCAGCACGACGGCGACGGCGGCCTCCGCCAGCACCGAACGGCGCAGGCCGAAACGCTCGGCGTCCGCGTCCCGGACGCGCTTCTTCCGCGTCGCGGTCAGGACGGCCTGCTGGCGGGCCAGTTGGGCGGCGCGCTCGGGATCCACGTCATCGCGCGCCGAGGGCGAACCGCTCGCCGTGGCGTCCGCCACCGCGTCCGGCGAGTCGGAGCGCCCGGCAGAGGCGTCGGCCGCGGCGAGGCTCTTGACGGCGGTGCCGTCCCGGGCGAGGCTCTTGACGGCGGTGCCGTTCCCGGCGGGGTCCTTGACGGCAGTGCTCTCCGCAGCGGCGTCCTCAGGTGTGGAGGACACCGCCGGATCCGTCAGCCGGCCCGTCCAGCGCCGCGAGAACCACGCGATCCCGAGCAGGACCGCGATCAGCACGATCTTGAGGATCAGCAGCTGCCCGTACCGGGTTCCGGTCAGGGCCGACCAGGAACCGACCTGCCGCCAGGACTGGTAGATCCCGGTCGCCGCGAGCACCAGGACGCTGCCGAACGCGACCCGTGAGAAACGGCGTACGGCCGCGCTCCCGATGTCCGGCGTCCGGTACAGCGCGACCAGGAGCGAGGCCAGCCCGCCGAGCCAGGCGGCGACGGCCAGCAGGTGCAGGACGTCCACCGGCATGGCCAGGCCCGCCTGGATGCCGGCGGAGGCGTGCTCCGACATGGCCCAGGTGGCGGCGATCCCGGCCGCGACCACACCGCCGCCGACCGCCAGTCCGAACGTCAGGTCCTTCTTCTCGCGCTCGTCGTCGCGCCGCGCGTACATGCCGAAGAGCACGGCGATGAACAGCGCGGCGGCGCCGAGCAGCAGCAGCCGGGCGACGAGCGCCGCGCCCGGCTTGGTGTCGAGGACGGCCTGGAGCCCGTCGAGGTCGAAGGCGTCGGCGAACCGGCCGCTGCCGGTGTACGGATTGCGCAGCAGCAGCATGACCAGGGTCGCCGCCGTCAGGGTGATCCAGCCGCGGACCACCAGCCGCTGCATTGGCCGGGCGCCCGCGCCGCGCTGCCAGCAGGCGAGCACGAACGCGCTGCCGCCCGCCAGCAGGACGAACCCGGCGTACGCGGCGTACCGCGCGATGCCGTAGACGACGCCGACCGGGCCGCCGCCGGCCTCCTCGGACGGCAGGGCCACCGTCGTCGCGGACGGTGCGCCGACGGAGAACGTGAACGCGCCGGAGATCGGGTGGCTGTCGGTGGACACCGCCTGCCAGGCCACCGTGTAGGTGCCGTCCGGCAGGCCGGAGTGGAGGGACACGCCGTACCGGACGGTCGAGCCCTCGGTCAGGTCGCGCGGCGCGGCGCCGGTGTCGGCGCGCTCGCCGCGCGGGTCGAGGACGCGGATCGAGTCGTCGCCGACGGCGATCCCCTCGGAGAAGCTGAGGGTGACCTCCTTGGGGGCCGTGGCGACCACCACCCCGTCCTGCGGGTCGCTCCCGGTGAGGGCGGCGTGCGCGGACGCCGGGCCCGCGCCGGCCAGGAGCAGCCCGAACACCAGGCCGGTCAGGGCGACGACGAGCGCGGCGGCGGCGAACGGCCGCCGTGTCGAGGGCGTCCCGCAGGGCGGGGCGGTGGCGGTCATGACGGTCGGTCCCTCACGGCTTCTTCGGGTTGTGGGTGGTCTCCTTCACGGGAAGGTCGACCGTGATCGGGTCCGCCTTCTCGAAGCGCAGCTCGACGGAGACCTTCTCGCCCTGCTTGGGCTTCTGCTTGAGCTTCATGAACATGATGTGGCTGCCACCGCGTTCGAGATCGAGCCGGCCGTTCGCCGGGACCTCGAAGGACGAGACCTCCCGCATCTTCTGATCCTTGCTCTCGTGGATCGTGACGTCGTCGGAGATCGGACTGGTCACCGAGGTGAGCCGGTCGGCGGCGTCCCCGCTGTTCTGGACGACCAGGAACCCGGCGGCCATGTCGTTCACGGGCTGCGGCATGAACGCGCCGACGACCTTGAGCTCGGGCCGGCCGTCCGCGGAGCAGCCCGCGAGCGTCAGCCCCGCGGTGAGGGCGAGGGCGGCGGCGAGGGTCGTGCGGCGGTTCACGGCTTCTCTCCCCGCAGCAGCTTCGGGAGGTCCTTGGCGTACTCCTCGGCCGTGGTGTCCTCGCCGTAGAGCACGTAACCGTCGTCCGTCTTCGGCGAGAAGGCGATGACCTGGGCGCCGTGCATCGAGACGACGGTCCCGTCCTTCTCCTTCTTCGCCGGGTCGATGCCGATGCCGAGCTGCCGGGCTCCCGCCTGGATGGTCGGGAAGTCGCCGGTGAGCCCGGTGAAGGCGGGGTCCTGGGCGGTGAGCCACTTGCCGAGCGAGGACGGCGTGTCGCGCTCGGGGTCGGTGGTCACGAAGACGACCTGGAGGTCGTCCTGGTCGGCCTTGGGCAGCTCCCGCTTGGCGAGGGCGATGTTGCTCATGGTCAGCGGACAGACGTCCGGGCAGTTGGTGTAGCCGAAGTAGATGAGCGTCGGCTTGCCCTTGGTCTTCTCGCGGAAGTCGTACTTCTTGCCGTCGGTGTCGGTGAGGACGAGGTCCGGCTTGGTGAACGGCTGGTCGAGGACGGTCGCGGCCTGGGTCTTCGGCTCGGCGCTGACGTCGGCGACGGGCTTGCCCGCCGCCGGGTCGTCGCCGCTTCCGCAGGCCGAGAGGGCCAGCGCCGCCACGGCGGCGAACGCGACGGCCGTCACTGCTTTTCTGTTGCGCATGAAGGGTGTCCTGAGTGTGGTGCGGGTGGTGGAAGCGGCAGGCGGGTCAGGCCGAGGTGCGGCGACGGCCGGCGAGCACGCCGAACGCCACGCCGGCGATGCCGACGACGATGCCGATGACGCCCAGCGTGCGGGCGGTGCCGTCGCTGGACGAGGACGACGCGGCGGTGGTCCGCTCGGACGACGCGTCTCCGGCGGCCTTGTGGTCGCCGGCGGCGCTGTGGTCGCCCGACTCCTTGGCGTCGTCGGCCGCGCCGCCGCCGTGGTGGTCCTCGGAGGCGGCGGTCAGCTTGAGGACCGGGGCCGGGCTGTCGGGCTCGTCGGCGCCGGCGGTGGGCTCCTCGATCCAGCGGACGACTTCCTTGTCGTCGTACGTCTGGAGGGCCTTGAAGACGAGCTGGTCGGTGTTCTCGGGCAGCTGGCCGACGGAGAGCGGGAACTGCTGGAAGTAACCGGGGGCGATCTCACCGCCGTCGGAGGTCCACGTGATCTTGGAGACGGCCTCGGTGACCTTCTTGCCGTGGACGTCGAGCGGCTTGTCGAGCTTGCTCTTGGTGATGGCGATCTTCCAGCCGGGCACCGCCTCCGGGCTGACGGACGACAGCGGGTGTTCGGCGGGGAAGTTCACCTCGACCTTGACCGTCGAGGCGTCGTCCCGCTCGTTGGGGACCTTGAAGTTGAGGGTGGCGTAACCGCCCTTGGCGGCCTCGCCCACCGGCTGGACGCCCACGTGCGCGGCGGCCGGGCCGGCGAGCAGCAGGACGGTGGACGCGGCGACGCCGCCCGCGAGGGCGACACGGGAAAGCTTCATGGCAGGGATCACTCCACAGGAAACGAACACGGTGGTCCGCCGCGCGGGTGCGCGACGGCATCACGACACCTCGTCCGGGTTCCGTGGAGAGTCCGGCGGGGGCCGGGGCGTCGTGTCAGGCTGCGAGGGCGTACGGGGCCGGAGGCCCGCGCCTGATGACCAGGTGCTGCAGAGGGTCGCCGGTGGCGGGCGGCGGGACGTCGCCGGCCGGCCGCCGCACGCGCGGCCCGGTCGTGAGCGGTTCGCCCGAACCGGCCAGCAGGACGCGGGCCAGGACGAGCGCGGCCCCCAGGGAGCGCAGCCGGGCCCCGGACGCCAGCGCCTGGGCGCTGTGCGTCGAGAGCCGGGCGAGCAGGAAGAGGGCGATCTCGCCCCGGCGCAGCAGCCATCCCGCGACGATCGCGGCCAGCAGGTGCGCCAGGAACATCGGCAGGCTCGGCAGCAGCGCGGACACCGCGCCGTACGCCTCCGTGGCGCCGAATGCGCCGTCCGCGCCCGGGGCGCCCGCCGTAGCGAGAGGCCCGGGGCCCGCCGACAGCGTCGAGGGGTCGATGCCCGCCGTGGTGACGATGCGATGGGCGTCCGAGGCGTTCAACTGCTGCGACCCGGCCCCGCACACGAGCCCGGCGGCGAAGCGGATGAGCGTGCCGTCGCCTCCGTCGGGGGCCGCGGCGGCGGGTGCCGCGCCATGGCCGCCGGAGGCGAAGAGGACGTGCAGGGCGACCTGTCCGCCGGCCAGCGCTCCGGCGATCGACACCAGGGAACGCTCCCGGCCGGCGAGGGCCGTGGCGACGGCCAGGACGCCGAGGAACCCGGCGAGCAGGGTCCACGCGGGAACGGGCGCGCCGGCGGCGAACGCGTGTCCGCCCGCGGACAGCGCGACGCAGGCCGCGGCGAACACCGCGGCCCTCATGAGCCGCAGACCGGCTCCGGCACGTGCGACAGGCGTGGACATGGCCGGGACATCATCGCACTGAGCCTCCGCAGACCCCACGGCAGGTCCCAAAGATCAGCTTCCGTCCCCTCACGCGCTTGTTGCGCCTGTTCGCGGGGGATGTACGGACGGTGGGCGCGCCGCCCGGCGGAACCGGACGGCGCTCCACCCGGGCCGGCCATACACCGGTCCGCGGAATATCCGCATCCGCCGAACGAGCGCTCCGCGTGCCGATCCGTGCTTACGAACCAGCCCGGGCGGCAATACGTATCGGTACGTCGAGCCGCAGCCAGGAGGCTGGAGCATGAGCATCTGGTGGTCACTCCATTTGCGGCGCGAAGCTGCGAGCGTTCCGCTCGCCCGTCGTTTCCTGCTCGGGACCATGGAGACCGCGGGGGTGGATCCGGACGTCTCCTTCGACCTCTCGGTCGCGCTCAGCGAAGCCTGTGCGAACGCCGTCGAGCACGGCGGCGAGCGGACTGGGCTCGCGGAGCAGGGGGGCTCCGGGTGCGAGAAGCCCCCGGCGGACTCCGGGCAGTACCGGGTCACGGCCTATCTGGACGGCGAGAAGTGCCGTATCGAGGTGGCCGACTCGGGGCCGGGCTTCCCCGCCCGGCGCGTGCTTCGCTCCGCCGCTCCCTCCGAACGACGCGCGCGGTCCGCGTCACCGGCGCAGC
Organism: Streptomyces sp. ADI96-02; assembly: GCF_003846185.1. Classification (GTDB taxonomy): domain Bacteria; phylum Actinomycetota; class Actinomycetes; order Streptomycetales; family Streptomycetaceae; genus Streptomyces. The sequence goes on from NZ_ML123034.1 coordinate 3,376,588, forward strand.
AGCCGGCGCTGTCCTGCACGGCCGAGAGCGGCCGGGGCCTGGATCTCATCGCGCAGCTGTCCGACCACGTCCAGTTCGGCAACCGGCCGGGCCGGGGCGCGGTGGTGAGCTTCGACAAGGTCCTGAAATGGCGGGAGGGCGCGCTGCTCATGGTGTCGTGAGCGGCGCGCCTCCCGGCCGGCGGTAGTCCGGAGACGGCCGGCGGTCGTACGGAGGGAGAGGGCGGCGGTCAGCCCTTCAGCCGCGCCATCCACGCCTCGACCTCGTCGGAGCGGCGGGGCAGCGTGTCGGACAGGTTCCGGTTGCCGTCCTCGGTGACGAGGATGTCGTCCTCGATCCGGACGCCGATGCCTCGGTACTCTTCGGGCACGGTCAGGTCGTCGGCCTGGAAGTACAGCCCCGGCTCCACGGTCAGGCAGACGCCCGGCTCCAGCACTCCGTCGACGTACGACTCGGTGCGCGCCGCGGCGCAGTCGTGGACGTCCATGCCGAGCATGTGACCGGTGCCGTGCAGCGTCCAGCGACGCTGGAGGCCCAGTTCCAGGACCTTCTCCACGGACAGGTCGCCGAGCAGGTCCCAGTCGACGAGCTTCTCGGCGAGCACGCGCTGCGCGGCGTCGTGGAAGTCGCGGAAGCCGGCGCCCGGCTTGACCGCCGCGATGCCCGCCTCCTGGGCCTCGTACACCGCGTCGTAGATCTTGCGCTGGAGCGGCGTGAACGTGCCGCTGATGGGCAGGGTGCGCGTCACGTCGGCCGTGTAGAGGTCGTCGGTCTCCACGCCGGCGTCCAGGAGCAGCAGTTCGCCGGCGCGGACCGCGCCGTCGTTGCGGACCCAGTGCAGGGTGGTGGCGTGCGGTCCGGCGGCGCAGATCGAGCCGTAGCCGATGTCGTTGCCCTCGATGCGCGCGCGCAGGAAGAACGTGCCCTCGATGAAGCGCTCGCTGGTCGCCTCGGCCTTGTCGAGGCTCTTCACGACGTCCTCGAAGCCGCGCGCGGTGGCGTCGCACGCCTTCTGGAGCTCGGCGATCTCGAAGGCGTCCTTCACCAGGCGCGCCTCGGAGAGGTGGACGCGCAGCTCCTCGTCGCGCTCGGCGGTGACCTTGTCGGTCAGGGCGGACTCGATGCCGGCGTCGTGGCCGCGGACGACGCGGACCGGGCCGGTGGCCTCGGCGAGCGCGGCGGCCACCTCGCGCACGTCCTTGGCGGGGAGGCCCAGCACCTGCTCGGCCTCGGTGAGGGAGTGGCGGCGGCCGACCCACAGCTCGCCCTGGCCGTCGAGCCAGAACTCGCCGTTCTCGCGGTTGGATCGGGGCAGCAGGTACAGCGTCGCCTCGTGGCCGCTGTCGCCCGTCGGCTCCAGGACGAGCACGCCGTCCTGCGTCCGGTCGCCGGTGAGGTAGGCGTACTCGGTGGACGGGCGGAAGGCGTACTCGGTGTCGTTGGAGCGGGTCTTCAGGTTGCCCGCGGGGATGACCAGGCGCTCGCCGGGGAAGCGCGCGGAGAGAGCGGCGCGCCGGGCGGCGGTGTGCTCGGCCTGGGCGATGGGTTCGAGCTCGTGCAGCTCGGTGTCGGCCCAGCCCGACTTCATGTTCTCGGCGAGCTCGTCGGAGACGCCCGGGTACAGGCCGTTCTTCCGCTGCTTGACCGGCTCTGCCTCTTCGGTTCCTTCGGTTCCTTCGGTTCCTTCGGTCTCCGGCTCCGGGTTCTCCGGGGTGAGCTCCTCAGACACGATTTGTCTCTCCTTGATACGACACTGGACCACCCTCATCGTACGGGCGTGCGTAAGGGGGTCCAGGGGTGAAGGACCACTTACGCGTACGACGCGCCGGGCCCGGTGACCCGGCCCGCCCGCTCGCCGCCGGTCGTCCTGGGCGTAGCCCTGGCCCCGGTGCCGGCCCTGGGCCCGGGCCTCAGCCGAAGTGCGCGGCGAGGATCACGACGTCCTCGCTGGAGCCGGGCCGGTCGAGGCCGTCCGGCAGCACCGTGCGCAGCACGTGGTCGGCGACGGCCGCCGGGTCCTCGCGCGCGGCCCGGGGCACGGCCGCGGCGGCAGCGTGGAGCCGGGCGAAGGCGCGATCCATCGGGTCGCCCGTGCGGCGCAGCAGGCCGTCGGTGTAGAGGATCACGGTCTCCCCGGGTGCGGGGCTGAACTCCACGCTCGGGGCTTCCCAGCACGCGAGCATGCCGAGCGGGGCGGAGAGCGTGGTCTCGACGAACTCGGCCCGCCGGTCGCCGATCACCAGCGGCGGGGTGTGCCCGGCACTGGCCAGGACGACCTTGCGCAGGGCGGGTTCGCAGTAGGCGAAGAGCGCGGTGGCGGTCCGCGCGGGTTCGGTCAGCCGCAGCAGCAGCTCCAGATCGGAGAGTACGGCGACGGGGTCCTCGCCCTCCATGACGGCGTACGCCCGCAGGCTGGCGCGCAGCCGGCCCATCGCGGCCATCGCGCTGGGCCCGGACCCGCCCACGGAACCGACGGCGAGGCCGAGCGCCTGGTCGGGCAGCGGAAGCGCGTCGTACCAGTCGCCGCCTCCGCCGGGCCCGGTCCGGTGACGCGCGGCCAGGCGCACGCCGGGGATGCGGGGGAGGCGGCTGGGGAGCAGTTCCTCGGCGACGGTCGCGACGTCCGCGCGGGCCCGCTCCAGCTCGGTCAGGCGCGCCAGGTGCTCGGTGGCGTACCGGGCGTACAGCCCGACGAGGTGGCGCTGCTTCTCCGAGGGCTCCGCCGGCTCGTCGTAGAACCAGACGGCGGCGCCGAGCCGTCCGACCGCCTCCGAGGCGAGCGGCAGGGCGTAGCTGGCGGCGTAGCCGAGCCGGGCGGCGACCTCGCGGTGGCGCGGGTCCAGGTCCTCGTCGCCGAACAGGTCGGGGCTGGTGACGCCGTCCCCGGCGGTCGGCAGCCCGTCGAGGATGCGTCCGTAGGAGGTGGCGCCGCGCGGCACGGTCTCGATGTGGCCCAGCTCGGCGCGGGCGAGTCCGAGGCCGACGGTGGTGGACGGGCCGTCGCGTCCGTCCGCCGGTTCCAGGAGGAGGAGGCCGCGGCGGGCGCCGACGAGCGCGGCTCCGGCGCTCAGCAGCTCGTCCAGGGCGGCGTCGAGGGTGCTGGTGCCGGCGAGCCGTTCGGTGAGTTCGTGCAGGGTCGTGAGGTCCGAGACCCAGCCCGCGAGCCGGTCCTGGATGAAGGCGCCGGGCGCCGCCGGGACCTGGTGCAGAGGGGTGGCAGTGTGCGTCGAAACCGGAACGGTGGGATCGATTCCAGCCACTTTCGGCAGGTGTGGGGCGCTCATGGCAGCCAGCTTTCCGACCGGTGTGATTCGTCGAATAGCATCGCAAACCCCCATGTGATTCTGCGCCACTATCAATGCATCCACATGTACACGTACACGTCACCATATGTCCAGCATTGTCCTCGTGGGGTTCGGTGGATTCCCGCTGCCTCGACCCGGGTTAACTTGGCCGAAAAATGCACTCCGAGGGAGCCGATGACGATCGACTGGCACCGTTCCACAAGCCGGTGCCCCCGGGGGTGAATCCCAGGGGAGCGTCATTCCGGGCATGCTGGGTACGTAATCGATGACGCGCGGGGGCAGTTGTGATCGCCCAGGAACCCGGCGGCACGCCCGTACGTCCTAACCCGTGACGGCTGCGAGCCCGGCCCGAGCGACCGGATGCGCACCAGGGACGGCGGTCGCGGGCGTACACCAGCCCCGCCCCGGTGACCGGCTCCGGCACGACGCGGTTCGCACCAGCTCGGTCAGTTCGACCCCGTTCAGCTCGACCCGTTCGGTTCGGCACGGCTCCGCCCGGTCGACTCCGCTCGGCTCCACCCCAGATCGGCTTCACCTCAGATCGGTTCCACTCGGACCGGTTCCACTCGGCTCGGCACGGCTCACGCTCGGTACCGAAGGCTCGCCCGTACCGCAGAACTGATGGGCACGTACGCACAGCGAAGAGATACGCATGTGGTGTCACACACCCGTGGTGTCATGTGGACTCGGCGTTCAACGGAAAGGAACGAGCGCTCATGCGCGAGATCCTCGGAAGGCGACGCAGGCTCCGGCTCCGGCGCAAGGAGGCGGCGGCCCGGCTCGACGCCGCCCTGACCTGCGCCACCGTATGGCAGTGGCCCGTGCTCCCCGGAGCAGGGATGACGCCGGACGGCCCGCGCGACGAGCGCGGACCGCGCTGCGCCTGCCTCGACCCCGACTGCGCCGTACCCGGCGCACACCCCTTCGATCCCGGCCTTCTCGCGGCCACCACCGACGAGCGCATGGTGCGCTGGTGGTGGACCAGCCGGCCCGCCGCACCCGTGATGCTGGCGACGGGCGGCTGTGCGCCCTGCGCGGTGAGCCTGCCGGCCGTGGCCGCCGCGCGGGCGCTCACCGTGCTCGACGGCCGGGGCATGCGGCTGGGGCCCGTCGTGGCGACGCCCACGCGGTGGTCGCTGCTGGTCGCCCCGTACTCGCTGGAGCGGCTGGGCGAAATGCTGCACGCCAAGGACTGGGTGCCCAGCTCGCTGCGGTTCCACGGGGAGGGCGGCTACCTGGTGCTGCCGCCGTCCGACACGGGCGCGGGACAGGTGCGCTGGGAACGGCCACCCGCCTCGGCCCCCTCCTCCGGCGCGGCCCCGGCCGGCGGACCGGCGTTCACCGCCCGGCGGGCTTCGGGGAGCGCTGCCCCGACGGCGGCTCCCTGGCTCCCGGACGTCGAGGCGGTCCTGGACGCACTGGTCGACGCGAGCACCAGCGCACCCGACGGCGGAAGCCGGCTCGCGTACTGACGGCGGGTGAGACCGGGCCCGCCGACGCCGCCCACCGGTGAGCGGGCCCGGCTTCACCGCCTCCGTATCGCTCATCCGCACCGCGCGCGTCCGCGGATATCGGGGCGCTTGGCGCGGTGCCAGGAAGCACTGCGGGAGACGAGAGGCGGGACCGACGCGACGCGGGACCTGTGTCCGCAGGCGACCGTCGGGACGCGAGCCGTGAGTCATGCGGCGCGGCTCGCGACGATGCGGCCGTCGCCGGCCCGGTCGCAGCCGGAAATGAGGACGCCCGATCGCTGGCGACGGGGGATGCACCAGCGACCGGGCTTTTAGAACCGTAACAAGAGATCTGCCGTTCGCAAATTCGATCTCGCCTGCGAGGACGCCGATTTACTTGCGGGTACGGGCAGTTGTGACGCGGGTCACCGAGCCGGCCGAGAACGTCGTCACGTTCAGCTCAGTGTCACCTGACGGTTGGTGAGGCCACCGCGGGCGCGCCGCTCCTCGGCGGTGAGCGGCACGTCGGACGCGAGGGCGGTCGCCAGCCGTTCGGCGAACGCGACGGCGGGCTTCTCGCAGGCCTCCGCGCCCATCGAACTCGGCAGGTCCCAGACCGGGACCACGAGCCCGTGCGCCCGGAACGAGCCGACCAGCCGGGTGTCCTCGCCGAGCGACGAAGTGCCCGCGGCGTGCAGCCGGGCGAGCGCGTCGAGCAGCTGCTCCTCGGGGTGCCGCATGACCCAGCGCAGGTGGTTCTTCTCCGGGGTCTCGCACCAGTAGGCGGCGTCGACGCCGGACAGCAGCGTGGTCGGGATGGCGGCGGCGTTGGCCCGCTCCAGCGAGGCCGACACCTCGGGGTCGGCGTGGTCGGCGTCCGGCACCCAGAACTCGAATCCCGTGTGGACGACCGGCTCGAAGGCGGCGTCCGGGTCGAGCAGGTCCTGGAGCCGCGGACCGTCGGCCGGCACGCGGCGGGCGGTGACCGGGGAGCCGGGCTCGGCCTCCAGGGCGCGCTGGAGGGTGTCCGCCAGGTCGCGGCTGAGGTCGCCGGAAGAGGTGTCGTTCTGCAGGGCGAGCAGCACCGAACCGTCGTCCCGGCGCAGGGCCGGCCACGCCATCGGCAGGACCGTCGCGAGCGTCACCGACGGAACGCCCTCCGGCAGTCCGCCCTTCAGCGTCAGCTCGACCGTGGCGGCGGGCACCAGTTCGCGCAGCGCGACCCAGTCGCTCTCCCCGGCGAGACCTTCGAAGGGACGGTGGACGAGCTCGGTCACGGCCTGGGCGGCGGCGCGTCCGTGACACGCCTTGTAACGACGGCCCGAACCGCACGGGCAGGGCTCACGGGCCCCGACGACCGGGATCTCACCGTCCTTGAGCTGCTGCTTCCCGGCCTTGGTCTGAGGGCGCTTCTTGGCCATGGTGGGCATTCTCCCGATTGCGACTGTGCGGACTCGGCGCGAGCCTAGCCGCCCGGGGGAACGCCGGGGCACACACCGGCGGGTGGGCTCCAGGAACCCGGGTCGTACGGAGGGCCGGCTCGGCTCGTACGGGAGGCCGGCCCGGGTCGTACGGGAGGCCGGCCCGGGTCGTACCGGGGGCCGGCTCGGGTCGTAGGGGAGGTCAGCTGACGTCGTCGAGCACGTCCGAGAAGTCCAGCCCTTCGAAACCGGTGAGCCGTCCGATCTCGTCGAGCCCGCTCTCGCGCCGGCGGTTCCCGGCGAGCTTGCTTCCTGCGGGGCAGCCGCCGTCCGGCTCGCTCCCGCCGGGGCCGGGCTGCTTCGTCGGGGAGACCAGGGCCCAGACGGTGACCTCGCCGGAGGAGTCGTCCCGTACGCCCCATTCCTGGGCCAGGGCGCCGATGATGGTGAGCCCCCGGCCGCCGCGGGCCGTCACCGAGGGCGTGGACGGTACGGGGCGGGTCGGCCCGCCGCCGTCGGTGACCTCCACGGTCAGGCCGCCGCCCGGCTCCACGCGCCACCCGGCGAGGACGTCGCCCTCACCGACGTCCGTGTGCCGTCCCAGCGGCCTGCCGTGACGGTAGGCGTTGCTGAGGAGTTCGGAAAGGATGAGAACAGCGTCGTCGACGACCGCGTCCGACACCCCGTTGCCGCGCAGCTGCTCGCGCATCCGGTGCCGTGCCTGTCCCACGCCGGCAGGCCCATGAGGAACGGCCATGCTCGACGACGTAGGCACCTCTTGTGCCACCACGAACGCCACCCCCGAGACCTCCTTTGCCCGATGCCACGGGTTGGATGCCCCACTGAGCTGCACCGGAAACCGGCGGAAGTGCTGTCGGTGACGCACTCGTGACGATCGGATGTCCACCGAATGCGCCGGAGTACACCCCGTCACGGTGTCACGGTTCGCTCGTTGCGTACTAAATGCGCCCGAGCTGGGACAGGACCTGCTTCGGGCGGTTGGTGATGATCGCGTCGACGCCCAGCTCGGCGCAGAGTTCGACGTCGGCCGGTTCGTTCACGGTCCACACGTGCACACGGTGGCCCGCTCGGTGCAGCCGTTCGATGTATCCGGGGTGGCTGCGCACGATCCGCATCCCCGGTCCGGCGATCCGCGCGCCGGCGGGCAGCCGCCCGTCCCGCAGCCGGGGCGACACGAACTGCATCAGGTAGACCGTCGGCAGCGTCGGCGCGGCGATCTGGACGCGGTGCAGGGACCGGGCGGAGAAGCTCATGACGCGGATGGGCGAGGGGCCGTCGGCCGGCGGATCGGCCAGGCCGAAGCGCTTCAGCAGGTGCAGGAGCCGTTCCTCGACCTGTCCGGCCCAACGGGTGGGATGCTTCGTCTCGATCGCCAGTTGCAGCGGACGGCCGCCGGCCCGTACCTCGGTGAACAGCTCCAGCAGCCGCTCCAGCGTGAGTACGGAGGTGAGCTCGCCGGGCACCGGATCCCAGTCGGGCGACTCCTCGCGGTCCTTCCAGGATCCGAAGTCCAGGGCGGCGAGATCGGACAGCTCCAGCGCCGAGACGGCCCCGCGGCCGTTCGACGTACGGTTGACGCGGCGGTCGTGCACGCAGACGAGATGGCCGTCCGCGGTCAGCCGGACATCGCACTCCAGGGCGTCGGCGCCGTCCTCGATGGCCTTGCGGTAGGCGGCCAGGGTGTGTTCGGGGGCCTCGTCGGAGGCGCCGCGATGGGCGATGACCTGGATCGAGGCGTGCGGGCTGTGCTGGCGTGCTTGGGTCACCCGCGTCATGGTGTCACCGTGACGGGGGTAGGCGGGCACATGTCACGCTGAAGGTCCATTTTGTCTGATGTAAAGATTGGTGTGCGGATGCACAGGTCCTGCTTACAGTGGCCCGACGTGCTGTGGGAAAAGCTGACCGCAGACACGTGCACAGCGGATCTCTTGCCGAATGCCGAGTGGAACCGAGGAGTAAAGAGCTGTGAGCACCGAGAACGAGGGCAACGAGGGCAAAGCGGTACCGTCCGTTCCGTCCGTACCTCCCGTGCCGGCCGCCACTCCCGATCAGACCCCTGACGGAGTCACGCCTCCGCCCCCGCCGAGCCAGGGCGCCGCGCACGACGAACCCCCGCACGCCCCTGGCGCGCACCCTGCCACTCCGGCGCACGCCGAAGCGCCGCGCCACGACCCGACACATCAGGGCGCACCGGCGCACGCCTCCGCCGGTCACTCGGCGGCCCCGCAGCCGCCCCAGCACGCCCCGTACGGCGCGCCGCCCCAGCCTCCCGCGGGCGCGGCCTCCTGGCCCCCGCCGCCGCCCGCCGTCCCCTCCTACTCCTACGACGACGGCGGCGCGCGCTACGCGGCCGGGGGCGGTGGCGGCGGCGGTCCGGTCTGGGGCGCTCCGGTTCCGCCCGGCTCCGAGTCGCCGCGCGGCAAGCGCCGCGGCGGAGGGCTGGTCGCGGCCGTCGCCGTGGCGGCTCTCGTCGCCGGCGGCATCGGCGGCGCGCTCGGCTTCTGGGCCGCCGACCGCAACGACGACGGGTCCACGGGCTCGACCACGGTCGCGGCGTCGGACACTCCGAGGGACCTCAAGCGCCCCGCCGGCACCGTCGCCGGGGTCGCGGCGAAGGCCCTCCCCAGCGTGGTCACCATCGACGCGCAGGGCGGCGACGGCGAGGGCGGCACGGGCACCGGCTTCGTGTACGACAAGGAAGGCCACATCCTCACGAACAACCACGTGGTGGCCTCGGCCGCCGACTCCGGCGAACTGTCGGCGACCTTCTCCAACGGCAAGAAGTACGCCGCCGAGGTGGTCGGCCGTGCCCAGGGGTACGACGTCGCCGTGCTGAAGCTGAAGAATCCGCCCCCGGGCCTCGCCCCGCTCCCCCTCGGCAACTCCGAGGGCGTAGCGGTCGGTGACTCGACCATCGCGATCGGGGCGCCGTTCGGCCTGTCCAACACGGTCACCACGGGCATCATCAGCGCCAAGAACCGCCCGGTGGCCTCGGGGGACGGTTCGAGCAACAAGAACTCGTACATGAGCGCCCTGCAGACGGACGCCTCGATCAACCCGGGCAACTCCGGCGGCCCGCTGCTGGACGCGACCGGCGCGGTCATCGGCATCAACTCGGCGATCCAGTCGACCGGCGGCGGCCTCGGCCAGTCGCAGGCGGGCTCCATCGGCCTCGGCTTCGCGATCCCGGTCAACCAGGCCAAGAACGTGGCCGAGCAGCTGATCAAGACGGGCAAGCCGGTCTACCCGGTGATCGGCGCGACGGTCTCGATGGAGGAGAAGACGGGCGGCGCGGCGATCTCCTCGCAGGGCACGGGCGGCACCCCGGCCATCACCCCGAACGGCCCGGCCGCACAGGCCGGCCTGAAGGGGGGCGACGTCATCACGAAGTTCGACGACTCCGTGATCGACAGCGGACCGACCCTGATCGGCGAGATCTGGACCCACAAGCCGGGCGACAAGGTGACCCTCACGTACGAGCGCGACGGCAAGACGGCACAGGCCGAAGTAACCCTGGGCCAGCGCGAAGGCGACAGCTGACCGGCTAGGCTGTCCCACGCGTCGACCCGGCCCCACGCGGACCGGACGGCCCACCGGCCACCACGGCCCGGGGACCGCCGACGCGGGGTGGGTTGCCCGAGCGGCCTAAGGGAACGGTCTTGAAAACCGTCGTGGCAGCGATGTCACCGTGGGTTCAAATCCCACACCCACCGCAGCAGGTCAGAGAAGTACCTGATCAGAAGGGGTGCCCCTCCAACGGGGCACCCCTTCTGTATTGGGTCTGTCTCAACGTAGTTCACGTCTGTCCCGCCTTCGATCGGCTTGTGTGGACCATCCGTGGACCAGCCGATCCGCCGGCTATCGAGGAGCGTGGGGCGGCTATGGGGCGGCAAGTCCCTGACAGCCTCCCGCGACCTGGTCCACGCGGTCGCGCGCTGAGCCTCAACTCCCACTTGTAGCGGGCAAGGGCGCGGATACGTCGTCTTGTGACTCAGGGGCAACCAGGGTTAGAAAACTTCGAAGGGCAAACGCCCTGGCCGCCTGTGACCACTGGGCTACGCTGTAGATATGGGGCGAAGCTATAGGGAAGCGACGATCAAGTTGCTGTTCGGTACAGCAACGCACTGCGCTTATCCAGGATGCGCGAAGCCACTGATCTTCAAGGATCGCGGCCTATACACGCCCACCGCGCAGATCGCTCACATTAGTGTCCTGAGTCTTT
>NZ_ML123034.1:3387032-3453059 GCF_003846185.1 Streptomyces sp. ADI96-02
GCTAGGGGTTCGCCGTGGGCGCCGTGGGCAACTCTGGTCTCGCGACGTCGTGACCGACACCGGGAGGTCGGCCAACTGTCCCGGAAACAGCCGCATATGAAGCCGTTCTTTCGGTTCCTGGAGGAATTGACATGGCAAGCATCCGTACCGCTCGTGCCCTCGCCGCAGTCGCCGCGCTGCCTCTGACCGTGGCGCTCTGTGGTGGCATCGCCGCGGCGGACAACGGCTCCATTGCGAACGACGGGTCGAACGCCGCTGTGGCGACGATCGGCGGCACCGGTGTCGGCGGCGGCAACCTCGGCAACTCGTCGACCACCCAGCAGCAGGCGGTCGGGCCCGGCGCTTCGAACCAGAACACCTCGGCCCAGGTGAGCGGTTCGGCCTTCACGCCCATCGACCAGTCCGACCACAGCGTCGCGGTGAACTTCACCCCCTTCTTTCCGTAGCGCGGCCGTCGGGATCTTCTGGGGGTAGATCCCGTCCGGCTCGACAGCAGCCCGTGCGGCGGCACTTCGGTGCTCCGTGCGGGCTGCCGTCGTCTTGACAGAGACCATGAATCTGACGGACAGTCAGAAATGGAAGGGCCGGGGTCGGACCGAGTGCTCGTTACGACCCCGCCCCCTGCTCGCCGCTCCCCGTCCTCGGTCCGTCGTCCCCCGGAGGTCCCGCCGTGCACCTCGCCCCGACGGAGCGCCAGCGGCAGCTGCGTACCGAACTCCGCGCCTACTTCCGCGCCGTGCTGCCCGGCCGCCGGGGCGAGCGGCCGGCGCTGGACGCGGCCGAGGAGCGGCGGCTGCTGCGGAGGATCGGCGAGGACGGCATGCTCGGTCTCGGCTGGCCCGTCGCCTACGGCGGCCAAGGTCGCGGCGCGGACGAGCAGTTCGTCTTCTTCGACGAGGCGTACCGGGTCGGCGCCCCCGTCTCGATGGTCACCCTCAACACCGTCGGCCCGACCCTCATGGCGTACGGGACCGCGGAGCAGAAGGCGTACTTCCTGCCCCGCATCCTCAGCGGCGAGATCGTCTTCGCCATCGGTTACAGCGAGCCGGACGCCGGTACGGACCTGGCCGCCCTCAGGACCCGTGCCGTACGGGACGGCGACGCGTGGGTGATCGACGGCCAGAAGATCTTCACCAGCAACGCCCAGCAGGCGGACTGGATCTGGCTCGCCTGCCGCACGGACCCGGCCGCGCCCAAGCACCGGGGCATCTCGATCATCCTCGTGCCCACGAGCGATCCCGGCTTCTCCTGGACGCCCATCGAGACCGTCGGCGGCCTGACGACCACCGCCACCTACTACGACGGCGTACGGGTCCCCGCCGCCCATCTCGTCGGCACCGAGAACGAGGGCTGGAGCCTCATCACCAAGCAGCTCAACCACGAACGCGTGGCCCTGGCCGCGATCGGCATGCAGGCCGAGGACTTCTACGAGGAGGCCCGCGCCCACGCCCGTACGCCCGACCCGTCCACGGGGCGCCGCCGGATCGACGAACCCTGGGTGCGCGCCCGGCTCGCGGAGGCGTACGCCCGGCTCGCGGCGACCCGACTGCTGAACTGGCGCCTGGTCGCGGACGTCGGGGCGGGCGGGCTGGCCCCCGGCGAGGCGAGCGGCGTGAAGTTCGCGGGGACCGAGAGCGCCGTGGAGGTCTACCGGATGTGTCAGGAGGTCGTCGGCGGGACGGCGTTTCTGCGGGCCGGATCCGACGGCTGCTCCGGTCCGGTCGGCGAGTTGGAGCGGATGAACCGCGCGGCGCAGATCAACACCTTCGGCGGTGGGGTGGGCGAGGTACAGCGCGAGATCGTCGCGACGATGCGGCTCGGCATGACCCGGGGCCGGCGATGACCCGGCGGGAGGCGGAGGAACGGGCCGAGGAGGAACAGGAGGTGCAGGAGGTGCAGGGACGGGGGGCGGGGGAACAGGCGGCGGAGGGGCGGGCGGCCGGAGCGGTGGACGACGAGCTGTACCGGCGGCTCACGGCGTACGAGGGGCGTCCCGCGGCCACCGACGGCGTCGGCAAGGACCTGGTCAACGAGCCGATGATCCGGCACTGGTGCGAGGCGATGGGCGACACCGGAGCCGCGTACCGGGGACCGGAAGCGGTTGCTCCGGCGACCATGCTCCAGGTGTGGACGATGGGCGGCCTCTCCGGGCACGCCGGGCGCTCCGACGCGTACGACGCCCTGCTCGCGCTGCTCGACCGCGCCGGATACGCCTCCGTGGTCGCGACCGACAGCGAACAGCGGTACCTGCGTCCGCTGCGGCCCGGTGAGCGGATCACCTTCGACGCGGTCATCGAGGCCGTCTCCCGGCGCAAGACGACCCGGCTCGGCACCGGCTACTTCGTCACCACCCGGATGGACGTGCACGCCGACGGCGAGCCGGCGGGAACGCACCGCTTCCGCATCCTCAAGTACGCGCCGGCGCTCCGGAAACCGCGTCCCGAGCCCGAGTCAGCCCCCGCGTCCGAGGCCGAGCCCACCCCGGTGCCCGAGTCCGAAGCGGGGACCCCTGCCCCCGGCGCGGGCACGGTCGCTCCCGGCGCGGGCACGGTCGCTCCCGGCGCGGGCACGGTCGCTTCCGACGCGGGCACGGTGACTCCCGGCGCGGGCACGGTCGCTCCCGAGGCGGTGACGGTCGGGGTCGAAGCGGCGACGGTTGCCGCCAAGGTTCGGACGGGTGCCCCCGCGCCGCGCCCCCGGCCCGTGATCAACCGCGACAACGCCGGATTCTGGGCCGGAGTCGCCGAACACCGCCTCCTCATCCAGCGCTGCGCGCGCTGCGCCGTTCTCCGCTTTCCCTGGCTGCCCGGTTGCAACGCCTGTTCCTGCCCCGACTGGGACACCGTCGAGGCGTGCGGCGCGGGCACCGTCTTCAGCCACGTCGTCATGCACCACCCGCCGTTCCCCGCCTTCAGCCCGTCCGGCGACGGCGGACCGTACGCCGTCGCACTGATCGAACTGGCCGAGGGCGTACGCATCGTGAGCAACGTGATCGGTGTGCCGTACGACAGGGTCCGCGTCGGCATGCCGGTACGGCTGGAGTTCCTGCGTACGGACCCCGACCTGGAACTTCCGGTCTTCCGGGGGAGCGAGGACTGACATGGACTTCACTCCGAGCGAGGAGCAGGGCGCGGCGCGCGACCTGGCCGCGCGGATCTTCGGCGATCTGTCGACGCACGAGCGGCTGACGGCCGCCGGGACCGGGACGGACGCCGGGCTCTGGAAGGAACTGTGCGCGGCCGGACTGCCCGGCGCGATCGAGGACATCGGGCTGCTCGGCCTGGTCCTGCTGCTGGAGGAGCAGGGCCGGACCACCGCACAGGTCCCGTTCGCGGCGACCTGTGTGTACGGCGTCCTCGCCGTCGCCGAACACGGCACGGCCGAGCAGCGCGAACGTCTGCTTCCCGCCCTGCGCGACGGTACGGCGGTGGCGACGGGCGCGTTTTTGGAGCGCGTCTCCCCGGAGGGCGGCGGTGTGCGCGCCGCGACCGTGGACGAGGGGAGCGCAGGCGCGGGGGGCGGTTCGGCCACCCGGTTGTACGGGGCCGTGCCCTGGGTGCCGTGGCTGCGCGACGCCACCCAGGTACTGGTCGCGGACACGGATCGCCGGTTGTGGATCGTTCGTACGGACGCGCCGGGAGTATCGGCGGCCCCCGTGGAGACGACGGCGCCGTGGTCGGCCGCGCGTCTCGTCCTGGACGGCGCTCGCGTGGAGCGCCTGGGGCGCTCCGGCGCGTACGCCCCGGTGCTCGCCGCAGGCCGCATCGCGTTCGCCGGGCTTCAGGCCGGAGTCTGCTCCGGCTCGCTCGCACGGGCGGTTCACCACACCTCCGTGCGGGAGCAGTTCGGGCGACCGCTCTCCACGAACCAGGGTGTGCTGCTCCGCGCCGCCGACGCCCACATGGACACCGAGGCGATCCGGGTCACGGCGTACGAGGCCGCCTGGCGCAGGGACGCCGGCCTGGCGTACGCCGCCGAGGCGCTGACGGCGTCCTGGTGGGCCTCGGAGGCGGGCAGGCGGGTCGTGCACGCCGGTCAGCATCTGCACGGCGGAACGGGAGCCGACCTCGGCCACCCGGTGCACCGGCACTTCCTGTGGGGCCGGCAGATCGACGCGTACCTCGGATCGGGAGGAGAAGTCCTCCAGGAGCTCGGCCTGTTGCTGGCGGACGAGGAGGAGGGTGCGGCGACATGACGGACGGGCGCGGGCGAGTGGCTGTTCCGTGTACGGGCGACGCCCTGGCGCCGCTGGTGATCCCGGTGACGCGGACTCTGATCGTCGCGGGCGCGATCGCCTCGCGCGACTACCAGGACGTGCACCACGACGCCGAACGGGCACGGGAGAAGGGCTCGCCGGACATCTTCATGAACATCCTGACCACCAACGGCCTGGTCGGCCGTTTCGTCACCGATCACTTCGGCCCGGCCGCCGTCCTGCGCGCCGTCGCCATCCGGCTCGGCGTGCCGAACTACCCGGGCGACGTCATGACGCTGACGGGACGCGTCACGTCCGTGACCGGCTCCCCTTCGGACGGTGAGAGCCATCGTGTCGCCGAGGTCGCGGTCGTCGGGACCAACGGACTGGGCCGACACGTCACCGGTACGGTGACCGTCGCCGTTCCCACGCCCGGCCCGCCGGAACCCTCGGACCGGGAACCCTCGGACCGGGAACCCTCGGACCGGGAACCGTCGGATCGAGTCCCGGATCGAGGCCCGGTTCGCGGGAAAGAACCCCTGAACCAGGAGAACGCACCCCGCCGCCCCCGGGGCGAGCGCTCCGGCCCGGGGGCGGGCGCATGAGCGTGCGCAGGCCCGACACGCTCGGCGGAAGGGCGGCCATCGTCGGCATCGGGGCCACGGAGTTCTCCAAGGACTCCGGCCGCAGCGAACTGACCCTGGCGGTCGAAGCCGTCCGGGCCGCCCTGGACGACGCGGGACTCACACCCGCCGACGTCGACGGGCTCGTCACGTTCACCATGGACACCAGCCCCGAGATCACGGTCGCCCAGGCGGCGGGCATCGGCGAGCTGTCGTTCTTCTCGCGCGTCCACTACGGCGGTGGCGCGGCCTGCGCCACGGTGCAGCAGGCCGCGCTCGCGGTGGCGAGCGGGATCGCCGACGTGGTCGTCTGCTACCGGGCTTTCAACGAGCGCTCCGGCCGCCGCTTCGGCTCCGGCGTCCAACGGCGCGAACCGACCCCCGAAGGCGCGGCGCTCGGCTGGAACCTGCCGTTCGGGCTGCTCACCCCGGCCTCCTGGGTGGCCATGGCGGCCCGGCGCTACCTGCACGCGTACGGCCTGGAACCGGAGGTCTTCGGTCACGTCGCGGTGGTCGACCGGCTCCACGCCGCGCGGAATCCGGCGGCTCACTTCTACGGGAAGCCGATCACACTCGCCGACCACGCCGCCTCCCGCCCGATCGTCGAACCGCTACGGCTGCTGGACTGCTGCCAGGAGACGGACGGCGGTCAGGCCCTCGTCGTGACCAGCGCCGAGCGTGCCCGCGACCTGCGCCGGCCGCCCGCCGTCGTGGTCGCGGCGGCGCAGGGCGCGGGCCGGGCGCAGGAGCAGATGACGAGCTTCTACCGGGACGGGCTGACCGGGCTGCCGGAGACGAGTGTGGTGGCCCGGCAGCTGTGGCGGAGTTCAGGACTGGGCCCGGCCGACATCGACGTGGCCATCCTGTACGACCACTTCACGCCGTTCGTCCTGATGCAGCTGGAGGAGTTCGGTTTCTGCGGGCCGGGCGAGGGCGGGGCGTTCGTCGCGGCGCGGGAGCTGCCCCTGAACACCCACGGAGGCCAGCTCGGGGAGGCGTATCTCCACGGGATGAACGGCATCGCGGAGGCCGTGCGGCAGATCCGGGGCACGTCGGTGAACCAGGCGCGGGGTGCCGCGCGGACCCTGGTCACGGCCGGTACCGGCGTCCCGACGTCCGGACTGATCCTCGGCGCGGACGGCTGATCCGGCGCGGACGGCTGAGCCGGCGCGCCGGGCCGCCCTCGGCCCCTGACGGCCGCCCGCCCTCGGTCCCTGACGCCCGCCCCGGTGCCTGACCGGCCGCCCGCCCCCGGCCCCTGGCGCAAGCCCTCGGCCCCTGACGGCCGCCCGCCCCCGGCCCCCGACCGCCGCCCGCCGAAGGCTGACCGCGGCGCGCCGGGCCGTCCCCCTTCAGGAGGTGGCGGGCGCACCGCCCGTCCAACCTGAGACGGACCGCGCTTCGCGACCTGGGGCCGATCCGTCCGGGGGCGCCCGCTCCTAGCGTGGAGTTCATGACCACGCCAGTCTGCACGGGCGCCTCCAGGGCGGCCCCTGCCACCGCCGCCGCCTCCCATCACCGGCCCTACACGTCGTTCTCCTCGTACGTCCGTGCCCGGGGGCCGGTCCTGCTGCGCACCGCGCGCTCGCTCACCGCGAACCCGTGCGACGCCGAAGATCTGCTGCAGACCGCGCTCGTCAAGACGTACGTCGCGTGGGAGCGCATCGAGGATCACCGGGCGCTGGACGGTTACGTCCGCCGGGCCCTGCTGAACACCCGCACGTCGCAGTGGCGCAAGCGCAGGATCGACGAGATCGCCTGCGACGAACTGCCCGAGCAGGAGGCCGCCCCGGCCGCCGACCCGGCCGAGCGGCAGGTGCTGCACGACGCGATGTGGCACGCCGTGCTCAGGCTGCCGGACCGGCAGCGCGCGATGGTCGTCCTGCGGTACTACGAGGATCTCAGCGAGGCCCAGACCGCCGAGGTGCTCGGCGTGTCGGTCGGCACGGTCAAGAGCGCCGTCTCACGCGCCCTGCGCAAGCTCCGGGAGGACCCGGAGCTGACCCCGATGCGCTGAGCGCGCCTCGGCCCCGGCCGTGGCGTTGCCGGACCGGTGGCAGAACGGACGGCCGTGGAGGGCGGGCCGTAGAGGGCGGGCCGTAGAGGGCTGCCGTGGAGGGCGGCCGTAAAGGTGGCGGGACCGGTGACCCGACAGGAATATCTCCCGTGAGTAGTGACATACCGCGCGGTATGTGCGCAGAATCAGCGAGCCCCTACTGCCGCGTAGCGCCCACCGGGAGGACGCCGTGCTGAGCACCATGCAGGACGTACCGCTGACTGTCACCCGCATCCTGCAGCACGGGATGACGATTCACGGGAAGTCGCAGGTCACGACCTGGACCGGCGAACCCGAGCCGCACCGCCGCACCTTCGCCGAGATCGGCGCGCGCGCCACCCGGCTGGCCCACGCCCTGCGCGACGAACTGGGCATCGACGGCGACCAGCGCGTCGCCACCCTCATGTGGAACAACGCCGAACACGTCGAGGCGTACCTCGCCGTTCCCTCCATGGGGGCTGTGCTCCACACCCTCAACCTCCGGCTGCCGGCGGAACAGCTGATCTGGATCGTCAACCACGCGGACGACAAGGTGGTGATCGTCAACGGTTCGCTGCTGCCGCTCCTCGTGCCGCTGCTGCCCCACCTGCCCACCGTCGAGCACGTCGTCGTCTCCGGGCCCGGCGACCGCTCGGCCCTCGCCGGGGTCGCGCCCCGCGTGCACGAGTACGAGGAACTGATCGCGGACCGCCCCACCACCTACGACTGGCCCGAGCTGGACGAACGCCAGGCCGCGGCCATGTGCTACACCTCCGGCACCACCGGCGACCCGAAGGGCGTCGTCTACTCCCACCGCTCCGTCTACCTGCACTCCATGCAGGTCAACATGACGGAGTCGATGGGGCTGACCGACAAGGACACCACCCTCGTCGTCGTCCCGCAGTTCCACGTGAACGCCTGGGGCCTGCCGCACGCCACCTTCATGGCCGGCGTCAACATGCTCATGCCGGACCGCTTCCTCCAGCCCGCGCCGCTCGCCGACATGATCGAGCGCGAGCGCCCCACGCACGCCGCCGCCGTCCCCACGATCTGGCAGGGCCTGCTCGCCGAAGTCACCGCCCACCCGCGCGACCTCACCTCCATGGCCAGCGTCACGATCGGCGGCGCCGCCTGTCCGCCCTCGCTGATGGAGGCGTACGACAAGCTCGGCGTCCGGCTCTGCCACGCCTGGGGCATGACCGAGACCTCGCCGCTCGGCACCATGGCCAACCCGCCCGCCGGTCTGAGCGCCGAGGAGGAGTGGCCCTACCGCGTCACCCAGGGCCGCTTCCCGGCCGGCGTCGAGGCGCGCCTGGTGGGGCCGGCCGGGGACCACCTGCCGTGGGACGGCCGGTCGGCCGGTGAGCTGGAGGTCCGCGGCGCCTGGATCGCCGGTGCCTACTACGGCGGGGCCGACGGCGAGCACCTGCGTCCCGAGGACAAGTTCAGCGCGGACGGCTGGCTGAAGACCGGCGACGTGGGCGTGATCAGTGCCGACGGCTTCCTCACCCTCACCGACCGGGCCAAGGACGTCATCAAGTCCGGCGGCGAGTGGATCTCCAGCGTCGAGCTGGAGAACGCGCTGATGGCCCACCCGGACGTCGCGGAGGCGGCCGTCGTGGCCGTACCGGACGAGAAGTGGGGCGAGCGTCCGCTGGCCACCGTCGTCCTCAAGGAGGGCGCGGAGGTCGGCTACGAGGCACTGAAGGTCTTCCTCGCGGACTCCGGAATCGCCAAGTGGCAGTTGCCGGAGCGGTGGACGGTGATTCCGGCGGTGCCGAAGACGAGCGTCGGCAAGTTCGACAAGAAGGTGATCCGGAAGCAGTACGCGGATGGGGAGTTGGACATCACGCAGCTCTGAGGATCTGGCGTCGGTTTCACGTGAAACATGGCGGGGGCGGTACGGAAACCCGTACCGCCCCCGCCATGGGCTTCTCCTCGCCTGACCGAGGGCAGCCCTCAGTTGGTGCCGATCTTGGCCAGCAGGTCGACGATCCGGGACTGGACCTCATCGCTGGTGGACCGCTCCGCGAGGAAGAGCACGGTCTCGCCCGACCCCAGGCTCGGCAGGTCCGCCCGGTCCATCCCCGCCGAGGTGTAGACGACCAGTGGGGTCCGGTTCAACTGCCCGTTCGCCCGCAGCCAGTCGATGATCCCGGCCCTTCGGCGGCGCACCTGCATCAGATCCATGACCACGAGGTTCGGCCGCATACGCCCCGCCAGATCGACGGCCTCGCTGTCCGTCGACGCCCGTGCGACCTGCATTCCGCGCCGCTCCAGGGTCTCCGTGAGCGCCACCGCGATCTCCTCGTGCTCCTCGATCAGGAGTACGCGGGACGGATGCTGCTCGCTGTCACGGGGAGCCAGCGCCTTGAGCAGGACGGCCGGATCGGCCCCGTACGCAGCCTCCCGGGTGGCCTGCCCCAGACCGGCCGTGACCAGCACCGGAACCTCGGCGGCGACGGCAGCCTGGCGCAGTGACTGCAACGCGGTACGCGTGATGGGCCCGGTCAGCGGGTCGACGAAGAGCGCGGCGGGAAACGCGGCGATCTGGGCGTCGACCTCCTCGCGGGAGTTCACGATCACCGGGCGGTACCCCCGGTCGCTGAGCGCCTGCTGCGTCGGCACGTCCGGCGCGGGCCAGACGAGCAGCCGACGCGGGTTGTCCAGGGGCTCGGGAGGCAGTTCGTCGTCGAGCGGACGGGGCTGCGGACGGTTGTCGACCTCGACCGCGCCACCCGGTCCGTCCAGCGGTTCGGGCCCCTCGGCGCCCTCGTCGGGCGCTCCTATGGCGTAGGCACGCCCCTCGGCGACGGGCGAGGCCAGCAACTGCCCGGAGCCCGGCCCCGTGACGGTGGGCTGGGCGCCGGGAACCGGCTGGCCCGGTGACCCCGCATGTCCGGGAGCCTGCGGAGGAGGCGGCAGGTCCGGGCGGACCGGCGGGGCGACGGGCTCCGCGCCGGCCGCGGGCTGGGCTGCGGGGCGCTCGGCCTCCGGCGGGGCGGCGAGCTTGCGGCGACGGCCGGCACCGCCGAGACCCTGCGGGTTCTGCGGGTTGGGCTGGTTCTGCTGGTTCTGCTGGTGCGCGGGGTGCTGCGCGAACGGCACTCCCTGGCCCAGGGTCCGCACGCTGAAGGCGCGCCCCTGCGTCGAGTCCGGGTTGTTGCCTCCGGGCATCGGCTCCTCGGCCGGCAGCGGCTGCCTGCGCCCATTCGGGTCCGGAGCGCCCGATCCGCTGTCCGCCGGGTGCGCCGGCGCGGGGGGCACGGTCACGCTGCCGGTGGCGTGCGCGGTCTGCCCGGTGCCGCCGCCCCAGGGGCCCTCCTCGGCCGACGGCCGACGGGCCGCGCCCGCGTCGTCCTGCCCGACGGGCGGGGCGGGCGGGGCGGGCACCTGTCCCGGGGCTCCGTTCGCCCCGTTCCGGGACCAGTCGGCCTGCGGCGGGGCCACGGGGTGCGCCGGCGGCGGGGTGTGACCGGTCTCGGGTGCGGAGCGCCGGTGGTGCGCGGCGCCCGCCTCGGCGGCGGCCTCCGGGGCGACGGGCGTCCGGTCGGCGTCGGCGGGAGGCAGCGCGAAGGCGGTACGCGGACCCGCGTCGGCGGCGGTGCGCTCCTGGGCGGCGGCCAGCGCCCGCCGGGCCCGGCGCCCTTCGGGCTGCTGGGACTGCCCGAGGTCCTGCTGATTCCGCTGCCCGGTGCCAGGAGCGATGTTGCCGCCGTTGCCCGGGGCGCCTGATGTACCCGGGGTGCCCGCGTGTCCGCTGCCGGCGGCGAGGGCCGGAAGCGCGGGACGGTTCTCGCCGTCCTGCCTCGCCCGGCGGCCGGTCGGCGGCACCGGCTGCTGCGGGTCGACCGGCACGCCCTGCGGCGGCACGGTCAGCCCCCGCTGCGGACGGCCCCCGACACCCTGCGCCCCCTCGGCCTTCGTGACGACGGACCCCTCGGAGGGCGCGCCGGAGGTCAGCGCCAGGGCATGCCGATGCGGCTGCTCCCGTACGGGCTCCTGGGCCTGCTGGTGCTCCTGCGCTTGTGCCTGCGCATGAGGGAGGGCCAGACCGTGGGCCGGAACCGGGCCCTGCGACGGAACCGGGCTCTGCGCTGGTCCTTGACCCCATGGTGCCGGGGCGCTGCCGGGCAGGCCGGTGCCCGGGGCTCCGGCCGCGCCGATCCCGTCCGTCCCCGTGGCGACGGCCCCGGTCTCGGCGGGGCTGGGCCGTCCGCGCCTGCGCCCCGAACCCTCGCCCTGCTGGGCCGGGATCAGCTCGGGTCCCTGCTCCTCCTGCGCCGCCGGTCCGCGGCGCGCCCTGCGCCGTCCGGTCGGCTCGGCCACCGCCACGCCTTCGCCGGGCCCCGCCTCCGTCGCCGTTCCGGCACCCGTGTCCGCCCCGTGTACGGTCTCCGGCTCGCCGACGGGGCTCTCCAGGAACGAGTCCGTCGAGGAACGGCGGGCCCGACGCCGGCCGCCACTGGTCACACCCGGCGCGCCGAGACCGTCCGAGGACGGCGACGGCGACGGGGGCGTAGGCGGCGACGAAACGGCCTCCGGCACGGGTGCAGGCTCCGGCGGGGCCACGGGCGCGATGGTTCCCGCCCCGGCCCCGATCGGAATGTCGAGCACGTACGCGCTGCCGCTCATCCCGGGCATCTCGTGGGTCTGGAGCACACCGCCGTGCGCCCGGACGATGCCGCGCACGATCGGCTCGTGCACGGGGTCGCCGCCGGCGAACGGTCCGCGCACCTCGATCCGTACCACGTCACCGCGCTGCGCGGCGGCGACGACGACCGTGGAGTCGACGTAACCGCCTCCGGGCACCGGCCTGGTCTTGCCGGTCGAGTCCACCCCCGCGACGTCCGCGACGAGATGGGCGAGAGCCGACGCGAGCTGCCGGGCGTCGACCTCGGCCTCGATGGGCGGCGCGTGCACGGCGAACTGGGCGCGCCCCGGGCCGATCAGCTCGACCGCCCCGTCGATGCCGCCCGTCACGACCGCGTCGAGCAGGACCGGAGCCTTGACCAGCCCCTCCAGCCCGGCGTCCAGGCGCTGGTAGCCCAGCACGCTGTCCACGAGCGTCGTCATCCGGGCGTACCCGGCGGCGAGGTGGTGCAGGATCTGGTTGGCCTCCGGCCACAACTGCCCGGCCGGGTCGGCGGCGAGGGTCGACAGCTCGCCGCGCAGCTCCTCCAACGGCCCGCGCAGCGAACCGCCGAGGACCGCGGTGAGCTGGGAGTGCTGCGCGTCGAGAGCGGCGAGCCGTTCGGCCTGCTCCTCGATCTCGGCGGCGTACCGCTCGGCGCGGTCCGCGAGTTCGGCGGTGTGCGCCTCCGTGAGGGCGTCGATCTCGGCGGCATGCGCCTTCTTGAGCGCGGTGACCTCGGCGGCGTGGCTCGTGGTCAGTTCGTCGACGGCCGCCGTGTGCTGGGCGGTGAGCTCCTCGTACGGCCTGCGGTCGGTGAACGTCATCACCGCGCCGACGAGCTGGTCGCCGTCGCGTACCGGTGCGGTCGTCAGGTCCACCGGCACCTGCGCGCCGCTCTTGGACCACAGCACCTGCCCGCGTACGCGGTGCTTGCGGCCGGACTTGAGGGTGTCGGCGAGCGGCGACTCCTCGTACGGGAACGGCTCGCCCTCCGCCCGCGAGTGCAGGATCAGCGGGTGCAGCTTCTGGCCGCCGAGGTCGCTGGCCCGGAAGCCGAGGATCTGGGCGGCGGCGGGGTTGACCAGGACGACCCGGCCGTCCGTGTCGGTGCCCACGACGCCCTCGGAGGCGGCGCGGAGGATCATCTCCGTCTGGCGCTGCGAACGGGCCAGCTCGGCCTCGGTGTCGACGGTGCCGGACAGGTCCCGTACGACGATCATGAGGAGTTCGTCGCCGGTGTAGCTGGAGTGGATGTCGTTGTACGCGGCCTGACCGCTGTCCAGGCTCGCGCTGGTGACCTCGACCGGGTACGCGTTGCCGTCCGTGCGCCGGGCGGTCATCCGCGTCGGCTTGGTCCTGCCCTGCTCGTCCGCGGCCTCGGGCCGGCGCATCGAGCCCGGGATCAGCTTGGAGTCGAACTCCGGGAGCAGATCGAGCAGCCCGCGACCGACGAGCGCGGTGCCCGGGGTCTCGAACATCTCCAGGGCGATGGCGTTGGCGTTGACGACCGTGCCGTTGCAGTTGACGAGCAGGAGCCCGTCGGGGAGGGCATCGAGTATGGCTGCGAGGCGAGCAGTGCCTCGGGATGGCCTGCTGCTCACGACGACGCTTCCTCCCTGATTACCGCACCTTGCCGACAGCGGGCCCCGTCTTGCCCCTCGGGCCGCAGACCGTCACGGAAGGAGTCTAAGGGCAGGGGAGGGCCGAGGGGCGGCGGATGAGGGGAGCTCTCACCAAGGTTCTGTGCACGCGGTGTACGCCGTCGGCCTATGACGCGCGCCCCTGCGCCCCCTATGACGTGCGCGGACGGGCGGCGGGAGGGCGGCGTACGGACGCCCCGCGTCCTGTGGAAGGACGGGTGCGAGAGGGGGGCCAGGCGGCGCGTGGCGGGACGCGGCAGGAGCCGGAGCGAGGCTGCCGGGCCGGTCGCGGTTCCCTCATCGGGCCGTACGGGGGCCGCACCGGACGGTACGGGGAGCGAGAACGGGCCGAGAGCCGGCAGTGGCTCTCGGCCCGCAGTGGCTCCGGCACCCGGTGGCCGGCCATCGCCGACCACCGGGCCCGGGGTCAGCGAAGGTCGGGGAGGAGGGGCACCAGGTTGTTCCAACGAGCGATCTCGCAGCCGTCGCTGCGCGTCACGGTGGTGTCCACGGGCCGCCCCTCCCAGGTCCCCTTGATGCGGGCGGAGGCGTCACCGCCGTAGATCTGGGTGCACATCGTGCCCGCGGGCGTGGGCCGGAACAGCTCCTGTCCCGCGCGCGCCGCGCCCGCCTCCGCGAGCCGGTCGCAGGCTGCCTGCCGCTTCGGGTGGCTGCCCCCGGTGGGGCCGCACGTCAGCTCGAACGTTCCGTCGCCTCCGGCGACTCCGGAGTCGGTCACGATCACGGAGAGCCGGGTCCGCGCGTCCTGGGCCGGCCCGCCGCCGACACCGTCCAGGAAGCCGGGGAGCGGCGGGATCGGGACGGGCAGCGGCCCGAGGGCGGGTACGGCGGCGGACATCGGCCCGGAGGTCGGCCGCGCCGAGGGCGTGGCGCCGGAGGCGGTGGCGGTGGCGGCCGGCACGGCGGCGGACAGGGCGGCGAGCGACACGACGGCGGTGAGGGCGAGACGGCGCAGCATGCGGGGCTCCTGGATCTCTGGATCACGGGCGGTCGCGGGACGACCGCTGAAGCGACGGGCGGCGAACGGCGGCGGAACTGATCTCCCCGACCCCACCGCGACCGGCGGAGACCGACGCCCCCGCATCTCTCTAACGCCTCCGACGCCGGGACGTTGCGCCGCCACGCCGATCTCCTTTGCCGTGGCCCCCGTATGGCTAGTAACGTGAGCGGCGATTGGTGACACGACGCTGGACTGTGTCATCATCTGCACGCACCACTCGCGTCCGCGCGAGGTGTGCTGGAGGCGTCGCCTAGTCCGGTCTATGGCGCCGCACTGCTAATGCGGTTTGGGTCTTAAAGCCCATCGAGGGTTCAAATCCCTCCGCCTCCGCTCCACCCCGAAGCCCCGTGCCCTAGGCACGGGGCTTCGGCCGTTCCCGGCGATGGCACCCGCCCGGGGGAACAGCTCCCAGAACCACTCCGAGGAGACGTTTCCGCAGGTCAGGCTCGGTATGGCTGAGGGATTTCGCGTCACGGCGCAGGTCATGTAATGTTGTTCTCGCAACGCCGACCAGGCAGAAAAGCCCGGAACGCCAAGCACTCGTAGCTTAACGGATAGAGCATCTGACTACGGATCAGAAGGTTGCAGGTTCGAATCCTGCCGAGTGCACAGCAGGCCAGAGACCCCCAGGAGAAATCCTGGGGGCCTCTCGCGTATGCCGAGTTCGGTTGTGGAGGGGCGGGGTAGCCGGAGAGGTACGGGGCGTGGTGGACGCGTCCGGCTCGGAGGTTACCGATGGGGTCGACGGAGCACGGGCAGGCGGAGCGGTGGCAGGACCGGTGGTGGGCGATCGGGCTGTTGGTGCTCGTGGTGTGGGTCGGGATCCGCCTGGTCTTCGACGGGTGGTCGGGGTGGCCGGGGATCGTTGCCGGCGGGGTCGGTTACGCCGGGTTCATGTCGTGGTTCCTGATGCGGCGCAGGCGCCGGGACGCGCGGGCGGTGGGCACTGTGGCCGCTCGGGTGCCGGAGTTGGAGCGGCGGATCGCCAAGAACGGTGAGCTGCCCGAGGACCCGGCCGAGCGTGTGGTCATGGTCCGGTTGATCCGGCGGCGCGAGGAGAAGCTGCGGCGCAACCAGTGGTGGGCCTTTCCGCTGCTGGGGCTGCTGTTCTTCGGTATGCCGCTGCTGTGGTTCGCCGCCGGGAACGTGACGGCCGGGCTGTGGGGGCTCGGCTTCGGGCTGGCGTTCATGGCCTGGATGGTCTGGTTCAACCGCCGCTTCGTGCGGCGCATGGCCGGTATGCGGCAGCGCATCGAGGGCGTCGGCGGCGTGGGTGGCGTCGGCGGGCCGGGCGGTCTCGCGCACGGTGCCTGATAGCGGTGCCCTCCATAGCGGGCCCCTCCGCCTGCCGTCGTCGCCCTCGCCGGGGTGTCGCAGCCTCAGCCCTTAGCATCGGCTGGGAGCGCGCGGTGGGGTCTCCTCCGCTTCGTGCGGCGGGTCCGGGTGTCGAGGTGAGTGGGTGCGCGGTGACCGGTGGGTGGTGGTGCACCGGGCTGCGGTGGCCGGGCGAGGGGCCCGAACTCGGCTGGCGCAAGGGCGTCGACCGGCGGGTGAGCGCCCTCGCGTACGGCGGCGGGCTCGGGTTCCGGGCGGTGGGCGAGCGGCACTGCGTGGGGGCCCGGGGCAACGTGTGCCCGTTGGGGGCCGCGGTCTCCGTGCGCGGTACCGGCGGGCGGTGCCCGGAGTGTGCCCGGTTGGACCGGGCGCATTCGGTGGCCGCCGACACGCTGCTGGACGACCCGCGCACGTACCGCGTGTATCTCGCCTGGTTCGGGCCCGGCATGGTGAAGGTCGGGATCACCGCCGAGGAGCGGGGCGCCGCGCGGCTGCGTGAGCAGGGCGCGGTGGTGTTCAGCTGGCTCGGGCGCGGGCCTCTGATGGCGGCCCGGCGCACCGAGGAGGTCCTGCGCGCCGCTCTCGGCGTGCCCGATCGCATCCCGTACGCGCGGAAGCGGGCCGTGCGCGGCGCTCTGCCGCCGGAGCCGGAGCGGCGGGCCGAGGTGGCGGAGCTGTACGGGCGGGCCGTCGGGCTGGAGGGCCGCGGGTGGCCCGAGTCGTTGGAGCGGCTGCCCTTCGACGCCGTCGACCAGGTGGCGCTCTTCGGTCTGGACCGCTCGCCCGCTCCCGCCCGGTCGGTCGTCGAACTGGTCGGCGGCGCTGCGGTGGCGGGGCGGCTCGTGGCCGCGGCCGGGCCCGATCTGCACCTCGCGGTGGACGGCGGGGGCGTGGTCGTCCTCGACACGCGGCTGATCACCGGGTGGGAGCTGGCGGCGGCCGACGGCGGGATGGACGTTCCCCTCGTCGACATCGGGGCCGGTGGCGTGCAGGGTGGGTTGTTCTGACGGCTGCCCGAGGGAGAGCGCGCGTGGAGCGGGACGACGCGGACGACGGTGTGCGGGGCAGGGGCACCGGGGAACATGACGACGTGCGGCATGACGACGTGGTGCGGGACGACGACGTCGTGCGGTTCTGGCGGCGGCTCGGGCTGCCCGGGATCATCGACGTGCACACCCACTTCATGCCCGAGCGGGTCCTGCGCAAGGTGTGGGCGTACTTCGACGCGGCGGGTCCGCTGACCGGCATGGAGTGGCCGATCACCTACCGCTACGAGGAGGACGAACGGCTCGCCCTGCTCCGCTCGTTCGGCGTGCTGCGCTTCACCGCGATGCTCTATCCGCACAAGCCCGGCATGGCCCGCTGGCTCAACGGCTGGGGCGCCGACTTCGCCCGGCGGGCTCCCGACTGCCTGCACACCGCGACCCTGTTTCCCGAGGAGGGCGTGGAGCGGTACGTGCGGGAGGCCGTCGAGAGCGGGGCCCGGGTCTTCAAGTCGCACCTCCAGGTCGGCGCGTACGACGCCAACGATCCGCTGCTGGAGCCGGTGTGGGGGCTGCTCGCGGAGGCCCGCGTGCCCGTGGTGATGCACTGCGGTTCGGGACCGGCACCGGGGAAGTACACGGGGCCCGAGCCCGTGGGACGGCTGCTGGCCCGCCATCCGCGGCTGCGGCTCGTCGTCGCGCGCATGGGGATGCCCGAGTACGCGGAGTTCCTGGCGCTGGCCGAGGCGTATCCGCAGGTGCGGCTCGACACCACGATGGCGTTCACCGACTTCTGCGAGGGCTTCATGCCCTTTCCGGCGGCGGAGCGGGGCCGGCTCGCCGATCTGGGGGACCGGATCCTGCTCGGGACGGACTTCCCGAACATCCCGTATCCGTACGTCCACCAGCTGGAGGCGCTGGAGCGGATGGGGCTGGGCGACGACTGGCTGCGGGCGGTCTGCCACGGGAACGCCGCCGCGCTGTTCGAGACCGGTCCCTGACCGCCCTAGGGACATACGGCCGGGCCTGCGGACCGCTCGTTTCCCGTTGCGTTGCGTTGCGTTGCGCTGCCCTGCGCTGCCCTGCGCTGTTGCCGCCTTGCCGCCTTGCCGTCGTGTCCGCGTCATTACGCTGTTCCGCTCCGC
The DNA here is from genome assembly GCF_003846185.1 of Streptomyces sp. ADI96-02. Taxonomy (GTDB): domain Bacteria; phylum Actinomycetota; class Actinomycetes; order Streptomycetales; family Streptomycetaceae; genus Streptomyces. The sequence goes on from NZ_ML123034.1 coordinate 3,404,646, forward strand.
GCTCAGCCGCTTTCTCAGGAAATTCACAGGAACGGGTCAGGGTTCTCTCACGGGCGGCTCCGAGGGTGGGGCCATGACGACGACGACCGCGCCCCAGGGGCGTACCGAACTGCTCAGGCCGGACCGCACGCCCGTACGGGTCCTGGTCGTGGACGACGAAGCGCCGCTCGCCGAGTTGCTGTCGATGGCCCTGCGTTACGAGGGGTGGGAGGTGCGCAGCGCCGGGGACGGGGCCGGGGCGGTGCGGGTCGCGCGGGAGTTCCGGCCGGACGCGGTGGTCCTGGACGTGATGCTCCCGGACATGGACGGTCTGGCGGTGCTGGGACGGCTGCGCCGGGAGTACTCCGACGTGCCGGTGCTCTTCCTGACCGCCCGGGACGCCGTGGAGGACCGCATCGCGGGGCTCACGGCGGGCGGCGACGACTACGTGACGAAGCCGTTCAGCCTGGAGGAGGTCGTGGCCCGGCTGCGCGGGCTGATCCGCCGCTCCGGCTCGGCGGTCGCGGCGGAGCGGAGCGGTTCGACGCTCGCCGTCGGGGACCTGGTGCTGGACGAGGACAGCCACGAGGTGAGCCGGGGCGGGCAGGCGATCCACCTCACGGCCACCGAGTTCGAGCTGCTGCGCTTTCTGATGCGCAATCCGCGCCGGGTGCTCAGCAAGGCGCAGATCCTGGACCGGGTGTGGAACTACGACTTCGGCGGCCAGGCCAACGTCGTCGAGCTCTACATCTCCTACCTCCGCAAGAAGATCGACGCCGGGCGGACGCCCATGATCCACACCCGGCGCGGCGCGGGGTATCTGATCAAGCCCGGTGATTAGGCGTCGCCGCACCGGGCCACCGCGGTGGCCGTGGACGACGCTGCGGACCCGGCCCGTCGTGTCGGTGGTCTCCCTCATCGCCGTCGTCGCCGCCGTGATCGGGTCCGGTCACCACGATCGACGGGCCGTCACCTGAGCCGGCCTTATCGGTGCGGCCCGGCCGCGACGGCGCCTTCTCGCTCCCGTCCCGTCCCGCGCGTCATCGGTGGTCGGCCCGACCGCGCACGCGCAGCAGCAGGTCCGCCACGACCGGGCGGTGGTCCGATGCGGTACTCGCGGGCACCCAGGCCCTCCGCACCGCCACCGCGCCGCGCGGGCCGCCCTTCGACACCGCCACGAAGTCGATCCGCTTGACGGGAGCCTCGGCGGGGAAGGTCGGCGCGCCCGGGGCCGCGTCCGTCAGCTCCCTCCACAGCGGGGCCAGCTCCGGTGCGCCCGGCTCCGCGTTGAAGTCGCCGAGCAGGATCTTCGGACCCCGGTCCCGCGCCATGATCCGCCGGGTGTCGGAGACCTGGGCGACGCGGACAGCCGGGTCGGGGCGGTAGTCGAGGTGGGTCACGTAGATGTGGACGGGCAGCCCCCGCACCCGTACGACAGCCTCGCCGAACCCCGGTGCGGGGGCCGGGACCGGGTTCGGGACCTGGGTCGACAGGCGGGTGATCTCGTGGTTCACGACGCTCGTGATCCGGTACCGCGACAGCACCGCCACCCCGAACTCCGCGCGCGGGGCGCCGGGCCGGGGCGGGTCGAGGCTGTAGACCGGTGCGAAGAACAGGTGCATGCCCAGCCGTTGTGCCAGCTCCCCGGCCAGGTCCCGCCATGCGCTGCGGTCGCTCCAGTGCCGGTCGACCTCCTGAAGCCCGATCACATCGGCGTTCAGCGACCGCAGATGTGCGGCCTGCCGTTCCGGATCGAAGGCGTGGTCCGTCCCCGTACCGGCGTGGATGTTCCAGGTGGCGACCCGCAGCGGCACGCCCTCCTCGTTCCGCGCGGTCGCCGCCGGGAGTGACGCCGGTGACGACGCCGGGAGCGCCGCCGGGAACGACAGCGAACGGGCCACGGGGTTCGCCGCGCGGGCCGTCGCGACGGCCGTCGAGGCGAGGAGCGAACCCGACAGGGCTGCGGTGAGCAGGAGTTGCACGGTACGGCGACGCAGTGACATGGCTCTCCAGCGGTCGGTAAAGGGCGCGCTCCGTCAGGTCGGCGTCGAGAACCGTACCGCCCGGCCGCCACCCGGAACACCGTCCCGGCCTCCGCGTGCTCAGGCGTGTCTCCGCTCCACCGAAAACAGGTTGTACGCCGTATAGGGGAAGGGTTACGGTCCCGGTCGTTCCTGTCCTGTACGGCGTATAGCCCTGTACGTCGTACAGCGGCCCTGGAGATCAAGGAGCCTCGTATGACGGCGACCGCCGCAGAGCAGAACGACCCGGCCTCGCAGAGGCATCCGCAGCGATGGCTGATCCTCGGCGTCATCTGCCTGGCCCAGCTCACCGTGCTGCTCGACAACACCGTCCTCAACGTCGCGATCCCCTCCCTCACCACGGAGCTGAACGCCTCCACCGCCGACGTGCAGTGGATGATCAACGCCTACTCGCTCGTCCAGTCCGGTCTGCTTCTCACGGCGGGCAGCTCCGCCGACCGCTACGGGCGGAAGAGGCTCCTGGTGGCCGGACTCGCCCTGTTCGGCGTCGGATCGCTCGCCGCCGGGCTCGCGCAGTCCTCCGGTCAGCTCATCGCGGCCCGCGCCGGCATGGGCGTCGGAGGCGCGCTGCTGATCACGACCACGCTCGCCGTGGTGGTCCAGATCTTCGACGACACCGAGCGCGTGCGGGCGATCGGCCTCTGGTCGACCGTCAACTCCCTCGGATTCGCGGTGGGTCCGCTCGTCGGCGGAGTGATGCTCGACCACTTCTGGTGGGGCGCGATCTTCCTCATCAACATCCCGGTCGCGCTCATCGGCCTGGTCGCCGTCGTCCGGCTCGTGCCGGAGTCCAAGAACCCGCGCGGCGACCGGCCGGACCTGCTCGGCGCGCTGCTGTCCACGGTGGGCATGACCGCCGTCGTCTTCGCGATCATCTCCGGCCCCGAGCACGGCTGGACGTCCGGCCGGGTGCTGCTCACCGCGTTCACCGGGGCGGCGGTGCTCGCCGGGTTCGTGCTGTGGGAGCTGCGCATCCCGTATCCGATGCTCGACATGCACTTCTTCCGGAACCAGAAGTTCATCGGCGCGGTCGCGGGGGCGATCCTGGTCGCGTTCGGCATGGGCGGTTCGCTGTTCCTGCTGACGCAGCACCTCCAGTTCGTGCTCGGTTACGGGCCGCTGGAGGCGGGGCTGCGCACGGCGCCGCTCGCGCTCACCGTGGTCGCCCTCAACCTCACCGGTCTCGGAGCCCGCCTGGTGCCGCGCATGGGGACGCCCGCCACCATCGCGGCGGGGATGAGCTGCCTGGCGGCCGGTCTCGTCGCCATCGCGGTGCTGGGGCGCGCGGGGTACGGCGGCATGCTGCTCGGCCTGGTCGTGATGGGCGCGGGCATCGCGGTCGCCATGCCCGCGATGGCCAACGCCATCATGAGCGCCATCCCGCCGGAGAAGGCGGGCGTGGGCGCCGGGGTCAACGGCACGCTCGCGGAGTTCGGCAACGGTCTGGGCGTCGCGGTACTCGGAGCCGTACTGAACTCCCGCTTCGCCGCACTCGTCCCGGCCGCCGTCGGCGCGGCCTCGCTGCCGGCCGCGCTGGCCGCCGCCGACGCTCCGGGCGAGCGCGAGCGCGTCAGGGACGCCTTCGCCTCCGGCCTGGAGGCCAGCCAACTGGTCGGGGCCGTCGCGGTGCTGGCGGGCGGACTGCTCGCCGCGCTGCTGCTGCGCCGGGCGGAACGGGCGGCGGCCCCGGAGGCCCCGGAGGCCCCGGCGGCCCCGGAGGCACCGACTCCGGAGGCGGCCCCGGCGGTCCCGGCGGCGGAGGCGGCACCGGCGGTCCCGACGGCGGAGGCGGCACCGGCGGCCCCGGCGGCACCGACGGCACCGACTGCGGCGGCCGACGGCCCGGACGCCGCCCGCCCCTCCGACCCGCTGCGAGGCTGATCAGGCGATCAGGCGGCCGAATTCCGGGCAGACTCGACGGGACCGGAGGCAGGTCCGAAGACAGGACCCGAGGCAGGTCCGGAGGCATAGCATCGGACGGGACACGACCGGAGTGTGATCATCCGGTACGTCGTCCCTTCCGGCAGGACCGTCCTGGCAGGACGCGTCCGCGCGAGACGAGGAGAGTGCGCCATGGTGCCCGCGTCCGACCGTGTGCGGAGCCCCGCCCGGACCAGCGTCTGGCTCGAACAGCGGACTCCGTCGCGCCCGCGCAGGTCCGAGTCGCCGGTCGGCCTGGACCGCGACAAGATCACCCGGGCGTCCGTGCGGCTGCTGGACGCCGAGGGCCTCGCCGGGTTCTCCATGCGCCGGCTCGCCGCCGAGCTCGACGTCACCGCGATGTCCCTCTACTGGTACGTCGACACCAAGGACGACCTCCTGGAGCTGGCGCTCGACTCGGTCTACACCGAGCTGGACCCGCCCCGCGAACCCGCCGAATGGCGTGTGCAACTGCGCGCGCTCGCCCGCGACTACCGCGAACTGATCGTCCGTCACATCTGGATCTCGCCGCTGGCCGGGACCTTCCTCAACATCGGCCCGAACTCGATGCTGTTCTCGTACGCGGTCCAGGACGTCATCCGGTCCACGGGCCTGCCGCTGGACCGGCAGACGGGCGCGCTGGCGGCGGTGTTCCAGTTCGTGTACGGATTCGGCACCGTCGAGGGCAACTTCAAGGCCCGGTGCGAGGCGAACGGGCTCACCCAGGACGACTTCCACCAGCAGGCGATGAGCACGATCCGGTCGCTGCCGCACCTCCGGCAGATCGTCGAGTCCACCGACGAACTGATGGCGGCCCGGGGCGGGAACACCGTGGAGGAGATGCGCGAGAGGGACTTCGGCTTCGCCCTCGACCTGTTGATCGCGGGCATCGAGGCGATGCGCGACCGCCCCTGAGGAACGTTCGAACGTTCCTCAGTAGCCGCGTTCCACGTCCACGGCCAGCTCCGGGCGGCGGCCCGCCGCCACCGCCTCCCAGCACGCGGCGAAGTCCGCGACCACGTCCTCGTCGGCGGTGATGCCCGCGGAGTGCGACGTCACGACCGTACGGGGCAGCGCCCAGACCGGGTCGCCCGGCGAGGCCGGCTCTGCGGGCAGCACGTCCAGCACCGCCCGCCGCACCGACCCGCCCCGCAGCGCGGCCTCCAGCGCCGCCAGGTCCACCGTCGCGCCCCGGCCCACGTTGACGAACGACGCGCCCCGCAGCGCAGCGAACCGCTCGGCCCCGAAGAAGCCCGCCGTCGCCCCGGTCAGCGGCAGCGCGGTGACCACCCACCGCGCGTCGCGCAGCGCCTCGCCGTCCTCGTCCGCGCCGATCACCCGGTCGAAGCCCGGCGGGGGCGGCCCGGTCCGCGCTGTGCGGGCCACGCCCACGGTCCGGATGCCGCAGCCGCGCAGCAGGGCGGCGACGGTCCCGCCGACGCGTCCGACGCCGTAGACCAGCGCGGTCTGGCCGGCGGCGAGTTCGGAGGGCAGGCGCCGCCACTGGGACCGGGAGTGCTGGGCGGTGAACTCGGGCACCCGCTGGCACTCGGCGAGTATCCAGGCCAGCACGTACTGGGCGATCCGCTCGCCCATCCTGCCGACGGTCCGGGTGAGCAGCGCCCCGGCCGGCCAGGGACCGGCGGCGAGCAGCGGGTCCGTCCCGGCGTTGACGCTGTGGAACCAGAGCAGGTCCGGCCTGCGCAGTCGGTCGGGCAGCGCGGCTCCGACGTACAGGTACGGGCCGCCGCCGGGCTCCGCGTCGGCCGCGGCCCGTTCCGCCGGGCGTCCGCCGATCCGCTCCAGCTCCCGCACCAGGCCCCCGCCCAGGGCGGGCGCGACGAGCAGCCGGGCCCGCGACATCGGCCCCGGACCGGGCAGCGGCCCCGAGCCGGGCAGCGGCCCCGGACCGGGCAAGGCACCCCGAGGCGGCTCGGGGCGGGCGGTCGGCGGCATGGCGGCGGTCAGCTGTCCGGGGCCAGGTGGGCCGGGAAGCCGCCCGTGGCGACGGGCCCCCAGCGTTCCGGTGTGACCCGGATGATCGACTTCCCCTGGCGCACCATCGCCGCCCGGTACTCGTCCCAGTCCGGGTGCTCCCCGGAGATGTTCCGGAAGTACTCGACGAGCGGCTCGACCGACTCCGGGGCGTCGATGACCTCCGCCGAACCGTCGATCTGCACCCACGGCCCGTTCCAGTCGTCCGACAGGACGATGACGGTGACCCGCTCGTCGCGGCGGGCGTTGCGGGTCTTGGCGCGCTCCGGGTAGGTGGACATGACGATCCGGCCCGTGTCGTCCACGCCGCAGGTCAGAGGAGAGCCCTGCGGGCGTCCGTCGGCCCGGGCGGTGAGCAGGATCGCCCGGTGCCGGGGCCGTACGAACGCCAGCAACTCGTCGAGCTTCACGGCGGTGTTGGTCGCGATGTTGGATGCCATGCCGACCACCCTACGACCGGGCCCGCCGGCTATCCGGGCAGCGCCTCGCCCTGGACGGTCTGGATGTCCAGCTCCACCCGCAGCGTCGTCCCGATCGCCGAGATGCCCGCCTGCACGACCTGGTTGTAGTTCATCGCGAAGTCCTCACGCCGCAGCTCGGCGGTGGCCTGGAAGGCCGCGCGCACGCCGCCCCACGGGTCGGGGCCGGTGCCGAGGTAACTGAGGTCCAGGTCGACGGGGCGGGAGACGCCGTGCATGGTCAGCTCGCCGTGCACGGTCCAGCGGTCGGGGCCCGCCGGGGTGAGGCCGATGGACCGGTAGGCGATCTCCGGGTAGCGGTCCACGTCCAGGAAGTCGGGCGAGCGCAGGTGCTTGTCCCGCATGCCGTTGCCCGTGTCGATGCTCGCCGCGGCGATCACCGCGTCGACCCGGGAGCGTGTGACCTCGTCGGCGATCTCGATCCGTCCGCTGAACTCGGTGAACCGCCCGCGCACGCTGGAGATGCCCAGATGCTGGGCGACCGCGCCCACGGAGGAGTGCGCCGGGTCCAGGGCCCACGCGCCCGGCGGCGGGAGGGCCACCCCGCCCTGGCGGGCCAGCACGATCTGGCCGCCCTCGATCCGGCCGCTCGCCGTGACGAGGGCGCTGGAGGCGGCGGGAGCGTACCCGACCGCCGTGACGATCACCGTGTACGCGCCCGCCGGCAGCGAGCCGTCCGTGCGGACGGACCCGTCCTCGTCGGCGGCGGCCCGCAGTACCTGGGTGCCGGTCATGTCCGTGACCGTCACGACGGCGTGCTGGACCGCCCAGCCGTCCCGCGTCCGTACCTGTGCGCGAAGTCCCATCCGTGTCTCTCTCCTTGCTCGATGCCCGGGGGCACCTCGATGATCCGGTGCGCCCGAAGGGCCCGGCGCCGACGAGTCGGGCCCCGGGGCGGGTACGGCAGGCCGTCCCCTGCCTGCCGTACCCGCCTCCGGGGCCCTTTCCCACCGGCCGGGACAGTCTCTCCGCTGGAAGTACCGTCCTGCCGGGGGTCTTTGCTACCCCTTCACGTGTTCACCGCTCAAGGAGGCGGATCGCGCGAAGGGGCGGGCGGTGGTCAGCCGCCGGTCGGTCGCCCGCGTGGGCGGGTTCGGTCGTTCGCCCGAGGCGGGCGGGTGTGGTCAGTCGCCCGGGTGGGCGAGTGCGATGTCGTGTCCGTCGACTCCCCGGCCGCTCACGCTCAGCGCGCCGGCCACCGGCGGGTAGCCGGTCGCGATGACCGAGTACTCGCCCGCGTCCAGATCGGTGAAGGCGTACGCGCCGTCCTCGCCGGTCGTGGCGGTGGCGACGACGTTGCCGGCCGCGTCGATCAGGGTGACCCGGGCATCGCCCAGGGGCACCGGCATCGCACCGGCCCGTACGACTCCGCGCACCAGTGCGCCGGACCGCAGGGCTGCCTCGACCCGCGTGACGCCCTGGCCGCCGACCTCCACCGGCAGCGCCAGCGGACGGAAGCCGGCCGCGTTGACCGCGACGGTCACGGAGCCCGGGACGAGCTCGCCGAAGGCGAACTCACCGGTCGCGGTGGACAGGCCGGTGGCCAGCACATCGCCGCGTACGTCGGTCACGATGACCATGGCGCCCTCGACCGGGGAGCCCGACTCCACAGAGCGTACGGATCCGGCCAGTCCGCTCGTACCCGACAGCAGGATGTCGAAGGCCAGCGGCTCCTCGCCGACGACCACCGTGGACGCCTGCGGCTGGAAGCCGTCGGCGGACGCGATCAGCACGTAACTGCCGGAGGCCGGAGCGTCCAGCGCGTAACCGCCGTCGGCCTGGGCGACGGAGCGCCCCAGCTGCCGGCCGCCGAGCGAGATCAAGGTGACGGCCGCGCGGGCGACCGGAGCGCCCTCGGCGCCGCGCACCACACCGCGTACCGGCGTGCCCCGGAAGGAGGACGGCGAGGCGGACGCGTCCGCGGCCACGCCGGCGGCGGCGGAGGTGAGCCCGGCCGCGCCCTCGGAGACGAGCCCGGCGACGCCGACCGCGGCGGGCACCGGGGCCTCGGCCTGGGCGGGAACCGCGGCCGTCGGTGCCGGTGCCGATGACGGGGCCGAAGCCGTGGCCGGTTCGGTGGCGGGTGATTCCTGGGTGTCGTTCGCCGCGTTGGTCTTCAGGGCGACCTCCTTGATGAAGATCGTCACGATGAAGGCGACGAGCGCGGCCGGGGCGGCGTACAGGAAGACGTCGGCGACGCCGTGGCCGTACGCGGCCTCCATGACCGTACGGAAGGGGGCGGGCAGCTTGTCCAGGTCGGGGATGCCTCCGCCGCCGGTACCGCCGTGGCCGTAGGCCGCGCCCTGGGGTCCGAGGTCGGCGAGGCCCTCCTTGACGTAGTGCGTGACGCGGTTGCCGAGGACCGCTCCGAGCGCCGAGACGCCGATGGCGCCGCCGAGCGAGCGGAAGAACGTGACGACGGAGCTGGCGGAACCGAGGTCTGCGGGAGCGACCTGGTTCTGCGTGGCGAGGACCAGGTTCTGCATCATCATGCCGATGCCGAGGCCCATGACGAACATGAAGACCGCGATGTGCCAGTACGCGGTGTCGTACCGGATCGTGCCGAGCATGCCCAGCCCGGCCGTCACCAGGAAGCCGCCGCCGACCAGCCAGCCCTTCCAGCGGCCGGTCCGGGTGATGACCTGGCCGGAGACGGTCGAGGAGAGGAAGAGGCCCGCGATCATCGGGATGGTCATGACGCCCGACATGGTGGGCGACTGGCCGCGCGCGAGCTGGAAGTACTGGCTGAAGAAGACGGTCCCGGCGAACATCGCGACGCCGACGAAGAGCGACGCGATCGAGGCCAGGGTGATCGTGCGGTTGCGGAAGAGGCGCAGCGGGATGATCGGTTCGGAGGCCCGCGACTCGGTGAGCACGAAGAGCAGGGTGAGGACCACGGAGCCGGCGAGCATCGCACCGGTCTGCCAGGACATCCAGTCGTACTTGTCGCCCGCGAAGGTCACCCAGAGGAGCAGCAGGGAGACGGCGGCGCTGATGAAGAAGGCGCCCGTCCAGTCGACCTTGGCCTCGCGCTTGACGACCGGGAGCTTCAGGGTCTTCTGGAGCACGACCAGGGCGATCACCGCGAACGGCACACCCACGTAGAAGCACCAGCGCCAGCCCATCCAGCTGGTGTCGGTGATGACGCCGCCGAGCAGCGGACCGCCGACGGTGGCGACGGCGAAGACCGCGCCGAGGTAGCCGCTGTAGCGTCCGCGCTCACGCGGGGAGATCATCGCGGCCATCACGATCTGGGCGAGGGCGGTGAGACCGCCGACGCCGACGCCCTGGACGACGCGGCAGGCGATGAGCATCCCGCTGCTGGTCGACAGACCGGCGACGACCGATCCCAGGACGTAGATGACCAGGGCTATCTGGACCAGCAGCTTCTTGCTGAAGAGGTCCGAGAGCTTGCCCCACAGGGGCGTGGTGGCGGTCATGGCCAGCAGCGAGGCCGTGACGACCCAGGTGTAGGCGCTCTGCCCGCCGCCGAGGTCGGAAATGATCTCCGGCAGGGCGTTGGAGACGACGGTGGACGACAGGATCGCGACGAACATGCCGAGCAGCAGCCCGGTCAGCGCTTCCATGATCTGCCGGTGTGTCATCGGCGTGCCGTCGGAGGCGTCGGAGCCTCCGTGCTTGGCGTGGCCGCCCCGCACACCGGTGGGTGTGGTCGTAGCCATTGAGTTCCTTGTCTTTGCTTCTGTTACACGGGTGTACGGGTGTACGCGTCGTCGCCCAGCCGGTTCCGGCACTCGCCGGTATGGCGTCCGGGGGCGCAGCCGCCGGCCCCGCGACAGGAGAAGCTGTCGCGCAGCCGGGACAGCAGCGAGCTGAGCCGTCCGACGTCCTCGTCGGACCAGTCCCGAAGATTGCGCGCGAACATCTCGGTGGTCCGCCGGGTCAGCTCGTCGAGCTGGGCGTGCCCGTCGGGGGTCAGCCGCAGGATGCGGGACCGTCGGTCCGCCGGGTCCGGGGACCGTTCGATCCAGCCGCGCTCCGCCACATGGGCCACATGGCGGCTGGTCACCGACATGTCCACGGCCATCAGCTCGGAGAGCCGGCTCATCCGCATCTCGCCGTGGCGGGCCAGGAGCGTCAGCACGGCGGCCGAGCCGCCGGGACACTCGGGGGGCAGGGCGCGGGCGAGTCCGCGTTTGACGGCTCCGACGGCGGTGAGCTGCCGGGCCAGTTCCTCGTACTGACTCCGTGCGGCCACCGGAAACCCCCTGACGTACTCACCACATGTTGTTGCTTAGGGCAACCATAGAAGCCGTTGGTTGCCGCAGGCAAACGAAAAGGGCCTTGCAGAAGTAAAGGAACGCAAAAGCCTCCGTAGGGTCCCGGTCAAGGCCCCGGGGCGCGCCGGGAGCACGCCCGGGACGCGCGCGGGGGCACGCCCGGGACAGCCCGGAGTGCGCGCGCGGGGCCCGCAGGCGGCGGGCGGAGGCGGCGGGCGGAGGCGTCCGACGGCCCCTGGGGTTGGGCCGTTGGCCCGAGTTCGCTAGGGTCCTGCCCCATGGCACACAACCCCCACGCCCCTCAGCCGGGCCCCGAGGGCACCCACGACCCGGCGGGCAGCACGCAGATGTTCCGCGCCTTCGTCGACGAGGGCGAGCCGCAGCGCCGGCAGCAGCCCGCGGCGACCTCGTCCGGGCCGAAGGCCGGGGTGATCGCGGCGGTCGTGGCGGTCGTCGTGGTCCTCGGCGCGGTCGCCTGGCTCGCGCTCAGCTGACCGCCTGACGAACCCGCCCGCGACCGTACGGCGTACCCGCCCGCCGACCGTACGGCGTACCCGTGAGGAGGCCCGGCCGCTCAGGGCCGGGTCCTGCGGTGCGGGCGCTTCCCCCCCCCGGGCGGTCTCACTCCCACACGGCCGAGACGTCCCTCGTCTCGATGTGCATGCCCAGCGGCACGCGCCAGGCGTCCACGCAGACCGTGTACGTGGTCGTCACAGCCGCACCCGCGTCGATGGGCGCGGGCAGTGGCTGTGACGAGGTGACGGTCGCCCAGTCGATGCCCAGCGCGCCGATGATGTGCGTGCCGAACGTGACCGTGCCGGAGCGAGCCGGGGAGCCGCCGGTGTTGCGGAACTCCACCGTCACCTGCTCGCACCACCGGTACTCGCCCTCCGCGCGCTGCGGAGCGCTCAGTTCCAGCAGGGGCGGTGAGGGCGTTCCGGGCGGCTTCGGGGTGCCGCCGCCGGGCCCGGGGCCGGGCGGCGGTGAGGGCGGTTTCGGCGACGGTGTGCCGCCGGGCGGCGAGGGAGCCGTGTCCGGCGGACGGGACGCGCCGGGCCCCGCAGAGTCCCCGCTGCCGCTGTCGCCGCCCGTGCCGGCGCTGCCGTCGCCGCCCTTGCCGCTCTCGCCGCGTCCGGGCCCCGCCGTACGTCCTGGGCCGGCCTTCCCCGTACCGCCGTCCGCTCCGCTGTCCGCGCGCGCCGGGCCGCTCTCCCGGGTGGACGGGGCCGCACCGGGGCTCCGCCCGGCGTCGCCCGGACCGCTGCCGTCGGCTCCACCGCTGTCCAGCGGAACCAGCCGCACCTTCCCCGAGGGCGGCCGGGGCTCGCCCGGCGACCGTTCGGAACCCGCGCCGGCCGCGCCCACCGCCGTATAGCCGTCGTCCGTGCCCGGTCCGCCCGCGCAGGCGGTCAGGGACAGGGAGCCGCCCAGACACAGCACGGCCGCCGAGGCGGCGATCAGCGTGCCCCGGCGGCCGGTCGTGCCTGAGGTCGGACCGCATGTCTGACGTCGCATCGGGCCAGTGTGGCTGACGGTCCGTCAAATATGAACCCTCGTGCGCGGGGCCTCCGCCCCGGCGGCGGGTCAGTCCGAGATGAGCCCTTCCCTGAGCTGGGCGAGCGTGCGGGTCAGCAGCCGCGAGACGTGCATCTGGGAGATGCCGACCTCCTCGCCGATCTGCGACTGGGTCATGTTCGCGAAGAACCGGAGCATGATGATCTGCCGCTCGCGCGGGGCGAGCTTGGCCAGCAGCGGCTTCAGCGACTCGCGGTACTCCACGCCCTCCAGCGCGGCGTCCTCGTAGCCGAGGCGGTCGGCGAGCGAGCCCTCGCCGCCGTCGTCCTCGGGTGAGGGGGAGTCGAGGGAGGAGGCGGTGTAGGCGTTGCCGACGGCGAGGCCGTCGACGACGTCCTCCTCGGATACCCCGAGGGCCCTGGCGAGCTCCGGCACGGTCGGGGAGCGGTCGAGCTTCTGGGCGAGCTCGTCGCTTGTCTTGGTCAGCGCGAGCCGCAGCTCCTGGAGGCGCCGGGGCACCCGTACGGACCAGGAGGTGTCGCGGAAGAAGCGTTTGATCTCCCCGACGACCGTGGGCATCGCGAACGTCGGGAACTCGACGCCGCGTTCGCAGTCGAACCGGTCGATCGCCTTGATCAGGCCGATCGTGCCGACCTGGACGATGTCCTCCATCGGCTCGTTGCGGCTGCGGAACCGCGCCGCGGCGTACCGGACCAGCGGGAGGTTGAGCTCGATGAGCGTGTCCCGCACGTAGGTCCGCTCCGGACTGTCCGTTCCCCCGGGGCCCGATGCGGGGCCGAGCGCGGCGAGCCGCAGGAACAGGGAGCGGGACAGCGTACGGGTGTCGATGGCTTCCGGCGAGCTGGTGAGCACGGCGGGTGCCGGCACGCTCTTCGTGAGCGTGAGCACCTTCGAGCTGCCCTGTTCTGCGGACATGCCACCCCCTTGAGGTCGCGGACGGTCGCGGTGACCGCGACCATCGGAGGAACGCAGCCTCCACCTGAATACCGGAGGCGGGGCCGCGGCAAACGCGCTTCGAGCAGAATGTCACATGTCGGCAACACGCTGTAGTGACATGTCGACAAGTCAGCGCCGAATCCGCCCTGGAAACAAGGGGTGTAGGGCTTTTATGCCGTCAGATCTCCTCTCTGCATGGTCTACCCGTTCCGGTTACGCCTCGATCCTGTTTGCGGATCTCAGTCGGGCGAAACTTCGGGCCAGCAGCCTTGACACGTGCATCTGCGAGACGCCCAGTTCCGCGCTGATCTGGGACTGGGTCAAGTTGCTGTAGTAGCGCAGGAGGAGGATGCGCTGCTCGCGCTCGGGGAGCTGGACGAGCAGGTGCCGGACGAGGTCGCGGTGCTCGACGCCGGCGAGCGCGGGGTCCTCGTAACCGAGCCGGTCGAGGAGGCCGGGCAGGCCGTCGCCCTCCTGTGCCGCCTCCAGGGAGGTCGCGTGGTACGAGCGGCCCGCCTCGATGCAGGCGAGCACCTCGTCCTCGGAGATCTTCAGCCGCTCGGCGATCTCTCCGGTGGTCGGGGAGCGGCCGTGAGCGGTCGTCAGGTCCTCGGTGGCTCCGGTGACCTGGACCCAGAGTTCGTGCAGCCTGCGCGGAACGTGGACGGTGCGTACGTTGTCCCGGAAGTAGCGCTTGATCTCGCCGACGACGGTGGGCATCGCGAAGGTGGGGAACTGCACGCCGCGCTCGGGGTCGAACCGGTCGATGGCGTTGATCAGGCCGATCGTGCCGACCTGGACGACGTCCTCCATCGGCTCGTTGCGGCTGCGGAACCTGGCCGCGGCGTACCGGACGAGCGGGAGGTTCGCCTCGATGAGGGCGGCCCGGACCCGGCCGTGCTCCGAGGTGCCCGGTTCCAGGCCCTTGAGCCGGCCGAAGAGCACCTGGGTGAGGGCCCTGGTGTCCGCCCCGCGCGTGCGGGCGGGCGGGGCGGTGGGGTCCGGGGTCTCCGTCTGGATGTCCTCGGTCTGGACGTTCTGGGGAGGCACTTGAGGCGCTGCACTGGCCGGCACGGTGACGCCACCCCTCTGCGGTCAACTACGGTCAACTCATCCGTCAAAAGCGGTCATAGCATCACAAGACATGTCCACTGTGTGCAAGCACCGCAAAGTGCCGTGTTGAGGCCAGAGAGGTTTAAGAACGACGAAAAACCCCTCACCGGTAGGGCGAGGGGCTCGACGGAACCGGGTCGGCCGGTGCCGGGAGAGGAGTCAGAAGGGGTAGTCCGCGATCACCCAAGTGGCGAATTCCCGCCACTGACCGGCCGCGGCCTGATGGTCGGGGTGCTCGATGTACCGCTTGAGGGCGTCCTCGTCGGCCACCGCGGAGTTGATAGCGTAGTCGTACGCGATGGGGCGGTCGGTGATGTTCCAGGCGCACTCCCAGAACTCCAGCTCCTCGATCCGTCCCTCCAGCTCGCGGAACGCCCGGTCCCCGGCGACGACCCGCGGATCGTCCCGCTCGACGCCCTCGTTCAACTTGAACAGGACCAGGTGGCGGATCATCGGTACTCCTACTTCACCAGTTCGGACATGAAGTCGCCGACGCCCTGAGCGGCGCTGGAAACGCCTTCGAACCCTACCTGGACGAGGTCGGCCGCCCGTTCGGGAGCCGTGATGATCGTGTACAGCACGAAGATCACCACTATGTAGAGCACGATCTTCCTCGCCTGTGCCACTGCACTTGCCTCCCCGTCGACCCCGCGTGCGATCGGGCGATTGTATCCGCACACGTTTCCGCGCACAGGGCTGAATCCAGGGGCCGATCGCGATCACTGACGCGCCCTTTAAGGACCTACGACCCGCCCATCGAGGCCCTTCGCCCGCTCTCACGGCTTCCGCGGAGCGGCAGGATGGACGACGAGGCTCCCCGGACCTGGCAGGAACCGGAGGGCCGGAACAGGACCTCACTGTGGGGTCCCCGCCGCGAGACTCCCCCCGACCGCGGCGGCGGACCGGAAGGCCTGTTTCTCATCGGGGGAAGCGGCTTGTCCCCCCGATGCCGCTTCCCCCGACCTGAGCGCCGCGCCCGGTCGCCGTACGTGTCCCGTACGGCGACCGGGCGCGAACGCGTTCGGACGGAGTGCGGCCGTGTTCGGACGGAGGGCGGCCGTGCTCGGACGAGGGCCGCTGCGGAGTACGTGCCGCACGCAAAACACCCTCCTGATTGCGTTTCCGCAGGTCAGGAGGGTGTGAGAGCGGTAGCGGAGGGATTTGAACCCTCGGTGAGTTTCCCCACACTCGCTTTCGAGGCGAGCTCCTTCGGCCGCTCGGACACGCTACCGAGAGAGAGCTTAGACCATGGTGGGGCGTGGACAGAAATCGGTTCTCGGGGTGCGGTCAGCGCGTGCGGAAGAACGCCGTGAGCAGGTCCGCGCACTCCTCGGCCAGGACGCCGGGGACGACCTCCGGACGGTGGTTCAGCCGGCGGTCGCGGACGACGTCCCAGAGCGAGCCGGCCGCGCCCGCCTTCTCGTCGCGGGCCCCGTAGACGACCCGGTCCACGCGGGACTGGACCAGAGCGCCCGCGCACATCGTGCACGGTTCGAGGGTGACGACCAGCGTGCAGCCGGTGAGCCGCCACGCGCCGTGGGCCTCGGCGGCCCTCCGGAGCGCGACGATCTCGGCGTGCGCGGTCGGGTCGCCCGTCGCCTCGCGCTCGTTGTGACCGGAGGCGAGCTGTTCGCCGTCCTGGCCGAGGACGACGGCGCCGACCGGCACGTCGCCGGCCGACGCCGCCCGCGCGGCCTCGGCCAGGGCGCGGCGCATCGGAGCCTGCCAGGAGTCGCGGACCGGGTCGGGCACGGGACCGGAGGCGGGCTCGGGTGAGGGGTTCGGTGGGCGAGCGGTCACCCGCGGACCCTAGCGGACCGGGCGGGCACGGGACCCGCGGTCCTCGGCGGACGGGACGGAGGACGGAGCCGGTCGGCGGGGACGGGTCCGGTCAGCGGACCGCCTCCATGACCTCGGCTGCTCCCAGTGCGTCGGCGATCTCCGTCAGCGCATCGGTCCGCAGCGTCAGCAGGTCCTGTTCGGAGACCCCGAGGTCGGCCAGGATGCCGACCTCGCCGATCGGCCCGGCCGGTACGGCGTCGGGGTCGTCGTCCGGTTCGGCCCCGGCGGCGGCGCCGGAGGGCTCCTCCCCGCCGGCCGGCTCCGGCTCGCCGTCCTCCGTACCGTCGAGGTCGACGAGCTCCTCCAGTGCGGCGATCTCGTCCTCGGTCGTCGGTTCGCGGCCGAGGAGTTCGTCGGTGAGCAGGATCTCCCCGTACGAGGAACGGGCGGCGGCGGAGGCGTCCGAGACGTAGATCCGGGGGTCCTCCTCACCGTCCACGCGGACGACGCCGAACCAGGCGTCCTCCTGCTCGATGTAGACCAGGACCGTGTCCTCGTCCACCGAGGCATCCCGGGCCAGATCCGTCAGGTCGGACAGGGTCTCCACATCGTCGAGCTCTGTGTCGCTCGCTTCCCACCCGTCTTCGGTGCGCGCGAGCAGTGCGGCGAAGTACACCGTGACTCTCCCACTGGTCATAGGTGAATCGGTCCGACGGGAGGGCAGACGGTGATCCGTCTGCTCTGAACCCCGCCCAATCGGCATCGTGGCAGAAACAAGCGCCGAGCGAGACCTCTTCAACGGTTGCGTCGGCCATCAGTTCCAGGAGTGCCTGGTCGGCGGTGGCCCGGACGGGGTGCTCCGGCGAGAGCCGTACGGATGCCCGAACGGTCCGTCACCAGCGGAACGTGCGCATCCGCATCTGTTGGCGCATACGGGCGGCACGGGCGCGGCGCGGCTGCACCCGATCGCGCAACTGCTTGGCCTCGTGGAGCTCGCGGAGGAACTGCGCGCGTCGCCTGCGCCTGGCCGTGTCACTCTCCTGCGCGTCCACGACGTCACCCGCGGCGTCCTGCGGGTCGCGCGCGTCGCGCGTCCCGCGGGAGCCAAGGTCCCGCTGCTGTTCCCCGTCCGGCATCGACACACCACCCCAACGCTGGGTCCGTATGCCCCCACCTTCCCCCCGAACAGGTGGTTGATGCCAGCGCACAGTGTCGTAAGGCACGGTTACTGTTGACTCATGCGGATCCACGTCGTCGACCACCCGCTGGTGGCGCACAAACTCACCACGCTGCGCGACAAGCGCACCGACTCCCCGACCTTCCGGCGGCTCGCCGACGAGCTGGTCACCCTTCTCGCCTACGAGGCCACCAGGGATGTGCGCACCGAGCAGGTCGACATCGAGACCCCGGTCACACCGACGACGGGAGTGAAGCTGTCGCACCCCCGGCCCCTCGTCGTTCCGATCCTGCGCGCCGGTCTCGGCATGCTGGACGGCATGGTGCGGCTGCTGCCCACCGCCGAGGTCGGCTTCCTCGGCATGATCCGCAACGAGGAGACGCTTCAGGCGGAGACGTACGCGACGCGGATGCCGGAAGACCTCTCCGGCCGTCAGGTCTACGTCCTCGACCCGATGCTGGCGACCGGCGGCACCCTCGTCGCGGCCATCCGCGAGCTGATCAAGCGCGGCGCGGACGACGTCACCGCCGTGGTGCTGCTCGCGGCGCCCGAGGGCGTCGAGGTGATGGAGCGCGAGCTGGCCGGCACCCCGGTCACCGTGGTCACCGCCTCCGTCGACGAGCGGCTCAACGAGAACGGCTACATCGTGCCGGGCCTCGGCGACGCCGGAGACCGGATGTACGGCACGGCGGAGTAGCCGGTCCGTCCACCGTCAGCCCGTCCACCGTCCGCCCGCCCGACGGGCCGTGAACCGACGGGCCGTGAACCGACGGGCCGTGAACCGACGGGCCGTGAAATACAGAGCCGGTGCCCCTTCCGCGTACGGCGCGGGAGGGGCACCGGTGCGTGCGTGCGGGCCGGCCGCCTCCTCGGTGGAGGCCCTTGCCCCCGGGAGCCCCGGGCAGCCCGCGCGGAGAGAGCTGTCAGCAGGAGGAGGACGGGACCGGGGCCGGCTTCGTGAGCGCCGCCATGGCCGCCGCGGCTGCCCGGGGCGTGCTGAACGCCCGGAACTTCGCGCCGAGGATCAGGTCGATCTCGGCCGTCGTGCGCGCGTCGGTCTTCTGCACCGTGCCCGGCAGCTGCGTCCCGAGCACGGTGAAGCTGCCGTTCGTCGCGGTGGGCGCACCGAGCAGCAGGGCCGGACCGGGGACCTTCTTGTCGTACGCCTCCGGGGCGTTGCCCACGTCGCCGACGAGGAAGCCGCGCTTCTTGAGTTCGGCGGCGGCGGCCTTGGCGAGGCCGCTGCGGGTCGTCGCGTTGTAGACGTTGACCTTGATGCCGGCCGGTTTCGGAAGGACCTTCGCGGCCTTCGCGGGCGCGGACGGTTTCGGGGTGGGGCAGTCCCGCTTGTGGTCGGCCGCGTTGGCGCTCGTGTCGCCGCCGGTGAAGACGTCGATGAGCTGCAGCGTTCCCCAGCCGGCCAGGCCGAGGGCGACCACGCCCGAGACGCCCGCGAGGACGATTCTGCGGCGGTTCCGGGGGCGGCGCATGCGGGGATATCTGTCGCCCGTGATGCGGTACTTTCCGCCCATGCCGGGGGGAGTGAGCATGCTCATGGACGCAGCGTAGTGGGACCCGGTGATGATGCGTACTAAATGATCAACGCATGGCACC
This sequence comes from Streptomyces sp. ADI96-02, assembly GCF_003846185.1. Lineage (GTDB taxonomy): Bacteria > Actinomycetota > Actinomycetes > Streptomycetales > Streptomycetaceae > Streptomyces. The sequence goes on from NZ_ML123034.1 coordinate 3,423,460, forward strand.
CGGATGAGCACGAAAGCACCCGAAAGGCCCGAAAACCGCTCTTCCGGGGACCGCTCTTCCGGGGACCACTCTTCCGGGAAGGGTCAGCCCATTTCGAGGACGCGTGCGTGGAGCACCTGGCGCTGCTGGAGCGCCGCCCGTACGGCCCGGTGCAGCCCGTCCTCCAGGTAGAGGTCGCCCTGCCACTTCACGACGTGGGCGAAGAGGTCGCCGTAGAACGTGGAGTCCTCCGCGAGCAGAGTCTCCAGGTCCAACTGCCCCTTGGTGGTCACGAGCTGGTCCAGGCGAACCGGACGTGGCGCGACATCCGCCCACTGTCGGGTGCTTTCCCGGCCGTGGTCGGGATATGGCCGCCCATTTCCGATGCGCTTGAAGATCACACGGAAAGCCTACCGGGCAAGGGCCGCCGATCGCAGCCGGGGAAGCCGACCGCGCCGCCGCACAAAGGGTGTAGCCGCCCGGATAGTGCTGGATACCGGGACAGGGGTCGCCGGTAGGAGTGGGCGGGCGAACGCAGGCGCGAAACGAGGACGCGCGGGGGCGGACTCGTGGACGCCCCGCCGGGAGGCGGACGCCGTCACTCCGCGAACCGGTGGCCGTGCCCGGCGCGAGGGCTCCCGCCGCCGGGCTGCGCGGAGGCCCCGGGTTCGGCGGCGGAGGGGGAGGCGGACGTGGACGTGGGCGCCGCCGGGGAGGGGGCTGTGGTGCCCGAGGGGGCGGTCGCGCCCGACGCGGAGGCGGCTGGGCGGGGCAGGGAGCCGAGGTCCTGGGCGTACGTGCCGACGGCGTGGGCGATCACGTCGATGTTCGTCTCGAAGCGCCGCGTGTCGATGTTGTCCAGGTCGTCGCAGGCCGCGTGGTAGCACGGGTCGTAGGCGATCCCCGCCTCCCCGCCGTACCGCTCCGCCTGGGCGGCCGACTTGACGCCCTCGGCGCCCGTGTCCGTGCCGCCAGCCGGGACGCCGGCCTCCACGAACGGGCCGTAGTCGGAGCGTCCGGTGAAGTCCGCGCCCTCGTGCGGTACGCCCGCGCGGTCGAGGAAGGCGGCGATGTCGCTCTCCAGCCGGTCGGAGCCCTCGGGGCCGGGTCCCGCGCCGGTACGGTCGGAGTCGTCGCCGTCCAGGACGAACTGGGCGCCCTTCGGTGAGGCGATCATGTCGAAGTTGAGGTAGAGCGCGAGCTGCTCCCTGTCGCTCGCGGAGAGCCCGGCGACGTACGCCTTGGAGCCGAACAGGCCGTTCTCCTCGGCCGACCACCACGCGAACCGCACCTTGTTGGCGGGCCTGGTTTTCGACTCGGCCAGACTGAGTGCCACTTCGAGCAGTCCGGCGGAGCCGGAGCCGTTGTCGTTGATGCCCGCGCCGTCCGTGACGGAGTCGAGGTGGGCGCCGAGCATCACGGTGCGGGCCGGGTCGCCGTCGGGCGTCTCCGCGACGACGTTGCGGGTGGTGCGCTCCTCCCGGAGCTGACGGATGTCGAGGGAGACCGTCACCTCGGCCTCGCTCTCGGCCTTGGCCCTGCCCTTGGTCCTGCCCTTGTCCTTTCCTTTGCCCTTTCCTTTGGCCTTGGCCTCTGTTGTGCGTTCGGCCAGGTCGCCGAGAAGCTTCTCGCCGTCGGCCTGGGAGAGGCCGCCGGTCGGGATCCTGCCCGAGGCCGCGTCGCCGAGCGTGCCGGACAGGGCGCCGGGGGTGTTGTTGTAGATGACCGCTCCGGCCGCGCCGGCCGTGGCCGCCGCCGACTGCTTCTCCGCGAAGGAGCAGCCACCTCGCTTGATCAGGGCGATCCTGTCGGTGACGTTCACGGAGGCGTAGTCGCCGGCTTCGCAGCCGGTCGTCCCGTCGGCGGGGATCTCGACGAGTCGAGCCGTCAATCCGCCGTCCCCGGTCGACGGGGTGTACGTCATCGCCTTCACCGCCACCTCGCGGGGGTTCGGCGCGACCACGGCGAGCTTCTCGGCCAGCGTCTGCGTGTAGAGGAAGGGGAAGCTCTGGTACGAGACGGCGTACCCGGCCTTCCGGAGCAACCCGTGAACGTACTCCGCCGACGTCTCGTGACCCGCCGACCCTGCGGCCCGGTGGCCCTCGGCGGAATCGGCGATCGCCTGGAACCGCTGGAGGTGGCGGTGGGCGCCCAGCGCGGACGCGGCCTCCACCAGGTGGCGGGAGAGCGAGGCCGCCTCCCGCCCGGGGTCGGCCCCCGACGGCCGGTCCCGGTGCGGCGACGCGGCCAGCAGGAGCGGAGCGGCCAGTGCGGTGGCCGCCACGACGGCCACGGCCCTGCGACGTGTTGCGTGCACGGGAGTCCTTCCGGTCCAATGAACGGCGGCGGCAGTCGGTCGGCGGTCGGGGTGTCAGCCGGGCGGCTGGGGATCGCGGGTGCTTCGGGTGCTCCGGGCACTCGGAGTGGTCCTGGCGGTCGGCGTGGTCCGCGTGGTCCGGGAGGTCGTCGCCGCCGTGGATTCCGCCGTCCTCGCCGTCCTCGCCGTCTTCTTCGTCTTCGCCGCCTTGGCCGCCGCCTTGGCCTCCTGTTTGTACGCTCGGACCTCGGAGAGCGACGTGGGCCCGGTGATGTCGGCGACCGAACGGCGCGCCCCGTCCTCCCCGTACGGCCCCGCCGCCTCCCGCCACCCCGTGGGCCGTACGCCGAGCTGCTTGCCGAGCAGCGCGAGGAAGATACTGGCCTTCTGGGTGCCGAAGCCCGGCAGCGCGTTCAGGCGTTCCAGCAGCTCCCGGCCGCTGCCGGCGTCCCGCCACACCGCGCTCGCGTCGCCGTCGTACTCCGCCACCAGGTACTGACACAGCTGCTGCACCCGCTGGGCCATCGAACCGGGGTAGCGGTGCAGAGCCGGTTTCGTGGTGAAGAGTTCGTTGAAGGCGTCCGGGTCGTACGCGGCGATCCGCCCGGCGTCCAGATCGTCCGAGCCCATGCGCTGCGCCAGGGTGTACGGCCCCGTGAACGCCCACTCCATCGGCACCTGCTGGTCGAGCAGCATGCCGACCAGGGCGGCGAGCGGACTCCTGCCGAGGAGTTCGTCCGCCTCCGGCTGCTGGGCGATCCGCAGGGTGATGTCCTTACCGCCGTCGCTCTTGCTCATACTGCCGATCATCCCGAGGGCGGCGGCCGTCGGCGACTCCAGGCGTTCCGATGGCCCTCCCGCTGCGGCCGAAGGACGTACGCGGGAGGCGGACGGGCGGGAGCCAGGTGCTTGGCGGGTTCGTCCAGGAGCAGCAGGTCCTCGGGGGCCGGAGCCCGGCCGGCCGGCAGGCGGGCAGGCGGGCAGGCGGGCAGGCCGCCCCGCCGGTCATCCGATCATCCGCATCCGATCACCCGCATCGGGTCAGCCGCTCAGCCGCTCAGCCGCTCAGCCGCTCAGCCGCGCTGCTCGCATCCGCAGATACCGGGCCTCCGGCGTGCTGAGCGTGTGCGCGGCAGCCGCGCGGTAGGCGGCGCACGCGGCCTCCCGCCGCCCGGCGCGCTCCAGGAGGTGGGCCCGGACGGCGTCGAGGCGGAAGTGGCCCGCCAACCTCTCCCGCAGCGCGTCCACCTCCGCCAGTCCGGCTTCCGGGCCGCGCACCATGGCGACCGCGACGGCCCGGCCCAGTGCGGCGGCCGGCTCGGGCGTGCGGCGCACGAGAAGGTCGTACAGGGCGAGGATCTGCGGCCAGTCGGTGTCCTCGGCGCGGGCCGCCTCGTCGTGCAGTGCCGCGATGGCCGCCTGGAGCTGGTAGTCACCGGCCGGCCCCTGCGTGAGGGCCTTCGCCGCGAGTGCGGTGCCCTCCTCGATCGCCGCTCGCTCCCAGCGCGTGCGGTCCTGTTCGTCCAGCGGGATCAGCTCGCCGTGCGCGCCCGTACGGGAGGGGGCGCGGGCCTCGGTGAGCAGTATCAGGGCCAGCAGCCCGGTCACCCGGCCCTCCCGGGGCAGCAGCCGGCGCACCGAGCGGGTCAGCCGGATCGCCTCGCGCGCCAGGTCCGTACGGTGCAGGGTGGGGCCGGACGTGGCGGTGTAGCCCTCGTTGAAGATCAGGTAGAGGACTTGGAGCACGGCCGCCAGCCGCCCGTCGCGGTCCTGCGGCTCCGGGGGGCGGAAGCGCGTACCGCGCACGGTCCGCTTGGCCCGGCTGATCCGCTGGGCCATCGTCGCCTCGGGTACCAGATGGGCGCGGGCGATCTCGGCCGTGGTCAGGCCGCCGACCGCGCGCAGGGTCAGCGCGATCTGCGCGGCGGGCGACAGCGCGGGGTGGCAGCACAGGAACAGCAGCGTGAGCGTGTCGTCCTCGGAAGGGGCCCGGCCCCCGGCCCCGCCCTCCCCGGGCGGCGGCGCGGTGAACGCGTCCGTCGGCGTGAGGGCCGCCGCCGCCTCCTCCCGTCTCCTGCGCGCCGTATCGCTGCGCAGCCGGTCGGACAGGCGGCGGGAGGCGACCTTGATGAGCCAGCCGCGCGGGTTGTCCGGCACACCGCGCGCCGGCCACTGTTCGGCTGCGGCGATCAGGGCCTCCTGCGCGGCGTCCTCGGCCTGGTCGAAGTGCCCGTAGCGGCGGACGAGCGCGCCGAGGACCTGCGGCGCGTGCAGGCGCAGCAGGTCCTCGATTCCGTCACCCTCCTCGCGAGGAGCACTCTCGTCGCGAGGAGGGGCACTCTCGCTGTGAGGGGCGCCCTCGTCGTGAGGGGCCACCGTCCGCCCTCCGTCCTCCGTTCGCCCGGTCAGTCGTTGATCGAGCCCTCGATGGGGCGGATGGCCACCGGGTGATCGGGAGCCCCGGCCGGCTGCGGGCACCGCGCCACGCGGGCGGCGATCTCGGTCACCCTCTCCAGACTGTCGCAGTCGAGCACCCAGTACCCGGCGAGCAGTTCCTTGGTCTCGCTGTACGGGCCGTCCGTGATCACCGGGCGGCCCTCGGCGTCGACGCTCACGAAGCGCGTCTGCCGGGGCTCCACCAGCCCCGCGCCGTCCACCAGCTCACCGGACTCGGCCAGGTCGTTGTTGACCTCGCCCATGTAGGCGTACATGGCCTGCATCTCCTTCTCGTTCCAGGCCGGGCTGTCGGGGTTTCCCTTGCCGCCCATCGCGTCGTAGTCGATCTGTGTGGCCTGGACCATCACCAGGTACTTCATGACGTTCGCCTCCGTCGGCTTCGGTGTTCCTGACACAGGGGACGTCGGAGCGGGGGCGGCGTTCTCGACACCACGCGCGGAGTTTTTCCGGATTCACTCGCTCGCGGGTGAATCCGGACCGTGCGCAGGACCGGATCCTGGAGCGGGCGTGGGAGCGGTCCGGGTCCGGGAGGGGGCGTTCAGTAGAGTTCCGGTGCGTCCGGCTCCACCGCTTTCACCTGCCGTCCCGCTCCTCCCGACCGCCCCTTCCCGACCGCCCCTTCCCTTCGAACACCGAGGTCCCGACCGTGTCTCCCGCGCCGACGCCCGCTCCGCCCGTCCGCCCCGTCTCCGTCGTGGGGATCGGCGCCGACGGGTGGGCCGGACTGTCCGATGCGGCGCGGGCCGTGCTGCGGGACGCCGAGGTGCTGATCGGCGGGGCGCGCCAGCTGGACCTGCTGCCGGCCGAGTGCGCCGGTACGCGGGTGAGCTGGCCGTCGCCGCTGCGGCCCGCCGTGCCCCGGCTGCTCGCCGAGCACCGGCAGCGGCGGATCGCGGTGCTGGCCAGCGGCGACCCGATGTTCTACGGGATCGGGCGGGCGCTCGCCGAGGAGCTGGGCACCGAGGAGCCGGGGACCGAGAGGCCGGGGATGGAGCAGCCGGGGACCGAGGGGCCGGGGACCGAGCGCCTGCGCGTGGTGCCCCACCCGTCCTCCGTGTCGTACGCCTGCGCCCGGCTCGGCTGGCCGCTGGAGGACACCGAGGTCGTCACGCTCGTGGGCCGGCCGGCGGCACGGCTCGCCGCCGCGCTGCACGACGGCCGCCGCCTGCTGGTCCTGAGCGCGGACGCGGGCACCCCCGCCACGGTCGCCGCCCTCCTCGCCTCCCACGGTTTCGGTCCCAGCCGGATGCGGGTCCTGGAACAGTTGGGCGGCGAGCGCGAGGGACAGGTCGAAGGCATCGCGGAGAGCTGGGAGCACCCGCCGGGGGACCGGCTGAACGTCATCGCGGTGGAGTGTCGGGCGGCGGCGGACGGCCTGCGGCTCGGGACCGTACCGGGTCTGCCGGACGAGGCGTACGAGCACGACGGCCAGCTCACCAAGCGCCACGTACGGGCCGCGACGCTCGGGGCGCTGGCGCCCGCGCCCGGGGAACTGCTCTGGGACGTGGGCGGAGGGTCCGGTTCCATCGCCGTCGAGTGGATGCGGGCCCACCCGTCCTGCCGGGCGGTGAGCGTGGAGCGCGACCCGGTACGGGCCGAGCGCATCGCCCGGAACGCGGAACGCCTCGGCGTCCCGGGCCTGGAGGTCGTCACCGGCCCGGCCCCGGAGGCGCTGGCCGGGCTTCCGACTCCGGACGCGGTCTTCATCGGCGGCGGGTCGACCGCGCCGGGTCTGCTCGACGCGTGCTGGGACGCGCTGCGGCCCGGCGGCCGACTGGTCGCGAACACGGTGACGCTGGAGTCGGAGGCGCTGCTGGGTGAGCGGCACCGGGCGCACGGCGGCGAGCTGGTGCGGCTGGCGGTCGCCCACGCGGTCCCGGTCGGCGGCTTCACCGGCTGGCGTCAGGCCATGCCCGTGACGCAGTGGTCCGTACGCAAACCCTCACCCCTCTCAGGCTCTGGAGACCTTTCATGACCGTGTACTTCATCGGCGCCGGTCCCGGCGCGGCCGACCTGATCACGGTGCGCGGCGCCCGGCTGCTCGCCGCCAGCCCGGTCTGCCTGTACGCGGGCAGCCTGGTCCCGGTAGAGCTGCTGGCCGAATGCCCGGAGGGGGCGCGGCTGGTCGACACGGCGGACCTGGACATCGACCGGATCACGGCGGAACTCGTACGGGCCCACGCGGGCGGCCACGACGTGGCGCGGCTGCACTCCGGCGACCCGTCGGTCTTCAGCGCGGTGAACGAGCAGATGAAGCGGCTGGACGAGGCGGGCGTGCCGTACGAGGTGGTGCCCGGCGTCCCGGCGTTCGCGGCGGCGGCAGCGGCGCTGAAGCGGGAGCTGACCGTGCCGACGGTCGGTCAGACCGTGATCCTCACCCGGATCGCGCAGCGGGCGACGGCGATGCCGGAGGGCGAGGACCTGGCGACGCTGGGCCGCAGCGGTGCGCTGATCGTGCTGCACCTGGCGGCGCGGTACGTGGACCGGGTGGTGGAGGAACTGCTGCCGCACTACGGGGCGGACTGCCCGGCGGCGGTGGTGGCGATGGCGTCCCGGCCGGACGAGATCATCCTGCGCGGCTCACTGGACTCGATCGCGGAGCAGGTGAAGGCGGCGGGGGTGATCCGGACGGCGGTGATCATGGTGGGGCGGACCCTGGGCGCGGAGCAGTTCCGGGACAGCCACCTGTACTCGCCGGAGCGGGACCGGCACGCCTGCTGACGGACGGGCCGGGCACGCCTGCTGACGTTCGGGAGAGCCGGCCACCGGACTGCGGGAACCTCTGACGTCCCGGCTCGTTGGCTCGGTCTCCCGGCTCGTGCGCCGCCGCTCGCGCGGGCGAGGCGGAGAGGCAGTGGGGCGGGGCGAGGGGTGGTGGGGCGGTGAGTTACCCCCGGCCCACCACCACTCCCGCCCGGTCGACGCAGATCACGTCCACCGCGACCGGCGCCCCCCGCAGCACCGCCAGCGCCTCGTCGCGGGCGCGCGACGCCACCAGGTCGCCCAGCGGGACGCCCGCCGCCTCGCACAGGCGGAGCGCCTCCAGGCCCGTGTTGGCGGCGGCGATCCGGGAAGCGGACGCCCGGTCCGCGCCGCCCCGGCGGGCCAGGTCCGCGAGGAAGCCCTTGTCGACCTGCGAGCGCGCCGAGTGCAGGTCCAGGTGGCCCGCCGCGAGTTTGGAGAGCTTCGCGAAGCCGCCGCAGACCGTCAGGCGGTCCACCGGGTGCCGGCGTACGTACTTCAGCACCGCCCCCGCGAAGTCCCCCATGTCCAGCAGCGCGATGTCCGGCAGCCCGTACTCCGCGACCACCGTCCTCTCCGACGTCGAGCCCGTGCAGGCCGCCACATGCCTCAGCCCGGCCGCCCGCGCCACGTCCACGCCCCGGCGGATGGAGTCGATCCAGGCCGAGCAGGAGTACGGCACCACCACCCCCGTCGTGCCGAGGATCGACAGCCCGCCCAGGATGCCGAGCCGGCCGTTCCACGTGGAGCGGGCGATCTCCTCGCCGTGGTCCACGGAGACCGTGACCTCGACGTCCCCCGTCCCGCCGTGCTCCGCCGCCACCCGTGCCACGTGCTCGCGCATCAGCTGCCGGGGCACCGGGTTCACCGCGGGCTCCCCGACCTCCAGCGGCAGGCCGGGCAGCGTCACCGTACCGACGCCGGGGCCGGCCCGGAACACGACGCCCGAGCCCGGCGGCAGCCCGCGCACCGTCGCCCGTACCAGCGCCCCGTGCGTCACGTCCGGGTCGTCGCCCGCGTCCTTGACCACCCCGGCCGTCGCCGTGCCGCGCCCCGCCGCCAGCTCCTCCACCGCCAGCGCGAACGCGGGCGTCTGGCCCCTCGGCAGGGTGATGCTCACCGGGTCGGGGAAGTCGCCGGTCAGCAGCGCCGTGTACGCGGCCGTCGTCGCCGCCGTCGCGCAGGCCCCGGTCGTCCAGCCGGGCCGCAGACCGGTGTGCTTGAGTTGGGCACGGCGACCGCCCCGCGCCCGCGCCTCATCGTCACCGCCACGGTCCCGGGCCTCGGCGCCACCGTCCCGGGCGTCACCGCCACCGCCACCGTCCCGGGCGTCGGCGTCCGCGCCCCGCGCCTCACCGCTCATGGAGAGAGTCCGTTCCTATGCATGGTCCTGTGCCGCGTGTCCTTGTCCTCGGGGGGACGACCGAGGCGCGGCTCCTCGCCGAGCGCCTGGCCGCCGACGACCGGCGGGTCAGCGTGACCACCTCGCTCGCCGGCCGTGTCGCCGCCCCCCGGCTGCCCCCGGGCGACGTCCGGATCGGCGGCTTCGGCGGGCCGGACGGGCTCGCCGCCTGGATCCGCGAGCACCGCGTGGACGCGCTCGTAGACGCCACCCACCCCTTCGCCGCGACCATGAGCCGGAACGCGGCCGAGGCCGCCGCGCGGGTCCATGTTCCCCTGCTCGCTCTCCGCCGCCCCGGCTGGGCCGCCCAGGACGGCGACCGCTGGCACTTTGCCGAATCGCTGGCGGAGGCCGCCGAGTTGCTGCCCGCACAGGGCGAGCGGGTCTTCCTCACCACCGGGCGGATGGGGCTCGCGGCCTTCGCGGACCTGGACGGGCTGTGGTTCCTGGTGCGGTCCGTCGACGCCCCCGAGCCGCCCTGCCCGGCCCGCATGGAGGTCCTGCTGGACCGGGGGCCGTTCACGCTGGAGGGGGAGCGGGAGCTGATCCGCCGCCACCGCCTCGACGTCCTGGTCACGAAGGACAGCGGCGGGGCGGCGACCGCCCCGAAGCTGGCCGCCGCCCGCGAGGCCGGGATCCCGGTCGTCGTCGTGCGGCGGCCACCGGTCCCGGACGGGGTGCCGGTGGCCGGTACGCCCGACGAGGCCGTGCGGTGGCTGCGCGCGCTCTACGCGGACGGCTCCGCCGCCTCCGGATAGCGGCGCGGCGTCCAGACGATGCCCCGGCCGTCCTCGCCCCGGCGCACCCAGCGCGTCTGCGAGGAGCCGACGATGAGGATCGTCCGCATGTCGACCTCGGCCGGGTCGAGGTCCGCCAGCCGCACCGTGCGCACGCTCTCCGCCGGCCCGCCCACATCGCGTCCCACGACCACCGGGGTGTCCGCGGAGCGGTGCTCCAGCAGCAGGTCACGGGCCTTGCCGACCTGCCACGTACGGCTCCTGGAGCCCGGGTTGTACAGCGCCAGCACCAGGTCCGCCGAGGCCGCCGCGCGCAGGCGTCCCGCGATGACGTCCCACGGCTTGAGCCGGTCGGAGAGGGAGATCGTGGCGTAGTCGTGGCCGAGCGGCGCTCCGGCGCGGGCCGCCGCCGCGTTGGCGGCGGTGACGCCGGGCAGGACCCGTACGGGGACGTCCGCGTACGCGTCCTCCGATGCCGCCTCCAGCACCGCCGTCGCCATCGCGAAGACCCCGGGGTCGCCGCCCGAGACCACCGCGACGCGGCGTCCGCGCCGGGCCAGGTCCAGGGCGAACGCGGCGCGTTCGGACTCCACCTTGTTGTCGGAGCCGTGCCGCGCCTGGCCGGGGCGGACCGGCACCCGGTCCAGGTAGGTGGTGTAGCCGACCAGGTCGTCGGCCGCCGCCAGCGCCCCGCGCGACTCCGGCGTCAGCCACAGCGGACCGGCCGGGCCGGTGCCGACGACCACGACCTCACCCGGGCCGACCTGTCCGGAAGGGCGCGGCGCGTCGACACGGTCCGGCGCGTCGACACGGCCCGACGTCTCTACGAGGCTCGGCCGGTCGCTCCTGCCCGGCGCGTCGACGCGGCTCGGCAGGACCGCGACCGCGAAGTACGGGACGGACGCGGGGTCGACGTCGCCCAGGTCGCCCGTACGCTCCTGGGCCATCGTCGCCCGCTCCACGTACCGGGCCTCGGCCAGCCGGCCCGACGCCTCGAACGCGCCGCGCACCGCCGGGAACGTCCGCCCCAGCTTCATCACCACCGCCGTGTCCGTCGCGGCGAGACGGGCCGTCAGCTCCTCCTCGGGCAGCGTGCCGGGCAGGATCGTCAGGATCTCCTCGCCCTCCACGAGCGGGGTGCCGAGCCGGGCCGCCGCCGCGCTGACCGAGGTGACGCCCGGGATGACCTCGGTGGCGTACCGGTCGGCCAGGCGCTTGTGCATGTGCATGTACGAGCCGTAGAACATCGGGTCGCCCTCGGCGAGGACCGCGACGGTCCGACCGGCGTCCAGGTGTGCCGCGAGCCGGGCGGCGGCCTTCTCGTAGAACTCTTCCAGCGCGCCCCGGTAACCGCCCGGGTGGTCGGTCGTCTCCGTCGTGACGGGGTAGACCAGCGCCTCCTCGACGTGGTCGGGGCGCAGGTGCGCGGCGGCTATGGAGCGGGCGATCGAGCGGCCGTGCCGGGCGCTGTGGTACGCGATGACGTCGGCCTCGCCGATGACCTGGACGGCCCGTACGGTCATCAGGTCCGGGTCGCCGGGGCCGAGCCCGACGCCGTAGAGCCTGCCCGTCCCGGCGGCCTTGTTCGCGGTCACAGCTCGTCCTCACTGGCCAGGGCGTTGAGCGCGGCGGCGGCTATCGCGCTGCCGCCGCGACGGCCCCGCACGATCAGGTGCTCCAGGCCCGACGGGTGCTCGGCCAGGGCGTCCTTGGACTCGGCCGCGCCGATGAAGCCGACCGGGACGCCGATGACGGCGGCCGGGCGCGGCGCGCCCTCCTCGATCATCTCCAGCAGCCGGAACAGCGCGGTCGGCGCGTTGCCGACCGCGACGACGGCCCCCTCCAGCCGGTCCCGCCACAGCTCCAGGGCCGCCGCGCTGCGCGTGGTGCCCATCCGCGCGGCCAGCTCCGGCACGGACGGGTCGGACAGCGTGCACACCACGTCGTTGCCGGCGGGCAGCCGCTTGCGGGTGACGCCGCTCGCGACCATCGCCACGTCGCAGAGGATCGGAGCGCCGGAGCGCAGCGCGGCGCGGGCGTCGGCCACCACGCGCGGAGAGAAGGCGAGATCGCGTACGAGGTCGACCATGCCGCAGGCGTGGATCATCCGGACGGCGACCTGGCTCACGTCGGCGGGCAGCCCGGCCAGATCCGCCTCCGCGCGGATGGTGGCGAAGGACTGGCGGTAGATCGCCGGTCCGTCCTTCTCGTACTGGTGCACAGTGCTGTCGCTTTCTCTGCTTCTTCTGCCGATGTAGTGATGTGCTGATGTGTCGCAATGCCGAAAGGTCCGGGGTTGCTCAGGCGCGGGCCTCGGCCACCGCCGCCGCGAGCGCGGACGGGTCGTCGCGGACCGTCGCCCGGGGCTCGGGCCGTTCTCCCCGTACGTGCGAGATCCGGTGCCCGTCGGGGGTGGCGACCACGTCGATCCACTCCCCGTGCGGGTGGCCGCAGCGGCGTTCGCACCCGGACCAGTAGACAGGCAGCCGCCCGACCGGCCCGACGGCGGCCCCGGCTTCGGCCCGTACGTCGGCCAGCGACTTCGCGCAGCCCGGACGGCCGACGCAGGCTCCCACGCCGGTCCACGGGGAGTCGGGTCCGGTGATCAGCCCGGCCGCCGCCGTCGCGCGCAGAACCTCCGCCGCGGCGGCCTCGCCGTTCTGCCCGAAGGGCCCGGGGACGACGACCCCGCGCCAGGGGGTGAGCCGCAGTTCGCCCCCGTACCGCCGGGCCGTCCCGGTGAGCAGCCGCCACTGCCGGGGGGCGAGCCGCCCCAGGGGTACGCCGACGCTGATCGCGGTGGCGTGCGGGCCCGACACGGGACCGGGCCGTGGGGCCGTCGCCGTGTGCGGGCGGGGGCGGAGGACGGTACCCGGACGGGTCACCGCCCCGACGACCCGAGTGACTTCCGCGACCTCCGCGACCAGTGCGGCGCGTGCGGCGTCGGGCAGGTCCTTCACGCGCCAGGCCCCGCTGTCGCGGGCGGCGCGGAGGAACGCCTCGGCGGCCAGGAGCGCGGCCCGCGGCCCCTCGGCGGCGGAGACCGGGAACACCGCGTCGCCCGCGCCGACCCGGAGGAGCCCCCCGTCGCCCTCCGCGATCAGGGTCACGTCCGCGCCGAGGGCGTCCACGTCTCCCCGGCCGTCGTCGAGGGCGAAGAGGAAGCGGCCGGAGAGCCCGGCGGCGGTGGCCGACCCGCACACCAGCCGGTCCAGCGCGGTCAGCCAGGTCCCCAGCGCGGGCCGTCCGTCGAGCCCGGCCAGCGGCGAGGCCACGATGTTGCGGGCCCGTTCGTGGGCGGCGGAGGGCAGCAGCCCGGCTGCCGTGAGCAGCTCGGCCGGCCCGCTGCCGCAGTCCGCGCCGAGGCCGCGCACCTGGACGTTGCCCCGCGAGGTGAGATGCAGCTCACCGTCCCCGAACCGCTCGGCCACCGCCAGCAGGGCGTCCGCCTGATCCGCCCTCAGCACTCCGCCGGGCACCCGTACGCGCGCCAGCGCACCGTCGTCGGCCCGGTGCAGCCGCAGCGTCCCGGGGCAGGCGTCGCCGCCGCTGCGGGTCGGTGCGCCGCCCGTGGAACGGGGCGAGGGGGCGGATTCGGGCATGGCGGCGAGCATACCGACCGCTCTGATCCGATCAGCTCCGATCCGTCCGCCGGGCTCGCCGCTGTGACCTGCGGGACAGCGGACCGCGACGGGCCGAGGCGGGCCGCGCGGCCTCTCGGCGGAGTGGGCGCCACCGCCCGCGTCGTCCTGCGGCGGAGTGGTCGCCGCCCGCCCGCGTCGTCCTGCGGCGGAGTGGTTGCCGCCCGCCCGTGACGCCCCGCGGCGGAGTGATCGCCACCGCACCCACGCCCCATGTCCGGGCCCCGCCCCCGCCGCTTAGGATGCCTACGGCGGTCCGTTCAGGCCGCCGTCGCCAGACGGCGACAGGGGAGGAAGCCCGGTGCGATTCCGGCGCGGTCCCGCCACTGTGAGCCCGGCCGCCACCACCGGCCGGGTGAGTCAGGAACTCCCTTCCCCGAGCGCTCGGCTCCGCCCGATCGAGCAGGGGAGACCTCCGACACCGCCCGGGGCGTGGACACCCCGAGGAAGGCCTGACGCAGCATGATTCTGCTCCTGTCGACGTCCGACACCGACCTGCTGAGCGCCCGTGCCTCCGAGGGACCGGTCACCTACCGGTACGCCAACCCCTCCCGCGTCGCCCTCGACGGCCTTCCCGAGCTGCTGGACGGAGCCGAGCTCGTCGTCGTACGCCTCCTCGGCGGCGTACGGGCGTGGCAGGAAGGGCTCGACCAGGTGCTGGCCACCGGCCGGCCGGTCGTCGTCCTGACCGGTGAGCAGGCCCCCGACGCCCAGTTGATGGCCGCCTCCACCGTGCCGATCGGCATCGCCGCCGAGGCGCACGCCTACCTCGCGCACGGCGGGCCCGCCAACCTGGAGCAGTTGGCCCGGTTCCTGTCCGACACCGTGCTGCTGACCGGCCACGGCTTCGAGCCGCCCGCCCCGGCCCCGGCGTGGGGCCCGCTGGAGCGCGCCGCCGGTCCCGTGCCCGAGGGCGCGCCGACCGTCGCCGTCCTCTACTACCGCGCCCACCACATGAGCGGGAACACGGCGTTCGTCGACGCGCTGTGCACCGCCGTGGAGGACGCCGGAGCCCGCCCGCTCCCGCTCTACGTGGCGTCGCTGCGCACGCCCGAGCCGGAGCTGATCGACGGACTCCGCGCCGCCGACGCCATCGTGACCACGGTCCTCGCGGCCGGCGGCACCCGGCCCGCCGAGGCGTCGGCCGGCGGCGACGACGAGTCGTGGGACGCGGGCGCGCTGACCGCCCTCGACGTGCCGATCCTCCAGGCGCTGTGCCTGACCAGCCCGCGTACGGCGTGGGAGGAGAACGACGAGGGCGTCTCCCCGCTGGACGCGGCCACCCAGATCGCGGTGCCCGAGTTCGACGGCCGGCTGATCACGGTCCCGTTCTCGTTCAAGGAGATCGACGAGGACGGCCTGCCCGCGTACGTCGCCGACGCCGAGCGCGCCGCCCGGGTCGCCGGGATCGCCGTACGCCACGCGCGGCTGCGCACGATCCCGAACGCGGAGAAGCGGATAGCCCTGGTGCTCTCCGCCTACCCGACCAAGCACTCCCGGATCGGCAACGCGGTGGGCCTGGACACCCCGGCCAGCGCCGTCGCCCTGCTGCGCCGACTGCGCTCCGAGGGGTACGACTTCGGGCCCGAGGAGGACATCCCGGGCCTGGTCTCCGGCGACGGCGACGAGCTGATCCGCGCGCTGATCGAAGCGGGCGGCCACGACCGGGAGTGGCTGACCGAGGAGCAGCTGGCCCGCAACCCGGTGCGCATCCCGGCCGCCGACTACCGCCGCTGGTTCGCCACGCTCCCCGAGGAGCTGCGCGACGCGGTGGAGCGGCACTGGGGCCCGGCCCCCGGCGAGATGTTCGTCGACCGCTCGGCCAACCCGGAGGGCGACATCGTCCTCGCGGCCCTGCGGCGCGGCAACCTCCTCATCCTCATCCAGCCGCCGCGCGGTTTCGGCGAGAACCCGATCGCGATCTACCACGACCCCGATCTGCCGCCCTCGCACCACTACCTGGCCGCCTACCGCTGGATCGCCGCCTCCGCCGAGGACCGCGGCTTCGGCGCGGACGCGATGATCCACCTGGGCAAGCACGGCAACCTGGAGTGGCTGCCCGGCAAGAACGCGGGCCTGTCCGCCGCCTGCGGCCCCGACGCGGCCCTCGGCGATCTCCCGCTGGTCTACCCGTTCCTGGTGAACGACCCGGGCGAGGGGACGCAGGCCAAGCGCCGCGTCCACGCCACGCTGATCGACCACCTGGTGCCGCCGATGGCCCGCGCGGACAGCTACGGCGACATCGCGCGCCTGGAGCAACTCCTCGACGAACACGCGCAGATCGCCGCGATGGACCCGGCGAAGCTGCCCGCGATCCGGGCGCAGATCTGGACGCTGATCCAGGCCGCCAAGCTCGACCACGACCTCGGGGTGGCGGACCGCCCGGAGGACGAGGGCTTCGACGACTTCATCATGCATCTCGACGGCTGGCTCTGCGAGATCAAGGACGTCCAGATCCGCGACGGACTGCACGTCCTCGGCAACCCGCCGGCCGGGAACGACCGGGTCAACCTGGTGCTGGCGGTGCTGCGCGCCCGGCAGATCTGGGGCGGTACGGCGTCGCTGCCGGGCCTGCGCGAGGCGCTGGGCCTGGACGAGTCCGCCGCCACCCGCACCGCCGCCGACGAGATCGAGGAGCAGGCCCGCGCCCTGGTCCAGGCGATGGACGACGCCGGCTGGGACCCGTCGGCCGTCGCGTCCGTGGCCGCCGGGCACCCGGAGGCGGTGGCCGACATCCTGACCTTCGCGGCCACCGAGGTCGTCCCGCGCATGGCCGCCACGACCGACGAACTCACGCACGCCGTGCACGCGTTGAACGGCGGGTTCGTCCCGGCGGGCCCCTCCGGATCGCCGCTGCGCGGCCTGGTCAACGTGCTGCCGACCGGCCGCAACTTCTACTCCGTCGACCCGAAGGCCGTGCCCTCCAAGCTCGCCTGGGAGACCGGCCAGGCGCTGGCCGACTCGCTCCTGACCCGCTACCGCGCCGACAACGGCGACTGGCCCACCTCCGTCGGCCTCTCCCTGTGGGGCACCAGCGCGATGCGCACGGCGGGCGACGACATCGCGGAGGCGTTCGCGCTGCTCGGCATCCGCCCCGTCTGGGACGACGCCTCGCGCCGCGTGACGGGCCTGGAGCCGATCCCGTACGCCGAGCTGGGCCGGCCCAGGATCGACGTGACGCTCCGCATCTCGGGCTTCTTCCGCGACGCGTTCCCGCACACGGTCGGGCTGCTGGACGACGCCGTACGGCTGGCCGCCTCGCTCGACGAGCCCGCCGAGCAGAACCACGTACGGGCGCACACCCAGGCCGATCTGGCCGAGCACGGCGACGAGCGCCGCGCCACCACCCGCATCTTCGGTTCCCGCCCCGGCACCTACGGCGCGGGCCTCCTCCAGCTCATCGACTCCCGCGACTGGCGCACCGACGCCGACCTCGCCGAGGTGTACACGGTGTGGGGCGGTTACGCCTACGGCCGCGAGCTGGACGGCCGCCCGGCCCGCGAGGAGATGGAGACCGCGTACCGGCGCATCGAGGTCGCCGCGAAGAACACCGACACCCGCGAGCACGACATCGCGGACTCCGACGACTACTTCCAGTACCACGGCGGCATGGTGGCCGCGGTGCGCGCGCTGAAGGGCACGGCCCCGGAGGCGTACATCGGGGACTCCACCCGCCCCGAGACGGTCCGCACCCGTACGCTCGTCGAGGAGACGTCCCGCGTCTTCCGCGCCCGCGTCGTCAACCCGAAGTGGATCGAGGCGATGCGCCGCCACGGTTACAAGGGCGCGTTCGAGCTGGCGGCCACGGTGGACTACCTCTTCGGCTACGACGCGACGACGGGCGTCGTCGCGGACTGGATGTACGACAAGCTCACCGAGACGTACGTACTGGACCCGGAGAACCGCCGCTTCCTCCAGGAGGCCAACCCCTGGGCGCTGCACGGCATCGCGGAACGGCTGCTGGAGGCCGAGTCGCGGGGCATGTGGGCCAAGCCGGACCCGGCGGTGCTGGACGCGCTGCGCCAGGTCTACCTGGAGACGGAAGGCGACCTGGAGGGCGAGGACTGACCCCGGCGGCCCGACCGTCGCCGATTCGACGCCGTGAACACCCTGCCCCGGCACCCCTCCGCCCGGCACAATCATGCTCATGGCGACGATGGACGCGGGGCAGGGGACAGCGCGGCGCAGGGTGAGCCGGACGGCCGCGGCCCTCCGCGGCATGGTGTTGGGCGGGCTGACCGGCGCGGTGATCGCCGGCTTCGTGGTCGCGGTGATCCTGGAGGACTTCTACATCCTCGGGACGACGGGCGCGGTCGTCCTCTTCGTCATCCTGGCGATCATCGCGGAGGACCGGCTGCGGTCGTCCCGCCGGACCCCGCCGGTCACGCGTACCGCTCTGGCGCGGATCGAGGATCTGCGTGCGACGAACGGCGAGTTGGCGGACGTGCCCGTCTCGTTCGACCTGACGGTCGCACCGGACGACCGCCCGGCGTACCGGGTGAGGACGAGCCAGCAGATCAACCTCGTCGACCTGCCGGACTACCGGCCGCAGGGAATCGTGGTGGTGCGGTACCGCCCCGACGAGCCGTGGGAGGTGGCGGTCGTCGTCCGGCCGAGCGAGGAGTGGAGGCGCCGGGCGGCCATGGGGAAGATCGACTCCGCTCCCGACAGCAGCCGGGTCAGCGACCCGGAGCGCCTCGGCGGATTCTGCGTGGTGAGCCTGGTCTTCCTGCTGGCGGGAGCGGCGGCGGTGGTGTTCCTGTTCCGCGGCCCGCTGTTCGCGGAGACGGACGACGGCACTCCGCCGCAGCAGGGCTCGACGTCCTCGTCCTCCTCGACCACCCGGACGTTCTCGACGTCGACCACGGTCTCCGGCCCTTCGACGTCGATGCTCGTCCTCGGCCGGATGCGGGAGACGGCGGCCAAGCTGGCCGAGCGGGCGGAAGCCTCCAACGTCTCCGAACTCACCATCGAGGCGCACCGCATGGCGATCCGGGGAGACACGGGCCGCTCTCCCGCGGAGACGTTTCATGTGCAGATGCTGCCGTACGAGCTGTTCCCGGGGCTGATTCGCGAGGCGCAGACGGGCCTGGGGGTCCGCAACCCCCGGAGCTGGCGCATCGAGGTGACGCCGGCCGGGAACGGGGCGCCGAAGATCAAGGTCTCGGTGACGGGCAAGGAGGGAACGGCGCATCTGGAGGCGGACGCGACGGCCCGGGTCACGGGCCGCGACCCGATCGGATAGGGCGCTGCGGGCCCTGCGGGCTCCGCGTGCGCTGCGGGCTCGGCGAGGTCTGCGTGCGCTGCGGGTCTGCGTGCGCTGCGGGTCTGCGGGCTCTGCGGGCGGGGCGAGAACCGCCGGCCCCGGGGAAGACCGGCCTCGGCGAAGACTTGCCCCGAGGAAAGACCGGCCCCGGGAGCGCCCCCGGGGCCGGCGGATTTCCTGTCTTCCTCGCCTGTCCTCCCCATCCTCCGTACTCCGCACTCGGCACTCCGTACTTCTACGGCGCGGAGGCGGGGCTCACGCGGGGAGTCAGTTCGCGTTCACCAGCTCGTGCGCCGGGACCTGCACGGTGCGGGCGCCCTTCTTGCCGCCCAGGACGACCTTGCGGAGCGCGCTGTTGTTCTTGAGGTTGGTCTCCTTGAGCCGGTTCTCCGGGTTGGCCAGGACCTGGATGTAGTAGGTGCCGTTGGGCAGGCCGGTGATGTCGAAGGACTGGCCGGGCAGATCCTGGGTGTAGGTGTCACCGGAGCCGACGTCGAGGACCTCGCGGACGGAGATCGAGTTCTCCTGGCCGCACGCGGTGGACAGGTCGGTGTTCTGCGGGTGCCAGTTGGCGTTCTTGACGGTGTAGTCGACGGCGTCGGTGTTGGCCAGGCAGAAGGCCTCCTTGCCGCTGCGCACGGTCTCCTTCTTGTCGGCCTTCAGCAGCCGGTAGCTGGCGAAGTCCGTGAAGTGCCAGTGCTCGTGGCCCGGCCGCGGGTCCCACTCCATGGTGCCGGTCGGGGTGTAGCCGATCTGCTTGCCCTGGGCGTCGTAGAAGTACTGGTAGGCGTCCATCAGCTCCTTGCCCGGGGAGCGGAAGCCGTCCACGACGAGCTTGGCCGGGCCCGCGTTCCACACGTTGGCGCTGAAGGCGAGGTAGTCCTTGCCGGGCACGTCCTCGTAGCCGTCGCTGACGGTGATGCCGTACGCGGGCAGCGAGCGCAGGTCGGGCTTGGGCACATCGGGCACGACGGCCTTGCCGGAGGGCCGCTTCGCGTTGGGCCGGGCGGCGGTCGCCTGTCGTGACCCGTCGGTCTGGCCGGCCTTGTCGCCCATCTGGGCGGCGCCGAAGGCCTGACGCTTGAGGGAGTCCTTCTTCAGGGCCCACGGAAGGGCGGGCGGCGCGGGGGCGTAGGGGCCGTGGCCGACGTTGAACGTGGGCGTCGCACCGCTCGTGGCGGCGGCGGGCGCGAGCTGGCGGGCGACGCCGTGCCCGGCGTGCGCGGAAGGCCCGGTAGTTCCGGCAGGACCGGAAGACGCTGGGGCGTCCTGCCCGGAGGCTCCGCTCATGGTGTGCCCGGCGTGCCCGGAACCGGCAGGCATCTGGTGCCCGGAACCGCCGGCCATCCGGTGCTCGGCGTGCGCGCTCTTGGCCCGGCTACCGGGGGCGGGGGCAGGGGCTGGGGCGGCGCTGCGGGACTCGACCGCGCCGTTGCCGCCCTCCTCGTAACTGCGCTCGCGCACGGTCAGCTTGACCTTCTGCGGCTTGTCGGCGATGCCGAACAGGTCGCGGTACTTCTTCGCCACGCCGATCGTGGCGGTGTAGCTTCCGGCTGCCAGCTGGACGGGCTTGGAGTAGTACCCGGCGTAGGTGTTGGACGCCCAACCGTTCTCGACGCCCCATACGGAGCCGAGGGTGAACGGGTTGATCGGGCAGCTCTGCGGATACTTCGAGTTGGCCGGGGCGTCCGGTCGGACGCGCCCGGAGGCGTTGTTCGGGCAGAACGCCTCCGCCCGCGTCAGCACGGTCTTGCCCGCGCTGTCGGTGACCTTGATCTGCGCGAAGCCCGGCAGCCCGGAGAAGTCCTTCACCAGGTTGGCGGGAAGCGCCTTGGTCGTGGTCTTCTTCCCGTCCCGGACGACCTGGGAGACGACGACGGGGTCCTTGTAGGACTTCCGGGTCACCTTGAGCTCGAAGGCTCCGCTCTCGGAGGTGAGGTAGGTGCCGAGGTCCAGGTAGACGCCCGGCTCCTCCTTCCACGAGTCGAGGGTCACCGAGGCGGAGGCGGCGATCAGACTGAGCTTCGGCCCCGGCGCGGCCTTGGCGGCGTCGGGCGCGGCGGCCACGATGCCCGCGGTCACGGCGATGGCGGCGGAGACTGCGATGGCGGGACGGGTGAGGCGTTTCGTGCTGCTCTGCTGAGAACTGGTCATCATTCCTCGTACTTCCGGCTTCCGAGTGCGTGATGGAACGGTGGACGAGCAGCACCCGCCCTACTGTGTTCTGTGGCGAAGCTGTGTCCTCCCTGTGAGAGGCCGCCGAGGGTGTATCGGGTTGTCTGCTCTCCCGCGGATGGCCGAGGGTTGGCCGAAAACTGACGGAAGCCGCCGAGCGCACGACGCGATCCGGTCACAGTCGACCGGGGGCACGGATCTTTCCCGCTGATGATCGATCGATCCCCGATCCCCGATCCCCGATCCCCGATCCCCGATCCCCGATCCCCGATCCCCGATCCCCGATCCGCATCCGAACAGGACCAGTTACCAAGAAAATGGATACATTTTCAGGTCCGGCGGGCGGTGACCGAACCGAAGCAGGGCCCGTCGCGCGGGACGGGGGATATGCGTATGGCTTGGGAAGAGTGGGAGAGGGCCAAGGAAGCGGCGGCACGGGGCGAGACGGGGATGCGGCTGAACGAGGCCGGCCCGGCAGGCGCCGCCGCTCCGGATCTGGTGGTGCACCAGGACGACCTGGGGGCCGTGGGCCATGAGGCGTTCGTTTTGCACGGCGAGCTGAAGAAGCGCGCGGACATCGCCGGGACGGGCGCGGACAGGAGCGGGTCCGGATCCACCATGCAGGCGGCTGCCGCGCTCAAGGGCCACAACTTCGAGCTCGGGGCGGAGCTGGAGACGACCGTCGAGGTCTGGACCTCACAGGTGAAGCATGTCCTCCAGGCGTGCGCCCACATCTCCAACCACCTGGACTTCAGCAAGAAGCTGCACGCCCACGACGACGCCGAGATCGCCACGGAGATCGGCGGCCGTGCGGGGCCGGTGTCCGTGTCCGCCCTGAACGACTACTTCAGGTAGGGGGAACCATGGCTCGGCTCACCTACACGGACCTCATGGCCATGGACCTCGGCAAGCTCGCCACGGCGGTGTCCGACTGGACGACGATGGCCGGAGAACTGTCCAAGCTCGCCACCTCCGTACGCGACGGCCTCGCCAAGAAGGCGGCCGTCGCGCGGTGGCAAGGCGTCAATGCCACGGTCACCAGGGAGTTCGTGGGCCGGACGGCCAAGGAGTTCGCGGACCTGCACGCCGAGGCCGAGAGCACAGCAGGCCGAACTGCGCCGTCTGTGGGGGTCCTTGAGCCCCGAGGCGCGGGCTCAGCTCTGGCTGGGGCGGAAGGACGGCCTGATCGCCGCGGGCATTCTCAGCCCCACCATGCCGCAGATCGCGGCCGACGCGGGCGCGGGGAGGTACGACTCGCAGTCGGCGGGCTTCGACGAGTGGGCCACCAAGCAGAAGACGGAGCTGCTGACGGAGGGCGCCGACTGGAAGGGCATGACGGACGCGGCCCGCCACATGGACCACTACCTGGGGAACAGCGGCCGGCCCATGAACCTGCCCGTGGACAAGATGATGGTGGACGTCCCCGCGTTCAAGGCGTACGTCGATGACACCGTACGTATGCATCAGGACGAGTGGCGCCGACAGGCCGTCGAGGAGTTCAGGAGGAACGGAGGGAAGTCGGTCGCCTTCCCGGTCGAGGCAATCAGCCCGAGGGCTTCTACTTCGGTCAGGAAGTCGATGAGAACTCGTTCTACGCGGTGGGCGGCGCCAACAGCAACATCACCGGCGTGGTGACCGCCGTCCCGGACGCCGACGGCAACCCCAAGGTCGGCATCGACTACCAGGCGAACGTGTGGGACCGCTACAACGGGGACGAGGGCAAGGGAGTCAAGGTGGGCCCGCTCGACATTCCCGACGGGCAGATGGCCAAGCTGCACAGGGTCGGCTACGCCCAGGAGTTCGACATGGCGGGCAGCAGCGACGTCCAGCACTAGGATCTCGGCTCCGCGAAACCCGACGAGGACCCACTCCCGGGCCCCGGCGAGAGCAGAGACGGGCGTCTGGACCCCGGCCGGGAGCAGCAGCAGGACCGTACGACGCACAGGCCGCCGGGAAGGACCTCGGTCAGGTGAACGACGTGAACGACGACTACGCGTACCGGCCCCCCGAGGTTCCCTCCGGCGGCGGCCGAGGCCGGCGCCGGTGGATCGTCGCCGCGGTGGTGGCCGGCGTGCTGGTCCTCTCCGGCGCGGCGGTCGCGGCCGGCCTGCTCCTCCCGGGCGACGGCGGCGGCGAGGAGGCGTCCGGCCGCTCGACGGAACGGGGGGCGGACACGGGCTGGGCGGAGGGCGTCACCCCGGCCTGGATGAGCGAGCACCTGGGTCTCGACAGCCCGGCCACCGCACAGTCCCCGCAGGCCACCTACGAGGTCACCTCCCGCTTCGACACCGGCGTCCTGACGTTCACGCTGACGAGATCCGAGGCGGAGGACTACCTGGCGGCCCACCCGCCGAAGGGCAAGTGGCTGGAGCCGGCATCGGCACAGCCCGACGTGCCCGCCCACGACTTCGCGCACCTGGGCCTCACGGAACCGGAGACCCTGAGGGAGGGCGTCCGCTACGGCTACGTCTGCCCCGGCGCCGCCGAGCCCACCGCGAGCCCGCAGACCTCCGGCGCACCGGACACGCCGTACGACATGGAAGAGGGCTACGACACCTCCGAAGAGCGCTGCGTACGCCTGTACGCCCACGCGTACTCGCCGCAGCGCACCCGCATCTACCTCCGCGCCCACTTCGAACCGGGCATCAGCCCCCTCCCGGCCGCCGCGTCGCCCTCACCCTCGCCTTCGACGCCGGAGGGCTGAAGCGCCCCGGAACAGCGGCGCACTACCGCCGGAGGTGCCTTCGTCGGCGCGGGTGGCTGGTGGTGCGCGGCGGTTTCATAGCGCCGCCCCCTTTCCGCGCGGAAGGCGGAAATCCCCCTCTCGATGTCAACAGTCGCGGAGTCCACGATCGACATTCGTGCCGGAAAGTACCGAGACGTCTCGACCAAGGATCCGTGTCGCTGCGTACGTGGTCCGGCATCGCGACCCTCCTGAACTGCTGGTGTTCGACCATGCCTGCATGCAGGCAGGCCGGAAGCAGGCACGCGGGACCACGCAGGACAGGTCAAGGCGGGCGATGGACTGGAAGTAGCAGTCCTTCGGAGGTCGCTGAGGAATCGGTTCTGCTGACAGCGAGGGTGGTGGGGCACTGCCGTAGGGGACAAGCCTCCCCGACGCTGGGCAGCCACGACGAACCAGTTTCTTCCACCAGACACCGATCCTGGGCGACGAGCGGGCCTGTGGTCGAGCGCTCGACCGGCGAGCGATCTGCTCGCCTTCATGAGAGTCGCGCCCTCCGCCACCGTGCGCGCGGACGTACGCAGCCTGGACCGCGAATGGTCGCGGTTCCGCGAGACGCGGCGGTGCGTGGTATGCGGCCCGCGCCGGCCAATTCGCTGAACTCCGTTAATTGACTGGCCCATTCCGGTCGTGCCTCATCGGCTGAAATCCGAAGTACCCCGGCCCTCTCCCAGGCCAGGAGACTTCCTCGCCCGGTGACGCTTTCCCATGCCCTCTGCCGCGTGGAAGACCGAGCTCGCCCTATTTCCGGCGGGTGGCAGTCGCGCCATCCTCGCCTGGGCGACCACCCAGCACACACAGAAGGAAATCCGTATGCCTCTGATCTTTGTGAACTACCGGACCGACGACGAAGAAGCCACCGCCACGCTCGTGGACCGTGAGCTTTCCCGGGTGTTCGGCAGTGAGAACGTCTTCCGCGCGAGCAAGTCCATCGGGCCGGGAAGCCGGTTTCCACAGGAACTGCTCACCGCCGTCCGGCGCAGCAGTGTGATGCTGGCCGTCATCGGGCCTCGATGGCTGGCGGCAGCGGGATCCGGAGACCGGAGTCCACTGGAGGACGAGAACGACTGGACCCGGCGAGAGATCCGTGAGGCGCTGGAGACCGGCGCCGTCGTCATCCCCCTGCTGGTCGGCGGAGCGAAGCGGCTGCGGAGCGAAGACCTGCCCGCGGAGATCGGGGACCTCGCGGACTGTCAGTACCGGCGTCTCAACCACCGTAACGCCGAAGCGGATCTGGGAGGACTGGCCGACGACCTGGTGAGGCTGCTGCCCGAGCTGGCCGCCGCGGCCCGGAGCAACGGCCACCGTTCGCCCGCGGCCACGCCCGACGGCGGCAGGGAGGGGGACGCGGGCGGCGGGGCCGGGGCTTCCCGGGTGCGGGCGAGGGAGATCCAGCACCGCCAGCGGGGCGGCATCGGCAACATCAACGGTGACTTCTCCGGGACCTTCCTCAGTGAGCCCCGGGGCCCGGTCCACACCGGGAGCGGGCATCTCTACCACGCGCGTGAGCAGCACCCGGGCCCGCGGATCTCCAGCAACGGCGGTGCGGCGAACATCACGGCCGACCATCGCGAAGATGTCCAGCAGGGCGGCCGGAACGGACGCTCGGAGGACGGACAGTGACCGGTACTGGCGGCACATGGGTCAGCAACCCGCGGAGCCCCGTGCACAACGGGGCGGGAAACCAGTACAACGTCACCTACCACTGGTCGAGCGGGACCGAGAAGTTACAAGTCAGGGCCGGCGTCGACCGGCTGCAGATCGTCCGGGAACACCGGCTCCGCCTCGCCAGGTGCTTCGTGTACCCCCGTGGCTACGCGCGCGCCGCCGACCGGCTGACGCGTCCCGGTGCCGTGGTGATCCTTCAGGGCGCGCCCGGGTCGGGGCGGCGTTCGGCGGCCACCATGCTGCTGGAGGAGCGTTCGACGCCCGGGTGCAGGATCGAGGAGCTGCAGGCGGACCCGGAGGAGGGCGTCCAGGAGCCGTCGCCCGGCGACTGCTACCTGCTGGACCTCTCCCACGTCGGCGAGGGCGACTACTCGACGGCGCAGCGCACCTTCATCCGGTACCGCTCGCTCGTCGAGAAGCACGGCGCCCGCATGGTCGCCGTCTTCCCGGCGGGCCTGGAGTGGATGCTGGACGCGGAGCTCGTCCCGCTGGCGGTGGCCCTCGAACGGCCCCGGGGCCGGGCTGTCCTCAGCAGGCATCTGCGCGTACGGGGTGTGCCGTTCGCGCACGAGCAGCTGGGAACGGACGAGCTGAGCCACATGTTCGCCACCGCTCCCATGCGGGAACTGGACCGTCTGGCGGAACTGGTGGCACGGGCCAGGGACAGCGCCCAATACGGGACCGACTTCGTCCACTGGAGGGACGAGGCGATGGGCGCCGCGACCAACTGGTCGCGGCAGGTGGCACGGCAACTGCGGGAGCACCGGGGCGGTTCGGAGCGGGCCCTGCTGCTGGCGGCCGCCATGATGAGCGGCGCGGCGGCGGACACCGTCGTGGGCGCGGCGGGGCGGCTGCTGGAGCTCGTGTGCCACCCCCGGGACGAGACACCGGTGCTGGCACAGGAGGGTCTGGGAGAGCGGTTCGAGAAGCTGTCCCTCGTCCGGGAAGTCGATGGGCGGGTCCGGTTCGGGGGGCTCGCGTACGACGCCGCGGTCCGCAGGCACTTCTGGGAGAACTTTCCCGATCTGCGTCCGGGCTTCCGCGAGTGGGTGGAGCAGTGCACGGAACTCCCGGAGCTGGTTCCGGAGGAACGTACGCGCTTCGTCGGCCGATTCGCCGAACAGGCGCTGTCGTTCGGCCGGCCCGACGACCTCGTCGTACTCGTGGAGAAGTGGACCCGGCCGTCGGCCGGTGGCCGGCTCAGCGCCGAGGCCGCGACCCTGCTGGAACTGGGCCTCAGCGATGAGCTGCACGGGTCCCTCTTCCGCCATCGCGTCTACGAGTGGGCGGCGACGCGGACGGTTCTGGAGCCCGATCTCGCCCGCGTCCTGATCGGCGTCTGCCGCCACGTGATCGCCGTGACCCATCCGGGACAGGCCGTGGTCAGGCTCCGCCACCTCGCCGTGCGGCAGGAGCTTCCCGAGGCGCTGGTCCGGGAGGCACGATCGGCCCTGCTGCGACTGGCGCGGCGGAGCCGTCGCCTGTATGTGCGTTCGGTGGGGCCGCTGTTGCAGGGGGTGGGACGGGAGAACGGCCACCTTGACGTCCTCCTGGAGCTGCTGGAACCCGAGGATCTGCTGATCGAGCCCCCCTGGCAGGAGTTCACGCTCGCGTGGCGGGCGGTCATGGGCGGAAGAGCGGCGTCCGTCTGGTCTCCGGTCGTCCAGCGCTGGCTCACGCTGCTGGCGCGTGGGGAAGCGAGCGACCAGGTGCTCGACGCCCTGCTGCTGGCGGCCGCGGGCGACCGGGACCTGCTGAACAGGCTCTACGTGACGACCTGCGACTGGGCCGACTCGCGGGACGACGACTCCGCCGGGCGGGTCCCACGCGAGGACAGAACGCGGACCGCAGAGGCGTTCCGCCAGAAAATCGACCGTGCACAGGGAGTCGGGGGCATCCCCTCCGGTTCCGGTGCGCGAGGGAGCGGGGAAGGAACATGAATACCCATCACATCACGCGACTCCTGTCGGCCGGCCTTCTGATCGCCGTACTGGCCATGGGGAGAGCGCTCGACTGGCCGGTCTGGCTGTGGTTTCTGCTCCCGGCGCTCTGCGCCGGCGCCCTTCTGATCGACATGCGGGTGCCCCGTCCGGACGAAGGCGGCTTCGTACAGCACCCCGAGCCGCAGGAGGCGGAGGCCGCGGCCCCCGTCGAGAGTCCTTACCAGGAGACCTCGGTGGTGGTGGTGCCGGTCGAGAGCGCCGTCGCGGACTGCCCCTTCCTGTTCTCGGCGACCGTCTGGTGGCGGCTCGTGGACGAGGACGCCTCCTGGTCGCACCGCAACCCCGCTGCCCTGGCCTCGACGTCCGTTCTGCGGCGCGTACAGCGGATGACGTCGGCCGAACACCCCCAACGCTGCACCTTCCTGGAGCACTTCATGGAGGGCGTGCTGGGGATGCCCGCTCATGATGACGAGGGGTTGGTGATCGCCTTCGCCACGGACATCCGGCTCGTCCTGCGGCCGAAGGACCGGGACCACCTCGACGAACTGGACGGACTGCGCAAGGCCGTGGCCGCCTGGGAGGGCCGCCGGCAGCACGAGCGCAATCTCCGCGAGTACCTCGGGGACGACGTGCTGCGGAGTCCGGGCAGCGCGGTGGTGTGGTGGATGTCCCGCCATGAGGAGGAGATCGACCGCGCCGTGGAGATGATCGCACCGCTGACGGTCCTGTCGGCCGCCGCGAACGACGAGGAGATCCCGCAGGAGTACCGCGACCTGTTCCAGGCGCGCGGGAGTTCCGCCGAGGAGGACCCGACCGGCGGGTTCGACCACCCGGAGCCGATCGGCGAGGCGATGGCGTCGGCGGGCGGACCCGGCCGGCCGGGCGCGGATCCGCAGACCGCCCTGAGCGATCAACTGTCCGAGCTGTTGGGCAGTTTGGGGATCGACGAGGGTTCGGCCGAGGGCGAGGCATTCCTGCACCGCTGCGCCCGCGCGTCGGAGGCGGTCGGACGTCCGGAGGCGGCGGAGAGCATCCGCCGCACTCTGCGCGGGGACGGCGGGTGGGGAGGAGCGACCGCCTCCGGCCCCTTCGACGGCGGCGCGCCGGAACCGCCCTCGGCCCCCGGCGGCCCCGCTGCCTCCGGTGCCGCCTGCTCGCCGCCTCCGCACGACGCCGCACCGGACGGCCACGCGAGCTACGGGGCACAGCCGCACCGCACCACTGGCTGGCAGGTCACACCCGAGGGCGCGGTGTCCGAAGCTGCCGAAGCGCCCGAGTCGACCGAGACGCCCTGGCAGGGCCCCGACGTCCCGAGGCAGCCGGGCCGCGGCCCGAACACGGCTGGGGACGAGTGGTGGCAGCGCGCGGGAGAGGAGGGGTGAGCATGTCACCGGCACACGACGTCTTCACCCGCATCTGCCGGTCTGTGGAGGACCGGTACGGCGACCACACGGTGCTCTGCGGCGGCGCGGACCGACGCCCGACACCGTTCTGCGGCGCGGAGGGAACCTCCCTGGACGACCTGGCATCGCGCGCCGTCCGCGGCGCCCCGGGAAGCCTCGCGAGGATCACCGCCTGGCGGCACATCGCCTGCCACCTGAGCGTGGAGACGGAGAAGACGCGGCAGGCGGAGAGCGGACCGGACGGGATCGGTCGGGATGGGATCGGTCCGGACGGGAGCGGACCGGACTGGACCCTGATCGCTGTAGGGATGCTCACACCGCGTCTGCGGGGAGCGGCACACGCGATCGCCCGCCGCACGGGCGCCGAGCGGGCCGACGTCGCCTCCGCCGTGCTGCAGGGGGCCCTGGAGGCCGCGCGGGCCGTCGAGAGGACGGAGGAGGGGCGGCAGATCGAGCAGCACCTGATCGGCGCGGCGTTCGCCGTCGGGTGGCGGACGGGTCGGCGCAGTCCGAAGGAGACGCCCGTCGGGGAAGTCGGAGAACGGGACGCGTCACGTGAGGAGCCGGCACCGCAGCACATGGACACCGCACCCGGCGAACTCGTACGCGTCGAGGCGATGTCCGGTGCGCTCGTGCAGCAGGCCCAGGGCGAGCGCCTGGGCTCGTTGGCGCACCGCATGGGCCTGCTGACGCATGTGCGCCAGGTACGCCGGTACAGGCGGGCTCGTCAACCGCGTACCGTCGTCCACCATCCGCCCGGCGAGCCGAACGGGCAGCCGTGCCTCTTCGAGACGCGAGGAGCCACCGATGAAGAGCCCTGGTGAGGAGTCCGTGCCCTTCTCGGCGGTATTCGGACTTCCCGCCGAGGTCGGACTGCGCCGAGCGGCGGTCGCGTTGGATCTCAGCCCGACGACCGCGTACCGGCGGGCCCGGCGAGGGGACTTCCCCTGCCCGGTGCGCAGGTCCGGACGACGGTACGTGGTGCGGCTGCCGGATCTGATGCGCGCACTCGGCATTCAGGACGTACGGGTGCGCTACGACGACGTCGAAGCGGGGGCCCGATTCGCCGGCGGCGAGGCCGACGACTGAGACGGTGAACGTCGAAGGCCCCGACCGGTTTCCCGGTC
>NZ_ML123034.1:3453368-3461500 GCF_003846185.1 Streptomyces sp. ADI96-02
TGTTCGTACGGGGGTTCGACAGGGAGCGTATGCGTCCTGACCTGCGGCGGAGTGGTCATGCCCACTCCATCCGGACGGCTCCGGCCAGGGGCGAATGAGACCAGAACTGAGACCGTCTGACCATTGTTCACCCGCCTTCCGGGCCAGGTCGGTCCGGCCTCACATGATCACAAAATGTGGCTTCTAAGCTGCAGACTTTGATCTCGCCGGTCACGACCATGGAGATGAAACGCAATCTGTGGGAGGTGGCGAGTGCGCTGGTTCACCGTCCTGGCAGGCGCCATTGCTGCCACCGGGCTCACGACGTGCCTGGTCGTGCAGATCCGGAAGTTGATCACGGAGGTGGCTGAGGTCATCCGGTCGTGGCGTGAGGTCCGGAAGCTACTGAGACGCCGGTAGATCGGCCCGCTCGGCTGGTGACGGGCGGAGCCTGCGGGCAACGGGCGGAGCCTGCGGGCAACGCGGAGTCCGCATCGTCGAGCGGAACCGGATCAAGCGTCCGCTTGGATCCCGCTGCTGCGTACAGACGGTGTCGGGGACGACCTCCAGCCGCAGCCAGCCACCGCCTTCGTGCCCGTCGAGGCGTCCCAGCCGGTGGCGGGAGCGATGGAGAAGGAGATCTTCGACAGGGCCTTCTGCGCCCAGGACTGTAGGTAGGCGGCCGACTTCACCTCCACCCGGCACCCCTCGGGTGTACGGACGTCGACTGTGTCCCATTCGACACGTGTGCTGTCGACGGAGCCCAACGCGGTGTCGACGATGTACTCGGCCAGGACCCCGCGCATGGTGCTGTCCACCAGGTCCGAACAGGCCCACTGCCAGAAGTCACCCAGCGTCCCCACGGCATCGCTGCCGGCTCGCAGGGTATCGCTGCTGTTTCGCCTGCGAACGGTCAGCGGGCCGAATTGGACGTTCATGGATCCTCCAGCGACGACGAGGGGGCATCGGGGCCAGTGAGGGAATTACAGCGGCTTCGGTTCACAACATCCCCAGTGACCTGTGTACCGCGTCGGTCAGGGCCGCCGCCCGCATGTCGTCCGAGCCGTTGACAATGTGGTTCATGACGTAGCCGAAGGCAATGCTTTGTTCCGGGTCGGCGAAGCCGAGTGAGCCCCCGCGGCCCGTGTGACCGAAAGCAGATGCTCCAGTCATGGGAACGTCCTCGGTGGACAGCATGAATCCGGAGCTGAAGCGGCTTGGCACCACCATTACCTGGTCGCGTCCGTAAGCCTGCTCGTCGGTTGCCGAGGCCAACGTCTCCGGGGTGAGCAGGCGGACCCCGTCCACCTCGCCGATCAGCGCGGCGTACATGCGCGCCAGTGCGTGCGCGGTGCCGATGCCGTTGGAGGAGGGAAGTTCCGCGGCCTGGACCTTGGGGGAGTCGAAGTCGATGTTCGCCGGTTCGGTCACCGCGAAAGCCCTGTTGCTGAGCGAGTTCGGGTCGCGCCAGGCGGCGACGAGGTCACGGAGGTCTTCGGGGATCGACTCCTCGGGCACGGTGGTGAGGTCGACGTCAGGCTTCCGGTACACCATGCGGCTGACCCGGTCGCGTTCACCGACCGGCAGCCCGATGAAGAAGTCGAGCTCGAGCGGTGCGGCGATCTCCTCGGCGAAGAAGCGGCCTGGCGTACGGCCGGACACCCGGCGGATCACTTCGCCGACCAGCCAGCCCCAGGTCCTGCCGTGGTATCCGTGTGCTGTCCCCGGTGTCCACTGGGGGTGTTGGGCGGCCAGGGCTGCCGTCATGGGGTGCCAGGCCAGTGCCTCGTCCAGTGGCACCGGCTCGTCGAGGGCCACCAGGCCGGCCTGGTGGGACAGCAGCCGGCGCACCGGGATTTCCGCCTTGCCGTTGGCGGCGAACTCCGGCCAGTACTCGGCCACCGGGGCGTCCAGGTCCAGCGCACCGCGCTGGGCCAGCAGATGTGCCGCCGTGGCGGTCGCGCCCTTGGTCGCCGAGTAGACGAGTTGGAGGGTGTCCCGTTCCCACGGGCGGCCGGTGTTCGGGTCCGCTACTCCGGCCCACAGGTCCACCACGGGGCGGCCGTTCTGGTAGACGCAGACCGCTGCGCCGATGTCCTCGCGCCGGGCGAAGCTCGCCGCGAACGCCTCCCGTACCGGCTCGAACCCTGCCGCGACCTCACCGTTGATCACCGTCATGCCGTCCATCCTGGCACTCCCGGACGCTCGCTCCGGGGGCAAGTTCCTGAGCAGCGAAGATCAGGCCGCCACGGGCACCGCCTGGAGACGCTCGCGGAATTCCCGTACGGAGGGAACGGCCCGATGGGGTTCGAGCTGGGAGGAGAACTCCTTCAAGCGGTCCAGCGCCCGCACGGAGCTGACCTTGTCCTCCAGAAGCGCGGCACCGTAGTTCGCGGCGTCCAGCGCTCCGTTCAGATCGCCACCAGCCAACCGGGCCTCGGCCAGTCGACTGGAACGAACGGCCTTGTCCCGGGGCGCTGCCCGCTCGACGGAAGTCTCCAACGAACGCGTCGCTCGCTCCACCTGCCCCGCTCGGAGCAGCACCTTGCCCTCTGTCGATTTCACCTGCGCCTCGCCGAACCAGTCGAGCCAGTCCGGGGCGTCACCCGCCGTCTGGCGTTCCCAGAGCGCAGCGGCACGGTTGAGGGCTGTGCCGGCCCTTTGGTGATCGCCGTCGCGTGACAGGGCCTCGGCCTTGTGCAGGTAGAGGAAGCACTGAGCGGAGGGAGATAGTCTGCGGGGAGCGTTGTCGATGCCGGTCGAGATCAGGTCGACCCGCTCGGCCGTGCGTCCGGCTTCGGAGACGTGGACGCCCATCTCGGCCAGGATGAAGGCGCCGAAGGCGTCGTCCCCGCCGGTACGGGCGCTGCGCAGCGCCCCGATGTAGTACCGCTGGCCCGCGGACCGCATCCCTGCGTCGTACGCCATCCAGCCGGTCAGGTGCGAGGTCCGGGCTGCCAGCGCGTACAGGCGGACCCGGATGTCGTCCGTGTACCGGCCACCGCTGAGCAGGCCAGTGACCAGGGAAAGGTCACCTCGGGCCTGTTCCAGCAGCCGGGCCCCTCCCACCTGGTCATCAAGAGTGCGGAGGGTGCTGACACGCTGCTCGACCGTCGAGACCATCACGTCGGTGACGCGGTCGCCGTTGATCGCCGAGGCGAATGCGGAGGGTGCCTCGACCCAGCTCGACGCCAGCCCCGTCAGGGTCGCGCCGGTGATGGTGAGAAAGCCTCGTCGATCCAACCGTCCACTCCCCACGAGATCGGCCAGCGCCTCGACGGTGCCGGCTTCGGTCCAAGGTGCGGTGAGCCCCGTCACCTCCCAGACCGGAAGCCACCGAGGCCACCCCTCCGCCCGCGCCCGTTCGTATGGAACGGACAGCAGATCGCTGAGCACGCGCTGCGCGTCCGAGTCCGGTTCCTGCCCCTGCTCCCACTTCCAGACCGTCGTGCGGTTCGTCGCCAGAGGAATGCCGAGCAGCTTTCCGCGCGCCTGCATGAGGCGGGCGAACTCGGCCTTCCCCCATCCGCGCGACTGGCGGACGAAGGTCAAAGGATGGACAGCTAAGGACTCACCGGGCATGCCATCACTCCTGTCGAAGTCAACAGGGCGGTCGGGGAATGCATTCCACCCCTGGTGTACGAGGGTGGCGTCCCCTGGAGAAACCCCCCAGAAACGTTCCGCGGCCGAGGGGAGCGGCCGTTGACTGGACCTCAGTCGTCCTCGGGCTGGGCTCGCGCCCTCGCCCCTGGACGGACATCAGATCGACGGCTTCGCTCGCGATCCTGTCCTGGCGGAGCCGCCTTCCAACTCTATGGAGGCATCCACCATGTCCTCGCTCGCCACCCGTCTCGTCCTCGTGGGCAGGGAAGAGGAGGTCTCCTTCGCCCGGCGCTCGGTCGTGGAGCGGGTCCGAGCGTGGGGCTTTCTGGATGAGGAGACGACCGAGGTGATCCGCCTCATCATCTCCGAACTGGTCACCAACGCCGTGGTCCATGGCGAGGGACCTGTCACGATCACCGTTCTCGGAAGCCCTGGTGGTCTGCTGATCGACGTGCGGGACGGCAACCGTGACGCTCCCCGGACAGGGAGCTTCGGCACCAAGAACGAACGCGGCCGGGGCCTGGCGCTGGTGGACGCCCTTGCTGTGCGGTCCGGATGGGAGCCGCTCGGGCGTGGCAAGCGCGTCTGGGCCGAGGTCGCACTTCCAGGACTGAGATCGGTCGGTTCTCGGACGCCGTGTTTCCAGCCGCTTCGCCCGGCCGTCTGATGTATCCGCTTCGCCCGTCGCCTCTTCCCGACCCGGACGTCGCCTTTCGGCCCACCCGCCGAGACATCGATCCGAGCACGGGGGAGCCCACCGCCCACGCCCTGTGGGACCGCCACGAGTGGCATCCGTACGGCGAGTGCTGGCTGTGGTGCGGCCGGCAGAACGTCGAGGTGACGTGGATCGGCCCGGTCCGGTCCAGCGGAATGCATGCGTCCCTGTACGCCTGCCGGGCCTGCCTGTACGAGCGCGCCGGCCTGCACGAGCTTGATCAGCGGGTCCTGGACGCCAACATCTGCTGGGACGCCCGTACCGCCCACTGATGCCTGACGAGGTCTCCGAACCTCCGGCCGTCCGTCCCCTATGTCATCCGCATCCAGCACCAACAGGGGTGCGGCACCCAGCCTCCGCCGGAATGCCGGCGGGAGGAACCCAAGAGGAAGGAGAACAACGAGGTGGCAGAGAACACGACGCCGCCGTCGGCCCGGAGCGGCCTCCTGGTGGCGGTCGAGGAGCTGACCTCCGTCCACGACCGGTACGACAGCCTCCGGTCGGACAACGCCGGTAGCTCCGGCGACTCGCCGTGGCCCGGAGGCGACGGCAACCTGCACGACAGCGAGTAGCGGGTGGCGGTGGGGTCCGTGGTTCTGCCTGCGGACCCCACCGCTCCCTATCAACCGATCTCATGAGGAGGAAACGATGGAACACCGGTTGATCAGCGCCATCGAGACGGCGCTCGAATGGAACGGTGCGGGCGAACTCGGCAAGGACTTCGTACAGGGAAGCATTGACGATCCGGACCTGATCTCGCGCGTGCTCACCCCGAACCGCCTGCTCGACATCGTCATGCGCCGGAGCATGAACCGCCCGCAGTTCCGGGTCTTCCAGGAGAGCAAGGAAGTTCACCCGGCCGTCTACTTCACCGACAGCGTCAGCCCTCGGGGCCAGAGCATCCCCATGGTGAACATGCACAGCCTCGGCCGGCTGCTGGGGGAGGGGGCCACGGTGATCCTCGACCAGGCCAACGTCTTCGACCCGGCGATGGAAGTCGCCTGCCGGGCGCTCCAGTGGTGGTCGCACGAGCGCGTCCAGGTCAACGCGTATCTGACGACCAACGAGGCGTCGGGTTTCCCGCTGCACTGGGACGACCACGATGTGATGATCGTCCAGCTGGCAGGGGAGAAGGGCTGGGAGGTCCGGGGCACGTCTCGGTCCGTGCCTCTGTACCGGGACGCCGACCCCAACGACACCCCGAGCGAGGAGATCATCTGGTCAGGGGTCATGAAAGCCGGTGACGTGATGCACATCCCCCGTGGTCACTGGCACCAGGCGACCCGTAACGGCCACGGGTCGGGGAAGAGCCTCCACGTCACCTTCGGGATCACCAAGCGCACCGGCGCGAGCTGGCTGGCGTGGCTGGGCGACTGGTGCCGGGAGCAGGAGATTTTCCGTCACGACCTGGACCGTCGTGACGGAGCGGCGTTCCACGCCCTGACGGAGGCCGCTACCCAGCTGGTCGCCGAGCGTTCGCCGGCCGACTTTCTGGCCGCGCATGAGCAGGCGATGCCCCTTCCCCGACAGGTCCCCTTCCTGGACGTCTTCGGATCACTCGACGCCGTGGTGTGCACCACCCACTTCCCTCCGCGCATCGAGGAGAACGGCGAGACCGTCGACGTCCTGGCCTCGGGGAAGAAGCTGACCCTCCTGGCCAAGGCACTGCCCTCGCTCCGGCTGCTGCTGAGCGGAAGGCCCGTCCCACTGGCCCAGGTGGTCTCCGTCGTCGGGTCCGAAGCGGTGGAGGTCGCCGAGATCCTGGTGAAGGAGGAGTTGTGCGCGGTGCTCACCCCCGAGTTGTCCTCGGGCTACACCGGTCTCGTCACGAACGCCGTCTCCTGACCGGAGCGTTGGATCTCGGCGTCACCTCGATCGACACGAGCACCAACTACCTCGGCTTCCACTCGCATACCGTCCTGGCGCGGACGGCCAGCGATCTCCTGCCCAGGTTCACGGTCTCCACGAAGGTGGGCTACTTCCCCGGACGGGAGCGGGTGGAGCACTCTCTGGACCCCGTGCGGCTGTACGAGGCCGTGGAACACGCCGCTCGGGATCTCGGACGGGAGCCCGACCTGGTGTTCCTGCACAACCCGGAACACTCCCTCCGTGACCCCGTCGACCACGGCCGGGACGCACTGGCCCAGGCGTGCGCCGCGCTGGACGGCGCCACATCGAAGGGGCTGTGCGGCACCTGGGGAGTCTCCTCATGGGACCCGTCACCGCTGGTCGGCCTGGTCGATCCGACCGCGCCGAAGCCGTCGGTCCTCATGGCGCGCGCCGGGCTGGTGGTCGGAACCAGAACGCTCGACGCCGTCGAAGCCCTCGCGGCGGCCTGGGACCTTGACCGCAGTCGGTTGTGGGGCATGAGCCCCTTCGGCGGAAGCACGGGGGACCCGGTATGGGATCGGATCGACCCCCGGGTCTTCCTTCGGGGCGGTGACGGATTCTCCTGTGTACAGGCGGCCTTTCGGGCCTCGTACTGCCTTCCCCGTGTCGAGACCGTGGCCGTGGGTACGGACGATCCGGCTCATCTGGGTGAACTGCTCGACGCCCTGGCTGCCGAGCCCGATGAGCGGACGATCCACGAGTACCGCACCCTCCTCCGGGAGCGGTCGATGGGTCAGTCGGCCTGAAGCTCCGAGATGACCTGCCGTGCCCTGTGCCGGGAGGGTTCGATCCTGGGGTCATCCGGGTGGGCGTCCGGTCCGAGGATCTTGGCGCACACGAAGAGTGTCATCAGCTTGCCGTCCCGGCTCTCGAGGTCGTGCCGCCGTTCGTGCCGTACGCGGTCGGCCAGAGCGGGGACGGCGAGCGAGGCGGCCCAGAGGGTCGCGGAGTCGAGGCCCCGGGGGGCGTTTCCCCAGTCCTCCCAGTCGAAGAAAGAGAAGGCCGGCGCGCTCATGTTGGCCCAGTTCAGGTCGGCGTGGGCCGGAACCCATCGTTCAACGGTCGTGTCGGTCACCTCGGGGAACACGCCCCGGATTGACTCGCTGACCAGCTCCTGCGTGATCGTGACGGTGTCCGGAGTGGCCACGCGCCTGGTCGTGTTCCGCGCGAGCGCGTCCAGGGAATCCCCGAAGGCCCGCCACCACTCCTCGGACAGCGTCGGCTCCTCTGCCAGGACGGCGGTCCCGATCGGCGTACCGGGAAGAAGGTCGGTCTCGTCGGCCCGCCACATCACCGGCTCGTCCGCGTCCTGCCAGACCACGCACCCCCGCCACGCGGGCTGGGTAACGCCTTCCAACCGGGCAGCGCTCTCCGTACCGTTCCACCCCTGGTCCGTGATCCTGTCGAGCGAACGCCGCTCCACTCGTACCCAGGTACCTCGGTCCGTGCGGGCCCCCACGGACCGGCGCTTGCGCACTGCCGTGCCCGGGTCCAACCGGGTCTGAAGGGACCGCTCGACGCGGTCAAGAACCTTGTCGACCGGCTCGACTCGGAGGTCGACAGAGCGGACAGCGGAGACCGAGTGCGTCATGCGGGGACCGTAGCAGCGGGCCACGGTGTTACAGGGACATCTGAGCCAAGAGGGGCGAGCGGTTACCTGATGC
The DNA here is from genome assembly GCF_003846185.1 of Streptomyces sp. ADI96-02. Lineage (GTDB taxonomy): Bacteria > Actinomycetota > Actinomycetes > Streptomycetales > Streptomycetaceae > Streptomyces. The sequence goes on from NZ_ML123034.1 coordinate 3,461,220, forward strand.
CTGCGGCGTGATCCGGGTACAGCGACGACCTCCTTCGGATGTAGCGAAGGAGGCCGTCAGCGGTCGGTCTATCGGCGGGGACTGGGCCGCTTCGTCGGGCTCAACAGCGTCGCGGCGACGGGCTCGTTCTGGTGCACGACCATCGGCCTTGCAGCCCTGGTCGAGCGTGCCTGAGCGGCGAGGGCGCGGGTGCTGGGTGGTGGCCCCTTGACTGAGGTCCCGCAGCTGGCCACCCTGCGCGACTGAGACCACACACGTCGAAGGCCCCCGCAGCGAGCTGC
>NZ_ML123034.1:3461883-3464601 GCF_003846185.1 Streptomyces sp. ADI96-02
CGTGCGCCCTAGGCCACTAGGCGAATCCTCCGCGGCAAACAATACAAGACGTTGGGGAGTGCTCGCGAACCTGTTCCCCGGAGATCGTCCCGGCGGCCGTTCCGGGGGGCCGCGGAGGTGGTTCGGCGGGGTGGGCGGGTGGACCGGAGGGTGTGGGGATCCGCTAAGGTGGGCGTCAAGCCCCTCACGTGGCGCTATCTGACTGAACTCCCCCAGGGCCGGAAGGCAGCAAGGGTAGGTCGGCTCTGGCGGGTGCGTGGGGGGCCCTTGCGTGTCCGGGGCCGGTGGGGCGGGGGCCTGGGAGGTGCGGGGTCGTGAGCGGTGTGGGGCCGGTTGTCAGTCGGCCCCGATAACCTCGTAGGTGTGTCGTCCCTTGCGCTGTACCGCCGCTACCGCCCCGAGTCGTTCGCCGAGGTCATCGGTCAGGAGCATGTCACTGACCCGCTCCAGCAGGCCCTGCGGAACAACCGGGTCAATCACGCGTACCTGTTCAGCGGGCCGCGCGGCTGCGGGAAGACGACCAGCGCGCGCATCCTCGCCCGCTGTCTGAACTGCGAGCAGGGCCCCACGCCCACCCCGTGCGGGGAGTGCCAGTCGTGCCGGGACCTTGCGCGCAACGGACCGGGTTCCATCGACGTGATCGAGATCGACGCGGCATCGCACGGTGGCGTGGACGACGCCCGTGATCTGCGCGAGAAGGCGTTCTTCGGCCCCGCCTCCAGCCGTTACAAGATCTACATCATCGACGAGGCGCACATGGTCACCCCGGCGGGGTTCAACGCCCTGCTGAAGGTGGTCGAGGAGCCGCCGGAGCACCTCAAGTTCATCTTCGCGACGACCGAGCCGGAGAAGGTCATCGGCACCATCCGGTCGCGCACGCACCACTATCCGTTCCGGCTGGTTCCCCCGGGCACCCTGCGCGGTTACCTCGCCGAGGTCTGCGGCAAGGAGAACAGCCCCGTCGAGGACGGCGTGCTGCCGCTCGTGGTGCGGGCGGGCGCCGGGTCCGTCCGTGACTCGATGTCCGTCATGGACCAGTTGCTGGCCGGCGCCGGTGACGACGGTGTGACGTACGCCATGGCGACCTCCCTCCTCGGCTACACGGACGGTTCGCTGCTCGACTCCGTCGTCGACGCCTTCGCCGCCGGAGACGGGGCCGCCGCCTTCGAAGTGGTCGACCGGGTCATCGAGGGCGGGAACGATCCGCGCCGCTTCGTCGCGGACCTGCTGGAGCGGCTGCGCGACCTGGTCATCCTGGCCGCCGTGCCGGACGCCGGGGAGAAGGGGCTCATCGACGCCCCCGCCGACGTCGTCGAGCGCATGCAGGCCCAGGCGTCCGTCTTCGGGGCCGCCGAGCTGAGCCGCGCCGCCGACCTGGTCAACGAAGGGCTCACGGAGATGCGCGGGGCCACCTCGCCGCGGCTCCAGGTGGAGCTGATCTGCGCCCGCGTCCTGCTGCCCGCCGCCTTCGACGACGAGCGCTCGCTCCAGGCCCGGCTCGACCGGCTGGAGCGCGGGGCCGCCGCCGTGGCCGCGGCCGGTCCCGTCGCGCCGCAGACCGCCGGGGTGCCCCTGGGGTACGTACCCGGACCGGAGGCCCAGGCACACGCTCCGGTCGCCCCGCCCGCCGGTCCCGGGCAGGCCGCCGGTCCGGACGCGGCCCGTGCGGCGGTACGGGGCGAGCCCGCCGCCTCCCACGCCCCCGCTGAGCCGGCCGCACCGCAGCCTTCCGCCGAGCAGCCCCCTTCCGGGTCGCCCGCTCCCGGCCAGCGTCCCGGTTCGTGGCCGACCGCCGCCACCGGTGAGCAGGCCCGGCGGCCGGGCGGCTGGCCCACCGCGTCCGGCCCCGCCAGCGGCCCCGCCGCACCGCCAGCCGCCCCTGCCGCCCCCGCGCCGTCGGCCGCTCCGGCCCCGGTCGCGCCGGAGCCGGGCCAGGGCATGGTCCAGGGCGCCGCGCAGGTACGGAACATGTGGCCCGACATCCTGGAGGCCGTGAAGAACCGTCGTCGCTTCACCTGGATCCTGCTCAGCCAGAACGCCCAGGTGACCGGGTTCGACGGGACCACCCTCCAGATCGGCTTCCTCAACGCGGGCGCCCGTGACAACTTCGCGAGCAGCGGCAGCGAGGAGGTCCTCAAGCAGGCCCTCGCCGAGCGCTTCAACGCCCAGTGGCGCGTGGAAGCGGTCGTCGACACCTCCGGCGGCGGCACGGCGCCCCTGCCGCCCGGCGGCCCCCGGCCTCCGGCCCCGCAGTACCAGCCCGCCCCGTCGCCCTCTCCGGCCGCACCGGCCCCGACGGCGTACGAAGGCCGCCCGGCGCACTCCCCGCAACAGCCCTCCCAGCCCCAGCAGGGCCGGCAGCAGCAGTCGCAGCAGACGCCGCCGTCGCCGCAGGGCGGCCGGGAGTCCGCGCCGCCGCCTCCGCCGGACACCCACGGGTCGTACGGGGCAGAGCCGCCGCGCTCGGTCGCCCCCGAGGACGACACCCCGGAGGCCGACGATCCGGACCTCGTCGACTCGGCGCTCTCCGGCCACGAGCTGATCGTCCGCGAGCTGGGCGCCACGGTGGTGGAGGAGTTCACCAACGAGCAGTAGCCGACCAACGCCTCGGTCCCGGCCATCACCTCGGGTCCCGGCCATCACCTTGGGACCCGACCATCACCTTGGGTCCCGGGCAGACCTTGGGTCCCGGGCAGACCTTGGGTCCCGGGCAGACCC
>NZ_ML123034.1:3464629-3501955 GCF_003846185.1 Streptomyces sp. ADI96-02
ATCACCTCGGGTCCCGGCCATCACCTTGGGACCCGACCATCACCTTGGGTCCCGGGCAGACCTTGGGTCCCGGGCAGACCTTGGGTCCCGGGCAGACCCTGGGGCCGGGCTGACGACAGGTCCTGCGGCGACCATGAGTCCCGGGCCGCCGGCGTCCTCTCCCGTGCTTCCCTGCCGCTGTCCGCCCCGCCCTCCCGTCCACGGATCGGCGCCCGTCGGGGGCCCGCGTGCCCGGCGGCTAGGCTGCACCCCGTGAAGGTCCTCGTCATCGGCGGCGGCGCCCGCGAACACGCCCTGTGCCGCTCTCTGTCCCTCGACCCCGATGTCACCGCTCTGTACTGCGCCCCCGGCAACGCCGGCATCGCAGAGGTGGCCGAACTGCACCCGGTCGACGCGCTCGACGGTGACGCCGTCGCGCGTCTCGCCACCGGGCTCGGCGCCGAGCTGGTGGTCGTCGGCCCGGAGGCGCCGCTCGTCGCCGGGGTCGCCGACGCCGTCCGCGCGGCCGGCATCCCCTGCTTCGGCCCCTCCGGTGAAGCGGCTCGGCTCGAAGGCTCCAAGGCGTTCGCCAAGGACGTCATGGCCGGCGCCGGGGTGCCCACCGCCCGCAGCTACGTCTGCACCACCGCCGCGGAGATCGACGCCGCCCTCGACGCCTTCGGCGCCCCCTACGTCGTCAAGGACGACGGTCTCGCGGCCGGCAAGGGCGTCGTCGTCACCGACGACCCGGCCCAGGCCCGCGCCCACGCGCTCTCCTGCGACCGCGTGGTCATCGAGGAGTTCCTCGACGGCCCCGAGGTCAGCCTCTTCGCGATCACCGACGGCACCACCGTGCTGCCCCTCCAGCCCGCCCAGGACTTCAAGCGCGCCCTGGACGGCGACGAGGGCCCGAACACCGGCGGGATGGGCGCCTACTCGCCGCTGCCGTGGGCGGACCCCAAGCTGGTCGACGAGGTCCTGCGGACCGTTCTCCAGCCGACCGTCGACGAGCTGCGCCGGCGCGGCACTCCCTTCTCCGGGCTGCTCTACGCGGGCCTCGCGATCACCTCCCGCGGCGTGCGGGTCATCGAGTTCAACGCCCGCTTCGGCGACCCGGAGACCCAGGTGGTGCTGGCCCGGCTGAAGACCCCGCTGGCCGGGGTGCTGCTCGCCGCCGCCAACGGCGTCCTCGACGCCCTCCCGCCGCTGAACTGGCGCGACGACGCCGCGGTCACCGTGGTCATCGCCTCGCACAACTACCCCGGCACCCCGCGCACCGGCGACCCGATCGACGGCCTCGCGGACGTCGCGGCACAGGATGCCCCCGACGCGTACGTCCTGCACGCCGGGACCCGGGCCGAGGGCCGGACCGTCGTCAGCGCCGGCGGCCGGGTGCTGTCCGTCACCGCCACCGGCAAGGACCTCGCCGCCGCCCGTGAGCGCGCCTACACCGCGCTCGGCCGGATCCGCCTCGACGGTTCCCAGCACCGTACGGACATCGCCCTGAAGGCCGCCGAGGGCTGAGCCGCCCGGCTCGCCCCCCGGCTCGTCCCCGGCTCGCCCGCCGGACTCCGGCACTCCGCAGCCCCTTTGCCCGCCCCGCGCACCCCCCGGTACGCGGGGCGGCCGGAGGGGCTGACTCATGGGCGCGGACACGTCAGCAGCTTTACCCAAAGCCATTCCATCGAGTGACGACTGCGCCATCCGGATGACGCCCGCCGAGGCCCCAACTAGGGTGCGGCGCAGGCGTTCCGGCACTTGGCCCACCGGCATTGCGATGTCGGTGGCGGGTGCCACAGTGGGGGAGTGAGCAACACCGTCGCGGGGCAGAGGGGGTGACGTCCGGTCGTGTCCGGTATCGATGTGGGTGAGGAGCTGGGTGCGCGGGCCGCACAGGCCCGAGCGCTCGCCCTGCTGCGGATCCGCGGCAGGGCGCTGGCCGTGGCGATCCTGCCCACGGCGGCGGCCGTCGTGCTCTTCGCCGCCGCGGCGCAGGGGCACCTCGGCGGCCCGGTGTGGGACGGCGTGCGCTGGACGCTGTTCGGTGTGGCCGTCGTCGTCCTGCTGGTCACCGCCGCCGTGGCGACCAGCGTCGCGCGGGCGAAGCCCGCGGTGAGCCCGACGGTCCCGGTGCCGGAGGACGGCGCCCCCGATCTCTATCGGCTGGTCCGTGACCTGGCCGCCCGGCTCGACGTGCCCGCGCCGTCGGCCATAGAGCTGACCCCGGACTGCGACAGCTGGCTGGAGGACCGTACGCACCGCGCCGCCCGCAGCGGCCCGCAGGCGGATTCCGGGCGGCGCGGGGCCAAGGGCGCCGCGCCCGTCCTCGTGATCGGCTCGCCGTTCCTGTGGTGGATGAGGGTCGCGGAGCTCCGCGCGGTGCTCGCCCCCGTCGTGGCCGGCACCGGCTCGTCCGCGCATCCGGACATAGCCGCGGCCCGGCGGTTCGTCCGGGGGCTGGACGCCGCCGTCGCCGACGCCGCCCTCCCCGGCCGGGGAGCGGTGCGCGGCGCGCCCCTCGCCTTCGTCGGCTGGATCGCCCGCCTGCTGCTGCGCGCCTGCCGCGACCACGCCGCCGAGATGGAGCGCTGTGTGGCCGCCGCCGCCTCGATGCGGGCGCAGACGGTCGACTACGGGCTGCGCATCGCCGCCCAGGAGCAGGTCGGCCTCGCGTACGCGGGCTGGGACCGGCTGCTGACCCGCGTCGCGCTGCCGGCCTGGCGCATGGGGCGCTGGCCCTCCCGGCTGGACGCCGGCGTCGTCTCGGCCCTCACCGAGCTCTCCCGCCGGGACCGGCTGGCCGACGGTTTCACCACGCGCCTCGGCGAGCGCCCGGCGTGCGACCTCCTGGAGGAGCCGGGGACCGCCGACGAGGCCGCGTCGCTGCTCGCGGCCCGGCTCTTCCACGGTGGTCCGGCGAAGAGCGGCCCCGACTGGTCGCCGGTGGACTGGCAGCAGTACCCGGAGGAGGTCGTCGACCGGAAGTGGCGCACGGAGGCCGCCCGGCTGAACCGCGTCCTCGATTCCCTGGGCGCGCCCCCGGCCTCCGCCCCGGCCGCCTCCGCCTCTTCCTCCGATCCGACGGTGCCCACGCTGTCCCGGGTCATGGAGCATCTGACCGCCCCCGGCGGGGCCGGCGGCCGGCTCGCTGCCGGGATCGGCGCCGCCGTGGCCGGCGAGGAGGGCCCGGCCCCCGCGCCCGGCCCGGCGCAGCCCGCGGCGGGCGCGGGCGGACCGGACCCGCTGGACCTCTGGGGCCCCGACCCGCTGCCGCTCTTCCCGCTCCAGCCGCCGCGTACGGGTACGGAGCTGCTCGCCGACCACGTGGTGGCGATGGTCTGCTGTGCGGCCGTGGACACGGCGGGGGCGGCGCCCGGTCTGGACTGGCTCGACGGGCCGACGCTGCTCGTCGGCGGCGAGCGCCGGGCCGACCTGGCGTCCCCGGTCCTCAGTCTCGTCGAGGACGGCGACCCGGGCCCGCTGCGGACCTGGCTCGCCGAGGTGGGAGTGCGGTCCGACAAACCGGTCCGGCTGGTCTGACGCAGCCGGCCGGAGCGGTGCGGCCGACGCGGCTGCCGCGGCTGACGCACCCGGTACGGGACGGCCGAGAGGCCCGGTCCGGTTGGCGTGACGTGACGCGACCGAGAGGCCCGGTCCGGCCGGACGCGTACGCAGCGGCCCACGCCTCCCGGACGCCGCCGCCACGACGCGTGCGGTCGGTCCGCCCGGCCCGCCGAGTTCATCCGGCGCGTCGAGTTCGTCCGACCCGTCGAGTCCGTCCGGCGCGTCGAGTCCGTCACGTCCGTCCCGTCGGTTCAGCCTTCCGGTCCTTCCGGTCCTTCCGGTCCTTCCGGTCCTTCCGGTCCTTCCGGTCCTTCCGGTTCATCCGGTCCATACCAGTCCATCCAGTCCGTTCGGTCCGTTCGTATGGCGCGGGTCAAGTGGCCGGACGACCGTGCACCGAGCCAACGCGATGAGGGCCGACCGGGCGGGTCGGGAGCGCGCCCGCATGCTTCCGCGCCCCCTGGGCGCACGCGCGCCCCCTCCCGCTGAGCGCGTGCCTCTCCCCAGCGGGTGCAGGGCCGCCCCTTCCCGGACACCTCCGCGCCCCCACCGGACGCATCCGCGCCGGAGGGACAAATCAGGCCGGAGCGACAGGTTCCGTTCACGTCAATTCGCGACGAAGGGTGACGGGCCGCGTGCGTTATGTGATGTGCTGGGGGTCGGCGCTGACGTCGGATGCGCCACAGTTGTCCGGGGGATCTGAGGGAGGGGCGCGGCATGGGGGCGGAGCACATTCGCCGATGGGAATCGGGGGCTCTCGCGCACGCCGTGAGCGATCCCTTCGGCCAGGGCCCGCTGCCCTGGCTACGCGGCAGTGAGAACTACTTCGACGACACCGGCCAGGTCGTCCCCTGGTACGTGGACCCGGACCTCGGCCGCAGCGGCATCGGCGGCGGGACCCGCACGGCCGACGACGTGGGCCGGCAGATCAAGGGCTTCGTCTCGCCCGCCGCGGCGGCCCCCGGCGAGGCGATCGACTTCCACATCACGGTCGACCCGCCCCAGCAGTTCTCCGTGGACATCTACCGCATCGGTCACTACGGGGGCGACGGCGCCTCCAAGATCACCACGAGCCCGCGCCTCTCCGGCATCGTCCAGCCCGCCCCGCTGGCCGCCGACCGGACCGTCTCCTGCCACCACTGGTGGATGTCCTGGCGGCTCCAGATCCCGAGCTACTGGTCCGTCGGCGCGTACGTGGCCGTCCTGACCACCGCCGACGGCTACCGCTCGCACATCCCGTTCACGGTCCGCCACGACCACCCCGCCGACCTGCTGCTCCTGCTGCCCGACATCACATGGCAGGCGTACAACCTCTATCCGGAGGACGGCCGCACGGGAGCCAGCCTCTACCACGCCTGGGACGAGCGGGGCCGGCTCCTCGGCGAGGAGGACGCGGCCGTCACGATCTCCTTCGACCGGCCGTTCGCCGGGGCCGGGCTGCCGCTGCACGTGGGGCACGCGTACGACTTCATCCGCTGGGCCGAGCGGTACGGCTACGACCTCGCCTACGCGGACGCCCGCGACCTGCACGCGGGCCGCGTCGACCCGAGCCGCTACCGGGGCCTGGTCTTCCCAGGCCACGACGAGTACTGGTCGCTGCCCATGCGCCGGGCCGCCGAACGCGCCAGGGACTCCGGCACCTCGCTCGTCTTCCTCTCCGCCAACACCATGTACTGGCAGGTCGGTCTGGCCCCGTCCGCCTCCGGCGTCCCGGACCGCCTCCTGACGTGCCGCAAGCGCCGCGGCCCCGGGAAGTCGGCGCTCTGGCGGGAGGTGGACCGGCCCGAGCAGCAGCTGCTGGGCATCCAGTACGCGGGCCGGGTGCCCGAACCCCACCCGCTGGTCGTGCGGAACGCCGAGCACTGGCTGTGGGACTCGACCGGGGCCGTGGAGGGCGACGAGATCGGCGGCCTGGTCGCGGGCGAGGCCGACCGCTACTTCCCGCGCACCAGCCTGCCGGAGCACGACAACCGCATCCTGCTGGCGCACTCCCCGTACCGGGACTCCGAAGGGGCCGACCGGCACCAGGAGACCTCGCTGTACCAGGCTCCCTCCGGTGCGCTCGTCTTCGCCTCCGGCACCTTCGCCTGGTCACCGGCGCTGGACCGGCCCGGCCACATCGACTCCCGGATCCAGCAGGCGACGGCGAACCTCCTCGACCGGATCTGCAAGCGGGACTGACGTTCCGGCCCCGGCGACACGCCCCCGCTCCCGCGCCCGCCTCCCGGATACGGGACAATCGGAACCGCTCCTGGATCAACCTACGCGGAGGCAGCGTGTCCGGTTTTGTAGAAAAGCCCGAGCCCGTCGAGGTCCCGGGCCTCACCCACCTGCACACCGGCAAGGTGCGTGACCTGTACCGGAACGAGGCGGGCGACCTGGTCATGGTCGCCAGCGACCGGGTCTCCGCGTACGACTGGGTCCTGCCCACCGAGATCCCCGACAAGGGCCGGGTCCTCACCCGGCTGTCGCTCTGGTGGTTCGACCAGCTCGCCGACCTCGTGCCCAACCACGTCATCTCCACCGAGCTGCCGCCCGGCGCCCCGGCCGACTGGGCGGGCCGCACCCTCGTCTGCCGGTCCCTGCGGATGATCCCCATCGAGTGCGTGGCCCGCGGCTATCTCACCGGTTCCGGTCTCGTCGAGTACGACGCGACGCGCACGGTCTGCGGCATCGGCCTCCCCGAGGGACTGGTCAACGGCTCCGAGCTGCCGGGTCCGATCTTCACCCCGGCCGCCAAGGCCGCCGTCGGCGACCATGACGAGAACGTCAGTTACGAGCAGATCGCCCGCGAGGTCGGCGTCGAGACGGCCGCCCAACTGCGCCAGACGACCATGGACGTCTACCGACGGGCCCGGGACATCGCGCACGAGCGCGGGATCATCCTGGCCGACACCAAGTTCGAGTTCGGCTTCGAGACCGCCACCGCCACCGCCGACGGCGGCGAGCGGCTGATCCTCGCCGACGAGGTGCTGACCCCGGACTCCTCGCGCTTCTGGCCCGCCACGACCTGGCAGCCGGGCCGCGCGCAGCCCTCGTACGACAAGCAGTTCGTGCGGGACTGGCTGACCTCGCCGGCCTCCGGCTGGGACCGCAGGGGCGAGCAGTCGCCCCCGCCGCTCCCGCCGGAGATCGTGGAGGCGACCCGTGCCAAGTACATCGAGGCGTACGAGGTGCTGACCGGCTCCAACTGGGCGTAGCACGCGATGAGATGCGAGAAGGCCCCCGTCCTCGGGACGGGGGCCTTCTCGGTGGAGCGAACGACGAGGTTCGAACTCGCGACCTCAACCTTGGCAAGGTTGCGCTCTACCAGCTGAGCTACGTTCGCAGGGCGCCGAAGCGCGAGGCCCACTATACCCAACCCCGCTCACGCGCGAGACGCACGGCCGCGTGCCGGTTCTCCACCCCCAGCTTGGACACGACCGAGGACAGGTAGTTTCGCACGGTGCCCTGCGACAGCGAAGCGCGTTCCGCCACCTCGGCGATCGGCGCCCCGTCCGCCGCCAGCTCCAGCACCTCGGTCTCCCTGGCCGTCAGTGGGGAGTCGCCGGCGGCGATGGCATCGGCCGCCAACTCGTGTTCCACGTAACGGTTTCCGGCGTGGACCGTGCGGATGATCTCGGCGAGCCGCCGGGCGCTGACCGTCTTCGGCACGAACCCGCGCACCCCGGCGGTGAGGGCCCGCTTCAGGTGTCCGGGCCGGCCGTGGCTCGTCACGATCATGGTCCGGCAGCCGGGCAGTTCGGTACGCAGGGATGTGGCGACCTTCACACCGTCGACGCCCGGCATCTGGAGGTCCAGGACGGCGACGTCGGGCCGGTGCGCCAGCGCCATGGCGAGCGCCTCGGGGCCGGACGCCGCCTCGGCGACCACCAGGAGGTCGTCCTCCAGCGCGAGCAGGGCCGCCAGAGCGCCCCGGATCAGATGCTCGTCGTCGGCCAGCAGGACGCGGATCCGGGACGGGGGGACCGTCCCGGCCTCCGGTGCTTCCCGTGCTTCCCCGGCTTCCCTCACTTCCCCGGTTTCCCCGGCTACCCCGCCCCGCTGTTCGTGCTCGGCCATCACACGGCCCCTTCCACGTGAGTCCTGTCCCCGCCGTCCGTACGCGGCTCCGGCACCGGAATCCGCGCGGTCAGCCTGAAGTGTCCCTTCCTTCCCGTCGCGCCCGCCTCCAACGTGCCGTCGAGCAGGGCGAGCCGGTCCCGGAGTCCGGCAAGCCCCGTACCCTGCCCCGTTTCCGTGCCCCGCCCCCTCCGCATGCCCCTTCCCGGCCCGGTGCCCGCACCGGCCGCCGCGGTGCGGTCCGCGTCCGCGTCCCCGGCCCCGGCTCCCGTGGCGTCCTCCGCCCCGGCCCCTGCGGCACCCGCGCGGTCCTCGGCCCCGTCCGTCGGGCCGGCCCCGTCGTTCTCCACCGTCAACGTCACCTCCGTGCCGCCCTCGGTCCCGTCCCGCTCGCCCGACGAGAGCCGGATCGTGCACCGCGCGGGGTCCCCGTGCCGCAGCACGTTCGTGGTCGCCTCCCGCACCACCCACCCCAGGGCCGACCGGACCTCCGGCGGAAGCCCGTCCTCCGCATCCGGGTCCGCGCGTCCGACGTCCAGCCCCCGCACCTCGCACGCGATGCCCGCCGCCCGCAGAACGCCCTGCGCGCCCGCCAGTTCGGTCTGCAGGTCGGCCTCCCGGTAGCCGCGCACGACTTCCCGGATCTCGCGCTGCGACTCCTGCGCGATCCGCTGTACCTCGGCCATCTGCGGCACGGCCTCCGGGCGTCCCCGCTCGGCCAGTTGGACGGCCAGCTCGCTCTTGAGGGCCATCACCGCGAGGTTGCGGCCCAGTACGTCGTGGATGTCCCGTCCGAAGCGGAGCCGCTCCTCCGCGACGGCCAGCCGGGTCCGGATCTCGCGGGTCGCCTCCAGCTCCCGTACGACGCCGACGAGCCAGGCGGAGAAGACGTACGAGACGACGAAGAGCGAACCGGCGGCGGCGACGCCCACGAAGTCCAGCCAGGTCTGCCGCCACCCCAGGCCGAGCAGCGCGGTCGCGGCGGCCGTTCCCGCGGAGGCGACGAGCACCGTGCCCACCCGCTGCCGCGTCGTGCGCTGGCAGAGTGCGAACGTGCCGAGGCCGAACGCGGCGATGCCCATGAGCAGGAGGCCGAAGCCGTCCTCCTGGGCGTCGATCGTCCCGGCGTCCAGGAGGACCAGCAGCGTCAGTACCGCGCCTCCGGAGAGCGCGGCGGAGGCCGCCATCAGCGTCACGGGCCGCTCGCGCCGCCCGCACTGCCATTCCAGGGCCCGGGTGGCCACGACCGAGGTCATCACGGAGTGCGCGAGCATCAGCAGGAACAGCCAGAAGCTGACCGGCTGCCGGTCGCCGAGGAGGAGCGGTACGCCCAGCACACCGGCCTCCGTGCCCGCCAGAGCCTGGAACGTGAACCGCGTGTAGAGCTCGGCCTTCGCCGGGTCGCCCTGGACGGGCTTCCGCCCGGGCCACCGGAGTCCGCCCGCCGCCGCGGCTGCCGCGGCTCCCGTGGTCTTCTTCGTCGGCGTCATGGCCTCTCTCACTCCGGAAGGGAGGTTCCTCGCCGTGTCTTCCGCGATTACCGCGCGATCTGCGGACTGAGGATCCGATCCGCCCTCTCATGGGTGCGCTGCGATCTCACTCCGGCGATCCCGTCGCCGTTGATGCTCAGACTTCCGCCCGATCGGCCTCGCCGGCAGTGCGTGCTGTCATCACCGCGCATGACAAACGTCATGCGCGGTGATGCACGACAAAGGCCCTGACCGAATCGGTCAGGGCCTTTGATCACTGAGCGGACGACCAGGTTCGAACTGGCGACCTCAACCTTGGCAAGGTTGCGCTCTACCAACTGAGCTACGTCCGCATTGCTGCCACTCGGCTTTCACCGGTGGAGCGAGCACTACTCTACCTGATCCAACGACGTGGTCAGAAGAGCCTGTGCAGAGCGGGTGACAGGAATTGCACACTGCGCCTTCCCCCTGGAAGGGGGATGTTCTACTACTGAACTACACCCGCACGCTGCGTGGGATTCGGCCTTTCGGCCTCGCCCCTCGGCGTGCTCCAGACTCTAGCCGACCTGCGGGGGTGTCGCGCAAGTCGGCTTCCGGCGGGTCCCTCGGGACGCGACCCGGACACGGCCCGAGCGGGGACCGAACGCGGCCCGGACACGGCCCCTGCGGACGGGCTCCCGGCGCGGCGCGCGCCGCCTGACGGAGTGTCGGGGCCGGGGCTCCGACACCGGGCGACGCCCCACTCCACCCCGGACATCCGGCACCCGACTTCCTGGGCCCGTCTCCGGCCCCGGGCGCCGCCCGCGCTCAATCAGCCGCGTTGAACGCCTCGTAGACCTTCTTCGGGATCCGGCCGCGGGCCGGCACCTCCATCCGGTGCGAGCGGGCCCAGGCGCGGACGGCCGCCGGGTCCGGGGCGAGGGAGGTGTGGTGGTAGGCCGTCGGCGTCCTGCCGTGCCGGCCGGCGTTCGTCTGCTTGCGGCCGGCCGCCACGTAGGGGGCCAGGGCCTTGCGCAGCTTCTTCGCGTTGGCGGGATTGAGGTCGATCTCGTACGTCTTCCCGTCCAGGGCGAAGGTCACCGTTTCCGCCGCTGCTCCCCCGTCGATGTCGTCGGAGAGCGTAACCACTACGCGCTGAGCCACGGATATCGGTCCTTTCCCATGGCATCGGCGCGTTCGGCGTGCGCCGGTGCCGGTTTTCCGGCTGGCAGGCGGATACGGATCGACTGATGCCGACTGTTCCGGTGTTCCCGGGGCAATACTGCTTTCCCCGCTAATCATTTGTACAGCGGTGGGCGCCGCATTGTGAAGCCCCGGCAATTATCTCCGCGTGTCCGCGCACAATCCTGGCATGATTTTTTTCCGGGACTTTTCCCGCGCGTTGTCGCGCCCGATATACCCGCGTGATCCGTTCCGCGTCGACGCCACTCCATATCTACCCGCGTAGAATTTTCGGCCAGGTACGCTGAGTGGACCCGCGGGGGTCTGGGGAACCCCCCGGAGAGACAGCCGCACCACACCACCACACCGGGAGTGCCAGTGGCACGCGTCGTAGTCGATGTCATGCTCAAGCCGGAGATCCTCGACCCGCAGGGACAGGCGGTGCAGCGTGCGCTGCCCCGTCTCGGCTTCGGCGGAATCGTGGACGTCCGTCAGGGAAAGCGTTTCGAGCTGGAGGTCGAGGGGCCGGTCGACGACGCCGCCCTCGCCCGTATTAACGAGATGGCCGAGACCTTCCTCGCCAACACCGTCATCGAGGACTTCGTCGTGAAGGTGGAGGAGGAGAAGTGACCACCCGTATCGGCGTCGTCACTTTTCCCGGCACTCTCGACGATCAGGACGCCCTGCGGGCCGTGCGGATCGCCGGCGCGGAGCCCGTATCCCTGTGGCACCGCGACAAGGATCTGCACCAGGTCGACGCCGTCGTCCTGGCCGGCGGATTCTCGTACGGGGACTATCTGCGGGCGGGCGCCATCTCGCGCTTCTCGCCGGTGATGGAGACGCTCATCGAGCAGGCGAGGGCCGGGATGCCGGTCCTCGGCATCTGCAACGGCTTCCAGATCCTGACCGAGGCGCATCTGCTGCCCGGCGCGATGCTGCGCAACAACCACCTGCACTTCGTCTGCCGCGACCAGAGCCTGCGCGTGGAGAACGCGGAGACGGCCTGGACCTCGGACTACAGCGCCGGCCAGGAGATCCGGGTCCCGCTCAAGAACATGGACGGCCGGTACACCGCCGACGAGCGCACGCTCGACGAGCTGGAGGCCGAGGGGCGGGTCGCCTTCCGCTATCTCGGCGGCAACCCCAACGGCTCGCTCCGCGACATCGCGGGCATCGCCAACGCCGAGGGCAACATCGTCGGCCTGATGCCCCACCCGGAGCACGCCGTCGAGCCGCTGATCGGCACCGGCCGCACCGACGGCCTCGGTTTCTTCACCTCGATCATCAAGAAGCTGGTCAACGCATGAGCCTGGATACGGTCAAGCACGCGGCCGAGACCCCGGACACCGAGCAGCCCTGGAAGGAACTCGGCCTCAAGGAGGACGAGTACGCCCGGATCCGCGAGATCCTGGGCCGCCGTCCCACCGGCGCCGAGCTGGCCATGTACTCGGTGATGTGGTCGGAGCACTGCTCGTACAAGAGCAGCAAGGTCCACCTCAAGCAGTTCGGCGAGAAGGTCCCCGCCAACGACGCCATGCTCGTCGGCATCGGCGAGAACGCGGGCGTCGTGGACGTCGGCCAGGGGTACGCGGTCACCTTCAAGGTCGAGTCGCACAACCACCCCTCGTACATCGAGCCCTACCAGGGCGCGGCCACCGGCATCGGCGGCATCGTCCGCGACATCCTCGCCATGGGCGCCCGTCCGATCGCGGTCGTCGACCCGCTGCGCTTCGGCGCGGCCGACCACCCCGACACCAAGCGCGTCCTGCCCGGCGTCGTCGCGGGCATCGGCGGCTACGGCAACTGCCTGGGACTGCCCAACATCGGCGGCGAGGTCGTCTTCGACGCCTGCTACCAGGGCAACCCGCTGGTCAACGCCGGGTGCATCGGCGTGATGCGGCACGAGGACATCCACCTCGCCCAGGCCTCCGGCCCCGGCAACAAGGTGATCCTCTACGGCGCCCGCACCGGCGGCGACGGCATCGGCGGCGTCTCGGTGCTGGCCTCGGAGACCTTCGAGTCGACCGGCCCGGCCAAGCGCCCCGCCGTCCAGGTCGGCGACCCGTTCCAGGAGAAGCTCCTCATCGAGTGCACCCTGGAGATCTTCGCGGAGAAGCTCGTCGCGGGCATCCAGGACCTCGGCGGCGCCGGGCTCTCCTGCGCCACCAGCGAGCTGGCCTCCGCCGGTTCGGGCGGCATGCGCGTCGAGTTGGACACCGTGCCGCTGCGCGACTCCTCCCTCTCGCCCGAGGAGATCCTCATGAGCGAGTCGCAGGAGCGCATGTGCGCGATCGTCGAGCCGCGGCACGTCGACCGCTTCCTGGAGATCTGCGAGAAGTGGGACGTCATCGCCACCGTCATCGGTGAGGTGACCGAGGGCTCCCAGCTGGAGATCTTCTGGCACGGCGAGCAGATCGTGGACGTGCCGCCGCGCTCGGTCGCCCACGACGGCCCGGTCTACCACCGCCCGTTCGCCCGCCCGTCCTGGCAGGACGCGCTCCAGGCGGACGACGCCGGCAAGCTGCCCCGCCCGGCGAACGCCGCCGAGCTGCGCGAGCAGGTCCTCAAGCTGGTCGCCTCCCCGAACCAGGCGTCCAAGTCCTGGATCACCGAGCAGTACGACCGGTTCGTGCAGGGCAACACCGTGCTCGCGATGCCCGAGGACGCGGGCATGGTCCGGATCGACGCCGACTCGAACCTGGGCGTCGCCCTGGCGACGGACGGCAACGGCCGGTACGCCAAGCTCGACCCGTACACCGGCGCGCAGCTCGCGCTGGCCGAGTCGTACCGCAACGTGGCCGCCTCCGGAGCCAAGCCGCTGGCCATCTCCGACTGCCTGAACTTCGGTTCGCCCGAGGACCCGGACGTCATGTGGCAGTTCGCCGAGGCCACCCGCGGTCTCGCGGACGGCTGCCTGGAACTGGGCACCCCGGTCACCGGCGGTAACGTCTCGCTCTACAACCAGACCGGCGAGACGGCGATCCACCCGACGCCGGTCGTGGCCGTGCTCGGCGTGATCGACGACGTCAACCGGCGTACGCCCGTCGCCTTCGCGGAAGAGGGCCAGCTCCTCTACCTGCTGGGCGACACGCGTGAGGAGTTCGGCGGCTCGGCCTGGTCCGAGGTGGTCCACCAGCACCTGGGCGGTCTGCCGCCGAAGGTGGACCTCGGCCGCGAGAAGCTGCTCGCCGAGATCCTGATCTCGGCCTCCCGCGACGGCATGATCGACGCCGCGCACGACCTCTCGGACGGCGGCCTGATCCAGGCGGTCACCGAGTCCTGCCTGCGCGGCGGGAAGGGCGCGCGGCTCGTCGTGCCGGACGGTCTGGACGCGTTCACCTTCCTGTTCTCCGAGTCGGCCGGTCGCGCGGTCGTCGCGGTCCCGCGCAGCGAGGAGCTCCGCTTCACCGACATGTGCGGCGCGCGCGGCCTGCCCGTCGCCCGCGTCGGCGTCGTGGACGGCGAGGAGATCGAGGTGCAGGGCGAGTTCGGCATCCCGCTGAGCGAGCTGCGCACGGCGCACGAGGCGACCATCCCCGCGCTGCTCGCCTGAGCCGCCGCAGGCCGACCGGTTCGTCACAGCCCCCGCCCGGGTCCTCCGGGCGGGGGCTTCGCTCTGTCGGCACACCTCCTTGACGCGATTACGTAATTACGTATGATTGCTGTCATGGACCTTGAGGAGCGCGTCGCCGCGCTGGAACGGCGTCTTGCGGAGCTGGAGCGGAAGGACCACGCCGCGCCGCGCCTGGGCGACGGGGACTTCTGGGCGCTGGAAGGGCTCAAGGAGCAGCTGGCCGGCCTCGGTGAGGACGCCGCCGACGGCGGAGTCCTGTACACGGGATCGGTGCGGCTGCCCACCGGCGAGGAGTACGGCTGGCAGTACGGCGCGCTGACCGGGTCCCTGATCGGCGGCGACTGGGCGGACGCCGCCGAGCCGTTCGCCGCCCTGGGCCACCCGGTCCGGCTGCGGCTGCTCCGCGAGATCCTCGGCGGCCTCCGCACGACCGCCGAACTGGCCGCGCTCGACGAGGTCGGCACCACCGGCCAGATCTACCACCACCTGCGCCAACTGACCGGCGCGGGCTGGCTCCAGGCGGCCGGCCGGGGCCGGTACGAGGTGCCGCCCGCCCGGGTCGTGCCGCTGCTGGTGGTGCTCACGGCGGCGCGCACCTGACCGCAGGAGCGCCCGAGCTCCCGACCGTACGGGCGCATGACCGGCGGGTGCCCGAGCGCATGACCGTACGAGCGCATGAGACGCGTGGCGCGCACGACCCACGCGCCGGATACGAGACCAGGGGGAACCATGTCCGTCCGCGCCGCCGTCACGGTGGCCCTGCGCCTGTCCTGGGCCGTCCTGATCGCGCTGATGATCAGCGAGTTCGTCACGGACCTGCCGGGTCCGGGGTGGGCGACCACACTGCTTCCGGCGGGGGTGGTGTTCGTCCTCATGACGACGGCGAACACGCTCCAGACCCGGGCCGCCGCGCCCCGGGGCGAGCCGCGTGCCCCGGTGGAGACCGAGGTCCCGGTGACCGGCCGGTGGATCGCGCTGAACAGCCCGGCGGACCGGGTGCCCAGCCACGGCACGCATGTGTACGGGCAGACGTACGCGATCGACCTCGTGGCCGAACCGGAGCAACCGGAGCAACCGGAGCAACCGGAGCCCGAGGGCGGCCGGGGCCCCGGCCGCCCGCCGTTCCGCGCCCTGTGGCCCGTCGTCCGGCGCAACCGCGACTTCCCGGCGTTCGGCGCACCGCTGCTCGCGGCGGCCGACGCCACGGTCGTACGGGCGAGCGACGGCCGGCGCGACCACCTGAGCCGGACCTCGCTCCCGGCGCTCGGCTACCTCCTGCTCGTCGAGGGCAACGTGCGCTCGGTCCTCGGCGCGCGCCGCGTCCTCGGCAACCACGTCGTGCTCGACCTCGGCGACGGGGTCCACGCCGTCTACGCCCATCTCCGCCGCGGCTCGCTCCTGGTGCGGGCCGGGGACACCGTGCGGGCGGGACAGCCGATCGGGCGCTGCGGGAACTCGGGCAACAGCACGGAACCGCACCTCCACTTCCACCTGATGGACGGGCCCGACCCGGACGCCGCGCGGGGGATCCCGTTCACCTGGAAGGGGATCGGGGTCCCGGCGGGCGGCGAGGCGTTCACCCCGGGCGGGCGGGAGGCGTCCGGCCGGCCGGGGCCGCAGGGCCCGCCCAGCCCGCCGAGTCCGCCCAGTCCGCCGAACCCCGTGCGGGGCGGCGACCGATACGGAGGCCGGGACGAGGCCCGGGACGGAGTCCGGGAGGCCCGGGACGGAGGCCGCGATGTCACGGCCGCCGGTTGAGAGCTGTCCCGTAATCTCGCCCCCATGCCCCCGGCCAAGAAGCGCCTCCGCAACTACGACCACCTCCGGACCCGCGCCGCCGTGCTCGCGCAGTTCGCCCATGTGCGGGACGCCGTACGCACGCTGACGCCCCAGCAGTTGGCCGAGCCCACCCGGCTGGGCGACTGGACCGCGCGCGATCTCGCGGTGCACCTCGCGATGCCGCTCGCCGGTGTCAGCCGGGGCCTGGCCCTGCCGGAGCCCCCCGGCCCCAAGCCCGACACCACGCTGCTCGACTGGGCCGGGGGCACGGCGGCACGGGCCGGACGGGTCGCGGAGGCCACCGCAGCCCTGCGCGCGGACCACCCCGACCTCGACGCGCTGTACGCGGAGGTGGAGGAGCGGTTCGTCGCGGACGTCCCCGCGACCGGCACGGGGGACCGGCTTCTGACGACGCCCGCCGGGGCCATGCGCCTGGCCGACTTCCTGGTGACCCGCACCGTCGAACTGGTCGTCCACACGGACGACCTGAACGACGCGCTCGGACTCGCCGTCCCGTACGACCGCCAGGCCCTCGCCGCCTGCACCCGGCTGCTGGCGGACACGCTCGCCGACCGGGCTCCGGGCGGCTCGGTCGAGGTGCGGGTACCGCCGTTCGCGGTGGTCCAGTGCATCGGCGGCCCCAAGCACACGCGGGGCACGCCGCCGAACGTCGTCGAGACCAGCCCGCTGACCTGGATGAGGCTCGCCACCGGACGGACGTCGTGGACGCGGGCGCTGGACGGCGCGGAGGTCAGCGCCAGTGGGGAGCGGGCCGACCTCGGCGCGCTGCTGCCCCTGATGCGCTGACCGGGCGGAAGCCCCGCCCGGGTTCCGCACGCCCGCCCCGGCCCCCGCGCCCCCGGCGGAACCGGATCGCACCCCCGTACCGTCACATCGCCATGCACCCACAACGTATGGCTGTCAGCGTCAGTGTTCTGGCCCTCCTCACCCTCGCCGCCTGCGGTACGGAGTCCGGCTCCGGCGACGGCGACGGGGGTGAGGGCGGGGGCGGCACGGTGCGGAGCGATGTGCCCGTCACCGGTGTGCCGTGGAGCGTCGACTCCGTGACGGCGGGCGGGACGACGACCGAAGCCCCGCCCGGAGCCCGGCTGGAGATCGACGCGAAGGGCCGGGCCACCGGGGACCTCGGCTGCAACCGCGTCAGCGCCGACGCCCGTGTCGACGGCGACCGGATCACCGTGAAGCGCGCCGTCACCACCGAGATGGCGTGCGACCAGAACGTCCAGAAGTTCGAACAGGCCCTGCTCCGCGTGCTGAACGGCGAGCTGACCGCAGAGCTGTCCGGCCGGAAGCTGACCCTCACCGCCCCGGACGGGGACCGCGTCGCGCTCAGCGAGGAGCCGCCGGCCGCGCTGCTGGGCACCCGCTGGGAGGTCGGAACCCTCCTCGACGGGAAGAAGGCGACGGCCGTGCCGGCGGACCTGCCGGCCGGGAGCGTCCCGTACCTGACCCTCTCCAAGGACGGCACCGTGCAGGGCAACTCCGGCTGCAACACCTTCCGCGCCACGGCGGAGGCCGGGGACAAAACGATCACCTTCGGACCGGCGGCGGGCACGCGCAAGCTGTGCGCCGAGCCCGCGATGGAGGTCGAACGGGCCGTGCTCGCCGCCCTGGACGGCCGCGCCGCGTACACGGTCGAGGGCGGGACGCTCACCCTGACCGCGGCCGACGGCCAGGGCCTCGCGGCCACCGCCGCCGCGCCGCGCGGACCGCGCACCCTGCCCGACGGCGGCTGACCGCCCGACGGCGGCCGACCCTTCGCCCGCGGGTCCCGCCCGCCCGCGGTCCCGCCGTCGGCAGGTCCGGGTGTGAGGCTCACCACGGAACGCGTGTTCGGCGGGCCCCGGCGGAGCGCCGGACGCCGAGGCACGCGGCGCCACGGCCCGGCGGTCGGCCGACCGCCGCCGACCGCGTCCCGAACCTGCCGGTAACCGGCTTCCCGGCCGGGTGGCGAGCGCCGAGGCCACACCCCGCCCACCCTGTCCGACCGGCCGTCCATCACGGAACGTGACCGGCCGAAGTCACCCGAATCACCCGCCCGCAACCGGTGTGCCGTGCGGACGCCGTGCTCCGCGCCGCCTTCGCGGACCGGTCCCCAGTTCGGACCAGCGGGCGATCTCGCCTACACTCGGTGCCGTGCCCCGTGGTGATGGACGACTCAACCACGACCTGCTCCCCGGAGAGAAAGGCCCCCAGGACGCTTGCGGCGTCTTCGGTGTCTGGGCTCCGGGCGAAGAGGTCGCCAAGCTCACCTATTTCGGACTGTATGCCCTGCAGCACCGCGGACAGGAATCCGCGGGCATCGCAGTGAGCAACGGGTCCCAGATCCTGGTCTTCAAGGACATGGGACTGGTCTCGCAGGTCTTCGACGAAACGTCCCTGGGCTCCCTCCAGGGCCATATCGCTGTCGGTCATGCCCGTTACTCCACCACCGGCGCCTCGGTGTGGGAGAACGCGCAGCCCACGTTCCGTGCCACCGCGCACGGCTCGATCGCCCTCGGCCACAACGGGAACCTGGTCAACACCGCCCGGCTCGCCGAGATGGTCGCCGACCTCCCGCGCAAGGACGGCCGCGCCACCCAGGTGGCCGCGACCAACGACACCGACCTGGTCACCGCGCTGCTCGCGGGCCAGCGGGACGCCGACGACAAGCCGCTGACGATCGAGGAAGCGGCCCCCAAGGTGCTCCCCGAGGTCAAGGGGGCCTTCTCCCTCGTCTTCATGGACGAGCACACCCTCTACGCCGCCCGCGACCCGCAGGGCATCCGTCCGCTGGTCCTCGGCCGGCTGGAGCGCGGCTGGGTGGTCGCCTCGGAGTCCGCCGCACTGGACATCTGCGGCGCCAGCTACGTACGCGAGATCGAGCCCGGCGAGCTCGTCGCCATCGACGAGAACGGCCTGCGCAGCTCGCGATTCGCAGAAGCGAAGCCCAAGGGCTGTGTCTTCGAGTACGTGTACCTGGCCCGGCCCGACACCGACATCGCCGGCCGGAACGTCTACCTCTCCCGCGTGGAGATGGGCCGGAAGCTGGCCGCCGAGGCGCCCGTCGAGGCGGACCTGGTCATAGCGACCCCGGAATCCGGCACCCCCGCCGCGATCGGCTACGCGGAGGCCAGCGGCATCCCGTTCGGCGCCGGACTGGTCAAGAACGCCTACGTCGGCCGGACCTTCATCCAGCCCTCGCAGACCATCCGCCAGCTCGGCATCCGCCTCAAGCTCAACCCCCTCAAGGAAGTCATCAAGGGCAAGCGCCTGGTGGTCGTGGACGACTCGATCGTCCGGGGCAACACCCAGCGCGCCCTGGTCCGGATGCTCCGCGAGGCCGGAGCGGCCGAGATCCACATCCGGATCTCCTCGCCGCCGGTGAAGTGGCCCTGCTTCTTCGGCATCGACTTCGCCACCCGTGCGGAGCTGATCGCCAACGGCATGACCGTCGACGAGATCCGCACCTCCATGGGCGCCGACTCCCTCTCGTACATCTCGATCGACGCCATGATCGAGGCGACGACGATCGACAAGCCGAACCTGTGCCGCGCCTGCTTCGACGGTGAGTACCCGATGGAGCTGCCGGATCCGGAGCTGCTGGGCAAGCAGCTGCTGGAGACCGAGCTGGCGGCAGGCCCTGCGGCGACCGCCGCGGCCGACGCGCTGCGCCGTCCGTGACCCGGACCGGCCCGCGCCCCTCCACCAGCCCCGTATCTCCACACGAAAGATCCCAGGCCATGTCTGAGACAACAGGCGCTTCCTATGCGGCAGCGGGCGTCGACATCGAAGCCGGCGACCGCGCCGTCGAGCTGATGAAGCAGTGGGTGAAGAAGACGCAGCGCCCCGAGGTCGCCGGCCTCGGCGGCCTCGGCGGGTTCGCCGGCCTCTTCGACGCCTCGGCGCTCAAGCGCTACGAGCGCCCGCTCCTGGCCTCGGCCACCGACGGCGTGGGGACCAAGGTGGACCTGGCGCGCCGGATGGGCGTGTACGACACCATCGGCCACGACCTGGTCGGCATGGTCGTGGACGACCTCGTGGTGTGCGGGGCCGAGCCGCTCTTCATGACCGACTACATCTGCGTCGGCAAGGTGCACCCCGAGCGTGTCGCGGCGATCGTGAAGGGCATCGCCGAGGGCTGCGTCCTCGCGGGCTGCGCGCTGGTCGGCGGCGAGACCGCCGAGCACCCCGGACTGCTGGGCCCGGACGACTTCGACGTGGCCGGAGCCGGTACGGGCGTGGTCGAGGCGGACCGGCTGCTCGGCCCCGACCGCATCCGCACGGGTGACGCGGTCATCGCGATGGCGTCCTCCGGTCTTCACTCCAACGGGTACTCGCTGGTCCGCCACGTGCTCTTCGACCGGGCCGGCTGGTCGCTGGACCGCCAGGTCGAGGAGTTCGGCCGGACGCTCGGCGAGGAGCTGCTGGAGCCCACCCGGATCTACTCGCTGGACTGCCTGGCCCTCACCCGCACGACCGAGGTGCACGCCTTCAGCCACGTCACGGGCGGCGGCCTCGCGAACAACCTGGCCCGGGTCGTCCCGGACGGGCTGCACGCCACCGTGGACCGCTCCACCTGGACGCCGGGCGCGGTCTTCGACCTCGTCGGCCGGGTCGGCGAGGTCGAGCGGCTGGAGCTGGAGAAGACGCTGAACATGGGCGTCGGCATGATCGCCGTCGTCCCGGCGGACTCGGTGGACGCGGCGCTGACGACGCTGGCCGACCGCGGGGTCGACTCCTGGGTGGCAGGCGAGATCACCGAGCGCGGTGACCACGCCACGGGGGCCGCGCTGACCGGCGACTACGCCCGCTGAACCGGTGCCGGGCCGGACGCGCCGCCCTTCGCGGCCCGTCCGGCGCGGGCGCGCGGCGTCCGGATCGGGACAGCACAGAACCCGGCCCGGGGCAGGCCCGGACCGGGTCGATGTGTCAGCGCGAGGTCAAGCGCCGCGGCGCTGTGACGACGGACCGGACTGGTCGTCCTGGTCGTCGTCATCATCTTTGTTGTAGCGATCCGCGTACTGTGCGTACGGGTCATCTTCCTCGTCGTCGTCCTCGAACGGCTCGGCGTTCGGTGGTTGACTCGAAGGCGATGCGCCCAGCTCATTGGCCAGACGCGACAGGTCAGTCCCGCCGCTGCTGTACTTCAGCTGGCGGGCGACCTTGGTCTGCTTGGCCTTTGCCCGGCCGCGCCCCATGGCTCGACCCCCTCGGTGACGGGGCTCGACGGCCCCAGAGTCTTGACACGCGTTCATGTTTCAGGACGGACTCTCGGCAGAGAGACCGTGCCCGTAGGGCTTTAACGGTACCTGCTTCCGTGGCCATACGGTACGCCGCCCGCATCCTGTGCCCCGCCGCAGGACCAGTGAGAAGCCCTGTCCCCGCTGGTCAACTGCGATTTTAACCTCTTCTTGGCATACGACCCGCCGACCGGCGTGAGTCTTGTCTCGCCGACCGGCGGGCGACGCCCCGCGAGGGGACGGGCGGCCCGTCTCCGAACGCCTGGGCGACGGACCGGTGAACGGTCCGTGACGGGTCAGCGACCGCGCGCCTCCGCCATCCGCTGCTCGGCGATCCGGTCCGCCGCGGCGGCCGGCGGAATACCGTCGGCCTTCGCACGTGCGAATATTGCCAACGTGGTGTCGAAGATCTTCGCGGCCTTGGCCTTGCACCGGTCGAAGTCGAATCCGTGGAGCTCGTCGGCGACCTGGATCACGCCGCCGGCGTTGACCACGTAGTCCGGAGCGTAGAGAACCGACCGCTCGGCCAGGTCCTTCTCGACGCCGGGGTGGGCGAGCTGGTTGTTGGCCGCGCCGCACACCACCTTCGCGGTGAGCACCGGCACGCTCGCGTCGTTCAGCGCGCCGCCGAGCGCGCACGGCGCGTAGACGTCCAGGCCCTCGGTGCGGATCAGCGCGTCCGTGTCGGCCGCGACCGCGACCTCGGGGTGCAGGTCGGTGATCCGGCGCACCGACTCCTCGCGCACGTCGGTGATGACGACCTCGGCGCCGTCCGACAGCAGGTGCTCGACGAGGTGGCGGCCCACCTTGCCGACCCCGGCGATCCCGACCTTGCGTCCGCGCAGCGTCGGGTCGCCCCACAGGTGCTGGGCGGAGGCCCGCATGCCCTGGAAGACGCCGAAGGCGGTGAGCACGGAGGAGTCGCCCGCGCCGCCGTTCTCCGGGGAGCGGCCGGTGGCCCAGCGGCACTCCCGGGCGACGACGTCCATGTCGGCGACATAGGTGCCGACGTCGCAGGCGGTGACGTAACGGCCGCCGAGGGAGGCGACGAACCGGCCGTAGGCCAGGAGGAGTTCCTCGGACTTGATCCGGTCCGGGTCGCCGATGATGACGGCCTTGCCGCCTCCGTGGTCGAGACCGGCCAGGGCGTTCTTGTACGACATCCCGCGCGAGAGGTTCAGCGCGTCGGCGACGGCCTCCGCCTCGGAGGCGTACGGGTAGAAGCGGGTGCCGCCGAGGGCCGGGCCCAGGGCGGTGGAGTGCAGGGCGATGACGGCCTTGAGGCCGCTGGCACGGTCCTGGCAGATCACGACTTGCTCGTGGCCTCCCTGGTCCGAGTGGAACAGGGTGCGCAGTACGTCGTCAGGCACGCCGGTCACATCGGTCACTGTGGTGACTCCCAAGTACGAAGCGGCGGAAGGCCCTCCTGGGGGTGGGGAGGGCCCCCGGACCGACCGGCTCGGCCGGCCCGATGGGCAAGAGCGTAAGTCCTCGGAAGGCGCTGGTCCGCCCCGGTGCGAAGGATCACCCTCCGGTGGAGCAAGGCCGTGACACGATGCGCTGCATGTCGGTGGTGTCTTCGGTGCTCGTCCCTTACACGTCCTATCTCCGGGTGTACGAGCCCCTCGCCGCGTTCGCGGAGCCCGAACGCGGTCACTGGGCCCGCTACGCCCGGCGCCCGGTGCTCCCCACCGCCCAGGACGAACTGCGCCGCTCGCTGGCCGACCTGGTGCCGACGCCGCCGGTGGGCGTCCCGGTGCACGAGAGCGGGGACGCGTTCGTCGCGGAGCTGGACGGTGTGGTGTGCGTCTGCCCCTGGCGGACCCGGATGCGGGGCTGGCTCGCGCTGGAGGAACTGGGGGGAATGTTTCCGGCCAACGTGCTGGACGTCCTGCTGCCCGCCGTGGTGCGCGGCCAGGCGCAGGCGGACCACGAGCGCTGGCGGGAGCGCAATCCGGATGCCAGGCCGTGGATCCGCACCACCGTCTGGCAGGTTCCGGTGCGCTGGTTCGTGCTGTTCCGGGACGAGGAGCGGGAGTACGCGCCGGCCGACGGCGGGGGCGCGCCGCCGGTCCTGCGCTACCGGACGCCGATGGTCGAGGCCCGGCGCCGGCTGGCCCGCGCGCTGCGGACGCTGCGCGAGAACGTCGACGAGGGGCCGCTCACGGAGGGGCTGGTGGACGTGGGCCGCTGGCTGGAGGAGTTCCATCCGCGCTCGCTGGTCGAGCTGGACTACGGGGGACTGGTGCACGCGCTGCCGGCGGAGCGGCTGGCCGCCGACCGGTCGGCGGCGGACGTCGCGGAGGGCCTGGCGGCGCTGCGGGACGGAGACGGCGACGGCGCGGCGGCGGCGTACGCGCGGCTGGCGGAGCGCTGGCGGTCGGTCCGGGACCGGCAATTCACCAATTGACGTGAAAAGACCCACAGCGGCATCAAGGTGATGGAAACGGGGCATCCTTCATCCAGGACGGACCGGTGGGACGGGCCGACAGGCCGACGGACGACGGAGGGAGGGCGCCTGCCGCTCGAAAGGAGCGCGGTGAAGGGAACTGACGGGTCGTGAACCCGCGTCCCGTTTGACACGTGAGGCGGATGAGGCGGAAGCGTATGCGACCGGTCCGGGACCTACGTCCCGAACCGGGCCTTTGCCTCAAGCGTGATGGACAGCACTAAGGGGGCCCTTGCGTCCATCCCTACTCCTCATGCCAAAATAGGACAAGGAGTCCGGGGAGGGTTCCTTCCGTCCAACTATGGGCGGAATACTCAGCATTGCACTCTATGGGGGGTCTGATGACTCCTGATCGCTCTGTGACTGATCGTCACGGTGGTGTGACTGTCCGCTATGGCATGGTCCATCGGCTTCCGTCGCTGATGAACACCTGGGAGGGCAATTCCATCGGTTTGGCCGACGCGGCTGGACGGATGGTGTAGTTGTAGTGCCGAGGAAAAGCCGTTCGTCCTATAACCGACTCGGCCCGCGTCCGCCATTTCGGGCAACGCGGGTCAAGGTGCAGAATTTAGAGGAAAGAACCGAGAAGGTTCGGTTCTCCCGAGGAGGCCGCTCATGACCGCTCGCACCCCTGATGCCGAGCCGCTGCTGACCCCGGCTGAGGTTGCCACGATGTTCCGCGTGGACCCGAAGACGGTCACCCGTTGGGCCAAGGCTGGCAAGCTCACGTCCATCCGCACGCTCGGTGGACACCGCCGGTACCGCGAGGCAGAGGTCCGCGCACTGCTCGCGGGTATTCCGCAGCAGCGCAGCGAGGCCTGACATACCCCTGTCGCGCCGCAGCACAGCATCACAACCGGGCTGTCGTCGGGTCCCCCAACCTGAGGCCGCCCATCCATAGCTCCACTCGACGGACGCCTGCCCCAACGGGCGTCATACCTGTGTCCCACAGGTGCGTCACTTCGATCGCGCTGGACTCCGCCGGGTCCAGCGCGATCTTTTTTGTGCCCCCGCGCGGTCGTTTCATGCCCGCCTCGGCGTGCCCGGTTCGCCGCCCGGGATTCCCGGGCGGCGTCTTCCGGGTGGCGGCCGGCGCGCCTGTCGGGAACCGGGTGGTCGGTCGGCTTCTGCCCTGTTTCCGGTCCGGCTCGACGGTGTTGGTGGGTCTGTGAGCGGGTCTGTTCGGGAGTGTGGGTGAGCGTCCCGGACGCGGTGGGACAGCCCCGGACGGAACGGGC
This sequence comes from Streptomyces sp. ADI96-02, assembly GCF_003846185.1. Taxonomy (GTDB): domain Bacteria; phylum Actinomycetota; class Actinomycetes; order Streptomycetales; family Streptomycetaceae; genus Streptomyces. The sequence goes on from NZ_ML123034.1 coordinate 3,489,148, forward strand.
TCCGGGAAGTGTCGCCCTGGTGCAATTGCACATATTAAATTCACCACTTGTAGGACAGACGTAAAGTCCCCCTTGAGGAAAACTTTTTCGGTGACGCCCGTCACACTGTCGAACGCTTGCCAACTCCGAGCCTGCCACTGCCCGGCGGCGGAATCAGCGGCCGATGGTCATGGGGTCGCGGGTCTTTCGTCCCGGACCCCGTCCGGCCTCCCGGCGGCGTCCTCGCGGCGTTCCGGGGCCTCGGTGCGGCTGCGGTGCCCCGCGGGCGCGTACGGGCCGCCGGAGGGCGTCACGGGCGCTTGCGCGTCCCGTGTGCCCGCGTCTCCCGACGCGCGCCGCGTCAGGGGCTCCTGGACGGCTCCGGCCCCCGGGGAACCGTCCGCCTGCCCGGGTTCCGCCTGCCCGGGTTCCATCTGCCCGGGTTCCATCGCGAGGCGCAGCAGCCGATGGCAGACCGGGCAGTGCCGGGTGAAGTGGCGGTCGCCGGAGGCGGCGGCCAGGTGGGCGCGGAGCAGTGCGCGCGTCTCGTGACGTGCTGACGGTGCGGCCATGCGAGCCACCTCCCGGCGGTCGCCGCCCCGCGCCGGGGAAACAGGAGCGGCCTCTGCCTCTACGGCGTACCGGTGGCGGTCGGCGGCGTCAAGACGCGCGAAAGCCCGGATCGATGCGATCCGGGCTTTCGTCACTGCGGTCCTGACGGGATTTGAACCCGCGGCCTCCACCTTGACAGGGTGGCGAGCACTCCAAACTGCTCCACAGGACCAGGTTTTCGCCGCCTGCCTCGCGGCCGGCTGCGAAACCAGACTGTACAGGAGGTGGGAGGTCCAGGTCGACTTCACTCCTGGTGGCGACTCCGTCACCGCCTCCGCACGTCACTGCCTCCGCACGTCACTGCCTCCGCACGTCACTGCCTCCGCACGTCACCGCCTCCGCACGTCGGCGCGACCGCCGGCCGGCGGACCGGCTCAGGGCGCGGCGGCGTCGATCGCCTTCACGATCCGCTTGTCCGAGACCGGGAACGCGGTGCCCAGCGCGTGCGCGAAGTAGCTGACCCGCAGCTCCTCGATCATCCACCGGATGTCCAGCACCTCCTGCGGGACCGGCCTGCCCTGCGGCAGCTGTTCGAGCAGCCAGGCGTACTCGTCCTGCATCTCGTGCACCTTGGCCATCCGCGTGGTGTCGCGCTGGACCGCGGTCGGCATCTGCTGGAGCCGGCGGTCGGCGGCCACCAGGTAGCGCATCAGGTCCGGCAGCCTGCGCAGCCCCGTCGCGGTGACGAAACCGGGCGGTACGAGTCGGGCCAGCTGCCCGCGCACGTCTGCGGCGTTGGCCGCCAGGGTCGGGCTGCCCGTGGACTTCAGGCGGCGCTCGCACGCCTGCCAGGCGGCCAGGACCTGCTGCACCTGGTCGATCGTGCGGACGGTCAGGTCCACCAGGTCGGCGCGCACCTTGTCGTACAGCGTCCGGAACGCCTTCTCGTCCCACGCCGGCCCGCCGTGCGCGGCGATCAGCCGGTCCGCCGCGGCGGTCGCGCAGTCCTCGAAGAGCGCCTGGACGGAGCCGTGGGGGTTGCGCGAGAGCGCCAGCTTCTGCTGGTTGGTCAGCCGGTCCGAGGCGAACTTCGCCGGGCTCACCGGGATGTTCAGCATGATCAGCCGCCGGGTGCCGCGCCACATCGCCTGCTGCTGCTCGGCCTCGGTGTCGAAGAGGCGTACGGCCACCGTCCCGCCCTCGTCGACGAGAGCCGGGTACGCCTTCACCGGCTGGCCGGCCCTGCGGGTCTCGAAGACCCGGTTCAGCGTGCCGATGGTCCAGTCCGTGAGGCCCGCGCGCTCGATGGACTCGCCCGAGGGGCCTGCGGTCGCCGCGGCGGCCTGGGAGAGCGCCTGCCGGGCCTTCGGGCGCAGCCGGAGCTTCAGCGCCTCCAGATCCTTGTCCTCGGCGACCTTGCGCCGCCGCTCGTCGACGATCCGGAACGTGATCTTGAGGTGGTCCGGGACCCGGCCCAGGTCGAAGTCGTCGGCGGTGACCGGCACGCCGACCATCCGCTGGAGCTCGCGCGCCAGCGTCTGCGGCAGCGGCTCCTGGAGCGGCACGGCCCGGTCCAGGAACTTCTCCGCGTAGTTCGGCGCGGGGACGTAGTGCCGGCGGATCGGCTTCGGCAGCGAGCGGATCAGCTCGGTGACGACCTCCTCGCGCAGCCCCGGGATCTGCCAGTCGAAGCCCTGGGAGGTGACCTGGTTGAGCACCTGGAGCGGGATGTGGACGGTCACGCCGTCCGCGTCCGCGCCGGGCTCGAACTGGTAGGTGACCCGGAACTTCAGCTTCCCCTGCCGCCAGGAGTCCGGGTAGTCGTCCTTGGTGACCGCCCCGGCCTTCTCGTTGATGAGCATCGAGCGCTCGAAGTCGAGCGCGTCCGGCTCCTCGCGCTTCTTGTGCTTCCACCACGAGTCGAAGTGCGCCCCGGAGACGATGTGCTCCGGAACGCGCTGGTCGTAGAAGTCGAAGAGCGTCTCGTCGTCCACCAGGATGTCGCGGCGCCGCGCCCGGTGCTCCAACTCCTCGACCTCGCCGAGGAGTTTGCGATTGTCATGGAAGAACTGGTGGTGGGTGCGCCAGTCGCCCTCGACCAGGGCGTTGCGGATGAACAGGTCTCGCGACGCCTCCTGGTCGATTCGGCCGAAATTGATCTTGCGCTGGGCGATGATCGGCACTCCGTAGAGCGTGACGCGCTCGTACGCCATGACCGCCGCCTGGTCCTTCTCCCAGTGCGGCTCGCTGTAGGTGCGCTTCAGCAGGTGCTGGGCCAGCGGCTCGATCCACTCCGGCTCGACCCTCGCGTTGACCCGGGCCCAGAGCCGGGACGTCTCCACCAGCTCCGCCGACATCACGAACCGGGGCTGCTTCTTGAACAGCGCCGACCCCGGGAAGATCGCGAACTTCGCGCCGCGCGCGCCCAGGTACTCGTTCTTCTCGGTGTCCTTCAGCCCGATGTGCGAGAGCAGCCCCGCCAGCAGCGAGGTGTGCACGGCCTGCTCGGGCACGCCCTCGTCCGCCTTGGGCTCCTCGACGGCGATGCCCATCTGCTTGGCCACCGTGCGCAACTGCGCGTAGATGTCCTGCCATTCGCGGATGCGCAGGAAGTTCAGGTACTCCTGCTTGCACATCCGGCGGAACGAGGACGAGCCGCGCTCCTTCTGCTGCTCGCGTACGTAGCGCCACAGGTTCAGGTAGGCGAGGAAGTCGGACGTCTCGTCCTTGAACCGGGCGTGCTGCTGGTCGGCCTGCGTCTGCTTCTCCGAGGGCCGCTCACGCGGGTCCTGGATGGAGAGCGCGGCGGCGATGACCATGACCTCGCGGGCGCAGCCGTTGCGGTCGGCCTCGATGACCATGCGGGCCAGGCGCGGGTCGACGGGCAGCTGGGAGAGCTTGCGGCCGAGCGGGGTGAGCCGCTTCTTCGGATCCTTCTCGCCGGGGTCCAGCGCCCCCAGCTCCTGGAGCAGCTGGACGCCGTCGCGGATGTTGCGGTGGTCCGGCGGATCGATGAAGGGGAACCGCTCGATGTCGCCGAGTCCGGCGGCGGTCATCTGGAGGATGACGGAGGCGAGGTTCGTCCGCAGGATCTCCGGATCCGTGAACTCCGGCCGGGTGAGGAAGTCGTCCTCGGAGTACAGCCGGATGCAGATGCCGTCCGACGTACGGCCGCAGCGGCCCTTGCGCTGGTTGGCGCTGGCCTGGGAGATCCGCTCGATCGGCAGCCGCTGGACCTTGGTGCGGTGGCTGTAGCGGGAGATGCGGGCGTTGCCCGGGTCGATCACGTACTTGATGCCGGGGACGGTCAGCGAGGTCTCGGCGACGTTCGTCGCGAGGACGATCCGGCGGCCGGTGTGGCGCTGGAAGACGCGGTGCTGTTCGGCGTGCGAGAGGCGCGCGTAGAGCGGCAGCACCTCGGTGTGTCTGAGGTTGCGCTTGTTCAGCGCGTCCGCCGTGTCCCGGATCTCGCGCTCGCCGGAGAGGAAGACCAGGACGTCGCCGGGGGCCTCGCCCGCCAGCTCGTCGACGGCGTCGCAGATCGCGGTGATCTGGTCCCGGTCGGAGTCCTCGCCCTCCTCTTCGAGGAGCGGGCGGTAGCGGACCTCGACGGGATACGTACGCCCGCTGACCTCGACGACCGGCGCCTCGCCGAAGTGGCGCGCGAACCGCTCCGGGTCGATCGTCGCCGAGGTGATGACGACCTTCAGGTCGGGGCGGCGGGGCAGCAGCCGGGCCAGGTAGCCGAGGAGGAAGTCGATGTTCAGGGACCGCTCGTGGGCCTCGTCGATGATGATCGTGTCGTAGGCCAGCAGCTCGCGGTCCGTCTGGATCTCGGCGAGCAGGATGCCGTCCGTCATCAGCTTCAGATACGTCGACTCCGGGTTCACCTGGTCGGTGAAGCGGACCTTCCAGCCGACGGTCTCGCCCAACGGCGTCCGCAGCTCCTCCGCGACCCGCTCCGCGACCGTCCGCGCCGCGATCCGGCGGGGTTGGGTGTGCCCGATCATGCCCCGGACGCCGCGCCCCAGCTCCATACAGATCTTGGGGATCTGCGTGGTCTTGCCGGACCCCGTCTCCCCGGCGACGATCACGACCTGGTGGTCGCGTATCGCCTCCAGGATCTCGTCCTTCTTCTGGCTGACCGGCAGCTCTTCCGGATACGAGAGGGCGGGCAGCCGGGCGGCGCGACCGGCGAGCCGTTCGGCCGCCCGGCCCGCCTCGGCCGCGATCTCGTCCAGCACGGACTGGCGGGCCTCGGGCTTGCGGATGCGGCGCGCTCCTTCGAGGCGCCGGCCGAGCCGGTTCGCGTCACGGAGCGAGAGCTGCCCGAGCTGGGACTGGAGATCGGCGAAGGAAGTAGACATACGGATCCCAGGATCTCACCCGGGCCCGAGGAGTGGCGAACCCATTTCGCGCGGGGTGCGTCACGCGGAGTGCGGTGACCGAGGAGGCGGGGGCGATCACGCCGCGTACCATTTCGGGCAGCCGACCCTTCAGCCGTCCAGCTCCCTCAGCCGTCCAGCTCCCTCAGCCGTCCAGCTCCCTCAGCCGTCCAGCTCCCTCAGCCGCCCAGCCCCGGAAAGGCCCGAACCGTGTCCCGTACGCAGTGGTGCTGCCTGACGGCGGTGCTCGCGGTCGTCCTGGGGCTGCTGGGCGGAGCGATGGCGGGCCGGGCGGGCGCCGGGGCCGGGGCGGCGTCCCCGGCACCGGTCGCCGCAGCTGCCGGGGCGGGCCGGGCGACGGCTGCCGTGGCGGGGCCCGCGGCTGTCGTCGTCAACGCTCCCGGGGCGGGAGCCGCCGTCGACGCATCCGCGGCGGGACCCGCCGTCGCCTCCGTCGCCGCCGTCGACGTACCCGTGGCAGGACCCACGGGCGGCGCGGACCACGAGATCCCGGGCTGCGGCCCGCGCGGCGGCCACGACGGCGGCGAGCCCGCCGTCCCCTCCCGGGGCCGCGCGGCGCACGACCAGGCCCCCGGCCTCGCACCGTGGGGGCTGCCCGCCGCGACGGGCGCGCCGTCGGCCGAACCGCCGCCCGGCATACGGGTGCGGCTCCCCGTCCCCGCGACCCCGACCCCCGTCGAACTCTCCGTGCTGCGGGTCTAGAGCCTGTCGGACGGCCGCCCTTCGGGCGGCGACGACAGTCCGACGGCCGGCTCCGGGGCGTCCCGCCCCAGGGCCCGTCCCCGCTTCCGCTCTCTCCCCTCTGCCCGCACCACCAGCACGGAGTGCCGCATGCCCACGTCCACGAACACCCCCGAGCGCCCGGCCGACAGCCCCGCCGCGAAGTCCTCGAAGAAGCCCCTGGTCTACGGCGCGGTCGTGATCGCCGCCGCCGCTCTGCTCGGCTTCGCCTCCTACCGCGCCACCGCCCCCGACAGCTCCTCCCCGGACGCCTCCTCCGCCCCGGCCGCCGAGGTCTCCGCCGATCCCGCCGAGGGCGTCTACCCGGAGCTGGAGAAGCTGGCCCGCCGCGACGCGGGCGACAAGCTCGCCATCGGCCGGGCCGACGCCCCGGTCGTCCTCATCGAGTACGCCGACTTCAAGTGCGGCTACTGCGGCAAGTTCGCCCGCGACACCGAACCCGAGCTGATCGAGAAGTACGTCGACGAGGGCACGCTGCGCATCGAGTGGCGCAACTTCCCGATCTTCGGCAAGGAGTCCGAGAACGCCGCGCGCGCCGCGTGGGCGGCGGGGGAGCAGGACCGCTTCTGGGAGTTCCACCGGGCCGCCTACGCCAAGGGATCGAAGGAGAAGGGCTTCGGCAAGGACCAGGTCCGGGCGCTCGCCGAGGAGGCCGGAGTGCGGGACCTGGCCCGGTTCATGAAGGACCTGGACGGCGAGCGCGCCCGCGCCGCCGTCGCGAAGGACCAGGAGCAGGCGTACGGCATCGGCGCCACCTCCACCCCCTCCTTCCTGATCAACGGCCGCCCGATCGCCGGGGCGCAGCCGAAGGAGACCTTCACCCGGGCCATCGAGGCGGCGGCCCAGCGGGCGGGGACCAGCGGCAGCGCGGGTGCCGGCGGCAGTGCTCGTGGCAGCGCGGGCGCCACCGGCAGCGCCGGGACCACCGGCAGCGCGGGCGCCACCGGCAGCGCCGGGAACTCCGCCAAGTGACCCCGGACATCGGCTACTTCGCCGCCTTCCTCGGCGGTCTGCTCGCCCTGGTCAGTCCGTGCAGCGCCCTGCTGCTGCCGGCCTTCTTCGCGTACTCCATCGACTCCGCCTCGCGCCTGCTGGCCCGGACCGGCATCTTCTACGCGGGGCTCGCCACCACGCTCGTACCGCTCGGCGCGGCCGGTTCGTACGCGGGCCGGCTCTTCTACGGCCACCGGGACGCCCTGGTGACCGGGGCCGGCTGGCTGATCATCGCGCTCGGCGTGGCGCAGATCGCCGGCCTGGGCTTCGCCTCGCGGCGCATCGCGGCCCTCAGCGGCCGGATCCGCCCGACCACCGCGTTCTCGGTCTACGCCCTGGGCGCGGTCTACGGGCTGGCCGGCTTCTGCGCCGGGCCGATCCTCGGCAGCGTCCTGACCGTGGCGGCGGTCAGCGGCAGTCCGGTCTACGGCGGGCTGCTGCTGGCGGTCTACGCGCTGGGCATGGCGGTGCCGCTGTTCGTGCTCGCCCTGCTCTGGGAGCGCTTCGACCTCGGGCGGCGCACCTGGCTGCGCGGTCGCGCGGTCCGGCTCGGGCGGTTCGAACTGCACACCACGTCACTGCTGTCCGGGCTGTTCTTCATCGGCCTGGGCGCGCTCTTCCTGGTGTACGACGGGACGACCGCGCTGCCCGGTCTGCTGGGGGTCGACGACTCGTTCGCCGTCGAGCAGTGGGCGCAGCGTGCGGGCGAACGGGTGCCGGACGCGGTGCTGCTGGGGTCCGTGGTGCTCGTGGTGCTGCTGGTACTCGGCCTGCGCGCCTGGCGGCGGCGCGGCGCGGTTGCGGACGAGGAGGCGGAGTCCGGAGTGAAGGAGGACGAGCGCGTGTGACACGGCGAAGGCCCCGTCCACCGGACGGGGCCTTCGGGTGGTGGCTGGGGCCGGGATCGAACCGGCGACCTATCGCTTTTCAGGCGATCGCTCGTACCAACTGAGCTACCCAGCCACGCAGCGCACTAGGGCTGCAGCGGTCCTGACGGGATTTGAACCCGCGGCCTCCACCTTGACAGGGTGGCGAGCACTCCAAACTGCTCCACAGGACCAAGCAATGTGCGAAACAAGTCTCGCACACGGTAAAGCGTGCCCCCAACGGGATTCGAACCCGTGCTACCGCCTTGAAAGGGCGGCGTCCTGGGCCACTAGACGATGAGGGCTAAGGGCCCGCCTGTTCGCTTTGCAGCGCGTCGGGGACGTGAGAAGCATATGGGATGGGTGGAGCTATCGCCAAAACGGTTTACCGGGAGGGCTCCGAGGGTGTCGCGGAGGACGGCGAGGAGCCGGCCGGGGCGGTCGGCGAGGGGGCGCGCCGGTCCAGGTTCTCCTGCGGCAGATGGCGGCTGACCTCGGCGGTCGTCAGTCCGAGGCCGCCCAGCGTGATCTCGTCCCAGGCCTGGAGCCGGCGGGTGGAGCGGTCCAGGTAGAGCACCGAGGCGCGCACCTTCTCCGGCTTCTCGTTCTGCACGGCGCGCAGCCCGCCGCCGCCCGTGGAGCCCTCGACCTTCAGCCGCGTACCCAGCTTCAACTGCTCGTTGACCCGTCGGTGCACGTGTCCGGCGAGCACCAGCGGCACGGTGCCGTCGGTCTCCCGGGCGGTGACCGGATCGTGGGCGACGGCGATGTCGACCGGGGTCCCGGCCCGCTCCTGGTCGCGGAGGGCCGAGGCGAGGCGCATGCCCTCGAACCGGGCGGCCGGCCGGCCCCCGGCGGGAGCGGACCGGTCCGGGGTGAACTGCGCGTCGCCGGTGCCCGCGATCCGCAGCCCCGCCACGTCAACGGCCCGGCCGTCGTCGAGGACCCGGACGTTGCGGAAGCCCCGCAGGTAGTCCTGTGTGACCTTCGAGTCGTGGTTGCCGCGCACCCAGACGTAGGGCGCGCCGAGGTCCCGGATCGGGTCGAGGAAGCCGTTCTCCGGGGCGGAGCCGTGGTCCATGGTGTCGCCGGAGTCGATGATCACGTCGATCTCGTACTGCTCGACGAGCGAGGCGATGATGTGCCACGCGGCCGGGTTGAGGTGGATGTCGGAGACGTGCAGGGCCCGGATCGTGCCGGGGTCCGGCTGGTACACGGGCAGCGTGGACGTGGCGTCGTACAGCTTGGTGACGTTGGTGACGAGCCGGGCCAGTTCCTGCTGGTAGACGTCGAACTCGGCGACGATCGAGCGGGCGTCGCCGACCAGGGACGGGGCGCTGGACAGCAGCCCGGAGAACCGGGGCTCCAGGACGGACTTCGGATTCCAGGTGGCGTACGCGCTGACGCCCGAGGCGGCCAGCAGGGTCAGGGCGAGCCCGCCGGCGGCCAGCGCGCGGCGCGGGCGGCGGTAGACGACCAGGCCGAGCGCGGTGGCGCCGGAGACGACGGCCACGCAGGAGCGCACGGCCAGCTCCCGGGTGCCGGAGGCGACGTCCCGGGTGACCTCGTCCTGGAGGCCGGAGAACCGTTCCGGCTGATCGACCAGGGCCTGGGAGCGTTCCGGGTCCAGCCGGTCCACGTCCACGTCCAGGCGGAGCGGCGCGACGTGCGAGTCCAGCTCCAGGGCCCCGAGCGGGGCCACGTTGATGCGGCTTCCGCCCGAGAGGGAGGGGCGCAGCGTCATGTTCGTGTCCATGGGGCCGACCGGGGTACGGATGCTGCCGACGACCAGCAGCCCGAGCCAGGCGCCCAGCACCACGACCGCGCCCAGGGCGAGGGCGCGCGTGAACGGGTTCGGCGCGGGGCCGAGCGCGACGGTCCGCGCGGGCCGGGAGCCGCCCAGGCCGGTGCGGGGCCGGGAGCCGGAGCGCGCGGCGGGACGCGCGCCGGTGCGGGTGCGCGGGGGCAGGAGCTGGTTGAGGCGGTGCCGGACGCGGTCGGCTGCGGCACGGAACGGGGCGCGGACCATTGGGCCCGTATGCCCCGATACGGCTCCGCCCATGCGGGACGCCCGTCGCGGCGGGCGGGCCGAACCGCTCACGGCAGGCCCGCGCCGCGCCGCCGTACGTGACAATGGCCGGGTGCTGGAGATGACGCGCGAACAGTTCGAAGAGCTGGTGAGCCAGGCTCTGGACCGGATTCCGCCGGAGCTGACGCGGCTGATGGACAACGTCGCGGTGTTCGTCGAGGACGAACCCGACCCCGGCGACCCCGACCTGCTCGGGCTCTACGAGGGCACCCCGCTCACCGACCGAGGCGAGTGGTACGCCGGGGTGCTGCCGGACCGGATCACCATCTACCGCGGGCCGACGCTGCGGATGTGCGAGTCCGAGGACGACGTGGTCGCCGAGACGGAGATCACCGTGGTGCACGAGATCGCCCACCACTTCGGCATCGACGACGACCGGCTGCACGCCCTGGGATACGGGTGAGGGGGCGCGCCGGCGGGTGAGGGAGCCGTCGCCGTACGGCTGCCGCAGTACCGCCACCGCCACCGCCGTCTGCGTCGGCGGGTCGCGGGAGGGCTCGGTCCGGGCCGGGCCGGCGGGCGGGTGGCACTTCGGGCGTGTCTCCGGCGGGGTCGGGGGAGTTGGGCACGACGCCACGCCGTACCGCCCGCCCCGCTCCGCTCCGCAGTCTCCTCGCCCCGGAGGTGCCACCCGTGCGCCCTTTGTCCGCCCCCGTCCGCTGGGCAGCCGTCACCGCGCTGACGATCGCCGCGTCCACCGGCTGTATGAGCGTCAACGACGACGCCGCCGGCCCCAGCCCCTCCCGGTCCGCCGACCCGAAGGGCTCGGCCGCCGAGCCGGACGGCGACACGGTGCCCGGCTCCGGACGGGCCGGCTTCCTCGGCGGCGACGCCCACACCCACTCCGACCGGGAGGCTTCCGGCGACGCCCCGCGGCCGGACGCCTCGGGCGTGGCGGCGTCGTCCGCGCCCCGGGACCCGCGCCCCGAACCCGGCGCCCCGCACCCGACCGGTCCCGGCCGCGCCCCGACGCCGACGCCCTCGACGCCGGGACCCGGGGAGCCGCCACCGGTCACCCCGGAGCCGCCGAGCCAGCCGTCCCCCGATCCGGACCCGGACCCGGAGCCCGAACCGGTGCCCTCCCCCACCCCGGAACCGCCCCCCTCGGCCTCCCCGGCGGCACAGCTGCGGACCCAGGCTCTCGGTGGCCGTCGGGACGGCGTGCCGCTGCGGACGCCGCAGGCATCGCCGCAGGTGGGGCCGGTGTAGCCGGGGTCGCGAAGTCGGCGGTTTGCGCAAGGTGGGGGGAGGTGCGTATGGTGGTAGATCGTTTGATCCCATTGCCCGGCGCCGACACAGAAGAGCGCCGTGTGGCGCGTACTCTCCCTTGCCGTGGCTGGACCGCATTGAGGCGGTCGAAATTGCGAAAACACGGAGTTACGGGCGCGTGCCGAGACTCCGGAAGGTTTCGCATTTCGCATGTCAATTTCCAGTTCTGACCGCACCGTCATGCCCGAGAACATCGACAACGACGAGCTCACCGAGCTCGTCGAGGCGGCTGTCACCGAGGCCCCCGCCGGCTCCTCCGCCGAGGCCGCTCCGGCCGTCGTCGCCGAGGAGAAGGCCGCCGAGGAGAAGTCCGTCGCGGACTTCGTGGACGACGCCCGGACCGAAGCGCCCGCCGACGAGGACGTTGCGTCCGACGCCGAGCCCACCGTCACCTTCGGGGACCTCGGACTGCCCGAGGGCATCGTCCGCAAGCTCGCGCAGAACGGCGTGACCGCCCCCTTCCCGATCCAGGCGGCGACCATCCCGGACGCCCTGGCCGGCAAGGACATCCTCGGCCGCGGCCGTACCGGCTCCGGCAAGACGCTCTCCTTCGGTCTGCCGACCCTGGCCACGCTGGCCGGCGGCCACACCGAGAAGAAGAAGCCCCGCGCGGTCATCCTCACCCCGACCCGTGAGCTCGCGATGCAGGTCGCGGACGCCCTCCAGCCGTACGGCGACGTGCTCGGCCTCAAGATGAAGGTCGTCTGCGGCGGTACGTCGATGGGCAACCAGATCTACGCGCTGGAGCGCGGCGTCGACGTCCTCGTCGCCACCCCCGGCCGCCTGCGCGACATCATCAACCGGGGTGCCTGCTCCCTGGAGAACATCCAGGTCGCCGTCCTCGACGAGGCCGACCAGATGTCCGACCTGGGCTTCCTGCCCGAGGTCACCGAGCTGCTCGACCAGATCCCCGGCGGCGGCCAGCGCATGCTCTTCTCCGCCACGATGGAGAACGAGATCGGCACGCTGGTCAAGCGCTACCTGAACAACCCGGTCAGCCACGAGGTCGACAGCGCCCAGGGCAACGTCACGACCATGTCGCACCACGTCCTCGTGGTGAAGCCGAAGGACAAGGCGCCGGTCACGGCGGCCATCGCCGCCCGCAAGGGCCGCACGATCATCTTCGTCCGCACCCAGCTGGGCGCGGACCGCATCGCCGAGCAGCTCATCGAGTCCGGCGTGAAGGCCGACGCGCTGCACGGCGGCATGACCCAGGGCGCCCGTACGCGGGTCCTGGAGGACTTCAAGAAGGGCTTCGTCAACGCCCTCGTCGCCACCGACGTCGCCGCCCGCGGCATCCACGTCGACGGCATCGACCTGGTCCTCAACGTGGACCCGGCCGGCGACCACAAGGACTACCTGCACCGCTCGGGCCGTACCGCCCGTGCCGGCAAGTCCGGTGTCGTCGTCTCGCTGGCGCTCCCGCACCAGCGCCGCCAGATCTTCCGCCTGATGGAGGACGCGGGCGTCGACGCCTCGCGCCACATCGTCCAGGGCGCGGGCGTCTTCGAGCCGGAGGTCGCCGAGATCACCGGCGCCCGTTCGCTCACCGAGGTCCAGGCCGACTCCGCGAACAACGCCGCCAAGCAGGCCGAGCGCGAGGCCGCCGACCTGACGAAGCAGCTGGAGCGCGTCCAGCGCCGGGCCGTCGAGCTCCGCGAGGAGGCCGACCGCCTGGTGGCCCGTGCCGCGCGCGAGCGGGGCGAGGACCCGGAGGCCGCGGTGGCCGAGGTCACCGCCGAGGCGGAGGCCGCTCTCGTGGCAGCCGCGTCCGTCCCGGAGCAGCCCGTCGCCCGCGACGAGCAGCGCCGCGACGAGCGGGGCAACTACGAGCGCCGTGACAACCGCGGTGGCGACCGCGGCGGCTACCGGGGCAACGACCGTCGTGACGACCGTCCGTCGGGCGGCTTCCG
>NZ_ML123034.1:3502183-3519585 GCF_003846185.1 Streptomyces sp. ADI96-02
TCCCTTCGAGCGTCGGGACAACGACCGCCCGTCGTTCAACCGCGACCGTCGCGACGACCGCCCCTCCGGTGGCTTCCGCTCCGGCGGCAGCGACCGCCCGTTCAACCGCGACCGTCGTGACGACCGCCCCTCGGGCGGCTTCCGCTCGGGCGGCGGCGACCGCCCGACCGGCCGTCGTGACGACCACCGCGGCGCCAACACCGGCACCAACACCGGTTCCTTCGGCCGCCGCGACGACAAGCCGCGCTGGAAGCGCAACGGCTGACATCCGCCCGGCCGCCCACCGGCCGAGCGCGTCCGCCTGACAGACCGGCAGGGCCCGTACGACACCGAACCGACTCGGTGCCGCACGGGCCCTGCTGCTTCCGCACCCGCCCTCCGAAACGCCCGCCGCCCCTCCGCACGACCGGGAAGCACCGCCCCGCACGGCCGGAGACGGCTGCCTCCCCGTACGACCGGAAGGGCCGCCCCGCACGACCGCGACGGGCCGGACACGGATACCGGATCGGCTACCGGGACCGGGCGGGCTATGCTCGTGGAGTGATCCGTCAGGGGCCGTTAGCTCAATTGGTCAGAGCAGCGGACTTTTAATCCGTTGGTTGTGGGTTCGAGTCCCACACGGCCTACCGATCGCAGGGCGAGGAAACATCTTCTGGCCTCGTACGGAGCGCCTCGATCAGATCCGTCTGATCGAGGCGCTTTGTCGTCTCCTGCCTGAGCCGGCGTCTCGGTAAGGGCGTCCGGCGGTCAGTGTCTGCCGGAGCGGCAAGACCTCGGGCGCCAGCTCGGCCCTGCCAGGTATGTGCCGGAGGCGTCAGGGCCACTTCTAGGAGCACGGTTCGGTCCTCAAGATCACTCGCTCGGGACAGCTGCCCTGACCGAAGCCTGCTTGTCGGCGTCGGTGAAGAGGAGAGCGGGTTCGGCCAGGATGTCCCTGCCCAGCTCGCTCTTGTAGATCTCATCGACGCCGCCGAAACGTGCTTTCGAGTAGTCGAGGTCGAGCAGGGCGGCTGCCCGGCGGACCGATGCCTCGTCGGGTCCCTCGATCTAGAGAAGGTGGGGAGGTCCGGCCAGGTATCGAAGTCGAAGGCGACCTCTCAACCCGCACGTCTGGGGCCGGACGGCAGTGCGAACCCCCTCTGGTATCTCCGCAGAGCTGACACCGCCGGCTGGTTCGACAACTACGCTCAGAGCTTCGAAGCTGTCTGGGCCATCGCGCGCTACAACGACCCCGAGGCCCCCAAGGCGAACACCCTCATCCCCGCCAACAACCTGCTCGTCGTCGACGACAGCGGGGCCATACCGCTCCATCCCAGCATGCGCCAACAGATCGGCGACTACCTCGCCGGCACCTACCCCTACCTGGGCTGAACCAGCAGCGCCGCTTCCACCCGCCCCACGGCCGCAAGGATGTCCGGCGTCGGCCGAGGTGAACGAGCTGTTCGGCGTGGTCGTCATGTCGCAGTACACAAGCGCGTCCACGAGGCGCGGGTCGTCGAGCAACGGGAACTCGGCTTCCAGCGTGCCCCGCACACCACGCTCCTCAGCCTCCAGCAAGGCCAGCGAGTGGTTCGCCACCAACCGCACAAGCCGATCATCCGCAGCATGGACGTCACGCGGAAACCTGGCGCGATCCAACGGATGAATGCCGGTCACGGCCAGCCGCGGGGCGTAGCCCACGTCGTGCAGCACAGCGGAAGAGACCAGCAGGTCCGCATCATCCCCGACGAGCCTCGCGACTTCGGCCGCACGCTGTGCGACACCCTGCGAATGCGCCCGCCGCCGAGGAAGCGGCTCACTCAGCTCCCCAGCGGCCACCTGCCGGGCCCACCTCGCGATCGATCCGTTCATGTTCGGTAAGCGCCCAGGTGCCACCCTGCTCAGACTCAGCAGGATCGATCAGTACGTCGCTCCGTTCCGGCAGAAGGCCCCTGACGCTGACCGGGGGACCGCAGGGAAATAGGCGGTCCAGCCGGGCCCGGTCCGCGCCCCGCCTCGGTATCGGCCCCGCCGACGCCTGCCGAGCGGTGAACGGGCTTCGCAGACCCGGTCGTTGCGCAAGGTGGTGGATCCGCGCCCTGACCAGGGGCTCCGGCGTCGGCGGCGAGGTCTGCCGGGCGAGGGCCGGGCGAGGCCAGCCCCGCAGGCCGCAGGCCCTCAGGCCCGCAGGCGAACGTACGGGCGGCAGAGGGCGTTTGGTAGCTGATGCGTGCGATCAGAAGTCGGTCGAATTGCGTCATTCGGGTAGATCATTCGGTGGGAGGTCGACGGGACCGATCCGGAGACGGGGCAGCCACGGATCAGGGGTGGAGGTCGGGTTGAACGAGCGGGCCCGGCCACCCGACGTCCATGAGCTGTGTGACGCAGCGCCGGGCGGTGAACCACCCGCTCGTGCGAATCGAAAGAAGCGATCCATGCGCAAGATCGTCAAGGTTCTCGCCGTCACCGCGACGGCTGTCCCTCTCGTCCTGGGGGTCGCCGGCCTTGCCGCCGCCGACTCCGGGCCGGTGTTCGCCGGTCAGTACCAGTCCGCCGACCGCGACGGTGCGGAGTCCGGCAGCCTGCTCAGCGGGTTCCTCGGTGGCGACCGCTCCGGGATGCGGAGCGACGGCGGCCGTGACTACCGCAACGACCGCGACGGCGACGCGGGACCCGTCTTCGCGAAGAGCCAGAAGAAGGCCGGCCCGCGGGGCGCTTCGTCGAAGCTGGTCGCCTCGGGCTTCGACCGCGACGGCGAAGCCTTCTTCATCGAGAGCGACCGGATGGCAGGCCCGAACGGGGCCTCGTCCTCCCAGACCGCCGCACGCTCCTGAACCACTGAGGTTTGCCGGGCTGACCGCCGCTCCAATCGGCGGTCAACCCGGCAGCCTCTGCCAGGAGGGTTGGTGATGAGCCTGCTCCCGGCGGCTCCATGGGTGTGCGGCCCTGCCGCAGCCTACTGAAAGGCGCCAAGGCGCCAAGGCGCCAAGGCGGCACCGAGCCCGATCGGCGATCTCCCACTCGACGGCGGAGCGAAGGGGATCGCCGGCCCGGCGGGCAGTCCCCGCGGAGATACGTGGTCGAACGGCCTGTGGGGATGCCGTAGACTCGTGTTTACCGACGCGGGGTGGAGCAGCTCGGTAGCTCGCTGGGCTCATAACCCAGAGGTCGCAGGTTCAAATCCTGTCCCCGCTACTGAAGATCCGGGCCCGGCACGCACAGCGTGCCGGGCCCGGATCGTTTCCTGGTGCTTCCGCGGGCGCGGCGGCACCGCGCGTGGCTGTCGGCGACGGTGACGCCGACGCTGTCGTACGCGATCGGCATCGGAGAACTGCATGTCGCCGAACCTCGCTTCGGAAAGAACTACGATCGCTACGGAGACGGCACCGCCGCCTTCGTACGGGATGCACTGACGGTCTACGCGGAACGCCGGCTCTCCGACCGACCGCGGACGCGCCGGTGGCTCTCTCGTCTCCCCCTATTCGGCCGATGAGGAGTCGCCCTGCGGCGCGGCTCCGGGAAGCCTGGGCGGGGCGCGGTACCGTCCGCAGCCGTGAGCGGACCGGGCAGGAGTGCACAGGTGGGGATGGCGGAGAAGCGGCACGGGGGCGTGGCCGGGAGCCTCGGCGCCCTGAGCCGTACGGCGCTCGGGCCGCGGGCCTCCGGCGAGCCCGGCACACGGCAGATCGTCCGGCTGCTGCCCGCCTTCCTGATCGTGGGAGGGCTGGCCTTCGACTCGCTGGCCCCGCCCAACTTCACGGCGGTGCCGCTCTTCGTGGCGGCCCCGCTCGTCGCCGCCCCGTTCTTCTCGCTGGCCAGCACCGTCCGTACGGGCGTGGCCGCGGTCGCCTCCGTCATCGCGATGCGGCTCTCCGACGGGACGTCCACCCAGGTGGTGCCGGTCATCGAGATGATCACGGTGCTCACCGCCTCGGTGCTGGCCCTCTTCATCAACGGGGTCGTGCGCCGCAGCAACGAGCAGCTCGCCTCCGCGCGGGTCATCGCGGAGACCGCGATGCGCGCCGTGCTGCCCACGCCCGCCGAGCGGATCGGCGGGCTCCAGGTGGCCGCGCGGTACGAGGCCGCGCAGGCGGACGAGTTCGTGGGCGGCGACCTGTTCGCCGTGGCGGACACTCCGTACGGGGTACGTCTGGTGGTCGGAGACGTACGGGGCAAGGGGCTGGACGCCGTCGAGGCGGTGGCGGTGATCATCGGGGCGTTCCGTGAGGCGGCCGAGCAGGAGAGTTCGCTGGAGGGCGTGGCCCAGCGGCTGGAGCGGGCGTTGGCCCGGGAGGGCACGCGGCGCTACGGACTGGACGAGATGGAGGGCTTCATCACCGCCGTGCTCGCCGAGATCCTGCCCGGCGCCAGGTCCTTGCGGCTCGTCAACCGCGGTCATCCCGAGCCGATTCTGCTGCACGCCGACGGGGCGCTGGAGGTGCTGGCGCCGTCCTCGCCCGCGCTGCCGCTCGGAATGGACCTCGGCGTGTGGCCGGACCGGGCCGACGAGTGGGCGATGCCTCCCGGGGCGACCCTCCTCGCCTTCACCGACGGCCTCTCCGAGGCCCGGGACGCGAACGGGGCCTTCTACGATCCGGCGGCCCGGCTCCGCGGTCGGATCTTCCCCGGGCCCGAGGAACTGCTCTCGGCACTCACCGACGACGTACGGCTGCACACCGGGGGCCGGTCCACGGACGACATGGCCCTGCTCGCGGTCGGCCGGCCCGCGGAGGGGCAGCCCGTGCGGCGTACGACGGTGAGGATCGTCGGCAGGGGAGACGACGCCGGACGCTGAGGGCCGGCGATGCCGCGAGGCGGCCGGGAGCGCGCTGCGGCAGGGGCTGCGCGCGTGACGGTGGCTGCCCGCGTGCCGGCTGCGGGGGCGTGACGCCGGCGGGGCGGTGCCCGAGGGCGCGTCGCACGACGGAGCACGGAGCTTCGTTCGCCGAGGCGTTGACACGGTGCGTGATCGAAGGACACCGCTCCGCATAACATGTGACACACCATCAGAAAAACATCTGACGGCACACCGGAAACAGGTAGCCCGATTCCGCCCGGTTGGTCAGCATAAGCCCGCCCTAAAGTCGTTAATGATCAGTAGGAACAGCTTGGAATCGGGCCCGTGTGTCTATTAACGTTCGATAACGCAGCGCGGTCGTCCCAGTCGTCGCAAGAGACGGCACCGTGCGCGAGCGCCGAATTCCGCAAGGGAACCGGGGAACCACCTACATGGGGTGAATCGGATACCTGCGTCTCGTGAGAGGCGGAGGCATCCGTAGGAGACCTTCCTGCTCCGAACCCGTCAGCTAACCCGGTAGGCGAGAAGGAAGGAAAGGAGTGCGCCCACGTGGCGTCCAACAAGCCTGCCCCTGAGGCCCCGTCACCCTTCAGTGCCGACACCTTCGGTGGCGCGGAGCGGACGTGGGAGGAGTGGAATCCCACCGAGGAGTCCATCCGTCCCGTGCGCGGCAGGCACCGCGTAGCCAAGCAGCGTGGTCTCGCCCGTAGCTCCACCGTCCTCGGCGTCGGCGTCATCGCGGCCGTCGGCGCGGGCGGTATGGCCACCGCGCAGAGCAAGCCGCCGGTCTCTATATCCCTTCCCGATTCCATCGTGGACAACCTCCCCGACGCCGAGTCCCTGCCCGGCGTCGGATCCCTCATGGCCCAGGACGCGGATGCCGTCCCGGTCGCCGCGACCGCGCCGCTCACCTCGGCCGGTCTCACCAACGCCGAGGTCGAACAGGGCGCCACGGACGCCGGTGAGGCGCTGCGGGCCCGGATCCTCCAGCAGGCCGAGCAGCAGCAGGCCAGCGCCGACGCCGAGGCCAAGGCCGCCGCCGAGACGGAGGCCGCCGAGAAGGCCGCCGACGAGGCGCGCCAGCAGCAGGACGAGGCGAAGGCCGAGGCCGAGGCCGAGAAGAAGGCGGCCGAGGAAGAGGCGAAGAGGAAGGCGGAGGCCAAGCGCCTCGCCAAGCTCGCCGCCAGCTTCTCCCTGCCCACCTCCGCGTACACGGTGACCTCGACCTACGGCCAGTCCGGCGCTCTGTGGTCCTCCGGCCAGCACACCGGCCTCGACTTCGCCGGGTCGGCCGGTACGCCGATCAAGGCCGTGCACAGCGGCACGATCACGTCGGCCGGCTATTCCGGTTCGTACGGCTACCGCACGGTGCTCCAGCTCGATGACGGCACGGAGATCTGGTACGCCCACCAGTCCTCGATCGACGTCTCGGTCGGCCAGAAGGTCACCACCGGACAGACCATCGGACGCATGGGCGCCACCGGCAACGTGACCGGCGTCCACCTCCACCTGGAGGTCCGTACGGCGGGCGGCTCGGCGATGGACCCGATGGCCTGGCTGAACAGCAAGGGCCTCTCGGCCTGATCCCCCGGGGCCCCGGCCCCACCGTCCCCCGAGACCCCGGCAGTCCTGACGCTCTCCCCCCGACGTCAGGGCTGCCGGTTCTTTTTCTGCCCGCCGCCCGCCGCCCGCCGCCTGCCGCCTGCCTCCCGCCGTCTGCCGTGTGCTGCCCGTCGCCTGCCGCCCGCTGCCCGTCGCCCGTCGTCTGTCCGGGGCGGGATCCGGTCCGGGGCGGGAGCCCGACCGGGGCGCTGGAGCCCGACCGGGCCCGTTCGCGCACGATCGGCGTGGCGGAGGAATAGCGTCCGGTCGCCGGCCCGTTGAATCGTGTCATGACTTCACTGCGCACTCTCGGCAGCTCAGACCTCCAGGTCTTCCCTCTCGCCCTCGGCGGCAACGTCTTCGGCTGGACGGCGGACGAGGCACAGTCCTTCGCCGTCCTCGACGCCTACGCGGCGGCCGGCGGCAACTTCGTCGACACCGCCGACTCGTACTCCTCCTGGGTGGAGGGCAACCAGGGCGGCGAATCGGAGACCGTCCTCGGCAAGTGGCTCGCCTCGCGGGGCAACCGGTCCGACGTCGTCGTCGCCACCAAGGTCGGCGCCCACCCCGCGTACAAGGGCCTCTCCGCCGCGACCATCAAGGGAGCGGCGGCGCAGTCGCTGCGCAGGCTCGGCACCGACCGCATCGATCTCTACTACACGCACTTCGACGACGAGAGCGTGCCGGTGGAAGAGATCATCACCGCCCTCGACCAGCTGGTGAAGGAGGGCAAGGTCCGCCACATCGCCGCTTCCAACATCAGCCCCGAGCGGCTGCGGGCCTCCCTCGACTTCTCCGAGCGCGAGGGCCTCGCCCGCTACGTCGCCCTCCAGCCGCACTACAACCTGGTCTCCCGCGACACCTACGAAGGCTCTCTCCAGGACACCGCGGCCGAGGCCGGTCTCGCCGCCGTGCCCTACTTCGCACTGGCCTCCGGCTTCCTCACCGGCAAGTACCGTCCGGGCGTCACCGTGGACAGCGCCCGCTCCGAGGGTGCGCTGCGGAACCTGGAGTCCGAGCGCGGTCGCAAGGTGCTGGCCGCCCTCGACGCCGTCGCCCGGGAGCGAGGGGCCGAGATCGCCACGGTCGCCCTGGCCTGGCTCGCGGCCCGGCTGACCGTCGCCGCCCCGATCGCCTCCGCCCGTACGGTCGAACAGCTTCCGGCACTCGTCGCCGTCGCCGACCTCAAGCTGAGCGACCAGGAGCTCGCGACGCTCACCGAGGCGTCCGCCTGACGTCAGGTCAGGGTCCCCGGTGCGTCGGCGGCCTGCCGTGGGCGTACGGAGGGTGGAGGTGCTGCTGCGGTATCGGCCCGCCGTAGCCGTAGCCGTGCCCGTGGCCCTGGCCGTAGCCGTGCCCGTACGCGTGTCCCGGCACGGGTCCGTACGGTCCGGCCGGCGGGCGGCGGTGCCGGTGCGGGTGGCCCGTGACGCGCGCGGCGTGGGTGAGGGCCGGTCCCGCGACGTCGCGGCGCTGCCACAGGTGGAACAGCAACTCCCGCTCCCGGGCGGCGAAGTCCGGCCCCACCGCGCCGCGCCGGGCCCGGTGGCGCAGCCCCGCCAGCGAGGTCGCGAACGACTCGTACTCCGCGACCGCGCGGGCCGCCGCCCGGCCCCGGGCCCGGTCCGGCCGGCCGTGCCAGTGCCGCGCCATGTCACGGGCCAGGCCCCGCGCCCGCATCGAGGAGAGCGCCAGGGGCTCCAGCGGGCTCAGCCAGCCCGCCGCCGCGTAGGCGGGCAGCTCGGCGGCGAGCGTGCGCAGCTCCCGCTGGCGCGACCAGATCGCCAGCCAGGTCACCAGCGCGAACGCCGGGACCATGACGATCCCGTACACCGTGTAGAAGCCGTACGGGCCGAACGCCGACGAGCCGTTCCACAGGGCGTGCAGACCCATCGCCAGGAGCAGGCCGAGCACGGGCAGTCCGTAGCGGCGCACGCGGTGGCGCCGCGCACCGGCCGCCGCGAAGCCGAATCCGAGCCCGGTGAGGACCGTGAACAGCGGATGGGCGAACGGCGACATCACGATCCGTACGAAGAACGTCCCGGCCGTCACCGACGCGAAGCCCGTACTGCCCGTCTGCTGGTCCTCGCCGAAGGCGTTGCCCAGGTAGAGGATGTTCTCGGTGAACGCGAAGCCCGTCGCGGTGAAGCCGGCGACGACGACGCCGTCGACCACTCCGCTGAACTCGCGTCTACGGAAGAGGAAGATGAGCAGGACGGCCGCGGCCTTGGCGCTCTCCTCCACGACCGGGGCGATCACCGTCGCGCCCAGGGTGTCGGCGCTCCCCGGGTCGGCCGTGGCGGTGGCTATCCAGCGCGTGGCGAAGGAGTTGGCGATGATGGCGACGAGCGCGGCGGCGCACGCGCCCCAGGCGAAGGAGAACAGCAGGTTCCGCCAGGGGCCCGGCTCGACCCGGTCCAGCCAGCGGAAGGCGGCCATCAGCAGGGGCACCGGCAGCACCGCGAGGCCCAGCCCCACCAGGAAGCCCTGCGGGCCGGTCTGCTCCCGGACCAGCGCCAGGATCACCAGCCCGCACAGCGCGAGCGCCACGATCACGGCCCCGGCGCGGAACACCTTGCTGCGCCACACCATGCCGACGCGCCGCGGCCGGTAACGCCACCGGCCGCGCTCCGGCGCGGGCCCCAGCACCTCGTCGAGGCGTCGCTCGTGGAGGACCGGGACGGCCGGCTGCCGCTGCTGATGCTGCACGGAACCGTCGGACACCCCACGACCCTAACGACGGGCACTGACAACCGGCGGCCACGGGGTGGCGATCCGGCCGGAGGGAACGGCCGCAGGGAACAGCCGAAGCGAACGGCCGCAGCAAACGCCCGAAGCGAACCGCCCGAAGCGAACGACCGCAGCGAACCGCCCGCAGCGGTTCGGCCCGGCGCAGGCGTGCGCGCCCGGCCGGACCGGGCCGTTCGGTCAGACGCGGGCGAACAGCAGGTCGTGGACGACGTGGCCCTTGTCCAGGCCCTGGCCCTCGAAGCGGGTCAGCGGCCGGAACGCGGGACGCGGGGCGTAACCGCCGTCCGCCGCGGTGTTCTCGAAGCGGGGGTGCGCGGTCAACACCTCCAGCATCTGCTCCGCGTACGGTTCCCAGTCCGTCGCGCAGTGGACGATCGCGCCGGGCTTCAGCCGCTGGGCCGCCAGATCCAGGAACTCCGGCTGGATCAGCCGCCGCTTGTGGTGGCGGGCCTTCGGCCACGGGTCGGGGAAGTAGACGCGGAGGCCGTCGAGCGCGTCGGGAGCCAGCATCTCGCGCAGCAGGATGACCGCGTCGCCGTTGGCGACCCGCACGTTGGACAGGCCGGCCCGGTCGGCGAGGCCCAGGAGGTTGCCCTGGCCCGGGGTGTGCACGTCGACGGCGAGGATGCCGGTGCCCGGGTCGTCGGCCGCCATCAGCGCGGTGGCCTCACCCATGCCGAAGCCGATCTCCAGGACGACCGGCAGACCGCCGAACAGCTCGGCCAGGTCCAGGACGCGCTGCCCGTCGATGTCCAGGCCCCAGGTCGGCCACAGCCGCTGGAGTGCTTCCTCCTGGCCGGTCGTGACCCGGCTGCGGCGCGGCTGGAAGCTGCGGATCCGGCGCTCGTGGTGCGAGCCGGCCGGGTCGGCTGCCGGGCCGCCGGGGAAGCGGGGCTCCTGGCGCAGCCGGCGCTGCCGCTCGAAGGAGGCGGCCCGCAGCGCCGCCGCGTCGTCGCCGGCCGGGACGGCGGGGCCGGATCCGTCGTCGGCGCGGGTGCCGGGGCCGGCTGCGCCGACGGTCGGGGTGCGGGGCCCGGCGTCGTCCGCGGCTGCTGCGCGGGCCGTGGCGGAGGCGGGGTTCAGGGGCTGCTCAGACACAATGACCCGATTCTACGGCGGGCGGCCTCCATCCCGTCTCCCGCGCCCGGCGCAGCGCCCGCCGCGCCACTTCCCGCCCGATGGGCAGCGACGCCGTCGCGGCGGGCGACGGGGCGTTGAGCACGTGCACGGTGTGCGGCCCCTCGCGGATGAGGAAGTCGTCCACCAGTGTGCCGTCCCGCAGCACCGCCTGGGCCCGGACCCCGGCGGGCGACGGGCGCAGGTCCTCCTCGCGCACCGCGGGCAGCAGCCGCCGCACGGCAAGGGTGAAGGCCCTCCTGGACAGCGACCGGTGCACCTCGCCGGCCCCGTACCGCCAGTGTCTGCGGGCGATCCGCCAGGAGCCGGGCCAGCTCAGCGTGGACAGCAGTTCGGCGGGGCGCACCACGGGCCAGCCGTACCCCTCGCGGGCCAGGGCGGGGACGGCGTTGGGTCCGACGTGGACGGAGCCGTCGACGCCCCGGGTCAGGTGGACGCCGAGGAAGGGGAACGCGGGGTCGGGGACCGGGTAGACCAGCCCGCGCACCAGCTCGGGCCGCGCCAGCTCGTAGTACTCGCCGCGGAACGGCACGATCCGTACGCCCGGCTCGTCGCCCGCGAGCCGGGCCACGCGGTCGCTGTGCAGCCCGGCGCAGTTGACCAGCACCCGGGCGCGGACGACCGGGCCGCCCGCCGTCCGCACGGCGACGCCCCAGGGGCGGCGGTCTATCGCGGTGACCTCCGACCCGTAGCGCACGGTGCCGCCCGCGGCCTCCACCACGTCGGCCAGGCGGGCGGCGACGGCCCGGAAGTCGCAGACGCCCGTGGTGCCGACCCGGATCGCGGCCAGCCCCCGGACCTGCGGTTCGTACGCGGTGATCTGGGCCGGGCCCAGCTCCCGCACGGGCAGCCCGTGCTCGCGACCGCGCTGCACCAGGGCGTGCAGCCGGGGCAGCTCGGAGCGCTCGGTGGCGACGATCAGCTTGCCCGTCACGGCGTGGGCGATGCCGTGCTCGGCGCAGAAGTCGACCAGCTCGGCGGAGCCCCGCAGCGCGTAGCGCGCCTTGAGCGAACCGGGGCGGTAGTAGATCCCGCTGTGGATCACGCCGCTGTTGCGGCCGGTCTGGTGGCGGGCCGGTCCGCCCTCCTTCTCCAGCACCGTGACGCGGGTGCCCGGAGCCGCCCGCGTGATCGCGTACGCGGTCGACAGACCGACGATCCCGCCGCCGATCACCAGCACATCGCAGTCGTACGCCGCGTGCGTCATCATCACGCCACCTCCCACCCCGATAGTGCACTCACCCACTGACAGCCGGCTCAAACCCGAGTCGGGCGGGGCGTGGCGCACATCCGGCCCGGACCGTGCGCACATCCGGCCCGGACCGTGCGCACATCCGGCCCGGACCGTGCGCACATCCGGCCCGGACCGTGGCGCACACCCGCCTTGGACCGTGGCGCACATCCGGCCCGGATCCCGTCCGCCGAACCGGTCCGGGCCGGATCTCAGACGGGGGTCACGAGCAGCGGACGGGCCCGTTCCCGCAGTTCGGCGACGCGCGGTTCGTCCCCGTACGGTTCGAGCCGGTGCAGCAGGTCGCGTACGTACTCGGTGGTGCGGGCCGAGGAGATCCGGCCCGCCACCTCCACGGCCCGGGTGCCCGCCGCGCAGGCGGCGTCCAGGTTGCCCGACTCCAGTTCGGCGACGGCGGACACGACGAGCCGCAGTCCGTGGCTGCGGACGAACTCCTCGGTCGGCCGGGACAGCGCCTGCTCGGTGAAGCGCCGCACCTGCCGGGGAGCCTTCAGGTCGCGGTAGCACTCGGCGGCGTCGGCGGCGAACCGGTCGTAGGAGTAGAAGCCGAGCCAGGAGGGATCGGCGTCGCCCGCGCGGGACCGCTCCAGCCAGCTCTCGGCGGCCTTGAGCGCGGCCCCCGCGGCCGGGGCGTCGCCGGCCTTCGCGTGGGCGCGGGCCTCCACCAGCCGGAAGAAGCTCATGGTCCGGGCCGTGGCCAGGCCGCGGTTCCGCTCGACGGCGGCCTGGGCGAGGTCGACGCCCTCGTCGGCGAAGCCGCGGTAGGTCGCCTGGAGGGACATCGAGGCCAGGACGTACCCGCCGAGCGGTACGTCGGCGGCGGCGCGGGCCAGGCGCAGGGCCTGGATGTAGTAGCGCTGGGCGGCCTCCTGCTGGCCGGTGTCGAACGCCATCCAGCCCGCCAGCCGGGTCAGCTCCGCCGAGGCGCCGAACAGCGCCCGGCCGACCTCGTCGGTGTAGGAGCCGAGGAGGAGGGGGGCGGCGTCGACGCGTAAGCACTCCGGGACCATCGAGGAGCGCCAGTCGCCGCCGCCGTACTTGGAGTCCCAGCGGCGGGCGTCCTGGGCCGCCTCGCGCAGCTTCGACACGTCGCTGTGGCCGACCCGCAGCGGGGAGGCGTCGGCGACCGCCTCCGGTCCCGGCTGCACGGGCACGGAACCGGAGCCGGGACCGGGCACGGATCCGGGACCGGAACCGGATCCGGGACCGCTTCCCTGTTGCGGCGCGGTGCCGCCGCCCGCGTGGAGGACGTGTGCGCCCCGGCCGTCCGGTGCGCCGGACGCACCAGGCCCGCCGCGCCCTCCGAGAGCCGCGGCCCGCGCCGCCGACGGGTCCCGGGCGACCGACGGGTCGGCGGGGGTTATCAGCCAGCGGGAGGCGGGCGTCGCGTACGCGCTCACCGCGAAGGAGCCCGCCAGCGACTGCCAGATTCCTCCGCCGCCGCGCCGCCCGGCCAGATCCAGCCGGTAGAGCTCGGTCGCCGACCGCACCGCCTCGCCGACGTCCC
The DNA here is from genome assembly GCF_003846185.1 of Streptomyces sp. ADI96-02. Lineage (GTDB taxonomy): Bacteria > Actinomycetota > Actinomycetes > Streptomycetales > Streptomycetaceae > Streptomyces. The sequence continues at coordinate 3,515,210 of NZ_ML123034.1, forward strand.
GGGGGAAGGCGAGGCCCACCTCCGGCGCCGGGTCCGCGTCGGCGAGGCCGATCTCGTGCAGCGGCACCGGCCGGCCGAGCTTGGCCCCGATCGCCGCCGCGATGAGATGCGGCGCGGCGCCCTGGGGCACCATGCCCTTGGCGACCCACCGGGCCACCGACGTCTTGTCGTAGCGAAGCGTCAGACCGCGCTGTGCTCCGAGGTCGTTGACCCGCCGGGCCAGCCCGGCGTTGCTGATTCCCGCGAGGGCGAGAACCGTGCCGAGCTTCTCGTTCGGCCCGCGTTGCTCCCTGGACATGCGCCACCCCTCGACACACAGACAGCCGCCGCGTCACCGAGGACGGCGCGCGGCATTCGTACCGGTGCCTCACCAGGTTCGAACCCTCGTACTCCGCCTGCACACGCATGTGGCCGAGCCCCGAGGAATATGCCCCCAGCCGAGAACACCGGTAAACACAGCGTAGTTCTCCCCATCCCTACCGTTAAGGGGCAGACGTCCGTATGGCGGGATTGTTGTCCGTGCGGGCGGCCGGCTCCGCCCGCCGGCGGTGCGCGGACCGGGCTCCGGCGTGCCCCTTCCGTGTGGCCGTGCGCCCGGCCGTGCGCTCTGGCCCGACCCGTGCCGGAACGCTTGGCTGGGTACTGCGTGGGTCGGCCCGCTGCACTGGACTCAGTGGGCTGGGGGATACCGCCGCTCCATTCCCCGCGGGCGGCGGACCGGTCCGGGAGGTGAGGCCCACCTCCCGGACTGTGCGTGGAAGGCTCCGCCGCAGGGGGGCGCGGATGGTGATCCGCGGGCGGCGGAACTTCAAGAGATTGGCCGAATAGCGACTCCTTGGTGAGGGTCTGGCCAACGGTATGACTATGGCGGGATATCGACCTCTCTTTCCGGCCGATGCCGGCTCTTCCGGCCCTCGGCCGGTGAGGCGGACGGGGACGCGGGCCGGCGACACTCCGGCCGTACGTTCGCGCGCAACTCCCGGAACCGGCTGTTCCGTTGCTGTGGCCCCGGTGAAGACACCGCCGCGCCCTTGCCGGGGGCGCATGCTCGTCCGGCGTGCGCTGCCTGTACCCCCACTCCTGTGGTCCGGTCGTGGCAGCATGTCCCGCAGCGGCGTTCCCGCGCATGAGGAACGCCGTTTGTCCACAGCCTGTGGAGGCGGCGATGCGTTGGTTGGTGGGGTGGAGCAGTATCGCCGCGAGTTTCGGCACCGTCGGCGCGGTCGGCGACCGGGGCGAGGGGCGCACGGTCCATCCCGTCGGCTCCCAACTCCTGTGGGGAGACCCGGATCCGCTGTGGGCGGTGGGCGACTGGCGCCCCGACGAGGTCCGCGTCATCGGCGTCGCCACGCCCGAAGGCGCCCCCACCGTCCGCCTCGCCGTCCTCGGCTGCTGCGGCGCCACCGACGAACAACTGCGCGTCGGCCTGCTCGCCGCGCGGGGCGGCGCGCTGCGCCACCTCACCGCCTGGCCGGGCAGCTACACCGCCGTCGTCCAGATCGGCCGCCGCATCACCGTCGCGGGCGACCTGGCCGGGGCCCGGCCCGTCTTCCACACCCCGTGGGCCAACGGCACCGCCTACGCCACCGCCGCCCTGCCGCTCGCCGACCTCATCGAGGCCCAGCTCGACATCGGCCACCTGGCCGCCCTGCTCGCCTGCCCGGAGACGCCGGAGGCGCTCGGCGACGGCACCCCGTACGTCGGCGTGAAGCGCGTCCCGCCGGGCCACGCCCTCATCCTGCGGGAGGGGTCGCGGGAGATCACCGGCTACGAGGCCGTCGCCTCGCTCGCCGTCGCCGCCCCGCAGGCCGACCCGGTGCACGCGGTGGAGGGCGTACGGGACGCGCTCGTCGAAGCGGTACGCGCCCGGCTCACTGCTCCCCGCCACGCCCCCGAGACCCTGCCGCCCGATCCCGGGCCCGTCCCCGGCATGGGCCCCGCCGAACGGCGGGCGGCCCGCGGCGCCCCGGTACCGGGCATCGGCGCCGACCTCTCCGGAGGCAGCGCCTCCGCCACGCTCGCGCTGCTGGCCGCCGGACTGCCGGGACTCCCCGGCACCCTGCTCGGCCACGGGGCCGGGGCGGGCGAACGGCTGCTCGCCGTCACCTTCAACGACCTCACCACCCGCCGCCACGAGGCCGAACTCGAACGGGCCCGCGCCATCGCCGCCAACCCGCGCCTGCACCACGTGGTGGTCGCCGCCGGCGAAGAGGCCCTGCCCTTCGCGTCGTTGGGCTCGGGGGCGCTCACCGACGAACCGGCTCCCTCCCTCGTCGTCGCCGAACGCCACCGCCGCAGGCTCGCCGCGGGCAGCGCCGACCACCTCGTCGGGCACGGGGCCCGGCAGGTCCTCGACGCCCACCCCGCACGCCTGGCCGACCTCCTGATGGACCGGCGCAGACGCCACCTGCTGCGTCCCGTCGCCGCGCTCACCAAGGCCGAAGGCCCCACCGCGCACTCCCTGTTCGTCCCGCTCACCCTCTACCGCGCGGCCCGCCGGCTGGCCCGCACCTCCTACCGCACCGGACTGGAGACGGCCGCCGCACGGCTCCCCGACGCCAACCGGTACGCCTCCGACCTGGCCACCCCTGCCGACGCCTCGCTGGCCGCCCTCGCATGGTCGCGCCCCGGACCCGCGGCGCGCTGGCTGACCGGGGAGGCCCTCGCCGAAGTATCGGTTCGCCTTCAGGAGGCGGCGATCCGCCCGACCTCGGTCCAGCGCCCCGGGGAGGCCCGCGCCCGCGCCGCGCTAGCCCGCAGCGCCGCCGACCACCGGATCCTGGAGCAGGCCGCCGAGATCCGCAGCCAGCGCCTGCACGCGCCGTTCCTCGACAACCAGGTGGTCAGGGCGGCCCGCGCGCTGCCCGAATCACTCCGCGTCCAGCCCGGCGCACGGGCCGCGATCCTGCGGCGCGTACTGGGCGGGGCGGGCATCCACGACCTGCCGCCCGGCTGGGGAACACCGTCCCAGGCCACCTCCACCGCGGTCACGCGGACGGGCCTGCGCACCGCGCTGCCCGAGCTGATCGCGCTGTTCGACGCGCCGCTGCTCGCCGACGCCGGCCTGATCGAGGCGCGCGTCGTCCGCAAGGCCCTGCGCGCCGCCTCCGAGGGCGAGCCCCTTCCGCTGGACGGCCTGGCCGACCTGGCCTCCACGGAACTCTGGCTGCGCCGGCTGCTGGCCCGCCGCGGCACCTGCTGGACGGGCACGGCGGCCCCGCGCCAGCGCGCGGTGGCGGGCGGAGTGATCCCCGCCCGGCGCACACTCCAGCCGTGACCGAAAGTCGCTCCCAGCGCGGCTGCACGGGCGTTCGCGAGTTCCGGAGTTCCGGAGTTCCGGAGTTCCGGAGTCAGGTCAGGTCTTCGGCGTCCGGGGGGCTTGGCGGCGCGTCAGGTCCCGGCGTCCCGGCATTCCGCGTCCAGCGGCCTGGCACTCGGCGGCCCGGCACCCCGGCGTCCCCGCGTTCGGTGGCCCGACCTCGGTGGCCCGACCTCTGCGGCCCGGTGCTCAGGCGCAGCTGATGCGCGACTCCGCCCAGTCGGCGAGGGCCACCGAGCCGAACGGCGACGCGGGCTCCACGACGAGCCGGATCGACGTCTGTCCGCCGATGGCCACGCTCACCGGCACGGCGGGTGAGCCGCCCTTGACGACGGGGGAGCGCCACAGCCGTGTCCCGCTGCCGCCGAAGACGGAGAAGCGCACCGCGCCGAGCCCCGACGTCAGGTCGTCCACGCCCACCATCGCCTCGTAGCGCGAGCACGCCCGGTGCAGGCGGATGGTCACCGACGACCTGGCGTGCACGCTCACGCCGTGGGCGTACCGCGTGGAGGCGATCGACAGGGTCGAGCGCTGCCAGATCCAACTGCTCCGGCCGATCGCGACCTCGGGTTCGGAGTGGTCGCCGGTCAGGGAGTACTCCAGCTCGCTGAAGCGGTAGACCTCCGGGGCGGGCGCGGCGGGCTGCGGCGGCTCCGGTGTCGGGGTGGGGCGTGGCGTCGGAGGCGGGCTCGGGCTTGGGCTCGGCGGCGTCGGAACCGGCCGGGGCGTTGCGGACGTGGGGCGCGGCTCGGGCGTCGGGTCGGGCGGCGGAGCGGACGTCTCCGGCGCGGTCGGCGGCGCGGGGGCCGGCTTCGGGGGTGGCGGTGGTTCGGGCGAGGGGACCGCGGGTGCCACCGCCGGGGGCTTGGCCACGGGTGCGGGCTCCGGCTTCGGCTGGTCGTCGCCGACGAGCGCCCACACCAGCCCCGCGGCGGCGGCGACGGCCGCGACCGCGGCTATCCCGGCCTTCGCGGGCGCGCCGAGCCCTTCCGAGGCGACGGCGCCCCCGGCACCACTTGCGGCACCACCCGCGGCACCGGCACCGGCGGACGAACTC
>NZ_ML123034.1:3519681-3528530 GCF_003846185.1 Streptomyces sp. ADI96-02
CGGCGGACGAACTCCCGCCGGTCGCCGCCGCCGCGGCCCCTGCCCCGGCGGCCCCCGCCGCACCGCCCGCGACGACGCCCGCCGCCTTGAGCGCGTACCCGGCGGCGAACCACCCGATGACCGCCACGGGCAGCAGCGCCGGAATCCCGGCGTTCACCTGCTCCAGCTCACCCGCGGCCACTCGGCACTTCGCACACGCGTCGAGGTGCTTGCGCAACCCGCGCTCGGCCCGCAGGCGCAGCCCGCCCCGGGCGTGGGCGCCGAGCCGGTCGGCGTACTCGGCGCAGTCGCCCCCGGTGGTGAGCGCCCGGCTCACATGGGCCTGGAGATAGGCCTGCTTGAGGCCCTCGCGGGCCCGACTGGCTAGCACAGCGGTGGCGTTGGGGGTCAAACCGAACAGCGGGGCGATCTCGCTCGGCGACTCCTCCTCGACCGTGGTGTGCCAGAGCACCGCCTGCCAGCGTTCGGGCAGACTGCGGAACGCCCGCATCGCCATGGACTGTTCGGCCTCGCGCATCGCCAGAACCTCGGCCCCGAGACCGTGGGCGGCGTCGTCCGAGAGCTCCGAGGTGCGTGCGGCCTGCGCCGCGAACACCGCGAAGTCGTCCACCAGGTGCTCGCGCCCGGCGCTCTTCGTCCAGGCGGCGGCGACATGGCGAACGGCGGTCATCAGGTAGGCCCGGACGGCCTCCTGCGGCCCCTTGCCGCCCCGGACGGCCTGCAAGGTGCGCGCGAACACCTCGGCGGTGAGGTCGTCGGCGGTGTGGGCGTCCCGGCAGCAACTGCGGGCGTAACGCCGCACCGCCCCCGAGTGCCGCCGGAACAGCTCCGCGTAGGCCCGGTCGTCGCCGCCGCGCATGCCCTCGATCAACTGGGCGTCGGACAGCACCGCTTCGGCGGAGCCGCTGCCCCCCTCGCGCTGCTGCGGAACCGCGTACCCGCCTACGGCGGCGGCACGGCCTTCGGGCCGGGCGGCCGGCCACGGGCCGGGAAGGACCGTACCGCCCTCGGGGCCGCCCTCACCGTCACCGCCGGAGGGCGGCCGTTCGGCGGGAATCGGCGCCTCGAAGGGATTATCGTCGGCCGCCGGGCGCCGCCCCGCGGAAGCGATCTCGTCGAGCGGTTCCTTCTGCTGCTCGTTGCCGCTCATCGCGGAAGCCCCCGTATGCACCTTCGGACCCGAACACCCGGCAAGCGTGCCACACGGCCCCGCGGCGGCGTCTGTTCATCCCCGCCAACCACTCATCCGGGGCGTTTTTCGAATGCCAGTGCTGAAGTCCCTTCTTTCGGGGAACGAACTCCGGTCGGTCGCGCCGCCCGTGCAGAGCCACGGTCGCCCCACCCGCGCCGTGGGGCGGCTGCTGCTCAGCCCGCGCCGAGCCTCTGCTGGCTCAGCCCGCGTCGAGACACAGTGCGCCACGGACGGAGCGGCCGGCCGAGCGACCGGCAGGGGGCACTGCGGAGCGACCAGTAGGGGGCACGGCGGTGAGCCCGGCGAAGCGCCCGGCTCACCATCCGCCCGCAGCCCGCAGCCCGCAGCCCGGCGCGGGTGCGTGCCCTCGCCGCCCCGCGCGCCGCTACCGCGCGGGCCTCGACCTCAGCCCCTCCAGCAGGATGTCCAGCAGCCGGGCCGAAGCCGCGGCCTGGTGCGCCGCGTCCGGCAGCGACGGGGCGGCCGTGGCGATGACGAGCAGCACGTCGGCCACCGTCACGTCCTTGCGCAGCTCACCCGACTCCCGGGCCCGGTCGACGAGTCGCCCCACGACCTCCAGCAGCTCGACCGCGCCCGTCTCCTCGCTGAGAGCGTCGAGCCCCTCGACGACCACGGTCCGCCGGCTTTCCGACCGCGCCCCGACCTGGTCCAGGCCCCGCCGCTGCGGCGGAACGCGCGTCTCGTCCACAGGGCCGTCCGCCGCCGGAGCGCCCGTACCCGTACCCGCGCCCGCCGTCGGGGCGTCCGCCCCCTCCACCTCGACCCCGACCCGCAGCACCTGCGGCGGCAGCAGCCGGCCCGCACCCGAGGCCACCGACGTCCGCAGGAAGCGGGAGAGCGCCGACCAGGGCTCCTCCTCCTGCCCCAGAGCCGTACGCGCCTGATCGGTCAGCCGGGAGGTCTCCTCCTCGGCTATCCGGCGCACCAGCACGTCCTTGCTCGGGAAGCGGCGATAGACGGTCCCGACGCCGACCCGGGCGCGACGCGCCACGTCCTCCATCGGCGCGCCGTACCCCAGCTCCCCGAACACCTCGCGTGCCGCGCGCAGGACATGCTCCAGATTGCGCTGGGCGTCCACCCGCAGCGGGGCCGAACGGACCACGCCCGCGGTCCCGGTGGCCGTCGGCCCGTCCGGAACCTGTCCGTTGGCCGCCCGTCCGTCGGCCGCCTGTCCGATGGCCGTCGCCCCCGTCGCCGCCGATCCCGTAACCGTCGATCCCGTAACCGTCGATCCCGTCGACCCGGGCCCGGCCGGCTTCGCGGCCGTCGTTCCCAAGGCCGTCGAACTCATGGCGGCAGCGCTCACCGCCGCGGCCGAGCGCACGGCGTCGGCCGAGCTCATGACGCCGAGAGCCCCCACGGAGCCCAGCCGCCCGCGGTTCTCGGACGCGTGCGAAAGCGCGGACTGCCCATGCGAATCCTGAATATGCATAACTTCCCCCGGTTATGACGTCTCCCCCCGGAGACTTCCCCGCCGTGTCAGTCGAGGAGCGGAGCACAACGAAATCCGCACCCGACACCCCGACGGGTTACGAACATAGTTGAGCCTGCGTCAATTCAGAAGGGGGCAGTTCCGCATGGGCCGCTCCCCGATCGGCGCAGGAGCCCGCCGTCTCCCGAACGACCCCCGCCCGCTCACCCTCCATGTGGCACCTGACCTGCGCGGCTCCCGTACCGAAACCCCCGCGGTCCACGACCGCCACCCGGAAACCTCCGGTCACACAATTTGCCGGGCCTGTGGACAAACCCGGGACTCCGTTGCGTCATGGGGTGGTGATGGCTCCAGAATCCCGGGGAACGACCCCCGGCACCCGGCCAGGTGTCCGCATCCTCGTCGTCGGCGGCGGCTACGTGGGGATGTACACAGCGCTGCGTCTCCAGCGGAAGCTGAAGCAGAGACTGAGAAGCGGCGACGCCGAGATCGTGGTCGTCACGCCCGAGCCCTACATGACGTACCAGCCGTTCCTGCCCGAAGCGGCGGCCGGCTCGATCTCGCCGCGCCACGTGGTCGTGCCGCTGCGCCGCGTCCTGAACCACTGCACGATCGTCATCGGCGAGGCCGAGCGCGTCGACCACGCCAAACGGACCGCGACCGTCACCACGCTCGCCACCGCCGAGGACGGCACCGGAGCCCTGGAGATCGGTTACGACGAGATCGTCGTCGCCCCCGGATCCGTCTCGCGCACCCTGCCCATTCCCGGACTGGCCGATTTCGGCTTCGGCTTCAAGACGGTCGAGGAAGCCATCGGACTGCGCAACCACGTCATCGAGCAGATGGACATCGCCTCTGCCACCCGCGATCCCGCGATCCGCGACGCCGCCCTCACCTTCGTCTTCGTCGGCGGCGGCTACGCGGGCGTCGAGGCCCTCGCCGAACTGGAGGACATGGCCCGCTACACCTCGCGGTACTACCACAACATCAAGGCCGCCGACCTGAAATGGATCCTGGTCGAGGCGTCCGGGCGCATCCTTCCCGAGGTCGGCGTGGCGATGGGCACGTACGCCGTCCGCGAGCTGCGGGGCCGCAACATCGACGTACGCCTCGACACCCGCCTGGAGACCTGCGAGGACCGGGTCGCCGTCCTGAGCGACGGCTCCCGCTTCCCCACCCGGACGCTCGTGTGGACCGCCGGGGTCAAGCCCGCGCCCCTCCTGGCCGCCACCGACCTGCCGCTCACCGAACGCGGCCGGATCCGCTGCACCGCCACCCTCGGCGTCGAGGGCACACCGCACGCCTGGGCCGCCGGCGACGCGGCGGCCGTCCCCGACCTCACCGCCGCCGAACCCGGCCGCGAGACCGCCCCCAACGCCCAGCACGCCGTCCGCCAGGCGAAGGTCCTCGCCGAGAACGTCCTCGCGGCGATCGACGGCCGCCCGCTGGAGGAGTACCGGCACGCGTACGCGGGCTCCGTCGCCTCCCTCGGCCTGCACAAGGGCGTCGCCCACGTCTACGGGCGCAGGCTCAAGGGATACCCGGCCTGGCTGATGCACCGCGTGTACCACCTGAGCCGGGTGCCGACGTTCAACCGGAAGGCGCGGGTCCTCGCCGAATGGACACTGGCCGGACTGTTCAAACGCGAGATCGTCTCGCTCGGATCGCTGGAACACCCCCGCGCCGAGTTCGAACTCGCGGCCGGCGGCACGGCCGGCCGCCCGCGCCTCGGCACCAGGGCGGAGCGGCCCGACCGGCCCGACCGCCGCGACGGACCGCCGGGCGACCTGCCGGGCGAACTGCCGCCGGAACCGCCCCGCTGACCCGCCCGGCGCGACCCGCCGACCGCCCACCGGACGCCCGCACCAAGGCCGTTGACCCTCGTCCGGACGGCGACTGTCAGTACGGTCGGTCACACTGGACGTGTGACCATAGGTGGGCCCACACCTGCACAGAGTGACCCGGCCGTCAGTGACCAGCAGTGACCAGCAGCGACGCACCAACAGCACGACGAGGCCCGGCTGCGCCTTCCCGGGGGTCCGGCCCCCGGAATCCCCGAATCCGGCAGAAGAAGCAGCCCGCCCGAGCGGACCAGACCGACACACGAGGCCAGAAATTCCGTGAACTTCACGCGTTGGAGCGCCCGCCTTCCCGGAACGCAGCGTCGAGCTGCCGCGCGGGACGACCGCGGTTCCGTACCCGCGGCCCGCGCCGAGTACGCCCAGCCGGACGGCGCCGCGCCGCTGCCGGACCACCCCTCCCCGCCGTCCTGCGAAACCGCCCCCGCGCAGGCCCTCGCCGGCCTCGCCCTCGACGATCTCTCGGCCCGCGAGATCCTCGGCAGACTGCCCGCCCCCGTCGCCCTCCTGTACGGCCCCGAGCACCGCGTCGCCTATGTCAACGAGGCGTACGAGGGCACGTTCGGCCCCCGTTCGTGCGGCGCCCCCGCCGCCGAGTCGCTGCCCGAGCTGGCCGAGCTGAGCGTGCTGCCCCTGCTGGACCAGGTCCTGCGCAGCGGCACCCCACGCACCGTCAAGTCCCGCCGCACCGCCGAGGGCGGTTCGTACACGGTCACCTGCACGCCGGTGGCGGTCCGGGACGGCAGGGGCGACGGAGGCGTCCTGGTCCACGCCGCGGACGTCACGGATCACGCCGAAGCCGCCGAGCGCCTGCGCGCCAGCGACCGCCGCCACCGCGAGACGGCCGTCACCCTCCAGCGCTCCCTGCTCCCGCAGGAGCTGGAACAGCCCGACGACCTGCGGATCGCCGCCACCTACCAGCCCGGCGGCACCGACGCGGCCGTCGGCGGCGACTGGTACGACGTCATCACCCTCGGGGCCGGCCGCACCGCCCTGGTGATCGGCGACGTGATGGGGCGCGGCGTGCGGGCCGCCGCCGTCATGGGCCAGCTCCGCACCGCGGTGCGCGCCTACGCCCGGCTCGACCTCCCGCCGCACGAGGTGATCCAGCTGCTGGACGGCCTCGCCGCCGAGATCGACGCCAGCCAGATCGCCACCTGCGTCTACGCCGTCCACGACCCGAACGAGGGGCAGCTGGTCTACGCCTCCGCCGGGCACCTCCCGATCCTCGTCTGCGACGAGAACGACGACGTCCACCGCGCGGCCGACCCCACCGGACCGCCGCTCGGCACCGGCGGCTGGATCCACACCTCGGGCACGATCGCGCTGCCGCCCGGCTCCACCGCGGTCCTCTACACCGACGGCCTGGTCGAGCGGCGCAGCGAGGACATCGACGAGGGCGTCGCCTCCCTGGCCCGCGCCCTCTCCGGCGCCAAGGGATCACCGCAGGTCGTCTGCGACCGGCTGATCCGCTCCCTCGGCGTGACCGCCGAACACGACGACGACGTTGCGGTCCTGGTGGTCCAGCACCCCGCGCGCAAGGGGCCGAGCGCGGAACTGTTCCACAACGCCGCGCTCGAACTGCTCGGCGGTGTCGAGGCCGCCCCGCGCGCCCGGGCCTTCGCCACCGGCGTCCTGACGTCCTGGCGCTTCCCGGTCGAACTGCGCGATCTCGGCGTGCTGGCCGCCAGCGAACTCGTCGCCAACTCCCTCCAGCACGGCACCCCGCCGATGCGCCTGGGGCTGCGGCGTACCGACCGGCGGCTGATCATCGAGGTGACCGACGGCGACGACCACCTGCCGCGCCGCCGCCGCGCCGAGCCGGCGGACGAGGCGGGACGCGGCATCTCGATCATCGCGGCGATCGCCACGTCGTGGGGCAGCCGGCGCACACCGGGCGGCGGCAAGGCGGTCTGGTGCGAGTTCGCGCTGCCTCAGTGACCGGCGGGCGCGGCGGCGGGGACAGGCCGGACGGCCGTCTCCCCGCCGGTCCCGCTGGTCGCGGGCTGCCCGCCGTCGGGCAGTGAGACCGCCACCACCCGGGAGGGAGCCGCCACGAGCGACGGCTGGTCCTGCACGGGAGTGAGGTGGCGGCCGAGCCGCAGCGCGAGCACGGTGATGCCCAGCGAGAACAGCACGAACGTCACGATGTACGGGGCGTGCAGCGAGGCCCCCATCGGCCCGCCGATCGCCGGACCGACCGCGAGCGCGAGCTGCTTGCACAGGGCGAACGCCGAGTTGTACTGCCCGACCATCGACTCCGGCGCCAGATCCGCGACGAGCGGGGCGACGGTCGGCGACAGCATCGCCTCGCCGAGCCCGAACAGGGCGTACGTCGAGATGAACGCGGCCGTCGCCATCGCCTGGCTGCCGTGGCCGAGCCCCGCGTAACCGGCGACGATCCAGGCGAACGCCCAGATCAGCCCGACGGCCGCGACGACCCGGCTGCGACGGTGGCGCTCCACGAGTCGCAGCACGACGAACTGCGCCACGACGATGACCGCCGTGTTGGCCGCGAGCGCGATACCGAGCGTCGAGGGCTCGATCCCGGCGGCCTCGGTGCCGTACGCGGCGAGGCCGGACTCGAACTGGCCGTAGCAGGCGAAGAAGAGCACGAAGCCCAGGACGCACAGCTGCACCATCGCCCGGTGCGAGAGCAGCGCGCGCATGCCGCCCTTCGCGGCGGACCCGTCGGCGGGCCGCGCGCCGTGAAGGGCCGCGGTACGCGGCATCCGCACGGTCGTCACGACGACACCGAGCACCACGAACATCACGGACTCGATGAGGAAGAGCATCGTGAAGCTCGCCGGCCGGCTCACGTCCACCAGTTGCCCGCCGACGAGTCCGCCGAGGCCGAGGCCGAGGTTCTGCAGGAAGAACTGGGTGGCGAAGGCCCGCGTACGGGTGGCCGTGCTGGAACACCAGACCAGCATCGTGGCCAGCGCCGGCTGCATGACGGCGGTGCCCGCGCCGAGGACGGCGGCCGAAAGTACGGCCGCCGGCACACTGCCGGAGAACCCGAGAGCCGCCGCACCCACGGCGGCGAGACCGGAGGCCACGACCAGCACGGGCAACGGGCCCCGCCGGTCGATGGCCCGGCCGGTGAACGGCAGGACGGCCAGTGCCGCCATGGCGAAGACCGCCAGTACGACTCCCGCCGTACCGGCGCCCAGATCCCGGACCTGCGCCACGTACACGTACAGATACGGAACGGTGAACCCCAGCCCGAACGCGCTCAGCGCGCTGCCCAGCTGGATCCGGCGCAGCGCTGCGCCCATCTCCCTGGTCACACTCACCTACCTCAAGATTTTGTAAGGAATCAGACTCGAAGACTTTAGCAGTAAAGTTAGACAGTGAAAACTACAGCATGAAGGACTTCAATGAGGGTGAGGGCGTGCCATACTGCCCGCCATGTCCGAGAGCACCGAGGAGCCCGGCCCGCAGGAGCCGAGCCTCGACGAGCAGATCGCCGCCTATCAGCGAGAGTTCCGCGACCTCGACCCCCAGGTCGAGCAGGTCGTCTCCGCGCTGGGCCGCCTGAACCGCCGTATGAACGTCGCCTACGGGCGGCAGGTCGCCACCCTGGGGATCAGCAACGCGGAGTGGGAGGTCCTCAAGACCCTGGTCCTCGCGGGCGCCCCGTACCGGCTCGGCCCCGGCGAGCTGGCCAAGCGCCTCGGCCTGACCCCGGCCGCCATGACCCACCGTGTCGACCGGATGGCCGGCGAGGGCCTGGTCACCCGGGACCGCGACGAGAACAACCGGGTCCGCGTCATCGTCGAGCTGACGGACGAGGGCCGTACGAAGTGGCTTGAGGCGATGCGTATGGCGAGCGACTTCGAGGAGGACATCCTCCAGGACCTCTCCGGCGAGGAACGCAGAGTCCTCGGCGAGCTGCTGGTCCGCCTCCTGCGTCGTGTGGAGCACTCCCAGCCGGACGCCGGCGGCCGGCTCACCGACCTGGACTGAACGTCCGGGCGCCTGGGGAGCCTGGGCAGGTCCCGGGAAGCAGGGGGCGGCGCGTGCGGGGACGGCGCGAAGAGGGAGAAGAGGGACAGGAAGAGGGACGTAGGACGGGGTTGACACGGCTCCGTCCGATCCGTAAGGTTCTTCGAGTTGTCACGGAGCCGAAAGGCTACGGCGGCAACCGATCCCGCCGCACACGCGGCAATCAAACTTCAGTACGACCTCCCACTCGGGATGATTTCTGCATGCCGGAATTCATTTCGAAGGCGCGAAGGCTCGATTATGAGCCGCCGGGAGAATCCGCTAGAGTTTGAGCGTCGGAACGGCCCAACGGCCGGGATGACAAGCCCCGCTGACTGGGAATCAGGCCCGAAAGGAT
>NZ_ML123034.1:3532947-3571002 GCF_003846185.1 Streptomyces sp. ADI96-02
AACGGCACGGGGCTTTCCTGCGTTCCGGGCCATTTTCCAGTTGGTTTTCTTGGCCGGCCGGACTGCGGAATTTCGCCCCGTTCTCTTTTTCGGTCCTGTAACGGGACTGACGGCCTTCCGGCCTGGAGTTGACGTCGGAGACGCTGATGAGAGGCCCGGCCTGGCTACCGCCCGGTCCGGCGCAATGCAGAGCAGCTCGCGGGCGGCAGGTCTGCATAACGTGGTTGCGCGCGTACGACACCAATGCCGAGGCCGGCACGTTCAAGTCGTCTGGAGCGGCGCGATGCAAGCAGCTGCCCTACAGCGAGCCGAAGCTACGGGCTGTTTTCGACAAGCTGGCCGCGAAGTTCCGCACGGTACTGGTGATCGTGGACCAGCCCGCCTCCATCGGCACCCTGCCCCTGGCCGTCGCCCGGGAAGTGGGCTGCAAGGTCGCCTACTACCTGCTCGGCCTGGCCATACGCCGGATCGCAGACCTGTATCCGGGCGAGGCGAAACCCGACGCCCGTGACGCAGTGGTGGCTGCTCGAACGCTACGGAAGGAACACAGAGGCCCCCCGGGGAGCGGGGGCAGCGGAAGGGCAGGGAAGAGATGGAAGAGATGGAAGAGTCCTGTCGGGTTCGCTTGCTCGGAGCGTTATCCGACGTCGGGTGCGGGAGCGAGCAGGGGCTCCTGCCAGCGGGCTCGACCCTGTTCCTGCGAGCGGAGCAGGACCAAGGCGAGCAAGCCCTGGTGCTGTCCTGTTGCCAGCAGCTCCGGGAGCTGGGGAAGGGGAGCCACGGCGGCGACGTCGTCGAGGACGAGCGTCATTGGTGGGTCGAGCCGACCGTCAGATGACCGTGCGGCCATGCGGCGGCCGTGCTCGACCACGTGCGAGGCCAGCGCGGTGAGGAGGGGCATCGCGCCGGGTTGGGAGCGGGGATCCTCGATGGGTTCGCCCACCAGGTAAAGACTTCCCCCTTCACGCGCAAAAGATTCCAGTGCGAGGGAATCGGCTCGGTTCGGGGTGCAGGCTTCCCGGATGTGTACCGATGAAAGGGCTGCGAACGCGCGTACGACCAACTCCTGGGCCACCTCGCGGCGTTCCGGATAGGAGGTGAGGGCCGATTCCAGGAGGCCCGCGAGTCCGGAAGCGGCTCTGGGGTGCGTACGGAGGAGGCGTACGGGTTCGTGGGCGCCGGCCCCCGACGCCCAGCGGTGGACCTGGCGGAAGGGGCGGCCGTCCACCGCGGCGGCGTGCAGCCAGCACTGGAGGAGCGTCTGCGCCGTGTCGGCCATCGCCGCGTCGATCCGGGCCTGCGGGCGGACCGGGGCGAGCAGCGCCGCGGCGCGCGAGGCCGCCGCGTCGGGGTGCTCGCAGTCGGTGGTGGGCGACCAGTGGAGGCGGGCCGGGGTGTCGCAGAGGTGGCCGGGGTCGTGGACGAGGACCGGGCCGAGCTTGCCGCGCGCGTCCTTCGTCTCGGCCCAGACGCTGGGGTCCGAGGTGACGACGAGCACGGGGCCCTCGGCGTCCAGGACGGCCCGTACGACGGTGGGGCGACGGTCCGCGGCGGGGGCGTAGACGAGGCGGGGCGTGCGGGGAGAGGGGAGGAACGCTGCGGCAAGGGGGGCCGGGGTCGGGGGCGGGGTGGTCACGCCGGTGACAGTGGTGGGGTGGTCGGGTGCGGGGTGAGGGGGAGTGTGGGTGGTGCTCGGGGGTGTGGAGGCGGGGATCTCGGTGGTGCTCGGGGGTGTGGAGGCGGGGATCTCGTGCGTCCCTTGCGGGCGGGGGCGGCGTGCCTCTTGCGTTCCGTGCGTTCCGTGCGTTCTGTGTGCTTCGTGTGCTTCGTGTGCTTCGTGGGGCTCGTGTGTCCTGTGTGAGCCGTGCATTTCGTGCGTTCGGTACGGTTCGTGCTGTTCCCGGTGCTTGTGGGCGCGTTCCGCGCGGCGATGTTCCCGTACGGCACGCCACCGGGCCACGACGCCGAGGACGAAGATCGTGAGGACGGCCAGCACCATCAGTTCGCCGATGAACAGGCCCCAGAACAGCCCGTAGCCCGAGAGGTGGGCCGGTGGCGTCTCGGGCCAGGCGCCGGGGAGGTCCTGCGGGGCGGTGGCCAGCCGGCGCAGGGCGAGCGGGGTGCGGGTGAACGTGACGCCGTCAGGCCAGGCCCCGTGCGCGAACAGACCGGCCAGTCCGGTGGCCGTCCAGGCGAGCAGGGTCGCCGCGAACAGGAAGCCCAGCAGGCCGATCAGCAGGCCGTCCGGGATGCCGCCCTGCTCCTGGCCAGTGCCGCCACGCCGGGAGCGCCGGCCCGGTTCGCGGTACGGGCCCCGATCCTCGTACGGGCCCCGGTCCGGGTACGGGCCCTGCGGTGCCTGGCGTGCCATGTCATGCCACCGTTGACTCGGACGACTCGTTCATGCGCTGCTGGTGCTCGATCCGGACCGCCCGTTGTTCCGCCTCCAGCTCGGCGGCGCGTACGTCCTCCGGGAGGAGGTCGTCCGAGGAGCCTTCGGTCATGGCCCGGTCGGTGAAGACGAGTGGGCGCTCGGCCTCGGTGATCAGGTGTTTGACCACCTGGACGTTGCCGTTGACGTCCCATACGGCGATGCCCGGTGTGAGGGTGGGGATGATCTCGACCGCCCACCGGGGCAGGCCGATGACCCGTCCCGTGGCTCTGGCCTCGTCCGCCTTCTGGGCGTAGATGGTGCGGGTGGAGGCCATCTTGAGGATCGCCGCCGCCTCCTTCGCCGCCGCTCCGTCCACCACGTCGCTGAGGTGGTGGACGACGGCGACGAAGGACAGTCCGAGCCGCCGGCCGAACTTCAGCAGGCGTTGGAAGAGTTGGGCCACGAAAGGGGAGTTGATGATGTGCCACGCCTCTTCGACCAGGAAGATGCGCTTCTTGCGGTCGGGCCGGATCCAGGTGTGCTCCAGCCAGACGCCGACGATCGCCATCAGGATGGGCATGGCGATCGAGTTGCGGTCGATGTGCGAGAGGTCGAAGACGATCAGCGGTGCGTCGAGGTCGATGCCGACCGTCGTCGGGCCGTCGAACATGCCGCGCAGGTCGCCGTCGACGAGCCGGTCGAGGACGAGTGCGACGTCCAGGCCCCAGGCCCGTACGTCGTCTATGTCGACGTTCATCGCCTCGGCGGACTCGGGCTCGGGGTGGCGCAGTTGTTCCACGATGTCCATCAGGACCGGCTGGCGGTCGGTGATGGTCGTGTTCACATAGGCGTGGGCGACCTTCAGCGCGAAGCCGGAACGCTCGTCGAGCCCGTGGCCCATCGCCACTTCGATGATGGTGCGCAGCAGGGCGAGCTGGCCGGTGGTGGTGATGGACGGGTCGAGGGGGTTGAGCCGGATGCCGCCGTTCAGGGCCGCGGTCGGGTCGAGGCGGATGGGAGTTATGCCCAGCTCCTGGGCGATGAGGTTCCATTCCCCGACGCCGTCCTCGCCCTGGGCGTCCAGGACGACGACCTGGCGGTCGCGGAAGCGGAGCTGGCGCAGGACGTAGGTCTTCTCCAGGGCGGACTTGCCGTTGCCGGACTCGCCGAGCACGAGCCAGTGCGGGGCGGGGAGCTGCTGCCCGTAGAGCTGGAAGGGGTCGTAGATGTAGCCCTTGCCGGAGTAGACCTCGCGGCCGATGATCACGCCGGAGTCGCCCAGGCCGGGGGCGGCGGTGGGCAGGTAGACGGCCTGGGCCTGGCCCGTCGACGTACGGACGGGCAGCCGGGTCGTCTCCACCTTGCCGAAGAGGAAGGAGGTGAAGGCATCCGACAATGCGGACAGTGGGTCTCGCATGGCGTTGCTGCCCTCTCTTCTTTCGGTTCCGGTCGGGGTGTCCCGGGTGGTGGTGGGAGGTGGTGGGAGGTGGTGAGGATGGTTATGGCCGGTGGTGGCTGGGTGCCGCCGTGGTAGCCAGTTGTGGCTGGTGGCTGGTGGCTGGTGGCTGGTGGCTGGTGGCTGTTGGCCGGTGGCCGGTGGGGGTGGTCTGTCAGGGCGCCGTCAGTGGCGGATACCCGTGGCGAACGGCAGGGTGTTCACGAAGGCGCGGTGGTGCTCGCGGTCGCACCACTCCAGCTTGAGATACGACTTTCCGGCCGAGGCACGGATCGTCCTCTTGTCGCGGGCGAGGGCCTCGGGCGAGCGCGACGACACCGTGATGTACCCCACCAGGTTGACGCCGGCCGCGCCGCTGGCGAGATCTTCACCCCGTTGGTCGAGTCGGCCGTGGGCGGCGATGTCGCGGGGGTCGACCGTACGGTTCATCTTGGCCTGGCGGCTGGCCTCGGCCTCGTCGTTCGTCTTCTCGGTCAGCATGCGTTCGATGGCGACCTCGGTGGGTTCGAGGTCCATGCAGACGGCGACGGTACGGATGACGTCGGGCGTATGCACGAGCAGGGGGGCGAGGAAGTTGACGCCGACAGGGGTCATCGGCCACTCCTTGACCCAGGCCGTGGCGTGGCACCAGGGCGCCCGGGTCGACGACTCGCGGGTCTTGGCCTGGAGGAACGTGGGTTCGACCGCGTCCAGTTCGGCGGGCCAGGCGTTGCGCTTGGTCATGGCCTGGATGTGGTCGATGGGGTGGTCGGGGTCGTACATGGAGTGCACGAGGGAGGCGAGCCGGCTCTGGCCGAGCGGCTGGCGCACTCGGATGTCCGCTTCGGCGAGGCGGGCGCAGATGTCGGTGAGCTCGCGGGCCATGACGACGGCGAGTCCTGCGTCGCGGTCGAGCTTGCGTCCGCCGGCGGGGCGGGCTGCGCGGGCCATGGCGTTGGCCTCGGCGGCCAGTTCGCGGCTGTAGCGCATGCAAGCGACGAGGTAGGCGCGGTGCTGCTCGCTGGAGGTGGAGACCATGGACTGGAGCTGGTCGTAGGACTCCCGCAGCCAGCCGGGGGCCGTCTTGTCGCCGCGCTGGGCTACGTCCTTGGCGTGTGCGTCGGGGTCGGCGGGGAGGGTGCGGGCGAGCATCTGGAGGCGGGTGACGAATCCGTCGCCGTTGGCCACGTGCTTGAGGAGTGTGCCGAACCGGTCGACGAGGGCTTCCTGGTCCTCGCTGTCGCGGAGGCCGACGCCGGGGCCCTCGATCTCGATGGCGGCGGTGACCGTGCGGCGGTCGGCGTGGAGGAGTACGGCGATCTCGTCGGGGCCGAAGGGAGCGGCGAGCCAGCTGATGCGGCCGATGCCCGGGGGCGGGCCGATCTCCACCTCGCGGCCGTCGGCGCTGATGCCGGCTTCCATGGCGGCGGAGCGGTAGGCGGTGCCTCGGCGCAGGGAGCGCTTGAAGCTGCGGTTGATCTCGAACCACTTGTAGAACGTGCGGTGCTTGTACGGGACGTAGACGATGGCCAGGGCCAGTGCGGGGAAGCCGACGAGGCACACGATCCGCAGGGACAGGACCGGGACGAGCAGTCCGCTCATCATGCCGAGGAACGCGCCGACGATGATCAGGGCGATCTCGCCGGTCTCGCGGTTCTTGCCGACGATCGCGTTCGGCCGGGCGCGGCCGATGAGATACGTGCGGCGGGGCGTCATCGTGTGGGACTGGGTCGTCAACGCCCTCCACCTCCTGTGCTCGAATTGCCTGTGCTGCCTGAACCGCCTCGGGAGGAGCGGCTGCTGTGGGGGGTGCCGGAGGTGGGTCCGGATCCGCTGCGGGGCGAGGGGGCGGCGGAGGGGACGGATCCGCCGCCGAGCCCGCCTCCGCCGGAGCCGCGGGAGCTGTGTGCCGCGACGCCGCCGCTGACCGTGTTGGCGGGACGGGCGCCTCCGCCGCCGCTGTTCTGGTCGTTGCGCCCGCTGTGGGTCTTGATGCCCTGGGAGACGAGGGCGGCCGGGGAGCTGATGAGGGCGGCGGCCTGGGCGCCGTCGGTGGCTTGCTTGCGGTTGGTGCGGGCGCCCTGGATCTCGTCGCCGAAGCCGGGGACGAAGCGGTAGATCATGGCGGAGGCGAAGATGGCCAGGAGGATGATGGCGAGGCCGGAGACGACGGCGGAGAAGGCGTCGGGGCCGTCGTCCTCGGAGAGGGCTCCGGCGAGGCCGAGCACGATGACGATGACCGGCTTGACCATGATGACCGCGATCATGATGCCGGCCCAGCGGCGTACGTGGCCCCACATGTTCTTGTCGACCAGGCCGGCGTAGACGACGATGCCGAGCAGGGCGCCGACGTAGAGCAGGGCGGCGCGGATGACGAGCTCCAGCCAGAGGACGCCGGCCGCGAGGATCGAGACGAGCGAGACGACGATCAGCATGATCGGTCCGCCGCCGATGTCGGTGCCCTTCTTCAGCGCCTCGGCGAACGAGCCGAAGAAGACGTCCGTCTGCCCGCCGGTCGAGGTGGCGATGACCTCGGTGACGCCGTCGGTGGCGGAGACGATCGTGTAGAGGATGAGCGGTGTGAAGGCCGAGGCGAGGACGGTGAGCCAGAGGAAGCCGACGGCCTCGGAGATCGCGGTGGTGAGCGGGACGCCGCGGATGGCGCGCTTGGCTACGGCGAGGAGCCAGAGGACGAGGGTGAGGATGGTGGAGGCCGCGAAGATGACGGCGTACTGCTGGAGGAACTTGGGGTTGGTGAAGTCGACGTTCGCGGTGCTCTGGACGGCGTCGCTGAGCTTGCCGACGATCCACGCGGCGGCGTCGGCGCAGCCTCGGGCCAGGGAGGCGAGGGGGTCGAGGGCGTCTTGGGAGGGGGCGATGTCTCCTGTTCGGGGAGCGCTTTCGCCGCCTTCGCAGTAGTCCTTGGCGGGTCCGCGGATCAGGTCGCAGGGGTCGTTGCCTGTGCTCGGCGTGGGCGTTGGCGTTGGAGCAGCGGCAACGCGACTTGCCGTGATCACCGCTGTCGCTTGGGCCCCTGCCACGAGGGCTGCCAGAGAAAGGGCGCGGTGAGCTTGCCTACCGGGCATACGTGAACCCTCCGAACCCTGTAACAGCGTCAACCATCTCCTCGGCAGAGGAGGCGGCTTGGTCACGGCCGACCGGTACGGGACCGTCCTTCTGCGCGAAGTCCGTGACCTTCCAGTCTCCGTCGATCCACTTGAGCTCGTAGGTGGTGGTGTACCAACTCTCGGACACCGGGTTCTTGGATCCTTCGCCGGCCAGACCGAACAGCGCGGAATACCAGACGGCGACGCTTGCGGTATCGCCCTGGAACTTTTCGACCTTCGTTCCTATGGGGTTGGCCCGGGAGATGAAGGTCAAGCCGTCGGGTGCCGCACCGTCGGCTTTCAGACCGATGCTTGAGAGGAAGGATTCGTCCGAATACACCTTGTCAAGGTCGTCCATGCGCGTGGTTGCGACGTCAGGTGCGTATACCGCCTGCGCGATCTGACGGCGACGCTCACTATCGAACATGCCGTCGGAGACAAGCACGACTGAGTAGTTGGCCGCCGCGCTCTGTGCTCCCTGCTCGTCGTGGGCGAAGCCGGAGGCGATAGTGCCGTTCTTGCCCTCGACCGGTTTGGTGCCGGTGGGCGTCGTCGGGGCGGAGCCCGTCGTGCCCGGGGTTTTGGCGCCGGCGGTGGTCTCTTCGTTGCTGCTGCCGCCTCTGTTCGCGAAGGCGATGGCGGCGATGAGGAGGACCACGACTCCGGTGATCGTGACGAGGGATCGGGAGTTCCGGGCGGGGCGGCGGGTGTGTGGATGGCTCGCGTCGCCGTCGGGCAGGCGGGTGCGGGTCTGCCGGGTGCCGCCGAGGGTGCTGTAGGGGTCGTCCGCGCGCCCGCCCTGGTCCATGCCGCGGTAGTCGTGCTCGTCGCCGGGGCTCATGCCGCGTTCGCTCCCTCGGTCGTGTGCGGATCCGCGCAGAACGACGGTAGCTGTGCTGGGTGCCGCTTGAGCGCGGTGTGGTGACTCGACATCAGGGAGACGCAACCTCAGCCGGGTGGGCACGACGGGCGGATGGGGGGCGGGCTGGGACGGCCCGGGGCGGACCGGCCGGCCGTCGGGTCAGACGGCCATTCCGTAAACGATGGTGAACAAGGTTCCGAGGGAGCCGATGATGAAGACTCCTGTCAGGCCCGCCACGATCAGGCCCTTGCCCTGCTCCGCGCTGAACGTGTCGCGCAGTGCCGTCGCGCCGATGCGCTGTTTGGCCGCGCCCCAGATCGCGATGCCGAGGCAGAGCAGGATGGCGATCGCCATCACCACCTCGATCATGATGCGCGCCTCGTTGCCCAGCGTGCCGAACGGTCCCCAGTTGGGGGCGATTCCGCCGATGATGGTGGTGATGTCGCCCTTCTCTGCTGCCAGGATCATGTAAGTCACCGCCCCTGTTGGGTAGTTAGCTGCCCCGTACCGTGCGGCACGGGTCGCCTTCTATCTTCGCTGATGAAACCTCACTCGCACGACGCCTTCGCGGGTCTCTTTACCCGGATCTCGCACGTTTGACCGGGCCGACCGCCCTGACCTGCGGCTCCTGCTGGTCTTCCTATGCGTATGTCTGGTTACTCTGTGTATCACGCGGCGTGACCGCGAGCAACGACGGTGGCCATGGGTTCTCCGTACGGTTGCAGCGTTCGCGGGGCGCGATGGGTTCGCAAATGCGCCGTTCGAGAGCCGTCGATGCGCCGGTTGGCTGCTTGTTCCAGGCTTCGTCAGGCGGGAGGCGAGGAGGAGGCGTTGTGAGTGGGGTTCGCGGCGGACGAGCTGGCAGTCCGTGCTGGGTCGCCCTCGGTTCCGTCTGGGCCTGCCCGGTCCCGCCCTGGTCCCGCCCCGGTCCTGCTCCCGGCTCGGTGAGGTG
Organism: Streptomyces sp. ADI96-02; assembly: GCF_003846185.1. Classification (GTDB taxonomy): domain Bacteria; phylum Actinomycetota; class Actinomycetes; order Streptomycetales; family Streptomycetaceae; genus Streptomyces. The sequence continues at coordinate 3,541,678 of NZ_ML123034.1, forward strand.
GGGCTGGTGGTGGGGTGTGATTCCTGGCTGCGCGGGGGAGAGGCGGGCGGGATTCGGTGCGACGGTCTTCTTGCGTACGACCGCTCGTACTGTCCTCCTCCGTCGTCCTTCCTTCGTAGTCCCTTGTCCTTTCTCTGGTGGAGGCCGGACGCGTTCACCTCAGGTGCCGTCCTGCCGTCCTGCCGTCCTGCCGTCCTGCCGTCCTGTGGGGGTGGCCTATACGTCATGGTTCGCGTCCGTGCTGTCGTGCTTGGACCCTCCATTCGGATGAACCGAGCGGCAGGTCGCCGGCGCGGCCCATCGTCCGTCGAGCCCGGGAACGCCGGGTCTGCGGGGGCGTCGGACGGGAACAGCGCGTCGTTGAATACCGGCATGTCGCTCCTGGCGGATTTGGCACAGTGCCGCTCCACGCTCAAAGGACGAGGAACGGGGTGAGCGGTGTGGGAGTGGTGACCGTGCCGGAGCAGCCGGGCGGGGACCGGCCGTGGTGGGGCGAATCGGCTCGCGACGCCGTCGATGGCGCGGATCTGCGGCACAGCGACGGGTCGTGGCTTCGGGCGGCCGGTGCGGCGGAGGGTCTGGCTGCTCTCGTCGGTCCGGTGAGAGCGGAGTTGGCGCTCGCCCATCAGGGCATTGCGGCCGGGGCTGGAGAGCTGGACGCCCTCGTTGAACTGGCTGCCGTCCGCGCCTCGTGGGAGCGACGGATCGAAGCCGCGCGTGCGGAGTGCGCCGGGCTTGCCGGGAAGCTTCGGGCGGTGGCCGTCCACCAGGCAGAGGCGAACGAAACGGTGAAGGCGGGCTTCGACCGCGTCGAGCCTCCTGCCTTCGTCGGCGGCCGGCCATGAGCGACGCACCGGGCCCGGCCGCGGCCGGTGCGGCTCTGACCTGGGTCGAGTTACGAGACGTGAAGTGCGCCGAACTGGAGGAGGCCGCCGACGGCTGGGGCCGGGTGAGCAATCGCGCCGACGCCGCCCGTGACCGGGTCCGTACCCAGCTCCTCAACGGTCTACGGCAGACGCAGGAGGGTGAGGCGGCGCGGGCGGCGGTTCGGAGGTTGCGCCGTCTGGAGGCGAACTTCCAGTACGTCTACACGGAGTGCGGCCTGCTGCGGACGGCCTTGAACAGCCTGGCACACGAGGTGCGGACGCAGCAGCGTGTTCTGCAAGGGGCACTGGACGACGCGGCGGCCATGAAGTTCACGGTGCACGCGGACGGCTCCGTGGCGTACCCAGCGGCCGGCGAGGGCTTGATCGACGGGAAGCCGCCGGCGGGCGGCACCGCGGCAGGCGTCTCCATTCCGGGGATGGCCGCCTCCTCCGGACTCGTGGCGGCCAACCCGCTTGCTGCCGGGGCCCAGGACATCGCGGACCGGGTGGTCCGGGCCGTGCGTGCGGCGGCCGATGCGGACTGGCGGTACACGCGGATCCTCCGGGCGCTCAGGGCTGAGGACGGGCTGAGCGTTCCGGCCGCCGTGTGGAAGGACACGGCGGGTGATGCGGCAGCGGTGCGCCAGGCGGCGAGTGGCTACCTTCAGGACGCGATCCCGCAGGACGCCTCTCCGGCTGAGCGCAAGAAGTGGTGGGCGGGACTGACGGACGAGCAGCGGGAGGAATATCTGGCGGTGTATCCGGACCGGATCGGCAATCTGGACGGGATTCCGGCCCTGGTGCGGGATGCGGCGAACCGGGACAACCTCCGGTTGTTGATGGGGAAGCTGGAGGGGCGGGACGACGCCGATTCGGTCACCAAGCTTGCCGCGCTGCGGGAGATCGACAGGCAGCTCCGGGCTGTGCCGAAGCCCGGGGAGCCGTCCATGTACCTGCTGGGCATCGGGGACCAGGGAAATGGCAGGGCCATCGTCTCCTACGGGAACCCGGATACGTCCCGCAACGTGGCGGCGTACGTCCCGGGGCTGAACACGTCGTTGGACGAGGGCTTCGCCAAGGATGACTTGAAGCGGGCTTTCGATACTGCGAAAGGAGCCCGCTATCACGACCCTTCCAGCGCGGCAGTCGTGTGGCTGGGATATGACGCGCCGCAGAGTCCGGAAGGTGTCTCCAGCCTCGCGGTATCGCTGGAAGGCAGAGCGGAGGAGGGTGGTGGGGCATTTCGTGATTTCATGGGTGGTATCGATGCAACCAATCAGAACGAGAATCCTCACCTGACGGCAATCGGTCACTCCTACGGGTCTCGCACTGTTGGAGCTGCCGCCCGGAATGAGGGAGGTATTCCTGGCGTAGACGATATCGTGCTCGTCGGGAGTCCTGGCGTCGGAGTGGATCGAGCGGAGAACCTCGGGGTGAGCGCAGATCACGTCTTCGTCGGTGCGGCCGACAACGATGTAGTGACCAGGGTTCCCTCCAAAGAGCAGGCGATTGCGGGCGCAGCCGGGCAGCTCTTGGCGGGCCCCCTGGGCTCGTATGTGGCGGCAGAGGCGGCTGACCAGCGAAACAACAGACTGTGGTTCGGCAGAGACCCTGCGAGTGAGGAGTTCGGGGCGCGGCGCTTCCCTGTGGATGACGGGCCTCAACCTATCGGTCGCCAGGGAGTTTCCTTGGAGGCGCATTCGCTTTACTTCGACCCAGTCAGAGATTCAGCCTCTGCGGGGAGCATTGCCTTGATCGTCGCGGGGAAGTCGGAGAAGGTCAAGATGGAAGACATGCGATGAGGGTGCATCGACATTTCCGGAGTCTCCTGTGTGCATTTTCTTCGTGCCTTCTCCTGGCGGGATGCGCCGGCGGCTCTTCGGTCGAAGAGGGGGGCGGATCCAGGATGAACATGCAGGAAGCGGCGGATCGTGCGGACGGAATTCTGGACGCGACGTTCGCTGAGTTCAGGCCCGCAGTTCAGTGGGCGCATGATGCGACTAGTACGGGAAGCTGCGACGTCACGCGGCGACGTGCGGTCATGACCGTCGTTTCGTCGGATCGGCGGGGGAGTTTCCTCGGGGTGGTTGATCGCTTCTGGCGGAGGAGCGGATTCAAGATCAAGCAGGTGAACGCGGATCCGGATGTTCCGGCCATTTACGCGCAGACGCACGATGGCTTCGGGGTGAGCTTGATTGTTGGCGGTGAGGGGCAGATCTTCTTCGACGTGGACTCGCCCTGTGTGCGGGAGTCCGAAGTGGCTGAATCCACCAGTCGGGCCACCGCTCCCCTCTACGAGGGCGCGGAGTTCATTCCTCGGCCGAACATCCACTCCGACTTCTGGTCCGCCGGTGCTGCGGAGGGCGGCGGGGTGACAAGCGGGCGGTGAGTGGGGCAAGACGTGGCACTTGCCTGTTTGGTAAGGGATTTGAGCCCTGTATTGGGTCCTGGGGCCCATGTCGCCTTCCTTGCCGTGTGGTCGCATACGCGGAGTGACAGATCTGTCGCTGTGCCGCCCACTCACGAGGTAGGGGACTGCTCTTGTCCGGCATACGAGGAAGCGCGGTTTCTGCTGACGTCGATGTAAGCGCTGCCACAGCGAGTGCGGACGGGCGGGCGATGCCTCGGCCGTTGCAGGCGGTGCTGATCCTCGTTCAGGTGTTGCTCGTGGCCACGCTCGTGGGGGTCATCGGCACGTTGTCCACCGCCTCCTCGGTCGATGCCGTCGACGGGCATCTCCTCGGGCTGTTGGTCTACGCCTCGTTACCCGGTCTCGGGGCCTTCGTGTTGGCCCTGTACCTCCGTACCGGGGGCGTCTGGGTCTGGCGCGGGCTCCTCGCCGTGCAGGTCTGGCTCGTGTTCGGTGCGTTGGCCGAGTTGAGCGGGGGCGGCGCTCAGGGGGTCGCGCGACTGGCGATACCCGTTGGCGTCGTCGCGCTGCTCCTGCGCCCGGCGAGCCGGCGGTGGTTCCGGCGCGCGTCGGAACTCCGGCTCGGGGAGCGACCGTTCAGCTGGTCCCGGACCGTCAGGCTGCGCCGTGACGGCGGGCAGAGCGCGCTGGAGTACCTGGGGCTCGTCCTCGTCGTCGTCGCTCTCGTCGGAGGGATGACGGCCACCGGGATCGGGCGGCAGCTCACCGCCGAGATCCGCAGCGCGATCTGCGAACTGACCGGAAGCTCCTGCCCCGCGCCCGGCAGCGGCGTCGTGGCCGGTCCCGGTCGAGGTGACGGCCCGGGGGACGGGTGGGGTGACGGGACCGGTGCGGACGCCGGCGGTCCTGACGGGACCGGGTCCACGGTCACCGGCGGCGGCGGCGGTGGCGACACCGGTGGCGGCGACGTCGGCGGTGGGGAGGCGCAGGGCGCGTCCGGTGGCGAGGGTGAGGACTCCGGGGCGGACGGCGGTACGAGCGGGAGTGCGGCGGACGGCAGCACGAGCGGGAGCGGGACGGGCGGATCCGGCAATGAAGCCGGCACCACCGGTACGGACGGGACCGGCACCACCGGTACGGACGGGACCGGCACCACCGGCACCGCCGGAAGCGGTACCGCCGGCACGGACGGATCAGGCGGCTCCAGTACCGCCGATCCCGCCGGCGGGATCTCCCGAGGCGGCGACACCGCCACCGGCGGGTTCGTCGACGGGTTCGTCGGGGACGGGCTGGGCGGTGACGTCCAGGGCGTCGTCGACGTGGTCCTCCGCCCCGTCGAGAGCGGCCGGAACATCGTCGAGCAGTGGGAGCGCGACACCCGTGACGCGGGTGACAAGTGGGCGCGGGGCGACTACGTCGGGGCGGTCTGGGACTGGAACAAGGCCGTTGGCGGAGGCGGTGCCGGAATGGGCCTGCCCGGTTCCGGCGGGCGCGTCGACACCCGGGTCCGCGAGGCCGAGCGCGACTACCTGAACGCCCGGATTCCGCAGAACGTCACCCCCGCCGAGCGCAAGGCGTGGTGGGACGGGCTCTCCACCGAGGAGCGCGAGCGGTACCTGGAGGTCAGCCCGGACCGGATCGGGAGCCTGGACGGCATCCCGGTCGCCGCCCGCGACGCGGCCAACCGCAAGAACCTCCCCGCCCTCATCGAGAAGCTGGAGGGGATCGACACCGACACGGCCCGCGAGCAGCTGGCGGGGCTGCGCGAGATCGAGCGGCAGTTGAAGGAGGACGGCCTGCCGCCCATGTACCTGATCGGCATCGGCGACGAGGGCAACGGCCGCGCGATCGTGTCGTTCGGCAACCCGGACACCTCGCGCAACGTCTCCGCGTACGTGCCGGGGCTCAACACCTCGCTGGACGAGGAGTTCGCCAAGAACGACCTCGGGCGGGCCCGGGACACCGCGATCGGGGCGCAGGGCTACGACGAGTCGACCGCGTCCATCGTCTGGCTCGGCTACGACGCCCCGCAGTTGCCGGACCGCGACGGGGTGGGCGGCTACTTCGCCGTCATGGGCACCGGGCGGGCCGAGAAGGGCGGGGCCTCGTACCGTGACTTCATGGGCGGCATCGCGGTGACCAACGAGAACGGGAACCCGCATCTGACGGCCATCGGCCACTCCTACGGATCGCGTACGGTCGGTGCGGCGGCGGCCCGGCCCGGCGGGATACCCGGGGTGGACGACATCATCCTCGTCGGCAGTCCGGGGGTCGGCGTGGACCACGCCGTGGACCTCGGCGTCGGCAGCGAGCACGTCTTCGTCGGGGCCGCCGCCAACGACCCGGTGACGAAGCTGCCGTCCAAGGCCCAGGCCGTGGTGGGCGGTCTCGGGCTGATCGCCGGCGGGCCCGGCGGCGCGTATCTGGCCGGGGATCTCGCCGATCCGGGCGACGACGACCTCTGGTTCGGGAAGGATCCGGCGAGCAAGGCGTTCGGGGCGCGGCGTTTCCCGGTGGCCGACGGGCCGCCGCTCGTCGGCGGGAGCGGTGTGAGTCTGGACTCGCACTCGAACTACTTCAGCCCGGAACGCGACGCCGTGTCGGCGGACAGCATCGCCCTGATCGTGTCGGGGCACTCGGATCGGCTCAAGATGGAGGAGCAGAAGTGAGGCGGACGGTGCGGACGTTCCCGATCGCGGCGATGGCCTTGGCCCTCGGGCTCGCCCTGTCCGGCTGCGGAGGCGTGGACGCGTCGCGGGAGGCCGCGGACGGCGCGGAGAGGAGCGGTATGGACATGCGGGAGGCGGCGGAGCGGTCCGACGCCATGCTGGACGCCGTCCTGAAGAGCATCGACCCCGACGTGCGGTGGGCGCACGGGCCGACGACGACCCGTGCCTGCGGTGTGACACGCAGGCGGGCCGTGATGACCGTCGTGTCGCCCGACCGCCGGCAGACCTTCCTGGACCGGGCGGAGAAGTTCTGGCGGGAGAACGACTACCGGATCAAGGCCGTCAACAAGGACGAGGTGTTCCCGGCCGTCTACGCGGTGACGAAGAGCGGTTTCGGCGTCAGCGTCACCTTCCGCGGGAAGGGGCAGGCGTTCCTGGAGGCGGACAGTCCGTGCGTGAAGGAGTCGAAGGTCGCCCCGCCCGCCTCCGAGCCGAACGGGCCCTCCTACGAGGGGGTCTATCCGCTGCCCCGGCCGAACGTGCGCTCCGCCTTCTGGTCCGGGTGAGGAGTGCGGTCGGGGGCCAGGGCCGGAGAGCTGGAGAGCTGGAGAGCCGGAGAGTCTGAGGGCCGGAGCGTCTGAGGGCCGGAGCGGTCCGCGCAGTCGCGCGTTCGCGGAGGTGGGGAGCCTGGGAGTCGATCAGTCGTTCGGGGCGATGCGCCTCTGATGGGACGTCAGCGCCCCTCTGTGCCTCGGGTGCGCTGCCGGTGTGCCGCGGATGACTCGTACACACCCGCGAAAACGCCCTCGAACGGCGGCTCGATGGGGGATGGTTGAGGGGTGCGGAAAATCTGGTTGTTCGGCGGCGTCGGCGTGGGCATGGTCCTGTGTTTCATGGCGCTGCTCGTCGTCGGTACGTATTCCGCCGCCGCCGGACTCGCCGGGGCGGGCGGCGGCGGTGCCGTAGCGCTGGCCAAGGGTGCGGTGCCGGCCCGGTTCCAGCCGCTGGTGCAGAAGTGGGGCAACCTCTGCCCTGCCATCAACCCGGCTTTGCTGGCAGCGCAGTTGTACCAGGAGAGCGGCTGGAATCCGCAGGCGCGGAGCCCCGCCGCCGCCCAGGGCATCGCGCAGTTCATCCCCGGTACGTGGGCCGCGCACGGCATCGACGGCAACCAGGACGGCAGGCGTGACGTGTGGGACCCGGCCGACGCGATTCCGTCGGCCGCCTCGTACGACTGCGAGCTCGCCGGGTACGTGAAGAAGGCGCCCGGCGATCCGACCGACAACATGCTGGCCGCCTACAACGCCGGTGCGTACGCGGTGATCAAGTACGGCGGCGTCCCTCCGTACGCGGAGACGCAGAACTACGTCAAGATCATCCGTTCGCTGGAGAAGAGCTTCGCCCGGCCCGTCGGCCGTGTGCAGCCGTCGCAGCAGGCGGCCGGGGCCATCTACTTCGCGCAGAAGAGGCTCGGCACGCCGTACCTGTGGGGCGGGAACGGGACGCCGGACCAGCAAGGCCGGTTCGACTGCTCCGGGCTGACCCAGGCCGCGTACCGGACCGTGGGCATCGAACTGCCGCGCGTGGCCAACGACCAGTACAACGCGGGCCCGCATCCCTCAAGGGACGAGCTGTTGCCCGGGGACCTGGTGTTCTTCTCCGACGATCTGACCAACTCGCGGGCCATTCGGCACGTCGGGCTGTACGTCGGCGGCGGATACATGATCAACGCTCCGTTCACCGGGGCGGTGATCCGGTTCGACAAGATCGACACGCCGGACTACTTCGGTGCGACCCGCGTCACCAAGGACGGTGCCGCGGCCCTGCCGAGGGATCTGCCACAGGGGTGAGGAATGCGGCGGGCCGGCGGTGAGGGATGATCGGAGGCGTGGTGAGAAGCCTCTCCTCGTGTACGGTGCGGCGCGCAGGTCTGCGAGCGCGGAATCGCAGGCACGCGATCACGGAAACGCAGGCATGTGCGCCCGGGAGCGCGGGCATACGGGCGCGGAAGCGCGCGTCGGCGACGGTGACGGACGCGGGGTCCGTACGGAGCTGACGGGCAGTCGGCCCTGGCCGGAACTCTCTGTGAAGCCTGGGCCCTGAGCTGCGACGACGAGTCACTCTTCGATAACGTCATAGTGATCATTCGGTGGAGAGAGGAACGCAGGCGTCGGCCGAGCCGTTCCCTGGACTGGGACAGCATGCGCACTGACCATGCGTGCGCGAGAACCGGATCGCACCGACCACGGGGGTTCGACCACGGCGGCGCGCACAGGCGCGCGTCGCAGCAGATGAAGCAGACAAGGCAAGGGGCCGCAGCAGATGGCTGGACTCGAACTCGATGGGTCGAACCCGGACGTCAGTCTGCTCTACGACATCAACGGGCTGGCGAAGGCCGCTCCGACCTGGTTCGACCGGGTCATGGAGTTCGTCGGCGAGTACGGGATCATGCTCGGCCTGGTCCTGATCGGCCTGTGGTGCTGGTGGAGCATGCGCAAGCGCGGGACGGTCGAGGACTCCGTGACGGCGACCGCCGCGATCGTCTGGGCGCCGCTCGCCGCCGCGATCGCGGTCCTGATCAACATTCCGATCCGCGGATTCGTCGAACGGCCGCGTCCGTTCAACGACCATGAGGGCCTGGAGGTCCTGATCCTCGGCAAGACGGACTTCTCGTTCGTCAGCGACCACTCCACCCTGGCGATGGCCATCGCCGTCGGCATCTTCGTGGCGCACCGGAAGTTCGGCTTCTTCGCTCTCGGCCTCGCGCTCTTCGCGGGCTTCAGCCGGGTCTACATGGGCGTGCACTACCCGACCGACGTCATCGGCGGGTTCGCCCTCGGTACCGCGGTCGCCCTGCTGCTGGCGCCTCCCGCCATGGCGCTGCTCACGCCGCTGATGACGGCGATCTCCCGCTCCGACCGGGTCGGCTGGTTCGTCCGGTCGAAGCACGCGGCCGTCCCGTACGCGGACGAGCGCGGCGACGCGCTGGGGATTCCGGAGCCGCGGCCCGGCACCGGGCGCGGCGGCGACGGCGAGAAGGACCTGGCCGCCTGACCGCACCGTCCGTCGGCTGCTCAGCCCACAGAGCCCCCGCCCGTTTTACGGGCGGGGGCTCTGTCGTACGTCGAGCTGTTCCCGGGGCTGCGCCGGTCGGTGACCGGTCGGGCGGTAGCCATGGATGATTTTCAGCCACGCTTCCGGCTGGGGCTCAGGGCATGGCGAGGTGTTCGGCGACGTCCGTACGGGCCCGGTCCCGGGAGCGGCGGGCCGGTCCCGTCCAGCCGCAGGTGCAGCGGGCCAGGCAGAACGACCCGCGCTCCACCGTCGTGGCGTCGTGCGCGGACGGCGGAGGGGGCGGGGTCCGGGGCGCGGAGGCGGGATCAGCCGGGACGGGGGAGACGGCGGTCGTACGGGACGCCGGGGGCGGGGGCGTCAGGGGCGGCCGGTCGCGGGGGCGCGTGGCGGTGGGGGGTTCCTCGTGCACGCGACCACGGTACTGGGACCGGCGGCGGAGCGGCGCGTGTGCGGCCTGGCCGTTCCGTGTGCGGGCGCACCCGTGCGGGGCGGTCGCGCCGGGGCGGCGTGACGGGGGAGGCCGGTGGTCGTTAGGCGATGCGGGTGTGGGCTCGGCCGGCGGTAGTCGTTGGGGGTTGGCAGGCGATGGTGGTGCAGCAGTACAGGAGCGGAGGCGGGGCCCGCGCTGCCTGCGCCCTCGCCGTGGCGGCGGCGGTCTCGGTGGCCTGCGGATGCTCCGCGCAGGACGAGGTCGACGGCGGTTCCAGGACGCGGGCGGTGGCGGCGGAGCGCCCGCGGGATCTGCTCGGCCGGGCGGCGGACGTCCTGGCCGAGGCGGGGGGCGCGGAGGCCCGTACGTCGATGCAGACGGCGGCCGGGGGGACGCGCGTGACGATCAGGGGCCGGGGCACGTACGACTTCCGCAAGCAGGTGGGGCGGCTGAAGGTGATGCTGCCCGACGGGGCGGCGGGCGCGGACCGGCACCGGCCGATCACCGAGCTGCTGGCTCCCGGCGCGCTCTACATGCGCAACCGCGGTGCCGGGGTGCCCGACGGGAAGTGGGTCCGCATCGACACCACCGGCCTCAAGGACGGCAACCTCGTCACCGGCGGGGCCACCGATCCGATGGCGGCGGCCGAACTGCTGCGCGGCGCGCGCGAGGTGACGTATGCGGGGACGTCGGAGCTGGCCGGAGTGACGGTGCGCCACTACCGGGGGGTCGCGGATCTCGGCCGGGCGGCGCGGGCGGCGTCCCCGCTCTCGCGGGGTGCGCTGAACGCGGCGGCGAAAGGGTTCAGCAAGGACGCGGTGCCGTTCGACGCGTATCTCGACGAGGAGGGGCGGCTGCGGAAGGTCCGGCACCGGTTCAGCTTCGCCTCCCGGGGCCCGGAGGTCTCTGTGGTCTCGACGCTGCTGCTGTACGGCTTCGGGACGCCGGCGGCCGTGGTCCTGCCCGACGGGGACGACATCTACACCGGAGAGATCCGGCAGGACTGAGTGCCGTGCGGAGCCTCTCGCGCGCCCGGCGTGCGCCGGGCGCGCGGGCGATCCGGAGGGAGGCGGTCCGAAGGAGCCGGTCGAAGGCGCCGGTTGGGAGGGGATCAAATGGTCCGTCCGTGCCATGCGCGGCCGGTACGCCGCTCCCTACGCTGGGGGCTGTACCGCGCTCCCCGGCGGGACGGCGGGGCAGCCCCGGGGAGCAGCCCCCAGGGAGCCGGTGCGCCAAAGGTCGGCGACGGCAGAGAGAGGTGACGCAGGTGGAGACGCTCAGCGCTCCGAACGCTCAGGACTGTGTGGCCCTCGCCGAGATCGAACTGTGCGGCGAACTCATGATCGCGGCCTCCGCGGCGCATGGGGAACGCCTCAGTCCCGACCGGATCGACGAAGTGCTCAACGTCGGGGACCCGCAGGAGTGGGCGACCGCCGTCCCTCGGCAGGGCGCTCGCCGGGGGTGACGCCCGCCGTGCCGTGCGGCACGGACGCCCGGCCCGCGTACCGAAGCAGGCCCGCGCGACGGAAGCCGTCCTGCGCACGGAAGCCGCCCCGGCCCGGCACGCGGCGCACGGAAGCCGCCCCGGCCCGGCACGCGGCGCACGGAAGCCGTCCCGGGCCCGGCACGCGGCGCACGGAAGACGGGCCGGACCTCAGGTGCGCAGCAGCCGGGCGATCGCCTTCGTGGCCTCGGCGACCTTCGCGTCGACCTCGTCGCCTCCCTTGACCGCCGCGTCGGCGACGCAGTGGCGCAGGTGCTCCTCCAGCAGTTGGAGCGCGAAGGACTGCAGGGCCTTGGTGGAGGCGGAGACCTGCGTGAGTATGTCGATGCAGTAGACGTCCTCGTCGACCATGCGCTGGAGGCCGCGGATCTGGCCCTCGATGCGGCGCAGACGTTTGAGGTGCTCGTCCTTCTGGTGGTGGTAGCCGTGGATGCCGCGGTCGTGGTCGGTGACGACCTCCGCGGGGCCGGCCGCCGGTGTCCGCGCCGCCGTGCCCGCCGGGTCCGCCGTGCCCGCCGGCTCCGTACCCGTGGTCCCGGTCATGGTCATGTGGGTCCTCCCGTTGTCCTGATCGCCGTGTCCTGATGTGTCCTGATCGCCCTGTGCGGCGCGTGCCCCGACCGCCCTGCGCGCCGCGCCCCGGCTGCCGCCGCGCGCCGTGCGCTGACTGCGGCTCCCCCTCCGTTCCATACCCCCTCCGGGTATATGGTAACGAATCCCGCCGAAACGTGACCGGGGGCCCGTGCCTATCCCCGTCCCCCATGGGCGACACTGATGAGGGCCGGTTAGCCGTGGCCGGATGATGCGCCTAGCATCAGCCTGACCGAATCCAAAGCATCCCGAGGACCCCACGTGCGCTTTCGTCTGACCCCCAGGGAGACGAGCTTCTACGACATGTTCTCCGCGTCCGCGGACAACATTGTCACGGGCTCGAAACTCCTGATGGAACTGCTCGGGGCGGATTCCGCCTCCCGGGTCGAGATCGCGGAGCGTATGCGGGCAGCGGAGCACGCGGGGGACGACGCCACCCACGCGATCTTCCACCAGCTGAACTCCTCCTTCATCACGCCGTTCGACCGCGAGGACATCTACAACCTGGCCTCCTCGCTCGACGACATCATGGACTTCATGGAGGAGGCCGTCGACCTGGTCGTCCTCTACCAGGTGCAGGAGCTGCCCAAGGGCGTCGAGCAGCAGATCGAGGTGCTGGCCCGCGCGGCGGAGCTGACGGCGGAGGCCATGCCGGGGCTGCGGACCATGGACAACCTCACCGAGTACTGGATCGAGGTCAACCGGCTGGAGAACCAGGCCGACCAGATCCACCGCAAGCTGCTCGCCCACCTCTTCAACGGCAAGTACGACGCCATGGAGGTGCTCAAGCTCAAGCAGATCGTGGATGTGCTGGAAGAGGCGGCTGACGCGTTCGAGCACGTCGCCAACACCGTGGAGACCATCGCGGTCAAGGAGTCCTGAACCTCGTGGACACCTTTGCGCTGATCGTGACCATCGGCGTCGCGCTCGGCTTCACGTATACGAACGGCTTCCACGACTCCGCGAACGCCATCGCCACCTCGGTCTCCACCCGGGCGCTGACCCCGCGTGCGGCTCTGGCGATGGCGGCGGTGATGAACCTGGCGGGCGCCTTCCTGGGCCAGGGGGTCGCCAAGACCGTCAGCGAAGGGCTGATCGCCACCCCGGTGGGCCAGAAGGGGATGGGCATCCTGTTCGCGGCGCTGGTCGGCGCGATCATCTGGAACCTCGTCACCTGGTACTTCGGCCTGCCCTCCTCGTCCTCGCACGCGCTGTTCGGCGGCATGGTCGGCGCGGCGCTGGCCGGCGGCACGGACGTGATCTGGACCGGCGTGCTGGAGAAGGTCGTCATCCCGATGTTCGTCTCCCCGGTCGTCGGCCTGGTGGTCGGCTACCTGGTGATGGTCGGCATCATGTGGATGTTCCGGAACGCCAACCCGCACAAGGCCAAACGCGGCTTCCGGATAGCCCAGACGGTATCGGCGGCGGGCATGGCCCTGGGGCACGGCCTCCAGGACGCCCAGAAGACGATGGGCATCGTGGTCATGGCCCTCGTCATCGCCGATATCGAGGGCCCGAACGACGAGATCCCGGTCTGGGTGAAGGTCGCCTGCGCCCTGATGCTCTCGCTGGGTACGTACGCGGGCGGGTGGCGCATCATGCGGACCCTCGGCCGCAAGATCATCGAGCTGGACCCGCCGCAGGGCTTCGCGGCCGAGACGACCGGCGCCTCGATCATGTTCGGCTCCGCGTTCCTCTTCCACGCCCCCATCTCCACCACGCACGTCATCACCTCCGCGATCATGGGCGTCGGCGCGACGAAGCGCGTGAACGCCGTGCGCTGGGGTGTCGCCAAGAACATCATCCTGGGCTGGTTCATCACCATGCCGGCCGCGGCCCTGGTCGCCGCGCTGAGCTACGGCGTCGTGGTGCTGCTCTTCGGCTGAGCGGTCCCGGACCCCGGCTGAGCGGGCCCGGACCCCGGCTGAGGGAGCCGGCCCTTCAGCGCCGCGAGCCCGGCCGCGCACATGGGTCCGCCCCCGCTCTCCTCCCGGAGAGCGGGGGCGGACCCTTTCGCCTTGTGGTGGCACCGCCATGCAGCACCGCAAGGCTGTCGCGGGGCCCCGGTCCGTACCGGGGCCGGGGCCGGTCAGCCGAAGCGGCCGGAGATGTAGTCCTCGGTGGCCTGGACCGACGGGTTGGAGAAGATCCGCTCCGTCTCGTCTATCTCGATGAGCCGGCCGGGCTTGCCGACGGCGGCGAGGTTGAAGAACGCCGTGCGGTCCGAGACGCGGGCCGCCTGCTGCATGTTGTGCGTCACGATGACGATCGTGAAGCGCTCCTTCAGCTCGCCGATCAGGTCCTCGATGGCGAGGGTGGAGATCGGGTCGAGGGCGGAGCACGGCTCGTCCATCAGCAGGACGTCCGGCTCGACCGCGATGGCGCGGGCGATGCACAGGCGCTGCTGCTGGCCGCCGGAGAGGCCGGAACCGGGCTTGTTCAGCCGGTCCTTGACCTCGTTCCAGAGGTTCGCGCCGCGCAGCGACCTCTCCACGATGTCGTGCAGCTCGCTCTTGCGGTAGCTGCCGTTCAGCCGCAGCCCCGCCGCCACGTTGTCGAAGATCGACATGGTGGGGAACGGGTTCGGGCGCTGGAAGACCATGCCGACCGTGCGGCGTACGGTGACCGGGTCGACGCCGGAACCGTAGAGGTTCTCGTCGTCCAGGAGCACCTTGCCCTCGACCCGGCCGCCGGGGGTGACCTCGTGCATCCGGTTCAGGGTGCGCAGGAAGGTGGACTTGCCGCAGCCGGACGGGCCGATGAAGGCGGTCACGGAGCGGGGCTCCACGGTCATCGAGATGTCCTCGATGGCCTTGTGGGTGCCGTAGAAGGCGCTGAGGCCGCTGATGTCGATGCGCTTGGCCATGGAGATCACTGCTTCTTTCGGGAGGTCGCTGACGGCCGCGTCAGCGACCGGTCTTCGGGGCCTTCCAGCGGGCGATGCCGCGGGCCACGAGGTTGAGGATCATGACGAAGGCGATCAGCACCAGGGCGGCGGCCCAGGCGCGGTCGTAGGAGGCTGCCTCACCGATCTTGTACTGCTCGTAGATGTAGAAGGGCAGCGACGACTGGGCGCCTTCGAAGGGGTTCGCGTTGATCATCTGGCTGCCGAAGACCAGCAGGATGATCGGGGCGGTCTCGCCGGCGATGCGCGCGATGGCGAGCATGACGCCGGTGGTGATGCCGCCGATCGCGGTGGGCAGGACCACCTTCAGGATCGTGCGCCACTTCGGGATGCCGAGGGCGAGGGACGCCTCGCGCAGCTCGTTGGGGACGAGCTTGAGCATCTCCTCGGTGGAGCGCACCACGACCGGGATCATCAGGATCGTCAGGGCCAGCGCGCCCATCAGGCCGGACGGCTGGATGTCGGCGATCAGCATGATCGACAGGATGAAGAGGCCGGCCACGATGGACGGGATGCCCGTCATCACGTCGACGAAGAACGTGACGGCGCGGGCGAGCGCGCCCTTTCCGTACTCCACCAGGTAGACGGCGGTCAGCAGGCCGAGCGGGGCGGAGATCACCGTGGCGATGCCGACCTGCTCCAGGGTGCCGAGCAGCGCGTGGTAGACGCCGCCGCTGGCTTCCGAGCCGAGCACGCCGGCCATCGAGTGGGTGAGGAAGTAGCCGTCCAGGCGCTCGGCGCCGCGGGTGATCGTCGTCCACAGCAGCGAGGCCAGCGGTACGACGGCAATCAGGAAGCAGACCCACATCACGCTCGTGGCGAGGCGGTTCCTGGCCTGGCGCTGGTTCTCGACGATGGTGGTCGCGACGTACGAGACGGCCAGGAAGAGCAGGGCCGAGATCAGGCCCCACTGGACGCGGCTCTGCCAGCCGGCGGCCAGCGAGAGGCCGACGCCCAGCGCGATCGACACGACGGCGAAGCCGAGCGGCGCGAAGCGCGGGAGGGAGCGGCTGCTGAGGCTGCCGCCGGGGGAGGGGGGTGCGGGTGTCCGGCGTTCCTGGACGCCGGTGGGTGCGTTGCTCATGCGTTGGCCCCCGAGTACTCCTTGCGGCGGGCGATGATGAGCCGGGCCGCGCCGTTGACCAGCAGGGTGAGGACGAAGAGGACGAGGCCGGAGGCGATCAGGGCGTCCCGCCCGAACGCGTCGGCCTCGCCGAACTTGGCGGCGATGTTCTGGGCGAACGTCCCTCCGCCGGGGTTGAGCAGGTGCAGCGAGATGAGGAAGTTCGGGGAGAGGACCGTGGCGACGGCCATCGTCTCGCCGAGCGCCCGGCCCAGGCCCAGCATCGAGGCGGAGATGATGCCGGAGCGGCCGAAGGGCAGCACCGAGAGGCGGATGACCTCCCAGCGGGTCGCGCCGAGGGCCAGTGCGGCCTCCTCGTTCATCTTCGGGACCTGGAGGAAGACTTCGCGGCTGACGCTGGTCACGATCGGCAGGATCATGATCGCGAGGAGGATGCCGACGGTGAAGAGCGAGCGGGCGACGCCGACCTCGGTCTTCTCGAAGATGTAGGTCCAGCCGAAGAACTGGTCGAGCCAGAGGTTGAGTCCTTCGAGGTACGGCACCAGGACCAGGGCGCCCCAGATGCCGTAGACGATGCTCGGCACGGCGGCCAGCAGGTCCACCACGTACGCGATGGGCGCGGCCAGCCTGCGCGGCGCGTAGTGCGAGATGAACAGGGCGATGCCGACGGCGATCGGGACCGCGATGACCATCGCGATGACCGAGCTGACGACGGTGCCGAAGAGCAGGACCGCGATGCCGAAGACCGGCGGGTCGCCGGCCGGGTTCCAGTCGAAGGTGGTGAGGAAGTTGCCCTCGTCCTTCGAGATGGCGAGGACGGAGCGGTAGGTGAGGAACACGGCGATCGACGCCATGATCACGAGCAGCAGGATGCCCGAGCCGCGCGAGAGGCCCAGGAAGATCTTGTCGCCCGCGCGCCCGGTGGACCGGGGGCGGGGCCGCTGGACCGGCGGCGCCGGTGGCGTGTCTATCGGTGTGGTGGAAGCCATGGTCTTTCCGGTCTGTGTGGGGGAGCGGAGTCGCTTCCCTGGCGGCGGTGCACCGGATGGAGGGTGGGGCGGGGGCGGCGGGCCGGTCCGAAGGGGTGCGCCGGACCGGCCGCGCCTGCGGGTGGCGCGTACTGCGCCGGGAGGTGGGTCCCGGTGTGACGCCGGTCCCGGTGTTACGACAGGGAGGCGACGGTCTCGCGGACCTTGGCGTTGATCTCGGCCGGGATGGGCGCGTAGCCGGCGTCGGTGAGGACCTTCTGGCCGTCCTCGGAAGCGGTGTAGCCCAGGAAGGACTTGACGGTGGGGAGCGTCTCGGGCTTGTTGCCGCTGTCGCAGACGACCTCGTAGGTCACCAGGACCAGCGGGTAGGCGCCCTCGGCCTTGGTGGTGTAGTCGAGGTCGAGCGCCAGGTCCTTGCCGGTGCCCTTGATCTTGGCGGCGGCGATGGCCTGGGAGGCGTTCTCCGAGGTGGCCTTCACCGGGGCGGAGCCGCCGGTGTTGATGTCGACGGTGGGGATGTCCTGCGAGGTGGCGTAGGAGAGCTCGAAGTAGCCGATCGCGCCGTCGACCTGCTTCACCTGGGCGGCGACGCCGGAGGAGCCGGACGCTGCCTGGCCGCCGGGTGCGGGCCACTTCTTCTCGGCCTCGTACTTCCAGTCGGACGGGGCGGCGGCGTTCAGGTACTTGCCGAGGTTCTGCGTGGTGCCGGAGTCCTCGGAGCGGTGGAACGCCTGGATCGCCTTGTCCGGGAGGTCGACGCCGTCGTTGAGCTTGGCGATCGCCGGGTCGTTCCACTTCTTGATCTTGCTGTCGAAGATCTTGGCGAGCGTGGGCGCGTCCAGGACGAGGTTGTCGACGCCCTCCAGGTTGTAGCCGACCGCGATCGGGCCGCCGACCATCGGGAGGTTGATGCCCTGGCCCTTCCCGCACGTCTTCCTGGAGTCGGCGACCTCCTCGGGCTTCAGGGCCGAGTCGGAGCCGGCGAAGCCCACGGTGCCCTGGTTGAAGGCGACGATGCCCTCACCGGAGGACGAGGAGTTGTAGTTGATCTCCACGCCGGGGCAGGCGGCCATGTAGTTCTTCACCCAGAGGTCCATGGCGTTCTTCTGCGCGCTGGAGCCGGACGCGCGCAGCTGGCCCTTCGCGTCGCCGCAGTCGACGTCCGACGCCGCGGTCGTCTTACCGCCCGCGGCGGTGGCGCCGCCGGTGTTGTCGTCCGAACCGCACGCCGTGAGGACCAGGGCGCCGGAGACGGCGAGGGCACCGAGCGCGGTGGCACGAAGCCGGTTCTTGCGCTGAAGCTTCACTTCGGGTGTTCCTTCCAGGAGCCGCCGTGGTCTGTTCGTTCTACGACGGCGTGCGTTGAGGAGCGGCACTGCGGCGTAGCGCCGCGCACCGTGTACGTCCGAAATTAGGCAGAACAGGTGAAGCGGCCTACGGGAGAGAGTGAACGGCAGGTGAACCGTGCCGGACAGGCAAGTGCGGGTACGCCGGGCCCACCGCCGAATCCGCTGTCGCGCGTACGCCGCCGGGGGCGGGCCCGGTCGGCGGGGCGGCCGGCTCTCCGGCGCGGGGCGGACGGAAGGGCCCCGTGCGGGGCGTTGCCGCAGGTCTCAGCCGTGCCCGAGGGCGTCGAGCAGGGCGGTGAGCTGGACGCCGTCGCGGGGCTGGGTGAGGCGGGTGCGGGCCGCGCCGGGCGTCAGCCACTGGACGCGGTCCACCTCGTCGTTGGCGGCGAAGGCCCCGCCGGTCGCCTCGGCGGCCCAGTAGGCGACCTCCTTGGGGCGTCCGTCCACCAGGTAGTGGGACGTAGGGAGCCGGGCGCCGGGCGCGCAGAGATGGCCGGTTTCCTCCTGTACTTCGCGTACGGCGGCGGCCAGCGCGTCCTCGCCGCGCTTCAGCTTGCCCTTCGGGAAGGACCAGTCGTCGTAGCGCGGCCGGTGGACCAGGCAGACCTCCAGCCCGCCGCCGTCCGGCGAGCGGCGCCACAGCACGCAGCCCGCGGCCAGCACGGTGCTCCGAGGGTGGTCCGCCGCTCCTTCGCCGGGCGGCTGCGGGCGGGTCACGGCCGGGTCATGGCCGCCGCGTACGGCCATGCCTCCCGGAACACCGCCCGCGCGGCCTCCACCTCGTGCCGCTGGTCGGCGTGGAGCACCCCGAGCGCGTACGCGGTGGCGGGCGCGATCCGCGGGGTGCGGGCGGCTGCCGCCGCGGCGGCAGCCGCCTCGGCCGCGTCGCGGTGCAGGTCGAGGGCGTGGCCCGCGCCGGTGAGGGCCGGGTCGGCGGCACCGAGGACGACCTCGTGGGCGTACCGGTGCAGCCGCAGCAGCAGGCGGGCCTGGTGCCACGCCGCGTCCTGCGCCTCGTTGTACGGCTGGATCGCCGCGTCGGCGGGCAGGGCGGCGACCGCGCCGAGCACGCGCTGTTCGGCGCGTTCGGCGGGCTCCAGGAGCGCTTCGGTCCCGCGGCCGGTGACGCCCGGGGCGAGCGGCACCTCGGAGGCGAGGAGGGCGACGGCGTCGGCGACCGCGTGGAAGCGGGCGGAGCCGAGCGCCTGGAGCGCGGCGGAGTGGGCCCGGGTCCGGGCGAGGGTGAGCTGTCGTTCCAGCAGGGCCCCGGCGCGGGCGGCGCCGACTCCGAGCGCGGCGCGCCCCTGGGCGTCGGCGGAGCCGGTGGCGGTCTCCCGGTGTACGGGCCCCGATCCGCGCGGCGGTGGCAGGGCGGCCCCGGAGAGCCGGTGCAGGGCCTCGACGAGCCGGGTGAGGCGGCCCGCGTAGGCGTGTTCGCGGGCGAGGGTGCCGGAGAGCCAGGCCAGTTCGGTGCGGACCTGGTCGGCCCAGGCCGGGTCGAGCACGGGGCGGAAGGTGTGCAGCGAGCCGCTGATGCGCCGGGCCGAGCGGCGCAGCGCGCGGGCGGCGCGTTCGGCTCCCTGGTCGCCGGAGTCGGCGGGGGCGCTGTGCTCGCGGTGCAGGCGCAGGCTGCGCAGGAAGTCCGCGGCCTGTCCGCGCAGGTAGGGCGCGAGGACGGCGTCGGCGGTCGGGTCGCCGCAGACCCGGGTGCGGAGCTCGCGGGCGCGGGCGGCGGCGCCGTCGGGGGCCCGGTCGCGCGGTCCCTCGGCGGGGGCGGCCGGGGCCGCTTCGGCGGCCGGCCGGGTCGTCGTCTGCTGGTCAGGGCGTCGCACGCCGGCGCCTCCGGGCGTCAATGAGCATTTCCTGGACGTGCCGCAGCGGCTGGCCCTCCGCGTCCGTGGCGTGCCGGGTCCAGTTCCCGTCGGAACCCAGGTGCCAGGAGGAGGTGGTGTCGGCCATACCGGTCTCCAGGAGTCGGCTGAGCGCGGCGCGGTGGGCGGGGTCGGTGACCCGGACCAGGGCTTCGATCCGGCGGTCGAGGTTGCGGTGCATCATGTCGGCGCTGCCGAACCACACCTCGGGCTCGCCGCCGTTGCCGAAGGAGAAGACCCGGGAGTGTTCGAGGAAGCGGCCGAGTATCGAGCGGACCCGCACGTTCTCGGAGAGTCCGGGGACGCCGGGGCGGATCGCGCAGATGCCGCGCACCCAGATGTCGACGGGGACGCCGGCCTGGGCGGCCCGGTAGCAGGCGTCGATGATCGCTTCGTCGACCATCGAGTTGACCTTGAAGCGTACGTAGGCGGGGCGGCCGGCGCGGTGGTGGGCGATCTCCTTGTTGATGCGGGCGATCAGCCCGTCGCGCAGGGACTTCGGAGCCACCAGCAGGCGGCGGTAGGTCTCGCGGCGGGAGTAGCCGGAGAGCCGGTTGAACAGGTCGGAGAGGTCCGCGCCGACCTGCGGGTCCGCCGTCAGCAGGCCCAGGTCCTCGTAGAGCCGGGCCGTCTTGGGGTGGTAGTTGCCGGTGCCGACGTGGGAGTACCGGCGCAGCGTGTCGCCCTCCTGGCGGACGACGAGCGACAGCTTGCAGTGGGTCTTGAGGCCGACGAGCCCGTACACGACGTGGCAACCGGCCTCCTCCAGCTTGCGGGCCCACTTGATGTTGGCCTGCTCGTCGAAGCGCGCCTTGATCTCGACCAGGACGAGGACCTGCTTGCCGGACTCGGCGGCGTCGATGAGGGCGTCCACTATCGGGGAGTCGCCGGAGGTCCGGTACAGCGTCTGCTTGATCGCCAG
The DNA here is from genome assembly GCF_003846185.1 of Streptomyces sp. ADI96-02. Lineage (GTDB taxonomy): Bacteria > Actinomycetota > Actinomycetes > Streptomycetales > Streptomycetaceae > Streptomyces. The sequence goes on from NZ_ML123034.1 coordinate 3,562,304, forward strand.
GACGTCCGGGTCGCCCGCGGCCTGTTCCAGGAACGCCTGGACGGAGGTGGAGAAGGAGTCGTACGGGTGGTGGAGGAGCACGTCCCGTTCGCGCAGCGCGGCGAAGATGTCAGGCGCGGAGGCGGACTCGACCTCGGCGAGGTCGCGGTGGGTGCCGGCGATGAACTTGGGGAACTTCAGCTCCGGCCGGTCCAGCGAGGCGATGGCGAACAGGCCGGTGAGGTCGAGCGGTCCGGGCAGCGGATAGACCTCGGCGTCGGACACTTTCAGCTCGCGGACCAGCAGGTCCAGGACGTACGGGTCGATCGACTCCTCGACCTCCAGGCGCACGGGCGGGCCGAAGCGGCGGCGCATCAGCTCCTTCTCCAGGGCCTGGAGCAGGTTCTCCGCGTCGTCCTCCTCGACCTCCAGGTCCTCGTTCCTGGTGACCCGGAACATGTGGTGCGCCAGCACCTCCATGCCCGGGAACAGCTCCTCCAGGTGGGCGGCGATGACGTCCTCTATGGGGACGTAGCGCTGCGGCGACGCCTCCAGGAAGCGGGTCAGCAGCGGCGGGACCTTGACCCGGGCGAAGTGCCGGTGGCCGCTGACCGGGTTGCGGACGACGACGGCCAGGTTGAGGGAGAGCCCGGAGATGTAGGGGAAGGGGTGCGCGGGGTCGACGGCCAGCGGGGTCAGGACCGGGAAGACGCGCTGCCGGAAGAAGGTGAACAGGCGGGCCTGCTCCTTCTCGGTCAGATCCGGCCAGCGGATCAGCTGGATGCCCTCGTCGGACAGGGCCGGGGCGATGTCCTGCTGGAAGCAGGCGGCGTGCCGGGCCATCAGCTCGCGCGAGCGGGTCCAGATCAGGTCGAGGACCTCGCGGGGCTGGAGGCCGGAGGCGGAGCGGGTGGCGACGCCGGTGGCGATGCGCCGCTTGAGGCCGGCCACCCGGACCATGAAGAACTCGTCCAGGTTGGAGGCGAAGATCGCCAGGAAGTTGGCGCGTTCCAGCAGGGGCGTGGCCGGGTCCTCGGCCAGCTCCAGGACGCGTTCGTTGAAGGCGAGCCAGCTGCGTTCGCGGTCCAGGAAGCGGCCCTGGGGGAGCTGGTCGCCGTCCCGGTCGGGCTCGTAGGCGTCCGCGTCGGCGTCGAGGTCGGGGTCCAGGTCGGCGGCGGTGGAGAAGCCGACTCCGTGGGAGGAGGAGCCGGCGACGGCGCTCGGCCGGTTCGCGGCGAGGGAGCCGACCGACGGCTGGGCGGCGGGCTGGACCGGGACCTCGGAGCTGGGCTGCTGGCTCATGAACCCATTCTTCCGCGTGGAGGGCCCTTCAGGCGCGTCGGAGCCGGGAAGGATCGCGGAAGGCCCGGAAAACCCGAGGTGGGAGCGGAGGCCGGGGCCGGAGGGGGACCCGGCGCCGCCCCCGTGCGTTCTCCCGCCGCGGCGGGGTACGGGCACGGCTGGCTGCATCCCGTGAGGTTCCCAAGGGAGTCTGAATGGCCGGTAACGGCGACATGACGTACAGGAAGCGGTGTGCCTGCCGATCGGACTCGGCGGGGCCCGGAGCGCGCCGACGTGTGGCCGGAGGATGACGGTACGGGTAGGGCTTCCGGAACCGCTCCCGGGGCCGACCGGTACGGCCGTTCGGGTGGCGAGCCCGGCGGTGCGGGGAGACCGGCCGGGGCGGAGTCGCGTGACGCCGCCCCGGGGCGGCCGGGCGGGCTTCCGGGTGTGGATCGGGCTGCCCGGCCGGGAGTCTCAGGCGGTGGGCGGGGACGTCGCGCGATGGGCGCGCAGCTCCTCGTTGATGCGCTGCGCCTCTTCCAGCTGGTCTTCCAGGATGACGATGCGGCAGGCGTCCTCGATCTTGGTGCCCTGGTCCACGAGCTCACGGGCGCGGGAGGCGATGCGCAGCTGGTAGCGGGAGTAGCGGCGGTGGCCCCCGTCGGAGCGCAGCGGGGTGATCAGGCGGTTCTCGCCGAGCGTGCGCAGGAAGGCGGGGGTGGTGCCGAGCATCTCGGCGGCCCGGCCCATGGTGTAGGCGGGATAGTCGTCGTCGTCGAGATTGTCGGCGGGGCGGGTACTGCGAGGGGGCATAGCACCTCTTCTTTCGGGGACACGTCGGGGGGCCCGAGTGCCGTACGGCACTCGGGCCCCGAGCTTTCAACACCATCTGCCGACGCCGTGCGCCGGCCCTCTTGTTCCGCCGGTCGGCCCGGGAGGGCCGAGGAGCGGGGATCGCGGATGCGTGACCGGGGACCACCTTCCGTTCCGGGGTCTGCGGTACCCGAGCGGAGATTTCCTCGCTCAGGCGATCCTGATGGCGTCTGCTCCTTACCTCGTTCGTTCGGTTCGGTCTTCTTCACTGCGTGCGGCCCCTGGGGCCGCACGGCCCGGCAGCCAGCGCGGGGACCCACCGATTCCGGCCCCTGCGCTCCACTGCCGTTCCGCTCACTGCTCTGACCTGCGTGCACGGCAGTTCGTGTCTGCCGTGCCCTGTGGTTTTCGGCTACGACAGAACACTAACCCCGCTCGACGCCGGATGTCTACCGTGGCGGCTATAGATTTTCTTCAGGGGTGAGGAGGGAGGTTCTGTGACGCGGGCACGCCGAAAGCTGTCGGGCGCTGTGCGGCGCCCGCCGGGAGCCGCCGTGCCGCCGACCCGGCGTTCAGGACTCCGTGCGGTACATCAGGTCCACCTCGTGCGTGGTGAAGCCCATCCGCTCGTACACCGCGACCGCCGCCGTGTTGTCGGCGTCCACGTAGAGCATCGCGGTGGGCAACTGCTGGGCGGCCAGGTGGCGCAGGCCGATCGCGGTCAGCGCCTTGCCGAGGCCGCCGCCCTGCGCCTCGGGGAGGATCCCGACCACGTACACCTCGCCCAACTGCTCCTCGGCGTGCACCTTCGTCCAGTGGAAGCCGACGATCGCGCCGTCCCGCTCGGCCAGGAAGAAGCCCTTCGGGTCGAACCAGGGCTCCGCCTTCCGGTCGTCCAGGTCCTGCTGGGTGAGCGAGCCCTGCTCGGGGTGGTGGGCGAAGGCGGCGCTGTTGACGGCGAGCCAGGCGGCGTCGTCGACACCGGGCGTGAAGGTCCGTACGGTGACGCCCTCGGGCAGCGCGGGCTCCGGCAGGTCGAGCGGGATCAGGCTCCGGCGGAGCTGGCGCAGCTCGCGGAAGAGGGAGAGGCCGAGGACCTGGGCCAGATGGCGGGCGGCCGACCCGCCGCCGTGCGCCCAGACCCGCAGCCGCTTGCCGGTCGCGGCGAGGAGGGCCGAGCCCAGGGCCCGGCCGTGGCCGCTGCCGCGCCGGTCGGGGCGGACGACGAGTTCGGCGGCCGGGGCCTCCACAGGGTCGGTGTCCTCCAACTGGGCGTACCCGGTGAGCGAGCCGTCGACCGTGAGCAGGAAGTGGCGTACGCCGTCGCGGTGTCCGCCCCGGATCCGGAGCCTGCCCTGTTCGGAGACGGCCTGCCGGCCGTCGGACCCGGCGGCCTCGGCGAGCAGGTCGAGGACGGCGTCGGCCTGGGCGGGATCGAGTGCGTCGAGGGCCTGAATCTCGCGTCCGGGGGCGGGGAGGGGTACGTCAGTCGTCATGGGGACGAGCGTACGGGGAGCGGTGCAGGGCCGGGGCGGATGCGGGACGCCGGTACGCCCGCGGTGTCCTGCCGGCGGGGCGGCCGGAAAGGAGCCCCGTTCCGAGGCGTATGACCGGCTCTGTTCAACTCTGCACGGCTTATGGCCGGTACCGCCCGCCTCGGTGCGGTCCCGGCGACCCTTTTGGCGGGATGGCAACCAGCTCGTAACCCCGAACACCTGTTGCGCTACGCGCGTTGACCCTAGGCTGCGGCACGCAGGATTCCAGACGTGACACTACAAGGGGACCGATGTCAGCGACTCCGCAGAAGAACCGCGCGGCCCGGCGGGTGCTCGCCGCCGCGGCCGGCCTGGCCACCGTGGGCGCGCTCGTCGCCGCGATGCCGGCGGGAGCCCAGGGCCGCGGCCACGGGCACGGCGACGGCCACGGGCACCAGCCCCGTACCGTCGACGTGCAGTTGCTGTCCTTCAACGACCTCCACGGCAACCTGGAGCCCCCGGCCGGCTCCGCCGGCACGGTCTCCGAGAAGCAGGCCGACGGCACCGTGAAGGCCGTCCCGGCCGGCGGCGTCGAGTACCTGGCGAGCTCGCTGCGCACCGCGCGCAAGGGCAACCCGTACTCCGTCACGGCGGCCGGCGGCGACATGGTCGGCGCGAGCCCGCTGCTGTCGGGCCTCTTCCACGACGAGCCCACCATCGAGGCGCTGAACGGCCTCGACCTGGACGTCACGGCCGTCGGCAACCACGAGTTCGACGAGGGCGCGGCCGAGCTGGCCCGCCTCCAGAACGGCGGCTGCCACCCGGTCGAGGGCTGCTACGAGAAGGGCAAGAGGTTCAAGGGCGCGGACTTCCCCTACCTCGCGGCCAACGTGACCAAGGAGAAGTCCGGCAGGCCGCTCCTCAAGCCGTACACGGTCTGGAAGAAGAACGGCGTCCGGATCGGCTTCATCGGCGTGACCCTGGAGGGCACCCCGAACATCGTCACGGCCAACGGCGTCAAGGGCCTGAAGTTCCACGACGAGGTCGAGACGATCAACAAGTACGCCCGCGAGCTGGACCGCAAGGGCGTGAAGTCGATCGTCGCGCTGATCCACGAGGGCGGCGCCCCGGCCTCCTCGTCGTACAACTACGACTGCGACAGCCCCGGTCCGGGCGACGGCGTCTCCGGCCCGGTCGTCGACATCGCCAAGGGCATCACGCCGAAGGTCGACGCGCTGGTCACCGGCCACACCCACCAGGCGTACGCGTGCACCGTCCCGGACCCGTCGGGCAAGCCGCGCACGGTCACCTCGGCCTCCTCCTTCGGCAAGCTGTACACGGACACCACGCTGACCTACGACCGCCGCACGGACGACATCGTCCGTACGTCGGTGGAGTCCGCGAACCACGTCGTCTCCCGGGACCAGGCCAAGGCCACCGACATGACCCGGCTGATCGAGCGCTGGAACAAGCTCGCCGCGCCCATCGCCAACCGGCCGCAGGGCTGGATCACCGCCGACATCAACGGCCGGGGCTCCACCGCCCTGGAGAAGCCGCTCGGCAGCGTCATCGCCGACGCGCAGTTGGAGGGACTGGCCCCGGCCGACAAGGGCGGCGCGCAGATCGCCCTCATGAACCCGGGCGGCATCCGCGCGGACCTGGTCCACAAGGCGTCCGGCGGTGAGGGCGACGGGGTCGTCACGTACGGCGAGGCGTTCACCGTCCAGCCGTTCACCAACATGATGAACGTGGTCGACCTCACCGGCGCGCAGCTGGTCACCGCGCTCCAGCAGCAGGTCAGCGGCTCCAACGAGGCCAGCCCGAAGATCCTCCAGGTCTCGAAGGGCCTCACCTACACGCTGGACCTCACGAAGACCGGCGCGTCCCGCGTGGTCGCCGACTCCGTCAAGCTGAACGGCGCGGCGATCGACCCGGCCGCGACCTACCGCGTCGCGATGAACGAGTTCCTGGCGGGCGGCGGCGACGGCTTCGCGGCGCTCGGCCAGGGCACGAACAAGCTGGTCGGCGCGTCCGACCTGGACCTGTTCAACGCCTACCTGGCGGCCCACTCCACGGCCGCCGCGCCGCTGGCCCCGCCGGCGACGGACCGGATCACGGTCATCCAGTAGTCACCCGACCGCCGCCGGTCGGCGTTGGGACCGGGGCGGCGGGCCGTACGAGGCCCGCCGCCCCGGTGCGTTCCTCCGGCGCCCGGTGGCGCGGTCCGGGGCCGGGGCGCGTCCCCCTCTTCCGGTTGTGACGTGCACCCGTCACAATCCAAGGGCCGCACCCCGCCGCACCCCCCACGGCCGTTGGAGGCTTCCGCATGTCCGCACCCGTGTCCACCCGCACCTCCCCGTCCGCCCCCGCGCCCGCCGGTCTCACCAGCCGCCGAGGGTTCCTGGCCGGGGCGCTGGCCGTCTCCGCCACCGCGCTCGTCGGCGTCGGCACGAGCCCCGCCGGGGCGTCGACGCGGGCGGTCCGGGGCACGCAGGACTGGATGGCCGCGCTGCCCGACTCCCTGGCGTTCCAGCGGATGACCATCCCCGGAACGCACGACTCCGGTGCGCGGTTCGGCGGGCCGTGGAGCGAGTGCCAGAACACCACCGTCGCCGACCAGTTGAACAGCGGCATCCGCTTCCTCGACGTGCGGTGCCGGATCACCGGGGACTCCTTCGCGATCCACCACGGAGCCTCGTTCCAGAACATCATGTTCGGCGACGTGCTCATCGCCTGTCGCGACTTCCTCGCGGCGCGGCCGACGGAGACCGTGCTCATGCGGGTCAAGCAGGAGTACTCGCAGGAGAGCGACGCGGCGTTCCGGCGCATCTTCGACATCTACCTCGACACCAAGGGCTGGCGCTCGCTGTTCCACCTCGACCCGGTGCTGCCCGCGCTCGGCGGCGCCCGCGGCAAGGTGGTGCTGCTGGCGAACAACGGCGGCCTGCCCGGAGTGCGCTACGGCGACCCCGCGCTCTTCGACATCCAGGACGACTACATGGCGGAGCCGTTCGCCAAGTACCCGAAGATCGAGAACCAGTTCCGCAAGGCCGTCCAGCAGCCAGGAAAGCTGTTCATGAACTACGTCTCCACGGCCGCGCTGATGCCGCCCCGCTGGAACGCCGACCGGCTCAACCCGCAGGTGCACTCGTTCCTCAACGGCTCCGGCACGGCCGGCTGGACCGGCCTCGGCATCGTCCCGCTGGACTTCCCCACCAACCGGTCCGGGCTGGTCGAGACGCTGATCCGGCACAACCCGACCGGCTGACCCGCCTCACAGCTCCGGCGGCGGCACCGGCGCGCCCGGCAACCTCAGGGACGCGACCGTCCCGGTGCCCTCGGCCGGGGCGCCGAGGGTGATCTCGCCGCCCGCCTGATGGACCGTACGGGCCACGATGGACAGGCCGAGGCCGGAGCCGGGGAGCTGGCGGGCGGACGGCGAGCGCCAGAAGCGCTCGAAGACGTGCGGCAGTTCCTCGGCCGGGATGCCGGGGCCGCGGTCCCGGACCGTCAGCACGCCCCGGTGCAGCCGTACGTCGACGGCTCCGTGCGGCGGGCTGAACTTCACGGCGTTGTCGAGGACGTTGACGATCGCCCGCTCCAGGGCGGCCGGTTCGGCCCGTACGTACCAAGGCGCCAGGTCGGCGTCGATCGTCAGCTCGGGGCCGCGCAGCCGGGCGCGCCGGAGCGCGGTGCGGGCGATGTCGTGCAGGCCCACCACCTGGAGCGGGCCGGGCTGGGCGGCGTCCGGACGGGCCAGTTCCTGGAGGTCGCCGATCAGCGCGGCCAGCTCCGTCATCTGCGCCTTCACCGAGGCCATCAGCTCCTTGCGGTCCTCCGGCGGGATGACGCGTCCGGTGTCGTCGCTGCGGGCCAGCAGCTCCACGTTCGTACGGAGCGAGGTGAGCGGGGTGCGCAGCTCGTGGCCGGCGTCCGCGATCAGCTGGGCCTGGCGGTCGCGGGAGGTGGCCAGAGCCGCGGCCATGGAGTTGAAGGAGCGCGACAGCCGGGCGATCTCGTCCTCGCCGTCGGCGGGGATGCGGACGGTCAGGTCCTCGGTGCGGGCCACGTGCTCGACCGCCTCGGTCAGCTCGTCGACCGGGCGCAGGCCCGCGCGGGCCACCCACAGCCCGGCCGCTCCCGCGCCGACGACGCCGATGCCGGAGACGATCAGCAGCACCCAGGCGAGCTGGGTGAGCGGGTCGGTCACCTGCTTCATGGAGACGGCGACGGAGATGGCGAGGTCGGGTCCGGCGGGCGAGGTGTAGACGCGCATCGCGGTGCCGTTCTCCGACTCCGTGGTGTGCGTGGCGTCCTTGCGCTGCCCGAGGGCGACCGCCCGGTCGTCCTCCTGGATCGGGATGGCCGATTTGCCGGGCAGGGTGCAGGGCCGGTCGCCGGCGGCCGGGACCAGCTGGATCGTGTACGGGCCGGTGACGACCTGGAGGTCGCTGGGCAGCCCGCTCGTGCAGGACGTCGTCAGCAGCCTGGTCACGGTGTCGTTGGGCTTGATCTGGGAGAGCGTGGTGTCGAGCTGTTCGGTCAGCCGTTCGCGGGTCGTCACCCAGCAGGCCACCGCCACCGCCGCGACGGCGACCGCGACCGCCGTGGCGACGAGCATCGCGAGCCGCGACCGCAGCGGCAGGGCGCGCAGCCGCCGGGGCAGCGCGCGGAACCGGTCCGCCTGGCCGGTCATCCCTCGCCGCCCGCGCGCAGCGCGTAGCCGACGCCCCGTACGGTGTGGACGAGGCGCGGCTCGCCGCCGGCCTCGGTCTTGCGGCGCAGGTACATCACGTACACGTCCAGGGAGTTGGAGCTGGGTTCGAAGTCGAAGCCCCAGACCGCCTTCAGGATCTGCTCCCGGGTCAGCACCTGGCGCGGGTGGGCCAGGAACATCTCCAGGAGGGTGAACTCGGTGCGGGTCAGCTCGACCCGGCGCGCGCCGCGGGTGACCTCGCGGGTGGCGAGGTCCATGCGCAGGTCGGCGAAGGCGAGGACGTCGTCGTCGGGCACGTCCGCGCCGGCCGCCGAGGCGTAGGAGCTGCGGCGCAGCAGGGCCCGGATGCGGGCGAGGAGTTCGTCCAGCTCGAACGGCTTGACCAGGTAGTCGTCCGCGCCCGCGTCGAGACCGGTGACCCGGTCCCCGAC
>NZ_ML123034.1:3571450-3598273 GCF_003846185.1 Streptomyces sp. ADI96-02
GGTGTCGCGGGCGGTGAGCATGAGGATGGGCGTGGTGGAGCCGGTGGCGCGGATGCGCCGGGCGGCGGTGAGGCCGTCCATGCGGGGCATCTGGATGTCGAGGACGACGAGGTCGGGAGCGTACGCCTCGGCCCTGGCCAGGGCGTCGTACCCGTCCACGGCGGTCTCGGTCCCGTAGCCCTCGAAGGCGAGGCTGCGCCGCAGGGCCTCGCGTACGGCGGGTTCGTCGTCGACGATCAGGATGCGCTGGGGATCGTCTTCGGCGGGGCTCATCGCTGGTCGTCCTCTTCTCGTCGCTGCCGGGGCTCACCAGGTCGGTCCCAGCCTCGCACGGGCGGCGCGGTGCGCGGGCTCAGGAGCCGTCGCCCGCCCGCAGGGTGTCCAGGTCGGCCTTGAGGGTGTTCACCGGGATCGCGAAGCCGAGGCCCACGCTGCCCGCGCTCGAACCGCTGCCCGGTGCCGACGAACTCGGCGAGTACATGGCGGAGTTGATGCCGATGATCTGTCCGTCCATGTTGATCAGCGCACCGCCGGAGTTGCCGGGGTTGAGCGAGGCGTCGGTCTGGATCGCCTGGTAGGTGGTCTTCGATTCGCCCGTGTCGCCGTTGAACTGCTGCCCGCCGAACTCGAACGGCCACTGCGAGCCGCCTTGTCCCCGGCCCTGGCCGGGGCTGTTCCCCTCGTCCTTGGCGACCGTGACGTCCCGGTCCAGCGCCGAGACGATGCCGCTGGTGACGGTGCCGGTCAGGCCCTCCGGCGAACCGATCGCCACGACCTCGTCGCCGACCTTGACCTGCGAGGAGTCGCCGAGCTCGGCCGTCTTGAGACCGCTCGCGCCCTGGAGCTCGATGAGGGCGAGGTCCTTGTCCGGGTCGGTGCCGACGACATCGGCCGTGTAGGTCCTGCCGGTGGAGAGGGTCACCTGGATCTGGTCGGCGCCCGAGATCACGTGGTTGTTGGTGACGATCTCGCCGTCCTCGGTGATCACCACACCGGAGCCGGTGGACTGCCCCGCCGGGGTGGACGCCTTGATCTCGACGATGGCGGGCGAGACCGCTGCGGCGACGCCCGCCACCGTGCCCTTGCTGCTCTGCGAGACGGTGGTGCCGTTGACCGCGCCCCCGACGGAGCCGGAGCCGGCCGTCCCGTCGCCGGTCGCCTGGGCGACCAGGGCGGCCGATCCGCCGCCGACCACGGCCGCGGCCAGGGCCACCGCCGTCAGCAGCGCGACGGGCCGGCTGACGCGCCGGTGGTGCCGGGCCGCCGGGGCGGGCTCGGCGTGGGAGCCGGAGGGGTGGTCGCCGGCGTTGCCGGGGGCGTAGGGCGGTGGGGGCGGGTAGCCGCCGGCGGCCCCGCCGTTGCCGTGGGCGTCGCCGTCGTAGGTGTGGTAGGCGTCGCCGTCGTAGGTGTCGCCCTGCCCCTCGCCGTACGGGGGGTGGGCCTGGTCACTCGGGTACGCGCCGCTGGGGCGGTGGTTCTCTGTCATGCGTACGAGAGTGGTCGGCCGATATGAGAGGAGCCTGAGGGCGTCCTGAGAAGCCCGGCAGAACCGCGTATGCCCGATGTAAGGACGCCGGGTGCCCAGCGGCGGCGCGCGGCCACCCGGCGAGGGGCGGGGCGCGCTACCGGTCCGCGTCGGAGGGTTCGCCGCAGCCGCAGGAGCGGCGGACCACCAGGGCGGACGGGAACTGCTTCAGCCGCTCGCGCCGCGATCCGGAGACCCGCAGCGAGTCGTCGAGCACCAGGTCCACGGCGGCCCGCGCCATCGCCGGGCGGTCGGAGAAGACCGTGGTCAGCGGCGGATCGGTGAGACCGGCTTCCTTCACGTCGTCGAAGCCGGCCACGGCCAGCTCGCGGGGCACGTCGATGCGCAGCTCGCGCGCCGCCCGCAGGACGCCGATGGCCTGGTCGTCCGTGGCGCAGAAGATCGCCGGGGGCCGGTCCGGGCCCGCCAGCAGGTCGAGGGCGACGCGGTAGGCGTCGTAGCGGTTGTACGGGGCCTGGAAGAGCCGGCCCTCGGTGGAGCGCCCCGACTCGTGCATGGCCCGCCGCCACCCCTCGACGTGGTCGGCGACCGGGTCGCCGACGACCGGGGTGGACTCCACGCCGCCGAGGCAGGCCACGTACGCGTTGCCGTGCTCCAGCAGGTGGCGGGTGGCGAGTTGGGCGCCGCCCACGTCGTCCGTGACGACGGCGACGTCGTCGATCGCCTCCGGCCGCTCGTGCAGCAGGACGACCCGGGCGTCCCACGCCTCTATCTCCGCGGCGGCCCGCTCGCTGGGGCCCTGGCTGACCAGGATCAGCCCGGAGACGCGCATACCGAGGAAGGCCCGCAGATAGTGGACCTCGCGCTCGTCGCGGTAGTCGGAATTGCCGACCAGCACCATCTTCCCGCGCTCGGCGGCGGCCTGTTCGACCGCGTGCGCCATCTCCGCGAAGAAGGGTTGCCGGGCGTCCGGCACGATCATCCCTATGAGGTCGGTCCGCCGGGAGGCCATGGCCTGCGCGACCCGGTCGGGCCGGTAGCCCAACTCCTTGATCGCGGCGAGCACCCGCTCCCGGGTGGCCGGGGCGACCGGCCGGGGTCCGTTGTTGATGACGTAGCTGACGACCGCGGTCGACGTCCCCGCAAGTCTCGCCACATCGTCCCGCGTCACCTTGGCCACGCGCGGCAGTCTACGCGGATGGACCCCGGAACGGACCGGTCGGCCGGGGCGGATCGGGGCGTGTGCGCACGGCTCCCCGATCCGCCCCGGCCGACCGGGCGTCGCCTAGCTCCTGGCGGCCCGGACCGGGACTTCGCCGACCGCTTCGACGGCCTCCGGCAGGTCCGGACGGGCCGGGGACCCGCCGCCCCGCCGGTCGGAGGAGCGGTCCGCGGCCCGTGCGTTCGCCCGCTCCTTCGCCTCCTCCGCCGCGCGCTCCACCTTCTCGGGCGTGACGAAGCGGTAGCCGACGTTGCGGACGGTGCCGATCAGCGACTCGTGCTCGGGGCCGAGCTTCGCGCGCAGCCGCCGCACGTGGACGTCGACCGTCCGGGTTCCGCCGAAGTAGTCGTAGCCCCAGACCTCCTGGAGGAGCTGGGCGCGGGTGAAGACCCGGCCCGGGTGCTGGGCGAGGTACTTGAGCAGCTCGAACTCCTTGAAGGTGAGGTCGAGGACCCGACCCTTCAGCTTCGCGCTGTACGTCGCCTCGTCGACGGAGAGGTCGCCGTTGCGGATCTCCATCGGGGAGTCGTCGGCGGTGATCTGCCGGCGGCCGGTGGCCAGCCGCAGCCGGGCCTCGACCTCCGCCGGGCCCGCCGTGTCCAGCAGCACGTCGTCGACGCCCCAGTCGGCGGTGACGGCCGCGAGTCCGCCCTCGGTGACGACGAGGATCAGCGGACAGCCCGGCCCGGTGGAGCGCAGCAGCTGGCAGAGCGAGCGGACCTGGGGCAGGTCGCGTCGCCCGTCGACGAGGATCACGTCGGCGCCCGGGGTGTCCACGAGGGCCGGGCCCTCGGCGGGGGCCACGCGCACGTTGTGCAGCAGCAGGCCGAGCGCGGGAAGCACCTCCGTCGACGGCTGGAGTGCGTTCGTCAGAAGCAGCAGTGAACTCATCGCCGCCCACCTGCCTGGTTCGGTCGATCGTGTTGCACGGTTCGCTCGCCCATTACGTCGGTCCTCCTCGTTCCCTGCGAGAGGGGCACTCCCGGGTCGGACCCGGGGGAGTATGCGGCACTGCTTCGTACAGCCGTACGGCGTTCACCCTGCGGCGTTCGTCGTACAGGTCCTACCGTGCGGTCCCGCGCCCGGGGACCGCTGAGGTTGTTGAAACGTCTCCGTAACAACGCCCGGGAAGCACAAAAGGACCCGGGGGCTGCGTTGCCCGGATCCTCTTCCCAGCAGAATAGCCCACATGACTTCCGTGTCCGAGGGTCGATTCCTGAGTACTCCTGTTTCCTTGCTCACGCCGAACCCCCGGTACGCCACCCTGCTCACCGAGGACGGGGTGCCGGTCGAGGCGGTGTACGAGCCGTGTACGGCGGGTTTCGGCGGGCCGGGGAGCGAGGGGCGCGAGACGCCCGCGATCGTCGTCGCGCACGGTTTCACGGGTTCGCTGGACCGGCCGGCCGTACGCCGGGCCGCGCGGGTCCTTGCCCGGCGTACGGCCGTGATCACGTTCTCCTTCCGGGGCCACGGCAGGTCCGGCGGACGCTCCACGGTGGGGGACCGCGAGGTGCTGGATCTGGCCGCCGCGGTGGCCTGGGCGCGGGCCCTGGGACACGCCCGGGTCGTCACGGTCGGGTTCTCGATGGGCGGCTCGGTGGTGCTCCGGCACGGCGCTCTGTATACGGACGGGGCCGGGGCGCGTACGGACGGGGCCGGGGCGGCGGACGCGGCCGAACGTGTACCGGCGCGCGAGGGGCGCGCGGAGGCGCACGCCGACGCGGTGGTCTCCGTGAGTGCTCCCGCGCGTTGGTACTACCGGGGCACGGCCCCGATGCGACGGCTGCACTGGGTGGTCACCCGCCCCTCGGGCCGGATGGTCGGCCGGTACGGGTTCCGGACCCGGATCGCCACCGACGACTGGGACCCCGTCCCGCTCTCGCCGGTCGAGGCCGTCCCGCGCATCGCCCCGGCCCCGCTGCTCCTCGTGCACGGCGACCGGGACCCGTACTTCCCGCTGGACCACCCGCGGATGCTCGCCGCCGCGGCCGGACCGGGGCGCGCGGAGCTGTGGCTGGAGCGCGGCATGGGCCACGCGGAGAACGCGGCGGACGAGGCGCTGCTGGCCCGTATCGCCGCCTGGGCGGTCGCGGCGTGACCCATCATGGACAGCTGACGCACGACGAGGACGACGAAAGGGGTGGCGCCATGGCAGCGGGGACGATCCGCTACTGGGCCGCGGCCAGGGCCGCGGCGGGCACCGCGGAGGAACCGTACGCCGCGGCGACTCTCGCCGAAGCGCTGGACGCCGCACGCCGGCGGCACCCGGACGAGCTGAGCCGGGTCCTGCTCCGGTGCTCGTTCCTCATCGACGGGAACCCCGTCGGTACCCGCGGACATGAGACCGTACGCCTTGCCGAGGGCGGCACGGTCGAGGTGCTCCCGCCGTTCGCAGGAGGGTGAACCGCAGACCATGAGCAGCAGCGAGCAGCAGTACCCGCATCCCCACGACCCGCAGTACCCGCATCCGTACGACGCGCAGGGCCGGCCGTACGACCCGGACCGGACCCATCAGCCGTCCGGGGACCAGCAGTCGTACGGGTACCAGCAGGCCGGGCAGGGGCAGCAGCCCCCGTACGGCGTCCCCTCCCCCTCCTACGGGGAGCAGCCCTACGGGGAGCAGCCGGCGGGCCGGACGGACGAGGCCCCCTACTGGCCGGACGGGACGGCCGCGCGGCCCACCGGGCAGGAGCCGGGCGCGTTCGACCAGGGCGTGACGCAGACCTGGCAGGCGCCGACCTGGGACACGCAGTACCAGCCGACGCTCCGGCCGGACCAGGAGCCGTACGGCGGCCACGGCCGGCCGCAGGGCCCGCTCCCCGCACAGGGCCCGGCGCAGGACCAGGCGTGGAACCAGGCACAGGACCAGGCGTGGAACCAGCCGACGCCGCAGCCCCCGGCGCACGGCGGGTACCAGGGCGCGCACCGGCCGCCGGAGCAGCAGACGGCCTCCCCGTACGGAGCCGGTCCCGGATTCCCGCCGCAGGGTGCCACCGGCTCCGTCCCGTTGCCGCCCGAGGCCCCGGGAGCGCCCGCACCGGCAGCGGCTCCCGTCCACGCTCCGGCTGCCGCCCACGCTCCGGCTCCGGACGGCTCCGGCTACGGAGCGCCCACCACGCTGGGCGGCACGCGGATGACCGCCGCGCAGCGGGCGCGGGCCGAGGGCCGCTCGCCGATCATCGCGCCCGGCCCGCAGCCGGCGGCGCTCACCGCGGTGCTCGGCCTGCTGCTCGCGGCGGGCGCGGCGATCGGTTCGTACGCCCTGCTCGTCCCGCTGGTGCTCCTCCAGGCGGTGACCGCCGCCGGATGGTTCCGCCTCAACGGCATGTGGCCCGCCCGGCAGGGCATCGCGCTCGCCTTCGCCGGCGGGATCGTCGCCGACGTCGCGCTGCTCGCGGCGGGCCGGGAGCACGGTCCGGCGGCGCTCCTGGGCACGCTGGGGGTCTGGGTGCTGCTCACCGTGGTCCTCCAGCTCCGCAGCCACGCGGGCTCCGACGAGCGGATGTACGGGCTGACGGCCACGGTGGTCTCGGCGGCCCTCGCGGTGCTGGCCGCCGGCCATCTCGCGGCGGTCCCGGACGCGGTGGTGGCGGGCGGGGCGGCGGTCGCGGTCGCCGTGCTCGCCCGCGCGCTGCCGCTGCCGGGCGCGGTCTCGGTCGCGTTCGCGCTGCTCGCGGGCGCGGGTGCGGGCTTCGTGGCGGGCCGGTTCACGGACCTCGGGTCCGGGAGCGCGCTGCTCGGACTGGCGGCGGCCGGCTGCGCGCTGGTCGGGCTGCGGGCGGCGAGCTACGACTACCCGTCGCGGTTCGTGCACATGACGGCCGGGGTGGCGCTGCCGCTCACCGCCGCCGCCCCCGCGGTGTATCTGATCGGACGTGTCCTGGTCTGACCGTTCCGGCCTCTGCGGTGACCCCGGTCACCGCGGAGGCGGTTCCTCGTTTTCGGGAACCGATCGGTGGTGCCAGTCGTCGATCACCCGTGGCGTCTTCCGCTTCGACGGGGGCACACGGACGGCGGGGGGATCGATCGGCCTAGGGTGGGAAAACGACAGATGCGCGCACTGCGGAAACTTGTGGTCGTGACGGTGGTGCTGGGCGGCCTCTTCGTCGCCGCCGACCGCGCCGCCGTGTACTTCGCCGAGTCCGAGGCCGAGAGCCGGGTGCGGACCAGCGGCGGTACGGGCTCGGCGGAGATAACGATCGGGGGCTTCCCCTTCCTCACCCAGCTCGCCGGATCGCGGTTCGACCGGGTGGACGTCCGCCTCGACGGCATGGAGACCGAGGCGGCGGGCCGTTCCGTGCGGGTCAGCGAGGTGCGGGCGCGGCTGCACGACGTGGAGCTGGGTCCCGGTTACTCCGGCGCGACGGCCGCCCGTGCCGCCGGGACGGCCGTCGTCTCGTACGCGGACCTGACGGCGGCGGCCGAGGACGCCGTCACCGTCGCCTACGGCGGCGACGGCAAGGTGAAGGTCACCGGTTCCGTCGAGGTCCTGGGCAAGCCGGTCTCGCGGAGCGTGCTGTCCACCGTGACCCGCGGCGACGGCGGGACGATCAAGGTGAGCGCGGACGAGGTGCCGGGCGAGGGCGTCCCGGGCATGGAGCAGCTGGTGCGCGACAGGACGGACTTCGAGGGCGCGGTCGACGGCCTGCCCGAGGGTCTGGAGCTGCGCGCGATCGAGGCGACCGAGAAGGGCCTGGAGGTCTCGGTGGACGGCACGGACGTCTCCCTCACCGGCTGACCCTCCCCCGGCCGCCGGGGCCCCTCCCGGCCGCGGCCACCGGGCCGAGCCCCTCCCGGCCGCGGCCACCGGGCCCGGCCGGATGGTGAGACACCGCCGTCCGGTCCGCAGATGCGTCGGCCCCGGAGAACCCCGGCAGGGCTGCGCCGGGCGCGTCGCGCACCCCCGCGTCTCGCATCATGGATGATCGTGTCTCACCATGCGACACGATCGTGACATCTCCGTCCGTACCTCCCTACGATCGGACCCATGAAGCGACAGGCGGACCTCACGAAGCGGCGGGCAGTGGACCTGTGCCGCGTCGCCGCCATGCTCTGTCGCATCGTCTGAGCCGGCGTTTCGCACCGCCCCTTTCGCCCTTTCCGGCCCTTCGACCTTCCCGGGCCGGCCCCGTGCCCCGTACGCGCCGCCTTCCGCGCCGTGCCGCGTACGCCGCACCAGCGCTCCGCACCGCACCACCCTGCCGCAGACTGCCCCGGAGGAGAACAACATGAGCCGCAGCGACGTCCTGGTAGACGCCGACTGGGTCGAGGCCCACATCGACGACCCGCAGGTGGCCATCGTCGAGGTCGACGAGGACACCTCGGCCTACGAGAAGAACCACATCAAGAACGCGATCCGGATCGACTGGACCAAGGACCTCCAGGACCCGGTCCGCCGCGACTTCGTCGACCAGGCCGGTTTCGAGAAGCTGCTGAGTGAGAAGGGCATCGCCAACGACACGCTGGTCGTGCTCTACGGCGGCAACAACAACTGGTTCGCCTCGTACGCGTACTGGTACTTCAAGCTGTACGGCCACGAGAACGTCAAGCTCCTCGACGGCGGTCGCAAGAAGTGGGAGCTCGACGCCCGCGACCTGACGGACGCCGTTCCCACGCGCCCGGCCACGCAGTACACGGCCAAGCCGCAGGACGAGTCGATCCGCGCCTACCGCGACGACGTCGTCAAGGCCATCGGCAGCCTGAACCTCGTCGACGTCCGTTCGCCCGACGAGTTCAGCGGCAAGCTGCTCGCCCCGGCGCACCTCCCGCAGGAGCAGTCGCAGCGCCCCGGCCACGTGCCGAGCGCCCGCAACATCCCGTGGTCGAAGAACGCCAACGACGACGGCACGTTCAAGTCGGACGACGAGCTCAAGGCCCTCTACGAGGACGAGCAGGTCGACCTGTCGAAGGACACCATCGCGTACTGCCGCATCGGCGAGCGCTCCGCGCTCACCTGGTTCGTCCTGCACGAGCTGCTCGGCCAGGAGAACGTCAAGAACTACGACGGTTCGTGGACCGAGTACGGCTCCCTCGTCGGCGTGCCGATCGAGCTCGGCCCGGCCAAGTAACCACCGACCGACCCGCACCACCGACCAGAAGGACAGACCCCCATGTGTGGAGCACAGGCCGGCGGCCCCGACGCTTCGACGATCAAGCCCGGTGAGACCACCATCCAGGGCAGCGTGACCCGCGACGGCGAGCCCGTCACCGGTTACGTGCGCCTGCTGGACTCGACCGGCGAGTTCACCGCCGAGGTCCCGACCTCGGCCACCGGACAGTTCCGCTTCTACGCCGCCGAGGGCACCTGGACGCTGCGCGCCCTGGTGCCGGGCGGCAGTGCCGACCGCACGGTCGTCGCGCAGACCGGCGGGCTCTCCGAGGTCGCGATCGCCGTCTGACCCGGCGCACGCGCACGCACGACGCGAAACCGGCCGAAGGGCCGCACCCCAGGGGGTTGGACGCCACCTGCACACGGGGTGCGGCCCTTCGCGCCGTCCGGGTGGGCGGCTGCGGCGAACCGGCCTACGCTGGAGTCATGTACGCCCGACGCAGGCGCGGTTACTTCCTGTTGATGGGCGGATGCGTCGCCCTCTTCGTGTCCGCGTGGGCGGTCGTGCGCCTGTGGTCCGTCCCGGTCGCCGTCGGGATGTGCGTGGTCGCCATGGTGATCCCGCCCGTGGCGGCGATGGTCGCCAACCGGCGCGGACCGGACGACCGCTGGTGGGACGACCCCTCCGGGGACCCGCAGTCGGACGAGTGGTGGGACGAACTCGACGGGCGCAAGCGCCGCTGATCCGTCCCTGATCCGCCGGCGCCCGCCGGGCGGCGGCAGTGGAGCGTCGCGGTGGACGCGGGTCAGTAGACGAGCGCCTGCGTGCCGTCCGCCATGGCCTCCCGCACGAACACCTGCGCGCCCGCGATCCGCACGCCCTCGATGACGTCCTGCTCGGTGATCTCACGACGGGCCGCGCACTGCGTGCACAGCGTGATCCGCCCGCCGGCCAGGACGGAGTCCAGCAGGTCGGGCAGCGGGGCGGAGTGCGGCAGCTCGAACTCGGCGGCCCGGCCCGGCAGCGCGAACCACGCCGACTCCCCGGTCAGCCAGAGCGAGACCTCCACGCCGCTGGCCACGGCCACCGCCGCCACGGTGAACGCCTGCGAGCAGCGTTCGGCGGAGTCGGCCCCGGCGGTCACCTTGATCACGAGCTTCTTCGACATGGGCGGAACTGTAATCGGCGGGCGCGCGGGCCGGGTACCGGCGACGCCGCCGTCCGCGCCGCCAGGACCCGGACGAGACGGCCCGGACCCGGACGAGAAGGCCGGACCTGGACGAGAGGTCCGGGCCCCCACCCATTAGGCTGGGCCCCGGCCCCGTACTGCCGCCGAACCGCTCGTTCCGAGGAGCTCCCGTGCTTGAGGCATTCTTCTCCGCCCTGTTGATCCTGGTCTGCGTCGGCGTGCTCGCCTTCGCCGCGGTGACCGTGAAGAAGCTCTACCAGGGCCAGCGCTGATCCCGGACGCCGTGCCCCGCCCCTCCCGCACCCCCTCACAGATCGTCTGAGCCGCTCATGATCGAGATCCCGTCCGACCTCCACCCGGACCTCGTCCCGCTGGCCTTCCTCCTGGGCAACTGGGCGGGCGCGGGCGTGTCCGACTTCCCCGGCGCCGAGAAGTGCAACTTCGGCCAGGAGGTCACCTTCCGCCACGACGGCCGTGACTTCCTGGAGTACGTCTCGCACAGCTGGGTCCTGGACGCCGACGGCAACCAGGTCCGCCCGCTGGAGTCGGAGTCCGGCTACTGGCGCATCGACAAGGACCGCAAGGTCGAGGTCGTGATGGTCCGCGACCAGGGCATCGTCGAGATCTGGTACGGCGAGCTGGCCGACCAGAAGCCGCAGATCGACCTGGTCACCGACGCGGTCGCCCGCACGGCGGCCTCCGGCCCGTACAGCGGCGGAAAGCGCCTGTACGGGTACGTGAAGAGCGACCTGATGTGGGTCGGCGAGAAGGCGACGCCCGAGGTCGAGCTGCGGCCGTACATGTCGGCGCACCTGAAGAAGGTCGTCACTCCGGAGGAGGTCGCCGAGATGGCGAGGGGCCTCGGGGACCTGCCCGACGACGGCATCGCCTTCTTCAAGTAGAGGAACGGGCGACCCGGCCGCAACCGGGGCTGCTGCACGGTGCTCACCGCGACCTACACTGGCCGGGTGGTGAGCACCGACTGGAAGACCGATCTTCGGCAGCGCGGCTACCGGCTGACGCCGCAGCGCCAGCTCGTCCTGGAGGCCGTCGACACCCTGGAGCACGCGACTCCGGACGACATCCTGGGCGAGGTGCGCAAGACCGCCTCCGGGGTGAACATCTCCACCGTCTACCGGACCCTGGAGCTCCTGGAGGAGCTGGGGCTGGTCAGCCACGCCCATCTCGGGCACGGGTCCCCCACGTACCACCTGGCCGACCGCCACCACCACATCCACCTGGTCTGCCGGGACTGCCAGGACGTCATCGAGGCGGACCTCTCCGTCGTCGCGGAGTTCACCGCGAAGCTCCGCGCCGACTTCGGCTTCGAGACGGACATGAAGCACTTCGCGATCTTCGGGCGCTGCGCCGGCTGCACGGCCGTGAGGGACGCGTCCGCCGAGTCGTAGGCTGGGCGGCATGAAGAGCCCCTTGCTGTCCCTGCCCGGCGCCGTCCCCGCCGAAGGCCGCGACGAAGGCGTCGCCGCGCACTACGGCGACCTGTTCCGCGAGCAACGCGCCCTCGCCGACGGCGCCGGCCTCGTCGACCTCTCCCACCGGGGCGTCGTCACCGTCACCGGCGCGGACCGGCTGGCCTGGCTGCACCTGCTGCTCACCCAGCACGTCAGCGACCTCGCCCCGCACCAGGCCACCGAGGCGCTGGTCCTCTCCGCCAACGGGCACATCGAGCACGCCGCGTACCTCGTCGACGACGGGGCGACGGTGTGGATGCACGTCGAGCCGGACACCCAGGGCGATCTGATCGCCTACCTGGAGTCGATGAAGTTCTTCTACCGCGTCGAGGTCGCCGACCGCACCCCGGACATCGCCGTGGTCCACCTGCCCGCCGGCTCCATCGCCCAGACGCCGGAGGGCGCGGCCGTACGGGAGACCCCGCAGGGCCGCGACCTCTTCCTGCCGCGCCCGGACCTGGAGGCGTACGCGGCGGCCAACGGGCCCGCCGCCGGCATCCTCGCGTACGAGGCGCTGCGCGTGGAGGCGCACCGGCCGCGCGTCGGCTTCGAGACCGACCACCGCACCATCCCGCACGAGCTGGGCTGGATCGGCACCGCCGTGCACCTCCAGAAGGGCTGCTACCGAGGCCAGGAGACCGTCGCCCGCGTCCACAACCTGGGCAAGCCGCCCCGGCGGCTCGTCTTCCTGCACCTGGACGGCAGCGAGGTGCACCTGCCCGGACACGGCACGCCCGTCCGGCTGGCCGCCGACGGTCCCGAGGGCCGCCAGCTCGGCTTCATCACCACCTCGGCCCGCCACCACGAGCTGGGCCCGATCGCGTTGGCCCTGGTGAAGCGGAACGTGGCGGTGGACGCGGAGCTGATCGCCGGGGACACGGCGGCGGCGCAGGAGACGGTCGTCGAACCGTAGGCCGCCGGGCCGCCGCCCCCGGCCCGCGCCGCTCACACCTCGATGATCAGCGTGAACGGGCCGTGGTTCGTGAGCGAGACCCGCATGTCCGCTCCGAACCGGCCCGTCGCCACCTCGGCGCCCAGCTCCCGCAGCCGCGCCACCACCTCGTCCACCAGAGGCTCCGCGAGCTCGCCGGGCGCCGCCGCGTTCCAGGTGGGGCGGCGGCCCTTGCGGGCGTCCCCGTAGAGAGTGAACTGGGAAATCACCAGGAGGGGGGCGTTCACATCCGAACAGGACTTCTCGCCCTCCAGGATGCGGACCGACCACAGCTTGCGGGCCAGTTGCGCCGCTTTCTCGGGCGTGTCCCCGTGGGTCACCCCGACCAGCACG
Organism: Streptomyces sp. ADI96-02; assembly: GCF_003846185.1. Lineage (GTDB taxonomy): Bacteria > Actinomycetota > Actinomycetes > Streptomycetales > Streptomycetaceae > Streptomyces. The sequence continues at coordinate 3,584,155 of NZ_ML123034.1, forward strand.
CACAGGCCCTCGCCGACGATCTCCCCGACGACCCCGCCCGCCGAGGGGCCGTCCGCCGTACCGGCCACCGAGACGCTCGCGCCGTCCACCCTCTGTACCACTGCACGCATACAGACCAACCTATCTTGGGCTGAACGGGTACAGAGCACCTGCGTCGGCACGCCGCCAGGTGGCACCATGCACGATGTCGGTGTGCCGACGCACCGGTCGAGGGGACGGAACAGCATGAGTACCTATGGAGCCGGGCAATCTCCCGGTGCCGTACCGGCCACACGCACCAGCAGCAGTAGCACCAGCAGTAGTCGTGGCACCAGCACCCTGCGGTCGCCCGTACAGCGCAGTACGGCCGGACAGGGCCCTGTACCGCTGCCGGGTCCCGCACCGCTGCCCGCGCTGCCCGGGCCCGGCGCGGACGGCGCGCCCGGGTCGCCCGCGTCCGCCGCCTCGGTGCCCGAGCAGAGCGGGGCCGGCGGCGGGGCGGTCCTCGGCGGCGAGGCGGGGTTCGGCGGGTTGCGGCTGCCGGAACTGCGGACGCTGCGCCGGGACGCGCAGCGCGACGAGGCCGACCTCAGCTATGTGCGCCGGCTGGTGCAGGGCCGGGTCGACATCCTGCGCGCCGAACTGGCCCGCCGGCGCGGCCCGGAGGTCCCGGTCGTGGCCGGGGCGGCGGCGGAGGCGGCCGTGGTGGACCGGCTCTCGGAGATCCTGGCCGACGCCCCGTCCCGGCACCGCTCCTCCGCCCGGCACGTCACGCTGAGGACTCCGCGCGGCGACGAGTTCCGGCGGCTGGCCGCCGAGACCCTCGCCGAGGTCGAACTCTCCGACCTCGACGCCCGTACGGACGAGGAACTGCACGCGGCGATGGGCCGGCTCGTCCGCTACGAGCAGCAGGTCTCCCGCCGCCGTCACGAACTCCAGCGCACGGCCGACGATTGCGGGGCGGAGATCGCCCGAAGGTACCGTGACGGGGAAGCACAAGTAGACGACCTGCTCGCCTGAAGCGATCCTTCCGGGCGCGGGTCCCGCATCCCCGTCCCCGTCCCCGGAAGGCCGCCATGACGTCCACCGACGCCTCTCCCGCCATAGCCCCCCCGCCGGTACTGGCCGAGGTCGTCCGGTCCGGGTTCACCGAGGGGCGCCACCGGGGCTCCCTGGTCCTGCTGGCGGCCGACGGCAGCGTGGAACGCGCGATCGGGGACCCGGCGGCCCCGGTCTTCCCCCGGTCGTCCAACAAGCCGATGCAGGCCGCGGCGATCCTGCGGGCCGGACTCGACCTCTCCGGCGAGCGGCTGGCGCTGGCCGCCGCGAGCCACTCCGGCGAACCCTTCCACCTCGACCTCGTGCGGACCGTGCTGGCCGAGCACGGCCTGAGCGCGGACGACCTCCAGACCCCGCCCGACCTCCCGCTGGACCCGGTGGAGGCCGAGGCGTACCTGGCCGCCGGGCACGTGCGGGAGCGGATCACCATGAACTGCTCGGGCAAGCACGCCGCGATGCTCGCGGTCTGCGTGCGCAACGGCTGGGACACCGCGACCTACCTCGACCCCGCCCACCCGCTCCAGGTGCTGGTGGCGCAGGCGGTCGCCGAGGCCGCCGGCGAGCCGGTCGCCGCGGTCGGCACGGACGGCTGCGGGGCCCCGCTGATGGCGATCGGGCTGACCGGACTCGCCCGCGCCTTCCGGTCGTTCGTCCTGGCGGAGCCCGGCAGCGCGGAGCGCCGGGTCGCGGACGCGATGCGCGCTCACCCCGCGTACGTGGCGGGCACCCGGCGCGCGGACACCTGGCTGATGAGCGAGGTGCCCGGGGCGCTGTCCAAGATGGGCGCGGAGGCGGTGCAGGCGGTGGCGCTGGCCGACGGCAGGGCGCTCGCCTTCAAGATCGACGACGGGTCGGCCCGTGCCCTCGGCCCGGTGCTGGCACGGGCCCTCGCCCTGCTCGGCGTCGACGCGCCCGTGGTCGCCCGGATCGGACGCGCGCCGCTGCTCGGCGGTGCGGCCGAGGTCGGCGAAATCCGCGCGACTTTCTGAGGGCTCCGCGCCTAGCGTGGGGGCCATGAGCCTCGACTTCCGTACCGTGACCGCCTCCGACCACCCCGACTGGCTGCGGGCGGTGGGCAACGGATTCCTGCGGGCGGCCCGGATGTCGGAGGAGGAGGCGGAGAGGCTGCTGGCGCACCGGGACCTCTCGCGCGTGCGGGGCGTGTTCGACGGCGACCGCTGTGTGGCCACCTTCCGCTCGTTCGCCCAGGAGCTGACCGTGGTGGGCGGCGGCACCGTGCCGACCGGTGCGATCACCGGCGTGACGGTGTCCCCGACCCACCGCCGTCGCGGGCTGCTCAGCCGGATGATGGCGGCCGACCTGGCGGCGGCGAAGGAACGCGGCGAGGTGCTGGCCACGCTGATCGCCGCCGAGTACCCGATCTACGGGCGGTTCGGCTTCGGCCCCGCGACCTGGACCACCGAGTGGGAGGTGGACGTGCTCCGCGCCGGCCTCGACCCGCGCTGGTCGGGGCCGACCGAGGCGGAGGGCGGCGGAAGGATCGACCTGGTCGACGGCGCGGAGGTCCGCAAGACCGGCCCCGAGCTGCACGCCCGGCTGGCCGCGGGCCGGCCCGGCGTCATCAGCCGCGACGAGCGCTGGTGGGAGCTGGCCACCGGGGTGGACGTCCCGGCCCACGAGAACTGGACCGAGCCCTTCCACGCCGTGTACCGCACGCCGGACGGCCGCGTCGACGGACTCGTCCGGTACGCGGCCGACGACACGTGGAGCGACGCCAAGCAGCCGCGGAACACCGCGACCGTACGGGACCTGCTCGCGGCGACGCCGGAGGCGGAGCGGGCGCTGTGGCGGTTCGTGTGCTCGGTCGACTGGATCACCAAGGTCCGCACCGGCTACCGCGCCCCCGACGACCTGCTGCCCCTGCTGCTCCCCGACCCGCGGGCCGCCCGCACGGTCACCCACGCCGACTGGCTGTGGACGCGGGTGCTGGACGTCCGCCGGGCCCTGGAGGCCCGCTCGTACGGCATCGAGGGCTCGATCGTGCTGGACGTCCGCGACGCGGCCGGTCTGACCGGCGGGCGCTTCCTGCTGGACGCCTCGGCCTCCGGCGCGAGCTGCGCGCCGACCACCCGAACCGCCGATCTGACCCTGGGCGTGGCGGAGTTGAGCACCCTCTACCTGGGCGACGAGTCGGTGGAGCGCCTGGTGGCGCTGGGCCGGGCGGAGGAGGGCAGGCCGGACGCCGCACGACTGGCGGACGCCCTGTTCCGCACGGGCCGCCGCCCGTGGTGCCCGGACGTGTTCTGAACGGCCCTTCTGGCTTGAGAGCGTGACGGTGTGTCGGCTTCGGCGGTCCGGGGCCGGGAGAGCGTGTCCGTCACCGGGTCCGCAGGCGGAACAGCACGCCCGACAGGCCCACCGCCGACGTCAGCAGTCCCGCCGCCCAGGCGAGCGCGATCCAGGGCGCGTCGCCCACCGGCAGGCCGAGCAGGAGGCCGCGCAGCGCCTCGATGGCCGGAGTGATCGGCTGGTGCTCGGCGAAGCCGTGGAGCCAGCCGGGCATCGAGTCGATCGGGACGAACGCGCTGCTCGGGTAGGGCAGGAAGGACATGAAGAACGTGAAGCCGCTCGCCGCCTCCGGGGTCCGGGCCAGCAGGCCGATCGCCGCCGAGATCCAGGACAGGGCCACGATGTAGGCCACCAGCACGGCGGCCACCACCAGCCACGCGCCGCCGTCGGCGGCCGGGCGGAAGCCGATCAGCAGCGCGACGCCGAGGACCAGGGCGGTGGCGAGGAGGTTGCGTACGGTGCTCGCCGCGACATGGCCGGCGAGGATCGGCGTACCGCCCACGTCCAGCGAGCGGAAGCGGTCGATGACGCCGCCCTTCATGTCCTCGCTGACGGCCGCGGCGGTGGTCGCCGCGCCGAATCCGGCGCACAGGAGCAGGACGCCCGGCACGACGTACATGACGTACGCGCCGTGGTCCGCCCCGGTCTCGATCGCGCCGCCGAAGAAGTAGACGAAGATCAGCATCAGCATGATCGGCAGCGCCAGCGACATGATGGCGGCGTCCGTGTTGCGGCGGCTGATGCGCAGACCGCGGCCGGCCAGGACGAGCGCGTGGGCGAACGGCCCCGGACCGGCGGCCCGTCGCGGTCCGGGGCGGCGGGGGGCCGGGCCGCGTACGGCTGCTGCCTCAGACATGGGCGGGTACCTCCGAGGTGAGGGCCAGGAAGACGTCGTCGAGGGTCGCGCTGTGCAGGGAGAAGCGGTCGATCTCGGTGCCGTCCGGATCGATCTCGTCGAGCAGGGCGCGCACGTGGGCGGCGCTGCCGTCCGTGGGCAGGCCGAGCGTGAGCGTCTCGGGGGAGTGGTGCACGGCGCGGCCGGCCAGCCGCAGATAGCCCTGGCGGCTGGTGAGGACGAGGTCGAGGCGGTGGCCCGCGACGCGGGACTTGAGGGCGCCGGCGGTGCCCTCGGCGGCGATGCGGCCCTGGTGCAGCAGGGCGATCCGGTCGGCCAGGCGGTCGGCCTCCTCCAGGTACTGGGTGGTGAGGAGCACGGTCGCGCCGCGCCCGGCCAGTTCGCGGACGACCTGCCAGAGCTGTCGGCGGCTGCGCGGATCGAGCCCGGTCGTCGGCTCGTCCAGGAAGAAGACGCCGGGCTCCGGTGAACCGACGAGCCCGGCGGCCAGGTCGAGCCGGCGCCGCATGCCCCCGGAGTACGTACGGACGAGGCGGCGGGCCGCGTCGGTCAGGTCGAAGCGGACCAGCAGCTCCTCGGCCCTGCGCCGGGCGGCGGCGCGCGACAGGCCGGTGAGCCGGGCCGTCATCCGCAGGTTCTCCTCGCCGGTCTGGGTCTCGTCGACGGCGGCGAACTGGCCGGTGAGGCTGATCGCGCGCCGTACGGCGGCCCGCTCGGCGACGACGTCGTACCCCGCGACGCGGGCGACGCCCGCGTCGGCGGTGGTCAGCGTCGCGAGGACGCGGACGCAGGTGGTCTTGCCCGCCCCGTTCGGGCCGAGCAGGGCGAAGACGGTGCCCCGCTCGACGCGCAGGTCGACGGAGTCGAGCACCCGCACGGCCGGGTCCCCGTACGACTTGCCGAGGCCGCGGGCCTCGATCGCGTAGGGCGGCTCCGCGCCCCGCTCGACGCCCTGCTCGATGTCTCGTCCGATGTCTCGTCCGGTGCCTCGTCCGGTGTCCGCGGTCGGGTCGGTCATGGTGTGGCCCCCTTGTGCGTATGGCATACGCGATACTGCGTAAGCATTACGCACCTCTAGGGTGGGGTCAAGGCGCACGGGGGTGCACGGGACGCGGGCGAGGGGTTGCGGTGGCGGAGAAGAGCACGGAGTCCGGCCGGGGCGCGGGCGGGGCCGGCGACCTGCCGGCGAGCATCGAGGCCGCCTGGGGGCTGCGCGAGCGCCCGGCGAAGGGGCCGAAGCCCGGCCTGAGCCTGGAGCGCATCGTGGCCGCCGCGGTCGCCGTGGCGGCGGCGGAGGGGCTGGCCGCCGTGTCCATGGGCCGGGTCGCGCAGGAGCTGGGCGCGTCCACCATGTCGCTCTACCGGTACGTCTCCGCCAAGGACGAGCTGTACGTGCTGATGCATGAGGCCGCCATCGGGCCGCCGGAGCCCCTGGCCGCCCTGGCGTCCGGCGCGGGCTGGCGCGCGGCGCTCACCGAGTGGGCCTGGGCGCAGCGCGAGCGGTTCCTGCGCCATCTGTGGGTGCTGCGGATTCCCGTCGGGGGCCCGCCCGCGACTCCGAACTCGCTGGCCTGGTGGGAGCTGGGGCTCCAGGCGCTGGAGGGCTCCGGGCTCTCCGAGGGCGACAAGATCTCCGTGATCCTGCTGGTGGCCAACTTCGTACGCAGCGAGGCGCTGTTGATGAGCGACCTGGCCGCCGCGGTCGCCGCGCGCGGCGTGCCCGCCGAGGAGGTGGTGGCCGGCTGGGAACGCACCCTGAAGCGACTCGTCGACCCCGCGCGGCACCCCGCGCTCTCCCGGCTGCTGGCCTCCGGCGTGATGGGCCAACCCGACGAACCCGGCTACGACTTCGCCTTCGGGCTGGACCGCCTGCTGGACGGGGTGGAGGTGCTGGTCCGGCGCACCGCGGCGGGCGGATAGCGCATCGTTCGACCCCGTCGTCCGGCCGTGCTCGCGGCATCAAGTCCGCCCGGGACCAAGGGCGTACGCTTCGGGTTCATGAGCGCAGAGAAGGCCGGGGGCGGCATCGACGCCGTCGCGGTCGCACCGGAACACGCGCACGGGCACGCGCCCGTCAGCCTGCGGGAACGCAAGAAGCTGCTGACCTGCCAGGCGGTCTCGGACGCCGCCGTGGCGATGTTCCTGGACCGGGGCTTCGACAAGGTGTCCGTGGCGGAGGTGGCGGCGGCGTCCGACATCTCCAAGCCGACGCTGTTCCGGTACTTCCCCGCCAAGGAGGACCTGGTGCTGCACCGGTTCGCCGGCCAGGAGGACAGGGCGGCCCGGACGGTCGCGAGCCGGGCCCCCGGCGAGAGCCCGCTGGACGCGCTGCGCCGCCACCTCCTGGACGGCCTCGACCGCCGCGACCCGGCGACCGGGCTGTGCGACGACCCGGAAGTGCTCGCCTTCCACCGCCTGTTGTACGGGACGCCGTCGCTCGTGGCCCGCCTGTCCGCCTACCGGTGCCGCTCGGAGGCGGCTCTGTCCCGCGCGCTGGGCGGCGGACTGCCCGCGCGTCTGGCGGCCGGTCAGATCATCGCCGTCCTGCGCATCCTGGCCGAGGAGAACTGGCGCCGGATCGACGCGGGGGAGCGGGCGGAGCGGGTCTACGCGGGCGCGGTGCAGGCGTCCGAGGAGGCGTTCGTGCAGTTGCGCAGGGGGCTGGAGCGGAGCGTCCCGGGAGGGGCGGCGGGCCGCGCGGCACGGGAGTGACGATACGTCAACGACCGTAAACGGAAATCCTGTTGATCCCATCCGTACGCCCCGAGCGCCGGTTCGTCCGGCCGGGCTCATCGAGGCGGGCTCATCGGGTCGGGCCCATCGGGGCGGGGGAGTCCGGCCGGGGCCATCGGGTCGCGGTCATCCGGGGGCGGTCATCCGTACGCGGTCATCCGAACGCACCCGCTCCCGCCGTCGGAGAGGAAAGACGCCAGTTCCGCTCCCTCCTCGGCGACGGCCGCGCGGTCGGCGCGGGTGATCCGGCGCAGGGGAGTGACCACCACCGTGTCCGCCTCCACCGTCCAGGTGGCCGTCACGCGTCCGTCGACCAGCACGACGCGCGCACCGGCGACCGAGAGGCCGCGGTCGTCGTCGTCGATGATCCGGTCGCGGTCGTGGAAGCCGAGGATCGCGTTGTCGAAGGCCGGCAGGAAGCGCACCGGGGCGGGTGTGCCGGGGTCCGGTCGCGGTGCGTCGGGGAGATCCAGCAGCTCCCGGCCGCGCTCGTCCCGGAAGGACACCAGCTCCTCCCGCATCGAGGCCACCGCCGCCGGCAGCCCGGTCAGACCGGACCAGGCGCGCAGGTCCGCCGTGGCCGCCGGACCGTAGGCGCCCAGATAGCGGCGTACCAGTGCCCGGCCGACAGGGTCGGCGCCCTCCGGGGCCGGGGGATCGATCGCGCGGCCCAGCCACGCGGAGAGCGGGACGTTGCGTACGCCCGCTTTCGTGCGCCACAGCCCGCGCGGCGGCGACTGCACCATCGGGATGAGGGCGGCCACCAGCATCTCGCCCAGGGGTCGCGGCCCCGGCCCCGGCCAGCGGTCGGCCAGGGCGCGCGCCAGCTCGCTCATCGAACGGGGCTCGCCGTCGGCCATCACCGCCCGCCCCGCTGCCGCCAGTTCGTCGAGGTCGACCCCGGCCAGCTCCCGCCGGTAGGTCCCCAGGACCTGTTGGCGCAGCATGGCGTCGTGGCGGGCGCGCCAGGCCAGGGCGTCCTCGGCGGTGACGAGGTGGACGGTGCGGCGCATGAGGTGGGTCCGCACCACGCGCCGTCGGGTCAACAGGTCGTCGAGCGCCGACGGTTCGAACGCGCGCAGCCGTGACCAGGGCCCGACGAACGGCTCCTGCGGCTCCTGCGCCTGGAGGCCGCCGAGATGCGCCACCGCGTCGGCCACCGGCAGGTCCGCGCGGTCGAGCAGCAACTGCCGTGCCAGCGTCGCGCGGTTGAGGGCCCGGCGGTCCAGAACGGTCACCCCGACCACCCCCGACGCCCTCGGGCCGCCGCTCCCGGAGCCGGGCGGTGCCGCCGGGCGTCTTCGCCGCAGGGGGCGGGGCGTGCCCCTGGTTCGCGCGTCCTCACCGTGGTGCCTTTCCTTTCGTCCACGTACGGGTACGGGTACGGGCTCTAGTACAGGCACAGGTGCAGGTACACGTCCGAATACGGGTGCCGGGTGCCGGGTGCCCACCCTCCCAGAGGTAGCGGACAGACTGTGTCCGCTCCTCGCGATGTGTGCGCTCGCGGCGGGCGATCCAGAGGCGGCGCGTGGAGCGCACCACGAGGTCGTCGCGGTGGCGTACGTCCTGCGGGCCGCCGTCCAGGAGCGCGTCGAGTGCGGCGAGGTCGGCGGCGTCGATGCGGCCGGCGAGGGCGTCGCGGGTGCGGCGGAGGACGAGATAGGCGTAACGCCCGGCCCCGCTGTGCGGCGGCGGGGTCAGCCGCAGGCGCTCCGTCCGCTCGACCTCGACGGTGAGACCGGCCGAGGCCAGCAGTGCGCCCCAGTCGGAGTCCAGGTGCGGCACCTGCTCGCCGTGGAGTGCGGTGAGCGCGTCGCGGCAGCGGTCCTCCAGGCCGGGCTGTCCCGGAGCGGCAGCGGCAGCGGCAGCGGCAGCGGCGTCGCCGCCGTCGCCGCCGTCGCCGTCGTCGGAGAGGAAGCGTGGCATCCCGTCCAGTTCGGCGACGGCCAGGAGACCGCCCGGACGCAGCGCGCCGCGCACGACGTCGAGGGCCGCGGCGGGGTCGTCCATGTGGTGCAGGGAGGCCGAGGCCCAGACGAGGTCGACGCCGCTCACCCCCGGCAGGCCCGACCCGGCGTCGGCCTCCAGGGTGTGCACGCGCGGAGTCAGGTTCCGGGTGGCGGCGGTCGCGGCCAGCCGCTCCAGCATGGCGGCCGAGGTGTCGACGGCCGTCACCCGGGCGGCGGGGAACCGCTCCAGCAGGGCGAACGTGCCGGTCCCGGTGCCCGCGCCGAGATCGACGACGTCGGCGACGCCGCCGTCCCCGGCCAGCTCCGCGATGCTGCGCAGGGCGGAGTCGAGTGAGGAGGCGAAGAGGGCGGCGTCGAGATCGAGCAGTTCGGCGAGACCGTCCGGCCCCGGCGCGGCGGGGGAGCCGCCGTCCGGCCCGTGTCCAGGCCCGTGCCTGTGCGATGCCGTGTGCGTGTGCGTGTGCGTTGGCGAGCCGTGCGGTGCGGGTGCGTGGTGGTGGGTCATGCGTCCGACCGTACGGGCGTTTGCTCCGCACGCATAAGCTCTTGCCCATGACGCAAGAAACATCCGGGCTCGACAGCCTGGTGCGCAAGAGGATCCGGGCGCTGCGGGCCGCTCACGGCTGGTCGCTCGACGATCTGGCCTCCCGCAGCCATCTCAGCGCCTCGACGCTGAGCCGCATCGAGACCGGGCACCGCCGCATCGCGCTCGATCAGCTCACATCCATCGCCCGCGCTCTGGGCACCTCGCTGGACCAGCTCGTCGAGACCGAGGTCGACGACGTCGTGCACAACGCGACCTACGATCCCTCGCGCGCGATGTCCCTGTGGGCGCTGCGCGGCCAGCCGGGCGTGACCGTGGCCCGCATGCGGCTGACGGACCCGCCGCCGCAGGGCCCCGCCGCGCTCAAGGCGCACCCGGGCCGCGAGTGGTTCACGGTGCTGTCGGGCACGGTCGAACTCCTGCTCGGGGAGCGCCGGCTGCGCGTCGAGCAGGGGCAGGCGGCCGAGTTCTCGACGATGCTGCCGCACGCGGTGGGCGCACTCGGCGGCCCGGCCGACCTGCTCGGCATCTTCGACCGCGAGGGCCGCCGCTCGCACCTCGACGGGGGATGACCGTCCTCGGGCGGAGGCGATTCTTCGGAAGGCGGAGGCGTTCTCGATGGCCCACTGCTGGTCCGGCGGGGCCGTAACTCCGGCGACCCGGTGAACCGCGTCGCGCACCGCCGGCAAGCTCGGCGTTGACGTCCTCGCCCGTGACGTCGAGCACCGCGTCCGCGGCGGCTGTCCGTTCCCAGAAGATCTGAGTCGATGAGGTGCTCCTGATCTGCGCCTTGTCATTTCAGCTGGGACCCTTGGGAGCGTGGAGGGCCCAGTGGATCTGAACAGCGGTGAGCCTGTTTGGGCGTGAGGTGGGGCCGTCCCGATAGTTCTGTCCGGCCGAAGGGCTCTGGCCTGGGGCTTCTCATTCCACTGGGAATCATCTCGTAGGGCGTTGTGGTCCTCCGGGGACATCACCAGCATCAGCGACCTTCCCAATGAGTCGGTCCAGCGGAAGAGGGCGTCGTTGAAGAAGGTGCGTGAGTGTCGATTCTCGCGGAGAGAGGGGACGTTGAGCCGACGCTCGGCTTCGGCGTAGGCAGCGTCGATCGTGTGCCGGTGTTGGCTGAGGTTCACCCATCGGCGAGGCGCCCGTCGTGCTCGCCAAGCAGGGTCGGCCACCATGCCGAGCATGGTGACGAACTCCGGGTAGGTGGCGATGTACTCCCGCTCGTCGTCGCGTCGCCTGACGATGTTCTCGTAGGCGGCCTCCTTGGGAGGGAGCTGAGCGAGACGGTCGTTCCAGCGTGAGAGCAGATGGGGCTGCTTCTTGTTGAGAAGCCAGGATCGGACCATGTGCTGCGCTTCCTTTGTCGCTGCTTCGAGGGTGTCGGGGAAGCGGCGGGCGATTCGCCGGTGCCGGTGCCGGTGCCGGTGTTGAGCGTTGACAAGTTCTGGCAGGTGGCCGACACGGTATTGGCGGTTTCCGTCGAGCCAGATGCCGTGCCGACGGCAGAGCTGGAGATCGGCGGGGCGATGCGCGAGGACTGGTTCGGTGATCCGCGGCGGTGCGTGCAGTGTGAGCACGCGACGTAGAGACGCCGCCGGTAGCGGATCACCTCGCCTCCGGTGCGCGCCTCAATCCGGGAGATCGCTGGCAGCAGCATCCGAAGGGTCTCGGGAGCGAGACCCGTCAGGAGTGCCAGCCGCGGCAGAACCATCGGAGTCCAGCGCCATAACGTGTCCGTCCGCTTGCCGATCAGCGCGTTCTTGAACGGCGTCAGGGTTTTCGCCAGTTGGCCCGACGTCACGTGGTTGGCGGCGGCGAGGCGGTGCAATACCAGCCGAAGACCTCCCCGTGGACAGGCGGCAGAGGAAGTGGCAGGAGCCGGACCGGGGCTTCCCAGGGCCCCATCACTCAGGCCGCCTTCGGCCTGCGGGCGCACTTGGCACGGGGGCGATCGGGCCGGGTCTTCTGGACGGCGTGGTCGAGCTCGATATCGTCGAGCATGCGCTTGGTGATCTTTTCCGTGCCGCTGTCGATGGCGTCGACCGCGGCTTCTCGGATGAGCTGGGAAAGACTGCCGATCAGCCCGCCGGGGCGCTCGTGGAGGTAGTCGGTCATGGCGACCAAGGTGCCGGGACGATGGGCGTGCAGTCGCAGGGAGTTCTCCGTGGTCACCACCAGGGCCTGCCGGCTCTCCTTGTCCGTGCCGTTCTTGTGGCCGAAGGGCCGGGAGGGGATGACCGTATAGCGGCCGGCGATCTGCTGTCCGCGAGTGCCCTGGAACAGGCTGCTTGTTTCGACGTCGAGACCAGCGAGCACGAAGGTGGCCGCGATCCGTTCCGAGAGGTACTTCAGCTGATCGGCTGCCTCGGCTCCGTTGCGGGTGGGCAGGTCGAGGTTGTGGATCTCGTCGACTTTACCGACCGCAGGAGCTCGTGAACCGGCTCTGAACTGCGACGATTCATGGACTACATGTCCGCGATGGGAAGTGGGGGCCGTTGCTCTGGTTGCTCGTCTCGCATCGTTGACCGGGAATCGACGTGGCGCCTCACTTCGGTGGTGCAGAGGACAGGGACGGATTGCACGATTGCCGTGGCACCCTGAACAGTAGGTTTCTGCAGCCGGTTGTCTGGTCGGGCGCCGCGTTTGGGTGCCCGACCAGACACTCCCTGGGTTACAGATACGGGCGAGTGATCAGCTCAATCGCATGACCGGCAGGGTCCTTGAAGTACACCCCTCGACCGCCGTGCTCGCTGTTGATCTCGCTTGGGCGTCGCATCTGCGGATCGGCCCAGTGCTCGATGTCGCGATCGCACAGCCGCCGATACGCCCGGTCGAACAGCTCGTCGTCGATCAGGAACGCGTAATGCTGCATCTGGATCTCCACCGGCGGCTCGGCGAACTGAAGCAGCACGCCGTCAGGGAGCTGGATGTTGGTGAACGGGCCCCAGGACGGTGCTTCAGGGATTTCCAACAGCTCGCGGAAGAACTGAGCCGACTCGTTGCGATCTTTGGCGGCGATGATGGTGTGGTTGAACGTGACTGTCATTCAGACCTCGTTGTTGTTCGACACGAAGAACGGACTCGCACTGCAGGTGCGTTGGGAGGTCCGCGTGCCGAACTGAGGGGGTGCCTTCTGCGCACCCGCTGTGCGATCAGCCCTCCACCGGATAGCCAATCCGTGTGTGGCGTCGTGCCGGTCCGGTGTCCATGTTGGGTGACCTTACTTAATCTCGCTGGCTGCGACAACAGAGCAGCGACCGGCTGCCGGGTGGTCTCATGGGACGGCCCGTCCACCGGGACGGTGGACGGGCCGTGAAGTGGTTGGACCTCGCCGATGCGGCGGCCGGTGATGACGGTGGTCTCCCAGATGTCGCGGGCGCCGTTGTCGTCGACGTCACATGTGGCGGCGAGCTCGGCCAGATTCGCCTCGTCCGCCAGGGCCCGGGCGACCATCAGGGAAGGGCCGACGCGCAGTCCGGCCAGTGGCACCCGCTGCCGGAAACACGATGATGAACTCCCGTTTCAGGCACCGCCGTTCCGCAGCACCGGAGTCCAGCGCATCGCGCATCAGTTTGCGCACCGCGTTGAACACGACCGACCGTGTGACGGTGGTGACGATGCTCGCGGTTCCGTCCGGCCGCTTCACGGCAAGCGAGGAGAGCCCCTCGCGTTCGCGATGACGCTGGTCGGCGACAAACCGCTGGGCGTGTTCCTCCCGAAGAACCGCAGGGTCGTGGCCACCGCCCGGCACCTCAACTTCCAGGAAGGCTCCCAGTTCGATGGCGGCCCGGCGCAGGCCGTCAACCGGGCCGGCCGAACGGGGACAGCGCGGTGACCGCAACAGGTCCGCCAAGTAGTCCCAGGTCAGATCCCGCAGCCACCGCTGCGGGATACCGGTCAGGTCGACGTGGCTCATGCGGTGCGGGAACAGCACCCCGAAGTGCTCGGTCTCCAGGAAGCCGGCGTCCTTGGCCTCCTGCGGGGTGAAGTAGACCATCCGCAGTTCATGCGGGATGTCCTTGGCGATCGCCCCGGCCGAACGTCCGGTCCCGAACTCGAAGTCGACCAGGGAGTTCACTTCCAACGAGCGGCACGTGGTCACGAGCGACCGGATCCAGCCCAGGTCCCACCGGCTGGGGCGGGCCCGGCGGGCATGGACGAACAGTCCCCACTGGATCTCGGCCCGCACCAGGGGCCGTAGCCCGCGCAGATTGATCTGCCCCGGCCATGGATGCGCGGGGACAGCCGCGCACCGGCGCCGGAACTCGGCCTGGTCGCGGTACTCGACGGGGACTGGCTTCCCGATCTTCTCGTATTGAACCGCCCCGGGTCTGATGGAGATCATCAAGACCCGGAAGGATGCCGATCATGGCTGCTCCCCGTAAGTACCCCGACGAACTGCGTGAACGCGCGACACGTCTGGCCGTCGAGGCCCGCAGGGACCCGGTCGGCCGGGCCGGCGCGATCAAACGGATCGCCGACCAGCTGGACGTGCGCCCTGAGGCTCTGCGGGGCTGGGTCAAGCGGGCCGAGATCGACGAGGGCGTCGTGCCCGGCACCACCAGTGCGGAGACCGCCCGGATCGTGGAGCTGGAGCGGGAGGCGAAGGAACTGCGGCGGGCGAACGCGATATTGAAGTCCGCCTCGGCTTTCTTCGCGGCA
>NZ_ML123034.1:3598957-3599952 GCF_003846185.1 Streptomyces sp. ADI96-02
TCACCTACATCCGGACGTTCCCCGGCTGGGTTTACGCGGCCTTCGTTATCGACGTGTTCTCTCGCGTGGTCGTCGGCCGGCAGGTCGCCACCAGCCTCTACACCGACCTCGCGCTCGATGCCCTGGAGATGGTGATCTGGCGCCGCCGGCACACTGGTGCCGACCTGGCCGGTCTCACACATCACTCGGACCGCGGAGTCCAATATCGTGCGATTCGTCACCGAGCGCCTCGAACAGGAAGCGGCCGTGGCCTCGGTCGGCTCCAAGGGCGACTCGTATGACAACGCCCTCGCCGAGGCGTTCAACAGCCTGTTCAAGGCCGAGCTGATCCGCAACAAGGGCCCCTGGACGTCCATCAGCGACGTCGAGATCGCGGTCGCGGAATACGTCGACTGGTTCAACCAGCGGCGTCTGCACGGCGAGCTCGGACACGTCACTCCCGCCGAGCGCGAGGCCGCCTACTACGCGACCGAACCCCACAAGTCATGCCAGAAAACCAGCTAACTCACTCTCCACAAAACCCGGTGCCTGACACGTAAGGTGGAGGCATGTGGACCCAGCACATCCAGGCTCTGTAATCACGAGGCGTTGAGGGCGATGCCGTAGGGCGTCGCCCTCCTTGGCGTGCCTGTTTACGTGATCCATCTCCCTTGTGCCGCCCACACCGAGGCGACGAGATGCCGGGCCTCGTTCTTCCTGAAACGGCGGCTTTAGAGAGCGCGTGCAGGCACGGTCCCTTCCCTTCACCGTCGCCTGGAGTGCCTCGTGCCTGCGTTGCTTCCCCCTGCCCTCGAACCAATTCTCGACTTGTTGCGCTGCCCGGTGTGCCGCGCCTGTCTCCGACCTGCCCGTGGCTCACTGCGCTGCCCGGAGGGCCACACCTTCGACATCGCCCGTCAGGGCTACGTCAGCCTGCTGACGGGTATCCGCGCCACCAGCGGTGACGACGCAGCCATGGTTCAGGCCCGAAACCGGTTCCTGTCCACTGGTAGGTA
>NZ_ML123034.1:3601313-3710789 GCF_003846185.1 Streptomyces sp. ADI96-02
GGTACGCCCCTGTCCACCAGACCCTGACTCGTATGACAGTCGACGCCCTGCCTGGTCAAGGCACGGTCGTAGACGTCGGATGCGGCACCGGCTACAACCTGGCCGGCGTACTCGATCAACTGCCCGGCATCCGCGGCCTTGGGCTGGACACGTCAGCACGCGCCCTGCGCTCAGCAGCTCGAGCCCATCCGCGAGGTGCTGCGGCGAGCTGGGACGTCTTCCGTCCCTTCCCCTTGGTTGACCAGGGGGTCGACGTCGTGCTGGACGTGTTCGCCCCGCGCAACCCGTCCGAGTTCCACCGAGTGCTCCGTCCGACCGGCCGGTTGATCGTGGTGCGGCCCATCGAGCGGCACCTGGCCGAGCTACGGGGCCAGATCCCCGCGATCGTCACGATCGACCCGGACAAGGAACAGCGCCTGCAACAGGCGTTGGACCCCTACTTCCTGGCCGCCGGTACCCAGCACGTCGTATACACCACGCCCCTGACCAGGCAAGAAGCCATCGACCTGCTGGGAATGACACCGAGCGCACGCCACCTGACCCCCGCGGACCTGAGCGGCCACGGCTCCCTGCCCAGTCGGGTGACCGTCTCCGTGCTGGCCACCTCCTACCAGCCTCGGTAACTACGGGCGGACGGATACGCCTGCTGAAACGACGAACCAATGGGCGCGCCTGGCGCCCCACCTTCCAGGCAATTCGGGCAAGGTGGGGCGTCCGTCCGTTGGCCGCCGTGATCTCCCAGGTCGTCCGGCAGCCGGAGCGGTGGGCACTGCCCTCGCGGGCAGGTGGCTCTGGTGGGCTGGTTGCTGCCCAGATCAGCCGGGACCCGTTCACTTCACACCGCAGACCCGGTGGGAAATCGCAGATAGACCGGGAACGGACACGGACAGACGCCGACGGACGGCGGCCTCGGCGTGGCGCGCGACACTATTGCAAGCATGTGCTTGCAATAGTTAGCGCGGTGTCGCACCATCGAGTCATGGCATCGCTCAACGTCGGCAATCTCGGTGACTACCTGCGGGAGCAGCGCCGCGCCGCGCAGCTCTCGCTGCGGCAGCTCGCCGACGCCGCCGGGGTGTCGAACCCGTATCTCAGCCAGATCGAACGCGGCCTGCGCAAGCCCAGTGCGGAAGTGCTCCAGCAGGTCGCCAAGGCGTTGCGCATCTCGGCCGAGACCCTCTACGTGCGTGCGGGGATCCTCGACGAGCGGGAGCGGGACGAGCTGGAGACGCGGGCGGTCATCCTGGCCGACCCGTCGATCAACGAGCGGCAGAAGAGCGTTCTGCTGCAGATCTACGACTCCTTCCGCCGCGAGAACGGGTTCGTGCCCGAGACCGGTGCGGACGACGACGTGTCCGGGGCCGGAGCCGACGGTGGCGCCGATGCCGTCACGGACACCACGAAAGACAGCGACCCTCACAGCTAGCAGCTGTTCGATGATCCGGGAGGACCACAGTCATGGCCATCACCGATGACCTGCGCAAGACCCTCACCGACCCGACCCCCCTCTACTTCGCCGCCGGCACCGCCGATCTGGCCGTGCAGCAGGCGCGCAAGGTCCCGGCGCTCATCGAGCACCTGCGGGCCGAGGCGCCCGAGCGGATCGAGGCCGTGCGCAACACCGACCCCAGGGCCGTACAGGAGAAGGTGACCACGCAGGCCAAGGAGGCCCAGGCCACCGTGCAGGCGAAGGTCACCGAGGTGTTCGGCTCGTTCGACGCCGCCGATCTGAAGAAGCTGGGCGAGAGCGCTCAGGACCTGGCGATGCGCAGCGTGGGCGTGGCCGCCGAATACGCGATCCGGGCCCGCGAGACGTACGAGAAGGTCGCCGAGCACGGCGAGCAGACCGTGCGGACCTGGCGCGGTGAGACGGCCGACGAGATCGTCGAGATCGCCGCCGTCGTGGAGGCCGACCCCGCGCCGGTCACGAAGCCCGCCGTGAAGCCCGCCGCGAAGCCGGCCGTTGAGCCCGCTGCGGGGACCGCCTCGAAGAGCGAGCCCAAGGCCGCGACGAGCGAGCCCAAGGCCGCCGCGAAGCCCGCTGCCCCGGCCGGACCCGCCGCGAAGCCCGCGGCGTCGAAGGCCGCGCCCGCCGAAGGCAAGGCCGCGCCCGCCGAGGCGAAGCCCGCGCCTGCCAAGAAGGCCCCGGCCGCGCGCAAGCCCGCGGCGAAGAAGACCACGCCGCCCGCCGGGAAGTGACGACTCCGGCTCCCGGCCCCGGCGCGTCCCGCGCGTGACCGGGGCGCGGGGCGGGCACCTTTACCGGGGGCCGGTTCGTTGTCCCGGTACCTTGGCCGCAGGGCGCTCATCCACTCACTAGGCGGTACACCATGTTGCTCTCAGCGTTCGGCTCACTCCTCCAGCTGCTCTATCTGGCGATGCTGGTGCTGGCCGTGGTCGCCTTCGTCTTCGCGGCGATCGCCCGGGAGGACGCCTACCGTGCCGCCGACAAGAAGAAGAAGTCCTTCTGGCTGATCCTTCTCGGTGTCGCCGTCGCGGTGAACCTCTTCATCCCCATGCTCTTCCTCCAGCTCGCGGGTGCCGTCGCGTCGATCGTGTTCATGGTCGACGTCCGGCCCGCGATCAAGGCGGTCTCGGGCGGCGGTGGCCGCAGGGGCGGTTCCAGCAGCGACGGGCCCTACGGCCCCTACAACGGCGGGCGCTGAGCGCCGCCGCCCACGGCGGGCGAGGCGGTGGACGCGGGGCGGGAGCGCAGGGCGCTCCGGCCCCGCCGCCGTATCCGCTCCGGATCGCGTCCCAGCAGCAGTACGGCCACGTCGTCGGTCAGCTCACCGCCGTTCAGCTCGCGCACCTCGGTGACCGCGGCCTCCAGCAGGTCCTCGCCGGCCAGGCCCCGGTCGAGCTGGCCGTTGACCATCTCGACCATGCCGTCCTGCCCGAGCCGCCGGCTGTCGCCCGTTCCGACGCGCCCCTCGATCAGCCCGTCCGTGTACATCATCAGGCTCCACGCGCCGCCCAGCTCGACCTGCCGCCGGGGCCACCGGGCGCGCGGCAGCAGTCCGAGCGCCGGGCCGCCGTCCTCGTACGGCAGCAGCCGCGCAGGTTGTCCGTGCCGGGTGAGCAGCGGCGCCGGGTGGCCGGCCAGGCAGAGCCCGGCGCGGCGGCCGTCGGGGGCGATGTCCACGGTGCAGAGCGTCGCGAAGATCTCCTCGCTCTGCCGTTCGTGCTCCAGCACCTGCTGGAGCGTGGACAGCAGCTCGTCGCCGCAGAGTCCGGCCAGCGTCAGCGCCCGCCAGGCGATCCGCAGCTCGACGCCGAGCGCCGCCTCGTCCGGGCCGTGCCCGCAGACGTCGCCGATCATCGCGTGCACGGTGCCGTCCGGCGTACGGACGGTGTCGTAGAAGTCGCCGCCGAGCAGGGCGCGGCTGCGGCCCGGCCGGTAGCGGGCGGCGAAGCTGAGGTCGGAGCCCTCCAGGAGCGGGGTGGGCAGCAGGCCGCGTTCCAGGCGGGCGTTCTCCTGGGCGCGCAGCCGGGACTCGGTCAGCTGGTGCTGGGCGACGTCGGCGCGCTTGCGCTCCACGGCGTACCGGATCGCGCGGCTCAGCACCCGGGCGTCCAGCTCGCCCCGGAACAGGTAGTCCTGGGCCCCGACGCGTACCGCCTCGGCCGCCAGTTCCGTGTCGTCCTGCGCGGTGAGCGCGAGGACCGCGTGGAGCGGAGCGATCCGCAGGACGCGCGTGAGGGCCGCCAGCTCGCGGGCCCGGCCCGTGGCGGGGCCCGTGCCGCCCGCCGCGCCGTCTCCGGCCGGACCCGGCTGCTCCGCCCCGGACCCGCCGACGGCCGGCCGCGGGTCGGCGCCCGCGACGGGCAGCGCGAGGTCGAGCAGGATGCAGTCGACGTCGTCGGTGAGCAGCCGCTCGGCCTCGGTGAGGTTGCGGGCGGTACGGATGCGGACCCGGGTCCCGGCCGCCGCCGAGAGCTCCGGGACGGTGATGGTGCCCGCCGGGTCGTCCTCGATCACCAGAAGGGTGAGGTCGGTCCCATGGGTGGTCTCCGCAGCGGGTGCGGCGCGCTGCTGCGGTACGGGTACGGGCATCGGTTCGGGTTTCCTTCCCTCCCCCCGAGGGCGCGGCGGGACGACGATCGACGACCTGCCAGTCGGGGACGATAGCGGTCCGACGCGGCCGAACGGAATGGCGTACGCGGAACGGCTCCCGCCCGGTGCGCCGTCATGAGCCGCCTCCTGCCGCGGATCCGGCGAGATGCGCCGCCGGGCGGGCGGGGGCGGGGCCATGACGAACATCACGCGCCGGGGGCGGCTCACGTGGCGCGGCTCACGCGGGTCCGGCCCCTTGCGCGGCTCACGCGATCCCGGCTGTGGCCCGGTTCGCGCGGTCCGGTCCGTGGCCCGGTTCGCGCGGTCCGGCCTCCGCTCCCCGCTCTCGTCCGCCGCCCAGCGGCTCGGAGCCCGTCGGCTCGGAGCCCGTCGGCCCCGTCCGCCGTACCCCGCCCGTCCCACCTGGGCGGGCGGATCGGGCTACTTGTCCGGGCGCACCACGCCGAGGATCTCCATCGAGCCCGCGCCCGCCAGGGTGACGTTGCGGCCGGGGCGCGGGGAGTGGATGATCGCGCCGTCGCCGACGTAGATCCCGACATGGCTGGCATCGCGGTGGTAGATGATCAGATCGCCGGGGCGCATGTCGCGGATGTCGATGCGCGGCAGCAGCCGCCACTGCTCCTGCGAGGTGCGCGGGATGGTCCGGTCGCCCGCCGCCCACGCCTTGGAGGTCAGCCCGGAGCAGTCGTACGAGTCGGGGCCCTCGGCGCCCCAGACGTACGGCTTGCCGATCTGCGCGGTCGCGAAGGCGATGGCGGCCCGGCCGCCGGCGCTCGCCTCGCCGCCGATGTCCTTGACCGCTTCGGAGGAGAGCCAGGCGGACTGCGCCTGGGACTCGGCCTGCTCCTCCAGCCTGCGCAGGCGCTCCCGCTCCTTCTCGGCCAGCTGCGACTCGATCTTCTCCGCCGCCGCGATCTGGGCGTTGATCTTCTTCTTGGCCTGGGCCTGCTTCAGCCGGTTCTTCTCCAGCTTCGCCCAGTTGGCGCTGGCGTCCTGGGTGTAGGTCCGCAGGTCCTCCTGGGTGCGGTTCAGCTCGGCCAGGACCGACTTGGACGCCTGCTGGCTCTGCCGGAACCGGTTGATCCCGTCCAGGAAGAGCTGCGGGTCGTCGCTGAGGACGAGCTGCGCACCGGGCGGCAGACCGCCGTTGCGGTACTGCTCGCGGGCCTGCGCGCCGGCCCGGTCCTTCAGGGCGGCGATGCGGGCCTGGCCGTCGACGATCGCCTTGGCCAGCTTCACGATCTCGCCGGACTGCTTCTCCGTCTGCTCCTCGGCCAGGTTGTACGCGTCCGTCGCCGCTCCGGCCTTCCGGTAGAGCGTGTCGATCTGCTCGCGGACCTTCTCCAGGTCCTTCTCGGAGGACGGCGGAAGAGAGGCGGACGAACGCGAGGAGGACGAAGGGGACGGGTCCGGAACCGGGGCGGCGATCGCCTGGGCCGGTGCGGTCAGCAGGGTCAGTGCGCAGACGAGTGTGATGGCCGCGGCGGCACAGTGGCGTCGGTTCACGGGCTCCCCCTCCGGGCCGGATCCCCGGGTCGGTCCGAACGATGGCGGCACAAGCAATACAGCCGATACAGCCGATATTCGTGACGAAAACGAAAAATGCAAGAGAAGCCGGATAGTATGCATCTGACTTACCGTCAGTAACTTTCTGGCGACGTCGCGATCGTGCCATGTCGTCCCGCAAAGCAACAGAGGCCGACAGCGGCTGCCGCGTCACATACCGGGCCGGCCGGGCGACTTCCCCCGCTCCTGCCCCGCTCCTCTCCCGCTTCCGCCCTGTTCCTGCCCCGTCCGCGCCCGCGCCCGTCCGCGCCCGCGCCCGTTTCCGACTCCCACCTCTGGGACGAGTGGGGCCCCTGCCGCGTTCCCCCGGCGGCCGGGCCGGGGTTCGGTATCCCGGCAGGCCGCCCGCGCCCGTCGATTCAGGCGTGGCGGGGGCGCAGGGCCTCCCACGCCACGGTGACCTCGCCCTGCCGCCAGCGCCGTACCCCGTCCGTCGTCGGCCAGTCGGCCGACAGCGCCCGCACCGCCGCGATCCAGCGCTGCCGGGCGCCGAGCGACGCGTACGGGGAGGCCGCCGCCCAGGCCCGGTCGAAGTCGCGCAGGAACGCGTGGACCGGCTCGCCGGGCACATTGCGGTGGATCAGTGCCTTCGGCAGCCGCTCGGCGAGGTCGGACGGGCGCTCCAGCGAACCGAGGCGCGTCGCGAAGGTGACCGTGCGCGGACCCTCGGGGCCCAGCGCCACCCACACGTGCCGGCGGCCGATCTCGTCGCAGGTGCCCTCCACCAGGAGCCCGTCCGGGGCGAGGCGGGACCGCAGCCGCGCCCACACCTCGGCGACGCGGTCCTCGTCGTACTGCCGCAGCACGTTCGCGGCCCGGATCAGCAGGGGCCGCGTCTCCATCGGGACCTCGAAACCGCCGTGTACGAACGTGAGCCCCGCGCGCTCGTACGGCCGGGCCGCCGCGACCCGCGCCGGGTCGATCTCGACGCCCGCGACGGTGGTGCGCGGGTCGGCGGTGCGCAGGCGGGTGAGCAGTTCGACGGCGGTCCAGGGCGCGGCCCCGTAGCCGAGGTCGACGGCCGCCGGGGCGTCGTCGCAGCGGCGCAGGGCCGGGCCGTGCACGGCGGCGATCCAGCGGTCCATGCGGCGCAGCCGGTTGGGGTTGGTGGTCCCGCGGGTGGCGGTGCCGATGGGGCGCTGGCGCATGCGGTGAGCGTATGCGACCGCGGGGGGCGGGCCTCCGGTCGCCCGGGGCCGTCCTGCGGGAGAGGCCACCTGCGGGCGGCGGGGCGGTAGGGCGCAGGCGGCACATAGGCCCGGAGTGCAGAGCTGCGGAGGCCCAGGGGTGCAGCGGCGCGGAGCGCTCGGGGCCGTAGGAATCCGTAATGATTTGGCAAAGCGGAAATGAAAGGTGGGATTCCGCTGTTCACGCCCTTCGGAGGGTTCCGTGCCCGCCCTCCGCGTCATGCCCTGAGCGAGGAGGACCGACGACGTGAGCCAGTACGTCTCCCGGCCCGGTTCCCCGCGGCCCGCGGCCCGCATCAGATTCCCCGGAGGCTTTCCCGGGGCGTCGCGCAGGCCGCGCCGGGTCGCCATGCTCTCCGTGCACACCTCGCCGCTCCACCAGCCCGGCACGGGCGACGCGGGCGGGATGAACGTCTACATCGTGGAGCTGGCCAAACGCCTCGCCGCGATCAACATCGAGGTCGAGATCTTCACCCGGGCCACCACTGGCTCGCTGCCCGCGGCGGTCGAGCTGGCGCCCGGCGTCCTGGTCCGGCACGTCGACGCCGGGCCGTACGAAGGACTCGCCAAGGAGGACCTGCCCGCCCAGCTCTGCGCCTTCACGCACGGCGTCATGCAGGCGTGGGCCGGGCAGCGGGCCGGCTACTACGACCTCGTCCACTCCCACTACTGGCTCTCCGGCCAGGTCGGCTGGCTCGCCGCCCAGCGCTGGGGCGTGCCGCTCGTCCACGCCATGCACACCATGGCGAAGGTCAAGAACGCCGCGCTCGCCGTGGGCGACACCCTCGAGCCCGCCGCCCGCGTCATCGGCGAGACCCAGATCGTCAACGCTTCCGACCGGCTGATCGCCAACACGGCGGAGGAGGCGGACGAACTGGTCCGCTTCTACGACGCCGACCCCGCCGCCGTCGCCGTCGTGCACCCGGGCGTCAACCTGGACCGCTTCCGCCCCGCCGACGGGCGCGCCGCCGCGCGGGCCCGCCTCGGCCTGCCGCAGCACGCGCTGATCCCGCTCTTCGCGGGCCGCATCCAGCCGCTCAAGGCGCCCGACGTGCTGCTGCGCGCGGTCGGCGCACTGCTGGACCGCGATCCCTCGCTGCGGTCCCGGATCGTGGTGCCCGTCGTCGGCGGTCCGAGCGGCAGCGGGCTGGCGAAGCCGGAGGGCCTGCAGAAGCTGGCGGCCAGGCTCGGCATCGCCGACGTCGTACGGTTCCACCCGCCGGTGGGCCAGGACCGGCTGGCGGACTGGTTCCGGGCCGCGTCGGTGCTGGTCATGCCGTCCTACAGCGAGTCGTTCGGCCTGGTGGCCATCGAGGCCCAGGCGGCCGGCACGCCGGTGGTCGCGGCGGCCGTGGGCGGGCTGCCCGTGGCGGTGCGCGACGGCGTCAGCGGCTTCCTGATACCCGGACACGACCCGCAGGCGTACGCCGGGGCGCTCGAACGATTCGCCGACGCGCCGGAGCTCGTGGAGCGCATGGGGGCCGCCGCCGCGGCGCACGCGCAGTCCTTCGGGTGGGACACGGCGGCCTCGGCCACGGCGGACGTGTACACGGCCGCACTGTCCGACCACCGCCGCCGGGCCCGCGACCACCGCGGCTGACATGCGTACCGCCGCCCCTCGCCCCGAAGCGGGGAACCCGCCGGTGCGTGCCGGGCGCGCCCCTGTCGTACGCTCGCTCCATGGCTGACGTACCCGACGAAACCGCAGCGGCCCAGGTCATCGAGGCGACGCTGAACGAGGCCGGGCTCGACTGGGAGAGTCCCGCGCGCGGCAACTACGTGGTCAAGCTCCCGGGCACCCGCAAGTTGTCCACCACCTGCTCCCTGATCGTCGGGAAGCACTCCCTCTCCCTCAACGCCTTCGTCGTCCGCCGCCCGGACGAGAACGACGCCGAGGTGCACCGCTGGCTGCTGGAGCACAATCTGCGCCTCTTCGGCGTCGGGTACGCCGTCGACCGGCTCGGCGACGTCTACCTGGTCGGCAAGCTGCCGGTGTCCGTGGTCACCCCCGAGGAGCTGGACCGGCTGCTCGGCACGGTCCTGGAGGCGGCCGACGACTCGTTCAACACCCTGCTCGAACTGGGCTTCGCGAGCGCGATCCGCAAGGAGTACGCGTGGCGGGTGTCGCGTGGAGAGTCGACTCGGAACCTCGACGCGTTCAGCCATCTGACCCAGCGCCCTTCGGACGGCTGACGGCTGACGGCTGACGGCTGACGCGTGACGTCTGAACGTCTGACATCCGGCATCCGGCATCCGGCATCCGCATCCGGCATCCGCATCCGGGTCACCCTCACCGGCTCGTGATCGACGACGCGGCTCCGTACAACCGCACGCTGTGGGACGGGGGTTGTACGAGGGTTGCGCGACGGAAGCGCACAGTGTGTTCACAGGCCGATCACAGCGGAATCACGATCGGCGCGGCGGGGCCTCGGCCCGCGCGTCGAGCGGAGGTTCGATCGTAAGGTGTGGATCACTGCGACGGTCCGTCCCAGAGGGGCGCTGAACTGCCGTACGGGGGAGGGCGGTTGCTCCCCGAGACGGAGAGAAGATCCATGCACACCACTGTCGTACGCCGTACAGCCCTCGCCGCCTGCGCGGTGTCCCTGACCTTGTTCGCCACCGCCTGCGGAGGGTCGTCGGACGCCGACGGAGGAACGACCGGCAAGGGCACGGCCGGGACCGGCGGCGGCTCGGCCGCGAAGGCCCCGGCGAAGGTGCTCACCGCCGCCGAAGTGGAGAAGGCCGCCCTGGTCGAGGGTGACGTCAAGGGCTTCCGGATCGCCAAGACCGGTCCGGCCGACGAGGTTACGGAGAGCGGCGTCACGATCGACAAGAAGGACTGCTTGCCGGTTGCCCACGCCATGTTCGGCGTGGCGCAGAAGGGCGCGGTGGCCACCGCCAAGCGCAAGGTGGTCAGCGAGCCGGACAAGGCCGCCAAGAAGTCGGCGGAGGAACTGGCGAAGGAGCTGGCGAAGGGCGACGAGAACCCCTTCGAGGCCGCCCTCGACCTGACGTCCACGTTCGTGGCGCTCACCTCGTACGAGAAGACGGCGGGCCCCGACGCTTTCGCCGCCCTGAAGAAGGCCGCGGCCGACTGCGCGGGCGGTTTCACCGCCACGGTGGCGGGCTCGAAGAACGTGTTCGTCTCGGTCAAGGAGGAGAAGGCCACCGGTGGCGACGAGTCCGCTGCCTGGACGGTCATCTCCGAGGCCGACGGCGACAGCGTTCCGTACAAGCTGACGGCCCTGCGCGCGGAGGGCACCGTGGCGACGTTCTTCTCCTTCAACCTGGCGGCAGCCACCGGCGGTAAGGACTTCGCCGCGCCGACGGAGGTCGTGGCGGCGCAGGCGAAGAAGCTCGGCTGACGCACGGTCCGCGTGGATCGCGCGGTCCGCGCAGCCCCTGCCCTGACCGCCGAGGAGGTCAGGGCAGCGGGACGAGCCGGACGACGGTGACGGTCAGCACGGACCGGGAGACGTAGTAGAGGACGATGGCCCCGCAGATCGTCGCCTCGCGCCGGTCCTGCTCGCTCTTCACGGCGGACGAGGCGTGCCCGTACGGGGCGCTGCCCAGGGTGCGGGCCATCTCGTCCCGGAACGACTCGCCGTCGCGCATCTTGGCCAGGGTGTCGTCGGCGGGCGGTGCGTAGGAGATGCGGAAGCTCAAGCGACGCTCCGCCTCTCGGCCTCGTCCTGCGCCAGCCGGTCCAGGATCTGTTCCGCCTCGGGATCGGGAACGGCCTCCAGCATCCAGTGCCGCATGACGGCCTGGATCTCATGCACCCCGGCCCCGTTGATGGCGCGGTCGAACTCCTCGCGTCTCTCCTCGGGCAGCGCGGCACGGATGTCCGGGATGCTGTTGGGCACCTCGACCTCGGTGCCGCCGACGAAGGTCTTCAGAGACTCGCCCATGATCGCTCTCCCCCAACTCCTCTTCCGTTGAGCCACAGTTCCTTGGGACCGCGCGGCCCCGAGAGGCGTCCGGCCGACCGTGCCGGGCGCGGGACGCGGCCGAACGGCGGCATGAGGTCACCGTAGTGCGTGCGGGGCCGCGGGAGGCCGGGCGGGACACGGCATCCTCGTCTCAACTCGTCCAGGAGGGGCCCGCGTCGGGAAACCTGGTCGGTGGAGCCGGTGACGCGCCGGCCGTCCACCGGGAGGGAAGAGCTGTCATGCCTCGACGGAAACTGAGCCGCCGCGAACGTCTGGCCTTGTGGGGAATCCTCGCCGGAAGCGCCGTCACGGCGGTCGTGGACGCGATGGCCGAGGGATTCTTCAGGCTGCTGTCGTCATGACCGCCTGAAGGCCGGCGGACCGGAGGTTCATCGGCGGCTCACCGGCGGCGGACCGGGCAGCCAGGGGCAGTTCCGGATACTCCAGGGCGGTACCGGGCAGTCCCGGGCGCCCGCCCGGCGACGGCGCCCGCCCGGTAGGACCCGACGACCGCCCCGATCCGTCACTTTGTGTGTGACGTCTGTTCCGATGCGCAAGGATGTTCCGATGACGGGTCACAGGAGTACTCAACGGCTGGGGAGCCAGCGGTGCGTCCCGCGCCCTCTGGCCGTAGGGCCCTCCGAGGTGAGGGAGTTGAAGGACTACCTGTACCGGCTCTACGTGGAGGCGGGCACCCCTCCCGTCAAGTCCATGGCGAGCGCGATCGAGCACGACGACTCCTTCCCGGGCAGCCCGTCGAAGGCCACCGTGCACAGGATCATCGGCTCGGAGGAACTGGCCGCGGGGCAGGAGGACGTGGTCTCGGTCGCCCTGCTGCTGGCGGGCATGGGCGGCGGTGACGTCCGCGCGGTGGGACGGCGGGTCAAGGCGATGTGGGTCGCGGCCCGCCTGGCGGTTCCTCTCGGAGTCCCGGTGAAGGAGCTGGATCCGTTCGCCCTCGAAGTCCACCCCGCCATCACCGTCCCGGGCCAGGACGAGCTGCCCGTCCTGCCTCCCTACGTCGAACGGGAGCACGACGTCGAGTTGAACGAGGCCGTGGAGCGGGCGGCCTGCGGCGAGAGCACCCTGGTCACGCTGATCGGAGAGTCCTCGACCGGCAAGACCCGCGCCTGCTGGGAGGTGCTGCGGCGGCTGCCCGACGGATGGCGGGTGTGGCACCCGTACGATCCGACGCGTCCGGACGCGGCGCTCGTCCACATCGAGGAAGTGGCCCCTCGGACGGTCATCTGGCTCAACGAGGCGCAGTACTACCTCCTCGCCCAGGATCCGAAGACCGCCGAAAGCATCACGTCCGCGCTGCGGACGGCGCTCAGCGACCGGCGGCGCGGTCCCGTGCTGGTGCTCGCGACGATCTGGCCGCGGTTCTGGGACCCGCTCACCGCCCCGTCCGCCACCGGCTGCGAGGACCGGTACGAGCAGCAGCGCAAGCTTCTGACGGGGATGGGCCGGCACATCGTCGTGCCCAAGGCGTTCACGGACCACGACATCCGGCGGGCGTGGCGGAAGGCGGACGGCGACCCGCGCCTGGAGAGCGCGCTGACGGCGGCGGCGGACGGCGAGATCACCCAGTACCTCGCCGGCGTCCCGCGGCTCATGACGCGCTACCGTGCCGCACCCCTGGGGGCGTCGGCGCTGATCCACGCGGCCATGGACTTCCGTCGGCTGGGACACGGACCGGCCCTCTCGCACGACCTTCTGGAGCGGGCCGCCGAAGGCTACCTCGCGGACCGGGAGCTGACCGGCCTCGGTCCCGGCTGGATGGCCGATGCCCTGGCCTACTGCGCCACGCCCTGCCACGGCGTACTGGGCCCGCTGACGCGGATTCCGCCCCGGGCGGGGGAGGCCGCGGAGCCCGTGTACCGGCTTGCCGACTACCTGGAGCAGCAGGGCCGGGTGGACCGGCGGCTGAGCTGTCCGCCCTCCGCGTTCTGGGAGGCGGCGGTGCGGCACGGCCAGAGCTCCGAGGACTGGGCCGAACTGGGCCGGGCGGCTGAGTCGCGCGGGCGGCTGAGAGCCGCCGCGGCCCTCTACCAGCGGGCCGCCGAAGCGGGCAACACCGACGTCCTGCCCTACCTGGCGCGGCTGCGGGAGGGCACCGGAGCCGCCGGCGAGGCCAGGAAGCTGTACGAAGCGGCTCTGCGCAACGACGGACTGGCCCGCTGGGACCTGGTGCGGCTGCGCAGCGTGGCGGGCGAGCCCGCGAAGGCGGAGGACCTGGCCGTCCTGGCGGCCCAGCAGGGAGACACCAACTCGCTGATCAAACTGTCCCAGCTGCGCCGGGAGGCGGGGGACGTGCAGGGCGCCGACCGCATGGAGCGGACTGCCGCCGCCCGCGGCGGGTACAGCACCTTCGCTGAACTGGTCCGTACGAAGGAGGCGGCCGGGGACCGGGAGAGCGCCGAGGGGTTCGCCTTCGCGGTACTGAGGCGGACGGGAAGCACGTACGCCCTGTCGGAACTGGTCCGGGCCCGTGAGAAGTCCGGGCAGCCCGCGGAGCACCTGGTCTCCGCCGCAGCCGGGATGGGGCAGATCCGTCCCGCTCTCATGCTGGCGCGATCCCGCGAGCGTGCCGGCGATGTCCCCGGCGCCGAAAGGCTGTTGGACCTGGCCGCCCGCTCGGGCAGTGTGTTCGCCCTGCTGGAACACGCTCGGCTGAGACGGCGGGCCAAAGACCCCGCGGGGGCGGAGGCCCGGCTGCGGACAGCGGTGGACCGGGGAAGCACGGTGGCCCTGATGGAACTCGCCCGCCTGCGCGAGAAGGCCGGTGACCCGGCCGGGAGCCTTCGGCTCTTCCGCGCCGCGGCTCGCAAGGGCAGCGCCGACGCGCTGGGCGCGCTGGCCCTGCTGCGGGAGCAGGCCGGGGCGGGCGAGGAGGCGGAACGCATGGCCTGCGAAGCGGCGGACGCCGGAAGTACGTTCGCCCTTCTGGAACTGGTGTGGCGGCGGGAGAAGACCCGGGACCACGGAGGCGCGGAGCGCCTGGCCGATACGGCACAGCGCGCGGGGAACACCGGTGCGCTGGTGCTGCTCGCCCGGTTGCGGGAGGAGGAAGGGGACTGCGCCGAGGCCGACCGCCTCATCCTGCGCGCCGCCGGGGCAGGGCGCCACTCCGCCCTCGACGACTTCGTCCGGCGCAGGGAGACCGGCGGCGACGGCGAGGGCGCCGAGCGCCTGGCGCTGGCCGGCGGCGGGCGGGTGCTGGCCCGGCTCGCGCGGTTACGGGAGGAGGCGGGTTCGGCGGCGGAGGCCGAGCGGCTCTACCGTCTCGCGGTCGACCAGGGCGAGTCCCGCGTACTGGGCGAGTTGGCACGCCTGAAGGAGGAGGCGGGCGAGCACGAGGCGGCCGACGCCTTCGCCCGCGACGCCGCCAGGGCCGGCCACGCGGACGCCCTGGCCACGCTCGCGAACCTGCGCCTCGCATCAGGACACCTGGAGGATGCCGACCGGCTGTACCGGTCGGCCGCCGACGCGGGCCTGCGCGACGCCCTGATCCACCTGGCCGACCTGCACCAGGGGGAGCCCGACGGAGAACACCTGCTCCGCTTCGGCCTCGCGGCGGACGGCTCCACGTCACCGCCGTGGTGACGGGTGGGCGGATCGGGGCGCGATTGTCCATCGCTGTCCGGGCCTGCGCCGGGTGGGTGTGGAGAGGGGGGTGGTGGTTCCATCAGTTGGATCCCGAGCCGACTGCCGGGGAGCCTGGCTAGTTCCCACCATCCACGACCGTGGAGTCCTGCACGGACGTATCTGACCGGCTCACCCGCTCGGACCGTAGTGGACGCCACTGACGAGGAGATCCGAACGGGCACGGCTGCCTTCTGATCCGCAGCTCCAGCCGGATCGGCCAACGACAGCCATACCGGCCGCGACGAGGTCCCGGATGGCCGACCACTCCCATCCGGCGGACATTCGCCGAAATCGTCGGCCAGGATAAGCACATGATGCATCGTCAGCACAGCGCCAGGATCGGCAGCATTGGAGTGACCCGGACACAGCTCGCAGTCGAGGCCGAGCTTGGCTGGCTTTTTCGTGAGCAACCAACTGAGGACTACGGCATCGACGCGCACGCTGAGGTTGTCGACGCAGAGCAGGTCAGAGGCAGGCTGCTCGCCCTGCAGATCAAGAGCGGCTCCAGTTGGTTCAGAGAGCAGAGCCCAGACGGGTGGTGGTTCAGGCCAGACAAAGAACATGTGCAGTACTGGATGAACCACTCGTTGCCAGTCGCGGTAGTCCTCTACCATCCAGAAAGGCAGTGCTGCTATTGGCAGTTGATCAATCGCGGGACACTGGTTGAAACCTCTCGCGGGGGGTGGAAGGTACTGGTTCCCGAGACTCAAGTGCTCGACGCGGGTGCCAGGACCCCGTTGAGTCAAGCCGCCGAAGGTGATCCGTACACACTCCGAATTCGCGAGCTACGGCTTGCTCGACCATGGATGGAAAGACTGGCCGAGGGCACGCGCCTAGTAATCGATATCGAGGAGTGGGTCAATAAGTCCTCAGGTCGAGGTGCGATCTCCCTGGGTGTGGACCACGAAGACGGTGAGGATCCGGAGCAACTTGCCAGCTGGACTGTTTTCCTGGGGCTGTTGAGTTACGTCGACGTAGTCCCCAAGCTGTTCGCGTTGGCAGATGTGAGTCTGCACGCAGAGACCTACGACGACGCAGACTACGACGACTATCCCTTCGAGCGTCACGACTGGGGCGACTTGCATCCATACATGAACTCCGCCAACGAGGTCGACTTCTACCGGTTGGAACTGACACTCAACGGGCTGGGTCGAGCCTTCCTCCTGGTCGATCAGTTCGCCGCCGAGGGCCGAAGGCAGCTCACTGTGTGAGAGACCCGCCCTCCGCACGAGACGTGGGCCGGTACGCGCGTGAGGCAGCGGTCAATGCGATGCCGCGGGCCTGTATCGCAACGGCCTCCCGGCGTGGTGTCGTCGCTCCTCGGTATCCGTGCCTCCCCATGTCGATCGGTGATTCCCAAGCTCAGGGCCCTGGTTTTTGCGCTCTGGCGGGCACGGAAGGGGCACGCGGGGGGACGGCTGGAGCAGGGTTTTGGAGCTGCCGGGGGTCAGCTTGGCAGCGGCTGATCGGGATCTCGCAGACGATCTCGCAGTGCGCTGCGGGCACCACAATGTCCGCTGTCTCCACGGGACGGCCCTGGTCGCTGTAGTACGTCCGCCGGATGTGCGTCACGAGTGCGGCTTTCTGGATGCCGAGGAGCGATGCCTCCTTGGCGGTCGCGTGCCGCGGTTCGGGCTGTACCACCGCGTGGGTGACGGTGACTCCGATCGCGGCCATGCGGTTCACGACCCCAGCTCCCCCGTGTTGCCCTCCCTCAGGGAGAACGACGAGGGTGCCGCCAGTGACGGCGTACGGTTCCCAACTCGTCGACAGCTGGACCGGCTTCCCGTCCGCAAGGAACTCGTACGTCCTACGCACGCACAGCTCGCCCTCGGCGATCCCGAGCCGCGTCGCGATCTCCGCCGGCGCCGGCACTTTCGCGTCGGTCCGGAAACCAGCACGTGCCTCGGCTGGAGTCATCCCGACCCCGGCGGGGCCGGCGCTTCGCACGCCGAGTCACGCGAGAACGGCGTGCACGCGATGCGGCACTTCTACGCGTCGGTGCTGCTGGACGCCGGGGAGAACATCAAGGCGCTCGCCGAGCACCTCGGCACTCCGACCCTGGCCTGACGTTGCGCGTGTACGCGCACCTGATGTCGTCGAGTCAGGAGCGCGCGCGTAAGGCTGTTGCACAGATCTTTGGTAAGGATGGACACGGGGATGTGTAAAGAGGCGAATAGCGGAGGGACTGAAGGACTCGATAAGAGGGCGATTGGCTATCGCGATAAGAACTCAGGATTGAGGAGTCGCCATTAGTGGCAGTGGCGGACTGAGCGCCAACCTTCCGCTCAGCTGGTATCAGTGGGGCTGGGCCCTCTGTCGTCGTCAACTTCCTGCTGAGCGTGCGTGCATGCAAGCCCGACGTGCGTGCATGCGTGCACGCAAGGTCGGCTTGGTCTGGCGAAGGGGCGTCGGGTCCGCGAAGGGTGCCTGCAAACTACTTTCCAAACGCCTTGCATTCAATTCTCACGCCCCTCACCTGGCAACTTGCCGGAGCGCTTCCACCTGAATAGGGTTCAAACGAAATTCAGGGCCGTTCCCCTCGCCCGGGAACGGCCCTGTCTCCATCGATGTAGCAACGCATCCTCAGGAGGAGGCCCATGCTCCCACGCGCAGGTGTCACCGTCGACATCTGTCCTCGTGACTTGCCGCTCGCGCTCATCGGCACGGCCGGCGGCGCACTCGCCCTCTGGGCCGACGCTCCCACAGGGATCGTCGTCCCCGTGGCACTGCTGATCGTCCTCGACATCCGCATCCGCCGCTGGAGCCGACGCGCCTGACGGCCCGTTGGGCAGGTGAAGGCCCACAGACGGCCCAGTGCACCGAAAAGCCCCCCACCACGCGGCGAACCCGCAGGTGAGGGGCTTCTTCGGCTCTGCCTACTTCTTCTTGCCCTGGTTCTTCACGGCCTCGATGGCCGCCTTCGCCGCGTCCGGGTCGAGGTACGTGCCGCCCGGCTTCAGCGGCTTGAAGTCCGCGTCGAGTTCGTACGACAGCGGGATGCCCGTCGGGATGTTGAGGCCCGAGATGTCCTCGTCCGAGATGCCGTCCAGGTGCTTCACCAGACCGCGCAGGCTGTTGCCGTGCGCGGCGACCAGGACCGTGCGGCCGGTCAGGAGGTCCGGGACGATGGCGTCGAACCAGTACGGCAGCATGCGGACGACGACGTCCTTCAGGCACTCCGTGGCCGGGCGCAGCTCCGGCGGGAGGGTCGCGTAGCGCGGGTCGTCGAACTGTGAGAACTCCGCGTCGCGGTCAAGCGCCGGCGGCGGGGTGTCGTACGAGCGGCGCCAGAGCATGAACTGCTCCTCGCCGAACTCCGCGAGCGTCTGGGCCTTGTCCTTGCCCTGGAGCGCACCGTAGTGGCGCTCGTTCAGACGCCACGAGCGGCGGACCGGGATCCACAGGCGGTCCGCGGACTCCAGGGCCAGCTGCGCGGTGCGGATCGCGCGGCGCTGGAGGGAGGTGTGCAGGACGTCGGGGAGCAGACCGGCGTCCTTGAGCAGCTCACCGCCGCGGACTGCTTCCTTCTCGCCCTTTTCGGTGAGGTTGACGTCCACCCAGCCGGTGAACAGGTTCTTCGCGTTCCATTCGCTCTCGCCGTGGCGGAGGAGGATCAGCTTGTACGGTGCGTCGGCCATGGGTCCGAGCGTAATCGAACCCGTACGGCGTCGGCGCGCCCGCCCGCAGGGCGGACAAGGGACGGGCAGGGGTGCGGGACCGGGGTCGGGCGGGGCGGGGATCGACGGCCGTCGTCAGGCCGGAGCCGGCCCGCGCGGTGCCCGAGCAGACCCTCTGACGAGTTCCGCGTGGACGGCGCCCGTCCGGAATCGTTTCTCCGGGCGGGCGCCGTCGGCCGTGCGCGCGGTGCGGTCAGCTCGAGCAGCCGCCGCACTGGCACGGGCCGCCGGACTGGCAGCCGCAACTGCAGCCCGAGCCGCATCCGCAGACGCCGAGCACGGTCAGGTGCGCCGCCTCGGTCGAGGTCTCCCGCTGGGGTTCGGTCGTGGGGGAATCGGCCATGGTTCCTCCTCAGGGCGTACGGCAGGGCGGCGGGCGCCTGGTGCGCCGCCGCCTGGGCGACGTACGAAGGGTCCGTACGCCGGGGACGTACGGCGATGGCGGTCGTCCCCGCCCCATTGCATGCCCGTCCGGGCGGGCGCATCAACGGCGCACGCGCGCAGGGACCCGTGTGCGACCCGCGTACGCCCGGGTGCGCCGCGCGCGCACGGCGGCCTGGCGTCGGTGGTGACCGCCTTGCCGGTGACGAGCGAGTGCGCCGCGCGCACGGCGGCCCCGGCTCCGGTGCTCCGGCGCGCGTGCACGCGGCGGCTCGGCGCGAACGCCCGCGTCCACGGCGGGCGGCGGGGCCCCGCGCGAAAGCCCAAGGGCACCAAGGGCTCCAAGGGCACCAAGGGCACCATGTGCACGTGGCGTCCCAGTGCCGGAGCCGGGCGGCCGGGGACGGTTACGCGCCCTCCACCGAGGCCGCCGCCTGGAGCTCGTCCGCGTGTTCGCCTGTCACCAGGTAGACGACGCGCTTGGCGACCGACACCGCGTGGTCGGCGAAGCGCTCGTAGTAACGGCCGAGGAGCGTCACGTCGACAGCGGTCTCGATGCCGTGCTTCCAGCGGTCGTCCATCAGGTGCTGGAACAGCGTGCGGTGCAGCAGGTCCATCTCGTCGTCGTCCTGCTCCAACTGGAGCGCCAGGTCGACGTCCTTGGTGATGATGACCTCGGCGGCCTTGGCCATCAGGCGCTGGGCGAGCTGGCCCATCTCCAGGATGGTGGCGTGCAGGTCGTGCGGCACCGCCGACTGCGGGAAGCGCAGCCGGGCCAGCTTCGCCACGTGCTGGGCGAGGTCGCCGGAGCGCTCCAGGTCGGCGCTCATCCGCAGTGAGGTCACCACGATGCGCAGGTCGGTCGCCACCGGCTGCTGGCGGGCGAGGAGCGCGATGGCCCGTGCCTCCAGGTCGTGCTGGAGGTCGTCGACCTTCTGGTCCGCGGCGATCACGCTCTCCGCGAGCTTCAGATCGGCGTCGAGCATGGACGTGGTGGCCCGTCCGATCGCCGAGCCGACGAGCCGGGCCATCTCGACCAGGCCTTCTCCGATCGAGTCGAGTTCCTCGTGGTAAGCGTCGCGCATGGAAGTCCCTCTCCAATTCCAAGTGAGGCCGGGGTCTCG
This sequence comes from Streptomyces sp. ADI96-02, assembly GCF_003846185.1. Taxonomy (GTDB): domain Bacteria; phylum Actinomycetota; class Actinomycetes; order Streptomycetales; family Streptomycetaceae; genus Streptomyces. Next base: position 3,620,910 of record NZ_ML123034.1, read on the forward strand.
GACCGACCCCCACGGTGCCACGGTGCGGGGGCAACGCGTCCGGATCCGTCCCCCTAAGTGAACCGGCTCCGTCCCCTCGGTGAACTCTGGGCGACGAGTGTTCGAGATGGCACTCGGACGTCTGGGAGAGTGCCGACGGACCCGCATAACCTTGAAGCATGGACGTGAACGCGGCGGTCGCCGCAGCTGCAGCGATCGCCGGGCTCTGCACCGGCGTGATCGCCATGCTGGCGTTCCGCTGGAGCGAGCGCGACCTGAAACGGCCCACGCGTACGTCCCTGCGGCCGGACGGCAACGCGGCACTGCCCCCCGGGGTGGACACGGTCCTCTCCGTCCTCAGCTCCTCCGCCGTCGTCCTCGACGAGAGCGACAGCGTCGTGAAGGCCAGCTCCGCCGCCTACGCCCTGGGCCTGATCAGGGGCGGCCGGCTGTCCGTCGAGCCGATGATGAACATGGCCAGGGACACCCGGCGGGACGGCGAGATACGGCAGGTCGAGCTGGACCTGCCCCGCCGGGGCACGGGCCGGGGCGAGGCGCTGGCGGTCTCCGCCCGGGTCGCGCCGCTGGGCTCGCGCCTGGTGCTGCTGCTGGTCGAGGACCTGACCGAGGCCCGCCGCATAGAGGCGGTACGGCGCGACTTCGTCGCCAACGTCAGCCACGAGCTCAAGACCCCCACCGGAGCGCTCTCGCTGCTCTCCGAGGCGGTCATGGACGCCTCCGACGACCCGGAGGCCGTGGAGCGGTTCGCCGGACGGATGCAGATCGAGGCGACCCGGCTGACCAACCTCGTACAGGAGCTGATCGACCTCTCCCGGGTGCAGAACGACGACCCGCTGGAGGACGCCGAGCCCGTCAAGGTGGAGGTGCTGGTCGCCGAGGCGATCGACCGTTGCCGCCAGCAGGCGACCGCGAAGCAGATCACCATGGCCTCCGGCGGCGCCGAGGAACTCACGGTCTGGGGGAACCGTGGCCAGCTCGTCGGGGCGCTGGGCAACCTCGTCGAGAACGCCGTCAACTACAGCCCTCCCCGTACCCGCGTCGGCATCGCGGCCCGCCGCACCGCCGCCCCCGGCGGGGACCTGATCGAGATCGCCGTGACCGACCAGGGCATCGGCATCTCGGAGAAGGACCGCGAACGGGTCTTCGAACGGTTCTACCGCGTCGACCCGGCCCGCTCACGGGCCACCGGTGGCACCGGTCTCGGCCTCGCCATCGTCAAGCACGTGGCCGCCTCGCACGGCGGGGAGGTCACGGTCTGGAGCTCCGAGGGTCAGGGCTCCACCTTCACCCTGCGGCTGCCCGAGTCGGGCGTCGCGAGGGAGCGCACCACCGGCGGACCGCTTATCGTCAACGGCGACGACGCGGGACCGTACGAGACCGACACCTATGACCACTTTCCCGCCCCGGAGGCTCTTCCGTGACCCGAGTGCTTGTCGTCGAGGATGAGGAATCCTTCAGCGACGCCCTGTCCTACATGCTGCGCAAGGAGGGGTTCGAGGTCGCCATCGCGGCGACCGGCCCCGACGGTCTGGACGAGTTCGAGCGCAACGGCGCCGATCTCGTGCTGCTCGACCTGATGCTCCCGGGCCTGCCCGGCACGGAGGTCTGCCGGCAGCTGCGCAACCGCTCCAACGTTCCGGTGATCATGGTCACCGCCAAGGACAGTGAGATCGACAAGGTCGTCGGACTGGAAATAGGAGCCGACGACTACGTGACCAAGCCCTTCTCGTCCCGCGAGCTGGTGGCCCGTATCCGTGCCGTCCTGCGCCGCCGCGGCGAACCGGAGGAGGTCACTCCGGCCGCCCTGGAGGCGGGCCCGGTCCGGATGGACGTGGACCGGCACGTCGTCACGGTCTCCGGGGGCAAGGTCGACCTCCCGCTCAAGGAGTTCGACCTGCTGGAGATGCTGCTGCGCAACGCGGGCCGCGTGCTGACCCGGATGCAGCTCATCGACCGGGTCTGGGGCGCGGACTACGTGGGCGACACCAAGACCCTCGACGTCCACGTCAAGCGGCTGCGGGCCAAGATCGAGCCCGATCCCGGCGCGCCGCGCTACCTCGTCACCGTGCGCGGTCTGGGGTACAAGTTCGAGCCGTAGGCCGGGCCCCGGTCCAGCGGTAGGCCGTCCCGCGCGACGGCGGTCGCGGCGGGCCGGTGAAGCGGAACGCGCGAAGGGGCGCCCCCCGGGACCAGCCCGGGGAGGCGCCCCTTCGCGCGTCGCGTGCGCGCGTACGGCGTCAGCCGGCGGCGGGGTCCGTGGTGGCGCCCTCCGTCGTGCCGTTCACCGGGTCCGTCCCGGCGGCCGGGTCCGTGCCCTCGCCCGAGGCGCCGGAGGACGTCTCGCCCGCGGTCTCGCCCGTCTCGCCCGGCGTACCCGTCGCGTCGCCGGAGGCGGACGCCGACGGCGTCACGCTCGGCTGCGGCGCGGGAGCGACGGGCAGCGCGCTGGGGCCGAAGTCCTTGAAGAAGCTGCTCGCCGGGACGACGGCGGCGCCGAGGCCCACGTCACCGGTGCGGCTCAGCTTGAAGACGACCTGCTGGACGTCGCCGTCGCGCGCGGCCTCGCTGCCGTTCTCGATGACGGCGGACGCGTTGCCCTTGCCGCCGATGAGGACCTGGCCGCCGGCCGGGACCACGACGGGCCCGTTGCCCTCGGCGGCCCGCAGCTTCACCCGGAGGTCCGTGCCGGGCAGCGTGACGGCCTCCAGCACCTCGCGCTCGGTGCCGTCGTTGAACAGCATCGCGGAGACCACGGCGGGGCCCGGGGCGTCCTGCTCGGGCTGCGTGATGACGTTGACGTTCTGGACCTTGATGGTGCCGACCGAGGTGGCCGCGTTGTCCGGCCTGATCTGGAGCGTCTCCGCGTTGTTGCCCGCGGCGCAGGCGGACAGCGAGACGATCGAGAACGCGGTGGCGGTGGCGGCGAGGGCGCCGTGTCGAAGGCTGCGGCTCACGGCGGCGGCAACTCCTTGAACGATCGGACTTCGGACTTCGGGCGTCGGGCATTCAGCGGTGGGGCTGGTTGCTCTGTTACGTCGTGCTGGGTCACCCCGGGGCGGGTCCGGTGGGAAGGAGCGACGTAAAGCCGCCCTAAGGGTGTGTCAGCGGCCTTAGGCTACCGAGCCGCGAGTCCCGCCCCGCACCCGACCCGCCCCTCAGGGGTGTCCGGGCCGTCCCGGGGGTCCGCCGTGTGCGACGCGCCGGGGTGACGGACGATGTCGGCGGGCTCGTGCCCCCGCCGGGGCGGAGCCCGCCCTGTCCCGTTCACATAATCGGTGTGATCAATTCTTTCGGCCGTGGCGCATTATCTGCGGAAAGGCCGGTGCGACGGGGCCGTCTTGATCAATTTCATTGGGCGGCCACTTACCTCGTACGGGTGATCGATCTCCGAACGGAGTACAGAAAGTTCACCATCTGGAACCCGACAAAACGGGACTTTCAGCCTCTTCTGTGAGGCTTCCGGACTGTGTGACGAGGGCGTTTCGCTCCGGTCGTACAGCGGCTCCGACCTGCGAATACCGTCTTCCGGAAGCCTTCCGCAGCACGTTCGTATCGCTGTTGTCAAGCCCCGAGATATGCCCTGACCTGCGAAAACGCCATTCAGGAGATGCGGTTCTCGTGTTACTCTGGATAGCCACGGAAGGGGTACCTGTCACATGACGTTCAAGGTTGGCGACACCGTGGTCTATCCCCATCACGGGGCCGCGCTGATCGAGGCTATCGAAACTCGCCAGATCAAAGGCGTGGACAAGACCTACTTGGTGCTCAAGGTCGCCCAGGGCGACTTGACGGTTCGTGTGCCGGCGGACAATGCGGAGTTCGTGGGCGTGCGCGACGTGGTCGGGCAGGACGGGCTGGACCGGGTCTTCGAGGTGCTGCGCGCGCCGTACGCCGAAGAGCCGACGAACTGGTCCCGTCGCTACAAGGCAAATCTCGAGAAGCTCGCCTCCGGCGATGTCATCAAGGTCGCTGAAGTCGTGCGTGACCTGTGGCGTCGTGAGCGCGAGCGCGGTCTCTCCGCCGGAGAGAAGCGCATGCTCGCCAAGGCCCGCCAGATCCTGGTGAGCGAGCTCGCCCTCGCGGAGAACACGAACGAGGACAAGGCCGAGGCTCTGCTCGACGAGGTCCTCGCGTCCTGAGCCGGATCGCACCGGTCGCAAGAATGTGCCGCGGTGCCCGCTGACCAGCCGTTTCCACGCTGCGTCGTCGGGCGCTGCGGCATGTTCGGACCAGGTGCCGAGCAGCTCGAACCGCGGCGTCCGGTCTCCGGTCGCCGCTGCTCGCGGATAAGGCCCCCTGATCACGGGTGCTGCTCGCGGGTAGGGCCCCTGATCACGGGTGTGGTTCTGCCACGCGCCTTCGCTTCTTCTGTTGTCCGGTCCTCTGTCGTCCGGCTGCTCTGCGCGGTCCCCGGTGGTCGCTCCTCGCGATCCCGGTGCCGCTGTGAACGGGTCAGCGCGCCTCTGCCCGACCCGGGTGTCACGGAAGGGGGCCCGGATCGAGCCAAGGCGTCAGCCCGACTCGCTGGGCCCCTACCCATGTCCGCCGTGGAAACAAACCCCGCCGAACCTTCGGAGTGCGACCGATGTCATCGATGCCACCACCGTCCGGTCGACCGGGCCCCCTCCGTACCGCCGCGGTGATTCCCGCGGCCGGCCGGGGCGTGCGCCTGGGGCCGGGAGCGCCCAAGGCCCTGAGAGCGCTCGGCGGCACACCCATGCTGATCCACGCCGTGCGCGCCATGGCCGCCTCCCGGGCCGTCTCGCTCGTCGTGGTGGTCGCCCCGCCGGACGGCGCGCCCGAGGTGAAGAACCTCCTGGACGCGCACGCGCTGCCCGAGCGCACCGACTACCTGGTGGTCCCCGGCGGCGACACGCGGCAGGAGTCGGTGGGCCTCGGCCTGGACGCGCTGCCCGCGGACGTCTCCGTGGTGCTGGTCCACGACGCCGCCCGGCCGCTGGTGCCGGTCGACACGGTGGACGCGGTCATCGGGGCCGTACGGGACGGGGCTCCGGCCGTCGTACCCGCGCTGCCGCTCGCGGACACCGTCAAGGAGGTCGAGCCCGCCGCCGTGCCCGGCGAGCCGGAGCCGGTGCGCGCCACGCCCGTACGGGCCCGGCTGCGCGCGGTGCAGACGCCGCAGGGGTTCGACCGGGACACGCTGGTGCGGGCGCACGCCGAGGTGGCGCTCGACGGCGAGGGCGCCACGGACGACGCCGGCATGGTGGAACGGCTCGGGACGCCGGTCGTCGTCGTCCCAGGCCACGAGGAGGCGTTCAAGGTGACCCGGCCGCTCGACCTGGTGCTGGCCGAGGCGGTACTCGCCCGCAGGAGGGCCCACGATGGCTTCTGAGAACCCCGCGGCCTCCGCCGCCGCCCCCGCCGTCCCGCCCGCCCCCGTCATCCCGCTCGTCGGCATCGGCACCGACATCCACGCGTTCGAGGAGGGCCGCGAGCTGTGGTGCGCGGGCCTGAAGTGGGAGGGCGAGGGTCCCGGGCTGGCCGGGCACTCGGACGCCGACGTCGTGGCGCACGCCGCGTGCAACGCGCTCTTCTCCGCCGCCGGCCTCGGCGACCTCGGGCAGCACTTCGGCACCGGCCGGCCCGAGTGGTCCGGCGCCGCCGGGATCACCCTGCTCACCGAGGCCGCCCGGATCGTCCGCTCCGCCGGGTACGAGATCGGGAACGTCGCGGTCCAGGTGGTCGGAGCGCGGCCGAAGATCGGCAAGCGGCGCGACGAGGCGCAGAAGGTGCTGTCCGCCGCGGTGGGCGCACCGGTCTCGCTCTCGGCCGCCACCTCCGACGGGCTCGGCTTCACCGGCCGCGGCGAGGGCGTCGCCGGCATCGCGACCGCTCTCGTCTACCGCGCCCGCTGAACCGCCTCCACCGCGCCGCGCCCCGCTGAAGTCGTCTCCACCTCGCCTCACCGCGCCCCGCTGACGTCGTCTCCACCGCGCCCCGCCTCGCCGAACCCGCCTCCACCACGCGTGGGACAGGCCGGCGTACGCGGCGGGGCCGGTCACCCTCCCGGCGGCACGTACCGGGAAGCAGAACGGGGATCGCGCGGTTACGGGGTAGAAGATCAGAACCACCCGCAGTCACCAGGAGGACGTACGTCATGACCGCCGCACTCTCCAACGAGCTGAAGAACCTGCTCGACACCCCGGTCTTCGTCAACATCGCCACCATCCAGCCCGACGGCAGCCCGCAGGTCTCCCCGGTCTGGGTGGCACGCGACGGCGAGGACGTGCTCATCTCCACCACGGTCGGCCGCCGCAAGGAGAAGAACCTCCGCCGCGACCCGCGCGTCACCGTCGTCGTCCAGCCCTTCGACCAGCCGTACACGTACGCCGAGATCCGCGGCGAGGCGCGGCTGACCACCGAGGGCGGGCAGGAGCTGATCGACCGGCTCTCCGTGAAGTACACCGGCAAGTCGTACGCCGAGTTCAACCCGAGCGCCGGCCAGGACGGCGACCGAGTGGTCGTGCGGATCACGCCGCGCAAGGTCGTCGGAAGCCTCTGAGGGCGTGGCCGGGCCCGCCCGGAGGGCTTTCCGGCCGCCTCGCTCACCGTCCGGGCCCGGCCCGCACCGGAGAAGCCGCCCCGCGATTCCCCGAGGGGTCGCGGGGCACTGGTGCGGGCCTACTACCCTTGAGGGGTGACTATTCGCCTGCACGACACCAGCGCCCGGCAGATCCGTGACTTCGTCCCGCTCACAGCGGGCTGCGTCTCGATCTACCTCTGTGGCGCCACGGTCCAGGCGGCACCGCACATCGGGCACATCCGCTCGGGGCTGAACTTCGACATCATGCGCCGCTGGTTCGCCTACCGCGGCTACGACGTCACGTTCGTCCGGAACGTCACCGACATCGACGACAAGATCATCGCGAAGTCCGCCGAGCAGGGCCGCCCGTGGTGGTCGATCGGCTACGAGAACGAGCGCGCGTTCAACGCCGGGTACGACGCGCTCGGCTGCCTGCCGCCGACGTACGAGCCCCGCGCCACCGGCCACATCACCGAGATGATCGAGATGATGCGCGGCCTCATCGAGCGCGGCCACGCCTACGAGGCGGACGGCAACGTCTACTTCGACGTGCGGTCGCTGCCCGGCTACCTGGAACTGTCCAACCAGGAGCTGGACGACCTGCGCCAGCCATCCGGCGAGGGCGAGACCGGCAAGCGCGACCAGCGCGACTTCGCCATGTGGAAGGCGGTCAAGCCCGGCGAGCCCAGCTGGGAGACGCCGTGGGGCCGGGGCCGGCCCGGCTGGCACCTGGAGTGCTCCGCGATGGCGCACAAGTACCTCGGCTCCGCCTTCGACATCCACGGCGGCGGCATCGACCTGATCTTCCCGCACCACGAGAACGAGATCGCCCAGGCCAAGGCGTACGGCGACGAGTTCGCGCGGTACTGGGTGCACAACGGCTGGGTCACCATGTCCGGCGAGAAGATGTCGAAGTCGCTCGGCAACTCCGTGCTCGTCAGCGAGATGGTCAAGAACTGGCGTCCGATCGTCCTGCGCTACTACCTCGGCACCCCGCACTACCGGTCGATGATCGAGTACAGCGAGGAGTCGCTGCGCGAGGCGGAGTCGGCGTTCGCCCGGATCGAGGGCTTCGTCCAGCGCGTCACCGAGAAGGCCGGGGAGACCGTCGCCCCCGCCGCCGAGGTGCCGCCCGCCTTCGCCGAGGCGATGGACGAGGACCTGGGCGTCCCGCAGGCCCTCGCGATCGTCCACACCACCGTCCGCCAGGGCAACAGCGCGCTCGCGGCGGACGACAAGGAGGCGGCGGTCGCCCGGCTGGCCGAGGTCCGTGCGATGCTCGGCGTGCTCGGCCTCGATCCGCTCGACCCGCACTGGGCCGGGGAGAACGACCGGGGTGAGGACCTGCACGGCGTCGTCGACACTCTCGTACGCCTGGTCCTCGACCAGCGGCAGTCGGCCCGCGCCCGCAAGGACTGGGCCGCCGCCGACGCCATCCGCGACCAGCTCAACCAGTCCGGTCTCGTCATCGAGGACAGCCCCAGCGGCCCCCGGTGGACGCTCGGACCGCGCTGAGCACGACTCTCGGCGCCGGTCCGACCGGCGCAGATGTGCCGCCCGGCTCTCCGGGCGGCACACTCGTTACGTACGTACGTCTGAAGCAACGAAACAGGTAGGTCATGGCCGGGAACAGCCAGCGCAGGAACCGCCGCACGTCCAACAAGAAGGGCATGCAGGTCGGCAGCGGTGGCCAGCGACGCCGTGGTCTCGAAGGCAAGGGACCCACGCCGCCCGCCTCCGCCCGCAAGGGACACAAGAAGAACCGGATCGCCGGCGCCCAGGCCAAGCAGGCCGCGGCGCGCCGTCCCGCCCCCCGGCGCGGCGGCGTGAAGGGCGCCTCGGAGATGGTCGTCGGCCGCAACCCGGTCTACGAGGCGCTGCGTGACGGCGTGCCCGCCGTCACCCTGTACGTCCAGCAGTACATCGACAACGACGAGCGGGTCCGCGACGCCCTCAAGCTCGCGGGCGAGCGCGGCAACATCAACCTGATGGAGGCCCCGCGCCCGGAGCTGGACCGGATGACGAACGGCCTGAACCACCAGGGCCTCGTCCTCCAGGTCCCGCCGTACGAGTACGCGCACCCGGAGGACCTCACCGCCGCCGCCTACGACAACGGCGAGGACCCGCTGATCGTGGCCCTGGACGGAGTGACCGACCCGCGCAACCTCGGCGCGATCGTCCGCTCGGTCTCCGCCTTCGGCGGCCACGGCGTGGTCGTCCCGGAGCGGCGCGCGGCCGGCATGACCGCCGGTGCGTGGAAGTCCTCGGCCGGCACGGCGGCCCGTACGCCGGTCTCCCGGGTCACCAACCTCACCCGCGCGCTGGAGGGCTACCAGAAGGCGGGCCTCACGGTCGTCGGCCTGGCCGCCGACGGCGAGCACACGGTGGAGGACCTGGAGCAGCTGGCGGGCCCGGTCGTCATCGTGATCGGCAGCGAGGGCAAGGGCCTGGGCCGACTCGTCGGCGAGACGTGCGACTACCGGGTGCGGATCTCCATGCCGGGCGGCGCCGAGTCGCTCAACGCCGGCGTCGCGGCGGGCATCGTGCTCTACGAGGTGGCGCGCCGGCGCGCGTGACGGCGCGCGGTGGCGTACGGCGCTCGCGCGCCAACGGGCACGCCCTCCGGGCGAGTTGACGCGCGAGTGCCGAACAGACTTCCAGCTTGCCCGAGTTTGGCTGGATCTTGACGGGTCTCGGACACATCGGCGGCGTCAAGGCAGTGTCCTAACGACACATCACTCGGTTAGATGAGTGTGGACACCAGAACGCCTCGGTTCGACGAGCAACCCGCCCTGAGCATGACCAAGGTGGACAGCGACCCCGCGCAGGTCATCGTCAACCACGCCAGCTTCCGGGTGCAGCTCGCCCCGGGCCAGCGCGCGCGGCTGCGCGGTGCCCCCGCGGACACGGCCCGCATCCCCGCCATGAGCGGCGCCGGGGTCCGCAGGCGGGCACCCGTCGTCTGGAGCGGCAGATCCGCCCCCGGCGACCCGGGCGCGACCGGCCTCCTCCAGGCCGTGCGCAACTCCACCGCCGGGACTCTCGACGCCGCTCTCGGCGCGGGTTCCGGGGACGGCCGCGCGGCGGGCGCCACCCAGGTCATCCCGTTCCTGGAGGAGACGCAGCCCAACCCCGTACTGACCGCTCCGCAGCAGCCGGGACGCACCGGCCCGCTGCTGCCGCCGATGCGCCGGGCCGTCGGCGCCTACGACGACGACCTCGCCGACGAGTCGCCGGACGGCCCCGGCGACGACGACACCTACGACGAAGCCGCCGAGGACCGCGCCCGGCGGCACGGCAACGACCCGGTCCGGCACGCCTACTACCCCGGGCACCGGATGAACCTCGGGGTCGTCCTGCTCCCGATGCGGGTCTTCCTCGGCTTCATCTCGATCTACGCCGGCATGGGCAAGCTGTGCGACCCCGTCTACTTCGACGGCGGCGAGCGCGGCTCCATGGTCAAGTGGCTGACCTCGCTGAACCCGTGGGCGCTGGCCGAGCCGCTGCGCGACTTCGCCCTCTCGCACCCGGTCGGGGCCGGACTGACCGTCGCCTTCCTCCAGGTCGTCGTCGGCGTCCTGACCGTTCTCGGCCTGTGGCAGCGCGTCGCCGCCTCCGTCGGGGCCCTGCTCTCCGCGGCCCTGCTGGTCACGGTCAGTTGGCGCACCGTAGCCGTGTACGACGCGCCCGACATCATCTTCCTGGCCGCCTGGAGCCCGCTGATCATCGCGGGCGCGCCCGTCTACTCCGTCGACGGACGCCTCGCCGGAGAGGCCTGGCGCAAGCTCGGCCCGCGGTCGGAGATCTGGGACCTGCGCCGCCGCGTGCTGCGCCGCGGTTCGGTCATCGCCACCGTCGTCGTCGGCCTCACCCTGCTGATCGGCTCCATCCTCGGCGGCGCCGTCCGCTCCACCGAGGTCGTCACCGTCCCCGGTCCGAACGACAACCCGACCAACCAGCTCCCCGGCATGCCGCTGCCCCGCGAATCCAGCGGCGAGCGCCAGACCTCCCGCACCCCGGACCGGCGGGCCCCGGAGCCCACCCGCTCCGGCACCGCCACCGCCCCGGCCACCGACCGCCCCACCCCCGGAGCGGTACGCGAGTCCGCCGGCGGGCAGTCCACGGGCGCGGGCACCCAGCCCAGCCAGACGCAGGGCACGGGTCAGCAGCCTCCGCAGCAGACCGCCCCGCAGCAGCCGCCGGCAGCCACCAGCGCCGGTCCCTCCTCGTCCGGCTCCATGGGCGGCGCGGGCTCCGCGGGCGGCGGCTCGGAGCCGGCCGGCGGCGGTTCCACCGGCGGCGGCGAGGGCGGCACGTCGGGCGGCTCGTCCGGCGGTGGCCGCAACCCCATCGGCGGCCTCCTCGGCTGACCCGCACGGAAGGAAACGCGCCAAGGGCGGTCCCGCCACCCCGGTTCGGGGGCGGGACCGCCCTCGCGTGCGTGGGGGGCCTATCCGGCTCGTACGGCCGGGCGCGGCTTGTACGGCACGGTGGTGTGGTGCGTACCGCGTCGGGCTCCGTGCGGGGCGGTACGGGTGTCGGGGGAGGCGGCTGCCGCGCGAGGGGCGCGGGAGGGGCTGTCAGGCCGTGTGCGCGCCCAGTTCGCGTGCCGCCTCGGTCAGGTCCTTGGCCGTGTCGATCGCCCGCCAGTAGGCCCCGTGGGGCAGCGGGAAGCCGGCCAGCCGCCGCTCGCGGGCCAAGCGCGGGAAGGTCGTGCGCTCGTGGTCGCCCCGGTCCGGCAGCAACTTCGTGAACTCCGGCGAGAACACGTACACACCCGCGTTGATCAGGTACGGCGAGGGCGGCGACTCGATGAAGTCCGTGATGTGTCCGAAGGCGTCCGTCTCCACCGCGCCCCAGGGAATCCGGGGCCGGGCCAGCGCGAGCGTCGCGGTGGCGTCGCGCTCCGCGTGGAAGGCGGCCATCTCGCGCAGCGAGAAACGCGTCCAGATGTCGCCGTTGGTGGCGTACCAGGGTTCGTCCGGCTCGGGCAGGCGCTGGGCGGCGTACTTCAACCCGCCGCCGCGGCCCAGCGGTTCGGTCTCGACCACGGTGGTGACGCGCAGCGGCAGGACGGCGGACTCCAGCCACTCCTGGAGCACCTCGGCGAGGTGGCCGCACGAGACCACGGCGTCGGTGACGCCCTCGTCGGCCAGCCAGGAAAGCTGGTGGCCGATGATCGGAGTCCCGGTCCCGGGGATCTCGACCATCGGCTTGGGGCGGTCATCGGTGTACGGGCGCAGCCGCGACCCCTGGCCGCCGGCGAGGATCACGGCCTGCGTCGGATACGTATGCATGGCAGGCACGATATGCGGTGCCCGGCCGCACCCGGCGGGCGCTGCCGCCCGAGCCCGCCCGGACCGGACCGGCTCAGCTGAACTGCGCCACTCCTGAGGCGAACGAGGTGTCGCAGACGGGGCGGGAGAAGCGGTGGGCGCGCGTCGGGCCGTACTGCTCGACGGCGGCCTTGCCGAGGGCCCTGGCGATCGACATGCAGTGCCGGGCCAGCGACGGGCGCTGCTCGACGGCGCGCTGGAGGCCGGTCAGGGCGGTGCCCGGGTCCTTCTCCTGGAGTTCCACGAGGAGCTTGTCGCGCAGCACGTCCTGGGCGGCGCGCGGCTTCGCGGGCTTGGAGACCGTCTCCGAGGAGGCGGCGAGCAGCGGGGAGTCGTTGTCCGTTGCCGCCCACGGAACGCTGGTGACCGCAAGGGTCCCGGAGAGAACCATGACGACGGGCAGGACGAGAGCGAGAGATCGGCCGATGCGGCGCGCGGTGTGGGTCACGCAGCGAGCGTAGCGGGCAGTGATGAATCGGCGACATTTCGTCACCCTCGCGGGGGACGGTTCGACGCGCCCTTTCGAATACGGGGTTGACGCATCGTGGCGAAATGCCCAGTGTGCCGGGGTATTTGGCGGCGTCGGGCGTCGAAACCCTCACGCGTTCCGGGCCACGCAAACGGCCCCGCGCCCTCTCGCGGAGAGCACGGGGCCGAGCGTGCGGCGGAGCGGAGTCAGCCGGTGCGACGGCCGGGCGGTGGGGCGTTGAGTCGCCGGCCGGTCGGCCGGGTCGGTCAGCCGGGTCGGTCGGTCAGCCGTCGGTCAACCGGTCGGCCAGTCGGTGAGGCGATCAGTCGGTGAGGCGCTCGCCGGTCGACGTCGCGAAGACGTGCAGCTCGTCCGGGCGCGGGACGACGTGCAGCTCGGTGCCCTTCTCCGGCACGGCCCGGCCGCCGACGCGGACGACGAGGTCCTTGTGCTCTCCGCCGACCTGCGCGGCGCCGTAGACGAAGCCGTCGGCGCCCAACTCCTCGACCACGTTGACGGAGACGGCGAGACCGGCGGGCGCGTCCGCGGAGTCCTTGGACAGCGACTTGGCGGCGGCGCCGCCGTGCTCGACGATGTCGAAGTGCTCGGGGCGGATGCCGACGGTGACGGTGGTGTCACCGCGGTCGGCCGCGGCGGTCAGGGCCTCGCGCGAGACCGGGACGACGCTGTTGCCGAACTTCACGCCGCCGTCGGTGATCGGGACCTCGACCAGGTTCATGGCGGGGGAGCCGATGAAGCCGGCCACGAAGAGGTTCGCCGGGCGGTCGTACATGTTGCGCGGCGAGTCGACCTGCTGGAGCAGCCCGTCCTTGAGCACCGCGACCCGGTCGCCCATGGTGAGGGCCTCGACCTGGTCGTGGGTGACGTAGACGGTGGTGATGCCGAGGCGGCGCTGGAGCGACGCGATCTGCGTACGGGTGGAGACGCGGAGCTTGGCGTCGAGGTTCGACAGCGGCTCGTCCATGAGGAAGACCTGCGGCTCGCGCACGATGGCCCGGCCCATCGCCACACGCTGGCGCTGACCGCCGGAGAGGGCCTTGGGCTTGCGGTCCAGGTAGTCGGTGAGGTCCAGCATCTTGGCGGCCTCTTCGACCTTCGCCCGGATGTCGGTCTTGTTCACACCGGCGATCTTGAGGGCGAAGCCCATGTTGTCCGCGACGGACATGTGCGGGTAGAGCGCGTAGTTCTGGAACACCATGGCGATGTCCCGGTCCTTGGGCGGCAGGTGCGTGACGTCGCGGTCACCGATGCGGATCGCGCCGCCGTTGACGTCCTCAAGACCCGCGAGCATGCGCAGGGAGGTCGACTTGCCGCAGCCGGAAGGACCGACGAGGACGAGGAACTCGCCGTCCGCGATGTCGATCTCCAGCTGGTCCACGGCCGGCTTGGTGGAGCCGGGGTAGACGCGGGACGCCTTGTCGAACGTGACACTGGCCATGATGGATCTTCTCCTCAACCGGCAGGAACGTGCCGGACGATCCGAGTAGGGAGTGGTCTGGTCCACTTGAGCGAACCTGCCGTGACGCTACCTGGCGTTTCCCGATCTGTCAGTAGTCCGGAGCACAGGAAATCGCGGACGACCAGGGCCCGGGGTTGGTTAGACTGCTCCGGCACGCCTCCTTAGCTCAGCTGGCCAGAGCAACGCACTTGTAATGCGTAGGTCGTCGGTTCGAATCCGACAGGGGGCTCAGGGATGGCCCAGGTCAGACATCGTCTGACCTGGGCCTTTGTTCTTCTCAAGATCGATCGGCGTCAGTGGAGCACTCTTTCCGGGGCACCATGATCGCCACTCGACGGCGTCGGCCGTCCGGCCGCCGCCGCCACCGAGACCCTGGGACTGGGAGGAGCGCGGCGACGGCACTCGGGCCCGCTTCGTCAACGACATCGCGGGCACGCTCGGCACCGCCACCTTCGGTGACGACGTGGTGCTCCAGCTGTCGAACCTGCGCGGGGACATCTCGGTCCCCCTGGACCTGGCCGACCTCTCGCGCTCGGTCGTGCAGCGGTACGACGAGTTCGGGGTCCCGCTCACCGCGACCGAGCCCGCCCGTTGTTACGGCTGGATGGGCGCCTCACAGGTCTCCAGTGACACCCTGAGCGGCCTCGTGCTCACCGACGCGCGCGCCCACGAGCCGGAAGCCGGCCGCTTCCTCCAGGTCGACCAGGGGTACGCGGGCGGCTCGAACCCCTACGTGTACTGCGGGGGCGACCTCGTGGGGTGCCGCGACACCAGCGGTCTGGCGAGCTACTGCCTGTACTGCGACCTCGGCAAGACCGGTGCCTCCGACAAGAAGGTGTTCTCGTACTGATGGACAAGAAGTACTGGGACAAGCACGTTCCAACCTGCGCAAGATGGTCCGCACCAAGTTCTGGGGCCGCGGTTCCGGACCGCGCGCCACGCGGAAGACCGAACCTGTCGATAGTGAGCGGGGGAGGGCCCGCGTCCCCGCTCCAGGGACGCGGGCCCTCCGCCCCGAACCACGGAGGACAAACCCTCATGAGCAAGCCCAGTTCCCCGAACAAGCCCAGACCCTGGATCGAGCCCGGAGCCTGGAGCAAGGCCCGCCTCATAGCCGTCGGCTACATAGGTCTGGCCATGGTCACTGCCCTGGCCTATGAGTTCTCCGGGCGGCCCGGGGCCGCCGACCCGCTGATGAACACCATCTCCTTCCCCGGCGCTGTCGTGGTGCTGGTCTTCGTGCTGTATCCGCTGGCCCTGCTGGTCGGCGACGACTCGATCGGCGGGGAGGCCGGGTTCAACCTCCTCAACCCCCTGTTCCACGGTGCCGGAGCGCTGGTCAACGTCCTGATCGTGTGGGGTTGCATGGCCTTCGTCCGTTACTTCGGGAAAGAGGCCCGTCGCAGCGGCGGGCGTTGATCACAACGGCGGTCACATAGCTCGTGAACTGGGGTTTTCTGTTGCTCGGGGCAGGGTGGGTCACACGGCCGGGGTGCCGTGGGATTGCCTGCGTGAGCGGAGCGGCTCGGGGACCTGCTTCTCGGGCCGCCTGGCCTCGGCCTTCTTCTTGATCTTGGCCTGGGCTTTCGCGCTGGTCTTCGCCTTCCTGGCGGCCTTCTCGCCTTTGCGGGCGGCCTGCTCGGCTTCGGCCTTGCGCTGGAGGCGGACGACTTTGGCGGTGGCCTCGATCGCGACATCGCCCACGCCGCCAGAGGCCCACCGGCAACGGGCGGGAAGCCTTCATCGACCTGGAAGACCTCGCCGAGGTCGCGGCCGTCGTGCTCACGCGGCAGGGCCACGCCGGACGGATCCATGTCCTCTCCGGCACCCGGTCTCTAGAGCTTCGGCGAGGCCGTCGCGGAACTCGCCGAGGCTTCCGGCAGGTCGCCCGTACGGACTTCACGCGGCTGTGACCGCCCGGCCGCCCCGCCCGTGGTCCGCCGGGCGGGGTGCGCCCGGACGCGTAAAATGAGGAAGCGTTCGGTGGGGGCGGCGCGTGGTGGTGCGGCGTGGCCGCGAACCCGCGACGGGGGGCTGTGGCATCGGCATCGGAGGACCACCATGCCCGTGGAACGGACCGCGAAGCGCCTGCTCGAGGAGCGGGGGACGACGTATGCGGAGGAGGCGGGGATCCGGCTCCGGGACACCCCCATGCCGCTGTACGAGTTGCTCGTGCTCTGTGTGCTGTTCTCGGCGCCCATCAGAGCCGATATGGCGGTAGCGGCAGCTCGTGAACTGTTCGCGGCCGGAATGCGCACACCCCGGGCCATGGAGAGGGCGTCGTGGCAGGGCCGGGTCGACGCGCTCGTCCGGGCTCACTACCGCCGCTACGACGAGAGCACGGCCACCGCGCTGGGAGCGGGGGCGGAACTCGTACGCGAACGGTACCGGGGCGACTTGCGGCGGCTGCGCGACGAGGCCGGCGGGGACCCGGCGCGAATTCACCGGCTGTTGCGGCAGTTCCCCCGTATCGGGGCGGTGGGAGCGGACATCTACTGCCGCGAGGCGCAGGGCGTGTGGCCCGAGCTGCGTCCGGCGTTCGACGCCCGGGCCCGTCGCGGCGCCGCCGGGCTCGGGCTGCCCGGAACGCCCGAGCGACTGGCCCGGCTCGTCGACGACGATGACCTGCCGAGGCTGGCGGCTGCGCTGGTCCGGGCCGAACTGGCCCCGGCGGGACCGGGTGGACGCTGATGCGGCGGCGGGTTCAGTTGTAGGGGCTCGGCGAGCTGTACAGGGTCTCCGGGCTGTCGGGCACGGCGCTGTACGAGAGGGAGGCGTGCCGTCGGTGGCGGCCTGACTGGCTCGTCTCGTACGCCGGCGACTTGGGGGCCAGTCGTCCCTCGGCGGCGAGCATCTGGGCTCGCAGGAGGAGGTCCTTCGAGTTCAGGCCGAGTTCTTCCGCGACGGTCTGGAGGTCGAGGCCGGATTGCCAACTCCACTGGAGTACGGAGTCCATGCCTTCCGTCCAGGTCACCGCGGCGATCGACGCGGCGCTCTCCACCATGGACGGCTGGGCGGCCCAGGCGGCGGCCTCCGCCTGCGGTTCCCCTCCGGGGTCCGGGGCGTGTGACGGCGGTTGCGGGGGTGCTTCGGCGGGGAAGTCGACCGACGGAGCCGCCTGGGGAGGCGTCTCGGCAGGAGCCTTGAGCAACTGGTCGGCGACGACACGGGCGTCATCCTTGCCGACGGTACGGCGCGCGACGCGCACCTCGCGCTCGTTCAGACCCATCAGGTCGGCCACGGCGGAGTCACTGCCCACCGTCACGGCGAACGCGGCCAGGGCTCTCGTTCTGCTGGCCAGTGCCTCGTCCATCACCGCCTGAGCCTCCCGCACCCGATCGTCCGTGCTGCAGAACGCTTCGGCGAGGAGAGTGTTGCGTTCCCAAATTTCACGTGGCTCCACGTATGCGTCAACGTTTCTGCGCCCGTCGCGATACTCCGTCACGGACGCATCACCTGAAGGGCCTACCAAAAGCCATGGGTTGCAGCTGATCACAACAAACAACTCAGAACGGATAAGTAAGGTTTATTCGCCTTGTGTACAAGCGTGAATCACTATGGGCGTCGATCCCGATCCGGGGAGCGCCGCTCCGCTCATCCCGCCTGCGCATTGGGTCGGGAGTCCGCGTTCTTCATGACGGAGCGTCATGGGGCGTCGCGGGAGGATCGGGTGAAACCGTGCGTGTGCGGCGCTGCCCTTCCGTCGCGCCTTCGCGCTCGGTAACCGAGGAAACCGGCGGTCGCCGTCGTTCCGCTGTGAGCCTTGTGGGCGCGGGAAAGCCGCTCCTACAGTGTGCGGGAGCGCTCCCACGGCGCTCCGGAAGCTCCACCACCCCCCACCCGTCCCCTGCTCGTCCCGAGCAGCGACCTCCCTGGAAGCCCCTCCCCTGGAAGCCCGCTCGCGCGGGTGTTTCCCGTCATCCCCCACAGACTGGAAGAGTCCATGAAGCTGTCCAAGCGAACCGCCGCCCTGATACTGCTGCCGGTCCTCTCGGCGTCGGCCGGAATGATGGCCTTCAGCGCTCCCGCCCAAGCGGCGGAGATCTGCGGCCAGTACGACAAGTCGACCGTCGGCACGTACATGGTGCAGAACAACCTGTGGAACCCCGCCGGCGAGCAGTGCATCAACACCACGGCCGCCGGCTTCGAGGTGACGAAGGCCGACGGCCAGGTCGCCTTCAACGGTCCGCCCAAGGGCTACCCGTCCATGGTGAACGGCTGCCACTACAAGGAGTGTTCGCCCGGCACCAAGCTGCCCGCGCGGGTCAGCTCCATCAACAGCGCTCCGACCAGTGTGTCCTACGGCTACACCGCCGACGGCGTCTACAACGCGTCCTACGACATCTGGCTCGACCCGACGCCCAAGACGGACGGCGTGCACGCGCTGGAGATCATGATCTGGGCCAACAAGGTCGGCCCCATCAACCCCATCGGCTCCCCGAGCGGCACCGCCACCGTGGCGGGCACCACCTGGGACGTGTGGGAGCAGCGCGACGGCGGCCACAAGGTCATCTCCTTCGTGGCCCCGTCCGCCATGTCCAACCTCAGTTTCGACGTCAAGGACTTCGTGAAGCAGGCCAACGACCGGGGATTCGGTGACCCCTCCTGGTACCTGACGAGCGTCCAGGCCGGCTTCGAGCCGTGGCAGGGCGGTGCGGGCCTCAAGGTGAACTCCTTCACCTCCGAGGTGAACTGATGCCTCTGAGGTGAACCGACGCCTCCCAGGTGGAAGGCGGGCCTCCGAGGTGGAAGACGCCTCTGAGGTGGATGGCGCCTCTGAGGTGGACTGATCGCCGGCTGCCCGCCCCGACCGCCGGCGGCGGTGCCGCCCCGGCCGTGTGCGCCGGGGCGGCACCGCTGTGGTCCCGCCGCGGGGTCTCCGCCGGGAGTGCCGCGCGGGATCAGTGACGGCCGGCGATACGGTCCGCCGCACGGGCGATGGGGTCGGTGCCGGGGCGGGGCGAGGCGGTCTCGCGGCGGTCGGCGGCGCGGTAGGCCGCGTACATGCCGTGGACGCCGAGCCAGCGGAAGGGTTCCGGTTCCCAGCGCCGCACCTTGTGGTTGACCCACGGCAGCGCGGTCAGATCGGTGGGGCCCGCCTGGCCGGAGTCCTGCTGGATCAGGTCGCGCAGGGTGCGGGCGGCGAGGTTCGCCGTGGCGACGCCCGAGCCGACGTAACCGCCGGCCCAGCCCAGGCCGGTGGAGCGGTCCAGGGTGACGGTCGCGCACCAGTCGCGCGGGACGCCGAGGACGCCGGACCAGGCGTGGTCGACGCGGACGCCCGCCGTGGTCGGGAAGAGGCGGACCAGCAGATCGCGCAGCGCCTCGACGGTGGCGGGCTGCGTGCGGCCGTCGTTGTCGGTGGCGGAGCCGTAGCGGTAGGGGTAGCCGCGTCCGCCGAGGGCGATGCGGTCGTCCGCCGTGCGCTGGGCGTAGAGGTAGGCGTGGGCCATGTCGCCGACCGTCTCGCGGCCGTCCCAGCCGATGGTCTCCCAGACGCGGGCGGACAGCGGCTCGGTGGCGATCATGGAGGAGTTCATCGGCAGCCAGGTGCGTTTCTGGCCCTTGAGGCTCGCGGTGAAGCCCTCGGTGCAGCGCAGGACGTACGGGGCGCGGACCGTGCCGTACGGGGTGACGGCGTGCTTGGGCTTGATCTCGGTGACCGGCGTCGACTCGTGGATGGTGACGCCGAGGGCTTCCACGGTGTCGGCGAGGCCCTTGACCAGCTTGGCCGGGTGCAGCCGGGCTCCGTGCGGGGTCCAGGTGGAGCCGACGGCCCCGGTGACCTTGATCCGCTCCGCCGTCTCGCGGGCGCCGCGCAGCACCCGGTCGGTCTCGCCGAACGCGATCTCGACGCTGTGGAAGTCCTTGAGGCGGGCGAGCTGGGAGGGGGTGCGGGCCACCTCCAGGACGCCGCCCCGGTGGATGTCGGCGTCGATCCGCTCCTCGGCGGCGGCCCGGACGACCTCGTCCACGGTCTCGTTCATCGCCTTCTGGAGCCGTACGGCGGCGTCGTGGCCGTGCAGCTCGGCGTACCGGTCGCGGCCCGCGATGCCGTTGTAGAGCCACCCGCCGTTGCGGCCGGAGGCCCCGTAACCGCAGAACTTCGCCTCCAGCACGGTGATGTTGAGAAAGGGGACGGCCTTCTTGAGGTAGTACGCGGTCCAGAGCCCGGTGTAGCCGCCGCCGACGATGACGACGTCGGCCGTCGCGTCGCCGGGCAGGGGCTCGCGCGGGGCCGGGGTGCCCTCCCGCGCGTACCAGAACGATATGCCGCCGTTGACGGTGGTGACGGTGCTCATGATGCCCCTGCTGTCCGGTGTGATGCCGAGCGTACGTGTGGCCGGACGTTACTGCGCGGCGGGGTGTTCCGTCCCCGTTCCGCCCCGGGCGGTGCGCGTGAGCGGGTAGCAGGCGAACCCGATCAGTACGGCGGTGAAGTGGCCCAGGTCCGTGAAGGTGCGGCCGGTGGCCAGCGGGATGCCGAAGACGACGAGGACGGCGAACGCGTAGACGTGACGCCAGGGATGCGGGACGCGGTAGACGAGGACCGCGATCACTCCGGCGAGTGCGTAACTGACGCCGACGTCGAGCGAGTTGACGGCGGACTGCGGGGCGTGGCCGTGCCGGATCGCCCAGGCCAGCACGCCTTCGCTGAGGAGGGTGGCCAGCACGTGCGCGGCGACCACGATGGCGAACCAGCGCAGGGTTCCCAGCCAGTGCTCGGCGGTGGCGTGGAAGACGGTGAACAGGACCGCGTACGGCAGCCAGTTCCCGCCGTCGATCCACAGGGCGCTGGAGACGAGGACGCGCAGCGGGTCCTGCGAGAGCTCGTGGATGTTGGTGGAGTGCCGGCGGAGGAATTCCTCCTCGAACGCGGGGGACATCCGGTGCAGGAGGAAGGCGGTGACGAAGAGGACCGCCAGCCAGACGTACGTGCCCGGCGCGCCGGTGATCCAGCGGCGTGCGGCCAGGAGGGCAGCGGCGATCCAGCGACGTACGGCCAGGAGGGCAGCGGTGACGGTACGGCGGCCGGCACGTCGTCGTCCGGGTCGGCGTCCGGGACTTCTTCCGGGGATTCCTCCCGGACTTCCAGGACTTCCCGGTAGTTTTCGGGGCATGGCCCGATTGACGCACGAGCTTGGGATCGGCCGCGTGATCGACATTCCGGACGGGCTCGTCGCTGCGCAGTCCTCGTTCAACGGCGAGGCGGGGCGCGCCTTCGTGGCCGGGCTGCCGGGCCTCGCCGAGCGGTATCTGGCGCAGTGGGGGCTGCGGTTGGACGGCGCGGCGATGCACGGCATGTGCGCCCTGGTGCTGCCGGTGGTGCGCGTCGCGGACGGGCTGCCGACCGTGCTGAAACTCCAGGCGCTCGACGAGGAGACCGTCGGCGAACCGGTCGCGCTGCGCGCCTGGGGCGCGGCGGGCGTCGGGGCCGTCGGGCTGCTCGACCACGACCCGGACACCGGCGCCCTGTTGCTCGAACGGCTGGACGAGCAACGCCCGTTGTCGCGGACGGCCGACGTGCGGGCGGCGGTGGGTGTGCTCGGCGAGGTGCTGGCCCGACTGGCGGCGGTGCCCGCGCCGGAGGGCCTGCGCACCCTGGGCGCGGAGGCCGAACGGATGCTGGTCGCCGCCCCGGAGGCGGCCCGGACGCTCGCCGACGCGTCGGACCGGCGGCTGCTCGCGGACTGCGCGGCGGCTGTACGGGAGGTCGCGGGCGAGCCGGGGGACCGGCTGCTGCACTGGGACCTGCACTACGACAACGTCCTGTCCGGCCGGGCGGGTTCGGAGCGGTCCGGGCAATGGGTGGCGATCGACCCGAAGCCGCTGGTGGGCGACCCCGGATTCGAGTTGTTCCCGGCGCTGGTGAACCTGTTCGACGCCGGGGAGGTGCTGTGGCGGTTCGACGCGTTGACGGACGCGCTGGGGATGGCCGGCGACCGGGCGCGGGCGCGGGCGTGGACGCTGGGGCGGGTGTTGCAGAACGCGCTGGGGGCGGTCGGGGACGGGGAGCGGCCGTCCGCCGACCAGGCGGGGATCGCGCGGCAGTTGCTGGGGCGATGAGGGGGAGGGGCGGAGGTGGCGGCGGGCGCTCGGGTCAGCGGTCACGTTCAGCGGGCGTCGCCTCCTCCCCGTCCCTGGCGTGCTGGCGTCTCGGCTTCTTGGCGTCTCGGCGTCTCGCCGTCTCGCCGTCTTGGCGTCAGCCGCGTTCCGGGGGCGGGTGGGGTTCGCGTCCGGGGTCCGGCCGCCCGTAGGGCGAGCGTCGCGGCTTCGAGGCCGCTGGTGAAGGAGACCTCGCTCAGGAGCCCCGGGGCCGCCACCTGGTCACCGGCGAGGAAGACGCCGTCCCCGCGGACGACCGAGGGCCGGTCCCGCCAGGTGGTGCCGGGGCGGTCCACGGCCCCCGTACGGCCGGTGGCCAGCGCCTCGCCGCGCCAGGTCGTGCGCCCGCGCCAGCCCGGGAAGCCGAGGTCGAGCAGCTGCTCGGCGCGGGCGACGCCGTCGGCGCGGGGCGCGCCCGGGGCGATCGGGAACTGGCCCTGGATCAGCTGTTCGCCGGCCGGAGCGAGGGTCGGGTCCTGGGCGGTGAACCGTTCGATCCAGCCCGGGGCGTCCAGGTCGGAGACGACGAAGGCGTCGCCGCGCCGTTCGCGCACCGCGATGTCGACGAGGGCGCTCCGGCCGCTGTCCCAGGTCAGGGCCGCGTCGTCGAGGAGCGTACGGGCGGCGTCGAGGGAGGTGGCGACGATCAGCGGACCGTTACGGGCCAGCCCGGCGAGCGTGCCCCCGTCGACGCGGGCGGACGTCTCCACGCGTACGCCGAGGCCGCGCGCGTGCCCGGCCATCCGCTCGACGAGCCGGGCCCAGCCGCCGACCGGATAGCGGGCCTCGGGCGGCAGCGAGGCGAGGCGGCGGAACCGCTCCTGGACGAACGCGGCGGACAGCGCGCCGGGGTCGTGGTGGAAGAGGCCGGCGCCGACGAAGTGCGCGGCGGCACGGGCGTGGTCCTCGCCGATCAGCCCGGCGGCCCAGCCGTGGAAGTCGGCGTCCACCGGAGCGGCCCCCGCGCGGTGGCGGGCGAGGCGCAGCAGGGCGGCGGGCGGGGTGCGGCGGAGGACGCCGGCGCGGCGGAAGCGGAAGCGGGCGCCTTCGAGGAGCGGCACGGAGACGACCTGCCCGAGAAGTCCGCGCCGGGCCAGCCACGCCCAGTGCGGCCCGTGGCGGTACAGGGCGTGCGGGCCCTCGTTCGTCAGGTAGGGGCCGCCCGCGGTCCTGGCCCGGCCGCCGAGCGTGCGGTGGGCCTCGTACAGGGTGACCGGGGCGCCGGATTCGGCGGCGGTGATCGCGGCGGTCAGTCCGGCGAAGCCGCCGCCGACGACGTGGATGCGGTGCATGGCTGGATCTCCTTCGGTCGCTGTTCCAGGGACGGACCGGGGAGGGCCGTTCGTGACATCGGGCGGGGGCGTTGTCAGTGGGGTGCGTCACGATGGGGGCATGGTGACGCGTGCGGGCAGGACGGGGCGGAGCGGGGAGAGGAAGGGGGCGGTGGCGGCGGCGCGCCGGCCGGAGGTGCGGCTGCCGCCGCTCGTGCCGTACGAGGGCGGGGGCCTGGAGCCCGACGGGGACTACGACGGGGTGCGGTTCGACGGGGTCGATCTGACGGAGGGCGCGGGGCCGGGCGCCCGGTTCATGGACTGCGCGCTGGACGGTTGCGTGCTGGACCGCACGGAGCTGGTGCGGGCCCGCTTCATCGACGCGGTGCTGACGGGCGTACGGGGCGTGGGCACGGATCTGGCCGAGGCGTCGCTGCGCGATGTGGAGGTGGTGGACGCACGGCTGGGCGGGGTCCAGTTGCACGGGGCGGTGCTGGAGCGCGTGGTGGTGCGGGGCGGGAAGATCGACTATCTGAATCTCCGCAGGGCCCGGTTGAAGGACGTCGTCTTCGAGGGATGTGTGCTGTCCGAGCCGGATTTCGGGGACGCGCACCTGGTGCGGGTGGAGTTCCGGGACTGCGTGCTGAAGCGGGCCGACTTCAGCGGGGCGAGCATGGACTCGGTGGACCTGCGCGCGGTGACGGAGCTGGACATCGCGCGGGGCGTGGAGCGGCTGGCGGGGGCGGTGATCAGCCCGGTCCAGCTGATGGAGCTGGCTCCGGCGTTCGCCGCGCAGATCGGGGTGCGGGTGGAGGCGTGAGGGGTCGGGGTCTCACATGCGGGGGAAGCGCGCCTGGAGGTCCCAGATGACGGGGTTGTCGGCCAGGCCCTCGTGCATGTCGGCCAGGTCGGCGATCAGGTCGTGCAGGAAGTCGCGGGCCTCGCGGCGCAGCAGGGAGTGGCTGAAGGTGAGCGGAGGCTCGTCTCCGGGCATCCAGTCGGCCTCGACGTCGACCCAGCCGAAGCGCCGCTCGAACAGCATCCGGTCGCTGGATTCGGTGAAGTCCAGTTCCGCGTACTGCTGCCGGTGCGAGCGGTTGCCGCGCGGGTCCTGGTCGATCTGCTCGACGATGTCGCAGAGCGCCCAGGCGAAGTCGAGCACCGGCACCCATCCCCAGGCTGTGGACACCTCGCGGTCCGCCTTGGTGTCCGCCAGATAGACGTCACCGGAGAACAGATCGTGCCGCAGCGCGCGGACGTCCGCGCGGCGGTAGTCGGTCTGCGGGGGATCGGGGAAGCGCCGGGAGAGGGAGTAGCCGATGTCGAGCACGGGTCGATGGTGTCATGCCCGGTCACGGTGGCCTTACCCGATCGGGTGAGAGGGAGGCCGTCCGCCGGATGAGGCCGGCGACCGGCGTTTAGCGTCCGTTCCATGGTCAGTTCGCCGCACGAAGCTCATCATCGGATTTTCCAGGAGAACCCCGGGCTGTTCACGAGTGCCTTCCGCGCTCTCGGCATTCCGTTCCCCGACCCGGTCGCCGTGTCACTCATGGATACGGATCTCACGGAGATCAGACCCCTCGAACGCCATGTGGACACGCTGTTGCGCGTCGACATCGCGGGTGGGGACTGCTTTCTGCTGGCGATCGAGGCTCAGGGCAAGAAGGACCCGGACAAGAAGAGCAGTTGGGCGTACTACCTGGCTCACCTCTACGCGAAGTTCCGGTACCCACCCGTGCTGCTGGTCGTCTGCCGGGACAAGGGGACGGCGGAATGGGCGGCCGAGCCCATCCGTATCGGGCTGGAGAAGCATCCGAGCCTGGCCGTGTATCCGCTGGTGCTGGGCCCGCACAACGTTCCGGCGGTGACGGATGCGGCGCGCGCGGCCGAGGACATTCCGATGGCCGTCTTCTCAGCGATCACACATGGTAACGATCACGACATCGCTGCCATACTGGAGGCCCTCGCCGTGGCCCTCAAGACCACGGACGCCGACGCTGCGGCGGTCTTCGCCGAATTCACCGAGGCGGGTCTGGGAGCCACCCCGGCCCGCGAGATCTGGAGGAACCTGATGGGCACTGGTCTCAGTCACTTCCGCGGCATCGTCGCCGAGACCTTCCGCGACGAGGGGCGAGTCGAGGGGCGTGTCGAGGACATCCTGCGGATTCTCGCGGTCCGTGGCGTCGCGGTGCCCGAGTCGGCGCGGCAGCGCATTTCGGCGTGCGCGGACCTTCAGGTGCTCGACGTGTGGTTCGAGCGTGCCGTCACGGCCGAGACCGCCGACGCTCTGTTCGACGAGCACTGAGACGCCGCGCCTCCCGTTACCCCTGCCTCCGTCCCGCGCGGGATCACGGCAGCAGTCGCTGCTCCTTCGCCACGGCCACGGCACCCGCGCGGGTGTCGACGCCGAGCTTGTCGTAGATCCGGCCCAGGTGCGTCTTGACCGTGGCCTCGCTGATGAACAGGGCGCGGGCGATGTCGCGGTTGCCCAGGCCCTGGGAGAGCTGGGCCAGGATGTCGCGTTCCCGGTCGGTGAGGGCGGGGCGGGGGCTGCGCATGCGGGCCATCACCCGGCCGGCCACCGGTGCCGACAGCGTCGTGCGGCCCTGGGCGGCGGAGCGGATGGCGGCGAAGAGCTCCTCCGGGCGCTCGGCCTTCAGCAGGTAGCCGGTCGCGCCGGCCTCGATGGCGCGGGTGATGTCGGCGTCCGTGTCGTACGTGGTCAGGACGAGGACGTGGACGGCGTTCCCGGCCGCGATGCGGCGGGTGGCCTCGACGCCGTCGATGCCCTCGCCCAGCTGGAGGTCCATCAGCACGACGTCCGGGCTGAGGCGGGTGGCGAGCACCACGGCTTCCTCGCCGCTGCCCGCCTCGCCGACCACCTCGATGTCCGGTTCGCTGCCGAGGAGGGCGAGCAGGCCGGCGCGGACGACCGCGTGGTCGTCGCAGAGCAGGATGCGGACGGGGGCGGGAGCCTGCGCGGCCTCGGTCATGCGGGTTCCTCCGGGCTGGTGTCGGCGGGGGCCGGGGCGGGGGAGGCCGGGGCGAGGGGGATCGAGGCGGAGAGCACGGTGCCCTCGCCCGGCGCCGACTCGATCGTCAGGGTTCCGCCGAGCTGACGCGCCCGCGCCCGCATCGCCGGCAGGCCGTGGCCCCGTACGCCGTCCGCCGGGACGGGACCGCCCTCGGGCACGGTGAAGCCGCGGCCGTCGTCGCCGACGTCGAGGACGACCCGGTCGTCGAGGTGCGTCAGGGTCAGCGCGGCGGCCGTCGCCCCCGCGTGCTCCCGTACGTTGGCCAGCGCCCCCTGGGCGATGCGCAGCAGGGCGGACTGCACCAGGACCGGCAGCGGGGACTGCGCCGCGCCCTCCACATGGCAGCGGACGGTCGTCGCGCCCTGCGTCTGAGCCGTCTCGCGGGCCGCGAGTGCGGACAGGGCCGCCTCCAGGCCGCCGCCCTCCGCGAGATCGGCCGGGGCCAGGTCGTGGACGAAGCGGCGGGCCTCGGCGAGGTTGCGTTCGGCGATGCCGGTGGCCGTACGGACGTGGCGTCGGGCGGTGGCCGGGTCGGCGGTCCAGGTGCGGTCGGCCGCCTGGAGCAGCATCTGCTGACTGGACAGGCCCTGGGCCAGGGTGTCGTGGATCTCCATGGAGAGCCGCTGCCGCTCGGCGAGGGTTCCCTCGCGCCGTTCGGTGGCGGCCAGTTCGCGCCGGGTGCGCAGCAGGTCGTCGATCAGCTCCCGCTGGCGGGCGGCCTGGCGCTGCATGTGGACGAAGGCGGTGGTCGCCACGGCCGCGACGGCGGGCGGGGCGAGCAGCAGGTTCGGGTCGAAGCCCGCGGCCAGGCGCAACTGCGCGGCCACGACGAACACGGTGAGCAGCGCGACGAGGACGAGAGCGGGCCGCGGCGGCAGGATGCGCAGCCCGGTGTAGAACAGCGGCACCGCGCACCACGCGAAGCTCGGCGCGAGGACGACCAGCACCATCCAGACCGCCACGAGCCCCGCCAGCCAGGCCAGCCGGCGCGGCGTGGGCCGTGAGCCGAGCACGGGACCGAGGAGGTAGAGCCCGGCCAGGCCGATCGACAGGGCGATGATCCACGGCGTGCGGTCCTCGCCGGGGTGCCGCATGAGGAACCGGGCGAGCGAGGCGCCGAGCAGCAGGAAGAACGCGGCGTGCATGAGGAGCGCGAGCCAGCGGGCGTCGGCATCGGCGTTCGCGTTCGCGTCCGCGTCGGCTTCCGCGTGAGCGGGCGGCTCCGCGCGCCGGGCGGCGTACGGCTGCGCGCTCCCGTCCGCCCCGGTGCGGGCGCCCGGCTCCCGCGGACCGCTCCCGTGCTGCACCTCGTACCTCGCGTTCCGTTCCCTGTGGCGACGCTCGCGGACCCGCGACGACCTGCACGTATCCGCGCGGACCCCTCCATCGTGAACCTCTCCGGTCCCGCCCGCATCAACCGATCGGCTGACGGGGCCGTCAGCCGACCCGGCCCCCGGACGCAGCCGGTACGCCGACCGTACGGGGCCGGATCCGCCGGGAGGATCGATGACAGAGCCGAACACCCGGAAGCGCACCGCCCGGAAGCGGAACATCCGCCGGCGGGACATCCGCAAGCGCACCGCCCGTATCGCACCACCAAGGAGCCCACCGTGAAGAAGCTGTCGCCGCGTGCCCGTGCCGTGACCGGTGGCGTCGTCGTCGCCGCCCTCGGGGCCGGCGCCTTCGGCGCCATGTCCGCGAGCGCGTCCGCCCCGGCCGCCGGCCCGGCCGTAGTCCCGGCCGCCGCCAAGGCCGACGCGAACAACCGCGACCTCCAGCAGACCACCCACCTCACCGCCGCCGCCGCGACCAAGGCCGCGCAGGCCGCCCTGGACGCCGCGAGGAAGGAGAACCAGCGCGTCTCCGTCGCGGTCGTCGACCGCAGCGGCAACACGCTCGTCACGCTCCGCGGCGACGGCGCCGGCCCGCAGTCCCCCGAGTCGGCCGTCGAGAAGGCGTACACCGCCGTCTCCTGGAACGCGCCCACGTCCGAACTGGTCAAGCGCCTGGAGCAGGCCCCGAACCTGAAGGACATCCCCGGCACGCTGTTCCTCGCCGGCGGAGCCCCGGTCCAGGTCAAGGGCGCGCCGGTGGCGGGCATCGGCGTGGCCGGCGCACCCGGCGGCGACCTCGACGAGAAGTTCGCCCGGGCCGGTGTCGCGGCCCTCGCCCGGTAGTGGGGCAGTCCCCCGCACGCAGTACGCGCAGTGCTTGAAGTACGCGCACAACGCGCAGAACGGAGCAACCATGAACGTCCTCGATCACGATCTGCTCACCGCCGCCCGTACCGGCGACGCCGAGGGGGTGCGGGCCGCCGTCGAGGGCGGTGCGCGGGTCGACGCCCGCGACGGGGAACGGCGCACCGCGCTGCTCCTCGCCGTCGGCGGCGACCACGTGGAGGCGGCCCGGCTGCTGGTGGCGGCCGGCGCCGACCCCGACGCCCAGGACCTCCGCGAGGAGAGCCCGTGGCTGGCCACCGGGGTCACCGGCAGCGTCGCGATGCTGCACGTCCTGCTGCCGGCCGGACCGGACCTGACCCTGCGCAACCGGTTCGGCGGCGTCTCCCTGATCCCCGCCGCCGAGCGCGGCCACGTCGCGTACGTACGGGAGGCGCTGCGGGTCACCGACATCGACGTCGACCACGTCAACCGGCTCGGCTGGACCGCCCTGCTGGAGGCGGTGATCCTCGGCGCCGGCGGCCGGGCGCACCAGGAGGTCGTGGCGGCCCTGTTGGCGGCCGGCGCGACGCCGGGGTTGGCCGACGGCGACGGGGTCACGGCCCTGGCCCACGCCGAACGGCGCGGCTTCGCCGAACTCGCCGCGCTGCTGCGGGACGCCGCGTGAACGCGGTGCGCGGTCGCCGCGCCCGCAACGCCCGCCGCGCCCGCAACGCCCGCCGCCTCACGCTCGGTCTCGTCGCCGCGGCGGTGCTCGCCGGGTGCGCCGCCGCGACGGTGCCTGACTCCTCCGGGGCTGCGCGGGAACCCGCCGCCACGGGCACGGCGAAGCCCGACCCGAAGGACGCCCCCCGGGGCCGTACCCCCGAGGGCACCCTGCTCGTCGCCGACTTCGGGGCCGACACCGTCACCTTCGTCGACCCGGGGAGGAACGGCTCCGGCACCGGCGGGCAGCCCCTGGCCTC
The DNA here is from genome assembly GCF_003846185.1 of Streptomyces sp. ADI96-02. GTDB lineage: Bacteria > Actinomycetota > Actinomycetes > Streptomycetales > Streptomycetaceae > Streptomyces. Next base: position 3,650,293 of record NZ_ML123034.1, read on the forward strand.
CGTGCGGGTCGGCACCGCGCCGTACGGCCTGGTCGTCGGGGAGGACGGGCGGGCCTGGGTCGCGACCGCCGAGGGCGTCGCCGTCGTCGACACGGCCCGGCGCACCCGGCTCGCCCTCATCCCGTACGAGACGGAGAGCGGACCGGCGACCACCGGCGAGTACCGGGGCGGCGGCATGGGCATCGCCCTGGCGCCCGACGGGCGCCACGTCTACGTCGGCGTCAACGTGCCCGGCGGCGACGGCACGGTCGAGGTCATCGACACCGCGACCCGCGAGGTCACCGGCACCGCGCCGGTCGGCCGCCGGCCGTTCGACGTGGACGTCTCGCCGGACGGAGACGAGGTGTACGCCACCGACCACGACTCGTTCGACGTGACGGCGGTGGACGCCGGGACGCTGAAGACGCGCCGCATGGAGGTCGCCCCGTACGGTACCGAGGGCGGGCTCGGCTCCTGGCTGAAGCCGCACTACGCCGCCGTGCGGCCCGAGGACGGCAGGCTGCTGCTGCCGTTCGAGGGCGAGCGGCTGGCCGTGCTGGACCCGCGCACCGGGAAGGTGGAGATCGAGCGGATGACCGCGAACACCCACCAGCACGGTGCGGCCCTCACCCCCGACGGCACCCTCCTCGCCGTCGGCACCGGCCCCATCGGCACGGACGACGAGGACGCCTCGCTCACCGTCCGCAGCCCCGACGGCGAGGAGCGGGTGGTGCCGCTCCAGGGCCCGCACGAGGACGTCACCGTGTCGTCCGACGGCCGGTGGGCGTACGTCACGGGCGGGTTCACCCGTGACGGCTACTGGAACGGGATCACCGTCGTCGACCTCGAAGGGGACGCGGATCCGGTCCGGTTCCAGGCGGGCAGCCGCCCGCTGGGCATCGCCGTCCTCTGACCGGCAGTCCGGCAGGTCCGGCAGGGCCGGCAGGTCCGGCAGGTCCGGGCGGTCCGGGCGGTCCCGACGGCCTCGGCCCGTCGGCCGCCCGCCGCCGGTCCGGGGAGGTCCGCCGGTCCGGGGAGGTCCGCCGGCACCGCCTACGATCGACGGTGTGCACCACCCGAGCCCGGCCCGCCGCCGTACCGCCTCCGCCGCCGCCCTGCTGACCTCCCTCGCCGTCCTCGGCACGGGCTGCACGGGCGGCGTCGAGGGCGTTCCGGGCGCGGCCGGAGCGCGCGACCCGTACTTCCCGAAGCTGGGCAACGGCGGCTACGACGTCACGCACTACGCCCTCTCGCTCGACGTCGACCCGGACGCCGGACGGCTGCGCGGCACGGCCCGGATCACCGCCCGCGCCGACCAGGACCTGAGCGCCTTCCGCCTCGACCTGGCCGGGCTCGACGTGGAGAGCGCCACCGTCGAGGGCCGACCGGCCGCGGTGAACCGGGCGGGCCGGGAGCTGACGCTGCGCCCGGACGCCGGGGTCGAGGACCGGCTGCGCGAGGGCGCCACGTTCACCGCGACCGTGCGCTACTCCGGCTCCCCGCAGACCCTGACGGACGCCGACGGCAGCGAGGAGGGCTGGCTGAGGACGGCGGACGGCTCGGTGGCCCTCGGCGAACCGGTGGGCTCCATGGCCTGGTTCCCCGGCAACCACCACCCGAGCGACAAGGCCGTCTACGACGTGCGCGTCACCGTGCCCGAGGGGCTGACGGCCGTCTCCAACGGGGAGCTGGTGGACCGGCGCACCGTCGACGGCCGCACCGCGTTCCGGTGGCGGACCGCCGAGCCGATGGCGAGCTACCTGGCGACCGTGGCCGTCGGCCGGTTCCGTACGGCCGAGTCGGTGACGCCGGACGGCATCCGCGTGCTGAGCGCCGTCGACCCGGAGTCGGCGAAGGGCAGCAAGGCCGTACTGGACCGGATTCCGGCGGTGCTGAGGTGGGCGGCGCGGAAGTTCGGCCCGTACCCGTTCCGCTCCGCCGGAGCGATCGTGGAGCGGCGCGGCGACTCCGCGTACGCGCTGGAGACCCAGAACCGGCCGCTCTTCCCCGGTCCGCCCGACACCGGCCTCCTGGTGCACGAGCTGGCCCACCAGTGGTTCGGCAACTCCGTCACCCCGGCCACCTGGCAGGACATGTGGCTCAACGAGGGCTTCGCGACGTACGCGGAGTGGCTGTGGGCCGCCGAGCACGACGGCGTCCCGGTGCGGGAGAGCTTCGAGGAGGCGTACGCGGACGATGCGAACTGGGCGTTCCCGCCCGCCGATCCGCCGTCCGCCGCCGATATCTCCGAGCCGCCGGTGTACGGGCGCGGGGCGATGGTGATCCACCGCGTCCGGCTGGCCGTGGACGACGACGCGGCGTTCTTCGCCCTGGTCGCCGGGTGGACGAAGGCCCACCGCCACGGCAACGCCTCGACGGACGACTTCGTCGCGTACGTGGAGGAGGAGACCGGCCGGGACCTCACCGCGCTGTGGGACTCCTGGCTGTACGGCGGGAGCCGGCCGCCCGAGGGCTGACCGGCTCCCGTTCCCGCTACCGTGTCCCGCTGCCGTGTCCCGCTTCCGCTTCCGCCTCTGCTTCCGCTCCCCCGCGCGTTCGCGGCCGGCGTTCCGTCTCCGGTGTGCCGGTGTGCCGGTGTGCCGAGCGTCGTGCGCTACTTCACGTTGACCCCGGTCCAGGTGGCCGAGACCGCCTTCAGCTCGGCGCTGTCCGCGCCGAACAGGTCGGTGGCCGCCTTCTCGGTCGCCACGCGGGCGCCCGCGTAGTCGGTGGTGGAGGTCATGTAGACGGAGAGCGCCTTGTACCAGATCTGGTACGCCTTCTCGCGGCCGATGCCGGTGAGCTCGGAGCCGTCGGAGGTCGCCGAGTCGTAGTCGACGCCGTTGACGGTCTTCTTTCCGCTGCCCTCGGCGAGCAGGTAGAAGAAGTGGTTGGCGACGCCGGAGGAGTGGTGGACGTCGAGGTCGCCGAGCTTCTCGTCCCAGAAGTCCGCCGAGCTGCCGTCCTTGCTGGGCTTGTCCATGTAGCGCAGCGGGGTGCCGTCGCCGTTGATGTCGATCTTCTCGCCGATGAGGTAGTCGCCGGCGTCCGTGGTGTTGTCGGCGAAGAACTCCACCGAGGTGCCGAGGATGTCGCTGGTCGCCTCGTTGAGCCCGCCGGACTCGCCGGCGTAGTCCAGCTTGGCCGTGGCCGAGGTGAGGCCGTGCGTCATCTCGTGGCCCGCGACGTCGATGGCGGTCAGCGCGCTCTTGTTGTCCGCGCCGTCCCCGTACGTCATGCAGAAGCAGCTGTCGTCCCAGAACGCGTTCACGTAGGCGTCGCCGTAGTGGACCCGGGAGTACGCGGCCTTGCCGTCGCCCGCGATGCCGTCGCGGCCGAGGGCGGTCTTGTAGAAGTCCCAGGTCTTCGCGGCGCCGTAGTGCGCGTCGACGGCGGCGGTCTGCCGGTCGTCGCCCGCGCCGTTGCCCCAGGTGTCGTCGGCGTCCGTGATCAGGTCGCCGGTGCCGGAGGTGCCCTGCTTCAGGTCGTACGTCTTGTGGCCGCCGCGGTCGCCGTCGGTCAGCTCGAAGCCCGAGCCGCCCTTGGCGGTGGTCAGCTCGACCTCGCCGCTGTACTGGCTGTTGCCGACGCCGGTCTCCACCGCCTCGTAGCGGTGCAGCTTCTTGCCCGTGGCGGCGTCGGTGATGGTGTGGACGCGGCTGGGCGTGCCGTCCTTCCGCACGCCGGAGGCGACCGACTCGAAGGCGAGGACGGGCTTGCCGCCGCCCGCCCAGATCACCTTGCGGGCGCCGGCCGCGCTCTTCAGCTCCGGCGTGGTCGAGGGCACGGATATCTCGGCCTTCGTCGCCTTGTCCACGCCCGTGAGGTCGCCGTCGGCGGCGGTGTGCGTGACCAGGTCGCCGCCGAGGACGGGCAGTCCGTCGTAGGTGCGCTCGTAGCGGGTGTGCACCGCGCCCCGGGCGTCCTTGATCACGTCGCGGACGATCAGCTTCTCCCGGCCGCCGAGGCCGAGGGCCTTCGCCGCCGAAGCGGTTCGCGTCTGTGCCGACTTGATCGCGGCGGTGCGCTGTGCGGAGGGGTTCACGCCGAGCGCCGCGGCCGTGGAGGCGGCGGGGGCGGGCGTGGAGGGGTCGGCTGCGGGGGCGGCGACGGCCGCTCCCGCCTGGAGGCCGGCGACCACCATCGCGGCGGTGGCGGCGAGTGCCGCGAGCCGGCGGGTGGTGCGGTGGGGGGTGGTGTGGAGGTTCATTCGTCTTCTCCGTCGGTCGTCCTGTGGGGGGACTACGAGCGGAGAGCGTGCCACCGAATGACGGGTGTTGACGGGGTCGCGACAATTGCCTCACAAGTTTTTGACCAGCTCTTGTACGACTGGGGCCGCTTTCTGTCCGCTATTCGGTGAACTGGTGTGATTGGCGAACAGGACGGCGGCGACGGCGGCGATATGACGGGGCGTGGCATGCGGGAGCCCCGGGCCGACGGGCGTGGCACGCCGGAGCCCCCGGCCGCCGACGCGACCGGGGGCTCCGACAGGAGGGCTCGGGTCAGAGGTTGACGCCGAAGTCCTGGGCGATGCCGCGCAGGCCCGAGGCGTAGCCCTGGCCGACCGCGCGGAACTTCCACTCGGCGCCGTTGCGGTAGAGCTCGCCGAAGACCATGGCGGTCTCGGTGGCGGCGTCCTCGCTCAGGTCGTAGCGGGCGATCTCGCCGCCGCCGGCCTGGTTGAGGATGCGGATGAACGCGTTGCGGACCTGGCCGAAGTTCTGGCTGCGGGCCTCGGCGTCGTAGATGGAGACCGGGAAGACGATCTTGTCGACGTCGGCCGGCAGACCCGCCAGGTTGACGTTGATCTGCTCGTCGTCGCCCTCGCCCTCACCCGTGACGTTGTCACCGGTGTGCACGATGGTCTGGTCCGGCGTCGACTTGTTGTTGAAGAAGACGAAGTGGCCGTCGGAGACGACCTTGCCCGCCGCGGTGACCGCGATCGCCGAGGCGTCGAGGTCGAAGTCGGTGCCGGTGGTGGTGCGGACGTCCCAGCCGAGGCCGACCGTGACGGCGGTCAGGCCCGGGGCCTCCTTGGTGAGCGAGACGTTGCCGCCCTTGGACAGGCTTACTGCCATGGGAAGTCCCTTTCCTCGTCGTGTGCGGGATTTCGTGCTGTTCACGAAAGCTACCGTCACCCGTCCTAACGCAAGGAGCAGACCACGAGGTTCCTGGTTCTTTACTTTGTTTGCCGAACCTCCGGGCTGGCGGCCCGCACGGCTGTGCGGGAACGAATCACGCGACCGGGCAAAAGAAGGTGACGAACGCGGTGCGCGGCAGGGACCATGGGTGTCATGTCCGGGCCCTATGTCATCCGCGGTTCGGTCTCCCTGCCGGAGGCCGAGCTGATGTGGCGTTTCTCGCGCTCCTCCGGACCGGGCGGCCAGCACGTCAACACCAGCGACTCCCAGGTGGAGCTGCGCTTCGACCTCGCGGCGACGGACGCGCTGCCCGACGTCTGGAAGGCGCGGGCGCTGGAGCGGCTGGCGGGCCGCCTGGTGGGCGGGGTGGTGTCCGTACGGGCCTCCGAGCACCGCTCCCAGTGGCGCAACCGCGAGACGGCCGCCGTCCGCCTGGCCGCCCTGCTGGCCGAGGCCACGGCGCCGCCGCCGAAGCCGCGGATCAAGCGGAAGGTCCCGCGCGGGATCAACGAGCGCAGGCTGCGCGAGAAGAAGCAGCGCGGCGACACCAAGCGGGGCCGCTCCGGCCGCGACTGGTAGCAGCCGGCCGCGAACCGGGGGCGGCGCGGCGGGGGAGCCGGCGCGCGAGCGGGTTCCCGCCGGACGCCTCGGCCGAGCTGCCCGCTACCGGCCCCTACGCCTCAGCCCAGCTGCCGGTAGCGGCCCTTGAAGTACGCCAGCGGGTCGCCGTCCGCGCTGGGCAGCCGGGCCGTGAGGACGCGGCCGATCACCAGCGTGTGGTCCCCGGCCACCACCCGCTGCTCCGTGCGGCACTCCAGCGTCGCCAGCGCTCCGCCGATCAGCGGCGCGTGCGTCACCTCGCCCCGGACGTACGCGACGTCCTCGAACAGCAGCCGGTCGCTGATGCGGCCCTTCATGGCGAACCGTCCGGCGATGTGCCGCTGGCTCGCGGCGAGGACGGACACGGCCCACAGCGGCTGCTCGGAGAGCAGGTCGTCCATCCGGGAGTCGTTGCGCAGGCTCACCGTCACCAGCGGCGGGTCCAGGGACACCGACATGAAGGCGGTCGCCGTCATCCCGACGTCCTCCCCGCGGCCGTGCTCGTCGAGCGGCGGCTCCTGGGCGGTGACCAGCACCACCCCCGCGGCCAGCCGCGCGAGTGCTGAACGGAACTCGTCGTTGCTCACCCCCTCAGCATGGGGGACGGGCTCGGAACCGGAGGAGGTCTTCGTCTGCAACACAACTGCACGCTAGCCGCGGGTGCGCCGCCGCCGCATCGGGCCACGGGACGAGGCCGGTCCTAGGACCGGGGTCCCGTCCGCAGTGGCGTCAGGCGGGCGATCACCGGGCGGCGGGCGTGCCGCCGCCGGATCTGCTCCAGGGAAACAGCGGGCCGTGTCAAGGGGCCGCGCGATATCTTGACCATCTGTTGTGACTTGAGTCACAGAGTCCATTTTCCGCTGACCCTGTGTACCGGGTGCACAGCTCACTGTGATTCAGTGACCGTGACACTGCAACAAGTACGTCGATATGAAACCTGGAGTTGCTGTCGAGGTCTCGGGGAGTGCGAGCAATGGAGGCCGAGTCGGAGCCCTACGTCCGCCTTGCGACCATGCGGCAGCTGCACCAGGCCGTCGCTGATCTCAACACGGCGCGGAGTCTCGCGGATACGCTGCAGACCGTGGCCGACGGCATCGTCACCGGTCTCGGCTACGAGCTGGGCTGCGTCAACCTGGTCCGCCCCGACGGCGACCTCGTCATCGCCGCCTTCGCGGGCAACGCCGCCGCCGAAGCCCTGATCACCGGCCGCGTCGGCTCCCGCGCCTCGTGGGAGCGCCGGCTGAGCATGGGCGAGGCGTGGGACCAGCTGCGGTTCATCCCGCACACCGAGGGCTGGGTCCTGCTCGACGACGACGTACCGCAGTGGCACACCGAGGGGCCCGAGCCGCGGTTCGAGGACGAGTGGCATCCGCTGGACCGGCTGTACGCCCCGATGTACGCCTCCGGCGGTGGCCGGGACCTCCTCGGCGTCATATCCGTGGACCGGCCGCGCAACGGGCGGCGCCCCGGCGCGTGGGGCCGCGAGGCGCTCCAGATGTACGCGTCCCAGGCGGCCATCGCGATCAGCAACGCCCGTCTGCGGGCGAACATGCAGCGCGCCCTGGTCCGGCTGGAGCGCGAGCAGCAGGCGCTGCGGGCCAGCGAGGAGTCCTTCCGCCAGGCGTTCGAGTACGCGCCGAGCGGCATGGCCGTCGCGGAGATGGGCGGCGACCAGCACGGCAGGCTGCTGCGCACCAACGACGCGCTGTGCCGGCTGCTCGGCCGGCCCGCCTCCGTCCTGCGCCGCTACTCCTTCGCCGACCTGGTCCACCCCGAGGACGTCGGCACCCTCCTGCGCACCTCGGCCGAGGGCGGCCGGGCGGAGCTGCGGCTCGCCCGCCGGGACGGCACCTACCTCTGGGTCTCCCTGCGGAACTCGGTCGTCGCCGACACCGCCGACGGGCCGCGCTTCCTGCTCACCCACGTCGAGGACATCGAGGAACGCAAGCGCCACGAGCTGAACCTCGCCCACCGCGCCTCGCACGACGCGCTCACCGGTCTGCCCAACAGCGCCGAGCTGCGCTCGCGCCTCGCCGCCCGGCTGTGCGAGCGGCCCCACTCGCCCACCGCGTCGGCCGTCGAGGCGCTGGACGCGGCGTACGGAGGCGTCGACTCGGCCCCGGCCCACGGCTACCAGCCCGACGGGTACGAGGGCTACGACGGCTACGACGGGGACACGATGCCCGGCGACGGGCCCTTCGACCACCATGTGCACGCCGTCGCCCCCTACCCGGAGCACGGCGACGGGACGAAGGGGCTCGCGGTGCTCTTCTGCGACCTCGACGGCTTCAAGTCCATCAACGACCGCTTCGGGCACCACACGGGTGACGCCGTGCTCATCGAGGTGGCGCGGCGGCTGAGCACCTGTGTACGCGACGGTGACACCGTCGCGCGGCTCGGAGGTGACGAATTCGTCGTCCTCGCCGACGGCCTCGGCGCGGCGGACGCCGCTGACCTGGCCGTACGCCTGCGCAATGCCATCATTCCGCCCATTCGGGTCGATGGCCGGGCCGTCCGCGTCGGGGCGAGCTTCGGCATCGGCTGGGCCGAGTGCGGGATGACGGCGGAAGAGGTGCTGCGCTCCGCCGACCAGCGGATGTACGTCGAGAAGCGGTCCCGCTCGAAGGTTCACCGCAGGGCCGGGTGACGTTCGCCGGGCCTTCGTCCCGGGCCCCGTGCCCGTTCGCGCGGACCGGTGCGCGGGCGGACGCGCCATCCGGACGGTGCTCCGTTCGAGGTAGGCTCGGCCGGTCGGCGACGGCTGGCGAGATGGTGAGGAGTGACCCAGGGATGACGGCCGGAAACAACGGCGCGAGCAAGCCCGAGGACGACGATCCGTTCGGCTACCTGTACGCGGACGGACAGGCGGCAGGCGCCCAGCCGCCCGGCCAGGGCGGCTACGGCTACCCGGGTCCGGCCGCGCAGCCGGGCGTGCCCAGGACGTCGTACAACCAGGTGCGGACCGTCGGCGAGCGCCAGTACGGGCAGCAGCAGGTCCCGCCCCAGCAGGGCTACGGCTACCCGCCCCAGCAGCAGTACGGCCAGCAGTCCGCACCGCAGTACACCCGGCCGAACGCCCAGTACGCCGCGCCCGAGACCCACCCCGGCGGCGCGCCCGCCGGGCAGGGCGGCCGGGGCGGCGGCACGGGCCGCGGCGGCCCGAACACCAAGGCACTGCTCATCGCGGCGGTCGCCGTGGTCGCGGTCGTCCTCATCGGGATCGGCGCGGCGCTGCTGACCGGCGAGGACGGCGACGAGAACACGGCGCGGGAGGAGACCGGATCGTCGGCCGGGCCCGCCGGTGAGGTCGAGGAGTCCAAGAAGCCGCCGAAGGCCGAGGAGCCGCCCAAGCCGGTCGAGCTGCCCAAGCAGGACGCGGCGACGCTGACGCTCGGCGGCACGGCGTCCCTGGACAGCACGGTCAAGGGCGCCAAGGGCGCGAACGGCAACTACATCAACCTGAACGAGGTCGGCCGGTCGGCCACCTGGACGGTCGAGGTGCCGGAGGCCGGCGCGTACACCCTGTACGTGACGTACGGCGTGCCCGGCAAGGACGCGAAGACGACCCTGACGGTCAACGCGCAGGATCCCCGCTCCATCAACATGAAGAACTTCGCGAACGCCCCGGAGGGCGATCTGGCGAAGGGCTGGACCAACACGTACGCGTACGTCCAGCTCGACAAGGGCTCCAACACGCTCAAGCTGTCCTGCGAGACCGGCGACCAGTGCGACGCCAACCTCGACCAGTTGGAGCTGAAGTCGGGGCACGGCACGTCCTGATCCCACTCCGTCACCACCCAGCCGTCCTGCCGTCCGGCGGCGCCCCCGAGGCGTCGCCGGACGCGGCGTTTCAGGGCGTGGGCGGGTACGGCTCGACCGTGACGCGTTCCAGGAGCTCCGCGTAGGCGGCGGAGTCGAACTCCCCGGCGGCCGGGGCGAGGACGGTGGCCGCCGAGAGGGCCACGGCCCGGGCCAGCCGGTCCGGCCAGGCCAGCTTCTCGACCAGCGCGGAGAGCAGTCCGGCCACCGCCGAATCGCCCGCGCCGGTCGGATTGCCCCGCACGGCGGCGGGCGGGGCGGCCCGCCAGCCGCCCTCCGGGGTGATGGCGAGCACGCCGTCCGGCCCCAGGGAGGCGACGACGGCGTGCGCGCCGCGCCGCCGGGCGTCGTTCGCCGCGCGCAGCGGCTCGCGGGCCCCGGTCAGCTGGGCCAGTTCGTCCGCGTTCGGCTTCACCAGGTCGGGGCGGGCGGCGATGCCGCGGCGCAGCGGTTCGCCGCTGGTGTCGAGCAGGACCGGGACGCGGGCGGCGCGGGCGATCCGGACCAGCTCGGCGTACGCGCCGACGTGGATGCCGGGCGGCAGGCTGCCGCAGAGGGCGATCGCGTCGGCCTCGGCGGCCAGTTCGGTGTAGGCCGTGAGGAAGGCGGCCCACTCCTCGGTGCTGACCTGCGGTCCCGGCTCGTTGAGCTGGGTGGTGTCGCCGCTGGAGCGGTCGGTGATCGCGAGCGTGCGGCGGGTGTTCCCGGCGACCGGGACGAGCGCGTCGCGGGGCGCGAGCGGCGCGAGGAGGTCGCGCAGGACGGCCCCGGTGGTGCCGCCGGCGAAGCCGGTGACCACGCTCTCGTGGCCCAGCTCGGCGAGCACCCGGGCGACGTTGAGCCCCTTGCCGCCGGGGCGCTCGGACACCTCGCCGACCCGGTGGCTGCTGTGCGGGACGAGTGCGTCGACGGTGTAGGTGACGTCGAGCGCGGTGTTCAGAGTGACGGTCAGGATCACCTGTACCGACCCCTCCTTCGATCCGTGGCCCCCGGCGGTACGAGCCCGCCTCCGGTGAGCGCGAGCCTGGTGATCATGTCAAAGAGACGGCGGACGGCCCAGCCCCGGGGACCGACCGCCATCTCTTCGTTACGTGCGCGCGCGCCGGGACCGCGCGCCGCGACCGCGCCTCGGGGCGCGGTCCCGGGCGGCCGTGCTCACGCCGTCTTGGGCTCGATGATCCACTCGCCGCGGCGCATGACGCCCTTGAGGACGAAGTCCTCGTCGAGGACGACCAGGTCGGCGTCCTTGCCCGGCTCCAGCGAGCCCACCCGGTCGTCGACGCCGAGCAGCCGGGCGGGGGTGGCGGAGATGGAGCGGACGACGTCCTCGACCGGGAGCCGGTCGACGGTCACGGCCCGGCGGAACGCGGTGTCCAGGGTGAGGGTGGAGCCCGCGATGGAGCCGCCCTCCACCAGCCGGGCGACGCCGTCGGTGACCTCGACGGCGAGCGGCCCGAGCTGGTAGCGCCCGTCGCCGAAGCCGGCCGCGTCCATGGCGTCGGTGATCAGCGCCACCCGGTCCGCGCCCTTGTGGTGGTAGGCCAGCCCCAGGGTGGCCGGGTGCAGGTGGGTGCCGTCGTTGATCAGCTCGACGGTGATCCGCTCGTCCTCCAGGAGGGCGGCGATCGGGCCCGGATCGCGGTGCGCCAGCGGAGGCATCGCGTTGAAGAGGTGCGTGGCGACGGTGGCGCCGGCGTCGATCGCCGCGACGGTCTGCTCGTACGTGGCGTCGGTGTGGCCGATCGCGGCGATCACCCCGTGCTCGGCGAGCAGCCGCACCGAGTCGATGCCGCCGGGCAGTTCGGTGGCGAGCGTGACCATCCGGGCGGTGCCGCGGGCGGCGTCCAGCAGCTTGCGGACCTCGGCCGGGTCCGGGTGGCGCAGCAGCCTCTCGCTGTGGGCGCCCTTGCGGCACGGCGAGATGAACGGGCCCTCGAAGTGGATGCCGGCCAGGTCGCCCTGCTCGACCAGTTCGGACAGGACGCCGGCGCGGTGGGCCAGGAAGTCCAGCTCGCCGGTGACGGTGGAGGCGACCAGGGTGGTGGTGCCGTGCTCGCGGTGCGTACGGACGCCGGTGAGGACCTCCTCCACGGTGCCGGAGGTGAAGGACGCGCCGCCGCCGCCGTGGTTGTGCAGGTCGACGAAGCCGGGGACCACCCAGTGGCCGGTGAGGTCGACGGTCCGGGCGCTCTCCGGCGCGCTGCCGGAGATCCGGGCGCCCTCCACGGCCACTCTGCCGTCCTCGACGGTGCCGGTGGGGAGCACCACCCGGGCGCCGGCGAGAACGGTTCTTTCTGCGCGTGGGGCCATCAGGCGGATACCTCCGTGGCGAGTAGATCCCAGGCGAGCAGCCCTGCGCCCAGGCATCCGGCGGTGTCCCCGAGGGCCGCCGGGACGATGTGGGGCAGCTTCTGGAACGTGACGCGTTCCTCGACGGCCGCACGCAGTGGTGTGAACAAGGTTTCCCCCGCCTCGGCGAGACCGCCACCGATGATGAGCGTGCGGGGGTCCAGCAGGGTGAGCGCGGTGACCAGGCCGACGGCGAGCGCGTCGACCGCGTTCCGCCAGACGCCGATCGCCGCCGGGTCGCCGGACTCGACGGCCTTGGCGCAGTCGGCGGCGTCGGCCCCGGGGTCGCCGCAGGCGGCGGCCCAGGCCCGGGTCACGGCGGAGGCGGAGGCCAGGGTCTCCAGACAGCCGCGCTGGCCGCAGCCGCAGTCCGGGCCGTCCGGCCGCACCACGATGTGGCCGATCTCGCCCGCGTATCCGTGCGCGCCCGCCTCGATGGCGCCCGCGATGCCGATGGCCCCGGCGATCCCGGTGCCGAGCGGCACGAAGAGGAAGCGGTCGGCGCCGCGGCCGGCCCCGATGCGGCCCTCGGCGAGGCCGCCGGTGCGCACGTCGTGGCCGAGGGCGACCGGGATGCCGCCGAGGCGTTCGCCGAGGAGGGTGCGCAGCGGTACGTCGCGCCAGCCCAGGTTCGCCGCGTACACCGCGATCCCCTTCCCGGCGTCGACGATGCCGGGCACGGCGACCCCGGCCGCGACCGCGCTCTCGCCGAAGTGCTCCTGCCCGTGGGCGCGCAGGTCCGCGGCGAACGCGAGGATGGTCTCGACGACCGCGTCGGGGCCGCGCTCCCGGCCCGTGGCCCGCCGCGCCTCGTGGAGGAGCGTGCCGTCGGTCCCGACCAGGGCGGCCTTCATTCCGGTGCCGCCCACATCGAGGGCGATGACATGTCTCACAGGAGACAGTTTCGCCCGCCGACCCCAAAAAGGTCTAGTCCACTAGCGCGGTTTGTTGCGCATCCATACAAAATGATGAACGAGTGAAGGGTGGTCGTTTCCGACGGGAAAGCGCTGACATAGCGTCCCGAACCGCCCGGGGGTGCACACGATGGTCTGGACCAAGATACGGTCTGCGGTCTCCGACTGCCAGGGGGCGTACGGCAGTTGGGGGCCTGCGGGGCCCTCGGGTGTTGCCGAAGCGATACGCCGGTGGTGTAGACCTTCGCCGCGGCGTAGGGGAAAATCGCAGTTCATCCGGACGGCGACGGCGCGGGTGGCGCCGCCGAGGCCGATGCCCGGACCGTACGGCGACCCTGTCGTCCGCCGTCCGCGAACCGGGTGATCGACGAGGATGGGCGAGGCTGTGCAGCGGCGCTTGATGGGTCTGACCGCGGTGGTGGCCGCGCTGGGTATGACGGCAACGTTGTCGGGTTGCGGCGGTGAGACGGGCTCGGGCAAGGTGACGCTCGAACTGGTCGCCGCCGACTACGGCACCGGTTCGGCCAACAGCTCCGAGAAGTACTGGAACGCGGTCGCCGCGGGGTTCGAGAAGGAGAACCCCGACATCAAGGTCGACGTCAACGTCTACTCCTGGAAGGACGTCGACCGCGAGGTCGCCGAGATGGTGAAGGCGGGCAAGGCCCCCGACATCGCCCAGATCGGCGCGTACGCCGACTACGCCAAGGCCGGGAAGCTCTACTCCGCCGACCAGATGCTCGCCATCCGCACCCAGGCGAACTTCCTTCCCTCGCTCACCGACGCGGGCAAGGTCGACGGCTCGCTGTACGGCCTCCCGTTCGTCGCCAGCACCCGGCTGCTCTTCTTCAACGAGAAGCTCTTCGACCAGGCCGGCCTCGACGCCCCGGAGACCTGGGACGACATCCAGAGCGACGCCGCCGCCCTGAAGCAGCGCGGCGTCGAGTACCCGTTCGCCCTGCCGCTCGGCCCGGAGGAGTCCCAGGCCGAGACGCTGATGTGGCTGCTCAGCGGCGGCGGCGGGTACACCGACGACGTCGGCGCGTACGACATCGACTCGGCGGAGAACATCGCGACCTTCCGCTGGCTCCGGGACAACCTGGTCGGCAAGGGCCTCACCGGCCCCGTCGAGCCGGGCGAACTCGACCGGGCGAAGGCGTTCGAGGCGTTCACCAAGGGCCAGGTCGGCATGCTCAACGGCCACCCCACGCTGATGGAGGACGCCGAGGCCGAGGGCGTCGACGTCGGCATGGTGCCGCTGCCCGGCGTCGACGGCCCGAGCGAGGGCTCGATGGGCGTCGCCGACTGGATGATGGGCTTCAAGCAGAACGGCAACCGCGAAGCCGTCGGCAAGTTCTTCGACTACGCCTACTCCGACGAGAACGTCCTGACCTTCGCCGACCAGTACGACCTGCTCCCGGTGACCGGCAGCGCGTCCGCCGCGATGGAGACCGACACCAAGCACAAGCCGCTGCGCGACTTCCTGGCGGCGCTGCCGAACTCGCAGCTCTACCCGTTCGGCAAGACGTCCTGGGCCACGGCGAGCGAGTCGATCAAGAAGAACATCGGCGACGCGGTCGCGCCGGGCGGCAGCCCGGAGAGCGTGCTGGGCGCGATAGCGGCCGAGGCGACGCAGGCGGAGAACGCCGAGTAGCGGTGGAGGCAGGGCCGGGGCGGGGAGCCGGGGCGGGCGCGGGGCCGGTACCGGGAGCGGTGTCGGTGTCCGTGTCGGAGGTTAGGTTGGGTGATATGACCGCTTCCGACCACGATCCCGCCGACCGGGCCGGTGACCCCTCCGACCGGGCCGATGACCCCGCGCCCGGGGCCGACCCCGGGTCCGAGGTCCGCGCGCTGTCCGCCCGGGAGCTGGCCATGCTCGCGCTGGAGCGGCGGTCGTGGGCCGGGCCCGGCGCGAAGGAGCGCGCGATCCGGGAGGAGCTGGGCCTCTCGCCGGTCCGCTACTACCAACTGCTGAACGCGCTGATCGAGGACGAGCGCGCCCTGCGGGAGGACCCGGTGACGGTGAACCGGCTGCGGCGCGTCCGGGCCGCCAGGCGAGGACGCCGCTGACGGGACGCCCGTCCGCCGCCCCCGTCCGCCGCCCCCGTCCGTCCGCCGTACCCGTTCGCCGCCCGTGCCCGTACCCTTCCGCCGGGCGAGTACGGCGAGGGCGTACGGCGAAGGCGTTCCGTGCTCGCGAGGACGCCGGTGTTCCGGGCGTACCCGGGTAGGGTCGCCGTATGGGCAGTCACCCGGAAACCCTGCCGACCCCGACCACCCCGGCCGGCCGCGAGGGCCTGAACGCCATCCTCGCCCGCCCCGACCGCGCCGTCGTCGCGCTCGACTTCGACGGCACGCTCGCCGACATCGTCCCGGACCCCGAACAGGCCCGCGCCCACCCCGGCGCCGTGCCCGCGCTCGCCGCGCTCGCCCCGAAGGTCGCATCGGTCGCCGTGATCACCGGGCGGCCGGCGGCGGTCGCCGTGCACCACGGCGGTTTCGCGGGCGTCCCCGGCCTCGAACGGCTCGTCGTCCTCGGCCACTACGGCGCGGAGCGCTGGGACGCCGTGACCGGCACCGTGCAGACCCCCGCCCCGCACCCCGGCATCGCGCCCGTGCGGGCCCAGCTCCCGTCGCTGCTCGACGGGTTGGGCGCGCGCACCGGCACCTGGGTGGAGGACAAGGGGCACGCCGTCGCGGTCCACACCCGCCGCGCCGAGGACCCGCAGGCGACCTTCGAGACGCTGCGCGGCCCGCTGGGCGAACTGGCCGCGCGCCACGGACTCATCGTGGAACCGGGGCGTCTGGTGCTGGAGTTGCGTCCGCCGGGCATGGACAAGGGCGTCGCGCTGGCCGAGTACGTCCGGGAGGCCGACGCCGAGTCCGTGCTGTACGCGGGCGACGACCTCGGGGACCTCGCCGCCTTCGCCGCGGTGGAGCGGCTGCGCGGCGGCGGCGCGGACGGCGTCCCCGGACTGCTGGTGTGCAGCGGCAGTGCCGAGGCGCCGGAACTGGCCGCGCGGGCCGACCTCCTGGTGCCCGGACCGGCGGCCGTCGTCGGCCTGCTCGCGGCGCTCGCCCGGAGCATCTGAAGGGAGCCCGCGCCGCGCCGCCCGCTCAGTCCCGGCGGAGCGCCTCCAACTGGTCCAGGAACCACTGCTGCGGCGGCAGCGCCGTCGCCGCCGCGGCCAGGCGCTCGGTGCGTCCGGCCCGCTCGTCGCCGTCCATCGACAGCGCCCGGTGCAGGGCCTCGGCCGTGCCCGTCACGTCGTACGGGTTGACCACGATCGCGTCCTCGCCCAGCTCCTCGTACGCCCCGGCCTCCCGCGACAGCACCAGCGCGCAGCCGTGGTCGGAGACGACGGGCACTTCCTTGGCCACCAGGTTCATGCCGTCGCGGATCGGGTTGACCAGGGCCACGTCCGCCAGCCGGTACGCGGCCAGCGAGCGGGCGAAGTCGTCCTTCACGTGCAGCACCACGGGCGTCCAGCCGGGCGTTCCGTACGCCGTGTTGATCTCGTCGGCCAGGGTCTGCACGGCGGCCGTGTAGTCGCGGTAGACCGCGAGGTCCTGCCGGGAGGGGTAGGCGAAGGCGACGTGGACGACGCGCTCGCGCCACTCGGGGCGGGTGTCGAGCAGGGTGCGGTAGGCGTGCAGGCCGCGCACGATGTTCTTCGACAGCTCGGTGCGGTCCACCCGGACGACGGTCCTGCGCCCCTCGCCGACCTGCTCGCGGAGTGCGGCCATCCGCTCCTCCACGTCCTGCTCCCGCGAGCGCCGGAGCAGGAAGTCCGCGTCGGCGCCCAGCCCGTGCACCCCGATCCTGGTACGGCCCGTGCCGCCCAGCAGCTCCGTGCAGCAGCTCATGAACGCGTCCGCCCAGCGGCGGGTCAGGAACGCCGCCCGGTCCGCGCCGAGGATGCCGTGCAGCAGTTGCTCGGCGATGTCGTCGGGGAGCAGCCGGAAGTAGTCCACGGGCGCCCACGGGGTGTGCGAGAAGTGGCCGATCCTGAGGTCCGGGCGCAGCTCGCGGAGCATCCCGGGGACGAGGGAGAGGTGGTAGTCCTGCACCAGGACCGCCGCCCCGGGGCCCGCCTCCTCGGCGAGCGCGGCGGCGAAGGCCCGGTTGTAGGTCTCGAAGGAGGCCCACTGCCGCCGGAACTCCTGGTCGAAGACCGGCTCGACGGGGGTCTGGTAGAGCAGGTGGTGGATGAACCACAGCACCGAGTTGGCGATGCCGTTGTACGCGTCGGCGTGCACGTCGGCGTCGATGTCCAGCATGCGTACGCCCGGCTCGCCGACGCCGCGCCGCACCGCCTCGCGGTCGCCGTCGCCGAGGGCCGCGCAGACCCACAGCTTGTCCTCGACGGCGCTCAGCCCGGAGACCAGGCCGCCGCCGCCGCGCCTGGCGTCGAGCGACCCGTCCTCGCCGAGCGTGTACGAGACGGGGCCGCGGTTGGACGCGACGAGGACCTGGGCAGTCGCTGGGGCTGTGGGCTCGGAGACCATGTAGCGGAACCTAGCCCGTCGGGGAAGCCCCCAAACGCGAAGTCCGCCGAGGAAGCCCGGGTCCGTGGCTCCTCGGCTCAGCCCGAACCCGAATCCCGGAGCCCGGAGCCCCGAGGCCGAACCCGGAGCCCGAACCCCGGGGCCTCACGCCGCGCGGCGCTCCGCGTACTCCGCGATCTCCCGCATCGGCGGGCGCTCCTCCGTGTCCACCGCGTGGGTGCGCGGCACGAAGCCGTCCTCGCCCCGCTCGAACTGGGTCAGCGAGGGCCGCACCAGATGGCCGCGGGAGAGCCGGAGCTGCGCGGTGCGGTAGATGGCCGCCGCCATCCGGCCCAGCGCCTGCCCGTCCTGGTGGCGGTGGCGCCGTACGCCGACGTCCACCTGGCCCAGCGCGTCCAGGCCCACCGTGTGCAGCGCG
This sequence comes from Streptomyces sp. ADI96-02, assembly GCF_003846185.1. Lineage (GTDB taxonomy): Bacteria > Actinomycetota > Actinomycetes > Streptomycetales > Streptomycetaceae > Streptomyces. The sequence continues at coordinate 3,668,019 of NZ_ML123034.1, forward strand.
TCCACCAGCAGCCCCAGCTCCACGCCGTACCCGACGGGGAACGGCAGCCGCTCCAGCAGCGAGCGCCGCACCGCGTACTCGCCGCCGAGCGGCTGCACGAATCCGGCCAGCTGCGGCCAGTGCAGGTTCAGCAGCGGGCGTGCCACCAGTTCGGTGACGCGACCGCCCTGGCCGGCGCTGTCGCCGAGCGGGCGGTCGTACATCGCCTTGACGAACTGGACCGCCGGATCGGTCAGCAGCGGGCCGACGGTGCCGGAGACGAAGTCGGCGGAGAAGTCCTGGAGGTCGGCGTCGACGAAGCAGACGATCTCGCCGCCGGTCACCAGCAGCGACCGCCACAGCACCTCGCCCTTGCCGGGCAGGGCCGGTATCCGGGGGAGGATCGCGTCCCGGTGCACCACCCGGGCGCCGGCCGCGCGCGCGACGGCGGCTGTGGCGTCCGTGGAACCGGAGTCGATCACCACCAGTTCGTCGACGAGCCGGACCTTCTCCATCAGCTCGCGCCGGATCGTCGCCACGATCGCGCCGACGGTGGCCTCCTCGTTCAGCGCGGGCAGCACCACGCTCACCGTCGAGCGGCGCGGGTCGGCCTCCCGGGCCTCGGTGAGCCGGTTCAGCGGGCGGTCGGCGGCCGACCAGGAACGCCTGGTCAGCCAGCGTTCCACCTCTTCGAGCACGGTCTGAACTCCCTGCGTGTGATCCATCTCGCGGTTCGGACGACTATCTCAACGGTCCGATGCTTCGGTTACAGTCTTGAACAACGCGGATGGCCGTCGCATGTCGGGGTCGGACCGCGGATAAACGCCTGGATCGAAGATCCAGTGCCATAGAGCTCATCCAGAGGGACTGAGGGAACGGCCCGTTGAAGTCCCGGCAACCCTCCTGCCGACCGCGAGGTCACGGTGGGGAAGGTGCCAATTCCGTCTTGCGGCGAAACGCGCCGTGAGGAAGATGAGGAGAAAGGGCCTCCGCCATCATGGCTGTTCAGACCGTCGCAGCAGACACCGCCTCTTCCGTGGACCTCGGTCCCGCGGCGGCGCTTTCCTGCCGCGAGTGCGGCGAGCGCTTCGCCCTCGGCCCGCTCTTCGCCTGCGCCTCCTGTTTCGGGCCGCTGGAAGTGGCGTACGACCTGCCCACCGGCTCGCCCGAAGAGCTGCGCAAGCGCATCGAGGCCGGCCCGGACAACATCTGGCGGTACGCGCCGCTGCTGCCCGTCCCGGCCGACGTCGCCGAGAAGCCCAACATCAACCCCGGGTTCACCAAGCTCGTCAAGGCCGACAACCTGGCCCGCGAGCTGGGCGTCACCGGCGGCCTGTACGTGAAGGACGACTCCGGCAACCCGACGCACTCCTTCAAGGACCGCGTCGTCGCGATCGCCGTCGAGGCCGCCCGCGCCTTCGGCTTCACCACCCTCTCCTGCTCCTCCACGGGCAACCTGGCCGGAGCGGTCGGCGCCGCCGCCGCCCGCGCCGGACTGCGCTCCTGCGTGTTCATCCCGCACGACCTGGAGCAGGGCAAGGTCGTCATGGCCGCGGTGTACGGCGGCGAACTGGTCGGCATCGAGGGCAACTACGACGATGTGAACCGCTTCTGCTCGGAGCTCATCGGCGACCCGCTCGGCGAGGGCTGGGGCTTCGTCAACGTCAACCTGCGGCCCTACTACGGCGAGGGCTCCAAGACCCTGGCGTACGAGATCTGCGAGCAGCTCGGCTGGAGGCTGCCCGATCAGATCGTCATCCCGATCGCCTCCGGCTCCCAGCTCACCAAGATCGACAAGGGGCTCCAGGAACTGATCAAGCTGGGCCTGGTCGAGGACCGGCCCTACAAGATCTTCGGCGCCCAGGCCGAGGGCTGCTCCCCGGTCGCCACCGCCTTCAAGGCCGGGCACGACGTGGTGCGCCCGCAGAAGCCGAACACGATCGCCAAGTCCCTGGCGATCGGCAACCCGGCCGACGGCCCGTACGTGCTGGACATCGCCCGGCGCACCGGCGGCGCGGTGGAGGACGTGACCGACGAGCAGGTCGTCGACGCGATCAAGCTGCTGGCGCGCACCGAGGGCATCTTCGGCGAGACGGCGGGCGGGGTGACGGTCGGCGTGACGAAGAAGCTGATCGAGGCCGGGCTGATCGACCCGTCGCTCACCACCGTCGTGCTGAACACCGGCGACGGGCTCAAGACGCTCGACGCGGTCGCCGCGACCTCGCAGGCGACGGCGACCATCAAGCCGAGCCTGGACGCGTTCCGCGACGCGGGCCTCGCCTCCGTCTGAGCCGTCCGCCCGTCCACCCGAGACCGAAGAAGGGCACCACCATGAGCGTCAAGGTCCGCATCCCCACCATCCTCCGCACGTACACCGGCGGTCAGGCCGAGGTCCCGGCGGAGGGCGCGAAGCTCTCCGAGGTCATCGCGTCCCTGGAGGAGAACCACCCGGGCATCGCCGCCCGCGTCCTGGACGACGAGGGCCGGCTGCGGCGGTTCGTGAACGTCTACGTCAACGACGACGACGTGCGCTTCGAGGGCGGCCTGGAGGCGGCGACGCCGGACGGCGCCGGCGTCTCGATCATCCCGGCGGTCGCGGGCGGCTGCTGACCGCGTCCGCGACCTCGCGCCCCACCGTGATTGCCCCCTCCGCCACGGAAGCGGAGGGGGCAATTCTGTAGGGTTGAGCGCGGTACAGTTGGGGAAGCGCCCCGCGCTGATCGCGCCGCCCGCATATCAGAATGCGCCCGGACCCGATAAGAAACAGCCAAAGTGCTCACCCCCTTTGCGACATAAGCGGCCTTTGCCTGGCCCGACTTGCCCAGGAATCTCTGTAATTCCGCATGTTCGTGCGTTCTCCCGTGCCCGGATTTCTCGTCCGATTGACCTGTTGCGGAGGGCAGTTGGGCAGATACATTCGGCCGCGGTCGAAGCGCTCCGGCGCCGCGCACCCTCTCCTGTCGGAGGGTGGGCGGAGACCCGGGCCCGCGAAGTGCGGTCCTGTGCAAGGGCCAGTAATAGGGGAGTTAGGCATGGCTCAGGGCACCGTCAAGTGGTTCAACGCGGAGAAGGGGTACGGCTTCATCGCGGTCGACGGTGGTGCGGATGTTTTCGTCCACTACAGCGCGATCCAGATGGACGGGTACCGCACCCTCGAAGAGGGTCAGCGAGTTGAATTCGAGATCTCGCAGGGCCAGAAGGGGCCCCAGGCCGACATGGTCAAGCTCGCCGTCGGCTGAGCTCGGCGCGGTCGTTCCACGACACTACTCACGCACGAAGGGCCCGAACCCCGGATCACCAGGGCGCGGGCCCTTCGTGCGTCCCCGCGCGCCCGCCATCCGGCTGTCCTCCGTCAGCGAGCCTTCCTCGAAGGCGCTTGCACTCGCAGGGGTCGAGTGCTAATCATTGGCGTTAGCACTCTCCAGGTGAGAGTGACAGAACTTGGACCGGGCCGGTGAGGCCCGCAGGCGCGGTGGGGCAAGGAACCACCGGGCAGCAGGCCGTCCGTCGCGGGCGCCACTCGGTCCGGAGCAATCCACCCCTGTCCGGGAGGACCACTTCACATGGCCAAGATCATCGCGTTCGACGAGGAGGCACGGCGCGGTCTCGAGCGCGGGATGAACCAGCTCGCCGACGCCGTCAAGGTCACCCTCGGCCCCAAGGGCCGCAACGTCGTCCTCGAGAAGAAGTGGGGCGCGCCCACGATCACCAACGATGGTGTTTCCATCGCCAAGGAGATCGAGCTCGAGGACCCGTACGAGAAGATCGGTGCGGAGCTGGTCAAGGAGGTCGCCAAGAAGACGGACGACGTCGCCGGCGACGGTACGACCACCGCCACCGTTCTCGCCCAGGCGCTCGTCCGCGAGGGTCTGCGCAACGTCGCCGCCGGAGCCAACCCGATGGCGCTCAAGCGGGGCATCGAGAAGGCCGTCGAGGCCGTCTCCGCCGCGCTGCTGGAGCAGGCCAAGGACGTGGAGACCAAGGAGCAGATCGCTTCGACCGCCTCCATCTCCGCCGCCGACACCGAGATCGGCGCCAAGATCGCCGAGGCGATGGACAAGGTCGGCAAGGAAGGCGTCATCACCGTCGAGGAGTCCCAGACCTTCGGTCTGGAGCTGGAGCTCACCGAGGGTATGCGCTTCGACAAGGGCTACATCTCGGCGTACTTCGCCACCGACATGGAGCGTATGGAGGCGTCGCTCGACGACCCGTACATCCTGATCGTCAACTCGAAGGTCGGCAGCGTCAAGGACCTGATCCCGCTGCTGGAGAAGGTCATGCAGTCGGGCAAGCCGCTGCTGATCATCGCCGAGGACGTCGAGGGCGAGGCGCTCTCCACCCTGGTCGTCAACAAGATCAAGGGCACCTTCAAGTCCGTCGCCGTCAAGGCCCCGGGCTTCGGCGACCGCCGCAAGGCCATGCTCGCGGACATCGCCATCCTCACCGGTGGCACCGTGATCTCCGAGGAGGTCGGTCTCAAGCTGGAGAACGCCGGCCTGGACCTGCTCGGCCGTGCCCGCAAGGTCGTCATCACCAAGGACGAGACGACGATCGTCGACGGCGCCGGTGACAGCGACCAGGTCCAGGGTCGCGTCAACCAGATCCGTGCCGAGATCGAGAACTCCGACTCGGACTACGACCGCGAGAAGCTCCAGGAGCGTCTGGCGAAGCTGGCCGGCGGCGTGGCCGTCATCAAGGCCGGCGCCGCCACCGAGGTGGAGCTCAAGGAGCGCAAGCACCGCATCGAGGACGCGGTGCGCAACGCCAAGGCCGCCGTCGAGGAGGGCATCGTCGCCGGTGGCGGCGTGGCTCTGCTCCAGGCCGCCGCCGTCTTCGACAAGCTCGACCTCACGGGCGACGAGGCGACCGGCGCCAACGCCGTGAAGCTCGCGCTGGAGGCCCCGCTCAAGCAGATCGCCGTCAACGGTGGCCTTGAGGGCGGCGTCGTCGTGGAGAAGGTCCGCAACCTGCCGATCGGTCACGGCCTCAACGCCGCGACCGGCGAGTACGTCGACATGATCGCCGAGGGCATTCTCGACCCGGCGAAGGTCACGCGCTCCGCTCTGCAGAACGCCGCGTCCATCGCCGCGCTCTTCCTCACCACCGAGGCCGTCATCGCCGACAAGCCCGAGAAGGCCGGCGCGGCTGCCCCGGGCGGCATGCCGGGCGGTGACATGGACTTCTGATCGCCGCGGAGACCCCGGTCTCCTGACGATCGACGTCCTGCGCACGTCCCACAGGGGCGGTGCCTCCTTCACCGGAGGCGCCGCCCCTGTGGCGTGCCCGGGGCCCGGCCGGGCCCCGGGCGTCAGCCCGCCCAGCGCCCGGTGAAGAAGGCCAGGGCGAAGACGGTCGTGACCGGCGCGGCGAGGCAGAGGTGGGCCACGAGGAACCGCGGGCCGCGCAGCGACCACCCGGCCAGCGCGATCCACAGCGGCCACCACAGGAGCGTGGCGCGGGGGATGGACGTGTACCAGTACGACGTTCCCAGCGCGCAGAGGCTGAGCCCGACGTACAGGGCCTCCGGCCAGCGGCGGCGTAGCAGGAGCAGTCCGCACAGCAGCACGCCGACGGCCAGCGCGGCCAGTTCGGCCTGGAACATGAAGGCGTAGTCGGTGGTCCGGGTGCGGTCGAAGGCGTCGCGCCAGGTGTTGGCCCAGGTCTCCCACGGCGGGTGGAACGCGCGGTACCAGCCCCGCTCCTGGGCGTGCTGCCACGCCATCCAGTCGCCGGTGCGGGCGTGCAGGAAACCGGTGAAGGCCGCGACCGGCAGGGCGGGCAGCGCGAGCCAGGGCCACGCGCGCCACGGCCGGTCGGCGCGCGCGGTGAGCAGGAAGTGGAGGGCCACGGCGGCGGCGAGGAAGAGGCCGCTGACCCGGACGGTGGTGGCCAGGGCGGTCAGGATCGCGGCGAGCCGCCAGTCGCCCCGCTGGGCGGCGAGCCAGGCGGGCAGCGCCAGGGCGAGGAAGAGGGCTTCGGTGTAGCCGACGGCGAGGAAGACCGCGCACGGCGAGCACAGCAGCAGGAGCACGGCGCGCCGGTCCGCGATCGTCTCCGGCAGATGGAGCCGGGCGATCCGGGCCAGTGCCAGCACGGCGACCGCCCCGGCCGCGAACGAGATCAGCAGCCCGGCCGCGGTCCAGCTCGGCACCACGGCGTGGACCGCCCGCAGGGTGAGCGGGAAGCCGGGGAAGAACGCCTCGCGGTTGTCCCATCCGCTCTGCCAGGGGCCCGCGCTTCCGGGGAAGTAACCCTCGCGCGCTATGCGCAGGTAGTGACCCCAGTCCCATTGCTCGAACGTGCTCAGCACGGGGGCGGGGCGGCGGGCGTCGCGGTCGGCGGGGAACAGCCACCGGGCGCAGTACGCGGTGGCCCAGACGCCCGCGCGCGAGAGCAGGTAGAGCCAGAGCACGTCGCGGTCGGCGCGGCGGCTCCCGGCGCGGAGGCCCGCGGCCGGTCGCTCCCGCAGGGCGGAGCGGTGTACGGGCGTCGGCGCGCTCGGGCGCAGCCGCGACGGCGCAGCGGACATGGCGGGTTCTCCCGGGTGGGTGCGGCGGTCAGGGTGTCGAGGTCAGGGGTCAGGGCGCGGCGGTGGTGGAGGCGCGTGAGGTGGTGGACGTACGGGAGGTGGTGGAGGTCTCGGAGGGCGACGGGCCCAGCGACGTGCGGCCCGTGGCGGGCGGGCCCTCGGGCGGGTTTCCGCTCTGCCGTGTGGTCGGCGTGGGGCCCGGTGGCGTGGGCGGCTGGGTCGCGCCGGGTGGCGGGGGCGTGGTCGGGGAGGGGCTGGGCGACGGGCTCGTGGCCGGTACGGGGGGCTGCGGGTTGCCCGCCATGAGTGCCGCGGCGGCCACGCTGCCGCAGGTCAGGACGGCGCACGCGGTAGCGGCGAGCACGGCGAGGCGGCGTCGGCGGGCCCGCTGTCCGCGTTCGGCGATGCGTGCCATCGGCGCGGTGGCGGCACGGGCCTGTCCGGACGCGGCGGCCTGCTGGAACAGGGAGCGCAGCGGGTCGTGGGGCTCAGTCATCGGTTCCCTCCTCGGCGCGCGGGTCCTGGAGGCGGCCGGACAGTGCGGCCCGTCCCCGGACCAGGTGCGTCTTGACGGTGCTGGTGGACAGGCCGGTCTCCCGGGCGATCTGATCGACGCTCAGGTCGCAGAGGTAGTGGAGGGTCAGCGTGCGGCGCTGCTGGGCCGGCAGCCCGCGCAGTGCCTCGACCAGCGCCACCCGCTCCGGGCCGGGCCCGTCGGCGTCCGGCGGCGCGCCGCTGCGCGTCCACGCGTCCGCCGCCCGCCGCCGTACGCGCCACCGGCTCACCGCCAGCCGCCACGCGACCGTGCGGATCCACGCCTCCGGCTGCCCGTCGCGGTCCAGTTGCCGCCGACGGTTCCACGCCTTGACGAACGCCTCCTGCACGACGTCCTGCGCCTCGTGCAGGTCGCCGAGCATCACGTACAACTGCCCGGTGAGGCGCGCGGCGCTCTGGGCGTAGAACTCTTCGTACTCCTCGACGGTCAACAACGGCTCCCGGATCTCTCGCTTCACCGGGCATACGCCCGCCACCGGTCATCCGGTCGACACGGGGAGCGAAAGAAGGAGGTGACGGTGGTCACACGACCCGCCCCGACCCGCACGCGCCATCCGGAACCCTACGGTCCGCATGGCGCGCCTTGTTTCACTCGGATAGGTGAAACATAGGTGACCGATTGACGATCTCCTCCGCAAGCCGACATATGCCTCACCCCCTTCGCACGTGAGCCAGGTGTGAGGGCCGGGAACGGGGTGATGGGAGAGGCGACGCGTCCACATCCAGGAGGACGCCCTACCGAGGATCGTCCGTGCCCCACCCCGGTTCCGTCTCGCTGCCCCCTTGCCGAGAGCTCACGTGGAGGACCACCACCCACCAGCTCGTCGACGACCTGCGCTTCCCGCTCGCCACCGAGGTGAGCTACCGCTCGCACGATCCCTTCGCCGTCCGGTTCGCCTTCCAGCTGCCCGAGGAGGCGGTGGTCTGGGACCTGGAGCGCGACATGCTCCGCTTCGGAACGGAGGCGCCGGCCGGCGGCGGGGACATCCGCATCCGGCCCGCCCCCTACAACCGGACGCTGCTGCGCCTGGGCGCCGTCGGGAACTACGCCCTGGTCCTGGTCGAGCGCACCCCGCTGCTGCGCTTCCTGGACCGGACCTTCGAGGTCGTGGCGCCCGGCACGGAGGGCGGCCACATCGACTGGGGGCCGCTCTACGACGCCCGCGCGGACTGAGCGCCGCTCTCGGCGTTCGACCGCCCCGCGTCGCCGTCCGCCGTGCGTCCGCCCGGTACCTCGGCCACGACGACGTACAGCGTCAGCGTCGCGAGGAACGGGCCGGACGCCAGGTGGTCCAGCCACGGCCGCGCCGCGTCGGCGCTCAGATAGCCCGCGGCGACGGCCCGTTCGGTGTTGCGCTGGAATCCGAGGACCCGGTCGGCCGCGCGGGCGTCGCGGAAGACGGAGGCCATGGGCGTGACCGCGGGCACGTCGAAGCCCGACTCCTCGGCGAGTCGGGGCAGTTGGCGCCCCAGTACGCCGTTGCGCACGATCCGGTCCGTGATGTGCCGTGTGTAGGCGCGGGACGTCTCCAGGTCCGGGTGGTCGACGGCCAGCGAGTCCCAGTCGGGCTCGGCCATCACGAGCCGGCCCCCGGGCCGCAGGACGCGACGGGCCTCCGCGAGCGCCCGCGCCGGATCGACGGCGTGCTGGAGGACGCGGTCGGTCCAGGCGCGGTCGACGCTGCCGTCCGCCAGGGGCAGCGCGTGGACGTCGCCGGTCAGCACGGCGACCGCCGGGCGGTCGGCGGTGCGGCGGCGCGCCCGCTCGGCCATGTCGGGGCTGACGTCGAGCCCGATGACCGAACCGGCCGGGGTGACGGCGTCGGCCAGCAGGCCGAGATCCGTACCGGGCCCGCAGCCGAGGTCGAGGGCGCGCTCGCCGGGGCGCGCGCCGAGGGCGTCGAGCATGACGCGCTTGTAGGCGTGCGCCACGTCGGTCGCGGCCACCCGGTCGAGGTAGGCGACCTCGTCGGGGGTGGCGGCCTCGAAGAGGTGTCCGGTCACACGGACCATCGACTCCGCCTCCCGCGCGAGCGCCGCCCGGCCCTCCTCGGTGAGCCGGACCGGCCGCTGCCGCCCTGCGGCCTCCACCGGCTCCACGAGCCCCTTGGCCTTCAGCCGCGCCACGGCCCCGTACAGACTCCCGGGCCCGAGCCGCCGGCCCGCCAGCTCCTCGACGGCGGCGTTGATCGCGTAACCGTGCAGCGGCCCGTCGGCGAGCGCGCACAGGACGAGGGTCTGGGCGTCGTGGGTTCGCAGGGTCATCTGATGCTCCTTCTCCGGCCGGTTTCCGCGATGATACGCGCTGCGTAGTACGCGGGGCGTAGCAATCAGACCAGGGTGACGGACCGTGAACTCCCGCCCGGCGGCGCTCCGGTCGCCTCGCCGGGGCCGCCGGGCGCACCGCCCCGCCCCGTACCGGGCGGCGGGTCACGGGTGTTCCAGGCCGCCGCGGGCGATGACGGACGCGTACCAGCGGGCGCTGTCCTTTCGCGTGCGGCGCTGGGTCGCGAAGTCGACGTGCACGATGCCGAACCGCTTGCTGTAGCCGTAGGACCACTCGAAGTTGTCCAGTAGCGACCACACGAAGTACCCGCGCACGTCCGCCCCGTCCGCGATCGCCCGGTGCACGGCGGTCAGGTGCGCGTCCAGGTACGCCACCCGCTCGGGGTCGTGGACCTGGCCCGACGGGTCGGCGTAGTCGTCGTACGCCGCCCCGTTCTCCGTCACCAGCAGTGGCAGGGAGGGCAGTTCGTCGCGGAGTCGGGTCAGCAGTTCGTGGAGGCCGTTCGCGTCCACCGGCCAGTCCATCGCGGTGCGCGGGCCGTCCGCCGGAGTGAACGCCACGTGCCGCTCGGCTCCCGCCCAGGGGGACGGGGACGGGGACGCGCCCGCCGAGACGACGCTGGGCGCGTAGTAGTTGACGCCCAGCGAGTCGATCGGGGCGGACGTCACCTCCAGGTCGCCGTCCCGGACGAACGCCCAGTCCGTGACCGCCGCCGTGTCCGCCACCAGGTCCGCGGGCAGCCGGCCGTGGAAGACCGGGTCGAGGAAGATCCGGTTGGCCACCGCGTCGATCCGGCGCACCGCGTCCCGGTCCGCCTCGGTGTCCGCGAGCGGGCGCAGCGCGTGGAGGTTCAGGGTCAGGGAGATCTCGGCGGAGGAGGGCAGTCGGCCGCGCAGGACGGCGGCGCCCGCGCCGTGCGCCAGGTTGAGGTGGTGGGCGGCGCGCAGGGCCGCGAGGTCGCTGGTGCGGCCGGGGGCGTGGACCCCGTTGCCGTAGCCGAGGAACGCCGCGCACCAGGGCTCGTTGAGCGTCGTCCAGGTCGCCACCCGGTCGCCCAGCGCGTCGGCCGCCAGCCCGGCGTACTCGGCGAACCGGTGGGCCGTGTCCCGTTCGGGCCAGCCGCCCGCGTCCTCCAGCTCCTGCGGCAGGTCCCAGTGGTAGAGCGTGGCGACCGGCCGGATCCCGGCGTCCAGCAGTTCGTCCACCAGCCGCCGGTAGAAGTCGAGTCCGCGCTCCGCGGCCGGGCCGCGGCCGGTCGGCTGGACCCGGGGCCAGGAGATGGAGAAGCGGTAGTCGGTGACGCCGAGGTCCTTCATCAGCGCCACGTCGTCCGGCATCCGGTGCAGATGGTCGGCGGCGATGTCGCCGGTGTCGCCGTTGCGGACCTTGCCGGCTGTCCGGCTGAAGGTGTCCCAGATGGACGGCGTTCGGCCGTCCTCGGCGTGCGCTCCCTCGATCTGATAGGCGGCGGTGGCCGTCCCCCAGCGGAAGCCGGTGGGGAACCGCAGTCCCGGCGCGGACTCGGGGCGGGGGCCCGCGGAGGTCTCCGGTCGGGCGTCGACAGCAGTCATGGGACTGTCACTCCAGGAAGTGGGTGGGCGAGCGGACGGGTGAGCGGGTCAGCCCTTGACGGCGCCCTGCATGATGCCGCCGACGATCTGTCGGCCCAGCAGGCCGAAGACCAGCAGCACCGGGAGCGTGCCGAGCAGCGTTCCGGCCATGATCACCGACTGGTCGTGGACGTATCCGCCGCCGAGCTGGCGCAGCGCGACCTGCACGGTCGGCTCCTGCGAGGAGAGCGCGATGACCGGCCAGAAGAAGTCGTTCCACGCCGTCATGAAGGTGAGCATGCCGAGGACCGCCATGCCGGGCCGGGCGATCGGGATCACGATCGACCAGAAGACGCGGGCGGTGGACGCGCCGTCCACGCGGGCGGCCTCGATCAGTTCGTCGGGCAGCGACTGCACCAGGTACTGGCGCATGAAGAACACGCCGAACGCGGAGACCAGTCCGGGCAGGATCACCGCCTGGAGCTGGTTCACCCACTGGAGTTCGGCGATCAGCATGAACAGCGGGATCACGCCGAGCTGCGGCGGGATCATCATCGTGCCGACGGTCAGCGTCAGCAGCGCGCCCCGGCCCCGGAACCTCAGCTTGGCGAACGCGAACCCGGCCAGCGTGCAGCACAGCACCGTGCCCAACGTGATGGATCCGGACACGATGAACGAGTTGAGCAGCGCCCTGCCGATCTCGGCCTCTTCGAGCACCGCCTCGAAGTTCCTGATCAGGTTCGGACCGGGCAGCAGTGTCGGCGGCACCTTCGCCAGGTCCGCGTTGGACCGGCTGGCCGCGACGATCGTCCAGTAGAACGGGAACGCCGAGACCAGCAGCGCGAGGCCCAGGACCAGGTAGGAGAGCAGGCCGCCGTGCATCGTGCGCCCCGCCCCGCGCCGGACGCGGCGCGGGCCGCGCCCGCCGGGCGGTTCCCGACGGGCCGGACCGGCTCCGGGCGCGGTCGGCGGTGCGGCGAGCGCGGTCATCGGCCGGCCTCCTTGCGTGCGCGGCGGCGCGCGATCAGGGCGTTGGCCCCGACGAGCACCACGATCAGGACGAACATCACCCAGGCGATGGCGGCGGCCCGGCCCAGGTGGAAGAAGCCCCAGCCCTGTTCGTACAGGTACAGGCCGAGCGTCTGGTACTGGTGCGAGATACCGCCGGAGACCGACCCCTCGAAGAGCAGCGGTTCGCCGAAGAGCTGGGTCGCGCCGATCGTCGACACGATGACGGTGAAGACGATCGTGGGGCGCAGGCCCGGCAGCGTGACGTGCGTGAACTGCCGCAGGCGCGAGGCCCCGTCCATCTCCGCCGCCTCGTACAGCTCGCTCGGGATGGACTGCATGCCCGCCAGGTAGATGAGCGCGTTGTAGCCGGTCCAGCGCCAGACGACGATGGTGGAGACGGCGATCTGCGAGGCGACCGTGCCGGTCTGCCAGTCCACCGGACCGAGACCGACCAGCCCCAGCACGTAGTTGATCAGCCCGAAGTCGCGTCCGAAGAGCTGGGCGAAGACGAGCGTGGCGGCGGCGACGGAGGTGGCGTACGGCAGCAGGATCGCCGTCCGGATGAACGTGCGCCCGCGCAGCTTGTAGTTGAGCAGGTGCGCCAGGCCCAGTGCCATCGCGAGCTGCGGGACGGTGGACAGCACGCCGATGGTGAACGTGTTGCGCAGCGACGTCCAGAAGTACGCGTCGCCGAGGATCGCCGTGTAGTTGGCGAGGCCCCGCCACTCCATCTCGCCGCTCGTCTGGAGCTCGACCCGGTAGAGCGAGACGAACGCCGTGTAGAGGAGCGGGAAGAGGCCGAAGGCGAGGAACAGGGTGAAGAACGGGGCGATGTAGGCGTACGGGGACGCCGTGCGCCAGGCGCGCCGGAGGGCGGCCGTCCGGCCGTCGTCGGGACCGGCTCCGGACGCGCGGGGCGCGGCCTTCGCGGTGGCGGTGAGGGGCACGCTGCTGTCCTTCGGGCTCGGGGAGCGGGCGGGTACGGGCGGGTACGGGCGGGTACGTCAGCCGATCACGTTCGCCACGCCTTTCTTCGCCGTCTCCCACGCCTTCCGCGACGAGGTTCCCTTGCGCTCGACCTCGCTCAGCGCGTTCGTCAGCTGCACCATGACGTTCTGGTCGTGCACGCCCAGCACCTGCACGGGGGACTCCTTCGCCGCGTCGCCGAAGATCCGGCCGATCGGGGCGTTCGAGAAGTACGGGTCCCTGGCGTCGGCCACCTTCTCGATGGCCCCCGTCGAGGACGGGAAGTTGCCCTGCTTCTGGAAGAGCGCGGCCTGCTGCTCCGGGGCGGTGAGCCACCGGATCAGGTCGTACGCCTCCTTCTTGTGCTGCGCCGCACGCGGGATCGCGAGGTACGAGCCGCCCCAGTTGCCGGCTCCGCCGGGCAGCTCGGCGATGTCCCACTTGCCCTTGCCCGCGTCGCCCGCCTGGCCCTTGACGTAACCGAGCATCCAGGCGGGGCACGGGATGGTGGCGAACGAACCGGCGGAGAACGCCTGGTTCCACTGCGGCGACCACTGGTCGAGCTTGGCGCTGAGCCCGGCCTCGGCCGCCTCCACGGAGGCGTCCCAGGCTGCCCGGACCGCCGGGTTCTTCTCGTAGATCAGCTCGCCGGAGGCGTCGTAGTACCGCTCCTCCTCCTGCCCGATCATGATCCCGTAGAGGCCGGCGACGCTGTCCAGCCAGGCGCTTCCGGCGGGGGCCTTCTCCTTGTACTGCCTGCCCAGCTCCAGGTAGCCGTCCCAGGTGGACCACTTCCGGGCCAGCTCCTCGCGGTCGGTGGGCAGCCCGGCCCGCTCGAAGAGGTCCGTGCGGTAGCACATCGCCTCGGGCCCGACGTCCGTGCCGAGGCCGAGGATCCTGCCGTCCTCGGTCGTCGCCGCCGACCACTTGGCCTCGGCGAACTCGCCCTTGAGCCGGTCGGCTCCGAACTCCTTCAGGTCCTGGAACTTGTCGGACTGCTGCTGTGTGACCGAGGCGATCCGGCCCACCTCCACGCCCTGCACGTCCGCCAGCCCGCCGCCGCCCGCCAGCCTGGTCTGGAGCGACTTCCAGTAGTCGGCCTCGTCCTCGGTGTCGCTCTGCTTGATCGTCACCCCGGGGTTGAGCTTCTCGTACTCCTCGTACAGCCCGGCCTCCTGGTAGCCGAACGAGCCGAAGAGGTCGACGGTCAGCGTGACCTCGCCGCCGGCGCCGTCGGAGGAGCCGGAGGAGTCGGACGAGGAGCCGGTTCCACAGGCGGCGAGGAGCGCCCCCGCGACGGCGACCGCGCCGAGGCGGACGGTGGCTCGCCTGGCGGCTCGGGCGATGGGCATGGGAAGCCTCCCTTGGTTTCGGGAACCGGGCGCGCGGGATGAGAGCGCTCTCAAAAACCCGCGTCCGGAGCGTCCCGCACTACCTCTTCCCCGTCAAGACTCGAACGCACAACTCCTTCGGTGAAGCCCAACTGCCCTCCGTGCGCGCTCCCTTGACACTCACGTTTCAGGAGTTTTACGTTCCTTGGCACGTGAGAGCGCTCTCGACGCGCTCTACGCCCCCCATGATCGAGGTGCTGCCCGTGCGAACCTCCCTCTTGCGAGCCTCCCTCTCCCGACCCGCCGCGGCGGCACTCCTGGCCATCGCCGTGGCCGCCGCGGGCCTGGGCCCCGCCGCCGCTCCCGCAGCCGCCGCCACCATCCCCGCCGGGTCCGGCAGTTACACCGACACCCGGCCCGCCGGCGCCTCCGGCCCCACCACCGACACCGGCGCGCCGGTCACCCCCAAGCTCACCGCCGCCGCCCGGGACAAGCCGGTCCCGACCAACGACTGGTGGTCCTCGCTCGCCTACCAGCGCTACGGCGACAACCCGTACTCCACCCCCATGTACGGCCACCCGCTCACCTACCGGGCGAAGGCGTCCGGCCTGGAGGTCGGCTACCCGACCGCGCCCGTGATCACCGGCGACGGCCGGCAGTACGAGTACGCCCACCGGGCCGACCTCACCGTCGGTCTCAGCGGCCTCGACTCACCGGACACCAAGGCCGACGCCTGGTCCGACTGGACGGTCACCCCGTACTGGGCGGACGGCTCCCGCACCTTCCGGGCCACCATCGGCCACGGCATGCCGTTCGTGTACGCCAAGGGCTCCGGCGGCGACGCCCGCGTCACGACCGCGTCCGCGCCCACCGTCTTCGCGGACGACGGCAACGTCCTCGGCATCACCGTCGCCGGCCACCACTACGCCCTCTTCGCCCCGACCGGCGGCGACTGGAACGTCTCCGGCTCCACGATCACCGCCGGGCTCGGCTCCAAGGACTACTTCTCGCTCGCCGTGCTGCCCTCCACGGACGCGCTCGCGACCTACCGGAAGTACGCCTTCAGCTTCGTCACCGGCTCCCGGGTGGCGTGGCAGACGACCGGCGGAACCGTACGGGCCGTCTACACCCTGACCACGGAGGCAAAGGAGGGCTCCGAGCGCGGAACGCTCCAGGCCCTCTACCGCCACCAGTGGCGCAACACCACCGACCCGCTGACCCCGTACACGTACGTCTCGCCGCGCGGCACCATGAAGGTGCGCGAGTCCGCCTCCTTCACCACCAGCCAGAAAAACAACGGCGTCCTGCCCGCGCTCCCGGCCTCCGGAGGCGTGGACCGGGCGCGGCTGACCGGCTATCTCGACGAGGTCGCCGGGGCCGCCGACCCGTTCTCCGGGGCGAGCGACACCTACTGGACCGGCAAGGCGCTCGGCCGCCTGGCCCAACTGGTGCCCGTCGCCGATCAGATCGGCCGGACCGCCACGCGCGACAAGCTCCTCGGCCTGATGAAGGGCCGGCTCCAGGAGTGGTTCACGGCGGGCGGCGCGTCCGGGTTCAGCTACGACAAGGACTGGAAGACCCTCACCGGCCACCCGGCCTCGTACGGCAGCGACACCGAACTCAACGACCACCACTTCCACTACGGCTACTACGTCTACGCGGCGGCGGTCATCGCCCAGTACGACCCGGCCTGGGCGGCGGACTCCGCCTGGGGCGCGATGGTCGGGCACCTGGTCCGCGACACGGCCAACCCCAGCCGCACCGACGCGGCCTACCCGTTCCTGCGCGGCTTCGACGTGTACGCGGGCCACAGCTGGGCCTCCGGCCACCAGGGCTTCGCGGCGGGCAACAACCAGGAGTCCTCGTCGGAGTCCGTCAACCTGAGCGCCGCCCTGGTCCTATGGGGCTCGGCCACCGGCGACACCTCGCTGCGCGACCTCGGCAGCTATCTGCTGACCACGGAGTCCGAGGCCATCACGCAGTACTGGTTCGACGCGGACCAGCAGGTCTTCCCGGCCTCCTTCGGCCACGACACGGTCGGCATGGTCTGGGGCAGCGGCGGCGCGTACTCCACCTGGTGGACCGCGAACCCGGAGGAGATCCACGGCATCAACGTCCTCCCGGTGACCGGCGGTTCACTGCACCTGGCCCGCGAGAAGGCGGCCATCAGGCGGAACATCGCCGAGATGGAGCGCGAGAACGGCGGACCGGCGCAGGAGTGGCGCGACCTGCTGTGGGAGTTCGAGTCGCTGGCCGACCCGGCGGCGGCGAAGGCCAAGTGGGACGCGGGCAACACGGGCTACACCCCGGAGCAGGGCGAGTCCCGGGCGCACACCTACCACTGGCTCGCCACGCTGGACTCGCTCGGTGCGCCCGACACGACGGTCAGCGGCGACCTGCCGACCTCGGCCGTCTTCGCGAAGAACGGCACCCGCACGTACGCCGCCCACAACTACGGTTCGACCGCCCGCACGGTGACCTTCTCTGACGGTAAAACGCTGAGCGTTCCGGCCCGTTCGACGGCCACCGGCACCGGGGCGGGCGGCGGACCCGATCCGGGGGAGCCGGGTCCGTCCACCGGCAACACCTTCCGCCTCGCGTCCGGCGGCGTCCTCACCACGGCCACGAACGGCCCGGCGGGCACCGACACGCTGGCCTCGGCCGACGGCGTCAACCGGGACGGCACGCCGTACCGGCCGACCGTCTACGAGATCAGGAAGGTCGACGGGAAGGTCGCGCCGGGGGCGGCCACGGCGTTCCGCCTCCGGGTGGACGCGGGCCGGACGGTCGGGCTCGCGCCGCAGGTCAGGGTCGGCTACGACCTGACCGGCGACGGCTCCTTCGACCGCACCGAGACCTTCCGCTACTTCGCGACCGACCCGGTCGCCGGGTGGGAGGAGTACACGCAGGCGGTGGGCGTCCGGGAGGCCGCCGGAAGCCTGGGCGACCTGCGGAACGGCACGGTCCGCCTGGAGATCTGGAACGCGCTCGGCAACGGCGCCTCCCAGGTGCAGACCGGCACCGACGCGGCGGTGCTGAGGATCCCGTACGGCGAGTAGTGGTCCGTGCGGAGAGTCGTGCGTACGGCGGGCGGTCCGTGCGGCGCGTGGTTCGTACGGTGAGCCGTCCGTACGGTGGGCGGCCCGTGCGGTGCGCGGTCTGTGCGGTGAGTCGTCCGTACGGTGGGCGGCCCGTGCGGTGCGCGGTCTGTGCGGTGAGTCGTCCGTACGGTGGGCGGTCCGTGCGGTCGTGGGTGGTGCGGCGGGGCTTCGGTTCCTCAGGCGGAGGCCCGTCGCACCAGCGTGGTCGGGGTGATGACCGACTGCGGGGCCTCGGCCCCCGTACGGTCCCGGTCCAGCCCGCGCAGCAGCAGCCGGGCCATCAGCCGGCCCTGGCCCTCGATGTCCTGGTTGACCGTGGTCAGCGGCGGGTCCGTCTCCTCGGCCACCGAGTCCATGTCGTCGAAGCCGACCAGCGCGACCCGGTCGGGCACGGCGATCCCGCGCTCCCGCAGCACCCGCAGCGCGCCCGAGGCCATCAGATCGTTGGCGGCGAAGACGGCGTCCAGGTCGGGCCGCCGCTCCAGCAGCTCGGCCATCGCCCGCGCCCCGCTCTCCACGGTGAACGAGCCGTCGGCGATCAGCGTCGGGTCCACGTCCAGCAGCACGTCCCGGTAGCCGTCGAACCGGTCCACCGCGGACGTCTGGTCGGGCGGCCCGCAGATGTGCGCGATCCGCTCCCGGCCGAGGTCCCGCAGATACCGCACGGCCAACCGCGCCCCGCCCCGGTTGTCGGCGTCCACGTACGGCACGGCCTGGTCCCCGGGGGCGGCCGTCCAGCTGGGCCGGCCGCCGTAGACGGCCGGGATGCCGGCCTGCCGGGTGATCGTGGGCAGCGGGTCGTGGGTGTGCAGCGAGAAGGCGAGCGCCCCGTCCACGTGTCCGCCCGACAGGTACCGCGCGATCCGGTCGAAGTCGCCGGGGCCCTCCACCAGCAGCAGGACGAGCTGGGTGTCGTGCGCGGTCAGCTCCTTGCTGATGCCCCGGATCTGCTGGGAGAAGAACGGGTCGGAGAAGATGCGTATCTCCGGCTCCGCGATGACGACGGCCACCGCTCCGGTGCGCCGGGTGACCAGGGTCCTGGCGGCGTGGTTCGGGACGTAGCCCAGCTCCTCGACCGCCTGGAGCACCTTGTCCACCAGTGGCTTGCGCACGCCCTCGCCCCCGTTGACGACCCGCGACGCGGTCGCCCGGGACACCCCGGCACGGGCCGCGACGGCTTCCAGGGTGGGCCGGGACACGGGGGACTGCTCGGGCAAGGCGGGCGCTCCTCGTCGGCGGGGGCGGCGGCACGGGGTGGTGGGGAACAGTGTGCAGGACAGTGCCGCGACGATCGGCTACAGCCTAAGGGCTGTCCCGTGAGGGCGGTCCCGTCATCTCCCGGCGGCGCTCGACGACGGCTCCGGGGTCGCGCCGCGCACGGTCGAGAGGCGCACGGCCCTCTTCCCTCTCTTCCTCCCCCTGTTCTCCCGATGGCGTAACTCTGCACCCAAAAGTGCTCTCCGTGACGAAGTGGGACCGAGTTCTTTCGGACCGGGAAAGGTAACTCCTCCTGGTCATCGCGCGGTTGCCGAACCGCGCCTCTTACGGGCGAGCTGCGCGTTGGACACGCTGGGTAGGCATTGCCCTCACTCGGAGCGGAAGGTGTGCAGCATGGATGCGACGGAGCGGCGCAGGGCGGCGGCGGACAGGGTGCGGACGGCGGAGGACGTGGTGGCACGGCTCAGGGAAGGGCTGGCCGGGGTCGGTGTGAAGCTGCCCTCGCTGCGGGTCGATCCCGTGTCGTGCGCGGGGAACGAACCGGCGCCCCTGGTGGACCTGGGCCGCTGCAACCTCGACACCGCGCTGCGGCTGTGCGGGGCCCTGGCGGAGAAGGAGAGCGGTCATGACAGGTGAGGGAGTCGAGCCGGGTACGCCCGAGCCGGGGTCGTTCGCGGTGGACGGCCGGGACGGGCGGGTCGGCCGGGTGGTGGGACGGTCCGGGCCGCTGGTGCGGCTGCGTCCGCCCGGCGGCGGCCCGGAGTGGGAGTGCCCGCCCGAGGCGCTGCGGGCGGCCACGCCGGGCGTGGTGCTGCGGGCCCGGGTCACCGAGATCAACCGGGAGGGCCAGCTCCCCCGGTGAAGGGCGCGCCGCCCCGCCGAAGCCGCCTCCCCCGGTGGAGGCGTCCGGGGCGTGTGTCACGGGACAGCCCGTAGGCTGCCCGGATGACCGGTGGAGCGGGACAGCAGGCGGGAGCGCGGGCCGCGCGCCGTCTGGCGGAACTCGGCGTGTGTGTGCTGGAGCCGGGGCTGAGCGGCGCGGAGTTCGACCGGATCGAGGCGGAGTACGGCATCGCGTTCGCCGAGGACCACCGGGCCTTCCTGGCGGCCGGACTCCCGGTGGACCGGGTGCCGTCGGCGGACGGGAGCGCCTCGGCGCGGAACCCGTGGGTCGACTGGCGCGATGGTGATCCGGCCGCGATCCGGGAGCGGCTGGCGTGGCCGGTGGAGGGGCTGCTGTTCTCGGTGGAGGAGGGCTGGTGGCCGGGGGACCGCTGGGGGGAGCGCCCGGCGGAGCCGGGGCGCGCCGTCGAGGAGGCGCGGGACCGGCTCGCCTCCGTACCGCGCCTGGTCCCGCTCTACTCGCACCGCTACCTGCCGTCCGGGCACGGCGTCCACGGGAGCCCGGTGCTCTCGGTGTACGGGGCGGACGTCATCCACTACGGGCGGGACCTGGCGGACTACGTGGAGCGGGAGTTCGTCGGCTGGGACGCCGGTGCGGCGGGCGGTGAGCCGGTGCGCGGGGTGCCGTTCTGGTCGGACCTGGTGGTCTGAGGGCCGGTGGTCCGAGGGCCGGGCGCACGCGTGAGGCGACGGGGCCGGCCCTTCCTCAGGGCCGGGCCCGCCGCCGCTCGGGGGCGTCCGCGGATCACATGACGCGGAAGGCCAGGTAGTACGCGGACAGTTGCTCGTGGTACGCCGGGTCGCCCGCCTGCTGGTGCCGGTCGAACTCCGGAGAGTCCTTGACCTGTTCCTTGGTGAGGTCCACCGACACCTTGTGGTTCTCCGTGTCGATGTGGGAGACCGTGCCCGCGGGCAGCAGGACGTCCTTTCCGAAGATCCAGACGCCGGTGTCGACGAGCAGGTAGGCCGAGCCGGCCTCGTCGGAGTGCTTGGCGACCTTTCCGATGCCGCCGTCGGTCGCCTCGACCGCGTAGCCGGTCAGATCGGTGCCCGCCGCGTGACCGCTCGACGGCTGATAGCCCCACAGGGAGTCGCTCATGGTGGCTCCTTTCACGACGGCCCGTTCGCTGTGTTCTCGCGCTGTTGTGTGTTGGCGATGTTCTGTTGGTGGTGTTCCGCTGATGTGGTGATGTACTACTGATGCGGATTGATGTCGATGCTGTCGTGTGCGGTGTTTCTCTGTCTTTTTCTGATCTTTTTTTGATCTTTTTCTGTCGGCGGCGGACCGCCTTGTCCTCACCCGGGCCGCCCGCCGTCGGGGTGTCGTGTGCCCGGGGGTCGTGGACCTACACGCGGGCCGTCTACCAGCGGTACCACCGGCCGCGTCGGCCGCCGGTTCCGGCGGGGCGGACGAAGAAGCCCACGAGCCACAGCACCAGCACGATCACGGCGATCCACCAGAGAGCCTTCAGCGCGAATCCCGCGCCGAAGAGGACCAGGGCGAGAAGAAGGACGAGAAGCAGGGGAACCATGGTTATCAACCTCCGGAAATCCGCGTTCCCGCTTATTTTTTCTTCACACACGCCGGATGCCTTTGTTCTGCTTCTCCGCCCGGGTGTGGTCGACGCCGCTGTGGGCAGGTGTGGTTCGTCGCGTTATGTGCCCGTAGGGGCGCTTCTCGGTGCGGATGGGGAGTACTCATGGTTGACGTCAGGCGCTCGTTCACGGTCGCGTGCCCGCTGGACCGGGTCGTCGCGTACCTCCGCGACTTCTCCCGGGCGACCGAGTGGGACCCCGGCACCCGGGAGTGCGCCCGCACCGACGCCCCGGCCTCGGCACCGGTCACCGTCGGCGCGACCTGGCACAACGTGTCCGAGTTCCGGGGGCGGCGCACCGAACTGACCTACCGGCTGAAGGTCGAGGAGCCCGACCGGCTGGTCTTCGTCGGCGCCAACAGGACGGCGACGTCCACCGACGACCTCACGTTCCGGGCCGAGGGCGACGCCACCCGGATCACGTACCACGCCCACATCCGCTTCAAGGGGCTCGCCCGGCTCGCCGACCCGTTCCTGCGCCGCGAGTTCGAACGCCTCGGCGACGAGATCACCCGGACCATGCCGCGCGCGGTCCTGCGCCACGTCGGGGGCGACACGCGGTAGCCGCCTTCCCGGGTGGTAGGAAGGCCCCGACGAGGCGGGCGACCGCGGGACGGAGGGACGCCGGTGTCCGAGGACGTACGGGAATGGCTGTCGCCGCGGGCGGTGGCGGCCGAAGCCTCCGTCAGCGAGGAGTTCGACCTGTCCCAGTGCGTGCGGGAGCCGATCCACCTGCTCGGCGGCGTCCAGTCGTACGGGGCCCTGATCGCCGCCCGGCTGCACGACTCCGTCGTGGACACCGTCAGCCGGAACGCCCGCGACGTGCTCGGACGGCCGGCCGAGGACCTGGTGGGGCGGCCGGTCACCGAACTGATCGGGGCCGACCAGTGGGCGCTCGCCCGCGAGAGCACCGAGGCGGTCGCGGAGAGCGCGGCGAACGGCCCCGCCTCCGGGGTGCTGCACCTCTCCCTGACGGGCGACGGCTCCCCGGCGGGCGAGGGCCGCTCGCAGGCGTTCGACGTGACGGTCCACCGGGTCGGCGACCTGCTGGTGCTGGAGTTCGAACCCCGCACCGGACAGGGCCCGTTCGTCTTCCAGAACTTCTACCCCCGGGTCCGCCGCGCGCTCCAGCGCCTCCAGGGCGCGGCCGACGTCACCGAGTGCTGTGCCGCCGCCGTCGTCGAGATCCAGGCCCTCACCGGCTACGACCGGGTGGTGGCCTACCGCTTCGACGGGCCCGACGGCCCCGGCCAGGTGATCGGGGAGGCGCGCGCCGAGGGCCGCGAGCCGTGGCTCGGCCTCTGGTTCCCCGCCAGCGACATCCCGCCGCAGGCCCGCAGGCTCTACGCCCGCAACTGGATCCGGGTCATCGGCGACGTGGCCGACCGCACGGTGGGGCTGC
This sequence comes from Streptomyces sp. ADI96-02, assembly GCF_003846185.1. GTDB lineage: Bacteria > Actinomycetota > Actinomycetes > Streptomycetales > Streptomycetaceae > Streptomyces. The sequence continues at coordinate 3,690,446 of NZ_ML123034.1, forward strand.
TGCCCGAGCGGCGGGAGGCCACGGGCGAACCGCTGGACCTGTCCGGCTCCGTCCTGCGGACGGTCTCCGGCTACCACCTGGAGTACCTGCGCAACATCGGCGTGGCCTCCTCCATGTCCGTCTCGCTCCTCCAGGAGGGCGGGCTGTGGGGCCTGATCGCCTGCCACGGCGACGAGCCGAGGCGGCTGAGCCCCGAGGTCCGGGCGGCCTGCGAGTTCTTCGGGATCGCGCTGTCCCTGCAACTGGCGGCCGTCGCCGAGCGCGAGGCGGCCGACGAGCTGTCCGCGGGCCGCCGGGCGCTCGCCACCCTGCTGGCCCGGCTGTCCTCCGAGGCGCCGGACGCCCTGATGGACGCCGACGCGGGCGTGGCCGAACTGCTCGACGCCGACGGGGCCGTCCTCGTACGCGGCTCCGAGACGCTGACGGCGGGCGCGCCGATGCCCGCGGACCTGCGGGCCCTGCTGGAACGGCTGGGGGATCGCGGCCCGGTGGGCGAGGTGTGGAGCAGCGACCGGGTGCCGGAGGAGCTGGGGCTGGAGTTCGCCGACGAGGCGGTGCGCGGACTGCCCGCGGGTCTGCTCCTGATCCCGTTCAACCGGCAGGGCGATCTGCTGGCCTGGTGGCGGCGCGAACTGCCCGCGCCCCGGGACTGGGCCGCCGACCCGGCCCGCCCGGTGCACACGGGACCGGGCGGCGAACGGCTGACCCCGCGCGGCTCGGCGGCCGTCTACCGGGCGACCGTACGGGGCCGGAGCAAGCCGTGGAGCACGGCGCAGCGGGCCGTCGCGGGTGAGCTGTGGCGCGAGCTGTCGGGGCTGCTGAGCCGTCAGGTGGTGGCGCTGGAGGCCCGCAACGCCGAACTGGCGCGGACCAACGAGGACCTGGACTCCTTCGCGCACGCGGCGGCCCACGACCTGAAGGAGCCGCTGCGGGGCATCTCCAACGCGGCGGCGTTCATCGTCGAGGACGCGGGCGGCGCGCTGGACGAGACGTCGCTGCGCCGGCTGACCACGGTCCGGCGGCTGGCGGAGCGGATGGACGGGCTGCTCGACTCGCTCCTGCACTTCTCCCGGCTCGGCCAGGTGGGCCTCGACCGGCGACCCCTCGCGCTCGACGACGTACTGGACGACGCGCTGGTCGTCGCCGGGGGCCGGCTGGCCGAACAGAACGTCACCCTGGTGCGCCCGGCCGCCCTGCCCACGCTCCCGGCGGACCGCGAACGGCTGCGCGAGGTGCTGGAGAACCTGCTCGTCAACGCGGCCAAGTACGCGGCGGACGGGCCGGGGGAGCGGCGGGTCGTCGTGGCGGCGGCGGAGGTCGTCCCCACCCGGCGAGCAGGGCCCGGCGCGGACGGCGGTCGTCGTACGGGACAACGGCATCGGCATCCCGCCCGAGCAGCACGAGGACGTCCTCCAGCTGTTCCGGCGGCTGCACCGGCGCGACGAGCGCGGCGGCGGTTCGGGCGTGGGCCTCGCCGTGGTCAAGCGGATCGTCGAGCGGCACGGCGGCCGGCTCTGGCTGGAGAGCCCGGCCGCCGCACCCGGCGACGGGGCGGGCGGCGGACCGGGCACGGCGGTGTGGTTCACCCTGGACGGGCCGGGGCCGCGTCCGTCGGGGCCGAGGCCGTCGCCGTCGTCGGCGACGGCGCTGGAAGACGGTGCCTGAGCGGTACGGGCCCCGGCCCGGCGGTCGTGGTGACCGCCCGGGGCTCAGCTCTGCGGCTCGGGTGTCCGGCGCGGCGTCCCGGCGGGCTTCTGCGCCATCCAGAAGTCGACCGCGCCCTGGAGCACCGTCCGGAACAGCTCGAAGTTGACCGGCTTGTATATGTAGCTGTCCGCGCCCGCCGCGTAGCAGGCGTCGACCTCGGCGGAGGCGGTCGACGAGGTGAAGACCACGACGGTCACCGACGCGCACTCCGGCAGCCCGCGCAGCTTCGACAGGAGGGCCAGACCGTTCAGGCCCGGCATGTTGAGATCGAGGAGGACCAGGTCCGGCGGGCGGGCGCCCCGGTCCAGGAGGCGGGGCAGCACGTCCTCGCTGCGCGGGGCGAACTCCACCTCCAGGGACGGGTGGGAGCGCGCCAGCGCCCGCTGGATGGCTTCGGTGTCCTCCTCGGAGTCCTCGACCACGAGGATCAGTCCATCGGTCATCGTGCCGCCGCCTGTTCGAAGAGGAGACCACGGGAGAGCAGGCCGGCGGCCGGCGAGGTGACGCCGTTCCACCGGGCCACCAGCAGAGCTATGTCGTCCTGGCCGCTGGCGCGGAACTCCTTCGCCTGGTGGGCCAGGCCGTCGGCGATCACGGCGGCGTCCGCGCCGTGCAGCGCGGCGAGCCGGTCGGGCAGGACGCTCTCGAAGAACGTTCCGCCCTCCTCCCGGGACTCCGTCAGCCCGTCGGTGAACAGCACCAGGGTGTCCCCCGCGCCGAGCCGGTCCTCCTGGACCGCGTAGGCGACCTCGTCCAGGACGCCGAGGAGGAGTCCGCCGGAGGTGATGGAGGAGACCCGCCCGTCGCGCCGCAGCACCAGGGGCGGCGGATGGCCGGCGCTGCACGTGCGGGCCAGCACGGTCCCGTCGGGCTGGGGCGTGAGGGTCGTGACGACGGCGGTGAGGAAGCGGCTCGCCTTCTCCTGGCGCAGCGCCCGGTTGAGCCGGCTCAGCGCCGTTCCCGCGTCGGTGCCCTGCTCCAGCAGCGTGCGCAGGGTGTGCCGGGCGAGGCCGGTGAGGGCGGCGGCCTCGGCCCCGCGCCCGCAGACGTCGCCGATCAGCAGCGCAATGCTGCCGTCGGGCTGCGGCACCGCGTCGTAGAAGTCGCCTCCCACGTCGAGCATGGGGTCGCCGACCTCGTAGCTGGCGGACATGTCCCACTGCTCGGAGACCGGCAACTGCGAGGGCAGCAGGTGCTCCTGGAGCGAGAGGACGGCGTTGCGGCGCAGCTCGTAGAGCAGGGCGTTGTCGATGGCGAGGGCGGCCCGGTTGGCGAGGCTGCTGAGGAAGGCGCTGTCCGGCAGCCTGACCTCGGGCCGCTGGTAGACGAAGGTGATGCTGCCGACGACCCGGCCCCGGGCCCGCAGAGTGTTGACGGTGACGACCGGGTGGCGTCCGGGGGCGGCGAACGGGGAGTCGTCCAGTTCGGCGCCGCTCAGTATCAGCGCGTCCGCCTCCGCCCCTTCGCCCCGCCCGGCGAGGAGGGCGGCCAGCCAGGGGTCGCTGCGCCCGGCCTCCTCCAGCGCCCGCTGCTGCTGGACCGCCACGTGTGTGGCGGCGACGCACTCCGGGCCGTCCGCCCGCAGCAGATGGACGAGGCAGCCGTCGGCGACGGCCGGGACGGCGATCCGCGCGACGCGCAGCAGCGTCTCCTCCACGTCCAGGGAGGAGTCCATCTGGAGGGAAGCCTCCGCGAGCAGCGCGTCGTCCGCCCGGCGGCGCGCCTCGCGGCCACGCTCCAGGATGCCGGTGTGGCAGGCCACGATGACGTCGACGGTCTGCCCGAGGCGGTCCGCGACGGAGTGGGCGTCGGCCGTAGCGTCGACGGCGAGGCTCAGCGACGCCCAGCCGCCCTGGTCCAGGCGGAACGTGCAGGCCACGACGGACGCGCCGGGCGACCGCCGCAGGAACTCCGCCTCCGGCCACGCGGCGTCGTCGAGGTCGGCCACGGCGCACCGCGTCACGACGGGTTCGCCGGTCGGCTCGCGGACGACCGCCGCCGGCACCGGCCGGGCGGTCGCGACGATCACCGGGGCGTCGCCCCCGGCGCTCAGGGCGCGCATGTAGCGCAGGACGCGGTTCTCGTCCCAGCGTGTGCCGACGACCCGGTGGACCCCTTCGGTGGCCAGCAGCGGGGCGTAGACGTCGTCCGCCAGCGCGCCGACGTCCTCCGCCCGGGTGGCTGTCTGCCAGAGCCGGTGCAGCGCAGCGGACCACTTGTCGTTCGTCATGTCCCCGCCCTCCGGTGCCGTCGCGTCACGTGTTCTGGGCCAGTATGACCGGCGGGCCGGATTTCATGCCGTGGGCGGAATCACTGCCGGGACGGGCCCGCGGAGGCGGCTGCGCCTCCGCCGCGGCCCCGCCGCCCGCTCGTCGCGCCGGGTCGGTCAGACGCCCGCGGGCGCTTTCGCCGAGGGGTCCGGCCCGGCGTTGGGGCCGTCGTCGCCGCCCGGTCCAGCAGCCTCCGGCGACGGCCGCCCGCCGGTGGCGGCGACCGTCGGCCGGTCCGCTTCCCGGGACACGTTGAACTCGGCCAGCAGGTCCTTGCCGAACCCGAAGAAGTACGTGGCGAGGAAGCCGGCGACGTACCCGACGAGCAGGCCGCCTCCGTAGATCGCGACCGTCGCGCCCAGGCCGCGGTTGCCGTCCAGGAGCGGGAACAGGGCCCAGCCGGACGGGCCGATGGCGGTCGAGCCGACGGTGTCGCCGAGCTGGTTGAACAGACCGACGAACCCGGCGCCGAACGCGCCGCCGACGCAGGCCGTGACGAACGGGCGGCCCAGCGGGAGCGAGACGCCGTAGATCAGGGGTTCGCCGACGCCCAGCAGGCCGGCGGGGAGCGCGGATCTGATGGTGCGCCGGATCGACCCGTTGCGCGGGAGCCGGACGTAGACGGCCGCCGCGGCGCCGACCTGGCCCGCGCCCGCCATGGCGAGGATCGGCAGGAGGACCGTGTAGCCCTGCTGTTCGATCAGCGTGGTGTGGATCGGGATCAGCGCCTGGTGCAGGCCGAGCATGACGAGGGGCAGGAACAGCCCGCCGAGCACGAAGCCCGCGCCCGCGCCGCCGTTGGACAGCAGCCAGTCGGCGAACGTGCCGATCGCGGAGGAGACCTCGCCGGCCGCGTACATCAGGCCGAAGAGGGTCACCAGGCCCGCGATCAGCACGGTCAGGGTCGGGGTGACCAGGACGTCCAGCGCCTCCGGCACCCACCGGCGGCACCACTTCTCCACGTACACCGCGAGGACCGCGGCCCCCAGCGCGCCGAGCACGCCGCCCCGGCCGGGCGAGAGGGTCTGGCCGAAGGCGTCGACGTCCGCGACGCCCGGGAAGACGATGATCGCCGCGACCGCACCGCCGAGGATCGGGGTGCCGCCGAACTCCTTCGCCGTGTTGTACCCCACGAAGACCGCGATCAGCGCCATGAACCCGGACGCCATCGCCGCCAGGGCGGGCGTCACGGCGGGCAGCCACCCCAGGTTCACCAGCAGCCCGTTCAGTCCGGCGATGATGCCGCAGCCGATCAGGGCCGGGATCAGCGGTACGAAGATGTCGGCGATCCTGCGCAGCAGGAGCTTGAACGGGGTGGCGTTCCTCGCCTTCCGCCGCGCCCTGATCGCCGCGCCCTCGGCCGCCAGCTCCTCGGCCGAGGCCGGAGCGCCGTCGGACGCCGCACCGGGCGCGGGGGCGGCCGGCGGCGCGGCGGCCCGGCCCTCCTCGACCAGATGCTCGAACTCCGGGGTGACCCGGGCGACCGCGCCCGGTCCGAGCACGATCTGGTACGTGTCGTCCTCGACGACGCCCAGGACGGCGGGCAGGGCCTTCAGCGCCTCGTCGTCGACGAGGGTCCGGTCGTGCAGACCGAGGCGGAGCCGGGTCATGCAGTGGGCGATGGAGCCGACGTTCGCGGGGCCGCCGACGAGCGGCAGGATCGCGGCGGCGGTGGCGCGGTTCTTGTCTTCTGTGGCCATGGTGCTCGGTGCCTTGCTGTGCGGGGGGTGTGGTGCTCCCGGGGTGGGGTCGGGCGGTGCGTACGGGTCGGGCGATGCGTACGGGTCGGGTGGTGCGTACAGGGCGGGTGGTGCCTGCGGGTCAGGTGGTGCGTACCGGGGCGGGTGACGTGTACGGATGATCAGGTGGTGCGCACGGCCGCGAGGGCGGCGCGGAGGTGGCCGTCCGCCTCGGCGAGGCGGACGGCGGCGGTGGGGCCGTCGACCGGGCCGAGGATCACCAGGATCGCGTTCTTGACCTCGCCGTCGGTGGCGGCGAGCGCGGCCTCGATCTCGGCCTCGGACGCGCCGGTGGCCAGCGCGACGATGTGCCGGGAGCGGGCCCGGAGCTTCTCGTTGGAGGCGCGGACGTCGACCATGAGGTTCCCGTAGGTCTTGCCGAGCCGGATCATGGTGATCGTCGAGATCATGTTGAGGACGAGCTTCTGCGCCGTGCCGGCCTTGAGCCGGGTCGAGCCGGTGAGCAGCTCGGGTCCGACGACGACCTCCAGGCCGTGTTCGGCGGCGGCGGCGAGCGCCGAGCCGGCGTTGCAGGAGAGGCCGATGGTCAGGGCGCCCCGCGCGCGGGCGTGCTCGACCGCGCCGATCGCGTACGGCGTGCGGCCCGAGGCGGAGATCCCGACCACCGTGTCGTCGGCCGTCAGCTCCAGCGCGTCGAGGTCGGCGGCGGCCAGGTCCTTGCTGTCCTCGGCGCCCTCGACCGCCCGCACCATCGCGGAGGGGCCGCCCGCGATGAGGCCGACGACCTCGGCCGGGTCGGTGTTGAACGTGGGCGGGCACTCGCTGGCGTCCAGCACGCCGAGGCGGCCGGCGGTGCCCGCGCCCGCGTAGACCAGCCGGCCGCCGCGGGCCATCCGCTCGGCGGCGGCGTCGATCGCGGCGGCGATCTCCGGCAGGCGTTCGGCGACGGCGGCGGGCACGGTGGCGTCCTCGCCGTTCATGATCCGCGCGATCTCCGGTGTGGGCAGCCGGTCGATCTCGGCCAGCTCGGGGCGGAACGCCTCGGTGGTGAGGGAGGCGAGCTGGGCGCGGAGTTCGCCGTAGCTCCCGGAGGAGGCGTCGGCGTTCGCGTCGGTGGTGGAGGGCATGGGAGCGGCTCTGCTTTCGTCTCGATCGTGTGCCGTGGGGACCGCACGGGCGGCCGGTCAGCGGGGCCGTGAGCTGTGGCGGTGGGCCAGGGCCTCGTAGGAGGCGGCGAGGGCGGGGGCGGCCGTCTCGTACGTGCGCTGGGCGATGCCTATGAACAGGCAGTCCACGACGAGGAGTTGGCTCGTCCGGCTCGACATGGCGGCGGGGCGCAGCTCGCTCTCGCGGGCGGTGGAGGTGGTGAGGACGTGGTCCGCGTACTGCGATACGGGCCCGTCGGGCCGTCCGGTGATCGCGACGGTCGTCGCCCCGCGGTCGAACGCCACCCGGAGCGGTTCGATGACGTCGCCGGTGGAGCCGGAGTGCGTGATGGCGATCGCCACGTCACCGGCGCGCAACTGCACGGCGTTGGTCACCGCGAGGTGCGGATCCGTGTGGGCGTGGGCGATGAGGCCGATCCGCAGGAGCTTCTGCGCCAGGTCCTGGCCGACGAGCGAGGAGGCCCCGACGCCGTAGATGTCGATGCGGCGGGCGGTCGACGCGGCGGCGACCGCGCCGCCCAGCTGGACGGTGTCCAGCCCGGCCGCGGTGTCCGCGAGCGTCTGCCGCTCGTCGTGCGCGAGCTTGGCGACCACGTCGGCGATCGGGTCGTCCACCGCGATGTCGGCGGTGACGGCGGGGGCCCGCCCGGACTCCTGGTGCGCGGCGAGCCCGGCGAGCGCGAGCCGCAGGTCGCGGTAGCCCGGGTAGCCGAGGAGCCGCGCGGTGCGGACGACGGTCGCCTCGCTGGTGCCGGTCAGCTCGGCGAGACCTGTGACGGTGAGGGCGGCGCATCCCGCCGGGTCGCCCGCGACGGCTTCGGCGACCAGTTGCATGGAGCGGGTCATGGAGGGAGCGAGCGTCCGGACCTTGGCCGCGAGGGCCGCGGGGGCGGGCGGCGATGCGTCGCTGAAACTTTCCTTCACGTCATGGGTCACATCTGAAACCTATTTTCAACCCGGAGGTCCGTCAACCCCTCCCCTCCGGTCCGCCCCCCGCCCTTTTTTCCGGCGGCCGGGCGCGCGGGCGCACAATGGGGCAATGGAGCCGAACACCCTGGAGCGGTCACTGCACACCGCCCGCGCGCTGGTCATGGCCGATCTCGTCGCGGGCGACGTGGCCCAGGCCGACATCGTCTCGCTCGTCGAGGACGCGGTGACGCACCGGCGCTGGTGGGTGGAGCAGTGGCCCGAGGGAGCGGAGTTCGTCACCGGGCTGATCGCCCAGGACGTGCAGGACGCCCTGCTGGAGCGGTACGGGCGCTGGCCGCTGTGCCCCGCGTGCGGCGGCGACGAGCCGCACGCGCTGGACGTCGAACCCGAGCTGGGGCCGGACCCGCGCTGGGTGTGCGCCAAGGCGGCCGTAGCCGTCGCGCCGGTGGGCGCGCTCGGCCAGGTCCTCGGCCGGTGACCCTCTACATCGACCCGCCCACCTGGCCGGGACACGGCCGGCTCTGGTCGCACCTGGTCAGCGACGTGTCGTTCGAGGAGCTGCACGCCTTCGCCGCCGCCATCGGCTGCCCGCCGCGCGCCTTCGAACGCGACCACTACGACATCCCGCAGGCCCGCTACGCGGACGCGGTGCGGGCCGGGGCGCGGGAGATCGGCTCCAAGGAACTGGTGCGGCGCCTCACGGCCGCCGGGCTCCGGCGGCCGAAGGGGCGGCCTGTGCCGTAGCCGCGCCCCGCGCGATCAGCCGGGAGGGCGCGGGCCCGCCGCGCTGGAGGCGCAGCGACACCGCGACGGCCGCCAGCGCCAGGACCGTCATCGCCGCGCCCGCCCACGCGGTCGCCGCGAAGCCGAGGCCCGCGTCGATCACCGTGCCGCCGAGCCACGGGCCGCTGGTGTTCCCCAGGTTGAACGCCGCCGTCGTGGTGGCGCCGGCCAGCGTCGGGGCCGCCCCCGCCACGTTGAACATCCGGGCGTTGAGCGCCGGCGCGGTGAAGAACGCCGAGAGGCCGAGCAGGAAGGCGAGCACGACGACGGCGGCCCGGCTGGAGGCGAGCAGCGCCAGGGCCGTCAGGAACACCGTCGAGGCGGCGATGCCGCACAGCAGCACCCCGAAGAGATGGGCATCCGCGACCCGGCCGCCGATCGTCGTACCGATCAGCGCGCCGATCCCGAACAGGCCGAGGATCCACGGCACCCAGCCCGCGTCCAGCCCCGCCACGTCCGTCAGCAGCGGCGCCAGGTAGCTGAACGCGCAGAACACGCCGCCCGCGGCGAGCGCCGTGACCACGACGGACAGCCAGACCTGGCGGTCCCGGTAGATCGCCAGTTCCCGCCGCAGCTCGGGCTTCCGTTCCGGCAGCGGAAGGTGCGGGATGCGGGTGAGGACGCCGACCAGCGCCACCGCCGAGGCCGCGCCCACCGCCCAGAACGCCGAGCGCCACCCCAGGTGCTCGCCCAGGAACGCCCCCAGCGGTACGCCCAGCACGTTCGCGATCGACAGCCCGCCGATCATCACGGCCATCGCCCGCGCCCGCGAGTCCACCGGCGCCATCGCGATGGCGACCGCCGCACCGACCGCCCAGAAACCGGCGCAGGCGAGCGCGCTCACCACGCGGGACGCGAAGAGCACTTCATACGTCGGGGCCAGCGCGCCCGCGATCTGACCGAGGCCGAAGACGGAGATGAGGGCGATCAGCGTGGTGCGGCGCGGCAGCCGGAGCGTGGCCACCGCGAGCAGCGGCGCGCCGACCACCATGCCGATGGCGAAGGCGGATATGAGGAGTCCGGCCTGCGGGATCGAGACGTCCATGTCGTCGGCGATGGGCGGCAGCAGGCCGGACAGCATGAACTCGCTGGTGCCGAGGGCGAAGACGGAGAGGCCGAGGATGTAGACGGCGAGGGGCATGGGGGCGCGGCGTGAGGCGGAGTCGGGCATGACAGCACCCAACAGCGGTCACGAGCGTGACATTCCCGCCCCCGTCTCCCGCCGCCGCTCAGCCCGCTCCTCACCCGTCCCTCCAGCCGCCGCTCAGCCGCTCCTCACCCCGCCCTCCTCCCGCCGCCGCTCACGATGTCAGCAGCGCGAGTTCCGTCGTGAGGTTGTGCCGGGCCGGCCGCTCCCACTCGGCCGCCCCGTGCGGGGTGCGGAAGAGCCGGGGCAGCGCCAGGAGTTGCCGCAGCACCGCCGCCCGGCCCTCGCGGAACGCGTCGTCAGGGACGAACCCGTACTCCTCGCGCACCTGCGCCGCGTACGCCGCGTACTCCTGCGGGCTGCCCGCCAGGACCGCGAGGTCGGCGTCGCACAGCACCTCGCCGTTGCGGTCGCCCTCGGCCGGTTCGTGCGTGACGGTGAGCCGGACCAGCCGGGCGGTCTCGGCGGTCACCGCGTCCGGCACTCCCGCCTCGGCCAGCGCGCGCTCGGCGAGGGCCGCGCTGCGCTCCTCGTTCTCCGAGCGGTCGGGCCGGTACACCGCGTCGTGGAACCAGGCGGCGAGGCGCACCGCGTGCACGTCGGCGGCGTGGGCGGCCAGCGTGTCGACGCGGTCCAGTACGGCCGCCAGATGGGCGGTGGTGTGGTAGCGGCGCTGCGGCTCGGCCCACCGGGCGAGGAGGCGGTCGGCGTACGGCAGCGGATCGGGGCCGTCCGCCCCGGCGCGGGCGGCGAGGAGCGTGTCCCGCCAGCGCTCGCGCAGGTCCGCCCCGCGCTCGTCGGCACGCGGTCCGGCGGGGCCGTCCGCCGGAGGGTCGCCCTCGCGCGGTCCGGTGTGCGGGCTGTCCGTCATACGACGACTCTACGGGCCGTCCGGCCGGGGCCGAGCGGCTGACGGGCCCGGCCCCGGACCCACCGGGCCTTGTCCCCCCGCCGAACAGTCACTAGCGTCGCGCCCGTGATGATCGATCTCAACGCGGACCTCGGCGAGGGCTTCGGACGCTGGACCCTGACCGACGACGAGGCGCTGCTCGCCTGCGTCACCAGCGCCAACGTGGCCTGCGGCTTCCACGCGGGCGACCCTTCCGTGATGCGGCGGGTCTGCGACGCGGCGGCGGCGAACGGCGTACGGATCGGGGCCCAGGTCTCCTACCGCGACCTCGCCGGATTCGGCCGCCGCTCGATGGACGTGCCGCCGGCCGAGCTGACCGCCGAGATCGCCTACCAGATCGGCGCCCTGCGGGTGTTCGCCGAGGCCGCCGGCTCCGCCGTCTCGTACGTCAAGCCGCACGGCGCCCTCTACAACCGGGCCGTCCGGGACGACGACCAGGCCGCCGCCGTCGTCGAGGGCGTCCGGCTCGCGGGCGGTGGCCTGCCCGTCCTCGGACTCCCCGGCTCCCGGCTGCTCGCCCGCGCGGCCGAGGCCGGACTGCCCGCCGTCCAGGAGGCGTTCGCCGACCGCGCGTACACCCCGCAGGGCACGCTCGTCCCGCGCGGCGAGCCGGGCGCGGTCGTGCACGACGCCGACGAGGTCGTCCGCCGCAGCGTCGGGCTGGCCGTCGAGGGTGCGGTGACCGGGGCCGACGGCGGCCGGATCGCGGTGGCGGCGCGTTCGCTCTGCGTCCACGGCGACACACCGGGCGCGGCGGCGCTGGCCCGCCGGGTGCGGGGCGCGCTGGAGGAAGCGGGCGTCACCGTGAGGGCGTTCGCGTGAGCGGCCCCGCTCCGGCCCGGCGGCCACCGGAAGCGGACGGCGTACGGGTGCTGCCCGCCGGGCCCCGGGCGCTCCTGGTCGAGCTGGCCGGAGGCGAGGACGCCGAGGCGTTCCACGCCGAACTCCTCCGCCGCCGCGAGGACGGCCGGCTGCCCGCCGTGACCGAGATCGTGCCCGGGGCCCGCACGGTCCTCCTCGACGGCGTCGAGGCCGGGGACCGCGACGGGCTCGCCCGCGACCTGGCCTCCTGGCGGGTGCCGCCGCTGCGGCGCGGGACGGGCGACGCGGTGGAGATCGCCGTCGTGTACGACGGACCCGACCTCGACGAGGTCGCCGCGCTCTGGGGAGTCCGCGCCGAGGAGGTGGCGGCGCTGCACTCCGGTACGGCGTTCCGGGTGGCCTTCTGCGGGTTCACGCCCGGGTTCGGCTACCTCACCGGGCTGCCCGCGCACCTGCACGTGCCCCGGCGCACGACCCCGCGTACGAAGGTCCCGGCCGGGTCGCTGGCGCTGGCCGGGCCGTACACCGGGGTCTATCCGCGCCCGTCGCCCGGCGGCTGGCGGCTCATCGGCCGGGCGGTCGATCCGGCGGCCCTGTGGAACCCGGGCCGGGAGCCGGCCGCCCTGCTGACGCCGGGTGCCGAGGTCCGGTTCGTACCGGTCGCGGGCGGCGCGGGCGGCGCGCACGGCGCGCACGGCTCTTCGGCGGCGGCCGGGGAGCGCGCATGACGCCCCCGCCCCCCGCCCTCCTGCACGTCGTCCGGGCCGGGGCGCTGACCACCGTGCAGGACGCGGGCCGCCCCGGCTGGGCGCATCTCGGGGTCGGCCGGGCCGGGGCACTGGACGCGCCCGCCGCCCGGCTGGCCAACCGGCTGGCGGGCAACGGGCCGGACGCCGCCGTCCTGGAGACCACGCTCACCGGCTGCGCGGTCCGGGCCACCCGGCCCGTGGTGGCCGTCGTCGGCGGGGCCGTCTGCCGGGTCACGGTCGACGGCCGCCCGGCGGCCTGGGGCCTGCCGGTCCGGGTGCCGGCGGGCGCGGTCCTGGAGGCGGGCCCGGCGCTCAGCGGCCTGCGCGGCTACCTGGCGTTCGGGGGCGGCCTGGAGCCCCGACCGGTGCTCGGCAGCCGCTCGGCCGACCTCCTCTCGGGCCTCGGCCCCGCGCCGCTGCGCGACGGCGACACGCTCCCGCTCGGCGCGCCGGCGCACCGCGACGGCCCCCCGTCGCCCGACACCGTGCCGTGGCCCGCCGCCCCGGCCGAACTGGTGCTCCCGGTCCACCTCGGACCCCGCCACACGTGGTTCACCGAGGCCGCCCTGCGGACGCTGCTCACCGCCGGCTACCAGGTCTCCGAGCACAGCAACCGCATCGGCCTGCGCACCGAGGGGCCGTCGCTGGAGCGGGCCCGCACCGGCGAACTGCCCAGCGAGGGCATGGTGCTGGGAGCGGTCCAGGTGCCGCCGGACGGGCGGCCCGTGGTCTTCCTCAACGACCATCCGACGACCGGCGGATACCCGGTCGTCGCCGTCGTGCCGCAGGCGGCGCTCGCGGCGGCGGCGCAGGCCGTGCCGGGAACCCCGCTGCGGTTCGTCCGCGCCTGAGCGGCGGCCCCGGGAGCCGTGAGACCACCCCGCGACCGCCGCCCCGGGCGTCGCCCTCCGGCGACGCCCGTCCGGCTCACCCGGCCTTGAAGCCGCGCAGCCGCAGCGAGTTGCCGACCACGAAGACGGAGGAGAAGGCCATGGCCGCTCCGGCGATCATCGGGTTGAGGAGTCCGGCGGCGGCCAGCGGGAGGGCGGCGACGTTGTAGGCGAAGGCCCAGAAGAGGTTGCCCCGGATCGTGGAGAGGGTGCGGCGGGCGAGGCGGATGGCGTCGGGGGCGGCGTTCAGGTCGCCGCGGACGAGCGTGAGGTCGCTCGCCTCGATCGCCGCGTCCGTACCGGTGCCCATGGCCAGTCCGAGATCGGCCTGGGCGAGGGCGGCGGCGTCGTTGACCCCGTCCCCGACCATGGCGACCGAGCGGCCCTCGGCCTGGAGGCGTTTGACGACGTCGACCTTGTCCTGCGGCATGACCTCCGCGTGGATCTCGTCGATGTCGACCTCGGCGGCGACGGTCCGTGCGACGGCCTGGTTGTCCCCGGTGAGGAGGATCGGGGTCAGGCCGAGGGCGCGCAGGCGGCGGACGGCTTCGGCGCTGGTGTCCTTGACCGCGTCCGCGACCTCCAGCACCGCTCGCGCCTCGCCGTCCCAGGCGACGGCGATCGCGGTGCGCCCTGCGGCCTCGGCGGTGTCCCTCGCCTCGGAGAGGCGGGCGGGGAGGCGGATCTCCCCCTGGGCCAGCAGCCGTTCGCGCCCGACCAGGACCGCGTGCCCCTCGACGACGCCCTGGACGCCGAGGCCGGGCACGTTCGCGAAGTCCTCGGGGACCGGCAGCGGCCCGGCGGCCTCGGCGGCGGAGGCGACGGCCCGCGCGACGGGGTGCTCGGAGGCGTTCTCCAGCGCGCCCGCGAGGCGCAGCACCTCCGCCTCGGTTGCGGACCCGGCGGTGTGCACCGCGTGCAGGGTCATACGGCCGGTGGTCACGGTGCCGGTCTTGTCGAGGACGACGGTGTCGACGCGGCGGGTGGTCTCCAGGACCTCGGGGCCCTTGATGAGGACGCCGAGCTGCGCGCCGCGCCCGGTACCGACCATGAGGGCGGTCGGGGTGGCGAGGCCGAGGGCGCAGGGGCAGGCGATGATGAGGACGGCGACGGCCGCGGTGAACGCGGCGGTCGCGCCCGCCCCGGTGCCGAGCCAGAAGGCCAGGGTGGCGACGGCCAGGGCGATCACGACGGGCACGAAGACGGCGGAGACGCGGTCCGCGAGGCGCTGGGCGGACGCCTTGCCGTTCTGGGCGTCCTCGACCATGCGGGCCATACGGGCGAGCTGGGTGTCGGACCCGATCCGGGTGGCCTCGACGACGAGCCGGCCGCCAGCGTTCAGCGTGGCCCCGGTGACGGTGTCGCCGACGGCGACCTCGGTGGGCACGGACTCGCCGGTGAGCAGCGAGGTGTCCACGGCGGAGGAGCCCTCGACGACCGTACCGTCGGTCGCGATCTTCTCCCCGGGCCGCACCAGGAACCGGTCCCCGACCCGCAACTCGGCTGTGGGGACCGTCGTCCCGACGCCGCCGCGCAGGACGGTGACCTCCTTCGCGCCCAGCTCCAGCAGCGCCCTCAGCGCCGCTCCGGCCTTCCGCTTCGAGCGCGCCTCGAAGTAGCGGCCGGCCAGGATGAACGCCGTCACCCCGGCCGCGGCCTCCAGGTAGATGTTCCCCGCGCCGTCGGTGCGCGCGATCGTCAGCTCGAACGCGTGCGTCATGCCGGTCATACCGGCCGTGCCGAAGAACAGCGCCCACAGCGACCACAGGAACGCCGCCGAGGTGCCGAGCGAGATCAGGGTGTCCATCGTCGCCGCGCCGTGCCGGGCGTTGGTCCACGCGGCGCGGTGGAAGGGCCAGGCCGCGTAGGTCACGACGGGCGCGGCCAGCGTCAGGCTCAGCCACTGCCAGTTGTCGAACTGGAGCGCCGGGATCATCGCCATCGCGATGACCGGCACCGCCAGCACGACGGCCGTGACCAGCCGCTGCCGCAGCGGCGTCAGCTCGTCGGCGTCCCGGGCGTCCCGGGCGCTCCCGCCGGACGTGTCGTCCGCGTCGTCCGCGTCGGGCCGCGCCTCGGGGGAGGGCGGCTCCTCGGCGGTGTACCCGGTGGCCTCGACGGTGGCGATCAGGTCCTGGACGGAGACGTCCTCGCCCCGGTAGGTGACCTTGGCCTTCTCGGTGGCGTAGTTGACGGTCGCCTCGACGCCGTCCATCCGGTTGAGCTTCTTCTCGACGCGGGCCGCGCACGAGGCGCAGGTCATCCCGCCGATCGCGAGCTCGACCGCCGACGTGCCGGAGGCCGGAGCCCCGGCGGCGGGTGCGCCGGTACCGGTCCCGGCGTCGGCGCGGGCGGTGGCTGATTGCGCGGGCACGGGGGCCTCCCGGGAAGCTGGAGCTCTGACAGGATACCCCATCATACCCCTAGGGGGTATCCCGTTCTCTCTTCATGTATACCCCCCACCCCTATCGAACACAAGTGCCTTCCCCGGTCGGCGCGGGCGGTCCCGGGGCCGGCGCGCGGGTGGCCGGCGCCATCGGGCCGGCGGCCCGGGTGCGGGTCGCCGCGATCATGGGATCGGGCGGGGGTGCTGCGCCGCCCGCCGGCCGGCCCGTAGGCTGGCCATTGGACTAGACCTATAGCCGCGTTCTGGAGGAATGGGGACCCATGAGCAACCGTGCAGTCCTGGAGGTGATCGCCCTCGACGCGGAGGACGCGGTCGCTGCCCGGGCGGGTGGCGCAGACCGCCTCGAACTGGTCACCGACATGGCCGCGGACGGCCTGACGCCGTCCCGGGAGACCTTCGCGGCGATCCGGGCGGCCGTGGACATCCCGCTGCGCGTCATGCTCAGGATGGCGGACGGTTTCGACGCCGGCGACCTCGACGTGCTCGCCGGCCAGGCCCGCGCGATGCGGGCGGAGGGCGCGGACGAGTTCGTGCTCGGCTTCCTCGACGGGGACGCCCACCCCGATCTCGCCGCCGTCGAGCGGCTGGTCGCGGAGCTGGACGGCTGCCGCTGGACGTTCCACCGCGCGATCGACCGGGCCGCCGACCGCGAGGCGCTGCGCAGACGGCTCGCGGACCTGCCCGGCCTCGACACCTACCTCACGGCGGGCTCGGCGGCCGGTGTCGACGACGGCATCCCCACCCTCCTCGCCGAGGCCGCCCGCAGCCGTGAACCGGGCTACGAGGCCCAGATGCTGGTGGGCGGCGGCCTGCACCTGCACCATCTGCCGCGGCTGCGGGAGGCGGGCATCGACGCCTTCCACATCGGCGGCGCGGCCCGCCCGGCCGGCTGGTCGGCCCCGGTCGACGCGGCGGCGGTACGGGAGTGGCGCGAGGCCCTGGACGCCTGACCCCGGCCGCCGGAGGGGCGGGGCCGGGGTCCTCGCGAGGCGCCCCGCGCCCCACCTCGGAGCCCGCGCCCCACCTCGGAGCCCGCGCCCCACCTCGGAGCCCGCGCCCTACCCCAGAGCCTTCGGCAGCGGGGCGGCGTGCAGCACGACGAGCCCGGACACCGCACGCGTCAGCGCCACGTACAGCCGGCGCAGCCCCGTCCGCTCGTCCGGCTCGCCCGCCACCACGGCCGCGGGCTCGTCGAGCACCACGTAGTCGTACTCCAGGCCCTTGGCCAGCGACGCGGGCACCAGCGTCAGCCGGGACGCGGCGGTGGTCTCCTCGCCCGGGGAGAGGTACGCGCGGCCCGCCGCCGTCAGCGCCTCCGCCAGCTCCGGAATCCGGGCGTCGGCCGCGATCAACCCGATCGACCCCTCGCGCAGCAGCGACTCCTCGCAGGCCGCCACCACGGCCGCGTCCAGGGCTCCGGCCCCGCCCGCGACCTCCCGTACGGCCAGCGACCCGGGCGACTCGCGGACCGACTCCACGGCGGCCAGCCCCGGCGAGATCTCCGGCAGTAGCCGCGAGGCGTACGCGATGACCTCGCGCGGCACGCGGAAACCGGCCGTCAGCTCTTCGACCACCGCGTCCGCCTTGCCCAGGTGGCGCAGGGCCTCGGCCCAGCTCTCCGTCGACCACGGCGTCGTCCCCTGCGCGAGGTCGCCGAGGACGGTCGCCGAACCGGTGGAGCAGCGCCGCCCCACCGCCCGATACTGCATCGGGGACAGATCCTGCGCCTCGTCGAGCACCACATGGCCGAGCGAGTGCGTCCGGGCGACCAGATCGCGGGCCTCGTCGATCAGCACCGCGTCCGCCGCCGACCACCTCGCCGACCTCACGCTCCGGGCCGGCCTGTCCCACAGGACGTCCTTCCGCTCATCCTCGGTGAGCAGTTCCCCGGCGTGCTCGGCCAGGAACTCCGGTTCGGACAGGAGCCGCAGCACCAGCTTCGCCGGATCGACGGCGGGCCAGACCGCCTTCACCGCCGCCTTCACCGCCCGGTCGCGGGCCACCGCGTTCTGCACCCGGTCGTCCGGAGCCTCGCCCGCCTCCTCCATCCGTACGAGGACGGCGTGCGCGATCCGCTGCGGCAGCGCCTCATGCGCCGCCCCGTACCGCATGTCGCGGGCCAGCAGCTCCTCGACCATCTCCGCGATCTCGTACGCCGGCACCCGCCAGCGGCGCGAGCCGCGCACCACGACGACGGGCTCGGTCGGCGGCGTCACATGCGAGCGGAGCGCCCGGCGCAGCACCTCGGCCATCCGGGCGTCGCCCTTGACCACGGCCGCGGCGGGCCCGTCCGTGCCCCGGATCTCCAGATCGGCCGTCACCAGGTCGTCGACGGTGGCCTGCTTGACCTCCAACTCGCCGAGAGCGGGCAGAACCTGCTCGATGTAGTGGAGGAAGGAACGGTTCGGCCCGATGACGAGCGTGCCGGTGCGGGCCAGCCGCTCGCGGTGCGCGTAAAGGAGGAAGGCGACGCGGTGCAGGCCCACCGCCGTCTTGCCGGTGCCGGGCCCGCCCTGCACGCAGACCGTGCCGCCGAGCCCGCCGCGCACGATCTCGTCCTGCTCGGGCTGGATGGTGGCGACGATGTCGCGCATCGGGCCGACGCGCGGCCGTTCGATCTCCGTCTGGAGAAGCCGGCTGGTGCGGGCCGTCTCGGCCGGATCGGTCAGGTGCTCGTCCTCGTAGGCGGTCAGTTCGCCGGAGGTGTAACCGAAGCGGCGGCGCAGAGCGACGTCCCTCGGGTCGGTCCGGGACGCCTGGTAGTACGGCTGGGAGACCGGTGCGCGCCAGTCGATGACCATCGGGTCGCCGGCCGCGTCGTGCACGTGGCGCCGCCCGATGTAGAAGCGCTCGCCCTCCGCGCCCTCGGCCAGATCGCCGCCGACCCGGTGCAGGTAGTCGAGGCGGCCGAAGAACAGCGGGGTGTGCGAGAGGTCGGCGAGCGCCTTGACGCGGTCGTCGATCTGGGACTGGAGCACGGCGGCGTTGACCCAGTTCGCGGTGACATCGCGGATGTCGAGGGCCTGTACGTCCTCCCGCATCGCGCGCAGGGCGGCGCGCGACGCGGCGAGATGGGCGCGTTCGTGCGCCAGGGGGTCGGTGGTGGAATCGCTCTCTGCTACGTGCGCGGGCACGGTGTCGCCTCCGGCTCTTCAACGCAGGGCGGCGGACCGCGTGCTCCGGCGGCAGGAGGCCGGCGCGGTCCGCTCGGGATGATCGCGTGGGTGTCGGCCGGTTTCCGTCCGGTCGGCGGCGCTCCCCCGGCTGCCGGTACGCGAGGACGCCCGGGGACCGGAGCGCCCGATCGCCGTCGCCGCCGTGATCCGCCGGACGCCTCCGGACCGGTACCACGGTGCGGGAGGCGGGCAGACCGGCGATTCTAGCCACAGCCCGGCGGCCCGGTCGAAGGGGATACGCCGACGGCCTGCGGCGACGGGACACCTCTCCGGTAGGAGGGACCCGAGGGGTACGCCGGACTCCTGGCTGACACCGGAGGCCCACGCGGCCGGGCTCCGGCATGACACCGGAGGCCTACGCGGCCCGCCCCCGGGTTACCTCCGCGGGCCGATGCGTCCGTTCGGGTGACCGGAGCACCATGGAGACATGAGCACAGCCACCGCGAACCCACGCAGGACCGGCCCCGCGCACGGCGCGACCGCGGTCACCGGTCACCACCGACCCCACCGCGTCGGAGACGCGCTGCGCGCCGTGAAGGTCTTCGTGACGACCGCCTTCGGGGTCGTCGTCATGGGGGAGTACGCGGGAGAGCCGGTCGTCGCCCGCCGCACGCGCTGAGCGTCCGGCCGCCGTCCGCACCCGCCCCTTCCGCGCCCCTCGGCTGCCGGCCCGCCCCCCCCGGCCGTCGGCCCGTCTCCCTCAGCTGCCGGCCAGCAGTTCGTCCGCGTCGACGATCCGGTACGCGTATCCCTGCTCGGCCAGGAACCGCTGGCGGTGCGCCGCGAAGTCCTGGTCGATCGTGTCGCGGGCGACCACCGAGTAGAACCGCGCCTCGTGCCCGTCGGCCTTCGGCCGCAGCACCCGGCCCAGCCGCTGGGCCTCCTCCTGCCGCGACCCGAAGGTCCCGGAGACCTGGATGGCGACGGTGGCCTCGGGCAGGTCGATGGAGAAGTTCGCGACCTTCGAGACCACGAGCACGCTGATCTCGCCCCGACGGAACGCGTCGAACAGCTTCTCGCGCTGGGCGTTGCTGGTCTCGCCCTTGATCACGGGGGCGTCCAGGTGCTCGCCGAGCTCGTCGAGCTGGTCGATGTACTGCCCGATGACCAGGGTCTGCTCGCCCTGGTGCTTGCGCACCAGCGCCTCCGTCACCTTCCGCTTCGTCGCGGTGGTGGCGCAGAACCGGTACTTCTCCTCCGCCTCGGCGGTCGCGTAGGCCAGCCGCTCGGCGTCGGTGAGGTTGACCCGCACCTCCACGCAGTCGGCGGGCGCGATGTAGCCCTGCGCCTCGATCTCCTTCCACGGGGCGTCGAAGCGCTTGGGCCCGATCAGCGAGAAGACGTCCGACTCGCGGCCGTCCTCGCGTACCAGCGTGGCGGTGAGCCCGAGCCGGCGGCGGGCCTGGAGGTCGGCGGTGAACTTGAAGACGGGCGCGGGCAGCAGGTGGACCTCGTCGTAGACGACCAGGCCCCAGTCGCGCGAGTCGAACAGCTCCAGGTGCGGGTAGACGCCCTTCCGCCGTGTCGTGAGCACCTGGTAGGTGGCGATGGTGACGGGCCGGATCTCCTTCTTCGTCCCGCTGTACTCGCCGATCTCGTCCTCGGTCAGCGAGGTCCGCTTCACCAGCTCGTGCTTCCACTGCCGGGCGGAGACGGTGTTGGTGACCAGGATCAGGGTGGTCGCCTT
>NZ_ML123034.1:3710814-3727965 GCF_003846185.1 Streptomyces sp. ADI96-02
GGCCTGGGCCATCGCCCCGGCCCCGACGAGGGTCTTCCCGGCCCCGCAGGGCAGCACGACCACACCCGAGCCGCCGTGCCAGAACCCCTCGACGGCCTGCTTCTGGTAGGGCCGCAGGGCCCAGCCGTCCTCGGCCAGCTCGATCGGGTGCGCCTCGCCGTCGACGTACCCGGCGAGATCCTCGGCGGGCCAGCCGAGCTTCAGCAGGGTCTGCTTGACCTGCCCGCGCTCGGAGGGGTGCACGGCCACGGTGTCCGGGTCGATCCGGGCGCCGACCAGCGGCTGCACCTTCTTCGACCGCAGGATCTCCTCCAGCACGGGCCGGTCGGTGGTGGTGAGCACGAGCCCGTGCACGGGGTGCTTGGACAGGGTGAGCCGCCCGTACCGCGCCATCGTCTCGGCGATGTCGACCAGGAGGGCGTGCGGCACGGGGTAGCGGGAGTACTCGACGAGCGCGTCGACGACCTGCTCGGCGTCGTGCCCGGCGGCGCGGGCGTTCCACAGCCCGAGCGGGGTGACCCGGTAGGTGTGGATGTGCTCGGGCGCACGCTCCAGCTCGGCGAAGGGCGCGATGACACGACGGCAGGCGTCCGCCAGCTCGTGGTCGACTTCGAGGAGCAGCGTCTTGTCGCTCTGGACGATGAGGGGTCCGGTCACGCGCTTCGGCCCTTTCTGCGTGGTGCGACCGCCGATGCGGCCAAACGTCCAGTGTGCCGCATCGGCGCTCGGAGCGGGCAGGGCCGCGGACGCTCCCGCCCCGGGCGGCCCCGCACCGGCCCCGCCCGCCGGGCCTGTCAGAGGACGGGCTGCCCGATGCCCAGCAGGTTTCCCTCGCTGTCGTGGAACCAGGCGCCGCGCTCGCCCCGGGCGCCCTTGCTCGGGTAGTTCCCCTCGATCTCGGCGATCCCGTCGTCCCGGGTGCGCATACCGGGCAGGTCCACCTGCTCGAACACCACGCCGCGCCGGCGCAGCTCGGAGACGGCGGCCTCGATGTCGTCGACCTGCAACGCCATCTGCGTGAACGTGCCGGGAGAGGCGCCGGCCGACTGGAACACGACGAACTCGGTGTCCCCGCAGCGGTAGAGGAGCCCCCCGGGGCGTTCGTCGACGGGCGTCAGGCCCAGGCGATCGGCGTAGAACCGCCGGGCCCGCTCCAGATCCCGGGCGGGCAGCCGGGTCACCGCACGCGCGCCGGGCAGTACGTCGCTGTTGTCCGTCTTCATGCCCCTACTGTGCCGCGCGAGGGCGCGGCCGGGGCGGAGGAGCGCCGTCAGGGCCGGTTCAGCGGATACGCGTGTGCCTGCACAGGGCTCACACGGACGAGTGGCACCCCTGTGCAATGCTGTTTCACTGGCCCTATCGTCAGGCTATGACGATATGAGCTCTGAAAAGACATCATTCGATGCTTGGAGAGGCTGGCCATGCTGCTGCGGTTCCAGGTCACGAATCATGCCTCGCTCCTGGAGGAGCAGGACCTGTCCCTGGTCGCTGCCGACCGACACCCGGAGCGGGCCGAGTTTCCCTCCCCGAGCGGAAGTGAGTTCGCGGTTCCCGTCGTCGCGGTCTACGGCACCAATGCCTCCGGGAAGTCGAACGTCATCGACTCCATCGGCTGGATGCGTTCGGCTGTCCTCAGCTCGTTCCGCCGCTGGGATCCCAGCGGCGGAGTTCCGCGTCGGCCCTTCGCGCTCGGTCACGACGCTGCCGGGCGGCCCAGTTCGTTCGCGGTCGATTTCGTCGTCGGCGGGGTACACCACCAGTTCGGTTTCTCCGTCGACGACGAGCGGGTCACCGAGGAGTGGTTGTACTACTACCCCGAAGGACGGCAGCGGCGCCTGTACGAGCGAGGTGCCGACGACACGGTCACCTTCGGGCGGTGGCTCACCGGCCGGCGGAAGCTGATCGCGGAGCTGCTCAGGCCCAACAGTCTCTATCTCTCCGTCGCCGCAGCGCAGGGGCACGACCAGCTCGGTGAGGTTTTCAGGTGGTTTCGATCGGGTCTGCGGATGGCCACCGACCATGATTTTTCCCAACGTCTCGATCACACGATTGGGCTCTGTCTCGAAGGACGGGACGGTCAGGAGGCACAGCCCGTGCTGGACCTCCTTCGGTATGCCGACCTCGGTGTGTCCGGGCTGGAGATCCAGGACTGGGACGAGAACGTCCGAGAGGACCACCAGCGGATCACGCAGGCGCTTCGCGAGGCGCTCGGGGACAAGGTCCGCATCCAGGGGGACGCCAAACACCGTGTCAGGGTGGAACACCGGACTGCGGAGGGCGTCTTTCCTCTGGACCTCGCATACGAATCGAGCGGCACGCGTACGTGGATCGGCCTCATCGGCCCCGTCATCACCACGTTGGCCGGCGGCGGGGTGCTCTGCGTGGACGAACTGGACGCCCGCCTGCACCCCTATCTGGTCGACGCTCTCGTCGGCATGTTCCAGTCGCCCGAGATCAACGGCAGGGGGGCGCAGCTGGTCTTCAGCACGCACGAGGCGGCACTGCTCGGGCGCAATGTGCGTACCGAACTCTTCAGGGACCAGGTCTGGTTCACGGAGAAGGACCCGCGGACCCTGGCCACCGGGCTCTTTCCGCTGACCGACTTCTCGGTACGCGCTTCGGCCGACAACCTTGAGAGGCGGTACCTGGGAGGGCGCTACGGGGCGGTGCCGCATTTGGACGACGACCTGCTGCGGGAAGTGGCCGTGGCGTTCCGGCATGAGGGTGGGCGTGAAGCGGGGAAAGCCGCTGAAGCGGACGAAGGGCGTGCGCCCGGAGCAGCGTAGGTTTCTGATCTACTGCGAAGGGGAGCGCACCGAGGTCCAGTACTTCAAGGGATTGCGCGCGGATCTGCGGACCCTGCCCGTGTCGATCTGCCTCGGAGGAGAGCACGGGGAGCCTCGGTCACTCGTCCGCGCGGCGGTCGAGCACAAGCAACGCGCCCCGCATTCACCTCAGGACCGTCGTACGGCGTACGACGAAGTCTGGTGCGTGATCGACGTCGAAGCGCCGACGCCGCACGACGGCCTGGACGAGGCGTTGGAACTTGCCCGGCAGCACGAGGTACGGGTGGCGCTCACCAACCCGTGCTTCGAGTTGTGGGTCATGCTCCACTTCAGGAACGTCACGAGGTACAGCACATCGGACCAGGCGCAGCGGGAGCTGGAGAAGCTGGGTGCTTGCGGATACGCGACCGGTCGAAAGCACGTGGAGTACGACACGTTGCGCGACGGCTTCGGGCAGGCGCGAGACCGGGCGGAGGCGTTGAGGCTGCGGGCGTCGAAGGGGCACCGGCAGAATCCCTGGACGGATGTGGATCGGCTGGTGGCTCTGCTGAGAGCAGCACGGTATCCATGAGACGGGTGTGCCACGGGCGCTGACTTCGCTCCCTCCGTACGTGTTCGCCCGTACGTGCTCGGCCCGCCCGATCCCACCGGCCGCCCCGCCCTTATCCCGTGCCCTCCTCCACCAGCTCCGCCACCCCCGTGATCCGGTGCAGCGGATACGTGCGGACCTCGTCGGCCGTGTGGTCGTACGCCGTGACGAAGCCGCCCTCCACGCGGACCGGGGCGATGACGCGCTGGCTGGCCGCGCCGTCCGCGTTGACGTAGCCGATCCACACCGCCGAACCCGTCATGGCCGCCGCCTGGACCGTGGCCAGGGTCTCGGCCGACGTCGTGCGGGGCAGCGAGCCGGGGGCGGACGGGGCGGACGGGCCCTCGGCGGGCTCCTTGCGGACGACGGTGGCGGCCGTGTCGCCGGCCCGGATGGCCCGCACCGCCGCGCCCAGCAGTGTGCCGTCCGGGGCCGGCGGGCCCTCGGGCACCGGGACCGGCGGCGTGCGGGGCGGGGTGCGGCGCGCGCCGGCGCGGGTGATCAGGACGTCTCCGTCGGCCGATTCGGCGGCGGGCGCGTACCCCATCTCCCGCAGCGCTTCGAGCAGCGGGCCCGGGTCGCTCTGGGCGGCCAGGACCGTGGGCGCGAGCCGGCGCAGCCGTAGTCCGGTCGAGCGCCGGTCGGCCAGGATCTCGTTCAGCACGGCCTCGTCGTCGCACCGTACGTACGCCGACGCGGCCCCGATCCGCAGGTGGCCGTGGCGGCGGGCCACGTCGTCGATCAGGTAGCTCAGGGGCTGCGGCACCGGCGTACGGCTGTGCGCGGCCAGGAACGCGTGCAGGTCGGTGGCGGCCTGCCCGGCGTCCAGGGCGCGGCGCACCGAATGGGGCGTGAAGCGGTAGACCGTCGCCCCGCCCTTGGACTCGACGTCCGCGAGTACCGACAGCGTCTCCGCGAGCGGACGTTCCAGCGGGCCGGGCGCGACCGCCGTCAGGTCGGCCTGGAGCAGGACGTGGTCCAGCGGTTCGGGCAGCAGCGGTGCGAGGCGGGCGGCGGCTGCCCCGGGGCCCTCGTCCAGCAGGGCGCGGGCCTGCGAGGAGAGCGCGCCCCGGCCCGTGACGCCCAGCAGCTCCGCCTCGTTGAGCGTCCACAGCGCGAGCCGGGAACGGAGGTCCGAGGCGTCGTCGGCCGCCGTGGCGCTCCGGTCCCCGGCGCCCGGGAAGTGGGCGGCGGAGGGCCCCGAGCGGTCGCCCTGCGCGGGCCGGGCCGTACCGCGCAACGGCCGCTCCCAGCGCAGCCGTTCGAGCAGGGTCGCCGGGTCCGGCGCGGTGCCCGGCGGCAGTTGGGCGAACAGGGTCAGCACCCGGCGGCGTACGTCGGGGGCCGCCGACCGGTCCAGCTCCGGGCCGAGCGCCGACAGGGCCCGGCCCTTGGCGTCCTGGCCGCCGACCAGGCCGGCGGTACGGGTGGCGGGGAGCCAGGCGGTGACCAGACGGGTCCACCGTTCGTGCGCGGGCAGGTCGAGCCACTCGTCGTAGGCGGGCGTCGCCGCGTACCGCTCGTCGCTCTCGCCGTCGGAGGCCAGCAGCCCGGCCGCGTAGGCGAGTTCGATCCAGAACGCGGCGACCGGCTCGGTCGCGTCCATCGCGTTCGCCGCCCGCTTGAGCTCCCGCACGCTCAGCCCGCCGGCCCGCAGGATCGCGGGCCCGCCGCCGTTCCAGAGCTTCAGCAGCTCCTCGATGGTGGACAGGGCGGTGAACGCCTGTCCGGCCGCGGCTCTGTCCACAGCCTGTGGATCGCGTTCGGCGAGGGCGGCGACGACCGGCGCGACGGGCTCGGGCCGCCGGTGCGCCCGCCCGGCGCGCAGATGCAGCGCGGCCTCGCGCGGCAGGACGACCGTACGGGTGGACACCGGCAGCAGCAGCCCCCGGTCGCGCAACCACTTCACCGGCGGGGTCGGGTTCGGGGTCACCTCGCCGTACGGCGGGCCCCACACCAGCCGGTCCAGGACGGACAGCGCCTCCACCGGGGCGGAGTCGAGCAGCTCCGCCATCCGCGTCCGGTCGGTGAACAGCGCGCACAGCGCGGACACGGCGGAGACCGGGTCGTGCGTGGCGGGCAGTCCGGCCGCGGCCAGGATCTCCTGGAGGCGGCCCGGCGACATCCCGGCCGTGGCCTCGGTGACGGTCGGGCCCAGGCCGGTGGGGGAGGGGTGCTGCGGGGACGGGGCGAGCAGTTCGCGGGCGGTGCGCACCAGCCGCAGCCGTTCGTCCTCGCCCCAGACGAGGGCCTGTTCGCGCAGCGCCGCCAGCGCGCCGGGCAGTGCGGCGGTGATCGCCGCCCCGGCCTCGTCGTGCTGCTCGCCGTCGTCGAGGCCGTCCCCGGTGAGCAGCGAGAGGAGTACGGCGTACGGGGCCGGGTCCGGGGCCACCGCGAGCGCTTCGGCGGTCTGGAGCGCGAACCGGTCCAGGTGTTCCAGCGCCCGCACGACGGAGGCCCGGGTGCCGGCCCGGGTGGCGAGCTGGGTGATGTCGTTCGGCACCGGGGTGAGGAGGTCGGGGCGGGCACGCAGCAGCCCGGCCAGCGATTCGTCGCCCCGGGCGCGCAGGGCTTCGGCGAGCGTGCGCGGTGGTGTGGTCGTCCCCATCCGTCCCACGGTAGCCGCTGAAACGCTACCGTCGGGGCAGGGCCGGTAGAGGGGATGCACCGCGTGGGGATCGAGAGCGACCAGCTCGTCTACGACTACCTGAGCCGGGTCGGCGACCTGGCCCAGCGGCAACAGCTCACCTCGGGCGCCCGGATGCGGCTCGTGTCGGACCTGCGCGGAGAGATCGACCGGCAGCGCGGCGCGGAGGGCGCGGACTCCCCGGCGGCCGTACGCCGCATCATCGGCAGGCTCGGCAGCCCGGACGAACTGGTCGCCGCCGCGGCGCGGTCGGGCGACGGTCCCGCCCCGTCGCGGCAGGAGCCGAGCGTTCCGCAGGCGGCTTTTGACGAGCCCGGGGCGGGGCGCGTCGGTGGGCGTCGCCCGGTGCCCCGGCCCCGGAGCGGGCTGCCGCGCAAGGACCCGAAAACCGGTTCCGGGCGGGGCGCGTCGCGCCCGGCCCGGGGCGGCGGGGACGGCGGCGCGGACGGCGGCGCGGACGGGGGAGCGTACACGGGTGCGGACAAGGCCGGGGGCAGGGTTGCGGAGCCGGGCGCGGGCTCCGGCGCGGACCGTACGCGGGTCGTCGGCGGCGGTCGCGGCGGCGCTCCGCGCAAGGGCGGGTCCGGGGCCGGG
This sequence comes from Streptomyces sp. ADI96-02, assembly GCF_003846185.1. GTDB lineage: Bacteria > Actinomycetota > Actinomycetes > Streptomycetales > Streptomycetaceae > Streptomyces. The sequence continues at coordinate 3,717,431 of NZ_ML123034.1, forward strand.
CTGTTCGGAGCGGCAGCAGCCGCCGGCGGCTTCTTCCTCGGCCGGCGGGGCAACGGCCGGTCCGGCGCGGCCGGGGACTCCCGCACGGGAGCCGGACCGGCGGCCGGGCGCGGCGACGCCGACCCGTCGCGCACCGGGCCCGGCGGCGGCTCCGGCGCGTCCGCCGGAGGCGCGTCCGCCGGGAGCGCGTCCGCCGGGAGCGCGTCCGCCGGGAGCGCGTCCGCCGACGACGCGCCCCGGCCCTTCCCCGACTGGCCCGACCCCTCCGCCCCGCACGTCATCGGGCTGGACCGGTCGGGCGGCGGGCCGGGCGAGGACGACTGGTGGCGCCTGGAGCCGGGGCCGTTCGACGAGGGCGCCGGGGTCGGCGGGTTCGTCGGCGGCATCGAGGCGCCGGAGCTGCTGGGCCGCCCGGTCGGCCGTCGCGCCCCGGGCAGGGACGCGCAGGCGGAGGACGGTGGGCCCGACGGCCCGGACCAGGAGCCGGAGGGCACGGGCGCGGGCGTGGAGAAGGCCGGAGGCGTGCCCGCCCCGCGCCGCGGCCCGCGGCTCCCGAGGCTCCGCCGCCGCAGGCCGGCCGCCGCCGAGCCCGTAGCCGCAGCCGCCGCCCCCGCGCCGCGCCGCGGGCTCGGCCACCCGCTTCCGCTGCTGGCCGCCGCGCTCCTCGTGGCGGGAGTGGTGACCGGTTCCTGGCTGCCGCTCGCGGGCGGCTGGCTGATCGCGTACGGCTCGCGCACCCTCTCCCGTACGGAGGCGAAGTGGGCGGCGCTCGGTCTGCCGGGCGTGGTCGCGGCGGGGGCCGTGGTGTGGGTCTGGGGCCGGCTGGAGGGCCGCTGGGGCGAACCCGTCCGCGACGGCGCGCTGGGCGAGGAGCTGGCCGGGGCCTGGCCGATGGTGGTCCGGGTCGCGGCCGTGGCCTCCGCGCTCTACCTGGTGTGGCGGGCGCGGAGGCGGGCCTGAGGGGCGGGCCCTCGGGCCCGGACGTGTCCTACGGCGCGAGGTCCTTCTTCAGCTCGTCGAGGATCTTCCCGGCCGCCGTGTAGCCGATGCCCTGGATCCACAGCTGGTCGTCGACCGCGAAGACCTTGCCGTTCTTCACGGCGGCCATGTTCTTCCACAGGCCGCTGCCCGTGGTCCGGGTCTCCTTGGACTTCTCCGGGTCGCCGTACGTCGAGTGGAACACCGCGTCCGCGTCCGCGAGGTCGATGCGCTCGGGGCTGACGTCGTAGGAGAAGCCGTCCTTCGCCCTGTCCACGACGGCGGGGCGGCCGAGGCCGACGTCGGCGAGGATCGTGCCGATGTAGTTCTTCCGGCCGTAGACGCGGATGTCCGCGCCCTCGACGAAGCGGACCATGTTGACCTCGGTCGCGGCGGCCCTCTCCTTGCCGCCCAGGGCCTCGGTCACCTCCGCCGCGTGCTCGGCGTAGTCGGCGACGGTCCTCCGCGCCTCGGCCTTCCTGCCGAGGGCCGCCGCGTGGACCCGGAAGTTCTCCTTCCAGGGGTAGCCGGTGTTCTCCGTCATCACGGTCGGCGCGATCCGGCTCAGTTCGGCGTAGCGGTCGCCGTGCCGGACCTTGCTGGTGAGGATGAGGTCGGGCCGGAGAGCGGCGACGGCCTCCAGGTTCGGCGTCATCATCGCGCCGACGTCGGCGATGCCCGCGACCCGGTCCCTCGGCAGGTAGTCCAGGAACCCGGACGCCACGTCCGCGTGGGTCGCGCCGACGGGTTTCACGCCGAGGGTGAGGGCCGAGTCCAGCTCGGCGGTGTCCAGGACGACGACGCGCCGCGGGGCGGCCGGGACCTTCACGTCGCCCATCGCCGTACTGATCGTGCGGTTCGGGGAGTCCTCGGAGGCCGAGCCGCCCTCCGAGGTGCCGGAGGAGGATCCGCAGGCGGTCAGCGCCAGGGCGGCGGCCACGGTGAGTAACGCGGCGGCGGGTGTACGGGTTCGGTGCGGGGTCATGTCTCGGAGAGCCTTTCCGTTTCCGGGAGTCGGGGCGGCGGTGGGAGTCGGAGCGGGGGCGGGGTCCAGGGGGCGCCGGGAACGACGAGCGGCGAACCCGTCACCGGGTCCGGGACGATCACCGCCTCCAGGCCGAAGACCTCGCGCACGAGAGCGGCGGTGACGACGTCGGCGGGCGGCCCCTCGGCGACGATGCGGCCCTCCTTCATGGCGATCAGGTGGTCCGCGTAGCGGGCGGCCTGGTTGAGGTCGTGCAGCACGGTGACGACCGTACGGCCGGGGGAGCCGTCGGCGGCAGGGGCCGCGAGCCGGCGGACCAGGTTCAGCACCTCCACCTGGTGGGAGATGTCGAGGTACGTCGTGGGCTCGTCGAGCAGCAGCAGGTCCGTCTCCTGGGCGAGCGCCATCGCGATCCACACCCGCTGGCGCTGTCCGCCCGACAGCTCGTCCACCGGCCGCTCCGCCAGGGCCGTCACATCCGTACGGGCCATGGCGTCGGTGACCGCCCGCTCGTCCTCGTCCGACCACTGCCGCCACCAGCTCTGGTGCGGCTGGCGGCCCCGGGCCACCAGGTCGGAGACGGTGATGGCCTCCGGGGCCACCGGGGTCTGCGGAAGCAGTCCGATGGACCGGGCGATGGTCCGCGTCGGCATCCGGGCCAGTTCCGTACCGTCCAGCAGCACCGCCCCGCCGCGCGGCTTCAGCAGCCGGCCGAGGGCCCGCAGCGTGGTGGACTTGCCCCAGGCGTTCGGGCCGACGACGACGGTGACGCGCCCGTCGGGCACGGCGAGGTCCAGTGCGCGTACGACGGTGCGTTCCTCGTACGCGAGGGTCAGGGCGCGCGCCGCGAGCCGGCTCGTCGGCGGCGGCGGGCCACCGGTCGTCGGGCTCATGCGGTGCCTCCTCGGGGGCCGCGGCGACCGCGGACGATCAGCCGGATCAGGTACGGGGCGCCGACCGCGGCCGTGAGAACGCCCACCGGCAGCTCGGTCGGGGCGAACAGGCGGCGGGCGAGCAGGTCGGCCAGGACGACGATGACCGCGCCGAGCAGCGCCGAGCAGAGCAGCGGGATCTGCGCGGTCCGGGCCGCCCGGCGCGCGATCTGCGGGGCGAGCAGCGCCACGAAGTCCACCGGGCCCGCCGTGCCCGTCGCCACGGACGCCAGGACGACGCCGAGTGCGACCAGCCCGAGGCGTACCGCGCCCAGGCGTACGCCCAGGGCGGTCGCCGTGTCGTCGTCCAGGGTGACGGCGCGCTGCGCGCGGGCCGCCCACAGCACGGCGGGCAGCAGGGCCAGCAGCGTCCAGCCGATCGGCGCGGCCTCCGGCCAGCCGCGCCCGCTCAGCGAGCCGGTCATCCAGATCTGCGCCTGCTGGGCGACCTGGTAGTCGCCCTTGGTCAGGAAGAGCGTGGTGAGCGACCGCAGCGCGACGGCCACGCCGATGCCCACGAGGACGAAACGGGTGGCGTGCAGTCCGCCGCGCCAGGCGAAGACGTACACCAGGGCCGCCGCCGCGACGCCGCCCGCGACGGAGAGCGGCGGCAGGAGGGTGTACGAGGTGACGCCGAACGTCATCGCGCCGACCGTGAGCGCGCTCGCGCCCTGGCTGACGCCGATGACGTCGGGGCTGGCGAGCGGATTGCGGGCCACCGTCTGGATCAGCGCCCCGGCGATCCCGAACGCCGCGCCGACCAGCAGCCCGACGACCGTGCGGGGCAGCCGGAGCGTCCCCACGACCAGCTCGGCCGGGGACGGCAGCCCGAGGAGCACCCGTACCGCCTCGGCGGGCGGGACGAAGCTCTCGCCGACGCAGAGGTGGGCGAGGCAGACCGCCGCGAGCACCACGGCCAGCACGGCCGCGACGGCGGACGCCCGCCGGTGCAGCAGGAACCGGCCGTGCGCCCCGGCCCTCACCACGGCGTACCCGGCGGGCCGGACCCGTACGGGATCGGGGGCGGGGGAGCGGGCGTCGGCGGGGGCGTCACCGGTCAGGGCCGGGGCGTCGCTCACGCGGGCACCGCCTTCCGCCGGACCAGGGCGACCAGGAAGGGCACGCCGATCAGGGCCGTCATCACACCCGCCGGGACCTCGCCCGGCGGGAACACGATCCGGCCGACGACGTCGGAGACGAGCAGCATCACCGGTCCGGTCAGCGCGGCCATCGGCAGCAGCCAGCGGTGGTCGCCGCCGACCAGGGCGCGGGCGATGTGCGGAACGGCCAGCCCGACGAACGCGATCGGCCCGGCGGCGGCGACCCCGGCGCCGGTCAGCACGGTCGCCCCGAGACCGCCGGTGATCCGCACCGCCGCGACGTTCTGCCCGAGCCCCTTCGCCACGTCCTCGCCGAGGGCCAGCGCGTTCAGGCCGCGCGCCACGGAGAGCACCAGTGCGCCGCCCAGGAGCAGGAACGGCCACACCTGCCCGACCACCTCCCACTCCCGCCCGGCGACCGAACCCACCTGCCAGAAGCGGAACTCGTCGAGCGCCGACGCCCGGGTGGTGAGGACCGCCGTCGTCACCGAGACGAGCAGCGCGTTGACCGCCGCGCCGCCGAGCGCGAGCTTCACCGGTGTCGCGCCCCCGCGACCGCCCGCGGCGATGGCGTACACGGCGACCGCGGCGACGGCGGCTCCGGCGAAGGCGAACCAGACGTACCCGGTGAGCGTGTGGACGCCCGCGTACGCGATGGCGAGCACCACCGCGACCGAGGCGCCCTGGCTGATCCCGAGGACGCCGGGGTCGGCGATGGGGTTGCGGGTGATGCCCTGGAACACCGTGCCCGCCAGCGCGAGGGCCGCGCCGACCATGAGCCCGACGAGCGTGCGCGGCAGCCGCATGGCGCGGACCACCTCGGCTGCCTCGGAGTGTCCGCCGTGCAGCAGGGCGTCCAACACATCGCGCGGGGGGACGGCGCGCGCGCCCACGGCGAGGCTGAGCAGCACGGCGAGCGACAGCGCCACCAGGGCCCCGGCCGTCGCGGTCGCGCGCCCGCGGAGGCGGGACGCGCGCGGGGCGGCGGCTAACGCTGACATCTGACCCCATCGAGACGGACGCGGTGCGTTGACGGGAGCGGCGGCTTTCCCTCACGCGACGGCGACCGGGCCGCGCGGTCGGGGCCGCTCCTGAGGCTCGGCCAAGTCTAAGGGCTGTCCCCGCCCCGCAGACGGAGTCTGTCGATCAGGCCGGGCGATCATCGGGCCGGGCGATCGGGCCCGCGCGGCCGGGCCGCCGATGACCGGGCTGGTGGCCGCTCAGGGGCGGCCGGTCGGCACAATGGGCCGCATGGCTTCCACGGCACCGCTCCCGTTGACGGTCGGCTTCGACCTCGACATGACGCTCATCGACTCCCGTTCCGGCATCGCCGCCACCTACCGGGCGCTGTCCGCCGGGACGGGCGTGCCCATCGACGACGCCCTCGTGGTGACCAGGATCGGGCCGCCGCTGGAGACGGAGCTGGCGCACTGGTTCCCGGCCGAGGAGGTGCCCGCCGCCGCGGACCGCTACCGCGCGCTCTACCCCAGCCACGCGATAGCCCCGAGCACGGCGCTCGCCGGGGCCCGGGAATCGGTGGCGGCGGTGCGGGCGCTGGGCGGCCGGGCGATCGTCGTCACCGCGAAGCACGAACCGAGCGCCGAACTGCACCTGGCCCACCTCGGGATCGAACCGGACACGGTGATCGGCCGGCTGTGGGCGGAGGCCAAGGGCGAGGCGCTGCGGGAGCACGCGGCACAGGTGTACGTCGGCGACCACGTCGGGGACGTACGCGGGGCGCGGGCGGCCGGAGCCGTGTCGGTCGCCGTGACGACGGGCCCGTGCGACGCCCAGGAGCTGCGGGAGGCGGGCGCGGACGTGGTGCTGGCCGACCTGACCGGTTTCCCGGCCTGGCTGCGGGCCTTCGAGGCGGCACGCGCGGCTTGACCGCCGGGAACGCGCGCGGCCTGACCGCCGGGAACGCGCGCGGTCTGACCGCCGGGATTGGGACAGCCCTCAGCCGCGGCTCGCGGCCCGCTTCGGGGAGCTGATCCAGGCCGAACGCACGACACCGGCTCCGGCGATGAGGAAGCCGACCCCCATCAGCATGCAGACCGCGTAGGCGACCGGCGGGAACGGGTCCGTGCCCAGGAACAGCGGGGCCACAGTGACCAGGGTGGCCAGTGCGCCGACGAAGAAGACGATCGCGCCGACCTGAACGAGCCGGTCGCCTGCGCCTGAAGGAGTAGTAGTCACGTCCCCAGGGTAGTTCCCAGCCCGGAGGAACACTCCAGCGACGTCTTGTCACCGGCCGCAGGGCCATTAGCCTTGGACCGGGCGGGTCTCGGTGACCCGCTGTACTGCTATCCGGAGCCGTTCACCGGCTCTCCCGAGCATCGACGAGTACGAGGACGAGGACAGACGTGCCCACCGGCAAGGTCAAGTGGTTCAACAGCGAGAAGGGCTTCGGCTTTCTCTCCCGCGACGACGGCGGCGACGTCTTCGTCCACTCGTCGGTACTCCCTGCCGGAGTCGACGCGCTCAAGCCCGGTCAGCGTGTGGAGTTCGGCGTGGTCGCGGGCCAGCGCGGTGACCAGGCCCTCTCCGTGGTGGTCCTCGACCCCGCCCCGTCCGTGGCCGCCGCCCAGCGCCGCAAGCCGGACGAGCTGGCCTCGATCGTCCAGGACCTGACGACGGTCCTGGAGAACATCACGCCGCTGCTGGAGCGCGGGCGCTACCCCGACAAGGCCGCGGGCGCGAAGATCGCGGGCCTGCTGCGAGCGGTCGCCGACCAACTGGACGTGTAGCCGGTTCGCCCACCTCACGCGCGGCTCCGGTGCTGGGGTTCCGTGCCTTCCGGAAGGCAGGGAACCCCAGCACCTTTTGCGTGTGCCGGGCCACTGTTCGGCGGCCGGGTCGTAGCAGGAGGAGGCATGCGCCGGACGCCTCCTCGCCCTCACTTCTTCGAGGCTTTCGGTTCCGGCCTGAGCGTGGTCAGGACTGGCTCTCAGCGAAGAGCCGTGCGGGTCTGGCCAGCGCGGCCCGTATCGCGCCCCCTCGTGTCAGTGGGGCGCGGTCCACCCCGGCGAACAGCGTGACCAGGGCGATGTCTGCGGCGACGGCTCGGCCTGCAACCCGCACATTCAGCTGCTTGTTCCCGCCGAACCCTGACTGCTTCGCGGTGATGGACACACCGGGGTCCTCGGCGTCGGCCTCCCGCCGCAGAACGAACTGCTTGCGGTTGTGCGCGAACAAGCTGTAGCGGTCGCCTCCGTAGCGGAAGCGCAGCGCGCGGGCCCGGTGCGTCAAGCCGAACCGGTTGCGCGTCAGATGGACCATGGCGTCGCCGACCCTGAGCGTCGAACGGTTGAGCGTCGGAAGGTCCGCGGCTTCGGTGTGGAGACCCCGGGTTTCGAACGTCGCGGTGGGGATCGACGAGCCGCGTACCTCGGAGACCACGCTCCCGGGAGTTGTTTTCCGGGGCAGCGGGGCGGTCAACACGATGTCGCCGAACTCGGTGGAAGTGCCGTGGTAGCCCGCCTTCCGTTCATGAGTGCGGCCCTCCTTCCAGAAGACGAGGGTGAACGGTGTGGTGGCGGTGTGCATCGGTCTCCTTCAGTCGAACGGATTGGGGGCGCTGCCCAGTTTCTTCCCGCCGCCGGTGATGCCGTCCTTGACGTCTGACGCCTTGTCACCGAACCACCTTCCTGTTACCGGGCTGGGGGCGACGGCCAGAGCGGTCATGGACGCGCTGAACGCGTTGTCAGTCAGGTCGGTCGCGAACTTCGAGGGATCTTCCTTGATCATGCGGTGTCGTACCTGCCCGCCTCGGGCCGAGCCGGCGGCGGGCCTGCCTTCGCCCCCTGTCACCTTTCTGCCGCAGCGCCGTTGGCGGAAGCCTCTGCGGACCGCTGACATGCTGACCACCGGGCTGGGCGGAGAACCACGGAACGACAGCCCCCGCCGAGGGCGGGCCCGCTCCGTCCTCGGCGGAGTGAATCGTGCGGATCGACGGGAGCCCGATCATGCGGACAGCCGGAAGGACCTCCCGCTGTGCGGTCGCCGTGGCACTGCTGCTACCGGCGATGACGTCGTGCGTGTCTCACGAAACACAGCGGACGACCCCCGGCCAGCCCGCTGGGGAGACGGCCAGGGTCGCCTCCATCCAGTTCGGATTCAGCATCGACGACATCGTGACGGACCATCAGTACAAAGGGCAGCGGAGCACGTTCCACATCACCTACCAGTACCGGAACGGTCTCGTGGGGCCCACCGCCACCAAAGGAAGCGAAGTCGTGAAGGACGACACCTACCCGTTCTTCCAGAACGTCCGGAACGGAATCATCTCCGACATCAGGAACTACCCCCGGAAGAAAGACTTCTACGAGATCTTTCTCGGCAACCTCGCCGAAGGCACCCTCGCCGACTACCCGCAGTTGTCATGGATCCGTATCAAGGTCGACGTGCCGGCCTACGCGAGCGTCCGCACGGCCCGGTTCGCCACGGTCTTCGCGGAGCAGTGAAGTCACCGAGCCGCTTGCCGCCGGATGGACCGGACCCGGCCCTCCGCCGACGCGACCATCACATCCCTGGGCCGTCCGCGGCGTCCCCTCAGGGAAAGGCCAGCGCGTCCGGGGCCAGGGCCGGGACCAGGCCCTCGGCCGCGGCGCGGGTCAGCAGGCCGCGGACCGCCGCGTAGCCGTCCTCGCCGAGGTCCGCGGTGAACTCGTTGACGTACAGGCCGATGTGCTGGTCCGCGACGGCCGGGTCCATCTCCTGGGCGTGCTCCAGGACGTACGGCCGGGAGGTCTCCGGGCTGTCCCACGCCATCCGGACCGAGCCGCGCACCGCGTCGGCCAGTCGCCGCAGTGCTTCCGCGCCCAGGGAGCGCTTGGCGATGATCGCGCCCAGCGGGATCGGCAGCCCGGTGGTGTCCTCCCAGTGCCGCCCCATGTCGGCCAGGTTGTGCAGGCCGAAGTCCCGGTAGGTGAAGCGGGCCTCGTGGATGACCAGGCCGGCGTCGACCTTGCCGTCGCGCACGGCCGGCATGATCTCGTGGAACGGCATGACGACCACCTCGCCGACGCCGCCGGGCACCGTCTCCGCCGCCCACAGCCGGAACAGCAGGTACGCCGTCGAGCGCTCGCTCGGGACGGCGACGGTCCGGCCGGTCAGGTCGAGGCCCATCTCCTTGGTGAGGACGAGCGGGCCGCAGCCCCGGCCCAGGGCCCCGCCGCACGGCAGCAGCGCGTACTCGTCCAGCACCCACGGCAGCACCGCGTACGAGACCTTCAGGACGTCCAGCTCGCCGCGCTCGGCCATGCCGTTGGTGATGTCGATGTCGGCGAAGGTGACGTCCAGCGCGGGCGCGCCGGGGACCCGGCCGTGCGCCCAGGCGTCGAAGACGAAGGTGTCGTTGGGGCAGGGCGAGTAGGCGATCCGCGTCGCGTTCTCGGCAGGGCGGGGGCTAGCCGCGGTGTCGGTCATGGTGGGTCCAACCTTCCAGTACGGGCGCGGTCTTCCCGAACGCGTCGCCGAGGGCGGCCAGCGCGTCGCCGATGCGCCAGGCGTCCCGGTCGCGGGGGCCGACGGCGTTGGAGACGGCCCGCAGTTCCAGGGCGGGCACGGCGGCCCGCTCGGCGGCCTCCGCCACCCCGAAGCCCTCCATCGCCTCGGCCAGCGCCCCGGGGTGCGCGGCGCGCAGGGCGGCGGCGCGGGCGGCGGTGCCGGTGACGGTGGAGACGGTGAGCACGGGACCGATCGCGGCCCCGGCCGTGTCCGCCGCCTCCCGTACGAGCGCGGGCGGCGGCGCGAAGCGGTCCCGGCCGAAGCCGAGCGCGGTGACGGGCAGGAAGCCGTCCGGGGTCTCGGCGCCCAGGTCGGCGGCGACGATCTCGCTCGCGACGACCAGTGAGCCGAGCGGGGCTGCCGGGGCGAATCCGCCGCCGATCCCGGCCGAGACGACGAGCGCGTACGGCTCGGGGGCCGAGGCCAGGGCGAAGGCGGCGGCAGCGGCGGCGGCGGCCGGTCCCACGCCGCCCGCCAGGACGTCGAAGGCGCCGGCGCGGTGGAGTTCCGCGCCCGGCGCGGTGATCACCGAAGAGCCCCCCAACGCACGCGTCACCGCGTCCCGTTCGGCCGGGACGGCGGTGACGACGAGTACGCGCACGGGGCGGCGGACCTCCGGGGGAGGGGTCAGGACTTCTTGACGAACTCGAACTGCCAGATGCCGGTGAGCCGCTTGCCCTTGGCCTCGACGATGGAGACCTGGGTCTTCTTGGCGGGCGCGCCCGTCTGGCTGGCGAAGAACGCGTTGCCGGGGATGGTCCGGTAGGTCCCCTTGAACGGCTCCTGCTCGGCCTGCTGGCCGTTGATGAAGAGCGTCCAGCCGTTGTCGGCGATCTCGGGGTCGACGCCGAAGCGGACCTTGTCGTCCATGGCGACCTTGATGGTCTTCTCCGGCTTCTTGTTCAGGCAGCCCTGGATCAGCGACTCCTTGATCGCGTCACCGTCGTTGTAGCAGGCCGCCTCGGAGTTCACCGAGTCGCTGCCGACCGTCACGGTGGCGAGCGGCGTCGGCTTGTCGCAGGCGGACAGGAC
>NZ_ML123034.1:3728367-3736456 GCF_003846185.1 Streptomyces sp. ADI96-02
AAGGAGTCCCGCGGACACGGCACCAAGAGCGACGCCGATTCGACGGCCCTTACCGGAGAAGAACGCAACGGTCATGGGCCGAAGGCTATCGGTCGCCTCCGCTCACGCCACGCGGGGGTGCGGCGTGCCGCGTCGCGCCGCCCCCAGGAGGCCCCGCACGGAGGTGGCCGCGCCGAGCCCGAGAATGCCCGCGGCGACCGACATGCCGAGCACCGCGTTGAGCGGCAGCGCGATGCCGATCGCGCCGCCGATCACCCACGCCATCTGGAGCAACGTCTCCGAGCGGGCGAACGCGGAGGTGCGCACCTTCTCGGGGACGTCCCGCTGGATCATGGCGTCCAGCGAGAGTTTCGACAGGGCCTGGGTGAAACCGGCCATCGCGGCCAGCGCGGCCACCATCAGGGCGGAGAAGAAGACGGCGGCGAGGATCGCCACGCTCAGCGCGAGCCCCAGCACCGTCGCGACGATCACCTCCGGCGCGCGGGCCCGCAGCCACGCGCCCACCGCCGTACCGCAGGCGTTGCCCGCCCCGGCCGCCACGCCCACGATGCCGAGGGAGACGGCCGCGCTCTGGCCCGCGAGCGGATGGTCGCGCAGCAGGAACGCCAGGAAGAAGGTGAGGAAGCCGGAGAGTGCCCGGTGCGCCGTGTTGGCCTGGAGGCCGTGCAGCACGGACCCGCCGACGGAGCGGAGACCCGGTGGCCGTTCTTTGGCCGGTTTTCGCCCCTTCTCCGTTTTCTCCGTTCTGCCGAGGCCGTTCTCTCTGCCGAGGCCGTTCTCTCCGCCGGGGCGGTTCTTCCTGCCGAGGCGGTTTCCGTTTCCGGCGCGCCAGGAGCCGCCGCGCGTCGCCGCCTCGTCCGCCGCCGCCGCCGGATCCGGCTCCTCCCCGCCGTGCGGCACGATCAGCCGGGCCCGGCGCTCGCCCTTGGCGGAGTCGACCTTCGGCGGCAGCGTAAAGGCGAGGAACGTGCCCCCGAGGAAGATCGCGCACGCGCCGTAGAGCGGCCAGCCGGAACCGATGGTCTGGAGCCCCGCGCCGATCGGCGCGGCCACGCCGGTGGCCAGGAGTCCCGCCAGGGTGACCCGGGAATTGGCCTTCACCAGCGAGAAGCGCGGTGGCAGCAGACGCGGCACGACGGCGCTGCGCACCACTCCGTACGCCTTCGAGCACACCAGGACGCCCAGCGCGGCCGGGTACAGCTCCAGGCCGCCGGTGGCGACCGCGCCCGACATGGTGATCGCCAGCGCGGCGCGGGCGAACATCGCGCCCGCCATCGCGGCCCGGCGTCCGTGCGGCAGCCGGTCCAGCAGCGGGCCGATCACCGGGGCGAGCAGGGTGAAGGGCGCCATGGTGATCGCGAGGTAGAGCGCCACCCGGCCGCGCGCCTCGTCCGTGGGGACGGAGAAGAAGACGGTGGAGGCGAGCGCGACGGTGATCATGACGTCGCCCGCGCCGTTCACCGCGTGCAGCTCGATCAGTTTGCCCAGGCCCGATTCCCCGGCGCCGTGGGCGTGCGTGGCCCTGCGGATGCCCCGCGCCGCGCCGGTGAACGGGGCGCGCAGGACACGGCCCGTCGCCCGTCCCGCCCTGCGGAGCGGGCCGGGACCGTCGTGCGACCTGGCGCCAGCCACCCCGTCATAGTGCCCCAACCCCGGCCTCCGTTAACGGCGATCGGCCGCGGACGCGCGCGTCACGCCCTGTCGGACCAGCCGCCGCGAGCCGTGGCGGCGGGACGGCGGCGGGAACGGATACGGCACGTTTGGGGCGGGCAGGTGGGCGCGGAGCGGCGGAGAGGGTAGCGTGCGTAACGCGCCACCGGCGGTTGTTCTTGGCCGCGCGCCTCTCCGCGATCCCGCAGAATGGATGGCAGAAGGCGCGCCCGAGGCAGGCACAACGGGTGTGGACGTCGACGCGGTCCCCAGGTCCGCTCCGCCCGCAGCTGTCTGGCCGAAAACGGCAATCGTGCAGCAGCTGGCGTGCTCGTGAGACTGGCGTATGGAGAGAAGCGAGACCTGTGAGTGCTGCGACGACGCGAAGCCGTACGGCCCGTACCCCCGTTCCCGACCGCCTGTGCGCCGAGGCCGTAGACCTCGCGCGCGCGGCGGCGGAGGAAGCCGCCGCGCCCGGTGTGGTCGGTGAGCATGTCGGCGTGGTCTCCGAGGGGGACCGCGTCGTCACGCACTACTTCGAGTCCAAGGAGCCCGGCTACCGGGGCTGGCGCTGGGCGGTGACCGTCGCGCGGGCCTCCCGCGCCAAGAACGTCACCCTGGACGAGACGGTGCTGCTGCCGGGCGCGGACGCCCTCCTGGCCCCGGAGTGGGTGCCGTGGAGCGAGCGGCTGCGCCCCGGCGACATGGGGCCGGGGGACCTGCTGCCCACCGAGGCGGAGGACCTGCGCCTGGAGCCCGGCTGGACGGGCGAGGACGAGCCGCCGCCGAACTCCGTGGTCTCCGGCGAGCTGGCCGAGCTGGTCGACGCCGAGGACGCGGAGCTGACCGACCGGCCGGTGGCGACGAGCCGCGGGTCGATCGCCGCGGTCGCCGAGGAGCTCGGTACGCGGCGGGCGCGGGTGCTGTCCCGGTACGGGCTGTACGCGGCGGCCGACCGCTGGGACGAGTCGTTCGGGCCGAAGACCCCGATGGCGCAGGCGGCTCCGGCGACCTGCGTGAGCTGCGCCTTCCTGATCCCGATGGCGGGATCGCTGAAACAGGCATTCGGGGTGTGCGCGAACGAGTTCGGCCCGGCCGACGGCCATGTGGTGTCGCTGGCGTACGGATGCGGCGGCCACTCGGAGGCCGCGGTGATGCCGAAGCCGCCCGAGCGGGCGCCGCACGCGCTGGACACGATGCGGGTGGACGCGTACTCGCTGCGGCCCGACCGGGCCGGCGGGTCCGTGCCCGACGAGGCGGACGGCTCCGCCGACGACCTCGGCCACTCCTGACGCGGCCCCGCACGCTCCGCCCCTGCCCGGCCCCGGGCAGGGGCCGTGCGGCCCCGTGTCCGCACGGGACCCCGCGCTCCGGCCGGCCGCCCGCACGGTACCTTCGGGCGCACACGGGGCGGCAGGCACACAGAGCGGAGTCGAGAGCGTGAGCATGAAGGCGACCGAGGGGGCCGATCCGTTCGGGACGGCACGGCTGCGGCGCGGCGTGCTCGACGCCTGGGGCGCCGGGCCGGCGCGGTTCCGCGAGGACGCCAACGCCGAGGAGGACCTGGCGCTCGGCGGCTACCGCGACCGCCTCGTCGTCGAGCTGGCGCAGAACGCGGCCGACGCCGCCGCCCGTGCCGGGGTCCCGGGCCGGCTGCGCCTGACCCTGCACCCGGCCGCCCCCGGCGACGGCGACGGGCGCTGCGTGCTGGCCGCCGCGAACACCGGAGCCCCGCTCGACGCGACGGGCGTCGAATCCCTCAGCACCCTGCGCGCCTCCGCCAAGCGCGAGGGCCACGAGTCCGCCGTGGGCCGGTTCGGCGTCGGGTTCGCCGCCGTCCTCGCCGTCAGCGACGAACCGGCCGTCCTCGGCCGCCACGGAGGCGTCCGCTGGTCCCTGGCCGAGGCGCGCGAGATGGCCCGGCAGGCGGCCGTCGGCAGCCCCGGCCTCGGCGACGAGCTGCGCCGCCGCGACGGACACGTGCCGCTGCTGCGCCTCCCGCTGCCCGCCGAGGGCAACGCGCCCGACGGGTACGACACGGTCGTGGTGCTGCCGCTGCGCGACGGCACCGCCGAGGACCTGGCGGCCCGGCTGCTGGCCGCCGTGGACGACGCGCTGCTCCTCACGCTGCCCGGCCTCGACGAGGTCGTCGTCGAGACCCCGGCGGGCGTGCGCACCCTGCGCCGCTCGCTCCACGGGCCGTACACGCACATCGACGACTCCGAGCACGGCCCGCACCGCTGGCGCACCGTCCTGCGGCACGGACCGATCGAGCCGGCCCTGCTCGCCGACCGGCCGGTCGAGGAGCGGCTGCGGCCCCACTGGTCGGTGACCTGGGCGGTTCCCGTGGACGAGTCCGGAGCGCCGCTCCACCCGCGTACGGCACCCGTCGTCCACGCGCCGACGCCGACCGACGAACCGCTCGGCGTCCCCGCCCTCCTCATCGCCTCGCTGCCGCTGGACACCTCCCGCAGGCACCCCGCGCCGGGGCCGCTCACGGACTTCCTGGTGGAGCGGGCGGCCGACGCCTACGCGGAGCTGCTGCGCGACTGGCGGCCCGTCTCGACCGGCGTCATCGACCTGGTGCCCGGCCCCCTCGGCAAGGGCGGCCTGGACGGGGCCCTGCGCGGGGCGATCCTGGCCCGGCTGCCCCGGGTCGCGTTCCTGGAGCCGGCCGCGCCGCGCGAGGCCGCCGAGGCCGACCGGTGGGAGGACTGGGAGCGGGCGGACGCCGCGGACGGGGGCCCGGAGAGCGCGGCCCTGCGTCCGGTGGAGGCCGAGGTGGTCGAGGGCGTGGGGGCCGAGACCGTACGGGTCCTCGCCGAGGTGCTGCCCTGTCTGCTGCCCGCCGGTCTGGAGCGCCGCACCGAGCTGCGCACCCTGGGCGTGGCCCGCGTCCCGCTGGGCGAGGCGATCGACCGCCTGGCCGGGCTGGAGCGGGACCCGCACTGGTGGCGCCGCCTGTACGACAGCCTGGCGGGCACCGACCCCGACCGGCTGTCCGGCCTGCCGGTGCCGCTCGCCGGCGACCCGGCCGACGCGCAAGGACGCCCGCCGCGCACCGCGGTCGGCCCGCGCCAGGTGCTGCTCCCGCTGCCGGACGGGCTGACCGGGCCGGTGCTCGGCCGGCTGTCGCGGCTCGGGCTGAAGGTCGCCCACCCCGACGCCGCCCATCCGCTGCTGGAGAAGCTGGGCGCGCTGCCCGCCACTCCGCGCGCCGTGCTGAGCACCCCGCAGGTGCGGGCGGCGGTCGCCGGTTCGCTGGACGCGGACGAGATCTGGGACGAGGACGCGCTGGACGGCGAGGAGGTGGCCGAGACCGTCCTCACGCTCGTCCGGGACGCCGAGCTGGCCCCGGGCGACGAACCGTGGCTCGGCGCGCTCGCCCTGCTCGACGAGGACGGGGAGCCCGCGCCCGCCGGTGAACTCGTGCTGCCCGGCAGCCCGTTCGCCGAGGTCATGCGCGAGGGCGAACTGGCCCTGTGCGATGAGGAGTTGTTCGACCGCTGGGGAGAGCAGCCGCTCACCGCATGCGGGGTGCTGGCCACGTTCGCCCTGGTGAGGGCGGCCGATGTGGTGCTGGACCCGGACGAACTGGAGCCCCGCGAAGGGGACTTCGCCGAACCGGACGACGCCGGGCTGCTGGACGCCGTCGACGTGTGGTGCGAGGACCTGCTCGACCAGCTGCCCGAGACGCCCGTGCCGCCCGTGGCCACCGAGATCGTCGCCGTGCGCGACCTGGACCTGGTCGACGACGACGCCTGGCCGCAGGCGCTCGCGATGCTGGCCCGGCCGCCGCTGCGCGACGCGCTGACCCAGCCGGTGCGGGTGCTGCTGCCGGACGGCACGACGCGGTCGGTGCGGCCGTACACCGCGTGGTGGCTGCGCGATCACCCGGTGCTGGACGGCCGCCGCCCGGCCGGACTGCGCGCCGCGGGCGGCGACCCGCGCCTGGCCGGGCTGTACGACGCGGTGGACGCGGGCGGTTTCGACGACGCGCAGGTGCTGCGGGCGCTCGGCGTCCGTACGTCGCTGGCCGCGCTCCTGGAGGAGCCGGGCGGGGCGGCGGAGCTGCTGGCCCGGCTCGCCGACGCGGACCGCCCGGTCACCCCCGTACAACTGCACGCGCTGTACACGGAGCTGGCCGGACTCGATCCGGAGCAGGTCACGTTGGTGGACGAGCTGCGCGCGGTCGTGGACGGCGCGGTGGCGGTGGTCGGCGCGGCGGACGCCGTGGTGGCCGACGCCCCGGACGTGCTGCCGCTGACGGCGGGCGTGCCGCTGCTGCCGGTCGCCCCGGCCCGCGCCGCCGAGCTGGCCGACCTCCTCCAGGTGCGGCGGCTCGGCGAGACGGTGGCGGCGGACGTCACCAGTGAGGGCGAGGAGCGCGAGGTGCCGGAACCGGTCCGCGTGCTGCTGGGCGCGGGCACTCCGGACACCTACGTCGAGCACACCGAACTGCGCGCGGGCGGAGCGGAGCTGGACTGGCGCCGCACCCCGGACGGAGTCGTCCACGCGGCCACGCTGGAGGGCGTGGCGGCGGGTCTGGCCTGGGCGGCGGGGCAGTGGCCCCGGCGGTTCGAGGTGGCGGCCCTGCTGGAGGACCCGTCCCGTACCCAGGAGCTGGCCCGGGACCGCTGGTTCGACTGAGGGCGGCCCGACCTTCCGCGATCTTCACGGAAAGGTCATGGGCGCGCGCAACCCTTCACAGGGCTCGCATGTCTGTTCCCGTGAGCCAGCAGGCTCGCGGATCAGACGGGCCCCGCCGGGCCGACGACGTGCCCCGGGGCCCCTTCTCCACCTGGGGACACATGCGTATTCGAGCCACCGTGGCCGCCGTTTCCGGCGCCCTGGCCCTTTCCGCCCTCGCCGTACCGGCCGCGCAGGCCGAGGAAAGGCCGGCCGCGGGCGTGGACCGGCCCGTCGCGGGCGTGGACCTGCGGTCCGGCGCCGACGTGTTCGGCGCGCGGTCCGGCGACGCTCCCGCCGCGCGGTCCCGCGCCGCCCGGCCGGTCGAGAGGCCCGTCATCAAGAAGGTCGTCGTCAACGGCGGCAAGGACATCGTGGTGGGCACGACGTCCAAGAAGAAGTTCACCGTCTCGGTCACCGCCTCCTCGCCGTCCGGTGTCGCCGACGCCTACGCGTTTCTGTGGCGCGGCTACATCGACGAGACCGACAGCGGTCTCGTCCCCGTGGGGAAGGCAGCCGACTGCAAGGTGTCGGCGGACCCGACCACGTCCACCTGCACGCTGACGATCGTGGCCGACCCGCGCTCCGGCGTCCTTGCCGAGAACAGCCTCGCGGGCACCTGGAACGTCGCGGTCGCGGTGCTCGCCGACACCGGCAGCGATGACGACGCCGTGTGGGACGAGAGCCACTCCCGCGTCCGTGTCCAGCGGTACTCCAAGCTGACGGTGAACGCATCGCCGGAGCCGGTGAAGAAGGGCAGGGCGATCACCGTCACCGGCAAGCTCACCCGGGCGAACTGGGAGACCTGCGCCTATCGCGGCTACACCCGGCAGCCCGTGAAGCTCCAGTTCCGCAAGAAGGGCGCGGCGAGCTACACGACCGTGAAGACGGTCGAGTCCAGCTCCACCGGCACCCTGCGGACCACGGTCAAGGCGTCCGCCGACGGCTACTGGCGCTACAGCTTCGCCGGTACGTCCACCACTCCGGCGGTCGCGTCCGGCGGTGACTACCTCGACGTGAAGTAGCCCTGCCACGGGCCGTGTTCGAGGCCCGATGATCGGCTCTTCACGAAAAACGCATACCTGTGTACAACCATTCACCGGCGGTGCCGGTCTGATCTGTCGAGTCACCGGCCGCCCGTCTCCGACGGGTGGTCGCTCATCAACTCTTCGGATCGGCCCGCCCGTTCCTTCTCCGGGCCGGGCCCCTTCACCCACGGGGAACACATGCGCATGCGCAACTCCGCCGCCGTCGTCACCGGGGCCCTGGCCCTCTCGGTCCTCGCCGTGCCGGCCGCCCAGGCCGACGGCTTCGGTGACACCGCGATCACCAAGGTCACGGTCAACGGCGGCAAGAACGTGGTCGTCGGCACCTCCGGCGCCAAGAAGTTCACCGTCACGGTGGCCGCCAAGGACGACTCCGGTATCGCCGGTGCCCGAATCGACCTGTACGGACCCTCGTTCGGGGTGCTCATGTCGAACAGGACCACGTGCTCCGGCGGCACCTGCACCGCCTCGTTCACCGTCGACCCCAAGGTCGACCTGGCGTACAACAACGGCGCGGCCGGGACCTGGTACGTCGACGCCTGGGTGGACGGCAAGGACGGCGACTACATCTGGACCAAGAAGGCCAAGTCCTTCAAGCTCCTGCGCGCCGCGAAGCTGACGACGAACGCCTCCCCGGAGCCGGTGAAGAAGGGCAAGACCATCACCGTCACCGGCAAGCTGACCCGGGCGAACTGGGACGACTT
>NZ_ML123034.1:3736481-3737449 GCF_003846185.1 Streptomyces sp. ADI96-02
TCCACGGCGACCGTCACCTCGGGCGCCGACTACCTCGACGTGAAGTAGCGTCACCACGCCCCGGCCGCCCGGGTCTCACGGGCGGCCGGGGCCGGGCGCGGTCCCGGCCGCCCTTGCCCCGGACGGCCGGAGAGGGGCGTCGGTTCCGCGAAGGGCGACCGCAAAGACGACCTTCACAAAAAAGTCATCAATGCATACAACCGTTCATGGGGATGGCGGGTCTGTACGGGTGAGCCAACAGGCTCATGGACCAGATGGCCCCGCCGGGCTGACGATGTTCCCGGGGCCCCTTCTCCTTGGGGATACATGCGTATTCGTGCCACCGTGGCCGCCGTTTCCGGCGCCCTGGCCCTGTCCGCCATCGCACTGCCGGCCGCACAGGCCGATGAGAACCTGCCGCAGGCGGCGAGCCACGCCGCCGAGGCGGCGCAGTCGTCGCAGACCGCCGCCCCGTCCTCGCCGGGGGCGAAGGCGAAGAAGTCGTTCCACGCCGCGACCGACACGCCCGGCAAGTTCACCGCCGCGGTCGTCAACGGCGGCAAGCCCGTCGCGGTCGGCACCAAGGCCCCGCAGACCTACAAGGTCTCCGTCACGGCCAAGGACGACTCCGGCGTCGGCCAGATCTTCGCCTACCTGTGGCGCGGCACCAGCCTCGACGACCCGAAGAGCATCGGCGTCGCCGGCAACGAGAGCCGCCCGTCGTGCAAGGAGGTCAACGCGACGACGTCCACCTGCACGATGACGGTCACCTTCGACCCGTACGTGCTGGAGAACTCGAACGCCGGAACGTGGCGTGTCGGCGCGGCCGTCATGACGAAGGACGGCGAGCTGGTCGAGAACGACTCGATCGCCAAGACCGTCGTGCAGCGCTTCTCCAAGCTGACGGTGAACGCCTCCCCGGAGCCGGTGAAGAAGGGCAAGACCATCACCGTCACCGGCCAGCTCAGCCGGGCGAACTGGGACACCTA
>NZ_ML123034.1:3737648-3758800 GCF_003846185.1 Streptomyces sp. ADI96-02
ACCACTCCGGCGGTCGCGTCCGGCGCCGACTACCTCGACGTGAAGTAGCGGCAGCGGTTCGCTGAGCCGCGGCATCCGGGGCACAGCACTCGGAGCCGCGGCACACGGAAGCCCCCGGGAGGTTCGTCGACCTCCCGGGGGCTTCCGCGTCCCGCCCTCAGGCCCCGAAGCGCCGCCCCACCCAGCGCCAGGCGAACTCCAGCGCCACCCCCGCCGCCACCGCGATCCCGACCGCCGTCCACGGCATCGGCGCGCCGACCAGCTTCAGGGCGAAGAAGTCCTGGAGCCACGGCACGACGAGCACGACCAGGAACGCGAGCCCCATCGCCGCCACCAGGGCCACGCGCCACCAGGTGTACGGGCGGGCGATGATCGCGAGGACCCACAGGGAGACCAGGAACAGCGTCAGCGTCGCGGCGCTCGTCTCGGCCTCCAGCGCGCCCGCGCCGGAGTAGGCGTGCCGGGCGATCAGGTACGTGGCGAAGGTGGCCGCCGCCGCGATGACGCCCGACGGGACCGCGTACCGCATGACCCGGCGTACGAAGTACGGCCGCGCCCGCTCCTTGTTCGGGGCGAGGGCCAGGAAGAACGCCGGTACGCCGATGGTCAGCGTGGACAGCAGCGTCAGGTGCCGGGGCAGGAACGGGTACTCCACCTGGAAGCAGACCACCAGGATCGCCAGCAGCACCGAGTACACGGTCTTGGTGAGGAACAGCGTGGCGACCCGGGTGATGTTGCCGATCACCCGGCGGCCCTCGGCGACGACCGAGGGCAGCGTCGCGAAGCTGTTGTTCAGCAGCACGATCTGCGCGACCGCGCGCGTCGCCTCCGAGCCCGAGCCCATGGACACCCCGATGTTGGCGTCCTTGAGGGCCAGCACGTCGTTCACGCCGTCGCCCGTCATCGCGACCGTGTGCCCGCGCGACTGGAGAGCGGCCACCATGTCCCGCTTCTGCTGCGGGGTGACCCGGCCGAAGACCGCGTTCCGCTCCATGGCGGTGGCCATCTCGTCCGGGTCGGCGGGCAGCCGGCGGGCGTCGAGCGTGTTCTCCGCGCCCGCGAGGCCCAGCTTCCCGGCGACCGCGCCGACGGAGACCGCGTTGTCGCCGGAGATGACCTTGGCCGCCACGTCCTGCTCGGCGAAGTAGGCGAGCGTCTCGCCCGCGTCCGGCCGCAGCCGCTGCTCCAGGACGACCAGCGCGGTGGGCACGGCCCCCTCGGCGGCGTCCGGCTCGTCCAGCCCGCCCCGCGCGCGGGCCAGCAGCAGCACCCGCAGGCCCTGCTCGTTGAGCTGCTCGATCTCGGCGAGCGCCGGGTCCGCGTCGGCGAGGAGGACGTCCGGCGCGCCGAGCAGCCAGGCGGAGGAGGCATCGGCGGCATCGCCCGCAGCACTCTCGTCGAACGACGCGCCGCTGTACTTGCGGGCCGAGGAGAAGGGCAGCGCGCCGGTCACCGTCCAGCCCCCGCCGTCCTCGCCGCCGTCGGCGGGGTAGGCGTCGACGATGGCCCGGAGGCTGGCGTTCGGGCGCGGGTCGGACGAGCCGAAGGCCCGCAGCACCCGCTCCACGTAGGCCGGGTCCGCCCCCTCCAGCGGCCGTACCTCCGTGACGTCCATACCGCCCTCGGTGAGCGTGCCGGTCTTGTCCAGGCAGACCACGTCGACCCGGGCCAGCCCCTCGATGGCGGGCAGCTCCTGCACCAGGCACTGCTTCTGGCCCAGGCGTACGACGCCGATGGCGAAGGCGACCGAGGTGAGCAGGACCAGGCCCTCGGGGATCATCGGAACGATGCCGCCGACGGTCCGGGCGATCGAGTCCTTGAAGTTGTTCTCCTTCACGACGAGCTGGCTGATGATCAGTCCGAGCGCCGTCGGCACCATCATCCACGTCACGTACTTCAGGATCGTGCTGATCCCGCTGCGCAGCTCCGAGTGGACGAGTGTGAAGCGGGACGCCTCCTCGGCGAGCTGCGCCGCGTACGCCTCGCGCCCGACCTTCGTCGCGGTGAAGGCCCCGCCGCCCGCGACGACGAAGCTGCCGGACATCACCGGGTCGCCGGGCCGCTTGACCACCGGGTCCGCCTCGCCGGTCAGCAGCGACTCGTCGATCTCCAGGCCGTCGGCCTCGGCCACCGTGCCGTCCACGACGACCTTGTCACCGGGGCCCAGCTCGACCAGGTCGCCCAGGACGATCTCGGACGTGGAGACCTCGGCCGCGGCTCCGTCGCGCCGGACGGTCGGTTTGGCCTCACCGATCACCGCGAGGCCGTCCAGGGTCTTCTTCGCCCGCCACTCCTGGAAGACGCCGATGCCGGTGTTGGCGACGATCACATAGCCGAAGAGGCTGTCCTGGATCGGCGCGACGAACAGCATGATCACCCAGAGCACGCCGATGATCAGGTTGAACCGGGTGAAGACGTTGGCGCGGACGATCTCGCCGACCGAGCGAGAGGAGCGCGCCGGTACGTCGTTGACCTCGCCGCGCGCGACCCGCTCGGCGACCTCGGCGGTGGTCAGACCGGTGGGACCGCGCTCCGAGGCCGGTGGCTCCATCGGGTGCACGGGATCGAGTTCCGACCCGGCGTCGATCATGGCCGGCCGGGGTGAGCCGGGGGTCTGCTCCCCGGAGGAGTCGAGTGCCCGCTGCGTCATGGTTCCGACGGTACGGGCGTGCGCGGCGAATCACCCGCCGGGGGGCCGGAGATCCGACCGGGGGAGGGCGGGGCCGGTCCCGCGGTCGTACGGAGCGGGGGAACGCGGAGAGGAGCGGGGGTACGCGGGGAGGAGCGGCCTCGCAGGGCTCAGCCGGTGCGGTCGGCTCCCGCGCCCAGCGCGCTGTCCCGGGCTTCGGCGCCCACGGCGTCCTTGGCCTCCGCCCGCGCGGCGTGCCGCTGGAGGGCCGCCTCGCGCCCCCGTACGTACCAGATGCCGATCAGTCCGAGTCCGGCCCCGGCGAGCGGGGTCCACACCCACCAGGTGAATCCGCGGTCGGCGAACCAGCCGTAGAAGGGGAGCTGGACGAGGAAGAGGACGAACCAGAGCACCGTGCCTCCGACGACGGTGGCGACGACGGGACCCTCCAGGGGCTCGGGCGCCTCGTGCTTCGGTGTCCACTTCTCCATGCCTCCCAGTGTATGGGCCCGCGCGATCAGCGGCAGCGGACGGCCGTCGGAGGGACGCACGCCGAACAGGAGGCGGGTTCGCACAGGGGTCTACGCGCGGAGATGGCGATCTTCGCTTTATGTATTCATACTCAATTTGCTTTGGGCTGGCTCGATTCGTTCGTGTGAACATCCAAATTCGATCACTTCTGCTCGCCTCTCGCACCCCGTGATGTCCCTACGTACGAACGTCTGAGGTCACCCATGCCCCCCTTGGCCACCGCTCCGGCCGACTCACCGCAGCCCTCGGCCCCGCAGCCCTCGGCCCCGCAGCCCTCGGCCCCGCAGCCGCGCGGCGGCCTGGACCGGTTCTTCAAGATCTCCGAGCGGGGGTCGACCGTCGCCCGGGAGTTCCGCGGCGGGTTCGCCACCTTCTTCGCGATGGCGTACATCATCGTGCTCAACCCGATCATCCTGGGCAGCGCGAAGGACATGTACGGGCACCAGCTCGACAACGGCCAGCTGGTCACCGCGACCGTGCTCTCGGCCGCCTTCTCCACGCTGCTCATGGGCGTCATCGGCAACGTGCCGATCGCGCTCGCCGCCGGGCTCGGCGTGAACACCGTCGTCGCCCTCCAGCTCGCTCCCCGGATGAGCTGGCCGGACGCGATGGGCATGGTCGTCCTCGCGGGCATCGTGGTGATGCTGCTGGTGGCGACAGGACTGCGCGAACGCGTGATGAACGCCGTGCCGAGGTCGCTCCGCAAGGGCATCGCGATCGGCATCGGCCTCTTCATCCTGTTGATCGGCCTCGTCGACTCGGGCTTCGTCTCGCGCATCCCGGACGCCGCCCAGACCACCGTGCCGCTCCAGCTCGGGGCCACCGGCCACCTCGTCGGATGGCCGGTGCTCGTCTTCGTCCTGGGCGCGCTGCTCACGCTGGCGCTGATCGTGCGCAAGGTGCCCGGCGCGATCCTGATCTCCATCGTGGCCATGACCGTCGTCGCCGTGGTGATCGACGCGGTGGCCGGGCTGCCGGAAGGGGCGTGGGGGCTGACGACGCCCGCGTGGCCGGGCAACCCGGTCTCCGCTCCGGACTTCGGGCTGATCGGCCAGGTGAGCCTGTTCGGCGGCTTCGAGAAGGTCGGCTACCTGACCGGAGCGCTCTTCGTCTTCACCGTGCTGCTGTCCTGCTTCTTCGACGCGATGGGCACGATCCTGGCCGTCGGCGACGAGGCGAAGCTGATGGACCGGGAGGGCAACTTCCCCCGCATCAACAAGGTGCTGCTCGTGGACGGCGTCGCGGTCGCCGCGGGCGGCGCCAGCTCCTCCTCCGCCACCACCTGCTTCGTGGAGTCCACGGCGGGCGTCGGCGAGGGGGCCCGTACCGGACTGGCGAACGTGGTGACCGGCCTGCTCTTCTCGGTGGCGCTGTTCCTCACGCCGCTGGCCACCATGGTGCCCTCGCAGGCCGCCACGCCCGCGCTGCTCGCGGTCGGCTTCCTGATCATCGCGGGCTCGGTGCGGGACATCGACTGGAGCGACTACACGCTCGCGATCCCGGCGTTCCTCGCGATGGTGATGATGCCGTTCACGTACTCGATCACCAACGGCATCGGCATCGGTTTCGTCGCCTTCTGCGTGCTGCGGCTGGCGGCCGGCCGGGGCCGCGAGGTCCCGGTGGCCATGTACGTGGTGTCGGCGGTGTTCGTCTTCTACTACGCGATGCCGGCGCTCGGCCTCACGTGATCGGCCTCAAAGCGCTCGGTCTCACGTGATCGGTCCCATGTGATCGGTCCCGCACCCCCGGCCTCACGTGAGACGTCTCACGTGATCGGCCGCCCGGTCCTCCCGCCCGCCGTCAGGTGAGGCGGTCCGCCGGGTCCGAGCCGGCCGGGGCCGCTTCGGCCCCGGACCCGTAGAACTTCTCCGTCTCGTCGACGGCCGCGTTGAAGCGCTCGTCGAAGTCGTCGCGGATGAGCGTCCGGACCACGTAGTCCTGGACGCTCATTCCGCGTTTCGCGGCGTGCTGCCGGAGCCGGTCGAGCAGCTCACCGTCTATCCGCAGGCTGAGCACAGTCGATCCCATGCCCAGCAGGGTCGCCGCCCCGGAGCGCCCCGCGGGTCGCTTTCCACTCCCGTATCACTCGTTCGGGTGATCGGATGTGCGTGCGCGTTATATCGAGTGGTATTTAGGTAGGGTAATGAGTTACGCTAACAAACATGCCTGACCTGATCCACGACGGCGACAGTGCCGCCGCCGTGAGCTCCCTCCGCTCAGCCGTGATGCTGCTGGGCCGGCGCCTGAAGCACCAGCGCGTCGACGAGTCGCTGAGCCCGACCGAGATGTCGGTGCTCGCGACCCTCGCCCGCTGCGGGTCCGCCACCCCCGGTGAGCTGGCCCGCAAGGAGCACGTGCAGCCTCCGTCGATGACCCGCATCGTCGCGCTGCTGGAAGCGAAGGGGCTGGTCAGGCTGGAACCGCACCCCGATGACCGTCGGCAGAAGATGGTCAGCCAGACCGAGCAGGCCGAGGCCATGCTCCTGGAGAGCCGCACGAAGCGGAACGCCTGGCTGGCCCACCTCGCCGAGGGCCTGGACGAGGACGAGTGGGAGAAGCTGCGGGCCGCCGCGCCCGTGTTGGAGAAGCTCGCCCACCTGTGACCCCCGCGGGCGCACCGGCGCACCGCCGGATCCGGCCGAGAGGGCCGGTCCGACGTCAGCGCCGGAGCGCCCGTCGTCACGTCCCCGTCGGACCGCACGCCGCAGACGCACGAGGAGGCGAACCCTTTTGAGTACGGGATCCGGAGCACACTCCGCCCCCGCACCGACTTCCACCCACGAGAGCAAGACCGGCGGGACCTTCTCGTCGCTGAAGATCCGTAACTACCGCCTGTTCGCCACGGGCGCCGTGATCTCCAACACCGGTACCTGGATGTCCCGCATCACGCAGGACTGGCTCGTGCTGAGCCTCACCGGTTCCGCCACCGCCGTCGGCATCACGACGGCCCTGCAGTTCCTGCCGATGCTGCTCTTCGGCCTGTACGGCGGCGTCATAGCCGACCGCCTCCCGAAGCGGCAGATCCTGCTCGTCACCCAGGCCATGCTCGGTGTGTGCGGTATCGCGCTCGCCGTCCTGACCCTCTCGGGTGTGGTCGAGGTGTGGCACGTCTACCTGATCGCCTTCGTGCTCGGTCTGGTGACGGTCGTCGACAACCCGGCCCGCCAGTCGTTCGTCTCCGAGATGGTCGGCCCCGCGCACCTGCGCAACGCCGTCAGCCTGAACTCGGCGAACTTCCAGTCCGCCCGGCTCATCGGCCCCGCCGTCGCGGGCGTGCTGATCACCACGGTCGGCAGCGGCTGGGCGTTCCTGCTCAACGGCGTCTCCTTCTTCGCCCCGCTCGTCGGGCTGCTGCTGATGCGCACCGACGAACTGCACGCCCCGGTGACCGTGCGGCGCGCCAAGGGCCAGCTCCGCGAAGGGCTCCGGTACGTACGCAGCCGCCCCGAGCTGGTGTGGCCGATCGTGCTGGTCGGCTTCGTCGGCACGTTCGGCTTCAACTTCCCGATCTGGCTGACCGCCTTCGCCGCCGACGTCTTCCACGGCGGCGCCGGCATGTACTCCTTCTTCAACATCCTGATGGCGGTCGGTTCGCTGGCCGGCGCGCTGCTCTCGGCCCGCCGCCGTTCGTCGCGGCTGCGGATGCTGGTGGCGGCGGCCTCGGCGTTCGGCCTGCTGGAGATCGCCGCCGCGCTGTCCCCGTTCGTCTGGCTGTTCGCGCTCCTGCTGGTCCCGATCGGCATGCTCGGCCTGACGACGAACATCACGGCGAACACCACCGTCCAGATGGCCGCCGAGCCGGAGATGCGCGGCCGGGTGATGAGCCTGTACATGATGGTCTTCGTCGGCGGTACGCCGGTGGGCGCGCCGATCGTCGGCTGGATCAGCGACACGTACGGGGCGCGTACGGGCTTCGCGGCCGGTGGCGCGATGTCGTTGGTCGCCGCCCTGGCGGTGGGCTTCGCCCTGGCCCGGATCGGCGGCCTCCGCCTGAAGGTCGACCTCCGCAGGGGCCACCCGCACGTCCGCTTCGTGGAGCGCGAACGGCTGACCACGGCCGCCTGAGCGACGTCCGCCCGAGCGCGGAACGGCCGCTCCCCAGCCCGTCGAGGGCGAGGGGAGCGGCCGTTCCGTATGCCGTTCCGTATGCCGTTCCGTATGCCGTTCCGTATGCGGGGCGGTCAGTCGCGGGGGAACGCGTCGGTCGTGAGGACCATGCCGACGGGGGTCGACGTCAGGTCGACCGGCGTGCCGACGTCCAGGCTCAGAACGCTGCGGTACTCGTCCTCCTTCGGCAGCGTGTGCAGGTGCCACGTACCGGTGTACGGATCGACGATCAAGTACACGGGGACTCCGGCGGTGGCATACGTGGCCTTCTTGGACTCGTAGTCGTTGCACTGGTGCTCCGGGAGATCACCTCGGCGACGAACTCGATGTCCTAGTAGCGCCAGCGGCCGTCCTCGTCCTTGACGGCGGATTCGGACAGGGCCACGACGTCGGAGGCGGCCGACGGGGGTGATCCGTACGCCCCCCTGCCACGAGCTGGTCCGGGCCTGACCGTCGTGGCGGTGGGCGGTGCCGTTACGCTCGAAGGGTGGATCCCAAGACCAGAAACCGCATCATGGCCGCCGTGCTCGTGCTGATGTTCGTCGTCGTCGCCGTGGGGGCCGCCGTGGGCGGGTGACGGGGGCGGGCTTCCCGGCCGTCGGCGGGGCGTGCGGGGATGCCGGAACCCGTACCGGACGGCGTGGTGCTTGCCTGGAGCGGGCTCGAAGGAGTTGGCTTGGGCGGCATGAGGTACACACAGCTCGGACGCACCGGACTCAAGGTCAGCCGACTCGTCCTCGGGACGATGAACTTCGGCCCGCAGACCAACGAGTCCGACAGCCACGCGATCATGGACTCCGCGCTCGGCGCGGGCCTGAACTTCTTCGACACCGCCAACGTCTACGGCTGGGGCGAGAACAAGGGGCGCACCGAGGAGATCCTCGGCACCTGGTTCGCCCAGGGCGGCGGACGCCGCGACAAGGTGGTCCTGGCCACCAAGATGTACGCGAACATGGCCGCCGAGGGCGACGCCTGGCCCAACCACGACAAGCTCTCCGCCGTGAACATCCGGCGCTCGGTCGACGCCTCGCTCAAGCGCCTGCAGACCGACCACATCGACCTCTACCAGTTCCACCACGTCGACCGGGACACCCCGTTCGAGGAGATCTGGCAGGCGATCGACGTCCTGATCCAGCAGGGCAAGATCCTCTACGCCGGGTCGTCGAACTTCCCCGGCTACAAGATCGCCCAGGCCAACGAGCTCGCCGCCCGGCGCGGCTCGTTCGGGCTGGTCAGCGAGCAGTGCATCTACAACCTCGCCGAGCGCCGCGCCGAGATGGAGGTCATCCCGGCCGCGCAGGAGTACGGCCTCGGCGTCATCCCCTGGTCGCCCCTGTACGGCGGACTGCTGGGCGGCGTCATCAAGAAGACGGCCGAGGAAGGCCGCCGCGCCTCGGGCCGGGCGGCGGACTCGCTCGCCGACACCGCCGTAAGGGCGCAGATCCAGGCGTACGAGGACCTGCTCGACAAGCACGGCCTGAAGCCCGGCGAGGCGGCCCTCGCCTGGCTGCTCACCCGCCCCGGCGTCACCGGCCCGATCGTCGGCCCGCGCACCGCCGAGCAGCTGGACAGCGCCCTGCGCGCCCTGGAGCTGGAGCTCCCGGCCGAGGTGCTCAGCGGCCTGGACGAGATCTTCCCGGGTCCGGGCCCGTCCCCGGAAGCCTTCGCCTGGTAACCCGCGCTCCGCCCGTGAGGCCGCCGCTCCCGGAGGGGCGGCGGCCTCGCCCATGGCCGGGGGGCCGGCCGGGTGACCCGGGGCGCTCCCGCGGGGCGGTAGCGGACCGCGGCGGCCGGTCAGCGGCGGCGCGCGGCCGGTCAGGAGCGGCGCGCGGCCGGTCAGTAGCCGTCGCACTCCGTCAGGTCGGGGCGGCCGGGCGGGTTCTTGTTGCCGACCAGGCCGGACAGGTTGTCCGTGTACATGTCCTCCCAGATCTTGCCGCCCAGGATGCCCCGCAGGGCCGTGCACACCTCGCCCTTCAGCAGCGGCGTCCCGGGCCGCATCGCCACGCCGTACCCCTCGGCCCCCTGGATGTTCTCCAGCCGCCGCACCTTGCCCGGGTTGGCCTTCACGTACCCGGCGAGAATGATGTCGTCCGAGGCGACCGCGTAGACGTCCGACTTCGGGTCCAGCAGCTTGTCCAGGCAGTCCTGGTAGGTGTTCGGCTGCGACGCGGCCATGGTGAAGCCCTGCTCCGGGAGCGCCTTCTCGTACGTGGAGTCCCGGGCGGTGCACACCTCGACGCCGAGGTCCCGCAGGTCGCTTGAGTCGCGGATCGTGTACTTGCTGGACTTCTCGCGGACCAGGAAGCCGCGGCTCGCCTCGTAGTACGGGCCCGCGAAGTCGACGCTGTAGCCCCCCGGCGCCGCGGTCTTCCGGTCGTCCGTGATGCTGTAGGACGCGATGACCAGGTCCACCTGCTTGGTCTTCAGCGCGGTGCTGCGGTAGTCGGTGGCCACCGTGGTGAAGGCGACCTCGCCCCGGTCGTAGCCCATGCTGTCGGCGATCGCGTAGGCCAGGTCGATGTCGTACCCCGCGTACGTGCGGGTCTTGGCGTCGAACTTGCTCAGGCCCGGCTGGTCGTCCTTGACGCCGATCTCCAGCGTGGGGTGCGTGTCCTTCCACCGTTCCTGCTCGCGGCCGGGCCCCTGCGGCTGGTCGGAGCCGGTGCGGCCGTCGGCCCTGTCGTCCGGGCCGGTGCCCTGCGCCACGAGCCAGCCGGTGGCCGCCAGCAGCACGACGCACACGGCCGCCGCCGCTGCCTTCCACCACCCCCGGCCGTGGATACCGCCCGGTGCCGCCGGACCGGGTACGGACGCGGCGGGGGCCGTGGGCCCGGGGGCCGGTGCGGTGGGGCTGGGCGTGGTGGGGGGCGGTGTCGAGACCTCCGTGGGCGGGTGCGTGGCCGGAGTCGCCGACGGGGTGGCGGCGCGCGGCGCGCCGGCGTCGCCCAGGACCTCCCGGAGCATGGCCTCCGCCGATGCCGCGTCCAGCCGCCGGCGCGGGTCCGGGATCAGCAGGCCCTGGACGACCGGGGCGAGGGGACCGGCGTACCGCAGGACGGGTTCGGGGGACTGCCTGATCTGCTCCTGCACCTCCCAGACCTCGTTGCCGGCGAAGGGCACCCGGCCCTCGACCATCTCGTACAGCGTGATCCCCAGCGCCCACAGGTCCGAGGCGGGCGTCGGGCCCGGGGAGGCGGGTGCGAACAGTTCGGGGGCCAGATACGGAGGGGTGCCGATGACCCCGCCCGACCGGGTCACCTGCGCCGCGCCCTCGAACGTGGCGATGCCGAAGTCCACGAGGATCGCGAGCCCGTCGTCGCGGACGAGGACGTTGCCCGGCTTCACGTCGCGGTGGACGACCTGCGCGCCGTGCACCGCGCGCAGGCCTTGGAGGATCTGGAGGCCGATGTCGGCGGCCCTCGGAACGGCGAGGACCCGCTCGCTGCTCAGCAGGTCCGCCAGGGACCTGGCTTCGAGCAGCTTCATCACGATCCACACCTGGTTGTCGGTCTCGACCTGGTCGTGGACCGTCACCACGTTCTGGTGCTCGATCTTGGCGATCGCCTCCGCCTCGCGGCGCGCCCGCTGCATGGCGGCGGTCTGGGTGTCGGCGGTCATGGCGTTCCGGTCGAGCAGCCCCTTGACGGCGACGAAGCGCCGCAGCCGCCGGTCGTGGGCCTTCCAGACCTCGCCCATGCCGCCGCTGCCGATGGGGGCCAGGAGTTCGTAGCGGCCGTCGATCACCGTGTTCGAGGCGGCGGGAGGGGCCTGCGGCGGTGTCCGGGGCCATTCCCGCGGTACGCCCTCGTGCGCGCCGCGCAGGTCGTCGCCCGGCCGACGGTCCTCGGGCTCTCCGGGAGCCCCGTCGTCCGCTCTGCCGGACCTGTCTTCGCTGCGCATACGACCCCCTGTGCACTACATGGACCACGCCACAGTAGATGTTGCCTCAAAGAGGCCCCCGCTGACCCGACTTGCCGGGAGGGCTTCGCTGCGGCCGTGCCCGTCGGGCGGAGCCGTGCCCGTCGGGCGGAGCAGGGCACGCGTGGACGGAGGCGGCCCGGCGTGCGCCCCGACGTGCGGAGGCGGGGCCGGCGACAGAGACTCGGAACGGATCTCCGGGGACGCCCGCTCCCCGCCGCGCCGAGGAGGGACACCATGACCGCACGGATCAGCGACCCGGTGGTGCGGAAGTTCGTCGCCGCCGTCAACGCCGGGGACGAGGCCGCCTTCACCGCCGTCCTCACCGAGGACGCCACGATGTCCGACGACGGCAGCGAACGCGATCTGGCCGCCTGGACGGAGAAGGAGATCTTCTCCCCGCGGGCGAACGGCCGTATGGAGGTCGTGGACGCCTCGGACGACGGACGCGCCCTCGTCGTCGACTACACCAACGACACCTGGGGCACTATGCGGACGCGCTGGATCTTCACGGTCACCGGGGACCGCATCAGCCGCTTCGAGACGGGCCAGGCCGCGTCCTGACAGCGGACGGCCCCGGGCCGCCGTCGGCCGGTACGCCTCCGGTGCCGTCAGGGCCGCCGGTACGCCTCCCGGGCCGCCACGGGGGCGTCCACTGCCGTCACGGGGCGACGGCCCGCACGAGGAGTGTGCCGATGTGCCCGGGGTGCGGCGCGTCGAGCACCTGGGCGTCGGCCGAGGCGAATCCCGCCCGGGTGAGCAGGCGCTCCCATACGGCCGGGCGGTAGCTGTAGCGGTAGGTGAACATCGCCCTGCCCGCGAAGCCTCCCTTGTACATGCCCTGCGGGCCGTACGCGCCCGGGATAGCCGGAGGATGCGAGAAGACGAAGACGCCGCCGGGGTTCAGCCGTTGGCGGACGAGTGGCAGGAGGCGGCCCGGGTCGGTGAACCAGGCCGCACCGAAGAGCGAGTACACCGCGTCGTACGCCTGCGTCCGCTCCCGCAGGTGCTCCAGGACCTCGGCGCAGACGAAGTCGGCCCCGGTGCCGCCCCACTTCGCGGTGGTCCGCTTCACCATGACGGGCGAGAGGTCGACGCCCCGGGCCGAGATCCCGAGCCCGGACCGGTGGGCGAGGGCGCGGCCGGTACCGCAGCCGATCTCCAGGACGGAGCGCGGACGACCGAGCAGTTCCGGTCCGGGCCCGTGCCCGGCGTACTGGGTCCAGCAGAAGACCGGCTCGGCGTCGTCCTTGAAGACGGAGGCGGCGTAGGCGTCCCACAGTTCGGTCTCGGCGGCGACGTCGTGGTGTGCGGCAAGGCGATTCCTCTGTGAAGGCGGCCGGCCGCCTCGTCCACATCGAAGCCGATGGACGCCAGGAAGTCCGCTGCGCGCAGGCACAGTCCGTCGTTGCGGCGCTCGATGAACGGGGCGTGGTGCTGGTAACGACCGCCGTTGTACGTGTCGCAGAGAGCCCACCACGCGGGCGTGTCGAGGATGAGCTGGTGGACGCCGAGGTCGACGAGCCTGCCGACTCCCCTACGGACCTCGGGCCAGAGGGCCATCCCCCTGTCCAGCACGTTGATCGTCAGGTGCTTGACGCGGGGCTGGACGTCGTTGAGGAGTCTCCTCGGGTTCCGGTGGAGGAGACCGCCGTGTGCGGCGTTGACGCGCAGCACCTCGTCAACGCGGCGCGGACGGCTCTGCCCGTACGTTGACGGCTGAGGCGGCTACGGGCGGGCCACGTACGGCTGCGCGGCGGCGAAGTCCGCGAACGGCGGATCGGCCGGTTGCGGTACGGCGATCGGGACATCACGCTCTGTGTGCGGGCAGGTGTACCTGGTATACAGGGCGGTCCCCGGAGGTGTTAGCGCACCGATCCGGGGACCTTCACCACTAGTGGATCGGAGCATCCACCCGCGATGCTGTCGCATGTTATCCCGCCTCTCCGGGGCTACACGAAGACCTCTCACGAGCTGGTGCGCCATCCGCGCCTCGGCAGCGACGCCAAGATCCTGGTCATTTACGTGCAGGGGCTGCCCGAAGGCGCTCGCGACAAGGCACTGAGCGAACACGCCCGTGCGCTGCGCATCACCGGGCGGGCGTACCAGAAGGCCAAGGCCGAGCTGGTGACGTACGGATACGTGCACGAGAAGCGGGAGACCGTCGCCGGAGGAAGGTGGCGTACTGTCCAGGTCTTCTCCAACCGCCCGCTGACCGACGATCAGGCCGCGCGGATGCGGGCCGGAGTTCCTGCCGACGGGTACGCCGCCGTCGCGACCGTGCGCACCGAGCAGGCCGTGTGCGCCGAGCCGTCCCTGTCCGCCGAGTCGTCCCTGTCCACCGGGCCGTCCCTGTCTGCCGAGCCGGACAGGTCGGGCGCTCCGAGTGCGCACTGTCCGGCGGTCGGTGATCCGAGCGGTCGGACGGCCGGTGGTCTTTTACCCGCAGACGAAGAACCGGGGGAGAACGAACCCCACCCACCTCCCCCGGCGGGCGAACGGGACGCCGCGGACGTCGATCCCGAAGTGGTCCTGGGTGAGCGCGTGTTGCTCTCGCTGCGCCACGAGAGGCGGGAGCTGCTGCTCGGGGTGCGGGCGGCCCGCAACCGGAGCCCGTGCCGCCGCCACCGGCCCTGATCACCTGCGCGGGGCCGGGCGACGAGCACGTCTTCCGGCCCAACGTGCCGTGGGCCACCACCTGCGGGCCCTGTCACCAGGAGGAGCAACGCGTCTTCTGGGCCGAGGCGCGGGCCCACGCCGAAGCGGTTCCCGAGCCTCCGCCGGGGCGGGAGCGCTTCGCCGCCGTGGCGGGGCGTGCGCAGGCGGGAGTTCCGGGGGCGTGAGCGAGTTCACCCCACCCCGAAACGCGTTGACCTCGCACGCACGCGCGACCGAGGATCGCTGGTGTGAATCCTGACGTGCCCCCGGTCCGGGGCGAGACAGCCCGTACGGACCAGAGCGAGCAGCCCCGTCCGAGCGAGCCCGCCTGGCCGGGGTGGTTGGCGCCGCCTCCGGGCGGCCCCCTTCCCGTACGCGGTCCGGTGCGGGCGGCGTCGGGTTCGCGCTACGACGAGCAGGGCAGGAACGGGCGGGGCGGCTCTGCCGGCTGGCTGGGCGAGCTGGTGCTGGTCGCGGTGGTCTTCGTCGCGGGCCTGCTGGTCGTCAGCGTGGCGGGGTTCGCCGTCGCTGACGTGCTGGGCGCGGGTCCCGCGTCGGCGGACAGCCTCCTGACGTTCGAGGATCCGGTCGCCGAACTCGCCGTGCAGCTGATCGGGCTCGCGGTCGGGATCCCGGTCGTCCTGTGGGGAGCCCGCTACCTGGGCCGACGCCCGGCGGGGACCGTGTCCTCCGTCGTCGGCCGGCTGCGCTGGGGCTGGCTCGGCCGATGCGCCGCCCTGGCCTTCCCGCTGATGGCCGTGCAGATCGGCTTGCTGATCGCGTGGACCTGGGACGACGGCGGCGGGGCGGGGCAGGGCTTTCCGGGCTGGCCGACCTTCCTGGTGAGCCTGGCCGTGCTGGGTGCGCTCGTCCCGTTCCAGGCGGCGGCCGAGGAGTACGTCTTCCGGGGCTGGCTGGTCCAGGTGATCGGGCGGACCCTGCGCTCCCCGTGGCCGGCCGTCGTGCTGGCCTCGCTGCTGTTCGCGCTGGCCCACGGCTTCGGCCAGGTCTCCGGGTTCCTGCTGCTGTTCTACTCGGCCCTGTGGTGGGGCTGGCTGGTGATCCGTACCGGCGGGCTGGAAGCGGTGATCGTCCTGCACACCGCCAACAACGTCCTGGCCTTCGGCCTCGCTGCGGGCTTCGGCGAACTCGCCGACGGCGGTACGGCGGCCGACGCCCCGTGGCAGGCGCTCGTCCTGGAGCTGGTCTTCGCGCCGCTGTACTGCCTGGCCGTCGCGCGGATGGCCGACCGCCGGGGTGTCGAGCGCCTGACGCCGTGAG
The DNA here is from genome assembly GCF_003846185.1 of Streptomyces sp. ADI96-02. Taxonomy (GTDB): domain Bacteria; phylum Actinomycetota; class Actinomycetes; order Streptomycetales; family Streptomycetaceae; genus Streptomyces. The sequence continues at coordinate 3,752,776 of NZ_ML123034.1, forward strand.
CCCCGCCTGACGACTGAATCCGTTCGTGCCGGCCGGCGCCGTGGGTCCGGGCCGGCGCCGTGGGTCCGGCTGAGGCCGCCGGGCCGGGCCGGGTCACAAGGCCACGGTCAACTGCGCCCGCAGATGGGCGCGCAGCACGCCCACCATGTCCGTCGCGCAGTCGCTGATGAGCCACTGGATCTGGAGGCCGTCCATCAGGGCGACCAACTGCTGGGCGGCGGCGGCCGGGTCGATGCCCTCGCGCAGCGCGCCGTCGTCGCGGGCCTGGCGGTAGGCGAGTTCGGTGTGGGCGAGCGAGGTGCGGTAGCGGGTCCCGAAATAGGCGTGGGCCGGGTGGCCGGGTGAGGTGGCCTCGGCGGCGACCACCGAGAACAGCTCGACGATCCCGCGCCGCTTCGCGTTCAGCTCCGCCAGGTCGGCCAGCCGGCGCAGATGGTCCACGCCCCGGGTGACGTCAAGGGCCAGCCACTCGTCGTCCACGTCGTCGCGGCGCTGGAGCACCGCGAGCAGCAGCGCCTCCTTGGTCGGGAAGTGGTGCAGGAGGCCCGGGTGCGAGATGCCGCAGCGGGCGGCGATGACGCGCAGGGACGCGCCCCGGTACCCGGCCTCGCCGAACAGCGCCATGGCCTGGTCGAGGATCTCGGTCCGTCTGGCCCGGCCCTTGGCGTAGCCGTGCCGCGTCTCGGCGCTCACGCGCACACTCCCGCTGTCGTCGGACGCCGTCAGTCGGACGCCGTCAGGGGTCGCCCTGCTGGGACGCCGCTTCCGTTCCCGTCCGGATTCGTCTGTCCGGATTCTCCGTCCGGATTCTCCCAGCCGCGAATACTTACCGCCCGGTCGGGATCGAGCGTACGGTACTGCTGAGTGCCGCTGTGAAAGGAACTCCCGTGGGTCTCTTGCCGCCGTACCTCGACCCCGCGCTGCCCGTCGCGGACCGGGTCGCCGATCTCCTGGGCCGTATGACGCTGCCCGAGAAGGTCGGCCAGATGCTCCAGCTCAACGCCGAGGAGGGCGTGCGGCACCTCGTGGAGGACCTGCACGCGGGCTCGATCCTGCACGCCTCGCCCGCGCGCGTACGGGAGGCCGCCGCGCTCACCGAGCGGACCCGGCTGCGCGTCCCGCTGCTCGTCGCCGAGGACTGCATCCACGGCCACTCCTTCTGGGAGGGCGCGACGATCTATCCGACGCAGCTCGGCATGGCGGCGACCTGGGACGCGGAGCTGGTGGAGCGGATCGCGCGGGCGACGGCCGTGGAGGTCGCGGCGACCGGCGTGCACTGGACGTTCTCGCCGGTGCTCTGCATCACCCGCGACCTGCGGTGGGGCCGGGTCGGCGAGACCTTCGGCGAGGACCCGCACCTGATCGGGGAGCTGGCCTCGGCCATGGTGCGCGGCTACCAGGGCGACGGGCTGGGCGACCCCACCGCCATCCTGGCCTGCGCCAAGCACTTCGCCGGATACTCCGAGACCCAGGGCGGCCGGGACGCCAGCGAGGCGGACATCTCGCGCCGCAAGCTGCGCTCCTGGTTCCTGCCGCCGTTCGAGCGGGTCGCCAGGGAGGGCTGCCGCACGTTCATGCTCGGCTACCAGTCCATGGACGGCGTGCCGATCACCGTCAACGACTGGCTGCTCAGCGACGTTCTGCGCGGCGAGTGGGGCTACACCGGAACGCTGGTCACCGACTGGGACAACGTCGGCCGCATGGTGTGGGAGCAGAAGGTCTACGCGGACACCGCGCAGGCGTCGGCGGCGGCGGTCCGCGCGGGCAACGACATGGTGATGACGACCGCGAGCTTCTTCGAGGGCGCGCAGGAGGCCGTGGCCCAGGGCGCGCTGGCGGAGTCGGAGATCGACGCCGCCGTACGCCGCATCCTGACGCTCAAGTTCGAGCTGGGGCTCTTCGAGGACCCCCGCCACCCGGACGAGGCCCGCCAGGCGGCGGTGATCGGCAGCGCCGGCCACGCCCGGCTCAACCTGGAGGCCGCCCGCCGTTCGCTGGTGCTGCTGACCAACGACGGCACGCTGCCCCTGGCCGGCGGCCTCGTCGCGGACGGCGACGGGCGGGCGCGCGGCACGGGCGAGGGGCCCCGTACGGTCGCCGTGGTCGGGCCCAACGCCGACGACCCGCAGACGCAGCTCGGCGACTGGGCCGGGGCGTCCGGGCAGGCCGACTGGCTGCCCGACGGCCAGCCGCGCGCGATGATCCGCACCGTGCTCGACGGTTTCCGCGAGCACGCCCCCGCCGACTGGACGGTCTCCTACGCGCGCGGCGCGCGCATCCTCGACGTGGGCCCGGACCCGGAGGGCCCGTACTTCCCCGACGGGCAGCCCCGCCCGGAGGTCGTCGTCCCGGCGGCTGCCGACCCGGCGCTGATCGGCGAGGCGGTCACGGCCGCACGGGACGCGGACTACGTCGTCGCCGTCGTCGGCGACCGGATCGAGCTGATCGGCGAGGGCAGGTCCACCGCGACCCTCGAACTCGTCGGCGACCAGGTCGCGTTGCTCGACGCGCTGGCCGCCACCGGAAAGCCGCTGATCGTCGTGGTCATCAGCTCCAAGCCGCTGGTCCTGCCGCCGTCCGCCCTCGGCGCGGCGGCCCTCGTCCACGCCGCCAACCCGGGCATGCTCGGCGGCCGGGCCGTGGCCGAACTGCTGCTCGGGCTCGTCGAGCCGACCGGGCGGCTGCCGGTGTCCTTCGCCCGGCACGCGGGGCAGCAGCCGACGTACTACAACCAGGTGCGCGGCCAGCACGGTGCGCGGTACGCCGACCTCACGCAGAGCCCGGCGTTCGCGTTCGGGGAGGGCCTGAGCTATTCGACCGTCGCGTACTCGGGGCTGGACGTGCTCGCGAGCGTGGTCGGGCCGACCGGGACCGTACGGGCGCGGGTGACCGTCCGGAACACCGGGGCGCGGCCGGTGCTGGAGACGGTCCAGGTGTACGTGAGCGACACGGTGACCTCCGTGACCTGGGCGGAGAAGGAGCTGAAGGCGTACGAGCAGGTGCGGCTCGCGCCCGGCGAGTCGCGCGAGGTCCTGATCGAACTGCCCGTGGCGGCCTGCACGCTGGTGGACGCCGGGGGCCGCCGCGTCGTGGAGCCGGGCCGCTTCGAGCTGCTGGTGGGGCCGTCCTCGCGTGAGGAGTCGCTGCTGCGCGCGGAGTTCACGGTCAAGGGCTGAGCGGGGAGCGGTGAGCCAGGAGCGGTGCGCGAGGAGCGGGGAGCGGGGAGCGGTGATGTCGGGCCGAGTCGGGCGGGGCGGTGGCGGCACGACGTGTCCGTTCGCGCGTCAACCCGACGCCTTTCGGCGGGCGCAGGCTGAAGAAGCGTTTCGGCATGCGGGCGGTCGCCCGTACGGGTGTGGCGCGGCGCGTCAGCGGGTTGCGGGGCGAGCACAATGGGGCGGCGGTTCGTGCAGAGGTGCCTAGGCCCTCTCCCGCACCTTGCGCTGAAGGAGGACCGGTGGCAGAAGGCTGGGCGGTTCAGCGGACGGGGCCCGGAGACGTGGCCCGTACACAGGCCAGGGAGCAACTGCTGGACGCGGCACGGGAGCTGTTCGGCGTCATCGGATACGCGGACACCTCCGAACTGGCCCTGTGCGAGGCGGCCGGAGTGCCCGTGGAGGTGCTGCGGCAGGAGTACGGCTCGCGGGAGGGGCTGCTGATCGCCCTGCACAACCGCGTCACGACCGTGGGCCTGCGCGCCGCCGAGACGGCCCTGCTGTCGGACGGCATCGAGAAGTACGGCATCGCCGAACGCGTCCGGCTGCTCTTCGACGCGTACGTGGAGGCCGTCACCCGCGATCCGCGCGAGGCGCGGGTGACGTTCGTCGAGGTGCTGGGCGTGAGCGCCGTGGTGGACGAGCACTGCAAGCTGTGGCGGGCGCTGTGGGCGGAGTTCCTGACCGGCGAGGCCGAGCGCGCGGTGGAGCGGGGCGAGGCGGAGGACCGGGACCACCGCGTCGACGTCCTGGTGATGGTCGGTACGGTCCACGAGCTGATGGCCCACCACACCCGGCGTTCGCGGCGCGCCCGCCCCGAGGAGGTCTCGGGTGAACTGACGCAGCTCGCCCTGTCGATGCTGGGTTCGCACGCGGTGGGCTGAGGGGGCGGGGCGGGGCCGCCTCCGGGAGGGCCGTGCGCGCCCTCTGCCCGCCCCCCGATCCCGCTCCGGGCGTCAGACCGGCAGCGGCTGGGGCCGGGGCCTGCGCGCGGGCTGGGACGGTGACGTTGACGGGACGGCGGCGTACGGGCCGCCCAGCTCCCACGCCTGGTGCATCGCGTCGGCGAAGGCCCCGGCCAGCCGGTGTTCGCCGCTCGGGCCGGGGTGCGTGCCGTCGTAGGTGTCCGTGTGGATGTCGTACCCGGCCGGGTGCGTGGCCAGCAGGAGCGGGGACGACGGTTCGTCGAGGTCGGCGACGGCCTTGGCGAGCAGTTCGTTGAAGCGCGCGCACTCGGCGGCGAAGGGCGCGTCCGACGCGGCCCGGATGTTGGGTATCACCGGCAGCAGGACCATCCGCACGTGGGCGTTGGCGGCGCGGGCGTTCGCGATGAAGGCCCGCGCGTTGGCCGCCGTCTGCTCGCTGTCCGTGTAGAACCCGAGGTCGATCAGCCCGAGCGAGACCAGCAGGACGTCCGCCCGGCCGCGCCGCACCGCGTCCGCGATCACCGGGGCCATGTGCAGCCAGCCCTCGCCCCAGCCCGCCAGGTGCCGGCGTGCGGCGGACGGGAAGGCCGGATCGGCGTACGCGGTGGAGCCCGGGGCGCCGGTCTCGGCGTCGTACAGCGTCGAGCGCGGGCCGACGATCTCGTACCGCAGGCCGGGGAACGACTCCAGGTGCTGCCACAGGCGGTAGCGCCAGGTGAAGTCGCCGGCGCGGCCGATGGTCATGGAATCGCCGACCGGGAGAAAACGCATGGCGCCATCATGGCCGATCACCGCTCCGGGCTGCGACGTGACGATGGCCACGACGTGACGGTGGACACGGCATGACGGTGGACACTTGGGCCATGCGTTCGTATCTGACGGGCCCCGCGAGTCTCGGCGCCGCCGCCCTCCTGCTGTTCCTCGGCACCGCCTCCCCGGCCGTCGCCGCCGACGGGAAGGCCGACCGTGACTTCACGATCGAGGACCCCCGCATCACCGAATCCAGCGGCCTCGCCGCCAGTTCCCGGCATCCGGGGATCTACTGGACGCACAACGACAGCGACGACGGCCCGTACGTCTTCGCCGTCGACTCGCGCACCGGGAAGACGGTGGCGACCGTCAGGATGCGCGGAGTGGGCGAGCCGCGTGACGTCGAGGCCATCTCCATCGGGCCGGACGGCGACATCTACGTGGGGGACATCGGCGACAACCTGAACGGCAGCTGGGACCACGTCTGGATCTACCGCTTCCCGGAGCCGAAGGAACTGCGCGACGCGACGGTCAGCGCCACGCAGTACGACGTGAAGTACGCCGACGGGCCCCGCGACGCCGAGGCATTGATGGTCCACCCGAAGACCGGACGCGTCTACATCGCCTCGAAGAACGAGGACGGGGGCGGGCTCTACGAAGGGCCCGCCGAGCTCACGACGGGCGCGACCAACACCTTCCGGCGGGTCGGGGAGGTGCCGTGGGTGACGGACGGCGCGTTCTCGCCGGACGGCCGCTCGCTCGTCCTGCGCTCGTACTTCAGTGCCCGGATGTACGACTTCGCGGACGGGCGGCTCGGCGACGACCGGTCGGTCAGCGCGCCGTTCCAGCGCCAGGCGGAGTCGGTGACGTACACGGCGGACGGCTCGGCGCTGATGTTCGGCTCGGAGGGCGAGCAGAGCGATGTGGCGCGGGTGGACGTCGAAGGCGGCGATCAGGGCGACGGCAAGGCGTCGTCGGGCGGCTCCGCCTCCGGCGGCGGGGACGGCGGGGACGGGGTCCAGGGCAACGCGGCCCTCGGCGCGGTGGCGGTGGTCGGCGTGGCGGCCGTCTGGTTCGCGCTGAAGCGGCGGCGCAGGCAGGGGTGAGGGAAGCGGGGGCGGGGGGCGGCTGACG
>NZ_ML123034.1:3758825-3837876 GCF_003846185.1 Streptomyces sp. ADI96-02
GGGCGCGCGTCAGGCTCCCGCCTCCGGTCGTCCGGGCCGTACCGCCGCCCCCGTGCGCTCCGCCGCGCCCGCACGTTCAGCCGCGCCCACGCGTCCAGCCGCCCCCGTGCGCTCCGCCGCCCCCGTGCGTCCAGCCGCGCCCGTGCGCTCCGCCACCAGGGCCTCGAATCCGGCGACGAGCCGTTGGAGCCCGAACTCGAAGTGGTCGAAGGCGGCGCTGAAGGTGTCCTCCGCCATGCCCGCCATCCGCGGGTACGCGCCGCTGAGCATGGCCCGCTCCAGGTAGGGCTGTTGGCGCGCCCAGAACTCCTCGTCGCTCAGCCCGGTCTGCCGGACCGCCTCCGCCGCGTCGCTCTGGGTGCGGGCCAGGCCCTCGACGAAGCTGTTGACCGTGATGATCACGCCGACCAGCTCGGGATCGCGCAGTCCCATGGAACGCAGCCCGGTCAGGGCGAGTTCGAGCCCGCGCAGCGCGCTGGGGCCGAGCACCGTACGGGCCTGGTTGATCTTGAGCAGCCAGGGGTGGGCGCGGAGGTTGGCCAGGTAGGAGCGGGCCATCGTCTCGACGGCCGCCCGCCAGTCGTCGGGCACGGGGTCGGCATCGCCGGTCAGCGGTTCGCCCAGGACGCGGTCGAGCATCAGGTCCAGGAGTTCGGCCTTGCCGGGCACGTAGCGGTACAGGGACATCGTGCCCGTGCCCAGCTCGGTGGAGAGCCTGCGCATGGAGAGGGCGGTCAGCCCCTCCGCGTCCGCGACGGCTATCGCGACGGTGACGATCCGGTCCAGGGTGAGGCCGGGCCGGGGGCCGCGGGCCGGGCGTTCGCCGGTGCCCCACAGGAGCTCCAGGCTGCGCGCGATGTCGCCGCTCCCGGTGGTCGTGCCGTCCGCCGCCGCTGCCGGTCGTGATGCCGGTCCGTCTTTCGCCATGGGCCAAGAGTAATGCGCCGCAGCGCCTGTGGGTACACCGTACTCTGATTGGGGTACGGTGTACCCAATTGAAGTGCCGTCGGGGAATCAGGGGGTTGTGCCATGTCCGTTTCCGGATACGCGGTGCTCGCCGAGGGCGTCGTGAAGCGGTACCGGGAGAAGGGCGGAGGGGAGAAGCGGGCGCTCGACGGTTTCGATCTCGCCGTCCGGCCCGGTTCCGTCCACGGGCTGCTCGGCCCGAACGGAGCGGGGAAGACCACGGCGGTGCGGGTGCTCGCGACCCTGCTGCGGTTCGACGGCGGCCGGGCCGAGGTGGCCGGGCTCGACGTGGGACGGGAAGCGCGCCGGGTGCGCGGAAGGATCGGCCTCACCGGTCAGTACGCCGCCGTCGACGAGGTGCTGACGGGGCGGCAGAACCTGGAGATGTTCGGCCGCCTCTTCCACCTGGGCGGTCGCCGGGCCCGGCAGCGCGCCGGGGAGCTGCTGGAGCGGTTCGACCTGGTGGAAGCCGCCGACCGGGGCGCGGGGGAGTACAGCGGCGGCATGCGCCGCCGCCTCGACCTGGCCGCCTCGATGGTCCTCTCGCCGGACGTCCTCTTCCTCGACGAGCCGACGACCGGGCTCGACCCGCGCGGCCGGGGCGAGGTGTGGAACGCGGTCCGGGCGCTGGTCGCGGGCGGCACCACGGTGCTGCTGACCACGCAGTACCTGGACGAGGCCGATCGGCTCGCCTCGCACATCACCGTCATCGACCGGGGCCGGGCCATCGCGGACGACACCCCGGACGGGCTGAAGAACCGCGTCGGCGGCGACCGGATCGAGGTCGTCGTCGCCGACGCGGGCGACCTGCCGGACGCCGTCCGGGCGGTCGAGCGGGTGGCGGCCGGCGGGCTCGTCGTCACGGACGCCGCCGCCCGCCGGGCGCACGCGCAGGTCGCCGACCGGGTGGCCGCGCTGACCGAGGTGGCCCGCGCGCTCCAGGACGACGGGATCGCGGTGGAGGACATCGGGCTGCGCAGGCCCAGCCTGGACGACGTCTTCCTCCGGCTGACCGGACACGGCACGGAGACCACCGGCACGGAGACCACCGGCACGGAGACCACCGGCACGGAGACCACCGGCACGGAGACCCACGACGACGCATCGGAGGCGGCGGCATGACCGCGCTCGACACGACCACGCTCGCCCCCGACCCCCGCCGGCTCGACGCCGTACCGGAGCGCGGCCGGCTCTACTGGGCGCTCGCCGACTGCTGGAACGTCACCCGGCGCAGCCTCACCCACTACCGCCGCCAGCCCGTCGCGATCATCTGGCAGCTCGGCTTCCCGATCCTCTCCGTTTTGCTGTACGGGTACGTCTTCGGCAGCGCGATGAAGGTGCCCGGCGGCGGCGACTACCGCGAGTACCTGATGCCCGGCATGTTCGCCACCACCATGACGATGGGCTTCATGAACACCGCGATGGCCGTCGTCACCGACGCGGGCAAGGGCGTCATCGACCGCTTCCGGTCCATGCCGATGGCGCCGTCGGCGTTCGCCTCGGGGCGCGGCACCGCCGATCTCGTGCTCGCCGCAGCCGAGTTGGCGATCCTCGCCGCCACCGCGCTGGCCATCGGCTGGCGCGCCGACGGCGGTGTGGCGGCGGCGGTGGGGGCGTTCGGGCTGCTCCTGCTGCTGCGGTTCAGCCTGATCTGGGTGGGCGTCTGGCTCGGCCTGCTCGTCCCGAACGTGGAGTCGGCCGGCGGCCTGTACGCGGTCGCCTTCCCGGTCACGATGATCTCCAGCACCTTCGTCGCCCCGTCCCTGATGCCGGGCTGGCTGGGCACCCTGGCCGCCTGGAACCCGGTCTCCTCGACCGCGACCGCCGCGCGCGAACTGTTCGGCAACCCGGTCGCCGGGGGCGGCACGTGGGTGGAGGAGCACGCCCTGCTGATGGCCCTGGTCTGGCCGGCGGCCATCACGCTGGTCTTCCTGCCGCTGTCGGTACGGCGCTTCCAGCGCCTCAGCCGCTGAGGGGGGCTCGGGAGGCGGGCTCCGGGGGCGGACGGGGGCGGCCGGGTTTTCCGGGCGGGGAAGGCGGGGCCGTCCCGGGTCAGCGCCTGGGGCGGCCCGCCCGGATCAGCTCGGCGACGTCGAGGCCGACCTCGGCGCCGATGGAGGCGGGCAGCGGAGCCTGCTGGCCCGGAGCGTAGACCTCGCGCCGGTCGTACCCCGCTGCCAGCGGCTCGGTCAGGACGTGGACGCGGCCGTGCCTGCGGTCGACGATGACGTACGCGGGGATCTTGGCGGCGGCGTACGCGGCGACCTTGTTGCGCAGGTCGTTCTGGTAGTTCCCGGAGGTGACCTCCAGGACCAGGCGGAAACAGGCGGGGTCGTAGCAGTTGTTCGCGACCACGTGCTCGTCGAGATCGGCGTCGACGATCGCCAGGTCCGGGATGGCGTAGTCCTCGGGGCCGCCGGGGAGCCAGAGGCCGATGCCCTGGAGGACCTCGGTGTCGCCGTCGTCGAGCCCGGCAGCGATGAAGGGCCGCATCAACTTGGTGAGTGCGCGGGCGTGCGGGCCGTCCGGGGGTGGTGCCACGGTGATGACGCCTCCGATGATCTCGACGCGATGCCCCGGAAGCTGCTCCGTGAGACGGTTGGCCGTTTCCAGCAGCGTTTCCGGCTCATCGTCACAGGGGTGCTCGGCTGCTGCTGCAGACATTGCGGGCCTCCTGGAATGGGCTGGTGTCGAGAACATCATCGTAGGGCGGGAGAGCCGAAGATCGTCTTCTGGCATATGCCGACCCGGTCGGGTGACGCGGAAACGGCCCGGCACACCGCGTGGGTGCCGGGCCGTTTCCGTACAGCCGTGGAGCGTGGAGCGGGACGAGCCGCCGGTTACAGCTTCTCGATCACGTGGTCGACGCAGGCGGTGAGCGCCTGGACGTCCGCCGGGTCGATCGCCGGGAACATCGCTACGCGCAGCTGGTTGCGGCCGAGCTTGCGGTACGGCTCGGTGTCCACGATGCCGTTGGCGCGCAGCACCTTGGCGACGGCCGCCGCGTCGATCTCGTCCGCGAAGTCGATCGTGCCGATGACCTGCGAGCGCTTCGCCGGGTCGGTGACGAACGGGGTCGCGTACGTGGACGCGTCGGCCCAGCCGTAGAGGTGGCCGGAGGAGGCGGCGGTGCGGCCGGTGGTGAAGTCCAGGCCGCCCTGCGTGTTCATCCACTTCAGCTGCTCGTTCAGCAGGAAGAGGGTGGCCAGCGCGGGGGTGTTGTACGTCTGGTTCTTGAGGGAGTTGTCGATCGCCGTGGGCAGCGAGAAGAACTCCGGCACGTGCCGGCCCGAGGCGTGGATCCGTGCGGCGCGCTCCAGGGCGGCGGGCGAGAACACGCCGATCCACAGGCCGCCGTCGGAGGCGAAGGACTTCTGCGGGGCGAAGTAGTAGACGTCCGTCTCGGTGATGTCGACCGGCAGGCCGCCCGCTCCGGAGGTGGCGTCCACCAGGACGAGCGAACCCTCGTCCGCGCCGGCGACGCGCTTGACGGGTGCCGCGACGCCCGTCGAGGTCTCGTTGTGGGTGAAGGCGTAGACGTCGACGCCCGGCTCCGCCCGCGGGTCCGGGTGGGTGCCCGGGTCGGAGGCGATCACGGTGGGGTCGGCCAGCCACGGCGCGAGGAGCGCGGCCTTGGCGAACTTGGAGGAGAACTCGCCGAAGCTCAGGTGCTGCGACTTCGCCTCGATCAGACCGTGCGTCGCGATGTCCCAGAAGGCGGTGGAGCCGCCGTTGCCCAGGACGACCTCGTACCCCTCGGGGAGGGAGAAGAGGCTGCGCACGCCGTCGCGCACCTCGCCGACCAGGTTCTTGACCGGGGCCTGGCGGTGGGACGTGCCGAGGAGGGAGGCGCCGGTGGCGGCCAGCGCGTCGAGCGCCTCCGTCCGCACCTTGGAGGGACCGGCGCCGAAGCGCCCGTCGGCGGGCTTGATGTCAGCGGGAATCTGGATGTCGGCCACGAGTCGGAGCGTAGTCCCTCGACGCCGCGGCTCAGCAACCGTGTCCGTCGGATGAGACGAGCGCTCCGTCATGTGGTCGTCGGACGTTTGTACGGTGTGGGGCGGCCCGGCCGGGCCGGGTCAGGCGTCGTCCGTGCGGTCGTGGCCGGCCGGGCAGCCGAGCCGGACCGGCAGCTCGTAGAGGTCGTTCTGCGTCACGATCGGCTTGTTGCGCAGGTCGTCCGCCGCTACCGCCAGGTCCAGGTCCGGGAACCGCTCGTACAGCGCGGGCAGCGCGATGCCCGCCTCCAGGCGGGACAGTGCCGCGCCGGGGCAGATGTGCGGGCCGTGGCCGAAGGCGATGTGGCGGTTGGGGCTGCGGGCGGCGTCGAACGCGCCGGCCGTCGGGCCGTACTGCCGTTCGTCCCGGCCGAGCGCCCCGAAGGAGACGATCAGGGCCTCGCCCTTCGGCAGGACCCGGTCGCCGACCTCGACGTCCTCGGTGGCGAAGCGGATCAGGACGTGCGAGGTCGGGGTGTTCCAGCGCAGCGTCTCCTCGATGACGCCCTGCCAGGGGATCTCCCCGTTCAGCACCCGCTCGCGCTGCTCGGGGTGGGTCTGGAGGGCCGCGACGACGTTGACGACGAGACTGATCGTCGTCTCGTGCCCGGCGGCGATGATCAGTTGCAGCGTGTTGACGATCTCCTCGTCGGTGAGGTGGTCGCCGTTCTCGGAGGCCGCGATCAGGGCGCTGGTCAGGTCGTCGCCGGGTTCGGCCCGTTTGCCGTCGACGATCTTCGTGAAGAGCGCGCCGAGGTCCGCCATCATCCGCGGGACCTCCGACGGCGGGGTCTGCGTCGAGAAGAACTTCTCGAACAGCTCCTTCAGCCGGGGGTGGTCGGCCGCGTCCACGCCCATCAGCTCGCTGATGACGTTCATCGGCAGCGGGTAGGCGAACTCCGCCTTGAGGTCCACCGGCCGGTCGGCCGGCAGCGCGGCCAGCCGGTCCAGGCCCGCCCGGGTCAGCGCCTCGATGCCCTCCCGCAGCCGCTCGACCCGGCGTACGGTCAGCGCCTGCGCGACCAGGGTGCGCAGCCTGCGGTGGTCCTCGCCGTCGACCGTCAGCATGGAGCGGCCCGGGTTGGCCAGGCCGATCAGCGGCCAGTCGGGCGGGATCTCGCCGCGCTGCCAGGCGTTCCAGACGTTGATGTCCTTGACCACGCGGCTGTCGGTGAGCAGCGCGCGGGCCTCGGCGTGGTGGGTGACGGCGTAGCAGTGCACGCCGCCGGGCAGTTCCACCTCGGCCAGCGGTCCGGCCGCCCGCAGGGCCGCGCTCTCGGCGTCGAGGTCGGTGACGAACGGGTCGAGCGCGATACGGGTCATGACGGGTCTCCGAGGCTTCCGGGTCTTCCGACGGCGGGGGTGGGCGTGAAGACCACCGGCAGGCCGGTCAGTCCGCGCAGCCACGGCGAGGGGCGGCGGGTGAGCCGGTCGGCGGGCACGGCCAGGTCCACGTCCGGCAGCCGGTCCAGGAGCACTTCGATCCCGGTGCGGGCGATGACCTCGGCGGTCTCCTGGGCCGGGAAGGGGCAGCGGTGCTCGCCGTGGCCGAAGGAGAGGAAGGCGTTGTTGCCGCCGGTCAGCGCCGAGGCGTGGGTGCGTATCTGCGGATCGCCGTTGGCGGCGGCGATGCCGAGGATCAGCAGGTCGCCGGCGCGGACGTGGCGTCCGCCGAGGTGGGTGTCGCGGGCGGCCCAGCGGCCGGCCACGTTCTGGGTGGGGGTGTCCTCCCAGAGCACTTCGTTCATCGCCTCGGCGACGCTGTGCCGGCCACCGGAGAGCGAGGCGGCGAACCGGTCGTCGGTGAGCATCAGGCGCAGTGAGTTGCCGATCCAGTCGGCGGTCGGCTGGTGTCCGGCCGCCATCATGACCATGAGGTCCTGGGCGATCTCCTCGTCGGTGAAGCCGCCCTCGGCGGTGAGCATCCGGGTGGCGACGTCGTCGCCCGGCGCGGCGTGCTTGTCGGCGAGCAGCTGGGCCATGGAGGCGGCGAGCCGCCGCTGTCCGGCGAGCGCCCGCTCGCGGCCGTCGACGATGTCGTTGATCGCGCCGACGAGGACGTGGGTCATCGCGTCGTCGAAGCCGTAGATCCGGGCCAGCACGAGGGCGGGGAGCACCTTCGCGTACTCGGCGATGATCTCGGTGGCGCCCTTGGTGCAGAACTGGTCGATCAGCTCGTCCGCGAACTCCTCGGCGTAGCGCTTGAGGGAGAACGGGTCGACGCCCTCCAGCGCGTCGCTGATCATCCTGGCGCGGACGCTGTGGCGTTCGCCGACGGTGTAGAGGATCGAGGGCTGCTTGCGCCCGATCATCGGCAGCAGCGGCCAGTCGTCCGGGATGCGGTCCCACTGGTTCCACAGGTCGGAGTCGCGGCTGAAGAGGGCCGGGTCGCCGGTGACCTGGTGGAGTTCGCGGTAGCCGAGGACCAGCCAGGCGGGCACGTCGCCGTCCAGCACGACGGGGGCCACGGCCCCGTGGTCGCGCCGCAGGTCGCGGTAGTGCCGCACGGGGTCGCTCTGGAAGCGGGGCCCGGACAGCGGGACGGAGCCGTGGGGGACGGGGCAGCCGGAGACGGCGTTCACGGCGCGGGCTCCGGGGTCGGTCGGGCCGAGGCGAGGGCCGCCCGCGGCGACCGGGCGGCGGACAGCTTGTGCAGGTGCTCGACGAGTGTGATGAGCACGTACTTGCTGGAGGACCGGTCGCGGGCGTCGCACTCGACGAGCGGCACGTCGTCCGAGAGGTCCAGGGCCTCGCGGATCTGCTGCTCGGAGTGGAGCGGGCCGCCGAAGTCGTTGCAGGCGACGATGAACGGCGTGCCGTGGTGCTCCAGCCGGTCGATCGCGTACCAGGAGTCGGCGAGCCGCCGGGTGTCGACGAGGACGACCGCGCCGAGCGTGCCGGAGAACAGCCGGTCCCACAGGAACCAGAAGCGCTCCTGGCCGGGAGCGCCGAAGAGGTAGAGCACGGACCGCGCGTCGAGGGTGATGCGGCCGAAGTCGAACGCCACGGTGGTGGACGTCTTGGCCTGGACGCCGTCGAGGTGGTCGACGGCCTCGCCCGCGCGGGTCATGGTCTCCTCCGTGTTGAGCGGACGGATCTCGCTCACGGATCGGACCATGGTGGTCTTGCCGACCCCGAAGCCGCCGACGACAACGATCTTGAGTCCGTTGTCGGCCGTCGCGCTCAGGGCGGCGCGGTCAGAGGTTGCGGAGTCCAACGAGCACCTGTTCCAGGATGTCGGGGTCGGGGAGCCGGTCCGCGACCCGGGCTGTACGGGGGTGGCGGGCGCTGATCCGGCCGGTGTCGAGCAGGTCGCACAGCATGATGCGGACGATGCTGACCGGCAGGCCGAGGGTGGCCGAGATCTCGACGACCGCGGTCGGTCCGGCGCACATCCGCAGGATCGCGACGTGCTCCGACTGCATGCCGGGCGTCGGATCGCATTCGGCGACGACGAGCGTCACCAGGTCGAAGGAGGCGGAGTCGGACCGGCTGCGGCCCCCGGTGAGGGTGTACAGCCGGTCGGGATCGTCGTCGCGGCCCGGACGGGAGCGGGGCGGCGTCGTCATACGGCCGGGGTTTCCGCCGCCGTCGCGGTCGCGGAGGGCGATCGCGGCGGGGCGACGAGGTGTTCGCCGAGCTGTTCGACGAGCTCGCTCATGTTGTGGCCGACCAGGCCGACGTCGGAGTCCTCGTCGGCGACGACGGCCAGGTGCGCGCCCGCGCCCGCCTCGACGATGAACAGCACGCCGCCGTAGAACTCGGCCATCGCGGAGCGTACGCCGCCGGTGCCGTCGCCGAACTCGATGGACGCGCCGTGCGACAGGCTCTGGATTCCGGCGGAGATCGCGGCCAGCTGGTCGGCCTGGTCGACGGACAGCTCGGGCGTGCGGCACAGCTTGAGGCCGTCGCGGGACAGGACGAGCGCGTGCCGGGTGCCGGGCGTGCGGTCGAGCAGCCCCTCCAGCAGCCAGTTGAGCTTCTCGTCGGTGGTCGCGGTCATCGGGTGTTGCCTTCCGGGAGCGGGGTGTTGGCTCGTACGGCCTTGCTGAAGGTGCTGAAGCGGGCTGCCTGGACCTTCGGGTCGGTGGTGGTGCGGCCCGGGTCGGTTTCGGCTCGGCCGGAGGCGGCGTTGCCGGTACGGGACTCGGCGGCGGCCAGGGTCCGGCCGCGGCGGCGCTTGGGCAGGCCGCTCTCGCCGAACGCGGGCACGCCGCCGGTGGCTTCGGAGGCGCTGCCGTCCGGCGCTGTGCCGGCGGAGTCCTGGTGGCCGTCGCCGGGCGCGGGCCGGGACGCCTCGGCGGTCGCGGAGGGCCGCGCGGCCGGTGCGTGGGCGGGCTCGGGCTCGGCGGGGGCGGGCTGCCGCGCGGGGGTCGTGGTGGCCGCCTCGCCCTGCACACGGGTCGCGGCGCGCGAGATGAGGTCCTGCGGGAGCATCATCAGCGCGCCGGTGCCGCCCCGGGCGGACGGCCGGAAGGAGACGGTCAGGCCGTGCTTGCGGGCCAGCCGGCCGACGACGGCGAGGCCGAGCCGGGTGCCGGAGAGGTTGGTGAGGTCCTGGTTCTCGGCGGAGACGGCCTTCTCGGCGCGGCGCAGCTGGACCTCGCTCATGACGAGCCCGCTGTCCTCGACGGTGATGACGATGCCGGCCGGGACCTCCTCCACGTACACGTGGACCTCGGCGGTGGGCGGCGAGAAGTTGGCCGCGTTGTCCAGGAGTTCGGCGAGCGCGTGCATGACGCCCTCGGCCGCGTGGCCCGCGATGGCGACGTCGCTCGTGGAGTGCAGGCGCACCCGCTGGTAGCTGCCGATGCGGCCCATCGCGCCGCGCAGGATCGACTCCATGACGATCGGCTTGGCCCAACGGCGTCCGGAGCGCGCCCCGGTCAGTACGGCGATGGAGTCGGCGAGCCGGCCCGCCTGGGCGGTGCGGTGGTCCAGGTGCAGCAGGTCGCCGAGGACGGACTCGTCCGCGTGCCGGTGCTCCATCTCGCGCAGGTCGGCCAGCATGCTGGTGGCCAGGGCCTGCATGCGGCCGGCGGCGTTGGCGCAGGCGGCGACGGCGGCGGAGCGCTCGGTCTCGGCGCGGGTGGCGCGGGCGGTGAGCCGTTCGACGGCGGCGTTCAGCCGGGCCCGTTCGGCGGCGGCCTCGGCGGTGAGCCGGGTGGACTCGGCGCGGGCCTCGGCCGCGAGCCGCGCGGTCTCGGCGGAGGCGGCGCCCTTGATGCGGGCGGTCTCCGCGGTGAAGCGCTGGGCCTCGGCGGAGGAGGCCGAGACCATGCGGGAGGTCTCGGCGGTGAACCGCTCGGCGTCGGCGGCCCGCCGGGCGCGCAGGGTGCGGGTGGTCCCCAGGGTGTGCGCGGCGACGGCGACGCACACGCTCACCACGACGGCGGCGGCGCCCGCTCCCCAGGCCAGCGGGGTCCTCACCGAGTCGGGGGCCGCGATCACGGCCCACAGGGTCAGGGCGCCGGTGGCGGCTGCCGAGATCAGCAAGGCGAGTGCGGTGGGCCGGAATGAGGGGCGCAATCGGAGTCCTCGGTGGCGGACGGTGCGGGGGCAGGGGCGAATCAGGACAGTCCGTCACGAGAGTGGAAGATCGTGACAACTGGAGCTGATAATTCCTGCTCAAGTCTTGGTCACTATAGGAGAATTGGCGATCAGTTTGGGAAGTTCTGGTGGGCTTTTATGTGTGACTTGCCCGCCTTCATCCGCCCGCATCCCAAGAGTTCACGCGGTTCGACGGCATCCTGACGTCATGGCCGAACACCACCGACCGCGCCCCGGACCGCGTACCGGAAAGCGACCCGCCCCGCGCACCGGGCCTCCCGCCGGACCGGACCCCGCGTTCGTCCCGGCCCTGCGCGCCGCCGTCCGGGGCGAGAGCGATTTCGGGGCCGCCGCGCGGGCCCTGCTGACGATGGACGCCTCCAACTACCGCCGCGTACCGCTCGGCGTCCTCGCCCCGCGCGACGCCGACGACATCGCCGCCGCTCTGGCCGTCTGCCGGGAGCACGGCGTCCCGGTCGTGGCGCGCGGCGGCGGCACGTCCATCGCCGGCCAGGCCACCGGCACCGGCCTGGTCCTCGACCTCACCCGCCACCTGAGCGCGGTCCTCGACCTGGACCCGGCCGCCCGCACCGCCGTGGTCCAGCCCGGCGTGGTCCTGGACGACCTGCGGGCCGCCGCCGCACCGCACGGACTGACCTTCGGCCCGGACCCCTCCACCCACAGCCGCTGCACCCTCGGCGGCATGATCGGCAACAACGCCTGCGGCTCCCACTCGGTCGCGTGGGGCACCACCGCGGACAACGTGACGGCGCTGTCGGTCGTCCGGTACGGGGGCGAGGCGCTGCGCCTGGAACAGGGCGGCGGCGACACCCCGGCGGGCGTGCGCGCCCTCGTGGACGGCAACCTCGCGGCGCTGCGCACCGGTTACCCCGCCCTGCCGCGCCGCATCTCCGGCTACGCGCTGGACGCCCTGCTGCCCGAGCACCCCGGCGGCCCCGACCCGGTGCGGGCCTTCTGCGGCTCCGAGGGCACCCTCGCCGTGGTCACCGAGGCGACCGTGCGCCTGGTCGAGGCCCCGCCCGCCCGCGCCCTGGCCGTCCTCGGATACGCCGACGAGTCCGCCGCCGCCGAAGCCGCCCCCGGCCTCCTCCCGTACGGCCCGCTCACCGTCGAGGGCATGGCCGCCGACCTCGTACGCCAACCGGCCGGGCTGCCGCGCGGGGCCGCCTGGCTCTTCGTCGAGACGGGCGGCCGGACCCCGACGGAGGCGAGGGCGCACGCCGAACGCGTCCTGCGCGCCGCCGACGCCCTGGACGCCGCGGTGGTCACCGACCCGGCCGGGCAGCGGGCCCTGTGGCGGATCCGCGAGGACGCCGCCGGCACCGCGACCCGGATGCCGGACGGCACCGAGGCGTGGCCCGGCTGGGAGGACTGCGCGGTGCCGCCCGCCCGGCTCGGCCGCTACCTCCGCGACTTCCGCGCCCTGCTCGCCGCACACGGCCTGCGCGGCACCCCGTACGGCCACTTCGGCGACGGCTGCATCCACGTGCGCATCGACTTCGACCTGCTGAGCGGCGACGGCGTGGCCCGCTTCCGCCGCTTCTCCGAGGAGCAGGCGGACCTCGTCGTCGCGCACGGCGGTTCGCTCAGCGGCGAGCACGGCGACGGCCAGGCACGGGCGGAGCTGCTGCCGCGCATGTACGGGGACGAACTCGTCGCCCTCTTCGGCCGGTTCAAGGACCTGTGGGACCCGGACGGCGGCCTGAACCCCGGCGTGCTCGCCCGCCCGGCCCGGCTCGACGAGAACCTGCGCTTCGCGGTGCTGCCGCGCCGCCCGGTGGACGCGGCCTTCGGCTATCCGCACGACGGCGGCGACTTCGCGGGCGCGGTCCGCCGCTGCGTCGGCGTCGCCAAGTGCCGTACGACCGAGGCCACCGGAGCCGACGTGATGTGCCCGTCCTTCCGGGCTACCGGCGAGGAGGCCCACTCGACGCGGGGCAGGGCCCGGCTGCTGCACGAGATGCTGGCGGGCGAGATCGTCACGGACGGCTGGCGGAGCGAGGAGGTGCGGGACGCGCTCGACCTCTGCCTGTCCTGCAAGGGGTGCCGGGTCGACTGCCCGGTGGGCGTCGACATGGCCACGTACAAGGCGGAGTTCCTGCACCACCACTACCGGGGACGGCTGCGGCCCGCCGCGCACTACGCGCTGGGCCGACTCCCCCGGTGGCTGCGGCTCGCCGCCCCCTTCGCCCGGCCGCTGAACGCGCTGGCCCGCCTCCGCCCGGTCGCCGCCCTCGCGAAGCGGCTCGCGGGCATCACGCCGGAGCGGACGCTTCCGGTCCTGGCCGCCGAGACGTTCACGCGGTGGCTGCGCCGGCACTCCCGGCGGCCCGCCTCCGCGGGGGTGGTGGCCCTGTGGCCGGACACCTTCACCGAGCATCTGTCGCCCGAGGTCGGCCGGGCGGCGGTCCGGGTGCTGGAGGACGCGACGGGCCGCGCGGTGCGGCCCGCCGGGCCGGGCGTGTGCTGCGGCCTCACCTATGTGTCGACCGGCCAACTGGACGCGGCCCGCGCGGTGATGCGCCGCACCCTGGACCGCGTGCGCCTCCCGGACGGCGGGCCGGTCGTCGTCCTCGAACCGAGCTGCGCCGCCACCCTCCGCACCGACCTGCCCGAACTGCTCCCCGACGACCCGCGCGCCGGGCGGCTCGCCGCCGCCGTCCGGACCCTGGCCCAGTACCTGGAGGAGTACGCCCCCGACTGGTCGCCGCCGCGCGTCGACCGCCCGGCCGCCGGCCAGACGCACTGCCACCAGCACGCGGTGCTCGGGGACGCGGCGGAGCGCCGGCTGCGCGAGCGGATGGGGCTGACCGGCGGACTGAGCGGCGGCTGCTGCGGCCTCGCCGGGAACTTCGGCTTCGAGAAGGGCCACTGGGAGGTGTCGGTCGCCTGCGCCGAGGAGCGGCTGCTGCCCGCCCTGCGGGAGGCCGGGCCCGGGACGGAACTGCTCGCGGACGGCTTCTCCTGCCGCACCCAGATCGAGCAGCTCGCCGGACGGCGGGCCCGGCACCTCGCGGAGGTGATCGCGGAACGGCTGCCGGAGAACGCCGTCACCGACCGCGCGCGATGATCTCGCGGGCCAGGGCGGCCAGCCCCGGCAGCGCCGGATGGCCCGGCCCGTCGCGGCGGGCCAGCAGCACCGGGACGCCCGGGGCGTCGTCCAGCGGCACGTAGGCGACCCCGGCGTGCGGGTGCATGACGGCGGTGGAGGCGGCCGAGATCCCGCTGCCGCGCCCAGCGGCGATGGCGGTCAGCCAGTCGTCGGTGTTGGCGACGGTGAGCGTGGCGGTGGGCCGGGCGTGCGGCGGCCACAGGCCGGGGGTCGTCGTGCCGGAGACGGTGTTCAGGACCACGGGGCCGGCGGCCAGGTCGGCGAGCGAGAGCGACGCGCGGGCCGCCAGCGGGCCGTCCGAGGTCACCGCCGCCACCCTCTTCTCGATGAACAGCACCTCGGTGACCAGGCCCGGCGCGTCCACCGGTCCGCGCAGCAGCGCCGCGTCCACCTCGCCGCGGGTGAGCCCGGCCGTGCGGTCGTCGATCCGCAGGAGTTCCAGCGGGGTGTGCGGGTGGCGCTCCTGCCAGGTGCGCAGCAGCGGTGTGGTGTACGGGCCGAAGGCGGACCAGGCGTGCCCGAGTCGCAGGGGCCACCGGCGCAGCCGCCCGGAGTCCAGCGCCTCGTCGAAGGCGGCGATCGCGAAGGCGGCCTTGTCGCGGAAGGCGACGCCCTCCGGGGTGAGGGCGAGGTGGTGGGTGGAGCGGTCGACGAGCCGGACGCCCAGGCGCCGTTCCAGGGCGGCGAGGGTGCGCGAGACGGCCGGCTGGGTGAGCCGGAGCCGGGCGGCGGCACGGGTGACGTTCAGCTCGTCGGCGACGGCGAGGAAGGCCCGCAGATGGCGCAGCTCGACCGGGCGGCCGGAGGAAGGTCCTGAGGTCATGCACGCGGAGCATAACGGGAGCGCAGTCGGCATTTCACGGAAGGCGCGACGGTCTCTACGGTGAGGAGGGAGGCGTGCGCGGCGGTGCGGCATCGTGAACCTGCCGGTGCGCCGCGCCGTCCCGCCCGCCGCTTCCCCGTCCTGTTCCCCGTCCTGACGAGAGGCCACCCGTGAACGACCAGCACAGCGGCGCGGAACCGGCCGCCGCATCCGTGGCCGTGCCCGAGGCGGCGACGGCGCTCGAAGTCTCCGGCGCGGCCTCCGGCGAGCCGGGTGCGTCCGGCCTCCGGGCCCGCGCCGGACGCCGGGCCGCGCTGGGGCCGGTCGCCCTGGTGGTGGCCGGGGGGCTGTCGGTCCAGTTCGGCTCGGCCGTCGCCGCGCTGCTGATGCCGAAGGCGGGCGCGCTGGGCGTCGTCACGCTGCGGCTGGCGGCGGCGGCGCTGATCCTCCTGGTCGTCTGCCGTCCGAAGCTGCGCGGGCACTCGCGGGCCGACTGGGGCACGGTGGCCGCCTTCGGCGTGGCGATGGGCGGCATGAACACGCTCTTCTACCAGGCGCTGGACCGTATCCCGCTGGGCATCGCCGTCACCCTGGAGGTGCTGGGCCCGCTCGCGCTCTCGGTGTTCGCCTCCCGCCGCCTGGTCAACGTGGTGTGGGCCGGGCTCGCGCTCGTCGGGGTGGTGCTGCTCGGTGGCGGCGGCCTCGACCGCCTCGACCCGGTCGGCGCGGCCTACGCGCTGGGGGCGGGCGCGATGTGGGCCGCGTACATCGTGTTCAGCGCGCGCACCGGCCGCCGCTTCCCGCAGGCGGACGGGCTGGCCCTGGCGATGGCGGTCGCGGCGGTCCTCTCCCTGCCGCTGGGCGTCATCGAGTCCGGGGCGAAGCTGACCGTGCCCTCGACGCTGGCGCTCGGCGCGGCGGTGGCCGTGCTCAGCTCCGTCCTCCCGTACACCCTGGAGCTGATGGCCCTGCGCCGCCTGCCCGCGCCCACCTTCGCCGTGATGATGAGCCTGGAGCCGGCCATCGCGGCCACGGCGGGCTTCCTGATCCTGCATCAGGCGCTGTCCGCGACGGACGCGCTCGCCGTCGCCCTGGTCATCGGGGCGAGCATGGGCGCGGTCCGCAGCCGGTCGGGCCGCCGCAGCCGGTCGGGCCGCCGCCGGGAGTGAGCGGACCGCCGCCGCGCCTTTGACCGGAGCCGTTCCGCGCAGCCGCGCGGGGCGGCTCTCCGGCGTATGCGCGGCCTGTGCGCACAGCGCCGCCCGCGCGGTATCCCCGCTCCATGCCGGCCGCTGAGGATGGCACCCGGAACCCGGCCCCACCGGCCGGATTCCCATCCCCAGCGAGAGGAGGTGACAGACAAATGAACCTTGTTCGCGCATGGAAGGACCCGGAGTACCGGGCGACCCTCAGCGAGGCTCCCGCCAACCCGGCCGGTCTCGTCGAGCTGGCCGACGATCAACTCGACGGCGTCGCGGGCGGAACCACGTGGGCGTGCGCCACGGTCACGCTGACCGTCACGGTGTGCTCCCCGACCGGGACGCTCTGCGGCAGTTGCAGCATGGGCACGCGCGGCTGTTGTTGAGCCTGCCGGATACGTACGAGGAGTGATGTTCGTGGACATAGTCCGGTCCTGGAAGGACGCCGACTACCGGTTGTCCCTCGGGAGTGAGGCCCCCGCCCATCCGTCGGGCGAGGGTCTCACCGCAATCACCGACGAGGAGCTGACCGAGATCAACGGAGCGGGCTCCGGGGTTCTCGGCACTCTCGGGTGCTGCTCGTGCCTGCCGTGGTACTCGGGCTGGACCGTTTGCGGTCTCGCCTGCGACCCCGGCAAGCCCTGCAAGAACTAGCAGCGTACCGAAGAAACGGCGTGACCGGCAGGGGCGGGCGTCCGCGCGCCCCCGCCGGTCATGTTCATGCCCCAAGAAGGAAGAGCGGAATGCCTGACGACGCAAGCGAGCACCCCACCGTCCGGCCGGACGGGGTCCACCTCCCGTGGCACCGAGCCGCCACGCTGAGCGAGAGGCTCGGCGGGACTCCGTCGCGGTCCGACCCGGTGCGGGGCGAGAAGCGCCTGGCCATGTGGCGGGAACTGGCACCGCTGACCGGCGAGCGCGCCACCCTGGACGCACGGCTGGCACCGCTGGGCGTCGACGCCGCCGAACTGACCGCCCTGCTCGGCGAGAGCGACGACTCCCTCGCCGCCCGCACGGCCGACGAACCCGACTGGCACCGCACGTTCCGCCGCTGGTGGGCCGAGGGCATGGCCACGACGGACGCCGCCCGCCGCCTCGACCCCGACATGGGCCTCCTGGAAGTGATCCGCCCCCTCGTCGAGGGCGCCGTCCACGAACTGGACGCGCTCGTCGAGGAACGCGTACGGGCCAGTGACGACCCCGTCATGGCCGACCCCGGACACATCCTCGACGTGGTCCGCGCGACAGCCCCGGCCGCCGACCTGCTCGGCCACGTGCAGCGCACGCTGGTCCTCGAACTCAACATCGCCCGCGTCGAGGAGCGCCTCGGCGGCGAGACCCCCGAGGAGCGCTTCTCCTCCTACGTCGAGCTGCTGCGGTCACAGGGCAACGCCCTCGCCCTGTGGGACGAGTACCCGGTCCTGGCCCGGCTGGTGGTGAACCAGCTCCGCTTCTGGATCGACACGCGGGTCGAGCTGATCGACGCCCTCGTCGCCGACCTGCCCGCGCTGCGCGGCGGCCTGCTCCCCTCCCCCGGACCCCGGCGGCTCGAACGCCTGGAGTTCGGCGCGGGCGACAAGCACCGGCGCGGCCGGTCCGTCGCCATGGTCGAGTTCGACACCGGCACCCTGGTCTTCAAACCCCGCTCGCTGGCCATGGACACCGCGTTCGACGGGCTCCTGGCCTGGGTCAACCGGCAGCAGCCCCCGCACGACCTGGCCCGGATCGGCGTCCTGGAGCGCGGCGGCCACGGATGGGTCGAACAGGTCGACACCACCGCGACCACCGACGCCGCCGGCGGCGACCGCTACGCGTGGCGGCTGGGCGCGCTGACCTCGCTGCTCTACCTCCTGCACGCCACGGACTTCCACTTCGAGAACGTGCTGGCCGCCGGCGAGCACCCGGTCCTCGTCGACCTGGAGGCGCTGCTGCACAACGACAAGACCGCCGCCGTCGTCAAGATCGACGGGGAGACGGACATCGCGGCGGTCACCCTCGCCGACTCCGTCCAGTCGGTGGGCATCCTGCCCAACCACCTGCTGGTGCGCGGCGAGGACGGCACCTTCGGCCTGGACGTCAGCGGACTGGCCGGACACGGCGGCCAGCTCACCCCCATGCCGGTGCCGACCTGGGAGGACAGCGGCACCGACCGCATGCGGCTGGTCAAGCGCCGGATGGAGATGGACGCCGAGCGCAACCACCCGATGACCGCCGACGGCGAACCGATCGACCTGGTCGGCCGGGTCGACGCGTTCGTCGACGGGTTCACCCACGTCTACCGGCTGCTGGAGGCGGGCCGGGACGAACTGCTCGACCCGGCGGGCCCGCTGGCCGCCTTCGGCTCCGTGCGGACCCGGCTCATCGCCCGGCCCACGCACATCTACGGCCGCCTGCTGCTGGAGAGCACCCACCCCGACTTCCTGCGCGACGGACTCGACCACGCCCGCTCCCTCGCCCGGCTGGCCGGCGGCCACGTCGAGATGCCGGAGTCGCGCGAGGCGATGGTCCAGGACGAGGTCGCCGAGCTGACGCTCGGAGACATCCCCATGTTCACCGTCGACGCGGAGTCCGGGACCCTGCGCGGCGGATTCGACGGCCGGCCGATCGGCACCCGCTACCCGCCGCTCGCCGCCGTACGGGAACGCCTCGCCGCCCTCGGGGACGCCGACCTCGCCTTCCAGGAGCGCGTCATCCGCTCGTGCGTCGCCGCCACCGCCATGGGCGACAGCGACGCGCGCTGGCCCAACTGGCACCGACCCCGCCTGGACGGCGCCGCCGACCCGGGCGACTTCGCCGAGGAGGCCCTGCGGCTGGCCCGCCGGCTCGGCGACCTGTGCGTCCGCGACGAACACGGGCTCGGCTGGATCGGACTGGACCTGGTCGACGAGAAGTACTGGCAGTACGCGCCCGCTCCGATCGGCCTCTACACCGGAACGGCCGGCATCGCGCACGCCCTGGACGCCGTCGCCGCCGTCACCGGTGACGAGGCGACCGGCGAGCTGGCGCGGGCCGCCTTCGACCAGGTGGCGAAGCGCTCGGTGCTCATCGCCGAGACGCTGGCGTCCCTGGCGAAGAAGCCGGGAGCCGCCGAGTTCGGCATCGGCGCGTTCGGCCCGTTCGGCGGCGCGGTGTACGCCCTGGCGCACGCCGCCGTACGCCACGACCGCCCCGACTACGCCGAGGCGGCCGCCGCCCTGCTGCCCGCCATCGACGAACTCGTCGAGGAGGACCCGCTCCTGGACGTCGTCTCCGGCTCGGCGGGCGCGATCCTCGCCCTCCTCGCGCTGGAGAAGGCCCGGCCCGCCGCCGGAGCGGCCCGGATCGCGGCGCGCTGCGCCGAGCGCCTGCTCGCCACCCGGCAGGAGTGCGCCGAGGGCTGGGGCTGGGCCACCCCCATCAACCCCGAGGCGCCGCTGGCCGGGTTCTCGCACGGGGCCTCCGGCATCGCGTACGCGCTCGCCCGGCTCGACGCCGTCGCCCCGCGCCCGGAGTACGGCGAGGCCGTCCGGAACGCGCTGCGGTACGAGCGGACCGTCTTCGACCCGGAGCTGCGCACCTGGCGCGACCTGCGCCCCGCCAACCTCGGCGGACGCACCGTCATGAACGCCTGGTGCCACGGGGCCCCGGGCATCGCGCTGGCCCGCGACGCGTTCCAGGGGCTCGGGACCGCCGCCGACCTGGCCGACCTGGTCGAGAGCGACCGGCACACCGCCGTCCTCGCCGCCGTCTCGACGGGCCTCGACCTCGACCCGGTGTCCGGGCTGGGCAACCACAGCCTGTGCCACGGGGACGTGGGCAACCTGCTCATCATCGAGGCGAGCGCGCGAGCCGACCGGGAACCCGAGGTCGCCGGCCTGCTGCCCCGGGTGTGGAACACGCTCCTGCACGAGGGCCGGGAGAACGGGTGGCTGTGCGGCGTCCCGAAGGGGGTGGAGACGCCCGGCCTGATGACCGGGCTGGCCGGCATCGCCTGGGGGCTGGCGCGCAAGGCCGCCCCCGAGCGGGTGCCGGACCTGCTGACCCTGGCCGCCCCCGCCGGGCCGGGAGGGACGCCGTGACCGGCGGGCCCGCGCCGGCGGCCCCGCCGGACGGCGCGCTCGCGGACGGCGTCTACCGGCCGAGCATGGTGGCGGCCTACCGCGCCAACCCGCGCGGCGCGGCCCGTACCGGCTTCCACCCCGAACGGATGCGCCCGCGCTGGCGGTGGGCCCTGGCCGGGGCCCTGCTGCTCGCCGCCACGGTGGCGGCGGGCCTCGTGGTGCGGGTGCCGGTCGGGCCGACCGGCACCCTGGCCGGGGCCGACGGACGCCGGGGCGTGCTCGCCTTCCCCGGCTTCAGCCCGCCGGCCAAGGGCAGCGACGTCCTGCTGCGCGTCGACGGCCGGGCCCTGGAGGGCCGGGTCGAGGACTTCCGGGCCGGGCAGGGCGGAGCCCGGGTCACCATGCTGCTCGTCGAACTCCCCGACGGCGTCGCCGACGGGCTGGAGGAGGGCGCGAGCGTCGTCCTCGACCAGGGCACCCGCCCGCTGCTCATGGACATCTGGGACGGAAGGGGCGACCAGTGACCGCGACGCGCCGCAGGGTGCCCGTACGGCTCCAGTCCAGCTCGGTCGAGTGCGGCGTCGCCGCGCTCGCCATGGTGCTCGGCCACCACGGACGCGCCACTCCCGTCGCGGAGCTGCGGGACCGGATGGTGCTCTCCCGCGACGGGGCGAGCGCGGCGGCCATCGCCCGCCAGGCGCGTGAACTGGGCATGAGGGTGCGGGCCTTCCGCGCGGAGCCGGAGGCCCTGCGGGGGCTCGCCCTGCCGCTGATCGCGCACTGGGGCATGAACCACTTCGTCGTCATCGAGCGCTTCACCCGCCGAGGCGTCGACATCGTCGACCCGGCGTCCGGGCGGCGGCGCATCACGTACGCGGAGCTGGACACGTCCTTCACCGGGGTGGCGCTGGAGCTGGAGCCGACCGACGACCTCGAACGCCGCGACGCCGTCGAGGCGGGGCTGTGGTCCTTCGTCCGGCCCTTCCTGCCCCGTTCCGTCTCCGTCGTCTCCGCCGTCATCGGGGCCTCGGCCGCGCTCACGCTCCTCGGACTGCTCCCGGCCTTCCTGACGGCGTACGTCGTCGACCGCGTCCTGCCCGGCCGCAGCGAGGGCACCCTGCTGATCCTGGCGGCGGGCCTCGTCGCGTACACCGTGAGCCACGCCCTGACGACGCTGGCGCGGGCCGAGCTGCTGCTGTGGCTCCAGACCCGCATGGACTGGTCGATGATGGGCACGTTCCTGCGCCATCTGATGTCCCTGCCGTACAAGTTCTTCCAACTGCGCACCGGGGGCGACCTGCTCGTACGGGTGTCGAGCATGACGTACGTCCGCGACGCCGTCTCCAGCCAGCTCCTCGCGGTCCTCCTCGACGTCGCCCTGCTGGGCGTCTACCTCGTGGTGATCGGCTTCACGTCGATGCTCTTCGTCGGGGCGATCCTCGCCGTGGCGGCCGTCCAGCTCGCCGTCATGTTCGCCTCCGCGCGGACCGCGCAGCGGCTGACCGAACGCGAACTCCAGGCGCTCGGCGAGGCGCAGAGCACGCTCCTGGAGGCGGTGACCGGTGCCGAGACGGTCAAGTCGGCCGGCGCGGAGCACGTGGTGGTGCGCCGGTGGTCGGAGAAGTTCACCGAGCAGTTGGAGTCCTCCGTACGCCGGAGCAGACTGGACAACGCGATCGACGGCGTCCTCGGCATGCTGAGCACCGCCTCGCCGCTGCTCATGCTGGTGCTCGGCGCGTACCTCGTGTTCAGCGACGCCCTGTCGCTGGGGACGATGCTCGCGCTCATCGCACTGGCCGGGGCCGCGCTCGCACCGGTCGCCCAACTCGGGCGCGGGATCAAGACGTTCCAGACCATCCGGGTCCACCTCGACCGGCTGCGCGACGTGATCGACGAGCCGCCGGAGTCCCTGGGCCAGGGGGAGGGGAAGGCGGACCTGAGCGAGCCGATCACCCTGAGCGACGTCAGCTTCCGCTACTCCGGGGACGGGCCGGAGGCGCTGTCGGGCATCTCCCTCACCGTCCGTCCGGGCGAGAAGATCGCCATCGTCGGCGCGAGCGGTTCGGGGAAGTCGACCCTGGCCCGCCTCATCCTCGGCCTCTACGACCCGACCGAGGGGGAGATCACCTACGGCTCCACGCCGTTGACCGAACTGGACCTCGGCCACCTGCGCCGCCAGTGCGGTGTGGTCACCCAGGACGCGGACATCTTCAGCGGCTCGGTGCTGACCAACATCGCGCTGGTCGTGCCCGACGCCACCCTGGACGAGGTCGTGGCGGCGGCCCGCCTCGCCGCGGTCCACGACGACATCACCCGTATGCCGATGGGGTACGAGACGATCCTCGGCGAGGGCGGCAACGGCCTCTCCGGAGGGCAGCGGCAGCGCGTGGCGCTGGCCCGCGCCGTCGTGCACCGGCCGAGGGTCCTGCTGCTGGACGAGGCCACCAGCCACCTCGACGCGACCACCGAGGCGGTGGTGCACGCGAACCTGTCGGAGCTCGACTGCACCCGCATCGTCATCGCCCACCGGCTGAGCACCGTGCGCGACGCCGACCGCATCCTGGTGATCGACCGCGGTCGGATCGTCGAGGACGGCGACCACGGGCAACTCGTCGCGCGCGGCGGCGCGTACGCGGCCCTCGTCGGACAGCAACTGGTCCATGACTGACGGATCGCCGCCAACGGCCCCGCGTTCCGGCGCGGGCCGGGATGCTGGGAGCGTGACCTCGACGACGCGGACCCGGGCGGCGCTCCTGAAGCGGCTGCGCACGCTGACCCTCCTGGAGGCGGCGAACATCGCCCTGATCGGCTGGGCGGTGTTCGCGGCCCTCGGCGCGCCCTTCAGCCCGGCGAACGCCGCCGGTTACGGACTGGTCGCCGTACTCCTGATCGTCGGCTCGGCGTACTGGGCGCTGAAGCTGCGCCAACTGCGCACCGGGGCGCGCAAGCCGCCCCTGATCGGGCTGTTCTGGTGGCTCCGGCCGCTGTGCGCCCTCGCCCTGGCGGCCGGCCTCGCGGTCCTCGCCGTCGCGGCGCCGGGCCGTCCGCCGTCCGCATGGGTCCCCGGCCTGGTGCTGTACGGGCTGGCCCTGGCGGAGTACGTCAACTACTTCCACCGGCAGCTGATGCACGACACCCGGGCGGACTGGCGCAGGCTGCTGCGCACCCGCCGCCCGCGCAGGTCGCATCTCGCGGAGGACCTGCGCACACACCGCGATGACCGTGTACGAACCAGCGGCCCCCACGGCCGTGCCCGGCGGCGTCCGGCACGGCAGCCGCGCGAGACCGAGGAACGGTGTTCATGACCCCACCGGAAGCGAAGGGGGCGTCGGCCCCGGCCGGCGGCCTGCCCATCGAGATCGCCGCCCTGTCGAAGCGGTACCGCGACACCTGGGCGGTGGAGGACCTGTCCTTCACGGTCGCGCCGGGACGCGTCACCGGCTTCCTCGGCCCGAACGGGGCCGGCAAGACGACGACGCTCCGCATGCTCCTCGGCCTCACCGCCCCGACGTCCGGGACCGCGACCGTCGGCGGACGGCGCTACCGCGACCTGGCGCAGCCGCTCGCAACCGTCGGGGCGATGCTCGACGAGTCCGGCGCGCACCGCAGGCGTACGGGCCGCGACCACCTGCGCGTGCAGTGCGCGGCGACGGGACTTCCGGCCCGGCGGGCCGACGAGGTGCTCGACCGCGTCGGCCTCCTCCGGGCGGGGAGGAAACGCTACGAGGAGTACTCGCTGGGCATGCGGCAACGGCTCAACCTGGCCCAGGCGCTGCTCGGCGATCCGCCCGTCCTGGTCCTCGACGAACCGGCCAACGGCCTCGATCCGGAGGGCATCGCCTGGATGCGCGCCCTGCTGCGGAACCTGGCCGCCGAGGGCCGCACGGTGCTCGTCTCCAGCCACCTCATCTCCGAGGTCGAGCAGACGGCCGACGACCTCGTGATCATCAGCCGGGGACGGCTGGTCGCGGAGGGGTCGAGCCGCGAGATCGCCGGGCGGGTACGGGGCGAGGCCCGGGTGCGGGTGCGCTCCTCCCGGCCCGCGGAGCTGGCGGCGGCGCTCGCGGCGGCGGGAGCGACGGTGTCCCCGCCCGCCGGGGACGGCCTCCTGATCGTGGGCGGCCTCGGGACGGCCGCGGTGGCCGCCGTCGCCGCCGGACACGGCGGGGAACTGTACGAACTGGCCGAGGAAGCCCCCGATCTGGAGCAGGCGTTCCTGCGGCTGACGCAGGGGAAGGCGGAGATCCGGTGATGGGACTGATCGGCAGCGAACTGCTCAAGGTCCGTACGCTGCGCACCTGGTGGATCGCCGGGCTCTGCATGGCCGTGGCGGCGGTTCTGCCGGCGCTGTGGAACAGCTGGCAGGCCCACACCTTCATGCAGCCCTTCGAGGATTACCTGGCGGGCGCGGTCCTGACCCCCCGCGAGGACATGTCGGCCGAGCAGGTCGGTGCGATGCGCGACCTCTGGGAGAGGCAGAGCGCTCCCGACCGCATCGCCGCCGCTCTCTACACCTCCGGGCAGACCGCCGGGCTGCTGCTGGCGGGCGTGCTGGGCGTCCTGCTGGTGACGAACGAGTACCAGTACCGGACCCTGACGGCCACATTCCTGGCCGTGCCCCGCCGGGGCCGCGTGATCGCGGCCAAGCTCGTCGCGGTGCTGGTCTGCTGCGCCGGGCTGTGGCTGGTGGCGACGGCGGGCGGGCTCGTCGTCGGCGGCGTCTTCCTCGCCTCCCAGGGCGCCGGTCCCGGGCTGGGCGACGGCGACGTGGCCGGCGCGGTCCTGCTGAACCTGGCCGCCTACCTGGTGTGGGGCGTGTTCGGCTTCGGGCTGGGGGCGCTCATCCGCAGCCAGACCGCCGCGACCGTCACCGCCGCCGTGCTGTACTTCCTGTCCTCGGTCGTCGTGGCCTTCGCGTTCCAGGCCGTCCACGACCTCGTCCTCGAAGAGGACTGGGTGCTCCAGGCGCAGGTGCTGCTGCCCGGCGTCGCGTCCCAGATCATGACCACGCCCGGCGAACTGTTCTCCGGGGCCCCGGCCGCGTGGACGGGGGCCGTGGTGCTCGTCGCCTACGGCCTGCTCGGCGGCCTCACCGGGACGCTGCTCCTGCGGCGGCGGGACGTGACCTGAGCCCGGTGCTCCCTCGGCGGTCGGCGCGGTCCGGCGGCCCCGCGGCCCGGAACCGTGCCGACGGACCGCCCGGCCCCGCCGCCCGGTCCGGCTGCCGCGCCCGCCGCCGCGCCCGCCGCCCGTCCCGCGCCGCTCCCGCACCGGCCCGCCGCGTCAGGAGGGCAGGGTCCGCGGGGGTCTTCGGCACTGGCACCGCTCCGCCGCGACCTGCGCCCTGGACGCGACGAGCCGCAGCGCCTCCTCGCGGTCCCAGTTGAGCGCCGCGCTCCGCATCGCCTCGATACCGGGCGGCAGATCGAGCCCCAGGTCCTCCGCGAACAGCCGCTGGCAGCGCTTGACCACCGACAGCGTGCCCACCGCGTCGCCGTGCAGGCAGTGCACCGCCGCGAGCAGTTCCCACAGGTGCTGCCGGTAGGGGGCCTCCGCGATGACGCTCTCGATGCGGTAGGCCAGCATGCTGGTGCGGCCGGCCAGGACCGAGGCGGTGAAGAGGTCCTGATAGGCGTCGAAACGGATGTTGTTGAGCCCCGCTATGTGGGCGTTGAACCACCGTGTGGGCGGGAGGTCCTGCCCGAACGGCCCCCTCCACAGGCCCACGGCCTGCTCCAGTGCGCCGACCGCCGCCTCGTGGGAGCCGGCCAGAAGCCAGTTCCGGCCACGTTGGACGGCCGCGGTGAAATGCGGAAGGTCGAACTCCTCGGCCGCGATCTCCAGTCCGTATCCGCACTGGCCGCCCCGGTAGGTCCGCACCCGCTCACCGAGCCCCGGCTCGACCTCGTCGAGGTCCCTGCGCAGTCCCGTGACGTGGCTGCGGAGGTTGGCGGTGGCCGACACCGGGGGCTCGTCCCACAGGATCTCGCTGAACTCCGCGATGCCGATGGGCTGGCCGAAGCGGAGCAGGCACGCGGTCAGGACGGCCCGCCGGACGGGCGAGGTGACGGACAGGGTGGTGCCTCGGACGGACAGCTGCCCGAGCACGCCGAAGAACGGTTCGGGGAGGACGTCCGCCGTGCGGACCGGCGCCGCCTCGGCGGCCGGGGGCGCGCTCGCCGGTCCGGGCCACGCGGTGTGGGGGGCGGGGCCGGAGGGAAGACCGGCCCGTGGGGTGTGGATCAACAGGAGTCCCCCCGCCGGCACGGCGTGAGGGGCGCGCCGGTGGTGGGCGGCGTCAGCTCCGCGGCCCGCTTCCCGTGGTCGGGCGAGACAGCGGGAAGTGCGGATCGTGTGATGACGTGCGAGGTCCGCCTGAAGTGCGTCATGTCGTCTCCTGCTTGGTCAGGGCAGGGGGAACGCACAGCTGTGTCCCGCATCCGTTCCCCCGTTGGAACTGCGCTCACGCTGTCAGAGGGAACGAGATCCGGCTAGCAACAGGGTGTGATTGACCTGAACCGGACGGTCGGGAATCTTCCGATCCGTTCTACTGGGAGGTAGGGTTCGCCGCTTCCGTTCGTGAAGACGCGCCGACCTGTTCGGGCGGCCCGCCACACCGCCCCGTGTCCGCCCCGCCCTGCCCTGCCGCGCCGCCCTGCCGCGCGGCCCGGACGCCCGCGCGCTCGCAGAAAACCATGCAAGCGCGCTTGATTGTTTACCGGGCCGCTGCCATGCTCCTGGGCACCACATCCGGTCCCGAGGGGAGCGCACGTGTCCGATGCCGCAGCCGTGATCGATGATCTGCGCGAGGAGAGCGCCGAACTCGAAGCCATGGTCAGGGAGTTGGCTCCGGAGCGGTGGAACGGGCCGACGCCCGCCGCCGGGTGGACCCTCGCCCACCAGATCGCCCACCTCACCTGGACCGACGAGGTCGCGCTGCTGGCCGCCACCGAGCCGGACCGGTTCGGTGAGGAGGTCGCCAAGGCGCTGGCGGCTCCCGACTCGTTCGTCGACGAGGCCGCCGGGGAGCTGGTCGCGGCCCTCTCGCCGGACGCCCTGCTCGCCCGGTGGCGCGCCGGGCGCGGGCGGCTGGACGCCGTGCTGCGCGAGGCTCCGCGGGGAGCCCGCATCCCCTGGTACGGCCCGCCGATGAGCGTCGCCTCGATGGCCACCGCCCGGCTCATGGAGACCTGGGCGCACGGCCAGGACGTCGCCGACGCCCTCGGCGTCGCCCGCCGCCCCACGGCCCGGCTGCGGCACGTCGCCCGGATCGGCGTACGGGCGCGGGACTACGCGTACGCGGTGCGCGGGATCGCCGCGCCCGAGGAGGAGTTCCGGGTCGAGCTGCACACCCCGCACGGCGAGACGATCGCGTTCGGGCCGACCGGGGCCGCCCAGCGCGTCACCGGCCCGCTGCTCGACTTCTGCCTCCTGGTCACCCAGCGCGCCCACCGCCTCGACCTCGCCGTCACCGCGGAGGGCCGCGAGGCGGACCAGTGGCTCGGCATCGCCCAGGCGTTCGCCGGGCCGCCGGGACCGGGCCGCCTGCCGCGCGGCGAATGGCCCGAGCGCGCCGACCGGCCCGAGCCGGGCGGGCGGTCCGAGCCGGGCGGGCGGTCCGAGCACACCGAGCGCGGCGAACGGCCCGGGGCGTGAGCGGCGCGCCGCTGCGCGTCGGCAACGCCTCCGGCTTCTACGGCGACCGCTTCGACGCCTTGCGCGAGATGCTGACCGGCGGCCCGCTCGACGTCCTCACCGGCGACTACCTGGCCGAACTGACCATGCTCATCCTCGGACGCAACCGCCTGAAGGGCCCCGGCCGCGGGTACGCCGCCACCTTCCTGCGCCAGCTCGAAGAGGGGCTGGGGCTCGCCCACGAGCGCGGGGTGAAGATCGTCGTCAACGCGGGCGGCCTCGACCCGGCCGGACTCGCCGACGCCGTAAGGGCGTTGGCCGAGCGGGTGGGCGTGCCGGCGCGGGTCGGCCATGTCGAGGGCGACAGCCTGCCGGTGCCCGACGGCTTCCTCACCGCCAACGCCTACCTCGGCGGCGGCGGGATCGCCGCCTGCCTGCGGGCCGGGGCCGATGTCGTCGTCACCGGCCGGACCACCGACGCGGCCCTGGTCACCGGGCCCGCCGCCGCCCGCTTCGGCTGGGGTCCCGACGATCTGGACGCGCTCGCGGGGGCCGTCGTCGCCGGGCACGTACTGGAGTGCGGGACCCAGGCGACCGGCGGGAACTACGCCTTCTTCGGGGAGCACGACGTCCGCCGCCCCGGCTTTCCGGTCGCCGAGATCCACGCCGACGGCTCGTGCGTCATCACCAAGCACGACGGCACGGGCGGCGTGGTCGACGTCGGGACCGTGACCGCCCAACTCCTCTACGAGACCGACGGAGCCCGGTACGCGGGCCCCGATGCGACCGCCCGCCTCGACACCGTACGGCTGACCCGGCTCGGCCCGGACCGGGTCCGTGTCGACGGGGTGCGCGGCGAGGCCCCGCCGCCCACCCTCAAGGCCGGGCTCACGCGGCTCGGCGGCTGGCGCAACGAGGTCGTCTTCGTCCTCACCGGCCTCGACGTCGAGGCCAAGGCCCGCCTGGTGCGGGCCCAGTTCACCGACGCCCTGGAGCGGAGCGGGGCGCGAGGGCCCGCCGAGGTGCGCTGGGAGCTGGCCCGTACCGACCACGCCGACGCCGGCACCGAGGAACGGGCCGCGGCGCTGCTCCGGCTGGTCGTCCGCGACCGGGACGCCGACGCGGTGGGCCGGGCCGTCTCGGGGGCCGCCGTGGAACTGGCCCTCGGCAGCTACCCCGGCTTCCACGTCACCGCCCCGCCCGGACCGGGCGCGCCCTACGGCGTGTTCGAGGCCCGGTACGTGCCCGCGGCGGACGTCGCGCACGTCGCGGTGCGGCCCGACGGGAGCCGCGAGGCCGTGGACCACCCCGTCCGGACCCGGCCGCTCGCGCCCGTGGACGAGCCGCCGCTGCCCGAGCCGTACCCCGCCGGGCCCACCCGGCGCGCCCCGCTCGGGCTGATCGCGGGGGCCCGGAGCGGCGACAAGGGCGGTGACGCCAACGTCGGCGTATGGGTGCGCGACGACGACGCGTGGCGGTGGCTGGCCCACGAGCTGACCGTCGAGCGGTTCCGCGAACTCCTGCCGGAGACCGCCGGACTGACCGTCGTCCGCCATGTCCTGCCCAACCTCCGCGCCCTGAACTTCACCGTGCGCGGGCTGCTCGGCGAGGGCGTCGCCGCCCGCGCCCGGTTCGACCCGCAGGCCAAGGCGGTGGGGGAGTGGCTGCGCTCGCGGTGGCTGCCCGTCCCCGTACCGCTGCTGGAGCGAGCCCACGCCCCGTCGCCGGAGGTGACCGTATGACCGTCCTGCCCAGCGCGCTCGACACCGCCGGAGCCGAGTACGCGGCCCACCGCGCCGCCATGCTCGGCAAGCTCGCCGCGCTGGAGGCCGAACACGCGCGGGCGCTCGCGGGCGGCGGCGAGAAGTACACCGCCCGCCACCGGGCGCGCGGCAAGCTCCCGGCGCGCGAGCGCGTCGAGTTGCTGCTCGAACCCGACACCCCGTTCCTGGAGCTGTCGCCCCTGGCCGCCTGGGGCAGCGACTACGCGGTCGGGGCCTCGCTCGTCACCGGGATCGGGGTGGTGGCGGGCGTGGAGTGCCTGATCACGGCCAACGACCCGACCGTGCGCGGCGGGGCCTCGAACCCGTGGACGCTGAAGAAGTCGCTGCGGGCCAACGAGATCGCCCTCGCCAACCGGCTGCCCTGCGTCAGCCTGGTCGAGTCGGGCGGGGCCGACCTGCCGTCCCAGAAGGAGATCTTCATTCCGGGCGGCGCGCTGTTCCGCGACCTCACCCGGCTCTCCGCCGCCGGAATCCCCACCGTCGCCGTCGTGTTCGGCAACTCCACCGCCGGAGGCGCGTACGTGCCCGGCATGTCCGACCACACCGTGATGATCAAGGACCGCTCCAAGGTCTTCCTCGGCGGGCCGCCGCTGGTGCGGATGGCCACCGGTGAGGAGAGCGACGACGAATCGCTCGGCGGGGCCGAGATGCACGCCCGCACGTCCGGCCTGGCCGACCACTTCGCCGTCGACGAGCAGGACGCGATCCGCCAGGCCCGGCGGATCGTCGCCCGCCTCCACCACCGCAAGGCGCACCCCGATCCGGGACCGGCCGCACCGCCGCGCTACGACGAGGACGAACTGCTCGGGATCGTGCCGGACGACCTGAAGTCGCCCTTCGACCCGCACGAGGTGATCGCCCGGCTGGTGGACGGATCGGACTTCGACGCCTTCAAGCCGCTGTACGGGACGAGCCTGGTCACCGGCTGGGCGCGGCTGCACGGCTATCCGGTCGGCGTCCTCGCCAACGCGCGGGGCGTGCTGTTCAGCGAGGAGTCGCAGAAGGCGGCGCAGTTCGTCCAGCTCGCCAACCAGCGGGACATCCCGCTGCTCTTCCTCCACAACACCACCGGCTACATGGTCGGCCGGGAGTACGAGCAGGGCGGCATCATCAAGCACGGCGCGATGATGATCAACGCCGTCGCGAACTCGAAGGTCCCGCACCTGTCGGTCCTGATGGGCGCCTCCTACGGGGCCGGGCACTACGGCATGTGCGGGCGGGCCTACGATCCGCGCTTCCTCTTCGCGTGGCCGAGCAGCAAGTCCGCCGTCATGGGGCCGCAGCAGCTCGCCGGGGTCCTGTCCATCGTCGCCCGCGCCTCCGCCGCTGCGAAGGGCCGGCCGTACGACGAGGAGGCGGACGCCGGGCTGCGCGCGATGGTCGAGCGGCAGATCGAGGCGGAGTCGCTGCCGATGTTCCTGTCCGGGCGGCTGTACGACGACGGGGTCATCGACCCGCGCGACACCCGGACCGTCCTCGGCCTGTGCCTGTCCGCCATCCACACCGCACCGGTCGAGGGCGCCCGCGGCGGCTTCGGCGTCTTCCGGATGTGAGGCCGATGATGATCTCCACTCTGCTCGTCGCCAACCGGGGCGAGATCGCCTGCCGGATCTTCCGCACCTGCCGGGACCTCGGCATCGCCACGGTCGCCGTGTACTCCGACCCGGACGCCGACGCCCGGCACGTACGGCAGGCGGACCTCGCCGTACGGCTGCCGGGCGCGACGCCCGCCGAGACCTATCTGCGCGGCGATCTCGTGGTGGCCGCCGCGCGGGCGGCCGGGGCGGACGCCGTGCACCCCGGCTACGGGTTCCTCTCCGAGAACGCGGGCTTCGCCGCGGCCGTGCGGGAGGCCGGACTCCGCTGGGTCGGGCCGCCGGTGGAGGCCATCGCTCTGATGGCCTCCAAGACCCGCGCCAAGGAACTGATGGGCCGCGCCGGAGTCCCGCTGCTCCCGGCGGTGGACCCGGCCGCCGCGCGGGCCGGTGACCTGCCGCTGCTGCTGAAGGCGGCTGCGGGCGGCGGCGGCCGGGGCATGCGCGTCGTGCGCGAACTCGACGCACTGGAAGGGGAGGTGCGGGCAGCCGCCGCCGAGGCCGCCGCCGCGTTCGGGGACGGCGAGGTCTTCGCGGAGCCGTACGTGGAGCGCGGCCGGCATGTCGAGGTGCAGGTCATGGCGGACGACCACGGCACGGTGTGGGCGCTCGGCACCCGGGACTGCTCGCTCCAGCGCCGCCACCAGAAGGTCGTCGAGGAGGCCCCCGCGCCCGCGCTCGACTCCGCCCTGCGCGCCCGGCTGTACGAGGCGGCCACCGCGGCGGCGCGGGCGGTCGGCTACCGGGGCGCGGGCACCGTGGAGTTCCTGGTCTCCGCCGACGGGCGGCCGTACTTCCTGGAGATGAACACCCGCCTCCAGGTCGAACACCCGGTCACGGAAGCCGTGTTCGGCATCGATCTCGTCGCGCTGCAACTGCGCGTCGCGGAGGGCGGAGCGCTGCCCGCGCCCGAGCCTCCCGAGCCCCGCGGCCACGCCGTCGAGGCCCGGCTCTACGCCGAGGACCCGGCCCGCGACTGGCAGCCGCAGACCGGCGTGCTGCACGCGCTGGAGGTGCCCGAGGCGCCCGGCCTGCGGCTGGACGCCGGGTACGCCCCGGGCGACGCCGTCGGCGTGCACTACGACCCGTTGCTCGCCAAGGTCGTCGCCCACGCCCCGACCCGCGCCGAGGCCGTCCGGCTGCTGGCCGACGCCCTGGAGCGGACCCGCCTCCACGGCCCCGTCACCAACCGGGACCTGCTCGTCCGCACCCTGCGCCACCCGGACTTCGCCGCCGCCCGCCCGGACACCGGCTTCTACGACCGGCACCTCGCCGCCCTGACCGCCCCGCCCGCCGCCGACCCGTACCCGGCCTGCCTCGCCGCCGCCCTCGCGGACGCCGTGGACCACCGCCCCGGCGAACCCGCCGTCGCCCGCTTCGGGGCCTGGCGCAACGTCCCCTCGCAGCCGCACACCAAGCGCTACCGGAGCGAACCCGACGGCGCCGAGCACACGGTCGCCTACCGCACCGCGCGCACCGGTCCGCAGCCGGTCGACGCCCCCGGCGTCCGCGTCCTGGCCGCCGCACCCGACCGGGTCACCCTGGAGGCGGACGGCGTCACCCGCCGCTTCGACGTGTCCCGCCACGGCGACCGGGTGTACGTGGACACCGCCGGGGCCGCGTACGCCTTCACCGTGCTGCCCCGCTTCACCGACCCCGCCGCCGAGGCCGCGCCGGGCTCGCTGCTCGCGCCGATGCCCGGGACCGTCGTCCGCCTCGCGGACGGGCTCGCGCCCGGGGCGCGCGTCGAGGCCGGGCAGCCGCTGATCTGGCTGGAGGCGATGAAGATGGAGCACCGCGTCCTCGCCCCGGCCTCCGGCACGCTCACCGCCCTGCACGCCGCCCCCGGTCACCAGGTCGAGGTCGGAACCCTGCTCGCCGTGGTCCGCGAGGGCCCGGAGCCCCCGGCCGCCGCTCCGCTCCCGCCCGCCCCGCGAAACGCCCGGCACCGCCCCGAGGCCGCCACCGCCGTACCGGAGGAGAACGCATGAGCACCGTCCTCGAAACCGAAGAGCACCAGGCACTGCGCACCGCCGTCGCGTCCCTCGGCAAGCGGTACGGGCGCGACTACCTGACCACCGTCATCCGCGAGGGCTCGCACGCCCACGAGCTGTGGGCCGAGGCCGCGGGACTCGGCTACCTCGGCGTGAACCTCCCCGAGGAGTACGGCGGCGGAGGCGGCGGCATAGCCGAACTCTCCATCGTGCTGGAGGAGTTGGGAGCGGCCGGATCGCCGCTCCTGATGATGATCGTCTCGCCGGCGATCTGCGGCACGGTGATCGCCCGCTTCGGCACCGAGGCGCAGAAGCGGCAGTGGCTGCCGGGCCTCGCCGACGGCAGCCTGACCATGGCCTTCGGCATCACCGAACCCGACGCCGGCTCCAACTCCCACCGGATCACCACCACCGCCCGCCGCGACGGCACGGGCGAGGACGCCGGCTGGCTGCTCACCGGGCGCAAGGTCTTCGTCTCCGGCGTGGACATCGCCGACGCCACCCTGATCGTCGGCCGCACCGAGGACGCCCGGTCCGGACGGCTCAAGCCCTGCCTGTTCATCGTCCCGCGCGACGCGCCCGGCTTCGGGCGGTCCGCCATCGACATGGAACTCCACACCCCGGAGAAGCAGTTCGAACTCGTCCTGGACGACGTCCGGCTGCCCGCCGACGCCCTGGTCGGCGACGAGGACGCCGGGCTCCTCCAGCTGTTCGCCGGGCTCAACCCGGAGCGGATCATGACCGCCGCGTTCGGCATCGGCATGGGCCGGTACGCGCTCGGCAGGGCCGTCGAGTACGCCCGTACCCGGCAGGTGTGGAAGGCCCCCATCGGCTCCCACCAGGCGATCGCGCACCCGCTGGCCACCGCCCACATCGAACTGGAGCTGGCCCGGCTGATGACGCAGAAGGCCGCCCGGCTCTACGACGACGGCGACGACGCCGGGGCGGGCGAGGCGGCGAACATGGCCAAGTACGCGGCGGGCGAGGCGTGCGTGAAGGCGGTCGACCAGGCCGTCCACACCCTCGGCGGCAACGGCCTCACCCGCGAGTACGGGCTGGCCTCGCTGGTCACCGCGTCCCGGGTGGCCCGGATCGCGCCCGTCAGCCGCGAGATGATCCTCAACTACGTGTCGCACCAGTCGCTGGGCCTGCCCAAGTCGTACTGAGGCCGGCGCGCCCGCGGAAGACGGAGGAAGCGTGGAACACATCCCTACCGGACGCATCGGTACCGGAGACATCCGTACCGAACGCATCCGTACCGAACGCATCCGTGCCGGACACGACCGGGGCGTGGCCGTCCTGACCCTGGACGCCCCGGCGAACCGCAACGCGCTCTCGGCGGCGCTGGTCGCCGAGGCGCGCGCGGCCCTGGCCGAGGCGGCGGCCGACGACACCGTGCGGGCGGTGGTCCTCACCCACACCGGCTCGACGTTCTGCGCCGGAGCCGATCTGAGCGCGCCGCCCGATCCGCGGGAGATCGTCGGCCTGATGCGGGACGTCGTCGCGCTGCCCAAACCGGTCGTGGCCCGGGTCGACGGCCACGTCCGGGCGGGCGGCCTCGGCCTGCTGGCGGCCTGCGACATAGCGGTGGCCGGCCCGGCCTCGACCTTCGCCCTGACCGAGTCCCGCCTCGGCCTCGCGCCCGCGGTCATCTCGCTGACCCTGCTGCCCCGCCTCGATCCGGTCGCGGCGAACCGCTACTACCTCACCGGGGAGCGGTTCGACGCGGCGGAGGCGGCCCGGATCTCCCTGGTCACGCTCGCCGCCGAGGACGTGGACCGGGCGCTCGTCCCGGTCCTGGACGGGCTGCGACGGGCCTCGCCGCAGGGCCTGGCGGCGTCCAAGCGACTGGTCACCGCTACCGTGCTGAACAGCTTCGACCAGTACGCCGAAGACCTCATCGCCCGCTCCGCCGCGCTGTTCGCCTCCGACGAGGCCCGGGAGGGGATGGCGGCCTTCCTCGAACGACGGGACCCCGCATGGCTGCGGTGACGACGACGCCGACCGGCGCGCACAGGACGGGCAACGCGCCCAAACAGGACCGCAGCCGGGCCACCCGGCAGCGGCTCCTGGAGGCGGCGGTGGCCTGCCTCGCCGAACACGGCTGGGCCGGCTCCACCGTCTCCGCCGTCGCCGAACGCGCCGGGGTCTCGCGCGGCGCGGCCCAGCACCACTTCCCGACCCGCGAGGACCTGTTCACCGGAGCCGTCGAGTACGTGGCCGAGCAGCGCTCCGCCGCCCTGCGCGCCCTGCCCGTACAGGGCCGCGCCGAGGTGGTCGCGGCCTTGGTCGACCTCTACACCGGCCCGCTGTTCCGGGCGGCCCTGCACCTGTGGGTGGCGGCCTCCGACGAGGAGCCGCTGCGCCCGCGCGTCACGGAGCTGGAGGCGCGGGTGGGCCGCGAGACCCACCGCATCGCGGTCGAACTCCTCGGCGCGGACGAATCCCGGCCCGGCGTCCGCGAAACGGTCCAGGGCCTCCTGGACATGGCCCGCGGCCTCGGCCTCGCCAACCTCCTCACCGACGACGCCGCCCGCCGCGCCCGGGTGGTGGCGCAGTGGGCGGCGCTGGTGGAGCGGGGGCTGGGCCGAGGCGGCGACGAGCGTCCCGATGACGTCGGTACGGTCGGGCCCCGCAGCCGTTGACGGTGGCGGCGAGGCCGTCCGGGATCACCCCGGACGGCGGTCCGGGCCGTGACGCGGTCGGAGCGGGACAGCCCACGGCCGTCCCGCTTCTCACACGCCGCCCACCGCCTCGTCCGGTTCCGCCACCGGGCGGACGGGCTCCTGCGGGCGGGCCGCCATCGCGTCCTCGGCCGTCACCCGGTCCTGCGCCCTGATGTCGCGGGCCTGCTCGGCCACCCACTCCGGGCTGATCGCCGGAGTCCGCCCGGGGACCTGGTCGCGGACGAACAGGCAGAACGGATGGCCCGCCGGATCGAGGAGCACCCGTACGTCGTGCTGCGGTTGGAACTCCGCCGGGGTGGCGCCCTCGGCGACCGCGTGGGCCACCCCGGCCTCCAGGTCCGTCACCTCGAAGTCCAGGTGCAGCATCATCCGCTGGTCGTCGGGCGAGGCCGGCCAGACCGGCGGCACGTACGCCTTCTCGGTCTGGAAGCTCAGCCCCGCCCCGCCGCCGGGCGCCGCCAGCTTGACCCAGTCCGGCTCCTCCTGCACCGGCTCCCAGCCGAGCAGCCGGCGGTAGAAGCCGGCCAGCTCCGCCGCGTCCGGGGCGTCCAGAACGGTGCTGGACAGGATGATCGTCGGTCGTGGGGTCATGGTGCGCCTCCTGGGTGCCGGACAGGTGCCGGTACGTATACCCGTCCGCGGCGCGTCCACCGCGCGGCGGCGATCAGCCGGCGATGCCGTCGTACCCCTCGATCTCGCGCGGGTCGCGCGTGCCGGGGCCGACGTACCTGGCCGAGGGGCGCACCAGGCGGCCGGTGCGCTTCTGCTCCAGGATGTGCGCCGACCAGCCGGCCGTGCGGGCGCAGGTGAACATCGACGTGAACATGGGCGCGGGGACCTCGGCGAAGTCCAGCACGATCGCCGCCCAGAACTCCACGTTCGTCGCCAGCACCCGGTCGGGGCGGCGGTCGTGCAGCTCCTCCAGCGCGGCCTTCTCCAGCGCCTCGGCCACCTCGAAGCGCGGGGCGGCCAGCTCGCGGGCGGTGCGGCGCAGGACGCGGGCGCGCGGGTCCTCGGCGCGGTAGACGCGGTGGCCGAAGCCCATCAGGCGCTCGCCCCGGTCCAGCGCCCGCTTCACATAGGCGGTGGCGTCGCCGGTCCGCTCGATCTCCTCGATCATGCCGAGGACCCGGGACGGCGCGCCGCCGTGCAGCGGGCCCGACATCGCGCCCACCGCCCCGGACAGCGCGGCGGCGACGTCCGCGCCGGTCGAGGCGATCACCCGGGCGGTGAACGTGGAGGCGTTCATGCCGTGCTCGGCGGCCGACGTCCAGTACGCGTCGACGGCCTTGACGTGCCGGGGGTCCGGCTCCCCGCGCCAGCGGATCATGAACCGCTCGACCACGGAGTGCGCCTTGTCGATCTCGCTCTGCGGCACCATCGGCAGCCCCTGGCCGCGCGCCGACTGAGCGACGTACGACAGCGCCATGACGGCTGCCCGCGCCAGGTCGTCCCGGGCGGTCGCCTCGTCGATGTCCAGCAGCGGTTTCAGGCCCCACACCGGGGCGAGCATGGCCAGCGCCGACTGCACGTCGACCCGGATGTCACCGGAGTGGACGGGGAGGGGGAACGGTTCGGCCGGCGGCAGACCGGGGTTGAACGCCCCGTCCACCAGCAGGCCCCACACGTTGCCGAAGGAGACGTGGCCGACCAGGTCCTCGATGTCGACGCCCCGGTACCGCAGCGCACCGCCTTCCCTGTCCGGTTCGGCGATCTCCGTTTCGAACG
The DNA here is from genome assembly GCF_003846185.1 of Streptomyces sp. ADI96-02. Taxonomy (GTDB): domain Bacteria; phylum Actinomycetota; class Actinomycetes; order Streptomycetales; family Streptomycetaceae; genus Streptomyces. Next base: position 3,795,958 of record NZ_ML123034.1, read on the forward strand.
CGACGACCCCTTCGAGACCGGGTACGAAGTCGGACATCAGGCGGCTCCCTCAGTTCGGCGGCGGACGCGGCCACGCACGTACGAAAGCAGGTGTGCGAGCCGCTGCTGTACGAAGGCCCCGGGGGCCCGTCCCCAAGATATTGGTCTGTTCCCCCGGTGCGGGGAAGCGTGACATCCGGCACAGGGCCCCGGGCGGCGGTGCGCGGTTGCCTCCGTTCCCCCGGGGAAAGCCGAGCCGCTGCGGCAGGATGGCCCCGTGCCCACACCAGAACACGTGTCCCGCCGGGTCCCCCCGGCCCCGGCCGGATCCGACGCCCCCGCCGATCCGGCGGCCATGCGCGAGCAGTACCGCACCGAGGACTTCACCGAGCGCGACCTCAGCGCCGATCCGATGGACCAGTTCGCCCGCTGGTTCCGCCAGGTCGCCGCCGGCGGCGTGCTCCACGAGCCGAACGCCATGGTCGTCTCCACCGCCACCCCGGACGGCCGCCCGTCCTCGCGCACGGTCCTGCTGAAGCGGTACGACGAGCGGGGCTTCGTGTTCTACACGAACTACGAATCGCGCAAGGGCCGGGAGCTGGCCGCCAACCCGCACGTCTCGCTGCTCTTCCCCTGGCACGCGATGGCCCGCCAGGTCATCGTCACCGGCACCGCGGCCGAGGTCTCGCGGGAGGAGACCGCCGACTACTTCCACACCCGCCCGCACGGCTCCCAGCTCGGCGCGTGGGCCAGCGCCCAGTCCACCGTCATCTCCTCGCGCGAGGAGATCGTCGCCCGGTTCGCGGAGCTGGCCGCCCGCCACCCCGAGGGGGAGAGCGTCCCGGTCCCGCCGCACTGGGGCGGTTTCCGGGTGGCTCCGGAGACGATCGAATTCTGGCAGGGCCACGAGAACCGTCTGCACGACCGGCTGCGGTACGTGAGGCGGAGCGCGGACGGGCGTGGGGCGGAGGGATGGCGGGTGGAACGGCTCTCGCCCTGACCGCGGGCTCGGCATCGGGGCCCGCACCACCGGCCCCGCACCACCGGCCCGCACCTGCGCCCGTACACACGCAGAAACCCGCAGGCTCCGGTCCTCCGTGCACGGAGGAGCCGGCCGGACTTACCGGCGAGCCTGCGGGTCGGTGACTGCTGGGAATTGGCCGGCGTCCGGCCATGCACTGCAAAGAGCGCGACGACGGGCGTCAGCCCGCAGCCACCTCACGAGTCCGAGAAGAAATCACTTCCGGAACACCTCCTTTCTTCGCTGACCTCAGCCTAGGAGCGGTCCGGGGCCGGGTTCAAGCCATTTACGCGGCGAGGTTCCCGGCCCCCGTCAGTGCAGCGCGTCCAGGACGGCGGCCCCGTCGCACTCCTCGACGCCGTCCGGGCCGCCCGGGGCGGAGCCGACGCGGAAGCCGCCCCGGTACGCGTTGCGGGCGGCGGGCGCGCGGTCGTAGGCGGCGAAGGTGTCGTCGCCCTGGCTGGAGGCCAGCAGGTATCCGTCGCCGTTCCGCTCGGTGAGCAGGGCGAGGCCCTCCACGTCCGCCGCCACGCGGGCGCCGCCGAAGCCGGGGTCCGCGCCGGGGGCGCACTCCTCGCTCTCCTCGTCGTACGTCCCCGGCACCCCGTACTCGCGGACCTTGTCGACCAGCGCCGGCTTCCCGGTCAGGTCGGCGCGCATCCGCCAGATGCCCACGTCCTCCTGGCCCGCGTAGAGCGTGCCGTCGGCCGGGTCGACCACCATGCCCTCGACCTGCGGCAGTTCGCCCGGCTCCCCGCACGGGGTCCAGGAGGACCCGTCGGGCAGCCGGAACGCGGAGGGCAGGTCGAGTGTGCGGACCTTGCGGTAGGTGACGGTCCCGGCGGCCGTCGGCAGCAGTTCCAGCAGCGCGAGGGACGTGCGGCTGCGGCGGCTGGCCAGGGCGTAGGACCGGCCGCTCGCGCGGTCCGTCCAGGTGGCCAGGCCGTACGCGGTCGCCTGCTCGTCGACCTCGTCCTGGCCGGTGGAGAAGACGCGGGGGGCCGCCGGGTCGGTGACGTCGGTGAGCGGCGCGCCGGGCCGGGACGGGTCGATGCGGTGGACGCGCAGCCGGTCGTGGCCCCGGTCGGTGACGACGGCCAGGTCCGCGCGGCCGGAGGAGAGCCGCACGCCCCGCACCAGGTCGACGTTGTTGTAGCGGCCGGGAGCGTGGTCCGGGCCGGGCGCGGCGGGCGCGGGCAGGGACTGCACCAGGCGGGCGCCGAGGTCGTAGACCCGCAGCCCGCCCTCCTTGGCGGTGGCGATCACCAGGCTGCGGCCGGGGTGGGCCGCGTTCCGCCAGATGGCCGGGTCGTCGGCGTCGGCGTTGCCGCCCTGCTCGTCGTCGTACAGCGGGGCGGTCTGGGCGCGCGGGGTGACGGAGGGGAGGGCGGCGGGGAGGGCGGCGGGGCCGGGGTGCGCGTGGGCGGGGACGGCGGCGGTCAGCGCGAGGGCCGCGCAGAGGGCCAGGGCGGTCGTCGCCGCCGGGCGTACGGAGCGGAGGGGCGTCACGGTACGGCTCCTTGCTGCTGGACGGTGGTGGGCAGTGGTGGGCAGTGGTGGGCAGTGGTGGGCGGTGGTGGGCGGTGCGGGTCCGGGTCCCGTCGCGGGGGCGGGCCGGGCTCGAAGGGCGACCCAAGGGTCGGCCCGCCCGGTGCACTCCGGGTGACGAGGACACCACGCGTCGTCGTGGCCCCGGTGAACTCCCCGCCTCGGCACGGCTTTCGAGCCGGCGGTCCGCGTCGGCCGAAACGATTTCGCCGAAGTGGCTGTGCGCTGGGTCACGTTCGAGTTGAATGGTCTGACGTGCAGCAATACGCGCGGTGACGCGCGGCGCGACAGCCCGACACGTTCTGCGGGGGGTACGGAGTGAGTGCTTCCAGAAGCAGTGGCACCACCGACGCGCTCGGACCGGAGGAGGGTCCCGGGAGCGGTTGCCCGAAGGGCGCGGCGCCCCCGGAGCAGCCGGTCCGCGAGGTCGGGCCGCCGCTTCCGGACACCGGTTCCGAGCTGCTGGCGGCGCTGCTCGACGGTATGGACGCGGCGCTCTGCGCCTTCGACGCGGCCGGGACGGTCACCCACTGGAACCGCGAGGCGGAGCGGATCCTCGGCTGGAGCGCCCAGGAGGCGGTGGGCCGCAGCGGGTTCGCCGGGTGGGCGGTGCGCCGGGCCGACGCGCACGAGGTGCGGACGCGGCTGATGTCCGCCATGGACGCGCCGGGCCGCCAGGTGCACGAGTTCGCGCTGCTGCGCAAGGACGGCGGCCGGGTCCTGGTGCGGAGCCAGTCGGCCGGGGTGCGGGGCGCGGACGGCCGGCCGGCCGGGGTGTACTGCGCGTTCAGCGAGACGCACGCCCGGATCGACCTGGAACGGGCCATCGCGCTGAGCGAGGCGCTGCTGGAGGACGCCTCCTGGGGCGTGGTCCTCGTCGACGTCGACCTGCGCCCGACCGTCGTCAACGCCTACGCCTCCCGCGCGTTCGGCGGGGACGGCACCGCGCTGCTGGGCCGGCCGCTGGGCGAGCTGGTCGTGCAGGGCGTCGAGGAGCTGGAGGGCGCGCTCCAGCACGTCCTGGCCGAGGGCGCGCCGAGCGCTCCGGCCGAGCTGTGGGTGACGCTGCGCACGGCCCGGGGCGAGCGCCGCCGCTGCTGGCGCAGCGGATTCCTGCGGCTGGCCTCGCCGTTGGCGGAGGAGCCGGTCCCGCTCGGGGTGGGCTGGCTGTTCCGGGACGTGACGGCGGCGAAGCTCGCGGAGCGGGAGGCGGACCGGCTGCGGTTCCGGACGGGGCAGCTGCACCGGGCGGCCCGTACGGCGTCCGAGTGCGAGGACCCGATGGAGGCGGCGACCACCCTCCTCGACTACGCCCTCGCCGGGTTCGCGGACCATGTGCTGGTCGACCTGGCGGCCGGCGAGCGCCTGGTCCGCAGGGCGGCCACCCCCGCCGACCGCCCCGGCCCCTGCCTGCCGGTCGACGGCGGTTCCCTCCCGGCCCGTTACGGGCCCGGCCACCCGGCGCTCCTGGCGGTCGAGCGCACCGGCACCGTCCGTACGAGCGCGGGCCCCGGCGACGCCGGTCCCGCCTGGGCGGCGGAGCACCGCTGGCCCCGGGACGCGGCGCACGCGCTGTGCGCGGTGCTCCGGAGCCGGGGCCGGACGCTCGGTGTGCTCACGTTCCTGCGTGCCGCCGGCCGGGCCGGGTTCGAACGGCCGGACGCGGCGTACGCGGAGACGGTGGCCGCCCGGGTCGCGGGGGCCGTCGACCTGGCGCGGGCGGTGGCAGCGGCCGAGGGGTGACGGGGGACGGTCCGGCGGGTGGGGCCGCCCATCCGCCGGACCGCCCATCCGCCGGATCGCCGTGCCGCCAGCCCGACGGCCCGCCCGCCGGACCGCCCATCCGCCGGACCGCCCGCCCGCCGGACCGCCCGCCCGCCGGACCGCCGGACGGCCTCACGCCGCGTGCAGCGCCAGCGTCGGGGACAGGCGGGACGCCCGCACCGCCGGATAGAGGCCCGCGACCGTGCCGATGACGAGCGTGGCGCCGAAGCCGCCGCCGACCGCCCACAGCGGCACCACCCACGGCAGCCCGCCGGCGCTCGCGTACACGCCGGTCGCCGCCGCGCCGAGCGCCACCCCCGCCAGCCCGCCCAGCCCGGAGAGCATCAGGGACTCCGTGACGAACTGGACGCGGATCTGGCCCCGGGTGGCCCCCAGCGAGCGGCGCAGCCCGATCTCGTAGCGCCGCTCCAGCACCGAGATGATCATCGTGTTGGCGACGCCGACCCCGCCGACGAGCAGCGCGATGCCGCCGAGGCCCAGCAGCAGGCTGCTGAACGCCCCTTCGGTGGCCGCCTTCGCGCGGAGCGCCGACGACGGGTCGGTGACCTTCACGTTCTGCGGGTTCCGCGGGTCGACGGTCGCCGCCATCACCTTGCGCACGTCCTGGACCGCCGCGTCGGCCGAGCGCTCGTACACCGAGGTCGGGTTCCCCTCGAAGCCCAGCAGCCGCTTCGCGCCCTCCCAGCCGACCAGCGCCGAGCGTTCGATCTCCGGGGCGAGCGGCAGCGGGGCGAGGATGCCGACGACGGTGAAGTACCGGTCGCCGATCCACACCTGCTGGCCCGGCGCGGTGATGCCCAGGCGCTCGGCGGAGACGTGGCCCAGCACGACGGAGGGGTAGCGGGCGGTCGCGGCGTTGAGCCAGCTGCCCTCGGCGACCTCGCCGCGCAGCACCTTCAGCAGGTCCTCGGTGGTCGCCCGGACCGTGATGCCGCCGGTGTCCTCCTCGTCGATTTTCTCGGTGCGGCGGGCGGTCGCGTCGAGGTCGGCGGTGGCCCCGACCTCCTGGACGCCCTTGATCCGGCCCACCATCCCGATCGCGTTCTCGGGCAGCCGGACGTCCTCCCCGGCGAACATCGACTCGCCGGGCGAGGCGACGAGCAGGTTGGTGCCCAGCCGGTCCAGCTCGCGCAGCAACTGGGCCTGGCTGGAGGCGGAGATGCCGACCACCGAGATCATCGTGGCGATGCCGATCGCGATGCCGAGGGCCGACAGCACGACCCGCATCGGGCGGCTCCGCAGTCCGGAGGAGCCGACGTGCAGGACGTCCCGGGGGCCGAGCCGGGCGGCCTTCAGCCGCCGTCCGCGCGGGCGGTCGCCGCCGTCCGGGTCCCGGCGCGGGGCCGTCACAGTCGGGCTCGGGTCCCGGCGCGGGCCCGTCACAGCCGCGCTCCCGTCGCGGCGGGGGCGCGGTCGGCCGCGGGCCCGTTGCGCACGTCCGCGACCACCTGGCCGTCCCGGATGCGCACTTCGCGGGGCAGCCCCCGGGCGATCTCCCCGTCGTGCGTGATCACCGCGATGGTGGCGCCCTCCCGGTTCAGATCGCGCAGCAGCTCCATGACGGCCGCGCCGGACACCGAGTCGAGCGCGCCGGTGGGCTCGTCGGCCAGCAGCAGGGCCGGTTCGCCGACGACGGCCCGCGCGATGGCGACCCGCTGCTTCTGACCGCCGGAGAGCTGGTGCGGCCGGTGGTCGAGGCGGTCGGCGAGCCCGACCCGCTCCAGCGCGGCGGCGGCCCGGCGACGCCGTACGGAACGCGACAGGCCGGAGTAGAGCAGGCCCTCGGCGACGTTGTCGAGGGCGCTCACGCCCGGCACCAGGTGGAACGCCTGGAAGACGAAGCCGACGTGCTGGGCGCGCAGTGCGGAGAGCCTGCGGTCGGAGAGCTTCGCCACGTCGTGCCCGGCGATGTGGACAGAACCGGCGGTGGGCCGGTCCAGGGTGCCGACGATGTGCAGCAGGGTGGACTTGCCGGAGCCGGACGGGCCGACGATGGAGAGGAGTTCGCCCTCCTCGACGGTCAGGTCCACGCCGCGCAGCGCGGCGACCCCGCCCGGGTACTCCTTGGTGACGCCCGTGAGGCCGACGACCGTGCTCATATCTTCGGCACCCCGACCTTCATGCCCTCGCGCACTCCCGCGCCCGACACCTCGACGCGGCCCTCGGCGAACATGCCGAGCTCGACCTTCACCTCGCGGACGCCGCCGTCCGCCACGATCTGGAGGCCGAAACCGCCGGCGGGCAGGGCCAGGAGCGCGTTCACGGGGACGCTGAGGACGCCCTTGCGGGTTTCCCCGGCCAGGTTCACCGTGACCGGCGACTGGTCGAAGCCGTCGACGTCGTCCGGCTTGTCGAACGACACGGTCAGGGTGACCTTGGGGCTGGTGTCCTGCGGGTCGGTCCCGGGCTTGGCCGTCCTGCCGACCGAGGAGACCGTGCCGGGCGCGGTGCTGCCGTCGGGCAGGTCGACCGTGACCTCGGTGCCGGCCTTGGCGAGCCGGCTCTCGGCGACGTCGAGCTGGAACGTCACGACGCGTTCGGAGCCGGTGGTCGTCAGGACGGGTGCGCCGGGCTGGGCGAGGTCGCCCACGGACGCCGCGACGCTCTTGATCCGGACCTTGGCCGCGGCGAACGCGACGTCCCCCGGCCCGACCTTCCCGGTCTGCTTGACGCCGTGGGACTTCTGCCAGCGCTTGACGGCCGCCGCGGTCAGCTCGGTGTACTCGTCGTCGGGGGTGAAACCGGTGTAGCCGAGCTGTGCGAGATTGCGCTCCAACTGCTCGACGTCCCGGCCGCTGTCGCCCGGCTTCAGCGTGCGGTACATCGGGCCGGAGCCGTACATCAGCCGGACCGCCCTGCCGTTGACCTCGTACAGCCGCTCGTTCCGCTCGACCGTGGAGCCGGTGCGCGGGGTCCAGGTCAGGGTGCCCGCCACCGCCGCGTTGATCTTGCGCTGCCTGTCGTAGCCGAGGGTGCCGTCGGCCCGCGCGCTGTCGCGCAGGTCGCCGCGCTCCACGAGCGCCGTGGCCGGCGGCAGCCCGCCGTCCTTCGGGGCCGCCGCCTCCGGTCCGGAGCCGAACTGCGTGAGGGCCACCGACGCGGCGGCCACCGCGAGCACCGCCGCGGTGGCCGCCACGACGCGTCCGCGCCTCATCGACCGGCGCTTTCGCACGCCGCGTTGGCCTTCTCGAACTTCTTCATGTCCCCCGGCTTCAGCGCCGGGGCCGCCGCCATCGCGCCGCCCTCGAACTTCGGGTCGGGCATGTCGATGCCCTTCTCGCGCATGCACCGGGCGAAGGCGAGCATCTTGTCCTTCTCGGCCTGGCTGAGCTCCTTGGGCCCGCCGTTGGGGGACTTGTCCTGACAGGTCTTGAACGCCTTCTCCATCTCCGCCTTGGTCTTGCCGCCGCCGTCGATGGTGGACATCTCCTTGCTGCCCGGCTTGGGCTCGGGGACGTTCAGGCCCTGCTCGCGCAGGCACTTGCGGTGCTCCAGCGCCTGGTCCTCGGCCGTCTTCTCGGTGTCCGAGGCCGAGCCGGCGCCCTTGGTGCCGGTGCCGCCGCTGTCGCCCGAACACGCGGTCGCGGTCAGGACCACCGACAGGGCCATCAGGCAGGCGGCGGCGGTGGTGCGCCGACGGGACCGCGTGGTGGTGCTCGGTCGGGAAAGGATCGCGTTCATGAGGGCTCCTCGTCCGTTGCAGACAGGCGGATGCGAACGGTCCGAGGGTGCGCGAGGGGCCGGTTTCGTTTCTCTCAGCCCGAACGCTTATGCCGACGAAACAACCTCTTCGGGTACACAGAACCCATGCGTGTGCTGGTGGTGGAGGACGAGGAATTCCTGGCCGGGATGATCGCCGAGGGGCTGCGCCGCGACGCGATCGCGGTGGACGTGGCCGGCGACGGCCTCGCCGCGCTGGACAAGCTCCGGTTCGGCGCCTACGACGTGATGATCCTCGACCGCGACCTGCCGGGGCTGCACGGCGACGAGGTGTGCCGCCGGGTCGTCGGCGCGCGCCTGCTGACGCGCATCCTGATGCTCACCGCCTCGGGGACCGTACGGGACCGGGTCACCGGTCTGGGGATCGGCGCCGACGACTACCTGACCAAGCCTTTCGCGTACGACGAGCTCCTGGCCCGGGTCCTGGCCCTGGGCCGGCGGGCCCGCCCGGCGCTGCCGCCGGTCCTGGAGCGGGCCGGACTGACCCTGGACACCGCCCGCCGCCAGGTCTGCCGCGACGGCCGCTACCTCTCGCTCTCGCGCAAGGAGTTCGCCGTGCTGGAGACCCTGCTGCGGGCCGAGGGCGCCGTCGTCAGCGGCGACGACCTGATCGAGGAGGTGTGGGAGGAGGACACCAGCTACCGCACCAACGCGGTCCGGGTCACCCTCTCCAAGCTCCGCGCGAAACTGGGTGCGCCCCCGGTGATCGAGACCGTGCCCGGGGCGGGGTACCGCATCGGCGAGGGCCCCGCCGCCGGACCGGAGGACGCGCGGTGAACGGGGAGCGCGCCCGGCTCACGGCGCTGTACGGCGGGCTGCTGGTGCTGGCCGGGGTGCTGCTGATGGGCGGCGTCTACCTGCTGGTCAGCGAGGACCTGTACGCCAATGTCCTGATGGCGGTCGCCCCGACCGTGCCCGCCGGCGCCGTCCAGCGGGGCGTCGAAGTGGCGCCCGCGCTGCCGACGTCCGCCCTGGCGGAGACCGCCGTCCTGCAACCGGGGCAGTACGCCATGGCCCAGCGGGTCAGCACGGTGGCCGGTGACGCGGCGCTCAACCAGCTGCTCACCGTCTCGGCGATCTCCCTCGCCGCGTACTCGGCGCTCTCGGTCGCCATGGCCTGGTGGATGGCGGGCCGGGTGCTGCGGCCGGTCGGCGTGATCACCGCCCGCGCCCGCCGGCTCTCCGGCAGCAACCTGCACGAGCGCCTCGCGCTGAAGGCCCCGCCCGGGGAGCTCAAGGAACTGGCCGACACGTTCGACGGGATGCTCGACCGGATCGAGGAACTGGTCGCCGCCCGCCAGCGCTTCGCCGCCAACGCGGCGCACGAGCTGCGCACGCCGCTGGCGGTGCAGCGCGCGGCGGCGGAGATCGGTCTGGCCGACGACCCGTCGCCCGAGAAGGTCGCCTGGATCCGGGACAAGCTCATCGACACCGCCGCCGACAGCGAGCAGCTGATCGAGGGGCTGCTGCTGCTCGCGGTCTCCGACGAGGGCCTGCGCCGGCGCGAACGCGTCGCCCTGGACGAGACGACGGCCGAGGTCGCCGGGAGGCTGGCCGCCGAGGCGAAGGCCCGGTCCGTCACCGTGGAGGTGTCGTCGCGGCCCGTGGCCGTCGAGGGCGACGCGGTCCTGCTGGACCACCTCGTGCACAACCTGGTCGCCAACGCGGTGCGCCACAACCACCCCGGTGGGACCGTACGGGTCACGGTGGGCGCGGGCGGGCTGGAGGTGTCGAACACGGGGCCGGTGGTGGACCCGGCGACCGTGCCGCTGCTGTTCGAGCCGTTCCGCCGGGCGCAGGCCCGTCGGCACGCACCTGGCGAGGGCGCGGGTCTGGGCCTGTCCATCGTGGCGTCGGTCGCGCGGGCGCACGGCGGCGAGGCGAGCGCGAGGGCCAATCCGGGCGGCGGCCTGACCGCCCGGGTCGCGCTGCCGACGCGGCGGTAGCGGCGCGGGCGAGGCCCGGTCGGAGGCGGTGCCGGTGGCGGAATCGGCGGCGGGTGTCAGCGGCGCGTGTCAGTGGCGGTAGAAGATCCGGTCGCGGTACTCCGTCATGACCCGGCCGTTCCACTCGTGGCCGCCGTCCACGTTGCCCGAGCGCAGGAGCGGCGGCTCGACGCCGCGGGCGGCCAGCCGCTCGGCCGCCGCCGCCATCACCGCCTGCATGATCGCGCTGGTCACCACCGTCGAGGCCGGGGCGAACGGGGCTTCGACGCCGGGCGCGGTCAGCTCCGCGTCCCCGACCGCGATCTTGCTGTCCAGGACGATGTCGCAGTGGTCCCGCAGGAAGCCGCCCGAGGCGTGCCGGGAGCGGGTGCCGTCCGCGTACGCCACGGAGGTCACGCCGACGACCGTGAGGCCGAGGGCGCGCGCGTTCTGCGCCATCTCGACGGGCAGGGCGTTGCGGCCGGAGAGCGAGATGATCACGAGCAGGTCGCCGGCGGAGGCGGGCGAGGAGTCCAGGACGGCCGAGGCGAGTCCGTCCACCCGCTCCAGCGCCGATCCGAGCGTGGCGGGCATGACGTCCACGCCGACCGTGCCGGGCACCGTGAGCAGGTTCATCAGGGCCAGTCCGCCCGCCCGGTAGACGACGTCCTGGGCGGCGAGGGAGGAGTGCCCCGCGCCGAAGGCGAACAGCCGGCCGCCCGCCGCCACGGTGTCGGCGATCGCCGCCCCGGCGGTCGCGATGCCGTCGGCCTCCTCGTCGCGCACCCGCGTCAGCAGGCCGATCGCTGCGTCGAAGAACTGACCGGCCAGCTTGCTGTCGCTCATCGGGAGAGCCCTTTCGGCGGGATGATCGAGAGGATCGGGGCGTTCTGCGCGGGGTGGGAATGCCGGCGCCGCGGATTACGTTGCGGTCTGGACCAGTGGCCTGTCAACAGGGCCCGGCGGGCTCCGCCGCCCAGCCTTCCGCCCAGCCTTCCGCCCAGCCTTCCGCCCGGCCTCCCGTCGGCGCGGCACGGTTGTCGGCGCGATGCGTCAGAATTGACGCAGGGCCATCGCACGACGTTTGTTTGTCACAGCATCGAGGGGCACGTATGTCCGGACTGATCGACACCACGGAGATGTATCTCCGCACCATCCTCGAACTCGAAGAGGAAGGCGTGGTCCCCATGCGCGCCCGGATCGCGGAACGGCTGGACCAGAGCGGTCCGACGGTCAGCCAGACGGTGGCCCGCATGGAGCGCGACGGGCTGGTCCAGGTGGCCGGGGACCGGCACCTGGAGCTGACCGAGGAGGGCCGCCGCCTCGCGACGCGCGTGATGCGCAAGCACCGGCTCGCCGAGTGCCTGCTCGTCGACGTGATCGGTCTGGAGTGGGAGCAGGTCCACGCCGAGGCATGCCGCTGGGAGCACGTGATGAGCGAGGCGGTGGAGCGGCGGGTGCTCGATCTGCTGCGCCACCCCACGGAGTCCCCGTACGGCAACCCCATCCCGGGCCTGGAGGAGCTGGGCGAGAAGACCGAGGCCGACCCGTTCCTCGACGACTCCATGGTGAGCCTGGCCGAGCTGGACCCGGGCGCGGACGGCAAGACGGTGGTGGTGCGCCGGATCGGGGAGCCGATCCAGACGGACGCCCAGCTGATGTACACGCTGCGCCGGGCGGGCGTGCAGCCCGGTTCCGTCGTGAGCGTGACCGAGTCGCCCGGCGGGGTGCTGGTCGGCTCCAGCGGGGAGGCCGCCGAGCTGGATTCCGTCGTCGCGGCGCACGTCTTCGTCGCCAAGCGCTGACCCGGTCGCCGCGAGCGGGGCGCCACGGCTACCGAACCGTGACGCCCCGCTCGTCGATTTCCGTGCGGAACAGCAGCGCCCGGCCGCGCGGCGTGCCACGCTGAGGTCAGGCATATGACCTGAGGGCGCCGGCCGGTGCGGTCGGCGGCCGGGGAGGGAGCGGGAAATGCGCCCGTCGTACCGGAACGCGCACCGCGAGGCGGGCGTCGCGGTCCCGGATGCGCCGGAGCCGCCCGCCCCCTTGCCGGCTGCCCCGACGCCGCCCGCTCCGGTCCTGGAGCACGTGAAGGCGCGGGTGCGGCGGAGATTCGCGCCGCACCTCGCCAACGTTGTCGAACGGAACGCCGTCGGCGGACGGGCCTGGGGCGCACGGCTTCACGCTGTGCGCCCCAGGCCCGTCCGGCGTTCGGGGGCCGTCGTGTCGGGCGAGGGGCGTGCGCCGGTCCGGAACAGGGGGCGGCCCCGGCGCTCGCGGGCGCCGGGGCCGGTCCTCCCCCGTGCTGACCCGGAGCCCCGAGCTCTCAAGGTCAACTCCCGTGGGCCGATGTCCCCGAGCGGCCCGCCTCCCGGGATAGATCTTTTCCCGGGCCGCCGGGGCCAATCCTCGGAGGGTGTCACTCGAACGTGGGATGTTGAACGGCGAATCCTCGTTTTCGAATAAAGGTTCGATAGTCTGACGGGACGCGAACCAGTCGGCGATCGAGGACCAGCCAGTCGGTGATCGAGGACCAGAAGGGGTGCCAGGACTATGGTGCGGCGCATCGACGTGACCGGAGCCGACGGCGTGAACCTCGCGGCGTGGGAGTTCGCGGATCCGCCCAAGGAGAGCGCGGAGGCGGACGGGGCTCCGGGCGTATTACTGCTGCACGGACTGATGGGCCGGGCCTCCCACTGGGCGCCCACCGCCCGCTGGCTCGCCGAGCGGTACCGCGCGGTCGGCCTCGATCAGCGCGGCCACGGCCGCAGCGAGAAGCCCGCCGACGGGCCGTACACCCGTGACGCCTACGTCGGCGACGCCGAGGCCGCGATCGAACAGCTCGGGCTCGGCCCCGTCACCGTGGTCGGCCACGCGATGGGAGCGCTCACCGGCTGGCAGCTCGCCGCCAAGCGTCCCGACCTGGTGCGCGCCGTCGTCATCTGCGACATGCGGGCCTCCGCCCTGGGCGCGGCCTCGCAGCGCGAATGGAGCGACTGGTTCGCCTCCTGGCCGCTGCCCTTCGCCACACTCGCCGACGTACGGAAGTGGTTCGGCGAGGACGATCCGTGGGTCGAGCGGCCGAACCCGTCCCGCGGCGCGTTCTACGCCGAGGTGATGGCCGAGCGCGAGGACGGCTGGCGGCCGGTCTTCTCCCGCCGCCAGATGCTCCGCTCCCGCGCCACCTGGATCTTCGACGCGCACTGGGAGGAGCTGGCGCAGGTGCGGTGCCCCGCCCTGGTGCTGCGCGGGCTGGACGGCGAGCTGGGCCGGGCCGAGGCGCAGGAGATGGTCCGCGTCCTGCCCCGCGGCCAGTACGCCGAGGTGGCGGACGCGGGCCACCTCGTCCACTACGACCAGCCGGAGGGCTGGCGGGCGGCGGTGGAGCCGTTCCTGGAACAGCTCGCCGAGGACAACCGCGAGGACCGCGAACCGGTCGCCCCGTAGCCGCGGTCAGCCCTTGCTGACCGCGGCCAGGATCTCCGGCAGCCGGTTCGCCGTGCGCGGGGCCGCGACGCGCAGTCCCGCCCACCCGAGGGCCGTGCCGTACGCGACCCCGATCGGCACCACGAGCCACAGCGCGTCCTGCCGGTCCGAGACGTGCAGCCAGACCACCAGGGCGATCACCGGCGCGGTCAGCACGGCGGAGGCCGCCATGCCGCCGAGGATCGAGATCCACGCCAGCCCGCCCTGCCCCGGCACCACGTTCTTGAACGCCCCGTCCTGCGGGATGGAGTACGGGAACAGCGCCGAGGCCACCGCGCCCGTCGCGAGCATCGCGCCCAGCAGCGCGAGCGACAGCCCCAGCACCCCCGGCAGCGACCGCCAGGCCCCGAGCACCGCCGCCGTCACCACGCAGACCAGCAGCGTGTACGGCAGGGTGATCAGCAGCAGGGCCAGCGCCCGCGCCCGCAGCTCGACGTACGCGTCCCGGGTCGAGGAGATCGTCAGCGCCACCATCCAGAAGGCCGAGGTGTCCTGGCCGAACTGGTTGTACATCTGCATGCCGAGCATCCCGGCGGCGAAGCACGCGAAGTAGACCGACCCGGCGCCCTGCAACGCGTTCAGCACCGGCACGATGAGCCCGATCGCCAGCGCCGTCACCCAGGCCGCCTTCGTCTTCGGGTCCCGCGCCACGTACCGCAGGCTGCGCATCGCGACCGTCGCCGTACGGCCCTCCGGCAGCAGCGCCGACAGCCCGGAGCGGCCCGACTCCTTGCGCTCGGGCTCCGCCGCGGCCAGCGTGGAGCCGTCCGGCGAGGTCATCAGCTTGACCAGGCTCTGCCGCCACAGCCACAGCAGCGCGCCGAGCGCCGCGCCCGTGATCAGCGTCTGCGCGACCGCGGCCCCGTACGCGCCCTGCGATGCCGCGTCGACGGCCGCGACGGCCGAGGCCCCCGGCAGCCACCGGACCACGTCCGCGGCCGGCTCCAGCGCGGAGAGCCCGCCCGCCCGGCCGAGCCGCTGCGCACCGAAGTTGACGAACTGGATGCCGACCGCGATCACCAGCCCGCTCAGCACCGCGAGGTCGCGGCCCTTGCGGGAGTTGAGCAGCCGGACGTTGGCGGTGGCGACGGCCCGCGACAGCGCCACGCACAGCAGCAGCGTCAGCGGGACGGCGAGCACCGCGAAGACCACGCCGGCCGCCCCGTGCGCCAGCGCGAGCACCGAGCCGAGCACGAGGCACAGCGTGAACAGCGGGCCGATGCCGACCAGCGAGGAGACCAGCAGGGCCCGGACCAGTGGCCGCGGGCGCAGCGGCAGCATCACCAGCCGGGTCGGATCGAGGGTGTCGTCGCCGCTCGGGAAGAACAGCGGCAGCACGGCCCAGCCGAGGGCCACCACCCCGGTCAGCAGCACCACGAGCGCGCCCGCGTGCTCGTGGCCGCGCAGCAGGACCAGGCCCAGCACCTGGCCCGCGGCGAGCAGCAGGGTGACGACGAGCGAGGCTATGAACGCCGCCCTGCGCCCGGCGGACTGCCGCAGCCCGTTGCGCAGGAGCGTCAGCTTGAGCCGGACGAAGACGGGGGTCAGGCGGGTGGTGGGGGCCGCCGGGGCCGCGCCGCCCACCGGGGCGTCCAGCACGCTCATCGGTCGCCGCCCAGCCAGTCGAGCGAGTCGCCGGTGTCCCGGCCGCCCGCGCCGACCAGTTCGAGGAAGGCGCTCTGCAGGGAGGGGGCGTCGCCCCGGACCTCCGCCAGCGTGCCCTGCGCCTTGATCCGGCCGGCCGCCATCACCGCCACCCAGTCGCACAGCGACTCGACCAGCTCCATCACATGGCTGGAGAAGACCACGGTCGCGCCGGACCGGGTGTAGCGCTCCAGCACGCCGCGGATCGTCTGGGCCGACACCGGGTCGACGCCCTCGAACGGCTCGTCCAGGAAGAGCACTTCGGGGTTGTGCAGCAGCGCCGCCGCGAGGCCGATCTTCTTCCGCATCCCGGTCGAGTAGTCCACCACCAGCTTGTGCTGCGAGCCGGCGAGGTCCAGCACGTCCAGGAGCTGGGTGGCCCGCTTGTCGACCTCCGCGCCCGGCAGCCCGCGCAACCGCCCGTTGTACGCGAGCAGTTCGCGTCCCGAGAGCCGCTCGAAGAGCCGCAGCCCCTCCGGCAGCACGCCGATCCGGGACTTCACCGCGACCGGGTCGCTCCACACGTCGTGCCCGGCGACCTCGATCGTCCCCCTGTCGGGCCGGAGCAGGCCGGTGACCATGGAGAGCGTGGTGGTCTTGCCCGCTCCGTTGGGACCCACCAGGCCGACGAACTTCCCCGCTGGCAGCTCCAGATCGATGCCCGAGACGGCGACCTGCTCGCCGAACCGCTTCCACAGCCCCTGTATGCGAACGGCGGGCCGCGCCGCGCGCGCACCCGCCTCCGCCTCTGTATCCGTACGTGCATCCGCCCGGTCCGGCATGGCACAGCCTTTCGATATCCCCATAGGTGGGGACCAGCCTACGAAAGGCGCGCCCGGGCGTCGGCGGCTTCGCGGGCACAGGCGTACGCCAGCGGGCTGATCAGTTCGTCCACCTCCGGCAGCCACCGGTTGACCTGAGTGGGCCGGCGGGCCCACTGCACGGCCCCGCGCCCGCCGATCCGGGTGGGCGGCGCGGCGATGTAGTGGCCCTCGCCGCGGCCCACCAGGTCGATCGCGCGGGCGTTCCAGCCGAGCGCGCGCACGAGGTCGGTCACCTTGGCCGCCGCGCCCGGCGCGACGAAGAAGAACATCCGGCGGTCGGGCGTGCAGGTGACCGGGCCGAGCGTGAGGTCCATCCGCTCCATCCGGGCCAGCGCCAGGAATCCGGCGGACTCGGGGACGTCGAGGGCGTCGAAGGTGCGGCCGGTCGGCAGCAGCACCGAGGCCCGGGGCTGCCGGGACCACATGCGCCGGGCCGCCGCGCCGCTTCCGGTCGCCTGGCCCGCCCAGTCTGGCCGGGGCGCGTGCGCTCCGGGGCGGGCGCAGTCCGGCTCCCCGCAGGAGCAGCGCTCCGAACCGTCCGCCGCCTCCAGCCAGGTGCCGGGGAACACGTCCCAGTGGCGTTCCTCCGCGTACCGCACCGCGGCGTCGAGCAGGTGATCCCCTCGCTGCTGGGGGACCTGGGCGGCTTCCGTGACTCCGATGGGCTCTTCCACGCTGAGCACAACTACCGCCGCCACCTGGGGTTACGGGCGCGGCGGAGCCGGGACCGGCGCAGCGGCCCCGCACGCGGGGCGCATCGGTGCACGGGCGGGGGCGCGCAGGGGCCGACGCACCGACGCGCGGGTAGCCACCAGCGGGACCGGGCAACTCGCCGTGCCCTCAACGAATGCCGATGGAATATGCGCATTTCTTGTGTATGTGACGGGCAGTGATCCTTCCACCGATCACCGCGTATTCAGACTGTTTCAGGGGGAAATGTGGCAGCACGACCTCTCGTGGCCCGCCAGCCCAACGAACGGCTCCAGACGCTCATCCAGGAAGCCGCCTGTTCCAACGCGGGCCTCGCGCGCCGCGTCAACATGGTCGGGGCCGAGCGCGGACTCGACCTGCGGTACGACAAGACGTCCGTGGCCCGCTGGCTGCGCGGCCAGCAACCACGGGGCAGGGCCCCGGGGATCATCGCCGAGGCGCTCGGCCGCAAGCTCGGCCGCACGGTCACGATCGACGAGATCGGCATGGCCAACGGCAAGAACCTCGCCTCCGGCGTCGGCCTCCAGTACGCGCCGACCGTGCTCGGAGCCATCGAGCAGGTCTGCGAGCTGTGGCGCAGCGACGTGGGCCGGCGCGATCTGCTCTCCGGCTCGGCCGTGGCCGCGTCCGCCCTGGTCGAGCCCAGCCGCGACTGGCTGATCTCGGGAGCCGATCCGCAGGTCGCCCGGTCCGCCGGGTCCCGGGTCGGGCCGGCGGACGTCGAGGCCGTGCGGGCGATGACCGCCGCGCTCGTCGACCTCGACCACCGCTTCGGCAGCGGCCACGTCCGGCCGGTGCTCGTGCACTACCTCAACAGCGTCGTCTCCGGGCTCCTTTCGGGGTCCTACCGGGAGGCGGTCGGCCGGGAGCTGTTCGCCGCGGTGGCCCGGCTCACCGAGCTGGGCGGCTACATGGCCGTGGACACCGGTCAGCCCGGACTCGCCCAGCGCTACTACATCCAGGCGCTGCGCCTGGCCCAGGCGGCGGGCGACCGGGCCTACGGCGGCTACGTGCTGGCCGCCTCGATGAGCCATCTCGCCGCGCAGCTCGGCAACCCGCGCGAGATCGCGCAACTGGCGCGGGCCGCGCAGGAAGGGGCCCGGGGCCAGGTCACCCCGCGCGCGCAGGCGATGTTCTACGCGGCCGAGGCCCGGGGGCACGCGCTGATGGGCGACGCCCGCACGTGCGACGCGGTCGCGGGGCGGGCCGTGGCCGCGCTGGAGCAGGCCGACCCGAAGGGCGGCGACGACCCGGCCTGGATCGCGCACTTCGACACCGGGTACCTCGCGGACGAACTGGCCCACTGCCACCGGGACCTGGGCCAGGCGGACGCCGCCGCGCGCCGGGCGAAGGAGGCGCTGGCCGAGCTGCCGGAGACCCGGGCCCGACGCCGGGGCATCGCCCTGGTGCTGCTCGCCTCGGCGCAGGTGCAGCAGCGCGACGTGGAGCGGGCCTGCCGCACGGGCACGCGGGCGATGGAGCTGCTGGGGACGGTGCGCTCCAGCCGGGGCGCGGAGTACCTGGACGACCTCCAGCAGCGGCTCGTGCCGTACGGGCAGGAACCGGCCGTGCGCGAGTTCGGCGAACGGCTGGAGCTCCAGGCCGCCTGAGCCGCGGACCGGCCGGCGCGCCCCATAACAGCGCCGTCGGCGGGCCGGGTGTTACCCGGCCGGTGAAGGGGCGGCGCGGGCACGACGCGCTTGGCGGAGCCGGGTGGCCACCCGATAGCGTGAGCCGACGATTCCGTAGGTTCACACGTAGGAGTCCCGGTGACGCAGAGCGGACAGGGCGGCGAGCGACAGCTCCCCGCTGGACGACCCGCGCACGAAGGTGTCGTGCTGCCCTCCGACGGCGGGGCCCCCTGGAACCCGGGGGAATCCACCGGCGGCCCGGCCGGTCAGGACGACCGGGGCGGACAGGCGGCGCCCGCCGCGGGGCAGCCGTGGGGCGGGTCCTGGGAGCCGCGGCCCGAGGCCCCGCCGCAGCAGCCCGGCGTGCAGGCGCCGGGGGCGTACGGCTACCCGCAGCCGCTGCCGCCCGTGCAGCAGGGGCCGGGGCAGGGATACGGCCAGGGCGCGGGCGGGTACGAGCAGCCGCCCCACCCGGGGCCCTACCAGCAGCCGCAGCCGTACGCGCAGCCGCTGCCGCCGGAGGCCGGCGGGCCGGGCCCGCACAGGGCGCCGGGCGGCGACGCGGACGCCACGCAGTTCATCGCCCCCGTGCCCGGCGGCCCGGGGCCCGGCGGGCTGCCGCCCGAGCAGCCTCCGGCCGCCTCCGGCGGCTACCCCGGAACGCCGGGACCGGGCGGCGACGCGGACGCGACCCAGTACATACCGCCGGTGCCCGGCGGCGCCCCGTACGACATCCGGCCGGGTGCGCCGGGGGACCGGCAGCCGCCCGCCGAGTTCGACAACCTCTTCCGCGCGGAGGGGCCCGCGGGCGCCACGCAGCAGATGCCGCGGTTCGACGCGGCCCAGCAGCCCCCGCCCCCGTACGGGCAGCAGCCCCCGCCCCCGTACGGGCAGCAGCAGCCGCACCAGGCCCCGCCGCCCCAGCAGCCCTACCCGGGCGGCCAGTTGCCGCCCCACACCCCGCCGGGCTACGGGCCCGGCCCCCAGGGGCCCCACGGCGGCGGCCCGCACGAGCCGCCCCGGCAGCACGGCGGCGACGCCCCGCGCCGGCGGTCCGCGCGCGTCCTGATCGCCGCGGTCGTCGGCGGCTGCGCCGTGATCGGGCTCGGCGCGGGCGCGCTGATGAGCGGCGGCGACGAGCCCGCCGACGACAAGCGGCCGGTCGCCTCGCAGAGCACCACGGCGCAGGAGGAGCCCACCACGAAGGCGGCGGTCGACCCGGCGAAGCCCCAGGCCGAGGCGTTGGACAAGCTGCTGGCCGACAGCAACGACAGCCGCGCCGCGGTGATCAGCGCGGTGGAGAAGATCAAGTCCTGCAAGGACCTGGACCGGGCCGGCGCCGACCTGCGGGGCGCCGCCCAGCAGCGCCGCGACCTGGTGACCCGGCTCGGCGGCCTGAGCCTGGACGAGCTGCCGCGGAACGCGGACCTGACGACCTCGCTGACCAAGGCGTGGAAGGCGTCGGCGGCGGCCGACGAGCACTACGCCGCCTGGGCGCGGCAGGCCCAGAAGAACAAGGGCGTCTGCAAGGGCGGCCGGGCCCGGTCCACGAACGAGACGGCCCGCGCCAACCAGCAGAGCGGCGAGGCGACCGCGGCGAAGCAGCAGGCGTCCGGACTCTGGAACGCGATCGCCTCGAAGTACGGCCTGACCCAGCACGGCCCCACCGAGCTGTGACCCCGACGGCCCGCCGCTCCCCCCGGGGCGGCGGGCCGGCCGGACGCGGGGCCGTCAGCCCGCCGCCGTGCGCGGGACGTCGGCGAGCGCGTCCGTGACGTCCACGAAGCCCTCCCGCTGGGCGGTGAGACGGCCCTCGCGGACCACCTGGAACGTCACCTTCGCGTTGACGATCCGGGGGTAGGCGAAGGTGCCGATCATGTCCTTGAACCGCCAGCGGAGCACCGGCGTCAACCCGCCGGTGTCGACCTCGGCGCCCCGGTTGAGGGCGTTGACGATCCGGCCCGCCGTGATCGCGCCCTCACCGCCGATCGCCTCGACGACCTCGCGCAGCGCCGTGTACGCGATCCAGGTGGTCTGCACACCGGTGTCGTCCGGGTCGACGCGGTTGTCCTTGAAGGCGTACTTCCCGATCACCCGGCGCATCTCGTCCCAGCGCGGATCGCCCGCGTCCGGGTACCAGCCGGTGACGTAGGCGCCCTCGAAGGGGCTGTCGCGTCCGCCGGTGCGGTCGATGAGCCGCTGGCTGACGCTGCCGAGCACCGAGGAGATCCTGGCCCGCTCGCCGTCCGGTCCGAGCCGGCGCAGGGAGTCGACGAACGTCTCGGTACGGGCTCCGAGCACCGCGGTGACGCAGCTTCCGCCGGTGCGGCCCAGCGCCTTCGCCGCCTGCCCGTCGTAGGAGGTGGCGTCCTCGGCGGCCAGGATGTCGGTGGAGGCCGGCCGGTGCGCCGCGAGCAGCCCGGTGTCCAGGAGCTGCGGCATGCCCGCGCCGACGATCGAGTCGGGCCGCACCAGCGAGACCCGTTCGCAGCTGCTCGCCAGCTGTCTGCCGTGGCCCGCCAGGAGGGCCGGCTGGCCGCCGTTGACCGGGAAGGAGAGGTAGCTCTCGAACTCCTCCGCCGAGGCCCCGTAGCCGCCGATGTAGGGCACGCCGCCCGCCTCCAGCGCCGGGATGAAGCTCTGCCCGTACCGGCTGTAGGAGCCGACGACCGCGGCCACCTTCCGGTCGACGGCCTCCCGCGCGCAGCGCTCGGCGCCGGCCGCGGTGTCGTCCTCGTCGCAGACGACCACCTTCAGCTCGCGCCCGCCGATTCCGCCCTGCTCGTTGATCCAGCGGGCGTACGTCCGGGCCATCGCCGGCACGCCCGGCATGCTCACCGCGTCGGCGTCCTCCACCCGGTCGGGGGCCCACGTCATGACGGTGACGGACCCCCCGGAGCCCCCCGGGTCCCCGGGGAGCACGCCGCAGCCGGACAGCGCCGTCGCCCCGGCCGCAGCCGCGCCGACGGCACACTGGAAGGAGCGGGAAAAGGTGGGGCGTCGCCGTCCGGTCATGGACGGGAACACTTCCGCGCCCGGGGTAACGACGCGGTGTCCCGCGAGCAACGCTCGGTGACGCGCGGGTGAATTGCGGGGGGCCGTGAGGGCCCGGCGCGGAGGAACGTACGATCGACGACCGTGCAGCAAGGTTCGGAGAACACTTCCCGTCGCGGCCGTCGCTCCTCCACCATGGGCGTCATGCCGCTCACTGACATGCCGTGGTGGCGCTGGCGCACCAACGTGCGCTCGGCGCTGCACATGCTCTCCGACCCCGTCTTCCACCACGAGTGCTGGCTCGCCGGCCGGGAGGGCTACGGGGACGTCACGGACGCCGTGTACCGCCTGGTCGAGGACACCTGGCTCGACAACTGGTCCGCCGAGAAGTACGTCGGCACCATATTCCGGGACTCCGCCGAGGCGGCGGCCGTGGACACGGCCGCGCTGCGGGTGCTGCGCATCATGCACCAGGTCGGCGCGGACGCCCCCGTGTCGGCCTACCTGGAGCACCACGGCTGGCCGGAGGCCGTCCGGGCGGCCCGCGAGGCGCACGTGATGCTCGCCGCGAACGACGCCGAGGACCCGGACACGCCGCCGCACTCGTTGGACGTCATCCGCATCATGACCAGGACCGCCTGACCCGGGGCGGGTGTGGCACCCTACGAGGATGACCGTGCCGCAGCCCGCCTCCTCCGCCGCCCCGGACGCCGTCGCGCCCGAGCAGTACGTCCTCACGCTGTCCTGCCCCGACAAGCAGGGCATCGTGCACGCCGTGTCGAGCTATCTCTTCATGACGGGCTGCAACATCGAGGACAGCCAGCAGTTCGGCGACCACGACACGGGCCTGTTCTTCATGCGCGTCCACTTCTCGGCGGACGCCACCGTGACGGTGGAGAAGCTGCGCGCCAGCTTCGCCGCGATCGGGCAGGCGTTCCGGATGGAGTGGCAGATCCACCGGGCGGCGGACCGGATGCGGGTCGTGCTCATGGTCAGCAGGTTCGGGCACTGCCTCAACGACCTGCTGTTCCGCGCCGGCAGCGGCGCGCTGCCGGTGGAGATCGCGGCCGTCGTCTCCAACCACACCGACTTCGCCGAGCTGGTCGCCTCCTACGGCATCCCGTTCCGGCACCTGCCGGTGACCAAGGACGACAAGCCGGAGGCCGAGGCGCGGCTGCTGGAGCTGGTCCGGGAGGAGGACGTCGAGCTGGTCGTCCTCGCCCGCTACATGCAGGTCCTCTCGGACGACCTGTGCAAGCAGCTGAGCGGCCGGATCATCAACATCCACCACTCGTTCCTGCCGAGCTTCAAGGGCGCGAGGCCCTACCACCAGGCGCACGCGCGCGGGGTCAAGCTGATCGGCGCGACCGCCCACTACGTCACCGCCGACCTCGACGAGGGGCCGATCATCGAGCAGGAGGTCGAGCGGGTCGCCCACGACGTCACGCCCGACCAGCTGGTCGCCGTGGGCCGGGACGTGGAGTGCCAGGCGCTGGCCCGCGCGGTGAAGTGGCACGCGGAGCGGCGCATCCTGCTCAACGGCCGCCGCACGGTGGTCTTCACCTGACGTCCGGCGGGGCCGCTCTCACAGGCGGCTGAGCGAGGCCGCCGTGAACAGCACGTCGCGGATGGCCTCGCGGTCGCCCTCCTGGCCCGCCGCCGCTTCCACCGGCGAGATGTGGCCCGCGACGAGCCGGCAGAACTCCACGCCGTCCAGGGCCACCTGCGCCACCGCCCGGTCGCCTGAGCCGAGCGCGGCCGGCGAGTCCAGCGCGATGTACCAGTCCCCGCCGCCGTGGCCCTCGACCTCCAGGTGCAGCGACCGGCCCGGAGCGCCGGCGGCGACCAGGTCCTTCGCCGGTCCGGCCCGTCCCGAGCGGCGGCGGCCCGCGAGGGCGGCCGGGAGCAGCCGGGCGGCGAGGTCGATCATGCGGTGCAGATGCGCGGCCGACGGCGCGGCGTACGGGTAGTCGACGGCGTCGGCGATGTCTCCGCCGTGCACCCAGCACTCGAAGGCGCGGTCCAGCAGGGCGTCCTGGAGCGGCAGGGCGAAGTCGCCGTAGGAGACGGAGAGTTCGGCCACGTTGCGGCCGACGAACGACGACGTGCGGATCAGCTCGTGGCTCAGGTCCCGCCAGGGTTCGCGGATGTTCCCGGTGGGCGGCCGGCCCGTCGCCGCCCAGTACGTCTCGGTGCGCTCGGTCGGGGAGAGCGGCGCCTCGGCCCCGCCGAGCGGGTCGTCGAGGCCGAGCGCGGCGGAGACCAGCCCGTCGACCGCCATCAGATGGCTGACCACCCCGGCCACCGTCGTGCGGCGGGAGACGGCGTGCTCCTCCTCGAACCACCGCAGCCGCACCGGCGCGTGCCACTCGGAGTCGCCGATGTCGCGGAGCAGCGCGTCGAGCCGGGCGGTCTCCGCGTCGTACGGCACGGCCCACTCGGGCACCGGTATGCGCGCCGGGCGGCGGCTCAGGCAGCCGTCCATCACCCGGGACCGCAGCGTCGGGTCGAGGTCGAGCGAGCCGTCGGTGTGCAGCAGGCCCACCGCGTCGCGCAGCCGCAGGGCCTCGTCCGCGCAGGGCGCGCACCCGGTCAGGTGCTCCTCGACGGCGGCGGTCTCCCCGGCCGAGCAGGCGGACAGCGCCCACGCGCCGAGGAGGGCCTTGAGGACCTGGTGCGAGAGGGCGGGCACGTCGGACGGGGCGGGACGCCCGGGCAGCGGGACCTCCGGCACGGCGAGATCCGGCACGGCGGGGTCCGGTACGCCGGGGTCCCGCTCGCCGGGAGCCCGCGGGAGGTCGCGATCGTCGGCCGCGCCGCGCGGGCCGGGTATGCGCCGGGCGCCCCGTACCCCGTCGTCGCGTCCGCCGCCGGTCACCGGACTCGTCCGTATCCGGGCGGGGAGAACCCGTCGAGCGGGCGGGCGTTCGCGGTGGAGAGCAGCTGGAGTCCGAGCCGGAGCCGGCGGCGGGCCTCGTCCTCGGTCACGCCGAGGTCGGCGGCCGTCTGGCGGTAGTCCCGGCGGTGGACGTAGGCCAGCTCCAGGGCCCGGCGCAGCGGGGCGGGCATCGAGGAGACGATGTAGTCGGCGCGGGCGGCGGCGGTCGCGCTGCGCACCCGCCGCTCCAGCTCCTCCGGATCCGGCACCGCTCCCTCGCCGTGCTCCTCGGCGTACGCGGACGTCTCCGCGCGGCGCAGCCGCTGCACGGACCGCCGGTGGGTGAGGCGGGCCACCCACGAGCGCATGGAGCCCTGCTTCGGGTCGTAGGCGCCCGGGTCCTCCCAGATCTGGGCGAAGACCTCGCGGGTCACCAGGTCGGCGGCCTCCTGGTCGTCGAGCATCCGGTGCGCCTGGCTGTGGACGAGGGAGGAGAAGCGGTCGTAGAGCTCGCCGAGCGCCGCCGCCTCGCCGCGTGCCAGCCGCTGCTGCATCCGGCGGTCCCAGCGGGGAGGTGCGTCCTTCGCCATGAAACCCCCAGCCCCGGTCCGTACCCGAATCC
Organism: Streptomyces sp. ADI96-02; assembly: GCF_003846185.1. Taxonomy (GTDB): domain Bacteria; phylum Actinomycetota; class Actinomycetes; order Streptomycetales; family Streptomycetaceae; genus Streptomyces. The sequence goes on from NZ_ML123034.1 coordinate 3,820,726, forward strand.
GTGATCCACTCTCTTGCCCTCGTCGTCCGAATGTAGTCCGCCGCGCGGGGCGTGCACGCGCCTTTGCGTCAACTGTCCGCCTCGGTGTTCCTCCGTCCGTCTCCGCGCGGCTTCGGCGGACCGCGTTTTTTCCGGTCCGGCCGCCGGGGCGCTGTTCTCACGGCTGAGCAGGGGAAACGGGCCCGAAGTGATCATTTCCACCGGAAACCCCCTGGGCCGCCGCGCCCGGCCCGGTGTTTCATGGATGAGCGGTTGGGCAGCAGCCGCGATGAGGAACCGAAACTTCCGGATTGCCGGGAGCCCCGGAACGAGAGGTCCAGTGGCGTGACGCTGAAGGTGGACGAAACCGAGCAGGGCTCCTGGACCGTGCTGCAGATACGCGGTGAACTCGACCTCGTGACGTCACCCGTCGTGCGTCAGTCCGTCCACGAGGCGGTGGCGGAGGGGCAGCACGATGTGGTGCTCGATCTGTCCGGTGTCTTCTTCTGCGATTCCAGCGGCGTCGGCGTGCTGATCGCGGCCCGCCGGCTGATGAAGTCCTGCGGCGGCCGGCTGCGGCTGATCCTGCCCGCGCGCGGCGCGGAGGACGGTTCCCACGTCAACAAGGTGCTGGGCGCGCTCGGGGTGCGCCGGCTGTTCGACGTGTACGCCGACGCGGCCTCGGCGATCGACGAGGAGTGCCGGCCGCTGACCGCCTGAGGACGGCGTACCGGTACCAGGTCGTCACACGGGTGCGGCGGCTCGGTGACACGGCGGGGCTCCGGGCGACGTACGCTCCCCGCATGGACAGCGCAGAGTACGAGCGAAAGATCGCGCACCGCTTCGCCGCCTTCGACCAGGACGGCAACGGCACCATCGATCGCGCCGATTTCAACGCCGCCGCGGCCCGTCTGCTCGCCGAGTTCGGTACGACGGCCCGCTGCGACAAGGGCCAGGCCCTCTACACCGGGGCCGAGGCGTTCTGGCAGGGCATGGCGGGCATCGCCGACGTGGACGGGGACCAGCGGGTCACCCATGAGGAGTTCGTGGGCGGGGCGGTGAAGCGGCTGCGGGACAATCCGGAGCGCTTCGCGGAGATCGCCCGGCCGTTCCTGCGCGCGGCGATCGCGGTCGCGGACAGCGAGAACGACGGCAGGGCGTCCGTGGCGGCCGTGGAGCGGGCCCTGCGGGTCCTCGGGGCCGGCGAGGAGGTCGCGGGCGTCGCGGCGCAGAGCCTGGACGCCGACCATGACGGCCGGATCGCCGAGAGCGACGTGGTCGGCGCGCTCGCCGTCTACTTCACGGTGATCGAGCCGGACGCGCGATGACCGAGGGCCGCCGGCGCGGCGTGCGCCGGCGGCCCCGCCCGGCCGGGGCCGGGTTCAGCCGCCGAACCGCTCGCGCAGCCGGTACTTGAGCACCTTGCGCAGCGTCTCGTTGCGGGGCAGCGCGTCGAGGATCTCCAGTTGCTCCGGGATCTTGTGGACCGACAGGCCCTCCCGCCGCAGGTGGCCGCCGACCTCGGCGAGGTCGAGGGGCGCGGTGCCGGGCACCTGTTCGACGACCGCGCAGACGCGTTCCCCGCGCTCCGGGTCGGGCAGGCCGACGACGGCGGCGTCGGCCACGGCGGGGTGGCGGTGGAGCAGGTCCTCGATCTCCCGGGCGGAGATGTTCTCGCCCTTGCGGATGATGACGTCCTTGAGCCGTCCGGTGAGCGTGAGGTGGCCGCTCTCCCGGAGCCGGCCCAGGTCGCCGGTGATCAGGAAGCCGTCGGCGTCGAAGGCGGCGGCCGAGGCGCCGGCGTCCAGATAGCCCCGGCAGACCGCCTCGCCGCGCAGTCGCACCTCGCCCTCCACGCCGTACGGGAGGGGCCCGCCCCGCTCGTCGGTGATCCGGATCTCCATCCCGGCGGGCGGCCGTCCCTCGGTGTGGGCCAGTTGCTCCGGGGTGTCGTCCGGGGAGCCCATGGTGATCATCGGGACCTCGGTCATGCCGTAGCCGTGGGTCAGCGCCACGCCCATCTCGCGGACGACCTCGTGGTACAGCTCCGGCGGCTTGGGGGCCCCGCCGCCGGCGAGCAGCCGCAGGGTCGGGACGATCCGCCGGCCCGGGGCCTTGCGCTGCTCGGCCAGGAGCATGGAGTAGAACGCGGTCGACCCGCCCGCCACCGTCACTCCGTGTCGCCGGTACTCCGCCAGGGCGTCCGGCAGCGCGAACTGTTCGAACATCACGGCCGGGCATCCGTACAGCAGCAGCATCACCGTGTAGTCGGGCCCGGCGACGTGCGCGTACGGGAACGCCATCGAGCCCACGTCGTCCGCCGACAGCCGCAGCGCGTGCGCCAGGCAGGAGCCGGCCGCGATCAGCCCGCGGTCGGTGTGCAGGACGCCCTTGGGGTCGGAGGTGGTGCCCGAGGTCCAGTAGATCCACCGGACGGCACCGCCCTCGGCCGGGGCGGGCGGCGGCGGCAGCACGGCGGGATCGCCGTCGGGGAGGGCGTCGTACGCCTCGAACACCTGGGGCGGGCGTTCCAGCCGGGCGGCGAGCCGGTGGGCCATCGCGGTGTGGTCGAAGCCGCGCCACACGCCCGGCACGGCGAGGTGCGCGGCCTTCGACTCCCGCAGGGCGAAGGCGACCTCGCGCTCGCGGTAGTACGGGATGAGCGGTGTCTGCACGGCCCCGATCCGGGCCAGGGCGAAGGAGAGCAGGGCCGTCTCCAGCCGGGTCGGCAGCTGCCAGGCGACCACGCCGCCCGCCCGCACCCCCATCCCGTACAGCCCGGCGGCGACCCGTTCCGCGCGGGTCCGCAGCTCCCCGAAGGTCAGGGCGCGGTCGTCCTGGAGCAGCGCGGGGAGGTCCGGGGTCAGGGCGGCGCGGCGTTCGATCAGCTCCCAGAACGTGCGGGAGGCGCCCAGGGCGTGGGCGGTCCGGGTCACGTCGTTCACGGCGGTCACAGCGGTCCCTCCGAACTGACGGTCAGTCAGACAGTGCGCAGAGCGTAGGACTCCGCGCCTTGTCGGTCCAGGGGTGCGGGGCTAGCCTGAGGGCGGCAAGAAATCTGACAGGTCATCAGAAACGGCCGTGTGCGCCGAAGGGGACACCATGACGGAACTGCCTCGGATCGTCAGCGTCGACGACCACGTGATCGAGCCCGCGCACCTCTTCTCCACCTGGCTGCCCGCGAAGTACCGCGAGCGCGGACCCCGGCCGCTCACCGCGGGCATCGGCGAGCTGATCTACACGGGCGGCAAGTACCTCATCACGATGGACCCGGACGGCCCGCCCACCGACTGGTGGATCTACGAGGACCTGAAGTTCCCGTACAAGCGGAACATCGCCGCCGTCGGCTTCGACCGCGACGACATGACGCTGGAGGGCATCACCCGGGCGGAGATGCGGCCCGGCTGCTGGGACCCGGCCGAACGCCTGAAGGACATGGACCTCAACCACGTCGAGGCGTCCCTCTGCTTCCCCACCTTCCCGCGCTTCTGCGGGCAGACCTTCGCCGAGGCACGCGACAAGGAGGTCGCCCTGGCCTGCGTGCGCGCCTACAACGACTGGATGGTCGAGGAGTGGTGCGGCGACAGCGGCGGCCGGCTCATCCCGCTCTGCATCATCCCGCTGTGGGACATCGGCCTGGCGGTGGCCGAGATCCGGCGCAACGCGGCCCGGGGCGTGCGGGCGGTCACCTTCTCCGAGATCCCCACTTACCTCGGCCTCCCGTCCATCCACTCCGGCTACTGGGACCCGTTCTTCGCCGTCTGCCAGGAGACCGGCACGGTCGTCAACATGCACATCGGCTCCAGCTCCCAGATGCCGGCCGCCTCCCCGGACGCGCCCCCGGCCGTCCAGGCGTCGCTCTCCTTCAACAACGCGATGGCCTCGATGATGGACTTCCTCTTCAGCGGAGTGCTGGTCAAGTTCCCGACGCTCAAACTCGCCTACAGCGAAGGCCAGATGGGGTGGATCCCGTACGCCCTGGAGCGCGCCGACGACGTGTGGGAGGAGCACCGGGCCTGGGGCGGGGTGCGCGACCTGATCCCGGAGCCGCCGTCCACGTACTACTACCGGCAGATGTTCTGCTGCTTCTTCCGCGACAAGCACGGCATCGCCTCGCTGGACGTCGTCGGCCGCGACAACGCCACCTTCGAGACCGACTACCCGCACGTCGACTCGACCTTCCCGCACACCAAGCAGGTCGCGCTCGACCACGTCGAGGGGCTGGACGAGGAGACGATCCGCAAACTGATGCGCGGCAACGCCATCCGGATGCTCGGCCTGGACCTGGACGCCTAGGCGGCATGGCGTGGACCTCGCGTACACGGAGCAGGAGGAGGAGTTCCGGCAGCGGCTGCGGCGCTGGCTCGCCGGCGTCCTGCCCGCACTGCCCCCGAAGCCGCCGCCGCAGGACTGGCCGGCCCGCCGGGCGTACGACACCGCCTGGCAGCGCAGGCTGTACGACGCCGGATACGCGGGCCTGCACTGGCCCGTGGACGCGGGCGGCCGGGGCGCCACCCCGACCCAGCACCTGATCTTCCTGGAGGAGAGCGAACGGGCCGGAGCCCCGTACGTCGGGGCGAACTTCGTCGGGCTGCTGCACGCCGGACCGACCATCGCCGCCGAGGGCACCCCCGAGCAGCGCGCCCGCTGGCTGCCGCCGGTGCTGCGCGGCGACGAGATCTGGTGCCAGGGCTTCAGCGAGCCGGACGCCGGCTCCGACCTCGCCGCCCTGCGGACCCGGGCCGTGCGCGACGGCGACCACTACGTCGTCACCGGGGCGAAGCTGTGGACCTCGCACGCCGAGGTCGCCGACTGGTGCGAACTGCTCGTGCGCACCGACCCCGCCGCGCCCAAGCACCGCGGCATCACCTGGCTCGCCCTGCCGATGGACGCGCCGGGCGTCACCGTGCGCCCGCTGCGCACCCTGGCGGGCTCCACGGAGTTCGCGGAGATGTTCCTCGACGAGGTCAGGGTGCCGCTCACGCACCGGGTCGGCGCGGAGGACGACGGCTGGCGCGTCACCATGGTCACCCTCTCCTTCGAGCGCGGCACCGCCTTCGTCGGCGAGGTCGTCGCCTGCCGCCGCACCCTGGACGCCCTCGCCGCCGAGGCCCGGTCCAACGGGCGGTGGGACGATCCGGTGCTGCGCCGCCGGCTCGGCCGGCTCAACGCCGAACTGCGCGCCCTGTGGCGGCTCACCCAGCAGAACGTCGGCGAGGCCCAGCGCACCCGGGGAGTCCCCGGCGCGGGGGCCTCCGTCTTCAAGCTGCGCTACTCGCACATCCGCCAGGAGCTGTACGCGGCGGCGGCCGAGGTGCTCGGCGCGGACGCCTTCGACCTGGACCGGGAGTGGGTCCTGGACCGGCTCTCCGCCCTGTCGTACACGATCGCCGCGGGCACCTCGCAGATCCAGCGGAACATCCTCGCCGAGCGCGTGCTCGGCCTGCCGAAGGGGCGCTGAACCACCGTGGACCTCCAGCTCTCGGACGACCAGCGGGCCCTGCGGACCGGCATGCGCGACCTGCTCGCCGCCGCCTTCGACCGGGAGCGGATGCGGGCGGCCGTCGCGGGCGGCGGGGGAGTGGACCGGGTGCTGTGGCGCGAGCTGGGCGCCGCCGGGCTGTTCGCCCTGCGGCTGCCGCAGGAGGCGGGCGGCGTCGGCCTCGGACTTCCGGAGGCGGTCCTGCTCCTGGAGGAGGCGGGCCGCTCACTGCTGCCGGGCCCGCTGGTCGCCACGCAGGCGGCGGCGGGCGCGGTGGCGGGCGCGGCCGAGGGCGAGGCGGTGGTGGCCGTCCTGGACGGGGACCTGCCGGTGGCCGATCTGGCGGGCGCGGACGCGCTGCTCGTGGCCGAACCCGGCGGCCCGGCCCGGCTGCTGACCGGCGCGGACCTGCGCGCCCTGACGCGTACGGCCCGGCCGGTGCGGTCGCTGGACCCGCTCACCCCGCTCCACCGCGTGGCCATGCCGCCGCCCGGGGCCGGGGAGCCGACCGGGACGGCCGCCGACCGGCTGCGCGACGAGGCCGCGCTGCTGACGGCGGCGGAACAACTCGGCAGCGCCGCGCACACCACCGAGATGGCGGTCCAACACGCCGGAACGCGCGAGCAGTTCGGCGCGCCCATCGGATCGTTCCAGGCCGTCAAACACCTGTGCGCCGACATGCACGTTCGGACCGGGGTGGCCCGCGCCGCCGTGTACGCGGCGGCGTTGACCGGCGACCGGGTGGAGATCGCCGGGGCCAAACTGCTCGCCGACGAGGCCGCGGTCCTCAACGCGCGCGACTGCCTCCAGATTCACGGCGGTACCGGCTTCACCTGGGAGGCAGATGTTCACCTGCACCTGAAACGGGCCTGGCTGCGGTCCGCCCGGTGGCTCGCCGCGCGGGCCGCCGAGGAGGTCCTGGCCGCCGCGCTGGACCGCCCGGCGGACCGGACGGCGGACCGGACCGGCAGGTCACCGGCGTTCGTACGGCGGAGGTCCGAAGCGGAGGCCGGAGGGTGACGCAGCGCAAACGGCCGAGGTCGATACCGGCTTGTGTCCTTCGCGTGATTCGTCACCGGGCGGAGTCGCGGCCGGGCTCGGGTACGCTCCGTGGGGTGCGAGTGGTTCTGGAACCCGACGATCCGGGTGGCGGCCTGTGCGGCGGCTCCGGAAGCCGCGCGTGCGCCCCGAGGAGAGGTGCCGGGCCTGCGCGGGAAGCGATTCCCGTGGCGTCGGAGCCCTCCTGTTCGACTCCCCGCAGCGTGCGTCGCACAGTATGCACCACGCGTACTCCTTCGCGCTGGAATATGCCCGAAGCGCTTGTTGCGGTGACTGTACGTCAACCATGCTGTCGCGTAAGGGAATCACGTTCCGTGACCCTGAGGAGGCGCGAGGCGATGTGTCCGCCGGTTCGGATGGTGTGAGCGGTGCAGGTGCTTCAGGTTCAGCTGGAGGTCGGTCCGGATCCCGCAGAGGTGGGGCGGGCCCGCAGATGGGCGCGGTCGCGCCTGGTCGGATCCGGGATAGGGGATGACGAACCGCTCGCCGAGACGCTCATCCTGCTGATCTCGGAGCTGGTCACCAACGCGGTGGTCCACACGGGCTGTCCGGCCGTGCTGCGGATGCTGTTCGGCGCGGCCGGGGGCTCCTGCGGCACCGTCCGGGTGGAGGTCGCGGACGCCAGCGATCGCCCGCCGCTCCAGCGCCACGCGGCGGGCGAGGACACCAACGGGCGGGGCCTGGAGCTGGTGGACGGCCTCGCGGACCGCTGGGGCTGGCAGCCGGAGGGCGCCGGCAAGCGGATCTGGTGCGAGATCGACCGGGGCGGCCCGGCGGCCTTCCCGGCGAGGCAGGAGCCCTCCGTCACCGGGGTGTGCGAACCGCCCTCGTGCCTCTTCACCAACCTGGCCTGAGACCCGCGCGCGGCCGGCCCGCGCGCCGCCGTGCTCACAGGACCGCGACCGGGGCGACCGGGGTGCCGGTGGCCCCGGCGAAGGGCTCCGGCATGGCGGCGAGCAGGAAGGCGTACCGGCGCTCCTGGGCGCAGGCCGCCGACAGCTCCTCCAGGTTCCAGTTCTGGCCCTGGAGCATGCCCATCTCCACCAGGTGGAGCGCGTGCACGGGCAGCCACAGGTCCTCGATCTCCGGCGGGAAGATCTCGAAGGTCAGCGTGTCGTTGGCGACCGCCGCCACGTCCCGGGCGTGGAACCACGCGGGCGTGTGCACCGACAGGCCCGGCGACGGATAGCCGTACGCCTGCCGGTCCCCGGCGAGGGCGAGCCGCACCTGCCCGGTCCGTACGAGGACGATGTCCCCGGCCCGTACGCGTACGCCCGCGAACTCCTCCGCCTCCGACAGGTCCTGCGGGGTCACCGCGTGGCCGCCGGGCAGCCGGTCCTCGCCCCGGGCGCGCGCCACGTCCAGCAGGACCCCGCGCGAGACGAGGTGCGGCACGGTGGCGATCGAGGAGAACCGGGCCCCGTCGTGCGCGGTGATGGTGTCGGCGGGGCGTCCGTTGTAGATCTTCCCGCTGTGCGAGACGTGGGTCAGCGCGTCCCAGTGCGTCGCCGCCTGGAGCCCCATGGTCACGACGTCGTCGCTGGTGGCGACCGTGCCGGGGCCGAACAGCTCCTGGTTGATCTGGGTCATCGTGTGCAGCGGATCGATCCGGCCCGGGATCAGTCCGCTCTGCACCCCGTCCCGCCGCAGCGGGAGCGCGAGCGGAATCCGGCGGCCGGTGCGGACGGTGGCCGCGGCCTCCCGGACGACGGCGTCGGTGATCAGGTTGAGCGTGCCCCTCTCGTCGTCGTCCCCCCAGCGGCCCCAGTTGTTCACGCGCCGGGCGATCTCGTGGAATGCGGCCGGCAGGGACATGGGGGCCTCCTGGGTCTTGTGCCGGGGCGTCGGACTGCCCGTAAAATCTAACGGTCCGTCAGAAACCGCGGGAAGGGGCCGGGCATGGGGAACTTCTTGGCAGGCAGGGTGGTCGCCGTCACGGGTGCCGGGCGGGGCATCGGACGGGCGGTCGCCCTCGCCGCCGCCGCCGAGGGGGCCCGGGTCGTCGTCAACGACTACGGCGTCTCGGTGGAGGGCTCCGAGCCCACCAGCGAGATCGCCCGGGGCGTCGTCGAGGAGATCCGGGCGGCGGGCGGCGAGGCCGTGGCGGTCGCCGACGACATCTCCACCATGGCCGGCGGGCAGCGGCTCGTGGACACCGCGCTCGCGGAGTTCGGACGGCTCGACGGCGTCGTGTGCGTGGCCGGGATCCTGCGGGAGCGGATGCTGTTCAACATGTCCGAGGAGGAGTGGGACCCGGTCCTCGCCACCCATCTCAAGGGCACGTTCACCGCGTTCCGCGCCGCCTCGGCGGTGATGCGCAAGCAGGAGGGCGGCGGCACGCTCATCGGCTTCACCAGCGGCAACCACCAGGGCAGCGTGGCGCAGGCCAACTACAGCGCCGCCAAGGGCGGGATCATCTCGCTGGTCCGCAGCGCCGCGCTCGGCCTGCACCGGTACGGCGTCACGGCCAACGCGGTGGCCCCGGTCGCCCGGACCCGGATGTCGGCGGGCGTGCCGATGGAGCTGGCGGAGATCGGCGAGCCGCAGGACGTGGCGGCGCTCGTCGTCTACCTGCTGAGCGAGCGGGCCCGCGCCGAGGGCATCACCGGGCAGGTCTACACGATCGCGGGCCCCAAGATCGCGGTCTGGGCCCAGCCCAGGGAACTGCGGGCGGGCTACGCGGAGGGAGCCTGGACGCCGGAGCGGATCGCGGACTTCCTGCCGGGGACGGTGGGCGTGGACCCGATGCCGATGCTGGCGCGGCTGGAGGAGATGGCGGCGGCGGCCCGAGCCGGAGCCCGCCCCAACGCACCGACCACACGCCCCAGCCCTTCCGGCGAACGGTCCACCGCCGCAAGCCCCTCCGGCGAACCGGCCCATTCAAGCCCCTCCGGCGATTGAGGAGCGGGGGTACGGGGGCGGAGCCCCCGGCCCACACGACAGGAGCCACGCATGGACTTCCGCTTCGGCGACGAGGACGAGACCTTCCGCGCCCAAGCCCGCGCCTGGCTGGCGGACCGCCTCGCGGACGACCCGGCCCCCGACCCCCGCGCCTGGGAGCGCGCACTGGGCCGGGCGGGCTGGATCGGCCTGGGCTGGCCCGGCACGGACGGCCGGGGCTACGGCAACCGGTGCGCGACCCTGGCCCAACAGGTCGTCTGGGCCGAGGAGTACGCCCGGTGCGCCGCCCCCGCCCGGCTCGGCCACATCGGCGAGAACCTGCTCGCCCCGACCCTGATCGCCTACGGCACCGAGGAGCAGCGACGCCGTTTCCTGCCTCCGGTGGCCCGGGGCGAGGAGCTGTGGTGCCAGGGATACAGCGAACCGGACGCGGGATCGGACCTCGCCGGGGTCCGGACGGCCGCCGTGGCGGACGGGACCGGCGGCTACGCGGTGACCGGGCAGAAGATCTGGACCTCGCTGGCGCGGGACGCCGACTGGTGCTTCGTCCTCGCCCGCACCGAACCCGGCTCCACCCGCCACCGCGGGCTCTCCTTCCTGCTCGTCGCGATGGACCAGCCCGGCCGGATCGAGGTCCGGCCGATCCGGCAGATGACCGGGACGAGCGAGTTCAACGAGGTCTTCCTCGACGGGGCGCGGGCCGCCGAGGTGGTCGGCGGCGAGGGCAACGGCTGGGCCGTGGCCATGGGGCTGCTCGCGCTGGAGCGCGGGGTCTCCACGCTCGCCCAGCAGATCGGGTTCGCCGCCGAACTGGAGAAGGTCGTAAGCGCCGCCGTGGCGAGCGGTGCCGTCGGCGACCCGGTCGTCCGGGCGGGCCTGGTGCGGCAGTGGGCGGAGCTGACCACCATGCGCCGGCACGCCCTGCGCACCCTGGGCGCCACCGGCGACCCGGGCGCGCCCAGCGTCGCGAAGCTCCTCTGGGGCGGCTGGCACCGGAGACTCGGCGAGCTGGCCGTCCAGGTCGCCGGGGCCGCCGGGGCCGTCGGCCCCGGACCGTGGTCGCCGGAGCGACCGTACGAACTCGACGAGGCGCAGCGGCTGTTCCTCTTCAGCCGGGCCGACACCATCTACGGCGGCTCGGACGAGATCCAGCGGAACATCATCGCCGAGCGCGTGCTCGGCCTACCGAGGGAGCCGGGATGAGAGGCGTCGTCTTCGACGGCACACGGACCGAGGTCGTCGACGACCTGGAGATACGCGCGCCCGGCCCCGGCGAGGTGCTGGTCGCGGTGGCGGCGGCCGGGCTCTGCCACAGCGACCTGTCGGTGATCGACGGGACGATTCCCTTTCCCGTCCCGGTCGTGCTCGGCCACGAGGGCGCGGGCGTGGTGGAGGCGGTGGGGGCCGGGGTGACGCATGTGGAGCCCGGCGACCACGTGGCGCTGTCCACGCTGGCGAACTGCGGCGCCTGCGCGGAGTGCGACCGGGGCCGGCCCACGATGTGCCGGAAGGCGATCGGCCGCCCCGGACGGCCGTTCTCGCGGGGCGGGCGTCCGCTGTTCCAGTTCGCCTCCAACTCGGCTTTCGCCGAACGCACCCTGGTGCGCGCGGTCCAGGCGGTGCGGATTCCCGCCGACCTGCCGCTGACCTCGGCGGCCCTGATCGGCTGCGGGGTGCTGACCGGCGTCGGGGCGGTCCTCAACCGTGCCAGGGTCGACCGGGGCGACCGCGTCGTCGTCATCGGGACCGGCGGCGTCGGCCTCAACGTGCTCCAGGGCGCGCGGTTGGCGGGCGCGCTGACCGTCGTGGCGGTGGACAGCAACCCGGCGAAGGAGGCGGTGGCCCGGCGCTTCGGGGCCACGCACTTCCTCACCTCCGCCGACCAGGTGCGCGACATCCTGCCGGACGGGGCCGACCACGCCTTCGAGTGCGTGGGCCGCACCGACCTGATCCGGCAGGCCGTCGACCTGCTGGACCGGCACGGCCAGGCGATCCTGCTGGGCGTCCCGGAGGCCACCGCCGAGGCGTCGTTCCTGGTCTCCTCGATGTACCTGGACAAGGCGATCCTGGGCTGCCGCTACGGCTCCTCGCGACCGCAGCGCGACATCGCCCTGTACGCCGAGCTGTACGGGCAGGGGCGGCTGCTGCTGGACGAACTGATCACCGAGACCTACCCGGTGGAGGACTTCGCCAAGGCGGCCGACGACGCGCACCACGGCCGGGTGGCACGCGGGGTGCTGGTGTTCTGAGGCCCGGTCGCCGTGAGCGCCGGAGTGCGTTCCGGGCCGCGCCGCCCGGCGGCCCGAGCCTCGGAACGTACGCCGGTCGCCCGCCGGCGGCACGCAGAGGGCGGCTTGGGAGCGCCGGCGCGGCGAGTCTGCCGCACTGATTCCGGACAGTCCCGGTCTCAGCCGGTGAAGCGTCCGAACACGCCCCGGTGGAACAGCAGCGGCTCCGCGTCGGCCGCCGCGCCCAACGTCTCCACCCGGCCGACCACGATGAGGTGGTCGCCGCCGGTGTGGACGGCCTGGACGCGGCAGTCCACCCAGGCGGGCACGCCGTCCAGCAGGGGCGAGCCGGTCGCCGGGGCGTCCGCGTACGCCACGCCCGCGAACTTGTCGGCGCCGCTCACCGCGAACCCCCGGCACAACGGCCCCTGCTCCGCGCCCAGGATGTTGACGCAGAAGGCCCCGGCGCGGGCGATCCTCGGCCAGGTCGTCGACGTCCGGGCGACCAGGAAGACGACCAGGGGCGGGTCCAGCGAGAGGGAGGCGAACGACTGGCAGGCGAATCCGGTCGGCCCGTCGGCGTCGCGCGCCGTCACGATGGTCACGCCGCTCGCGAAGTGCCCCAGCACCCGCCGGAACTCGCCCGGGTCGACGGGCAGCCGCTCGCCGTCGCGCACGGCTCTCAGGTCGGGCCGGGGCAGCGCCTCGACCGGGGCCTGCGGTCCGGTGGCCGTGGCGGCGCCGACGGACCTGAGGTACCGGACGGCGGTGGCGGCCATGCCTGCGTGTCCCATCACGCCGCCATTAGAGCTGACGCAGCATCAGATAGGAAGGGCCGTGCACCCCGGGACCGGGAGGATCCGTTTCCGGTCCTGGTTCCGGTTCCGGGGCGCACGCCGTGGCGAGCCGGGCGGCGGGACGCGGCCCTACTTGCTCTCGGGCACCAGCGAACCGTCGGAGGTGCCGGGCAGGGCCTGGCGGCGCATCTCCTGGAGCGGGGCGACCTCGGTCCCGTTGAGGTCCGCGTGGACCTTCCGGGCGATGTTCTCGATCACCTTGACGCTCGCGGGCATGTCCGTGTTGTCGGCGGTCAGGACGGCGAGGCCGTAGTCGTACCCCTTGCCGGTGAACGCGCCGACGCTGTGCACGCGCCATCCGCCGCTGCTGCGTTGCAGCCAGCCGTTCTTGAGGTGGGCCGTCGCTCCGCTCGGCGCGCCCGCCGGGACGCCCCAGCGCTGCGAGGTGATCACCCGGTTCATCAGGTCCAGCGCGTAGGCGCGGCGGCTGTCGTCGAGAACGGGGTTCGCCGAGGTCAGCAGCTTCATCAGCTTCAGCTGGTCGGCGGCGTTGATCTGCGTCAGCCCCCAGTAGCCCTCCGCGTCGGGGACCGTGCGCTCCATGCCCGCGAGGCGCAGGAACTCCGAGACGCGGGTGAGGCCGAGCTGCTTCCACAGGGTGGTCGTCGCGTCGTTGTCGGACGCCGTGATCATCTTGGTGGTGAGCGTGTGTTCGGTCGAGGTCAACTCCCGGCCCTCCTCCTGGGCCTGGCGCAGGAGCGCACCCAGGACGATGACCTTGACGACGCTCGCGGAGTCGTACTGCTGGTCGGCCTGGTACGTGCACTCGGTACCCGTGGTGCGGTCGTACAGAGCGACGGAGACCCGTCCCTTGAGGGCGGCGTCCCCCACCACGGCCTGGATGTCCTTGCTGAGCCGGCTCGCGAGGCCGGCCTTGTCGGACGTGCAGGTCACCTCGGTCCGGGGCTGCGCCGCACCGGCCGCGGGCGCCGCGACCGCCGGGGTGGCCGTGGCCATGACGGCGGCGGCGGTGCCGACGAGGGCGGACAGCGCCACGGCGCGCCCCGGTCGGCGGGGGAGGGGGGAGGTGCGGGACGTGCGGGATATGTGGGATGCGCGGGATATGTGGGAAGACAAGCCGGGCTCCTCGCGGTGCTGTGTGGAGGGAAATCGGGCCGAGACGCCGCAGGGCTGCCCCGGCGTCGGCACGGGAACTCTATGGCAGGCAGTCGATAGGACCAGAGGATGATCGGACGGATTCCTGAGCTGTTACGAAGTCGCGCATATTCCGATGGACAGTTGTTCCACGACGGAGACAACCCGACGGAGACGCCACGACGGAGACGACCCCTCAGCCCCCCCGGTACTTTGGCGTCCGGCGCTCGACGAAGGAGGCCACGCCCTCCCGCGCGTCCCGCGTCGTCATGTTGATCTCCTGAGCCGCCGCCTCGGCCGCGAAGGCGGTCGCCCGATCGCTGTCGAGCGAGGCGTTCACCAACTGCTTGGTCAGGGCCAGGGCGCGGGTGGGGCCCTCCGCCAGCCGCCCGGCCCACTCCCCGGCGAGCGCCGTCAACCGCCCCGCCGGAACCGTACGGTTGACCAGGCCCATCCGCTCCGCGTCCGCCGCCGTGAGGGCGTCCCCGAAGAACATCAGCTCCTTCGCCCGCTGCGGGCCCACCAGCCGGGGCAGCAGATACGCGCCGCCACCGTCCGGGACGAGACCGCGCCGCACGAAGACCTCGACGAACTTCGCCGAATCGGCCGCCAGGACCAGGTCACAGGCGAACGCCAGATGGGCTCCCAGCCCGGCGGCGGTGCCGTTGACGGCGGCGATCACCGGCTTCTCGCAGTCCAGCACGGCGGCGACGAGCCGTTGCGCGCCGAGCCTGATCATCCGGGCCACGTCCCCGGGCACCCGCTCCCCGGACGGGGCCGGTGCGCCGCGCAGATCGGCCCCCGCGCAGAAGCCGCGTCCGGTGGCGGTGAGCACCACCGCCCGTACGGCCGGGTCGGCGGAGGCGTCGGCCAGCAGCGTGATGATCCGTTCCCGCTGGTCCCAGGTGACGGCGTTCATCGCCTCGGGCCGGTTGAGGGTGATCCACCGGACGCCGCCGTCGACGGCGTGCAGCACCGTCTCCTCCGGCACCGCGCGCGTCGCCTCCTGCGGCGTCGCGCCGTCCGGGGTCACGTTCTCCGGTACCGCGTTGTCCGGTACCGCCCGCGTCGCGCCTGCCTCGCGCGCCGCGCCCTGCCCTGCGCCGCTCACCGGCACACCGCCAGCGCGTCCAGGGCCACCGCGCCCTGCCCGCGCCCCAGCACCACCAGCGGGTTGATGTCCAGCTCCGCCAGGTCCTCGCCCAGCTCCAGGGCCATGCGCTGGACCCGCAGCACGACCTCCACGAGCGCGTCCACGTCCACCGGCGACCCGCCGCGCACGCCCTCCAGGAGCGCTCGGCCACGCAGTTCGCCGAGCATGTCCCGCACGTGCTCCTCGCCGAACGGCGGCACCCGTACCGCCGCGTCGTGCAGCACCTCCACCAGCACCCCGCCGAGCCCGACCGTCACGGTGGGCCCGAACAGGGCGTCGTGCGTGACGCCGACCATCATCTCGACGCCCCGGTCCACCATCTGGCAGACCAGCACGCCGTCCAGGTCGATCGACTCGTACCGCGCGATGTCGGTCAACTCGCGGTAGGCGTCGCGGACCTGGCTGGCCGAGGTGAGGCCCACCTTCACCAGGCCCAGCTCCGTCTTGTGGGCGAGGTGGGGGCCCGACGCCTTCATGACGACGGGGTAGCCGACCGGCCCGGCCGCGCGGACCGCCGCCGCCGCGCTGGTCACCAACTGCTCGCGCGGCACCCGGATGCCGTACGCCCGCAGGAGCTGCTTCGCCGCGTGCTCGCTGAGCTGGTGGCCCGGCCGCATCAGCGCCTGCGCCTTGCGGTACGAGGGCGACGGGGTGCGCGGGGCGGCCTCGAACGGCGAGCGGTACGCGGCGGCGAAGCGGTGGTGGTCGAGGTAGGACCTCACGGCGGTGACGCAGTTGCCGAACGTACGGAAGGTCGCCACGCGGGACGAGCCGAGGAGCGTACGGCGGTAGGCGTCCTCGGTGCCCACCGGGGACCCCCAGACCACGCAGATCTGCTTGTCGGTGGTCTCGGCGGCGTCCACCAGGTCCTGGGCGAGCCGGTCGCTCATCGGCGGGAAGGGGCCGGTGATCGGGCAGACGAGGACGCCGACGGACGGGTCCGCGAGGATCGCGTCGATGATCTTCCGGCCGCGCCAGTCGCCGACCGGGTGCCCGCCGTTGTCGATGGGGTTGGCGACGTTCAGGTAAGCGGGTATCCAGCCGTGCAGTTCGCGCTGCTTCTCCTCCGAGAGCGCGGGCAGCGAGAGCCCGGCGGCCGTCGCGAGGTCCGCGAAGTGCGCGCCGGTGCCGCCGGAGATCGAGTACACGGCGACGCCGTCCGCCCGGGGCGGCCGGGCCCGCGCCAGCAGCGCCGCCGTGTCCTGGAGCTCGTCCAGGCCGTCCACCCGGATCACGCCGAACTGCCGCATCGCCGCGTCCACCACCTGGTCGGCTCCGGTCAGCTTGCCGGTGTGCGAGGCGGCGGTACGGGCCCCGGCCTCGGTGCGGCCCACCTTCACGGCGACCACGGGCACCCGGGCGCGGGCGGCGCGGTCGGCGGCGAGCAGGAAGGAGCGGCCGTCCTTGAGCCCCTCCACGTAACAGGCGATGGCTCCGACCTCCGGCCGGCCGGCGAAGTACCCGATGAAGTCGGCGGTCTCCAGGTCGGCCTCGTTGCCGGTGGGAGCCCAGTGCGAGAGCCGGATGCCCAGCTCCTGGAGCGCGTGGAGCGGCCGGCCCTGGTGCCCGGACTGGGTGATCAGGGCGATCGCGGGGCCCTTCAGGTCGTCGCGGAACTCCTCGAAGGCGTTCAGGTTGGTGTTGGGCCCGAGCAGCCGGAGCCCGGCGCGCTCCACGGCGGCGGCCAGCCGGGCCTGCGCCACCGCGCCGGCCTCCCCGGTCTCCGCGAATCCCGAGGCGAAGGCCACCGCGAACCTCACCTCGGCCTCGCCCAGCTCCTCGATCACCGGCAGCGGGTCGGCGACGAGCAGCACCGCCAGGTCGACCTGTTCCGGCAGCTCGGACACCGAGGCGGAGCAGGGGATGCCGAACACCGATGCGCGGGTGGGGTGCACCGGGTGCAGCCGGGCCCCGACGCCCTCGGCCCAGGCGACGAGCCGGCGGGTGATGCCGGCGTTGGGGCGGCCCTCGGCGTCCGATGCGCCGACGACGGCCAGTGAGCGCGGCTGGAAGAAACGGTCCAGGTCGGGCACCGGCAGGTGCAGCGGTCGGCCGCTGACATCCAGGCCGCCCTCGGCAGAGGCCGTCGGCATGCTGATGACGGCGGCGTGCGGCTCCTCGCCGCAGGCCACCACCCGGGCACGGAAGTCGGTGGTGAAGGTGCCGTGAGTCGATCCGAGCATCGTTCCGCCCACTCCTGCTCGATGGTCCGCCGGGTTGCGTGCGGGGTCGGCCGATCGGCTGACACTATGTCAGGTTACTGAACTGACGGCCCGTCAGGAATGGGCGTGCAGGCAAAGGATCTCGTGGCCGGATCTCGTGGTCGGCTCCTGCGCTCGGCCCGTGGTCGGCTCCTGTGGTCACGGAGCGGCGCCGAGTGGCGTAGGGTGGTGTTCA
>NZ_ML123034.1:3837901-3857252 GCF_003846185.1 Streptomyces sp. ADI96-02
ACGAGGCCCGGATCCCCTGGATCCGGGCCTCGTCCGTGTGCCCGGGAGCGGGGTGGCGCCACGGGGTACGGGACCGGGGCGCGGGGCCGGTCCGGCGTCGCCCGGTCCGGGGTCGCCCGTCCGGGCCGGACAACCGCCGCACGGCGGCTCCGGACGGGCCGCACGACGGCCCCGGACGCGCGGACATCCCTGCCGGACGATCACCCATGGCCGACGGCGGCCCGCCCCGCGAAGCTCGACGTATGACACACACCGACACCACCCGCACCCACACGACGAACGCCCCGGGCACCGTCCTGGTCCTCGGCGGCACCGGCAAGACCGGCCGCCGGGTCGTCGCCCGCCTCCGCGAGCTGGGCGTGGAGGCGCGCGTGGCCTCCCGTTCCGGCGACACGCCCTTCGACTGGTCGGCCCCGGCCACCTGGCAGCCGGCCCTCGACGGAGCCGACGCCGTCTACATCGTCGGCCCCGAGGAATCACCCTCCCCGACCCCCGCCTTCGTCGAGCAGGCCGTCGCGAGCGGCGTGCGGAAGCTGGTGCTGCTCTCGGCCCGGGGCGCCGACGTGCCCGGCTACTTCGCCGACGCCGTCGGCGCCCAGCACCGGGAGAGCGAGGCGGCCGTCCGGTCCTCCGGCGTCGCCTGGACGATCCTGCGGCCCGGCTGGTTCGCCCAGAACTTCAGCGAGGGCGTCTTCCTCGACGGCGTGCGCGCCGGTGAACTGGCCCTGCCCACCTCGGACGGGACCGCCGCGTTCATCGACGCCGAGGACATCGCGGCGGTCGCCGTCGCGGCCCTCACCGAGGACGGCCACGACGGCGAGGTGTACGAGCTGTCCGGCCGCCGCGCGCTGGGCATCGCCGACGTGCTCGACGAGATCGCGAAGGCGACCGGAGTACGCGCCGCCTATGTCCCGGTCGAGCCGTCCGCCTACCGGGCCGAGCTCGTGGCGCAGGGGATCTCCGAGGAGGAGGCCGCAGTCTGGACGGAGGCGCTGGAACCGATCCGCACGAGCCGGGAGGCCCCGCTGAAGGACGGCGTCCGCCGGGCGCTCGGCCGCGCGCCGCGCGACTTCAGCGACTTCGTCCGCGACGCGGCGGCGAAGGGCGCCTGGGCGTGACGGCTTGCGGGACGCCGGACCGCGTACCGTCGCCTGACCGCGTACGGGGCGGGGCGGGCGTGCGGGCCGCCTCGCCCCGTGCCCAGCGGCCCAGGGGGTTCGCCCGGCCTCAGCCCGCCGTGTCGCCCAGGCATCAGCCCGCCGGAGCCGCCCGGTCCGGCTCCGGGGCGGTCGCCGCCTCCCGCCGGTACGCGCTGGGGCTCGTGCCCCGCAGGCGTTTGAACGCCGCGCTGAAGCCGAACGCGTCCGCGTAGCCGACCCGCCGGGCCACCGCCGCCACCGTCAGCTCGGTACGGCTCAGCAGGTCGGCGGCGAGCGTCATCCGCCACTCGGTGAGATAGGCCACCGGCCCGTCGCCGACCAGCTCCGTGAACCGCTTCGCCAGAGTCGTCCTCGACACCCCCGCCCGCGCCGCCAGCTCCGCCGTCGTCCAGGGGTGCGCCGGATCCTCGTGGATCGCGCGCAGCGCCGGGCCCGCCACCTCGTCGCCGAGCGCGCCGTACCAGCCCGGCGGCTCGGCCTCGGGCCGGTCGAACCAGTCCCGCAGCGTGCACACCAGCAGCCAGTCCAGCAGCCGGTCGAGCACGATCTGGTGCCCCGGCCGACTACCGCCGATCTGGCCCTCCAGGTAGTCGCGCAGCGCCGCGCCGTCGGGTTCGTCGGGCACCACCAGGACGGGCGGCAGGGCGCGCAGCAGCCGCTGCGGAACCTGCGCCCGTACGTCGTAGGCGGCGGCGAGCAGCACGGTGGGGCCGCCGAATTCGAGATCCCGGTCGGCGGCGTCCGGCCCCTCCTCGCCCCAGTGCACCTCCCGTACGCCGGTGGCCGTCCCCGTAGCGTTCGCCGGGTCGTCGGTGAACGAGAACGGCGCGGGCCCCCGGACGATCGCGCCCTCCCCGACCTCCACGTGCCGGGGCTCCCCGGCCTCGGGCACGATCCACCCCGCGCCGCGCAGCGGCAGGATCAGGGTCAGGTAGGCCCCGTCGGTGAAGCGCAGCGACCAGGGCGGCCACAGCACCGAACGCCCGAACACCGCACCCTTGCCCCGCACGCCCCGCAACAGCTCGTCGAACACGTCCATGACGCCAACGATAGGCAGAACCTGCGGGGTGTACCGGAACCCGCACGGCGTACCGGACGATCACCTATGCGCGGCGTACGGACGCCCATGGCTCCGGCGGCGGGGCCGCGATGGACTTGCCCCATGACATCGCAGAGCACGCACGGCACGACACCGCAGAGCACGCACCGCACCTCGTCCGACATCCTCGTCCTCGGAGCCACCGGCAAGACCGGCCGCCGGCTGGTCGCCCGTCTGCGCGACAAGGGCGGCGTCCACGTCCGGGCCGCCTCCCGCTCCGGTGAGGTGACCTTCGACTGGACCGTGCCCGACACCTGGGAGCCGGCGCTCGCCGGGGCCGGGGCGGTCTACCTGGTCGCCCCCGAAGACCCCGCGCCCGTAGGGGAGTTCGTGCGGCAGGCCACGGCATGGGGCGCGCACCGTTTCGTGGTGCTCTCCGGCCACGGCATGGAGAAGGCGGACGGCGGCGCCTTCGGCCTGGGCATGGCCGCCGCCGAAGAGGCGGTCCGTGCATCCGGGGCCGAGTGGACTTTCCTGCGGGCGAACAACTTCTTCCAGAACTTCGACGAGGACCTGTGGCTGGCCCCGCTGCGGGCGGGCCGCCTCGGCCTGCCTATCGGAGACGTGCCGGAGCCGTTCATCGACGCCGACGACGTGGCGGCGGTCGCGGCGGCGGTACTCACCGAGCCCGGCCACGCGGGCCGCGCCTACGTGCTCTCGGGCCCGCGCGGTCTCACCTTCGCCGAGGCCACACGGACGATCGCCGAGGCCGCCGGCCGCCCCATCCGCTACGAGGAGCTGACGCCCGCCGCCTACCGCGCCGAACTTCTCGCCGAGGGCTGGCCGGAGGCCGCCGCCGACGAGATCGGATCTTTGTTCGATATGATCCGGGCGGGTCATCTGGCCGAGGTGACCGAGGACGTACGCCGGGTACTGGGCCGCGAGCCCGCCGAACTGGAGCCGTGGGCGCACCGCGTCGCGGCCCGGGGGACCTGGGCCGCGTAGGGCAACGGCCGGGCCCGGCCCGATCCACCCGCGCCGTCGCACGCCCTGTGCGGCGGCGCGGTCGCGTTGGCGGATGCCACGGCCGACCCGGGTCAGGGCCGCAGGCGTACGAGCCCGGGGCCGGTGGGATGCTCCACCTCGGACCGGTCGGGGACGCCCAGCCGGAGGCCCCGGCTGCGGGCGACGCGGTGGACCTCGCGCAGCGACTGGGTCAGGGCCGTCGTGACGTGGCGGAACTGGACCTCGGTGCAGCGGTCGTCGTCGAGCATGTCCTCCGCGTGGTCGATGAGGTCGAGGGCCATGCCGAGTTGGACGGCCTCCACGGTGTCGGCGGCACGCGAGACGCGGCCGGTGCCGTCGCCGACGACGTAACAGGGTTGGCCCTCCCGCCCGTCCCAGGGAAGCAACCGTGCGGCGTTCAGGGATTGTTCGGTCATGAAAGTGTCAGCTCCGTGCAGGTGGGGGTGAATTATTCGCTGCGTAGCGATCCACTCACAGAATGGAACCGGCGCGGCTAGGCTCGCCAGGGGTTCGCGGTGACACCCTCTCCGTCACACGGGAGTTGACCTTGCGTAATACCTATGGCGAATGGTTGAAGGCTCAGCGCGAAGCGGCGGGGCTGACGCAGCAGGAACTGGCGGACATGGCGATCATGACCCGGTCGCACATCTCGCATATCGAGGGCGGGCGGCGGGTGCCGAGCAGCGAGGACGCCCGGCGGTTGGACAAGGCGCTGAACACCGGAGACGTGCTCAGCAGCTTCAGGCCCGAAACGGACGACGACGTCCTCGCCGATTATTTCGCGCCGGCGGAACACCTTGAGCAACAAGCCACCATGATCCGCGAATTCGCGCTGTCCTTCTTTCCGGGAATCCTTCAGACGGAGGCGTACGCGCGTTGCGTACTCGGTAACGCGTTCCCGCCGCCGAGTCCGGCCGAGTGTGACAAGGCGCTCGTCGCACGACTGGGGCGTGCGCGGATCCTCCAGAATCCGACGTCACCCGTGGTCTGGGTCCTTCTCGACGAGATGGCGCTGCGACGCCCGGTCGGCGGTGCGGACGTCATGGCCGAGCAACTTGAACACATGATCGCTCTGACCGAAGTCGGACGCATCCGCACCCACGTGCTCCCTATCTCGGTCGGATATCACCCCCTGCTGGACAGCATGTTGACGCTGATGTGGTTCGAGGATCAGCCTCCGATCGCGTATAGCGAGGGAGCGCGCACGGGGAAGCTGCACGATTCACCGTCCGTGGTCGCTGTGCTCCAGGGCCGCTACGATCTTGCCTTGAGCGACGCAATGCCACTGAAGGAGTCGTTGGCACTGCTGAAAGCGACGGCGAAGGGCTACAGAGAACATGGCTGAGCACACCAACCCCACGAAGTCCTCGCTCAGCGGCTGGCGTAAGTCCACCTTCAGCGGAAGCGATTCGAACAGCTGCCTGGAGGTCCAGGACCACCACCCCACCGCCGTCCCCGTCCGCGACTCCAAGGTGCCCGGTGGGCCCGCCCTGCTCGTCCCCGTCGCCGGCTGGACGTCGTTCGTGGAAGCCGTCAAGGACGGGTCGCTGTCCGTCTGAGCCCGGTCCGTCTGAGCCCGCCCCGTCACACGTGACCACGTGACAGGGCGGGCCCGCGGTTCAGGTTGCGCTCAGGCTCCGACGTAGGCCGCCAGGTGTTCGCCCGTGAGGGTGGAGCGGGCGGCCACCAGGTCGGCAGGGGTGCCCTCGAAGACGATCGTGCCGCCGTCGTGGCCGGCACCCGGGCCGAGGTCGATGATCCAGTCCGCGTGCGCCATGACCGCCTGGTGGTGCTCGACCACGATCACCGACTTTCCGGAGTCCACGAGCCGGTCGAGCAGGCCGAGAAGCTGCTCGACGTCCGCGAGGTGCAGGCCGGTCGTCGGCTCGTCGAGGACGTAGACGCCGCCCTTGTCGCCCATGTGGGTCGCCAGCTTGAGCCGCTGCCGTTCGCCGCCCGACAGCGTGGTGAGCGGCTGGCCGAGGCTGAGGTAGCCGAGCCCGACGTCCACGAGCCGTTCCAGGATCTTGTGCGCGGCCGGGGTCCGCGCCTCGCCCGTGCCGAAGAACTCCTCCGCCTCGGTCACCGACATCGCGAGTACTTCGCTGATGTCCCGGCCACCCAGGTGGTACTCCAGCACCGCCGGCTGGAACCGCTTGCCCTCGCAGTCCTCGCACGGGCTGGAGACGCCCGCCATCATGCCGAGGTCGGTGAAGACGACGCCCGCCCCGTTGCAGGTGGGGCAGGCGCCCTCGGAGTTGGCGCTGAAGAGTGCGGGCTTCACGCCGTTGACCTTCGCGAAGGCTTTGCGGATCGGGTCGAGCAGCCCGGTGTACGTCGCCGGGTTGCTGCGGCGCGAGCCGCGGATCGGGCTCTGGTCGACGGAGACCACGCCCTCGCCCGCCGGGATCGACCCGTGCACGAGCGAACTCTTCCCCGATCCGGCGACCCCGGTGACGACGGTGAGCACGCCGAGCGGGATGTCCACGTCCACCTCGCGCAGGTTGTGCGCCGTCGCGCCCCGGATCTCCAGGGCGCCGGTGGGCTCGCGGACCTGCTCCTTGACGGCGGCCCGGTCGTCGAGGTGGCGGCCGGTGACGGTGTCGGAGGCCCGCAGGTCCTCCAGGGCGCCTTCGAAGCAGACGGTGCCGCCCGCCGCGCCCGCGCCGGGGCCGAGGTCGACGACGTGGTCGGCGATCGCGATCGTCTCCGGCTTGTGCTCCACGACGAGCACGGTGTTGCCCTTGTCGCGCAGGCGCAGCAGCAGCTCGTTCATCCGCTGGATGTCGTGCGGGTGCAGGCCGATGGTCGGCTCGTCGAAGACGTACGTGACGTCGGTGAGCGAGGAGCCGAGGTGGCGGATCATCTTCACGCGCTGCGCCTCGCCGCCGGACAGCGTGCCGGAGGCCCGGTCGAGCGCCAGGTAGCCGAGCCCGATCTCGACGAACGAGTCGAGCGTCTGTTGAAGCGCTTCGAGGAGCGGGGCCACGGAGGGTTCGTCCAGGCCGCGGACCCATTCCGCGAGGTCCCGGATCTCCATCGCGCAGGCGTCGGCGATGGAGATCCGCTTGATCTTCGAGGAGCGGGCTCCCTCGCTGAGCCGTGTTCCGTCGCACTCGGGGCAGGTGGTGAAGGTGACGGCCCGGTCCACGAACTCGCGGATGTGCGGTTGCATCGCCTCCCGGTCCTTGGAGAGGAAGGACTTCTGGATCTTGGGGATCAGCCCTTCGAAGGTCAGGTTCACTCCCTCGACCTTGACCTTGGTCGGCTCCCGGTGGAGGAAGTCCCGCATCTCCTTCTTGGTGTACTCGGCGATCGGCTTGTCCGGGTCGAGGAAGCCGGACTCCGCGTAGGTCCGGACCGTCCACCAGCTGTCCGACTTCCAGCCGGGGATGGTGAACGCGCCTTCGGCGATCGACTTGGAGTCGTCGTAGAGCTGGGTGAGGTCGATGTCGGAGACCGTGCCGCGGCCCTCGCACCGGGTGCACATGCCGCCGGTGCGGCTGTAGGTCGCCTGGACCGCTTTCTTGTTGCCGCGCTCGACGGTGATCGCGCCGCTGGCCTTAACCGAGGGGACGTTGAAGGCGAACGCGCCAGGCGGTCCGACGTACGGCTTGCCGAGCCGGCTGAAGAGGATGCGGAGCATCGCGTTGGCGTCGGTGGCCGTGCCGACCGTGGAGCGGGGGTAGGAGCCCATCCGCTGCTGGTCGACGATGATCGCGGTGGTCAGCCCGTCGAGCACGTCCACCTCGGGCCGGGCCTGCGTGGGCATGAAGCCCTGGACGAACGAGCTGTACGTCTCGTTGATCAGCCGCTGGGACTCGGCGGCGATGGTGCTGAAGACCAGGGAGCTCTTGCCTGAGCCGGAGACGCCGGTGAACACCGTCAGGCGGCGTTTCGGCAGCTCGATGCTGACGTCCTTCAGGTTGTTCTCCCGCGCACCGTGCACCCGGATCAGGTCGTGGCTGTCCGCGGCGTGCGGCTCGGGCGGCTTCGGGGCGTGTGTTCTCGGAGCCATGCTCGTCGTCTCTCCATCACTGTCACTGCGGGCACTGTCACTGCGAGCCGCAGCTGCCGGCCGCACCTGCTTGCCGCACCTGCTGGGCGCCGCCGTCGCGGGCCGCGGCCGGTCTCGGTGGTCGGCTGGACCCGCTGCCGCGCGCGGCGCCCGCCGGTTCCTCGTCGTCGGCAGCGTAACGCCGGGTCCGCCGGAGCGGGGGCTACCGCTCGCGGGGCTGACTGAAGCGCAGCATGTTGCCCGAAGGATCGCGGAAAGCGCAGTCGCGGACGCCGTACGGCTGGTCGATCGGCTCCTGAAGCACCTCGCCGCCCGCCGCGCTGATCCGCTCGAACGTGGCGTCCACGTCGTCGGAGCGGAAGATCACGCCGCGCAGGAGGCCCTTGGCGAGGAGTTCGGCCATGGCGTCCTTGTCGGCCGCCGAGGCGTTCGGGTTGGCGAGGGGCGGTTCGAGGACGATGTCCACGTCGGGCTGGGACGGTGACCCCACGGTCACCCAGCGCATTCCCTCGAAACCGACGTCGTTGCGTACCTCCAGGCCGAGGATGTCCCGGTAGAAGGCGAGGGCCTTGTCGTGGTCGTCGACGGCGATGAAGCACTGCGAAAGGTTGATGTCCATGCGTTTCACGCTACGGCCGGGGGTCCGCTTTCGCTTCTCCATTCCTGACCGGTCGCGTGTGGATCTTGGCGATGCAGGCGGGGATGGCGGCTCCGTCGTCGTGGCGGCGGGCCCGGTAGGCGCTCGGGCTCTCGCCGACCAGCTCGGTGAAGCGTGAGCTGAACGAGCCCAGTGACGTACAGCCGACCGCGAAGCAGACCTCCGTCACCGACAGGTCGCCCCGCCGCAGCAGTGCCTTGGCCCGCTCGATGCGGCGGGTCATGAGATAGCTGTACGGGGTCTCGCCGAAAGCGGCGCGGAAGCTGCGGGAGAAGTGGCCGGGGGACATCAGGGCGGCCCGCGCGAGCGCCGGAACGTCGAGCGGCTTCGCGTACTCGCGGTCGATCAGGTCACGGGTCCGGCGGAGCCGGACGAGGTCGTCCAGCGTCACCCCTCCACCATCGCACAGCGCGGGCGGTGGGCATGTCCCTTCCTCGGAGGAACGACGAGCACCCGGAAAGGCCGGTGGCGAACCACCGGCCTTTCCGGGAACTCCCCGAAGTCACACCTGAGTGCGGTGCAGCTCTGTCGACTCTGCTCTGTCCACTCCGCGCTGTCGACTCTGCCGATTCTCTCGGCTCTATCGGTTCGTGATGTGGAATTCGGCGTTCACGTGGCCGGTGCCACTGCCGATGGAGCCGTTGACGTTCACGATCTGGCTGTGGGACGTCGTGCCGTCGGTGTTGTTGGACCCCGACCAGTTGTCGAACGCCTTCATGACGACGTGGCCGCCGCTCGGGTCGGCGTACGTGAGATCGGCTTCCGCGCCGTACATCCAGCTCGACACGTCGACCTTCTCGGACGTGTGGGCCGGCAGGTCGACGGCGCGCTGGCCCCAGGACGCGGAGTCGTTGTGATCGGCCGACACGAGCTTCATGTCCGTGTTGCTGTCGTTGTAGACCGTGACGTAGAGGTGGTACGTGGCGCTGGCGGACTGCGACCCGGCCGGGGCGGTGGCGGCCGGCGGGGTCTGGGGGGCCGGGGTGCCGGTGTCCGCGGCGGCTATGCCTGCCACGCCGCCCATGAGGGTGACGGTGGTGGCTGCGACGACGGCGATGCGGGCGATCCGGGACATCAGGATTCTCCTCTGGTGAGTGAAAGCCAACCAGGTTGTGGTTGCGCCTCTTGCCGTTGGCGTGAGAAAGCCGTGGTGTTCGGCTTCGAATTGCTGGTGAGGCTCTTCGTTCTCGTGCCTTGCGGTAATGAAAAACGTACACCGCATTTCTCCGGCCACGGGCCCTGGGCGGGCAAAATGCCCTACAAAGGAGAATCAAGGGCGGGTGATTTACCTGGCGTTATCCCTGCGCAGCTGCGGCGTTAGTGTCGCGGCCTTTTCGTTGCTCTGTCAGAACGTCGGCGGGGGCGGATACCCGATGCGTTTCCGCACCAGCAGTGACTGCGCGGCTTCGCCGCGTCACTCGCCGGGTCCTGCGAGGCGGGGCGCTCGGGCCGTGCGGGCGAGACGTGGCGGCGACTGCTCGGTCCTCGACCGCCGCGACTCCGTGGTTGACGACGGTTCACCCGCACGGTCCGCACTCCCGCACCGATCACTCGCCCAGGCGTCGGACGTGGGCATCACAGACCGATGGCATGGCGGAACACCGCAAATTCTGCGTCCAGGTACTCGGAAATTCTGGATGACGCATGACGCGTGACGCTCTGGTGGGTCTGCATCAGTACGTTCTGGAGTTCGGGGAGGTGATGCTCGTCGATCGTGTCCAGTGAGACCTGAACTTCCCACCTGAAGTCCGTGTCTCCGTCCAGTTCGGAAATCAGGGAATTCCAATGATCTGGGCTCTCGTGCCGGGGGCCCAGGTCGATCAGCATGCGGAGTTTCGCGTCATAATACCGAACTCTGTCACACCGTTCGATCAACTCGACGACGTCGACTGCGGAATTCAGCCCCCAGGCCGTCCAGTACGAGGCCAGGTCATCGAGGTCGAGGGTGGACGCCGTCAGCTCCAACAGAGACTGCGGTGGATCGGCGGCAGCATCCTGGAGCCGGCTGAAGCAGTTCAGTAGTGCACTCCACTGGTCGCCTTTCTCCTGGTAGTGCAGCCAACCCCAGAAGAGCTCCCACCATTCCGGATCGGCCGAGCAGGAAAGGAAATCTGCGGGACATGCTTCCTTCATTCCCGCGAGTGCCGATGTGAACTCTGCCAGCCCCTCCGGAGTGAACTGTCCATAGAATTCCTCCTGCTGTGCTGTGAGATATTCCGATGCCTCCAGCATCGCAGCCGTCGCATGAGGCAGCATCTCCTGCTGCATGAGCTGCTTCTGCCCCAATTCGGATCCGCTGGTTCCGAATTTCTTCGAATACTCCTTCACGGTGTCGTAGAGGTCGGACGAACCTTCCAGGTTCTTCTGGACGACCTGTTCGTCGGCGGTCTCGTCGTTCGCCGGTCCGCCGGATTCCGAGTTGCGCTCCTCCGGCAGTTCGAGACCTCGGCACGTAGCCATCTGGAACTTTGTGACGCCCGCGTCCTGAAGGATTCTCAGTACACCATTGCAAACATGCATCCCCTGGTTTGTGGGATTGCCGCACCAGAAGGGCATGCCGCAAAGCTTCAGGCCCGGCGGGATTTTCTCCATCCCTTCGAGGTTTTTCTGTTCTTGATCGGTGATGACGTAGAGTTTGGAGGTCATCTGCTCGGGCTTCACGAGCGCGAGACGATCCAGTTCGACCGTCTCCAGAGACCCGAAGAGCATGTTGGGGACGAAGGTCCTTTCCTGATGCTCGCCGATTCCTGTCGAGATCTCGGCGCTGATGATGGAAAGCCCGAGATGTTGAGGAAGGTCCGCGCCCTCTTCGGCATACGGTATGAACGTCATCCCTTTCGGGATCATGGCCATCGTTGAATTACCGCTGTGTTCAAGCGTTTTTCCGTGACCCATCAGATAAGCCTTCACGGCCGCTGTCTCCCTCTGTGACGCCTTTGTGGATGATCGCTGCGGTCATCGTCCAACGCGGGGCGGCCCGCATCCACTGCCGGAAGGGAGACCCTTCGGGTCGGGTGAGCATGCCTGCTCGGGCAGTTGGCTGAGGGAGCGTGGGATCCGTGCGCCATCAGCTCCCGGACACCTTGTCCGAATCCGATCCCCGCCCGAAGGCGAGAAGCGGCGGAAGATGCGGAGGTCGAATAGTGAGGGCTGATCCACCAGGAATTGCGGGACAGCCCTTCGGCGGTGTCCTCCCATGATCACCGTTGGCGGACCATGGTGTCGTGATACGTCGTCATGGCCTGCGACGGCCGGGGCCGACCGCCCTCTCTTGTCCTGACGGGTGCAACACCAACGACTGCACCCGCTTCACCGAGCATGTGCGGTCACGTCGTCGGTGCGGCCGGGCAGAGCCTGACTTGAGTATCCGCCCTCATCGGCGAGAGGCGAAATGCGTGCGGGCATGGACCTTGCCCTGACAGATGCCCCATCAGCCCGCCTGTCGCGATGAAAACCTTGCCATAATAACGTCAACATACCCTTCGGGAAAGGTTGGTCGACAGAATGCCAAGGCGTTATGTTCTGGGGCACGGGGAAGCCGTCGGTGGCGATGTCACCCTCCCTGCTGGAATCACGGTCAGGTTCTACTGCTCGCCGGGTAGCAGTCTGCACATGGCCAGGGGCGTCAGGATGGCCGTCAGGGATGCGGCGGGTCAAGGGGCAAAGACCGTCGCGATCGGTGCGACGGTGAGGAACATGCGCTTCACCCAGTTCGACGGCAATCAGTCCAAGCAGGTCAGGAAGTTGATCGGGGAGAACCCGGAACCCTTCGACTTGTGCGGCGAGAAGGAATGGCTGCCTAGCGGGATACATTTGTGCAACTCCCCGGACAACCCCGAGTGCATGCAGGGGCGTCATGAATGTGAGGGCGTGCTCGATGTCTACGAGGGCTCGTCCGACGTCGACATCGTCGCTTGCCAGACGTCGGACGAAAAGGCTCCGGTTGACTACGGCGGCGGGACGACGCGTGATGAGATACGCACGTCGCAGACGTTCCTCGACGGCAACAGGCTGTGCGACCTACTCAAGAAGGAGCGGAGGAGCGGACGGCAGTTCGACGGAGAATTCGGGAAGGAATTCGATGCGCTGCCCGAGGATCAGCAGGCCTTCTTCATGATGGCTGAGGACGATATAAAGTACTGGTGGTACCTGCGGGACCTGTGGCAGAACACCGGTGAGTTCGGTGACGCCGGCCTGTTGCTGCATCGGCTGGGCCAGCTCAAGGAGAACTACCGATCGGTCTACGAGGATCTGTTGTACGACTGGCTGATGAGTTCCATCGCCATCAACATCGTGCCGATGTACGAGGCGGAGCGAGCGATGCGCGGGAACTTCTACGACGGGATCTCATCGGATATCGCTCGCGTCCTGATGGACAAGGGTGACGATGACCCGTACTTGCAGGCCGCATGCAGTGATATGGGGTACGCGGAATGGTTCGCGTTTCTCCGCATCTACTTGGACACGGGAGGGAACTTCGCTGCCGGTACGACTCTCGACGATTACTTGAATGAGCAATGGATTCCCCGAGCGGATCTCGCCCTGATGACCTGGCTCGGGGATGACGATTCCGTGATCGACGCTGTGACGGGGCGCACGATGCTGCGCATGCTCATGCGGAAGTCGCTCCTGGAGAACGACTCGAACAGCGCCATCAGCTCTTACAACGACGGGGAGGACACCGACAGGGCCTTCGTGTGGCTCGACGGCTGGCTGGCAGAGTTCCTGACCGACCGCGGAATCCAGCGGCCCGAGGCCGTCTGAGCCGGCACGCCCGCGTCCATGACCCACGGCTCCGGCCGGGACGCACCGGGCGTTCGAGAACCCACTCCGCACCCGGTCATCCCGATTCCGGACCGTGGGGCAGCCGGTTCGGTCCGCTCGTGGGCCGTCCGCGCCCCGGGCCTCCAGCAGACCGTCCGAGGTCAGCAGCAGCCTCAGCGGCGCCTGCACGAATCGCCTCAACCGGCCGCGCTCACCGCCGTCTTCACCAGTGCCCGCACCTGGCCCACGATGTCCGAGCGGTTGCGCTCGAAGTCCGGGTCGGTGACCGAGCCCGTCGTCGGGTTCGTGTTGTCCGTGCCGAACTGCAGGACCGGCGTGTGCAGATGGCCGCCCGGCAGCTTCTTGAGCCCCAGCCGGTCGCGCAGCAGGGTGGCCCGGTAGGCGATCTCGTTCGAGAGGTAGTCGCCGCCGCCTCCGGCTCGCGCCTCCGAGCCCGGGGTAGGCCCGTCCGGCCTGGTCACCGGCTGGGTTCCGCCCGCCGGGATCTCGGTCACCTGGGTGTTGTCGTACACGGGGAAGCGGCCCGTGTCCGCCTCGGTGAGTTGCCGGTACGGGAGGGTGGTGGACGTCCACTGGGGCTGCGAGGCGGGGTCGGCGACGGGAACGGTCCCGGTGCGCCTCAGGTTCTCGTTGTCGGGGGAGCCGCCGCGCCAGGCGCCGTTGGTGCGCTCCACGTCGAACCGGCCCTGGCGGCCCTGGCTGACGGTGGTGAACAGGTCCAGGTTCGGCATATGCCGGGCCAGCGCCCGCTCGACGGCACCCTCGGCGAAGTCCGTCCAGCGCACGGGGAAGACGACGGTCTCGATCCTCGCCGGACCGTCGGCGGTCCGTACCAGGGTGCCGTCCAGGGCGAGCGCGCTCGCGCCCGAGGGGTTGCCGATCCGGGTGTCCCTGTCGAGCGTGAACGGATCGAAGCCGGTGACGAGGACCCGTTTCACCCGAGAGCCCGGGTAACGGATGTCCTCCTGGCCGCGCGATGAGGACTCCAGGACGGTGAGCAGGGCCCGGCGCCGCTCGTCGTTCAGCTCGAACGCCGGTTGCCACGCGCGCAGGTGGGTGCTGAGCGCGAGCCGGGCCCAGTACAGCGGACGGTCATCGCCCCGGCTCAGGTCGCCCGTGGCAGGTCCCCGGCCCTGGGCGCGGTCCACGGCGTGCCGCCACAGCGCCGAAGAGTGGCGGGTCACCGCTCGCTCTGCCTGCGCGTAGCTGCCGGAGCCCCGCAGCGCACGTTCGAAGCGCGGGGCGAAGGCGTCGAAACCGCTGCGCCGCAGAATCTCCTGAGGAGCGGCCCGATCGAGACGCTGCTCCTCGACGGTCGTCGCGGCCGAGGCGCGGACCGCGTCGGCGGTCGTCGCGGTGGAGGCGCGGACGGCGTCGGCGGGCTGCGCCGCGGCGGGCAGGGCGGGGCCCGCGAGGACGAGCAGGAGCGCCACGCCGCCGAGGCCGAGTCGGGCGGTTGCGGGGAGTCGGTGCTTCACGTGCGTCCTTTCGACGGAACGGCTGAGCCCGCAGTATCCCGGCACCGCCGGAGGCGACGCCAGGCACCCGGACGTCAAGGCGGGCGAGCGCGTACATCACGGCAGGCGAGCGCCCGTCTAGGGCACCTCGACGACGAAGAACAGGAAGGTGGTCTTGGTCGAGAGGTCGTGGAAGCCGTCGGGGAACAACTCACGGGCCGCAGCGTCGGGCTGCGGCTCGCTGATGCGGGCAACGCGGAATCCGGCGGCGGTGAAGGCGTCGGTCATCGCATGCAGCGGCTTGCGCCAGAACTTCATCGGGACGGACCGTCCGCCGAACGCCCAGTCGAAGGCGTAACTGGTGGTCGCGAAGTAGTCGGGCCGAGGATCCTGGATCGTGTACGCCACGAAGGGGTGGTCCACCGACGCGATCAGCCGGCCCCCGGGCCTGAGCACGCGTCGCAACTCGGCGAGCGTCGGCCCCCAGTCCTCCAGGTAGTGCAGCACCAGCGAGGCGACCACGTCGTCGAACGCGGCGTCGGCGAACGGCAGGGGGTCGCTCAGGTCGCCCTCGTGCAGCGCCACGTCGTCGCCGAGCCGCCGCCTGGCCAGAGCCAGCATTCCGGCGCTGGCGTCGATGCCGGTGACGAGCGCGCCGCGGTCGCGCAGCGCGGCGGAGAGGGGACCCGAGCCGCAACCGGCGTCCAGGATCCGACGGCCTGTCACGTCTCCTGCGAGGGTCAGCATCGCGGGCCGCGCGTAGTACGCGTTCACGAGGCTGTTCTCGTTCTCCGCCGTGTACGCCTCGGCGAAGCTGTCGTAGTCGTTCACCTTGCCCCGGCCCTCAGCGCGGTCCGGGTGTTCGGGCTCGCCGGTCATGTGTTCCATCGGCGCAGCCTAAGGGCTGACCCGTAATCCCGGCGGGGGCAGGGTAGTTGAGGAGGGTATACCACCGGCCCACCGGCCGGAGTCAAGATTCTTCGGGTTACGGGTCTGTCCCAGCGGGCGTCGGTGGTGAACAGGCGGAGAGCGGTGGTGGGAGCCGTCGTCCTGGCTGGTCGGCGGGCGTTCTCCCGCAGGCCGGGTCCGGCCGCGCTTGTCACAGGACGGTATGAGCGGGCAGCCGGGCGGAACGGCCACCGGGGCGGGTGGGTCCTGGTATTCGGAAACGCTCGCTCGTATTGATCGATGCGTACGGGCAGCAGCCCGCCCACCCGACCGAACCCAGGAGGAACCATGCGCGTTCACCAGCTCACCTTCGCGGCAGCCCTGGCCGTCGCCGCGAGCCTTTCGCTCACGGCCTGCCAGAACGACGACACCGCCCTCGGGCAGGGCGACCCGTCGGCCACGGGGTCGTCCACGGGCGGCGGTTCGGGTTCGGGCGGTCCGGACCAGGGCGGCGAGAAGGACACCGCCGGGTCGACCTCCGGCGGGAAGGGCACGACGGCGACCGCCGGGACCGGCTCCAGCGGAAGCGGGAAGGCCGGAAAGTGCCGCACCGACGATCTGCTGATCACCGCGATGGAGAGGACCATCGACGGCGACGAGGAAGCCACGGTCGCCGTGGAGTTCGAGAACCATTCGGACCGGGGTTGCGTGATCTCCGGGTTCGCGGGTGTCGACCTGAAGACCGACGCGGGCCCGCTGTCCGCGACGCGCACGAACGAGAAGCCCGGGTCGAGCATCCTGGAGAGCGGCAAGTCGATCGCCTTCGGCATCACCTACCCGTTCAACTCGTCCGGCGGCTCCGGCGTCCGCGTCACGGGACTGGTCGTGACCCCGCCCGGCGAGACGAAGTCGGTCACCCTCGACTGGCCGGGCGCCGCCACGCTGCCCGTCACGGAGGGCTCCGGCTCCTCGGTGAAGGTCGGCCCGATGGGCAGCGCCGGTCAGGGCGGCTGATCGACGAGACCGACGAGACCGACGAGATCGACGAGCCTGACAGGACCGGCGAGCCCGACAGGACCGGCGAGATCGACGCGACCTCCGTGACGGACTCGAACTCGTCAGGCGACCTGGGGAAGCCGGGTGCGGCAGTCGCGGCAGTGGCCGGGGCCGGTGGCGCGGAAGGCGCGCTCGCATCCGTCGCAGGTCTGGAACGGGACGGCGGGGGCGCGGTGTACGGGGAGGGGTCCGCCGGTAGCGGGGAGGGGCGGCGGGAGCAGGGCGACGATGCGGTGGCGCAGGAGCTTCGCGGGGTGTTTGAGCGGCTGGGGCAGGTCGTCGCTGAGGGCTCGACGGATGGTGTCGGGGTGGACGTCCCGCTCCAACCAGGCGGCCACGGCTGGGGCCAGCAGGTCGATGTCCGGTGCGGATAGGACCAGTTGAGGCACGTGGCGGCGCAGGTCGGCGAGGAGTTCGGCGGCGGCGCGGTGCAGGTCCGCCGTGAGTTCTCGGGGCCGGGGGAGCGCCGGCGGCGGAGGCTTGGGCGCGGTGGGCGGCGGTACGAGGACGGGCGCGCGGTACGGCGGTGGGGCCTGGGCGGCGTCGACCGCTGAAGGCCGGTCCGTACGGTCGCGCGGCGGTAGCTCGGGACGGGCTGCCGGTGGCCGGCTGCTGCGAGACGCCGGTGGCTGGGCGCTCCGGGGTACGGGCTCGGGTGCGGGCTCGGCCTCAGGCGGCGCGGGCGGTGCTGCCTCGGGTGCGGGTGCGGGTGCGGGTGCGGCCTTGGCCTCAGGCTCGGCCTCGGGTGCGGGCTCGGGCTCGGGCGGCGCGGCCCCAGGCGGCGCGGGCGGTGCTGCCTCGGCCTCAGGGCGGGCCTCGTCCCGCGTGCCGTCTGCCGCGACGGCGGGCGCGGCGGGCCTGGCGGGCGAAGGCGTCCGGGGAAGCGCCTCCGGCTGGTTGCAGAACACCGTCCGGGTGATGATCCGGCCGGACGCCGCACGCGTACGGGTGCGCCGCAGGTAGCCGTGGGCCTCCAACTCGCGCAGAGCGGCGGCGATGCGTGTCTCGCCCTCGGTGAAGCGGGCGGCCAGCGCCTTGACGCCCACCTTGGCTCCGCTGGGCAGCGACTGGATGTGCACGGCGAGGGCCAGCGCCGTGAGGGACAGCGTCCTGTGCTGGGCGAGGTGGTTGCCGACGATCGTGAAGCGGCTCGTGTGGGGGATCACCACGTGGATGACACCGGATGAGGGAAGAGGTCCGGAAACCTCCGCCAGGGTGAGCGGGTAGGGGTTATTCTGCTGAGTATCCATCGGGAAGCTCCGAACTTCCTCGGTGGTCAGGCCCTCGATCGGGATTGTGGTCCCGGTCGGGGGCCGACGCATGTCGGGTGGTTGGTGGCGTGAGCATATGCCTGGCAACCGGGGCAAAATCCAGCTCAGTTGGCGAAGCTCACCCGTCCGAGTGACGCCCCTCCCGAGGGTGATCACCGTCGCCGGGTGGGGTGGGGTGGGGTTGTTTCCCTGGTTCTTCAAAGCCTTTGACGTCCCGGATCACCACGTCCCCGCCCACCGGGTCCCCGTGCACCGGATCGCGGCGCACCGGATCGCGGCCGTCCACGATCCGGCCGCCCCCGGTCCTCGCTGAGCGCCGGGCCCTCCCGGAGCGCCCGTACCTGCCTCAGCGTGCGCGGGCCACCTTCTTGGCGATCCGGTCGGCGTCCAGGGCCATTTCGCGGAGCATGCCGCTGATCGGGTTGGTGAAGCCGGTGAAGTAGAGGCCCCGGGCGTGCTTGGGGCTGCGGCCTCCGTGCACGAGCGGGCGGCCCCGCCGGTCCAGGACGTCCAGGTGGCCGACCAGGGGTTCCAGCGCCCGGTCGTAACCGGTGGCCGCGATGACCGCCTGCGGGGTGACGCGGGAGCCGTCGGCCAGGACGACCGCGTCCTCGTCGAACGAGTCGACGGCGGCCACCGGTTGGACCGTGCCGGACTTGACCGCGTCGATCAGCCCCACGTCCTGGACCGGGATCGCGCCCTCCTTCACCCGGGAGTAGAGGCCGGTGTCCGGGCGCGGGAGTCCGTGGGCGGACAGGTCGGGGAGGGCGACCCGGTTCATCAGGCGGCCCACCCGGTCGACCACCCACACCGGAAGGCGGCGGACCAGGATGCCGGTCGCCTGGGCGGGCAGGCCGGCGGTGGAGCGGCGGACGATGTGCGGGACCGTGCGGACGGCGATACGGACGGTGGACGCGCCGCCCTCCGCCAGGTCGGCCGCGATCTCCGCCCCCGTGTTGCCGATGCCGACGACCAGGACGTCCTGACCCGCGTACGGGGTCGGGTTGCGGTACTCGGCGGCGTGCAGCAACCGCCCGGTGAACGTCTCGCGGCCCGGCCAGTCCGGGATGCGCGGGGTGTGGTTGAAGCCGGTGGCGACGACGACCGCGCGTCCCCTGAGCACCCGGCCGCCCGTCGCGGCGAGCTGCCATCCGGTGCCGTCTGCCGCCCGGTCGATCCGGGTCACCTCGACGCCCGTCACCACCTCCAACTCGTGGTGCTCGGCGTATTTCTCCAGGTACCGCACCACGTCGTCGCGCGACACCCAACGGCCGAACCGGCGCGGCATCTTCAGCCCCGGCAGGGCCGACCACCGGCGCGTGGTGTGCAGGTGGAGCCGGTCGTAGTGGCCGCGCCACGAAGCGCCGACCCGGTCCG
Organism: Streptomyces sp. ADI96-02; assembly: GCF_003846185.1. Taxonomy (GTDB): domain Bacteria; phylum Actinomycetota; class Actinomycetes; order Streptomycetales; family Streptomycetaceae; genus Streptomyces. The sequence goes on from NZ_ML123034.1 coordinate 3,856,637, forward strand.
ATTTCTCCAGGACCACCGTCCGCACGCCCCGCGCCCGCAGCGCGGCGGCGGCGGAGAGGCCGCCGGGGCCGCCGCCGATGACGTACACGGGCCGGTCGTCCGTACGGTCGGTGAGGGCGACGGCGTCGGTACCGCTCGCGCGAGAAGGGCTGTTGGGCATGGTTCGGAGCGTAATCGCCCACCCTGTTGATGGGTCTCGGTCAAGACCGGAATCGATTGCGAATTGATCACGAGGTCCGGCGCGGAGGTGAAAGCGCCGCTTGTCGCGCTTCGGCCCCTGTCCGGCCTGCCCCGGCGTGCGCCTGCGGCTCGCGGGTGCGTCGTGCGGCGGAGGTGCGCGCCCCTTGCGCCCGGCGGCCCGATCCGGTGAACTGACGTATCGTCAGATGAGTTCTCTGGAGGCCCGATGCAGACGATCTGGCTCGGCGGCGCGGAATGGCTCGCCGTACTCCGTATAGGTCTCGGCCTGTGGTGGCTGGAGAGCTGGCGGCACAAGGACAAGAAGGGCTGGTTCGAGCGCGGCACGGGCATCGCCTGGGCGGCCGAAGTCGCGGGCAGGCATCGCTGGCGTGTGGTCCGCACCGGATTCCACCAGGTCGTCACTCCGCGCCCCAAG
>NZ_ML123034.1:3857325-3865695 GCF_003846185.1 Streptomyces sp. ADI96-02
GTCATGGCGTACGTCGTCGTCTATGCCGAACTCGCCCTGGGACTGGGCCTGATCGTCGGATTCCTCACTCCGGTCGCGCTGGTGGCCGGGCTCCTGCTGAACCTGCTCTACCTGGTCCTCATGATCCACGACTGGGCCGAGCAGGGGCAGAACGCGATGATGGCCCTGATCTCGCTCGTCGCCCTGTTCGCGATGTCCTGGCAGACGTGGTCCCTGGACGCGGCGATCGGCCTCTTCCTGTGAGCGGCGGCGGCCGGACCGCCTCCGCGCGCTTCGACCTGCCGGAGCCGGACGCCTTCACCCGTCCGTACTGGGACGCGGCGGCGGAGGGGCGGCTGCTGCTGCGCCGCTGTACGGCCTGCGGGCGGGCGCACCACTACCCGCGCGAGTTCTGCCCGCACTGCTGGAGCGAGGACGTGCGGTGGGAGCGGGCCAGCGGCCGGGCCACGCTCTACACCTGGTCCGTCGTGCACCGCAACGACCTGCCGCCCTTCGGTGAGCGCGTGCCGTACGTCGCCGCCGTCGTCGACCTGGCGGAGGGGCCCCGGATGATGACGGAGGTCGTGGAGTGCGCGCACGCCGACCTGCGGATCGGGATGGAGCTGGAGGTCGCCTTCCGCCGGGAGGCCGCCGAGACGCCCGCCACCACGGGGGCCGGGGCCGCTGAGGTCGTGCCGGTGTTCCGGCCCCGGGGCGGCCCGTGTCAGCCCGGGGCGGCGCGTCAGCCGTAGCCGTCGCGGCCGACACCGCACCCGGGTCGCACCCTTCGACGCCGACGCCACTCCCTCGGGGCGGGGCGGGCGTCTCCAACGGGCTATTCCGGGTTGCCGGGTGGGGATCGGCGGCGGACGGTGTGGCGGAAGGGTCTCGCGTGACGGGTGTGCTCGACCGGCAGGTGGGTTCGGCCCTTCTCCCAGTCCATGTCCTGTCCGTCGTGTGTGCTCATCCGTGGAGGAACCCGATCGTGAGTCTGATCGCGCAGGTAGATGAACGCCGTGGCCCCAAGGCCGCGCGTAGATGGAACCGTTCGGCCCGGCAGGCCGGTGTCCTGCTCACCGCGATGGCGTTGCCGGCCGCCTTGGTGGTGGCCACGGCGACGCCCGCGGCGGCGGCACCGGTCACGGTCACCTTCGACGCGGGCGCCGACCAACCGTTCACCGTCCCGGCCGGTGTCACACAGCTGGCGGTCACCGCCACCGGCGCGGCAGGGCAGGACGGCGGGAACGGCGGTGCGGGCGGGGACGGCGCCACGGTCACCGGCACGGTCGCCGTCTCACCGAACGCCACCCTATACGTCAACGTCGGAACAGGCGGAGGCATCGGCGGAAGCACCTCGCCGGTCATGGGGGGTGGCGGCGGAGGTTCCAGTGACGTGCGCACGTGCAGCACCGCCGACCCCGGATGCGACCTGACCGGAGTCCCCGCCACCGACCCGCGTCTCATCGTGGCAGCGGGCGGAGGCGGAGGCGGAACGGGTACCGACAGCCCTTATACCGTCCCGGAGGCCACCGGCGGAGACGCCGGAGACACGGGGCAGGACGGGGGCAGCCGACCGGGCGGCGGCGGGGGCGGCGGGGGCGGAACCCAGACCGCCGGTGGGCCGGGCGGAGCGGCGTGCACCGAACTTACCGGCACCGATGGGACGGCGGGCACGGCCGGCTCCGGTGGAACGGGCGGCGGTGGCTTCGGAGGCGGGGGCGGGGGAGCCGGCTGGTTCGGCGGTGGCGGTGGCGGTGGCTGCTACGACCTCTCCCCTGTTGGGAGAGAGGGGCCCGGGGGCGGTGGCGGCGGGTCGAACCACGTCCCGGCAGGAGGCACCTCCGGGGCCGCCGCAGGACCGGCCCAGGTGACCATCACCTACGAGGCCGCGCCGACGACGTGCGCCACGGCCACGGCGACCATCACCGGCACCAACGGCAACAACGTCCTCAACGGAACCCCGGGCGACGACGTCATCTTCGCGCTCGGAGGCAACGACGTCGTGGACGGACGCGGCGGGAACGACCTGCTCTGCGGCGGCGACGGCAACGACGTTCTCAACGGAGCCGCAGGCAACGACCGCCTCGAAGGCGGCAACGGCAACGACGTCCTCAACGGCGGAGCCGGTGACGACGCCCTCTACGGCGGACCCGGCAACGACACCCTCGCCGGCGGCACCGGAACCAACACCAACGACGGCGGCACCGGCCGCAACACCTGCTCCAGCCCTCGCACCGGACCAGGATGCAACTGACCTGAACCTCATCACCCAGTAAGCCTCTTCCACCCCGCACCGCAGGGTGGAAGAGGCTGTTCCACGCGTGTGGCGGTCGCGGCGGGTGAGGCTCTGCCGACCGGTCTTGGGACGGGGACGCTGAAGCTGAAGCTCACGGCGTCGGGTGAGACGGTCAGCTCGGACCACCGTCCCGAGCTGAACGCGCTCTACGACCACCTCTACTTCAGGGACGGGCCCGACCGCCTCCGCGCAGACGCACCTGGTGAACGGCGTCGGCACCTACGTCGACCTGCCCGGCCTGGCGACATGACCGCCCCGGCGGCATCCTGACCCAGGGGAAGCCGCCGCGGGTCCTCCGGTCGCGTCACAGTCCCGGCGCGCCCCATACCGGGAACCACCGGGAGAGGTCCTTCTCCACCCGGAGGTCGTCGCCGAGCGCACTCCTGACCTGGAGCTCCAGTTGGTTGTCCCGCTTCTCCACGCCGCCGGGCAGCGGGGCGAACGGGTAGAAGGTGCCGCGCTTGTAGAGGTAGACCAGGGCCACGGACCGGCCCTGGGCGTCGCGGAAGCCGATCAGCGAGCACAGCAGCTGCGGGCCGAAACCGCCGTCCTGGAGCAACGTGTTGACCGCGTGCAGGTCGTTGACCAGGGTCGCGGTGTCGTCCGCCGGGTGGCTGGCGAGCAGCCACGTGTAGCCGTACGCGTCCCGGCTGAACTCCACCGGGACGCCGCCGCGCTCGGTGTCCGCGTCCAGCAGTTCCCGTACGTCCTCCTGGAGCCGGGCGAAGCCGCCGCCCTCCGCGCCCGCGAAGCAGACCGAGCCCAGCCCGGTCGGCGTGAAGCCGGTGGCCGCCTGGAGGGTCAGGGCGGCCGAGGGGACGGCGAAGAGCTGGTCGAGGTCGGGGCGGACCGGTTTGCTCCGGCCGAGGATCGCGTCGAGCAGGCCCACGGTTCGTACTCCTCAGAGGGTGGCGGGTCGCGGGGTGGCGGGTCTCGCGGTGGTGGGTCTCGGGCTCGCGGTGGCGGGTCTCACGGGCGGGACAGGTCGGCGGATATCCGGGAGAGCTGGTCCAGGCGCTGCTCCAGCGTCGGGTGCGAGGAGAACAGCCGGCCCAGGCTCTCCTTGGAGGAGAAGGCCGGGACGAAGTAGAACGCGTTGTACGGCTCCGCCTTGCGCAGGTCCTCGGTCGGGATGCGGGCCATCTGCCCGCTGACCTTCGTCAGGGCCGAGGCGAGTGCGGAGGGCCGCCCGGTCAGCAGGGCGGCGGCGCGGTCGGCGGACAGCTCGCGGTAGCGCGAGAGGAGCCGGGTCAGCAGGAAGCTGATGGCGTAGACGACGGCGCTGATCAGCGGGATCAGCAGCAGGATGACACCCATCGGGTCGTTGCCGGGCCTGCTGCGGGCGAAGCCGCCCCATAGGGCCACTCGGGTGATGATGCCCGCCAGCACTCCGAGGAAGGAGGCGATCGTCATGACCGCCACGTCACGGTGGGCGACGTGCGACATCTCGTGGGCCAGGACGCCTTCCAGCTCCTCCGGCTCCAGCCTGCGTAGCAGTCCGGTCGTCGCGCAGACCAGGGCGGACTTCTCGCTGCGCCCGGTGGCGAAGGCGTTCGGCACGTCGCTCTGGGCGATCGCCACCCGCGGCTTGGGCATGTCGGCCAGGGCGCAGATGCGGTCGATCGTGCCGTGCAGCTCGGGGGCCTGCTCGGGAGTGACCTCGCGGGCCCCCATGCCGTACGCGGCGATGCGGTCGCTGAACCAGAACTGCGCGATGAACAGGCCGCCCGTGATGATCAGGATGATCGGCCAGGAGCCGCGCAGGGCCGCGAGGAGCACCCCGACGAACACGACGTACAGCAGACCTATCAGGAACATGGTGGTCACCATGCGACTGGTCAGCCCTCGGTCCGGGGCGTAACGGGAACGGGCTCGTGCCATCGGTGCCTCCCATCGGCTCATCCGCCTCCCATAGTGCTCCTTTCCTGGTTGAACCGGGTAAAGGGGGCGTACGGGAAGCCGTACGGGAGGGCGTACGGCGAGGGGGCGCACGGGAGGGCGTTACGGCTCCCTCAGGGCCACAGCAGCTCGCGGGTCCACGTTCCGGGCCCGGTGGCGCGGTAGCGCAGGCGCAGGTGCCGCCGTCGCGCGTCGCCCTGGAAGAACTCGACCTCCGCCGGTTCCACCACGTACCGGGTCCAGGTCGGGGCCTCGGCGTCCGGCTCCGCCGCCGCCCGTTCCCAGGCCGCGTCGGCCGCCCGGTGCAGCTCCGCCGTCGACTCCAGGAGGCCGCTCTGCGCACCGGTCAGGGCCGCCGCCAGCGCTCCGGTGGAGCGGGCGTGCAGGTCGGCGCTGCTCTCGGCCCGGGTGCCGGTGGTGACCGGGCCGCGTACGCGCACCTGGCGGCCCTGTACGGGCCAGTAGAAGCCGAGGGCCGCGTGCGGGCGGGCGGCGAGCTGGTGGCCCTTGGCGCTGGTGGAGTGGGTGGCGAAGTGCCAGCCGCGCCCGTCGGCGTCGTGCAGGAGGAGCGTGCGGACGTCGGGGCGGTCCGCCGCGTCGACCGTGGCGAGCGTCATCGCGTGCGGCTCCGGCTGTCCGGCGGCCACCGCCTCGGCGAACCAGGCGTGGAAGAGCGGGAGCGGGGCGGGCGGCGCGGTGGCCGGGTCGAAGGACGGCAGCTCGGTGTCCCAGACGGGCCGGGAGCGGAGGAGGTCGCGGAAGGCGCGCTGTGCGGCGTCGGCGTCGTTCATGCCCCCATTCCACACCCCCGCGCGCGCCCCCATTCCACACCCTCGCGCATTCCCGCCCGGGGCCGCTGTGCTGCGGTGCCCGCGGTGCCTGCGGTGCCCGCCCAGGCCGCCGTGCCGCCGCGCCTGCCGTTCCCGCCGTCCGGTCCCGCGCCGGTCAGTCCCGTGCCAGCACCACCGTGCCGGACGAGCAGAACCAGCCGCCCGTCCCCGAGGCCACCGCCAGCTCCGGCAGCCGCCCGCCCGCCGTGCGGACCTGCCGCTGCCCCGCCTCGCCGCGCAACTGGCGTACGGCCTCCACCAGCAGGAACAGCCCGCGCATCCCGGGATGGCAGGCGGAGAGGCCGCCGCCGTCCGTGTTCACCGGGAGCGCGCCGCGCAGCCCGGTACGGCCGTTCTCGACGAACGCGCCGCCCTCGCCCTTCGCGCAGAACCCCAGGTCCTCCAGGGTCACCAGCGTCATGTACGTGAACGCGTCGTAGATCTCCGCCAGGTCGATGTCGGCGGGCCGCACCCCGGCCCGCTCGAAGGCGAGGCGGCCCGAGACGGCGGCGGGGGAGACCGTGAAGTCCTCCCACTCCGACATCGCGGAATGCGACACGTGCTCGCCCGTGCCCAGGATCCACACCGGCGCGCTCGCGGTGTCCGGCACGTACTCCTCGGCGGCCAGCAGCACCGCACAGCCGCCGTCGCTGCGGATGCAGCAGTGCAGCTTGGTGAACGGGTCGGCGACCATGGGGCCGGACAGCACGTCGTCCACCGTGATCGGGTCGCGGAACATCGCCTCCGGATTGGCCGCCGCGTTCGCCCGCGCTTGCACCGCCACCTCGGCGAGCTGCTCCGGCGTCGTGCCGTACTCGTGCATGTGGCGGCGCGCGGCCATCGCGTACTTGGCGATCAGGGAATGCCCGTACGGCACCTCGAACTGGAGCGGGCCGCGCGCCCCGAAGGACAGGTTCGCGGTGCGCCGCCCCGCCCTGACGTCGGCGCGGGCGGTCGAACCGTAGACCAGCAGGACGGCACGCGCCCGGCCCGAGGCGATGGCGTCCGCCGCGTGCGCCGCCATCACCTCCCAGGTGGCGCCGCCGACCGACGTGGAGTCCACCCAGGTGGGCCGCAGCCCCAGGTACTCGGCCACCTCCACCGGAGCGAGGGCGCCGAGCCCGGCCGAGGCGAAGCCGTCGACCAGCGAGCGGTCCAGGCCGGAGTCGGCGAGTGCGCGGCGGGCGGCCTGGGCGTGCAGGGCGTAGGGGGTGGCGTCGTCGACACGTCCGCAGTCCGCGAGGGATATGCCGACGACGGCGACCTTGCGCGGACGGGACGAAGGCGTGGCAGACATGAATCTGACGGTACATCAGATATGGCGGTACGGAACCGGGCCGGACCGGACCGGGCCGGACCGGGCCGGACCGAGCCGGGCCGGGTGCGCCGGGCCTGCCGGGCCGCGCCGGGACTCTGGGAATTCCCGCGCCGCGCGCCTAGCATGACGACCCGTCAGTTCGGGGGCCGCCGGTCCCCGAGGGGAAGGAGCCCGAGGATGGACGCCGCCTTCACCGAGGAACAGGAAGCGATCCGCCGCACTCTGCGCGACCTGCTCGCCGAACACGCCGGGCCCGGCGCGGTCCGGGCCGCCGTCCGCACCCCCGAGGGGTACGACCCGGCGCTGTGGCGCAGGCTCGCCCGCGATCTCGGTCTGCCGGGGCTCGCGCTGCCCGAGGAGTACGGCGGGGCCGGCTGCACCGCCACCGAGTTGGCCCTGGCCTGCGAGGAGACCGGCCGCGCCCTGCTCCCGTCGCCGCTGCTCGCCACCGCCGTGCTCGCCGCCCCGCTGATCGCCGCCCTCGGCACCCCCGGGCAGCGCGCCGGCCTGCTGCCCCGGATCGCCGACGGCTCGCTGACCGCCGCCCTCGCCCTCCCCGGCCCGTCCCCGGCCGCCGCGCTCGGCCTGACCGGTGACAACCGCGACGGAGCCTGGGCGGGCGGCGGCCGGTCGGGCGGCGTCCAGGCCCACCGGGCGGCGGACGGCGGCGGGTGGCGGCTCTACGGCGAGGCCGACCGGGTGCCGGACGGCCACAGCGCCGGGCTGCTGCTGGTCGCCGCGCACGCGGGCGGCTACCCGCGCAGCCGCACGCTCCTCTTCCTCGTCCGGCCCGAAGCGGCGGCGGGGCTCGTCCGCACCCGCCTGACGGCCATGGACGAGACCCGCCCGCTCGCCCGCGTCGAGCTCCGCGACACCGAGGCGGAACTGCTCGGCGCGGACGACGCCCAGGACGTGTTGGGCGCGCTGGCCGGGACCGGCCGCACCGCCGCCGCGGTGCTGGCCGCCGAGGCGGTCGGGACGGCGGCCGGAGCGCTGGAGCGGACCGTGGCGTACGTGAAGCAGCGCGAGCAGTTCGGCCGGGCCATCGGATCGTTCCAGGCGGTGAAGCACCGCCTCGCCGACCTGTACGTACGCGTCGAGGCGGCCCGTTCCGCCGCGTACTACGCGGCCTGGGACCCGTCCGCCGGACCGCTCGCGCTGGCCCAGGCGCTGGAGGCGGCCCGGATCGCCACCGGCGAGGCCGTCCAGTTGCACGGCGGCACCGGCTTCACCTGGGAGCACGAGGCGCACCTGTACTTCAAGCGGGCCGCCGGGGACGAACTGCTCCTGGGGCCCGTGCACCGGCTGCGCGACCGCGCGGCCCGGCTGGCGGGGCTGTTCGGGGCCGCGGACGGTGAGGCCGGGGACGACGGGACCGGGGACGGCGGGACCGGGGGCACGGATGGCGGGGCGGCGGACGCGCGTGCCGCCGGCGCCCGCGCCGCGTACCGGGCGGTCGTCTGATGTCCCGCGGCGTACGCCTGGTGCAGAAGGTCTCCTCCACCCGCGCCTTCGCGCGGATCGCCCCGCACGTCGTGCCCGCACTGGACCGCGTCGTGCACCGGCTCACCCGGGGCAGGGTGCTGCCCAGCGCCCGCATGCTGCCGGGGCTCGTGCTGACGGTGCCGGGCGCGCGCAGCGGGCAGCCGAGGCGGACGCCGCTGGCCTGCGTGCCGGAGGGGCCGGCGGAGAGCACGTGGATCCTGGTCGGCTCCAACTTCGGCCGTACGGGGCATCCGGCCTGGACCGCGAATCTGCTGGCCCGCCCCGACGAGGCCGTCATCAGCCGGCTCGGCCGGGACATCCCGGTGCGGGCGGAGCTGCTGGAAGGGGCGGAGCGGGAGGAGGCGTGGCGGGCGGCGCTGGCCTTCTGGCCGCCGTACGCCGCGTACCAGGAGCGGGTGGAGCGCCGGATCCGGCTCTTCAGGCTGGAGCGCCGGTAGGCGGTTGCCGGCGGGCGGTGAAGGGCGGGGCGGGCGGAGGCGGACAGCGGGTCCGGGAACGCCGGCGGCGGACCACCAGGCGGGTGTGCCCGGTGGTCCGCCGCC
>NZ_ML123034.1:3865832-3897787 GCF_003846185.1 Streptomyces sp. ADI96-02
GCGGACCACCAGGCGGGTGTGCCCGGTGGTCCGCCGCCGGTGAGACAGGACGCAGGACGTTGAGCGCCGGGCCGGAGCGGGCCCGTCCGGCGACGAAGGGGGTGCGACGCCGTGCGGCGGACTCGGACTACTTCGTCGGCTTCTTCCCGGTGATGCCGAGATGGACCAACAGGGCCAGGTTCGGGCGGAGTTCGGCCTGCTTCACACCCCAGGTGGTGAACCCCTTCTGATGCGAGGCGACCGCTGCCAGCATCGCGACCAGGGAGCCCGCCATCGCGGCGGCGCTGACGTCCTTGTCGACCTTGCCCTTGCTCTGGAGCTCCTTCACCGAATCGGTGAGGGAGTTGGTGACCGAGTTGAGGATCTTCATACGGATCTTGTAGAACCGCTTGTCGCCCTCCGCGGCCCCGAGGTCGATCACGCGGAGGATCGCGTCGTTGTGCCGCCAGAAGTCGAGGAATCCCTCGACCAGTTCCTCGGCCGTCTGCCAGCCGGCCTTGCCGACCCAGGGGCGTCCGGCGACGAGTTCGGTCAGCCCGGTGCCCTCCTTGGCCACTTCCTCGGCGATTTCGAGGACGGCGCCCTCCACATCGGGGAAGTACTGGTAGAAAGTCGCGGGTGAAGTCCCGGCCTTCCGGGCGACGTCGATGACTTTGACGTCCCGGTACGGCGAGGAGCTGAGCATCTCGCTGAGGCAGTCGAGCAGCTTCTGCCGCGTCGCCTGGCCGCGTCGGCCGGCCACGCGGCCGTCGACGGTGCGTACTTGTCCTGTCATGCCGTCAGCTTACCGAGGGGTGATGGGAGCGCGATTCGGCCGACTGCAAATGGGGAACGTCGCAGGACCGGCGGGGTACGCGGGTGATCGCAGCGATGGTTTTCGGCCGCCGTCGGCGAGGGGTGCCGCACCTGTCCCCGGGGACGGGCCGAGCGCCCCGGCACGCAGTGCCGACGGCCCGCCGCCGCCCGCCCACCGACTCCGGCAATAGTGTTATCAACAGCCTGTGGACAACTTCGGTGGACAACTTTCGTCCACACGGTGTGCGCGGCCTTCACCCTGCGGTCAGATGTTCTCCAGAGGTGCGCCCGCGTGTTCTCCAGGGAGTGCCCGGAGTGCGCCGAAGCGCGCCGCGCTGGGCCCGGCGCTACGTTGAGTGTGACCGGCGTCACCGCAACGGAAGGACCGGGGCCCATGGCCGCATTCGCGCATTCGGCGCCGTGCTGGGTGGACGTGCAGCTCTCCGACCTCGAAGCGGGCAAGCGCTTCTACGGAGGTCTGTTCGGCTGGTCCTTCCGGGCGGACGACGGCATGCCCTTCGCGGACGCGCTGAGCGAGGGACGGCTCGTCGCCGGGCTCGCCGCCAAGAAGGACGGCCGACTGCCGACCGCCTGGGGCGTCTCCTTCGCCACCGACGACGTCCGGGCCACCGTCGCCGCGATCCGCGAACACGGCGGGCAGGTGATCACGGACCCGGTGCGGGCGGGACGGGCCGCGATCACGGCCCAGGCCGCCGACCCCGGCGGCGCGGTCTTCGGCCTCTGGCAACCGGTCGACCGCGCCGGGTTCGAGAAGCAGAACGAGCCCGGGTCCTTCTGCTGGACCGAGGTCTACACCCGGCAGCCCGAGCGGGTGGATCCCTTCTACGAGCAGGTCTTCGGCTTCCGCTCCACCGACCCGGAACACCCGGACGACCCGGGCGGGGCGGACCACCCGGACGGGGCCGGCGGGGCCGGCGAGGGCGTCCCCGGCCGTTCCGCGACGCCGGTCGGCTTCCGCATGTGGTCGCCCCGGGGCACCGAGCCCGGCCCGGACACCGCCGTCGGCGGTCGCAGCGTCATCACGGACGCGCTGCCCGCCGTGATGCCCAGCCACTTCCTCACCTACTTCGCCGTCGGCGACTGCGACGCGGCGGCCGAACTCGCCGTACGGCTGGGCGGCCGGATCTCCGCCGAGCCCTTCGACATCCCGTACGGGCGGATGGCCGTCCTCCACGACGACCAGGGCGCCGTCTTCGCCGTCCTCCAGCCGGGCCGGTCGCTTCGGTAGCCGGCGAGCGCGGTAGCGCGGTACTGCCGCCCGTCAGCCCGTCAGCCCGTCAGCCCGTCAGCCCGTCAGCCCGTCAGCCCGTGGCGCGAAGCCGCTCCCGTAACCCGTTGTGCGGCGGTACGGGCCGAAGTGGCATGAGACACCCCGGTCCGCCCCCGGGTTCGCAACCGGCGGCCCGGCCAGGAAGAATCGGGGGTGCGCACCGCCGGGTGGTGCTCAGTGGTGAGACGCTGCGCGGGGCGGGATTTCGCCGGGCGGTAATTCGCGGGCTTCGTTCCTGAGGTCCGTACGGGGAGGTGGCAGGGCAAGTGATGGAGCAGCTGACGCAGCACGACCCGAGACGGATCGGCCCGTTCGAGGTGCTGGGACGGCTCGGCGCCGGCGGCATGGGGCTGGTCTATCTCGCCCGCTCGGCGTCCGGCCGGCGGGTGGCGATCAAGACGGTGCGGACCGAGCTCGCCGAGGACCAGCTGTTCCGGGTCCGCTTCACGCGTGAGGTCGAGGCCGCCCGCGCGGTCAGCGGCTTCTACACGGCGGCCGTCGTCGACGCCGACCCGCGCGCCGCCGTGCCGTGGCTGGCCACCGCCTACGTGCCCGCCCCCTCGCTCGAAGAGATCGTGAACGAGTGCGGCCCCATGCCGACCCAGGCCGTGCGCTGGCTGGCGGCCGGCATCGCCGAAGCCCTCCAGTCCATCCACGGCGCGGGGCTCGTCCACCGCGACCTCAAGCCGTCCAACGTCCTCGTCGTCGAGGACGGCCCCCGGGTGATCGACTTCGGCATCGCCTCCGGGGTCTCCAACACCCGCCTGACCATGACGAACGTCGCCGTGGGCACCCCCGCCTACATGTCGCCCGAGCAGGCCCGGGACTCGCGCAGCGTCACCGGGGCCAGCGACGTCTTCTCGCTGGGCTCCACCCTCGTCTTCGCCGCGACCGGCCACGCGCCCTTCCACGGGGCCAACCCGGTCGAGACGGTGTTCATGCTGCTGAGGGAGGGCCCCGACACCGAGGGCCTGCCGGAGGACCTGCGCCCGCTGATCGAGGCCTGCATGCAGCGGGACGCGACCCGGCGGCCCAGCCCCGCCGACCTCCAGTCCCAGCTCGCCCCGCACCTGTTCGCCTCCGGGAGCGACGACAGCGGCACGGCCTCCGCCTGGCTGCCGGCCCGCGCCACCGCGATGATCGAGCGCCGCAGGGGCGGCGGCCGTACCGCGCCGCCCGCCCCGATCGCGCCCCCGCCGCTCCCTCCGCAGCCGCCGCACGTCCCGGACCGGGCCGCCGGCTGGCGCGACGGGGCCGACCTGCGTTCCCCCTCGCCGCTCGCCCCGCCGTCCCCGATGTCCGCCCTGCCGTCCACCCCGGCACCCGACGGCGGCCCCGTCCGGCTGCCCGGCGCCAAGGCGCCGATCGGTCCGGGGCCGCGCGCGGGGGAGGGCCGGGGCGCAGCCGCGCGTCCCGCCGCCGTGACGGGCTGGGTACGCCCGCCCACCGGCCTGCTCGGAACCGTCGCGCCGCCCACCGCCGGGCGGACCGCCCCCGTACCGGCCCCCGGCCCCGCCCCGGACACCGCGCCCGCGGCCCCCGACCGCTGGCGGCCCTGGCGCTTCCGCATGTCCAACGACGTGTGGGGCACGCCGGTCGTCTCCGGCGACCTGCTGTACGTCACGTCCTTCGAGGTCCACGCGCTGGACGTGGGCAACGGGCGGCGTCAGTTCAAGACCCGGGACGTGGCCTGGGCGATGGCCGTCGAGGGCGGCAGGATCCACGCCTCGGACGGCCCGTCGCTGTACGCCCTGGACGCGGCCACCGGCGGCGAGCGGTGGCGGCAGCGGAGCGACGCCTGGGTGTACGCCCTCAAGGCCGACCGCGGAACGGTCCTCACCGCGACCCGGGGCGGCGGCGTCCAGGGCTGGGAGGCGTCCAGCGGCGACAAGCTGTGGGAGATCACCGGCGCGCAGAGCGACTTCGAGACGGCCGAGGCCGCCCCGGTCATCCACGACGGCACGGTCTACGTCTGGCAGGACGCCCGGCTGCGCGCGCTCGACGCCCGTACCGGCGTCGAGCGCTGGTCGTACCCGATCGGCGACGCGGCCTCCTGCGGCGGCGTGCCGGTCCGGGTGGCCCCGGCCCCGGACGGCTGCGTCTACGTGGCAGCCGGCACCCGGGTGCTGGCGGTGGAGACCGCCTCGGGCCGGGTGCGCTGGCACTTCGAGGCTCCGGCGGCGTTCCTGTCGCCGCCCGCGTTCGCGCCGGGGCCGGCGGTGACCGGCGGCGGGGTCTACCTGGCGGACTACCTCGGCACCGTCTACGCGCTCGACGCGTCGACCGGCAAGGACCGCTGGCGGATCGCCACGGAGGCCCGGTCCTCCCTCGAACCGGTGCTGGTCGCGGTGGGCAACGTGCACGTCGGCAGCGGCAGCGCGCTCTACACCCTGGACGCGGTGACCGGGACCCCGAAGTGGCGCTTCGCCGCGGGCGGCGACGTGGTCGGCTCGCCGGTCGTCGCCGACGGCCGGGTGCACTTCGGCTCCGCGGACCACGTGCTCTACACCCTGGACGCGGCGGGCGGCCAGCTCCGCTGGAAGCTCGCCACCGGCGGCGAGATCACCGGATCGCCGGTCGCCCGCGCGGGCGTCGTCTACGCGTGCAGCAAGGACCGCTGCGTCTACGCCCTGGACGCGCTCAAGGGCACCGGCACGGGCAACCGGGCCCGCGCCTGAGCCCGACGCACGGGCCCGCGCCCGAGCCCCGCGCCGCCTCAACTCCGGTCAGGAGGAGGCGAGTCCGGGGGTGGCGGGTGCGGGTGCGGGGACGGCGGGTGCGGGGGCCGGGGCGGAGGCGGCGGGCCGTCGGCCCACGGGTCGCGGACGCCGTACGGCTCGTGCGGTGCGTACGGGTCGTGCGGTTCCTGCGGGTGCGCGTACGGGGCGTTCGGCGCGTACGGGTCCGGGCCCGTGTACGGGTCCACCTCCGGCTCCGGCCACGTCGACGTCTGCACGCTCATCCCGGGCTCCTGCGTGGGCGGCCAGGTGTCCACCCGGTCCGGCCCCGGCGGCCCGTACGGCTCCACCGGCTGCGCGGGCCGCGCCGGCTGCCGCCCGGCCCGGCGGCGGCTCCGCCCGCTCATCAGCAGCGCGCCGATGAGCATCAGCAGTCCGCCCGCGAGCGCGTTCGCCACCCCCGTCTGGAGCCCGGACCCGTCCGCCGCCACCACGAGCGAGCCCCGGGCCTGTCCCTGACGCACCATCCACAGCACGGTGAAGGCCAGCACCAGGAACCCCGCCACCGCGACCACGAGCCGCGAGCGGAGCACCACCCCGGCGATCACCAGCAGCGCGGCCACCAGGAACGGCAGCAGGATCGAGACCAGCACGCCCGACGACGTGACCGTGATCCCCTCGAAGAGGTCGCGCACCCGGTAGTCGTGCCCCACCCGCCCGTCGTACCAGTCGCGGAAGGGGCTCAGCACCGCCGACGCGGCCCCGGCGAGCGCGACGAGGGAGCCGAGGGCGTTGCGGATCATCGTCAGCCTCCAGCGGCGTGCGCGGCCCCCGGCCCGACGCTACGCCCGGAAGATCACTCCCGCCACGCGGCCCATGACCGGACCGTGACAGGGGCATGACCCCAACCAGGGGCGGTACCCGTCATGCTGGGGACGGACCGTGCCGCTGACGGCACGGCGTACGACGGCGGGACGACGGCAAGGGGGGCTGCATCGATGATGCGGCGGCAGATGAGGTTCGCGGCGGTTCTGGTCGTGGTGGTGCTCGCGCTCACCGGGTTCTCGACCTCCACCAGCGGCGGCAAGGGCGGCAAGAGCCGCGGCGGCAAGAGCAGCGGCAGCAGCTCGGGCGGCGGGTGTTCCAGCTCGAAGAAGAGCAACAACGGCTACCGCGCCTACGACTACGACGACGAGGACGACACCGCCTACGACGGCTCCTCGTCCTCCTCCGGCTCGTCCTACGGCACGCCGACGCCCACCGCCTCCGACGGCCCCGACATCCGGGTGATCCGCTGCGCCCGCCCGCGCAAGGGCAAGCGCGCGGCGCTCACCTCGTCCGTCGTCGAACTCCGCGCGCGGGAGTCCGGCTCGCGGACGTACGAGATCGACGTGACGTTCCTCGACGCGCGGGGGAACACCGTCGACACCGCCGAGGCCACCGCGACGCTCGACCAGGGCGACGTGCGCGACCTCACCGTGCGGATGGACAGCCCCGGCCAGGTGAAGCGGGTCGAGCGCTGCCGGGTGACGGCCCAGGCGATCTGAGCCGGACGCGGCGCGGGCCGCTCACCGCACGCGCGGCGGCCCGCCCCGGGCCCGGCCCTCGAACAGCTCGGCCTGCCGCTCGGGGGCCAGGTTGCCGAGGGCGATGAGCGCCGGGGCCTGCGCCATCGCCTGGCTGCGCGCGGCCTCCTTCGCCGCCCACAGCGCCCGGACCGTGCCCTGGACGGCCCCGGTCGGGCAGGAGGCCGTCACCGCCGCCGCCCGCAGTGCCGCCGCCACCGCGCCGCCCGGTTCCGTCACCTCGCTGACCAGGCCGATGGTGTGGGCGCGGGCGGCGCCGATCCGTTCGGCGCCGCCCATCAGGGACATCCGGGCCACCTCGCCGAACGGCATCCGCTGGGCCATCGCGATCGCCTCGTACGCCGAGACCATCCCGTACGTCGTGTGCGGGTCGAAGAACGTGGCCTCCCGGGAGGCCACGATGAACTCCGCCTCGCCCAGCAGGTAGAACGCCCCGCCGCACGCCATCCCCTCCACGGCCGCGACCACCGGCTTCCAGAGGTCGTTCGCCTTGGGCCCGATCCGCAGCAGCGGATCGTCCAGCGCGTACGGTGAGGAGGGCTGCGGGACCGTGACGTCCCGGTCGATCCCGGTGCAGAAGGCGCGGGTCCCGGCCCCGGTGAGGACCACCGCCCGTACGGTGTCGTCGAACCGGAACTCCCGCCATACGAAGGCCAGTTCGGCGGCCGTCTCCAGGTCGATCGCGTTGAGCCGGTGCGGCCGGTCCAGGGTGACGAGCGCGACGCCGCTCGCCGCGTCCCGCTCGGTGCGCAGCGCCACGGCTCACCGCTCCAGCAGCCAGCGGACCAGGCTCACGCCCGGCGCGACCGGGCAGAACACGGCCCGCACCGGGGCGCCGATCCGCAGCCGGGCCGGGTCCACGGAGTTCAGCGGCGCGTCCGGCCCGGCGACGACGTTCCCGGCCTGCCGGATGTGCGGGGCCTCCATCAGCTCGACCAGGACCGCGTTGTACGGGGCCTGTTCGGCGTAGGCGGGCAGCAGCGGCGGGTGCGGGACCACGAACGACCAGATCCGGCCGCGCCCGCTCATCTTCCGCCACCGGCTCTCGAACGACCCGCAGCGCGGGCAGCAGGGACGGGGCGGGAAGCGGGTCTCGCCGCAGGCCGGGGCGGCGCACGCCTGGACGCGCAGCTCGCCGCGTGCGGCGTACTCCCAGAAGGGCGCGCCGTCCTCGTCGACGACGGGCAGCAGCAGGGGCTCGGACGGGGAATCGGGCGGTGACGCGGGCAGGGGCTCGGGCGGTGAAGCGGGCAGGGAGTCGGGCATGGGTTCCTCAGCTCCTCAGCAGTACGGCGGACGTGGGCACGCCCTCGCCCGCGGTGACCAGGCAGGTGGCGGCGTCGGGCACCTGGGAGGTGGACGTGCCGCGCAGTTGCTTCACGCCCTCGGTGATGAGGTTGAAGCCGTGGACGTACGCCTCGCTCAGCCCGCCGCCGCCGGTGTTGAGCGGCAGCCGCCCGCCGGCCTCCAGCGCCCCGCCCTCGGTGAACGCGCCGCCCTCGCCGCGCCCGCAGAAGCCGTAGCCCTCCAGGGAGAGCGGGACGAGCGGGGTGAACGCGTCGTAGATCTGGGCCACGTCGACGTCCTCGGGTCCGAAGTCCGCCTGCTTCCAGAGCTGCCGGGCGGCCGTCCAGGCGGGTCCGGTGAGCGGGTCGTCGTTCCAGTAGTTGACCATTCCGTGGTGCTGGGCGGGCAGGCCCTGCGCGACGGAGTGGAGGAGCACCGGCTTCTGCCGGCAGTCGCGGGCGCGCTCGGCGGAGACGACGACGCAGGCCAGGGCCCCGTCCGTCTCCAGGCAGTTGTCGAAGAGGCACAGCGGCTCGCTGATCCACCGGGAGGTCATGTACATCTCGCGGGTCAGCGGACGTTCGTACATGATCGCGTCCGGGTTCTGGTTGGCCCGGTTGCGGCAGGCGAGGGCGACGTTGAAGAGGTGGTCGCGGGTGGCCCCGTACTCGTGCATGTACCGCCGGGCCAGCATCCCGATCTCGTCGGCGGGCCGCAGCAGCCCGTAGGGGCGGGTCCACTGGGCGGGGGTGGGGAGCTGGACGGCGGTGTTCCTCCACGGGCGGGGCCCCGAGCCGCGCTTGCGCGAGCGCCAGGCGACGCCGACGCTCGCCTGGCCGGTCGCGACGGCGGCGGCGAGGTGGGCGAGCGTGGCGCAGGAGCCGCCACCGCCGAAGCCGACCTTGGAGAAGAACGTGACGTCGCCGGCGCCGACCGCCTTGGCGACCTCCACCTCGTCGGTCTCCTCCATCGTGTACGAGGAGAAGGCGTCGACCTCGGAGGGGGCGATGCCCGCGTCGTCGAGAGCGGCCAGGATCGCCCGGCAGGCCAGGGTCTTCTCGGGTTCGGGGAGGCGTTTGGCGAAGGCCGTCTGCCCGATCCCGACTATCGCCGTCGCGTCCTTGAGCGTCGCCATCCGCCAACCTCCCGCACCGTCGAGCCTGCTGACAGCGGCAGAGGCTACCGCTAATCTGACGGATAGTCAGCTAGTGCGTTCAGTGCGGGAGTTCGGCGTTCGGAATGCGGCGGGAGGGGCACGCGATGCGCGGCGACGAGGAATGGGGCAGCATCCCGGAGCTGGTGCGGACGGCGGCGCGGCGGTACGGCGGCCGGGAGGCGGTGGTGGAGGGGCGCACCCGCCTCACGTACGCCGGGCTCGGCGAGCGCGTCGAGCGCGCCGCCGCCGGGTGCCTGGCCGCCGGCGTGCGGCGGGGGGACCGGGTCGCGATCTGGGCTCCGAACACGCTGGACTGGATCGTCTCCGCGCTCGGCGCGGTCACGGCCGGCGCGGTCCTGGTCCCGCTGAACACCCGCTTCAAAGGCACCGAGGCGGCGCACGTCCTGCGCCGCAGCAGGGCCCGGCTGCTCTTCGTCACCGGCACGTTCCTGGGGACCTCGTACGTGGCGTCCCTGCGCCGGACCGAGGTCGAACTGCCCGACCTGGAACGGGTGGTGGTGCTGGCCGACACCGCGCCCGAGGACTACACGAGCCTGCCGGACTTCCTCGCGGCCGGAGCGGGCGTGACCGCCTCCGCCGTACGCGAGCGGGCGGACGCCGTGGCCCCGTCCGACCCGTCCGACATCGTCTACACCTCCGGCACGACGGGCAGCCCCAAGGGCGCGGTCATCACGCACGCGCAGACGCTGCGGGCGTACGCCATCTGGAGCGAGCTGGCGGGGCTGCGCGAGGGCGACCGCTATCTGATCGTCAACCCGTTCTTCCACACCTTCGGCTACAAGGCGGGCATCATCGCCTGCCTGATGCGGGGCGCGACGATGGTCCCGCAGCCGGTGTTCAACGTGGACACGGTGCTGGCCAACATCGCGGCCGAGCGGATCTCGGTGCTGCCGGGCCCGCCCACCCTCCACCAGTCCCTGCTGGACCACCCGGCCCGCGCCTCGCACGACCTGTCGGCCCTGCGCCTGGTGGTCACCGGCGCGGCGGTGGTCCCGCTGCGGCTGGTCGAGCGCCTGCGCGGCGAACTGGGCATCGCCACCGTCCTCACGGCGTACGGCCTCTCCGAGGCGAGCGGCATCGTCACGATGTGCCGCCGGGGCGATCCGGCGGACACCGTCGCGACCACCTCGGGCCGCGCGATCCCCGGCACCGAGGTCCGCGTCCTGGCGGAGCCCGGCGAGCCCGGCGAGATCCAGGTGCGGGGCTTCACCGTGATGCGCGGCTACTTCGAGGACCCGGAGACCACCGCCGAGACGATCACCCCGGACGGCTGGCTGCGCACGGGCGACGTGGGCGTCCTGGACGCGGCGGGCAACCTGCGGATCACGGACCGGATCAAGGACATGTTCATCGTCGGAGGCTTCAACGCCTATCCGGCGGAGATCGAACAGCTCCTCGGCCTCCACCCGGACGTCGCCGACGTCGCGGTCGTCGGCGTCCCCGACCCGCGGCTCGGCGAGGTCGGCAAGGCGTACGCGGTCCGCCGCCGGGGCGCGACGCTGACGGCCGACGACCTGATCGCCTGGTCGCGCCGCGAGATGGCGAACTTCAAGGTGCCGCGCGCCGTGGAGTTCGTCTCCGAGCTGCCCCGCAACGCGAGCGGCAAGGTGGTGAAGGGCGAGCTGAGGGGGCGACCGGCTGGGGGCGCTGGTGGCCTGGACGCAGAAGGAGTACGGTCCGCCGACCGAGGAGGAGCAGGCGGCCTCGGCCGCTGAGCTGCGAGACGTCGAGCGGTGGTTCGAGGACCAGGAATCCGGTGCGGACAGTGACGGGGCGGCGGCCTGATGAAGGACATGTGCTTCATCCTGGACTGCGAGGCGCTGTCCAGGGTCACTCGTCGTGACCGGGCGATGGCGGGCATCCTGGCGAAGGCGCACCAGTCGGGTGTCCGGGTGGTGACCAGCTCCATGACGCTCATCGAGGCGTACCACGGCAAGGTGCTCCTGTCGGCCTGGGACTGGGCCATGTCCGGAATCGTCGTCGAGCCCGTCACCCGGGACGTCGCGGACGCCGGACGCGCGTGCGGGACCCGGGCCATCCCCTGGCCCGGGCCCCGCACGTCCCCCGTGTTCAGCGAGCGCGGCGGCTCCCCCTCGGCGTCGCCCCGCCCGCTCCCCCTGGTCGATCGGTTCAGCGCGGGTCGCTGCCCGTCATGTGGCTGTCCATGGGCTTGGCCGTCGGCTCGCCCGTCATGTGGCTGTCGCCCAGCGGCTTGAGGGCGGGCTCGCCGGTCATGTGGCTGTCCGCGGGCTTCAGGTCGCCCGTGGTGCCGGGGTCGGCCTCGGGCAGCTCGGTCTTCTTGGCATCGCTCATCTTCGTGAACTCCGTTACTGGGTGCGTGGACTGTCGGCTAGGCCCGTCCAGCTGCTCCCCCGTGGGCTGCCGGACGGGCCATGCAGAGCCGTTCACCTTAGTGCTCGGTTCCACCTGCCGAATCGTCTGCCCCCCGACGCGACGTTTCGACAGGAGCAAGACTGCACACCGGCGATAAACGAACGATGAACGCGCTTGCTGTCAGGTCTCGCTGGAGGTCCCCATGGGGCTGAGCAGGCGTCGGACGGAGTCGCCCTCGGGAGCCTCCAACTGCTCGAAGACGGAAAGCGCCTCCCGCCAGCAGACCTGGGCCCGGTCGGCCTGCCCTATGCCGTGCAGCGCCCGGCCGAGCACGGTGAGCACGTTGGCGCGCCGCCACTCACCGCCTATGTGGAGCAGCACGGTGAGCGCCTGCTCGGCGAGAGCGGCGGCCCGGGCCGGCCGTTCCGCGGTGAGCTGGACCTCGGCCAGCCGGAACAGCGTCATCCCCTCCCACAGGCGCTGGCGGCTCTCCCGGAAGACGGCCAGGGCCTCGGTGAGCCGGCCTTCCGCCTCCTCCGGGCGGTTGGCGTGCGCCAGGGCCAGGCCCAGGGCGTAGAGGCCGTTGGCCAGCCGGAGGGTGAGGCCCATCCGGTGGTAGACGGCGACACCCTCGCCCGCCAGCTTCACCGCCCCGGCGGTCCGGCCCATGGCGAGGTGGACGCGGGAGAGGTTGCACAGGGCGCTGGCCTCGCCCGCCTGGTTGCCGTCCGCGCGGAACGCGGTGCACGCCTGCCGCAGAAGGGCCTCGGCCTCGACGTGCTGGTTGCGGTAGCCGGCGATGATGCCCAGCTCGTTCGGGGCGTTGCCGTGGGTCCACACGTCGTCCACCGACGCGGCCAGCAGCATCGCCCTGCGGGCCTCCGCCTCCGCCTGGTCGAACCGGCCCGCCATGCTGTGCACCTGGGCGAGGGCGGTACGCGCTCGGGCCTCCGCCTGCGGGTCCCCGACCAGGCCCGCGGCGTCCCGCGCCACCGTCGCCGCGGACTCGAACTGGCGGGAGTTCGCGCCCGACTCGGCGAGGTCCTTGGAGGCCAGCAGGAGGTCCACCGCGCGCCGGACGGACGCGGGCCCGCGGTTCTGCTGGATGCAGGCCAGCAGGCAGCCGGCCTCCGTGTAGAGCCAGTCGAGGGCCCGGCCGTGGTCGGTGAACGACAGCCCCGCGCGCCGGGTGGCGTGCAGATGGTCCACCGTCCGGTCGCCCGGCCGCTCCAGCGCGTACACCCCGGCGGCCGTGGCGAGGTAGAAGTCCAGCAGCCGCGACACCGCCTCCTCCCGCTCGCGCGGCGACTGCTCGTCCCGCTCCGCGCAGGCACGCGCGTAGAGGCGTACGAGGTCGTGGTAGCGGTAGCGGCCCGGCGCCGCCGACTCCACCAGGCTCGTGTCGACCAGCGCCTCCAGCAGGTCCTCCGCCGTGTGCGGCTCCAGGTCCAGCAGGGCCGCCGCCGCGTCCAGCGAGATGTCCGGGCCGTCGGCGAGCCCGAGGAGGCGGAAGGCGCGGGCCTGGGCCGGCTCCAGTTGGCCGTAGCCCAGCTCGAAGGTGGCCTTCACCGCCAGGTCGCCGGCCTGGAGCTCGTCGAGCCGGCGGCGTTCGTCCGCGAGCTTGGCGGCGAGGACGGAGACCGTCCAGGTGCGGCGGGAGGCGAGCCGGGAGGCGGCGATCCGGATGGCCAGGGGCAGGAAGCCGCAGGCGGCGACCACGTCCAGCGCCGCGTCCCGCTCCGCGCCCACCCGCTCCGCGCCGACGATCCGGGTGAAGAGCTGAAGGGCCTCCTCCGGCGACATCACGTCCAGGTCCACCAGGTGCGCCCCGGCCAGGTCGACCATCCGGACCCGGCTCGTCACCAGCGCCGCGCAGCCCGGCGTACCGGGCAGCAGCGGGCGGATCTGCGCCGCGTCGTGGGCGTTGTCCAGGAAGACCAGGACGCGGCGGCCGTCCAGCGTCGAGCGGAAGAGCGCGGCGCGCTCGTCCAGGCTGTCCGGGATCGCCGAGTCCGCGGTGCCGAGCGCGCGCAGGAACGAACCGAGCACCGTCTCCGGATCGGCGGCCCGCGCGCCCGCGCCCTGGAGGTCGACGTAGAGCTGTCCGTCCGGGAAGTGCGCGCGGGCCCGGTGGGCGACGTGCACGGCGAGCGTCGTCTTGCCGACGCCGCCGATCCCGGCGACCGCGGACACGGCCATCACCGAGCCCTCGGCGGCGGCGAGCAGGCCGGTCAGCTCGGTGACGAACGCGGTCCGGCCGGTGAAGTCCGGTACGGTCGCCGGAAGCTGGGCGGGGCGCAGCGGCGCGGGCGCGGGGGCCGGTTCGTCGGCCGGGCGGGCCAGTTCCTCGTCGGCCCGCAGGATGCGCTGCTGGAGCTGGGCCAGTTCGGGGCGCGGGTCGACGCCCAGCTCCTCCGCGAGGAGCCGCCGGGTGTCGGCGTAGACGGCGAGCGCCTCGGCCTGCCGGCCGCTGCGGTACAGGGCCACCATCAGCAGCTCGCGCAGCCGTTCGCGCAGCGGGTGCGCGGCGGTGAGCGCGGTGAGTTCGGAGACGGCCTCGGCGTGGCAGCCCACTTCCAGGTCCAGGTCGAGCCGGCTCTCGGTGAGCTGGAGCCGCCATTCCTCCAGCCGGGTGCGCTGGTTCTCCGCGTACGGTCCGGGCACCGAGGCGAGCGCCTCGCCGTCCCACAGCCCGAGGATCTTGTTGAACAGGGTGCGCGCCTGGGCGCGGTCGCCGGCCGCGCGGGCCTTTTCGGCGTCGGCGGCCAGGTCCTGCGCCAGGGTGAGGTCGAGCGCGCCCCGCTCGATCCGGATCGCGTAGCCGCCCGACTCGCTCACCAGGGTGTCCTGCCCCAGGACCTTGCGCAGCCGGGAGGCGTACGTCCGGATGGTGGCGAGCGCCTGGGAGGGCGGGTCCTCGCCCCAGAAGGCGTCGATCAGTTCGCCCGCGGTGGCCGTGCGGCCCTCGCGCAGGAGGAGCGCGGTCAGCAGGGCGCGCTGCTGCGGCGAACCGGACGGGAGCATCTGCGGTCCCCGCCAGGCCCGTACGGGACCGAGCACGCTGAACCTGAGGGCGTCGGCCGTACCCGGTTCCTCGGGAGCGCGCTGCTCCGGTACGCGCACGCGTGGCCCGTGGTCACGGTCCATTGATGCCCCCTGTCCTGCTCGCCCGCCCGCCCCGCTCGTCCGCGGGCCCTGCCCGGTGGCGCCCGTGCCCGCGTCCTCGGCGGTGTGCCGGTCCGCGGCGGGCTTCCGGTTCGTTCGGTACCGCTGGTATCGCGCTCAACAGTCTGCCTTGTCCCGGGCGGCCCCGTCAGCAGTGGGTGACGCTCTGCACAAGCCCTCGACAACGATTCGGAAACCGGGCCGGGTCCCGATGCCGGACGAATAGCTGACGGTTCGTCAGATCAGCGCTACCGTGGAAGGCATGGAGACCTTCCCGAAGATCATCTCGGTGGACGACCACACGGTGGAGCCCCCTCATGTCTGGCGGGACCGGCTCCCGTCCCGGTACGCGGACTCCGGACCGCGCGTCGTCCGCGCGCCCCTGAAGGAAATGACCTTCCTCGGCGGCAGGTTCGCGCCCGTGATGGGCGCGCGCGGCGACGACGGCCCGGTCGGCGACTGGTGGGTCTACGAGGACCTGCGCCGCCCGCTGACCCGGCTGGACACCGCCGTCGGCTACGACCGCGACGAGATCAAGCTGGAGGTCATCACCTACGAGCAGATGCGGCCGGGCTCCTACTCGGTCCCGGACCGGCTCGCCGACATGGACGTCAACCACGTCCAGTCCGCCCTCTGCTTCCCCACCTTCCCGCGGTTCTGCGGCCAGACGTTCACCGAGGCGAAGGACCGCGAGCTCGGCCTCCTCGGGGTGCGGGCCTACAACGACTGGATGGTGGAGGAGTGGTGCGGCCCCGAGGCGCGGGGCCGGCTCATCCCGCTCACCCTGATACCGCTGTGGGACGCGGAACTGGCCGCGGCCGAGGTGCGGCGCAACGCGGCGCGGGGCGTGCGCGCGGTCGCGTTCTCCGAGATACCTCCCCATCTCGGGCTTCCGTCCATACATGCGGACGACTGGGATCCGTTCCTCGCCGCCTGCGACGAGACCGGAACCGTGATCGCCATGCACATCGGCTCCTCCTCCCGGATGCCGTCGACCTCGGCCGACGCCCCGCCGGCCGTCGGCTCCACCATCACCTTCGCCAACTGCTGCTTCTCGATGGTCGACTGGCTGATGAGCGGCAAGTTCGAACGCTTCCCGAACCTGCGGATCATGTACGCGGAGGGGCAGATCGGCTGGATTCCGTACATCCTGGAGCGCGCCGACGTGGTCTGGGAGGAGAACCGCGCCTGGGGCGGCGTCGCCGACAAGGTCCACCGGCCGCCGTCCGAGCTGTTCGCCGACCACGTCTACGGCTGTTTCTTCGACGACGCCTTCGGGCTCCGCAACCTCGACGCGATCGGGGTCGGCAACGTCCTGTACGAGACGGACTACCCGCACTCCGACTCGACCTGGCCCAAGTCCCGCGAGGTCGGCGAGGCGCAGATGGGGCACCTGGCCCCGGACGTCGTCGAGCGGATCGTCCGCGGCAACGCGATCGAACTGCTGGGGCTCACCGAGGACGGGCTCTGGGCGGGACCGGGCTCGGCGGGCCAGGGGGTGTCCGACACATGAGCGTGGGAGAAGGAGCGGGGTCTGGTGCGTGCGATCGCAAGGCGCCGGGGCGCCCTCGTGGCGGAGCCACGTGGGTGTTCCGGCAACGCGGCGAGCGTGCGTGCGAGGGCTCGCGACGCCGCGGGCATGTGTCAGACACCCCCTGGGGCGCGTACAGGCAGGAGCCCCGTTCCTCCGCCGAAGCGGGGGAGCGGGGCTCCTTGGGTACTGCTAGGTGCGACCGCGATCGGCCGACCCGGGCAACTAGGCCGGGGTGACGTTCTCAGCCTGCGGACCCTTGGGTCCCTGAGTGACGTCGAAGTTCACGACCTGGTTCTCCTCGAGGGAGCGGAACCCGGACGCGTTGATCGCGGAGTAGTGAACGAAGACATCCGGGCCGCCGCCGTCCTGGGCGATGAAGCCGAAGCCCTTTTCAGCGTTGAACCACTTGACGGTTCCGGTAGCCATAAGCCCTCCTTGGGCCAAAGGGTTGCCCTGCTCCAGAACCTGCAAACAAGTCTGAAAACTACAAAAGCCTGCGGGTTACATGCTCCGCAGGCTCTGTACTGCAAGGGAAACCAAACTGCAACTTGCGGGCGAGCCTAGCACGCTGTCTCCGGGAAGCGGTAGAGGGAAAGATCACTTCACTCGAATGTTTGATTGGCCGGTCGGGACGGTGACGGGGAGGGGCGCGCGAGAGGTGCGCCGCAGGGCGTGCGAGGGGCGCGTGGCCGGATGCGGACGCCCGGGAAGGAGCGCCGGCGGCCGACGCCCCGGTGGTGCCGCGGGCCGGGAGCGGGTCTAGCCTCGCGACGTGGACAATTCAACCGTCTCCCCCCTCCCAGGCGACGACCGTCGCAGCCGGCCGCGCGTCGGCCACATCCAGTTCCTGAACTGCCTCCCCCTGTACTGGGGCCTGGCGCGTACCGGGACCCTGCTCGACCTGGAGCTGTCCAAGGACACTCCGGAACGGCTCAGCGAGCAGCTGATCAGAGGCGACCTGGACATCGGCCCCGTCACGCTGGTGGAGTACCTGCGCCACGCGGACGACCTGGTGGCCTTCCCCGACATCGCGGTCGGCTGCGACGGGCCGGTGATGTCCTGCGTGATCGTCTCCCAGCTCCCGCTGGAGCAGCTCGACCGCGCGCGGGTGGCGCTCGGCTCCACCTCGCGCACCTCCGTACGCCTGGCGCAGCTGCTCCTCGCCGAGCGCTACGGCGTCCGCCCCGACTACTACACCTGCCCGCCCGACCTGGGGCTGATGATGCAGGAGGCGGACGCGGCGGTGCTCATCGGCGACGCCGCGCTGCGCGCCAACCTGCACGACGCCCCGCGCCTCGGGCTCCAGGTCCACGACCTGGGCCAGATGTGGAAGGAGTGGACGGGCCTGCCGTTCGTCTTCGCCGTCTGGGCGGCCCGCAAGGACTTCCTGGCCGCGCAGCCCGAGCAGACCGCCCAGGTGCACGAGGCGTTCCTGGCCTCCCGGGACCTCTCCCTGGAGGAGGTCGCCAAAGTCGCGGAGCAGGCCGCCCGCTGGGAGGCGTTCGACGCGAAGGTGCTGGAGCGCTACTTCACCACCCTGGACTTCCGCTTCGGGCCGGACCAGCTGGCCGGCGTCCGCGAGTTCGCCCGCCGCACCGGATCGGGCACCGGCTACCCGGCGGACGTGAACGTGGAACTCCTCGGCGGCTGACCGCACAGGGCCGGCCGACCGCACGAATAGGTGAATCCCGAAGGACTTGTCGGAGAACGGCGCGGGCGAATGCGCGGCCGTCCGGACCGTTTCCCGGATACCGAATAGCGCAGGCCGCCGCACCAGGGCCCGCTTCTCCACGGGTATCGCGCGGGCATCGCGCGGGTATCGCGCGGGTATCGCGCGGAGGAACAACACATTCGCGCCTTTCCCCGGGTCGAAATCATCCCCTCCCGCCCCGAGAAGGGGGAATGGTCCAGCCGTTTAGCGGTGACCCCGCAACGCGCGCCCCCTAGGCTTCGTTCGGAGTCCGGACGGTTCACAGGGTTCACGGGGGGAGTCCACATATGCAGCCGTTGGAAGCGGGCGAACCGCGCGCCGTCGGCGCCTACCGGCTGCTCGGCAGGCTCGGCGCGGGCGGCATGGGCCGGGTCTATCTGGGGCGCAGCGCGGGCGGGCGTACGGTGGCCGTCAAGGTGGTCCACCCGCACTTCGCGCTCGACGAGCAGTTCCGTGCCCGGTTCCGGCGCGAGGTGGAGTCCGCGCGGCGCGTCGGCGCGCAGTGGACCGCCCCGGTGCTGGACGCCGACCCCGACGCCCCCGTCCCGTGGGTGGCCACCGGCTACGTGGCCGGGCCGCCGCTCTCGCAGGCGGTCACCGAGCACGGCCCGCTTCCCGGGCACGCGGTGCGCACGCTCGGAGCCGGGCTGGCCGAAGCCCTCGCCGCCGTCCACGGCCAGGGCATCGTCCACCGCGACGTGAAGCCCTCCAACGTGCTGCTCGCCCTCGACGGCCCCCGGCTGATCGACTTCGGCATCGCCCGCGCGCTGGGCGCGACCGTCTCCCTCACCTCCACCGGGGTCTCCGTCGGGTCGCCCGGCTACATGGCGCCCGAACAGATCCGGGGCCACGACGTCTCGGGCGCGGCGGACGTCTTCTCGCTGGGCGCGGTCCTCATGTACGCGGCGACCGGCGCGGGCCCCTTCTCCGGCGACTCGTCCGCCGTCCTCCTCTACAAGGTGGTGCACGAGGAGCCCGAACTGGGCGGGCTGGAGGGCGAGCTGCGCGAGGTGGTGGCCGGCTGCCTGGCCAAGGACCCCGGCCGCCGCCCAGCCCCGGCCGACCTCGCCCGCACGCTCGCCCCCGACGGGGCCGCGTCGATGGTGGCGCGCGGCTGGCTCCCGGGCCTGCTGGTGCGCGAGGTCAGCCGGGCCGCGGTGGCGCTGCTGGACCTGGAGCCGCAGGACGCGCCCGTGGAGGAGTCCCGGCCGGTGCCGTTCTCCGGCGGCCCGCAGGACGCCGGAGCGCCGGACCCCCGCGACGGGCCCGCCGCTGAGGACAGCGACGCGGCGAGCGGCCCGTACGGGGAGGGCCGCGGCGGCGCGCGTCCGGCGTGGACCGGTGCGTTCGGGCCGCCCGTCGAGCCGTCGCCGTACGGTTCCCGCGACACGCCGTCGCCGTACGGCTTCCGCCCCGCCCCGCCGTCGGCCTCTCCCGGCGGGGGCGCGGCGGCCGGGCGGCGCGACGGCCGGTTCTCGGTCGCCTTCGGCGGCGTCCCGGAGGCCGCGGCCGTCGCCCGCCGCAACCGCCGGGTCAGCTGCACCGCGGCGCTGACCGTGGCGGGCGCGCTCGCGGTCGTCACCCTCGGATCGGGCCTGCTCGGCGACTTCCTGCCGGGCGGCGACCCGGACGGACGCCAGGGCGGCGAGGAAGCCGCGGGCAGGCCGTCCGCCCCGGCCTCCGTCTCGTCCTCCGCCTCCGCCTCCGCCTCCGACGAGCGGCCGACGCCCGATCCCTCCGACCCGTCCCGCGATCCGCCGGCCGCGGGCGGCGCCCAGGTGGGCGAAGTGCCGAAGGCGTTCGCCGGCACCTGGGAGGGGCCGCTGACCGAGCGGACGAGCGGTCAGCCGCACGGCACCCTGACCGCGGTGTTCACCGAGGGACGGCTGGGCAGCCGGGTCGTCCGGATGAGCACGACGATCTCCCGGCTCGGGGCCACCGTCACCTGCAACAGCGTCGGCTCCCTCACCTCCGGCACGGCGTCGGAGCTGCGCGTCCGTGAACGCACCGACCCGGACCGGCCCAGCACTGCGGGCCTGTGCACGAGCACCGACGCGGATCTGGTGTTCCGGCTCGCCGACGACCGGACGCTCCGCTACCGCTCCGACGAGCGCGCGGCCGGTCTTCCGTACGGGACCCTCACCCGGTCCCGCGGCTGACGGCGGCAGGGGCTGGCGTAGGCTGGATCGGTCCGAGGATCCGTAGAAGAACCGCCGAAAGGTGACAGCCCGGTGACCGAGAAGGCCGACCTTCAGCCCGTCCTCGACCGAGCCGCCGAGGGCGGTCGGATCACCCCGGAGGAGGCGCTCGACCTGTACCGGTCCGCGCCGCTGCACGCGCTGGGAGCGGCTGCCGACGCCGTACGCCGCCGCCGCTACGCCGGTACGGAGCACATCGCGACGTACATCATCGAGCGCAACATCAACTACACCAACGTGTGCGTGACGGCCTGCAAGTTCTGCGCCTTCTACGCGCCGCCCAAGGACACCGCCAAGGGCTGGTCCCGCGACCTCGACGACATCCTGCGCCGCTGCGCGGAGACCGTGGAGCTGGGCGGCACCCAGATCATGTTCCAGGGCGGCCACCACCCGGACTACGGCGTCGAGTACTACGAGGAGCACTTCTCCGCGATCAAGAAGGCGTTCCCGCAGCTGGTGATCCACTCGCTGGGCGCGTCCGAGATCGAGCACATGGCCCGGATCTCCGAGGTCTCCGCCGAGGAGGCCATCAGCCGTATCCACGCGGCCGGGCTCGACTCCTTCGCGGGCGCCGGGGCCGAACTGCTGCCCGCCCGGCCGCGCACCGCGATCGCGCCGCTCAAGGAGTCCGGCGAGCGCTGGCTGGAGATCATGGAGATCGCGCACGGCCTGGGCGTCGAGTCGACCTCCACCATGCTGATGGGCACCGGCGAGACCAACGCCGAGCGGATCGAGCACCTGCGGATGATCCGGGACGTCCAGGACCGCACCGGCGGCTTCCGCGCCTTCATCCCGTACACCTACCAGCCGGAGAACAACAAGCTGAAGGGCCGCACGCAGGCCACGCTCTTCGAGTACCTGCGGATGATCGCCATCGCCCGGCTCTTCCTCGACAACGTCGCCCACATCCAGGGCTCCTGGCTGACCACCGGCAAGGAGGTCGGCCAGCTGTCGCTGCACTACGGCGCCGACGACCTCGGCTCGATCATGCTGGAGGAGAACGTCGTCTCGTCCGCCGGAGCCAGGCACCGCTCCAACCGGATGGAGATCATCGACCTGATCCGCAAGGCGGACCGCGTCCCGGCCCAGCGCGCCACCACGTACGAACACCTCGTCGTGCACGACGACCCGGCGAACGACCCGGTCGACGAGCGGGTCGTCTCGCACATCTCCTCCACCGCCATCGAGGGCGGCACGGCCCACCCGGAGCTGAAGCTCCTCAGCGCCAACTAGCGCCGGTGCTGACGATCCACGCCGCGCCGCTGGTCCTGCCGGTCGGCGCGGCGGCCGTGGCCGGGGGCGCGGTCGCGGTGGACGGCGACCGGATCGCGGCCGTCGGCCCGCTGGACGAGGTCGTCGCCGCGCACCCGGCGGCCCGCATCCGCCGCTGGCCCGGCGTCCTCACGCCCGGACTGCGCCAGGACCGGGCCCGCGACCTGCTCACCCGCTGCTACCACCCCGACCCGCGCGAGGCCGACGAGCTGGGTGAACTGCCGCTGTGGGGCGAGGAGTTCGAGCGGATCGCGGCGACGATGGACGCGACCCGGCGGGCCGGCAGCGTCCGGCGCGGCCTCCAGCGGATGCTGCGGCACGGCACCACCCACCTCGCGGGCCTCGCGGACGGGGACGATCCGGTGCTGCGGACGGCCGTGGCCCGGTCCGGGCTGGGCCGGCTGCCCGCCGGTCCACCGCCCTCCGGCCCGCCGGACCTGGACCCCTTCGCGGGCGGCGGCGACCTGGCCGGTACGGCGTACGGCCCGCTGGTCGCGGGGGCCGGGGCGCACTTCGCGGTCTTCGACGTGCCCGACGAACCGGCGCTCCGCACGTCCGGCGCGTCCTCCTGCGTGGCGACGGTCCTGGCGGGCCGGCTCGTGCACCGCGCCCGCTGATCCGGGGCGTCCCGGACCCGCGCCGGATCACGGCACCTTCGGGCCTCCCAGGTACGTCCCCCGGCGGTCGTACGGCCAGGCGTTGGCGACGCAGCCCTTGAGCCCGTCGATCTGCTGCATCATCGCCGGGGCGGGCCGCCCCGGGCCGGGGCAGGTCTCGTGGCCCCGGCCGAGCCAGTGGCCGACCTCGTGGTTGATGATCAGCGCCCGGTAGCCGGAGACGGGGCCGTCGAACCGGGGCGAGCCGAGCAGCCACCGCTTCAGGTTGACCATGACCTCCTCGCCGCCCCGGCAGTTGACCTCGCCGCGCGTGTTCAGCCCGTACGAACCGCAGATCCGGTCCGTGGTCGCCGGAGTCGCGATCCGGATCACCAGCCCCGCCGACCTGTCGGCGACCTGCCGGAAGGAGCGCTCGCCGCCGTGGCTCCAGCCGCGCCGGTCGGCGAGGATCGCGGCGACCTCCTCGGCGGCCCGGTCCGGGTCGACGCCGATACCGTCCTCCACCTCCACCCGGTAGGCGCTGCCGGAGCCGGACGCCGTGACGCCCGCGCGGGCGACGGTGAACGTGCCGGGGCCCGAGGCGGGCACGTCCTCCGCCTTCGGCGGCGGGTCCTCGGCGGCTCGCGTCGGCGGCGGCGAGGAGGGGGAGGAGGCCGAGGCGGACGGGAGCGGCGGCGGGGCCGGTTCGGCGGACGGCGAGCCGATCGCCTCGACGGGCACCGCCCGCGCCGGGGCGTCCGCGTCCTGCCAGGGCCGCCCGGCGAGGACGGCGGTGAGCGCGCCGAGGGCCAGCACCGCGGCGGCGAGGCCCACCGCCCGGCGGCGGGTGCGCCGCCTCCGCCGCACCCGGGAGCGCGACCGGCCCCGCGCCCGTCCGCCGGGCGGGCCGGCCGGTTCGGGCCGCCGGGGCGGCGGGACGCGCAGCCGGAACGTGTTCTCGTCCTGAGCCGGTTCCTCGCGCGGCAGGGTGTCCGCCCGGTGGTTCGCCGTCACGGCGCTCCACCGCCGTCCAGCACGCCGTACGCCTCGGCGTACGCGACCAGCTCCCGGAACCGCTCGCTGCGGACGACGCCCAGCAGCTCGCCGACGGTGACGGGACGGGTCTCCGCACCCGGTGCCGCCGGGGACACCGCGAGCGTCACAGTGCTGCCGCGGAAGCGGTACTGGAGCGAGACCGTGGTGCCCGGCCGCCCGGCGACCGGCGGCCGGAGCGCCAGGGCGCGCGAGCCGTCGCCCAGCGCGAACGTGGCGCAGTCCGCCGGATCGGCCGCCGCGGGGCAGGACGGCGGCCGGCCGCCGGGGTCCCGGCGCACCGACAGGTGCACCGGGCGCAGGGTGCCGCCGCTGTCCGCCCGGTAGCCGAAGACGTCCCCGTCGACCGGCACGACGTTCCCGACCGCCGGGGGCAGCAGGGCTTCGAGCGTCGCGGCGGCCTGCCGCCGGAAGCTCTTCAGCCGCTCGGCCCGTTCGGCGGTGAGGGCCGCGGGCGGCGGCGACGGCGACGGCACCGAGGTGGGCGCGGCCGTCGGCGCGGGGTCCGGGGCGGAGGGCACGGCCCCGTTTCGCCGAGGGGCGGTGGGGGAGGCGTCCGGCGTCGGCGGCGAGAGGGAGGCGCGCGGCGGAGCGGCGGGCGGCGCGCCGGGCTCCGTGCCCGGCCCGGACTGGAGCCAGGGGCCCAGCACGGAGAGGCCCAGCGTCACCGCCGTGACGGCGGCGAAGGCGCTCCCGACGGCGAGGGCCCGGGTCCTGACCCGCCTCCGGTGGCCCTCCCGCAGCGCCTCGGGGACCAGGTCGGGCAGCGGGGGAAGCGCGTGGGCCGTCCGGTTCAGCGCGTCCCTGACGAGCTCTTCCGCGGGGGATTCCTGGGTCATGACCGGCCCTCAGCTTCCGGTGGAGTAGAGCTGGACGTCGCCCATACGGGCGCGCAGGCGGACGAGCGATCGCGAGCACTGGCTCTTGACCGTGGATTCGCTGCACCGCAGCAGCGAGGCGACGGTCTCCACGCTCAGGTCGTCCCAGTAGCGCAGGACGACCATCGCCCGTGCCCGGGGCGGAAGTTCGTCGAGCAGGGCGAGCAGCGTGATCCGCAGATCGGCCCCGGGCGCGGGATTGGGGTGCGGGAGGGGCGTGTCGCGGTGGTGGGCGAGCAGATCGCGCACGGTGCGGCGGCGCTCGGCCACGAAGGTGCGCACGAGCACCGTCTTGGCGTAGGCGTCGAGGTTGTCCGCCCGGCTCGCCCGCCGCCAGTGCTGGAACAGCTTGGCGAGCGTCGTCTGGGTCAGGTCCCGGGCGCCCTCGACGTCCCCGCACAGCAGGTAGGCCGTCCGGTACAGCCGCCGCTGCCCGGTACGCGCGTACGCCTCGAACGCGGCGCCGCTCCCGTCCGCCATGTCGGGCTCCGCCCCTGCCGGCATCCGCCCTCCCCTCTCCTCGCTGTTCCGCGCTCCGCCGTGGACCGCCCCGGGACGGTCTCCACCCCTTACAGAGTTCCGACGTGCCGAAAAGGTTGAAGACGAGTGAAGACCAGTTCGAAAAGGTGCCCGTCAGGGCGGGGCGACCCGGCGACCGCACCGGAGGACTCCGGGTCCGGGCTGCTTGAATGGGACGGTGACCCGAGCCTCCCTGGACAAGCAGCCGCACGAAGTCGCCTCGATGTTCGACGGTGTGGCGGCCAACTACGACCTGACCAACGACGTGCTCTCCCTGGGCCAGGCCCGGCTATGGCGCAAGGCGGTCGCGCAGGCCGTCGACGCCCGCCCCGCCCAGAAGATCCTGGACCTGGCGGCGGGCACCGCCACCTCCTCGCAGCCCTTCGCGCGCGCCGGGGCCTACGTGGTGCCCTGCGACTTCTCCCTCGGCATGCTCAGGGTCGGCAAGGAGCGCCACCCGTGGATGCCGTTCACCGCGGGCGACGGTACGAAGCTGCCGTTCCGGGACGAGACGTTCGACACCGTCACGATCTCCTTCGGACTGCGCAACATCCAGGACACCGACGCCGCGCTGCGCGAGCTGTACCGGGTGACCAAGCCCGGCGGACGCGTCGTGATCTGCGAGTTCTCCCAGCCGACCTGGGCCCCGTTCCGCACGGTCTACACCGAGTACCTGATGCGGGCGCTGCCGCCGACCGCCCGCGCGGTGTCCTCCAACCCGGACGCCTACGTCTACCTCGCCGAGTCGATCCGGGAGTGGCCCGACCAGAGCGCCCTCGCCGCCCTGCTCCAGAAGGCCGGCTGGTCGAAGGTCGCCTGGCGCAACCTGACCGGCGGCGTGGTGGCCCTGCACCGGGCCACCCGCGCCTGACCGCCGCGCGGCGGCCCCGGGCTCAGAGCTCCAGCCGGAAGCAGTACGCCTCCTGCCCGGGGCGCGGCGTGGTGTACGACTCGGCGCGGCGCATGCCCAGCCGCTCCGCCACCGCGATCGACCGGGCGTTGCGCGCGTCGATCATCGCGACCACCTCCGCCACCCCCGCCGCCCGCAGCCGCTCCAGCGTGGTGCGGGCGGCGGCGCCGGCGTACCCCCGGCCCCAGGCGGCGGGCGCCAGCCGCCAGCCGATCTCGATCGCGCCGACCGGACCGTAGTGCGTGTGCGGCCAGGGCTGCGCGCCGGTGAAGCCGAGCACGGCGTCCTCCTCGTCGGTGACGGTCCACAGGCAGTAGCCCAGCTCGGCGTCGTGCCGCCGCTGTCGCGCGGTCAGCTCCTCGTAGGCCGAGAACTCCGCGCTCCGGCCGCCGAAGAACTCCATCACCCGGGGGTCGTCGAAGAGGCGGTGCCAGGTCAGAGCGTCCTCGTCCGTCGGGACGCGGAGGCGTACGGCGGGGGCCGGGGCGGTGGGCGGGACGGGCGCGGTCGACATGTGGGAGCCCTTCGGAGGGTTGGTCTACAGGCCCCCATAGACTGCACGGGACCTGTGCCGCGCGGCACGCGAATTCGAGTCTTCGGGAGATCCGACCGTGACCGAGCCCCTCTCCGAGTACAGCGCGGACGTGATCGTCGTCGGAGCGGGCCCAGCCGGCTCCGCGACCGCGTACTACCTGGCCAAGGCCGGACTGGACGTCCTGCTGCTGGAGAAGACCGCCTTCCCCCGGGAGAAGGTCTGCGGCGACGGCCTCACGCCCCGCGCCACCAAGGAGCTCGTGTCGATGGGGATCGACATCTCCGAGGAGGCGGGCTGGCTGCGCAACAAGGGCCTGCGCATCATCGGCGGCGGTGTGCGCCTCCAGCTGGACTGGCCGGATCTCGCCTCCTACCCGGACTACGGACTGGTCCGCAAGCGCGACGACTTCGACGAGCAGCTGGCCCGGCAGGCGCAGAAGGCCGGCGCCCGGCTGTACGAGCGCTGCAACGTGGGTGCGCCGATCCGGGACGCGCGCACCGGCCGCATCACCGGCGTCGAGGCCAGGCTCGGCGAGGAGAAGACCCCGGTCGCCTTCCACGCCCCGCTCGTCGTCGCCGCCGACGGCAACTCCACCCGGCTCTCCCTCGCCATGGGCCTGCACCGCCGCGAGGACCGCCCCATGGGCGTGGCCGTGCGCACGTACTTCACCTCGCCCCGCCACGACGACGACTACCTGGAGTCGTGGCTGGAGCTGTGGGACCGGCGCGGCGCCGAGGACCGGCTGCTGCCCGGCTACGGCTGGATCTTCGGCATGGGCGACGGCACCTCGAACGTCGGCCTGGGCATCCTCAACTCCTCCTCCGCCTTCAAGGAGCTGGACTGGCGCGAGGTCCTCAAGGCGTGGTGCGCCTCCATGCCGGAGGACTGGGGCTACACCCCGGAGAACATGACGACCCCGATCCGGGGCGCGGCGCTCCCGATGGCGTTCAACCGGCAGCCGCACTACACCAAGGGCCTGCTGCTGGTCGGCGACGCGGGCGGCATGGTCAACCCGTTCAACGGCGAGGGCATCGCGTACGCCATGGAGTCGGGCCGGATCGCGGCCGACGTCATCGTCCAGGCCCACGCCCGCGCCACCCCGGCCCAGCGCGAACTGGCGCTGAACAACTACCCGAAGGTGCTCAAGGAGACCTACGGCGGCTACTACACGATGGGCCGCGCCTTCGTGAAGCTGATCGGCAACCCGAAGATCATGAAGGTGGCCACCCAGCGCGGCCTGACGCACCCGCTGCTGATGAAGTTCACGCTCAAGATGCTGGCCAACCTGACCGACCCGACCGGCGGCGACGCGATGGACCGCATCATCAACGGCCTGTCCAAGGTGGCCCCGAGGGCCTGATCCACCCGGGGCGTCCGTGGGCCCGTGACCGTGCGGTGGGCCGTCCTGCCGACGTCCGTCCCGTCATCTCCGCTTCGCGGCCACCGGCCTCTCCCACCCCGCGGTGCGGGGTGGAAGAGGCTCGCTGGGTGATGAGGTCCGGGTCAGACGCGTCCTGGTCCGGTGCGAGGGCTGGAGCAGGTGTCGCGGCCGGTGCCGCCGTCGTCGGCGTTGGTTCCGGTTCCGCCGGCGAGGGTGTCGCCGCCGGGCAAATCATCGGCCGCCGGCGTGATCGTGTGCGATGATTTGCGCGCCTCCCCCGGTCGTCGGCACTCCCGGACCGGCCGGGGCCGCCCCCGCCCGCAGCTGCGGCATGCGGCGCCCACGTTCTCTTCCGACGCGCGCCCACATCGAACGCAGGCCGGCGGGTACGGAACAAGCCGATACAGCGCTGCTCGACCCCAAGGACAGACAGCCATGACCACCGCCTCCCTGCCCCGGAAGTCCTCCCGTCCGGAACCGGCACGTCCGGCCGCCGCGGACGCTTTCGCCGCCGCGCCGCCGCAGCACCACGGGCTCTTCCTGGAGCCCCGCTTCGCCGCGGAGCTGACCTCGCCCGACGACGACGAGGACCTGGAGTCCCTGTACGACGCGCCGCCCGCGCCCACCACCTCCGCGCGGGAGCCCGAGCGGACCAACCGCCGCCCCCGCCGCCGCTGACCCGGCCGGGGCCGTCCGGGCGGTATCCGGTGGAGACGCCGCCGCCCCGTCCGGTAGCCTCACCTCCCATGTCCAGCCCCGAGTCCGACAGACTCCGGCCGCCGGTGCGCCGGTGGCCGAGCCTTCGCTGAGCGTCGCCGGGTGACCCGTCGGGTCACCGGCCGGTCTCCGCACGGCTCCGTCGCCCCCGGACCACCGCGGGTACGGGCCGTTCCCACCCCGCGTACGCGCTGAAGCGCCGCCGTACGCCGGGTTCGCGCCCCGGTCTCGGACCGGGCGTTCTCCGCGTCGCGTCCGCCGGCTCTCCACGCCGGCGCGTGCCACGGGCGCGGCCCGCATCCCCGCACACCGGTCTGTCTGTCCATCGACGGTTCCGTCCAAGGGGTGGGTCACCCATGCCATTCGCCGTATACGTCCTGGGCCTCGCGGTCTTCGCCCAGGGCACCTCCGAGTTCATGCTCTCCGGACTGGTCAGCGCCATCGCCGCCGACCTGGACGTCTCCCTCTTCGCCGCCGGCCTCCTCACGTCCGCCTTCGCCGTCGGCATGGTCGTCGGCGCGCCGCTGACGGCTCTCCTCTGCCGGAGCCGGCCCCGGCGGCGGGCCCTGCTGCTCTTCCTCGCCGTCTTCGTCGCCGTCCACGTCGTCGGCGCGCTGACCCCGCACTACGAGGTCCTCCTGGCTACCCGCTTCGTCGCGGCCCTCGCCAACGCGGGCTTCTGGGCGGTGGCCCTGACGACGGCGGTCTCGCTGGTACCCGAGCGGTCGGCGGGGCGGGCCACCGCCGTGGTCGTCGGCGGGGTGACGGTGGCCTGCGTGGTCGGCGTACCGGCCGGTGCGGTGCTGGGCGAGCAGTGGGGCTGGCGGTCGGCGTTCTGGGCCGTCGCCGCGGTCTCGCTGCCCGCCGCCCTCGCGATCCTCCGGGGCGTCCCGGGCGACCGGCGCGGCCGGGCGGCCGGAGCCGACGCCGGAGCCGACGCCGGAGCCGACGCCGGAGCCGACGCCGGAGCCGGGGGCGGCGTCCTGGCAGCCGCTCCCGCGGGTGGCCCGGTGGATGTCCCGGCACGCGTCTCCGTACGGGACGAGCTGCGGGTGCTGACCGGGGCGGGGCTGCGGCCGACCCTGCTCGTGATGGCGCTGGTGCAGGGGGCGACCTTCTGCGCGTTCTCGTATCTGGAGCCGCTTCTCACCCGGGAGAGCGGGCTGGACGCCGTCTGGGTGCCCGTGGCTCTCGCGCTGTTCGGGGCGGGCGCGTTCCTGGGCGTCACCGCGGCGGGCCGGCTCGCCGCCGGTCCGCGTCCCGTCGTCGTCATCGCCTGCGGCATGGCCGCCCTGACGCTCGGCTGGTGCGTGCTGGCCCTGGCGGCGGGCAGCCCGGTCGCGGCCCTGGCGCTGGTCGCGCTCCTCGGGATGTTCGCCTTCGGCACGGGGACCGCCCTGATCACGCGCGTCCTCACGTCGGCGTCCGGGGCCCCGACCCTGGCGGGAGCCTTCTGCACGGCCGCGTTCAACCTGGGGGCGGCGGTGGGCCCGTGGGCCGGCGGGCTGGCCCTGGACGCCGGATTCGGCTACCGGGCCCCCGTGTGGGTGAGCGCGCTGCTGATGGGCCTGGCCCTGCTCGCCGCCGGGGCGCGCCGGGCGCGGTCGGGGCTGGGACCGGGGCGGCGGGCGTCGGAAGCCGCCTGAGCCGGCCGCCGCGCGGCGTGGAGGCGGCACGGCCGAGGGCCGCCGCTCCCGAGCGGGGGAGCGGCGGCCCTCGGCGGTGTTCCGGGGTGCTTGTGAATCAGAGAACGCGGACCGCGCCGGTGGGCGGGTCGTAGTCCATGGACCGCTGGACGGTGCCGGTGCTGGAGTTCTGCGCGCCGACGAACTCGCCGCCGCCGATGTAGACCGCCACGTGGTACGCGTTGCCCGCGCTGCCCCAGTAGAGGATGTCGCCCGGCTGGATGGAGTCCAGGGAGACCGGGGTTCCGGCGGTCGACTGCGACTGCGAGACGCGCGGCAGGTCGACGCCCACCGTGCGGAACGCGGCCTGGACCAGACCGGAGCAGTCCCACGAGTTGGGGCCGGTGCCGCCGGCCACGTAGGCGTCGCCGACCTGCGCCTTGGCGAACGCCACGACGGAGGCCGCGGAGCCGGACGCGTTCGAGGAGGGGGCGGGGTCGGACGCGGACGTGCCCGAGGAGGAGCCCGAGGAGCCGGCGGAGGCGCTGAGATTGGTGCGCTCGGCGCTGCGGGAGGCGCGCTCGGCGGCCTCCGCCTCCGCCTCCGCCTTGGCCTTGGCCTTGGCGGCGGCCTCGGCCTTCTTCTGGGCCTCGGCCTTGCGGACGGCCTCGGCCTTCGCCTTCTTGGCCTTCTTCGCGGCGCTCTCGGCGGCGGCGTCCTCGTCGGCCTGCGCCTCCAGGTCCAGGGCGACCTGCTGGGTGGCCTGCGCGGAGGCGGCGACGGCGGTGGAGAACCCGGAGGTGATGGTGGGCATCTCGATGGTCTGGGTCACCGGCTCGGCCTGGGCCGGACCGGCGGCACCCGCGACTGCGATGGTGCTGAGGACGCCACCGGCAACTCCGGCTCGCAGGGCCGACTTCGAGGCGCGCTGGCGGGGCTTCCGGTGGCTGGGTATGTGAGCGGTGTGGGACATGGGTACTAGCGCTATCAGGGCTGTAGGGGTCCCATCAAGAAACGTGTGTTGCGACACAGTTACGTTCGGAATCTGTGAATCCGCTTTCCGTGCGCCTTTATTGACGCCCTAACGGGCAAAACGGGCAGACGCGAACAGGGCCGTGATCACTGCCTTTCGGTAATACGCCCGAATTGCCCGGCGCTTACCATCCGTTCACACTGATGGCCAAGCCCGCTTTTGCGCCAGGAGTGCCTGCGGTGACGCAGGTCACAGTGCGGGCCGAGTGGCGGCGGGCGCCCTCGCGTTCGTGACGCGCGGGGCGGACGAGGCGGCCGGGAGCGGTCCGGTGCGGCCGTGCGCGCCGCTCGGCCGGAGCGCGTGTCCGGCCATCCGGAACTTCGTGAATGCGTGCACATGTCCCGCTCGCTCCCGCCGTGCCGCCCGTCCGGGTGAGGGCGGCAGGGATCGGTTCCCTTATCACCTCGGGGCGGTCCATCGCCAATTTGCTTGTACAGGCTGTCAATTGATAGCGCGCCACGCCCTTGACCAGCGGTAACACCGTCGAATGTCACGTCTCGTGATCACTCGGCCGCTTCGCGTACGAAGATCACCGCTCATACGACTTCATGATCCTTCGTCAGGTGGTGGAGATCACAAAGACGTTGCTGCACCCCGTGTCGCAGATCACAGGGCGGCAGGCATAGGATGCGGGGCAGTCGGGCTTGTGAACTGCCTCACATGTGCACGATCTTGGTGAGGCGGCGAGCCGGTCGCCCGATGCGGTCCAACGGTCAAGGACGACTGGAAGGAGCGAGGAGCGTGAATGCCTACGCGCCCATCCTCGTGCTCGGCGCCCTCGGGGCAGGGTTTGCGATCTTCTCCGTGGTCATGGCCACGCTTATCGGCCCCAAGCGGTACAACCGGGCAAAGCTCGAAGCGTACGAGTGCGGTATCGAACCCACGCCGACGCCGGCCGGCGGCGGTCGCTTTCCCATCAAGTACTACCTGACGGCGATGCTGTTCATCGTCTTCGACATCGAGATCGTCTTCCTCTATCCCTGGGCGGTCTCCTTCGACGCCCTCGGGATCTTCGGGCTCGTGGAGATGCTGCTCTTCGTGCTCACCGTCTTCGTCGCCTACGCGTATGTCTGGCGTCGCGGCGGCCTGGAATGGGACTGAGGGGCTGAGGGGCACACCATGGGACTCGAAGAGAAGCTGCCGAGCGGCTTTGTGCTGACCACGGTCGAGCAGGCGGCCGGCTGGGTGCGGAAGTCCTCCGTCTTCCCGGCCACGTTCGGCCTCGCCTGCTGCGCCATCGAGATGATGACGACCGGCGCGGGCCGCTACGACCTGGCCCGGTTCGGGATGGAGGTCTTCCGCGGATCGCCGCGGCAGGCGGACCTGATGATCGTCGCCGGACGGGTCAGCCAGAAGATGGCGCCCGTGCTGCGCCAGGTCTACGACCAGATGCCGAACCCCAAGTGGGTCATCTCCATGGGGGTTTGCGCATCATCGGGCGGAATGTTCAACAATTACGCCATTGTGCAGGGTGTTGATCACATTGTTCCGGTGGACATCTATCTGCCGGGATGCCCGCCGCGTCCCGAGATGCTGATGGACGCCATTCTCAAGCTCCACCAGAAGATCCAGAGCTCCAAGCTCGGGGTCAACGCGGAGGAGGCCGCCCGCGAGGCCGAGGAAGCGGCTCTCAAGGCGCTGCCCCTGATCGAGATGAAGGGCCTGCTGCGGTGAGCGACC
>NZ_ML123034.1:3898267-3933306 GCF_003846185.1 Streptomyces sp. ADI96-02
AGACAGACGGCGAGGAGCGCGACGGCGACGCCGCTCCCGCCCCGCGCGACACCGGCGGCGAGGTCATCGGCGTCCGCAGGGGCATGTTCGGGTCGGACAACGGAGGCGACACCTCCGGCTACGGCGGTCTCGTGCGCACGGTCACCCTGCCGGGCGCCTCCTCCCGCCCGTACGGCGGCTGGTTCGACGAGATGGCCGACGAGCTCGAAGGGGCCCTGGAGGAACAGGACCTGGTACCCGAGCACGCCATCGAGCGCACCGTCGTCGACCGGGGAGAGATCACCTTCCACATCGCCCGCGAGCACCTGGTCCAGGTCGCCCGCACCCTGCGCGACGACCCCGCCCTGCGCTTCGAACTCTGCACCGGGGTGAGCGGCGTCCACTTCCTCGGCGACAAGGGCCGCGAACTGCACGCCGTCTACCACCTGCGCTCGTTGACCCACGGCCGGCTCGTCCGGCTGGAGGTGTCCGCCCCGGACAGCGATCCGCACATCCCGTCCCTCGTCGCGGTCTACCCGACCAACGACTGGCACGAGCGCGAGACGTACGACTTCTTCGGCATCGTCTTCGACGGGCACCCGGCCCTGACCCGGATCATGATGCCGGACGACTGGCAGGGCTTCCCGCAGCGCAAGGACTACCCGCTCGGCGGCATTGCCGTCGAGTACAAGGGCGCCCAGATCCCGGCTCCGGACCAGCGGAGGTCGTACTCCTGATGACCACTCCCCACGCGACACCCCGCGCCACGACCGAGGGGACCGTCTACACGGTCACCGGCGGCGACTGGGACGAGGTCGTCGAATCCGCCGTCAAGTCCGACGACGAACGCATCATCGTCAACATGGGCCCCCAGCACCCGTCCACCCACGGCGTGCTCAGGCTGATCCTGGAGATCGACGGCGAGACCGTCACCGAGGCCCGCTGCGGCATCGGCTACCTCCACACCGGCATCGAGAAGAACCTCGAATTCCGCAACTGGACCCAGGGCACCACGTTCGTCACGCGGATGGACTACCTGACGCCGTTCTTCAACGAGACGGCGTACTGCCTCGGCGTCGAGAAGCTCCTCGGCATCGAGGACCAGATCCCCGACCGGGCCACCGTCCTGCGCGTCCTGCTCATGGAGCTCAACCGGCTCTCCTCGCACCTGGTCTGCATCGCGACCGGCGGCATGGAGCTCGGCGCGACCACGATCATGATCTACGGCTTCCGCGACCGTGAACTCGTCCTCGACCTCTTCGAGCTGATCACCGGCCTGCGCATGAACCACGCGTTCGTCCGCCCCGGCGGCCTCGCCCAGGACCTCCCGCCGGGCGCGGTCGACCAGCTGCGCGAGTTCATCAGGACCATGAAGAAGAACCTGCCGGAGTACGACAAGCTCGCCACCGGCAACCCCATCTTCAAGGCCCGCATGCAGAACGTCGGCTACCTCGACCTCACCGGCTGCATGGCCCTCGGCGCCACCGGCCCGGTGCTCCGGTCCGCCGGACTCCCGCACGACCTGCGCAAGACCGACCCGTACTGCGGTTACGAGACGTACGACTTCGACGTCCCGACCGCCGACACGTGCGACTCCTACGGCCGCTTCCTGATCCGGCTGGAGGAGATGCGCCAGTCCCTCAGGATCGTCGAGCAGTGCATCGACCGGCTGGAGCCGGGGCCGGTCATGGTCGCCGACAAGAAGATCGCCTGGCCCGCGCAGCTCGCTCTCGGCGCCGACGGGCTCGGCAACTCGCTCGACCACATCCGCAAGATCATGGGCACCTCCATGGAGGCCCTGATCCACCACTTCAAGCTGGTGACCGAGGGCTTCCGGGTCCCGGCCGGACAGGCGTACACCGCCGTCGAGTCGCCCAAGGGCGAACTCGGCGTGCACGTCGTCTCGGACGGCGGCACCCGCCCCTACCGGGTCCACTTCCGCGACCCGTCCTTCACCAACCTCCAGGCCATGGCGGCGATGTGCG
This sequence comes from Streptomyces sp. ADI96-02, assembly GCF_003846185.1. Taxonomy (GTDB): domain Bacteria; phylum Actinomycetota; class Actinomycetes; order Streptomycetales; family Streptomycetaceae; genus Streptomyces. The sequence goes on from NZ_ML123034.1 coordinate 3,900,232, forward strand.
AGGGCGGCCAGGTCGCCGACGTCATCGTCGCCGTCGCGTCCATCGACCCCGTGATGGGAGGCGTCGACCGGTGACCGCACCTCAAGAAGTCAGCCTGGGGATGCCGCAGCTCCCCGCCCCGCCCTACCCGGACGACGTGCGCGCCCGGCTCGAAGCGGACGCGCGGGAGGTGATCGCCCGCTACCCCGGCAGCCGCTCCGCGCTGCTGCCCCTGCTGCACCTCGTGCAGTCCGAGGAGGGACACGTCTCCCGTACGGGCATGGCCTTCTGCGCCGAACTGCTCGACCTCACCACCGCCGAGGTCACCGCCGTCGCCACCTTCTACTCCATGTACCGCCGCCGGCCCGGCGGCGACTACCAGGTCGGCGTCTGCACCAACACCCTGTGCGCGGTCATGGGCGGCGACGCCATCTTCGACACGCTCAAGGAGCACCTGGGCGTCGGCAACGACGAGACCACCGAGGACGGCAAGGTCACGCTGGAGCACATCGAGTGCAACGCGGCCTGCGACTTCGCTCCCGTCGTCATGGTGAACTGGGAGTTCTTCGACAACCAGACGCCCGAGAGCGCCGTCCGGCTCGTCGACGACCTGATCGCCGGACGCACCGTCGAGCCCACCCGCGGCGCACCGCTCTGCTCCTACAAGGAGACCGCCCGCATCCTGGCCGGCTTCCCCGACGAGCGCCCCGGCGCCGTCGAGGCCACCGGCGGCGCGGGCCCCGCCTCCCTGATCGGGCTCAAGTTCGCCAAGGGCGAGGCCCCGCAGGCGCGGGTCGTCTCACCGCGCGGCGCGGGACCGCAGGACGCCGCACCCGAGGACCGGGCCCAGAACCAGGTCCACGACCCATCGCCGACCGAGCGCCTCAGCTCGCACGACGCACCGCAGCAGACCTCGGCATCCGACCCGGAGCACCCGGCCGGACCGGCAGCCGAGGAGGGGGAGTGAAGACGTTGGCCGCCGAGATCGACCGGAACGGGACGAGCCCCGAGAAACTGCTCGCGCCCGTCCTTTCCTCCTTCTGGGACCAGCCCGAATCCTGGACCCTGGACACCTACCGCCGCCACGAGGGCTACGAAGGGCTGCGCAAGGCGCTCGCCATGTCGCCCGACGACCTCATCGCGTACGTCAAGGACTCCGGTCTGCGCGGACGCGGCGGCGCGGGCTTCCCCACCGGCATGAAGTGGCAGTTCATCCCGCAGGGCGACGGCAAGCCGCACTACCTCGTCGTCAACGCCGACGAATCGGAACCGGGCACCTGCAAGGACATCCCGCTGCTGTTCGCCAACCCGCACAGCCTCATCGAGGGCATCGTGATCGCCTGCTACGCGATCCGCTCCTCGCACGCCTTCATCTACCTGCGCGGCGAGGTCGTCCCCGTCCTGCGCAGGGTGCACGAGGCGGTCCGCGAGGCCTACGAGGCGGGCTACCTCGGCAAGGACGTCCTCGGCTCGGGACTCGACCTGGAGCTCACCGTGCACGCCGGGGCCGGCGCGTACATCTGCGGCGAGGAGACCGCGCTGCTCGACTCCCTCGAAGGGCGCCGCGGCCAGCCCCGGCTGCGGCCCCCCTTCCCCGCGGTCGCCGGTCTGTACGCCTGCCCCACCGTGGTGAACAACGTCGAGTCCATCGCCTCGGTTCCCGCGATCCTCAACCGCGGCAAGGACTGGTTCAGGTCGATGGGCAGCGAGAAGTCCCCGGGCTTCACGCTCTACTCGCTCAGCGGCCACGTCACCAGCCCCGGCCAGTACGAGGCCCCGCTCGGCATCACGCTGCGCCAGCTCCTCGACATGAGCGGCGGGATGCGGGCCGGACACCGGCTGAAGTTCTGGACGCCGGGCGGCTCCTCCACCCCGATGTTCACCGACGAACACCTCGACGTCCCCCTGGACTACGAGGGCGTCGGCGCCGCCGGCTCCATGCTCGGCACCAAGGCGCTCCAGTGCTTCGACGAGACGACCTGCGTCGTGCGGGCCGTCACCCGCTGGACCGAGTTCTACGCCCACGAGTCCTGCGGCAAGTGCACACCGTGCCGCGAAGGGACGTACTGGCTCGTCCAGTTGCTCCGCGACATCGAGGCCGGCAAGGGCGAGATCGCCGACCTCGACAAGCTGAACGACATCGCCGACAACATCAACGGCAAGTCCTTCTGCGCCCTCGGCGACGGCGCCGCCTCGCCGATCTTCTCCTCGCTCAAGTACTTCCGCGAGGAGTACGAGCAGCACATCACGGGCAAGGGCTGCCCCTTCGATCCCGCCAGGTCCACCGCCTGGGCCGACGACAAGAAGAACCACCGGGGGGTGAACGCATGACAGTCACCACGAGTGCGCCCTCCGGGGGCGGCGAGGCGGCCATCCCGCCCGAGGACCTCGTCACGCTGACCATCGACGGCATCGAGATCAGCGTCCCCAAGGGCACCCTGGTCATCCGCGCCGCCGAACAGCTCGGCATCGAGATCCCGCGCTTCTGCGACCACCCGCTCCTCGACCCGGCCGGCGCGTGCCGGCAGTGCATCGTCGAGGTCGAGGGCCAGCGCAAGCCGATGGCCTCCTGCACCATCACCTGCACCGACGGCATGGTCGTCAAGTCGCAGATCACCTCGCCCGTCGCCGAGAAGGCGCAGAAGGGCGTGATGGAGCTGCTGCTGATCAACCATCCGCTCGACTGCCCCGTCTGCGACAAGGGCGGCGAGTGTCCGCTCCAGAACCAGGCCATGTCGCACGGCGGCGCCGACTCCCGCTTCGACGGGAAGAAGCGCACCTTCGAGAAGCCCGTCCCGATCTCCACCCAGGTGCTGCTGGACCGCGAGCGGTGCGTGCTCTGCGCGCGCTGCACCCGGTTCTCCAACCAGGTGGCGGGCGACCCGATGATCGAGCTGATCGAGCGAGGCGCGCTCCAGCAGGTCGGCACCGGCGAGGGCGACCCCTTCCAGTCGTACTTCTCCGGCAACACGATCCAGATCTGCCCGGTCGGCGCGCTGACCTCGGCCGCGTACCGGTTCCGCTCCCGCCCCTTCGACCTGGTCTCCACCCCCTCGGTGTGCGAGCACTGCGCGGGCGGCTGCGGGATGCGGACCGACCACCGGCGCGGCAAGGTCATGCGCCGCCTCGCCGCGAACGAGCCCGAGATCAACGAGGAGTGGATCTGCGACAAGGGGCGGTTCGGCTTCCGCTACGCCCAGCAGCGCGACCGGCTCACCACACCGCTGGTCCGCAACGCCGAAGGCGTACTGGAGCCGGCGAGCTGGCCCCAGGCGCTGGAGACGGCCGCGGCCGGCCTCCTCGCCGCCCGCGGCCGGGCCGGCGTCCTGACCGGCGGCCGGCTGACCGTCGAGGACTCCTACGCGTACGGCAAGTTCGCCCGGGTCGCCCTGGACACCAACGACGTCGACTTCCGCTCGCGGGTGCACAGCGCCGAGGAGGCCGGCTTCCTGGCCGCCCGCGTCGCCGGACGCGGCCGGGACCTGGACGGCGAAGGCGTCACGTACACCGCGCTGGAGAAGGCCCCGGCCGTCCTGCTCGCCGGGTTCGAGTCCGAGGAGGAGGCGCCCGGCGTCTTCCTGCGGCTGCGCAAGGCCCGGCGCAAGAGCGGCCAGAGGACCTTCGCGCTCGCCTCGCACGCGACACGCGGCCTGGTGAAGGCGGGCGGCACGCTGCTGCCGGCCGCCCCGGGCACCGAGACCGAGTGGCTGGACGCGCTCGCCGGCGGCGTCGGCCTGGACGGCGAAGGGGCCGTGGCGGCCGAGGCGTTGCGGGGGTCAGGCTCCCTGATCATCGTCGGCGAGCGGCTGGCCGGCGTGCCCGGTGCGCTCAGCGCCGCCGTGCGCACCGCCGCGGCGACCGGCGCGCGCCTGGTGTGGATCCCGCGCCGGGCGGGCGACCGCGGCGCGGTGGAGGCGGGCGCGCTCCCGTCGCTGCTGCCCGGCGGCCGGCCCGTCGCGGACCCGCGGGCCCGCGACGAGGTGGCGGAGGTCTGGCGGATCGCCGCGCTCCCGGCCGGCCCCGGCCGCGACACCGGCCGGATCCTTGAGGCGGCGGCCTCCGGCGAACTGGGCGCGCTGCTCGTCGCCGGCGTCGGCGCCGAGGACCTGCCCGACCCGGCCGGAGCCCTGCGGGCCCTGGACGAGGTCGGCTTCCTGGTCTCGCTGGAGCTGAGGCCGAGCGAGGTCACCGACCGGGCGGACGTGGTCTTCCCGGTCGCCGCCGTCGCGGAGAAGTCCGGGACCTTCCTCAACTGGGAGGGACGGGCCCGGATGTTCCGGGCGGCGCTGAAGCCCGAGCAGATGCCGCGGACGCTCGCGCCGACCGACGCCCGGGTGCTGCACATGCTCGCCGACGCGATGGACGTGCACTTCGCGCTGCCGGACCTGACCGCCGCCCGCCGCGAGCTGGACCGGCTCGGCGGATGGCCGGGCGAGCACCCGGCCGCGCCGCGCGAGACGGCCCGCCCGCTGCCCCGCCCCGGCGACGGCGAGGCCGTCCTCGCGGGCCACCGGATGCTGCTCGACCTGGGCCGGCTCCAGGAGGGCGACACCGCGCTCGCCGGCACCCGGCACGCGGCGGTCGCCCGGCTCTCGGCGGCCACCGCCGCCGAGTCCGGCGTCAAGGACGGCGACCTGCTCGCCGTCACCGGCCCGGCCGGGGCCGTCGAACTCCCGCTGGTGGTCACCGACATGCCGGACCGGGTGGTCTGGGTGCCGCTGAACTCGGTCGGCCGCGGCATCCCCGCCGACACCGGCGTCAACCCCGGTGGCCTGGTGCGGATCGGCCCCGCCGCCGCACCGGGCGCGCCCGTCGAACCGTCGGAGGTAGGAGCGTGATGGCCCTCGCCGCACTCACGACGGCACCCGAGCGTGCCGTCCTCGCCGCCGAGGATCTCTCGATGTTCGGCACCGACCCCTGGTGGCTGGTCGTCGTCAAGGCGGTCTTCTGCTTCGCGTTCCTGATGGTGACCGTGCTGTTCTCCATCGTCTGGGAGCGCAAGGTCGTCGCCTGGATGCAGTTGCGCATCGGGCCCAACCGGCACGGCCCCTGGGGCATGCTCCAGTCGCTCGCCGACGGCATCAAGCTGATGCTGAAGGAAGACCTGATCGTCAAGCGGGCGGACAAGGTCGTCTACGTCCTGGCCCCGGTCGTCGCGGCCATCCCCGCGTTCATGGCGATCGCCGTCATCCCGTTCGGCCCGTCCGGCAACGAGGTGTCGATCTTCGGCCACCGTACGGCGATGCAGCTGACCGACCTGCCGATCGCGATGCTCTACATCCTCGCGGTCGCCTCGGTCGGCATCTACGGCATCGTGCTGGCGGGCTGGTCCTCCGGATCGACGTACCCGCTGCTCGGCGGACTGCGCAGCTGCGCGCAGATGATCAGCTACGAGATCGCCATGGGCGCGGCGTTCGCCTCGGTCTTCCTCTACTCCGGGTCGATGTCGACCTCGGCGATCGTGGAGGCGCAGGCGGACCGCTGGTTCGTCATCCTGCTGCCGGTCTCCTTCATCATCTACGTCGTCACGATGGTCGGCGAGACCAACCGGGCCCCGTTCGACATGCCGGAGTCCGAGGGCGACCTCGTCGGCGGGTTCAACACCGAGTACTCCTCGATCAAGTTCGCGATGTTCATGCTCGCCGAGTACGTCAACATGGTCACCGTCTCCGCGGTCTCCGTGACCCTCTTCCTCGGCGGCTGGCGGGCCCCGTTCCCGGTCAGCACCTTCTGGGAGGGCGCGAACCACGGCTGGTGGCCGATGCTCTGGTTCGTCCTCAAGGTCCAGCTGCTGCTGTTCTTCTTCATCTGGCTGCGCGGCACGCTGCCCCGCGTCCGCTACGACCAGCTCATGAAGCTCGGCTGGAAGGTCCTCATCCCGGTCTCCGTGGTCTGGCTGATGCTGGTCGCCACCGTCCGCGCGCTGCGCAACGAGGGCTACGACTTCTCCCGGATCGTGCTGTACGTCGCCGGGGCCGTGATCGCGATCCTGCTGATCTCCTTCATCGCCGACATGTTCCGCGACCGCAGGTCCCGGGCCGAGGAGGAGGCGGCCGGACCGGAGCCCGCCTTCGACCCGATGGCGGGCGGGTTCCCGGTGCCTCCGCTGCCCGGACAGAGCCTGCCGCCGGTGCCCCGGCGCAGGCCGCGGCGCGAGCGGGAGCTCGTTGTCAGTGGTGGGCCGGATACTCAGAGTGACGTAAGCGCGAGTGATGGAAAGGAGGCCGGCGGTGTCTGAGAAACCAGAGCTCACGGGCTCATCGGGATCCGCCGAGCCCTCGGGGGACGCGTTCCAGAACCCGGTGGCCGGGTTCGGCGTGACCTTCAAGGCCATGTTCAAGAAGCGGCTGACCGAGCAGTACCCGGAGACGCCGAAGGTGACGGCGCCCCGCTTCCACGGCCGCCACCAGCTCAACCGCCACCCGGACGGCCTGGAGAAGTGCATCGGCTGCGAGCTGTGCGCCTGGGCGTGCCCGGCGGACGCCATCTACGTGGAGGGCGCGGACAACACCGAGGAGGAGCGCTACTCCCCGGGCGAGCGCTACGGCCGCGTCTACCAGATCAACTACGCGCGCTGCATCCTGTGCGGACTGTGCATCGAGGCGTGCCCGACCCGGGCGCTGACCATGACGAACGACTTCGAGCTCGCCAACACCACCCGCGAGAGCCTCATCTACACCAAGGACGAGCTGCTCGCGGGGCTGGAGGAGGGCATGGTCGACAGCCCGCACGCGATCTTCCCCGGCATGGACGAACAGGACTACTACCGGGGCCTGGTGACCGAGGCCGCGCCCGGCGCGGTGCGTCAGACGGCGGTGTCCAAGGGCGAGCACGAGAAGTCCGACGAGCCCGCCGGGAGCACCCGTGCCCCGCGGGACAAGGGGGTGGGCGCATGAGCGCGCTGGCCGCGGCCACCGCCACGTCGACGGGCGAGGCGGTCCAGTTCTGGATCCTGGGCACCGTCGCCGTGATCGGCGCCCTGTCCACCGTCCTGATGAAGAGGGCCGTGCACAGCGCCCTCTCGCTGGCCGGGACCATGATCGTCCTGGCCGTCTTCTACCTCGCCAACGGCGCGTACTTCCTCGGAATCGTCCAGGTCGTCGTCTACACCGGCGCGATCATGATGCTGTTCCTCTTCGTGGTCATGCTCGTCGGCGTGACCGCGGCGGACTCCCTCAAGGAGACGCTCAAGGGACAGCGCTGGCTGGCCGTCGGCTGCGGCCTCGGCTTCGGCATCCTGCTGATCGCCGGCATCGGCAACGCGGCCATCAGCGAGTTCGAGGGGCTGGGCGCGGCCAACGCCCTGCACGGCGGCAACGTCGAGGGCCTGGCCAACCTCATCTTCACCCGGTACGTCTTCGCCTTCGAGATCACCGGCGCGCTGCTGATCACCGCGACGGTCGGCGCGATGGTGCTCACCCACCGCGAGCGCACCGAACGCGCCCGCACCCAGCGGGAGATGTCCGAGCAGCGGGTCCGCGGCAGCCACGTCCCGCCGCTGCCCGCCCCCGGCGTCTACGCCCGGCACAACGCGGTCGACATCGCCGGACTGCTCCCGGACGGCACCCCGTCCGAGCTGACCGTCATGCAGACGCTCCGCGAGCGCGGCCAGATCCGCGACGTGTCGCAGGAGTCCCTGGCCGACCTCAAGGCCCTGGAGCAGCGCTCCGGGGAGCGGCTGGGACGCGGTGAGGCGGACGTCGTGTCCCGTGGGTCCACCCCCGCAGCGGAGAACTCGGAGGCCGCCCAGTGAACCCGGTCAACTATCTCTACCTCGCGGCCCTGCTGTTCACGATCGGCGCCTCCGGGGTGCTGATCAGGCGGAACGCGATCGTGGTGTTCATGTGCGTCGAGCTGATGCTCAACGCGTGCAACCTGGCGCTCGTCACGTTCTCCCGGATGCACGGCAACCTCGACGGGCAGATCGTCGCGTTCTTCACGATGGTCGTCGCCGCCGCGGAAGTCGTCGTCGGACTCGCGATCATCGTGTCGCTGTTCCGCTCCCGCCACTCGGCCTCGGTCGACGACGCCAGCCTGATGAAGCTGTAAGGGGACCGGAATCGTGGAGAACCTGATCGCGCTGCTCATCGCGGCGCCCCTGCTCGGAGCGGCGGTGCTGCTGTGCGGCGGCCGGCGGCTGGACGGCGCGGGCCACTGGCTCGGCACGCTGCTCGCCGCCGCCTCGTTCGTCATCGGCGTCGTCCTCTTCGCCGACATGCTGGGGAAGAGCGCGGATGACCGGGCGCTGAACCAGCACCTGTTCAGCTGGATTCCGGTGGAGGGCTTCCAGGCCGACATCGCCTTCCAGCTCGACCAGTTGTCGATGACGTTCGTCCTGCTCATCACCGGTGTGGGCACGCTGATCCACATCTACTCCATCGGCTACATGGAGCACGACGAGCGCAGGCGCCGCTTCTTCGGCTACCTCAACCTCTTCCTCGCGGCGATGCTCATCCTGGTCCTCGCCGACAACTACCTCCTGCTGTACCTCGGATGGGAGGGCGTCGGGCTCGCCTCCTACCTGCTCATCGGCTTCTGGCAGCACAAGCCCAGCGCGGCCACCGCCGCGAAGAAGGCGTTCCTGGTCAACCGGGTCGGCGACATGGGCCTGTCGATCGCGATCATGCTCATGTTCACCACCTTCGGCACCTTCGCGTTCGGGCCGGTGCTGGCGTCGACCGGCGAGACGGGCGAGGGCAAGCTGACGGCCATCGGCCTGATGCTGCTGCTGGCCGCATGCGGCAAGTCGGCCCAGGTGCCGCTCCAGTCCTGGCTCGGTGACGCGATGGAGGGCCCGACCCCGGTCTCCGCCCTCATCCACGCCGCGACCATGGTCACCGCCGGCGTCTACCTCATCGTCCGCTCCGGCGCGATCTTCAACGCCGCACCCGACGCCCAGCTCGTCGTCGTCATCGTCGGCGCGGTCACGCTGATCTTCGGGGCGATCGTCGGTTGCGCCAAGGACGACATCAAGAAGGCGCTGGCCGGTTCGACGATGTCGCAGATCGGCTACATGATCCTGGCCGCCGGCCTCGGCCCCATCGGCTACGTCTTCGCGATCATGCACCTGGTGACGCACGGCTTCTTCAAGGCCGGGCTGTTCCTCGGGGCCGGTTCCGTCATGCACGGCATGAACGACGAGGTCGACATGCGCCGCTACGGCGGCCTGCGCAGGTACATGCCGGTCACCTTCGTCACCTTCGGCCTCGGCTACCTGGCGATCATCGGCTTCCCCGGACTGTCCGGCTTCTTCTCCAAGGACAAGATCATCGAGGCGGCCTTCGCGAAGGGCGGCACCGAGGGCTGGATCCTCGGTTCGGTCGCCCTGCTGGGCGCCGCCATCACCGCCTTCTACATGACGCGGATGATGCTGATGACGTTCTTCGGCGAGAAGCGCTGGCAGCCCGACGCCGAGGGCCGCGAGCCGCACCCGCACGAGTCCCCGAAGTCGATGACGATCCCGATGGTCGTGCTGGCCTTCGGCTCGGTCTTCGCCGGCGGCTTCTTCTCCATCGGCGACCGGTTCACGCACTGGCTGGAGCCCGTCACCGGGGCCGACCACGGGCACTCTCCGCTCAGCGCGACCACCGTCACCGCGGCCACCGTCGTCGCGCTCGTCATCGGCGTCGGCATCGCCTGGGGGATGTACGGACGCAAGCCGGTCCCGGTCGCCGCCCCGCGCGGCTCGCTGCTCACCCGGGCCGCCCGCCGCGATCTCTACCAGGACGACTTCAACCACGTGGTCCTGGTCCGCGGCGGCGAGCACCTGACCCGTTCGCTCGTGTACGTCGACCACTCCCTGGTCGACGGCGTCGTCAACGGCACCGCCGCGTCGGTCGGCGGGCTCTCCGGCCGGCTGCGCAGGCTGCAGAACGGCTACGCCCGCTCCTACGCGGTCTCGATGTTCGGCGGTACGGCGGTCGTCATCGCCGCGACCCTGCTGATGAGGGCGGTCTGATCACATGTCCTTTCCCCTCCTGACCGCGGCGGCGGCGCTCCCGGCGATCGGCGCGATCGCCACCGCCGCCGTCCCCGCCGCCCGGCGCACCGCGGCGAAGTACCTCGCGCTGCTCTTCTCGCTCGGCACGCTCGCGCTGGCGGCCGTCGTCTTCGTCCGCTTCGAACCGGGCGGCGACCGCTACCAGCTCACCGAATCGCACGCCTGGATCGCCGACTTCGGCGTCCGCTACGAACTCGGCGTGGACGGCATCGGGGTGGCGCTCCTCGCGCTCACCGCCCTGCTGATCCCGTTCGTCATCGTGGCGGGCTGGCACGACGCCGACCCCCTGGAGACGACGTCCTCGCGCTGGCGGCCCACCCAGGGCTTCTTCGCGCTGATCCTCATGGTCGAGGCCATGGTGATCCTGTCGTTCGTCGCGACCGACGTCTTCCTCTTCTACATCCTGTTCGAAGCCATGCTGATCCCGATGTACTTCCTCATCGGCGGCTTCGGCGACCGGGCCCACGCGGGCAGCGACGAGAACGCCGCGGCGCAGCGCTCCTACGCCGCCGTGAAGTTCCTCCTCTACAACCTGGTCGGCGGCCTGATCATGCTCGCCGCCGTCATCGGGCTGTACGTGGTCGCGGGCAGCTTCTCGCTCTCGGAGATCGCCGAGGCCCGCGCCAACGGCACCCTGGAGATGGCGACCAGCACGGAGCGGTGGCTGTTCCTCGGGTTCTTCTTCGCCTTCGCGGTGAAGGCCCCGCTGTGGCCGCTGCACACCTGGCTGCCCAACGCGATGGGTGAGGCCACGGCGCCGGTCGCGGTGCTGATCACCGCGATCGTCGACAAGGTCGGCACCTTCGCGATGCTCCGCTTCTGCCTCCAGCTCTTCCCGGAGGCCAGCAAGTGGGCGACGCCGGTGATCATCGTCCTGGCGCTGATCTCCATCGTGTACGGGGCGCTGCTGGCGGTCGGCCAGCGCGACATCAAGCGGCTCATCGCCTACGCCTCGATCTCGCACTTCGGCTTCATCATCCTCGGCATCTTCGCGATGACCAGCCAGGGCCAGTCGGGCGCCACGCTCTACATGGTCAACCACGGCATCTCGACGGCCGCGCTGATGCTGGTCGCCGGCTTCCTCATCACCCGGCGCGGTTCGCGGCTCATCGCGGACTACGGCGGGGTGCAGAAGGTCGCCCCCGTCCTGGCGGGCACGTTCCTCATCGGGGGCCTCGCCACGCTCTCGCTGCCCGGACTCGCCCCGTTCGTCAGCGAGTTCCTGGTGCTGGTCGGCACGTTCAGCGCGTATCCGGCGGCCGGAATCATCGCCACCTCCGGCATCGTGCTCGCCGCGCTCTACGTCCTCGTCCTCTACCAGCGGACGATGACCGGGCCGGTGAAGGCGTCCGTGCAGGGCATGCCCGACCTCAAGGCACGGGAGCTGGTGGTCGCGGTTCCGCTGATCGCCCTGCTCGTCCTGCTGGGCGTCTTCCCGAAGCCGCTCACCGAGGTCGTCGACCCCGCGGTCCGGCACACCATGTCCGACGTACAGAAGAAGGACCCCCAGCCCGAGGTGGAGGCCGCCAAGTGAGCGCAACAGCTGTCCACAGCCTGTGGACGACGGCGAGCGGGGTGGTGACGGCGGCGCCGGGCGACTCGTTCACGGCGCCGAAGATCGAATACACCCAGCTCGCCCCGGTACTGATCATCCTGGGCGCCGCCGTCCTGGGCATCCTGGTGGAGGCGTTCGTCCCGCGGAGGGCCCGCTACCACACCCAGCTCTTCCTGACGGTGGTGGCGATCGCCGCCTCGTTCGCCGCCGTCGTCGGCCTCGCGGCCGGCGGGTACGGCACCACGAAGGCGCGGATCGCGGCCATGGGCGCGATCGCGATCGACGGACCCACACTGTTCCTCCAGGGCACCATCCTGCTGATCGCGGTGCTGGCCGTCTTCACCTTCGCCGAACGCAGGCTCGATCCCACCGCCCACGGCAACCGGGTCGACTCGTTCGCCGCGCAGGCCGGAGCCGTGCCGGGCAGCGACAGCGAGAAGGCCGCCGTCCGGGCCGGGTTCACCACCACCGAGGTCTTCCCGCTGGTCCTCTTCTCGGTCGCGGGCATGCTGGTCTTCCCGGCCGCCAACGACCTGCTGACCCTCTTCGTGGCCCTGGAGGTCTTCTCGCTGCCGCTGTACCTCCTGTGCGCCGTCGCCCGCCGCAAGCGGCTGATGTCGCAGGAGGCGGCCGTGAAGTACTTCCTGCTCGGCGCGTTCTCCTCGGCGTTCCTGCTCTTCGGGATCGCCCTCCTCTACGGCTACGCGGGCTCCCTCTCGTACGCCACCATCGCCAACGTCGTCGACGGCTCCGTCCTGGAGATCGACCCGGCCCTCGCCGACACCATGGGCAACGACGCCCTGCTGCTCATCGGCGGCGCGATGATCCTCACCGGACTGCTCTTCAAGGTCGGCGCGGTCCCCTTCCACATGTGGACCCCGGACGTCTACCAGGGAGCGCCGACCCCGGTGACCGGCTTCATGGCCGCCGCCACGAAGGTCGCCGCGTTCGGCGCGCTGCTGCGGCTGCTGTACGTGGCACTGCCGGGCCTCACCTGGGACCTGCGGCCGGTCATGTGGGCCGTCGCCATCGTCACCATGCTGGCGGGCGCGATCGTCGCGATCACCCAGACGGACATCAAGCGGCTGCTGGCCTACTCCTCGATCGCGCACGCGGGCTTCATCCTCGCGGGCGTCATCGCGGCCAGCCCGGAGGGGATCTCCTCGGTCCTCTTCTACCTGGGCGCCTACTCCTTCGTGACCATCGGCGCGTTCGCCGTGGTCACCCTGGTGCGGGACGCGGGCGGCGAGGCCACCCACCTGTCCAAGTGGGCCGGGCTCGGCCGGCGCTCGCCACTGGTGGCGGCGGTCTTCGCGGTGTTCCTGCTGGCCTTCGCCGGCATTCCGCTGACCTCCGGCTTCTCCGGCAAGTTCGCGGTGTTCAAGGCGGCGGCGGAGGGCGGGGCCGGGGCGCTGGTCGTGGTCGGTGTGATCTCCTCGGCCGTCGCCGCGTTCTTCTACATCCGCGTCATCGTCCTGATGTTCTTCAGCGAGCCGAAGGCGGACGGCCCCACGGTCGCCGTCCCGTCCCCGCTGACCATGACGGCGATCGGGCTCGGTGTCGCCGTCACCCTGGTGCTGGGCGTGGCCCCGCAGTACTTCCTGGACCTGGCGGGACAGGCGGGAGTCTTCGTGCGGTAGGCGGCCCCGGGCGCGGCGGGGGGCGAGTGGCTCCGCCCGCGCCCGGAGCGGCTGCGCCGGCGCCGGACGGTCCCTTTCCATCGGACCGTCCGGCGCTGTCGTACGGGGCGCCACTTCGTATCCGTCGTCGACGGCGTTCGCGGCGCGGGCCGTGCTATTCGTGGCGCAGGCCGTCCGGTCGTATGAGCCGCCACAGCGCGGGGAGGCTGAGCAGCGTCGTCAGCACGACCACCGCGCCGCCCGCTCCGGTCAGTGCCGCTACGCCTGCCCAGTCCACCACGGGTGTCCGGCTGATCATGAGCTGGAGCACCGATCCGAGCAACACCCCGGTGGCACCGGCCAGCAGCATTCCCAGCGCTACCGGCAGGACCGCCTGCCAGATGAGCGACCACCCCAGGGTGGAGCGACGGGTCCCGAACGCGACCAGTGCCGCGAGCAGCCTCTTGCGTTCGCGGAGCTGTTCCAGTGTCGACAGCAGCAGACTCAGCCCGATCAGGAGCAGGAGTGCGACCGTGCCGATACCGATGCCCTTCACCACGTTGGCGAACTTCCGGTCGGTGACCGTGGCCTTCTCGGCCGTGACCGCCGCCAGCGGGTGCACCGCGCTTGCGGCCTCGCGTACCGAGTCGGCTTCGGCCGTCGAATCGCGGCGCAGGTCCACCTGTACCAGGATGTCGGCCGGCATCCTGTCCAGCCGCGGCATCGCGCCGGGCGTCGCGAGCACGCCGTCGAGGGCCTCCGACCCGGTCACCGGCGGTACGGTCGGGAGCCGGTCCGGCACGGCCCACGGCACGCCGCGGTAGGAGCCGTCCCGCTGCTCGGCGGATCCGATGAGCAGCCGTGTCCCGGGACTCACCAGTTCCTTGACCTGGTAGTTCTCGACTCCCATGTCCAGGAGGAAGGCATCCCCGTCCGCGCAGGACGGGAGGTCGGCCAGCCGACGCAGCGACGCGCAGTCACCGACCGTCAAGGGGGACCGATAGCCGTCGTCCTTGGCCGGGGAAGTGGGGCCGAGGTTCTGGCTGACCAGCACGCTCGTGGACTTCACGCCGTCAACGCCGCGGACCGCGGAAGCGAGTTCGTCACGCAGCTCGGCGGGCGCGCCGACCAGGGTGACGCGCATGTCGTGTGTCGCGTGGGTGTTTTTGACGTAGTCGCTCTCCAGGCTCGTGAACAGCATCTGCAGAGCGATGGCGCCGGCGACGGCGACGGCGAGGGCGCTGACCAGCCGGGCCGCTGTTCCTGAGCTGAGTTGGAGCCGCCGTACGGCGAGCTGCCAGCTGACGCTGCCTCCGTCCAGTCGCCTCACGGACGCTTCGATGATCCAGGGCAGCAGCACGATCACGCCGATCAGCAGGAGTACTGTTCCGCTGATCACTTGCGAGGTGTTGAAGTACCCCGCGCCCCTGTTCCCGTCGACGAGCTGTGTCAGCAGGGCCAGGCTGGCGACCACCGGCAGAAGCCGCCACCACAGGCGTCGTGTCCGCGCCCGCGCCGACCGGACCACTCCCAGGGGTTCGACGAGTACGCCGCGCATCGAGAGGAGCGTCGCCGCGAGAGCGCAGGCCGGTACCAGCACCGCGATCAGCACACCCAGCGCCGGGCTCGGATCCGCGTCGGCCGGGAAGACGTCCAGCCCCGCGACCGAGATGTCACCGATCCAGGCCCGTGCCAGCAGGAAGAAGCCGGTTCCCGCCACCAGCCCCAACAGGGATCCGGCGAGTACTTCACCGGCGGCGATCCATCGCGTCCCCTCCCGGTCCACACCGATCAGCCGCAGCGCGGCGAGCCGGTGGTCCCGGCGATCGCCACCGAATCGCAGGGACGCGATGGTGAACACCCCGACCGGCATCAGCAGCACCACGAGCATGACGACGATGAGGAGCGTGAGGAACGAGTCGATCGCCGCAGGAGGGCTGACCGAGTCGTACGCGTCGACCCGGACGACCTCACCCTCCCCGACCTTCAAGGTGTCGTCGCCGGCGTAGTAGGCGAGTTCGTTGGGTCCGAGCAGTCCCCCGTCGCCGATGGTGCCGGTGACGCGGTACGGCAGTCGCTTCTTCAGCGATGCCCCTTCGGGAGAGCCCAGCAGTTCGTCGAGCGCGGGCGAGACGACCATGTCCCCGGGCTCGGGTATCCCGCTGAGCCCGGGAGGCACAGGCGCGTCGGGCCCCTCCGCGTGTACGAGCCGTCCGCGGACCTCCCCGTCGCCCGCCGCATCCTGGATCCTGCCCACCAGCAGGGTGTTCGCCGCACGGGGGATCACTACCGCCAGCCCGTGATCGCTGCGGGCGTCGGACCGTGCCGACCGTGCGTCGAGCGCGTTGGGGATGGCCGCGGTGAGAAGCAGCAGCGCCGCGCCGAGCCCGACACCGACCGCGGTGAGAAGGGTTCGGATCCAGCCATCACGGCCGGAGGTCACCGCGAAGCGCATGCCCAGCAGAAGACTCGGCATCCTGTTCACGGGATCTCCACCGCCGTGACGTCGGTCGACTTGCCGTCCCGGACGAGTATCTCTCGGTGGGAGTACGCCGCCACTTGTGCATCGTGTGTCACGAGAACGACGGCCGCGCCGGTCTCCCGGGCGGCCGTGACGAGCAGATTCATCACGCGCTCGCCGTTGTAGGAGTCGAGGGCGCCGGTCGGCTCGTCGGCGAAGACCACACGCGGCTTCGTGACCAGCGAGCGCGCCACGGCGACCCGCTGGCCCTGGCCCCCGGACACCTCACCGGGGCGCTTGGCCGCGAGGTCATCGACCTCCAGCCGGCCCATCCACTCCAGGGCTCGCCTCTCGGCTTCCCTCCGACGGATCCCGGAGAGCCGTAGGGGCAGTGCCACGTTCTCCACACACGTCAGCTCGGGCACCAGTTGACCGAACTGGAAGACGAAGCCGAACTCGCCGCGACGCAGAGCGCTGAGCGCGCTGTCCGACATGCGGGACATGTCGCGACCGTCGTAGTGCATGGTTCCGGAGTCCGGCCGGACGACGCCGGCGAGGCAGTGCAGAAGTGTCGACTTGCCGGACCCTGAAGGGCCCGTCACCGCGACGATTTCACCGGCCCGCACGGCGATGTCCGCGCCGTCGAGCGCGGGGGTCGGACCGTACGCTTTGCGCAGGCCGGACCCGGAGAGCAGAGTGCTGGTCATTCGTTCACTTCCTCGGCGAGGCGGGACGAGCGGGCGGCTGCCCCTTCGAGCCGGTGTCGATCGGCCTCCCTGTCGAACAGGTCGCGGTCGCGGCGCGGGGCCGACGGACACGGCCCCGGCGGGGCGGGTTTGATCGCCATGAATCCTCTTTCTCCGATGGACGCTCGAAACGGGCGGGCACCCCGCGAGCCAACTCTAACTGCGGTGTATACACTCGATACATAGTTACTCGTATGACGCTGAAAACATCTGCCGAGGCCGGCCCGTCGGCTTGGTTCGCACCCCGGCTCTCGGCGGTGCCGGAGCACCGGAGGTCAGGTCTGCCCGGAGAGCTGCGGCACGCCTTCTCGCTCTCCGGCCCGCCCCGGCGCACTGCCGGCGGGGGCCGAGGTGGGAGGCAGCGCCCGCGTCCGCACGCCGGACAGCAGCTCATGTGCTCCGAGCTGCTCCCGGTGGCACAGGGCCAGGACGGCGTAGCCGATGGGGACGACGGCGACGAGCAGCGGCGACAGGAGCGCGCCCTGGAGGCCCAGGGCGTCCAGGAGGGGCCAGGGGTTGTCGGCCACGCCGGCGACCCACCGTTCGTCCACGACCGGAACGGTCAGGAAGGCGGTCGTCAGCCACTCCGACATGACGGTGACCGGGGCCAGCAGGACCAGGAGGGACGGGAAGGCGATCACGATGAGCAGGAGCTGCCGCAGCGCGATGCCCCTCCGGGACGCTTTCCCGCCGTCGAGGCCGGTGAAGCGGAGCCGGAGCAGGCGCATGCCGGGGGTCGCCCGGGTCGGGTGCGGCGGCACGGCGAACCACAAGGCGCACACCAGCAGCGGTATCAGCAAGGGCGACGGGTCGGCGCCCATGCCGTACCTGGCGGCCATCGACGCACCCCACGCCGTGATCGCGCATCCCGTGACGTCCACCACCAGGGCGGTCAGGCGGCGACCGAACGGGACCAGCCCGTTCGCCTGTGCGCGAGGCCCCGGCACGGGCAGCGCTCGAACCAGGGGCCCGGCGGCCATCCAGCCGATCGCGGCCCCGGCCGAGTTGGTCACCAGGTCGTCCACATCGAAGAGGCGGTAAGGGCACGGATACGCTCCCCACAGGCCGGTGCCCTGGGCCACCTCGAAGAAGAGGGCCACCCCGCATCCCGCCAGCAGTGTCACGGCCGGACCGCGGCGGAGGTGGCAACGGACGAAAACCCCGAGCGGCAGCAGAAGCAGGAGGTTGAACACCGCTCCCGCCACCGCCGGGTTGTCCAGGACCAGCGGGCCGAAGCCGACCTCGCGATCCGCCTCCTTCCAGATGTCCCCGAACGTGTGCCCGACCCGCCACTCGGGTTCGGCGACGAGGGCGTATCTGGAGCACATGTCGGCCGTGGACTTCGGCAGCGGCAGCAGAGTCAGACACGCGGCGGTGAGCATGCAGTAGGCGAAGGCGCACAGGGACAGCACCCGGCCGCGTGGAAGGCCCCCGTGCCGACGGTAGAGGACCACCGCCGTCGGCACGAAGAGAAGCAGGGCGAGCAGCGGGAAGATGGCCGCTGCCGTCTTCACCGGCAACCAGTACGCAGTAACCATGCGCTGACTATACACAGAGTTTATAGTGAGTGGGTCCACTGTGGCCCGAGGCGACTCCTGTCCCCCCGGGGGCGAGTACGGGCCTGCGCGGCCGGGGCGCAGCAGGCGCGGGCGACGCCCGCGCCAGGAGCGGCTGCGGCAGCGCCGGACGGTCCTTTTCCACAGGACCGTCCGGCGTTGTCGTAGCAGCCGCCTATCGTGGTCGGGGACGGGACAGGCAGAACAGGACAAGGGCCGTGCGCGGCCCCCGGGGGACAGAGCATTGGGCGTGACCATGGATGTGACCGGCACCGGGACCGTTGCCGAGGAGGAGACCGAGGCGCGGCGCACGCTGCACCGGGTCTTCGGATACGACGCGTTCCGCGGCGAGCAGGGCGCGGTCATCGAGCACGTCGTGGCGGGCGGCGACGCCGTCGTGCTGATGCCGACCGGCGGCGGAAAGTCCCTCTGCTACCAGATCCCGTCCCTGGTCAGGCGGGGTACCGGCGTCGTCGTCTCCCCGCTGATCGCCCTCATGCAGGACCAGGTCGACGCGCTGCGGGCGCTCGGCGTGCGGGCCGGCTTCATGAACTCCACGCAGGACTTCGACGAGCGCCGTTCGATGGAGGCGCAGTTCCTCGCGGGCGAGCTGGACCTGCTGTACCTGGCCCCGGAGCGGCTGCGGCTGGACTCCACGCTGTCGCTGCTGGCCCGCGGCGAGATCTCCGTCTTCGCGATCGACGAGGCGCACTGCGTCGCCCAGTGGGGCCACGACTTCCGCCCGGACTATCTGGCCCTGTCGGTCCTCGGGGAGCGCTGGCCCGACGTTCCGCGCATCGCCCTGACGGCGACGGCGACCGACGCCACGCACCAGGAGATCACGCGCCGCCTCGGCATGCCCGACGCCAGGCATTTCGTCGCCAGCTTCGACCGCCCCAACATCCAGTACCGCGTCGTGCCCAAGTCCGACCCCAAGAAGCAGCTGCTCACCTTCCTCAAGGAGGAGCACGCCGGGGACGCGGGCATCGTCTACTGCCTCTCGCGCAACTCCACGGAGAAGATCGCGGAGTACCTCTGCCGCAACGGCATCGAGGCCGTCCCGTACCACGCGGGCCTGGACGCGGCCACGCGCGCCACGCATCAGGCCCGGTTCCTGCGCGAGGAGGGGCTGGTCGTCGTCGCGACCATCGCCTTCGGCATGGGCATCGACAAGCCGGACGTCCGCTTCGTCGCGCACCTCGACCTCCCGAAGTCCGTCGAGGGCTACTACCAGGAGACCGGCCGCGCGGGCCGCGACGGCGAGCCGTCGACGGCCTGGATGGCGTACGGGCTCCAGGACGTCGTCCAGCAGCGCAAGCTGATCCAGGGCGGCGAGGGCGACGAGGCGTTCCGCCGCCGGGCCGCCTCCCACCTGGACTCGATGCTGGCCCTGTGCGAGACGGTGCAGTGCCGCCGGGCCCAGCTCCTGACCTACTTCGGACAGGAGCCCGCGTCCACCGCCTGCGGCAACTGCGACACCTGTCTGACCCCGCCGGAGACCTGGGACGGCACGGTCGTCTCGCAGAAGCTGCTCTCCACGGTGGTGCGGCTGAAGCGAGAGCGGAACCAGAAGTTCGGCGCGGGCCAGATCATCGACATCCTGCTCGGCCGCAAGACCGCCAAGGTCATCCAGTTCGACCACGACCAGCTCTCCGTCTTCGGCATCGGCGAGGAGCTGGCCGAGGCGGAATGGCGCGGTGTGGTGCGCCAGATGCTGGCGCAGGGGCTGCTGGCGGTCGAGGGGGAGTACGGCACGCTGGTCCTCACCGAGGAGAGCGCGACGGTCCTCGGCCGGGAGCGCGAGGTGCTGCTCCGCAAGGAGCCGAAGAAGCCCACGTCCCGGTCGGCGTCGTCCGCCAGGGGCGGCAAGGGCAAGGCGCCCGTCGCCGATCTGCCCGAGTCCGCTGTCCCGGTCTTCGAGGCGCTGCGCGCCTGGCGCGGCGCGACGGCGAAGGAGCAGGGCGTGCCCGCGTACGTCATCTTCCACGACGCGACCCTGCGGGAGATCGCCACGCTGCACCCGTCCTCCCTGGCGGAGCTGGGCGGTGTCAGCGGTCTCGGCGAGAAGAAGCTGGCGACGTACGGGGAAGGCGTGCTGGAGGTGCTGGCGCAGACCCCCGCCGGCGCGGCCCCGGAGGCCCCGGGGCCCACGGCGCCTCCGGCCACGGCTCCCGGCTCCCCGACCTCGGCCCCGGCTCCCGCGAAGGCCCAGGCTCCGGCTCCGGCTCCCGCGAAGGCCGCGGCTCCGGCGGCGCGGCAGGACAGCGACCCGGAGTTCGGCTGGGACGAGGAGCCGCCCGAGTACGAGTGACCGCCCCGGGCGGGGTGGCTCCCGGGCCTCGCGGGTGGCTCCCGGACTCGTGGGAGCCGCCCCCGGCCTCGCGGGGGCGGCCGGCCTACTGCGGGTCGGCCGCCCGGCGGCGGGGCGTGATCGCGGTGAGGTCCAGGTCCACGGGGAACGGCACGGACACCTTCATCCGGTCGTGGAAGATCCCCGTCGAGGTGTACGCGCCGGTGGCGGGCTCCCGCTCGAAGACGTACACCACGGCCCGTCCGTCGTGGTTCTCCACCCGCCAGTAGTGGGGGATGGCCGCGCGGGCGTACTTCACGGGCTTGGTCTCCCGGTCGCGCGACCGGGATTCGGGGGACACGACCTCGATGGCGAGGTGCACGGACTCGGCGGGGAACCGGGTCTGGTCCGGGTTTTCGATGATCTCGCCGTCGATGACGATGACATCGGGCTCGGGCCGGTTGTAGCGGTCGATGTCGATGGTGAACTCGCGCACGACTTCCAGCTCGGGCGGGACCAGCGATTGCAGCTGCCAGGTGAAGAAATCGACCGCCCGTGAATGGAACAGGGTCTGTGGACTCACGAAGACGAGGCTCCCGTCGATCAGCTCCGTGTGCGGAGGGAGATTCGGGAGTGTGTCCAGGTCATCGGCGGTCCAGCCGCCCTCCGGCGGGACCGCCCACCGCGGCTCGGGGGCCTCGGGCTCGATGCTCATCATTGCTCCCATGGGGAGAGTCTCGCGGGCCTGCCCAGCGTATCCGGCGGCAACCGGAAGAGGCTCCCCCGAACGTGTGAACACACCCCGCGCCGCTGACCTGCGCCGTCGCCCCGGACGCGCCGTCGCTCCGGAGGCCCTGACGCCTCGCCGGATGAGCCCCTGCCGTGTCTCAGTCCCCGCCGCCCCCGCAGCCCCCGCCTCCGCAGTCTCCGTCGCCGCCCCAGCCGCTGTCGCCGCCGCTGGGCTCGTCCTGCTTGACGTTCTGACGTACCGCGCGGGCCGTCCACTGCTGGCGGCGCAGGGCTTTCATCGCGGACCGGCCCTCGCGGCCCCGGCCGGTCAGGTCGCCCGCGAGGCCGATGGCCGACAGCAGGGCGGCGAGCTGGCGGCTGCGCAGAAGCGGGAAGCCGGCCGCCTCCGCCGCCGCGAAGTCCTCGCGCACTGTCGCGCACAGGTCCGGCTCACCCGGGAAGTGGCGGTGGTAGCCGAAGAGTCCGAGGACGCGGCGGGGTTCCCGGCGCAGGACGCCGCGCTCGACCAGGGCGTCGAGGTGGCTCACCTCGGCGTACCGGCCGTGCAGCCGCACCCAGCGCTTATCCCGCGGCGATTGAGCTCCGGCTGGCCCAGGGAGTGCAGCAGCGGGGCGAGGAGCGGGCCGACCGGGTCCGGCGAGTCGGCCGTCCGCATCCGGCCGCGCTCCTCGGTTATGTGGCCCCGGCCCTCCAGCTCCGCGAGGACCGCGCCCGCGGCGGCGTACTGGAGTGAGCGCCTGCGGCAGAGCGGTTTGCCGCGCCGCGGGCCCAGGGTGATCAGCAGCAGTTCCTCGGGCAGCGTCAGTGCGGCGGCGTCGTCGTCGGCGGCGCCGGAGGAGGTCATGGCGCGGTGACGATTCTGCCGGTCACGTCGCCCAGGCCGACGCGGGTGCCGTGCGGGCCGGGGGCCCAGGCGGTCAGCGTGACCGTGTCGCCGTCCGCCAGGAACGTCCGCTCGCCCTCGGGGAGTTCGAGCGCGTCGCGGCCGTTCCAGGTCAGCTCCAGCAGGGAGCCGCGCTGTGCGGGCTCGGGGCCGCTGACCGTGCCGGACCCGTAGAGGTCGCCGGTGCGCAGCGAGGCTCCGTTCACCGTCATCTGCGCGAGCTGCTGGGCGGCCGTCCAGTACATGGAGGCGAACGGCGGCTCGGAAACCACCTGGCCGTTGATCGCGACGGAGATCCGGATGTCGAAGCCGCCGGGCTCCTCGTCCTCGGCGTCGTCGAGGTAGGGCAGCAGGGGGAAGTCCCGGGCGGGCGGCGCGGTGCGGGCCGCGTCCAGCGCCTCCAGCGGGGTGACCCAGGCGGCGACGGAGGTGGCGAAGGACTTGCCGAGGAACGGGCCGAGCGGCACGTACTCCCATGCCTGGATGTCGCGTGCGGACCAGTCGTTGAGGAGCTGGAGGCCGAAGACGTGCTCGCGGAACTCGGCGAGCGGGACCGGCGTGCCGTGCGTGGAGGGGACGCCGACGACGAAGCCGACCTCGGCCTCGATGTCCAGCTTCACCGACGGACCGAAGACGGGCGCGGGGTCGGCGGGGGCCTTGCGCTGGCCGCTGGGGCGCACGACGTCCGTGCCGGAGACCACGACGGTGCCGGAGCGTCCGTGGTAACCGATGGGCAGGTGCTTCCAGTTGGGGGTGAGCGCGTCACCGTCAGGGCGGAAGATCCGCCCGACGTTGGTGGCGTGGTGCTCGCTGGCGTAGAAGTCGACGTAGTCCGCGACCGCGTAGGGCAGGTGCAGGGTCACCGAGTCCACCGGGTGCAGCAGGGGTTCGATGTCCGCGCGGTGGGCCGGGACCGTGAGCCAGGCGGTGATCGCGCGGCGCACGTCGCGCCAGGCGGTGCGCCCGGCCGCGAGCAGCGGATCCAGGCTCGGCCGGTCCAGCAGTCCGGCGTAGGGGGAGCCGAGCGCGCGGGCCGCGGCTCCGGCGTCCAGGACGTGGCCGCCGATGCGTACGCCGACCCGGCGGTCGTCGGGGTGGTCGGGGATGGTGAACACACCGTACGGAAGGTTGTGCGGACCGAAGGGATCGCCCTCGGCCAGGTCGAGCGGGCTGCTCTGCTCGGGCATGGGTTGCCGCCTCGCTTTCCAGGTCGTTGGGGGACACGTTACGTCGGTCCTCCTCGCCTGCGGCAGTGCCCCACCTGTGGCCAACTATGCGGATTGCCCGGAAAGTTCGGAGGGGCCGCCCGGGAGCGTCCCGGGCCCTCCGGCGCGGCGCGGTCCGCTCAGCCCGGCGTGTGCTCGGAGCGCCGTGTGCTCAGAGCGCCTTGTGCTCGGAGCGCCGTGCGTTCAGCCCGCCGTGCGCGGGACGCGCTTCTCCCAGGTGCGGTGGAAGACGATCTCGTCACCGTCCTTGCAGACCACTTCGTCGGAGGTGATGAAGTCGTGGGCGTCGGCGGCGATCTCCGAGCGGGTCTCGATCCGCACGTCCCAGGACATCTCCGGGCGGTGCAGGCGGATCGTCCAGTCGGAGCGGGTACGCGCGGAGAGCGGGTCCCGCTCCTGGACCGTGTACGTCTCCAGGGCGTCCTCGGTGATTTCGAGGCCGTCCGGGTGGACCCGGGTGCCTCCGTGGCGGGGGACGACCTCCGTCCGCCACTCGCCCTTGGCCACGTCGCGGACGACGAGGCGTTCGGGGCGCCGCTCGTCGAGGGTGACCGGGTGGACGACCCCGAGCGGTTCGGACTGCTCCGGTTCGCCGAAGGTGATCCCCGGGTCCTCGGTGTGCCGGCGTACCGGCAGTTCGACGAAGCCGCCGGCCGCGTCGAGGACGAAGCCCGCCGAGCCGGCCTGCGGCCAGATCCAGGGCCAGTACGCGGAGGAGACGGCGAGCCGGATGCGGTGGCCGGGCGGGAAGGTGTGCCCGATGCCGTTCAGGTCGAAGGCGATGTCCTCCGTCGCGCCCGGGATCCAGTCGTCCGCGCGTTCGCTGCCGTGCCGGGCGGAGAGGTTGAGGGCGCCCCGGGTGACCAGCGTGGAGGAGCCGTCGGGCGCCACGTCGCACAGCCGGGCGATCACCTGGCCGCGCGGGGCGTCCATCCGGACGCGGAGCCTGACCCGCGGGCGGCCGAGGATCTCGATGGGCTCGCCCGCGACGGGGAACTCGAACGACACGGACCTGGCGTCCTCGTCGCGCTGGTCGGGCGGCAGGTCCGCGTCCCCGCCGCACGGCATGAAGCGGCCCGCGTCCACCCCGGTCTGCTGCGGCGAGGCGACGATCCGCTCACCGCCCTGGAGGGCGTACGAGACCGGAGCCACGTTCTCCGGAGGCCGGCTCGCGTCCCCGACCCAGCGGCCGGGCAGCGTCTCGTAGGCCGTCGCGGGCGGGTGCGAGCCGCTGATCCAGGACCGCAGCAGCGGTTCCCGCATCACGCCGGTGTCCGTGTTCTTCAGGTGCTGGTCCCACCACCGCAGCGTCTCCTGGAGGAAGCCGATCGCCGGTCCCGGCGGGAGTCCCCGGTCGGGGTACTGGTGCGACCAGGGGCCGATCAGCCCTCGCACCTGCCGCGGGTCCAGGTGTTCGACGAGCCGCAGGACGCTGTCGCGGTACGGGTCGTGCCAGCCGCCCACCGCGAGGACCTTGGCCTTGATCGCGCCGTAGTCCTCCCGGACGCTGCCGTGCTTCCAGTAGGCGTCGCGGGTCTGGTGGGCGAGCCAGGTGTGGACGAAGGGGGTGACGGCCTCCAGCCGCTCGACCCACATCTCCTTCCACTCCTCGCCGACGTGCGCAGGGTCGGGCGGCCGGGCGGTCAGGGCGAGCAGGGTGGCCGCCCAGGCGTGCATGTCCACGGCGAGGACGGAGCCGCCCATGTAGTGGACGTCGTTGTCGTAGCGGTCGTCGGTCGAGCAGACGGTGACGATCGCCTTCAGCGGTTCGGGCGCGAGCGCGGCGATGCGGAGCGAGGTGAAGCCGCCCCAGGAGATGCCGAACATGCCGACCCGGCCCGAGCACCACTCCTGACGGGCCAGCCAGTGGATGACGGCGACCCCGTCCTCCAGCTCGGTCGCGTCGTACGGGTCGCCGGGCAGGCCCTCGCTGTTGCCGTGGCCCCGAATGTCGACCCGTACGGAGGCGTAGCCGTGGCCGGCGTACCAGGGGTGGCGCTGCCGGTCGCGCGGCGCGGTCCCGTCGCCGAGGCGGTAGGGCAGGTACTCCAGCAGTGCGGGGACCGGTTCGTCGGTCAGGGGCCGCCAGACGCGGGCGTAGAGCCGGGTGCCGTCCGGCAGCGGGATCCGGACGTCCTCGTGCGAGGTCTCGTACGGGAACTCCGTGATGATGCGCATGGGCTGCATGGGCTGCCTCAGTGGACGGGGCGCCGGATGCGCCGGGGCCGGGGCGGCGGCGGTCCTCGCCGCGTCGGCCACCACGGCGATCGCACCGTTGACGCCGGAGTGGGCGGGGCCGGGTACCTCGCCGTGGGCCTTCACGATCTGCGCCCGGTGCCGTTGGCGGCGGTCGGCGACGGCCGGCGATCCGGCGCACCGCCCGCCGCGCGGCGGGCCGGGCGACCGCGGACTCCGCGCCGTCCGTGCGTCCGACCAGGTGACGGCGGCCCGCAACGCACACCGGCATCGGGCGTTCCGAGGAAGCCGAAGCGCCTTCGGACCTCCGGGCCGGACAGGGGCGTCAGCCCCCGTGGCCGACCGGGGAGGGCGTGCCCGCCCCGGGGCGGGAGCTGGGCCCGTGCGATGCCGGCCGAGGTGTGGGACAAAACGGTAACTCCTGATCGTATGAGCTGATCTCGAACATACCGGCGGTCGCGGGACGCCGCCCACGGTGATCCAAACGGGACCGGATACGCTGAGTTGAGTGAAGGCAGCGACACATCGACATTCCGTGTGATCGTCAGCAGACAGGAGATCCCCTCGTGACCGTCGTCGGGCCGTTCGGACTGCGCGTGCGGGACCAGGCTCTTGAGGCCGATGTCCAGACGGGCCTGGCCGCTGTCGAGGCGGGGCTGCTCGAAGCCACCAAGAGCGACGTGCCCTTCATCACCGAGGCCGCGCAGCACCTGGTGCGGGCGGGGGGCAAGCGATTCCGTCCCCTGTTGGTCATGCTCGCGTCACAGTTCGGCGATCCGGACGCGCCCGGCGTCATCCCGTCGGCGGTCGTCGTCGAGCTGACCCACCTGGCCACGCTGTACCACGACGACGTGATGGACGAGGCGGACGTGCGGCGCGGCGTGGAGAGCGCCAACGCCCGCTGGGGCAACGCGGTGGCCGTGCTGACCGGCGACTTCCTCTTCGCCCGCGCCTCCCACATCCTGGCCGACCTCGGCCCGGAGGCGGTGCGCATCCAGGCCGAGGCGTTCGAGCGCCTGGTCACCGGCCAGATCCTGGAGACCGCGGGCCCGCGCGACGGCCGCGACCCGGTCGACCACTACCTGGACGTGCTCAGCGGCAAGACCGGCTCGCTGGTCGCGGTCTCCGGCCGGTTCGGCGCGCTGATGGCCGGGGCCGACGAGCGGACCGTGGACATCCTCACCCAGTACGGGGAACGGCTCGGCATCGCGTTCCAGCTCGCCGACGACGTCCTCGACATCGCCTCCGACTCCCACGAGTCCGGCAAGACCCCCGGTACCGACCTGCGCGAAGGCATCCCGACGCTCCCGGTCCTGCGGCTGCGCGCCCAGGCCGCGGCGGACGGCAAGCCCGACGACGTCGAACTCGTCGGACTGCTCGACGGCGACCTGAGCGACGACGACCGCCTGGCCGAGGTGCTGTGCCGGCTGCGGGCCCACCCGGCCCTGGAGCAGGCCCGCCAGGACACCGTCCGTTACGCCCAGGAGGCGCGCGCCACGCTCGCTCCGCTGCCCGAGGGGTACGCGAAGTCGGCGCTGGAGGAGCTGTGCGACGCCGTGGTGCACCGGGCCGGCTGACGGGGCGTCCGCCCCGCCTCTGCCGCTCCTACGGGATGTCCGGCCCGTCCACCCTCGCCGAACGTGTGATTCACCCCGTCCGGTTGTCATACCGGAGCAGTAGGCGCAGTTGATCCTCCGGGTTGACGCTTGAGGCCGCCCCTTTTGGTCAGATGGATACCAACCACTCCTGACCCCATCGGGTGAGCAGGGCGGCGGGGAGTGGACGAGCAACCGGACGGAAGCCGCCGACCACGGAGGTAGGGCACACATGGCACCGAACGACAGCGCAGAGACCAACGGCGAGGCCACGGGCACTGTCAGGGGCCGCCGCAAGGCGTCGCGCTACATCGTCCCCGTCGCGGTGGCGGGGGTGGCGGCGGCGACGATCGGCCTCGTCCCGGCACTCGCGGACTCCGGCGACCCGGAGCTGCCGAAGATCAGCGCGCAGGAACTCGTCGAGAAGATCGCGGCCTCCGACGAGGACCAGCTCTCCGGCACCCTGAAGATCAGCACCGATCTCGGACTGCCGTCCCTCGGCGGCCTCGCGGACTCCTTCGCCCCGGGCGGCGCGAGCGCTTCCGCCGCTCCCGAGGACAAGCTCATGGAGCTGGCGTCGGGCACGCACACGCTGCGGGTGGCCGTCGACGGCCCGGAGAAGCAGCGGCTGTCCATCCTCGGCAAGGCGTCCGAGTACAGCGTCATCCACAACAAGGGCGAGGTCTGGGCGTACGACAGCGCGTCCGACGAGGTCTACCACTCCGAGGCATCCGCGAAGGACGCGAAGGACGCGAAGGACACGAAGATTCTTTCGGCCACCCCGAAGGAGCTCGCCCAGCAGGCGCTCGCGGCGGCGGGCGAGACCACCTCGGTCACCGTCGACGGCACCGCGCAGGTCGCCGGGCGCGACGCGTACCAGCTGCTGATCGAGCCGAAGCAGTCCGGTTCGACGATCGACTCGATCCGGGTCGCCGTGGACGCCGAGAACGGCGTACCGCTGAAGTTCACCCTCTCCCCGGCGAGCGGCGGCAAGGCCGTGGTCGACGCCGGCTTCACCAAGGTCGACTTCTCCCGGCCCGACCCGTCCTCGTTCGACTTCACCCCGCCCAAGGGCGCGAAGGTCACCGAGGCCGACGAGCTGGAGACCGGCACGGGCGTGCCGGGCGGGAAGGCCGGGGAGATGCTGCTGGGCGGCGGCATCGTCGGCGGCGGCAAGGCGGGCGAGGCCGGCAAGGACGGCAAGGACGCGAAGGCCGGCAAGGCCGGGAAGCCGGGCGAGGCCGGGAAGGCGGGCTTCGAGGGCCTGAACGTCATCGGCAAGGGCTGGACCTCGATCGCCGAGATCGACGCTCCCGGCGCCGAGGGCCTGCCCACCCAGGACTCGGACGGCCTTCCGGCCGAGGCCCAGGGCTTCCTGGGCTCGATCGGCGACAAGGTGACCGGAAAGTTCGGTTCGGGCACGGTCTTCTCGACGCGCCTCGTCAACGCGCTGATGACGGACGACGGCAAGGTATACGTCGGAGCGGTGACGAAGGACGCCTTGGTCCGAGCGGCCGACGCCCGCCAGTAGACGCCGCCGGGCGACACCGGCCCCGGCTGTTCCGCCGCCGCCGCACGTCAGCAGCGGCGGAACGGCCGGGGCCGCCGGGCGGTGAGAGCCGACTTCCGAGAGGGGCCGAACGGGATGACGGGCACCGCGCCGGGCATGACGGGCACCGCGCCGGGGACGGCCGAGACCGCGAGGGACCCGGCCGAGACCGCGAGGCGTGCGGCGGCGGGCCACGCGCCGGACCCCGCCGGGGCCGGGACGGCCCGCCCCGAGGTCGTCATCGAGACGCGCGGGCTCACCAAGCGCTACCGAGGCGGCCACCTCGCCGTGGACGGCCTCGACCTCAGCGTCCCGGCCGGCAGCGTCTTCGGCTTCCTCGGCCCCAACGGCTCCGGCAAGACCACCACCATCCGGATGCTCATGGGCCTCATCGACCCGACGTCCGGCTCCGCCCGCGTCCTCGGCCACCCGATGCCGCAGGGCGCGCGTACCGTCCTCCCGCAGGTCGGCGCGCTGATCGAGGGACCCGCCCTGTACGGCTTCCTGAGCGGCCGGGACAACCTCCTGCGGTACGACCGGGCCGACCCGACCGCCGACCCGCGCACCCGCCGGGCCCGCGTCGGCCACGCCCTGGAGCGGGTCGGGCTCGCCGCCGCCTCGAGCCGGAAGGCCAAGGCGTACTCCCTCGGCATGAAGCAGCGCCTCGGGCTGGCCGCCGCCCTCCTGAGACCGCGCGCGCTGCTCGTCCTGGACGAGCCGACCAACGGCCTCGACCCGCAGGGCATGCGCGAGATCCGCGCCCTGGTCCGGGAGCTGGCGACCGAGGGGCCCGGCGTACGGGCGGAGAGGGCGGACCGGCCCGGGGCACCGGCGGACCGCTCCGGGACGCGGCCGGAGCGCTCCAGGGCGCGGGGCCGCTGCGGACGTTCGGCATTCTGCGCTCGGAGGTCGCCACGATGCTGCGCCGCCACCGGACGTGGGCCCTCCTCGGCGTCCTGGCCGCGGTTCCGGTGCTCATCGGGATCGCGGTCCGCGTCGAGACCGGCGGCGGATCGTCGGACGGAGCGGGCGGGGCCCGGTTCACGGCCGAGGACATCACGACCTGAGGAGGCCGGGGGCACGCGCATCGCCTGCCGGACGCGGCTGGAACAGACCGGTGAGAGGCCGTCCATGCCGTCGGCCGGGCGAGCCGTCCCCCGATCGGCTCGTCGCGGCACGAACGGCACGAACGGTGCGGACAGCGGGAACGACACGACACGGTACGTTCCGTTTCCGCCTGCGTATTGTTCGGCCTTTGGCGACGACCTGTCAACAACGATTGGCTGGAACACCCCTATGCTCACCGAATGATCACATCGCCGACCAGCCTGCGCCGCAGCGAGAGAGCACGTCGCGCGATCCTGCTGGCCGCACTCGACCTCTGTACGGAGCGGGGCTACGGACGCGTCACCGTGGAGGCCATCGCGGCGCGGGCCGGCGTCAGCAAGAAGACGATCTACCGGTGGTGGCCCACAAAGGGCGCGGTCCTGCTGGAGGCGTTCACCGAGGCCCTGGTCGACGCCACGCCGTTCGTGGACACCGGCGACATCGGCGCCGACCTGCGCACGCACGTCGCGAGCGCGGTGAAGCTCCTGTCGGTGCCGCCGTTCGGCCCGGCGTACGCGGGCATCCTCTCCGAGCTGCACCACGACGACGTCCTGGCGAAAACCGTCAAGGAGCAACTGGTCGACCCGCGCGTCGAGGAGGCCCTGGGACGGCTGCGCGCCGCCCAGGACAAAGGCCAGATCCCGCCCCACGCCGACCTCCCGCTCGCCGTGGAGATGCTCTACGGGCCCGTCTACTACCGCCACGTGCTGCGCAAGCCGGTCCAGGACGAGGAGACGGTCGCCGCCCTGGTCGCCCACGTACTGCGCTCACTGCGGGCGCCGGGGTACTGACGGGATGCCGGGGTACTGACGGGATACGGAGGGGCCTGCGGCCTGCGACCGGCCTCGGGATTCCGCTCGGCGGCGGGAGCCCGATCCGGCGGTCAGCCGAGGCCGTGGTGGGCCAGGCCCAGAACGAGGGCGGCCACCGCCGTGGCGAGGAACACGATCCCGCCCACGATGTTGCGGGAGCCCACCCGCAGGTGGGCGACGATCGCGCCGATGAAGTACAGCACCAGGCCGGAGGCGGCGAGGGTGCCCAGGAGCGGCACGGCGAACCCGGCCACCAGCCCCACGGTGCCCGCTGCGAGCAGCAGACCCAGCACCGGCACCCACTTCCGGGGCACGCCCTTCATGTCCGCCTGGGTCTTGGGGTACTCGTGGCCGATCAGATAGGTGACGGCGGCGGCGCCGTTGAAGAGCGCGCCGAGCAGGGTGACCGTGACGTAGGCGGCAAACACGTGTTCTCCGTCTCTGTGGGGGAGCGGTGCCGCTGGGCGCGCTCCCGGGGATGGCCTTCTCCTGGATGACGAGTCGGCGGCGCGCGATGTGACATCGGGCGGCGGTCGATCAGGGGCCGGGCGCTGTCACGCCCCCGGGGAGAGCGGGTGCCAGCGGGGTCCGTTCGGGTCGTCCCCGGTGAAGGCGTGTTGTCCGTCGGCGGTGACGTGCAGGCCGAAGTCGAACATGCCCGGGGCCCCGCGCTCCTCCCACTGCCGCCACGCTCGGGCCACCTCCTCGGTCACGTCCCGCTCGCCGCCGCGGAGGCCGTGCGCCGAGACGCCGTCCTGGGTGAGGACGGCCCAGGAAGCGCGGCCGTCGCTGAGCCAGGCGCGCGGTGCGCCGGGTCCGGTCCGCAGGTCGATCCGTACGTCCGGTACCAGGACGCGCAGCGCGAAGAGCACGTCGGCACGGGCCAGGTCCACCAAGGGCCGGGGCAGCGCGGCCGGCGTGCCGGGTTCGTCGCGCCGGACCTGCTGGAAGGAGGCGTTGGCCACGGAGCCGCGGGCGGGCATGAAGCGGGCCGCGGCCTGCATCCAGCCCACCGCCGAAGCGCCGTCCCGGGCGACGGTGAGGGCAACGCACCCCGTGTGACCCCACGGTGTGACGATCCGGCCCCCCGGACGGGTCTGTTCCACCCAGGCCCACGGCACGCTCTCCACGGCGTAGGTGGCGACGACCCGGTCGAAGGGTGCCCCGGCCGGCCACCCGTGATCGCCGTCGCCGACGGCCACCTCGACCCGCCGCCCCGCCGCCTCGATGCGGTGGCGGGCCCGGGATGCAAGCTGCCCGTCCACCTCGACGCTGGTCACCCGAGCGGCCCGCCGCGTCATCAGGGCCGCGTTCCATCCGGACCCCGCGCCCAGTTCGAGGACCGCATGCCCGGTCTCAAGCGCGAGGGAGTCCAGCATGGTGGCGACGATCGCCGCGCACGAGATGCTGGACGTCGGGATGCCGTCCGTGACCTGGGTGACCGTGGAGGCGTACGGGCCGGGGTGGACCGCCGCCGCCCACGCCTCGGGCGTCCCGACACGGCGGACCGCCTCGTAGCGCTCGCCCGTCCAGACCTGGACGGCGGGAGGGGCGAACAGGTCCCGGGGCAGCGACTCCATGGCCTCACGGACCCAGGGCGAGTCCGCGGGCCACAGGGCCTGCTCGTCCATCGCGGAGAGCAGGGCCCGCCGGTGGTCTTCCAGCACGCGGCGCTACTTCCGGCGCGTGCCGGTAGGCGGGGGAGAGGGCGGAACCTGCCCGTCCGAGTTGCCGGGCGGCGGCTTGCCCTGAGAGGGGTCGGGCGCCGGCTTGCGGTGCGTACCCATAGTGACCTCACGGAGACGTCGAGTCAGGCGGCACTCATGCTTGCACGCCCGCCGCCCCGGCCGGACCTCTCCGGAGCGGTTGACCGGATATCGATGTCGGCGGAGGTGGCGGGCCCGGAAAGGCAGCCGCGGGCAGCCGCGGGGAGACGGCCTCGGCGAGGCGTCCCACGCGCCGGTCTCATCCTCGCCGGGCGGCAGATCCTAGGGTCAGACCCCAGGGAGCGAAGCCCTGCGGGGCGGCAGGCTGGGGCAGGTAAGGCGTCCCTGCCCCGGTGTCCGGGGTGCGAGGCCGCACGGCCGCCTCCGTCGAACCCAAGGAATGTGAATGCGCCCCGTCGCCAGTCGTAGGACAGCCCTTCGCTCGGGGGGCGCGCTCGGCGTGATCGGGGCGATGTCCGCCGCGGTCGCGCTCTCGGGGGCCGGTGCTGCCTCCGCGTCCACCACCGTCGCCCACAACTACGTCGAACTGGAGATCGTCAATTCCTCGGGCGAGAACCTCGACCTCGACGCCAAGACATCCAAGGAGGGGTCGCGGGGCGAGACGGTCTCCGAGGCGCGCAACGGCGTTCCGGGTCTTCCGGCATCCACCTTCGACAGCGAGAAGGGTGCTGCCCGCACCTACGCTGTCGACCTGGTCGGCGAAAATCAGTGGTTGGTAAATGTCGGCCTCTACTCCAACTACAAGAACTTCTTCAACATCCAGGCCGCTTCGAAGGCTGGCACGGACAAGTCGCAGGTCTCGTTGGTGCACGAGGGATCGGTTCCTGAGACAAGCAACAATGTCGATCTCAAGAAGGACAACCAAAACACCGACGCCTTCTCCTTCTCGCTGGAGGAACAGTCGAAACCGTCGTCGGGATTCAACAGAAAATACCGACTGACCATTTCCAAGAGCCCGACGTACGCGGATTCCGCGCCGTCCCGGTCCATGGACGTCAAGAAGCTCACGGGGAGTTCCGTGGCG
>NZ_ML123034.1:3934029-3940499 GCF_003846185.1 Streptomyces sp. ADI96-02
CCTCTCCACCACGAAGAGGACCGCGAACACCGTCAGGGCGGAGCTGAACGTCTCAAAGACCCAGCAGTCCCCCGAGGCCCGCGTGGAAAGCGGCGACGCGACCGAAACCGTCCAGGGAACCGCACGAACCGGAATCTCTCTCACGAAGGGCTTCGCCGACACCGCGAACGGCGCCTACCACCACCACAACGGTGAGAAGCCCGAAGCCGCACTCCTCACCCGCTACATGACAACGGCCACGCTGGCGTCCCTGCCGCTCAAGAAGCCGTACGGAGGCGAGTTCAGCACGCAGAACGGCGGGACGGTCGCGAGTCTCAACCACACGGTGAACCTCGACGGCACGCCGAACGTGCAGACGCAGCTGGTGAACGAGGAAGGCACCTACGTCGTGGTGCCCAACCTCGCGACCTGACTGGCCACCGGCCCGGTGCGAGCACGGCGCTCTCCCCGGCCCGGCCCGCGCGCCGTTGACACTCCCGCCGCGTTCACACGCCTGCCGCCCACCGGTGGCCGGGCCCCCGGGCGCGGGTGATGCTGGTCGGCACATGTCGGCGCACCGGTGCGCCGGAGCCGGAGGGTGGGTGGAGCCGTGTCGGACGCCGAGTCTCCTGCCTCGGCCGGGACCCCGTCGGGGGACCTGGACGAAGCCCTCCTGAGCACGCTCTTCTCCCAGTCGGCCGTCGGGCTCGTCGTCCTCGATCCGCAGCTGCGACTGGTACGGGCCAGCCCCGCGGTCGCGGGTGAGCCCGGCGGTGAGCTGATCGGCCGCCGCTTCACCGACGTCCTGCGCGTGGAGCACCCCGACGACGCCGAGCACCTGCTCAAGCGGGTGCTGGCCGGCGAGGGGCCGGTGCGCGACCACCTCGTACGGTGCAGGCCGCGCACGGCCGCCCGGCACCGCAGCTACCTCCTCTCCGCCTTCCGCGTGGACGGGCCCGAAGCCCTGCCGCTGGGGCTGGTGACCGCGGTCGTCGACGTCACCGAGCAGGAGCGGGAACGGGCCCGCGAGGACTGCCTGACGGCCGTGCGCGAGGTCGTCGGCGGCTCGCTGGACGTGGCGGCCACCTGCCGCGAGTTCGTCGACGCCGTAGCGCCCGCCCTGGCGGACCTCGCCGTCGTCGAGGTGGTCGACGAGGTGCTGCGGGGCGCCGATCCGCCGGTGGGCCCGCTGCCGCCCGACGTGCCGGTGCGCCGCGCGGCGAGCCGCCGTTCCGGTGCGGCGCTGGGCGGGGACGAGGCCGCCGGCGGCGAGCGCGGCGGCGGCGCGGGCGGCGGCCGGACCCGTGCGGTCGGCGGGACCCGCCGCCTGCCTCCCCGTACGCCGTACGCGCTCGCCGTCTCCGACCTCCGGCCCCGCCGCGAACCGCTCGGCCCCGATACGCCGTGGCTGCACGCGGACCGGGCGGGCGCCCGGCTGGTCGCGGAGACCGGCGCCCACTCGCTGATCGTCGTGCCGCTCACCCTGCGGGGCGCGATCCTCGGGCTGGTCAGCCTCTACCGCTGCGGCGACCGTGAGCCCTTCGACGACGACGACCTCGAACTCGCCGTCACGGCGGTCACCCGCGCCGCCCTCGGCATCGACAACGCCCGCCGCTACGAGCGCGAGCACGTGGTCGCCGCGACCGTCCAGCGGCGGCTGCTCCCGCAGGGCGACCGGGGACAGGCGGCCGTGGAGACCGCGCACGTGCTGCTGCCCGGCCGGGACAGCGGCTGCTGGTTCGACACGATCGCGCTGTCCGGGGCCCGCACCGCGCTCGTCGTCGGCGGAGTCGCGGGCCAGGGCCTCCAGACGGCCGTCGCCATGGGCCAGCTGCGCACGGTCATCCAGGCGCTGTCCGGACTCGACCTGGAGCCGGAGGAGGTACTGGCCCGGCTCAAGGACACCGCCGACCGGCTCGCCCGCGAGCGCGCCGCCCTGCCGCCGGGCGACGCGTTGCAGAGCGAACCGCTGGACTCGGGCTGCGTCTACGGCATCTACGACCCGTTCACCCGCACCTGCACCATCGCGCGGGCCGGCCACCCCGCGCCCCTCGTCGTCGCGCCCGACGGAAGCGCCGTCGCCGTGGACGTACCGGAGGGGCCCGGCCTCTTCTCCGCCGACAGCGCCCCCTTCGCCACGGCCACGGTCACCCTCGACGAAGGCAGCGTCCTCGCCTTCTGCACGTCCTCGCTGCTGCCCGACGAGCGCGCCGCCACCCGCATCACCGACACCCTCGCCCGTACCGGCCGCAGTCTCCAGCAGCTCTGCGACGACATCGTGTACGAGCTGCCGGACGACACCCGCTCCAACGGCGCGGCCCTGCTCCTGGCCCGCACCGGCACGGTGTCCGAACACCGGGTCGTCACCTGGGACCTGGCCATGGACGCCACGGCTCCGGCCACCGCCCGGCTACTCGTACGCGACCGGCTCCAGGGCTGGGACCGCGACGAGGACACCATCGACGCGACGGAGCTGATCGTCAGCGAGCTGATCACCAACGCCGTCCACTACGGCCATCCGCCGCTGAGGCTGCGCCTGCTGCTGAACTCCACGCTCACCTGCGAGGTGCACGACGGCAGCACCGCCTCCCCGCACCTGCGGCACGCCCGGTACGCCGACGAGGGCGGCCGGGGCCTCTTCATCGTCTCCCGGCTCGCCGCGCACTGGGGCACCCGGCACGGCCCGCACGGCAAGGTGCTGTGGACCGAACAGGAACTCCCGGACCACGAGGGTTCCGAACGCTCCCGGTGGCCAGGCGGCTCCTGACGAGAGCTCAGGTGTCCCGCTTTCCCCCACCGGCGCCGGCTGCTCGTTCCGTGGTGCCGGGGCGTGCCGGGAGACTGCGCCCTCGCCGGTGGTGCCGCCTGCCCCGCGACCGCTACGACCCGTCCGTACCGGCTCCGGGAGCCGCCGAAGCGACCCGGCCGGGTGTCCGGGAGGCGGACGTGCTCCTGCCGAGCCGCAGGGCGGTGAACAGCGCGCCGCAGGCCAGCAGGGCGGCGCCGATGACGAGGGTCCAGTGGAACCCCCGGTCGAAGGCCGTGGCCGCGGCGTCGAGCAGGGCGCGGGCGGGGGCCGCCGGAAGGGTCTCGGCCAGCGCGCGGGCCTGGTCCATGCCGGCTTCGGCACGGGAAGACGTTCCGGCGGGCAGATCGACGGTGGCGGTGTAGACGGACCCCAGGACGCTGCCGAAGATCGCCATGCCGAACAGGGTGCCGATCTTGTAGGCGACCTCGTTCACGGAGGCGGCCATGCCCGCGCGATGGGCGGGGGCGCTGTCCATGATGGTGGCGGATGCCGCGGTCATGGTGAGGCCCATGCCGGCGCCGAGGAGGAGCAGACCGGGAACGACCCAGGCGGGCGGTGCGGTCTCGGGCAGGAGCGGCAGGACGCCCGGGGTCGTGGTGAGCACGAGGAGGGTGCCGGCGGCGCTGGTGGTCAGCCCGCTCAGGATGACGCGGCGGGCGCCGTGGCGGTGGGTGAGGGCGCCGCCCACGAGGCCGGTGGGCAGGCAGCCGACCGCGATGGCCGCGACCACGAGTCCGGTCTGCAGCGGGGTGCGGCCGTCGACGAGTTGGAGCCGTTGGGACAGGACGAGCTGGGCTCCGGTGGTGGCGAACAGCGCGAGGGCGGCGGCGACGAATCCGGCCTGGAGCCGAGGGTTGCGCAGCAGGGCGAGGTCCAGAAGAGGATGCTCCTGGCCCTTCTGGCGGCGCACGAAGAGGATGCCGGCGATGAGCGCGACGACGGCGGCCACGGCGACGTGGAGGAGGTTTCCGTCGGGGCGGACGCTCTCCTTGAGGGCGTAGACGAGGCCGACGAGCCCGGCCATCGCCATGAGGGAGGCGACCAGGTCCCAGGGTTTGTCACGCTGGACCGTGGTCCTGGGCGCGAGGACCAGGCCGGCGGCGAGCGCCAGGAGCACGATGGGCACGTTGATGAGGAAGACCGAGCCCCACCAGAAGTGCTCCAGGAGCACCCCGCCGAGAATCGGTCCGAGCGCCATGCCCAGTACGGAGGTGGTGGCCCAGATGCCGATGGCGATGCTGCGTTCGCGTTCGTCCTCGAAGGCGACGCGGACCAAGGAGAGCGTGGCGGGCATCAGGATGGCGGCGCCGACGCCGAGGAGGGCGCGGGCCGCGATGAGGACGGCCGGTGTCGGGGCGAACGCGGCGGCGAGCGAGGCGAGACCGAACACGATGAGCCCGGTCAGGAACATCCGCCGGTAGCCGATCTTGTCGCCGAGCGTTCCCGCGCCCAGGAGGAGACCCGCCATGACGAGCGGGTAGGAGTTGATGATCCACAGCATCGACGACGGATCGGCGCCGAGGTCGCCGGTCAGGACGGGGAGCGCGGTGTAGAGGATCGTGTTGTCCACCACGATCATGACGAGTCCCAGGGACACGGTCGCCAGCAGCCACCAACGGCGTGGGCCGCTCATCTGGAAATTCCTCTCTTCGGCCGGCCGACGGCCGGAAAGGACGCCATGACGGCGTCCACCGGGCCGGGGCCGTGGCAGGTCTGGTTGTCTCGGGCGCGGGTCAGGGACGGCTGGGCGCCATGCGGGGGTGCCTCGTGATGAGCACCACCAGAGGCACCCCCGAACGTTACTTACTGTACCATCCAGAAGGTGTAGTAACGGCCTGAGGGGGGCACGATCCGGGGCGGCGAATGGCGGCAGGCTGCTTCTGCGGGGCAGTCCCGCCCGGCTTCCGACCCCCGCCCCGGCTCATGGCCCGCCCCGGCTCATGGCCCCGGTCCGGCCCCACCGTGGCCCGCTCAGCCGAACAGCCGCTCCAGCACCACCGCGACGCCGTCCCGGGCGTTCGACAGGGTCACCTCGTCGGCCGCCGCCCGCAGTTCGGGATGCGCGTTGCCCATGGCCACCCGGTGTCCGGACCCGAGGAACATCGGCAGGTCGTTGGGCATGTCACCGAACGCCACGATGTGCTCCGCGCCGATTCCCAGCAGCTCGGCGGCGTGCGCGAGCCCGGTGCCCTTGTCCACTCCGCGTGGAGCCAGCTCGACCGTGCCGGGCCCAGCCATCGTGACCGACGCCAGATCGCCCACCGCCCCGCGCGCCGCAGCCGCCAGCTCGTCGTCGCCCAACTCCGGGTGCCGGACCAGGACCTTGATGACCGGCCGGGCCCACAGCGCGTCACGGGCGTCCACGACGAGGGCGGGCAGCGTCGGGTTCGGCATCCGGTAACCCGCCTCGATCAGGGTGATCCCGTCCGCACCGTCCTGGTCCACGGCGGCGAACACCGCGCCGACCTCGGCCTCGATCTTCCCGAGCGCGGCGTCGGCGGCCTTCCGGTCCAGGGTGACGGACCGCAGCAGCCGCCCGCCGCCGGTCTCCGCGTCGTACACCTGGGCGCCCTGCCCGCAGACGACGGGCCCGGTGTACGCCAGGTCGGCGAGCAGCGCCCGTACACCGGGGACGGACCGCCCGGTGACGATCAGGTGCCGGGCGCCGGCGGAAGCGGCGAGGGCGAGCGCGGCGCGGGAGCGGAGGCTCACGGTGTCGTCCGGGCGC
This sequence comes from Streptomyces sp. ADI96-02, assembly GCF_003846185.1. Classification (GTDB taxonomy): domain Bacteria; phylum Actinomycetota; class Actinomycetes; order Streptomycetales; family Streptomycetaceae; genus Streptomyces. Next base: position 3,939,546 of record NZ_ML123034.1, read on the forward strand.
AGCAGAGTGCCGTCCAGGTCGGTGGCGACGAGGGCATATGCGGGTGGCGTGGGCATGCGCCCCAGCCTAGAAGGGCCTGAACGGCGGCTTGCGCGACAGCGGAGGATCGGGTAGGCGGCGGTACACCGTCAGACGCCGGTCCGCCGTGCCGGGCACGGCAGTTCGGGAGCGGCGCGGTTCGGGGAACAGGTGATCAGAGCGACGGAGTGGAAGATCGTTCCTGCCAGGTAGTGGCCGAGGGACACGTCTCCGCCGTGCCCAAGCCGTTCGACCGCCGCTTCGACCAGGAGCGCCAGCCGAATCGCCTCGCGATCCTGTGCGGAGGCGAACCGGGGCGAGAACGCGGCGAGTTGCCGGCCCGGCCAGGTACCGGCTTCCCCGGGATCCTCCCAGGTGCCCCGGATCGTCGAGTGCGGCTTCATGAGCCAGTGCGCCGTCTGGATCGGCGGTACGTCGGAGGCCGGGAACGCGGCGACGGCTTGCCGATACCGATCGTGGACCTCCTTTTCGCTGGTCGCCGTCGGAGCTTGACCGGGCGGCCTGCGGACGCTCTCCTTGTCGAACGTCGCCTTCTCCCCGAGCCAGGCGTAACCGTGGTGGTGCACCGCTTGTCCGTTCCGTGGGTGGCGGACTGTGCGGCCCGCCCCGGGTGTGGGGCGGGCCGTCGGGTTCAGGTGGCTCAGGGATCAGGCGGAGAGGCCGAAGCGGACGGGGTCTTGCTGTTTCCGGCTGTAGCCGAGCCGACGCACCAGCCGCCAGGCTGTGACCTCCGTGGCCGCCTCTCTTGCGGCAGCCATGTACTCGACCTTGACCTCATCCGACACGCCTATGGCGGACAGGAGGCAGTCGACATCCGTGATGCTCGGGGCCATGTTCCCGGTCTCAATGAGCTTCTTCGAGTTGGCCACCGATCGGGTGATGGGCCGTGAAGCGCAACGAGCGAGGCCCCCGGGT
>NZ_ML123034.1:3941398-3944761 GCF_003846185.1 Streptomyces sp. ADI96-02
GGAGCGGCAACGCTGAAGAAGCTAACTGACTCTCTACGATAAACTCGCCAAAACATCACATGAGACATCTTGTGAAAAAACGGACAACAGGGTTCACTCCGTTACCTCTTGCTCGCTGTTCGATCACACGGTGTGTAGGTTCTGTACCTGCGCTTATTATATGCGCAAGTCTATTTTTCCCTGATTTGGCACGCCCCAGCTATTTCCGTCGCTCATGAAAGGTACGAGTCGCATGAGACTGAAAACTCGCATCGGCACCGTTGTGGCGCTGACATCCGCCGCATCGCTCGCCCTCTCCCCCTCTGCGCAGGCAAATTGGTCCGGTTCGCTAAAGCCGTAGATGTCAATTACGAATCCGGCAGGTGGCAGGACGAGCTCTATTCTCAGATTACATTCCATGACTGCCACGCTTACAGCACGAGCCCTGTACCTCAGAGTACAGATGTTCAGATGTGGCGCCAGATAGACCTTCAGCCTGACGACTCCTACGACAAGAAAACCTACACGGCTTGCTTCTCCGGCGCGTAAGTAACGGAGAATGGACCGAGTTGCCGTCCGGGAAGAAGCCCTACTACTTCCAAATTATGGAGATAGGAAACTCGACCTCAATACTCCGCGAATTGGATGTCGGCAAGTTTGTCGTTGACACCACGAAGGCGGACGGCTAAGAGCTAGCTATAGGGGTGGGTGGGCGGAAATCCGCCCACCCAGTTCTTCAGTTACGCCACGGAGAGCGGTAAATGAAATTCGCTAGTTCCATGAGGTCAAGCAGCGTTCGCTGGGCTGCACCTTTCGTTCTGCCGCTAACGCTCATATACTACTTTGCTGGGGAATCTACAGCACTAGATGAATTCTATGGTTACGCTCCCGCGCTTATAGCGGCCCCGCTGATGACCCTCTACGCCCTCGCATACGCCACTGCTGCGGCACTGGCTGTCTGGGAAAGTGGTCGACTGAAAGCCTCCGGAATATGGATGCTTGCGCCGGCACGTTCGCGTTATCGTATTGCGGCTAATGCCCTGGCTCCCACGATACTGCTTTCCTGGCTGGTGCTCATTCTGCCCGCCGGCCTCTCGCTGACTCGCACCACCATCTTTCCGACGACGGGGAGCCTGCGCCTTCCCGCCATGGCTGCAATACTATGCGTGGCCTACTCGGTCATCGGTTTCGGTATCGGACTAAAAGTCCCTCGTCTCATAGCTGCCCCTATCACAGCGGTCGTAGGGTGGGTCGCAATCGCCTTTTCCCGAGCTGTGCAGCCATATTGGGTGCGCCACATCTCAGGCCAATACACAGATATCGGTTTTGGCGAGCTCCCAAGCTACCTGTCATTGTTGCCGCCCATTCTCTTCGCTGGCTCAATCTCCGTTGCTGTGGCCACCATGTGGTTGCCCGTTCGCAGAAAGCTCTTCTTGGGCCTGCTGGCATGTGGCCTTACCCTTGGAGGAGTCTACGGCGCCCAGACTGTAGCAAAGGACTGGAATCACAACCCACCATTGATAGTCGGCCAAGCGGACATGACCTGCATAGGAAACAGTCCAAAAGTTTGCATGCCCCAATCCACATCAAGCGATCTTCAAAGACTACGAAATGACGCGGTCTCAGTACTAAAGGACCTGCACGATGCCGACGTGGAAAGAACTCCTTCGCTGATTACCGATAACTTGGCCGATGGGCGATACCAAAAAAGATCCACAGCAGAAACCTGGCGCATGGGTCTTACCACTGCTGCAAACCAAGGCGACGCGCGCTACCAATTCATGCTAGCGGCTGTGCGTTTCCCCTGCGACCGCGTAGACCCTATCGCCGGTCCTGCAGTCGTACTGTGGGCGGCCAAGAAGACTGGGCAAGCAGAAATATTTGAAAGGCGTGCCACCACTCAGGAACCCTCGCCTCAGAGGAGTCAGGAGTTGCGGCAAATTCACGATATAGTTAATAACGTGTTGTCGCAGTCACGGGAAAAGCAGGCCGCCTGGTTCTATCGCGCTTCCACCCAAGCTTGCACAGGCGAAGCTTCATGATGTGGTGGATAAGGACGCGTCGAGTTCATACTGCAATGCTACCCTCGCTTGCAGTATTCGGTCTCCTTATACTTCTTGTTCACAACATATCGGTCCCCCTGCCATCCATCGTGGGCAGAAGTCAAGTAGCGCTATCGCTTTTCGTTCCGGTACCTCTGCTTGCCGGCTTGATGATGTGCCTCGAATCGCGACTTCCAGCTCCCGAAATTTCTGCTGCCCGCCGAGTAGCGCTGCTGGATGCTGCACTAATCGTCAGCACGGTCGTCGCCGCAATACTCCTGTGCCTGATCGCCGGTGATCTACTCAACTCGTCGCAAGTCGGCACCGTGGGCAGGAATGGTGTCTTTCTCATCGGGCTCATGCTGTGTGCCCGGACGATCGCAGGACAGACGGCTGTCATGGTCCCCGTAGCGTGGCTCGTGATGGTTGTTTTTGTAGGGTACCGGGGCCCCGGTGACGCCTACAGTTGGACAATTCTCACAGAACCTGCTGGTAACCCCCACGCAATCCTCGTCACTGTCCTGGCATTTATGGTGGGAACCGCTCTTCAGTACCGGGCCACAAGGGAGTAGGCGAATGAATCTTGTCATGGAATCCTGTACATACAGGTATGCGCGTCGCCGAAATCCAGTTCTGGAAGATTTCAATTACCGATTGCCTGAGGGTTTGACCGTCCTCTTGGGGCCCAACGGTGCAGGCAAATCGACATTGCTGAAACTGGCAGCCTCCGTGATTTTCCCGCAAGAAGGCGCGGTCACTCTAGGTCGACTCAAAGCGGGAACGAAAACCTATCGTAAGTCCATAGCGTGGATGCCGCAAGACATAATCCCGATTCCGTCCCTTAAGGTACGCGAATACGTTGCGTATATTGGATGGCTTAAGGGCATGAACCGTAACGACGCGTGGCAGCAGGCTCTGCGCGCCCTGGAAAGAGTCAAGCTACGGGACAAAGCGGAAGTGAAAACCAGTCAACTATCCGGCGGTCAGCTGCGCCGTGTCGGCGTAGCTGGTGCCCTGGTGCACAACGCACAAGTACTGCTCCTTGATGAGCCCACAGCTGGCCTGGACCCCCATCAGCGCCGAGTCTTCCGTGAAATCCTCGGCGACCTCACCCAGGACGTCAAGGTGCTGCTATCCACCCACGATGTCGCGGACCTCGCGGAAGAAGCCAGTCACGTTACGGTTCTTCATGGCGGACGCATTCTCCACGACGACACGGCCTTTGCTTTCATGCGCCACACACCACCCGGCATAGCAGCCGGACGCGCGGCCGAGGGGGCCTACACAGCTCTACTCGGAGAGCACGGTTTGGACTACTGAGCTTCTTCAGCGTTGCCGCTCG
>NZ_ML123034.1:3945559-3949250 GCF_003846185.1 Streptomyces sp. ADI96-02
GCCCGGGGGCCTCGCTCGTTGCGCTTCACGGCCCATCACCCGATCGGTGGCCAACTCGAAGAAGCTCAATCTTGGAAAGCTTCGAGCGGGACATGGCAGCGCCACGGGCAACCACTTTGGCTTCCCGTCCGGAGGACTCTCGCAGTTCCCGCAGCGCTGACCCGAGGCTGGACTTATTCACCAGCCGTACTTCGCCCACCAATCCGGGAAGGGTACGGCCTGGGCCAAAGCCGTGTCTCTGTATTCCAGGAACCTGGGGACCTGCTCCTCTCCGGCGAATGCAGAACCCAGGTACTTGCCCTCGCCGTCGTACTCCATGACGCCGGCGGCCCGCTCATCGAAGAGCCAGAAGTCCGGGGCGTCCGGAATCGGGTTCTCCTGGTCGGTCGTGTCCAGGATGAAGAACTCTTCACCAGCTGTCAGGTTACGTCGGTAACCCCAGGAGAGTTCGAACCGCAGATAGTCCGTCAGAGGGCGGGCGAGGACGTGGACCCGATAGATGCGCTTTCCCGACCGGACCGCATCCCCGACTGTCGATACCCAGTCAGCCGTTTGGTATTCCTCCGGCTGCGGCTTGCCGGCAAGGAACGCGTGGTAGGCATCGACGCCCCCCGACTTGCTGTAATCGTCCAGAGTCTCCAGCCGGAAAGCCTCCCGATCGAAGTCCTCGAACCAATCGCCCAGTGTCCTGGATGAGTTTGTCACGAACGGCCTTTCGCATGAGTTCCACGGAGATCTCTACCAGGCTTTCATGAGCCGGAATGTCCAGCCCGTGATCGACGACCCTGTTCCCCTGGATGGCGAGCGTGCCTCGATCCGTCGTGTAGATGGTCGGGCACTCGCCGTCCTCGCACTCGCCCACCAGCCGTGTCAGCTTCACTGCCGGCCCTCTCGTCGCCCGGTGTCCCGTCCGATGGTGGCGGGCCCCCGTCACGCGGAGCAAGGGGTTCGAGTTTCCGGTACTGGAAACGGGGCCGAGAGCGGCGAAGCCCCACCGTGCGTGGGCACGGCGGGGGCGACTACTCGGACGATTTGATGGTCCGACGGCCAGACTGGCACCTGCTTCACCGGGGCCGTCCCCGGTCCCGCAGATCGTCGAGTGCGACTCGGGTATTGCCGCCCCAGGCCTTCGAGAACTCGGCTTCGTCGAGGGGGAGCCCGTGGATGTTGGTCATGGTTACGCCCTTCCACGTCAGCCGGCGGGGCCTTTGAGTGCTTCCTGTTCGATGGTTGGTCAGGGCCTCAGGCAATCGTGCATGCGAGCGGCATGTCGGAGGTCTCGGCGGCGACGTCGGAGTTGTTCAACCGGAGGTTGAAAGCGGCTCGATGTACTGATTTGCATCAGCGGAACGCCGCAAAGGAACTTGAACTGGGTCGTTGAAGCTGCCGTCGGTAGCATCGATCGCCGCCTCCAGCGCATACGACGAAGTTCTGGTGGAGAGAAGCCAGTCCGTACGCCACTGGCCGTTACGGTACTGCGCCAGAAGGATCGGCTCACCCTTCTCGGATTTCTTATCGATCTCGTCGTTGAAGTTCTTTTTGAAGATTTCCCACGCCTCCTCTTTGGTGACCCGTACAGTGGGGATTTTTGGATCGGATATGTTGCGTTCAATCAGATCGCTGACACGCCCTGCGCTGTCAATGCGAAGGTCGAGGCGCATGGGGAGGAGCACCTCACCATCCCATCGTCGCCAGTAGACAAGCCAGCCGAGGTCTGTCTCTTCGTCAACGCGCGAGACGTTGACTTTGGAGTCCTTCAATCCCCAGGGGGCGAATTGGCTGGCGTATGCTTCGGCGATAGACAATGCCTTTTTCTCGTCCGAGGGGCGGATGTGGGCGCCGGGTACCGCAAAAGCCTTGCCCGTCTCAATGTCCGCAGGAGGCATGGAAACGGTGAATTCTTTTTGGTCGGGCCAGCTCAACTCGGCCATTCCTTCCTTGAAAATGGCTGTGATGGTGCCCATATCGTTTTCGCCTGACGTGAAACTGTAATTTTCAGCTCGGTATGCGCCTCCGAACGCGTCCTTGAGTCGAGCATCAATTGCCGATTGCTGCCCTGCGGTGACGGGTGAATTTGGTTCCGTCCTGTCGACAAGGGCAAGATTCGCGAAAGTGTACATAGCTGTGCCCATGACGCACGCCAGAACTCCCGCGCTGACGAACGCTTTCCTGGTTGTGCTCCGCGTCAGCGGGGTACCGCCTCGAAGCCTTGCGAGAACAGCACCGATCGCTGTTCCCAATAGTGCGCCCAGCCCGTTTGCCACGAGGTCGCTCGTGTCGCAAGCTCGGCTGATCGGGGCTAGAGCCTGCGTCGTCTCGATTGCTGCCGGGAAGATGAAGCTGAGGCCGACCATCAGTCCAGGGCGCCGTGTGGCCAATGTGCCGAGCAAGCCGAACGGCACCAACATCGCGAAGTTCAGCTGCCCCTGCGTGTGGCGGAAAGGCTCAAAGATGTCACGGTTAATGGTGCATGATGCTGACTCGTCCCCGGGCGTCGTGGTCCACATTGTCAGCGCGATCGTGGCTGTCACGCAGGCTGCCCATAAGGCCCATGTCAGCGGTCGGGCGCATCGCGTTCGCGCGGCTGCGAAAATTGCCGCGCCTGCAATGCAGGAAATGAGTATGGCAAAGGCGATGAACAGTCCATGCCCTTGAAAAACCGCAGTCAGCATGTATCCGGGATTCTCGTGAAAGGGTGCGGGGTGGCTATGCGCGCGCGCATAGCCACCCCGCGAATTTTGCTCAGATGATTGTCAGCAAGAGGACTTGGGCGGCGTAGTGTAGGTGCTGCCATCTGCCAGCATCTTGCCGATCACGCTACCGCAACCCGAACTCACGGTGAGCATTGAGCCGTAGTGGAAGGGTGTGTTGTTCATGTTTATGTTGCCCGACCAGAAGTTCTTGCCGCCCTTTTCTGCACCCAGCTTCGCGGTGAGGTTACCTCCGCCAGTGCGGTAATAGCCGACCTCTGCGAAAGTCTTACCGGACGCCATGGTTGCCAGAATTCCGTTGGTCAGGGTGGTGCACTTGACGCCACCATTTCCTTGCCCGCTGCTCGGGCAGGACGTCGGTGCCGCTGAGGCGGGAAAAGAAAGTGCGAGCGGCATTGTGAGTGTTGCCACGGCGAGGAACGATGCACGGGTGCGCATGTGCATAATGACTCCATTTCTAATTATTAAGAGCTGCTTAATGCTGCCCTTGGTGGGCCGCATGTGTAACTGTACGCACCGTGGACGCCTTTTGGATCATGAAATTCTGTGGTGAAGATCAACTTGGTCTAGTGGCGTTCCGGCTGACAGGTCTGCGGGTATGTGCTAAAGCGAATTTTCTGTACGAGATTGGGTGAGATAGTCGATATTTGGGGCCCTCGAAAGCAGGTGTACGTGTTGTTCCCGTTTCGAATCCGAGGTAGTGCGAGGGCTCGGTTTTCCTCGTGCCGCTGGTTTTGGGCCAGGCACCACGCGCCACCCTGGGAGCCGCCGTGGCCAAGACGAGTTTCGCGATCAACGAGGAGCCGCACGTCGACGAGCTCGGTGACGACCTGAAGCTGAGAGGTTGTTCGCCCGATGGTCCATCCCGGGACGGGATGTTCTGTGCCGACACACGGCGAAGCCCCACCGTGCGGCGGCACGGTGGGGCGGTTGCTCGGACGGCTCCGGCGGCTCAGACGGTGTCGAAGTCGCCGGCCCGG
>NZ_ML123034.1:3949929-3964735 GCF_003846185.1 Streptomyces sp. ADI96-02
TGGCCGCCGTTGTTGCTGTAGGAGGACGTGAACCATCGGGGGGTTTCGGTCGTCACAGGGTGACCTTTCGCAACTGGTTGATCATGTCTACGGACGCCGCCTGGGAGGGGGCCACGGCCTGCATCTGATGGTAGGCCGTCAGCAGGGGCAGCACCGAGGTACTTTCGCGCTCCAGTTGACCCCGCTGCGCCGACTCCGCGTACGACATGAGCGAACGGTCCGCCAGGGTCAGCACGGTGACCGGCAGGTCGAACGGGCGGCGTTCTGCCATGTCGAACGTGGCCACCTGGAGCACCGTGTTCGACAGCTCCGCGAACTCCGTCAGCCTCTCCAACTGCGCGCCCATCACCGCCCGTCCGCCGATCGGCCGACGGATGCAGCTCTCGTCCAGCATCGCGAAGACCAGCGGCGGGTTGTTCCGGACGAGAGCCGCCTGCCGTTCCGCGACGAGCGCGATGCGTTCCTGTGCCTGGTCGTCGGTGATCGCGCCTCGCCGTACGGCGCTCTCGGCCAGGACCGTCGCGTACTCCGGCGTCTGGAGCAGTCCAGGTATGACGCCCACTTCGTACAGCCGGATCTCCGCCGCCCGGCCTTCGTGCCCCAGGAACTCGGGAAAGCCTTCCAGCAGGCTGCCGTGCTTGATCTCGCGCCACTCGCGCTCGAACGTGTCGGCGGACTCGCTGATGCCGAAGGCCAGGTCGGCCCTTCGCGAAAGGCGCAAGGTCGCAAGCTTGCGACCAGTTTCGACGGACGAGATGTGCGTACTGGAGTATCCCGTACGGTCCCCCAGCTCTTCCTGCGTCCAGCCCCGCTCCTCACGGAGACGGCGCACGCGCGCCCCGAAGGCCGCTTGCGGCGAGCTGTCCGGGTTCAACTCCTTGCGGTTCACAGGTTTTTCACCGATCTTCCGTGCCAATTCGACAGGTTGAATGGTCCTTCACCGTAGGTCACGCTGAATCGCCCCGGTAGTGGAATGACTACAGAGAGGAGCGATCGGTGTACGACGAGAACGTCTGCCCGAATGCGCAGGACCCTCCCCGCCTCCCGGCCCTCGGTGCGCTCGTGGTGGATACCGGTCACGGGGACCGCGTGGGGGAGTTCCGAGGCGTCGCCGGCCCGTACTGGGCGCTTCGGCCCGTCGGCGGCGGGCCCGAGTGGGAGGCGGAGCCAGGCAAGGTCCGCGCCGCGCTCACGATGGAGCAACTGCGGGCCCGGACCTTGCGGATGAACGCGCGAAGCCGGGGAGAGGTGCTGTGATCCGCAGTGGCCCGCCGACGGAAGCGACGCGTCCGCGCCTCGCCGGCGGTGTCCGGTGAGGGCCGCCCGGTACGTGGCGGAGAGCCACGGCGGCGACGCGGGCCGCGCGGTCCGGCTCGGCGGGATCATCGCGCCGACGCGGCGGCTCGCGCTCCGCTGGATGCGGCGGCAGGCGCGGCGGTTCGCGGACGCGCTCGACCCCGATCCGTACGCCGGGTGGGTGCCTGCCCGAGCGTTGTACCCGGTCGCGGAGGCGCGGCGGCGGGACGCGCCGACCGAACTCCGCGTCTGGGCCGACAGCCTGCGCGAGCATGACTACGCGCTGCGGCGGCTCGCGGACGGGCTGCCGTACGAGTTCGTCGCCCGCGACGCCGCGTCCTGGTACGGGCTCGTCGTACGGCCCGTGCGCCCCTATGCCACCGAGGAGGAGATGACGTGTTGCAGTGCACCGCTTTCACCGAAGTTCCCGTGATGGCCGCGCTCGTCGTGTTCACCGTGCCGGACGGCGGGTCCGGCCCCGCTCCGGACGCCACGGATCTCGACGAGTTCGTCCTGTGCGAACTCGGCGAGCACGACGACGGGACCGAGCACGCCGCCCAGCTCCGGGCGGGAGAGACGCAGGCCGCCCGCGACCTGTGGATGTTCTGGAACGACACCGGTACGCGCCGGGCCTTCCGGCTCGCCGAGTTGCCGCCGTGTCCCGCCGTCATCCGCAGCCTGTCCGTCACCCACGGCCACGCGTGCATGCTGTTCGACCGGCATCCGTCCGCGCACTCGTGGGACGTGGCGGACCCGCTCGGCGACCTGCTCGCGGAACGGGTCCGGGACGAGGTGCTGCGGCGGCGTCACGGGAGCGGTGACGCGGGCGGTGACGACGCCTCGTGACGACCGCGAACGCTGAGCCCGGCCTGCCGTCGGTCGGACCGTCCCACCGGGCGGGTCCGAGGCTCGGGCTCGGGCTCGGAAAGTGATCGGCGCTGCGGTGAACGACGCGGGGGCTCGGGCGATGGAGCCGTCTGATGAGGTCCCGCGTCGCGGACCGCGACCTACGGGATCCCGCATACGCGCATGAGGTCGCCCGGCGGAGACAGCGGACCAGGGAACCTCTGACGGGTCCCGGATCAGCGGCACGCTGTGGCCGGGCAGAGGAAGCACTTCATCGAGTGTGACTTGCCTGTCGTGCTGTCAACTGCGTTGCCTTCGCGATCTGTTCGGGACGGGTGCCCTTATTTGTTTCTTAGAATCGATCCTTACGTTCGGCTCCTGAGAGGCCAGTCATTCTTTTTGGTGACGTACCGCTCTTCCGGGAAGGGGAGATTTCATGAACAAGGCCAGGCATGCCGCCGCGGGGGCAGGCGTCCTCATAGCCGTCATGGGGGTGCAGACCTCCGCGCCCGCCGTCGCCGCCCAGGCGTCCAGGCCACCGGCCCTCGCGTCGGGCCATCCGGCCGACGGCCTGTACATGTCCCTCGGCGACCTTGAGGACGCCATGGACGGCGGCAATCCAGATGTACGGAAGATGATCGACCGTTCCGACATCGCCAGTGTGCAGGTGGTGGTGGCGTGGGGCGCTCTGGAGGAGGCGAGGGGCGAGTACCGGTGGACGCGGCTCGATGCCGCTCTCGACTACCTCGTGAAACGCCACAAGAAGCTGTACGTCCAGGTGCAGGACCGCTTCTTCTCGACGACCCCCGCGCAGGCCAAACTTCCCGCGTACGTGAAGGACGCCGGCGGGGTGGTGGCGACGACCGATGACCATCCAGGCTCCGACCCGCACGCCACCGGGGCCATGGCGGCGCAATGGAAGGGCGATGTGCGGACAGGCTTTCAGAGCCTGCTGAAAGCCATGGCGGATCACTTCAAGGGCAAGCTGGCCGGGGTGAACCTGCCGGAGACCTCGGTGCAGGTGCCTGAGGACGAACAGAGGCGCACCGGGTTCACTGCCGAGAAGTATTTCCAGGCCGAGCGTGCCAACATGCTGCGCGGAAAGGAATTCTTCAGTCACGCCGGCGGCAGTACCGATTTCATCCAGTACGCCAATTTCTGGCCGATGGACAAGGACGAGGAAGCCCGCTGCGAGGCCGGCAGGGGCCGCTGTGCGGACGAGACGCGCATGGACGAGATCGTCCGCCTCGCCGCGGCCAACCAGATCGGGATCGGGGGACCGGACATCCTGCCAAACAGGCCCTATCCCACGCAGAAGTCGTACCAGTTCATCGAGAAGTACAAGGACCGGCTCCCTGTCGTCGCCATGGCGGTCCAGGAACCCACTCTCACGTATGAGGACCCCGAAAACCCAGGTCACCCCTACACCCGGGAACGATTCACGGACTTCGCGCGGGACGCGCTCGGCGCGAGTTCCATCTTCTGGACCGTCGAGGCGGACTGGCTGAAGGAGCCCGCGACGTGACAGCGGAGGGCCGGCATCAGGTCTTCGACCAGGACCGCGCCGCCGAGCCCGAACTCCCGGCGGCCAGGACGCTTCCGCCCGAGGCGATGCGCTGACCGGCCGGGGTTACGTGCAGGTGACCGGATGAGGGACCATGCGGCATGCATCCGGACGACTGGCACCTCACCGAAGACGCCGACGCCTTCCTCGCCCGAGCCGGGGACTTCCTGCGCTCACGCCCCGCCCTGCACACCATGTCGCTGACGATCGCCGAGAAGCTGCGGGCGAGCGCGGCGTCCGCGCGGGGCGTCGACGCGCCCGTGTTCGGCCGGCTGGAGAGAGGCGGCGAGGTGCACGCGACCTTCGTCCAGCGGACCTCCGCCGGTTCGCTGAGCCTCACTCCTCTCACCCGTGAACAGGCCGGCGAACTCGCCGCGCGCCTGGCCGACCTCGGGCGGTCCGTCCCCGCCGTCAGCGGGGACCACGACACCGCCACCGCCTTCGCCGAGGCATGGCAGCGGCGTACCGGAGCGATGCCCACCCTCGGCACGCGCATCCGCCTCTACCGTCTCGGCACACTCACCCCGCCGACCCCGTTCCCCGAGGGCCGGGGCCGCAGGGCGGACGCCGAAGACCTCGACCAGGTCGTGCGGTGGTGCGGCGAGTTCTGCGACACGGTCGGGGAAGTCCCCTCCGTGGACTCCGCCTCCTGGGCCGGATCGCGCTTCTCCGACCGGCACTTCACGTTCTGGGAGACGCCGGACGGCGCTCCCGCCTCCATGGCTGCCGTGACCACGATGACCGCCGGCATGGTCCGGGTGGACCCCGTGTACACCCCGGCCCGCCTGCGGGGGCGCGGTTACGCGGGAGCCGTGACGGTCGAGGTGAGCCGGGCCGCGCTCGCCGCGGGCGCGACGGACGTCGTGCTCTTCGCGCACCCGGACAACCTCACCAGCAACGCCCTCTACCGGCGCCTCGGGTTCGTGCCGGTGGCCGAGTGGGCCGGGTACACCTTCTCCCGCGACGCGGCGCTGGCCAGCGAGAACAACGAGGTCCGGCGGGACGCCACCACGGCGGCGAGGCCGTGAGGCCCTGACGACCCGAGGCTGCGAGGCCCTGACGGCCCGAGGTCGTGACGCCCCGAGGCCGCGAGCCGATCAGGCCGCCGGGGTGGAAGCGCTCGCCCGCGTGAGTACGGAGAGGAGCAGCCGGAGTTCGGTCTCGGCGAGGTCGTGGCCGGGGTCGTGGGCGGGAGCGGGGTCGTGGCCGTGGTCGGGGTCGGAGTCGACGGCGTCGGTCCCCGACGCCTTGTCCGGGTCCGGCGGTGCCAGGAAGGCCGAGCGGGCCAGGGCGGTTCCGATCACCACGAGCACCAGGACGTCCATCTCGGCGGCACCGACGGCCTGGCCCAGCTCGCCGCGGCGGACGGCCTGGGCGACGAGCGCTTCGAGCTGTTCGCGGACCGCCAGGTAGACGTCGTCGTGGAGGATCTGCCGCAGCTCGGGATCGTGCGCCGCCTGGCCCATCAGCGACAGGAGCGCGGGCCCGGTGGCGGCTTCCAGAATCCTCCGCTTGCGCGCGAGGAGCTCCCGGACGTCGCCTTCGAGGGAGCCGGTGTCGATGCCGCTCAGTTCCTCCAGGGCGATGTGCCGGGCCACGGCCCCGGCCAGGGCCTGCTTGGACGGCCAGCGGCGGTAGAGGGACGCGGTGGAGGCCCCGGCGCGCCGGGCGACGGCCGTGGTGGTGAACGCGGCCCAGCCCGCTTCGTTGAGGACTTCGATCGCCGCTTCGATCAGGGCCGCGTCCACGCGCGGGTCCTTCGGTCGCCCCGGCGGCGCGGTGTCGGGCTTCGTCGTCATCACCGGTTCTCTCGTGTCGCGAACGTGTACCTGTACGTGAACGTGTACCCGGCGAGTGTACCCAGACAGAAACGAAAAGGATTCGTTTCGTAATGAGGTACGGTGGTTCCATGACGACGACACCCGAGACCATGTCCGGTATCCCCGCGGCCGTGTCCGACGTGCGCGGACTCTTCGACTCCGGCGCGACCCGGCCCCTGTCCACCCGCGTGGCCCGCCTCAAGGCGCTGCGCGCCATGGTCACCGAGAACCAGGCGGACTGGGAGAGCGCCCTGTGGAGCGACCTGCACAAGAGCGCGGGCGAGGCGCAGCTGACCGAGATCAGCGTGGTGCTGGCGGAGATCAACCACACGCTGCGCCACCTGCGGCGCTGGGCACGGCCCCGGCGCGGCCCGGTACCGGCGGCCCTGTGGCCGGCGCGGGCCCGGCTGGTGCCCGAGCCGCTGGGCGTGGTGCTGGTGATCTCCCCGTGGAACTATCCGGTGCAGCTCCTGCTGAACCCGCTGGTCGGGGTGCTGGCCGCCGGGAACGCGGCCGTCCTCAAGCCGAGCGAGCTCGCGCCCGCGACCTCGGCGCTGATCGCGCGGCTCGTGCCCCGCTACTTCCCCGACGGCGCGGTGCGCGCCGTGGAGGGAGGCGTCCCGGAGACGACGGAACTGCTGGCGCAGCGGTTCGACCACATCGTCTTCACGGGCGGCGGACCGGTCGGCCGTATCGTGATGCGCGCGGCGGCCGAGCACCTGACGCCGGTGACACTGGAGCTGGGAGGCAAGTCGCCGGTCTGGTTCGACGACGACGCCCGTCTGCACCAAGCGGCGCGGCGTCTGGCCTGGGCGAAGTTCACCAACGCCGGTCAGACCTGTGTCGCCCCCGACTACGTGATGACCACCCCCGACCGCGTGCCGGCGCTCGTGGCCGCGCTCGAAACCGCGATCGCGGACCTCTGGGGCGCCGATCCCCGCGCCGCCCGGGACTACGGCCGCATCGTCAACGAGCGCCAGTTCGACCGCCTCGTCTCGCTGCTGGACGGCGTCGAGGTGGCCGTCGGCGGCGAGCACGACCGGGCGGAGCGCTACCTCGCGCCCACGGTCGTGACCGTCCCCTCCTCCGGTGGCCGTCCGGCCGTCGGCCCGGACGCGGCCCACCCCGTGCTGCGCGAGGAGATCTTCGGCCCGGTCCTGCCCGTCGTCGCGGTCGAGTCGGCCGAGCAGGCGGTCGAGATCGTCAACGGCTGGGACAAGCCGCTCGCCCTGTACGTCTTCACCTCCTCCACCCGTACGCGCCGCCTGTTCGAGCGGAAGACCTCGTCCGGCGCGGTGGTCCACGACGCCGGTCTGATCCACGTCGCCGCGACCGGCCTGCCCTTCGGCGGCGTCGGCGCCAGCGGTATGGGCGCGTACCACGGCACGTATTCGTGGCGGACCTTCTCCCACCTCAAGCCCGTCCTGCGCAAGCCGCTCGCCCTGGACACGTTGCGCCTGGCGCAGCCGCCCTTCACCGAGGGCCGACTGCGCCTCGTCAAGGGCCTGATGCGACGCGGCTGAGACACGGGCCGCCACGGGCCGCCGCGCTACTGCACGCAGAACTCGTTCAGCTCAGGGTCCGAGAGGACGAGCCAACTTCCGCCCGGCTCCTCGACGCTGCGCAGGATTCTCGCGCCCAGCCCGACCAGCCGGGCCGCCTCCTCGTCGCGCTGCCCCGGGGCGGTGTGGACGTCGATGTGGAGCCGGTTCTTCACCGTCTTCGGCTCCGGCACGCGCTGGAACAGCAGCCGCCGCCCCAGCCCCGTACCGCTCGTCTCCTCGAACGGGTCGTCCGGGTGCCGTGCCGCCGCGAGGTCGCGCCAGGCCCGGCGGCCGTGCGCCCGGACGGTGATCGCCTCGGGCACGGCCCCGGCCGCGAGCAGCTGCTCGACCAGGGCGCTGTTGTCCTCGACCAGGTAGCCCAGGGCCTCGGCCCAGAAGCCGGCCTGGGCATGCGGGTCGGTGCTGTCGATCACGAGCTTCCACGCCAGAGTCATGGAAGCCGTTCCTAGTGGTTGCCCGAGCGCGGGCGCAAGGGACACGCCGGAATCGCCGGGCCGGCTTCCCACCGGTCCGGTCCGGCTGCCCTCAGACGACCTTCTGCTGCGCGGGCGTCGCGGACTGCGCGGGCGTGGACGCCGTAGTGGCCGTAGTGGCCGTGGTGGCTGTAGTAGCGCCCGTGGCGGTCGCGGACGGCGTGGACGGCGTGTCGGCGGCGGCCTCGGAGCCGGCTCCGGCCGCCGCCAGCAGCTTCGCCGCCAGCGCCCGGTTGCGCCGCGCGGTCCGCAGCGCGTCCCAGGTCAGCAGGGACAGGGCCAGCCAGACCAGGGCGAAGCCCGCCCACCGCTGCGGCGGCATCGCCTCCTGGAAGTAGAGGACGCCGAGCGTGAACTGGGAGACCGGGGCCAGGTACTGGAGCAGCCCCAGCGTCGACAGCGGTACGCGGACGGCCGCCGCGCCGAAGCAGATCAGCGGGACGGCCGTGACGAGCCCCGTCGCCGCGAGCAGCACCGCGTGTCCCGTCCCCGCGGCGGCGAACGTCGACCCGCCGGTCGCCCCCAGCCAGACCAGGAAGCCGAGCGCGGGCAGGAACAGCACGGCGGTCTCGGCGGCCAGCGACTCCAGGCCGCCCATGTCGACCTTCTTCTTCACCAGGCCGTACGTGGCGAAGGAGAACGCCAGCACCAGGGAGATCCACGGCGGACGCCCGTACCCGATCGCGAGCACCAGCACGGCGGCCAGGCTGATGGCGACGGCGGTCCACTGCACCGGCCGCAGCCGCTCGCCGAGGAGCAGCACGCCCATGGCTATGGTGACCAGCGGATTGATGAAGTAGCCCAAGGACGCCTCGACGACCTGGCCCTGGTTGACCGCCCAGATGTACAGGCCCCAGTTGACGGTGATGGTCGCCGCGGCGACGGTTATCAGGCCGAGCCTGCGCGGGTCGCGCAGGAGTTCGCCGAGCCACGCCCAGCGGCGCACGGCGAGCAGCGCGATCGCGACGACGCCGAGCGACCAGACCATCCGGTGGGCCAGGATCTCGATCGCCCCGGACGGCTTCAGCAACGGCCAGAAGAGCGGAACCACGCCCCACATCCCGTACGCGCCGACTCCGTACAGCAGACCCGCCCGCTGTTCGTTCTTCCCCACCACGGGTCCTCCCGGCGTACCTGTGCCGACCGGTGCGCCGACGGCACGACGGTAACGCCGGAAGGGCCGCGCGTCATTCCCGTCTCATGAAAACGCTCATGACACCCCGTCAGTGCCGGGGTGCGCCGAAGTCCGACCGGCGCGCGCCGGGGCTCAGGAGGCGAGGGCGGCGCGCACCGAGGTCGCCAGCGGCGTGGTCGGGCGGCCGATCAGCCGGGCCAGATCGCCGCTCGTGCCCGCGAGCAGCCCCCGCCCGATGGCCTCGTCCACGTCCACGAGGATCGCGGCGAACCCCTCGGGGAGGCCGGCGCCGACCAGGATCTCCTGGTGCACGGCGGCCGGGACATCGTTGTACGCGATCTTCCGGCCGGTCTCCTCCGTGAGCAGCGCGGCGTACTCGGCCAGCGACCAGGCGGTGTCGCCGCTCAGCTCGTACGCGGTGTTCAGATGGCCCTCGCCGGTCACCGCGACCGCTGCCGCCGCCGCGTAGTCGGCGCGGGTCGCCGAGGCGACGCGCCCCTCGCCCGCGTTGGCGACGACCGCGCCGTGCTCCAGGACGGGGCCGAGGTTGCCGGTGTAGTTCTCCGTGTACCAGCCGTTGCGCAGGAACGTGTACGGCAGCCCGGAGGCGAGGATCAGCTCCTCGGTGGCCCGGTGCTCGTCGGCCAGCCGGAAGTCCGCGCCGGGCCCGCCGAGGATGCCGGTGTACGCGAGCTGCGCCACGCCCGCCGCCTTCGCCGCGTCGATGACCGCGGTGTGCTGGGGGACGCGCCTGCCCACCTCGCTGCCCGAGATCAGCAGCACCCGGTCGCCGGCCCGGAACGCGCCCGCGAGGGTTTCGGGGCGGTCGTAGTCGGCGACGCGCAGCTCCACGCCGCGCGCGGCGAGCGGTGCGGCCTTCTTCTCGTCGCGGACGACCGCGGCGATCTCACCGGCCGGGACCGTGGCCAGCAGGGCGTCGACGACGAGGCGGCCGAGTTCTCCGGTGGCTCCGGTGACAACGATGCTCATGGGGTGGTACTCCGTTTTCGGTGGTTCGGACTTCGACGCACTCGACGGTCCGGACTTCGACGGTCCGGTCCGGTCTGCGCTTCCGGAATCGACCTTACGGTGAGCACTTACTGGAGGAAAGTACCCACTTTCACGTAAGGTACTGGCATGAAGGTAAGTGTTGAGGGCTGGGGCCTCGCGGACGTCAACCAGCCGATGTGCCCGTCGCGCGGGGTGCTGGAGCACGTCACGAGCCGCTGGGGCGTCCTCGTCCTCGCGGCGCTGCTGGACCGTCCGTACCGCTTCAGCGAACTGCGCCGCACGGTGGGCGGCGTCAGCGAGAAGATGCTGGCCCAGACCCTCCGGACGCTGGAGCGCGACGGATTCGTCCACCGCGAGGCGCAGCCGGTCATCCCGCCGCGGGTGGACTACTCGCTCACGGCGCTCGGAGTCGAGGCAGCCGAGCAGGTGTGGGCGCTGGCCCGCTGGACCGAACAGCAGGTGGGCGCGGTGCGGGCGGCGCGCGAGGCGTACGACGAGGCCCGCGCCTGACCCCGGGGCGCGGGCGTGGCGCGAACGCGGCGCGGGCGCGGCGCAGGACCCGCTCCCGACCACTTCGTGGAACGCGACAGGGCCCGGACCCTGCCCCCCTCCGGCCGGTTGGCGTAGGCGGGGGCAGGGTCCGGGCCCGTGGGCTCCCGTGGGCGCGCCCGTGGCGGCGGCTCAGCCGATGACGGTCCAGGTGTCGTTCCCGGCGAGGAGCGCGCCGAGGTCGCCCTTGCCGTCGCGCTGGACGGCGGCGTCGAGCTGGTCGGACATGAGCGTGTCGTAGACGGGCCGCTCCACGCTGCGCAGCACCCCGATCGGCGTGTGGTGCAGGGTGTCGGCGTCGGCCAGCCGGGACAGGGCGAACGCCGTGGTGGGCGAGTCGGCGTGGGCGTCGTGGACGAGGACCCGCTCGCGGTTCTCGTCGGTGACGGCGACGACCTGGAGGTCGCCCGTGGCCGGATCGCGCACGACGCCCTTGGACCCGTCGGCCCCGAACAGGATCGGCTGCCCGTGTTCGAGCCGGATGACCGCCTCGGCCGCCTGCTGCTTGTCCTTCAGGACCTCGAACGCGCCGTCGTTGAAGATGTTGCAGTTCTGGTAGATCTCCACCAGCGCCGTGCCCGGGTGCTCGGCCGCCGCGCGCAGCACGCTCGTGAGGTGCTTGCGGTCGGAGTCGACCGTGCGCGCCACGAACGACGCCTCCGCGCCGATCGCCAGGGACACCGGGTTGAAGGGCGCGTCGAGCGAACCCATCGGCGTGGACTTGGTGATCTTGCCGACCTCGGAGGTCGGGCTGTACTGGCCCTTCGTCAGCCCGTAGATCCGGTTGTTGAACAGCAGGATCTTCAGGTTCACGTTGCGGCGCAGGGCGTGGATGAGGTGGTTGCCGCCGATGGACAGCGCGTCGCCGTCACCGGTGACCACCCACACCGACAGGTCGCGGCGCGAGGTCGCGAGCCCGGTCGCGATGGACGGGGCGCGGCCGTGGATCGAGTGCATCCCGTACGTGTTCATGTAGTACGGGAAGCGGGAGGAGCAGCCGATGCCGGAGACGAAGCAGATGTTCTCCTTCGCCAGGCCCAGCTCGGGCATGAAGCCCTGCACCGCGGCGAGTACGGCGTAGTCGCCGCACCCGGGGCACCAGCGCACTTCCTGGTCGGACTTGAAGTCCTTCATGGACTGCTTGGCCGCGGCCCGGGGCACCAGTTGCAGCAGGTCGTTGTGGAGCAGTTCGTCGGTGTCAGGCATCGATGGCCTCCTGGAGAGCTGTGGCGAGCTGCTCGGCCTTGAACGGCATTCCGTTGACCTGGGTGTAGCTGTGCGCGTCCACGAGGTACTTCGCCCGCAGCAGCAGGGCGAGCTGGCCCAGGTTCATCTCCGGCACGACCACCTTGTCGTAGCGCCCGAGCACGTCGCCGAGGTTCTTCGGGAAGGGGTTGAGGTGCCTCAGGTGCGCCTGGGCGATCGGCAGCCCGGCGGCGCGCAGACGGCGTACGGCGGCGGTGATCGGCCCGTACGTCGATCCCCAGCCCAGCACCAGGGTGCGGGCCCCGGCCGGGTCGTCGACCGCGAGGTCGGGGACCTCGATGCCGTCCACCTTCGCCTGGCGGGTGCGGACCATGAAGTCGTGGTTGGCGGGGTCGTAGGAGATGTTGCCGGTGCCGTCCTGCTTCTCGATGCCGCCGATGCGGTGTTCGAGGCCGGGCGTCCCGGGGACGGCCCAGGGGCGGGCGAGGGTCTGCGGGTCGCGCTTGTAGGGCCAGAAGACCTCGGTGCCGTCGGCCAGGGCGTGGTTCGGGCCGGTGGCGAACTTCACCCGCAGCTCGGGCAGGCTGTCCGTCTCCGGGATGCGCCACGGCTCGGAGCCGTTGGCGAGGTAGCCGTCGGAGAGCAGGAAGACCGGGGTCCGGTACGCCAGGGCGATCCGGGCCGCGTCGATCGCGGCGTCGAAGCAGTCCGCCGGGGTCTGCGGGGCCACGATCGGGACCGGGGCCTCGCCGTTGCGCCCGTACATCGCCTGGAGCAGGTCGGCCTGCTCGGTCTTGGTCGGCAGGCCGGTCGAGGGGCCGCCGCGCTGGATGTCGATGATGAGCAGCGGAAGCTCCAGCGAGACGGCGAGCCCGATCGTCTCGGACTTCAGCGCCACCCCGGGCCCGGACGTCGTCGTCACGCCGAGCGCCCCGCCGAACGCGGCTCCGAGCGCCGCGCCGATCCCGGCGATCTCGTCCTCGGCCTGGAAGGTCCGCACGCCGAAGTTCTTGTGCCGGCTCAGCTCGTGCAGGATGTCGGAGGCCGGGGTGATCGGGTACGAACCGAGGTACAGGGGGAGATCCGCCAGCTGCCCGGCGGCGATCAGGCCGTAGGACAGGGCGAGGTTCCCCGAGATGTTGCGGTACGTGCCCGTGGGGAACGCCTGCGAGGCCGGCGCGACCTCGTAGCTGACGGCGAAGTCCTCGGTCGTCTCGCCGAAGTTCCAGCCGGCCCGGAAGGCGGCCACGTTCGCCTCGGCGATCTGCGGCTTCTTCGCGAACTTGCGCCGCAGGAACGCCTCCGTGCCCTCGGTCGGCCGGTGGTACATCCACGACAGCAGCCCGAGCGCGAACATGTTCTTCGACCGCTCGGCCTCCTTGCGGGAGAGCCCGAACTCCTTCAGCGCCTCGATGGTCAGCGTGGTCAGCGGCACCGGGTGGACGTTGTACGCCTCCAGCGAGCCGTCCTCCAGCGGGTTGGTCGCGTACCCCACCTTCGCCATCGGCCGCTTGGTGAACTCGTCCGTGTTGACGATCACCTCCGCTCCGCGCGGCACGTCGGCGATGTTCGCCTTCAGCGCGGCCGGGTTCATCGCCACCAGCACGTTGGGGGCGTCGCCGGGGGTGAGGATGTCGTGGTCGGCGAAGTGGAGCTGGAAGGACGAGACGCCCGGCAGGGTGCCTGCGGGGGCCCGGATCTCGGCGGGGAAGTTGGGCAGGGTGGAGAGGTCGTTCCCGAAGGACGCCGTCTCCGAGGTGAAGCGGTCGCCCGTGAGCTGCATACCGTCACCCGAGTCGCCCGCGAAGCGGATGATGACCCGGTCCAGGCGGCGGACCTCCTTGCCGCCGCCGCCCGTGCCCGTCGCGTCCGCTGTTCCCGTCGCGTCCGCCGTTCCCGGCGCGGGGGCTCGCTGGCCCCCGAGGACGGTGTCGTTCGCCTCGTCGGCCATCTCTGCCGCGCTACTGACCTGGCTCGTCACTGAACTGGACCTCCCTTGGGGCGGCGGTTCGAAACCGTCCGGCCGGCCGGCGGTCCCAGGGGCCACCCTACTTGCGCGAGGGTGGCCCTCCAGGGGCCGATCATATGGTGGACACCGTTTTGAGACACCCTTTTAGCCCGGTTTGCCATCTTTCACAAGCCCCTCGATCGCTCGACGGAAACGCTCCGCACCCAGACTTTGGTCCTAGGTCCGGAGATGCTCGACCAGGTATCTGACAGTGTGTCAGTATCTAGGAATTGAGATAGGTGAGTACCGCGAGGACACGTCGGTGGTCGCCGTCGCTGGGTGAGAGCCCCAGCTTCTGGAAGATGTTGCTGACGTGCTTCTCCACCGCACCGTCGCTCACGACGAGCTGCCGGGCCACGGCGGAGTTCGTCCGGCCCTCCGCCATCAGGCCGAGGACCTCCCGTTCGCGCGGCGTCAGCCCCGCCAGCACGTCCTGCTTGCGGCTGCGGCCCAGCAGCTGGGCCACGACCTCCGGGTCGAGAGCGGTGCCGCCCCGCGCCACCCGGACCACCGCGTCCACGAACTCGCGCACCTCGGCGACCCGGTCCTTCAGCAGATAGCCCACCCCGCGGCTGCTGCCTGCCAGCAGCTCGGTGGCGTACTCCTCCTCGACGTACTGGGAGAGCACCAGCACCCCGATCCCCGGGTAGTCCTTCCGCAGCCGCACCGCCGCGCGCACGCCCTCGTCGGTGTGGGTCGGCGGCATCCGCACATCGGCGACCACCACGTCGGGCAGCGCCCGCTGCCCGTCCAGGTCCGCCACGGTCTTCAGCAGCGCCTCGGCGTCGCCCACGCCCGCGACGACATCGTGCCCCAGCTCGGTGAGGAGGCGGGTGATCCCTTCCCGCAGCAGGACCGAATCCTCGGCGATGACCACCCGCACCCTGTTCTCGACGTGCTCCACGGGCTTGCGTTCCTCCACTGTTCCGTGATCTCCGGCCGGTGTGGCTGGTGCGCCCGGTATTACCGGTGCGCCTGGTGTGCCTGTTGTGGCCGGTGCGCCTGGTGTTCGTGGCGTGCTTGGCATGGTCCCGTTCCCGTATGCATCGCGTTCGCCCGTCGCCGCGCTGAGGGCCCTCCAGCCCCAGCATCCCAGGCGCGGGCCGCGGGTGGGGGCGGTGTGGCGAAGGCGCCGCCCGCACGGGTGCCCCGACCGGCCGCAAACCCCGCGGTCCGGGGCGCGTGCGCCGGACGGCGGGGTGAGGTGGGCGAGCGGGCGACGGAGCTCCGCCGGGGCGTGCGCCCGGGTGCGGGGCGGGCGCGGACGGGTCGCGCAGGCCGGCGAGGCGGGACGGGGCGCGGGCGGGCCCGGGGCGCGGGGCGGGGCCGGACG
>NZ_ML123034.1:3965226-3967918 GCF_003846185.1 Streptomyces sp. ADI96-02
GGGGCGCGGGCGGGCCCGGGGCGCGGGGCGGGGCCGGACGCGGGCGGGCCCCGGGGCGGGGCGGGCGCGGTCGGGCGGTCAGCCGCGCCAGGGCAGCTCGGCCGTGACCTTCGTGGGGCCGCCCTCCGGGGAGTCGATCACGAGTATTCCGTCCACCGCGTCCAGCCGCTCCGCCAGCCCCGTCAGACCACCGGCCAAGCCGGCCGCCGCGCCGCCCCGCCCGTCGTCCGAGACCTGGAGCATCAGCCGGTCGGCCGTCCGCCACACGTCGACCGAGGCCCGGGTGGCCCGCGCGTGCTTGCTGACGTTCTGGAGGAGTTCGGAGACGGTGAAGTACGCGATGCCCTCGATGGCCTGCACGGGCCGTGCGTCGAGATCCACCTCGACGGTGACGGGAACGGTGCAGCGGGAGGCGATGGCGGAGAGGGCGGCGTCGAGGCCGCGATCGGTGAGGACGGCGGGGTGGATGCCGCGGGCCAGGTCGCGGAGTTCCTGGAGGGCGATCTTGACCTCGCCGTGGGCTTCCTCGATCATGCGGGCGGCGGCTTCCGGGTCGTCGGCGAGTTTCTCCTTCGCGAGGCCGAGTCCCATGGCGAGGGCGACGAGCCGGGCCTGCGCTCCGTCGTGGAGGTCGCGTTCGATGCGCCGCAGGTCGGCGGCGGCGGTGTCCACGACCACCCCCCGGTCCGACTCCAGCTCGGAGACCCTGCTGGCCAGCCACGAGGGCCCCAGCAGCCCCGACACCAGCAGCCGGTCCACCGTGAGCAGGCCCCGTACGATCCACGGCGCGAGCAGCACGAGGACCAGGCCCAGCGCGCTCGTCGCCGCCAGCTCGGCGGGGGAGTCCGGCCGGTGGAAGGCGGCTCCGTCCCCGGAGCGCTGAATGCCGCCGTTCCACGCGTGCGTCGGGATGTTCCACTGCCAGAGCGGGTACGTCAGCGCTACCAGACCGACCGTCCAGAAAGCCACCGCCACCGGGAAGACGATCACCGCCCACGGGAAGCGCAGCAACGTGTAGAGCAGATGCCGCCAGGAGACGCCGCTCCTCAGCATGGCCCAGATCCACGGCAGCGGCCCGCTCGTGCTCCCCCACATCCGCGCCGGGGCCGCCACGTCCAGCCCCAGCAGTACGCGTGCCCGTTCACGCTCCATGACACCGAACCCCCGGCAGACGGCCAGGCCGGCCGCGAGCAGGGGAATCCCGACGAAGACGATGAGCAGACTGGCGCCCAGCGTCGTCATGACGACCGCGATGACGAACATCGTCAGGCTGACGGGCAGGCTCAGCACCACGTACAGGAGCTCGCGCCAGGTGCGGGCCTCCAGCGGCGCGTGCAGAACCGCCGGCAGGAGTTGCCTGAGCGGGGGGTCTCCGATGCTTCTGCGGACCCGGGTGTCCGATCCGTGTGCGGTGCTCATGGTGTGCTGTCCGTCCCGTTCGCTGGATTCAGTCTGTCAGGGTGTTCGCCGTACGAACGGGTGGCGGCACGTCGGAGTCCGGCACGTCCGGCACGTCTGAGTTCGGCACGGAAAGGGTCCTGGTCATACGCGTCCGGGGCATACGGGTCCTGGGCATACGGGTCCTGGTCATATGGACAGCCTGCCGGGCGGCTCCGCGCCACACCATGGGGCTCATGGGTGGGGTGGTTGTGGGGTTAACCCCACAACCACCCCACCCATGAAGCCATGAACCCACGAGCCGTGACGCGACTGCTCACGGTCCCTTCAGCAGGGGCCTGGGAGCTCTTTAGGGCTGATCCCTAGGACGTAGGCGGCGTGTCCGTTCCTACGCTCAGAGGGTGAACATTCCCGGGTCGTGAACGTGGACGATCTCCGGTCGGCGGGCTGAGCGACGCCTTGAGAGGAAGTCCGGCCGCGCACCGCATCGAGCGCCGAGCATCGAGCATCGAGCATCGAGCATCGAGTAACGCGATCGCAGCGTGTGGAAGCTCGCGGAAGCCGTTCACGCAGGCGTCGATCACGAGGATCGGCCGCCGGACCACCATGCCAGGGAAAAACCGGACCAGGACGGATCTCTCGACCATGCCCCGTAAGAAGAATGTCAAGCGCATCGCAGTTTGCAGCCCGGTCGTCATGGGGGTGGCCGCGGGCATGATCTTCACTTCCGGGGGAGCCGCATCAGCGAACACGACCACCTCGGAAATCAGGAAGAACGCGGAGATCGAGGTCGTCAACAATTCCGGCGACGACGTCTCGATCGCCTTCGGGAACTCCAAGGACACGTCCAAGGGGCGCACCGGAAACGAGGGGGCGAACGGCCTGCCCGGCCTGCCGTCCGCCCCGGTCAAGCTGAACAAGAGCGGCGGTACCGAGCGGTACGCGGCGCAGTTCTACGGGTGGAAGTTCGTTTCGAAGGGCGACTGGAACCAGCCCGATGCCGAGACCTACGACTACAAGAACTTCCTGAACATGCAGTTCTCGCCGAATTTCGGTCAGGTGAAACTGCGGCATGAGGGCGTCAAGTTCGATCAGCCCGCCACCAAGGGCATCGGCGTGAAGGTGTCGAACTCCAACGGTGACGGGGCCTATTCCGTGACGATGGAGAGCCAGGGCGAGGGGAGCAAGGGATTCGACCAGAAGTACCGCGTGGTCGTGAACAAACAGCCGGTGAACGACGGCGCCCCGCCGCCCCGGTCCATTGACGTCAAGAAGCTCACGGGCAGTTCGGTCG
>NZ_ML123034.1:3968299-4029392 GCF_003846185.1 Streptomyces sp. ADI96-02
GCGGTGTCCGGCACCAGGGGCGCGTACGTGAACGAGCTGGGCGGCGTGCAGCAGTCGTCCACCGAGAACAACCGGGCCTACCTCTCCACCACCAAGGCGACCCCGACCACCGTCAGGGCGGAGCTGAACGTCTCCAAGACGCAGCAGTCCCCGGAGGCCCGCGTGGAGCGTTCGGACGCCGCCGACACGGCCCAGGGGGGCGCGGGTTCGGGCGTCTCCCTGACCAAGGGCATCGTCGACCCCGCTGACGGGGCCTTCCACCACCACAACGGCGACAAGCCGGAAGCCTCCCTGATCACGCGCTACCCGGCCATCGCCGCACTCTCGTCACTGCCCCTCAGCAACCCGTACGGCGGCCACCTCGTCGTGCAGAACAGCGGAACCGCCGCGAAGCTGAACCAGCCCGAGCCGTTCGACCCGACCTCCTACGTGCAGACGCACCTGGTGAACGGCGTCGGCACCTACGTCAACCTGCCCAGCCTGGTGGTGTGACGCCCGTTTCGACCGCCCCGCTTTCCGGCCCGGCCGGGAAGCGGGGCTTTCCGTGGTGCTGATGCGGTGCTGATGCAGTGCTGATGCAGTGCTGATGCGATGCCGATGCGGTGCTCCGACGTGCTTCCGGCCGGGCCGGAGGCCGTGAGCCCGGCCGCCGCAGCCGTCGTCGTGCGCCCGCCAGGAATCGCGGGACACCCCTTAGACTCCCGTGCGTACAGATGGGCCGGAACGGACAACGCGGGAGCGAGGGGCGGACGTGACGCACGTGCCGATCGAAGAACCGGCCGTTCTCGCATCGGAGTACTTCCGGAGCTACTCGGTGGTCGGGCTGCTCGCGCTGATCGGCGTCCTGTTCGTGGCGGTCGCCTTCGGGGCCGGACGGCTGCTGCGGCCCGTGGTGCCGACACCGGAGAAGCTGCTCACGTACGAGTGCGGCGTCGACCCGGTCGGCGAGGGCTGGGCCCACACCCAGGTCCGCTACTACGTCTACGCGTTCCTCTACGTGATCTTCGCCGTGGACTCCATCTTCCTGTTCCCGTGGGCCACCGTGTTCGCGGCCCCCGGATACGGCGCGACGACGCTAGTCGAAATGTTCATCTTCCTCGGCTTCCTGGCCGTGGGTCTGCTCTACGCATGGAAGAAGGGCGTCCTCGCATGGGCCTGACGAGCCGGCCGGAACCCGCACCGCAGCCCCCGTCACCGCCCGACCCGCAGGCCGGAACCGCCGGAACCGCCGGAACCGCCGGAACGGCCGCCGAAGCGGTGCTCCTTCCGGAGCCCAAGCGCCTGGGCGTCCTCTCCCGCCTCGCGCCCGAACCGATGAAGGTCGTCCTCAACTGGGGCCGCCGCTACAGCCTCTGGGTCTTCAACTTCGGACTCGCCTGCTGCGCCATCGAGTTCATCGCCGCCTCCATGGCGCGCCACGACTTCATCCGGCTCGGCGTGATCCCCTTCGCGCCCGGCCCGCGCCAGGCGGACCTCATGATCGTCTCCGGCACGGTGACGGACAAGATGGCCCCGGCCGTCAAGCGCCTCTACGAGCAGATGCCCGAACCGAAGTACGTCATCTCCTTCGGAGCCTGCTCCAACTGCGGCGGCCCGTACTGGGACTCGTACTCCGTGACCAAGGGCGTCGACCAGATCATCCCCGTCGACGTCTACGTACCCGGATGCCCGCCCCGGCCCGAGGCGCTGCTCCAGGGCATCCTCAAGCTCCAGGAGAAGATCGCCCGCGAATCGCTCGCCGAGCGGTACGGGTCCGGGACGGGCGGCAGCGCCCCGTCGGCGGCGGCCCTGCGCAGCGGCCTGGTCGCCGCCCCCGCCCCGCCGCAGGAGCCGGGACCGGGTGCTCCGGCCCCGTCCGGGCGGCAGGGCGAGGCTCCTGCGGGCGGGGAGGAGCGGCGATGAACGAGCCCCGACACCCCTACGACCGGCTGCCGGACGGCGTCACCGAGCTGTTCGGCGAGGAGGCCGCGGCGGAACTGGCCTACGACCTGCTCACCGTGGACGTCCCCGCCACCGCCTGGACCACCGCCCTGCGGACCGCCCGCGACGAGCTGGACTGCCGGTACTTCGACTGGCTCAGCGCCGTCGACGAACCCGGCCTCGGCTTCCGCGTCTGCGCCCACGTCGCCGCTCTCGGCGGCGGAACGGTCCGCCGGCTCATGCTCCGTACGACCGTCCCGCACGCGGAGCCCGTTCTGCCCAGCGCCGTCGACGTGTACGCGGGCGCGGCGTGGCACGAGCGCGAGACGCACGAGATGTTCGGCATCGGCTTCGAGGGCCACCCGCACCTCGTCCCGCTGCTGCTCCCGGACGGCTTCGAGGGCCATCCGCTGCGCAAGGACTTCGTCCTGGCGGCCCGGGTCGCCAAGGCATGGCCCGGCGCGAAGGAGCCGGGGGAGTCCGCGGCGGGCAAGGAGCACGGCGGGCCCAAGCGCCGCACGATGCTGCCGCCCGGCGTCCCGGACCCGAACGAATGGGGCCCGCTCAAGGGCCAGCTCCCGCCTGCCGCCGCCCGCCCGGCCCGAGCGGCGCGCACCGCGGGGAGCGCGGCGGCCGGTGCGGGACGTGCCGGTACCGGGGCCGGGGCGGGTGCCGGGGCTGGGGCGGATGCCGGGGCTGGGGCTGGGCGTCCCGCGGCGGGCGACCGTCCCGCCCGCCGCACACGCAGCGCGAGCGAGGGCTCCGTCGGCCAACGCCCCACGCCGGACGCACCCGAGGCCGGTGGAGCGGGGGCGCTCCCCGCCCCGCCGACGGACCCGCAGCCCCCGGCCGCGCGCCCGCGCCGGTCCCGGTCCGCGTCCGACGGCTCGGCGAGCCAGCAGCGCGGCCCGGACGCGCCCGCGACGGATCGGCCCCGCCGCACGGCGGGCCCGGCCCGCAGCACGGACGCGCCCTGGCACGACGCCCAGCCCGCCTTCGAAGCCTCCGACCCCAAAGCCGGCGGAACCGACCCCGCAGACGGCAGAACACCCTCCACCGAGCCCGAGCCCAAGGCCGACGCCGAGCCCGATCCCACCGGGGCCCAGCCCCAGCGGAGGGAAACAACAGAGGAGGAGGGGGAGGGGGACAGCCCCGGCCCCCACCCCGACACCGACCCCCACCCCGCCGGAGGCGAATCCGAGTGAACGACGTTCTCGACGTCGCCCTCCGCCTGGCCATCGTCTTCGTCGTGTTCATGGTCGCCCCGCTCCTCGTGGGCCAGACCGAGCACAAGGTGATGGCCCACATGCAGGGCCGCCTCGGCCCCATGCACGCGGGCGGCTTCCACGGCTGGGCCCAGCTCGTCGCGGACGGCGTGAAGTTCGTGCAGAAGGAGGACGTGGTCCCGGCCGCCGCCGACCGCCGCGTCTTCCAGCTCGCCCCCGCCGTCGCCCTCCTCCCGTACCTCCTCGTCGTCCTGGTCATCCCCGTCGGCCCCGGCGAGGGCGCGGTCGGGCAGACCGTCGACGCCGGTGTCTTCTTCGTCCTGGCCGTGATGGGCATCGGCGTCCTCGGCTCGCTGATGGCGGGCTGGGCCTCGGCCAACAAGTTCTCCCTGCTCGGCGGTCTGCGTACCGCCGCCCAGCTCCTCGCCTACGAGCTGCCGATGCTGCTCGCCGCCGCCTCCGTGGCCATGGCGGCGGGCACCGTCTCGCTCACCGGCATCCTCGACGCCTTCACGTGGTGGTGGCTGCCCTGGCAGATCGTCGGCGCGCTGGTCTTCTTCGTGGCCGGTCTCGCCGAACTCCAGCGCCCGCCGTTCGACATGCCCGTCGCCGACTCCGAGATCATCTTCGGCGCGTACACCGAATACACCGGCTTGCGCTTCGCGCTCTTCCTCCTCGCCGAGTACGCCGGCATCGTCGTCCTCTGCGCCCTGACCACCGTCCTCTTCCTCGGCGGCTGGCACGGCCCGTTCGGGGAGGACGGGCTGGGCTGGCTCTGGACCCTCCTCAAGACCGCCGTCCTCGCCTTCGTCGTCATCTGGTTGCGCGTCAGCTACCCGCGGCTGCGCGAGGACCAGCTCCAGCGGCTCGCCTGGACCGCACTCGTCCCGCTCGCACTCGCGCAGATCGCGCTCACCGGCATCGTGAAGGTGGCGATCGACTGATGCCCCCGATCCCCGGCTCCGGCCTGGCCAAGGGCCTTGCCGTCACCCTCCGCACGATGACGCGGAAGACCGTCACCGCGCAGTATCCGGAGGTCCAGCCCGAACTGCCTCCGCGCTCCCGCGGCGTCATCGGGCTGTTCGAGGAGAACTGCACCGTCTGCATGCTGTGCGCCCGCGAGTGCCCGGACTGGTGCATCTACATCGACTCCCACAAGGAGACGGTGCCGCCCGCCGCCCCCGGCGGGCGCGAGCGCAGCCGCAACGTCCTCGACCGCTTCGCCATCGACTTCTCCCTCTGCATGTACTGCGGTATCTGCATCGAGGTCTGCCCCTTCGACGCCCTGTTCTGGTCACCGGAGTTCGAGTACGCGGAGACGGACATCCACGAACTGACCCACGAACGCGACAAGCTCCGTGCGTGGATGTGGACGGTGCCCGAGCCGCCCGCGCTCGACCCCGGCGCGGAGGAGCCCAAGGAGATCGCCGCCGCCCGCCGGACGGCGGAGAAGCAGGCCGCCCAACGCGCACAGGCCGCACCGGACTCCACTGCGGACCAGACCGACCAGAAGGGAGGAAACCCGTGACGTTCACCGCAGCGGCCACCACGACCGCGAGCACGGCGGCCCCCGCCCTCGCCGCCGGCGACCACCCCGGCTTCCTCTCCCCGACCGGCGTCGAGATCGCCTTCGTGCTCGTCGGACTCGTCACGCTCGGCGCGGCCGTCATCACGGTCACCACCCGGCAACTCGTGCACGCCGCCCTCTGGCTCGTCGTGGCACTCGGCGGACTGGCCGTCGAGTACCTCCTGCTCACGGCCGAGTTCATCGCCTGGGTACAGGTGCTGATCTACGTCGGGTCCATCGTCGTCCTCCTCCTCTTCGGTCTGATGCTCACCCGGGCCCCCATCGGCCGCTCCCCGGACGCCGACTCCGGGAACCGGTGGATCGCCCTCGGTGTGGCGCTCGTCTCGGCGGCGGCCCTCGTCTGGGTCGTCGTCGACGCCTTCCGCACCACCTGGATCGACCTCGACGGAGCGGCCCAGGGCTCCACCGCCGTCACCGGAGCCTTCCTCTTCCGGAACTGGGTGCTGCCCTTCGAGGCGCTGTCCGTCCTCCTGCTCGCCGCGCTCGTCGGCGCCATCGTCCTGTCCCGCAAGAGCGACACGGACGCGGCGACCGGCCCCGGCCGCACCGGCCCCGGCCGCACCGGCGTCGGCCGCGACGCCGCAGCCGGCCGATCCGCCCGCCCTGCCCGGCGGGGCAAGGAGGGACAGAGCTGATGCACCTCGCCTATCCGGCCGTACTCGCCGCCCTCCTCTTCTGCACCGGCCTCTACGGCGTGCTCGCCCGCCGCAACGCGATCCTCGTCCTGATGTCCGTCGAGCTGATGCTCAACGCCGTCAACCTCAACCTCGTCGCGTTCGACGTCTGGCTCCGCGACGCCGTCCACTCCGGGCAGGCCCTCACCCTCTTCACCATCGCCATCGCCGCCGCCGAGATCGGCATCGGCCTCGCCATCGTGCTCGCCGTGTACCGCAACCGCGGCACCTCCGACATCGACCGGCTCCGCGACACCGCCGAGACCGACGACGCCGAAGCGCTCCCCGACGACACGACCGCCACCACCACGGACGACGACGACCGGGCCGCCGTCGCGGCGGGGAAGACGCAGAAGGCGGAGGCGACTTCGTGACCACGACGACCCTGGCCGCACTCGTCCCGCTCCTGCCGTTCCTCGGAGCCGCCGCCGGACTCGCCCTCGGCCGCACCGCCCCCGGCTTCGTCCGCCCCCTCGCCATCCTGCCGACCCTGACCGCGGCCGTCCTCGCCGTGATCGTCGCGGTGCGCCAGGGCGGCGGCCGTGCCATCGACGCCGCGACCCAGCTCACCCCCACCGGATCCGTCCCGATCGACCTGGCCCTGCACCTGGACGGGTTCGCGGTCCTGGTCGCCGTCCTCGTCACCGTCGTCGCCACCTGCGTACAGGTCTACTCGACGGCCTACCTCCGCGACGACGCCCGCTACCCCTCGTACGCGGCGCTGGTCTCCCTCTTCACCTCCGCCATGCTCCTCGTCGTCTACTCCGGCGACCTGATGGTGCTCCTGGTCGGCTGGGAGGTCATGGGCATCTGCTCGTACTTCCTCGTCGGCCACTACTGGGAGACGCCCGAAGCCCGCGCCGCCTCCCTCAAGGCGTTCCTGGTCACCAAGCTCGGCGACGTCCCCTTCCTGATCGGCCTGTTCGCCCTCGCCGCCGACACCGGCAGCTTCCGGATCACCAAGATCCTCGCCGCCGTCGCCCACGGCGGTCTCGACCACCCCACCGTCATCGCCCTCCTGCTCCTGGCGGGCGTCGCGGGCAAGTCCGCGCAGTTCCCCCTGCACACCTGGCTGCCCGACGCGATGGCCGGCCCCACCCCCGTCTCCGCGCTCATCCACGCCGCGACGATGGTCGCCGCCGGCATCTACTTCGTCGCCCGCCTGCTGCCCGTCTTCGCCGCCTCGGACGCGGCGCTGACCGTGCTCGCCGTGATGGCCGCCGTCACGATGATCGGCTCGGGCCTCGCCGCCCTCGCCCAGGACGACATCAAACGCGTCCTCGCCTACTCGACGATCGGTCAGCTCGGCTACATGTCGGGCGCCCTGGCCGTCGGCGACCGGGGCGCCGCCGTCTTCCACCTCATCTCGCACGGTGCGTTCAAAGCCGTCCTCTTCCTCGCCGCCGGCGTCGTCATCCACGCCGCCGGAACGAACTCACTCGCCGCCATGTCCCGCATGGGCGGCCTCGCCCGCCGCGTCCCGGACGCCTTCTGGACGACGACCGTCGCCCTCCTCGCGCTCGCCGCCATCCCGCCGTTCGCCGGCTTCTTCTCCAAGGAAGCCGTCCTCGTCGCCGCAGAGCACACCGCCCTCGGCGAACGGACCGTCGCCCCTGCCGCCGCGGGCTGGACGATCCTGGTCGCGGGACTGCTCGCCGCCGTCCTCACCGCCGCGTACGCGACCCGCCTCTGGCTCCTCGCCTTCCGCGGGCGCGGGCCCGAACTGCCCGACCACGGGCCTCAGCCCGCCGCCATGACCACCGTCCTGTGGGTCCTCGCCGTGCCCACCATCGCCTTCGGCATCACGGTCGGCGCGCTCGGCGACTGGTTCGACGGACACAGCCTCACCCCCTCCCTCACCACCGCGGTCCTGTCCACCGGCGTGACGCTCGTCGGAGGACTCGTCACCTACGCCGCCTGGCGCCACACCACCGCCCTCGCCGCCCGCACCCCCATCGGCGCCGTCGCCGCCCACCCGGACGCCGAACCCGCCGTCGTCGAAGCCGAGGCCATGACCTCCCACACCGCCGCCTACGGCACCATCGCCGCCGCCCCCGACCCCGCCGACCCCGGCCGCCTGCTCCTCGGCCCCCTGCACCGCCACGCGGCCACCGGCTTCCACCTGGACGCCCTGTACACCGCGCTGTTCGTCCGCCCCGTCCAGGCTGCCGCCCGCCTCGTCCGCTTCCTGGACCGCGAGGTCGTCGACACCTACGTTCGCGGCGCGAGCGCCACCGCACGGCTCCTCGGCACCGCCGTCCGCCGCGCCCAGACCGGCAACGTGCAGACCTACCTCAGCGCCCTGCTCGCCGGATCCGTCGCCCTGGCCATCGCCGCCGCGGTCTTCGCCAACGTCAACGCGGGGTCGTGACCTTGATCGATATGAGTGCGTCCGTGATGCAGTTCCTTCTCGCGTTCATCGTCGCCGCCCCGCTCCTGGGCGCCGTCGCGGCCCTGCTCCCCGCCCCGCCCGGACTGAAGGGAACCAGCCCCGACCAGGCGGTGCTCCGCCACGGCGTGACCGTCACCGGCGCGGTCCTCGCCGCCGCGATCCTCCTGGCCGCAGGCTTCGACCACGACAGCCCGGCCACGATGCAGGCCACCACCGACATCAGCTGGATCCCGGCGCTCGACGTCCGCATCCACCTCGGCATCGACGGCATCTCGCTCCCCCTTCTGGTCCTCACCGCGCTGCTGACCTTCCTCTGCGCGCTCCACAGCTACTTCAAGCCGCCCGCCGGCCCCTCCCCGAAGGGCTTCGTCGCACTCGTCCTCGTCCTGGAGTCCGGCACCCTCGCCACCTTCGCCGTCCTCGACCTGCTGCTCTTCTTCCTCGCCTTCGAGATGGTCCTCATCCCGATGTACTTCCTCATCGCCCGCTGGGGCGGGGCCCAAAGGCAGGCCGCCGCCTGGAAGTTCATCCTCTACACGCTGCTCGGCTCGGTCGTCATGCTGCTCGGGCTGCTCCTCATCGGGCTGAAGAGCGGCACCTTCGACATGGTGGCACTCGCCACTGACAACGGCCGCGGCCTCACCACATCCGTGCAGGTCATCGCGGTTCTGGCGATCGGTCTCGGGCTCGCCGTGAAGACCCCGATGTGGCCGCTGCACAGCTGGCTCCCCGACGCCCACACCGCCGCCCCCACCGTCGGCTCCGTCCTCCTGGCGGGCGTCCTGCTGAAGATGGGCACGTACGGGTTCGTCAGGATCCTGCTCCCCATCACCCCCGACGGCATGCACACCTTCGCGCCCTACCTCGCCGCGTTCGCCGTCGTCGGCATCGTCTACGGCTCCCTCGCCTGCCTCGCCCTCGCCCGCACCGGAGCCAAGGGCGACCTCAAGCGGCTGATCGCGTACTCCTCCGTCGGCCACATGGGCTTCGTGCTCCTCGGCATCGCCACCATGACCCCGACCGGCGTCAACGGCGCGCTCTTCGCCAACATCGCCCACGGCCTCATCACCGGCCTGCTCTTCTTCCTGGTCGGCGCGGTCAAGGACCGCTACGGCACCGCCGACCTCGACACCCTCGCCGGAGCGACCGGAGCCGCCCTCTACGGCCGCGCCCCACGCCTCGGCGCACTCCTCGCCTTCGCCGCCGTGGCCTCGCTCGGACTTCCCGGACTCGCCGGGTTCTGGGGCGAGATGCTGACCCTCTTCGGCGCCTACGACCCCGCCGACGGCCTCAGCCGCCCCGCGTTCCGCACCTTCATGGCCATCGGAGCGTTCGGCACCCTGCTCACGGCCGCGTACATGCTCATCGTCGTACGCCGCGTCTGCATGGGCGAACACGCGCCCCACTCGCCCCTGTCGCCGCCGACCGCGCCCCCGCAGCCCGCCGACGCAACGCCCGAGGCGGCGCCGCCCGCCCGCACCGGACCCGCCGCCAGCGCAACCGCCGCCAGCGCAACCACCACGACCGGAACCACCTCCACCGGACCCGCCGCGGACGGCCTCACCACAACCACCGCCACCCGTACGCGCCCCGCCGACATCCAGCCGTACGAGGCCGCCGCCTGGACCCCGCTCGCCGCTCTCACCGTCCTCGCCGGACTCTGGCCCGCCGTCCTCCTCGGCCTCACCGACCCGGCCGTGCAGAAGCTCCTCGCAGGAGGCAAGTCGTGACCGCGGACCCCAGCACCCCCACGGCCGGAACCGCCGCGGACGGCCTCACCGCCGCCGCGCCCAGCCTCGTCCAGTCCGTCGACTGGCTCGCCGTCGCGCCGCCCACCCTCACCGCGCTGGCCGCCCTGCTCGTCCTCGTCGCCGACCTCTTCCTCCCCGCTCACCGCAAAAGGCTCCTCGGCCACGGCGTCCTCACCGCCCTCGCCGCCGCCCTCGCCCTCCTCATCCCGCTGCGGGCCGGCGACCGCTCCACCTTCTGCCTCACCGCCGGCAGCCAGGCATGCAGCTACACCGCCGACCACTTCGCCCTCGTCATCCAGGCACTCGTCCTCGGCGGCGCGTTCCTCACCGCCCTGCTCTCCCTCGACGACACCCGCGGGCTCCCGGCCGGCGAGTACTGGTTCCTGCTCCTGTCCTCCGCGGCGGGCGCGGCCCTCCTGCCCGCCGCCCGCGACCTCGCCACGCTCGTCGTCGCCCTCGAAGTGGCCTCGCTGCCCGCCTTCGCGCTCGTCGGCCTCAAGCGCGGCGACCGGCGCTCCTCCGAGGCCGCGCTCAAGTTCTTCCTGTCCTCCGTCGTCGCCACCGCCGTCATGCTCCTCGGCGTCAGCTTCGTGTACGCGGCCACCGGCACCCTCCACCTCACCGAGATCGCCGCGCGCCTCGACGACGTGCCCCCGGTGCTCGACACCCTCGCCGAGACCGGCGTCGCCCTCACCCTGGTCGGCTTCGCGTTCAAGACCGCCGCCGCGCCCTTCCACTTCTGGGTCCCCGACACCTACGTCGGCGCGCCGCTCCCGATCGCCGCCTACCTCTCCGTCGTCGGCAAGGCCGTCGGGTTCTCCGGGCTCGTCCTCGTCACCGTCATCGCGTTCCCGGCCCACGCCGACGTATGGGGCCCGGCGCTGGCCGTCCTCGCCGCCCTCACCATGACCGTCGGCAACGTCGCGGCCCTGCGCCAGAGCGCCACCCGCGCCCGCAGCGCCGTCCGCCTCCTCGCCTGGTCCTCCGTCGCCCAGGCCGGATACCTCCTGGTCCCGATCGCCGCCGCCGCGTACTCCGGCGGCGAGCGGATCGGCTCGACCGTCGCCTACGCCCTCATGTACGCCGTCGTGAACCTCGGCGCCTTCGCCGTCGCCGCGCTCGTCGCCCGTACGAGGCCCGGCAACCGTCTCGCCGACTACCGGGGCCTCTACGCGACCCGGCCGCTCGCCGCCCTCGCCCTCGGCTTCTTCCTGCTCTGCCTGGCCGGACTGCCGCCCGGCGTCATCGGGCTCTTCGCGAAGGTCACCGTCTTCTCGGCGGCCGTCGACGCGGGACTCGGATGGCTCGCCGTCGTCATGGCCGTCAACGTCGTGATCGCTCTGTACTACTACCTCCAGTGGACGGCGGCGCTCTTCCGCACGCCCGCCGCGAGCGCCACGGAGACCGTCCCGAACGGTACGGCGACCGCGCCGAACGGTACGGCGACCACGCCCGCGGCACCCGGAATTCCGGCCCCGGACGCCCCTCACCTGCTCCGCGCCCCCGCGCCCCTCGCCGCGGCCATCGCCCTCGCCACCGCAGCCGGCATCGTCCTGTCCGGCGCGCCGCAGCTCGTCCTGCGATTCGCCGCCGTCAACCTCTTCTGACGCCCGCACCACCGGTTTGCCCGTGGCCACCGCCGCAGGGCAAGGTCTTGGCTGCCTGCGTCACGTACCGGCGACGTACCGGCGGAAGCCGACACCAGAGGAGAGAGAAGCAGTGCTGAACGGGTTCAAGGAATTCATCCTGCGCGGAAACGTGATCTCGGTGGCCATCGGCCTCGCCGTCGGAGCGGCCTTCACCGCCGTCGTCACCGGATTCAGCAACGCCTTCATCGTCCCGCTCATCGGCGTGGTCACCCGCGGCACCGGCGACTTCAGCAAGGCCACCTTCAAGGCCGACGGCGTCGAGTTCCCCTACGGCCTCTTCCTCAGCGCCGCCATCGCCTTCCTCATCACCGCCGCCGTCCTCTACTTCTGCGTCGTCGTCCCCATGGCCAAGGTCCAGAACCGTTTCACCGCCAAGGAAGAGGAGGAGAAGGTCGACATCAAGGCCGCCCTCCGCGACTGCCCGCGCTGCTACACCGAGATCCCGGCCATCGCCTCGCGCTGCGGCCACTGCACCAGCGACGTCGAGCCCGACCCGGAGGCCCTCGCGCTCGCCAGGCTCCCCGTCCAGCGCTGAGCCGCCCCGCCCCGACCACCCGTACGGCCGAGCGCCCCGCCGTACGGGCCGGGGCCCCGCAACGCCCGTGACCAGCCGCACCGGCCCCGCCCGCCGGCCGTCCGCACAAGGGAACTAGCTCTCCCCGCCTCGCGTTGACCTGTACGGGAGGCTCCACTGGGGAGTGGAGACCACGCAAAGGGTTCCCCCGCGGCACTATCGGGAGGGCGCACCGTGCACCGCCGGCACAACGGGCTGAAAACCGCCGTACTCCTCGGTGGCCTGTCCGCGATCATCATCGTCATCGGCAGCCTCTTCGGACGTACGGGTCTCCTCGTCGCGCTCCTGGTGGCCCTGGCCACCAACGCCTACGCCTACTGGAACAGCGACAAGCTCGCGCTCCGCGCCATGCGGGCCCGGCCCGTCAGCGAATTCGAGGCGCCCCAGCTGTACCGCATCGTCCGCGAGCTCTCCACCGCCGCCCGCCGGCCGATGCCCCGCCTCTACATCTCCCCGACCCAGGCGCCCAACGCCTTCGCCACCGGACGCAACCCGCGCAACGCCGCCGTCTGCTGCACCGAGGGCATCCTGCAGATCCTCGACGAACGGGAGCTGCGCGGCGTCATCGGGCACGAGCTGAGCCACGTTCACAACCGGGACATCCTCATCTCGTCCGTCGCCGGAGCCCTCGCCTCCGTCGTCATGTTCCTCGTCAACTTCGCCTGGCTCATCCCGGTCGGCCGCTCCAACGACGACGAGGGCCCCGGCATTCTCGGCATGCTGCTGATCATGATCCTGGGTCCGCTGGCGGCCTCCGTCATCCAGCTCGCCGTCAGCCGCTCCCGCGAATACGAGGCCGACGCCTCCGGAGCCCAGCTCACCGGCGACCCGCTCGCCCTCGCCGACGCCCTGCGCAAGCTCGACGCCGGGACGAAGCAGCTGCCGCTGCCGCCCGAGCCGCGGATCGAGACCGCGAGCCACATGATGATCGCGAACCCCTTCCGTCCCGGACAGGGGCTGTCCAAGATGTTCTCCACCCATCCACCGATGGCCGAGCGCATCGCCCGACTAGAACAGATGGCAGGTCATCGCCCGTGAAAACCATCCTGAACGTCATCTGGCTCATCCTCTGCGGATTCTGGATGTTCCTCGGCTACCTGCTGGCCGGCGCCCTGCTCTGCGTCACGGTCATCGGCATCCCGTTCGGCCTCGCCGCCTTCCGGATCGGCGTCTACGCCCTGTGGCCCTTCGGGTACACCGTGGTCGACCGCGGGGACGCCGGCTCGCCCTCCTGCGTGGGGAACGTCCTCTGGCTGGTCCTGGCCGGATGGTGGCTCGCCCTCGGCCACATCACCACCGGCATCGCCCTGTGCCTCACCATCATCGGGATCCCCCTCGGCATCGCCAACTTCAAGCTGATCCCGGTCTCCCTGATGCCCTTCGGCAAGGAGATCGTCCCCACCGACCAGCCCTTCACCGCCCGCTGACCTCGACCGTCCGCAACCGAACGCGCCCCACCCGCGTCTTGGATTCCAACACCGAGCGAAGGGTAGGCGCAGCGACATGAGCATCATCGGTTGGATCATCCTGGGGCTGCTCGCCGGAGTCATAGCCAAGATCCTGCTCCCGGGACGCGACCCCGGCGGCATCATCGGCACCACTCTCATCGGCATCGCCGGGGCGTTCGTCGGCGGCTGGCTCTCCAGCCGCTTCCTGGACCGCCCGATCAGCAACGACTTCTACGACACCGCGACCTGGGTCGCCGCCGTCGCCGGCTCCCTCGTCCTGCTCATCGTCTACCGGCTGCTCTTCGGCAACTCCCGCGAACGCCGCTGACCGCCCCCGGGCGGGCGCGCGCCCACCCGGCTACGCGCCGTCCCGAGGCCCCAGCCCGGTCTCCCGCAGCGTCACGTTCAACCGGCCGGCCCGCATCCCCGCGGCCGGGTCGGCCGACCCCGCGTACACCTTCGGCACCCCGTGGAACGCGAACCGCGACGGTCCGCCGAACACGAAGAGGTCGCCCGAGGCCAGTTCCACGTCCGTGTAAGGGTGCCCGCGGTCCTCCGTGTTCCCGAACCGGAACAGGCACGTCGCGCCGATGCTCAGCGACACCACGGGCGCGCCGGAGCGCTCCTCCCTGTCCTGGTGCATGCCCATCCGCGCGTCGGCATCGTAGAAATTGATCAACGCCGTGTCCGGAGCGAACGCCCGCCCGGCGCTCTCGTCCCCGTACGCCTCCGCGACCGCCGCCCGGCCCAGCTCGGCCAGCCACGGCGGCAGCTCGGCCACCCGCTCGCCGTTGACGTCGTCGGCGGTGCGCGTGTACCGGTAGGGCTGCCAGTGCCACCCGAGGCACACCGTTCGCACCGACATGACCCCGCCGCCCGGCAGCGCCGTGTGCCGCAGCGGCACCGGCCCCCGCGACCACGCGCGGCAGGCCGCCACCAACTCCCGCCGCGCCTCCGCGGACAGCCACTCCGGCACATGCACCGCTCCCGGCGCCACGACCCGTCGCGGACGCGGGAACAGCCCGTCCGCGACCGGCGGCGGCACTCCGCGCGACACCATGCGGCCCACCCCCCTCAGGCCCGCGCGACGCAGGCCGCGCCTTCGAGTCCCAGCAGGGTCCGCTTGCGCTCCAGCCCGCCCGCGTACCCGCGCAGCGCCCCGTCCGCGCCGATCACCCGGTGGCACGGGCGCACGACCAGCAGCGGATTGCGCCCGATCGCCGTGCCCACGGCCCGCACCCCCGCGCCCGAGGCCCCCACCTCCGCGGCGACCTCCCCGTACGACACGGTCTCGCCGTACGGGACGGACTCCACGGCCCGCCAGACGCGCCGCTGGAACGGCGTGCCCACGCCCTCGGCGACGGGCACGTCGAACCGCCTCGACCGGCCCGCGAAGTAGGCGTCCAACTGGGCGACGGCGTCCGCGAACGGTTCCGGCGCACGCCGCCACCCGTCCAGGACGACCGCCCCGCCCCGCTGATCCGGAACGGACAGCGAGGCCAGCACGACCCCGCCGGCCGACTCCTCGCCCACCAGCAGCAACTCGCCCAGCGGGCTCGCCACCCGCGTGTACACCGTCGACACGACCGCTCACTTCCCTCGCCTGCGAGAACGCGGGCCGCACCGCGCCGGCCCCGGCCCGCACCGACCAGTGTGCTCCGCCCGGGAGCGCGCACGGCATCGCGCCCGGGCGGAAGGGGTGCCGGCTACCGGTAGTTCACGAACTGCACGGCGAAGTCGAAGTCCTGGCCCTTGAGCAGCGCCTGCACGGCCTGGAGGTCGTCGCGGCTCTTCGAGCTGACCCGCAGTTCGTCGCCCTGGACCTGCGCCTTGACGCCCTTGGGGCCCTCATCACGGATGATCTTCGCGACCTTCTTGGCGTTCTCCTGGGAGATGCCCTCCTCGATCGTCGCGAAGATCTTGTACTCCTTGCCGGAGAGCTGCGGCTCACCGGCGTCCAGCGACTTCAGCGAGATGCCCCGCTTGATCAGCTTGGACTGGAAGATGTCGAGGACCGCCTTGACCCGCTCCTCGCCGTTCGCCTCCATCAGGATCTTCTCGCCGGACCACGAGATCGAGGCGCCCGTGCCCTTGAAGTCGTAGCGCTGGGAGATCTCCTTCGCGGCCTGGTTGAGGGCGTTGTCGACCTCCTGCCGCTCGACCTTCGAGACGATGTCGAAACTGGAGTCGGCCATGACGTGTGGCTCCTTGCGTCGAATGCGGGGGATACAGCGCAAAGCCTAAGGGCTCTCCCCCGACGGCCCGGGGCCCCGCGACGGGCTCCCGGCCCTGATCAAAAGCGGTGGCGGAGCACCCCTGGGCATCAGGTATCGTTTACGTCGTCGCCAAGGAGCTCACCAGCGGAGATCCGACGCGTCGTTCGAGGCGGTGTGCCCGAGTGGCCAAAGGGAGCAGACTGTAAATCTGCCGGCTCAGCCTACCCAGGTTCGAACCCTGGCGCCGCCACGCGAACGAAGCCCCCGACCGGGAGATCCGGTCGGGGGCTTCTTCGTCATGCGGTTCCGTCGTCCGGTCCGCGTCCGTCGTCCGGTCCGGGCGTCCGTCGTCCGGTCCGCGTCCGGGACTCGCGCCGTTGCGCGGTCAGTTGCCCGCGACGTGCTTCACGGCCACGGTCACCGGGGTGTTCCCGGAGATCACTTCGAGGGTCAGGCCCGCCGTCGCCGGGGTGTCGAGCAGTTCCAGGATCGTGGCGGCCACGTCGTCGCGCGGGACCGGGCCCCGGCCGGTCGAGGCGGCGAGGAGGATCTGGCCGGTGCCGGCGTCGTTGGTGAGCATTCCCGGGCGCAGGATCGTCCAGTCGAGTGCGGCGCGCGAGCGTACGTCGGCGTCCGCGGAGCCCTTCGCCCGCAGATAGACGTCGAAGACCTCGTCGCCGGCGTGGGAGGCGTCGGCCCCCATCGAGGAGACGATGACGTAGCGCCGGACGCCCGCGGCCTCGGTGGCGTCGGCGAACAGGACGGCGGCGGCGCGGTCCACGGTGTCCTTGCGGGAGGTGCCGCTGTTCGGTCCGGCGCCGGCCGCGAAGACGGCGGCGTCGGCCCCGCGCAGCACCTCCGCGGCCTCCTCGACGGAGGCCGATTCGAGGTCCAGCACGGCGGGTTCGGCGCCGATGTCGGCGAGTTCCTGGCTCTGTTGGGCGTTGCGGATGATCCCTACGGCCTCGTCCCCGCGTGCGGCGAGGAGCCGTTCCAGCCGGAGGGCGATCTGTCCGTGTCCACCTGCGATGACAATGCGCATGTGTCCGACCGTACGCCCGGGGAGCGCCCGTCGCTCAGTTCCGGGACCCCGTCCCGGGGTCGGGTCGGCCCTGGCGCGGCAGATCGAGGCCGCTCAGGGTGTCGGAGTCGCAGTACTCGCGGACGGCGCTGGTACGGGCGACGACGCGGCCCCGGTGGATGACGATCCTGCTGTAGCCGAGGGAGAGCACGGCCGGAAGCCGCTCGCCGCGTACGGCGAGGAGTTCGGCGGGGAAGCCCGCCTCGACGCGGACCTCGGGCAGCGCGAGCGCCGCGCGGGCCGCCGCCGAGACCATGGCGTAGGACTGCTCGGCGCGCAGGCCGGTCTGCGAGGCGAGGAGGTAGGCGGCTTCGAGCGGGTCGCCGCGGCCGACCGGATTGGCCGCGTCGCGCAGGGCCCCGCTGCCCGCCGCGACGCGCACCCCGGCGGCCCGCAGGAGGCGTACGGGCGCGGTCGTACGGCGTTCGGCCGCGGTGCAGCCGCCCTGCGGCAGGCAGATGACGGTGACGCCGGCGGCGGCCAGCCGGTCGGCGGCGCGGGCGGCGGCGTGGAGCGGGAGGTGGGCGAGGCCCGCGCAGGGGCCGATGGCGACGCCGGGCCGCAGCCCGCGGGCCATGGCGGCGAGCCGGGTGAGCCGGGCGGGGTCGTCGCCGTCGGTGTGCAGGTCGACGGGGCGGCCGTGCTCGGCGGCGATCTCCAGGACGGCCTCGGTGTGACCGGTGGGGTCCGGGTCGAGGTCGGGGCAGCCGCCGACGACGGCCGCGCCCATCCGCACGGCGTCGCGGAGCATGGCCAGGCCGTCCGCCCCGGCGACGCCGGTGAGCAGGCGGGGGACGGCGACCGGGGCGAGATCGACCAGGCCCCGCAGGGCGCGGCGGCTCTGTAGGACGGCTTCGAGCGGGGCGAGGCCCCGGTCGCCGCCGATGCGGACGTGGGTGCGCAGCGCGGTGGCCCCGTGGCCGAGCTGGAGGAGGGCGGCCTCGGTGGCGCGGCGCTGGATGTCCTCGACGGGCCGGGGGCCCGGTCCCGGGGCGTCGCCGTCGGCGGTGAGGGCGGTGTCGCTGTGGGCGTGGGGCTCGGCGGGGGCGGGGAGCAGGAGGTAGCCGCGCAGGTCGAGGCGGGGGCCGCGGGCGGAGAGGCTGCCCGCCGTGCCGACGGCCTCGATCCGGCCGCCGCCGAGGCGTACGTCGACGGTGCGGCCGTCGGCGAGGCGGGCGCCGGTCAGGACGATGGCGGGGGAGCCGGCGTCGGCGCTGTCGGGCGCGCTGTCGCCGGGCCGCCGCGGCTGGCTGTCGGGCATCGCGCTCCTGGGAGAGGGGCAAGATCCGGAGTGGGTCGAGCCTAAGGGCTGCCCCGTCGATCCCGGCGGATCAGCGCGCGGCGCTCGGACGCGGTGCGGCGCGCGGCGGGGACGGCCGCGTACGGGACGCGGTGCGGGCGGGCGGGCCGGGCGGCGAATGCCGTGACCGCGCGATAGTCGTACCGGTGTGCCGGGGCCGGGAGGCCATCGGCGCGGGGCCGCGATCCTCGCTGATCAAGGCCCGGTCGGAGGCGTCGGGAGGGGCCGGAGAGGGGCCGGGAGGCGGCTGCGGAAACGGATTTGGGCAACCGGCCGAGGAGCGTGTAATGTCTTCCTCGCTCGCCCCAATAGCTCAGTCGGTAGAGCGTCTCCATGGTAAGGAGAAGGTC
Source organism: Streptomyces sp. ADI96-02 (assembly GCF_003846185.1). Taxonomy (GTDB): domain Bacteria; phylum Actinomycetota; class Actinomycetes; order Streptomycetales; family Streptomycetaceae; genus Streptomyces. The sequence goes on from NZ_ML123034.1 coordinate 3,986,469, forward strand.
TGCGGTTCGATTCCGCATTGGGGCTCTGGTGATCGGGAAACCCCGCTTCGGCGGGGGGACTCGTCATCAAAGCGGTGTAGCTCAGTCGGTAGAGCAAGCGGCTCATAATCGCTGTGTCACCGGTTCAAGTCCGGTCACCGCTACTAACGGTAGCCGATTGTGGGGTCGGTCCTTCGATCGGCTACTCTTTTATGCGTTCATCCGTCCATCCGTCCGTCCAAGGAGCACTCACGTGGCTGCCACCGACGTCCGCCCGAAGATCACGCTGGCCTGCGTGGAGTGCAAGGAGCGGAACTACATCACCAAGAAGAACCGGCGCAACAACCCGGACCGTCTTGAGATGAAGAAGCACTGCCCGCGCTGCAACTCGCACACCGCGCACCGCGAAACGCGCTGAATCAGGCTCGTACACGAGGCCGTCCCCTCTGGGGGCGGCCTCGTGTCGTTGTACGGGGCCGGCGTTCCCCGCGTGGGAGCGTGCCCCCTCATTCGTCTTTCATCAGGAGGTAGCGAGCTCATGGCGCTCGACCAGTCCTTCGTGGGGCGGACCTATCCGCCCACCCCGGCGTACGAGGTCGGCCGGGAGAAGATCCGCGAGTTCGCCGAGGCGGTGGGCGACACCAATCCGGCGTACGTCGACGTGGAGGCTGCCCGTGCGCTCGGCCACCCCGATGTGATCGCACCGCCCACCTTCGTGTTCTCGATCACCTTCAAGGCCGCCGGCGAGGTCGTGCAGGACCCGCAGCTGGGCCTGGACTACAGCCGTGTCGTCCACGGCGACCAGAAGTTCTCCTACGTCCGCCCGGTGCGGGCGGGGGACCGGCTGACGGTCACGTCCACCATCGAGGGCGTCAAGTCCCTGGCGGGCAACGACATCCTGGACATCCGCGGGGACGTGCACGACGAGGCCGGTGAGCTGGTGGTGACGGCGTTGACGAAGCTGGTGGCGCGCGCCGCCGAGGAGGCGTGATGACGGCGAGGATCAGTTACGACGCGGTCGAGGTGGGTACGGAGCTGCCGTCGCGGTCGTTCCCGGTCACCCGCGCGACGCTCGTGCAGTACGCGGGCGCGTCCGGCGACTTCAACCCGATCCACTGGAACGAGAAGTTCGCCCGCGAGGTCGGGCTGCCGGACGTGATCGCCCACGGCATGTTCACCATGGCCGAGGCGGCGCGGGTGGTCACGGACTGGACCGGGGACCCGGGCGCGGTCGTCGAGTACGGAGTGCGGTTCACCAAGCCGGTCGTCGTGCCGAACGACGACAAGGGCGCGCTGATCGAGGTCAGCGGCAAGGTCGCGGCGCTCCTGGACGACCGGCGGGTCCGGGTGGACCTGGTCGCCGTCTGCGACGGCAAGAAGGTGCTCGGCATGGCCCGCGCTGTCGTCCGGCTCGCCTGAGGACGCGCGCACACGGTCCGTGGCCCCGCCCGAGCGGCGGGGACGCGGACCGTAGTCTTGTCCCCGTGCAGGAACTCCACGATGCCCCCCTCGCCCCCCTGACCACCTTCCGGCTCGGCGGACCCGCGGCGCGGCTTCTCCACGCCACGACCGACGACGAGGTCGTCGCCGCCGTGCGCGAGGCCGACGCCTCCGGCACCCCGCTGCTGATCATCGGCGGCGGATCCAACCTGGTCATCGGCGACAAGGGCTTCGACGGCACCGCCCTGCGGATCGCCACCGAAGGGTTCGCCCTGTCCGGCACGGCACTGGAGCTGGCGGCCGGCGAGGTGTGGACCGACGCCGTCGCCCGGACCGTGCGGGCGGGCCTCGCGGGAATCGAATGCCTGGCCGGCATCCCCGGCTCCGCGGGCGCGACGCCCCTCCAGAACGTCGGTGCGTACGGGCAGGAGGTGTCCACCACGATCTCCGAGGTCGTCGCCTACGACCGGCGAGCGCGGGAGACGGTGACGATCCCGAACGCGGAGTGCGCCTTCTCCTACCGGCACAGCCGCTTCAAGGCCGAACCCGACCGCTTCGTCATCCTCAGGGTCCGGTTCGCGCTGGAGGACGCCGGCGGCCTCTCCGCGCCCCTGCGGTACGCCGAGACGGCCAGGGCCATGGGCGTCGAGCAGGGCGAGCGCGTTCCGGCCGCCGCCGCCCGCGAGACGGTGCTGCGGCTGCGGGCCGGCAAGGGCATGGTGCTGGACCCGGAGGACCACGACACCTGGTCGGCGGGGTCCTTCTTCACCAACCCCGTCCTGGACGCCGAGGCGTTCGAGGAGTTCCTGACCCGGGTCCGCGAACGACTCGGCCCGGACACCGCGCCGCCCGCCTTCCCCGCGGGCGAGGGCCGCACCAAGACGTCGGCGGCCTGGCTGATCGACCGGGCCGGCTTCACCAAGGGCTACGGAAGCGGCCCGGCCCGGATCTCCACCAAGCACACGCTCGCCCTCACCAACCGCGGCGAGGCCACCACCGAGGACCTGCTCGCCCTGGCCCGCGAGGTCGTCGCCGGGGTCCGGGCGGCCTTCGGCGTCACCCTGGTCAACGAACCGGTGACGGTCGGCGTCAGCCTCTGAGGGACGGCCTCCGGGGGACGGCCTCAGGCGGACGGCCTCAGGCGGACGGTCTCTGGGGGACGGCCTCCGAGGAATCAGCCCGCCAGCCAGTCGTCGATCCCGGACAGCAGCTTCTGCCGTACGTCGGCGGGCGCGGCCGAGCCGCGCACCGACTGACGCGCCAGCTCGGCCAGCTCCTCGTCGGTGAACCCGTGGTGGCGGCGCGCCAGCTCGTACTGCGCGGCCAGCCGGGACCCGAACAGCAGCGGGTCGTCCGCGCCGAGCGCCATCGGCACGCCCGCGTCGAACAGAGTGCGCAGGGGTACGTCCGCGGGCTTCTCGTAGACGCCGAGGGCGACGTTGGAGGACGGGCAGACCTCGCAGGTGATCTGCCGCTCGGCGAGCCTGCGCAGCAGCCGGGGGTCCTCGGCGGCCCGGACGCCGTGCCCGACGCGGGAGGCGTCCAGGTCGTCCAGGCAGTCGCGCACGCTGGAGGGGCCCGACAGCTCGCCCCCGTGCGGGGCGGCGAGGAGGCCGCCCTCGCGGGCGATGGCGAAGGCCCGGTCGAAGTCGCGGGCCATGCCGCGCCGCTCGTCGTTGGAGAGCCCGAAGCCGACCACGCCCCGGTCCGCGTAGCGCACGGCGAGCCGGGCCAGGGTGCGGGCGTCCAGCGGGTGCTTCATCCGGTTCGCGGCGATCACCACGCGCATCCCGAGCCCGGTGCCCCGCGCGGCGCTGTCGACCGCGTCCAGGATGATCTCGATGGCCGGGATCAGCCCGCCGAGCAGCGGCGCGTACGAGGTCGGATCGACCTGGATCTCCAGCCAGCCCGAACCGTCGGCCACGTCCTCCTCGGCGCTCTCGCGCACCAGGCGGTGGATGTCCTCGGGGGACCGCAGACAGGACCGGGCCATGTCGTAGAGGCGCTGGAAGCGGAACCAGCCGCGCTCGTCGGTCGCCCGCAGCTTGGGCGGCTCGCCGCCGGTCAGGGCGTCGGGGAGGTGGACCCCGTACTTGTCGGCGAGTTCGAGCAGGGTGGTGGGCCGCATCGACCCGGTGAAATGCAGGTGCAGGTGGGCCTTGGGCAATAGACGTACATCACGCTCCATTGGAAGATCCTGCCGCACGGGCGGGCCGGAGCGGTAGCCGCATTCCCCTTCGGGGGTGCTCCTCGAACAAAAAGCGCCCCCGGCCGGAGAGTGGATTCCCGGGCCGGGGGCGCTTCTTCGGGTCTGCGGAGCGGTCAGGCCGTGGCCTCGCCCAGGAGCTTCTGGAGCCGCGAGACGCCCTCGACGAGGTCGTCGTCGCCGAGCGCGTACGACAGGCGGAGGTAGCCCGGGGTGCCGAACGCCTCGCCCGGTACGACGGCGACCTCGGCCTCGTCCAGGATCAGCGCGGCCAGCTCGACGGAGGTGGCCGGGCGCTTGCCGCGGATCTCCCTGCCGAGCAGGCCCTTGACCGAGGGGTAGGCGTAGAACGCGCCCTCGGGCTCCGGGCAGAGCACGCCGTCGATCTCGTTGAGCATGCGCACGATGAGCTTGCGGCGGCGGTCGAAGGCCGAGCGCATCTCCGCGACGGCGTCCAGCGGGCCGGAGACGGCGGCCAGCGCGGCGACCTGGGCCACGTTGGAGACGTTGGAGGTGGCGTGCGACTGGAGGTTCGTCGCGGCCTTGACCACGTCCTTCGGGCCGACGATCCAGCCCACCCGCCAGCCGGTCATCGCGTACGTCTTGGCGACGCCGTTGACGACGATGCACTTGTCGCGCAGCTCGGGCACGATCGCCGGGAGCGAGGTGAAGGCCGCGTCGCCGTAGACGAGGTGCTCGTAGATCTCGTCGGTCAGGACCCACAGGCCGTGCTCGACGGCCCAGCGGCCGATCGCCTCGGCGTCGGCCTCGCTGTACACGGCGCCGGTCGGGTTGGACGGCGAGACGAAGAGCACGACCTTGGTCCGCTCGGTGCGGGCCGCCTCCAGATGCTCCACGGAGACCCGGTAGCCGGTGGTCTCGTCCGCGACGACCTCGACCGGGACGCCGCCCGCGAGCCGGATCGACTCGGGGTAGGTGGTCCAGTACGGGGCGGGCACGATGACCTCGTCGCCCGGGTCGAGGATCGCGGCGAAGGCTTCGTAGATCGCCTGCTTGCCGCCGTTGGTCACCAGGATCTGGCTCGGGTCGACCTCGTAGCCGGAGTCGCGCAGCGTCTTCTCCGCGATGGCGGCCTTGAGCTCGGGGAGCCCGCCGGCCGGGGTGTACCGGTGGTACTTCGGGTTGCGGCAGGCCTCGACCGCGGCGTCCACGATGTAGTCGGGGGTCGGGAAGTCGGGCTCGCCGGCCCCGAAGCCGATCACCGGCCGCCCGGCGGCCTTGAGGGCCTTGGCCTTGGCGTCGACGGCGAGGGTCGCGGACTCGGAGATCGCGCCGATGCGGACGGAGACCCGACGCTCGGACGGAGAAGTAGCAGCGCTCATGCCGCCCATGCTCGCAGACCGCAAAAGCCGACGGCACAGGGGTTTCAGGGACCGGACAGGACCCGGACAGCATCCGGACAGGACCGGTCGGTAGTTGTCTGTTCGACGCGGCGGCCCCGAGCACGTACACTCACCTGTCGTTGGCCTTCACCAGCCGCACCGTTCCTGCACCCGGTCACGGGGAAAGATGCGGTAGGTTGGGGGAAACCACAAAGGGTCGTAGCTCAATTGGTAGAGCACTGGTCTCCAAAACCAGCGGTTGGGGGTTCAAGTCCCTCCGGCCCTGCTTCACACTCCTCCGCCAGGATGTGTGCGCATGTACGTACTTCCTTGCACAGCCGTGCGGCTCCCCCGGGCGCGGCACGGCCACGACCCGGAATCAGGTGAGTAGCGTGACGGACGCCGTGGGCTCCATCGACATGCCTGATGCCGAGGACGAAGCGCCCGAGTCGAACAAGAAGTCCCGGAAGGGCGGCAAGCGCGGTAAGAAGGGCCCTCTGGGCCGTCTCGCGCTCTTCTACCGTCAGATCGTCGCCGAGCTCCGCAAGGTCGTCTGGCCGACCCGCAGCCAGCTGACGACGTACACCACCGTGGTGATCGTGTTCGTCGTCGTCATGATCGGTCTTGTTACCGTCATTGACATGGGATTCTCGCGGGTCATCAAGTACGTCTTCGGCTGATCCCGCGGAAGGCGTCCGACCGGGCGCCCCTTTCGCACGTTCCACCCTTTGTATCCAGGAAGAAGCAGCCATCGTGTCTGACCCGAACCTGAACGACGCCGTCGAGCCCGAGGCTGGCGCCTTCGAGTCCGCCGAGGACGAGCTCGACATCGTTGAGGCTGCTGACTCCGTGGAGCCCGACCAGGCCGAGGCCGCAGACCAGGCCGCGGGCGAGCCCGCCGAGCAGGACGCGGTGGTGGAGGAGTCGCAGGACGCCGAGGCCGACGAGGACGCGTCCGACGAGGACGCCGACGCCCCCGAGGCCGAGGCCGACGAAGAGAGCGCCGACGACGAGAGCGCCGACGAGGCCGAGGCCGCCGAGCCGGCCCCCGCCGTCGACCCCGTCACCGCCCTCCGCGACGAGCTGCGCGGCCTGCCCGGCGAGTGGTACGTCATCCACACGTACGCCGGGTACGAGAAGCGCGTGAAAGCCAACCTGGAGCAGCGCGCCGTCTCGCTCAACGTCGAGGACTTCATCTACCAGGCCGAGGTGCCCGAGGAAGAGATCGTCCAGATCAAGAACGGCGAGCGCAAGAACGTCCGGCAGAACAAGCTCCCCGGCTACGTGCTGGTGCGCATGGACCTGACGAACGAGTCCTGGGGCGTCGTGCGCAACACGCCGGGCGTCACCGGCTTCGTGGGCAACGCCTACGACCCGTACCCGCTGACGCTGGACGAGATCGTCAAGATGCTCGCCCCGGAGGCCGAGGAGAAGGCCGCCCGCGAGGCCGCCGAGGCCGAGGGCAAGCCGGCTCCGTCCCGCAAGGTCGAGGTCCAGGTGCTGGACTTCGAGGTGGGCGACTCGGTCACCGTCACCGACGGCCCGTTCGCGACGCTGCAGGCGACGATCAACGAGATCAACGCCGACTCCAAGAAGGTCAAGGGCCTCGTGGAGATCTTCGGCCGCGAGACCCCGGTCGAGCTCAGCTTCGACCAGATCCAGAAGAACTAGCACTCTCCGCCGGTTTCTGGACACATGCCTACCCAGCAGGTCAGAGGGGCTTCGCGGCTCGTCTGACCTGCTTGGTTTTTGGTCGCACAGCTATACCCGTTATCGTTGTGCGGTATGCCTCCATCCGGATGACCGGAACGGCGGCGAAACACTCTCACTAGGACCCGGAGAGAGCAATGCCTCCCAAGAAGAAGAAGGTCACGGGGCTTATCAAGCTCCAGATCAACGCCGGTGCGGCGAACCCGGCCCCGCCGGTCGGCCCCGCGCTCGGCCAGCACGGCGTCAACATCATGGAGTTCTGCAAGGCGTACAACGCCGCGACCGAGTCGCAGCGCGGCATGGTCGTGCCGGTGGAGATCACGGTCTACGACGACCGCTCCTTCACGTTCGTCACCAAGACTCCGCCGGCCGCCAAGCTGATCCTCAAGGCCGCGGGTGTGGACAAGGGCTCCGGCGAGCCGCACAAGACCAAGGTCGCCAAGCTGACGGCCGCCCAGGTCCGCGAGATCGCCACGACGAAGCTCCCCGACCTGAACGCCAATGACCTCGACGCCGCGTCGAAGATCATCGCCGGCACCGCCCGCTCCATGGGCATCACGGTCGAAGGCTGATTCAGCCCCGTAACCCCCAGTGGTAGGACCAAGCGCTGGTCCGCACCACGACTCCACACCTGAAACCACAGGAGTAGAAGTGAAGCGCAGCAAGAACCTCCGCGCTGCGGACGCCAAGATCGACCGGGAGCGCAACTACGCCCCGCTCGAGGCCGTCCGTCTCGCCAAGGACACCGCCTCCACGAAGTTCGACGGCACCGTCGAGGTCGCCTTCTGCCTGGGTGTCGACCCGCGCAAGGCCGACCAGATGGTCCGCGGCACCGTGAACCTCCCGCACGGCACCGGCAAGACCGCCCGGGTCCTGGTCTTCGCGACCGGTGACCGTGCTGCGGCCGCGGAAGCCGCCGGAGCCGACATCGTCGGCGCCGACGAGCTCATCGACGAGGTGGCGAAGGGCCGTCTGGACTTCGACGCCGTCGTCGCCACCCCGGACCTCATGGGCAAGGTCGGCCGCCTGGGCCGCGTGCTCGGTCCGCGTGGTCTGATGCCGAACCCGAAGACCGGCACCGTCACCCCCGACGTCGTGAAGGCTGTCAACGACATCAAGGGCGGCAAGATCGAGTTCCGCGTCGACAAGCACTCGAACCTGCACTTCATCATCGGCAAGACGTCGTTCGACGACACCAAGCTGGTGGAGAACTACGCAGCGGCGCTGGAGGAGATCCTCCGTCTGAAGCCGTCCGCCGCCAAGGGCCGCTTCATCAAGAAGGCCACGCTGGCCACCACGATGGGCCCCGGCATCCCGCTGGACGCCAACCGCACCCGCAACCTCCTCGTCGAGGAGGACCCGGCCGCCGTCTGAGCCCTCGCGCTCACCCGGTAGCCGCGTCGTACGCGTGCACCCCTGTGGACGGGCCCCGCAACCTTTCGAGGTGCGGGGCCCGTCCTCGTTTCCGATGGGGCGGCCGGTGAGTGCGACGTCCGTGATTTCCCGCGAGGGCCGGTGCCCGCCGGCTGCCCTGTGCCAGGGTGGGGGCGGCCGGACGAGCGACGACGCGAGGGGTGGACGGACGATGAGGACGAGCACGGTACGGCGCGCGGGGACGGCGTTGGCGGTCACGGCCCTGATGTCGGCGGCGGCCTGCAGCGGCCCGGGGCAGGGCGGCGGCTCGCGCCCGGACGAGCGGGCCGCGGGCGGCGCGGTGGACACCGCCTCCGTCACGGCGCTCCAGCAGGTGCGGGAGAAGACCGGCACGGCGCGGTCGGCCCGTATCGAGGGCACCGCCGAGGTCGGCGACAGCGTCGCCCTGAAGCAGTCCGGCACGATCGACTGGGCCGACGGTCTGACCGGCTCGCTCACCATCACGTACACCGGCGGAACGATGGGCGAGGCCCTGAAGCGGACCGGCGGCGACGGGTCGGTCCGGGTGCGCTACCTCCGGGACGAGTACTACGCGGCCATGGGCGACGCCTTCGCCTCCGAGCTGGGCGGCCGGAGCTGGATCCGGTACGGCCTGAGGGACCTCGCCGCGCTGGGCGGCGCCGCCGGCGACGTCCTCAAGGACCAGATGCATAACAGCACACCCGAGCAGGGCGTGCGGGCGCTGCTCGCCTCCGGCGACGTCGAGAAGGTGGGCCGGGAGGACGTGCGCGGGGTGTCCGCCACCCACTACTCCGGCACCGTCGACGTGGCGAAGTTGACCGCCCGCGACTCCGCGCTGAACGCGGAGCAGCTGGCGGCCTTCAAGAAGCAGCTCGCCGCCGCCGGCGTCACCACCCAGACCGTGGACATCTGGGTGGACCGGGACGATCTCCTGGTGAAGAAGACCGAGCGCGGGCGGACGGCGGCCGGCGACTTCGACACGACCGTCTTCTACAGCGACTACGGCACGGAGGTCTCCGTCGAGAAGCCCGCCGCCTCCGACACCGTGGACTTCCGGGACGTCCTCAAGCAGCAGGGCGGGGCCGCGGGAGCGTCCTGAGCCTTCGGTAAACCTCGCGCACCGGGCGAATCGAGACGGATTTGCCCGGCGCGCCTCCTCTCGCGTACTCTCCACAGGAAGCCAAAGACCGCTGGTCGTCACTGCGCTCTCGCAAGAGGGACGGTGACCGAAGGTTCCGCTAGACCGGACGACCTGCGCAGGTGACTGTGGAACGCTCCCGGACTCTGTCCGGTCGAGCTGCGCCCTGGCACTTGTGCTGGGGCGTTTCGTCTTTCCCGGCCCCTTCTGAGCGGTCCTCATCACCCGGAAGGAGGCCGACGCTCATGGCAAGGCCCGACAAGGCTGCCGCGGTAGCCGAGCTCGCGGACCAGTTCCGCAGCTCGAACGCCGCCGTGCTGACCGAGTACCGGGGTCTCACCGTGGCGCAGCTCAAGACGCTGCGCCGTTCGCTCGGTGAGAACGCCCAGTACGCCGTGGTGAAGAACACGCTGACCAAGATTGCGGCCAACGAGGCCGGGATCGACACGCTGGACGACCTGTTCTCGGGTCCGACGGCGGTTGCCTTCGTCACCGGTGACCCGGTGGAGTCGGCGAAGGGTCTTCGTGACTTCGCCAAGGACAACCCCAACCTCATCATCAAGGGCGGTGTCCTTGACGGCAAGGCGCTGTCCGCCGATGAGATCAAGAAGCTTGCGGACCTCGAGTCCCGCGAGGTTCTGCTCTCCAAGCTGGCCGGTGCCATGAAGGGCAAGCAGACTCAGGCTGCGCAGCTCTTCCAGGCTCTGCCGTCGAAGTTCGTCCGCACCGCGGAAGCGCTTCGCGCCAAGAAGGAAGAGCAGGGCGGTGCCGGTACTCCGGCTCCCGCCGAGGCCGCCGAGTAATTTCGCTCAGCGGTCCAGCGGGCTCCACGTACGCCCGCCGACACATACATCCGGCACCTGCCGAATAGTGGAAGGACGCCTATCATGGCGAAGCTGTCCCAGGACGACCTGCTCGCGCAGTTCGAAGACATGACCCTCATCGAGCTCTCCGCCTTCGTGAAGGCCTTCGAGGAGAAGTTCGACGTCACCGCCGCCGCCGCGGTCGCCGTCGCCGGCCCCGCCGCTGCGGGCGCCCCGGCCGAGGCCGAGGCCGAGCAGGACGAGTTCGACGTCATCCTCACCGGTGCCGGCGAGAAGAAGATCCAGGTCATCAAGGTCGTGCGTGAGCTGACCTCGCTGGGTCTGAAGGAGGCCAAGGACCTCGTCGACGGCACCCCGAAGCCGGTTCTCGAGAAGGTCGCCAAGGAGGCCGCCGAGAAGGCTGCCGAGTCCCTCAAGGCCGCCGGCGCTTCCGTCGAGGTCAAGTGACTTCGAGAGTCGTCTGACTCTCTCCGGTGCCGTTCCCGCCGCAGGGCGGGGGCGTCGCCTCTCCACAGGGCGATCACCCATCCGGGTGGTCGCCCTGTGGCGTGCCCGAGACGGCTGCCTTGCTCTTCCGCCCGGGGCGAGTAGGGTGATCTTCGCCGTGCGCCTCTCGCGGGCCGCCCAGGGGCACCCTGGGGCCGCGTACGGGGCAGGCGGCGAGGCCGCCCGGAGGGCCGTTCGGACCGGTGGGCCTTGACGAACCGCACGCGGCGCGCAATTCTCAGGACGCGTCATCACTTCGATCCGTATCCGAGGCATGGATCGAGAGTGAAGAGGGCAGTAAAGAAGAGCGCACCCCGCGCGAGGGCTAGACATAGGTGTTGAGAACAGCTGTTGAGAGCAACGTGGGTCTCTGAGAACCCCGACTGGACATCAGTGTGCCGCTTGGCTACACTGACCCTTTGCGCTGCCTGTTAGCTGCCTCCTGCCCGTCACCAGGGGCATGCCCACGCTGAAGCACCGATGGCCGATCGTCCCTGAACTGGGATTTCTGCCTTTGTGTCCAGCTTGGGACCGGTACGCGCGTAGTGAGTCCGAGCCCTCGGAAGGACCCCCTCTTGGCCGCCTCGCGCAACGCCTCGACCGCGAATACGAACAACGGTGCCAGCACCGCCCCGCTGCGCATCTCTTTTGCAAAGATCAAGGAGCCCCTCGAGGTTCCGAACCTCCTCGCGCTGCAGACCGAGAGCTTTGACTGGCTCCTCGGCAACGCCGCCTGGAAGGCTCGCGTCGAGGCTGCTCTGGACAGTGGACAAGACGTCCCCACCAAGTCCGGCCTGGAGGAGATCTTCGAGGAGATCTCACCGATCGAGGACTTCTCCGGGTCGATGTCGCTTACGTTCCGCGACCACCGCTTCGAGCCCCCGAAGAACTCGATCGACGAGTGCAAGGAGCGCGACTTCACGTTCGCCGCGCCGCTCTTCGTCACGGCCGAGTTCACCAACAACGAGACCGGCGAGATCAAGTCCCAGACGGTCTTCATGGGCGACTTCCCGCTCATGACCAACAAGGGCACCTTCGTCATCAACGGCACCGAGCGTGTCGTGGTGTCGCAGCTGGTGCGCTCGCCGGGTGTCTACTTCGACTCCTCCATCGACAAGACGTCCGACAAGGACATCTTCTCCGCGAAGATCATCCCGTCCCGGGGCGCCTGGCTGGAGATGGAGATCGACAAGCGCGACATGGTCGGTGTCCGCATCGACCGCAAGCGCAAGCAGTCGGTCACCGTCCTCCTGAAGGCCCTCGGCTGGAGCACCGAGCAGATCCTTGAGGAGTTCGGCGAGTACGAGTCGATGCGCGCCACCCTGGAGAAGGACCACACCCAGGGCCAGGACGACGCGCTGCTCGACATCTACCGCAAGCTGCGCCCGGGCGAGCCGCCCACCCGCGAGGCCGCTCAGACGCTGCTCGAGAACCTCTACTTCAACCCGAAGCGCTACGACCTCGCGAAGGTCGGCCGCTACAAGGTGAACAAGAAGCTCGGCGCGGACGAGCCGCTGGACGCCGGCGTGCTCACCACCGACGACGTCATCGCGACCATCAAGTACCTGGTCAAGCTGCACGCCGGTGAGACCGAGACGATCGGCGAGTCGGGCCGGGAGATCGTCGTCGAGACCGACGACATCGACCACTTCGGCAACCGCCGTCTGCGCAACGTCGGCGAGCTCATCCAGAACCAGGTCCGCACGGGTCTGGCGAGGATGGAGCGCGTCGTGCGCGAGCGCATGACGACCCAGGACGTCGAGGCGATCACGCCGCAGACCCTGATCAACATCCGGCCGGTCGTCGCCTCCATCAAGGAGTTCTTCGGCACCAGCCAGCTGTCGCAGTTCATGGACCAGAACAACCCGCTGTCGGGTCTCACCCACAAGCGCCGCCTGTCGGCGCTCGGCCCGGGTGGCCTCTCCCGTGAGCGGGCCGGCTTCGAGGTCCGCGACGTGCACCCGTCCCACTACGGACGCATGTGCCCGATCGAGACCCCCGAAGGCCCGAACATCGGTCTGATCGGTTCGCTCGCCTCGTACGGCCGCGTCAACGCGTTCGGCTTCATCGAGACGCCGTACCGCAAGGTCGTCGACGGCCAGGTCACCGATGACGTCGACTACATCACGGCCGACGAGGAGGACCGCTTCGTCATCGCCCAGGCGAACGCGACGCTCTCCGACGAGCTGCGCTTCACCGAGCCCCGCGTCCTGGTCCGCCGCCGCGGCGGAGAGGTCGACTACGTGCCCGGCACGGACGTCGACTACATGGACGTCTCGCCGCGCCAGATGGTGTCCGTCGCCACCGCGATGATCCCCTTCCTGGAGCACGACGACGCCAACCGCGCGCTCATGGGCGCGAACATGATGCGGCAGGCCGTGCCGCTCATCAAGTCCGAGGCCCCGCTCGTGGGCACCGGCATGGAGTACCGCTGCGCCACCGACGCCGGCGACGTCCTCAAGGCCGAGAAGGACGGTGTGGTCCAGGAGGTCTCCGCGGACTACATCACCGTCACGAACGACGACGGCACGTACACCACGTACCGCATCGCCAAGTTCATGCGCTCCAACCAGGGCACCTCGGTCAACCAGAAGGTCGTCGTCTCCGAGGGCGACCGGGTCGTCGCCGACCAGGTGCTCGCCGACGGACCGGCCACCGAGAACGGTGAGATGGCCCTCGGCAAGAACCTGCTCGTGGCGTTCATGCCGTGGGAGGGTCACAACTACGAGGACGCGATCATCCTGTCGCAGCGCCTCGTGCAGGACGACGTCCTCTCCTCGATCCACATCGAGGAGCACGAGGTCGACGCCCGTGACACCAAGCTCGGCCCGGAGGAGATCACCCGGGACATCCCGAACGTCTCCGAGGAGGTCCTCGCGGACCTCGACGAGCGCGGCATCATCCGGATCGGCGCCGAGGTCGTCGCCGGAGACATCCTCGTCGGCAAGGTCACGCCCAAGGGCGAGACCGAGCTGACCCCCGAGGAGCGCCTGCTCCGCGCGATCTTCGGCGAGAAGGCGCGCGAGGTGCGCGACACCTCGCTGAAGGTGCCGCACGGCGAGATCGGCAAGGTCATCGGCGTCCGCGTCTTCGACCGCGAGGAGGGCGACGAACTGCCGCCGGGCGTGAACCAGCTGGTCCGCGTCTACGTCGCGCAGAAGCGCAAGATCACCGACGGTGACAAGCTCGCCGGACGCCACGGCAACAAGGGCGTCATCTCCAAGATCCTGCCGATCGAGGACATGCCGTTCCTGGAGGACGGCACCCCGGTCGACATCATCCTCAACCCGCTGGGCGTCCCGTCCCGAATGAACCCGGGACAGGTCCTGGAGATCCACCTCGGCTGGCTCGCCAGCCGCGGCTGGGACGTCTCCGGCCTCGGTGACGAGTGGGCCAAGCGCCTGCAGGCCATCGGCGCCGACCAGGTCGCCCCCGGCACCAACGTCGCCACGCCCGTCTTCGACGGTGCGCGCGAGGACGAGATCTCCGGCCTCTTCGAGGCCACGATCCCCAACCGCGACGGCGACCGCCTGGTGCAGCCCTCCGGCAAGGCCAAGCTGTTCGACGGCCGCTCCGGCGAGCCGTTCCCGGACCCGGTCTCGGTCGGTTACATGTACATCCTCAAGCTCCACCACCTGGTCGACGACAAGCTCCACGCCCGTTCGACCGGTCCGTACTCCATGATCACCCAGCAGCCGCTGGGTGGTAAGGCACAGTTCGGTGGACAGCGCTTCGGTGAGATGGAGGTGTGGGCACTGGAGGCGTACGGCGCCGCCTACGCCCTCCAGGAGCTGCTGACGATCAAGTCCGACGACGTGACCGGCCGCGTGAAGGTCTACGAGGCCATCGTCAAGGGCGAGAACATCCCCGAGCCGGGCATCCCCGAGTCCTTCAAGGTGCTCATCAAGGAAATGCAGTCGCTCTGCCTCAACGTGGAGGTGCTCTCCTCGGACGGCATGTCCATCGAGATGCGCGACACGGACGAGGACGTCTTCCGCGCGGCGGAGGAACTCGGTATCGACCTGTCCCGGCGCGAGCCGAGCAGCGTCGAAGAGGTCTGACGGGTTCGCCGGCCGGATCCCCGTGATCCGGCCGGCTCTCCCCGGACCCGTTCAGACCATTGCTGAAGTGCCCCATTGCTCGCTTGACGGCAAGGGGCTCGAACCCCCGAAAGAGGGATTGACGACAAGTGCTCGACGTCAACTTCTTCGACGAGCTGCGGATCGGCCTTGCCACCGCGGACGACATCCGGACCTGGTCCCACGGCGAAGTGAAGAAGCCGGAGACCATCAACTACCGCACGCTCAAGCCCGAAAAGGACGGACTCTTCTGCGAGAAGATCTTCGGTCCGACCCGGGACTGGGAGTGCTACTGCGGCAAGTACAAGCGTGTCCGCTTCAAGGGCATCATCTGCGAGCGCTGCGGCGTCGAGGTCACTCGCGCCAAGGTGCGTCGTGAGCGGATGGGCCACATCGAGCTTGCCGCTCCCGTCACCCACATCTGGTACTTCAAGGGCGTCCCGTCGCGCCTCGGATACCTGCTGGACCTCGCGCCGAAGGACCTGGAAAAGGTCATCTACTTCGCCGCGTACATGATCACGTTCGTGGACGAGGAGCGTCGTACCCGCGACCTGCCGTCCCTGGAGGCGCACGTCTCCGTCGAGCGTCAGCAGACCGAGAACCGCCGCGACTCCGACCTGGAGGCCCGCGCCAAGAAGCTCGAGACCGACCTGGCCGAGCTGGAGGCCGAGGGCGCCAAGGCCGACGTGCGCCGCAAGGTGCGCGAAGGCGCCGAGCGCGAGATGAAGCAGCTGCGCGACCGCGCGCAGCGCGAGATCGACCGCCTCGACGAGGTGTGGAGCCGCTTCAAGAACCTCAAGGTCCAGGACCTGGAGGGCGACGAGCTGCTCTACCGCGAGCTGCGTGACCGCTTCGGCACGTACTTCGACGGCTGCATGGGCGCCGCCGCGCTGCAGAAGCGCCTGGAGTCCTTCGACCTCGACGAGGAGGCCGAGCGCCTCCGCGAGATCATCCGTACCGGCAAGGGCCAGAAGAAGACCCGTGCGCTCAAGCGCCTCAAGGTCGTCTCGGCGTTCCTGCAGACCAGCAACAAGCCCAAGGGCATGGTGCTCGACTGCGTGCCGGTCATCCCGCCGGACCTGCGTCCGATGGTGCAGCTGGACGGTGGCCGCTTCGCGACCTCCGACCTGAACGACCTGTACCGCCGTGTGATCAACCGCAACAACCGCCTCAAGCGTCTCCTCGACCTCGGCGCGCCCGAGATCATCGTGAACAACGAGAAGCGGATGCTGCAGGAGGCCGTCGACGCGCTGTTCGACAACGGCCGCCGCGGTCGCCCGGTCACCGGTCCCGGCAACCGGCCCCTGAAGTCCCTGAGCGACATGCTCAAGGGCAAGCAGGGCCGTTTCCGCCAGAACCTCCTCGGCAAGCGCGTGGACTACTCCGCGCGTTCCGTGATCGTCGTCGGTCCGCAGCTCAAGCTGCACCAGTGCGGTCTGCCGAAGGCGATGGCGCTGGAGCTCTTCAAGCCGTTCGTGATGAAGCGCCTGGTGGACCTGAACCACGCGCAGAACATCAAGTCGGCCAAGCGCATGGTCGAGCGTGGCCGCACCGTCGTGTACGACGTCCTCGAAGAGGTCATCGCCGAGCACCCGGTGCTGCTGAACCGTGCGCCCACCCTGCACCGCCTCGGCATCCAGGCATTCGAGCCGCAGCTGGTCGAGGGCAAGGCCATCCAGATCCACCCGCTCGTCTGCACCGCGTTCAACGCGGACTTCGACGGCGACCAGATGGCCGTGCACCTGCCGCTCTCCGCGGAGGCGCAGGCCGAGGCCCGCATCCTGATGCTGTCCTCGAACAACATCCTCAAGCCGGCCGACGGCCGTCCGGTCACCATGCCGACCCAGGACATGGTGCTGGGCCTCTTCTTCCTCACCACGGACGAGGAGGAGCGCGAGGTCAAGGGCCAGGGCCGGTCCTTCGGCTCCACGGCCGAGGCGATCATGGCCTTCGACGCCCGCGAGCTGTCGCTCCAGGCGAAGGTCGACATCCGCTTCCCGGTGGGCACCATCCCGCCGCGCGGCTGGGTGCCGCCGGTCGCCGAGGAGGGCGAGCCCGAGTACCAGCCGGGCGACACCTTCCGCCTGCGCACCAGCCTGGGCCGCGCGCTCTTCAACGAGCTGCTGCCCGAGGACTACCCGTTCGTCGACTACTCGGTGGGCAAGAAGCAGCTCTCCGAGATCGTCAACGACCTGGCCGAGCGCTACCCCAAGGTCATCGTGGCGGCGACGCTCGACAACCTGAAGGCGGCGGGCTTCCACTGGGCGACCCGTTCGGGCGTCACCGTGGCCATCTCCGACGTCGTCGTGCCCGAGGCCAAGAAGGCCATCGTCAAGGGCTACGAGGAGCAGGACGAGAAGGTCCAGAAGCAGTACGAGCGCGGTCTGATCACCAAGGACGAGCGCACGCAGGAGCTCATCGCGATCTGGACCAAGGCGACCAACGAGGTCGCCGAGGCGATGAACGCGAACTTCCCGAAGACGAACCCCATCTTCATGATGGTCGACTCGGGCGCCCGAGGAAACATGATGCAGATGCGTCAGATCGCGGGTATGCGCGGTCTGGTGTCGAACGCCAAGAACGAGACGATCCCGCGTCCCATCAAGGCGTCCTTCCGCGAGGGCCTCACCGTCCTGGAGTACTTCATCTCCACGCACGGCGCCCGTAAGGGTCTGGCGGACACCGCCCTGCGTACCGCCGACTCGGGTTACCTGACCCGTCGTCTGGTGGACGTCTCGCAGGACGTGATCATCCGCGAGGAGGACTGCGGCACCGACCGCGGCCTCAAGCTGAAGATCGCGGTCAAGGGCGCCGACGGCGTGCTCCGCAAGACGGAGGACGTCGAGACCTCGGTCTACGCCCGCATGCTCGCCGAGGACGTCGTGGTGGACGGCAAGGTCATCGCGCCTGCCAACGTCGACCTGGGCGACGTCCTGATCGACGCCCTGGTGGGCGCCGGCGTCGAGGAGGTCAAGACCCGCTCGGTCCTGACCTGTGAGTCCGCGGTCGGCACCTGTGCCTTCTGCTACGGACGCTCGCTCGCCACCGGCAAGCTGGTCGACATCGGTGAGGCGGTCGGCATCATCGCCGCCCAGTCCATCGGTGAGCCCGGCACCCAGCTGACGATGCGTACCTTCCACACCGGTGGTGTGGCCGGTGACGACATCACCCAGGGTCTGCCCCGAGTCGTCGAGCTCTTCGAGGCCCGTACGCCGAAGGGTGTCGCCCCGATCTCCGAGGCCAAGGGCCGCGTGCGGATCGAGGAGACCGAGAAGACCAAGAAGCTCGTCGTCACCCCGGACGACGGCAGCGACGAGACGGCGTTCCCGATCTCGAAGCGCGCCCGTCTGCTCGTGGGCGAGGGCGACCCGGTCGAGGTGGGCCAGAAGCTCACCGTCGGTGCGACCAACCCGCACGACGTGCTGCGCATCCTCGGCCAGCGTGCGGTCCAGGTCCACCTGGTCGGCGAAGTCCAGAAGGTCTACAACTCGCAGGGCGTGTCGATCCACGACAAGCACATCGAGATCATCATCCGGCAGATGCTCCGCCGCGTGACGATCATCGAGTCCGGCGACGCGGAACTGCTTCCGGGCGAGCTGGTCGAGCGGTCGAAGTTCGAGACCGAGAACCGTCGTGTGGTCACCGAGGGCGGTCACCCCGCCTCCGGCCGTCCGCAGCTGATGGGTATCACCAAGGCCTCGCTCGCCACCGAGTCGTGGCTGTCGGCGGCGTCCTTCCAGGAGACGACCAGGGTCCTGACCGACGCGGCGATCAACGCCAAGTCGGACTCCCTGATCGGCCTCAAGGAGAACGTCATCATCGGTAAGCTCATCCCGGCCGGTACGGGCCTGTCCCGCTACCGCAACATCCGGGTCGAGCCGACCGAGGAGGCCAAGGCCGCGATGTACTCGGCCGTCGGCTACGACGACATCGACTACTCGCCGTTCGGCACCGGCTCCGGCCAGGCCGTTCCGCTGGAGGACTACGACTACGGTCCGTACAACCAGTAGGCGAGTCGCCTGATCGACCGGAGGGCGGTCACCCTGTACGCGGGGTGGCCGCCCTCCGGCGTGGGCGGCGGCCTTCCCGGTCTCCGTTCCCGTTCCCGTCCGCGTACAGCGCCCTCAGGAGCCCTGAGGGGCGTCGGAAGGCATACGGGAGGAGGTTCCGCTGATCCGGAAGCCCTCGGGGCGACGGGCGGGATCGTCGGTGGAGGCCGTGCCCGTCGGGGTGGACGGCATTTGTTTTGACCCAGCTCCGTGAGGTAGGTACGCTCAAGCCTTGTGCCTGGGGTGTGCCTGGGCTCGGGTGCGTGTCCTCAACCGCACGGCGAGCTCGTCAGTGGCCACCGCGATCTGCGCCCCTTCTGCCCCAGGGTAGGAGCTTGCAGTATTCGACACACCCGACCGCGTGGGTCGGCGACGTTCCAGGTTAGTTTCACGAACGGCACACAGAAACCGGAGAAGTAGTGCCTACGATCCAGCAGCTGGTCCGGAAGGGCCGGCAGGACAAGGTCGAGAAGAACAAGACGCCCGCGCTCGAGGGTTCGCCCCAGCGCCGCGGCGTCTGCACGCGTGTGTTCACGACCACCCCGAAGAAGCCGAACTCGGCCCTCCGTAAGGTCGCGCGTGTGCGTCTGACCTCCGGTATCGAGGTCACGGCCTACATCCCGGGTGAGGGACACAACCTGCAGGAGCACTCCATCGTGCTCGTGCGTGGTGGCCGTGTGAAGGACCTGCCGGGTGTTCGTTACAAGATCATCCGCGGCTCCCTTGACACCCAGGGTGTCAAGAACCGCAAGCAGGCCCGCAGCCGCTACGGCGCCAAGAAGGAGAAGTAAGAATGCCTCGTAAGGGCCCCGCCCCGAAGCGCCCGGTCATCATCGACCCGGTCTACAGCTCTCCTCTTGTCACCTCGCTGATCAACAAGATCCTCCTCGACGGCAAGCGTTCCACCGCCGAGCGGATCGTGTACGGCGCCATGGAAGGCCTCCGCGAGAAGACCGGCAACGACCCGGTCATCACGCTGAAGCGCGCGCTTGAGAACGTCAAGCCCTCGCTCGAGGTCAAGTCCCGCCGTGTCGGTGGCGCCACCTACCAGGTGCCGATCGAGGTCAAGCCCGGTCGCGCCTCCACCCTCGCTCTGCGCTGGCTCGTCGGTTACTCCCGCGCCCGCCGCGAGAAGACCATGACCGAGCGCCTCATGAACGAACTGCTCGACGCCTCCAACGGCCTCGGCGCTTCGGTCAAGAAGCGTGAGGACACCCACAAGATGGCCGAGTCCAACAAGGCCTTCGCGCACTACCGCTGGTAGTCGCTACCCCCATCGAGACCGAGAGAAGATTGAGCCTTATGGCCACCACTTCGCTTGACCTGGCCAAGGTCCGCAACATCGGGATCATGGCCCACATCGACGCGGGCAAGACGACCACCACTGAGCGGATCCTCTTCTACACCGGTGTGAGCTACAAGATCGGTGAAGTCCACGACGGCGCTGCCACGATGGACTGGATGGAGCAGGAGCAGGAGCGCGGCATCACGATCACGTCCGCCGCGACGACCTGCCACTGGCCGCTCAACGATGTTGACCACACCATCAACATCATCGACACCCCGGGTCACGTCGACTTCACCGTCGAGGTGGAGCGTTCGCTCCGCGTCCTCGACGGCGCCGTCACCGTGTTCGACGGTGTGGCGGGCGTCGAGCCGCAGTCCGAGACCGTCTGGCGTCAGGCGGACCGCTACGGCGTGCCGCGTATCTGCTTCGTCAACAAGCTCGACCGCACCGGCGCGGACTTCCTCCGTTGCGTCAACATGATCGTGGACCGCCTCGGCGCGACCCCGATCGTCATGCAGCTCCCCATCGGCGCCGAAGCGGACTTCACGGGCGTCGTCGACCTCGTGTCGATGAAGGCCTTCGTGTACCCCGAAGAGGCCGCCAAGGGCGAGATGTACAACATCGTCGAGATCCCGGACAACCTGAAGGAGGCCGCCGAGGAATGGCGCGGCAAGCTCCTTGAGGCCGTGGCCGAGAACGACGACCAGATGATGGAGCTGTACCTGGAGGGCAACGAGCCCAGCCAGGACCAGCTGCACGAGGCGATCCGCCGCATCACCCTGGCGTCGAAGGGTGGCGCCGACTCCATCACCGTCACCCCGGTGTTCTGCGGTACCGCGTTCAAGAACAAGGGCGTCCAGCCCCTGCTCGACGCGGTCGTCCGCTACCTGCCGTCGCCCCTGGACGTCGAGGCCATCGAGGGCCACGACGTCAAGGACCCCGAGCTGGTCATCAAGCGCAAGCCCTCGGACGACGAGCCGTTCTCCGGCCTGGCGTTCAAGATCGCGAGCGACCCGCACCTCGGCAAGCTCACCTTCGTCCGGATCTACTCCGGTCGCCTGGAGGCCGGCACCGCGGTGCTGAACTCCGTCAAGGGCAAGAAGGAGCGCATCGGCAAGATCTACCGCATGCACGCGAACAAGCGTGAGGAGATCGCATCGGTGGGCGCCGGCGACATCATCGCCGTCATGGGTCTCAAGCAGACCACCACCGGTGAGACGCTGTGCGACGACAAGAACCCGGTCATCCTGGAGTCCATGGACTTCCCGGCGCCGGTCATTCAGGTCGCCATCGAGCCGAAGTCCAAGGGTGACCAGGAGAAGCTGGGTGTCGCCATCCAGCGCCTCTCGGAGGAGGACCCCTCCTTCCAGGTGCACTCCGACGAGGAGACCGGCCAGACCATCATCGGTGGTATGGGCGAGCTTCACCTCGAGGTGCTCGTCGACCGCATGAAGCGCGAGTTCCGCGTCGAGGCGAACGTCGGCAAGCCCCAGGTCGCGTACCGCGAGACGATCCGCAAGGCCGTCGAGCGCATCGACTACACGCACAAGAAGCAGACTGGTGGTACCGGCCAGTTCGCGAAGGTGCAGATCGCCCTCGAGCCCATCGAGGGTGGCGACGCCTCCTACGAGTTCGTCAACAAGGTCACCGGTGGCCGCATCCCCCGTGAGTACATCCCCTCGGTGGACGCGGGCGCCCAGGAAGCCATGCAGTTCGGCATCCTGGCCGGTTACGAGATGGTCGGCGTCCGCGTCACCCTTCTCGACGGCGGTTACCACGAGGTCGACTCCTCGGAGCTCGCCTTCAAGATCGCCGGTTCGCAGGCGTTCAAGGAGGGTGCCCGCAAGGCCTCTCCCGTGCTCCTGGAGCCGATGATGGCCGTCGAGGTCACCACGCCCGAGGACTACATGGGCGATGTCATCGGCGACCTCAACTCCCGCCGTGGCCAGATCCAGGCCATGGAGGAGCGCAGCGGCGCTCGCGTCGTGAAGGGCCTCGTGCCCCTCTCGGAGATGTTCGGCTACGTCGGAGACCTCCGCAGCAAGACCTCGGGTCGCGCAAGCTACTCGATGCAGTTCGACTCCTACGCCGAGGTTCCGCGGAACGTCGCCGAGGAGATCATCGCGAAGGCCAAGGGCGAGTAACTCTCCCGAGCTCACGCTTTAGGCTTGTCACCGGAGCCTGGCGGGCATGCGGCACAGCGCGCGAGCACTGTGCCGCATGCCCCCGGCACCGGCATCCCAGCAAAGATCACCTGGCGCCGATGAAGCAAGGCGTACAGAACCACTCCAGGAGGACCCAGTGGCGAAGGCGAAGTTCGAGCGGACTAAGCCGCACGTCAACATCGGCACCATCGGTCACATCGACCACGGTAAGACGACCCTCACGGCCGCCATTACCAAGGTGCTGCACGACGCGTACCCCGACCTGAACGAGGCCTCGGCCTTCGACCAGATCGACAAGGCTCCCGAGGAGCGCCAGCGCGGTATCACCATCTCCATCGCGCACGTCGAGTACCAGACGGAGTCGCGTCACTACGCGCACGTCGACTGCCCCGGCCACGCGGACTACATCAAGAACATGATCACGGGTGCGGCGCAGATGGACGGCGCCATCCTCGTGGTCGCGGCCACCGACGGCCCGATGCCGCAGACCAAGGAGCACGTGCTCCTGGCCCGCCAGGTCGGCGTTCCGTACATCGTCGTCGCCCTGAACAAGGCCGACATGGTGGACGACGAGGAGATCATGGAGCTCGTCGAGCTCGAGGTCCGTGAGCTCCTCTCCGAGTACGAGTTCCCGGGCGACGACCTCCCGGTCGTGCGCGTCTCGGCGCTCAAGGCTCTTGAGGGCGACAAGGAGTGGGGCCAGTCGGTCCTGAACCTGATGGCCGCCGTCGACGAGTCCATCCCGCAGCCCGAGCGTGACGTCGAGAAGCCGTTCCTCATGCCGATCGAGGACGTCTTCACGATCACCGGTCGCGGTACGGTCGTCACCGGCCGCATCGAGCGTGGTGTCCTGAAGGTCAACGAGACCGTCGACATCGTCGGTATCAAGACCGAGAAGACCACCACCACGGTCACCGGCATCGAGATGTTCCGCAAGCTGCTCGACGAGGGCCAGGCCGGTGAGAACGTCGGTCTGCTCCTCCGTGGCATCAAGCGCGAGGACGTCGAGCGCGGCCAGGTCATCATCAAGCCCGGTTCGGTCACGCCGCACACCGAGTTCCAGGCGCAGTCCTACATCCTGTCGAAGGACGAGGGTGGCCGTCACACCCCGTTCTTCAACAACTACCGCCCGCAGTTCTACTTCCGTACCACGGACGTGACGGGCGTCGTGACCCTTCCCGAGGGCACCGAGATGGTCATGCCGGGTGACAACACCCTCATGGACGTCGCGCTGATCCAGCCGGTCGCCATGGAAGAGGGCCTGAAGTTCGCCATCCGCGAGGGTGGCCGGACCGTGGGCGCCGGCCAGGTCACCAAGATCATCAAGTAGTTCTCTGCTTGGTCCTTGGACCTGGTGGCTCACCGAGCCGCAAGAAGGGCCCCCACCTCTCTTCCGAGAGGTGGGGGCCCTTCGCCGTGCGGGCGGGCCGTCGGCGGGGAGGCCGGGGCCGGTGGCCGGTGGCCGCGGGATCAGACGCCGGCGACCGACTGGATCCAGGAGCGGTACGCGGTGACGTTCGTGTACGCGGTCGTGGTCTGGCGGTCGCTGGTGGAGGCGACGCCGACCTGGATGCCGTTCGCCGTCATCGGGCCGCCGGAGTCGCCGCCGGCGGTGATGCCGTTGCCGCGCCGGGCGCAGATCGCGGAGCCGCCGTACGCGTCGCCGCAGCTGCCGGTCACGGTCACGTTGGCGACCTTCAGGTAGCGGGACTGGCAGTTGGCCTCGGAGCCGCACTGCGAGGTGGCGCCCCAGCCCCAGACCTGCACGCTCTGCCCGACGCTGACCGAGCCGGGCTGGCCCAGGCGCGAGTAGGTGGCCTGCACGGAGCGGTCCAGCCGGACGAGCGCCAGGTCGGAGCTGTGGGTGTACGTCTGGACGCCGTTGGCCACCGTTCCGCCGCTCTGCTGGTCGAGGCTGCCGATACGGAACGACAGCCCGCCGCCGGTGACGCAGTGCTTGGCGGTGAGGATCCAGGTCGGCGCGATGATCGTCGCCGAACAGGTCTCTCTGCCCTGGGAGAAGAGCCGCGCGGCCCACGGGGCGCTGGTGGCCTGGCCGCCGCCGATGATCGGCTGGACGGCCTTGGTGACCGGAGGGGCGACGGCCGGGGCGGCCGAGGCGGAGGGGGCGAGCAGAGCGAGGACGGAGACCGCCGCTGCGGCGACAGCGGGCACGAGCCTGGCTATACGCATGGTTCCTCGATTCGCGGGACACGTTGGGTGGACGTGTCTGTGGGGGATGGTGGGCAACAGGGTGCCCGGAGCCCCGCGACGAGGGGTACTAACGTTTGGCCATAACGCGGCGTTATGGCGCGGGTGCGCGAATCGGCCATGGTTGCCGGGGAGTTGTCCGTCCGCTTCCTCCGCGGCCGGCGAACGGCCCGCCGTGCCCGTGTGCGTGGGGCGGTGCGGGCAGGCCCTGGGGTGGGGCCGGACGGGGCGCGCGAGGCCGCCGGATGCGTGCCCGCGTTTGAGTACTCGCTCGCGCGGGGTAGTATTCCGGACTCGATTGGCCAGGCCCGCGCCCCGTATGGCACACTGACCAGGTTGCTCGGTTGAGTGTCAATGCTGCGCGCCTCCCGCCGGGAGGACCGGAAGCGAGTCCCACAGTACTCGTCGGCCCTGTAGGGCCGGACGTACGGGAATCTTCCGGGAAGCAACGCAGGGCGCCGGCCAGGCACCCGGTGGGTGTTCCGCCCCCGGTTCCGCGGTCCTCGGGCCCGCACCCCCTTGGTTGGGATCTCCTTCGGGAGATTTTCGTAGAGGGGATGCGACACGCCCGACCGCGTGGGTCGGAGGCGGAGGTTCGGAGAACCCCCGGGTTCCAGAGCGTTAAACAGAGAGACAGGACTACTAGTAGCCATGGCGGGACAGAAGATCCGCATCCGGCTCAAGGCCTACGACCACGAGGTCATCGACTCCTCGGCGAAGAAGATCGTCGAGACGGTGACCCGCACTGGTGCGTCGGTCGCAGGCCCGGTGCCGCTGCCCACTGAGAAGAACGTGTACTGCGTCATCAAGTCGCCGCACAAGTACAAGGACTCGCGCGAGCACTTCGAGATGCGCACGCACAAGCGCCTCATCGACATCCTCGACCCCACGCCGAAGACGGTTGACTCGCTGATGCGTCTCGACCTGCCGGCGGGCGTCGACATCGAGATCAAGCTCTGAGGTGACGCGCGAGATGGCTAAGAACATTAAGGGCGTCCTGGGCGAGAAGCTCGGCATGACCCAGGTCTGGGACGAGAACAACCGGGTTGTCCCGGTCACCGTCGTCAAGGCCGGGCCGTGCGTCGTCACCCAGGTCCGCACCAACGACAGCGACGGCTACGAAGCGGTCCAGATCGCCTTCGGCGAGATCGACCCGCGCAAGGTGAACAAGCCCCTCAAGGGTCACTTCGCCAAGGCCGACGTCACCCCGCGCCGCCACCTGGTGGAGCTCCGCACCCCTGACGCCAGCGAGTACACGCTGGGCCAGGAGGTCACTGCCGAGGTGTTCGAGTCCGGCGTCAAGGTCGACGTCACGGGCAAGAGCAAGGGCAAGGGCTTCGCCGGTGTCATGAAGCGTCACAACTTCAAGGGCCTCGGCGCCGGGCACGGCACCCAGCGCAAGCACCGTTCCCCCGGTTCCATCGGTGGCTGCGCCACCCCTGGGCGTGTCTTCAAGGGCATGCGCATGGCGGGCCGCATGGGTAACGAGCGCGTCACCACCCAGAACCTGACCATCCACGCGGTTGACGCGGAGAAGGGTCTGCTCCTCATCAAGGGCGCGGTCCCCGGTCCGAACGGCGGCCTCGTCCTGGTCCGTACCGCGGCCAAGGGGGCTTGAGGTAATGAGCACCATTGACATCCTTTCGCCGGCAGGCGACAAGGCCGGTACCGTCGAGCTCCCCGCGGAGATCTTCGACGCGAAGACCAGCGTTCCGCTGATCCACCAGGTCGTTGTCGCTCAGCTGGCGGCTGCCCGTCAGGGCACGCACAAGACCAAGCGCCGCGGCGAAGTCCGCGGTGGCGGCAAGAAGCCGTACCGCCAGAAGGGCACCGGCCGCGCCCGTCAGGGTTCGACCCGCGCCCCGCAGTTCGCCGGCGGTGGCGTCGTCCACGGCCCGCAGCCGCGTGACTACTCGCAGCGGACCCCGAAGAAGATGAAGGCCGCCGCCCTGCGCGGTGCCCTCTCCGACCGGGCCCGTCACTCCCGCATCCACGTCGTCACCGGCGTGGTCGAGGGTGCCGCCTCCACGAAGGCCGCCAGGACGCTGCTCGGCAAGATCTCGGAGCGCCAGAACCTGCTCCTGGTCGTCGACCGCGCCGACGAGGCCGCGTGGCTGTCCGCCCGCAACCTGCCCCAGGTGCACATCCTGGAGCCGGGCCAGCTGAACACGTACGACGTGATCGTCTCTGACGACGTGGTCTTCACCCAGGCCGCTTTCGAGTCCTTCGTGTCTGGCCCCCAGACCGCTGAGACCGAAGGGAGCGACGCCTGATGAGTGAGGCGACCGTCACCAGCAAGACGTACTCGGACCCGCGCGACGTTCTCGTCAAGCCCGTGGTCTCCGAGAAGAGCTACGCGCTGCTCGACGAGAACAAGTACACGTTCATCGTCGCGCCGGGCTCCAACAAGACCCAGATCAAGCAGGCCGTGGAAGCGGTCTTCTCGGTCAAGGTCACCGGGGTCAACACGATCAACCGGCAGGGTAAGCGCAAGCGCACCAAGACCGGCTTCGGCAAGCGCGCCGACACGAAGCGCGCCATCGTGACCCTCGCTGAGGGCGACCGAATCGACATCTTCGGCGGCCCGACCTCCTAGTGAGGTCGAGTCGTCCGGAATCGGACGAGGACTGAGAAATGGGTATCCGCAAGTACAAGCCGACGACCCCGGGCCGTCGTGGCTCCAGCGTCGCCGACTTTGTCGAGATCACGCGGTCCACGCCGGAGAAGTCGCTGGTCCGCCCCCTGCACAGCAAGGGCGGCCGTAACAACGCCGGTCGTGTGACCGTTCGCCACCAGGGCGGTGGCCACAAGCGCGCCTACCGAGTGATCGACTTCCGTCGTCACGACAAGGACGGCGTGCCGGCCAAGGTCGCGCACATCGAGTACGACCCGAACCGCACCGCGCGCATCGCGCTGCTGCACTACGCGGACGGCGAGAAGCGTTACATCGTCGCTCCCCGTGGCCTGACGCAGGGCGACCGTGTCGAGAACGGTCCGACCGCCGACATCAAGCCCGGCAACAACCTGGCGCTGCGCAACATCCCGGTCGGTACGACCATCCACGCCATCGAGCTGCGGCCCGGCGGCGGCGCGAAGTTCGCCCGTTCCGCGGGTGCCTCCGTGCAGCTGCTGGCGAAGGAGGGCACCATGGCCCACCTTCGTATGCCGTCGGGTGAGATCCGCCTGGTCGACGCCCGCTGCCGCGCCACCATCGGCGAGGTCGGCAACGCCGAGCAGTCGAACATCAACTGGGGCAAGGCCGGCCGCATGCGCTGGAAGGGCGTTCGCCCGACCGTCCGCGGTGTCGCGATGAACCCGGTTGACCACCCGCACGGTGGTGGTGAGGGCAAGACCTCCGGTGGTCGCCACCCGGTCTCGCCGTGGGGTCAGAAGGAGGGTCGTACTCGTTCTCCCAAGAAGGCGAGCAACAAGTACATCGTCCGCCGCCGCAAGACGAACAAGAAGCGCTAGGAGCGGGTTTAGATGCCGCGCAGTCTCAAGAAGGGGCCCTTCGTCGACGGACACCTCATCAAGAAGGTGGACGTACAGAACGAGGCAGGCACCAAGAACGTCATCAAGACCTGGTCCCGTCGCTCGATGATCGTCCCGGCAATGCTGGGCCACACCATCGCGGTGCACAACGGCAAGATCCACGTCCCGGTGTTCGTCACCGAGTCGATGGTCGGCCACAAGCTCGGCGAGTTCTCGCCGACTCGCACCTTCCGCGGCCACGTCAAGGACGACCGGAAGTCGAAGCGCCGCTAACGGCGGGGTGGAAACGACTATGACTTACACCGAAGGGACAACCATGGAAGCCAGGGCCCAGGCGCGGTACATCCGCGTCACGCCCATGAAGGCCCGCCGCGTGGTGGACCTCATCCGTGGCATGGATGCCACGGAGGCTCAGGCGGTCCTGCGTTTCGCCCCGCAGGCCGCGAGCGTGCCGGTTGGCAAGGTGCTGGACAGCGCCATCGCCAACGCTGCACACAACTACGACCACACCGACGCCTCTTCGCTGGTCATCAGCGAGGCGTACGTGGACGAGGGCCCGACCCTGAAGCGGTTCCGTCCGCGTGCTCAGGGCCGTGCCTACCGGATCCGTAAGCGGACCAGCCACATCACCGTGGTCGTCAGCAGCAAGGAAGGAACCCGGTAATGGGCCAGAAGGTAAACCCGCACGGGTTCCGGCTCGGCATCACCACGGACTTCAAGTCCCGCTGGTACGCCGACAAGCTGTACAAGGACTACGTCAAGGAAGACGTCGCCATTCGTCGCATGATGACGAAGGGCATGGAGCGGGCCGGCATCTCGAAGGTCGAGATCGAGCGCACCCGGGACCGCGTCCGCGTTGACATCCACACCGCTCGTCCGGGCATCGTCATCGGCCGCCGCGGCGCCGAGGCCGACCGCATCCGCGGCGAGCTGGAGAAGCTGACCGGCAAGCAGGTCCAGCTGAACATCCTCGAGGTCAAGAACCCCGAGGTGGACGCTCAGCTGGTGGCCCAGGCCGTCGCCGAGCAGCTCTCCTCCCGCGTCTCCTTCCGTCGTGCCATGCGCAAGAGCATGCAGAGCTCGATGAAGGCCGGCGCCAAGGGCATCAAGATCCAGTGCGGCGGTCGCCTCGGCGGCGCCGAGATGTCCCGCTCGGAGTTCTACCGCGAGGGCCGCGTGCCCCTGCACACGCTCCGTGCGAACGTCGACTACGGCTTCTTCGAGGCCAAGACGACCTTCGGCCGCATCGGCGTGAAGGTCTGGATCTACAAGGGCGACGTCAAGAACATCGCCGAGGTTCGCGCCGAGAACGCCGCGGCCCGCGCCGGCAACCGTCCGGCCCGTGGCGGCGCTGACCGCCCGGCCGGCCGTGGTGGCCGTGGTGGCGAGCGTGGCGGTCGCGGCCGTAAGCCGCAGCAGTCGCCGGCAGCCGAGGCCCCCAAGGCCGACGCTCCCGCCGCCGCTGCTCCGGCTGCTGAGAGCACCGGAACGGAGGCCTGACCGAAATGCTGATCCCCCGTAGGGTCAAGCACCGCAAGCAGCACCACCCGAAGCGCAGCGGTATGTCCAAGGGTGGCACGCAGGTTGCGTTCGGCGAGTACGGCATCCAGGCGCTGACCCCGGCGTACGTGACGAACCGTCAGATCGAGTCCGCTCGTATCGCGATGACCCGTCACATCAAGCGTGGCGGCAAGGTCTGGATCAACATCTACCCGGACCGTCCCCTGACGAAGAAGCCGGCCGAGACCCGCATGGGTTCCGGTAAGGGTTCTCCCGAGTGGTGGATCGCGAACGTCAAGCCGGGTCGGGTGATGTTCGAGCTGTCCTACCCGAACGAGAAGATTGCTCGTGAGGCGCTCACCCGCGCTGCTCACAAGCTTCCGATGAAGTGCCGGATCGTTCGGCGCGAGGCAGGTGAGTCGTGATGTCGGCCGGTACCAAGGCGTCCGAGCTGCGCGAGCTGGGCAACGAGGAGCTCCTCAACAAGCTCCGCGAGGCCAAGGAAGAGCTGTTCAACCTCCGCTTCCAGGCGGCGACGGGCCAGCTCGAGAACCACGGCCGGCTCAAGTCCGTCCGTAAGGACATCGCCCGGATCTACACCCTGATGCGCGAGCGCGAGCTGGGCATCGAGACGGTGGAGAGCGCCTGATGAGCGAGAAGACTGTGACTGAGACCAGCAAGATCGACCGCGGTTTCCGCAAGACCCGTGAGGGTCTGGTCGTCAGCGACAAGATGGACAAGACCGTCGTCGTCGCCGTCGAGGACCGCGTCAAGCACGCGCTGTACGGCAAGGTCATCCGCCGTACGAACAAGCTCAAGGCCCACGACGAGCAGAACGCTGCGGGCGTCGGCGACCGTGTCCTCATCATGGAGACGCGTCCGCTGTCCGCCTCGAAGCGCTGGCGCATCGTCGAGATCCTCGAGAAGGCCAAGTAATTCCTGAGGGGGATTCCCCTCAGGTCAGTTCCGCCAGGCTCGGTGGGGCGCCTCTCCGGTGACGGAGAGGCGCCCGCCGGGAACCGGCAGACGATCAGGAGATAGACGTGATCCAGCAGGAGTCGCGACTGCGCGTCGCCGACAACACGGGTGCGAAGGAAATTCTCACCATTCGTGTTCTCGGTGGCTCGGGTCGCCGCTACGCGGGTATCGGTGACGTCATCGTCGCCACCGTCAAGGACGCGATCCCCGGTGGCAACGTGAAGAAGGGTGACGTCGTCAAGGCCGTCATCGTTCGCACCGTCAAGGAGCGTCGTCGTCAGGATGGCTCGTACATCCGCTTCGACGAGAACGCCGCCGTCATTCTGAAGAACGACGGCGACCCCCGCGGCACCCGCATCTTCGGCCCCGTGGGCCGAGAGCTGCGCGAGAAGAAGTTCATGAAGATCATCTCGCTCGCGCCGGAGGTGCTGTAAGCATGAAGATCAAGAAGGGCGACCTGGTTCAGGTCATCACCGGTAAGGACAAGGGCAAGCAGGGCAAGGTCATCGTGGCCTACCCCGCTCAGGACCGCGTCCTCGTCGAGGGTGTCAACCGGGTCAAGAAGCACACCAAGGCCGGTCAGACGGCTCGCGGCTCGCAGACCGGTGGCATTGTCACCACCGAGGCCCCGATCCACGTCAGCAACGTTCAGCTGGTCGTGGAGAAGGACGGCAACAAGGTCGTCACCCGCGTCGGCTACCGCTTTGACGACGAGGGCAACAAGATCCGCGTTGCCAAGCGGACCGGTGAGGACATCTGATGACTGCCACCACTGCGCCGCGTCTCAAGACGCGCTACCGCGAGGAAATCGCCGGCAAGCTGCGTGAGGAGTTCTCCTACGAGAACGTCATGCAGGTTCCCGGTCTGGTCAAGATCGTGGTCAACATGGGTGTGGGCGACGCCGCCCGCGACTCCAAGCTGATCGACGGGGCCGTTCGCGACCTCACCACGATCACCGGCCAGAAGCCGGCCGTCACCAAGGCCCGCAAGTCCATCGCGCAGTTCAAGCTGCGCGAGGGCCAGCCGATCGGCTGCCACGTCACCCTCCGCGGTGACCGGATGTGGGAGTTCCTGGACCGTACGCTGTCGCTCGCGCTGCCGCGTATCCGTGACTTCCGCGGCCTGTCGCCCAAGCAGTTCGACGGCCGTGGCAACTACACCTTCGGTCTCACGGAGCAGGTCATGTTCCACGAGATCGACCAGGACAAGATCGACCGGGTCCGGGGCATGGACATCACCGTGGTCACCACGGCGACCAACGACGACGAGGGTCGTGCCCTCCTTCGTCACCTCGGCTTCCCGTTCAAGGAGAACTGACCGTGGCGAAGAAGGCTCTGATCGCTAAGGCCGCCCGCAAGCCGAAGTTCGGCGTTCGCGGGTACACCCGCTGCCAGCGCTGCGGCCGGCCCCACTCCGTCTACCGCAAGTTCGGCCTGTGCCGCGTGTGCCTTCGTGAGATGGCTCACCGTGGCGAGCTGCCGGGCGTGACCAAGAGCTCCTGGTAACTCTCCTTCGCCCCCTGGGCGTTGGAAGTACCCGGAAGCTCTCGGTAAGCATCTGGTCGGCAGGAGCCCCGCCTTTCATGCCGTAGGCTTGAAGGGTTGGGCGCCTGCCGCCCAAGACCGACTTACTACGCCGTAGGTCCCCGCACCGCACCCGTCCCGCCACTGAGCGGGGAGAGGGATGGCGCATACAGGAAACCCCGGCGAGAGAGGCCGAAGGCCAATTCATGACCATGACTGATCCCATCGCAGACATGCTCACGCGTCTGCGCAACGCGAACTCGGCGTACCACGACTCCGTCGTGATGCCGCACAGCAAGATCAAGTCGCACATCGCGGAGATCCTCCAGCAGGAGGGCTTCATCACCGGCTGGAAGGTCGAGGACGCCGAGGTCGGCAAGAACCTCGTCCTGGAGCTGAAGTTCGGCCCGAACCGCGAGCGCTCGATCGCCGGCATCAAGCGGATCTCGAAGCCGGGTCTGCGCGTGTACGCGAAGTCCACCAACCTGCCGAAGGTCCTCGGCGGCCTGGGCGTGGCGATCATCTCCACGTCCCACGGTCTCCTGACCGGCCAGCAGGCAGGCAAGAAGGGCGTAGGTGGGGAAGTCCTCGCCTACGTCTGGTAGTCGGGAAAGGAAGGAAAGCTCATGTCGCGAATCGGCAAGCTCCCCATCCAGGTTCCCGCCGGTGTGGACGTCACCATCGATGGCCGTACGGTCGCGGTGAAGGGCCCCAAGGGTTCCCTCTCGCACACCGTCGCCGCGCCGATCGAGGTCTCCAAGGGCGAGGACGGCGTTCTCAACGTCACCCGCCCGAACGACGAGCGTCAGAACAAGGCCCTCCACGGCCTGTCCCGCACGCTGGTGGCGAACATGATCACCGGCGTGACCGCGGGTTACAGCAAGGCGCTCGAGATCAGCGGTGTCGGTTACCGCGTCCAGGCGAAGGGCTCCAACCTGGAGTTCGCCCTGGGCTACAGCCACCCGATCCTCATCGAGGCTCCGGATGGCATCACCTTCAAGGTCGAGTCGCCCACGAAGCTCAGCGTCGAGGGCATCGACAAGCAGAAGGTCGGCGAGGTAGCCGCCAACATCCGCAAGCTGCGGAAGCCCGACCCGTACAAGGCCAAGGGCGTCAAGTACGCGGGCGAGGTCATCCGCCGCAAGGTCGGAAAGGCTGGTAAGTAGCCATGGCATACGGTGTGAAGATCGCCAAGGGCGACGCGTACAAGCGTGCCGCTCTCAAGCGGCGCCACATCCGCGTCCGCAAGCACATCTCCGGTTCGCCGGAGCGTCCCCGCTTGGTCGTGACGCGTTCCAACCGCCACATCGTGGCCCAGGTCATCGACGACATCGCGGGCCACACGCTCGCGTCGGCGTCGACCCTGGACACCTCGATCCGTGGTGGCGAGGGTGACAAGAGCGCCCAGGCCAAGCAGGTCGGCGCCCTGGTCGCCGAGCGCGCCAAGGCCGCAGGCGTCGAGGCCGTCGTGTTTGACCGCGGTGGCAACCAGTACGCCGGGCGGATTGCCGCTCTGGCTGACGCCGCCCGTGAAGCCGGGCTGAAGTTCTAAGCCCCGGTTCCTACGCACAGCGGACGTAACAGAGAGAGGTAAATCCAATGGCTGGACCCCAGCGCCGCGGAAGCGGTGCCGGTGGCGGCGAGCGGCGGGACCGGAAGGGCCGTGACGGTGGCGCCAGCGCCGCCGAGAAGACCGCGTACGTCGAGCGCGTCGTCGCGATCAACCGCGTCGCCAAGGTTGTGAAGGGTGGTCGTCGCTTCAGCTTCACCGCGCTGGTCGTGGTGGGCGATGGTGACGGCACCGTCGGTGTCGGATACGGCAAGGCCAAGGAAGTTCCCGCGGCCATCGCCAAGGGCGTCGAAGAGGCGAAGAAGAGCTTCTTCAAGGTCCCGCGTATCCAGGGCACCATCCCTCACCCGATCCAGGGCGAGAAGGCTGCGGGCGTCGTCATGCTCAAGCCGGCTTCCCCCGGTACCGGCGTCATCGCCGGTGGCCCGGTGCGTGCCGTGCTCGAGTGCGCCGGCGTGCACGACATCCTGTCGAAGTCGCTCGGCTCTTCCAACGCGATCAACATCGTGCACGCGACCGTGGCGGCCCTCAAGGGCCTGCAGCGTCCCGAGGAGATCGCGGCCCGCCGCGGTCTGCCCCTCGAGGACGTCGCCCCCGCGGCTCTGCTGCGTGCACGTGCGGGAGCGGGTGCGTAATGGCTCGCCTCAAGATCACGCAGACGAAGTCGTACATCGGCAGCAAGCAGAACCACCGCGACACCCTGCGTTCGCTCGGGCTCAAGCGCCTGAACGACTCGGTTGTCAAGGAGGACCGCCCCGAGTTCCGCGGAATGGTACACACCGTCCGCCACCTCGTGACGGTTGAGGAGGTTGACTGACATGGCGGAGAACAGCCCGCTGAAGGCCCACAACCTCCGGCCTGCCCCGGGCGCCAAGACCGCCAAGACCCGTGTGGGTCGTGGTGAGGCGTCCAAGGGTAAGACCGCAGGCCGTGGTACCAAGGGTACGAAGGCTCGTTACCAGGTTCCGGAGCGCTTCGAGGGTGGCCAGATGCCCCTCCACATGCGTCTCCCGAAGCTCAAGGGCTTCAAGAACCCGTTCCGTACGGAGTACCAGGTCGTGAACCTGGACAAGCTCGCGACGCTCTACCCCGAGGGTGGAGAGGTCACGGTGGCCGACCTGGTCGCCAAGGGCGCCGTGCGCAACAACCACCTCGTCAAGGTCCTCGGACAGGGCGAGATCTCCGTGGCGCTGCAGGTTTCGGTTGACGCCGTCTCCGGCTCCGCCAAGGAGAAGATCACCGCCGCCGGCGGTACGGTCACCGAGCTCGTCTGAGCCCCGGGACAGAACTGAGCCCGGTCGGCTGCCTCTTCGGAGGCGGCCGACCGGGCCTTTTCGTGTCCTCGTGCCGTCCGCTCCCGTGCTGAGAGGCATCGGAGGGCCACCCGGCGTCACCGGTCGGACGCTGAAGCGGCAGGCGGCCGTCCAGCCGGGCGGGCGGGTGGTGCGGTGCGGGGGAGTGACCGCGTGGCCGGGCGGGCGTACTCCCGGTAAAGGCTGGGGAGAGGCCGGCCCGGCGCGGGTGGCGGAGAGCGCGGGGCGGGCCGGTGCGCCTTCCTGTCCGGAACGGTGCGCCGTTCCGTCCGGAACGGCGCACCGGCACGTCCAACATGGTGGGTCTTCGGCGTCCGCACGGCCCGAATTCCGGGCGGCGGAAGGGGTGCCGGGGCCGGGCGCGTGTTTCCTGCTCAGGGGAACCCCGGGTAGGGTAGCGCCGTTAATCTTTGTGGCCTCCTTACGATGTAGGGCTGCCCTGTATCCGATCCCATCCAGACCCGTCGCCTCTGACGCATAGCGCGGGGGTCGCAGGAGGCACCGTGTTCACCGCGTTCGCCCGAGCGTTCAAGACGCCCGACCTGCGCAAGAAGCTGCTCTTCACGCTCGGCATCATCGTGATCTACCGGCTCGGGGCGCACATCCCGGCCCCCGGCGTCGACTACGCGAAGGTCCAGACGTGCATCGACCAAGCCGGTGCGGGCGGTCTTCTCGGTCTGATGCAGATGTTCAGCGGTGGCGCCCTGCTGCAGATCACCATCTTCGCGCTCGGCATCATGCCGTACATCACGGCCAGCATCATTCTCCAGCTGCTGACCGTGGTGATTCCCCGCCTCGAAGCGCTCAAGAAGGAAGGGCAGTCCGGGACGGCGAAGATCACGCAGTACACGCGTTATCTGACCGTCGCGCTGGCCATCCTCCAGGGCACCGGCCTGGTGGCCACCGCCCGTAGTGGAGCGCTCTTCTCCAACTGCTCGGTGGGCGACCAGATCGTCGCCGACAAGTCGATCTTCACCACGGTCATCATGGTCCTCACGATGACCGCCGGCACCGCCGCCGTCATGTGGCTCGGTGAGCTCATCACCGACCGCGGCATCGGCAACGGCATGTCGATCCTCATGTTCATCTCGATCGCCGCGACGTTCCCCGGCGCCCTGTGGGCCATCAAGGAGAGCGGCAAGCTGGCCGACGGCTGGATCGAGTTCGGCACCGTCATCCTCATCGGCTTCGTGATGGTCGCGCTCGTCGTCTTCGTCGAGCAGGCCCAGCGCCGCATTCCGGTGCAGTACGCGAAGCGCATGATCGGGCGCAGGTCGTACGGCGGCACCTCGACGTACATCCCGCTCAAGGTGAACCAGGCGGGTGTGATCCCCGTCATCTTCGCTTCTTCGCTGCTCTACATCCCGGCCCTGATCGTCCAGTTCTCCAACTCGACCGCGGGCTGGGCGACCTGGATCCAGGACAACTTCGTCACGGGCGACGGCGCGTACTACATCGCGACGTACTTCGTGCTGATCGTGTTCTTCGCCTTCTTCTACGTGGCCATCTCGTTCAACCCCGACGAGGTCGCCGACAACATGAAGAAGTATGGTGGCTTCATCCCGGGCATCCGGGCAGGTCGACCTACTGCCGAGTACCTGAGCTACGTGCTCAACAGGATCACTTGGCCGGGCTCGCTGTACCTGGGCCTGATCGCTCTGGTGCCGACGATGGCGTTGGCAGGCTTCGGCGGTGCTAACCAGAACTTCCCGTTCGGCGGGACGAGCATCCTCATCATCGTGGGTGTCGGTCTGGAGACCGTGAAGCAGATCGAGAGTCAGCTCCAGCAGCGCAATTACGAAGGGTTCCTCCGCTGATGCGAATCGTCCTCGTCGGGCCTCCGGGCGCCGGCAAGGGAACGCAGGCTGCGTACCTTGCCAAGAACCTGTCGATTCCGCACATCTCCACGGGCGACCTCTTCCGCGCCAACATCAGCCAGGGCACCGACCTTGGCAAGCAGGCCCGCGCCTTCATGGACGCGGGGCGGCTGGTGCCGGACGAGGTCACCATCGGGATGGCCAAGGACCGCATGTCCCAGTCGGACGCCGTGAACGGCTTCCTGCTGGACGGCTTCCCGCGGAACGTGGGCCAGGCCGAAGCCCTTGACGTGATCCTCAAGGACGAGGGCGTGAAGCTGGACGCGGTCCTCGATCTGGAGGTCCCCGAGGACGAGGTCGTCAAGCGGATCGCGGGCCGCCGCATCTGCCGCAACGACAGCGCGCACGTCTTCCACGTGACGTACAACCCGCCGAAGGCCGAGGGCGTCTGCGACGCCTGCGGCGGCGAGCTGTACCAGCGGGACGACGACAGCGAGGAGACGGTCCGCACCCGGCTGGAGGTCTACCACACGGAGACCGAGCCGATCATCGACTACTACCGGGCCCAGGGCCTGGTCGTGACCATCTCCGCGCTCGGCAAGGTCACCGAGGTGACCGAGCGCGCGATGGAGGCGCTGAAGTCCGACCAGGGCTGAGCGCCACCCCGTATCACCGTTGTGCAGTCGGCCGCGGCGCCTCAGGGCGTCGCGGCCGACTGCTTGCGCCCGTATCGCCCGTATCGTTGGGTACGGCGCAGGAGTCCCCGTCAGCCCCCTCCCGTGAGCCCCCTCACCCGTCGATGCAGAGAGGCGCCGAGCAATGGTGCAGATCAAGACCCCCGAGCAGATCGCGAAGATGCGCGAGGCGGGCCTGGTGGTCGCTGCCATTCACGCCGCCACCCGGGAGGCGGCGGTGCCCGGCGCCACCACGAAGGACCTGGACCAGGTCGCCCGCAAGGTGATCGCCGACCACGGCGCGAAGTCGAACTTCCTCGGTTACGGCGGCTTCCCCGCGACCATCTGCACCTCGGTCAACGAGGTCGTGGTCCACGGCATCCCGGACGAGAAGACCGTGCTCAAGGACGGCGACATCATCTCGATCGACGCCGGCGCGATCGTGGACGGCTGGCACGGCGACGCCGCGTACACCGCGTTCGTGGGAACGGGTCACGCTCCGGAGCTGATCGAGCTGTCCCGGGTCACCGAGGAGTCGATGTGGGCCGGGATCGCCGCGATGAAGGTGAACAACCGCCTGGTCGACATCTCGAAGGCGATCGAGTCCTACATCCGCCGCCAGCCGCGTCCGGCCACCGGCAAGTACGGGATCATCGAGGACTACGGCGGCCACGGCATCGGCACCGAGATGCACATGGACCCGCACCTGCTGAACTACGTCTCCCGCAAGCGCGGCAAGGGCATCAAGCTGGTGCCCGGCGTCTGCCTGGCGATCGAGCCCATGGTCTCGCTCGGTACGGCGCGAACGGAGGTGCTGAGCGACGACTGGACCGTCCTGACCACGGACGGCACCTGGTCCTCGCACTGGGAGCACTCCATCGCGCTGACCGAGGAGGGCCCGCTCGTGCTGACGGCTCCGGACTGCGGCCGGGCCCGGCTCGCGGAGTACGGCGTCACGGCCGCGCCCGACCCGCTGGGCTGAAGCGGCCCGCCGGCAGGTCTAAGGATCACCGGTACGGGGCAAACTTGACGGATTCGTCTTTTGGGTCCCGCTGACGTAGACTGACTCGTCGGCTCTCGTGCATCAGTGTGTCCACAGGCAGCACTCGGTGGCGAGAATCGATCAAGGTAGCCGATTCGAAAGGCGAAGCGTGGCCAAGAAGCAAGGTGCCATCGAAATTGAGGGCACCGTGATCGAGTCCCTCCCGAACGCCATGTTCAAGGTGGAACTCCAGAACGGTCACAAGGTCCTCGCGCACATCTCCGGCAAGATGCGGATGCACTACATCCGTATCCTCCCGGACGACCGGGTCGTCGTGGAGCTCTCCCCGTACGACCTGACGCGTGGCCGGATCGTCTACCGCTACAAGTAGATCTTGCCTGCACCACGTTTCGGCGCGGTGACGGCACTGACCCGGAGAACCTGACATCCCATGAAGGTCAAGCCGAGCGTCAAGAAGATCTGCGACAAGTGCAAGGTGATCCGCCGTCACGGTCGGGTCATGGTCATCTGCGACAACCTGCGCCACAAGCAGCGCCAGGGCTGAAGCACGACCGCCTGCATCTCGCAGACTTCGCGCGACGCACGTAATTCGTACATACGCAGCGCCCGTCCAAGCCACGGCTGACGACACCTCCGGCGGGGGCCGGGGACCCGGACGTACCACCACTCCCTGCGGGTGGTCGGCGGTCGGGAGCGGCACTGCGGAAGACCCCCGATCTAACAACTGGAGCCATTGAATGGCACGCGTTTCAGGTGTTGACATCCCGCGCGAAAAGCGCGTGGAGGTTGCCCTCACCTACGTCTTCGGCATCGGGCGCACCCGGTCCAAGGAGATCCTCGCCACCACCGGCGTGAACCCGAACGCCCGCGTTCGCGACCTGGCCGAAGAGGACCTGGTCAAGATCCGCGAGTACGTGGACGCCAACCTCCGCACCGAGGGTGACCTCCGCCGCGAGATCCAGGCCGACATCCGCCGCAAGGTCGAGATCGGCTGCTACCAGGGCATCCGGCACCGTCGTGGTCTGCCGGTCCACGGTCAGCGCACCAGCACGAACGCCCGTACCCGCAAGGGCCCGCGTCGCGCGATCGCCGGCAAGAAGAAGCCGGGCAAGAAGTAGTCCTCAGCGGACGCACTGCGGACGTCCGGATCGCCGGGCAACCGCAGCAACCAGCGGTCTTCGCTGTAGGACCGATCACCTCCCCTCTCCATCTGGAGTCAAGACATGCCCCCCAAGGGTCGTCAGGGCGCAGCCAAGAAGGTGCGTCGCAAGGAAAAGAAGAACGTCGCTCACGGCCACGCGCACATCAAGAGCACGTTCAACAACACCATCGTCTCGATCACGGACCCCTCGGGCAACGTGATCTCCTGGGCCTCCGCCGGCCACGTCGGCTTCAAGGGCTCGCGCAAGTCCACCCCCTTCGCCGCGCAGATGGCCGCCGAGTCGGCCGCCCGCCGCGCGCAGGAGCACGGCATGCGCAAGGTCGACGTCTTCGTGAAGGGTCCGGGCTCCGGCCGCGAGACCGCGATCCGCTCGCTCCAGGCCACGGGCCTGGAGGTCGGTTCGATCCAGGACGTCACCCCGACGCCGCACAACGGCTGCCGTCCGCCGAAGCGTCGCCGCGTCTGACCCGTCACGGCCGGTGACGGCCGTGCGGCAGTAGCGCCGGTTGCGGGCGGTACGTCCCTTCGGGGCGTGCCGCCCGTACCCTTGTCTCATCTGTCGGGCATCAAATAGCGGGTGCCCACGACTGAAGGATCACCGCATGCTTATCGCTCAGCGTCCGTCGCTGACCGAAGAGGTCGTCGACGAGTTCCGCTCCCGGTTCGTGATCGAGCCGCTGGAGCCGGGCTTCGGTTACACCCTCGGCAACTCCCTGCGCCGCACCCTCCTCTCCTCGATCCCCGGCGCCGCTGTCACCAGCATCCGGATCGACGGGGTCCTGCACGAGTTCACCACCGTGCCGGGCGTCAAGGAGGACGTGACCGACCTCATCCTCAACATCAAGCAGCTCGTCGTCTCCTCGGAGCACGACGAGCCGGTCGTGATGTACCTGCGCAAGCAGGGTCCCGGCCTGGTCACCGCCGCCGACATCGCGCCCCCGGCCGGTGTCGAGGTGCACAACCCGGACCTGGTCCTCGCCACGCTCAACGGCAAGGGCAAGCTGGAGATGGAGCTGACCGTCGAGCGCGGTCGCGGCTACGTCTCCGCCGTCCAGAACAAGCAGGTGGGCCAGGAGATCGGCCGGATTCCGGTCGACTCCATCTACTCGCCGGTGCTCAAGGTCACGTACAAGGTCGAGGCGACCCGTGTCGAGCAGCGCACCGACTTCGACAAGCTGATCGTCGACGTCGAGACCAAGCAGGCCATGCGTCCCCGTGACGCCATGGCGTCGGCGGGCAAGACCCTGGTCGAGCTGTTCGGTCTGGCGCGCGAGCTCAACATCGACGCCGAGGGCATCGACATGGGCCCGTCCCCGACGGACGCGGCGCTCGCCGCTGATCTGGCGCTGCCGATCGAGGAGCTGGAGCTCACGGTCCGTTCGTACAACTGCCTCAAGCGCGAGGGCATCCACTCCGTGGGTGAGCTCGTGGCGCGTTCCGAGGCCGACCTGCTCGACATCCGCAACTTCGGCGCGAAGTCGATCGACGAGGTCAAGGCGAAGCTGGCCGGTATGGGCCTCGCGCTGAAGGACTCGCCTCCCGGCTTCGACCCGACCGCCGCCGCCGACGCCTTCGGCGCCGACGACGACGCGGACGCCGGTTTCGTGGAGACCGAGCAGTACTGAGCACCACCCGCACGACTTCCGTGAGGCGTCCGCCCCACGGGAACTGACACCGGTACCTGATACGGCCGGTGCAGCACACAAGGAGAATCACCATGCCGCGTCCCGCAAAGGGTGCCCGTCTGGGCGGCAGCGCCGCGCACGAGCGTCTGCTTCTCGCGAACCTCGCGAAGTCGCTGTTCGAGCACGGCCGCATCACGACGACCGAGGCCAAGGCCCGCCGCCTGCGTCCGGTCGCCGAGCGCCTCGTCACCAAGGCGAAGAAGGGCGACATCCACAACCGTCGCCTGGTGCTCCAGACGATCACGGACAAGGGCGTCGTGCACACGCTCTTCACCGAGATCGCTCCCCGGTACGAGAACCGCCCCGGTGGTTACACGCGTATCACCAAGATCGGCAACCGTCGTGGCGACAACGCCCCGATGGCGGTCATCGAGCTGGTCGAGGCGCTGACCGTGGCCCAGCAGGCCACCGGTGAGGCCGAGGCCGCGACGAAGCGCGCGGTCAAGGAAGACGCCCTCAAGAAGGACGAGGCCCCCGCGGCCGACTCCTCCGAGGAGACCGTCGAGGACGCCAAGCCGGCCGACAAGGCCGACGACGCGGAGTCCAAGGACGCCTGAGCGTTCTGAGACCGAGGAGCGGGCCCGCATCACCCTTCGGGGCGGTGCGGGCCCGTTCTGCTGAGCAGGGGTAGGGAGAGGATGACGCGGTGAGTGACGAGGCGGAGCCCGGTTTCGTACGGGTGCGGCTGGACCTGTCCTACGACGGCGGGGACTTCTCCGGCTGGGCGAAGCAGACCAGCCGCCGCACGGTGCAGGGGGAGATCGAGGACGCGCTGCGGACCGTGACCCGGTCCACCGTCACGTACGACCTGACGGTGGCGGGCCGCACGGACGCCGGGGTGCACGCGCGCGGCCAGGTGGCCCATGTGGACCTGCCGGAGGCGGTGTGGGCTGAGCACGAGGAGAAGCTGCTGCGGCGGCTGGCGGGGCGGCTCCCGCCGGACGTGCGGATCTGGCGGGCGGCCCCCGCCCCGGCGGGGTTCAACGCCCGCTTCTCGGCGCTCTGGCGGCGTTACGCGTACCGGGTCGGCGACCGGCCCGGCGGGGTCGATCCGCTGACGCGCGGTCATGTGCTGTGGCACGACCGGCCGCTGGACGTGGACGCGATGAACGAGGCGGCGGCGCTGATGGTCGGCGAGCACGACTTCGCCGCGTACTGCAAGAAGCGCGAGGGCGCGACGACCATC
Source organism: Streptomyces sp. ADI96-02 (assembly GCF_003846185.1). Taxonomy (GTDB): domain Bacteria; phylum Actinomycetota; class Actinomycetes; order Streptomycetales; family Streptomycetaceae; genus Streptomyces. The sequence goes on from NZ_ML123034.1 coordinate 4,028,685, forward strand.
CGTACGCTCCAGAAGCTGAGTTGGGTACGGGACGCGTCCACGGGCGTGCTGACCGCGACCGTGCAGGCGGACGCGTTCTGCCACAACATGGTGCGCGCGCTGATCGGCGCGGCGCTGTTCGTCGGTGACGGGCGGCGGCCGTCCGCCTGGCCGGCCGAGGTGCTGGCGGCGAAGGTGCGCGACCCGGCGGTGCACGTGGTGCGCCCGCACGGCCTGACGCTGGAGGAAGTGGCCTACCCGGCGGACGCGTTGCTGGCGGCGCGGGCCCTGGAGGCCCGTAACGTCAGGACGTTGCCGGGGGCGGGGTGCTGCTGAGCGTCCCCCGGGCCGCGCGCCGCTGCCGCAGGGCGCGGGTCAGGCTTCCCGCGTAGTACAGCGCGAAGCCGGTCGTGAACGCGGTGCGCGGCCAGCCGGTCTCCGGGCTGGACCAGGCCAGCGCCGACCCCGTCGTGAACACCAGCAGGGCCAGGACGCGCCAGATCCACCAGCGGCGCGGTCGGGTCGGGGCGGCGCCCGGCGGGCCGTCGGGGTGGACGCCGTCCGCGGCGGCCGGCGCGGGGCGCAGGGCCGGGTCGGGTCCGTCGAGGACGACGGTCTCGTCGGGCGGCAGGTCCGTGCCTGTGGAGCGGGCGGGGCGCGGGACGCGCGGGAAGGCGAGCAGGGCGGGCAGACGCACGGGAGGGATCCTTGGAGGGTGTCGTGATGACC
>NZ_ML123034.1:4029809-4042907 GCF_003846185.1 Streptomyces sp. ADI96-02
TGCGGCGGGGTGGGAAGCGGGGCTGTCAGGCGTCCGGGTCGGCCGCGGCGCGGGCCGCCTGGAGCTGGCCGCGGCGGTGGATCTGGCGGAAGGCGAAGTCCGTCAGGTCGTCGCCGACCGCGTAGACGTCCTTGGACCCGGTGGTGACGCGCGTGCCGTCGAGGTACCCGCCGACGCTGAAGTAGGCGTAGCGGCCGTAGGAGTTGGTGGTGCGGCGGCAGACGGTGCCGGCGCGGCAGAAGGTGGGGACGCCGCCGCCGCTGAGGGAGGCGATGCCGCCGGACGCCTGGTCGACCGTCTTCTTCGCGCGGGCCTCGGTGGCGAAGACCGCGATGCCGACGGTGACGGCCACGCCGTCCTTGCGGTAGGTGGCGCGGATGAGCTGTTCGCAGCCGTTGGCCTTGAGGACCTGGCCGAGGGCGCCCTGGGTGCCGGCCGCGCAGTCCGCGGTGCGGTCCGTCGCGCCCTTGAGGTGGATGCGGTCGCCCATGGCGAGCTTCCTGCCGGGGAAGAAGCCGTCCACGGTGATCGGGGCCGGGTCCTTGCGGGCGCTGGTTATGTAGTCCTCGGGGTCCGGCGGCGGTGGCGGCGCGACGGAGGAGAAGGAGGGGGCCGGCGCGGCCGTGTCCTCGGGAAGGTCGACCGGCGCGGGCAGGTCGCTCGCCGCGCGGTCCGGGCCGTTCCTTCCGTCGCCGCCGCCCGTGGAGACCACGGCGGTGGCCACGATCGCGCCGACCAGCGCGGTGGCCAGCACTCCGCCGCCGATCAGCAGCCATCTCCTGCGGCGGGCGCGCGCGGCGGACTCCTCGGCGAGCGCGGCCCAGTCCGGAGTCCCGTTGTCCCCTGGCCCCCTGGAGGGCCCCCCTTGCCATGAACTCATGGGCGCATCCTATGGGGATGCCCTCCGCCGCCGAAGGGGCGGCGCGGAGTCGGCGGAAACCTGGTTGGGCGAGGGCTCCGGGGCCGTGACAATGAGGGGTATGGGACATCTCGAAGCGGGCCATCTGGAGTACTACCTGCCGGACGGGCGGGTGCTGCTCGGCGACGCCTCGTTCCGGGTGGCCGACGGGGCCGTCGTCGCGCTCGTCGGGGCCAACGGGGCGGGCAAGACGACCCTGTTGCGGCTGCTCGCCGGCGAGCTCCAGCCGCACGGCGGCACGGTCTCGGTGAGCGGCGGGCTCGGGGTGATGCCGCAGTTCGTGGGCTCGGTGCGGGACGAGCGGACCGTACGGGACCTGCTGGTGTCGGTGTCCCAGCCGCGCATCCGGGAGGCGGCGAGGGCGGTGGACGCCGCCGAGGAGCGCATCCTGAGCGTCGACGACGAGGCCGCGCAGATGGCGTACGCGCAGGCGCTCAGCGACTGGGCGGAGGCGCGCGGCTACGAGGCCGAGACGGTCTGGGACATGTGCACGACGGCTGCGCTGGGCGTCCCGTACGAGAAGGCGCAGTGGCGCGAGGTGCGCACGCTCAGTGGCGGTGAGCAGAAGCGGCTGGTCCTGGAGGCGCTGCTGCGCGGGCCGGACGAGGTGCTGCTGCTGGACGAGCCGGACAACTATCTGGACGTCCCCGGCAAGCGGTGGCTGGAGGAGAAGCTCAAGGAGACCCGTAAGACGGTCCTCTTCGTCTCCCACGACCGGGAGCTGCTCTCCCGGGCCGCCGAGAAGATCGTCAGTGTCGAGCCGAGCGCGGCGGGCAGCGATGTGTGGGTGCACGGCGGCGGCTTCGGCACATACCACGACGCCCGCAAGGAGCGGTTCGCTCGGTTCGAGGAGCTGCTGCGGCGGTGGCAGGAGGAGCACGCCCGGCTGAAGGCGCTCGTCCTGCGGATGCGGCAGCAGGCGGCGAACAGCCCCGACATGGCCAACCGCTACCACGCGATGCAGACCCGCTTCAAGAAGTTCGAGGAGGCGGGCCCGCCTCCGGAGCCGCCGCGCGAGCAGGACATCAGGATGCGACTGCGCGGCGGTCGGACCGGGGTGAGGGCGGTGACCTGCAAGGGCCTGGAGCTGACCGGGCTGATGAAGCCGTTCGACCTGGAGATCTACTACGGGGAGCGGGTGGCCGTCCTCGGCTCGAACGGGTCGGGCAAGTCGCACTTCCTGCGGCTGCTGGCGGGGGAGCCGGTGGCCCACACGGGGGAGTGGAAGCTGGGGGCGCGGGTCGTGCCGGGACACTTCGCGCAGACGCACGCGCATCCGGAGCTGCTGGGGAAGACCCTGGTGGAGATCCTCTGGTCCGAGCACGCGAAGGACCGGGGCGGGGCGATGTCGGTGCTGCGGCGGTACGAGCTGGAGCGGCAGGGGGACCAGGCGTTCGAGCGGCTTTCGGGTGGGCAGCAGGCGCGGTTCCAGATCCTGCTGCTGGAGCTGGCGGGGACGACCGCGCTGCTGCTGGACGAGCCGACGGACAACCTGGACCTGGAGTCGGCCGAGGCGTTGCAGGACGGTCTTGAGGTGTACGACGGCACGGTGATGGCGGTCACGCACGACCGGTGGTTCGCGAAGTCGTTCGACCGGTATCTGGTGTTCGGGTCGGACGGGGTCGTACGGGAGACGGCGGAGCCGGTGTGGGACGAGCGGCGGGTTCAGCGGGCGCGGTGACCTTGGCGGTCGGCGGTCGGCGGTCGGCGGTGGACGGTCGGCCGCGGGTGCGGGGGGCCGTGCGGCGCCGTTGCGGGGGCGCTGCCCCCGGGCCCCCGCGCCTCAAACGCCGGCGGGGCTGGAAGGGTGGCCTCAAGCGTCGGCCGGGCTGGGAGGTGACCTCAAGCGTCGGCCGGGCTGGAAGGCGCCTCAAACGCCGGCGGGGCTGGAAGGTGCCTCAAGCGTCGGCCGGGCTGGGAGGTGGCCTCAAGCGCCGGCGGGGCTGGGAGGTGGCCTCAAGCGTCGGTCGGGCTGGGTGTGTGCGGCGGGGCTGGAGGCGGGGCCGGGAAGGTGGGCCGGGTGGGTCGGCCGGGGTCGTTTTGACCCGTGCGGGGGCTCCCCGGTAGTCTTCCGGTTTGTTATACGTATGGGTTTCGTCGTTCTCACGCCAGAAGCCCCTACGTAGGTTCTCTGGAGCAGTTACCAGTGGCTCGCATACGGGCGTCGTCCCGGCAGTGTGAGCCCCAGCTGCATGATCGCTTCAGGGGTGCCATGTGTTGTCTGGTCCTCATCCACTGAAGAAGCGAAGGCTACGAAGTGCGTACGTACAGCCCCAAGCCCGGAGATGTGACGCGCCAGTGGCACATCATCGACGCTCAGGACATCGTCCTGGGCCGTCTGGCCACCACGGCTGCGAACCTCCTCCGAGGCAAGCACAAGGCGATCTACGCCCCCCACATGGACATGGGCGACTTCGTCATCATCATCAATGCCGAGAAGGTCCACCTCTCCGGCAACAAGAAGACCCAGAAGATGGCGTACCGCCACTCGGGCTTCCCGGGCGGTCTCCGTTCGGTGCGCTACGACGAGCTGCTCTCGAAGAGCCCCGAGAAGGCCGTCGAGAAGGCCATCAAGGGCATGATCCCCAAGAACACCCTGGGCCGTCAGATGCTCTCGAAGCTCAAGGTCTACGCGGGCGACCAGCACCCGCACGCTGCCCAGCAGCCGGTCCCGTTCGAGATCACCCAGGTCGCGCAGTAGTTCCGGCCACCCCCTAAGACATACAGAAAGATCTGAGGAGAATCGTGGCCGAGACCACTGTTGAGACCCCCGTCGAGGGCACCGAGGAGGAGACCTTCGCCGAGGTCACCACCTTCGAGTCCGAGGTTCCCGTCGAGGGCGAGTACACCAGCGAGTCCCTCGCCGGCCGCTTCGGCGACCCGCAGCCCGCGGCCGGCCTGGGCCGTCGCAAGAACGCCATCGCCCGCGTCCGGATCGTTCCGGGCACCGGCAAGTGGAAGATCAACGGTCGCACCCTTGAGGACTACTTCCCCAACAAGGTGCACCAGCAGGAAGTCAACGAGCCCTTCAAGGTGCTCGAACTCGACGGACGCTACGACGTCATCGCCCGCATCTCGGGTGGCGGCGTCTCCGGTCAGGCCGGCGCCCTGCGCCTCGGCGTGGCCCGCGCGCTGAACGAGGCGGACGTGGACAACAACCGCGCCACGCTGAAGAAGGCCGGCTTCCTCTCCCGCGACGACCGTGCGGTCGAGCGCAAGAAGGCCGGTCTCAAGAAGGCCCGCAAGGCTCCGCAGTACAGCAAGCGCTAAATCGCCTGCTCGTTCGCGTTACTCGTTCGCCCCGGCGGCACACCCGTGCTGCTGGGGCGTTCGTTTATCGGCCCCCACGGGCGTATAACGGCATAAGACGTTCATCGGTCCGGTGGTGGTGCGGGTCGGTAGAGCGCCGCCGGGTATGGGCGCGGACGGCTGACTTTCGCCGTCCCGCTTTGGTTTTTTCGCTGTCTTGATGGTTTTGTGTCGCTTTGCTTTGGTTTTGCGGTTTCGGAGCACTTTCGGAGGACACCAGTGGGACGACTCTTCGGTACGGACGGAGTGCGCGGTGTCGCCAACGCGGATCTGACGGCTGAGCTGGCGCTCGGGCTCTCGGTCGCGGCGGCGCACGTACTCGCCGAGGCGGGCACCTTCGCGGGCCATCGCCCGACCGCTGTGGTGGGCCGTGATCCCCGGGCCTCCGGAGAGTTCCTGGAGGCCGCCGTCGTGGCGGGTCTGGCCAGCGCGGGCGTGGACGTGCTGCGCGTCGGCGTGCTGCCGACCCCCGCCGTGGCGTACCTCACGGGCGCGCTCGGGGCCGACATCGGCGTGATGCTCTCCGCCAGCCACAACGCCATGCCGGACAACGGTGTCAAGTTCTTCGCGCGGGGCGGCCACAAGCTCGCCGACGAACTGGAGGACCGGATCGAGACGGTCTACGAGCAGCACCGCACCGGTGCGCCGTGGAACCGTCCGACCGGCGCGGGCGTGGGCCGGGTCACCGACTACACGGAGGGCTTCGACCGGTACGTCGCCCACCTCATCGGCGTCCTGCCCAACCGGCTCGACGGCCTGAAGGTCGTCCTGGACGAGGCGCACGGCGCCGCCGCCCGCGTCTCGCCCGAGGCGTTCGCGCGGGCCGGCGCGGAGGTCGTCACGCTCGGCGCCGAGCCGGACGGCCTCAACATCAACGACGGCTGCGGCTCCACCCATCTGGACCTGCTGCGCGCCGCCGTCGTCGAGCACGGCGCGGACCTCGGCATCGCCCACGACGGCGACGCGGACCGCTGCCTGGCCGTGGACGCGGCCGGCGAGGAGGTCGACGGCGACCAGATCCTCGCCGTGCTGGCCCTGGCCATGCGCGAGGCCGGGCAGCTGCGCAAGGACACCGTCGTCGGCACCGTGATGTCCAACCTCGGCTTCAAGATCGCCATGGAGCGGGAGGGCATCCACCTCGTCCAGACCGCCGTCGGCGACCGGTACGTCCTGGAGTCGATGAAGGCCGAGGGCTTCGCGCTCGGCGGCGAGCAGTCCGGCCACGTCATCGTCCTGGACCACGCCACGACCGGCGACGGCACGCTGACCGGCCTCATGCTCGCGGCCCGGGTCGCCGCCACCGGCCGCAGCCTCGCCGAGCTGGCCGGGGTGATGCGACGCCTGCCGCAGGTCCTCATCAACGTGCCCGACGTCGACAAGTCCCGGGTCGGCACCTCCTCCGAGGTGGCCACCGCCGTCGCGGAGGCGGAGCGCGAACTGGGCGAGACCGGCCGCGTACTGCTGCGCCAGTCGGGTACGGAGCCGCTGGTGCGGGTCATGGTCGAGGCCGCCGACATCGAGCAGGCGCGGGCCGTCGCGGGCCGGCTGGCCGACGTGGTCAAGTCCGCGCTCGGCTGACCTGCGGTTGGTTGGCCAGCGGTTGGCTGACCTGCGGTCGGCCCGCCTGCGGTCGCCCGAACGCCCTCGGGCGGCCTGCGGTCGGCCGGGCCGCCCGCTCAGCTCCCCACGGACGCCCCCGGCTTGTCGGCCCGGGGCGCCCGCCTGCGCCGCGCCGCCAGCAGGGCCTTCTGGGCCAGCAGCGTGAGCGTGCCGGCCAGGACGATCCCGCCGAGGTTGGCCAGTAGCTGCTGGCCCGAGCCGATGGTCTGCTGGTAGTCCGAATAGCTGAACGCCACGGCCGCGTTGGCGGCGGCCGGCACGGTCGTCACGGAGATCGCCACGCCGATCAGCGCACCGGACTTCGCCGAGGTCAGGGAGAGGGTCCCGGCGATGCCCGCGAGGAACGCGACCACGAACGACATCCAGTCCGGCTGCCAGATGAAGCCGGTGATGGGCCGGTCGGCCTCGATCATCGACTGGTCGAAGAGCCCGACGGCGTCCATCAGCCAGGAGAAGCCCGCGGTGATGACCATCGCCACCGCGAAGCCGCCGATCAGCGCCCACAGCGAGCGCGCCACCAGGCGCGGAGCGCGCTGCACCAGAGCCGTGGAGACCCCGGCCAGTGGCCCGAACTCGGGGCCGACCGCCATCGCGCCCACGATCAGCACCGCGTTGTCCAGCATCACACCGCAGGCGGCGAGCATCGTGGCGAGGGCGAGGAAGGACACGTAGGTGACGCTGAACGTCGACTCCTCGTGCGTCGCCTCCGTCAGCTCCTCCCACAGCACGGCGTCCTGACCGTCCCCCGGAGCCTCCTCCTCCGCCCGGTCGGCGTGCGCCGAGAGCGTCAGGTCGGTGTTCTCTATGGAGATGGAGCCGCTCTCGTCGATCCCCAGCCGCCGCAGCGCGCCGATCAGCTCGTCGCCCGCCTCCCGCGCCACGTCGCACAGCACCAGGTCCCCGGCCGGGCTGCGGGCGGCCCCGGGCAGGACGGCCAGATGGGCGGTGCCGACCGTGGACTCCAGCAGGTCCACGACCTCGTCCGTGGTGTCGGCGGGCACGATCAGACGCAGGTGCAGCACGCGGCCACCCTCCCCGTTCAGAGCTTGCGCAGGGACAGCCGCTGGACCTTGTGGTCCGGACCCTTGCGGAGCACCAGGGTGGCACGGCCGCGGGTGGGAGCGACGTTCTCCAGCAGATTCGGTTTGTTGACGGTCCGCCACATGGTGCGCGCGTAGTCCAGGGCCTCCTCCTCGGAGACCTGGGTGTACTTGCGGAAGTACGAGGACGGGTCCTGGAAGGCGGTGTCGCGCAGCTTGCGGAAACGGTTCAGGTACCAGGTCTCGATGTCCTCGGCGCGCGCGTCCACGTACACGCTGAAGTCGAAGTAGTCCGCCAGCCCGACGCGGGTCCGGCCGTCCTTGCCGGGCAGGGCGGGCGCCAGGACGTTCAGGCCCTCGACGATGAGGATGTCCGGGCGGCGCACGGTCAGCCGCTCGCCGGGAACGATGTCGTAGATCAGGTGCGAGTAGACGGGTGCGGTCACCTCGTCCTTGCCCGCCTTGATGTCCGCGACGAAGCGGGTCAGGGCGCGCCGGTCGTACGACTCCGGGAACCCCTTGCGCGACGTCAGCCCGCGCGCCCGCAGCTCCTTCATCGGGAGCAGGAAGCCGTCCGTGGTGACCAGCTCGACGCGCGGGTGCTCCGGCCAGCGGGCCAGCAGCGCCTGGAGGATACGGGCGCTGGTGGACTTGCCGACGGCGACACTGCCCGCGACCCCTATGACGAACGGCGTGCCGCGCTGCGCGCCGTGGCCGTTGCCCGCGTCCCCGAGGAAGGTGTTCAGCGCCCCGCGCAGACCGGAGGTGGCCTGCACGTAGAGGTTGAGCAGCCGGGAGAGCGGCAGGTAGACGTCCCGCACCTCGTCGAGGTCGATCACATCGCCCAGGCCCCGCAGCCGCTCCACCTCCTCGGCGGTCAGCGGCAGCGGCGTCTTGTCCCGCAGGGCGCTCCACTCGCCGCGCGACAGGTCGACGTACGGCGTCGGGGCATGCTCGCTGCGACGCTGAGGGCTCCGTGCCGGGGAGGTGATCACATGTTCATTGTTGCGGGAGTTTCAACGGAGTGGGGGGTGGGCTCGGTCACGTGGACGCCGATTCCGCCGATTCCGCCGGGCGGCGTTTCCGCCTAGCGGCGTCATGGGCGGCCGGTCTCCGTGGCGTACACGACGAAGTCGACCCAGGCGGCGGTGGTGACGGGGATGCGGGGGCCGCCGGGGAGCTGTTTGGTGTCGCGTACGTGGATCGTCGCCGAGGTGGCGGCCACCTCGACGCAATCGGGGCCGTCGTTGGTGCTGTAGCTGCTCTTGATCCAGTTCAGCTCGGTGCTCACGTCTTTCCCAGCAGTTTCTCGATGAATTCCCGTGACAACCGGGGTGTGAGCGCCTGAGCCCGGATCAGGTTGTAGCGCATGTCCAGGATCTGCACTTCCCGGGGATCGGTGATCAGCCCGCTGATGAGCTGAACCTCGTTGTGCCCGACCGTCGTTCCGTCAGTGAGCTCAAGGACTCTGTGCGAGCCGCCCAGCCCCGCGTGCTCCTCCGCCTCCACCGGCATGACCCTGGATCTCGACGTGCCGCAACAGGCCCACCTCAAGCAGGTGTTCGAGCTGGCGACGCAGGACCATTCTGCCTCCGGTGCGCCGCCGCAGGGACAGTGACGCTCCGTAGCCGCGTCGGTGCTTCCCAGGGTAGATACAGTCCGGACACGCTGAGTGACGTGAACAGGAAAATCACTCAACCGCGTTCTCGCGCCGGAGAGTTCGTCGTCCAGCTCTCCGCCACCCGCCGGGGAGCCCGGCTCGCCCGTCTGCTCGCGACCGAGCAACTGCGCTCCTGGGGGCTGCCGTCGGAGGACGCCGGTCTGGTCATCGCCGAGCTGGCGACCAACGCGGCGCTGCACGGGCACGTTCCGGGGCGGGACTTCCGCATTCTGCTCCGTGTGTACGGCGACACGCTCCGTATCGAGGTCAGCGACGCGCGGGGCGCGGACGTCCCGTTGCGCCGAGCGCCTTCGGCCGACGCGGAGTCCGGGCGCGGGCTGCTGCTCGTGGAGGCGCTGTCGGTGCGGTGGGGCACCGAGCACGGGCCGTTTCCGCGCAAGACGGTCTGGGCGGAGGCGGCGCTGACCGGATCGTGACTGCCGCGACCCGGTGGACCGCGACCCGGGCCGCCGGGACGTGGTGGACCGGGACGCGGTGGGCCGGGACGTGGTGGGCCGAGACGCGGTGGGCCACGACGTCAAAAGCTTTTCAGCACGGGGGAAATAACCCCACCCAACCCAACCGGCCGGTGTCCCGCCCAGGTCGCGGGCGCGTTCGCGGGCCGCGTCACCCGCACGGGTGAGCTCTGCCAACCTGACTGGATTCCGGGCCGGTTGGCGGGCATATGCTCACGCTCACCACAGACATGAGACGGCCCCCGGCCGGGACTGGCATCCCGATCGAGGGCCTGACCAATGAGGAAGAAGAGAGCTTCCCGATGGATACCCAGCAGGTTAGCCTCGGCGGATCAGGGGTGCTCATGGAGATCCAGCACTTCCCCTCGGGCGACATCCGCGGGTACAAGATCGCCCTCGATGGCGACACCAACAAGGACGGCCAACCTGTCTGGTTCGCCGGATCCACTCTCGCCCCAGACCTCTCCTATCCCAAGATCAGCGAACGCTTGGCCCCTGCAGATACGCCCTCGGCGATGCCGCCCCAACCCGACGCCTGGCGACGACTCGCACAGGCCACGGACCGCGTGCCCGATCTGCTCGCAAGCAGCGATGACGGGACCGGGCAGGCGCACATCGCGGCCCTCGCCGAAACTCTCGACGCACTGCCCCTACGCGCTCCGGCCGATCTGCGCCCCCAGCTCATGCGGGCAGCCACCGCGTTCGAGCACGTCGGCCGATCACGCATCCGCGCCCAGCATCAACAAGCCCGCGCCACCAGGAACGCCGTCAAGGCGATCCTGCGTGAACCCGCTCCCAAAGGACGGGGCTGCCCTCGCGATCCTCCTCGACGCGCTTCTTCTGGCCGTCATAGCTGCCCGCCACTGGCACCAGGCCCACCACCACGATCAACAGGCCGAAGCCGCACGACAGGCAGCCGAGCACCTCCGCGCCGCGTACCAGGCGGCCACAGTCCAGCCGATCGCCGTAGTCCAACAACGGGGCCGCCACCTCGCTCTCTTCCTGCGGGAACAACAGGCGGCAGTTGCCCGCCAGGCGCTCCCGGACCTGGCCGAGCAGATCCTCGCCGAACCCGGCTGGTCTGCCCTCTCCGTCACACTCGCCGCCACGAAGAAAGCCGGCCACGACCCGGTGGCTCTCCTTGCCCAGGCCGCCCGTCACAGGGAACTGGACACGGCCACCAGCTACAGCGAGGTCCTCACGTGGCGCCTGAGCCGCCTCGCCGACCTCCCCCAGCGCACCTGGCACGCCGCGCCTGAGCCGCCGCCCTCGACCCGAACCATCCGCTCCGCTCAACAGCGCCGGACACGCTGAGACTTCCATCCCCAGGAGTTCCGACGGATTCAGCCCACCCGCCCGCGCTTATTACCCACCGGACCACGAAGGCATGACATCGAAGTGCCACCGAGACCGGCCAGCGCTGGCCCCGGTGACATGCTTGCGTGTCATCGCTCAGGCCGTGGCAACACCCGAGAGAGTGCCATCCCCGAGGGCACCTCGGAGCACATGGGTGATCTCCTCGGGCTTGAGATCGATGCCGTCGATCCCTTCCAAGGTCAGCGGGACCTCCTCCAGCGCGTATTCGCCCCGGCCCTCTGCACTGAACTCGGGCCCTGTGCGGTCGGCGAAGGACCATGTCGCGATACGGGCGAAGTAGAACAGCTGACGCTCGTCCTCGGACTCCATCGTGTGCAGGAGGCGGACGATGTCCGCCTTCCCTGCGATCTCCTCGTGGATCTCCCGATGGAGGGCGGCCTCACGGGACTCGTCTTCGGCTTCGACTCCTCCACCAGGAAGCACCCAGTACACGGGAACTCCAGGCTTGGTACGGCGGATGACAAGCATCGTGTCGTGCTCGGTGACGAGGACGGCTCGGACTCGTTCGATCATTCGGCTCTGTCTCCTTGCTTGTTGACGTTCTCAGTGCATCAGCCAGCCGCCATCGACGTGGACCGATTGCCCAGTAATGAACGATGCGGAGGGCCCGACGAGGAAGGCCACGAGCGCCGCCACATCTTCGGGCCGCCCCCGGCGGGGAACACACTGGCGCTTGATCTGGTCCTCCGGGCTGGCGCGATGGCGGGCGGGGATCGCGGTCTCGGCCTCGACCTGGATGGCGCCGGGCAGGACCGTGTTGACGCAGACTCCGTACGGGCCCAGTTCACGGGCGAGGGATCGGGTGAGGCCCAGGAGCCCTGCCTTCGCGGTGCTGTAGGCGACGAGGTTGGTCCGGCCAGCGCGGGCGTTGACGCTGCCGATGTTCACGATGCGGCCCCAGCACCGTTCGGCCATGCCAGGGGTCACCGCGTGGCAGGCGCGGTAATGCGCGGTGAGGTTCACGTCGAGGGAGTAGTTCCAGGCAGCCTCGTCGGTGTCCTGCCACGGGACACGTGGATAGGCCCCGGCGTTGTTCACGAGGATGTCGATGGGGCCGGCCTCTGCACGGACCCGGTCGGTCATCGTCTGGACTGCGTCAGGGTCGGTCAGGTCGGCGTCCATGGCCACGCCAGGACTTCCGCCGCGGTCGAAGGTGGCGAGAAGCGCCTGCGCCTCCCTCTCCTGACCGAGGTGGTTGATGGCCACGGTTGCTCCTCACATGGAGAGTGCGCGGCCGATCTCGGCACCGATGCCGGTGGCCCCGCCGGTGACGAGGGCCGTCCGGCCTTGCAACGGCCGAACCTGGAGATGGGTCTCAAGCAGGGGCAGGGACATTGCGGCTCCGTTCGGCGGGGTCGGAAGGAAGAGCCGGTGCGGTGGTGAGGAAGGCCCCGAGTTCAGTACCGGGGTGCTGGCTCTCGGCAAGCTTGACCAAGACGAGCAGCAGGTCGTGGCCGGTCAGCCGGGCGGACGGAATGACGCCGAGGATGCGCAGGGCGAAGAAGGCACGGAGTTCATCCATACCGATGCCGCCATGGCCGCAGAGGCTGTGCAGTACCCCCGCGATGGCGGCGTGGCGGCCGGCGCCGGTGTTCCAGCTGTACCGGATGTCGATGTGCCGTGTGGCGGCGTGCAGTTCCAGGTGGTCGATGCGAGGGCTGGTGTGGGAGGGCAGGGCCAGGCGAAGGGTGCGCACGTACACGTCGGGCTGGTAATGGGGGACGAGCCAGCCGCCCAAGGCCATGAGGTACCAGAGCAGGTTCGCAGCTTCGCCCGCGATGGTGTTGCGGCCAGCGAACTCGAAGTCGAGCCAGCACAGCGGGTCAGCGATGTTGGGTTCGGTGGGGTCGCCCTGCGTCAGTCCGGTTGGCCAGCGCCGGTCGGGGCTGAGGGTGTGGCGGACGCTGTCGATGGCCGCGGCGACGTTCAGCGTGAGCAGTAGGCCGTTGGCGGTGACCGTGTAGCCGGCCAGCTCCTGGACGGTGAGGGTGACGTCGGAATGGGGCAGGCTGATCGGCAGGTCCCGTCGCGTGTACCAGCGGTCGAGTCGGCCGCCCGGTCGGATCCGATCTAGGTAAAGATCCGGCACGCACTCGGCGAGCGGCACCACCTTTCCGGTCTCGTCGGCCGCCGCCCGCAGGTCGTGGCAGACGCCGTCCATGAGTCGGGCCAGGCGCGGCAGCGCCTCCGGATCGCGATCAGCCAGGGCGATCACGTCGCCGAGCAGCAGCTCGCACCGTCCGCTCGCGAAGACATCCTCGTACGCCAGTAGATGGCGGTCCGGCAATGCCGGACGCCCCCGCAGGGCCGGGACCTGGATCCTGGAGGCGAGCTGCGACCAGCCCCGTACTTCGGCTTCGGCAGCCTCCCGGGTCGCGACTTCTTTGTGGAAGGCGATCGCGGTCGAGGCCCTCAGTCGGCCACTCGCGGTCACCTCGCTCCTCCCGGAAGGGTGGCCAGCCAGCTGCGCAGGACGATCAGCGCCAGATCCTCTGCGGCGGACCGCTCGGTGCGGGCCGTCGCGACCATGTTCGTGTCCGGGCATTCCGCCTCTACAAGGGTCTGCAGGGCGTCGCTGTCGGAGGGGCATTCGATCCCGCTGAACCGCAGCTGGATCTTCGCCAGGAGTGCGGTGACCTTGTAGAGGTCGCGAAGTTCGGGCACCCCCTTCAGGAGCTGGCGCCGGATCTCGACGGC
>NZ_ML123034.1:4043275-4048005 GCF_003846185.1 Streptomyces sp. ADI96-02
GGCCTGGATCCCGTCGCGCAGGCTCACGTCCACGTCGGTGGCTGCGTCCGGGACAGGCAGAGCCAGCCCTGGAGCACACCACAGAGGGACGAGACCTCCGATGCCGATGAGCGCGAGGACGTGCAGAAGTCTGGAAGTGACGGCTCCGGCCCGGCACTCGGCGCGGGTCAGCACGGTCAGTCCGAGTTTGACTCCGCCGAGTTCGGCTGCCAGCTCGGCCAGGACGCGGCGCATCCCGTCCAGGGATTCGGCCTCGGCAACGACGAATAAATCGAGGTCGCTCCAGCCGTGCTGGTACTTGCCCCGGGCCCCACTGCCGGTGACGACCAGGAGGTCGATCAGGGGCTGCCGTCCGGTCAGGCGATCGAGGAGTGCAGAGAGGTAAGACTCCAGGTGCACCGGCAGGCCCAGGGCGTTGACCGGCATGGTGCTCGGCTGGTGCTCGGGCCATTGGCGGGCCAGGACCAGTTGGTCCAGTCTGCGTTCCAGCGCCAAGCGGGGCCCGTCGTTGCTGACGACTTCCTGGGCAATGGTGGCGATCTTGTCGGCGCCCCTGGCGCTCTTGACGAGGTCCCGGTTGGCCACGTCCTGGGCACCCGCGGTCCCGCGCTGTGCCCGAACGGCTGTGGAGGTGTCCAGGTAGGTGGTGGTGAGCTGAGGTCCGAGCATCCTGGCGAGCTCGACCGCCGAGTCGTAATCGTGGAGCGACTCGACGCTGACGCAGTCAATGAAGTGGTGGGCCTCGCAGTACCGATCGAGGCCGTCCACGATCAGTTCGGCCTGGACGACCGGGGCCACTCGGTACGGGTCCGCGATGCCCGCCCGGTCGGCGGCGTCCTCGATCAGGTAACCGATCTTGAGGCGGGCGTGCCCGTGGTGGGTTCGCAGATATTCGCCGGCGGTGCTCTTGCCGCTCTCCGACATTCCGCCGAGGGCGATGACGTGCACGTCTGCCAGCGCTCGGCTGGGAATGGCGGGGTGCAGGGGCGCCAGGTGCCGGCGGACCTCGTCCTGGATGGTGACGGTCGGTCGGTCACCGATGCGGATCAGCATGTCGAAGCGGCCGTCCGCGACGAGTCGGTTGATCTGCGTGTGGAGATGGCGCTGGTAGGCCGCGTAAATGTCCGTGACGGTGGCCTCGTGGGACAGGCTGCGGCGGGTACCTTCCTCGGCGTCCTCACAGTGCAGGAGCAGGAGGGCGCGTTCGTCTCGTTCGGCTGCCCGGAGATCGGACTCGTACGGCGCCAGGAGGGATCGAGCACGGTCGGCGGCCCGCCAGGCATCCAGGTCCTCCCGTACGGCGACGGTGGCCGCGACGGATGCCTCCAGCATCGGGATCCCGCGGTCCAGAAACCGTACGGGCGCGGAGTACGGATGCCGGGAGCGCTCCAGGTAGGAATGGGCGAGCACATCGGCGACCTCCTCGGCCGGCCCCGTCTCGAACCACCAGCGGCCCATGCCGTCGGCCTTGATGGCCGCCCAGCGCCGGTCGTAGTGGTCAAGGGGACCTGCCGAGGTGGCGGCAGAGCCCATACGGCGGGCGAGGATTCCGATCTGTTTGGTCTTGCCGGTGTTGTCGGGACCGCTGAACGCGACCGACACGGGGAGGGGCTGCGTATCACTGCTGAGCTGGCTGATCATCGGCTTCCCTTCGCAGGGTGGTGCAGAGCAGGGAGGGCATGGCGGGACCACGGTGGTCCTATCCGGCCGTGTCGTTCGGGCCCTGGTCGTCGACGTTGAGCGAGGAGTGTGCCAGGAAGTCCTGATCAGCCGAGTACTCGCCTTGGGCGAGCGTGCCGATCATGGCGAGTCCTGCCGCTGTGCCGAACGCCCACACCCAGGCCAGGGCGGTTCCGAGCGGATCGGATAACGCGGGCCGGATCACGTGGCCGCTGCTTCCTGGGCCTTCGCGCGCAGGGCGACTGCTCGCTCCAGCTGGGCGCTCAGCAGGAGGACTCTGCCCGGGTCCATTTCGAGGGTTGTGGTGGTCTTCGTGCCGTCGAGGAAGCGGACCTCGATCGGCAGGGCCGTGTGCCCGGTCCGTCGGTCGTAGCGGGGGTCCTTATCCAGGAGGGCGAGGCCGCAGACGATCGGAGTCGTCTGTCGGGAGTCACGTCCGGCCGCCTTCTGGGGCGCCGGATTCTGCGTTGTCTCGTCGCCCGCCGAGGGCGGGGTCGTGCAGCCGCGGGGGTCGTGGCCGGTCGTCGTCACCGATGTTCCTCTCACGCGTCCGGAGAGGCGCCAACAGGCCCTGAGCAGCGCCTGTTCGAGCCAATCGGAGATCCAAGGGGTGATGTTCAGTCAACGACGATCCGCGCTCCTGGGGCAGGGCCCAGGATGTAGTCCTGCGTAATCCCGCGTAATCCAGGTGGGGAGGGTGACGGGGTGCC
Organism: Streptomyces sp. ADI96-02; assembly: GCF_003846185.1. GTDB lineage: Bacteria > Actinomycetota > Actinomycetes > Streptomycetales > Streptomycetaceae > Streptomyces. Next base: position 4,045,666 of record NZ_ML123034.1, read on the forward strand.
GAGGAACCCGGCTGTCGCCGAGCTGATCAAGCAGGCGTGTCATGAACGGGGCTGGGGGCCATCGGAGTTAGCGCGCGCACTCGGTCTGGCAGAGAGTGGCGACCCTCGTCGGCTGCAGAGGCAGCACGCCCGGCGCTGGATCGAGGGTGAGCGGACCCCCGACCACTGGTGGCCCTACATCGCCCAGGTATTGGGACTGGATCCAGAAGCGATCAACCTTCCAGAGATCGCGCCGACGGCACTCCACGCCGATACCGTGGCATCAGTCCTCCAGCTGGGAAGGAACGACGTGGACCGCCGGAATTTCATCCTCGCCTCCAGCGGATACGCCCTGTCTGCCCTCGGGCTGCCCGACATGGAGAGCATCAGCCGCCGGACCACGACCGTCTCGTCGGGAGCCGTCCGCGTCGGCAGGGGCGAAGTGGCAGCTGTGCGCCACATGGTGAAGGCCCTCGGCGACTCGGCGTCCGAACTCGGCGGCGGCCACGCCCGCCATCTGGCAGTCCGCTACCTGACCCAGGACGTCGCCCCCTGGCTGGAAGGCCGCTTCACCGAAGCCACCGGGCGCGAGCTGTTCGCCGCGACCTCCCAGCTGGTCCACCTCGCTGGCTGGATGGCCCAGGACGAAGGCGACACCCCCGAACTACGAGGGCTCGCCCAGGGCTACTACTCCCACTCCTTCCGCCTGGCCGCCGAGGCCGGCGACGCCGAACTATCCGCCACCGCCCTGCGGGGGCTCGCCGTCCAGTGCGTCGACCTGGGCTACCGAGCCGAAGCCGTCCAGCTCGGCGAAGCCTGCGTGGAGTACGGACGCCACCTGGACAATCCGCGAGCCGTCGCCTACTACGAAGCCACCCTCGCCAACGCCGCGGCCCAGGACGACGACCGCCATATGGCGACCAAGCACCTCGCCACGTCCGAGACCGCCATCGGCAGACCCGCTGCCGAAGGCGGCGACTCCTGGGCCGCCCACTACTCCCCCGGCCGCTGGGCCCATGAGTCCGGCATGATCCTCTCCCGCCTCGGCGACCTCGACGCCGCCGAAGAACACCTCCACCTCGCCCTCGACATCCACGGCCTCGACCGCCGCCGCACCCGCGCCATCGTCCTCGCCGACCTCGGCGGCGTCCGCCTACGCCAAGGCGACGTCGACGGCGCCATGGCCACCTGGCGCGACTTCCTCGACTGCGCCGACGGCATCCGTTCGGTCAAGGTCCGGGCAGCGCTGCGGGACATGCACGTACGCCTGCGGCGGTACAGCGGAGTTCCTGAGGCGCAGGAACTCCGCGAACGAGCAGCTCGCGTCACTGACTGATTGCCGAGCGGGCGGACGGGCCGCAGGTGTGACCTGAATTCGCACACGTCCCGCTGTTCAGCATCAGGCGAATGTGACAGCGCGCGAACTCGGGGCTCGGAGCGAGCTGGACTGGTCGCGATGCGCCATCGACTCCGTCAGCGTCCGGGCGGCAAAATGGGGCCGCTCACCGGGCAGGATCCGACCGGCCGCGGCAAGCCGGGATCGAGAATCCACCTGATCACCGACCGCAACGGAATGTCCTGTCGCTTGGCATCTCCGATGCCAACACGCACGACAGCCTTGGCCTGCAGCCGCTCGTGCGCGGGGTCCCGCCCATCCGTTCCTGTCGCGGAGCGCGCCGCCGGCGCCCGGCCAAGCCCCACGCAGACAAGGGCTACGACTACAAGCACCTCCGGAAACGACGGTGCCCACCGCAATGGCAGCACCCAGCTCCTCGTCTCGGTGGGCGAGGTGAACCACCACACCAACCAGTCGGCGGGGGCTTCCCCCGCACGGCCGGCGGGCTCCGCCAAGCTCCCGACGGCCGTGCGTCCGTATCGACCGACAGCCGCCGGACGGTCTCCTCGATCTTCGGAAAGGGCCGCGCCGACCGCGGCGATAACCGCAGGCGGGCGTCGGCGCGGCCCTGTACGGTCGCGACCATGAAGAAGTGGGTTGGTCCCTGAGAACTCGAACGCGCGTCCAACGCGCGAGCCGGACGATCGGTAAGGGGACGGGCACGCCCGAGGAGATCAGGGAGGCGCGGGACGTCCTGAGCAACTACCGTCTCGCCCACGCATTTCCTCTGAACGCGGTGACCATGACCGTGCGGAAGCAAGCGCTCGACGTGAACCCGAACGCCGTCGTGGCCGAGCGCCGGAAGCGCCTGCGACCGACCTGATCGTCGCTTCCGGCCGCGACTCATACAGCGCGACCGCGTCCGCCTTGAACTGCGGCGGATAGTTCTTCATGACCACGAGATGTCCGTTCTCAGATCCTCAGGATCCAGTGTCTCGTGTGTTCAACATCCGGGGTCAAGGCCC
>NZ_ML123034.1:4048205-4049334 GCF_003846185.1 Streptomyces sp. ADI96-02
AACGACTCAGGACACTAGCCTCGCCGTTTCGATTGGGCTGAGGCGGCGTCGCTGATCGCCAACTGTTGGATGGCCGATGTGATTTCGGTGCTTGGGTAGGTCGGAGTCCCGGCGCGGTGGCCGGGTTCTCCGGGTTCTTTCGGGTCGTGGGTGGACGGGGGTTTTGCTGGTCAGATGGCGGGTCGGGGCAGTGCGGCGAGGCGGTGGAAGGCCGTGGCCAGTTCGTGTCTCCAGGGCCAGGTCGCCGATATTCGCAGGTGGAGGCGTCGGCCGCCGCGGGTGAGGCGGGCCGTGACGTGCAGTAGCCGGTAGCGGAGTTTCTTCGGCTCGGCGGTGGCCAGCTCCCCGTCCAGGAGGAGGACACGGGTCCAGGCGAGCAGGTCGATCGCGGCGAGGATGAGTTCGAGCCAAACGGCGTTGACGGCGAAGTCGCGGGAGGGGAAGCGGCCGAAGCCGGTGGTCTTGCCGCACCGGATGTGGTCCTCGACAGTGGCATGTCCGCGGTGGCGGACCTCCATGAACTGGGCGGAACCGCCACCGGAGTACGGGGTGTCGGTGAGGAACACCTGATGCCGTAGGCCCTCGTCCTGGTCGAACAGGGACAGCTGGGCTCCGGGGTGCGGCCGCTCTCGGCGCACGATGATGCGGGTGCCGGCCGGGTAGCCGTCCAGATCGACCATGCCGGTCAGCTCGGCGACCCCGGCGCCATCACGCAGAGTCCCGTCCTGGTCCAGGGCGGGATGCCAGAGGCGGTCGGGCATGGCCCGGACAGCGCGACGGACCGGCTCGGTGATGGCGTATCCGACCGAGAAGAAGGTACGGATTCCTCGTTTCCGCACGTCGCGGACATGGGCGAGGAATGCTTTCGCGGATCCGGCACTGTCGGTGCGGACGAGGATGTCGGTGCCGTGAAGTTGCGCGTCGGGGATCTGCGAGAGTGCCTGGTCGAACACCGTGATGTGGTCGCTCGCGGTGTTGGCACCGGCGTTTCCGGGACGTAGTCGGCCCGACAGTGCCTCGCCGGTGTTGGCCAGGAAGCACAGCAGCGGGTGGAAGCCGAAGCCGCCTTTATAGGTGGGTGCGGCCTGCTCCTTCTCGGAGTGGCAGGTGATCCGCGTGGCGTCGAGGT
>NZ_ML123034.1:4050863-4087006 GCF_003846185.1 Streptomyces sp. ADI96-02
GGACCAGCCCGGGCAGAATGCGTCCCGCGGCCCGGACTGCGGGTATGCCCTCGCCTTGCTCGGCGGCCTGCATCCAGGCGACTTCCCGAGCTTGGGCACGCGCCGCGCGCAGAGAAGCCAGTGTCCTCTCGTCGGTGTCGGCGAGCAGTCGCCAGGCCGTCGGTGCGGAGGCGACCGAACCGAACACCCCTGCCTGGTCCCGCAGTACGGCCAGGTCCGCGATGGCCTCACCGCCGTCAGCGAGCATCACCGCCAGGTCGGTGGCGATCCGGCCCGGATCATGCCCGGTCCCGCGCGGCCGAAGCGGCCTGAGCGCGGTGGAGTACGCGGCGGTCAGCCCGGTGGCATCAGCGAGATCGGCCAGTAACCGTGCCCCGGCATGCCCGACCACCCCCGAACCATCTGCACTGACCTGGATCTTGGGACGCCACCCGATAGCCTGCACGTAGAAAGTGCCCTCCGCCTGGACCGACAGAACCCCTCAGCAAGGTTCATCGTTCCAGGTCAGGAAGGCACTTTCCCATTTCCGCCCCACCAGCCGCCGTACCCAAGCGAAACGGCGAGGTTAGCGCGCCCGCGCGCACTCCGTCCGCCGGTGTCGTACACGTCAACATCCGGCTCACCGACGGCTTCACGATGATCTCCAACAGGCTCTCCCAGCGCAGGGACATGTCCCTGCTGGCGATCGGCCTCGGCACGCACATCCAGTCGCTGCCCACCGGGGCCAAGGTCGGCATCAAGGTGCTGGCCGCGATCTTCCCGGAGAGCGAGGCCGCCATCGCGGCGGCCCTGCGGGAGCTGGAGCGCCACGGCTTCCTGCGCCGCATCCGCGAACGCGTCCGGGGCGCGCGGGTGCCACGCGCACGGAGTCGTACAACCACCCGAGGGTCGCCGTCGAGCGCCGGGTGAGGATGGTGGGCGAGCCCTCGCCCGAGCCGTCTCCGCCGCCGCAGCCGCAGTTCGCTTCCGTGCCGCAGCCGGAGCCCGCTTTCGCGCCGGAGCCGGTGGCCGTGGCCGTGCGGCCTGTGCCCTCGCCCGAGCCGCAGCGAGCTCGTCCGCCGCTTCGGGGATCTCGACCTGGCCGAGGAGGTGACGTCCGAGGCGATGGAGGCCGCGCTGCGGCACTGGCCCGCCGACGGCGTCCCCGCCCGCCCCGGCGCGTGGCTTCTGACCACCGCGCGGCGCAGGGCGGTGGACCGGCTGCGGCGGGACCAGGCGTACGCGGCGCGGCTCGCCGTGCTGCGGGCGGACGCCGAACGGGCCGAGCCCGCGCCCGCCGCCGACGCGACCGGCGAGCTGCCGGACGAGCGGCTCCAGCTCTTCTTCACCTGCGCCCATCCGGCCCTCGCGGCCGAGGACCGCACCGCGCTGACCCTGCGCTGCCTGGCGGGCCTGACCACGCCGGAGGTGGCGCGCGCCTTCCTCGTCCCGACGCCGACGATGGCCCAGCGCATCGTCCGGGCGAAGAAGAAGATCCGCGACGCCCGGATCCCGTTCCGCGTGCCGGGACCCGACGAGCTGCCGGAGCGGCTGCCCGGGGTGCTCCAGGTCGTCTACTCGGTCTTCACGGAGGGGTACGCGGCCAGTTCCGGGCCCCGGCTCCAGCGGCTCGACCTGGCACAGGAGGCCATCCGGCTGGCCCGGATACTGCGCCGCCTGCTGCCCGCCGAGCGGGAGACCGCCGGCCTCCTCGCCCTGCTGCTCCTCGTCCACGCCCGGCGGGAGGCCAGGACCGGGCCGGACGGCGAACAGGTCCTCCTGGAGGACCAGGACCGCGCCCGCTGGGACCGCGCGATGATCGAGGAGGGCCGCGCGCTGGTGGTCGAGGCGCTGACCGGCGGGCCGGCCGGTCCGTACGGGGTGCAGGCCGCCGTCGCCGCGCTGCACGACGAGGCGGCGGACGTGCGGAGTACGGACTGGCCGCAGATCGTGGCCCTGTACGACGTGCTGCTCTCCCTCGCCCCGTCGCCCGTCGTCGCGTTGAACCGCGCCGTCGCGGTGGCCATGCGCGACGGGCCCGAGGCGGGGCTCGCGCTGCTGGACGCGCTGGAGGGCGAGCCGAGGCTGCGCGCGTACCACCCGTACCCGGCCGCGCGCGGCGACCTGCTGAGCCTGCTGGGCCGCCGGGGCGAGGCGGCGGCCCGGTACCGGGAGGCGCTTCGTCTGGCGGGCACGGATCCGGAACGGGAGGCGCTGCGGCGGAAACTGGCCCGCGTGGAGTCCGCCGCCGGGCCGGGCGGGGGCGGACCGGCGGCGGGCGGCTCCTGACGCGCCGGGCGCCGGGCGCCGGGCACCGCGTGCTGTGCCGCTGCCGGGGCGTCAGCCGTTGACGGTGAACTCGGCGGCCTTCGGGACGAACGCCGTTCCGCCGTCGTTCGCCGTCGCCAGGGCCGTCACGCGCCACGTCCCCTTCGGCAGTTCGGCGGCCTCGGCCCGGGTGACCTTCAGGGTGTACGCGCAGCGCGCGACACCGTCCCCCGCCGCCTTGCACACGGCGGAGTCGACGTCCGCCATCTCCTTCGCCGTCGGGGCCGGGGACATGCTCGCGGGCCAGGCGATCACCTTCAGGCCCCGGACGCCCGAGTCGTCCGACACCCGGGCGGTGAAGGTCAGCGAACCGGTCTTGCCCGCGCTCGGCGCGACGTACACGGCGGTGCCGTCCGTGACCTTCGGCCCGGTGCGCGGGGCCTCGCCGGCGAAGGCGTAGGTCCCGGCCCCGCCCAGCAGGGCGACGGCGGCGAGAGCGGAGAGGGCGAGACGCTGGGACATGGGAGGACTCCTTCAGATCGATGGTCGGCGCGCCGGACTCGAACGAGTGATCGCCGCGCGCTGTGTTCATCCTGGTTCGCGCGCGGCGGCCCGGCCTGAGTAGCCGCGCTCATCCGCCGTACTCAGCGCCGCCCGGGTACGCGCCGGCCGACGGCCGTGCCGTGAAGCCCGGCTGACGTGCCGTCGGGGCCGTGCCGCCCGGCGTGCGGAGGCCCGCGTTCCTGCCACCGGGACCCCTCCGGCCTTATGGTGCCGATATGTGCGGAATCGTGGGTTATGTCGGAGGGCAGTCGGCGCAGGACGTCGTCGTCGCAGGACTCAAGCGCCTCGAATACCGGGGCTACGACTCGGCGGGCGTCGCCGTTCTCGCGGACGGCGGGCTCGCCGCCGCGAAGAAGGCGGGCAAGCTCGTCAATCTGGAGAAGGAGTTGGGGGACCGACCGCTGCCGGCCGGGCGGACCGGGATCGGGCACACCCGGTGGGCGACGCACGGAGCGCCCACCGACGTGAACGCCCATCCGCATCTGGACAACGCGGGCCGGGTCGCCGTCGTGCACAACGGGATCATCGAGAACTTCGCGGCGCTGCGCCGCGAGCTGACCGGACGCGGCCACGCGCTGGGCTCGGAGACGGACACCGAGGTCGTCGCGCATCTGCTGGCGGAGGCGTTCTCGGCGGGCGGGGACCTCGCCGACGCGATGCGGCAGGTGTGCCGGCGGCTGGAGGGCGCGTTCACCCTGGTGGCCGTGCACGCGGACCAGCCGGACGTGGTCGTCGGCGCGCGGCGCAACTCGCCGCTCGTGGTGGGCGTCGGGCACGACGAGTGGTTCCTCGCCTCCGACGTCTCCGCGTTCATCGCCCACACCCGTTCCGCCGTCGAGCTGGGCCAGGACCAGGTCGTCGAGCTGAGCCGCGACGGCGTCGTGGTCACCGGCTTCGACGGCGACCTCGCCGAGGTCCGCGAGTACCACGTCGACTGGGACGCCTCCGCCGCCGAGAAGGGCGGCCACGCCTCCTTCATGCTCAAGGAGATCGCCGACCAGCCGCAGGCCGTGGCCGACACGCTCCTCGGCCGGGTCGACGGCGAGGGCACGCTCCTCCTCGACGAGGTGCGCATCCCGGCCGCCGAACTGCGGGAGATCGACAAGGTCGTCATCGTGGCCTGCGGCACCGCCTTCCACGCCGGGATGATCGCCAAGTACGCCATCGAGCACTGGACCCGGCTGCCCTGCGAGACCGAGCTGGCCAGCGAGTTCCGCTACCGGGACCCGATCCTGGACCACCGCACCCTCGTCGTCGCCATCTCGCAGTCCGGCGAGACCATGGACACCCTGATGGCGCTGCGGCACGCCCGCGAGCAGGGCGCGAAGGTGCTGGCCATCTGCAACACCAACGGCTCCACCATCCCCCGCGAGTCCGACGCCGTGCTCTACACGCACGCCGGGCCGGAAGTCGCCGTCGCCTCCACCAAGGCCTTCCTCACCCAGCTCGTCGCCTGCTACCTGGTGGCGCTCTACCTCGGCCAGTCGCGCGGTACGAAGTGGGGCGACGAGATCCGTACCGTCGTCCGGCAGCTCTCCGCCGTCCCCGGCCAGGTCGCCCGCGTCCTGGAGGCCATGGAACCGGTGCGCGAGCTGGCCCGGTCCCTCGCGCACCACGACACCGTGCTGTTCGTCGGACGGCACGTCGGCTACCCGGTCGCCCTCGAAGGCGCGCTGAAGCTCAAGGAGCTGGCCTACATGCACGCCGAGGGGTTCGCGGCCGGCGAGCTGAAGCACGGGCCCATCGCGCTCATCGAGGAGGGGCTGCCGGTCGTCGTGATCGCGCCCTCGCCGCGCGGCCGGTCCGTCCTGCACGACAAGGTCGTCTCCAACATCCAGGAGATCCGGGCCCGCGGAGCGCGCACCGTCGTCATCGCCGAGGAGGGCGACGAGGCCGTCCTCCCGTACGCGGACCACCTCATCACCGTCCCCGCAACGCCTACGCTGCTTCAGCCGCTGGTCGCCACCGTGCCGCTCCAGGTCTTCGCCTGCGAACTGGCGACGGCCCGCGGCAACGAGGTGGACCAGCCGCGCAACCTGGCGAAGTCCGTGACCGTGGAGTGACCCCGGGGAGCCCCGGGGCGACGAGGGTGGGTTCGTGATCATTGGGGTCGGAATCGATGTGGCCGAGATCGAGCGCTTCGGCGCGGCGCTGGAGCGTACGCCCCAGTTGGCCGAGCGGCTGTTCGTCGCCGCGGAGCTGACGCTGCCGAGCGGCGAGCGGCGGGGAACCGCCTCGCTCGCCGCCCGGTTCGCCGCGAAGGAGGCCCTGGCGAAGGCGCTCGGCGCGCCGGGCGGCCTGCTGTGGAGCGACGCGGAGATCTGGGTCGAGGAGAGCGGGCAGCCCCGGCTGCGGGTGCGCGGCACGGTCGCCGCCCGCGCCGCCGAGCTGGGGGTGCGCGGCTGGCACGTCTCCCTCAGCCACGACGCCGGAGTCGCCTCGGCCGTGGTGATCGCGGAGGGCTGAGCGCCGGGAGGCGGGCGATCGGGCCCCGCTCAGCGGGAGCGGCGCCCTCGCGGCGCGGCGATCGGGCCCTGCCCGACGGAGGTGGCGTCCGGCGTCGTGGTCGGGAACCCCGGCCGGTGGAGGTGGCGTTCGGCGCGGTGATCGCGGAGGGTGGGGCCATGCGACGTGCCTACAGCGTGGAGACCGTACGGGCCGCCGAGGCCGCCCTCATGCAGCGCCTGCCCGACGGCGCCCTGATGCGACGCGCCGCCGCCGGGCTGGCCACGGCCTGCGGCGACCTGCTGCGCCGCAACGGCCGGGTGTACGGCTCCCGGGTGCTGCTCCTGGTCGGCGGCGGCGACAACGGGGGCGACGCCCTGTACGCCGGGGCGCGGCTGGCCCGCCGGGGCGCGGGCGTCCGCGCCCTGCTCCTCTCGCCCGAGAAGGCCCACCCGGGCGGCCTCGCCGCGCTGCTGGCCGCCGGGGGCCGGGTCGTGGACGGGCCGGACGGGCTCGGCGTGCTCGACCTCGTGGTGGACGGCATCACCGGGATCGGCGGGCGCGGCGGGCTGCGCGAGGAGGCCGCCGCCGCGGTGCGCGCGGTGACCCGTTCCCGTACGCCCGTCCTCGCGGTGGACCTGCCGAGCGGTGTGGAGGCCGACACCGGGGAGGTGCGCGGCGAGGCGGTCCGGGCGGACGCGACGGTGACCTTCGGGACGTACAAGCCGGGCCTCCTCGTCGACCCGGCCGCCGAACTCGCCGGAGCCCTGCGGCTCGTGGACATCGGGCTCGGCCCCGAACTGCCCGAACCGCCGGACCTGGAGGCCCTCCAGTACGCGGACGTGGCGGCGCTGCTGCCCGTGCCCGGCGCGGAGAGCGACAAGTACCGGCGCGGGGTCGTCGGCGTGGTGGCCGGTTCCGAGCGCTACCCGGGCGCGGCGGTCCTCGCGGTCGCGGGCGCGCTGCACGGCGGCGCGGGCGCCGTGCGGTACGTCGGGCCGGGCGCGGACGCGGTCATCGGCCGCTTCCCGGAGACGCTGGTGCACGCCGGGCCGCCGTCGAAGGCCGGGCGGGTGCAGTCCTGGGTGGCGGGGCCGGGGCTGGGCGACGGGCCGGGCGCGCAGGAGGCGGTCGCCGACGTACTGGCCGCCGACGTACCCGTGCTGGTCGACGCGGACGGGCTGCGGTTCCTGGAGCCCGCCCGGGTCCGGACCCGGACCGCCCCGACCGTGCTCACCCCGCACGCCGGAGAGGCCGCGGCGCTCCTCGGCGTTTCCCGCGAGGAGGTCGAGAACGGGCGGCTCGCCGCCGTCCGCGAACTGGCCGCCCGCTACCGCGCCACCGTGCTCCTCAAGGGCTCCACGACCCTGGTCGCCGAAGCCCGGGACACGCCCGTCCGGGTCAACCCGACCGGCACGTCCTGGCTCGCCACGGCGGGCAGCGGCGACGTCCTGTCCGGGCTGACCGGGTCGCTGCTCGCGGCCGGTCTCGCCCCGCGCGACGCCGCCTCCGTCGGCGCGTACCTGCACGGGCTCGCCGCCCGGCACGGCTCGGACGGCGCGCCCGTCTCGGCCCAGGACGTCGCCGCGGGCATCCCGGCCGCCTGGCGCGACGTGCGGGCCGGCTGACCCCGGAGGCGGGCTGCGACGGGGGACGGGCGCGCCTCGGGAAGGGGGCCGGGGGCGCGCCTCTGAGAGACTGGGCGCGATGAACGAGACAGCGTCCTTGAGAGCCCGTGCCGAGATCGACCTCGACGCGCTGCGCGCCAACGTGCGCGTGCTGCGTGAGCGGGCCGCCGGTGCGCAGCTCATGGCCGTGCTGAAGTCCGACGCGTACGGACACGGGGCGCTGCCCTGCGCCAGGGCCGCGCGCGAGGCCGGTGCGACCTGGCTGGGAACCGCCACCCCGCAGGAGGCGTTGGCCCTGCGGGCGGGCGGACTCGACGGCCGCGTCCTGTGCTGGCTGTGGACGCCCGGCGGGCCCTGGGCCGAGGCGATCGAGGCCGACGTCGACGTGTCGGTCAGCGCCCTGTGGGCCCTGCGCGAGGTCGTCGCGGTGGCCGGAGCCGTCGGCCGCGCGGCCAGAATCCACCTCAAGGCCGACACCGGCCTCGGCCGCAACGGCTGCCGGCCCGCAGACTGGCCCGTACTCGTCACCGAGGCGCTTGCCGCCGAGAAGGCGGGCCGGGTCCGGATCGCGGGCCTCTGGTCCCACTTCGCCTGCGCCGACGAACCGGGCCACCCCTCGATCGCGGCGCAGCTCGGCGTGTTCCGGGACATGGTGGCGTACGCGGAGAAGGAGGGCGTGGAGCCCGAGGTGCGGCACCTGGCCAACTCCCCGGCCACGCTCACCCTGCCCGAGGCGCACTTCGACCTCGTCCGCACGGGCATCGCGATGTACGGCATCTCGCCCAGCCCCGAACTGGGCACGCCCGCCGACCTCGGACTGCGCCCCGTGATGACGTTCGCCGCGTCCCTCGCCCTGGTCAAGGACGCCCCGGCCGGACACGGCGTCAGCTACGGGCACCACTACACGACCCCCGCCGACACCACCCTCGGCCTGATCCCCGTCGGCTACGCGGACGGCGTCCCGCGCCACGCCTCCGGCCGGGGCCCGGTCCTGGTCGGCGGACGGACGCGCACGGTCGCGGGCCGCGTCGCCATGGACCAGTTCGTCGTCGACCTCGGCGGCGACCGGCCGGAACCGGGCGCGGAGGCGGTGCTGTTCGGCCCGGGGGACCGGGGCGAGCCGAGCGTGGAGGACTGGGCGGTGGCGGCCGACACGATCGGGTACGAGATCGTCACCCGGATCGGGTCCCGGGTGCCCCGGGTGTACGTCGGCGAGAGGGCCGCGCCGCGGCCGGGGGCGCACGGGAGCGGCGGGAGCGGCCCGCACGAGAACCCGACCGACGACGACTAGGAGCGCGGCACGGTGAGCGAGAGCAGTGCGGGGGACGTGGTGGCGGCGACCGCCGCCACGGCGGCCGGCTGGCGTCGGGCGGGCATCGCCGGGGCCGCGATAGGGGTGATCGCCGCGGGTGCGGCGGCCGGGGTCGCCGTGGAGCGGCTGACGGTGGGCCGCGGCATGCGCAAGAAGGCCCGGCTCGCGCTGGACGCGACCGGACCGTACGGCTCGCTGCGCGGGACGCCCGGCCGGGCCGTCGCCGACGACGGGACGGAGCTGTACTACGAGGTCGAGGAGGCGGAACCGGCCGAACCGGCCGGGCGGTCCGACGGCCCGACGGAGGCGGACACCCGGCGGCGGCGTCTGTTCGGCCGCAAGTCGCCCGCGCCCGTCACCGTCGTGTTCAGCCACGGCTACTGCCTCGGCCAGGACTCCTGGCACTTCCAGCGCGCGGCGCTGCGCGGGCTGGTCCGCGCGGTCTACTGGGACCAGCGCAGCCACGGCCGCTCCGGACGCGGCCGGGCCCAGGCGGACGGCGTGCCGGCCGGCATCGACCAGCTCGGCCGCGACCTGAAGGCGGTCATCGACGCGGCGGCCCCCGAAGGCCCGCTGGTGCTGGTGGGCCACTCGATGGGCGGCATGACGATGATGGCGCTGGCCGACCAGTACCCGGCCCTGGTCCGCGATCGAGTGGCCGCCGTCGCGCTGGTCGGCACCTCCGGCGGGAAGCTGGCCGAGGTCGACTTCGGGCTGCCGGTGGCGGGCGTGAAAGCGGTGCGCCGGGTGCTGCCCGGGGTGCTGAAGGCGCTCGGTTCGCAGGCGGAGCTGGTGGAGAAGGGGCGGCGGGCGACGGCGGACCTGTTCGCCGGGCTGATCAAGCGGTACTCGTTCGGTTCGCGGGACGTGGACCCGGCCGTCGCCCGGTTCGCGGAGCGGCTGATCGAGTCCACCCCGATCGACGTGGTCGCCGAGTTCTACCCGGCCTTCGCCGAGCACGACAAGAGCGGGGCGCTGCCCGCGTTCCGGGACGTGCCCGTGCTGATCCTGGCCGGGGACAAGGACCTGGTCACGCCCAGCTCGCACAGCGAGGCCATCGCCGACGTACTGCCCGAGGCGGAGCTGGTGATCGTGCCCGACGCCGGTCACCTGGTGATGCTGGAGCACCCGGAGACGGTCACCGACCGGCTGGCCGACCTGCTCGTACGCAGCGGCGCGGTCCCGGCCGCTAACGTTGGCGAGCATGGAAGCACCGCACAGCAGCCCGGCCGCCGATAGCCCGCACGACAGCCCCGCCGCCGGGGCCGCGCCGGACGCCGTCACCGTACGGATCGCCGTCGACTCACCCGAACGGATGCAGGAGCTGGGCCGTCGCCTCGCCGGTGTGCTCGCGCCCGGCGACCTGGTCATGCTCACGGGCGAGCTGGGCGCGGGGAAGACGACGCTGACCCGGGGCCTCGGCGAGGGCCTGGGCGTGCGCGGCGCGGTCACCTCGCCCACCTTCGTCATCGCCCGCGTCCATCCGCCGCTCTCCGGGGGCCCGGCCCTGGTCCACGTCGACGCGTACCGCCTGGGCGGCGGGCTCGACGAGATGGAGGACCTGGACCTGGACGTGTCGCTGCCGGATTCGGTGGTGGTCGTGGAGTGGGGCGACGGGAAGGTCGAGGAGCTGTCGGAGGACCGGCTGCGGGTGCTCATCGACCGCGCGACCGGCGACACGGACGACGACCGGCGCGAGGTGACCCTGGTCGGCGTCGGGCCGCGCTGGGCGGGGCTGCGGGAGGACCTGACGGGGTCGGGAGCGGGGCGGTAGGGCGGCCGGACGCTCCACCCGTCGGCGGGACCTCCGCCGCCCGGCTTTGCCGACAGGATGTCGGTACATTGTTGCGTGCGGGACGGTGGTCGTGGTCACATGGGATACGAGACCTGGTTAGGTCTACCTAACCACGACCTCCACCGGAGCCCCCAGGAGGCATCCATGCCGACGCCCGAGCGCGCAGCGCGGCCACGGCCGCAGTCGACGCCGTCCGCCCTGTCGATGAAGGACCTGCTGGCCTCGTGCGCCGCGGCCACCGCGGTCTCCACACCGCCCGACGGAGCATCGCCCCGCGAGCCGGAGGAGACGGACGGACCGGCCGGCGGAACGGGCGGGACGGACCGCGCGGCGGCGAGACCGCCCCTGCCGCCGGCCGACCGCCGGGCGGCCTGAGCCCGCACCCGCCACGGCGGACGACGATCCTGACCATGGAGCGACGCCCACGGGACGACGCCCGCAGGATGACGCCTCCGGGACGACGCCTACGGGACGACGACGACCTTGGCGCCGACCGTCGCGAACGTCCACACCGCGTCGCCGTCGGCCCGCTTCATCCGCACGCCGCCGGTCTTCGACTCAGGGTCCGGAGGCGTCATCGAGCCGTCCTGGGCCGCACTGAAGCCCACCGAGACGTCGTCCACGTTCGCGAAGCGCACCACGTGCTCGATCAGGACGCCGTCCGAGCCCTTGATGCTCCCCGAGCGCGACGTGACCCGGTAGACGCCGGGCAGCGGGTTGACGGGGCTCGGCATCACGGTGAAGGTGCGGCTCGCCCTGCCCTTGGCGTCCACCAGCCACACCCGCCGGTCCTTGAGCGCGTACACCACGCGCTCGCCGGTGTCCGAGTCGGCCGGGACCGCCAGCGGGTCCTTCGAGGGCTTCGGCTCGGCGGCGGCCGGAGCGGGCGCGGACGCCGAGACGGAGGTCTTCGGCGCGGCCGAGGAGGACGCCACCGATTCGGGTGCGCTCGCGGACGCCTGGTAGGCCAGGACGCCGACCGCGACGACTGCCGCCACGGTGAGCCCGGCCACGATTCCCGAGCTTCCCCTTGCCACCGTGAACTCCCCTTTCGGCTGCCGTCTGCCGCATGTCGTACAAGCGTTTACGTCGTACCCGCGGATACCCGGTGACGGTAGCAGCAGCGAGGGGGCAGACCGGGACGCCGTAGGGACGCCGTGCCGCCGTCGGCGGAGCCGTAGGCTGTTTGCGTGCTCTTGCTCGCCATGGATACCGCCACGCCCGCCGTCACCGTCGCCCTCCACGACGGCACGTCCGTCATCGCCGAGTCCGGCCAGGTCGACGCCCGCAGGCACGGGGAACTGCTGCTGCCCGCCGTCGACCGGGTCCTCGCCGAGGCCGGGGTGAAGCCCGACGCGCTCACCGCGGTGGTCGTCGGCACCGGCCCCGGCCCCTACACCGGGCTGCGCGTCGGCCTGGTCACCGCGGCGACGTTCGGCTCCGCCCTCGGCCTGCCGGTCCACGGCCTGTGCACCCTGGACGGCCTGGCGTACGCCGCCGGGCTCGACGGCCTCGCCGGACCGTTCGCGGTGGCCACGGACGCCCGCCGCAAGGAGGTCTACTGGGCGCGCTACGCGGACGCCCGCACCCGTGTCGGCGAGCCCTCCGTGGACCGGCCCGCCGACATCACCGCCGAACTGGCCGGGCTGCCCGTGGCCGGCGCCGGGGCGGAGCTCTACCCGGAGGCGTTCCCGGACGCGCGCGGCCCCCGGTACGTGGCGGCCGGGGCGCTCGCCGCGCTCGCCGCCGAGCGGCTGGCCGCCGGGCAGGAGCTGCCGGAGCCCCGGCCGCTCTACCTGCGCAGGCCCGACGCCCAGGTCCCGAAGAACTACAAGGTGGTCACGCCGAAGTGAGCACCGCCACCGCCGCCGTGCTGCGCGAGATGCGCTGGTGGGACATCGAACCGGTGCTGGAGCTGGAGCACGCCCTGTTCCCGGACGACGCCTGGTCGCCCGGCATGTTCTGGTCCGAGCTGGCGCACGCCCGCGGCCCCGGCGCCACCCGCCGCTACGTCGTCGCCGAGGACCCGGCCACCGGCCGGATCGTCGGCTACGCGGGGCTCGCCGCCCTCGGCGACCTCGCCGACGTCCAGACGATCGCCGTCAGCCGCGACCAGTGGGGCGGCGGCCTCGGCTCCGAACTCCTCACCGACCTGCTGAAGCACGCCACCGCCTTCGAGTGCGCCACCGTGCTGCTGGAGGTCCGCGTCGACAACACCCGGGCGCAGAAGCTGTACGAGCGCTTCGGCTTCGAGCCGATCGGCTTCCGGCGCGGCTACTACCAGCCCGGCAACGTCGACGCCCTGGTGATGCGCCTCCACGTACAAGAACCCGGACCCGCGTCCGCCGAAGAAACCGAGACTGACTGATGGCTGCCGACGAACCCCTCGTACTGGGCATCGAGACCTCCTGCGACGAGACCGGCGTCGGGATCGTGCGCGGGACGACGCTGCTCGCGGACGCCGTCGCCTCCAGCGTCGACACCCACGCCCGCTTCGGCGGCGTGGTGCCGGAGATCGCCTCCCGCGCCCACCTGGAGGCGATGGTCCCCACCATCGAGCGCGCCCTGAAGGAGGCCGGGATCAGCGCCCGGGACCTCGACGGGATCGCCGTCACCTCCGGCCCCGGCCTGGCCGGAGCGCTGCTGGTCGGCGTCTCGGCGGCGAAGGCGTACGCGTACGCCCTGAACAAGCCGCTGTACGGCGTCAACCACCTCGCCTCGCACATCTGCGTCGACCAGCTGGAACACGGGCCGCTGCCCGAGCCGACCATGGCGCTGCTGGTCAGCGGCGGGCACTCCTCGCTGCTGCTGGCCCCCGACATCACCAGCGACGTCCGGCCGCTGGGCGCGACGATCGACGACGCGGCGGGCGAGGCGTTCGACAAGATCGCCCGGGTGCTCGACCTCGGCTTCCCCGGCGGACCGGTCATCGACCGGCTGGCCAGGGAGGGCGACCCGCGGGCCATCGCGTTCCCGCGCGGCCTGACCGGCCCGCGCGACGCCCCGTACGACTTCTCCTTCTCCGGCCTGAAGACCTCGGTCGCCCGCTGGATCGAGGCGAAGCGCGCCGCGGGCGAGGAGGTGCCGGTACGGGACGTGGCGGCGTCCTTCCAGGAGGCCGTGGTGGACGTGCTCACCCGCAAGGCCGTACGCGCCTGCAAGGACGAGGGCGTCGACCACCTGATGATCGGCGGCGGGGTGGCGGCCAACTCGCGGCTGCGGGCGCTGGCCGAGGAGCGGTGCGAGCGGGCGGGCATCCGGCTGCGGGTGCCGCGCCCCGGGCTGTGCACGGACAACGGGGCGATGGTCGCGGCGCTCGGCGCGGAGATGGTGGCCCGCAACCGTACGCCCTCCGACCTGGGGCTCTCGGCGGACTCGTCGCTGCCGGTCACCGAGCCGCACGTGCCGGGCGCACACGGCCGCGACGGCACCCATGGCCACGGCCACGGACACGGACACGGCCACAGTCACAGCCACGACCACGACCACGTGCACGAGATCAGCAAGGACAACCTCTACTCATGAGCCCGACCACGCTCGTCCTCATGTGGGAGGCCCGCGCCGCCGAGGGCCGCGGCGGCGAACTGCTGGAGTGGGCCCGCGCCCGCGCCGCCTCACTGGCCCCCGCCCCGGCCCGCCGCGAGCTGCTGCGCGCGCCGCGGGACCGGGTGCTGGTGATGACGTGGTGGCCGGGCGCGGCGTACGGCGACGACCTCCCCGAACTCCCCGAGCCCGCGCCCGGCCTGGTCACCCGCCCGGTCCACCGCTGGCGGTTCGAGTCGGTCGGCTGAGGCCGGGCAGGGGGACGGGCACGCGTACGGGCCGCGTACGGGCACGCTCCGGGCCACGGGGGCCGGGCCGGGTCAGCCGCCGCCCGACAGCGTCTTCTGGAGCCAGTCGAAGACGACTTCGTTGTGCAACTGCGGGGCCATCGGCGAGCAGTGCAGCTGCGCGCCCTGCGCGGCGGTCAGCTTGACGTAGTCCTTGGGCGAGGTGAGCTTGTCGTACAGCCGGCGCGACTGGCCCGGGTAGAACTGCTCGTCCTCGTAGTCCAGGACCAGGGTCGGGGCCTTGATGCGGGGGATGACGGAGTTGATCGACATCGCCCGGATGCGCGCGGCGGGCGTGTAGAAGTCCGTGAACAGCTTGCCCTTGCGGGCTTCGAGCATCGCCGGGATGGAGAAGGGCTCGAACCGCTTCTTCAGCAGGGCGACGACCGCCGGAGACAGTTCGGGGACGACCTCCTTGTTCCAGATCCGGTTCGTCTCCGCCTTGTCGGGCGTGAGGATCTGCCGGATCTCCGGCGGGAAGCCGAGCCACGGTTCGACGCAGCCGGGCATGGCCACCAGCGCGCTGATCCGGTCCTCGAAGGCCGCCGCCCGGGGGGCGAGCGCGCCTCCCATGCTCAGCCCGGTCAGGGCGATCTTGCCGCTGTCCACGTCGCTGCGCGCGGTCAGCCAGTCGAGGAGCGGGCCGACGACCTTCTCCCAGGTGTGGGTGAACACCACCTGGTCGACGAAGAGGAGCTGCCCCTGCCCGGGGCCGTCGTAGACGAGCGCGTTCCAGCCGCGAGCGAGCGCGGCCGGGACGCCGTACGTCCACATGTCGACGTTCTGGCCGTCGCTTCCGTTGGTCAGGATGACCGTGGGCCGGGGCTTGCTCGACTCGTCGGGGCGGAAGAACCACACCGGCAACGGCGTCTTCCCGTACGGGACGGTGGTGCGGACCGGGGGCGGGTCGCACAGGCCGCAGAAGGCGTCCCAGGCTTTCCGCCCGGCCTTGTACAGCTGCTCCTCGGCGCCGGGATCGTCCGAACCGAGGACGAAGAACAGCGCCTGGCCGTAGTACTGGGCGGCGCGCAGGGCCCGGAACCGCTTGGTCTGCTGGTCGGCCGGTGCGCCGGGCGGCGCTTTCAGCAGCTGGTCGCCGAGGGCCCGGAAGGTCTTCACGTACGTCTGCGCGGAGAGGCCGGCCTTGTTGATCGTGTTCACGGCGGTCAGGACCTCGCCGACCTCGGCGCTGCCGACCCCGGAGCCGCCGAGCGCCGTGAGGCCGTTGAAGTTGTACCCGGGGTCCTTGAACAGCGTCATCGCGCCCGGGGTGGGGTTGCGGGCGGCGCGGGGCGAGGCGGAGGCGGAGCCGCTGCCGCTCGGGGCGGGGGCGGGGGGAGCGCTCGCGGGAGCGCAGCCTGCTGCGAGCGCGGCTCCCGCGCCGGCTCCGGCGACGAGCAGGGCGCGACGGGTGGGGGCGGAGGCGCGTTCACGGGATACGTACATCATATCAGCGGAACGTAGCCCCGCCCCGGGAGGTCGGCATCTCGCCGTGCGTCCGAACGGCCCATCCGTGCGCCGGGCCGCCGGGCCCCGGTCGCCGGGCCGCCGGGCCGGGCCGCCGGGCCGGGCCGCCGGGCCCCGGGCCGTCCGCCGTCAGGGCGCCGGAGCGTCGGCCGCCCGGGTGAGCAGGCCCGCCACGACCGCGTCGATCTCCTCGGCGACCTCGTAGTCGGCCGCGTACGCGCGCCAGCGGTCCTTCACCGCGGTCAGCCGGGGCAGTTCCGCCGCGTCCTTCGGGGTGAGCGTCTCGGGGAAGGACTGCCGCCGTGCCGGGCTGTGCGCCCGGCGGGCCGCCGCCCTGCGGAGGACCAGGTCGCCGTAGACGTAACTCCAGATCGTCCGGTACGCGCGCACCGAGCGCGCCGGGGTGAGGCCGCAGGCCAGGGCGCAGTCGACGATCTCCTCGACCATCCACAGGGCGTTGCGGTCGGTCGGTTCGCCGAGCGCCAGGATGTCCAGCACCCACGGTATGCGGCCGATGACGTCGTGCAGGTGCACCGCGACCGCCACCATCCGCTCGCGCGGGTCCTCGGGCAGCTCCGGGCGCGGGAAGTCCGCCGCGGTGCCGGCCAGGGTGAGCATCAGCAGCTCGTCCTTGTCCTGGACGTAGTGGTAGAGCGCCATCGGCGTGCTGCCCAGCTCCTTCGCCACCCGCCGCATGCTCAGGGCGTCGACGCCCTCCTCCTCGACGATGCGGCGCGCGGTGGCCACCATCCTGTCCGGGTCCAGCCTGCGGGGCCGCCCCACCGGCCGTCCGGACGTCGTCCGCCGCCCGTCCTCCGCCGTCTTCTTCTCGCTGCCTGGCATCCGGGCATTCTCTCCCTCCGGCTCGCCCGCGCCGTCGCGCGGGGGTGGTTCTCCGGCCTCCCGCGTTTATTTTCTATACATGTATGGTAATTCTCGTTCGAGGGCCGGCGGGAACGGGAGCCGGCGGACGTCGGCGGGAGCCGGCGAGGGGGGAAGGGGGGCTGCCATGAGCGGCGCGGCACACGACGCATCGGGGAGTGCGCCGCAGAGCGCACCGGGGCGCGCGGCCCGGCACGGGCGGTGGCTGCTGGTGGTGGCGCTCACGGTGCAGTTCCTCGTCTCGCTGGACATGTCCGTGGTGAACGTGGCCCTGCCCGACATCCGCAGCGATCTCGGCTTCGGCGGCGACGGGCTGCTCTGGGTCGTGAACGCCTACGCCCTCGCCTTCGGCGGGCTCCTCATGCTCGGCGGCCGGCTCGCCGACCTGGCGGGCCCCCGCCGCGTCCTGACGGCGGGTCTGGCGCTCTTCGGGTCGGCCGGTCTGGCGGGCGGCCTCGCCTGGTCGCCCGGCTCCCTGGTGGCGGCCCGCGCGGTGCAGGGCGTCGGCGCGGCGGCCCTCGCCCCGGTGGCCTTCGCCCTGATCACCCTCGCCTTCCCGGCGGGGCCCGCCCGCTCCCGCGCCCTCGGGCTGTGGGGCATGGCGGGTGCGGCGGGCGGCGCGGTCGGGGTGCTCGCGGGCGGGCTGCTCACCGACGCCGCCGGGTGGCGTGCGGTGATGCTGATCAACGTGCCCATCGTCGCCTTCGCCCTCGTCGCTGCCATCCGCACCGGGCCCGTCGGCTCGGAGCGGCGGACCGGCGCGCGGCTCGACGTGGCGGGAGCGCTTCTCGCCACGGCCGGCATGACTCTGCTGGTGCTCGGGCTGGTGCGGACCACGGCCCACGCGTGGGGCTCGGCGACGACGTCGGCCACGCTCGGCGCCGCCGCCCTGCTGGCCGCCTTCGTCGCCGTCGAGCGGCGCACCGCCTCGCCGCTGCTGCGCCCCGGACTGCTGCGGGGCCGGCCCGTGCTGACCGCGAACCTGGTCTGCCTGCTGCTGGCCTCGGCGCAGTTCGGCGCGTTCTACTTCGTCTCGCTCCACCTGCAACTGGTGCTCGGCTACGGTTCCACCGCCGCCGGAGCCGCCTTCCTGCCGTTCTGCGCCGGTATCGTCGTCGGCTCCGTCCTCGCCCCCCGGGCGGTCGCCGTGCTCGGCCTCCGCCCGCTGATGGCGGTGGGCGCCGGCCTGGCGGCGCTGGGCATGGCCTGGTTCGCGGCGACCGCCACCGCCGACGGCGGCTTCCTCGGCTCCGTCCTCGGCCCGTCGCTGCTCTGCTCCCTCGGCATCGGGCTGGGCTTCGTCCCGCTCGGCACGGCGGCCACCACCGACGTGGCTCCCGGCGAGACCGGTATGGCGTCCGGGCTGCTCAACAGCTCGCGCCAGGTGGGCGGTTCGCTCGGTCTCGCCGTCCTGGTCACGGTCGCCACCGGGGTCACGGGCGACGGCGCGGGGCCGGCCGCCCTGTCCGCGGGCCACGCCGCCGCCTTCTGGCTCTCGTCGGCGTTCCTGGCGGTCGCCGCGCTGGCGGCGTACGTCCTGCTGCCGGGCGCGGGCCGGAGGGCCGCCGTCCGGGCCGCCGGGCCGCGCGAAGCCGCCGGGCGGGCCGGGGAGAGGCCCGACGGGGTGCCCGGCTGAACTCCTCCGGGCGTGTCCGATGACTTCGCCCGCCGGGACGGGTCTACCTTGCACGACGTCCCGGCCACCCCGCCCGGACATGGCGAAGGCCCGACGAGGGGAAGAAGACCATGCAGAAGATCACCACCTGTCTCTGGTTCGACGGCCAGGCCGAGGAAGCGGCCCGGTACTACATCGCGATCTTCGGCGGCGACTCGCGCGTCCTGGACGTCAGCCGCAACGGCGACGCGGGCCCCGGTGAGCCCGGCAGCGTGCTCACCGTCCGCTTCCTGCTCGCCGGCCAGGAGTACCTGGGGCTCAACGGCGGCCCGCAGTTCCCGTTCACCGAGGCGATCTCGCTCTCCGTGGACTGCGCCGACCAGGCCGAGGTCGACCGGCTCTGGGACGCGCTCACCGAGGGCGGCGAGGAGAGCCAGTGCGGCTGGCTGAAGGACCGGTTCGGCCTGTCCTGGCAGATCGTCCCGAGCGCCATGCCCGAGCTGCTGTCGGGCCCGGACCCGGCCAAGGCGGAGCGCGCCATGAAGGCGATGCTGGGCATGCGCAAGCTGGACATCCAGGCCCTGCGGGACGCCTGAGACGCGCGGGCCGGAGGGCCGGGGCGGCCCGGCAGGGGAGTACGGGCCGACGGCGCGCGGGCCGGTGGTTCAGGCCAGCGGGTGCCCGATGAGCATCGTCGGGGCCCCGGCCACCCGCGTCAGGAACACCGTCGCCGCGTTCGGTCCGCTCAGCTTCATCCGCCGCCGCAGCTCCTCCGGCTCGACCGCCGAACCGCGCTTCTTGACGGTCAGTACGCCGACCTCCCGCTCCCGCAGCAGGGCCTTGAGCCGCTTCATGTTGAACGGGAGCCGGTCGGTGATCTCGTACCCGGAGACGTACGGGGAGGCGTACGGCTCGTCAGCGGTGACGTACGCGATCGTCTCGTCCACCAGGCGTCCGCCGCACCGCGCCACGACGTCCGCGACCAGGTGCGCCCGGATCACCGCGCCGTCCGGCTCGTACAGGTAGCGGCCGACCGGGCCGACCGGCGGGGCGGGCAGCGGGGCCGGGGCGGTCAGGGCGGCTCCGGACGGCAGCAGGGTCGCCCGGAACGAGCCGGCCGCGAACCCCTCCCCGTACCAGAGCACCGCTTCCTTGACGTCGCCGCCGTCCGAGATCCACTCGGCCTCCGCCTCGGGTCCGATCGCCTCGTGCGGGATGCCCGGAGCGATCTTCAGCGCCGCGCGGGGGGCCTTCAGCGCGGCGGCCGTCGCCCAGGACAGCGGCGGTGAGTACGCCTCCGGGTCGAAGATCCGGCCGCGCCCGCCCCGCCGCGCCGGGTCCACGAAGACGGCGTCGTACGGCGAGGCGTCGATCTCCGCGACGTCGGCGCACCGCACCTCGATCAGCCCGGCCAGACCGAGCGCGTCCGCGTTGGCGCGGGCCACCTCGGCGGTGAGCGGGTCGCGGTCCACGGCGAGCACGCGGACGCCGGCGCGGGCCAGCGCGATGGCGTCGCCCCCGATCCCGCAGCACAGGTCCGCCACGCTCCGCACGCCGAGCGCCGCGAACCGGGCGGCGCGGTGGGCGGCGACCGAGGTGCGGGTGGCCTGTTCGACGCCGTTGGGCGTGAAGTACATCCGGTAGGCGTCCTCGGCCCCGAACTTCGCCGCCGCCCGCTGCCGCAGCCGCGCCTGCCCCAGCGCCGCCGAGACCAGCCGGGCCGGGTGCGCACGGCGCAGCCTGGTCGCGGTCGCCAGCTCCTGGGCGGGGTCGTGGTCGCGCAGGGCGGCCAGCAGCTGTTCGCCCTCGGGCGTGCGCAGCGCGGCGAAGTCGGCGCGGGCGGGGTCGTCGGCCGAGGCGGCGGAGGTCGTTGCGTTCACCCGGTCCATTGTGAGCCAGGCGGCGTGTGGGCCGGCCGGGGGACGGCGCCCGGCCGCTCGCGGTGTCGGCGGCGGGCGGCCGGTGGCGGATGGCAGGATGCGACGCCATGCAGCTAGTACGACAAAAAGAAAAATCAGCCGTGAAACGGTACAGGCCGGGCTCCGTCGTGCTGGCGGCCCTGCTGGCCGCCGCCGTCGTCTCCGGGTGCGCGGCGGAGACGGGAGGCGACGGCTCCGCGTCCTCCGGCGGGCCGGCGAAGCCCGCCGCCGGACAGCAGGGCGGAGACGCGCCGCAGGCCGGTCCCGCCCGCGCCCTGGACACGTACGCCCAGAAGCTTCGGCGGAAGCAGGCCGCCCGCGCCGTCGCCGCGAAGAAGTGGGGCCTGAGCGCCGTCCCCCTCGCGGCCCCCGAGCCGCCGAGGACGAAACCGCGCATCACCACCCGCGACGGGTTCGAGGTCCAGGACGACGAAGGGCTGCCGCCCGTCTTCACCACCGTCCCCACCAAGGAGCGGATCGTCTTCCTGACGATGGACGACGGGGCCGAGAAGGACCCCGAGCTGCTGCGGATGATGACCGAACTCGACATCCCGTACAGCGCGTTCCTCAGCGACTACGTCATCAACGACGACTACGGCTACTTCGCCAAGATGCAGAAGCGCGGGGTGACCCTCAGCAACCACACGCTGAACCACCGCTATCTGCCCGGCCTCTCCCGCGCCGAGCAGAAGAGCGAGATCTGCGATCAGCAGGACAAGCTCCAGAAGCGCTACGGGAAGCGGCCCACGCTCTTCCGTCCGCCCTACGGCAACTACAACCGCGACACGCTCGTCGTCGCCGGGTCCTGCGGGATCACCGCCGTGCCGCTGTGGGCCTCCGAGGCATTCCCCGACCACATGGAGTGGCGCGAGTGGGACCGGGACCTGCACCCCGGCGACATCGTGCTCACCCACTTCCGGGGCAAGGAGGACTGGAAGGGCACGATGCCCGACATGATCCGCCAGGTGATGAAGACCATCACGGACAAGGGCTACGCGGTGGCCCGCCTGGAGGACTACGTCTGACGCCCGGCCGCGCGGCGGCGACTCCTCCGCCGCAGGCCCTTCCCCGTACGCCGACGCATGCGCGCGCAGCCCCCGCTGTGCGCGCATGCGTCGTTCGGGGCGGTCGGCGCGTACGGGACGCGTCCCGGAGCGGCCCGGCGCGTCCCGGAACGCGCTTCCGGGGAGGGCGCGGAGGCGGCGCGCGGGTGGTGAATTGGCACTCCGCTTGACCGAGTGCTAATCGCGGTCATAGTCTCAGGTCTGGCACTCCCCCCTGGAGAGTGCCAGCACCACACTGCGCGACAGGGCAGGTCCGGCACCCGCGACGACGGATCGGTCCGGTCGCCGCCCACAGACTGTTAAACCCCGTGAGATCTCCGAAGGGGGAGACCGGATCGTGTCGACCACCAGCACCAAGGTTGCGATCAAGCCGCTTGAGGACCGCATTGTGGTCCAGCCGCTCGACGCCGAGCAGACCACCGCTTCCGGCCTGGTCATTCCGGACACCGCGAAGGAGAAGCCCCAGGAGGGCGTCGTCCTCGCCGTGGGTCCGGGCCGCTTCGAGAACGGCGAGCGCCTTCCGCTCGACGTCAAGACCGGCGACGTCGTCCTGTACAGCAAGTACGGCGGCACCGAGGTGAAGTACAGCGGCGAGGAGTACCTCGTCCTCTCGGCCCGCGACGTCCTCGCGATCGTCGAGAAGTAATTTCACCCACGTTTGCTTGTGTTCTGCGCCCCTGGCCCCCTGCGTAACAACTAGCCGGGTGGCGAGGGGCGCAGTTCGTTCGAGAGGGAAACACAGCCCATGGCGAAGATTCTGAAGTTCGACGAGGACGCCCGTCGCGCCCTTGAGCGCGGCGTCAACAAGCTGGCCGACACGGTCAAGGTGACGATCGGCCCCAAGGGCCGCAACGTCGTCATCGACAAGAAGTTCGGCGCGCCCACCATCACCAACGACGGTGTCACCATCGCCCGCGAGGTCGAGCTGGACGACCCGTACGAGAACCTCGGCGCCCAGCTCGTCAAGGAGGTGGCGACCAAGACCAACGACGTAGCGGGTGACGGCACCACCACCGCGACCGTCCTGGCCCAGGCGCTCGTCCGCGAGGGCCTGCGCAACGTCGCCGCCGGCGCCTCCCCGGCCGCCCTGAAGAAGGGCATCGACGCCGCGGTCAAGGCCGTGTCCGAGGAACTCCTCGCGACCGCCCGCCCGATCGAGGACAAGTCCGACATCGCCGCCGTGGCCGCGCTCTCCGCGCAGGACACCCAGGTCGGCGAGCTCATCGCGGACGCGATGGACAAGGTCGGCAAGGACGGTGTCATCACCGTCGAGGAGTCCAACACCTTCGGTCTGGACCTGGAGTTCACCGAGGGCATGGCCTTCGACAAGGGCTACCTGTCCCCGTACATGGTGACCGACCAGGAGCGTATGGAGGCCGTCCTCGACGACCCGTACATCCTGATCCACCAGGGCAAGATCGGCTCCATCCAGGAGCTGCTCCCGCTCCTGGAGAAGGTCATCCAGGCCGGCGGCTCCAAGCCGCTCCTGATCATCGCCGAGGACGTCGAGGGCGAGGCGCTCTCCACCCTCGTCGTCAACAAGATCCGCGGCACCTTCAACGCCGTCGCGGTGAAGGCCCCGGGCTTCGGCGACCGCCGCAAGGCCATGCTCGGCGACATCGCCACCCTCACCGGTGCGACCGTCATCGCCGAGGAGGTCGGCCTCAAGCTCGACCAGGCCGGCCTGGACGTGCTCGGCACCGCCCGCCGCGTCACGGTCTCCAAGGACGACACGACCATCGTCGACGGCGGCGGCGAGGCCGGCGACGTCAAGGGCCGCGTCAACCAGATCAAGGCCGAGATCGAGTCCACGGACTCCGACTGGGACCGCGAGAAGCTCCAGGAGCGCCTCGCGAAGCTGGCCGGCGGCGTGTGCGTGATCCGTGTCGGCGCCGCCACCGAGGTGGAGCTGAAGGAGAAGAAGCACCGCCTGGAGGACGCCATCTCGGCGACCCGCGCCGCGGTCGAGGAGGGCATCGTCTCCGGCGGTGGCTCCTCCCTCGTCCACGCCGTGAAGGTGCTGGAGGGCAACCTCGGCAAGACCGGCGACGAGGCCACCGGTGTCGCGGTCGTCCGCCGCGCCGCCGTCGAGCCGCTGCGCTGGATCGCCGAGAACGCCGGCCTGGAGGGCTACGTCATCACCTCCAAGGTCTCCGAGCTCGACAAGGGCCAGGGCTTCAACGCCGCCACCGGCGAGTACGGCGACCTGGTCAAGGCCGGCGTCATCGACCCGGTCAAGGTCACCCGCTCCGCCCTGGAGAACGCCGCGTCCATCGCGTCGCTGCTGCTCACGACCGAGACCCTGGTCGTCGAGAAGCCGGCCGAGGAAGAGGCCGACGCCGGTCACGGCGGCCACGGCCACTCCCACTAGTCACCCGCACCGGTCCCTGGCCGGTCAGTCACCGGCCAGGAGCCACCAGCCGCCGGTCACCGCTCAGCAGCCACCGGCCGCTGGTCAGCAGTACGGCGCGCCCGGCGCGTACTCCGGTACGCGCCCGAGGCCCGGTACCCCCGTCGCGGGGGCGCCGGGCCTCACGGCGTTCCGGGGCCTCACGCCGAGCGGCCCAGGGCGTCCGGGCTGACCGGGTCGGCGAACGGCAGGCCGCGGGCGTACCGGGCCACCTCCTCCAGCGCGAAGTCCGCCATGCGGTGGATCTCCTCGCCCAGCGAGCCCGCCACGTGCGGGGTCAGCAGCACGTTCTCCAGTTCGTACAGCGGGGAGCCGGCCGGTGGTATGTCCGGTTCCGTCACGTCGAGCACCGCGTTCAGCCGGCCCGAGACCAGTTCGGGCAGCAGCGCGTCGCCGTCGACCAGCGAACCCCGCGCGGTGTTGATCAGCGTCGTCCCGTCCGCCATCGCCGCCAACTGCGCGGCGCCGATCATGTGCCGGGTCGCGGGCAGCTCCGGCGCGTGCACCGACACGATCCGGCTGCGCGCGCACAACTCGTCCAGCTCCACCGCCTCCACGCCCAGCGCCCGCGCCCCGGGCCCGTCCACGTACGGATCGAAGAGCAGGACGTCCAGATCGAACGGGCGCAGCAGCTCGATCACCCGGCGGCCGATCCGCGAGGCCCCGACGATGCCCACGGCGCGCCGGTAGTTGCCGTGCCCGGCCAGCTCCGCGCGCCAGTCGTGCGGGGCGCGCAGCTCCCGGTAGCGCAGGGCCGCGGCCCGGACGTTCTTGCCCGCGAACAGGATCGCCGCCAGCGTGTACTCGGCGACCGGCAGCGCGTTCGCCCCGGCCGCCGAGGCCACCGCGATGCCGCGCTCCCAACAGGCCGGGGTGACATGGTGCTTGACGCTTCCGGCCGCGTGCACGACGGCCCGCAGCCGGGGTGCGGCGGCCAGGACCTCGGCGGTGAGCGGAGGCGCGCCCCAGCAGGTGATCAGCAGCTCGGCCCCGGCCAGCGCGGCGGCGACCTCGGGCGTGGGGTCGGTGAGCCGGTGGGCGACCAGCGCGGGGTCGGTGTCCACGAGCGCGGTCAGCCGCCGCCGCTGCCCGGCGGTGAACAACTGCTCGGCGACGCCGGGCCCCATGGCCAGCAGGGCGGTCGGTGCGCCGGGGGCGGCTGACGTGTCGGCGGAGGCGTCGGCGGTGGGGTGCATGGGGGACTCGGGCTCCTCGCGGGGCGCTCGGGGGTGACGTGTCCGGTGGCGGTGGCGGCCGATGCGCCGGCCGTCGGGCGGCCCGTCCTGCGGGCGGAGCGGGACGCACCTCGGGCGCACGGCCCGGCTTCCGTGCGAGCACGGGAGGGCCGGTGGATGGGGCCGCCGCCGTGATGCCCGCGGCCGAGACCTCCTCGGCCCGCCGCCGTCCGGCTACTGCGGCCCGCCGCCGTCCGGCTACTGCGGCCCGTACTTGCGTCCCGTGCGCGAGGTGACCCCGCCGAGCAGGCTGCGCGGCGTCACCTTCACCAGCCCCATCAGCGCCTTGTAGCGCGGGTCCGGGACGGACACCGTCCGGCCGCGCGCCAGATCCGTCAGGGCCGACGCCACCAACTTGTCGGCGTCCAGCCACATCCAGCCCGGGATGTTGCCCGTGCCCATCCCGGCCCGCTCGTGGAACTCCGTCCGTACGAACCCGGGGCACAGCGCCATCAGCCGCACCCCCGACCCGGCCAGGTCCCGCGCCGCGCCCTGGGTGAACTGCACGACCCACGCCTTGGACGCCCCGTACGTACCGCGCGGCACGAACGCCGCGACGGACGCCACGTTGACCACTCCGCCCCGGCCGCGCTCCCGCATCCCCGCGGTGGCGGCCGAGGTCAGCCGCAGCACCGCCTCGCAGTGCACCTTCAGCATCGTCAGCTCGTCGCTCATGGACACGTCCAGATAGCGTCCCTTGTTGCCGAACCCGGCGTTGTTGATCAGCAGATCGACCGGGTGCGTCCGGTCCCCGAGCCGCTTCTCGACCGCCTCGATCCCGCCGTCCGTGGACAGGTCGGCGCTCAGCACCTCCGCCTCGATGCCGTGCCGGTCGTGCAGTTCGGTGGCCTGCTCGCGCAGCCGCGCGGTGTCCCGGGCCACCAGCACCAGGTTGTGTCCCTGGCCCGCGAGCCGCCGCGCGAAGGCGGCCCCGATACCCGCCGTCGCGCCCGTAATCAGTGCTGTCGTCATACGCGGCACGTTAGTGCCCCGCACTGACGGCGAGCGCACCCGCCCGCATCGCGGGCGCCCCGGCCCGCGCGCCACCGCCCCGGCGACGCGCCCCGCCCGCCCGGAACTACCGGCCCCCGGCAGCCCGCGCGTCCCGGCCACCGCTCAACCCCCGGTGTACTCCCGGGCCTTGCGCAGCGCCTCGGGATGCAGCGCCTCGCCGGCCGCCAGCAGCGCGGGCAGCAGACTGCGTTCGGTGGTCACCGCGCGGAACTGTAGGGCCACCGTGACCTCGTGGTCCGGGCGGTGCACGATCTCGACCGGATCGCCGGCCCGGACGGCGCCCGGCTCGATGACCCGTAGATACGCGCCCGGGGCGGCCTCCCGCGTGAACCGCCTGACCCACCCCTGCTCCCCGAGGTGGTCCGCGAACGTCCGGCACGGAATGCGCCCGGAGGTCACCTCCAGCAGCAGTTCCGCGCCCACCCGCCAGCGCTCGCCGATCCGCGCGCCGCTCACGTCGACGCCCTCGGTGGTGAGGTTCTCGCCGAACGCGCCGTTGGCCAGCGTCCGCCCGCCCAGCGTCCGCTCCCACGCGTCCAGCTCCTCCCGGGCGAACGCGTACACCGCCTGGTCGCTCCCGCCGTGGTGGCGCAGGTCGCAGACGGCGTCCCCGGCGAGCCCGCTGCCGCCCGTCCCCTTGGCGCCCGGGTCGAAGACGGATACGGGCCCGTCGACCGGACGCTTGTCGATCCCGGTGAGACCGCCCGGACCTCCGGCGGAGGGGGCGGGGCGAGGGCGTCCGACGTTCACGCTCAGCAGCTTCATACGGGTCACGCTAACGGCTCGGCCCTCAAAGAATCTCCGCATTAACTCGCCTCCCATCCAAGAACCTCTTATGGTGGAAAGGTGATCGAAGCCCGTCATCTCCGTGTCCTGCGCGCCGTGGCCGCCACCGGCTCGTTCTCCGCCGCCGCCCGCGAACTCGGCTGCACCCAGCCCGCGGTCAGCCAGCAGATGAAGGCCCTGGAGTCCTCGGCGGGCACCGCGCTGCTCATCCGCACCGGACGCGAGATGCGCCTGACCCAGGCGGGCGAGGCGCTGGTGCGGCACGCCGCCGGCATCCTGGCCGGGCTCACCGCCGCCGAGGAGGAGGTCGCCGCGATCGCCGGACTGCGGGCCGGCCGCGTCCGGCTCGTCTCCTTCCCGAGCGGCAGCTCCTCCCTGGTGCCCGCCGCCCTCGCCGCCCTGCGGGCCGAGCACCCCGGCACCCGGGTCTCGCTGGTGGAGGCCGAGCCGCCGCGCTCGGTCGACCTGCTGCGGGAGGGCGACTGCGACATCGCCCTGGCGTTCCGCTACGGGAGCGCGGGCGGCGAGTGGGACGACCTGGTCGTCCGGCCGCTGCTGACCGACCGGCTCGTCGGCCTGGTCCCGGACGGCCACCGGCTGGCCGGCGCGGAGAGCGTGGGCATCGGCGAGCTGGCGCGGGAGTCGTGGATCGCGGGCTGTCCGCGCTGCCGCCGCCAACTGGTGGAGGTCTGCGAGGAGTCCGGCTTCACGCCCCGCATCGACTTCGCCACCGACGACTACCCGGCGGTCATGGGCCTGGTGGGGGCGGGGCTGGGAGTGGCGGTCCTGCCGGAACTGGCCGTCGAGTCGGTACGGCCCAAGGGCGCCAGGACGGTCTCGGTGGAACCCGCGATCGAGCGGGAGATCGTGGCGCTCACCCTCCCGGACCTGGCGCGGGTCCCGGCGGTGGCGGCCACCCTGGACCAGCTCGCCCTGGCGGCTGCCCGCTGAGGTCCGGCGGGAGGAGGTTCGGCGGGAGGAAGTCCGGCGGGAGGAGGGCCGGCGGGAGGAGGTCCGGCGGGGGGTCGGGCGGGAGGAGGTCCGGCGGGGGGTCGGGCGTCCTCCGGGAGGCCGTCACCCGGGAGGCGGACCTCTCTGCCGGGAAACCGCCTGCTGCCGCTGCCGACGAAACGTTTCTGCGCCCGATTGGGCCGTTCGGGTGTCAGGTGGCGCCGGGGCCGCCGGGCGCTCCGGTGGGCGACGTCGAGATCAGCCGGGTTCTCGCCCGGCCCATCAGCTCTTCGCGTTCGTCCTCGGTCAGGCCGCCCCACACCCCGTAGGGCTCCCGCACGGCCAGGGCGTGCGCCGCGCACTCGGCCCGTACCGGGCAGCGCATGCAGACCTCCTTCGCCGAGGTCTCGCGGGCGCTGCGCGCCGCGCCGCGCTCGCCCTCCGGATGGAAGAACAGGGAGCTGTCGACGCCGCGGCAGGCGGCGAGCAACTGCCAGTCCCACAGGTCTGCGTTGGGTCCGGGAAGGCGGGAGAAATCTGCCATTGCTTGTCCCCTCGAAGCAGTGCTGCGTCGGAAGCGGCATCTCGACCGCCGGCGAGCGGCGGTTCGGGATCGGCGATCGTCTCGGCGGTGACCTGAGTCCCGACCGTACATCTGTGGTGCTAGTAGATGTAAATATGACTGATTGCGAATCTAGCCACAGACACCCTCGAAAGGGAAGAAATCACGCCAAATAGGGCATGCCGTCAGGTGAAGATTCAGTTGACGAGTGGATCACCCGCGTCGTTCTCCTCCGTGTCCGACCCTTCACGTAGAGTGCCGAACCCTACGGTCCGACCCGTAACTCTTTCGAGTGACCGTCGTTAAGAGAGCGGATGCGGTTGACGGAGATCGAGCTCGGGCACATGTCCGAGGGGGTCGACCGCACAGGTGACGACATGTATCAGCCTGGAGGCTCAAGGTGACGCGCATCAGCTGCGGAGGACGGTCATGACATCCGTCCTCGTCTGCGACGACTCCCCGCTTGCCCGAGAAGCGCTCCGTCGCGCGGTGGCCACTGTGCCCGGCGTCGAGCGGGTGACGACGGCGGCCAACGGCGAGGAAGTCCTCCGCCGCTGGGGGGCCGACCGTTCGGATCTGATTCTGATGGACGTGCGCATGCCCGGTCTGGGGGGAGTGGAGACCGTCCGGCGGCTGCTCTCCGCCGACCCCGGGGCCCGGATCATCATGCTGACCGTCGCCGAGGACCTGGACGGCGTCGCGCTCGCGGTCGCCGCCGGGGCCCGCGGCTATCTGCACAAGGACGCCTCGCGCGCCGAGCTGCGGGCCACCGTCACCCAGGCGCTGGCCGACCCGACCTGGCGGCTCGCCCCGCGCCGGCTGCGGTCCGCCGAGATGGGGGCGGCCCCGACGCTCACCGCGCGGGAGATCCAGGTCCTCGAAGGCATGAGCCACGGCCGCTCCAACGCGGAGATCGGCCGTGAGCTGTTCCTCTCCGAGGACACCGTCAAGACGCACGCCAGGCGGCTGTTCAAGAAGCTCGGTGCCTCGGACCGCGCCCATGCGGTGGCCCTGGGATTCCGCTGGGGTCTGGTCCGCTGACGTCGCGGGCCGTGTCGTCCCCGTCCGCAGACCGGCGGGCGGGGTCACCGGACGGCCCCCGGCTCCACGCTCCGTATCCGGACGCCCGCCCAACGGCGCCATGTGACGCTTCCCGGCCGATGACGCATCCTTGAGTCGTGGAGTTCCTCGGGAACGATTCGGTCGAGCGGAAGGGGAGGGCGCAGGACATGACATCCAGCGCACCCGCTCATAACGCTTCGGTGCACAACTCGGGACGCGATGGAGCGGACCGGACGCCATCAGGGCACCATGGTCCGATGCGCGATGACGAAACCACGGTGATCGGTGCTCTGGTGCACCGCGCCGTCGACGGCGACGCGCAGGCCACCCACGACCTACTGGCCCACGTCCACCCTCTCGCCCTGCGCTACTGCCGCTCCCGGCTCAACCGGCTGCCCGGTGACGCTCGCCACTTCGTGGAGGACCTGGCCCAGGAGGTCTGCGTCGCGGTGCTGATGGCGCTGCCGCGCTACAAGGACACCGGCCGGCCGTTCGAAGCCTTCGTCTTCGCCATCGCCGGGCACAAGGTCGCCGACCTCCAGCGCGCCGCCATGCGGCACCCGGGATCGACCGCGGTGCCCTCCGACGAGATGCCGGAGCGGCCCGACGACTCCCTCGGCCCCGAGGAGCGGGCGCTGCTCAGCAGCGACGCGGCCTGGGCCAAGAAGCTCCTCGCCAACCTCCCGGAGAACCAGCGCGAGCTGCTGGTCCTGCGCGTCGCGGTCGGGCTGACGGCGGAGGAGACCGGACAGATGCTCGGCATGTCCCCGGGCGCGGTCCGGGTCGCCCAGCACCGCGCGCTCAGCAGACTGCGGGCGCTGGCCGGGCAGTAGTACGGGGCCGCCACAAGGGAGTACGGGGGCCGCCGCGAGCGGAAGGGTGCGGCGCGGGCAGCGGGCTGCCGGAGGCGGCAGCCGGGTCGGCGCGGGAAGCCGGAGGGCGGCCACGCAAAGCCGCCGGGCGGCCGTAGGAAGCCACAGAACGCCCAAGTGATCTTGATCGTGGAATGAGACGCCCGTGGAGCCCGTTAGCATGGACATCCGCACCGATCAAGGCCATTTGGGGAAGGTGTCATGACTGCAAACGTCGACGGAGTGCCCGAGAAATTCGCGACGCTCGGGCTGACATACGACGACGTGCTGCTGCTGCCCGGCGCGTCCGACATGGCGCCCGATCAGATCGATACCTCCTCGCTCGTCTCACGGAACGTGCGGGTGAACATCCCGCTCCTCTCCGCCGCGATGGACAAGGTCACCGAGGCGCGCATGGCCATCGCCATGGCCCGGCAGGGCGGCGCGGGCGTGCTGCACCGCAACCTCTCCATCGCCGACCAGGCCAACCAGGTCGACCTGGTCAAGCGCTCCGAGTCCGGCATGGTCACCGACCCGATCACGGTGCACCCCGACGCCACGCTCAGCGAGGCCAACGACCTCTGCGCGAAGTTCCGCATCAGCGGCGTCCCGGTCACCGACGCGGCGGGCAAGCTGCTCGGCATCGTCACCAACCGCGACATGGCCTTCGAGCCCGACCGCACGCGCCAGGTGCGCGAGGTCATGACACCGATGCCACTGGTCACCGGCAAGGTCGGCATCTCCGGCGTGGACGCCATGGAGCTGCTGCGCCGCCACAAGATCGAGAAGCTGCCGCTGGTCGACGACGCCGGGGTCCTCAAGGGGCTCATCACCGTCAAGGACTTCGTCAAGGCCGAGAAGTACCCGAACGCGGCCAAGGACAAGGGCGGCCGGCTGATCGTCGGCGCCGCCGTCGGCGTCGCGGGCGACGCCTACGAGCGGGCCCAGGCGCTCATCGAGGCGGGCGTCGACTTCATCGTCGTCGACACCGCCCACGGCCACTCCCGCCTGGTCGGCGACATGGTCGCCAAGATCAAGTCGAACAGCGCGGTCGACGTCATCGGCGGCAACATCGCCACCCGCGACGGCGCCCAGGCGCTGATCGACGCGGGCGTCGACGGCATCAAGGTCGGCGTCGGCCCCGGCTCCATCTGCACCACCCGCGTGGTCGCCGGCATCGGCGTCCCCCAGGTCACCGCGATCTACGAGGCGTCCCTCGCCGCCAAGGCGGCGGGAGTCCCGGTCATCGGCGACGGCGGCCTCCAGTACAGCGGTGACATCGCCAAGGCCCTGGTCGCGGGCGCGGACACCGTCATGCTCGGCTCGCTCCTGGCGGGCTGCGAGGAGTCCCCGGGCGAACTGCTCTTCATCAACGGCAAGCAGTTCAAGTCGTACCGCGGCATGGGTTCGCTCGCGGCGATGCAGACCCGGGGCGACCGCAAGTCCTTCTCCAAGGACCGCTACTTCCAGGAGGGCGTCGCCTCCGACGAGAAGCTGGTGCCCGAGGGCATCGAGGGCCAGGTCCCCTACCGGGGCCCGCTCTCGGCCGTCGTCCACCAGCTCACCGGCGGACTGCGCCAGTCGATGTTCTACGTCGGCGGACGCACCGTGCCCGAGCTCCAGGACAACGGCCGCTTCGTCCGGATCACCTCGGCGGGCCTCAAGGAGAGCCACCCGCACGACATCCAGATGACCGTCGAAGCACCGAACTACAGCAGGAAGTAACACATCAGCGCAGGTGAGGGGCGGACCGGAGTCACCGGTACCGCCCCTTCGCCACGTGTCGGGGATACTGGTCAGCGCAGACGTAGAGGAAAGGCCACACATCGTGACTGAGATCGAGATCGGGCGCGGCAAGCGAGGCCGCCGGGCTTACGCATTCGACGACATCGCCGTCGTTCCGAGCCGCCGCACCCGCGACCCGAAGGAGGTCTCGATCGCCTGGCAGATCGACGCCTACCGCTTCGAGCTGCCGTTCCTGGCCGCTCCCATGGACTCCGTGGTCTCCCCGCAGCACGCCATCCGCATCGGAGAGCTGGGCGGCCTGGGCGTCCTCAACCTGGAAGGCCTGTGGACCCGGCACGCCGACCCGCAGCCGCTGCTGGACGAGATCGCCGAGATGCCGGTCGAGTCCGCGACCCGCCGCCTCCAGGAGATCTACTCCGCTCCCATCCAGGAGGAGCTGATCGGGCAGCGCATCAAGGAGGTGCGCGACTCGGGCGTCGTCACCGCCGCCGCGCTCTCCCCGCAGCGCACCGCCCAGTTCTCCAAGGCCGTCGTCGACGCGGGCGTCGACATCTTCGTCATCCGCGGCACCACCGTCTCCGCCGAGCACGTCTCCGGCGCGGCCGAGCCGCTGAACCTGAAGCAGTTCATCTACGAGCTGGACGTCCCGGTCATCGTCGGCGGCTGCGCCACGTACACCGCCGCGCTCCACCTGATGCGGACCGGCGCGGCCGGCGTCCTCGTCGGCTTCGGCGGCGGCGCCGCGCACACCACGCGCAACGTCTTCGGCATCCAGGTCCCGATGGCGACCGCCGTCGCGGACGTGGCCGGGGCCCGCCGGGACTACATGGACGAGTCCGGCGGCCGGTACGTGCACGTCATCGCGGACGGCGGCGTCGGTTGGTCCGGCGACCTGCCGAAGGCGATCGCCTGCGGTGCGGATGCCGTGATGATGGGCTCGCCGCTGGCCCGTGCGACGGACGCGCCCGGTCGCGGCCGGCACTGGGGCATGGAGGCCGTCCACGAGGACGTGCCGCGCGGGAAGCTGGTCGACCTCGGTTCGGTCGGGACGACGGAGGAGGTCCTGACCGGTCCTTCGCACACCCCGGACGGCTCGATGAACATCTTCGGCGCGCTGCGCCGCGCGATGGCCACCACCGGCTACAGCGACCTCAAGGAGTTCCAGCGCGTCGAGGTGACGGTGGCGGACTCGCAGCACCGCCGCTGACCTCCCGTACGTACGCCCGAGGGCCCGGACCGCAGCGCGCATCGCGCGGCGGTCCGGGCCCTCGCGGGTCCGGTCGGCTCCGAAATCGTCGGAATCCGGAACTCCCCTTTTCCTCAGAGCCGGTGGGCCGCTCCTGCGGGCGTGGCGCCCCGGGTGTCCAGGAGGAGTTGGGCCTTCACCGCGAGCCCCTGGAGGTCGTAGGTGCGGTGCTGCTGGAGCAGGACGGTCAGGTCGGCGGCGGCTGCCGCCTCGTACAGCGAGTCGGCGCGCGGGACCGGCAGTTCGCGCACCCGCCAGTCCAGTACGTGCGGGTCGTGGAAGCCGATCTGGGCCCCCATGTCCATCAGCCGGGCGGCGATCTCGCGGGCGGGGGACGCCTCCTGGTCGGCGCTGTCCGGCTTGTAGGTGACGCCGAGCAGCAGCACGCGCGCGCCGCGGACGGACTTGCCGTGCTCGTTCAGGAGGGTGGCGCAGCGCTGGATGACGTAACTGGGCATCCGGTCGTTGATCTCCTGCGCCAACGAGACCATCCGCAGCGGGTGTCCGGGCGTGCGGCTGCTGTACGGCAGGTAGCCCGGGTCCACCGGGACGCCGTGGCCGCCGACGCCGGGTCCGGGCCGGAAGGGCTGAAAGCCGAAGGGCTTGGTCTCGGCGCACCGGATGACGTCCCACAGGTCGACGCCGAGGTCGTGGCAGGCCACCGCCATCTCGTTGACCAGCGCGATGTTGACGTGCCGGAAGTTCGTCTCCAGGACCTTGGTCATCTCCGCCTCGCGCGGGCCCCGGGCGCGGACGACCTTGTCGGTGAGCCGTCCGTAGAAGGCGGCGGCCGACTCGGTGCAGGCGGAGGTGAGGCCGCCGATGACCTTGGGGGTGTTGGCGTAGAGGTGGGTGCGGTTGCCGGGGTCGAGCCGGCTGGGGGAGCAGGCGAGGTGGAAGTCGCGTCCGGCGACGAGTCCCGAGCCCTCTTCGAGCAGGGGGCGCAGGAAGGTCTCGGTGGTGCCGGGCGGCACGGCCGATTCGAGCAGCACGGTGGTGTGCGGGCGCAGCCGGGCGGCCAGCGCGCGGGCGGCGTCGCCGAGGGCCGTGAGGTCGATGGTGCGGTCGGCGCCGAGCGGGGTGGGGGAGCAGATGACGGCGGTCCGGACCCGGCCCAGTTCGGCGGCGTCGGTGGTGGGCCGGAAGCCGCCGGAGAGCATGCGGCGGATCTCGGAGGCGGTGAGCGTGCCCTCGACGGGCGAGCGGCCCGCGCTGAGTTCCGCGTAGGGGCGGGGGTCGGGGTCGTAGCCGACGGTGTGGATGCCGGCCGAGACCGCGGCCTGGGCGAGGGGCAGGCCGAGGTGACCGAGTCCGATGACGGCGAGGTCTGCGGGCATGTGGAGAGCCGTCCTTCCCTAAGACCGATGGACGAAGATCGCAACTGCTGTGGACAGCGCAATGTCAGACTAGGCGTAAATATGACCTATATGTCGCATTGTGTGGTTCCGATCGTCGGGGTGTTGTCCACAGGCGGTGGCTGAAGTCGTGGAGCGCGGACAGAATCGAAGAGTGGACACGGGTTGGCCGGCCCCTCGGCCGGGTGGCACTCCCGCGTCCGACCACCCCGATCCACCGGGAGGCAGCAGTGAGGACAGCGACACTGGGACCCGCCGAGCGCACCACCGCGCTCGCCGCCATGGCCGAGCGCGAACTGGACGTGCTGGTCGTGGGGGCGGGCGTGGTCGGCGCCGGGACGGTGCTCGACGCGGCGACCAGGGGCCTCTCGACCGGCCTGGTCGAGGCGCGCGACTGGGGGTCCGGCACGTCCAGCAGGTCGAGCAAGCTGATCCACGGCGGGCTGCGCTACCTGGAGATGCTGGACTTCGCGCTGGTGCGGGAAGCGCTCAAGGAGCGCGGGCTCCTGCTGGAGCGGCTCGCCCCGCACCTCGTGAAGCCGGTGCCCTTCCTCTATCCGTTGCAGCACAAGGGCTGGGAGCGGCTCTACGCCGGCTCGGGCGTCGCCCTGTACGACGCGATGTCGGTCTCCTCCGGCCACGGCCGCGGCCTCCCCGTGCACCGGCACCTCTCCCGCCGCCATGCACTGCGGGTCGCGCCCGCGCTGAAGAAGGACGCCCTGGTCGGCGCCCTCCAGTACTACGACGCCCAGGTGGACGACGCCCGTCTGGTCACCGAGCTGGTCCGCACCGCCGCCTCCTACGGCGCCCACGTGGCGAACCGGGCCCGGGTGGTCGGCTTCCTGCGCGAGGGCGAGCGCGTCGTCGGCGCCCGGGTGCAGGACGTCGAGGGCGGCCGGGAGTACGAGATCCGGGCCAAGCAGGTGGTCAACGCCACCGGTGTGTGGACGGACGACACGCAGGCCCTCATCGGTGAACGCGGACAGTTCCACGTCCGCGCCTCCAAGGGCATCCACCTGGTCGTCCCCAAGGACCGCATCCACTCCTCCACCGGGCTCATCCTGCGCACCGAGAAGTCCGTGCTCTTCGTCATCCCGTGGGGACGGCACTGGATCATCGGCACCACCGACACCGACTGGGACCTCGACAAGGCGCACCCGGCCGCCTCCAGCGCCGACATCGACTACCTGCTGGAGCACGTCAACTCGGTGCTCTCCACCCCGCTGACCAGGGACGACGTCCAAGGCGTGTACGCCGGGCTGCGCCCGCTGCTGGCCGGTGAGTCGGACGCCACGAGCAAGCTCTCCCGCGAGCACACGGTGGCCCACCCCGTGCCGGGCCTGGTCGTCGTGGCGGGCGGCAAGTACACGACGTACCGAGTGATGGCCAAGGACGCCGTGGACGAGGCGGTGCACGGACTGGACCGGCGCGTCGCGTCGTGCGTCACGGAGGACATCCCTCTCCTCGGAGCCGAGGGCTACCGGGCCCTGTGGAACGCCCGCGCCATGATCGCCGAACGCACCGGGCTGCATGTCGCCCGAGTGGAGCACCTGCTCAACCGGTACGGCTCAATGACCGAGGAGATTCTCGACCTGGTCGTGGCCGATCCCTCCCTGGGCGAACCGCTGCCGGCCGCCGACGACTACCTCCGCGCCGAGATCGTCTACGCGGCCTCGCACGAAGGAGCCGGGCACCTGGACGACGTGCTGACCCGGCGCACCCGGATCTCCATCGAGACCTTCGACCGGGGCACCCGCAGCGCCCGGCTCTGCGCGGAGCTGATGGCCCCGGTGCTGGGCTGGGACCAGGGCCGGATCGACCGGGAGGTCGAGCACTACGAGAAGCGGGTCGAGGCGGAGCGCGAGTCGCAGCTCCAGCCGGACGACCTGACGGCGGACGCGGCCCGTCTCGGCGCTCCGGACATCGTGCCCGGCTGAGGGAGGGGTGGGGGCGTCCGCGCCCCCACCCCTCCCTCAGCCCACCTGCGCATCCTCATGTGCTCATCCCCGCCTGCTCAGCCATCTGCGGTGATCGCGACATTCTTGGGGATTTTTCATAGGGTTTTCCAGGGTATGCACAGGTTTTCATGGGTCTAGTCGTTCTCTAGCGCCTATGGAGTCTGTGATGTCCTTCCGCCGTGTTTCCGCTGGTCACCGC
>NZ_ML123034.1:4090627-4120859 GCF_003846185.1 Streptomyces sp. ADI96-02
CCGTCGGCCTCAAGAAAGCACCCGAAGCAGCGCGGAAGATCGGTAGCAAATTCCAGACATGGAAAGCAGGGAAGGGTGGATCAGTCCTCACGGAGGTCGATACTGCTCACGGATCTGGTTCTTCCTCTGCGAAGTTTAATTCTGACGTGCCGAGAAATCCGGCTCATAGCGCGACGGAATACGAAATGATCGACATGGGCAACATCAAGCCGGAACATATCAAGCAATACCGAACTCTGAATAATCAGCCGGATGCCTTCTCGCCCAATGGGCCGCAGATCTTCAAGGGCCAGGTGAATGAGGCTGCATATCACTGGGGTATTGGTGGAAATAAGAGCACCATCTGGCGAGAGATGTTCACGCCGGATGGGTGGGTGAAAGTAAAGAACTCGCCCATCCCTCTGCCGAAATACGTGATAGCGAGAGACGGCCGGGGGTACGTCTACGTCGATAAGGCGAAGCGCGTGGCGAAGGACGAACATCACCTGGCCGTTTGGACGCGGTCGTAATCCGAAGAGTCTGCCGGCCCGGCGGCTGTGGACGGCCCTGGACGGGTAGGCGGGGTCGGTAGGAGGCTGTGGGGGTGAGGTGTGGTTCGCTGGGCGGGCTCGCGGTTGCGGAGCCGGGCGGCGGACGCGCCGTCGGGCGGCCGACGGGCCCCGGGCTTCGGCACGGTGAGGATCTCCTCTCTTCGGGCCGCGCCACGGCGGACCTCGGACCCGGCACCAGGACCGGTCCCGGGGTGAGGGACAATGAACGCTCTGCCAGGGCGGGTTGATCGCAGAGGGGACGCATGTCGGAGGCGGAGCAGGCACGGGAGCCCCAACGGGACAAGGAAGGCCGTCTCCTCGCGGGGCGTTACCGGCTCGGGGAGGTGCTCGGCCGGGGCGGCATGGGCACGGTCTGGCGCGCTGCCGACGAAACGCTCGGCCGTACGGTGGCGGTCAAGGAGCTGCGGTTCCCGTCGGCCATCGACGAGGACGAGAAGCGTCGGCTGATCACGCGAACCCTGCGTGAGGCGAAGGCGATCGCACGGATCCGCAACAACGGCGCGGTGACCGTCTACGACGTGGTCGACGAGGACGACCGCCCCTGGATCGTCATGGAGCTGATCGAGGGCAAGTCGCTCGCCGAGGCGATCCGCGAAGACGGCACGCTGACCCCGAGGCGGGCCGCCGAGGTCGGACTCGCCATCCTCGACGTGCTGCGCTCCGCGCACCGCGAGGGCATCCTGCACCGAGACGTGAAGCCGTCCAACGTACTGATCGCCGAGGACGGCCGGGTCGTGCTGACCGACTTCGGCATCGCCCAGGTCGAGGGCGACCCCTCGGTCACCTCGACCGGCATGCTCGTCGGCGCCCCCTCGTACATCTCGCCCGAGCGGGCCCGCGGCCACAAGCCCGGACCGCCCGCCGACCTGTGGTCGCTCGGCGGACTGCTCTACGCCAGCGTGGAGGGCTGCCCGCCGTACGACAAGGGCTCGGCCATCGCCACGCTGACGGCCGTCATGACCGAACCGCTCGACCCGCCGAAGAACGCCGGTCCGCTGACCGACGTCATCTACGGGCTGCTCGCCCGCGACCCCGACCAGCGGCTCGACGACGCCGGGGCGCGCGCTCTGCTCAACGGCGTGATCCACGCTCCCGACGAGCCGGAGCCGACGCCCGCCGACTCCACCCGGGTGATGGCGCTTCCCGAGTCGCCCGACGGGGAAGCCGCCGCCGGGAAGGCCGCGAAGCAGGCCAAGGCTCCGAAGCCGCCCAAGTCGCAGGCCGCGTCGGGTGATCCGGTCGAGGGGACGCGCGACCGGCTGCGCGGGGCCCTGCGCTCCGTACGGAACGCCAAGGCGGCTCCGGTCGCGGGCGCCGGAGCGGCAGCCGCCGCCACACCGGCCGACGCGGCGTCCGCCACGACCCCTCCGAAGCCCGCGTCCCCGCCCGGCGCCCCGGCTGCCGGAACCTCCGCGTCCGCCCCGGGGACGGCGGCGGGCTCCCAGGCGTCCGGGAGGTCCGCGCGTTCCGGGGCCGCGTCCGGGGCCTCCGCACCCGGGCAGCGGCCGTCCGCCCCGCCCGCCGTCACCCGCGCGTCGATCACCGACGTGGTGCCGCGCCGCACCCTCGCGATCATCGCGGGCGTCGTCGCCCTCGCCGTCCTCGGCACCGTTCTCGCTCTCTCCCTCGGCGGCGACGACAGCGACCAGGGCGCCAAGGGCGGCACCGCCTCCTCCGCCGGAGCCGACGCGTCAGGCGGCTCCGGCGGCAAGGCCGACCAGAGCGCCGGAACTTCCGGTTCCGGCGAGGACCAGGACGGCGGCCAGAAGGAAGGCCAGGGCGGCGATAACGGCAAGGCGTCCGAGAAGCCGTCCGAGAAGCCGTCGCCGGACCCCAAGGAGGACGAGCCGGACCCCGACGCGCTGCCCGCCGGATACGAGAAGGTCGGCGACTCCCGGTTCCACTTCGGCATGGCGATGCCCGACGGGTTCCGGCGCACGGCCATAGCGGGCCGCAACTCCGGCGGCATCTACAACGCCGAGCGGGGCAGCTTCCCCCGGGTCCAGATCGACTTCAACAGCTCGCCCGGGTCGGACGCCGCCGCGGCCTGGGCCGGGGCCGTCCCGAGCGTCAAGTCGCTCAGCGACAACTACCGGCACGTGGGCATCAAGGAGGTCGAGTACAACGGCTACCCGACCGTCGCGGACTGGACGTTCGAGCGCGACCACGACGGCGTCCGGGTCCGTGTGCTGAACCGGGGCTTCAAGGTCGACGCCGACCGCGGCTACTCGATCATGATCAGCTGCGAGGCGGACGCGTGGGACGGCGACGAGTGCCGGACGCTGCGCGAGACGGCGTTCGGCACGTTCAAGCCGACGAAGTGACCGTGCGACAGCCGAGCGGAGGCCCATGGGCGGGCCGGGTTGGTGCGACCCGGCCCGTCGGCCCCCGATGCCACGTATCGTAAGACGCCGAAGACCGTAAGCAGCCGGAACGGTGGGCCGATCGACCGCCGTCCACCGTGGCCGACGGCTTCGAGCAGACCTTGATGGCCGGGGGAACAGCGCGCTCTGGGGAGGCGTCGTGGACGACTACGCGGGTCGGGTGCTTGCCGACCGCTACCGCCTTCCGCTGCCCCCGTCCGACGGGTACGAACTCGTCGAGACCCGGGCGTTCGACACCTACAGCGGCCAGGAAGTCCTGGTCCGGCAGGTGCCGTTGCCGGAGATCGTGGACGCGGAGGTGCTCGACGCCGACGGGCGGCCCGCGGCGTCCGGGCGCGCCGCCGGACGGGCGGTGCGGCGCAGCACCGATCCCGCCGTGCGGCGCGCGATCGAGGCGGCGCAGGCCGCCGCCCAGGTGCCGGACCACCCGCGGCTCGACCAGGTCTTCGACGTGTTCGCCGAGGCCGGTTCGCTGTGGATAGTCAGCGAGCTGGTCGCCGCCCGCCCGCTGGCCGCGCTCCTCGCCGAGCGCCCGCTGAACCCCTACCGCGCGGCCGAGATCGGCTCCGACGTGCTGATGGCCCTGCGCGTGCTCCACGCGCACGGGTGGACCCACCGCAACATCACCGTCCGTACGGTCCTGGTCTGCGACGACGGGCGCGTCATGCTCACCGGGCTGGCGGCGGGCGCGGCCGAGGAAGCACTCTGCGGCTACGCGCCCGAACCGCTGCCCGACGACGAGCCGTCGCCCGCACCGCCGACCACCGACGGCATCCCGGTCGCCGACGAGACGCCGTACGAAGCCTCCTACGCGGCTCCGAACCCGTACGCGCCCCCGAACCCGTACGCGGCTCCGAGTCCGTATGAGGCCCCGTACGAAGCCCAGCCCGCCGTGGACGAGCGCGACGACGCCTTGGCGCTTCCGCCGGTCGACAGCCACGACAGCCACGACAGCCACGAGGGCCACGAGGGCCACGAGGGCCGTGAGGGACGGGAGGGACGGGACGGCCGGGCAGGCCGCGAAGGCCGGGAGCTCGCCGGTGTGCCGCTGCCCCAGGGGTACGTGCCGCGCCCGGCGGCGGCCCCGGAGTCCTTCCGCGCCCCCGACGCGCAGAGCGGGCAAGGCGGGCAGGAGCTCGTGCCGCGGCCGGCCGCGCCCGCCGTGCCCTACGCCGGAGCGCCGCAGCCCCCCGCCGAACCGGGAGCCGCGAGCGCCGCGCAGCTGCGGGCCGCGCGCGCCGGGGCCATCGCCGCCTACCGCGCGGGCGTGCGCGCCGCCGCCCGGGTCGCCGAGGACCGGCAGCAGCCCTCCGGCGCGCCCGCCGACCTCACGAAGAACGCCCCGCACCCCGGCCCCGGGCCGCATCCGGGCGGCGAGCAGCCCGCCGTGGACGCCGCCGGGGACGGCGCGGGGTCCGACGCGGACACCGGCGTGCTGCCCGTGCAGCGCCCGCCCGCTCCGCTCCCCGCGACCGGCCCCCGGCCGAGCGGCCCCTGGCGCGGCCCGGCCGTGGAGCCCTACGACGACGAGGACGACGAGGACGACGAGGAGGGCCCCCGCCCGCCGGGACGCCGCGTCCACCTCGCGGGCACCTGGGACGACGGGCCGGGCTCCGGCCGCCCCGTGCCCGCGGGCGGCTCCGGAGCGGACGCGCTGCGCGCCGACTCCCGCCGCCCCGGCGCGACGGCCGCCCCGGTACCCGTCGTCCGCGGCTCCGGGCTCCCGGCGGAGCGCGGCGCGGGCGGCGCCTGGGAAGAGGCCGTCGGAGGCGGGCGCACGGCCGCTCGCTACCGGGGCCCGGCCACCCCGCTCGCCGCCGAACGCGCCCGGCAGGCGCGGATCGCCGTCGTCGGGCCCGTCACCGAGCGCTGGGCCCCCGAGCAGGCCGGGCCCGTCCACGAGAACTGGCAGCTCGCCCCGCCGATCGGCCCCTCCACCGACCTCTGGGCGCTCGGCGCGCTGCTGTACCGCGCCGTGCAGGGCCACGCCCCCTACCCCGAGGAGAACGCGGCCGAGCTGGTGCAGATGGTGTGCGCCGAGCCGCCCGCCTTCGCCGAGGAGTGCGGCGCGCTGCGCCCCGTCGTCGAGTCGCTGCTGCGCCAGGACCCCACGGAGCGGCCGGACTTCGA
Source organism: Streptomyces sp. ADI96-02 (assembly GCF_003846185.1). Classification (GTDB taxonomy): domain Bacteria; phylum Actinomycetota; class Actinomycetes; order Streptomycetales; family Streptomycetaceae; genus Streptomyces. The sequence continues at coordinate 4,095,693 of NZ_ML123034.1, forward strand.
GGAGCTGCGCGGCTGGCTGCGGTCGCTGGTGCGCTCCGCGCCGGAGCCGGAGGCCGGTGCCGACGTCGTCCCGCTGCCGTCCGCCGACGCCACCCGGCTGCCCATCGTGCGCCGGCGCGGCGAGCTGGTCCGCAGGCGGCGCGGTCGCTTCGGCGGGGGCACGGACCGGGGCCGGCACCGCCAGGGCAGGCAGCGCGGCCAGGCCGAGACGCGGCGCGGCCCCCAGCGGGCGGAGCAGCGGCAGGAGCAATGGCAGGAGCAGGCCGGGTGGGACAGCGTGCTGCCGCCCGAGCCCGCCGTCCGCATACCCGCCGACGAGTGGGAGGACCGCCCCGCCCGCGCCCCGCGAGCGCCCAAGGGGCCCCGGGCGCTGCGCGAGCCCGCACGGCGGCCGGACGGGAGTTCGCCGCGCCGCCTGGGGCGGACGCTGCTGATCGTCATCATGCTGCTGATGGCCGCCGCCATCGCCTACGCCCTGATGTTCATGCCCAAGCAGGACGCGGACGGGGGCGCCGGAGCGCAGGTCCGGCCCTCCGGCTCCGCGCCCTCCGCCGGCCCCGGCGGCGAGTCGGAGCCGCCCGCGCCGCCGTCCGCCGGGACGACCGGTGAACCCGGCTCGCAGAAGCCGCAGACCAGCCGCTCCGCCGTCGCGCTGGCCTCCGGCTACGCGCTGCGGAAGGACGCGGAGGGCTTCGAGGTCGGCGTACCGAAGGACTGGCAGCGCTCCCCGGCCAACGCGGACCGTCAGATCCGTTACGGCGGCGACGGGTTCAGCCTGCTCGTGGTGCCCGGCCGGGACTCCGTGAAGGCGGGCGGCAGCGATCCGCTGGACTACCAGCGCGACAAGGAGCCCGAACTCCAGCCGTTCCGGGACTCCAGCTGGTCCACCTCTTCCGGGCTGCGGCGTGTGGACGTGGGCCGACAGGCCATGGCCGAGGGCCAGTTCACCTGGCAGGACGCCAACGGGCGCGAGGTGTTCGTCCGCAACCTCGCCATGATCGTCGACGGCCGCTACCACATCGTGCAGGCCATCGGTCCGGTGGACGAGCGGGACCGGGTGACCGAGATCTACGAACAGGCCATCGCCTCCTACCGGGTGAACGACTGACCCGGCGTCATGGCGGCTGCGGACAAAGGCCGTAGGGCAGAGCGACAAGCATCACAGTGCGGTCTCGTGGGCGATCCCCGGTTCCGTCCCTCCGCCCCCGCTCCGTAATCTGGCAGCCGAGGAACGGGACGGGTACACGTGGATCGATCACAGGGCACGGCGGCGGGACTGTTGCTGGCGGGGCGTTACCGGCTGGGCGACGTCCTCGGCCGCGGCGGCATGGGCAAGGTGTGGCGCGCCCACGACGAGGTGCTGCACCGCACGGTCGCCGTCAAGGAGTTGACGGCCGGTCTGTACGTCGCGGAGGCCGACCGGCTCGTCCTGCACGCCCGCACCCAGAAGGAGGCGCGCGCCGCGGCCCGCATCACGCACCCCGGCGTCGTCACCGTTCACGACGTGATCGAGTACGACCAGCGGCCCTGGATCGTCATGCAGTACGTCGACGGGCCCTCGCTCGCCGACGCCGCCAAGGAGACCGGCGAGATCGCCCCGCGCGAGGCCGCCCGCATCGGCCTGCACGTGCTCGGCGCGCTGCGCGCCGCGCACGGGGCCGGAGTGCTGCACCGCGACGTCAAGCCCGGCAACGTCCTGCTGGCGCGGGACGGCCGGGTGCTGCTGACGGACTTCGGGATCGCCGCGATCGAGGGCGACTCCACCATCACCCGGACCGGCGAACTGGTCGGTTCCATCGACTACCTGGCGCCCGAGCGGGTGCGCGGCGGCGATCCCGGACCGGCCTCCGACCTCTGGTCGCTGGGGGCCACTCTGTACACGGCGGTGGAGGGGCGCTCGCCGTTCCGCCGCACGTCCCCGATCTCCACCATGCAGGCCGTCGTCCAGGACCAGCCGCCCGTGTCGGAGAACGCCGGGCCGCTCGGCCCCGTGATCACCGCGCTGCTCCGCAAGGACCCGGCCGACCGCCCCTCGGCCGCCGCCGCCCAACAGATGCTCCGCGATGTCGCCGAGGGCCGCGCGGCGCGTTCGGCGCAGGCCCATGTGGAGACGGAGTCGTACCCGGGGAAGGCCCGCTACCCGGTCACGGTGCCGGACGGGGACGCCGCCCGCCTGTCCGGCGACGCCTCCGTCTCGGCCTCCGCCGCCACCGCCGCGCGGCCCCGCCCGGACCAGGACACGTCGGGCCGCTCCGGCCCGCTCGCCGGAGCGGTCTCCGCGCCGGTGACCCGCCGCGCCGGAGCCCGTTGGCGCACCACGCTGGTCGTGGTCGTGGCCGCCGCCGTCCTCGGCGGGGCGGGCGGGCTGGTGGCGATGAAGTACCAGGGCGGCGCCGCGGAATCGCCGGTCGGCCGGACCCGGGCCGACACCACCGTGTCCACCGACCCCTCGGCCATCCCGGACCGCGCGGCGGCCGAGCCGGCCACGTCGGAGATACCCGACGGGTGGCACCGGGTCGAGGACCCGGCGGGCTTCAGCCTCGTCGTACCGGTGGACTGGACCCGGCAGGAGCAGGACGGCCAGATCGACTACACGCCGGACGGCGGCGCGCACCGCATACGGATCAGCGTCGACCCCGATCCGGACTTCGACCATCCCTACCTGCACATGCGGGACATGGAGCGGGACCTGTCGGAGCGGCTGCCCGGCTACCGGAGGATCGCGCTGGAGAAGAACGTCTTCCGCGACCGGCCCGGATCGCTCTGGGAGTTCACCTGGGTCGAGTCCCAGGACCATCCCGGACCCCGGCACGGCATCGACCAGATGTACTACGGCGAGGCGGGCGGTCCCGAGTACGCCCTGTACATGACCGCGCCGGAGGAGGGCTGGGAGGACAGCCGCGAGCAGTTCGCCATCATGCTGCGCAGCTGGCGGGCCCCGGAGCCGGGCGACTGAGACCGGGCGCGGGCCGCCGCCCTTGCCCGCGTGCCCACGGAACAACACCCACGGATCAACACCCGCGTGCCCACTGATCAACACCCGCGTACCCACTGATCAGCGATTATGCCGCCAGTGATCGCTGGCTCGGTCGTCCCGGCGGTGGCGGAGCGCCGAACGGATGCCGGAAGGTCCTGGGAAAACCTGTTACCCACGGGTACCCAAAGCGATCGGGTGGACATACTCTCGGCCTCATGACGGACTCGCAGGCCCCTGACGCCCCTCCCGGTTCGAACCCCGTGGCGGTCGCTCCCGCCGGCGTGCGCACAGCCGCGGACGTGGTCACCCCCGAGGTCGTCGCCCGGCTGACCCGCGGCGTCGTCGGGTCGGGCCGCACGGCCAACCACACGCCCTCCACCGGGGAGAAGCTGGCCGACCTGCCCGAGTCCACGCCCGGGGACGTCGCCACCGCCTTCGACCGCGCCCGGACCGCCCAGGAGGCGTGGGCGGCCGTCCCGGTGCGGCAGCGCGCCGCCGTCCTGCTGCGCTTCCACGACCTGCTCCTCGGCCGCCAGTCCGAAGTCCTCGACCTCATCCAGCTGGAGACCGGCAAGGCCCGCCTGCACGCGCACGAGGAGGTGCAGGCCGTCGCCGTCGCCGCCCGCCACTACGGCCGCCGCGCCGTCGCGTACCTCAAGCCCAGGCGGCACACCGGCGTCGTCCCGACCCTCACCAAGGTCACTGAGCTGCGCCAGCCGCGCGGCGTGATCGGTCAGATCGCCCCCTGGAACTACCCCTTCGAGCTGTCCGTCGGCGACGCCCTGCCCGCGTTCGTCTCCGGCAACGCCGTCGTCATGAAGCCCGACACCGAGACCGCGCTGACCGCCCTGTGGGCCCGTGACCTGCTCGTCGAGGCCGGACTGCCCGCCGAGGTCTTCCAGGTCGTCCTCGGCGAGGGGCCCGTCGTCGGCCCCGAGGTCGTCGCCCGCGCCGACTACGTCTCCTTCACCGGCTCCACCCGCACCGGGCGCGAGGTCGCCGCCGGCGCGGCGGCCCGTCTCGTCGGCGTCTCCCTGGAGCTGGGCGGCAAGAACGCCATGCTGGTCCTTGAGGACGCCGACGTCGAGAAGGCCGCCGCGGGCGCGGTCCGCGCCTGCTTCTCCTCCGCCGGACAGCTCTGCATCTCCATCGAGCGCCTGTACGTCCACGAGTCGATCGCCGACGACTTCGTGCGCCGGTTCGCCACCCGGACCAGGGCCATGCGCCTCGGCAGCGCCCTCGCGTACGGGGCCGACATGGGCTCCCTCGTCGGCGAACGGCAGCTGGAGACGGTCAGCCGACATGTCGAGGAGGCCGTCGAGAAGGGCGCGACGCTCGTCGCCGGAGGCGTGGCCCGCCCCGACATCGGCCCGCTCTTCTACGAGCCGACCATCCTCGACGGCGTCGAGCCCCCGATGGCCGTCTGCTCCGAGGAGACCTTCGGCCCGGTCGTCTCGATCTACCGCTTCAGCGACGAGGACGAGGCCGTCGCCCTGGCCAACGGCACCCCGTACGGTCTCAACTCCAGCGTCTGGACCACCGACGCGCGGCGCGGCCACCGGATCGCCGCCCGGTTGCGGACCGGCACCGTCAACATCAACGAGGGGTACGCCCCCGCCTACGGCAGCGTCCAGTCCCCGATGGGCGGCATGAAGGAGTCCGGCCTCGGCCGGCGGCACGGCTCCGAGGGCATCCTCAAGTACACCGAGGCCCAGACGGTGGCCCAGCAGCGGCTGATCCCGCTCGCGCCGGCCTTCGGCATGGACGACGAGAAGTACGCCGCGTTCATGACCCGCAGCCTGAAGGCGATGAAGGCGATCCGGCTCCGCTGACCCCGTAACGGCACCGCACCCCCGCCCTTTTCGTACCGAGGAGAGCCATGTCCCAGGACAGCCCTGCCCCCGAACAGCCCGCGAACCCGGTGCCGGCCGAGGACGACGCCGCGTACGACTACGACGTCCTCGTCGTCGGCTCCGGCTTCGGCGGCGCTGTCTCGGCCCTGCGGCTGACGGAGAAGGGCTACCGCGTCGGGGTCCTGGAGGCGGGCCGCCGCTTCACCCCCGGCACCCTGCCGAAGAACTCCTGGGACCTGAGGAACTACCTCTGGGCCCCCGCCCTCGGCCTCTTCGGCATCCAGCGCGTCCACCTGCTCGGCAACGTCATGGTGCTCGCCGGGGCCGGCGTGGGCGGCGGCTCGCTCAACTACGCCAACACCCTGTACGTGCCGCCCGCCCCGTTCTTCGAGGACCGCCAGTGGGCCTCGATCACCGACTGGCAGGACGAGCTGAAGCCGTACTACGACCAGGCCCGCCGCATGCTCGGGGTCCGCCTCAACCCGACCATGACGCCCTCCGACATCCATCTCAGGGCCGCCGCCGAGGCGATGGGCGTCGGCGACACCTTCCACCTGGCCCCGGTCGGCGTCTTCTTCGGCGACGGCAAGGACGCGGACGGCACCGCACGGGCCAAGCCGGGGGACCCGGTCCCCGACCCGTACTTCGGCGGCGCTGGACCCGCCCGCCGGGCCTGCACCGAGTGCGGCGAATGCATGACGGGCTGCCGCCACGGCGCGAAGAACACCCTCAACGAGAACTACCTCCACCTCGCCGAGCAGGCCGGTGCGGTCATCCACCCGATGACCTCCGTCGTCGCGGTCACCGACGACCCCGAGGGCGGCTACCGGGTCCTCACCGTCCCCACCGACCGCCGCCGCAGGGCGAAGCCCACGAGGCTCCGCGCCCGCAAGGTCGTCGTGGCCGCCGGTACGTACGGCACCCAGAGCCTGCTGCACACCATGAAGGACCGGGGCCTCCTGCCCCGCCTCTCCGCGAGGCTCGGCGAGCTGACCCGTACCAACTCCGAGGCGCTGGTGGGATCCCAGACCAGCGACCGCCGCTACCGCAGGAAGCACGGCATCGCCCGCGCCGACTTCTCGCGGGGCGTCGCGATCACCTCGTCCATCCACCCGGACGACAACACCCACATCGAGCCCGTCCGCTACGGCAAGGGCTCCAACGCCATGGGCGCGATGTCGATCCTCCAGGTCCCCTACGGCGGCCGGCGCGTGCTCGGCTGGCTCGGCAACATGGCCAGGCATCCCGCCCTCGCGGCCCGTTCGCTCTCCAACCGCCGTTGGTCCGAGCACACCATCATCGGGCTGGTCATGCAGTCGCTGGACAACTCGCTGACCACGTACCGCAAACCCGGCGGCCTCGGAAAGGGCCTGCTCACCGCCCGCCAGGGGCACGGCGCGCCCAACCCGACCCAGATCGCGGAGGCGACCCGCAGCGCCTCGCTGCTCGCCGAGGAGATCAACGGCTTCGCCGGGTCCAACGTGGGCGAACTGATGGGCACTCCGCTCACCGCGCACTTCCTCGGCGGCTGCCCGATCGGCGCGAGCCCCGAGGATGGCGTCATCGACCCGTACCACCGGCTGTACGGGCACCCCGGCATCAGCGTCGTCGACGGCTCGGCGGTCTCCGCCAACCTCGGCGTCAACCCGTCCCTGACGATCACCGCCCAGGCGGAACGCGCGCTGTCCTTCTGGCCGAACAAGGGCCAGGCGGACCCGCGCCCGGAGCAGGGCGCCGGATACGAACGCCTCGCGGCCGTCGAGCCGTTGGCGCCGGCCGTGCCGAAGGAGGCGTTCGGCGCGCTGAAGCTGCCGTTCCTCGGGATGCCCGTGGTTCCGGCGAAGGGAACGGTTCCGGAGGGGACGGTGGAGACCGGAGTGGACGTGAAGGGCGTGGGGAACACTCCTGTACCCGATCCGTGACCCTGCCGGGAGCCCAGAGGTCCGCGACGGCCGCCCCGGCGGCGGCGGGGGCGGTGCCGGTCACGGTCGGAAGAGGAAGACGGAAGGGCCTAAGGACGGAAGGACGGAAGGCAAATCCGCCAGGGCCGGGGGACGAGCCCTGGCCGTACGTCCCGATGCGGCCGACCCGGGCGTCCCCGGGGTCGGCCGCATATGGGGTGACCGGGCTGCTGTCCCCTGCGGACCGGTCACATGCGCCGGGACGTGGTCCCACGACGTACCTGCGGTACGCCACACGTTCCGGCGGAGCCACGCGTGGTTCTCTACCGATGCCGCCCCTGGTTGGCACGGACACCGGGGACAACGAAGCCGCGGCGGTCGCGGTCACGCGCCGTACGGGTGAGACGGGGCCCGAACGCAGATCCGCCCCGTGTCCGGTCGTCTCAGACCCGGCCGCGGCACAGCTCCAGCAGTGTCATGGCGAGCGAGGTGCCCGGCTTGCCCAGCGCGTCCCTGTAGTGGCCGAGCACGGCCGTCTCGCGCGAGAGGTTGACCCGGCGACCGCCCGAGGTGATGCGCGCCTCCTGGATGACCGCCGAGACGGCCATCCGTTCCTGGACGAGGCCGATGATCCGGTCGTCGAGCCTGTCGATGCGCTCGCGCGCGCCGCCGATCAGCGCGGCGGCCTCGGCGGTGTGCGCGCCGGTCCGCTCGGCCGCGTCCGCCGTGCCGGTGCCGGTGCCGGTACTGGTGCCGGTGTTGGCGGCAGCGGCGGTGCTGGTGCTGGTGGTGCTGGTCGTCATCGGGACTCCTGGTGGGGGCGGGGGCCCCGGGAGCGATCGGCCCGGACACGCAGAACGCCCCGGGCCTGTCGGCCCGGGGCGCCTGGAACGTTGCTTGTCAGTAGCTCAAGCAGCACGACCATGGCAGCCGGCGGGCCCGGGTGCCATAGGTAAAGACGAAGGTCGTGTGCTGACGCATGGCGACAGTATGACCCCCGTGCCGGCCGCCCCGCCAACCCGGGGCCCGCATCGTGAGACGCGGCGGCCCGCCACCGGCCCGGCGGAGGGTACGCGGGCGGCCGGTAGAATCGGTGGAACCGACCCCCTCATCACCGCCGGAAGGCCGCCCCGTGCCAGCAGCACCCCCCGCCGCCCCCGACACCACGGCCGACGTGGTCCTCGTCGTCGACTTCGGCGCGCAGTACGCCCAGCTCATCGCCCGCCGCGTCCGTGAGGCCCGGGTCTACAGCGAGATCGTCCCGTCCACCATGCCGGTGGCCGAGATGCTGGCCAGGAACCCCCGCGCGATCATCCTGTCCGGCGGGCCGTCGTCGGTGTACGCGCAGGGCGCGCCCTCCCTGGACCGCTCGCTCTTCGAGGCCGGGGTCCCGGTCTTCGGCATGTGCTACGGCTTCCAGCTGATGGCCACCACCCTCGGCGGCACGGTCGACGACAACGGCGCCCGCGAGTACGGCCGCACCCCGCTGACCGTCTCCAAGGCGGGCTCCACGCTCTTCGAGGGCACGCCCGCCGAGCAGCCGGTGTGGATGTCGCACGGCGACGCCTGCTCGGCCGCGCCCGAGGGCTTCACCGTCACCGCGTCCACCGACGTCGTGCCGGTCGCCGCCTTCGAGAACGACGAGAAGCGGCTCTACGGCGTCCAGTACCACCCCGAGGTCCTGCACTCCACCTACGGCCAGCAGGTCCTGGAGCACTTCCTCTACCGGGGCGCGGGCATCGAGCCGAACTGGACCACCACCAACGTGGTCGAGGAGCAGGTCGCGCTCATCCGCGAGCAGGTCGGCTCCAAGCGGGCCATCTGCGGCCTCTCCGGCGGTGTCGACTCCGCGGTCGCCGCGGCGCTGGTGCAGAAGGCCATCGGCTCCCAGCTGACCTGCGTCTACGTCGACCACGGGCTGATGCGCAAGGGCGAGACCGAGCAGGTCGAGAAGGACTTCGTGGCCGCCACGGGCGTCAAGCTCAAGGTCGTCGACGCGGAGAAGCGCTTCCTGGACGCGCTGGCCGGGGTCTCCGACCCGGAGCAGAAGCGGAAGATCATCGGCCGCGAGTTCATCCGCGTCTTCGAGCAGGCCCAGGCCGAGCTGGTCGCCGAGGCGGGTGCGGCCGGAGAGGACGTCGCCTTCCTCGTCCAGGGCACGCTCTACCCGGACGTCGTCGAGTCCGGCGGCGGCACCGGCACCGCCAACATCAAGTCCCACCACAACGTGGGCGGCCTGCCCGACGACATCGAGTTCCAGCTCGTCGAGCCGCTGCGCCAGCTGTTCAAGGACGAGGTCCGGATGGTCGGCCAGGAGCTGGGCCTGCCCGAGGAGATTGTCCAGCGCCAGCCGTTCCCCGGCCCCGGCCTCGGCATCCGCATCGTCGGCGAGGTCACCAAGGAGCGCCTTGACCTGCTGCGCGAGGCCGACGCCATCGCCCGCGAGGAGCTGACGGCGGCCGGCCTGGACCGCGACATCTGGCAGTGCCCGGTGGTCCTCCTCGCCGACGTCCGCTCGGTCGGCGTCCAGGGCGACGGCCGCACCTACGGCCACCCGATCGTGCTGCGCCCGGTCTCCTCCGAGGACGCCATGACGGCCGACTGGTCCCGCCTGCCGTACGAGACGCTGGCGAAGATCTCCACGCGCATCACCAACGAGGTCGCCGACGTCAACCGGGTCGTCCTCGACGTGACGAGCAAGCCGCCGGGGACCATCGAGTGGGAGTGACCTCCCCCGCTCCGGACACCTCCGGGTCAACGCCGATGCCGTCGCTCATTCGTCTGGGCGGCGGCATCGTCGTATCCGCTGGGCACGCCGGCCGGAGAGACGAGACTCTGCCCATGGGAGCCATCATGAGTGCCGCACCCGATCACGAGCTGTCCGACCCGGCCCTCGAGGCGTACACGGCCACAGGCATCCACCACAACGCCCTGAAGCTCGACGTACCCTTCCCGATCGCCATCGACCTCACCGCCATCGACCAGCGCCGCCCCTGACCCCGCCGCCCTCCCCGCGGGTTCCTCTCCCCGGAGTTCTTCTCTCCGCTGTTCTCGCTCCTGCCGACCTCTGGCCACCTCGTCCGCCCGGCGGTACCTTCCCCTCCCCTGCACCCGGGACTCCAGGAGCCGCCATGTCCGAACCGGTCGCCGTGCCCGCCCCCGCGCCGATACCCGTCGAGCAGCTGCGGTTCGCGATGCCCCCGGTGCACGCGACGCCGGAGGAGGAGCGGACCCACCGCAGACAGCGGCTGGCCGGAGCGCTGCGGCTGTTCGGGCAGTCGGGGTACGAGGACGGGGTCTCCGGGCACATCACCGCCCGCGACCCCGAGCTGGCCGACTGCTTCTGGGTGAACCCGTTCGGCGCGCCGTTCGCCGACATCGCCCCGCAGGACCTGATCCTCGTCAACGGCGACGGGCAGGTCGTCCGGGGCCGCTTCCACGTCAACCAGGCGGCCTTCGCCGTACACGCGGCGGTCCACCGGGCCCGTCCCGACGCCGTCGCCGTCGCGCACACCCACTCCGTCCACGGTCGGGCCCTGGCCGCGCTCGGCGAGCTGATCGAGCCCATCACCCAGGAATCCTGCGCCTTCTACGAGGATCTCGCGCTCTACGACGCGTACAGCGGGGTCGTGGTGGACGAGGAGGAAGGCCGGCACATCGCCGACGCGCTCGGTCCGCGCAAGGCGATCGTCCTGCGCAACCACGGGCTGCTGACCGTGGGCGGCTCGGTGGACGCGGCTGCCTGGTGGTTCCTCGCGCTGGAGCGCGCCTGCCAGGTGCAACTGCTGGCGCGGGCCGCCGGGAAGCCCGTCCTCATCGGGCACCGCGACGCCGTCGCCACCCGGGAACAGCTCGGCGGGGACCTGGTGGCGTGGATCAACTACCAGCCCCTGTGGCAGCGGATCAGTCGCACATTCTGACGAGCCGGCCCGCAGGCGCGCCCCGATGCGGGCGAATCCCGTCCCGTACGGCACAATTCGCTGACATCAGAGGCGAGTTGGATGTTCGGCTGTACCGGGGCGGGAAAGGGCGTAATCCTCCGTGGCGTTGGACGAGGCAAGGACGAGCGGCACGCACGGCGGCGGCTGCACGTGCGGCGACTGCCCGCACGGCGCGCGCGAGGGGCACCGCCGCGCGGTCGCGGCGTTCCTCGCCAAACGCGACGAACTCGCCGCCGGACAGGGCCTGCCCGCCGGAGTCGCCCGGTCCGCCTCCGCGTCCCGGCAGTGGGTCTCCGACGAGCTGACCGAGTCCGCCCGCACCGTCGCCGAACGCGGCCGGGCGGCGGGCGACGTCTGGCTCCACCACGTGTGGCGCGGCACCCTGTTCGCCGCCTGGGGTTCGGTCGTCCTGCTCCTCGTCGGCGAGAGCGTCACCGCGATCGGCGCCGGCTGGTCCACCGCGCGCACCGCGGGCCTGCTCGCCGGGCTCGTCACCGCCGCGCTGCTCACCGCCGCCGCCCGCTTCCACCGCGCCCGCGGCGGTCTGCTGGCCCCGCTCATCGGCGAGGACAACCGGCTCTCCACTTCCCGGACCGTCGCCGCCGCCTGGGTGCTGCTCGCCGTCTTCGCCGTTCTCGTCCTCGCCCTCCAGCTCGCGGGCGCCTCCGACCACGCGGACCGCGACGCCCTGATCGAGGGCCTGGACCTGGTGCGGTCCGCCGGGGTCGTGACGGTGCTGGCGCTGGTGTGCGCGGTCGCCGTCGTCGTCCGCCGGGTGGTGACCGTACGGGTGCTGGGCCAACGGCTCCAGAAGCTGCGCGCGGACCGGCCGCGCGCCGCCGACCTGCTCACCGACGACTCGGGGCGCGGGTCGTTCACCGATGTGCAGTACGTGCTGGTCAGCGCCGTCGCCGTGCTGTTCACGGCGGTGCGCCTGGCACGCCGTCCGGAACAGCTGCCCGATCTGCCGTGGGGTCTCGCCCTGCTGGTCGCCGTCTCGGCGGCGACCTACTTCGCCGGGAAGTACGCGGAGGGCGGGCGGCCCGTGGTGCTCTCCGTCGTGCGGGCCCGGGAGGCGGGCGACCTGGACGCCCCGATCCGGACCGGCGACGACATCGAGATCCGGGGCGCCGGCTTCGTACCGCCGGGCGCGGGCAGCCCCGACCGGCTGGCCCGGCTCGTGGTGCGGATCGGCACGGTCCACGTCCACGTACCACTGATCCCGGTCGCCGGAGGTTTCGCCAACCCGACCGACACCGTGCTCACCGTGCCGGTACCGGTCGAGGTCGAGCCGGGCGTCGTGGACGTGCAGGTCGTCACGGCCGCCGGGGTGGAGACCAACCGCTGCCCGATCGACGTGACGGACTGAGCCGACCGGCCGAGGACTGACGGGCTCAGGACTGACCGGTCGAGGGCTGACCGGCCGGCCGAGGGCTGCTCCTTTTGGGGCCGGACCGCCGCGGCGGCCGGGCCTACCCTGTGGGCCCGGTGCCGGTACCGGTGTTCGCGGGCGCGGCCCTGTTCTCGGCGGACGCCTTCCTCGCCGCGCGCCGCCGCCGCACCCGGTAGGCGGTCCAGGTCACCGCGGCGGCCAGCGACAGGCCGCCGAAGAACACCGTCAGCACGAAGGTCCACGGGATCCGCCACGCCCCGGCCGCGTCCGCCGCGTAACCTCCGGCCAGGGCGAGCAGGGTCAGACCCGCCACCGCGCGGCCGGGCCGGATCTCATGACGCGGCACGGGTGACCTCCACCTGTCCGATGCCCACTTCCACTTCCAGTTCGACCGTGCCGGCCGGCACGGTCCCCGCGGGCGGCGGCAGCGTGCGCTCCGTCGACTCGTCGGCGTTGATCCCGACCTGTACCCGCCGCCCGTCCTCCAGCCGGATCTCTCCGAGCCCCGCCTCCGCGCGCACCCTCACCGTCGCGCCCCGCGGGACGACGACGACGGCCCGCCCGGCCCCGACCTCCAGCCGCGTGCGCACCGTGTCGCCCCGCGCCACCGCCGCCTTCGACAGGTCCAGCCGGGCTTCGCCGGCGCCCAGCTCGTAACGCGGCTGGACGGCGGTCACCGAGGCCGGCCGCCATTCCTGGCGCGCCCACTGCGTGCCGATGTCCTTCGGCACGGCCGCCGCACCCGCCAGCAGACCCGCCGTGACCACCGCTGTCAGGAGCGTGCCGAACCCGGTCCGGCCGAGCACCGAGGAGACCAGCAGGCCCAGGCCGAACACCGCGAGCGCGGCGGCCAGTCCGATCTGGAGGGCGGTGCCCAGCGGCTGCTGCTCCCAGCTCAGCCCCGTCCCCAGGCCGCCCGCCAGCAGCGCGCCCACCAGGACCGGACCGCCGATCGAGCGCGGCCCACGCCGCCGGGGAGTCCCGCCCGGCGGCCGGGGCGGGGCGTCGGGGCCGGGCCGCCGCCCGGCCACGGCCTTCGCGCCCCCGAGGTCGGCGTCCGGCGGGCCCCACAGGTAGCCGGTGCCCACCGGCCCGGTGGTGCCGTCCTTGACGATCGGGTCGCGCCACCACGACGGGCTGCCCGGCGTCGGCGGCGCCTTCACCTCGGGCGGCGGCGCGCCCAGCCCTCCGGTGTGCGCGGAGGCGGGCGCGGCGAGGTGCGAACCGCCCTGCTCCGCCGGATCGTCCGGGGCCGCCGAGCGGCGGGCCTGCTCGGAGCGGCCGGCCTGCGTCCACACGGAGAAGCCGACCACCGCCAGCGACAGCAGCGCGGCGAAGGCCAGCATGCCCCGGTTGCCGAGCATCGACAGGAACAGCCCGCAGCCGATCAGCGCCAGCAGCAGCGCCACCAGCGACGCCCCCTCGACCCGCCCCGACATCAGGCGGCGCGCCTCGTTCTCCTCCTCGCCCTCCAGGGGGAGCAGCAGCCAGGCGAAACCGTAGAAGATCAGACCGATGCCGCCCGTCACCGCGAGGACGCCGAGCACGATCCGGAAGATCACCGGGTCCACGTCGCAGTACCGGCCGAGGCCGCCGCACACCCCGGCGACCACCTTCTGCCGCGGGCTGCGCCGCAACTGCGGTTTCGGCGCGTCGGGCGGCGTGACGCCGGGGGAGGCGTCCGGGGGAGCGGTCATGCCTCCATGGTGACGGCCGGGCCCGGCGGACGGGACCCGTGCCGACCCTGGCCGGTCCCTGATTTCGGCCGCGGCCTTCCCGGAAGGGACGCAAGCCTTCCGGTAAGGGGCCTTCCGGTATGGGGCCTTCCGGGAGGGTACGGGGCTGTCCCGGAAGAGGCCGGGGTGGTCATCAGGGTCCGGTGGGGGATCGACCCTGATGCCCGCCGGCCGTGCCGCGTGTGACGATCGGGGTATGCCAGTCACCACCGGCCGGGCCGCCGGCTCCGTCGCCGCCGATCCGGAGGAGCCCGCGCCGCGCAAGCTCTACCGCAGCGCCGACGGACGGCTCCTCGGCGGCGTCGCGCGCGGGCTCGCCGGACACCTCGGGCTGCCGGTCGCCTGGGTGCGGTTCGTCTTCCTCGTCCTCTTCTTCACCGACGGCCTCGGCGCGCTGCTGTACGCGGTGTTCTGGATCGTCGTCCCGCTCGGCGTCGGCGGGGTGGAGGCCCCGCGCTCGGTCTTCGAGACCGCGCCGGACGGCCGCCGCCGGCTCCGCAAGCCGGACAAGGGCCAGGTCTTCGCACTCGTCGCGCTGCTCGTCGGCGCCCTCGCCTTCGTGGTCAACGTCGACATGGGCAGCGAGGCCGGCCGCTACATCTGGCCGACGCTCCTCATCGGCGCCGGCTCCGTCCTCGTCTGGCGCCAGGCGGACAACGCCCGGCGGGCCCGCTGGATGGAGACCGGGCAGCGACGCCGCCTGCTGCACCTGGCCCGCGGGCTCGCCGGGGTCGCCCTCGTCGGCCTCGGCCTCGCCGTCTTCCTGGTGGTGCGCGGCTCGGCCGCCCAGCTCGGCAACGTGCTCACCGCCGCCATCGCCGTACTCACCGGCATCGCCCTGCTCGCCGGCCCCTACCTCGTGCGGCTGACACAGGACCTGTCCGAGGAGCGCCTGATGCGCATCCGCGCCCAGGAGCGGGCCGAGGTCGCCGCGCACGTCCACGACTCCGTGCTGCACACCCTCACCCTGATCCAGCGCAGCGCCGACGACGGCGGAGAGGTCCGGCGGCTGGCCCGCGCGCAGGAACGCGAGCTGCGCAACTGGCTCTACAACCCGGAGGGCACCGGCAAGGACGAGGACGACGAACCCGAGACCCTCGCCGAGGCCGTGAAACGCTCCGCCGCCGAGATCGAGGACAAGCACGGCGTGCCGCTGGAGGTCGTCGTGGTCGGCGACTGCCCCCTCGACGACAAGCTGGCCGCCCAGATGCAGGCCGCACGCGAGGCGATGGTCAACGCCGCCAAGTACGGTGGCGAGGGCGGAGCCGTGCAGGTCTACGCGGAGGTCGAGGGCCGTGCGGTATTCGTCTCCGTACGCGACCGGGGTCCGGGGTTCGACCTGGACGACGTGCCCGCCGACCGGATGGGCGTACGAGAATCAATCATCGGCCGGATGCAGCGCAACGGCGGTACGGCCCGGCTGCGTTCGGTGCCCGGCGGGGGCACCGAGGTCGAGCTGGAGATGGAGAGGGCGGGCGAATGACCGAGAACACCGAAGCCACCGGGGGCCCGGAGCGACGGGTACGGGTCGTGCTCGTCGACGACCACCGGATGTTCCGCACCGGCGTCCAGGCCGAGATCGGCCGCACCGAGGAGACGGGCGTCGAGGTCGTCGGCGAGGCCGCCGACGTCGACCAGGCGGTCACCGTCATCACGGCCACCCGCCCCGAGGTCGTCCTCCTCGACGTGCACCTCCCGGGCGGCGGCGGCGTCGAGGTGCTGCGCCGCTGCGCCCCGCTGATGGCCGCCGCCGACGGCCCGGTGCGCTTCCTCGCGCTGTCCGTGTCGGACGCCGCCGAGGACGTCATCGGCGTCATCCGGGGCGGGGCCCGGGGCTATGTCACCAAGACGATCACCGGCGCGGACCTGGTCGACTCGGTCTTCCGGGTCCAGGAGGGCGACGCGGTCTTCTCGCCCCGGCTGGCCGGCTTCGTCCTGGACGCGTTCGCCTCCACGGACGCCCCGCCCGTCGACGAGGACCTGGACCGCCTCACCCAGCGGGAGCGCGAGGTGCTGCGGCTGATCGCCCGCGGGTACGCCTACAAGGAGATCGCCAAGCAGTTGTTCATCTCGGTGAAGACGGTCGAGTCGCACGTCTCGGCGGTGCTGCGCAAGCTCCAGCTCTCCAACCGGCACGAGCTGACCCGGTGGGCGACGGCGCGCCGGCTGGTCTGAGCGTCCGGGGCGGGAAACCGGCTGTCCGGGTCGACTCGCCCACGTGCTGTCCGGGGCGGGCTGTCATCTCCCGGCTGTCACGTACGTCCGGGGCGGGCCGTCACGTACGTCCGGGTCTGGCTGTCACGTACGTCCGGGGCGGCCCGTCACGCGCCGTCCGGGTCGAGCGAGATGTCGACCTTCTCGCCGATCCGGCGATAGCCGATGCTCGCGTAGACCCGCTCCACGTCCGGACCACCGGGTTCCAGCCATACGGCGCGGCAGCCCTGCGCGAAGGCCCGCCCGGTCAGCCACGCGGAGAGCGCCGCGCCGACGCCCCGGCGGCGGAACGGGGCCGCGACGGCGAGTCCGGTCAGCTCGCTCAGGCCGTCGACGGCGATCGAGCAGCCGCCCGCGCCGGCCGCCGACCCGTCGAGGACGGCCAGGGCCGCGACACCGCCGTCCGAGGCCGCCGAGCGGAGCCAGTCGGCCGTCCCCTCCTCCGGCTCGCCCTCGCCGCCGAACCCGTGGTGCTGGACGCGGGCGGCGTCGGTGAACTCCGCGTCCCCCTCCGGTACGGCGATCCGCAGACCGTCCACCGGCTTCGGCGGAACCAGGTCGTCCGGGGCGCAGGCCAGCAGCGGCGCACGCTTCTCCACGGTGAAGCCGGCCGCCAGCAGGGCCGGTTCGACGGCGGGGGCCCAGGCGGGCAGGAACTCCAGGCGCGGCAGCCGCGCCCGCTCGCGGAACGCCTCGACCAGCGCGGCCACGTCGTCCGGTGTGGGCCGCGCGTCCCGGTCGGGAATGGCGTAGTTGGCGTACTTCAGCTCCCAGCCCGGGTTGTGCCGGACGGTGAACGGGCCCACCCGGTAGTGGTCGGGGGTGCGCAGGGTCAGTGCGCGGGAGTATTCCTGGACGGCGATCGCCATCGGCATACGGGAGTTCCTTCGACGGGACGGAGGTCGGCGCCGGGCGACTATGCCACGCGGGTGGCTCCCGCGAAAGGCATCTGGTCGATGGGAGCGACGCGTACGGGCGCGCCCGGCCGCGGGGCGTGGATCATCTGCCCGCCGCCGACGTAGAGCCCCACATGGCTGATCCCGGAGTAGAAGAACACCAGATCGCCGGGGGCGAGTTCGGAACGGGGCACCCGCTGCCCGGCGTTGATCTGGGTGTACGTGGTGCGGGGCAGGCCCACGCCCGCGGCCTTCCAGGCGGCCTGGGTGAGCCCGGAGCAGTCGAAGGCCGAGGGGCCGGTGGCTCCCCAGACGTACGGCTTGCCGATGGCCCCGTAGGCGAAGTCGACGGCCTGCGCGGCGCGGGCGTTCGGGGCGGTGATCCGGCCGCGGGCGGTGGAGCGGTCGGCGTGCGCGGGACCGCCGCCGTGGCGGGCGTCGGCCGATCGCTCGTAGGCGGCGCGCTGCTCGGCGGTGAGCGTGTCCAGGAGCTCGCGGGCGTCGGCCAGCTTGGAGCGGATCCGGGAGCGGTGCTCCCGCAGCTCGGCCCGGCGGGCGGCCAGCACCTCGGTCTCCTGGTCGGCGCGGGCCTTGACGCGGGCGAGGCGGGAGATCTGGCGGCGGATGCCGGTGAGCATGCCCGTCTGGCGGTCGGCCGCCCGGTCGAGGGAGGCGGCGCGCTCCAAGTAGCTGTCCGGGTCGGAGGAGAGCGCCAGTTGCACGGCCGGGTCGAGGACGCCGGTGCGGTACTGGGCCGTGGCCAGCGAACCGAGCGCGTGGCGCGCCGTGTTCAGCCGGTCCGTACGGCGGGCGGCCTCGTCCGCCAGGGCGTCCACGGCCTTCGTGGCCGCGGCTTCCTTCTCCTCGCGAGTCGCCCGCGGGTGTCCTGAAGTCGCCGGATCTCGGCGCGCAGACCCTTGTCGATCTCCTGGACGCCGTCGGCGAACTCCTCCGGGCCGGCGTCGAGGAGTTCCTGCACCCTGGCCAGCGGCACGCCGGCATCGGCCAGGGTGCGGATACGGATCAGTCGCACGACCGCGCCGGAGTCGTAGGCCCGGTAACCGGATCGGTCGCGTTCGGGCTCGGGCAGCAGGCCGATCCCGTGGTAGTGGCGTACCGCCCGCACCGTCACCCCGGCGTACGCCGCGAGCTGGCTGATGGTGAGCATGGGGCTCAGCCTGCCTCAGGCGATCTTCCGGCGATAGGCCGCCATCGCGAAGACGTACGCCACGACGAGGATGCCGGCGCACCAGGCGAGGGCGGTCCAGATGTCGTCGCCGACCGGCCGCTGGGCGAACAGGTCGCGGATCGTGTTGACGATCGACGTCACCGGCTGGTGCTCGGCGAACCAGCGCACGGGGCCGGGCATGGTCTCCGTAGGCACGAACGCCGAGCTGATGAACGGCAGGAAGATGAGCGGGTAGGCGAACGCGCCCGCGCCTTCGACCGATGCCGCGGAGAGCCCGGGAATCACGGCGATCCAGGTCAGCGCCAGGGTGAACAGGAACAGGATGCCGGCGACCGCGAGCCATTCCGCTACTCCGGCCCCCGTGCGGAAGCCCATGAGCAGTGCGACGCCCACGACGATCACGAGCGAGAGCAGGTTGGCGACCAGAGAGGTGAGGACGTGTGCCCACAGCACACCCGACCGTGCGATCGGCATGGACTGGAACCGCTCGAAGATTCCGCTCTTCATGTCGGTGAAGAGCCGGTAGGCGGTGTAGGAGACGCCCGACGCGATGGTGATCAGCAGGATGCCGGGCAGCATGTAGTTCACGTACGAAACCGACCCGGTGTCGATGGCGCCGCCGAACACGTAGACGAACACCAGCATCATGGCGACCGGCGTGATGACGGTCGTGATGATGGTGTCCATGCTGCGTGTGACATGGCGCAGGGTCCGCCCCGTGAGAACAGCGGTGTCGCCGAAGAAGTGCGCGGTCATCCTCGTCCCCCGTGGCTGTTCGTGCTGGTGGCGTCTCTCCTGTCGCCGCGGCCGATGACCGCGAGGAAGATCTCCTCCAGGGTCGGCTGCTTCTCGACGTACTCGACGGTGGCGGGCGGGAAGAGCTGCTTGAGCTCGGCGAGGGTGCCGTCGACGATGATCCGACCCTGGTGGAGGATCGCGATCCGGTCGGCCAACTGCTCCGCCTCCTCCAGATACTGCGTGGTGAGCAGCACCGTCGTTCCACGGCCGGCGCACTGCTTGACCGCGTCCCACACCTCGATGCGCGCCTCGGGATCGAGCCCGGCTGTCGGCTCGTCCAGGAAGATCACCGACGGATTTCCGATGAGGCTCATCGCGATGTCCAGCCGGCGGCGCATCCCACCCGAATACGTGGCCACCTTCCGCGTCCCGGCGTCGGTCAGCGAGAAGCGCCTCAGCAGGTCGTCAGCGATCGCGCCCGGGTCCTTGAGGTGGCGGAGCCTGGCGACGAGCACGAGATTCTCCCGACCGCTGAGGATCTCGTCGACGGCCGCGAACTGCCCGGTGAGGCTGATGGACTCCCGCACGTCCGCCGACTGCGTGGCGACGTCGAAACCATGGACGTCGGCCGTCCCCGCGTCGGCCTTCAGGAGCGTGGCGAGGATCCTCACGGTCGTCGTCTTGCCGGCCCCGTTGGAGCCGAGCAGGGCGAAGACGTTGCCTCGCGCCACGTCGAAGTCCACGCCGCGCAGCACGTGCAGTCCCCCGTACGCCTTCTCCAGACCTCGCACGCGAATCGCCGGGCCGGCGATCGATCGGGTCACCATGGTCATCCGCCTCCTTCGCGGAGCCTTCCAGGCGACCGCGAGGAAGCTCCTGCCGGAAGGATGGAGGGTTGACCCGGCGTCAGGGTCAAGCCGGCCCCGAGCGCGGCATCCCACCAGGTCCTGACCTGCCACTTCACGATGGCGGCGGCTCAGGCCCGGGGGGCGATCACGCCGGGCGCACGCTGCCGTAGATCGGCATGTAGTAGATCGACTCCTCGCGCACGTCCGCCCCCGGCTTCGGAGCGTGGATCATCATCCCGTCGCCCTTGTAGATCCCGACGTGGCTGATGTCGTCGTAGAAGAAGACCAGGTCACCGGGTTGCAGATCCGCCGTGGCGACCCGCTTGCCGACCTCGACCTGATCCCAGGTGGTGCGCGGCAGCGTGACGCCCGCCGCCTTCCACGCGGCCTGCGTCAGCCCCGAGCAGTCGTACGAGGACGGACCCGAGGCGCCCCACACGTACGGCTTGCCGATCTGCGCGCGGGCGAAGGCCAGCACCTTCTCGGCCTTGGCGGCGTAGCCGCTGTCCGCGCCGGAGCCGGAGCCGGTGTCCGTACCGCCGCCGGTCCCGCCGCCGTCCTGTCCTTCCGCTTCCTCCCGGGCCTTCTCCTCCGCGGCGCGTTCCCCGGCCTCGGCGGCCTGGCGGCGGGCCAGCTTCTCCGCCTTCTCCCGCGCCTCGGCCTCCTTCCCGCGCTCCAGCTCGGCCAGCCGGGCCTTCTCCTCGGCGGTCAGCCGTGCCAGCAGGCCCCGCGCCTCGGTGAGCCTGGTCTGCACGTCCTGCTTGCTGGAGCGCAGCGTGTCCTGCGCGTCGGTGAGCGTCTCCAGGCTCTTCACGGCCTTCGCGCGCTGCTGGGCCGCCCCGGCCTGCTGCGTACGGAAGTCGGACACGGCCTTCTGCTGCCGGCTCGTGACCCGCTTCATCAGCTGGTCCTGGTCGAAGTAGGACTGCGGGTCGTCGGCCAGGAAGAAGGTGGCGGTGGGGGCGATGCCGCCGCTGCGGTACTGCGCCGCCGCGTAGCCGCCGAGCGCCCGGCGCGCCTCGTTGATCCGCTCCGTCCGCTTCGCCACGTCCGCCATGAGCGCCTCGACCTCGGCGCGCCGGGTCTCCGAGGCGGTCCTGGCCCGGTTGTACTCCTGGGTCGCGCTGCCCGCCTGCCGGTAGAGCTCGTCGACCTTCTGCCGGACCTCCTCGACCGCTGGGCGGGGCTCGGTGGGCGCGGCCGTGGCGCTCTGCGCGGAGAGCAGGGTGACGGAGGCCAGCGCGGCCGTCGTCAGTCCGACGGCGGGAGTGGTGGTGCGCGCCTTCGCGCGCGGCTTGCGATGCGATGCCAAGACCGGCATCTCCTTCCGTGGACCGTCTACCGGGTCGGGGGTGTTCGAACGGAACGGAAGGCTGTCCTGCGGTCCGGCTCCGCTCCGCTGGTCCCGTTCGGCTCCATCCGGTCCCGTACGGCTCCGTTCGGCTCCATCCGGTCCCGTCCGGCTCCGTTCGGCGCGTGGTCCGCCTCTCGCGGGTAAGGGCCGCCTGACGCAGCACGCTAGCCAACCCGGGCCGCCACCGGAAGGACGGTGAGCGATATGCCCGATACGTTTTCGTGACCTTCGCCGCCGCACGCGCCGGAGATCCCCTCGGCCCGGCCCGCCGGTACGGAGCGCGGTCGCCCGCTTCCTGTCCGTACCGGTAAGTGGCCGTTTCCGTCGTACGGCGGAAGGTTGTCGGTGCGGCCCTCTAAACTCGGATCGCGATGAGCAGCCTCTTTGACGACAGTTTCCTGACCGGCCTCCAGTCCGCGGAGGACGGCCCGCCGCCGCCCCCCGAGGACCACGCGCCCGAAGCGGTGCCGGAGGACCTCTTCGAGGGCGTCTTCGACGCGCCTCCGCCGCCCCGGGAGGGGTACTACCGCGACGGCCACCCGCGCCCCGTGATCGACTCCGCCGCGCTGCTCGACGGGCTGAACACCGAGCAGCGCGCCGCCGTCGTGCACGCCGGGTCCCCGCTGCTCATCGTCGCCGGAGCCGGCTCCGGCAAGACCCGGGTGCTCACCCACCGCATCGCCCACCTGCTGGCCGAGCGCGGAGTGCACCCCGGGCAGATCCTCGCGATCACCTTCACCAACAAGGCCGCGGGCGAGATGAAGGAGCGCGTCG
Source organism: Streptomyces sp. ADI96-02 (assembly GCF_003846185.1). Classification (GTDB taxonomy): domain Bacteria; phylum Actinomycetota; class Actinomycetes; order Streptomycetales; family Streptomycetaceae; genus Streptomyces. Next base: position 4,117,507 of record NZ_ML123034.1, read on the forward strand.
AGCAGCTCGTCGGACCGCGCGCCAACGCCATGTGGGTCATGACCTTCCACAGCGCGTGCGTGCGCATCCTGCGCCGCGAGTCGAAGAAGCTCGGCTTCACCTCGTCGTTCTCGATCTACGACGCCGCCGACTCCAAGCGCCTGATGGCCCTGGTCTGCCGCGACCTCGACCTGGACCCCAAGCGCTATCCGCCGAAGTCCTTCACCGCCAAGGTCTCCAACCTCAAGAACGAGCTCATCGACGAGGAGGCGTTCGCCGGACAGGCGGCGGATGGTTTCGAGAAGACGCTCGCCCAGGCGTACGCGCTCTACCAGGCCCGCCTCCGCGAGGCCAACGCCCTGGACTTCGACGACATCATCATGACGACGGTCCACCTGCTCCAGGCGTTCCCGGACGTCGCCGAGCACTACCGCCGCCGCTTCCGCCACGTCCTGGTCGACGAGTACCAGGACACCAACCACGCCCAGTACACGCTCGTACGGGAGCTGGTCGGCCCGGCCGGCGCGGACGACGCCCCCGCCGAGCTGTGCGTCGTCGGCGACGCGGACCAGTCGATCTACGCCTTCCGCGGCGCGACCATCCGCAACATCCTCCAGTTCGAGGAGGACTACCCGGACGCGACCACGATCCTGCTGGAGCAGAACTACCGCTCCACGCAGACGATCCTCTCCGCCGCCAACGCCGTCATCGAGCGCAACGAGAGCCGCCGCCCCAAGAACCTCTGGACCAACGCGGGCTCCGGCGCCCGGATCACGGGCTACGTCGCGGACACCGAGCACGACGAGGCGCAGTTCGTCGCCGACGAGATCGACCGGCTCACCGACGCGGGCGACGCCAAGGCCGGGGACGTCGCCGTCTTCTACCGGACGAACGCCCAGTCCCGTGTCTTCGAGGAGATCTTCATCCGGGTCGGCCTGCCCTACAAGGTCGTCGGCGGCGTCCGCTTCTACGAACGCAAGGAGGTCCGGGACGTCCTGGCCTACCTCCGTGTCCTCGCCAACCCCGAGGACACCGTCCCGCTGCGCCGCATCCTCAACGTCCCCAAGCGCGGCATCGGCGACCGCGCCGAAGCGATGATCGACGCCCTGTCCATGCGCGAGAAGATCTCCTTCCCGCAGGCGCTGCGCCGCGTCGACGAGGCGTACGGCATGGCCGCCCGCTCGTCCAACGCCGTCAAGCGCTTCAACACGCTGATGGAGGAGCTGCGCACGATCGTGGAGTCCGGCGCCGGACCGGCCGTCGTGCTGGAGGCCGTTCTGGAGCGTACGGGCTATCTCGCCGAACTCCAGGCGTCGACCGACCCGCAGGACGAGACCCGCGTCGAGAACCTTCAGGAACTCGCCGCCGTCGCCCTCGAATTCGAGCAGGAGCGCGGGGACGAGGAGGGCGCGGGCACGCTCGCCGAATTCCTGGAGAAGGTCGCGCTGGTGGCCGACTCCGACCAGATCCCCGACGAGGACGAGGACGGTTCCGGTGTCATCACGCTGATGACCCTGCACACCGCCAAGGGCCTGGAGTTCCCGGTGGTCTTCCTCACCGGCATGGAGGACGGCGTCTTCCCGCACATGCGGGCCCTCGGCCAGACCAAGGAGCTGGAGGAGGAGCGCCGCCTCGCCTACGTCGGCATCACCCGCGCCCGCGAACGCCTCTACCTGACCCGGGCCTCGATGCGCAGCGCCTGGGGCCAGCCCTCGTACAACCCGCCCTCGCGGTTCCTGGAGGAGATCCCGGACCAGCACCTGGAGTGGAAGCGCAAGGGTCCGATGGCCGCCCCGGCCGGACCGACCTCGGGCGTCACGTCCTCGCTCTCCTCCTCGCGCTCCCGCTCCGGCCCTTCGGGCTTCGCGACCCGGCGCGGCGCGGAGAAGCCCGTGGTCACGCTGGTGGTCGGGGACCGGGTCACGCACGACCAGTTCGGGCTCGGCACGGTGACGGCGGTCGAGGGCTTCGGCGACCAGGCGAAGGCGACGGTGGACTTCGGGGACGAGCGTCCGAAGAAGCTGCTCCTGCGGTACGCACCCGTCGAGAAGCTGTAGCGGGCTCCTCCACCCCGCGGCGCGGTCTCGGACCGCCCCGCAGGGCGCAGGGACGGGGAAGGACAGGGGCGGCCGGGGAGGGCCACAGTCGCGGGGCCGGCGCGGACCCTCGGGCCCTGGTGGGGCCTGAGGGCCTGACGGCTGCCCGGGGGCGTCAGGTGGGGTCGACGCCCTTGCTGCGGAGCCAGGCGAGCGGGTCGATCGGCGCGCCGCCGCCGGGCCGGACCTCGAAGTGCAGGTGCGGACCGGTGGAGTTGCCGGAGTTCCCGGAGTACGCGATGACGTCACCGGCCTTGACCGGGCCGGAGCGGACCTTGTTGCTGCTCAGGTGGCAGTACCAGGTCTCCGTGCCGTCGGCGGCGGTCACGATCGCCATCACACCGTAGGCGCTGTTGAGCTGGGTGCGCACGGTGCCGTCCGTCGCGGACATGACCGGAGTGCCGTACGAGACGGGGAAGTCGATGCCCGAGTGCGCGGACATCCAGTTCACGCCCGCCTGGCCGTAGTAGGCGCTGAGACCGTGCTGCTTGACCGGAAGGACGAACTTGGGGCGCAGCGCCTCGCGGCGTGCGGCCTCCTCCTCGCGCTTCTTCTTCTCCATGGCCTGCCGCTCGCGCAGGTCGATGCGCTCCTGGGTGCGGCTCGCCCGCTCGCGGAAGTCGTCGCTTCCTTCGGAGAGTTGGGCCAACTGGCTGTCGAGCTTGTTGTTGGCGGCGACCGCCTTGACCGTCGCGGGGTCGGCGACCGCCAGGGACGCGGTCGTCTCCTCCGGCTTGTCCTCGCCGCCGCCGATGCCGCTGACGGAGGCGGCTGCGATGCCCGCGACGCTCATCACGCACGCGGAGGGGACGGCGACGGTCAGGAGCGCGGAACGCTTGGCGGGGCTGCGGCGGCGGGCCCGGTTGCGGGAGGCGGGGGCGTGGACCGCGGTGCGGTCCAGGGCGTGCGCGGCGGGGCTGCCGGGCGTGCCGTCGCCGCCCCGCGGAACGGAGTCGGTGCGGGATCCGGCTCCGGAATCCGGGCCGGCTCCGGCGTCCGGCTCCAGGACGCTGAACTCGGCGGTGGCCGCCACGTCCGCCAGCGGGGCCGGGCCGTCCTGCGCGGTGCGCTCGGTGTGTTCGGCCGCTCCGGGCTCGCTCTGCGGCGGCGCGGCGTCGGCCGTCCGCTGTTCGTACAGCGGATACGACGTGTGTTCGTGCTCGTACGCGGCGTCCCCGGGCGTGGCGCCGGAGTTCCAGGCGGTCGCGTCGTAGGCCCCGGTGTCGTACGCGCCCGTGTCGAAACCGCCGTTGCCGTAGGTTCCGGTCGCGAAGGCGG
>NZ_ML123034.1:4121238-4135425 GCF_003846185.1 Streptomyces sp. ADI96-02
TTGGTCGTCGTGGTGTCGTAGGTCCCGGTGTCGTACGACCCGGCGCCATACGTCCCGGTGCCGTAGACGGCGGTGCCGTAGGCGTCGGTGGCGTCGCCGGGGAGTTCGGTGGTCGGAAGCCCGGTGGCGGGGAGTCCCGTGGTGGGGAGTCCGGTTGTGGGGAGTCCCGTTGTGGGGAAAGCGCCCGTGTCGGCCGTCGGCCACTGGCCGGTCGGGTCCTGGTCGGTGCTCTGCTGCCAGGTCCCCGTGGTGTCCCACTGGTGCGAGGCCGGCGGCTGCTGGGGGTAACCACCGTCGTACACGGCGGTCTGCTGGGCACCCGTGTCCCAGGAGGAGTCGTACGCGTCGCCGTGCGCGGGCTGTGCGGCGGCGTAGGCGGTGTCCGGGGCGGCGTAGGAGCCGGTGTCGTATCCGGGGGCCGCGTAACTCACGCCGTGACCGGTTTCGTGGCCGCCCTGGAGGGAACCGAAGAGCGGGTCGGTGTCGAAGCTGCCGGTCAACTGGCTGTCGTACCCGACGTGCCCGGCGTGGGGGTGCTGGTCGTTCACCAACTTCTCTCTCGCCTCGGCAGCAGGACTGTTCTGGGGTCCCGGGTGAGGGGCGTCCCAGGGGGAAGCAGTGGCCGCGACTGTACCCGGCAGTATGAGGCGGCGACAATCTTCGTCAGGTTTTGAGTCCTCAGGAAACGGGCAATCGAGCGTCTTTCGGTGGACGGCAGGCGCAGCCTTGGCTCTATGTTCGAGACGCGTTCTATTTCAGGCGACGGATGACGCCCCGGAGGCGGAGGTTCCGGCCGTTCCGGGGGCGGAGGGGCGCGTTCCGCGGGCGGTGGAACCGGCGGAGGACCCGGCGGAGGACCTGGAGGCGGACCCGGCGACGGGCCCGGCGGGCCCGGGAGACTCGGCGGTCGGCCTGTGGGAGGGTGGCGCGGCGGAGGGCGTCGCGTCCTCCTGCGGGCCGGGCGTGTCCAGCGCGTCGCGGACCGCGGCGGCGACCGTCGGATGGACGGGCAGAGCGAGATGTCCGATGCCCGTGACGCGCACGTTCACCGCGTCGAGATCGGGGTGGTCGACGCAGGCCGCCTCGACCGGGACCATCAGCTGGTCCAGCTCGCTCCAGAAGCTCACGAAACGCGTCCGGCAGCCGGGGGCCGGGCCGCGCAGTTCCTCGATCACCGTGGAGCCCGCACGCATCTGCCGCACGACGGGGTGAACGCCGGCCCCCGGGGCGACGGCGGTGCCGCCGTGCGGGGTTCCCAGTGTCACGAGCGTGCGGACCCGGCGGTCGCCGCCCAGCCGCTGCACGTAGTACCGGGCGATCAGGCCGCCGAGGCTGTGCCCGACGATGTCGACCTCCGGCCGGCCCGTGCGGGCGCAGATCTCCTCCACGTGCCGCCCGAGCAACTCGGCGGCGGTGCGCAGGTCGCGGGTCAGCGGCGAGTAGTTCAGGGATTCGAGGTGGCGGTGGCCGTGCCGGGTGAGCGTGCGACGCAGTACGACGAATACCGAGCGGTTGTCGATGAAGCCGTGCAGCAGGATCACCGGCCGCCCGCCGTCCGCCCCATTGCCCTCGGTCGGCGTTCCTCCGTCCTCGGTCGGCACGGCGGACGGGCCGGATCGCGGCGTTCTCCTGGGCGGGGCGCCCGCGGTGCGGCGCTCCTGGGCGAGGCCGAACGGGTAGACCATCAGGTGTCCGGTGAGAACGGCGAACTCCAGCACAGTGGCGCCGAGCAGTGCGGAGGGGAACCGGGGAAACGGCAGGACAGGGCGGCGCAGCACGGGGGAGAGGAACGGAAGGATCTTCACGGCCGACCTCCTGAACGGGCGGTACGGGCGCGGCCGACTCGTGGTCGTGAATCGGCGCGGGGGCTGCTGCCAGGTCGCCTTGCCCCGGAGCGCCGTACGGAGCGGAACGGCGGATGGCTGAGGGCGAACAGGGTGAGGGCGAAACAGGGGGCGGACGGGTGAGGGACGAACCGGCCCGGATGTCGAACCGGCCCGGATGCCGAACCGGCCCGGATGTCGAACCGTGCCCCGTACCTGCGACGCCCGGACCCGCGATGCCTGGACCGGCGATGCCCGGATCCGCGATTCCCCGGACCCGCGATGGTCCGCACCACCGCGCCGCGCGGCTGGCGGCACGGTGGTACGGCGGCCTCGTAGCGGCCCGCCTGGTGTCGGCCTCCGCGCGACCCCATGCCGCGTAGGACGGGGGGCGACGCCCGGCGAACATGTCCCACGTGTGATTTCCCCCTCCCCGCCTGCCGCGAAACGGCGGCTTGCGGGATGCTGTGGATAACGTTCGTTCACATCCCCGGCCCTTCAGGCACGGGAGACCAGGTGGAGGCAGTGATGGGTGTGACCGGTCCGATCCGAGTGGTGGTGGCCAAGCCGGGGCTCGACGGCCACGACCGAGGGGCCAAGGTGATCGCGCGGGCGCTGCGGGACGCCGGTATGGAAGTCATCTATACGGGGCTCCACCAGACGCCCGAGCAGATCGTCGACACGGCGATCCAGGAGGACGCCGACGCCATCGGCCTGTCGATCCTCTCCGGCGCGCACAACACGCTCTTCGCGAAGGTGATCGAGCTGCTGAAGGAGCGCGAGGCGGAGGACATCAAGGTCTTCGGCGGCGGCATCATCCCGGAGGACGACATCGCCCCCCTGAAGGAGCTCGGCGTGGCGGAGATCTTCACGCCGGGCGCGACGACGTCCGCGATCGTCACCTGGGTGAACGCCAACGTCCGCCAGCCCGCCCAGACGTGAACGCCCCGGCGTGAAGGGTCAGGTGTGAACGCCCAGGCGTGAAGAGCGGGGTGTGAAGGGACCAGGCGTACACGCTCAGACGTGAACCGCCCGACCCGCCAGGCGTGTACGACCGAACCTGCCAGAGGTGAACGGCCGTACCCTCCAGGCGGGAACGGCCGGACCCTCCAGGCGGGAACGGCCGGACCTGAACGAACGGCCGCCGCGCACAGCGTCTGCGTCACGGCCTCTCCGGCACCGTCAGGCGGGTCCGGCCGCCCCGGTCGCGGCCCGGCCCGGCCAGCTCCGCCTCCATCGCGGCCCGCAGACGCAGGGTGGAGACCAAGCGCTGGAACGCCTCCGACCAGTAGCCGCCCGCACCCGGCGACGTGCCCTCCGTCTCGTCCTGCGTGGTGGTGAGGACGTCCAGCCGGTCGGCCTCGGCCGGATCCAGGCAGCGCTCGGCCAGCCCCATCACCCCGCTGAAGCTCCACGGATAACTCCCGCCGTCCCGGGCGATGTCGAGCGCGTCGATCACGGCCGCTCCGAGCGGTCCGGACCAGGGCACCGCGCACACCCCCAGCAACTGGAACGCCTCGGACAGACCGTGTGCGGCTATGAACTCGGATACCCACAGCGCGCGTTCGGCCGGAGGGAGTGCCGCCAGGAGCTTCGACCGGTCGGCTATCGACCCCGCACCGGGGCCGTTCGCCGGGGGCGTGGCAGGGGCGCCGAGCAACGCTCGCGCCCAGTGCGGATGGTGCTGTCGTACCGCCGCCCGGCACCATGCCGCGTGCAGCTCGGCCGCCCAGTCGTCGGCGACGGGCAGGGCCACGATCTCCTCGGCCGTACGCCCGCCGAACTGCTCCTGCCAGACGTCCAGCGGAGTGGCCTCCACCAGCTGCCCCAGCCACCAGGACCGCTCGCCCCGGCCGGCCGGAGGCTGGGCGACCACCCCGTCGCGCTGCATCCCGGCGTCGCATTCGTGCGGTGCCTCCACGGCGATGGAGGCGGCGTCGCCCGTCCGGTCGGGGTTCACGCACGAGGCCGCTCGGGCCGCCATCCGCCCCGCGAGCGCCGACGACGGCAGGGCCGAGAGCAACTCGGCCGCCGTAGCCCGGACGTTGCGGCTGCGGTCGGACAGCCCCTGCTCCAGGAACTCCTCGTCGCCGGCGCAGAGCCCGGCCCGCAGTGAGTCCAGGAACATCAGCCGGTCCTCGGCCCGCTCGGTGGACCAGGTCGTGGTCAGCAGGGCGAGGGCGGCAGCGGGGTCCTTCGCCCGTACGGCGTCGAGCAGCGCGACCCGCTCCGCGAACAGCCCCTCCTCCCACAGTCGCCGCACGGCCTCCGGGTCGTCGGTGTCGGGCCGGACCGACCCGGAGGCCGCGCCGCGCAACGCGAACTTCCACTCGGGGTTGAGCGAGGCCAGCCACAGCCCGCGCGGCCCGGCGAAGGCGAGCGCCTGCGGGCGCAGATCCGTGCGCGCGCGGGCGGCGTCCAGCAGCGGCGGCAGCAGAGCGGCCGGGGCCCGGAACCCCTGACGGTTGGCGGTGGCCAGCCACTGCGGTATCAGTTCGGTGAGGTCGGGAGCGGCGCCCCGACGGCCACCGCCGGACGGAGCCGCGCGGTCGGCGAGCAACTGGGCCAGCCGTTGACGGGCGGCCTCAGGGAGCGGCGGGCGCGGGTCCTCGGCCGCTGGTTCCGGGCGGGCGGCCGGGGCGGCGGGCAGCAGGCCGGCCCGGCGACGCACGGTGTGCAGGGCGGCGGCGTCGAGCAGGGCCGCAGGGCCGTCGCCCGGGGTGGAGCCGCCGTGCGGCAGTGGGCGGCGGTCGGTGCCCAGCAGTGCTGTGGTGACCAGCTCCTCCCACGGCACGGAAGCGGCCTGGGCGGTGGGGTCCGTGGTCATCGGGTCCGTGGTCGTACGGGGCATCGGTCCCCTCCAGTGGGCAGATCCAGTCGGCGAAAGAAGGCGAAAGAAGGGCGAAAGAAGGCGTAAGGGCGCGGAACGCGGAAGCGGGCGGCCGGGGCCGGTCGGGCGCTGGACGCGGGCCGCTGGGCGTGGGCGGGTGGTCGCGGGCCGGAGGCGGAGACGGAGCCCGGGTTGCGGTGCGGCGGCCGAGGTCAGACGAGCTGGACGACGGAGTCGCCCGGCACGCTCCCGACCCCGCTCCCGCCCTCGCGCCCACCCCCGCCCTCGTAAGCCGTGTCCCACGTGGCCAGCGGTTCGAAGCCGCGGTGGCCGATCTCGCCGAACACCGTGACCGGCGCGCCGCCGGAGATCGCCACGAGCTTCCACAGCCCGGGCCGGGACAGCGCGGCGGGCGCGAGGGGCAGCGCGGCGTCCCCGTGCGCGTCGGCCAGTTGCCAGCCGCCCCCGGACGGCACGGGTATGACGTCGTGCAGGACGACCGGGTGGGAGTCCAGCCAGGGGTCGTCCCGCAGGGCGTTCCCGTACACGGCCGGGGCCTCTGCCGCCCCGATGCCCGGCGGCGGCGAGCCCGCCGGGGCGGGTGTGCCGAACTGTCGCCCCAGCTCGGCCCGGAGCTGTCCGCCGCCGGGGAACGGCGTGAGCTCCGCGTCGATCGTGAGGCCCACCGGCAGGGCCTGGCCCGGGGCCCGGCCCGCCGCCCCGAACGAGAGCAGCAGCGCCGTGCGGCCCGACGCGCGGCCGTGAAGCCAGATCCGCCGGGTGACGATCTTGCCGTCCGGGGTGTCGTACTGCGCGAGGACCAGCCAGTGGTCACGGACGGCGGGGCCCTCCGCCGAAGCGGGCAGTCCCACACGCGTACGCACCGTCGCCGCCAGCGGGTCGGGCAGCCGCTCCAGCCCGAGCCACGCCGTGTCCAGCAGGTGGAGCAGGCCGCACTCCTCCAGCAACCGCACCGGCCAGCCCGGCCCCGATCCGGCCAGCGCGCCCAACTCCCTGACCCGGGAGGCCAGTCCGGGAGCCTGGGCGTCGACCATCCGGGCCGCCGTCTCCTCCCACAGGCCGTAACCCGGCCGGTCGGCCGCCGCGAGGCCGCCCCGCAGCAGATCGCTCAGGCGCTGCTCCAGCTCCTGAGCCCCGGCCGTGACGCGGGCCCCCCGGCGCTCCGCACGCTTCCTGGCGGCGGCGGCGTCGGCCGGGCCCGACGCCGCGTCACCGTCCGCCGTGGCCCGTTCCTTGGCAGCGGCTCGTCCGCGGCGCTCCTCGACCCACTCCGCGGCCCAGTCCGCCGGCTCGCCCTCCTGGAGCGCCGACTCGTCGGACGCCCTGAGCAGCAGCAGGCCGAGCGCGTGCTTGCACGGGAACTTCCGGCTCGGGCAACTGCACTTGTACGCCGGGCCGGTGGTGTCTATCACCGTCCGGTACGGCTTGCTCCCGCTTCCCTTGCACAGTCCCCACACGGCCCCCGAGGCGTCGAAGCCCGCACCGGACCAGGGGCCGGCCGAACCGAGCTTGTTGCCCGCCTTGCGTGATGCGTCGTCAGGAGCCAGGGCCAGTACCTGCTCCACCGTCCAGCGCGCCACCGCACCGGCGGCGGGCGAGGGTTCTCCCCCGTGAGTTAGCAGCATGGTGACGACGGTAGGGGGCGGCACTGACAATCCGGTCTGACCTGCGCGTTCGGCACTCGGGTCCAGACTTGACTTTGCCTGCCCTTTGCGTTTTTCTGCGACCTCCCGATACGGAACCGATCCAGGGGGGATCCCAGATGAACCACAGCGTCCGCAGAGGCCGCCGCACCCGCGCCGCCGCAGCCCTGCTCGCCGCCACCGGCCTCGTGCTCGGACTCGGCGCCTGCTCCGCCGAGTCCGTGGACAAGACGGTCGCCGACGCCGTCGACAAGACCGTGGACGAGACCTACGAGGTCACCTACGAGGTCACCGGAAAGGGCGTCGACGAGATCCAGTTCCACGGCGGCGGCGGCGAGGCGATGGAGCCGAAGATCGAGAAGGTCGCCTCGCCCGCACTGCCGTGGAAGAAGACCGTGAAGCTGCGCGGCATCATGCCGCCCGCCGTCACACCGATCGCCGTGGACGTCACCGGCGCCGAAGTGGCCTGCACCATCACCTACAAGGGCAAGGTCATCAAGAAGGCCGAGGGCGACGGCATGCTCGCGGCCGGGGGCTGCATCGCCGTCTCGCCGATCGTCGGCTGAGCCGCCCCACCACTGCTGACCGGCCCCGATCCCCAGGTCGGGGCCGATTGTCAGTGGCGTGGTGCACGGTGGGAACCACATCCGGTCGACCGATCTGGAGGGGGACCCATGACCGTGCCCGAAAACACCGCGACCGACGGACAGCCGTCCGACGGCGAGGCCCTGCGCCCGCACGCCGAGGACGCGTTCGCCGACGAACTCAAGGCGCTCGCCGCCGCCGACGACCGCCCGCGCCCCGTCCGGTGGCGGCTCTCGCCCTGGGCCGTCGCCACCTACCTGCTGGGCGGCACCCTGCCCGACGGTACGGTGATCACGCCCAAGTACGTGGGTCCGCGCCGCCTCGTCGAGGTCGCCGTCACCACCCTGGCCACCGACCGGGCGCTGCTCCTGCTCGGCGTCCCGGGCACCGCCAAGACCTGGGTGTCCGAACACCTCGCCGCCGCCGTCAGCGGCGATTCGACCCTGCTCGTGCAGGGCACCGCCGGTACGCCGGAGGAAGCCGTCCGCTACGGGTGGAACTACGCCCAACTCCTCGCCCACGGCCCCAGCCGCGACGCGCTGGTGCCCAGCCCGCTCATGCGGGCGATGTCCGACGGCATGACCGCGCGCGTCGAGGAGCTGACCCGGATCCCCGCCGACGTCCAGGACTCGCTCATCACGATCCTGTCGGAGAAGACCCTTCCCGTCCCCGAACTGGGGCAGGAGGTCCAGGCGGTCCGCGGTTTCAACCTCATCGCCACGGCCAACGACCGCGACCGCGGCGTCAACGAGCTGTCCAGCGCCCTGCGCCGCCGGTTCAACACCGTCGTCCTGCCCTTGCCGGCCACACCTGACGCCGAGGTCGACATCGTCTCCCGGCGCGTCGACCAGATGGGCCGCTCCCTCGATCTGCCCGCGGCACCGGAGGGCCTGTCCGAGATCCGCCGCGTGGTCACGGTCTTCCGTGAGCTGCGCGACGGCGTCACCACCGACGGACGCACCAAGCTCAAGTCCCCCTCGGGCACGCTCTCCACGGCCGAGGCGATCTCCGTCGTCACCAACGGCCTCGCCCTCGCCGCCCACTTCGGGGACGGCGTCCTGCGCCCCGCCGACGTCGCGGCGGGCATCCTCGGCGCGGTGGTCCGGGACCCGGCCGCGGACCGCGTGGCCTGGCAGGAGTACCTGGAGACGGTGGTCCGCGAGCGGGACGGCTGGAAGGACTTCTACCGCGCCTGCCGCGAGGTCTCCGTATGAGCACGTCCACCGAGGCCGGTGGGCCGCTGCTGCTCGGCGTGCGGCACCACGGCCCGGGATCCGCCCGCGCGGTCCTGGCCGCGCTGGAGTCCGCCCGCCCGGCCGCGGTCCTCGTCGAGGGCCCGCCCGAGGCCGACGCGCTGCTTCCGCTCGCGGCCGATCCCGCGATGAAGCCGCCCGTCGCGCTGCTCGCCCATGCCGTGGACGACCCGGGCCGCGCGGCGTTCTGGCCGCTGGCCGAGTTCTCCCCGGAGTGGGTCGCGATCCGCTGGGCCCTCGCCCACGACGTGCCGGTGCGCTTCATCGACCTGCCCGCCGCCCACTCCCTGGCGCTGAAGGGCACCCGCGGCGGCGAAGAGGGCCCCGAGCCCCTCGGCGGAGAGGGCCGGCCAGACGGAGCTGCGGAGACCGACGCGGTCGCACCGGTCGTGGACCCGATCCGGGTGCTCGCCGAGACCGCCGGATACGACGACCCCGAGCGCTGGTGGGAGGACGTCGTCGAGCACCGCTCGCCGACGTCCGGCCCCGGCACCGGAGGCGACGGACCCGAGCGCGACGCACGGGCGCCCTTCGCCGCGCTGGCCGAGGCCATGACGGCGCTGCGCGAGGCGTACGGGGACGGCGGGCAGCCCCGGGACACGGTCCGCGAGGCTTATATGCGGATGCAACTGCGCGCCGCGCGCAAGGAGTTCGGGGACGCCTTCGCCGTCGTCTGCGGTGCCTGGCACGTCCCCGCCCTCGCCGCCCGCACCACGCTCGCCGCCGACCGGGCGCTGCTCAAGGGACTGCCGAAGCTCAAGACGGAGCTGACCTGGGTGCCCTGGACGCACCGCAGGCTCGCCCGGCACAGCGGATACGGTGCCGGAATCGACTCGCCCGGCTGGTACGGGCACCTGTTCGGCGCGGCCGACCGGCCCGTCGAGCGCTGGATGACCAAGGTCGCCGGACTGCTGCGCGAGGAGGACCGCTTCGTCTCCACCGCCCATGTCATCGAGGCCGTCCGCCTCGCCGAGACACTCGCCGCCATGCGGGGCCGCCCGCTGCCCGGGCTGAGCGAGTCCACCGACGCCGTGCGCGCCGTCATGTGCGAGGGCTCAGACGTTCCCCTCGCCCTCGTCCACGACCGCCTCGTCGTCGGCGAGACGCTGGGCGAGGTGCCCGACGGGGCCCCGGCCGTCCCGCTGCAACGGGACCTGACCCGGCACCAGCGCAGCCTCCGGCTCAAGCCCGAGGCGCAGGACCGGGAGCTCGACCTCGACCTGCGCAAGGAGACCGACGCCGCCCGCAGCCGGCTCCTGCACCGGCTTCGCCTGCTCGACATCGGCTGGGGCGAGCCAGCCGCCGGACGCGGCAGCACCGGCACGTTCCGCGAGAGCTGGCGGCTGCGCTGGGAGCCGGAGCTGCACGTGCGGATCGCCGAGGCAGGGGTGTGGGGCACCACCGTGCTCTCCGCCGCCACGGCGAAGGCCGAGGCACAGGCACGATCGGCGACGGCCCTGTCCGAGGTCACCGCACTCGCCGAGCACTGCCTGCTGGCGGAGCTGCCCGGGGCGCTGCCCACCGTCATGAAGGCCCTCGCCGACCGCGCCGCCCTCGACGCGGACGTCGGCCACCTCGCGGAGGCACTGCCCGCGCTCGCCCGTTCCCTGCGCTACGGAGACGTGCGCTCCACGGACACGGCCGCACTCGCCGAGGTCGCCGCCGGGCTCGCCGAGCGGATCTGCGTGGGCCTGCCGCCGGCCTGCACCGGCCTCGACGCGGACGGCGCGGACGTGCTGCGCCGCCAGGTCGACGGCGTACACGCGGCCATCGGCCTGCTGGCCGCCGGAGCCGCGTCCGCCGAAGGGCTGCGGGAGCGGTGGTCCGAGGTCCTGCGCAAGCTGGCCGGCCGGGACACCGTCGCCGGGATCATCCGCGGCCGGGCCGCCCGGCTGCTGCTCGACGACGGACGGCTGACGGAGGACGAGGCGGCGCGGCTGATGGGCCTGGCCCTCTCGCCCGGCACCCCGCCCACCGACGCCGCCGCCTGGATCGAGGGGTTCGTCGGCGGAGCCGCGGGCGGCGGCATGCTGCTGGTCCACGACGAACGGCTGCTCGGCCTCGTCGACGCCTGGCTCACAGGCGTCCCCGCCGACACGTTCACCGACGTGCTGCCGCTCCTGCGCCGCACGTTCGCCGCCTACGAACCGGGCGTACGCCGCACCCTGGGCGAGCTGGTCCGGCGCGGCCCCGCCACCGGCGGCGGCACCGGCGGCGATCGCGCCGACCACGCCTACGCGGGATTCGGGCCCGGTCTCCACACGGCGCGGGCCGACGCCGCGGAGCCGGTCCTGCGCCTGCTCCTCGGACTGCCCGAGCCGACGGGAGCCGCCCGATGACGACGACGGCCAGCACGAAGCACCGGACGGGGACGACCATGGAACAGGCACCGCACACGCCGGAGCACGGCGACGCCGAGCGGCTGCGGCGCTGGCGGCTGGTGCTCGGCGGCGACAGCGCCGAGAGCACCGGCTGCACCCTCGCCGGCCGGGACGCCGCCATGGACGACGCCCTGGCCGCGCTGTACGGAGGCGGCGGGAAGAAGCCCGGCGCCCGTAAGGACGGAGCGCGGCGCTCGGCGGGCCTCGGCGCCTCGGCCCCCTCCGTCGCCCGCTGGCTCGGCGACATCCGCACCTACTTCCCCAGCTCCGTCGTCCAGGTCATGCAGCGCGACGCCATCGACCGGCTCGGCCTGTCGAACCTCCTCCTGGAGCCGGAGATGTTGGAGGCCGTCGAGGCGGACGTCCATCTCGTCGGCACCCTGCTCTCGCTCAACAAGGCCATGCCGGAGACGACGAAGGAGACCGCGCGAGCGGTCGTCCGCAAGGTCGTGGAGGACCTGGAGAAGCGGCTGGAGAGCCGGACCAGGGCCACGCTCAGCGGCGCGCTGGACCGCTCGGCGCGCATCAGCCGCCCGCGCCACCGGGACATCGACTGGGACCGCACCATCCGCGCCAACCTCAAGAACTACCTGACCATCCCCGGATCGGACGGGGCCGGCACGGTCGTTCCGGAGCGCCTCATCGGCTACGGGCGCGCCTCGCAGTCCGTGAAGAAGGACGTCGTCCTGTGCATCGACCAGTCGGGCTCGATGGCCGCGTCCGTCGTGTACGCCTCCGTCTTCGGCGCGGTGCTCGCCTCCATGCGGACGCTCGCCACCCGGCTCGTCGTCTTCGACACGGCGGTCGTCGACCTCACCGACCAGCTCGACGACCCGGTCGACGTCCTCTTCGGCACGCAGCTCGGCGGCGGCACCGACATCAACCGGGCGCTGGCCTACTGCCAGTCCAGGATCACCCGGCCCGCCGACACCGTCGTCGTCCTCATCAGCGACCTCTACGAGGGCGGGATACGCGACGAGATGCTGAAGCGGGTCGCGGCGATGAAGGCGTCCGGCGTGCAGTTCGTGACCCTGCTCGCCCTCTCCGACGAGGGTGCTCCCGCCTACGACCGCGAGCACGCGGCGGCGCTCGGAGCACTGGGCGCGCCCGCGTTCGCCTGCACCCCCGACCTCTTCCCGGACGTCATGGCCGCGGCGATCGAGAAGCGCCCGCTGCCCGTCCCGGACCAGGACGGTCCCCCGTAGCGGGACGCACCGGGCCTGGGGAGCCTCCCCTCGCCAGGGGCTCGGTCCGCCCGCCGCGGGGCCGTCTGTGACCGTTATCACCGCTCAGGTGTGATCTGCGATTTAGGGTCACACCGAGCGCGGGGATAACCTGCCGGATGGACATGCCGCGTACTCGGACACCGTGTACGCCTCCCTGGTGACAGCGCCGTCACGTTGCCCTTCGCGGCACGCCCACGCAGAAAACGAACCGCGAGACCACTAAAAGGGACGGACGCGCGTGGACCTGTTCGAGTACCAGGCGAGGGACCTCTTCGCCAAGCACGGTGTACCGGTGCTGGCCGGTGAAGTCATCGACACGCCTGAGGCAGCCCGCGAGGCGACCGAGAAGCTGGGCGGCAAGTCGGTCGTCAAGGCGCAGGTGAAGGTCGGAGGCCGCGGCAAGGCCGGCGGCGTCAAGCTGGCCGCCACCCCCGACGAGGCGGTCGCCCGCGCGACCGACATCCTCGGCATGGACATCAAGGGCCACACGGTCCACAAGGTGATGATCGCCGAGACCGCGCCGGAGATCCTGGAGGAGTACTACGTCTCCTACCTCCTCGACCGCACCAACCGCACCTTCCTGGCCATGGCCTCGGTGCAGGGCGGCATGGACATCGAGGAGGTCGCGGAGAAGACCCCCGAGGCCCTCGCGAAGGTCCCGGTCGACTCCAACTCCGGCGTCGACATCGCCAAGGCCCGCGAGATCGTGGCCCAGGCGAAGTTCCCGGCCGAGGTGGCCGAGAAGGTCGCCGAGGTCCTGGTGACGCTGTGGGACACCTTCGTCGCCGAGGACGCGCTCCTCGTCGAGGTCAACCCGCTGGCCAAGGTCGCCTCCGGCGACATCCTGGCGCTGGACGGCAAGGTCTCGCTCGACGAGAACGCCGACTTCCGCCAGCCCGGCCACGAGGCCCTGGAGGACAAGGCCGCGGCCGACCCGCTGGAGGCCGCGGCCAAGGCCAAGAACCTCAACTACGTCAAGCTCGACGGCGAGGTCGGCATCATCGGCAACGGCGCCGGCCTGGTCATGTCGACCCTGGACGTCGTCGCGTACGCCGGTGAGAAGCACGGCGACGTCAAGCCCGCCAACTTCCTCGACATCGGTGGCGGCGCCTCCGCCGAGGTGATGGCGAACGGCCTGGAGATCATCCTCGGCGACTCGGACGTCAAGTCCGTCTTCGTCAACGTCTTCGGCGGCATCACCGCCTGCGACGAGGTCGCCAACGGCATCGTCCAGGCGCTCGCGCTCCTTGAGTCCAAGGGCGAGAAGGTCGAGAAGCCGCTGGTCGTGCGTCTCGACGGCAACAACGCGGAGCTGGGTCGCAAGATCCTTTCCGACGCCAACCACCCGCTCGTGCAGCGCGTGGACACCATGGACGGCGCGGCCGACAAGGCCGCCGAGCTCGCCGCGGCTGCGAAGTAAGGGACGAGGGACTCCAACACCATGGCTATCTTCCTCACCAAGGACAGCAAGGTCATCGTCCAGGGGATGACCGGCGCCACGGGCATGAAGCACACCAAGCTCATGCTGGCCGACGGCACCAACATCGTCGGCGGCGTGAACCCGCGCAAGGCCGGCACGTCCGTCGACTTCGACGGCAACGAGGTCCCGGTCTTCGGTTCCGTCAAGGAAGCGATGGAGAAGACGGGCGCGAACGTCTCCGTCCTCTTCGTGCCGCCGGCCTTCGCCAAGGCGGCCGTCGTCGAGGCGATCGACGCCGAGATCCCGCTCGCGGTCGTCATCACCGAGGGCATCGCGGTCCACGACTCCGCCGCCTTCTGGGCGTACGCGGGCGAGAAGGGCAACAAGACCCGGATCATCGGCCCGAACTGCCCGGGTCTGATCACCCCCGGCCAGTCCAACGCCGGCATCATCCCGGGCGACATCACCAAGCCCGGCCGCATCGGTCTCGTGTCCAAGTCCGGCACGCTGACATACCAGATGATGTACGAGCTGCGCGACATCGGCTTCTCCTCCGCCGTCGGCATCGGTGGCGACCCGGTCATCGGCACCACGCACATCGACGCCCTCGCGGCGTTCGAGGCGGACCCGGAGACCGACCTCATCGTGATGATCGGCGAGATCGGCGGCGACGCCGAGGAGCGTGCCGCCGACTTCATCGCGAAGAACGTCACCAAGCCGGTCGTCGGCTACGTCGCGGGCTTCACCGCCCCCGAGGGCAAGACCATGGGCCACGCCGGCGCCATCGTCTCGGGCTCCTCCGGCACCGCCCAGGCGAAGAAGGAGGCCCTTGAGGCCGCCGGCGTGAAGGTCGGCAAGACGCCGACCGAGACCGCCAAGCTGGCGCGCGAGATCCTGGGCGCCTGAGGCGCTGAAGCATCCGGACGGCCTGACGTATCCGGACAGCCTGAAGCAATCCGGACTGCCCTGACCGGACTGAAGCACGCAGGGCACCGCGGGCGTCGC
>NZ_ML123034.1:4135457-4144696 GCF_003846185.1 Streptomyces sp. ADI96-02
GGCTCAGGGGACCTGCGGGATCAGCCGTTCCGGGCCGTGCGCCAGCTCCTCCCGCAGCGACTTCTGGAGCTCCAGGTCCTGCGGGGTGAGCTTCTGCGGACCGCCGCGCGGCGGCACGCCACCGACCCGCTCGGCGGGCGACAGCGGCTGCTCGTAGTGGGTGGGTGCGGTGTGCAGGGTCAGGCCCGTCGCGGTGATGAGCAGGGCGACGAAGGCGATGGCCGCCCTGGTCCACAGCTTGGCCTTGTTCTCGCTGCCGGTGCGCACGGCGCGGGCCGGGCGCGGAGCCGGGACGTGCTCGGCGCGGGCGAGGGAGGCGAGCAGTTCGTGCAGCAGTCCGGACTGTTCGGCGGAGGGGGCCGCCGCCAGATCGGGCAGCTCCTTCGCCACGGCCGCGCGGGCCGTCATCAGCCGCCCCGCCGCCGCCGGAGTGCTCGCCTCCGTCTCGGCCGCCGTCTCCGGGAGGTCCAGTCCGACCCCGTCGTAGAGGAGCAGCGTCCGCCGGTAGGCGGGAGGCAGGTCGAGCAGCACGCCGAACAGGGCGCGGCGGGCCGGCTCGGTGGGCGGGGCGTCCGGATGCCGGTGCGCGCGGCGCATCCGGTGCCAGGGCGACAGCGCGTACTCGTGCGCGGCGGCGCGCACCCAGCCGGCCGGGTCGCGGTCCACGGCCACCTCCGGCCAGCGGTGCCAGGCCAGTTGGAAGGCGCGCTCGACGGACTCGCGGGCGAGGCCGCGGCGACCGGTGAGCAGGTACGTCTGGCGCACGAGACCGGGTGCCGCGTGTGCGTAGAGCGCGTCGAACGCCTCGGCGGGGGAGAGGCCCGCGCGCGCGGGCTGCGCCGAGGGCCCCGGCGGCGTGCCCGCGTCAGCCCCTGCCTCCGCGTCAGCCTCGGCCTCCGCGTCAGCCTCGGCCCGCGCCCCCGCGTCAGCCTCAGCGTCCGCGTCCGTCGCGTCCGCGTTCGGTGCGCCCGCCTCCGCCGGTTCCGACGCCGTGACGGGCTGCGGCCCCGCGTCCGCCTCCTCCGCCTCCGGCCCGGGTTCCGTGACGGCGGCGGGCCCCGGCTCTTCGGGTTCCGGGCAGATGAGCTTGGCGTACAGCGCGCGCTTGCGTCCGCGCGGGCTCGTGCGGCCCGTCTCCCAGGAGCGCACGGTGGCGCGCGTGACTCCGACGGCGTCCGCGACCTGATCCTCGCTCAGCGACTTCGCCTCGCGCAGTCTGCGGCGCTCCTTGGGGGAGGGCAGCGGCTGCGCGGCGGCCTCATCGGTGCTGCTCCGGGTCATGGGGGACCCCCGGCAGCACTCCACAGGGAGAAAAAGTACATAAACGTATATTGAGCGACACAGCGGCTGTTCGCCCGTTACACGGAATAAGCGCGTGTCGTTGGCAGCATGGGCGGCGTGACCCAAATGACCGAACGGGCCTCGACGGTGACGGCCGAACGGAACAGAACCCTCGCGCTGGCCTCGGCCTTTCTGCGAGGTGTCGCAGCCGCCGGGCTCGGGCTCGGCTGCCTGGCCGTCCTGGTCATGGCGCTGTGGATCAGCTCCCCGTACCCCGACAGCGGCCCGGCGGGCGCGCTGCGCGCGGCGGCGGGGGTCTGGCTGCTCGCCCACGGTGCCGAACTCGTGCGGACCGACACGCTCAGCGGCGTCCCGGCGCCGGTGGGCCTCGTCCCGCTGCTGCTCGTGGTGGGCCCGCTCTGGCTGGCGCACCGGGCGGCACGTGACGCGGCGGAGCCGGAGGAGGGGCGGGCGAGGCCGTCGCAGGCCGGGGTGTTCTGCGCGGTGACGGCCGGTTACCTGCTGGTCGTGGCCGGTGCGGCGGCCTACGCGCGCGGCGGCCCCCTGAGCGCCGACCCGGACACGCTGGCGTTCCCGGTGGCGCTCGTGGTGGCCGCCTCGGCGGCGGTCGGAGTGTGGACGGCGGCCGGACGGCCGCTGGGCCCGCTGCCGTCCTGGTCGCCGCTGGTGCTCCAGGAAGCCGTCGCCCGCACGCTGTTCCGCGACCGGGTGGAGGCGGCGTCCCGGTCGGCCGCGGTGGGCGTGACGGTGCTGCTCGGCGGGGGTGCGCTGCTCGTCGCGGTCGCCCTGGCACGCAACGGCCCGGCGGCCCAGGACTCGTTCCTGGCGCTCTCCGGGGACTGGTCCGGCCGCTTCGCCGTGCTGCTGCTGACCGCGGCGCTCGTGCCCAACGCCGCGCTGTGGGGGGCCGCGTACGGCCTCGGCCCCGGTTTCGCGCTCGGCACGGGAGCCACGGCGACCCCGCTCGCCCTCGCCGGCGACCCGGCCGTGCCCGACTTCCCGCTGCTGGCGGCGGTGCCCGCGCAGGGGCCGGGAACACCGGTGACCTGGGCGGCGCTGGCCGTGCCGGTCGCCTCCGCCCTGGCGGTGGCCTGGTTCACCGTACGCCGGGCGGCACCGGCCGACGCGCCGCGCGCGCGGGCGTGGAGTGCGGGCGAGACGGCCCTGGTGACCGGCCTCGCGGCTCTCGGCTGCGGTGCCGGTACGGCGCTGCTCACCGCTGTGGCGGGCGGTCCGCTCGGCAGCCGCGCGCTGAGCGCGTTCGGGCCCGTGTGGTGGCTGACCGGGCCGGCGGCGCTGCTGTGGACGGCGGTCCTCGGCGTACCGGCGGCGCTGCTCCTGCGGATGTGGCGACTGCGTGAGTCCGGCTGGGCCTGGCGCGGGGACGCGGACGAGCAGAAGTCGTACGCCGCGCCCGCCACGCCCTCCGCCTCCTCCGTGTCCGCCGACGCCGCCTCGGGGCGGCCCGGGGCGGCGGGCGGCGGGGCCGACGCCGAGGGCTTCGCGGGCTTCGAACCGTATGACTTCCAGCCGACGGACCCGTGGCACGAGAAGAGTGCGCGGCAGGCGCGCTGGGCCTCCCTCAAGCGGCAGTCCGGCGGCCTGATGGCGCAGTTCCCCGCAGGCCGGGCCGATGCCTCCCGGGCCGATGACTTCCCGGCCGATGCCTCCCGGGCCGATGCCTTCCCGGCTGAGAAGCCGGCCGGTGAGAGCGGCGACGGGCCGGGCGACGCGGAGCGGGACACCGTACGGCCTCCCGGGGGTGGCGGGCCGTCCGCCGGTGCGGAGACGGACGGCCCGGGCGCTACTTCTTGACGCCGAAGAACGGCTCCAGCGGCTTGGGCAGCAGGTCGTTGCAGGCGATCGCGCCGGACTTGGTCAGGGCGTCGTTCACGCAGGTGTAGTAGTCGCGGTAGACGAGCTGCACGGTGAACGTCGTCGCCACGATGCACAGCGCCAGCACGGCGGTGACCAGGCCGCTGATCGCCGCGGTGGTCTGCGGCCGGCCGCCGCCGCTCTGTCCGGCGGCGGGAGCGGGCCCGGTGGCGGGCGTCGCCCCGGCACCCGTCGTCGCCCGGCCGTCGCCCGCCGCGGACCCGGCGCCCGTACCGCCGTCCACCGCCCGCTCGGCAGCCGACGGGGCCTTCGCCGACAGGGACTTCGGCTTGGCGCGCAGCGAGCTGATCGCCCAGTAGACGGAGAGCGCGCCGAGCAGCAGGGCGATCTCCGGGAGGTCGAAGAGGGCGAAGAAGAAGGCCCACATACCGCCGAGCACCGCGTAGCGGGCGCGCCGCTGGGCGGGGTCGGTGGGGTCCCACCGCAGTCCGCCCGGACCGCCGTCGGGACCGCCCCGGCCGCCGCCCGGCCCACCGGGACCGCCCGCGCCGGAACGGCCGCCGCCGAAGCCGCTGCCGCCCCGGCCGGGCTGCTTGCTGCTCCACTGGCTGCCCCACGACGGAGGGCGGTCGCCGGAGGAGTCGTCGCCTGAGCCGCTGCCTGAGCCGCCGCTTCCGTCGCCGCTCCCCTTCCCGTCGCCGTTCCCGCCCGCGGGCCGGCGCGGCTGCCACGGCTGGTCGGGCCGGCCCGCGGGCGGCGGGGCGAACGGGTTGTCGTCGGCAGGACTCGCCGGAGAGCCCGAAGAGTCACCGGACGAACCGGAGGAGGGGCCGGAACCGGCCGATACGGAGGGCGATCCGGAGCGGGAACCGGAAGAGGAGTCCTCCGGCGAGGAGGGCCGGCTCTCCCGCATCAGCGGAGCGGCCCGCTCGGGCAACGGGAGGCGGAAGGCGGTGCGACGGCGTCGGTCCGGCATGTGGTGAACGTCTTCCCCATCTCGTCATGTCCGCCCGAAGGACGGTTCGTCCGCCCGGCGGACGGTTCGCTGTCCCCTGACGCTACCCCCCGCTCACGCCCCCGTCCCGTGGGGGCCGTCGGGTGTGCCGGTATCGTTGCTGACGGTCGGCGCGTTCGTAGGGTTCCCCGTATCGGGTGAAGCGATTCTCTCGTAGGACCCTACAAAGCACCGACCTCGCCCAGCGCCGGTCCGGCGGGACGCCCCACGAGCAACCCTCCGGAAGGCGACGCACCGCTTCGCCCGTGCGGAGCGCCGCGCCCGACCGAGTCCGACCTGGCCCGGACGTGCGCGGACACCGCCCCTCCCCGCACCCGCGCCACCACGCGAGAAAGGGCCCCGACGTGGCCTCCCCGCCCTCCGCCGCCCCCGCCCGGCTGGTCGTCCTGGTCTCCGGATCGGGTACGAACCTGCAAGCCCTGCTCGACGCCATCGGCGACGACCCCGCGGGGTTCGGAGCCCAGGTCGTCGCGGTCGGCGCGGACCGGGACGGGACCCTCGGTCTGGAGCGGGCCGAGCGGGCCGGAATCCCCACGTTCGTGTGCAAGGTCAAGGACCACGCCACCCGCGCGGAGTGGGACGGGGCGCTTGCCGCCGCGACCGCCGCGCACCGGCCTGACCTCGTCGTCTCCGCCGGATTCATGAAGATCGTCGGCCCGGCGTTCCTCGCCGCCTTCGGGGGCCGCACCGTCAACACCCACCCGGCCCTGCTGCCGAGTTTCCCCGGTGCCCACGGCGTGCGCGACGCACTCGCGTACGGCGTCAAGGTCACCGGCTGCACCGTCCACTTCGTCGACGACGGCGTCGACACCGGTCCGATCATCGCGCAGGGCGTGGTCGAGGTGACCGAGGAGGACACACCGGAGGGCGAAGCCGCTCTCCATGAACGCATCAAGGAAGTCGAGCGCACGCTGCTCGTCGAGGCCGTGGGGCGGATCGCCCGTGACGGCCATCGCATTGAGGGACGAAAGGTTCATCTCGGTCATGTCGGTGAATAAACCCATCCGCCGCGCCCTGGTCAGTGTCTACGACAAGACGGGGCTCGAAGAGCTCGCCCGCGGTCTGCACGAGGCGGGCGTCGAACTCGTCTCCACCGGCTCGACGGCGGGCCGGATCGCCGCCGCCGGAGTCCCGGTCACCAAGGTCGAGGAGCTGACCGGCTTCCCCGAGTGCCTGGACGGCCGGGTCAAGACGCTGCACCCGCGCGTCCACGCCGGCATCCTCGCCGACCTGCGCCTGGACTCCCACCGCGAGCAGCTCGCCGAGCTGGGCGTGGAACCGTTCGACCTGGTCGTCGTGAACCTCTACCCGTTCAAGGAGACCGTCGCCTCCGGCGCCTCCGACGACGAGTGCGTGGAGCAGATCGACATCGGCGGCCCCTCCATGGTCCGCGCCGCCGCGAAGAACCACCCGTCCGTGGCGGTCGTCACCAGCCCCGGGCGGTACGGGGACGTCCTCGACGCCGTCCGGGCGGGCGGCTTCGACCTGGCCGCCCGCAAGCGGCTGGCCGCCGAGGCGTTCCAGCACACCGCCGCCTACGACGTGGCCGTCGCCTCCTGGTTCGCCGCCGACTACGCCGCCGCCGACGACTCGGGCTTCCCCGACTTCTTCGGCGCGACGTACGAGCGCAAGAACGTCCTGCGCTACGGCGAGAACCCGCACCAGCCCGCCGCCCTGTACACCTTGGGCAACGGCGGGCTCGCCGAGGCCGAGCAGCTGCACGGCAAGGAGATGTCCTACAACAACTACACGGACACCGACGCCGCCCGCCGGGCCGCGTACGACCACGCCGAGCCGTGCGTCGCGATCATCAAGCACGCCAACCCGTGCGGCATCGCGATCGCCGACGACGTCGCCGAGGCGCACCGCAAGGCGCACGCCTGCGATCCGCTCTCCGCGTTCGGCGGGGTGATCGCCGTCAACCGCCCGGTGACCGTCGAGCTGGCCGAGCAGGTCGCCGAGATCTTCACCGAGGTCATCGTCGCCCCGGCCTACGAGGACGGCGCCGTCGAGGTGCTGGCCCGCAAGAAGAACATCCGCGTGCTGCGCGCCCCCGAGGCCCCGGCCGGCTCCGTCGAGGTCAAGCCGGTCGACGGCGGTGCGCTGCTCCAGGTCACCGACCGGCTCCAGGCCGACGGCGACGACCCGGCCCACTGGACGCTGGCCACCGGCGAGGCGCTGTCCGAGGCCGAGCTGAAGGAGCTGTCCTTCGCCTGGAAGGCGTGCCGCGCGGTCAAGTCCAACGCGATCCTGCTCGCCAAGGGCGGGGCCTCGGTCGGCGTCGGCATGGGCCAGGTCAACCGCGTCGACTCCGCCAAGCTCGCCGTCGAGCGGGCGGGCGAGGAGCGGGCGCGCGGCGCGTTCGCGGCCTCGGACGCGTTCTTCCCGTTCCCCGACGGGCTGGAGATCCTCACGGCGGCCGGAATCCGGGCCGTGGCGCAGCCCGGCGGGTCCGTCCGCGACGAGTTGGTCGTGGAGGCGGCGGAGAAGGCCGGTGTGACCATGTACTTCACCGGAACGCGCCACTTCTTCCACTGACCGGACGGACCGGACGGACCGGGCGGACCGGACGGACCGGGCGGCCGGGCGGACCGGGCGGCCGGGCGGACCGGGCGGCCGGGCGGACCGGGCGGCCGGGCCTCACCGCCTCCCGAATTCCCGCCCGTCCCACCGGCCCGACCGGCCCCACCCGGTCGCTCGGAAACCGGTCTCTCGGAAACCGTTCGCTCCGGCCGCGTCCCGTCACGGGGTGCGGCCGGGGCCGTCTCCGGCGTACGGGTCCGGAGCGCCGGTTCTGTTCTAATGAACGGCCGTAGAAATCCGCAGCGGGGGCAGTCACCGTGCTAGATCTGAACAAGAGTGGAACGGACCGGCCGGGACGGCTCCCCGCGCAGGGACCGGCCCCGCACGACGCCCCCGGCGCCGATCCGCGGCTCCCCGCCGCAGCGGACGCCCCGGACACCCCGGACGCCCCGGACCCAGCCGCGGCAGCCGTTCCGCTGCGCCCCTACCTCATCGCCGGCGTGGTGCTGTGTGGGCTCTACTTCCTCTACTCCTACCTCCAGTACAGCCGTTTCGGCTCGCCCTCCTGGGACCTCGGCATCTTCGAGCAGGAGGTGCGGGCGTACGCGGGATTCGACGCCCCGATCGTCGACATCAAGGGCCCCGGCTACCTCATCCTCGGCGACCACTTCAGCCCCGTCGTCGCCCTGCTCTCGCCGCTGTACTGGATCTGGCCCTCCGCCGAGTCCCTGCTGTTCGCCCAGGCCGCGCTGTTCTCGGCGGGGGCGGTCGTGGTGGGCCGCACCGCGCAGCAGCTCCTGGGCGGACGCGCCGGCCTGTGCGTCACCGTCGCGTACGGCCTCTCCTGGGGTCTCCAGGAAGCGGTGAAGTCCGACTTCCACGAGATCGCCTTCGCCGTCCCGCTGCTGGCGCTCGTATGCCGGGCGCTGCTCCTGCGGCGCTGGACGGCCGCCGTGCTGTGGTCGCTTCCGCTGGTCCTGGTCAAGGAAGACCTCGGCGCCACCGTGGCGGTCGTCGGCTTCCTGCTGTTCGTGTACGGGCGCAGGCTCCAGGGCGCGCTGCTCGCCGCGTTCGGCGTGCTGGCCTTCGTCGTCACGCTGCTGGTCCTCATCCCGGCGGCCAGCAGCGCGGGCACCTACGACTACTGGCAGAAGATCGACAAGAACGGCGAGCAGGACGTCTCGCTGCTCGACTCCGTACTCGGCGTCCTGAACTCGTCCGTCAAGATCGAGATGCTGGTCTTCCTGCTCGGCATCACGGCCTTCATGGCACTGCGCTCGCCGCTGGTGCTGCTGATCCTGCCCACCCTCGGCTGGCGGCTGCTCTCCCAGGACAGCAACCACTGGGGGATGATCTGGCACTACAGCGCGGTCCTGATGCCGGTGCTCTTCCTGGCCATGGCCGACGGCATCCGCCGCAGCCGCGACTCCCCGCGTCCCTGGCTCGCCTCGTACGCGAAGGTCGCCGTGCCGATCGCGACCGCGATCGCCGTCGCCCTCACCCAGCACCTGCCGCTGCGCGACCTGCTTCGCCCGGACTCCTACCGCACGGACGCCCGTACGCTCGCGGCGCGCGAGGCGCTGGACGCCATCCCGGTCGGGGCGCGCGTCGAGACGGACATCACGCTCATGGCCCACCTCACCTCCGACCGCACCGTCTACTGGATCGGCGGGGCCCCGGGCACCGCACCGGACATCGTCGCGATCAACCTGGACTTCGGCTGGTCCCGGCCGATCGAGGACCCGGTGGCGTACGCCCAGCAGCTTCACCCGGAGGCGCGGTACCGGCTCAAGCACCGGTCCGGGAGCTTCGTGGTGATGGAGCGCACCAGCCCGGAGCCGGCGGACATCCCGGGCGTGAGCGACGACTGGCCTGAGCTGAACGACGGCTGAGCTGAGCTGCGCGACGGCTGAGCTGAGCTGCGCGACGGCTGAGCGGGGCGTCTCCACGCGTCCGGGGACATCTCCAGGCGTCTGCGTGGCGGAGGCCGTACGCGCGGAGGCCGCACCCGGCGTTCGCGGGTGCGGCCTCCGACGCGCGTGGCGTGCGGGTCAGCGGGCCCTGACGACCACGGACGAGCAGACCTTGTCGGCGAACGTCTGCTTCTTCTGGTCCCACAGCGGCCACAGCCAGCCGATGTAGCAGGCAAGGCTGTCCAGGATGTGGGCCAGCCGGCGCACGAACGCCATGCCGAAGCCCATCGGGCGGCCGTCCGCCTCGCGCAGCAGGCGGATGCCCACGGCCTTCTTGCCGATGGTCTGACCGGTGGAGCCCTCCTGGTAGAGCTGCCAGAGGCCGAGGCCGAGCATCGAGAGGACGCCGATCAGCACGAGGACGCCGCCCGCGCCGTCGCCCATGGCGCCGCCGATGCCGGTGAGGACCATGTACGGGCCGCCGATGATCAGCCCGTCGAGCAGGGTGCCGCCGAACCGCAGACCCCAGTGGGCCAGCTCGGGCCGGCCGCCGCCGTAGCCGGGCTGCTGCTGCGGGTATCCGCCGCCGTAGGGCTGCTGGCCCTGCTGCTGCGGATATCCGGGCTGCTGCGGGTAGCCGTAACCGGGTT
>NZ_ML123034.1:4144930-4191076 GCF_003846185.1 Streptomyces sp. ADI96-02
GGCTGGCCGGGCTGCTGCCCGTACGGGTTGTTCGGGTCGCCGAAGCTCATAAGGGGTGTTCCTCAACTCGCGTGTGGGGACGGATGGCCACACGGAGGAAGGACAGCGTCAGCGGCACGCCCCCCGTGCAACCGCGATCCTCATCGTTGTGAGGCCCGGTCGCGTTTGTCCAGCCCGGAGCCCCAGACGTTGTGCAAGTGCAATCTCGTGCACGTCGGGGGCGCAGGCAATTGGTCTGCGGGCGGGGTCATCCGCGAGGATGGGACCATGACTGCCCAGATTCTCGATGGCAAGGCCACCGCTGCCGCGATCAAGTCCGATCTGACCGTCCGTGTGGCGGCCCTCAAGGCCCAGGGCATCACCCCCGGCCTGGGAACCCTGCTCGTCGGCGACGATCCGGGCAGCCGGTGGTACGTGAACGGCAAGCACCGCGACTGCGCCGAGGTCGGCATCGGCTCGATCCAGCGCGAACTCCCCGGCACCGCCACCCAGGAGGAGATCGAGGACGTCGTACGGGAGCTGAACGCCGACCCCGAATGCACGGGTTACATCGTGCAGCTGCCCCTGCCCAAGGGGATCGACACCAACCGGGTGCTGGAGCTGATGGACCCGGCGAAGGACGCCGACGGGCTGCACCCGATGAGCCTGGGCCGCCTCGTCCTGAACGAGACCGGCCCGCTGCCCTGCACCCCGCAGGGCGTGGTGCAGCTCCTGCGCGCGCACGGCGTGGAGATCGACGGGGCGCACGTCGTGGTCGTCGGCCGGGGCGTCACCATCGGTCGGTCCATCCCGCTGCTGCTGACCCGTAAGTCGGAGAACGCCACGGTGACCCAGTGCCACACCGGCACCCGCGACCTCTCCTCCCACCTGCGGCAGGCCGACATCATCGTCGCCGCCGCCGGAGTGCCGCACCTGATCAAGCCCGAGGACGTGAAGCCGGGCGCGGCCGTGCTCGACGTCGGCGTCAGCCGCGACGAGAACGGCAAGATCGTCGGAGACGTGCACCCGGGCGTCCGCGAGGTGGCCGCCTGGGTCGCCCCGAACCCGGGCGGCGTCGGCCCGATGACCCGCGCCCAGCTGCTCGTCAACGTGGTCGAGGCGGCCGAGCGGACCGCCGCCGAGGCCACTGACCCCGCCGCGGGCTGACCGGAACCGGAAGGAACCCCATGGGTGCTGGTACGAGCCCGGCCGACCCGGCTCCGGCGGGCGCGGGCGAAGGTGCTGCGGCGAAGGACGTGGAGCGCGTGCGGGGCGTCGTCGGAGGCGGCAGCGCCGTCAGCGGCGTCAAGGGCGTGCGCGACCCGGAGCGGAGCGTCTCGTCCGCCGTCGTGGGGCGCGCCGCCGAGGCCGGTTCCACCGTCGGTGAGCCGACGGACGACGAACAGGCGGACGGGGCCGGCGACGGGTCCAGGGACGGATCGGCGGACCGGGCCGGTGACGGGTCCAGGGGCGGATCGGCGGACGGGACCGGCGACGGGACCAGCGACGGGGTCGCGGGCGGGCCGGCCCGCAGGTCCCGGCGTTTCCCGTCGCTGACCCGGGACACCGCGCGTCCCGAGGGCGGCGGCCGGGCCGCGCCGGGCGACGCGCCCGCTCCCGCGAGGCAGTGGCCCCTGCTCACCGTGCTCTGCACGGCGGGCGTCGGCCTGCTCGTCGTGGCCTTCGACCCGTTCGAGGCCGCGTTCCGCGTCGGCGCCATCCTGATCGGACTGGCCCTGATCACCGGCGCGGTGCTGCGCTGGGCGGTGCCCTCGGTGGGCATGCTCGCGGTGCGTTCGCGCTTCACGGACCTGGTTACGTACGGGCTGATGGGCACCCTGATCGTGCTGCTCGCGCTGGTGGCCCAGCCGCATCCGTGGCTGGACATCCCGGTCCTGGAGGACGCGGTCCACTTCACGATCCGCTAGCAGGCGCCCCGTTGATCGGCCGGGGGGACGGGGCCCTCGCCGGTCGGGCCGGGGCGATACGCCCTGAAGCGGGACGGGACGGGCATCCTCGGCCCGTCCCGACTCGGGCGGCATGTGCGCGGAAGGCCGGAACCGGACGACGCTGGGGCCTGTGGCACGGAAGTGACCATTCCGCACGCTGTGATCGTGGCCCAACGGTGGCAGACTGGCACGGCGCACGGAGCAGTCGAGGGCGTACCGGCGCGAGCGGACGCGCGTACCGGACCTCACGCTCCAGTGCGCCCCCTCGCCAGGAACTGACACCCTGGCACAGCGCATCCTCCTGGGCAGTCCGGCTGAAGAGTCCGCGACGGGCGAGCGACGGACGAGCGGCGGACGCGGCCGAGGGGGAGCGCGGGCCGGCGGAGCCGGCCGCAATGGGCGCAGCAAGCACGTCCTGGGACCACAAGGGGGGAAAAGCGATGCCTCGTTGGAAGGCACTGCCCGAAGAACTCGACCCGCAGATCAGGGAGTTCGCCGGCCAACTGCGCAGGCTGGTGGACCGCAGCGGGCTGAACATCGACGCCGTGGCCGACCGTACGGGCTACAGCGAGACGTCCTGGGAGCGGTACCTCGACGGACGGCTGCTCCCTCCGCGCGGAGCCGTCGTCGCCCTCGCCGAGGTCACGAACACTCCCCAGCACCACCTCTCGACCATGTGGGAGCTGGCCGAACAGGCGTGGAGACGCGCCGAGATGCGCCACGACATGACGATGGAGGCCATCCGGGTCAGCCAGGCCCGCGCGGCGCTCGGCGCCGGTTCCGCCGCCGCGCCGTCCGCCGCCGCGCCCTCCGCCGCCGGAACGGGCCCGGCGGGCGGAACGGACCCCGGCGGCCACGGCGGCCACGGCTCCCATGGGTCCCACGGCCAGGGAGTGCCCGCCCAGGGAGCGCCCGGCCACGCGGCGTACGCCTACGGCGGCTACGGCGGCTACGGCGACGACGGGCGCGCGCCGTCCGTACCGGTCCAGCGAGGCGGGGCCCCGCAGACGGCCGAGCAGCCGCGATCCGGGCGGCGGTCCGACCGGGGCTCCGGCGGCCGGGGCCCGGGAGGCCGCCGCAAGACCGCCAGGTTCGTCGTGGGCCTGACCGGCGCGCTGCTCGTGGCCGTCGGCGCGGTGCTCCTCGCACCCAGCGGCGACGAGCCGGCCAAGGCCGCACCCTCCGCGTCGGCCACCCCGAGCACGGCCGCGCCCGAGCTGCCCGTCGGCGTCGAGTGCAGCGGTGACGCGTGCACCGGGAAGGACCCCGAGGCGATGGGCTGCGGCGGCCAGTTCGCCCGTACGGTGGCCAACGCCACCGTCGGCACCAGCCGCGTCGAGGTCCGCTACAGCGAGATCTGCGCGGCCTCCTGGGCCCGGCTCACCGAGGCGGCCCCCGGCGACACCGTGCGGATCACGTCCGGCGCGGGCGGGCAGGACGGCACGGTCCGGGGCGAGACGGACGCGTACACGCCGATGGTCGCGGTGAGGACGGCGGACGGCGCGAAGGCGTGCGCGACCCTCACCTCCGGTACGCGGGGGTGCGCCGAGGGGCTGGAGTGAGGACGCCCGGCGCGCGGCGGCGCGGCGGCGGGTGCGCTGTGTGACCGGCTGTGTGCGGTGCCACAGGGGGCCGGGCGGTCGGGGGCGTCCGGGTCCGATAGCCTGACCGCTGGATGTCTCTTCACGTCAAGATTCAGAGGTGTCCAGCAAGAGGGTCCGGCACCAGGGGCCGGGACCCCCACCGCCAGCTGTCTAACGGAGACCGCCATGACCCGCACTCCCGTGAATGTCACCGTGACCGGCGCAGCCGGCCAGATCGGCTACGCGCTGCTCTTCCGCATCGCCTCCGGCCACCTGCTCGGCCCGGACGTGCCGGTCAACCTGCGCCTCCTGGAGATCCCGCAGGGCCTCAAGGCCGCCGAGGGCACCGCGATGGAGCTCGACGACTGCGCCTTCCCGCTGCTGCGCGGCATCGAGATCACCGACGACCCGAACGTCGGCTTCGCCGGTGCGAACGTCGCCCTGCTCGTCGGCGCGCGCCCGCGCACCAAGGGCATGGAGCGCGGCGACCTGCTCGCCGCCAACGGCGGCATCTTCAAGCCGCAGGGCAAGGCGATCAACGACCACGCCGCGGACGACATCAAGGTCCTCGTCGTCGGCAACCCGGCCAACACCAACGCGCTCATCGCGCAGGCCGCCGCCCCCGACGTACCGGCCGAGCGCTTCACCGCCATGACGCGCCTCGACCACAACCGCGCGATCTCGCAGCTGGCCGCCAAGACCGGCGCGGCCGTCTCCGACATCAAGAAGCTGACGATCTGGGGCAACCACTCGGCCACCCAGTACCCGGACATCTTCCACGCGGAGATCGCCGGGAAGAACGCCGCCGAGGTCGTCGCCGACGAGGCGTGGCTCGCCGACACCTTCATCCCGACCGTCGCCAAGCGCGGGGCCGCGATCATCGAGGCGCGTGGCGCGTCCTCGGCCGCCTCGGCCGCCAACGCCGCCATCGACCACGTGCACACCTGGGTCAACGGCACCGCCGAGGGCGACTGGACCTCGATGGGCATCCCGTCGGACGGCTCCTACGGCGTGCCGGAGGGCATCATCTCCTCCTTCCCGGTCACCACGGCGAACGGCCGCTACGAGATCGTCCAGGGCCTGGACATCAACGCGTTCTCCCGCGCGCGCATCGACGCGTCGGTCAAGGAGCTCACCGAGGAGCGCGACGCCGTCCGCGAGCTCGGCCTGATCTGACCGTACGGACCCGGACCCGGTCCGGCCCCGGCGGTCCGTCCGCCGGGCCCGCCGCCCGTACCCCAAGCGCCCCCGGCAGTCGTCGTCGCCGGGGGCGCTTCGCCGTTCCGGACGATGACTTCATGGCCGACAATCGCCTCCCCAGGGCGGCAGGCCGCCGTTACATTGGCACCTTTCGCTCGTCGGGCCGTCCTCGGCTCCGGTCCGCGTCCAGCCCGTGTTCCACGCCGCCGCCGCGGCCCGAACGCCGGGGAG
This sequence comes from Streptomyces sp. ADI96-02, assembly GCF_003846185.1. Taxonomy (GTDB): domain Bacteria; phylum Actinomycetota; class Actinomycetes; order Streptomycetales; family Streptomycetaceae; genus Streptomyces. The sequence continues at coordinate 4,149,873 of NZ_ML123034.1, forward strand.
GAGCCGGCGGAACGACGACGACTCCAGAGGAAGAGGAGACCGGGTGACCGGGAGTGCCGTGCCGCGTCCGTCGCAGGGCCAGGACGATCTGCTCGGGAAACCGCCCGTGCACCCGGCCGCGAGCGAGGCCGGCAGACTGCTGTGCGCCGGGGTCCACCTGCACGACGGCTACCGCGACGCCGTCATCGACCAGCTCTACGTCCAGGAACAGCGCATCGTCGCCCCCTCCGCCGGCTTCGACGCCGCCCGGGTCCTGGCCCACGCGCTGCGCGCCCGCCGCACCGAACTGGGCTGGGCCGCGGGCATCCTGGCCGCCTGGCTGCTGGGCGCGGTCCTCACCCGGGGCGTGATCGGCGCCTTCTTCCTGCCGTGCGTCCTGCTGGCCGTCGCGCCGTGGATCCGGGGAACCGCGCACAATCCACCGGTCTACCGGCGGGTTCCGGCCTTTCTCCTGCGCTGGTACGGCAGGTTCATCCTGCTGGCCGTCGGGCTCTGGGTGTTCGGGAGCGCGATCGCCGACCTGTTCGCCGACGACTCCGACGACTCCGACGGGTACGACTCCTACGACTCCTCCGGCGCGTACGACTCCGGCTCGGGCGGGTTCTCCGACGGCGTGCCGGACGTCTCCGACCTGGGTCCCGGCCTGTTCACCGGAGGCTTCGCCGAGGGCGGCTCCGGTCCGGCCTGGGCGGCGCTCTTCTTCCTCGCTCTGATCGCCGGTCTGGTGGGCCTCCAGCGCGGGCAGTTCGCCTGGGTGATGACGGAGGAGCTGTCCCGGCGGAACTTCCCCGACCTCGCCGCAGACCCGGCCGAGCGGGCTCCGGGGGCCCGCTTCCGGCGGCTGCGGGAGCGCATCCGCCTGGAGCAGCACGCCCCGCTCGTCATGTACGGGTCCGAGGACCCGTTCTGCGGATCGGGCCGCGCCTACCGCCCGTGGAACCTCGCCGTCGAACTCCGGCCCGCCGGGGACGGACCGGCGGAGCCGATCGACAACGCGAGCATCCTGCGCCGGATCGTGCCGCTGCTGGAGGCCCTGCGGATCCCCTCCCCGCACGGCTCGCCGGAGGGCGCGGCCGCCGTGCGGGACCGGCTGCGCGAACTGGTCGTGGACGAGTGCGTCTTCCTGCCGGTGGTGGGCATGCCGCGGCGCGAGGACGCCCCGTACGGCCCCGAGGAGTTCGCGTCGCACCGCAGCCGCGCCGTCGAGGAGGGCGGCGAGAGCCGGCGCCACTTCCTGCGGGTGCGGGTCGGCGGCTGGAACGAGGAGGTCGTCGTCACCGTCTTCGTCCGGGTCCACACCCAGGGCGGGATGCTGATGCTGGAGGTGGCCCCGCACGTGCTGATGCCGGTGCACCCGCTCTTCCGCGACGCCGACCGGATCGCGCACCGGCACCGCAACAACAACTGGTTCGGCAAGGCCGTCTGGGCGGCGACCCGTACTCCCGCCTCGCTGGTCCGCTCGATCGTCACGCTGGGGCGGGGCGCGGCGAGCGGCTGGAAGGTGCTCACGGCCGGGAACGGCGGCGCGCTGGCGGACGGGCCCGCGTTCTCCGTCCGGGAGCTGGGCTCCGACGATGAGGCGTCGCTCTTCCAGGCCATGGACGTCAACCGCTACCTGAAGTCCGTCCAGGACCGGGTGAACGGCGGTGTCCGGCTGGCCCTGCGTGAAGCGGGCTGGCAGACCGACGAGTTCGAGCAGAAGATCGTGAACATCGGCGCGGGCGGCGTCTTCATCGAGTCCGCCCGGGACAGCGCCATCGGCATCGGCGACCACAACGACATCCGGCGCACCGGACCGTCCGCCCCGGCGGACCCGGGCCGCACCACCGGGCTGCGGAAACCACCCGGCGGACAGCCGGGCCCGTCCGGCCCGCGCACTCCGGGCGGCCCCACGCCCGGCCCCGACCCCCAGCCGAAAGCGGGAGAGAAGTGACCGGCCGCATCCCCGACGGACAGGCGTTCTCCGACGGACAGGTACCCCCGGGCGGACAGGTACCCCCGGGCGGACAGGCGCCCCCCGGCGCACAGCCGCCGCCGCGCACCGTGCACATCGGCACGGTGACCGGCAGCGCCTTCGCCGTCGGCGACCACAACACCGTCACCCAGCACCAGCACCCGGGCCCGGCCGACGAGGGCCAGGCCGAACTGCTGCGGGCCGTCCGCGAACTCCGCGCCGACCTGGCCCGGTTCGTCGCCACCGACACCACCGAGATCCTGGACGCGGAGCTGGTCTCGGTCGAGGACGAGATCGAGAGCGCGGGAGCCGCGGCCCCGGGCCGCCTCGCCCGGCTCCAGCAGGCCCTGACGGCCGCGGGCGCGCTCACCGGAACACTCGCCTCCGGCGTCGCGGTGGCCGAGTCGCTGTCCACCCTGCTGGGAGGCTGAACGATGACCGGGGGCGGCCGAGCACGCTGGAACGACGAGACCCAGAGCTGGGAGACCGAACAGCCGCGGACCTGCACCCCGCCCCCACCACCGCCGCCCGCCGGACCTCCGGTGGTGCGGTCGGCTCCGCCCGGACCGCCGGTCCCGCCCGGACCTCCGGCCCACGCGCCGGATCAGGGGCCGTACGGACCCGGGGGCGCGGCCTACCCGCCGACCGGGCCGGACGGCCTCCCCGCGCAGGACGGGACGCCCGCCGGGCGGTCCTTCCGCGCGCGGACCACTCCGCTGACCGCCGGGCTCGCCGTGGTGGTGCTGGCGAGCGGGGCGGCGGCGCTCTGGTTCGCGCTGTCCGGCGGGGACGACGGAGCGCGCGACGACGCCCGGGGGCGCACGTCCAGCGCCGTCGCCGACACCACCGGAGAGGCCGCGGACCCGGCGGCCGGGGGCGACGGGGCGACCGCGCCCGACGCCTCCGCGCCCGACGCGCCGCCGGAGTCGTCCGGACCGCCCGCCGGGTTCGCCGTCCGGGATGACGCGGAGGGCTTCCGGATCGCCGTGCCGCAGGAGTGGGGCGAGCGCACGCGCGCCTCCGGCGGCGTGTTCTACCGGCCGGCCGACGGCACGGACCTGCTCCAGGTGTTCCGGGTGTCCGAGCCGGGCATGACGGCTCTGGACGCGGTGCGCGCCGCCTCCGAGGAGCGCAGCGTCAACCCCGGCTTCGAGGAGGTCCGCATCGGCGCGGTGGACGCCGCCGGCGGCGAGGCCGCCGAGCTGGTGTACGCGTACGACAGCGAGGAGGCGGGAGGCCGCCGGCAGGTCGCCGAGCGGGTCTTCACCGCCGCGGACGGGCGGCTGTACGCGGTGCTGGTCGCCGCCCTCGACGCCGACTGGCCGCGCCAGCAGGAGGTGCTGGACATCGCCGTCCAGCACTTCGACCCGTACGGCGACCCGTTCTGACGCGACGCGACGGCCGGAGCGCGCCGGAGTGCGCCGGAGCGCGCGGCGCGGCTCAGTGCTTGAGGTCGCCCGGCGTGTAGTGGCCGGGCGCCTGCCGGGTGGAGACGCCGAAGCGGTTCCAGGCGTTGATCACCGTGATCGCGGCGATCAACTGGGCCAGTTCGGTCTCCTCGAAGTGCTCGGCCGCCTTCGCGTACACCGCGTCCGGGACGAAACCGTCGGTCAGCACGGTGACCGCCTCGGTCAGCTCGATCGCCGCCAGTTCCTTCTCCGTGTAGAAGTGCCGCGACTCCTCCCAGGCGCTGAGCTGGATGATCCGCTCGACGGACTCGCCCGCGGCGAGGGCGTCCTTCGTGTGCATGTCCAGGCAGAGCGCGCAGCGGTTGAGCTGCGAGGCGCGCACCTTGACCAGCTCCAGCAGGACCGGGTCGAGCCCCTTCCGGGCAGCCGCGTCCAGCCGGACCATCGCCTTGTAGACCTCGGGCGCCAACTTGGCCCAGGGCAGCCTGGCCGGCTCCTCGGGGGCGTACGGGGAGTGCGTGCCGTGGTGTTCGTGTGTCGTCGTCATGAGTACGACGTTACGACTCGGGTGGCACACCGCTATGGTCCATTGCCATGACGGATTCGTGGGCCACTTTCGGGGCCGACCTGCATCTGGACCCGGTCGGCACGGGGCTGCGCAGCGGACTGCGGGAGGCACTGCGCGAGGCGGTGCGCAGCGGCCGACTGACCCCAGGCACCCGCCTGCCGTCCTCCCGGGCGCTCGCCGCCGACCTCGGCGTCGCCCGCAACACGGTCGCCGACGCCTACGCCGAACTGGTCGCCGAGGGCTGGCTCACCGCCCGGCAGGGCTCGGGGACCCGGGTCGCCCGGCGGTCCGCGCCGCGCCGGGCGGACCCGGGGGCCGACCGCGCCCGGATCGGCCGCCCCGCGCGGTCCGGCCCCGTCCACGACCTGAAGCCGGGCTCGCCGGACGTGTCCTCCTTCCCGCGCGCCGCCTGGCTGCGGGCCGCCCGCAGGGCGCTCACCGGCGCGCCGGACGAGGCGTTCGGCTACGGGGACGCGCGCGGGCGCGCCGAACTGCGCACGGTGCTCGCCGACTACCTGGCGCGGGCGCGCGGTGTGTACGCCGACCCGGAGCGCATCGTCGTCTGCTCCGGCTTCGTCCACGGGCTGACCCTGCTGGGCACGGTGCTGAGGCGACGCCGCGTGCGGGCGGTCGCCGTCGAGTCGTACGGGCTGGACCTGCACCGGGGCCTGCTCGTCGGCGCCGGGCTGCGCACCCCGCGCCTGCCGCTGGACGGGCTCGGGGCCCGCACCGGGGAGCTGGCCGCCCTGCACGGGGCCGGGGCGGCCCTGATGACGCCGGCGCACCAGTTCCCGACGGGCGTACCGCTCCACCCGGACCGGCGGGCCGCCGCCGTCGACTGGGCCCGGTCGCACGCGGGGCTGATCCTGGAGGACGACTACGACGGGGAGTTCCGCTACGACCGGCAGGCGGTCGGCGCGCTCCAGGGCCTGGACCCCGAACGCGTCGTCTACCTCGGCACCGCCAGCAAGTCGCTGGCCCCCGGGCTGCGGCTGGGCTGGATGGTGCTGCCCCGCGCCCTGGTGGCGGAGGTGACCGAGGCCAAGGGCTACTCCAACTGGACGCCCGGAGCTCTCGAACAGCTGACGCTCGCGGAGTTCATCGCCTCGGGGGCGTACGACCGGCATGTGCGGTCCATGCGGCTGCGCTACCGGCGTCGCCGCGACCAGTTGGTGGCGGCCCTCGCCGAACGCGCGCCCGGCGTGGAGGTCAGCGGGATCGCCGCCGGACTGCACGCGGTGCTCGAACTCCCGGAGGGCGCCGAGCGGTCAGTGATCCAGGCGGCGGCCTTCCAGGGGCTCGCGCTGGAGGGCCTGTCCCGCTTCCGGCACGACGACGCGCCGCCCGGCCGGGACGGACTGGTGATCGGCTACGGCTCGCCGTCGGACAGCGCCTGGGCGGGCGCTCTGGACGCGCTCTGCCGCGTGCTGCCGTAGAGACGCGGCGGGACCGCCACCGCCCCGGCCCCGCCCCGGCCAGGCGCGACGGTCAGGGACCCGGCGGCCCGCCCGCCCTATCCGACCCGGACCCTGACCCGGACCCTGAATCCGACCCCGACCCCGACCCCGAATCCGCCCCGGCCCCCGACCCCGGTTCCGGCGCCTCGCCGAAGCGGGCCAGGGCCAGCGAACCCGCCACCGCCACCGCGAAGCCGGTCACCGCGAGCCAGTCCAGCCCCGCCCGCGTCCCGTCGCCCAGCCACACCACCCCGACCAGCGCGGGGCCGACCGTCTCGCCCAGCACCATGCCGGCCGTCGCCGTGGTCACCGAGCCCCGTTGCAGCGCCGAGGTCAGCAGCAGGAACGCGGCCCCACCGCCCAGCAGCAGCCCGTAGGCCGCCGGGTCGGTCACCAGCGCGACCGGCGCCGGATCGTCGATCAGCCGCACCGACACCTCGACCACCCCGAAGCCGAACCCCGAACCGAGCCCCAACGCCGCCGCCCGCCGCCTCCCGGGCAGCCGCCCGGCCACCGCCCCGACGAGCAGCACCCCGAGCGCCGCGGCCGGCATGGCCCACGGCAGCCACGCCGGGCCCGGATCGTGCCCTTCCGCTCCGGAGGAGAGCGCCAGCATGCCCAGCCCGGCGCAGACCACGCCCACCGCCGCCCACTCCGTACCGCTCAGCCGGACGGACAGCAGCCGGGCCGCGACCACCGCCGTGACCGCCAGGGACGAGGCCAGCGCCGCGCTCACCGTGTAGATCGGCAGCGAACGCAGCGCCACGATCTGGAGGACGAAACCCAGGCCGTCCAGGGCGAGTCCGGCGACGTAGCGCCACTGGCGCAGCGCCCGCAGCAGCAGCGCCGGATCGACGCCCGCCGCCGGACCCGGCCGGGCGGCGGCCCGCGCGGCGACGGCCTCCAGGACGGAGGCCGTGCCGAAGCAGACCGAGGCCCCGAGCGCGCAGATCATCCCCAGAAGCACATAAGGAATGTACCGGGCGGAAGTTGGGGAACCGGGTTTCGATCCGGCCGACCGTCCAACTAATCTGACAAGAGGTCCGGTGAAGGTGGATGCCGGACGCGTACCACGGGGGAGAAACCGGAACATGGCCAAGCGAAGGCTGAGGTCGAGCACCGTCGCGCTCGGCGGCATGGGACTGCTCGCGCTGACGATCACGTCCTGCGGATCGGAACCGGACCGGCGCTGCGCCGACCGGCAGACCCAGAAGACCCTGCCCAGTTCCGAGTGCCGCACCGGCGGCAGCGGTTCGTACTACTACGGCGGCAAGAGCGGCAAGGGCAAGGTCACGGGCGGCAGTTTCGACAAGTCCGCGGTGGAGCGCGGCGGTTTCGGCTGCTCCGGATCGGGCGGCGGCTGACCGCCGTGGAGCGCCGCACCATCGAGCCGCGCCCCGGCTGGCAGCAGACCGTGGAGGCGCAGGGGCTGGTCTACCCGCTCACCCGCTACCCGGACGGATCGCTGCGCCCGTACTGGGACGAGAGCGCGTACTACGTCTTCTCGCTGCCCGAGGTCGAGGCACTGGAGGAGACCGTCGAGGAGCTGCACGCGATGTGCCTGGCCGCCGCCGCGCACATCGTCGAGCACGACCGCTTCGCCGACCTCGGCATCACCGATCCGCGGCTGGTGCGCCTGGTCGCCGAGTCCTGGCGCCGCCGTGCCGAACTCCCCTCGCTCTACGGGCGGTTCGACCTGTGCTACGACGGGAGCGGCCCGGCGAAGCTGCTGGAGTACAACGCCGACACCCCGACCTCCCTGGTCGAGGCCGCCGGCCCGCAGTGGTTCTGGATGGAGGAGCGCTTTCCCGACGCCGACCAGTGGAACTCCCTGCACGAACGCCTGGTCGACGCCTGGCGGCGGCAGGCGCCGCTGCTGCCGCCGGGGCCGCTGCACTTCGCGCACTCGGACGGCGACGAACTGGGCGAGGACCTGATGACGGTCGCCTACCTGCGCGAGACCGCCCGGCAGGCGGGGATCGACACCGAGGCGCTGTCCGTCGAGGAGATCGGCTGGGACCGGCTGAGCGGCCGGTTCGTCGACGACCGGCTGCGCTTCATCCGCAGCTGCTTCAAGCTCTACCCGTGGGAGTGGCTGACGACGGACCGCTTCGGACCGCGGGTGCTGGACACGCTCGACAACGGCGGTTCCACCGGCACCACCTGCTGGATCGAGCCCGCCTGGAAGATGCTGCTCTCCAACAAGGCGCTGCTGGCGATCCTGTGGGAGCTGTACCCCGGACACCCGCACCTGCTGGCGTCCCACCTGGACGGCCCGCGCGAGCTGGCCGGTCCCGGCGGGCCCGGTTACGCGTCCAAGCCGCTGCTGGGCCGCGAGGGCGCCGGGGTGGAACTGCACGGGCCCGGCTCGGCCGCCGAGACCCGTGACGAGCCCTGCTGCTACCAGGAGCTGGCCCCCCTGCCCGACTTCGACGGCAACCGGGTGGTGCTCGGGGCCTGGGTGGTCGAGAGCGAGGCGGCCGGCCTCGGCATCCGGGAATCGGCGGGACCGGTCACCGACGAGTACGCCCGCTTCCTGCCCCACGTCATCCTCTGAGGGCCGCCGCCCGCCCCGCCCGAACCCGCCGAGGCCGCCCGCCCCGCCCGTAGCCGCCGGGGCCGCCCGCCCCGCCCGTAGCCGCCGGGGCTTCCGCCCGTCAGGCGCCCAGCACCGCCCGCAACCGGTCCAGGCCCCAGTCCAGATCCTCCTTGGAGATCACCAGCGGCGGCGCGATCCGGATCGTCGAGCCGTGGGTGTCCTTCACCAGCACGCCCCGCTCCATGAGCCGTTCGGAGATCTCCCGGCCGGTGCCCAGCGCGGGCGCGATGTCCACGCCCGCCCACAGCCCCCGGCCGCGGACCGCGTCCACCGTGCCGCCCCCGGCGAGCACCCCCAGCTCGCGGTGGAGGTGGTCGCCCAGTTCGGCGGCGCGCTGCTGGTACTCGCCGGTCCGCAGCATCGCGACGACCTCCAGCGCCACCGCGCACGCCAGCGGGTTCCCGCCGAACGTGGAGCCGTGCTCGCCGGGCCGGAACACCCCGAGCACCGCCGCCGAGGAGACCACCGCGGACACCGGCACCACACCGCCGCCCAGCGCCTTGCCGAGCACGTACATGTCGGGCGCCACGCCCTCGTGCTCGCACGCGAACGTCCTCCCGGTCCGGCCGAGCCCCGACTGGATCTCGTCCGCGATGAACAGCACGTCCCGCTCGCGGGTCAGCTCGCGCACCCCGGCCAGATAGCCGGCGGGCGGCACCAGCACGCCCGCCTCGCCCTGGATCGGCTCGATCAGCACCGCCACGGTGTTCTCCGTCATCGCCTCGCGGAGCGCGGTGAGATCCCCGTACGGCACGATCTCGAAACCCGGGGTGTACGGGCCGAAGTCGGCGCGTGCCTCCGGGTCGGTGGAGAAGCTGACGATCGTGGTCGTACGGCCGTGGAAGTTGTCCGAGGCCACGATGATCTTCGCCATGCCGTCCGGCACGCCCTTGACCCGGTAGCCCCACTTGCGGGCGGTCTTCACCGCCGTCTCCACGGCCTCCGCGCCGGTGTTCATCGGCAGCACCGTCTCCATGCCGCACAGCTCCGCCAGGCTCGCGCAGAAGTCGGCGAACCGGTCGTGGTGGAAGGCCCGCGAGGTCAGCGTCACCCGCTCCAGCTGGGCCTTGGCCGCGTCGATCAGACGCCGGTTGCCGTGACCGAAGTTCAGCGCCGAGTAGCCGGCGAGCAGATCGAGGAAGCGCCGCCCCTCGACATCGGTCATCCAGGCGCCCTCCGCCGAGGCCACGACGACCGGCAGCGGGTGGTAGTTGTGCGCGCTGTGCGCCTCTGCCGAGGCGATGGCGTTCTCCGTGATCGACACGGGATCTCCGTTCGTCGTGCGGTGCGGGCGCGGGGTGGTGCCCACTTTGTATCGTCGGTCGCATCCCGCGCCGGGAAACCTCCGCCCCGGCGCCGTGCCCGCCGTCGCACGCCCCGGCGGCCGGAATGTGTGCTTCGTCTCAAGCATGCGCCTGCGGGCTCCAGACCCATGCGGGTATGCCCGGTTGCGCCCCGCACCGGCTGCCGGAGATCGTCTCCGTACCTGAGACAATGGACGCATGGCCTCTGATCGCCCCTCGCTCCCCACCGACCAGCCGCAGACGGGCCGCACCGGTGCGGCCTCCCGTCCGCGTGTGCTCTCCGGGATCCAGCCCACCGCGGGCTCGTTCCACCTCGGCAACTACCTGGGCGCGGTGCGTCAGTGGGTGGCGCTGCAGGAGTCCCACGACGCGTTCTACATGGTCGTGGACCTGCACGCGATCACGGTGCCGCAGGACCCCGCCGAGCTGCGGGCCAACACCCGCCTCGCCGTCGCGCAGCTGCTGGCGGCCGGCCTGGACCCGGAGCGGTGCACGCTGTTCGTGCAGAGCCACGTGCCCGAGCACGCGCAGCTCGGCTGGGTGATGAACTGCCTCACCGGCTTCGGCGAGGCGTCGCGGATGACGCAGTTCAAGGACAAGTCCGCCAAGCAGGGCGCCGACCGGGCCACCGTCGGACTCTTCACCTACCCCGTCCTCCAGGTCGCCGACATCCTCCTCTACCAGGCGGACCAGGTCCCGGTCGGCGAGGACCAGCGCCAGCACGTAGAGCTGACCCGGGACCTCGCCGAGCGGTTCAACGGCCGCTACGGGCCGACGTTCACCATCCCGGCGCCGTACATCCTCAAGGAGACGGCGAAGATCTTCGACCTCCAGGACCCGGGGGTGAAGATGAGCAAGTCGGCCTCCACGCCGAAGGGGCTCATCAACCTCCTCGACGAGCCGAAGACCACGGCCAAGAAGGTCAGGAGCGCCGTCACGGACACCGACACGGTGATCCGTTACGACGCCGAGAAGAAGCCCGGCGTCAGCAACCTGCTGACCATCTACTCCACGCTCACCGGCAGCACGGTCGAGGAGCTGGAGCGGCGGTACGAGGGCAAGGGCTACGGTGCGCTGAAGACCGACCTCGCCGAGGTCATGGTGGAATTCGTCACCCCGTTCCGGACCCGTACGCAGGAATATCTGGACGACCCGGAGACGCTGGACTCCATCCTGGCCAAGGGAGCGGAGAAGGCCCGGACCGTCGCCGCGGAGACCTTGGCACAGACGTACGACCGGATGGGATTCCTGCCCGCCAAGCACTGAGTCCCGACCGGCACCGAGTCCAAGGTCCCTGGCGAGAACACGGCCCGAGGGGCCACACTTGCGGCGGCACGACACTTGCGGCGGCGACCGAAAACCGCCCTTCGACGACGAGGAGAACGACGTGGGGACCGTAACGCTCGGCGTTTCGATCGCGGTCCCGGAGCCCTACGGCAGCCTGCTCCAGGAGCGGCGCGCGAGCTTCGGGGACCCTGCCGCCTTCGGCATTCCCACCCACGTCACCCTGCTCCCGCCGACCGAGGCGCAGGCGGCCGACCTGCCCGCGATCGAGGCCCACCTGGAGCGGATCGCCACGGCCGGGCGGCCGTTCCCGATGCGGCTGTCGGGAACCGGCACCTTCCGGCCGCTCTCGCCGGTGGTCTTCGTACAGGTCGTCGAGGGCGCCTCGGCCTGCTCCTGGCTCCAGAAGCGGGTCCGGGACGCCTCCGGGCCGCTGGTGCGCGAGCTCCAGTTCCCGTACCACCCGCACGTCACCGTCGCGCACGGCATCTCCGAGGAGGCCATGGACCGGGCCTACGAGGAGCTCTCGGACTACGAGGCGGCCTGGACCTGCGGCTCCTTCGCGCTGTACGAGCAGGGCGCGGACGCGGTCTGGCGCAAGATCAACGAGTTCCCGTTCGGGGCCGGGGGCGGCACCCCCGCCGTCCCGGCCCAGGGCGGCTACTCCGTCGACGCGCCCTCGCTGCGCCCCTGACCGCCGGGGTCCGTCCCGGACCGGCGGTCGCCGGGACCCGCGCCCCGCCTCACACCGGCAGCCGCCGGAACAGCGGGCGCGGCACGTGCCGCAGCGCCGACATCACCACCCGCAGCGAACCGGGCACCCACACCGTCTCCGAGCGCCTGCGCAGCCCCGTCACGATCGCCGCCGCGACCGCCTGGGGCGTGGTGGCGAGCGGCTGCTCCGGCAGCCCCGCCGTGGCCCGGGTGCGGACGAAGCCGGGCCGTACGACCATCACCTGGACCCCGGTGCCCTGGAGCGCGTCGCCGAGCCCCTGCGCGAACGCGTCCAGGCCCGCCTTGCTCGATCCGTAGATGAAATCGGCCCGCCGGGCCCGCTCCCCGGCCACCGAGGACAGCACCACCAGCGAACCGTGCCCCTGCGCCTGGAGCGCTCCGGCGCACACCAGCCCGGCGGAGACCGCCCCCGTGTAGTTGGTCTGCGCCACGCGCGCGGCGGCCTGCGGATCCTCCTCGTCGCGCGCCTGGTCGCCCTGGATCCCGAACGCCATCAGCACCACGTCGACGTCCCCCTCCGCGAAGACCTTGCCGAGCGCGTCCTCGTGCCCGGCGCAGTCCAGGGCGTCGAACGCGACCGTACGGACCTGGGCCCCGCGGCCCCGAAGCTCGGCGGCGGCCTCGTCCAGGGCGGGGGAGGGGCGGCCGGCCAGCCAGACGGTACGGGTGCGCAGGGCGATCAGGCGGCGCGCGGTGGCCAGCGCGATCTCCGAGGTGCCGCCGAGGACGAGCAGGGACTGCGGGGCACCGAAGGCGTCCTTCACGGAACACTCCTGTTCGGGGAACGGGTGGGGCGGGGCGGGGCGGAATGGGACGGGCGGAGTCGGGAGGCCGGGCGGGGGGCGGGGCCCGTGAGGGCTCCGGTCAGAGGGCGAGCCTGCGGGAGAGGTCGGACCGGAACGCCTCCGTCGGGTCCAGCTCCGCGCGCAGCGCCCGGAAGGTCTCCAGCCCGGGATACATCGCCGCCGCCGTCTCCGGGCGCATCCGGGAGTCCTCCGCCAGGCAGACCCGGCCGCCGACGGCCGCCACCTCCTCGTCCAGGGCGTCGAGCAGGCGGGCCGGGTGGGCGGGCGGGCCGGCGGGCAGGTCCAGCGCCAGCGTCCAGCCGGCCGCGGCGAAGGAGAGCGGCCCCGGGCCCGGTGCGCCGAGCCGCTGGAGCACGGCCCGGACGGCGGGGCTCCGCTGCGCCGAGATCCGCCGCACCACGCGGTGCAGCGCCTCCTCCTGGCCGTACGGGACGAGGCACTGGTAGCGCACGAAGCCGCCGCGGGCGTACGGCCGGCTCCAGTCCGGGAGGGCGTCCGCCGTGTGGAAGAACGCCGGTACCGACCGCAGCTCGACGCCCCGCGACAGCACCGCGCCGCGGTAGCGGAGTTCGTTGAGCACCGAGGCCGGAGCGCGGCCGAGCAGCCCGCCCGGCAGGAACGCGGGGACCGCGGCGGGCAGCGCGCTCACCCGCGCCGGGAGGGCTGGGAGCGCAGGGAGGGCTGGGAGAGGCGGGAGCGCCGGGCGCGGTGCGCGCCATGTGCGCCGGGCGTGCGCCGGGAGCATGTCGGGGCGCGCGTGCTCCCCGCGCGTGAGCACGCCGCGCCCGGTCGCCCCGCCCCGCGCGAGCAGGTCGATCCAGGCGGAGGCGTACGGCGCGCGGTCGCCGCCCGCGGTGAAGCGGTCCAGCAGGTCGTCCAGGTCCCGGGCCCGCTCCGTCGAGACGGCCATCAGCGGGGTGGCGACGCGGCGCAGCCGGAGCGTGGCGCGCAGCACCACCCCGGTCAGCCCCAGGCCGCCGGCGGTCGCGTCGAAGAGGGCGGTGCCCGGCAGCACCGTACGCACCTCGCCGTCGGCGGTGAGCAGGTCCAGCGCGCCGACGTGGCGGCAGAAGGAGCCGCTGACGCGGTGGTCGCGGCCGTGCACGTCGGAGGCGACGGCCCCGCCGACGGTGATCCGGCCCGTCCCGGGCACGACCGGCAGGCACCAGCCGAGCGGCAGCAGCACCCGCAGCAGCCGCTCCAGACCCACCCCCGCGTCGCAGCGGACCGTGCCGGCCGCCTCGTCGACGGAGCCGATCCGGTCCAGGCCCGTCATGTCGAGGACCGAACCGCCCGCGTTCTGCGCCGCGTCGCCGGGCGAGCGGCCCAGCCCGCGGGCGATGGCCCCGCGCGGACCCCGACCGCGGACGACGGCAGCCGCCTCCGCGTCACCGCCGGGGCGGAACCGGACGGCGGTCGTCGGGGCGGTGCGGCCCCGGCCGGTCAAGGACACCGTGTCGACGGACATGACGGTGACCGTATCGCCCGGCAAAACCCATTTGAGGCATTTGTTACAGGACTCACCGGAAGGGGTGATGGGGAGAGTGTCAGCGGGACGAGGTGGAGTTCTGTCCGAAAGGTCCGGAAGAGTCCCCGTGCGGGCCGCTGGTGTTCCGGGCCCAGGAGGGTACGCGTACGTCATGGACTGGCTCAGAAAACTCCCCGTGGTCGGGCCCCTCGTCTCCCGGCTGATGGAGACGCACGCCTGGCGTTCCTACGAGACGCTGGAGCGGGTCCACTGGGCCAGGCTCGCCGCCGCGATCACCTTCATCAGCTTCCTCGCGCTGTTCCCGCTGATCGCGGTGGGCGCGGCGATCGCCGCCGCGCTGCTGACGGACAAGCAGTTGGACACCATCAAGGAGAAGATCGCCGAGCAGGTGCCCGGCATCTCCGACCAGCTCGGCATCGACGGCCTGGTGGCCAACGCGGGCACGGTCGGACTCGTCGCGGGCGCGCTGCTGCTGTTCACCGGCATCGGCTGGGTCGGCTCGATGCGCGAATGCCTGCGCGCGGTCTGGGAACTGGACGACGTCCAGGAGGCCAACCCGGTCGTCGCCAAGGTGAAGGACGCCGTGCTGCTGGTCGGCCTCGGCGGCGCGGCGCTCGCCACGCTCGCCGTCTCCACCGCCGGCTCGACGGCCGTCGGCTGGAGCGCCGACCGGATCGGCATCCCGGAGGGCGGTGCGGGCGGCGTGCTGCTCCAGATCGCCGCCCTGGTGGTGGCCGTCCTCGCCGACTTCCTGCTGATGCTCTACCTGCTGACCCTGCTGCCCGGAGTGGAGCCGCCCCGCCGCCGGCTGGTCGTCGCGGCCCTGCTGGGCGCGGTCGGCTTCGAACTGCTCAAGCTGCTCCTCGGCAGCTACATCAAGGGCGTCGCGGGCAAGAGCATGTACGGCGCGTTCGGCGTGCCGATCGCCCTGCTCCTGTGGATCAACCTCACCGCCAAGCTGCTGCTGTTCTGCGCCGCCTGGACGGCCACCCGGTCCAGGGGCGAGACGGCGGACGGCGGGGCCGCCGGTCCGGACGGCGGCGGAGCCGCCGGAGCGCCGGGCGGTGCTTCCGGCGGCTCCACCCGGGCGGTCAGCGGCGGGGGAGGCGGCGCACCAGGTCGGGCAGCGGCCAGCGCCGGTTGACCAGGAACACCGCGCCGGCCAGCGCCACCAGCACTCCGCCGGCGACGGCCAGCGCGATGCCGACCCCGCTGGAGCCGGAGCCCGTGGACGCGTGCGTGGCCTTCGCCGGGTCCCCGGCGCCCCGGTCCGCGCCGGCCGTCTGCTGCGATCCCTTGCCGCCGATGCCGGTGTCCACCGACTTCGGCGGTACCAGCTCGCCGACCGGGGTCACCTTGCCGCTCGCGGCGAAACCCCAGTCGAGCAGGTTGGCCGCCTCCTTGTAGACGGCGTGGCTCTCCTCCGCCGACGGGTTCATCACGGTTACCAGCAGCACTCGGCCGTTGCGCTCGGCCACGCCGGTGAAGGTGTTGCCCGCGTGCGTGGTGTAGCCGTTCTTGACCCCGGCGATGCCCCGGTAGGGATCGACGCCGATGTCCCCGGTGATCAGCCGGTTGGTGTTCTGGATCTCGAAGGTCTCGCGCTTCTTCCCCTCCTTCTCGTCGCCGGGGAAGTCGGCGGAGGCCGTCGCGGCGTACTCGCGGAAGTCCTTCTTCTGGAGGCCGCTGCGCGCGATCAGCGTGAGGTCGTAGGCGCTGGAGACCTGGCCCGGGGCGTCGTACCCGTCCGGCGAGATCACCTTCGTGTCCAGCGCCTGAAGCTCCTCGGCGTGCTTTTGCATGGCCTCCACGGTCTTCGGGATGCCTCCGTACATCTCCGACAGCACGTGCACCGCGTCGTTGCCGGAGCGCAGGAAGACCCCGAGCCACAGGTCGTGGACCGTGTACGTGTGGTCCTCCTTGACGCCCACCAGGCTGCTGCCCTCGCCGACTCCGGACAGCTCGCTCTCGCGCACCGTGTGGGTCAGGGTGGTCGGCTGGAGCGCCGGCAGCACGGTGTCCGCGAAGAGCATCTTCAGCGTCGAGGCGGGCGGCAGCCGCCAGTGCGCGTTGTGCGCCGCCAGCACGTCCCCGCTCTCCGCGTCCGCCACGATCCACGAGCGGCCCGACAGCTCCTTGGGCAGCACCGGTGCGCCGGGGCCCAGATTGACCTGGGTGCCCGCTTTGGCGAGCTGCTCCCCGCCGAGGCTCGACATCGCGTTCGGCGGCTTCGGCTGTTTGTCGTCGGCCTTGTCCTTGTCGGCCGCCACTGCGGGATTGAGGACAAAAACGGACAACAATGCGGCGGAGGTGACCGTCATAGCGATCTTCTTCAGAGCAGACACGGTCGGAAACGTACAGGGCGAAGATAGTGATGGGGATCCGGACCGCCGGACCCGCCGCAGGGACCGCCGGGACAGCCCTGTGCGCGACGCAGCCCGCACCGCGTCGCCTCCCGGCTCCGCCACCCCACCCCGGACGACCGGCCCGGAAGGCGGCGGCGATACTGGATCCATGAAGCTCAGCCGCCCCGTCTCCTGGTTCCTGCTCGTGTTCGGGGTGTGGAGCTGGTTCATCTGGATCACTTTCGTCAAGAACCTGTGGCAGGACGGCAGCGGGCTGGCGTTCGACGACGCGGGTGAGCCCACGGGATACTTCTGGGTGCATCTGCTGCTCGCCATCACGTCCTTTCTTCTGGGGACGGCCGTCGGCGTCATCGGGTTGCGCGGTGTCCGGGCTTTGCGCAACGAGCGCGGTTGACGACAGGAACGTGGGTAAGCAGTGATGGCAGTGGTATCCGCCGTGGTGGCGATCGTGGTGCTGGCGGTGCTCGCAGCCGTGCACCGCTACGTGTGGCGTCGTTTCGTCGGTGACACCACGGCGCCGGGCAGCCCGCTGCGCCGGGTGGGCACCGTCGCCGCCTTCGTCCTGCCGCTGCTGAGCGTCGGGGCCCTGGCCTCGGGCCGGATCGGCGCTCCCTTCTGGCTCCAGCAGGTGCTGGCCTGGCCGGGCTTCCTGTGGCTGGCCGCGCTGCTGTACCTGACGCTGGCCCTGCTGGTGGGCGAGGCCGTACGTCCGCTGCTGACCCGGTTCCTCGCCCGGCGGGCCCGGAACGGCGCGTCCGCGGCCCCGGCCGGAATACCCGCCGGAACCCCGGCCGGAGCGCCCGCCGCGGCGCCGGTCGGAACGTCGGCCGGAACGCCCGCCGGGACGTCCGCCGAGCCCTCGGCCGGAACCGCCGTCGCGACCGCCCCCGCGCCGAGCGGCGGCCCGTCCCAGGCCGAGGAACCGGTGCCGGGCACGGGCTCCGGCACGGGCCCCGGCTCGGACACACCCGCGGGGGCCACCGCCACCGGCCCCTCCCGGCGGCTGTTCGTCTCCCGGATCGTCGGCGGGGCCGCCGCCGTCGCCGGGCTCTCCACCGTCGGCGGCGGCGCGTACGGCGTGCTGAACGGGCCGAGCGTCAAACGCATCACCGTGCCCCTCGCCAAGCTGCCCCGCGCCGCGCACGGCTTCCGGATCGCCGTGGTCAGCGACATCCACCTCGGCCCGACCCTCGGCCGCTCCCACACCCGCCGCATCGTCGACGCGATCAACTCCACCTCGCCCGACCTGGTCGCGGTCGTCGGCGACCTCGTCGACGGGACCGTCGCCGACCTCGGCCGGGCCGCCGAGCCCCTGGCCGACCTGCGGGCGCGGCACGGCAGCTTCTTCGTCACCGGCAACCACGAGTACTACTCCGGCGCCGCACAGTGGATCGACCACGTCCGCGAGCTGGGCCTGCACCCGCTGGAGAACGCCCGGGTGGAGATCGCCGGCTTCGACCTGGCCGGCGTCAACGACGTGGCGGGCGAGACCGAGGGCCAGGGGCCCGACTTCCAGCGCGCCCTCGGCGACCGGGACCGCACACGCGCCTCGGTGCTCCTCGCGCACCAGCCCGTCGTCATCCACGACGCCGTCGAGCACGGCGTGGACCTCCAGCTCTCCGGCCACACGCACGGCGGCCAGCTCTGGCCCGGCAACTACCTCGCCGAGCTCGCCAACCCGACCGTCGCCGGCCTCGAACGCTACGGCGACACGCAGCTCTTCGTCTCCCGCGGCGCGGGCGCCTGGGGTCCGCCCGTGCGCGTCGGCGCCGAGTCCGACATCACCGTCGTACAACTGGCGTCCCGTCAGGCGTAGGCGCCGTCCGCAACCTTTGGAACGACGCTCGAACGACCGGTCCGTCGTCGTGAATACGGCACGGACGACTCACCCTGAGCGACGAAAAGCAGCAGGTGAGAAGCCGGAAACGCCCTTTTCGGACAGGCTTGGTCGGACGTGTCGAACAAAAGGCCGTGAGCGCCCCCTTTGCTCTTCCAGATGTGAAAATCGTGTGATTGGCTGAGCCCAAACGTGCGGCGGTCGTGCGCGTTTGCGCGCACAGCGGCCGGGGTGGGGCTGGCAAGGGAGAGCACGGCAATGCGGTCGGTCCGGGTTCGGATTCTCGCGATACTCGCGGTATTGGTCATCGCAGGCGTCGTCGCCTGGCAACTGCTCCCGTCGGGGGAGGCGAAGACCGACGCGATCACCGTCGGGACCTCGGACGAGGTCACCGCTCTGGACCCGGCCGGCGCGTACGACGCCGGTTCCTGGGCGATCTACAGCAACCTCTACCAGTCGCTGCTGACCTTCCGCTCCGGCGCGATCCTGCCGGAGCCGGACGCCGCCGAGAGCTGCGGCTTCGTCGGGCAGAAGCTCCAGACGTACCAGTGCAGGCTCCGGGACGACCTGACCTTCTCCAACGGTCGGAAGATCACCGCCGACGACGTCAAGTACTCCTTCGACCGCATGCTGAGGATCAAGGCGGATGTCGGCCCCGCGGCTCTCTTCCCGAACCTCGACAGCGTTGTCACCGAGGACCGCCTCATCACCTTCAACCTGTCCGCCAAGGACGCGACCTTCCCGCAGAAGCTCGCGACCGGCGCCGGGGCGATCGTCGACTCGACCGAGTACCCGCAGGACGCGCTCCGTCCGGGCAACCAGGTCGACGGCTCCGGCCCGTACGTCCTGAAGTCCTACCAGCCGGGCGTCAGCGCCGAGCTGGTGCCCAACCCGAAGTACCGCGGCGCGCTGAAGAAGACCGGCGTCGCGGTCGACGTCCGCTACTACAAGGGCTCCGAAGAGCTGCTGGCCGCCTGGAACAGCGGCGAGGTCGACGTCACGCACCGCCAGCTGCCCCCCGAGCGGCTGGCCGAGCTGAACCTCGGCGACCCGGACCTGCGGGTCACCGAGGCGGACAGCGCCGAGATCCGCAACATCATCTTCAACGTCCGCGAGGGCTCCCCGTTCGCGAGCAGGAAGGTCCGCCAGGCCGTCGCCGCCCTCATCGACCGCGGACCGCTGGTCGGCGACGTCTACAAGGGCACCGTCGAGCCGCTGTACTCGCTGATCCCGCAGGGCTACATCGGGCACAGCACGCCGTTCTTCGACTCCTATCCCTCGCCCGACCCGGAGCGCGCCGCGCGGCTCCTCCAGGAGGCCGGGGTCCGGACGCCGGTGCCCGTCGAGTTCGCCTACCGCGACGACGACGCGTACACGAAGGAGACCGCCGAACTCCGCCGGCAGCTGGAGAAGGACGGCCTGTTCAAGGTCTCCGTCAAGGCCGTCGAGTGGACGGAGTACCAGAAGGGCTACGCGGCCGGTGAGTACGACGCCTACACCGTCGGCTGGCTCCCCGACTTCCCGGACTCCGACACGTTCAGCCAGCCGCTCGTCGGCACCGGCAACGTCCTGCACAGCGGCTACTCCAGCAAGGCGATGGACCGGCTGATCGCGGCCACCCAGGAGTTCAGCGACCGCAGCCGGACCTCGTCCGACTTCAAGGACCTCCAGAAGCTGGTCGGCGAGGACGTCCCGCTGCTGCCGCTGTGGCAGAAGAAGGACTACGTCATCGCCACGTCGGACGTCTCCGGATCGCAGTACCTCTCCGACGGCACGGGCCTGTGGCGCCTGTGGGAGCTGGGCTGGATCTGACCGGCCGGTCAGTCCTTCGGGCCGGCCGTCCGCGCGGCCGGCGCGGAGGTCTCCGCCGGCTGCGGCATGAACTCCACCAGCAGCCCGTGCACCTGCCGCACGAGCGGGCGCAGCACCCGGAAGCGGGACAGCGCGATCGCCCGTGCGGCGATCGGCGCGACGCGCTCGACGAGCCGGCGGCTGCGCTCCGCGCCCGGGGACCGGTCGTACACCCAGAACAGCACCAGGCCCATCTGCATCAGCCACAGCAACTCCGGGAGCAGCGGGGCCAGTTCCGGATCGCTTCCGGTGCTCGCGCCGGCCAGGCTCCGCGCGTGGATGGAGATCGCCGCGTCCCGGGCCGCCGCCGAGTCCCGGGAGAACGGGGAGAGCGGACTCTCCGGGTCGGCCGCGTTCTTGAAGAACTGGGCGGCGAAGCGGTGATACGGCTCCGCCACGTCGAGCCAGCCGAGCAGTACGCCCCGGATGCGCACCGCCAGATCCGGATCGCCCTCCAGCACGGGCCGGACCGCCGCCGCGTGCTCGGCGGCGATCCGGTCGTAGAAGCCCTGGACCAGGTGCTCCTTGGAGGAGAAGTAGTAGTAGGCGTTGCCGACGGAGACCCCGGCCTCCTGGGCGATGGCCCGCATGGTCGTCCGGTCGTAGCCCCGCTCGGCGAAGAGGGCCAGTGCCGTTTCGAGGATCAGCGTGCGGGTCTGCTCGCTCTTCGCCGCCTTGGCGGGCCGGTTCTCCTGCGCGTTCTTCGCTTCCTTCGCCACGGTCCCAGGCTATCGGGGCGCCCGCCGGACGCCCGACGGCGACCGTGCGCCCGAACCGGGCGCGGCCCCGGCCCCCCTCGGCCTCGGAGGCTCAGGCGCTCATCGAGCGGGCCGCGTTGACCTGGCCCATGACTCCGGGGAAGGTGTGCGGGCCCATCGCCGGGATCATCGTGGCGTGGTACCGGCCGCCGCTGGTGACCGTGACCTGGATGAAGCCGGTCGTCCTCTTCTCCTTCATCAGCAGGAAGAGCAGCCCGATCAGGCACAGCAGCGCGAAGACGATCGCCAGCACGATCGCGACCGGCGGGATCCGCTCCTCCGTGTGCGACATGTCCGTCGCCGTCCACACCGCGCCCTTGAGCGGCAGCGTGCCGGACGGGGTGACGACCGAGTCGTTCATGACGGTGATGTCGCCGAGCGTCAGCACCGGCACGGTGCCCGCACCGGGCACGCCGTAGCCGGGGCCGGGCTGAGCGGCGGACTCGGGCAGCGGCTGCGGGTAGCCGTACGCGGGTGCCGCTCCGTACGCGGGACAGCCGTAGCCCTGGTCGCCGGAGCCGGCGGTGGGCGGGTGGCCGGGCTGCTGGGGAGGTCCCCACGTGTACGCGTCGCCCGGATACGGATTCGGCTCGCTCATGGGATCCCCGATCCTCTGCTCGTCCTGGACGCCCGTGCTCGGCGCTCGTCCTCGGCTCCGCACGACCGTACCGCCCGGACCTCCCCGGCCGCAGCGAGAAGCCCCGCCCGCCGCGGTGCCGAGACCGCGGGGACGGGGCTTGTCGGTGTGCCGGGCGGAGCCCGCAGGGTCAGAAGCGGCGCGTGATGAGCGCGCGCTTCACTTCCTGGATCGCCTTGGTGACCTCGATGCCGCGCGGGCAGGCGTCCGTGCAGTTGAACGTCGTACGGCAGCGCCACACGCCGTCACGGTCGTTGAGGATCTCCAGCCGCTGCTCGCCGGCCTCGTCGCGCGAGTCGAAGATGAAGCGGTGCGCGTTGACGATCGCCGCCGGGCCGAAGTACTGGCCGTCGTTCCAGAACACCGGGCACGAGGACGTGCACGCGGCGCACAGGATGCACTTGGTGGTGTCGTCGAAGCGCTCGCGGTCCTCGGCGGACTGGAGCCGCTCGCGGGTCGGCTCGTTCCCCTTGGTGACGAGGAAGGGCATGACGTCGCGGTACGCCTGGAAGAACGGGTCCATGTCGACCACGAGGTCCTTGAGGACCGTGAGGCCCTTGATGGCCTCGACCGTGATCGGCTTGTCCGGGTTGATGTCCTTGATCAGCGTCTTGCAGGCGAGCCTGTTCTTGCCGTTGATCCGCATCGCGTCGGAGCCGCAGATGCCGTGGGCGCAGGAACGGCGGAACGTCAGCGTCCCGTCGAGCTCCCACTTGATCTTGTGAAGGGCGTCGAGGACACGCTCCTTCGGGTCGATCTCGATCTGGAAGTCCTGCCACTGGGCCTCGTCGGAGACCTCCGGGTTGAAGCGGCGGATCCGGAACGTGGCCGTGATGAAGGGCGAGTCGGCGAAGCCGGCCTCGGCCTTGTCGATCTTGTCCAGGGTCGGGGTAGCCATCAGTACTTACGCTCCATCGGCTGGTAGCGGGTCGTCACGACCGGCTTGTAGTCGAGCCGGATCGACTCGGCGCCGTCGGCGGCCACCTCGCGGTACGCCATGGTGTGGCGCATGAAGTTGACGTCGTCGCGGTTCGGGTAGTCCTCGCGGTAGTGACCGCCGCGGGACTCCTTGCGGGCGAGCGCGGAGACCGCCATGACCTCGGCCAGGTCGAGCAGGTTGCCCAGCTCGACGGCCTCCAGCAGGTCGGTGTTGAACCGCTTGCCCTTGTCCTGGATGGACACGTGGAGGTAGCGCTCGCGCAGCTCGGCGATCTTGTCGACGGCCGTCTTGATCGTCTGCTCGGTGCGGAACACCATCACGTTGGCGTCCATGCACTCCTGGAGCTCCAGGCGCAGCGCCGCGACGCGCTCGGTGCCGGTGGAGTTCCGCAGCCGCTCGACCTGGTCGGCGACGAGCTGGGCCGGGTTCTCGGGCAGCTCGACGAAGTCGTTCTTCACGGCGTACTCGGCCGCCGCGATGCCCGACCGCTTGCCGAAGACGTTGATGTCGAGGAGCGAGTTGGTGCCCAGGCGGTTGGCGCCGTGCACCGAGACGCAGGCGACCTCGCCGGCGGCGTACAGGCCCGGGACGACGGTGGTGTTGTCGGCCAGCACCTCGCCCTCGACGTTGGTCGGGATGCCGCCCATGGCGTAGTGCGCGGTCGGCTGGATCGGGATCGGGTCCGTGTAGGGCTCGATGCCGAGGTAGGTCCGCGCGAACTCCGTGATGTCCGGGAGCTTGGCGTCCAACTGCTCCGGCGGCAGGTGGGTGAGGTCGAGGTAGACGTGGTCGCCGGCGGGGCCGCAGCCGCGGCCCTCGCGGATCTCCGTGTAGATGGAGCGCGAGACGACGTCACGGGACGCGAGGTCCTTCATGACCGGCGCGTACTTCTCCATGAAGCGCTCGCCGTCCTTGTTGCGGAGGATGCCGCCCTCACCGCGGGCGCCCTCCGTCAGCAGGATGCCCATGCGCCAGATGCCCGTCGGGTGGAACTGGAAGAACTCCATGTCCTCCAGCGGCAGGCCGCGCCGGTAGCAGGCGGCCTGGCCGTCGCCGGTCAGGGTGTGCGCGTTGGACGTCACCTTGAAGAACTTGCCGGTGCCGCCGGAGGCGTAGATGACCGACTTCGCCTGGAAGACGTGGATCTCGCCGGTCGCCAGCTCGTACGCCACGACGCCCGCGGACTTCCTGACCCCGTCGACCTCGGTGATCAGCTGGTCCAGGACGTAGAACTCGTTGAAGAACTCCACGCCCTCCTTGACGCAGTTCTGGTACAGCGTCTGGAGGATCATGTGGCCGGTGCGGTCCGCGGCGTAGCAGGACCGGCGGACCGGGGCCTCGCCGTGGCTGCGGGTGTGACCGCCGAAGCGGCGCTGGTCGATGCGGCCCTCGGGCGTCCGGTTGAACGGCAGGCCCATCTTCTCCAGGTCGAGGACGGCGTCGATGGCCTCCTTCGCCAGGATCTCGGCCGCGTCCTGGTCGACCAGGTAGTCGCCGCCCTTGACCGTGTCGAAGGTGTGCCACTCCCAGTTGTCCTCCTCCACGTTGGCGAGCGCGGCGGCCATGCCGCCCTGCGCCGCGCCCGTGTGGGAGCGGGTGGGGTAGAGCTTCGTCAGCACGGCGGTGCGGCTGCGCTTGGTCGACTCGATGGCCGCGCGCATGCCGGCGCCGCCTGCGCCGACGATGACGGTGTCGTACTTGTGGATCTGCATGGTTTCCTCTGGTCCCTCTGTCCCGGCGCCTAGCGGATGTTCGGGTCGAAGGTGAAGATCACCAGCGTGCCCAGCAGGACGGTGAACACCGTGGCGGTGTACAGGAGCATCTTCAGCCAGAAGCGGGTGTTGTCCCGTTCGGCGTAGTCGTTGATGACCGTACGGAGGCCGTTGGCGCCGTGGAGCATGGCGAGCCACAGCATCGCCAGGTCCCAGACCTGCCAGAACGGCGAGGCCCAGCGGCCCGCCACGAAGGCGAAGCCGATCTTGGAGACGCCGCCGTCGAGCACCAGCTGGATCAGCAGGTGGCCGATGACGAGGACGACCAGGACGACGCCGGACAGGCGCATGAAGAGCCAGGCGTACATCTCGAAGTTGGTGCGCGACGCCTTGGGCGTCTTGCCGGTGCGCTTGCGCGGGGGCTCGATCACCGGGGCCGGGTGGTCGACGTCGTACAGGCTCACGCCCTCGACGTCGCCGATCGCGGCTGCGGAAGTAGTCTCGCTCGACATGGGCCTCAGCTCCCGAAGACTTCGCGTACGGCGTGGCCGAGGACGGGGTACAGGGCCCCGACCATCAGCACGATCCAGATGCCCACGACCGTCCAGAGCATCTGCTTCTGGAGACGCGGGCCCTTGGCCCAGAAGTCCACGGCGATGATCCGGAGACCGTTCAGCGCGTGGAAGAGAATCGCGGCCACCAGGCCGTATTCGAGAAGGGCGACGAGCGGCGTCTTGTATGTGGCCACGACGTCGTCGTAGGCCTCGGGGGAGACGCGCACGAGAGCGGTGTCCAGGACATGTACGAACAGGAAGAAGAAAATGAGGACACCGGTGACTCGATGAGCCACCCAGGACCACATGCCTTCCCGGCCGCGGTACAGCGTTCCAGCCGGCACGGAAGAACCCTCCGGGAGCGGGGATTGGGGTCGGCCGGCTTGACTGTCGGTCTGACCCGGCCGGGTACGGTCCACCGGCCCCGGCCATCGTAGCGACGCATTGTCGGTTCGTTCGCGCCGGGGCCTCCGGTGTGATCAAAGAGGCAATCAATCAGCCACGTACGGCCTAGGGCCTGCCGGAAACACAGCCTCGGGGCATCCGGGGGCAAGGGCCCCGGGCGGCGTTCCGCGCGGGCGGCGCACGGCCGGTCGGTCAGGCCGGGCCCGCCGCGTCCGGTCGGTCAGGCCGGGCCCGCCGCGTCCGGCTCGTCCCCGTCGTCCGCCACCAGCTCGACGAGGCGGCTCCGGACGAGCCGGCGCAGCTCGTCCGCCGTCACCGCGCGCTCCTCGTCCGGCTCGTGCGCCAGCCGGAGGCGGATGCCGGCCAGTACCTGGTCCACGTGCTGGGAGGGCGGGCAGGCCGCCAGGCAGATCACGAAAGTGTGGCCGAAACGGCTCTCGTACGCCGCGTGGGCGGCCCGCAGCGCCAGGTGCGCGGCGCGGGGCGCGGCGTGGTGGAGGCAGGTCGCCGGCTCGGCGGCCAGGGCCTCCGCGACATCCTCGGGGGCCAGGTCGTAGCCTGCCTCGTCGGAGGCGGCCAGGAGCGCGCCGAGATCGGGGTAGGGGCGGTGGGAGACCATGCGACGGGCCCAGCGGCGGCTGCCGCAGCACTCCAGGAGGGCCGCCTCGGCGGCGTCGGCGGGAGCGCCGTTGAAGCGGGCGAGGCCGACCGTGTGGTCACCCGGCGGCAGGGCGGCGGCCGGGCCCGCCGCGACGGCTCCGAGCGCCGGGCGGCGGAGCTGCCCGGGTATGGCCGGCCGTCCGGCCTGGAGCGCGGATCGCTTCGGCGGCCCGGCGGGGGACTCGCTGGACCTGGACAGCGTGGACTCCTTGGGTTCCGTGACGTCTGTGACCCTGATGAGGGGCCCGTGTGACTCCGAAGAGGGACGGGTGTGCATCGTGGTTGCGCGGGGTGCGTGTGATGTGAAGGGAGGGGCGAATGTGCCGCAACGCTAGCGAGATCGGTCGGCGATCGTCCGGTGGATGGCCGAAAAATCACCCGGACGGGAGAGTTTCGGAACGCGTGATGGACGCCTGACCTGCACGGAAACGAGTCCTGTTCAATGTCATTACCTCCCCGATGGGCGAATCCTCCGCAAAAATGTCAATCTTTCAGCCTATTCACCTGTTCCAGGCCCTTGCCCGGAGATCCGGAGGAATCTGACCGATGTCGCCTACGCGTGGTGCCCTCGTCACCGGCTCGGCCGTCACGGCCGTGGCCGCCGCCGTCCTCACCGTCGCCGTCTGGCCGGAAGGCTCCGACGGGAACCCGTCCGGCGAACCGGCGTCCGCCGGGACCTCCGCCGCCCCCTCGCCGTCCCGCAGCTACGCCCTCTCCAGCGCGCCGAGCACCATCCCGGCGGTCCGCGAGCACACCGCCGCCCGCGGCCCCGGCTGGCGGCCGGGGCAGGGCAGTACGGTCGTCATCGCGAAGGGCAGCCAGGTCCTCGCAGACGAGGCGCGGCTGCTCGCCGGAGAGCTGAAGATCCGCTACCGGGGAGCGGCGGCCCCGCGCGCCGGGGACGTCGAGCTGGCGCTCGGCGACAAGGACAAGGGCCCGGCCGAGTCGTACACGCTCACCGTCCGCGACCGGATGGTCCGGATCACCGGCCCCGACGAGTCGGGGGTCTTCTACGGCACCCGCACGCTGAAGCAGTCGCTCAAGGCCGACCGCACCGTGCCCGAGGGCGTGGTCAACGACCGGCCCGACCGCCCGCAGCGCGGCCTCAACCTCGACACCGCCCGCAAGAACTACAGCGCGGCGTGGATCGAGGACCGAATACGCGAGATGGGCGACCTCAAGCTCAACCAGCTCGGCCTGCACTTCTCCGACGACCAGGGCTTCCGGATCGAGTCGGTCTCCCACCCCGAGGTCGTCTCGCGCGAGCACCTCACCCGCGCCGAGGTCCGCCGGATCGTCGCCCTCGCCGCGAGCCGGCACATCGAGGTCGTCCCGGAGATCGACTCGCCCGGACACCTCGGCGCCATCCTGCTGGCCCACCCCGACCTCCAGCTCCGCAGCACCGCGGGCGTGCCGTCGAAGGGGGCCATCGACATCTCGAAGCCCGGAGCGGCCAAGCTGATCGACGAGCTGCTGGACGAGTACACCGAGCTGTTCGGCGGCAAGTACTGGCACCTGGGGGCCGACGAGTACCAGGCGCTCACCGTGCGCGACCCCGCCTCCTCCTTCCCGCAGCTCCAGCGGGCCGCCGAGAAGAAGTACGGCCCCGACGCCTCGATCGAGGACCTGGCCACCGGCTGGCTCAACGACCGCGCGGCCGTCGTCGTCCCGAAGGGCAAGACCGCCAAGGCGTGGAACGACGGGCTCTTCCGCAAGACGAAGATCAAGGCCGACGAGGACATCGAGATCGAGTACTGGACCGGCAAGGAGATCGGCGCGCGCCCGCCGCAGGAGTACCTGGCCGCCGGCTACAAAATGCTCAATCTCAACGACGAGTTCCTCTACTACGTGCTCGGCGAGCCCAACGACTTCACCTACCCGACGGGCCGGCGCATCTACGAGCAGTGGACGCCGCTGGTGATGCGCGGAACCCAGCCCGTCGCGGAGCGCTACTCGCCGCAGATCCTCGGCGGCCGGTTCGCCGTCTGGGGCGACCTGGCGAACGCCCAGACCGCCCAGCAGGTGGCCGACGGCATCAGGATGCCGCTGGTGGCGACCTCGCAGAAGCTCTGGGACCCGCGCAAGCCCGCGCTGAGTTGGACGCAGTTCCAGCAACTGGCCGCCCGCACGGGCAGCGTGGACTGAGCGCGGCGCGTCGCCCCGGTCCGGCGCGGGCCGGCCCGAACGCGGGGCCGTGGTCACCTTTTGGCCACGGCCCCGCGTTTTTCGTGCGCAACGGCCCGCGGAATCCCCTGTTCTGCCATGATGGCGGTGACGATATTCAGCCAGTCGGCGCAGTACGCGGTAAACCGAGGGAGACGCCGATGAGTCTGCTGGAACTGATCGAACGCGCCGACGAGAGAGCGCTGGCCGCCGGCGCCGTGGCCTGCCTGGACCGCTGCCTGCCGCTGCTGGCCGAGCCGGACGGACCCGAGCCGCTGCGCCCGCTCTGGGCGAGCAGCGAGCACGGGCGGGACTGGACCGCGCGCCTCACCGCCGTCCGCACCGCCATGGAGCACGAGCCCGTGGCCGACGGCCCGGCCGCCGTGGTGCGCGCCATGCTGGGCGCGGCCCCGTCCGACTTCGACCGCGCGCCGCTGCGGGAGTGGGCCGACGCCTGCTCCCTGGTGGCCCTGGAGCTCCACGAACGGTTCGACGCCCCGGACGGCGACCCGGTGCAGGACCGCTCGCACCTGCTGAAGGCCGCGCGCGCCGGCGAGGACGTGGCCCTGGGGCCGCTCGCCGCCGGGGAGTTGCAGCGCCAGATCCAGATCCAGGAGATCCTCGCGGAGAGCGGCGGCACGGCGGGCAGCGGCGCCGGCATGCGCAAGGCCCTCGACCTCTCCACGGAGGGCCGCCGGGTGCTGCGCGCGGTGATGTCACGCCGGGCCCGCGTCCGGGGCTGAGCGGCAGGGGAGCCGGGGCCGGGGCTGTATGCGGGACTGGCCGGCCCCTCTCCGCGCCGGACCACCGGGTCACGCCCCGCGCTGTCGCGGTTGCCCGCCCCGCCCGGCAGAGGCCGTCAACCGGCGTGCGCCGTCCGCTCTGCCGCACGGCACCCTCAGGGGCTGGAACGTGTGATGTCAGGGCGGTTGGCGCCGGAGACCCGGCCCCTTCTGGAGGCACACGACAGGGGAGCCGATACGCAGGGGGTGGTCATCCACCAAGGGTGTCGAACGCGATGTCGAGGTCCTTGACGAAACCCTGCCACGACGGAAGACAGGCAACGGGACCTTCGGGATCGAGGAGTTCGAGCATGCGCAGCCGGTGCTGAGAGAAGCGCTTCTGGAACTGGGCGAGGCGGCGCCCCTTGTACTCGCTTGCCTGCGCCGGCGAGTCTTTGAGGAGTTGCTTCGGGTCGGCGACCTTTTCCGCCGCTACGCCCTTGGGAAGATCAAGACCGACACGGCCGCGAGGGTTCTCGGCGACCTGGCGCAGACATTCTTCGTCGAGGAGCAGCCAGGCTTCGAGCATGCGGACGGGCACCACGGCGACGTGCTGGAGGCCAGGCCACTCGGCGTCCACGGCTTCCTCGATC
This sequence comes from Streptomyces sp. ADI96-02, assembly GCF_003846185.1. Taxonomy (GTDB): domain Bacteria; phylum Actinomycetota; class Actinomycetes; order Streptomycetales; family Streptomycetaceae; genus Streptomyces. The sequence continues at coordinate 4,178,736 of NZ_ML123034.1, forward strand.
TCGTCCCTCCGATCCTGGGCAAGGCCCCGGTCGGCGTCCCGTCGCACCACAGCCAGGTCGTAGGTTCCTCCGAGTGCGCGGATCGCCCTCAGTTTGCCCGGCACGGAGTGTCCGGTCGACGGCCGGAGCAGACCGAAGTCGGGGACGGTGACCGAGATCTCGAGCCCCTTGCGAACGGCAATGGATTCGACGTGGGGTACGAGGCCGTTGTCGCTGCTGCCCTCTCCGATGAACAGGACGCGATAGGTCACGTGATCCCCTCGCTCAGCGTGAGCTGCGCTCCGACGGGTGTCGTGAGGTACGGCAGGATGTCGGCCTTCGTCACGAAGGCACCGCGTGCTGCTTTCGCGGACCGCCAAGTCCCCGCCAGCGGACGCAGTCGCAGTGCCCGGTTCAGGGCGCCGGTTTCGCTCCTGTGGATTTGGGTGTCGGCGAAGAGAAGATCCTCGTTGCCGACGAGCTGCACGACCCCTGGTGAATGCGTATTGATCAGCACCTGCCGGAACGCGTTGTCTGCGCCGGGCTTTTCGGAAGGGTCCACGGCAAGGTCCTGCACCAGGTCGACCATGGCGTTGAGGTTCGCCGGGTGGATGCCGTTCTCGGGCTCCTCCATACAGATCAGCCCCCGCACGGACGGGTCTTCGAGTAGAACGCGCAGGGCCAGGAAACGCAGCGTGCCCTCGGAGAGGCTGCGCGCGGGCAGCGTCATCCCAGCCACTTCGTGCACATTGACCGTGAGGAGCTGTCGGACCTCGTCCTGATCGACATCCAGATCACGGATGTGGATTCCGGTGAGGTCCGAGAGGCGTCCCGCGACCCTGGCGTACACCTGGCTGGGATCCGCGCCGGGAGTGTCGTGGGCCACGCGGAAAAGTGTTGCGGGCAGGTGAGAGCCGTCAGCACCCATCACGTGCGGGTCGACGTACCGGTCGGACCTGCGTAGAGCGGAGGGTTCCAGGGCGAGTCGTCGCCAGGACTGCATCTCACGACGAGCCGCGAGGATTGTCGGGTCGTCACTGCTGGTGATGGTCGAGACGACCGTCGCAGGCGCGCGGGATGCCGCCGCCGGCTTGGGCTGGCCCCTGCTGCCACCGTCCTGGTGAATCTTGACGATCGACTCACCGGACTCGGTGGTCGTCGAGATGAACGGTGCGCCGCTGCGGTGCCCCTGGATGACGGTGTCACGGAAGTGCTTGGCGCTGTGGGGGAAACGGAGGTGCTGCGGAGCCTTGCCCTTGGTGATGTGGGCCAGCGTTTCGTGGAGGAGGGTCAAGCGTCCGAAACGGTCGAGACCGGACGGTTCCTGATAGCCGACTTCCAGTTCGTACCGCAGGAAAGTGGTGGTGGCCTTCGCGGCACGACCGAAGTCGTCCTGTGTGTTGAGAGGTACGACCATCTCAGCGGCGAACCGCATCCGGTGACTGCCAGGCGCGAAGCCCTTCCAGAAGAGGTCGCGGGGGTCGTCCTGACGCTCGCCGTGTACGCCCCGGACCTCCTGGGCCGCCTCCATCATCGACTGGTCGGCGAGCAGGGAGAGGAACTGGATGGCGTCGAAGACGTTCGACTTGCCGGTGCCGTTCTCCCCGGCGACGCAGGTGAAAGGACCGAAGTCGATGGACAGGTCCAGGAGGTTCTTGAACCCGTGGACTTCGATGCGGGTCAGCATGTGGTGTCCGGATGTTCGCCGAGCGGATCCCTCAAGCCTACTGGTGTGGTGCTCCCCAGGCGCTGGGTGGCAGAGCGCACGTTCGCGTGGTTGATGAACTCCCGCCGCCGGGCCCGGGACTACGAGACGTTGCCGGTCAGCAACGAGGCGGTGATCCGGTGGTCGATGATCACGCGGATGAGCCGGCGTCTGGCACGGCCACGGCCTGCCGGCTGGCACTGAACATCCCCGATGCCTCCACGAGGAGCCACCCGCGTTCCGCCAGGCGCCTGGCCTTCGAACGCACTCCCTCGACCTTCCCCGGCGTCGTTCCAAGGCCCAGCTCCACCGCGATCTCCCTGGCCATCACCGGTCCCTTGCCCGCGGACCGCCGCTCCTCCAGCACGGCCAGAATCCGCTGGTAGTCGGGCGCGAGAACGGTCACCGGCAGCCCGTCCCGCCAGGGCGGCACCACCGACCCCGGCACCGGTGAGGGCACCGTTTCCTGATCCGCCTCGGTCACGGCCGTCGTCTCGGCGGCGGACAATGCCAGAGCCTCGACCAGCTCCTCCCGCGCGATCACCCGCCGGTTCAGCTCGATCTCCGCAGCCTCCAACACCTCGGCCAACCGCGCGGCTTCCTCCCGCAGGCCCTCCACCCGTACCCGGGCAGCCGCCTCCCGCACCTCCAGCATTCCCAGCACCGACGCCACCGCGCACCCCTCGGTCATGAAGCGGACAAGACGCCGCATGCCTCCCTCACTCCGAGCGAAACCATGCCTGACCAGCAGAAATCAAGAGATCACGTTCGGTTGAGATACGGCTTCTCAGGTCTTGTCCGTGCAGTCTCCGTGGGGTCAGCGGTCGCCCTCGTGGGGACTCTCACCGCATGTCAGCTCCCGGTAAGTCGTGATCTTGATCGGTTCCGCCAGGAGTGATTCCACCGCAGCGGCGAGGTGCTGGGAGTGCGCGCTTCGGAAGTGGCGCTGGAGGTCTTCGGTGTGTCGCCACCGCTCGATGGCGATGAATTCCTCCGGGGTTTCGATGCTCTGCTGGATTGAGTAGTGCAGGCTTCCCTCCTCGTTCCGGGTGGGTTCGATGACCGCCTGGAGCAGTTGTGCGAGTTCTGCCTCCTTGCCCGCCTTGGCGACGACCCGGCCCACAACCGTTACTTCACTCATCGGCTTCGCCTCTCTCGGTGTTCCGTTTGCGTGTTGTTCCGTTCGGATGGGCGCTCTCCGCCCTTCCTGGCGGACCGGCTCTTCAGGTTCTCCGCTGTCGCCGTCCGACCGCGGGGGTGTGTCCATGGGCGGCGCCGATGGGGAGTGCGGGGAAGACCATGGACGGGTCGTCGAACAGGGAGGAGAGCCGGTCGTCCGCGGTGTCGAGCAGACCGTGGTCCTGGAACGACGGTGCGAGGCGGGCGAGCGAGAGCGCGTAGAAACCGCGCTCTCCACCGGAGACGAGGGGGTGTCGCCGCTGGTGGGTGATGCCCTCCAGACCCTGGGCGGCGAGGAGCACCGGGAGGGTGCTGCCGAGTTCGGGGTGTGCTCCGGCGAGTGTCATCAGCCGGTGCACCGCGGTTGCGAACTCCAGGAAGGCTGTGGCCGCTCTTCTGTCCGGGGCGTGTTCGGCGGCGATGGCGAGTGTCTCGCGACTGACGTCGATCGCTTCGGCGAAGAGCTGCCCGTGTGGTGCCAGCGAGGGGATCAGCCGGGCCAGGACGGATTCGGGGTCCGGCAGATGCTCCAGTACGGATCTGGCGTGGATCAGATCCCAGGAACCTGGTGGCAGAGGGCCTGCGGTGATGTCGTGTTCGATCACTTCGACCCCGGGATGTGCGATGTTCCTCAGAAATCGCGGATCGGTGTCGGTTGCCACCACTCTTCCGGTCTCTCCGGCGAGAGATGCCAGGAGACGGGCGATACTGCCCGCTCCCGCGCCGACTTCGAGGCATGACCACCCAGGTGCCGGCTTCACCCGGGTGAGGATCTCCTCGGTTCCGGGGTCGTAGACCTGCTCGATCGTGCGCAGGCGATCGAATTCAAGATCCGCTCGGGCGGCTGAATCCAGAACGTAGGGGGCGGGTTGCGGACGGTCCGGGTCGGTCATGGTCTGCCTCTCTGGTTCCTCCGGGCCCGACGAGCGGTGCAGGGCCGCCGACGCGAGCACGAGCAGCCCGGATCAGGGTTCCGCCGGTCATCCGACATGTATGCCGAGTGAGCGAAGATGGCTGGTCACCTCACTTGGAGTCTCCGTGGCCAGCGAGATGTATCCGTCCGGTCGTACGAGGAACAGGCCGTGCGGTGCGTACGCGCGGGAGGCGAACCCTGCGGGGTCCGAGACGTCGTGGCCGACGCGCACCACGCGGATCACCGCGGGACCCCGGGCGCTGACAGGCTGGATGGGCGGGCTTCCGAAGACGAGAAGGGTGAAGTGGGGTCCGCGGAAGAGGTCGAAGAGACGTACCGGGGCTCCGCCCAGGTCGGTGCACGGGGCATCCGGTGCGCGGTCCCCCGCGTGGAGGGCTTCCTCGGCCAGGGCGGGGCGCATCTCCGTGTTGGGCGGGATGCCCCGGTATCCGAGTGCCAGGTGGTGCGTGGTGCGGTCGCGATGTGCGGCCAGTTCCCTGACCCGGCCCGCCCCTTGATGGATGCGAGTGCTCACTCCCAGTACTTCCGCCGCGGCCGGCCGGCGCTCCGCCTCGTAGGAGTCCAGAAGCGAGGGTGCTGCCTGCCCGGTTGCCGCGAGCGCCAGTTTCCAGCCCAGGTTGTAGGCGTCCTGGATGCTCGCGTTGATGCCCTGGCCGCCCGCCGGGGAATGAACATGCGCGGAGTCACCGGCCAGGAACACCCGGCCGACACGGAAGTGCTCCGCGAGTGCCGCTCGTGCCCGGAAGACCGATGACCACAGCACCTTCCGCACCTGCAATCCCGTGCGGGCGGCCACCAGTTCGCGGACCCGCTCCGGGGCGGGGTCGGGTGTTCCTGCCGCGAACCGTGCGATGACCTGGAAGTAGTCTGTTCTGGCGACGGGACAGATCGCGGTCATGATGCCGGCCGCGCTGCCCCAGGTGTGCCAGTGCTCGCGGTCCAGTCCGGGAATATCGGCATCGGCCACGAGCAGGGGCCGGGTATCCACTTCTTCGCGGTCGAACCTCACGCCCAGGATTCTCCGTACGGTGCTGCCGCCCCCGTCCGCCCCGACCAGATAGTCGGCCGTGATCTCCCGCGTACCTCCGTCGGCCCGGACGACCTGGGCCAGCACCCCGGCCTCGTCCTGGGAGAATCCGACGAGCCGCGCTCCGAACGCGACGCCGTGTCCCAGCCGCAGCAGTCGCTCGCGCAGCAGTTCCTGGGTACGCGACTGAGGAAGCATCAGCGGTTCCGCGTAGGGCGTGGACCCGGTGGGCTCGCCACGGGCGATGACATCCCACTCCTTGATGATCCTTCCCTCCTCCCAGGCCACCATCGGCGGCAGCGGCGCTCCCTCCGCCTGTACGGAGTCGATGATTCCGAGGTCGTCGAAGATCTCCAGGGTGCGCGGCTGGAGACCCTTGCCCCGTGATCCCGGAAAGGGGCCCGTGCCCGCATCGATGATCCGGAAGTCAACGTGCCGACGGGCCAGTTCCAACGCCAGGACCAGTCCAGCAGGTCCTCCTCCGGCAATCAGAACAGATGTGTGGTGGCGATTACTGTCCACGGCATGTCCCCTTTCCGGTCCTCCGTCATCGTGATGCGGAGGAGGCCGCAGCCGGCTGTATGCGGTTTCCCCTTTCTGGTGGTTCAGGCCGCCAGGAGCCGTCCTTCCGCGGTGGGATCGAAGGTCAGGGTGAGGGATTCAGGGCCGCGGGAGTAGAAGCCGGTCTCCTCGTAGCAGGCGTCCTCGGGGAAGCCGATGTTCTCCATGAGGGCCAGCAGCATCGTCACGACCGTCTCCAGTTCCCTGCGCGCGAATGCGGCCCCGACGCACGAGTGCATGCCCGCGCCGAACCCGAAATGGGTCGCGGCGGCGGTGAAGGACCGTTCGGGACCGAGGTCTGTGCGTTGAAGGTCGAAGGTGTCGGGCCGCTCGAAGACACGCGGGTCGCGATTGGCGGCGGCGAGCATGCACCACACCATGGTCTCGGCGGGTATGGCGACACCGGAGATCTCGACGCTCTCCGCTGTCCTGCGGGGGATCAGTTGCACAGGTGGTGTGTAGCGGAGCGTCTCCGCGATGGCATTGGTCACCAGCCCGGGATCGCCGCGGACCAGGTCCATCTGATCGGGGTGCGTGATCAGATGCCGGAACAGCAGGGCCAGTGTTTTGTCCGCCGGTTCGGTCGCGGCGAGGAGCACGTTGTGGCACAGAGCCGTGACCTCGTGCAGGCTCATCCTCCCGCTCTCGTACTCCGTGTGGCACATCAGCGAGATCACATCCCGGCCGGGGTTCTCGCGCCGTTCCTCGATGAAGGGCCGCAGATAGTCCTCCAGCCGGCGGGCGCACTGGACGCAGTGCTGGTATCGCTCCTCGGTCAGGGTGACGCTCGTCACGAATTCGGCCACCCCCTGGAACCAGGAGTGCACATTCTGCCAGTCGTCCTTGGGCAGTCCAAGACTGTCCAGCGCGACCCAGATGGCCAGTTGCTGTCCGAAGTCCTTCACCAGATCGAACCGGCCGCGCCGCAGATGGGGGCGGATGAGCTCCTCCACGTTGCGGCGGATGAGCGGGATCTGATTCTCCAGCATCGGCCCGGTGTATCCGCGGATCATCGTTCGGTGCTTCGCGGTGTGCTCGACGCCGGTCATCTGTGCCAGGACGCGACCGCGCATGACCGGCTCGGCGCGTTCTCGTAGGGCCTGGGTGGTGAATATCTGGTCCTCGGTCAGAACCCGGCGAACGTCTTTGTGCCGGCTCAGGAAGTAGGCGCCGATGCCGGGTTCGTAGTGGACTGGGTCGCTCTCCCGTAGCTGGGGGTACCAGGCGTACGGGTCCCGGGCGAACTCGTCCGACAGGACACTGATGATGCGGGCAGTCGGCCGCATGGTGTTCTCCTCTCACCGGGTTGGCTGTCACCAGGCCACAGGCAGACAGGCGGGACGGATGAACGTCAGATCGCTCCTCCAGGGAATCTCGTATTCATCCACGGCCAGGCGCAGTTGTGGGAAGCGCTCGAACAGGGCGGGGCAGACAATGCTGAGAACCAGCCGGCTCAGGCCGTCGTCCACCAGGGGCCCAGGATTCGTGCGAAGGTACGTGGCCCCGGCGTCCGGACGATGGATGTCGAACTTCGCCGGGGTGGGGTAGTGCTCCTCGTCCCAGGCAGCGCCGAGGGGCGACGCGCATACCGCGTCCCCGGCCTTGATCAGAGTGCTGTGTAGTTCCAGGTCTCTGAGCGCGATGTGGGTGGGGCCGAGCACCGTGCCCGGGTGGTAGCGGCGGAGTTCCCCTGCTGCCGCCTGCCACAGCACTGGATCGCGCAGGCATTCACGTAACGGTTTGGGGTGGAGCAGGAGAGTGAATGGTCCGGTCAGCAATGCCGAGAAGAGTGACCTCGCGCACCGGACGAGTAAGCCGCTCACCATGGTGTGCGACGGTTCAGTGTCGACCTCCCGCTGTTCGCGGGCTTTGAAGGGCGCACCGGCGGCATTACCGCGGACGGGGTCATCCCGGAGGTGCTCTGTGAGCGAGTGCAGGACCGGGTGCCTGGCAGCCGAATTTCCTGTCGGCTCTTCCTGGATCAGAAGGTTCCGCAATTCCTGGGGATCGAATGACAGCCCGAAGACATCGCGGCACACGGCGGCTGTTAGCGGCGCCGCCCATTGTTCCAGCAGATCGGCAGGGTTGTTCCCGGTTTCCATGGCGTCCAGGACGAGACCCGCCTGTTTTACGATTGCGGGCCGGTGGGATTCCACCGCCCACGTCGCGCAATACTCGGCGCCCGGCTGCCCGGCCCGCGAGCGCGCTGCCCCGCTGATCGCGGCCGGAGGGGGAAGCGCTTCAGCGGCATCGCTCAGCCGCACGAGGTCCGGGTCGGTGAATACTCGCAGGAGGTCGTCCCGGCGGGAGATCATCCACAGCCAGGATCCGCCCGGAAGCTCTACCGGGCAGACCGGCTGCCGTCGGCGTGCCCAGTGGATCACGGGCGGAGGCGTGCCCAGGGGGCCCAGCACAAAGGGAAACCTCAACGGTACTTCCGGTGTCCTCGCCGGCATCGGGAGCTGCCTGAGCTGTCTCATCACGAACCATCCGGCAGTACGGGCTCGGCCACCACGAACCCCTGTTGTGCAGCTGACCGCAGCCCGGTCGCCGGACCGGCGAGCAGGGCCGCAGCGAGCTCGATCCGCCGGTGGTAGACGAACACAGAAGAAGCCACGTCAAAGATCGACGGGCTGTCCACGATCAGCGGCAACTCGGCGATCGGATAACTGACACAGGCGTCGATCTGCTCCTCGCCGGGCTCCGTATCCGCGATGGACCGGACCGCTGCCCGGGCAACCGCCCGACAGGCCGCCCTGAGATCGGGATCGACTCGGTATGCCGCTCTGGCCCGCTCGCGCGACGCCGCGTACTCGGGTCGGCTCATCAGCTGAGTCCAGGTGTGCACGTGCTCCTCCGGCGCGGACACACCGGCACGCGACAGCGCCAGCACCGCGGGATTCCTGAGCTGATTCACGGCCCGCCTCACACGTCCCACCGCCTCCAGCGGCCTGACACCAGCGGCGGTGAGGGTATGCGCCGCCTCGAACCCGGGAACGAGAACATCGACCCTCGTGAAATGTCCGGCCGCCCACTGGGCCAACGCCTCCACCCGGCACGGTGTGTAATAGCCGTTGAACGGGCTCAGACCCAAGACGCAGTGGTCGGAGGCATCGACGATCCGACGGCAATTCTCGCTCTGTGGTCGAATCAGGAAATCCACGGTCACCACCGCTTACCTGCATCTGTATGCCACGTTCTCATGCCAATACCTGTTCCCGGTCGCCAGGTCTGAAAGTCCGCCATGAAGTGGGCGGCCCGAAGAGAGAAGGCCGTCACGTCAGAATTCACACCGAATTCTCTGCCCGAACGGCTCAGGTCATTTGGAGACGAAACCTGTCATTTCGTCACGGCGGCCCAGCGAGCGCGTCAGTACAACTCGACGGTCGAGTGCGCATCACCCGTGATCACTCCGCAGTGCGCCGACGCCTCCTCGCCGTGCTGCTACACACTACGGGATGTTATGAACATTCGATAGACCTTATTGCTGTATTAATTTAGGCCCGGGGAGGCTAACCTCGATGGGCAGTAGAAATCGTTATTGTGTTCGTTAATGGAAATTTAGTTCGAATGTGCTTTCCCTCGGCTGCATTTCGAGCCCGTCGGCACGATCCTCGCCATCCACGGATCTTCCTCACCGAGGTCCGCTCGGCTCGGCGGCACCACCCGCACGTCGGCAACCGTGTGGTGATGTCGACGCCTGCGCCTGGGGTCTCGCGCCTTGGCACCGGTCGTGCGTGCTGCCCACCGCGCCCCCGATGGCCAGGCCACTTCGGCCCCGATCTCCCCGGGTTGTTCGCGGAACACACCCTCGGCGACGGCTTCTTCGCTATTCGTGTCGACGGCAGGCACGCCGTGCCGCGCTTCCCCGATTGCCGGCCCTTGGGCCGGCTGGTACTCACCGCCTTCGGCGCGTACACCATGTCCAATCACCGGCGGTTCAACCGCATCCAGCCGCCCACTGGATACCCCTTCGGCGGCGGCAGCGTCAGCGTCGTCCCCGCGAAGGAGCGCTTGTGGCCGCTGTCGCTCCGCAACCCGTGACGATCTGCCGCTGATCACAGACGTCCACGCGTTCGGGGTCGCCCACCCCGAACGCGGGATCGCCTTACCGACTACTCCGTCTGAGCACCGGAGAAGACGCATGCGGCTCGTGCGCGCCCCTGATCGTGGCGATCGACACCGAGATCTCCCGCCGGCGGACGAGCACCCGAGCATGATCAAGCCCGTGACCTGCCCGAGCACCCTGCCCCCGCACCACGCCGGCGCCCGTGACCTGTGGATTTCAGGATGGGATCAGCTTATGGGGAGTCAGTGGCGGGTGCGTCGGCCCAGGCGGACAGGGTCATGAGGGCGAGGTCGGTGTACTTTCCGCCTTCCAGCAGGTCCGTACACTCCGTCAGTTCTTCGGGTGTGGTGAGACGTGCGCGGACCAGGGCTGGACCGATCTGCTCCAGGGAGAGCCGCAGGAAGGCGTCGGCGTTGCCGTTCCTGCCCACCAGGCCCGGGGTGCAGTGGACGCCGATATCGGTCAGACCTGCCTGTGAGAGGAGTCCCGGCAGCGCGGTGCCCCATCGCTGGTCGGTGCCCATCACGTTCTCGGACAGGGTGAACACGGCGTTGAGACAGCGCTGGTAGGCGTTCCGGGTGCCGGACGGGGGATGGACCGCCATAACCGTCTCCACGCACACCCAGCCTCCCGGTGCGGTCCAGCGCGCCATCTTGCCGAGGACTTCAGCTCGCTCCGGCAGGTGTTCCAGCAGTGCTCGGGCATGGACGAGGTCGAAGGAGGCCGCCGGAAAGTCCTCCTGGACGACATCGTGGCGTCGGACGGACAGGTTGGGCACGTCCCGGGGCAGCAGGGTGGTGCCGATGTCGGTGCCCACGACCTCCCCCGGGGCGCACTGCTCGGCCAGCCAGCGCGCGACGGAGCCGGCGCCGCCTCCGAGTTCGAGGCACCGCCAGCCCGGCTGGATGCCGAGACGTCCGGACGGCCGGGACAGGCGGGGCAGCCGTCCGGAGCGCGTCCATCAGATGAGCGGGTCCGCCCGCCGGGACGGCCGTCGGCGTTCACCCGCCTGGGCGACGTCAGGAGTGCGCCACCACCAGCCGATCACGGCGGAATCGAGGGCTGATGCCTCCTCCGTCGGCCGCGGATCCGGTGCGTGCGGGCTGAGAACGAGACGCTCCCGTACCGGACCGGCATAGCGCGTGGTGACAAGGCTGAAATCCAGATTGGCGCGCACCCATCGGCCAAGACTCCCCACGAACATCTGGAGTTCGGCACCGACCTCCGGCGTCACCGTACGCTCACTCAGTTCGACGAAGCGGCGCATCACCGTGTTGCGCAGCACTACGGCCTCCTGGAGCGACTCCGCGGTCGTTGCCTGCCGCTCCGCTGCCAGCACATCCAGGAGGTTCACCTCCAGAGAGCCGCGCTGGGACTCCTTGTGATGCGAGAAGATATCGTTGTCGAGGGAGACGAGGACCGCGCACATCTCCACCAGAGCCCGGGCCTCGGGCGTATCACGCAACTGCCTCGGCATCACGTATCCGTGGGCCACGTCCAACAGCGCGATACTGCTCTGCATCGCACCGTTGCGCAGGCGCAGTAACAAGTAGTCGTCCAGCCTCTGGGGCTTCTCACCGTTTCGCCGCCGCGACCGCTCCCAGACCAGAGCGGCGAAGTAGGACCGGACGGCGTCAGCCCAGTCGCAGAATTGCGTGGGTGTCGCGCATGCGGAGATGCGGGAGGCTACATCACGGAGCGCCCAGGCATAGGCGTTGTCCGGCAGGAGTCCGATGTCTCCGGTTTCGGCCACTCTGTGGAGCCGCGCCAGGAAAGCCGCCCACTCGGTGACATCTATGTCCGAGTTCTCGGCGTCGTCGCAGTACTCGTCGTCAAACGCGAAGAGCCAGGTGTGGTAATCGGCGAAGGCGGCGAGCCCTTCCTCTTTGCCGTGCGGCACAACGCCCGCCGCGAGAGCTCCTGGCCGCATCGCCGAAAACTGTTCCCGACGTTCCCGGCCGGAAGGGATTCCCTGCTTGGCAGCCCAGGCCATCGTGCTTTCATTGATTGCCGATCTGGCCGGGTTCTCAGCTCTTTCGATGGGACAGTAGAGAGTCAGCCGACTGAAGTGTTCAGGCATTTCAACCTCGAAAAGTGATCTCTGATTGAGGAATCCGAAGACGGGAAACGGTGCAACCCTGTTCACGGGTTGCAAGGTTGATGTCCGGTGGGAGAGGAGCCAAACCTGGACACTTGATGTGCTTTATCATGATTTTTAGTCATTGAGGCTCTTGGAGCCTCACGCTCAAGACCTACGGCTGGAGCAGTGGCGTACTACTCCAAGGTGAATAGCGCTGCTTCGGGGAAATCTGGTCGGCTCTGCATCACGCGCGTCTGGTTCGCCCGCCCGGGCCGTGACGGAAGAGCACCGGTATGTCTATCGCGTCGCGGTAGCGCGGGGGCTTGAGGTCTTTTGTCTTCTTCTCCGGAGGCGCAGGGATTCACTGTCTCAGCAACAGGCCGCTGGCCAGTCACTCAGGGGGGCGCGCACAAAGTCTGGGCAAGCGGCCGAGTGCCCCTCGCGCGGTGATCCTCGGCGGTATCGAGAATTCTTCCATCGTGTGACTGATAGCTGGATGGGGGGGAGTTGTGCGCTATGGTCGCGGCGAGCTATTGAGACGGTCAGCCCGAACAGGTCGGGGGGCCCGCCACTCTTGTGCTGCGAACGCGTCGCCGCACCGTCGATGCGGTGGGCCCCGGGAGTGCACGCCCGGGGCTCGCTCACTGATCCCTGCCTTGGTGGGGGAGACTGCTTCTCGGATGCCGACGCCCCGCGCCTGCCGCTCCCAGGAGCCTGGGCGAGCATCAGGCGGTCCGCGTGACGCGCAAGAGGGCCTCGGCAGGCTGGCTGTGCAGCCGATGAAGCACCGACTCACGTGAGTAGGTG
>NZ_ML123034.1:4194392-4221951 GCF_003846185.1 Streptomyces sp. ADI96-02
TAAAAGATCAGTAGGCCGTGTTTTGGGTTCGGGTCCCGGCGTTGTCGCGGAACCGTGATGATCGCGGTGTGGGGCGTGGGGATCTTTCGGACGAGCAGTGGACGGTGTTGGAGTCGGTGTTGCCTGCGGCGGGTGTGCGTCGCAAGGTCGGGGAACCGGCGGCGGTTGGTTGATGGGGTTCGGTGGCGGGTGCGGACGGGCGCTCCGTGGCGTGACCTCCCGCCCGGGTAAGGGCCTTGGCAGACCGTGTACGGGTTGTTCCGGCGCTGGCAGCGCGAAGGTGTGTGGGCGCGGGTGCTGACGTTGTTGCAGGCGCGGGCGGATGCGGCGGGATCGTGTGGGAGGTGAGTGTCGACTCCACGGTCTGCCGGGCTCACCAGCACGCGGCCGGTGCACGCCGGGACGGGGCCGGGCAGAAGGAGCCGCCCGGCGGAATGGTGCGCGAGCCGGACGACCATGGGCTGGGCCGATCGCGGGGCGGATTCGGCACGAAGATTCATCTGGCGTGCGAGCAGGGCCAGAAGCCGCTGTCGTTGCTGGTGACAGCGGGACAGCGCGGCGACAGTCGGCAGTTCGTGCCGGTCCTGGAGACGATCCGGGTGCCGCGGCTGGGCCCGGGGAGGCCAAGGCGGACTCCGGTGCGGGTGCGGGCCGACAAGGCGTACTCGTCGGCCGCCAACCGCGCCTACCTGCGCAGGCGGGGTATCCGCTGCGCGATCGCGGAGCCAGCCAACCAGGTCCGCAATCGCGTGCGGCGGGGCCGCTCGGGCGGGCGCCCGCCTGCGTTCGACGGTGAGGACTACAAGGCACGCCACGCGGTGGAGTGCGGCGGCTCAAGCGCAACAGGGCCGTGGCGATGCGGTTCGAGAAGCTCGCCGTGCGGTTCGAGGCCGTCGTCGTGGTGGCCGCGATCAACGAATGGCTCTGAGCACGCTCGGAAATCGCGATGACCCGCTGGCGCGTCTACAACTCGGCGAGCCAGGCACTGAGCGGTTGGAGGGGCTGGCGGCCGGGGTCCGGCAGCGATCGGCGCCGCTGCCGGACCGCCTCGTCCGGAAGGCCGCCGAAATGCCAGCCGCGCACCTCGTGCCCGTCCTCGCGTTCGCCGCCGGTGCGGTCCTGCGGTTGGCAGGGAGAGGACCCCTGCGAACCGAATGCCGCACGGGTAGGCGAAGGTCCTTCAGGGCCCCGTCACGCGGTCGCGCCCTACGCGGGAACGGCAGCGAGGAGCCAGAACGCCGGGGCCCCGTCCGGGGCGGTGAAGAAGGCGTGAGCCGCCACCTGGATGTCGTCGCGAGTGAGGAATCCGTCGTGGTCGCGGTCGAGCATCTCGAACTCGCGGCCGGCGACGTCGACGCTGGCCCCCTGGGCCTTCAGGTACGCCTCGAAGTCGGCCTTGTCGACCTTGCCGGACTTGTCGGTGTCCATGACGACGAACAGCGTGGAGGCGAAATCGCGGACGTACGTGGGAAGGGTCTCGGGAGTCGTCCCGGCCATCGACTTGTCCACGCAGGCGGCCAGTTCATCCAGGCTCGCCCTGCTGTCCTTGTTCCGGTCGGCGTCCTGGATGAAGCCCTGGACCAACTGCCCGGTGCTCCGGGCCAGGTCCGACCGCTGGTCACCCGTGCCCCTTGCGAGGATTCCCAGGTCGGCCGGATCGATGTTGCCGTCGTGGTTCTTGTCGAGCCGCATGAACAGGCTCATGGCCCTCTCCTTGTACGCGCCCATGGTCGTGCTCCTTGAGTGTGAAGGGTGCTGCTGCCGGTCTTCCTGACGAACGTAGCCCGGCGGGCATTGGCGCTTCGGGAGCACTCAACCGTATTCCCCCGATCGGGTGGACGGGTGACGCTCCTGCGGGGCCGGGTCCGGAGGGGGATGGATCCTGCCTGGCCTTCAGGGTCAACGAGGATGACGGGCCTTGACCCCTGATGTTGGACACACGAGACACTGGATCCTGAGGATCTGAGAACGGACATCTGGTGGTCATGAAGAACTACCCGCCGGAGTTCAAGGCGGACGCGGTCGCGCTGTACGAGTCGCGGCCCGAAGCGACGATCAGGTCGGTCGCCGCTGATCTGGGGATCAATCCGGAGACGCTGCGGAACTGGGTGAGGGCCGCAGGAGTAAGCCGTCCGCGGGGACGCCGGACGCAGGAACCGGCCCAGCCGCCGACCGCTGGAGGCTGAGAACGCGGCCTTGCGGAAGAAGGTCCGTGAGCTGGAGGAGGAACGCGAGATCCTCCGCAAAGCGGCAAAGTATTTCGCCGGGGAGACGCGCTGGTGAACCGCTTCCAGTGTGTCGCCGATCTCCACCGCCGCTACGGCGTGAAGCGGCTGTGCCGCATCCTCGGCATCAGCCGCTCGAGCTTCTACTACTGGCGCCGGACAGCTGCGGACCGGGCCGCCCGGCAGGCGGCCGACGCGAGGCTGGCCGCCCTGATACGGGCGGTGCACCAGGACTCGGACGGCACGTACGGAGCCCCGATAATCACTGCCGAACTCCGCGGGACGAGCGGAGAGGCACTCAACCACAAGCGCGTCGCCAGGATCATGCGGGCGTTCGGCATCGAAAGGGGTCCGGTTGCGCCGCCGGCACCGCACCACCGTCGCCGACCCAGTGGCGGCCAAGGCGCAGGACCTGATCGGCCGCGACTTCACCGCCACGGCTCCGAACACGAAGTACGTCGGCGACATCACCTACCTGCCCCTCGAGGGCGGGAAGTTCTGCTACCTGGCGGCCGTCATCGACCTTGCCTCCCGCCGTCTCGCCGGCTGGGCGATCGCCGACCACATGCGAACCGACCTGGTGACCGACGCACTGGCCGCAGCGGTCCGCACCCGCGGCAGCCTGGCAGGATCGATCATGCACACCGACCACGGAGCTCAGTACACAAGCAGGGCCTTCGCCGAAGCCTGCAGGTCAGCAGGGGTGCGGAGGAGCATGAGCGCGGTCGGGTCCAGCACGGACAACGCACTCGCCGAGTCCTTCGACGCGACCTTCAAACGCGAGACCCTGCAAGGACGAAAGAGCTGGCCGAACGAGCGTGAGGCCCGCCTCGACGCCTTCCGACGGCTCAACCGCTACAACACCCGACGCCGACACTCCCACCTCGGGCAACGATCACCAATCGCCTTCGAGAACGCCTACCACCGCACACCAACTACGCCGGCACGAGCCGCATAACCCGTGTTCAGGATTCGGGGTCAAGGCCCACTCGGGCTTGACCCATGCCTTCTCACACCGCTCGATCCGCTCGGGCGGGCAGATGTCACACAGCTCGCGGATGCCGAAGTGCCCGTTGTAGTCGGCCTCCCCGTGCGCGTACGCCACCCCCGCAGCTCGTCTTGCGGAACAGCGGACCCCAGGAGGCGTCCTTCTCGAAGGCGTCGAGGATGCGCTGCTCAGCCTGCTCGGGCATGATCTTGCGCCGGGCGGTGTCCTCGTAGGGCATCTCCAGACCGTGGTCCTCGTAGTACGCGGCGATCTCCTTGCGGAAGAACAGGCCGGTGAAGACGGTGGCGTGCGCGAACTGCGACAGCTCGTGCGCGCGGGCGATGTCCGCGGGGGAGTCGTTGCGGTTGAGGTCTCGGCGAACGTGAGGCACCACTCGCCGGGCTACACGATGTCCCAGTACGGCAAGCGCCGGGTGGAGGGGGCTCGGAAGCTCGCGTCGGGGACCGCGCAGCGCATCGGCCTGGGGCGCATCGGGTGACCGTCCGACGCGTTGGTCACGCCGTTGGTCACGGAGGCAATTTCTGCCGGTCACGCGGCCCTGTGAAAGGAACTCGTTGGCGCGTTGGTCACGGAGGGGATAAGGGGCCCACTAAACCGCAGGTCAGGAGGCTAAATGTTGGAGCGACGACCGGGGCCGCCACCCCCCACAGGAGAGGCCCCGGCCGTCTTCCACGGGGTCGCAGCACGACCCCGTACTCATCTCAGCGCCGCCACCGCGTTTTCTGTCACACCGCCCGGCGGACCGGGAATTGTTGCGAGTTGTACAAGACATGGACGCGGCCCCCGCCGAGCACGTAGCGTGCTGATTCGTGCAGAGTGGCGCGGCAGTGGTGACCAGCTGCGTTTGAGGACAGCAGGGCGGGTTGGGGAGTGCTGGGGGACGACGCGGAGCTGACCGCCGCGGTGCTCGCGGCGCAGGACGGGGACGAGGGCGCCTTCCGTTCTGTGTACCGCGCGGTTCAGCCACGGCTGCTGGGCTACATACGGACGCTGGTGGGAGACCCGGACGCCGAGGACGTGGCCTCCGAGGCGTGGTTGCAGATAGCCCGTGACCTCGACCGGTTCAGCGGTGACGCCGACCGGTTCCGGGGCTGGGCGGCGCGGATCGCGCGCAACCGCTCGCTGGACCATCTGCGGATGCGCAGCCGCCGCCCCGCCATCGGCGGCGACGAGAGCGAACTGACCGGCAGGCCCGCCGAGTCCGACACCGCGGGCGACGCCATGGAGGCCCTGGACACCGACCGCACCCTGTCCCTCATCGCCCAGCTGCCGCAGGACCAGGCCGAGGCGGTGGTGCTGCGGGTGGTCGTCGGCCTGGACGCGAAGAGCGCGGCACAGACCCTCGGCAAGCGGCCCGGCGCCGTACGGACCGCCGCGCACCGCGGCCTCAAGCGGCTGGCCGAAATCCTCGGGCCGGAGCACCCGGACCCGGTCCGCGCCCACGGCGCGCTCCCGCCCGACGGCTGTCCCGACCACGATGCCGGGAGCGACGCAGGTCAGGAGGCGGGAGCCGGAGCGGAGTTGCGCGCCGTACCGGCTCAGCGGCCCGTGCGGCCCGGCCCGGCGGCGCCCGCCGGGGTCACTCCCGGTGTGACGCAATCACGACCGTGGACGCAGAGGGACATGTGATGGCCGACGAGCACGACGAGTGGCTTGACAAGGACGCGGCGGAGAGACTGCTCCGCGGCGAGCCGGTCGTACCCCTCGGCGCCCGCGCCCGCGGCGATGCCCTCCGGCTCGCCCGCGCGCTCGACGCGGCCCGCGCGACCGGCCGTCCCTCCGGCGGTGAACTCCCGGGCGAGGAAAGGGCGTTGGCTGCATTCCGGCAGGCGGCCCGCGCCGGTTCCGCCGACCGGACCGCCGGGCGCGACACCGCCGCCCAGACCGCCCGGCCCGGGGCGCTGCCTTCGGTGCGGATCGGCTCCGCGCCCGCGGAGCCGCCCCGCCGCCCGCGCTGGAGCCGCCCGGTCCGTTTCGGCCTGGTCGTCTCCCTGGCGGGCTGCGCGCTGGGCGGAGTCGCCGTCGCCACGGGTACGGGGATCCTCGCCGGGCCGTTCGCCGGCCGGAGCGCGCCCGCGCCCGCCGCCTCCGTATCGGCGGCCGGGAGCCCCGAGCCGCTGGTCACCGGGCGGCCGGCCGACGACCCGTCCGCCTCGCTCCGGCCGACCCCGCCCGACGAGCCCGCCCCGCCCTCCATCCCGCCCGAGCGCCGGCAGCCCGGCCCGTCGCAGCAGGCCGGAGACCCGCCCGGACCGACCGACCGGCCGGACGCCGACGACGACGGCACCGACGGCGGTGGCCGCGCGGACGGCGGCGGCGACGAGGACGCCCCGGACGACTCCACCGAGCGCGAGGAGCACGAGGACGGCTGGGGCCAGGGTTCGTCGGAGAACTGGTACGAGAAGTCCCTCAAGGCGTGCAAGGCCCTTCACGGCGGCACCCTCGACGGCCGGGACCGGCGCCGGCTGCGGGAGCTCGCCAAGGGTGAGGACGATCTGGAGCGCTTCTGCTCCCGGCTCCTCGGCGGCGCCGGGGACGGTGGCGACCACGGAGGCGGCGACGGCGATCCCGGACCCGGCGGACCCGGCGGACCCGGTGGGAACGAGGGCGGTTCGCTGCCGCCTGTCTCCTTTCTCTCCATGCCGCCCGGTGACGCCGGCTCGCTTGTGGGCCCGCCGTGCGCCGGCCTCGCGAAAACTTGCTGACCTGCGTCTTTTCGCTCCGAAGGCGGA
This sequence comes from Streptomyces sp. ADI96-02, assembly GCF_003846185.1. Lineage (GTDB taxonomy): Bacteria > Actinomycetota > Actinomycetes > Streptomycetales > Streptomycetaceae > Streptomyces. Next base: position 4,200,359 of record NZ_ML123034.1, read on the forward strand.
TCGGGCCGTGAAGGTGTGACGTTTTTCGGCGGCCGGGCGCAGTAGTGAGTGAGCCGACTGGTCATCGGCCGCGCGACGAGCCGGGGTTCCCCCCGTACCTTCGGCTCAGCGCATCGGCGCGGGCGGGACACGTTCCCCCGGTCCCGCCCGCGCCTCCTTCGCACCGTTCCGGCTCACCGGTAGACGACGACCTTGTCGTCCTTCCGCACCTGCGCGAACAGCGCCGCGATCTTCTTCTCGTCCCGGACGTTGACGCAGCCGTGCGACGCGCCGCCGTAGCCGTTGGCCGCGAAGTCGGCCGAGAAGTGGACGGCCTGGCCGCCGCTGAAGAACAGGGCGTACGGCATCGGGGTGTCGTAGAGCGTCGAGACGTGGTGCCGGGACTTCCAGTACACCGCGAACACGCCCTCGCGGGTCGGCGTGTACTGGGAGCCGAAGCGGACGTCCATCGCGGAGACGACGCGTCCGTCGATCATCCAGGCCAGCGTCCGGCTCCGCTTGCTGATGCACAGCACCCGGCCCGTCAGGCACCGCTCGTCCGGCGCGGCCACCGGCCGTTCGGTCGGCGGGTCCAGCTCGTCCGGCGTCGGCGCGCGGGTCGCGGACAGCAGGGCCCGCCAGGTGGTGAGGTCGGTGCTGCCCGTCGCGGGCAGGCCCCGGTCCGTCTGGAAGGCGCGGACGGCTCCGGCCGTGACGTCGCCGTAGAAACCGGTCGGGTTGCGGCCGAAGTATCCGGTCTGGCGCAACCGGGCCTGCAATGCGCGGACGTGGGCACTGTGCGAGCCGGGCCGCAGCAGCACCCGCTCCGCCGGCGCGGTGCGGGGGCCGGGCTCGGGCGGTTCGTCCGTCGTCCCGCCGCCGGTCGCGGACGGAGCGGCGGACGGCTCGCCACCCGGCTTGGCGTCGTCGGCGTCGGCCGGGGCCGATGTCGTGGGCGGCGGCGCGGGTGCGGCGGCGGATGCGGTACGGGCGGCGGGCGGGGGCGAGTGCGGCGGCGAGGCGGCTTTGGACCCGGCCCCCTGGACGGCGACGGGCTCGCATCCGGTCACCAGGGCGGCCACCGCGAGTGCGGAGACGGCCGCCACCCGCAGGGACGGGCCCGCACCGGGGCCCGAGCCCGTACGCGCGCGGGGGCCGGAACCCGTACGCGGACCGGGGCCCGAGCCCGTACGTGGACCGGGGCCCGGAACTCCCCTTCCCGGATGGGGCGTTCCCTCGCACCTGCCGTCGTCCGCCCCTCCCGGCCGCCGCGCGGTGCCCGCCGCCCGGTCGTCGTGCCCGCTGTTCCTGTCCGCCATCCTCGTCCCCCTGGCTCGCCCGCCGTCCGGTGCGTCGAGGGGCGGCTGCCCGCCCCACCCCGCCCCCTTGCCGCATCCTGTTCCGGACGGCGGCGGCGCGTCCAGTCCCTGCCGGGTCGACCGGCCGGAACGCGGCCTTGACCCCCGTCGTACGGGCCTTCGTGAGACGGCGTTCTCACCCGCCGCACAGACGTGCGAGACTCCGCCCATGCTGGGTGTCACCGACCTTCCGACCTATCTCGCCGGCCTCGCGCTGATCGTTCTGCTGCCCGGCCCGAACTCGCTCTACGTGCTCTCCGTCGCGGCCAGGCGCGGCGTACGCGGCGGATACACGGCCGCAGCCGGCGTGTGGACCGGGGACACCGTCCTGATGACGCTGTCCGCGCTCGGCGCCGCGTCACTGCTCCAGACCTCTCCGCTGCTCTTCGCCGTCGTCAAGTACGCGGGCGCCGGCTATCTGACCTGGCTGGCGATCGGCATGCTGCGGACCGCCGTCTCGCTGTGGCGCGAACGGCACCGGCGTACCGCCGAGTTGGCGGAGGCGGCTGAGGCTCCCGGCACGCGCGCCGCGATGGAACACCCCTACCGCCGGGCGCTGGTGGTCAGCCTGGTCAACCCGAAGGCGATCCTCTTCCTCATTTCCTTCTTCGTGCAGTTCGTGTCAGAGTCCAACCCGGTCGTCGGGTTCGTGACCCTGGGCGTACTCCTCCAGCTGGCAAGCGGGTTGTACCTGTCTGTGCTCATCTTTGGCGGGTCTCGTCTGGCTGCCCTGTTCCGGCGGCGGAAGACGCTCAGCGCGGGGGCCACCACGGCCGCCGGGGTGCTCTTCCTGGGGTTCGCAGCCAAGCTGTCCCTGGCGAGCGCGTAGGGGGCTGGGGTGTCTCACCTTGACGATGCTGCGGCCCTGTTCGCCCGCATGAGCCTCCAGGAGCAGCAAGAGGCACTGCGAACCTCGGCCTGCCCGAGGGGCCCGCGAAGGAGCCCCAGGCTCCTCCCAGGGCCACCCCGTTCTCTGCGCTTACCAGCACCCCGAGTAGGCGGAAGCGGCGGCCACTCGCAGTGAAGGCCGTGAGTAGCCCCGAGACGTCCTGAAGCCGTCCATCCGCCGGTTACCCGACTACGCGAATATTGGCGTTGCCGCGTAGACCCATGGATCAGAGATCCGTAACGTCATCCCCGAGGGCCCCAACAGGGGCCACGCACAAGGGGGTTTCAGCATGGCGCGCGAGGAACTGACCCGGCTTACCGGCAACGGAAACGGCAACTGCAACAAGAACGATTGCCCCAACGTTTATCGGACCGTGTCCGGCTCGTTCGTCGTTCAGGGCGACGTCTCCGGGGCATTCTCCGCCCCGGACGGAGAAGGACTTGTGGAGATCCCAGAGGAGACGTTGAGGGAGGCTTTCCGTGCTCTTGGATGGTGAGGAGTGGGCGGGTCGGTTCGAGACTTTCCAGCGTGAGGCGTGGAGGCTGGAAACCTTGCCCGAGTATCGCGTTCCGCAGGAAGCCGAAGAGATAAGGGATTTCCTCGCTGGGGAGCGTATCGATCCTCACGCCTATTCAAACGAGTACACCGATGATCTCAAGCGGCTGCGGGGGGAGGGGAAGAGTAAGGGGCGCGTTCACATCGTTACTCGTCCTCTGTCGGACTACCTGCGCTATGAGTTCATGTACTACCAGCCTCATGCGTGGGCCGGCGAAGAAATCCGCATCATGGATGTCACGGGACGCCGCAACCCTCTTGAAGGGGTGCAGGATTTCTGGATGTTCGACCGGTCTGAAGTCGTGCTGATGAACTACGAGCCGGACGGTACGCAGACCAGCCGTGAGGTATTCGCAGGGGACATTAATCCGTTCCTCGGATATCAGCGAATCGCCTTGGCCGAGTCGATGCCGTTCCTGGAGTACGTGAAGGGGTGACGTTCGAACCCGAGTCGCTAGGCCAGTCGAGATCAGACCTAGCGCAAGCACTACGCAGCGAACGCAAGCGAGCCGGGCTCACGCAAACCCGGCTCGCTCAGCGCGCCAATATGTCACAGACCAAAATCAGCAACATCGAGGCCAGAAAACTCACTCCCACCATTGTTGATGTCGAACTAATCGTCGATGCCCTCGGGGCGGATGGTCCCGTCGCCACGCAAATGCTTGCCCTTGCTCGTGCGGCTAATACAGAGTGGCAGGATGATTGGGCTTCCCAACGCCGGGGCCTGGACAAGAAGCAGAACGAGCTGGCCCGCCTTGAAGTCGTCACGGCCGAGTTTCGGTTCTTCCTGCCGACGATGATTACCGGTCTCCTGGCGACTCCTGATTACGTGCGGGCAAGCCTCTCGCGGAACTCCGGTGACATGTCCAGGACCGTGGCCAAAAAGCTAGAGCGTCAGCAGATCCTTATGGACCCGTCGAAGCACTTCACATTCCTGCTGACAGAGCAGGCTGTACGGTGGCCTCTAGCCTCACCGATCGCCATGGCTATGCAGCTCGATCGCCTAGTTTCTGTCTCCCGCATTCCGAACGTACGACTAGGCGTAATCCCTCTCGATATCGTTGGCCCCGTGTCGGAAACTCCACTAAGCGTCTTCACCGTGTATGACCGGCGCATGGTCCAAGTGGAAACCCATACAGGGGCACTCATCCTGCGGGATCATCGGGACGTGAGCACGTATCGAGAGGATTTTGAAAGGTATGAATCCCATGCCGTCTTCGGAGAAGCTTGCCGGTCGCTCCTTGACGACTGGGCGAGCGCCTTTACCCGACAACGCAAATAATGTGGGCCTTGGCCGTCTGGTCGGTGCATCATGTTGGCCCAGGGGGACGCGACGGGAAGGCGTACGGCATGACCGAAAGGCAGACGAGTATGTCGGGACCGGTACACCTGATGCTTCCCCCTCCACTCCCGAAGCCTGCTTCGGGGTGTGGTGTCTGTGAGGCGCTGGCTGTGCAACGGCAGGCGGACAGGGATAGGGGAAACCTGTCTGCGGCAACGGATGCCGATGTGGAGATCAGAAACCATCCGCACTGGACGCGGCGGCCCAGGTGACTCGGTCTCTCCTGCGGTTCATGCAGCACCGGATAACGCAGCACCCGGACACAGAGGTCACGTTCGAAGCCGAGTGCTTGTGGGGCAAGTGGAAGGCGGAGCCGTCGACGAAGCCAGAGTCAGTCGACGTCGAATGCATGAGTCACACCGGCCGCAGTGGACACAAAGCCTTCAGGCGTATCTGTACGTCATTCGCCATGGTGGTGCGTGCCGAATAACCAGGCCCCTGCCCCTCCCGCGCGCACGGCGATGCCGCACGGCGGGGGCAGGCCAGATGTCCCCCGACCGGACAAGCCTTGAGCAGGAGACAGGACGTGTCTCCGTCTGAGCTGACGTGTTCAGGCTCTCGCCCCGGTCCGCCCCTACGGGGTGCCGTGTGACCACCCATCGCATGGTGAGGGACTACGCCCCTGCCAGTTCCGCCCCGGTCTCTGGCAGGGGCCTTTCCTCGTTCACGGGAGGGCATGAAGAAAAGCCCCCGACGCTGGTTGCGTCGGGGGCTTCCTGTGCCGCCCGTGTGCGCCCATCTCAGAGGCTGTCAGGCAAGGTGGCGACCAGGGTTGCTCTGTGTACCCCGACGGGCCTTAGCGATGGCTGTGAAGCTTTCTTCCTAGGCGTGCCGGGCACGACCAGAGTCAGCCTTTCGTGTTCCGATTCGGCTCCGGTCGGCTGGACGGAGAACGGTATCTATCTCTTCTTGCTGAGAAACGAGAATAAGCCCCCACTCCCGTTATAATAGGCCGTTCCGTTGACTCTGCTGTAGTTGCACGGCCCGCAGGCCGGGCGCAGATTCTGGATATCGTTCATTCCTCCTCGACTGAGCGGAGCGATGTGATCGGCCGTAGTCGCCGGCCGCACTGTCGGCACGGTGCGGTGAGGGAAGCGAGCCCCACCCGAGTGCTGCCCCAGAAGCGCACGGGCGGGGCTTCGCACTGTCCCGAACACCACGAAACTGTCCCGAACACCTACGAAACTGTCCCGAACACCTACGGAAGAGACCCGAACCAGCAAAGGAGACCGAGCTGTCCGGGATGCCGCCCCACAGCATGGGATCGCTGCCGTAGCGGTGCACCAGGTGCGCTCGGGCAGCAGCACCGCCGCCGCCGAGACGAGGGCGATCGCCGCCCAGTACGCCGGGCGGAGCCGGGCCACCCGGAAGCCGGCGAGGTCGGCGGACTGGTCACGTCGGGGTCCCCCGGGGATCAGTCGCGGGTGCCGCGCACGAGGGGCAGCCGTCCGCCGGCCACGCGCTTCCAGGTGACGGCCCGCCTGGCGATCCGGCGGACCGCCGCGTTGCGCGGGATGAAGTCGAGTTGCGAGGGCAGGGCCCCCGGCAGGCCGAGCGCGGTCAGGCGGCGGCGACGGAAGTACGGCGAGGCCGCCGGGGACGGGTGGCGGGCGAGGTACGCCTCGGCGGCCGGGCGCAGCTCCGGGTAGATCTTCGGCTGCATCGCGAAGCCCACGGCGGTGACCAGCCCCGAGAGCTCCCGGCGGACCTGCCCGGCGTCCGGCATCGTCCACGCCGTCACGGCCGCGGCGTCCTCCAGCGGCGGCAGCAGGGCGTCCACGACCGTGACCGGGACGCGGTTGCTGTTCTGGTACGGGGTCAGCCCCGCCAGCAGGTCCTCCGTGCCCACCCGCGCCACGGGGATGCCGTAGAAGGCGGCGGCGGTCAGCAGCGCCGTGGAGAACGCGCCGACGACCAGCGCCGGGCGCATCCGCTCGTAGACGACCTCGGCGATCACCGGGCTGTCCAGCACGGTCAGTTCCGCGCCGAGCCGTTCGGCCTCCTGCTCCAGGGCTCGCGACCAGCTCTCCGGGGCCGCGGGGTGCGGCTTGAAGACCACCCGCTCGTGGCCGAGGGCCACCGCGCCGCGCAGCATCCGCAGGTGCAGCTCCTGCTCCTCCTCGGCGGTGAGGACGTCGATGGCGGAGAGGTACTGGCCCAGCAGCAGCGCGGCCGACTCGGTGGTGGTGAGGCGGTCGGCCGCCTCCTCGGCCAGCTCGCCGAGCACCTTCAGAAACCCGTCCGTCGGCACGACCTCCGGCTCGACGCCGAACTCGGTCAGCAGCAGGGGCCGCAGCCCCGGCACCAGGTCCAGGTGGAGCAGCCGCCGCACCCGGGTGCCGATCAGCGGATCGATCTTGCTGCGGGTGGGGCCGTAACTCATGAGCCCGTCGGCGTAGACGTGGACGGGGCTCTCGCCGAAGATCTTGGCGACCGCGTTGGAGGGGTTGGCCTGGATCGACTCGCAGGCGATCTCCACCGGGCCGTCGCCCAGCCCCCACGCCAGCCGCAGGTACCGCTCCCACAGGAGGGTGTCCTGCTCGCGCGGGAACCAGCCCGCCGGGTGGAAGGGCCGGATGAACGCGTTCCAGGACAGCACCTCGTCGAACTCCGGCCGCAGCCCGGCGAATCCGGCCATCCTGTCGAGCGGCGTCCCCACCTCCGGGGCCGGTGAGGTGTCGCTGACGATCAGCAGGCGGCGGTGCTCGTCGCGCGGCCCGAACATGCCCGCCCGGATCGCGGCCGTCACGGTGGCGGCGGCGTACTGCGAGGCCGCGAAGAAGAGCTGGGTGGAACCGGTCGTGGACATCAGGCGGAGGCTCCGGAGGCGGCGGGGACGGCGGGGGCGGATTCGGCTCCGGCGGGCCGGCGGCGCACCCGCCGCAGCAGGGCCGCGCGCCGGTCGCCCAGCGATCGGAGGGTCTCGTCGAGGAGGTCCGGCGGCAGCCTGCGCAGCGCACCCGCGCTCATCGAGCGCAGCGTCCGTGCCACAGCCGGCTCGAAACGCCCGGAATCCAGATGGTGGGCCATGACCGCGCAATAGGTGCGGATGGCTTTCGGCAGCAGGATATCGGCGTCCTCGTCCTTGGCCGTCTCATCTATGACCTGGTCGAATGCCCGGATGAAATCGAGTTGCCGGACATCGCCGATCTGGGTCAGCGACGAAGCGACTCCGCGCCGGTAGAAGACACCGAGCAGGCCCACCGCTGCGAAACTCTCCGCCTCCCGGTGCAGCCGCCAGATCCACGGCCGGTCCTCGGCCGTGCGCAGCCCGTCGGTGAAATGCAGCAGACCGCGGTCCAGCAGCCGCCGGTGGTAGACGCCGGCCCACGCGTACGGATAGTCCACCGAGGTGGTGCGGTCCGCCGGAAGGATCACCGAACGCGGGCTGAGCACGGTGCCGCGCAGCCCGTGCGGCACCCGGTGCACCGTCCGCGTCCGCCCGGTCACCTGCACGTGGTCGGTGCGCAGGAAGTCGCACCGGAGCCGTTCGGCGGCGGCCACCAGCTCCTCGAAGTAGCCGGGGGCCAGCCAGTCGTCGCCGTCGAGGAAGGTCAGATACTCCCCGTTCGCCGCGGACAGACCGCTGTTCCGGGCCGTCGCGAGACCGCCGTTGCGCTCGTGTCCGATCACGACCGCACCGGGAAGGTCCTCCCGTGCGCGGCGCAGGACGTCGGCCGTCCCGTCGGTCGAACAGTCGTCGACGAGGATGAACTCGAAGTCCTCCCGGGCGTTGGCCCGCAGGCTTCTGAGGGTGTCGGGCGCGTATGTCCGCACGTTGTAGAACGGCACGATGACGGAGAGCTTGACCACCCGCATCACGCTAGACGCGGACGCGGCGTTTTCCTCGTCCCGGGAAAGTATGGCGAGTGAACGGTGAATGTCCGAACGATGAATCAGTCTGAATGAAAAGCGAGTCGACCACCCTGGCCTGCCGATTCCCCCACCGTCGGCGCGCTGTTAACCATTTGTTGCAGCCGCGTTGGGCCGCACATCGAAATGCCTTCCTAACTTCTAGGACGTGCCCCCACGTATCAGCAATGAGGCCGAACCGGCCGAAGTCCCCGCCGCGCCCCGCCCGGCACTCCGGGTCGCCGTTCTCGCCGACTCCGACACCCGGTGGAAATGGGGCGCGCTCACCGCGCGCCGCCTGACCGCCGGTCCGGACGGCCGGGGCGCCCGCCCCGTCGAGATCAGCGGACTGCTGCTGCGCGGCCGGGCCACCCCGACGCCCCGCCAGCTCGCGGAGGTCGGCGAGGTCGGGATCGCCGCCGACCGGGTCCGCGAGGTGACCGCCGTCGAGTTCCTGCACACCGTGCGCGCCGAGGCGTACGACGTCCTGGTCCTCGCCCTCGTCGGCGGCGGCGTCCAGGCGATGCTGCACGGCCTCGCCGCCCTGGACCTGCCCCGCCGACCCGTCGTCGTCACCGGATACGTCGGAGTCGTCTACGAGAAGCTCGCCGACGGTCTCCTGCTGCGCCACGGCGCCGACGTCGTCCTCGCCAACTCCCGCCACGACGCGGAGCGTTTCCGCGCGGTGTACGAAGGCGTCGGCGCGGACGCGTCGGCCGTCACCGAGGCCGCGCTGCCCTTCCTCGGCGGCGCGCCCCACCGCCCCGAAAACGGCCGCGACACCGTGGTCTTCGCCGCCCAGCCCTCCGTACCGGCCTCCCGCGCCGACCGCGCCTACCTGCTGCGCCGGCTCGTCGAGCACGCCCGGCTGCACCCGCGCCGCGAGGTGCTGCTCAAGCTGCGCTCCAGGCCCGGCGAGCACACCACGCACGTCGAGGAACTGCCCTACCAGCGCCTCGCGCAGCGGCTGCCCGGCGTGCCGCCGCCCAACTTCCGCCTGGTGTACGGGCACATGGGCGAGGTCCTGGACCGCACCGACCTGCTGGTCACCGTCTCCTCGACGGCGGCCCTGGAGTCCCTGCACCGCCGCATCCCGACCGCCGTCCTCACCGACCTCGGCGTCCGCGAGGCGCTCGGCAACCACCACTTCGTCGGCTCCGGCCTCCTCACCTCCTGGGACCGGCTCGACGGCGGCCACCGCCCGCGGCCCGACGGAGCGTGGCTGGCCGGCCAGGGCGTCGCCGCCGACGGCTCGTACGCCACCGCCTACGACACCGCCCGCGCCCGGGTCGCCGCCCTCCTCGACGAGGACCGGCTGCCGCCCCCGGCCCCCTACTACACGCCCGCCACCGCCCCCGGCTACCTCCCCGGCATCCTGGCCCGCCACCACCTGGCCCCCGACGGCACACCGGCGGCCCGCGCCGCCGCGCCCCAGGAGCCCGGCCGGGTCCGCGGCGCCGTACGCGAGACCGTCCGCAACGCGGCGCGCGGCGCCTACCGGCACGGCGTCCAGCGCGTCGCGCCCGTCATCCGCCGGATGGGCGAGCTGTGACCACCCCGACAGGAGCCCCCATGCCCCCGACCGTCCTCGCCGTGATCCCCGCCCGCGGCGGATCCAAGGGCGTCCCCGCCAAGAACCTCGCCGAGGTCGGCGGCCTGCCCCTGATCGCCCGCGCGGTGCGCGCCGCGCTCGGCGCACCCGAGGTCACCGAAGTCGCCGTCACCACCGACGACCCGGCCATCGCCGAGGCCGCCCGCACCGCCGCCGCGCACCTCGGCGCCGCCCACCGGCTGCACTGCGTCGAGCGCCCCGCCGCCATCGCGGGCGACACCGCGACCAGCGAGGCCGCCGTCCTGCACGCCCTGGACGCCTACGAGGCCGAGCGCGCCCGCAGCGTCGACGTCGTCCTGCTCGTCCAGTGCACCAGCCCGTTCGTCTCCCGCGAGGACATCGACGGCGTCGCCGGGGCGGTGGTCCGCGGCGGGGCGGACACGGCCGTCACCGTCGCCCCGTTCCACGGCTTCCTCTGGCGCGACGGACAGGCCGTCGAGGAGGGAACGTACGGCGTCAACCACGACAGGGCCGTACGCCCCCGCCGCCAGGACCGGCCCCAGGACCACCTGGAGACCGGCGCCGCGTACGCCATGGACGCGACCGGCTTCCGCACCCACCGCCACCGCTTCTTCGGCCACACCGCCCTGGTGCCGACCGACCCGGCCCGGGTGCTGGAGATCGACGACCCGCACGACCTGGCCCGCGCCCGCGCGCTCGCCCCGCTCCTGGACCCGTCGCCGCTGCCCTCCCTCGCGGACGTGGACGCGGTCGTCCTGGACTTCGACGGCACCCAGACCGACGACCGGGTCATGATCGACTCCGAGGGCCGCGAGACCGTCGCGGTGCACCGGGGCGACGGACTCGGCATCGCCGCCCTGCGCAGGGCCGGCCTGCCGCTGCTCATCCTCTCCACCGAGCGGAACCCGGTCGTCGCCGCCCGCGCCCGCAAGCTCCGCGTCCCCGTCCTGCACGGCGTCGACCGCAAGGACGAGGCCCTGAAGCAGTGGTGCGACGAGCAGTCCATCGCGCCCGACCGGGTGCTCTACGTCGGCAACGACGTCAACGACCTGCCCTGCTTCTCGCTCGCCGGCTGGCCCGTCGCCGTCGCCGGCGCCCACGACTCGGTACGCGCCGCGGCGCGCGCCGTCACGACCACCCCCGGCGGCTACGGCGCCATCCGCGAGATCGCGGCCTGGCTGCTGGGCCCCACCCTCACCACCACCCCCGACACCTCGGCCCCCGCTGTTCCCACCACGTAAGGACGCACCACCATGAACACCTCCCGCCTGCGCACGTTCGGCACCCGCACCGCCGGACCCGGCAACCCCGTCTACATCACGGGCGAGATCGGCATCAACCACAACGGCGACCTCGGCAACGCCCTCGCGCTGATCGACGCCGCCGCCGAAGCCGGCTGCGACGCCGTCAAGTTCCAGAAGCGCACCCCGGAGATCTGCACCCCGCGCGACCAGTGGGACATCGAGCGCGACACCCCCTGGGGCCGCATGACCTACATCGACTACCGCCACCGCGTCGAGTTCGGCGAGGACGAGTACCGCGCCATCTCCGAGCACTGCGCCGAGCGCGGCGTCGACTGGTTCGCCTCCCCGTGGGACACCGAGGCCGTCGCCTTCCTGGAGAAGTTCGACGTCCCCGCGCACAAGGTCGCCTCCGCCTCCCTCACCGACGACGAACTGCTGCGCGCCCTGCGCGCCACCGGCCGTACGGTGATCCTCTCCACCGGCATGTCGACGCCGAAGCAGATCCGGCACGCCGTCGAGGTCCTGGGCAGCGACAACATCCTCCTCTGCCACGCCACTTCGACGTACCCGGCCAAGGCCGACGAGCTGAACCTGCGCGTCATCAACACCCTCCAGCAGGAGTACCCGAACGTCCCGATCGGCTACAGCGGCCACGAGACGGGCCTCCAGACCACGCTGGCCGCCGTCGCGCTCGGCGCCGCGTTCGTCGAGCGCCACATCACCCTGGACCGCGCGATGTGGGGCTCCGACCAGGCCGCCTCCGTCGAACCGCAGGGCCTGGCCCGGCTGGTCCGCGACATCCGCACCATCGAGCAGTCCCTCGGCGACGGCGTCAAGAAGGTCTACGCGTCCGAGCTGGGCCCGATGAAGAAGCTCCGCCGCGTCGCGGGCGTCGTCGCCGAGACCGAGAACGCCCCGGCCCCCGAGCCGGTCGCGGTCTGAGCGCCGAACGGTGAACCTCGCCTTCGTCGAGAGCCCGGTCCAGCTCCTGAACGTCCTGGAGTGGACCCACGCCATGAGGGGAGAGGCCCCGGCCGCCACCACGGTCGTCGTCCTCCCCCCGGTCGACCCGATGTCGCGCGGCCAGCTGCGCCGGATGGCGGAACTGGCCCGCGACGAGGGCGTCACCGTCCGCTGGCAGGAGGCGCGCGGCGGGTCCGGCGCGCCTCTCAAGGCCCTGCGCGCCCTGGCGGGACTGGTCCGGCGCGCCGACCACATCGTGATCGGCGACCCGTTCTCGCGGTACGTGCAGCTGCTGCTCACCCTGGTCCGGGCCGACCGCCTCACCGTGGTCGACGACGGCACCGCCACCATGGAGTTCACCGCCCAACTGGCCCGGGGCGAGCGGCTGACGCGCTGGCACCGCCGGGGCCGCACGGGGCCGCGCGAACTGCTGCTGGCCCCGGTCACGGCCACCGCCCGCCGCCGCTTCAGGCCGCACGCCGGCCACACGGTCGAGGTCTTCACCGCGATGCCCGTCGACGCCCCGTCCGGCATCACCGTCACCGCGAACGCCTTCGCCTGGACCCGCGCCCGCTTCGGCCCGCCGAGCGTCGGCAGGGGCGCCGACCTGGTGGGCACCTCCCTGGTGGAGACGGGCGTCGTGGACCCGGTCCCGTACCAGCAGGCGGTCGCACGGCTGGCCCGCGCCCACGGCGCCACCCGCTACTTCGCCCACCGCCGCGAATCGGCCGAGAAGCTCCACGCCCTGGAGGCCGCCACCGGGCTGGAGATCGTCCGGCCGGACCTGCCCCTGGAGCTCATCGCCCGGCGCGGCCCCATCGGCCGCACGATCGTGAGCTTCCCGTCCACGGTCGTCCACACCCTGCCGCTGGCCCTGGCCGGCACCGGTGTGCAGGTCGCCGTCTGCGACATCGCGCCGGAATGGCTGCGCACCTCGGCCTCCCCGCGCGCCCACGGCTTCCTGAGCGGGGTCACGGAGACCGCCCGGGGGGTGCGGCGCCTGCCGTCCACGGCCACCTGACCCGCCCCGGCGAACCGTCCGGCCGCGCTGCGGCGCGGCGGGACGGACTCCGGCAAAGCGTGCAGTTATACCCAGCACCACGCTCCGTCACACTCCGGGCACGCTATTTTGTTCCCCTGAGCGGCTGAAGTTTTGTTGATCTGTGGCCAGTTGGGGGGTGAAGGGGCCTACCCTTCACCAGGTGAACCAGTTGAAGTCCCGCGCCTCCCGCCCCGAAGACCTGGCCGACAAGCCCGGGGGAGGTGCGCTGCCCGGCAGGCTCGGCGACGAGCTCCGGGACGAGCTGATCGCCTTCCGCCGCGATCTGCACATGCACCCCGAGCTGGGCAACCAGGAGTTCCGCACCACCGCGGCCATCAAGGACCGGCTGGAGAGGGCCGGGCTGCGGCCCCGCGTGCTCGACGTCGGCACGGGGCTGATGTGCGACGTGGGGGAGTGGGACGGCGTGACGCCGATGCTGGCGCTGCGCGCGGACATCGACGCGCTGCCCATCCCGGACACCAAGGCGGGCGTGGAGTACCGCTCCACCGTGCCGGACCGGGCGCACGCCTGCGGCCACGACGTGCACACCACCACGGTGCTGGGCGCCGGGCTCGTGCTGGCCGCGCTCGACCGGCAGGGCCTCCTGCCGAACGCCGTGCGGCTGATCTTCCAGCCGGCCGAGGAGGTGCTGCCGGGCGGCGCGCTCGACGCGATCGAGTCCGGTGTGCTGGAGGGCGTCGGGCGGATCGTCGGGGTGCACTGCGACCCGAAGGTCGACGTCGGGCGGATCGGCCTGCGGATCGGCGCCATCACCTCCGCCTGCGACCGGCTGGAGATCTCGCTGGACGGGCCCGGCGGCCACACCGCCCGGCCGCACCTGACCACCGACCTGGTCACCGCCGCCGCCCGGGTCGCGGTCGACGTGCCCGCGCTGCTGGCCCGCCGGGTGGACGCCCGCTCCGGGCTCGCGCTGACCTGGGGGCGGCTGGAGACGGGGCACGCGCCCAACGTCATCCCGCAGCACGCGGAGCTGTCCGGCACGGTCCGCTGCCTGAACCTGGAGGCATGGCGGGACGCTCCCGACCTGGTGCACGCCGCCATCGACGAGGTGGCCGGAATGCATCGGGCGAAGACCGTGATCAACTACGTGCGCGGAGTGCCGCCCGTCGTGAACGACGCGGAGAGCATCGGCCTGCTGGACGCCGCGATGACCGAGCGTCGCGGTTCGTACGCGATCGAGGACACCGAGCAGAGCCTGGGCGGGGAGGACTTCTCCTGGTACCTGGAGCGGGTGCCGGGCGCGATGGCCCGCCTCGGTGTGCGCACGCCGGGCGATACGCGCGGCCTCGACCTGCACCGCGGCAACTTCGACGTGGACGAGGAGGCCATCACCGTGGGCGTCGAGCTGTTCACCGCGGCGGCGCTCCTGGCCGGCTGCTCCTCGTGATCCGGTGACCGTGGTCCATGATCTGCCGACCGGACTTCACGATCTGTTCGTAGACCATCTATGGACGGACGCGACACCTTCTGTTCGCGACGATCCGATAACGGCTTCCGTACGTGCTCTTATCTGACATCTACGCGCGTTACGATCGCCGCGAAACCAGCGCCGGAAGAGGCGCTTCGGTCAGGTTTGAAGGAGCCTTCCCTTGCGCCGGATCACCAGGATTGCCACTGTGGGCGTCGCGTCCGCGGCACTCGCACTCAGCGCCACCGCCTGTAGCGGAAAGACGTCGTCGGACGCCGGTTCCGACTCCGACAAGAAGGCCGCGATCGCCTACGACATCGGTGGCCGCGGCGACCAGTCGTTCAACGACGCCGCCTACGCGGGCCTCTCCAAGGCCAACAAGGACCTCGGCGTCTCGGGCACCGAGGCCGAGCCGTCCGACGGCGAGGGGGACGCGGACAAGGTCCAGCGCCTCACCGAGCTGGCGCGGTCCGGCAACAACCCGGTGATCGGCGTCGGCTTCGCCTACGCGCCCGCCATCAAGAAGGTCGCGCCGAAGTTCCCGAAGACCACCTTCGGCATCATCGACGACGCCTCGGTGACCGCGAAGAACATCGCGAACATCGTCTTCAACGAGGAGCAGGGCTCCTACCTCGCCGGCGTCGCCGCCGCGAAGGTCACCAAGACGAAGACGGTCGGCTTCATCGGCGGCGTCGAGACCCCGCTGATCAAGAAGTTCGAGGCCGGTTACGTCCAGGGCGTCAAGGACACCGACCCGTCGGTGACCGTGCTCCCGCAGTACCTCACGCAGCCCCCGAACTTCGAGGGCTTCTCCAAGCCCGACCTCGGCAAGGCCGCCGCCCAGGGCCAGCTCGACAAGAAGGCCGACGTGATCTACTCGGCGGCCGGTCTGGCCGGTTCGGGCGCGATCGAGGCCGCTTCCAAGGCCGGCAAGTGGAACATCGGCGTCGACTCCGACCAGTACAACCAGGCGGGGCTCGCCAACTACAAGGAGTCCATCCTGACCTCGGTCACCAAGGACGTCGAGGACTCGGTCTTCAACCTGATCAAGTCGGTCCAGGACGGCAAGCCGCAGTCCGGTGAGATCCGCTACGGCCTCGACAAGGACGGCGTCGGCCTGTCCCTGTCCAACCCGGCCTTCACCAAGATGAAGGACGTCATCGCCGCCGTGGACAAGGCGAAGCAGGAGATCATCGACGGCAAGATCACCGTCAAGTCCGCTCCGTAACACCTCGACACCTCCTGCCCTCCGGCTGGTTTCCCCAGGCCCTGTCCGCCCGCCCCGCCGCATCCGGCGCGGTGGGGCGGACGGGGCCGACGGGCCCGCGGCGCGCCTCGCGCGGCCGTCCCGGCCCGCGGAACCGGCCCGCGGCGCACCCCAACGACCGTTCCTCCGCAGTCCCGAAGAAGATCCGCCTCCCGCAGTGCTCTCCCACCCGGTCCCGGACCCCGCGTCCGGACTGTGATGTGCATCCGTGTTTTTACGATTCGGCAGCGCTACGCGTGTAGACAGCCCTCCGGCGCGATAACTTCACCCCCGCCCCCAGCCCCTCCGCCCCCGCTCCTGTCCGGCCAAGGAGAGTGCGTCATCAACGCGTCCAGCAGCCCCCCTGCCGTAGAACTGCACGGCATCACCAAGCGCTTCCCCGGCGTCGTCGCCAACCACGACATCGACATCACGATCGGCAGGGGCACGGTCCACGCCCTGGTCGGCGAGAACGGTGCCGGCAAGTCCACCCTGATGAAGATCCTCTACGGCATGCAGAAGCCGGACGAGGGCACCATCGCCATCAACGGTGAGCAGGTCTCCTTCTCCAACCCGGGCGAGGCCATCGAGCGCGGCATCGGCATGGTGCACCAGCACTTCATGCTCGCCGACAACTTCACCGTCCTGGAGAACGTGGTCCTCGGCGGCGAGAAGCTGTACGGCATCGGATCCGGCGCCCGTAAGAAGATCAAGGAGATCTCCGACGCGTACGGCCTGGGCATCCGTCCCGACGCGCTCGTCGAGGACCTCGGCGTCGCCGACCGCCAGCGCGTGGAGATCCTCAAGGTCCTCTACCGCGGCGCCCGCATCCTGATCCTGGACGAGCCGACGGCGGTCCTGGTGCCGCAGGAGGTCGACGCCCTCTTCGCCAACCTGCGCGAGCTGAAGGCCGAGGGCCTCACCGTCATCTTCATCTCGCACAAGCTGGGCGAGGTGCTGTCCGTCGCCGACGACATCACCGTGATCCGCCGCGGTACGACGGTGGGCACCGCCGACCCGGCCACCACCACGACCAAGCAGCTCGCCGAGCTCATGGTCGGCAGCGAGCTGCCCTCGCCGGAGACCCGCGAGTCGACCGTCACCGACGTGCCCATGCTGCGCGTCCAGGACCTGGCGCTGAGCGTGACGGACCCCGACGGCGTCGTCCGCGACGTCCTCGCGGGCGTCGGCTTCACCATCCACAAGGGCGAGGTCCTGGGCATCGCCGGGGTCGAGGGCAACGGGCAGACCGAGCTGATCGAGGCGCTGATCGGGATGCGCATCCCGGACGGCGGGGTCATCACCCTCGACGCCGACGACATCTCGCACGTCCCCACGCGCAAGCGGCGCGAGGCCGGCATCGGCTACATCCCCGAGGACCGCCACCGGCACGGCGTCCTGCTGGACGCCCCGCTCTGGGAGAACCGCATCCTCGGCCACGTCACCGAGAAGCCCAACAGCCGCGGCTGGCTGCTGGACAACAAGGCGGCCCGCACCGACACCGAGCGGATCGTGCGCGAGTACGACGTGCGCACCCCCGGCATCGAGGTCACCGCGGCCTCCCTCTCCGGCGGCAACCAGCAGAAGCTGATCGTCGGCCGCGAGATGAGCCACGCCCCCAAGCTGCTGATCGCCGCCCACCCCACCCGCGGCGTGGACGTCGGCGCGC
Organism: Streptomyces sp. ADI96-02; assembly: GCF_003846185.1. Taxonomy (GTDB): domain Bacteria; phylum Actinomycetota; class Actinomycetes; order Streptomycetales; family Streptomycetaceae; genus Streptomyces. The sequence goes on from NZ_ML123034.1 coordinate 4,217,500, forward strand.
AGGCGCAGATCTGGGACCAGATCCGCGAGGCCCGCCGCGACGGGCTCGCCGTCCTGCTGATCTCGGCCGACCTGGACGAGCTGATCGGGCTCTCCGACACCCTGCGCGTCATGTACCGCGGCCGGCTGGTCGCCGACGCCGACCCGGCCACCATCACCCCGGAGGAACTGGGCTCGGCCATGACCGGCGCCGCCACCGGTCACCTCGAAAGCCCGGAGGACGAGGCCCGATGAAGAAATTCGACAAGGACCGGCTGATCCTGGGGTTCGCCGGCCCGGTGCTCGCCCTGATCGTCGCCCTGGCGCTGACGACCGCGGTGCTGCTGGCCTCCGGCCGCAACCCCTTCGAGCCGTACCGGATCATGTTCGAGTCGGCGTCGTACGTCGACGTGCAGGTCCTGATCGTCAACCAGGCCGGTACGTACTACCTCGCCGCACTCGCCGTCGCCGTCGGCTTCCGGATGAACCTCTTCAACATCGGCGTCGACGGCCAGTACCGCCTCGCCGCCATGATGGCCGCGCTGGTCGGCGCCAGCGTCAGCCTCCCCGGCCCGCTGCACATCGCGCTGATCGTCATCGTTGCGATGCTGGTGGGCGCCTTCTGGGCGGGCATCGCGGGCTTCCTCAAGACCACCCGCGGGGTGAGCGAGGTCGTCTCGACGATCATGCTCAACTCCATCGCCACCGCCCTGGTCGCCTGGCTGATCCTGCCGAAGAACTTCGGCGAGCAGCCGCCCGGCTCCAACAACCTGACCACCGGCGAGATCCCGGAGTCCGGCTGGTTCCCGGGCCTGTCGATGGGCGCCGAGGCCGGTGAGATCTACGGCTTCACGTTCGTCGCCGCCGGCTGCGGCATCCTCTACTGGTTCGTGCTCAACCGCACGCGCTTCGGCTTCGACCTGCGCGCCACCGGCGCCAGCGAGAGCGCCGCCCAGGCGTCCGGCGTGGACGCCAAGAAGATGATCCTCACCTCGATGCTCATCTCCGGCGCCGTCGCGGGCCTCGCGGGCATGCCCACGCTGCTCGGCGACACGCACACCTACAGCCTCGACTTCCCGACCGGCATCGGCTTCACCGGCATCACCATCGCCCTGCTGGGCCGCAACAACCCGCTCGGCATCGCCCTCAGCGCCCTGCTGATCGCCTTCCTGGACAAGTCGTCGGCCTCGCTCGACCAGTACGGGTACGAGAAGGAGATCGCCACGATCATGCAGGGTCTGATCGTGATCTCGGTCGTCGTCTCCTACGAGCTGGTCCGCCGGTACGGCGTCCGCCGCCAGCAGCAGAAGGTCGGCGAGGAACTCGCCGCCGGCCATGCCCTCACGACCGAGAAGGAGGCGGCCCTGTGAGCACCAGCAACGTCACCGCCGCACGCGTCGCCCCCAAGAAGCCCGGCGGTCGCCGCAGGCTCTCGCTCCCCGTCCTCCTGCTGATCATCGCGGGCGGGCTCGCCCTGGTCTCGCTGGTCCGCCTCGTCAGCGGTGCCGAGGACATCACCTCGGTGGGCCAGGTCGCCGGAGCGCTCGAACTCGCCGTGCCGATCGGCCTCGCCGGACTCGGCGGTCTGTGGGCCGAGCGCGCGGGCGTCGTCAACATCGGCCTCGAAGGCATGATGGTGCTCGGCACCTGGTTCGGCGCCTGGGCCGGATTCCAGTGGGGCCCGTGGGTCGGCGTCCTGTTCGGCATCCTCGGCGGCTGCCTCGGCGGGCTGCTGCACGCGGTCATCACCGTCACCTTCGGCGTGAACCACATCGTCTCCGGTGTGGCCATCAACATCCTCGCCGTCGGCGTCACCCGCTACCTCTCCAACTTCGCCTTCGACGGCGTGCAGGGAGGTTCCTCCAAGCAGTCCCCGCGCATCGACCCGATCGACAAGATCACGATTCCGGGCCTGGCGGACTGGATGCAGGACCTCCAGCAACGCCACTGGTTCCTGGTCTCCGACCTCGCCGGCCTGGTCGGCGGTCTGGTCACCGGCCTGTCGCTGCTGACCCTGGTCGCCCTGCTGCTCATCCCCGCCACCTGGTGGATCCTGTGGCGCACCCCGTTCGGACTGCGGCTGCGCTCCTGCGGCGAGAGCCCGGTGGCCGCCGAGACCCTCGGCGTCAACGTGTACAAGTACAAGTACATCGCCGTCACGATCTCCGGTGGTCTGGCCGGTCTGGCGGGCGCGTTCCTCGCGATCGTCGCCACCGGCATCTACCAGGAGGGCCAGACGGGCGGTCGCGGCTACATCGGCCTCGCCGCCATGATCTTCGGCAACTGGATGCCGGGCGGCATGGCGCTGGGCGCCGGCCTCTTCGGCTTCACCGACAGCCTCAAGCTGCGCGGCGGCGCGGAGAACGTCCACGCCATGCTGCTGCTCCTGGCGATCCTGCTGGTCATCGCGGTGTTCTGGCAGCTGTACCGGAAGAAGTACGTCGCCGCGGCGATCTCGGCGGCCGTCTCGGCGCTGCTGTTCACCTGGTACTTCCTGACCGACCAGGTGCCGAGCCAGTTCGTCGACGCGGCCCCGTACGTCACGACGCTGCTGGTCCTCTCGCTCTCCGCGCAGCGGTTGCGGGCGCCCAAGGCGGTCGGCCTGCCGTACCGCAAGGGCGAGGGCAAGTGACCTCGCCCGGCCCCGGCGCGCCGGCCTTGTCGGACGCCGACTGGGAGGCCCTGCGGAGCGCGGCCCGGGACGCCATGTCCCGGGCGTACGCCCCGTACTCGGGCTTCGCGGTCGGGGTCGCCGCCCGGGTGGACGACGGCCGCACGATCACCGGCTGCAACGTCGAGAACGCCTCGTACGGCCTCTCGCTCTGCGCCGAGTGCGGCCTGGTCTCCGCGCTCCAGGCCACCGGCGGAGGCCGGCTGACCCACTTCACCTGCGTGGACGGCACCGGGGCGGTCCTGGTGCCGTGCGGCCGGTGCCGCCAGCTGCTGTACGAGTTCGGCGGGCCGGAACTCCTCCTGGAGACGCCCGACGGCCTGCGGACGCTGGACGCGATGCTGCCGCAGGCGTTCGGACCGCAGAACCTCGGTCAGAACCGCACGACTCGGTGAGAACCGTTTCCCCGGCGTGGCCCTTCCCTCCGAGGAAGGGCCACCGCCGTTTTCCCTCTCTATGCGCGTAGAGTCGATCGGAACTCTTGCGCACGCACCGGCCGGAAGGACTCCCATGGACGCCATCTCCGTCATCCGCACCAAGCGGGACCGAGGCGAGCTGACCCCCGAGCAGATCGACTGGGTCATCGACGCGTACACCCGCGGCGAGGTCGCCGACGAGCAGATGTCCGCCCTCGCCATGGCGATCCTGCTCAACGGCATGAACCGCACCGAGATCGCCCGCTGGACCGCCGCGATGATCGCCTCCGGCGAGCGGATGGACTTCGCCGCACTCTCCCGCCCCACCACCGACAAGCACTCCACCGGCGGCGTCGGCGACAAGATCACCCTGCCGCTCGCCCCGCTGGTCGCCGCCTGCGGCGCGGCCGTGCCGCAGCTCAGCGGCCGGGGCCTCGGCCACACCGGCGGCACCCTGGACAAGCTGGAGTCCATCCCCGGCTGGCGGGCGCACCTCTCCAACGAGGAGATGCTGAACGTCCTCGACACCACCGGCGCCGTCATCTGCGCGGCCGGCGACGGCCTCGCCCCCGCCGACAAGAAGCTCTACGCGCTGCGCGACGTCACCGGCACCGTCGAGGCGATCCCGCTCATCGCCAGCTCGATCATGTCCAAGAAGATCGCCGAGGGCACCGGGGCGCTCGTCCTGGACGTCAAGGTCGGCTCCGGCGCGTTCATGAAGAACATCGAGGACGCCCGCGAACTCGCCTCCACCATGGTGGCGCTCGGCACCGACAGCGGAGTGCGCACGGTGGCCCTGCTCACCGACATGTCCACGCCGCTCGGCATGACGGCGGGCAACGCGCTGGAGGTCCGCGAGTCGGTGGAGGTGCTGGCCGGCGGCGGCCCGCAGGACGTCGTCGACCTGACCCTCGCCCTGGCCCGCGAGATGCTGGACGCCGCGGGCCTCAAGGACGCCGACCCGGAGAAGGCGCTGGCCGACGGCTCCGCGATGGACGTCTGGCGCCGCATGATCTCCGCCCAGGGCGGCGACCCGGACGCCGCGCTCCCGGTCGCCCGCGAGCAGCACGTGATCACCGCGCGCTCCTCCGGCGTCCTGACCCGCCTGGACGCCTACGACGTGGGCGTCGCCGCCTGGCGCCTCGGTGCGGGCCGCGCCCGCAAGGAGGACCCGGTGCAGGCCGGCGCGGGCGTCGAGCTGCACGCCAAGCCCGGCGACACGGTCACCGAGGGCCAGCCGCTGATGACGCTGCACACGGACACCCCGGAGAAGTTCGACTACGCGCTCGGGGCGCTTCCCGACGCCTACGACATCGCCCCGGCCGGCACGTCCTTCGCCCCGCTCCCGGTGGTGCGCGAGCGCATCGCGTAACACGGCCGGACGACC
>NZ_ML123034.1:4222345-4242620 GCF_003846185.1 Streptomyces sp. ADI96-02
GCGGGCCGCCGTCGTTCGCGGGTGCCCGCCCGGGACTACCGGCGTGTGCCGATCACTTGCCGAGGTGGGCGCTGTGGATCTCCACCTTCACCGATGAGGTGTTGCCCTTCACCGGGTTCTTCACGGAGATCGCGCCCTTCGTGACGGCGGCCTTCTTCCCGGTCTTGCCGCTGCTATGACCAACCAAAGTTGACGCAAAACTGCCGTTTCGGAGTGCTGGGCATCGCCCGTCGATGACTTTCGCCCGCAGGAGAGGTCTGCCTGGTGTGGAAGCGAACGCCCCGGAGGCATCGAAGAACCCGGACGCCCCGATCACCCTGACCGTGACCGGCCCGGCCGGCCGGACCGCCGGTTCCGACCTCTGCGCCGAACTGGAAAGCCTGCTCGCCGGTCCAAAAGGAGCGGCCCTCGCCCCCGGCGCGGCGGTGGAGTGCGATGTGGGCGGGGTGCTCGGGCCGGATCTGGCACTGGTGGAGGTCCTGGCCCGGCTGGCGCTCGTCGCGCGCCGGAACGGGCGGACGCTGCGGCTGCGCCGCGCGCCGCCCGGACTGCGGGCGCTGCTGGACCTGGTGGGGCTGGCGGACGCGGTGGGCCTGACCGACGCGGCCGGCCCGGACACCGCGGCGGCGCCGAGGGGCCGGGGCCTTCAGGACCGGGTCCAACGGGACCGGGGCCGCCCTCAGGACCGCGTCCCGGACCCGCGGGAGTGAACGCGCCGGGGCCGCGGGCGCGGCCCCGGCCGCCTCACACCGCGTCCGCCTCCAGCCGGTCGGGCAGGCCGAACAGCGGGAACCAGCGCGGCACGTCCAGGAAGCAGTGCATCCCGGAGATCGCACCGTCCTCGATGTCGATGACCTGCACCGCCCACGGCACGAACCCGGAGCCCTCCGGGTCGGGCTTGTAGTGCGCGAAGGCCGGAGAGCCGTTGGCCGAGACCGGCACCAGCCGCGAACCGGCGCAGGCCGCGCCGATGGTGGTCATGAAGCCCGCGATGTCGGCACCGCCCAGCAGCCACAGGTCGAACGGCGGCATCGTCATCACCGCGTCCTCGTGCAGCAGCGCGGTCAGGGCCGCCATGTCGTACCCCTCGAACGCCTTCACATAGCGCTCCAGCAGCTTCTGCTGCTCCTCGTCGAGCGGATCGGCCGCGTCCGGGACCCGGCCCTTCGCCTCGGTGAGGGTGGCGCGCGCCCGTTGGAGGGCGCTGTTGACCGAGGGGACCGACGTCTCCAGCAGCTCGGCCACCTCGGCGGCCTTCCAGGCGAGGACCTCGCGCAGGATGAGCACCGCGCGCTGCTTGGGCGGCAGGTGCTGGAGGGCGGCGACGAACGCCAGGCGCACCGACTCGCGCGCCACGGCCGCCTCCGCCGGGTCCTCCACCGCCGGCAGGATGCGGCCGTCCGGCATGGGCTCCAGCCAGACGTTCTCCGGGCGGGGGCTGAGGGCGGCCCGGGCGAGCGGGGTGGGGCCGGTCAGGTCGACCGGCCGGGCGCGCTTGTTGCCCGCGGTGAGCATGTCCAGGCAGACGTTGGTCGCGATCCGGTAGAGCCAGGAGCGCAGGGAGGAACGGCCCTCGAACTTGTCGAAGTTGCGCCAGGCGCGCACCAGGGTGTCCTGCACCGCGTCCTCGGCCTCGAAGGCCGAGCCGAGCATCCGGTAGCAGTAACCGGTCAGCTCCACCCGATGTCCTTCGAGCCGGCTGTCGACGGTGTCGACGGTGTCGGCCCCCTGGTCGGCGTCCGCGTCCGCCGCGGTCGGCGTCGTGGTCGGATCGCTCATTGCTCCACCCCTGTCGCGCTGTGGCATCCCTCGCCCGGCACGACGGAAGCTACCGCAGACCACTGACAGCGGGGTCGGAAAGCGGCCGACGCGAACCGGTCGGCCGTGGCCCCGGCAACGGCCCCTCCCGGCACTCTCAGGTGCCGGGCTTGCGTCCGTGGACGTGGACGTCGTCGCCGTTCTTCAGCAGCTTCCAGTATGCCTTCGCGTCGTCGGGGCGCATGTTGACGCAGCCGCCCGACCCCGGCGGGTTGTACATGGACTTGGTGACCGAGTGGAACGCCTGGCCGCCGTCGAAGAACTGGGAGTAGGGCATCCAGACCTTGTAGATCGTCGACCAGTGCTTGATGTTGCGCCAGTAGACCTTCTTGGCGCCGGTGCGGGTCTCCGCCCCGTCCCGCCCGGTCCGCACCGGAACCGGTCCGTACACCAGCTTCCTGCCGTCCTGGATCCAGCTCAGCTGCCGGGTCAGGTCCACGCAGGCGACGCGGCCCTTGTTCGTCGGGCACTTGCCCGCCTTGTTCGGGTTCTTCCCGGCGGCCTTCTGCGCGAGCATCGTGTCCATCGTGCGCCAGGTCAGCTGCCCCGCGTAGCCGATGGTGGGCGTGATGCCGTGCGCCTTCTGGAACTTCTGCGTGGCCTTGCAGTCCGCCGCGGACTGCCGTCCGTCGACCGGCCGCTTCAGGAACTTCTCGACCTGCTTCTGGTACGGACCGGTCGAGGAGGTGCAGGACGCCGCCTGCGCGGCGGTCCCCGTCGTCAGGACCAGCGCCGGCGCCGCGACCAGCCCGGCGACGGACAACGCCACTCCGCGCCGCAGCCGGACGCCCGGTATTCCCCTGGTGGCTCCCATGTGCGCAACTCCCCTTCGCCCACAGTGCTTTGTCGGTTACATCTGGTAGACGTGCGAGGGGGAGCGGCGGTTGCACGCGGGCGCGTCTCGGTTGCGTTCCGGTTGGGCGGCGGCGGAACTACGGCCTCCGGTTCAGCGGGTCGCCGGGACGGGCGTCCGTCGCCGCGCCCGCGCCACCCGGGTCCCGTACAGCGTGATGGAGACGACGCCGAGGACCGCGAGCAGGCCGAGGGAGACCGTGGCCGCCCAGCCGCCGGCGTGGAAGGCGACCGCGCCGAGCGTGCCGCCGACGCTGGAGCCCAGGTAGTACGCCGACTGGTAGAGCGCGGACGCCTGCGCCCGGCCGGTCGTCGCCGTCCGGCTCACCGAGGACGAGGCGACCGCGTGCCCGGCGAAGAAACCGGCCGTGATCAGCACCAGGCCCAGCAGCACCGCCGCCAGCTCACCGGAGAGCGAGAGCAGCAGCCCGGCGGCCGTGGTGGAGACGGCCAGGTACAGCGCGCCGCGCCGGCCCAGCCGGGCCACCAGCCGTCCGGCGGCGGCCGAGGAGGCCGTACCGACCAGGTACACCAGGAAGATCGAACCGACGATGCCCTGCGGCAGGCTGAACGGCTCCTCGACCAGCCGGTAGCCGATCACCGTGTAGACCGCGCCGAACACCGTCATGAACAGGGCGCCGATCGCGTACAGCCGCACCAGCAGCGGGTCCGACAGATGGCCGGCCACGGTCCTCGCCAGGGCCTTCGGGTTCAGCGAGCCGGGCGTGAAGTTGCGCGCCCGGGGGATCATGAAGTGGAAGACGACGGCGCAGACCACCGCGAGCAGTCCGACGGCCCCGAGCGCGGCGCGCCAGCCCCACAGCTGGGCCACCCAGCCGGTGAGGATGCGACCGCTCATGCCGCCGATGCTGTTGCCCGCGACGAACAGCCCGATCGCGGCGACCAGCGCCTTGGGCCGCACCTCCTCCGCGAGATACGCCATGGCGGACGCGGGCAGACCGGCGAGCGCGGCGCCCTGCACGGCGCGCAGCGCGATCAGCCAGCCGATCGACGGTGCGAACGGGATCAGCAGGCCGACCCCCACGGCGACCGCCAGCGACGCCGTCATCATCTGCCGCCGCCCGAACCGCTCCGAGAGCGCGCTCAGCGGCAGCACGCACAGGGCCAGCGCCCCGGTCGCCGCCGACACCGTCCAGCTCGCCTGGCCGGCCGTCGCGCCGAACGCGGCGGAGACGGCGGGCAGTAGCGCCTGGGTGGAGTACAGCAGGGCGAAGGTCGCGACACCGGCGGCGAACAGGGCGAAGCTCATCCGGCGGTAGCCGGGGCGGCCGGGCTCCAGGCGCTCGGCGGCGGGAGCGGGCGCGGTGTCGGGGCGTGCGGGGGACGGCTGGGCGGAGGCATCCACGGCGAGGGTGGATGCCCCGGTACTGGCAGGAGGCATACGTCGAACGTAGGCGGACCGGTTTCATGCGTCCAATGCACGAACTCGCCATAATCGTTCCCATGGCGCATCAACGCAGCTCACAGCCCCGGCTGTCACCGAGCAGTTACGAAGAAGACATCCGCGCGGTACTCGCGCCGCGGCTCGCGTACTTCGAGGCGGTCGCCCGCCACGAGCACGTCACCCGCGCCGCGCACGAGCTCGGCGTCCCGCAGTCCACGCTCTCGCGGGCCATGGTCCGGCTCGAAGCGGACCTGGGCGTCGCCCTGTTCGCGCGCCGGGGCCGCACCGTCTCGCTCACCCCGGCCGGCCGCACCTTCCTCGGCTCGGCGGAACGCGCGCTGGCCGAGGTGGAGAAGGCCGCCGACTCCGTCCGCGCCGACGCCGATCCGACGGCGGGCAGGGTCTCCTTCGGCTTCCTGCACACCATGGGCTCGGAGACCGTGCCCGCCCTGATCCGCGCCTTCCGGGCCGACCACCCCAAGGTCCGCTTCCAGCTCGTCCAGAACTACGGCGAGGCGATGATCGACCGCCTGCGCGCCGGCGGGCTCGACCTCTGCCTCACCTCGCCCGTGCCCGACGCCCCCGACCTGGTCACCCGCCGCCTCGACGAACAGCGGCTGCGCCTGGTCGTCCCCGACGACCACCGCCTGGCCGTGCGGCGTCGTATCCGCCTCGCGGAGGCCGCCGACGAAACCTTCGTCACCCTGGAGCCGGGCTACGGGCTGCGCCGCATCACCGACGACCTCTGCGCGGAGGCGGGCTTCACCCCGCGCGTCGCCTTCGAGGGCGAGGAGGCCGAGACCTTGCGCGGACTGGTCGCCGCCGGGCTCGGGGTGGCGCTGCTGCCGCCGCCCGCCGTCGCCCGCCCCGGCGTCGTCGAGCTGACCGTCACCGCGCCGCGCGCCGTCCGCGAGATCGGCGTCGCCTGGCTGGACGGGCACCCCGACACCCCGCCGGTCGCGGCCTTCAAGCGCTTCCTGCTCTCGCGCCGCGGCAACCTGCTGCCGGACTGAGGCCCGGCCGCCCGCGCCGCGACCCGTCAGTGCCGCAGCGACCTGCCGAACCCGGCCGCCAGCGGCATCCGCAGCCCGAGCGGCGGCGGCGCGGCGAGCGCGTCGGCGACCGGCCGGGCGTAGGACCGGGCGAAGAGCGAGCCGCGGACGAAGTCACTCGCCAGCGCCAACACCTCGGAGCGGTGCTGGCGCAGCGCGTGCCCGTCGGAGTGCACCTCGAAGCGGCAGACGTCCCGGTTGGACTTCTTGGCGCGCTCGGCCAGCCGGTAGGACAGCTCGGGGTCGGTGCGCGCGTCGTTGGTCCCGTGCACGATCAGGACCCGCCGCCCCGCCAGCTGCCGCACCGGCTCCGGTTCCGCCCCGGCCCGCTCCGGCAGCCACGGCGCCATCGCCAGCACCGAGGTGACCGCCCCGTGCCCGGCGGCCCGCAGCGCGGCGCGCCCGCCCATCCCGTGACCGGCCAGGCAGACCGGCACGTCGCCGTAGAGCCGCTGGACCTCGTCCACCGCCCAGCCCGCGTCCTGCGCCGGATGCGCGTCCTCGGCGTTCCAGCCGCGCCAGCGGTAGCGCAGCACGTGCACCGCGAGCCCGTCGCCCTCCCCGGACCGGGCCAGGGCGCGGGCCGGCGGCAGCTGCGCCGCGTACGACAGAGGAGAGGAGCGGCGCCGCGAATCGGCCTCGCCGTCCGGGAGCAGCAGGACCACGCCGCTGACCTCGTGGGGTGCTCCGGCCGTCCGAACGGCCCGTCCCAGCCTGGCGGCAGGCAGGGGGAGTGCGCGCTGTGCCATGACAGAACAGTGTCAGAAGGACAGGTGTACGCCGCCTGACTTCGCGGTCACTGTTACGCATCGGCGACCCGCGCTCTACGCGCGTAGGCGTTAGAGTGCCCAGATGACGAGCCAGACCCCGAACCTCCCCGATTCCGACCAGATCCGGCGCGCTCCCAAGGTGCTGCTCCACGACCACCTCGACGGCGGCCTGCGGCCGGGCACCATCGTCGAACTGGCCCGCGCGCAGGGCTACGACTCGCTGCCCGAGACCGAGGCCGACAAGCTCGGCGTCTGGTTCCGCGAGGCCGCCGACTCCGGTTCGCTGGAGCGCTACCTGGAAACGTTCGCCCACACCTGCGCCGTCATGCAGACCCGCGACGCGCTGTTCCGGGTGGCCGCGGAGTGCGCCGAGGACCTGGCCGAGGACGGCGTCGTCTACGCCGAGGTGCGCTACGCCCCCGAGCAGCACCTCGAAGGCGGCCTCACCCTCGAAGAGGTCGTCGAGGCGGTCAACGCGGGCTTCCGCGAGGGCGAGCGGACCGCCCGCGCGAACGGCCACCGCATCCGTGTCGGCGCGCTGCTCACCGCCATGCGGCACGCGGCCCGCGCCCTGGAGATCGCCGAACTCGCCAACAGCTACCGCGACCAGGGTGTCGTCGGCTTCGACATCGCGGGCGCCGAGGCCGGCTTCCCGCCCACCCGGCACCTCGACGCGTTCGAGTACCTGAAGCGCGAGAACAACCACTTCACCATCCACGCAGGCGAGGCGTTCGGCCTGCCCTCGATCTGGCAGGCCCTCCAGTGGTGCGGGGCCGACCGGCTCGGCCACGGGGTGCGGATCATCGACGACATCGAGGTCGCCGAGGACGGCACGGTCACCCTCGGCCGCCTCGCCTCCTACGTGCGCGACAAGCGCGTCCCGCTGGAGATGTGCCCGACCTCGAACCTCCAGACCGGCGCCGCGACCTCGTACGCCGAGCACCCGATCGGGCTGCTGCGGAAGCTGCATTTCCGCATCACCGTGAACACGGACAACCGGCTGATGAGCGGCACGAGCATGACCGGTGAATTCGAGCGGCTGACCGAGGCTTTCGGATACACGCTCGACGACATGCAGTGGTTCACCGTCAATGCGATGAAATCAGCTTTCATTCCTTTCGACGAACGTCTCGCGATGATCAATGACGTCGTCAAGCCTGGGTATGCCGAGTTGAAATCCGAATGGCTTTTCCGTCAGACAGCCGTGACCAGCGGTTCCGCCGCGAAGTCCGGCTGACGTCCGAGGTGCGGAAGATGGCCGGTGAGGAGAAGTGCCGGCCATTTTCCGCGTGTCGGGACGATTGCGGTGGGGGCCGGCGGGTGGCTACGTTGCAGAGCCCGCTCACATCCCTCTCCCCAAGGATGAATTCTCCATGAAGAAGACTGCTGCCAAGACGCTCGGCGCCGCCGCTCTCGGCGCCGCTTTCGCCGCCGCTGCCGCCGGCAGCGCCTCCGCCGCCCCGGCCCTCCCGCTCGACACAGCCGCCGGCGCGCTGCCCGTCTCCACCATGGCGCTGGACACCGTCACCAAGTCGGTCCAGTCCGCTCCGGTCCAGGAGACCGCCGGCAAGATCCTGAGCGGCAAGACCACCGACGTCACCGCCCCGGTCACCGGCCTCCTCGGCGGCCTTCCCACCAAGGGACTCTCCGCCAACGGCATCCCGCTCGGCGGCTGACCCCCGCGCGCCCGCGGCGCGCACCCGCACATGCCGTGGGGCGCACACCATGCTCAAGGTGTGCGCCCCACCGTGCGTCCCGCGCCCGCTCCCCGTCGCGCTCCCGTCACCAGGCCGTCGCGGTCGACGCGGGCTTCTCCGAGGGCAGCAGCACCCACAGGGCCAGGTAGAGCAGGAACTGCGGGCCCGGCAGCAGGCACGAGACGACGAAGATGACGCGCATCGTGCTCGCGGAGGTGCCGAAGCGCCGGGCCAGTCCGGCGCAGACTCCGCCGATCATGCGTCCTTCGCGGGGGCGGACAAGTGCGGCCATGGTGGGCTCCTTCACGAACCGTAGCGGCGGGAGCGCTCTGTCGTGCTCCCCGTATATCCATGGTGCAGCCGCGAAGGGGGACAAAGCATCGCTCTACGGTGCGATGCCGACCCTGGTAATCGTCGGGGTCGTGCCCCCAGGGGCCTCGTCCCCGGCACGCGCCGTCCGCCGGTAACGGGCCTCCGGCAGGCGGCGCAGCCGCGCCCGGACGCCCGGGACGACCAGCAGATGGGCCAGGCCCACCCCGAGGGTGTTCAGCAGCAGCGAGTCGACGTCGACCACCTGACCCGGCACCCCGGTCTGGCCCAGCTCGATGGCGAGCGAGATCAGCGCCCCCGCTGTCACCGTCCGCAGCATCGAGGACCACGACGAGACGAGGAGCCGGCCGCCCGCCATGGGCAGCAGCACGCCGAGCGGGGCCAGCAGCAGCAGCGCGCCGCCGATCCGGCGCACCGCCTCCGCCGGGCCGAGCGCGAGATCGGCCCGGATTCCGGCGAACAGCTCGAAGTTCGCGGCCGTCATCCACGGCACGTCCAGCGGTCGCAGCGTCAGCCACCCGACGAGCAGCAGATGCGCGCAGAGGAGGAGGCACCCCGCCGCGCGGAAGCGGATGGCGGTTCGACCGCCCGAACTGTGACGCACGCACCCCAAGACGCCACGACCGGTGGGATCGGTTCCGCCTACGGGACAGCCCTTGGCGCGGGCGGGAGATGCCGCACCGGCCCGCGCCGGCCGGACGCGGGCGTCCCGCTCCGGCCGTAGCGCGGGTCTCAGTCCAGCCGGAGCGCGGGTCTCAGTCCGGCCGGAGCGCGCCCGGCGTCGTGACGTCCTGCGGCCGGGTCTTCGTCCGCGAGGTGCACGCATAGCCGCGCGGCGGGTAGCTCCCGGGGCCGCCCAGCACCACCGAGCCGTCCCGTACGAGCGCCTTGCTCTGCGCGTACGTGCACACGAGCTGCGCCAGCGCCTCCGCCGACAGGTCCTCCGGCCGGCTGCTCAGCCGCAGCGTCCCCGCCGGGTCGGACGCGCGGGGCGGGCCGACCCGCAGGCCCGCCGGGACCGCCGTGGAGAAGCCGGCCCCGCGCTCGGCGGCCGACGGCGTCTGCTGGACCTGGCCGAGCAGCGCGCGGGCGACCGGGAGCGGATCGGAGAGAGCCGTCACCGGGCGGTTCACCGGTACGAGCTGCGAGGCGCACAGCAGGAACACCTCGGCCGTCCCGCCGCCCGGGGCCCGGTCGCCGTCGTTCGACGCGGGCAGCCGGCAGGGCACCCTCGACGGTGCGGCCCCGGCGTCCACCGGAACCGACGTGGTCCGGATCCCGCACCCCGAGGCAGCAGCGGCGACGGCGAGGACCGCCGCCAGCACGGCGGCCGAGCGCCGCACCCGGCCCCGCCCGCGCACCGGCCGCGCCGTGCGGCCGGGCATGTGGCCGCCGGTCATGCCGACCCACCGTCCTCGTCCCGGGTCCCGGAGTCCGGCCGGCGGTGGTCGGCCTCGCCGTCGGTGAGCCGTTCGGCGTCGCGCGGCAGCCGCAGGACGAAGACCGCGCCGCCGTCCGGGGAGTTCGCGGCGGTGATGTCGCCGCCGTGGATGTGCGCGTTCTCCATGGCGATGGAGAGGCCGAGCCCGCTGCCCTCCGAACGCGGACGGGAGGCGCTGGCCTTGTAGAACCGGTCGAAGACGTGCGGCAGGACGTCCTCGGGGATGCCCGGACCGTGGTCGCGTACCTCGATGACCAGCTCCTCGCCCTCGGTCCGCACGGCGACGCCCACCGGCGAGCCGCCGTGCTTGAGGGCGTTGCCGATCAGATTGGCCAGGATCACGTCGAGCCGGCGCGGGTCGAGGCGGACCATCATGCCGCGCTCCGCGTCCAGGTCCACCGCGTCCAGCCAGGCCCGCGCGTCGATGCAGGCGGTGACCTGGTCCGCGACGTCGACGTCGTCCAGCACCAGCCGGGCGGTGCCCGCGTCGAAGCGGGTCACCTCCATCAGGTTCTCCACCAGGTCGTTGAGCCGCCGGGTCTCGCTCACCACCAGGTGCACGGCCGGCGCGATCATCGGGTCGAGGCTGTCCGCCTCGTCCTCCAGCACCTCGGCCACCGCGGTGATCGCGGTCAGCGGGGTCCGCAGCTCGTGCGACATGTCGGCGACGAACCGGCGGCTCGACTCCTCCCGGGCGCTCATGTCCGCGACCTTCTTCTCCAGCGAGCTGGCCGTCCTGTTGAACGTACGGGAGAGATCGGCGAGTTCGTCCGTGCCGGAGACCGCGAGCCGGGTGTCGAGCTTGCCCTCGCCGAGCTTGCGCGCCGCGTCGCCGAGCCGCTGCACCGGGCGCAGCACCGTCGTGGCGGCGGCCTGCGCGAGGAGCGCCGAGCCGATCAGGGCCAGCGTCGTCGCGATGCCCAGCGACCAGGCGAGCGAGTTGAGGTCCTGGCGCTCCTGGTCGAGGGACTTGGCCATGTAGCCGGTCGGGCCGCCGCCGATGACCCGGGCGCCGGCGACCAGGTACGGCGTGCCCGCGATGCTCGTACGCTGCCAGAACAGGTGGTACTCGTCCTTGTTGCTGGAGGTCAGCGGCTGCTTGCGGCCCACCTGGCGCTGGAGCGGGCCGGGCACGTCGGCCCGGGTGAACGTGTCCAGGTCGGAGTAGCCGACGATCGGCTTCCCCCGGTCGCGCTCGTCCTCCAACAACACGCTGTAACCAGGGCTGTTGGAGGCCATCTGCGCCGCGGCGCGCTGGAGGTCGTCCTTGGTGGGGCTGGTCGGCAGCGCCGCCGCGGTGTCCTGCATCTGCCGCCGGAAGTCGTCGAGCGCGGTGTCCTGAGTGCGGGTCAGCACGGCCTCGCGGTTGAGCCAGTACGCGATCGCCGAGGCGGAGGCCGCGGCGGTCAGGGCCACCAGCGCGAACACCACGACGAGCCGCAGCCGCAGACTGGTCCAGCGCAGACCCGCGCGGAGGGTTCGTTCGGCGGATGCGGTCACTGAGGCGAGTCCAGGCGGTAGCCCACGCCCCGCACCGTACGGATCAGGGTCGGCGAGGACGGCACGTCCTCCACCTTCGCCCGCAGCCGCTGCACGCAGGCGTCCACCAGCCGCGAGTCGCCGAGGTAGTCGTGCTCCCACACCAGCCGCAGCAACTGCTGCCGGGACAGGGCCTGTCCGGGCCTGCGGCTGAGCTCCAGCAGGAGCCGCAGCTCGGTCGGCGTGAGCTGCAGATCCTCGCCGTCCTTGGTCACGGTCATCGCGGAACGGTCGATCACCACGCTGCCGAAGGTCGCCGAGTCGGTGGACTCCCGCTCACCGCGCCGCAGCACCGCCCGGATACGGGCGTCCAGCACCCGGCCCTGGACCGGCTTGACCACGTAGTCGTCCGCTCCGGACTCCAGCCCCACGACGACGTCGATGTCGTCGCTGCGCGCGGTCAGCAGGATGATCGGCAGCTGGTCGGTGCGGCGGATGCGCCGGCACACCTCGAAACCGTCGATCCCGGGCAGCATGACGTCCAGCACCACCAGGTCGGGGCGCTGCTCGCGCAGCAGCTCCAGGCCCTCCTCTCCCGTCGCCGCGGTGGCCACTCGGTGGCCCTGGCGTGACAACGAGAGTCCGAGAGCCGTGCGGATGGCGTCGTCGTCCTCGATCAGCAGCAGGAAAGGCACAAGCGTCATTCTGGCCCATGGTGGCGCTTCAGTTCGACCTCCGGCCCCCGCGCACGGCCCCGCGGGCTCCTCCCGATCACCCCTGTGACAGGTCTGTGACAGTCGCAGGACAGCGCCATGAAACTGCCCCGGCAAGCTCTTGGTCACCGGGAACGAACGGACTCCACCGATAGGGGGCGCGAGATGAACGCACTGCACAGCACCAGCTCAAGCGCAGTTGTCACGCGCCTCCACGGCGTCGGACGGACCGCGGAGAAGTCCGGTGCGGCGGGCGGGCGGGGGTGCTTCCGCGGTGCCGGACGCCAGCACCCGGCGACCGCGGAGCAGACGCGCAACCCGTACATGTCCGTGGTCGAGGCCCCCGCGACGCGGAGCGGCGCGAGCATCCCGGCGCAGCCGACCGGGGAGCGCCCGGCGCGGTCCGAGGACGCCGAGGCGGCGTTCACGGCCTACGTCCAGGAGCGCCGGGCCTCGCTCTACGCCACCGCCTACCACCTGACCGGCGACCGGTTCGAGGCCGAGGACCTGCTCCAGAGCGCGCTGTTCTCGACGTACCGGGCCTGGGACCGGATCAGCGACAAGGCGGCGGTCGGCGGCTACCTGCGCCGCACGATGACCAACCTGCACATCAGCGCCTGGCGCAGGCGCAAGCTGAACGAGTACCCGACCGAGGAGCTGCCGGAGACGGTGGTCGACACGGACGCGATGCGCGGCACGGAGCTGCGGGCGGTGCTGTGGCAGGCGCTCGCCCGGCTGCCCGAACTCCAGCGCACGATGCTGGTCCTGCGCTACTACGAGGGCCGCACCGACCCGGAGATCGCGTCCATCCTCGACATCAGTGTCGGCACGGTGAAGTCGAGCATCTGGCGGTCCCTCCGCCGGCTGCGCGAGGACGAGGTCCTCAGCTTCGGCCGTGACGAGCAGGAGTCCTTCGGCGAGCTGGTGGCCTGAGGCGACGGGGGAGGAAAGAGAGAAACGGGGACCGAGGGGACCGGGGATCCGGGGGGATCGAGGGAGACACCGGGGAAAGGGACCGCCGCTTCGGGGGAGGCGGCGGTCACGGGGACAGGGGACGCCGTCTCGGGGGAGGCGGCGGCGCACGGGGGATCGGCCGTCGCTTCGGGGGAGGCGGCGGTGCACGGGGGGACGACGGGACCGCGGCTTCGGGGGAGGCGGCGGTCACGGACGAAGGAGCGGGGTCGTGCGGGCCGTGGGGGCCCGTACGGCCCCGCTTCCGTGCTCCCCGTTCCCGGGGACGTGGAGGACGCGGCGGCCCGCGCCCTCCCGTCAGGCGTCAGGCGTCCGACGCCTGAGGCACCGGCGTACGGCGGCAGCGTCCCGCCGCCGCCGCGGCCAGCCGGCCCAGCGCCTCGTCCTTGCCGCACGGGTGCGCGCCCAACGCCGTCTGCCGCGCCACGATGCGGCGTTCGGCCCGCATCAGCCGCCAGCCGCGCCGCAGCAGGAACGGCACCGACTTGCGGCCCTCGCGCAGATCCCGCAGCAACCGCCGCCGGAACGTCGTGGAGGGCCGTCCGCGCAGGCACAGCGCGTCCGCCAGAAGCCCCAGTTCCTGGCACCGTTCGACGATGTCCGCCGCGAAGATGCCCTCCGCCACGAACAGCGGCGAACGCGCTATGTGGAAGGTCTCGTGGTCCGTGCGCGAACTGGTCGAGATGTCGTACACCGGAACGTCGGTGCGCCCGGTGCGGCACAGTTCGGCGATGGCCCCCACCGCCGCCTCGGCGTCCCAGGACCGGGCGGAGTCCCAGTCGACGTCCGTCGAGCCGGGGACCTGGGGCAGCGTCGGGTCGTCGCCCTCCTTGTAGAAGTCGTCCAGTCGCAGCACCGGCAGACCGGTACGGGCGGCGAGGGAGGACTTTCCGGAGCCGGAGGGGCCCGCGAGCAGCACGACGCGGGTCGGGATCGGTAGGGAACTCACAGAACAGAAGTGTGAGGCATTGACCCGCGCAGGGGACCCCTCGGAGGTCTTGTTGGTATCCAGCATCACACCTCAACTACTCTGCGTGCGCAGACGATTACCCGAAAAGGCTCGATCAGAGGGAAAACATGGCACTTCACGCACGCAAGCCCGAACGCCGCGTCCTGCTGCGCGCCGGTCTGACCATCACCGCGCTGGGCGCAGCCCTCGGAGCCGGTGCGGGCTCCGCACAGGCCGTCCAGCTGCCCGCCGCGGCGGACGCCCCGGAGCAGGGCGTGTCCGCCCTCCAGGAGGTCGTCAAGACGGCCACGCCCGCGCTGACCAGCGCTCTCGGCTACTCGCTGGCCGGGAGCATCGCCCCGATCACCGACCTCCAGCTGGACCCGCTGGCGAACACCGGGGTGGACCCGCTGGACAACGCGGTGGGCACCCAGATCGCCGACTTCCAGCCGGTGACCACGGCCGTGGTCACCGATCCGATCACCAACGGCGGCGCGCTGAACGACCTGCCCGTGGTGGGACAGGCGACCCGGCTGATCACCGGCTGATCGCCGGCTGGCGACACGCCCGACGGGGCCGCCCCGGAGTGCAGGGGCGGCCCCGTCGGAGGGTCCGCGCGGCGCGTCAGTACGAGGAGCCCGCCGCTCCCAGCGCCCCGGTGGGGTGCCAGACGGTCTTGGTCTCCAGGAAGGCCGTCAGCCGGCGGGTGCCGGGGTCGGCCGTCCAGTCGGGCGCGTCGTCCGCGTCCACCGGCTGGGGACGCAGCACCCGCTTCAGGTTGTCGGCCGCGGCGATCTCCAGCTCCCGGGCCAGCTCGGCGTCCGCGCCCGTGAGGTCGATCGCGTTGACGTCCTGGTGGGCGGCGAGCGGCGCGGCGAGCTCCGCCGTGGCGCCCGACAGGACGTTGACCACGCCGCCCGGCAGGTCGGAGGTGGCCAGCACCTCGCCCAGCGAGAGCGCCGGCAGCGGAGCGGCGGACGAGGCGACCACCACGGCCGTGTTGCCCGTCGCGATCACCGGGGCGATCACCGAGACGAGCCCGAGGAACGAGGACTTCCGCGGTGCCAGGACCGCGACGACGCCGGTCGGCTCGGGAGTGGAGAGGTTGAAGAACGGGCCCGCGACCGGGTTGGCGCCGCCGGTGATCTGCCCGATCTTGTCGGTCCAGCCCGCGTACCAGACCCAGCGGTCGATCGCCGCGTCCACGACCGCCGCCGCCTTCGGCTTCGACAGCCCCTCGGCGGCGGCCACCTCGCGCACGAACTGGTCCTTGCGGCCCTCCAGCATCTCCGCGACCCGGTAGAGGACCTGGCCGCGGTTGTACGCCGTCGCGCCCGACCAGCCGCCGAACGCCTTGCGCGCGGCGACGACCGCGTCGCGCGCGTCCTTGCGGGAGGACTGCGGCGCGTTGGCGAGCCACTGGCCCTTGGAGTCCGTCACCTCGTACACCCGGCCGCTCTCGGAGCGGGGGAACTTGCCCCCGACGTACAGCTTGTAGGTCTTGAAGACGCTCAGACGGTTCTGATCAGACATCGAGGTACGCCTCCAGGCCGTGGCGACCGCCCTCGCGGCCGAAGCCCGACTCCTTGTAACCGCCGAACGGCGACGTCGGGTCGAACTTGTTGAACGTGTTGGCCCAGACGACGCCCGCCCGGAGCTTGCCGGCCACCGCGAGGATGCGGGAGCCCTTCTCCGTCCAGATGCCGGCCGAGAGGCCGTACTGACTGTTGTTGGCCTTGGCGACCGCCTCGTCCGGGGTGCGGAACGAGAGCACGGAGAGCACCGGGCCGAAGATCTCGTCACGGGCCACCGTGTGCGCCTGGGTGACGTTCGTGAAGAGCGTCGGGGCGAACCAGTAACCGGAGGAGGGCAGTTCGCAGGGCGCGCTCCAGCGCTCCGCGCCCTCCGCCTCGCCGGTCTCCACGAGCGCCGTGATCCGGGCCAGCTGCTCGGCGGAGTTGATCGCGCCGATGTCGGTGTTCTTGTCCAGCGGGTCGCCCAGGCGCAGCGTGGACAGCCGGCGCTTCAGCGCGTCCAGCACCTCGTCCTGGACCGACTCCTGCACCAGCAGCCGCGAGCCCGCGCAGCAGACCTGGCCCTGGTTGAAGAAGATCCCGGTGACGATGCCCTCGACGGCCTGGTCGATCGGCGCGTCGTCGAAGACGATGTTGGCGCCCTTGCCGCCCAGCTCCAGCGTGACCTTCTTGCCGGTGCCCGCGACCTGGCGCGCGATGGCCTTGCCGACGGCCGTGGAGCCGGTGAAGGCGACCTTGTTCACGTCGGGGTGGGAGACCAGCGCCTCGCCCGCGTCGCCGTACCCCGTCAGGATGTTGACGACGCCCTTGGGCAGGCCGGCCTGGCGGCAGACGTCCGCGAAGAACAGCGCGCTCAGCGGCGTGGTCTCGGCGGGCTTGAGGACCACCGTGTTGCCCGTGGCGAGCGCCGGGGCGATCTTCCAGGCGAGCATCAGCAGCGGGAAGTTCCACGGGATGACCTGGCCGGCGACGCCGAGCGGGCGCGGGTTCGCGCCGTAGCCCGCGTGGTCCAGCTTGTCGGCCCAGCCCGCGTAGTAGAAGAAGTGCGCGGCGACCAGCGGGAGGTCCGCGTCGCGCGTCTCCCTGATCGGCTTGCCGTTGTCCAGCGTCTCCAGGACGGCCAGCTCACGGCTGCGCTCCTGGATGATCCGGGCGATCCGGAACAGGTACTTGGCGCGCTCGGAGCCGGGCAGCGCCGACCACTTCTCGAACGCCTTGCGGGCGGCCTTCACGGCCCGGTCCACGTCCGCCGCGCCGGCGCGGGCGACCTCGGACAGGACCTCCTCGCTGCTCGGCGAGACCGTCTTGAAGACCTTGCCGTCGGCGGCCTCGGTGAACTCGCCGTCGATGAACAGCCCGTACGAGGGGGCGATGTCGACGACGGAGCGGGACTCCGGCGCCGGTGCGTACTCGAATGCGGATGCCATGGCGTATCAGTCCACCGTCACGTAATCGGGGCCGGAGTAGCGGCCGGTGCTGAGCTTCTGGCGCTGCATCAGCAGGTCGTTGAGCAGGCTGGAGGCGCCGAACCGGAACCAGTGCGGGTCCAGCCAGTCCTCGCCCGCGGTCTCGTTCACCAGCACCAGGAACTTGACCGCGTCCTTGGTGGTGCGGATGCCGCCGGCCGGCTTCACGCCGATCTGCGTGCCGGTCTGCGCCCGGAAGTCGCGGACGGCCTCCAGCATCAGCAGCGTGTTGGCGGGGGTGGCGTTGGTGGCCACCTTGCCGGTCGAGGTCTTGATGAAGTCCGCGCCCGCCAGCATCCCGATCCAGGAGGCCCGGCGGATGTTGTCGTACGTGGACAGCTCGCCGGTCTCGAAGATCACCTTGAGCCGCGCCGCGCCGCACTCCGCCTTCACGGCGACGATCTCCTCGTAGACCTGGAGGAAGCGGCCGGAGAGGAAGGCGCCCCGGTCGATCACCATGTCGATCTCGTCGGCCCCGGCCGCCACGGCGTCGCGGACGTCCGCGAGCTTGACGTCCAGCGCGGCCCGGCCGGCCGGGAAGGCCGTCGCCACCGACGCCACCTTCACGCCGGAGCCGGCCAGCGCGGCGGCGGCGGTCGCGGCCATGTCGGGATAGACGCAGACGGCCGCGGTGCGCGGCGTCGTCCGGTCCGTCGGGTCGGGGTGGACGGCCTTGGCGGCGAGGGCCCGGACCTTGCCCGGGGTGTCCGCGCCTTCCAGCGTCGTCAGGTCGATCATCGAGATGGCGAGATCGATGGCGTACGCCTTGGCCGTCGTCTTGATCGAACGGGTTCCGAGGGAGGCGGCGCGCGCTTCGAGGCCGACGGCGTCGACGCCGGGGAGCCCGAACAGGAAGCGGCGCAGCGCGCTGTCGGACGCCGTCACGTCGGCGAGCGGGTTACTACCCTGCTCGAACGCGGCTGAGCGCCTGGGCGAGGTTGCAGAGGTGGGCATGGTCACCAGATGAGCATATCTACGCGCGTAGCGACCTGTACAGGGGCCCAGGTCATCAGGGCGTTCCGCGCTGCTCGCGACCCCCGGGAGCCCGCTCACCGGCCTCGGCCAGGCGCTCCGCCGCCTCGGGGAGCCCGGCCCCGCGGCCCCGGCGGGGACGGCCGCCCCGCCGTCCGCCGCGCCCGTCAGGCAGAATCGGCCTCATGACGAGCCCCACTCCTCCCGCCGAGCCCCAGTACGCCGACCGGACCTACCGCTCCGGCGCCGCACTGGTCTGCGGGGTGCTCCTGCTCCTGCTGAGCGTCTGGATGGCCGGTGACGCGATGATCCGGGGCGAGGGGCGGGTGCCGTGGCTGGCCCTGGCCGCGCTGATCACCGTGGTGCCGCTGATCGTGGCGTTCACGCTGCGGCCCGCCGTCTTCGCGAACGATGACCGGGTCCGGATCCGCAACCCGTTCCGGACGGTCCAGCTGCCGTGGACCGACGTCGCCACGATCCGCGCCGCGTACTCCAGCGAGCTCGTCGACACGGCCGGGACGAAGTTCCAGCTCTGGGCGATCCCGGTCTCCCTGCGCGCCCGCAAGAAGGCGGCCCGCAAGTCCGCCCGCGCCACCACCGCCGACTCCTACGGCCGCGCCGGACGCCTCTCCGGACGCCTCGCGGCCGGTGACGACGTCCGGGACGCCGCCGCCGGCGTTGCCCCCGCCGACCAGGCGGTCCGGGACCTGAGGGAGCTGGCCGAGCGCGCCGGCGGGCTCGGGGCCGAGGACCGCCCCGCCCACGACGGGGGGAGCCGGGCCGCGGTGCGCTGGGCGTACGAGCTGATGGCCCCGGCCGCCGTGGGGGCGATCCTGCTCGCGGTCCTGGGTGCTACGGGCTGAGCGCTTCGGGCTGAGCGCTTCGGGCTGAGCCCGTGGGGCGGTGGCTGCGGCTGATCCGTGCGGCGGGGCGGGTCCGCCGGCTCGTGCGGTGGGGCCGGTGCCTGTGTGCGGCGGGGCCGCGTCCGTGTCCGGCGGGGCCCCGTTGTCCGGCGGGCGGTGCGCGAACGGGCCCGGTGGCGGTCCGGACCCGTTCCCGCCCGGTTCTCAGATCCCGGCCGCGGCGGCCAGGTCGCGCTTGATGCCCGCGAGCAGTTCGGCCGCCCGGGCACGGGCGGCGGGGAGGCCGTCGGCGGCGGCGACCGGGACGACGACCTCCAGGTAGCACTTCAGCTTCGGTTCCGTGCCGCTCGGGCGGACGATGACGCGCGCGCCGTCCAGCTGGTAGCGCAGGCCGTCGGTGGGCGGCAGCAGGTCCGTCCCCCGCGAGAGGTCCTCCGCCGAGGCGACGGCCAGCCCGGCCAGCGCGGCCGGCGGCTGCTCGCGGAGCCGCGCCATGGCGTCCGCGATGACCGACAGGTCCTCCACCCGGACCGAGAGCTGGTCGGTGGCGTGCAGGCCGTGCGCGAGGGCGAGGTCGTCGAGCAGGTCGAGCAGTGTGCGGCCCCGCTCCTTGAGCACGGAGGCGAGTTCGGCGACGAGCAGGGCGGCGGTGATGCCGTCCTTGTCGCGGACGCCCTCGGGGTCGACGCAGTAGCCGAGCGCTTCCTCGTAGCCGTAGCGCAGACCGTCGACGCGGGCGATCCACTTGAAGCCGGTCAGTGTCTCCTCGTAGCCGAGCCCCGCCTTCTCGGCGATCCGGCCGAGCAGCGACGACGAGACGATCGACTCGGCGAACACGCCGCTGACACCGCGCTCCACCAGGTGCGCGGCGAGCAGCGCGCCCACCTCGTCGCCGCGCAGCATCCGCCAGCCGCCCTCGGTGGAGGCGTCCGGTACGGCGACGGCGCAGCGGTCGGCGTCCGGGTCGTTGGCGATGATCAGGTCCGGGGCCGACCGGCGCGCGGTGGCGAAGGCGAGATCCATCGCGCCCGGCTCCTCCGGATTGGGGAAGGCGACGGTGGGGAAGGCCGGGTCCGGCTCGGCCTGTTCGGCCACCAGCACCGGCTCGGGGAACCCGGCCCGCGCGAAGGCGGCGGTGAGCACCGACGTCCCGACGCCGTGCAGCGCGGTGTAGACGGTGCGCGCGGTGCGGGGGCTGCCGGCGGCGAGCACCGCGTCCGTACGGGCGAGGTAGGCGTCCAGGACATCGTCACCGAGCGTCTGCCAGCCCTCCTCCGGGCGGGCGACGCCGTCCAGCGGGCCGACCGCGGCGATGGCGGCGGCGATCTCGCCGTCCGCCGGGGGCACGATCTGCGAGCCGTCGCCGAGGTACACCTTGTAGCCGTTGTCGCGCGGCGGGTTGTGGCTGGCGGTGACCTCGACGCCGGCGACCGCGCCCAGGTGGCGTATGGCGTAGGCGAGGACGGGGGTCGGCAGCGGGCGGGGCAGGACGGCGGCGCGGAGTCCGGCGCCGGTCATCACCGCCGCGGTGTCGCGGGCGAAGTCGGCGGACTTGTAGCGGGCGTCGTACCCGATGACCACGAGGCCGCCCTCCTGGCCCTGGCCCTTCAGGTACGCGGCGAGGCCCGCCGCCGCCCGGATCACCACGGACCGGTTCATCCGCATCGGCCCGGCCCCGAGCTCGCCGCGCAGTCCGGCGGTGCCGAACTGGAGGGTGCCGGCGAAGCGGGCGGCGAGCTCGGCGGTGTCGCCCGCCTCGCCGGCCTCGATGAGCCCGTTCAGCTCGTCGCGCGTCTCGGGGTCGGGGTCCTCGGCCAGCCAGGTCCTGGCCTGCGCGATGAGGTCGTGCTGCACGGGGTCCGCCTTTCGGGGGTGGGGTGGGGGCGTGGGGTGCGGGTGCGGGTGCGGGTGCGGGTGCTGCGCGGGGCTGTTCCCCGCCCCGCCCCTTCCCGAAACCGGGG
>NZ_ML123034.1:4242645-4260411 GCF_003846185.1 Streptomyces sp. ADI96-02
CCCCCCCGCCCCTTCCCGAAACCGGGGCTCTGCCCCGGGCCCCGGTCCTCAAGCGCCGGACGGGCTGAGGTGGGGCTGGTCCTCAAACGTCGGACCGGCCGGGGTGGGGCCGGAAGCCGGGGCTCGGCCCCGGGCCTCAAGCGTCCGTCGGGCTGGACGCGGCCCCGTCCCTCGGCGTCGGGCGGGTCAGATGCGGTCGAGGACCCGGGCCAGCAGCGCGCCCATGCGGGTCGCCGAGTCGCGGCCGGCCTGGAGGACCTCTTCGTGGTTCAGGGGCTCGCCGGAGAGGCCCGCCGCCAGGTTGGTGACCAGGGAGAGGCCGAGCACCTCCGCGCCCGCCTCACGGGCCGCGATGGCCTCCAGCACGGTGGACATGCCCACCAGGTCGCCGCCCAGCACGCGGACCATGTTGATCTCGGCCGGGGTCTCGTAGTGCGGGCCGGGGAACTGGACGTACACGCCCTCTTCGAGGGTGTCGTCGATCTCCTTGCACAGCGCGCGCAGCCGCGGCGAGTAGAGGTCGGTCAGGTCGACGAAGTTCGCGCCGATGATCGGGGAGGCCGCGGTGAGGTTGATGTGGTCGCTGATGAGCACCGGCTGTCCCGGGCGCATGCCCTCGCGCAGACCGCCGCAGCCGTTCGTCAGGATGACCGTCCCGCAGCCCGCCGCCACGGCCGTACGGACTCCGTGGGCGACGGCGGCGACGCCGCGGCCCTCGTAGTAGTGCGTGCGGCCCAGGAAGACCAGGGCGCGCTTGCCGCCGATCTTGTACGAGCGGATCGTGCCCCCGTGGCCCTCGACCGCGGGCGCCGGGAAGCCCGGCAGCTCGGTCACGGGGAACTCGGCCTCCGGTACGCCGAGTGCTTCGCCCGCGGGCGCCCAGCCGGAGCCCATGACCAGAGCGACGTCATGGGTCTCGGCGCCGGTCAGCTCGCGCAGGCGGGCGGCGGCCTCGGCGGCGGCTTCCCGCGGGTCGCCCTGGATGTTGTCCGGAATAACAGATGCGTTCACGCGGATGAGCGTAACCGCTGATTGCCTACGCGCGTAGATGGCCAGGCGCAGAGACCGGCCGGGCCGCTTCGTACCTTCGCACGAAGGGCGCGGTTCAGCAGGGGCGCTTGCGCATCTCCATCACGTAGTCGTGGGGTGCGCCGGCGGATTCGGCGGCGTCCGCGATCTCGCCGAGGTAGCGCGCGGAGGGCAGCCCGCCCTCGTAGCCGTTCAGCACGTACATCCAGGCAGGCTCCTCGCCCTCCAGGGTGTGCACGCGGACCCGCATCCGCCGGTAGATGTCGAGGCCGACGCCCTCCCAGCGGTCCATCGAGTCCTCGTCCATCGGCGCCAGGTCGTACAGCGCGACGAAGACCTGCGAGCGCGGCGCCTCCACCACCGTGGCCAGCGCGCCCTCCCAGCCCATCTGCTCCCCGCCGAAGGTCAGCCGCCAGCCGTTGAGCCAGCCGGTGCTGCGCATCGGTGAATGCGGGGCGCGGCGGGTCATCAGCCGCGCGTCGAGGTTGCCGGCGTACGCGGCGTAGAGCGACATGGGGTCGAGGGTACGGGAGGCGGGCGCGGGAGTGCCGGTTCCTGTGACGAAGCCCCCGGTCGGGGGAGCGCGGGGCGGTCCGTTCCCGTATGGGGCGGCCCCGCCGCGCCCCGTACCCGGGCCCCGGGGCGAAGCACCTTGGCGCGTGCGGGACAATGGAGTACGTACTGCATTCCCCCCGGGGCGATCCCCCGGACCCCCGGCCGGGGCGGCAGACGGCCGTGGGATGACAACCACGCGAGGCGGACTTTTCGTGACCCGGATCGTGATCATCGGCGGCGGCCCCGGCGGATACGAGGCGGCTCTGGTCGGCGCCCAGCTCGGCGCGGAGGTGACCGTCGTCGACTGCGACGGCCTCGGCGGGGCCTCGGTGCTCACCGACTGCGTACCCTCCAAGACCCTGATCGCCACGGCCGAGGTGATGACCACGTTCGACTCCTCCTACGAGGAGCTGGGCATCATCGTCGCCGACGACACGCCGCACGTGGAGCAGGCGGCGCGGGTCGTCGGCGTCGACCTCGGCAAGGTCAACCGGCGCGTCAAGCGCCTCGCGCTGGCCCAGTCGCACGACATCACCGCCTCCGTCACCCGGGCCGGCGCGCGCGTCATGCGCGGCCGGGGGCGCCTCGACGGGCTCCAGGCCGCCGACGGCTCGCGCCAGGTCGTGGTCACCGCGGCCGACGGCACCGAGGAGCGGCTGACCGCGGACGCCGTGCTGATAGCGACCGGCGGCCACCCGCGCGAGATCCCGGACGCGCAGCCGGACGGCGAGCGCATCCTGAACTGGACCCAGGTCTACGACCTCGACGAACTCCCCGAGGAGCTCATCGTCGTCGGATCGGGCGTGACCGGCGCCGAGTTCGCCGGGGCCTACCAGGCGCTCGGCTCGCGCGTCACGCTGGTCTCCTCCCGGGACCGGGTGCTGCCCGGCGAGGACCCGGACGCCGCGGCCGTCCTGGAGGACGTCTTCCGCCGCCGCGGCATGAACGTCATGGCGCGCTCCCGCGCCCAGTCCGCCAAGCGGGTCGGCGACCGCGTCGAGGTGACCCTGGCCGACGGCCGGGTCATCACCGGCTCGCACTGCCTCATGGCGGTCGGCGCGATCGCCAACACCGCGAGCATGGGCCTGGAGGGGGCCGGGGTGCGACTCAAGGACTCCGGCCACATCAGGACCGACCGGGTCTCGCGCACCAGCGCGCCCGGCGTCTACGCGGCCGGCGACGTGACCGGCGTCTTCGCGCTCGCCTCGGTCGCCGCGATGCAGGGCCGGATCGCGATGTACCACTTCCTCGGCGACGCGGTCGCCCCGCTGGACCTCAAGACCGTCTCCTCCAACGTCTTCACGGACCCGGAGATCGCGACCGTCGGCTACACCCAGGCCGACGTCGACGCGGGCAGGATCGACGCCAGGGTGGTGAAGCTGCCGCTGCTGCGCAACCCGCGCGCCAAGATGCAGGGCATCCGCGACGGATTCGTCAAGATCTTCTGCCGTCCGGGCACCGGCATCGTGGTCGGCGGCTGCGTCGTCGCCCCGCGCGCCAGCGAGCTGATTCATCCGATCTCGATCGCGGTGGACAACAACCTGACGGTGGAACAGATCGCCAACACGTTCACGGTGTACCCGTCCCTGTCCGGATCGATCGCCGAAGTGGCCCGGCAACTGCACACCCGCAAGCTCACCGACGAGGGCTGAACCGCCCGCGTACGGCCGCTCCCGGCGGCTTACCCCCGGTTCGGGGCGAGGGTCCGATCGCTTCGCGACCGGTGCTGAACGACGACGGGGCCTCCTATACCACTAGGAGGCCCCGTCGATGTACAACTTCTGTTATTCGGCGCAAACTGCGGAAAACGCACCGCCGGGCAGGTTACTGTCAGTTCCGTGTTCGCTGCAGAACGTCGTCAGTTGATCCTCGAAATGGTGCGCGCCAACGGGGCGGTATCGCTCCGTGAGCTCGCCCGCGTCGTCCAGACCTCCGAAGTGACCGTACGGCGGGACGTGCGGGCGCTGGAGGCAGAAGGACTCCTCGACCGCCGCCACGGCGGTGCGGTCTTGCCGGGCGGTTTCACGCGGGAGTCCGGTTTCCCGCAGAAATCCCATCTCTCCACCGCGGAGAAGACCGCCATCGCCGATCTGGCCGCCGGTCTCGTCGGCGAGGGCGAGGCCATCGTCGTCGGCGCGGGGACGACCACGCAGGAGCTGGCCCGCCGGCTCGCGCGGGTCCCCGGGCTCACGGTGGTCACCAACTCGCTGCTCGTCGCCCAGGCGTTGGCCCACGCCAACCGGGTCGAGGTCGTCATGACCGGCGGCACCCTGCGCGGCAGCAACTACGCGCTGGTGGGCAGTGGCGCCGAACAGTCCCTCCAGGGGCTGCGGGTGTCGCGCGCCTTCCTGTCCGGGAGCGGCCTCACGGCCGAACGCGGCCTGTCCACCTCCAACATGCTCTCGGCCAGCGTCGACCGGGCGCTCGTGCAGGCCGCCGCGGAGGTGGTCGTCCTGGCGGACCACACGAAGCTCGGCTCGGACACCATGTTCCAGACGGTGCCGACCGAGCTCATCACCCGGCTCGTGACGGACGAGCCGCCGCTCCACGACGAACGGGCCGCCGCCGAGCTCCAGGCGCTGGCGGACCAGGGCGTGGAGATCACGGTGGCCGGTCCCCAGGCGGACGCGGCCGGCGGGGAAAGCGCGCCCACGGGGCGTCAGCCCCGCCGGGAGATGCCGCTGCCGGGCCAGCGGCGTACGCAGAACGGCGGCCTGGGGCCGCAGTTGCGCAGCACCCCGGCCCTCGGCGACCAGGGGTCGGGCGAGCGCGCCCGGGTGGCGGACCTCCGCCGCCGCTGAGCCGGGGCGGGGCCGGGCGGGGAGGCGGCGCGGTACGGCGGCATGGCGGCCGGGCCGCGCGCCCGCCAGGGATTGCGGGACAGCCCTTAGGTCAGGCCGCGCAGCGTCAACCGCAGCAGCCGGTCCGCCAGTTCGGGGTCGTGCGGGGACTGCTCGGCGGCCAGGGCGATCGCGTTCGTGAGCTGGAGCAGGTCGTCGATCGAGACGTCCGCCCGTACCGCCCCGCTCTCCTGCGCCCGCCGCAGCAGCCCCGCGCCCGCCTCCCGCAGCGGCAGGTGGCACGGGGCCAGCGCCGACGTCGCGTCCCGCGAGGCCGACATGAGGGCGCGGGACAGGCCCTGGTACGCGCCCGCGTGCGTGACGATCGCGCCCAGCCACTCCATCAGCGCAGCGCAGGGCCGGTCCGCCGCGGCCAGTTCGCGGGAGCGGTCCAGGAGGGATCGCAGGGCGTCCTGGAAGACCGCGTTCATCAGGGCGTGGCGGTTGGGGAAGTGCCGGTAGAGCGTGCCGATGCCCACGCCCGCCTGCCGGGCGATGTCCTCCAGCGAGGCGTCGGTGCCGTGTTCGGCGAAGGACGCGCGGGCCGCGTCGAGCAGCCGGGCGTGGTTGCGCCGCGCGTCCGCGCGCATGGGCCGGTGCGGCGGCCGCCCCGCGCTCGTCTCCATCGGGATCGCCCCTGCCATGGCTCCCGCCCTCCCTCGGTCCTCGGGTCCAGGATGCCACTGCCGACGAAGGGGCCCGGTCCGCGTCGTCGGACGCGGACCGGGCCCCTTCGCCACGGGTGGAGCGGTCAGTCCTTGATCTCGCAGATCAGCGCGCCGGAGGAGACGGAGCCGCCGACCGCGGCGGTGAGCCCCTTCACGGTGCCGGAGCGGTGGGCGTTGAGCGGCTGCTCCATCTTCATGGCCTCCAGGACGACGACGAGGTCGCCCTCCTCGACCTCCTGGCCCTCCTCGACGGCGACCTTGACGATCGTGCCCTGCATGGGCGAGGCGAGGCTGTCGCCGGAGGCCGCGGAACCGGCCTTCTTGGCCGCGCGGCGCTTCGGCTTCGCGCCCGCGGCGAGGCCGGTGCGGGCCAGCGACATGCCGAGCGAGGAGGGCAGCGAGACCTCCAGGCGCTTGCCGCCGACCTCGACGACCACGGTCTCCCGGCCGGCCTCGTCGTCCTCGTCCGCGGCGGCGGGCGCGGCGAACGGCTTGATCTCGTTGACGAACTCCGTCTCGATCCAGCGGGTGTGGACGGTGAACGGGTCGGAGGTGAAGGCGGGGTCGGCGACCACGGCCCGGTGGAACGGGATCGCGGTGGCCATGCCCTCGACGGTGAACTCGGCGAGCGCGCGGGCGGCGCGCTGGAGCGCCTGCTCGCGGGTCGCGCCGGTCACGACGAGCTTGGCGAGCAGCGAGTCCCAGGCGGGGCCGATCACGCTGCCGGACTCGACGCCCGCGTCGAGGCGGACGCCCGGACCGGTCGGCGGTGCGAACAGGGTGACCGTGCCGGGGGCGGGCAGGAAGCCGCGGCCGGGGTCCTCGCCGTTGATCCGGAACTCGAAGGAGTGACCGCGCAGGGCGGGGTCGCCGTAGCCCAGCTCCTCGCCGTCGGCGATCCGGAACATCTCGCGGACCAGGTCGATGCCCGTGACCTCTTCGGTGACGGGGTGCTCGACCTGGAGGCGGGTGTTGACCTCCAGGAAGGAGATCGTGCCGTCCAGGCCGACGAGGAACTCGACCGTGCCCGCGCCGACGTAGCCGGCCTCCTTGAGGATCGCCTTGGACGCCGCGTACAGCTCGTCGTTCTGCGCCTGCGTCAGGAAGGGGGCCGGGGCCTCCTCGACGAGCTTCTGGTGGCGGCGCTGGAGCGAGCAGTCACGGGTGGAGACGACGACGACGTTGCCGTGGGTGTCGGCCAGGCACTGGGTCTCCACGTGGCGGGGCTTGTCGAGGTAGCGCTCGACGAAGCACTCGCCGCGGCCGAAGGCGGCGACGGCCTCGCGCACGGCGGAGTCGTACAGCTCCGGGATCTCCTCCAGCGTGCGGGCCACCTTCAGCCCGCGTCCGCCGCCGCCGAAGGCGGCCTTGATGGCGATCGGCAGCCCGTTCTGCTCGGCGAACGCGACGACCTCGTCGGAGCCGGAGACCGGGTCGGGGGTGCCGGCCACCAGAGGAGCGCCGGCGCGCTGGGCGATGTGTCGGGCGGCGACCTTGTCCCCGAGGTCGCGGATGGCCTGCGGCGGCGGGCCGATCCAGGTCAGCCCGGCGTCCAGGACGGCCTGGGCGAACTCCGCGTTCTCCGACAGGAATCCGTAGCCGGGGTGGATCGCGTCCGCCCCGGAGTCGGCCGCGGCGCGCAGCACCTTGGCCATGTCCAGATAGCTGGCGGCCGGGGTGTCACCGCCCAGGGCGAACGCCTCGTCGGCGGCCCGGACGTGCAGTGCGTCCCGGTCCGGATCGGCGTAGACCGCCACGCTCGCGATCCCCGCGTCCCGGCATGCCCGAGCAACGCGGACAGCGATTTCGCCACGGTTGGCGATGAGCACCTTGCGCACGATGACTCCCTCCTTGGAACAAGCTGAGTTTAGGGACTACCGACACGGCCGTACGACCCGTCCCCATTGGTGAGCTTGCCCACACGGAGTGTGATCCGAGGCTTGCCCCAGTAGTGAAATCCCTTGTGGGACCACGGTACGCCGGGGTCCCCCACCGCACAGTAACCATGCGGTGTGGTCCAGGTCTCTGTCCTGAAGGTCAACGCCTCGCGATGTTTCTTTGTGGGCTCCCTACGAACGGGCGGGGAACTCCTTACCGGGCGTACGAGCGTGCCCGACCCCTTGTCCACCGGTTTACCCATGAGTAGGGTCCGCGCTAACGCACGTAACTACAGGTAACAGGGGGTGGGGCCGTGATGCGCAGACCGGTGGCGGTCGTGACCGGGCTCGTACTGATCGGCGAGGCGGCCGGCATCTTCGTCGTCAACGCCGTCCTCGCCACGATCGCCGAGAACCAGAACATGTCGCTCGCCGGCCTCGATCCGCGCGCCATGTCCACCGGGACCTGGGTGATGGGCGGCGTCTCGGCGGTGCTGCTCGTCGGCTGCGGGCTGATCAGCCTGCTGGCCGGCGTACGGGACCGTTCGCCGGGGCGGGCCGGGCGCATCGCGCTGATCGGCTGCGCGGTGGCGCACGGCGTGCTCGGCGCGGTGACCGTGGGCCTGCTGGGCTGGGAGGCGTTCGCCGTCATGATGGCCGTGCTCGCCCTGCTGGTCCTCACCCTGCTGGCGTACGGACCAGAGCCCCGGGCCGGCGACCGCGTGGGCGAGGTACCCGCCCCGGCCGCGGCCTGAGCCCGCCGCCGGGGGCCCGGACGCCGTGATCCGTAAGGCCGCGACCCGTGACGCCCGGGCTCAGACCCACAGCTCCGTCACCGCGATGTCCAGATCGCCGAGCAGTCGGCGCAGCAGCGGCAGCGAGAGCCCGATGACGTTGCCGTGGTCGCCCTCGATGGACTCGACGAACGGGGCCGAGCGGCCGTCCAGCGTGAACGCCCCGGCCACATGGAGCGGTTCGCCGGTGGCGACGTAGGCGGCGACCTCCGCGTCGGTCGGCTCGCCGAAACGGACGACGGTGGACGCGGTGGCCGACGCGGTCCGGCCGGTCGCGGTGTCGATCACGCTGTGCCCGGTCCGCAGCACACCGGACCGGCCGCGCATCGCCTTCCAGCGGGCGGTCGCCTCCTCGGCGTCGGCGGGCTTGCCGAGCGCCTCGCCGTCCAGCTCCAGGACCGAGTCGCAGCCGATCACCAGGGCGCCGGACGCCTCGGGACGGCCCGCCACCGCCGCCGCCTTGGCGCGGGCCAGCACGAGCGCCAGCTCGCCGGGCGTCGGAGCGGACAGGGCGTCCTCGTCGACCCCGCTGACGATCACCTCGGGGGCGAACCCGGCCTGACGCAGCAGGCCGAGGCGGGCGGGGGAGGCGGAGGCGAGCACGAGGCGGCGCTGATCAGTCATACCGGCCATCGTAGAAGGGCGCGGCGGACGCCCGTGCCCGTACCGGCGGACCCGGGACGCGGCGGGGGCGGGCCCGTCGTCTCAGCGGAGGCCCAGGACGAACATCGCGACCACCATGGCGAGCGCGAGCAGCAGACCGGCGCGCCGCATCATGTCCTGGGCGTCGCGCAGTTCCTTCGGCGGCTTGTTCTCCGGGTCTGACCACAGCATGTCCCCGATCCTGCTGCGCCTCCCGCCGCCGCGCCTGAGTACGGGTACTCAACCGCCCGCGCCCGTGCGGACCGCTCCCTTCCGGAACGGCCGCGCGGGCGCGGGCGGTGCGGTTCAGCCCGGCCAGTACGTCCGGGCCCAGGCTCGCGGCCCCGGCTGCGGGCGGCTGCTGCGGGCGATGCGCCGCGGATCGGACCACTGCTCCGGCTCGGCGGGCGCGCCGGAGGACACCGCTGCCGCCGCCGCGGCACGCGCCCGGACCACCGCCAGCGCGGCGGCCAGTTCCTCCGGGGTCGGGTTGCCCCGTACGACCTTGATCATGGCCAGACCCTTTCTGCGGGGGACGTGTTCCGCGGGCTAGAGGGGGATGTTGCCGTGCTTCTTCGGCGGCAGCGCCTCCCGCTTGGTACGGAGCTGGCGCAGGCCCTTGACCACGTGCGCCCGGGTCTCGGACGGCATGATGACCGCGTCCACGTAACCGCGCTCGGCCGCCACGTACGGGTTGAGCAGGGCGTCCTCGTAGTCCGCCATCAGCTCGGCGCGGGTCGCCTCCGGGTCCTCGGCCGCCGCGATCGTGCGCCGGTGCAGGATGTTCACCGCGCCCTGCGCGCCCATGACGGCGATCTGGGCGGTCGGCCAGGCGACGTTGAGGTCCGCGCCCAGGTGCTTGGAGCCCATCACGTCGTACGCGCCGCCGAACGCCTTGCGCGTGATGACGGTGATCAGCGGCACGGTCGCCTCCGCGTACGCGTAGATCAGCTTCGCGCCGCGCCGGATGATGCCGCCGTACTCCTGGTCCACGCCCGGCAGGAAGCCCGGCACGTCCACGAAGGTGAGGACCGGCACGTTGAACGCGTCGCAGGTGCGGACGAACCGGGCCGCCTTCTCACTGGCGTTGATGTCCAGACAGCCGGCGAACTGCATCGGCTGGTTGGCGACCACGCCCACCGGGTGGCCCTCGACCCGGCCGAAGCCGGTGATGATGTTCGGCGCGAACAGGGCCTGGGTCTCCAGGAACTCACCGTCGTCCAGCACGTGCTCGATCGCGGTGTGCATGTCGTACGGCTGGTTCGCCGAGTCCGGGATGAGCGTGTCCAGCTCGCGGTCCTCGTCCGTCGTCGCGAGGTCCGCCTCCTCCGGGAAGGCGGGCGCCTCGGAGAGGTTGTTCGACGGGAGGTAGGAGAGCAGCGACTTGACGTACTCGACGGCGTCCTTCTCGTCGCCCGCCAGGTGGTGGGCCACCCCGGACGTGGTGTTGTGCGTGCGGGCCCCGCCCAGCTCCTCGAAGCCGACGTCCTCGCCGGTGACGGTCTTGATGACGTCGGGCCCGGTGATGAACATGTGCGAGGTCTGGTCGACCATGACCGTGAAGTCGGTGATGGCCGGGGAGTAGACCGCGCCGCCGGCGCACGGGCCGACGATCAGCGAGATCTGCGGGATCACCCCGGAGGCGTGCACGTTGCGGCGGAAGATCTCGGCGAACAGGCCGAGCGCCGCCACGCCCTCCTGGATGCGCGCGCCGCCGCCGTCGTTGATGCCGATCACCGGGCAGCCGGTCTTCAGCGCGAAGTCCATCACCTTGACGATCTTCTCGCCGTAGACCTCGCCGAGCGAACCGCCGAAGATGGTGAAGTCCTGTGAGTACAC
Organism: Streptomyces sp. ADI96-02; assembly: GCF_003846185.1. Classification (GTDB taxonomy): domain Bacteria; phylum Actinomycetota; class Actinomycetes; order Streptomycetales; family Streptomycetaceae; genus Streptomyces. Next base: position 4,252,890 of record NZ_ML123034.1, read on the forward strand.
GCAGACCGGACGGCCGTCGACCGTGCCGTAACCGGTGACGACTCCGTCCCCGTACGGGCGGTTCTTCTCGATGCCGAAATTGGTGGAACGGTGCCGGGCGAACTCGTCGAGCTCCACGAAGGAGCCCTCGTCCAGAAGCAGATCGACCCGCTCACGGGCCGTCAGCTTGCCCTTGGCGTGCTGCTTCTCGACGGCGCGGGCCGAGCCCGCGTGCGTCGCTTCGTCAATGCGGCGCCTCAGGTCCGCGAGCTTGCCCGCGGTGGTGTGGATGTCGCTCTGCGGCTCGGACATCGGGGGGCGGCTCCCTGCCTGGTCACGGAGGACGACGACTGGCGGCGGTCACGGGGGTCGACCAGTTGTCCGTCCGGCTCTGACTACTGACTCGTAGCGTATCGGCGCGCCTTCGGTTCGGCAGTGCGTCCTTTGCCACACCTAGGGTGGCTTGCATGACATCACCGGATGCGCCACACAACCGCTGGTCGGACCTCGGCCGGCCGCCCCTGAACGTCACCGCGCTGCGCCGCGGGCTGCTGCGGCCGGGCGCGTTGTGGACCTCGCTGGAGGTGGTGGAGTCCACCGGATCGACCAACTCCGACCTGGCGGGCCGGGCGGGCGCGCTCGCCGAGGGCGCGGTGCTGGTGGCCGAGGAGCAGACCGCCGGGCGCGGACGGCTGGAGCGCACCTGGACCGCGCCGCCGCGCTCCGGGCTGTTCCTCTCGGTGTATTTGGAGCCCTCCGGCGTGCCGATGGAGCGGTGGGGCTGGCTCCCGCTGCTGGCCGGTGTCGCCGCGGCGACCGGTCTGGCGAAGTCCGCCGGGGTCGACATGGCGCTGAAATGGCCCAACGACCTGCTGGTCACCGTCGCCGGAGCGGCCGGCGGGCCCGGCGAGGAGCGCAAGGCGGGCGGCATCCTCGCCGAGCGGGCCGGTGACGGCGTCGTCGTCGGCATCGGCGTCAACGCGACCCTGCGCGCGGACGAGCTGCCGACCCCGGCCGCCGGTTCGCTGGGCCTCGCCGGAGCCGTCTCGACCGACCGGGAGACGCTGCTGCGGGCCGTCCTGCGCTCGCTGGAGCACTGGTACGGGCAGTGGCGGGCGGCGGACGGGGACGCGGCGGGCTGCGGCCTCCAGGCGGCGTACGCGGCGGGCTGCGCGACCCTGGACCGGAGCGTGCGGGCCGAGCTGCCGGGCGGAAAGGCCCTGATCGGCGAGGCCGTGGCGATCGACGGGGACGGGCGGCTGGTGCTCTCCACCGCCGACGGCCTCCAGCAGCCGGTGTCGGCGGGCGACATCGTGCACCTGCGCGGCGCGGAGGGCGGCCTGACCTGAGCGTCGCGGCCCGCGGAGGGCGGTGGCCGGGGCCCGCCGAGGGCCCGGTCGGGCCCGCGCCCGCGACGCCGAGTGCGCTTCGGCGCCGGTTGTCACGCGCGACGCACCCGTGCGGCTCGGCCAAGGACGTGAGCTAGGGCACATCTGCCGTATCGTTGAGGCGATCCAGCGACAGATCGGCAGGGAAGTGCGCAGGGAACGGGCAGGAGGCGGCTGGTGACCGTCGGCGACACGACGTCCGGCGCGGGCGAGGAGCCCCGGCCGGAGTCCTCGGTCCATGCCACGCCGCATCACGAGGTCGACCACACGGTCGAACCGACCGACGATCCGCTCGCGATCCGGCTGGAAGCGCTCATCCTCGGCGCGGACCGCCGCTACACGCCGTTCCAGGCGGCCCGCACCGCCGGGGTCTCCATGGACCTGGCCTCCCGCTTCTGGCGGGCCATGGGCTTCGCCGACATCGGCCAGGCCAAGGCGCTCACCGAGGCGGACGTACTGGCACTGCGCCGGCTCGCCGGTCTCGTCGAGGCCGGGCTGCTCAGCGAGCCGATGGCCATCCAGGTGGCCCGTTCCACCGGGCAGACTACCGCCCGGCTGGCGGAGTGGCAGATCGACTCCTTCCTGGAGGGCCTGACCGAACCGCCCGAGCCGGGCATGACCCGCACCGAGGTCACCTATCCGCTGGTCGAGCTGCTGCTGCCGGAGCTCCAGGAGTTCCTGGTCTACGTGTGGCGCCGCCAGCTCGCCGCCGCGACCGGCCGGGTCGTGCAGGCGGCGGACGACGAGGAGATGGTCGACCGGCGGCTCGCCGTCGGCTTCGCGGACCTGGTCGGCTTCACCCGGCTGACCCGGCGGCTGGAGGAGGAGGAGCTGGGCGAGCTGGTCGAGTCCTTCGAGACGACCGCCGCCGACCTGGTCGCCGCGCACGGCGGGCGGCTGATCAAGACCCTCGGCGACGAGGTGCTGTTCGCCGCCGACGACGCGGGCACGGCGGCCGAGATAGCGCTCCGGCTGATCGAGGCGATGTCCCAGGACGAGGCGATGCCCGCGCTGCGCGTCGGCATCGCCTTCGGCACCGTCACCACCCGCATGGGCGATGTCTTCGGCACCACGGTGAACCTCGCCAGCCGGCTCACCTCGATAGCGCCGAAGGACGCCGTGCTGGTGGACGGGGCGTTCGCCGAGGAGCTGACCCGGACCGGCGACGCCCCGGTCTCCGAGGCGCAGGCTGCCGAGGAGGCCGCTGCCGCCGCCGAGCGGGCCCGGCTCGCCGAGAAGGAGGGCCGCGCCGCCGCCGACGAGCCGCCGGCGCCCGCGTACCGCTTCGGACTCCAGCCGATGTGGCAGCGTCCGGTGCGCGGGCTCGGCGTCGTGGAGCCGTGGCTGCTGGCCCGGCGCGGCAAGCCCGGTTCCTGAGGCCCGCCGCCCTCCGGCTCCTCCTCGCCCCGGGCGGGCGACGTGCCGCGGTGACGCCCCCCTAGGCTGTGCGTAACGCTCGTTAACCGGCGTCGTCGACCGACAGGGGTGCATTCATGACCGTCACGTCCGAGCAGCGGTTCGGGGAGTTCGTCGCCGTACGGCGTCACGAGGAGCACGAGCACGTCGCCGAGCTGGTCCTCGACCGCCCGAAGGCCATGAACGCCGTCTCCACGGCCATGGCCCGCTCCATCGGGGCCGCCTGCGAGGCGCTGGGCGCGGACCGGGACGTCAGGGTCACCGTCCTGACCTCCAGCCATGAGCGGGCCTTCTGCGTGGGCGCGGACCTCAAGGAGCGCAACTCCTTCACCGACGCCGAGCTGGTACGCCAGCGGCCCACCGCCCGCGCCGCCTACACCGGCGTCCTGGAGCTGCCGATGCCGACCATCGCCGCCGTGCACGGCTTCGCCCTCGGCGGCGGCTTCGAACTGGCCCTCTCCTGCGACCTGATCGTCGCCGACGCCACCGCCGTGGTCGGCCTGCCCGAGGTGTCCGTCGGCGTCATCCCCGGCGGCGGCGGCACGCAGCTGCTGCCGCGCCGGGTGGGCGCGGCGCGCGCCGCCGAGCTGGTGTTCAGCGCCCGCCGGGTGGAGGCCGCCGAGGCGCGGGAGCTGGGCCTGGTCGACGAGCTGGTCGAGGCGGGCCGGGACCGGGAGGAGGCGCTGGCGCTGGGCGGGCGGATCGCCGCCAACTCGCCGGTCGGGCTGCGGGCCGCCAAGCGGGCGCTGCGGCTCGGCCACGGGCTGGACCTGCGGGCGGGCCTGGAGGTGGAGGACGCGGCCTGGCGGTCGGTGGCCTTCTCGGGGGACCGGGCGGAGGGCGTGGCGGCGTTCAACGAGAAGCGCCGCCCCCAGTGGCCGGGTGAGTGAGGCGTCGGGTCGCGGGTCCGGCGGGCGGGGCGTCGGGACGCGGGCCGGGCGGGCACGGAGCGCCGCCCGGCCCGGGGCGCACCGGAACCGTTCGTGCCGCAGACTGATCAAAGGTGAACGTATCTACATAAGCTGGATCAATGGGTGGTGATGATGCGCGGCTGCGGGCCGTGGTCGCGCTGGCGCAGACCATGGCCGCGGCCTGCACGCCGCGCGAATCGTGGCGGGCCGCGGCGCTGGGCGCGTGCGAGGCGCTGGGCGGCGGCTTCGCCGCGCTGTCGGTCTGGGAGCGGGACCGGGGCCGGCTGCGCGTGCTGGTGAACGCGGGGCAGCGCGCCGAGGGCGAGGAGGAGTTCCCCGAGGAGGAGACCTACCCGGTCCACCAGTTCCCGGAGATCACCGAGTTCCTGCACGAGCGCTGGGCCGGCGGAGGGGAGCCGGACGCCTGGGTGGAGACCGCCGACGGGCCCTCTGGCGCGGACGGTCCCGGGCGCGGCCCCCGCCCGTACTGCCCCCAGCGCGTCGCGGCGCTCCGCAGGCGCGGCCGGGGCTGCTGCCTGGTCGCCCCGATCGTGCTGCACGGGCGGGCCTGGGGCGAGCTGTACGTGGCGCGGCCCGCCGGGCAGCCGGTCTTCGACCGGGACGACGCGGACTTCGCGACGGTCCTGGCCGCCGTCGTGGCGTCCGGGATCGCCCAGACCGAGCGGCTGGAGGAGGTCCGCAAGCTCGCCTTCACCGATCCGCTCACCGGACTGGCCAACCGCCGGGCCGTCGACCTCCGGCTCGACGAGGCGGTGGAGCTGCACCGGGCCGAGGACGCCGTCGTGAGCCTCGTCGTCTGCGATCTCAACGGCCTCAAGGCGGTCAACGACACCCACGGCCACGCCGTCGGCGACCGGCTGCTGGAACGTTTCGGCTCGATCCTCTCGCTCTGCGGGGCGCGGCTGCCGGAGGCCCTGGCCGCCCGGCTCGGCGGGGACGAGTTCTGCCTGCTGGCCATCGGCCCCTCGGCCGACGACGTGGTGGGCGTCGCCACCGAGCTGTGCGACCGGGCGGCCGTGCTCGAACTCGGCAACGGCGTCGCCTGCGGCGTCGCGTCGACCGGCGATCCGATCGGCCCGGTGCGCACGGCCCGCCGCCTGTTCCGGCTGGCGGACGCGGCGCAGTACCGGGCCAAGGCGGCGGGCTCGCGGCGGCCCGTGGTGGCCGGGCGGGACGGCGAGGTCATCCGGCTGGCCGACTCGCCGCCGAAGTCCGCGCACGACCGCCGCAGGCTCCGCGGCAACCGGCCCTGAGCGGGGCGCGCCCCTCTCGGAGAGCTCGGAGAGCTACGCGCCCGCGAAGCTGATCCGCCGCTGTCCAGGACCGCGACCCAAGTGCGTCCAGTACGAGGGCCTGGGGCCGGCACGCCGAGAGCACGCCCCTGACGCCGCGCGGCCGCCCTGCGGGCGACGACGGGAACGGTCGGACAGGCCCTGGATGAAGCAGACCCCGGCCGCCTCCTCCTGAGGCAGTCCTCGACCGGTCCTCCGCCGCCGCGCCGAGGCGGAGGACCGGCGCGTCTCACCTCACGCGTCACCTCATGGGGGCGTCCCGTCCCAGGGAGTGCCCCGTCCCAGGGAGTGCCCCGTCACCCCTTAGTGACAGCCGCAGATTCAATCCGTACGCTGCTGAATATGGATATGCACACTGTCGTGGTGGGGACGTCCGGGACCACCGCCGAGGACGTCGTCGCCGTGGCCCGCCACGGCGCCCGGGTCGAGCTCTCCACCGCCGCCGTGGACGCCCTGGCCGCGGCCCGCCTCATCGTGGACGCGCTGGCGGCCAAGCCGGAGCCGGTCTACGGCGTCTCCACCGGCTTCGGCGCCCTCGCCGGCCGCCACATCAGCCCGGACCTGCGCGCCCGGCTCCAGCGCAACATCGTCCGCTCGCACGCCGCGGGCATGGGCCCCCGGGTCGAGCGCGAGGTCGTGCGCGCGCTGATGTTCCTCCGCCTCAAGACGGTCGCCTCCGGCCACACCGGCGTACGCCCCGAGGTCGCGCAGACCATGGCCGACCTCCTCAACGCCGGCATCACGCCCGTCGTCCACGAGTACGGCTCGCTCGGCTGCTCGGGCGATCTGGCCCCGCTCTCGCACTGCGCCCTGACGCTGATGGGCGAGGGCGACGCGGAGGGGCCCGACGGCGAGGTGCGCCCGGCCGGCGAACTCCTCGCCGCCCACGGCATCACCCCCGTCGAACTGCGCGAGAAGGAGGGCCTCGCCCTCCTCAACGGCACCGACGGCATGCTCGGCATGCTGGTCATGGCCCTCGCCGACCTCAGGAACCTCTACACCTCGGCCGACATCACCGCCGCCCTCTCGCTGGAGGCGCTCCTCGGCACGGACAAGGTCCTCGCCCCCGAACTGCACGCCATCCGCCCGCACCCCGGCCAGGGCGTCAGCGCGGACAACATGCTCCGCATGCTGGCCGGTTCGGGCCTGACGGGCCATCACCAGGACGACGCGCCACGGGTCCAGGACGCGTACTCGGTGCGCTGCGCCCCCCAGGTCAACGGCGCGGGGCGCGACACACTGGACTACGCGGCCGTCGTCGCCGGACGCGAACTGGCCTCCAGCGTCGACAATCCGGTGGTCCTCCCCGACGGCCGGGTGGAGTCCAACGGCAACTTCCACGGCGCGCCCGTCGCGTACGTCCTGGACTTCCTCGCGATCGTCGCCGCCGACCTCGGCTCGATCTGCGAGCGCCGCACCGACCGGCTGCTCGACAAGAACCGCTCCCACGGCCTGCCGCCGTTCCTCGCCGACGACGCCGGCGTCGACTCCGGCCTGATGATCGCCCAGTACACCCAGGCCGCGCTGGTCAGCGAGATGAAGCGGCTCGCCGTGCCCGCCTCCGCCGACTCCATCCCGTCCTCCGCGATGCAGGAGGACCACGTCTCCATGGGCTGGTCGGCCGCGCGCAAGCTCCGCACCGCCGTGGACAACCTGGCGCGGATCGTCGCCGTCGAACTGTACGCGGCGACCCGCGCCGTCGAGCTGCGGGCCGCCGAGGGCCTGGTCCCGGCCGCCGCCTCGCAGGCCGCCGTGGCGGCGCTGCGGGCCGCCGGCGCCCAGGGCCCCGGCCCGGACCGCTACCTCGCCCCGGACCTGGCCGCCGCCGAGGCGTTCGTACGGGCGGGGAGCCTGGTCGCGGCCGTGGAGCCGGTCACCGGCCCGCTGGCCTGAGCCGGGCCGCCACACGCCCGGGGGCCGGGTTGCCGCACCGGGGGGTGCGGCAACCCGGCCCCCGGACCGCGCGGGGCGCTCAGAACGCCGTACGCGGCCCGGAACGCCGTACCGCGTAGGTGACGAAGCCGGCGCCGACGCCGAGCAGGGCCGTGCCGCCGATCAGGTACGGGGTGGTGTCGAAGCCCGCACCCGTGTCGGCGAGCCTCACGTCGGACGCCCCGTCCCCGACGGCGGCCGTCTGGCGCGGCTCCTGCGCTCCGGAGTCGGCCCGCCCGGCCGGAGCGGCGCCCCGCGGACCGTTCTCGACGGTCGCGTTGGCCGACGGGACGAACCAGAGAGCGGCCAGCAGCGTGCCTGCGGCGGTGGCGGTCAGCAGTGTGCGACGAGCGACGGACACAGATTCGATCCCCTTGCGACAACCGTGAGTTAGCCCCGTGGGGCGATGCTAAGCAAAGCAGCGGGTCGGAGGAAAGTCGGGCCTCCCCGAGCCTTACGCTCCGGCACATGAGCACACAGGAGACATCCAGTTTTGTTCGGCTTCGCGTGGAGATGGTGCTGGAGATCACCGATCCCGACGCCCTGACCGGCACCGCCCTCGAATCCATCGCCGCCGAGTACG
>NZ_ML123034.1:4260907-4267029 GCF_003846185.1 Streptomyces sp. ADI96-02
GGGAGCCGGTCGCCGGAGTCGACGACGACGGGAACGCGGCCGACGAGCGCATGCATGCCGAGGCCACCGTACGGGCAGACGGAGCAGAGGCCCTCGCCTCGCTGGTGGACCCGTTCGACCTGGTCAGCGAGGTGCCCGGGGTCGAGCTGGCCCAGGCGTCCTGGAGCAGCGAGACCATCGACTACGACCCCGACGCCGAGGCCTGGGACGAGGACGAGGACGACGAGGAGACCCTGTTCCTCCCGCTGGACGAGGGCGACGAGGAGGGGTACGACCAGGAGGTCACGCACAATGGAAGCAGCGACGGCGAGGACGGTGCCCCCGCACCACGGGTCTGACGTGTGAGAACACCGGCCCCGGCACCGCCTCGGCGGACCGGGGCCGCACTGTGCGGCGACGGCGCGTCCGGACTCCGGCTGCGGGAACCGGCGCGGCTGTGGACGCGTCCATGAGTGGTGTTCCCCACATCTTCGATGGATGTGGAACGGAGCACTCCTTCCGGGTGTTCTTGGAACATTGACGGGGAACGGCCGCTGGGCGGCCCCGTCCGGGGATTGTGGGGAATCGGCGACGATGGAGAAGCGTGTGATCACGGACAGCAAGCGGCGCAAGGGCCTCATGGCCGCGTCCGCACTGCTCGGCGGCGTTCTGGTGCTTTCCGCCTGTAGCGACGGCGGGGACAAGCCGGGTTCCGGCAGCTCGGACGCGGCCCAGGCGCAGGTCGACAAGGCGGCGGCCGAGGACGCCTCGCAGGCGCAGATAGCGATCAAGCCCAAGAACGGCGCCACCAACGCGAGCATCAACAACGCCGCCCAGGTCACCGTCGCCAAGGGCAAGCTCACCGAGGTCGTCATGACCACGGCGGCCGGCGACCCGGTCGAGGGCGAGCTGGCGGCCGACGGCTCCAGCTGGAAGCCCGCCGCCCAGCTCGAACGCTCCACCACGTACAAGATCAACGCGACGGCCGAGGACGCGAAGGGCCGCCAGGCCCACGAGAACAGCTCCTTCACCACCGTCTCGCCCGACAACAGCTTCATCGGGAACTTCACCCCCGAGGACGGCTCCACCGTCGGCGTCGGCATGCCCGTCTCGATCAACTTCAACAAGGCGATCACGGACAAGAAGGCCGTCCAGAACGGCATCACCGTGACCTCCAGCAGCGGCCAGGAAGTGGTCGGCCACTGGTTCAACTCGCAGCGCCTGGACCTGCGCCCCGAGGACTACTGGCAGGGCGGCTCCACCGTCACGCTGAAGCTCGCGCTGGACGGTATCGAGGGCGCCGACGGAGTCTTCGGCGTGCAGCAGAAGACGGTGACGTTCAAGGTCGGCCGCAACCAGGTCTCCACCGTCGACGTCAAGAGCAAGACGATGACCGTCGCCCGCGACGGCAAGACGATCAAGACCATCCCGATCTCCGCCGGTTCGCCGGAGAACCCGACGTACAACGGTCAGATGGTGATCTCCGAGAAGCACAAGGAGACCCGGATGAACGGCGCCACCGTCGGCTTCACGGACGACGACGGCAAGGGCGAGTACGACATCAAGGACGTCCCGCACGCCATGCGGCTCTCCACCTCGGGCACCTTCATCCACGGCAACTACTGGGGCAAGGGCATCTTCGGCACCGCCAACACCAGCCACGGCTGCGTGGGCCTCGCCGACGTGAAGGGCGCGGGCGACCCCAACCAGCCCGCCGCCTGGTTCTACAACAACTCGCTCCTCGGTGACGTGGTCATCGTCAAGAACTCCCCGGACAAGACCATCACCCCGGACAACGGCCTCAACGGCTGGAACATGAGCTGGTCCGAGTGGACGGCCGGCTCCGCCGCCTGATCCTCCCGCACCGCCGCACCACCCCGTCCCCGCCCGAAGGCGGCGGCACCCGGAAACCTCCGGGGGCCGCCGCCTTCGGCGTGTCCGGGGCAGCCGGGCAGCCGCGCCTTCGGCCACGGGCATGACCTCGGAGGTAATCGACCCGCGCGCGCCCGCCCGGCAGCATCGAAGGTGTCGCGCCGGGCCCGGTGCGGCAGCGCCCGACCGTACGGAGGAGCGGACCATGACCGCCTACGCCCTGGCCCACCTGAGCCCCGCCGCCCTGCCCGTCCACCAGGAGGTCCTGAGCTACATCGAACGCATCCAGGGCACCATGGAGCCCTACGGAGGCCGGTTCCTGGTGCACGGAGCCGCGGTGGAGGTGGTGGAGGGCGTGTGGCCCGGCGCGCTCGTCGTGATCGCCTTCCCGAGCGTCGAGCGGGCCCGCGCCTGGTACGCGTCCCCGGACTACCGGGAGATCCTGCCGCTGCGCACCCGGCACCTCGACGGCGACGTGGTGATCGTCGACGGGGTCGCCCCGGACTACGACGCCTCGGCCACCGCCGCGGCGATGCGCGCGGCGGGCGAGCGCGCGGCCGGGGCGAGCGCGGAGGGCGGGGCAGTCGCGGACGGCGCGGCAGTGGAGGACGGCGGGGCAGTCGCGGGCGGCGCGGCAGCGGAGGGCGGCGCGGCGGCGGAGGACGGCGCGGCAGTGGAGGACGGCGGGGCAGTCGCGGGCGGCGGGGCAGCGGAGGGCGGCGCGGCTCAGCCGGTCCGGCCCGCCGTGGCGGCCCGGTAGTACCGCAGGTCGCTGTGGCGGACCTGCCGCACTCCCGCCAGGTCCTCCGGCCCCTCGACCCGGCAGCCGCCGGGCCGCTCCACCGGCCGCTCGCCGCCGGGGCGCGCCCCCCGCAGCCGGTACCACGGCTGGAGCGGCAGCCAGAACAGCCCGTAAAGCCAGCGCAGCACCAGCCGGCGGAAGCCGGGCCGCCCCGCGTCCGGCAGCCGGATCACCCGCAGACCCATGATCAGCTTCCCCGCGCTCGCCCGGACGGCCATCGTCAGCAGCACCTGGTTGGCGAACGACAGCACGAGCAGTTGGCACGCGAGCGCCGCGACCGTCCGGCCCGCCCCCACCGCGCCGAGACCCGCCCCCGCAGCGTCCAGACAGGAGTGCACGAGCAGCCCGACGACCAGCTGGCAGAGGTAGCAGTCGAGCCCGACCGCCAGATACCGCCGGGCGTCCCCGGTGCCCTTCGGGAGGCCGGGCTCGCGCCGGAGCGCGCCGTGCGGATACGAGCCCCCGCGGGCAGGCGGCGGGCACGGGCGCGGTGGCGCCGCATCACCCGCGGCGCAGTGCCGCGCGGACAACAGCCTTGTCGCGGGCGGAGGTTGTAACCTCCGCCGCCGCCGTGGCTTCGTCATGCAGGCATCATGACCGATCGTCGGTCCGGCCGCCGCCCTTCCTCGCCGGTAACCATCGTTACCCGCCGGTGTTTCACAGACCCTCTACGGTGACGGGAACACACGAACGAACAGCACGGGGACGGCAATGGGTTTCAACGGGACCATCTGGAGACTGCGGCGCGGGGCGGAACTGGTCGGGGAGATCGCCGTCGACGACCCGGACTTCCCCTGGCTGCACGGCAGGTTCATCCCCGGCCCCGGCTACGACGACACGCTCCGCGACCTCTTCGACCGCGAACTGGCCCTGCTCGAACGGCTGGACGAGGAGGGCAGCGACGAGAGCGCCGAGGCGTGGGAGACGGTGTACGGCGAGGTGAACCGCATCCTCGTGCTGTCCGGGCCGCAGGGCGTGAACGTCGCCGAGTTCCTGCTGCACATCCGGGGGGACCGGGCCTGGTTCCGATGGATCGGCCCGGACGGCCCGGACGGGTCGGGGGAAGCCGCGCGGGGCGTGCACGACTAGCAGGGCGCGCGGGGCGGGTGCGGCGCGCGGGCGCACACGGCGGACGCGAGGCGGACCCGTGTCCGTGTGACCTTCGCCACCCGCCGCTCCGTACGCCGGATACGGGCGGGACGGTGGCGGCGCGACGGAACACCGGCCGGCCGGGCGCGCAGGGCATCTGGGGGCCGGCCCGGAGCACCGCCCGAACCCCAGCGCCCCCGCCACTATGTGGATGGCCCTCGAAGATCGCCGCGTCCGGCTGGAGAATCACGGCCTACGACGGTCCCGCGCATCGCCCGGCCGGACGACGGCCACGCGGCCCCCGGCGGGGCGTCCACGGGCCCCGGCGGGGGGAGACGCGGACCGGCGGCGCCCTCCGGGACGGGGGCGCCGACGCGCCCGAGCCGACCACGGAAGGTCTTGATCAGATGCCGGTCACCCCCGAAACCGCCCGCACGGAATCCGCCCGCGGCCACGACGCGGCGAACCGCGTCATCGAGCCGCTCTACGCCGAGATCCTGCGCCGCAACCAGGGCGAGGAGGAGTTCCACCAGGCGGTCCGCGAGGTCTTGGAGACGCTCGGCCCGGTGCTGGCGCGGCGGCCCGAATTCGTCGACGCCCGCATCATCGAGCGCATATGCGAGCCGGAGCGTCAGCTGATCTTCCGGGTGCCGTGGGCCGACGACTCCGGCGACATCCACGTCAACCGCGGCTTCCGGGTGGAGTTCTCCAGCTCGCTCGGCCCGTACAAGGGCGGCCTGCGCTTCCACCCGTCGGTGAACCTCGGCATCGTGAAGTTCCTCGGCTTCGAGCAGATCTTCAAGAACGCGCTCACCGGCATGCCCATCGGCGGCGGCAAGGGCGGCGCCGACTTCGACCCGAAGGGCCGTTCCGACGCCGAGATCATGCGGTTCTGCCAGTCGTTCATGACCGAACTCCACCGCCATCTGGGGGAGTACACCGACGTGCCCGCCGGGGACATCGGCGTGGGTGGACGCGAGATCGGCTACCTCTTCGGCCAGTACAAGCGGATCACCAACCGGTACGAGTCCGGCGTCCTCACCGGCAAGGGCCTGGGCTGGGGCGGCGCGCAGGCCCGCACCGAGGCGACCGGCTACGGCTGTGTCCTGTTCACCGCCGAGATGCTGCGCAGCCGGGGAGAGTCGCTGGAGGGCCAGACGATCGCGGTGTCCGGTTCCGGGAACGTGGCCGTCTACGCCGTCGAGAAGGCCCAGCAGCTCGGCGCGACGGTGGTGACCTGCTCGGACTCGGACGGTTACGTCGTCGACGAGAAGGGCATCGACCTCGCCCTGCTCAAGGAGGTCAAGGAGGCGGGCCGGGGCCGGGTGTCGGAGTACGCCGAACGGCGCGGCGCACACGCCCGGTTCGTCCCCGGCACGGGCGTCTGGTCGGTCCCCGTGGACGTGGCCCTGCCCTGCGCCACGCAGAACGAGCTGCACGAGGCGGACGCGCTGACCCTGGTGCGCAACGGCGTGAAGGCGGTCGCCGAAGGCGCCAACATGCCGACCACCCCGGACGCCGTCCGGGTTCTCCAGGAGGCGGGTGTCGCCTTCGCCCCCGGCAAGGCGGCCAACGCGGGCGGCGTGGCGACGAGCGCGCTGGAGATGCAGCAGAACGCCTCACGGGACTCCTGGTCCTTCACGCACACCGAGGAGCGGTTGGCCGAGATCATGCGCCACATCCACGACTCCTGCTTCACCACCGCCGAGCGCTACGGAAGCCCCGGCAACTACGTGGTGGGCGCGAACATCGCCGGCTTCGAGCTGGTCGCGGACGCGATGCTGGCGCAGGGCCTCATCTGACCCGGCGCGCGGGCGGGCCGGCCCACCGGGCATGGCACGAGCGCCGGGCGGCCGTTTCCGGCCGCCCGGCGCTCGTCGCGGAACCTCACCGACAGCAGATCCGCCTGGGGTGCGATGCCGCAGGAGTGCCCGGCGGTCGCATTCGTTCAAGGGTGTCACCGAAGGGTGAACAGGATGACATCTCCCGTGTCCCACTTCTTGGTCGAATAAACCCACGGCCGCTTGGTCGTATAATCGGGAGCTACCCATTCCATTGTCCCGGTGTCGATGATCACCCTCTGGGGGACCCTGTCGCGTGGGATCGTGGTAGGTGTGGAACCGTTGGGCAGGCCCTGCTGGCCGTCAAAGTGAGTACCGAATATCTGCACGTCGTTTTTCGTGACGCGGCCATGGTAAACAGTCGGCCCATCGGATTTGAACGCGTCCGGCATCCCGTTGCGCTCCCTGTACTTCTGCACGGAATAGTTGTTCATATTGAGGTCGTTCTTTCCGGCCTCGATGTCGGTTATTCCTATCTCGTCGTATTTCCATTTCTTTCGCATGGTCTTTATTTTGTTGCTTATCTTCCCTACCGCTTC
>NZ_ML123034.1:4270995-4287750 GCF_003846185.1 Streptomyces sp. ADI96-02
ACGACGACCAGCGGAAACACGACGGAAGGACATCACAGACTCCATAGGCGCTAGAGAACGACTAGACCTATGAAAACCTTTGGATACTGTCCAAAACCCTGGTAAAAACCCCCAGGGGTCTCTCGTCTGCCGGTCAGCGGCGCGTTCGGCGCCGCCCAGACGTCCAGCCGGGGGTTCAGCCGTCCGCGCGCGCCACCCCGATCGGGCAGGAGACGCCCGTGCCGCCGATGCCGCAGTAGCCGCCCGGGTTCTTGTCGAGGTACTGCTGGTGGTACGCCTCCGCCGGCCAGAACGGGCGGCCCTCGGCCGGCAGGATCTCCGTGGTGATCGTGGAGTGGCCCGAGGCCGTCAGGACCTTCTGGTACGCCTCCCGCGAGGCGTCGGCCGCCTCCGCCTGCGCGGGGGAGTGGGTGTAGATCGCCGAGCGGTACTGCGTGCCCACGTCGTTGCCTTGGCGGAAGCCCTGCGTCGGGTCGTGCGACTCCCAGAAGAGCTTCAGCAGCTCCTCGTACGGGACGACGGCCGGGTCGAAGACCACGCGGACCGCCTCCGTGTGACCGGTCAGGCCCGAGCAGGCTTCCTCGTACGTCGGGTTCTCCGTGTAGCCGCCCTGGTAGCCGACCAGCGTCGTCCAGACGCCGTCCGTCTGCCAGAACTTCCGCTCCGCGCCCCAGAAGCAGCCCAGCGCGAAGTCCGCCACCTCCAGCCCCTCCGGGTACGGGCCAGCCAGCGGGTTGCCGAGGACGGTGTGGCGGGAGGGAAGCGCGAATTCGGGGACGGGGCGTCCGCGCAGGGCCTGCTCCGGAGTGGGGAGCTCGGGGGTACGGCGGTTCAGGAACATGCGGGGACTCCTTGGGGAGGTCGTGGTTCGCTCCGTACAACAAGGACGCGGTGCCCGGGATTCCGCCGGGCACCGCGGGGAACAGGCCCTGAGCAGCCCTGGAGGAGGACGGACGCGCGCTCAGTGCGACAGCGTCGCCGGACTGCCGCCGTTCGCCTCGTAACCGGCCACAGCCAAGGCCCGGTGGACCGCGTACTCCGCGGCCGGGTCGGGGCTCTGCGTCCACGGCAGCGCGCCCACGTGGCCGTCGATGTGGACCAGCTGGTGCATCGCCTCCGACCAGCGCTCCATGCGGACCAGGAACATCACCAGCAGGTGGCGGACGTGCGCGAGCATCGGATCGTCCGGGCGGGCCGCGTGCACCGCGAACATCGCGCCCTCCACCGCCCTGGTCACCGACAGACCGCGGTAGAAGCCCTGCACCAGGTTGACCTCCGGCAGGTGCTCGTACACCGCGAACAGCGGCAGCGCGGCGAGCAGCGAGCCCTGCGGTGCGCGGGCGGCGGCTGCCGTGGCGAACCGGTCCGCGTCCTCGCGCGAGCCGTGCCACTTCTCGCAGTGGTAGTGCAGCGCAGCGATGTGCGCTCCCATGTGCGCCGGAGCCCGGTCGATGATCCTGGCCCAGAGCTGGTCGAACTGCTCCGGGGTGTAGCCCAGCCCCCGGGCCACCGCCAGCTCCACGATGTACGGGACCGGGTCGCCGGGCGCCAGCAGGGCCGCCTGGCCGCAGACCGACCGGGCCTCCTCCAGGATGATCCGGAAGTCGTCGGTGCCGGCCGACGAGGACCGCCACGCCTGCTGCACCAGGAACTCCGCGTGCACCGCCGCCCCGCCCGCGTCCTTCGGGGACTCCGCGCGCCAGGCGCGCAGCCACGCGCCGCCCGCCCCGGGCCGCCGCGCCAGCTCCAGCGAGGCCGCGCCCGCGAACGCCTGCACCCGCTGCCAGCGCACCTCGCCCTCCTTCGGCGTCCCGGCCAGCAGCTGCGCCGCCGCCCGCCAGTCCTGGGTCGCCTGCACGACGTCCAGCACGTCCAGGAGGTCCTGGTCGGGGCCCGGCATCCGCACGTCCAGCTCCTCCTGGCGGGCGAACCCGTACGCGTCCGGGTCGGCGGCGTCCGGCGAACCGGGCGCGACCTGGTGGATGCCGCCGCGGCGGCGCATCACGATCGGGCCGATCACCGCGGCGAGCATGCACATCGCGAGCAGGAACCACAGAATCTCCATGGCTCCATTGTCCCCGTACACCCGAGTGGCCCATGCGCCCCCTCGTGACGAACTACGCTCGGGCCTCATGAGCGACCAGCACAGCTTCGAGACCCTCGCCATCCACGCGGGGAACACCGCCGATCCCCTCACCGGCGCGGTGGTTCCGCCCATCTACCAGGTGTCCACGTACAAGCAGGACGGCGTGGGCGGACTGCGCGGCGGTTACGAGTACAGCCGCAGCGCCAACCCGACCCGTACCGCCCTGGAGGAGAACCTGGCGGCCCTGGAAGGCGGCCGTCGCGGTCTCGCCTTCGCCTCCGGCCTCGCCGCCGAGGACTGCCTGCTCCGTACGCTGCTGACCCCCGGCGACCACGTGGTCATCCCGAACGACGCCTACGGCGGCACGTTCCGGCTGTTCGCGAAGGTCGCCTCGCGCTGGGGCGTGGAGTTCTCGGTCGCCGACACCTCGGACGTGGCGGCGGTCCGTGCGGCGATCACTCCGCGCACCAGGGCCCTGTGGGTGGAGACCCCCTCCAACCCGCTGCTCGGCATCACCGACATCGCCGCGCTCGCGCAGGTCGCGCAGGAGGCCGGGGCCCGCCTCGTCGTCGACAACACCTTCGCCTCCCCGTACCTCCAGCAGCCCCTCGCGCTCGGCGCGGACGTCGTCGTGCACTCCACCACCAAGTACATGGGCGGCCACTCCGACGTCGTCGGCGGCGCCCTGGTCGTGAGCGACCCGGAGCTGGCCGAGGAGCTGGCGTACCACCAGAACGCGATGGGCGCGGTGGCCGGCCCCTTCGACGCCTGGCTGGTGCTGCGCGGCATCAAGACGCTCGCCGTCCGCATGGACCGGCACACCGAGAACGCCACCAGGGTGGCCGACCTGCTGACCCGCCACCCCAAGGTCACCCGGGTCCTCTACCCGGGCCTGTCCGACCACCCCGGCCACGAGGTCGCCGCCAAGCAGATGAAGGCGTTCGGCGGCATGGTGTCCTTCCGCGTCGCGGGCGGCGAGGAGGCGGCGGTCGAGGTCTGCAACCGGGCGAAGCTCTTCACCCTCGGCGAGTCCCTGGGCGGCGTCGAGTCGCTGCTGGAACACCCCGGACGGATGACGCACGCCTCCGCGGCGGGCTCCCCGCTGGAGGTCCCCGCCGACCTGGTCCGGCTCTCCGTCGGCATCGAGAACGCCGACGACCTGCTCGCCGACCTCGCCCAGGCCCTCGGCTGACCGGCGGCCGGTAGCGGCAGGCAGGCGGTAGCGGCAGGCAGGCGGTAGCGCACGGCAGACGGTGGGCCGGCAGACGGTGGGGCCGGCAGTCGGTGGGGGCGGCTGCCGCCGCCCGCTGCCGCTCCGCCGCGCACGCGGGGCCCGGCCGATCACTTCGGGGCCCCGCGTACGCGCCCGGCACGCGTCGGCGGTCAGTCGGCCTGCGGCGGCTGGTACGCGGCCTGCCGCGCGGCCAGCGACGCGTTGAACCGGGTGAGCAGCGCGCGGAAGGTGTCCTGCTCCTCCCGCGACCACCCGTCCGTCACCTGGGACATCAGCTCGCGCCGCGAGGCCCGGACCTCCTCCAGACGGGACTGGCCGCGCGGGGAGAGCTGGAGCACGACAGCCCGGCCGTCCTCCGGGTGCGAGGTGCGCTTGACCAGCCCGGTGTCGACCAGCGGAGCGACCTGCCGGGTCACGGTCGACGAGTCGATCCCCATGCCCGCGGCCAGCGCCTTGACGCCCATCGGGCCCTCCCGGTCCAGCCGGTTCAGCAGCAGGTAGGCGGCCCGGTCCATCGAGTTGCGGACCTGGCCGACACCGCCGAGGCGGGTCTGTTCGGCACGGCGGGCGAAGACCGCCACCTCGTGCTGGAGCTCGTCCAGCAGGCTGTCGGGGCCCGGGTGTTCGGGGACGGCGCCCCCGGAAGGAGACGCAGCAGTCGTCATGTCCTGAGGGGGCATGGCCGGGGGCTCTCTTCGTGCGGTGTCGGATGGGTGGGGCACAGAGTACGCGGCCCCGGGGCAACGCGTGCCAGCGCCGCACAAACCCGTGGACACCACCGCAGGCCGCCATGAGACGAGTCGGCCGGGATCCGCCGGAGCTGCGAGACTTCCCGTCATGAGCTTCCGCGCGACCCCCCGCCACCCGGCCCTGATCCTCGACGACATCCGGGGCGCGCAGAAGATGCTGTCCGGGGTGGCCCGGATGACGGCGATGGAGGGCAGTCGCCATCTGACCGAGCTGGTCGGCGCTCCCGTCCACCTGAAGTGCGAGAACCTCCAGCGGACCGGCTCCTTCAAGCTGCGCGGCGCGTACGTGCGGATCTCCGGCCTCAGCCCGGTCGAACGGGCGGCCGGGGTGGTCGCCGCCAGCGCCGGCAACCACGCCCAGGGCGTCGCGCTGGCCTCCTCGCTCCTGGGCGTGCGCTCGACGGTCTTCATGCCCGTCGGGGCCCCGCTGCCCAAGGTCGCCGCCACGCGGGAGTACGGGGCCGAGGTCCGGCTGCACGGCCAGGTCGTCGACGAGACGCTGGCCGCCGCGCAGGAGTACGCCGAGGAGACCGGCGCGGTCTTCATCCACCCGTTCGACCACCCCGACATCATCGCGGGCCAGGGCACCGTCGGGCTGGAGATCCTGGAGCAGTGCCCCGAGGTCCGCACGGTCGTCGTGGGCCTCGGCGGCGGCGGGCTGGCCGCGGGCGTCGCGGTGGCCGTGAAGGCGATCCGGCCCGACGTCCGCGTCGTCGGCGTGCAGGCCGAGGGCGCCGCCAGCTATCCGCCCTCGCTGAGCGCCGGGCACCCCGTCCCGCTGGACGCCCCGGTCACGATGGCGGACGGCATCAAGGTCGGCAGGCCCGGAGACGTACCGTTCGCGCTGGTCGAGGACCTGGTCGACGAGGTCCGCACCGTGACCGAGGACGAGCTGGCCGCCGCGCTGCTGCTCTGCCTGGAGCGGGCGAAGCTCGTCGTGGAGCCGGCCGGGGCGAGCCCCGTCGCCGCGCTGCTCAGCGACCCGGGGGCGTTCCGGGGGCCGGTGGTGGCGGTGCTCTCCGGCGGCAACGTGGACCCGCTGCTGATGCAGCGCATCCTCCAGCACGGCATGTCGGCCGCGGGGCGCTACCTGAACCTCCGCCTGCGTCTCACCGACCGGCCCGGAGCGCTGGCCGCCCTGCTGGCGGCGCTCAGCGCGGCCGACGCGAACGTCCTCGACATCGCGCACGTGCGCACCGACCCCCGCCTCGGACTGACCGAGGCCGAGGTCGACCTGCACCTGGAGACCAAGGGCCCGGAGCACCGGGCCGAGGTCGAGGCGGCGCTGCGCGCGGCCGGCTACCGGGTGATCGGCTGACCGGCTGTTCACCGGGCGGCGCGGCCCCGGCGCTCCTAGGATCTTCCTACGAAGCCACCACCTGCGAAGCCCATCCGCGAACGACGGGGGACCCGCCATGCCAGGTGCGATCCAGGCCGAGGGCCTGGTGAAGACCTTCGGAGACGTACGAGCCCTGGACGGCGTCGACTTCGACGTACCGCAGGGCACCGTCCTCGGACTGCTCGGCCCCAACGGCGCGGGCAAGACCACCGCGGTGCGCGTCCTGACCACGCTGCTGCGGCCGGACAGCGGCCGGGCCGTGGTGGCCGGGATCGACGTGCTGAAGCGGCCGAACGAGGTACGCCGCTCGATCGGGCTCTCCGGGCAGTTCGCCGCCGTCGACGAGTATCTGACCGGCCGCGAGAACCTCCAGATGGTCGGGCAGCTCTACCAGATGAGCGCCCGGGACGCGAAGGCCCGCGCGGGCGTCCTGCTGGAGCGGTTCCACCTCGCCGACGCCGCCGACCGCACCGCCAAGACGTACTCGGGCGGTATGCGCCGCAGGCTCGACCTCGCCGCCGCCCTCGTCGTCTCGCCGCCCGTGATGTTCATGGACGAGCCGACGACCGGCCTGGACCCGCGCAACCGGCAGCAGCTGTGGGACGTCATCCAGGACCTCGTGGCGGGAGGCACCACCCTGCTGCTGACCACGCAGTACCTGGAGGAGGCCGACCACCTCGCCCACGACATCTGCGTCATCGACCACGGCAAGGTCATCGCGCGCGGCACCTCCGACCAGCTCAAGGCCCGCACCGGCGGCGAACGCGTCGAGGTCGTCGTGCACCGCCCCGACGAGATCGCCCGCGCCCGCGAGGTCCTGACCGCGCTCGGCAAGGGCGGGGTCGCCGTCGCCGAGCTCTCCCGCAAGCTCACCGTCCCGGTCAGCGGCGGCGCCAAGCTGCTGGCCGAGGTCATCCGCGACCTGGACGCCCGCGGAGTCGAGATCGACGACATCGCCCTGCGCCGCCCCACCCTGGACGACGTCTTCCTCTCGCTCACCGGCCACGCCGCCGAGACGCCGGACGCCGGGGAGAAGGACCCGGACGGGGGACCGGGGCAGGCGCCATCGCAGCGCGAGGACCGGACGAAGCGCGACGACCGGACGGGCGAGGATCGGACGGGCGAGGACCGGACGGGCGAGGACCGGCCGCGCGAGGACCGGACGAGGGAGGACACCCCGTGAGCGCGATCATCGAGAAGGGCCCGGCCTTGGCGCCCCGCCCCGCCGGAGGCATGGTCCAGTCGGTCAAGGACTCGCTCGTCGTCGCCAAGCGGAACCTGATCCGGATGACCCGGATCCCCGAAATGGTGATCTTCGGACTGATCCAGCCGATCATGTTCGTGGTGCTCTTCACCTATGTCTTCGGCGGCTCGATCCAGGTCGGCGGCTCCACCTCGCCGCAGGCGTACCGAGAGTTCCTGATGGCGGGCATCTTCGCCCAGACGGTCACCTTCGCCACCGCCGGAGCGGGCGCGGGCATCGCCGACGACATGCACAAGGGGCTCATCGACCGCTTCCGGTCGCTGCCGATGGCCCGGGGCGCGGTGCTCACCGGGCGTACGATCGCCGACCTCGTCCAGACCACCCTTACCCTGGTGGTCCTCGCCGGAGTGGCGCTGCTGGTCGGCTGGCGCACCCACGAGAACTTCGGCAAGGTGCTGCTCGGCTTCCTGCTGCTGCTCCTGCTCGGGTACGCGTTCTCCTGGATCGGCGCGCTGATCGGCCTCACCGTGCGCACCCCGGAGGCGGCCACCTCCGGCGGGCTGATCTGGCTGTTCCCGCTGACGTTCATCTCGAACGCCTTCGTGGACGCCAACCAGATGCCGACCTTCCTGCGGCACATCGCCGAGTGGAATCCGTTCAGCGCCACGGTGCAGGCATGCCGCGAACTCTTCGGAAACCTGCCGCCGGGCTTCAAGACCTCGGACGCCTGGCCCATGCAGCACGCCGTCCTGGCGTCGATCCTGTGGTCCGTCCTGATCCTGCTGGTGTTCCGCACCCTCGCCGTCCGCAAGTACCGCTCGGCGACCGGCTGAGGCGGGCGCGGGGGGAGCCCCGGCCTTCGCGGGCCGGGGCTCCTCGTCGTACGCCGTCGTGCGGGTCGCACGCCGTCGTGCGGTCGCCTACTCCGCCGTGCGGCTCTCGTGCGCCGTCGTACGCCGTCGTGCGGACCGGTTCAGCCGGTGTACGGCTTCGCCGCCAGGATCCGCACCGAGGCGGTCTTGCCGTTCGGCAGCTCGTACTCGGCGTCCTCGCCCGTCCGCTTGCCGTTCACGCCGATGCCGAGCGGCGACTGCGGGGAGTACGTCTCGATCTCACTGCTGGCGTATTCGCGGGAGGCCAGCAGGAAGGTCATCGTGTCGTCCTCGTCGCCGTCGAAGGCGATCGTCACGACCATGCCGGGCTCGACCACGCCGTCGTCGGCCGGCGCCTCGCCGACCTTCGCGTGCTCCAGGAGCTGGGTCAGCTGGCGCACCCGCAGCTCCATCTTGCCCTGCTCCTCCTTGGCCGCGTGGTACCCGCCGTTCTCCCGGAGGTCACCCTCCTCACGGGCCGCCGCGATCTTGACGGCGATCTCCGTGCGCGCGGGACCAGACAGGTATTCCAGCTCGGCCTTCAGCTGGTTGTACGCCTCCTGCGTGAGCCAGGTGACGTTTTCGCTGGTCTGGGTCACAGGTGCTCCTCGTCGGTACTGGGAATACAAAGCATCGCCCTACCCGAAGCTTGTTCCTTCACGGGTGGGCGAAACCACGAGCCTAACAATTCCGGCGGAAAAGGGGGAGAAGGTAAAACACTCCACCCCCGCGCGGGCCGCCGCGACTCCCCGCCGGGCCGGTCGCCGGGCGGGGCGCCCGGGTCAGCTCGACGGGCCCTTGTCGGTGGTGCAGCCCATCAGCTCGACCGCCGTGGCCCGGGACGCCGTCCGCAGCGCCACCACCTGGTCGACCCGGTCGACGGCCTGGTCGAAGCGGAAGTCCTTGCGTCCCACCTCGGCGCCGTCCTCGCTGAGCGCGCGCAGGGTGCAGTACCCGCCGCTCTCGCGGTCCTTGCGGACTTCGAGATGGGCCTCGGCCCGCGTGTCGGAGACGATCTTCGACTTGATCAGCTCGCCGCTGACGCCCTGGTCGCCGATGTAGCCGAAACCGATCCAGACGATCACGCCGAGCAGTCCGACGCCGAGCACCGAGCCGATGATCTTCAGCTTGCGGTCGGCACGCTGATCCTCGGTGCGGCCGTAGCGCCCCTCGGGCGCGGCCTCGCGAACCGCCGTCATGATCGTTCCCTTCGGTGCCGGCATCGAGGAATTTTCCGGCTCCTCGTTCGGTCACTATAGAAGCCGCCCATGTGTCACCCGACCCCCGCCCCGCACCGACGTGCCGCGGGCCGGAACGCTCTCGCCACCACGACATCACTGAGGATCGAGCTTTGACTGAGCAGCTGCGACTGATGGCCGTTCACGCCCACCCCGACGACGAGTCGAGCAAGGGTGCGGCCACCATGGCCAAGTACGTGTCCGAGGGGGTGGACGTGCTGGTCGTGACCTGCACGGGAGGCGAGCGCGGCTCCATCCTCAATCCGAAGCTCCAGGGCGACGCGTACATCGAGAAGAACATCCACGAGGTGCGCAAGAAGGAGATGGACGAGGCCCGGGAGATCCTGGGCGTCCGGCAGGAGTGGCTGGGCTTCGTCGACTCCGGACTGCCCGAGGGCGACCCGCTGCCGCCGCTGCCCGAGGGCTGCTTCGCCTTGGAGGACCCGGAGACCGCCGCCGGACGCCTCGTGGCGAAGATCCGGGCCTTCAGGCCGCAGGTCATCACCACGTACGACGAGAACGGCGGCTACCCGCACCCCGACCACATCATGACGCACACGATCTCGATGATCGCGTTCGACGGCGCGGCCGACGCGGAGCGGTTCCCCGAGGACGAGTACGGCCCGGTGTGCCGGCCGGAGAAGCTCTACTACAACCAGGGCTTCAACCGGCCGCGCACGGTCGCGCTGCACGAGGCGCTGCTCGCCCGCGGCCTGGAGTCCCCGTACGGCGAGTGGCTGGAGCGCTGGAAGGAGTTCGAGCGCGTCGAACGCACGCTGACCACGCACATCCCGTGCGACGACTTCTTCGAGATCCGCGACAAGGCGCTCATCGCGCACGCCACGCAGATCGACCCGGAGGGCGGCTGGTTCCGGGTTCCGATGGACCTCCAGCGCGAGGTCTGGCCGACCGAGGAGTACGAGCTGGCGAAGTCCCTCGTCGATACCTCCCTCCCCGAGAGCGACCTCTTCGCGGGCATCCGCGACAATGCCTGATATGTACGCGACCCAGGCACTGACGAACCTCGTCCCGCTCGCCGCCGAGCTCGACAAGAACAAGGTCACCCCCGGCGTCCTCGGCTTCCTCGTCTTCGCGGCCCTCGCCGTCGGCGTGTGGCTGCTGATGAAGTCGATGAACCGGCACATGGGCAAGGTGGACTTCGAGGAGGCCCCCGACCCGGACGCCGCCGAGAGCGGCACGAAGGCCGCCGGGGCCGCCGAAAACGGTACGAAGGCCGAGGCCGCGCCCCGCACCTGAGGGCTGGGTCCGGCGGCCCGGACGGCTCCCCGGGCGGAACCGTCCGGGCCCACCGGAATCCCGGCACGAGCGACGCGAGGCCGGGCCCGCGCCCGGTCCGGCACGGCCCCTGCGCCCGCCCGCCCGGCCGGGCCTTCCTAGTCCTGCGGCGTCACCGGCGGTCCGGTGTCACCAGCCGTCCCGAGTCACCAGTTGTAGTGCCGGGTGTGCGAGATCTGCCCGCGCCGGTTGAAGTAGTCGACGTGCACGTGGTTGCCGGAGGAGCACACACCACGGCAGCGGCCACCCACCCGGGCGTCGCGCCGGGCGGCGACGGCGGCCTGCTTCGACTTGGACGCCCTCCCGTCGGGCGACAGGAGCCGGTCACCGGCCTGGACGCCGGACGCGTCGACCCAGCCGCGTCCCTGCAGGAAGAACGGGTGTCCGGCCGTCGCCGTCAGGGGCTCGGTCGCGCTGTCCCCGTCCCGGCGATCGCGGCGGTGCCGTCGGCCCGGGGCGAGCCCCTCCGCAGCTCCTCCCGCGTTGCTGCTCATCGCCGATGCGGCTTCATTTCCCGTACGCAGGATGTTCGTTGGTGTTCTTCGACTTGGGGCGGCGGGCTGCCTCCCCTTCCGGGTGGGTACGGAGCCCCTCGACCACGCCGCGCCGGAGTAGAGGCCCCTCCGCGCCCGGCGGGTGGGGGGGAAGGGGCGCGGAGGGGCCGGCTCGACGGCCGCTGACCATCCCCGGTCCCGTCGGCTGCCGAGCGCCCCGGACCTTGCGGCAAGCATCGCCGCAGGATCCGACCGAGCGTGCGATCGGTGGCCCGAGCCCGGGACCGCACGCCCACAAACGATCATTCAGCAGAGGGATTAACGCGGGATTAAGCCGAACACCCGGGGCCACTGAACGCGTCAGCGACGCCGCACGGCACAGGTCGAGCGGGTGCCGAGGCTGTCAGACGGTTCCCAGGTCCACGGTCACGGCGAAGGGTGTGGCGGCCTTGATCGCGCCGGTGAACATGTCGCCGTCCCAGTAAGCATTGGTGGCGGGATCGAGAACGTACGTGTAGACGATCGGGACACCGGTGGCGGCCTGCTCGACCCGCCAGTAGAAGGGGATGCCGGCCTTGGCGTACTGGTCCACCTTCACGATCCGGTCGGTGGTCTCCGAGCCGGGCGCCACGACCTCGACGATCAGGAGTACGTGTTCGGGGCGGGTAGGCGTGAGGTCGATGGTTTCCGCCCGGTAGACGATGACGTCAGGGCGGCGGTTGGTGAGCGGAACGTCCTGCAGGCGGACGTCGAAGCCCGTACCGGCGTTCCAGTCCGGGCCCGCGGCAGCGTCCAGGGCGTTGGCCAGGATGCGGGCCAGTCGGTTGTGGCGCTTGGAGGCGCTCGGGCTGACGACGGCCATCCCGTCCACGATCTCGACGCCGGCGCACTGCTCCTCGGACCAGGAGTCGTACTGCTCCGCGCTGATCCGCGTATGCATCCACGCGGGCGCCACCATCTCGGCAGTCATCGTGTACCTCCTTCGAGAGGTCTCGGCAGGTCCGGCGCTGCTGCGCCGAGCCTAATGTTTCGAGGCGCCGGGCTGCCCGACTCGGAAGGGAAGGAGTCGCCCGCCACGTGATGGCTCACAAGCGCAATGCGGCCGAGCGAGGCGGGCCCGTGAGGGTTTCGCCGGTCGTGCCAGGCGCTGTGAGAGGCTGAGGCGCATGAACCGGTTGGCTGGTGTGACCTCGCCTTATCTGCTTCAGCATGCTGAGAATCCCGTCGACTGGTGGCCCTGGGGACCGGACGCTTTCGAGGAAGCGCGGCGGCGTGATGTACCCGTTCTGCTGTCCGTCGGATACTCCGCGTGCCACTGGTGCCACGTGATGGCCCACGAGTCCTTCGAGGACGAGGCCGTGGCCGCCTTCGTCAACGAGCACTTCGTCGCCGTGAAGGTCGACCGCGAGGAGCGGCCCGACGTCGACGCCGTCTACATGGAGGCCGTCCAGGCGGCCACCGGGCAGGGCGGCTGGCCGATGACGGTCTTTCTCACGCCCGAGGCCGAACCCTTCTACTTCGGCACGTACTTCCCGCCCGAGCCCCGCCACGGCTCGCCCTCCTTCCGGCAGGTGCTCGACGGTGTGCGGGCCGCCTGGGCCGATCGGCGTGAGGAGGTCGCCGAGGTCGCCGCGCGCATCGTCGCCGATCTCGCCGGTCGTTCGCTGGCCCACGGGGGCGACGGGGTCCCGGGTGAGGCGGAGATCGCCCAGGCGCTGCTGGGGCTGACCCGGGAGTACGACGAGAGCCGCGGCGGGTTCGGCGGCGCGCCCAAGTTCCCGCCGTCGATGGTGCTGGAGTTCCTGCTGCGCCACCACGCGCGCACCGGCTCCGAGGGTGCGCTCCAGATGGCCGCCGACACCTGTACGGCGATGGCCCGGAGCGGTCTGTACGACCAACTCGGCGGCGGGTTCGCGCGCTACTCCGTGGACCGCGAGTGGGTGGTCCCGCACTTCGAGAAGATGCTCTACGACAACGCGCTGCTGTGCCGGGTGTACGCCCACCTCTGGCGCGCAACCGGTTCCGAGGAGGCCCGCCGGATCGCCCTGGAGACCGCCGACTTCCTGGTGCGCGAGCTGCGGACGGCCGAGGGTGGCTTCGCCTCCGCGCTGGACGCCGACAGCGAGGACGCGGACGGCCGGCACGTCGAGGGCGCGTTCTACGTGTGGACGCCCGCGCAGTTGCGCGAGGCGCTGGGCGAGGAGGACGCGGCCTTCGCCGCCGCCCACTTCGGCGTGACCGAGGAGGGCACCTTCGAGGAGGGCGCGTCCGTGCTCCGGCTCCCCGGGGACGCGGGACCTGCGGACGCCGAACGGGTCGTGAGCGTACGGGCCCGGCTGCTCGCGGCCCGGGAGCTGCGACCCCGGCCGGGGCGGGACGACAAGGTGGTGGCCGCCTGGAACGGGCTCGCCGTCGCCGCGCTCGCCGAGACCGGCGCGTACTTCGACCGGCCCGACCTGGTCGAGCGCGCCACCGAGGCCGCCGACCTGCTGGTGCGCGTCCATCTGGGCGAGGTGGCCCGGCTGACCCGGACCTCCCGGGACGGGCGCGCGGGCGACAACGCCGGGGTGCTGGAGGACTACGGCGATGTCGCCGAGGGCTTCCTCGCGCTGGCCGCGGTGACCGGCGAGGGCGTGTGGCTGGAGTTCGCCGGGTTCCTGCTGGACATCGTGCTGGAGCAGTTCACCGGTGAGGGCGGGCAGCTCTACGACACCGCGCACGACGCCGAGCAGCTGATCCGCCGGCCCCAGGACCCCACCGACAGCGCCACCCCGGCCGGCTGGACTGCGGCGGCCGGCGCGCTGCTCTCGTATGCCGCGCACACCGGTTCCGAGGCGCACCGCGCCGCCGCCGAGGGCGCGCTCGGCGTGGTGAAGGCGCTGGCCCCGCGCGCCCCGCGCTTCATCGGCTGGGGGCTCGCGGTGGCCGAGGCGCTGCTGGACGGGCCGCGCGAGGTCGCCGTCGCCGGTCCGGTCGGCGGCGAGCTGCACCGTACGGCGCTGCTGGGGCGGGCGGCCGGTGCGGTCGTCGCGGCGGGGGAGGGGCCGCAGGCGGGGGCCGAGTTCCCGCTGCTGGTGGACCGGCCCGCCGTGGACGGGAAGCCGACGGCGTACGTGTGCCGCCACTTCGTGTGCGACGCGCCGACCGTGGACGCGGCCGAGCTGGAGCGCAAGCTGCGCGGCTGAGCCGTACGGAGGGTCGGCTGTGATGCGATGTGATGCGATGGGATGAGATGCACTGTGCGGGAGCGCTGAGCCGTACGGGAGACGTTTCAGGGAGCGGAGCCCTGCGCCGTAGCGGAGAGGTGGAAACGGGTGAGGGGCCGGGAATGTCGCGCCGGCCCCTCACCCGTATCTCGCGCCGCCCGCTCAGCCGTGCTGGTAGGCGACCAGCGAGATGCCGACGTAGTGCGCGACGAAGGCCGCCAGCGTCAGCGAGTGGAAGACCTCGTGGAAGCCGAACCAGCGCGGGGACGGGTTCGGCTTCTTGATGCCGTAGATCACGCCGCCCGCGCTGTAGAGCAGGCCGCCGACGACGACGAGGACCAGGACGGCGATGCCGCCGGTCCGCAGGAAGTCGGGCAGGAAGAAGACCGCCGCCCAGCCCATCGCGATGTAGCACGGCGTGTAGAGCCAGCGCGGGGCGCCGACCCAGAAGACGCGGAACGCGATACCGGCCGCGGCTGCCGCCCAGACCGCCCACAGAAGGGGCCGGGCGGTGGATTCAGGGAGGAGGAGCAGGGTCAGCGGGGTATAGGTCCCCGCGATGATCAGAAAGATATTGGCGTGGTCCAGGCGGCGGAGCACGGCCTCGCCGCGCGGGCCCCAGGTCCCCCGGTGGTAGATCGCGCTCACGCCGAACAGCAGGCAGGCGCTGACGATGTAGACCGCGCAGGCGATCCGGCCCCGCGTGCTGTCCGTCAGGGCGATCAGGGCGATCCCGGCGATCAGCACCGCGGGGAACATGCCGGCGTGCAGCCAGCCGCGCATCCGTGGTTTGACGGGTGTCGGGTGGATTTCCACGGGGCCCGGGGTCGCGTCGGAAGCGGCGGCATCAGTCATATCCGCATGCTACCTACGCCACCGTAGGTCAGTGATACGAGTGGCGATGCTCACGTGTGAAGCCCCCTGGACATATGGGCGGAACGGCCGGATGATCAAATGAGTGCGGTCGGCACCGGATGAGCGCCAGGGGAATTCGAAGGGTACGAAGCATCCGGGTCGCAGCCCCCACGGGGCACCAGACAACTGACACCCTCAACAAGGAGCGATCGTGGCGCGCGACATCGCGGCTCCCCTCACTGTCCCCACCCAGCACCAGGAGCTCGCCTCCTGGGTCGACGAGATCGCAGCCATCACCGAGCCGGACCGGGTGGTCTGGTGCGACGGCTCCGAGGCCGAGTACGAGCGCCTGTGCGGGGAGCTCGTCGCCAAGGGCACGTTCACGAAGCTCGACCCGGTCAAGCGCCCGAACTCGTACTACGCCGCGTCCGACCCCACCGACGTCGCCCGCGTCGAGGACCGCACGTTCATCTGCTCCAAGGAGGAGAAGGACGCGGGCCCCACCAACCACTGGAAGGACCCCGCCGAGATGCGGGCCGTCTTCACCGGGGAGGAGGGCAACAGCGTCACGGGCGAGCGGGGCGTCTTCCGCGGCTCCATGCGCGGCCGGACCATGTACGTCGTGCCCTTCTGCATGGGGCCGGTCGGCTCGCCGCTCTCCGCGATCGGCGTCGAGATCACCGACTCCGCCTACGTCGCCGTCTCCATGCGCACCATGACCCGTATGGGCCAGGCTGTCCTGGACGAGCTGGGCGAGGACGGGTTCTTCGTCAAGGCCGTCCACACGCTCGGCGCGCCGCTGGCCGAGGGCGAGCAGGACGTCCCGTGGCCGTGCAACTCCACCAAGTACATCTCGCACTTCCCCGAGGACCGCGAGATCTGGTCCTACGGCTCCGGCTACGGCGGCAACGCCCTGCTCGGCAAGAAGTGCTACGCGCTGCGCATCGCCTCCGTGATGGCCCGGGACGAGGGCTGGCTCGCCGAGCACATGCTCATCCTCAAGCTCACGCCGCCGCGCGGTGAGTCGACGTACGTGGCCGCCGCGTTCCCGAGCGCCTGCGGCAAGACGAACCTCGCCATGCTGGAGCCGACGATCCCCGGCTGGACCGTGGAGACCATCGGCGACGACATCGCCTGGATGCGGTTCGGCGAGGACGGCCGGCTCTACGCGATCAACCCCGAGGCCGGCTTCTTCGGCGTCGCGCCCGGCACCGGCGAGCACACCAACGCCAACGCCATGAAGACGATGTGGGGCAACTCCGTCTTCACCAACGTCGCGCTCACCGACGACGGCGACGTCTGGTGGGAGGGCATGACCGAGGAGCAGCCCGCGCACCTCACGGACTGGAAGGGCAACGACTGGACCCCCGAGTCCGGTACGCCGGCCGCGCACCCCAACGCCCGCTTCACCGTCCCGGCCGGGCAGTGCCCGATCATCGCGCCCGAGTGGGAGGACCCGAAGGGCGTGCCGATCTCGGCGATCCTCTTCGGCGGTCGCCGCGCCTCCGCCGTGCCGCTGGTCACCGAGTCCTTCGACTGGCAGCACGGCGTCTTCCTCGGCGCCAACGTGGCCTCCGAGAAGACGGCCGCCGCCGAGGGCAAGGTCGGCGAGCTGCGCCGCGACCCGTTCGCCATGCTGCCGTTCTGCGGCTACAACATGGGCGACTACATGAACCACTGGGTGAAGGTCGGCGCGGACAAGGACCAGTCCAAGCTGCCCAAGATCTACTACGTGAACTGGTTCCGCAAGAACGAGGCCGGGAAGTTCGTCTGGCCCGGCTTCGGCGAGAACAGCCGCGTCCTGAAGTGGATCGTGGAGCGCCTGCGGGGCGAGGGTGAGGGCGTCGAGACGCCGATCGGCATCCTGCCGGCCAAGGGCGCGCTGGACACCGAGGGCCTGGATCTGTCCGAGGCCGACCTCGACTACCTGCTGACGGTGGACAAGGAGGTCTGGCGCGAGGAGGCGGCGCTGGTCCCCGAGCATCTCAACACCTTCGGCGACCACACGCCCAAGGAACTGTGGGACGAGTACCGGGCGCTGGTCGAGCGTCTGGGCTGACACTCCCCGGGGCGCGCGCCGGGCGTGCGCCCCGTACGGCCCCGCGGCCGGGCCCTTCGGACATCCGCCCTGACCTGTGGGGCCGACGGCCCGCCGCGGTACGGCCCCCGGGATCACCTCACG
>NZ_ML123034.1:4289752-4302883 GCF_003846185.1 Streptomyces sp. ADI96-02
TCACCTCACGGTTCCGGGGGCCGCCCTTTTCGGGTCGCCGCCCCCCTTTCGGGCCGCCCTCCTCGGGCCGCCCGCTCCACCACGGGCTTTTCGCCGGGAATCCCTCTCCGGCTGTGGGCGCCCGGTCCGCGCGCTTCGGCGGCACGCGGACCGGGGCCGTCAGTGGGCGCCGACCAGCCGTCCGGAGGCGGCGTCGGCGGACGCGGCGGCGAGCGCCGCGGTGTGCGCGTCCATCCGCTCCGCGGAGAGGATGGCGGCGGTGGTGTCGGCCCGCGACGCGGCCACCAGCAGCGCGCGGCCCGCGAGGGCGTGGGCGCGCCGGTGGAGGGCTGCCGGTGCGGCGTCGGTCCGTCCGGCGTGCCGGGCGGGCGGCGCGCCGCGCAGCCGGGCCACCTGCTCGGCGATGCGGTCGCCCGCCGCCGACAGGCCCAGCTCGTCGGTCACCGCGAGCAGGGCGGCCAGGTGCCCCGCGAGCTGGATGTCCAGCTCCTCCTCGCGGCTGCGGTGCGGAAAGTCCGCGTCGCCCGCCGGTGAGTGCACCGACTTGCTGCGGATCGGCTCGTACATGGATGGCCTCCCGGTGATGCTGTAAGACCATCCTACCTTGGATCGAGTCTAAAGTTGTGCCCGATCCATAGTGTGGTCGGCTCGCGGCTGTCCGTGA
This sequence comes from Streptomyces sp. ADI96-02, assembly GCF_003846185.1. Lineage (GTDB taxonomy): Bacteria > Actinomycetota > Actinomycetes > Streptomycetales > Streptomycetaceae > Streptomyces. The sequence goes on from NZ_ML123034.1 coordinate 4,290,417, forward strand.
AGGGCCGACCGGCTCACGTGAGGGGCGGGCCGGTGCTCACGGAAGGGGCGGGCCGGTGCTCACGGAAGGGGCGGGCCGGCGTCTACGGCAAGGGCCGACCGGCGCTCACGGCTGCCCGTAACCGTCGAGGAAGTGCGCGATCCGGGTCACGGCGTCGGTCAGCTCCTCGACCGCGGGCAGGGTGACCACCCGGAAGTGGTCCGGCTCCGGCCAGTTGAAGCCGGTGCCCTGCACCACCATGATCTTCTCGGCCCGCAGCAGGTCCAGAACCATCTGCCGGTCGTCCTTGATCTTGTACACCTGGGGGTCGAGCCGCGGGAAGAGGTACAGCGCGCCCTTCGGCTTCACGCACGTCACGCCGGGGATCGAAGTCAGCAGGTCGTAGGCCGCGTTCCGCTGCTCCAGGATCCGGCCGCCCGGCAGCACCAGGTCCTCGATCGACTGCCGTCCGCCGAGCGCGGAGGCCACCGCGTGCTGCGAGGGCATGTTGGCGCAGAGCCGCATGTTGGCAAGGATCGTCAGCCCCTCGATGTACGAGGAGGCGTGGGCCTTGGGGCCGCAGACCGCCATCCAGCCGGAGCGGTAACCCGCCACGCGGTAGTTCTTGGACAGGCCGTTGAACGTCAGCACCATCAGATCCGGGGCGAGCGCCGCCGTCGGGGTGTGCGTGGCGCCGTCGTACAGGATCCGGTCGTAGATCTCGTCGGAGCAGACGATCAGGTTGTGCCGCCGGGCGATCTCGGTGAGGCCGCGCAGCATCTCCTCGCCGTACACCGCTCCGGTGGGGTTGTTCGGGTTGATGATCACCAGGGCCTTGGTGCGGTCGGTGATCTTCCGCTCCAGGTCGGCGAGGTCCGGCATCCAGTCGGACTGCTCGTCGCAGCGGTAGTGCACGGCCGTCCCGCCGGCCAGTGAGACCGACGCGGTCCACAGCGGATAGTCCGGGGCCGGTACGAGCACCTCGTCGCCGTCGTCGAGCAGCGCCTGCATCGACATCTGGATCAGCTCGGAGACGCCGTTGCCCAGGTAGACGTCCTCGACGCCCAGCTCGATGCCCTTGGTCTGGTAGTGCTGCATCACGGCACGGCGCGCGGACAGCAGGCCCTTCGCGTCGCCGTACCCGTGCGCGCCCGCCAGATTGCGCAGGATGTCCTCCAGGATCTCCGGCGGGCACTCGAAGCCGAACGCGGCCGGGTTGCCCGTGTTCAGCTTGAGGATGCGGTGACCGGCTGCTTCGAGCCGCATCGCCTCCTCCAGCACGGGGCCCCGGATCTCGTAACAGACGTTGGCGAGCTTCGTCGACTGGATGACCTGCATGCCCGCGAGCTTACGACCGTGGTTCACCGGCCGCGCGGAGAATGCTCCGACGGTGCGCCGAACGGGGTCGCCGCCGCGCCGCCGCGTCTTCCATCGGCATGGCGGCCCCGGCCCCGGACCGTGGAACGGGCGGTCCGGGCGGCGTCGCGGCTTGGAATGGGGCGTGCCCCGCCGGACCGGGTGAGATGCGCCACGCGGAGGAGGAGCGGGCGGGCTCACTCCGGCTCACGCCGGAATCCGCACACCGGTGGGCAGACGGATCCCGAACTCCTCCGCGAGCACGTCCTCGACCTCCTCCGGCCCGGTCAGCCGCCGCACCTCGACCTTCCCGTCGGCGGCCGTCGCACCAGGTCGAGCCCGGAGAGCGCCAGGTGCGCGTCGGGCAGCGTGCGCTGCGCGTACACCGCCTGCTGGAACGGCGAACGCGGATGCGTCGCGACGTACCAGTTGAACATCTCGAAGTCCGGCGCCTCGAACGGCTCCGGCGTGAAGGCGTACTGCGGCTCCCAGCTCCCGCCCCGCTCCGCCCGCAACTCCCACTGGGGCGTCGGTCCGTGGTGCGCGGTCCGTACGAGCCGGTGGCGGCGCGGCGTGTCTGCCACCTCGGCGCCGTCCTCCAGCCGGATCGGCTCCACCAGCCCGCCGACGGCCCCGAACCCGACGTCGGCCAGATACGGTCCCGGCGCGTCCGGCACGTCCACCCGCAGCAGTATGTGGCCGCGCGGCCGGATGTCGCCCGGGGCGGCACCGAGCAGCACCCGGGCGGCCAGCGGCGTCACGGTGAAGCCCAACTGCCGCAGGGCGGCGGCGAGAAGAGTGTTCTGCTCGTAGCAGTAACCGCCCCGTTCGCTCCGCACCAGCTTCGCCTCCAGATCCGCGAGGTCCAGGGAGGGCGCGGTGCCGAGGACGGCGTCCAGGTTCTCGAACGGGATGCCCGTCAGATGCGCGCGGTGCACGGACCGCAGCACGTCCTCGGTGGGGCGGCGCTCCCCGCTCCAGCCGATCCGGGCGAAGTAGGCGTCGAGGTCGAGAGTCATGCCCGAACGGTACGCAGCCGGGGCCGTCAGCCGCCTCCGGCGACGGACCGAGTCGGCCGGGGTCCTGAGCCCCGCGACCTGCGGCTTAACGCGTCCGGGTGACGGTCCGGGTGATGGCCCGGGTGACGGCCCCGATCGACCGGCCCGCCCGTGCCCGGTCGATCGGCTCCGGGCCCGCGCGCGCGGCGGGCGGACCACACGACCTCGGCCCCCTTGTGGTGCGAGCGCGTGTGCGAAACCATGCACATGTCAAAAGCCGGAAGATGTCCGGCCCTTGACGCCACTGGAGGGGACCCCCACATGAACAAGCCTCTCGTCGGCGCGTTTCTCGCCGCCCTGCTCCTGGGAGCGGGGGCGGCGCCCGCCACGGCGGCCACCCCGGCCGCGGACGCGGGCGAGGCTCCGGCAGCCGCCGCGGCCGTACCGCAGAAGCAGCGCACCGCACCGCCGGCCACGGCCCGGTCCGGAGTGAAGGCCGTGACCTTCGCCGGAACCGTGGCGCTCAGCAACTGTTCGGGCTCGGTGGTCCGTTCACCCGGCTCAGCGCCCACCGACCCGGCCCTCGTGCTCTCCAACGGGCACTGCATGGAGTCGGGCTTCCCCGGCCCCGGCGAGGTCGTCGTCGACCAGCCGTCCACACGGTCGTTCACCCTGCTCAACGCCTCCGGCGGCAACGCCGGCACCGTACGGGCGAGCAAGATCGCGTACGGCACGATGACCGACACGGACCTCTCGCTCTACCAACTCACCAGCACCTACGAGCAGATCAAGAGCCGTTACGGCATCGACGCGCTGGAGCTGGAGACCGCCCACCCGGTCGCGGGCTCGGCGATCACGGTCGCCTCGGGCTACTGGAAGCGCACCTACAGCTGCGCCGTCGACGGCTTCGTCCACCAGCTCAAGGAGGGCCGGTGGACCTGGAAGGACTCGGTGCGCTACACCTCCGCCTGCCGGACCATCGGCGGCACGTCCGGCTCGCCGGTGATCGACGACGCCACCGGAAAGGTGGTCGCCGTCAACAACACCGGCAACGAGAGCGGCCAGAAGTGCACGGACAACAACCCCTGCGAGGTGGACGAGAGCGGGAAGGTGACCGTGCGCAAGGGCATCAACTACGCCCAGCAGACGTACACCCTGGTCCCGTGCATCGGCGCCGGCAACAAGATCGACCTGAGCCGGCCGGGCTGCGCGCTGCCCAAGCCGTGAGGCTAGCGCGGCCCTGAGGGTGCCCTGAGAATGCTCTGAGGGTGTCCTGAGAGTGTCCTGAGGGCGTCTCGCGCGCCGACCTGGCTGTGTGTCATCCTCCGCCGCTCCGGGCGGTCCCGATCCCGGGACCGCCCGGAGCGGCGGCGTCGCGGCGGCCGGGGCGCCGGGCCCGGCGTCACCGGAGACCGCTGTCACGGCAGCCGGGCGCGCGCCGCCTCGATGCCGTCCAGCAGTACGCCGAGCCCCACCCGGAACGTCTCCCGCGCCTCGCGTTCCGGATACGGCGGGGCCTGAGGCCCGTCCTCGCCCGGGTAGGGCTCCACGGCGGCCTCCCGCTCCAGTCGGCTCACGGCCGGGAAGCGCTCCGCGAAGTCCGGGACCAGCTCCGTCAGCGCCGCCGCGCGCGCCGACCACCACTCCTCGTCCGAGGCTCCGGTCACCGTCGCTGCCAGCCGGGCGTCCGCGACCGTCCGCGCCGACCCCTGGACGAAGGGGAGGAGGGTCCCCACCAGTCGCCGCACCGTGCGCGCGCCGAGGCCGGTCGCCCCGAGCAGACCGACGAGTGTGTCCAGTGCCGCGTACTCGTGCGGTCCCAGCACCGGGCGCGCCTGAGAGACCTGGAGTAGCCAGGGGTGCCGGACGTAGAACTCCAGGACGTCCTCGGCCCAGGTGGTGAGCGGACCTCGCCAGCCGGCCGACTCCGGGTAGGCGGAGGGGAGTTCGGCGTGGACGGAGTCGTACATCAGGTCCAGCAGTTCGTCCTTGCCCGGCACGTGGGTGTAGAGGGCCATGGCGGTCCGCCCGAGCCGTTCGCCCACCGCGCGCATCGACAGCGCGGCCATGCCCTGCTCGTCCGCCACCGCCACGCCCGCCGCCACGACGGCGTCCACGCTCAGCCGGGGCTTGGGGCCCGGCCCGCCGCGCGGCGGAGCGCCGATCACGCCGCGCCAGAGCAGGGCGAGGGAGCGGCGTGCATCGCCCTGTCCGGCAAAGACCACCACGTGCGACTCCTTACGCCGTAAAGTAACGCCTTGCGAGTAATCCCTTACGGCGTAAGCTATCAGTCGGAAGTCAGAAGTCAGAAGTCGGAAGTCGGAAGTTCAGAGAGAGGGTGCGGACCCATGGGTCAGTCGATGCCGGTCAGCGCGATGCCGGTCAGCTCGGTGCGCGTCACCGAGGTCGAGCGGATCACTCCCCGGACGGCTCGCGTCACCTTCACCGGGGACGCGTTGCCGGACGTCCTGGAGGACCGCCCGGACCAGCAGATGAAGCTGTGCCTGCCGCGCGAGGGGCGGTCGGTCCTGAAGCTGCCGGAGATGGACGCCGACGACGCCCACGGCATGCGCTGGTACGAGGCGTACCTGGCGATCCCGGAAGCGGAACGGCCCTGGACGCGCAGCTTCACCATCCGCTCCCACGACCGCGCGCGCGGCACGATGACCGTCGACTTCGTGCTCCACGGCGACACCGGTCCCGCCGCCCGCTGGGGGGCGCGGGCGCGCCCCGGAGACGTGCTCGGGATGGTCGGCCCCTCCTCGCTGTACGCCCGCCCGCTGCGCTCGGCCGAGCGCATGCTGCTGGCCGGGGACGAGACGGCCCTCCCGGCGATCGCCACCCTCCTGGAGGCGCTGCCGCACGGGACCCGGGCGCTGGTGTACGCGGAGGTCGCGGACGCGGGCGAGGAGGTGGCGCTGCCCGACGCGGAGGCCGAGGTGCGGTGGGTGCGCCGGGACGCCGGCGGCTCGCTGGTGGAGGCGGTGCGGGACGCCGGGGCGTTCGGGGGTGCGTTCGGCGGGGCGGTGGACGCCGCCTGGGTGGCGGGCGAGGCGTCGGCGGTCCGGGCGCTGCGCCGCCACCTGGTCCAGGAGCGCGGACTGCCCAAGGCGGCCGTGGAGTTCAGCGGCTACTGGCGGCGCTCGCTCAGCCAGGACGACGCCCCGACGTCGGAGGACCTGGCCTGGGCGGCGGAGCGCGCCGCCGGCTCCGCCTGACGGCCGCGCCACCGGGCCCGCCCCGGGCGGTGCGGCCGTAGGAGGCGGCGGCCGGCTGCCGCCGGATCGGACGGCGCGGCCGTCGGGGCCCCGCGGTGCGGCCGTCGGGGCAGGAGGGGCCGGCTGCCGCCGGATCAGGCGGAAGGGGCAGGTCGGCCGCTGCGGTCCGCGCCCCGGATCGCCCGGCCGGCCAGTGCCGACGTCCGCCTGCCGTCCTCGACGACGAACCGGCCGTCGATCAGTACGTGCGGGATGCCCACCGGCAGGACGCGCGGCTCCGCGAACGTAGAGCCCGCCGCCACCGTCTCCGGGTCGAACAGCACCAGGTCGGCGTGGTAGCCCTCGCGGACCAGGCCCCGGTCCGCCAGTCGCAGCCGGGCGGCCGGGCGTGAGGTCAGGTGCGCGACGCACTCCTCCAGCGAGAGAATGCCCAACTCCCTTGTGTACCGCCCGAGATACTGCGGAAAGGTGCCGTACGCGCGAGGATGCGGCTTGTCGCCCTGGAGGATGCCGTCGCTGCCGCCGGTGTGCACCGGGTGGCGCATGATCTGTCGGACGTTCTCCTCGTGGCCCACGTGTTGGAGGATCGTCGTGCCCAGCCGGTCCTCGACGAGCAGCCGCCGGGCGGTCGTCCAGGGCTCCTCGCCCCGCAGCCGCGCCGACTCCGCCACCGTGCGGCCCACGTACGCGGCCAGATGGGGAGCGCCCGTGCCGGAGATCTCGATGGTGTCCCACTCGATCGGCACGCCGTGGCAGCCGTCGGATCCCAGCACCTCCAGATGGTGCCGGATCCGCCCCGCGCTCTCCGCGTCCGCGAGCCGGGCCAGGACCGATTCCGGGCCGCCCTCGCCGGCCCAGCTCGGCAGCATCGCGACGAGCGTCGTGCAACCCGGTGTGTACGGATAGGTGTCGAGCGAGATGTCGGCCCCGTCGGCGAGCGCGTCGTCGAGCAGGGCGAGCAGGTCCGGCGCTCTGCCCTTGTTCACACCGAAGTTCATGGTGGCGTGGGCGAGATGGAGGGCGCAGCCCGCGTTCCGGGCGAGTCGGACCATCTCCTCGTACGCGGCCGGCGCACCGGCTCCGTAACTGCGGTGGTGCGGGCAGTAGTAGCCGCCGTGCCGGGCCACCACCCGGCAGAGGTCGGTGAGTTCGGCTTCGTCCGCGTACATCCCGGGTGTGTAGGTGAGGCCCGAGGACATGCCGACCGCGCCCTCGCGCATCCCCTCGTCCACCAGCTCCTTCATACGGGCCAGTTCGGCGTCGGTGGCGGGCCGGTCGTCCCAGCCCACCGCGAACATCCGGACCGTGCCCTGCGGGATCAGGTAGGCCGCGTTGACCGCGATGCCCTGGCCGCCGAAGTTGCGGTCCAGGCGGTCCAGATAGCCGCCGACGGTCCGCCAGTCGAAGTCGATGTCGTTCCCGTCACCGTTCCAGCCGGTGATGGAGCGCCGGACCTCGGCCAGCGTACGGTCGTCGACCGGGGCGTACGACAGGCCGTCCTGGCCGAGCACTTCCAGCGTGACGCCCTGCGCCGCCTTCGCGCTGTGGTCCGGGTCGCGCAGCAGCGCCAGATCGCTGTGGGCGTGCATGTCGATGAAGCCGGGGGCCAGGGCGAGGCCGTCCGCGTCCACCGTGCGGGCCGCCGTGGGCCGGGGGCCGGGAGCGCCCTCCGGGTGGATCTCGGCTATCCGGCCGCCGTCGAGGGCCACGTCGGCGCGGTAGGAGGGCGCGCCGGAGCCGTCGACGACGCGCGCGCCGCGCAGGACCAGGTCCATGGGTCACCTTTCGGGCGGAGGGAGAGGAACTGAGGGAGGGGACGGGGGAGAGGGAAGTGGGAGAGGGGAGAGGAGGGCGAGGCGATTGCGGTGGGGCGAGGCGAGTTGCGGTGGGGCGCGGCGAATTGCGGTGGGGCGGGGCAGCGGCGGCCTGCGGCTCAGAAGAAGGTGCGGAGGTAGTCGGTGACCGTGCCGTCCGCCTCGACCACCGGAATCAGCTGCCACTTGTCGAAGGTGGTGCACGGGTGGGAGAGGCCCATGCCGACCCAGTCGCCCACCTCCAGCTCCGCGCCCTCCTCCGTACGCACCCAGGTGTGCTGGTCGGAGAGGCCGGTGACCGCGATCCCGGTGGCGGGGCGCACCGAGCCGTCCCGGCCGGAGCGGACCACCTGCGCCTCGGGCAGATCGAGGTCGTACGCCGCGTCCCGCTTGCCCGCGTTGAGGAACGCCTGCTCGCCGGAGGGGCGGGAGACGACCTGCGCCCAGAGCCGGAAGGCGGGCTCCAACGCGCCCTCCTCGGGGACCCGGTTGAACGGCGTGAGGTGCTTGTAGTGCCCGTCGTCGTGCGAGACGTACGCCCCGGAGCGCAGCAACCTGCATACGGGCAGGCTCAGTTCGGGAATCTCCGCGAAGACGTCCGCGACCGCGTCGAACCAGGCGCTGCCACCCGCACTGATCACGATCTCCCCGGCCTCCGCGAACCGGCCCTCGCCGTCGAAGTCGGCCGCCAGCGCGACGAGCCGCCGCAGCCAGTCCCGTACCCGCTCCGGCGAGGCGTCCGGAACCTCGCCCTCGTATCCCGCGACGCCCACCAGGCGCAGGGCCCCGGCCGCCGCCACCGCGTCGGCCACGGCCGCGCATCCGGCCTCGGTGCGGACGCCGGTGCGCGCGCCCTCGCCCGCGCCCAGTTCCACGACGACGTCGACCGGGCGGGTGGCGCCCGCCGCCCTCAGGGCCGCCTCCATCAGCTCGACGCCGCGCACGGAGTCGACGTAGCAGACGAAGCGGAACTCCGGGTCGGCCGTCATCTCGGCGGCCAGCCAGCGCAGCGCCACCGTGTCGACCAGTTCGTTGGCGAGGAAGATCCGCCCGATCCCGTACGCCCGGTAGACCCGGGCCTGGTGCGGCACGGCCGCCGTGATGCCCCACGCGCCGCGCGCCAACTGCTCGGCGAAGAGTCGCGGGGACATGGACGTCTTGCCGTGCGGGGCGAACGCGAGGCCGTGGCGCTCGGCGTACGTCTCCAGCAGGGCGAGGTTGTGGGCGACCGACTCGGCGGACAGGGCGAGGACCGGGGTGGTGAACCCGCCGGTGAACAGGTTGCGGCGCTCGGCGGCCAGGGCGCCGACGGTCAGGCCCTCCGCGTCGGGCGGCAGCGCCTTGAAACGGTGGTCGACGCGTTCTTCGGCGAGTCGGGAGACGGCGGGCGCGGACCACGGGACGGACGGGACGGACGGGCCGGAGAGGGCGGACGCGGTCCACGGGACGGGCGCGCTGGAAGGGGCGGGCGGGACGGACGTGACGGACGGGACGGACGCGGGGTGGCCGGCGGTGCGGTCGGCTGTCAAGGCAAGCTCCTCGAAGTTCGTTGCAGCATATGCAACACCCATTGCGTATATCGCTCAAGGCTGTCTAACATCCGAGCCGATGCCCGGTCAATGGCGACCACCGGCCCGCACGCCGATCAGCGAGGAGCCCCCGTGTCCGGACCCGCACCCGGGACCGCCCGCGCCGCCGCGACCACCGACGTCGTCTGCCTCGGTGAGTCCATGGTGACGTTCCTGCCCTCGCAGCCCGGCCGCCTCGCCGACGTGCCGTCCTTCGAGCGCGGGATCGGCGGCGCGGAGTCCAACGTGGCCTGCGCGCTGGCCGCCGCCGGACACCGGGCCGCCTGGGTCGGCCGGGTCGGTGCGGACGGCTTCGGGGACCACCTCGTCGAGACGATCGCGGGATACGGTGTCGACACCTCGGCCGTGCGCCGCGATCCGGGGCGGCCCACCGGCATCTACTTCCGCACGGCCGCCGACCGGGGCGCGGGCGACCACGAGGTCGCCTACTACCGGGCCGGGTCGGCCGCCTCGGCGATGTCGCCGGACAACGTCCCGTACGACGCCCTCTTCGCGGGCCGCGTCCTGCACCTGTCCGGGATCACGGCGGCGCTGTCGGCCGACTGCCTGGCACTGCTCCGGGACCTGACCGCGCCCCGGGCGGGACGCCCCCTGGTCTCGTTCGACGTGAACCACCGGCCGCGCCTGTGGCGGAACGGCGGCGTGGACGCCTCCGTGCTGCTCGACCTGGCCCGGGGAGCGGACCTGGTCTTCGTCGGCGAGGACGAGGCGGAGGAGGCGTGGGGGATCGCCGGCGCGGAGGCGATCCGGGCTGCGCTGCCGGAGCCGTCGGTGGTGGTCGTGAAGCGGGGGAGCGCGGGCGCGACGGTGTTCTCGGGCCCCGGCCCCGGGCCCCGCTCCGTCGGCTTCGGCCTCGACGCCGTCACCGTCGTCCCCGCCCTCCGCGTCGACGTCGTCGCCGCCGTCGGGGCCGGGGACGCCTTCGCCGCCGGGTTCCTCTCCGCCACCCTGCGCGGGCTGCCCGTGCGCGACCGGGTCCGGCACGGGCACCTGATGGCCGCGGCCGTCCTCACCGTGCCAGGCGACCTCACCGACCCGCCGTCCCGCGCGCACGCCGACCGGCTCGCCGCCCTCGACGCGAGCACCTGGGGGAGACTTCGTCTCGGCCCCGGCTGGACCGCAGCCGACCGGGCCCCCGAGGAGGTACGCACGCCATGAGCCAGACCGTCGACCGGGCACTGAGCATTCTGCCGCTGCTCGCGCAGGGACCCGCCGACCTCGGCCAGGTCGCCGAACGGCTCGGCGTCCACAAGTCCACGGCGCTGCGCCTGCTGCGTACGCTGCACGAACACGGCCTGGTCTACCGCCAGCAGGACCAGCGCTACCGCCTCGGCGCCCGGCTCTTCGCCCTCGCCCAGGAGGCCGTGGAGAACCTCGACGTACGCGACATCGCCCATCCCCACCTGGTCGCCCTGAACGACCGCTGCGGCCACACCGTGCACCTCGCCGTCTACGAGGAGCAGGAAGTCCTCTACATCGACAAGGTCGAGAGCCGCTACCCGGTCCGGATGTACTCCCGGATCGGCAAGCCCGTCGCCATCACCGTGGCGGCCGTCGCCAAACTGCTGCTGGCCGACCTCGCCGAGCCCGAGCGGCGCGTCATCGCCGAAAAGCTCGACTACCCCCTGTACACGGCCCGTTCGACGCCGAACGCCGCCGCGTTCCTCCAGGAGCTCGCCGTCGTCCGCGAACAGGGCTGGGCCACCGACCTCGGCGGCCACGAGGAGTCCATCAACTGCGTCGGCGCCCCCGTCCGCGGCGCGGACGGGCGGGTCGTCGCGGCCATGTCGGTCTCCGCGCCGAACGTGGTCGTCACGGCCGAGGAACTCCTCACCCTGCTCCCGCTGGTCCGGCGCACCGCCGAGACGATCAGCCGGGAGTACTCCGGCACCACCCGACCCGCCCACCCAAGAAAGTCTGATCAGCGATGACCGAGAAGACCGCCCTCACCCCCTCCACCCACACCACGCCGCCCGCGAAGTTCTCGCACGGCGTGAGGAAGGGCAACATCCTCCAGGTGGCCGGCCAGGTCGGCTTCCTGCCCGCCGTCGAGGGCCGGGCCCCTACCCCCGCCGGGCCCACCCTGCGCGAACAGACCCTCCAGACCCTCGCCAACGTCAAGGCGATCCTTCAGGAGGGCGGCGCGAGCTGGGACGACGTGATGATGATGCGCGTCTACCTCACGGACGTCGACCACTTCGCCGAGATGAACGAGATCTACAACGCGTACTTCGCGGAGCAGAACCTCAGGGAAGCCCCCTCCGCGCGTACGACGGTCTACGTCGGCCTGCCCAAGGGCCTCCTGATCGAGATCGACGCCCTCGCGGTGCTCGGCTGATCCGCGCCGGCCTGCTGATCTGATCGTTCTGCCTCACCCGCACGACCCCTCCAGTTCGCCGTACGGCGCGGCGCCCCGCTGCTCCGGGGCGCCGCGCCGCGCTCCCCCCTGCCCTCCAGCGCCACCGGAGCCCCCGTGCCACTCGCCGCCATCCCGCTCACCGCCACCCCACCGCCGGCCGAGCCCTCACGGCACACCGGTGGTCTGCTCCTCGGCCGCGGCTGCTTCGGCGGCCGCACTGGTCCGCCGCGACTTGGACGAGAGCCCCTGAGTTTCTGATCATTAGTTGCGGCAGTAAAGTATCCGCACGTAATTAAAGGCAGGTGCATCTCGGATCGTTGAGTGATCAAATGTCTCATGCCTGCTGTTGGTGTACTTGTATCCCATCAAGATTTTCGCTTCACTTCTGCGCAGTTCTTGGACGCTGGAGGCGATGTAGTCGCCTCGGGAGGTTTCGGCTATCACCCAATCTGAAGGTGCTCCGGGAACGCTCTCACCCATTTTGTGTTGGACGGATTGGATTTCCGGCCCATCGGGAGTGAAATGATTATTCTTTCCGGAATTCACTCGATATCTCTCGACGGCGGTTTCCCAAGATTTTGTCATCGTGCTCGAGGGGGCGGTCGAGGTGTTGCCAGGAGGGGGTGCGATGGTTGGGTTGTGTGGCCTCTCCACATATTCTGTCAGCGGTGGATTGAAGTTTTCACGCGCATCCGCAAAATATTGCGCCTTCTCTTTCGCTCGACTCCAGGTCTTATAGCCTTTATAGCCTTTGTAAGCGCCCATTCCGATGCCTACGCCGAGGTCGAGGGCTGCGCCGGCTACGCTGGCTACCATGAAGCCGAAGCGCTGTTCCTCGCTCATGAAGCTTTCGCCGTCGTTGAATTGCTGGTGTATTTCGTCGGCGGCGGAGGGAATGGTGGAGACGAATCCCAGTGCTGCGAGTCCGAGGGGTATGAGGCTGCCGGTGCCGGCGGTGGAGATGGTGAAGGCGATGGCTCCGATGAGGACGGCGGTGGCGATACCTGCGTCGAGGTAGGGCATCCCTTTCCAGTTGAGGATGTTCTTGGTGAACCAGTTGTCGGATTCTTCGGGGCTTTGCCCGGTGGGGTCGGTGTGGTTGACGGGGTCGCCGGTGGCGTAGGTGTAGGGGTTGATCATGCCTGCGGTGGAGG
>NZ_ML123034.1:4303291-4303858 GCF_003846185.1 Streptomyces sp. ADI96-02
TCGTCGTAGGTCTGGGCCTTCTTCTGTCCGTCCTCGGTGATGTGGGTGGTGCGGGAGGCGGCATCGTGCTCGTAGCCGGTCGTGGTGGTCTTCTCGGTGCCGTCGGCGGCGCGGGTGGTGGCCTTCACCTGGGAGAGGTTGGAGGCGAGGTCGTAGGCGTAATCCCACTGGCTGACCAGCGTTCCCTGCTCCGGGGTGTCGCCCTCGGTGACACGGGTCTGGGTGAGGTGGTTCTCGGTGTCGTAGGTGTGCGTGGTCGCGGTCTTCTTCTCGCTGCCGTCCTTCTCCCGCACGGTCGCGATGTCGGTGGCGAGCTGCCGCTGCGGGGTGTGGGTGTAGGCGTGCTCCGCGATCAGGTCTCCGCCGGGTGCCGTGTGCTTCTCACCGATGGGCAGAGCGGCGTCGTTGAACGTGTAGGTGCTCACCGCATCGTTGCCCCGGTCGATCTCCTCCAGCTGACCGGCGGCGTTGTGGGTGTAGGAGACCTTCGCCAGTTCCTTGCCGTCGCGTGTCTGGGTGGCCTGGGTCATCCGGCCGGTCTTCGCGTCGTAGGTGTACGTGGTGATC
>NZ_ML123034.1:4304515-4305183 GCF_003846185.1 Streptomyces sp. ADI96-02
TACCACACCGCGTTCTTCTGGCCCGTTACGGCGTCGTACGACATCCGCACATGCTCGCGCTTGGCGTCCGGCTCGCCCTTCGGCGACACCCACGCCTCCACCGCACGCCCGGCCCCGTCCACACGCTGGTGCACCGTCGAACCGTCCGGCTGCGCCACCGACTCGACCAGTCCGTTGACCTTGCCGTACGTCGTGGTCGACGTGCCCGCACTGCCGGGAGCGGTGACCTGCGTCGTGCGCCCGGCCGCGTCGAACACGGTCTTCCAGCCCTCGGCGGACTGATCACCCTTGGTCAGCGTCTTGTGCGTTTTGTTTCCTGGAGCGTCCGAGGTGTATTGGGCTGTGGCGGGGGTGTCGGGGTCGCCTGTGTCCGCTCGTGAGCCGGTCGCCGGCTGTTTTGACGTAAGGGTGTCGGTTTCGGGCAGGCCGCCGGCGGTGTAGTCGTGATCGACGGTGAAGGAGCTGGTGTCCTCCTGGACGCGGGTGGCCTTGCCGAACGCGTCGAACGCGGTCTCGGTCGTGGTGCCGGGGGTGCCGTCGCCGTAGGCCGTTTCGGTCTTGACCGGGTTTCCCTCGTCGTCGACGGTCTCGGTGCTGGTGACGGTGGGCTCGGTCGCACCGGCGGGGACGGTCCGGTTGGTGGTGGTGCCCGCGACGTCGTCGCGGGC
>NZ_ML123034.1:4307242-4333088 GCF_003846185.1 Streptomyces sp. ADI96-02
CGATCCGCCGCCACCCGACGCCCCCGAACCACCCTCGGCACCCCACGCCGCACTCACGCCCGCCGCCCACGGCAACGACACCCCCACCGCCACCGAGACGCACGACGCCACCACGCGACGACCACGCCCAACACGAGAAGGGGACACCAAGAACTCCAGATATTCGGACAGGCTGTTGATTTTCATCAGGGTGCTGATTTCCATCACACGGCACAGGGGCTCAGGGCGGCCTGGGGAAAGCACCTAAAAGCTCTCAGAGCACCTCGCTCGGAAACGATCACCCGGGCCGGAGGGGCGCTGCTCTTCCGAGGGCTTTGCGCCCCTTCCTGCCGCCGTCCTCTGCTCGCCCCCGGCGACCGATCCGTGTGCACCCCCTTGTGCCGCGGCGCCGATTGCGCTTCCTTGATCGTCATGGTGGAGACAAGCGCAACCACAGTGACCGGGGAGCCGGCCTCCGGGCCACGCAAGTCCAGCTGGAAGTACATCGGGCCCGGCATCGTCGTCGCGGCGACCGGCGTCGGGGCCGGGGATCTGGTGGCGACGCTCATCGCGGGCAGCAAGTTCGGCTACACGCTGATGTGGGCGGCGGTGATCGGCTGCGTCGTCAAGATCTCGCTGGCCGAGGCCGCCGGCCGCTGGCACCTGGCGACGGGCCGTACGCTCTTCGACGGCTGGCGCAGCCTCGGCCCCTGGACCACGGTGTACTTCGCGATCTACGTCGTCGTCTGGGGCTTCATCTACGGCGCGACGGCCATGTCCTCCAGCGCCCTGCCGATCGTGGCGCTCTTCCCTGACGGGCCGGGCCTGAAGTTCTGGGCGATCGTCACCGGCCTGATAGGTCTGGTCTTCGTCTGGTTCAACCGGTACGCCGTCTTCGAGAAGGTCATGACGGTCCTGATCGGCATCATGTTCGTGGTGGTCGTCTACGTGGCCGCCCGCGTCGTGCCGGACGTCGGGGCGTCGTTCGCCGGACTGCTGCCCGTTCTGCCGGACGGTTCGCTGCTGTACACCCTCGGACTCATCGGCGGCGTCGGCGGCACGATCACCATGGCGGCCTACGGGTACTGGGTGAACGCCAAGGGGTGGAGCGACACCTCCTGGATGAAGGTGATGCGGCTCGACAACCGGGTCGCCTACATCACCACCGGCATCTTCGTCGTCGCGATGCTCATCGTCGGCGCCGAACTGCTGCACGCCTCCCAGATCGCCCTCACCTCCGGAGACCGCGGCCTGCTCGACCTCGGCAAGGTGCTGGAGGACCGCTTTGGCGACGGCACCGCCAAGCTCTTCCTGGTCGGCTTCTTCGCCACGTCGTTCTCGTCGCTCATCGGCGTCTGGCACGGTGTGAGCCTGATGTTCGCCGACTTCGTGGAGCGGTTCCGCGTCCTGGCGGAGGGGGCGGACCCGGCCCAGGAGCACGAGGGCCGCGAGGCCGCGGAGCGCCGGCAGCGGTCGGCCCCCTTCCGGGCCTACCTGCTCTGGCTGACGTTCCCGCCGATGACCCTGCTCTGGCTGGACGAACCGTTCGGCCTGGTCATCGCCTACGGAGTGCTCGGCGCCTTCTTCATGCCCTTCCTCGCCCTGACCCTGCTCTGGCTGCTCAACTCCTCCCGGACGCCGCGAGAATGGCGCAACGGCTGGCTGAGCAACGGGATGCTGGGCCTGGCCGGGCTGCTGTTCATCGTGCTCTGCGTCCAGCAGGTCCGTGAGCTCCCCTGGTGAAGGGCGGCCGACGAACGCGGCAGCGCCGCCGGGGGAGCGGCGGCGCTGCTGGTCGGGGAGTGCGGTACGGGAACGGGAAGGGCGGGAGATCAAGGAAGGGCATGAGGGCTGGGTGGGGCAGGAGGGCCGGGTGGGGCAGGAAGGGCTACGGGAGGCCGTGGACGTGCGGGCCGACCGCGTTCGACCAGGCGTTGCCGGCCGTCGCGTCCCAGTTCGTCGACCAGGTCATCGCGCCGCGGAGCGCCGGGTAGGTCCGGGCCGGCTTGAAGGAACCGCAGCCGGTGCCCCTGGTCAGGCAGTCCAGAGCCGCGTTGACGACCGACGGGGCGACGTAGCCGCTGCCGGCGCTACGGGTGGAGGCGGGGACGCCGATGCCGACCTGGGAGGCGTCGAGGCCGCCCTCCAACTGGATGCAGGCGAGCGCGGTGAGGAAGTCCACCGAGCCCTGTGAGTAGACCTTGCCGTCGCAGCCCAGCATCGAACCGCTGTTGTAGTACTGCATGTTGACGACGGTCAGGATGTCCTTGATGTTGAGCGCCGTCTTGAAGTACTCGCCCGAGGTGGACTGCATGTCGATGGTCTGCGGCGCCATCGTGATGACGAGCGAAGGGCCGGCCTGTGAGGACAGTTGGCGCAGCGCTTTCGTCATGTACGTGGCGTTGAGGCCGTTCTCCAGATCGATGTCGACCCCGTTGAAGCCGTAGTCCTGGATCAGCGCGTACACCGAGTTCGCGAAGGCGGTGGCCGAGGCGTCGTTGTTGACCGCGACCGTGCCCTTCTCGCCGCCGACCGAGATGATCACGTTCTTGCCGGCCGCCTGCTTGGCCTTGATGTCGGCCCGGAACTGCGCGTCGGTGTAGCCGTTCAGCCCGGCGGAGTCCAGGTTGAAGGTGACCGCGCCCGGGGTCGGCGTGGCGTCCGCGAAGGAGACCGCGATGATGTCGTAGTTCGCCGGGACGTCGCTGAGCTTCTGGACGGTGGCGCCGTTGTCGAAGTTCTGCCAGTAGCCGGTCACCGCGTGCTTGGGCACGGTGGTCACCGGTCCGGGGCCGCCGTTCGGCTTGGCCGTCCGGGCGCTGATCGCCGCCGACCTGACCGATTCGCCGGCCGCGTTCGTGGCGCTCACGGAGAACTGGTACGCGGTGTCCGCTGCGAGCCCGGTGACGGTCGCCGAGGTGCCGGCGGAGGTGGTGGTCTTCACGCCGTCGCGGTACACGGTGTAGCCCGTGGCGCCGGAGACCGCGTTCCAGGACAGCGCGACCGAGGTCGTCGTCGCCGCGCCCGCGGCGAGTCCGGCGGGCGCTCCCGGCACGACCGGTCCGGGCTCCTCGCCGCCCCCGCCGTCCGGGCCGGTGACCGCGACGTCGTCGGCGTAGTAGGCGGCCTGTCCGTACCAGCCGTGCGTGTAGACGGTGACCGAGGTGGTGTTCGCTCCGGTGGTGAAGCCGGTGCTGAGCCTCGTCCAGGCGGTCGAGCCCGGCGTCCAGGTGGAGACGTCCGTCGTTCCGGTGCCGCTCACACCGAGGTAGGCGTACCCGCCCTGCACCCAGGAGCTGAGCGTGTAGGCGGAGTTGGGCTTCACGGCCACGGTCTGCGTGCACCTGGCGTTGTCCTGGCCGGCCGGGGTGGCCTTCAGCGCGGACGTACCGCCGTGGACGGGGGAGGAGACGGTGGCGCCGCTGCCGCCGGAACAGGTCCAGCCGGCGAGCCCGGACTCGAAGCCCGCGTTCCTGGCGTTGTTCACGTCGGCCGCCTGCGCGCTGCCGGTGAGCCCGGTGACCGTCAGGGCGCCGGCCGCGAGGAGGGCCATGGCGCCGCCGAGCACGGGCCGGGTGCGGCGGCTTCTGCGTCTGCTGCCTGCGGAGCGTTCCACTGGTTCCTCCGGGGGAGTCGGTGGTGCGTGGCGGGTCGTGCGGGGACGCCGGACGGGCGTGGAGCGCACGGTGTCGGGGAAGGACCCGGACCCCGGGGGAGGGGGTGCGGATCGTCGAACCGGGGACGGTGGCCACCGCTGGCCGATAAACTGGTCCAGACCAATCAAGTTGTCAAGACCTCTGGCGGAGAAAGGCCGTCCGCAAGGCAGTCCGGAAGCCGTCCGGACGGAACCTCCGGCCGCTCCGGCCGGGCCCTCGCGGGGCCGCCTCCGCACGGGTGCCGGAAGGGGCCGGCATCGCTTTTCTTTACCTGCCGATGACCTGTCGATGGCATCCGACGACCTGTCGCGGGCGTTCCGGAACCCGCACGGGTGATCTTGCTGGAGATCTTCGTACGGTGACGGGAAGGCTGCGGCGGGCCCGGCCCGGGCCCTTCCGTCTCCGCGCTGACGTGCGCGAACGAAAGCGTGCGCGGACGTTGATCCACCTGTTCGGTAACGCTCCGCAGTGGTACAGGAGTTGACCACAATCGATTTCGTCCTCTTTGGCACCCGGCATGCGTGCGAACGCCGTTCGCATGACGGCGTACTGGTCTCCGATAACTGTTCTCTGCCTGGTGAGACGTGGCTAAAGTGCTGAGTCAGGAGCACGGAGAAGGAGAGCGATTGCGGCCGACGTATCGACGACGGCCGGAGCCGAAACGGGGAAGAGCGTGCCGACCGCAATAGCAGTGACGAGTGCAGATCTGGTGCTGCCGCCCACCGATCAGCAGACACCGACCGCGGCGCTGCTCCAGGCGCCCGAGGCCCAGGTCCTGGAGCTGGCGATCGGCGACATGCACCTGCTGCTCGAACAGCACGGGTACGTGATCGCGCTCTACCCCTCCGGCATCCGCGTCGAGCACGAGCGCCGGCTCCACTCCATCCGCTCCGTCCTGGAGAGCGACCGGATCGCCCTGGTCAAGGTGGACCTCCCGCCGCTCGGCCTGGCCGTACTCGTACGGCAGCTGCGGCAGTTGTCCATCTGCGACTTCAGCCCCGGCGTGGTCGCCTCCGCCGCCCGGCTGCTCTCGCACTACATCCACGCGGGCGCCCTGCTCAACTCGGTCACCCGCCTCGACCGGGTGCCGGTCAGCCTCAAGAGCCACGCCAAGTCCTGGATTCCCGGGAGCCAGTTCGCCGTGCTCGCCGGCCCGGAACCCCAGCTGATCAAAGTGGGCCCGGCCGCCGAACCACTGGCCGGGCCGGAATTCGACACGCATCTTCTGGTCGCCAAAGGGCAGTTGCAGTCGGACTGGGTGCAGGAGACCCTCGCGCCCGCCTGGAAGGTCCAGGCCGTTCACGAAGCCGGAGTTCCCGTCGACTCGCCGCGCTGGTGGGGCACGGGAAAGCTGGTCGAGTTCGCCGCCTACCTTCCGGACCTCTCCGTGCTCTACCAACTGGTCTCCTCCGTCCGGCGGGAAAAGTGCCACTGGTGCGCGATGGAACTCATCGGCGACCGCTGCGCGTTCTGCTCCGCTCCGCTGCCCGCCGCGGAGAACCGCATGCTCCCGGCCGGAGTCACCGACCGCGGGACCTACGAGACCCCCGGCCCCTAGCCCCCTCAGCCCCACCGACCGACGGCCCCGGCAGGCACGCCCCCTCCGCCGACACGCAGTCCAGCCCCCCCACCGACTCCGCTCCCCCTACTCCAGCCCCCCACCTACTGCCCCCCACCTACTCCAGCCCCCACCCACTCTCCCGCCCCACCCGCGTCGCGGACCGTCGCGCCGCGCCACCGCATCTCACCCCTCGCCCCTCGCCCCCTCAGCTCCGCACCCCCGTATCCCCGACCGCCACCCCACGCACCCGATTCGAACGAGGTTGTCCGGACCATGAACTCCCGCCAGCGCCGCGGCGTGATACTCCTGCTCCTGTCGGTCCTGTGTGCCTTCGGAGCCTTCGCCGGGGTGCTCTCGGTCATCAGCGACGTGAACTCGAAGGTCGGCCCCGAAGTGACCGCCTACCAGCTCAAGACCGACGTGGCCCCCTATACGGCCCTGAACAGCGGTCAGTTCGAGAAGATCACGATGCCCAAGCGGTGGCTCTCGGAGAACGCCGTGACCGACCTGCGGGAAGTCGAGTCGAAGATCGCCGTCACCGAACTGCGGGCCGGCTCCCTGCTCCAGTCGGACATGATGGTGCGCAAGCCCGAACTCCGCTCCGGCGAGCAGGAGATCGCCATCATGATCGACGCGGCCACCGGCGTCGCCGGCAAGATCACCCCGGGCGCCACGGTCAACGTCTACGCCACGTTCGCCGGTGAGCAGCAGGGCGACGCCTCCCAGTCCAAGGTCATCGTCTCCAACGCCAAAGTGCTGGAGGTCGGCAAGCTCACCGCCCTGGAGCCGAACGGCGACGACCGCGGGCTCCAGGCCACCGAGGCCGTTCCGATCACCTTCGCCCTGAACACCCTGGACACCCAGCGCATCGCCTACGCCGAGTCCTTCGCCGAGCACGTCCGGCTCGCGCTCGTCGCACCCGGCGGCGACGGCACCATCCGCCCCGGGGACCGCACCTACACGCTCGACAAGGACAAGTGAGGCTGGGATGACCACCAGAATCCTCCCGGCCGTCGGCGACCTCGACGCCGCCCGCTCCGTGACCACGCTGCTCAGCCAGCTGCCCGACGCCGAACCGGCCAACCCGGTCGGCGACTCCACACAGCTGATCGACACGCTGGCCCGGCTCGCCGGCGAGGCGCTCGACGAACTGCCCGAGGTGGTGCTGGTCCACGAGCGGATCGGCCCGGTGCCGGCGCTGGAGCTGGTCCGGGAGGTGTCCCTGCGCTTCCCCTCGGTCGGCGTCGTCATGATCACCGCGGACGCCAGCCCCAGCCTGTTCGCCGACGCGATGGACTCCGGCGCGCGCGGTCTGGTCACCCTCCCGCTGAGCTACGAGGAGCTGGCCAACCGGGTCCAGGCGGCGGCCCAGTGGTCCTCCGGCGTCCGCCGCCACCTCACCGCGGGCAAGGACGTCTTCACCGGCCCGGGCGGCACCGTCGTCACGGTCACCGGGGCCAAGGGCGGCGTCG
Organism: Streptomyces sp. ADI96-02; assembly: GCF_003846185.1. Lineage (GTDB taxonomy): Bacteria > Actinomycetota > Actinomycetes > Streptomycetales > Streptomycetaceae > Streptomyces. Next base: position 4,313,911 of record NZ_ML123034.1, read on the forward strand.
GGGCCACCGTGGCGGCCATCCAGCTCGCCCTGGCCGCCCAGGCGTCCGGCAACTCGGTGGCGCTGGTCGACCTCGACCTCCAGACCGGGGACATCGCCTCCTACCTCGACGTGCAGTTCCGGCGCTCCGTCGTCGACCTCGCCCTGATCACCGACATCTCCCCGCGCGTCCTGTCCGACGCCGTCTTCTCCCACTCCACCGGCCTCGCCCTGCTCCTCGCGCCCGGCGAGGGCGAACGCGGCGAGGAGGTCAGCGACCGCTCGGCCCGGCAGATCGTCAGCGCCCTGCGCTCGCGGTACGAGATCGTGGTCATCGACTGCGGCGGCCAGATGAACGGCGCCAACGCGGCGGCCGTCGAGATGGCGGACGTGGCCCTGCTGGTGACGACGCCCGACGTGATCGCGGTGCGCGGCGCGAAGCGCGTCGTACGGATGTGGGAGCGGCTGCAGATCCGCAAGGCGGAGGAGACGGTCACGCTCGTCAACCGCTTCACCCGCAACACCGAGATCCAGCCGCCGCTGATCCAGAAGATCACCGGCACCCGGGTGGCCGCCGCGGCCGTCCCCGCGAACTTCAAGGAGCTCCAGGCGTCCATCGACTCCGGACGCCTGCACGAACTGGACGCCAAGAGCACCGTCAAGCAGGCGCTGTGGGGTCTGGCCGGAGAACTGGGCATCGTCAAGGCGAGCCCGGCGACCAAGAAGCAGGGCGGCGCCTTCAAGAACGACCGGGGCTCGATCGGACGCCCGCGCCGCCGGCGCGACGCGCACGACCACGCGTACGGAACCTCCGAGGGGACACGTTGAGCGATGACCACCACCAGGGCAGCGAAGAGCGGGATACGGGGGCGGCCGACCGCCCGCCGGGTACCCGGCCGACGCCGGCACGGGCTCGGGAGCCGGGGTTCGCGTGACCGGGGGCAGAGTGCCGTCGAGTTCCTGGGCATGACCCCCTTCATCATCCTGATCATGCTCGTGCTCTGGGAGTGCGCGCTGATCGGTTACACCTTCAGCCTCGCCGGAAACGCGGCGGACGTGGGGGCCCGCAAGGGCAGCGGCGCGGAGGTCGGCGCGGCAGCGGCCTGCCGGGCGGGCTCGCTGCGGGACCTGCCGAAGGCGTGGAAGAAGAACGCCCGGGTCCAGTGCGGTCCCGACGGCGGACTGTACGAGGCGACGGTGAAGCTGAAGGTCCCGGTCCTGGTGCCCGGCCTGTTCGACCTCGACGTCGGAATCGACGGCCACGCCGGATCGGCGCTGGAGACCGCGGAGCGAAGCTGGGGGACTGGGTGATGACGGCAACAGCGAACCCGTTCCCGGGCCCCCGGCCCCGACGCGGCCCCCGGCCCCGACGCGGCCCCCGGGACCGCGGCCAGGTCGCCATCGAGTACCTCGGCTTCCTCCCTCTCCTGCTCCTGGTGGCCCTCCTCGCCATCCAACTCGGCCTCGCCGCGTACGCGGCCAACCAGGCGGGCACGGCGGCCCGCGTCGGCGCCCGTACCGCGACCAGCGAGGACGCCCGCGGCGGGCCGGAGGCGAACGCCCGGGACGCCGTGAGCGACTGGGTGGAGGCGGACGGGTTCGAGTACAGCGAGAGCGGCGGCCGGGACGTGACGGCCACGGTCCGGATCCGGGTGCCGTCGATCGTCCCCGGTCTGGACGACTGGTGGGCGGAGCGGAGCTCGACCATGGTCAGCGAGAAGGCGGGGATCGGGCCTTGACCAGCCCTGACCAGATCTGACTGGCCCTGACCGCATCAGCGCATCGACCGACCGCCGATGAGCGACGGCCGTCCGCCGGTGAGCGACGACGGCCGCTGGTCAGCGACGACGGACCGCCGGTGAGCGACGACGGTCCGGCCGGCCGGACCGTGGAGACCCGCACTACCGAGGAGTTACGCACATGAGCCTGCGGGCACGCATGACCGCCCCCCAGGAAGACGGCGGGGCGCGGGAGGACGGCCACATGGTGGCCACCTACCGGGCCAAGCTGCTGGAGGAGATCGACCTCGCGGAGATGTCCTCGCTGGCCGCCGCCGACCGGCGGGCCCGCCTGGAGCGCGTCCTCGGCCACATCATCAGCCGCGAGGGGCCCGTCCTCTCGACCGTCGAGCGCTCGCAGCTGATCCGCCGGGTCGTGGACGAGGCCCTGGGCCTCGGCATCCTGGAACCGCTCCTGGAGGACGCCTCCATCACCGAGATCATGGTGAACGGCCCCGACCAGATCTTCGTCGAGCGCAGCGGCAAGGTCGAGCAGCTCCCGATGCGCTTCGGCTCGCACGAGCAGCTGATGCAGACCATCGAACGCATCGTGTCGACCGTCAACCGCCGCGTGGACGAGTCCAATCCCATGGTCGACGCCAGGCTCCCCAGCGGCGAGCGCGTCAACGTGATCATCCCGCCGCTCTCGCTGACCGGCGCGACCCTCACCATCCGCCGCTTCCCGCGCTCCTTCACGCTCCAGGAGATGATCGGCTTCGGCTCGCTGGACGAGCAGATGCTCGTGCTGCTCGCCGGACTCGTCCAGGCCAAGCTCAACATCATCGTCTCGGGCGCCACCGGCACCGGCAAGACGACCCTGCTCAACGCGCTCTCCGGGCTGATCCCCGACAACGAGCGCATCGTCACGATCGAGGACTCCGCCGAACTCCAGCTCCAGCAGAGCCATGTGATCCGGCTGGAGTCCCGCCCGGCGAACGTCGAGGGCAAGGGCCAGATCACCATCCGCGACCTGGTCCGCAACTCCCTGCGCATGCGCCCCGACCGCATCGTCGTCGGTGAGGTCCGAGGCGGCGAGTCCCTGGACATGCTCCAGGCGATGTCGACCGGTCACGACGGTTCCCTGGCCACCGTCCACGCGAACAACGCCGAGGACGCACTGATGCGCCTCCAGACGCTGGCGTCCATGTCCGAGGTGGAGATCCCCTTCGAGGCGCTGCACGACCAGATCAACAGCGCCGTCGACGTCATCGTCCAGCTCACCCGGCACGCGGACGGCAGCAGGAAGGTCACCGAGATCGCCGTGCTGGACTCGCACGGCCGCGACCCGTACCGCATCGTCACGGTGGCGAGGTTCAACGCGCAGCCGATGGCGCCGGACGGCCGGATCCACGGCGACTTCCAGTACCTGCCGCTGCCCCGGCGGATCGCCGAGCGCCTGTACCTGGCCAGTCAGCCCGTCCCGCAGGCGTTCGGCATCGCCGCGTCCGCCGAACAGCTCGCCACCCGAGAGGCCAACTAGGTACCGAGCCATGGACAACGTCAACCTCCCCCTGATCACCGTCGGCGTCACCCTGCTCTGCTGCGTGCTCGGCGTGACGGGCCTGTACGCGTACGCGGGCGGCAAGGCCGACCGGGACGCCCTGGTCGACCGGCTCTCGCACGTCGGACAGATTCCCGAGACCGGCCGCCGCCGCAGGTTCAGGGCCCTGGACAAGCGGCTGCGCGCCACCGCGCTGGGCCGTCGGCTGGAGCTGAAGCTCGGCGCCACCGGCATGGACATCACGCCCGGCGAGTTCTTCGTCTACGCGCTGGTGGCGATGGCCGGACTGTGGATGGTCGCCTCCTCGCTCCTCGCGGCCTTCTTCGGCCCGGTCGCCGCCCTGATCGGCCTCTGGGGCACCAACGCCTTCCTCAACTGGCAGCGCGTCAAACGCACCGAGCGCTTCATCAACCAGCTCCCCGAGCTCTCCCGCATCCTCGCCAACGCCACCCAGGCGGGCCTGGCCCTGCGCACCTCGCTGTCCATGGCCGCCGAGGAGCTGGAGAACCCGGCCGGCGAGGAACTGGCCCGGGTCGCCCGCCGCCTGGCCGTCGGCGAACCCCTGGACGACGCGCTCAGCGAACTGACCGACCGGCTGCCCTCGCGCGAACTCGTCGTCCTGGTCACCACCCTCGTCCTGTCCAACCGGGCGGGCGGCACCGTCGTCAGCTCGCTCCGCAACCTCACCGAGACCCTGGAGGAGCGCAAGGAGACCCGCCGCGAGGTCAAGACCCAGCTCTCGCAGGTCACCGTCACCGCCTACGCCGTACCGGGGTTCGGCATCGGCGCGATGCTCCTGATGAACGCGGTGATGCCCGGCGCCCTCGACCGGATGACCGGGGCCCTCGTCGGCCAGGTCGCCGTCGTCGTCGCCATCGCCCTGTACGCGATCGGCTTCGTCGTGATCCGCCGCCTGTCCCGTATCGACGTCTGACGAGACCCCACCACGCCCGACGCCCGACCGCTACGCCCGACGCCCGCCCACACCGCCCGACGCCGGACGCCCGACCGCCGACGCCCCACCCCACAGCCGCCCTCCCGCGATCTCCACCGATCCTCCGGCCCGGGGCCGAGAAACCGAGAGAAGAACCCGCCATGGACTTGTTGCTCGCACTGGTCGTCGGCCTCGCCGTCTACGGGGCCATCCACGGCGTACGGATGTACCGGGCCGACGCCGAACTCCCCACCGACCTCGCCGTGGCCCTGGAATCCGGCTCCTCGCGCACCAGCGCGGTCGGCTCGGGCATCGACCGCCTCGGCATCCGCTGGGCCCCCATGGTGCTGCGGATGATGGGCCCCAAGGCCGTCAACAAGAAGCGCCGCCAGATCGACCTGGCCGGAAACCCCGGCGGCCTCACCATCGACCGTTACGCGGCACGGCGCGCGGTCTACGGGGCGCTCGGCGGGCTCGGCGCGTTCTCCATGCTCCTCCAGGAGCAGATCTTCCTCGCCCTGGTCATGGTCGCCTTCGGCCTGTTCTGGGTCGAGGCGGGCATCTGGTCGGCGATCCGCGTGCGCCGCGAGCACATCGAGCGGACCCTGCCGGACTTCCTGGACGTGCTGGCCGTCGTCGTCTCCGCCGGACTCGGCTTCCGCCAGGCGCTGGACCGGGTGGCCGAGAAGTACGAGGGCCCCTGGGCCGACGAACTGCGCATCACCCTGCGCCAGATGGACATGGGCGTCAGCCGCCGCCAGGCGTTCGAGGAACTGCGCAGGCGCAACGACTCCGAGCAGGTCGCCATGTTCGTCACCACGCTCCAGCAGGGCGAGGAGCTCGGCGCACCGATCGTGGAGACACTGATCCAGATCGCCAACGACATGCGGCGGACCGACGCCCAGAACGCCCGCCGCAAGGCCGCCAAGGCGGTCCCCAAGGCCACCTTCGCGGTCACCTCGTTCCTGCTGCCCGGCACGCTCGTCCTGCTCACGGTCGGCTTCGTGTACGGAGCCGACGTCGACCTCGCGTTCCTCACCGGCGGCTGACATGAACGGCACGCCGGATGGGGACGCAACCCCTGCACGGCCCGTCCCGAACCGCTTACCGGAGGGCGGAGGCGGCCGAGGCGCGGGGGAGCGGCCCGTACGGGGCGGCAGTCCGCACGGGGGCGACGGCCCGCACGCGCGGAGACCCGCACGCGCGGAGAGGGAGCGGAGAGGGAGGTGACAGGCTCATGGCATATCAGCTCAGCGACGCCCAGCCCGGACTGGCCGCCGAACTGACCGGCGCGCACGCCGGCACCCCGGCCCGGCCGGCCTTCGCCATCCAGGTCAACGCCCTCCAGGCCATGTGCCGCCAGGTCTTCGGCTTCCGGCTGGCGATGATCGCCATAGCCACCCCGTACGCCATCGGCCACACCGCCCCCGGCCTGCCCACCTGGTTCATCGGCTCGTCGATCCTCATCACCTTCATGGGCTCCTACGTCCTGTTCCGGGACTGGGAGCGCTTCGGCCCGGTCCTGCTGCGCCACCCGTGGCTGCTCGGCATCGACGCGTTCTTCGGCTCGCTCCTGCTGATCACCGCGACCCCCGAGTCCACCCTCGCCTACGTCACCGTCTGCACCCCGCTGCTGGCCGGCCTCGTCTACGGCTGGCGCGGCGCGGCCGTCTTCGCGGCGCTCCAGATGCTGATCGTCCTCGGCGTGTACGGCACCGACTCCCGCCTCGCCGGCAGCGACACGACCGCCCTCCTGCTCCCGGGCTTCTGCGTGATCGCCGGAGCGGTCGGCGTCACCCTGCGCAACCTCCTGCTGCGCTTCGGGACGGCCACGCAGGCTCTCACCGAGACCCGGGCCCGGCTGGCGGTGAGCGAGGCGGTGGCCGAGGAACGCACCCGCCTGGCACGCGAGATGCACGACTCGGTCGCCAAGACGCTGCACGGGCTCGCGCTGGCCGCCGAGGGCCTCGCCGGTTCGGCCGACCGCACGGACCCGGCCGAGGTGAAGCGGCAGGCGGACCTGGTGGCCCGCGCCGCCCGCCGGGCCGCCGCCGAGTCCCGGGAACTGCTCACCGACCTCCGCCGGGAGTCCGGGCTCGACGGCGGGGTGGACCTCCTCGCCGAACTGGCCGCACAGACGAAGGACTTCACCGACCGGTACCAGGTCCCGGCGACGTTCCGCCGGATCGCCGAGGACACCTCTGTGCCCCCGGTGCCGCAGGCGGTCGCCCGGCAGCTCCTGACCGTCGCCTCCGAGGCCCTGGAGAACGCCCACCGCCACGCCCGCCCCACCTACCTCGTCGTCCTCGCGGGCGTCCGGGACGATGTGCTCCGGGTCAGCGTCTACGACGACGGGCGCGGCCTGCCCGCCGGCACCACCCTCGACAGCCTCCGGAAGGCGGGGCACTTCGGCCTGGTCGGCATGGTGGAACGGGCGGCCTCCATCGGCGCCCGCATCCGGATCGGCCGGGGGAAGGCGGCCCGGGGCACCGAGGTCCGCGTCGAACTCCCGCTGGCGGCCCTGACGCCCGCGCCCACCGCGGACGCCCCCGGCCACCCGCCGCGAGCCGCCCCCACCACCCGCGGCCTCACCCCGAACCCGCCACCCGTGACGCGGCACCCCTGACCCCCACTTCCGACTCCTCCACTCCCAACCCTCCCTCGACACTCCCAACCCTCCCTCGACACTCCCAACCCTCCCTCGACACTCCCAACCCTCCCACCACTCCCAACCCTCCCTCGACACTCCCAACCCTCCCTCGACACTCCCAACCCTCCCACCACTCCCAGCCCTTCCCCCTCCTGACACTCCCTCCTGAGAGGAGGTCGCAGCATGCCGGACGACGTCTCCCGTGCACCGGACCAGATCCGGGCGGCGGCTCCCCGAGCCGCCCAGCACCTCGCGTCGCACGTCCCGCCCACCGCGGACCCCGGCCCCTCCGGACCCGGGCGCCTCGTGCCGTCCGGCCATCGGTCGCCGGCCCCCGAGTCGTACCCGCCGCGCGCGGACGAGCCGTTCCCGCCCTTCCCGCCGGCCCCCGGCTCGGCCCGCCTGCGGGTGGTGGTCGCGGACGACAACCCCGTGGTCCGGGCCGGCCTGGGCGTCCTGCTCTCGGACCGGGCGGACATCCAGGTGGTGGCGGAGGCGGCTGACGGCCGCGAGGCGTACGAGAAGACCCTCCGGCACCGCCCGGACGTCGTCCTGCTGGACGTCCGGATGCCCGGCGTCGACGGCATCTCGGCCCTGCCGCACCTGGTCCGCATCGCCCCGGTGATGATGCTGACGTACAGCCGCGAGAGCGAGATCGTCCACGAGGCGCTGCGGCTGGGGGCGGGCGGCTACCTGGTGCACGGCGAGTTCACGGCGGACCAACTGGTCCAGGCCGTACGCGACACGAAACACGGCCGGGCCAACTTCACGGCCACGGCCGCCAACGCCCTCCTCGCCCACATGCGCCACGGCACCGCCCCTCACCAGGCACCCCTTCCCGAAGGCCTGGGCGCGGCACCGGCGGCGGCCCCCGCCCGCGTACCTCCGGGACTGCTCGAACCCCTGCCCGAAACACGGGAAAGTCTTTCGCAACTGCAACCTCCTGTGGGACAGTCTTCTCTGGGCGGGGGACCGCGTGAGATCCCCAACAGGCAGCAGTTCGGGCTGAGTTCGAGGGAGGTGGAGGTCATGGAGCTGATTGCGTCCGGAATGAGTAATCAGCAGATCGCCGCCACCTGCTTCATCAGTGAGAAGACCGTCAAGAACCACATCAACCGCATCTTCACCAAGCTCCGCAGCACCAGCCGCAGCGAGGCGATCGCCCGCTGGCTCGGCACGGCCCCCGCGACCCCGGGCGGCGGCCATGGCTGACGGCGCACCGGGCAAGGGACGGACCCAGCGGCGGCTTTGGGCCCGGGAATGGGTCCAGGGGCCCTCTGGCCCGGCACCGGCCGCCCCCTATGGTTCTCACGTCGCCTGCGGCACCGGCCAGGAGGAAGCCGGAACCGCCGACGGCACCGCAGAGACGCGCGAGCCGGCCGGCAACCGGTCGGCCGAACCTGGAGGGGAACACCATGTCGGACATCACCGCGAAGGCCGCAGTCCGCGTCAACGGCTGGGCCAACACCGCGATCAGCACCATCCAGAAGCGTTACGCGGCGAAGGACCGGGGACAGACGGCGTTCGAGTACCTGGGCATCATCCTGGTGGTCGTGGCGATCATCGGCGCGATCGCGGCCTCCGGGATCGGCGGCAACATCTCCAGCCGCATCGACGGACTGGTCACCTCCATCGTCTCTGGCTGATGCGCCGTCGCCCACGCGGCGACGCAGGGCAGGCCTTCCCCATCTACGTCGTGATGGTGGCGGGCCTGCTCTTCCTCGCGTTCGCCTTCTTCGCCGTCGGCAAGGCGTCGGCGCTGCGCAACGGTTCCCAGGGCGCGGCGGACGCCGCGGCCCTCGCCGCCGCGCAGAGCGCACGCCAGCAGCTCGGTCCGGGCTTCTACGCCTCGCTCCCGGGCAACACGCTGGAGATGTTCCTCAACGCTCCGTTCACCCCGGGGTGCGCCGAGGCCGGGCGGCTGGCCTCCGCCAACGACGCCCGCCTGCGGTCCTGTCTCCCGCGGTACGGGTATCTGCGCGACTACATCACGGTCGGCGTCAAGGGCCGCGAGCCGGTCGACTCGTCGGTGATCCCCGGTACCGAGCGCACGTTCGCCAAGGCCAAGGCCACCGCCCTCCTCGAATTCCGCTGCCCCGGATGGAAGCCCGTGGACTTCAACAGCGACGGGGTCCAGGACCTGTTCATCTTCACGTGCTCGAACGGCAGGATGCTCGAGATCGCGCCGGGAAGCCCCCCGCCGTGGTCGCAGGTGAGCAACATTCTCTTCGATGTGCGGTTGGTCGACCAGACAGCGAACGACGAGTAGAGGAATCGGACCATGAGAATTCGGCGGACCACCACGACCAGAGGGGTGATGACGGCCGCGACCATGACGGCCGCCCTGGCCCTCGTGCTCACCGGCTGTGGTGACGACGGAGGTGGGGACGCTCCCGGCCAGGGATCGACCGCGCCCTCCGCACCGGCCAGTCCGTCCGCGGAGGACAAGGGCGAGACGCGGCCGGACACGGCGGCGGGGGAGAACGTGGACCCGGACGTGAAGCTCGCGGAGGCGCGCGGGCAGGGTGGTCTGGTCCTGGTGATCAACGAGGTCAAGCGGGATTCCGGCGGTTTCCTCACCGTCCAGGGCGAGATCACCAACGAGGGCGATCAGGCGCGGACCACCTCGGCCTGGGCCGGCTCCGAGGTCAACATCGTCAACAAGAACCCCAACTCGGTCGCCGGTGCGACCCTGGTCGACAAGGTCGGCAAGAAGCGCTACTACGTGCTCCGGGACACCGACGCCCGGTGCCTGTGCACGACGGCGATCACCTCTCTCGCGCCGGGCAAGACCGCGCCGGTCTTCATGCAGTTCCCCGCGCCGCCGCAGACCACCACCGAGGTCGATTTCAACCTGCCGACCTTCGCCACCACCTCGCTGAAGATTTCTGGGTGACGGCGGGCATGAACACCACTCAGCGGTCCGGAATGAGGCGCAGCGCGGGACAGGCCGTCGCGATCGTCGTGCTGGTCGCCGGGACGACGTTCTTCGGAGCGGCCACGTCGTACGCGGACGACGGCCCGAGCGTTCCCCCCGGGACCCAGGCGACGTCCGAACCACCGGTTCCCGTGGACGCGCAGGACCCGGACCTCAGGATGCCCGAGGGCGGCACCCTCGCCCCCGGCCGCGTCCTCGACATCGTCCAGGTGGTGGAAGACCTCGGCGGCGAGGAGCGCCGCGAGGACAGCAACGCCGACATCAAGTTCGCGCTCCAGGCCGAAGTCCTCTTCGGCAAGGACAGCGCGAAGCTCAGCTCGGCGGCCACCTCCCGTATCGCCGCCATCGCGTCCGAGATCGAGAAGCAGAACGCCGGCAAGGTGCGCGTCTTCGGCTTCACGGACAACCTCGGCTCCTCCGCCCACGGGGACGTGCTCTCCAAGCAGCGGGCGGACGCCGTGCACGGGGTCCTGTCGAAGCTGCTCGGCGCCTCCGTCACGTACGAGATCCGCGGTTACGGCGAGCAGTACCCGATCGCCAGCAACAGCAACGAAGAGGGCCGGAAGAAGAACCGCCGCGTGGAGGTCTCCTTCCCGCGCGGCGAGAGTTCCTGACCTCGCGGCAGGCGCGAGGAGGGACGGTCGCCTGGAGAGGGGCGGCGGTCGCCGGGGCGAGGCCCGGCGACCGCAGCCCCTCTCCTCCCGCCCCGGCAGACTGCTCGGCCCGCCCTCACGCAGCCGCCAGGCGGGTGCCCAGCATGACGATGCGCAGGGAGCGTTCCGTGGCGTCGGCCAGGAAGCCGCTGCTGCCGTCCATCGCCTCCAGCAGGGTCATCGGGGCGGGCAGGATCGCGCTGTACGCGTCCACCCCGACGGCCCGGACCTCGTGCGCGCCGGGGCCGATCGTGCCCGCGAGGACGAGCACCGGGACGCCCGCCGCATGGGCCCTGCGCGCCACTTCGGCCGGGATCTTGCCGCGTACCGTCTGATGGTCCAGCGCCCCCTCGGCGGTGATCACCAGATCGGCGCGGGCCAGCCGCGCGTCCAGGTCGAGCCGGTCGAGCAGGACGTCGAAGCGGGGCAGGAGCGCCGCCCCCACGGCCGCCAGGCCCGCGCCCAGTCCGCCCGAGGCCCCCGTGCCCGGGGCCGTCCGCAGATCGGCGCCCGGCGCCACGTCCCGGGCGAGCACGGCCGCCCACTGCTCCAGTGCCGCGGACAGGACCTCCACGTCCGCCGGGCCCGCGCCCTTCTGCGGGCCGAACACCCGCGCCACGCCCAGCGGCCCGCACAGCACGTTGAACGGGTTGCAGGCCACGAGCAGTTCGGTGCGGGCGAGACGCGGATCGAGCCCGCTCACCTCGACGCGGTCCAGCGTGCGCAGCGCCGCCCCGCCGCGCGGCAGCTCATCGCCGAGGCGGTCCGTCAGCCGGGCCCCGAGCGCCTGGAGCGCCCCCGCGCCGCCGTCCGACGTACCGGAGTCGCCGCAGCCCACCAGGATGCGGCGGGCGCCCGCGTCCAGGGCGGCCCGGATCAGTTCGCCCACGCCGTACGTCGTCGTCGCGCCCGGGTCGCGCCGGCCGGCCGGGACGAGCGACAGGCCGGCGACCGCCGCCATCTCCACCACCGCCGTCGGCGGGCCGTCCCCGCCGAGCAGCGCGAAGTGCGCGTCGATCCGCTCCCCGACCGGCCCCGTCGCCCGCCGGGGGACCAGCCGGCCGCCGGTGGCGAGGGCCAGCGCCGCGGCCGTGCCCTCGCCGCCGTCCACCAGCGGGATCGGGTCGATGTCCGCGTCAGGGAAGACCCGCCGCACCCCTTCCGCGATGGACGTGGCCACCTGGCCGGCCGAGAGCGACTCCTTGAACCCGCTGGGGGCGATGACGATGCGGTAGCTCATGGCTGGGTCTCCAGGTGGACGGGCACGCCGAGGCGGGGCCAGACGAAGAGGGCGAACAGCAGCACCAGGGCCGCCGTGAGAGGAGCGAGCAGTGCGGAGAGGCGCAGCAGGTCGCGCGGTGCGTACGTCGGGGTGCCGGGCAGGTCCGCGAAGAGCGCGACCGGCTTCGCGGAGGCGGGCAGGGTGTGGCAGAAGCCGGCGGCGGCGGTCGAGGCGAGGGCCGCGGACACCGGGTTGACCCCGGTGCCGACCGCCGCCGCGACCACCAGCGGAACCAGGACCGAGGAGCGGGCCGAGCGGGACTGGAGCACCAGGTGCGCCGCCGTGCTGACGACGACCACGCCCGTGAGGAACGCCCACGGCGGCACCGACGCTCCGCCGGGCAGCCGGCCCACGAGCCACCGCGCCGCCCCCGAGTCGGCGAGCGCGACGCCCAGAGCCATGGTGGCGGCCATGAACAGCAGCAGCGACCACGGCACCGTACGCAGGCCGTCCTTGAGCCCCACCGTGCCGAGCGCCGGCGAGCACGCGACGACCGCGCCGATGAGCGCGACCACCGCGGGCGACACGCCGTGCAGCGGCTCGCTGCACCACAGCAGGACGACCGTCCCCAGCAACAACAGGCACCGTGACTCGGACGCGGTGAGCCGGCCGCGTACGGGGGTGTCGCTGTACTCCTGTATCCGCTCGGCAGTGATCAGTACGGGCCCCTCGCGGTCGGCCCGCCGGGTCGTCGTCAACAGGACCGCCTCCGCCGCCAGGTGCGAGGAGACCACGGCCAGGGGCATGCCGAGGACCAGCCAGGTGACGAACGTCAGCTGCTCGCCGGTCTGCTCCGCCAGCACCCCGACCGTGATGAGGTGGGCTCCCGCGCCGATCAGGGTGGCGACGGCCGACAACAGGATGACCGTCGGAAAGAGCAGTGCCAGCATCACCACCAGCCGGGTGCGCCCGCCGAGGGCGGAGGCCAGTGCCAGGAACACGGGGAGTGCGAGAGCGGCGCGGCCCGATGTCGCCGGGACGGCGAAGGCGGTGACGACGAGCCCGGCCGTCGTCAGGTGCGCCAACTGGCGGACGGTCCTGGCCCCGCCGACCAGGAACACGGCGGCCCGCCCGGCGAGCCCGGTCCTGGTGACGGTCGCCGCGAGTACGAACGCGCAGATCAGCAGCCAGACCGTCTCGTCACCGAGGGTGCCGAACAGGGTCTCGCTGCTGATCACTCCCGTCGCCGTCAGCGCCAGCCCGGCCCCGAGCGCTATGTACGTGTCGTCCACCCGGGTGGTGATCCAGGCGTACGTGGCGAGGACGAAGACCGCGAGCGTGAACCGCCCCTCCCCGCCGAGGCCGGGCAGCGCTCCGGGGACGGCGAGCAGGGCGCAGAGGCCGAGGACGGCGCAGAGGGAGACGGTCCGGTGCAGAGGGAGGCTGGTCACGACGACCAGTCTTGGAAGGGGCGGTGAGCGCCGAATGAGCGGATGGTGAAGACCGCTTCATGCGCGTGCGGGTCGGGCGGGGCGGGCCGGACCCGGACCCGGACCCGGACCCGGACGAGGATCGGACGGGGCCGGTCGTGGCCGGACGGGGGCGGGGCCGGACGGGGGCCGGGGCGGGACTGGGACCGGACGGGGCCTGACCGGGACCGGACGGGGGCCGGACCGGAGTCCCGCAGTCCGGGCCGCGTCCTCCCGTTCCCGTCCTTCCCGCGCTCACGGCATGCGGTAGCCCATGCCCCGTACCGTCTCCAGCCGCTGCGCGCCCAGCTTCTTGCGCAGCGCCCGTACGTAGACGTCCACGATGTTGGAGCCGGGGTCGAAGTCGTAGCCCCAGACGTGGGACAGGATCTGCTCGCGGGAGAGGACCTGCCCCGGGTGGCGCAGGAACATCTCCAGCAGCACGAACTCGCGGGCCGTCAGCTCCACCGTCCGGTCCTCCGCGCGGGCCCGGCGGGTGCGCAGGTCGAGGCTCAGGCTGCCGCTGCGCAGCATGGTGACCTCCGGGGCGCGCGCGGCGGTCCGCAGCCGCAGCCGGATCCGGGCCAGCAACTCCTCGAACCGGAACGGCTTGGTCATCCAGTCGTCGGCCCCGCCCTCCAGCCCCGCGACGGTGTCCCGTACGGAGTCCCGGGCCGTCAGCACGATCACCGGCAGCGTCACCCGGGCCTCGCGCAGCTCCCGCAGCACGGTGAACCCGTCGCGGGCCGGCAGCCCGATGTCGAGCAGCACCAGGTCGAACCCGCCGGTCACGGCGTGCTGCAACGCGAGGTCGCCGTCCTCCGCGACGACGGTCGTGAAACCGTTGGCGCGCAGTCCCTTCTCCACGAAGGAGGCGATGCGCTCCTCGTCCTCGGCGATCAGAATGCGGTTCATGGGCCCGTCTCCAGGATGAGTGAGAAGGTGGCGCCGCCACCGTCGGTACGGCTGAGTGCGACACGGCCCCGGTGGCCCTCCGCGATGGCCTTGACGATGGCCAGCCCGAGCCCCGCGCCGCCGGCGCGCGCGCCCCGGCGCGCCGTGCCGCGCCGGAACCGCTCGAAGATGACGTCCGCGTCCTGCGGCGGGATGCCGGGGCCGTTGTCGGCGACGTACAGCTCGACGCGGTCCTCGTACCGGCGCGATCCGATGCGGATCTTCTGGCCCGGCACGGTGTGCTGGACCGCGTTCTGCGCGAGCTGGACCATGGCCTGGGTGATCCGCTGCGGGTCGAGGTGCGCCTCGCAGTCCGCCACGCCGTCCAGCAGCCACTCCCGGTCGCCCAGGGTCCGCGCCTTCACGAACACGTCGGCGGTCAGCTCGGCGAGCTGCACCGGTTCGGGGCGCACGAAGTCGGGCCGCTCCGCCCCCGCGAGCAGGAGCAGGTCCTCGACGATGCGGCTCATCCGGTCGAGTTCGTCCGTGACCAGCCGCACGGTCTCCTCCCGGTCGGCCGGATCGTCGCCCATCAGCTCCAGATGGCCCCGCACGATGGTGATGGGGGTGCGCAGTTCGTGCCCGGCGTCGTCGACGAAGACCCGCTGGGCCGCGAACGCCTGCTCCAGCCGGTCGAGCATGCCGTTGAACGTCTCGGCGAGCGCCGCGATGTCGTCGCGCCCCTCGACCGGGATGCGCCGGGTGAGGTCCTGCTCGGTCAGCTCGGCGGCCGTCGTCCGGACGACGCGCACCGGCGCGAGGATCCGGCCCGCCACCGCCCAGCCGACGCCGCTCGTCATCAGCAGCGCGATGCCGGACAGGGCGAGCAGGGTCCAGAAGGTCTCGTCGGCGAAGTCCTGCTCGCGGTCGGCGTGGAAGGCGACGACGAGAGCGCCGTCGGGGCCGTCGCCGAGGGGCGACACGGGGACCTTGGCCCACCGCAGTTCGCCTCGCGGACGGTGCAGGGTGCCGAAGGAGTCGGTGGAGTCGAAGATCCGGGCGAGCGCCGCCCGGTCCCGCCACAGCGCGGTGCCGGCGGGGAGGTCGCGCTGCTGGCGGATGACGGCGGGCCCGGCAGCCGCCCGCCCGGCCGCCGCCCGGGTGAGGCCGAGGAGTTCCTCGTCCGGGTCGGCGTACTGCCGTTGCAGGTAGACGCGCAGCAGCCGGTGCGGCTCGCCGAACCGGCTGCCGGTGTCCGGGTCGACGCCCTGCTCGACGAAGTTGGCGAACTCGCCGGTCTCCTGGGTCAGCAGCCGGCTGATCCGGTGGTCCACGTCCCGCAGGAGGATCGACCGTACGGTGACGGCGACGGCTCCCAGCGCGACCGCCATCACCACCAGCAGCCAGAGCAGGATGCGCACCCGCGCGGAGATCCTCGGGAGGCTAACCGTCATCACCCGTGTCGTCGTCCCGGTCGTCCGTGTCGTCCCCGTCGGCGGCCGAGGGCCCCGGCACGACGTCGTCCCCGTCCCCCGGAGTCGACCCGGAGCTCGCACCGGAGCTCGCACCGGAGCTCGCACCGGGCGATGCGCCGGGTGACGCGCCGTCGCGCGGGCCGCCGGACGCGCCCCCCGAGGGGCCGGGAGGCGCGGTGCCCGGCGCGCCGCTGCCGGAGGCCGGCTGCGGGGGCGAAGGGGCCGGTGTGACGTCGAGCCGGACGCCGGGAGGCACCTTGGGCGCCTGCGGACCGTCCGTCATGGCGTAACTGGTGGCGGCGATACCGAGCGGGACGGCGACGACGGCTGCCAGCGCCGCCAAGCGAGGTGAGAAGGCCATGACGGCCATCGTGGCGACATCACCCGTCGCCGGCATGAAGTCCGGATGAAGATTCCTTCATCCGCGCGCGCCGCACACCGGCCCGCCCTGCACGGGGCCGGGCGGCGGCCGGGCGGCGGCCGGGCGGGAAGGCGCGTGGCAGAGGCCGGCAGGGCGGCTCCCGTCTTTTGGGCCGTCTGTGGGCCCGTGGGCCCACGCCGCACGGGCCCCCGATCGGTAGGCTCGGGTCTGCCGGAGCGGACGCCGACGGGGGGCGTCCGCTCCGGTCGCCTCTCCCGCTCCCTCCCTCCCGCTTTCCCTGCGACCGGTCTCCGCGACCGTGTGCGAACCGGTCGCCGCAGGCGCTCGATCCGGCGGGGGATCAGCGTCGGCCGTCGTGTTCGTGCACGCGAATCGCCGGGTTCGTGCCGTGAATGGGGTGGGCGTCGATGAGTGCCGGATTCTTCTACTCGTACCACCTGGGCTGGACCGGCACGGACGCCGCGACCCTGCTGGGCGACCTGGAGTCCGAAGGGCTGAGACCGGAGCACCCGGTGACCGGGCGCACCCTGCTCGTCAGCCTCGCCCCCGCCTCCTCCTGCGGTTCGCGTTCGCCCGTCACCCGCGACCAACTCCTCTCCCTGGCAGGTCTCCAGAGGCTCCGGGAGGTGGGCTTCCGCCTCTGGGCGGACGAACGCCTCGACCTCCTGGTCCGGATCCGCCGGGCCCGCGCGGGCGTCGTCGTCGTGGAGTTCGGGATCGGGGAGCTGCCCGAACCGGAACGGGAGCGGGCGGTGAGCGCCATCCGCCGGACCGTCGGGCGGCCCTCCGTGCTCTGCATCGGCTTCGTCGTCGACCGCTGCGGAGCGACGGCGGCCACCGACTGGGACGGCGTCGTCATCGAGGGCACCGCGTATCTCGACGCCTGGCCGGACGCCCTCGCGGTACGGGACGAGACGGCCTCCCGGCACCCGCAGCTCGGCGTCACCGAGTCGGTCGAGCGGTCGCCGTGGCGGGTGTTCGGGAGCGCGGTGCTCGGCGTGTGAGGCGCGAGCTCCGCCCGTCGGCGGGCGATCCCCGCCCGTGGACGGGACGGGCGATACCGGGTGGCTCTCCGAGGGAAGGCGGCTCCCCGGGGACGGGCCGGGTGCTGTCCGGCAGCGGCCATAATCGGCCCTATGCCCGACCACTTGCTCCGCACCCGGACGCCCGGCACCCCACCCCCGCCCGTCCTGGCCGGCCCCGGGCCCCGCACCGCCGCCGCGCTCCGGGCCGCCGTGCCCGCGCTCGCGGTCTACGCCGCCGTACGGGCCCTGGGGCTGCTGGTCTTCTGGACCGCCGCGTCGGCCGACGGAAGGGACCCGCTGGGGCCGCTCAGCGGGCGCTGGGACTCCGTCTGGTACCAGCGGATCGCGGAGCACGGCTACCGCTACACGGTCACCCTTCCCGACGGCAGCGTCCACTCCGACCTGGCCTTCTTCCCGCTGCTCCCGGCCCTGGAGCGGGGCGTGTCCGCGGTGACCCCGCTCACCCCGGGCGGTTCCGGCCTGCTGGTGGCCTGGCTCGCCGGACTGGCCGCCGCCTGGGGGCTCTTCGCCGTCGGCGCCCGTCTGCGCGGACCGCGGACCGGGGTGGTGCTGGCCGCGCTGTGGGGTGTCGGCCCGACGGCGTTCGTCCAGTCGATGGCGTACACCGAGACGCTGTTCACCGCGCTGGCCGCCTGGTCGCTGTACGCCGTGCTCACCGGGCGCTGGATCACGGCGGGCGCGCTCTGCGTCCTGGCCGGGCTGACCCGGCCCTCGGCCGTGGCGCTCATCGCGGCCCTGGCGGTCACCGCCGCCGTCACCCTGGTGAAGCAGTACCGCACCCGCGCTACGGACCGCCCGGACCCGGCCCACCGCGACCGCGACCACGAGCCCCGGTTCCGACCGTTCCCTCTGCTCCGTCTGCTCCACCTGCTCCGGGGCAACGCCCGCATGCTCGCCGGGGTGGCGCTCGCCCCGCTGGGCTGGCTCGCGTACGTGGCGTTCGTCGGCGTGCGGCAGGGCAGCGCCTTCGCGTACTTCGACGTCCAGGCCCAGTGGGGCAACAGCATCGACGGCGGCCGGGCGCTCGCCGCCTTCATCGCCGGACTGCCGCTGCCGGCCGCCCTCGGACTGTGCGCGGCGCTCGGACTGCTGGGGTGGCTGGTGGTGCTCTGCGTCCGGCAGCGCCAGCCGCTGCCCCTCCTCGTCTACGCCATCGCGATCGTCGTCGTCTCCCTGATCGGCGCCGGCTACTTCGGCTCCCGGCCGCGCCTGATGATGCCCGCCTTCCCGCTGCTCCTGCCGCCCGCCGTCGCTCTGGCCCGGTGGCCCGGCACCGCGCGCACGGCCGCTCTTCTGACCGTCCTGGCCTGCGGGTCGGCCGGATACGGGGCCTGGACGCTGCTCGGCGAGGGACCGCCGTAGCCCATAGCCCATAGCCCATAGCCCGTGGCCATACGCCACACGCCGTACGCCACACGCCGTACGCCACACGCCGTACGGCACACGCCACAGCCGTACGCCATGGGTCATGAGCAGTGGTGGGCGCGGCGAGCGTCTGGCGAGGCCGTCACGCCTCGCCGTCCGCCCCGGCCCGCAACTCCACCGTCACGCCCGGCCGCACCCCCCAGCGCTCCAGCGCCCCCGCCTCCGCCTCCACCACGTGCCGGGCCCGCAGACGGGGCAGCCCGAGGCGGCCGGGCCTCATCGTGCGGACCGCCAGCACCCGGAACGTGCGGTCCAGGTACGCGACATCGATGGCGAACCGCATCCGGAAGGTGTGCACGCTCCCGCACGGCGTGAGCATCATCGCCCCGTCGATCCCGTCCCGTCCGAGCAGCCCCCGGGTGCGTGCCCGGTACGAGGCCGCTATCCGCAGCGGCACCCGCGGGGCCTCCGGTCCCGTGCCGACCGTCAGCGTCCCGTCGCCATCACGCCATGTCCTCATGGGCCCCGACCGTAGCCGCCGGGGGCCGCGCGGGGGCCGGAACGGGCAGGAGTGGGCCCCCGGGCCCAAGACCCCGGGCCCCGCCGCCGATTAGGGTCACCCCGTGGACGTCGCGCTGCTCGCCCTCGCCGCCGCCTGGGGCGCCTTCGCCGGAGCGCTGATCCCGCGCGCCGCGTACCGGTTCGCCGTGGAGCCCGAGGAGGAGTGGCGGGCCGCCTGCCCGGCCGGGCACCTGTTCACGGGCCCGTTCGGCGGCTGGCTCGGCCCGGTCCGCTGCACCGCCTGCCGGACCCCGGCTACCACCGCCACCGCCGAGGCCCCGCCCGGCCCCACCGGCTTCGAAGGCCCCACCGCCCCGCCCGGCCCCGCACAC
>NZ_ML123034.1:4333125-4348119 GCF_003846185.1 Streptomyces sp. ADI96-02
CGCGAGACGGCCGCCCCCGCCCGCCCTGGGCGCGCCTACGCCCCCGGCGTCCTCGCCCCCGTCGTCACCGTCCTCGCCTGTGTGGCGCTCGCCGCCGCCACCGGGGCCAGGCCGGAACTGCTCTGCTGGCTGCTGCTGGCCCCCGTCGCCGTACTCCTCGCCGTCGTCGACCGCCGCGTCCACCGGCTCCCCGATCCGCTGACCCTGCCGCTCGCCGCCGCCGCCGTCCTGCTGCTGGGCGGGGCGGCCCTGCTCCCCGGGCACGCCGGATCCTGGACCTCCGCCCTCCTCGGCGGCGCGGCCCTGGGCGGGTTCTACCTCCTGCTCTTCCTGATCAACCCGAGCGGCATGGGCTTCGGCGACGTGAAACTCGCCCTGGCGCTGGGAGCCGCGCTGGGCTGGTACGGCTGGGCGGTGCTGTTCCTCGGGGGGTTCGCCGGGTTCCTGTTCGGGGCCGCGTACGGACTCGGGCTGGTGCTGCTGCGCCGGGCGGGACGGAAGACCGGGATCCCGTTCGGGCCGTTCATGCTCGCCGGTGCGCTGAGCGGACTGCTCCTGGGAGCCCTGGCGGCGGCCTGACCGGCGGCACGTAGACGCCGACCAACCCGGCTGATCTGCCCGTATGCCTGACGTGAGGTCAATTCGACTACGCCGGACCTCAGTTCAGCTCCTCACCGCGTGCAACGCGATCGTGGGCGAGACCGTCCTACTGACCGGAAGCGCGCGTGGCGACGAGACGGGAGCGTCCATGACGGTGGAGCGGCAGAAGTGCGGCGGTCCGGCCGGCCGGGTCCGCCACGGCGGTTCGGACTGGCTGACGGGTTCCCGGATCACCGCGGTGCACGGCGTCTTCTACCGGCCGGAGGGGCGGGCCGGGGAGCCGGAAGCCGTCGAGTTCGTCCTCGCCGGAGGCCAGTCCGTCCTGCTGACCTGTGCCTTCGACCGGACTCTGCGGGTCACTCCGGGAGCCTGGCCCCGGCTGCCCGACTGGTGCGTCCCGGCGAGCCAGTGGCAGCACGCCCCGCTCGGCCAGGTGCCGCCCGCGCCGTACGGCGGTGCGTGGACCGTCGTCGGCACCCGGGAGCGCACGGACGGGAACGGCGAGGTCCGCGAAGCCGTCATCCGCTGCGCGGAAGGGGATTTCGTGATCGCCGCCGGCGACACGGTCACCGTCCGTTTCGACCGCTCATGACGGCTGTCCGGCGGCTCGTCGGCCGAGCCGTCCCGGCCGGCCGCGTCGGCCGGCTCCCCGGGCGTCAAGGCCGCGCCGCGCGCCGCCCCCCTGCGCCGCCGCATCACGTACACCGGTCCCGGGCCGGGGTTCCGAGGCGGCTTCCGGTGCCCGGAACGCAGTCCGCCGCATTCGGAGAGTGATGGTGGAGTGGCGTGGCACCCACCATCACTTACGAAGGGTTATGGTGGAAACCCCCCCTCGGGCCGGTCCGTATCCCCCCCACGGACCGGCCCGTTTTCTGTGCCGGCCCGTCGCGGACGCCGCCCGCCGCGCCGGACGGGTCCCGGGCGGGCCGCCGGCGGGGCGTCAGGGTGCGGGCGTCAGCCGCGTCCGGCCCAGATGTTGGTGCCCGCGGTGTCGACCGCGAACGTGTCGATCTCCTTCAACTCGTCGGCCGACAGGGCCGGTCCGGCCAGCGCGGCCACGTTCTCCTCCAGTTGCTTCACGCTCGACGCGCCGATCAGCGCGGACGTCATGCGGCTGTCGCGCAGCACCCACGCGATGGCGAGCTGGGCGAGCGACTGGCCGCGGCCGGCGGCGATGTCGTTGAGCCCGTTGAGCCGGCGCACCACCTCGTCGGAGAGCAGCCCCGGGTCGAGGGACTTGCCCTGCGTGGCCCGCGAACCCTCCGGGATGCCCTTGAGGTACTTGCCGGTGAGCAGGCCCTGGGCCAGCGGCACGAAGGAGATGCAGCCCATGCCGGCCGCCTCCAGGGTGTCGAGCAGCCCGTCGTCCTCGATCCAGCGGTTGATCATGGAGTAGGACGGCTGGTGGATCAGCGCGGGCACCCCCATCTCCTTGAGCAGCCGGGCGGCCTCGGCGGTCTGCTCCGCGTTGTACGAGGAGACGCCCACGTACAGCGCCTTGCCCTGCCGCACCGCGGAGGCCAGCGCTCCCATCGTCTCCTCCAGCGGAGTCTCCGGGTCGAAGCGGTGCGAGTAGAAGATGTCGACGTAGTCCAGGCCCATCCGGTCCAGGGAGGCGTCGAGCGAGGAGAGCAGGTACTTGCGGGAGCCCCATTCGCCGTACGGACCGGGGTGCATGAGGTAGCCGGCCTTGGTGGAGATGACCAGTTCGTCCCGGTACGGTGCGAAATCCTGGGCGAACAGCTTGCCGAAGTTCAGCTCGGCCGAGCCGGGCGGCGGGCCGTAGTTGTTGGCCAGGTCGAAGTGGGTCACGCCGAGATCGAAGGCGCGGCGCAGGATCGTCCGCTGCCCGTCGAGCGCCCGGTCGTCGCCGAAGTTGTGCCACAGGCCGAGGGAGAGGGCGGGCAGCTTGAGGCCGCTGCGTCCGCTGCGGCGGTATTCCATCGAGTCGTAGCGCGAGTCGTCGGCGCGGTAGGAGAGGTAATCAGTCACGTTTCCCTCCCTATCACGCAGTTGTGACAGACCGGGTTGGGCCCCCGTGACCCGGTCGCAGTAATGTGGCGGCTTCGGGGAACGCCGACGTGCGGCGCGGCGCCGGTCCGACGCCTTCCGTGCGCCCGTCCGGACCGCGGGAGAGCGCGGCGACCCCCCGCGGGGGACGGCCCCCGGACCCCCGGCGACGGGGAGGACGGGCCCCGGGCCCGTACGGAACCGAGAGGGTGAGCTCAGTGAACTTCCGCGACCTGGTGTACAGGCTCTACGCGCGCCGGGTGGAAGGCCGCCTGGACCACGACCAGGTGCCGAAGCACATCGGGGTCATCCTGGACGGCAACCGGCGCTGGGCGAAGGCGTCCGGCGGGTCGGCCGTGCAGGGCCACCAGGCCGGGGCGGACAAGATCTCCGAGCTGCTCGGCTGGTGCGACGAGACCGACGTCGAGGTCGTCACCCTCTGGCTGCTCTCCACGGACAACTTCGACCGGCCCGCCAACGAGCTGAAGCCGCTGCTGGGCATCATCGAGAACACCGTGCGCAACCTCGCCGCGGACGGCCGGTGGCGCGTGCACCACGTCGGCACGCTCGACCTGCTGCCCGCCGGGACCCAGACGGTGCTCAAGGAGGCCGAGGAGTCGACGTCCCACATCGACGGGATAATCGTCAACGTGGCCGTCGGCTACGGAGGCCGCCAGGAGATCGCCGACGCGGTCCGCTCGCTGCTCCTGGACCACTCCGCCAAGGGCACCACCTTCGAGGAGCTGGCCGAGGTCGTCTCCACGGACCTCATCTCCGAACACCTGTACACCCGCGGTCAGCCCGACCCGGACCTGGTGATCCGTACGAGCGGAGAGCAGCGCCTGTCGGGCTTCATGCTCTGGCAGAGCGCCCATTCGGAGTACTACTTCTGCGAGGTCTTCTGGCCGGCCTTCCGCAAGGTCGACTTCCTGCGGGCCCTGCGCGACTACGCCGCCCGCCACCGCCGCTACGGCGCCTGAGCCGCCCTCTGACGGCCTGGACCTGCTTCCGGGCCTTTCGGGCCCCGCGGACGCCCGCCCCGTGACTCCCCCGTACAGAGGGGAGTCACCGCGCGTCCACCGGGGCTTCCGCTCCTCTTGTCATATGCAGCGGCATGTCTTCGAGCCGATGAGGGAATACCCCTGACAGGTCGACGTCCGGTCAGCAACCAGGCGGATGTCGCGTCCAAGTGAGCGGCACCCAGCCCGCTCGCCCGGGAGGCCCTTTGCACACGAAGGACCGTACACACCGTGCGGCCGACGCGGAGGCCGGTTCGGCCCGCGCGCGGGGCCAGAACCCGGTCCGTCCTCTCCCTTCGGGAAGCTCCGCGACCGTTCGTCGCACTCCCCGACCTCGTCCGAGGGGGTACGTCCTTCCGTGGTGACCACCAAGCGGCGCCTGCCCGACAGGCGCACCTATGTTCTCGACACCAGCGTCCTGCTGGCCGACCCCAACGCCATGGCCCGCTTCGACGAGCACGAAGTCGTGCTGCCGATCGTGGTGGTCACGGAGCTGGAGGCCAAACGGCACCACCCGGAGCTCGGCTACTTCGCCCGGCAGGCACTGCGCCTGCTGGACGACTTCCGGGTCCGGTACGGCCGGCTGGACGCGCCGATCCCGCTTGGGGATCTGGGCGGGACGCTCCGTGTCGAACTCAACCACTCCGATCCCGGCGTCCTGCCCGCCGGCTACCGGCTGGGGGACAACGACTCACGGATTCTGGCGGTCGCGCGCAATCTCCAGGCCGAGGGGTACGACGTCACCGTCGTCTCCAAGGACCTGCCCCTGCGGATCAAGGCGTCCTCGGTCGGCCTCCTCGCCGAGGAGTACCGCGCGGAGCTGGCCATCACCGACTCCGGCTGGACGGGCATGACCGAGCTGTCCCTCTCCGGGGAACAGGTCGACCTGCTGTTCGGCGAGGAGACGCTGTACGTCCCCGAGGCCGCCGAGCTGCCGGTGCACACCGGCCTGGTCCTCCAGTCCGAGCGGGGCAAGGCGCTCGGCCGGGTCACCGCCGACGGCAACGTACGGCTGGTGCGGGGCGACCGGGAGGCGTTCGGCATCCACGGCCGCAGCGCGGAGCAGCGCATCGCCCTCGACCTGCTGCTCGACGGGGACGTCGGCATCGTGTCGCTGGGCGGCCGGGCGGGCACCGGCAAGTCGGCCCTGGCGCTCTGCGCCGGTCTGGAGGCGGTGCTGGAGCGGCAGCAGCACAAGAAGGTGATGGTCTTCCGCCCGCTGTACGCGGTCGGCGGGCAGGAGCTCGGCTACCTCCCGGGCAGCGAGTCCGAGAAGATGAGCCCCTGGGCACAGGCGGTCTTCGACACGCTGTCGGCGGTCGCCGGCCGCGAGGTGATCGAGGAGGTGCTCGGGCGCGGGATGCTGGAGGTCCTGCCGCTCACCCACATCCGCGGGCGCTCGCTGCACGACGCGTTCGTGATCGTCGACGAGGCGCAGTCGCTCGAACGGAACGTCCTGCTGACCGTGTTGTCCCGGATCGGGGCGAATTCGCGGGTGGTGCTCACGCATGACGTGGCCCAGCGGGACAACCTCCGCGTCGGCCGGTACGACGGAGTCGTCGCCGTCGTCGAGAAGCTGAAGGGCCATCCGCTCTTCGCGCATGTCACGCTCACCCGCTCCGAGCGCTCGCAGATCGCCGCGCTGGTGACCGAAATGCTGGAGGAAGGCCAGATCTGACACGGATGTCCCATCGATGCCGCCCGGCGAGCCAAGGAGCTTAGCCGGGCGGCATCGTGCTGCGCCGTCATTTCCGCCAAACCGGTGGTCCAAACGAGGTGTGAGCTTTCCCACGCAACAGAGAATTGCCCAACGGCGTTCCCGTCCGGCAGAGTCTTGCTTCCGTCAGGCCCCGCATACGGAACTCAGGCGTCTCCAGAGGCGTCACGCACCACACAACTCAACACGCGACGTCCGTATGCCGCCCGCGAGCACCACGCGGCAGCCCTCTCACCGGGGTTGCCCATCGGGCCCGTGCCTCCCGTGACCCAAGCAGTAGGGAGGCCAGTGTCAAGGGCACGATTGCGCCCGCGAGGTCACCTAAGCGGGCGATGCTGGAAGGACACCGTGTGAGCCGGATCTCGGTCCGGGGGTTCGCCGTGGCATCTGCCACCGCGGTCACCACCGTAGGCGCCGTCGTGGGCGTTGCTTCGGGCGGCACTCCCGCCGTCGACGACAACAACTTCGAGGCAGCCGCAGCCGACACCACGCTGCTCGCAGACATCCCCGCGGGCCAGCAGGCCCAGGTGCAGACCGCTTCGCTGACGCAGCAGGCCGATGCCCAGGCATCCGCCGCCGACGCAGCCGCGAAGAAGTCGGCCGAGGAGTCGGCCCGCATCCAGGCCGCCAAGGACGCCAAGTCCAAGAAGCAGGCGGCCGAGGACAGGGCCGAGGCCGAACGCAAGGCCGAGCGGGAGAAGAAGGAGGCCGAGGAGCGCGCCAGCCGGTCCTCCGTGCGCGAGGCCTCCTCGTTCTCCGCACAGGGCTCGTACAGCGTGGCCGAGGTCCAGGCGATGGCCCGCCAGATGGTTCCCGCGGACCAGTTCCAGTGCTTCAGCAACATCGTGAACCACGAGTCGACCTGGAACTACCGCGCGACCAACCCGTCCTCCGGGGCGTACGGTCTGATGCAGGCCCTCCCGGGCACCAAGATGTCCACCGCCGGCGCCGACTGGCAGACCAACCCGGCCACCCAGATCAAGTGGGGCCTGAGCTACATGGACGGCCGCTACGGCAGCCCCTGCGGCGCCTGGTCCTTCTGGCAGGCCAACAACTGGTACTAGGACCGTACGAGAACACCTTCGTCCGTCCCGGGCAGCCCCTCACCGTCCACCGGTGGGGGGCTGCTCGCGTGTACGGTCGCATCCGGCGCTCCTCGGAACGCTGGAGAGCGCAGATGGGGGAAGGGAAAGAAGCATGTCGAAACTGCCAGGCTGGCTGGGCCGCTTCGGGGCCGAACTGACGGAGCTGGGCGCACGCCTGGACGAGCGACGGGCGCGCGCCGCCGACGATGATGAGGACGCCCCGCGCGCCGGAGCCGGGGGGCCCGCGGACGGCGCCGCCGCCCAGGTGCCCGCGCCCCCTTCGTACGCCCCCTCCGTCGCCGCCAAGCCGGATCCGGTGGCGGCGATCCCGTGGGGGATGCGCGTCGCGGCCGAGGCCGGCTGGCGGCTGCTCGTCCTCGCGGGCACGCTCTGGGTGCTGATGCGCGTCATCAGCGCCGTACAGCTCGTCGTGCTGGCGTTCGCCGCGGCGCTGCTCGTCACGGCGATGCTCCAGCCGACCGTGGTGCGGCTCAAGCGGCTCGGGCTGCCGCGCGGGCTGGCCACCGCCGTCACCGCGGTGCTCGGCTTCGTCGTCATCGGCCTGGTCGGCTGGTTCGTGGTGTGGCAGGTGATGGACAACCTCGACACGCTGTCCGAGCGGGTCCGCGACGGCGTCGACGAGCTGAAGCGCTGGCTGCTGGACAGCCCCTTCCACGTCACCGAGTCGCAGATCAACGACATCGCCAAGAACCTCAACGACACCATCGGCACCAATACGGAGGAGATCACCTCCGCCGGGCTCCAGGGCGTCACGGTGATGGTGGAGTTCCTGACCGGACTCCTGCTGGCGATGTTCTCGACGCTCTTCCTGCTCTACGACGGCAAGCGCATCTGGCAGTGGACGCTCAAGCTGGTGCCCGCCCAGGCCCGGCCCGGGGTCGCGGGCGCCGGTCCGCGCGCCTGGCGCACGCTCACCGCCTACGTGCGCGGGACGGTGCTCGTCGCTCTGATCGACGCCATCTTCATCGGCCTCGGGCTCTACGTCCTCAACGTGCCGCTCGCGGTGCCGCTGGCGGTGTTCATCTTCCTGTTCGCCTTCGTCCCGCTGGTCGGCGCGGTGGTCTCCGGCGCGCTGGCCGTGGTCGTCGCCCTGGTCACCGACGGCGTGTTCACCGCGCTGATGGTGCTGATCGTCGTCCTGGCGGTGCAGCAGATCGAGGGCCACATCCTCCAGCCGTTCATCCTCGGCCGCGCCGTGCGGGTCCATCCACTGGCCGTGGTCCTCGCGGTGGCGACCGGCGGCCTGGTCGCCGGCATCGGCGGCGCGGTGGTCGCCGTGCCGCTGGTCGCCGTGATCAACACGGTCGTCGGCTACCTCCGCTCGTACGGCCAGGGGCACCTGCCCGGGTCGTCGTCCGACGGCCGCCACGGGGCCACCGCCCTCTCGCCGGAGCCGACGCCCGTCCCCGCTCCGCCGGCCCCGGCCCCCGACGAGCCGCTTCCCGCGCAGGCCGCCGCGCCCGCCGCCGAAGCGACCGAGGCCCCCTCCGCGCAGGCAGCGCCCGGTGTTCCGGCCCCGGAGGGCGGTCCGCCCCCGAGGTGACGGCACGGACACCGGAAGGGCCCAGCGGACGGTCGGTCGTCCGCGGGGCCCTTCGGCGTGTCAGAGGTGGTGCGGTGTCACCGCTCGCGTGTCACTGCTCGGCGAGCACGGCCTCGGAGTCGAGGGTCACACCGACCGCCTGGATCACCGAGGCGACCTTCACGGCCTCCTGGATGGTCTCGCGGTCGACGCCGGCCTTGCGCAGCACCTGCTCGTGCGAGTCCAGGCACTGGCCGCAGCCGTTGATCGCCGAGACGGCGAGCGACCACAGCTCGAAGTCGACCTTCTCCACGCCCGGGTTGCCGATGACGTTCATCCGCAGGCCCGCGCGGAGCGTGCCGTACTCCGGGTCCGACAGCAGGTGCCGGGTCCGGTAGAAGACGTTGTTCATCGCCATGATGGCGGCGGCCGACTTCGCCGCGGCGTACGCCTCGGCGGAGAGGTTGGCCTTCGCCTCGGGCTCCAGCTCGCGGAGCACCCTCGGCGAGCGCGAGGCGATCGCGCAGGCCAGCACGGTGCCCCACAGCTGCTGCTGCGGGAGGTCGCTGTTGCCGATGACCGAACCGAGGTTCAGCTTCAGGTCCTTGGCGAAGTCCGGTATGGCGGACTTCAGTTCGTCGAGTGCCATGTCGGTGTCAGCTCACTCGCCCGAGAGGAGCGCGACCGGGTCGAGGGTGTTCTCGCCCTTGGTCCAGTTGCACGGGCACAGCTCGTCGGTCTGGAGGGCGTCCAGGACCCGCAGGACCTCCTTGGGGTTACGGCCCACGGAACCGGCGGTCACCATCGTGAACTGGATCTCGTTGTTCTGGTCGACGATGAAGACGGCGCGCTGGGCGAAGCCGTCCTCGCCCTCGATGCCGAGGTCGCGCATGAGCTCGTGCTTCGAGTCGGCCAGCATCGGGAAGGGCAGGTCGGTCAGGTCCGGGTGGTCCTTGCGCCAGGCGTGGTGCACGAACTCGGAGTCACCGGAGAAGCCGAGGACCTGGGCGTCCCGGTCGGCGAACTCCTCGTTCAGCTTGCCGAAGGCGGCGATCTCGGTGGGGCACACGAAGGTGAAGTCCTTGGGCCACGCGAAGACGATCTTCCACTTGCCCTCGTAGGTCTTGTGGTTGATCTGCTCGAACTCCTTGCCGCTTTCCAGCGAAACACAAGCAGTCAGGTCGAACTCGGGGAACTTGTCACCGACAGTGAGCACGCGCTCTCCTTGCAGCGTAGGAAATCCCCTTTTGGGAGATTTCCTGAGGGTTGGACGAGATCCACTCTGGCACAGAGTGCATTGATCACGGAAATAGCTACACTCGGGCGCGATGATCGGAGGTGCCTATCAGTGGCACAGGGGAACCAGGGCATACGCCCCAAACAACCGAGCCTTTCGCAGCTGCGCGCCTTCGCGGCCGTGGCGGAGCACCTGCACTTCAGGGACGCGGCGGCGGCGATCGGGATGAGTCAGCCGGCACTCTCCGGAGCCGTCTCCACGCTGGAGGAGTCACTGGGCGTCCAGTTGATCGAGCGTACGACGCGCAAGGTGCTGCTCTCGGCGGCCGGGGAACGGCTCGCCGTGCGGGCCGCCGCCGTGCTGGAGGCGGTCGGAGCGCTGATGGAGGAGGCGGAGGCGGTGCGCGCGCCGTTCACCGGGGTGCTCCGGCTCGGCGTGATCCCGACCGTGGCCCCCTATCTGCTGCCCACCGTGCTGCGGCTGGTCCATGACCGCTACCCGGACCTCGACCTCCAGGTCCACGAGGAGCAGACCTCCTCCCTGCTGGAGGGGCTCGCCGGAGGCCGGCTGGACCTGCTGCTCCTCGCGGTGCCGCTCGGCGTGCCCGGGGTGAGCGAGATCCCGCTCTTCGACGAGGACTTCGTCCTGGTCATGGAGCAGGAGCACTGGCTCGGCGGCCGGGCGGACATTCCCCGCGAGGCCCTGCGCGAGCTGCCGCTGCTGCTGCTCGACGAAGGGCACTGCCTGCGCGACCAGGCCCTGGACATCTGCCGCGAGGCCGGGCGCAGGAACGGCACGCCGGTGACGACCACGGCGGCCGGCCTCTCCACCCTCGTACAACTCGTGGCGGGCGGCCTCGGGGTGACGCTGCTGCCGCGGACCGCGGTGACGGTGGAGACCGGGCGCAACGACGCGCTGGCCACCGGGTACTTCGCGGACCCCGCGCCCACCCGGCGGGTGGCGCTGGCCATGCGGACCGGGTCGGCGCGGGGCGGCGAGTTCGAGGAGTTCGCCGCCGCGCTGCGCGGTGCGATGGCGCCGCTGCCGGTCCGGCCGGTGGCCGCCGCCGGCTGAACGGCGCGCGGAACACGGCCGGGCGGCGCCTCGCGCGAGGACGCCGCCCGGCCGCGCCGGGGTCACTCCGTGCGCAGCCCGTCCGGACGCATCAGGCGCCACAGCGGCGGCAGCGACAACACCGTCACCAGCAGGATCAACGCGCCGCCGGCCCCGGCCAGCGGCAGGAACAGCCACCAGTCGGACACCTGTTTGCGGATCATCCAGGTGAGGGTCGCCCCCAGGCCGAGGCCGCCCGCCACCGCGAGGAGCAGCCCGAGCAGGACCGGCACGGCGGTCTGCCACAGCACCGACCAGGCGAGCGTCGAGCGCCGGGTGCCGAAGGCGACCAGGACGGACAGCAGCCGTCTGCGCTCGCGCAACTGCTCCAGCTGTGAGACCAGCATGGACGCGGCGATCAGCAGCAGCACCGCGCTCGCCCCCGCCTGGAGCCCGGTCTGGATGCTCGCGTACTGCCGGTCGCGCTGCACGGAGGCGAGCGTGACGAACCGCATGCCGGGGTCGATCCGGGCCGCCGTGTTCCGTACGCGTTCGGCGACGTCGGGCGAGTCGGGGTCCACCCGGATCTGCGCCACCGCCCGCGCGCCCGGTAGGGCGGCGGCGTCGATCGCGCCCGTGGTGACCATGATTCCCCAGTGGTCCTCGCCCATCGGGTCGCGGCGGCCCGGGACGGTCGGGGAGTCGGCGGGCAGCGTCCAGCGGTAGGGGCGTCGTGCCCTGTCCGAGTCGACCACGATCTCCTCGCCCTTGCGGGCGGTCTCGTCGACCCACTTCCCCATGCCCCTGCCGCGCGCGGGATGGACGACGAACGTGTCGCCGTCCTCGCACGCGCCGATCCGGGCCAGCTCGCGCAGGGTCGGGCAGTCGCCCACCGTCAGCGAGGTGGTGGGCCGCATGTCGTCCTCGTCGTAGACGCCGGGCCTGGTCGCGTACGCCTCCACCGAGCCGATCACCAGGTCGACGCCCTCGGTGGCACGGAACTGCTCGATCATGGAGGTGGCGTCGCCGGTGACATTCTCGGAGTAGGCGGCGAACTGGGCGCGGGAGGGATCCTGGCCCGTCACCCGGTTGAAATCGGCGTTCATCGCGGCGAAGAGCGTCTGGAGGGCGATCGCCCCCGCCACCGCCACGGTGACGCCGACGACCGCGCGGGACGCCGACCCGCTGCTCAACTGGAGCCGCCGGGTGGCGAGCTGCCAGGGCACCGGACCGCCGCGCAGCCCGCGCACGCACGCCTCGACCAGCCACGGCAGCAGCAGGGCCAGGCCGACCAGCACCAGGACGGCTCCGGTCGCGATCGGGACCGGGGCGACGGGCTCCAGGTCGTCGGCCCGGCCCTCCAGCCCGAGCACCGCGACGCCCGCGAGCGGCACCGGCAGCCGCCACCACAGCCGCCGCCCACGCTCGCGACCGCGGCGCACCACGCCGAGCGGTTCGATCACCACGGACCGCATCGCCACCAGGGTGACGAGCACGGCGGTGACCGGCACCGCGACGGCGACCAGCGCCGCCGACAGCGGATCGGGGACGAGGTCGGCGGGGAACGCGCTGACGTCCCACACCTTCACCGCGCCGACGAACGGCCGCCCGAGGAGGAACAGCGCCAGCCCGGTCACCAGCCCGAGCACGGAGCCGAACAGCGCCTCGCCGGCGGCGATGCGGCGTGTCGCGGGGATGCCGGCGCCGACCAGGCGCAGCGCCGCCAGCCGGCGGTCGCGCCGGTCGCCGCCGAACCGTACGGCCGTGGCGATGAAGATCGCCACCGGCACCAGCAGCACCACGCAGACCATGACGACCAGCACGATCAGCAGCGGCGACAGCGGATCGCCCTCGCTCCGGTCGCCGTAGCCGATGACCCGGTGGCCGCCCGCGGCCGTGGTCAGGGTGCCGCTGCCCGCGTAGTAGACGAGCTCGTCGGGGGAGAGGAGACCGGCGTCGCCGACGGTCCCGGTCACCCGGTACGGCAGCCGCTCCCGCAGCAGTTCGCCGCGCGGCGACGCCAGCAGCTCCTTCAGCGCGGGGGAGACCACCATCTCGCCGGGGGCGGGGAAGCGTGCTACGCCCGGCGGCCTGGCCGGGTTCGCGCCGTCCGCGCGCAGGAGCCGGCCCGTGATGGACAGGTCGCGGTACTCCGTGTCGGCGCCGATCACGAGCGCGGAGGTGTCGGAGGGTCCGGGCGGCGGCCCGGACCTCGGCAACGGGGCCTCGGCGCGGGCCTGTCCCCGGGCGGCCTGTTCGTCGATCAGGTGCGGTACGGAGGAGGCGAGCAGCAGCAGCGCGACGCCGAGGCCGACGCCGACCGCCGTCAGCAGCGTACGGATCCAGCCCTCGCGGCCTCCGCCGGCGGCGAAGCGGATGCCGAGGCCCAGGTCCCGCGCCACCGCCGCGATCCCGGAAGGGGGCACGGGCCGGGAAGCTCCGTCCGGGGCCGTCCGGCGGTCGTCGAGCAAGGTCACGCGATGTACTCCGCGTCGCGGGCCCGGCCGTCGCGCACGGTCACGTCCCGGTCGGAGTAGGCGGCGACCCGGGCCTCGTGCGTCACCAGGACGACGGCGACGTTGGAGGAGCGCGCGGCTTCCGTCAGCAGCTCCATCACCCGCTCGCCGTTGAGGGAGTCCAGGGCGCCGGTCGGCTCGTCCGCGAAGATCACCTTCGGTGAGGCGGCGAGCGCGCGGGCCACGGCGACGCGCTGGCCCTGACCGCCCGAGACCTCCCCGGGGCGCTGTCCGCCGATGCCGTCGACCTCCAGACGCTCCAGCCACCCCCGGGCGGTGCGCTCGGCGTCCTTGCGCCGCACGCCGTTCAGGCGCAGCGGCAGGGCGACGTTCTCCACGCAGGTCAGCTCGGGGACGAGCTGGCCGAACTGGAACACGAAGCCGAAGTCGCCGCGGCGCAGCGCGCTGCGTTCGGCGTCGGACATGGCGGACAGCTCGCGGCCCGCGTAGGTGATGGTGCCGGAGTCGGGGGTGATGATCCCGGCCAGGCAGTGCAGGAGGGTGGACTTGCCCGAGCCGGAGGGGCCCATGACGGCGACGACCTCGCCCGGGTGCACGGAGAACGACGCGCCGTCCAGCGCGGGCGTCGATCCGTACGACTTGCGCAGGTCGCGGGCGGAGAGCAGGGAGCCGTCGGGGTTCACGGCGCGACCACCTTGGCGAGCTGGCCGAGCCGTGCGGCGGTCAGTTCCAGCCATCGCAGATCCGCTTCCAGATGGAACAGCGCGTGGTCGCAGATGAGCTGGTCGGCCAGGTCGCCCTGGCGCTTGCGCTCGGTGAGGACGCGCATCAGGCGCAGGTGCTCCGAGCGCTGGGCGTCCAGCACGTCGGCGGCGCTGCGGCCGGTGAGCAGGGCGAGCACGACCTTGGTGTAGAGCGTCGACTGGAGGTACGGCTCGGGCTTCTCGGGCTCGGCCAGCCAGCGGGAGACGTCGGTGACCCCGGCGTCGGTGATGGCGTAGCGCTTGCGCTCGGGCCCGCCTTCGCTCTCGACGCCGTCGACCTCGACCAGCCCGTTCCTCAGGAGGCGGGACATCGTCGAGTAGACCTGGCCGTAGTGCAGCGGGCGGTCCTGGCCGAACTTCTCGTCGAAGGCGCGCTTGAGGTCGTAGCCGTGGCGCGGGCCGGACTCCAGGAGTCCGAGCAGGGTATGACCGATTGACATGTGACACACTCTACATGGTGTGTATAGCGGGTGTGCATACGTGGCCTGATGGCGTCCCTGGCCGAGCGACGCCTTGGCCGGGGGCGTCTACGCGCCCGCCTCCGGGGCGGTGTCCGGTCCCTGCCCCGGCTCCGGCCGCCTGGGCGGTCGGCCCCGGCGGGCGATCGGGCCGGCCGAGCCCGGCAACCGCGCGGCGTCCGCCAGTGCCCGCCGCAGCAGGAACTCGATCTGCGCGTTGGTGCTGCGCAGCTCGTCGGAGGCCCAGCGGGCCAGCGCGTCGTGCACGGCGGGGTCCAGTCGCAGCAGCATCCGCTTGCGCTGCCCCGCCCGGGACGCCGACGGCCGCCGGGGCGGATCCTCGGCCGCCGGCGGACCCTCGACCGCCGGTGTGCCGGGATGCCGCTCATCGCGCTGTCCGACCACGGGATCCCCGTTCCGCGCGACCGCCGCCGCGCCATCAAGGTGCGCCATCAATCCGAGCTATCAAACTGATGTCACATTATCGATTCTCGCAACCATGTGCGCCCCTGAGGAGTCGGTTCCTCTGGGAGCGGGTGCTGATTGTCACGTCCGTAATAGACCGGATCGCTTGCTTTGCGGCCCCGCTGACGGTGTTAGCTGGCAGGTCTGAGCGAGCTGGTCGAGCAGAGAAGCGGGAGCAACACAGCAATGGGTCGAGCGGATGCGCGACGAGCTCCGGCGCGAGAGGCGCGCGGGGCTGCGAAGAGCGGCGGCATACGCGGACTCTTCACGTGGAAGAAGCTGCTGGGAGCGTTCTTCGGACTCTGCCTGCTGGTCATGGGCGCCTTCGGCGCGCTCTACGTGTACGTGGACGTCCCCGCCGCCAACGCCATGGCCGAGCGGCAGAGCAACGTCTACCAGTACAGCGACGGCACGCTCATGGCCCGGAGCAGCAACGGCGTCAACCGCCAGATCGTCGACCTGGCCCAGGTGCCCAAGCAGGTGCAGCACACCTTCGTCGCCGCCGAGAACAAGACGTTCTACAAGGACCAGGGCGTCGACCTGAAGGGCATCACGCGCGGCCTGTT
>NZ_ML123034.1:4348430-4376240 GCF_003846185.1 Streptomyces sp. ADI96-02
CAACACGCTCAGCGGCAAGGGCAAGCAGGGCGGCTCGACCATCACCCAGCAGTACGTGAAGAACTACTACCTGACGCAGGACCCGACCGTGAGCCGCAAGCTCAAGGAACTGGTCATCTCGCTCAAGGTCGACCAGGGCAAGTCCAAGGACTACATCCTCGCCGGGTACATCAACACCGCCTACTACGGCCGCGGCGCCAACGGCATCCAGGCGGCGGCCCAGGCGTACTACGGCGTCGACGCCGAGGAGCTGAACGTCGCCCAGGGCGCGTACCTCGCCTCGCTGCTCCAGGCCCCCAGCCAGTACGACTGGGCGGTCGCCGGCGACACCGGCAAGCGGCTGGTCAAAGAACGCTGGGCCTACACCCTCGACAACATGGTCGAGATGAAGTGGCTGGACGCCTCCGAGCGCGCCGGGCTGAAGTTCCCCGTGCCGCAGAAGCCCAAGCCCCCCAAGGGCATGGAGGGGCAGACCGGCTATCTCGTGGAGGCGGCCAACAAGGAGCTGGACAAGCAGGGCATCTCCGCGGCGGACCGCGAGGCGGGCGGCTGGACCTTCACCCTGAACATCGACCGCAAGCGCCAGCAGCAGCTGGAGAAGTCGGTGGACAAGGAGCTGGAGTCGCAGCTGGACCGCGAGGGCAACAAGGTCGACGCCACCGTGCAGGCCGGCGCGACCTCCGTCGACCCGAAGACGGGCCGCATCGTCGCGATGTACGGCGGCGAGGACTACGTGAAGCACTACACGAACAACGCCACCCGCCAGGACTACCAGCCCGCCTCGACCTTCAAGCCGCTGGTGCTCGCCTCCGCCCTGGAGAACGAGGCGAAGACGCAGGACGGTGCGCAGATCGGGCTCAACACCATCTACGACGGCACCAGCCGGCGGCCCGTCGTCGGCGGCGACACCCCCGACGACCCGTTCAAGCCGCAGAACGAGGACGACCGCAGCTACGGGCGGATACCCGTCCAGCAGGCGATGAACAACTCGGTCAACTCCGTCTTCGCCCAGATGATCGTCGACGTGACGCCCACCGCCGTGAAGAAGACCGCGCTCGCCCTCGGCGTGCCCGACAAGAACTTCCCCGAGCGGCCCGCCGTCAGCCTCGGCACCATGAACGCCTCGACCGCCGACATGGCCGGGGTGTACGCGACCCTCGACAACCACGGCAAGCGGGTCACCCCGCACATCCTGAAGTCCGCCGAGCACCGCGACCGCACGGTCACGCCCCGGCAGCCGAAGAAGGAGCAGGCGATCAGCCGCGCCTCGGCCGACACGGTGACCTCCGCGCTCACCGGCGTCGTCGACGCCGGATCGGGCCGCGCCGCCGACAGCCCGGCCTACCAGGCCGCGGGCAAGACCGGCACCTCGGAGGAGAACAAGTCCGCCTGGTTCGCCGGCTACACCCCCGAGCTGACCACCGTCGTCGCCCTGTTCGGCGAGGGCACGGGCGGCCGGCAGGTCTCGCTGACCGGCACGGCCAACTCCGGCCGGGCCAACGGCGGCGGCTTCCCGGCCAGGATCTGGGCGGACTACACGCTCGGAGCCCTGGGCGGCGGCTCGGACGCGCGGTTCGACCTGGAGGACGTGGAGCGCGGCGAGGTCCCGCCGCCGCCGTCCCCGTCCAGCACCCCGTCCGAGGAGCCCACGCCGTCCGAGAAGCCCAGCCCCTCCACGTCGCCGTCCCGGACGCCGAGCGAGTCGCCCAGCGAGAGCGTCCCGCCGCCGCCCCCGCCGAGCACGACGCCGCCCACCCCGAGCACGACTCCGGACCTGCCGCCCGACCCCGACGGAGAGGACGGGCCGGGCAACGACGACGGACTGCCCCTGCCCTGAGCACCGGGTCCGCCGCGCGTCTCGGCGTGAGGAGGGGGGGCGGCGCCCGCAGGCGCAGCCCCCCTCCTCACGTCCGCCGGCCGGTCAGCCGCCGTTGACCTTCTTCGCGACCCGGTCGCCGAGGTCCTTGTCCACGTTGCGCCAGTACTGAAGCGACCGGTCCAGCACCGGGCGGCTCACGCCGTCCAGCAGATGGCCGGAGATGTTGGACACGAGCCGGTCGCGCGCCGCGTCGTCCAGCACCTCGCGCACCAGCGTGCCCGCCTGGCCCCAGTCGTCGTCCTCGCTGTGCGGCTTGTACGCCTCGTGCACCATCTCGCCCGCCGTCGCCCAGCCCGCCGGGTCGCCGTACCGCTCGGTGTCGGCGGCCGGACCGCCGTACGAGTTCGGCGCGTACACCGCGCCCGTCCGGGTCGGCTCGTAGCGCATCGGGCCGTCCTTGGAGTACGAGTTCACCCCGTGGCGCGGCCGGTTCGGCGGGAGCTGGGCGTAGTTCGGGCCGATCCGGTACCGGTGGGTGTCCGGATACGAGAACAGCCGGCCCAGCAGCATCTTGTCCGGCGACGGTCCGATGCCCGGGACCAGGTTCGACGGTTCGAACGAGGCCTGCTCGATGTGGACGAAGAAGTCCTCCGGGTTCTCGTTCAGCGTCATCCGGCCGACCTCGATCAGCGGGTAGTCGCCGTGCGGCCACACCTTCGTCAGGTCGAACG
The DNA here is from genome assembly GCF_003846185.1 of Streptomyces sp. ADI96-02. GTDB lineage: Bacteria > Actinomycetota > Actinomycetes > Streptomycetales > Streptomycetaceae > Streptomyces. Next base: position 4,350,981 of record NZ_ML123034.1, read on the forward strand.
GGTTGAACCGGTAGTCCGGCGCGTCCTCGAACGGCATCACCTGGACGTACATCGTCCAGCTCGGGTGGTCGCCCGTGCGGATCGACTCGAACAGGTCGCGGCGGTGGACGTCGCCGTCCGTGCCCGCCATCGCGTCGGCGTCGTCCTGCGTGTAGAAGTCGATGCCCTGGTCGGTCTTGAACTGGTACTTCACCCAGAACCGCTCGCCGCCCGCGTTCACCCACATGTAGGTGTGGGAGCTGAAGCCGTCCATGTTCCGGTACGTCTTCGGAATGCCGCGGTCGCCCATCAGCCAGGTGACCTGGTGGGCGCTCTCCGGCGAGAGGGACCAGAAGTCCCACTGCATGTCGTGGTCGCGCACCCCGCTGTCCGGGCGGCGCTTCTGCGAGCGGATGAAGTCCTGGAACTTCATCGGGTCCCGTACGAAGAAGACCGGCGTGTTGTTGCCGACCATGTCGTAGTTGCCCTGCTCGGTGTAGAACTTCAGTGCGAAGCCGCGCGGGTCGCGCCAGGTGTCGGGCGAGCCCTGCTCACCGGCGACCGTGGAGAAGCGGGCGAGCATGTCCGTCCGCCGGCCCGGCTGGAAGAGGTCCGCCTTGGTGAACTGGCTGACGTCGTTCGTCACGACGAAGGTTCCATAGGCGCCGGAGCCCTTGGCGTGCACGACCCGTTCGGGGACCCGTTCCCGGTTGAACTGGGCCATCTTCTCGATCAGGTAGTGGTCCTGCAGCAGGATCGGGCCGTCCGCTCCGACGGTGAGCGAGTGTTCGTCGCTCTCCACCGGAATCCCTGCGTTGTTCGTGGTGTACGGAAGCTTCGGGGTTTTCTCGGTCACGAGCGTCCTCCCGTCGGTAGTGGGGGGTATGCAGGTCGCTCCGACGCCGTCCGGGCACACGGGACGCCGCCTTCACGAATGCAGTCAACTCCGACGTTTCGGGGTCGGCAACATTTCGCCGCGGCCCGTCACCGTGGCGGTCCCCGTCCGCCCTACTGCCCCCGGGTCGCCATTTCGAACCAGACGACCTTGCCCGTCGACAGGCGCGTCCCGCCCCAGCGCCGGGCCAGCCGGTTCACCAGGAACAGTCCCCGGCCGCCCTCGTCCGTCTCCCGCGCCCGGCGCTGCCGGGGCAGCTGCGGAGAGTCGTCGCCGACCTCGCAGCGCAGGATGTCGGTACGCAGCAACCGCAGCGTCACCGGTCGCTCCGCGTAGCGCACGGCATTGGTGACCACCTCGCTGACCAGCAGTTCCACCTCGTCCGCGATCTCGTCCAGGCCCCAGCGGCTGAGCGCCCGGCGGGCCAGTCTGCGGGCCCGGCCGGGGGCCGCGTCCTCCGGCTCCAGGTACCAGTAGGCCACGTCGCTCGGGGCGATCCCGTCGAAGCGGGCGGCGAGCAGCGCGATGTCGTCGTCCCGGTCGCCGGGACCGAGCATGTCCAGCACGTCGTCGCAGAGCGCTTCCAGCGGCGGCGAGTGGTCCGGGCCGGTGAGCTGCGCGGTGGCGGCCAGCCGCTCCCGCAGCTGCTCGATGCCCGTCCACACGTCCCGCAGCCGCGACTCCACGAGGCCGTCCGTGTACAGCAGCAGCGTGGCCCCCGCCGGCGCGTCCAGCTCCACCGCCTCGAAGTCGACGCCGCCCACCCCGATCGGGGCCCCCGGCGGCACGCGCAGCACCTCGGCCCGGCCGCCGAGGTGGAGCAGCACGGGCGGCGGGTGCCCGGCGTTGGCGATGGTGATGCGGTGCGCGACGGGGTCGTACACCGCGTACAGGCAGGTCGCCATGCGGTCGCTGCCGAGCCGCTGCGCCTGTTCGTCCAGATGGTGCAGGACCTCCTGCGGCGGCAGGTCCAGACCCGCCAGGGTCTGCGCCGTGGTGCGGAGCTGGCCCATGATCGCCGCCGAGGTCATGGAGTGGCCCATGACGTCGCCGACGACCAGCGCGACCCGGCTGCCGGGCAGCGGGATCGCGTCGTACCAGTCGCCGCCGACCCGGGCCGTCTCGGCGGCCGGCAGATAGCGCGAGGCGAGCCGGACGCCGGTCGGCTGCGGCAGCGAGTCGGGCAGCATGGTCCGCTGGAGCTCGTCGGCGATGTACGCCTCGCGCCCGTACAGCACGGCCTTGTCGATGCCGAGCGCCGTGTGCGTCGCCAGCTGCGCCGCGACCAGCAGGTCGCTGGCCTCGAACGGGCCGCGCTCCGCACCGCGCACGAAGACCGCGGCCCCGATCACCCGGCGCCGGCCGCGCAGCGGGGCGAGGATCGCGCGGTGCCCGGTGGGGACCGTACGGCCGGATCCCAGCAGCTCGGGCAGCGCGGCGCGGGCGGCGGCGGAGTCGCCGAAGACGGGGCGCACTCCGCGCAGCACCTCCGCCAGCGCCCCGCCCGCCCGCACCTCGCACAGCTCGGCGGCGGGCATCAGGTCGGCGTGCGGGTCGGTGACCGGCAGCCGCAGCCGCTCCGTCTCCGTACCGCTCTCGCCCTCCTCGTCGGTCAGCCTCAGGCGGTCGCTGCGCCGCAGCCGCAGCACGAACGGGCTCACCGGCCGCTCGTCGCCGACCGGGAGCGGGTCGCGGAGATAGACCAGGATGGCGTCGGAGAACGTCGGCACGCTCGCCCGGCACAGGCCCAGCACGATCTCGTCGAGGTCGATGCCCCGGGCGATCCGCCGGGTCGCCGCGCCGACGAAGCGCAGCCGGTCGCCCTCGCGGCGGGTCGCCGCCTGAGCCTCGGCGACCGCGGCCGGTCCGGGGCCCGGATTCGGGTTCGGGTTCGGCGCGGTGGCCGGGGCCGGGATCGCGGCAGCGGCGGCCGCGGCCACCGCGTCCTGCTGCCGGGGCCGGGTGCGCTCCTGCTGCCGGGCCGCGAGCGGCTGCCGGCCTTCGTGGGAGGTGGGGTGCTCCGTCACGCGTGGGATTCCGTCCGTCCGGGCCGGTTGTGTGAGGCAGTCGCCTCGTGGGGCGCTACTGTGCCCCGGCAAGCGCGGTAAGAACAACGGCTGTCTGCGGATGCCCCCGGACGCGGGGCCGAAACCGGGCGTCCGCGGGATGGCCGGTCCACAGCGCTCCGGTCTACAGCGCTCCGGGCGACGGGGCAGCGGCCGGCGAGCACGTCTCCACCCCCTCGTAGTGGTCCTGCGACCGGGCGGCGCGATCGGGGCCGTAACCCGTCCGCTCCGCACGACCGGTGCTGTGACTTGTGGTCAGATCCGGTGTGGCTCCCGCCGGTTGCGGCGGCCGGCCCCGCGTGCGACCGGTCCTGCCGACCGGGCCGCCCGAGGGACGCGTCCAGGGTCTCACGACGGCATGGGGGCCGGGGTGCGGTCCCAGTCATCCGGCAGCGGGGGCACCTGCCAGGCCGGATCGGGCCGCCAGTGCTCCCAGCCGTCCCGGAACGGCGAGCCCCACTCGCGGATCACGCCCACGGCCCTGCGGCCTGCCCTTCTGACGCCCGCGGCGGTGCGCCGGTCCATCAGGCCGACGCGCTGCGCCTGGGCGAACTCGTCCTCGTCGAGCCACTTCCAGCTCCGGTCCGGGTGGACGGAGATGTCGAGAAAGTGATCCTCGGAATCCACCCCGCCGGTCCAGCGGGTGCGCGGCTCCTCCAGGTTCACGTACCAGTTGCGGAAGAGCCAGCCGCGGTCCCAGAACAGCCAGACGGACCACGGTTCGCCGGGTCGGGCGAGCTTCAGGACGCCCGAGCCGAACCAGGTGGAGCGCACGGTGGTGCGCGGAGCGGTGTAGCGCGTGGCCAGCGGCTCCGCGTGCACCTGCGTGCCGTCGGCCAGCACCGGGCGTACGCACTCGGTGCCGGGGGCCATCCAGACGGCGAGCAGGTCGTGGGTGTCCTGGACGACGGTCACCGGGCGGCAGATGTGCACGGGCGGGGCGTCGGCCGCCCGGTGGGCCCGGCCGTTGTCGCGGTAGCGCCAGAGGATCTGGTCCCCCGGCGCCCAGCGTGCGCACTCTCCCGTACCTGTCATGGAGGGATCTTACGGACCGCTTCCGCCCGCCCGCTGCGACTCTGGTCACCCACGTGTCACGGGCGGGCGGAAGCGCTCTCAGGGCCGCGTCATCCCCAACACGTCCAGCGCCTCGTCGAGCTGTTCCTCGGTCAGGTCGCCGCGCTCGACGTAACCCGAGGCCAGGACGGTCTCGCGGATCGTGGCGCCGTCCGCCAGGGAGCGCTTGGCGACCTTCGCCGCCTCCTCGTAGCCGATGTACCGGTTGAGCGGGGTCACCACCGAGGGGGAGGACTCGGCGTAGGCGCGGGCCCGTTCGACGTTGGCGGTGACGCCGTCCACGGTGCGGTCGGCCAGCAGCCGGGACGCGTTCGCGAGCAGGCGCACGGACTCCAGCAGATTCTTCGCGATGACCGGCAGCATGACGTTCAGTTCGAAGTTGCCCGCCGCGCCCGCCGCCGCGACCGTGGCGTCGTTGCCGGTCACCTGGGCGGCGACCATCAGGACCGCCTCCGGGATCACCGGGTTGACCTTGCCCGGCATGATCGACGAGCCCGGCTGGAGGTCAGGCAGATTGATTTCGGCCAGTCCGGTGCGCGGGCCCGAGGCCATCCAGCGCAGATCGTTGCAGATCTTCGTCAGCGAGACGCCGATGGTACGGAGCTGGCCGGACGTCTCCACGAGCCCGTCCCGCGCGCCCTGCGCCTCGAAGTGGTCGCGCGCCTCGGTCAGCGGCAGCCCGGTGGCGGCGGCCACCTCGGCGATCACGGCGGCGGAGAAGCCGGCCGGGGTGTTGATGCCGGTGCCCACCGCCGTACCGCCCAGCGGCAGCTCGGCCAGGCGTGGCAGCGAGGACCGCAGCCGCTCGACGCCGTACGCGATCTGCGCCGCGTAGCCGCCGAACTCCTGGCCGAGAGTGACGGGTGTGGCGTCCATCAGGTGCGTACGACCGGACTTCACGACCTCCGCGAATTCGGCCGATTTCCGCCCCAGCGAGGCGGCCAGGTGCTCCAGCGCCGGGATCAGGTCGGCGGTGACGGCGGCGGTCGCCGCGATGTGGATGGAGGACGGGAAGACGTCGTTGGAGGACTGCGAGGCGTTGACGTGGTCGTTGGGGTGCACCTCGCGGCCCAGGCGCTCGGTGGCGAGGGTGGCGATGACCTCGTTGGCGTTCATGTTCGAGGAGGTGCCGGAGCCGGTCTGGAAGACGTCCACCGGGAAGTGCTCGTCCCAGCGGCCCGAGGCCACCTCGTCCGCCGCCTCCCGGATCGCCCGCGCGATCTCCGGGTCCAGCACCTCCAGCTCGGCGTTGACCTTGGCGGCGGCTGCCTTGATCCGCGCCAGCGCCTCGATGTGCGAGCGCTCCAGGCGCTGCCCGGAGACGGGGAAGTTCTCCACCGCCCGCTGGGTCTGCGCCCGCCACTTGGCGTGGGCGGGGACCCGCACCTCGCCCATCGAGTCGTGCTCGATCCGGAACTCTGCGCGGCCGGACGTGTCGACCATGGTGTTCGAACCTCCCGAAAAAGATGAGCATGTGTCTTGTCGTGCGTGTGCCCCAGCGGCCCAGCGGCCCACCGGCCCACCGGCCAGTAAACACCGGGGGCAACCACTCACCGGGAGGCGCGATGAGGCGCACGCACAGCAGCTTCGAGGGCTTCGCGGAAGGGAGGACCGGACTGATCCCGCTGGGCGACGGCGGGATCAGCGGCGAGGCCGTCGGCGCCTGGGGACCCGGCACCGCCGGACGACCTCCTACGGGAGCCGCCAGTCCCCGGCCATGAGCGCGCCGAGGGCCGCCGCGAGATGCGCCGGATCGTCCACCCCGCACATCTCGCGCGCCGAGTGCATCGACAGCCCCGGCACACCGACGTCCACCGTGGCGATCCCGAGCCGCGCCGCCGTCAGCGGCCCGATCGACGTACCGCACGGCATCGCGTTGTTCGACACGAACCGCTGCCACGGCGCGCCGGCCCGCTCGCACGCCGCCGCGAACATCGCGATGCCGGTGCTGTCGGTGGCGTAGCGCTGGTTGACGTTCACCTTGACCGTGGGGCCGCCGCCGGGCAGCGGACGGTGGTCGGGGTCGTGCCGCTCCGCGTAGTTCGGGTGCACCGCGTGCGCCATGTCGGCCGAGACGCAGAAGGCGCCCGCCAGCGCCCGCGACCAGTCCTCGCCGCTGCCGCCCCGCGCCGCGACGGACCGCGACAGCACCCGCTCCAGCAACGGGCTCTGCGCGCCCGTCTCCGACGCGCTGCCGACCTCCTCGTGGTCGAAGGCGGCCAGCACCGGCACGAACGACGGCTGCTCCGTCCCGGTCGCCGCCTCGATCAGGGCGGTGAGCCCCGCGTGCACCGAGATCTGGTTGTCCAGCCGGGGCGCCACCACGAACTCCCGGTCCACGCCCAGGTACCCGGGCGGCTGGACGTCGTGCAGCATCAGGTCCCAGCCCACCACGTCGGCCGGGTCCTCCCCGGCGGAGGCGGCCACCAGCCGCAGCAGCTCGCCCTCCCGCGGATCGCCCAGCGCCCAGACCGGGGCGAGGTGGCGCTGCCGGTCCAGGGCCAGTCCGTCGTTGACCGACCGGTCGAGGTGGATGGCCAACTGCGGCACCCGCAGCAGGGGTTCGTCGATGTGCACCAGGCGTCCGCGCGGAGCGCCGTCCGGGCCGCCGCGCAGGGCCAGCCGCCCGGAGATGCCCAGGTCCCGGTCGAGCCAGGTGTTCAGCGGGACGCCGCCGTAGATCTCCACCCCGATCTGCCGCCAGCCCGACGAGCCGGTGTCGGGCGCGGGCTTGACCCGCAGGTTGGGCGAATCGGTGTGGGTGCCGACGATACGGAACGGGGTGTGCGCCGGAGCGCCCTCGGGCACGTACCAGGCGATCAGCGCGCCGGCCCGGCTGACGAAGCTGCCGCCGGTCGCCCCGGCCCAGTCGTCCGTGCCGTGCAGCTCGCGGAAGCCGGCCTTCTCCAGGCGCTCGGCGGTGTTCGCCACCACGTGGTACGGCGAGGGGCCGGCGGCGATGAAGGAGAGCAGGTCGTCGGTGTGGCTTCGGTGGGGGGCCGGAGTCATACGGCGTCCGCCTTTCCGGTGTTCGGCAGTGGCTGCGAGGGTGAAGGTCCGCCGAGCCGGTCGGGCTCCGCGCTGTATCCGCTCCGGGCCGTCGGCGTGGTCGCCGCACGGGCCGCCGCAGGAGCGCTCCCGCGGACTCCGGGCGCCGGCCGGTCGGACCGGGCGCGGACCCCGCGGGCGGACGGTGGTGACGAGAAGGGGCGGTTCGGTGGGGCGAGGTCTGCGGTTCAGGGGCCGTGGGGAGCCCTTGACGTCGCGGGCCACCCTCCGCGCGGTCCGGGCGGGACGCAAGTCCGGCGCGGGGCCCGCTGCAAGAAAGCGGCGGTACGGGCCCGCGCGCCCGCCACCCGGTCCCGGTCTCCCGGGCTCCGGGGGCGGCGGCCTTCCGGGACGCCGGAACGCGCGGTACGGGGCCGGGCGCGCCGACAGCAACGGCCCCGGCGGTCGCCCGCGCCGGTCCGGCCGGATCCGGTGCGGGCGGCGCAGCGCCCGGTGCGCCCGTTCCGGCCCGTGCCTGGCCCTGGCGTCATCGCCTCACGAGATTGGCTGGATTTCGCCGTACGTGCCGGCCTCCGGCGGGCCCGCCGCCCGCCCGACCGCGCCCGGACCCCCGTCCCGGGCGCGGTCGAACCGCCCGTACGGGCGAGGGGGCACAGCGACCGCCGGGTGGCGGCCCTTTCCTCACGGCGTGCGCCGGATTCCCCCTGTGAATCCGGCGCGAAGCGCGCCGGGCCCCGTTCCCCCCGGGAACGCGCCGTGGGAAGCGGGTGCGAATCCGGTGCCGGGTAATCGGCGACGCCGTGCGCGGAACGTGCTGTCACACGCGTTCCGGCGGTGCGGTGCCGACCCGTACGCCGATGGATTTCCGACAGGCCGTCAGCGCGTTCGGTACCGGATGTCACTCACCCATACTCGTTCAGGGCGGCTCCACGGCGGACGTTCGCGGATTGCACAAAGGTAATCTGCATCCTTGTGAAGGACGATCATTACCGCTCACCGGCATGTGATTGCCGTGAATCACCGTCGGACCGGTGGATACCGGAAAAACCCTGCGAAGCCGCGCTCACGACCTATCGGCGCGCGCTGTCCGAGGGCGGCCTTCCCGAGCGGCAGGTCCCCGCGTGCCTGCGGGCCCTGCATCTGATGGTCGCCGATCCGGACGCGCCGCCCGGCCGCCTCCTCCCCGTACCACCGGAGACGGCCTCGTTCGCCGCCCTGGCGCCGATCGAGGAGGCCATCGCCGAACAGCGCCGCACCCTGCGCTCCGCCCGCGCCGCGCTCGCCGCCTTCGAGGCCCTGCACGCCGACGCGCACCGCCGCGACCGCCCCGAGCTCACCCGGCTCTCCGGCGAGGCCGTCATCAGCAAGGCCCTGCACGCCGGGGTCAGCGGCTGCCGCGCCGAGGTCCGCACGGCCCATCCGGGCGGCGGACGCCCGGCCCACATCCTGCGCGAGTCGCTGCCGCGCGACCTCGGCAACCTGCGCCGGGGCATCCGCCAGCGCACCCTCTACCAGCACACCGTCCGCTCCGACCGCACCACGCTGGCGTACATCGAGCAGGTGACCGCCGAGGGCGCGGAGGTCAGGACGCTGCCGGAGGTCGTCGACCGGGTCATCGTCTTCGACCGGGACCTCGCGTTCATCCCGTACTCCGACGAACCGCACACCGCCCTGCGCGTCCAGCACCCGTCGCTGGTCCGCTTCCTGGCCCGCAACTTCGACGAGGCGTGGGCCCGTTCGGTCCCGGTCCGCCCGGAGCGGGCCCCGCTGCGCACCCCGGTCGTCACCTCCGACCTCCAGCGGGCGATCCTCCGGGCCGTCGTCAACGGCGAGACGGATGCCGCCATCGCCCGCCGGATCGGCATGAGCCGCCGCAGCGTGGCCGAGCACATGCGCAAGGTCTCCGAGCAGCTCGGCAGCACCAGCCGGGCCCAACTGGGCTATCTGGTGGCGACGTCGGGCCTGCTGGAGGGCCGCGAACAGGCGTGAGGGGCGCCCCCGTACGGGACGCCCCTCCTCGGTGCCTTCTTCCGGTCTCTTCCGGTCTCTTCCGGTCTCCTTCGGTCCCGGTCCCGGTCCCGGCCGCGGCCGGCTCAGCCGAGGCCGGGGCCCCGCACCGGGATGCTGGTGAACGTCGGAGCCGGGGCGGGCTCGGTGAAGAAGTCGTTGCCCTTGTCGTCCACGACGACGAACGCCGGGAAGTCCTCGACCTCGATCCGCCAGACCGCCTCCATGCCGAGCTCCTCGTACTCGACGACCTCGACCTTCTTGATGCAGTCCTGCGCGAGCCGGGCCGCCGGGCCGCCGATCGAGCCGAGGTAGAAGCCGCCGTGCGCGTCGCAGGCGTCGGTGACCTGCTTGCTGCGGTTGCCCTTGGCGAGCATCACCTTGGAGCCGCCAGCCGCCTGGAACTGCGCGACGTAGCTGTCCATCCGGCCGGCCGTCGTCGGGCCGAACGACCCGGACGCGTACCCTTCGGGCGTCTTCGCCGGGCCCGCGTAGTACACCGGGTGGTCCTTGAGGTACTGCGGCATCTCCTCGCCCGCGTCCAGCCGCTCCTTGATCTTGGCGTGCGCGATGTCGCGCGCCACGACCAGCGGGCCGTTCAGCGAGAGCCGGGTCTTGACCGGGTACTTGGTCAGCTCGGCCAGCACCTCGTCCATCGGCCGGTTGAGGTCGATCCTGACCACGTCGCCGGCCTCGTCGAGGTGCTCGTCGGTGGTGTCCGGGAGGAAGCGCGCCGGGTCCTTCTCCAACTGCTCCAGGAAGACGCCCTCGGCGGTGATCTTCGCGGTGGCCTGGCGGTCCGCCGAGCACGAGACGGCGATGGCCACGGGCAGCGACGCGCCGTGCCGGGGCAGGCGCACCACGCGCACGTCGTGGCAGAAGTACTTGCCGCCGAACTGCGCGCCGATCCCGATCCTCTGCGTCAGCTCGAAGACCTTCTCCTCCAGCTCCTTGTCCCGGAAGCCGTGCCCGGTGGGGGAGCCCTCGGCGGGCAGCTCGTCCAGGTAGTGCGCGGAGGCGTACTTCGCGGTCTTCAGCGCGAACTCGGCCGAGGTGCCGCCCACCACGATCGCCAGGTGGTACGGCGGGCAGGCCGCGGTGCCCAGCGAACGGATCTTCTCCTCCAGGAACCTCATCATGGAGGCTTCGTTCAGGACGGCCTTCGTCTCCTGGTAGAGGAACGACTTGTTGGCCGAGCCGCCGCCCTTCGCCATGAAGAGGAACTTGTACGCGCCGCCGTCGGTGGCGTACAGCTCGATCTGGGCCGGCAGGTTGGAGCCGGTGTTCTTCTCGTCCCACATGGTCAGCGGGGCCATCTGCGAGTAGCGCAGGTTGAGCTTGGTGTACGCGTCGAAGATGCCGTGCGACAGCGCCTCCTCGTCACCGCCCTCGGTCAGCACGTTCTGGCCGCGTTTGCCCATGACGATCGCCGTGCCGGTGTCCTGGCACATCGGCAGCACGCCCGCGGCGGCGATATTGGCGTTCTTCAGGAGGTCCAGCGCCACGAACTTGTCGTTGGAGGACGCCTCGGGGTCGTCCACGATCCGCCGCAGCTGCGCGAGGTGGGCCGGGCGCAGGTAGTGCGAGATGTCGTGCATCGCCTCGGCGGCCAGCGTGCGCAGCGCCTCCGGCGCGACCTTGAGGAACGTACGGCCGTCGGCCTCGAAGGTGGAGACACCCTCGGCGGTCACCAGGCGGTACGGCGTGGTGTCCTCTCCCAGCGGGAGCAGATCGGAGTACGCAAACTCTGGCATGACGGCCATTCCTCACTCGGCGACAGCGGCTGGCCTCCCTCGGCCAGCGCATCCACCAGGGTAGAGCGCCGCGCCGGGAGCGGTCCCGTGAGGTAGGGCTCACCTGGAGAGGGGCGCGGTGCGCGCGGGGCCGGGGCCGGGCCGGGGCTGGGGCCGGGGTGGGGCTGGGCCGGAATGGGCTGGGCGCTGTCCCGGCTGAAACCCGTGGTGTGTCCGGCCGGGAGGCTAGTCGCGATCTATCGCGTCTGGGTACGCTGACGCGGTGGACCTACAGAAGCAGCCCCAGCAGCCTGTCGCGTCGGCCGATCCGGCACCCGGCGGCATGCGCGCCTCCGACGCCGACCGGGACCGGATCGCCGACATCCTGCGGGAGGCGATGGCCGAGGGCCGCCTGACGGCGGAGGAGCACGCCGAGCGCGTCGACCTCGTCTACCGGGCCAAGACCCTCGACGAACTCCAGCCCCTGGTCCGCGATCTGCCCGCGGCCTCCGGCCCGCGTGCGGGCGCCGAGTCGTACGCGTACGGCTCCGGGGCCCCCGACGGGCCCCCGGACAACCTCGTCGCGATCTTCAGCAGCGCGACCCGCAAGGGCCGTTGGCGGGTCGGTGGCCGTACCAACGCCTTCGCTCTCTTCGGCAGCGTGGAGATCGATCTGACCGAGGCGCTTTTCGGCCAACGGCTGACGGTCATCAACGCCACCTCCGTCTTCGGCAGCGTCGAGATCAGGGTGCCGGAGAACATCTCGCTGCGCGGCAGCGGCAGCGGCGTATTCGGCACTTTCGAGGTGACCACACTCGAATCGGGAGATCCGGAGGCACCGGTCGTCGTCGTGAACGGCTTTTCCGTCCTGGGCTCGGTGGAGGCAAGGCCCAAGCGCGGCAAGTTCGTCGCCGACCTGCAAAAGCGGCTGCGCAAACACTTCGGGGTCTGAGCGCCCCGCGGCGGGAGCCTTCAAGAATCGGCCAGAATGCCGCGCGGAGGCATTGCCGTGCGTCGCGCGCCGGTGGCACGGAGTGCATATGGCGCTCGCGCAGCGGGTAGGGAGTGCTGCATCGACTCTCGCTCGCGAAGCCGTAGCCGTCGTCAGGAGTAGACCGTGCTGCAACCGCCGCATCAGCCTCTGCATGTCGTCGCCGTCCCCGCCCAGCGGGCCCCAGCGCGGGAGGACGAGGCGGGCCCCTGGCATTCGGAGGCGGTGTGCCGCCGCGACGAAGCAGGGCTGTTCTTCGCCCCGTCGAAGGAGCCGACCGCCGCCCGACTGGCCCGCGAGGAGGCCGCCAAGCGGGTCTGCGCCCGCTGCCCGGTGATGGTCGAATGCCGGGAGCACGCGCTGATGCAGCCCGAGCCGTACGGGGTGTGGGGCGGTCTCACCGCCGCCGAACGACGCGTGGCGCTCGCCCGCCGCCGTCGGCGCGACGTCGAGCTGGCCGCGACGACGCCCGCCGGGCGCATAGCCGCGGCGGGCTGAGCGCGAGGACAGGGAGAGGGGGTGCGGGAGCGACGGCTCCCGCACCCCCTCGACCGTGGTCCGCCGCGAGACGGCGTCCCCGGATCGATCCGTTACGCGTACCTGTTACGCGTACCTGTTACGCGTACCCGTGACGTCGGTGCGTCGTCGGGCCGGAGTGGGCCGCCCGGCCGGAGCCCGTCACTTCGCGCGGTCGAAGTCGATGGCGCTGTAGGCGCGCAGCTTCGACAGCCGGTGCGTCGAGGAGATCGTCCGGATGGTGCCCGACTTGGAGCGCATGACGATCGACTCGGTCGTCGCCGTCTCCGCGCGGTAGCGGACCCCGCGCATCAGCTCGCCGTCCGTGATGCCCGTCGCCACGAAGAACACGTTGTCGCCGCTGACCAGGTCGTCGGTCGACAGCACCCGGTCCAGGTCGTGGCCGGCGTCCAGCGCGCGCTGCCGCTCCGCCTCGTCCTTGGGCCAGAGCTTGCCCTGGATCACGCCGCCGAGGCACTTTATGGCGCAGGCGGAGATGATGCCCTCGGGCGTGCCGCCGATGCCCATGAGCAGGTCGACGCCGGTGCCCTCGCGGGCGGCCATGATCGAGCCCGCCACGTCGCCGTCGGAGATGAACTTGATCCGCGCGCCCGTCTCCCGGATCTCCTTGACGATGCCCTCGTGCCGGGGGCGGTCCAGGACGACGACGGTGACGTCCTCGGGCGTCGAGTTCTTCGCCCGCGCGACACGCCGGATGTTCACCGACACGGGTGCGTTGATGTCGACGAACTCCGCCGCCTCGGGGCCCGTGACCAGCTTGTCCATGTAGAAGACGGCGGAGGGGTCGAACATGGCGCCGCGGTCGGCCGCCGCCAGCACGGCGATCGCGTTCGGCATGCCCTTGGCGTTGAGCGTGGTCCCGTCGATCGGGTCGACCGCGATGTCCACCTCGGCCCCGGTGCCGTCGCCGACCCGCTCGCCGTTGAACAGCATGGGCGCTTCGTCCTTCTCGCCCTCGCCGATGACGACGACGCCGTTCATCGAGACGGTCGAAACCAGGGTGCGCATGGCCTTCACGGCGGCGCCGTCGGCGCCGATCTTGTCGCCGCGGCCCACCCAGCGCCCCGCGGCCATGGCGGCGGCCTCGGTGACCCGGACCAGTTCCAGAGCCAGGTTGCGGTCGGGGGCCTCCGGGGAGACCTCAAGCTGGGACGGCAGATGATGCTCGGACATCGGAGCGCACCTTTCTGTACGGCGACGACCGGAAAAGAGGGTGCTGTGACTCTATCGGTAGGTCGATAAAATGAGCAGTGCGGGTCACGCATGAGCGCCCACCCTGCGGTCGGGCGTGTTGGGCCCCGTGCCACCATGGACTCCGTGGCAAGCAAGCGAGGCAAGCAGACCGTCCGGGACATGTTCCTGTCGACCCTGGTGATCGCCGCCTGTGCGGGCGTCATCTACCTCTTCGTTCCGCACGACGACTCGGCCGATCCGATCAAGGCCGTCGACTTCACCGTCGAGTTGGCGACCGTGCGGACCGCCGCTCCGTACCCGGTGGCCGCGCCGCACGGGCTGCCGGAGAAGTGGAAGCCGACCTCCGTCTCGTACGACGCGGAGGAGGACGACGCCTGGCACATCGGCTTCCTCGACCCGGACGGCAAGTACGTCGCAGTCGAGCAGTCCACCGCCCCGGCGCGCGCCTACGTCCCCCAGGTCACCCAGAAGGCCGAGGACACCGGCCGCACGGAGACCGTCGCGGGCCGCGAGTGGGCCTACTGGGAGGGCGCCAAGTACGACGCCCTGGTGCTGCACGGGAAGGACGCCACCACGGTGGTCACGGGCTCGGCGCCCAAGGAGCGGCTGGTGGAGATGGCCGCCGCGCTGAAGACGGAGCCGTCGGCCGCACCGTCCGCGTCGACCGCACCGACTGCACCGACCGCACCGACCGCGCCGACCGAGACGCCCGCTTCCTGAGGCGGTCCCGGTATCGAAGCCGTACGCCGGAGTCCGGCGGTAAGCCGGTACCCCGGTACGCCGAAGGGGCCCGGAGCACACATCGTGCTCCGGGCCCCTTCGGCGTACCGCGGGCCGCGCCTCACGCGTCACGCGTGTCACGGGCGCGGTCGCCGCTCCGGTGCGGACTCAGACGGTCGTGACGACCTCGTCGTACGACAGGCGCGGGCTGCGCGGGAACCAGGCGTCCTCGCCCGGCTTGCCGATGTTGACGACCATCAGCGGGGTGTGGTCGCCGTCCAGGAACTCCTTCTGGATGCCCGCGGCGTCGTAGCCGGTCATCGGGCCGGCGGCCAGGCCGGCGGCGCGGACGCCGATGATGAAGTAGGCGGCCTGGAGGGCGGCGTTGAGCGTGGCGGAGGACTCGCGGACCGGGCGCTCGCCGAAGAACACGTCCTTGGCCTGCGGGAAGTGGGGGAGCAGCGCCGGAAGCTCCTCGTGGAACTCGTTGTCGGCGGCGAGGATCGCGACCAGCGGAGCCGTGGCCGTCTTGGGCCGGTTGCCCTCGCTCATGTGCTGCACCAGGCGCTCGCGGCCCTCGGCGGAGCGGACCAGGACGACGCGCAGCGGCGACTGGTTGAAGGCGGTGGGGCCGAACTTGGCCAGGTCGTAGATCGCCTGGACCTGCTCGTCGGTCACCGGCTCGTCGGTGAAGGTGTTGGCGGTGCGGGCCTCGCGGAAGAGGAGGTCCTGGGCTGCGGGGTCAAGAACGAGGGACATGGGTGCGAACCTTCCGGGCGAACAGGGGTCGAGCGACGCGACGACCGTAGCCGGAGTTTAGGTTAACTTTCAACTAAAGTCGGATCGGAGTGATCCACTCCACACCCTCGTCGTGGGGGTGATCGTGATGGTGATCCTCAGCCCGGAACCCGCGACTCGGGCCGCCCCTCGTCCGCGCCCCACCCGTGCCCCGCCCCACGTCCGCGCCCCGCCATGCCCCGCCCGCGCCCTCGCCGTCAGGCTCCGGCGGTCGCCTCCGCGTCCGGCTCGTCGCCCCCCGGCCCCGCCAGGGCCGCGTCCAGCCGGGCCCGCGCGCCCTCCAGCCAGTGCCGGCAGACCTTCGCCAGCTCCTCGCCGCGCTCCCACAGGGCCAGCGACTCCTCCAGCGTCGTGCCGCCCGCCTCCAGCCTGCGCACGACCTCGATCAGCTCGTCCCGCGCCTGCTCGTAGCCGAGCGTGCTCGTCGCGGCAGCCGCCGCCGTCCCGTCGTCCGTCATGCCGTCCACCCTAAGTCCGAGCCGTTATGTCATCGCGGACGCCGACCGCCCGCAGAGCACGGCCGACCGGCCGCGCCATCCGTCCTCCCGGCCGCCCGTCCCCCTCACCCGGCCGCCGCCCCGCTTCGCCCGCCCGGCTCATCCGTCCACCCGGCTCATTCGTCCACCCGCACGGTGAACTCGCCCTCCGAGACCCGCGCCCGCAGAGGTTCGCCGGGGGCCCCGGCCTCGCCGGGGGCGCGGACCACATGGCCGTCGGGCCGCTGGAGCACCGCGTAACCCCGCTCCAGCGTGGCGGCGGGCGACAGCGAGACGACGCGGGCCCGGGTGTGCGCCAGCTCCGAATCGGCCCGGTCCAGCAGATGGCCCAGCACCCGGCGGCTGCGCCCGACGAGCGCGTCCACCTCGGCCTCGCGCTCGTCCACCAGCCGCTGCGGGTGCTCCATCGACGGACGGCCCAGCGCATGCGCCAGGCCCCGCTCCTCGCGCTCCAGAAGACCCCGTACGGTCCGCAGCGCCCGGTCCCGCAGCTGCTGCACCCGCTCCAGCTCCTCGCCCACGTCCGGGACGACCTTCTTGGCCGCGTCCGTGGGCGTGGAGGCCCGCAGATCCGCCACCAGGTCCAACAGCGGGGAGTCCGGTTCGTGGCCGATCGCGGAGACCACCGGCGTACGGCAGGAGGCCACGGCCCGGATCAACCGTTCGTCGGAGAACGGCAGCAGGTCCTCCACGCTGCCGCCGCCGCGCGCCACGACGATCACGTCGACCTGCTCCAGGGCGTCCAGCTCCTCGACCGCCCGCACGACCTGGGCGACCGCGTTCACGCCCTGGACGGCTGTGTTGCGGACCTCGAAGCGGACGGCGGGCCAGCGGCGGCGGGCGTTCTCCAGGACGTCGCGCTCGGCGGCCGACGCCCGACCGCAGACCAGCCCGATCAACTGCGGGAGGAAAGGCAGCGGCTTCTTGCGGTCCGGTGCGAAGAGCCCCTCGGCGGCGAGCGACTTCTTCAGCTGCTCCAGCCGCACCAGCAGCTCGCCGATCCCGACCGGCCGTATGTCCGTCGCCCGCAGCGACAGCTGGCCCCGGGGCGCGTACCACTCGGGCTTGGCGAGGACGACGACGCGCGCGCCCTCCGTCACCACGTCGGCGATCCGGTCGAACACCTGCCGGAAGCACGTCACGCTCACCGAGATGTCGTGCGCGGGGTCGCGCAGGGTCAGGAAGACCACCCCGGCGCCCGGCCGCCGCGACAACTGGGTGATCTGCCCCTCGACCCAGACCGCCCCGAGCCGGTCGATCCACCCCCCGATCAGGCGTGACACCTCACCGACGGGCAGCGGCGCTTCCGCGGACGTGTTGAGAGCCATACGGGCGAGCGTATCGGCAGCCACCGACAGCCCCCCGCACCAGCGACCGAGCCCGGCACGCCTACCCGTAGTCCGGAGCCGCGCCCGGTCACATTCCCGTACGCCGGCGGCCCCGTAGTCCGGAGCCGGCGGCCCACCTCCCCATACGCGCGCCCCGCGCACCTCTCCGTTCTCCGTACGCGCGCCCCGCTCACCCCTCCATACCGGTACGCCGGCCCGTCCCCTGCACCGCCAGCACCACGAGCCCCACGCCGAGCCAGCACAGACCGACGATCTGCGCGGTGGCGGTGGCCTCCACGATGACCGCGATCAGCGCCCCCGCGCCGACCACCGGAATCAGCACATGCCGCCACCACACGGGCGGGCCCGCCATCCGGCGCACCACGAACCAGCCGACCACCGAGGCGTGCAGCAGCACGAACGCCGTGAGCGCGCCGACGTCCACCACGGAGACCAGATGGTCCAGGCCGTCGTCGCGGCGGGCCGCCCACACCGCCGCCACCAGCGTCACGACTCCCGCGCCCAGGATCGCCACCCGCGGCACGCCCGACCGCTCGTCCACCCTGGCCAGGAACGGCGGCAGACGGCGCTCCCGCGCCATCGCGAACACCAGGCGACCGGCGGCGGCCTGTCCCGCCAGCGCCGCGAAGGCCGCGCCGATCGCCTTGCTCACCGCCACCAGATCGTGCAGCCAGGTCCCCACCGAGGTCTCCACCGCGTCGTAGAACGCCGACCCCTGCAACGACGGATCGGCGGCCAGCTTCGCCGAGCTGACCGGTTGCAGCAGTGCCGCCAGGTACGTCTGCGCGACGAACAGCACGCCGGCCAGCGCCAGGCAGAAGAGCACCGCCCGCGCCACCTTCCGCGAGCCGCCGGTCACCTCCTCGGCGAAGGAGGCGATGGCGTCGAAACCCAGATACGAGAGCACCGCCACCGACACCGCGCCCAGGACCGCCGCCAGGGAGAACGTGCCGTCCCCGCCCAGCGGCGACAGCCAGCCGCGCTGCGCGCCGTCCCGGACCAGCACCACCACGGCGGAGACCACGAACACCAGCAGCACGGCGATCTCCATGGCCAGGACGGCGAAGCCGACCCGGGCGGCGGCCCGTACGCCCCACAGGTTGAGCAGCGTGGTCACGAGCACCGCGAGCGTCGTCCACACCCACCGCGACACCTCCGGGACCAGCGCGTTCATCGCGATGCCGGAGAAGAGATAGGCGACCGCCGGGATCAGCAGGTAGTCCAGCATGGCCATCCACCCGGCGATGAACCCCGGCCCCTCCCCGAGCCCCTTGCGCGCATAGGTGAAGACCGAACCCGCCAGGGGAGCGACCCGGATCATCTGGGCGTAGCTGTAAGCGGTGAACGCCATCACCACCGTGGCCACGACGTAGACCAGCGCGACCGCGCCGTGCGACTTGGCGTCCAGGGTGCCGAACACGCCGACGGGGGCCATCGGAGCGATGAAGAGCAGCCCGTAGACGACCAGGTCGCGGAAGCCCAGCGTCCGCCGCAGCTCGCCCCCGGCCGGATCGGCCCCGAACCCGGGCGCGGGATCGGGCGCGGGCCCGCGTTTGCGCCCCGGCCCCTGTCCCGGCTCGCGCCCCGCGTTGTTCCCCGGGTCCTCCGGCACCGATGTCATCGACCCTCCATCGCCATCGCTCACCCGTGCGTCGCCATCGCTCACCCGTGCGTCGCGATCAGTCTCCCGACCCGGCCGCAACCCCGCCTCTCCGGTACGGCCTTACGATGGGACGCATGACTGCAACGCCTGCCCGCCGTGTCCTGCTCGCCGCGCCCCGTGGCTACTGCGCGGGCGTGGACCGCGCCGTGATCGCCGTCGAGAAGGCCCTGGAGCAGTACGGGGCCCCCATCTACGTACGCCACGAGATCGTGCACAACAAGTACGTCGTGCAAACCCTGGAGAAGAAGGGCGCGATCTTCGTGGACGTCACCGCGGAGGTCCCCGAGGGCTCCATCGTGATGTTCTCCGCACACGGGGTCGCGCCCACCGTCCACGCGGAGGCCGCCGAGCGCAAGCTCGCCACCATCGACGCGACCTGCCCGCTGGTCACCAAGGTGCACAAGGAGGCCGTCCGGTTCGCCAAGGAGGACTACGACATCCTCCTGATCGGCCACGAGGGCCACGAGGAGGTCATCGGCACCTCCGGCGAGGCCCCCGACCACATCACCCTGGTCGACGGCCCCGACGACGTCGCGAACGTCCAGGTCCGCGACGAGTCGAAGGTCGTCTGGCTCTCCCAGACCACCCTCTCCGTCGACGAGACGATGGAGACGGTCGACGCCCTCAAGTCGAAGTTCCCCAACCTCCTCTCGCCGCCCAGCGACGACATCTGCTACGCCACGCAGAACCGCCAGATCGCGGTGAAGAAGCTGGCCGAGGACGCCGAGCTGGTCATCGTCGTCGGTTCCAAGAACTCCTCCAACTCCATCCGCATGGTCGAGGTCGCCCTGGACGCAGGAGCCGCCGCCGCCCACCTGGTCGACTTCGCGAGCGAGATCGACGAGGCGTGGCTGGAGGGCGTGACCACGGTCGGTCTCACGTCCGGGGCCTCCGTGCCGGACGTCCTGGTCGACGGCGTCCTGGAATGGCTCGCCGAGCGGGGTTACGCGGACGTGGAGACGGTGAAGACGGCCGACGAGTCGATCACCTTCTCCCTGCCCAAGGAGCTCCGCCGCGACCTGCGGGCCGAGGCGGCCGCCCTTTCCGCCGAGTAGCCGCGCAAGCGGCCGGGCCGCCCCGTACGGTGGTGCCATGGAGATCTTCGGCGTGGACATCGGCGGATCCGGGATCAAGGGTGCTCCCGTGGACCTGGACCGCGGGGACCTGGCGCAGGAGCGCCACAAGGTACTGACACCGCATCCGGCCACGCCTGAGGGCGTGGCCGACTCCGTGGCCGAGGTCGTCGGCCACTTCGACTTCACCGGCCCCATCGGCGTCACGTTCCCCGGGGTCGTCACGGACGGCATCACCCGCACCGCCGCCAATGTCGACAAGGGCTGGATCGACCTGGACGCCCGCGCGCTGCTGGCCGAGCGGATCGGGCAGCCCGTCACGATCCTGAACGACGCCGACGCGGCCGGCGTCGCCGAGATGACGTTCGGGGCGGGCAAGGGCCGCAACGGCACCGTCATCATGCTGACCTTCGGCACGGGCATCGGCAGCGCCCTCTTCATCGACGGCCGGCTCGTTCCCAACACCGAGCTGGGTCACCTGGAACTGCACGGCCACGACGCGGAGAAGCACGCCTCCACGAAGGCCAAGGAGGACGAGGAGCTGAGCTGGCACCACTGGGCGCACCGGGTGCAGAAGTACCTGCACCACGTGGAGATGCTGTTCTCGCCCGAGCTGTTCATCGTCGGCGGCGGTGTCAGCCGCAAGGCGGACAGGTTCCTGCCGCTGATCGAGAAGGTCCGGGCGGAGATGGTCCCGGCGCAGCTCCAGAACAACGCCGGGATCGTGGGCGCCGCGATGGCCGCGGCCCGCAGCTGACGAGACCGCAGGGGGCGCGGGCCGGAAACGCGGGCCGGAAACGCGGGGCGGGGACGCGGGGCGGGGCCGCAGCGGGCCGCCCGGGGCGCGGCGGGCCGGAGCGCCGACCGGGCGCCCTTGGCTGTCGCTGAGCCGCAATCCGTGCGGCAGCGGCTCAGGGGCGGGGCTCAGCGGCGGGGCTCAGGGGCGCGGGGTGCGGCGGGCTCCCGAGGCGGCGACGTCGGCCGCCGGGGCCTGCCCGGCGCGGACGGCCCGGACCGGCACCGCGGCGTTCGGGGTGCGCGGGGCCCGCTCGGCCCCCGGACCGCGGTTCTGGGCGAGGAGGCGCCGCCGCCGGGCCCGCAGGTGGCACACCTTGCGTACGGAGGCGATGACGCCCGCGATCAGCGTTCCCCCGTACAGCCAGCCGGCGTGCACGGCGAGCGCGGTGACCAGGGCCATCGTCCGGCCGCCGAAGCCCTCGGTGCCGCCGGCGATCGGGATCACGCCGACGGCGAAGGCGATCGGCACGCTGATCGGCGCGGTCACCAGGTCCGCCGGCCGCACCCAGAGCGCGGTCAGCGCGCTGACCGGCAGGAACAGCAGCCCGTACGCGAGCTCCGAGCCGTCCAGCAGCAGCCGGTCCAGACACGCGAGGACGAACATGGTCAACGAGGCGAACAGCCCGGCCCCGATCCCGGTCAGCCGGGGGTTGGGAAACCGCCGCAGCGCGAGCAGAACCGGCGGCACGGTGCGGATCCGCCCCCCGGGCCTCCCCGCCGCCCGGTAGACCGCGCTGGTCTCGCCGAAGGAGCCCTGCGCGGGCGGGACGGGCGCGGCCTGCGGGGGCTGCCGACGCTGCGGGGGTCGTGTCCTGTGCTGCTCCACGTTCCCAACGTAGGTCGCGACGCGGGAGGAAACAGGCGATGGACACGCGCTTTGGCCGACCTTGGCGCTGCGTTCGAGGGCACTCGGCCGAAAGCAGACCTGTTCGGCCCTGTAGCCCCGGCGCGGCGGCACCCCGGACCGCCGTCGCGGTCACCGCCTCGGGCCGTCGCGGTCGCCGCCCGGACCCGTGCGAGGCCGCGCGCCCCCGCCCGTAAACTGGAGAATCGGTCCACTCCGGGACCCGGCCGGAACAGCGGGCCCCGGGCCCCTGACCCCCTCCTCACTCCAGGAAGTCGCCAAAGTGTCGCTCACGATCGGAATCGTCGGTCTGCCGAATGTCGGCAAGTCGACCCTGTTCAACGCCCTGACCAAGAACGACGTGCTGGCGGCCAACTACCCGTTCGCCACGATCGAGCCGAACGTCGGCGTAGTCGGCGTCCCCGACCCGCGCCTGAACAAGCTCGCGGAGATCTTCAACTCCCAGAAGCTCCTCCCCGCGACGGTCGACTTCGTCGACATCGCCGGCATCGTCCGGGGAGCCTCGGAGGGCGAGGGCCTGGGCAACAAGTTCCTCGCGAACATCCGCGAGTCCGACGCGATCTGCCAGGTCATCCGGGCCTTCAAGGACGAGAACGTCGTCCACGTCGACGGCAAGGTCTCGCCCAAGGACGACATCGAGACGATCAACACCGAGCTGATCCTCGCCGACCTCCAGTCCGTCGAGAAGGCGGTCCCGCGCCTGACGAAGGAGTCGCGCCTCCAGAAGGAGAAGGTCGCGGTCCTGGCGGCGGTCGAGGAGGCGCAGAAGATCCTGGAGTCCGGCCAGACGCTGTTCGCGGCGGGCATCACGGCGGCCACGGAGAAGGGCAGGCTCCTGCACGAGCTGCACCTCCTCACCGTCAAGCCGTTCCTGTACGTCTTCAACGTCGACGAGGACGAGCTGGTCGACGAGGACTTCAAGAACGCGCAGCGCGCCCTGGTGGCCCCGGCCGAGGCGATCTTCCTGAACGCCAAGATCGAGTCCGAGCTGATCGAGCTGGACGACGAGGAGGCCCTGGAACTGCTCCAGTCCATGGGCCAGGAAGAGCCCGGCCTCGCCACCCTCGGCCGCGTCGGCTTCGAGACCCTGGGCCTCCAGACGTACCTGACGGCGGGCCCGAAGGAAGCACGCGCCTGGACGATCAAGAAGGGCGCCACGGCCCCGGAGGCGGCGGGTGTGATCCACACCGACTTCCAGAAGGGCTTCATCAAGGCGGAGATCGTCTCCTTCGACGACCTGGTCGAAACCGGCTCGGTCGCCGAGGCCCGCGCCAAGGGCAAGGCCCGCATGGAGGGCAAGGACTACGTGATGCAGGACGGCGACGTGGTGGAGTTCCGCTTCAATGTGTAGCGGCTGACATGTCACCACGTCGCTGATCGAGCAAACATGCAGGTCAGAGAGGGTCCGGCTCTTCGGGGTCGGGCCCTTGGTTTTTTCCCGTGCTGGGATGGTGCTGGGATAGCTGACCCCTCGTC
Organism: Streptomyces sp. ADI96-02; assembly: GCF_003846185.1. GTDB lineage: Bacteria > Actinomycetota > Actinomycetes > Streptomycetales > Streptomycetaceae > Streptomyces. The sequence goes on from NZ_ML123034.1 coordinate 4,373,705, forward strand.
ACCTGTCGTCATCCCTGGTCATCCGTACCGTGCTGGGATTGTGCTGGGATGGGATGGGGGCGGCCGTGCTGGGATTTGCGCGAGCAGGGCACAGGTCGAGCTGTGAAGGTAGTGCGGGCGTGGCATTTTTCCTACTCGTTTGACACAATCGAGGGCATGGCTGAGACGACGTACAGCATCGGGGAAGGCCCGGCGACGCGGGTGAGCCTGTCGCTGCCGGAGGGGACGGCGGAGGCGATCCGGGCGCGAGTGGGGAAGCGGGAGTTCTCCGCGTTCATCGCCGAGGCGGTCGAGCGTGAGTTGCGCGGGCAGGTCCTGGACGAGTACCTGGCGGGCTACGAGAGCCGCAAGGGGCCGGTCTCCGAGCCGGCTCGTCAGCGGGCGCGGCAGGTCTTTGACGAGGTGTTCGCCGAGGAGGCCGAGTGGCCCGCCGCAGGCTGAGTCACGAGGGGACGCTCGTCCTGGACAGCGAGGGGCTCTCGAAGCTGCTCGCCGATGACGAGCAGGTGGTGGCTCTGATCGCTGAGGCGCGCTCGCGCGGCATGGAGGTCGTGATCAGTGCGCTCACCATCATCGAGGCCGTCCATGCCCGTACGAACAAGCCCCGCCTGAACTGGGTGCTTTCCGGGCTGCGGGTCGTCCCGGTCGGTGACGAAGAGGCAAGGGCGGCCTCGAAGCTGCTGATGAATGCCGGGTTGCACGGACACAAGTACGCGATCGATGCGGCCGTCGCCGAGGCCGCGCTGCGACAGCACCGCCCCGTGGTCATGCTGACTTCGGATATTGACGACATGACCAAGCTGTGCGGCGAGCGGGTCCGGCTTGTGGCGGTGTGATTTCCCCTGGTCCGGCTCAGTAGGAGCGGGGTCCGTAGGGGCTCCAGTGGCCGAGGAAAGGCTTGAGGTCGTCGCCGCTGGGCTTTGGTGGCGTGGGCAGTTTCGGCGCTGAGACCGATTCGGTGAGGATTTGGAGGTGCGCGTCCGCGAACGCCGGCCACGCCTCGATCTCGGTTCGCTCCTGCCCGGGTGGCAGTGATGTGACGTGGTTGCGTACTGCTGCGATGTATTCGGTCAGTCGGCTGGCCTGGTGCCAGGTGTCTGCCTGTTCTCCGAGGTGTTTGACGCGGTAGGCGTGGGCGTAGGCGGCGTGGGCTTCCTGCATGGCGGCTTCCCAGCGCTTTCGCTCTGCCTCTCTGGCTTTCTGGTCCGCGAGGCGTTTGCGCTCCGCGGCTTCGCCACGGAGGCCGACCTCCTGCACGATCTCGGCGAGTTGTTCTTCCAGAGGCCGGTCGGGGAGATCCGCCCATTCGCTTGCACGGTGCGGGCTGCCGCCGCGGAGTATGAAACGCAGCCGGCTGGAGGAGGTGTAGTCAGAGCGGGGGATGCGCATCCATGAGTACTTCTTGGCGTCGGCGATTTCTTTGTCCGTGGGGACGTGTTCGCTGCGGTCCTGTTCTTGAAGGACGAGGAAGCCGACACTTTCGCCTTGGGCAGTGATGGAGAAGTGCGGTGGTGCCTTGCGCCGCCGATGGGGCGGGGGAGCGCCTTGTGTGGTTCCGAGCGCTGCCTTGTGGCCTTGTGCTTCGGTGGCGGTGATGAGGGTTTGGATGATGCGCAAGGCTCGGCCCTGGAGGGGGTTGGTCAGGCCCATGGGCTGCGGCTGCTTTTGGAGGGCGGCCACGACGGCATGGGGTTTGGTGAGTCTGGCCGGTACAGGGAGTGGGGTGAGTTCCGCGAGGCGCCAGGCAGGGATGTCGACCAGCTTGATCTCGTACCCGCGGTGGGTGCGGTACCCGTACAGCTCCTGCGTGTGTGGGATCTTGCCGGACTTGCGGGCGGCGTTGACCCGTGACGCCCAATTCACCGCGTGCGGGCCGGATTCGATGGGCTTGATGAGGCAGCCGTCGTTCGCAAGGGCCAGTTCATCGAGTAGCTGGTCCGCGTAGTTCGCAAGGGCCTTCGGCACGGCTCGGGGGCGCGGCGGTGCCGGTTTTCGGGCTGGGCGCTCCTGCGGTCGGGTGCTCTGCTCCACGGGGCGGATGCCGCGTTCGACGAGATGCTGCCGCCCCTTCTCGGTGAGGTGGGCGCTCCAATGCCCGCGGCGTTTGGTGACCTTGATGAGCCCTCGGTTCTGCAGGGCCTGTCCGCTGGTCTTGTACGTGCTGTCCGGCCAGACTCCGTCGGGACACCCCTGGCCCATCCAGTCGAGCACGGCCTGCTGCCGCTTGTTGAGGGCCTGTTCCATGTAGCCTCCCGCCGTTCCCTGGGAATCCAACGCTCTGAACGAACGGCGCAGTACCGCGCGCCCCGTTTCTCCGCTGGCGGTCCGAGAGAGCCCTGACCAGCCATGTTTGGGGCGCCCCCGGCAGGACTCGGACCTGCGGCCAAGCGCTTAGAAGGCGCCTGCTCCACCCGCTGAGCTATGCAGGCTGACCTGCGACAGCGCGGAAGCTTCTGACTATGCCCCACCAAACCGGGGGTATCCGGGATCTATGGACGCTCGCGCCGGCCCCGAGGTCTGGACGTACATTCTGGGC
>NZ_ML123034.1:4376285-4378756 GCF_003846185.1 Streptomyces sp. ADI96-02
GGCGGCCAGGCGGTGGAGCTGGCCGCTGGCGTCCGGGAAGACCGTGAGTGAGCGCGAGCGCTGTGCTGCTCTGTGAGGTTCGGCGTGGTGGCACGAGCCTGATGTGGCGTGCGTAGAAGTTCCGCAGACTTCAGGCATGTGCGGGCGCTGCCATGTAGCGTTGGCGATCTTCGGTTTTTCTTGTACTTCGTCGCGCATCCCGTGCTGGGATGGTGCTGGGATGCGCCTGCATTTCCGCAGGTCACAGCCTTGTGGTCGAGTTCCGCTTCAACGTCTGAGCGGATGAAATATCACCACGTCGTTGGACGTGGCAAACATGCAGGTCAGATGGGGACCACCTCTCCGGAGGTGGGCCCCTGGCCTTTCCCGTGCTGGATGGGTGCTGGATCAGCTGAGTGACCATCAGTCGGCTTCCCCTCTCGGATGACACCAAGAGTGGTACGTTATTGGGTACCACTGGATGGGAGGTTTGAAGTCATGTCCATAACTGCGAGTGAAGCGCGCAAGGAACTGTTTCCGTTGATCAAAAAGGTCAACGAGAACCATGAGGCCATCGAGATTGTCTCCAAGCACGGTAACGCGGTGCTTGTCTCGGCTGAGGACTACATGGCGCTGCGCGAGGGCTCCTACCTGCTGCGCTCGCCAGCGAACGCCCGGCGGTTGCTCAAGGCGTACGAGAACGCCCTGTCGCACGTCAACGTGTCGGAGCGTGAGTTGATCGACCCCGAGTCACCGGACGCAGGTGCGGGTGCCGCGTGAGGCTCGTATTCGAGGATCAGGGCTGGGAGGACTACACGTCCTGGCTCAGGAACGACCGTAAGATGCTCGCCCGGATCAACAAGCTCATCGAAGATGTCAGGCGTGACCCCTTCGCGGGCATCGGCAAGCCGGAGCCGCTGAAGTATCACCTGCCTGGGGTCTGGTCGCGGCGGATCGATGAAGAGCACCGCCTCGTCTATCTGGTGACGGACAAGGAGATCGTCATCCTCGCTGCCCGGTATCGCTACTGATCGGTGAGTGTCCGATGTGCTGGGACGTCTCTTCCGTGCTGGGATGACCTAACCTGGGTTTCTGCAGGTGGAATTCCTGGGTTTGACATTTAGCTCCGCCGTAGCTGATTTCCGGTTCAACCTTTCGTGTGGCGAAATGGGGAGTCGCTGAACGGCTGATGTCACCTTCCTTAGTCAGGCCGAACCAGTTGATGAGTACGTTAGGGCTCTTATGCGGTATCGCGATCAATTCTGAGGGCCCATTTTGATGAATTGTCGCAAGCAGACCTCGAAGACCTCAATTGTGATTCGTCTGGACGAAGATCGCCGACGACATCCTCGACACCCTCGCCGCATATTGCACACGAATTAACGACTCAGGACACTAGGACGGCTGACGCTACCGATGGAACACCAGCTGCCTGGGGCGACGGCATAACTCGTGCGTTTGCAGATCACGAAGACGCTGTAAAGCAGGCGGCTTCGGCCCACGCTGCTCAGCCGATAAGCTCTTCGACGAGACCGTGGGCACCACCCCATGCGGCTTCCCTAAGGGCGCCAGAAGGATTCCAGGGCGCTGCCCGTACTTCTTGTACGTCGATGCCGGCACGCCAACGTTCGCCGAAGCAATCGCTGCCATGGGCCTCGCGCCGAACGCGTGCGAGACGCTGCGCAAGAACTTCATGCGGCCTGAACATTTCTCCCTCAGCATGCTGCACAAGTTTGTCAGAGCACTGTCGGAGATGGCGCCCTATCAGGATCCCGAGCACATGGTTCCTGTCATCACGGCGCTTTGGAACAGCGCTCAGTGGGAACGGAGTAGTGAGACGGAATAGCGCCCGCATGTAGGTGTAGAAGGCTAAGGGTTTGCCTCTGCTGGACCTGTGCTGGATGTTCAGACGCTGGATCGGTCGGGATCAGGTGTCGTTAACGGTGGAGCGATGCCCGACGTGGATGACCCACACCACGAGCTCTCCCTTGTCGATCGTGTAGACGATCCGGTAGTCGCCGACCCGCAGTCGACGGCGTTCTGGTTGTGACACGAACGCGGTGGTGTTACAGCCGAGGGGGTCGCTCTCCAGCTCGGTCAGTTTGGTCAGGATGCGTAGGGCCATGTCGCGAGGGATCTTCCGGAGCTCGGCCTGTGCCTCTGGCCGGAAGACGGTTCGGTACTCACTCACCGCGCGCCAGGGTCTCCCTCATGATGTCCTCGATCGGGATGCCGGGTGCCGGGTTGGCCATGCGTTCGTCGATGATCCGGTTGATCTCGCGCTCTTCCCATTCCTGGTACTTGCGCAGCACCTCGATGGAGACGACGGCGGCAATCTGCTTGCCCCGTCGGGTGATCACGGTGGGCATGTCATCTCGATCGGCGCGCTCCACGACCTCGGCCAGGTGCGCACGTACGTCCCGGATGGACTCTATGGGCAGTGGCTGCGTCATGCGCTCAAGTGTACTGAGTGTGCCATGTGTACACACCTG
>NZ_ML123034.1:4379283-4398495 GCF_003846185.1 Streptomyces sp. ADI96-02
CTCCGGGTGGAGCGGGTTGTGCCGTGCCAGGGCGATCACTCCGGCGGTCCCCGGGGCTGAGGCCGCCTCCGCATGTGATGGAGGCTCTGAACAGCTATGGACGCCCCTTCCATCAGCGCGGCCGGGAGATGGTGCTGGGGCCGCTGAACCCCGCCGAGGTGGGGCGGATGCTCGGGCTGGATCCGGCGGAAGCCTTCGACGCCGCGCTGGTCACCGGCGGGCTGCCGCTGATCTGCGCGGAGTGGCCGCGGGGCGCGGGGCTGTGGGACTTCCTCGACGAGGCGCTGAGCGACCCGGTCTCGGCCCTGCTGGTGTCGGCCGAACGTTCGCTGGCTGCCGAATTTCCCCCGCAGGCTCAAGCGCGTACGGTGCTGGCGGCTATCGGCAGTGGTCAGCGGACCTTCACCAACATCGCTCGGGCAGCCGGCGGAATCGGGGCCACGCCGCTGCAACGAGCGCTGGAGTTGCTCACGGACAAGCGGATCATCGCCGCGGAGCTGCCCGTATCGCTGCGTCCGTCTAAGGATCGCCGCTACCGGGTGGCAGATCCCTACCTGCGGTTCTGGCTGCACCTGCTCGGCCCCTCCATGGAGGAGATCGAGCGAGGGCGGGGCGATCTGACCTCGGCGCGGATCCGGGAGAGCTGGACCAGTTGGCGCGGCCGGGCTGTTGAGCCGCTCATCCGCGAGGCGCTCGCCCGGATACTGCCCGACGACCAGCTCCCCGCAGCCCCCGCAGTGGGCGGCTACTGGACCCGGACCAACGACGTCGAGATCGACGTCATTGGTGCGGACCGGGCCCCCGTCGCCAAGGAGCTGTTCTTCCTCGGCTCCATCAAGTGGCTGGAGCAGTCACCCTTCGACCGGCACGACCTGGCAGCTCTCCATCGACACTGGGCCGCCCTCACCGACCAACCCGTTCCCGTCGTGGCGGTCTCGCGCAGCGGCGTCGACTCTCCGGGCCTCGACGCGACTTACGGCCCCGGTGACTTGCTGACCGCTTGGCCGCTGTGAGTGGCGGATCGCAGGCGGGGCGCGGGAGTTCGTGAGCGCGATTGGGCCACAGCGGTCAGCGCGGTGCGCCCATGTCGAACTGGGCCGGCGCGCGGTGGAGGAGGGATACGCTACCGAGGCCGGGACCGCTGAGGAGCGGGTGCGCCCCGGGCGCGAGGTGGCGGAAGAGAACTGATCGATGGAACGCCAAGGCGGCCGACAGCGTCTACCTCGAAGGAGCGTCATCTCCCGCCGGTGTGCGGACGGTGCGTCAGGAACGTCGTACGTCGTCACGTATCACGCCCCGTCACATCATGGAGGGACGCCTGATTCAGAGGTCTGCGGCAGCAGACTCCCCCCTGATGAGGGTGAGTTCGAAAGGATGGACCGTGTCTTCTGTCTCTGGAGTGCCCGCCGGTGAGTGAGCACGACGACAGGTCTGTCCCGGAAGCGTCTCCCGCGCCCCGGCCCGAGCCGCTGCCCGCCGTCGAGGACACCGAGGCGATAGCGGTGTACGGGCGCACGGCCACCGAAACCACCGGACCCGCCGGAATGCGCCGCCGAGTCGACGGGCGGGGACGAAGGAGCCCAGGACCGGGTCCTGGCCCTGCCGGAACCGCCCCCGCACGCGATCGAGGCCGCCCCGGGGACCCCCTTCCGGGTGCTGGGCGTCCGTCGTGACAGCCGGGCCGTGACGCGACACCGAACCCAGACATGAGTAAGGAGATTCCATGGCACGTGACCATGATCCTTCCCGCCGCATACCACCGCGGTCGGGCACATCCGCTGAAGCGGGAGCCTCCGGGAACTCCGGGAGCTCCGCGAAGCCAGGGCGGTCCGGGAAGCCCGAGCCGTCCGGGAGTTCGCCGGAGTCGGTCCGCCGGGCGGGGATCACGCCGGGAACGGCCGGCGCCCCCGGTGACGCCCTGACGCCGGACGTCGGACGACGTGCCCTTACGAACGAGTCCTCCGCGGACTCCGCCCGCTCGACCGCCGGTACGAAGAGCCCCGAGCGCGAGGATCCGGAGAGCGACGGCCCGGAGAGCAAGGGCCCGGAGAACACGGATCCGGGGAGCGACGGCCCGGAGAGCAACGGTCCCGAAGGCGAGGACGCCCGGAAGAGGGCTTCGGAGCGTGCGGAGGCCGGCGGGGCCACCCGTACCGCCGTGCGAGGCATCGGCACCCCGAAGGCGTCGGACAAGGGCACGTCCGAACCGGCCGGGTCCGCAGCCGACTCCGAAGCCACCTCGGCGTCTTCCGCCACCTCGGTTCCTGGCGCGTCCACGGCGTCCGCCGCGTCCACGGCGTCCGCCTCCGCCCCCTCCTCGGCTCCTGCCGGGGCCCGGGCGGGCGGTCGACCCGCCGGAGCGTTCCCGGACGCCGCCGTGGCCGTCGCAGCGGTCGCCCGCGGTGGCGGCGGCAAGGGCGCGGCTTCGCGTGCGGACGGCGAACCGCTCGGCAGCCGTCCCAAGAAGCCGATTCTGGCGGCGGCGGCGATCGTCGGCGCGATCCTGATCGCGGTCCCGTTCCTCGTGGCGGGACAGGACGACGGCGAGGGCGAGCGGACCCGGACGCAGAACGCGGCCGGCACGGTTCTGGACACCGAACGCTCCACCGTTCCGGGCATCTACACCACCAAGTCACCGGCCCCAGCGGTCGAGCCCGGCCAGGAGAAGGGGAAGTCCAAGGAGCTGGAGAAGGGGGAGCCGGCCGCTCCGGCGCTCCAACAGCAAGCACCGGGGTCGTCGCCGAGCGCGTCCGAGGACAAGGCCAAGGCCAAGGCCAAGGCCAAGGCCAAGGCCAAGAAGAAGCCCAAGGTCAACGCGATGGCCGGGGCCGAGAGGCTCCGCCAGTGGGCCAACGGCCGCTCCGGCGTGCAGAACACCGTGATCAAGAACGCGGCGACCGGCCGGTGCGTGGACCTCGCGGGCTACGGCAAGGGCAAGATCAACGACCCGGTCACCCAGTACCAGTGCAACAGCACGACCGGCGACAACCAGCTGTGGAGCCTGGACATCGCTGTCACGCGCGGCGGGCCCCAGAACTCGCCCCTCTTCCTGATCCGCAACAGCAAGGACGGGCTGTGCCTGGACCTCGGCGAGTACGGAGCGAGGGCGGCGGGCACCCGGATCGGCGAGTTCTACTGCGACGCGACCGGCGACAACCAGCTCTGGTGGCTCGACCCCCGTGGGGACGGGACGAACTGGATTCGTAACGTCGCCAGCTACGACCTGTGCCTGCGCCCGGTCGGCGGCGCGGGCGCGGGCGACGACGCCCGGCTCGAAATCGCCGCGTGCGGTTCCGGCGACCGCTGGGTTGTCTGACGCTCCACCCCCGACGGCGACCGGACGTCCCCGGTTCCGCGATGCACTCGACCGCACCGCGGAACCGGGGACGTCCTCGTCGGTGGCGCCTCTCCTGCCGCCCTCCTGCCGCCTCTTCCGCTTCCTTCTCACCGCTCTCTCAGCACTCCGTATGCCCTGAGCCATCGATTTTCCTATGGCAGACCTGGTGCTTTTGCATTGGTTTTCTATTGCTCTGTCGCTCTACCGTGCAGGGACCAGCGGGACCCGAAGGTGTGGGGCCCGTGCAGCGACGGCACTCGAACGCAGGAGATCTCCATGCCCGGCACCCGTAAGGTTCTGCTCGCCCTGACCAGCCACGACCGGCTCGGCGACACCGGTCGTCCCACCGGCTTCTACCTTTCCGAGGCCGCGCACCCGTGGAAGGAGCTCACGGACGCCGGTTTCGAGGTCGACCTGGTCTCGGTGCTGGGCGGGCGTCCGCCGATGGACGGTGCGGATCTGTCCGACCCCGTGCAGAAGGCGTTCCTCGACGACCCGGACATCGCCCGCAAGCTGGCGTCCACCCCGCGCCCCCAGGACGTCGACCCCGCCGACTACGAGGCCATCCTCTACGTCGGCGGCCACGGCACCATGTGGGACTTCCCCGGGGCCACCGGCCTGACCCGGATCGCCCGCGCCGTCTACGAAGCGGGCGGGGCCGTCGCGGCGGTGTGCCACGGTCCGGCCGGTCTCGTCGAACTCACGCTGTCCGACGGCTCCTACCTGGTCGACGGTAAGAACGTGGCAGCCTTCACCAACACCGAGGAAGCGGCGGCGGGCCTCACCGACATCGTGCCGTTCCTGCTCCAGAGCACCCTTGAGGAGCGCGGTGCGCGGCACACCGGCGCCGCCGACTTCCAGGCGCACGTGGTCGTCGACGGCCGGCTCGTCACCGGGCAGAACCCGGCCTCGGCCACCGGCGTGGGCAAGGCCCTCGTCACGGTCCTGTCCGAGCCGGAGGCGTGACGGCGCTCCCTCGGAAAGCCGCCCCCGGCCCACGACAGAACGGATCGAACCGATGAACACCCCCGACGCCGCCTGGCCCCTCGCGGACGCCCGCCCCGGCGAGATCGTCGTCATCGCCCGCTGGACACTGGACCCGGAACACCGGGACACCGTCCGCGCCGCGCTCGCGGAGCTGATCGACGCCTCCCGCGCCGAGCCCGGGTGCCTGGGCTACCAGTCGTACGACGATCACGGCGCGATCGTTCTCATCGAGAGGTACGCCGGCCCCGACGCCCTGCAAGCGCACCGCGACAGCGACCACTTCCGGCGTACGGCCCAGCAGCGGATCGTCCCGCTGCTGACGGAGCGCCAGGTCGTGGTCACGACCGTCGGCTGAACTCCACCGGGTGCGCTCGGCCGGCCCTGTACGCGTACGGGGTCGGCCGCCGTGTCGGCCAGGCGCAATCGGGGCAGAAAAACGTCCGGGAGTGCCCTGGTCTACACGTGTGACCTGTGCATGGGCGGGTACCGCTTCATCACATCAGGTGAAACCTTGGCCCATGCTTGCGGTGCACAACCCACGGTTGTCAGTCTGTTGCAGAACGTCAACCTGTTGGGAGTGGCCTGTGACTTTCGGTGAGCAGCCCGCCTATCTGCGCGTGGCGAGCGATCTGCGGGAGAAGATCGTCAACGGCGCGCTGCCGCCTCATACCCGCCTGCCGTCGCAGGCCCGTATCCGCGAGGAGTACGGGGTCTCGGACACCGTGGCCCTGGAGGCGCGGAAGGTTCTGATGGCCGAGGGGCTGGTCGAGGGGCGGTCCGGTTCCGGTACGTACGTGCGCGAGCGCCCCGTCCCGCGCCGGATCGCCCGCTCCGGCTACCGGCCCACCAAGGGCGCCAGCCCGTTCCGGCAGGAGCAGACGGCCGACGGAGCGCGCGGGACGTGGGAGTCCCGCAGCGAGCAGGAGGGGGCGAGCGTCGAGATCGCCGAGCGGCTGGGCATCGAGCCGGGGGACCGGGTGATGCGGACGCACTACGTCTTCCGGGAGGCGGGCGAGCCGATCATGCTCTCCACCTCGTGGGAGCCGCTGGCCGTCACCGGCCGTACGCCCGTGATGCTCCCGGAGGAGGGGCCGCTGGGCGGGTGCGGAGTGGTCGACCGGATGGCCGCGATCGACATCGTCGTGGACAACGTCGCCGAAGAGGTCGGCGCGCGCCCGGGGCTGGCGGAGGAGCTTCTGGCGCTCGGCGGCGTGCCGGGCCACGTCGTGATCGTCATCGGACGCACCTACTACGCGTCGGGCCGGGCCGTGGAGACGGCCGACGTCGTGGTGCCCGCCGACCGGTACCGGATCGCCTACCACCTGCCCGTCCGCTGACGGATATCGGAGCGCGGACGCTGATCGTCATCCCGATCGTCTTCCGCGGTATGGGTGCGCTGGCCAAGGTGCAGGCGTGGACGCGCCGGTGTGGATCGTCGGGATGGTGCTCCCGTTCGTGGTGCTCGCTTTCGAGTCGCCCGAGTCCTTAGGCGCGTTCACCTCCTTCGGCGGCACGGAGGGCGCGGGCTCCGGCTTCTCCTGGCTCGCCTTCGGGCTCGGTACGGGCGTGGCCCTCTCGCTCATCGCCCAGATCGGCGAGCAGCCGCCGGACCGCGCTGGGTCGTCATCGGGGCCGCCAAACAGATCGGCGGCGCGCTGCTCGCTGTCGTGGTCGAACTTCTTCTCCCGGATCACCCACCGGCACCCGGGCCGGGTCTGGTACGTCTTCCTCGACCTCGACCTCGACCTCGACCTCGACCTCGACCTCAACCTCGCCATCGCGCTGACGCTGATGGAGATGAACATGTTCGCGGCCCTCAACAAACTGCTGGGCTTCCACTCCAACGTGGGCATCGCCTGGATCGTGGCCGTCGCCGCCGACCTCGTCATCAACGAGCGGATCGGGCTCAGCCCTCCGTACATCGAGTTCAGGCGCGCCTACCTGTACGCGGTGAACCCGGCGGGGCTTCGGCGCGATGGTGATCGCCTCGACCGTGTCGGTTCTGGCCTTCTTCGGGCTGTTCGGCGCTTACCCGCAGGCGTTCTCCACGTTCGTCGCGGCCGGACTCTCCCTGGTCCTCTGCCCGTTGATGGCCTGGGCGACGAAGGGGCGCTACCACTTCGCGCGCCTGAACCCGGTGAACGGGCCGGACGCCCATGTCGACGACATCACCGCCACCCACACCTGCGCCGACTGCGAGACCGCCTACGAGCTGCCCGACATCGCCGACTGCCCGGTGCGGTCGGGGCCGGTCTGCTCGCTGTGCTGCTCACTGGACGCCCACTGCGGCGACGCCTGCCGCAAGGGCGCGGCGGGCGGCCCGGTGCCGATGCCGACGCCGAGCGTGCGAAGGGCGGCCGGCTGACCTCTCCCGCGGTCGGAACCCGGGGGCGCATCGCCTGAACGCGCCCCCGGGCGACATGGCCGGATGCGTATCTCTTTGTGTAAAGACGCCTGCACTGAGTGAAGGTCAGGCGTACGCTCGGGCATATGCGTACAGCGGTTTCCTGGGGATCCTTAGAGACGTGCACGCCGGTGGGGAGAGGGGCGACATGCGGGGGAGCGACACGATGAGCGACAGCGGCGCGGTGCTCCCCTGGCTGGTGATACGGCAGGACGAGAGCGGCAACCGCTATCGCATCGGCAGATATGCCACGCAGGCGGAGGCGCAGCGGGTCGCCGACGGCCTCGACGACCGCAGGCACCAACAGGTGTACCGGGTGGAGCGCGCGGGCCAGAGCGCCCGACCCTGAGCGCACGACCATGAGAAGCCTGGCCGTGAGAGGCCCGACCGTGAAGGCCCGATCCTGAGCGACGACCGGCCCGGGGCCCCGCCGCGCACGCGGTAGGGTCCCGCCCGACCGGTATGTGGCGAGCGAGGGCGGGAAGATGTCGGTGCTGATCGACACGGTGGCGTGGGTGCGGATCGAGGACGGCAGGATTCTCTGCGCCCGCCCGCGGGGCAAGGACGTCTTCTACATCCCGGGCGGCAAGCGCGAGGGTACGGAGACGGATCTGGAGACCCTTCTGCGCGAGGTGGAGGAGGAGCTGACGGTCAGCCTGATCCGCGAGACCGTCGTCCACGCCGGTACGTACGAGGCGCCCGCCCACACGGAGGCCGACACGGGCGTCGACACGGGCGTCGACGCGGACGCCCGCGGGCAGGACGACACGGACGCCGCCCCGGTCCTGGTCCGGATGAGCTGCTACTACGGCGACTACCGCGGCACGCTCGCCGCCAGCAGCGAGATCGAGGAAGTGGCGTGGTTCTCCTTCGCCGACCGATCGCTCGTACCGCCCGTGGACCAGCTCCTCTTCGACGACCTCAAGGCCGCGGGCCAACTGCGCTGAGCTGCCGGGGCGGTTGCCGCCGGAGGCTCGCGCGGGCCGTTGGAGCCGGGTACGGCCGTCCGTAGCAAACGCCGCCGAGGTCGGCATTAAGCCCGAATTGGTGGGTATGTGATGATTGATCCCCTTGTTTCGAGGGGGGTGCCCGCGGTCGTCCCTGGGAAGTGATCGGCGTGATCGATACCGAAGGCGACTGCGCCGAGTGGACCTTCCCCGCAGTCCCCGGATCGGTGCGCACCGCACGGCACTCCGTACGTGACGCATTGCACACCTGGGGGATCGACTCGGGGGTCGGGGATCTGACCGTGCTCCTCGTGAGCGAACTGGTGACCAATTCCCTGCGTTACGCGTCCGGCCCCATCGGCGTACGGCTGGTCCGTCCCCTCCCCGACGGCGACGGCGACGGGGACGGCTATGGCGGCAGCGACGGCGGCGGTTCCGCGAGTCCCGCCGGTGTTCCCTCCGCCGGCCCCTCCCATACCTCCTCCCGCACCCTCTCCGGCACTCTCACCGACGGCCTCTCCGGGGGCCTTTCCGAGGGCATTTCCTCCGGAATCAGCCTGGACGCCCGCCCCTCCACGCCCCCCGGGCTGCTGGTGGAAGTCTCCGATCCCCTCCCGGACGCACCCACCGAACGCAGTGCGGGACCCGACGACGAAAGCGGCCGAGGGCTCCAGCTGGTGGCCTGTTCCGCGCGCCGTTGGGGTACGCGTCGGGGAAAGAGCGGCAAGACGGTGTGGTTCGAGCTGGCTCTCCCTGGTTAGGAGTGCAGAGGGACGCACAGCGATCACCAGAGGTCGGGCAGGACCTGGCTGAAAGGGACTGAGACCGTGCTGTGATCGTGAACGCCGTGTCGGTCGGGGCCGTAGTGCTGAATACTGCGGGCAGGACCGGTCCGGTGTGTGAGCTGGAGGGGACGGTCGCGTGAGCGAAATACCTGGGACAACGGGCGACGTCGTGTGGCAGAGCAGTCCGCCCGGCTCGATTTACGACTACATCAGGGTCGCCTCCTTCTCGATCGGCCCCGACGGTCTGATCGAGCAGTGGAGCAGCCGGGCCGCCGGTCTGTTCGGCATGGCCGCGCGCGAGGCGATAGGCCGCGACCCGGTCGACGCCTTCATGCCCGCCGAGCTGCGCGCGGACGGCCGTCGCCGGGTCGGGGAGATCCTGGACGGCAGGGAGTGGACCGGACTGGTCCCGTTCCGGATGCCGGGCGAGGGCGGCGCGCACGGCGTCGCCGAGGTCTATGTGATGCCGAGCCTGACGGCCGGCGGTGAGCGCGGCGCGCTCTGTCTCGTCGTCGACGTACGGGCGTTGCGGAGGATCGAGACCGACCTTGCCGCCTCGCAGGCCATATTCGGCCAATCTCCTTTCGGTTTTGTACTGTTCGGCACGGACTTCGCCGTCGTACGGGCCAACCAGCGCTTCGCCACCGTCTTCGGCGGGGCCGCCGACGACCACCGGGGCCGCACGGTCGAGGACTACCTCCCGCGGCCGGAGGCCGACCGGCTCTCCGCCACCCTGAAGCGCGTCCTGGAGACGGGCGAGTCCGTCACCGACCTCCAGCTCATCGGCACCGCACCCGGCGGCACGGAGCGCCGCCACTGGTCCATGAACCTCTACCGGGTGCACAGCGGAGCCGGCCGGCCCGTCGGCATCGCCGGTCTGGCCACCGATGTGACCCGCCGCCACATCGCGGCCCGCGAAGCCGCCAGCGCCCGCCGCAACCTCGCCCTCCTGAACGAGGCGAGCGCCCGGATCGGCAATTCGCTCGACCTGGAGACCACCGCCCGCGAACTCCTCGACGTCGCCGTCCCCGGCTTCTGCGACCTGGCCGCCGTCGACCTCTACCAAGGTCTGCTCAGCGGGGACGAGGCGCCGCCCGGCAGCTGGGCGCCCCCGCACCGCGACTTCGGCGGCGGCTCGGCCGAGCTGCGCCGGGTGGCCCACGCCAGCGCCGTGTCCGACGCCCTGCCGACCGCCGTCGCCGGCAGCGGGCCGCCCGGCCCCGACGACGTGCCGCCCGCCCTCGGCTCCGTCCACCGCTTCCCGTTCGGCTCGCCCTGCGCCGCCGCCCTGCGCTCCGGACACGTCGAGGACGTCCCGGGCGACGAGATGGGCTTCGTGCAGTCGACGCTCGCCGTGCCGATGGTGGCGCACGACACCGTCGTCGGGCTCGTCCAGTTCTCCCGGACGAAGGGCAGCGAACCGTTCGGCGAGCGGGACCGTGCGCTGGCCACCGAACTGGCCGCCCGCGCCGCCGTCTGCATCGACAACGCCCGCCTCTACCGCCGCGAACACGAACGCGCCCTGATACTCCAGCGCAGCCTGCTGCCGCCCGGCGACCCCGAGGCCGCCGGGCTCGACATCGCCTGCCGCTACCTGCCGGGCAACACGGCCACCGAGGTCGGCGGCGACTGGTTCGACGTCATCGAGCTGCCCGGACACCGTACGGCCCTGGTCGTCGGCGACGTCATGGGCCGCGGGCTGCGGGCCGCCGTCGCGATGGGCGAACTGCGCACCGCCGTACGGACCCTGGCCCTCCTGGACCTGGAGCCCGCCGAAGTCCTCTCCGCCCTGGACGAGGTCGCGCGGGGCCTCGGCTCGCCGGGCGGCGGCAGCGGCGGCGCCCTCGGCGGCAGCGGCGGCTCCCAGTGGCCGTCCCGCGCGGCGCAGAAGTCGCGGGAGGCCGACCTCTCGGAGGTCTACCTGGCGACCTGCGTCTACGCGGTCTACGACCCGGTCACCCGCCGCTGCACCTTCGCCAACGCCGGCCACCTCCCGCCGGCCGTCGTCGAACCGGGCCGCCCCGCCCGCCTCATCGACGTACCGCCCGGCATGCCGCTCGGCGTCGGCGGCGAGCCGTTCGAGGAGGTCGAGGTCGAACTGGCCGAGAACGCCCTGCTCACCCTCTACACCGACGGCCTCGTCGAGTCCCGCGACCAGCCGCTGGACGAGGGGCTGGCGGCCCTGCGCACGGTCCTGACCGGCCCGCAGATGGGGCTGGAGGCCGCCTGCGACCACGTCCTGACCACCCTGGACACCCGACACGGCGAGGACGACATCGCCCTGCTGATGGCCCGCATCCAGGGACTGCCCGAAGAGGCGGTCGGGGACTGGAAGCTGCCGCGCGAGCCCCGTTCGGTCGGGCGCGCCCGCGATCTGGCCCGTTCCCAGCTCCTCGCCTGGGACCTGGACGACCTGGTGGACACCACCGAACTCCTGGTCAGCGAGCTGGTCACCAACGCCCTGCGCTACAGCGAGGGCGAGATCCGGCTGCGGCTGCTGCGCGACCGCACGCTCGTCTGCGAGGTGTGGGACGCCGGTCTGGTGCAGCCGCGCCGCCGCCGGGCCCGCGACACCGACGAGGGCGGGCGCGGGCTGCAACTGGTCGGGCTGCTCAGCGCCGCCTGGGGCTCGCGCCGGACCCCGCGCGGCAAGACCGTCTGGTTCGAACTGGCCCTGCCCGACGGGGCTCCGGCCGCGGAACTCTCCGTGGAGCAGCTGCTGAGCATGTACTGACCTCGGCCCCGACCTCGGCCCCGACCTCGGCCCCGACCTCGGCCCCGACCTCGATCCGCTGAGCCGGTACGGACCCTGACCTGCCGGTCGGGTACAGCGCGTACAGCAGGTACGGACCCGCGCCCAGGCGCGTGCCCGGACGCCGGCGGCGGACGGTTACGAGCCCGCCTTCAGCGCCGCCAGCCGGGCCGCCACCTCCGCGCTGTCGCCGAGGCCGTCCAACCGCTCGAACTGTGCGTCCAGCGAGGAGGCGGCCAGCTCCTGCCTGCCCGCCGCCTTCGCCTCCTCGCGCCGCACCTTTTCCTCGAACCGGCTCAGCTCACTGGTCGGGTCGAGGACGTCGACGCTCTTCACGGCGTCCATCATGTGGTTCTGCGCCCGGGCGGACGTGGCGCGTGCCACCAGCTCGTCCCGTTCGGCCGTCAGCTGCGACAGCTTGGCGTGCATCTGGTCCAGGCCCGCCTTGAGCTTGTCCACCACCTCCGTCTGCGAGGCGATCGTCGGCTCCGCCGTCCTGGCCTCCTGCTCCGACTGGAGCTGACGGCCCAGCGCCACCTTCGCCAGGTTGTCGAACGTGTCCGCCTCCGCGACCGACCCCGCCGCGCGCAGTTCGTCGGCCTTCCGGCTCGCCGCCAGCGCCTTGCGGCCCCACTCGGCGGCGGCGGACACGTCCTCCGCGTGGTCCTGCTCCATCAGCCGGAGGTTGCCGATGGTGGCGGCGACCGCCTGCTCGGCCTCGGCGATGTTGTTCGTGTAGTCGCGGATCAGCTGGTCCAGCATCTTCTGCGGGTCCTCGGCCTGGTCCAGCAGGGCGTTGACGTTGGCCTTCGCGAGCTGGGTGACGCGGCCGAGGATCGTCTGCTTGGTCATGGCACGGCTCCTTGCGGGTCGGGTCGGGTCGGGTCGGGTCGGGTCGGTTCGGTTCGGGTGGCCAGGGAAGTCGGGGGACGCGGGAGGCGGGAGGCGGCGCAGGAGCACGCCCGGCCGTTCCAGGAGCCCCACCGGGCCGTCCGGAAGCGCTCCAGAAGCGCCCGCCGGACCATCCAGAAGCGCCCACCCGGCCGTCCCGAAGCGCCCACCCGGCCGTCCCGAAGCGCCCACCCGGCCGTCCCGAAGCGCCCGCCGGACCGTCCCGAAGCGCCCGCCGGGCCGTTCAGAAGCGCCCGCCTCCGCCGCGGCGGCCCCGGGTCCCGCCGCCGCCGAAACTGCCCGGACCGCCGCCGCCGAAGCCGCCCGCCCGGCCGCCTCCGCCCGGCCCGCCGCCGAAGCCGCCGCCCGTACCGCCGCCGAACAGGCCGCCGAGGAGGATGCCGCCGAGTACCGCGCCGCCCATGCCGCCGCCTCCGCCCCGTACACCGCCCGGACCGTGGAGGGAGCCGAAGCCGCGTACGTCCTGCTCGGCCAGGGCCAGCGCCTGCCCGGCCAGCGCGTCGGCCCGCTGCGCCTCGGCCAGAGCCGCCTGCACGTCGCCCGCGGACAGCTCCCGGGCCCGCTCCCAGCGCCGTTGCGCCTCCGCGAGCCGGGTCCGGGCCTGGCTGCCCACCGCACCGCGATGCGTGGTCACGTAGTCGGCCGCCGCCGCGATCGCGGAGCGGGCGGTGAGCATCGCCTGGTCGAGGAGGGTCAGGGCCCGCCTGCCGCCCTGCTCCCGCTCCCGGGCCCCGGCCAGCGCCTCGTCCAGGGCCGTGTCCGCCTCCTCCACCCGGCGCAGCGCGTCGACCGGGTCGTGCGGCCCGGCCGCCATCGCCTCCCGTACGGAGGTGAGCACCGTCTCGGCGCGGGCGATCCGGCCCCGCAGTTCGGCGGTCGAGGCGGCCGGGTCGGCGCCCTGGAGCAGCCCGCCCGCCTCGGCCAGGTCGGTCTCCGTCTCGGTCAGCGCGGCCGGCAGCTTCTCGGCCGCCTCGGCCAGCTCGGCGGCCCGCCGGTCCACCGAGTCGACGAGCGTGGCCGCCTGGCCCACCGCGCCCTCGGCGGCCCGGACGTACACGGCGGCCCGCGCGTTGTCGCCGCCGTCGACCGCACGGCGCGCGCCGTCCAGGGCGGACGTCGTGAAGGCGAGCCGGTCCCGGGCCCGCTCGACGTCCCCGGCGACCGGGTCGGCGGCCGGAGCGCCGTACCGCTCGCGCAGGCGGGCCAGGACCGGTTCCGCAGCGGCCAGACGTTCGGTCAGCTCGCCGAACCGGGTCCCGACGGCGGCCAGCGCCTGCGGGGCGTCGCGTTCCAGGGCGCGCAGCCGGTCGAAGTCCTCGGCGACGGCGTCCAGCCCCTCGTTGGCCGCGGCGCACCGGGTGACGATCTCCTCCAGCATCAGCCGCCGGGTCGCGTCGTTTTCGGGGTGGGCGTCGTCGAGCTGTTGACGCAACCGGAAGGACCTCATCAGCTCGTCCTTCGCCCGGCCGACCGCCTCGGTGAAGGGGGCCGCCGCCTCCTCCCCGAACTGCGCGGTCGCGAAACCCAGCTCCTCCTCGCTGGTGCGCACCGCGTCGTCGGTGTCCACCAGCGCCTCCTTCGCCCGCGCGTCCAGCTCCGGCAGCGGTACCGGCGGCGGAGCCGAGCCGGCCGCCGCCCCGCTCCGGCCCCAGCCGGCGGCGGCCGGAGTCGTGCGCCGGGCCGAGCGCCGCCTGCGCCGGGTGTAGGCGTACGCCGCCACGGCGGCCGCCGCCGCGACCACCGCCACCGGCAGGACGAGGGCGCTCGCGCTGTTCTCGGCCGAGTTGCCGGGGTCGGCGGGGCCGGGGGTGATGGCGGGGGCGGTCACCGGGCGGCCGTCCAGCACGGCCGCGTAACCGTCCGCCGCGCCGATCGCGGCCCCGGACCAGTCGTTCTCCCGCAGCGCGGGCTCGACCGCCGTGTTCGCCACGTCCCGCAGCCGGGCGTCCGTGAGGGGCGAGCCCGCGTCCACCGAGTAGGCGTACCGCCGGTCGCCGGTGGCGACGGACAGCAGTACGTCGTCCTGGCCCAGGCCGTTGCGGCGGGCGGTCTCGTCGCTCCAGGTCTGCCCGGACCGGCCGGAGAAGGAGTTCACGTACACGACGAAGAGCTGGAGGCGGTGTTCCGCGTAGAGCCGGTCGAGGGCGTCGGCCACCGATCCGGCCCGATCGCCGAGGGCGTCGACCCGGTCGGTGATCTGCCCGTCCCGGGACAGCTCCACCGGGTCGTCGGCGCGGGCGGTGACGACGCCGGGGAGCGCCAGCCAGCACACGGCGGACAGCGCGGCGAGCAGGGCGGCGATCAGAGCCCTGCCGGGCACGGTGCTCCGGGTACGGGACACGGGAGACGTCACCTTTGCGAGGCTATGTCTGGTATCTGACCCTCGCGACCCGGCGTGGTGTGCGATGCCCGGTCCTCACCGACCGGCGTTCGGCCGTCCTCCGCGCGCCCCTCGCGCGACCCGTGCGCTGTTCGCGTGAAAGGCGGCGGCGGCCCGTGCGTCGGGAGCCGGATGGGCGGGAGTGCGCAGCCGAATGGGTCGAATGTAGACAAAGGGTCCGATATCGTGCCCTGAGGATCGGCTGCAACCCGGAGGTGTCGCGTGGGGGACCTTCAGCTGTCGGTCGTCGTACCGTGCTTCGACGAGGCCGAGGTGATCGGCGCCTTCCACACGGCGCTGCTCCGCGTCCTGGACGGGCTCGGCGGCACCTTCGAGATCTGCTACGTCGACGACGGCAGCGGCGACCGCACCCGGCAGCGCCTCGGCGTCCTCGCCGCCAAGGACCCCCGGGTGCGCTACACGGCCTTCAGCCGCAACTTCGGCAAGGAGGCAGCCATGCTCGCCGGGCTGCGCATGGCCCGGGGCGCGGCCGTAGTGATCATGGACGCCGACCTCCAGCACCCGCCCGAGCTGATCCCGCGCATGCTCGAACTGCACCGGCTCGGCTACGACCAGGTCATCCCGCGCCGGGACCGCTCGGGCGAGGGCCTGATCCGCAGCGCGCTCAGCCACGCCTACTACGCCGTCGTACGGCACTGCATGGACGTCGAACTCATCGACGGGTCGGGCGACTTCCGGCTGCTGTCCCGGCGGGCCGTCAAGAGCGTCCTCGCGCTGCCCGAGAGCAACCGGTTCTCCAAGGGCATCTTCTCCTGGGTCGGCTTCGACACCGTCAGCTTCCGCTACCGCAACAGCGAACGAGTGGCCGGACGGTCGAAGTGGGGGAGCAGGCGGCTGCTGAACTACGGCATCGACGGACTCCTCTCCTTCAACAACCGCCCGCTGCGCCTCGCCATCTACACCGGCTTCTGGGTCTTCGTCTCGGCGCTGGCCTACGCGGTGTGGACGGTCGTCAGCGTCGTCCTGAACGGCGCGAAGACCCCCGGCTACGCCACCCTGCTCACCGCCGTCGTCGCGCTGAGCGGAATCCAGCTGGTCACCCTCGGCGTGATCGGCGAATACGTCGGCCGGATCTACCACGAGACGAAGCACCGGCCGCCGTACGTGGTGCGCGAGACCGACGAGACGCGTCCGCCGACGAACCGCCCGCTGCCGCCCGCCGGGGCCGTCGCGGCGGTGGACGGAGTCGCAGCGGCGGCGGACGGGGCCGGGCCGGGACGGGCGCGCACCGTGCGCCAGTTCGGCAGTTTCGTCCTCATCGGCTGTGTGAACACCGCCGTCTACCTCGGCGTCTACGCCACGCTGAACCGGTGGATCCCCTATCTGGCCGCCCACGTCGTGGGCTTCGCCGTCGGCGTGGTCTGCTCGTTCCTGCTGAACTCCTACATCACCTGCCGGACGAAACCGACCTGGCACGCGTTCCTGCGCTATCCCGTCTCCAGCGCGGTCAACCTCGTGTTCTCCGGCGTACTGCTCTACGCGGCGGTCGCCGGCCTCGGCATGGACAAGAACATCGCCGCCTTCGCTGCCGGAGTCATCGTCACACCGCTCTCCTTCCTCCTGGCCCGCTGGGCGATCATGTCCGGCCGCAACCACCGCTTGGACGCGGAGAGCCCCGGCGAACCCCTGCCACCACCGCCCGTCGGCCGCTCCCTGTCCTCCCCGTCCGCCGAGGACCGGTGACCGCGCATGAGTGACGGCACACCGGAGACCGCCGTACCGGACCGGCCCGAAGACGGGAACGAGGGCGGCGACCGTGGCGGCGACCGGGGCGTTGACCGGGGTGGCGACCGGGGCGTTGACCGGGGTGGCGACCGGGGCGTTGACCGGGGTGGCGACCGGGGCGGCCGGCCCGCCCGCGGCCGGTCGCGGCAACCGGGCGACGGCCGCCCGGAGAAGCGCCGGTGGACCTCGCTCTGGGTGAGCGCCGTCGCGCTCGTGCCGCTCGCCCTGATCGCCGCCGCCTCCTGGTTCGGGCGCTGGGTGCGGCCCGGCGCGGACGACTGGTGCTTCCTGCCCATCGTGCGCGACGAGGGCGTCGCGGGGCTGGTCGGGAAGTTCTACTTCGACGACAACGGGCGGGTCGCCAACGCGCTGCTGGTCGGCGCCTACGCCGAGTTCCAGGTGGCCGGACACCAGTGGTTCCCGCTGGTCAGCGCGGTGCTGACGCTGGCGGTCCTGTGGGCGGCCACCGTCGCCGCGCTCCGCCGGGCCGAATTCACCGTCCCGCGCGGGCTGCCGCTCCTGGTCGCGGCGATGATGAGCGCGCTCTTCCTGTTCGCCACCGCCAACACGTACAAGACGTTCTACTGGCCGGCCGCCTCCGTCTCGCACACCATGCCTCCGGTGCTGGCCTGCGCCGCGCTGATTCCGCTGCTCACCGCCCGCACCCGCCGGGGACGGGCCTTCGCGCTCGCCGTCGCCCTGATCGCGGGGGCCGTGCTCGCCACCCTGTCCGAGGAGACCGCGATCGTCGTCATCGTGGTGCTGGCGGCCGTGTTCCTGCTGAGCTTCCGCGTCGTCCCGAGCCCGCACCGGGCCTTCCTGCGCCTGTGGTGCGCGGCGGGCGTCGCCGGGACGGTCGCCGGGGCCCTCGTGCTCATCACCTCGCCCGGCTCCGTCAACCGCAGGCACCGGTTCGGGGCGCAGACCGCGTCACTGCTCTCCCCGGAGTCGTTCGCCCGGTCCTTCCACAGTTTCGCCGAGATCACGGCCATCGTCGCCGGCACCTGGCAGTACGTGGGCGCGATCGCCGTGGGCGTACTCCTCGGCCTGCTCTGCCGCCGCACCGACGGGACCGCGCCCCGTCCGTCCGCGCACTGGCCGCTGCTGATCTGCGCCGGGGTGGTCGTCATCCTCGTCTCCGGCTACCTCTGCACGGTCATCGCCTACCCGGTCTTCCGCGACCGGGTGAGCGATCCGAGCGCCAACCGGCTGTGGAACGACTACCTCCTGCTGTACGTGGCCCTGCTCGTCGGGGCGGGCCTGCTGCTGGGCCTCGCCCTCCGCCGTCGCGCGTGGCACACCGGCCCGGTGCGGGCGGCGTGCGCGGTGCTCTGCGTCCTGGCCTGCTTCGGCCCGGCCGTCTCGCTGCTCCGCCTCGACACCGACATGCAGGCACGGGCCGAGAAGTGGGACGCCCAGGACCGCCGGCTGAAGCAGGGAGCGGCGTCCGGCGATCGGGTCCTCCCGTACGACCGGCTGGTCATCAGCGGCATGCTGGAACCGTTCAGCAAGGGCGGAAGCAGCTACTGGCCGGGGGAGTGCGTCGCCCAGTACTACCGGCTCGACCGCGTCACCGACGGGTCCCGCTGAGGGTCGCACCCACTGAGCAGCCCGCCACGGGCGCGGTCCGTGCAGGACCTTGTGCCCATGGCCAAGGACTGTCCAGCAATCCGTGGCAGGTGCGCGACGACAGCTACGGCACCTCGCCGCGTTGTTGGAACATACGCATACGTCCAGTATGCGGAGGCCCGTCCGTTCGGTGACGCACCGCATCCGACACCGCACGCCGATCCACCAGCGATTACGGGACAGCCCTTGGCGCGCGCAAATGTGGGCTGCGGTGGCAGGTCCGGACAGTCGCCGGACCCGGCCGAGGCACCGGTTTCTCCTGGCCGGTGGCGGGAGGGGCTTCTACCGGCCCGGGGCATGCCTTAGGGGGATTCCCTGGGGGCTTGCGGGGGGCGGAGGCGCGACTCTGAGGGCGAAAGCATGTCGCACGCCGGTGGCAGGTGCTGGCGCAGCAAGCGACTTCGTATATCTCCCTGCCCGAAGGTGACCTTCCGTGATCGCCCACAAGTTCTTTCCCCTCGTCGGAGTCGCCGGAGTCCTCGCGATAGGTCTGACGGCGGCTTCCGGTGGAAGCCAGGCCGCGGCTCTGGCCGATCCGGAGCAGCGCCTGGAACTTGAGATAGTCAACGACAGTGATCAGGACATCGATCTCCGTGCTTATATGTCCACTGACAAGGGCAAGGGGTGGACCCGCGGTCAGGAGCATTCCGGTCTTCCGGCACTGCCCAGCGACAAGTTCACCAGCGAGTCCGGGAAGAGCAAGACTTATTCCGTTTTCTTCACGGGCGAGCGCGGTTTCGAGGGCATGGGGCAGCGGATCACCGAGTTCGAGAACTTTATGAATATGCAGGCTGAATCCACATTCACCTCCGAGAAGTCCCAGACCACCCTGAGCCACAAGGGAAAGGTCTACGTGGAGGATGCGTCGAAGAACATCACGGTCAAGGCGGACCCGGCGAACTCGGATGATTTCGATTTTTCTCTCCAGGAAGCCGGAAACCCTGCACCAGGTTTTCACAAGAAGTATCGTCTGTCCGTGTCGAGTGACCCGGTGAACGACGGACGGGCTTCGTCGTTCGGCCTTGATGCCAAGAGGCTCACGTCTTCCGGTCGCGCCGTGTACAAGGTGACCGTGCCGGAGCGGACGCAGAAACTCGCCTCGGTGCCATCCGATCTGAAGATCAGCCCTTACACCGTCATCGGACGGGGACCGCACTCCTCCACGTCCGAGGAGATCGGCAAGGTGGTCCCGGTCGGCAAGCCGAGGGTGGACCACGCCGCCAAGACCCTCACCGTTCCGAAGGCGACCTTCTTCTTCGAGTACCCGGAGGGCTACTTCCCGCAGTACTTCCTGACGGTCCTGGACGAATTCGGCACGGGCGGCGCGACGGAG
>NZ_ML123034.1:4399156-4407029 GCF_003846185.1 Streptomyces sp. ADI96-02
TGCCGACCCGGCGATCGGCGCCTACCACCACTACAACGGCGAGAAGCCCGAAGCCTCCCTCATCACCCGCTACGGCGCCACCGCTGCTCCGTCGACGCTGCCCCTCAAGAATCCCTACGGCGGCTACCTCGCCCCGGAGAACGGCGGAAGCATCGCGAAGCTCAACCAGCCCGATCTCTTCGCCCCCACCGCCCACGTTCAGACGCAACTGGTCAACAGCGTCGGCACCTACGTCAGTAGTCCGACGCTGGCTACGTCCTGACCGTCGGCGCTCGGGCGGCCTCTTCCCGGTGATTCGGAAGGCGCCGCCCGTGCGGCACGTGACGCCACGGGTCGGGATAACGCCAGGTAAATCACTCGGTCTTGATTCTCTTTTATGGGCGCTTTGCCGGTTCCAGGGGCTTGGCAGACGAGCGGCGATGTACGTTTTTCATACCGCAAGGCGCGATAGAGAAGAGCCTCCGGCGATTCGATTCGAATCCACGGTCGTTCTCGCGTCCACGGCAAAGAGGTGCAACCGCAACCCGGTTGGCCTTCCTGCGCCAGAGGAGAATTCCGATGTCCCGAATCGCCCGTATCGTTGTCGTCGCAGCCACCACCGCCACCCTGATGGGCGGTGTGGCGGGCATCGCCGCAGCTGACACCGGCACCGCCGCCCCGCAGAGCCCCCCGGCGGCCTCCGCTCCCGCCGGGACGCAGGCCAGCCCCACCTACCACCTGTTCATGAAGGTCTACAACGACAGCACCACGGACCTGAAGCTCGTGTCGGCCGACCACAACGACTCCGGGCACTGGGGTCAGCGAGCCGTCGACCTGCCGGCAGGCAAGTCCGAGCAGGTCGACGTGTCGAGCTGGATGTACGGGGCCCACGCTCTGCTCAGGTACGCCGACCCGAGCGGTGCCCAGGTCGTCATCTCGGCGAACGACAACACGATCAATCACAACGACACCGACGGAACGACGTCCAACAGCCCTCTCGTGAACGTCAACGGCTCCATAGGCGGCGGCATCGGCCATGTGAACTCCGAATTCCACATCACGAATCGATAGGACCGCGCCGAAAGCCGGAGTGGTTTCGGGGGTTTCCGAGAAGGCCGGTGGTTCGCCACCGGCCTTCTCGAAGCGCTCGTCGCGAAAAGGCGGGAGGATCAGGCTGAGCGCCTGTGGAGCCCCTTCGCGGAGATTCGGGGAGCCGCTTGCCGAAGGACATGGTCCGGGCTGTCGAGCCAGACCTGCTGGCCCCCGGCGGTGACGGACAGGCCCGCCCGGTCGCGTGCCGGGCGGCCCAGGGCCTCCCAGGCCCGGTAGGCCGACCGGGCCTCGTCCCACAGCCTCCGGGGCCCGTACTGCGTGACGGCGTACTCCTGCCGTTCCGGCGTGTAGTCGGCCGAGGCCCAAGAGCTCCGGTGGCCTGCCGCCGCCGCGTTCTTGGCCACCTGCTCGGCGAGCGCCGCGTCGACCTCGACGGAGACCACACGCCGCCGTGCCGTCCCACGGTTCCTTACCCTGCCGCACTCGACCTGCCGCCTGCGCTTGTCGAGTGCGGCACGATGCTCATCGTCACCCACTGAGGGTGACCGCCGCTGCAAGCTCCCGCCGCACCAGCGTGTCCTGGTCGCACTCACCTACCTGCGCAAGCACGACGCCCTCGCCCCTGCCCTGCCGGGCCGCGCACACGACCTGACCGCAGCCCGTGCCCACCGCATCATCCGGATCTGCGAACGCCAGGGCATCCCGATCGTAGCCGACCGCGCGCACATAGCCGCAGGTTCCTGGGTCACCACCGCGATCCGACGCCCGCCCAACGACGAACTGTCACCGACCGAGCGGACGCTGAACCGCGCACTCGCCCACGCCCGCACTCCCGTCGAACGAGGCGTCGCCCGCCTGAAATCCTGGCAGATCTTTTCTGGAGAGGCAGAGCTGAAAGCGCTCATGGTCAGTCACCCGCTTCCCGCGATCGCCCCCGGGCGTCCCGTGGCGCGGTCGACCCGTTGAGCAGGCGTGGACCTTCGGCTGGACACAGGGGCCGTGAGCCCGGTCGAAGGCCGGTTCCGAGGGCTGCGCGGCCCGTCAGGGAGGCTCGCGGCTCATGCAGGTCTAGGCAGTTTCCCCAGGCGGCTTGACTCTGTGCTGGCATTCCATGGTGGTGTTCGGTCTACGCGAGGTCGGGCACCTCGTCGAATTCCGAGGTCAACTCTTTGGAAGGGATCCCGATGTCTATTCTCTCCGCCCGTATCCGGAAGGGAACCGCCGCCGGTCTCGGAGCTGCCGTGCTCCTTCTCGGCGGGGCCGGCCTGGCCTCAGCTCAGGCTCCTGCCGGCGACACGCCACCGAGCAGCGACTCCGCTGGCGCCTATCCTGTCTGCAAGGTCAGCCGGACCGCTCCATCCGATCTGCGGGTGACGGAATGCTGGCGGCCTCCGGCAGGCACGCAGGTCAAGGTCGAGAACACCGGCCCTGTCGAGGCCAAAGTCATCGCCGCGGGACTGAACAACGGCCAGGGCACCGATCTCCGGCCTGGTGAGGACGTTGTCTTCCGGGTCCACGACTTCAACTCTGTGTACGCGGTGACTCATCAGCTGCAGGATGCTGAACTGACACTCACCACCGTTCCCTCCACGCCGGCCACACCGGGCACGGGCACACCGATCCCCCCGGCTGAGAGGCCGTCTTCTAGTGTCTCGTGATCCTGTTTGCATCATTTCGAGTTGCTGTTGACGAGTTTTTTCACGTTGGTCTTGATGAGTCGGACCTTGGCGAGAACCTCGTCGGCGGTCGCGGTCCAGGTGAAGGGCTTTGCCTCCTGGTTCCAGGAGCTGATGTAGTCGCGGATCTGCTTGACCAGGACGTTGAGGCTGGAGAACGTTCCGCGGCGGATCGACTGCCGGGTCAGGATGCCGAACCAGATCTGGATCTGGTTCAACCAGGAGGAGCCGACAGGGGTGAAGTGGAAGTCGATATGCGGATTCTTCGACAGCCACGCGCCTTCACCTCCGGCGTTGTGTGCGTGGACAGGTTGTCCAGGACGACATGGATCTCCTTGCCCGCGTGTGGCTTCACCGCCTTTTCAAGAAAGCCAGGAAGGTCGCGCCGTTCCGGTTCGGCTCGCACTCGCCGATGACTTCCCCGATGCCGACGTCGAGAGCGGCGAACAGGTTCGTCGTGCCATGCCGCGCATAGTCGTGGGTGCGCTTGTCAGTGGCCGCGAACGCCACAGGCAGCACCGGCTGGGTCCGGTCCAACGCCTGCACCTGCGTCTTCTCGTCGATCGACAGCACCACCGCGCCGCCCGGCGGGTCCAGATAGAGACCGATCACGTCGGCGACCTTCCGCGCGAACGCCAGGTCCTTCGAGATCTTGAAGGTGTCCGAGCGGTGCGGCTTGAGATTCCCCTCCCGCCAGATCCGCGCGATGTAGTGCCAGGACACGGTGATGTCCTCAGTCCGCTTCAGGTACTTCGCCAACTCGCGTGTGGACCAGTGCGAAAGACCAGTGCCGTTCGGCGGCGTCATACGTGTCAGCGCAATGACGCGGGCCCGTACCCGTGCCATCACCTGTTCCCGGGCCCCGCCGGGCCGGTCACCAGAGCACGATCCGGCCCCGCGTGGCTATATCCGCAGGCACGTCCCGACTGCTCACCAACTCCCGCAGCTCGACAGCCTGTTTCACAGAGAGCTCCATGCCAATACAGCGAGACACTCAAGATCAAGTAACGCTGACAGGATCACGAGACACTAGGCAGGCCCCTGTTGGGAGCCGGGGACGGGCCGTCGAGGATCTGCCCGCCCGTGTGTTCGATCGCAGCGACCACCGGAGCGATCTGCAGCACCAGGAGGGTCGCCACTCTGTCGCGATATGCCGCTGTGTCGCCGCTGAGCAGGAGGAACGATCCGACCCGGGCCAGCTCGACTCCATGGAAGGCGAAGCGATGGACCGCTGTGGTCCGGGCCAGTTGTCGGTACACGGGAATCGCGGCTTCGAGATCGTCTACGAAAACGCGGGCCACGACGCCGGTGATGTTGGGCATGGTTGCGGCAACAGCGACACTCCGCGATGTATGCCGTCCGTACTGCCGGGGGCTGCTCCAGGAGGGCGTTCCGTGCAGCGCAACGCCCCACCCTGCTCGGCGGCACGGTGGGGCGGTGCTGATGCGGTCGGTCAGACGGCGTCGAAGTCGCCGGCCCGGACGCTCGCCACGAACGAGGCGAAGACGGGGACGGAGAGGCTGAGGACCGGACCGCTCACGTTCTTCGAGTCCCGTACGGGCACGACGCCGCGCGAGGCGGCGAGGTCGGCGGCGACCTCGATGCAGGTGCCGCCGTTACCGCTGTACGAGGACTTGAACCATCGGGGAGATTCGGCTGCCATCGTGCGTCCCTTCGTCATCGACCGGTCGCGGTCACGAGTGCTGCAACTCGCCTGACTTGATACCCGTGACGAAGGTCGAGAACGCGGCTGCGGGGAAGCTCAGCACCGGGCCGCCCACGTCCTTCGAGTCGCGTACGGGCACGATGCCGGTGGCGGACGCGGTGCGCGGGGCCCACTCGACGCAGGAGCCGCCGTTGGCGCTGTAGGAGGACTTGACCCAGTAGGGGTTCATGGAGTCGGTCGTCACGAGGTGCCCTTTCGAAGCTGGTGGACTAGTTCCACGGAGGCTGTCTGCGACTGAGATACGGCCTGCAACTGATGGTAGGCCCTCACCAGCGGCAGCACGGAGGCCATTTCTCGGTCCAGATGCCCTTGGGTTTCCGACTCAAGGTAGGAGACCACTGAACGATCCTGAAGGGTCAGCAGATTTACCAGCCGGTGGAACGGGCGACGCTCGCCAAGGCTGAAGGGGGCGATCTGGAGCATAGTGTTCGGCTGAGCTGCGAAGCCGATCAGATGCTGCAATTGCGCGTCCATGACGGCGGCGCCACCGATGGGACGTCGGATGCAGCTCTCGTCCAGAACCGCTATCACCAGGGGAGGTACGTCTCGCGCCAGCGCGGCCTGACGCTCCATGAGGAATGCGACCTGCTCGTCGGCCTGTTCCCGTGTGTTGGTGCCTCGCTCGACAGTGCTGTCGGCCAACGCCTGGGCGTACTCACGCGTCTGAAGCGGGCCAGGTATCACGCCCGCCTCGAACAGCCTGATCTCCGCCGCCCTGCCCTCCAGCCCCACGTACTCGGGGAAGCCCTGCAACAGCACGCCGTGCTTGATCTCGCGCCACTCGCGTTCGAACGATTCCGTCGTTCCTTCGAAGCCCAGTGCGACATCAACCGCGATCGAAAACCTGCGAGTTGGGGACTTGTGACAAGTTTCCACCCCTGAGACATGACGGCCGGTGTACCCGATGCGTGAGCCGAGGTCGTCCTGCTTCCAGCCCCGCGCCTCTCGCGCGCCGCGCAGGCGTGCGCCGAAGGCTGCTTCCGGGCCTGCGTCAGGGTTCAGCTCCTTACGATTTACCAACGTGCCCCCCAAATCCGAAACGTTGAAGACACTTCGACCCTAGGCCACTCTGAGTCGCCCCGGTAGTCAAACGGCTACAGAGAGGAGCGATCGGTGTATGGCGAGAACGTGTGCCCGAATTCCCAGCAACCCGTGCGTCTCCCCGCCATTGGGACGCTTCTGACGGACACCAGTCGCGGTGACCGGGTGGGGGGAGTTCCGAGGGGTGGCCGGCCTGTACTGGTCGCTCCGGCCGGTGGGCGGTGGGCGCGAGTGGGAGGTCGAGCCCCGGCATGTGCGCCCCGCGCTGCTCATGGAGCAGTTGCGGGCCCGGACCGCGCGGCTCAACGCCCGTAGCCGAGGTGAAGTGCTGTGAGGGCGCTGAGGGCCATGAGGGCGGTGGAGGTACAGCTGCGGCTCCGCTTCCCGCGCCTCGTGCGGGCGCGCACTCCTCGCCCGCCGGACGCACACGACCCGGCCTTCGCCGAGTTGCGGCGTATCGAGTCGGACCATGTCCACCGAGCCCTGTTCCTGGCCGAGTTGGACGCGGCGATCACCGACCGGGACGCGGAGCGGGAGGCGGTGCTGAACGCGATCGAGGCTGCGGCTGCCCTGTTGCGGAGCATGGTCCTTCCGGGCGGCGGCGGGGGTTCCGCATGAGGGACCTCGATTACGTGGCGGCTGTCACCGCCACGACCGGTGGGGGCGCGGTGTGGCTGGGCGGGGTCGCCATGCCGAACCGTCGGCTCGTCCTCCGCTGGCTCCGCAGGCAGGCGCTGCGGCTGGCGGACGGGCACGGGCGGGATCTGCCCGCCGCATCGCCGTGGCTCCGGGCCGGGGACGTAGGGCAGGTGACCTTCCACGGTACCGACGCCCCGGAAGGGCTGCGGGCGTGGGCCGGTGACGACGGACTCCAGGACGACGCCCTGCGGGCCCTGGAGTGCGGGCTTCCGGCCCTGCTCACCGTGGTCGACCCGGCTGTCGGGCTGCGCGTCACCCTCGCCGGGTGGCCCGTCCGGCCGGACCAGCGGAGCACGGGCCATCGGAGCGCTGGGGACCGGAGCGCTGGGAACCGGGGCGCGGGGGACCGGTACCGGCTTCCGGCGTTCGCCGGCTGCCGTGGCGCGTGATCACGCGTCTCCGTTCGGCCGGGTGTCGTGCCGGCGGGTTCGTACTGGGGCCGGGCTTCGTCCCGGCCGGGCACCACAAGGAGGAGAACCGATCCCGTGCTGCAATGCACTGCCGTGACCGAGGTTCCGTACGCCGAAGCGCTGCTGGCGCTCGCCACCATGGAGGGCGGCCCGGGGCGCCCGCCCGATGCTCTCGCTCCGGACGAGTTCCTGCTGTGCGAACTGGGCGAGCACGACGAGTCGGTCCAGCACGCGGCGCATCTGTGGGCGGCCGACACTCCGGACGACCGGGACCTGTGGTTCCTCTGGTCCGGGACCGGCGCGCACCGCGTCCACGGGCTCGACACCCTGTCGCTCTGTCCCGCCCTCTACCGCGACCTGATCGCGCACACCGTCTCGGCGTGTGCGTTCTTCGACCACCACCCCGGCCCGCACTCCTGGGCCGTGACCGACCCGCTCGGCGACCTGCTCACCGAGCACACCCACGCGGAGGTCCGGCGGCTCCTGTCCGAGGGCGACCCCGACGAGGACGGACAGCGATGAACCCCTGCACGGCCGTGGTCCTGCTGCCGCCCCCGCAGCGCGTGGCCCGCTTGATGGCCGCCCTCGGATGCCCGCCGCCGGAGGCCGGGTACGTCCTCTGCGAACTGGCCGAGAACCACGACGGCGACCACACCGCGCTGTTGTGGGAGGAAGACGCCAAGCGCCTCGCATTCTGGGCCTGTTGGAACGACCGAGGTACGAGACTCGCGGGGCTGGCCTGGTGCGGCGTGCTCGATGGCGCGGGCGAGGACGCGTGCGGGCTGTACGCCGGTCATCCCTCCGCGCATGACTGGGACATCGTGGACCCCACCCTCGAAGCGTTGGACGCGCTGTGGCAACCGTAGGGAAGAGGCGGGGACTTGCGGGGCCGGTGGCCGGTGCAGAGGGCCGGAGCGGGTGAGACAGAACCCGAACATTCACGCGATCATTCCAAGACCGTCTCCGCCCTAGCGTTAGCGGCGTCAGCAGGACACCGCCGCTCACCACCGTCGATGGAGACCACCATGCGCTCGCACCTCGCCGCCCGTTCCGCCCGCTTCGTTCTGGCTGTCGCGGCGGTTGCGGCCCTCACCGCGACCGCCACCGCCTGCGACTCCGAACTGACGAGCCAGAAGGTCGGCAGCTCCACGGAGAGCGGTGTGAGCGGCAAGTCCGGCAAGCCGTCGGAGGACGAGAGCGTCGACACGGACAAGGTGAAGAGTGAGTACTACGGCACGTCGGAGGACGAGAGCGTCGACACGGACAGGGTGAAGAGCGAGTACTACGGG
>NZ_ML123034.1:4407170-4413179 GCF_003846185.1 Streptomyces sp. ADI96-02
CACGTCCGACGACGACGCCACGAAGGGCTGAGCTCTGTCCGGCGGATCATGTGACCGGCGTCCCGCAGCGCTGTAGGCGCGGTCTGGCACGGGGTATCGGTTGGACGAAGAACGACGTATCCAGGGGCGGCCGGCCCATGACGGCACCGGTCCGGTTGGTTGAACGGGACCGTGGCTGACGGTGCCGTACGACGCGGTCGAGTGCCTGGCCGGGCACATCGGCGTCAAGGATGCGTCGTGCTGCGGCTGGTGCTCGTTCCCGTCATGATCCCTCGATCGTGTCACCTTCTGCCGGGTTCGGCTCTTGCCGCCCATGATCTGTATCAGCCTGGTGCCATGACGTTTCCCCAGGGCAATTTCACCATCACCAACAACCTCACCGGTCTGAGTCTTCGGGCGAAGCTGAGTGAGAGCAAGGACGTCGGCCAGCACCGGGAGGGGAACAAGCACGTCCAGACCATGACTGCCCCGCCCGCCCTGGAGTTGGCGGAGAACGACGGCAGTATCGAGTTCGCCTGGTACTTCCAGACCGCCGAGGACCCCGACGGCCGTGTCCCTTACAACCAGATCGTCAGCCTCGCCGTCCGCGATCTCCAGAACATCGGCAACTTCTGCCTCACCCTCGCCGCCGGCGAGCCCGGAACGGAGGCCGGTTCCTCCCCGCTCGCCGCTGCCTTCAGCCACCTCACCGAAGAGCGCCGCAAGGAGTTCGACAAGCTGATCCCCAAGCAATGGAGGGGCAACCGCAACAAGTGGTACGACACCTGTAGGCGCCTCGAAGACGAGGGCGAGCCCGGTATCCACAGTCGGCACAAGGGCACCGACACCCTGCCATGGCCCAAGAGCGCTGCGGACCTGATCCCGTACCTGCGGGAGTACATCGCCGCGGTCACGGAATCCCCGGAGGCACCCGCCCCTGTCTACCCCCACGCGGAGCTGGATCTGCGTGGCTGCGGAGCGAGTCGGGGCAAGGGGGTCACCTACCGGTGGGACACCGAGGGGACGTA
This sequence comes from Streptomyces sp. ADI96-02, assembly GCF_003846185.1. GTDB lineage: Bacteria > Actinomycetota > Actinomycetes > Streptomycetales > Streptomycetaceae > Streptomyces. The sequence continues at coordinate 4,408,178 of NZ_ML123034.1, forward strand.
CATCCTCGGGGCCGACAGCGTCACCGTGCCGGCTCCCAGCACCTACTGGACGATGAACAGCGAGGGCCGACTGTTCGTGCTGCCCAAGGGCCACGACGGACAGGAATGGACCATCAGCGCCTGGAAGGCGTAACCCCGACGGCCGTGGTTCTGGTCGAAACCGGTGGCCTGCCGTCCGCGCTTCCTCTGCGCCGGCGGTTGGCCACCCCCGGTACGGGCGCCGGGCGCAGTGACTCGGGTTGCACCTTCCGTAGCGGTATGTGGTCCGGTGGACCCACGTCCCGCCCCTGCGAGGAAGGCTCCCGCCCATGCATTCGTCGTTCGTCCCGCCGCGCCAGGTCAAGATCGGTGACGCGGCGGCCTTCGTCGGCACCACACCGAGGGCGATCCGCCACTACCACGAGATCGGCCTGCTCCCCGAGCCCGTGCGGGGAGGCGACGACCGCCGCCGGTACGGCTACGAAGACATGATCCGGCTGCTGTGGATCCGCAAGACGGCCGACGCCGGGATCGCCCTGGACGACATCCGTGACGCCTTCGCCGACACGGCTTCCACCGGTGCCGACAGCGACGACGGCATCGGGAACATCCTGGAACGGCTGGAGGAAACCCTCGTCGCCCAGGAAGCGGAACTGCGGCGGCAACGCACTGCCGTGCAGCGCATGCGTACCGAGGGCAGCAGGATGGGTCTGCTCTCCGACTTCGTCACCAGCCGCCTCACGAGCCTGCCTGAGGGCTCCCTGCGCCAGGCGGACCTGGACTGCCTGCTGGTCACCGAGCGGATCTTCGGCCCGCTCGGCGCGGCCGTCCAGGCCGGCCGCTTCATCGCCCTGGCCACTGACCCGGATCTGCGGGAGGTTTCCGACCGTATCGACGCCGCCGAGGAGGCACTCGATGACGCGATCGCTGTCGACGACCCCCGCGTGGCCCGGGTGGCTGCCGAACGGCACGCCTTCGAAAGGGCGCTGCTGGCCGCTGTCGAGGATTCCGGCCTGGCGGAGAGCGACGACGCGCTCTTCGACTCCTGGGACGCTGTGCACCCTCCCACCGCTGATGAGGGTGAGGACGAGGCCGGCCAAAGTCCTGGCAGGGGGCACGAGTCCATGAGCGTATGCGAAGCCATAGGAAAGATGCCCTACGACTTCTCCCCGGCCCGCCTGCGCTGTATGGAATTGGCCGAAGAACTCGCCGCCCACGATTCGCCCGCTTCCTGAAACACAGGCTGGAGCCGGTCTCCTCGACGTGGCCGAAAGACACCTTCGATGGTGGGTACACCGTCTCTTCATCCTGCATCCCTGTGTCGGCCTGAACCGTGCCTTAGTTCCGCAGCGATCACAGGTGCCGAAGTCGCGCCGTCCGGGTGTGAACTGTCGCCGGCCGGCCATGTCGTAGGACTCGACGAAGGTACGGGTCATGGTGATCTCGTCCTTCCCGCCCTGTAGTCCGTTTCTGGCCAACTGGGCACCTCTGTAGCTCTCTTGTCAACCTGTTTGTGCGCGATTTTGTCTAGGTCGGTGAAACGGACGGCCGTGGTCGATGCCCGTCAAGAACCTCTACGGGCCCACCGGTCGTGAGGAACCACCGAGTTCTCCAGGGGAATACGTGCAACAAAAAATGAGAAGCGCCTGCATACCCTTCGTCGCGGCGGCGGCGGCGGTGGCGATCGCGGCGGGGATGGTCAGCCCCGCCGCCGCCCAGCCCGAGCCGCAGCGGAGCGCGTCCGGCACGGCGGCACAGGACGGCTCCCGGACGTACCGATTGACTCTGATCACCGGTGACCGGGTCACGGTCGACGCCAAGGGCCGGCCGGTCGGATTCGAGGCCGCTGAAGGCCGCGAGCGCATCCCGGTGCAGCAGACGACCAGGGGAAAGCGCACGTTCATCGTCCCGGCGGATGCCCGGCGGCTGATCGACTCCGGGAAGCTCGACCGGCGGTTGTTCGACATCACGGAGTTGAGTCGGCCGGAGGTCCGCAGGTCGCAGAAGGACGGCCTGAAGCTGATCGTCGGCTACCGGGGCGCGCGGAGTGCGGCGGCGAAGGCCGAGGTCGGCGCGGCCGGCGGTACGGAGGTGGGCAGGAGTCTGCGGTCGCTGAACGCCCAGTCGGTCAACACGCCGGTCTCCGACGCACCGGCCATCTGGAAGGCCCTCACCGACCGGCGGCAGGGAAGCGCACGGTTGGCCACGGCGGCGGGCATCGACCGCGTCTGGCTGGACGGGGTCCGCCGGGCGAGCCTGGATCGAAGCGTCGCCCAGATCGGTGCGCCGGAGGCGTGGAAGGCGGGGTTCACCGGCAAGGGCGTCAAGGTGGCCGTGCTGGACACCGGAGTCGACGCCACGCACCCCGACCTCAAGGGCCAGGTCCTTGAGGAGAAGAACTTCAGCGCTTCACCCGACACGATGGACCGCCAGGGCCATGGCACGCACGTTTCCTCGACCGTGGCGGGGACCGGGGCGAAGTCGGGCGGGAAGTTCAAGGGTGTGGCCCCGGACGCCAAGCTCCTGGTCGGCAAGGTCCTGGACGACTACGGCATCGGCGAGGAATCCGGAATCCTGGCCGGGATGGAGTGGGCGGCCGCGCAGGGTGCCGATGTGGTCAACCTGAGCCTCGGCGGCCCCGACACCCCGGAGGTGGACCCGCTGGAGGCCGCCGTCAACCGACTCTCCGCCGACAAGGGCGTCCTGTTCGCGATCGCCGCCGGCAACGAAGGCGAGTTCGGCGCCGGGACGGTCGGCTCGCCGGGCAGTGCCGAGGCGGCGCTGACGGTCGGCGCGGTGGACGACCACGACCAGCTCGCGGACTTCTCCAGCCGAGGGCCCAGGATCGGAGACGGCGGCATCAAGCCCGATGTCACCGCGCCCGGCGTGGGCATCACGGCCGCCGTCCCGCCGGGATCGACGATCGCCAAGGAAGTGGGCGAGGGGCCCGCCGGCTACTCGACCATCTCGGGCACGTCGATGGCGACCCCGCACGTCGCGGGGGCCGCCGCCCTCCTGAAGCAGCAGCACCCCGACTGGAAGAACACCGAGCTGAAGGGCATGCTCACCGCGTCCACGAAGCCCGGCGCGTACACGCCGTTCCAGCAGGGTTCCGGACGGATCGCGGTCGACAAGGCGCTCACCCAGAACGTTTTCGCCGAGACGACCTCGGTGAACTTCGCGACGCAGCAGTGGCCGCACACCGACGACAAGCCCACCACCAAGACCGTCACCTACCGCAACGCCGGCACGAGCGACGTCACCCTCGACCTGACGGTCACCGGCACCGGTCCGCAGGGCAAGCCCGCCCCGGACGGCTTCTTCACCATAGGCGCCGACCGGGTCACCGTCCCCGCCGGCGGCACCGCCGACGTGACACTCACCGCCGACACCCGGCTCGGCGGCACCGACGACGGCGGCTACTCCGGCTACCTGGTCGCCACCGGCGGCGGACAGACCGTCCGCACGCCGGCTGCCGTCGAACGCGAAGTCGAGTCCTACGAACTCACCGTCAAGCACATCGGGCGGGACGGACGCCCGGCCCCCAACGTCGACAACTCGATCTACGACCTGACCCGCGAGAGCGAGGACGTGTACGGGGACGAAGAGATGGCCGAGGGCACCGCGAAGGTGCGGGTGCCCAAGGGCACCTACGCGGTCAACTCCGGTGTCTACGTCGACCCGGAGGACTACGCCAAGGGATTCGACTGGATCGTCGCGCCCGAGGTCGCGCTCACCGGGAACACCACGCTCACGTTCGACGCACGCAAGGCGAAGCCGGTGAACATCGCCGTCCCGGACAAGCAGGCGAAGATGTCGAACTTCTCGCCGGGCCTGTCGAGCGAGAGGTTGGGCATCAGCTACCCACTGGACGATACGGACAACTTCCGTACGCTGCATGTCGGCTCGGCGGTCACCCAGGGCTCGCTGACTCAGCACTGGACCGGCACGTGGACCAAGGGCGCCTCGACGCAGTACGACATCGCGGTCGGCGGCCCGGTCAGGAAGCTCGCGACCGGCTACGACCGGAAGTTCACCCTGGCTCAGCTCGCCAAGGTGAAGATCGCCATGGCCGCGAGCGCGCCGGGCAAGCAGGCCGAGCTTAGGGCGGTGGGCTTCTTGCCCACGCAGAACTCAAGCGAGAACGGCGCGTACACGCAGAAGCTGCCCGGTACCCGCACGGTGTACGTCTCCACCGCCGACAAGGTGCGGTGGGACTTCGACGTCAACCTGCAGGGCGCGCCGGACGAAGAGGGCGAACCGGTGAAGGAGGGGAACTACCTGATCGCCCAGGAGACGCCCTACAAGCCGGGCAGGACGTACACGAGGACCGTGAACACCGCGGTGTTCGGACCGCTGATCGACGGCAAATTCGGCGTCTTCCGGGAGGGCGACGCGATCTATGGCTACCTGCCGCTGCTGGCGGACGGCCCGGGCAACGAGGGCGCCCCGGAGTTCTCGGCGGTGAAGACGGTCCTGTACCGCAACGGCAAGCAGATCGGTCAGAACAGCAATCCGCTGGACGGCTACGACGGCTTCATGGTCCCGTCGGGCGCGGCCGACTACAAGCTGACGTCCACCGTGCGGCACAGCAAGCAGATCAGCCCGCTCTCCACCCGGGTCGACGTGTCCTGGACCTTCCGCTCGCAGAAGACCGACTCCGCCAGGCTGCCCGTCTCCACCGTCCGCTTCACCCCGGCCGTGGGCGACGACGGCCGGGCCCCGGCCGGCAAGAAGGTCTCCGTGCCGGTGAAGGTGCAGGGCGCCGCCGCCGGGAAGAACCTCAAGTCACTCACCGTGCAGGTCAGTTACGACAACGGCAAGACCTGGAAGAAGGCCGCCGTCACGAAGGGCGCGATCTCCGTGAAGAACCCGGCGAAGGGCAAGGCCATCTCCTTCGCCGCCGACGTCACCGACAAGAAGGGCAACACCTCATCGGTGAAGATCTACAGCGCGTACCTCGGCAAGTGACCGACGCACGCGGATAGTCGCGGGCGGGTACCCGCGAACGACGGCGGCCCGC
>NZ_ML123034.1:4413465-4433824 GCF_003846185.1 Streptomyces sp. ADI96-02
CCGCACGGAACATCCTCCGTGCGGCGGGCCGCTCGTCTGCCACGACCGGGCCGGGCCTCAGGTGGCGGCCCTGGCGGGCGGGCCGCCCAGGTGCCTCTGGAAGAACTCCAGTTGGTGCCCCTGGAGTCGGGCGAACGTGTCGTCGGTCGGTGCGGCATGCGTCATCCCGCTCAGCGGCAGTACCTCGTGCGGTCTGCCGGCGGCCAGCAGGGCGGCGGACAGCCGCAGCGTGCCCGCTGCGAAGACGTTGTCGTCCGCCAGTCCGTGGACGAGCAGCAGCGGACGGCTGAGCTGCGGAGCGTCGGCGAGCAGGGAGGACGCCTCGTAGTGCTCCGGGTACCGGTCGGGCGGACCGAGAAAACGCTCCTTCCAGCAGGCGTCGTAGAGACGCTGGTCGGTGAGCGGGGCGCCGGCCACCGCCGCGTGGAAGACGTCCGGGCGGCGCATCACCGCGGCGGCGGCCAGCGTCCCGCTGAACGACCAGCCGCGGATGCCGACCCGGCCGAGATCCAGCTCCGGGCGGCGCTCGGCGGTCGCGCGCAGCGCGGCGACCTGGTCGGCCAGGGGCGGGCCGATCAGGTCGCCGAAGACCTCCTTCTCCCAGCGCGGTCCGCGTCCGGGCGTGCCCGCGCCGTCCGTCACCAGCACCGCGAAGCCCTGCTCGGCGAACCACTGCGAGACGAAGGCGTGACTGCTCTGCTCGGCCATCACCTTCTGCATCGCGGGACCGCCGTACGGGTCGACCAGTACCGGCAGCGGTGCGTCGCCGGGCCGGTGCCAGGACGGCAGGAAGAGGTGCGTGCGCAGTTCGCGCGGCCCGACGGCGGCGGACTCGACGCGCAGTCGCAGCAGGGGCCGCTGGGCGTACGAGGTGATCGCGACGGGCGCGGGGCGGTCCGGCCGAGATCGGCCGTCCTCGGCCGGACGGTGCACGGTGGTGCGCGAGCCCGGCAGGTCCAGCGTGCGCACGGTGTGCACCAGGGTGCCGCCGCGGAGAACGCCCGCGTGCACGCCCGGCTGCCCGGTCAGCCTGCGTATGCCCCGGCCCGGGTGGTACGTCCACAGGTGGCGCTCGGTGGGCTCCGAAGCGGCCACGAAGGACACCGTCTCGCCATCCACCGCCAGCACTTCGTGCAGTTGCAGGCCGTCCGGCGTGACCGGCGTGCCGCCGACGCTCAGGTGCCGGGTCTCGTCCCGGTCCAGGCAGTCGACCAGCAGGCCGGTGGCCGTGCGCGCGGGCACCCCGGGCACCAGCAGCTCCACCCAGCGCTCGTCGTGCCGCTCGGCCAGCAGGCTGGTCGTGCCGTCCGCCGGGTCGACGGCCAGCAGCCGGAGCGTGCGCTGGTCGCGGCTGAGCACGGCGGCGTACGGGCCGTGGCCGTCCCAGCCGGCCGCGGGCAGGTACTCGAAGCCGGCGCGGTCCCAGCGGACCTCGGAGAGGCCGCCCGCCAGGTCGGCGATCCAGAGCGTGACCTCGGCGTTGGCGGTACCGACCTGCGGGTAGCGCATGGTGCGCGGCGGCTGGGCGGGGTCGGCCGGATCGGAGAGGTACCAGAGCCGGACCGCCCGGTTGTCGGCCCGGGTGGTCAGCAGCCGTTCCCCGTCCGGCGCCCACCAGAACGCCCGGTGGCGGCCCATCGACTCGCTCGCCACGTGTTCCGGCAGGCCGAAGAAGACGTCCGGACCCTCCGCGGGCTCGGGCGCGGCCACCGCTCGGTCGCCGCTGCCGTCGGCGCGGATCACCCGGAGCGCGCCGCCGGAGACGTAGGCGATGTGCCGTCCGTCCGGGGCGGGGCGCGGGTCCACCACCGGGTGCCGGGCGGGCAGCTTCCGGAGCGCGCCGGAGCCGGTGTCCACCGCCCACAGCTGTCCGGAGAGCGCGAAAGCGGCCAGCCGGGCGGCGGTGTCGGTGGCGTAGTCGGTGATTCCGGAGGTCTGCTGCCGGGCACGCTCGCGCCGGACGCGCTCCTCCTCCGGAACGGCGTCGGCCGCGCCGCCGAGCAGTTCGGCCGGGTCGGCCAGCAGCCTCTCCGCGCCGGTCGCCGGGTCGAACGCCCAGAGGCAGCCGACCGGGTCGTCCCCGGCCCGGCTCCGCAGGAAGAGGACGGTGCCGCCGTCCGGCGTCACGGTGAAACGGGCGGGTGCGCCGAGGGTGAAGCGGCGGGTGCGGGTGAGTTGGCGAGGAAGGGCAGGAGGAGTTGGAGTCGACATGTCCCACACCGTGCCACTCGTTCGACGCGGGCGGGCCCTGTGCCGCTCGGTTCCACCGCCGGGCCACCGGCGTCGTTCCGCCACCTCACCCGTAATCCGATTGCCGTCACCGAGCCCGGTCCGCTAGGAAGCTGGCATGTTGAGAGACGGCAAGGTCGGGCTCAGGGCCCGGCGCGAGGAAGACGTTCCCGCCCTGCGGGACGAGCTCTACAACGACGTGGTCACCTCCGCGCGGGCCGACGGCCGGGCGTGGCGGCCGATCCCGCCCGGTTCGAAGGACCCGCGGCTCGTGGTGGGCGACGCGGAGGACGGCAGCGTCCCGTTCTCCGTGGTGGAACTGGAGGGGGGTGCGCTGGTCGGTTCCGCGGTGCTGTGGGGCATCGACCACCACAACCGCTCCGCGCACATCGGTCTCGGACTGCTGCCGTCCGCCCGGGGCAAGGGCTACGGCACGGACGTGGTCGCCGCGCTGTGCCAGTACGGTTTCGCCGTGCGCGGCCTGAACCGGCTCCAGATCGAGACGCTGTCGGACAACACCGCCATGCTGCGTTCCGCCGAGCGCAACGGGTTCGTCCGGGAGGGTGTGCTGCGGTCCTCGGCGTGGGTGCTGGGCGAGTTCCTCGACGACGTACTGCTCGGGCTGCTCGTCGAGGACTGGAAGCCGCGGCAGGAGCCGTAGCACTGTGAGCGCCGTCACGGTTCCCGCCCCGGCGGGGCGGAAACCGTCTTCGGGCGGTGTCAGAGGCCGATGTCGGCCAGCCACTGTGCCGGGGTGCGGGGCGAGACGCCCAGCAGCTTCTGCGCGGACCGGTCGGCGTCGACGGTGAACTCGGGGAGCGTGCCCAGGAACCCGTAGAAGCCCGCGACGCCGGTCGCGGCCTGCTCGCCGAAGAGCGGGGCGATCGCCGTGCCGAAGTCGGCGGGCTCCATCGCCTCGTACGCCACCGGTCGGCCGAGCCGCCCGGCGAACGCCTCCGCCAGCTGCGGGCCCGTGACGGCCGGGTCCTGGCCGATCGCGACGGTGCCCGTGATCCCGGTCTGCTCGAAGAGCGCGGCCACGACGTCGGCCACGTCCAGGTGGGAGGACCAGGCGACGGGGAAGTCGGGCCTCAGCGGATAGCGCAGCACACCGGTCTCTCGGGTGGTGCCGAGCACCGGCGGCAGCAGCAGGTTCTCCATGTAGAGGCGCGGCGCGACCACCGCGTAGGAGACCCCGGACTCCTCCAGGCCGGCCACCAGCGCGCCCAGGGCGTTGCCGGCGGGGTCCTGGAGGCCGGAGTCGTCCCCGCTGGTGGAGACGATCACACGGCCCGGACGGGTCTCCCGGACGGCGGCGACCACGTTGGCCGCGTGCCGGCGGCGGTCCTCCTCCGAGGCCATCGGCAGGTGGACGAAGACGCCCTGCGCGCCGCGGTAGGCCGCGGTCAGCTGTTCGAGGGAGGAGTAGTCGGTCGCGACCACCCGCGCGCCGGGCACGACGGCGGAGGCGTTGCGGGTGAGGGCGGTCACGGACTTGCCGGCGGCGGCGAGGGCGGCGGCGACGGGGGCTCCCTGGGCGCCGGTGGCGCCGTGGATCACGTAGGTCATGAGCCCATTAGTGCATGAGGTGACCTAGTTACATCAACTGCACCAATGGGTTAGGCTCCAAAAATGACGACGGAATATCCCGAGAAGCTGCCCGAGTGCGGCGTCGCCCGCTTTCTCGTCCTCCTCGGAGGCCCCTGGGCCACGCTCATCGTGCGCGAGCTGCTGCCGGGGCCGCGCCGCTTCACCGAGCTGCGGGACGCCCTGCCGGGCATCAGCCCGCACACGCTCACCCGCCGCCTGCGCCAGTTCCAGGCCAGCGGCATCGTCGTCCGCACCGCGTACGCGGAGATCCCTCCCCGGGTCGAGTACCGGCTGACCCCGTCGGGCGAGGGGCTGCGGGACGTACTGGAGTCGATGGCGGGCTGGGCGCTGGCCGTACCGGACCCGGCCGACGGCGCCCCGCCGATGTGCGAGCAGAGAGAAGAACGGCGCAATTCGCTCTCCCCGCAGGGGAATTAGCGGGCGGAATCCAGTGATCGTGTGCACCCTGGCGGGCTGGGCGTCGTGGGGCGCTGCCAGACTCTGAGCGTCCCATCCGGTGGCCGCGTCTCGCGTGGCCCATCTCTGACAGGGTGCGCATGCCCAGGTTACGTTTCCGGCTCTCCTCACCTTCCTCCATAAGACCGGCCCGTGCGACGAGATCCGTACGGCGGCGCGGCAGGACCCTCATCGGAGCCGGGCTCGCCCTGTTCCTCTCCGCCTCGGGCGTCGTGCTGACCGCCGGTCCGGCGCAGGCGGACGACAACTACAAGAGCATCACCAGCGCGTCCCCGGCCAACGCCGACTGGATGTCGAGGATCGCGGACGGCACCAGCCTGTCCTGGCTCTCGGTGCCCGGCACGCACGACAGCATCTCGCTCTGCGGTGAGATGGACCCCGAGACCGAGACGTGCGCGGGTCCCATCGACAGCCTCACCCGGACCCAGGAGAACCACGGGTTCAGCGCGAAGACGCTGACCACCCAGTACCGCGCCGGAATCCGCGCCCTGGACATCCGGGTGCGGGTCGACAAGGGCGACAAGGGCCTCGGGTTCACCATCCACCACGGCGCCGCCTACCAGTACGCGAACTTCACCGACGTCCTGAACGTGACCCGCGACTTCCTGCGTGACAAGCCCGACGAGACGGTGCTGCTCCAGCTCAAGGCCGAGTGCGAGGGCAAGATCCCGTCCTGCAAGGACGCCGACGGTTTCGGCACCGACGAGTGGCGCAAGAAGGTCCTGGACTCGTACCTGGACGGCCGCACCTACACCGGGAAGGGCGACGGGAGCACCCCGGCCACCGCCTGGCGCGACCTGTTCTGGGGACCCTCGGTGACCGGGAAGGGCCAGCGGGACACCGCGCCGACGCTCGGCGAGGTGCGCGGCAAGATCGTCCTCATGGGCTTCCGGGCCCCGAACGGCGGCATCTACGACGGCTACGGCATCAAGCAGCCGTACCCGGCGAACGGCATGAACGAGGAGTACGTCCAGGACGACTTCGAGGTGTCCACCATCTCCGACATCGCCGGCAAGTGGGAGAAGGTGCGGGCACACCTGCGCAGGACCAACGGCACCTGGGACTCCTCGCGGCCCGGTGAGAAGGAGTACCCGTACAAGCCGGGCGCGCTGTACGTGAACTACGCCAGCGGCAGCAGCGGCTTGGTCCACCCCTACACCGTCGCGGGCGGTACGCCCACGGCGACCGGCGTGAACGAGTTCCTGGGCCAGTGCCTGCGCGACCAGAAGGACCGCTGTCCGGAGTTCCACCCCGACCGGGGCGAGAAGTTCGGCGGACGGTCCACCTGGGACCGGCTGGGCGTGATCATGATGGACTTCCCCGGCGGGCGGCTCATCGACGACATCATCGCCCGCAACCAGAACAGCGGCGGCACCTACCTGGTGATGGTCGTCGGCGACTCCATGAGCCAGGGGCTGGAGGGCGATTACACCTGGCGCTACCGGCTGTGGCAGTGGTTCCGCGACCAGCGGATAGCCGTCGACTTCGTCGGCCCGTACACCGGAACGCAGCCCCCGACCGCCCCGACCGCACCCCAGCCGCCCCGCCTCCAGGGCGAGGCCGCACCGCCCGAGGGGCCGCCCCGCACGTCGGGCGGCTACGCCAGGGACGCCGGGGAGTTCGACAGCGACCACTTCGCGGTCTGGGGACGGCAGGCCGCCCAGGACAAGTCCCTGATCAAGGCGCAGGTCGAGAAGTACCAGCCGGACCTGCTGCTCGTCGGGCTGGGGTTCAACGACATGGGCTGGTTCGTCAGCGACGCCTCCGGCACCCTCGCCAGCATGAAGACGCTGGTCGACGAAGCCCGCGCCGCCCAGCCGAGACTCAAGTTCGCCCTGGCCAACGTCCCGCAGCGGACGAAGATCGGCGGCCGTGACGACCTCATCACCAAAACCGACACGTACAACAAGATGCTGGCCGACGCCATCCCCGCGTGGAGCACCGGCACCTCTCCGGTGAAGCTCGTCGACTGGCGCGGCTCCTACCGCTGCGCGCCCGACGCCTGCCCCGCCGCCTACGACGGGCTGCACCCGAACGCCCTGGGCGAGCACCAGATCGCCAACGCCTACATGACCACACTGCACAAGGAGTTCGGCCTGGGCGGCTCGGTCCCGGACGTCCCCGCGAGCGCGCCGAACCGCTCGGCCCCCACGCCGGGCAACGTCAATGCCACCTCGGCGGAAAGCGGCATCGTCGTCACTTGGGACCCGGTCTACGGGGCGTACGGCTACGAAGTCCGCTCCCGCCTGGCCGGCTCCCCCGTCTGGAACCCGCCGTCCCGCATCTCCGCCAACCGCTTCGACACGAACTGGGTGGTCGACGGCCAGGAATGGGAGTACCAGGTCCGCACCAACGGCGGCGACGGAGTCGAAGGAGCCTGGTCGGGCATCAAGAAGGCCACCGCGCACCCCAAGACCGCGGCCGGACCCGTCGGCATCGTCACCCGCCCCACGGCGACCGGAGTCGAGTTCGCCTGGGGCGCGCCGACCGGTCCGTACACCGACACCATCGACCGTTACGCCGTCCTCGCGTACGACCTCGACACGCCGGGCGCGTTCGTCGACACCGCCGGTACGCGTGAGAAGTCGTTCCGCTTCGACAACCTGAAGCCCGGACACCGCTACTCCCTGGCCGTGCAGACCTGGAACAAGGCGGGAGGCGGCCTGCCCGCCGTCGGCCGACCCGTCGTCGTCGGCGCGGGCACCCCGCCGACGCCGACGGGCCTGAAGGTGACGTCCACCGACGCGACGACCGTCGAGCTGAACTGGACCGGCTCCAAGGCCGCCGCCGGCTACCGGGTCTGGACCCGCAACATCAACAACGGCAGCCAGTCCACCGCCACCGAGTGGATCGTCCAGGACCCGAGCCACACCGTCGCGTACCTGTTCCCGGGCGTGTGGAACTACGAGTTCTGCGTGACCGCCGTCAACGGCGCACTGGAATCGGGCAAGTCCTCCTGCGTGGTGGCCCCGAGGCCCGCCGGCAGCTGAACACCGTACGTCCGGTGTGCCGCGGGCGGCTCCGCAGCCGTCCGCGGCACACCGGGCCGCCGGCCGGGGCCCGCGCTGACGGGTCCCGGCCGACCGCGCCCTCAGAGGGAGAAGCGTTCCTTCGCCAGCAGCGGGCGCACCCGCGAGCGGAAACCGCCCGTGCGGAACGGGCGCTGGAGCAGCCCCGGGCGCAGCTCCTGGGCCAGCGCGGCGGCGATCATGCCCTGGTCGAGTGCGAGCATGAAGTCGCTGACCCGGCCGGTGGAGACGTTCACCGAGTCCCGGAAGCCGTACCCCTCCTCGTACGCGCCGAAGTCCCGCTCCAGGGCCCGCAGGTTGGCCACCGCCTCGCGCCGGGCGTACGGCAGGGCGAGGAACGAGGCGTGCGGGGTGACGACCCCGTTGGTGAAGGCGGACGGCGGCGGCAGCGGCGCGCCGTCGGTGGTGTGCGTGCGGTCGGTGTTGGAGGCGTAGCCGTCCACCTGCATGCCGAGCGCGTCGACGCCGTACTCCTGGTAGCCGCCCTCGGGCACGTTGGCCGGCGAGAAGCCCCAGTAGCCGTAGCGCGCCTCCAGCATCCCGTGCTCGATCTGGCCGCGCACGAAGCGGCTGTGGGTGAGGCCCCAGGAGCGCGGCGACCACTCCGGCTCCGGCACGAACAGCGGTGCCATCAGCGCCTCGAACATCGAACCGCCCCAGGTCGGGACGACCTTGCGGCCCCGGTGGGTGTAGTGCCCGTTCCACACCCGTACGCCGTCGACCGTGACGTGGCCGCCGCCGGGACGCTGCTCCTGCTCGTGCTCGGGCAGCATCGTGCGCAGCAGGCGCCAGTAGTGCTCGCCGGGCAGCGAGCCGTCCGCGATGCCGAGGTAACTGGCCATGCGGGGCTCGGTGTTCAGCGCGCCGTAGTGGTGCGCGGTGGGCTCCCCGGTGTCGGTCCAGACCCCGCCGCGCAACTGGCCGGGGCCCGCGACCGGATCGGCCGGGTCGTAGGGCGTGTAGTAGTACGACCAGTCGGCGGTGTCCAGGATGCGCCCGATGCGTCCGCGCAGCGACGGCGCGGCGTCGGCGGCGATCCGCAGCCCCGTCACCAGCCAGGCGTTGTCGACCGAGGAGAGGAACGGGCGGACCGGGTCGCCGGTGTCCGGCCACGTCGTCAGCACCGAACCGTCGTGCGCGTCGTACCAGTTGAGCCAGAAGCCGTGGTGGCGCTCCAGCTTCTCGACGGCGGCGACCGTACGCCGCAGCGCGGTGAGCATGGCGCTCTCGCCGATCACGCCGAGCCCGGCGGCGGCGACGGTCGACCAGAGGCCGCAGCCGATGTTGGTGGGCGAGGTCTGGCGCGAGGGCACGGGGGCTCCGGAGCCGCTGAGGTCGATCTTGTCGGCGGCGAGACCGAAGTCGGTCGTCATCGCCTCGATCGAGCGGTACGTGTCGCGGAACCACTGGTCGAGGAGGTGCGGGTCGGCCGCGCGGCGGGGCGGCGCGGCGGAGGCGGAGGTGGTGGCGGCTCCCAGGGACAGGGCGGCGGCCCCGGTTCCTGCGGCGGCGAGAAACGTGCGACGGTCCATCGGTCCGGCTCCCGGTGGCAGAGGGGAAGAGGGAAGGGAAGGGATGTCGTGGCGTTGTGCTGCGGGTGCTGCGGGTGCTGCGGGTGCTGCGGGTGCTGAGTCGTCCCGCGGCGGGCGGCGCGGGGGCCGGCGGTCGTCAGGTGCCGCCGGCCCCCGCACCGGAGGGAGCCGTCAGGTGGCTCCCCGATCAGGGGCGCCGGGGATCAGTCGGCGAGGCGCGGGAGTTCGCGCGTGCGGCCGAGCGAGCCGAGCCACTGGGCGGAGGGGCGGGCGGTGCGCTCGAAGGTCTGCCGGTCGACGGCGATCAGGCCGAACGTCGGCCGGTAGGAGCCCCACTCGTAGTTGTCCAGGGCGCTCCACGCCAGGTATCCCCGGACGTCGACGCCGTCCGCGATCGCGCTCGCGACCTCGTTCAGGGCACCGGCGTAGTAGTCCGCACGGCGGCTGTCGTCGGCGGTGGCGATGCCGTTCTCCGTGACGATCAACGGCACGTCGCCGACGACCCGGGCCGTGTGGCGCAGCGCCTGGCCGACCGCCGAGGGGTAGTACTCCCACTGGGTCAGGGTGCGCTCGACGTCGTCGGCGGCCGGGATCGGTCCGTCCGGGCCGATCCGGGTGCGGGTGTAGGACTGCACGCCGATCCAGTCGTCGCCGCGCGCCGCCTCGATGAAGACGTCCTCGCGCGGGTGGCGGTAGGCGGCGGTCACGTCCTCGGCGCCGGGCAGCGCCTGGTAGACCTGGTTGGCGATGGTCCAGCCGACCTGGATGCCCGCGTCCAGGGCGCGGACCTCCTTGACGGCGGCGTGGTGGGCCGCGATCACGGCCTGTGTGGTCTCGTCGTCCGGGGTGGGCAGCCCGGCGGGCGGGAAGCCGATGTCGCCGCGCTTGGCCTGCTCGGCCATGACGGCGATCATGTTCGGCTCGTTGATCGTGCAGACGTGGCTCACGCCCTCGGAGATCACCGGCGCGCAGGCCGCGACGTACCGGGCGAACAGCTCGGTGGCGCCCTCGGCGGTCCAGCCGCCGCGCGCCTCGAACCACTGCGGCACGGTGAAGTGGTGCAGCGTCACCATCGGGCGCAGGCCGCGCTCGATCGCGCCCTCGACCATCCGTCGGTAGTGGGCGAGTTCGGCGCGCGAGAAGCGGCCTTCGGCCGGCTCGATGCGGGCCCACTCGATGGAGAACCGGTAGTCGGTGAAGCCGAGCGAGGCGAGCAGGTCCATGTCCTCGGGCCAGCGGTGGTAGCTGTCGCAGGCGTCCAGGCTCGGCTCCTGGATATGGGTGCCGGTCGAGTGCTCCTTGACCCACCAGTCGCTGTTGGTGTTGTTGCCCTCGATCTGGTGGGCGGCCGTGGAGGCGCCCCACAGGAAGCCTTCGGGGAACGGGACCGGCGCCGGGGCAGGGGTGAGCGTCATGGCGAAGTGTCCTTCTGGTGCGTTGCGTTGGCGGGGTGTGGCCGCGGTCGGGGTGGGGCGCGGCCCCGGCCCCGTACGGGAGTCCGGCGGTGCGGGGGAGGCGGTGAGCGTGCGCGGGAGGCGGTGCGCTTGAGGCCGTGCGGGGGAGGCGGTGCGCGGGAGGCGGTCTACTTCATGCCCGCCGTGGCGACGCCCTGGGTGAAGTGCCGCTGGAGGGCGATGAAGAGGACCAGCACCGGCAGCACGACCAGGAACGCCCCGGCCATCAGCATTCCGTTGGAGCCGCCGGCCTTGTTCGGGTCGGTGGCG
The DNA here is from genome assembly GCF_003846185.1 of Streptomyces sp. ADI96-02. Classification (GTDB taxonomy): domain Bacteria; phylum Actinomycetota; class Actinomycetes; order Streptomycetales; family Streptomycetaceae; genus Streptomyces. The sequence goes on from NZ_ML123034.1 coordinate 4,424,047, forward strand.
AAGGTCGCCAGGGCGACCGGAAGGGTGTACTTGTCGGGGTCGTTGGTCGCGATCAGCGGCCAGACGAAGTTGTTCCACGATCCCAGGAACGTGAAGATCGACAGGGTGGCGAGGGCGGGCTTCACCAGCGGCATGACGATCCGCCAGAAGATGTACCACTCGCCGGCGCCGTCCATCCGGGCCGCTTCCAGCAGCTCGTCCGGGATCGACTGCATGAACTGCCGCATCAGGAAGACCCCGAAGGCCCCGGCGGCGAACGGCAGGACCAGACCCGCGTAACTGTCGATCAGCTGGAGCTTGCTCATCAGGACGAAGAGCGGCAGCAGCATCAGGTTGCCGGGCACCATCAGCGCGCCGAGCACCAGGCCGAAGATCTTGTTCCGGCCGACGAAGTTCAGCTTGGCCAGCGCGTAGCCGAGCATCGAGCAGAAGACCAGGTTCGAGACGGTCACCAGGACCGCCACGATCACCGAGTTCATGAAGTACAGCGGCAGGTCCAGCTTGTCGAGCAGCTGCCGGAAGTTCTCCAGGGTCCACTCCGTCGGAATCCACACCGGTGGGCTCGCGGACAGCTCGCTCTGCGTCTTGAAGGCGGACAGACCCATCCAGAGGAAGGGCGCCGACATGATCAGCAGACCGAGGGAGAGCAGGAAGTGGACGAGGGGGCGCGAGGCGCTCCGCTTCTTCAGGGTGCGGGCCGGTGCGTCGCCGCTGTCGGCGCTCATTTCGTGTTGTCCTTCAGCAGTCGGAGCTGGAGCACCGTGATGCCCATGATCACCACGAACAGGACGTACGCCATGGCGCTCGCGTAGCCCATGTGGAAGAAGTTGAACCCTTCGCGGTACATGTTCAGCGAGACGGTGAGGGTCGAGTCGGACGGTCCGCCCTGCGTCATCACGAACGGCTCCTCGAACACGTTGAGGTAGCCGATGGTGGTGATCACCGCGGCGTACAGGAGGGTCGGCCGCAGGAGCGGCACGGTGATGCCCCGGAACTCCTGCCAGACGCTCGCGCCGTCGAGCTTCGCCGCCTCCCGCACCTCGGTGGGGATGGCCTGGAGGCCCGCGATGAAGAGCACCATGACCGTGCCGACGTTGCGCCAGACGGCCATCGCGATCAACGAGGGCATCGCGAGCGCCTCGGAGCCGAGGAAGTCCGGTGAGGTGAGGCCCACTTCGGAGAGGAGACCGGAGATCAGACCGTCGCTCGGGTCCAGCACGAAGCGCCAGACGACGGCGACCGCGACGATGGTGGTCACCACCGGGGCGTAGAAGCCGACCCGGAAGAACGTCCGCGCCCGGTCGATGCCGTTGTTCAGCAGGACGGCGACGACCAGCCCGATCCCGATGGTCAGCGGGACGCCGACGACCACGAAGTACCCGGTGTTGAAGAGGGACGTGAGGAACTTCTCGTCGCCGAACAGCTTGACGTAGTTCTCGAACCCGATGAACTCCGCCTCCCACGGCCGGGTCACGTTGCGCAGCCCGAAGTCCGTGAAGCTCATCACCAGCGTGGCGATGATCGGGAACGCCATGAAGACGGTGAACAGGACGAGGAACGGGGTGGAGAACAGCCAGCCCGCCGCGTTCTGCACGCCCATCGGCTTCTGCTTCCGCGCGCCGCCCCGGCGGCCCCGGGGCTCGGCTGCGGCGTCCGGGAGCGGGGTGCGTCCCGGACCGGCCGGCGCCGGGGCCGGCTCTGCGGTCTTTCCGGTCGTGGTGCTCATGGCTACTGCTTCACGAGGCCTTCGATCTCGGACTGCGCCGTCTTCAGCGCGTCCTCGGCGGACGCCTTGCCCTGCGTCACCTTCGCGACGGCCTGGTCGACCTTGTCGGTGATCTCGGTCAGCTGGGGCAGGGAGGGAGAGGACTTGGCGGTGTCCATCTGCTTCTTGAAGATCTGGAGGTCGGCGTCGTCGGCGAGCGTGCCGGACTCCCACGCCGAGGTGTTGGCGGGCAGGTCCTTGGTGCGCTCGTACCAGTCGGCCTGGCCCTCGGTGTCGGTGAGGTACTTGATGAACTCGGTGGCCGCGGCCTTGTGCTCGCTGTCCTTGGAGATCACCAGGGAGGAGCCGCCCGCCATGGAGGTCGAGGAGGCGTCCGCCGGGACGTTCGCGATGGCCCACTTGCCCTTGAGCTGCGGCTGCCCCTCGTCGATGAGGGTCACGTGCCAGGGGCCGCCGAAGAACATCGGGACCCGGCCGTTGCCGAAGTCCTTCACCACGTCGTAGCCGGGCGGCACGGACTTGTCGGCGAGGCCCTTGTCGAAGTACGTGCCGTACTCCTTGAGCGCCTTGACGGCCGCCGGGCTGTCGATGACGGCCCGGCCCTCGGCGTCGATGATCTCGCCGCCCGCCGAGTACAGGAAGGGGTAGAAGTTCTGGACGGTGTCCAGGCCGCTCGGCTGGATCGACAGCCCCCACTTCGTCCCTGCCTTCTCCTGGTACGCGGTGGCGAGGTCCCGCAGCTCCTGCCAGGTGGCCGGGGCCTTGTCGACGCCGGCCTTCTCGGCGAGGTCGGTGCGGTAGTAGAGGACCCGGGTGTCGACGTACCACGGCACGCCGTAGGCGGTGCCGTCCACCTCGCCCTGGTTCCAGCCGGCCGGGAAGAAGTTCTTCTTGTCGAACGCCTTGGTGTCGACCGGCTCCAGCACGCCCAGTTCGGAGAACTCGCCCAGGTAGCTCCCGCCCATCTGCGCCACGTCGGGCATCGTGCCGGCCGCGGCGGCGGAGACGAGCTTCTGGTGGGCGACGTCCCAGCCGACCGGGGTCACCTTCACGGTGATGTTCGGGTTGGCCTTCTCGTAGACCTTCGCCACCTCCGCGAGCTTCTCGCCCTCGGCCCCCATCGCCCACACGGTGAGCGTCTGCTTCTCGTCCGCCGCGACGTCGTCACCGCCGGAGGAGCCGCAGGCGGAGAGGGTGGCGGCGAGCGCGACCGCGAGGCCGGCGGGGGCTGTTCTGGCTGTGCGGGACATGCGGGACATGGAGGGCTCCTCCTTGAGCAATCCGGATGTATGCGCTGCCTGTAAGCGCATACATCACTTTGCGCCAGGCGTTCCGGAATCCGCAAGAGGGTGCTGGGTCACACTCGTGCAACGCGTTCGACATGTCGGCGCCTTGTGGTGACGCCTTGCCGGGGCCCTTGTCAGGACGCCTCGGAAAGACCCTTTGTCGTGATGCCGTGCCCGTTGAACGTTAAGTGCCCTGTTTGGCGAAGAACAGATGATGTGACCGATTCGTGGCGTCGGCCCGTGCGGGACACCCCCTTACGCTCGCGGGCATGGTTGCGACCGCACCCGACCTCCCGCCCGCCGACGCCTCCTCATGCGTCCACGGCTTCCCGTTCGGCTCCGTCTCACGCTTCGTGCACGACTTCCCGTTCGATCCCGCCTGTGGGAGCCCCGCACCGGACGAACTGCTGGGCATCGCCGCGCCCTCGGCCCGCGAGGACGTCGACGCGTTCTGGCGGAGCCGGTACGAACGGGCCCGCCGGGTGGCCGTGAGGCCCGAGGTCGGGCCGGTGGAGGAGGAGCGCGACGGGGTGCGCGTCCGGCCGGTGACGTACTCCTCCGTGGGCGGCGTCCGGCCGGGCGGCCGGCTGGTGCTGCCGGCCGACCGGCCGGTGCGGTACGGATTCGTCGTCGGGCACGGCTACGGCGGTCGCCGCGAACCCGGCCCGGACGTCCCGCTGCCGCTGCCCGGGGCCGCCGCGATCCTGCCGTGCGTACGGGGGATGGGGGAGCGTGGCCGCGTAGCGGGCGTCCCGGAACAGGCCGACGAGCACGTGCCGCACGGCATCGGCTTCGTGGCGGCAGCCGCTGCTCGTGTCCGCCGCCACCGCTCGTATCGGTGGCCGGTCGGAGGTCAGCCGCAGCCGCAGCTCGCGCGGCGCGTCACCGAGACCGGCAGCTCCAGCGAGACCGGCGGCCGGCCCGGATCAGCCAGTCGCTGCACCAGCAACTCCACCGCCTGCTCGCCCAGTTGACGAATGGGCTGGCGGACCGTCGTCAGCGGCGGGCGGACGATCCGGCTGAGCGGGATGCCGTCGAACCCGGTCACCGCGATGTCCTCGGGCACCCGTACCCCGCGCCGCTCCAGGGCCTGGAGCGCCCCCACCGCCATCTGGTCGTTGACGAACAGCATCGCGTCCGGCCGCGGCAGCCCGGCCGCCTCGGCACGGTCCAGCAGCGCACCCGCCGCCCGCGCGCCCTCGGCCTGCGTCAGCGTGCCGGTGCGCAGCTCGGGGAGGGAGGGGACCGGAAGCCCGGCGTCGCGGCACGCCTCCTGGAAACCCTGGAACCGCGCGCGGGCGTCCGGCGAGTCGTCCTCGCCGCCGACGAACGCGAGCCGGCGCAGCCCGTGGTCCTCGACGAGGTGGCGGGTCAACGCGCGCTCGCCGTCGGCGTTGGCCACCACGATGTGGTCCAGGTGGTCGATCTCGCGCGGCCCGGCGAGCATCACCACCGGCAGCCGGCGCGATATCACCTCCAGATCCTCCGTCGGCACGGTCTGCGCCAGTACGGCGAAACCGTCGACCCGCCCCGCCACCTTGGCGACCAGGCTCTCCGGCCCGCCGTCCAGCGAGGCGGCGATGAGCAGCGCGTAACCGTGCCGGCGGGCCGCCCGTTCCATGCCGCGGATGATCTGGTCGGAGTAGAGCATGACGGCCTGGTCGTCGTCCGCGTCACCGGCCGCCGCCCCCGTCTCGGCGTCCGGGTCCGCGTAGTCGGGGAAGCACAGGCCCAGCACCCCGGTGGTGCGGCTGGCCAGGCCCCGCGCGCTGCCGCTCGGCACGTAACCCAGCTCGCGCGCCGCCGCCAGGACCCGCTCGCGGGTCTGGGCGCGGACCGAGTCCGGGTTGCGGTAGACCCGCGAGACCGTGGCAATGGAGACGCCCGACCGCTCGGCGACGTCGTACACCGTGGGGGCGCTCACTCGACCGTCCGTCCGCTTCTTCGTCCGCGGCGCCGCGCCTGGCGCGTGCGCTGCTCCCGTTCCGGCCGGTCTAACGGCCGCTGGAGCCGCCCCGGCCGCTTCTCCGTGCTGATGGTGCTGATGCCGTTTCCTCCGGCTCGTGAAAGCGCATTCACCCTAGATCCTGGGCCACGGGAGGGGCAAGGCGGCACGATGCGGCGCGCCTGCGCGCGGGCGGAACGTGGCTCGTTCTCGTACGGTCACGGCCTGATCCGCAGGTGGCGAGCACGATGCGGGCGCCTCCCGGCCGGCCTCGCTCAGCGCGGAGCGAGGCCCGCGTCCGGGGAACGCAGCGCCTCATCGAGGAGACCCGCGCCAGGGCCGGCCAGCCAGCGTTCGAAGCGCAGCAGGAAGGGGAACGCCGCGCGCAACACGTCGAGGTTCGCGCTTCCCGCCAGCCTGCCGTCGTCGACGAGTGCCGCCACCTTGCCGAGGACCTCGTCCTGTGACAGCAGCGCCGTCGGCAGGCGGCTGTAGCTGATCGGCCGGCCGGCGGCCCGGGTCAGATGCTCCGCCAGGGCCCTGCCGGTGAGCGCGTCACCGGCGATCTCCATCGTGCGGCCGGCGTAGCGACCGGGCGAGCCGAAGACGGCGGCGACGATGCGGCCGATGTCGCGTACCGCGATGAAGCGCATGGTCTGGTCGGGACGCATCAGGAAGGACAGGTGTCCCCGGTCGAGGCCCGTTCCGGGGGTGAGGAGGAGTTCCATGAACGTGGCCGGCCGAATGATGGTGCCGACGACGTCCAGGCTCCGGACATGGGCCTCGACACGGTTCTTGGTGTCGAGATGGTCGACGCCCGTCGTCGAGCCCGCGGTGACCGCCGAGCTGTAGACGAGGTGGGCGACCCCGCAGCGCTCGGCGATGTCGGCCACCGCCGTGCCGAAGCGGACCTCGTCCTCGTCGGTCACGCCGGAGCCGGCCTGGCCGGAGTTCGGCTGGACACTGAAGACGCCGTGGGCGCCGGAGAAGGCCGTGCGGAGCGACCGCGGATCACCGAGGTCGCCGCGGACGGTTTCGACGCCGGCGGCGGAGAGGGACCGGGCCCGGTGGCCGGACGGGTCCCGCACGACCGCGCGCACCGCCCAGCCGTCCGCCCGCAGCGCCGCGGCGACCGATCCTCCCTGCTGCCCCGTGGCGCCCAGGACGACGACGGTCCTGACGTCGCTCATGCCGACCACGCCGCGCTCTCGGTGATCACGGCCGCGTTCCTGATGAACATCGCTGATCCTTCCTGGGCTACGGAGACGTGAGTTGGAGCAGGCCGTCGGTCCGTGCGGACGTCCGCAGGGGATGGCTCGCGCCGGTGGCCGCTACGCTAAAACCTGACGCCCACGTCAGGTGCAAGCCGGACGCGGGATCGAGGCGGGAGGCCGGGTTGCGCATCGGGGAAGTCGCGGCGAAGGCGGGCGTCAGCGTCAGGGCGCTGCGCTACTACGAGCAGCAGGACCTGCTGCACTCCACCCGCAATCCGGGTGGCCAGCGCCGGTACCCGGCCGGTGCCGTCGAACGGGTCAGGTTGATCCAACACCTCTACTCCATGGGCCTGCCCAGCAGAACCGTCCGCGAGGTGCTGCCGTTCGCCGAATCCGGTGAGCGGCCACCCGAACTGGTGGAGCTGCTCGCGGCCGAACGCGACCGCCTCGACCGCCAGATGACGGAGCTGCGGGAGGTGCGCGACAGGCTGCACGACTGCATCACCGAGGCGCGCGATCGCGACGGGACGGGAATTCCGTCCTGAGGCGGGGCAGGGCGGGCCGAGCGGGCAGGTGACACGGTCGGCGTCTGCTGGGGCGTGTCCGGGGAGTCACCCTGCTCCCTCCTCCCTCGTCCCTGCTCCCTGCTCCCTGAGCCGCGGGCGGTCGGACCGAGGGTGACGCGCGGCAGGTCGACGCGGTGGCGCAGGCGGGGCGGCACGACCTGGCGGAGGGTGCTCCGGTTGCCCGGCTGAGACCGAAACGTTCCTCCGGCCGGGTGAGCTTGCGGCTCCCGCCCGCCGTGTCTGCGCCCCCTCTCGCGAGGGGGCGCTTTCAGTGGGTGGACGTCATCAGTGTGATCAACTGCAAATGCCACCAAACAAGCACTTTCCGGCCATTCCGGTACGGGGTGGTCCGGGCCCGGCCCCGGAGGTATCAGCCATGTCCCACGTCGGCGTCCCGCGCGGGACGGCACGAAAGCGTCGCTCGATCGCGCTCCTCACGACAGGAGTGCTCACCATCCCCGTGCTCGCGGGATGCAGCTCCGGCTCCGAGGAGACGTCCCGGGGAGTCCCCCAGGACATCGCCTTCGCCACCCGGGACGTGGTCGCCGACGGGTCGACGGTGAACTGGGCGGTCGACGCGATGCCCACCACGTTCAACGCCTTCCAGGCCGACGCCGACAGCGCCACCACGCGGATCACCGGGGCCCTGCTTCCCACGCTCTTCCCGATGGACGCGACCGGCCGGCCGAAGCTCAACCCGGACTACCTGGAGTCCGCGAAGGTCATCGAGCGCGAGCCGAAGCAGGTCGTGCTCTACAAGCTCAACCAGCAGGCCGTGTGGAGCGACGGACGGGAGATCGGGGCCCCCGACTTCGTCGCCCAGTGGCGGGCGCTGAGCGGCAAGGACTCCGCCTACTGGACCGCACGCAACGCCGGATACGAGCGCATCGAGAAGATCGAACGCGGCGCGGACGACCTCCAGGTCAGGGTCACGTTCTCGAAGCCGTACGCGGACTGGCGCTCGCTCTTCTCCCCGCTCTACCCCAAGGAGGTCACCGGCTCGCCGGCGACCTTCAACGACGGCGCGCGCACCACGCTGAAGAACACCGCCGGACCCTTCCGGCTGAGCGCGGTGAGCAAGTCCGACGGCACCGTCACCCTGGTCCGCGACCCGCGCTGGTGGGGCGACAAGGCCAAGCTCGACAAGCTCGTCTTCCGGGCGGTCGAGCCCGCCCGGCGCACCGACGCGCTGGCCGACGGCACCGTGGACGTCGCCGACATCGACCCGGCCACCGCCGACCGGATCGCCCTCGCCCTACGCGACAAGGGGTCGAACGGGCAGCCGCTCACGCACGGCCCCGGAGCCGGCATCACCCCCGCCGCCGCGCTGCGCTCCTGGGCGCTGGCGAACGGCTCCGACGAGGAGCAGGCGGAGATCGCGCAGGCCGCGCGGGAGAAGAACACCAAGGCGATCGCCGTGTACGGGGCGGAGCAGAAGGCCCTGCGCGCCTACACCGTGCGCAAGTCCCTGGAGCCCGCCTACACCCAGCTCGCCCTGAACGGGGAGACCGGCCCGCTCGCGGACGACCGGGTGCGACGGGCGGTGGCGCGCGCCCTGGACCGCCAGGAGCTGGCCGAGGCCGTGCTCCGGCCGCTCGGGCTGCCCGCGAAGCCGATCGGCAGCCACCTCGCCCTCGCCGGACAGCCCGGCTACCACGACGGCAGCGGGGCGCTCGGCGACCAGAACACCGAGGAGGCCCAGGCGCTGCTGGCCGACGCCGGGTGGACCAGGGGCGGAGCGGCCGAGAAGCCGAAGGACACCAAGGCGGGCAGCGAGGCGGAGAAGAAGAAGGGCGAGGACGCCGCCGAGGGCGCGGGGGCGGAGTCCGAGAAGGACGCCGAGAAGAAGGCGGACTCGGAGGGGAAGACGGCCGAGCAGGGGGAGGGGAGCGCCGGGAAGGACGAGAAGGAGAAGAAGGACGAGAAGGCGGAGAAGAAGACCGAGGGGGAGAGCGAAGCCTCCGAGGACTCCGCCGCCTCCCGCAAGGAGGGCCTCTACATCGTCGGGGACGACGGCAAGGCCGACGACGGCAAGCCCGGCGACGCCCTCGCCCCAGCGCGGGCGGCCCACGCCCAGCGCGTCGAGCTCCTGCGCCAGGCCGGTCTCATCGGGGCCGACTCCCCGGCCGACGAAGCGCCCTCGCGCGTCAGCGCCCGGGACAACCAGGGCAACGCCCAGGACAACCACGTCAACGCCCAGGACAACCACGTCAACGCCCAGGACAACCGCGTCAGCGCCCAGGACAAGCAGCCCGGCGGCCCGGCGGGCGCGTACGCCCCGGCCGGCACCGCGGCCCCCGCTCCCGCGTCGGTCAAGGGCCCGCTCGGCAAGGAGGGCAAGACGCTGACCCTGCGCTTCGTCCTCCCGTCCGGGCCCGGCTCCCAGTCGCTGCGCGCCGTCGGCGACCGGATCGCGGCGATGCTGGACTCGATCGGGGTCGGCACGGAGATCACCAAGGTGCCCGACGAGAGCTACTTCAAGGACCACATCGCCTCCGGCGACTACGACCTGGCGCTCTACTCCTGGCCCGCCACCGCCTACCCGGCCACCGACGGCCGGCCGATCTACGCGAAGCCGGAGCCGGCCACCGACGGATCGCTGCTGGTCGAGCAGAACTACACCCGGGTCGGCACCGACCACATCGACCAGCTCTTCGACCAGGCGGTCTCCGAACTGGACGAGAAGGCGGCACGGGAGCTGATGAAGCAGGCGGACGCACGGATCTGGGCGGCTGCCGGATCGATTCCGCTCTTCCAACGCCCGCAGCTCGTCGCCGTCGACAAGAAGCTCGCCAACGTAGGGGCCTTCGGCTTCGCCGCCCCCCGCTACCAGGACATCGGCTTCAAGAACCGGCAAGCGGCAGGTTCCCCCGCGAACCGGAAGAAGTAGCAGGTCAAGAGCAGGCCGGGAGGCTTCGAAGCTCAGATGCTGCTCAAGAACCTTGCCCGTCGGCATATGCGGCGGGCAAGGTTGTCCCTGCCACGACCGGGCCCTCCGCCGCTTCCGCGCCCCACCCCACGGCCCCCCACCCCACGGCCCT
>NZ_ML123034.1:4433849-4544273 GCF_003846185.1 Streptomyces sp. ADI96-02
CCACCCCACGGCCCCCCACCCCACGGCCCTCCGCGAGCCGCGGACGCCCCGGTCGTCTCCCGGCCCCGACCGTGCCGGGAGCGGAGCGGATCGATTGCGATCGGCTGCCGGGCGCCGGTCGCGAAGGCCCCGGAACCCCCTGAATATCGCGTGAATCACAGGCGAACACCGATCCCCCGGATCGGCCGGGGAAGCCCGGCACGCGCAAGGCCCGTACCATGGGACGAGCCGTGGCGTGCCGCCCGGCGGGCGTACGAGGACTCGAAGACCGACTGAGACGCCTGATCCCACGATCCGAGAGAAGCGCAAGCCACCCATGCCCACGCGCCACGACATCCGTAACGTAGCCATCGTCGCCCACGTCGACCACGGCAAGACCACGCTGGTCGACGCCATGCTCAAGCAGGCCGGAGCGTTCGCCGCCCACGCCGCCGAGCACCTCGACGATCGCATGATGGACTCGAACGACCTGGAGCGTGAGAAGGGCATCACGATCCTCGCCAAGAACACGGCGGTGAAGTATCACCCCAAGGACGGCGGGGACCCGATCACGATCAACATCATCGACACCCCCGGCCACGCCGACTTCGGCGGCGAGGTCGAGCGCGGCCTGTCGATGGTGGACGCGGTCGTCCTGCTCGTCGACGCCTCCGAGGGTCCGCTGCCCCAGACCCGCTTCGTGCTGCGCAAGGCGCTGTCCGCGCGGATGCCGGTCATCCTGTGCATCAACAAGACCGACCGCCCGGACTCCCGGATCGCCGAGGTCGTCGACGAGACGTACGACCTGTTCCTGGACCTGGACGCGGACGAGGACCAGATCGAGTTCCCGATCGTCTACGCCTGCGCCCGTGACGGCGTCGCCTCGCTGACCAAGCCCGAGGACGGCACCGTCCCGCAGGACAGCGAGAACCTGGAGCCGTTCTTCAACACGATCCTGTCGCACGTCCCGGCCCCGGAGTACGACGAGTCCGCGCCGCTCCAGGCCCACGTCACCAACCTGGACGCCGACAACTTCCTCGGCCGCATCGCGCTCTGCCGCGTCGAGCAGGGCGAGCTGCGCAAGGGCCAGACGGTCACCTGGATCAAGCGCGACGGCACGATGTCCAACGTCCGCGTCACCGAGCTGATGATGACCGAGGCGCTCACCCGCAAGCCGGCCGAGAAGGCCGGTCCGGGCGACATCTGCGCGGTCGCCGGATTCCCGGACATCATGATCGGCGAGACCCTGGCCGACCCCGAGAACCCGATCGCGCTCCCGCTGATCACGGTCGACGAGCCCGCCATCTCGATGACCATCGGCACCAACACCTCGCCGCTCGTCGGCAAGGGCGGCAAGGGCCACAAGGTCACCGCCCGCCAGGTGAAGGACCGTCTGGACCGTGAGCTCATCGGCAACGTCTCGCTCCGCGTCCTGGACACCGAGCGCCCCGACGCCTGGGAGGTCCAGGGCCGCGGCGAGCTGGCGCTGGCGATCCTGGTCGAGCAGATGCGCCGCGAGGGCTTCGAGCTGACCGTCGGCAAGCCCGAGGTCGTCACCAAGCAGATCGACGGCAAGACCCACGAGCCGATCGAGCGCATGACGATCGACTCCCCCGAGGAGCACCTCGGCGCGATCACGCAGCTGATGGCGACCCGCAAGGGCCGTATGGAGACCATGACGAACCACGGTTCGGGCTGGGTCCGCATGGAGTGGATCGTTCCTTCCCGCGGCCTCATCGGCTTCCGTACGGAGTTCCTGACGCAGACCCGCGGCACCGGCATCGCGCACTCCATCTTCGAGGGCCACGAGCCGTGGTTCGGCGACCTGCGCACCCGTCACAACGGCTCGCTGGTGGCCGACCGTTCGGGTTCGGTCACGCCGTTCGCCATGGTCAACCTCCAGGAGCGCGGCGTCATCTTCACCGAGGCCGGCACCGAGGTCTACGAGGGCATGATCGTCGGCGAGAACTCGCGCGCCGACGACATGGACGTCAACATCACCAAGGAGAAGAAGCTCACCAACATGCGCGCGGCCTCCGCGGACACCACCGAGAACGTGGTCCCGGCCCGCAAGCTGTCGCTGGAGCAGTCCCTGGAGTTCTGCCGCGAGGACGAGTGCATCGAGGTGACCCCGGAGACCGTGCGCATCCGCAAGGTCGTCCTCGACCAGAAGGAGCGCGGTCGCGCCGCCTCCCGCGCCAAGCACGGCTGATCCGCGCGGGCGCCTCGCGGGGCGCCCGGCGGACCTCGGTCCGGCCCCCTCCACCGGCAGCACGGAGGGGGCCGGACCTCTTTCGTTCCTCGCTGTCGCGAGGGCCAGGCGACGCGAGGATGCTGCGTTCTGTGCGATGGGGAACGGCGGATTCCGTATGGTCCGGCCGGGCCCGCGCCCGCGTCGGCCTTGACGGAACGTCAAGGATTTCTCAAATGGCTGGCAAGAGATGGCAATTGAGTGGTAGGGGCTGTGCGGCCGCGCCGCGTCGCGGGTGCGCGAAAGGGCGTCGCGCGGCAGTCGGGTTCGCTCCCGCGAAGGAGTCGGAGGGGGGATACTCGGGGCGGCGGACCGGGGGACACGCTCACCGCCGGCCCGGCCCCGGCGCGAGCCCGATCGTCGGGCGGTCGCCGTCGCGCACCTCGGGGGAGAGAGTCGACGCGGGAGCGGTCTGCGCGCAACCTGATTTCGACGGCGATGCGTCCGATTATCGGGCACGGCTCTCCGGAACATGTGTTAACGGTCCGTTTCAGGGGTGTCTGTCTGGTATCGCTTTGTCCGTATATCGGGTCTACGCGCAGGATTGATGTTGTCAAACCGAGACCCTTTGAGTGTGGTTTACGGCCCTGTCGTACTTAATAGTTGGCTCCATTGAGCTCGGGTCAATGAGTCACGCACTGTGGGGAGTGCCGACTCACGAGCGCACGGGGTACCGCTCTCTCCGTCTGCAGGGGTGTCGACGGACGACAGGTGCCAGAACTGTTTACGTGGACTCACGAGGAGGAACCCATGTGCGGTGCCCTGAGCACCTGTGGGGGCGCGACGTCCTGGACGAAGCGCCAGGCCGGTTTCGTTCATCGAGCACCGTCCGGCCCCGCCGTCAGCGACCTCTGACGAGTCTCGGCCCGTCCAAACCGCTCAACTCGCGTTCCCGGGGGTGAAACCCACTCCTGTCGGCGCTCCTGCCGGTCGTACCGCTCCGAGGTGATCTCCGTCGGACGGCGACCATGCCATGGCTGTCACCCCTGGGTGACGTGTGGCATCGGGGGACCGCCGCGCATCAGGCACGACGCACCGAGTGCATTGACTCAACCGTCGCGGCCTGCTGGGAGCGCCGGTACCCGACATCTGTGAATGGACACATCATGACCAGTCCAATTGAGGCCGAGGACGCCACGGCCTCTGTCGCCTTGGACAAGAACCCCGCGGCGAAGACCACCGCCGCGGACGCTGAGACTCCGATCGGCCGCTCCCCGGGTCAGCTGATGTGGATGCGCTTCAGGCGCGACCGCACCGGCATGATCTCCGCGGTCGTGGTGATCCTGTACTTCGTCATCGCCCTGCTCGCGCCCGTGATCTCGGCGCTGTACGGCAAGGACCCGTACACGCTGTACGCGCAGGAGCCGGACTACCCCTTCCTGTTGAACGACTTCGCCATGCCGACCGGCGCCTTCGGCGGGGTCTCCGGCGATTTCTGGTTCGGTGTCGAGCCCTACCTGGGCCGGGACGTGTTCACCATGCTCCTGTACGGGATTCGCACCTCGCTCTACATGGCGGTCGCTCTGACGCTGCTGAGCGTGGGCACCGGGGTCATCATCGGCATGGTCAGCGGCTACTTCGGCGGTAAGGTCGACTACTGGCTCGGCCGGATCACGGACTTCTTCCTCGCCTTCCCGAGCCAGCTGTTCTTCATCGCGTTCATGCCCGTCGTCACGGCGATGTTCGTCTCGCCCACGGACGAGACGCCCACCTACCTCCGTGTCGTCGCGATCATCCTGGTGATGTGGGTCCTCGGCTGGATGGGTATGGCGCGTCTGGTGCGAAGCTCCGTACTCTCCCTGCGCGAGCGGGAGTTCGTGGAGGCGGCCAAGGTCTCCGGCGCGTCGCGCTGGCGGATCGTCCGCAAGGAGATCCTGCCGAACATCGTCACGCCGATCCTGGTGCAGGGCACCTACATGCTGCCCAGCGCCATCCTCTCCATCGCCTTCCTCTCGTTCGTCGGAGTCGGCTTCGTCGAGCCGACCCCGGACTGGGGCCGGATGTTCGCCATCGGCGCCAAGAACTACGAGCAGAACCCGTCCTTCATGCTCTTCACCGGCGTCGCCCTGGTGATCTTCGTCCTGGCCTTCAACCTTCTCGGTGACTCGGTCCGCGACGCGTTCGACCCCAAGACCGGACGATGACGTCCACGTGCGGGGACGGCTGCCGCCCCCGCGCCGGGCAACCGGCTGGTCAGGCAGCACTTCTGGATATCAACCGACAGGCAGGTACACGAGTCTCATGAAGTCCATCAGAACGCGCTCCGCACGCGCGGTCGTCGTCGCCATCGCGGCCGGCTCGCTGGCGCTCACCGGCTGCTCCTCCAACACCGGCGGCAGCACCAAGGACGAGTCCAAGTCCAAGGACGACGCCGCCCAGCAGTCGAAGCCCGTCGAGTACGCCGACGCTGCCGGCTCGACCGGACCTGCCAAGGACGTGGCCGGCGCCACCCCCGGCGGCAACATCAACGTCTACCTCCAGTCGGACCTGACCCACCTCGACCCGGGCCAGATCTACGTCAGCGACGCCGGCCAGTTCGCGAACCTGATCCACCGCAAGCTGACGAACTACCAGGAGGACGCCAAGGGCAACCTGACGGTCGTCGGTGACATAGCCACCGACTCCGGCAAGTCCACCGACGGCGGCAAGACCTGGACGTACACCCTCAAGGACGGCATCAAGGACGAGGACGGCAACGTCATCACGTCCGCCGACGTCCGCCACTCCATCGAGCGCCTGTACTCGAAGGTCATCTTCGACGGCCCGTCGTTCATCCAGACCTGGCTCTCCGGTTCGGACTACCGCAAGGCGCTGCCGGACGGCCCGTACAAGGGCAAGCACCTGCCGGACACCGTCCTGGAGACCCCGGACGAGAAGACGGTCGTCTTCAAGTTCCAGAAGCCGCAGCCGGACCTCCCGCAGGCCCTCGCCATGGCCGGCTACGCCATCGTGCCCGAGAAGCAGGACACGAAGGAGAACTACGACAAGGCCCCCAAGGCCCTCGGTCCGTACAAGCTGGTCGAGTACAAGGCCGGCAAGTCCATGAAGCTGGTGAAGAACACCAACTGGGACCCGAAGACGGACGCCGTGCGCCACCAGTACGTGGACGGCTACGACTTCACCACGACGATCGAGCAGTCCAGCCAGACCAAGCGTCTGATCGCCGACCAGGGCGAGGCCAAGAACGCCATCCAGTTCACGACCTCGGTCGACCCGGGCCAGATCCAGGACGTCGTCACCAACCCCGCCGTCAACAAGCGGACGATCAAGGGCTACCAGCCCTACGTGTGGCAGCTCTCCTTCAACCTGGACCGGGTCAAGGACAAGCGCGTCCGCGACGCCATCACGTACGCGCTGCCGAACCAGAGCATCATCCAGGCCGACGGCGGCAAGTACGGCGGTGAGCTCGCCGGCGGTCTGATGGCCCCGACGCTCCCGGGCTACGACCCGAACTACGACCCGTTCGGCAAGCAGAAGAAGCCCAACGGCGACCTGGCCAAGGCCAAGCAGCTCATCAAGGAGGCGGGCATCAAGGAGGGCACCAAGCTCAGCTACGCCTACTCCAACACCCCGCGTTCGCAGAAGCAGCAGGTCATCATCAAGGACGCGCTGGCCAAGATCGGCTTCGACGTCCAGGCCAAGGAGATCGACTCCGCGACCTTCTACGAGCAGATCGGCAAGGTCGACAACCAGTTCGACATCTACGCCACCGGCTGGGGCCAGGACTGGTCCTCCCCGTCGACCGTCATCACGCCGGTCTACGACGGTTCGCTCGTCGCCGACGGTGCGTCGAACTACTCGCACATCAACGACGCCAAGGTCAACGAGCTCATCCAGAAGGCCCTGACGCAGGAGCCCGAGGCCGCGGCGAAGACGTGGGAAGAGGCTCACCACCGCATCGTCGAGGAGATCAACCCCGCCGCCCCGATGTACTACTCGAAGCAGATCCAGCTCTTCGGTTCGAACATCGGCGGTGCCCGGTACAGCACCAACTCCAGCTACATCAACATCAACGACCTGTACCTGAAGAAGCCGTAACCAGGAACCAGGCCTGATCCACGGGGGCGCGCGCCAGGCGGAGCGCGCCCCCGTGGACTTCCACCCCTCACTACCCGCCGCTTCCGAAGAGAGCAGCCTCCCGCGATGCTTCAGTTCCTCATCCGCAGGTTGACCGGCGCAGCCGTCATCATGTTCCTGATCGGCGCCTTCACGTTCTTCCTGTTCTACACAATCCCTCAGGACTTCGCCCAGCTCTCCTGCGGCAAGAACTGCTCGCCGGAGAACATTGCGGTCATCCGCGAGAACCTCGGCCTCGACAAGCCGATCACCGCCCAGTTCTGGGACTTCATGTCCGGCATCTTCGTCGGCCGGGACTTCGCGGTGGGGCACTGCTCCGCACCGTGCCTGGGGCAGTCCTTCAAGACCGGTGACTTCGTGTGGGACTCGATCATGGACCGGTTCCCGCTGACCCTGTCGCTCACCATCGGCGGCCTGATCATCTTCCTGATCCTCGGTCTCGGTTCCGGCCTGCTCGCCGCCTGGAAGCGCGGCACCGCGGTCGACAAGGCCGTCAGCGGCGCGTCGATGCTGCTCAGCTCCTTCCAGATCTACTTCCTCGGTCCGGTCGTCCTCGGCATCTTCGTCTACAGCACCGGCTGGATGGAGAACCCCTCGTACGTCCCGTTCACCGAGGACCCGGTCAAGTGGGCCGTCGGCCTGCTGATCCCGTGGGCCGTCATGGCGACCATCTTCACGGCGCAGTACACCCGTATGGCGCGCTCCACGATGATCGAGCAGCTCCAGGAGGAGCACGTCCGCACCGCGCGCGCCAAGGGCATGCCGGCCAAGTACGTCTTCTTCCGCTACGCCTGGCGCGGCTCGCTCGCGCCCATCGTCACCATCCTCGGCATGGACCTCAGCGGACTCCTCGCAGGCGGCGTGGTCACCGAGTTCACCTTCGACCTGGCGGGCATCGGACGCCTGGCGGTGGATTCCTCGCTGACCAAGGACCTCCCCCTGACCATGGGCGTGATGCTGTTCGGAGCCTTCTTCATCCTGCTCCTGAACATCGTCGTGGACCTCGCCTACGCCTACATCGACCCGCGCGTGCGCCTCGCCTAGGAGAACGACCGTGACCACACTCACCAAGACCGAGGACAAGCCGGCCCCGACCGGGCCCGACGGCTTCCTCTCGGTACGCGACCTGCGGGTGCGGTTCTCCACCGAGGACGGCATCGTCAAGGCGGTCGACGGACTCTCCTTCGACGTCGAACGAGGCAAGACGCTCGGGATCGTCGGAGAGTCGGGATCCGGCAAGTCCGTGACCAACCTCGCCGTGCTGGGCCTGCACAACCCACAGAGCTCGCAGGTCGAGGGGGAGATCCTGCTGGAGGGCAAGAACCTCCTGGCTTCCTCCGAGAAGGAGATGGAACGGCTTCGCGGCAACAAGGTCGCGATGATCTTCCAGGACCCGCTCACCGCGCTCTCGCCGTACTACACCGTGGGCCGCCAGCTCGCCGAGCCGTTCCGCAAGCACACCGGCGCCTCCAAGAAGGAGGCGAAGGCGCGCGCCATCGAGATGCTGACCAAGGTCGGCATCCCGCAGCCCGCCACGCGCTTCGACGACTACCCGCACCAGTTCTCGGGCGGTATGCGCCAGCGCGCGATGATCGCCATGGCGCTGATGTGCGACCCCGACCTCCTGATCGCCGACGAGCCGACCACCGCGCTGGACGTCACCGTGCAGGCCCAGATCCTGGACCTGCTCAAGGACCTCCAGCAGGAGTTCGGCTCCGCGATCATCTTCATCACGCACGACCTCGGGGTCATCGCCAACATGGCGGACGACCTGCTGGTCATGTACGCCGGACGGGCCGTGGAGCGCGGGAGCGTCCGCGAAGTCCTCAAGGCGCCCCAGCACCCCTACACCTGGGGCCTGCTCAGCTCGATGCCGCGCCTGGGCGGCGACATCAGCGAGGAGCTCGTGCCGATCCCCGGATCGCCGCCGAGCCTCCTGAACCGGCCGTCGGGCTGCGCCTTCCACCCGCGCTGCACCTTCACCGACCGGGTCGAGGGCGCGCGGTGCAGCGACGAGAAGCCGCTGCTGGCCGACGGCAGAGCCGCCGCGTGCCACCTCACCCCGGGGGAGAAGCAGTCCATCTTCATCGATCAGATCAAGCCTCGGCTCGGCTAGGGAGACGCAGAGACATGAGTAACAACGTCACTCTGCCGGAACAGCAGGGTTCCACGGAAGAGGCCGGCGGGCGGCGCGAGCTGCTCACCGTCGAGAAGATGGCCATGCACTTCCCGATCTACGGGGGGTTCCCCTTCAAGCGCCAGGTCGGCGCCGTGAAGGCGGTCGACGGGATCGACCTGACGGTGTACGAGGGCGAGAGCCTGGGCCTCGTCGGTGAGTCCGGCTGCGGCAAGTCGACCACCGGCCGCATGATGACGCGGCTGCTGGAGCCCACCGGCGGGAAGATCACGTACTCCGGCAAGGACATCACGCACGCCAGCCGCAAGGAGCTGGCCCCGATCCGGTCCGAGATCCAGATGATCTTCCAGGACCCGTACTCCTCGCTCAACCCGCGGCAGACCGTCGGCACCATCATCAAGAGCCCGATGGAGGTCAACGGGATCAAGCCGCCCGGGGGCCGTGAGGCCCGGGTGCGCGAGCTGCTGGAGCTGGTGGGTCTCAACCCGGAGCACTACAACCGCTTCCCGCACGAGTTCTCCGGCGGCCAGCGCCAGCGCATCGGCGTCGCCCGCGCGCTCGCGCTCCAGCCGAAGCTGATCATCGCCGACGAGCCGGTCTCGGCCCTCGACGTGTCGATCCAGGCCCAGGTGGTCAACCTCCTGCAGAAGGTGCAGCGGGAGATGGGCATCGCCTTCGTCTTCATCGCGCACGACCTGGCGATCGTCCGGCACTTCTCGGAGCGCGTCGCGGTGATGTACCTGGGCAAGGTGGTGGAGGTCGCCGACCGCGACTCCCTGTACAACCGGCCCCGGCACCCGTACACGCACGCCCTGCTCTCGGCCGTGCCCGAGGCGAACGTCGACACCGACACCAAGGACCGCATCCGGCTGGAGGGCGACGTCCCCTCGCCGATCATGCCGCCGTCCGGCTGCCGCTTCCGTACGCGGTGCTGGAAGGCGCAGGAGAAGTGCGCGACGGAGGAGCCGCCGCTCGTCCAGATCGGCGGCAACAAGCCCGGTCACCTCACCGCCTGCCACTTCCCCGAGGAGCCGACCACGGACGGCCGCCGCGAGGACGTCGTGATGGACCCGGCGCTCGTGGCGCTGGAGGAGGAGCCCGGCTCCGGCGAGTGAAGGAAGCGCGGGCCGAGTCGTCGGTCCGTGAGCGGTACGCCGACGCCCGGCCGGGTTCTTCCGGCCGGGCGTCCGGCGTTCCCGGACGGGCGACGTGAACATGCGCCCATGCGGCATATGGGGTGGTATGAGGCATTGAGCACTCGATGACTCTAGGAGGCACTCCATGCGCGGAGCCACACCGGTCAGGTGGACCGCATGCGCGGTGGCCGTCGCCCTGGCGGCGACGGCCTGCGGTGGCGGCGGAGGCAGCAGCGGAGGCAGCGGGGCCGACGGGATCGTCAGCTCCTCCTGGGGCGACCCGCAGAACCCGCTGGAGCCGGCCAACACCAACGAGGTCCAGGGCGGCAAGGTCCTCGACATGGTCTTCCGGGGCCTGATCCGGTACGACCCGAAGACCGGCGAGGCGCAGAACATGATCGCCCAGAGCATCGAGTCGAAGGACTCCCGCAACTTCACCATCACGCTGAAGGACGGCTGGACGTTCTCCAACGGCGAGAAGGTCACCGCCCAGTCCTTCGTCGACGCCTGGAACTACGGCGCGGCCCTGAAGAACAACCAGAAGAACGCCTACTTCTTCCAGTACATCGAGGGCTACGACAAAGTCCACCCCGAGACCGGAAAGGCCACCGCCGACACCCTCTCCGGCCTCAAGGTCGTCAACAGCCGGACCTTCACCGCCAGGCTGACGCAGAAGTTCTCGCTGTGGCCGGACACCCTCGGCTACGCCGCCTTCGTACCGCTGCCCAAAGCCTTCTACGACGACCACGACGCCTGGCTGTCCAAGCCCATCGGCAACGGCCCGTACACCGTGGACTCGTACGCCAAGGGCTCCCAGATGAGCCTGCGCCGCTGGGACGGCTACCCGGGCGCGGACAAGGCGAAGAACGGCGGCGTCGACCTCAAGGTCTTCACCGACAACAACACCGCCTACACCTCGCTGACCTCGGGCAACCTCGACCTGGTCGACGACGTGCCCGCCTCCCAGCTCCGCAACGTCAAGGCGGACCTCGGCAACCGCTACATCAACACCCCCGCCGGCATCATCCAGACCATCGCCTTCCCCTTCTACGAGAAGCGGTGGAACACGGCCGGGGCCCGCAAGGTCCGCCAGGGCCTGTCGATGGCGATCAACCGCCAGCAGATCACCGACCAGATCTTCCAGAAGACCCGCACCCCCGCCACCGACTGGACCTCCCCGGTGCTCGGCAAGGACGGCGGCTTCAGGGCGGGGCTCTGCGGCAAGGAGTGCACGTACGACGCGGCGGCGGCCAAGAAGCTGATCGACGACGGCGGCGGCATCCCGGGCGGCCAGCTGAAGATCTCGTACAACGCGGACACCGGCTCCCACAAGGAGTGGGTCGACGCCGTCTGCAACAGCATCAACAACGTCATGGGCGACAACGAGGCGTGCATCGGGGGCCCCGTCGGCACCTTCGCCGACTTCCGCAGCCAGGTCTCCAGCCAGAAGCTGACCAGCGCCTGGCGCGCGGGCTGGCAGATGGACTACCCGCTGATCCAGAACTTCCTCCAGCCGCTCTACTACACCAACGCCCCCTCCAACGACGGCAAGTGGAGCGACCAGCAGTTCGACGACCTGGTCGACAAGGCGAACGCCGAGAGCGACAAGGCGACGGCCGTCAGCACCTTCCAGGACGCGGAGCGCATCCTCGTCCAGCAGATGCCGGTGATCCCGCTCTGGTACCAGAACGGCAGCGCCGGCTACTCGGACCGGATCGAGAACGTCGAGCTCAACCCCTTCAGCGTGCCGGTCTACGGAGAGATCACGGTCAAGTGAGGCGCTGAGGCCGGTGGCCGGGACGCCCGCGCAGGGCGGCTCCCGGCCACCCGCACAGCCCGCCGCCGGGCCCGCCCCGTCCTCGCCGGCCGTCCGCCCGCCCGCCACGACCCCCGGAGCCCCGCATGGGACGTTATGTGATCCGGCGGCTGCTGCAGATGATCCCGGTCTTCTTCGGCACCACGCTGCTGATCTTCCTCATGGTGAACGTGATGGGCGACCCCGTCGCGGGCCTCTGCGGCGACCGGCAGTGCGACCCGGCCACCGCCGCCCAGCTGCGCTCCGAGTTCGGGCTCGACAAGCCGGTCTGGCAGCAGTACCTGACCTACATGGGCAACGTCTTCACCGGCGACTTCGGCACGGCCTTCAACGGGCAGAAGGTCACCGAGCTGATGGCCACGGCCTTCCCCATCACGATCCGGCTCACCATCGTCGCGATCCTCTTCGAGGTCGTCATCGGCATCACCCTCGGAGTCGTCACCGGCCTCAAGCGCGGCCGGCCCGTCGACACCTCCGTCCTCGTCCTGACCCTGGTCGTCATCTCCGTCCCGACGTTCGTCACGGGCCTGCTGCTCCAGCTCCTGCTCGGCGTCAAGTGGGGCATCATCGAGCCCTCCGTCTCCGCCGACCCCACCTTCGGCGAACTGATCGTCCCCGGCCTCGTCCTCGCCTCGGTCTCGCTCGCCTACGTCACCCGGCTCACCCGGACCTCGATCGCCGAGAACGCCCGCGCCGACTACGTCCGCACCGCCGTCGCCAAGGGCCTGCCCCGCCGCCGGGTCGTCGTACGCCATCTGCTGCGCAACTCCCTGATCCCGGTCGTCACCTTCATCGGCACCGACGTGGGCGCCCTGATGGGCGGAGCCATCGTCACCGAGCGGATCTTCAACATCCACGGCGTCGGCTACCAGCTCTACCAGGGCATCCTGCGCCAGAACTCCCAGACGGTCGTCGGGTTCGTCACCATCCTGGTCCTCGTCTTCCTGGCGGCCAACCTGATCGTCGACCTCCTGTACGCCGTACTCGACCCGAGGATCCGCTATGCCTGAGCCGCAGCCATCGGACGGAGCGATCTCCCCGGCGGGGACCGGCGGCACCATGGACCTCGCCCTGGACGAGGGCGAGACGCTGGAGAAGACGCCGGGCGGCCCCGACGGCACCGGACCCGCCGGAAAACCCCGCAGCCTCTGGTCCGACGCCTGGCGCGACCTGCGGCGCAACCCCGTCTTCATCATCTCCTCGCTGATCATCCTCTTCCTCGTGGTCATCTCCATCTGGCCCTCCCTGATCGCGAGCGGCGACCCGCTCCAGGCCAACCTGGACGACGCCCAGAAGGGCGCCGAACCGGGCCACCCCTTCGGATTCGACCCGCAGGGGCGCGACGTCTACACCCGCGTCGTCTACGGCGCCCGCACCTCGGTGACCGTCGGCGTCTGCGCCACCCTCGGCGTCGCGATCCTCGGCAGCGTGCTCGGCGGCCTGGCCGGCTTCTTCGGCGGCTGGTGGGACTCGGTCCTCTCCCGCCTCACCGACGTGTTCTTCGGCATCCCGGTGGTCCTCGGCGGCCTGGTCTTCCTCTCCGTCGTCACCAGCTCCACCGTGTGGCCGGTCGTCGGGTTCATCGTCCTGCTCGGCTGGCCGCAGATCGCCCGCATCGCCCGCGGCTCGGTCCTGACCGCCAAGCAGAACGACTACGTCCAGGCGGCCCGCGCGCTCGGCGCCTCCAACTCCCGGATGCTGCTGCGCCACATCACGCCCAACGCGATCGCGCCCGTCATCGTCGTGGCGACCATCGCGCTGGGCACGTACATCTCGCTGGAGGCGACCCTCTCCTACCTCGGCGTCGGCCTCAAGGACCCCGCCGTCTCCTGGGGCATCGACATCTCCGCGGCGTCCAACTACATCCGCAACGCGCCGCACATGCTGCTCTGGCCCGCCGGGGCGCTGGCGGTCACCGTGCTCGCGTTCATCATGCTCGGCGACGCCGTACGCGACGCCCTCGACCCCAAGCTGCGCTGAGGAGCCCGTTGCCATGCTGCTCGAAGTCCGCGATCTGCACGTGGAGTTCCACACCCGCGAAGGGGTCGCCAAGGCCGTCAACGGGGTCGACTACTCCGTCGCGGAGGGCGAGACGCTCGCCGTGCTCGGGGAGTCCGGCTCCGGCAAGTCCGTCACCGCGCAGGCCGTCATGGGCATCCTCGACATGCCGCCCGGGAAGATCACGGGCGGCGAGATCCGCTTCAAGGACCGCGACCTGCTGAAGCTCAAGCCCGAGGAGCGGCGCAAGATCCGCGGCCGGGAGATGGCCATGGTCTTCCAGGACGCGCTGTCCTCGCTGAACCCGGTCCTCACCGTCGGCCAGCAGCTCGGCGAGATGTTCGTCGTGCACCGCGGCATGTCCCGCGGGGACGCCAGGGCCAAGGCGGTCGAGCTGATGGACCGCGTCCGCATCCCCGCGGCCAAGGAGCGGGTCGGCGACTACCCGCACCAGTTCTCCGGCGGCATGCGCCAGCGCATCATGATCGCCATGGCGATGGCCCTCGAACCGTCCCTGATCATCGCCGACGAACCGACCACCGCCCTCGACGTCACCGTCCAGGCCCAGGTCATGGACCTGCTCGCCGAGCTCCAGCGCGAGTTCAACATGGGGCTCATCCTCATCACGCACGACCTCGGCGTCGTCGCCGACGTCGCGGACAAGATCGCCGTCATGTACGCCGGCCGGATCGTCGAGACCGCCCCCGTCCACGACATCTACAAGGCTCCGGCCCACCCGTACACCAAGGGCCTGCTCCAGTCGATCCCGCGCCTGGACCAGAAGGGCCGGGACCTGTACGCGATCAAGGGCCTGCCGCCCAACCTGCTCCACATCCCGCCCGGCTGCGCGTTCAACCCGCGCTGCCCGCTGGCCCAGGACGTGTGCCGTACGGACGTGCCGCCGCTCTACGAGGTCGACGAGCACCGCCGCAGCGCCTGCCACTTCTGGAAGGAGACGCTCGATGCACGCTGACGGTGGGAGGAGCGACGGGACCGGGGCCGGGGCGGGGACCGGGGCGGGCGCGGAGGCCGGGGCGGGCGGCTCCACGATGGTCTCCCGGGCCCCGAAGGGCGCCGCGCCGCGTGGGGACGGCGAACCGATCCTGGAGGTCCGGGACCTCGCCAAGCACTACCCGCTCACCCAGGGCATCCTCTTCAAGCGGCAGATCGGCGCGGTCAAGGCCGTCGACGGCGTCGACTTCGACCTGCACGCGGGCGAGACGCTCGGCATCGTGGGCGAGTCCGGCTGCGGCAAGTCGACCGTCGCCAAGATGCTCGTCCACCTGGAGCGCCCCACCGCCGGGGTGATCCGCTACAAGGGCGAGGACATCGCCAAGCTCTCCGGACGCGCGCTCAAGGCGGTGCGGCGCAACATCCAGATGGTCTTCCAGGACCCCTACACCTCACTGAACCCGCGCATGACGGTCGGCGACATCATCGGAGAGCCGTACGAGATCCACCCCGAGGTCGCCCCGAAGGGCAGCAGGCGGCAGCGCGTGCAGGACCTGCTGGACGTCGTGGGGCTCAACCCGGAGTACATCAACCGCTATCCGCACCAGTTCTCCGGCGGCCAGCGCCAGCGCATCGGCATCGCCCGCGGCCTCGCGCTCAACCCCGAGATCATCGTCGCCGACGAGCCGGTCTCCGCCCTCGACGTGTCGGTGCAGGCCCAGGTGGTCAACCTGCTGGAACGGCTCCAGGCGGAGTTCGACCTGAGCTTCCTCTTCATCGCCCACGACCTCTCGATCGTCCGGCACATCTCCGACCGGGTCGGCGTCATGTACCTGGGCCGGATCGTCGAGATCGGCACCGACGAGGAGATCTACGACCACCCGACGCACCCGTACACGCAGGCGCTGCTCTCGGCCGTGCCCGTGCCGGACCCGACGGCCCGCGCGTACCGGGAGCGGATCATCCTGCACGGCGACGTGCCCTCGCCCGCCAACATCCCCTCCGGCTGCCGCTTCCGCACCCGGTGCTGGAAGGCTCAGGAGCGGTGCACGCTGGAGGTGCCGCTGCTGGCGGTCCCGGCGGAGTTCCGGTTCGTCGACACCCCGGCCCGGCACGACTCGGCGTGCCACTTCGCCGAGGAGAAGCGGGTGGTGCCGCCGGAGGGCGAACGGGAGGCCCCGGGCCGGACGCCGGGCCCGGACGTGGAGGCCCCGGGCACGACGACCCGCGGCCGACCGGTCCAGGACGTCCCCCCGCCCCCGCCCGAGCCGCTGGGCCGGGCCGACACCGGCCCCCTGTCCACCCCGGAGGACGGTCCCCCCGGGCCGCCCTCCGCGGGCCGGGACGACCCCTCGAACCCGTGACTCGGTCCACGGTTCCTTCAACTGGCCGCGATGAAGGGGGTGTGCGGCGAGAGCGGAATCTCCTTCATGTGAGAAATTCCTTCTGTGGAAATCCTTCTGTCCGGCCGAAAGGAACTCTTGAAGAGAGTTATCGTGTCGACGGGGAAGGGGCTTTCATAATGTGGCTATGCATTCGATCTCGCACCGATCGAAGCGGTGAGGCCTGGAACTCAGGCCTTGCCCGTGCAGTAGGCCGTGCTTCCGCCGGGGGTCCCGACGGACAAGTAAACCGTACGGCCGTCGGGGATATTGAAGTCGATCTCATCCGACTTGCCGGAGCCGAGGTCGAGCTCCCAGTTCTTCTCGATCGTCGACCCGTTCGCCGTTGTCCACTGAAGCTGGTAACCCATCATGGCGCCGGACCAGTTGCTGATGGACAGTTTCTCGCTGCTGCCCTTGAAGGAAGCGCGAGCGGCCTTGGTCGAGTCGTTCGACCTCCAGATGGAGGCGACCATGTCGTTGGCGCCAGGATCGTTGGGGGCGGTCCACTTGTCGCAGTCGACGCTCCAGGCAGCCGGGACGGGCGCGGCCTGCGCCGTCCCCGGTGCCGTGAGGACGAGCGATGCGACGGCCGTGGTCGTCAGACCGACAGCGCTCGTGAGGGTGTTCTTCTTGAAGATGCGCATATTTCTCCTCGCGACCTCTCGCAAATGGTGCAAAGGCAGCAGGAGTTCGGCCGGTCAATCCCCTGCTCGGGCGGTCCGGAACTCCTGCACGCCGAGGGCTTTGGCCCCGGTGCGTCGCCGAGTATTCCAGGATCTGCGAATGTGGATCAACGGGTTTCTTGAGCGGGGCTTGAAACGGTCGTTCCGCGTCTGATGGTTCGCCGTTGAATTTCAGCCGTCGAGAGATCGGGACAATTTTTGGCCGGCCGACAGGTTCGGTGAGGGCGGCAACGCGATGGCAGCCGCCCGCGAAATCGCGTCTCCGGGGCGGGTCGGCGATAGACACAGCCGCCGGAGGAGCCGCGCCGGAAACCGAGGAGCGGTCGCTCGGGGAGCACGATGACTCGGCAGGACCGCGGCGGTCGGCGAGGTTAACAAGCAGGCAACTCCACCGACGCCGCACCGATATACGGACGCCCCATGATGAACACCGTACGGCCGTGCGGGTGCCGTGGGCCGGTCGGGGCGTCGTCTTGTCGCCCCGGCCGGTCACCCGGGCGCCGGCGGGGCTCAGGCCGCCCCGGACATCCCCAGCGACCGCTTGAGGAAGTCCACCTGGAGCAGGAGCAGGTTCTCCGCGACCTGCTCCTGCGGCGTCATGTGCGTCACGCCGCTCAGCGGCAGCACCTCGTGCGGACGCCCGGCCGCCAGCAGCGCCGAGGACAGCCGCAGCGAGTGCGCGACGACCACGTTGTCGTCCGCCAGTCCGTGGACGATCATCATCGGCCGGACCTGGTCCGCCGCCTGCGACAGCCCGTCGTCGGTCACCAGCGAGTTGTACGCGTACACCTCGGGCCGCTCGGCCGGGTCGCCGAGATAGCGCTCCGTGTAGTGGGTGTCGTACAGCCGCTGGTCGGTGACCGGCGCGCCGACGATCGCCGCGTGGAAGACGTCCGGCCGCCGCAGCACCGCCAGCCCGGCCAGATAGCCGCCGAAGGACCAGCCGCGGATCGCCACCCGCGACAGATCCAGCGGGAAGCGCCCGGCGAGCCCACGCAACGCCTCCACCTGGTCCTCCATGGTGAGGACCAGGTTGTCCCGGACGGCCTTCTCCCAGCCCGGCGAGCGGCCCGCCGAACCCCGCCCGTCCGCGACGACCACCGCGAACCCCTGGTCCGCGAACCACTGCGACGTCAGATGGGCGTTGTGCGCGGCCACCACCCGGCGGCCGTGCGGACCGCCGTACGGGTCCATCAGCACCGGAAGCGGACCGTCGGCCTCCCGGTACCCGGCGGGGAGCAGCACGGCGCACGGAATCCGCCGTGCGCCTGCCTCGGTGAGGGTGACCCGGGCGGAGAGCACCGGTTCCTGGGCCGTGCTCGTGACGCGGACCAGTCGTTTGCCGTCCCGCACCACCCACGCCGCCGTGCCGGGCTCGTCCAGGGAGGCCGACACCAGCACCGTCAGACCGCCGGAGCGGACCGCCGAATGCACACCCACCCCTTCGGAAATCCGCTCGATTCCCAGCTCGTTCACCCGGTACACATGGACCTGCCCGGTCTCCGGCTCGGCCGCGTCCTCGCCGGCGACGGCGGAGACCAGGACGTCGGACTCGCCGATGTCCAGCACCGCCTGGACGTGCAACTGCGCCCCGGTCAGCGGCCGGTCGCCGACCGCCAGCACCCGTGCGCCGCCCTCGTCCGCGATCCGCACCAGCCGGCCGTCCGGCGCCCAGGCGGGCACCCCGGGGAAAAGATCCAGCCACACCGGGTCCTCGTCGACATGGACGGTCCGGGTCGTCCCGGTCGCCGTGTCGACCGCCAGGTACCGCTGGCTGCGCTGGTCGCGGGCCTGCACCAGGAGCAGCGGCGCACCCGCCGACGACCAGTGCACCTGCGCCAGGTACGGGAACGCGGCCCGGTCCCAGACCACCTCCGTGCGGTCGCCCTCCAGGTCCACGACGAAGAGCCGCACCTCCGCGTTGGGCGTCCCGGCGGCCGGGTACGCCACCTCGGCCGGCCGACGCTCCGGGTGCGCCGGATCCGCGATCCACCAGCGCCGCACGGCACGGTCGTCGGCCCGCGCGACCAGCAGCCGGTCCGACTCCGGCGACCACCAGAAGCCCCGGGTGCGGCGCATCTCCTCGGCCGCGATGAACTCCGCCAGGCCGTAGGTGACATGCGCGTCCTCCGGCTCGGCGAGCGCCCGGTCCCCGCCGCCCCCCGCGTCCACGACCCGCAGCGCGCCCCTGGCGACGTACGCGATGTGCCGGCCGTCGGGGGAGGGGCGGGGATCGAGCACCGGCCCCGGCACCGGAAGCGCCCGCGCCGTGCCGGCCCGCAGTTCGGCCACGTACACCTTTCCGGACAGCGCGAACGCGGCCAACTCGGCGGCGGCGTCCACCGCGTAGCCGACGATGCCGGACGAGCCCTCCCGGGCCCGCTCGCGCCGGGCGCGCTCCTGCGGGGAGAGCTTTTCGGCCGAACCGCCCAGCAGGGCTTCCGGATCGGCGGCGACCCGCTCCTCGCCGGTCGCCGGATCCAGCACCCAGAGCCGGTTGGTCCGGTCGGCGCCCGAACCGGACCGCAGGAAGATCACCCGCGTCTCATCCGGTGAGACGGTGAAGGCCCGCGGTGCGCCGAGAGTGAACCGCTGCGTCCGTGCGTTCTGACGGGGAAAAGACAGCTTCTGCGAGGTCATGGCTCTGAACCTAGCCCCGCGGCGCGGTCTGTGCGCCCCCTTGTGCTGCCGTGCTCCGAACAATGCGTTGGCACGGATAGTTATGATCCGTAGCGCTCGGTGGGTAAGAACCTGCTGGCTCCGCATGTGCTGACCGTCCCGACCGTACTGATGGAGGTGAACCGCCGTGGCGCTTTCGATTTCGGCGGTGGTGCTGCTGGCGATCATCGTCTTCCTGCTGATCCGGAAATCCGGACTCAAGGGCGGACACGCGGTGGTCTGCATGCTGCTGGGGTTCTACATCGCCAGCTCGTCCGTGGCCCCGACCATCTCGGACCTCACGTCCAACGTGGCCGGGATGATCGGGAGCATCAAGTTCTGACCGCGCGTCGACGGCGCCTTGACCGCGCCCCTGACGGTGCCCCGACCGCGTTCTGACCACGTCCCGACCGAGTCCTGACCGCTCCGCCCGCCGCCGACGACCGGGCGCGTCCGCGGGACTCGTAGGGTGGTCCCCATGAAGGACCTTCCCGCCCGCCGTCTGCTGCTGGTGCACGCGCATCCGGACGACGAGTCGATCAACAACGGCGCCACCATGGCCAGGTACGCGGCCGAGGGCGTCCACGTCACGCTGGTCACGTGCACGCTGGGCGAGGAGGGCGAGGTCATCCCGCCCGCCCTCGCCTCCCTCGCCGCCGACCGGGACGACACGCTCGGCCCCCACCGCGTCGGCGAGCTGGCCGCCGCGATGAAGGAGCTGGGGGTCGCCGACCACCGCTTCCTCGGCGGCGCGGGCCGCTTCCGGGACTCCGGGATGATGGGCGCCGAGCAGAACGACCGGCCCGGCGCGTTCTGGGCCGCGCCGGTCGACGAGGCCGCCGCCCACCTCGTCGAGGTGATCCGCGAGGTCCGCCCGCAGGTCCTGGTCACCTACGACCCCGACGGCGGCTACGGCCACCCCGACCACATCCAGGCCCACCGCGTCGCGATGCGCGCCGCCGACCTGGCCGCCGACCCGTCGTACGGCTCCGGCGCGCCGCACTCCGTGGCGAAGATCTACTGGAACCGGGCGGAGCGCTCCGCGGTCGAGGCCGCCTTCGAGCGGCTGCGCGCCACCGCGCCGGACGTTTTCCCCGGCGTCGCCGCCGTGGACGACGTGCCGGGCGTGGTCGACGCCGAGCGGATCACCGCCCGGATCGACGGAACGGCGTACGCCGGGGCCAAGTCCGCGGCGATGCGCGCCCACGCGACCCAGATCGCGGTGGACGGCCCCTTCTTCGCCCTCTCCAACGGCCTCGGCCAGCCACTGCTGACCACCGAGTACTACGAGCTGGCGCGGGGCGTCGCGGGCGTACCCGCCGGCGACCACGAGGACGACCTGTTCGCGGGCCTGCCCGAGGCCGAGGCGGCGGGCGGCCCGGCGGGAGCGGCCGGATGAGCGCCGCAGCCCGCGGCGGGGGCCGCGACCGCGCCCACGCGCCCCGTACCGACGCGCCCTCGCGCGCTCCCGAACGCACCGGAGCCGCCGCCCCGCTCAACGCGGCCCGGATCGCCGGATACTGCGGCCTCGCCGTCCTCGGCGTGCTCGCGGCGATCGCCGGAACGCTCGTCCAAGCGGCCTGGTTCCCGGGCGGATTGGTCCTCGCCCTGGCCGCCGCCGCGGGACTCTTCTACGGTGGCCGTATCCTGACCGGCACCCAGATCGGGGCGCTCGCCCCGGCCGCCGGCTGGTTCGTCACCGTCTTCCTGCTGCTGAGCGGACGGCCGGAAGGCGACTACGTGTTCGGCGACGAACTCGGCCTGGTGCTCTTCATGCTCGGCGGAACCGGCGTCGCTGTGATGTGCGCCACCACGTCCAGAGTGCCGCAATCAGCCATCCGCAACAGCCGGACCGTCATCTGAAGTGCCATGTCCCAGCCCGCGACCGCCCCCGCGCACATGACGCGAGGGGAGCGGTTTCCCCCGGTCGCGGCGTGCCCGGCGGCCACGGCCAGTATGGTGGTGCGCGCGCCGAGCCGTCCCCTGGCCTGCGGCATGGGGGAAGTACGGGCGGCGGAGCCAATCGGGAGAACCTGCTTTGAGTCGTGAAACTGACAGTTCGTCCTCCGGGCCCCAGGGGCGCGGTGGAGCCGCGTACCCGTCGGGTACGCCGCCGTACGGATCACGCCAGTATCCGTCGCTGCACCCGTCGCAGGACGGCTCGGACGAGACCCCGGAATCCGTGGAACCGCCCCGGCCCGAGGAACCCAGGACCGAGACGACGCTGACGACGCGCATCCGGATCAACATCCCCGGGTCGCGCCCCATCCCACCGGTCGTGATGCGCACGCCGATGGGCGAGGGCGACGCCGTACCGGGCGGCCGTCCCGACGCCGAGCGCCCCGGTCCGGCGCCGCGCCCCGGCACGCCGCCCCCGGCGCCCCCGGCGAGCGGCGCGCCCGGCGCGCCGTCCGCTCCGGCGCGGGACGGCGGCCCGTCCGGCGAACCGGCGGCCGGCGACCGCCCGGCCAAGGAGAAGAGCGGCAGCGACTGGTTCGCACCGCGCAAGGCCCCGCCCGCCGCCCCGCCGACCGCTCCGGCGGCCACCGGCGGCGCGCCGGGCGCGGGCGGCGGCTCCCCGGCGGCGGGCGGCGGCCCCGGCCCGGACGGCGGCGCGGGCAGGCCTCGTCCCGACCTGCCGTACTTCTCGGACGCCCCGCAGTCCGGCGACGGTCCGGGCGCGGGCGGTTCCGGCGGCGGCAGCGCGCTGGACGGCTACAGCACCGCGCCCCCGGCCCCCGGCCCCCGGTCCACGCCGGACCTCGGCGTCCGTACGCCCGGACCCTCCGGCCCCACCACGGGCCCGGTCACGGGCAGTTCGTCGCTGACCCCGAACCTGGGCGGCGTCCCGGGGCTCGGCGGTCCCGGTCCGATGGTCCCGGGCGCGCCCGCCGGCGGACCGCCCGGACCGCCCCGGATGTCGGACGACACCGCGATCCTGACGCCGCAGTCCCCGGCGCCCGAGCCCGGCCACGGGCCCGTCTCGGGCGACACGCTGACCAGCGGCATCCCGGTCGTGCCCGGGGAACCGCGCTCGACGTTCCCGGGCCGTCCGGGCGGCCCGCTGGGCGGTGCTCCCGGCGCGCCCGTGCCCGGATCCGCCGCCGCGGGTCCGGCGCAGCCGGCTCCGGCCCCGGCGAAGAAGGGCCGCTCCAAGCTGGTCCTCCTCGGCGTGGCCGCCGTCGTGCTGGCCGGTGTCGCCTACGGCGCGGGCCTCCTGCTGAACCACTCCGAGGTGCCCAAGGGCACCACCGTGCTCGGCGTCGACATCGGCGGCGGCACGAAGGAGGAGGCGGTCACCAAGCTCGACACCGCACTCGCCGAGCGCGCTCAGGCCCCCCTCCAGCTCTCGGTGGGCGGCAAGCGGCAGAAGCTGGACCCGGAGAAGGCCGGTCTCATCCTGGACAGCCAGGAGACCGTGCGGGGCGCGGCGGGCAGCGACTACAACCCGGTCTCGGTGATCGGTTCGCTCTTCGGCGGGGCGCGCCCCGCGGACCCGGTCATCCCGGTCGACGAGGAGAAGCTGGGCGTCGCGCTGGCCGGTCTGGCGGGCGCTTCCGGCTCCGCCAACGACGGCACGATCCGGTTCGAGCCGAACAAGGCCGTGGCGGTGCCGGGGAAGCCCGGCACTTCGCTGGACGTCGGCCAGTCGCTGGTCTCCGTCCGCGACGCCTACCGCGCCCAGGTCCAGACGGGCCGGGCCAACGTCGTCGAACTCCCCGTCGCCAGGACGGAACCCACCATCACCAAGGCCGAACTGGACCGGGCGATGAAGGAGTTCGCCGAGCCCGCGATGTCCGGTCTGATCACCATCAAGGCGGGGCCGAAGCAGATCCAGTTCGGTCCGGCGAGGTCCCTGCCGCAGATCCTGTCGATGAAGCCGGTCGACGGCCGACTGGTCGACGTCTACGACAAGAAGGCCATCGAGACCCTTCTGGACGGCGTCTTCGACGGCATCACGGCGGTCAAGGGAGACGGAAAGCAGCACCCGGTGGGCCCGGACGACGTGGCGCAGGCCATGAAGACCGCGCTGACCGGGAAGACCGAGGCCGAGCGGACGGTCACCATCGACCTGACCGGCCAGGGCTGACCCCGCGCACCGCGCCGCAGCACCCCCGCCCGACGCGCCACCGCCTGCCCGCCGCCCCCGTCCGGAACCTCCGGGCGGGGGCGGCGGCGCGAACGCCCGCGCTCCTCGGAGGGAGCGCGCCGGTCCTGCGCGGCTGAGCGACCCCGTACGGGGGCCTGCGCGCCCGCGACGCACCGGAAGCCGCCCGCCTCCCGGACGGGCGGCTGCGGTGCGCAGGGGGGACCATGGGGCCATGACCCCGCCCGCCGATCCCGGCCGCGCGGCCGGCGACGCCGACCGGATCAAGATCTGGTTCCGCTGCGCGCCGCGCGAGGGCTGGTCGCCGTACGCGAGCGAGGGGTTGTGGGCGACGCGGCTGGGCGCGGACACCGCGCGCCTGGACAACGTGCCCTTCCTCCGGGACGGGGTCGCCGAGGGCGAGACCGTACGGTTCACGACCGACGCGGACGGGGTCCACCGGGCGGCCGGACGCGTGGCGGAGTCGGGCAACTGCACCGTGCGGGTGCTGCCCGTGCCGGACGGCCCGCTCGGGCGCGACGCCCGCGCCGTGCACGAGCGGCTGTCGCCGTTCGGGCTGGGCGGCGAGGTCTTCAGCGCGGAGTTTCCGCTGGTGGCGCTCACCGTGCCGGGCGGCGCGGACCTCCGGGCGATCAAGGAGCTGCTGGAGCGCGGCCGGGACGAGGGCTGGTGGCACTTCGAGGTCTCGTGCGCCACCGAGGAGTGGCGGGACGCCTGACCGGCCCACGGGCCCGCCGCGCACGGGCCTGCCGCGCACCGCCCGCCGCGCACGGGCCTGCCGCGCACCGCCCGCCGCGCACGGGCCCGCCGCGCCCGGCCGCCGGACGGCCCGGCCGCCCTCAGGACCCCTCCTCGCCGGCCTCCTCGCCGATCCGCCGGATCACCCGGGCCGGATTGCCCACCGCGACGACTCCGGCCGGCAGGTCCCTGGTCACCACCGCCCCCGCCCCGACCACCGTGTCCTCGCCGATGGTCACCCCCGGGCAGACGATCACCCCGCCGCCCAGCCACACGTTGTCGCCGATCGTGATCGGCCGAGCGCCCTCCCACTTGGCGCGGCGCTGCTCGGGGTCGATGGGGTGGGTCGGGGTGAGCAGTTGGACGTTCGGGCCGAACTGCACGTCGGCCCCGATGGTGATCCGGCCGACGTCCAGGAGCACCGCGCCGAAGTTGATGAACGTACGCGGGCCCACGGAGATGTGGTGCCCGTAGTCGACCCGCAGCGGCGGCCGGATCTCGACGCCCTCGCCCACCTCGCCGAGGAGTTCCGCCAGGGCGGCGCGGCGGGCCTCGGGGTCGGCGGCGGAGGTGGCGTTGAAGCGCTCGCTCAGCAGGGCGGCCCGCAGTGCGTCGGCCGCCAGTTCCGGGTCGTCGGCGAGGTAGGGTCCGCCGGCGAGCATGGCTTCCTTCTGGCTGGTCATGAGGTCGTCTTCCCTCGGTCCGGGTGATGGGTTACGGGACAGCGCTCAGGTGATGGATTACGGGACAGCGCTCAGCAGTGTGCCCCGGACCGCGGAACGACCCTGGGCCCTGCCGGTCGGGCTTTTCCCTTCCAGGCCGTGTGAATGGGCTTGCGATCGGCAATACTGTGTTCCATGACTACCACCGAAAGAAAAGCTCACTTTCCCCCGGTGAGTCGGCTGATGGCAGTCGCCAGAGGACTCGCCGTCCTGACCGTCGCCGCCGTTACTCTCATTTTCGGGACGGCCGGTGTTCTTGTGCAGGAACACCAGGCCGAGGATCTTCACGGAACAGGGGCCGTCGTCCTTCACGTCACGTCCGGTCTGCTCGCGGCGGTCACGGCGGCGTTGTCGTACCGCAGGGCGGTGGGCTGGTCGCTGACCGCGGCGGCGGTGCTGCTTTTCGGATTCTCGTTCGTCCAGTCCTCCTTCGGCAGCGGTGACACGTTGAACGTGCATGTGCCGGGGGCTTTCCTGGTGGTCGCCCTCTCGGTCGGGCTGGCCGTCGTGCTGCTGCGGACCAAGGTCCCGGCGGACAGATAGCCCTTCCGGCCGGTCGCTCCGGCCGCCGTCGAATTCCGTTGCGGCCATGAATTCCCTGGCGCCTATCCCTCCCGCGTAATTACGGGACGCCTCTCGGCCCCGGCCGGCAAACGCTCATTCGGTGTGCGCATTTCGGGCGCGCCTTTCGCGCGGTGCCATTCTCGGTGGCTTTTCGGCGGACAGCCGGCGGCCGGGGATCGGGATCGTCCCGGCCGCCGCTCCGACGCGCCGACCGCTCCGACGCGCCCGCCTCCCCTCGCGCCGCCTTCCTCGGCCCGACGGTCCGGCGCAGCCGCCGCGCACGCTTCCGCAGCGGTCACCGCACCGCGCCGCGATGCGGTCCGCATGCATCGCGCGCATGTATGAGTCGTGACAACGGTGACTATTGGCGGCCGTCCTCGTTGTGACAATTTTTCCCTCGCCACGAAGGAAGCCTGAGCGAGGGGAACGTGCGTGAATCCGGAGTACGCCGCGTACTGCCAGGCGGACCGCCACTTCTACGACGCACCGCACCGCTCGCCCGCCGGTTCCTCGCCCGAAAGCGCCGACGCGGACAGCTCGTTCTACGCCCCCGTCCGCGGCACGGCCCCCGCGGGGTGGACCCGCTCGCGGCGCGGCGACTGGCTCTCCTACAGCCCCGACGGGCTCCGGCTCCCGGCCCAGGGCTGGAAGATCCACATATCGGCCGCCCTGGACAACGCCGAATCCGTTCTGCGCCGGGTCGCCGACCACTGCCTGGAGCACCGGCTGCCCTTCAAGTGCGTGCCGTCGCCCGGCTTGTTGCACCTGCGCAACGCCAAGTACGCCGACCGGGCCGGCAGCGGTAAGTTCATCACGGTCTACCCGCACTCCGACGAGGCGTTCCCCGAGGTGTGCGCCGCGCTCACCGCCCTGCTGGAC
Organism: Streptomyces sp. ADI96-02; assembly: GCF_003846185.1. Taxonomy (GTDB): domain Bacteria; phylum Actinomycetota; class Actinomycetes; order Streptomycetales; family Streptomycetaceae; genus Streptomyces. Next base: position 4,459,932 of record NZ_ML123034.1, read on the forward strand.
GGCGAGCACGGCCCGTACATCCTGAGCGATCTGCGGTGCGGGAACGGACCCGTCTACACCCGGTACGGGGCGTTCGCCGCCCGCTTCTGCCCCGGTCCGGACGGCCGGCCCGTGCCCGCCGTCGCCGACCCGCACGGCCATCTCGTGCCCGACGAGCGGGGCCCGTCCTTCCGGATACCCGCCTGGGTGACACCGCCCGACATGCTGCGCCCGTATCTCGAAGCGCGCTCCGCCGTCGGCCTCGGCGGCCTGCCCTACACCGTCGAGAAGGCGCTCCACTTCTCCAATGGAGGCGGCGTCTACCTCGCCCGCGACACCCGTACCGGCGAACAGGTCGTCCTCAAGGAGGCCCGCCCGTACGCCGGACTGGCCGCCGACGGAGCCGACGCCGTCGCCCGGCTGGAGCGCGAGCGCACCGCGCTGGAGCGCCTGGCCGGTCTGGACTGCGTCCCGGCCGTGCACGACGTCTTCGAGACCGGCGGCCACCACTTCCTGGTGCTCCAGCACATCCCGGGCTCCACGCTCAACACCGTCTTCGCCCGCCGCTTCCCGCTCGCCCGGCAGCGGCCCGCGCCCGAACTGCTCGCCGAACACGCCGCCTGGGCCGACCGGACGTACACGGCGGTCGAGCGCGCCGTCGAGGCCGTGCACGCCCGGGGCGTCGTCATCAGCGACCTGCACATGAGCAACGTCATGGTGGACGAGGACCCGGACCGCGTCGTCCTGCTCGACTTCGAGGCCGCCTCCCCGGCGGCCGACCGGCGCCGCCAGATCGTCGCCAACCCGGCCTTCGTCGCCCCGTCCGACCGGCGCGGCACCGAGATCGACCGCTACGCCCTCGCCTGCCTGCGGCTCGCCCTCCACCTCCCGCTCACCACCCTCTTCGGCATCGACCGCACCAAGGCCGTGGGCCTGGCCCGGGACGTGGCGCGAATCTTCCCGGTCGGCGAGGAGGTCCTGCGGCCCGCCGTGGAGGAGATCCTGCGCGGCGCGGACACCGGCGCGTCCGGCACGTCCGGCACGCTGGGGCCCGCCGCCGAACGCACCTCGGCGCTCCCCTCCGCGCCCGCCGCCTCCCCGCACCGGCCCGCCCCGGCCGAGGCCCCGCCCGCGCCCGGCGACTGGCCGCGCAGCCGCGACTCGATGGCCCGCGCCATCGCCGCCTCCTGTACGCCGGAGCGCGAGGACCGGTGCTTCCCCGGCGACATCGCGCAGTTCGCCACGGTGACCGGCGGCCAGTCCTTCGGCTACGGCGCGGCCGGCGTGCTCTACGCCCTGCACGAGACCGGCGCCCCGCCGTGCCCGCCCGCCGAGGACTGGCTGCTGCGGCACGCCAAGGCCCCGGCCTCCGGCAGCCCGCTCGGCTTCTACGACGGCCTCACCGGCATCGCCTGGACCCTGCACCGGACCGGCCGCACCGCCGAGGCCGCCGACCTCCTGCGCACCGTCCTCGAACAGCCCCTGGAGGGGCTGCCGCCCGGCCTGCACAGCGGATACGCCGGTATCGGCCTGGCCCTCGACGACCTGGCCCGCGACGCCTCCACCGCCGACGCCTCCGCCGCCGACGCCACCGAGCTGGCGGCAGCCGCCGCCCGCTGCACCGCCCTCGCCGCCCGCGCCCTCGTCCAGGGCCCGCCGTCCGCGCGCACCGGCCTGATGCACGGGGCGAGCGGGATCGCCCTGCTCCTCGTCCGCCGCTACGAGACCACCGGCGACACCGCCCTGCTCGACCTGGCGGCAGCCGCGCTGCGCCGCGATCTGGAGCGGTGCCGCCCGGGACACGACGGCGAACTCCTCGTCGTCGAGGGCAAACGGCTCATGCCGTACCTCGCCTCGGGCAGCGTCGGCATCGCCGCCGTCATCGACGCCTACCTCGCCCACCGCCCGGACCCGGACCTCGAAGCCGCGGGCCGCGCCCTGCTCCCGGCCGCGCTCTCCGCCTTCTACATCCAGCCCGGACTCCTGCGCGGCGCGGCCGGACTCCTCATGCACCTGGCGACGACACCGCTGTGCGACGAAGCGGAGCGAGAGCGCGCCCTCCGGCTCCACTCCGAGCTGCTGGGCAGCCACGCCGTACCGTACGCGGGCGAACTCGCCTTCCCGGGGGAGCAGTTGATGCGCCTGTCCATGGACCTGGCGACCGGCACCGCCGGTTGCCTGCTCGCCCTCGGCAGCGCGCACGGCACCCCCGCCACGCTTCCCTTCCTGCCGCTCCGGCGGCCCGCCCCGGCCGCGCACGCGGCCCCATGAACCGGCCCCCTCAGGGGTCGTAACGCACCGTCCGACACAACTGTCCAGAAAGGACACCATCATGGCGCTTCTCGACCTGCAGGCGATGGAGACCCCGGCCGACGAGACCTTCGGCGAGCTGGCCACCGGAAGCCAGGTCTCCCTGCTGATCTGCGAGTTCAGCTCGCTCAGCGTGACGCTCTGCACCCCGTGACACCCGGCCGTCCGGCCGCGCGGTGATCCCACCGCCCGACCGGACGGCGCACCGCCGGTCCCGCGCGGCTCGTTCGCCCGGGACCGGCGGCATGCCGTACCCGGCCACCGCTCCCCGGGAGCGCCGCCCCGGAACACGAACAGCCGCAGGCCGCGCCGGCCCGGGGCGGAAGGGAACCACGTGCGGGACCGCCCACGCCCCGAAGCGGCGTCCTCCGCCGGGCAGCTCGCCCGGCGGCGTCCGGCCGCCCTCCTGGTCCTCCTCCTCTGCACCACCGGCGGGGCGCTCGCCGCCCTGGCGCTGCCCGCCGCCCTCGGCCGCACGGTCGACGGCCTCATCGACGGCGGTCCCGTGCCCTGGTCCGGACTGCTGCTGTGCGCGGCGCTCACCCTCGGCGAGGCCGGGTTCGACGCGGCTGCCGCCGTCGTCGGAGCCGGCACCACCGCCCGGCTCACCGCGTGGCTGCGCACCTCGGCCGCGGGCCGGGTCCTGGCCGCCGAACCCCGCAAGGTGCTGGCCGTCCCGGCCGGCGACCTCACCGCCCGCCTCACCGCGCGCACCGCCGACGCCGCCGCCGCACCCGTGACCGCCGTCACCGCCGCGGCCGGCGTCCTGCTCCCGGCCGGCGCGGTCGTCGGGCTCCTCCTCATCGACCCGTGGACCGCCGCGGCCCTCCTCCTCGGCGCGCCCCTGCTCTTCGTCCTGCTGCGCACCTTCACCCGCCGCACCGCCGACGCCGGATCCGACTACCAGCGCGCCCAGGCCCTCATCGCCCACCGGCTCACCGAGGCGCTGGACGGAGCCGACACCATCCGCGCCGCCCGCACCGGGGCCCGCGAATACCGGCGCATCCTCGAACCGCTCGGCGCGCTCGCCGACCACGGCCGCCGCACCTGGAGCGTGTACGGGCGCGCCACCGGCCAGAGCGCCCTGCTGCTGCCGCTGCTCATGCTGCTCGTCCTCGCCATCGCCGGGGTCCGGCTCGCGGCCGGAGCGATCGGCGTCGGCGACCTGATCGCCGCCTCCCGCTACGCGGGCCTCGCCGTCGGCGTCGGCCCCCTGACCGGCGCGCTGGGCGCCCTGGCCCGCAGCCGCGCCGCCGCCCGCACGCTGGAACCGCTCCTCGCCCTCGCGCCCCTGCCGCACCGCTCCCTGGCCCCGCCGCCCGACGGCCCCGGCCGCCTGGAACTGCGCGACGTCGGCGTCGAACACGACGGCCGGCCGCTGCTGAGCGGAGTGCGGCTGACCGTTCCGGGCGGTACGTCCCTGGCCGTCGTCGGCCGCTCCGGCTCCGGCAAATCGGTGCTCGCCGCCGTCGCCGGGCGCCTGCTCGACCCGGACACCGGCACCGTGCTGCTGGACGGCGTACCGCTGGACGGCATGGAGCCCGCCCGGCTGCGCCGCGAGGTGGCCTACGCCTTCGAACGGCCCGCCCTGCCCGGCGCGACGGTCGAGGACACCATCGCCTTCGGCCCGTGGACCGCCCCGCCCGACGCCGTGCGCACCGCGGCCCGCGAGGCCCGCGCGGACGACTTCGCCCGCCGGCTCCCGTACGGCTACGCCACCGCGCTCGCCGACGCCCCGCTCTCCGGCGGCGAGCGCCAACGCCTCGGCCTGGCCCGCGCGTTCGCCCACCCCGGGCGGCTGCTGATCCTGGACGACGCGCTCTGCGCCCTCGACACGCTCACCGAGCACCACGTCCAGCGCGCGCTGGACCGCAGGGACGGCCGCACCACCCGGATCGTCGTGACCCACCGGCTCTCCTCGGCCGCCCGCGCCGACCGCGTCGTATGGCTGGAGGACGGCCGCGTACGGGCCACCGGCCCGCACCACGAGCTGTGGGCCGACCCGGAGTACCGGGCGGTCTTCCGCACGGCCCCGCCGGACGCGCCGCGGCAGCGGGAGGCCACCGCCCCCGGCGCGGGCCCGACCACCGCTGCGGGCCCGACCACCGCCGCGCTCCGCCCCGCCCCCGCCCTCGGAGGCGAGCCCCGATGACCGCACCCGAGGCCGCCGAGCGGCGGAAGGGCGACGGGGCGCTCGCCCGGGTCATGGGCGACGCGCGGCCCTTCCTGCGGGCCCGCGCCGGAGCCGTCGCCCGGCTCTCCGGCTGGTCGCTGCTGGAGTTCGCGCAGACCTTCCTCACCGGATACGGCGTGGCCCGCGCGCTCGACGACGGCTTCCTCCCCGGCCGCCCGCTGACCGGACTGCTCTGGCTGGGCGTCGCCGCGGCGGCCGTCCTGCCCGCCCAACTCGCCACCCGCGGCGTCTTCGGCCGCCTCGCCGACCTGGTCGAGCCGCTGCGGGACGGCCTGGTGCGCCGCGCGGTCTCCCGCGCCCTCGCCGCCGCCCCGCACCGCACGGACGCCACCACCGCGTCGCTCTCCCAGGTCACCCACCAGAGCGAGATCGCCCGGGACAGCTGGGCCGGACTCGTGCTGACCCTCCGGTCGTTCGTGTTCACGGCGGCCGGAGCCGTCGCCGGCCTCCTCTCCCTCGCCCCCGCCCTCCTCGCTGTCGTCCTGCCGCCGCTGCTCCTCGGCGCGGCGCTGTTCCTCGCCACGCTCCGCCCGATGGCCGCACGGCAGCGCGACTACCTCACCGCCGACGAGCGGTACGCGGCCCACGCGGGCCGACTCGCCTCCTGCGTACGGGACGTCGCCGCCGCCGGGGCCGGGGACCGCGTGCTGGCGGAGTCCCGGGACCTGGCGGACACGCAGGTGCGCGCCGCCCGCTCGCTGGCCCGCTGGTCCGCCGTGCGGGTGCTGGCCCTCACGGTGTGCGGGCGCTTCCCGCCGCTCCTGCTGCTGTTCGCCGCGCCCTGGCTGCTGCGCGGCGGGCTCACGGCCGGCGAACTGGCCGGTGCGCTGACCTATCTCACCCAGGCCCTCGCCCCGGCCGTCCAGGCGCTGATGACGGTGCTCGCCACCGTGGGCGGACGCCTCGTGGTGGTCCTGGACCGCTTCACGGACGCGCCGGGCCCGCCCGCCGAGGACCCGCCTCGGGCCGCCGCCCCCGCGCGCGTACCGGACGGGCGGGCCCCGGTCGCCGAGCTGGACCGGGTGAGCTTCGCCTACGGCCCCGGCGCGCAACCCGTCCTGGACCGGCTCTCGCTGGCGGTCGGCGAGGGGGAGCACCTGGCGGTCGTCGGGCCGAGCGGCAGCGGCAAGTCCACGCTGGCCGCCGTCCTCGCGGGCGTGGAGCCGCCCACGGAGGGCGCGGTGCGCTGGCGCGGACGGCCCGCGCGCCCGTGCGACGCCACCGCCCTGCGCGTCCTGCTGCCCCAGCAGGCGTACGTGTTCACCGGCACGCTGCGGGAGAACCTCGGCTACCTGCGCCCCGACGCCCGGGAGCGGGAGTTCGCCGCGATGATCGACGCGCTCGGCCTGGACCCGCTGCTGACCCGGCTGGGCTCGCTGGACGCGCCGGTGGAGCCGGCCCGGCTCTCCCACGGCGAACGCCAGCTCGTCGCGCTGGGCCGCGCCTACCTGGCCGGCCCGCCGCTCCTCATCCTGGACGAGGCCACCAGCCGGCTCGACCCGGTCGCCGAGACCCGCGCCGAACTCGCCCTGGCCGCACGCCCCGGAGCCCTGGTGGTCATCGCCCACCGGCTCAGCTCCGCCCAGCGCGCCGGGCGCATCCTGGTGGTGGACGGCCCGCGCACCCAGTGCGGGACCGCCGCCGAACTGCTCGACTCCAGCGAGCTCTACCGCGACCTCGCCGGGCTCTGGACGCCCGACGGCGGGGCGCGGACCGGCCTGGACGCGAGCGCCCGGACCCACGTGGCCGAACACTGAAGGCCCGACGCCGCAGCCCGCACGCCGAAGCCCGACGCCGAAGGCCGTACGCCGAAGGCCGCACGCGGGCTCAGATCCAGCCCGCCTCCTTCGCCAGCCGGATCGCGTCCAGCCGGTTGCGCCCTCCCGCCTTGCGGATGGCGGCGGCGAGGTAGTTGCGCACCGTTCCGGCCGTCAGATGCAGCCGCGCCGCGATCCCGGCCACCGTCTCGCCGCCCTCGGCCAGCGAGAGGACGCTCAACTCCCTCGGCGACAGCGGCATGTCGGCCACCTGTAAGAGGCTGAACGCCAGCGACTCGTCGATGTGCCGCCCGCCGTCGCCCAGTTTGTGCATCACCTCGCACAGGTCGTCGGCCGGGCGGTACTTGTCGATGTAACCGCGGGCGCCCGCCTCGTACGCCCGTCGCAGCCCCCGGGGCCGCAGGCCCTCGGTGAGCACGGCCAGCGAGCAGCGTCTGCCGTGCGGCGCGGTCAGCGAACCGATCTCCTGGAGGACGTCCATCGCGTCCGGACAGTCGAGATCGGTCAGGAGCACGTCGGCGTCCTTTCCGGTCAGCGCCGAACGTATCTCCTCCCGTTCGGCCGTCCGTACGTCGATTCCCTGCCCGGTGCCGAGCAGGGAGGCCAGCGAAGCGCGCCACAGCGGCACGGTGTGGACCAGCAGAACGGTAGTCATGAAGCTGCCCTCGGTGTTCTCTCGTGGCATGCGCGCATGGCAGAACGCGATGGCGCGTGTGCGTCCGGTGACGGGTTTCCAGTGGAACGCACGGCCATTCGGGTACGCCGAGGAAATGGCGGATTGACGTGGCTTGTGGGCGCGGAAGGGGGCGCTCAGGGGTACACCGGGAGCGCACGTGGCCGGTTCGTGCCGTCGCCCCCGTACGGCGGGGATGGCTCAGTTCAGCAGGGAGCGGGCCGCCCGCGCCTTGTGCCGGATCGTCGCGGCCATCGTCGGCTCGATGCCGTCGAGCACATCCGCGTACTCCTCCATCTCGGCCGCCCCGTGCAGGAACTCGCCCCGCTGCACCAGGAGTTGCGCCCGCTCGTAGCGGAGCCGGGCCGGATGGGCGGGCAGCAGGAGCGAGAGGTCGAGCGCCCACAGCGCGACGTCCGTGCGCTCGGGCCGGGCCGCCGCCCAGGCCCTGACGTTGTTCAGGATGCGCAGCACGACCTCCAGGGGCCGGGCGGGCACGAGCAGGGACGGATCCATCGGCGCACCCGTCGCCGCCGTCACCAGCGACTCCGCGTCCCCACCGGTCAACGGGACCCCGCCGGCGAACGGGTCGGCGAGCACCGGACGCGCCGGATCGCCGAAACCCACCACGAAGTGGCCGGGCAGCGCCACGCCGTACACCGGCGCGCCCGCGCGGCGCGCGACCTCGATCCAGACCACGGACAGCAGGATCGGCAGCCCGCGCCGCCGCCGCAGCACCTGCTGGAGGAGCGAGGAGTCCAGCCGCTGGTAGTCCGCCGACGACCCGGCGAACCCGCAGCGCCCGCCGAGGAGTTCGGCGAGCGAGGAGGCCCAGTCGGCGGCCGAGCGGGACCCGTACGGGACGAGCCCCGCCAGCCGGTCCAGCTCGATCTGCGCGGCGTCGATGCCGTACGGGTCCGGCGCGACCTCGCCCGGCGTCACCGGGCGCGGCTCCGACGGGTCCACCGGCCCCGCCTCCGCGCCCAGCAGCAGGCAGAGCAGGGCGAGGTCCGGCCGTTCGGACCGGGCCTCCTCGGTGAACTGCCGCCGCCGCTCGGCCCTGCCGGAATCCTGCGCACTCATATGCGACCCATGCTCCTGCTCGTCCCCGCTGTCCGGCCGCGCCGTCCTCGACGCCGCCCGTGCTCCCCGCCGGACGTACGACGCCCGCCCTGCGGGCTACCCGGCGCGGAAGTGGTGGTAGCGGTGGTGGGCCGCGAAGCCCATGCCGTCGTACAGCGCCCGCGCACCTTCATTGTCCTCCTCCACCTGGAGCCAGGCCGCCGAGGCGCCCTCCTCCAGGGCCCGGCGCGCCAGCGCCGCCATCACCGCGGTGGCCAGCCCGCGCCGCCGGTGCTCGGGGGCGACCTCGACGGCCATGAAGCCCGCCCAGCGCCCGTCCACCACCATCCGGCCGATCGCCGCCGGGGCCGTGCCCGACGCGCCGTCGGCCGCCTCGCCGGGCACGGCGGCGAACCAGACCGACGGCCCGCCGCCCAGCACCCGCAGCACGTGCGGACCCGGCGTCCCCAGGCGCTGGTAGCGCGCCAGCCACGCCGCGTCCGGCGTCCGGGTCAGGCGCACCGGGGAGACGTCCGCGTCCAGGTCGCCGACCGGCGCCAGGGCGGCGATCCGGACCTCGGCCGAGACCTCGCGCCGCCACCCGTGCCGCTCCAGCTCCGCGCAGAGCACCTCCTGCGTCCCCTCGGCCCCGGTGGCCGCCTGGACGTACGGCGGCAGTCCCCGCCGCTCGTAGAAGGCGCGGACCCGGGCGAACGCCTCGGCCGCGGGCAGGCCCGGATCGCCGAGGGCGAGCGCCGAGTTGGCCCGCCGGGTGAAGCCGCCGGAGGCCCGCAGCCGCCAGTCGCCCAGCGGTTCGCTCTCCACCGGCGGCCAGGCGCGCGCCGTGACGGCGGCCAGTTCCGGAAACGAGGCGGCGGGGCCCCGGCGGCGGGCCGGCGCGGCCGGCACCGCCTTGCCCGCGACGAGCGACGATTCCGCGATGGTGACAGACTCTCCGTTCCTTCGTGTGATGGAGAGCACGCCGTCGTCCCATGATGTGAGAACGCCAACCGTATCGGTGAACCCGGCGCCCGCGCCGCCCCCCGCGGACCGCCGTCGAACAGATACGCGTTTGCCCACGTCAGCCGGTGTCACACGGACTTCCAGCCGTCCGCCGATGGTGAATTCCACAGCTCTGTCCGCCCCTCATGTTCGGATCGTGCCGGAGAACGGAGATACTAGAGGCGGGCATCGACGACGCCGCGCTCCCGCGCGAGAGCCAACGCCCTACCGAGGAGGAACGACAGCGTGACCTACGTCATCGCGCAGCCTTGTGTCGACGTGAAGGACAAGGCCTGCATCGAAGAGTGCCCCGTCGACTGCATCTACGAGGGCCAGCGGTCCTTGTACATCCACCCGGACGAGTGCGTCGACTGCGGAGCCTGTGAGCCGGTCTGCCCGGTCGAGGCCATCTTCTACGAGGACGACACCCCGGAGGAGTGGAAGGACTACTACAAGGCGAACGTGGAGTTCTTCGACGACCTCGGGTCGCCCGGCGGCGCCTCCAAGCTCGGCCTGATCGAGCGCGACCACGCGTTCATCGCCGGTCTGCCGCCGCAGAACCAGTAGTCGGCCACCACCACCGCGCAGTCCGGTCCCGTACGGCTCGTCACCGTACGGGACCGAGGCGTTCCCGGGGCCCGCGCCCCGGCGCACGGTGGCCGCCCGCCGAAGAAGCACGAGAAGCACGAGAACCACGAGAAAGCAGAGTCCCGTGTCCGCAGTCTCCTCCCGCCTCCCGGTCTTCCCCTGGGACAGGCTCGCGCCCTACAAGAAGACCGCCCAGGCCCATCCGGACGGCATCGTGGACCTGTCGGTCGGCACGCCGGTCGACCCGGTGCCCGCCGTGGTCCAGCAGGCGCTCACCGCCGCCGCGGACAGCCCCGGCTACCCGACGGTGTGGGGGACCGAGGCCCTGCGCGACGCGATCACCGGCTGGCTGGAGGGCCGCCTGGGCGCGGTCGGGGTGACGCACGAGAACGTGCTGCCGGTCGTCGGCTCCAAGGAGCTGGTGGCCTGGCTGCCGACCCAGCTCGGGCTCGGCCCCGGCGACCAGGTGGCCTACCCGCGGCTCGCCTATCCGACGTACGAGGTCGGCGCGCGGCTCTGCGGGGCCGAGCCCGTCGTCTACGACGACCCCACCGAGCTGGACCCGGCGAGGCTGCGGCTCCTGTGGCTCAACTCGCCGTCGAACCCGACCGGCCGGGTGCTGGCCAAGGACGAGCTGACCCGGATCGTGGCGTGGGCGCGCGAGCACGGGGTGCTGGTCTTCAGCGACGAGTGCTACCTGGAGCTGGGCTGGGACGCCGAACCGGTCTCGGTGCTCCACCCGGACGTGTGCGGCGACGGCCACCAGGGCGTCGTGGCCGTCCACTCGCTCTCCAAGCGCTCCAACCTGGCCGGCTACCGGGCCGCCTTCATCGCCGGTGACGCGGACGTCCTCGGGGAGCTGCTGGCGATCCGCAAGCACGGCGGCATGATGACGCCCGCCCCGGTCCAGGCCGCCGCCGTCGCCGCGCTCGGCGACGACGTGCACGTGGCCGAGCAGCGCGCCCGGTACGCGGACCGCCGCCTCGCCCTGCGCTCCGCCCTGGAGGCGCACGGCTTCCGGATCGAGCACAGCGAGGCGAGCCTCTACCTGTGGGCGACGCGCGACGAGCCGTGCTGGCGGACCGTGGAACACCTGGCCGGACTGGGCATCCTGGTGGCGCCCGGCGACTTCTACGGACCGGCGGGCGAGCGCTTCGTCCGCGTGGCGTTCACGGCCACCGACGAGCGGGTGGCCGCGGCGGTCAAGCGCCTGTCCTGACCGCCGCCCGCCCGCGCGCGGACATGCCGAGGGCCTCGGGAGCGCGCTCCCGAGGCCCTCGGCACGAGGTGGGCCGGTGGATCAGCCGATCGGCAGGCCGTTGAGCGGCAGACCGCCCACGAGACCGCCGGTGGGCAGGCCGCCGAGGCCCTTGGCCGGCACCACGCCGCCCTCGGTGGCGGCGCCGGCCGCCTCGCCGACCAGCTCGCCCGCCTGGCCGGCGGTCTTGCCGACGGTCTCCTGGGCGGCCGGGGCCGCGACGGCGGCGGTCCTGCCGACGGCCTTGCCGGCGGCCGGCAGGGCGGTGCCGACGAGACGCCCGCCGGTGTCGCCGGCGGCCTTGGTGCTCTGCTGGGCGACGCTGTCCACGGTGTTGCCGAGGCCGGCCCCGTCGAGCGCGGTGAGGCCGCCCAGGTCCGAGGTCTGCGGGAGCTCTGCGGCGCCGGCGGCGCCGGCCGCACCGACCACGGGGGCCGCACCCGCGGCGATCAGCAGCGCGGTACGAGCGATCCGACGGGTCAGGGGGAGGGACATGATGCTCCTTCGACGGGTTTCAGCTGTTCGGGATCTGGCTCTGTCCGGTGACTCGGACGCCCTGACAACCGGTCCGGGGGCGGGGGAGGTTGCGGTGAACGAAGGTAAAGACTGAGCAATGCGTCCGATAATCCGCAGCGGAAGAACCCGGGCAAACAATGCATTCCGCAGCCGCCGGGAGAACCGTCACTTCCCTTGGGCGCCAAGGAGAACGGTCGTGGAGGCGCGAGCTGCGCGCAGCGCCCCCGAGAAGGTCCGAGGGCCCGCTCCCAAGGGTCCGTACGGGTGACGGGACGGACTACTGAGCGAGCCGGATTCCGACCGCCGCCGTGCCCGGTTCCTCATCCTTCGTCCGTTCGGTCCGCCAGCCCGACGCGGCGTCCCAGACCCGGTCCGCGTAGCTGACGCGCTCGATCCGCAGCGCGTCCGCCCGCGCCACCGCCCAGTGCGCCAGCTCCCAGCCGCGCCGCACCGAGGTCCCGCTCTTCGCCCGCGCCTCCGCCTCCGCCGGGACCGGCACCGACACCGCGCCGGCCGCGGCGGAACCCGCCGCCCGCGCCGCCGGCAGCACCTCCCTGCCGAAGGCCCGCACCAGCTCGGCCCGCACCCGGTCCGCGTCGCCCGGACCGGCCGCGGCGGCCGTGGACGGCGTGCAGTCCAGCGCCGCCGGCCTGCGCCCGGTCAGCGCGGCCGACAGCAGCGCCGCGTCCGGCTCGTGCCGCGCGTACGCCAGCGGGAAGGCGCTGCGCTGGACGCGCTGCGCCGCCACCGTCAGCGGGAGGCGCGCGTAGCCGGGGACCTCGGCCAGTTCCTCGTAGAACTTCCCGGCCGAGTAGACCGGATCCATGATCTGCCGTTCGCTGCCCCAGCCCTGCGACGGCCGCTGCTGGAACAGGCCCAGCGAGTCCCGGTCCCCGTAGGGGAGGTTGCGCAGCGTCGACTCCTGGAGGGCCGTCGCCAGCGCGATCGTCACCGCCCGTTCCGGCAGGCCCCGGGTGGTGCCCACGGCGGAGATCGTCGCCGCGTTCCCCGCCTGCTCCAGGGTCACCTCGTGCGTACGGGCGCCGTCGCCGGAGCCGTCCGGCCCGCGCACGGTGCAACGCGGCGGGTCCCACGTACCGGTGGCGTACTGCGCGGCCAGATAACCGCCGAGCGCGGCGAGCGCGACGAGGCCCGCCAGGCAGCGGAGAAGACGGCTGCGTCGGGCGGGTCTCGCTGTCCGGGGCACGCGCTCACGGTACTGGAGGGCGCGCGATGACCGCCGTAGAAGTCGCTAGGGTCGGGGGCATGGCCGAAAGCACGCTTGACCTCACCTTGGACGGCCCGGCGCTCACCGCCCGGCTGGTCGACTTCCCCTCGGTCAGCGGAGAGGAGCGGGCCCTCGCCGACGCGATCGAGTCGGCCCTGCGCGCCCTGCCCCACCTGACCGTCGACCGGCACGGCAACAACGTCGTCGCCCGCACGCACCTCGGCCGCGCCGAGCGCGTCGTGCTCGCCGGGCACATCGACACCGTGCCGATCGCCGACAACGTCCCCTCCCGGCTCGACGGCGACGGCATCCTCTGGGGCTGCGGGACCTCCGACATGAAGTCCGGGGTCGCCGTGCAGCTCCGGATCGCCGCGACGGTGCCCGAGCCCAACCGCGACCTCACGTTCGTCTTCTACGACAACGAGGAGGTCGCCGGGCACCTCAACGGCCTCGGCCACATCGCCGCCGCCCGCCCCGACTGGATCAGCGGGGACTTCGCCGTGCTGCTGGAGCCCTCCGACGCGCAGGTCGAGGGCGGCTGCCAGGGCTCACTCCGGATGCACCTGCGGACGACGGGGGAGCGGGCCCACTCCGCGCGCAGCTGGATGGGGTCCAACGCCGTCCACGCCGCCGCCCCGGTCCTCGCCCGGCTCGCCGCGTACGAACCGCGCCGCCCGGTCGTCGACGGCCTCGAATACCACGAAGGGCTGAACGCCGTCGGCATCGAGGGCGGGGTCGCCACCAACGTCATCCCGGACGCCTGCACCGTCGTGGTCAACTACCGCTACGCCCCCGACCGCACCGAGGAGGAGGCCGTCGCCCACGTCCGCGAGGTCTTCGCGGACTGCGGCGTCGACGAGTTCGTCGTCGACGACCACTCCGGGGCCGCGATGCCCGGCCTCTCGCATCCGGCCGCCCAGGCGTTCATGACCGCCGTCGGCGGCACCGCCCGGCCGAAGTTCGGCTGGACCGACGTCTCCCGCTTCGGCGCCCTCGGCGTCCCCGCGGTGAACTACGGCCCCGGCGACCCGATGTACGCCCACAAGCGCGACGAGCACGTGGCCGTCGAGAAGATCACCCACTGCGAGGACCGGCTGCGCTCCTGGCTCACGGGCTGACACCCGGCATTCCCCCGCACGCCACCTCCGTGGATCTACGCTGGCCGGACAGAGCACACGCAGGTCGGTGGAGGGAGCGGAACATGGGCAACGCCGAGGACGCACGGATCCCCGAGGGCGCGGAGGTCCCCGACGGCGCGGTCGGGCCCGAGGAGCAGTGGCTGGGCCCGGTGGTGCGCCGCCGGGAGCAGGTCCAGCCCGGCACGACCGACCAGCGGCTGCTGGACTCCGAGGGCGACTCCGAATGGGTGCACACCGACCCCTGGCGGGTGATGCGCATCCAGTCGGAGTTCGTCGAGGGCTTCGGCGCGCTCGCCGAACTGCCGAGCGCGATCAGCGTCTTCGGCTCGGCCCGCACCCCGGCCGGCACACCGGAGTACGAGGCGGGCGTGGAGATCGGCCGCGCCCTGGTCGACGCGGGCTTCGCGGTGATCACCGGCGGCGGACCGGGCGCGATGGAGGCCGCCAACAAGGGGGCCCGGGAGGCGAAGGGCGTCTCGGTCGGACTCGGCATCGAGCTGCCGTTCGAGTCGGGGCTCAATCCGCACGTCGACATCGGCGTCAACTTCCGCTACTTCTTCGTCCGCAAGACGATGTTCGTGAAGTACGCCCAGGGCTTCGTCGTGCTGCCCGGCGGCCTCGGCACCCTGGACGAACTGTTCGAGGCGCTGACCCTCGTCCAGACCGGCAAGGTCACCCGCTTCCCCATCGTCCTGTTCGGCTCCGCCTACTGGGGCGGCCTGGTCGACTGGCTGCGCGGGACGGTGGTGGGCCAGGGCAAGGCGTCGGAGAAGGACCTGCTGCTCTTCCACGTCACCGACGACGTCGAGGAGGCGGTCATGATGGTGACGAAGGAGGTCGGCCGCTAGGCCGCCCCGTTCCGGCCGCGCCCCGCCCTCGCCCCGGCGCGCCTCGCCCCGGCCCCCGCCCGGCCGGGGCGGCGGACCCTACGCCAGCCCCCTGCGCGCCACCGCCGGAGCCCGGTGCCCCGCGATCGACGCCACCATGTCCAGCACCTGCCGCGTCTCCGCCACCTCGTGCACCCGGTACACCCGCGCCCCGAGCCAGGCGGAGACGGCCGTCGTCGCCAGCGTGCCGACGACCCGCTCCTTCACCGGCCGGTCCAGCGTCTCCCCGACGAAGTCCTTGTTCGACAACGAGACGAGCACCGGCCAGCCCGTCTCCGCCATCTCGCCGAGCCGCCGCGTCGCCTCCAGCGAGTGCCGGGTGTTCTTCCCGAAGTCGTGCCCGGGGTCGATCATGATCCCGTCCGGCCGCACGCCCAGCGCCACCGCCCGCTCCGCCAGGCCCACCGTCACCCGCAGGACGTCCGCCATCACGTCCTCGTACGCGATCCGGTGCGGCCGGGTCCGCGGCTCCGCGCCGCCCGCGTGCGTGCACACCAGCCCCGCCCCGTACCGGGCGGCGACCTCCGCCAGCCGCGGGTCGACCCCGCCCCACGCGTCGTTCAGCAGGTCGGCCCCCGCCTCGCAGACCGCCTCGCCCACCTCGTGGCGCCAGGTGTCGACGCTGATCACCACGTCCGGGTGGCGGCGGCGGACCTCGGCGACGAACCCGACCGTGCGGCGCGCCTCCTCCTCGGCGGTCACCTCGTCGCCGGGCCCGGCCTTCACCCCGCCGATGTCGATGATCGCCGCGCCCTCGGCGACCGCCTGCTCGACCCGGGCGAGCGCGGGCTCGTCGAGGAACGTGGCGCCGCGGTCGTAGAAGGAGTCCGGGGTCCGGTTCACGATCGCCATGATCACCGGCTCGTGCGGGCCGAACTCCCGCCGCCCCAGCCTCAGCGCACCCTCTCGCATCCCCTGTCTCCTCCTCAGTGGCCCGGCAGCGCCTCGAAGTCTCCCCTGTGGATCATGCCGGGCCCGCGTGCCCCGGAACCGTACCGCGCGCCCCGCACCCGCCCCGGCCCGGCCGCCCCCACCGCCGCCGGCCGCCGCGATCCGGGTGAAAGACACGCACCGCCGACGCCGCATGGCACGATCGGGGCCGACGAGGTTTCCGCCCCGAGGAGATGCGCGTGTTCTGGTATTTGCTGCTCACGATGGTCGTGGTGGTCACCGCGGTCACGCTCGCGGTGGTCGGCGGCGGCGGGAGCGCGGTGCTCCAGGACGTGACCCCCGAGCGGTTCACCGATCCACTGCCCGCCAACCGCCCGGTGGGCCGCGCCGACGTCGAGGCGCTGCGCCTGCCCATGACCGTCCGCGGCTACCGGATGACGGACGTCGACGAGGCGCTGTCGCGGCTCGGCGCGGAGCTGGCCGAGCGGGACGCCCGGATCGCGGAGCTGGAGTCGGCGCTGGCCGGGGCGCAGGCGTCCGCGGTGACCGGACCCGACCTCTTCGAGCAGCCCGGCGGGCAGGGCGCGGGCCGCGGCGACGAGCGGCCCGCCCCGCCGCACGGCCCGTCCGGCGGTCCGGACCGCACCGAGGAGGACGGACGATGAGCGGCGACGCCGTGGCGGGACCCGACGGCGGCCTACGCTGCCCGTGGGCCCTGTCCACCGAGGACTACCTCGACTACCACGACGCCGAGTGGGGCCGCCCGGTCCGGGGCGACGACGCCCTGTTCGAACGGCTCAGCCTGGAGGCGTTCCAGTCCGGCCTCTCCTGGATCACGATCCTGCGCCGCCGGGAGACCTTCCGGGCGGCCTTCAGCGGGTTCCGGATCGCCGAGGTCGCCCGCTTCACCGACACCGACCGGGAGCGGCTGCTGGCCGACCCCGGCATCATCCGCAACCGGGCCAAGGTCGACGCCACCCTCGCCAACGCGAAGGTGCTCGCCGACTGGCCGGCCGGGGAGCTGGACGAACTGATCTGGTCCTACGCCCCGGACCCGGCCGGCCGGCCCGCCCCGCGCGCCCTGGCCGACGTCCCCGCGGTCACCCCCGGGTCCATCGCGCTCGCCAAGGAGCTGAAGAAGCGGTCGATCCGCTTCGTCGGCCCCACCACCGCCTACGCCCTGATGCAGGCGTGCGGGCTGGTCGACGACCACCTCGCCGACTGCGTGGCGCGCGGCGGACCCGAAGGCGCTCACTCGCCCCGGTAGACCGGCTTCTCCTTGGCGAGGAACGCCTCCACGGCGATGGTGTGGTCCAGCGAGGCGCCCGCCCGCGTCTGGAGTTCGTCCTCCTTCTCCAGCGTCTCGGCGAGCGTGTGCCCGGCCCCGTACGCCATCGACTCCTTGATCCCGGCGTACGCCACCGTCGGCCCCTCGGCCAGCGCCCGCGCCACCTCCCGGGCCCGCTCCGCCAGCTCGGCGGCGGGCACCACCCGGTTGGCGACGCCCAGGTCGTAGGCGTCCTGCGCGGAGATCGAACGCGGGAAGAACAGCAGGTCGGCGGCGCGGCTTTGGCCGATCAGCCGGGGCAGCGTCCAGGACACGCCCGAGTCGGCCGTCAGCGCGACGCCCGCGAAGGAGGTGGTGAAGGAGGCGGTGTCGGCCACCACGCGGTAGTCGGCCGCCAGGGCGAAGCCGAACCCGGCGCCCGCCGCGACGCCGTTGACCCCGGCCACGACCGGCTTCGGCATCTCGGTGATCGCCCGGACGATCGGGTTGTAGTGCTCGCGCACGGTGCTCAGCGCGTTGCCGCTGCCCGCCTCACGGGTGGCCGCGAGGGTGGCGACGTGCTCCTTGAGGTCCTGGCCGACGCAGAACGCGCGCCCGGTAGCGGTGAGCAGGACCGCCCGCACGCCCCGGTCCGCCGCCGCGTCCCGCAGCGCGTCCCGGAGCGCCGCCTTCGCCGCCGTGTTCATCGCGTTCATCGCGTCGGGCCGGTTGATCGTGATCGTCGCGAGACCGTCGCTCACGTCGTAGAGCACGCTGGTCGCCGGTTCGTCTGCCATTGCGGTATCCCCTCGCTGCCGGGCATCGTTGCCCTGCACGCAAGCATGGCCGACCGCGGGCGGGGCGGAGATGTGACCTGCGTCTAACAATTGGCTTCCGCCCAGGGGTGCGGGGTGGCGCAGTATCGCAGCCGGATCGCCGAATTGAGTGGTTTTGAGAGAGTGCGTTGCGGAAGCGATGCAGACCGATGTTGGTCATCGGGGTCGTTGATGCGGGATAATGGCGAAGAAGCAATGTGTTCGATGCCGGTGAGGCAGCGCCTGTCATGGGGCCGCCGGTTGCGATGAGCTGGTTTCAGGAAGGGGAACGAGCATGGCGGCCATGAAGCCGCGGACGGGCGACGGCCCGCTCGAGGTGACAAAGGAGGGGCGGGGCATCGTCATGCGCGTTCCGCTCGAAGGCGGCGGTCGGCTTGTCGTCGAGCTGACTCCGGACGAGGCCGATGCCCTCGGCGACGCGCTGAAGAAGGTCGTCGGCTGACGCGGAACGCCCATCACCTGCACCACTGCCCCGGCACGGATGACGTGCCGGGGCAGTGGTGCGTCCGGGCCCGGACGCGCGACCGCACGGGTCAGCCGCGCGACCGTACGGGGTCAGCCGCGCGACCGTACGGGGTCAGCCGCGCGACCGTACGGGGTCAGCCGCGACCGTACGGGGTCAGCCGCGCCGGACCGCGCAGAGCAGCCCGTCGCCGACCGGCAGCAGCGTCGACATCAGCTCCTGGCTCTCGCGCACCGCGCGCAGCAGCTCCCGCAGCCTCAGCACCTCGGCCGGCTGGGCCGCCGAGTCGACCGTGCGGCCGTCGGCGAAGACGCCCTCGAAGCAGACCAGCCCGCCGGGGCGCAGCAGGCGCAACGATTCAGCGAGGCAGTCGAGGCTCTCCAGCCGGTCGCCGTCGCAGAAGACGAGGTCGTACCCGCCGTCCGCGAGCCGGGGCAGGACGTCCAGCGCCCGACCGGGGATGAAGCGCGCCCGGTTGGAGGCGAAGCCCGCCTCGCGGAACGCCTGCCGGGCGAACTGCTGCCGCTCGGGCTCCGGATCCACCGTGGTCAGCACCCCGTCCGGCCGCATGCCGTGCAGCAGGTAGATGCCGGACACGCCGGTGCCGGTCCCGATCTCCGCCACCGCCTTGGCGTCCGCGGCGGCAGCCAGCAGGCGCAGCGCGGCGCCGGTGCCCGGGGACACCGAGCGCAGCCCTGCCTCACGGGCCCGTTCCCGGGCCCGGTGCAGTGCTTCGTCCTCGGCGACAAAGGCGTCGGCGAACGCCCAGCTCGTCTGCCGGTTGGCGGTAATGACCCTCTCCCGTCCCCATAGTTGGCGCAACGGTGACTGTATCCGCTGGACCCGGGAACCCGCAGATGGGACCGGGCGTTGTGCAAGGAGTGGGGAAAGCGCAGCGGACCGGGCCGCGGATCGGACCGGCGAGGGGCGGGAAGTTCCGGGCGACGCCCGGCCCCATCAGGGAAAAGGCTTATCCGGAGCTAACGGGCGAGGTGGCTATGGTAGGGGCTCCGCTGGACACCACCAGAGCCGACAGGGGAGGTGCGGCTGCGCCTGTGGACCGGGGAGGAGTGCTGAGGCGCTTGCTCAGGTCGGCGGGTGAGCCGAAATCCGTGACCTACATCGCTGACCGTTCTTCCACCGACTCCGCACCAACCGCGACCTTCGCATCCGATGCGGAATCCCCGGCGTGGACCCCGCCCTCCTGGGAAGAGATCGTCAGCACGCACAGCGGTCGCGTGTACCGCCTCGCCTACCGGCTGACGGGCAACCAGCACGACGCCGAGGACCTCACCCAGGAGGTCTTCGTCCGGGTGTTCCGATCGCTGTCGACGTACACCCCCGGCACGTTCGAGGGCTGGCTGCACCGCATCACGACCAACCTCTTCCTGGACATGGTCCGGCGCAAGCAGCGCATCCGCTTCGACTCCCTCGGCGACGACGCGGCCGAGCGGCTGCCCAGCCGCGAGCCCTCCCCGCAGCAGGTCTTCAACGACACCCACTTCGACGCCGACGTGCAGCAGGCGCTGGACACCCTCGCGCCCGAATTCCGCGCGGCCGTGGTCCTCTGCGACATCGAGGGCCTCAGCTACGAGGAGATCGCCGCCACCCTCGGGGTCAAGCTCGGCACCGTGCGCAGCCGCATCCACCGCGGCCGGTCGCACCTGCGCAAGGCGCTCAAGCACCGTTCGCCCGAGGCCCGCGCCGAGCAGCGCTCGCTGGCGGACGCGGTCCTGGCGGGGGAGGGAGGCTCGGCGTGAGCGGCACAGGCCCGACCCCCGCGGAGGCTCATCTGGGGGACCGGCTCGCCGCCCTGGTGGACGGCGAGCTGAAACACGACGCCCGAGAGCGGGTCCTGGCCCACCTGGCGACGTGCGCCAAGTGCAAGGCCGAGGCCGACGCCCAGCGCCGCCTCAAGAGCGCCTTCGCCATGTCCGCCTCACCTTCGCCCTCCGAGGGGTTCCTGGCCCGGTTGCAGGGCCTTCCCGGCGGTCCCGGCGGCGACGGCTCCCGGCCCGGCGGACCGTTCGGCGACGGCCGGCCCTTCGCGGACGAGTTCTTCCCGTCCGTGCGCACCCCCGGCGGCAGCACCCGCGCCGACTCCGGCGCGCCCTCCTCCCCGCTGGACGGCTTCGGCTACCTCCCCGCCGTGCACGGCTCCACCGCCGTGCTGACCGGCGGCTCCCGCCACTTCTTCCGCATCCACGACGTGGCCCGCGAGGCGGACCGTTCCCCCTGGCGCGGTCGCCGCTTCGCCTTCGCCGCGGCGAGCGCCGTCTCCCTGGCGGCCATCGCCCTCGGCGGGACGCTCCCGCTGGACACCGGTCCCGAGCCCGCCCCGCGCGCCGAGGGCAGCGGGAACACCATGACCCCGCTCGACGCGGAGACCCGCGCCACGGGCGGCACCGGCACCGCGAGCCGGCAGGGCGGCGGCGCGCTCGCGGTCGGCGGCGAGGGCCCGGCCGTCCGGCAGCCCGTCCCCGCCGCCTCCAACGCCGTGCCCCCCTCGCTCGGCAAGGCGCCCTCGGTGCTGGTCCCGGTCGGAGCGCCGCCGCTGAAGCCGCAGGTGCTGACGACGACGCCCTCGCTGTTCGGCGGCGGCTCCGCGCTCGGCGGGCACCCGTTCACGCTCCCCGTGCTGAACGTGTCCGCGCCGCCCCTGATACGCCAGGCCGGCACACCGCTGCTCGCGGCGACGGCGGGCGGCGCCGCGCCGAAGAAGGCCGCGCCGACGCCCTCGGCGCCGGTCCAGGACTCGTCCGCCGCCGACCTCGCGAGCCGGCTTCCCCCTCGGCGCTGACCGGACCCTGCGCGCCCGTTCGCAAACCTGGTTGAATTCCGGGGAGGACGCCTCTGTGGGGCGTGCAGAGGCCAGTTGCGGAGAGAGCATGGACGACGGGAAGCCCACCGGGCCGCAGGCGAAGTGGTGGAGCCGCCCCACGACGGCGCGCTCCGCCCGCACCGAGCCGGAGGGCGGGGCCGCGGTCGAGGACCCGTCCGCGGCCGGTGCGGCGGACACGGCGGCGAGCACCGGCGCGGCGGAGTCGCAGCACCGGCCGCAGCCACCCGCGCAGCCGCTGCACGAGCCCGACTCGTACAGCACCCCGCCCTACGGCGGCCCCGGCCCGTGGGCGCCCGCACCGCCGGTGCAGCGGCCCACACCGGCCCACGGCACTCCCGTACCGCAGCAGGCCCCGCCGCCCTCCGGGCCGTACGGGGCGGTGGACGGCGCGGGTATCCCGGCTCCCGCTCCGGCGCCCTGCGCGGCACCCGCCGACGCCTTCCCGCCCCCGCACGGGCAGCAGGCGCCGCCCGCCCGGCCCGGCACCCCGCCGGAGGTCCACGAGCAGCCCGCCGGGCAGCAGCCCGCGCAGTGGCTCCAGTACGACCCGTGGGGCGCGCCGGGACAGCCGCTGACCCGGCCGGGCCCGCCGCCCGGGGCCGAGCCGGTCCGCCGCAGGAGTCGCAAGGGCGCCGCGTTCGCCGGAGTGCTCCTGCTCACCCTGGTCGCGAGCGGCATCGGCGGCGGCATCGGCGCGTACGTCGAGCGCAACGGCGGACTGACCGCGGTCGAACTGCCGCAGGCCGGCCGCGACACCGGCGGACGGGCCCCGGACAGCGTCGCGGGCATCGCGGCCAGCGCCCTGCCGAGCGTGGTCACGCTGCACGTCAGCGGCACCGCGGAGTCCGGCACCGGAACCGGCTTCGTCCTCGACGACCGAGGCCACATCCTCACCAACAACCACGTCGTCGCCCCGGCCGGACCGGGCGGCGACATCACCGTGACGTTCAGCAGCGGCGAGACGGCGACGGCCGAGCTGGTCGGCAAGGACAGCGGCTACGACCTCGCCGTCGTCAAGGTCACCGGGGTCTCCGGCCTCAAGCCCCTGCCCCTCGGCAACTCCGACAACGTGCGGGTCGGCGACCCGGTGGTGGCCATCGGCGCGCCCTTCGACCTCTCCAACACGGTCACCTCCGGCATCATCAGCGCCAAGCAGCGGCCGATCACCGCGGGCGGCGAGAAGGGCGACGGCACCGACGTCAGCTACGTCGACGCCCTCCAGACCGACGCCCCCATCAACCCCGGCAACTCCGGCGGTCCGCTGGTCGACACACGGGCCCACGTCATCGGCATCAACAGCGCCATCCGCGCGGCCGACAGCGGGACCGGACCCGAGTCCGGCGGCCAGTCGGGCTCCATCGGCCTGGGCTTCGCGATACCGATCAACCAGGGCAAGCGCGTCGCCGAGGAGCTGATCAACACCGGCCGGGCGACCCACCCGGTCATCGGCGTCTCGCTCGACATGAAGTACAACGGCGACGGGGCCAGGGTCGGCACGGAGGGGGCCGACGGCCGACCGGCGGTCACCGTGGACGGACCCGCGGACAAGGCGGGCATCAAGCCCGGCGACGTCATCACCGAAGTGCAGGACCAACGGGTGCACAGCGGCGAGGAGCTGATCGTGAAGATCCGCGCCCACCGGCCGGGCGACCGGCTCGCCCTGCGGCTGACGCGCGGCGGCGAGGAACGGTCGGTCACCTTGACGCTCGGTTCGGCGAGCGGCACCTGACGGCCACCGCAAGGTACCGCCCGGACAGGTTCGACAGGTACCTTTGACCGGTCCGGGCGCGCGTCGGACCTGGTCGGGATCCCACGGAGAACACGCGGAGAACACGAGGAGGCAGCAAGGTGTTCAATGACATAGGAGCACTGGAGCTGCTCACGCTCGGGGTGCTGGCCGTGCTCGTCTTCGGCCCCGACAAGCTGCCCAAGCTCATCCAGGACGTCACGCGGACCATCCGCAAGGTCCGTGAGTTCTCGGACAGCGCCAAGGAGGACATCCGCTCGGAGCTGGGTCCGCAGTTCAAGGACTTCGAGTTCGAGGACCTCAACCCCAAGACGTTCGTCCGCAAGCAGTTGATGGACGGCAATGACGACCTGGGGCTCAAGGAGATCCGCGAGAGCTTCGACCTCCGCAAGGATCTGGCCGACGTCACCGACGCGGTCAACGGCCGCTCCGCAGCCGCGGACGATACCGCCAACAGTGCGGCGAACGGTTCGGCCGGTGTCGCCGCGACGAGCCTGGCCAAGACCGCTGACAGCACTCCTGACCTGCTGAAGAAGGCCCCGGAGGCGGATCGCGCCGAGCGCCCGCCGTTCGACGCAGACGCCACCTGACCCCGGTCAATCCCGACTCGCCGGGACGGTATGGCTATTCTCCATCTGTCCGGTTGCGAGGACGCCCACGCCCGCGGGGGGCGGGCCGCTCCGGATCTTGACTGATCGAGGAGGCGGCCGCGCAGATGGAGACGACGAGTCGGGTGGATACGGACGGTGCCCCGGGCACCGTCGCCGAGGAGGCGCCGGACACCGTCACCGAGGAGGCGGCGCCGGCGTCCCGGCGCTCACTCGACGGCTACCGGGACGCGCCCTTCCCCTGGTACGGCCTGGACGAGGCCTTCACCGGTCCGCGCTGGCTGATGCAGGTCGGCACCGCTGCGGACGGCACCGTGCAGCACGGCGCGACCGGCCACGGCGACGAGCCGTCGGTGAAGACGGACGGTTCCGGCGACAAGGAGCGCTTCGCCGCCGTGATCACGGTGGCCGCCAGCCCGGTGCGCCGCAGCGGCGACGGTACGGGCGTCCTGGACGCCACCACGGCCTCCTCGGCGGCCTGGCTGGCCGGCTCCGGCCTCCTGGCGTACACCTGGCCGCCCCAGATGGACCACACCCGGCGCGACGACTGGCTGGACCAGCAGACCGAGACGGCGTTCACGCTCGCCGACGACCTCGGCGGCGCGCCCTGGTCGACGCTCTCGCTGCCGGTGGACGGGGTTCCGGTGGAGTTCCACTACCGCGAGTCCGAGTTCGGCTGGGTGCTCGCCGGATCGGCGCGGACCGGCGTGCACATCGGGGCCTACGGCCGGGGCATGAGCGCCTACGGTCTGGGCTTCGCCGTCATCGACGACATCGCCACGTACGCCTGAAGCCCCTCCGTACGCCTGAAGCCCCCTCCGTACGCCTGGAGCTCGCCGTACGCCTGAAGCCCTCCGTACCGGCCTGAAGCCCTCCTACGCCGGGAGGGCGCCGGGCGGACCGTGATCATCCGGTCCGTCCGGCGCTCCCGGCCCGGGGCCGTCCGGGAGCCGTGCCGCTCAGAACTTGTTGCGCGGCGTGATGCCCAGTGACATGCCGGACAGGCCGCGCTGACGCCCGCCCAGCTTCTCGGCGATCGCCCGCAGCGCGCTGCCGGCCGGCGAGTCCGGGTCGGACAGCACCACGGGCTTGCCCTCGTCGCCGCCCTCGCGCAGCCGTACGTCGATCGGGATGGAGCCGAGCACCGGCACCTCGGCGCCGACCGTCCGCGTCAGCCCCTCGGCCACCCGCGCGCCGCCGCCCGAACCGAACACGTCGACCATCTCGTCGCAGTGCGGGCACGGCATGCCGGACATGTTCTCCACGACGCCGACGATCTTCTGGTGCGTCTGCACGGCGATCGACCCGGCCCGCTCGGCCACCTCGGCGGCGGCCTGCTGCGGGGTCGTGACGACCAGGATCTCGGCGTTCGGCACGAGCTGCGCCACCGAGATCGCGATGTCGCCGGTGCCCGGCGGCAGGTCGAGCAGCAGCACGTCCAGATCGCCCCAGTACACGTCGGCGAGGAACTGCTGGAGCGCCCGGTGCAGCATCGGCCCGCGCCAGACCACGGGCGCGTTGCCCGGCGTGAACATCCCGATGGAGATGACCTTCACGCCGTGCGCCGACGGCGGCATGATCATGTTCTCGACCTGGGTGGGCTTGCCGTCCGCGCCCAGCATGCGGGGCACGCTGTGGCCGTAGATGTCCGCGTCCACGACGCCGACCTTCAGCCCGTCGGCCGCCATCGCCGCCGCCAGGTTCACCGTCACCGAGGACTTGCCGACGCCGCCCTTGCCCGAGGCGACCGCGTACACCCGGGTCAGCGAGCCGGGCTTGGCGAACGGCACCTCGCGCTCGGCCGTGCCGCCGCGCAGCGAGCTCGCCAGTTCCTTGCGCTGGTCGTCGCTCATGACGTCGAGGGTGACCTCGACGCGCGAGACGCCCTCGACCCGGGCCACCGCGTCGGTGACGTTCCTCGTGATCGTGTCGCGCATCGGGCAGCCGGAGACGGTGAGATACACCGTGACAGCGACCACACCGTCAGGATCGATCTCGACCGATTTCACCATGCCCAGCTCGGTGATCGGGCGGTGGATCTCCGGGTCGTTCACTGTCGCCAGTGCCTCAAGCACCGCGTCTTCCGTAGCCATACCGACGATGTTACGGCGCGCGGCCGTACGTGCGGGCAGTCCCTCAGCGGTCGCCTTCGTCACTCTCGGACGGGGAGGGGACCCGCCGGTCCTCCATGTCCCTCACCATGTCCTGGAGCTCCGACCTGATCCAGTCGCGGGTCGCCACCTCGCCCAGGCCCATCCGCAGCGCGGCGATCTCCCGCGTCAGGTACTCGGTGTCGGCGATGGAGCGCTCGTTCTGCTTGCGGTCCTGCTCGTGGGTGACCCGGTCCCGGTCGTCCTGCCGGTTCTGCGCGAGCAGGATCAGCGGAGCGGCGTACGACGCCTGGAGCGACAGCATCAGCGTCAGGAAGATGAACGGGTACTCGTCGAAGCGCAGGGCCGTCGGCGCGAAGACGTTCCACACCACCCACAGGATGATGATCAGCGTCATCCAGACGATGAACCGCCCGGTGCCCAGGAAGCGGGCGATGCGCTCCGAGAACCGGCCGAACGCCTCCGGGTCGTACTCCGGCAGCAGCCGCCGCCGGGGATCCTTCGGCTGGTCGATCCGGGCGCGCGGCGGACGCACCAGCCCGGACGCGCCGCTCGACGCCGCCTTGGCGCGGTCATCGCCCGCCATCGCCGATCCCCTCCTCGCCGTGGTGCAGGTCGGTCTCGCGCCAGTCGTCGGGGAGCAGGTGGTCCAGCACGTCGTCCACGGTCACCGCGCCCAGCAGCGAACCGCTCTCGTCCACGACGGGCACCGAGACCATGTTGTACGCGGCCAGGTAGCTGGTGACCGTCGGCAGCGGGGTGTCCGGCGACAACGGCACCAGATCGCTGTCGACGATGGAGCTGACCAGGGTGAACGGCGGATCGCGCAGCAGCCGCTGGAAGTGCACGGTGCCCAGGTACTTGCCCGTCGGCGTCTCGTCCGGCGAGCGGCAGACGTACACCTGTGCGGCGAGCGCCGGCGACAGGTCCGACTGGCGCACCCGGGCCAGCGCGTCGGCCACCGTCGCGTCCGGGCGCAGCACGATCGGCTCGGTCGTCATCAGACCGCCCGCCGTCCGCTCCTCGTACGACAGCAGGCGGCGCACGTCGGCGGCGTCGTCCGGCCGCATCAGGGCCAGCAGCCGTTCCTTGTCCTCCTCCGGCAGCTCGGAGAGCAGGTCGGCCGCGTCGTCCGGGTCCATCGCCTCCAGGACGTCGGCGGCCCGCTCCTCCTTGAGCTTGCCGATGATCTCCACCTGGTCGTCCTCGGGCAGCTCCTCCAGTACGTCGGCGAGCCGGTCGTCGTCCAGCGCGGCGGCGACCTCGACCCGGCGCTTGGGGGAGAGGTGGTGCAGGGCGTTGGCCACGTCGGCGGGGCGCAGCCGTTCGAACGTGGCGACCAGGCTCTCGGCGCCCTGACCGTGCTCCTCCAGCGAGAAGCCGCTGACCGCCGACCACTCCACCGTCAGCGTCTCGCCCTTGCGGCGCAGCGCCCCGCCGCGCCCCTTGCGGACGAAGTACTTGTCGATCTCCCAGTCGCGGCGGGCGGGCAGCTGCTGGATGGCCACGTCCAGCACGGTGACCTCCTCGCCGCTCTCCACCAGCAGGACCCGGCGGTCCAGGAACTCGCCGAGGACCAGGCGTTCGGTGGGCCGCTGCTCGAAGCGCCGCATGTTGACCACGCCGGTGGTGATGACCTGTCCCGACTCGACGCCCGTCACCCGGGTCATCGGCAGGAAGATCCGCCGCCGGCTGACCACTTCGACGACCAGGCCGAGGATGCGCGGCGGGCGTCCGCCGACCCGGAGCATCGCCACCAGGTCGCGGACCCGGCCGACCTGGTCTCCGTTCGGGTCGAAGACCGGCACCCCGGACAGGTGCGAGACGAAGACCCTCGGGGCACCTGCCGCCATGCTCCGCCTCCTCTTTCCGTGCGCTGTCCGCCTGCTGTCCGTGCACCGCCCGTACGGGTGTCCAGCGGTCCGGCCGGTCGGGTCGGCGGCCCGTGCCGACCAGCGGATTTCGCGGGTACGTGCGGGATCAGGCTAGCCCGTGGCGTCGGACCGCGCCCGGGTGGACCCGTCCGTACGGCTGGCTGCGGGACGGCCCCGGCCGCCCGGGTACGCTGCGGTCTGCCACCCACGATCGCCGTTGAGAGGCAGTGCGCCCGTGACCTCTTTCGCCCCCGCCGTCCGGAACCTCCGCCGGACCGCCCTCGCTCTCGTGCTCTGCGGGGGGCTCACCGCCGCCCTCACGGCCTGCGCGGGCGAAGACCTGGACAAGGGGACCAACGGCGTCGCGAAACTCTCCGCCGAGCAGATCGATCAGAAGGCCAGGGCGGCGGCCGACGGCGCCGACGCGGTACGGCTCGCGGGCACGCTGGTGAGCAAGGGCGGCACCTACCTGCTGAACATGAGGCTCAACGCGAAGGGCGGCGTGGGCTCGGTCTCCTCCAAGAAGCGGAGCTTCGCCCTGCTGCGCATCGGGGACGAGCTCTACCTCAAGGCCGACGCCGAGTTCTGGAGCCATGAGGAGGGCGGCGAGGCGGGCACGGGGCCCGCCGACGAGGAGGCCGCCGACAAGCTCGGCGGCAAGTACGTGAAGGTCCCCGAGGGCGACCCCAGCTACGGCCAGCTGCGTGGCTTCACCGACAAGAAGGTGCTGCTCGACGGACTGCTCGCACTGCACGGCACGGTCAACAAGGGCAGCCGCGCCACGGTCGCCGGGCACCGCACCATCCAGATCCTCGGCGGCAAGGGCGAGGGCGGCGCGCTCGACGTCTCCCTGGAGGACAAGCCGTACCCGATGCGGGTGGCCAGGGGCGGCGGCGGGGGCACCGTGTCGCTCGCCGACTGGGGGCGCGCCTTCGATCTGGAGCCTCCGGCGGAGGACGACACCGTGGACTACGGCGGCCAGCTCCCGAAGTCCTCGGGCTGAGGCCGGGCCGCCGGCGGGACCGGCCGCGCCTCTCGACGGCCGCCCGGCCCTGCCCACGCGGGAGCCCGGCGGCGGCGGTCAGCGCGCGCGGCGGCGCTTCAGCAGCAGCCGGGGCAGCGCGGCGGGCGCCGGCCGCCGGGTGGTGGCGTCGGTCGGCAGCGGGACGGCGGCCAGCGAGCCGTCCGGCAGGTCGGTGCTGATCTCACCGGGCGTCAGCCGCACCACCGTGCACTCCCGCGCCCAGCGCTCCGTCATCCGCTCGGAGTCCGGCGCGTTGAGCCGCTTGCCCTTCAGCTCCGCGACCGCCGCCTCCCACTCCTCGGAGTGCGGGGCGAGGACGCTCACGGCGGCGCTCCACTCCACGATCCGGCCGCCCTTGTCCTTGCTGCGCACGGTCACCCCGGCGGTGTCCGCCCCGGCGAGCCCGGCGGGCAGCGGCTGTTCGCCGGGGCCGTCCCCGACGAGGTGGGCCGCGCCGTCGTGCCAGACGTGCCACACGGCGCGCGAGGGCCCGGTCGCCCGGACCCAGATGAGGCCGGACTTCTTGACGGCCTCCTCGACGAGGGCCAGGTCCAGCAGCGGGTCCGGAGCAGAAGCAGTCATGGGCGGGAGCCTATTAGAGCCAGCCGTTGCGCTTGAGGATGCGGTGGATGGAGAAGCAGACCACGCCGATGACGCCCAGCACCATCGGATAGCCGTAGGTCCACCGGAGTTCGGGCATGTACTCGAAGTTCATGCCGTAGACGCCGCAGATCATCGTCGGCACGGCGATGATCGCCGCCCAGGACGTGATCTTGCGCATGTCCTCGTTCTGGGTGACGGTGGCCTGTGCCAGGTTGGCCTGGAGGATCGAGTTCAGCAGTTCGTCGAAGCCGATGACCTCCTCCTGGACGCGGGCGAGGTGGTCGGCGACGTCGCGGAAGTAGTTCTGGATGTCCGGGTCGATCAGCCGCATCGGCCGCTCGCTCAGCAGCTGCATCGGGCGCAGCAGCGGCGAGACGGCCCGCTTGAACTCCAGCACCTCGCGCTTGAGCTGGTAGATCCGCCCGGCGTCCGAACCGCGCGGGGAGCCCTTCGCCGGTGTGGAGAAGACGTCGATCTCCACCTCGTCGATGTCGTCCTGCACGGCCTCCGCCACCGCGATGTACCCGTCGACGACGTGGTCGGCGATGGAGTGCAGGACGGCGGAGGGGCCCTTGGCGAGCAGTTCCGGGTCCTCCTGGAGGCGGTGGCGCAGGGCGCGCAGGGAGCCCTGCCCGCCGTGCCGGACGGTGATCACGAAGTCCCGGCCGGTGAAGCACATCACCTCGCCGGTCTCCACCACCTCGCTGGTGGCGGTCAGTTCGGCGTGCTCCACGTAGTGGATGGTCTTGAAGACGGTGAACAGCGTGTCGTCGTACCGCTCCAGCTTGGGCCGCTGATGGGCGTGTACGGCGTCCTCCACCGCGAGCGGGTGCAGGCCGAACTCCCGGGCGATGCCCGCGAATTCCTCCTCCGTCGGCTCGTGCAGGCCGATCCAGGCGAAGCCGCCCTTCTCGCGTACCTGGAGCATCGCCTCGTGCGGCGTCGGGCAGGCGGGCGCCACCAGCCGGTGACCGCCTCGGTAGACGGCGCAGTCGACGACCGCGCTGGAGGCCGAGGGGTCGCGGGTGGTGTCGTAACCGCTGTACGGGGCGCTGTTCTTGCGGAAGGTCGGGCGCACGGCTGCGCGCAGGTCACGGATCATCGACATGGCTGGCTCCTTCACGGAGGGCCGTCGGGCGAGGGCGTGGAACAGCCCGGAATGGGGACGTGCGCTCACGTCCGCAAAGCGGGCGGCACCGCGCGGGCGCGATGACGGCGTTCGCTACAGACAGGGAAAGACGAAAGGCTCTTCCGTCGCGAACCGCTGTTGGGACGTCATCCGGGGATGACCGACGAAGCGTCGGATCAACGGGAAAGGCGAGGAGCGGAAGAGCGGTCGGTACTGCACGGTCGACTTGGATCCATGGCAGTCCCCACCTCCTCCGGCCGGTCCCCCGTGGGGGACGACGTGTCGTCGGGACAAGAGAGCGACGCTTCTGCGCGCTGTCCCGACCGGCGGCCAGGCTACCAGTCGCCCGAGCCCAATCCCCTACATTGCCCATTCCTTGGTCGATCTATGCTCGCGGCATGGGAGAAATTCTTGCTCTGGTCGAGGCGCGGCTGCGCTCGGCGCTGGGAGAACCGGACGCCCGCGCCCAGGTGACGTTCCTCGGCACCGACCGCGTCGAGGTGCTGCGCTTCGTCGACGGCGACGTGGTGCGCTACGCCACGCTCGGCATGTCGGGGCAGCCGATGGCCGATCCCACCGCGCCGCTCGCCGACCCGGTGAAGGGCCCCCGGGCCGAGCTGGTCCTGTCGGTGCGGGCCGGCCTCGCCGACACCGACCAGGTGCTGCGCCCGCTCGCCGTGCTGGCCGCGTCCCCGCAGGTCGAGGGGGTCGTCGTGGCCCCCGGCGCGTCGCTGGACGTGGGGCAGCCGCTGTGGACGGGAGCCCCGTTCACCTCGGTGCTGGTGGCGGAGCCCGGCGGGCTGGTGGAGGACCTGGAGCTGGCGGAGCCGATGGAGCCCGTGCGCTTCCTGCCGCTGCTGCCGATGACGCCCAACGAGGCGGCCTGGAAGCGGGTGCACGGCGCACAGGAGCTCCAGGAGCGGTGGCTCTCGCGCGGTACGGACCTGCGCGACCCGCTGCGTACGTCCGTGGCCCTGGACTGAGCGGGCCGGGGCACGGGCCAGGGCCGAGGCCGGGGACGAAGGCGGTCCGGGCTCCGGGCGCACGCCCGCGCACGGGAAACCCCGCCGCACGGCCGGGAGCGCGCCGCGGGCGGGCCGGTACGCGGTGGTGCGCGGCCTCGGCCGGCGGAGACCGCGAGGCCGTCCTCGGCGGCGTGGCGGGGTTCCGCCCACTGCGGACGGGTGATCGTCCTTGACGCGGAGACCGGCGGGGAGGACCGTTGACGGGTATGAGGGGCGAACCCAGTTGCCCGAAGTGCGGTGGCCGGGTCAGGGCGCCCGGCCTCTTCGCCGACGCCTGGCAGTGCTCCGAGCACGGCCAGGTCCACCCGATGCAGCCGGTGGTCCCGCCCAGCGTCGAAGCGCTCGGAGTCGTCGTGCACCGCGCCCGTGTGCCCGTATGGATGCCCTGGCCGCTCCCGGTCGGCTGGCTCTTCACCGGAGCCGCCGGCGCCGGCGACGACCGCAGCGGCGGACGGGCGACCGCCGTCGCCTGCTCGGGTCCCGGACCGCTCGGCGGCATGGGAGAGCTGCTGCTCGTCGCCGAGGAACTGGGCGTCGGGCTCGGCGCCCGCTACGCCGGGATCGACGGCCCGGACCCCGGCCGCCATCTCGACGTCGGCGGCGCGCCCGACGCGAAGGTCCACGCGGCCGGCCGGCCCACCCCTCTGTGGCACGTCCGCAACGCCCCGGCGGACCGCGCCGTCTTCGCGGGCGAGGCGCGGGGCCTGTGGCTGTGGGCGATCCTGTGGCCCGAGCAGTCGGGCGTCCTCCTCTACGACGAACTCGTCCTGACCGACCTGCGCGACGCCGGGGCGGAGGTCGACCTCGTCCCGTGCGGAGCCCTCACCCCGCGCCTCCTCGCCGCCCCGGAGCCGCCGGCGCACGGGGAGACCGGCGGGGAGGTCGGCGCGGGATGAGCGCCGCGCGCCGAGCCGGGTGAGGACCGGGAGACCGGCGCACCAGGGCTGGCCGCCGGGGCGCGCCAGGGGCCGCCGCCGGGTGCGCGCGGGCGTCGGGACGCGCGCCGGTTACGCTTGAGCGTCCCCCGTCCGCCCGCGAGCCCCCGGAGTCACGCGTCGTGCGCATCGACCTGCACACCCACTCCACCGCCTCGGACGGCACGGACACCCCCGCCGAACTCGTGGCCAACGCCGCGGCGGCGGGCCTCGACGTGGTGGCGCTCACGGACCACGACACCGTCGCCGGCCACCAGGAGGCCGCCGCCGCACTGCCCGACGGGCTCACCCTGGTCACCGGCGCGGAACTGTCCTGCCGGATCGACGGGGTCGGCCTGCACCTGCTGGCGTACCTCTTCGATCCCGACGAGCCCGAACTGGCGCGGATGCGCGAGCTGGTGCGCGACGACCGCGTGCCCCGCGCCCAGGAGATGGTCCGCAAGCTCCGGGCCCTGGGCGTGCCCGTCACCTGGGAGCAGGTCGCCCGCATCGCCGGGGACGGCTCGGTCGGCCGCCCGCACGTCGCCGCCGCGCTCGTCGAACTGGGCGTGGTGCCGACCGTCTCCGACGCCTTCACGCCCGACTGGCTCGGCAACGGCGGCCGTGCCTACGCCGAGAAGCGCGAGTTCGACCCGTTCGAGGCCGTACGGCTGGTCAAGGCGGCGGGCGGCGTGAGCGTCTTCGCCCACCCGGCCGCCGTGAAGCGGGGCGACGTGGTGCCCGAGGCCACCGTCGCCGACCTCGCCGCCGCCGGCCTGGACGGCATCGAGGTGGACCACATGGACCACGACGGACCGACCCGGGCCCGGCTGCGCGGCCTCGCCCGCGAGCTGGGGCTGCTGACGACCGGCTCCAGCGACTACCACGGCAGCCGCAAGACCGTGGAACTCGGCGCGTACACCACCGATCCCGAGATCTACGGCGAGATCATCCGGCGCGCCACGGGAGCCTTCCCGGTGCCGGGCGCGGGCGGAGCCGCCCGCCTCTAGGGCCTGGGGCCGGCACGCCGAGAGCACGCACCTGACGCCGCGCGGCCGCCCTGCGGGCGACGACGGGAATGGTCAGACAGGCCCTGGGGTGGACCCCTACGGCCGGCCGATCACCGAACGGGGTGCCCTGGGCAACCCGCGCCCGCCGTCCGTCCGTCCGGACCTCGGACCGAACCGGACCGAACCGGACCGAACCGGGCCGGACCGGGCCGGACTTCAGCCCGGCCCGCGCCATCCCTCCCGTACCGCCCGCACCTCTCTCGCAAGGCTCACCGTGTTCGACGCCGCTGTCTTCGGATCCCTCTTCCTCACCCTTTTCGTGATCATGGATCCGCCCGGGATCACCCCGATCTTCCTCGCCCTCACCGCGGGCCGCCCAGTAAAGGTGCAGCGCAGGATGGCGCTGCAGGCCGTCATGGTCGCGTTCGGCGTGATCGCCGTCTTCGGTCTGCTCGGCCAGCAGATCCTCGACTACCTGCACGTCTCCGTGCCCGCCCTGATGATCGCGGGCGGTCTCCTGCTGCTCCTCATCGCGCTCGATCTGCTGACGGGCAAGACCGACGAGCCGACGCAGACCAAGGACGTCAACGTGGCGCTCGTACCGCTGGGCATGCCGTTGCTGGCCGGGCCCGGTGCCATCGTCTCGGTCATCCTCGCCGTGCAGCACGCCGACGGCGTGAGCGGTCAGCTCTCGGTGTGGTCCGCGATCGTGGCCATGCACGTGGTCCTCTGGCTCACCATGCGCTACTCCCTGGTGATCATCCGGATCATCAAGGACGGCGGTGTGGTGCTGGTGACCCGGCTCGCCGGGATGATGCTCTCCGCCATCGCGGTGCAGCAGATCATCAACGGCGTCACCCAGGTCGTCCAGGGCTCCTGAGGCCCGCGAGCGGACACCACGGCGCCCCCGCACGGACCTTCGCGTGCGGGGGCGCTTCGTCGTCGGCCGCGCCTTGGGCGGCCGGGCGTCATCAACCCATGAGCGTTACGAGGCCGAGGTGTCGGCCGGCCGGATGTAGATGCGCTGGCCTATGGCCGCGGCCTGCCGCACGATCCGGTTGACGGAGGCGGCGTCCACGACGGTGCTGTCCACGGCGGTACCGTCGACATCGTCGAGTCGCATGATCTCGAAGCGCATACGGCTTCCCTTCGTCTGATCCTCCTGCTGGAGAACTACTGGTGAGAACGGGTCCACCCGTCCACGAGGATGGGGAGCGCACGGCGTCCTCGCCTCGCGCTCCACAGGGGGTACAACGGCGTGCCCCATGCAAACATTCCCTACGCTAAGGAAATTTTTTGGATGTCTAAGTACCCACCGGCAGCCGTGCCCGCACAGACCCCGAGGCCCGTATGAACCAGGCCGACCCGCAGTCCCCCGACCCGGCCGACGCAGCCGACGCGGTCGACCTGGCCGAGGTGGCCGAACGCCTGGACCGCACCAACGAACTGCTCCAGCGCGTGCTCGGCGAGGTATCCAAGACGCCCTCGACCCACGCGATCTTCGTGGACGCCGGGTACGTCTACGCCGCGGCCGGACTGCTCGTCACCGGCACCGAGGACCGCCGCTCCTTCGACCTCGACGCCGAGGGACTGATCGAGGCGTTCATCGACAGGGCCCGCACGATCTTCGCGGACAGCAGGCTGCTGCGCGTGTACTGGTACGACGGCGCCCGGCGCCGCATCCACACCACCGAGCAGCAGGCGATCGCCGAACTCCCCGACGTCAAGGTGCGGCTCGGCAACCTCAACGCCAACAACCAGCAGAAGGGCGTCGACTCCCTCATCCGCACCGACCTCGAATCCCTCGCCCGGCACCGCGCCATCAGCGACGCGGCCCTGGTCGGCGGGGACGAGGACCTGGTCTCGGCCGTCGAGGCGGCGCAGGGCTACGGGGCCCGGGTCCATCTCTGGGGCATCGAGGCGGCCGAGGGCCGCAACCAGGCCGAGCCCCTGCTGTGGGAGGTCGACAGCCAGCGCACCTTCGACCTCGACTTCTGCCGCCCCTACGTCACCAGGCGGCCGGTCACGACGTACGAGGACGACACCCCGGCCCCCTCCCGCGAGGACGTCCGCTTCGTCGGCGCGCAGATCGCCGCCGCCTGGCTCGCCGCCCGGGGCCGAGCCTCGCTCGCCGACCTGCTGCCCGGCCACCCCTATCTGCCGGGCTCGGTCGACCAGGACCTGCTGGTGGAGGCCGAGCGGCTGCTCCAGCACTCCCTGCGCGGCCACGCGCATCTGCGCCGGGCGCTGCGCGACGGATTCTGGCAGCACCTCCAGTCGCAGTACTGACACCCGGTCGCCGTACCCACGGCGCGAGGTCAGGAGCCGGGCAGGCCGTCCCAGAACGCGGCGAGCGCCGAGGCCGTCTCCTGCGGCCGGGCGGTGTTGGGGGAGTGCTCGGCCCCCGCGACCGTGGTGCGCCGGGCCCGCAGGCGGCGCGCCATCGCGTCGAACTGTTCCACCGGCCATACGTCGTCGCGCTCGCCGGACAGGACGTGCACGGGCAGGCCGAGGGCGGCCAGCTCGTCCACCCGGTCCGGCTCGGCCGCCAACTGGGCCCCGGTGGCGATCAGCTGGGCCGGACGGTGCCGCAGCCAGCGGCGGCGCAGTTCCTCGCCGTCCCCGGTGTCCGCGTCCTGCGGCGGATCCAGGGCCCGCATCGCCTGCCACACCTCCTCCATGGACAGCACAGCCAGCGCGTCGCTCAGCATCTTCACCTTGTCCCGCTGAGCGGGGACGACTTCCGCCGGGCCGGAGGACATCAGCGTCAGGGAGGCGAACGGGGCGGGGTCCAGCAGCACGGCGGCGCGGGCGATCTGACCGCCCAGGGAGTGCCCGAGCAGGTGCAGCGGCGCGGCCGGACCGCGCTCGCGCCCGGCCAGCGCCGCGGCCTGCGCCAGCACGTCACGGGCCAACTCCTCCTGCGCGTAGGACTCCTGGCGGTCCGACCCCTCCGTCTCGTACTGGCCCCGGCCGTCGACGGCGACCGCCCGGTAGCCCGCCGCGCAGAGCGGTTCGAGCAGGGCGATGAAGTCCTCCTTGCTGCCGGTGTAGCCGGGCAGCAGCAGGGCCGTGGCCCGCGCCGGGGTGGGCGGC
The DNA here is from genome assembly GCF_003846185.1 of Streptomyces sp. ADI96-02. Classification (GTDB taxonomy): domain Bacteria; phylum Actinomycetota; class Actinomycetes; order Streptomycetales; family Streptomycetaceae; genus Streptomyces. The sequence continues at coordinate 4,495,986 of NZ_ML123034.1, forward strand.
AGGGCGTCCAGGACGGCGAACGCGCCCCGCGCGGTGTCCAGCACACGGGCGCGGGCGCAGGGAGGCGGGGTGAAGGTGGGCGGCCGGCTCATGGCCCGAGGTTATCGCCGGGGCCCGGCGAGGGCACGGCCGGGCAGCCGAACGGCCCCGGCCCCCGCTGTGTCGCGGGGGCCGGGGCCGTGGTGCATCCGGAGCGGGAGCCTCAGCTCTCGGTGGTGGCCGCCGCTGCCCCGGCGGCGCGGGTGGCGCGGCGGCGGCGCGGCTTCGCCTCGGCGGCAGCCTCGCTCACCACGGCCTCGGCCTCGGAGACCACGGCGGCCTCCGTCGCCGCGGCGGACGTGGCGCTGCGTGTCGCCCGGCGGCGGCGCGGCTTGGCCTCCGCCACGGCCTCGGCGGCCGGAGCCTCCGCCACGGCCACGGCCACGGCCACGGCCTCGGCCTCGGCCTCGGCGGCGGGAGCGGCCGTCTTGGCCCGGGACCTCTTCGCGGCCGTCCGGGGCTTGGACGCGATCTTCGGCTCGGCCGGCGACTCGGTCTGGGCCACGGGCTCGGACTCCGCCTCGGCGACGGTCTTCGTCTTCGCCTCGGCCTTGGTCTCCGTCTTCGCCTTGGCTTCCGTCTTCGCCTTGGCTTCCGCCTTCGCCTTGGCTTCCGCCTTCGCCTTCGGCTTCGTCGTGGCGCGCGCGGGGCGGCGACGCGTCTTCGCCTCGGGCTCCGGCTCTGAGGCGGGGGCGATCTGGAAGTCGACCTCGTCGGCCGGCTTCACGATCCGGGCGCGGCGGCGCGGCCGGACCGCGGCCACCGGCTCGGCGGCCGGCTCGGCGACGCCCGCGGCGACGGCCACGGTCTGGAACTCCGCGACGGCGTTCGCCGCGGCGGCCGGGACCCGCGCGGTCTGCTGCTCCGCCGCGACCTCGGCCACCGGCTTCACGGCGGCGCGGCTGCGGCGGCGACGCGGCTTGGCCTCCGCGACCGGCTCGGCCTCCGCGACCGGCTCGGCCACGGCCACGACGGCGGGAGCCGCGGGCGCGGGGGCCTCGGCGACGGCGACTGCGGCCTCGGTCACACCCTCGGGGGCGCTGACGCGCGTACGGCGGCGGCGGCGCGGCGTGCGCGGCTCCGCCGGGGCCTCGTCACCGGCCGGGGCGACCGGAGCGGCCTCCTTGGCGGGGGCGGGCACGGCGGCCGGCACGGCTGCGGCGTCCTCCGCACCGGTTCCGCCGCGGGTGCGGCGGCGCTGGCGCGGCGTGCGGGTGCGCGGCTCGCGCTCCTCGCGGACGGGGGCCGGGGCGGCGGACTTGCGGCCTCGGCCGCCGGTCTCGCCGAGGTCCTCGACCTCCTCCGCGCGCAGACCCGCGCGGGTCCGCTCGGCGCGCGGCAGCACGCCCTTGGTGCCCGCCGGGATGCCCAGCTCCTCGAAGAGGTGCGGCGAGGTGGAGTACGTCTCGGGCGGGTCGGGGAACTTCAGGTCCAGCGCCTTGTTGATCAGCTGCCAGCGCGGGATGTCGTCCCAGTCGACCAGCGTGATCGCGATGCCCTTGGCGCCCGCGCGGCCGGTGCGGCCGATGCGGTGGAGGTAGGTCTTCTCGTCCTCCGGCGACTGGTAGTTGATGACGTGGGTCACGCCCTCGACGTCGATGCCGCGCGCGGCCACGTCGGTGCAGACCAGGACGTCGACCTTGCCGTTGCGGAAGGCGCGCAGCGCCTGTTCGCGGGCGCCCTGGCCGAGGTCGCCGTGGACCGCGCCGGAGGCGAAGCCGCGCTTCTCCAGCTGCTCGGCGATGTCGGCGGCCGTGCGCTTGGTCCGGCAGAAGATCATCGCCAGTCCTCGGCCGTCGGCCTGGAGGATCCGCGAGACCATCTCGGGCTTGTCCATCGAGTGCGCGCGGTAGACGTGCTGCACGGTGTTCTTGACGGTCGTGCCCTCGTCGTCGGGCGACGTGGCGTTGATGTGGGTCGGCTGCGACATGTAGCGGCGCGCGAGACTGATGACGGCGCCGGGCATGGTGGCCGAGAAGAGCATCGTCTGGCGCTTGGCCGGCAGCATCGTGATGATGCGCTCGACGTCGGGCAGGAAGCCCAGGTCCAGCATCTCGTCGGCCTCGTCGAGGACGAGTCCGCGGATGTGGGAGAGGTCCAGCTTGCGCTGGCCCGCCAGGTCGAGCAGCCGGCCCGGGGTGCCGACGATCACGTCGACGCCCTTCTTGAGGGCTTCGACCTGGGGCTCGTAGGCCCGGCCGCCGTAGATCGCGAGCACCCGGACGTTGCGTACCTTGCCGGCGGTGAGCAGGTCGTTGGTGACCTGCTGGCACAACTCGCGGGTGGGGACGACGACGAGCGCCTGCGGCGCGTCGGTCAGCTGCTCGGGCGTCGCCCGGCCCGCCTCGACGTCGGCGGGGACGGTCACGCGCTCCAGGAGCGGCAGACCGAAGCCGAGCGTCTTGCCGGTGCCGGTTTTGGCCTGGCCGATGACGTCGGAGCCGGAGAGGGCGACGGGGAGCGTCAGCTCCTGGATGGGGAAGGGGGACGTGATGCCGACGGCCTCAAGGGCTTCGGCCGTCTCGGAAAGGATCCCGAGGTCGCGGAACGTAGTCAGGGTGCTGCCTCTTCTGTGAGACGCGGTCCGAGGCGAACGCTGGGGGTCGTACCGTGCCGGGGTTGGTCATCCGGCCGTGGATGGGCCGGGTGGCGCGGGACCACTGCCGTCGCTCGAGCGCTCGTGCCGCTGAGGGGGCCCCTCATCTGCGGTCGTACGTTTCGTACGCCCCGCCTGGAGGGCTGTCGGGTCGGAGCCGATCGGGCCACCGACCGGGCATCCTCATTCAAGGGCGCGCCTCTGGCACAGGAAAATGCTCAGCAAGCGCAATACCACTGTACCCCGGATTCGCGCATGTGTGTTGGACGAATTCATCGGAACGGTGTGACGGCCCCGGCTGACCAGGCCCTTACCCCACCCGCCGAGCGGGCTATTGTGCGCTTCATGGAGACGCCTGACAACGCCGCAGAACACCCCGGAGAAGCTCCCGAAGCGACCGGGATCGCCGCCCAGGACTGGGCCACCGCCTCCGCCGAGCCGCAGTACCGCGCCGCGGTCGTGGACCTGCTCGGCGCCCTCGCCTACGGCGAGCTGGCGGCCTTCGAGCGGCTCGCCGAGGACGCGAAACTCGCGCCGACCCTCGGCGACAAGGCGGAGCTGGCGAAGATGGCCGCCGCGGAGTTCCACCACTTCGAGCAACTGTCCGACCGGCTGACCGCCGTCGACGAGGACGCCACCGCGGCGATGGAGCCGTTCGCCAAGGCGCTCGACGACTTCCACCGCCAGACCGCCCCGTCCGACTGGCTGGAGGGCCTGGTCAAGGCGTACGTGGGCGACTCGATCGCCAGCGACTTCTACCGGGAGGTCGCCGCCCGGCTCGACACCGACACCCGCTCCCTCGTCCTCGCCGTGCTCGACGACACGGGCCACGGGAACTTCGCCGTGGAGAAGGTGCGCGCCGCGATCGAGGCCGATCCGCGGCTGGGGGGCCGGCTCGCGCTGTGGGCCCGACGGCTGATGGGCGAGGCGCTGTCGCAGGCCCAGCGGGTGGTCGCCGACCGCGACGCCCTCTCGACGATGCTGGTGGGCGGCGTCGCGGACGGATTCGACCTGGCCGAGGTGGGCCGGATGTTCTCGCGGATCACCGAGGCCCACACCAAGCGCATGGCCGCACTGGGACTGGCCGCCTAGGGCCTGCGGGACCACCTTCGAGGCCGGGCCGCTCGGGGCCCGGCCCTCGCGGCTACTGGGCCGGCGCCGACCTGGTCAGGCGGCGGCCCCGCGGACGGATCAGCAGCGAGAGCGTCACCGAGGCGACGGCCGCCGCGCCGATCAGCGAGGCGAGCACGGAACCGGGACCCAGCGCCATGTGCGTCAGGAACGCCCCGAAGAGCGCACCGAGGGCTCCGGTGAGATAAACGGCACGGCCGGACGGCAGCCGGTCGGCCAGCGAGTGGAGCGCCGCCCAGGAGAGGGCGAGGCCGAGCACGGCGGAGCCGAAGGATTCCCAGATCACAGACGATCACCTCGCGGGGTGTGCGGGGCGGGCAAATCGGTCGTAGGCCGTACTACCCGCAGGTCACTCCGCGCAACCCTCCGCCACGCTGCGGAAACCCTTCCGGGTGGCCGCCCGGCCAGGCACGATCCGCGCGGAGCGCGCACAGGAGCGGCCCGCGCACGGGTGCGGCGCGCACACAGGAGCGGCCCGGCGGGACATCCCGCCGGGCCGCTCCTGTGACCACCTCGTCGCGTGGACTACAGCGCGCCGAACCCCACACGCCGGGTGCTGGGCTCGCCGATCTCCACGTACGCGATCCGGTCGGCCGGCACCAGGACCTTGCGGCCCTTGTCGTCCGTGAGGCTGAGCAGCTCCGCCTTGCCGCCCAGTGCAGCGGCGACCGCGCTCTCGACGTCCTCGGCGGAAAGCCCGCTCTCCAGAACGATCTCGCGGGGCGTGTGCTGCACCCCGATCTTGACCTCCACGGCTATGTCCCTCCGACGGTCAGTCCCTGCGCGGCGAAACCGCGCCGTACGCAGCCACATTAGCCCGGGGGAACCAGCGCTCACGGCCCAGTGGGCAACGCCCGCAGCGAACACGGCGCGCCAGGACGTCCGGCGAAGGGCTCAGTGCTGCTCGGCGCCGTGCAGCGGGAAGCCCGCGATGCCCCGCCAGGCCAGCGAGGTGAGGAGCTGGACCGCGGTGTCGCGCGGGATCGCGGAGCGGCTGGAGAGCCAGTAGCGGGCCACCACCTGCGAGACGCCGCCGAGGCCCACCGCGAGGAGCATCGACTCCTCCTTGGACAGGCCCGTGTCGCCGGCGATCACGTCGGAGATCGCCTCGGCGCACTGGAGGGAGACCCGGTCGACCCGCTCGCGCACGGCGGGCTCGTTCGTCAGGTCGGACTCGAACACCAGCCGGAAGGCCCCGCCCTCGTCCTCCACGTACGCGAAGTACGCGTCCATCGTCGCCTCGACGCGCAGCTTGTTGTCCGTGGTGGAGGCCAGCGCCGTGCGCACGGCCTGCAGCAGCGACTCGCAGTGCTGGTCCAGGAGGGCGAGGTAGAGCTCCAGCTTCCCGGGGAAGTGCTGGTAGAGCACGGGCTTGCTGACTCCGGCCCGCTCGGCGATGTCGTCCATCGCGGCGGAGTGGTAGCCCTGCGCGACGAAGACCTCCTGCGCGGCCCCCAGCAGCTGATTGCGTCGGGCGCGGCGGGGCAGGCGGGTGCCCCGCGGGCGCGCCGCCTCTGTCTGCTCGATGGCTGTCACGCCGCCTCCCAAATGTGTGTTCCAGCACAGCCGATCCGTACATGCCGCGCCGTACAGCCATCGTACTTTCGGGTAACCCCGGAGCGCGCGGCGCGGACGCAGAATTTCACGGACCGGACGGCTGCGGAAGCCGCAGGTCGCCCTGATCGGCGGCACAACCAGGACGTACTACCGGTAATCGTCCTCGTCCAGCGGGACGACCCGGCTCTGCTCCGCCACATCCGCCTCGTCGGCGAGACCCGGCTCCGTCCCCTCGGCCGGCTCGTCGTCCTCGGGGCGCACGTCCGTCCGCTGCTCCGCCGCGTCCGCCTCCGGGGCCTCGGGGCCGGGCGCCTCCGGCTCGCCGTTCTCGAAGACCTCCGGGTCGCTCGGGTCGACCGTCATGGGTGGGCTCCCTTCCGTCCTCTGAAGCGTAGGAGCATCCCGCGTACCCCGCGATGCGGCCTGTGACCGCGAACACACGAACCGGCGCGTGATCGTCTCGTAACATTGCCCGCATGTCTTCGACCGAGCTGCCCGGTACCCGAGCCGCCGCCGCGGCGCTGGCTCCCACCGTCAGCGCCGTCCGGGTCGCCGAGGGCGAACGGCTGCGCTCCGCGACGCTGCCGGGGCTCAGTCTCACCGTCCGCTGCCGGCCGGCCCAGCGGACCGGGCTGCCGCCGGCGCTCTACGTGCACGGCCTCGGCGGTTCCTCGCAGAACTGGTCGGCGCTGATGCCGCTGCTCGCGGACCTGGTCGACGGCGAGGCGGTCGACCTGCCCGGATTCGGCGACTCGCCGCCGCCGGACGACGGCGACTACTCGGTCACCGGCCACGCGCGCGCCGTGATCCGGCTGCTCGACGCGGGCGGGCGGGGCCCCGTCCACCTGTTCGGCAACTCCCTGGGCGGAGCGGTCGCCACCCGGGTGGCCGCCGTCCGCCCCGACCTGGTGCGCACCCTGACCCTGATCTCGCCCGCGCTGCCCGAGTGGCGGGTCCAGCGGCCCGCCGTGCCCACCGGGCTGCTGGCCGTTCCGGGGGTCGCCCCGCTGTTCGCCCGGCTCACCAAGGGGCTGACCGCCGAGCAGCGGACGCGGGGAGTCATGGCACTCTGTTACGGCGATCCGGCGCGAGTCTCCGAGGAAGCCTTCCGCAACGCGGTGGCGGAAATGGAGCGACGGCTGGAACTGCCGTACTTCTGGGACGCGATGACGCGCTCGGCGCGTGGCATCGTCGACGCCTACACACTGGGCGGGCAGCACGGGCTGTGGCGTCAGGCCGAGCGGGTGCTCGCACCGACCCAACTCGTGTACGGCGGACGGGACCAGCTCGTCTCGTACCGGATGGCACGCAGGGCGTCCGCGGCCTTCCGCGACGCCCGGCTGCTGACGCTGCCCGACGCCGGGCACGTGGCGATGATGGAGTACCCGGAGACGGTCGCCCAGGCGTTCCGGGAACTGCTGGACGATTGCGGCGGGAGCTGATCCGGGGCGTGGGACGACACAGTCGAAAGGGCCCCGGGGCCGTCAGCCCGGACGCGTCGACGGCGCAACCGGGCGGTGAACGAGGGGCGTCCGCGCCCGCCGCGGGGAGCGGCCGGCGCAGGCGCGTCGCCCCGGCGACGCCCAACGGCGGCCCCTCCGCCCCCTTCCCCGACGCCCCGCATGTCCGCGGCGGCCACCCCGAGCAGCACGAGCCCGGCGGCGGATGGGGGACCGGGCCGCAGCCCCGCGCGGGCGAGGTGTACGGCGCTCCGGCCGCAGCGGCCGGAGCGCCGTCCCACGACCGGCCGCACCCGCGTCCCGCGCCGGGCGACGGCGCGCCCGCCGCGCAGCGGGACGCCACCGCCCGGCAGCGTGCCGTGGCCCGCCAGGTGTCCGCGCAGCGGGAGGCGCAGCGTGTCTCCGACGGGCGGACCGCGCAGCAGCCGGCCGCCGACGCCGGCGTGATGCCGGGCCCCCGCCGGGAGTTCATCGACGCCTTCGACGCCGACGCGCCCACCACCGGGCCGGACGCGCCCGGAGAGGGTCCCGGAACCGGCGCGGACGGCGTCGCGGGCGGACCGGGCCCGCGCCGGGACGCCCGGGGCGGCTGGGGCCGGACGCTCACCGGGATCGCCGCGGCTGTCGTGACCGCGGTGCTCGCGGTCGTCGTGGCCGGGCAGGTCGCGGACGACTCCGCCCGCCGGACGGCCGGGGCGCGGGCGACCGGAGTGGACCGGGACGGCAGCTCCGACGCTTCGCGCTCGGACGCGCGGTCGGCCCCGGAGCACCCCGCCTCCCGGCCTCCCGAGGTCAAGCCCCTGTCGTACGCGGACCGGATGGCGCGGCCCTACCCGCTCTCGGCGGACCTCACCGCCGACGGCGAGTTCGACGCCGTTCCGGGGCTGGCGGAGGCGCCCGGGGAGGGCCGGAAGTACCGCTATCGCGTCGACGTCGAGGAGGGGCTCGGCCTCGACGCCGGGCTGTTCGCCGAAGCGGTCCAGAAGACGCTGAACGACGACCGGAGCTGGGCGCACGACGGGGCCATGACCTTCGAGCGGATCTCCACCGGCAGCCCGGACTTCGTGATCACGCTGGCCAGCCCCGGGACCACCGGCGCGTGGTGCGCGAAGTCCGGTCTGGACACCACGATCGACAACGTCTCCTGCGACTCCGCCGCGACCGACCGCGTCATGATCAACGCCTACCGGTGGGCGCAGGGCTCCGCCACGTTCGGCCCGGACAAGATGCTGTCCTACCGTCAGATGCTCATCAACCACGAGGTCGGCCACCGCCTGGGGCACAACCACGTGAGCTGCCGTACGCCGGGCACGCTCGCGCCGGTCATGCAGCAGCAGACCAAGTCCCTCGACCTGGAGGGGATCCGGTGCGAGCCCAACCCGTGGGCGCACCCCGGCGGTTGAGCGCCGCCTCCCGGGCGTGAGAGGGCCGCCCCGTCCCCGCTCCGGCGGCGACGGGGCGGCCCTTCGCCGTGGCCCACCCGCTCGGGGGTCCGTCCGGCGGCGCGTCCGGCGGCGCGTCCGGCGGTCCGCCAGGGGTTGGCCGCAGCCTGACCCTGCGTCATGACCGGCCGCTATATCGCGACGGAACGCGACGGGTGCGGGAAAGTTACGACGGTTCACCCCTTTCGGTGGCGTGACGGACAACCGTCCGTCGTGTCACCGGCGTATCCGCTTACGGTCGTTCCGCTGCGGGTCGCCATTCCAACGGCGGCTGCCACAAGGGAGATCGGGGGTGTACTCGTGCGGATCGGACTGCTCACCGAAGGTGGCCACCCGTGTGCGAAAGGTGAGTTCAGACTCCGGTGCGACCGACTGGTGCGCGGTCTGCCGCAGCGTGAGTTCGACCCCTTCACCCTGAGCCGCTCTGCCCGCCAGGAGGACCGGGGCCGGCTCCGGCCGCCCGAACGGGTGAGCCTGGCCCGCACCGCCCCGCTCCGGACGCCGGAGGACGCCACCCTGCGCGGCAGCGGCGCACGCGGGCTGCCGGGACGCCTGGCCAAACGCTTCTTCGGCGTGCCGCTCCTGGTCGCCGGGCACGGCCCGGACCCGTGGAGCCGACGCCGCGGCCCCTTCATCCCAGCACCGCGACTTCTCAAGGAGTAACCGGACATGACCCCCCAATCCCCCGCACCGGCAGCCCGCCGTCGGCACCGAGGCGGTGCGCGATGAGGGTGCTGCTGCTCGGAGCCAACGGATTCCTCGGCCGCTTCGTCGCCGACCGCCTGCTCGCCGACCCCGCCGTCCACCTCACGGCCCTGGGCCGCGGCGACGACGCCGACGTACGGTTCGACCTCGCGGGCGGCAGCCCCGGAGCGCTCACCCGCTTCCTGGACGCCGTCCACCCCGGAGTCGTCGTCAACTGCGCGGGCGCGACCCGCGGCGGCGCGCGCGAGCTGACCCGCCACAACACCGTCGCCGTCGCCACCGTCTGCGAGGCCCTGCGCCGCAGCGGCTGCGGCGCCCGGCTGGTCCAGGTCGGCTGCGCCTCCGAATACGGGCCCTCGCAGCCCGGCTCCTCCACGGCCGAGGACGCCGTCCCCCGCCCCGGCGGCCCGTACGGCGTCAGCAAGCTCGCCGCCACCGAGCTGGTCCTCGGCTCCGGCCTGGACGCCGTCGTGCTCCGGGTCTTCTCACCCGTCGGCCCCGGCACCCCGGCCGGATCCCCGCTCGGCCGGCTCGCCGAGGCGATGCGCCGCGCGATGCAGTCCGGCGACGGCGAGCTGAAGCTCAGCGGCCTGGGCGTGCAGCGGGACTTCGTCGACGTGCGCGACGTCGCGCGCGCCGTGCACGCCGCCTCGCTCTCTGCGGCCCAGGGCGTCGTCAACATCGGCACCGGGCGCGCGGTCCGGCTGCGCGACACCGCCGCCGTACTGGCCCGGGTCGCCGGATACGCGGGCGCGCTCCACGAGTTGGACTCACCGCCTCCGCGGCTCCCGATCGGGGCCCCGCGCACCTCCGCCGAATCCGTCATGGAACACCTCTCGGCGACCCCGTCCCCGTACCCGGACGGCTGCGGCGCCTGGCAGCAGGCCGACGTCCGCACCGCGCGCGACCGGCTCGGCTGGCGGCCCCGGATCAATCTGGAGGAGTCCCTGGCGGACATCTGGATGGAGGCGGCGTGCCGCATCTGACCGTCCCGGACGCCGCCCGCCGGACCGCGGGCGGCGAGCGGCTGGGCTTCGGCGTCCCCGGATACGCCCACCCGCTGCTGGCCCCCGCCGAATGGGCCGAGCTGGTCCGGCCGGGCACCCCGCTGCACTGGGCGGTGCTCAACATCGCCGACGGTCCGGGCACCCGGCCCGACCCGCACTGCCTGGAGGCCGCGGGCCGGCTCCGCAACGCCCGCGAACGCGCGCTGCACGGCGAGACCCCGGACGACTCCGTGCGGGCCTGCGGCGGCCGGCTCCTCGGCCACCTCGACCTGGCCTTCGGCGCGCGGCCGTTCGACGAGCTGATCACCGACGCACGGGCGTTCGCCGACTGGTACCGGGTCGGCGGCTTCTACCTCGCGCGCTGTCCCGCCGAACGGGCCGGCCTCGCCGCCGTACGCCGTCTCACCAGCACGCTGTACGCGCTGCTGGAGGAGCGCGGCAGCGCCGGCGAGGGCGGCCGGATCGTCCTGGGCCACGGAGTCCAGCCGTATCCGGGCTACGCCGAGGCCGCCGACCAGCTGGTCACCTTCCAGGGCCCGTGGGCCGACTACCGCTGGTCGCAGGTGGCGCAGTGGACGGCCGACTACCCGCCGGGACGGTTCGCCCACTTCGTCCACGGCGTCCCGCGCACCCACCTCGACGAGGCGATGCGCATCGCCCGCTGGCAGGGGGCCGGGACGATCTTCTTCACCGACCGGGACGACCGAAGCGGACAAACCGATCCATACGCGGCGCTGCCCAGGTACTGGGACGAAATCGTCTCGCGGATCGGACCCGGTATCTCGGAATGAGAGGGGGCGTGGCAGTGTTACGGCAAGAACAACCGTACGTAGTCGAAGTACGTAGAATCCGACCACCTGCATTGTTGAGGTTCCTGTGTCGCTGCCACCCCTGGTCGAGCCGGCCGCCGAGCTCACCGTCGACGAGGTCCGCAGGTACTCCCGTCACCTGATCATCCCCGATGTCGGGATGGACGGGCAGAAGCGCCTGAAGAACGCCAAGGTGCTCTGTGTGGGCGCGGGCGGTCTCGGTTCGCCGGCCCTGATGTACCTGGCCGCGGCCGGAGTCGGCACGTTGGGCATCGTGGAGTTCGACGAGGTCGACGAGTCGAACCTGCAGCGCCAGATCATCCACAGCCAGGCCGACATCGGCCGGTCCAAGGCGGAGTCCGCCAAGGACTCGGTGCTCGGCATCAACCCGTACGTCAACGTGGTCCTTCACGAAGAGCGGCTCGAAGCCGAGAACGTGATGGAGATCTTCGCGCAGTACGACCTGATCGTGGACGGCACGGACAACTTCGCCACCCGCTATCTCGTCAACGACGCCGCGGTGCTGCTGAACAAGCCGTACGTGTGGGGCTCGATCTACCGCTTCGACGGCCAGGCGTCCGTGTTCTGGTCCGAGCACGGCCCCTGCTACCGCTGCCTCTACCCGGAGCCCCCGCCGCCGGGCATGGTCCCCTCCTGCGCCGAGGGCGGCGTGCTGGGCGTGCTCTGCGCGTCCATCGGCTCGATCCAGGTCACCGAGGCCATCAAGCTCCTCGCCGGCGTCGGCGACCCGCTGGTCGGCCGCCTGATGATCTACGACGCGCTGGAGATGCAGTACCGCCAGGTCAAGATCCGCAAGGACCCCGACTGCGCGGTCTGCGGCGAGAACCCGACCGTCACCGAACTCATCGACTACGAGGCGTTCTGCGGCGTCGTGTCCGAGGAGGCCCAGGAGGCGGCGCTCGGCTCCACGATCACTCCCCGGCAGCTCAAGGAGTGGATCGACGGGGACGAGAAGATCGAGATCATCGACGTCCGCGAGCCGAACGAGTACGAGATCGTCTCGATCCCCGGCGCCCGGCTGATCCCGAAGAACGAGTTCCTCATGGGCAACGCCCTCCAGGACCTCCCGCAGGACAGGCGCATCGTCCTGCACTGCAAGACCGGCGTCCGCAGCGCCGAGGTCCTCGCGGTCCTCAAGTCGGCCGGATTCGCCGACGCGGTGCACGTCGGCGGAGGCGTGATCGGCTGGGTCAACCAGATCGAGCCCGAGAAGCCCGTCTACTGAACCGAGAAGCCCGTCTACTGAGACGAACGGGACACCTCCCTACGCTGACGGGGCCGGACCGCGCCGCGCGGACCGGCCCCTTCCGCGCGTCGCCTGGCCGGCCGGTCAGGAGCAGGTCGTGCCGGACTTCGGCACCGCGCCGTCCAACAGGTAGCCGTCGACCGCCCGCTGCACGCACCTGTTCTCGCTGTTGTACGCCCCGTGGCCCTCGCCCCGGTACGTCAGCTCGACGCCGACGCCCGCGCCCAGTTCGCGCACCATGGCCCGCGCGCCCTCGTACGGCGTCGCCGGGTCCCCGGTGTTGCCGACGACCAGGATCGGGGCCGCGCCCTTCGCACTGACGTCCGGTGTCTCCCAGGCGCCGGCGACCGGCCAGCCGGTGCAGCTCATCAGGCCCCAGCCGAGGTAGTCGCCGAACAGCGGGGACGCCTTGCGGAACGCGGGCAGCGCCGCCTTCGTCTGCTCCAGCGTGAAACGCTGCTTGCCGTCGGCGCAGTTGATGGCGATGTTGGCGGCGTTCGAGTTGTCGTACCGCCCGTCCTCGGAACGGCCGTTGAGCGAGTCGGCCAGCGCCAGCAGCAGCCCGCCGTCGCCGCCGTCCGCCTCGTCCAGTCCCTGTTCCAGCAGCGGCCAGGTCTCCTTGGAGTAGAGGGCGGAGGCGACGCCGGTCGTGGCCAGGGTCTGCGTCAGCGCCCGGTCGCCCAGGCCGTCGATGGGCTCCTCCTCCAACTGGCTCAGCAGGTCGGCGACGCCCTGTTCGACCTCCTTGCCGGTCGCTCCGGGCAGGGCGCAGTCGTCGCGCTCCGCGCAGTCCTTCGCGAAGTTGTCGAAGGCCAGCTGGAACCCCTCGGCCTGGCCGAGCGAGGACTGCTCGGCGTCCTCGGTGGGGTCGACCACCGCGTCGAAGACCGCCCGGCCGACCTTGTCCGGGAACAGGTGGGCGTAGACCCCGCCCAGCTCGGTGCCGTACGAGATGCCGAAGTAGTGCAGCCGGTCGTCGCCGAGGACCGTGCGCATCAGGTCCATGTCGCGTGCCGCGTTCGTCGTGCCCACGAAGGGGAGTTCGGGGCCGGAGTTCTTCTCGCAGTCCGCGATGAAGTCCCGCTGGCCGTCGGTGAACTCCTTCTCCTCCTTCGCGTCGTCCGGCGTGGAGTCCTCCTGGTAGAAGGCGTCCAGCTGGGCGTCGTCCGCGCACTCCACGCCCTCGCTGCGGCCGACCCCGCGCGGATCGAAGCTCACCAGGTCGTACCGGGTGCGGAGCGAGTCGTACTCGGTGCCGAAGGCGGGCAGAGTCGCCACCCCGGAGGCGCCGGGGCCGCCGAAGTTGAACACCAGCGAACCGATCCGCCGCCTCTGGTCCCGGGCCTTGCCGCGGACCAGGGCCAGCTCGATCGTCCGCCCGTCCGGCTCCGCGTAGTCGAGCGGCACGTCCATGAAGGAGCACTCCCAGACGCTGCCGCCGGGCAGCGGGGACGGCGACTCCCCGCCGCCCTGCGCCGTGCTCGGCGGCGGACAGGGCGACCAGTCGAGCTTCTGCGAGGCCAGTTCCCGCGCCGTCGAGGACGGAGCGGCGGTCGACGCGCCGGTGGGCGTCGACCGGCCCTCCGCGCCGTCGTCGCCGTCCGAACACGCGGCCAGCGGCAGCAGTACGGCGGCGGTGGCGGCGAGGGCGGCGGCGCGCAGGGCGGGGGAGGACCTCATGACCTCATCGTGCGTCGGCGCACCGGTGAGCGCGCGGGGCGCGGTCCATGCGGGTGGTGCGCTCCGGACGCCGGGAGCGCGCGCCGCGCGGGACGGTACGCGCGTCTCACGCCGGACGGGTACGCGCGTCCGACGCCGCACGCGCCCGACGGTACGCGCGTCTCAGCCCCGCGCGCCGACCGGTGGCCGGGGACGGCGGAAACAGCTCTCAGAGCTCGCCCTTGCGGGTCAGCTGGCTGAAGCAGATCCAGCCCGGCAGCACCGGCAGCCACAGCGTCATCACGCGGAACAGCAGCACCGCCGGGGCCGCGACCTCCTTCGGCAGGCCGACCGCGATCAGCCCCAGCGTCAGGGCCCCCTCGACCGCGCCCATCCCGCCCGGCGTGGGAGCCGCCGAGCCGATCGCGTTGCCGGCGAGGAAGACCACCGCGATGCTCGCGTAGCTCAGCTGCGGGACGTCCGGGCCGCTGAACGCCCGGATCGAGGCGTCCAGGCAGAGCACGAACAGGCCGGTCAGCAGCAGCATCCCGCCGATGCCGGTCATCAGCTTCTGCGGTCGCTGCACCACGTCCAGCATGCGCGGCACGACACCGGCGAACAGCGAACGCACCCGCGTCACCACGAACTTGCGCAGGAACGGGATCGCCGTCACCACCAGCACCAGCACCGCGACCGTCAGCAGACCGGCGATCACCGTACGGGACGGCGTGAGCGAGTCCGGGGTCTTCTCCGTACCGGTGAGGTAGCCGAACAGGGCCAGCAGCAGGATGTGGCAGCCCAGTCCGAACAACTGCGAGGCTCCGACGCTCGCGACGGCGAGCCCGGGGCGCACTCCGGCGCGCTGGAGGAAGCGCGTGTTCAGCGCCACGCCTCCGACGGCCGCCGGGGCGACGATCTTCACGAAGGAGCCCGCCACCTGCGCCAGCACCGTCCGGCGGAACGGCACCCGCTCCGGCACGAAGCCCAGCAGGCTCATCGCCGCCGCCACGTAGCTGAGCGCCGAGAAGCCGAGGGCTGCCGCCACCCAGCCCCACTCCGCCTGCTCCACGACCGTCCCGAAGTCGGCCTGGGTGACCTGGGAGATCAGGAAGTACGCGGCGATGGAGCCCGCGATGAAGCTGAACAGGGTGCGCGGCTTGATGCGTTCCAGGCGGACCGGTTCGACCGGCGCCAGCGGGCGGATCAGCAGGACCTCGCGGCGGATCTGCGCGAGCAGGTCCTCCTCGCGCGCCTCGTCCATCGCGTCGTCGATGGCGCGCTTCTCGGCCTGCTTCTCGGTCCGCTGCGACTTGCGTTCGGCCTTCTGCTCCGCCCGGCGCTCCGCCTTCGGCTCCGCGCCGCGCGGCTCCGGGCTCCGCTCGGCGGCGGCCCGTGCGGCCTCCTCGGCCTTCACCTGCTTGGCCGCGTGCGACGCCTCCATGACCGCCTCGCGCTCACGCTGCGCGCGCTCGCGCGCGATCCGGCGCAGAGCCGCCCGGGTGGACCGGCTCAGCGCGATCGGCTGGAGCAGCGGCAGGCAGTCCGCGACGGCGTCCGGCCCCAGTACGGCCAGCGCCCCGGCCACCGACCGCTCGGCGCCGACCCGCAGCCCCAGCGTGGTCAGCAACTGGGCCACGTCCATCCGCAGCACCAGGTCCCCGGCCGCGATCTCGCCGCCGCGCAGATCCGTCACGAACGCCTTGCCGGAACGATCCACCAGGATGGCGTCCCCGGTCAGCCTGCGGTGGGCGATGCGCCGCGACTGGAGGGCCTTCACCTGCCGCCAGGCGCTGCGCACCAGATCGTCGGTGATCTCCTCGTCCTCCATCGCGTCCAGCGACCGCCCGCCGATGTGCTCGTAGACGAGCATCACCGCGTCGGGGCCCAGCTCCGAGGTGGCGATCAGCTTGGGCGCGTTCGCCCCGGCGGCGATCGCCGCGTACGCCAGCAGCGCCTCCTGCTCCAGCGCCTGGCGCAACGACTGGATCGAGCGGCGCTGGGTGAGGGTGCGCAGCGTCAGCCGGCGCCAGGCCCGGTAGAAGAACCCCTGGGCCTGCTGCTCCCGGTCGACGACCGTCACATCGAGCGGAGCGCCCTCCTCCAGGGTGACCAGGTACCGCCGGCCCCGGTCGCTCTGGTCCGCGTTCTCCAGCGCGTCGTCGGCGCGCATCGCGGCGACCGGGCGGAAACCCACGTGCCGCAGACCCGCCATCAGATGCTGCCCGGTGGGACGCACGTTGGGGGAGCCGACGGCGTACAGCGTGCCGTACGCCACCGTCCAGCCGATCAGCACGGTCAGGACGATCGAGAACGGGGTGGTGTAGCCGCCGACGAGCATCGCGAACGCGTCCAGCAGCAGCACCGCCCACAGCACGACCCGCCAGCGCGGCCGTCTCGACATCCCGACCGCCGTCATGTACGCGATCACGGGCGCCAGATAGCCGTGGACCGGGTCGGTCAGCCCCGCGCCGGGCTGCGGCTGGGTCAGCGCCTCCTGGATCGTGCCGGGCGCGGACCGCGAGACCCAGAGATCGGTGGCGAGGGTCACTCCGTGGGCGAGCACGGCGGCGAGCACGCCGTCCGCGATGCGCAGCCCGTCCCGTTTGATCAGCCGCTCGATGGCGAAGGCGACCGGCACGAGCAGCACGGCGATGCTGGAGACCAGACCGGCGATCTTGATCAGCAGGTCGGGCGCCTGCTCGGTGCCCTTGGAGATGTCGTCCTCAAGGCCCGTCGTGGTGCCCTGGGCGAACGCCGCGATCGTGAACAGCAGGACGATCGCGGCGATCCCGATGAGCAGCCGCAGCAGGTCCGAGGGGCGGTGCACCCGGGCGGGGAGCAGCGGCTCGTCGCCGGAGACCCGGTCGGAGAGGGCGGCCTTCGCGGAAGCCAGGGTCGAGCCGGCGAGCCGGCCGCCCGTGGCCTCGGCGGGGCCTTCGGCACGGGGCGCGTCCGACGGCTCCGGCGCGTCCTCGGGGCGCTCCCCGGCATCGGAGGCGTCCGCCGCCTTCGGTGGCTGCACGCCCTGCTCCTTCGTCGCCTCTGGTTCGTCTTCGTTTTCTCGTATCACCGGTCACCGCCCGCATGATGGTGGCACGGCCCGTAGACGGAGCAGGGCATCAGGGTGCGTCGCACGGGCGCGGGATGCGCAACATACGCTGCTTTGCCCGCGCGCGCACGCTCCGTACCGGGGCGGACACGGATTCGAGCGCGGTGTCGGTGGCGTACGGCAGGATGGAGCGGATGAGCCAGGACCAGACGGACGGGAGCGGGGCCTCCGCCGCCCCGACCGGCGAGCTGCCGGAGTACGCGGAGCGAGTGCTCGACGTCGCCGACCTGATCCCGCCGGGCCGGGTCATGACGTACGGCGACGTCGCGGAGTGGCTGGGCGACGGCGGGCCGCGCCAGGTCGGCCGGGCCATGGCGCTGTACGGCTCCGCCGTGCCGTGGTGGCGCGTCGTGCGGGCGGACGGGGCGCTGCTCCCCGGCCACGAGCTGCGCGCGCTCGACCACTACCGCGTGGAGGGCACCCCGCTGAAGGAGGCGTCCAGCCGGGCGGACGGGCACCTGCCGCGGCTCGACATGCGCCGCGCGCGCTGGGACGGCACCGGCGGCCAGGACCTGGACGGGGGCGGAGGCGGCGGAGGCGGCGGCGACGGTCCGCGGGGCGGCGGATCCGGCGGTTCGGGCGTGAAGGCTCACACCTGACAGCTTCCGCCATCCGCCCCGCCGCACACCGGCGCCCGGCCCGTACGGCGCTCGCGTCACGGCAGGCGTCACGGCTGGTGCGGGGGAGCGGCCACGTGACGAAGGACGCGCCGCACCCGCCGCCCGCCGCGTCACCGCGGGAGTAGCGTCGTCACCGCGCGGCGCGCTCCGCTCCCCCATCACCCGCACTTCCACCAGAACCGGCGATCCACGTGAGTTCCTCCTCCACCACCCGGCACAGTCCGCACCGCGCGACGCGGCGGCGGACCACGGGCGCGTACCGCCTGGTGCGCACCCCGCCGGGCTCCGTGGACCCTCCTCTCCTGGACGCGGACCAGCGCGCCGTGGTTGAGCACCGCGAAGGACCGCTGCTGGTCCTGGCCGGTCCCGGCACCGGCAAGACCACCACCCTCGTCGAGTCCGTCGCGGCCCGCGTGGACCGGGGGGCCGATCCCGCCCGCGTCCTCGTCCTCACCTTCAGCCGCAAGGCCGCCGCCGCGCTGCGCGACCGGATGGCCGACCGGCTCGGGGCCGCCCGCGCCCCCCAGGCCACCACCTTCCACGCGTACTGCTACGCCCTGGTCCGGGCCCACCAGGACGCCGACCTGTTCGCCGATCCGCTGCGCCTGCTGTCGGGGCCCGAGCAGGACGTCACCGTGCGCGAACTCCTGGCGGGCGAGGTCGAGCTGGAGAAGGAGGGCCTGGCCCACGTCCGCTGGCCGGACGAGCTGCGCGCCTGCCTGACCACGCGCGGCTTCGCCGACGAGGTGCGCGCGGTGCTGGCGCGCAGCCGTGAACTGGGCCTCGGCCCCGACGCGCTGGCCGCCTTCGCCCGGCGCACCGGCCGCCCGGACTGGACGGCGGCGGCCCAGTTCCTCGCCGAGTACCTGGACGTGCTCGACGCCCAGGGCGTGCTGGACTACGCCGAGCTGGTCCACCGGGCCGTCCTGCTCGCCGAGCGGCCCGACGTGTCCGCGCTCCTGGCCCGGAGCTACGACGCGGTGTACGTCGACGAGTACCAGGACACCGACCCGGCACAGGTACGGCTGCTGCACGCGCTGGCCGGCAACCGGGGGCACGGGGCCGGAGCGAACCGGGGGCGCGGGTCCGCAGCGAGGCAGGGGCGCGGGACGGGAGCGAACCAGGGGCGCGGGGCCGGGGCGGGCGGCGGCCGGACGCTGATCGCCTTCGGCGACCCCGACCAGTCCATCTACACGTTCCGGGGGGCCGACGTGAACGGCATCCTCGACTTCCCGGACGCCTTCCGGCGCGCGGACGGTACGCCCGCGCCCGTGGGCGTGCTGACCACCTCGCGACGCTCGGGGGCCGAACTGCTCGCCGCGACCCGGCTGCTCACCCGCCGCATGCCGCTGACCCGGCTGCCCGCCGACACCGTCCGGGCCCACCGCGAACCGCAGGCCGTCCGCGAGGGCGGCCGGGTCGAGGCGTACACGTACCCGACCGCCTCCACCGAACTGGACAACATCGCGGACCTGCTGCGCCGCGCCCATCTGGAGGACGGGGTGCCGTGGCAGGAGATGGCCGTACTGGTACGGGCCGGGGGCCGCTCGCTGCCCGCCGTCCGCCGCGCCCTCACCTCGGCGGGCGTTCCGCTGGAGGTCGACGGCGACGACCTCGCGCTGCGCCACGAACCGGCCGTGGCCCCGCTGCTGACCGCCCTGCGGACGGTCGCCACGGCGGCCCTGCGCCACGACGTCCGGACCACCGGAGACGACCCCGAGGCGGTCCGGCTCGACACCGAGACGGCCCTCACGCTCCTGGCCTCGCCTCTCGGCTCCATGGACGCCGCCGACCTGCGCCGCCTCGGCCGGGCCCTGCGCGACGAGGAACGGGCCGCCGGAGTCCGGGTGCCCGCGCCGTCCGGCGATCTGCTGGCCCGCGCGCTGGCCGAACCCGAACGGCTGGTCACCCACGATCCGGCGTACGCCCAGGGAGCCCAGCGCCTCGGCGCGCTCCTGCGCAAGGCCCGCGAACTCCTCGAAGGCGGCGGCACCGCCGAGGAGGCCCTGTGGACCCTGTGGAACGGCACCCCGTGGCCCGGCCGGCTGGAGCGGGCCGCGCTGCGCGGCGGCGCGGGCGGACGCAACGCCGACCGCGACCTCGACGCCGTCTGCGCCCTCTTCGACGCGGCGGCCCGCGCCGAGGAGCGCACCGGCGGACGCGGAGCGCTCAACTTCCTGGAGGAGGTCGACGCCCAGGACATCGCGGCCGACACCCTCTCCCGCCGTACCGCGCGCCCCGACGCCGTACGCCTGATGACCGCCCACCGGTCCAAGGGCCTGGAATGGCGGCTGGTGGTGGTCGCCGGGGTGCAGGAAGGGCTCTGGCCCGACCTGCGCCGCCGGGGCTCGCTGCTGGAAGCCGACCGGATCGGCCGCGACGGCCTCGCCGAACCCCTCACGCCCGGGGCCCTGCTCGCCGAGGAACGACGCCTCTTCTACGTGGCCGCCACCCGCGCCCGCGAGCGCCTGATCGTCACCGCCGTCAAGGCCCCCGCCGACGACGGCGACCAGCCCTCCCGCTTCCTCACCGAGCTGGGCGTCGAGCCGCGCGACGTCACGGGCCGCCCGCGCCGGCCGCTCGCCGTCGCCGCGCTCGTCGCCGAACTGCGCGCCACGACCGTCGACCCGGCCGCCTCCGACGCCCTGCGCGACGCCGCCGCCCAGCGGCTCGCCCGCCTCGCCGCGCTCACCGACGACGAGGGCCAGGCCCTGGTGCCCGCCGCCCACCCGTCCCGCTGGTGGGGCCTGGACGAACCGACCCGGTCGGCCGTCCCGCTGCGCGACCGCGACCGGCCCGTCACCCTCTCCGGCAGCGCCCTCGACCAGCTCGCCAACACCTGCGCCCTCCAGTGGTTCCTGGGGCGCGAGGTGAAGGCCGACGTCCCGGCGACCGCCGCCCAGGGGTTCGGCAACGTCATCCACGTGCTCGCCGACGAGGTCGCCTCCAGCAGGACGCCCGCCGACCTCGACGTCCTCATGGAACGCCTGGACTCCGTGTGGAACGGCCTCGCCTTCGACGCCCCCTGGAAGTCCGAGCAGGAGAAGGGCCAGGCCCGGGCCGCCCTCGAACGCTTCCTGCGCTGGCACGTCCTGGACCGCGCGGGCCGCACGCCGACCGCGAGCGAGCACGACTTCGACGTGACGCTGGAGGCGGGCGAGTACGCCGTCCGCATCCGGGGCTCCATGGACCGGGTCGAACAGGACGCGGAGGGACGGGCGTACGTCGTCGACTTCAAGACGGGCAAGGGCGCGCCGACCAAGGACGAAGTGGCCTCGCACCCGCAGCTCGCGGTGTACCAGCTCGCCGTCCGGGAAGGCGCGGTCGACGACGTCTTCGGCGGCCGCCGCCCGGAGTCCGGCGGCGCCGAACTCGTCCAGCTCCGCCAACCCGCCCCCAAGAAGGAGGGCGGCGACGCCTTCCCCAAGGTCCAGGCCCAGGAACCGCCGGCGGGCCAGTGGGTCTCCGACCTGCTCGCCACCGCCGCCGGCAAGGTCCTGGACGAACGCTTCACCCCCACGACCGGCCAGCACTGCGCCCACTGCACCTTCCGCGCCTCGTGCAGCGCGCAGCCGGAGGGCCGCCAGATCGTGGAGTGAGGGGCCCGCCTGCTGACGGCGGGGCCGGGGCCGGGGCCCACCGGTAAATCGAGGGATCGGGGGATCGGGCCCACCTGCGGGTCGCGGGGCCCCGGCGGATCGCGGGGCCACGGCGGGTCGCGGGGCCACGTCGGGGCCGGGCCCGCCGCCCGCGCCCGGCTGCCGTACCGGCTGCCGGAACGGGTTGTCGGCGTGGCCGGTTACCGTTCTGGGGTGTCCCCACGCCTCACCGACCCCGAGCAGCTCAAGCAGCTCCTCGGCATCCCCTTCACCCCGGAGCAGACGGCCTGCATCACCGCGCCGCCCGCCCCGCAGGTGATCGTGGCCGGAGCCGGTTCGGGCAAGACGACGGTGATGGCCGCCCGGGTGGTCTGGCTGGTCGGCACCGGACAGGTCGCACCGGAGCAGGTGCTCGGCCTCACGTTCACCAACAAGGCGGCGGGCGAGCTGGCCGAGCGCGTCCGCAAGGCGCTCGTCGCCGCCGGCGTGACCGATCCCGACGCCATCGACCCGGACGACCCGCCGGGCGAGCCCACCATCTCCACGTACCACGCCTTCGCCGGCCGCCTCCTCACCGACCACGGCCTGCGCATCGGCCTGGAACCCACCACCCGCCTCCTCGCCGACGCCACCCGCTACCAGCTCGCCGCCAAGGTGCTGCGCGAGGCCCCCGGCCCCTACCCGGCGCTCACCCGCTCCTTCCCGACCCTGGTCAGCGACCTCCTGGCGCTCGACGGGGAGCTGGCCGAACACCTCGTACCCCCCGCCGAGCTCGCCCGGTACGACACCGAGCTGCTCCGCACCCTGGAGACGGCCCGGCTCAGCAACGCCGACCTGCGCGGAATCCCCGAGGCGGCCGAGGCCCGCCGCTCGCTCCTCGGCCTCACCGAGCGCTACCGCACCGCCAAACGCGGCCGGGACGTCCTCGACTTCGGCGACCAGATCGCCCTCTCCGCCGAGCTGGCCCTGACCCGGCCCGAGGTCGGGACCATCCTCCGCGAGGAGTTCCGGGTGGTCCTCCTCGACGAGTACCAGGACACCTCCGTCGCCCAGCGCCTGCTGCTCTCGGCGCTCTTCGGCAGCGGAACGGAGTCCGCCGGGGCGACCGGCCACGCGGTCACCGCCGTAGGGGACCCCTGCCAGGCGATCTACGGCTGGCGCGGAGCCTCCGTCGCCAACCTCGACGACTTCCCCGAGCACTTCCCGCACGCCGACGGCACCCCCGCCACCCGCTACAGCCTCAGCGAGAACCGGCGCAGTGGCGGCCGGCTGCTCCAGCTCGCCAACGGCCTCGCCGAACCCCTGCGGGCGATGCACGAGGGCGTCGAGGCGCTGCGCCCCGCGCCGGGGGCCGAACGCGACGGACTGGTCCGCTGCGCCCTGCTGGACACGCACAGCGAGGAGATCGACTGGATCGCCGACGCGCTCGCCCATCTCGTGCGCACCGGCACCCCGCCCGGCGAGATCGCCGTCCTGTGCCGCACCGCCGGGGACTTCCCGCAGATCCAGGCCGCCCTCGTCGCGCGGGACGTCCCCGTCGAGGTCGTCGGCCTCGCCGGACTGCTCCACCTGCCCGAGGTCGCCGACCTGGTCGCCGTCTGCGAAGTCCTCCAGGACCCGGGGGCCAACGCCTCGCTGGTCCGGCTGCTCACCGGCCCGCGCTGGCGCATCGGCCCCCGGGACCTCGCCCTCCTCGGCCGCCGCGCCCGCCTCCTGGTGCACCGCTCCGGCGGGGCGGACGACGGAGCCGACCCGGACCTGCGGCTCGCGGAGGCCGTCGAGGGCACCGACCCGGCCGAGGTGATATCGCTCGCCGACGCCCTCGACACCTTCCTGATCGCGGGCGACGGCCGGGACGACGGGCTGCCGTTCTCGGCGGCGGCCCGGGTGCGCTTCTCCCGTCTCGCCCGGGAGCTGCGCGATCTGCGACGGTCGCTCGCCGACCCGCTGATGGACGTGCTGCACCGGGTGCTGGCCACCACCGGCCTCGATGTCGAGCTGTCCGCCTCCCCGCGGGCCCTGGCCGCCCGACGCCGCGAGACCCTGGCCAACTTCCTGGACACGGCGGCCGGTTTCGCCTCCCTGGACGGCGAGGCCACGCTCCTCGCCTTCCTCGCCTTCCTGCGCACCGCCGCCCAGTACGAGAAGGGCCTGGACAACGCCCTGCCCGGCGGCGAGAACACGGTGAAGGTCCTCACCGCCCACAAGTCCAAGGGCCTGGAGTGGGACGTCGTCGCCGTGCCGGGACTCGTCACGGGGCAGTTCCCGAGCGGCCGGTCGCGGGACGCCTGGACCGCCCAGGCCAAGGTGCTGCCGCACGCCCTGCGCGGCGACGCGGCGACGCTTCCGCGCCTGGAGGGCTTCGACGCCGGGGCGATGAAGGAGTTCAAGGCCCGGATGAAGGAGCACCAGCACACCGAGGAACTGCGCCTGGGCTACGTCACCTTCACCCGCCCGCGCAGCCTGCTGCTCGGCTCCGGCCACTGGTGGGGCCCCTCCCAGAAGCGGACGCGCGGCCCCTCGGCGTTCCTGGAGGCGCTGTACGAGCACTGCGCCGCGGGCCACGGCGAGATCGAGGTCTGGGCGGAGGAGCCGGCCGAGGACGCGGAGAACCCGGCCCTCGCCGAGCGGGACGCCGACCTGGCCTGGCCGCTGCCGCTCGACGCCGACGCCCTGGCCCGCCGCCGCGCCGCCCGGGACACGGTGCTGGCGCACCTGGAGAGCCTGGCCGCGTCGGACCACCGGGATGCGGGCGCACCCGTCGGCTTCCCGGAGGACGTACCTCCGGAGGACGGCCTTCCGGGGGATGAGGAGGAGCCCGGGTTCGGGGGCGAGCCCGGGTACGGGGACGGGCCCGGGTACGGGGACGAGCCCGACGCGCCGCCGATCGACTGGGACGACCTCCCCACCGAGCGCCCCCGGGGCGACACCCCGGCCACCGCTCCGGATCAGCGCCCGGTCGATCAGCGTCCGGTCGATCAGGGCCCGATGGATCAGGGCCGGACGGATCAGGGCCCGATGGGGCAGGGCCAGGGCGAGCAGGGCCCGGCTCCGGACTCCGGCGCGCACCCGCACCCGCTCTCTCACCCGCACCCGCTCTCTCACCCGCACCCGCTCTCTCACCTGAACCCGCACATCCCGGCCGCCCGTCACCCCGCGCCACCGGATGCCGCCCCCGCCCGTACCGGGGGCGCGCTCACGCCCGAGGAGGCCCGTGCCCTCGCCTCCTGGGACCGGGACCTGGAGTCCCTGGCCGGAGAGCTCCGGCGATCCCGCGCCACCGTGCACGACGTCCTCATCCCCTCCTCGCTCTCCGCCACCCAGCTGTTGCGCCTGGCCGAGGACCCCGACGCGTTCGCCCGGGAGCTGGCCCGGCCCATGCCCCGTCCGCCGCAGCCCGCGGCCCGCCGGGGCACCCGGTTCCACGCCTGGGTGGAGTCGCGCTACGAGGAGCTGCCGCTGCCCCTGCTCGGCCCCGACGAGCTGCCCGGGGGCGACGGGAGCGACGCGGAGATCGCCGACGAGCGCGACCTGGCCGAACTGAAGGAGGCGTTCGAGCGCACCCCGTACGCCCGGCGCACCCCGTACCGGGTGGAGGCCCCGTTCCAGATCACCCTGGCCGGCCGGGTCGTCCGGGGCCGGATCGACGCCGTCTACCGCACCGGCGAGGAGTACGAGATCGTCGACTGGAAGACCAGCCGCCACCGCACCGCCGACCCCCTCCAGCTCGCCGTCTACCGGCTGGCCTGGGCCGAACTGCACGGCCTGCCGCTCGACGCGGTCACCGCCACGTTCCTCTACGTACGCAGCGGCGAGACCGTGCGTCCGCAGGGGCTGCCGGGCCGGGCCGGGCTGGAGCGGATCCTGCTGGACGAACCGGACCCGCGGGACGGATAGGCTCAAGACCATGAGCGAGACCCCGGACAGCGCCGTCCGTACGTACACCGAGCAGCACCGCGCAGCCTTCCTCGACGACCTCGCGGAGTGGCTGCGCATCCCGTCCGTATCCGCGCAGCCGGAGCACGACGGGGACGTACGGCGCAGTGCCGAGTGGCTGAGCGCCAAGCTCAAGGAGACCGGCTTCCCGGTCGCCGAGGTCTGGGAGACCCTGGGCGCCCCGGCGGTCTTCGCCCAGTGGCCCAGCGACGACCCGGACGCGCCGACCGTCCTGGTCTACGGCCACCACGACGTGCAGCCCGCCGCCCGCGAGGACGGCTGGGACACCGACCCGTTCGAACCGGTGGTCCGGGACGGCCGGATGTACGGGCGCGGGGCGGCCGACGACAAGGGCCAGGTGTTCTTCCACACCCTCGGCGTCCGCGCGCACCTGGCCGCCACCGGCCGCACCGCTCCCGCCGTCCACCTCAAGCTGCTGATCGAGGGCGAGGAGGAGTTTGGTTCGCCGCACTTCCGCGCCCTCGTCGAGCAGCGCGCGGCCCGCCTGGCCGCCGACGCCGTGATCGTCTCGGACACCGGCATGTGGGACGAGGACACCCCGACCGTCTGCACCGGCATGCGCGGCCTCGCCGAATGCGAGATCGAGCTGTACGGCCCCGAGCAGGACATTCACTCCGGATCGTTCGGCGGGGCCGTCCCCAACCCGGCCACCGAGATCGCCCGCCTGGTCGCCGCCCTCCACGACGAGGACGGCCGGGTCGCGATCCCCGGTTTCCACGACGGGATCACCGACCTCACCGACGCCGAACGGGCCCTGTTCGCGGAGCTGCCCTTCGACGAGGAGACCTGGCTGCGCACCGCCAAGTCGCGGGCCGCCTCCGGCGAGGCCGGGTACTCCACGCTGGAGCGCGTCTGGGCCCGGCCCACGGCCGAGGTCAACGGCATCGGCGGCGGCTACCAGGGCTCCGGCAGCAAGACGGTCATCCCCGCGTCCGCCCTGGTCAAGATCAGCTTCCGGCTGGTCGACGGCCAGGACCCCGACCGGGTGCAGCGGGCCGTCCGCGCCTGGGCCGAGGCCCGCATCCCGACGGGCGTACGCCACCGGATCGCCTTCCAGCCCGCCACCCGCCCCTGCCTGACCCCGCTGGACCACCCCGCGCTCCAGGCCGTGGCCCGCGCGATGGGCCGCGCCTTCGGCACGAAGGTCCGCTTCACCCGCGAGGGAGGCTCGGGCCCCGCCGCCGACCTCAGGGACGTGCTCGGCGCCCCGGTCCTCTTCCTCGGGATCTCCGTACCCTCCGACGGCTGGCACGCCCCGAACGAGAAGGTCGAGCTCGACCTGCTGCTCAAGGGCGTGGAGACGACCGCCCACCTGTGGAGCGAACTGGCCTCGGCACTTCGCTGAATCCTCTGAACACCCGATCCATCCCGGGGGAGTAGGAAGCACCTGTGAGCACCTTCGACAACGCCACCGCAGACCGCCCGATCGGTCTCACCGCGCCGAGCGGCATCGACCGCGCCGCGCACCACCGCCTCGACGAGGCGTGGCTGGCCGTGGCGTGGAGCCACCCCACGACCCGTGTCTTCGTCGTCTCGGGCGGGCAGGTGCTGATCGACGACACCCCTGAGGGCGGTACGTCGATCGTCATGACGGCGGCCTTCGAGGCCCCGGTCACCGAGACCCACCGCTACTTCCTGGGCACCGACGAGGACGGCGTGAGCTACTTCGCGCTCCAGAAGGACTCGCTGCCCGGCCGCATGGACCAGTCGGCCCGCCCGGCCGGACTGCGCGAGGCCGGTCTGCTGCTCGGCCCGCGCGACGCCGGCCTCATGGTGCACGCCGTCGCCCTGGAGAACTGGCAGCGCCTGCACCGCTTCTGCTCCCGCTGCGGAGAGCGCACGGTCATCGCGGCGGCCGGGCACATCCGCCGCTGCCAGGCGTGCGGGGCCGAGCACTACCCGCGCACCGACCCGGCCGTCATCATGCTGATCACCGACGACCAGGACCGGGCCCTGCTCGGCCGCCAGGTGCACTGGCCGGAGGGCCGCTTCTCCACGCTGGCCGGATTCGTCGAGCCGGGGGAGTCCATCGAGCAGTCGGTGGCCCGCGAGGTGTACGAGGAGGCCGGGATCACGGTCGGCGAGGTCGAGTACATCGCGAGCCAGCCCTGGCCCTTCCCCTCCAGCCTGATGCTCGGCTTCATGGCGAGGGCCACCACGTTCGAGATCACCGTCGACGGTGAGGAGATCGAGGAGGCGCGCTGGTTCTCCCGCGAGGACCTGACCGCCGCCTTCGCGTCCGGCGAGGTCATGCCGCCGTTCGGGATCTCGATCGCGTCCCGCCTGATCGAGCTCTGGTACGGCAAGCCGCTGCCCCGTCCGGGCAGCCTGCACCGCCCGAACTGAACCGACCGCCCGAACCGACCGACCGGACGACCTACCGCCCGGACGACCGACCGACCGGACGTGCCGGGCCCCGGCCGCAGACGGCGGCCGGGGACCGGAGGCATCGTGAACCAGGCCCGCCCTCAGGCGGCGAACCAGGTCCGGCCTCAGGCGGCGAGCGCCTGCTTCACCTGGGCCAGCGACGGGTTCGTCATGACCGACTCGGTGCCGGAGGGCGACACGATCAGAAGCGTGGGAACGGTCTGGTTTCCGCCGTTCGCCTTCTCGACGAAGGCCGCCGACTCCGGGTCGTGCTCGATGTTGACCTCGTTGTACGCGATGCCCTCGCGGTCCATCTGGCTCTTCAGCCGACGGCAGTAGCCGCACCAGGTGGTGCTGTACATCGTCACAGTGCCCGCCATGTCGCTGGCGCTCCTTCGTCTCGTCCGTCCCGCTGCGCGGCCGGCAGCGTCACCTGCGGTCCCGCCGCCGCGTCACGGCCCGCGGTCCCGCACGGGATGGAACGTACGGGACGCGGCCACCATTCCCCGGCCGCACGGGCGTCGGGCCTCAGCCGTCTTCCCCCGGTACGCCCGGTGCGCCCGGTGCGCCCGGTGCGCCCGGTGCGCCCGGTGCGATGAAATGTCCGCCCCTGTGGACAACGGCCGCACCGGTCCCACACGACCTGGCAGCATGGCGGGGTGACAGCAGCAACGCATTCCACCCTCTTCCCGCAGGTTCCCGAGACCCCGGACGCCGTGCTCGACGGGCTGGACCCCGAGCAGCGCGAGGTGGCCCTGGCGCTGCACGGGCCCGTGTGCGTGCTGGCCGGCGCGGGCACGGGCAAGACGCGCGCGATCACCCATCGCATCGCGTACGGGGTGCGGGCGGGGATCCTCCAGCCGGCGACGGTGCTCGCCGTCACCTTCACCAACCGGGCCGCGGGCGAGATGCGCGGACGGCTCCGGCAGCTGGGGGCCTCCGGGGTGCAGGCGCGGACCTTCCACTCCGCGGCGCTCCGCCAGCTCCAGTACTTCTGGCCCAAGGCCGTCGGCGGCGAGCTGCCCCGGCTGCTGGAACGCAAGGTGCAGCTGGTCGCCGAGGCCGCGGCCCGCTGCGAGATCCGGCTCGACCGCAACGAGCTGCGCGACGTCACCAGCGAGATCGAGTGGGCCAAGGTCACCCAGACCGTCCCCGCCGACTATCCGGCTGCGGTGGCCAAGATCCAGCGCGACGTGCCCCGCGACCCGGCCGTGCTCTCCCAGATCTACGCGATGTACGAACAGCTCAAGCGCGACCGCTCGGTGATCGACTTCGAGGACGTGCTGCTGCTGACGGTCGGCATCCTCCAGGACCGGCACGACATCGCCGATCACGTACGCGGCCAGTACCAGCACTTCGTGGTCGACGAGTACCAGGACGTCAGCCCGCTCCAGCAGCGGCTGCTCGACCTGTGGGTGGGCGACCGGGACAACCTCTGCGTCGTCGGCGACGCCAGCCAGACGATCTACTCCTTCACCGGGGCCACCCCGGACCACCTGCTGAACTTCCGCACCCGCCACCCCGGTGCGACGGTGGTCAAGCTGGTGAGGGACTACCGCTCCACCCCGCAGGTCGTCCACCTCGCCAACGGCCTGCTGAGCCAGGCCCGCGGCAGGGCCGCCGACCACCGGCTCGAACTGGTCTCGCAGCGCGACAGGGGCCCCGAGCCGGTCTACGCGGAGTATGCCGACGAGCCCACCGAGGCCGAGGGCACCGCCCGGCGTGTCCGGGATCTGATCGCGGCGGGTGTCCCGGCCGGTGAGATCGCCGTGCTCTACCGGGTCAACTCCCAGTCCGAGGTCTACGAACAGGCTCTCGCCGACGCCTCCGTCCCCTACCAGCTGCGCGGCGCCGAGCGCTTCTTCGAACGGGCGGAGGTGCGCGAGGCGGGCACCGCCCTGCGGGGCGCCGCCCGTGCGGGGGGCAACGACTCCCTGCTCGACGGAGCGGAGGGCCTGCCCTCGCAGGTGCGGGCGGTTCTCTCCACCAAGGGCTGGACCGGCCGCCCGCCCGCCGGGTCCGGCGCGGTGCGGGACCGCTGGGAGTCGCTGGCCGCCCTGGTGCGGCTCGCGGAGGACTTCGAGGCGGCCAGGCCGGGGGTGACCCTCTCCGACCTCGTCCGCGAGCTGGACGAACGGGCCGCGGCGCAGCACGCCCCGACGGTCCAGGGCGTCACCCTGGCCTCCCTCCACTCCGCCAAGGGCCTGGAGTGGGACGCGGTGTTCCTGGTCGGTCTCACCGAGGGCATGATGCCGATCGCCTACGCCAAGACCGACGAGCAGGTCGAGGAGGAGCGCCGCCTGCTGTACGTCGGCGTCACCCGCGCCCGCCTCCACCTCTCGCTCTCCTGGGCCCTGGCCCGTTCGCCGGGCGGTCGCGCCGGGCGCAGGCCGACGCGCTTCCTGAACGGGCTCCGGCCGGGTTCGGCCCCGCTCGGCGCTCGCGGCGGGGCGGGCGGCGGCGGAGGCATCGACCGCGGCTCCGGCACGACGGCGGGCGCGGGCCGGGCTCCGGCCGTCGAGCGCAAGCACCGCGGGCCGGTGCGGTGCCGGGTCTGCGGTCGCTCGCTCACCGACGCGGGCGAGGTGAAGCTGATGCGCTGCGAGGAGTGCCCGTCCGACATGGACGAGGCACTGTACGGGCGGCTGCTCGACTGGCGCGCGGACCGGGCGGCCGGGCTGAGTCAGCCGGACTACTGCGTGTTCACCGAGAAGACGCTCATGGCGATCGCGGAGGCGGCCCCGTCCACCGAGGGCGAGCTGGTCGTCATCCCCGGGGTCGGCAACCGGAAGTTGATCCGCTTCGGCACCGAGGTCCTGGCCATCTGCGCAGGTGAGACGGTTGCCGAGGAGCCCCGGGAGGGTATCGCCGACACCTGAGGGAAACTCGTCCAGAAAATGGTTTGCGCCCGCACCAGTCGTCACCATAGGTTCTTAACCACGGGAACAGCGACTTCTCTGAAGCCCTGAATCCGTGCTGTACTTATCCGAATACGCAGGACCGGCCCCGGCCGGTCCCCCGAGACGCCGAGAGGAGGCGATTGAAGTGATCAGCATCATCGAGACCAACAAACTGACCGATCTTTCGGTCGTCTCCGCACGCTCACTCGGCCTCGCCTGCTCCCCGGAGTCTTCGCTTCGTGGCACCGGTCTGTCCGGCACTCCTGCCGTCAGCCCGCTGTCCTCGGCGAACCTCCCTGTGGTGCGGGAGCGCGTTGAGCGACCGATCGAGGCACCGGTGGCAGCAGGAGTGAAGGCAGCGCAGGCCCTGGCCTATGCCTTTGCGGCAGCCGGTGCCGGAGCCGAGAAGAAGACGCAGCAGCACCACATGATGTGGGCCTTCCGTGGGCCTGAACCCTGGAGCGATCCAGCCTGATCCAGCATCAGGCCGGCGCCTTCAGGGCCGCGGAACCCCACTCGGGATCCGCGGCCCTTTTGTTTTGTCCGAACGGACGAGACGGAACGAAGGAGCCTCGGGACCAGCAGTACCAGCCGCCAACCGGCCCACAGGCCGGCACGACCAGACGAGGACATCACCCGCCGTGCAACTCGAAGCGCACGCCCCGTCAGTACCGCCTTCCGACCCGATCGCCCCGCCTGGCTCCACGGAGGACTCCGCCTTGCTCCCGCTCACCACGCTCACCGCGCTCGACGACGCCATCGAGAACCTCGGTGTGGCCGTCCCCTGCCGTACTTATGACCCCGAGGTCTTCTTCGCCGAGTCGCCGGCCGACGTCGAGTACGCCAAGTCCCTCTGCCGGGCCTGCCCGCTCGTCGAGGCGTGCCTCGCCGGAGCCAAGGAGCGGCGCGAGCCGTGGGGCGTCTGGGGCGGCGAGCTCTTCGTCCAGGGTGTCGTCGTGGCCCGCAAGCGGCCCCGCGGCCGTCCGCGCAAGAACCCGGTCGCAGCGTGATCACCGACTTCGGGGTCCCCACCCCCACCCGCGTGAAGCGCCTCGGAACCATCGACCGTCCCCAGACCCATGACCCCCGGAATCAGGCACCGATGATCACCCCCACGAAGGAGCCCGTCGGCTCCGCCACCCCCGACGTCACCATCAGCGGCGCGAACGACTCGCGTCAGAACAGGACCCGCGAAATGCAACTCATCCCAGAAGCCCTGGCGCGTGCTCATATGCACGACCGCCTGCGGGAGGCTCAGGCGGACCGCCCTGCGGTGCGCCTGATCGCCGCCCGCCGGATGCAGCGCAGAGCGGAGCGCGCCTCGCTGCGCGCCCGCCGCGCGCTGGCCATGGCGGTCATGCACTGAGAGGTTCCCCTCTCCGCGTCACACCGGTTCGACTCACCGGGGCACCGCTCGACCCGATGAGCAGCGCAGCCACCACCCTCACCGCGGGGCCGTTCCGACCGGACGGCCCCGCGGTGCGTTGTGCTGCCGTGCCGTCCGCGGCGGGGATATCGTCGTGAGGTGGACGAGGAGACGCATCCCCCCGAACAGGCACCCCCTTCACACGTGGTGTGCGCCCGCTGCGGCACCGCCACCGAAGGCGACCCTCCACCGGCGACCTGGCTCTGTTCCGTCGAGGACGGCCGGCGCCTCCACTTCTGCGAGGACTGCGCCCGCCTCCACATCAGAGCGGTGGAGAGCAGGCTCGACTCGCTCTGGTGGTGACCGCCGCCCCCTGCGACGCGGGACGGACGGGGGCCGAGGGCCACACGAACCACCGCTGCGCCGCGGCCTCCCCGCCGCCTCAGACGCCGTCCCTGCCGGAGACGGACTCCACCGCACCGCCGGACTCCACGACATCACCGGACCCCGCCAGACTCTCCTCGTCCCGCTCCGCCTCCTGCTCCGCCTCCTGCTCCGCCTCTGGGTCCGCTTCCGTGACGAATCCCGGAAGCCAGGAGGCCAGCTCGTCCCGAAGCCGGACGGCCGCGCCCAGTTGGCACAGCACCCCGATCGTGCTCAGGGTCACCCGGTGGATCAGCAGGTAGGAAGGCGGGAGGTTCAACTGCCGGCCGAGCTGATGGGCCGGGGAGCGTGGATCCGCTATGCGGGCCGCCTGGTCACGCAGCCACCCCCGGCTGAAGGTGAACTCCTCCACCTGCGCGGGTTCGATGATCGGCAGCAGGTAGTCGAGGACCGCGTCCGGGTCGAGGTCGATCGACTCCTTCACGAAGCCCTCCTCGCGCAGCAGCGCGTACACCGCCCCGGCATCCCCCTCCAGCGTCATCCGCAGCGAGGTCCCGATGGTCCGCGGCAGCCCGCCCGGAAGCCGGTCGACCGTGCCGAAGTCCAGCACCCCCAGCCGCCAGGCCCCCGCCTCCCCGCCCTCCGAACCCGCCCCGTCTTCGCCCGCCCCGCTCTCGGCGGCCGGGTCGGCGGGCAGCAGCCGGAAGTTCCCCGGATGGGGATCGGCGTGCAGCAGCCCGGTGCGCGCCGGGCCGGAGAAGAGGAAGCGCGCCAGCAACTGCCCGGCACGGTCCCGCTGCTCCTCCGTGCCGTCGGCGATGATCCGGGCCAGCGGAATCCCGCCGATCCACTCCGTCACCAGCACCTGGTCCGACTGGTGGACCACGCCGGGGATCACCACGTCGGGATCGTCCGCGAACTCCTGCGCGTGCGCCCGCTGGGCCTCGGCCTCCAACTCGTAGTCCAGCTCCTCCGCGACCCGCTCGCGGAGCTCCTTGATGAGCGGCTTGACGTCCATCCCCGGGATCAGCGGGCCCAGCAGCCGGGCGAAGCGGCTGAGCTGCGCGAGGTCGGAGAGCAACGCCTCGCCCGCGCCCGGGTACTGCACCTTCACGGCGACCTCGCGGCCGTCGTGCCAGACCGCCCGGTGCACCTGCCCGATCGAGGCCGCGGCCGACGGCTGGTCCTCGAAGTCGAGGAACAGCTCCCGCCACTCGTCGCCGAGCCGCTCGGCGAGCACGCCGTGCACCGTCCGGGACGGCATCGGCGGCGCCGCTTCCTGGAGCTTGGTGAGGGCGGCCCGGTAGGGACCGGCGATCTCCTCGGGAAGAGCCGATTCGAAGACGGACAGGGCCTGACCGAACTTCATGGCCCCGCCCTTCAGCTCGCCCAGCGTCTTGAAGAGCTGGTCCGCCGTGCGCTGCTGCACTTCGCGGGCCACCAGCTCGGCGGACTTCCCGCCGATCCGCTTGCCCAGGCCCCACGTGGCACGGCCGGCGAAGCCGAGTGGGAGCGCGGCCAGTTTGGCGGTGCGAGTAACCGCCTTCCGGGGAAGATCAGACATGTGCCCCTCCTGTTCCCAGACTGCCGTGCCGCTTGAACCTCGGGTGTCTCTCCGTCGGCGGCGGTCACCCGGCCATTGTGTCCTGCGCCGTACCGCTGTCGAAGGCCCGTTCCCCCTCTGTCCGCTCGGCCGCGCCGCAGGAGCAGTCGGCATGGGGGCCGACGCGTTCGGAACGCCAGTCCAGCACGGGCAGCGCCGCCTCCCAACGCGCCCCCGCGCTGGCGGGCAGTTCGCCGTCCAGGAAGGACAGGGCGTGCGCCGCCGCCATACCGGCCACCGTCGTGGCCAGCCCCAGATCGCAGGCGGCGACCGCTCCCCGCCGCCCGGACCGCCACTGGGCCAGCATGCGCGGCCACTGCGGGTCCGCGTCGGCGCGACGCAACTCCAGGCAGCCCGCACAGCCCGTGCCTCCCGGCAGCACGAGCGGACCGACCACACCCGTGGCCTCGATCACCCCCGCGTAGAGATGCGGAGTGCCCGACGCGATCCACGGGGCGGCGGTGTCCGCCGCCGGTGCGTACACCGCGAGGCCGTCCCGGGGCGCGACGACGATCAGGGAGAGGCCCGGCTGTCCACAGGCCGCCGCCTGCTCCGCCTCCGCCGACCGGGCGGACCGGGGAGCCGGCCCGGCAGCCGACCGGCGCACCAGTCTCCTGGCCGCCGTGTCGCGCCGCTCGCCCACCGACGCGGCCGGCAGCCCCGCGGGCGACACGTCCCACGGCTCGGCCCGCCCGCCGTCCAGCACCTCGACCTGCCCCACCCCCGAGCCCGACAGCACCGCGGCGATCGCAGCCCCGACCCGCCCGGCGCCCCGCACCTGGACGCGCATCGCCCGCCGGGCGACCATCCGGCGCAGGGCGCTGCCCGGCTCGTGGTGGACGACGGAGAGCGAGGCCACATCAGGGCGTTGACGATCCATCACCTCGGCCCGGCGGCGCAGGGATTCCGCCTCCGGCCCGCCCGCCCGCGGGTCGTCGAGCAGCCCCGCCGAGGCCAACCGGCCGATGAGGAGGTCCACATGGCGGTCCGAAAGATCCAGGGCACGGGCCTCCTCGCGCAGCAGGGGCAGGCCGCGTGTGCCGTCGAGCAGCTCCAGAAAGCTCCCCGTCGCGATGTCCATCGGACCGAGCGAGACCGCGTGCGCGGGCGTCACGCCGAACTGCACCGTGTTCCGTCCGCGCCATGCCCGGCGGAGCGCGGGCTTCAACATCGGATACATGACTTCTCCCTCCGATCGGTGTCGCGACCACGTGCGCGGGACGATTCCCGGCCGCCTCGCACGATCCGCGGGACGCACTCCGCGAACCGAGGATCCGCGAAGCCGTTCCGCGGACGCATGGCCAGAATGCGGGCCCGCGGAGAAATGTGCGCCGAGTTGTCCACAGAGTGGTGCCATTAGTCGTATGAATCGTCGGCAGGGTTGCGGAGGTGCGACTTCCGCCGCGGACAGCGGGTAACGTCGAGACGTGCCCGCCGACCCGTCATCCCGTTTCGCCGGGGAGCCCCGCGCGCTCGGCGCCGGAAGCCATCGGTCCGGTGCGTCCGCCCGTCCGCCCGGCTCTCCGGCGGCTCCGCCCGGCCCGCCCGTGGCTCCGCCCGGCTCCCCGGCGGCGCGCGAGGTCGAGGTCCGCCGCAGCACCCGCCGCCGCAGTACGGTCTCCGCCTACCGTGAGGGCGACCGCACGATCGTGCTCATTCCCGCCCGGATGTCGGAGGCGGAGGAGCGTCGCTGGGTCCGCGTGATGCTCGACAAGCTCGCGGCGCAGGAAGGCAGACGCGTTCTCGGCGACAGCGGCCTGGTGGAGCGGGCCGAGCGCCTGTCCGCCCAGTATTTCGACGGCCGCGCCCGCCCGGTGTCGGTGCGCTGGGTGACCAACCAGAACACCCGGTGGGGTTCGTGCACCCCCGCCGAGGGCAGCATCAGGCTGTCGCACCGGCTCCAGGGGTTGCCGGAGTACGTCGTCGACTACGTCCTTCTGCACGAGCTGGCGCACCTGCTCGTCCCCGGGCACGGGCCGGAGTTCTGGCGGCTGTTGGAGGCGTACCCGCGCACCGAGCGGGCCCGCGGCTTCCTGGAGGGGGTGGTGGCCGCCGACCAGCTGCCCCGCCGGCCGGCCGCCCGGGAGGAGTAGGAGCGGGCGCGGACGGCACGTCACTTTCGGTGATTCTGTACCGGGTGTGTACCGGCTTGGCCCGATGCCGTCGTTTGCCGTTAGCCTGACGCGACGCATACACCTTCGGGATGGGGGACGGTCGTTACGCATGGCCAGGGAATTCCAACGCGGCCACAAGGCCAAGATCAGTGATCTCACGCCAGGGACCGATCTGTACGTAGGTGTACAGATCGCCGCCCCCGGACTGACCTTCGACATCAGCTGCTTCGGCCTCGACGCCGACGAGCAACTGTCGGACGACCGGTATTTCATCTTCTTCAACCAGCCGAAATCGCCGGAGGAGTCCGTTCAGCTCCTCGGCGCGCAGTCCGGCGACACCGAATCCTTCCGCGTCACGCTCGACCGTGTTCCGGCCGGTATCCACAAGCTGTCCTTCACCGCGACACTCGACGGCCCGGGGGAGATGTCGCAGATCGGCCCCGGGTACATCCGGATCGTCGCGGGCGGCGAGGAGGTGGTCAGGTACGCCTTCACCGGCTCGGAGTTCACCACCGAGCGCGCCGTCATGCTCGGCGACTTCTACCTCAAGGACGTCTGGCGCTTCGCCGCGGTCGGCCAGGGATTCGACGGCGGCCTCGACGCCCTCCTGAAGAACTTCGGCGGCGAGGTCGCCGAGGAGGAGCCGGGGCCCCCGCAGGCCGTCCCGGGTTTCGCCCCGCCGGCACAGACCTCCGCGCCCCCGGCCTTCGCCCCGCCGCCCGCGCCCGCCTTCGACGCGCCGCCCGCACCGGCCCCGCAGCCCCCGCCCGCCTTCGGCGCCCCGCAGGCTCCCGTACCGCAGCAGCCGGGGCATTCCGCGCCCACCATCGCGACGCCGACCGCCCCACCCGCGCCCCAGGCCCCGTCCCCGTACGGTCAGACGCCGCCTTCGTACGGTCAGGCGCAGCCCCAATTCGGCCAAGTGCCCGGTCAGGGCGCACCGCCCGGCGCGCCCTACGGGCAGCCCGCTCCCGCTCCGTACGGGCAGCCCGCCCCCGGCGGGATGCCTCCCGGGGCCTCCCACGGGGTGCCGCAGGGCGTCCCGCCCACCGGCGCCGGTCTCCGGGCGGCCCTCCAGCCGTACAAGGAGACCGCCACCGGACAGCGCTGGACCCCGCAGAACCAGCAGCTCATGCGGGTCGACCTGACCATGGGCGGCGGAGGGGTGCTGGCGCGCCAGGGCAGCATGGTGATGTACCAGGGCAAGGTCGACTTCGGCTACAAGAGCGCCGGTTTCGTCGGCCGTGCCGTGGGCAGCGCCACCGGCCAGGAGATGCAGCTCATGCGCTGCACCGGCCGCGGTCAGGTCTTCCTCGCCGAGGAGGGCGCGCATCTGCATCCCGTCGAACTCCAGGGTGACGCGATCTGTGTCTCCGCCGAGAGCGTCCTCGCCTTCGACGAGTCCCTCCAGTACGAGGTCCGCCGGATCGAAGGCCACGGCATTCCCGGCGGGGCCCTGTTCACCATGCAGTTCCAGGGGACCGGCACGGTGATCGTCAAGACGCACGGCACCCCGGTCGTCCTGCCGGTCACCTCCACCACCTTCGCCGACTGCAACGCGGTAGTCGCCTGGTCGGCCGCCTCCCAGGTGATCATCTCCAGCCAGGTCCGGCTGCGCCGCAACGCCTACCCGGGACACAGCGGCGAGACCGTGAACCTCCAGTTCCGGGGAGCCCCCGGCAACTTCATCGTCGTCCAGCCCTACGAGGTCTGAGGGAGCCCGTCATGAACCAGCAACTCGCGGGCCACGCCCCGACCCCCGTCACCGCCCGCATGGAGAACCACGGCACATCCATGCTCAAGGTCGCCATGGCCACCGGGCAGGACCTCTACGCGCGCACCGGCTCGATGATCGCCTACGAGGGCTTCATCCAGTACGAGCCCAACCCGCCCGCCGTCCGGCAGGCCGCCTCCCAGTGGGTCACCGGTGAGGGCGCGCCCGTCATGAAGTGCTCCGGCGACGGGCTGCTCTACCTCGCCGACTACGGCGCCGACGTCGTCGTCATCAATCTCGACAACGACGCCATCTCCGTCAACGGCACCAACCTCCTCGCCTTCGACGCCCACCTCACCTGGGGCGTCGAGAAGGTCAAGGGGCTCGCCAAGTTCACCGGACAGGGGCTGTGGAACGTCGTCGTCCAGGGCACCGGCTGGGTCGCCATCACCTCCCGGGGCACCCCGGTCGTCGTCGACTGCGGACGCGGCGAGGACGAGACGTACGTCGACCCGGACGCCCTGGTCGCCTGGTCGCCGAACCTCAAGGTGAAGGGCAAGCGCAGCTTCAAGGCCGGCGCGCTGATCGGCCGCGGCAGCGGAGAGGCGTACCAGATGGCCTTCTCCGGCGAGGGCATCGTCGTCGTGCAGCCGAGCGAGGACAGCACGGACCGCCTGCGGATCCGGAACTGAACGGGAGGGAGAACACCATGCAGAGTCCGCTTTTCAGCCACACCGAGCAGCAGACCCAGGAGCGGTACGCGATCCAGAACCCGCAGCTCCTGCGGGTGGCGCTGACCGGGCAGGACGACGTCCTCGCGCGCAAGGGAGCCATGGTCGCCTACCAGGGCCTGATGGACTTCGACGGCGAGTACGAGTCGCACGGCCGGCGGCGGGCCCGCGCGAAGACCGGCGAGGGCCTCGACCTGATGCGGGTCTCCGGCCAGGGCACCGTCTACTTCGCCAACCTCGCCCAGCACATCCACGTCGTCGACGTCGACCGCGACGGCATGACGGTGGACAGCGCGTACGTGCTCGCCCTGGACTCCTCGCTGCACACCGAGGTCATCGCGGTGGACAGCCAGTACGGGATCTCCGGCAGCGGCAAGTACCAGCTGAACATCTCCGGCAGCGGCAAGGTCGCCCTCATGACCTCGGGCCGGCCCCTGATGATGCAGGTCACGCCGGAGAAGTACGTCAATGTCGACGCCGACGCCATCGTCGCCTGGTCCAGCTCCCTGCGGGTGCAGATGCAGGCCCAGACGCACTCCGCGGGCGTCTTCCGGCGGCGGGGCACCACCGGGGAGGGCTGGGAGCTGAGCTTCCTCGGGCAGGGGTTCGCCCTGGTCCAGCCGAGCGAGGTCATGCCGCCGCAGAACGCCCGGCTCGGCCAGGGAGCCGCCGCCCAGTTCGGCATGGGCCAGCAGGGCGCACACGGTCAGAACCAGAACAACGCCTGGAACTGACCGGACTCTCCACGCGAGGAGAAGCGGAAACGAGAGGGGGCCGAGGGGCGGCCCGACAGGAGACCGCCCCTCGGCCCCTTCGTCGACCGGTCGGGGCGGCCGTGGTGCGCCTGCCGCGCACCACGGCTCCTCCGGCCGCCCGTCCTAGCCGCCCGTCGTCGCGCCCAGCCGGGCCCGGGTGCGCTCCAGCAGCCGCACGACCGACGCGTCTGCCACGTCGGCCACCTCCTCGTAGTCGAACCAGCGCAGCTCCAGCGACTCCTCGCTGATGCGCTCCGCCGCGCCGGCCGGGGCGAGCGCGGCGTACTGGACGTCGAGGTGCCAGTGGCAGGGCGCCGGGATGGCGTGCCGGTCCAACCGCACCGGGCCGCCCGGCAGCAGGGCCAGGCCCGTGACGCCGGACTCCTCCGTCGCCTCCCGCAGCGCCGCGGCGGCGAGCGTGGCGTCCTGCGGCTCGCAGTGGCCGCCCATCTGGAGCCATTTGCGCAGCTTCCGGTGCAGCGTCAGCAGCACCTTGCCGCGGGACGGGTCGACCACCAGTGCACTGGCCGTGACGTGCCCGGCCCCGCACGCCTTCCACATGCCGTCGGGATGGGCGGCCAGGTGGTCCAGGTAGCGCCGGCGCAGGTCCGCCTGCTCGCCGTCGGCGTCCGCCGGGGCATAGCCCTTGAGGACGAGAGCGGCCTCGTCGTGCAGGCTCACCGGTCGCGCCCGTCCTGGTCGCCCTTGCCGTCCTCGCCGCCCTTGTCGTCCTCGGCGTCGTTCGCGGGGGCGTCCGTGCCGTCGTCCCCGGCGTCCTCCGTGGTGTCGGTCCGCTCCGGCGCGTCCTGAGCCGCATCCGTGCGCGGGCCGTTCGCCGCCTCGCCGAGCAGCTTGTCCAGCTCGGAGAAGTCCAGCTGCTCGTGGTGCACGAAGCCGTCCGGGTCGTCCAGGTCATGGGCGGTCGGCAGCATGTCCGGGTGCGCCCACAGGGCGTCGCGCCCTTCGAGCCCCCGGGCGTCGGTGAGCGAGGCCCACAGCCGCGAGGCGTCCCGCAGCCGGCGGGGCCGCAGCTGGAGGCCGATGAGCGTGGCGAACGTCTGCTCGGCCGGGCCGCCGGAGGCGCGGCGCCTGCGCATCGTCTCGCGCAGCGCGTCCGCCGAGGTCAGCCGGGACTTCGCGGCCTCGTGGACCACGGCGTCCACCCAGCCCTCCACGAGCGCCAGAGCCGTCTCCAGACGGGCCAGGGACGCCTTCTGCTCGGGCGTGTCCTCGGGCTGGAACATGCCCTGCTGGAGCGCGTCCTGCAACTGCTCGGGGTGCGAGGGGTCGAACTGGCCGACGACGTCCTCCAGCTTGCTGGTGTCGACCTTGATGCCGCGCGCGTACGCCTCGACCGCCCCGAAGAGGTGCGAGCGCAGCCACGGCACATGGGCGAAGAGCCGCTGGTGGGCGGCCTCGCGCAGCGCCAGGTAGAGCCGGACCTCGTCCTGCGGAACGCTCAGGTCCTTGCCGAACTGCGCCACGTTCAGCGGGAGCAGCGCGGCCTTGCCCGCCGGACCCAGCGGCAGCCCGATGTCCGTGGAGCCGACGACCTCACCGGCCAGCACGCCCACGGCCTGCCCGATCTGCTGACCGAACATCGCGCCGCCCATCGACCGCATCATGCCGATCAGGGGGCCCGCCATGGCCTGCATCTCCTCCGGCAGCACATCGCCCATCGCGAGGCCCACCCGCTCGGCCACCGGGTCGACGAGCTGCTGCCAGGCCGGCAGGGACGCCTCGACCCACTCGGCGCGGCTCCACGCCACGGTGGAGACCGAACCGGACGGCATCGACGTCACGCCGTCCAGCCAGAGGTCGGCCAGCCGCAGCGCCTCGTCGACCGCCGTGCGCTCGGACGGGCCGACGCTGGCGTCCTTGGTGCCGTCCGCCGTGCCCTGCGACACCGTCTGGCGGGCGATCTGCTTGGCCATGTCCCAGTTCACGGGACCGCCCTCGTAGCTCAGCATCTGCCCGAGCTGCTGGAAGGCCGCCCCGAGGTCGTTCGGGTTCATCGATCCGAACATCGCGGCGAACGGGTTGTCGCCGCCCGCGCCCGGTCCGAAACCGAACGGGCCGCCGGGCCCGCCCGCGCTCTTCCCACCTTCGGTGGGGTCCTTCTTCTTGCCCTCGTCGCCGTTCTCCGGCTCCTCCGGCGGAAGGCCGAATCCGAATGGGGTGTCACTCACGGGTTTCCTCGGCTCGTAGGGCCGCCGGTTCGAACCGGCGGCGACTGCCCGACATCACCATCCAGCGTAGACACCACGCCCGCATCGGGCCTCGGTGCTCCGCCGACTCCCGGCCTGCGGCAGGATGGACGCCACCTGGTACGTACGCGTCATTCGCGTACGTACTGAAGACAACCGCTGGAGACGCCCGGTGAGTTCCCCAGATCCGCAGGTTCGCGCAGCGCGAAACCTGACCGACCCCTCGCCCGAGAGCACGCCCGAGAAGAAACCTTCCAGGAACCGGGGCCCCGTCGTCGCGGTCACCGGCGCCGCGACCGGCGTCGGTGAGCTGCTGACCGCCCACCTCGTCGCATCCGACGAGGTCAAGGAGGTCGTCGCGATCGACGAGCGGCGCGGTGAGGTCTCCGGGGCGACCTGGCACATCCTGGACGTACGGGATCCGGCCATCGCCGAGAAGCTGCGGGGCGCGGACGTCGTCGTGCACCTGGCGCTCGACCTCGATCTGGAGACCGACCCCGCCGCCCGCTCCGCGTACAACGTACGCGGAACGCAGACCGTACTCACCGCCGCTGCCGCCGCCGGGGTCCACCGGGTCGTGCTGTGCACCTCGGCGATGGTCTACGGCGCGCTGCCCGACAACGACGTGCCGCTCTCCGAGGACGCCGAACTGCGCGCCACCGCGGAGGCCACCGGCGTCGGCGACCTCCTGGAGATCGAACGGCTCGGCCGCCGCGCGCCGCGCGCCCACCCGGGCCTCAACGTCACCGTCGTGCGCCCCGCCGTCCTGGTCGGCGGCACCGACACCGCGCTGACCCGCTACTTCGAGTCGCCGCGCCTCCTGGTCGTCGCCGGATCGCGTCCCACCTGGCAGTTCTGCCACGTCGACGACCTGGTCACGGCCCTGGAGTACGCCGCGCTGGAGAAGATCGACGGCGAGCTGGCGGTCGGCTGCGACGGCTGGCTGGAGCAGGAGGAGGTCGAGGAGCTGAGCGGCGTGCGCCGGATGGAGCTGCCGTCCGCCGTCGCGCTCGGGGCCGCCGCCCGGCTGCACCGCATCGGCCTCACCCCGTCCCCGGCCGGCGACCTGGCCTACACCATGCACCCCTGGGTGGTCAGTGTGAGCAGGCTGCACGACGCGGGATGGCGCCCCCGGTGGACCAACGAGGAGGTCCTCGGGGCGCTGCTCGAAGAGGTGGAGGGCCGCCACACGCTCGCCGGTCGCCGCCTCGGCCGCAAGGACGCCACCGCCGCCGGAGCAGCCGGAGCCACGGTCGCCCTGCTCGGCACCGCCGCACTGGTCCGCCGCGCCCGCAAGGCCCGCCGCAGGTTCTGACCGGCCGCCCGGGTGCAGGAGGCTCCGACCCGGCCGGTCCGCACCCGGTCGAACAGGCGATTCCGCCGTTCGGGGGCCGTACGGCACGATGGAGGCATGCCACACACCCCTGACCACCCCGGCGAGCACGCCGCCGCGGACCCCATCCGGCTGCTGGCGATCCGGGAGACGCCGCTCTCCCTCGACGAGGTCTTCCGGGCGGTCGGGGACGACGCCGCGGGCGGCACCGCCTTCTTCGTGGGCACCGTCCGCGACCACGACCACGGACAGGACGTCGGCGCGCTGGGCTACTCCTGCCATCCCTCCGCAGAGGAGGAGATGCGCCGAGTGGCCGAGAAGGTCGTCGCGGACTTCCCGGTCCGAGCCCTGGCAGCCGTCCACCGAGTGGGTGAACTGGAGGTGGGCGAAACGGCCGTCGTCGTCGCCGTGGCCTGCCCGCACCGGGCCGAGGCGTTCGCGGCCTGCCGCAAGCTCATCGACGACCTCAAGCACGCGGTTCCGATCTGGAAGCACCAGCGTTTCGCGGACGGAACCGAGGAGTGGGTCGGAGCCTGCTGAGCGCAAACCGAACGGAGGCGCATCAGCCCCGATTTGCGTAACCGCCCCCCTGCCGTGAGCGTTGGTGTTCCGGATCGCTAACCTGCTGATCGTCGACCCGCGATCGCTCAAGGGGAAGGGAGGTCGTGATGGCCGCACTCGCTTGGCTGCTGATTCCACTTTTCGCCGCCGTCGGCGCTGCGATATGGGGGAGCTGGGCCGCACGCAACCGCACGACCGGTGACGTCACCGAACTCGCCGGGTACGCGAAGTTCCGTGATGCGATGGAGAAATCGCACTCCGGTTCCGGAGCTCTCTGAGTCCGTCGAACGCCGCGTGACCTCTCTTCCGCCGCGTACCGGACGCTCGTACGGACCGGCCCCGGCGGTGCACTGACAGGCCCTTCCCGTACTGTCGTTCCATGCCACGCCGCACCGCGACGATGCTCGCCTCCACCCTCATCCTCATCGCGCTGCTCTGCGCAGGCGTGCTGATCAAAGTGCCGTATTCGGAGATGTCTCCCGGGCCGACGGTGAACACCCTCGGCGAGGCGCGCGGCGAGCCCGTTCTGCACATCTCCGGTCGCAAGACCTACCCGACCACCGGGCACCTCAACATGACGACCGTCCGCGTCACCGGAGCGGACTACCGGATGAACCTGGTCGAGGCCGTCCACGGCTGGCTGGCCCACGACAGCGTCGTCGTCCCGCACGACACCCTGTATCCGGACGGCAAGACGGAGGAGCAGTCCACGCAGGAGAACGCCGAGGAGTTCAGCGAGTCGCAGCAGAGCGCCAAGGTGGCCGCCCTGCGCGAGCTGAAGATCCCGGTGCCCACGCAGGTCATCGTCTCCACCGTGGTCAAGGACAGCCCCTCCGAGGGGAAGCTGCACGCGGGCGACGTGATCAAGGCCGTCGACGGCACCGCCGTCAAGAAGCCCGAGGACGTCGCCGAGCTGGTCACCCGGCACAAGCCCGGCGAGGACGTCACCTTCACGATCGTCCCGGCCAAGGAGGCCGCCGCGGCCGAGAAGGCCCGCCGCGCGCCCGAAGGCACCCAGAAGATCACCATCACCACCGTGAAGGCTCCCGCCACGGGGCAGGGCGGCGAGGAGAACCGGGCGATCGTCGGCATCAGGGCCGGCTCCGACCCCCGCTTCCCGTTCGAGATCGACATCAAGCTCGCGGACGTCGGCGGACCGAGCGCCGGACTGATGTTCTCGCTGGGCATCATCGACAAGCTCACCCCGGGGAACCTGACCGGAGGCAAGTTCGTGGCCGGGACGGGAACGATCGACGACGCGGGCGTGGTCGGCCCGATCGGCGGGATCAACATGAAGCTGGTCGGCGCGCGCCAGGCCGGCGCGCGCTACTTCCTCACGCCCGACGACAACTGCGCGTCGGCCGCCTCCGACACCCCGAGCGGGCTCACCCTGGTACGGGTCAAGACCATCGAGGACGCGAAGAAGTCC
Organism: Streptomyces sp. ADI96-02; assembly: GCF_003846185.1. Classification (GTDB taxonomy): domain Bacteria; phylum Actinomycetota; class Actinomycetes; order Streptomycetales; family Streptomycetaceae; genus Streptomyces. Next base: position 4,540,407 of record NZ_ML123034.1, read on the forward strand.
CTGGAGGACATCCGCGCCGGCCGGACCGACGCCCTGCCGAGCTGCTCGGCCGGCTGACCGCGGCGCCCGGAGCCGCCCGCGGGGCTGCTCCGGGCGCGGACGGCCGCCTCCTCAGGACTCGAACGTCGCCGCGAGGGCCTCGGCCAGTCCCGGCACCAGTCCGGCCCCGGTCAGCACCTCGGTGGGGGAGTCCTTCTCGCGCAGCCGTACGGCGGACTCGCGCGCACCGTCCCGCAGCACCGCCACGGTCATCCGGACCTCCTGCCGGTCCGGGTGGGCGGCCACCCACTTCGCCAGCCGCTTGTCGCCCAGCCCCTCGGGCACGGACGCTTCGGCGGACGGGGGCAGCATCAGCCGCTCCACCGTCATCGCGCAGCCGACCACGGCCTCGGGCCAGGCGATGGTGCCGAGGAAGTCGTCCAGCGCGGTGCCGGCGGGCAGCTCGTCCTGCTCGATCGGGGTCAGGGCCGCGACGGAGGACGCGGGGTCGTCCAGGCCCAGCTGAGCGGCGAGGCCGGGCTCCTGGTCCCGCAGCCGGGCGGTGTCGACCAGGGCGAACAGCCGGGCGGGCTGGTCCCAGCCGAGGTTGGAGGCGTAGGCGTCGATTTCGAGGACGGCGACGGTGAGCGGGCTCGCGGCCATCGGAGGTCCTGCGGGGGAAACGTTGGGCATGGGCAACATCCTGCCTCCTTCCGCCCCGGGAACGGGAACTAGGTAAAGCCTCAGTAAGTTGCATAGGTGGGCTCTACGATCGCTGGGCCTGTTACACACGACCGCGAACTTCGAGGTGCGCACGTTGGCTTTCCAGATGCCGGACCGCGGCGGAGGCCCGACCGGGCCACGGATCAGAGTCGGCCGCCCGTCCCGGCGAGCCCGTACCCTGCTCATGACCTTGGGCGTCCTGGCGGTCCTCGCCATGGCGTTCGTCATGTTCGCCGGGTTCTGGACGGACTGGCTCTGGTACCGGTCGGTCGCGTACTCCTCCGTCTTCACCACCACCCTGTGGACCAAGATCGGGCTGTTCCTCGTTTTCGGCTTGCTGATGGCGCTCGCCGTCGGCGTGAACATCTGGCTCGCGCACCGGCTCCGGCCGCCGCTGAGCGCGATGTCGCTGGAGCAGCAGAGCCTGGACCGCTACCGGATGAGCGTCGCCCCGTTCAAGAAGTGGGTGCTGCTCGCCGTCACCGCGCTCGTCGGGCTCATCGCCGGAGCGTCCGCGTCCGGCCAGTGGCGCACCTGGCTGATGTACGTCAACGGCGTGCCGTTCGGGCAGAAGGACCCCCAGTTCAAGCTGGACGTCGCCTTCTACGCCTTCGACCTGCCCTGGTACCGCTTCCTGCTCGGCTTCGGCTTCGCCGCGACCGTGCTCTCGCTGATCGCCGCCGTCCTGACGCACTACCTGTACGGCGGGCTGCGGATCACGAGCCCCGGCGCCCGCGCCACCGCGGCGGCCACCGGCCACCTCTCGGTGCTGCTCGGGATCTTCGTCTCGCTGAAGGCCGTGGCGTACTGGCTCGACCGCTACGGGCTGGCGGTGAAGTCGAGCGACTTCAAGGCCACGGACAACTGGACCGGCCTGCGGTTCGTCGACGCCAACGCCTACCTCCCGGCGAAGACCATCCTGTTCTGCATCGCCGTGATCTGCGCCGTGCTCTTCTTCGCGACGCTGTGGCGCCGCACCTGGCAGCTGCCGGTCATCGGCTTCGGCCTGATGGTGCTCTCGGCGATCCTGATCGGCGGGCTCTACCCGGCGATCGTGCAGAAGTTCCAGGTCCAGCCGAACGAGCAGGCCAAGGAAGCGCCGTTCATCCAGAAGAACATCGACGCCACCCGTGACGCCTACGACATCGACGACGCGCAGGTGGACGACTACGAGGGCCAGGCCACCACGCAGGACGACGCGAAGCTGCGCGCCAGTGCCGGCAGCGCCGCGAGCTACCGCGTGATGGACCCGAACGTCGTCTCCCCGGCCTTCCAGCAGCTCCAGCAGAAGAGGAACTACTACCAGTTCCCCAAGACGCTGGACGTCGACCGCTACAAGGGCGAGGACGGCAAGGAGCAGGACACCGTCATCGGTCTGCGCGAGCTGAACCTCCAGGGCCTGCCCAAGCGGAACTGGATCAACGACCACTTCACGTACACCCACGGCTACGGCGCGATCGCGGCCCGCGGCACCGCCACCGGCACCAATCCGCCCGGCTCCCCGGACTTCACCGAGTCCGGCCTGCCGACCACCGGCGAACTGGGCACGTACGAGCAGCGGATCTACTACGGCGAGAAGACCGAGCAGTACTCCATCGTCGGCGGGCCCCAGAAGGAGCTCGACTACGAGGAGGACGGCGAGAAGACCACCAGCTACAAGGGCGACAGCGGGGTCAGCCTCTCCAACTCGTTCAACCGCGCCGCGTACGCGGTCGCCTTCAGCGAGCCGCAGATCATGTACTCGGGAGCCATCGGCGACGGCTCGCGGATCCTGTACAACCGCACCCCCAAGGAGCGCGTCGAGGCGGTCGCGCCGTGGCTGACCATCGACGGCGACGCCTACCCGGCGGTCGTCGACGGCCGGATCCAGTGGATCGTGGACGCCTACACCACGACCAACGGCTACCCCTACGCCTCCCGGACGACGCTCGGCGACACCACGGCCGACTCGCTGACCACCAACCAGCGCGCGGTCGTCGCCCAGCAGAACCAGGTCAACTACATCCGCAACTCGGTGAAGGCCACCGTCGACGCCTACGACGGCAAGGTCAAGCTCTACGAGTGGGACACCGAGGACCCGGTCCTCAAGACCTGGCGCAAGGCGTTCCCGGGCACGGTGAAGGACCGCGCGGACATTCCGGGGGAGCTGCTGGACCACCTGCGCTACCCGCAGGACCTGTTCAAGGTCCAGCGCGAGCTGCTCACCCGCTACCACGTCGAGGACCCCGCGCAGTTCTACAGCGGCAGCGACGCGTGGCAGGTGCCGGACGACCCGACCAACAAGGAGCCGGGCGCGGTCCCGCCGTACTACCTGAGCATGAAGATGCCCGGTCAGGACGCGCAGAAGTTCTCGCTGACCACCACGTTCACGCCGAGAGGCCGCCCCAACCTGGGGGCCTTCATGGCGGTGGACGCGGACGCGGCCAGCAAGGACTACGGGACGATAAGGCTGCTGAGAGTCACCAGTACGGTGAAGGGGCCCGGCCAGGTGCAGAGCGAGCTCAACGGCAACGACGACGTCGCCGAGTTCGTGAGGAACCTCAAGGGCACCGACTCCGACATCGAGTACGGCAACCTGCTCACCGTGCCGCTCGAAGGCGGATTCCTCTACATCGAGCCCGTCTACACGCGCGGCGGCACCCAGAACTACCCGCTGCTGCGCAAGGTGGCCGCCTCGTACGGGTCGAAGATCGTCTTCGAGAACAGCCTCGCGGAGGCCCTCAACGCCGTCTTCGGGGTGGAGGGCGACTCGTCCACGACCCCGCCCGACACCGATCAGCCGCCGGGCGACACCGACCAGCCGCCGGCCACCGGCAGCGCCGCGCTCAAGAAGGCGATCGCGGACGCGCAGGCGGCGTACACGGCCGGTGAGACGGCCCTCAAGGAGCAGGACTGGTCCGCCTACGGCAAGGCCCAGGACGACCTGCGGGACGCCCTGGAGCGGGCTGCCGCCGCGCAGCCCAAGCCGGGCGCCGAGGGCGAGAGCGCCGACTCCGACAAGCCGTCCGGTTCCGACAAGCCGTCCGGTTCCGACAAGCCGTCCGGTTCCGACGAAGCCGGCGCGAACGACGTGGCGGCCACGAAGCCCGGCGCGGCGGACGGGGGCGGCGACCAGGGCAGCTGAGATGAGGCTCCACCTCGCGTCGTGGTACGGTTTGGACACAA
>NZ_ML123034.1:4544851-4573343 GCF_003846185.1 Streptomyces sp. ADI96-02
AAGACGAAGGCCCGGATCCTTATGGGATCCGGGCCTTCGTCATGTCGCCGTGTCCTTCGCAGTTCAGGGGCGTGAAGAGCGTTTTGCTGGGCACGAGTTGGGTTCGAGCGTGTTTGACTTGTCTCTCTGTGGGCAAGTCGACAAAACGCTGAAGTGACCTCACTGGCCGCGATATACCAGGTGTACGCGGGTTACAGGTGGTGCGACGATGGTATTTATGGGGGACAGGGCAACTCTGTTGGAGACAGGGCGGTTTGTGCAGCGGCGCGGCCAAGATGTGGAATCGGCGGCGGACGCGTTCCTCGCGGCCGGCGTCGCGACGACGGTCGGAACGAGGTTCGGCACACCCGCCGCAGGGAACGCCGACAGCTCGCACGACACGGGCTCCGCAGCCGGCGCTGCGGCGGCCCGGGGCAGGGGGCGGACCACGGTCGAGACCGCGAAGGCCCCGGACGGCGTCGCCGCCGCGACCGGGCACACCGCTTCCGCCACGGCTGCGAGCGGCCCCGACACGGGCACCACGGACGCGGTCGACGCGGCGGACAGCGCCGCGGAGGAGGCGCGCCACCGCCGCGCGGCCGAGGCCGGCGACACCGCGTCCATGAGCGTGCTGGGCGCGCTGCTGCTGCGCCGGGGCGAGCTGGACGCCGCCGAGACGTACCTGCGCGCCGCGACCGCCGACGGCGACCGGGCCGCCGCCAACAACCTGGGCGTCCTGCTGCACCAGCGCGGCTACCCGGACGAGGCCGCCGGCTGGTGGCGCGTCGCCGCCGTGGCCGGGTCCGCCGCCGCGGCCCATGCCCTGGGCCGCCACTTCCGCGAGCGCGGGGACGAGCCCGGCGCCGAGTACTGGCTGCGCCAGTCCGCCGAGCAGGGCCACGCGCTGGGCGCCTACGCGCTGGCCGACCTCCTGGAGCACCGCAGCGACGTCGGCGCTGAACGCTGGCTGCGCGCGGCGGCCGAGCAGGGGCACCGGGAGGCCGCCTACCGGCTGGCCCGCACCCTGGAGCGGAACGCCGTCGAGGACCCCTACGACGCCTTCGGGCTGGGCCGCGGGCCCGGCTCCGGCCGGTCCGGCCGCGACCTCGGCCGCCCCGCCGAACCGCCCGCCCGCGACGGCGCCGAGCGCAAGGCCGGCGGCGACAGCCCCGTCGCGGGCCCGGCCGCCGGCCGGATCGGCGAGGCCGAGCAGTGGTACCGCCAGGCGGCGGCCCGCGGGCACCGCCGCGCCGCCCTGCACCTCGGCGCGATCCTGGAGCAGCGCGGCGAGCTGAAGGAGGCCGGCCGCTGGTACCTCACCTCCGCCAAGGACGGTGAGCCGCGCGCCGCCTGCGCTCTCGGCTTCCTGCTGCGCGACGCCGGTGACGAGGAGAGCGCCGCCGTGTGGTGGCTGCGCGCCGCCCAGGACGGCGACGGCAACGCGGCCAACGCCCTGGGCGCGCTGCACGCCGCGCGCGGTGAGCAGCAGACCGCCGAGCGGTGGTACCGGGCCGCCATGGACGCCGGCGACGTCAACGGGGCGTACAACCTCGGGCTGCTGTGCGCCGCCCAGGACCGTACGCCGCAGGCCGAGCAGTGGTACCGCCGCGCCGCCTACGCCGGGCACCGCGAGGCCGCCAACGCCCTCGCCGTCCTCCTCCTCCAGGCCGGCGACCACACGGGGGCGGAGCCGTGGTTCTCCAAGGCGGCCGAGGCGGGCAGCGTGGACGCCGCGTTCAACCTCGGCATCCTGCACGCCGGACGCGACGAGGACCGCACCGCGCTCGGCTGGTACGAGCGGGCCGCGGCGGCTGGGCACACGGACGCCGCGCTCCAGGTCGCCATGGCCCTGCTGCGCGACGGCGAGGACCGCGAGGCCGAGCGGCACCTGCGCTGCGCGGCGGGCGGGGGCAGCGCCGAGGCGGCGTTCCGGCTGGCCGGGGTGCTGGACGCGCGGCAGCCGCCGCCGGGACCGCCCGCGCTGGGCGAGCCGATGCCGGAGAAGACCGAGTGCGAGGAGTGGTACGAGCGCGCCGCCCAGCAGGGCCACCGCCGCGCCCAGGTCCGGGTCGGCATGCTCGCCGCCGCGCGCGGGGACGTGGAGAGCGCCGCCCACTGGTACCGCGAGGCCGCCGAGGCGGGTAGCCGCAACGGAGCCTTCAACCTCGGTCTGCTGCTGGCCCGCGAGGGCAGCGAGCGCGAGGCCGCCCTGTGGTGGAGCCGCGCGGCGAACGCCGGGCACGGCCGCGCCGCGCTGCGTCTGGCGCTGCTCGCGGCCCGTCGCGGCGAGCTGGCCGAGGGCAAGCGGTGGTGCGCGCGGGCCGTGGAGCTGGGTCCCGCCGAGGTGGCCGAGCGCGCTGCGCGGCTCCAGGAGGCCCTGCACCAGGAGCTGACGGCCTGAGGGGCCTCGTCCCCCGAGGCTCTTCTCCGAGGCTTCGAGGCTCCCGGGCCCCGCGTCCCCGTCGTTCCTGGCGGCTGGGACGCGGGCCGGCGGACGGGGCCGCGGGGGCGCGGGGGCGGTCCGCCGCGAAGAGGCCCTGTCACCCGGCCGGTTCGGGGCCGGTCGCCGGTCCGGCCGTCGCGGCCTCCTCGGCCGCGCGGGCCCGGGGGGACTTCCCGTTGATCATGACGGCCCCGATGACCGCCGCGGCGAGCAGGATGACAGCCGCCCAGGTGATGGCCACGGTGAAGCCGTGGACGGTGCCGGTGTTCACGATGTCCGCCCGCTCGGCCGGGGTCAGGACGCCTTCGCGAGCCGCGGCGGCGAGGTGACTGGTCAGGTACGTGGCGGTGACGGTGGTGGCGATCGTGTTCAGCAGGGACGTCCCGATGGAGCCGCCCACCTGCTGTGCGGTGTTGACCGTCGCCGAGGTGACGCCCGAGTCCTTGGTCGGAACGCCCATGGTGGCCGTCGAGACGATGGGCAGAAAGGTCAGACCGAGCCCGAAGCCCAGCAGGATGGTGCCCGGCAGGATGTGGCCCGCGTAGGTGGAGTGGGTGTCCAGGAACGTCAGGGTGAACATGCCGACCGCGCTCAGCAGCAGACCGGGAACCAGCAGGAGGCGCGGCGGCAGGAGCGGGAGCAGCCGGGCGGAGATCTGGGTCGAGGCGATGATGATGCCGGCCGAGAGCGGCAGGAAGGCCAGACCGGCGCTGAGCGGCGAGTACCCGAGGATGGTCTGGAGGAAGTAGGTCAGGAACAGGAACGCGCCGAACAGCCCGATCGTCGTCAGGGCCATGACGATCATCGAGCCGCCGCGGTTGCGCTCCCGGACGATGTGCAGCGGCAGCAGCGGTGCGGAGGACTTCGTCTGCCACCAGGTGAACGCGACCAGGAGGACGACGCCGATGCTGAGCACCGTCAGGACCTCGGTCGAGGACCAGCCGATCGCCTCCGCCCGGCTGAACCCGTACACGATCGCGACGAGGCCGCCGCTGCCGAGGACGACCCCGGGGATGTCCAGGTGCGCGCCCTTGGTGCCCGCACGGTCCTTGAGCAGCAGCATCGCTCCGATGACCGCGAAGAGGGCGATGGGGACGTTCACGTAGAGGCACCAGCGCCAGCTGAGCCATTCGGTGAGGATGCCGCCGAGCAGCAGCCCGATGGCCGAGCCGCCGCCCGCGATGGCGCTGAAGATGCCGAAGGCCTTCGCCCGGTCCTTCCCCGACGGGAAGGTCGTGGTGAGCAGCGAGAGGGCGGACGGAGCCAGCAGCGCGGCGAAGACGCCCTGGAGCGCCCGGGAGAGGAAGATCATCTCCTGGCCGACGGACGCGCCGCCGAGCGCGGAGGCCCCGGCGAAGCCGATGAGGCCGATGATGAACGTGCGCTTGCGGCCGACGAGGTCGGCGATCCGGCCGCCGAGGAGCAGGAGCCCCCCGAACGCCAGGGTGTACGCGGTGATCACCCACTGGCGGTTCCCGTTGCTGATGCCCAGCGCGCGCTGGGCCGAGGGGAGCGCGATGTTCACGATCGTGGCGTCGAGCACCACCATGAGCTGCGCGGTCGCGATGACGGTCAGCGCCCACCAGCGGTGCGGATCGGGTTCGTCCCCCGCCGGACCGGGGAGGCGGGGCCGCGGATCGCTCGGCGGGCCGCCCCGCGTCCCGCCCGGCGGCCCGGAATCCGATGGATCGTTCATCGTCGTCTTCCTTCGCAGTGGACCTCCGCCGCCGCGTTCCGGCGGATCGGCGTGCAGATCAGAACACCATGAATCGGGCGTTCTTGCCCCTTTGCAGGTGCAGGGGCGTGACGGAGCACCGGACGGCCCCGTCCAGGTGGCCGGTCTCCGGCGACTGCTGTCGACTGGTGCCCGGCGGCGCCGCTCGGGCGCCCGCGCGCTGCTCGCAGGGGCAGCCGGATGCTTGACCGGATGTGTGAGGAGTCCCTGATGAGACGCCCTACCAGGAGGGTCGTGACCCTGGCTTCCGCCGTGCTGGCGGTGGCCGTGGCGACCGGATGCTCCGGCGGCGGGAGCGGCCGGGACAGTGCGCGGGAGGCGGACGCGGGCACCGGCGCGCGGGCCGAGGGCCGCCCGGTCGAGGCCCCCGCCGCCGCGTCCTCGTCCCCCGCCGCCTCTTCGTCGCCCGCACCGACGGTGTCGGTCAGGAAGACCACGTACGGCAAGGTGCTCGTGGACGCGAAGGGCAGGACGCTCTACGTGTTCGGCAAGGACACCAAGAACACGTCCCACTGTTCCGGCGCGTGCGCGCGGGCGTGGCCGCCGCTGCTCGACAAGACGGCGCCGACCGCCGGCGGCGGTGTCAAGGCCGGGCTGCTGAAGACGGCGACCCGCGGTGACGGCAAGAAGCAGGTGACCTACAACGGGCGTCCGCTGTACCGGTTCGACGTGGACCGGAAGGCGGGCGAGGCCAACGGCCAGGACATCGACGCCTTCGGCGCCAAGTGGTACGTGATCGGCCCCCAGGGCAAGCCGATCACCACCGAGCCGAAGACCACCAACGACAACGGCTACTGACGCGGCCGGCGACCGCCCGAGTGCCCGAGTGCCCGAGTGCCCGAGGGCGCGACCGCGCCCGGTCGCCCCCGGTCGCCCCCGGTCGCCCTCGGTCGCGGAAGTGAATTTGCACGGGTCGGCGGGGTGACGTAGTGTTGCGTTCACCGACGCGGGGTGGAGCAGCTCGGTAGCTCGCTGGGCTCATAACCCAGAGGTCGCAGGTTCAAATCCTGTCCCCGCTACTGAAAGACGAAGGCCCGGATCCTTGAGGATCCGGGCCTTCGTCTTGCTTCCGGGGCGATCCGGGCGGTTTCGGTGGGCAGCGCCGGGCGCCAACGGTACGTCCGGGCGGGTAGGCCCTCGGCGCGTACGGTCGGCCCCCGGTGCGTGCGATCAGGAGGCGGCGGCGCAGCTCGGGCAGAGGCCGCGGTACGTCACCTCGACGCCGGAGACCGTGAAGCCGTAGCGCTCGTCCGCCGGCAGGTCCGCGAGCGGGTTGCCCGCCGGGTGCACGTCCCGGATCGCGCCGCAGGCGGCGCAGACCAGGTGGTGGTGCGGGCGGTGCGCGTTCGGGTCGTACCGCTTGGCGCGGCGGTCCGTGGAGACCTCCAGCACCTCGCCGAGGGACACCATCTCGCCGAGGGTGTTGTAGACGGTGGCGCGCGAGATCTCGGGCAGCCGGTCGACGGCCCTCGCGTGAACCTCGTCCGCCGTCAGGTGCACATGGTCCCCGTCGAGGACCTCGGCCACGACACGCCGCTGCGCGGTCATGCGCCAGCCGCGTCCACGGAGTCGTTCCAGCAGGTCGCTCATGCAGCCCAGCCTAACAGTGGGGGGACCGAGTCCCGATCGGGTGTGACTTTGGATGGTCGCTTGACTTAGACATTGTCCATTGTAGGATCGGAAACGGCATACGCCAAGGGACAGGGCTGTGCAGGACACCGGACGGCGACGGATGCCGACCGGTAACGCATGTACAGGACACGACGCAGGAGGCGCACGTGACGCAGGGACCGCTCACCACGGAGGCCGGCGCGCCGGTAGCCGACAACCAGAACAGCGAGACCGCGGGCGTCGGCGGTCCGGTTCTCGTCCAGGACCAGGCGCTGCTGGAGAAGCTCGCCCACTTCAACCGGGAGCGCATCCCGGAGCGCATCGTGCACGCCCGCGGCGCCGGCGCCTACGGCACGTTCACGCTGACCCGCGACGTCTCGCAGTGGACCCGTGCGAAGTTCCTCTCGGAGGTCGGCAAGCAGACCGAGACGTTCCTGCGCTTCTCCACCGTCGCGGGCAACCTCGGCTCCGCCGACGCCGTGCGCGACCCGCGCGGCTTCGCGCTGAAGTTCTACACCGAAGAGGGCAACTACGACCTCGTCGGCAACAACACCCCGGTGTTCTTCATCAAGGACGCCATCAAGTTCCCCGACTTCATCCACACCCAGAAGCGCGACCCGTACACCGGTTCGCAGGAGGCGGACAACGTCTGGGACTTCTGGGGTCTGTCGCCGGAGTCGACGCACCAGGTGACGTGGCTCTTCGGCGACCGCGGCATCCCGGCCACGCTGCGCCACATGAACGGCTACGGTTCGCACACCTTCCAGTGGAACAACGAGGCCGGCGAGGTCTTCTGGGTCAAGTACCACTTCAAGACCGACCAGGGCATCAAGAACCTCACCACCGACGAGGCCAACCGCCTCTCCGGCGTCGACCCCGACTCGCACCAGCGCGACCTGCGCGAGGCGATCGAGCGCGGCGACTTCCCGTCCTGGACGGTGCAGGTCCAGATCATGCCGGCGGCGGACGCGGCCACGTACCGCTTCAACCCGTTCGACCTGACCAAGGTCTGGCCGCACGCGGACTACCCGCCGATCGAGATCGGCAAGCTGGAGCTCAACCGCAACCCGGAGAACATCTTCGCCGAGGTCGAGCAGTCGATCTTCAGCCCGGCGCACTTCGTGCCCGGCATCGGACCGTCCCCGGACAAGATGCTCCAGGGCCGGCTCTTCGCCTACGGCGACGCCCACCGCTACCGCGTCGGCATCAACGCCGACCACCTGCCGGTGAACCGCCCGCACGCCACCGAGGCGCGCACCAACAGCCGGGACGGCTTCCTGTACGACGGCCGCCACAAGGGCGCCAAGAACTACGAGCCGAACAGCTTCGGCGGCCCGTTCCAGACGGACCGTCCGCTGTGGCAGCCGATCCCGGTCACCGGTGACTCCGGCAACCACGAGGCCCCGGTCCACGCCGAGGACAACGACTTCGTGCAGGCCGGCGACCTCTACCGGATGATGTCGGAGGACGAGAAGGGCCGACTGGTCGACAACCTGGCCCAGTTCATCGCGAAGGTGTCGCGCGACGACATCGCCGAGCGCGCGGTGAACAACTTCCGACAGGCGGACGGCGACTTCGGCAAGCGCCTCGAAGCGGCGGTCCAGGCCCTCCGCGGCTGACCGGACGCTTGCCGTCGACGGCGGGCCGGATCCCCACGCGGGGGTCCGGCCCGCCCGTCGTCGGGGGGCGGGCGGGCCGGACCCGCGTCAGCCGGCGGTGGCGACGGCGCGGCGTCGGGCGGGCGACCAGCAGCGGATGATGTCGCGGACCGAGACGATGCCCACCGGGCCGTCGTCGTCGAGCACGATCAGATGCCGGAAGCCGCCGTGCGTCATGGCCGCCGCGGCCTCCTCCAGGGTCCAGGCCGGGGCGGCGAACACCACGTCGGTGGTGGTGTGGGCCGAGGAGGTCTCCCGGTCGGGGTCCAGACCGGAACCGATCGCGTTGAGGATGTCGCGCTCGGTGATGATGCCGAGCCCGCAGGTGTCCGGATCGTGGACGACGGCGGCCCCGATGCGGCGCGCCGACATCAGCCGGGCGGCCTGGCGGAGCGTATGGGCGGGGCCGATGGTGAGAACCACCGTACTCATGGCGTCACGGACGAGCATGGATCGAGCCACCTCCTCGGTGCATCGACTCTGTGAGCCGATTCACAAGTTCACAAGTGGGGGGACTCTCAGAGTTGCATTCCTTGGCCCAGTCAACAAGGGGCGGGTGAAGGGAGTCAGAGGGGCGTGCAAAAATACGCAACACGCCCCCCGCGCGCCTCGTGCGCCACGAACCGTCCCCAGGGGGTGGCCGGACAGGCCCTAGCGCCCGCCGAGATAGCCCAGCAGTTCGTCGTGGAGCAGCCCGTTCGAGGCCGCCGCGTCGCCGCCGTTCGGCCCGTCGACGCCGTCCAGGCCGGTGAACCGGCCGCCCGCCTCCTGCACGATGACGGCCGTCGCCGCCATGTCCCACAGCGACAGCTCCGGCTCCGCGCAGAGGTCCACCGACCCCTCGGCGACCATCATGTACGGCCAGAAATCCCCGTACCCCCGGGTCCGCCAGCAGGCCCGGGTCAACTCCATGAACCCGTCGAGCCGGCCCCGCTCCTCCCAGCCGGACAGCGAGGAGTAGGCGAAGGAGGAGTCCGCGATCCGCTCCACCTTCGACACGTGCAGCCTGCTCGCCGAGGTCAGGCTGCGGCCGGAGAACGCGCCCGCGCCCTTCGCCGCCCACCAGCGCCGCTGCAGCGCCGGGGCGGAGACCACCCCGACCACCGGCTGGAAGCCCTCGGGACCCGCCTCCGTCAGCGCGATCAGCGTGGCCCACACCGGCACGCCCCGCACGTAGTTCTTGGTGCCGTCGATCGGGTCGATCACCCAGCGCCGCGGCCCGGTGCCCTCGACCCCGTACTCCTCGCCCAGGATCGCGTCGCGCGGCCGGGCCCGGTGCAGATGGCCCCGGATCAGCTCCTCGGCGGCCTTGTCGGCCTCGCTCACCGGCGTCATGTCCGGCTTGGTCTCCACCTTCAGGTCGAGAGCCTTGAACCGGTCCATCGTCGCCGCGTCGGCGGCGTCCGCCAGCACATGGGCGAGGCGCAGATCATCGTGGTAGTCGGGCATGCCGCCACAGTATCCAGCGGCGCGGGGCGCGAGCCACCGCGCCCCCGGGGACGGGACGGGGCAGGCGCGCGGGCCCTTGACAGCCCGCGCGGGCGCCTCAACTCTGAACCGCAGGCCCCGGGCGTGGGAGGCGGCGATGCCGACAGCGCGAGAAGCCCTGCTGGACGCCGCCCGCGGGGCCGCCGCCGACCGGCCCTGGCACACGGTCCGCATGGTCGACGTCGCCGCGCTGGCGGGCGTCTCCCGGCAGACCCTCCACAACGAGTTCGGCACGAAGGACGGGCTGGCAGCGGCTCTGCTGCGACGGGCCGCCGACCGCTACCTGGCCGGTGTGGACCGCGCGCTGACCGCCGCCGCGCCCGAGCGCCCCGCCGCCGTCGCCCTCTGGACGCTCCGGGCCGCCCGGCAGGACGCGCTGCTCGCGGCGCTGCTCACCGGGGCCTGGGAGCGCGGGACGCCCCGGCCGGCCCGCGCGGGCGGCTCCGGCGGCGGACGTCCGGACCGGACGGGCCCCGCGCACCGTACGGACCGTGAGGACACCGCCGTTCCCGCCCCGGCCGAACTGCTCGCCCTGGTCCGGGACCGGATGGTGGCCGCCTCAGCCAGGCCCGAGCCCGCGCTCCGGCCCGAGCCCGCGCTCCGGCCGGACACCGCGCTCCGGCCGGACACCGCGCTCCGGCCGGACACCGCGCCCCGGCTCGCGCGTCGTCCCCCGGGACCGGCCGCGACCGCCGACGAGCAGGCCCTGTACGCCGACGAGCAGGCCCTGTACGCCGACGAGCAGGCCCTGTACGCCGACGAGCAGGCCCTGTACTACGAGGCCGTCCTGCGCCTCGCGCTCTCCCTGGTCCTCGTCCCGGCCCCGGACGACGGCCCCGCCGACGAGCCGGACCGCCACACGCTCCGGCTCGTCCGCCGGGCGGCCCGGCGGTGGGTGCGCTGAGCGGCCAGGCCCGGCGGAGGGAGCCGGGTGACCGTCCGGCCGGTCGGAAGGCGTCAGTGCGCGGAGCCGGACAGCTGGAGGCCGATCACACCGACGATCACCAGCGAGATCGAGACCAGCTTGAGCGTCGAGACGACGTCGTCCAGGAAGATCATGCCGTAGATCGCCGTCCCCGCCGCGCCGATGCCGGTCCACACCGCGTACGCCGGACCGACGTCCAGCTTCTTCAGCGCCAGGGTCAGCAGACCGAAGCTGCCGAGCGCGAACGCGCAGAACGCGACCGTGGGCCAGAGCCTGGTGAAGCCGTGCGAGAGCTTCAGGCACACGGCGAAGCCGGTTTCCAGCAGTCCCGCGACCACGACCAGGAGCCACGCCATCGTCAGTTGCCTCCCGCGTAGGTGACTGCTACGTCCCGAACGGTGCGATTATGCCCTCACCGTCCCCGGGTACTCGCAAACGTGCCCGAGGCGCACCGGGCCGATTGCCGATCAGTCGCCCTCGGGCATCAGTCGTACGCGGGCACCAGGCGCCCTTGCGATCAGTCGCCCTCGCGCCGCTCCCGCGTGGCCAGCAGCCGGCGCAGGGACTCCAGCCGCGCCGGATCGGCGTGTCCCTCGGCCACCCAGGCGTCCAGCGCGCACTCGGGCTGGTTCTCGTCGTGCGTACAGCCGCGCGGACAGTTCTCGGTGCCCGGCTGGAGGTCGGGGAAGGCGTTGATGACCCGCGACGGGTCGACGTGGTGGAGTCCGAACGAGCGGACGCCCGGAGTGTCGACCACCCAGCCCCGGTCCCCGGGCAGCGGCAGCGCGAGCGCGGAGGTGGTGGTGTGCCGGCCCCGGCCGGTGACCGCGTTGACGACACCGGTGGTCCGCCGCCGGTCCTTCGGAACCAGGGCGTTGACCAGCGTCGTCTTGCCGACTCCGGAATGCCCCACGAACGCCGTGACACGGTCGTTCAACTGCTCGCGCACCCGGTCCGCCGCGTCCCCGTTCTCCAGCTCCTCGCGGCTCGTGACGATGTACGGGACGCCGAGCGGCGTGTACGCCTCCAGTAGCTTGTCCGGCGAGGCGAGGTCGGACTTGGTCAGCACCAGGAGCGGGGTGAGGCCGCCGTCGTACGCCGCGACGAGGCAGCGGTCGATCATGCGCGGGCGGGGCTCCGGATCGGCGAGGGCGGTGACGATCGCCAGCTGGTCGGCGTTGGCGACGACCACCCGCTCGTACGGGTCGTCGTCGTCCGCCGTGCGCCGCAGCACCGTGCGCCGCTCGCCGATGCGCACGATCCGGGCCAGGGTGTCCTTCTCGCCGGAGAGGTCGCCCACGATGGAGACGGTGTCGCCCACCACGGCGGCCTTGCGGCCCAGCTCGCGGGCCTTCATCGCCACCACGGTCCGGCCGTCGACCAGGCAGGTCAGCCGGCCCCGGTCGACGGTGAGGACCATGCCCTCCTCGGCGTCCTCGTGCTTGGGCCGGATATGCGTGCGGGGCCGGTTGCCCTTGCGGTTGGGGCGGACGCGGATGTCGTCCTCGTCCGGGTTCTTGCCGTAGCGGCGCATCCCTCTAGGCCCCGAGCATTCCGGTCCACATGTCCGGGAAGTCCGGCAGGGTCTTCGCCGTCGTGCCCACGTTCTCGATCTCCACGCCCTTCACCGCCAGGCCGATGATCGCCCCGGCGGTGGCCATCCGGTGGTCGTCGTACGTGTGGAAGACGCCGCCGTGCAGCGGGCGGGGCCGGATGTGCAGGCCGTCGGCCGTCTCCGTGACGTCGCCGCCCAGCTCGTTGATCTCCTTGGTCAGCGCGGCCAGCCGGTCCGTCTCGTGCAGCCGCAGGTGCGCGACGCCGCTCAGGGTGGAGGGCGAGTCGGCCAGCGCGGCCACCGCCGCGATGCCCGGCGTCAGCTCTCCGACCTCGCCCAGATCGACGTCGATGCCGTGGACGCGGCCCGTACCGGTGAAGGTCAGTCCGCTCTCGGTCAGCTCGCAGGAGCCGCCCATCGCGGTGAAGATCTCGCGCAGAGCGTCCCCCGGCTGCGTGGTGTGCTCGGGCCAGTCCGGGATCGTCACCCGGCCGCCGGTCACCAGGGCCGCGGCCAGGAACGGCTGCGCGTTGGACAGGTCCGGCTCGACCGTAAGATCGCGCCCCAGCAGGGCGGAGGGCGAGACCCGCCAGACGTTCGGCTCGCCGCCCGTCTCCGGCTCGTCGACCTGCGCGCCCACGGCCCGCAGCATGTCCACGGTCATCCGGATGTGCGGCATCGAGGGCAGCGTGGCGCCGGTGTGGCGGACCTCCACGCCCTGGTTGAAGCGCGCCCCCGACAACAGCAGCGCCGAGACGAACTGCGAGGAGGAGGACGCGTCGATGGCCACCGGCCCGCCGTCCAGCGCGCCGCCGCCGTGCACGGTCAGCGGCAGCGCCCCGCGCCCGTCGTCGTCGATCCGGGCCCCGAGGGCCCGCAGCGCCTCGATCACACCGGTCAACGGGCGCTCGTAGGAGCGCGGGTCGCCGTCGAAGCGCACCGCGCCGTCGGCGAGCGTGGCGACCGGCGGCAGGAAGCGCATGACCGTACCGGCGTTGCCGACGTCCACCGCGGCGGGGCCGAGCAGCCCGGCCGGGATGATCCGCCACGCCTCGCCGGAACCGTCCGGAGCGCCCGCGGCCGTGGAACTGGAGGAGACCGTCTCCTCGATGCCCACGCCCATCGCGCGCAGCGCCTCGGCCATCAGCAGGGTGTCGCGGGAGCGCAGCGGGCGGCGCAGCCAGCCCGGCTCGGAGGCGAGCGCGGCCAGGACGAGCGCGCGGTTGGTGACCGATTTGGATCCGGGCACGGTGACGGTGGCGTCGACGGCTCCGCTCGCGTGAGGGGCGGGCCAGAGGGCGGGGTGCACGGAACTTTCGGTCATGGGCATCACTTTAGTGGCTCCGCGCAAACCCGGATCGTGATCAAAAGGGCGGAAACCGGTCCGTAACGAAAGCATGGTACGGACCGGAGGCCGGGATCGCGGCCCTCACAGCCCGAGCAGCCGCTCTCACAGCCCGAGCAGCCACCGGCCGCCGCCGATCAGCGAACACAGCGACACCGCGTGGAAGAGGAACAGCCACAGGGCCGCGGGCGCGTCCGTCAGGCGCGCCAGCTGGTCCGGGTCGGAGTCCGGCGCCCCGCCGTGCCGCCGCTTGGACTGGAGCTCGAAGGGCGGGCGCACCCCGCCCAGCAGCAGGAACCACACCGCCGCGTACGCGAACGCCGACTGCACGTCGGACGAGGTCAGCCAGGACACCAGCAGGAAGACGCCGCCCGTCAGGATGACGGTGAGGGCCCCGTACAGGTTGCGGATCATCACCAGCATCGCGGCCAGCAGGGCCGTCGCCAGCCACAGCAGCAGCGTGATCCGCCCGTCGGCGAGCAGCCACGCGCCGCCCAGGCCGAGGAGCGAGGGAGCCGTGTACCCCGCCGCCGCCGTGAGGATCATGCCGATCCCCGTCGGCTTGCCGCGGCTCACGGTCAGACCGCTGGTGTCCGAGTGGAGCCGGATGCCGGAGAGCCTGCGCCCGGTGAGCAGGGCCACCAGGCCGTGGCCGCCCTCGTGCGCGATGGTGATCGCGTTGCGCGACAGCCGCCACAGGGCGTTCGGCACGACGGCGATCAGCGCGGCCGTGGCGGTCACGACCACCAGCCACTGCTCGGGCGCGGACTGGGTGCCGGCGAGGCGATCCCACAGATCGCCCCATTCGGTGCTGTTCATCGGCCGGGCGACTCCTTGCGGCGAGGGCGGGCGGTCGTGGCAGTCTGGCACTTATGTGCGGACGGTATGCGGCCAGTCGGCGGCCCGAGGACCTGACCGGACTCTTCGGGGTCGAGAAGTGGGAACCCACCGAGACCCTGGAGCCGGACTGGAACGTGGCGCCGACCAAAGAGGTCTACGCGGTACTGGAACGTCCTGCTAAGGACGCGGACGACCGCCGTCCGGTTCGCCAGCTGCGCGTACTGAAATGGGGACTCGTACCGTCCTGGTCGAAGACGACCGAGGGCGCGGCCCGCATGATCAACGCGCGGGCGGAGACCGTGCACGAGAAGCCGTCCTTCCGCGGCGCGTTCGCCCAGCGCCGCTGCGTCCTGCCCGCCGACGGCTACTACGAGTGGGTCACCGGGGCCGACGAACGGCAGCTGGAGGAGCAGGGGAAGAGGAAGCGGGGCCGCAAGCAGCCCTACTTCGTCACTCCCGCCGACGGCTCGGTCCTCGCGATGGCCGGACTGTACGAGTTCTGGCGCGACCCGGCCCTGCCGCCCGACCACGAGGCCGCCTGGTGGGTGACCTGCTCGGTGATCACCACCGAGGCCGAGACCACCCCGCTGGCCGTGGCTCCCGCCGAGGGTCCGTCCGCGCTCGCCGACATCCACCCGCGCATGCCGCTGATGCTCACCCCGGACCGCTGGGACGCCTGGCTCGACCCGGCGCACACCGACGCGGACGGCCTGCGCGCGCTGCTGGAGCCGCCGCCGGGCGGGCTGATGCGCGCCTACCCGGTGGCCACCGCCGTCAGCAACGTCCGCAACAACGGGCCCGAACTGCTGGAGGAGCTGGCCGCGCCGGAGGAGGCCACCCTGTTCTGATCCGGCGGCGGGCACGGGCAGGATGGGCCGGATGAGCCCGACACCGCGCGTGCAGAACGTCACCACCGACACGGGCGAGGCCAGGATCACCTGGTTCGCCGCCCGGCGGCCCCGCCTCGTGCTGGCCGCGAGCCATGGAGCCGGCGGCGGGATCGAGGCCCGCGACCTGCGGGCCCTGGCCGCCGCCCTGCCCGGCCGGGGCGTCACCGTCGCCCTGGTGGAGCAGCCCTGGCGGGTCGCGGGCAGGAAGCTCGCGCCCGCCCCGAAGACCCTGGACAGCGGCTGGCGCGGCCTGTGGCCCGCCCTCGCCGCCGCCGGGCCCCCGGTCGTCGCGGGCGGGCGCAGCGCCGGCGCACGGGTCGCCTGCCGCACCGCCGCCGGACTGGGCGCCCGCGCGGTCCTCGCGCTCAGCTTCCCGCTGCACCCGCCGGGCCGGCCGGAGAGGTCCCGCGCCGGTGAACTGCTGGGCACCGAGCTGGACACCCTGGTCGTACAGGGCGGCAACGACCCGTTCGGCCGCCCCGCCGAATTCCCGCCCGGACCCTACGGACTCGCGGAGGTCCCGTACGGCGACCACGGCTTCGCCGTACCGAAGAGGGCCCCGGTGAGCGAGGAGGAGGCGATGGCCGTCCTCACCGGGGCCGTCGCGGCGTGGCTCGCCTCACTCGCGTGACATACGCCCCGGGAATGCGCCGTGCGGGGGCGCTGTTGTTCGGGACGTAAGCACAACAACCGTCGGTACAACGACGTCGTACGTGGAGAGGGAGTCCGTCGCATGGGTTCGACCATCTGCCCGAGCCGCTCGAACACCGCGGAACTGGAGTGGACCGTGCTGCACGCGGCGAGGACCACCCCCGCGGGTGCCGAGGGCGGATCGCATGGACAGCCCGCCTCGAAGCAAGGTCGACTATTCTCCGATGCGAGCGGGTCCGGTTTCGGCTCCGCCACATCGTTGGAGGAGGTGGGTCCGGTCACTGGGACCGACACAGGGACCGACGACGGCCGCGCACCGGAGACGTCAGCCGAGCGCAACGCGCGCTTCGAGCGGGACGCCCTCGGTTTTCTCGACCAGATGTACTCGGCCGCGCTGCGCATGACGCGCAACCCCGCCGACGCCGAGGACCTCGTCCAGGAGACCTACGCGAAGGCGTACGGCTCGTTCCACCAGTTCCGCGAGGGCACCAACCTCAAGGCGTGGATGTACCGCATCCTCACCAACACCTTCATCAACTCCTACCGCAAGAAGCAGCGGGAGCCCCAGCGCAGTGCCGCCGAGGAGATCGAGGACTGGCAGCTGGCGCGCGCCGAGTCGCACATGTCGACCGGGCTGCGTTCGGCCGAGTCGCAGGCCCTCGACCATCTCCCGGACTCCGACGTGAAGTCGGCGCTCCAGGCGATTCCCGAGGAGTTCCGCATCGCCGTCTACCTCGCCGACGTCGAGGGCTTTGCGTACAAGGAGATCGCGGACATCATGGGGACCCCCATCGGCACGGTGATGTCCCGGCTGCACCGCGGGCGCCGTCAGCTGCGCGGAATGCTGGAGGACTACGCCCGTGAGCGCGGGCTGGTCGCGGCCGGCGCCGGTGACTCGGACGATCGGAAAGGCTCGGCCTCATGAGCTGCGGAGAGCCGCACGAGACGGACTGCTCAGAGGTCCTCGATCATCTCTACGAGTTCCTCGACCGGGAGATGCCCGAGGGCGACTGCACCAAGTTCGAGACGCACTTCGAGGAGTGCTCCCCGTGCCTGGAGAAGTACGGTCTCGAACAAGCCGTGAAGAAGCTCGTCAAGCGGTGCTGCGGTCAGGACGACGTACCCAGTGACCTGCGTTCCAAGGTGATGGGCCGCATCGACCTGATCAGGGCCGGTGAGGCCGTGCCCGAGCAGGACATCACCGTCGGCCCGACCGACCGGTCCACCGCCGCGCGCGAGTAGTCACCCGAAGGTGCTAACGGCACCGGTAGCCCCCCGGTGAGCCCGCCGAATCGCTAGCCTGGCGCATCCACCGACCAGGCTGGGGGCGAGTGCGGGGTGAGAGGCACACCGGCGGCGGCCCGCCTCTGCGTCCTGAGCGCGGCGACCGGGGCCGCGGCCTGCGTCATCCCGGCGTGCGCGCCCGGGGCCCGCACCCCCTGGGGCACGCTCGGACTGCTCGCCGCCCTCTCCATCGCCTGCGAACTCGCCGGCCGCCGCCTCGCGGGCGGCTCGCCCCGCACCGGGGCCGGGTCGTTCTTACCGCTGCTGCCGGTCGCCGCCTTCCTGCTCCCGCCCTCGGCCGCCGCGCTGGCCGCCGCGGCCGGATCGCTCATCGGCCGGGTGGAACAGCCGCCCGTCGCGGCCCGCCGGATCTGGCGGGCCGCCCAGCTCGCCCTCGCCTGCTGCGCCGCCTCCTGGACCCACGCGCTCCTCGGCGGCCCCGCCACCCTCGGCGGCGCGGGAGCTCCCGGCGGCGCGGGAGTCCCCGGCGGCGCGGGAGTCCCCGGCGGCGCGGGAGCTCCCGGCCCCGCCGCCGACTTCCCGTACGCCCTGCTGCCCGCCGCCGGGGCCGCCCTCGCCTTCAGCCTGGTCCTCACCGCCCTGGACGGCTTCATCCTCGCGGCGGCCGAGCGGCGGCCCATCGCCCGGTCCTGGCGCACGCTGCTGCCCCGCGCCCTCGGCCCGCACCTGGTGCACGCGCTCGTCGGGCTGATGATGGCCGCCCTGTGGCGCAGCTCGTACGGGCCGGTCCCCGCGCTCTTCGTCCTGCTGCCCATGTACCTCTCCTCCTGGGTCTTCGCCCAGTACCACCGCGAGGACGCGGCGCACCGCGCCACCATCCGCGCCCTGGTCCACGCCGTCGACATCAAGGACGCCTACACCCGGGGCCACAGCGAGCGGGTGGGCCGCGCCTCCGTCCTGATCGGCCGTGAACTCGGCATGGACGAGGGACGCCTGGAGGGGCTGCGGTTCGCCGGCATCCTCCACGACATCGGAAAGCTCGGCGTCCCGACCCGGGTGCTGCGCAAGGACGGTCCGCTCACCCCGGAGGAGCGGCGCGTCATGGAACTGCACCCGGAGTACGGGCACGAGATCGTGCGGGGCATCGGCTTCCTGGACGAGGCCCGCGCCGCGATCCTGCACCACCACGAACGGCTCGACGGCACCGGCTACCCCTACGGACTCAGCGGCGGGGCCATCCCCGAGTTCGCCCGGGTCGTCGCCGTCGCCGACGCCTTCGACGCCATGACCTCGACCCGCTCCTACCGGCGGGCCCGGCCGGTGCCCGCCGCGCTCGCCGAGCTGAAGCGGTGCGCGGGCAGCCAGTTCGACCCGGTGATGGTGCGGGCGCTGGACCGAGGGCTGGAGCGGCACGGCTGGAGCGCCGCCGACACCGCCGTCACCGCGGACGAACCGCGCGCACCGGTGCCCCGGACCCGGGCCGGGACCGACGCGCGGCCCTCCCCGGAGCGTTCCGGGTGAGGGGCGGCGAGGCGCGCGACGCCCCCGCCCCGGCCGTCCTCGCGGTCCGCGCCGCGGCGCTCGCCCTGACCCTGGCCGCGCTCGCCCACACCCTGACGCGCGGTCTCGTCGAACCGGGCCACGCCCTGGCGTTCGCGGCCGTCGTCGCCGCCGGAGAACCGGCCCGCCGGGGCGCCGCGCCCGGAGAGCGGGAACCGGCGCCGCTCGCCGCCGCCGGAGCCCTGGCGTACGCGCTGCTCGGGCGCAGCGGGGGCGAGCCGACCGCGCACGGCGCTCCCCAGGTGGTCACCGTCGTCGTCGTGGCGCAGGCCGTCGCCGCCCTGCCGTTCCTGGCCCGGGGCCGCCGCCCGGACCTCGACCGGGCGGCCCGCCGGGTGCTCACCGTCGCCTTCGCCGCCGTCTGCTTCCAGCCGCTGTACGACTCCGGGCAGGCGGAGCGCTGGTTCGGCGAAGGGCTGTACTTCGCGCTGTTCCTGCTCGCCCTGCTGGCGCTGACCGCCGTGTGCGACGCGCTGCTCGCCGCCCTCCTCGCCCGTGCGCGGGCCCGGCCGTACGGCTGCGCCGCCCCGCCGCCGTACGGCCCGTTCCTCGGCGACGAGCTGCGGGGGCTCACCGGGATCGGGCCGGCGGTCGGGGCCACCGGGGTCGTGATGGCGCTGGGAGTCGCGGTCGCCGGACTGTGGGCGCTGCCCGTCCTGTGCGTGCCGCTGCTGCTGACGCAGGTCTCCTTCCGCCGCTACGCCGCCGTCCGCGCCACCCGCCGGCAGACGATCGCCTCGCTCGCCCGCGCCACCGAGGTCGCCGGGTACGCCCCGCCCGGCCACGCCCGCCGGGTCGCCTCGCTGGCGGTGGCCGTCGGCCGCGAGCTGGGGCTGACCGGGGAGCGGCTGACCGTGCTGGAGTACGCGGCGCTGATGCACGACATCGGCCGGCTGTCCCTGGTCGACCCGGTCGCCGCCGGGGCCACCGCCGGGCTGCCGGTGGCCGAGCAGCGGCGGATCGCGCTGCTCGGCGGAGCCGTGGTCCGGCGGACCGGGGTGGCGGCGGAGGTCGCGGCAGTGGTGGAGCAGCAGGCCGATCCGTACCGGGAACAACTGCCCGCCGCCAGGATCGTCAGAACGGTCAACGCGTACGAGGAGCTGTGCGGGGAAGGCGTGAGCGGCCCGCTGGGGGCCCTGGAGCGGCTGAGGCTCGGCACCGGACACGACTACCAGCCGCAGGTGGTGGAGGCGCTGGCGAGAGTCCTGGCGCGAGGCGGTCTGACCCGGGCCGGAGCTGGGTAACCCATGGGTAATGAGCGGGCGTCCGGCCGGGCATGGTTGGATGCGAAAGCAGAGCGGAAAACGAGGGTGTCCAGTCGGGACAGGCGGGAATCGTGAGGATCTTCGGGAAGGTACGGCATCGGCCGTCCGCCTCGTGGCGGCAGGCCACCGACCGCGCGTTCACGCTGATCGGCGACGGCCGGTACGAGGACGCGGGGGCGCTGCTGACGCGTGCGGCGGATCTGGAGCCCTGGCTCTCGGAGTCCTGGTTCAATCTGGCGCTGCTGCACAAGTTCCGGCACGACTGGGAGCAGGCGAGAGCGGCGGGCCTGCGGGCCGTCGCGCTGCTCGACCGGGAGTCCGGGGCGCCCGACTGGTGGAACGTCGGCATCGCCGCCACCGCGCTCCAGGACTGGCCGCTGGCGCGGCGGGCCTGGCAGGCGTACGGGCTCAAGGTGCCCGGCGGCGGGCAGCACGGCGCGGCGACCACCGAGCCGACGGGCATGGAGCTGGGCAGCGCGGCGGTACGGCTGTCGCCCGAGGGCGAGGCCGAGGTGGTCTGGGGTCGCCGGCTCGATCCGGCCCGCATGGAAGTCCTGTCGATCCCCCTGCCGTCCTCCGGGCGGCGCTGGGGCGAGGTCGTGCTGCACGACGGCGTGCCCAACGGCGAGCGGGTCACCGCCGCCGGGCCCGCCTATCCGGTCTTCGACGAGATCGAGCTGTGGGCGCCCTCGCCGGTGCCGACCTGGGTGGTGCTGCTGGAGGCGGCCACCGAGGAGGACCGGGACGCGCTGGAGCAGCTGGCCTCGGACGCCGGGTTCGCCGCCGAGGACTGGTCGTCCTCCGTACGGCTGCTCTGCCGGGCCTGCTCGGAGAGCCGGATGGAGAGCGACGAGGGCGACGGGGAGCACCTGGACCCGCACGACCACAGCGAGCCGGGCCATCCGGGGCCGCTGGGCCACCGCACGGCCGGCGGAGGGGACCTGTGGGTGCCGGAGCGCGAGTGCGGTCTGGCCGCGCCCGCCGGGCTGGTGCGCGGACTGCTGGACGGCTGGGTCGCAGACAGCCCGGACAGCCGCGAGTGGCGCGATCTCGAAGAAGTCTGCTGACCGCTGCCCGTAGGCTGTACGGGCACCGATCGCGGTGCGGTGTTTCCCGGGCTTCCCGGGTTCCCCGGGTTCAGGTTTTGCAGGAAGGCGTACGGCGGACATGGCGCAGCAGGAGACGGACGGGCGGATCGGCGTGGACGACGAGGGGTTCATCGTCGACACCGAGGACTGCGAGGCGCGCGAGGCGGCGTACCGGGAGCGCGGCACGTCGCGTCCGATCACGGTCGTGGGCAACCCGGTGCTGCACAAGGAGTGCAAGGACGTCACCGAGTTCGGCGACGAGTTGGCGCAGCTGATCGACGACATGTTCGCCAGCCAGAAGACGGCCGAGGGCGTGGGCCTGGCGGCCAACCAGATCGGTGTCGACCTCAAGGTCTTCGTCTACGACTGCCCCGACGACGACGGCAACCGCCACACCGGCGTGGTCTGCAACCCGGTCCTGGAGGAGCTGCCCCCCGAGGCGCGGGTGCTGGACGACTCCAACGAGGGCTGCCTCTCGGTCCCGACCGCGTACGCCTCCCTCGCCCGCCCCGACTACGCGGTGGTGCGCGGCCAGGACGCGAAGGGCAACCCGATCAAGGTGCGGGGCAGCGGTTACTTCGCGCGCTGCCTCCAGCACGAGACGGACCACCTCTACGGCTACCTCTACATCGACCGCCTCTCCAAGCGGGACCGCAAGGACGCGCTGCGGCAGATGGAGGAGGGCACGCCGCGCTACGAGGTCGTCGCCAACGACTGAGGACGCCACCCACTCCCGCACAGGGCACAGGGGCCTGGCACCGGCTGCTGACGGTGCCGGGCCCCTGTGATGTCACCAGGCTCAACTCCTCCGTATTCGGACGGGCGTTCACGCCGTCCACCCATGGCTCCTCTCTGTAGCCGTTCGGCTACCGGGTCGCTGCGATGTGGCCTACCGTGAAGGACCCTTCAACTCGGTCGTGGTGAAGGAAGGGGAGGGGCTACGGCATGGTCAATCGCAAGGAACTGAACCCCGGCAGCAGCCCGCGGGCGGCCTACGGCGCACGCATCCGGCGGTTTCGGGAGGCGCGGGGGTGGAGCCAGGAGGAACTGGCTCCCCGGATCGGGTACTCCAGTCAGCATGTGTCGGCCGTGGAAACGGCGCGCAAAGCGCCGACCCTGCGCTTCGCGCGCCAGTCCGACCAGGTCTTCGGCACGAACGAAACCACCGATTCGTTCGAGCGCGAGTGGGTCGAGCTGCGGCGCGGCTTCATGCTGGAGGGCTTCCCGGAGTACGTCGGGTACGAGGGCCGCGCGGTGGAGCTCCGGCTGTACAACCTCGGCATCGTTCCCGGCCTGTTGCAGACTCCGGCGTACGCGCGGGTCCTGGCCGAGAGCGCCCTGCGTCGAGGGGCGATCACGCCCGAGCAGGCTGAGGAGCGCGTCGCGTTCCTGTCGGAGCGGCAGGCGGCGCTGGTGCGCCCCCGGCCGCCCATGCTGTTCGTCATCATGGACGAGAGCTGCATCCGACGGCCCGTCGGCGGACCCGCAGTGATGAACGCCCAGCTGGACTATCTCATCGAGTTCGCCGAACTGCCCAACAGCCTGCTCCAGGTGGCGCCGTACGAGATCGGCGAGCGACGGACCTTCGATCTCCCCGTGAACATCCTGACGCTGCCGGACCGGTCCATGATGTGCTACGCCGAATCCCAGGCTCAGGGGCATCTGGACCGGGAGAGCTCGGGTGTGACGCCCATGTTGACGGCCTACCATCAACTGCAACGTGAGTCGCTGTCGACGGCAGCGTCCGTGGCCAAGATCAGCCAGTTGCGAAAGGGCACCCTGTGACGACCGAAACCCCCCGATGGTTCACGTCCTCGTACAGCAACAACGGCGGCGACTGCGTCGAGGTCGCCGCCGACCTCGTCGCCTCGTGCGGCGTCGTCCCGGTCCGTGACTCCAAGGTCGCGGGCGGTCCGGTTCTCACGGTTCCCGTCGAGGTGTTCACCGCTTTCGTCGGCGGCGTCCGGGCCGGAGAGTTCGACACCGTCTGACTCGGCGGGCGCGGAGTCGCTGTGGTGAGGACGCCGGTCACCGGGCATCCTCACCACACCGGTTGAGGCAGGGCCTAGAAGTCGTCGTCGAAGCCGACCGAGCCCTCCACGGCCACCTGGTAGGCGGACGGGCGGCGCTCGAAGAAGTTCGTCAGCTCCTGGACGCCCTGGAGCTCCATGAAGGAGAACGGGTTCTCCGAGCCGTACACCGTCGGGAAGCCGAGGCGGGCGAGCCGCTGGTCGGCGACGCACTCCAGGTACTGGCGCATCGACTCGGTGTTCATGCCCGGCAGGCCCTCGCCGCACAGGTCGCGGCCGAACTGGAGCTCCGCCTCGACGGCCTCCTTCAGCATGTCGGTGACCTGCTGCTGGAGCGCGTCGTCGAACAGGTCGGGCTCCTCCTTGCGGACGGTGTCCACGACCTCGAACGCGAAGTTCATGTGCATCGTCTCGTCACGGAAAACCCAGTTGGTGCCGGTGGCGAGACCGTGCAGCAGGCCGCGCGAACGGAACCAGTACACGTAGGCGAACGCGCCGTAGAAGAACAGCCCCTCGATGCACGCCGCGAAGCAGATCAGGTTGAGCAGGAAGCGACGGCGGTCCGCCTTCGTCTCCAGCCGGTCGATCTTCTCGACGGAGTCCATCCACCGGAAGCAGAACTGGGCCTTCTCGCGGATCGACGGGATCTCCTCGACCGCGTCGAACGCCGCCGCCCGGTCGTCCGGGTCGGGCAGGTAGGTGTCCAGCAGCGTCAGATAGAACTGGACGTGCACGGCCTCCTCGAAGAGCTGCCGCGACAGGTACAGCCGCGCCTCGGGGGAGTTGATGTGCTTGTACAGCGTCAGCACGAGGTTGTTCGAGACGATCGAGTCGCCCGTCGCGAAGAAGGCGACGAGGCGGCCGATCATGTGCTGCTCACCCGGCGACAGCTTCGCGAGGTCGGCGACGTCGGAGTGGAGGTCGACCTCCTCCACCGTCCAGGTGTTCTTGATCGCGTCCCGGTAGCGCTCGTAGAAGTCCGGGTAGCGCATGGGACGCAGGGTCAGCTCGAAGCCCGGGTCGAGCAGGTTCTTCTCGTTGTTCGTGGTGCTCATTACTGGCAGGCCTCGCAGGACTCGGGGTTTTCGAGGGAGCAGGCGATGGCGTCCGCGTCGGGAGCCGACGCCTGCTGTACGGGAATGGGGGCGGCGGCCGACGCGGCTCCGGACGCGGCGCGGGCGATCCGGGTCGCCGGGCGCGAACGGAGGTAGTACGTCGTCTTCAGCCCCTGCTTCCAGGCGTACGCGTACATCGAGGAGAGCTTGCCGATCGTCGGCGTCTCCAGGAACAGGTTGAGCGACTGGCTCTGGTCGAGGAACGGCGTACGGGCCGCCGCCATGTCGATCAGGCCGCGCTGCGGGATCTCCCACGCCGTGCGGTACAGCGCCCGCACGTCCTCGGGGATCCAGGCGAAGCCCTGCACCGAGCCGCTGGCCTCGCGCAGCGCCTCGCGGGTGCGGGCGTCCCACACGCCGAGCTTCTTCAGCTCGTCCACCAGGTAGGCGTTGACCTGGAGGAACTCACCGCTGAGCGTCTCGCGCTTGAACAGGTTGGAGACCTGCGGCTCGATGCACTCGTACACCCCGGCGATCGAGGCGATGGTGGCGGTCGGGGCGATGGCGAGCAGCAGCGAGTTGCGCATGCCGGTCTTCGCGACCCGGGCGCGCAGCGCGTCCCAGCGCTCCGGCCAGTTCAGCTCGGTGGCGTAGTGGTCGGGGTGCAGCACCCCGCGTGCGGTGCGGGTCTCGGCCCAGGCGGGCAGCGGGCCCGACCGCTCGGCGAGGTCGCAGGACGCCTCGTAGGCGGCCAGCATGATCCGCTCGGAGATCCTGGTGGACAGCGCGCGGGCCTCGGCGGAGTCGAAGGGCAGCCGCAGCTGGAAGAAGACGTCCTGGAGGCCCATCGCCCCCAGGCCCACCGGCCGCCAGCGGGAGTTGGAGCGCCCGGCCTGCTCGGTCGGGTAGAAGTTGATGTCGACGACCCGGTCCAGGAAGGTCACGGCGGTGCGCACGGTGGCGTCCAGCCGCTCCCAGTCGATCGAGCCGCCCTTCACGAACGCGCCCAGGTTGACCGAGCCCAGGTTGCAGACGGCCGTCTCGCCGTCGTCGGTGACTTCGAGGATCTCGGTGCACAGGTTCGAGGAGTGGACGACCCGGCCCGGCTCGGCGGTCTGGTTCGCGGTCCGGTTGGAGGCGTCCTTGAACGTCATCCAACCCTGTCCGGTCTGCGCGAGGGTACGCATCATGCGGCCGTACAGCTCGCGCGCCGGCATCGTCTTGCGGGCCAGCCCCCTGGCCTCGGCCGCGCGGTAGGCCGCGTCGAACGCGTCGCCCCACAGGTCGACCAGCTCGGGCACCTCGGCCGGCGAGAACAGCGACCACTCGGTGTCCGCGTCCACCCGGCGCATGAACTCGTCCGGGATCCAGTGCGCCAGGTTCAGGTTGTGCGTACGCCGCTGGTCCTCGCCCGTGTTGTCGCGCAGCTCCAGGAACTCCTCGATGTCCGCGTGCCAGGTCTCCAGGTAGACCGCCGCCGCGCCCTTGCGGCGACCGCCCTGGTTCACCGCCGCGACCGAGGCGTCCAGCGTCTTGAGGAACGGCACGATGCCGTTGGAGTGCCCGTTGGTGCCCCGGATCAGCGAACCCCGCGCGCGGATGCGGGAGTACGACAGACCGATGCCGCCCGCGTGCTTGGAGAGCCGCGCCACCTGGTGGTAGCGGTCGTAGATCGAGTCCAGCTCGTCCTTGGGCGAGTCCAGCAGGTAGCAGGAGGACATCTGCGGGTGCCGGGTGCCGGAGTTGAAGAGGGTGGGGGAGGAGGGCAGGTAGTCCAGCCGGCTCATCAGCCCGTACAGCGCGGCGACCTCGTCCAGCGCCCGCACCGAATCGTCCTCGGCGAGGCCCGCCGCGACGCGCAGCATGAAGTGCTGCGGCGTCTCGATGACCTGGCGGGTGAGCGGGTGGCGCAGCAGGTAGCGGCTGTGCAGGGTGCGCAGGCCGAAGTAGCCGAAGCGGTCGTCCGCCCCCTCGGTCAGCGCCCGCTCGACGAGCGCGTCCAGCGTCCTCGCGTGCGCCTGGACGAACGCGGCGGTGCGGTCGGCGATCAGGCCCTCGCGGTGGCCGACGGCGACCGAGGCGGAGAAGGACGTCGCGCCCTGGCCGGCGGCCTCGTCGGCGATCGTGCGGGTCAGCAGCCGGGCGGCGAGCCGGGAGTACGCCGGGTCCTCGGAGATCAGCCCGGCGGCGGCCTCGGTGGCCAGCGAGCGCAGCTCGGCCTCGTCGGAGCGGGCGTTGCGCCCGCGCAGCGCGGCGGCGGCGACCCGTCCGGGGTCGGTGTCGGGCAGATCGACGGTGAGGTCGGTCAGGGTCCGCAGCAGGGCGGTCCCGGGTCCGTCGTTCGCGGCGTTGCCGGACGGGCTGGACACGGCGGATTCGGCTGCTGAAACCGGATCGGCGGGCGCGATGGTCACTGGGCTTTCCCTCGCTCGGCTGGGGCCGGCGGAGAGCGGGGCAGCCGGGCAGCGGGCAGCCCGGGGCGGGGCAGCACTGCGCACGGCGTCCACCGGCCCATCCGCGAGGCCCGGACGTCTGGCGTCCGGTTCGGTCGAGCCGGACGCACTGTCGACAGGTCTTCGGACTTGCGGGTGTGCAGAAGCACACTGATCACACCGTTGCGGGACAGTTCCGGATTCGCACCGGATTCCCCTGCGGCGACAGCGAGGTCGAGCATACATGTGGGGGCCGCCCGATGAGGAAGCCCCCACATGTTGTGTCGCGATGGGGTGATCGGTCCGTTGTGGGCCCGTCGCGCCTTGGCCCGGAAGGCGGTCCGCCGGGGCCCGGAAGGCGGCGGAACCCGCTCCGCCACCGGCCTCGGGCCGCTCCCGGGCGCCGAGGCGGAAGGCCCCGCGAGCGACAGGAGCCCCGGGAGCCTCAGGGAGCACGCGCGGCGCCCGGGGGCCCTCCACGCGCGCGTGCCCCCTTCCCGGGGGCCGGGAAGGGGGCACGTACAGCCGTTCGCGTCGGGTCGTCAGTGACCGCCCGGCGCGCCCGCCGTGGCCGGCGGCAGCTCCTCCACGACACCCGGGTCGCCGACGTCCGCCGTGTAGTCGGACGGCGAGGTCTCGTCGATGCCGGCCGGGGCCTTCAGCGCGTTCAGGACGAACGTGAGGACCACGACGACCACCAGGTTGAGGACGAACGCGGTCAGACCGATGTAGCCGATCTCGCCGATACCGGGGATCTCCTTCGACGATCCGCCGAAGTGCTTCTGGGTCGGGCTCGCCACGCCGTACGCGGCGATCGTCCCGTACAGCATGCCGACCGCCCAGCCGGCTATCAGCGCCCAGCGGTGGAACCACCGGGTGAACAGGCCGCCGACCAGGGCCGGCATCGTCTGGAGGATCCAGATCCCGCCCAGCAGCTGGAAGTTGATCGCCACCGTCTTGTCCATGGTCAGGACGAAGACCAGCGCGCCGACCTTGACCAGCAGCGACACCAGCTTGGAGACCTTGGTCTCCTGGGCCGGAGTGGCGTCCGGTTTGAGGAAGTCCTTGTAGATGTTGCGGGTGAACAGGTTCGCCGCCGCGATGGACATGATCGCGGCCGGCACCAGCGCGCCGATGCCGATGGCGGCGAACGCCACGCCCGCGAACCAGGCGGGGAACATGTTCTCGAAGAGCTGCGGGATGGCGAGTTGGCCGTTGTCGACCTTGACCCCGGCCGCGATCGCCATGAAGCCGAGCAGCGCCAGCAGGCCCAGCATCAGCGAGTACAGCGGCAGGATCGTGGTGTTGCGCCGGATCACCTCGCGGCTGCGGCTGGAGAGCGTCGCCGTGATGGAGTGCGGGTACATGAAGAGCGCCAGCGCCGAGCCGAGCGCCAGGGTGGCGTACCCCCACTGGCCCATGTCGCCCGGGACGAGCGAGCCGCGCGGCTGGCCGGTGGCCGGGTTCTCCTGGGCGAACGCCTCGCCCGCCTTGGCGAAGATCTCGCCGAAACCGCCGAGCTTGATCGGGATGTAGATGATCGCGACCGCGATGACCAGGTAGATCAGTCCGTCCTTGACGAACGCGATCAGCGCCGGAGCGCGCAGCCCCGAGGAGTAGGTGTACGCGGCGAGGACCGCGAAGGCGATGAGGATCGGCAGGTCCTTGATGAACCAGTGCGTGTCCTCGCCGCCGCCCACGCCCATCACGTCCAGCACCGCCTGGATGCCGACGAGCTGGAGCGCGATGTAGGGCATCGTGGCCAGGAGGCCCGTGAGGGCGACCGCCAGCGAGAGGCCCTTCGACCCGAAGCGCCCGCGCACGAAGTCCGAGGTGGTCACATAGCCGTGCTTGTGCGAAACGGACCACAGGCGCGGCAGGAAGGTGAAGATCAGGGGATAGACCAGGATCGTGTACGGAACGGCGAAGAAGCCCGCCGCACCCGCCGCGTAGATCGCCGCGGGGACGGCGACGAAGGTGTACGCGGTGTACAGGTCGCCGCCCAGCAGGAACCAGGTGACCCAGGTGCCGAAGGACCGGCCGCCCAGGCCCCACTCGTCGAGGGTGGCCTCGTTGTCGGCCTTGCGCCAGCGGGCGGCCATGAAGCCCATGACCGTGACGGCCAGGAAGAAGAAGATGAAGACGGCGAGTGCGACGCCGTTCACGCCGTCCTTCATGCGGAGGCACCCTTCTTGCGGGCGCGCTGGTCACGCTGCCACAGCACGTACGCGATCATCGTCAGCGCGGTCGAGATGACGACCCAGAGCATCTGGTACCAGTAGAAGAACGGGATGCCGATGAACGTCGGTTCGACCCGGGCGTACGAGCTCACCCACAGCATCGCCACGAAGGGTGCGAAGAGGCACAGCCCGATCACCACCCTCACGGGAGTGACCGTTGGTCGTTTCGTTTCGTGTTCTTCAGGCATGGGTGCTCCGTCCCCTCGCTGGTCATCGGCGTAATGGGCAGGAAATCTAGGCGAATGTCCGCCCAGCGTCACCCCCTGTCCGCATTGCGGTCCGGCAACGGTCGTGTTGCGCACAGGGACACGGTTGCGGGAGGCGTTCGGTTCATTGGAATGTTCAGGGGAACGTTCACCGGAACGGAGCGCTCGTCCGGGCCGGCCGGACGCTGGTCCGGCCCGGCCCGGACCCGGCCCCGGCGGGTGCCGGACGCCCCGCACGAGACGCGGACGGG
>NZ_ML123034.1:4573664-4579592 GCF_003846185.1 Streptomyces sp. ADI96-02
CGCTTCAGGCGTGCCACGAACTTGTACCGGTCGCCCCGGTAGACCGACCGCACCCACTCCACCGGTTCGCCCTGGCCGTCGATCGAGTGGCGGGAGAGCATCAGCATCGGCAGGCCCACGTCCGTACCGAGCAGACCGGCCTCGCGCGGAGTGGCGAGCGAGGTCTCGATGGTCTCCTCGGCCTCGGCGAGCCGCACGTCGTACACCTCGGCGAGCGCGGTGTAGAGCGAGGTGTACTTCACCAGCGAACGGCGCAGCGCCGGGAAGCGCTTGGCCGAGAGGTGGGTGGTCTCGATGGCCATCGGCTCCCCGCTGGCGAGCCGCAGGCGCTCGATTCGCAGGACCCGCCCGCCGGTCGAGATGTCCAGCAGGCCGGCCAGCGTGTCGTCCGCCGTGACATAGCCGATGTCCAGCAACTGGGACGTCGGCTCCAGGCCCTGGGCCCGCATGTCCTCGGTGTACGAGGTCAGTTGGAGGGCCTGGGAGACCTTCGGCTTGGCGACGAAGGTCCCCTTGCCCTGGATGCGTTCCAGCCGGCCCTCGACGACCAGCTCCTGGAGGGCCTGGCGCACGGTGGTGCGCGAGGTGTCGAACTCCGCGGCCAGGGTGCGTTCGGGCGGCACCGGGGTGCCGGGTGGCAACGTGTCCGTCATGTCGAGGAGATGACGCTTGAGCCGGTAGTACTTCGGTACGCGCGCCGTGCGCGTCCCGGTCCCGCTCTCGCTCCCCGTACTGCCCCCTTCGGCGCCCATGGTCCGCCTTCCCGCCTGCTGCGTTGCTGCCGTCACCGGCTCCTCCGTCTGTCGCGGCTCACATGGTGGCACGGTCCGGTCACGGGTCGTCGCCCTCCCTTAGGTGTCGGTCCTATAACGGACGCGAGTGCACTTCTTATACACCCTTGACACCCCTAAAGGTCTAGGCCAAGCTCCCGGTACTGGTCTAAACCATTAAAGACCAGGTCCAGCCCCAGCAGAACTCGTCGAATGTCTTCGCGGTGGGTGGGGTTGCAGCATCCCTGAGGAGGGTTTGGCGTGAAGCGCAAGCTCATCGCGGCGATCGGCGTCGCGGGCATGTTGGTTTCTCTCGCGGCATGCGGTTCCGACGACAAGGCATCGTCGCAGGACCCCGAGGACCGCAAGGAAACCCTGACCGTCTGGCTCATGGGCGAGGCCCAGTCCACCTGGCCCGAACTGGTCAAGGACGTCAACGCCGAGTTCAACAAGAAGTACCCGGGCGTCACCGTCAAGGTTCAATACCAGCAGTGGGCCGACAAGGTCAAGAAGCTTGACACCTCCCTCGGTGGCGACAAATTCCCGGATGTCGTCGAACTCGGCAACACCGAGACCATGCAGTACATCCTCAATGGTGCGCTCGGCGAAATCGACCCCGAGAAGTACGAGAACTCCGACACCTGGATCAAGGGTCTGAAGGACACCTGCTCCTTCGAGGGCAAGACCTACTGCGTCCCGTACTACGCCAGCGCCCGACTGGCCGTCTACAACAAGGACATGCTGAAGGCCGGCACCGGCAGCGACACGCTCCCGCAGACCGAGGACGAGTTCCTGGCGGCCATGGACAAGGTCGCCGCCGAACTGGGCAAGAAGGACAAGCGCGCCTCCTCCCTCTACTTCCCCGGCCGTTACTGGTACGCCGCGATGTCCTACGTCGCCGCCTACGGCGGGCAGATAGCCGAGTACGACGAGGGCGGCAAGAAGTGGAAGGCCACCCTCTCCACGCCCGAGGCGCAGAAGGGCATCCAGCACTTCGCCGACCTGGTCAAGAAGTACAACAAGGCCGACCAGACGAAGGACGAGCAGGACCACGCCAACGTCATGGCCAACGAGAAGGCCGCGGTCATCTACGGCCAGGCGTGGGAGGCCGGCAGCGTCACCACGGGCGAGAACGGCAACCCGAAGCTGGAAGGCAGGATCGCCACGGCCGGTATGCCCGGCCCCGAGGGCAAGGCCCTCCCGTCCTTCATCGGCGGCTCGGACCTCGCGACCATCTCCAAGTCGAAGGTCCAGGACCTCGGCGAGGAATGGATCTCCCTCTTCACCAACGCGAAGTCCATGGAGGTCCTCGCGTCGAAGAACATCCTCCCCAACAACGAGAAGCAGCTCGAACCGCTGAAGGCCAAGCCGGAGACCGCCGCCATCGCCAACGCGGTGCCGGACGCCTGGTTCACGCCGATCGCGCCGGGCTGGGCCTCCGTGGAGAAGGAGGAGGTCCTCCAGAACATGCTCCTGGAGATCGTCAAGGGCGCCTCGGTCGCCGACGCCGCCAAGAAGGCCGACGGCAAGATCGACGCGCTGATCAACAAGGAATCCTGACCTTCCGATCGCCGGGCGGGGCCCGGCGCCAGTGCCGGGCCCCGCTCCTTTCCCGCCTTTCCCGCCTTTCCAGCAAGTGAACGCCGTGAATTCCGGGGCCCGCCCCGGACCCGCGATGGAAGGTCAGCCACGTGTCTGCCGCTGATACCAAGGCCGTCGGGCCGCCGGTCCCCGCACCACCCGACCCGCAGCCGATCGGGAAACCGCCCCTCGACGACGTGCCCCGGGTGCAGAAGAGGAAGCGGAAGAAGGGCGAACTCCTGCCCTACCTCCTGATCCTCCCGGCGATCGTGGCGATCGCCGCCGTCTACCTCTACCCGCTCGGCAAGACGGTCATCATGTCCTTCCAGGACATGGGCCGCCGCGAGCTGTGGAGCGGGGAACCCGCCCCCTGGGTCGGGTTCGAGCAGTTCACCAACATCCTCGGCGACTCCGAGTTCTGGTGGGTCACCTTCCGCACGGTCGTCTTCATGGCCATCTGCGTGACGCTGACCATGGCCATCGGACTGCTGGTCGCCCTGCTCATGCGCCGGCTCTCCACCTGGGTCCGGCTCGTCCTCACCGCCTGCCTCATCGCGGCCTGGTCGATGCCGCTCATGGTCGCCGCGTCGATCTTCCGGTTCATGGCCGACTCCGACTACGGGCTGATCAACACCCTGATCGCCGAGGTCGTCGGCGAGGACTGGCTCGGCCACAACTGGTACCTCGACCCGATCCAGGGCTTCGGCATCATCACCCTGCTCGTCGTCTGGGGCGCGATCCCGTTCGTCGTCGTCACCCTGTACGCCGCCCTCACCCAGGTCCCCCAGGAACTGGAGGAGGCCGCGGCCCTCGACGGCGCCGGCGCGTACGGCGTCTACAAGTTCGTCACCTGGCCGGTCATCAAGCCGGTCTTCACCATGGTCGCCACCCTCTCGGTGATCTGGGACTTCAACGTCTTCGGCCAGATCTGGCTGCTGCGCGGCAACAAGCCCGAGCCGGAGTACGAGACCCTCGGCCTCTACTCCTACTCCAAGGCGTTCGAGTCCACCTCCTTCAGCCAGGGCACCGCGATCGCCCTGATCACGGTGCTGCTGCTGTCCGGCGTGGCCGTGTACTACCTGCGCCAGCTCATGAAGACGGGAGAGGTCGAATGAGCAGCCCGACCGAAACACAGGCGCTGCGCCCCGACCGCAGGAAGAGCCGGCTCCACTTCGACCTGCTCGGCCTCGGCGTCGCCCTGGTCATGGTCTTCCCGGTCTACTGGCTCGTCGTCAGCGCCCTGCGGCCCAACCGGGAGATCCGCAGCTACGACCAGACCCTGTGGCCCTCGTCGATCACCTTCGACAACTTCGTCCGCGCCACCGAGCAGCCGAACTTCGCGACCGCCATCCAGTCCAGCCTGATCGTCGCCGTGACCGCGGTGGTCGGCGGCATGGTCATCGCGACGCTGGCGGCCCTGGCCATCGGCCGGTTCCGCTTCTTCGGCCGCAAGGCCCTGGTCCTGATCATGATCCTGGTCCAGATGCTGCCGCCGACGGCGATGCTCATCCCGATCTACGCCCAGCTCAACGCCATGGGCGGGATCGACGAGTACTGGGGCCTGATCGTCGTCTACCTGGTCTCCACCCTGCCCTTCGCCACGATCATGATCCGCGGCTTCGTGGTGAACATCCCGGTGGAGCTGGAGGAGTCCGCGATGGTGGACGGCTGCACCCGCTTCGGCGCCTTCCGCCGCGTGATCTTCCCGCTGCTCGCCCCCGGGCTGGCCGCCGCGTCGATCTTCGCCCTGGTCAACGCGTGGAACGAATACCTCTTCGCGTACATCCTGATCAACGACAACTCCAAGTACACGCTCAACGTATGGCTCATGACGTTCACGACCGAACGCGGCACGGACTACGGCGCGCTCATGGCGGCGTCGACCATGATCGCCCTCCCGGTCGTCGTGTTCTTCATGATCATCCAGAAGAAGATGGCCGCGGGTCTCACTTCCGGCGCTGTGAAGGGATAGCGGGCTCATGACCACCCTCGTCTCCACCACGGACACCCTGACGCGCGACGCGCTCGCGGTGCTCCAGCCCGGGTTCACCGGGACCACCGCCCCCGACTGGCTGCTGCGCCGCCTCGGCGAAGGGCTCACCTCCGTCGGGCTGTTCGGCCGCAACATCACCTCGCCCGAGCAGCTCTCCGCCCTCACGGCGCGGCTGCGCGCGGAGCGCGACGACGTCCTCGTCGCGATCGACGAGGAGGGCGGCGACGTGACCCGGCTGGAGGTCACCAACGGCTCCTCCTTCCCGGGCAACTTCGCCCTCGGCTCCGTGGACGACGTCCACCTCACCCGGGCCGTCGCCCAGGAACTGGGCCGCCGGCTCGCGGAGTGCGGCGTCAACCTCAACTGGGCGCCGTCCGCCGACGTCAACTCCAACCCGGCCAACCCGGTCATCGGCGTGCGCTCCTTCGGCGCGGACCCCCGGCTGGTCGCCCGGCACACCGCCGCGTACGTCGAGGGCATGCAGGCCGCCGGCGTGGCCGCCTGCACCAAGCACTTCCCCGGGCACGGCGACACGGCGGTCGACTCGCACCACGCGATGCCCCGCATCGACG
Organism: Streptomyces sp. ADI96-02; assembly: GCF_003846185.1. Classification (GTDB taxonomy): domain Bacteria; phylum Actinomycetota; class Actinomycetes; order Streptomycetales; family Streptomycetaceae; genus Streptomyces. The sequence continues at coordinate 4,578,581 of NZ_ML123034.1, forward strand.
TCGACCTCGCCACGCTGCACGCCCGTGAGCTGGTGCCTTTCCGGGCGGCCATCGCGGCGGGTTCCAAATCGGTGATGAGCGCGCATATCCTGCTTCCCGCACTCGACCCGGACCACCCGGCCACGCTCAGCCCGCAGATCCTCACCGGGCTGTTGCGCGGGGAGATGGGCTACGACGGCCTGATCGTCACCGACGGCATGGAGATGGACGCCATCTCCAAGACGTACGGCATCGAGCGCGGGTCCGTCCTCGCGATCGCCGCGGGCGCGGACGCGATCTGCGTCGGCGGCGGGCTGGCCGACGAGGAGACGGTGCTGCGGCTGCGCGACGCGCTGGTCGCGGCCGTACGCGGCGGAGAACTGGCCGAGGAGCGGCTCGCGGACGCAGCCGCCCGTGTACGAGCCCTCGCGTCCTGGACGCAGGGGGCCAGGGGGGACGTCCCGGAGCCGGGCGCGGAAGTGCAGGAGGGGACCGCGCCCGGCACCGGAGTCAGCTCCGACATCGGCCTGGTCGCCGCCCGGCGCGCGGTGCGGGTGACCGGGGACGGCGACCTGCTGACGGAGGCGGCCTACGTCGCCGCGTTCACCCCGGTCGCGAACATCGCGGTCGGCGCCGAGACGCCGTGGGGCATCGCGGCCGACCTGAGCCGGATCCTGCCCGGGACGGGCACGGACACCTACGACGGCGAAAGCCCCGGCACGGCGGCGGCGGTGGTGAGGGCCGCGGGGGAGCGGCGCGTCGTCGCCGTGGTCCGCGACGTGCACCGGCACGCCTGGATGGCCGAAGCGCTCGACGAACTCCTGGCGGCCCGCCCGGACACGATCGTCGTCGAGATGGGCCTGCCCCGCGCGGAGCCCCGGGGCGCCCTGCACGTGGCCACCCACGGGGCGGCACGCGTCTGCGGCCTGGCGGCGGCGGAGGCGATCACCGGCACGACGGCCTGACCGACCGCGGACCGACGGCGTCGAGCCCGTCCGGCGATCGAGGGACGACCTCTCGCCGGACGGGAGGC
>NZ_ML123034.1:4579914-4601565 GCF_003846185.1 Streptomyces sp. ADI96-02
ACGACGGGGCATAGGATCCCGCGATGAGCGATCAACTGCCCGGCGGCGTCGAGCTGTCACCCGACGAGACCGAAGCCCTCGACGCCAGGTGGTCTTCCTGCTGGACGCCGCATGAGGTCGCGCGGCGGATGGCCGGAATCGGCACGCCCTGGTACGTGGCCGCCGGCTGGGCGCTGGACCCGTTCCGCGGCAGGCGGACGCGCGCCCATGGAGACATCGAGATCGCGGTTCCGGCCGCGAGTTTCCCGAGGTCCGCCACCGCTTCTCCGGATACGTCTTCGACGCGGCAGGCAGCGGCCGGATCCGGGAGGACGCCGCACCGGAGGTGCTGGCCGCCGTACATCAGACATGGGTCCGCGATCCGGCCACCGGAAAGTGCCTGCTCGACGTGTTCCGCGAACCGCACGACGGCGACGTCTGGATCTGCCGGCGCGACGAGGGGATCCGGCTTCCCTACAGCGAGATCATCCACCACACCCAGGACGGCATCCCGTACCTGGCACCCGAACTGGTCCTGTTGTTCAAGGCCAAGCACGCCCGCCGCAAGGATCGGACGGACTTCGACGCGACCGTCGGGCGCATGACCCCGGCTCAGCGCGAGACCTTGGCCGAACTGCTCGACCGGGTACACCCGGGGCATCCCTGGACGGCGGATCTGTAGGACGACTCCCGGTGGGCTCGTGCATCCGTGAGAGGGGCTCCGGGGCGCCGAGACGCCGTCAACGCCGGGCGTTCACGACGCCTACAGCCCCTGCCAGGCCGGCTTCGCCGCGTACGTGGCGCGGAAGTAGTCCGCGAGCTTCAGCTTCGACGCGGCGGCCTCGTCGACCACCACCGTCGCGTGCGGGTGGAGCTGGAGCGCGGAGGCCGGGACGATCGCGGCGACCGGGCCCTCCACCGTCTGCGCGACCGCCTCGGCCTTGCCCTCGCCGGTGGCCAGCAGGATCGGGTGGCGGGACTCCAGGATCGTCCCGATGCCCTGGGTGATCACGTGGTGCGGCACCTGGTCGATGTCGTCGTCGAAGAAGCGCGCGTTGTCCACGCGGGTCTGCTCGGTCAGGGTCTTGATCCGGGTGCGCGAGGCGAGCGAGGAGCACGGTTCGTTGAAGCCGATGTGACCGTCGGTGCCGATGCCCAGCAGCTGGAGGTCCACGCCGCCGGCCTCCGCCAGCGCCCGGTCGTACGCCTCGCAGGCCGCCAGGACGTCCTCGGCCGAGCCGTCGGGGCCCATGAAGGCGGCCTCGGAGAGCCCGAGGGGTTCGACGACCTCGCGCAGCACCACGGAGCGGTAGGACTCCGGGTGGCCCGCCGGGAGCCCCACGTACTCGTCGAGCTGGCAGACGCGGGCGCGCGAGGCGTCCACGGCGCCGGAGGCCACCTTCGCAGCGAGCGCGCGGTAGACGGGCAGCGGGGTGGAGCCGGTGGCCACGCCGAGCAGGGCGTCGGGCTTGCGGCGCAGCAGGGCTCCGATGGCCTCCGCGATCAGTTCGCCGCCTGCCGTGGCGTCCGGGACGATGACAACTTCCACGCTGTGCCTGCCGATCTGACTAGTTCCGACGAGTGGTGTCCGGTGGTATAGACCAATCAGCTTCCAATCTAGCAGAATCGGGCAGCTGTGCGGCGAATCGCCCGGTCCTCGGGCGTTCGTCCCCGCCCTGCCGGGCCTGCCGTGCGGCGGGGGAGCGCGGTGCGGGGCGGTGCGCCGGTCTCGCGGGAGCGGTGGACGCGGGTGCTGGGATGAGGCGCGCGCATGTCGGGCGGAGGGGCGGGGCGCGGGCGGGGGCCCGGCCCGGGGGCAACCGCGGGCCGCGGCGCCGGGGAAGGACCCTCAGCCCGCCGAGGCGCCGCAGCCCGGAGCTGCTCGGCCGGCGGTGTGCGGTGCCGTCGGCCACGGGAGGCACCGGCGCGGTCAGGGCAGAGAGCGCCGAGTGCCTCGGTCCGCCCTCCTGTGCGGGGAGGGCGGAGGTCTTGGTGCGTCCATAGTGGACTAGACCAATTGGCCTGTCCATCCATGTGCACGACATTCTTCCGCCCTGCCTCGCGTCCTGTCCATCGTTGCGGGGAGCACTGTCGGGCCGGTTCCGCGCGCCGTCGAGCGGGTGCGGATGTCCGCGGAGGCCCCGGGTACGCTCCACAGGTGCCCTCCATGAACGACCTCGTCCGCCAGCACACCGCTCTGAGCGACACCGACCTAGAGTGGCTCCACCTGCTGGTCTCGGAGTGGCAGCTGCTCTCCGACCTGTCCTTCGCCGACCTCGTGCTGTGGGTCCCGACCCGCGACGGGACGCGGTACGTCTCCGTGGCCCAGATGCGGCCCAACACGGGGCCCACCTCCTACCAGGACGACATGGTCGGTCATCTGGTGCCGCGCGGCCGGCGTCCGCTGCTGGACGCGGCGCTGGACGAGGGCCGGATCGTGCGCGAGGGCGACCCGGAGTGGCGCGAGGAGGTGCCGGTACGCGTCGAGTCCATCCCCGTACGCCGCGAGGGGCGGGTGCTCGGCGTCATCGCGCGCAACACCAACCTGCTCACCGTGCGCACCCCCTCCCGGCTGGAGCTGACCTACCTCCAGTCCGCCTCCGACCTGGCGCAGATGATCGCCGCCGGGTCGTTCCCCTTCCCGGGCCAGCAGGTCGACATGGACGCCTCTCCGCGCGTCGGCGACGGCCTGATCCGGCTCGACGCGGACGGCGTCGTGCAGTACGCGAGCCCCAACGGCCTCTCCGCCTACCACCGCCTCGGCCTCGCCTCCGACCTGGTCGGCCATCACCTCGGCGTCACCACCGCCGAACTCGCTCCTTCTCGGGGGCCGGTGGACGAGGCCCTGGTCAAGGTGGCGAGCGGCTACGCGCCGCGCGAGTTCGAGGTCGAGGGCGCGGGCGGGGTGATCCAGCTGCGGGCCATTCCGCTCAAGCCCAAGGGCGTCCGCATCGGTTCGCTGGTCCTGCTCCGGGACGTCACCGAACTGCGCCGCCGCGAACGCGAATTGATCACCAAGGACGCCACCATCCGGGAGATCCATCACCGGGTCAAGAACAACCTCCAGACGGTGGCGGCCCTGTTGCGGCTCCAGTCCCGCCGCATGGATTCCGAGCAGGGCCGCGAGGCGCTCAACGAGGCGGTCCGGCGCGTCGGTTCGATCGCGATCGTGCATGAGACGCTGTCCCAGAATCTGGACGAGCGGGTCGAGTTCGACGAGATCGCGGACCGGGTCATCGCGATGGTCGCGGAGATCTCGCCGGGCAAGGTGACCTGCCGCCGCATCGGACGCTTCGGCATCCTCGACGCCGAGGTCGCCACCCCGCTCTCCATGGTCCTCACCGAAGTCCTCCAGAACGCCCTGGAGCACGCCTTCACGATGGCCGAACGCGGCACCGTGGAGGTCTCCGCCGTACGCGGCGGCTCGCCCACCGAAGGGCGGCTGCTGATCACGGTCACGGACGACGGGCGCGGCCTGCCCGAGGGCTTCGACCCGCAGCGGGCCGGCAATCTGGGACTCCAGATCGTACGGACGCTGGTGGAAGGGGAGTTGGGCGGCACGTTCGGCATGGTGCCGGCGCCGGGGCGGGGCACCCAGGTGGTGCTCGACCTGCCGGTCCGCGGCGAGAAGTAGCCCGCGACGGCCCGACCGCGCACAGTCGACGGCGTACACAGCCGAAGTCGCACACAGCGGAGCCGAACACAGCGGAGTCGCACACAGCGGAGCGGGCCCGGACCGTGGTGACGGTCCGGGCCCGCTCCGCTGTGCTCACGTTGCGATGCGCTTCGGGGTACTGCGCGCTGCGACTCGAAGGCGGGGCCGTGCGTACGCTCCGTACGCGCCGCCGGGCTGAGGCGTGTTCGTGGGGGCGTCGGTCAGGCGCTGGCGTTGCGCGCCCGGTTGCGAGCGGCGCGGCGCTTCATCGCGCGGCGCTCGTCCTCGCTGAGGCCACCCCAGACGCCGGAGTCCTGGCCGGACTCGAGCGCCCACTGCAGGCACTGCTCCATGACGGGGCAGCGACGGCAGACAGCCTTGGCTTCCTCGATCTGCAGCAGCGCAGGACCGGTGTTGCCGATGGGGAAGAACAGCTCGGGGTCTTCCTCACGACAAACGGCGTTGTGACGCCAGTCCATGGCTGCTACCTCTCCTTGGTATTACATGCTTGTTGCTTGTGAATGTGAACGCTTTCACGAATCCCCCCGCAGATGACGGGCCGACTCCCAGATGAACTGGGTGTGGTCTGTGAGGTGAGGAGGGGTTCTGGCTCTCAGTGGAGGCCGGTGTTGCGGGCCGTCCCGATCGCCATGTAGAGATTCGCAAACCTCGGCGGCGGATACAACCCCTTCTGGAAAGTTTTTTTTGATTCCTCGGTGTCGACTAGGTCACAGCCGCACTTCTAAGGGGTTGGGTCGCGTCCAAACGTTCGAGTTAAAGGACTTTGGGCCCTTCCACTCACACAATCACACGCAGTGCACGGCGTACGCCTGTGAACGTCACGCTCGTGCGCAGTCCCAGGTGGTCTCCGTCCATCTGAAAGGGCAGTGGGACCTTTGAATGCAAGGTGAAGTCCGTGAGGTCATGCCGTGAAATCGCGTGCTTCCCGTGGGGTCCTCTGTCAGGGCTCGACGTCAGCAGCTGGGTGCCGTAGCGGGCCACCGCGAGGGTGGACAGGCGCTTCAGTCCGAGGACGTCCAGGGCGGTGTCGAAGGACGCCTTGGGAGAGGCGTAGACCGGGCGATTGCCCAGGTAGGTCCAGGGGGCCGTATTGCAGATTATGGAGAGCGCGAGATCCGTCACGGGCTCCTCGCCGGGTACGTCCAGCGTGATCGTCCCGTGCCGGCGGTGCGCCTCGTTCAGGAACTGGCGCACCACTTGGCGGACGTAGAGCGCGTGCGTCGAACGCTTGCCGTGCTCGCGTTTCTGTTCGACCCGCCCCACGACCCCCGCGTCGAATCCGAGACCGGCACAGAAAGTGAACCAGCGTTCGGGCACCGCCTCGTCCTCGGTGCCCGGGGTGCCGGCCGCCAGCCCCAGGCCGACCGTCCGCTCGCTCCGCGTCTCCAGGGCGTCCAGGATCGCGCCCGTCGCCTCCACGGCGTCGTTCGGCAGCCCCAGGGCGCGGGCGAAGACGTTCGTGGAGCCGCCGGGCACCACGGCCAGCTTCGGCAGGCCCTCCACGTCCGGGCCCCGGTGCAGCAGGCCGTTCACGACCTCGTTGACCGTGCCGTCGCCGCCGAGCGCGACCACCAGGTCGATGTCGTCGCTGTCCGCCGCGCGCCGCGCCAGGTCGCGGGCGTGCCCGCGGTACTCCGTGCTGACCGCCTCCAGCTTCATCTCGCTGGCCAGAGCGTGGATGAGCACGTCGCGGGTCCGCGCGCTGGTGGTGGTTGCAGCTGGATTGACCACGAGGAGTGCGCGCATGCACGCCAGCCTACCCACCGGGCGGTGGGGCCGTGGTGCCGGTTCGCTGAGCCGCCGACCGGTCACGACGCGTGACCGGGGCGCCCGGAGAGCGACCGGATCGGCGCCACACCGCCGCCACCCCGGCTTCACTTCCGGGGCCCGGGGATGTCAACCTGAAAGGCGTGAGCACTCAGCAGACACCGTCCTCCACCCCGTCCGCCCCGAAGGAGCGCCCGCGCCGGATCACCCTCCTCGCCGGGGTCAACGCCCTCGAAGGGGCGGCGCTCGCCGCGGGCGGGATCTGGATGCTGGTCATGGGGGTGCTCGGGAGTCCCGACAGCCCGCAGCAGGCGGAGACGGTCGGCATCACCCTCATCGCCCTCGGCGCGATCCCGCTCGTCGCCGCACGCGGCCTGCTGCTGCTGCGCAGCTGGAGCCGGGGGCCCGCGCTGATCACCCAGATCATGGCGCTGCCGGTGGCCTGGACGCTGCTGCGCTCCCAGGGCGCGCTGATTCCGACCGGGATCGTGCTCGCCGCCGTCGCCGTGACGGGACTGGTGTTCGTCCTGAACCCGGCGACCACGCGGGACCTGGGCGTCCGCCGCGGCTCCGGGGCCGACACCGCCTCCTGAGGCCGGGGTTTCGCCGCTCGGCCCGGCCGCCCACTTTCGGCGCGAGGCCGCCTGCTCCTCGGCCCGATCCCTGTCGCCCGGCCCGGCCGCCTACTCCTCGACGAGCAGCCGCTCGCGCAGCTGGGCCAGGGTGCGGGCCAGCAGGCGCGAGACGTGCATCTGCGAGATGCCGACCTCCTGGGCGATCTGCGACTGGGTCATGTTCCCGAAGAACCGCAGCAGCAGGATGCGCTTCTCGCGCGGCGGCAGATCCTCCAGGAGCGGCTTGAGCGACTCCCGGTACTCCACGCCCTCCAGCGCCTCGTCCTCCGAGCCCAGCGTGTCCGCGACCGCCGGGGACTCGTCGTCCGTGTCCGGCACGTCCAGCGACAGCGTGCTGTACGCGTTGGCCGACTCCAGCCCCTCCAGCACCTCCTCCTCGGAGATGCCGAGCCGTTCGGCCAGCTCGTGCACGGTGGGCGAGCGGCCGTGCTGCTGGGACAGCTCCGCGGTGGCCGTGGTCAGCGACAGCCGCAGCTCCTGAAGGCGGCGCGGCACCCGCACCGCCCAGCCCTTGTCCCGGAAGTGCCGCTTGATCTCGCCCACGACCGTAGGCGTCGCGTACGTCGAGAACTCCACGCCGCGGTCCGGGTCGAACCGGTCCACCGACTTGATCAGCCCGATCGTGGCGACCTGCGTCAGGTCGTCCAGCGGCTCGCCGCGGTTGCGGAAGCGCCGGGCCAGATGCTCCACCAGCGGCAGATGCATGCGCACCAGCCGGTTGCGCAGCTCCGCCTTGGCCGGGGAGCCGTCGGGCAGCTCCCGCAACTCGATGAACAGGGCGCGTGCCCCGCTGCGGTCCTGTGGATCGTGGTGCCCGTGCTCGCTCATCTGGCCCGCCCGCTCTGCCTGCGACTGCTCCACCGCGACGTCGCCCCCCGGCCCGTCCGCTCCGTCCACCGGATGCGGCCGGGCCTGTTGCTCCGGGATGCCTGCCGGCCGCCCCACCCCGGGTCGGATCGTCTCGTCCCGCACAGCGTCCCCGTTCCCGTCGCTCACGCCGGCCCAGGGCCCGCGCCGCGCTGTTTGTAGAGGCTGATGCTGACCGTACGGTCGTCCGCGACCGTCGAATCGACCTTGCCGGCCAGTGCGGAGAGCACCGTCCAGGCGAAGGTGTCGCGCTCCGGCGCCCGGCCGTCCGTCGTGGGGGCCGACACCGTCACCTCGAGGGAGTCGTCGACGAGCCGGAAGACGCAGCTGAGGACGGAGCCCGGCACGGCCTGCTGGAGCAGGATCGCGCAGGCTTCGTCGACCGCGATGCGAAGATCCTCGATCTCGTCGAGAGTGAAGTCCAAACGCGCCGCGAGACCGGCCGTGGCCGTTCGCAGCACCGACAGGTAGGCACCCGCAGCGGGCAGCCGGACTTCCACGAAGTCCTGATTCCCGGGCTCGCCTGCGATCTGGGACACCCTCACCTCCAAGGTGGCACAAACTCTTTCGAGGTTCCGGGAAGGGTGGCCCGGAGCCATGCGGTCGGTCGACGGTTCTCAGTTCGGCGACGCTATCGGATCCATGATGCCGTGTCGCCCGCCCCCCATCGCCCGGCCGTCACTCATGGTAAGCCCATGCGTACGGACAGTGGCTAGGGGTCTGCAGGGTCCAATTGCGAAGAACCGGCGTCGCCTTGACGTACCCAGACGTCAGACGATCGAACCGTCCTCGAAGCACCAGCGCCAGCTCTCGCCCGGTTCGAAGCTCCGCATCACCGGGTGGCCGGTCTCGCGGTGGTGCCCGGTAGCGTGCCGCAGCGGGGAGGAGTCGCAGCATCCGACGTGCCCGCAGGTCAGGCAGAGTCGGAGCTGCACCGGGTGCGTCCCCGCGGCCAGGCACTCCGGGCAGGTCTCGCCGAGCGGCACGGGCTCGGGGCGTGGCAATTCCGATACGTGTGCACAGTCGCTCATGATGGGCAGGTTACGACGGATGCGAGGACGATGAGATGGACGCGCTGCCGCTGGTGGGGCTGGTCGCGGCCAGCGCCGCCGTCGCGGGCGCGGCGCGCCGCACCCCGGTGCCCGCCCCTCTCGTGCTGGTCGCCGCCGGGCTCGTGGCCGGCTATCTGCCGGGCGTGCCCACGTACACGCTGGACGCGCACGTCGTCCTGCCGCTGCTCCTGCCGCCCCTGCTCTACACGGCCGCGGTCGACAGCTCCTACCTGGACCTGCGGGCCAACGTCCGGCCGGTCGCCCTGCTCTCCGTGGGCTACACGCTCTTCGCGACCATCGCGGTGGGATGGCTGGCGTACCTGATCATCCCGGACCTGCCGCTGACCGCCGCGCTGGTCCTGGGCGCGGTCATCGCGCCGCCGGACGCCGTCACGGCCGCCGCGATCGCCCGGCGCGTCGGGCTGCCCGCCCGGGTCACCACGATCCTCCAGGGCGAGTCCCTGGTGAACGACGCCACGGCCATCACCGCCTTCAAGGTGCTGGTGGCCGCCGCCGTCGGCGCGGGCGTGAGCTGGGGCGCGGGGATCGGCGAGTTCCTGCTGGCAGCCTTCGGCGGCATCGGCGTGGGCCTGCTGCTGATGGTGCCGCTGCACTGGCTGCGCACCCATCTCCAGGAGGCGCTGCTCCAGAACACGCTCTCCCTCCTCATCCCCTTCGTGGCGTACGCGGCGGCCGAGCGGGTGCACGCCTCCGGGGTTCTCGCCGTGGTCGTGGTCGCCCTCTACCTCGGGCACCGCTCCTGGCAGGTCGACTTCGCCACCCGGCTCCAGGAGGCGGCGGTCTGGAAGATGGTGGCCTTCGTCCTGGAGTCGGCGGTCTTCGCGCTGATCGGGCTCCAGCTGCCCTTCGTACTCAGGGGCCTCGGGGCGTTCGGGGTGGCGGAGGCGCTGTGGTACGCGGTCTTCGTGTTCATCGCGGTCGTCGTCGTCCGGTTCGCCTGGGTCTACCCGGCCACCTTCCTCCCGCGCTGGGCCTCGCGCCGTATCCGTGAGCGGGAACCGGGCACCGACTGGACGGCGCCGCTGATCGTCGGCTGGGCCGGGATGCGCGGGGTCGTGTCGCTGGCCGTGGCCTTCTCCATCCCGCTGGTGCGGCACGACGGCGAGCCGTTCCCGGCCCGCAACCTGGTGCTCTTCCTGACCTTCACCACCGTGATCGGCACGCTGGTGATCCAGGGGCTCACCCTGCCCGCGCTCGTCCGCGTACTGAGGCTGCCGGGCAGTGACCCGAAGGCCGAGACCCTGGTCGAGGCGCAGGCGCAGAGCGAGGCGTCGGCGGCTGCCGAGGACCGCCTGGAGGAACTGCTCGCCGATCCGCACAGCAACCTGCCGCCGCCGCTCGCCGACCGGCTGCGCGGCACGCTGGAGCGCCGCCGCAACGCGGTGTGGGAGCGGCTGGGCACCTCCGATCCGGTGACCGGGGAGTCGGCGGACGACACCTACCGGCGGCTGGCCCGCGCGATGATCGCCGCCGAGCGGGAGGTCTTCGTCCGGCTCCGGGACGAGCGGCGGATCGACGACGAGATGCTGCGTACGCTGCTGCGCCGGCTGGACCTGGAGGAGGCGGCGGCCTACCGGGAGACGGACGACTCCTGAAGCGTGCCGGTGATCACGGCGGTCACCCGGCTGCCGGGCGGGAAGCCGCCCTCCTCGGCCAGTGCCGTCAGGGCGAACAGGAGCTTGGCGACGTAGACCCGCTCCACCGGCAGTCCGTGCCGGTCCTCGAAGTCCGCGGCGAACGCCTCCAGCTCCGGGGTCGTACGGGCGTAGCCGCCGAAGGCGAACCGTTCCTCCAGCGACCAGCTCCCGGCCGGGCCGCCGAAGGCCTCCCGCTGGAGCCGGGCCACGGTCTCGCCGAGGAAGCCGCCGCGCAGCACCGGGACGCCCAGGGCCCGCTGCCCGGGGCCCAGCCCGGCGGCGAGCCCGGCCAGGGTGCCGCCGGTCCCGCAGGCGACGGCCGCCACCTCGGTGAGCCCGCGCAACTCGCGCCCCAGCGCCGCGCAGCCCCGGGCGGCCAGGGCGTTGCTGCCGCCCTCCGGGACGACCTCCACGTCCCCGAACCGCTCCAGCAGCCCCGCCAGCACCTCGGGCGAGTCCTTCGCGCGGTAGGACGCCCGGTCCACGAAGTGCAGCCGCATGCCGTCGGCGGCGCACCGGGCGAGCGAGGGGTTGAGCGGCCGACGGGCCAGCTCGTCGCCGCGCACGACGCCGACGGTGGGGAAGCCGAGCAGCCGGCCGGCGGCGGCCGTGGCCCGCAGGTGGTTGGAGTAGGCGCCGCCGAACGTCAGGACGGTGCGCCCGGCGGCGGCCCGGAGGTTGGGGGCGAGCTTGCGCCACTTGTTGCCCGGAGGGTACAGCTCCGCTGGTCCAAGTGCGGCCGTATCCCAGTCGGGAGTGAAGTGGATGAGATCGTCCCGCTTCAGCAGCAGCCGAACGCCCCGGCGCGCGAACCGGTCGTCCCGCACCTCCTGCAAGGGAGAGGGAGGCTGGGGCTGAAGTGCACGGGCGAGGTCTACGGGCAGGCTCACCCTCCCATTGTGGCCGTGCCCTCTCCCCGCGCCGTCACGGCGTCTGCGGTACGCCCCGGTCCCACAGCTCCTCGGCATGCTCCGCGAACCGGTCGAACATGCCGCTGTCTTCCTGGCGACGCAGATGCAGAAGCGGTGAGTCGTGGCCGACGAGCCGCGCCAGGTGTGGCGTCACGAGTGCGTCATGATCGAACCTGAACACGGAGAGGGACACATGGTTCACGGCGTCCTCCGGGCTGCTGAACCGCGTCTCCAGACCGTCCAGGGGGCCGAGCCGTCCCAGATGCTCCAGGCTGATCCGGATGCGTGTGCCGACACTCAGGGCGACGTCTTCGATGGCCTCACGCTGTCGGGTCACCTCTCCATCGGGATCGCCCAGTAGGAAGCGCACACGGCACCCCGACGCGATCTTGCGGCGCAGCGTCTCTATGAAGGCAGGCTGCTCCAACCAGACGAAGTAGTTCGTATATCCGGCGAAGAAGATGTCCGTGGAGGCCCCTGCGATCAGTTCACCCCACACGGTCGACGGGCAGGCGGACCGGTAGGGGTAGGCATGGGCCAACTCGCGGTCATGGCCGGTCTTCACCCGTTCCTGAACAGCCTTGGGCCAGATCATGTCTTCATCCACCTTCAGCGCCCGGCACGCGTCGACGCGGTTTCTTGCATGCGGTAACAGCTCGGCGTCGGCCAGCCACCGTTCCACCGTCTTGGGTGCCACACCGATACGGGTGGCAAGCTTCCGGGGCGTGAGCTTGGCGTCTTCCATAGCTGATCGTAGAGAGGCGTTCAAGACTTCCCCCTGCGACATTTGGGCGTTCTTGAACCGTAGTGCTCAACGGTACAACTGTCCCTAGTTCGGGGAGATATACGTCCTTCAGGGGCATGGAGCATCACGTCCATGACGACTCCGGACACGACCATGGACCCGCCTGCGCATCTCATGTCCATCCCGGAGCCTCCGAAGCCGGTGGAGGACTGCGACGTGTGCCAGGCGTTGGATGCCCAGCGGCGGGAGGCCGGAGGCCGGGGCGACTACTCGGCGGCTACGGACGCGAGCGTGTGTGACGGCCCGCCCTTGCCCGAGCACCCTGTGAAGCGTCCGGAGCGCTGCTCGGGAACCCTGGCGAGCTGGGGCCGGAGAGCCGTGAGAGCCTTCGGTCCCACTTTTCTGTGCTTGTTCAAGGGCACGCCTGCGGCGCGCCGGGTGGCCGGTCCGCCCGGATCGGGCATGCGGCCTGGCGGCCGGTCCCGACCGGGCGACCGCCACCCGTCCGCAGGGCTCCCCAGACCGTAAGGAAGCCGACGGAGCGCCATCGGCCCCTCGCCCTTCGTTCTTCACGGCGCGCTGACTCTCACGGGCCACGTGGCTGGGGGCGGACGGCACCGGGAGGCTTTAGGCAGCCACCAGGGGGCGAGCCTCGAAGGACTGGGGGCCGATCGGGCCATCTGCGGGCAGGCAGGGTGCCGGCCCGAGTCGCAGCGGGAGCGTAAGACCCCCAGTCCTCTCGCCCCCTTCCCGCCCGTAGCGATCGTGCACCGGCATCAGCCCTACCCTCGCGGGGAAGTGCGCGAGTTGAGTGATCGTCGATGACCGCCACCTGCCTCCGCGCCGGGTGGTGAGCCCCTCCGCGTCGAGTTCGTCGGCGATCGTTCCGGCTGCCTTGTCGGCCAGTAGCCCATGTGGGCGAGCAGACGCGCGCCCTTGGAGTCGAACTGATCAAGTACCTGACCGACCTGCCCCGGTTCCTCTTTCCCGACCTTGCGGGCCGTCAGGCCCTCTCGTACCGCGCGCTCCCGGAGATCACGTTCATGTGTGTGCAGAGTCGTCTTGTCGTCCTGCGATGTGCTGCGACGAAGAAACAGATCACACAGCTTGGCAGGATCTGTGACCGTGCCCATATGGCCACCCTCGGTCCAGGCGGGCCGGGCTGTCCACGGAATATGCGCCCAGGTCAGCCCGACCTGCACCAGTCGGCTTGTATCTGGGGAGTTCGGGGTGGACGAGATCGTCCCGCTTGAGGAGCAGGCTCACCCCGCTCCGGTCGAAGCGCTCGTCCCGGACGCTGTGCAGCGGCGAGGGCAGGACCGGCCGCAGTCCGGCCGATCCCCGCGGTTCGTGGTGCATACGCCCATTGTCGCCGCGGCGCGGATCAGCCGGCCGCCAGCCAGAGGTCCGGGCCGAACACCTCGTAGTGGACGTCGGCGGGGCGCACGCCCTCGGCCAGCAGCCGGGTACGGACGTCGCGCATGAACGGCAGCGGGCCGCAGAGGTAGGCGTGGGTGCCCGGCAGGACGGTGACGGCGGCCAGGTCGACCCGGCCGGTGCGCTCGGCCGGGTGTCCGGGCTCCGGCCGCTCGTACCAGAAGTGCGCCGCGGCGTCCTCCAGCTCGGCGGTCAGCCGGGCGTGGTCGGCGCGCAGGGCGTGGTCGGACGGCGAACGGTCGCCGTGCACGACGCTGACCGGACCCCGGTGCCCGCGCTCCGCGAGGTGTTCCAGCATGGACAGCATCGGGGTGCAGCCGATGCCCGCCGAGGCCAGCAGCAGCGGGGCGTCCAGGTGGTCGAGCACCAGGTCGCCGTAGGGGGCGGAGAGCCGCAGCCTGTCGCCGGGGCGGACGTGCGTGTGCAGCCGCTGGGACACTTCGCCGTCAGGCGTTCCGTCCGCGCGGACGTGCTTGACGGTGATCGAGCGCAGCGGGGAGCCGGGCGATGAGGACAGGCTGTACTGGCGTATCTGGCGGGAACCGTCGGCCAGTTCCAGCTGTACGGAGACGTACTGGCCGGGCCGGAAGGCGGGCGCGGGCGAACCGTCGGCCGGGCGCAGCCGGAACGTGGCGACGTCGGGGGTCTCCTCGACGCGGCCGACGACCTCCCACGTGCGCCACACGTCGCCCGCCACGACGCCCCGCTGGGCGTACAGCCTCGCCTCCGCCGCGATGAGGCCCCCCGCCATCAGCCAGTAGACCTCGTCCCAGGCGGCGGCGACCTCCGGCGTGACGGCGTCGCCGAGGACGTCGGCGATGGCGGCGAACAGATGGGTGTGCACCACCTCGTACTGGGCGGGGGTCACGCCGAGCGACGCGTGCTTGTTGGCGATCCGGTTCAGCATCACGTCGGGGCGGGTGTCGGGGCGCTCCACCAGTTGGGAGGCGAACGCGGCGATGGAGCCGGCGAGGGCCCGGCGCTGGTCGCCGGAGGCCTGGTTGCCTCGGTTGAACAGGTCGCGCAGCAGCTCGGGGTGGGCCGCGAAGAGCTTGCGGTAGAAGAGGTCGGCGATGTCGCCGATGGCCGCGCCGACGGCGGGCAGGGTGGCGCGAACGGTGGCGGTGGAGCGCTCGGAGAGCATGGAGGGGATCTCCTCGGGGAAAGGGGCCGCTCGGGGTGCGGCGGCTCGGGATGTGGCCGCTCGGCCGTTTAATTGGTATGGAGGATGCGTATTTTCGGGCGCGGCTGTGCCCGCCCGGTGGGGCGGGGTCTCAGCCGGTCTCCGGGCCGCGGCCGATGCCGAGCAGCAGCGGGCCGGTGGGGGCGGTGACGAGGTCGTCGACCGTGATCGGGTCGAGCGTGGCGTAGAAGGCTTCCTGTGCCTGACGCAGGGCGCCGCGCAGCCGGCAGGCGGAGCGCAGCGGGCAGGGTGTCTCGCCCTCGCACTCCACCACGTCGCCCGTGCCCTCCAGTTCGCGTACGAGCGAGCCGATGGAGGCGGTGTGGCCGGCGGAGGTGAGGGTGAGCCCGCCGCCCCGGCCGCGCCGGGCGTCGAGCAGCCCGAGGTGCTGGAGGCGCGCGACGGTCTTGGCGGCGTGCGTGTACGGCACCCGCATGGTGGCCGCCACCTCGCGCGTGGTCGGCGGCTCCCCGTCCTCGGCGACCGCCAGTCGCATGAGGACGCGGAGCGCCACGTCGGTGAATCTCGTCAGCCGCATGCGCACATCGTAGATAAGTGGCATCCGCGATGCAACTTTGAGGGTCCGCCTCGCGACGCGCACCACCATGCCCCAAGAGATGGTCGACTAATCACACTCTTTTGTGTAATGGCGCCCGCGGCCCTCGCGCTGAAAGGCTTCTGCACGCAGGTCAGCCCATGATTGAGAGGACGTCAGATGTCCGTTGGTGAAGAGGTTCGCGACACGCAGGCGCCGCAGCAGAGTCTGGGGACGGCGGCTGCGCGGAACCTCGCGACGACCACCAAGTCCGCCCCGCAGATGCAGGAGATCTCCTCCCGGTGGCTGCTGAAGATGCTGCCGTGGGTGCAGGTGCAGGGCGGCACGTACCGGGTGAACCGTCGGCTCAGCTACTCGGTCGGTGACGGACGGGTGACCTTCGTCCAGACCGGGGACCGGGTGAGCGTGATCCCGGGCGAACTGGCGGAGCTGCCCGCTCTGCGCGACTTCGGCGACGAGGAGGTGCTCGCCGAGCTCTCCCGCAGGTGCGAACAGCGGGACGTGGCCGCGGGGGAGGTGCTCGCCGCCTCGGGGGACGCGGCGGACCGGGTCTTCCTGCTGGCGCACGGCAAGGTCGAGAAGATCGGCTCCGGGCTCTACGGGGACGAGACGGAGCTCGGAGTGCTCGCCGACGGGGCCTACTTCGGCGACCGGAGCCTGGTCGACGGGGACGCCGTCTGGGAGTACACCGCCCGCGCCGTCACGGCGTGCACGCTCCTGACGCTCAGCCGCGCGGACGTGCTGAACCTCGCGGAGCGCGCCGAGCCGCTGCGCGACCACCTCGCGGGACTGCTCTCCATCCCGCACCAGAGGACCAACCGCTACGGCGAGGCGGAGATCGACCTCTCCGCGGGCCACGTCGGGGAGGCGGTCGTCCCGCACACGTTCGTGGACTACGACGCCTCGCCGCGCGAGTACGAGCTCAGCGTCGCCCAGACGGTGCTCAAGGTGCACAGCAGGGTCGCCGACCTCTACAACCAGCCGATGAACCAGACCGAGCAGCAGTTGCGGCTCACGGTCGAGGCGCTGCGCGAGCGCCAGGAGCACGAGCTGATCAACAACCGCGAGTTCGGCCTCCTCAACAACTGCGACTACGGGCAGCGCATCCAGCCGCACGACGGCGTGCCCGGCCCGGACGACATGGACGAACTGCTCTCCCGGCGGCGCGGCTCGAAGCTCTTCCTCGCCCACCCGCGGGCCATCGCCGCCTTCGGCCGCGAGTGCAACCGGCGCGGACTGGTCCCGGAGAGCGTGGACGTCGGAGGCCACCACGTGCCGGCCTGGCGCGGGGTGCCGATCTTCCCGTCCAACAAGATCCCGGTCACCGGCGCCCGCACCACGTCGATCATCTGCATGAGGACCGGCGAGGCCGAACAGGGCGTCATCGGCCTCCAGCAGACCGGCATCCCGGACGAGATCGAACCGAGCCTGTCGGTCCGCTTCATGGGCATCGACGAGCAGGCGATCATCTCCTACCTCGTGACGGCGTACTACTCCGCCGCCATCCTGGTGCCGGACGCCCTCGGCGTCCTGGAGAACGTGGAAGTCAGCCGCTGGCACTGATCCCGAGTCACCCCGGGCCCCGGGCGGCAGCGACCGCCCGGGCCCCCGGTCCCGCACCCAACGCACCGTCCCCCAGGGAGTGACCGTGACCATGACCAGTACGGACGCAGCGGCGACGGAGGGACACGAGGCCGCCGCGCTCCTGGAGCACACCCGGGCCGTCGTCGACCCCCCTCTGCGCGCTGCCGTGGAATCGCTGCCCGCAGGCATACGCCGGGTCGCGATGTACCACTTCGGCTGGGAGAACGCCGACGGAACGCCCGCCTCCGGCCAGGCGGGAAAGGCCATCCGGCCGGCGCTCGTGCTCGCCGCCGCCCGCGCGCTGGGCGGCGATCCGGAGCAGGCCGTGCGGGCCGCCGTCGCCGTCGAGCTCGCCCACAACTTCACCCTGCTCCACGACGACGTCATCGACGAGGACACCACCCGCCGCCACCGACCCACCGCCTGGGCGGTCTTCGGCATCCCGGACGCCGTCATCACCGGCGACGCCCTGCTGGCCCTCGCCCAGCAGCTTCTCGCCGAGGATCCGCACCCGGCCGCCGCTCGGGCCGCCGCCCGCCTCTCGGCCTGCGTCATCGAGCTGTGCGCCGGACAGCAGACCGACTGCGCCTTCGAGGAGCGCGGCCCCGACGAGGTCACCCTGGACGCCTGCCTGGCCATGGCGACCGCCAAGACCGGGGCCCTGCTCGGCTGCGCCTGCTCGCTCGGCGCGCTCTACGCCGGGGCGGAGGACCGGGTGGTCGGCGCGATGGACGGCTTCGGCCGGGAGGCCGGGCTCTCCTTCCAGCTCATCGACGACCTGATCGGCATCTGGGGCGACCCGGCGCGCACCGGCAAGCCGGTCGGCGCGGACCTGTCCGCCCACAAGAAGTCGCTGCCCGTGGTCGCGGCCCTCACCTCGGGCACCCCCGCCGCCGCCGAGCTCGCCGCGCTGTACCGGGGAGAGCTGAGCGCACCGGCGGAGGTCGCCCTGGCGGCCGACTGCGTCGACCGGGCCGGCGGACGGGACTGGGCCCAGGCCGCCGCCGCCGACCGGATGGCCCGCGCGGTCCACCACCTCTCCCGGGCGGTCCCCGACCCGAGCGCGGCGGACGACCTGCTGGCACTGGCCGAATTCGTCACCCGCCGCACGTCGTGACGCCCGGCTCCCGGACCGCCCGGCCGACCCACCGGACGGTCCGCCGGTTGTGGCCCATGTGGCCTGTTCCTTACGCGGGTTGACGTCCCGTCGGAGGGTGGCACCGGGGCTGTCCCCGGTACGGGCTACAGTCCCTGCTCATGACAGATGAGTCGTGGGCCGGCTGGTACCGGGACAGCAAGGGTTCCGACGCCGTCGTGCTCACCACGGACGGCGTGCACCTGCGGATCCGGATCAGAGGGGTCGACTTCGAGGGCGAGAGTTTCGACGACCTCGGACCCGTCGCCGGCATACCGCCCGAGAGCGGCATGTTCGCCCTGTCGGGCGGAGCGCTGACCGACTGCGTCCTGGAGTGGGACCTTCCGCTGCCCGTGCTCGTCGAGGGCTCCCTGCGCCAGGCCACCCTCAGCTGCCTGCTCTCGCTGCGCCGGGTCGACCCGGACCTCTACCTCGCGCTCCATCTGGACGGCGCGGTGTACGAATCGGCGCGGGCGGAAAGCGACTTCGCCACCGCGCTGGCCGCCGTCCAGCGCCTCCTCCCGGACGGCGTCCGGTTGCAGACCTGCATCGCCTGCGCCTTCTCCGACTACTTCCCGGCCGCCGACCGCGGGCTCTCCGGCGGCCTCGCCTGCTTCCGCGGCGCGAAGGACGCCTACCGGGACACCGAGGGCGAGGACGCCGTCCTGGACCTGTGGGACCGGCGGACCGGATTCGTCCAGGAGATCTGGAGCTGCCGCGAGTTCGAGGCGCGGCCGGCCGAGGGGGCGGGCACCGGGCACCGGGGGGCGTTCCCGCTGGAACTCGCCTGAACCGGTGACCTGATGTCCTCGTAACCTGCCTGAACCGTGACCTGATGTCCTCGTAACCTGCCTGAACCGTGACCTGGCGTCCTCGTAACCTGCCTGAACCGGTGACCTGGCATCCCGGTAACCCGCGCCGCCGCCCGGTCCTCCCGGTGACTCCTGACCGCCTCCCGGTGACTCCTGACCGGGAGGGCCGGGAGGACTGGGAGGACTGGGAGGACTGGGAGGACCGGGAGGACCGGGCAGCGGGCCGTGTTTGACCTTGACACGGTGACAAGGTCTTCACTGCTTCTCAAGGAGGTGGTCCCGATGGCCATGGCGAGGCAGGACACGGATGCGGGACGAGCGCTCCGGGCGCTGGAGGACGGGCGTTCGTCCGTACGGCTTCGGGCGGCTCTGGCGGTCGGGACGGCGCCGGACCCGTGCTTCGTCGGCAAGCTCGTCGAGCGATGCGCGATCGAGCCCGAGTTCTTCGTCCGCGACATGCTGACCTGGGCGCTGACCCGCCACCCGGTGTCCCTCACACTCCCCGAACTGCTCCGCGAGGTCGGCTCGGAGCGTGCGCGGGCACGCAGTCAGGCGCTGCACACGCTGTCCAAGATCGGGGACCGGCAGGCATGGCCGGCGATCACCCGGGCGCTGTTGTGCGACACCGACGACGAGGTGGCCCGGAGCGCCTGGCGTGCCGCGGTCGTGCTCGTGCCGGGAGGCGAGGAGCCCTCCCTGGCCGCGGTGCTGGCGACGCAACTCGGGCGCGGTGGGCGGGAGACGCAGCTGAGTCTGAGCCAGGCGCTGGTTGCGCTGGGGGACGTGATCGTGCCGGTTCTGGACACCGCGACGACGGTCTCCGACCCGCAGGTGCGAGCGCACGCGCTCGCGACACAGGGACTGCTGCGCGACCCGGACGCCGGATTCGCGTCGGCGGTCGAGGAGGCCAGGCGCGCCGTGGCCCTCACCGGGGCTCCCGGGACGGACGATGAGGACCGTGCTGATCGGTGAGGTGTCGAGACGGTCCGGGGTCAGCGCCCGCATGCTCCGGCACTACGAATCCCTCGGCCTGGTGCGGCCTTCGGGGCGTACGGGATCCGGCTATCGGGAGTACTCGGCGGAGGACATCCGGCGGATCTTCCACATCGAGAGCCTGCGGTCCCTGGGCCTGTCGCTGCGTGAGGTCGGGCGCGCGCTCGACGATCCCGGTTTCACGCCCTCGGCGCTCGTCGGCGACCTCATCCGTCGGACGCTCGACCGCATCGCGGCCGAGACCGATCTGCTGACGCAGCTCCGCCGGATCCATGCCGCGGACCCCGTCGGCTGGGCGGACGTCCTCCAGACCGTCGCGCTCCTCCAAGCGCTGGGGTCGACGAGTGCCGACGTGCGTCAGCGCGCGGTGCTCTCCTCGGGGGACGAGGCGCCGGTGGAGGCTCTGGTCGAGGCGGCGCTCAGCGAGACGGAGCCGAGCGTCGCGGGGGCCCTGCGATGGGCGCTCGCACGATCGGACGACGGCGCGCGGGCGCTGCTGGCCGAAGGTCTCGGCTCACCCGTGGCCGCCGTGCGGGAACGCGCCGTTCAGGCCCTCGTCGAGCTGCCCGGCGACGGAGCCGCCGCGCAGCTGCGGGTCGCCCTCGCGAACTCCGACGCGGTGGTCCGCGGGTATGCGGCCGTGGCGCTCGGTACACGCGGTGAGGCCGAAGCGGTCCCGGCGCTGCTCGACATGATCGTGGAGGGGAGGAACGACACCGACGCGGCCGATGCGCTGAGCGTGCTGGCGAGTGACACCCCGACGGCGGACCGGATCACGACCCGGCTCGTCGACCGCCTGGCCGACGGCGCCACCGAGGCGCCCGCACGCGGCCGGCTGACCCAGGCACTGGCGGACATTCCCGGGACGACGGCATCGCGTGCCCTCGTGGAGCTGTCGCATGACGAGGACCCCGCCGTAGCGCTGACCGCCGCCTACCTTCTTCAACTCCGCGACACCCGTTGACGTATCTCTCCTCGGCCACCCCGCACGCGGCCCCCCTCGGGGCGGAGGAAGCCCGGACCTGTCGCCGTCCACGGAAGGGAAGCCGGGACCGTGACGCACGCTTCCGCCCCGCCGTCGCGGGCCGTTGTCCGTCGCGATCCGTTGTCACGACCTCATTGTTCTACTAACATGCGAACAACGGAGGTTTTCATGACACGCACGAACCTTGACCGCGTCACTCTCGCCGCCCTGCCCTTTGTCCTCGCTCTCCTCGTCGACCTCGTCCTCTTCGCCGTCCTCAAGGACCGCCTGCCCGGCCGGATCGCGAGCCACTTCGGCGTCGACGGCGCGGCCGACGGCCATGTGGGCCGCACCGCCTACGTCCTCGCCACCACACCGGTCCTGATCGTGCTCGGCGCGCTGTGGGGCCTGGCGGCCGTCCGCGGGAAGTTCCACGGGCGTGCTCATCGCCGTTTCCTCGGCGCGGGCTGGGCCCTCGCCGGCTTCCTCGGGTACCTCTCGGCCGCCGTCCTCACCGTCAACGCGGACGCCCCCGGCGGCGGGCCCGCCGACCGCCTTCCGCCGGGCCATCTCGCCGCCGCCGTCGCGGTGGCCGTCCTCGCCGGGGCCCTGGGGCTGCTGGCCGCCCGCGCCGTCCCCGCGCCCGCCGCCCCGTCCGCGTACGGCGATCGCGCCGGGCGCGGCCGGATCGTGCTCGCCGAGGGGGAGGTGGCGGGCTGGGCGCGGAGCACCGGCGCCTGGTGGCTGCCCCTGGCCGCGGCGGCGCTCCTGGCCGTCGGCGTGGTGCTCGGGCTCCGGCTGAGCTGGTTCGCCGGAGCGCCGGTCCTTCTCCTGGCGCTGCCCGTCCTCTGCTTCTGCCGCCCGTACGTCACGGTGGACCGGCGCGGCCTCACGGTCTCCGGCCTGCTGCCCTGGCCCCGCGTCCGGGTGCCGCTGGAACGGATCGCGGCGGCGGACAGCAGACGGGTCGACGCCCTTGCCGAGTACGGCGGGTGGGGCTACCGCGTCCGTCCCGGCCGCACCGGCTTCATCGTCCGCTCGGGCGAGGCCATCGTCGCCCGGCAGACCGGCGGACGCGACTTCGCCGTCACCGTCGAGGACTCGGCCACCGCCGCCGCCCTGCTCAACACCCTCGTCGACCGGCACCGGGCAGGTCGCTGACCATGCTCTTCCGCGTCGATCCCACCTCCACCGTGCCGCTCGGCGACCAGGTCGCGGCCTCGGTCCGGCGAGCCGTGGCCGACGGCACGGTGACCCCGGGCGAACGGCTTCCGGCCGCCCGGATCCTCGCCGAGTCCCTCGGGGTGAACGTCCACACGGTGCTGCGCGGCTACCAGCGGCTGCGCGAGGAAGGGCTCATCGAGCTGCGCCGCGGGCGCGGCGCGGTCGTCACCGCGGGCGCCTCCCCGCACCGGGCCCGACTGCTGGAGCGCGTCCGCGAAGTGGTCGCGGACGCCCGCGACCTGGGCATGACCGAGGAGGAACTGCTCCTCCTGGTCCGCGCCGAACTGAGCGCCTGACGCAGGCCCAGGCCCGCGAGGCGCATGCCGACGGGCCCGCGTGCCCACCGCTGCGGGCACGTGGAACAGGGGCCGTTCCGTCTCCGGACACTGTTGGTAAATGAGGGCCCCTGGTTGCGTCCCGCTGCCGTCAGGCAGCGGGACGCAGTCGTTCGAACCGAGAGACGCGGGTTCCGG
>NZ_ML123034.1:4603062-4621028 GCF_003846185.1 Streptomyces sp. ADI96-02
GTCTCCGGAACGGCCCCTGTTCGGTGGGGGCGCCGGCCGGCCCCGGGACACGGGACCGGCCGGCCTCAGCCGCGTGGTGCGGTGCCGCGGCCGTGCGCGGCGGTGTGCGTGTGCGTTCCTGGGGCCGTCGTCGAACCACCGCCCGCCGGGGTGCGGGCGGGACGCCGGTCCGGTGACGGCCCCGGCGGTCAGCGGGTGGCTTCGGCCAGCGCGGCGGCGAAGCCGTTCTGCCAGAGCGAGTCGACCTGGGCGCGCTCGTTGGCGTCCGGGTTGGCGTTGGTGCAGGACGTGCCGGGGCCGCCGCCCGACATCAGCTCGCTGCACGGGCCGGCGTAGTTGTCGGGCAGGCCGAGCACGTGGCCCGTCTCGTGCGTGGTGACGCGCGTCGCGTCGTACTGCTGGTTCTGGGCGTAGTCCAGGAAGATGAAGCCGCCGCCCTTGCCGTCGGTGCTGGCGTAGGAGCCGCGCGGGTCGTTGCCCTCGCGGTACGTGAAGTCCGCGTTGGAGCCCTCCTGCAACGTGACGTTGGAGACCGAGCTGTTCCAGATCTGCGTGCTGCTGGCTATCTGGCTGCTGAAGGTCGGCGCCTGCGACGCGTCGTAGACCACGGTGACGGCCTGGACGCCGGGCTTGGCCGCCTGCTTCTCGGCGACGGACTTCAGGACCGCGTCGAAGAAGGCGCGGTTGGCCCGCTCGTTCGCGGTCGACGAGGCGGTGTATCCGGCGACGTCCGCGGCGGCCGCGGGGGGAGCGGCAGGGGCGGGAGCGGCGGCGATCGCGGGGGCGGTGCCCAGGGCGGCGACGAGGCCGAGACCGGCGACGGCGGAGGCGAAAGCGGTCCGGAGGTGTCTCATGGGGGGTTCTCCTACCTGTCCGATGTACCCGCACCGTGGGGGTGTCCGGCGAACGGACGAGTGCGGGGGCGGTACGGGGGAGAGTCTGGAGGAGCGAACCTGCGGCGGGGATGATGTCAAACCCCGATAACGCGGTCCTATCGCCGTCACCTGCACGTGACGGCCACGGCATCCTCACATGTCGGGCCGCCCAACAGTCCCTGAATTGACGTTTTTTGATGGGGTTGCTGTAGCTGGTGCGCGGGTGCGGACGGTCATAGTCTCCGCTGCATGGAGCTCGAGGTGAGGCATCTCAGGGCGCTGTGCGCCATCGCCGACGCGGGCAGTCTGCACCGGGCGGCCCGCCGTCTCGGCGTCAGCCAGCCCTCGCTGACCACGCAACTGCGGCGGATCGAGAACTCGCTGGGCGCCGAACTCTTCCGCCGGGAACGCACCGGCTGCCGGCCCACCCCGCTGGGCCGCTCCGTCCTGAGCCGGGCCCGACCTCTGGTCGACGGTATGAGCGCGCTGGTCAACGACGCCCTCGCAGAGGCGGAGGCCGCCCGCCCGCGCGGCCCCGGGCTGCGCATCGGCTCCACCGCGAGCCGGGTGATCGGCGGCTGGCTGCGCCGGCTGCGGGTGGCGATGCCGGGTACGGACATCTCGCTGCGGGTCGACGTCTCCGCCCACGCCTTGCTGCGCTCGGTCGAGGCGGGCCGGCTGGACGTCGCCTTCGTCCACGAGGTGGAGGGCAGCCCGCTCGCCGTCCCCGAGGGCCTGGAACAGCGCGTCCTGCTCGACCGCGAACCCCAGTTCATCTCGCTGGCCCGGACCCACCCGGCCGCCCGGCGCCGCGTGGTGGACCTGCGCGACCTGGCCGGCGACCCGTGGATGGTGGACCCGAGCGTGGACGGCGAGTGGGACGGAGTGCGGCGGATGCTCGGCGCCGCCGGACTGAACCCGCCCGTCCTGCACGGCGACTACCTCACCGCCGCCTCCCTCGTGGCGCTCGGCGAGGCCGTCGCCCTCTGCCAGCCCACCTCCGGGCCCCGCGACGACACGGTCATCCGGCCGCTGCGCGACGACCCGCTCGCCGTGCGCCTCCTCCTGGTCTCCCGGCCCGGGGCCGACATGGCCGGGGTCTACGCCGAACTGGAGGCCGCCTACCGGGAGGCCGCCCGGCGTTCGAGCGGCTACCACGAGTGGCTGCTGCGCCACCGCAGCCCACTGGCCCACGCCGCCTGACCGGCAGCCCGCCTCGCGCCGCCGCACGCGCCGAGGACCGGGGCGTTAGCGTGGCCCGATGACCGAGCCACTGCTGCACCTCGCCGAAGCACCCCTGTGGGAGGCGGCCCGCGGGACCGGGACGTACGAGATGTCCACCCGCGGTCGCACCCTCCAGGAGGAGGGCTTCATCCACTGCTCGCTGCCCCACCAACTCCCCGGCGTCGTGCGGATGCTGTACGGGTCGGACGACCGGGACCTGGTGGTGCTGGTCGTCGACCCCGCCCGGCTCACCGCCCCGGTCCGCTACGAGGCGATGGAGCCGGGCGGGGAGGAGTTCCCGCACGTGTACGGACCGCTTCCGGTGGACGCGGTCGTGGAGGTCCGCCCCTGGCCGGCGTCCCAGGCGGCCTCCGAGGAGCGACGAGAGGAAGGCGGAGCCCGGTGACCGGACCCCTCACCGCCGTGACCGGAGCGAGCGGAGCGGTCGGCGGCCGGGTCGCCCGCCGGCTGGCCCGGGTCGGCGTGCCCGTACGGCTCCTCGGCCGCGACCCCGCACGCCTGCCGGACCTGCCCGGCGCCGGCCACGCGCCGCCCGCGCCCTACGGCGAACCGGAGGCCATGCGCCGGGCCCTGGACGGGGCGCACACCCTGTTCCTGGTCTCCGCGCACGAGAGCCCGGACCGGGTCCGCGAGCACACCACGGCGATCGACGCGGCCGTCGCCGTCGGCGTCGAACGCATCGTGTACGTCTCCTTCCAGGGGGCCGCGCCCGACGCCACGTTCACCTTCGCCCGCGACCACTGGCACACCGAGGCCCACCTGCGCACCGTCGACGTCCGCCGCACCTTCCTGCGCGACAACTGGTACCTGGCCGGGCTGCCCGCGATGACCGGCCCCGACGGCGTGCTGCGCGGGCCCGGCGGCGACGGCAGGGTGGCGGCGGTCGCGCACGCGGACATCGCCGACGCCGCCGCGGCCGTGCTGCTCGACGAGAGCACCGACCACGACGGCCGGGTGTACGACCTCACCGGCCCCGAGGCCCTGACCCTCGCCGAAGCGGCCGAGCAGCTGAGCCGCGCCGCCGGACGCACCGTCCGCTACGAACCCGAGAGCAGGGAGGCGGCCTACGCCTCCCGCGCCGGACAGGCCGAGGAGTGGGAGGTGGCCGGCTGGGTCACCTCCTACGAGGCCATCGCCCGGGGCGAACTGGCCGCCGTGTCGGACGCCGTGCCCACGCTCACCGGGCACCCGGCCCAGACATTCGCCGGCTACCTCGCCGAGAACCCGGACAGCTACCGCCACCTGCTGCCCGGCGCCTGAGCCGCGCACCCGCCCGCCACACCCGGCCGCGGGCTCAACGCCACGGAAGATGACGCCACGGACTGCCCTCGCTCTCCGTCAGCAGACGGTGGGCGAGGACGTTCTGCTCGTAGAACGGTCCGTACTCCTCCTCGTCGAACCGCAGCACCCGACCCATCGCGTACGCCGCCGAGAAGTCCTCCCACGACCGGTGGGCCGACCTGCTCAGCGCGCCCGCGTGGACGATCGCCTGCTCCGCCTCGGCCGGTGTGCCGAACCGCGCCGACAGGCCCCAGCGGGCGAGGTTCACCGCGCGTCCGTAGTCGTACGCCACCGTCGTGCGCACCCGGCCGTCCGGCGGCAGCAGGCCGTCCGCGCGGAACCGGGCCTCGTAGCGCAGGACGCGGCGCACCAGGTCCTCGATGCCCCTGACCGCCGCGGGGTCCGCGCCCAGGTCCTGCGCGTGCCCGGCGGCCGTCTCCCGCCACAGGTCCGCCGACGGCAGCCCGCCCGCAGCCGCCGTGAGCTGTTCGCGGGCGCGGAGTACGAACTCCGGCTCCGGCGGGCTGTTGTCGGCGTCCAGCAGGAACGCCAACTGCCGCTGCCACTCCTCGCGCGTGGTGATCCCCCAGGACTCCCGGAGCAGATCGCGCTCGGTGACGTACGCGCGGTAGAGCGTGCCGACCTCGTTCCACGGGACCGCGTTCCCGACCGCCAGATGCGCCCCGCACGCCAGCCCGTACGCGAGCGGCCCGCGCAGCGCGCCGTGCCGCAGCGCGAGCAGCCGGTCCTTGCGCGGCCGGTCCGTCTCCGCGTACGAACGCCGCCACAGGGCGAGATCGGCCGGGCCCGTCGGCAGCAGCAACTGGGCGGGCGTTCCCACGTTCACACCCAGCAGGAGCCGCGGATCGGACCAGCCGAACTCGGCTGCCCAGCGCAGCGAGACGCCGTGGAACACCCAGTCCGGATGCCACGCCGGCAGCATCCCCCGGGTGAGCACCGGCCGGCACGCGAAGCCCGCCGGGTCGCGGTGCACGCGCCAGGTGACGGTCTCCGGATCGGCGTCGGCCTCGGCCCGCGGGGCCGGGATGTACAGCTCCGCCCCGGCCAGCGCCCGCAGTTGGCCCGGCACATCGCCCCGCAGCCCGGCCTCGTGGAGCAGGTGCTCGGTCTCGGACGGTGGGGCCCAGGGGGCGGGCGGCGGCCAGGGGGCGGCGGCAGGCGCGTTCGGGTTCATGACCACGGGATGTTCCGGAAGGGGCTCGCGGGGTCCTCGGTGAGGACGCGGTGCTGCGCCAGCGAGTCGCGGTAGGCCCGCTCCCCGGCGTCCGCGTCGTCGCAGTGGACCAGCCGGGCCAGCAGGTAGCCGAGCGAGAAGGCGGCCCAGGACGGGTAGGCGCGGCGGGCGAGTTCGCCCAGCCGCAGCACGTCCTGCTCCGCCTCCCGCGGATCGCCGTACCGGGCCCCGAGCGCGAGCCGTACGACGTTGACCGCGCGCCCGAGGTCGAAGGCGGCCAGGGTGTCGACCCGCCCGTCCGGGGCGAGGACCCCATCGGCGCGGAACCGCTCCTCGTACCGCACCACCCGCCGCAGCGCCTCCGCCGCCTCCGCCCGGTCCGCCCCGGCGCGCCCGGCGAACGCCCGGTCCACCGCCTCGGACCACTCCTCGACCGCCGGTGCGCGGCCGAGCCGGGCCGCCAGGGCGCACCGGGTCCGCAGGACGGTCTCCTGCACCCGTCCCACCAGCCGGTACTTCATCAGCGAGTCGAGCCGGCCGCGGTACTCGGCGCGGTGCTCGACGCCCCACGGGCGGCTCAGCCGGGCGCGGTCCGTCGCGTAGTCCTGGTAGACGGCGCCGAGCCGGTTCCAGACGAGTCCGTTGTGGACCGCCAGATGCGCTCCCAGCGCCAGCCCGTGCGCGAGCGGCCCGCGCAGCGGCCCGCCGGCGTCCGTGAGCAGGACGCCCTCGCGCGGCCCGCCGGACCGCGCCTCGGCCTTCAGCCACGCCCGCAGCCGCCGGGGCCGCGCGTCGAGCAGCACGGCGGACGGGGAGCCGTGGTTGACCGCGAGGTGGCGTACGTCGTAGGGCCAGGTCCGGGCGAGCGTGCCGAGGCCCATCTCGCGGAACACCCACTCCGGATGCCACTGCGGCAGCACGCCCGGCGTCAGGACCGGCACGCAGACCCGGCCGGTCGCCCCGTCCCGGATCGTGGGCAGCGGCGGCGTCCAGCCGGGTACGTCCGCGTGCAGCCGGGGGGTGAGCACGTACAGCCGGGTGCGCGCGAGCGCGTCCAGCACCGCCTCGTCCCGGCCGCCCGCGACCGCGAGAACCAGCTCCCGTTCGATCCGTGTGGGCGCCACGTCGAACGCCGGCCGCGCCCCGCCGCCGCGCTCACCGGCCCCGCCGTCCCGCAGCCCCGCCCCGTCGACCGCGTGCGCCGCGGCCCCTGCCCCGCTCCCCGTTGTCACGGAGGCGATCCTACGAAACGGGCTCCGCCGCCGCACCGGACGGTCAGGGACCTGTCGGGCGTCGGCCGTGACGAACCATACTGCGCGCTCTGACGACCGCACCCGGTCCGCCATGGCCGCCGTTCTCGGCGACCGGCGGACCGGGTGCGGTCAGGTGGGTGGCCCGACCCGTGGAAGTACGGGTCCGGCCGCTCAGCGACTGGTCAGGCGTTCTTGGTCTCCCAGAAGATCTTGTCGATCTGGGCGATCAGGTCCAGGGCCTTCTGCCCCGTCGCCGGGTCGTTGGAGCCCTTGGCCGCGGAGAGCGCCTTCAGGGTGTCGTTGACCAGCTGGTGCAGCTCCGGGTACTTCTCGAAGTGCGGGGGCTTG
Organism: Streptomyces sp. ADI96-02; assembly: GCF_003846185.1. GTDB lineage: Bacteria > Actinomycetota > Actinomycetes > Streptomycetales > Streptomycetaceae > Streptomyces. The sequence continues at coordinate 4,609,260 of NZ_ML123034.1, forward strand.
AAGTAGTCGCTCCACAGCACCGAGACGTGGTGCTTGGCGAGCTCGGCGCGCTGTTCCTTGATCAGAACGGCGCGGGTGCGGAAGTCCGCGTCCTCGTTGGCCTGGTACTTCTCCTGGACGGCCTTGACGGACTCGGCCTCGATGCGGGCCTGGGCCGGGTCGTACACGCCGCAGGGCAGGTCGCAGTGGGCGCTGACCTTCACCTTGGGGGCAAACAGGCGGGAAAGCATGGAGCTGTCCTCCTCGTGATCGTCTTCTCAGGTGGGACATTACTCCGTGGAGTGCCGCTTTCCGCGGCTGCCCCGGGGGCTTAGGTCAAAAGTCCGGGGTGAGAATCAGGGCGTCGGCCGAACGTGCGGAGCGGCGCGGGACGCTGTGCGGGAGGAGGGACCGGGAGGTGCCGAGGATGCCGGAGCCGGGACGGTGGCCGGGAGGCGGGCAGGGCGCGTTGAGGTCGCTGCGGGTGGTGGAGGTGACGGGGCCGTCGATGGTGCCCACGCTCTACCACGGCGATCTGCTGCTGGTGCAGTACGGGGCGCGGGTGCGCGCCGGGGACGTGGTGATCCTGCGTCACCCCTTCCAGCAGGACCTGCTGGTGGTGAAGCGGGCCACCGAGCGGCGGGCCGGCGGCTGGTGGGTGCGCGGCGACAACACGTTCGCGGGCGGGGACAGCACCGACTACGGCACGGTGCCCGAGGAACTGGTGCTGGCCGTGGTGCGGGCCCGGTACCGGCCGCCGGCCAGAGGTCAGACGTCGGTGGCGGCGGTGCTGGGCTGGGCCGCCTCGGCGGTGCGGCCGGTGCGTTCGGCCTCCTCGCGTTTGCGGGCCCGGTAGGCGGCGACGTTGGCCCGGGTCGCGCAGCGGTCCGAGCAGTACCGCCGTGAGCGGTTGGTGGAGGTGTCCAGGTAGGCGTTGCGGCACGGGGCCGCCTCGCACAGGCCGAGCCGGTCGACGCCGTGCGACGTGAGGTGGAAGGCCAGGCCCATGGCCGCGATGGCGGCGTATCCGGCGGTCACGTTCGACGGGTGGTCGGCCAGGTGCATGTGCCAGTCGGGCCGGCCGTCCTGGTCCCGGGTGTCGTGGCCGGAGATCTGCGGACTCACCGGGAACTCCAGGAGCAGCGAGTTGAGCAGGTCCACCGCGAGCGTCTCGTCGCCGCTCTCCGCCCCCTCGAAGACCGCGCGCAGCCGCCCCCGTACGGAGCGGAAGCGGGTGACGTCCGCGTCCGTCGCGCGCCGGGCCGCCTGCTGGTTCGCGCCGAACAGCTCCCGGACCGCCTCGACCGAGGTGAGCGCGTCCTTGCCGCGCGCGGGCTCCTCGGTGTTGACCAGACGCACGGCGTAGTCCGAGTAATGGTCCAGTTCCACTTGTAGTCCTTACGGGATCGGTCTAAAGTCGCTGCGAGAGCCAAGTGTAATGGTCCGGATTGGCTATTGAGTCTTACATCGAGAGTGATATCGGAGGGTGGCGTGACGGACGTGGAGGACAGCGTGACGGGCGTGGCGGCGACGGGCGCCGACTGGCGGTCCTGGCAGGAGAGCTGGGACCGCCAGCAGGAGTGGTACATGCCCGACCGCGAGGAGCGCTTCCGGGTGATGCTCGACATGGTGGAGGCGTTCGCCGGCCCGGAACCGAGGGTGCTCGACCTCGCGTGCGGTACGGGAAGTATTACGGACCGGCTCCTCCAGCGGTTCCCGAAGGCCACCAGCACGGGCGTCGACCTCGATCCCGCGCTCCTGGCGATCGCCCGCGGAACGTTCGACGGCGACGACCGGGTCACCCTCGTCACCGCCGACCTCAAGGACCCCGGCTGGACGGCGCGACTGCCGCACGACCGCTACGACGCCGTACTCACCGGGAGCGCCCGCAAAACGCACATGCGTGCGGAAGCGGAGTTCGCGCAAGATGGATCGCATGATTACGACGGAGTACGACGGGTGCGGTAAGTGCCTGGTGGGAGTACGTCGCCTCTCTCGCAAGTCTGACTCCACCAACAGCCCGGAAAAGCAGCTCGGCCAGGTGCTCAGCGCCGTGGAAGCTGTCGGCGGGCACGTCATCGCGTGGGCGGACGACTGGGAGGTGTCGGGTGCGACCGACCCCGTGACGCGTCCAAAGCTCGGCCCGTGGCTCCGTGACGAGATGGGCCCGTACTACGGGATCGCGGGCTCGGCGGTCGACCGGATCGGGCGCAACCAGCGGGATGTACTGAACACGGCGTACATGGTCCACGAATCGGGCCGCCTGTTGATCACCTACGGCCACGACGGACCGTGGAACCTGGACGACCCCGCCGATGAGATGCGGCTCTCTATGGAGTCCTTCGGCGCGCAGATGGAGCTTCGCGCGATCCAGAAGCGCAACCGGGACGAGACGAAGCGGGCGCGCAGCGCCGGACAGCCGAAGCAGAAGAACCGGTACGGGTATCAGTTTGTACGGCTCATCCCGACGGGCAACGTCGACCGAGTGGAGCTGGACCCCGTGGCTTCCCTCATCCTCCGAGACGTCGCGGAACGCATCCTCGCCGACGAGACCGGAACGGTGACCGTCCACACCGAAGCCGCTCGCTTGAACCGCGCGGGCGTGCTGTCGCCTGCCGACCACCGCGCCGTGATGTACGGACGCAAGCCCAAGGGCACCTTGTGGAACGCCAAGGCTCTCAAGCGGATGCTCACCAGCGAAGCATCCTTGGGCTACCTCATGCACGACGAGCGCCCCGTGATCGGCCCGGACGGGCACGCGGTGCGTATCGCCGATCCGCTGTGGGACCACGCCACCCGGGACGCGCTGATCAGGAAGACCGCTCCGAAGTGGACCGGGACCCGCGCGCCGAAGGGGGTGCGTCTGCTCTCGGGTATTACGTTCTGCGGCGGGTGCGGCCAACGGCTCTACATGGTGGCCCGGACGGGACAGAATCCGTCGTACGGCTGCACGGCGCGCACGCGCGGCATCCCGTCGTCCGTCGGGTGCAAGCCCGCCCCCACGATGTCCGTCCCCATGCTGGACGAGCACGTGTCGACGTGGTTCCTGGCCGAGTACGGCGACCACCAGGTGATGCGTAAGGAATTCGACCCCGGCACCGGCTACGCCGCTCGTATCGCCGAGATTGAAGCGGACCGCACGCGGCTCCGTGGAGACCGTCAGGCGGGCCTGTACGAGTCGGAGGGCGACACCGAGTGGTACCGCACGGAGTACGCCCGGATGACGCAAGAGATCGAAGATCTCAAGCGGCTTCCCGAGCGGCCGGCGGGGATGCGGTGGATGCCCCTTGGGCGGACGATCGCGGACGACTGGAAGACCGCCCCGGACGACGTCGCCCGTAGGGAGATCCTGAACGAGTACGACGTACGGGTGACGCTGCACCCGCGCGGCACCAAGCACCGAGTGCGTGTGACCGGACTCGACCCGGAGCAGAGGGCGGCAGAGCAGAGCACGGCGCGCGACCACGCCGAGACGGCTGCATTGGCTGAGTTGGAGGATGTTGCGGAAGCCCTCTGACCTCTGACGTTCCTACTGACGAAGCCCCGGTAGTTCCTCGCGGACCGCCGGGGCTTTGCTGTGCCCGCAGCGGGGCCGACCAACGGGCCGAGTCATGACGGGGCCGCGCAACAGCGAGGGGCGAAAAGGTGTTGAGGGTGTCGAACTTCGACTGTTTTGGGGGAAGCCAAGAAAAACCTAGAGAGAAGAGAGCAGAGGGTCTCTGTCGTCACCCTCGACACCCCTTCGCTGCTCTCCGTCCACTCGACGATGGCCGCCGAGGATTCCGGCGCATTGAAATGTTGCCTGCATCACACTTGGTGTCCGATTCGCCTGACCTGAATAGTTTTGCGGGCAACCCTCGGTCCCTACTATCCGTGAACCAGGAAGCGACCCAGTCTCGGGGTCACCGGCCCCGGAACGCGCGAGCAACTTCCGTCCATACGAACCACGTTCAGGGCCCGTCACTGCACCTGAAACCCGCCTGAGAGGAACGATGAACACCACACGGCACATAGAGGTCTGCGCGCTCCTGCGACGCGCTGAGAGCGCCGCACGGGACGCACTGAACGGCGACCAGGCCGCCGCGCGTACGGCCCTCGCTCTCGTCACCGACGCACGGCAGCGAGCCGAGGACGCGGGGCCCGGTACGTGTGCGCACCCGAACTGCTCCAACGAACTGCACTACGTAGGGCGGGGCCGCCGTCCGCTGTACTGCTCGGCGGAGTGCAGGACGGGCGTTTACCAGGCGACGCAGATGGCCGCGCGTGCGCTAATCGCGTAACACGCTTCACTCGCCCACAACCACACAGCTCCACTCACGAACCCCTGACGTGCCAAAACGCAGGGGGTTTTCATGCCCAGAGACAAGGACAAGACATGAGTAATCCTCTTAACGGAGTCGCTTTTCTGGACGGCTTCGCAGACAACGACCGGAACCGCGCTATGGATTTCAAGCGGAACGAGCATATGGAAAGGCTCGCCGCCCTGCGCGACTCGCAGCCCGACGCGTACGACCGGATCAGCCCCACGATCCGAATGGGCCTCGGGTACTACGAGAACGACAAGAAGAATGCCATTGCCCACGGTGTCGATGTGAACAAGGGGAACAACTGATATGACTACCAACGAAATCCAGAAGGCCGCTGAGCGCGTGGCCAAGCTCCGCGCACAGGCGGAAAAGCTGTCCGCCCCGCTCGCTGACGCACAGGCCGAGTTGGCATCGGCACAGAAAGCCGAAGCGACTCGCAGGGCCGAGCGCGGAGAAATTTACGACCATGAATTTTCCCGCACCTATTCGGACCGCGCGAGGGAGGCTGCAAGCTCCGGCGACGGTGCCCGAGACCGCTTTTACGAACTCCTGGCAGAGGAACCCTGGTTCGCTGCCTATGTCGAGTTTCGTGCAGCTCGTCACAAGCGCAGGCACGTTCTCGATGAGGCGCAGCGAGCGCAGCGGGCTTTGCAGGAAGTCGTGACCGTTCCAGAACAGCGCTACTACCCCGTTGCCATTCTCAACGACATTGAGAGCCACGCCGAAAAGATGGCTGCACAGAAGGCAGCAGAGTTCGCCGAAGAACTCCGGAAGACACGGGATGATTTCCTGGAAACCAAGGACTGATGATGGCGGTTGACGCACTCGACCCCGGGCCGGACGGGGATTACCCGCACTTCCCCCGTGATGCAGAAGGGCGGCCCGCGTGGGCGGATACGGCAACGGATGCTGAGACCGTGATGCCGAGGGGAGTTCAGCACATGCGGCAAGCTGGCCGGCGCACGGCTATAGACCTCACACCCCGCCACCCGGACGGAACTCCGATTGATCCCCCGGTGATCCCCCCGAACGGCCCCCATGCCGCGTAAGCCCCGTACCCCCTGCCCGATACCCGGATGCCCCGAGTTGACGGCAGGGGGCCGCTGCACGTCCCAGAGGGCTTCACCGCGACGTGAGCCATGCGGCGAGCCCGCTCCCCGTGCCGGTGGCGAGGGCTGCGACCAGCCATCCGGGGATACGTTGGACGGTCAGTCGAACACCGCCGATGCGAACTTCAAGCACAGGACAGAGCGGGGCATTGCAGGGTTGCTGGCACATGTCGCAACTGCACACTGCTGAATGCCCTGTTCGCTATGACGTTGCCTTGACTTCTGTATGACTTCTTCCAAGTCATGACGTCATATGTCACCGCGAGGTGAGCCATGCTGCGAGTCCGCTTCCTGCGGCCGTGGCGAGGGCTGCCACCAGCCACCCGGGGACGCGCTGAATGGTCAAGTGGACACCACCGCAACGGAGTTCAAAGGCGGAGCGGGCTGGAGGGTGCTTGGTGTCGTTCGGCATGGCTCTATGAGAGCGCATGAAACGGCCATCCCCTATGCCCATGGGCATAGCAGCCCCGCCAAAGACGCCAAAGATCATCTTGGGCACTCACCCGGGCCGGAGTCGAGCGCTTCACCGCGACGTGAACCACGCCGCGAGCCCGCTACCGGTGGCCGTGGCGAGAGCTGCCACGAGCCATCCGGGGACGCGCTGAACGGTCAAGTGCAGTCCCCCGCAGCGGAGTTCGAATGCTGGAGGGCCGGTATAGCCGCGCGTTTCGGTCTTCATCGCACCAGTACAGCAGATGACAAATTGACCATTTCCTTACCCCATGGGGTAAGCAATTCGCGTTCGGAGATGCCCCATGCCCCGACGACCCCGCCCCCCGTGCTCTGTCCCCGGGTGCCCCGAGCTGACCCCCCTTGGGTGGTCGCTGCCCGCAGCACACCAGGGAAGCGAACGCGGACCGTGCCTCGCGTGGTGGAGCCGTTTACACAACGTGGTGGCAGCGCGTCCGGCGCGCATACCTGTACGCGAACCCGTGGTGCGTGCTTTGCGGTCAGTCGGCGAACGTCGCGGACCATCACCCCTTGTCGCGCCGCGAGTTGATCGCTCGGGGTGAGTCGAGCCCTGACGCGGCGAAGCATCTGCGTCCGCTGTGCGTCGGGTGTCACAACCGAGAGACCGCACGCAATCAGCCGGGCGGGTTCGCTGCGGAAGCACGGTCACGGCGCGAGGCGAACGAACGCCCGCCGTTCTGACCAGGGGGGTACTCCCCTCTCCTCCCGAGATTGAGCGGCAGGGAGGCGAAAAACTCGCATGGCTCATTGGGGTGTTTCGGTGGGCCTTAGTTCCGCCCTCGGAGAAGGTTGTTACTCCGGCGCTGGGTCAAGGCTGGGTGGCTCAGTGTCTACCGCCCTTCTCAACTCCAGTTCGTTTCTGATTTGTTCCGCAAGGAAGCTCAATGCGCCCGCTTGATTCTCCTGAGCCTTTGTTGACTTCTTTGCCTGCTCAGCCATGACGTGCGTGCTCCACTCCAAGGACTCTCTATCAAGCCCAGTGCTGCGTTGGATCTCTAGGTCGATGATGTAAGTCAAGGTCTCTACCTTGCCGAACGGGCCGAATGAGTCGACCGTCACGGTATAAAGCAGAGGAAGGTCGGAGTCGAAGAACTTGAAGCCGGCGTCAAGGTTGAAAAGGAGAGTCCGCTTAGGCGGAAGCGTCGGAATCTTTCTTGTGATCGCGCGATTTATGGCAGCGTCTCGTTCCTCTCCCCGGGTGGTTCTCAAGGGCGGATCGATCGTGATCTGTACGTCGCGCGCCAGCGTTGGGCCGATGTTCTCAATGGAGAAGACCATGAGTGAGGACCCTGGCACCCTAGGTCGGATATCGGCGATCACGTACGGCTCTGCTTGTTCGCGCTGCGATTTTTCCGTGAGCGCGTTGGCTCTGGCTGCCGTCGCTGTCTGTCTGTGGCTGTAAATGAATGTCGTCAGTGCCGTGGGAACGGAGATCACTAGGGCGACGAGCGCGATGGTCGATGAGGCGTCCATGTCTCTGAGCGTAGGGTCCACCCCTGACAGTGCATGGCTCATCGGCGCAACTCTTTCTACCCGGGCTCGGGCTTCGTTGGCGTCTGGACCCGCCCTCTTGCGCCTGCCAGCCGTAGGGGTGAGGCTCGTGCACGTCTGTGCAACCGACTCGCTAGGAGAGTGCCCAATGGCCCTAAAGTTCCTGGGGATTTGGCCCAACACCCCCGATGACGGCTCGCCCACGATCTGGCTGGACGACACCACCGGTGACCTCATCATCCAGTCGTGGAAGGCTGACGAGGAGACGATCCGGCAGGCGCAGGAAGTCGGCTCGGTGCCGGGTCACTCGACGGACGTTCCGGCCCACGAGACCGTGATCCGGCTTCCTGCGAACATGCTCCAGTTCATCCCCCGTCCGGACAGTGAGGGCAACGGTGGCAACAGCGGTACGTGAATGTCTCGCCAAGGCGCAGCGCTCGGCGATGCACCTTGAGATGCGGGACAGCTACATGCGGGACGACCCGGAGTTCATCCGTTGGCAGGAAGGGCACCGGTACGACCCGGCAGACCGCGAGTCGTGGTGGCGGTCGTGGCTGGACGTGGTGGCCGAGACGACCGCCCGGGGTGTCGTCATGCGCCGACTGCGCGTGGTCTCCGAGCCGCTGAGCGACTACGTCCGGTACGAGTACGACGGCACCTTTACGAACGTCGCAGCCGGCGAGGAGGTCCGTTGGCTGCCTCGCTCGCGGGCGCGTGATCTGCTGCTCCCCGCGCTGGACGGGTGGGTCATGGACGAGGAAACCGTGATCCTCCACCACTTCAGCGGGGAGGGGCAGTGGACCGGCCCGCGTATGGAAGTCGTGCACGATCCGGCGTTGGCCGCGCAGTACGTCAGCGCGTATGAGGCAGCGTGGGAGCGCGCGATTCCTCACGCGGAGTACCGGCCCACCTGATCACGTACCCATGGCTGTCTCTGCATCTTCCAGCGCCCAGCAGGCCCGGCAGGCTCTCGCGAAACGTCTCGCGGATCTCTGCCGGGATGCCGGGCTGACCGGTCTCGACCTCGCCGAGCGCTGCGGGTGGAGCCGGTCCAAGTCGTCCCGGATCATGAATGCCAAGACGCCCCCGTCCGCTTACGACATTCGGGCCTGGTGTCAGGCGTGTGGTGCCGAGGATCAGGCCGAGGACCTGATTGCCTCGCTGCGGACAGCTGAGGGCATGTGGGTCAACTGGCGCCGCATGGAGAGGGCCGGGCTCAAGCAGGCGCAGGAAGCGCGCTTGCCGCTGTATCAGCGGACCCGCCGTTTCCGGTCCTACTCGTCGTGGCTCGTGCCCGGCATGATCCAGACGCAGCCATACACCACGGCAGCGCTCCAAGCGATCCAGCGTCGTCGCGGCCTGGTGGACGATGTGGCCGACGCCGTGGCCGCCCGCATGGAACGTCAGCGGGTCCTGTACGAAGGCGACCGGCTGTTCGCGTTCCTCGTTGAAGAGTCTGTGTTGCGGGCCGGAATCGGCGGTACCGAGGTCATGTCCGGGCAGCTTGGCCACCTGATCTCGATTGCTTCACTTCCCAATGTCAGCTTGGGAGTTGTCCCCATGCGGCCCGATCGGGAGCGCTGGCCGGCTGAGGGGTTCTGGATCTACGACACGGCCCAAGTCAACGTTGAACTGATCTCCGGCTACCTCACGATCACGCAACCGAGCGAGGTGGCCATGTACGCCGACACGTTCACGGAACTGGCAGCGCTGGCCGTCTATGGCGCCCCTGCCCGTGCGCTCATCACATCGGCGCTGGAAGCGCTCGAATAATCCGCGTGCAACCTTGTGCAATCGCATGGGAGTTGAGGGTTCCCCATCCCTAGCGTGGTCTGCGTCGGACCACGTGAGGGGACACCATCGATGGCGAGTACGACCAGAGACACGGACGCCCGCAGGGACGAGTACGCCACGTACGCGCCCGAGGGGGTGACCTGCCCCGAGTGCAACCAGCCGATCGGGGTGATTGAGCCCTGCCGCCGGGGGTCGGTGGAACGGCAGTCCGGACCGCCCGCCGTGGTCTACCGGCACAGCAAGTGCGCCAAGCCGTACCGGGGTGCCTGATGCCCCCTGCACGGCTCCAGAGAGGTCCTGTGCGGCCGCTACCGGCCCCGGAGCTGGTGAGAGCCCTGACAGCCCGTACAAGGGCTCTCCCGAGGGCTGGTGGACGGAGTACGGCGGGGCCCAAGATCCCCGGTCCGGGGTCGTGTACTTCCCGCCGGGCACCACGCCGCCGAAGTTCTCCGGCGGGGTCGAGTAGCCCAGAGGACTCCCGAGCTCGCTTTGCGCGATCCAAGCCGGTGCGCTCGGGTGCACTACCCCCGCCCGGTGGGGCCCATGTGGGGACGTGAGACCACCGGGCGGGTTCCCAAGATCCGTACGTAAACAAGAGAGGGAACACCATGGGATGGGGAACGGGTAAGGGCGGCAGCGGGGGCAACGGGCAGCACTCCGGGGGGAAGGACCCGGGCACGTCCAAGCCGTCGTCCGACACCGCCAAGCCGAAGGACCCGCCGAAGCACAAGAAGGAAGACTGACGCAGGTGACGACACCGAAACTCGCCGCGTCCGAGCGAATCGCCCTGCGCGGTCTGCTCGGCGCGGTGAACGACGACATGGACGCGCCGGTGACGCCCGAGTGGGAGCGTGCGGCATGGAATGTTCCCCGGTCCGCGTTCGTCCCCGAGCGCATCTTCCTGGGTGAGGGCCTGGAGCCGTGCAACCGGGTGGACGCCCCGGAAACGTGGCTTCGCGCGGTCTACGCCAACGATTCCGTCGTGACGCAGATCAACGACGGCGAGGACCCCGAGGACGGCGAACGGTGGGCGTCGTCGTCCGCGAGCGCCCCGAGCATCGTGTTCCGGATGCTGCACATGCTCGACGTGCGCGAGGGACACAGGGTCCTGGAGATCGGCACCGGAACGGGATGGAACGCGGGTCTCCTGGCCCATGTCGCCGGCCCGGGGAGCGTGACGACTGTGGAAGTCGACCCCGCGTTGGCGGAGCAAGCCGGGGAACGTCTGCGAAAAGAGGGCGTTGCTGCCGCCGTAGTGACCGGGGACGGGGCTGAGGGCTACACGGGCAACGCGCCGTATGACCGGCTCGTGGCGACGTGTTCCGTAAGGTCCGTCCCTCGCCCGTGGCTCACACAGGTGAAGTCCGGGGGTGTCATCCTCACGCCGTGGGAGAGCCCGTGGGTCTGTTACGGGCTGCTGCGCATGACCGTGGACGACACCGGAACCGCGTCGGGCCCGTTCTCCCCGCACTCCGCGTTCATGCTCATGCGAAACCAGCGCACCGACCTTCGGATCTTCCGGGACGTGGTGCGCGACGACCACCAGCCCGCCGAGTCGAGCACCACCCTTCCGCCGTGGCGGGCGGCCGGTGACGACCTGGCCGCGCAGTTTGCCATGGGGCTACAGCTCCGTGACGTGTGGTGGACGTGGCACGACAACCCCGACGTGGAAGGGGTTGCATCCCGGCTGTGGGTCGCCACGACCGACGCCACGTCGTGGGCTGCCGTGGACTGGGACGGGAAGTCGGACGACCGGTTCACCGTGTGGCAGCACGGCCCGCGCCGACTGTGGGACGAAGTGGAAGCCGCGCACGCCTGGTGGCTGCTGCACGGCCGTCCCGGGCCCGAGCGGTTCGGGCTCACTGTGACCGAAACGGGCGAGTCCGCGTGGCTGGACACCCCCGATCGGCCCGTCCCCCCAACCGGCTGACCCGCAAGACCGCCCCGCCTGTGCGCTGCCCCGTGGCGCATGGGCGGGGTTTCCCTGTGCCCGGACGCACCCTCTGGCTAGAGTGTGTGTTTAGAGGGTGTTCCTGCCGCCACCGCCCTGCACTGGCTGCACAGCGACCCCCTCGCCGCGCTCTACGGGCAGATCGGCGGCCTCGTCCGGGACGGCGGGGTGTTCATGAACGCCGACCACATGATCGACACCGGCACGCCCCGGATCAACGCCGCCGAACGCGCCCACCGCCACGCCGCGATGGACCGGGCCAAGGCCGCCGGAGCGCTGGACTGGGCCGCGTGGTGGGCCGTCGCAGCCGCGGACCCGGTGCTCGCCGGTCCCACCGCCGAGCGGTTCGCGATCTACGGGGAGCACGCGGACGGCGACATGCCCTCCGCCGACTGGCACGCCCGCACCCTGCGCGCGTCCGGCTTCGCCGAGGCCCGCGCGGTCTGGGCCTCGCCCTCGGACACGATGGTGCTCGCCGTGAAGTGAGCCCGTACCGGTTGGGGACGCGGCGAAGGGCCGTACGGGGTCCGGGAGGCGGCGAAGGGCGGTACGGACCGGTGTCCGTGCCGCCCTTCGCCGTACAGCATGTACAGCAGCCGCCTACAGCACCTTCGACAGGAACGACTTCGTCCGGTCGTGCTGCGGGTTGGTCAGCACCTCGCGCGGA
>NZ_ML123034.1:4621457-4625794 GCF_003846185.1 Streptomyces sp. ADI96-02
GGCCAGGGCGCGGGCGATCGCGACCCGCTGCTGCTGCCCGCCGGAGAGCTGGGAGGGGTAGTTCTTCGCCTTGTCCGACAGGCCCACCCGGTCCAGCAGCTTCTCGGCGCGGGCCCGCGCCACGGCCCGGGTCTCGCCCTTGACCTGGACCGGCGCCTCCATGACGTTCTCGATCGCCGTCATGTGCGGGAACAGGTTGAAGCGCTGGAAGACCATGCCGATGTCCCGGCGCTTGAGGGCGACCTCGCTGTCCTTCAGCTCGTAGAGCTTGTCGCCCTTCTGCCGGTAGCCCACCAGCTCGCCGTCGACCGAGAGCCGGCCGGCGCTGATCTTCTCCAGGTGGTTGATGCACCGTAGGAAGGTGGACTTGCCCGAGCCGGACGGGCCGATCAGGCAGAACACCTCACGCGGGGCGACCTCCAGGTCGATGCCCTTGAGGATGTGCGCGGCGCCGAAGGACTTGTGGACGCCCTCCGCCTTCACCATGGGGTTCATGCCATGCCTCCCTTCGGGCGGCCCAGGGACAGCAGTTGGGCCCGGACCTTCTGCAGCGGGGTCTGCGGCAGGCTCCGGCTGGAACCGCGCGCGTAGTAGCGCTCCAGGTAGTACTGGCCGATGCTGAGCAGCGAGGTGAGGATCATGTACCAGGCGGCGGCCAGGAACAGCATCTCCACCGTGGCGCCCGAGGTCTGCGAGACGTTCTGGGTCGAGCGCAGCAGCTCGGTGTACTGGACGGCGACCGCCAGCGACGAGGTCTTCAGCATGTTGATGACCTCGTTGCCGGTCGGCGGCACGATGACCCGCATCGCCTGGGGCACCACGATCCTGCTGAGGGTCTTGCCGTGGCTCATGCCCAGCGCGTGGGCGGCCTCGGTCTGGCCCTCGTCCACGGACTGCAGGCCGGCCCGGCAGATCTCCGCCATGTAGGCCGCCTCGTTGAGCCCGAGGCCCAGCAGCGCGCAGAGGAACGGGGTCATGAAGGACGACCACTCGTCCTTGTAGACCGGTCCGAGGTTGATGTACTCGAACACGATGCCCAGGTTGAACCAGACCAGCAGCTGCACGTAGACCGGCGTGCCGCGGAAGAACCAGATGTAGCCCCAGGCGATGGACGAGGTCACCGGGTTCTTGGACAGCCGCATCACCGCGAGTACGACGCCGAGCACCACGCCGATGATCATCGCCAGCACGGTGATGATCACCGTGTTCTTGACGCCTTCGAGGATCTGGTCGTCGAAGAAGTAGTCGGGGAGGGCACCCCAGTTGATCTGCCCCTGGGCGAACGCGTAGACGAGCGTGGCCAGCAGTCCGAGGGTGATGACCGCGGAGACGTAGCGCCCGTAGTGCCGGACGGGTATCGCCTTGATGGCCTCGGGTCCGGCAGCCGGTGTGAGGGGTGCGTCCGCCGGACCCGTCTTCTTGATGTCAGTCACAGATGTCGCCTCTCACCGCCGGAACCCGGTCAGGATCCGCCGTTGATCTTGGCCTCGGTGACCGCGCCGGCGTCGACGCCCCACTTGGAGATGATCTTCTGGTACTCGCCGTTCTTGATGATCGCGTCGAGCGCCGCCTTCACGGCGTCCCGCAGCTCGGTGTTCGTCTTGGCGACGGCGATGCCGTACGGAGCGGCCTCGACCTGCTCGCCGACCAGCTGGAAGTCCTTGCCGCCGCCCGAGGTCTTCACCGCGTACGCGGCGACCGGGAAGTCCGAGGAGCCCGCGTCGGCGCCGCCGCCGCGGAGGCGGGTCTGCGCCTCCAGGTCGTTGTCGAACGGCTCGATGGATATCTTGCCCTTGGCCCCGCAGTCCTTGCTCTGGGCCTTGGCCAGGTCGTGGGAGACGGTGCCGCGCTGCACGACGATCTTCTTGCCGCAGAGGTCCGACCAGGTCGTGATGCCCTTGTCGTCGCCCTTCTTGGTGTAGATCGAGACGCCGGCGGTGAAGTAGTCGATGAAGTCGACGCCTTCGCCGACCTTCTTGCCGGTCTCGGAGTCGACGCCCTCCTGGCGGGCCTTGGTGTCCGTCATGGCCGACATCGCCAGGTCGTAGCGCTTGGAGCGCAGACCGGTCAGGAGCGTGTCGAAGGTGCCGTTCTCGAACGTGAACTTCACGCCGAGCTGCTTGCCCAGGGCGTCGCCCAGATCCGGGTCGATGCCGACGGTCCTGCCGGACTTGTCCTTGAACTCGACCGGCGGGTAGGCGATGTCGGAACCGACCTTGATCTCGCCCTTGTCCTTGATCGACTGGGGCAACAGGTCGGCCAGCGGGGCGCTGTCCGACGCCTTCGAGGAGCCGGACTCCTTCGTGGCCTTGTCCGTCTGGTCGCCGCAGGCGGTCAGGAGCAGGGTGCCGGCGACCGCGATGGCGCCGACCGCCGCAATCCGGGACTTCGCGGTCGTGCGACGAGTCGTGCTAGCGGTCATGTCGGGATCCTCCGGCAGGTGAAGAATGAGGGTGAGGTGCTGTCGGGCGGCTTGGCACGCACCTTCGAGTGTCGCCACCGTGTGTGATAGCGGCATCCTGCCATTGGCACCGGCCCATTCAGGGGCCCGTCATGTCAAAATCGGATAACGGGCGACCCCCGAACCTCGCGAGCCGGTCCGCGGCGACCGGACCATCTGTGGAGACGGCATCCCGCCGCCGGAGAATCTTCGGCATGTCTCGGTTCGGGGGCGGCATTTATACCGGTTTGCCGACTTGTCCAGATATTCGACTATGAGTCACGTCACCGCGTCGATATGGACTCGTCCGTAACATCGATCGTCCGGTAAGAAAGACGTTTACACCCCTCATCCGGGGCTCAGGGCGCGTGTGCGGCGCGCCCGCGCGTACGTATTCCCGACTCCCTGCCGGGGCGGCCAACCGCTTGGTGCAGGGCGCGTACGCGGTGCCCGCCCACCCCTCCTCAACCAGGAGTGGCCACCCTCAAACGATGAAGACTTAAGGGGTCAACACCATGGCAGCGGAGATCGTGAATCCTCGCAGCGACAACACCGTCGACAGCACCACCGACAGCACCGACCGCGCCGACAGCACCGACGCCGGCGGCGTCCGGCGCGCGGTCGCGGCGGACACCGGGGCCGACGAGCCCTTCGATCCGGCCTTCGCCCTCCACCGGGGCGGAAAGATGGCCGTGCGGTCCACCGTCCCGATCCGGGACAAGGACGACCTCTCCCTGGCCTACACGCCCGGCGTGGCCAAAGTGTGCAGCGCCATCGCCGACAACCCGGAGCTGGTCCACGACTACACCTGGAAATCCCAGGTCGTGGCCGTGGTCACGGACGGCACCGCCGTCCTCGGCCTCGGCGACATCGGACCCGAGGCGTCCCTCCCCGTGATGGAGGGCAAGGCCATCCTGTTCAAGCAGTTCGGCGGCGTGGACGCGGTGCCGATCGCGCTCGCCACCACCGACGCCGACGAGATCGTCGACACCGTCGTCCGGCTCGCGCCCTCCTTCGGCGGCGTGAACCTGGAGGACATCTCGGCGCCCCGGTGCTTCGAGATCGAGCGCAAGCTCCAGGAGCGCCTGGACATCCCGGTCTTCCACGACGACCAGCACGGCACCGCCGTCGTCACCCTCGCCGCCCTGCGCAACGCCGCGAAGCTCTCCGGGCGGACCCTCGGCGACCTGCGCGGTGTCATCTCCGGCGCGGGCGCGGCCGGCGTGGCCATCGCCAAGTTCCTGCTGGAGGCCGGCATCGGCGACGTGGCCGTCGCCGACCGCAAGGGCGTCGTCAGCCGCGACCGGGACGACCTCACCGAGGTGAAGCGCGAACTGGCCGAACTCACCAACCGGGCCGGCATCTCCGGCTCGCTGGAGAAGGCCCTGGCCGGCGCGGACGTCTTCATCGGCGTCTCCGGCGGTACGGTCCCGGAGGCCGCGGTGGCCTCCATGGCCCCCGGCTCGTACGTCTTCGCGATGGCCAACCCGAACCCGGAGGTCCACCCGGAGGTCGCGCACAAGTACGCGGCCGTCGTGGCGACCGGCCGTTCCGACTTTCCGAACCAGATCAACAACGTGCTGGCCTTCCCCGGCATCTTCGCCGGCGCGCTCCAGGTCCGGGCCTCCCGGATCACCGAGGGCATGAAGATCGCCGCGGCGAACGCGCTGGCCGACGTGGTCGGCGACGAGCTGGCGGCGGACTACGTCATCCCCTCCCCGTTCGACGAGCGGGTCGCCCCGGCGGTCACCGCCGCGGTGGCCGCGGCGGCGCGGGCGGAGGGCGTGGCGCGCCGTTGACGGTGCGCTGAGCGGCTGAGCGGCTGAGCGGCTGTGCGGCTGAGCGGTTGTGCGGTGGGCGGGGTCCGGCGGGTACGGGCCCCGCCCACCGCCGTCCC
>NZ_ML123034.1:4626249-4679414 GCF_003846185.1 Streptomyces sp. ADI96-02
GGGCGCGCTGTCCCGGACGCGTGCGGCCCCCGGAGCGGCCCCGGTTGGCGCGCGTCACACGGGCCGGCGGTTACGCCTCCGCCCCGCCCCGGCCTATCGTCGAGCCATGTTCGCCGCCTACGCAGCACGCATCGACCCCGACCGCCCCCTCGACGGCCTGGAGCTGGGCGAACGCCCGGCCCCCGAGCCGCGTACCGGATGGAGCACCGTCACCGTCCGCGCCGCCTCCCTCAACCACCACGACCTGTGGTCCCTGCGAGGCGTGGGCCTCTCCGAGGACAAGCTCCCGATGATCCTCGGCTGCGACGCCGCGGGCGTCGACGAGGACGGCAACGAGGTCGTCCTGCACTCCGTCATCGGCCAGAGCGGACACGGCGTCGGGCCGAAGGAGCCGCGCTCCATCCTCACCGAGCGCTACCAGGGCACCTTCGCCGAACAGGTCGCCGTCCCCACCTGGAACGTGCTGCCCAAGCCGAAGGAGCTGACCTTCGAGGAGGCCGCCTGCCTGCCGACCGCCTGGCTCACCGCGTACCGCATGCTGTTCACCAACGCCGGTGTCCGGCCGGGCGACTCGGTGCTCGTCCAGGGCGCGGGCGGCGGGGTCGCCACCGCCGCGATCGTGCTCGGGAAGGCCGCCGGGCTGCGGGTCTTCGCCACCAGCCGGGACGAGGCCAAGCGCAGGCGGGCCGTCGAACTCGGCGCGGTGGAGGCGTACGAGAGCGGCGCGCGGCTCCCGCAGCGGGTGGACGCCGTCATCGAGACCGTCGGCGCCGCCACCTGGTCCCACTCCGTCAAGTCGCTGCGCCCCGGCGGCACCCTGGTCATCTCCGGCGCCACCAGCGGCGACCGGCCCTCGCACGCCGAGCTGACCCGGATCTTCTTCCTGGAGCTGAAGGTCGTCGGCTCCACGATGGGCTCCAAGGACGAGCTGGAGGACCTGCTCGCGTTCTGCGCCGCCACCGGCGTGCGGCCGGTCATCGACGAGGTGCTGCCGCTGGACCGGGCCCGCGAGGGGGTCGCGCGGCTGGAGTCCGGCGACCTCTTCGGGAAGATCGTCCTCACGCCGACGGCCTGAAGCCCGCCCCGAGCCGCGCTCCTCAGGCGGTGGCCTCGTCAGCTCTGCTGACGAGGCCACCGTTTCCTTGACCGAAAAACGTCCAGTGCCGTCCCGACTCCCCGGCGCGGCTCAGGACTTCGGACCGTCCTCCGCCTTCAGCAGCGCCTCGATGCGGGCGGCGGCGGCGCCCAGCTGGCCGCGGGCCTCGGCCAGCCGGTCCTCCGTGACGCCGTGGTCGCGCGCCGCGTCGCGGACGGTGTCGCGGAACCGGTCCAGCAGGCGGTCCAGATCGCGCGCCGGGTCGCCCGTGGACGGCACGTCCGCGCCCCAGTCGGCGGCGGCGTCGCCGGGCGGCCCGCCCGCCGTGCCGGCCTCCCGCTCCTCCTCCGCCCTGCCGAACGGCGGCCAGATCCCGGAGCGGGCGAATCCGCCGAGCTGGCCGGTGATCTCGGCCAGCCCCTCCCGTACGCCGGAGGGCCAGTCGCCCCGCGCGAAGTGCTCCTGCACCTGACGCGCGGCCGTCTGCATCTGCTCCCGCGCCTTCTCGTGGGCCTCCTTGGCCTGGCGGCGGGCCTGCTGGGCGTCCTCGCGCGCCCGACGCGACTCGTCCTTCGCCCGGCGGGCCTGCTCCTTCCACTCCTCCTTGGCCCGGCGCAGCTCCTCCTTGGCCGTGCGCCACGCCTCGCTGTCGGCCAGGTCGCCGAGGTCGCCGAGGTCACCGAACGGGGAGGACGGCTCGCCCCGGCCGGTGCCGGTCCCCGCGCCGGTCCCGGTGCCGTGCCGCGACGCCGCGGCCGCCGCCCGCATGTCGTTGCGCAGCCGGCCCGCCGCGCCGCGCACGTCGTCGCGGATCTCGGCGGCGAGTTCGGAGACCGATTCGCGGATCTCCAGCTCCAGGTCGGCCAGTTCGCCGCCGCGGCCCGCCAACTCGGCGCGGCCGGCGTCCGTGATCGAGTAGACCTTCCGGCCGCCCTCGGTGGCGTGGGTGACCAGGCCCTCGGCCTCCAGCTTCGCGAGCCGCGGGTAGACGGTGCCCGCCGACGGTGCGTACAGGCCCTGGAAGCGCTCCTCCAGCAGGCGGATCACCTCGTAGCCGTGGCGGGGGGCCTCGTCCAGCAGCTTGAGCAGGTACAGGCGCAGGCGGCCGTGGGCGAATACGGGGGGCATGTCAGAGAACCTTTCCGGTCGGTGCGGTGTCGTGCGCGTCGTCCTCGGCCGGCCGGCGCAGCAGGGCGATCGAGCCGGACAGGGTCGTCGCCCTCAGGGCGCCGGTCCCGGCCCCCAGGGTGCCGGTGATCTTCTTCGCCCCCCACTGCCCGCCGACGCGCAGGTCCTCGAAGGCGTTGGAGACGGCTCCGCTCGCGGTGTTCGCCTCGACCGTGGCGTCGGCCGGATGCGGCAGCCTGATCGCGATCTCGCCGGAGACCGTGGTGAGCCGGATGTCCGTCGGCTTCCCGGACGGGTCCACGTCGAGGACCATGGCGCCGCTGACCGACTCGGCCCGCACCGAGGAGCCCGCGCCGTCGACGACGGTCAGGTCGCCGGAGACCGACTGGAAGCGGAGGTCGCCGGTGACGCCCTGGGCCTCCAGGCTGCCCGAGACGGACTCCCCGTGGACCGTGCCGGTCAGCCCGACGAGCGTGGAGTCGCCGGAGACGCCGCGCACCTGAGTCGGCCCGCTGATGCCGGAGACGACGGCCCCGGCGTCGACCACGCCCACCTCCACCGAGGCGGCGGAGGGCACGGTCAGCGAGACGACGGCGTTGCGGTGGCGTCGCGCGGGGTCGAACCAGCGCAGGAGGCCCTGCCAGGGCAGGTCCTCGTACGTCACGGTGATCAGTCCGCCCTCCTGCGTCACGACCAGCGGCGGGCCCTTGACGGAGGAGATCTCCAGGCGGGCCCCGGGCTCGTCGGTCCCGACCACGTTGACCGCGCCGCTCACGACGCGCACCTGGAGCGCCGTCACCGGGCCGTCGAACGTGAGCTTCTGCGGCTCGGCGATGGTCCACGTCGACACAGGCATGGATGTGACCTCCCGGAGTGCGCGGTGACGCAACATATCGCGTCTGATGGAGAACACGATATATCGCGGATCGGGGAAGTCAAGCGCGATCCACGACCGCTCCGACCGCCCGAAGTGCGTCATGGTGTGGCAAATTGCCCTAGCGTGTGAGCCATGAACGCGACATCCACGGGGGCGCTCCTGCTGTGCCGGGCCGATCCCGAGACCGTACGGCCCCTCGCGCACCTCCTGCGCGAACGGATGCTGCTGACCCGCGCGGGCGAAGGGTGGAGCGCGCTCGTCCCGGAGGGCAAGCCCTGGCGCGGCCCGGACGGCGGTGCGTACGGCACGGTGGACGCGAACGCCCCGGGCGGCGGTACCGAACCCGTCGACCGGATCCTCGGCGGCTGGGCCACCGCCCTCGCCGTCGCCTCCACCTGGCCGGTCATCGCCCTGTGGTGGGACGCGGACCGGGCGGGCTGCTCGCTCGCGGCCGGTTTCCGGCGGCCCGTGGCCTACGTCTGGCTGGCGGACGGCACTCCGGCGGGCGAGGACGAGGCGATGCGCACCCTGGCCGCCCGGCTCGGCCTCGATCCGGTCCTGGACCTCCAGGAGCTGGAGACGCTCACCCGCCCCGACCCCGACGCGGACGCCGCCGCCCGGCTGCGCGGCCTGCTCGCCGTCCTGACCCGGACCGGGCTGATCCTGCCGCCGGGCCTCGGACCGGGCGAGAGCGCCGACCGGCTGCGCAGCGTCGCGGCCGTGCAGCGCGGGGCCGAGCGTGTCGAGTGGGCCGGGTGGCGCGACGCCGTACGGGTCGAACTGGACGCGGTCGAGAACAGCGGCCTCGGCCCCTGGGTACGCGGCCCCCGGGCCCGCGCCCTGGCCGCCGTCCAGCTCGCGGTCGGGCTGCCGCTGCTGGTCCGCGGCGCGCGGCGGCGCAGCGGGGGATGGGCCGCCGCGGGGGCGGCGCTCCTGCTCCAGGGCGCGCTGGGACTCGCGTACCACCGGGTCAGGGCGGGCGTCCGGAGCGAGCCGGTCCGGCTGCCCTGACGGGCGGGCCCGACTCCTGGTCGGCCTGCCCCGCCGGGCGCGGCCACCACTCCCCGGCGCGCCGGCCCGAGGGGAGCGGCTACTCCTCGTCGTCCTCGTCGTCGAGGCGGGCCAGCCAGGTCGCCAGGCGCTCCACCGGCACCTCGAAGTCGGGGTTGAGATCGACGAACGTGCGCAACTGCTCGGCGAGCCACTCGAAGGTGACCTCCTCCTCGCCGCGCCGCTTCTCCAGTTCCTCGATACCGCGGTCCGTGAAGTACATGCGACCAGAATAACGAGGCCCCGGACGCCGGAGACCCGGCCCCGCGACAAGCGCGGAACCGGGTCCCCGAGGTGTGCGAACCAGTCGCACAGCCGATGTCCTCAGGCTTCGAAGACCTCGCTGACCAGCTGCGTCTGCTCGGCCTGGTGGCGCTTGGCCGAGCCGACCGCCGGGGACGAGCCGTGCGGACGCGAGATGCGGCGCAGGCGCTCGCCGTGCGGCACGTCCGCGCCGACGGCCAGGTCCAGGTGGTCGATCAGGTTGAGCGCGATGAACGGCCACGCACCCTGGTTGGCCGGCTCCTCCTGGGCCCAGAGGTACTTCTCGGCGTTCGGGTACTTCGCGATCTCGGCCTGGACCTCCGCACCCGGCAGCGGGTACAGGCGCTCCAGCCGGATGATCGCCGTCTCCGTGTCGCCGCGCTTCTCCCGCTCGGCGTCCAGGTCGTAGTACAGCTTGCCGGCGCAGAAGACGACCTTGCGGACGTCCTCGGCCTTGACCGACTCGTCGCCGATCACCGGGCGGAAGCCGCCGGTGGTGAACTCCTCGATCTTCGACGCCGCGGCCTTCAGACGCAGCATCGACTTCGGGGTGAAGACGATCAGCGGCTTGTGGTGCGGGTTGTGGACCTGCCAGCGCAGCAGGTGGAAGTAGTTCGACGGCAGGGTCGGCATCGCGACCGTCATGTTGTCCTGCGCGCACATCTGGAGGAAGCGCTCCGGACGGGCGGAGCTGTGGTCCGGGCCCTGGCCCTCGTAGCCGTGCGGCAGCAGCAGCGTGACGCCGGAGGTCTGGCCCCACTTCTGCTCGGCCGAGGAGATGAACTCGTCCACGACGGTCTGCGCGCCGTTGACGAAGTCGCCGAACTGGGCCTCCCAGATGACCAGCGACTCCGGACGGGCCAGCGAGTAGCCGTACTCGAAGCCCATCGCCGCGTACTCGGAGAGCAGCGAGTCGTAGACGTTGTACCGGGCCTGCTCCTCGGTGAGGTAGAGCAGCGGGGTGTAGTCCTCGCCGGTCACCTGGTCGACCAGCACCGCGTGGCGCTGGCCGAACGTGCCGCGGCGGGTGTCCTGGCCGGCGAGCCGGACCGGGGTGCCCTCCATCAGCAGCGAACCGATGGCCAGCGTCTCGCCCATGCCCCAGTCGATCGTGCCGTTCTCCACCGAGGCCGCGCGGCGCTGCATCTGCGGCATCAGACGGGGGTGGACGGTGATCTGCTCGGGGATGTTGACCTGGGACTCGGCGATCCGCTTGACGACCTCCGAGGAGACCGCCGTCTCGACGGCCACCGGGAACGCCGCCTGCGGCTCCGCGATGTGCGGGGCGGACGGCTGCGAGGTGGCCTCGCGGACCTCCGCGAACACCTTCTCCAGCTGGCCCTGGAAGTCCTGGAGCGCCTGTTCGGCCTCTTCCAGCGTGATGTCGCCGCGACCGATCAGGGACTCGGTGTAGAGCTTGCGCACCGAGCGCTTCTTGTCGATCAGGGTGTACATCTGCGGGTTGGTGAACTCCGGGTTGTCGCCCTCGTTGTGACCGCGGCGGCGGTAGCAGATGAGGTCGATCACGACGTCCTTGTTGAACGCCTGCCGGAACTCGAAGGCGAGCCGCGCCACGCGGACCACGGCCTCCGGGTCGTCGCCGTTGACGTGGATGATCGGCGCCTCGATCATGCGCGCCACGTCGGTGGCGTACATCGAGGAGCGCGAGGACTCCGGGGCGGCGGTGAAGCCGACCTGGTTGTTGATCACCACGTGCACGGTGCCGCCGGTGCGGTAGCCGCGCAGCTGCGACATGTTGAGCGTCTCGGCGACGACGCCCTGGCCCGCGAAGGCCGCGTCGCCGTGGAGCGCGACGGGCAGCACCGTGAAGTCCGTGCCGCCCTTGTTGATGATGTCCTGCTTGGCGCGGGCGATGCCCTCCAGGACCGGGTCGACCGCCTCCAGGTGGGAGGGGTTGGCGGCCAGCGAGACCTTGATCTGCTCGCCGTCCAGACCGGTGAAGGTGCCCTCGGCGCCCAGGTGGTACTTGACGTCGCCGGAGCCGTGCATCGAGCGCGGGTCGAGGTTGCCCTCGAACTCCCGGAAGATCTGCGCGTACGACTTGCCGACGATGTTGGCCAGGACGTTCAGCCGGCCGCGGTGGGCCATGCCGATGACGACCTCGTCGAGCCGCGCCTCGGCGGCGGAGTCGATGACCGCGTCGAGCAGCGGGATGACGGACTCGCCGCCCTCCAGCGAGAACCTCTTCTGGCCGACGTACTTGGTCTGAAGGAACGTCTCGAACGCCTCGGCGGCGTTCAGCCGGCGCAGGATGCGCAGCTGCTCCTCGCGCTCGGGCTGCTGGGCGCGCGGGCGCTCCACCCGGTCCTGAAGCCACTTGCGCTGCTTCGGGTCCTGGATGTGCATGAACTCGATGCCGGTGGTGCGGCAGTACGACTCGCGCAGCACGCCGAGGATGTCGCGGAGCTTCATCATCGACTTGCCGGCGAAGCCGCCGACCGCGAAGTCCCGCTCCAGGTCCCACAGGGTGAGGCCGTGCTCGGTGATGTCGAGGTCGGGGTGCTTGCGCTGGCGGTACTCCAGCGGGTCCGTGTCGGCCATGACGTGGCCGCGCACCCGGTAGGAGTGGATGAGCTCGAAGACGCGGGCGGCCTTGGTGACGTCGTTGTCGTGCGAGGCGTCGATGTCCGTGAGCCAGCGGACCGGCTCGTACGGGATGCGCAGCGCCTTGAAGATCTCGTCGTAGAAGTCGTTCTGGCCGAGCAGCAGCTGGCTCAGGACGCGCAGGAACTCGCCGGACGCGGCGCCCTGGATGACCCGGTGGTCGTACGTCGAGGTCAGCGTCATGACCTTCGAGATGCCGAGCTTGTTGAGGGTGTCCTGCGAGGTGCCCTGGAACTCCGCCGGGTAGTCCATCGCGCCGACGCCCATGATGAGGCCCTGACCGGGCATCAGGCGGGGCACCGAGTGGACGGTGCCGATGCCGCCGGGGTTGGTCAGCGACGCGGTGACGCCGGTGAAGTCGTCCATGCCGAGCTTGCCGATGCGGGCGCGGCGGACGATGTCCTCGTACGCCTGCCAGAACTCGAAGAAGTTGAGCGTCTCGGCCTTCTTGATGGCCGCGACGACCAGCTGGCGGTCGCCGTTCGGCTTCACCAGGTCGATGGCGAGGCCGAGGTTGACGTGCTCCGGCTTGACCAGGGTCGGCTTGCCGTCCTTCTCCGCGAAGGAGTGGTTCATCGACGGCATGGCCTTGAGGGCCTGCACCATCGCGTACCCGATGAGGTGCGTGAAGGAGATCTTCCCGCCGCGGGCGCGCTTGAGGTGGTTGTTGATGACGATGCGGTTGTCGAAGAGCAGCTTCACCGGGACCGCGCGGACGGACGTGGCCGTCGGCAGCTCCAGCGAGGCGTTCATGTTCTTCGCGACGGCGGCCGACGGGCCGCGCAGCGTCACGTACTCGGGGCCGGCCGGGGCCTCCGTCTCCGCGGCGGCCTTGGCGGGCGCCGCGGCGGCGGGCTTCGCCTCCTGCTTCGCCGGGGCCGGAGCGGCCTTGGGCTCGGCCGGAGCCGCCTGCGCCGGTGCTGCCGGGGCAGCGGCGGGGGCGGGCTTGACCGGAGCCGGAGCCGGAGCCGGAGCCGGAGCCGCGGCGGGGGCCGCGGGCCGGGCCGGAGGGGTGGCGGCCGGGGCCTCGGCCGCCGCAGCCCCCGAGGCTGCGGCGTCGGGGACGGGCTTGTCCGCCGTGCCGGAGGCACCCGGCTTGTAGTCGGCGAAGAAGTCCCACCAGGCGCGATCGACCGAGCTGGGATCCTGGAGGTACTGCTGGTAGATCTCGTCGACGAGCCACTCGTTGGCGCCGAAAGCGGCGGCCGGGTTCGTACCCGGGCTGGCTTGGTCGGTCGAGATGCTCGAGTTACTGGGGGACTGAGACGACACGGCGGCAACCGCCCTCTTCCGCTTCACAAGGTGATGGACAGCGGAAATCAAGGCTACGCCCCCCAAACCATTCCTTGCAGGCCGGGCCGGTGCTTCGTCGTGCACATCACATCGGAAGGCGGGTTTCGGCACAGGAAATGGCGGGAAACAAGCGAGGTTCCACTGCACTTCGGGTACGCAGGGCCGTGGATACGGCCCTGCGACCGTATCCCTGGGTGATCCCCATCGGGGAAGACACGGAGAACGTGCCCTTCCGGTTCGAACCCTATGTCAACCGCGTGGCGTGGACATTCCCGGAAGAGTGACCTGGATGCGGCAGCCGCGTTCGGATTCGGCCACGCCGATCCGGCCGCCGTGCAGATCCACCGCCCAGCGGGCGATCGCGAGGCCCAGACCCGTACCGCCGTCGTTGCCCGGACCGTGCGCCGAGGGGGCCTGGCCCCGGTTGAACCGCTCGAAGACGCGGTGGCGCTCCGCCTCCGGAATGCCGGGGCCCTCGTCGACGACCTCCAGCTCCAGCGACTCCGGATACGACCCGCGCCGCGCCAGCACCGTGACCCGGCCGTGCGGCGGGCTGTGCTTGACCGCGTTGTCGATCAGGTTGGCGACCACCTGGTGCAGCCGCTCCGCGTCCGCGTGCGCGGTCAGCTCCGGCGGCGAGACGTCCAGGTGCAGATGGACGTCCGTACGGGAGTGGTTGCCGGAGCCCGAGGAGAGCCGGCGGTGCGAGGCGGCGAGGTTGGCCTCCTTCAGCACGCCCGACAGATAGGGCCAGACCTCGAAGCGGCGGGCCTTGAGCGCCACCACCCCGTTGTCCAGCCGCGACAGGTCCAGCAGCGTCTCCACCAGCCGGCCGAGCCGTTCCGTCTGCTTCAGCGCCGTGCGCATCGTCTCCGGGTCGGCGGCGGACACCCCGTCCACCACGTTCTCCAGGACCGCGCGCAGCGCCGCGATGGGGGTGCGCAGCTCGTGGGAGACGTTGGCGACCAGCTCCTTGCGGTGCAGGTCCTCGGCCTCCAGGTCGTCCGCCATGCGGTTGATCGTCTGCGCCAGGTCGCCCAGCTCGTCCCGCCGGCCGGCCCCGCTCACCCGCCGCGTGTAGTCGCCGTGCGAGATGGACCGGGCCACGGCCCGCATCTCGTCCAGCGGCGCGGTCAGGCCGTGTGCCACGAACTGGGTGATCAGCAGCGTCGCGATCACCGAGAACACGGTGATGAACTGGAACTCGGTCCGGGTGCGCAACGCGACGATCAGCAGCCCCGTCGTGATGAGCACCGAGACCACGACGAGCGTGCCCAGCTTGGCCTTGATGGAGAAGGGGCGCAGCCCGGACCCCGGCCGGCTCATGGGGCCGGAGTCTCCAGGGCGTAGCCGACGCCGTGCACGGTACGGATCCGCTCCGCGCCGATCTTCCGGCGCAGCGCCTTGATGTGGCTGTCGACGGTACGGGTGCCCGAGGCGTCCGCCCAGTCCCACACCTCCGCCAGCAGCTGCTCGCGGGAGAGCACCGCGCGCGGGGTGTTGGCCAGGCAGACCAGCAGGTCGAACTCGGTCGGCGTGAGATGGACGTCCTCGGCGCGGACCCGCACCCGGCGCTGCGCGTGGTCGATCTCCAGCTCTCCGAGGCGCAGTATGCCGCTGCGCGGGGTGACGGCGGCCAGGGCGGCCCGCTCCACCCGGCGCAGCAGCACGTGCACCCGGGCGGCCAGCTCGCGCATCGAGAACGGCTTCGTCATGTAGTCGTCGGCGCCGACCCCGAGCCCGACCAGCATGTCCGTCTCGTCGTCGCGCGCCGTCAGCATCAGCACCGGAACCGGACGCTGCGCCTGCACTCGGCGGCAGACCTCCAGGCCGTCGAAGCCGGGAAGCATGATGTCGAGCACCATCAGGTCGGGCTGCCACGCCTCGGCCGCGTCGACCGCCGCCGGGCCGTCCAGCGCGGTCTGCACCAGGAAGCCCTCGGCCCGCAGCCGGGCGGAGACGGCGTCCACGATCGTCGCGTCGTCCTCGACCACCAGCACCCGGCGCTGCGCCCCCGGAGTGGCCGCGACGCCGTTGTGGGTGGTGTGTGTCTGTTCCATCGCCCCGCCCCTGCCCGTTCTCGCGGGAGGCAATCTCCCGCAGGACGGTCTTCGCTCGTGGTTTTCGTGGGTGATCCCGTGTGTGCCGGTCAGCAGCGTAAAGGCAGCGGAGGTCATCCGGCTACGCAGGGTGTTGCCGCGAGCGGACCGAGTGCGGCCGGGCGGGAGGCGGATCGTCGGCCTTGTGACGGATGCCCGGGACGAGCGGGCCCGGTCGCGTGCGCAGGGGGCTCAGACGGCGCGCCGTGCGAGATGGACCACGTCCGGCACACCTCGGGCAACCTGCACCTCTTCCGTCCCAACCTCACTGAATCCGGCATTCCGCAACGCCTGTTCGAAATCCGGCGACGGCTGCGCGGACCAGACGGCGAGCACGCCGCCCGGCGTCAGCCGCTCCTTGCAGAGCGCCAGTCCGGTGGCGGAATAGAGGGTTCCGTTGTCCTCCGTGACCGTCCAGTCGGGTCCGTTGTCGATGTCCAGGCACAGCGCGTCGTAACGTTCCGTGGTCGTCCTGAGGTGGGCCAGGAGGTCCGTGTGCAGGATCTCGGTCCGCGGGTCGGCGAGCGCTCCGGCGGAGATCCGGGCCAGCGGGCCGGTGCGGTGCCAGTCGACGATCGCCTCCTCCCGTTCCACGACGGCGATGCGCCCCCAGCGCTCCTGCCCGGCGGCGCGTACGAGCGAGAAGCCGACGCCCAGCCCGCCGATGAGGACGCCGGGGCCCGTCCGGTCCGCCGGGAGCGCGGCCAGCGCGGCGTCGATCAGCAGCCGCTCGGAGCGCCCGTCGGAGGTGTCCATCAGGAAGCAGCCGTTGGCGATGATCTCGAAATGCTCACCGCGCCCGCGCAGAACGACCTCGCCGAACGGCCCGTCGCGGCGGTCCAGGGTGACGGGGCCGTCGGCGGGCGCGGGTGCGGGCGGCGGGGACGGGGCGGTGGACATCGCGGACATGGCGGGGCTCTCCGGTCTCCGGGCGTGGCGGTCGGTGCCCGTCCATCCTGGCGCCCGGGCGGCGCCCGGGGCCACCGCATTCCCGGGGCCCACTCCTCCGGGCGTACGGCCGCCTCCTTCAAGGCGTACGGCCGAGGGCCGCCGCACGGTACGGCCTCCCGGCCCTGGTCCCGGCGGGAATAGCCGTCGGGCCCGGGGCGCTCCCGTGAAAGGCGCTCCGCGCGGCCGGGGGCGCCGTCCCGGGAGCGGGCCCGGACCGGCGCGGGGCCGGACGCCGGGGGCCGGGGCTGGACGTCGGGGGCCGGGCCGGACGCCGCGCGCGGCCGGCTCTGTCGTCGCCCAGGGCCGGACGGCTCAGTGATCGCTCACAGCGAACACCTCCCGGGGAACATTCGGCGGCTCACGAGCATTGAGCCCACATAGCTCAACTTGCCTGCCGAAGGGGAGATCATGACTAACGAGTCCAAGGCGTTCACACCGATCGATCTGCCCGTGCTGCCGCTGGACGACGAGGTCGTCCTGCCCGGCATGGTGGTGCCGCTCGACCTCTCGGACGCCGAGGTGCGCGCCGCCGTCGAGGCCGCGCAGGCCGCGGCCCGGACCGGCGGCGGCAAGCCCGAGGTGCTGCTGGTGCCGAGGATCGACGGGACGTACACGGGGACCGGAGTCCTCGGCACCGTCGAGCAGGTCGGACGCCTCTCGGACGGCGACCCCGGCGCCCTGATCCGCGCCCGGGACCGGGTGCGCATCGGGGCCGGGACCAGCGGGCCGGGCCGCGCGCTCTGGGTCGAGGGGACCGTGCTCGACACCGTCGTCCCCGACCCGCTGCCCGGCTCGGTCGCCGAACTGGTCACGGAGTACAAGGCCCTCGCCACCAGCTGGCTGAAGAAGCGCGGCGCGTGGCAGGTCGTGGACCGCGTCCAGCAGATCGACGACATCTCCGCGCTCGCGGACAACTCCGGGTACTCGCCGTTCCTCACCACCGCGCAGAAGGTCCAGCTCCTGGAGACCGTCGACCCGGTCGCCCGGCTGAAGCTCGCCGTCCAGTGGCTCGGGGAGCACCTGGCCGAGCAGGACGTGGCCGAATCCATCGCCAAGGACGTCCAGGAGGGCGTCGACAAGCAGCAGCGCGAGTTCCTGCTGCGCCGCCAGATGGAGGCCGTGCGCAAGGAGCTGGCCGAGCTGAACGGCGACCCGGAGGACGAGTCCGACGACTACCGGTCCCGCGTCGAGGCCGCCGACCTGCCCGAGCACGTCCGCGAGGCCGCGCTCAAGGAGGTCGAGAAGCTGGAGCGCGCGAGCGACCAGTCGCCCGAGGGCTCCTGGATCCGCACCTGGCTGGACACCGTCCTCGAACTGCCCTGGAACGAGCGCACCGAGGACGCCTACGACATCCGCGGCGCCCGGGAGGTCCTGGACGCCGAGCACGCGGGCCTCGCGGACGTGAAGGAACGCATCACCGAGTACCTCGCGGTGCGCAAGCGGCGCGCGGACCGCGGGCTCGGCGTCGTCGGCGGGCGGCGCGGCGGCGCGGTGCTGGCCCTCGTCGGCCCGCCCGGCGTCGGCAAGACCTCGCTCGGCGAGTCGGTCGCGCACGCCATGGGCCGCGAGTTCGTCCGCGTCGCGCTCGGCGGTGTCCGGGACGAGGCGGAGATCCGGGGCCACCGGCGTACGTACGTGGGCGCGCTGCCCGGACGCGTCGTGCGGGCGATCAAGGAGGCCGGCTCGATGAACCCGGTCGTCCTGCTCGACGAGATCGACAAGGTCGGCTCCGACTTCCGGGGCGACCCGGCCGCCGCCCTCCTCGAAGTCCTCGACCCGGCACAGAACCACACCTTCCGCGACCACTACCTGGAGGTCGAGCTCGACCTCAGCGACGTCGTCTTCCTCGCCACCGCCAACGTCCTCGAAGCCATCCCGGAGGCCCTGCTCGACCGCATGGAGCTGGTCCGCCTCGACGGCTACACCGAGGACGAGAAGGTCGTCATCGCCCGGGACCACCTGCTCCCGCGCCAGCTGGAGCGGGCGGGCCTGGAGAAGGAAGAGGTGACGCTGGAGGAGTCGGCGCTGCGCCGGCTGGCCGGCGAGTACACCCGCGAGGCGGGCGTACGGAACCTGGAGCGGGCCGTCGCCCGGCTGCTGCGCAAGGTGGCGGCCCAGCACGAGCTGGGCGACCGCGAGCTGCCGTTCACGGTGGCCGACACCGACCTGCGCGGTCTGATCGGCCGTCCGCACCACGTGCCCGAGTCCGCCCAGGACCCGGCCG
Organism: Streptomyces sp. ADI96-02; assembly: GCF_003846185.1. Taxonomy (GTDB): domain Bacteria; phylum Actinomycetota; class Actinomycetes; order Streptomycetales; family Streptomycetaceae; genus Streptomyces. Next base: position 4,639,857 of record NZ_ML123034.1, read on the forward strand.
AGCGCCGCACCGCGGTGCCCGGCGTGGCGACCGGGCTCGCGGTGACCGGCGCGGGCGGTGACGTCCTCTTCGTCGAGGCGTCGCTGGCCGACCCGGAGACCGGGGCGTCCGGACTGACCCTGACCGGTCAGCTCGGAGACGTGATGAAGGAGTCGGCGCAGATCGCGCTGAGCTTCCTGCGGTCGCACGGCGCGGAGCTGGAGCTGCCGGTCGCCGACCTCAAGGACCGGGGCGTGCACATCCACTTCCCGGCGGGCGCGGTCCCCAAGGACGGCCCGAGCGCCGGCATCACCCTGACGACGGCCCTGGCCTCGCTGCTCTCCGGACGGCTGGTCCGTACGGACGTGGCGATGACCGGAGAGGTGTCGCTGACCGGACGGGTGCTGCCGATCGGCGGTCTGAAGCAGAAGCTGCTGGCCGCCCACCGGGCCGGCATCACGACCGTGGTGATCCCGCAGCGCAACGAGGCCGATCTGGACGACGTCCCGGCCGAGGTGCTGGAGAAGCTGGACGTCCGCCCGGTCACCGACGTCCGCCAGGTGCTGGACATCGCCCTCGCCCCGGCCGAGGCCCGGGACGGGGAGAGGATCCCGGCCGCCGCCTGACCGCCGCGTTGTGACGGGCGCGGCGCAGCGGCCTCTCGCCAGGTGAGAGGTCCCGGGTGCGCGACCGGTACGGACGGCCCGCCCCCGCCTCGACGGGGACGGGCCGTTCCGTGTCCGCCCCGTCCCGGGCGATCCGTTCCTCCCGTGGTCATTCGTCCCCACCTCCGTGGTCAGGGGCGGTATACCGTGCCCGGCTCCGGCTCGGCGGGGGCCATCAGCTCGGGCACGGTCACGAAGGTGTAGCCGTCCTCGCGGAGCGCGTCGATGATCCCGGGCACGGCGGGCACGGTGCCGTCGTAGATGTCGTGCAGCAGGATGACGCCGTCCCTGCCCGCCTGGTCCAGGATCCGCTTCCGGATCAGCGCGGAGTCGTTCGTCGAGAAGTCCTTGGCGGTGGCGCTCCACAGGATCTGGGACAGCCCCAGCTCCTTGCTGATCTCCGAGACCGTGTCGTCGGTGCGGCCCTGCGGCGGGCGCATCAGCCGGGGCCGCTCGCCGGTGATCTCCTCGATTGCCCGCTGGGTCTTCTCCAGCTCGGCGCGTATCTCCTCCGGCTCCCGGTCGGTCAGGATCTTGTGCGTCCAGGTGTGGTTGGCCACCTCGTGGCCCTCGTCCGCGATGCGCCGCACGGTGTCGGGGTGCTTGACCACGTGGTCCCTGCCCAGCAGGAAGAAGGTGGCGCGCACCTTCTTCTCCTTGAGGATGTCCAGCAGCTCCGGCGTGTCCTCGCCCGGCCCCGCGTCGAACGTGAGGGCGATGCACTTCGCCCGGCGGCAGTCGGCGGCCCCGAACGATCCCTTGGCGTCGGACGCCGCGTCCCGCCGCGCCGAGGCGGGAGCGGTGGTGTCCATGCCGCACCCGCCCAGCGTCAGTGTGAGCGCCGTCACCAGTGCGGCGGTCAACGCGAATCCGGGCAGCAGCGTCTGTCTGGGCACGGCGAAATCACTCCTCCTGTGGAAATCTCCGCACAGGCATGCGGCACTCAGAGGACTATACACAGAGTGTATACGTCGTGCGTATACATGGAGTGGGTAGTTGTACGGGGTGGCGGGAAGCCTCGGTGGGCCGGGCCGCGGAAGCGGGTCGGGAGGCCGTCGTCGGCCTACGCCTGCGAAATACTGGCCGAGCCGCGGCGTTGACCGGCCGCGGCGGAGACTTTCATCGGCAGGAAACCGTACGAGGGGTACCGACGTGCACGGGAGCCACAGCGCGCCTGAACCGGACGCGACGGCGGGAGCCGGCGTGGACCACGCCTTTCTCGCGCTGGAGCGGGAGTTGGCGGTCTTCCTGCGCCGGGCGCGCGCCAGCTCGGGCGAGATGGCCCGCGAGGTCCATCCCGAACTGGAGCCGGCGGCCTACGGGCTCCTCGTACGCCTGGAGTCGGCCGGCCGGCAGCGGGCCACCGAGCTGGCGGCCTACTTCGGCGTCGGCAAGGCCACGGTGAGCCGGCAGCTCCGGGCCCTGGAGGGCCTCGGGCTGGTCGCCCGCGAACCCGATCCGGCGGACGGCCGCGCCTGGCTCGTCCACCTCACCGACGAGGGGCTGGCCCGCTTCCGCAGCGTCCGCGACGCCCGGCGCGGGCGCTACGTCCGCAAACTGGCGGACTGGGACCGGGCCGAGGTGGCCGAACTGGCCCGGCTGCTGCACCACCTCAACGCCCGCGCCGAGGACTGACGCGGGCGCGCGCGGGGCTTCGGCCCGGGTCGAAACGGCGAGGCGTGCCCGCAGGGTGACGGGGCAGCCCCTACAGCTCCACGAGCACCGCCGTCGCGTCGTCGTGCGTCTTGGCGCGGCCCAGCCGTACGCGCCCGGCGGCCTCGTCGGCCTCCTCCAGCTCCCGCACCCGCTCCACCAGGCCCCGCGGCCCCGCCTTCCGCAACAGCCCCAGCGCGGCCGTCCAGTCGCCCTGGTGGAACACCTCCGTCCAGCGGCTCGCCCCGTCCGTCAGCGCGGCCAGGGCGCGCACCTCGGCGACCGGGGTCCGGCCGGTCACCGCACGCGCCACGACGCCGGGGTCGGCCGCCGCCGTGAAGAAGCCGCCCTCCTTGTTCCGCAGCCGAGAGTCCACCTCCGCCGCGGAGCCGAGCGAGCCGGGCGGGAGCCGGTCCAGCCGGTCGTCGAGGACCGCGCGGACGGCGCCGTCCGCCGCCTCCAGCAGGAGCGCCGAGTCGGAGAGCACCAGATGGTCGATCGCCTGTTCGTCCCAGCGCGCGAGGACCACGGTCGCCTGGGGCGTTCGAACGTGAGAAAGGTCACAGGTGCCCGCGTGGGCCGCGGACGTGCGCCGGATGGACTCGGCCAGGATCTCCGCGAGGCTCAGATCCCTTCGCGAACCCGCGAGTTCCACCAGAGCGCCCCCCAGCCGTGCCGTGAACCAGGGGACGGAGTGCACGCAGCCGTCGTCCCCCGGCGGCGGGGTGACGCCGTCCAGGAGAACCAGTGTCCCGCCCTGGCCGGAGGCGGGAACGGCTGCCGACGCCCAGTCCTCGTTGGGGCGTTCGGGACTGCCGGGAACGGAGGCGAGCTCGATGCGCATGGCGCCAGTCTGCACGACGTCTTCACGGGGCCCGCACGAGAGCGCGGTTGGGTCGTCGCAGCAGGTCACAGCAGCTCCGAGGCGATGCGCGAAGCCCGTGCGGCGGATGCGGGCGGGCATCTTGCCAAAGCCTGACCGGAACTTCCAGCTCGCGGCCCGCGCATGCTCCCGGGCGCGCGTGGGGAGACTTGTTCGCCAACTCAGGAGTGCGGTTCACTCGTTCGAGTGGCGGAGCGGTTGATGCGCGCCCCCCTCTCAAAAGCGCTGGAATGGTCGGAAGCCGTACCAGGAGCAGGGGCGACCTTCCGTGTGACCCCGCGTCACCTCTGCTTCAAGGGTGGACGAATCAAGATTGCGAGCACCGGTGCAGAAGAAGCGGCCGCGGAGCAAGGGCAGCACGCGTGACGGTTCCGGGGCGACGCCTCCGGCGCCGGGCGCCGAGAAGCGGACCGTACGGGTGCGCAGCCGGCTGGTAGCCGGCGTCGCCGTCGTCGGCATCACCGTCATCGCGGCGGGCGCTCCCGCCGCGCTCGGGGCCTCCTCGGACCTGACCGAGTCCCAGCGGCTGGTCACCCTCGCCGAGCTGAACCGACAGGCCGTCACCCTCGCGCACTCGCTCGCCGACGAACGCGACGCGGTCACCGCGTACATCGCCGGCGGCCGGGCCGAGGACGACGAGAACGGCGCCGACAGCCGCCGCACCCGCACCACCCGGGTCGACCAGCAGATCGACGAGATCCACGCGGCTGCCTCCGCCGCCCTGCGCCGCGACCTGTCCACCGTGCCCTCCCTGCGCCGCGAGGCGCTCACCGGCAAGGGATCGGCCCTGGAGGCGCACCACGCGTACTCCGAGGTCATCGCCAAGCTGCGCGGCATCGCCGCCGAGCTGGCCGCCCGGACGCCGCCGCGCGCCGCCGACGCCACCCGAGCCCCGCTCGCGCTCGGCGGAGCCGCCGAGCAGGCGTCCGCGACGCGCGGGCTCCTGCTCGCCGCGCTCGCGGTGTCCGGCCCCGAGCCGACGCCCCCGCAGACCGATCCGTTCACCGGCCTGCCCGTCCAGGCCGAGGGCGAGGGCGCCACCCGCGCGACGCGCGACCGGAACGAGCTGAGCGCCGCCGCCCAGCAGGCCCGGGTACGCGAGGCGGCCTCGCTCGCCGACTTCGACCAGGCCGCCGACCCGGTCGCCCGCGACAAGTTCTCCGCCACCGTCACCGGGCCGGAGGTCAACAGCGCCGAGAAGTACCTCACGCGCCTCACCGACAGCCCGGAGCTTTCCGAGGCGGAGCGCCGGGCCGACCCCCGGAAGCTGGAGGCCGCGCTCTCGGCCCGTATCGACCGGATGCGCAGTGTCGAGTCCGCCCTCGGCACCAGCCAGGTCGAGCAGTTGGAGGCGCTGCGCGACGACGACGTCACGGCCCTCGAACTGAGCATCGCCCTGCTCGGCGGCTGCTTCCTGATCGTCGTCGGCGTCTCCACCGCCGTCGCCCGCACCCTGACCCAGCCGCTCGCCGTCCTGCGGATCGGCGCGAAGCGCCTCGCGGAGGAACCCGAGAGCGCCGAACCGGTCCGCTACACCGGCCGCAACGACGAGTTCGCCCAGGTCGTCCGGTCGATGAACACGCTGCACGGCAAACTGGTCGCCCTGCACCAGGACTTCACCGGCCGCGTCGAGAGCCTGAGCGCCGAGCGGGCCGAGCTGATCGCGGGCCGCGAAGCCCTCACCCTCCAGCGCGCGGAACTCCAGGTGCGGACGGCCGAGCTGGCCACCCAGTTGGAGCAGCTGAAGAACACGGTCCACCACACGTTCGTCAACCTCTCCCTGCGCACGCTCGGTCTGGTCGACCGCCAGCTCGGCGTCATCGAGGGCCTGGAGGAGCGCGAACAGGACCCCGAGCGGCTGTCCACCCTCTTCAAGCTCGACCACATGGCCACCGTCATGCGCCGCCACAGCGAGAACATGCTGGTCCTCGCGGGCGCGGAGCACGGTCACAGCCACCCCGGCCCGATCCCGCTGGTCGACGTCGCGCGCGCGGCCGTCAGCGAGATCGAGCGGTACGAGCGGGTCACCATCCAGTCCCTGCCGCCGCACGCCCAGATCGCCGGGTTCGCCGCCGACGACCTCAGCCACCTGCTCGCCGAACTCCTGGAGAACGCGACCTCCTTCTCGCCGCCGGACTCCCATGTCGAGCTCTCCGGCTGGCTGCTGGAGACCGGCGAGGTGATGCTCTCCGTGCAGGACGCGGGCATCGGCATGTCGACGGTCCGGATGGGCGAGCTCAATGCGAGGCTGGCGGACCCGGCCTCGTTCGAGGCGGGTGAGCAGAACGCCGACGGCGCGGGACTCGGTCTCCAGGTCACCTCTCTGCTCGCCGCCCGGCACGGAGTGCGGGTCCAGTTGCGGGAGCAGAAGGGAAGTGGAGTGACGGCCGTCGTCGTACTGCCGCAGTCCCTGCTGCCCAACTCCCTGCCCACCGCCTCCCCGCCACCGGTGCAGCTGCCCGGCGTGACGCCGTCGCTCAACCTGCCGGGCTCCGTCGCCGAGGCGAACTCCCATGCCCTGCCGAGCCGTTCCGCTGCCCTGCCCGCCCCCGCCGGGCAGCAGGCGGCCCCGGGACAGCAGGCGGCCCCCGGGCAGCGGGAACCCCTCACCCAGCAGGCGGACACCCCGGAGCAGGCCCCGCTCCGGACGGCCCCGGACGCGGCGCCCTCCGCCGACGCCGCCCCGGAGCCGGCGCCTCAGGCGTACGAGGACGAGGCGCCCGGTGTCGAGGCGCCCGGTGCCGAGGCCGCGCCCGCCGAGGACCCGCTGATCGCGGCGGCCGAGCGCACGATCCGCGAGGCCGGGACCGAGGCGACGGCCCCGGTGCACGGTGCGGCCCCGGAGCCCGCGCCGCGGGCGCCCGAGGACGAGGCGCCGGGCGCCAGGTCCGCGTCCGACGTCGAGTCCGCGTCCGACGTCGAGTCCGCGTCCGAGGTCACGCTTCAGGTCCGTCTGCCGAAGGTCCCCGGGGAAGCGCCCCGGGAAGCGTCCCCGGAAGCGCCCGCGGGCGGGCCCGCCCCGCGGCAGGTCCCGGCGGACCAGCCGTCGCCGGCCGTCCCCGCGGTGCCGCCGCAGGCCGATCCCTACGCCATCGGCCCCGACCGCCACGAGCGCCCGGTTGAGACCGAGACCGCGCCCGCCGCCCCGGCCGACCCCCAGCCGCACCCCGCCGCCGACACCGTGCCCGGACCCCGTCGGCCGGAGGCCGAGCGGATCACCGACAAGGGGCTGCCGAAGCGCACCCCCAAGGTGGTCCGGCCCGACAGCGCCCCGACCGCGGAGCGCAAGGGCAGCCTGGACAAGGACGACCTGCGCCGCCGCCTCGGCAGCTTCCACCAGGCGGCCAAGGAGGGACGGCGCGACGTCGAGGCCGAGATCGCCGGGTCCACCGGACACGTCGCCGTCGACGACCACGAGGGCGTGAGCACCGGGCGCACCGCACACGACACACCTACCGACCGGACCGGTGGCCGTACCGAAGGCCGCAACGATGAGACGGGGGACACAGTCGAGGAGGCACGCAGTTGACTGCGCCCAGCACATTCGGGCTGAGTACCGAGGCCCGGAACCTTCACTGGTTGCTGAGCAATCTCGTGGAGGAGGTGCCAGGGGTCCACTCGGTCACCGTCGTCTCGTCCGACGGACTCATGCTGCTCTCCTCCGACCCCGGACATCTGACCGCGCGGGCGACCGGCACGTCGGACGGACCCAAGGGGTCCAGCGCCGACCTGGCGACCATCGTCTCCGGCATCGGCTCGCTGACCATCGGCGCGGCGAAGCTGATGGACGGCGGCGGGGTCAAGCAGACGATGGTCGCGATGGACGAGGGCAGCGTCTTCGTCATGTCGATCAGCGACGGCTCCCTGCTCGGGGTGCACGCCACCCCCGACTGCGACATGAGCGTCGTCGCGTACCACATGGCCCTCTTCGTCGGCCGGGCCGGACACGTCCTCACCCCCGAACTCCGCAGTGAGCTGCGCAAATCGATGGAGAGCGCCCAGTGACGACCGCCGCCGCCGAACCCTCCCCGAGGCTCCCCGTCCGCGGCGCCGACAAGCGCCCCGCCCGCGTCCGCCCGTACTCCCTCACCGGCGGCCGGACCCGCTTCGGGCACGTGCTGCTCGTCGAGACCTTCGTCGCGGCCCTCGAAGCGCCCGAGGAGCGCCGTGAGCTGACCAACGGCAACCTCGCCTCGCGGGTGATGCCCGAGCTCCAGGCCATCGTCGAAATCTGCCGCCGGATGCGTACGGTCGCGGAGATCTCGGCCCTGTTGAAGATGCCGCTCGGTGTGGTCCGAGTGCTGCTCAGCGACTTGGCCGACCAGGGAAAGATCCGCGTGTACGGGACCGGTCACGGCACCGGCCAGCCCGACCGCGCACTGCTCGAAAGGGTGCTCAATGGACTCCGCCGTCTCTGAGGCGCCGCTCTTCGCCCCGCGTCAGCCGGGCCCCGCCGACCAGGCGGAGGAAACCCTCCAGCCCTGGCAGCTCGACCACACCCGGGCCCCCACCGCCACCAAGATCGTGGTGGCGGGCGGCTTCGGCGTCGGCAAGACGACGTTCGTCGGCTCGGTCTCCGAGATCACGCCGCTGAAGACCGAAGCGCTGATGACCCAGGCCAGCGAGGAGACGGACGACCTCACCGCCACGCCCGAGAAGACCACCACCACCGTGGCGATGGACTTCGGCCGGCTGACCCTGGACGACGACCTCGTCCTCTACGTCTTCGGCACCCCCGGGCAGCAGCGGTTCTGGTTCATGTGGGACGACCTGGTGCGCGGGGCGATCGGCGCGGTGGTCCTCGCCGACACCCGCCGGCTCGCCGACTGCTTCCCGGCCCTCGACTACTTCGAGAGCTGCGGACTCCCGTACATCGTGGCCGTCAACCACTTCGAGGGGACTCCCGGTTACGAGGCCGAGGACGTCAGGGAAGCCCTGACCGTTCCCCCGCACGTACCTGTTGTGATCATGGACGCGCGTAACAGGATCACGGTCGTCGAGTCGCTGCTGGCCCTGGTCGGCCACGCCCTCGACGTCACCCCCGCATAGATCACTCACAACGGAGAACCGCGATGCGGAAGATACTCATAGTCGGAGCCGGTCAGTCCGGTCTCCAGCTCGCCCTGGGCCTCCAGTCCAGAGGCTACGAAGTCACCCTGATGTCCAACCGCACGGCCGACGAGATCCGCACCGGCCGGGTCATGTCCACGCAGTGCATGTTCCACACCGCGCTCCAGCACGAGCGGGACTACCAGCTGAACTTCTGGGAGTCGCAGGCCCCCAGAATCGAGGGCCTCGGAGTCTCCGTCGCCGCCCCCGACTCCTCGCGCGCCGTCGACTGGGTGGGCCGGCTGGACGGGTTCGCCCAGTCCGTCGACCAGCGCGTGAAGATGGCCGGCTGGATGGAGACGTTCGCCCAGCGCGGCGGCCAGCTCGTCATCCACGGCGCGGCCGTCTCCGACCTGGACTACTTCTCCCGCACCTACGACCTGGTGCTGGTCTCGGCCGGCAAGGGCGAACTGGTCTCCATGTTCGGCCGGGACGCGTCCCGTTCCCCGTACGACGCCCCGCAGCGGGCGCTGGCCGTCGCCTACGTGCACGGCATGGGCCCGCGGCCCGAGCACCCGGAGTTCGACGCGGTCCGCTGCAACCTGGTGCCCGGCGTCGGCGAACTCTTCGTCATGCCGACCCTGACCATCTCGGGGCGGGCCGACATCCTGTTCTGGGAGGGCGTCCCGGGCGGCCCGCTGGACGCGTTCCAGGGCATCAAGGACCCCTCCGAGCACCTGGCCAAGACGCTGGAGCTGATGGAGCGGTTCACGCCGTGGGAGTACGCGCGCGCCACCAAGGTCGAACTGACCGACGCCAACGGCACACTGGCGGGCCGTTACGCGCCCACCGTCCGCAACCCGATCGGCCGGCTGCCGGGCGGCGGCCTGGTCCTCGGCGTGGCGGACGTCGTCGTGGCCAACGACCCGATCACCGGCCAGGGCTCCAACTCGGCCTCCAAGTGCGCCGACGCGTACCTGGAATCGATCATCGAGCACGGCGAGAGGGAGTTCGACGCGGCGTGGATGCAGTCCACGTTCGACCGTTACTGGGAGACGGCGCAGCACGTCACGAAGTGGACCAACGCCATGCTGGGCGCCCCGCCGGAGCACGTGCTGAACCTGATCGGCGCCGCCGGCCTGCTCCAGCCGGTCGCGGACCGCTTCGCCAACGGGTTCAACAACCCGGCGGACTTCGAGAACTTCTTCTACGAGCCGGAGAAGACGAACGCTTACCTGGCCTCGGTCTCCGGAGCCTGAGGCGCGGCGGGCGGTCGTACCGGGCTGTGCCGGGCCGGCCGCCCGCGACGTCCTCGGGTGCCGTGGAGCGTCACGGGGCCGGAGCGGGTGTCTCCCCGGGGGCCGTGGCGGGGCTGTATCCGGTGTCCGAGCCGTCCGTCGCGCCGTCGGGCAGTTCCGGCGGTGTGTACGAGGTCAGCGGTGCGCCCTCCGGATCGGGCCGGACCGCCCCCAGCAGCGGGTTGGCCGCCAGCGGGGAGACCTTCACGGTCGCGCCGGGCCGGGGCGCCTGCACCACCCTGCCGTCGCCGATGTACAGCGCCACGTGGGTGGCCTTCGGGAAGTAGACCACCAGGTCGCCGGGGCGCAGCGAGGCGATCTCCACCTTCGGCAGTCGCCGCCACTGCTCCTGCGAGGTCCGAGGGATCGTCCGTCCGGCCGCCGACCACGCCTGCGACGTGAGCCCGGAGCAGTCGAACGTGTCCGGGCCCTCGGCTCCCCAGACGTACGGCTTGCCGATCTGCCGGACCGCGTACGTCACGGCGTCCGCGCCCCGCCGTGACGGCGGCCGGGTCGAACTGAGCGCTCCGGACGCCACCAGCTCCCGCTGCGCCCGGTCCACGCCCCGCCGCTCCAGCCCGGCCACCTCGGCCAGTTGCTCGGCCGAGAGCGTGGCCAGCAGCCCTTCGACGTTCCTGAGCTTGGCGCGGACCGCGTCGCGCTGCTTCTTCTGCCGCGCGGCCAGCCTCCGCTGCCGCTCCAGCGCCTTGCGCGAGGCGGCGGAGAGGGTGTCGGCGCGGCGGGCGTCGCCGGCCAGCCGGTCCACCGTCGCGGCGCGGGACGCGGCGAGCCGTTCGACGACGTGGCTCTGGTCCAGGGCGCGCAGCGGGTCGCGGGCGAGGAGGAGGCGCAGGTACGCGGAGAACTCGGTGCGACCCCGGTACTGCTCCCGGGCCAGTCGGCCGGCCTCGCCGCGGCTGAGGTCCAGCGCCCTGCGGGCCTCGGTCAGGCCGTTGCCGAGCCTCTTCGCGCGGGCCGTCTGCTTCTTCAGCTCCTCCGCCGTGGCGTTGTACGTCTCGCTCGCCTCCTCGGCCTCCCGGTAGACCGTCTGGAGCCTGCGCAGGAGGGTGGCGACGCCCTGGGGGCCCTCGGGGGCCCCGGGAGCCGCGAGGGCGGTCGAGGCGTCGATCTCCTCCGTTCCCGCCGGGTCGCTGCCGGTGTCCTGTGCCGCCGCCGGGCCGGTCTCCCCGGTTCCTGCCGGGGCTCGGGGGCCTTCGTCGGCGGGCAGGACCGGATCGCCGGCCGTCGCGGAGCCGCCGGGCGGTACGGGGCCCGGTTCGGCGGGGGCGGGGGCGGCCGTCGCCGGGGAGACCGAGAGAACCGCGGCCAGCGCGGTCGTGCAGACCGCGCGCAGGAGCCTGCCTGACACGACATCACCTCCGTGACCGGGAGGGAACCCGGGGAACAGATCCGAATGTAAATATGCGAATCTGATTAATCCGGTCACGTGGTCTCGCGCGATGCAAGGACCGTAGCGCGCGCCGTGCGCGCTGTCGCCCGGACGGCGCGCGACCGATCCCCTCTCCGGGCGTCCCCTCCGGGCGGGCCCTCCGGCCGGCCCTGCGGGCCGCCGGGTCCTCAGGCCGCCGGGAAGGCGTAGAAGGAGCGGTCCCGCTGGACGACGACCGTCGTGCCGACCGTCAGCACGCGGTACGGAGCGCTCACCGTGGCCCCGGCCGGCTCGGCCGCCCCGATGTCCTGGAACTTCCACAGCCGCCGCCCGTCGGCTGCGGCGAAGGCGGTGACCTGTGTGGCGTCGGCGGCGAACAGCGTCTTCCCGCCCGCGCTCAGGGTGATGGAGGGGGCGTTGCCGGGGCCCGGAACCTCCGTGGAGCGCCGCCAGATGACCCGCCCGCTCTTCCGTTCCACCGCGCCGACCCGCTGGCCGCTCTCGGTCGTGTGGATCAGGGGGCCGGCCACCACCGGGCGTCCGAAGACCGAGCCCTCGGAGCCTTCGACCCGCCACAGCGGCTTGGCCGTGTCCGCCTCGAACGCCTGGAGATCCGCGCCCACGGCCCCGTACAGCCGGCCGTCCTCGTCGCCCGTGATCCCGGCGGCGGGGGAGACCCTGCCGTACCGCTCGGTCCACAGCGGCTTGCCGGTCTTCTGGTCGAACGAGCGGATGGAGCCCTTCCCCTTGGCCGCCCGGACGTCCGCCGCCGTGAGGGTCGCCGCCTCCTGCCGTACGAGGAGGTCGCCGGAGCGCTCCGCGACCAGGCTGTAGGCCGGCGTGCCGGGAGCCCGGCCCGCGGGCACCCGCGTACGCCACAGCTCCCGGCGGCGGACGATGTCGTAGGCGAAGAAGTACGCCCGCACGACCTCTTGGTCCTTGCCGCGCTTCTTGCCCTTCTCGGGCTTCGGGGCCTTCACGGTCACCGTGTGCGAGCCGGTGAACCAGACGACGGGCCCGGACTGCCCCGCCACCCGCCCGACCCGCAGGCCCGGCAGATCGGCGAACCCGTCCGCGTACCGCACCCGGCGCGTGACCGTCCCGTCCTTCGGCGACAGCCACAGGAACTCCGTCGGGCTCGCCACGAAGCACAGCGCGCCGCCCGCCGCCAGGGCTGCCTGGCCACCGGCGGCGTCGGCGCGCTGCCACACCCGCTCGCCGGTCCGCAGGTCGATCGCGCTCGCCCGGCTCTCGCTCGTCACGATCAGCAGCCTGTCCTGCCACAGCGCGGTGGTGAGCGGGGGAGCCTCGGACGCCGGGTGCCGGTGGATCCAGCGCGGCTCGGGGGCCTGGCCGGGCAAGGTGCGGCGCGGCTTCGGGGCGGGGCGTTCGGCGGTGGCCGCCGCCGTGTCGCCCGAACCGAGCGCGGCGACCGCGCCGCCGCCGACGATCAGCCCGCCGACCGCCGCCGCGCCGGTGATCAGCAGGGCCCGGCGACCGGCCGCCGGATCGGGGACCGGCGCGGGGGCGGGCGGCAGCGGCAGCGACACCATCGGCCCGGCTGCCGGTCCTCCCGGTCCTCCTGGCCCGCCCGCGCCGCCCGCGCTCGGGCCGGTCGCGGCCGGCAGGGCTGCCGCCGGATAGGGGGCCGGGCCGCCGTGGCCCTGGTGCGGCACCGCGGCGGTGTTCGCCGCCACGGCGCTGCCCGCCGGGGCCGCGAGGGGGACAGGCGGCGCGGAGCGGGCCGGGACCAGTGCGGCGGACTCCCCGCCGGGGGCGGCGGCGGGCTCGCGCGGCGGGGTGAACTGTCCCGGGACCAGCACGGCGGGCCCGCCGTCCGGGGACGGGGCGGGCTCGTGCGGCAGGGCGAGCTGCGTCGTCGCGCGGTCGGTCCGGGGCGGCTGGAGGCCCGTGGCGAGGAAGCGGGTGGCGTCCCCGCCTTCGCCGGGGGCGCTCGCGCCCGGCGAACCGCCGCCGTCCACCGCCTCCCGAGGCGTCTCCCGAGGCGTCTCCAGGGCCAGGACCCGCGCCTCCTGGTCCGCCACCGCGGCGGCCAGCCGGTCGGGCAGCCACCCGCCCCGGGCCAGGCCCGCCGCACCCTCCAGGGCGAGTTCGGCGGCGACCGTGCCGGCGGTCGGCCGCGCGGCCGGGTCCTTGGCCAGGCAGCCGGCGATCAACGCCCGCAACGCGTCCGGTACGGCGTCCAGTCCGGGCTCGTCCCGGGCGATCCGGCGGGCGGCCTCCTCGGCCGGGCCGCCCGTGAACGGCGTCGTCCCGGTCGCCGCGTACGCCAGCAGCAGCCCCAGCACGAAGAGATCGGACGGCGTGCCGACCTCCCTGCCCTCGATCTGCTCCGGCGTCAGATAGCCGAGGCGCACCGAGAGCTGTCCGCCCGGCTTCGCCTCCGCCGCCGCTGCCGCCCCCAGCGGCCCGAACGCGGTGAGCCGGGGGCCGTCCGCGGCGAGCAGCACCGTGTCCGGGGCGAGGCCCTGGAGCACGGATCCGGCGGCGTGCACCCGGGCCAGGATCTCGGCGACGCCCGCGCCCAGTATCCGCAGCGGGCGCTCGGGCAGCGGACCGGCGATCCGGACGGCCTCGGCCAGCGGCAGCGCGGGCACGTAGGCGGTCGCGGTCCACAACGGGCCCGGACCGTCCTCGGCCGCGCCCGCCTCCGGGCCGTCGCCGGTGTCCAGGGGCGACGCCACCCAGCCGCCCGCCAGCCGCTCGGCGATGCGGGCCTCCGCCAGGAAGCGACGCCGGAAGGCCGGTACGGCGGCGAGCGCGGGGCGCGCCGCGGTGACCACGGCGGGTTCGCCGGTGCGGGAGTCCCGCGCCGCGTACCGTACGGCGCTCGCGCTCTCGTGGAGGCGGGCCAGCGCGGTGAAGCGGCCGAAGCGGCGTGGATCGTCCTGACGCAGCGCCTCCATGGCGCACCCCCCTTGTGACCGTCCTCGGCACCTGAGCGTCGATCTTAGGGGGTGCCACGCCGGCCGGGCCCCGGTCCTCCGCTCCGCTCAGCCGCCGCTCGCGGGCTTGCTCCAGGGCCACTTGAGGGTGCGGCGGGGCCTGCCGCCGGGCACGTAGGCGTACACCCAGCCCCGTTGCAGGCCGAGCCGCTTCGTATAGCCGGCCGGGACCCGCTCGTAGGTGTGCACGGTGGCGGGCGCGCCGTCGGGGGAGGGGACGGGGACCTCGTACCACTTCGGCGGATGGCCGGTGAGCCCGAGCAGTACGGGCAGCACGCGGCCGTCCAGGGGGCCGCCCCGGAAGGGGGTGTTCTCGCTCTTCACCCGGTCAGTCTGCCGCAGCGGGTCCAGGGAGCAGGTGCGCCGCCTCCGCGACGACCGGGATCACCCGCTCCGCCAGCCGTCCCGCCGGTCCGTCGGCGGACTCCAGGGCGAGCAGGTCCGCCATCACCGACGCCGTCTCCGGGTCGGTCGCGGCGGTGGCGGCGAGGAGCGCGACGAGGTGGTCGACCAGCCAGCCGCGCAGTTCGTCGGCCGGGGGCTGCTTCCGCTCGTCCAGCCAGATCAGCGAGGCCGCCTCGACCGCCGCGATCCAACTGCGCACCATCATCCGCAGCCGGGGGCCGGCGGGCCGCTCGCCGGGCGGGCCGATCCGGCCGAGGTGGCGCAGGATCTCCTCGGCCGCCGCCCGCCGGACGCCGTCCACGATCGTCGTCGTACGGGACGTCTCCACGACGCTGCCGCCGCGCAGCAGGGCGCTGAACCCGGTGTCGTGCTCGTCGACGAAGCGGAGGTAGCGGTCCAGGACCCGGCCGACCCGCTCGGTCGGCGGGCCCTGCGGCGGTTCGGTGAAGCACAGCTTCAGCTCGTCGGCCGCCGAACCGAGCGCCGCCTCGTACAACTGCTGCCGTCCGCCCGGGAAGTAGCGGTAGACGAGCGGCCGGGACACCCCGGCCGCCACCGCCACCTCGTCGAGCGAGACCTCGTCGGGGGCCCGGTGGGCGAAGAGGCCGAGCGCCGCGACGAGGAGTTGGGCGCGGCGCTCCTCGACACTGAGCCTGCGGTACGCGCGGTGCGGCGGCGGGGCTGCGGCGGTGGAGGTCATGGCACCGAGCTTAGGGGGCGTCCCGTCAGGGGGCGTCGCACGAGCGCCGCCTCAGGCCAGCAGTCCGGAGCTCCGCCACAGCCTGCGGCCCACCCCGTTCAGCATGCCGATGTCGTCGAAGAAGTCGGTCAGCCGTTTCGCCCCGGACTGCATGACCTCGGTGCGGTGGCCGCTCGCCCGCACCTGTGCGACGGCCTCGCGGCGGTCGAGGCCCACGTTCTCGTACACCAGCGGGTTGACGAAGCAGGTGGCGAAGACCCGGGCCGACTCGCCGCAGCTGACGCGGGTCAGCTCGCGCTCCCAGCGGGGGGCCGTCACCATCTGGCGGCGCAGCTCCTCGCGGGCGTACCGGACGTGCCGCGCCTCCTCGACGACGTGGATCCGGGTCACGCCCCGCACCAGGGTCTGGACCCGCTCGTCCGGGAAGGTCAGCCGCTGCATCCAGTCGAGGATCTCCTCGCCGAGCAGCGTCGCGGCGAACGAACCGGGCGTGGTGGAAACGGACTTCAGCACCCGGGCCAGGTTGTGGTAGACGCGCGGCACCGGGTAGGTGGGTGCGCCGCCCCACTCGATCATGCGGCCGAACATCATCGAGTGCCGGCACTCGTCGGCTATCTCGGTGAGGGCGTAGCGCACGTGGTTGCTGGTCACCGGTTTGTCGTAGACGTGCCGGACCAGCAACTGCATCAGGATGATCTCGAACCAGATGCCGAGGGAGGCGAGTGCGGCCCCCTCGTGCCGCGACAGGTCGAGCCGCTGCTCCTCGGACATGCGGTGCCACATCGGGGTGTCGTAGAGCGAGACCAGCTCCGGCGGCCAGAACCACCTGCCCTCCTCGACCGCCGCGTCCCAGTCGAGTTCGGTGTCGGGGTCGAAGGAGTGCTTGGCCGACGATTCGAGCAGCCGGGCGGCGGTCTGCTCGCGGTCGCGGAGCGGCCCGAGTGCGTCGCGGAGCAGGGTCGCGTCGCGATCGGTCACGGTCGTCACGGTCGTCATGGCGGGGCACCTCACGCTGGGTCGCCGGGAACGGAGTCGCCGGGAACGGGGATTCCGGGAACGGGATTCCGAGAACGGGATGTCAGGGACGGGATACCGGGAACGCGGGGTTACCGGTGGTCGCCTCTTATGAGACTGCTCGTCAGCAAGGCCGTCAATCCCTTGCGCACGACTTGTTGACCCGCCGTCTACCAACGTGTGAACCTGCCGGGGAGGCAGACAGGCAGGCAGCGCACACGCCCAACCAGTGCCGGTGGCAAGGAACTTGTCGATCCCGGCCGAGGCGAAGGAGACGTCCGTGTCGACACATGACCTCTACACCACCGCGCCCCAGGAACCGCTCTGGCAGGTGCCCGCCACCGGAGCGGCCCGGTTCAGCTGGGAGTACGACGACGGCCGCGAACGCCTCCTCGCCCTCTACCAGAAGGGCAAGGACAAGCAGTGGGACGGCAACAAGCGCATCGACTGGTCGCAGGAGGTCGACCCCACCGACCCGCTCGGCACCCCCGACGAAGCCCTCACCCTCTACGGGACACCGCACTGGGACAAGATGACCGAGCGGGACCGGGGCGAGCTGCGCAAGCACTACACCTCCTGGCAGTTCAGCCAGTTCCTCCACGGCGAACAGGGCGCGATGGTCTGCGCCGCCCGGATCGTGGAGTCCGTGCCCGACCTGGACGCCAAGTTCTACTCGGCCACCCAGACCATGGACGAGGCCCGGCACGCCGAGATATACGGACGCTTCCTGCACGAGAAGATCGGCATGCTCTACCCGGTCAACGACAACCTCCAGGGACTTCTCGGCGACACCCTGCGCGACTCCCGCTGGGACATGCCCTACCTGGGGATGCAGGTCCTGATAGAGGGACTGGCGCTGGCCGCCTTCGGGATGATCCGGGACACCACCACCAAGCCGCTGCCCAAGCAGATCCTGGCGTACGTCATGCAGGACGAGGCCCGGCACGTGGCCTTCGGGCGGATGGCGCTGCGCGACTACTACAAGCAGCTCAGCGGCGCCGAACTGCGCGAGCGCGAGGACTTCGTCATCGAGGGCTGCCACCTGATGCGCGACCGGCTCAGCGGGGTCGAGGTCCTGGAGAACTTCGGCATCGGCACACGGGAGGCCAAGGAGCTCTCCGAGCACTCGGAGTTCCTCCAGCTCTTCCGCAGGCTCCTGTTCAGCCGGATCGTCCCGTGCGTCAAGGACATCGGCCTGTGGGGGCCGCGGCTCCAGAAGGCGTACGTCGACATGGGCGTCCTGGAGCTGGGCGACACCGACCTCGACCTGCTCATGTCCCAGGACGAGGAGGTGGCCGAGCAGTTGGACCGCGACCGCTTCGCCGTGGAGGAGCGGGCGCGGGTCGCCGAGGTGGCCGAGGCGATCCGGCAGGGGGACGCGGCCTGACGGTCTGCCCGCCCGCGCGGCCCGTCACCGGAGCGGACCGCCTCCGGTCGGCAGGCGTACGGCGGGCAGCGCCGCCTCCACCGCGCGGGCCATGGCGAGCAGCGGGACGTCCGCGCCGCGGGCCGCCACCAGTTGGAGGCCGACCGGGCAGCCGTCCGGGGTGAACCCGGCCGGCACGCTCGCCGCCGGATGTCCGCTCAGGTTGAACGCCCAGGTCAGCGCCGTCGAGTAGCCGGTACCCGGGCCCTCGTGGCCGTGCGGCCGGTTGGGCGTGGTCGGGGTCAGCAGCAGGGGCGTACGGGCCAGCAGTGCGTCGAGCCGGCCGTCGTTCGCCCGCCGGACCGCCCGCACCCGCGGGTCGTGCGCCGCCCCGCCCCGTACGGCGAGCCACGCCCGCGCCGGATCCAGGAGCACACACGCGTCCCTCACCAGCCGCACGGCTCCCGCCGCCACCAGCCGGTCCACCGCCGCCCGAACCACCCGCGCCACCTGCGGATCCACGTCCGCGAAGCCGAGCTCCGGGCTGTACACGGCGGGCAGCGGCAGCGCGGGCGGGGCGGCCGGCGCGAAACCGTCCAGCACGTGCCGCAGATACCGTTCCGCGCCCGCCGCCGACCGGGCCAGCACTCCGGCCGAGGCCAGCCCGGACCGGTCCGGCGAAGGGAGCAGCCCGTTCGTCGTCTTCAGCCCGAACACCCCGCACCAGGCGGCCGGAATCCGCACCGATCCGGCCCCGTCGCTGCCCGTCGCCAGCTCGACCAGGTCCGCCGCGACCGCCACCGCCGAACCCGCGGACGAGCCGCCCGGCGTCCGGTCCGCACGCCACGGGTTGACGGTGCGGCGGTGCGCGCCCTGCCCCCACGTCTGCCAGACCGTCCCCGGGCCGGGTACGGCGGTCGAGCCGACCGGGACGCCGCCCGCGGCGATCAGCCGGCGGGCCGCGAACGAGCGGATCCCGGCCGGCCCCTTCACCGCGAACGGCAACCCGGCCAGCGGCAGCCCGCGCGCCCCGGGTTCGCGGGCCGACGCCTGCGCGTGCCAGACCTCGACGAACGCACCGAGCGACGGGTCCAGCCGGTCGATCCGCTCCAGGGCCCGCGCCACCGCGGACGGCGCGCCGCTCCCGTCCCCCGTCCCACCGGTCCTCTCCATGGGCCCAGTCTCCCAAGTCCCCCGGTGCGGCGGGCCCGTTCTCAGCGGTCGAGCGCCGCCTCCATCACCGACCGTGCGATCGGGGCGGCGCTGCCGCCGCCGCTGATGTCCGTACGGTCCGCCGAGGCGTCCTCCACGACGACCGCGACCGCCACCGCCGGGCGGCCGGAGTCCCGCGCCTGCGCCCAGGCGATGAACCAGGCGTAGGGCGTACCGGAGTTGTCGAGGCCGTGCTGCGCGGTCCCCGTCTTGCCGCCGACCCTCGCACCGTCGATCGCCGCGTTCGCGCCGGTGCCGTCCTCGACGGCGTCGACCATCATCCGCTGGAGCTGCACGGCCGTCGACGGGCTCATGGGCCGGTCGTAGGACTCCGGTTGCCGCCGGCTGACCGTGTCGCCGTCGTGCGTGGCCACCCGGTCGACGAGGTACGGGCGGCGCAGGTCGCCGCCGTTGGCCACCGCCGCGGCGACCATCGCCATCTGGAGCGGGGTCGCGGTCGTGTCGAACTGGCCGATCGAGGAGAGCGCCAGCTGGTCGTCGCTCATCTCCGTGTCGAAGTTGCTCTTCGCCACCCCCGACGGGATGCGCAGCCCGGTGTCGTTGAACCCGAACCGCTCCGCCGTCTCCACCATCCTCCGCAGCCCGGTCTCCACGCCCAGATGGGCCATCACCGTGTTGCAGGAGACCCGGATCGCCTCGGCCAGCGACGCCTTGCCGCAGCCGCTCGCCTCGTCGGGCAGCGTGGTGGTCGTCCCGGGCAGGACGTAGGGCGAGGGGGTGTCCGTGGCGGCGTCGGCGTCGGTCACCACCCGCGCGTCCAGCGCCGCGGCGGCCGTCACGATCTTGAAGGCGGAGCCCGGCGGATAGGTTTGCCGGATCGCCCGGTTCAGCATCGGGCGGCTCGTGGACGCGTTGAGCCGGGCCCAGGCGTCGGCGACCGCCGAACCGGTTCCCGACAGCCGTTCGGGGTCGTAGGACGGGGTGGAGACGAGGGCCAGGATCTTCCCGGTCGTCGGATCGAGCGCGGCGACCGCGCCCCGCCGCCCGCCGAGGCCGTCGTACGCGGCCCGCTGCATGGACTCCACGACGGTGGTGGCCACATCGCCGCCCGGCTGCCGGCCGTGCGTGAACTCGTTCCAGAAGGGCAGCGGCGCGAGGAGCGGGTCGGTGCCGGAGAGGACCGGGTCCTCGGCGTTCTCGACGAGCGTGGTGCCGTACGTCTGCGAGGCGTACCCGGTGACCGGCGCGTACAGCGGGCCGTGCAGGTAGGTGCGCTCGAAGGTGAGCTGCTCGCCGCTGTCCCGGTTGCCGGTGACGGGGCGGTCGCCGACCAGGATCTCGCCCCGCGGCTGGTCGTAACGGGCGATGCTGTTGCGGCGGTTGGCCGGATTGTCGTCCAGTTCGTCGGCCTGGAAGACCTGGATGCGGGCGGCGTTGACGAGCAGCGCCACCAGCAGCAGGAGGAGCAGCGCGGCGGCCCGCCGGATGTACCGGATCACCGCTCCTCCTCCGCGACCGCCGCGACGACACCCGTCTCCACCCGCTCGGGGGCGGGTCTGCGCGAGACGTCGCTGACCCGGATCAGCAGCGCCACGATGATCCAGTTGGTCACGACGGACGAGCCGCCCTGCGCCAGGAACGGCATCGCCATGCCGGTCAGCGGAATCAGCCCCATCACCCCGCCCGCGATCACGAACACCTGGAGCGCCAGGATCGAGGCGAGCCCGATGGCCAGCAGCCGCCCGAACGGGTCGCGCAGCGCCAGCCCGGCCCGGTAGCCGCGGGCCACCAGCAGCGCGTAGAGCAGGAAGACGGCGGTGAGCCCGGTCAGCCCCAACTCCTCGCCCGCCGTCGCCAGGATGAAGTCCGACTTGGCGGCGAAACCGATCAGGACGGAGTGTCCGGCGCCGAGCCCGGTGCCCAGCATGCCGCCCGCGGCGAACGCGAACAGCGACTGGGCGAGCTGGCTCGGCCCCTGCCCCGCCTCGATCGTGGCGAACGGGTCCAGCCAGTCCTGCACCCGGCTGTGCACATGCGGTTCGAGGGAGCCGACGGCGAACGCCCCGACGGCGGCCAGCAGCAGCCCGACCGCGATCCAGCCGGTCCGCCCGGTCGCCACGTACAGCATGATGACGAACAGTCCGAAGAAGAGGAGCGAGGTGCCCAGGTCGCGCTCCAGGACCAGGACGCCCACGCTCAGCAGCCAGATCGCCACGATCGGGCCGAGCACGCGGCCGGCCGGCAACTGGAGCCTGCCGACCGTGCGGCCGGTGTGGGCGAGCGCGTCGCGGTTGGCGGCCAAATACGCGGCGAAGAACACCGCGAGCAGGATCTTGGCGAACTCGCCCGGCTGGAAGGAGAGCCCGCCGACCCTGATCCAGATCTTGGCCCCGTTCACCGCCGGGAAGAAGATGGGCACGATCAACAGGACCAGGGCAGTGGCCACCGAGAGGTAGGCGTACCGCTGGAGCACCCGGTGGTCGCGCAGCAGTACGACGACGACGGTGAACAGTGCGACGCCGAGGGTCGACCAGATCAGCTGGGTGGGGGCGGCCTGGTCCCTCGGGGTCTCCAGGTCGAGCCGGTAGATCAGCACCAGGCCCAGGCCGTTGAGCAGGACGGCGATCGGCAGCAGCAGCGGATCGGCGTACGCGGCCCGGAAGCGGACCGCGACGTGGGCGAGCAGCGCCAGCATGCCGAGCCCCCCGCCGTAACCGGCGACGTCCGGGGGCACCTCCCCGTTGCGGGTCAGGCCGACGGCCGCGTAACCGTAGACGGAGATGAGCACGGCCCCGACGAGGAGCGAGAGCTCCACCCCGCGCCGCTTGGGCAGGCGCAGCTCGGGCGGGGGAGCGTCCGCCGTCGATCCGGTCATGCCCCGCAACGTAGCAAGAGGCAGGCCCTATTTCCCTTATGTCATAGCGCGTCCCCGTCCCAGCGCGTCCGCCCGCGGAGCCACCGGCGGCGGGCCGGACTCCACGGGCGGACGCGTCATGCGGGGCGGGGCGGTCAGCAGAAGCGCGGCGCCCTGCCGATGTTCTCGATGTAGCGGGCCGAGCCCCACGCCCAGGTGCCGTCGGTCAGCAGGTACCAGCGGGGGTTGCCGTCGACGACGTCGTCGCTGTCCACCTTGCAGAAGATCGAGACGTACTCGCCCTTCCAGACCTTGCCGACGATCCTGCTGCTGCGGGTCGGCCTGTCGCGCAGGTACAGGTACGGGTCGGCGACGACCCGTCCCCGGTACTCGCGCCGCTCCGCCTGGGCGTCGGTCTGCCCCTGCGCCTCGGCCTCCAGGCGCGCCTCGTGCTCGCGCTGCATCTCGGAGGCGGAGAGGTTCTCGGGCGACGGGTCCGGGGCGGCGGCCTCGGCCTGCTGGTCAGCGGCCGGCCCGACGGGCTGCGGGTCGGCGGCCAGGGCCGGGGAGACGGCCGTGAACGCCGCGAGGGCGCCGGTGGCGACGCAGAGACCGATCCGGCGGAGCCGCGAGGGGCGGGAGAGGGGGGACATGCTTCCTCCAGGGGAAGGGAAGGGCGGTGGGGGCGCGAGGCTGGCTCACCCGGCTCGCGGGCGGGGCCGAGCTCGCCCGGCTCACGCTAGGTTCGCCACCCGGGGTCCGCAACGTCTCACTTTGTGTGATGATCGCCCGTATGTGTGCCCTCGGGGTCCTCCGAGCCCGTGTTCCGGCCCGCGTCGCCGTCGTCCAGATCCACGTACTCCGGCAGCGTCAGCCGGGCGAGCGCCCCGCCGTCCGGCGGATTGCGGAACTCCAGCCGGGCCCCGATCGCCGCCGCCTGGCCCGCCGCGATGGTCAGCCCCAATCCGTGGCCCCGGCCTGCGCCGTCCGTGCGAAAGCGCTGCGGGCCGCCCTCCAGCAGGTACGCCGGGAAGCCCGCGCCGTGATCGCGTACGCGCACCACCGCGCCCTCCACGCTCAGCACGACGGGCGGCCCGCCGTGCCGGTGGGCGTTGGTCACGAGGTTGCCGATCACCCGCTCCAGCCGCCGCAGATCGGTCTCGACGAGCGCCGCGCCCGAGACGCGCACCTCGGTCTCCGTCCCCAGCGCCCGCACCACGTGGCGGGCCACCGGGGCCAGATCGTGGACGGCGAGATCGACCTGCTCGGTGCGCGCGTCGAGCCGCGAGATCTCCAGCAGGTCCTCCGTCAGCGCGCGCATCGCCCGCACCCGGTCCCGCACCAGCTCCGTCGGACGCCCCGGCGGCAGCAGTTCGGCGGCGGTCGAGAGGCCGGTCAGCGGGGTGCGCAGCTCGTGCGCGACGTCGGCGGTGAACCGCTGCTCCGTCTGCAGCTTGCGCTGGAGGGCCGAGGCCATCGTGTCGAGCGCGCCCGCCACCGTGGCCACCTCGTCCCGGGCGCGGGCCGGGCGCGCGGTGCGCGGATCGCCGACCCGGGCGTCGAGGTCGCCCGCGCCGATCCGGCGGGCGACCCGGGCGGTCTGGTGCAGCCGGCGGGTCACCCGGCCGACCGCGAACAGCCCGACGACCAGGGTGGCGGCGATGGCGAGCAGTGAGGATCCGGCGATCGCCCGGTCGAGTCCGGCGATCGTGCGCGCGCTCTGGCTGTAGTCCGTCCAGGTGGCCAGCGCCCGCCCGTCCGCCGGGCCCGCCGCCCACATCGCGGGGCCGCCCTGCCCGTCCGGGTCGCCCGGCCGGTGCGGTCCGTCCGCGACGACGGTGCCCCGCTCGCCGCCCACCGCCAGGGCGCGCAGCGAGGCCGGCAGGCCCGCCGGATCGACGCCGGAGCCCGGCGGCAGCGGCTCCCCGGCCTGGTAGGCGTCGGTGACCGTCTCCAGCCGGTCGAGCGCCTTCTCGCGGGCGTTCGCGACCGTCTGCCGGGTGACGCCCGTGTGCACGAGCACGCCGAGCAGGGCGGCCAGCGTGCAGCACATCGCGGTCAGCAGGACCGCCGCCTTCCAGGTCAGGGTCGCGGTCCACGACGGGAGGCGGAACCGGAAGCGGAACCCGCGCCGCCTCATCGCCGCGCCACCGACGGAGCAGGAGGACTCGACGCCTTCCCGGGCCGGCCGGGCACCCGCACGATCTCGTCCCGGGTGGCCAGCATCGCGCCCTGCCGCGCGTCCCAGGACCAGGCCGTTCGGTACTCGTACCCGGCGATCGCCGAGGGCGCGCGCAGGATCAGGTCCCGGCCCGCCAGCTCCACGCTGATCACGGCGTCCGAGGTGGACATGATCCGGGTGAGCGCGCCCCGCTGGGGCGTGTAGGCGCGTACGGAGAGCTGCCGGCCGGGCAGCGTGACGCCGAGGACCAGTTCCTCCCGGCCGTCGCCGGTCAGGTCGCGGTAGTACGGCGGGAGCACCGGGCAGTCACCGGGCGCGGTGCGGCAGGCGCGGATCTCCCGGACGGTCGCCGCGGGCAGTTCGTCCTGGCCGCTGTCGCGGTCGGTCCGTGCCGTCAGCCCGGCCTGCACCACCGCCACCGGATCCAGCCGGCGCACGTCGCCGCCGGGCGCCCGGACCGGGATGCGGGCCGTCTCGCCCTCGCCGTAGTCGTACGGGGCGGCCGAGGCGGGCGGCAGACCGGGCCACAGGCGGGCCGGCTCGACGGCCGACGGCGCGTCCCCTGCGCTCTCCAGCCCACCGGCCGCGCCGCAGCCGCAGAGCAGGGCGAGAGCGGCGACGACGGCCGCGGGGCCGGCCGCGGTCGGGGCGCGGTGCGGACGCACGGCTCGCCCTTCTGCTCGACGACAGGGGCCTACACCCTAAGCCGCCAACCGTGCGCAATGCCCACTTCGTACCCTTACGTCACCGTGCGGCCACGGAGGCGGCGTCGGGCGCGCACGGGCCCCGGGGCGCTCAGCGGCGGTAGGGCTGCTGCCCCGGCTGCTGCGGAGCCTGCCCGAGCGGAGCGCCGTCGCGGCCCCCGGCGTGCTGGGCGAGCAACTGGTCCGCCTGCTCCGCGGATATCTTCTGCTCGCCGCCGCAGAACGTGCACTGCGTCGAGTACTTCGTCGAGAACGGGAAGAGCGGCACGAAGAACAGCGTGAACTTCGTGACCTTCTTCCGCAGCGTGTGGGCGGCCGGATTGCCGCACCAGCCGCACACCATCGTCAGGACGGCCAACTGGTGCAGATAGCCCTTGGTGCCGAAAATGATCATGTCGCGGTCCCTTTCGCCGTCCCCCGAAGCGCCTCCCGGCACAGCGCCAGGAGCCTCTCGTCCTCGTAGGTGTCGTGGCTGCCGTACCCGCCGTCCATCGCGTTATGACGGCGTACGGAGGCCAGCTCGACGCGGAGCGCTCGCGCCGCGGCCGAGCCCGCCCCCACCGGTCCCATCCGTGCCAGGCATTGTGCCACCCGGACGCGCGCGTGCCGGCTCTGCTCCCAGGCGGCCAGCAGCACCTCCGTGCTCTCCGGCTCCCGCCCCGTCACCTCCCACAGGGCGATCGCCGCGTCCACGCGCAGCCACAGCTCGTCGTGGGCCAGCAGCCCGCGCAGCCGGGGCGCCACGGCCGCCGCCCGCGGCCCGAGCGCCCCGAGCGCGGTCGCCGCGGCCCGCCGGTGGTGCACCTGGTCCGAGCCCAGCCCCTCCAGCAGTACCGGAAGCACCGCCTCCGTGTCGCCGGAGACCGCCCACAGGGCTTCCGCCGCCTCCGTCGCCGCCGGCGTCCCCGGGCGGCGTATCAGGCCCCTCAGCTCCGGCTCCGCGCACCGCGCGGCCGGCCCGAACGACCCCAGCGCCCGCAGCGCCGCCGTACGCAGCCACTCGCCCCGGTACTCCGGAGCCCCGCGCAGCACCCGCAGCACCTCCGGGGCCGCCTCGCCGGCCCGCAGCCCGGTCAGCCCGGCGAGCAGCGGATTGGCCCGGTCGTACGCCCCCTCGTCCAGGTCCACCGCGGCGAGCCTGCGCCGCAGCGCCCCGGCGAGCGGCCGGGCCGCCTCCCCGAGGTGCCCGACGGCGAACCCCGCGTCGTGCGGCACCTCCGGCAACTCCAGGGCCGCCGCCAGGGCCGGCACCACCCGCGCGTCTCCCAGCCGGGCCAGCGCCTTCACGGTCGAGCCGAGCCCCGGCGGACCACTGGCCCACGCCTTCACCCAGCCGCCCGGGTCCGCGGCGAGGCGGGCCGCCAGGGCGTCCGCGGCCGGTGCGGCGAGACCGAACAGCTCCTCCAGCACGTGCGAGGCGGCCTCGGCCAGCCGGGGCTCGGGGTCGGCGAGCTGATCGCCGACCAGCGCCACCAGCTCCTCGTACGGGCCGCGCCAGGCCCGGATCAGCCCGCCGCTCATCCGCACGGCGTCGACCCGCTGGCCGCAGTCGGGGCTGCGCAACTGGTCGATGAGCAGCGCCGTACGGTCCCCGACCCGGTCGTCGAGCCCGACGTGCAGGGTGCGCAGCAGATCGGCGGCCCAGGGCGCGGCGCGCCCCGCGCTCTCCTGGGCGGACAGCGACCGCACCTGCCCGACGAGCGTGTCCACCGCGACGTGCTCGGAGCAGGAGACCTCGGCGCCCTGGGCCTGCTCGGCCTCCGGCTCCGCCTCGCCGTCGGCGTCCGGCTCCCGTTCCTGCCCCGGGCCGTGCTCCGGCGGGCCGCCCGGCGCGCGGCGCAGCTCCCGCAGCAGCCCGGAGACCACCGGGACCACGTCGCCGGGCAGCACCTCGGGCGAGCAGCGGGCCAATTGGGCCAGGGCGGCGAGCCGCAGGCCCGGCGGGTGCGCCTGGGCGGCCAGCCGGTTCAGCCAGTCCGCCACCCGGCCCGCCAGCGGGCGGTGCCGCAGCGCGACCCGCCCGGCCGCCTCCACGAGCGCCAGCCGCACCTCCTCGTCCGGCTCCACCGGCAGCCGCTCCCGCAGCAGCGCCAGCACCCGCACCGGGTGCCGGTGCAGGGTGGCGAGCGCCAGCGGGGCGGCCAGCCGCACGCCCGGGTCCTCATCGGCGATCAGCTCGAAGAACACCTCCGCGCCCGCGGTGACGGCCGCCGCCGCCATGGCGTAGTTCGCGGCGCCCTCGATCTCGTCCTCGTCGAACTCGGCCTCGTCGTCCTCGTCCAGGTCGAAGCCGCCGATGCTGGTCAGCAGCTCGACGACGCCGCCCCGGTCCTGCACGCCCGGGTGCACGGCCAGCTCGAACAGGAACGGGATGCACGCGAGCGTGCAGGCGTAGACGTCGCCCTGGTGGTGCACCGCGCCGTACATGCCGTCGAGTGCGGTCTCCCGCTCCGCGGGGTCGGCGGAGGCCAGGCCCCGCAGGAGCGCCGGCACGTCGTCGGCAGGCCCGTAGGCATGCTCCATCGAGGCCCAGTCGACCTCATCGATCCCCGAGAACACGCCATCCCCTCCCCACGACCACGTCGGCGCCCGGACCGGCCGCCCTCGCGCCGAGCCGGTCCGCCACACCCCTGCGGGCGCACCCCGTAGAAAGCGCCTGCGCAGAGTGTGCACCACCGCTCCGACAATCCACCCGCCACTTGTGGCCTTTCCTCGCGCCGTGACCACCTCATGACCTGCTCATGGCGAGATGGGCGGTCGGGAGCTGTGAGCAGCCTGTGTGTTCCGGCCAAACGTCCGCCCGGGACCCGTACGCGGGACGACGGCGGACTCCGCCTCAGGCCGGCAGCGGACGGGCCCTGCGGCGGTCGAGCAGCGGGCCGAGCAGATCGCCGTACCGGTCCAGCCGGGCCGCCATGCCGTCCGCACGGAACACCAGGTCCGCCGGGCTCCGGCAGGCCGCCACCTCGTCCCACGTGACGGGCGCGGACACGGTCGGCTCGGCGGCGGCCCGCAGGGTGTACGGGGTGGCGGTGGTCTTCGCGGCGGCGTTCTGGCTGAAGTCCACGAAGACCTTCCCAGGGCGCAGGGCCCGTTTCATCCGGTCCAGGGCCAGCTCCGGCAGCGCGCCCCGCGCCTCCGCCGCGAGCCGCTTCGCGTACGCGGAGACCCGGGCGGACGGCGTCGGCTCCAGCGGGACGAGCAGATGCAGTCCCTTGGCCCCGGAGGTCTTCGCGCAGGCGGTCAGCCCGTCCGCCGCCAGCCGCTCCCGCAGCCAGAGCGCCACCGCGCAGCACTCCACGGCGGTGGCGGGAGCACCGGGGTCCAGGTCGAACACCATCCGGTCGGCGACCTCCGGGGTGTCCGTGCGCCACTGCGGCGTGTGGAATTCCACCACCAGGTTGGCCGCCCACACCAGCGACGCCAGGTCCTGGACGACCACCTGCCGGGTCTCCTCCTCCTCGTGCCGGGGCATCACCGCGGTCTCCACCCAGGCGGGCGTACCCGGTGGCGGATTCTTCGTGAAGAAGCGCAGTCCTCCGGGCCCGTCCGGGTAGCGCAGGAACGACACCGGGCGGTGCCGGAGGTGGTCCAGGATCGCTCCGGCCGCGACGGCCGCGTAGTAGTGCAGCACCTCGCCCTTGGTGGTCCCGGTGGCCGGATACAGCACCTTGTCGAGGTTGCTGAGCGACAGGCGTCGCCCCTCCACCTCCGTGATGGGCGTCATACGATAAGAATCACACGAAATTCTCCCTAAGCGCCTTGAGCGTCCCAAAGTTTCCTGAGCGTCCAAAAGGGGTGAACGGTGAGGTCCATATGGAACGGCGCGATCTCCTTCGGGCTGGTGAGCATTCCGGTCAAGCTGATCAACGCCACGGAGAACCACGCGGTGAGCTTCCGGCAGATCCACCTCGCCGACGGCGGCCGTATCCGCTACCGCAAGGTCTGTGAACTGGACGAGGAGGAGGTGGGCGGGGCCGAGGTCGGCAAGGCGTACGAGGACGCGGACGGGACGATGATCCCGATCACCGACGAGGACCTGGCCCAGCTCCCGCTCCCCACCGCCAAGACGATCGAGATCGTCGCCTTCGTGCCCGCCGGCGCGATCGATCCGCTCCAGATGGACGCGGCGTACTACCTGTCCGCCAACGGCGTTCCGGCGGCCAAGCCGTACACGCTGCTGCGCGAGGCGCTGAGGCGGAGCGACAGGGTCGCCGTCGCGAAGTACGCGCTGCGCGGGCGCGAACGGCTCGGGATGCTCCGGGTCGTCGACCAGGTGATCGCCATGCACGCGCTCCTGTGGCCGGACGAGATCCGGGCCCCCGAAGGCGTCGCCCCGGACGCCGGGGTCACGGTCCGCGACGCCGAACTCGACCTGGCGGACGCCTTGATGAACACGCTGGGCGACGTCGATGTCGACGGCCTGCACGACGACTACCGCGCTGCGGTGGAGGAGCTCGTCGCCGCGAAGGCCGCGGGAGAGGAACCGGACCGTGCCGCGTCCGACGACTCCGAGGGCGGCCAGGTCATCGACCTGCTCGCGGCCCTGGAGAACAGCGTCCGGGCGGCGGAGAAGTCCCGGGGCGGCGGGCGGGGGAAGAGCGCGAAGAGCGCCAAGAGCGCGAAGGACGGGGCCGACGGTGGGGACGGCGACGGCGGCATGGCTGACGTGCACCCCATCAGGAAGGAGACCGCGCCCGGGAGGTCGTCGGCGAAGGCGCCGGGGAAGGCGCCGGGGAGAAGGAGCACGGCCAAGAAGACCGCGTCCGCGAAGTCTCCGGCCAGGACGAGCACGGCGAAGAAGTCCACGGCCAAGAAGTCCACGGCCAAGAAGGCGACAGCGAAGAACGCGACGGCGAAGAAGTCCACGGCGAAGAAGTCCTCGGCGAGCAAGTCCGCGACAGGGAAGACCGCCTCCGCGTCGTCCTCGGCACCCTCCTCCTCGTCGTCGTCCTCGGGCAGGAAGCGGACGTCGTCGTCGGCCGGGCGCGGTGACGGCAGGAAGACGGCCACCGCCCACAGACGCAGCTCCGCCTGAGGCCGTAAGCGCCCGGCACGCGCGCCCCGGCCCGACGCCCACACCCCGAACGCCCGCCCCGCCGGGCGCGTTGGCGAACGCCCGCTCCTCCGCAGCGCGTTGGCGAACGCCCGCCCCACCGCCGCGCGTTGGCGTACGGCGCACGGACGCGGCGCGGCGGCGCGCGGAACGAGGCCGGCGGAGGCCCGGTGCGGATCGGCGCGGGGCCCGGCCGACGCCGCCCCGCCTGTCGGCTGTCGTACGCCCCCCGTACGCTACGGCGCATGAGCGCTCAGACCCCGTCCGAACGGGTCATCGACGGCCGCTTCACGCTCGTGGAGCGGCTGGGCAGCGGCGGCATGGGCATGGTCTGGCGGGCCCGCGACCTGGCCCTGCACCGCGACGTCGCCCTCAAGGAGGTGCGGCCCCCGGACCCCGCGCTCGCGGACTACGACCCCGAGGGCGCCCGCACCCTGCGCGCCCGGGTGCTGCGCGAGGCGCGCGCCCTCGCCCGCCTCGACCACCCCAACGTGGTCACCGTCCACCACATCGTCGATCCCGGCGAGGACGCCTACCCCTGGATCGTGATGGAGCTGGTGCCCGGCTCCTCCCTCCACGACCGGCTGGCCGAAGGCCCCATGGCGCCGGCCGAGGCCGCCGGACTGGGCCGCGGCATCCTCTGCGCCCTCCGCGCGGCCCACGCCTGCGGTATCCAGCACCGCGACGTGAAGCCCGCCAACGTGCTGCTGCGCACCGACGGTCGGCCCGTCCTCACCGACTTCGGGATCGCCGCGATCCGCGAGTCCACCAGCCTCACCATGACCGGCGCGCTCATCGGCTCACCCGACTACATAGCCCCCGAACGCATCCGCGGCGTCGAGGGCGACCCGTCGTCCGACCTCTGGTCGCTCGGCATGATGCTGTACGTAGCCGTCGAGGGCGTCCACCCGCTGCGCCGGGCCACCACGCTGGCCACCCTGGCGGCGGTGCTGGACGAGGAGATCCCGCCGCCGGTCCGGGCCGGGGCGCTCGCACCGGTCCTGACCGCGCTGCTCACCCGGGACCTCGCGGCCCGTCCCGACGCGGAGACACTGGAGCGGATGCTGGCCGACGCGGCGAACGGCGTCCACGGGGCGGCCCCGACGCCCACCGGTCCCCCGCAGGACTCGTACGCGAGCCCGACCCCGCCGACGCTCGCCGAGAACGAGAATGAGAACCAGGGCGAGGGCGAGCGGCGGAGCAGCCCAGCCCGGCGCACGACGCGGCGGCTCGCCATCGCCTCGTCCGCCGGCGCGGCGGCGGTCCTGGCAGGCGTCGCCCTGTGGGCGGTCGGCCCGCTCTCCCTCGGCGGCGGCGCCGACGACGACCGCCGCACCTCGGCGAACCCGACGGCCGACGGCTTCGGCCCGGCCCCCGCCCCGCCCGCTCCGGCGGCCGGAGGGGCTGCGGGCGACGCGGTGGGCGAGAAGGAAACCGCCCCTGCCGAGAGCCTGTTGACCCCCGCGGGAGCGCGGGCGGCCGTCCAGGCGCTGAAGCCGCTGATGGGCGGCACCGAGGTCACCGACTTCACGCTCTACGACGAGCACGCCTCCGCCCAGGCCCCGTTGAAGTCCAACTCCCGCCTGTACGACCGCTTCAGCTACCGCGACGGCATGGCCAAGAACGACGACATGGGCGGCACGCTCATCTCCGGCGAGAAGCCGGTCGACCTGGAGGACGTCGACTGGGACGCCCTGCCCGCCCTGCTGCGGACGGCGGCCACGACGCTCGACATCCCGCAACTGGAGAGCCGTTACGTCATCCTCGACCCCTCCTCGCCCTTCCACGGCGACCGCCCGGTGCTGCGGGTCTACGTCTCCGACCGGTACGGCGGAGCCTTCCTCACGGCTGACCTGGACGGGCGCGTCATCGAGAAGAACCCGCGCGAGAAGGGCTGACCGCCCGCCGCCGGGCCCCGTCAGCCCCGCGTGCCCGACGCCGGTTCGTACACGTCCGGCAGCGTGGGCAGGTCCAGCCCGAACCGGTCGCGCTCGATGACATAGGTGCAACTGGTGTACGAGTAGCCCGGCTGGACCTTCGACCCCGCGGAGTAGCTGTCCACGCGGGCCGTCGCGCCGGTGCCGTGCTTGTAGAGGAAGTGGTACGAACCGGCCGGGAGCCGGAGCCGCGCCTTCGGGTAGTCCCGGCCGGCCTTGCAGGCGAGCCGCGAACCGCTCGCAGCGCTGTAGCGCTCGCAGCCGCCGCACGCCTTCAGCGTGACGGAGCCGGTGACCGGCCCGGTGTACAGCACCTCGACCGTGTTCGGCGCGTCGTTGCTGATGACCAGGTCCATCCGGGGTCCGCCGGGCCGGCCCGAGGGCGGAAGCCGCCTGCCCGCCGACGGCCGGTCGTCGGCTATCTCGGCCGCGATGGCTATGTCGCGGGCATGCCGCGCCCGCCCGTCGCCCCGGTAGGCGCGGGCGAACCGGGTCAGGGTCTCCCGCGCCTCGGTGAACTTCTTCTCCTCGAACTGGTCGACCCCGCAGGCGTACACGCCGTCCCGCACCCCCCGGTCCGCGTCGGCGCGCAGTGCTGAGACGTCGGCGGCGGGGAGCGCCGAGGCCGTGGCGCCGAGACCGCGCAGCACGTCCATGGCGGCGCACGGCTCGTCGCCCTTCACCGCCGCGACCTGGTCCGCGATCCGCTCGCTGATCGCCGGCCCGACCCGCCGCGCGGAAGCCGACTCGGGGAATGTGCGCAGCAGTTCGCCCAACTCCTCGCCGCCCCCGCCCACGCCGCCGAGCCGCGAGACGCCACAGCCGTACAGCGACTCGGCCAGCGGCTCGTCCGGCCAGTCGGCGAGGCGGCCCAGCAGCTTGCGGCCGACGGTGCCGGGAAGAGTCCGCAGATAGGTCAACGGCGCGACGGCCTCGCAGAGTTGCTTCTTCCGGTACGGAGCGGCCACCGCGTCGTAGTACGCCTTCAGCCGGTCCGGAACGAGCCGGGCCGCCCGCGAGCCGGGATGGTCCTCGGCCAGCCCGCGGTACACGCCGAGCGCGGACGCGTACGCGCCCCGGGCCGAGCCGAACGGCCGGAGCGACGCGGCGGCGACCCGCTCGTCACCGGACTCCAGCCGGTCCAGGAGCATCTGCTCCCGCGCCTCGGCCCGCGCCGAGACGTAGAACGCGGCCCCGCCGACCGGAACGGCCAGCAGCACCACCCCCAGCCCGACCGCCACGGCCGGCCGCCACGCCCGGGCCCTCGGCGAACGGCGGGCGATCCGGGCCCCGTCGGCGGCGGCGAGGCCGAGCACGATCAGATACCCGGCGAGCAGACCGCCGGGCACCCCGTCGGGATCGGCGGGCAGCGCGACCCACAGCAGCGCCGCCGTCGCCGCCCAGCAGACGGCGGCCCGCGCCCACCGCCCGAGCAGCGCGTAACCGAGGCCGAGCCCGGTGAGGTTGAGCAGCGCGACGCCGACGGCCCGCACGGCGGCACCGGTCGGCGGCGGCCCGACGACGGGTGGCCGCGAGGGAGGCGGCGGAACGGCCGCACCGACTCCCGGAGGCGGCGGAACAGCCCTCCCGCTCCCGGGCACCCCGCCCCCGGGCACCCCGCCCCCGGGCACCCCGCCCCCGGGCGGCCCGCCACTTCCGGGTGCGGCTCCACCGTCCGCCGCGCTGTCCGACGAGCCCTCGAACCGATCACCGGACTCCATAACGGTCCCCCCACCGTCGAGCCTCAAGGTCCCTGTGACTCTGCCCGATTCCGTCACGATTCACGCGCGATCGCGACACCGTCCTCCGCAGGTTCCGGCCGTTTCCGAAGAGGCCGAGCTGTTCAGGGAAGCCAGAAGATACGGCGCCATAGAAGGTTCGGGGCGTGCGGTTCGGTGATCGGCTCCATGACGAGTCGGGAGAGCGTCCATTCCAGTGCCGTGCGGTCGATGCGGGGGTGGACCACGTCGACGAGGGTGGCGGCAGAGGTGATCACGCTCACCGGGGCGCCTGAGCGGGCACGTGAAAACCAGGTGCTCGGGTCGGGGAGGTCCGTGGGAAAACGCAACAGCCGGACAGGCAGTGCGTCTTCTCGCATGAAAAAAGGCGCTGACCGGCATTTCTGCTGGTCAGCGCCTCAATGGCACTTCTTGCGAAGTGCCCCCGGCAGGATTCGAACCTGCGCACCCGGCTCCGGAGGCCGATGCTCTATCCCCTGAGCTACGGGGGCGTGTCGCGGTGTTGCTCTGCGACGGGTGAAACACTACCAGCTCCCGCAGGGTGTCCGTGAACAGGTATTCCGCCCCGCCGCCGCGCCGTTTCCTCCCGGTCGGCGGGGGCGGAAGCGGGGGCCACCCGTCCGGGGCGGAAGTGGGCAAAACCCGGACGCGACCGCGGCGGCCCGCCTACCCTCGAAGGGTGTCAGGGGTGTACGGCCGCGTGCTTGTTGTCGACGACAACAAGGTCATCCGGCAGCTGATCAGGGTCAATCTCGAACTTGAGGGGTTCGAGGTCATGACCGCGGCCGACGGCGTCGAGTGCCTGGACCTGGTCCACCGGTTCCGCCCCGACGCGATCACCCTCGACGTCGCGATGCCACGGCTCGACGGACTCCAGACCGCGTCGCGGCTGCGCTCGGACCCCCGCACCCGCAGCCTGCCCATCGCCGTCATCAGCGCCTGCACCCCGTACGAGGTGGACGCCGGGGTGTCCGCCGGGGTGGACGCGTTCCTGGCGAAGCCGTTCGAGCCGAGCGAGCTGGTGCGGATCATGCGCCGGCTGGTGACCGGCGAGGAGTGGCCCGTGGCGGAGGGCCGCCGGGGGGCCGGACGGGCGGGCAGCACGGCCGGCTGACCGCATGGCGGAACCGGGTCGCGGAGTGCCCCCCGGCCTCGCCTACGCTTGTCCCGTGACCCCCGCCGATCTCTCCCGAACCGTGCTGCACGCCGTGCGCCGCGCGGTCGACGAGGATGCGCTGCGCGCGCCCGTGCCCGCACGCGTACGGGTGGAGAGGACACGGCCCGGCGGCACCGGCGACTACGCCTGCGCCGTCGCGCTCCAGCTCGCCGGGCCCGCCGCCCTGCCCGCCCTGGAGGTCGCGCGCATCCTGCGGGAGCGCGTCGCCGCCGAGCCCGGCATCGGACGGGTCGAGATCACCGGACCGGGATTCCTCAGCCTCACCCTCGGCGCCCCGGCCGACCGCCACCGGGCCCTCCTCGACGCCGTACGGCGGCAGGGCCCCGCGTACGGGCACGGAGACGCGCTCCGGGCCGAGGTCCTGCAGTTCCAGCACGCGTCCGAGGTCCGCGCCGCTGTCACCGCTCAGACCGTGCGCCGGCTCCTCGCCGCCCAGGGCGCCCGGGTCCGGATCAGCTGCCGGGCAGCCGCGTCCGACCCTGACTGGGCCCGCCTGGGCGTCACCGTCGACGCGCACGGCACCGCCCCCGGCCCGCTCGCCGAGATCCGGCCCGTCCCCGCCGGGGCCACCGCGGGGGAGCTGCTGCAACGGCTCGGGCCCGACGCGGCCCGCTGGGGGCTGCTGCGGACCGCCGGGCACGACCGGGCCGACCTCGGTCCCGGGCTGCTCGTCCAGGGCGAGGCCAACACGCTCTTCCGGGTCCGGTACGCCCATGCCAGGGTGCGCGCCCTGACCCGCGGGGCCGGCCTCCTCGGCTTCGCCGCCGAGCCGGCCGAGCCCGCCGGGACGGCTGCGTACGGTGACGCCTCCGCCGTGGACGGACCCGCCGGTACGGCTGCGTACGGCGCGGGCCGCGTCTCGTACGACAGCGCCGCCCGTCCCCTCCTCGACCTCATCGCCGACCACCCCGGCGTCCTCCTCGCCGCCGCCCGCCACCGCGCGCCCGACCGGCTCGCCCGGCACCTGGAAGCCGTCGCGCACGCCTTCTCCGACTTCCACGACGCGTGCCCGCCGCTGCCCTCGGGCGACGAGAAACCCTCGGCCGCCCACCGTTCCCGGCTGGCCCTCGCCGAAGCCGCCGGGACGGTGCTGGCAGGCGGCCTGTCCCTGCTCGGTATCGACGCGCCCGAACACCTCTGACGAAATCCGAGAGACCACCACCATGAGCCGATCCGCTCACCCCGCCGGCCCCCGTTACGCCGACGTCCTCCCCGAGGGCCACTACACCGCTCCCGCCGCCGACCTGAACGCCCTTGACCCGAAGGTCTGGTCCCGTACGGTCACCCGCGACGCGGACGGCGCCCTCACCGTCGGCGGGATGGCCGTCGCGCGGCTCGCCGAGGAGTTCGGCACCCCGGCATACTTCCTCGACGAGAGCGACTTCCGCGCCCGCTGCCGCGCCTGGTCCGAAGCCTTCGGGCCGGACGCCGACGTCTTCTACGCCGGGAAGGCGTTCCTCTCCCGGGCCGTCGTGCGCTGGCTCGCGGAGGAGGGACTGAACCTCGACGTCTGCTCCGGCGGCGAGCTGGCCACCGCCCTGGACGCCGGGATGCCCGCCGAGCGCATCGCCTTCCACGGCAACAACAAGACCGCCGCCGAGATCGAGCGCGCCGTCGAGGCGGGCGTCGGGCGGATCGTGCTCGACTCCTTCCAGGAGATCGTCCGCGTCGCCCACATCGCCCAGCGGCACGGCACGCGCCAGCGGGTGCAGATCCGGGTCACCGTCGGCGTGGAGGCGCACACGCACGAGTTCATCGCCACCGCGCACGAGGACCAGAAGTTCGGGATCGCGCTGGCCGGCGGTCAGGCCGCCGAAGCGGTGCGCCGCGCCCTCACGCTCGACGGTCTGGAACTCGTCGGCATCCACTCGCACATCGGCTCGCAGATCTTCGACATGGCCGGCTTCGAGGTCTCCGCCCGGCGCGTGGTCCAGCTGCTCGCCCAGGTGCGCGACGAGCACGGCGTCGAACTGCCCGAGATCGACCTCGGCGGCGGCCTCGGCATCGCGTACACCTCCGAGGACGACCCCCGCGAGCCGCACGAGATCGCCAAGGCGCTCAGCGACATCGTCGTCCGCGAGTGCCAGGCCGCGAAGCTCCGCACCCCGCGCATCTCCGTCGAGCCGGGCCGGGCCATCGTCGGGCCCACCGCGTTCACGCTCTACGAGGTCGGCACGATCAAGCCGCTCGAAGGACTGCGCACCTATGTCAGCGTCGACGGCGGGATGTCGGACAATATCCGCACCGCCCTGTACGACGCCGAGTACAGCGTGGCGCTCGTCTCGCGCACCTCGGACGCCGAGCCGATGCTCGTCCGGGTCGTCGGCAAGCACTGCGAGAGCGGGGACATCGTGGTCAAGGACGCGTTCCTGCCCGCGGACCTGGCCCCCGGCGACCTCATCGCCGTCCCGGCGACCGGCGCGTACTGCCGGTCCATGGCGAGCAACTACAACCACGCCCTGCGCCCGCCGGTCGTCGCCGTGCGGGACGGAGAGGCGCGCGTCATCGTCCGGCGCGAGACGGAGGAAGATCTTCTGCGTCTCGATGTCGGCTGACGAAATATTCGTCTCAGGATCCGGACGACGGACAGAAACCCCCGTCCGGTGAGTGAGACTGGTCCACACATGAGCATGGATGAGAAACGAGGTCGGATGATGCGTACGCGTCCGCTGAAGGTGGCGCTGCTGGGCTGTGGAGTGGTCGGCTCAGAGGTGGCGCGCATCATGACGACGCACGCCGACGACCTCGCCGCGCGCATCGGCGCGCCGGTCGAGCTCGCGGGCGTCGCCGTGCGCCGCCCCTCCAAGGTGCGTGAGGGCATCGACCCCGCACTGGTCACCACCGACGCCACCGCCCTGGTCCGGCGGGGCGACATCGACGTCGTCATCGAGGTCATCGGCGGCATCGAGCCCGCCCGCACGCTCATCACCACCGCCTTCGAGCACGGGGCGAGCGTCGTCTCCGCCAACAAGGCGCTGCTCGCCGAGGACGGCGCGGCCCTCCACGCGGCGGCCGAGGAACACGGCCGCGACCTCTACTACGAGGCCGCCGTCGCCGGAGCCATCCCGCTGGTGCGACCGCTGCGCGAGTCGCTGGCCGGCGACAAGGTCAACCGGGTGCTCGGCATCGTCAACGGCACCACCAACTTCATCCTCGACAAGATGGACACCAGCGGCGCCGGCTACTCCGAGGCGCTCGACGAGGCCACCGCCCTCGGGTACGCCGAGGCCGACCCGACCGCCGACGTCGAAGGCTTCGACGCCGCCGCGAAGGCCGCGATCCTCGCCGGCATCGCCTTCCACACGCGGGTGAGGATCGGCGACGTGCACCGCGAGGGCATCACCGAGGTCACCGCCGCCGACATCGCCTCCGCGCGCCGGATGGGCTGCACCGTCAAGCTCCTCGCCATCTGCGAGCGCGCCGCCGACGGCCGGTCCGTCACCGCCCGCGTGCACCCGGCGATGATCCCGCTCAGCCATCCGCTCGCCTCGGTCCGCGAGGCGTACAACGCCGTCTTCATCGAGGCGGAGGCCGCCGGCCAGCTGATGTTCTACGGCCCCGGAGCCGGCGGCGCCCCCACGGCCTCCGCGGTCCTCGGCGACCTGGTCGCGGTCTGCCGCAACAAGCTCGGCGAGGCCACCGGCCCCGGCGAGTCCGCCTACACGCGCCTGCCCGTCAGCCCCATGGGCGACGTCGTCACGCGCTACCACATCAGCCTCGACGTGGCCGACAAGCCGGGCGTGCTCGCCCAGGTCGCGACGGTCTTCGCCGAGCAGGGCGTATCCATCGACACGGTGCGCCAGCAGGGCCGTCCGGACGGAGACGGCGAGGCGTCCCTCGTCGTCGTCACCCACCGCGCGCCCGACGCCGCCCTCTCCGGGACCGTCGAGGCGCTGCGCAAGCTCGACACCGTGCGCGGTGTCGCCAGCATCATGCGTGTTGAAGGGGAGTAAAGGACCCATGACCAGCAAGGGCACCCACCAGTGGCGCGGAATCATCGAGGAGTACCGGGACCGGCTCCCGGTCACGAGCACGACGCCGGTCGTCACGCTCCGTGAGGGCGGCACGCCGCTCGTCCCGGCGCAGGTCCTCTCCGAGCGCACGGGCTGCGAGGTGCACCTCAAGGTCGAGGGCGCCAATCCCACGGGTTCGTTCAAGGACCGCGGGATGACCATGGCCATCACCCGGGCCAAGGAGGAGGGCGCCAAGGCCGTCATCTGCGCCTCCACCGGCAACACCTCCGCCTCCGCCGCGGCGTACGCGGTGCGCGCGGGCATGGTCTGCGCCGTCCTCGTGCCGCAGGGCAAGATCGCGCTCGGCAAGATGGGCCAGGCGCTCGTGCACGGCGCCAAGATCCTCCAGGTCGACGGCAACTTCGACGACTGCCTGACGCTGGCCCGCTCGCTCTCCGACAACTACCCGGTGGCGCTGGTCAATTCGGTGAACCCGGTCCGGATCGAGGGCCAGAAGACCGCCGCGTTCGAGATCGTCGACGCGCTCGGCGACGCCCCCGACATCCACGTCCTGCCGGTCGGCAACGCGGGCAACATCACCGCGTACTGGAAGGGCTACACCGAGTACGCGGGCGACGGCGTCTCGACGCGCACCCCGCGCATGTGGGGCTTCCAGGCGTCCGGCTCCGCGCCCATCGTCCGCGGCGAGGTCGTCAAGGACCCCTCGACCATCGCCACCGCGATCCGGATCGGCAACCCGGCCTCCTGGAACTACGCGCTCGCCGCGCGCGACGAGTCCGGCGGGTCCATCGACGAGGTGACGGACCGGCAGATCCTGTCCGCCTACCGCCTGTTGGCCTCGCAGGAGGGCGTGTTCGTGGAGCCAGCCTCGGCCGCCTCCGTCGCCGGTCTGCTCAAGGCCGCCGAGGAGGGCAGGGTCGATCCCGGCCAGCGGATCGTCTGCACGGTCACCGGCAACGGCCTCAAGGACCCCGACTGGGCCGTCGCGGGCGCCCCGCAGCCGGTGACGGTCCCGGTCGACTCGGCCGCCGCCGCGCGGAAGCTCGGACTCGTCTGACCGGTCCGAAGGGTTCCGACGGGTCCTCCGAAGGGTTCCGGCGGGTCCGAGGGATTCCGACCGGTCCGAAGGATCGCGACAACCGGCTCAACCAGCCCTTTTCGGGGCGGAGAGCGCATAGGAGGCGGGCGACACGCATCGTGCGCCTCCTGTGCGCCCTATGTCGCCACAGAACCTTCCTTCGATAAGCTGGGTACCTGCCCGCCCGACGTCCGCCCGAGGGGGCCGCCGCGGCATGGTCGCCGCCGAGGCCATCGGGCCGGCCACGGACCTCCGCGCCTCCGGAGCGTCCCGCGCGCCACGCCCCCGCACCCCTTGCCCGCCCGCCCCCACGTAT
>NZ_ML123034.1:4679439-4693213 GCF_003846185.1 Streptomyces sp. ADI96-02
CCCCACGTATCCACCGCCCCCGCAGAGCCACCCGCACCGCATCCCCGCCTTACAAGGAGTCGTCCAGCCGATGGCCGGTCCCGCGTTCCGAGCCGCCGCCGTCAGGGTGCGCGTCCCCGCCACCAGTGCGAACCTGGGCCCGGGCTTCGACGCCCTCGGCCTCTCCCTCGGCCTCTACGACGACGTCGTCGTCCGGGTCGCCGACTCCGGGCTGCACATCGACATCGCCGGCGAGGGCGGCGAGACGCTGCCGCGCGACGAGAGCCACCTGCTCGTACGCTCCCTGCGCACCGCCTTCGACCTGCTCGGCGGACAGCCGCGCGGCCTGGAGATCGTCTGCGCCAACCGCATCCCGCACGGCCGCGGCCTCGGCTCCTCCTCCGCCGCCATCTGCGCCGGGATCGTCGCCGCCCGCGCCGTGACGACGGGCGGCGACGCACGCCTGGACGACGCGGCCCTGCTGGAGCTGGCCACCGAGATCGAGGGCCACCCGGACAACGTCGCGGCCTGCCTGCTCGGCGGCTTCACGCTGGCCTGGATGGACGGTGGAGCGGCCCGCGCGATCCGGATGGACCCCGCGCCGTCCGTCGTTCCGGTGGTCTTCGTCCCCGGCCGGCCCGTGCTCACCGAGACCGCCCGCGGCCTGCTGCCGCGCACGGTCCCGCACGTCGACGCGGCCCACAACGCGGGCCGGGCGGCCCTGCTCGTCGAGGCGCTGACCCGCCGCCCCGAGCTGCTGCTCGCCGCCACGGAGGACCGGCTCCACCAGGACTACCGGGGCCCGGCCATGCCCGAGAGCGTCGAGCTCGTCCACCGGCTGCGGGCCGACGGCGTCCCCGCCGTCATCTCCGGCGCGGGGCCCACCGTCCTCGCGCTGGCGGACGAGGGTTCGGCCGACAAGGTCGCCCGACTGGCGGGGGAGGGCTGGGCGGCGAACCGGCTGGCCCTGGACGCCCCGGGCGCCGGCGTTCTGCCGCTGGGCGCGTAACAGCATGCGATTACCGGTGAACGAGAGGGGGAATGTTTGTTGGAGCCGGTAGTGTTAACCTCAAGTCTGCAACCGACGTCTTCTGGGCGCGTTGCTCCGTGTCCCCCTCCGGGACCACCATTCTTCCGGGAGCCTCCCCAACTGCCTGAGCAGCCTGTCTGAGCAGTTTCGAGCACGCTCCGGAACCGGCACGACACCCCTCGCTCGTCCAGGAGTGGGCCGAGCAGGGGGATCTCGCGCCGGACCCCGCACGTTCATCTCTCCGCCGTACCCGGCGGACCACCGCCCCGGCAAGGTCCGCGATCCAGACAAGATCACAGACCGCAGTCGGACAGCACAACCGGTCGCCGAGCCAGAAGGCCGACGTCCGCTCCAGGGAAGGACCCTTCGTGAGCGACACCACCGATCTGATGGGCGTGACTGCCGACAAGAACGTCGACAGCGCCGCGCCCGCCGAAGGTGCTGCCACTGGCACCACCGCACGGCGCCGCCGCTCCGGCACCGGCCTTGAGGGCATGGTCCTGGCCGAGCTGCAGCAGGTCGCGTCCGGCCTCGGCATCAGGGGTACTGCGCGGATGCGCAAGAGCCAGCTGATCGAGGTCATCAAGGAGGCGCAGGCCGGCGGCGGATCCGCCGCCCCCAAGACCTCCGCCAAGGCCCCGGCCGCCCCCGCCGAGGCCGAGAGCAAGCCGAAGCGGCGTGCCACCTCCAAGGCCCGCACCGGCGACGAGAGCGCGGCGGCCGAGCAGGCCGCGGCCCAGCAGCAGATCGACATCCCCGGTCAGCCGGCCAGCGACGACCAGCCCGCGGGCGAGCGCCGCCGCCGCAGGGCGACCGCGCAGGCGGGCAGCCCCGACACCCGGACCGAGGCGAAGACCGAGGTGAAGGCGGAGCAGCAGACCGACGTGAAGACCGAGGAGCGCGCCGAGCCCAAGGGCGAGGCCCGGGCCGAGGCCGGCGCGGACACCGCCGAGGGCCGCCGCGGCGACCGCCGCGACCGGGGCGACCGCGGGGAGCGCCGCGAGCGCCAGCGCGACCGCCGGGGCAAGGGCGACGACCAGGGCCAGGGCCAGCAGGGCGGCGGCGGGCAGCGCCCGCAGCGCCAGGGCCAGGGCCAGGGCCAGAGTCAGGGCCAGGGCCAGCAGAACCGCGACAACGGCCCGCAGGACGACTTCGACGACGAGGCCGGCGGCCGGCGCGGCCGGCGCGGTCGCTACCGGGACCGCCGCGGTCGCCGCGGACGCGACGACTTCGCGAGCGACGTGCAGGTGGCCGACGACGACGTGCTGATCCCCGTCGCGGGCATCCTGGACATCCTCGACAACTACGCCTTCATCCGGACCTCCGGCTACCTGCCGGGTCCGAACGACGTGTACGTCTCGCTCGCCCAGGTCCGCAAGAACGGCCTGCGCAAGGGCGACCACGTCACCGGCGCGGTGCGCCAGCCCAAGGACGGCGAGCGGCGCGAGAAGTTCAACGCGCTGGTCCGCCTCGACTCGGTCAACGGCATGGCGCCCGAGTCCGGCCGGGGCCGCCCCGAGTTCCAGAAGCTGACGCCGCTCTACCCGCAGGACCGGCTCCGCCTGGAGACCGACTCCAACGTCCTGACGACGCGGATCATCGACCTGGTCGCGCCCATCGGCAAGGGCCAGCGCGGGCTGATCGTGGCCCCGCCGAAGACCGGCAAGACGATGATCCTCCAGGCCATCGCCAACGCGATCACGGTCAACAGCCCCGAGTGCCACCTGATGGTCGTCCTCGTCGACGAGCGTCCGGAAGAGGTCACCGACATGCAGCGGTCGGTGAAGGGCGAGGTCATCTCCTCGACCTTCGACCGCCCCGCCGAGGACCACACCACCGTCGCGGAACTGGCCATCGAGCGCGCCAAGCGCCTCGTCGAGCTGGGTCACGACGTGGTCGTCCTGCTCGACTCGATCACCCGTCTGGGCCGCGCGTACAACCTGGCGGCGCCCGCCTCCGGCCGCATCCTCTCCGGTGGTGTCGACTCGACCGCGCTGTACCCGCCCAAGCGCTTCTTCGGCGCCGCGCGCAACATCGAGGACGGCGGCTCGCTGACGATCCTGGCCACCGCGCTCGTCGAGACCGGCTCGCGCATGGACGAGGTCATCTTCGAGGAGTTCAAGGGCACCGGCAACATGGAGCTCAAGCTCGACCGGAAGCTCTCGGACAAGCGCATCTTCCCGGCGGTGGACGTGGACGCGTCCTCCACCCGCAAGGAGGAGATCCTGCTGGGCACCGACGAGTTGGCGGTCGTCTGGAAGCTGCGCCGGGTGCTGCACGCCCTCGACCAGCAGCAGGCGATCGAGCTGCTGCTCGACCGGATGAAGAAGACCCAGTCGAACGCCGAGTTCCTGCTGCAGATCCAGAAGACGACGCCGGGCAACGGCAACGGCAACGACTGACGCACGACAAGCAGCCCGCGGACGGTCCCGCCGTCCTGAGATCCGCCCCGTCGCCCCGGCGACGGGGCGGATCTCGTTCACCCGCCCCGCAGCGGTGCCCCTGTCGCCCGTACTGACGTAATATCTGGGTCAGTTGAGGTGGGGGGCCATCGAGGCGGCACGGCGCGGGCGAAGAGCTCTGCCGAGTGCCGCCGTGCCGTGCGCGGTTCCGTGCGCGCACCCCCGCCGTTCTCCGACCGGCGGGGCTCCGTGTGCCGCCGGTTCCTATCCGAAGGATCGCCGCGTGCACATACGCACCAGGGCGGGCCGGCACTCCGGCCGGCTCAAGCTCGCCGTTCCGACCGTGGCCGCCACCGTGCTCGCGCTCCTGGGCGCCGGGCTGATGACGTCGAGTCCCGCAGCCGGCGAACCGGCCCCGCCGTCGCCGGCGGCCGTGGAGCGCCCCGCCGCCCCGTCCGCCGCCGAACTGCGCGAGCGCGTCGCCGCCTCGGCCGCCGCGGACCGGCAGGCGCTCGCCCCGGCCGAGTTCGCCGGCGGCGACGGCCCTGACCCGGCCGCCCCGATGGTCATCGGCGGCACCCCCACGCCGATCTCCTCCGCCCCGTGGATGGCGCAGCTCTGGTACATCGAGGACCAGGGCACCCCGGACGACGCCTCCGACGA
This sequence comes from Streptomyces sp. ADI96-02, assembly GCF_003846185.1. Taxonomy (GTDB): domain Bacteria; phylum Actinomycetota; class Actinomycetes; order Streptomycetales; family Streptomycetaceae; genus Streptomyces. Next base: position 4,683,514 of record NZ_ML123034.1, read on the forward strand.
CACCGGCTTCCTGTGCGGCGGTGTGGTGATCGCGCCGACGAAGATCGCGACGGCCGCGCACTGCGTCAAGGGCTTCGACTGGGAGGCGAACGGCACGGTCACCACCGGCAACGCCTCCACGACGCCGAGCAGCGGCGAGACCGTCTCGTGGCCGTACCGGCAGTGGAGCCACCCGCTGTACAAGGACGTCCAGGGAGCGGCCGACAACGACATCGCGGTGCTCACGCTGTTCGAGCCCGTGGCGGCCAAGCCGCTGCCCGTCATGGCGAACACCGACACGGCGCTCTACCGGGCCGGCACCCAGGGCAAGGTCTACGGCTGGGGCCGCACCAGCTCCACCAGCGACGCCGGCTCCCCGAACCTGCGCTCGGCGACGCTGCCGATCGTGTCGGACTCGGCCTGCCGCAGTGCGTACGGGAGTTACTTCGTCGCGGGCCACATGGTCTGCGCGGGCGTCACCGGCTCGACCGACGCGGCGACGAAGGGCTCGTGCAACGGCGACTCCGGCGGTCCGCTGGTGGTGGGCGGCAAGCTCGCCGGCATCGTCTCGTGGGGCATCGAGGACTGCGTCGGGAAGGGCGCCTACAGCGTCTTCGCCAAGGTGAGCACGTACGTGGCCGCCGTCAACGCCCGTGCCTACGACACCAATCTCACCTGGGACCACCGCGCGGACCTGCTGGCACGCCACGCCTCCAGCGGCACGATGTACCAGTTCGCCTCGACCGGCGGCGGGATGACGAAGGCCCGGTACAGCGCCGGCTGGAGCGACGTCGACCTCGTGATCCAGACGAACCTCGACCGCGACGACAACATCGACCTGCTGATCCGGGACCGCGACGGCACCCTGCTGTGGCGGTGGTTCAACCGCGGGACGCTGGCGTGGGAGGACCGGACGCTCGCCACCGGCTGGGGCAGCCGCAAGCAGATCCTCGCGCCCGGCGACCTGACCGGCGACGGCCGTATCGACATCCTGTCGACGGACTCCTCCGGCGGTTTCTGGCTCTACCCCGGCAAGGGCGACGGCACCTTCGCCGCCCGGAGCCGCGTCGGCGGCGGCGGCCTCGCGTACTCCATGGTGCGCGGCAACGGCGACCTCACCAACGACGGCAAGGCCGACATCGTCGCCCTCGGCGGCGGCGGGAAGCTCTACGTCTTCCCGGGCACCGGCAAGGCGAGCGCCCCGTTCGCGCCCAAGGTCCTCGTCCGCACCTGGGACGCCGTCTCGGCACTCGTCACCACCGGTGACTTCACGGGCGACGGCCACGCCGACGTCATCGTCCGCGTGAAGACCGGACAGCTGTACCTCTACCCGGGCACCGGCAAGGCCGGCAGCGGCGTCTTCGGCACCCGCAAGCTCCTGGGCAGCTCCGCCAACAGCTACGACCTCTTCGGCTGAGCCGCCCGGCCGGGGCGGTCCCGGCCCAAGAACCTCCGCGCTCACGGGTGCGGAGGTTCTTTGCGTATTGGAACAGGTGTGTGCCAGTGTCGATCGCCTTACCCCCGTCACGGAATGTGAGCAGATGCCGGACCATCCGAGCGACATATCGCGGACCAGCCCGCGGCGCGCACGCGCCGTGGGCCGCCGGCGCAAGCGCGGAGAGCGCCGCCCCCGGCGTACCGCGCTGATCGTGTCGGCCTGGGTGCTGGCCGCGGCGGCGGTGCTGGGCGGCGCGGGCTTCGGCTACCTCTACTTCCAGCTGAACGGCAACCTCTCCAGCGTCGACATCGACGCCAAGCTCGGCGGCGACCGCCCCGACGACGCCGACGACGGTTCGCAGGACGTCCTGGTGCTGGGATCCGACTCCCGCTCCGGCGCCAACGGAGCGTACGGGGCCGACGAGGGCGCGGCCCGCGCCGACACCGCGATGGTCGTGCACGTCGACAAGGGCCGCACGTCCGCGAGCGTCGTCTCCATACCGCGCGACACCCTGGTCGAACGACCCGCCTGCACCAGCGACACCACCGGCGACCCGGTCGCCGCCGAGCGGCGGGCGATGTTCAACACCGCCTACGAGGTCGGCGGCCCGGCGTGCGCGGTGAAGACCGTCGAGTCGATGTCCGGCATCCGCATGGACCACTACGTCGAGGTCGACTTCGACGGCTTCACCCGGCTGATCGACGAACTCGGCGGCGTCGAGATCACCACGGCCTCCGCGATCCACGACGCCAACAGCCGGCTCGACCTCGAACCGGGCACCCACACCCTGGACGGCAAGCAGTCCCTCGGCCTCGTCCGCACCCGCGAGAGCGTCGGCGACGGCAGCGACCTCGGCCGCATCCAGCTCCAGCAGGCGTTCGTCAAGGCGCTGATGAGGCAGACGAAGGACGTCGGCCTGTTCTCCAGCCCGAAGAAGCTCTACGGCCTGGCCGACTCCGCGACCCGGGCCGTCACCACCGACGCCGGCCTGGCCTCCGTGAGCCGCCTCACCGCGTTCGCGAACGGGCTCAAGGGGCTCGACGCCGCCGACGTCCGCATGGTGACGCTGCCGGTCGAGTACGACCCGGCCGACCCGAACCGCGTCCTGCCGCAGGAGAAGGCCGCCCGGCAGGTCTGGGCCGCGCTCCGGAACGACCGGCCCGTCCCGGCCTCCGCGACCGAGGACTCGGCCGGCGACAAGGGCGACGCCGGAAACATCCTGCGCTGAGGCCGGCGGTCACCCGGCGTGTGCGGTTCCGTACGGGAATACCCGCGGCCCGCCCCCGGTTTTGGGAGATACGGCCGGTCCTGGCAGACTGGTACGTCGGCCCCGGTTCACGGACGCGCAATCAGCGCGGACGACCCGGAGCCCTCCCGAAACTAGGAGACACCTTGAAGCGCGACATCCACCCCGAGTACGTCGAGACGCAGGTCAGCTGCACCTGCGGTGCGTCGTTCACCACCCGGAGCACCATCGACGGCGGCGCCATCCGTGCCGACGTCTGCTCCGAGTGCCACCCGTTCTACACGGGCAAGCAGAAGATCCTCGACACCGGCGGCCGTGTGGCCCGCTTCGAGGCCCGCTTCGGCAAGGCTGCCGGCTCCGCCAGCAAGTAGCGAGCCACTGCGCCGGTTCCCGGCGCCCTCCTCGGGAGGGCGCCGGAACCGGCGTTTTTTCCGGTCGCCCACGGGACGCCCCGTGCGCGCCGCCGGCAGCACGCCGTCCAGCAGGCCCGCAGACGTAACCAACCAGGAGCCCCCGAATGTTCGAGGCGGTCGAGGAACTGATCGGTGAACACACCGGTCTCGAGAAGAAGCTCGCCGACCCGTCGGTCCACGCCGACCAGGCCAACGCGCGCAAGCTCAACAAGCGCTACGCGGAGCTGACCCCGATCGTCTCCACGTACCGGAGCTGGAAGCGGACCGGCGACGACATCGAGACCGCCCGCGAGTTCGCCGCGGACGACCCCGACTTCGCCGCCGAGGTCAAGGACCTGGAGAAGCAGCGCGACGAGCTCACCGAGAAGCTCCGCCTCCTCCTCGTCCCGCGCGACCCCAGCGACGACAAGGACGTGCTCCTGGAGATCAAGGCGGGCGCGGGCGGCGACGAGTCCGCCCTGTTCGCCGGCGACCTGCTGCGCATGTACCTCCGCTACGCCGAGCGCGTCGGCTGGAAGACCGAGATCATCGACTCCACCGAGTCCGAGCTCGGCGGCTACAAGGACGTCCAGGTCGCCGTCAAGACCAAGGGCGGCAACGGCGCCACCGAGCCCGGCCAGGGCGTCTGGGCCCGGATGAAGTACGAGGGCGGCGTGCACCGCGTGCAGCGCGTGCCCTCCACCGAGTCCCAGGGCCGCATCCACACCTCCGCCGCCGGCGTGCTCGTCACGCCCGAGGCCGAGGAGGTCGACGTGGAGATCCACGCCAACGACCTCCGCATCGACGTCTACCGCTCCTCCGGCCCCGGCGGGCAGTCCGTCAACACGACCGACTCCGCCGTCCGCATCACGCACCTGCCGACCGGCGTCGTCGCCTCCTGCCAGAACGAGAAGAGCCAGCTCCAGAACAAGGAGCAGGCCATGCGCATCCTGCGCTCCCGGCTGCTGGCCGCCGCCCAGGAGGCCGCCGAGCAGGAAGCCTCCGACGTCCGCCGCAGCCAGGTGCGCACCGTCGACCGCTCCGAGAAGATCCGCACCTACAACTTCCCGGAAAACCGCATCTCCGACCACCGCGTCGGCTTCAAGGCGTACAACTTGGACCAGGTGCTCGACGGCGACCTGGACGCCGTGATCCAGGCGTGCGTCGACGCCGACTCCGCAGCCAAGCTCGCCAACGCGTAAGCGCACCGCCCGCCCCGCACACCCGTGACCCGTACGGAGAACCGCGATGAACCTGCTGCTCGCCGAGGTGGCCCAGGCCACCCAACGGCTGGCCGACGCCGGTGTCCCCTCGCCGCGATTCGACGCCGAGGAACTCGCGGCCTTCGTCCACGGCGTGAAGCGGGGCGAGCTGCACCAGGTGCCCGACACGGACTTCGACGCCCGCTACTGGGAGACCATCGCCCGCCGTGAGGCCCGCGAACCCCTCCAGCACATCACCGGCCGCGCCTTCTTCCGCTATCTGGAGCTCCAGGTGGGCCCCGGCGTCTTCGTCCCGCGGCCGGAGACGGAATCCGTCGTCGGGTGGGCCATAGACGCCGTCCGGGCGATGGACGTCGTCGAGCCCGTCGTCGTCGACCTGTGCACCGGATCGGGCGCCATCGCGCTCGCCATGGCGCAGGAGGTGCCGCGCTCGCGCGTCCACGCCGTGGAGCTCTCCGAGGACGCCCTCACCTGGACCAGGAAGAACGCCGAGGGGTCCAGGGTCACCGTCCACCGCGGAGACGCCCTGAGCGCCCTTCCCGAGCTCGACGGCCAGGTCGACCTGGTGATCTCCAACCCGCCGTACATCCCGCTCACCGAATGGGAGTACGTGGCCCCCGAGGCCCGCGACCACGACCCGCAGATGGCGCTGTTCTCCGGCGAGGACGGCCTCGACACCATCCGCGGCATCGAGCGCACCGCCCACCGCCTGCTGCGCCCCGGCGGCCTCGTCGTCATCGAGCACGCCGACACCCAGGGCGGCCAGGTCCCGTGGATCTTCACCGAGGAGCGGGGCTGGGCGGACGCCGCCGACCACCCCGACCTGAACCGGCGCCCCCGGTTCGCCACCGCCCGCAAGGCCATGCCGTGACCGGCCCCCGGCAGCACCACCCGTACCCGTACCCGCTTGAGGAGGCCGGCTGATGGCACGGCGATACGACTGCAACGACGCGACCGACCGGACCACCGGCCTGCGTGAGGCCGCGTCGGCCGTCCGCCGCGGCGAACTGGTCGTGCTGCCCACCGACACCGTGTACGGGATCGGGGCGGACGCCTTCAGCTCCGAGGGCGTCACCGACCTGCTCGACGCCAAGGGCCGCGGGCGCAACATGCCCACCCCGGTCCTCATCGGCTCCCCGAACACGCTGCACGGCCTGGTCACCGACTTCTCCGAGCAGGCGTGGGAGCTCGTCGACGCCTTCTGGCCCGGCGCGCTCACCCTGGTCGCCAAGCACCAGCCCTCGCTCCAGTGGGACCTCGGCGACACCCGCGGCACCGTCGCCATCCGGATGCCGCTGCACCCCGTCGCCATCGAGCTGCTGACCGAGGTCGGCCCGATGGCCGTCTCCAGCGCCAACCTCACCGGCCACCCCGCGCCCGAGGACTGCGACGCCGCCCAGGGCATGCTCGGCGACTCCGTCTCCGTCTACCTCGACGGCGGCCCTACGCCCGGCATCGTGCCCTCCTCGATCGTCGACGTCACCGGCGCCACCCCGGTCCTCCTGCGGGCGGGCGCGCTCTCCGTCGAGGAGCTGCGCAAGGTGGTCCCCGACCTCGAGGTGGCCAATTGACCGCCCCCGAGGGGCGTGGCATAGCGGGGCGGACCGACACCTTCCGCATCCTCCACGTCAGCACCGGCAACGTCTGCCGCTCGCCGATCACCGAGCGGCTGACCCGCCATGCCCTGGTGGACCGCCTCGGCGACCCGCTCAGCGGCGGCCTGATCGTGGAGAGCGCCGGCACCTGGGGGCACGAGGGCGCCCCGATGGAGGCCAACGCCGAGGTCGTCCTCGCCGACTTCGGCGCGGACGCCAGCGGCTTCGTCGGCCGGGAACTGCTCGACGAGCACGTGATCCGCGCCGACCTCGTCCTCACCGCCACCCGCGACCACCGCGCGCAGGTCATCTCCATGGGCCACTCCGCGGGCCTGCGCACGTTCACGCTCAAGGAGTTCACCCGGCTGGTTCGGGCGATAGACCCCGCCACCCTGCCCGACCCGCGCGACGAGGGCGTCGTCGAGCGCGCCCGCGCCCTGGTCCGCGCCTCCGCCGCGCTGCGCGGCTGGCTGCTCGCCCCGACCGCCGAGGCGGACGAGGTCTACGACCCCTACGGCGCGCCCATCACCTTCTTCCGCTCGATCGGCGACGAGATCAACCAGGCGCTCGACCCCGTCGTCACGGCCCTCACCGGCGTCAGCGCCCCGCACTGAGGGCCGGTGCGCGGACCCGCGTACCGGCCCGCCCGACAGCGGGCGCACGGGCCCGCAGCGGCCCGCGGGGGAGTCGGGGCAGCCGGACCGCGGGCGGCGCCGGCCGTGCGCCATCCGCCGTATCCGAGGTAGGCGTGGTCTGTGCAACCATCACCCGTACCGTGGAGTCCTTGTTCAAGAGACTAGGGTGTGGGGCTGAGATGGCCGGCGAATTCTGTGGGGCAGCCCGTGCGTGATTACCTGCTGACGCTCTGTGTCACGGCCGCAGTGACCTATCTGCTGACCGGACCGGTGCGGAAGTTCGCCATCGCGGTCGGGGCGATGCCCGCGATCCGCGCGCGCGACGTCCACCGGGAGCCGACACCGCGGCTCGGCGGCATCGCCATGTTCGGCGGACTGTGCGCGGGACTGATCGTCGCCGACCACCTCTTCAACCTGAACGGCGTCTTCGAACTCTCCAACGAGCCACGGGCGTTGCTCTCCGGCGCCGCCCTGATCTGGCTGATCGGCGTGCTGGACGACAAGTTCGAGATCGACGCGCTGATCAAGCTCGGCGGCCAGATGATCGCCGCCGCCGTCATGGTCATCCAGGGCCTGACGATCCTGTGGCTGCCGATCCCCGGCGTCGGCACCGTCGCCCTCACCCAGTGGCAGGGCACGCTGCTCACCGTGGCGCTGGTCGTCATCACGATCAACGCGGTCAACTTCGTCGACGGGCTGGACGGACTCGCGGCCGGCATGGTGTGCATCGCCTCGGCGGCGTTCTTCCTCTACGCCTACCGCCTCTGGTTCGGTTACGGGATCGAGGCGGCGGCCCCCGCGACGCTGTTCGCGGCGATCCTGATGGGCATGTGCCTGGGCTTCCTGCCGCACAACATGCACCCGGCGCGGATCTTCATGGGCGACTCGGGCTCGATGCTGATCGGCCTGGTGCTGGCGGCGGGTGCGATCTCGGTCACCGGGCAGGTCGATCCGGACAACATGCGGATCTTCGAGGGCGGCGAGCGCGGGGCCACCCACGCGATGCTGCCGGTCTTCATCCCGCTGGTGCTGCCGCTGACGATCATCGCGATCCCCGCGGCCGACCTCGTCCTCGCCATCGTCCGCCGCACCTGGAACGGCCAGTCGCCGTTCGCCGCCGACCGCGGCCACCTGCACCACCGGCTGCTGGAGATCGGCCACTCGCACAGCCGGGCCGTGCTGATCATGTACTTCTGGTCGGCGCTCATCGCCTTCGGCGCGGTCGGCTACTCGGTGCACTCGGCCTCCATGTGGATCGTCTTCGCGATCACCGGGGCGAGTGCGGTGGGCCTGGTGCTGCTGCTCATGCCGCGTTTCACGCCGCGCGCCCCGCGCTGGGCCAACCGCTTCGTGCCGCCGCGCTACCGGCGCCGCAGGGCCGCGTCCCCGGCCGCGTACGCCGAGCCGCCGGAGGCCGCGGGCGCGGGTGGCCAACAGGGGCCGGGCGACCCGCAGATGGACGACGAGGGGCCCGAACGGGCTCCGGTGGCCGTCGGAGTGGCCGGCGTCAACGGAGCGACAGCGATCGGCGCACGATCTCGGTTCCCCGATCGACGCTCCGTCGACTCGTCGCGTTGACGATTCGGGTGTGCGGGCGCATTACCAGACATTGCACCTCCCTGTCGTGCACACACGCGCGGGGTAACTCTCATGTGTGACAACTGGCACACTTTCCAGGTAAAGACCTCATCAAATAGTTTGTGATACCGTTCACGAGACCCGGTGACGAAGCCGAAGGGCCCTAGTGGCACTGTCCATTGCCCTGTAATGCCGCCTCGCGAACCGGGCCTACGCTCGTCCATGACGACGCCCCATTCCTCCCTCAGACAAGTGGAGCCGCCGCCATGCAGTCCGACATGCGCGAACTACTGCGCATCGCCGCCCCCACCGCCGCCGTGGGCGCGATCGCCACACTCGTCGGCGGTCTGCTCGCCGGAGGCGAGGGGGCCATCGGTGCGGTGGTCGGGTGCGTGGTGGCCATCCTCTTCATGGCCCTCGGACTGCTGGCGCTGCAATGGGTCGCCAAGGCCATGCCCCACCTCTTCCAGGGCATGGGGCTGGTGGTCTACTCGGCCCAGCTCGTGCTCCTGCTCGCGCTCATCATGGGCATCAGGAACACCACCCTTTTCGATCTCCAGGCATTCGCCCTCTCGTTGATCGCCGCGGTGATCACCTGGGTCGTCGCGCAGACCGTGCGGCACGCCAGGAGCAAGACCCTGTACGTCGATCCGGAGCCCGAGAACCGGAACGTGCCTGGCGGAGCCGGGGGAGCGCGTGACCAGTAGGGCCGGGATAAAGCCGCGTTCGATGTGCTGCTATCGTCCGGTCTCGGTTGCGGAAATGCGAGCGCGGGCAACAGGGCGATCGCTTGATTCATCGCGAGGCTTCGGGCCCGGCCGCCGCCTCCTCACCGTAAGAACCAGTCCGGTGCCGACCTGCGGCTGCCAGCCGCTCCGATACAACGAGGTAGCCGTATCCATGCGCCATGCAGAAGGAGCTCCTGGTGACTGCTGACGCCCAGACGCTCGCCTTCGAGGTTGACTGCCACCTGTTCCAGGGCTCGTGCGGATTCCCAGCCCCGAGCGCGTGGTCGTTCATCTTCGACCCGATTTTCACCGTCGGTCCGGTCGAGTTCAACAAGCCGATGCTGCTCGCGATCATCGGAACGATCGCCATCCTGAGCCTGTTCTGGGCCGGCTTCTCCAAGCCCAAGGTCATTCCGGGCAAGCTGCAGATGGTCGCCGAAGCGCTTTACGACTTCGTGCACCGCGGCATCGCCAAGGAGATCATCGGCAAGAAGGGCGAGCCGTTCGTCCCGCTGCTGGTGTCCCTGTTCTTCTTCGTCTGGATGCTGAACCTCTGGGCGATCGTTCCGCTCGCCCAGTTCCCGGTGAGCTCGCTCATCGCCTACCCGGTCGGACTGGCCCTGCTCGTCTGGGTCACCTACATGTCGGTGACCTTCCGGAACCACGGCCTCGTGGGCGGTATCCGCAACCTGTGCGTGCCGAGCGGCCTGCCCAAGCCGATCTACGTGATCCTGACGCCGATCGAGTTCGTCTCGAACATCTTCGTCCGGCCCTTCACGCTGGCGGTGCGACTCTTCGCGAACATGTTCGCGGGTCACATCCTCATCCTGGTCTTCACGATCGCGACCTGGTACATGCTCGGCACCGTGCTCGGCACGGTGTACGC
>NZ_ML123034.1:4693481-4705417 GCF_003846185.1 Streptomyces sp. ADI96-02
CACCGCGTCGTTCGCCGTGACGCTGGCCCTGACCGTCTTCGAGATGTTCATCCAGGCGCTCCAGGCGTACGTCTTCACCGTGCTGACCGCCACCTACTTGTCCCAGGCGCTCGAAGAAGCGCACTGAGGACTCCCGTACCACCACCCGGACACCCCCCAGACGTCCGGTGGACGCAACCTCCACCGGCCAACCAAGAGAAGGAACCACAGATCAATGTCTGAGACTCTCGCAGCCGTCACGGGCAACATCGGCACCATCGGCTACGGCCTCGCGGCCATCGGCCCCGGCGTCGGCATCGGCATCATCTTCGGTAACGGCGTGCAGGCCATCGCCCGCCAGCCCGAGGCGGCCGGCCTCATCCGCCAGAACATGCTGCTCGGCTTCGCGGTCATCGAGGCCCTGGCCCTGATCGGCTTCGTCGCCCCCTTCATCTACCCGAAGTAGTCCAGGCGACCTGACGATACGTTTTCGACGAAAGGTCCACCATGTTGCATCTGGCAGCTGAGGAGCCGCAGTCACCGCTGTTTCCGGTCTGGCCCGAGATCGTCATCGGTCTGATCTGCTTCAGCATTGTCTTCTTCGTCTTCTACAAGAAGCTCCTCCCGGCCATCAACAAGGCCTTGGACGAGCGTCGCGAGGCGATCGAAGGTGGCATCGAGAAGGCGGAAGCGGCTCAGACCGAGGCCCAGAGCGTTCTTGAGCAGTACAAGGCTCAGCTCGCCGAGGCCCGCCACGAGGCCGCCCGCCTGCGCCAGGAGGCGCAGGAGCAGGGTGCCGTCATCATCCAGGAGATGAAGGCGGAAGGTCAGCGGCAGCGCGAGGAGATCATCGCCGCCGGCCACACCCAGATCGAGGCCGACCGCAAGGCCGCGGCAGCCGCGCTGCGCCAGGACGTCGGCAAGCTCGCCACCGACCTGGCCGGCAAGCTCGTGGGCGAGTCCCTCCAGGACCACGCCCGGCAGAGCGGCACGGTCGACCGGTTCCTCGACGAGCTCGAGGCGAAGGCCGAGGCCGCCCGATGAACGGCGCGAGCCGCGAGGCACTGGCCGCCGCACGCGAGCGTCTCGACGCGCTGACCGACAACACGTCGGTCGACGCGGCGAAGCTCGCCGAGGAGCTGGCCTCGGTCACCGCGCTTCTCGACCGCGAGGTCTCCCTGCGCCGGGTCCTCACCGACCCGGCCCAGAGCGGCGAGAGCAAGGCCGCGCTGGTCGCGCGCCTGCTCGACGGCCAGGTGGGCGGCGAGACCGTCGACCTGGTCTCCGGGCTCGTGCGCTCCCGCTGGTCGCAGTCGCGCGACCTGGTCGACTCGGTCGAGGAGCTGGCGATCACCGCCGACCTCACCGCGGCCCAGCGCACCGGCGCTCTCGACGACGTCGAGGACGAGCTGTTCCGGTTCGGCCGGATCGTCGGCTCCGACACGGAGCTGCGTTCCGCGCTGACCAGCCGCACGGCCACCACCGCCGCCAAGGGCGAGCTGCTGCGCAGCCTGCTCGGCGGCAAGGCGCAGCCGGTGACCGAGCGGATCATCGTCCGCCTCGTGACCCAGCCCCGTGGACGTAGCCTGGAGGCGGGACTCGAATCCCTGTCCAGGCTCGCCGCGGAGCGCCGCGACCGCACGGTCGCCGTCGTCACCTCGGCGGTGCCGCTCAGCGACCGGCAGAAGCAGCGCCTCGGCGCCGCTCTGGCGAAGCTCTACGGCCGGCAGATGCACCTGAACCTGGACGTGGACCCCGCGGTCCTCGGCGGGATCTCGGTGCGCGTCGGTGACGAGATCATCAACGGCACCGTCGCGGACCGCCTCGAAGAGGCGACCCGCCGGATGGCCGGCTGATCGACGCGGCGCGAGACCGTGCGTTTCAACTGAACGAGCAAGACCAGCGGCCCGGTTGGGCCGTGCAGAAATTGCAGAAGATTCCTGGGGGTCGGCCCCCAGACCCCCTTAAGAAACTTCGGGCCCAACAAGGAGAGCAGGGAACCCAGATGGCGGAGCTCACGATCCGGCCGGAGGAGATCCGGGACGCGCTGGAGAACTTTGTCCAGTCGTACAAGCCGGACGCGGCCTCGCGCGAGGAGGTCGGTACGGTCAGCGTTGCCGGCGACGGCATCGCGAAGGTGGAGGGCCTGCCCTCCGCCATGGCGAACGAGCTGCTGAAGTTCGAGGACGGAACCCTCGGTCTCGCCCTCAACCTCGAGGAGCGCGAGATCGGTGCGATCGTCCTCGGCGAGTTCAGCGGCATCGAGGAGGGCCAGCCGGTGCAGCGCACCGGTGAGGTGCTCTCCGTCGGCGTCGGCGAGGGATACCTCGGCCGCGTCGTCGACCCGCTCGGCAACCCGATCGACGGTCTCGGCGAGATCGCGACCGACAGCCGCCGCGCCCTAGAGCTGCAGGCCCCTGGCGTCATGGTCCGCAAGTCGGTGCACGAGCCGATGCAGACCGGCTACAAGGCCGTCGACGCCATGGTGCCGATCGGCCGCGGCCAGCGTCAGCTGATCATCGGCGACCGTCAGACGGGTAAGACCGCGCTGGCCGTCGACACGATCATCAACCAGCGCGACAACTGGCGCTCGGGCGACGTGAACAAGCAGGTGCGCTGCATCTACGTCGCCATCGGTCAGAAGGGTTCCACCATCGCCTCCGTGCGTGGTGCGCTCGAAGAGGCCGGCGCGCTGGAGTACACGACCATCGTCGCCGCCCCGGCGTCCGACCCGGCCGGCTTCAAGTACCTGGCGCCGTACACCGGTTCGGCCATCGGCCAGCACTGGATGTACCAGGGCAAGCACGTCCTGATCATCTTCGACGACCTCTCGAAGCAGGCCGACGCCTACCGCGCCGTGTCCCTGCTGCTGCGCCGCCCGCCGGGCCGTGAGGCATACCCGGGTGACGTCTTCTACCTGCACTCGCGTCTGCTGGAGCGCTGCGCCAAGCTCTCCGACGAGATGGGCGCCGGTTCGATGACGGGCCTCCCGATCGTCGAGACCAAGGCGAACGACGTGTCGGCGTTCATCCCGACCAACGTCATCTCCATCACCGACGGCCAGTGCTTCCTGGAGTCCGACCTGTTCAACGCGGGTCAGCGTCCGGCGCTCAACGTCGGTATCTCGGTCTCCCGCGTCGGCGGCTCCGCCCAGCACAAGGCCATGCGGCAGGTCTCCGGCCGGCTCCGCGTGGACCTCGCCCAGTACCGCGAGCTGGAGGCGTTCGCCGCCTTCGGTTCCGACCTGGACGCGGCCTCGAAGGCGTCGCTGGAGCGCGGCAAGCGCATGGTCGAGCTGCTGAAGCAGCCCCAGTACGCCCCGTTCCCGGTGGAGGAGCAGGTCGTCTCCGTCTGGGCCGGCACCACCGGCAAGATGGACGACGTCCCGGTCGAGGACATCCGCCGCTTCGAGAGCGAGCTGCTGGAGTTCCTGCGCCGCGAGCGCAAGGACCTCCTGACCAGCATCGCCGAGGGCGCCAAGATGTCCGACGACACGCTGCAGTCGATCGCCGACGCGATCACGGCCTTCAAGCAGCAGTTCGAGACCTCGGACGGCAAGCTCCTGGGCGAGGGCTGATCGATGGGCGCTCAGCTTCGCGTTTACAAGCGCCGCATCCAAGCCGTCACCGCGACCAAGAAGATCACCAAGGCGATGGAGATGATCGCCGCCTCGCGCATCGTCAAGGCGCAGCGCAAGGTGGCGGCGTCCATGCCGTACGCGACCGAGCTCACCCACGCGGTGACCGCGGTGGCGACCGGCTCCGATGCCAAGCACCCGCTCACCACCGAGGCCGAGTCCCCGGTCCGCGCCGCGGTCCTGCTCGTCACGAGCGACCGCGGTCTGGCCGGCGGCTACTCCTCCAACGCCATCAAGGCGGCGGAGCGGCTGCGGGAGCGCCTTGCCGGCGAGGGCAAGGAGGTCGACACGTACATCGTCGGCCGCAAGGGTGTCGCGTACTACGGCTTCCGCGAGCGCAAGGTCGAGGACTCCTGGACCGGCTTCACCGACAACCCGGCGTACGCCGACGCCAAGCGCGTCGCCGCCCCGTTGATCGAGGCCATCCAGCAGGACACGGCCGAGGGCGGCGTCGACGAGCTGCACATCGTCTACACGGAATTCGTGTCGATGATGACGCAGAACGCGATCGACGACCGGATGCTGCCGCTTTCGCTCGACAAGGTCGCGGAGGAGAGCACCCGGAAGGGCGAGATCCTTCCGCTGTTCGAGTTCGAGCCGTCGGCTGAGGACGTCCTCGACGCCCTTCTGCCGCGCTACGTCGAGAGCCGCATCTACAACGCACTGCTGCAGGCAGCCGCTTCCGAGCACGCCGCCCGCCGCCGCGCGATGAAGTCGGCGACCGACAACGCCGGGGACCTCATCAAGAGCCTGTCCCGGCTTGCCAACGCGGCCCGCCAGGCCGAAATCACCCAGGAAATCAGCGAGATCGTCGGCGGTGCCAGTGCCCTGGCCGACGCGACCGCGGGGAGTGACAAGTAATGACGACCACAGTTGAGACGGCCGCTGCCACGGGCCGCGTCGCCCGGGTCATCGGCCCGGTCGTCGACGTGGAATTCCCCGTCGACGCGATGCCGGAGATCTACAACGCCCTCCACGTCGAGGTCGCCGACCCGGCCGAGGAAGGCGCCCGCAAGACGCTGACCCTCGAGGTCGCCCAGCACCTGGGCGACGGCGTGGTCCGCGCGATCTCGATGCAGCCCACCGACGGCCTGGTCCGCCAGGCCCCGGTGACCGACACGGGCGCGGGCATCACCGTCCCGGTCGGTGACATCACCAAGGGCAAGGTGTTCAACACCCTCGGTCAGATCCTGAACGAGCCGGAGGCCGAGGCGCAGATCACCGAGCGCTGGCCGATCCACCGCAAGGCCCCGGCCTTCGACCAGCTCGAGTCGAAGACCGAGATGTTCGAGACCGGCCTGAAGGTCGTCGACCTGCTGACCCCGTACGTCAAGGGCGGCAAGATCGGTCTGTTCGGTGGTGCGGGCGTCGGCAAGACGGTCCTCATCCAGGAAATGATCATGCGTGTGGCGAAGCTGCACGACGGTGTGTCGGTGTTCGCCGGTGTCGGCGAGCGCACCCGTGAGGGCAACGACCTCATCGACGAGATGACCGACTCGGGCGTCCTGGAGAAGACCGCGCTGGTCTTCGGCCAGATGGACGAGCCGCCGGGCACCCGTCTGCGGGTCGCGCTGTCCGCCCTGACCATGGCGGAGTACTTCCGCGATGTGCAGAAGCAGGACGTGCTGCTCTTCATCGACAACATCTTCCGCTTCACGCAGGCCGGCTCCGAGGTCTCCACGCTGCTCGGCCGCATGCCGTCCGCGGTGGGTTACCAGCCGACCCTGGCCGACGAGATGGGTGTGCTCCAGGAGCGCATCACCTCGACGCGCGGTCACTCGATCACCTCGATGCAGGCGATCTACGTCCCCGCGGACGACCTGACCGACCCGGCCCCGGCCACCACGTTCGCCCACCTCGACGCGACGACGGTTCTCTCCCGTCCGATCTCCGAGAAGGGCATCTACCCGGCCGTGGACCCGCTGGACTCCACGTCCCGCATCCTGGACCCGCGCTACATCACGCAGGAGCACTACGAGGCGGCCAGCCGCGTCAAGGGAATCCTGCAGAAGTACAAGGACCTCCAGGACATCATCGCGATCCTCGGTATCGACGAGCTGGGCGAGGAGGACAAGCTCGTCGTCCACCGTGCCCGTCGTGTCGAGCGCTTCCTGTCGCAGAACACCCACGCCGCCAAGCAGTTCACCGGCCTGGACGGTTCGGACGTGCCGCTCGACGAGTCGATCGCCGCGTTCAACGCGATCTGCGACGGTGAGTACGACCACTTCCCGGAGCAGGCGTTCTTCATGTGCGGCGGCCTGGAAGACCTCAAGGCCAAGGCCAAGGAGCTCGGCGTCTCCTGAGCCTCAGGCTCACCGAGGGGGGTGGGTGTGTCCCGCCCCCCTCACCACGCCCCGTAGAATCGACCCAACACCCGGCCGGGCGGCCGGGTGGTGACCCGAGGAGCCCCCTTGGCTGCTGAGCTGCATGTCGAGCTGGTCGCCGCGGACCGCAGTGTCTGGTCCGGCGAGGCCACCCTGGTCGTCGCGCGTACCACGTCCGGCGACATCGGCGTCATGCCCGGTCACCAGCCGCTTCTCGGTGTGCTGGAATCGGGCCCCGTGACGATCCGTACGAGCGAGGGCGGCACCGTCATCGCCGCTGTGCACGGCGGTTTCCTCTCGTTCGCGGACAACAAGCTGTCGCTGCTGGCGGAGATCGTCGAGCTGGCGGACGAGATCGATGTCCAGCGCGCCGAGCGTGCGCTGGAGCGCGCGAAGTCGGACACGGATGCCGCCGCCGAGCGGCGCGCCGACGTCCGGCTGCGTGCGGTGGCGGTGCACTAGCACCCCCACGGACAGATGTTTTTACTCAGCCGCGGCCCGCGCTGGAGCAATCCAGCCGTGTCGCGGCTGAGGCGATGCAGGTGCGATTGCGTTCGGTATCCGTTACTCGACGATGCGAGGAGGTCGGTGGAGATGGTCCTCGCGTTGTGGGTGGGCGGTCTGGTCGTTGTACTGGTCCTGGTGGGCCTGTTCGTCTTCGGTCTGCGCCGGCGGCTGATCCAGCGGTCCGGTGGGACCTTCGACTGCAGCCTGCGCTGGGACGTGTCGGAGGAACCGGACCCGTCCGGCAAGGGCTGGGTGTACGGGGTCGCCCGCTACAGCGGCGACCGCGTCGACTGGTTCCGCGTCTTCTCCTACGCTCCTCGCCCCCGCCGGGGCCTGGAGCGTTCTGCGATCGAGGTGATGGCCCGCCGGCTGCCGGAGGGCGAGGAGGAGCTGGCGCTCCTGTCCGACTCCGTCGTGCTCGGCTGCCTCCACCGCGGGACACGCCTGGAGCTGGCGATGAGCGAGGACGCCCTGACCGGCTTCCTGGCCTGGCTGGAGGCGGCGCCGCCCGGCCAGCGGGTGAACGTGGCCTGAGCGGCCCGTCCCGCCCGGCCACGCGCCCTCCCGGCCGCCCGCGTTGCTCGCGCGGCTCCCCGCGGGGCCGGCGTGCGGCCAAGCGAAAAGCCGGGGAGACGGGGGGCGGACCCGTCTCCCCGGCGCTCTGCGGGGGTGGTGCGGTGCTGCGGTCGCGTACCGCTACGGCACGGAGGCCGCCGGCGGGACTACTGGAGGCCGGTCTTGATGGCGCTCACCAGTTCGCCGTTGGCCGTGTCACCGCTGAACTCCCAGAAGAACGCGCCTCCCAGGCCCTGGTTCTTCGCCCAGGTCATCTTGGAGCCGATGGTGGCCGGGGTGTCGTAGCTCCACCAGTTGGTGCCGCAGTGCGCGTACGCCGTACCGGCGATGGTGCCGGTCGCCGGGCAGGTGTTCTTGAGGACCTTGTAGTCCTCGATGCCCGCCTCGTACGTGCCCGCCGCCGCTCCGGTGGCCGTGCCGCCCGGGGCGGCCTGGGTGACGCCGGTCCAGCCGCGGCCGTAGAAGCCGATGCCGAGCAGCAGCTTCTTGGCCGGGACGCCCTTGGCCTTCAGCTTGGCGATGGCGTCGGCGGAGGTGAAGCCCTGCTGCGGGATGCCGGTGTACGGGGTCAGCGGGGAGTGCGGGGCCGTCGGGCCCTTGGCCGCCCACGCGCCGAAGAAGTCGTACGTCATCACGTTGTACCAGTCCATGGACTGGGCCGCTCCGGCGTAGTCGGCGGCGTCGATCTTGCCGCCGGCCGAGCCGTCCGCGGTGATGGCGGCGGTCACCAGGTTGTTGGCGCCGAACTTCGTCCGCACGGCGGAGGCGAGGTTCTTCAGTGCGGCCGGGCCGCTGGTGTCACAGGTCAGACCGCAGGCGTTGGGGTACTCCCAGTCGAGGTCGATGCCGTCGAAGACGTCGGCCCAGCGCGGGTCCTCGACCAGGTCGTAGCAGGACTGCGCGAAGGCCGCCGGGTTCTGGGCCGCCTGCGGGAAGCCGCCGGACCAGGTCCAGCCGCCGAACGACCAGAGGACCTTGATGTGCGGGTACTTGGCCTTGAGCTTGCGCAGCTGGTTGAAGTTGCCGCGCAGCGGCTGGTCCCAGGTGTCGGCGACGCCGTCGACGGACTGGTCGGCCGTGTACGCCTTGTCGTAGTCGGCGTAGGAGTCGCCGATGGTGCACTTGCCGTTCTGCACGTTGCCGAAGGCGTAGTTGATGTGCGTGATCTTCGCGGCGGAGCCGGACGTCACCAGGTTCTTGACGTGGTAGTTGCGCCCGTAGACGCCCCAGTTGGTGAAGTAGCCGAGGTTGACCTTGTCACCGCCGGGGCCGGGGTTCTCGCCGCCGCCACCGGTGGTGCGCACCGAGACGGAGCCGGAGGCCGGACCGGTCTGGTCGATGGTGTCCCGGGCCTGCACGGCGTAGGAGTAGTCGGTGCCCGCGGTCAGACCGGTGTTGGTGTACGTGGTTCCGGTGACCGTGGCGACCTTGGCGCCGTCGCGCAGCACGTCGTAGTTCTTGACGCCCTTGTCGTCGGTCGCGGCGCTCCAGTTCAGCTTGACCGAGGTGTTGGTCACCTCGCTGGTGGTCGGGGTGCCGGGGGCGGAGGGGGCGCTGTCGCCGGGCGCGGTGCCGCCGTCACAGGAGGCGCCGTTCAGCTTGCATCCGGTGGGGGAGCCGGTGCCGGTGCCGTTGAAGCCGAAGCTCACGCTGGCGCCGGGCGCGATGGATCCGTTCCAGCCGAGGTTCTTGGCGGTCCAGTGCGTTCCGGAGCCGGTGACGGTGGCGTCCCAGGCGGAGCCGACCGCGGTGCCCGAGGGGAAGTCCCACTCGACCGTCCAGGAGGAGAGGGCGGTGGTGCCGGTGTTCTTCACCGTCCACTGACCCTCGAAACCGCTGCCCCAGTCGGACTTCTTGGTGTACGCGGCGGTGGCCGAGGCCGCCGCCGAGGCCGGGGAGGCGAGTGTGACCATCGCGGCCAGCGGAAGGATCAGGGCGGTGAGGCCCGCGACCGCCTTGGACCTTCCGGTCCGGGTGGGGACCCATCTGAATCTGGTCCGGCGTAGGGGGGTTCCAGTGCTCAACGGTGCTCCTCGGGTGAGGTCCAGCAAACGGGGGTAATTCGTGGACTGCAAACCCTGCGCCGCCCTGAGTACGTTGTGGCACGGCGTACTCACCGCAGTGTGTGTTCGGTGAGATTAGGAAGGTCTGGACCACTCGTCAAGAGGTCTGGACCAAAGGTCGCGTGACCGCTCAGGCGCCCAACTCCTGTGCCAGCACGGCCGCCTGCACCCTGCTGCGCAGCTCCAGCTTGCCCAGCAGGCGGCTGACGTGGGTCTTCGCCGTCGCCTCGGCCATCGAGAGCCTGCCCGCGATCTCGGCGTTCGACAACCCCTCGCCCAGGCACCGCAGCACCTCACGCTCGCGCCGGGTGAGCGCTCGCAGCACGGCGGGATCCGCCGCCGGTGCGGAACGCCCGCGCCCCGCACCGGCGAACTCCGCGATCAGACGGCGCGTCACCGCCGGTGCGATCAGGCCCTCGCCCCGCGCCACCGTCCGTACCGCCTCCAGCAGTTGACCGGCGTCGGCGCTCTTCAGCAGGAAGCCCGCCGCCCCCGCGCGCAGCGCCCCGAAGACGTACTCGTCCAGGTCGAACGTGGTCAGCACCAGCACGTCCGCGAGCTGTTCGGCCACCACCAGCCCGGTCGCCGCCACTCCGTCCAACCGGGGCATCTGCACGTCCATCAGGACCAGGTCCGGGCGGAGTTCGCGGGCCAGGCGGACCGCCTCCTCGCCGTCCCCCGCCTCGCCGACGACCTCCACGTCCGGCGCGCTGGACAGGATCAGCACCAGCCCCGCGCGCACCGCCGGCTGGTCCTCGGCGACCAGAACCCGGATCGTCATTCCCGCACCGTCCCTTCCCGCACGGGCAGTTCGGCCCGCACCCGCCAGATCTTCGCACCGCTGCCGCCGCTGCCGCCGCTGCCGCCGCTGCCGCCGCTGCTGCCGCCGCTGCCGCCGCTGCCGCTGCCGCCGCTGCCGCCGCCGTCCGGCTCGGCCCCCGCCGTCATGCTCCCGCCCAGCAGCGCCACCCGCTCGCGCATCCCCACCAGGCCCGCGCCCGAGCCGGGCGCCGTCGGCCCCGACCGGCCGCCGAGGACACTGGTCACCTCGACCGTCAGCACCCCCTCGGCACGGGCGAGCCGCACCACGACCGGGCCCGGCCCGGCGTGCTTGAGGGCGTTGGTCAAGGACTCCTGCACGATGCGGTACGCGGCCAGCTCGACCGGCGCGGGAAGCGTGCCGGACTCCTCCCGGGCGTCCTCCAGGACGGGCGCCAGCCCGCTGGACGACCCATTGGCACGGGCCTGCTCGACGAGCGCGTCCAGACCGGCGAGCGTCGGCGCGGCGCTCGGCACGTCCTCCTCGCCCCGCTCCCGCAGCAGCCCGATCAGCCGGCGCATCTCGGCCAGGCCCTCGACGCTGTTCTCCCGGATCACCCGCAGAGCGCCCCGGGAGGTCGCGGGCTCGTCGATGGACAGTGCGGCCGTGGAGTGGATCGCGATGGCGGAGAGGCGGTTGGCGACCAGGTCGTGCAGTTCGCGTGCCATCCGGGCCCGCTCGGCGGCCACCGCCTGCGCCCGGTCCATCTCGGCCAGCAGCGCGGTCTGGTCGGCCCGCAGCAGCGCGGCTTCGGCGGCGGTGCGGTGGTTGCGCACGCTCACGCCCGTGATGGCCGGGACGAAGGAGACCATGCCCGTGACGACGCCGATCAGCACCGCCTCGGGCGTACGGAACCAGGCCAGGAAGCCGATCGTGGCCGCGACGGTGATCAGGAGCGAGACCACCGGGATCCGTCGGGCGGCGCCCGGGGTGCCGTACAGCACGGCCGCGTACACGATGTCCGTGAACATCAGGACCGTGGCGAGACTGCCCACGGTGAACTGGTCCGCGACCAGGGCCGCCGTGCCGACGAGCAGGGCCGTCCGCGGGGCGCTGCGGCGCAGCAGCTCCATCGCGGCCATCACGCACAGCGGGACGAGCGCGACCCACGGCTCCGAGAAGAGCCTGCCGCTCTGGAGGAGCAGGCCCAGGAGCCACAGCAGCAGGCCCCCGAGCAGCCCGGCAGCCGCCAGGGCCACATCGGCACGGTGGGGACGGATCGCGGTGAACACCCCTCCATCCAACACGCGCCGCCGCCCCGTGGCCTCCCGTCGCAGGGGGACGCCCGGCTACATCGAAGGATGCAGTCCCGTTTCGTCACCGCCGACGACGCGTCGCCGCCCGATCGGCGGAACGCTGGAGGGGAACGGAAGGAGAGATACCGTGATCGCCCTGCTCGTCGTGGCCTGCGAGGTCGCCTTCTGGGTGCTGCTGGCCGCAGGACTCGCCCTGAGGTACGCCGCTCGGAAACCGAGGCTCGGCGCGGCCGTGCTGCTGTGCGAGCCGCTGCTGGAGGTCGTGCTGCTGGTGGTGACCGCCCTCGACCTGAAGAACGGCGCGGAGCCGGACTGGAAGCACGGCCTGGCCGCCGTCTACATCGGCTTCACCGTGGGACTGGGCCACTCCACCGTCAAGTGGGTCGACGCCCGGGTCGCCCACCGCTGGGCGGGCGGACCGCCGCCGGTGAAGCCGCCGAAGTACGGCAGGGCCCGCGTGATCCACGAGTGGCGCACCGCCGGCCGCTGGATCGTGGCGGCCGTCACCGCGCTGGCGCTGCTCCAGGCGGCCGTCTGGTACGTCGGCGGCGAGGGGGACACCGGGTCGCTGCTGATGTGGCAGCAGAAGATGCTCTGGGTGATCGGCGTCAACCTGCTCATCGCCGGGGGCTGCACGCTGTTCCCGAAGCGGGAGCCGAGGACCCCGGCCGGGCGGGAGCCCGGGAGCCCGGCCGACCGGGAGACCGCCGACCGGGAGCCCGGCCGACCGGGAGACCGCCGACCGGGAGCCCGGCCGACCGGGAGACCGCCGAC
>NZ_ML123034.1:4705586-4853614 GCF_003846185.1 Streptomyces sp. ADI96-02
CCGACCGGGAGACCGCCGACCGGGAGCCCGGCCGACCGGGAGACCGCCGACCGGGAGCCCGGCCGACCGGGAGACCGCCGACCGGTAGCCCGCGGTGGCCACCGCCCGACGGCCGCGCCCCGGGAAGGCCCCGGGGCGCTTCCGTAACGGGTCAGCGCTCGCCGCCCGGCACCCACAGCACGTCTCCGACCTCCTTGTTTGCGCTCCGCGCGAGGATGAACAGGAGGTCCGAGAGGCGGTTGAGATAGGTGGCGGTCAGGGCGTTCATCGACTCGCCGTGCACCTCCAGCGCCGCCCAGGTCGAGCGCTCGGCCCGCCGGACCACGGTGCACGCGTGGTGGAGCAGGGCCGCGCCGGGCGTACCCCCCGGAAGGATGAAGCTGCGCAGCTTCTCCAGCTCCTCCAGGAAGCGGTCGCAGTCCGCCTCCAGCTTGTCGACGTAGGACTGCTCGACCCGCAGCGGCGGATACTTCGGGTCCTCGACGACCGGCGTGGAGAGGTCGGCGCCCACGTCGAACAGGTCGTTCTGGACCCGGACGAGGACCTTCACCACCTCCTCCGGCAGCCCGCCCAGGGCGACGGCCGTGCCGATCACGGCGTTGGCCTCGTTGGCGTCGGCGTACGCGGAGATCCGCAGATCGGTCTTGGCGGTGCGGCTCATGTCGCCGAGGGCCGTGGTGCCCCGGTCGCCGGTGCGGGTGTAGATGCGCGTCAGATTGACCATGGGGTCAGCGTAGTTACGCCGCGGCCCGCCGGGAGACCCGTGTGCCCACCGTCACGGCCGGGGCCCTCGAGGCCGGGCGCGCCCCCAACTGGACGCGCCGTCCCGCCGAATGACGCCTCGCGGTGTGATGTCCGTCATCCGAGACGTGACGCGCATCTCTTCACCGCCCCAGCGACCCCCACGGGTACTAACCTCCGCCGGAGAGCATGTGAACCGCCGTTGAGAAACGCCGCAGAGGCGGACAGAAACCAAGGGGTGCGAACGTGGCCAGGAAGCTCGCCGTCATCGGAGCCGGACTCATGGGGTCCGGGATCGCCCAGGTCTCCGCCCAGGCGGGCTGGGACGTCGTGCTGCGCGACGTCACCGACGCCGCGCTCGCCCGCGGTCGCGACGGCATCACCGCCTCGTACGACAAGTTCGTCTCCAAGGGCAAGCTGGCGGCGGCCGACGCCGAGGCCGCGCTCGGCCGCATCACCACGACCACCGACCTCGACGCGGTGGCGGACGCGGACGTCGTCGTGGAGGCGGTCTTCGAGAAGCTGGAGGTCAAGCACGAGATCTTCCGCGCCCTCGACGGAATCGTCGGCGAGCACACCGTGCTGGCGTCCAACACCTCCGCCATCCCGATCACCAAGATCGCGGCCGTCACCGAGCGCCCCGAGCGCGTCGTCGGCGTGCACTTCTTCTCGCCGGTCCCGATGATGCAGCTCTGCGAGCTGGTCCGGGGCTACAAGACCAGCGACGAAACCCTCGCCACCGCACGGGAGTTCGCCGAGTCCGTCGGCAAGACCTGCATCGTCGTCAACCGGGATGTGGCGGGCTTCGTCACCACCCGGCTCATCTCGGCGCTCGTCGTCGAGGCGGCCAAGCTGTACGAGTCGGGCGTCGCCTCGGCCGAGGACATCGACACCGCCTGCAAGCTCGGCTTCGGCCACGCCATGGGCCCCCTCGCCACCGCCGACCTGACCGGCGTCGACATCCTCCTGCACGCCACCGGCAACATCTACACCGAGTCGCAGGACGAGAAGTTCGCCGCCCCGGAGCTGATGCGCCGGATGGTCGACGCAGGTGACATCGGCCGCAAGAGCGGGCAGGGCTTCTACACGTACTGACCGCCTCCGCCCCGGCCCGCCGAGCTGCCGCCCGTCAGGGCCGGGGAGGCCGGGGAGCATACCCGGCGGCGACCGGTCGCAGGCGAACCGGGATCACTCCACCGAGTGAATTCAGCATCTGTTCGCTTACAGACGGCAACTTCCCTGTCGTCGCGGCAGTCAGTGTGGCAGAGACAGGACAGACAGACCGACCTCTACGGAGCACCACCGGGGAGCGCATATGCATATCAGGGGCGACCACGCCGAGCTGGTCGTCGGGGGCCGCCTCGACGTCCGAAGCGCGGCGGACGCCCGTACGGTCCTGCACTCGGCCGTCGACGACGGGACCGGCGACCTCGTGCTGAACCTCACCGAGCTGGACTCGTGGGACGCCACCGGGCTCGGCGTCATCATGGGCGCGCACCGCAGAGCGGGCCGGGCCGGCCGCCGCCTGGTGCTGCGCGGAGTGCCGCCGCAGATGCAGCGCCTCCTGGTGGCCACCCGGCTGCACCGCATCCTGGCCATCGAGGGCGGCATCGCCGCGGAGTCCCTGCCGCGCGTCTAGGGGTGCGGTGGGGCGTCGCGCCGGTCAGGCATCGCTCCGGCTCCCGGACTCCCGGCGCGGGCCACCGGACTCCCGGCTTCCGGGACCCTGCGAATCCAGCACCGCGATCCGGCCCCGTACGCATCCCGGGACCGTACGAAAGGCTCCGGAGCCGCCCGTTCCGAGCATGCCGGACCCCGGGGGCCCCACCGGCGCAAGGCCACACAATCCTCACCGGAACGTGACGTCATGGACGGCCCGCCACCCCGCCGGTTCCTGGATACTGTGCCAAGGTCTAGGGTTCGGATCTCCGCCGGAACACCCGACCCATGGCGGACACCGGACCGGAAGCGACAGCAGGGCGTGCGAGGCCGGAAGGGGCAACCGCGCGACGCGTCTGGGGGACTTGGCGATGGACCCGACACACCGGGGACCGGAAGAGCACGGGCAGGGCCATGACCGGCTCGGCGGTGACTCCGGCCGCAGACGGTCGTCCCGCGAGTCCGGGGCGGACTTCGGCCAGCAGACGCCGCAGCAGGTCCGCGTCGTCCAGATCACCGCCGGCGACCTGCTCCTGACGGTCAATCCGGTCGACGGCAGCGAGGTGGAGGCGTGCCCGCCGGGCTCCCGGCCCGACGCGCCCGTCCGCCGCACCCCGGCCGAGCGCGCCGACCACGAGCGGGCCGGGGCCCCGCCGGTCCCGCCCGGCCCGCCCGCACCGCAACCGCCCCTGCTGGAACGCCAGGACGAGCGCGAACGGCTCGTCGCCCTGCTGGGCCGGGGCCGCAGCGTCCGCCTCACCGGTCAGGCCGGCTCCGGCCGCACCGCGCTGCTGGACGCCGTCGCCGCCGACTGCGCGGGCCTGGCCCCCGACGGCGTCGTCCGCCTCAACGGCCACAAGCGGACCGCCGCCGACCTGATGTACGGCCTCTTCGACGCGGTCTACCGCGCCCCGCTCCACCGCCCCGACCCCGAGGTGCTTCTCGCGCTCGTCCGGGGCATCGGCGCCGTGGTCGTCATCGACGACCTGGAGATCGGCGGCGCGGCCCTGGGCGAACTCCTCGAAGCCACGCCCGAGTGCGCCTTCCTGCTCGGCACCGCCCCCGACGCGGTCGCCGCAGGCGTCGACGCCCACCTGGAGGAGGTCCTGCTCGCGGGCCTCGGCCGCAGCGCCTCCCTGGACCTGCTCCAGCAGGTCGTCGAGCGGCCCCTCACCGAGGTGGAGCGGAACTGGGCGGGCGACCTCTGGTTCGAGTCCGAGGGGCTGCCGCTCCGCTTCGTCCAGGCCGGCTCCCTGCTGCGCCAGCGCGACCGGCTCGCCACCGACCCCGCGGCCTCGGACGAGTACGACTGCTTCGAGCCGCGCCCCGACGATGCTCCGCCCGCCCTCGAAGCGCTCACCGCCGAAGCCCTGGACGTGCCCCTGCCGAGCCTGGGCGAGGGCGCGGCGCCCGCCGTGCTGCTGGCCTCGCGGCTCAGCGAGGCGGCCCGTGAGACGCTGCGCTTCGCGGTCGCCCTGGGCGGCGAGGTGCCCCACCAGGCCCACCTCCCGGCGCTCGTCGGGGACACCCACGCGGACGCCGCGCTCGGCGAACTCGCGGGCTGCGGACTGCTCTCCCCGGTCGGCCCCCGCTACCGCCTGGCCGCCGGTGTACCGGCCCAGCTGGAGGCCGGCGGCTACGGGGACGAGGCCACCGCCCACGCCCGTACCGCCGCCCAGCACTACGCCTGGTGGGCCGGCCACCCCTCGGTCACCCCGCAGCGCGCAGCCGCCGAGGCCGACGCGATCGTCGCCGCCATGGCCCAGTTGGTGCCCGGCGACGAGGCGGGACAGGCCAGCGCCGCCGTCCTGCTGGCCCGCAGCGCCGCCCCGGCCTTCGCCGCCGGTCTGAACTGGGGCGCCTGGGAGAAGGCCCTCAGGGCCGGCCAGGAGGCCGCCAGGATCGCCGGGGAGGTCGCCGAAGAAGCCTACTTCCACCACGAGTTGGGCGTCCTCGCGCTCTGCGCCGGCAATCTCGACCGGGCCCGCACCGAGCTGGAGACCTCGATCGGGATGCGCGGCGCGCTCGCCGACAAGCCCGGCGCGGTGGCCGGGCGGCGCGCGCTGGCCCTGGTGGCGGACCGCTCCGGCGGCCTCGTGCCGCCCGGCCGCACGCCTGCGGGCGACGAGCCCGGCACCGTACGCACGGAGCTGCCGGCCCCGCCGCCCGGCGTGCTCCCCGGCCCGTCGCCGTTCGTCCGCCGGGCGGCCGAGGAGGATGCCACCCTGGTCTCCCCGCTCCCCGCCCCGGCCGGGCGGAAGACCGGCGGTGCGCGCGCCGTCCTCGGCGGGGCCCGGCGCAACCTGGCCGCCGCCGGAGCGGGCGCGGTCCTGATCGCCGCGCTCGGCACGGTCGTCACCCTCGGCGTCACCGCCGGCGGCGAGAAGCCGGACAGCCGCAACGTCACCACGGAGCAGACGGCTTCCGAGGACGCGGGCGACGACGGCGCGACCGCCGACGAGCCGGCCGACGGCTCCACCTCGCAGGACGGGCCGACCGGCCCCGAGTCGTCCTTGGTCCCCGGCACACCCGGATCGCCCGCCCCCAGCAGCTCCAGCTCCACGTCCCCGGATCCGTCGTCGTCGGAGAGCAGTTCGCCGGGGACCGACGGGCCGACGAGCGAGGGACCCACGGACCCGCCCTCCACCGGCCCGACCCCCTCGGACCGGCCGACCGGGCCGACCAAGCCGCCGACGACGCCGCCCACCACGCCGCCGACCACCCCGCCCACCGAGACGCCGCCGACCCCGCCGACCGACCCGCCCTCCTCCGAGCCCGGCGACCCGGAAGGCTCCTCGACCGCCAGCCGCCCGGTGGAGACCTCCGCCGGCACGCCGGAGGCCGACGACGGGACCGTGGCGGCACTCTGAGCCCGCGGAGGCTCTGCGCCACGCGCACGCGCCGACATGCGGAAGCCGGGCGCCTCACCCCTCGTGGGTGGGACGCCCGGCCTCGGCTCCGGACCGCTTCAGAACAGGCGCAGCTTGTCGTCCTCGATGCCGCGCATCGCGTTGTAGTCCAGGACCAGGCAGCCGATGCCGCGATCCGTCGCGAGCACCCGGGCCTGCGGCTTGATCTCCTGCGCCGCGAACACGCCCCGGACCGGGGCGAGATGCGGGTCGCGGTTGAGCAGTTCCAGATAGCGGGTCAGCTGCTCCACGCCGTCGATGTCGCCGCGCCGCTTCAGCTCGACGGCCACCGTCGCCCCGTTCGCGTCGCGGCACAGGATGTCCACCGGGCCGATCGCGGTCGGGTACTCGCGGCGGATCAGCGTGTGGCCCTCGCCCAGCAGCTCGATGCGGTCGGCGAGCAGTTCCTGGAGGTGCGCCTCCACACCGTCCTTGATGAGCCCCGGGTCGACGCCCAGCTCGTAGGACGAGTCGTGGAGGATCTCCTCCATCGTGATGATCAGTTTTTCGCCCGCCTTGTTCACCACGGTCCAGACGCCTTCGTCACCGTCGGCGCCCTCCTTCAGGGTGCACGGCGGCGACATCCAGTTGAGGGGCTTGTACGCCCGGTCGTCTGCGTGGATCGAGACGCTGCCGTCCGCCTTCACCAGGATCAGACGGGGAGCGGAGGGCAGGTGGGCTGTGAGCCGGCCCGCGTAGTCGACGGAGCAACGGGCGATGACGAGACGCATGGTCGGCAACGCTACTCGACGAGGGGGGCTCGACGCGATTCCCCATCCGTCGCAGGCGTCACTCGGCTCTCCCCGTGAAACGGCCGCGCGGGCTTGCCCCTCTTTGCGCCCCTTCGACAGTGGCCGGTTGTGTTCCCAATCGCCTGGTGCGGCCCGGACCGCGCGCTTACCGTGGAAGCAGGAGGTCGCCGACCGTGCACGCTGCGTCGTCGTCCCTTCTTCCCTGCCCGTAAGGCCCCGGCCCACTGACCGGGGTCGCGAGAGGAGAACCCATGTCGCTCGACGTCTCACCGGCTCTGTTGGAACAGGCCGAGCGAGGCGAGGTCGACGAAGCCGACTTCGTCGACTGCGTCCGGACCTCCCTGCCCTACGCATGGGAGATGATCAGCTCTCTGGTGGCCCAGCTGAAGGTCGACGGCGGACAGTTCGCCGACAACCAGACGCCGCCGCCGGACGAGCAGGCACGTGGTCAGTTGCTGCGCGCGCTCGCGAGCGATGCGATCCGCGGTGCGTTGCAGCGGCACTTCGGAGTGCGTCTCGCATTCCAGAACTGCCACCGGGTGGCGGTGTTCCCACTGGACGCCTCGGTCGACGACCGGCTGGCCAAGTTCACATCGGTGAGGGGCCAGTTGCTCAACCAGTCGCCCGAACTCCGGGACTGCTGAGCGCTTCCGCTGCCGTTCCGGGCCGCAGGAGGTGCGACTGGCTCCGGGGCGGCAGCTCCCGCACCACGGCACCACGAGGATGCGCGGCCCACGCGCCTCAGGTGAGCAGCGGAACGACGTCCTGGCCCAGCCGCCGTACGTTCTCCTCGGTCGCGGCCAGATCGCCCGACCCCTCCACCAGCAGGGCGAAGCGGGTGATGCCGGTCCGCTCGGCGGTGGCCGCGAGACGGTCGGCGGCCAGCCGCGGCGGGCCCACCGGATGCAGCCCGCACAGCAGCTCCGTGTACGCGACGGGGTCCCGCATCACGCGCTGCCTGCCGTCGACCGTCACATGGGCGCCGAGGCCCTCGCGCAGCCAGCCGGGCATGGTCTTCACCAGCGTCTCCGCAGCGTCCCCGGGGCCGTCCGCGATCTGGGCCACCCCTGCGGACACATGTGCGGCACCCTCGACCACCTCCCACGGATGACCGGCCTCCCGGGCGGCCGTCCGCCACAGGGCGACCATCTCCGCCTTCTCCTCGTCGCCGCAGTGCATGCCCAGCAGCATCGGCAGCGCCCGCAGCGCCGCCAGCCGCACGCTCCTCGGCGAGGTGCACGCGACGACCACCTCGGGCCCCGGAGCGCCCGCCGCCCCGTCGTCCGCCCCGACCAGCACCTCGTCCGCGCGCGGCACCACCGCCACCTCGCGGAAGCCGTACCGCTCGCCCGAGGCGGCGACCCGCGGCTTCCGCAGCCAGTCCACCAGCAGCTCCAGCGCCTCGGGGAAGCCGTTCTCGTACGCGTCGAGGCCGCCGCCGAACACCTCCAGGTCCACCCACGGACCGCCCCGGCCCACGCCGAGGCTGAACCGTCCGCCGCTGGTCAGATGCAGCAGCGCGGCCTGCTCGCCGAGGGCCACCGGGTGGTGGTTGGGCAGCACGCTGACGGCGGTGCCCACCCGGATCCGGCGCGTGCGGCCGAGCAGCAGGGCGGCGAGCGTGGCGGCGGACGGGCAGACGCCGTACGGCACGAAGTGGTGCTCCGCCAGCCAGACCGAGTCGAGACCGCACTCCTCGGCGGCCTCGGCGGACCGGACGGCCCGGTGCAGGGCCTCGCCCGGTCCCTGTCCCGGGAACTGGGCCGCCAGAACGAACGTTCCGATGCGCATCGCCAATGGCCTCCTAGCGGTCGGCGCGTGTCCCCCTCATCCGGCAACAACGTCTGACACGTGCCAAAGGCACGGTCCACCACGAAATTGTTGCGATTTTCCGCTAACTCACCCCACTGCTCCACGCCGTCGCGGACGGCGGCGGCGCGGCTTCGTACGCACCGGCCACCGCTCGCCGACGCGGCTCGGGCGACGACCTAAGCTGGACGGACCTGCCGTCGCGCTCCCGTGAGGTGTCCCGTGTCCCCGCGCCGTAACCGCCCCCGTGGCGGCGAGAGTCCTGCTACCAGTGCCGGCGCGGTCGGGGCGCGGTACGGCGGCGGGGGCTCGACGGAGAGCTGGCAGGGCGAGGAGTGGTCGGTGCGCCCGGTCAGCGGCGCGAGCGCCCAGGGCAAGCGGTACCGCTGCCCCGGATGCGACCAGGAGATCCCCTCCGGCGTCCCGCACCTCGTCGCCTGGTCCGAGTTCGGCGGGATCGACGACCGCAGGCACTGGCACAAGGCGTGCTGGAACGCCAAGGACCGCCGCACCACCCGGGTGCAGCGGTCCAGGAACGCCCCGCGCCACTGAGCCGCGGGCGGCCGGAGCCGGGGCTCAGGCGTCGCGCCGGTCCAGTGAGACGCCGGCCAGGAGCAGGGCGACCGCGGTGGTCCCGAGGATCAGCCACAGCGGCTCCCAGCCCGTCGGGCCGGAGTCGGTGACCGCCGCGCCGTACAGCGCGCCGAGCTGGTTGGGGATCGAGTACTCGAAGAGGAAGCGCTGCACATCGCGCATGCTCTGGGTGAACATGAACAGCGCCATGACGAGCGGCAGCAGCACCACGGCGATCATGACCGTGATGGCCCCCGCCGAGTGCCGGACGATCGCGCCGAGCGCCAGCGAGAACAGCCCCAGGGTCGCGATGTAGAGCCCGACTCCGACGGTGGTGCGCAGCCACAGCGAGGCCGACGCCGGAACCCCGTCCAGGATCGCGGTCTGGGCCACCGCCACCAGCGCGGCCGTCACCGTGGTGATCACGAAGGACAGCAGGAAGAAGACGACCGCCTTCGCCGTCAGCACCCGGCCGCGGCTCGGACAGGCCGTCAGCGTCGTACGGATCATGCCGGTGCCGTACTCGGAGGAGACGGTCAGCACGCCGAGGGTGATCACGCAGATCGAGCCCGGCAGGACGCCGAAGAAGCCGAGGCTGATCACCGGCTCGCGGCCCAGATCGGCCACGGTCGCCTTGATCGTGAACGAGGTCAGCAGCCCCACGCCCACCATCAGGATGATCAGCACGCCGAGCGTCCACACCGTGGAGCGCACGGAACGGATCTTCGTCCACTCCGAGACGATCGCGTCGCCGAGCGTGGCCCGTCTGATCGGGATCGGCGACTCGTACGGGCCCGGCGAGCCTCCCACGGGTCCGGGCCGCGGCGGGACGGCCTTCTGGGCGTGCGGGGTCGTCATCGGGGGTCCTCGCTGGTCTGCTGTCCGGCCGGAGCGGTGGAAGCCGGAGCCGTGGAAGCCGGAGCGGTGGCGGGCGGAGCCGCGGAAGGCGGTGCGGCCGCGGGCCGCGCCGAGGTGGCGCGCGGGACGCGGCCGGGCGGCGGCGGGGCGTACCAGCCGTCCTGGGACGGCTCCGGCGGCAGCGGCTCCCCGTACCCGTCCGGGAGGGGCCCGTGGCCGTCCTGGGGCGGCTCCACGAGTCCTTCCTTGGCGTCGTCCGTCGACCGGTAGTCCACGGCGCTCTGCGTCATCCGCATGTACGCCTCCTCCAGCGAGGCCCGGTGCGGCGACAGCTCCCACAGGCGGACATCACCGGCGTGCGCCAGATCGGCGATCCTCCGCAGTGGCAGGCCGGTGACCCGCAGGGCCCCGTCCGGCTCCGACATGACCCGGCCGCCCGCCTCGATCAGCGAGGCCGTCAGCTTCTCCCGCTCGGCCGCGCCGTTGCCGGGCACCCGGACCCGGGCGAAGTCCGCGGAGTTCGCCGAGATGAAGTCGGTGACGCTCATGTCGGCGAGCAGCCGGCCGCGCCCGATCACGATCAGGTGGTCCGCGGTGAGGGCCATCTCGCTCATCAGATGGGAGGAGACGAACACGGTGCGGCCCTCGGCGGCCAGTGTCCTCATCAGGTTGCGCACCCAGTGGATGCCCTCGGGGTCGAGGCCGTTGACCGGCTCGTCGAAGAGGAGCACCTGCGGATCGCCGAGCAGCGCCGCGGCGATCCCGAGCCGCTGGCCCATGCCGAGTGAGAAGCCGCTGGAGCGCCGGCCCGCGACCTCCTGGAGCCCGACGACCCCCAGCACCTCGTCGACCCGGGCGGCCGGGATGCCGGCCAGCTGCGCCAGCGAGAGCAGGTGGTTACGGGCGGTCCGGCCGCCGTGCACCGCCTTGGCGTCCAGCAGCGCGCCCACCTGGCGCGGCGCGTTCGGCAGGCTGCGGTACGGGTGGCCGCCGATCGTGACCCGGCCCGACGTCGGCCGGTCGAGTCCGAGGATCATGCGCATGGTCGTGGACTTGCCCGACCCGTTGGGACCGAGAAAGCCGGTGACGGCCCCCGGCCGCACCTGGAAGGAAAGGTCGTCCACGGCCGTCTTCGCGCCGTAGCGCTTGGTCAGGCCGACTGCCTCGATCATTCTCCAGCCCCATCGACTCACTCCGTCGTCGGGGTTCGGGCCATCGGACCGCACACCCCCGTAAGAGTGGAGGATAACCAGGCGCTCACGGTTCCGGCCAAGTTCCTCGTGGAGGGCGAGGCGCCCTCACGCGTCCCGGTGGCGCAGGACGAGGTAGCCGCCGAGCAGCGCGGCCACCACCCACAGGACCATGATCCCGATCCCGCCCCACGGTCCGTAGGGCGCCGGACTGCTGTTCAGGGCGTCGGGCACCACCTGCATGATCTTCGAGCCCGCCTGGTCGGGGAAGTACCGGGCGACGGTCTTGGCCACCGGAACCGAGGCGAGGATCCGCGAGACCAGGAAGAAGAACGGCATCAGGATGCCGAGCGACAGCATGGAGCTGCGCAGCATCGCCGCCACCCCCATGGAGAAGACCGCGATCAGCCCCATGTAGAGCCCGCCGCCGACCACCGCGCGCAGGACGTTCTGCGCGCCGAGGTCGGTGCCCCGGTCGCCGAGCAGCGCCTGGCCGAGGAAGAACGAGACGAAACTGGTGAGCAGGCCGACGACGAGCGCCAGCGCCCCGGCCACCGTGATCTTGCTGAAGAGGAACGTGCCGCGCTGCGGTACGGCGGCCAGCGAGGTGCGGATCATGCCGGAGCTGTACTCCGTGCCGACCACCAGCACCCCGAAGACGACCATGGCGAGCTGGCCGAGGATCGTCCCGGAGAAGCTGACGAACGTCGGGTCGAAGGTGGCGCGCTCGGCCTCGGAGAGATTGTCGAACTGGGCGTTGAACAGGGCGCTGAGCGCCGCGCCCATCGCCACCGTGACGGCGAACGCGGAGATGAGGGTCCAGACGGTCGAGGAGACCGAGCGGACCTTGGTCCATTCGGAGGCGAGGACCGCGGGTACCGATGCCATCGTCGTCACACCCCCTTGCCGTCAGAGCCGCGGTGGTCCCGGTTCCAGCCCTCGCCCCAGCCCGGCCGTCCCCCCGGCGGCGGCTGCCGCGTCGGCGGCGCGGGCGGCTCCTCGGCCGGTCCGGAGTGGGCGTGGTACTCGACGGAGCCGGCGGTCATCTGCATGAACGCGTCCTCCAGGGAGGCCCGTTGGGGGCTCAGCTCATGCAGGACCAACTGGTGGCGGGCCGCCAGCTCGCCGAGGACGGCGGCGTCGGCGCCGTCGATCTCCAGCGCGCCGTCCTCCGTCGCGACGGCCGCCACGCCCTCCTCGTGCAGTACGTCGCGCAGCCGCTCCTGCTGCGGGGAGCGCATCCGCACGAAACTGCGGGAGTTGGCGTGGATGAAGTCGGCCATGGACGTGTCGGCGAGCAGCCTGCCCTGGCCGATCACGATCAAGTGGTCGGCGGTCAGCGCCATTTCGCTCATCAGATGGGAGGAGACGAAAATGGTCCGGCCCTCGGCCGCGAGGGTCTTCATCAGATTGCGGATCCAGTGGATGCCCTCGGGGTCCAGACCGTTGACGGGCTCGTCGAACATCAGGATCTCGGGATTGCCCAGCAGCGCGGAGGCGATGCCGAGCCGCTGGCCCATGCCGAGGGAGAAGCCCTTGGACTTCTTCCGCGCCACCGCGCTGAGCCCCACGGTGTCCAGCACCTCGTCGACCCGGCTCCTGGGGATGCGGTTGCTCTGGGCCAGGCAGAGCAGGTTGTCGTACGCGCTGCGCCCGCCGTGCATGGCCTTCGCGTCCAGCAGCGCGCCGATGTACTTCAGGGGTTCGCGCAGGTCGCGGTAGCGCCTGCCGTCGATGCGGACCGTTCCGCCGGTGGGATTGTCCAGATCGAGCATCATGCGCATGGTGGTGGACTTGCCCGCCCCGTTCGGGCCCAGGAAACCGGTCACCATTCCCGGTCTGACCTGGCAGGACAACTGGTCGACGGCGAGTTTGCGGCCGAATCGCTTGGTCAGTCCGTCAAGCTCGATCATGCGCTCACGCTAGAACGGCCACGCGCCCGCCGCCACCACAAGGGGCGGCGCCGGGCGCGCTGGACTCGCAGCCGTCGTGCTGCTCAGGGCTCAGCGGGTCTGCTGGGCCGGAACACCGCGCGAGGCGGGCTCGTCGTCCACCGGGGAGCCGGCGGCGGCCACGGCGGCGCCGGTCAGCGTCGCCAGCATCTCGCGGACGTTGGTCAGCTGGGCGTTGATCGAGTCGCGGCGGTTGGTGAGCGCCGCCAGCTCGCGCTCCGACTCGCTGCGGATCCGGTCGGCCTTGGCGTTCGCGTCGGCCACGATGTCCTCGGCCTGGCGCTGCGCGGTCTCCACCGTCTGGCGGGCCCGGCGCTCGGCGTCGGTCCGCAGCTTCTCGGCCTCCAGGCGGAGCTGCTCGGCACGGTGCTCGATCTCGGCGAGGCGCTTCTCGGCCTTCGCCTGACGGGACGCGAGGTCGCGCTCCGACTGCTCGCGCCGCTTGGCCAGGTTCGTCTCGAAGTCCGCCGCGGCCTGGGCGGCCTTGGCGCGGGTCTCCTCGAAGAGGGCGTCCGCCTCCTCGCGCTTCTGCTGCGCGTCCTTCTGCGCCTCGGTGCGCAGCGTGGTCGCCTCGCCCTTGGCCTTCTCGACGATGCGGACGCCCTCGTCCTCGGCCTTCGCCTTGCGCTCGGCGGCGAACGACTCGGCGTCGTTGCGCACCTGCTGGGCGGCCGACTCGGCCAGCTCGCGGTGCTGCTCGGCGGCGCGGCGGGCCTCCTCGCGCAGGTCCTTGGCCTCCTCCTCGGCGAGGCGGAGGATCTTCTCGACGCGCGCGCCGAGCCCGGCGTACGACGGCTCGGCGTCGCTGACCTGGGCCTGGGCGTTCTGCGTTTCGAGGTGCAGCTCCTCGATGCGCTTTTCCAGGGAGGTGATGCGGGCCAGAGCACTGTCACGGTCGGCTACGAGCTTGGTGAGGCGGTCGTCCACCTGACCGCGGTCGTAGCCACGTCGCACGAGCTCGAAGCCGAAGGGGGAGGAAGGGTCGCTCATGGGGTTCCTGTCGAATGAGACCGGTGAGGTGATAGGGGAATCCTAGGGGCCACAGCGGCGTGTCAGCGTGCAGATGTCGGATTGATCTGGAGAATGACACCCCTTTTGAGTGGCGGCCCCCCGGAGCGCTTGCCACTCGCAGGGTTGAAAGTCCATGACAAAGCACGGTGCACGGCGAACTCGCTACCTCTCGGACGACTTGCCACCCGAACGGGTGCCGGCCGCGGCTGTGGCCTTGACACCTGACGAGGAGCCACCACCGGCCGTCTTCCCGCCCCCGGCCGGAGACTCGAAGGACTCCAGCGCCTCCAGCACGTCCTGGACCCGGGAGATCTCGGTGTTGATGTCCTTGCGGCGGCGCACCAGGACGTCCAGCTCGCGGCGGCCCTCCTCGACCGTCTTCTTGGCCTCGGCCTCCGCGTCGGCCCGCAGCTTCTCCGCCTCGCGGATCAGCCCGGCCTTCTTGGCCTCGGCCTCCTTCAGCAGCGACTCCGCCCGCTTCACCGCCGCGATCCGGACCTTGCTCGCCTCCGAGTTCGCCTCCGCCAGCAGCTCCTTGGCCTTCGCCTCGGCCTCGTCGCGCTGCTCGGTCGCCGCCTTCATCAGGTTGTCGACCCGCTCGCCCGCGGTCTTCATCTGCTCCGAGGTCTCCCGCCGGGCCCGCTCGTGCAGCTCCTCGATCTCGCTCTCCAGGCGGGACCGCAGCTCCTCGGCCCGCTCCCGGATCGCGGTCGCGTCGCGCCGCGCGCCGACCAGCAGCTCGTCCGCGTCGGCACGGGCCCGCTCCACCAGGCCGTTGCCCTCCACGGTCGCCTCCGACGTGATCCGCACGGCCTCCTTGCGGGCCGCGCCGACCATCGTGTCGGCCTGGCCCTCCGCCTCGGTGGCCGTACGGAGCGCCTCCTCCCGCGCCTTGTTGATGAGCTGGTCCGCCTGCTCGGCCGCGTCCGCACGGCGCTTGGCCGCCGCCTCGCGCGCCTCGTCCAGCAACCGGTCCGCCTCCTGGCGGGCCCCGGCGCGCAGCTCCTCGGCCGCCGACTCCGCCTCCGCGCGCAGCCGTTCGGCCTCCTCGCCCGTGCGCGCGGCGTGCTCCTGGGCGGAGCCGAGCGCCTCGGCCGCCTCCGCGCCCAGCCGCTCCGACTCCTCGCGCGCCTCGGTGAGCAGCCGGTCCGCCTGCTCGTTGGCGTCCGTACGACGCCGGTTGGCCTCCGCGGTCGCCTCGACGACGAGCTGCTCGGACGCCTGGGCCGCCTCGGCGCGGATGCGCTCGCTCTCGGTCGTCGACTCGCCGATCAGCCGGTCCGACTGGGCCGCTGCCTCCGAACGGATGCGGTTCGCGTCCTGGCGGGCCTCGGCGCGGGCGCGGGACGCGTCCTGCTCGGCCGACGCCAGCGCGTCGGACGCCTCCGTACGCATCCGCTGGCTGTACTCCGAGGTGTCCGCGCGCAGCCGCTCGGACTCGGCGATCGCCTCGGACACCGTCCGCTCGGCCAGCGCCTTCGCGGCCTCGGCCTCCTCGTTCGCCACCCGGTGGATGCGGCCCGCGTCCTCGGCGGCCCGCTCACGCTCCGCGTGAGCGTCGGCCCGGACCCGGTCCGCCTCCGCCTGCGCCTCGGTGCGGACGCGCTCCGCCGCGTGCTCGGCGGTCGAGCGCAGCCCGGCGATCTCCTCCTCGGCCTGCTCCCGCAGCCCGGAGACGGAGTCCCGCACCTGCTGGGCGTTCTGCTCGGCCGCCGCGACCAGCTCGGCCGCCCGCGTCTCCGCCTCCTCGACGAGCCGCACCGCCTCGGCCTGCGCCTCCTCCACCCGCTTGCGGGCGGAGGCCAGCAGCTCCTCGCTCTGCTCGCGGGCCCGCTCGCGCTCCTGCTCCGCCTCGGTCCGGGCGGCGCCGAGGATCTCCTCCGCCTCCCGGCGGCGCCGGGACGCCTCCTCCTGGGCGGCGTCCAGCGCCTCGGCGGCCTCGGCGGCGACCCGCTCGGCGGCGGACGCCGCCTCGGCCCGCACCCGGTCGGCGCTCTCCTGCGCCTCGGTCCTGAGTCGTTCCGCCTCGGCCGCGGCCTCGCCGCGCAGCCGTACGGCGATGTTCTCGCCCTCGGCCCGCGACCGCGAGGCGTCGGCGGCGGCCTCGTCGCGCAGCCGCTCCGCCTCCGCCTCGGCCTGCTCGGTGAGGGCGCGCAGCCGCTCCGCGGCCTCCGTGCGCAGCCGCTCCGTCTCCTCGTTCGCCTCGCGGCGCAGCCGCTCCGCCTCCGTGCGGGCCTCGCCCAGCGCCTCCTCGGCCGCGGCGAGCCGCGTCTCGGCCTCGCCGTGCAGCCGCGCCAGCTCGTCGGCGGCCTCGGTCTGCCGGGCGGCGACGGCGCGCTCGGTCTCCTCGCGCAGCTCACCGGCCGCCCGCTCGGCGGCGGCCGTGGCCGCCTCCGCCTGCTCCTCGGCCTCGGCGCGCAGCTTCTCCGCCTCGGCGCGGCCGCGCTCCAGCGTCTCCTCGGCCTGCTTGCGCAGGGCCGCGGCGCGCTCGGCCGCCTCGGCGCGGACGCGCTCGCTCTCGGCGGCGGCCGAGGTGCGCAGCTCCTCCGCGTCGGAGCGCGCCTCGGTCAGCAGCTCCTCCGCCGTACGGGCGCCCTCCTCCAGCTGCTGGACGGCCTCGCGCCGGGCCTCGCCCCGGATCCGCTCGCCCTCGGCGACCGCCTCGGACCGCAGCTGCTCGGCCTCGCCGCGCAGCCGGCGGGCCTCCTCCTGGAGCTCGACCGTCTTGGCCCGGTACTCCTTGGTGTCGTCCTTGGCCGCGCCCTTGAGCTCGTCGGCCTGCTCGGCGGCCTCGCCGCGCAGCCGGTCCGCCTCGGCCTCCGCCTCGCGGCGGATCCGCTCGGCCTCCTCGCTCGCGGCCTTCGTCGTCGACCGGGCGTCCTCGGACGCCTTGGTCAGCACCTCCTCGGCGCTGCGGGCCGCCTTCGCCAGCTGGGCGGCGGCGTCCTCGGCGGCGGCCGTACGGGCCTTCTCGGCCGCCTCGGCGACCAGCCGTTCGGCCTCGGCCCGGGCGTCGACGAGCGCCCGCTCGGCCTCCTCCTTGAGCGATTCGGCGCTCTTGGTCGCCTCGCCGACCAGCCGGGCGATCTCCGACCTGGCCGTCCGGGTGCGCTGCTCGTTCTGCGACTCGGCGGCGGCCAGCCGCTTGGCGGCGGCGTCCTTCGCCTCGGAGAGGACCTTCTCGGCCTCCAGCCGGGCCTCGCGCAGCCGGGTCTCGGCCTCCGCCAGGCGCTGTTCGGCCGACCGGTTCAGCTCGGCCGTCTGCCGACGGGCCTGTTCGGTCTCGGCGGTGGTGCTGGAGCGCAGTTGCTCGGCGTGGCCGGCGGCCTCCTGCGCCTGGGTGGAGGCGGCGTTGAGCAGGCGCTCGGCGTCCCGGCGGGCGCGCAGCAGGATCGCCTCGGCGTCGGACCGGGCCGCCTCCGCGTCGGCGCCCACCCGCCGGCGGGTCTCCTCGGCCAGCCGGGCCGCCTCGCCGCGGGCGGCGGCCAGGGACTGCTCGGCCTCGGCGCGCGACTCGTCGAGCAGCCGGCGGGCCTGCGACTCGGTGCGGGCGCGCAACTGCTCGGCCCAGGCGACGTTCTCGTTGACGTGGGACTCGACGGTCTGCCTGCGCTCGGCGAGCTCCTGGTCGAGCCGCTGCCTGCGCTGGACCGCCTCGGCGTGCAACTCGGCCTGGAGGCGCGCCTGGTGCTCGGCGTGCTCCTGGAGGATGCGCTGGGTCTGGGCCCGCGCCTCGCGCAGCTCGCGCTCGGCGTCGGCGCGCATCTGCTCGGCCTGGGCCTGGGCGTTGCGCACCATCTGCTCGGCCTGGTAGCCGAGGTCCCCGTTGTCGTAGGACGGGCGGGTCGCGAGATTGCGCCGGGCCTCGTGCAGCTTGGCACGCAAGACCTCGACCTGGTAACCGAGGTCCTCGGCGTGCTGGACGGCCTTCTCCCGGTCGGTCCTCAGCCGGTCCATCTCGGCTTCGAACCGCGAGAGATGGTCGTCTTCAGCTCGGTGGCTCTCCTGGCGTTCGTAGCCCCGCACTGCGCGGTCCCATCCTTCCCCGAGCTCTCAACGTCGTTCGAGCAGGGGAGACCCCAACCCTGGTCGTAACTCCGCACGAGTACCGCTCGCCGACGAGCGGTCCCCCGGGGAATGGTGACAGACGAACGACGAGGACGCGGTACGGCCCCGACCCGGCCCCGGCCCGGAACCGCCCACTCTACCGGGCCGGGTATCCGGTGGTCAGTGCTCCGCCCGGGACGTGACGAGTTCGGTGAGGACGCCGTGGCAGTCCTTCGGGTGCAGGAAGGTGATCCGGGACCCCATCGACCCCGTCCTCGGCTCGTCGTACAGCACCCGCACGCCCTTGTCGCGGATGTCCGCGGCGTCCCCGTCCACGTCCGCGGTGCCGAAGGCGATGTGGTGCACGCCCTCGCCGTTCTTCGCCAGCCACTTGCCGACGGCCGAGTCCTCCCGGGTCGGCTCCAGCAGCTGGAGGTACGACGCGCCGCCGTCGGAGGTGTCGTTGATCTTGAGCATCGCCTCCCGGACGCCCTGCTCCTCGTTGATCTCGGTGTGGAACACCTCGAACCCGTACGTGGCACGGTAGAAGTCGACGGTCCTGTCCAGGTCGAAACAGGCGATCCCGATGTGGTCGATTCGCGTCAGCATGGCTCCAGTGCAGCGCCACCGCTCTGGTTACGCAACGTGCGCGCCGTCACACCGGCTGCCGGATGACGGGCGCGGTACCGCTCAGTACATTCAGGTGAACCCTCGTTCACATCCGATCCCAAGGGGCCGCGGCCATGCCAGGAACGACCGGTACCACCACGTCAGTGATCGTCGCGGGCGCGCGGACGCCCATGGGCCGTCTGCTCGGTGCCCTGAAGGGCTTCTCCGGCGCCGACCTCGGCGGCGTCGCGATCAAGGCCGCCCTGGAGCGGGCGGGCGTCAGCGGGGACCAGGTCCAGTACGTGATCATGGGCCAGGTGCTCCAGGCCGGCGCGGGCCAGATCCCCGCCCGGCAGGCAGCCGTCAAGGCCGGCATCCCGATGAACGTCCCGGCGCTGACCGTCAACAAGGTGTGCCTCTCCGGTCTCGACGCCATCGCGCTGGCCGACCAGCTCATCCGCGCCGGTGAGTTCGACATCGTGGTGGCCGGCGGCCAGGAGTCGATGACCAACGCCCCGCACCTGCTGCCCAAGTCCCGCGAGGGCTACAAGTACGGCGCGATCCAGATGCTCGACTCGATGGCGCACGACGGCCTCACCGACGCCTACGAGAACATCCCGATGGGCGAGTCCACCGAGAAGCACAACTCCCGGCTGGGCCTGGACCGCGCCGCCCAGGACGAGATCGGCGCCCTCTCGCACCAGCGCGCCGCCGCCGCGCAGAAGAACGGCGTCTTCGAGGCCGAGATCGCCCCGGTCGAGATCCCGCAGCGCAAGGGCGAGCCCGTCCTGTTCGCGGAGGACGAGGGCATCCGGCCCGAGACGACCGTCGAGTCGCTCGCCAAGCTGCGGCCCGCCTTCACCAAGGACGGCACGATCACCGCGGGCACCTCCTCGCAGATCTCCGACGGCGCCGCCGCGGTCGTCGTCATGAGCCGGGCGAAGGCCGAGGAGCTGGGCCTCGACTGGATCGCCGAGATCGGCGCCCACGGAAACGTCGCCGGCCCCGACAACTCCCTCCAGTCGCAGCCCTCGAACGCCATCCGGCACGCGCTGGAGAAGGACGGCCTGAGCGTCGGCGACCTCGACCTGATCGAGATCAACGAGGCGTTCGCGGCCGTCGCCGTCCAGTCCATGAAGGACCTCGGCGTCACCCCGGACAAGGTCAACGTCAACGGCGGCGCGATCGCGCTCGGCCACCCGATCGGCATGTCCGGCGCCCGCCTCGTCCTGCACCTGGCGCTGGAGCTGAAGCGGCGGGGCGGCGGCACCGGCGCGGCGGCCCTGTGCGGCGGCGGCGGTCAGGGCGACGCGCTGATCATCCGCGTTCCGGTTCCGGGCAAGTAACACCCGTACGGGTACGAGGCCCCCGGGCACCGGGGGCGAGGCGAACGGAGCGGTGAACGTGGACGTGGACGTCCCCACGCTGGTCGAGCAGGCGCGAGCAGGCAGGCCGCGCGCGGTGGCCCGGCTGATCTCACTGGTGGAGGGGGCGTCCCCGCACCTGCGCGAGGTGATGGCCGCGCTGGCGCCGCTGGCCGGCCACGCCTACGTGGTGGGGCTGACCGGTTCGCCCGGCGTCGGCAAGTCCACCTCGACCTCGGCGCTGGTCAGCGCCTACCGCCGGGCGGACAAGCGGGTCGGCGTGCTCGCCGTCGACCCGTCCTCGCCGTTCTCCGGCGGGGCGCTGCTCGGCGACCGGGTGCGGATGTCGGACCACGCGTCCGACCCGGGCGTCTACATCCGCTCCATGGCCACCCGCGGCCATCTGGGCGGCCTCGCCTGGTCGGCTCCGCAGGCGATCCGGGTGCTGGACGCGGCGGGCTGCGACGTGATCCTCGTCGAGACGGTCGGGGTCGGCCAGTCCGAGGTGGAGATCGCCTCGCAGGCGGACACCTCCGTCGTGCTGCTCGCCCCCGGCATGGGCGACGGCATCCAGGCGGCCAAGGCCGGAATCCTGGAGATCGGCGACGTGTACGTGGTGAACAAGGCCGACCGGGACGGCGCGGACGCCACCGCCCGCGAGCTGAACCACATGCTGGGCCTGGGGGAGTCCCGCGGGCCCGGCGACTGGCGACCGCCGATCGTGAAGACGGTCGCCGCGCGCGGCCAGGGCACCGACGAGGTGGTCGAGGCCCTGGAGAAGCACCGCGCCTGGATGGAGGAGCACGGCGTCCTGGCCGAGCGGCGCGCCGCCCGCGCCGCCCGCGAGGTGGAGACGATCGCGGTCACCGCGCTCCGCGAGAGGATCGCCGACCTGCGCGGCGACCGCCGGCTGGCGGCCCTGGCCGACCGCATCGTCGCCGGCCGCCTCGACCCGTACGCGGCGGCCGACGAACTGGTCGCGGGGCTCACCGCGGGCGCCTGAGCGCGGGAGGCGCGCCCGGGGCGGTGTGCGGGCCGCCCCGGACGCGGAGTCCGGCCGTGCGTCAGCGGTCGTCGCGGTCGTCGCGGTCGTCGTGCCGGTCGTCCGCACGGTCGTCCCGGTCGTCCCGGTCGTCGTCCCGGTCCGCGGTGACCGCGCCGGTCTGCGCGTCGACCCGCAGCTCGTGCCGGCTGCCGTCCTTGCCCGCGATGTCGACGTCCCAGCGCAGGACGCCGTCCTGGCGGCCGTCGTCGTCATCGTCGTCCAGGTCGATCGACGTGACGCTGCCCGGCGCGCTCTTCAGCGCCGCGTCCCGGGCGTCGTTCAGCGAGACGGCGGCCGAGCGGGGCGCACCGCGGTCCCGGTCGTCGTCGCGGTCGTCGCCGTCGCGGTCGGGCACGACCTCGCCGCTGCCGGCGTCGACGACCACGTCGTGCCAGACCTTGTCGGAGCCGTAGACCTCGAACTTCCAGACGGCACGGCCGCCGTCGTCATCGTCGTCGTCCAGCTCCGCCCCGGTCGCCGTGCCCGGGACGCTCCGCAGCGCGGCGGCCAGCGCCTGGTCGAGCGGCACCCCGGTCCCCGGGGCGACCGCGGCCGAGTCCTTCACCGCCCGGTCCTCGCCGCCGGAGACCCGCGCCGGCACGTCGGCGCTCGCGCTCCTGGCGGACGTACGGTCCCTGTCGTCACCCGCGAAGGCCACGGTGGAGGCGGCCGTGCCGCCGATGAGGACGGCCGCGGTCACGGTGGCGATGGTGATGTTGCGCTTCATGGGGTTCCTCCCGAGGGCGGTTGCTGTTCGACGGGATCCACACTGCCGGGGCGTTGCTGAACGCAGCCTGAAGCCGCCTGAAGGCGTCTTCAGGTGGAGTTTGGGACGCTGTGCGCATGCGCCTGTTGATCGTGGAGGACGAGAAGCGACTCGCGGTGTCCCTCGCCCGGGGACTGACCGCCGAGGGCTTCGCCGTGGACGTCGTGCACGACGGCCTGGAAGGGCTGCACCGGGCGGGCGAGGGCGGCTACGACCTGGTGGTCCTCGACATCATGCTGCCCGGCATGAACGGCTACCGGGTCTGCGCCGCGCTGCGGGCGGCCGGGCACGAGGTGCCCATCCTCAT
This sequence comes from Streptomyces sp. ADI96-02, assembly GCF_003846185.1. Taxonomy (GTDB): domain Bacteria; phylum Actinomycetota; class Actinomycetes; order Streptomycetales; family Streptomycetaceae; genus Streptomyces. The sequence goes on from NZ_ML123034.1 coordinate 4,727,179, forward strand.
GCTGACCGCCAAGGACGGGGAGTACGACGAGGCCGAGGGGCTCGACACCGGCGCCGACGACTACCTGACGAAGCCCTTCAGCTACGTCGTCCTCGTCGCCCGCGTCCGCGCCCTGCTGCGCCGCCGCGGATCGGGCACCGGCGCGCCCGTCCTGCACGTCGGCGGCCTGCGCGTCGACACCGCCGCCCGCCGGGTGCACCGGGGCGAGGAGGAGTACGCGCTGACCGCCAAGGAGTTCGCGGTGCTGGAACAGCTCGCCCTGCGCGCGGGCGAGGTGGTCAGCAAGGCCGACATCCTGGAGCACGTCTGGGACTTCGCCTACGACGGCGACCCGAACATCGTCGAGGTCTACATCTCCACCCTGCGCCGCAAGCTCGGCGCGGCCACCATCCGCACGGTGCGCGGCGCCGGCTACCGGCTGGAGGCCCTGTGAGGTCCGTACGGGCCCAGGCCACCCTCGGCGCCACGCTCGTCGTCGCCGTCGCCCTGGCGGCGGCCGGGATCGCCCTGCTCCTCGTCCTGCGCGCCAACCTGATCGGCCAGGCCGACCTCCAGGCCGAGGTGGCGGCGCGCGAGGTGGCCGGGCAGCTCGCGCTGGACACCCCGTACGACGCGCTGGACCTGGACGACGAGGAGGACCACCCGGTCCAGGTGACCGACGAGGAGGGCCGGGTGGTGGCCGTCTCCCCGGGCCTGACGGCGATCACCGGCGCGGGTGCGCCGGGCGTCACCCCGGTCCCGTCGGCCTCGGCGGGCGCGACCGCGCCGCCGGGCGACGACGATGACGGGGACGGGGACGGTCAGGACGACGGCGGCCGGCCCGGCCGGGGAGAGGTCGCGGGCGACGATCCGGAGATCTCCGAGGGCTCCGCCACCGTCGACGGCCGGAAGGCCGACTACCGGTTCGCCGCCGTCGAGGCCACCACGTCCACCGGGGTGACGCTGACCGTGTACGCGGGCGCGCCCCTCACCGACGAGCGGGAGACGGTGAACACGGTGCGCGGCGCCATGCTGGCCGGGCTGCTGCCGATGCTGGCCGTCGTCGCCGGGGTGACCTGGCTGGTGACCCGGCGCGCGCTGCGGCCGGTGGAGGGCATCCGCAGCGAGATGGCGGCGATCACCGCGTCGGAGGATCTGGCCCGCCGGGTGCCGGAACCCGCCTCGCGCGACGAGATCGCCCGGCTGGCCCGGACGACGAACGAGACGCTGACGGTCCTGGAGGCGTCCGTGGAGCGGCAGCGGCGGTTCGTCGCGGACGCCTCGCACGAGCTGCGCAGCCCGATCGCCTCGCTCCGCACCCAGTTGGAGGTGGCGGCCGCCCACCCGGAGCTGCTGGACGTGCCGGGCGCGGTCGCCGACACCGTACGGCTCCAGGTGCTGGCGGCGGACCTGCTGCTGCTGGCCCGGCTGGACGCCGGGGAGAAGCCGCAGAGCACGGTGCTGGAGCTGGGCGCGCTGGTCCGCGAGGAGGTCTCCCAGCGGACCGGCGACCGGATCGCGGTGGCGGTCCGGGCACCCGAGGACGCGGCGTTCGAGGTCAGCGGATCGCGCGGGCAGCTGGCCCGGGTGATCGGCAACCTGCTGGACAACGCCGAGCGGCACGCCGAGAGCCTGGTCGCCGTCTCCATCGCGGCGGAGGCCGGCGGTGTGTGCGTGGAGGTCCGCGACGACGGCGCGGGCGTCCCGGAGGACGAGCGCGAACGGATCTTCGAGCGGTTCGTCCGGCTCGACGACGCCCGGAGCAGGGACGACGGCGGCGCGGGTCTCGGCCTCGCCATCGCCCGGGACGTGGCGTCCCGCCACGGCGGGACGCTGACGGTGCACCGGGCGACGGAGGGCGGCGCGGCCTTCCGGCTGTGGCTGCCCCGGTCCGGCTGACCGGCGACCCGCACCGCTGGCCTCTACCGCCGAGCCGTACCGCCGACCGTTCCGGCCCGGCGGGCGGGACCGGCCCGCCCGCCGCGCGTCCTACAGCTTGCCGCGCCTGCCGCGCAGGTGCTCGGCGATCGGGGTGAGGGCCGCGTGCAGCTCGGTCAGCGCCTCCGGCGACAGCAGGTCCATGAAGTGCCTGCGCACCGACTCGACGTGGTGCGGGGCGACCTCGCGCATGGTCTCCGAGCCCAGCTCGGTCAGGACCGCGTACAGCCCCCGGCGGTCGGACTCGCAGTTGATGCGCCGGACCAGGCCGGCCGTCTCCATGCGGGTGATCTGGTGCGAGAGCCGGCTCTTGGACTGCAGGGTGGCGGCGGCGAGGTCGCTCATCCGCATCCGCTGGTCGTCCGACTCGGAGAGGTTGACCAGGATCTCGTAGTCGTTCATGGTCAGGCCGAACGGCTGGAGGTCCTTCTCCAGTTGGTGCGTCAGCAGCCTGCTGACGTCCAGGTGGGTGCGCCAGGCGGACTGCTCCGTGTCGCTCAGCCAGCGGGTGGCCGTCTCGGTCTCCATATATGGATTCTACCTAAGAAGTTGAAAGCCGGACGAAAGTAAGAGGTGTGACGACCGGCACCCCCGGCATGCCGGTGATCCGGCCGACCCGGTTCCGGGGGCCGACAGTTGGGCGCAGGCGTTCGACGTCACACTCCGCAGACTACCGCTCACCAACCGAAGCGGCGCTGGAGGTCCCCCAGCTGGCCGGGCATGCGGGGGACGGATCCGTGTTGACCTCCGCCGCCCGGGACGCCCGCGGCACCCGGAACACCCGGCTCGTTCGGCACGGCGCCCGTAGCCTGCTCCGCCATCAGCGTCTCGGACGACTGGAGGAGCACGGTGCCCGCACCCACGAACTCGAACTGGTGCTCCTCGCCCGACGTCCCGCCGATCCCGGTCAGCGACCGCAGACCGCCCATCACGCCGGTCAGATAGCCGTGGTCGTAGTGGTGGCACGGCGAGGGGCAGTCGGCCCAGCCCACCAGGGCCTGCGGGTCGACCCGCAGCGGCGGCTCCATGAAGACGACCGGCCCGTTCGAGGCGGCCACGAACTTCCCCGTGCCGATCAGCGTCACGAACCCCGGCACGATCGACTGCTTCAGCGCCAGCGACGGCTCGTACGCCAGCAGGTTCCCGGACCGGACCGTCAGGTTGCCGTCCTCCAGATCGAAGGAGTTCACGTCGAAGGCCCGGTCCGCGAGCAGCATCTTGCCGCTGCCCTCGGCGACCACCCAGTCGCTCGCGTGCAGCGGAGAGTGGAAGCTCGTGCGCAGCAGGCGCTCGAACCGGCCGTGCCCGATGCCGTCGAACGCGATCTGCCCGTAGTAGGCGATCATCTTGCCCTTCTGCAGGAACCACCGGCTCCCCTTGAGCTCCACGCAGAAGGTGTAGGGATTCACGTTGTCGTCCGACGGCAGCGTCGTCGGATCGAAGATCACGGGCGTGCTCACAGCTTCTCCTCAGACGCCTGGACGTACACCGCGCCGCTGCCGCTCAGCTCCAGCTGGAACGCCTCGCCGGCGCCGCGCCCCACCATGTCCCGCCAGCCGAGCGCGGTGGAGAGGCGGTTGCGTACGTCGCCGTGGTGGGCGACGTACGCCTGCGGGTCCACGTGCACCTCCCGGCCCGGCACGATCGGCAGCTCGATCACCCCGCCGTGCGCCATCACCGCGACCGCGCCGTGCCCCTGGAGCGTCGTGGTGAACAGCCCCTGGCCGGTCACCTGGCCGCGCACCATGCCCATCACCCCGCCCTGCGAACCCATGAACATCGTGCCCTGCCGCAGCGTCCCGTCGAAGGCCAGCAGCCGGTCCGCCTCCACGTACAGGGTGTCGCCGGCCAGTTCGATCACCTGGACATGGTGGCCGCCGTGGCCGAACAGCACCGTGCCCGAGCCCTCGACCGTCATCAGCGGCGTCGCCTCGCCGGCCACCCGGCGGCCGATCATCGAGGCGAGACCGCCCTGGCCGCCCTGGACGTTCGGGGTGAAGGACACCTCGCCCCGGTACGCCAGCATCGCGCCGCGCTGGCTGTACAGCTTCTGGCCCGGAGCCACCGCGGCCTCGACCATCTTGGAGTTGATCTCCCGGAACGGCATCAGACGTCGCCCCCCACCGTCACGCGCTCGCTCGGCTGCACGTAGACCAGGCCGTCGCCCTCGAAGCGGATCTGGAACGCCTCGCCCGAGCCCTCGCCCATCAGCGTGCGGAGGTTCACCCCGGCCTGGAAGTGCTGCTGGAGGTCTCCCTGGTGGGCGACGTACGCGCCCGGGTCGACCGTCAGCGGGTAGCGCGGGGAGACCCGCAGGAGCACCGCCGGGCCGTCCGACATGATCGCCGCCTGCCCGGAGCCCTCGACGGTCGTGGTGAACAGCCCGTTGCCGCTCGCCCCGCCGCGCAGGCCGGTGAACGCGGTGCCCGTGCGCAGTCCGGCGTCGGCGGCCAGCAGATTGCTCGCCTCCACGTACAGTCTCTCGCCGTGCAGGGAGACCAGGTTGATCTCGGTCGCCCGGTCGGCGAAATAGCAGGTGCCCTGCCCGGAGACCTCCATCACCGTCATCTGCTCTCCGGTCAGCCGGCGGGTCACCATCCCGCGGACCCCCTCACCGCCGCCGGACAGCTTCTTGAAGCTCATCCGGCCGTCGTACGCGACCATCGAGCCGTTCTTCGCCTTGACCGCGTCGCCCGTCAGATCGACGGCGAGCGTCTTGCTGCCCTGCAGCCGGAACATCGCCACGCACCGAAGGTAGCCGCCCGCCCCCCGCTCCGGCCAGGGCCCCCGGCACTCCGGCCGCCCCGGGCCGCCCTCCCGTGCCGCGCCCGCGGGAGGCCGCCGGGAGGCCGCCGGACCGCCACCCGGAAGCCGCCGGACCGGCCCTGATATACGCCGATACGTGCTCCGCCGGGCCGGACAACCCCCGATGCCGGGCGGAGTGCGGCGCGATGCCACAATGGGGGCCCGCTTGTGCCTGCGTTCACAAGCCGTCACGACCCTCCCACCGAAGGTGCCCCTGTGGACATCAAGACCGCTTCCGCCCTGCACCGGCTGCGCCTCATCTCGATTCCCGAGGCGCTGTCCTTCCCGGCCCTGATCCTCTTCGGCTCGGTGCTCAGCCGGGTCTCGGACATCGACTTCCTGATGATGCCGCTCGGCCTCATCCACGGTGTGCTCTTCGTGATCTACGCCGTGCTGCTGCTCGACGTGTGGATCAAGGCCAAGTGGCCGGTGGGGCGCGTCGCGCTGTTCTTCCTGCTCTCCCTGCTGCCGTTCGGCGGCCTCTACGGGGACAAGCTCCTCAAGCGCTACGAGGCCGACCACGTCATCGCCGCCCGCGCGCGCCGCGAAGGCACGGTCAGCGCATGATCGTCGCCTTCTCGGTATCCCCGCTGGGCGTCGGCGAGGACGTCGGCTCGTATGTCGCCGACGCCGTGCGGGTCGTCCGCGAGTCGGGTCTGCCCAACCGCACCGACGCGATGTTCACCTCCGTGGAGGGGGAGTGGGACGAGGTCATGGACGTCGTCAAGCGCGCCGTGGCCGCCGTCGAGGCCCGCGCCGGACGCGTCTCGCTGGTGCTGAAGGCCGACATCCGGCCCGGCGTCACCGACGGTCTGACCTCGAAGGTCGAGACGGTGGAACGCCACCTCGCCGGCTGACGTCCCGTCGGCCGCCCACCGCCCTCCCGTTCACCCGAAGAGCCCCCGGAGCCACACGGCCGGGGGCTCTTCGCGCGCCGGACCGAAAACCGCTCACTCGGACCTGCCAAGTCGACACGCCGTCGCGCGTCCCTTTCTGTGGGGGTATCAACCCGTTCGACAGTGGGAGGCACGGTGCGGTCGCAGGGCTACGACTACGACCACTACAGCCGGCTCGCGGGTCCGCTCACGGAGCCGGACCCGACGGGATACCGCGTGCGGTACAAGAGCCTGCTCGCGACGGAGGACCACCGAATAAGGGCCGTCCTGCTGATGACGCTGGCCCCGGTGGTCACCGGCCTGCTCCTGCTCTACCTGGTCTGGCCCACGCACTGGACCGAGCGGGAGAACGGCGAGCGCTGGCTGGTCGCCGCGGACACCGTCATGCTGCTGTCGATCGGACTGATCGAGCTGTTCATGCTCGTCAACGTCGTCTCCGTGGCGCACGCCACGCTGGTCGCCCGCGACCCGGTGCCCGTCACGCCCGAACCGGGCACCCGCGTCGCCTTCCTCACCACGTACGTACCGGGCAAGGAACCGCTCTCCATGGTGCGGGCCACGCTCCAGGGGGCGGTACGCCTCACGCACCCCGGCCCGCTGGACGTCTGGCTGCTCGACGAGGGCGACGACCCGGCCGCCCGGATGCTCTGCGCCGAACTGGGCGTGCACCACTTCACCCGTCGCGGGGTCCCCGAGTGGAACCGCGAGCGGGGCGTCCACAAGGCGCGGACGAAGCACGGGAACTACAACGCGTGGGTCGCCCTGCACAGCGGCGCCTACGACTTCTTCGCCTCGGTCGACACCGACCACGTGCCGCTGCCCAACTTCCTGGAACGGATGATGGGCTACTTCCGCGACCCGGACGTCGCCTTCGTCGTCGGGCCGCAGGTCTACGGGAACTACGACTGCGCCGTCACCAAGGCCGCCGAGTCCCAGCAGTTCCTCTTCCACGCGCTGATCCAGCGCGCGGGCAACCGCTACGGCGCCCCGATGTTCGTCGGCACCAACAACGTCGTACGGGTCAGCGCCCTGCTCCAGGCCGGCGGGCTGTACGACTCGATCACCGAGGACATGGCGACCGGTTTCGAGATCCACCGCCGCCGCAACCCGCTCACCGGACGCTACTGGCGCTCGGTCTACACGCCCGACGTGCTGGCCGTCGGCGAGGGGCCCGCCTCCTGGACGGACTTCTTCACCCAGCAGCTGCGCTGGTCGCGGGGCACCTACGAGACGCTGTTCCGGCAGTACGGCAAGGCGCTCTTCCGGGTGCCGCCCGGCCGGCTCCTCAGCTACACGCTGATGCTCGTCTACTACCCGATGACCGCCGTCAACTGGCTGCTCGGCGTCCTCAGCTGCGTGCTGTTCCTCTGGCTCGGCGCGTCCGGCACGCAGGTCGCCGCCTCGCTGTGGCTGATGCTCTACAGCGACGCCGCAGCCCTCCAGATCGGCCTCTACCTCTGGAACCGGCGGCACAACGTCTCGCCGCACGAACCCGAGGGCTCCGGCGGCCTGGCGGGCATGGCCATGTCCGCGCTGTCCGCGCCGATCTACCTGAGGTCGCTCGGCTCGGCGGTGCTGCGCACCGAGGGCCGCTTCGTCGTCACGCCCAAGGGCGGCGAGACGTCCCCGGACCGGCCGGCCACCTTCCGCGTCCACCTGTTCTGGGCCGCGGTCCTGTCCGCCTCGCTCGCCGCGTCCGTCTTCCTCGGCCACACCCACGCGGCGATGCGGACCTGGTCGCTGCTGGCCCTGGCCATCTCGCTGTCCCCGGTCGCCGTGTGGGCCTGGACCGTGCGGCGGGACCGGCGCGCCGAGGCCCGGCCCGCCGAGGCGGCGCCCGCCCCGGTGGAGCCGCTGACCGAGTCGTCGTTCGCCGGGTCCGCCCCGACGGCCGAGGCGGCCACCGCCACCGCGACCACCGCCACCGCCACCGCAGGAGGGAACTGAGCCATGGCCTACCGGCCCTCGAAGAAGACCAGGAAGACACTCCTGGGCGGCGGCGCGGTGTTACTGCTCGTGGGGCTGAACGCCCCCGCGGCGGTCTCGTTCGCCGAGGACCAGTACCACGCGTACCGGATCGCCCAGCCGGAGTACAAGGCGCGCTACGGCTCGTGGGCGCGCGTCGACATCCCGCAGGAGTACCGGACCAACGCCATCCACGCCGCGCTGCTGCACACCGGCAAGGTGCTGATCGTGGCGGGCTCCGGCAACGACGAGAAGCACTTCGACGCGGGCACCTTCGACACCGTGCTGTGGGACCCGGCCGAGAACACCTTCCGCAAGATCCCCACGCCCGAGGACTTCTTCTGCGGCGGCCACGCCCAACTCCCGGACGGCCGCCTGCTGGTGGCGGGCGGCACGGCCCGCTACGAGGTGCTGGACGACAGGGTCGAGCGGGCCGGCGGCGGCATGCGGGTCAAGAACGAGAACCCGGACAAGCCGCTGAAGCTGAGGAAGGGCACGGTCTTCCGCTCGCCCTCCGGCGTCGAGTACGTCTCGAAGTTCGACGTGACCGTGCCCAGGGCGAAGCGGGAGTTCGAGGTCGACTACTTCGAGAGCGGCCGGATGAAGCCGTGGAAGACCAAGGTGACCGCCGCCGAGCAGCGCGTCTTCGTGGAGGCGGTGAAGGAGGGCCCCGAGGCGGTGGCCGCGGAGGCCGCCCAGTACGAGATCGTCGGGCTGACGGGCCGGAAGGCGGACGACTCCTACGGGCTGGCCGAGAAGATCACCATGGACAAGCAGGACTTCCAGGGGATCAGGGCCGCCTACGAGTTCGACCCGACGGCGGAGAAGTACATCCGGGTCGACCCGATGAAGGAGGCCCGCTGGTACCCCACGCTCGTCGGCCTGGAGGACGGCCGGGTGCTGGCCGTCTCCGGCCTGGACGACGTCGGCGCGATCCTCGCGGGCGACAACGAGATCTACGACCCCAAGACCAAGAAGTGGTCCAAGGGGCCCTTCCACTACTTCCCGACCTATCCCGCGCTCTTCCTGACCAAGGGCGGCAAGCTCTTCTACCCGGGCGCGAACGCCGGGTACGGCCCGGCCGACAAGGGCCGCGAACCGGGGATCTGGGACCTGAGGAAGAACACCTTCAGCAAGGTCCCCGGACTGACCGACACCGACGAGACGGAGACGGCGGCCTCGCTGCTGCTGCCGCCGGTGCAGGACCAGCGCGTGATGATCCTCGGCGGCGGCGGGGTCGGCGAGTCCAAGAAGTCCACCGCCCGCACCGCCATCGTGGACCTCAAGGAGGACAGCCCCGTCTTCCGGCCCGGCCCCGACCTGCCGCAGGGCACGCGCTACCTGAACAGCGTGATCATGCCGGACGACACGGTCTTCACCAGCGGGGGTTCGAGGGACTACCGGGGGCGCGGCGACAGCAACATCCTCAAGGCGCAGTCCTACGACCCGCGCGCGGACGTCTTCACGGAGGCGGCCGAGCCGACCGTCGGCCGCAACTACCACTCCGAGGCGCTGCTGCTGCCCGACGGGCGGGTGGCGACCTTCGGCTCCGACTCGCTGTACGGGGACAAGGACAACACCAAGCTCGGCAAGTTCGAGCAGCGCATGGAGGTCTACACCCCGCCCGCCCTGCACCGGGCCGGGGGGAAGCGGCCGGTCATCGGCGCGGGGCCGACGGACATCGCGCGCGGGAAGACGGTGACCTACCGCGGCACCGGGGCGGACAAGGTCGTCAAGGCCCGGCTGATGAGGCCGAGCGCCGTCACGCACACCACCGACGTGGAGCAGCGTTCCATCGAGCTGGGCCTGAAGAAGGGCCGGGGCGCGGTGAGCCTGACCGTGCCGGACGATCCGACGCTGGTCCCGCCCGGCTGGTACATGCTCTTCCTCACCGACGACGACGCGGTGCCGTCCGAGGCGAAGTGGGTCAAGGTCGGCTGACCGGCCCGGGGCGGCGCGCGATCAGGAAGCCGCGCGCCGGGCCAGTCCGAGCGCGTACTGCGGCCACCAGGTGCCGGCCGTCGGCCCGCCCCGGCAGGTGCCGTCGGACTCGCCGGGCCGCTTGATCCACAGGTAGGCGTCCAGCCGCGGGTCACCGGTGTCGGTGGTCGGCGGGGTGCCGAGCGCCCGCCCCGGCGGGTTGCACCAGGACTCGGCCCCGTTGCCGGGCAGCGGGCCCTTGCCGTTGCGGCTGGTGTCGATGACGTAGTGCGCGCCGTTCAGGGCGTCGGAGAGGACCGTGCCGTACGTCCTGACGCTGTCGGCCCGCTGGAAGTTGGACACGTTCAGCGAGAAGCCGTCGGCCCGCCCGACGCCGGCCCGGCGCAGCGGCTCGGCGATCTTGGTCGGCTCGTCGATCCAGTCCGGATTGCCGGCATCGAGGTAGACCGTGGTGTTCGCGCCGGCCTTGAGCGTGTCCACCGCCTCGGAGAGCAGCTGGTAGCGCTCGGCGTGGTGCTCGGGCGGGGTGCAGCCGTCGACGAGGTGCGCTACGGCGTCGGGCTCCAGCACGACCGTCGCCGGGGCGTTGCCGATCGCGTCGGCGAACCGGCCGATCCAGGACCGGTAGGCGGCGGCGTCGGTCGCGCCGCCCGCCGAGTAGGCCCCGCAGTCGCGGTGCGGGATGTTGTACGCGACGAGCAGCAGGCGCTTGTCGGTGCGTGCGGCGGCCCGCGCGGCGGCCCGGATCTCCGGGGCCGGTTCGTCCCAGGCGGGCCAGTGCGCCACCGGGTGGTCGGCGATCCGCCGCAGGATCTTCGCGTCCGCCGCGCGACCCTGCTTCTCCCAGGCGCGCACCTGGCGGGCGGCGTCGCTCTGCGGGTCCACCCAGAACGGAGAGGCCGCGCTCGGCGCCGCCTCGCCGCGCACGAGGTCCCGCCCGGCGGCGGCGGTGCGCCGGGGTTCGGCCGGGGAGGAGCAGCCGACCGCGACGGCGGCGGTCAGGGCGAGGGCGACGGCGGTGAGTACGGGGAAGGTTCTGCGGCCGGACATCCAGCCCCCTCGGACGACGGTGGCTCACGGACACGGGATACCGGAACCGGGCGCGGAGCCCCGGCCGGGGAAACGCCAGCAATCGTGACATACCGGTCACCGAGAGTGGTGGTGCGACACTGTCCGCGACTCCGGGAGCGGTGGGTGCGCGCGGGCGGACGCGTTGCTCCGGGGCGGCCCGGCGGCCCGTGTCGCCGGAGCCTCGCGGGGCCGCCCCCGGACGGATGTCCGATACCGAAGTGCGAGACGGGGCGGACCGGGATACGGCCGGTCGGTAAGGTCGTGGCCGTGCCGAAGCCGCTCAGCCTTCCCTTCGATCCCATCGCCCGCGCCGAGGAGCTCTGGCATCGGCGCTGGGGCCCCGTGCCGTCGATGGGGGCGATCACCTCGATCATGCGGGCCCAGCAGATCCTGCTCTCCGAGGTCGACGCCGTCGTCAAGCCGTACGGCCTGACGTTCGCCCGGTACGAGGCGCTGGTGCTGCTCACCTTCTCCAAGGCGGGCGAGCTGCCGATGTCCAAGATCGGCGAGCGGCTGATGGTGCACCCGACCTCCGTCACCAACACCGTGGACCGGCTGGTGCGGTCCGGGCTGGTGAGCAAGCGCCCCAACCCCAACGACGGCCGCGGCACGCTCGCCTCCATCACCGGCAAGGGCCGCGAGGTGGTCGAGGCCGCCACCGCCGACCTGGTCGCGATGGACTTCGGGCTCGGGGTGTACGACGCCGAGGAGTGCGCCGAGATCTTCGCCATGCTCCGGCCGCTGCGGGTGGCGGCCCGGGACTTCGACGACGCCGGCTGAGGCGGCCCGCCCGAAGATCGCCCCCCGCGCCCGGTTAGGCTCGGCGGCATGAAACAAACCGTGCTCACCCGGTACCGGGTGATGGCCTACGTCACGGCCGTCTGGCTGCTCGTGTTCACCGCGGCGATCATCGCGAAGTACGGGTTCCAGACCGGCGACACCATGCTGATCTCGCAGATCCACGGCGTGCTGTTCATCGTCTACGTCGTCTTCGCCTTCGATCTCGGCTCCAAGGCGAAGTGGCCGTTCGGCAAGCTCCTGTGGGTGCTGGCCGCGGGCTGCATCCCGTTCGCCTCGTTCTTCGTCGAGCCGAAGGTCAGCCGCGAGGCCCGCGCTCTGGTCACCGACCGGGCCCCGGTCGCCGCGAAGGTCTGACCTGCGACAACCGCCCCGCGCGAAGCGCCGGGCGGTTTGCCATCGACATTTACTAGGACGTCCTAGTAAATTCGAGGGTATGGACGCTCACGCGATCGAGGAAGGCCGCCTCCGCTGGCAGGCCCGTTACGACAAGGCCCGCAAGCGCGACGCGGACTTCACCACGCTCTCCGGGGACCCGGTGGAGCCCGCGTACGGGCCCCGCCCCGGTGACACGTACGAGGGATTCGAGCGGATCGGCTGGCCCGGCGAGTACCCGTTCACCCGCGGGCTGCACCCCACCGGCTACCGGGGGCGCACCTGGACCATCCGCCAGTTCGCCGGCTTCGGCAACGCCGAGCAGACGAACGAGCGCTACAAGATGATCCTGGCCGCGGGCGGCGGCGGCCTCAGCGTCGCCTTCGACATGCCGACGCTGATGGGCCGCGACTCCGACGACCCGCGCTCCCTCGGCGAGGTCGGGCACTGCGGGGTGGCCATCGACTCCGCCGCCGACATGGAGGTCCTGTTCGGGGACATCCCGCTCGGCGACGTCACCACCTCCATGACGATCAGCGGCCCCGCCGTCCCCGTCTTCTGCATGTACCTGGTCGCCGCCGAGCGCCAGGGCGTCGACCCGGGCGTCCTCAACGGCACGCTCCAGACCGACATCTTCAAGGAGTACATCGCGCAGAAGGAGTGGCTCTTCCAGCCCGAGCCGCACCTGCGCCTCATCGGCGACCTGATGGAGCACTGCGCCCGCGACATCCCCGCCTACAAGCCGCTCTCCGTCTCCGGCTACCACATCCGCGAGGCCGGCGCGACGGCCGCGCAGGAGCTGGCGTACACGCTCGCCGACGGCTTCGGCTACGTCGAGCTGGGTCTCTCCCGGGGCCTGGACGTCGACACCTTCGCCCCCGGCCTCTCCTTCTTCTTCGACGCCCACCTCGACTTCTTCGAGGAGATCGCCAAGTTCCGCGCCGCCCGCCGCATCTGGGCCCGCTGGATGAAGGAGACGTACGGCGCGAAGACCGACAAGGCGCAGTGGCTGCGCTTCCACACCCAGACCGCCGGGGTCTCGCTCACCGCGCAGCAGCCCTACAACAACGTGGTGCGCACCGCCGTCGAGGCCCTTTCCGCCGTCCTCGGCGGCACCAACTCGCTGCACACCAACGCCCTCGACGAGACCCTGGCCCTGCCCTCCGAGCAGGCGGCCGAGATCGCGCTGCGCACCCAGCAGGTGCTGATGGAGGAGACCGGCGTCGCCAACGTGGCCGACCCGCTGGGCGGCTCCTGGTACGTCGAGCAGCTCACCGACCGGATCGAGGCCGAGGCCGAGAAGATCTTCGACCAGATCAAGGAGCGCGGCACCCGCGCCCACCCCGACGGGCAGCACCCCATCGGCCCGATGACCTCCGGCATCCTGCGGGGCATCGAGGACGGCTGGTTCACCGGCGAGATCGCCGAGTCCGCCTTCCAGTACCAGCAGGCGCTGGAGAAGGGCGACAAGCGGGTCGTCGGCGTCAACGTCCACCACGGCTCGGTCACCGGCGACCTGGAGATCCTGCGGGTCAGCCACGAGGTCGAGCGCGACCAGGTCAGCCAGCTCGCCGACCGCAAGGCCGGCCGGGACGACGCGAAGGTCACCGCCGCCCTGGCCGCCATGCTCGCCGCCGCCCGCGACGGCTCGAACATGATCGCGCCCATGCTGGACGCGGTCCGGGCCGAGGCGACGCTCGGCGAGATCTGCGGAGTGCTCCGCGAGGAGTGGGGCACCTACACCGAGCCGCCCGGCTTCTGAGACCCGGCGAGGGCCCGTCACCGCCCGACGGGCCCTCGCCGTCAGCCGCCGGCCGCGTCAGCGAGCCGCACCCTCAGCGGGCCGCCCCGCCACCGCCCCCCGGCCCCGACGCCGCGAACGCCAGGGTGAACACCGCCCCGCCGCCCGGGGCCGCCCGCGCGGTCAGCTCCGCGCCGTGGGCGCGGGCGATCTGCCGGGCCATCGCCAGACCCAGCCCCGAACCGGGCAGCGCCCGCGCCGCCTCGGCCCGGTAGAAGCGGTCGAAGACGTACGGCAGGTCCTGTGCGGCGATCCCCGGCCCGTGGTCCCGTACCGACACCTCCAGGCCCTCCCCGTACGCCGTCACGGACACCTCCACCGGGGCTCCGGGCGGGCTGAACTTCGCCGCGTTGTCCAGCAGGTTCGTCAGCAGCCGGGCCAGCCGCGCCGGCACGCCGGGCCTGCTCGCGTCCGCCGCCCCGGGCCCCGTCTCCAGGACGAACCGGGTCCCCGGCCAGTGGCCGCGCGCCGTGCCCACCGCGTGCTCCGCCAGTTCCGCGATCCGGACCTCCTCCAGCAGCGGCAGCGGCTCCTCGTCCCGGGCCAGCTCGATCAGGTCGTTCACCATCCCCGTCACCTCCCGGATCTGCCGCCCCAGCGCCCCCGACGCCCGCTCCCGCTGGGCGGGCGTCAGCCGGTCCGCGCGGGCCAGCAGCTCCGCGTTGGTGCGCAGCGCCGTCAACGGCGTCCGCAGCTCGTGCGAGGCGTCCGCCACCAGCCGGCGCTGCGCGCTCACCGACTGCTCCAGCTCGCCCAGCATCGTGTTGAAACTGGCCGCCAGCCGCGTCACCTCGTCCTGCCGCCCCGGCCGCCCCGGCGGCAGCTCGATCCGGTGGCGCGGGTCCCGGGTCGCCGCGATCCGCTCGGCGGTCGAGGTCAGCCGGGCCACCGGGGCCAGGCCCGTGCGCGAGACCGCGTAACCGAGCACCCCCGCCAGCAGCACCCCCGCCCCGCCGACCGCGGCGAGCAGCACCGCCGCCTGCCGCACGCCCCGCTCCACCGGGTCCGCGCGCAGCGCCACCTGGAGCGCCCGCCCGTCCCCGAACCGGGTCGTCAGCATCCGCAGCGGCTGCCCGAACCGGGTGACGTTGCTGAAGTAGGGGGCCCGCGTCCCCGCCGCCACCTCGCGCACCGGGCCTTCGACCGGCAGCAGATAGGGCCCGTCCGGATCCGCGCCCGGATCGGCCGGGACGACCTGCGCGCAGGCGGGCGCGGACAGGTAGCGGCACTCGCCCGCCAGCACCTGCGGACCGCCGCCCCGGTGCTCCTGGACCACCCGGGTCGCCGACTGCGTGAGGGAGAGGTCCAACTGGTGCAGCAGCTCGTAGCGGATCACGAAGAACGCCGCCGCGCACACCCCGACCGCGACCAGCGCCACCGCCGCCGAGGCCGCCAGCGCCAGCCGCGTCCGCAGCGGACGCCTGCGCCGCCACCGGGCCCCCAGCCGGCGCACCCCGCTCACGCCACGTCCAGCCGGTAGCCGAGCCCGTGCACGGTGTGCACCAGCCTCGGCTCGCCGCCCGCCTCCAGCTTGCGGCGCAGGTATCCCACGTACACCGCGAGCGAGTTGGAGTCCGGCCCGAAGTCCTGCCCCCAGACCCGCTCCAGGATCAGCGCCCGGGGCAGCACCTGGCCCGGATGCTCCAGCAGCAGCTCCAGCAGCGCCGCCTCCGTACGGCTGAACTCCAGCCGGCGGCCGTCGCGCCGACCGGTGCGGGCCACCGGATCGAGCGTCAGACCGGCGAAGGACAGCTCCCTGTCCGGCGCGGGCGGAGCGGCCCGCCGCAGCAGCGCCCGGACGCGCGCCACGAGCTCGTCGAGGGCGAAGGGCTTCACGAGGTAGTCATCGGCCCCGGCCTCCAGCCCGTCCACCCGCTCACTGACCGAGGAGAGCGCGGTGAGGACCAGCACCGGCGTACGGTCCTGGATCGCGCGCAGCCTCCGGCACACCGCCAGCCCGTCCAGGACCGGCATCATCACATCCAGGACGAGCGCGTCCGGCTGCCAGGACGCCACCGCCGACAGCGCCGCCAGGCCGTCGCCGACGCCCCGCACCTCGTACCCCTCGACGCTCAGCCCGTCCTCGACGGCCGCCCGTACTTCCGGCTCGTCGTCCGCCACCAGGATCCTGCTCGCACTCCGCATACCCCGAAGACTGCCAAAGCGGAGTCTTAGAACCCTCTTAGGCCGCCCGCCGAGAGTGGCGGCCATGCGCACACCACTCTCCGTCGTGATCGGTGCGGGCGGCACCGGCGGCCACATCTACCCCGGGCTCGCCCTCGCCGAGGCCCTGCGCCGCGCCGACCCCGACGCGGTCGTCTCCTTCGTCGGCACCGAACGCGGCCTGGAGACGACGCTGATCCCGGCGGCCGGATACCGGCTGCACACCGTCGACATGATCCCCTTCGACCCCGCGCTCGGCGCGAAGCGCTTCCTGCTCCCGGCCGCCCTGCTCCGCTCCGGGGCCCAGGCCCGCTCGATCCTGCGCACCCAGAAGGCCCAGGTCGTCGTCGGCATGGGCGGCTACCCGAGCGCCCCGGCCGTCCTCGGCGCGAGGATGGCCGGACTGCCCAGCGTGATCCACGAGTCCAACGCGGTGCCCGGCCGGGCCAACCAGTTCGCCGCCCGGCTCACCGAACACCTCACCGTCGCCTTCGACGGCAGCCGCGCCCACCTGTCCGGCGGCGAGCGGGCGCAGACCGTCGGCATGCCGATCGCCGCGTCCCTGGCGGCCCTGGACCGGACCGCGCTGCGCGGCGAGGCCCGGCGGGCCTTCTCGGTACCCGACGGGGCGCGCGTCGTCCTCTTCAACGGCGGCAGCCTCGGCGCGGCCCGGCTGACCGCCGCCGCCGTCGGCCTCGCAGCCCGCTGGCGGGACCGCACCGACGTCCACCTCCTCGTCAAGACGGGTCCGGCGGCGCTCGCGGAGACCCGCCGGAAGCTCGCCGACGCGGGCGCGGGGCCGGTCGCACAGGCCGTGCCCTACCTCGACCGGATGGACCTCGCCTACGCGGTGGCCGACCTGGTGGTCTGCCGGGCCGGTTCCGCGACGATCGCGGAACTCGCCACCACCGGGACGCCCGCCGTCCTCGTGCCCTACCCGCACGCTCCCGGCGACCACCAGACCCACAACGCCCGGGTGCTCTCCGACGTGGGCGCCGCCCACCTCGTACCCGACGCGGAGACGACGGCGGGCCGCTTGGCCGCCCTCGTCGACCCGCTGCTCGCCGACCCCGCCCGGCTCGCCGCCATGGGCCGGGCCGCCGACCCCGGCAACCACGCCCGCGCCGCCGACCTGCTCGCCGCGACCGTCGTCCGCCTCGCCGCCGGTTCCGCCCGCCCCGTACGCCCCGCCGACACCAGGGAGTTCACCTCATGACCGACACCATCGACTGGACCGGCCGCACCGTCCTCGTCACCGGAGCCGAGGGCTTCATCGGCTCCACGCTCGTGGACCTGCTCGTCGAACGCGGCGCGCGCGTACGGGCGTTCGTCCACTACAAGCCGTACGCCGAGAAGGGGCACCTGGCCCGCTACCTCGACGACCCGCACGGCCCGGTCGAGATGATCGCCGGGGACGTCGGCGACGCGGGCCGGGTGATGGACGCCGTCGCGGGCTGCGACACCGTCTTCCACCTCGCCGCGCTCATCGGCATCCCGTACAGCTACGACGCGCCGGGCGCGTACGTCCGCACGAACGTGGTGGGCACCGAGAACATCGCCGAGGCGTGCCGCCGGCACAGCGTCCGGCGACTCCTGCACACCTCCACCAGCGAGGTCTACGGGAGCGCCCTGACGGCCCCGATCGGCGAGGACCACCCGCTCCAGCCGCAGTCCCCGTACTCCGCGTCCAAGATCGGCGCGGACATGATGGCGCTGTCCCACTGGCACGCCTTCGAGCTGCCCGTGACGGTGGTCAGGCCGTTCAACACCTACGGTCCGCGCCAGTCGGCCCGCGCCGTGATCCCGACGATCCTGGCCCAACTGCACTCCGGCGCACGGGAGATCCGCCTCGGTTCGCTGGCCCCCACCCGCGACTTCACGTACGTCACGGACACCGCCGCCGGATTCCTGGCGCTCGCCGGCTGCGACCGGGCGCTGGGGGAGAGCGTCAACCTCGGTACCGGCCGGGAGATATCGATCGGGGACCTCGCGCAGGCGCTCGTCACCGCCTCCGGCCGCGAAGCGGAGGTGGTCGTCGACCCGGCCCGCCTGCGGCCCTCCGGCAGCGAGGTGCACCGCCTGCTCTCCGACAACACCCGGGCCCGGGAGTGGGCCGGCTGGCGGCCCGAAGTCACCCTGGAGGAGGGGCTGGAGCGGACGTCGGCCTGGGTGGCAGGGCATCTGCACCTCTTCGCGCCGGGGCGCTACCAGGTGTGAGGCGGGGGCGCGAGAGAGGGAACGGCGTCCCGGGGTCCTCAGATCCCGGGACGCCGTTCCCTCGCCGCCGGCCCCAGCCCCGACAGCAGCAGCAGGGTGAACCGCCGGGCCCAGTCGGTGTCGACGGGCTCGGCGCTCACCAGCATGCGGTGCACCACCGCACCCGCGATCACGTCGAAGATCAGGTCGGCGGTACGCTCCGCGGCCATCGCGTCCGACTCGACCGGCAGTTCGCCGCGCCGCTGCGCGCGCCGCCGCCCTTCGAGGACCAGCCGCTTCTGCCGGTCCACGATCGAGTCCCGGATCCGGATGCGCAGCGAGTCGTCCCGGGTGGACTCCGCGACGACCGCCATCAGCGCCGTACGGGCCTCCGGCCGCTCCAGCAGCGCGGCGAACTGGAGCACCACGCCCTGCACGTCGGCGGCCAGGCTGCCCCGGTCGGGCAGCTCCAGTTCGTCGAAGAGGACCGCCACCGCGTCCACGACCAGCTCGTTCTTGCCCGCCCAGCGCCGGTAGAGCGTCGTCTTGGCGACCCCGGCGCGGTTCGCCACGTCCCCCATGGTCAGCTTCGACCAGCCGAGATCGACCAGCGAGGCCCGCGTCGCCTCCAGGATCGCGGCATCGGCAGCGGTGCTGCGCGGACGCCCTGGTCGGGTGGCCCGTGGGTCGTCGTGGCTGAGCATGCGGTGACCATACCGGCCAGTAGGGAAGCCGGGACGGCCCCGGTCTCCGTGAGACAGATCACCCGGACGCCCTGTTCCGGAGGGCCGGTCGACAGTTACGCTACGGGTCGTAGCGTAAGGAAGAGCGGTCAGGCCGCCCCGCACGCCACGAACGAGCGACAACAGCCACAGGCGCCGGGTGGGGACCCGGAGCCGCACAGGACGCCGGGTGGGGACCCGGAGTCCGACCGGGCCTCCGCACGCGGGGCCCGTCCGTTCCACCGGGCCTTCTCGTAAGGGCCGCAGGGGTCTTCTCCGGAGCCCCGCCGCAGGTCCTTCAGGGGGCCGGGACCGTTCTCGTCCGCTCGCCCCGCACGCCGGCGGGAGCCGCGGACCGGCCCGGTTCGCGCATCGCTTTCCGGAACGGCGTGCTCAGGGGGGAGGATGTACGCATGCAGCCTAGGAACATGTCCATGAGCGGCGTCGTCGACCTCGCCGCTGTCAAGGCGGCCGGCGAGGCCAAGGCCAAGGCGGAGCAGGCCCGTGCCGAGGCCGCCCGCACGGGCGGAACCGGCGCCGTGCCGCCCGCCGCCCTGGTGATCGACGTCGATGAAGCAGGCTTCGAGCTCGATGTCCTGCAGCGCTCCGCCGAGGTACCCGTCGTCCTCGACTTCTGGGCCGAGTGGTGCGAGCCGTGCAAGCAGCTGGGCCCTCTGCTGGAGCGCCTGGCCGCCGAGTACAACGGCCGCTTCGTTCTGGCCAAGATCGACGTCGACGCCAACCAGATGCTGATGCAGCAGTTCGGCATCCAGGGCATCCCCGCGGTCTTCGCCGTGGTCGCGGGCCAGGCCCTGCCGCTCTTCCAGGGCGCGGCCCCCGAGGCCCAGATCCGCGAGACGCTGGACCAGTTGATCCAGGTCGGCGAGGAGCGGTTCGGCCTCACCGGGATCGCCGTCGACCCGGACGCCGACCCGGACGCCGCTCCGGTCGAGGCGCCGGCCGGCCCGTACGACGCCCTGCTGGAGGCCGCGGCCTCCGCGCTCGACGCCAACGACTTCGCCGGAGCCGTCCAGGCGTACAAGAACGTCCTGGTCGACGACCCGGGCAACCCGGAGGCCAAGCTGGGCCTGGCCCAGGCCGAACTGCTGGCCCGCGTCCAGAACATGGACCCGCAGGCGGTCCGCAAGGACGCCGCGGACGATCCGGCGGACGTCGGCGCGCAGATCGCCGCCGCGGACCTGGATCTGGTCGGCGGCCATGTCGAGGACGCGTTCGGCCGGCTCGTCGAGGCGGTCCGCCGCACCGCCGGGGACGACCGCGACGCCGCCCGGCTGCGCCTGCTGGAGCTCTTCGAGGTGATCGGTCCGGACGACCCGCGGGTCACCGCCGCACGGACCTCGCTGGCGCGCGTCCTGTTCTGACGCGGACCCGGCCCGGGTCGCGAACGGCCCGGGCCCCGTTGATCGTTCCGATTGATTGTTCCGATGTGACAAAAGGACCGCGACAGCCCCCGGGCGTCGCGGCCCTTTTGCGCCGCGACGCTAAGAGAACGCGTTGCTTTACCAAATCTTGACAAGAGTGACTGCTGTTACTCGCAGTAAAGCAAGCTCGTTCGTCTGTCCCGGTTCGCTCGCGTTTCCGATTGTTTTCCCGCCCCTTTCGCGCCACCCTGCGTGGCCGCTCCGTCCTGCCCGGTCGCCGCTCGGTTATCAGGCCGTTACTAGCCAGTAACGAACCCCCTTGTGCGGGGGCGGTGAATGGACCACGATCGGCCACGCTCGGTCCACTGCCTTCCGCCCGGCCTCCAGCCGGTGTCCGAGGGCCTGTTGGGTCCCCACCGAGTGGGTCGGCGGCAGTGGCGCCGACCGCGGGCAGGGGGGTTCCCGCCGACGGCGGGGCCTGCCCGACCGGCTGTGCTGAACGCGCGGCCAGTGGTTGTCGCTCGGGGGTGAACGCCGGTGGATCGGATGCGGGACACGTCTCCGAGTCGCGGGCGCTCTCCTTCCCGAGGACGTAGCACTTCTCCCATCCCAGGACGGGCATGACGCCCGGACCGGAGATGTACGTCCGAGAAGAAGGAGCAAGTATGAGTTCCCAGGTTCGCGGTGGGACGAGATGGAAGCGGTTCGCTCTGGTCATGGTGCCGAGCGTCGCCGCGACGGCCGCGGTGGGCATAGGCCTGTCGCAGGGCGCGCTGGCGGCCTCGTTCAGCGTGTCCGGCCAGGACTTCAAGGTGAAGGCCAAAGAGCTCGAAGGCTACGACTTCGTGCAGTACGGCAGCGTGGCGTCGGGCAAGACGCTGGAGGGCAAGGCGAAGAACTCGCCGGTCGCGGTGTCGGGCTTCAGCAGGGCCTACATCACGAACATGTGCCAGTCGGTCGTCACGCCCAACCTGCCGTTCGGTCTCGGCAACGTCACCCTGAGGCTGGAGGCGGGAGGCGCGGGCCACGAGCGTGTCTACGCCAAGGACCTCTACCTCGACGTGTCGGAGCTGGACGCCGACGCCGAGTTCAGCAACATCGACATCGGCGTCGCGGCCGGTTCGCTGACGAAGTTCCCGGGTGGCAAGGAGGGTAGTACGGGCATCCAGCCCAATACCCAGGCCAACCCCTACGGCTTCGCGCAGCGGGCCGAGAAGGCCGTGCTGAAGGAGGTCGAGCAGAAGGCGTGGGCCACGACGGCGGGCACCTTCAACCTCAGCGGTCTGAAGCTGCGCCTCTACGAGGGCACCGAAGAGGAGTGCTACTAAGCACCCCGTCCGGGTGGCCGGAGCCCGCACTTCGGCGGCTTCCGGCCACCCACCCCTTCTCTCTTCTCACGGCAGTACCGGTTCCAGGGAGCTGTTTTCCATGAGCCCCGAGTCCACAGGGCAGAACGAGCACTACATCCGCGTCATTCGGCGACGCTTCCACGCCTGGCGGGGTAACCGGCCGTTCTGGGCGGGTCTGTTCACCATGGCGGGTGGGCTTCCCATAGCCTACTTCCCCTACGCCAACATGCACCTCGGCAACGTGACGCTGGCCATGTCCACCACCGCCGGGGCCGGATCCCTGATCATCGGAGTCCTGCTGGTCACGCTGGGCCTCACGATGTGGTTCCACCACATCGTGAGGGTCTTCGCCGGCGTGGCGGCCATCCTGCTCGCGTTGATCTCCATACCCGTCGCCAACATCGGCGGCTTCGTGATCGGATTCCTCCTCTCCCTCCTGGGCGGAGCCCTGTCCCTGTCCTGGGCCCCGGGCGAACCCCGGGACGACGAAGCCCCGCCGGCCGAACAGGCCCCGGACGCACTGTCGTCGCGGAAGGGCCCGGCGTACGCGCACCGGTCGGACGACCTGCCGCACGCGACGGCAGTGCCGCAGCAGCGGGCAGCCGGACTCGACCCGGCCCCCGGCGCGGACGGGGGGAGCCACCGTGTCGGGTGACGAGCGCACGCAGCCGTACGCGGGCGACGCCCCGCGCGTACGGACGGGCCCTCGCCACGCGGCCCCCAGGAAGTCGCTGCTGACGAAGCTCCACCTGCCCAGCGGCAAGAAGGCGTTCGCGCTCGCCGCGATGCCGACCGCGGTCTTCGTGGGCATGGGGCTCACGCCCAGACTCGCCCTGGCCGACGGCAACCCGGACCTCCCCTTCGCACCGGGACCGTGCGTCACCCGGTCCGACGAGCCGAGCGCGAGCGAATCGCCCGAGCCGACCCCGTCCCCGTCGGCCACGGCGAAGGACGAGGAGCCCGGCAGGGGCGACCCGCCCGCCCCGACCCCCTCGGCCGGCGAAACGACCCCGGATCCCTCGGCGGCGTCAGGGGCCGGCCAGGACCCGGCCGGTGGGAAACGGACCGACGCGAAGGCGGGTGGCGCGAAGGAGGGTGGCGCCGCCGCGGACCGGGCGGCACGGTCCGCGAAGGAGCAGCCCGCCGAGACCCCGTCGCCGACCGAGTCGAGGAACCCGCTCGACCCGCTCGGGCTCGGCGACGCCCTCAAGGACCTCTTCGACGGGCCGGACGAGGACGAGGGCGAGGACAAGGCCGGGGCCGAGGAACCGTCGACCCCGTCCCCGAGCCCCACGACCCCGTCCCCGGCCCTTTCCCCGGCCCCGTCCGAGCGGCCGAAGGCCCCGGCCGAGGACCCGGCCGGCAAGGCGAAGGAGACCTCCGACCGGACGGCCGACGCCATCCGCGAGGCGGCCGAGAAGGCGGGCGCGGACGTCGAGGAACTCGACGAGGACGTCAAGGGACTCGACCCCAGGAAGGACGAGGACATCCCGGACGGCGCCAAGCCCCGCTTCCCCTGCCCCGAGCCCGACCCGGACGCGCTCGCCGCAGCCGAACTGGAGCCCGGCATCCCGCTGTTGCCGAGCGACCCGTGGATCCTCGAATCATCGAAGCTGACCCTCAAGGGCCTGGACTACAAAGGCATCGTCGAGGTGAAGAAGGCGGACGGCAGCATCAAGAAGGCGCTGAAGTTCACCGCCACCTCCATCGACATCGACGACCTCCACCAGCTCACCACAGGACCGGCGGGCACGACGGGCCACGTGCGGTCGAGGCCCGGTTCCACCTCGGAGATCCGCAACGGCACGGTGACGATGTACACGGAGGAGCTGAAGGGCAACCTCCTGGGGTTCCTCCCGATCACCTTCAGCCCCGAGAGCCCGCCGCCGTTGAACCTGCCGTTCGTGTGGTTCACCAAGGTCAAGGTGACCCAGGCCGGACAGTTCGGCGGCACGCTCACCGTCCCGGGCCTGCGGAACTACCTCGACGGGGGCGACGCGTAGCGCCTGTCCTCGCGGGCCGCACCAGCACGCGAAGCTCCTGGCGGACACGGGTGACCTCGGTCGCGTACCCGTTGGCCAGGAGCTTCGTCGTGGCGCGGGAGGTTCCGGCTCCCGATCGGCGCCCCGGCCCGGAAGCGGCCCGGCGTACGGACACTCTTCCCGCGAACGGCTCCGTGGCATGCTGGCAGGCACGCACACCGTCGACAGGCAGGACGCCCCCCACTGAGCAGCGCACCCGGCCCCGGCCGTCCCGCAGCACGTTCCCGAGGTCGCGACATCGCGACCGACCGGCTGCCCGCGGCGGCCCCGGCCCTCCAAGTGATCCTCTTCGAGGGCGACACGTTCACCGACGAGGCGTGCCCGGTCCCCAGCCCGCACCGGCACGAGTTCCACGAGTTGTTCTGGACGAGGAGCGGAGAGGGCCGGCACCTTCTCGACGGGGAGCGGGCCACGGTCACGGCGAACACCCTGATGCTGACCGGCAGGGGGCAGATCCACCGCTTCGAGATGGCGCGGAACCTCTTCGGGGCGGTCATCCGCTTCGGCGGCGAGCTCCTGCACGGGCCCGGCTCGCTCCCGGACTTCGGCCACCTGTTCGTGGGGCACGGCATCCTCACGGTCGACGTGCCACCACCGGACACCGAGCGCCTCGACGCGGTGGTCCGCGCGCTCGCCGCGGAGACCCGGCAGGCGGTGGAGGCGCACAGCACGGACGTCCACCGGTACCTCCTCATGACCCTGCTGGCGTGGGCCGAACGCTGGAGCGTCCAGGACCCGTTCCTGCGGCACGAGGCTCCGGCGGACATCCGGCTCGCCAGGCGCTTCGCCGACGTACTCGAACGCGACTTCACCCGGCACCACGACGTGGGCCACTACGCGCGCGAACTGGACGTCTCGTCCGGCACGTTGTGGCGGGCCCTGTCCCGCGCGCGAGGCCGTCCGCCCCGGACGCTGATCACCGAACGCGTGATGCTGGAGGCGGCCCGTCTGCTGCGCTTCACCGACATGCCTGTCGGGGCGATATCCGAAAAAGTCGGCGTTCAGGACCAGTTGTACTTCTCGCGCGCATTCAAGAACCGCTACGGCGAAGCGCCGCTCGCCTACCGGACGCGCCTCCACGGCGGCGACGGCGGAGGCGCTTGACCGCGCCCGCCCCTCCGCCGGGGCTGTCGGGCGTCGAGCCGTACGGGGCCGCCGGACCGGAGAGCGGTCACGGCGGCCCCGCACCGGTCAGGCTCCGGGGTGCAGCCCCAGCCGGCCGGGCGTCGGGTCGCCCTCGACCTCGCCGAAGTACAGGGCGAAGGTCTGCTTCCAGCGCTCCACCGCCGCCCGGTCCGCCATGAACTCCGGGAAGCCGTCCACATGGGCGTTGGGGTACGTCCAGATCGGCCTCAGGCCGGCCGGGGGAGTGACGTCGGTGCGCACGGACCAGCCGTTGAAGGAGCTCTTCTGCCGCTCGGCGGACAGCTGCCAGTTGAGGAACAGCTTGGCCGCCGCGGGGCGCTCGGCCTGTCTGAGGATGGCCATGCGCTGGCCCCACGCCATGAACGGATGGCCGTCGGCGATCGCGAACGTCGCGGGTGAGGAGGGCGAGGGGACCGCCGAACCCGAGGTGCCGATGCCGATCGCCTTGTCCCGTGAGCGGACGGCGTTCGCCGGTGTGTGGCTGCCCCGCGCGAACCGGACGTCCTGCGCGGCCAGTTCGGCCACCCACGTCCAGCCGTAGGTCCGGGCGTAGAGGGAGTAGAGGTACAGGACGGCGTCATCGTCGTGCGGGTAGGACGAGGCGATCTCGCCCTTCCATTTCGGGTCGACCAGATCCAGCGGGCTCAGAGGCGAGTCCGTGCCCGCCGCCGCGTTGTCGTAGAGGAAGCTGAAGGCCAATACCGCGCCCGCCACCCAGGCGCCCTCCGGGTCCTTGAACGATTGGTGGACCTTCGAGAATCCGGCGGGCCGGTAAGGGAGCAGCCGCCCCTGCCGCTTCCATCTGACGAAGTCCTGCAAGGTCTGCAGTTGTACGACGTCGGGGACCAGGGTGTCGGTGGCGAACTGGTTGTCGAGGCGGACGTCGTGGAATTTGCTGTAGTCGACGACCAGCGTCAGGTCGATGCCGGGGAAGCGGGCCTGGAAGGCCGCCTTGGTGCTGTCCTGCTGGGTCGGGGTGTCGCCGCCGGCGTAGACGACGAGCTTGCCGCCTTCGTCCAGGGCGGCTCGATGGAGCTCGTCGAGGGTGCGCGTCTCCTCACGGCCGGCGGCCGGTCGAGAGGCGGTGGCCGCGGAAACGGGGTGGCTGGTGGTGCCGGTGATGCCGAGAGCGGCGGCGGCGCCGGCTCCCGTGGTGAGGACACGTCGTCTGCTGGGGAAGCCGGACATGCTGAGACCTTTCTGCGAGGGGCTTGAGGACGCCGGAGCCGGGCCCGGGCGTCCGCGCCCGGCGGGCGGCCTGTGCGGCAACGGCCCGCATTCCGAGGGGAATCCGGTCCCTTCGGCTGCCTCCATCCTCACAGCGCCTTCCGGTGGTCCGCCATGGAGCGGTATCGCGACTGTATGGACCTTTCACGCACCGGGGCGGCGTCTGCTCCGGTGCGCTCCGCAGGGCCGAACCCTCATCATCACGATTCCTTCACGCGGTCTTCCCAGTCGTGGACATGACGAATAGGGTGATCGGGCTGTGGCCGTCCGGCCCTGCGCGCGGACGTCGGGGGATCGGCCGCAGTGTGGTTCCTCCCGTGTGTTCGCGCAGGTGAACTCCCGTGAGGAATCTGTACTTCCATGTTCGGACCATCCAGCCGTGCGATACGGCGAGCGGCGGTGTGCGCCGCGGGCCTGGCGGTCGCCGCGCTGGCCGTCGGTACGGCAGCCGCCCTGCCCCATGCGCCCTGGGCCGCCGCGCCCGCCTCCGCCGACCGGGCGGCCCCGCGTGCGGCGGCAGCCGTCGCCGCCGCCGGCCCCCGTACGCTTCCCCTCCTCGGCCGCAAGGCCAACGGCCGGCTCTACGACTACGAGCCCAACGGCACCGGCGGGGTGAAGGCGGCCGTCGACCTGGGCGGGGGCTTCGCCGACGCCACCGCGCTGGTCCAGGCGGGGCACTCCGAGAACGGTGCGGGCACGGACCTGTACTTCCGGATGGGCAAGACCCTCTACTACACCGCCGAGCGCGGCAACGACACCAAGGTCGTCGGCAGCGGCTGGGACATCTACAACCTGCTGATGTCGCCCGGCAGTCTGGGCGGCACCACCCACGACGACATCGTGGCACGCGACGCCGCCGGAGCCCTCTGGCTCTACCCGGGCAAGGCCGACGGCACGCTCGCCGCGCGCATCAGGATCGGGACGGCGGGGTGGAACGGCATGGACCTCCTGGCCGGCCGCGGCGACTACACCGGTGACGGCAGGACCGACCTGATCGCCCGTTCCACCACCGGGACCCTCTACCTCTACCCGGGCACCGGAAACGCCACCGCGGACGCCGCGTTCGCCCCCCGGGTGACCGTCGGCACCGCCTGGGGGACCACCGCGTACAAGACGCTCGTCTCGGTGGGCGACGGCAACGGCGACGGCAAGGCCGACCTGATCGGGGTCGACCCGGCGGGCGCGCTGTGGCTCTTCAAGGGCACCGGCAAGGCGAGCGCGCCCTTCGAGGCCCGTACGCAGATCGGCTCCAGCGGCTGGACGGCCTTCAACACCCTTTTCTGACAGCGCCGTTCGAGCCCCCAGCCCTCTCCTCCATCCTCTTCAGCCGATCGGTCGTCCCACGCATGCACATGAATCCATCGCCCGGCAGACGCCGCCCCCGCGGCAGTTGGTCGCGGCTGCTCACCACCACCGCCCTGGCCACCGCGCTCACCGTCGTGGTCACCGGCAACCCACTGCCCCCGCCGCCCGCCGAGCGGATCGAACTCGCCGCCGTCCCGGAGACATCCGGCTACGACCTGGACGCCGCCGCCGAGACACGCGCCGAGCAGTGCCTGCTCAACCTCATGCTCCGCAAGGGCGGCCAGGAGCTCAAGGCCGTCTCCCGCGCCGGGCTGAGCGGCACCGACGAGGATCTGCACCGGGCCGCCGAGAGCGAGTACTGGTACGACGGCAAGACCCCGCTGGCCGTCGCGTTCGCCAAGGACAAGGCGTGGACGGACGCCAAGGGCGACGAACTGTGGGGCCGTGACGCGGTCTGGGAGAAGTCCCTGGCCATCCCGGCGCAGACCACGCCGCCCGGCTACACGGTCACCGGCTTCGAATGGGTCGAGAGCGACGACAACCCGTTCAACACGACGGGCCTGCTCAGCTGGCTCGACGGCGAGTACTGGAAGTCCGAGTACGACCTCTACCACGAGGACCAGACGCCCCTCGCCAGCCAGGAGTCGGTGAACGCGGTCAACGCGATCGCCGCGCAGCGCTACTCCGAGGACCGGCACGAGGACTACGAGGACCTCAGCGCCCTCGACGACATGACCTTCATGCACCCGATGTACGCGGACGACGCGCGCATCTTCCTCCAGCACGGCGGCTTCCCGACCTCGGCCCCCGCGCCGGACAGCATGGAGTTCCGGGTCGACGTCGAGGCGCTGAAGTCCCGCTTCGCGTCCTGCGCCACCGAGAACCCGCCGGACCCGCACAAGGTCCTGACGGACGAGGTCGTCGTCGCGTCGACCGAGTGGCAGGCGGAGCTCGCGGGGCAGAAGGCGCAGCGCGAAGCGATCATGGCGGCCGAGGCGAAGGCGTCGCGCCACCTGACCGTCGCCACCCAGGCGCTGGGCGAGGCGCTGGGGCAGTCGATCATCGCCGCCCGGCTCACCGACTGGCAGGCGTACTGGCTGAAGCAGTCGCCGAGCAGCACGATGTTCTACCCGACCGCGGCGGAGTTCGCCAAGGTCAAGGCGGACATCGAGACCGCCCGCGCCCGTGCGCAGGGCCGGGTCTTCGTGGCCTCCCGGGCCTCGCTCGCCGCGCAGGACGAAGCCGTACGGGCGGAGAGCGCCAAGCAGGCGGCGTACACCGTCGCCGACACCGCCGGGCTGCCGCGCGGTCGCGGTCTGATGTACGGCCAGCAGGGCGTCCAGGTCGCCAAGGCGTCGGCCGCCGCCGCCCTGGCGGTGTCCAAGGCTGCCGAGACCGCGGCGAACGCGACGCGCGCCTCGGCGGCCGACAGCAAGACGCTGATGGCGCTCGCCGAGACCCAGGCGCACGCCTCGAAGGCCGAGTTCCGCCGCAAGGCGGCGGAGGAGGCCGAGGCCCAGGCCAAGGCCGCCGCCGAGGGCGCGGCGCTCCAGGCGAAGCTGGCGGCGGAGAACGCCACCCGGGCGAAGGCAGCTCAGGCCAAGGCGGAGGCGGCGGAGGCCGCGGCGAAGACCGCCGCCGCCGACGCGAAGGCCAAGCGCGCGACGGCGGAGGCCGAACGCGACACCGCCGCAGCCGAGCGCCGTCGCGCCGACGCCGAGCGGGCCAAGGCCGACGCCGCCGAGAAGCGGGCGGTGCAGGAACGGGCCTCGGCCGCGACCGCCCTGTCCGCCGCGAAGACGGCGGGGGAGACGGCGGACGCCAGGAGCGACGACGCCGTACAGGCTTCGGTGCGGGCCCTGGAGGCCCGGGACGCGGCCCTGGCCGCCGAACAGAACAAGCAGGCCAAGGAGGCGCGCGCCCGCGCACTGGAGTCGGCCGCCGCCGCGGCCGAGGGCACCTCCGCCGCCACGGAGACCCGGCAGGCCGCCACGGAGGCCCGGTCGGCCGCCGACGCGGCGGCCGGGCACGCCTCCGCCGCACGGTCGGCGGCGAACGACGCGACCACCGCGTCGATCGCCGCGCGTGCCGCCGCCACCAGGTCGGAGGGTGCGGCGGCCCGGTCGCAGGCCGCCGCCGACGGCGCCGCCGCCGCGGCGGCCAGGACCGGCGCGGCCGTGAAGAAGGCGCACGCCGCCGCGGCCGAGGCCATCGACGCCTCGGAGGCCGCCGCGCAGAACGTGGTCAGGGCGGAGGCGCTGGCGAAGGAGGCCGCCGCGAAGGCGGTCAAGGCCCGGCAGGACGCGGCCGCGGCGAAGAGCGAGGCGATCCTGGCCCAGGCCGCGTCGATCCGTACCGCCGGATTCGCCTACGCCACGGCCCAGGCGGCCGTCGCGGCCCGCGACTCCGCGGCCCAGGTCATCCAGCCCGCCAACGACGCGATCGAGCTGGGCTCGCCCTACCAGGACACCGACTCCTCGGCCGGTCTCGCCGTGCTGACCGGTCAGGCGTCGAAGACGCTCGCCGAGCAGCAGGCGGCGCTCGCCAAGGCCAAGGCGGACCAGGCGAAGAAGGCCGCGGTCGAGGCGGCGGCGCTCGCGGCGAAGGCGTCCGCCGACGCCAAGGCCGCTGCCGAGGCCGCGGCCCGCGCCGCGGACTGGGCGGCGAAGGCCGCCGCGTCCCTGGAGCAGGCCCGCGCGTCGGCCGCCGAGGCCGCGAAGGCCGCGGACGCGGCGCGCAGGGCCGAGGCGAACACCGTCGAGTACGACCGGCAGGCCAACGAGGACGCACTCGC
Source organism: Streptomyces sp. ADI96-02 (assembly GCF_003846185.1). Taxonomy (GTDB): domain Bacteria; phylum Actinomycetota; class Actinomycetes; order Streptomycetales; family Streptomycetaceae; genus Streptomyces. The sequence goes on from NZ_ML123034.1 coordinate 4,757,074, forward strand.
CGCGAAGGTCGCGGCCGGGCAGGCCGCCGAGGAGGCTTCCGCCGCCTCGGCCTCGGCCACGGAGGCGGAGAAGGACGCCGCCGGAGCCCGCAGCGCTGCCTCGGCAGCCGAAGCGGACGCGGACACGGCCGACTCCGTCGCCACCGCCGCCGAACAGGACGCGGTGGTCGCCGAGGGCGCGGCGGCCGACGCCGTGAACTACGCCACCGAGGCCGACCGGGCCGCCGACCGGGCGGAGGAGGAGCAGCGCCTGCGGGACGCGGAGGCCCGCGAGAAGCGCGTCGAGGCCGGATCGGTGGACACCGGACCGGAGTTGGGCGCCGACGACGAGGCGTTGCTGATGGCCGCCTGCGGCCAGGTGTGCGTGGACGAGTTCCGCGCCGCCAAGGCGCTGGCGGGCCAGGACGTCCTGGACTGGGTCGTCGCCAACGGCGGCCAGGTCCTGATCGACCTGGTGGGCTGGAACGACGCCAAGGAGTGCTTCACCAAGGGCGACGTCGAGGGCTGCCTGTGGACGCTCGTCAACGCGGTGAGCTTCGTCGCGCTCGTCGGCAAGATCCCCGCCGTCACCAGCGCCGTCATCAAGATCGGCGGCGGCATCGCGAAGTTCCTCGACAAGTCCGTGACCGCCAAGCACACGCTGGACCGGCTGCGGAAGGTCATCGAGCAGACGAAGAAGGCCGGATCGGGGGCGTCCTGCCTGCTCGGCCTCGCCGGTGACCTGGCGGGATTCGCGACGGGTCGGGCCTCGGGGCCGTCCCTGCGCGCCGTCGCCGAGAAGCCCTCGGTCTGCATGCGGTCCGCGATCGGCGATGACTCGGCGCTGATCTCCGCCGCGCAGGAGGCCACCAAGAACCAGAAGCTCCAGGTGGACTTCGATAACATGTTCGCCCAGCTCAAGCAGGGCAACATGCCGGGCGGCGAGTACAAGAGCCTCACCGGCACCGGCATCATCTACTTCCGTTCGCGCAAGGGCGCCCGGCTCTTCGTCAAGAAGGCGGAGGACGGCTGGCTGGTCGTGGCCAAGGCCGACAAGGGGAACGAGGACAAGGTCATCAAGCGGTTGAGGAAGATCTATGGGTGATGCCCTGCACCTCGTCAGGACGCCGCACTTCGACGCGGTGTTCATGCTCGGCGAGGCCGACGACGAGGCGACGGTCGAGGACGTCGACGTGCTGGTCACGCTGGAGGACGGGAGGCGCTTCAGCGCCACGTTCCTGACTCCGGCCGCGGTCGTGCGCTGGATGGACAGCGAGCCGGAGGAGTACGAGCGCCTCCACTTCCAGTGCCCCGACCTGGTGATCACCCGTCATGCCGGGGTGCCGGCGATGACGCGCGTGCTGGAGCTGGCCCGGGAGCGCGGTGACCTCACCTCGCTCCTGACCGAACTGCCGCCCGCCGCCGCGGACGAGGACGCCGGCTGAGACGGGCTCACCGTCGAGAACGCCGAGGGCGGCCCTCCGGAGAACCGGAGGGCCGCCCTCGGCCGTTCGTCGCGCGGGGCGCGTCAGTCCTGCTCCGCGCCGCCCAGGTGGTGGACCCGGACCATGTTGGTGGTGCCGGGGATGCCGGGGGGCGAGCCGGCGGTGATGATCATCGTGTCGCCGTGGTTGTAGCGGTTCAGCTTCAGCAGCTCCGCGTCGACCAGGTCGACCATCGCGTCGGTGTTGTCCACGTGCGGCACGACGTGCGCCTCGACGCCCCAGCTCAGGGCGAGCTGGTTGCGGGTGGCCTCGTCCGTGGTGAAGGCCAGGACCGGCTGGGCCGTGCGGTAGCGGGAGAGGCGGCGGGCGGTGTCGCCGGACTTGGTGAAGGCGACCAGGGCCTTGCCGTTCAGAAAGTCCGCGATCTCGCAGGCCGCGCGGGCGACCGAACCGCCCTGCGTACGGGGCTTCTTGCCCGGCACCAGCGGCTGGAGGCCCTTGGACAGCAGCTCCTCCTCGGCGGCGACGACGATCTTCGACATCGTCTTGACCGTCTCGATCGGGTACGCGCCCACCGACGACTCGGCCGACAGCATGACGGCGTCCGCGCCGTCCAGGATCGCGTTGGCGACGTCGGACGCCTCGGCGCGGGTCGGTCGCGAGTTGGTGATCATCGACTCCATCATCTGGGTCGCCACGATCACCGGCTTGGCGTTGCGCCGGCACAGCTCCACCAGGCGCTTCTGCACCATCGGGACCTTCTCCAGCGGATACTCGACGGCCAGGTCGCCGCGGGCCACCATCACACCGTCGAACGCCATGACGACGCCCTCCATGTGCTCGACCGCCTGCGGCTTCTCCACCTTGGCGATGACGGGGACCCGGCGGCCCTCCTCGTCCATCACCTTGTGGACGTCCTTGACGTCGTCGGCGTCCCGGACGAAGGAGAGCGCCACCAGGTCGCAGCCCATCCGCAGGGCGAAGCGCAGGTCCTCGACGTCCTTCTCGGACAGGGCCGGGACGTTCACCGCCGCGCCGGGGAGGTTGATGCCCTTGTGGTCGGAGATGACACCGCCCTCGATGACGATGGTCTTCACCCGGGGGCCCTCGACCGCGACGACCTTCAGCTCGACGTTGCCGTCGTTGATCAGGATCGGGTCGCCCTTGGCGACGTCGCCGGGCAGGCCCTTGTAGGTCGTGCCGCAGATCGACCGGTCGCCGGGGACGTCCTCGGAGGTGATGGTGAACTCGTCACCGCGGACCAGCTCGACCGGGCCCTCGGCGAACTTCGCCAGCCGGATCTTCGGCCCCTGGAGGTCGGCGAGCACGCCCACCGCGCGGCCCGTCTCGGCGGCGGCCTTGCGGACGCGGTCGTACCGGCCCTGGTGCTCCTCGTGGGTGCCGTGACTGAAGTTGAAGCGGGCCACGCTCATGCCGGCCTCGATCAGAGCGACCAACTGCTCATGGGAGTCGACGGCGGGACCGAGGGTGCAGACGATTTTGGAACGGCGCATGAGGCGGATCCTATCGGTTTGTTTCACGGCGGAATATTCCGTCTGGCGGAAGATACAAAGGGGCGCGGGGGTGCTCAGTTGTGGACCTCTACGGCGTCGGACGCGCCGACGAGGGCGAAGGTCTGGACGGCGATCTCCAGCTCCTCGTCCGTCGGCACCACGGCCACCGCCACCCGGGCGCGGTCCGGCGAGATCAGCCGCGGTTCGGCGGAGCGCACGGCGTTGAGGCCGGCGTCGACCGCGAGGCCGAACTCCTCCAGACCCGCGACGGCAGCCTCCCGCACCGGGGCCGAGTTCTCCCCGACCCCCGCCGTGAACACCAGCGCGTCCACCCGCCCGAGCACCGCCGCGTACGCGCCGATGTACTTCCTCAGCCGGTGGATGTAGACGTCGAAGGCCAGCTTCGCCCTCTCGTCGCCCTCGTCCACCCGGCGGCGGATCTCCCGCATGTCGTTGTCGCCGCAGAGCCCGACCAGCCCGCTCCGCTTGTTCAGCAGGACGTCGATCTCGTCCGTCGACATGCCCGCCACCCGCCTGAGGTGGAAGGTGACCGCCGGGTCGACGTCCCCGGAGCGGGTACCCATCACCAGGCCCTCCAGCGGGGTCAGCCCCATGGAGGTCTCCACGCACCGGCCGCCCGCGACCGCCGAGGCCGACGCGCCGTTGCCCAGGTGCAGCACGATGACGTTGACGTCCTCGGGCGCCCGGCCCAGCAGTTCGGCCGTCCTGCGCGAGACGTACGCGTGCGAGGTGCCGTGGAAGCCGTAGCGGCGGATGCGGTGCGCGTCGGCGGTCTCCACGTCGATCGCGTAGCGCGCGGCGTACTCCGGCATCGTCGTGTGGAACGCGGTGTCGAAGACCGCGACCTGCGGCAGGTCCGGGCGCAGGGACCGTGCCGTGCGGATGCCCGTGATGTTGGCCGGGTTGTGCAGCGGGGCCACCGGGACCAGCCGCTCGATCTCCTGGAGCACCTCGTCGGTGACGACCGCGGGCTCGCTGAACCTCAGCCCGCCGTGCACCACGCGGTGCCCGATCGCGGCCAGTTCGGGGGAGTCCAGCCCGAGCCCGTCCGCCGCCAGCTCCTCGGCGGCGGCCTCCAGGGCGGCGGTGTGGTCCGCGATCCGGCCGGTGCGCTCGCGCGGCTCGGCGCCGCCGCCGGCGGCCGGGGTGTGCACCAGGCGCGAGGTCTCCTCGCCGATCCGCTCGACCAGGCCGGACGCCAGCCGGGAGCGGTCGCGCATGTCGAGGAGCTGGTACTTCACGGAGGAGGAGCCGGAGTTGAGGACGAGTACGCGATGGGGTTCCACGGGGGCCGTGCCTTCGTCGGAGGGTTCGGGTGAGGGGCCGGGGGAGGGGGCGTGCGGGGCTTCCTGGGCGGCCGGGGGCGGCGGGGCGGTCATACGGGGCCCGCCTCGCCCTGCGCCTGGATCGCCGTGATGGCCACGGTGTTGACGATGTCCTGGACGAGCGCGCCCCGCGACAGGTCGTTGACCGGCTTGCGCAGACCCTGGAGCACCGGGCCGACCGCGACCGCGTTCGCCGAGCGCTGGACGGCCTTGTAGGTGTTGTTGCCGGTGTTGAGGTCCGGGAAGATCAGCACGGTCGCCTGGCCCGCCACCTCCGAGCCCGGCAGCTTCGTCGCCGCGACCGACGGCTCGACCGCCGCGTCGTACTGGATCGGGCCCTCCACGCGCAGGTCCGGCCGGGAGGCGCGGATCCGCTCGGTCGCCTCGCGGACCTTGTCCACGTCCGCGCCGGAGCCGGAGGTCCCGGTGGAGTACGAGAGCATCGCGATCCGCGGCTCCACGCCGAACCGGGCCGCCGTCGCCGCCGACTGCACCGCGATGTCCGAGAGCTGTTCGGCGTCCGGGTCGGGGTTGACCGCGCAGTCCCCGTACACCAGCACCTTGTCGGCGAGGCACATGAAGAAGACGGACGAGACGATCGAGGCGTCCGGCTTGGTCTTGATGATCTCGAAGGCCGGGCGGATCGTGGCGGCCGTGGAGTGCACCGAACCGGAGACCATCCCGTCGGCCAGCCCCTCCTGCACCATCAGCGTGCCGAAGTAGTTGACGTCCGCCACCACGTCGTGCGCCAGCTCCACCGTCACGCCTCGGTGCGCGCGCAGCTGCGCGTACCGTTCGGCGAAGGACTGGCGCAGCTCCGAGGTCTGCGGGTCGACAAGCTGCGTGTCGGCGAGGTCGATGCCGAGGTCGGCGGCCTTCTTGCGGATGACGTCCACGTCGCCCAGGAGCGTCAGGTCGCAGACGTCGCGGCGCAGCAGCACGTCGGCGGCGCGCAGCACGCGCTCCTCGTCGCCCTCCGGCAGCACCACGCGCCTGCGGTCGGAGCGGGCCTGCTCCAGCAGCTCGTGCTCGAACATCATCGGGGTGACCCGGCCGCTGCGGGCGACGGAGATCCGCTCCAGCAGCGCTCCGGTGTCCACGTGGCGCTCGAAGAGGCCGAGCGCGGTCTCCGCCTTGCGCGGCGTCGACGCGTTCAACTTGCCTTCCAGTGTGAGGAGTTCACCTGCGGTGGGGAAGGACCCGCCGACCACCGAGACCACCGGCGTGCCGGGGGCGAGGCGGGCGGCGAGCGTGAGTATCTCCTCGCCGGGGCGCTCGTCCAGGGTGAGCAGCACGCCCGCGATCGGCGGGGTGCCCGCGCTGTGCGCGGCGAGCGAGCCGATCACCAGGTCGGCCCGGTCGCCGGGCGTCACGACCATGCAGCCCGGCGTCAGCGCGTTCAGCAGGTTCGGCAGCATCGCCCCGCCGAACACGAAGCCCAGCGCGTCCCTGGCCAGTCCCGCTTCGTCGCCGAGGAGCACGGTCCCGTCCAGGGCGGCCGTGATCTGCGCGACGGTGGGCGCCGACAGGGCGGCGTCGTCCGGCAGTACGGAGACGGGCACGGGCAGCCGGAGGGCGAGCCGGTCCGCGATCGCCTCGCGATCCTCGGGCGCCACCCGGTTGACCACCATCGCCAGCACGTCGCAGCCGAGTCCGGCGTAGGCGCGGTAGGCGTTGCGGGTCTCCGCCCGCACCGACTCCGCGCTCTGGTCCCGGCCGCCGACCACCGTGATCACCGAGGCCCCGAACTCGTTGGCCAGCCGCGCGTTGAGCGCCAGCTCGTCGGGGAGCTGGGTGGCGGCGAAGTCACTGCCGAGGACGAGGACCGCCTCGTACTCCCGGGCCACCCGGTGGAAGCGGTCGACGAGCCGGGAGACCAGCTCGTCGGTGCCCTGCTCGGCCTGCACGGTGGACGCCTCGTGGTAGTCCAGGCCGTAGACGGAGGACGGGCTCTGGGAGAGCCGGTAGCGGGCCCGCAGCAGCTCGTAGAGCCGGTCGGGTCCGTCGTGCACCAGCGGCCGGAACACCCCGACGCGGTCCACCTGGCGCGTCAGAAGCTCCATGACTCCCAGCTCGACGACCTGGCGGCCGTCTCCCCGGTCGATTCCGGTCACGTACACACTGCGCGCCACGCGTGCTCTCCCGTCCTTGTCCGGTGTTCGCCCCCGCACCCGGGAAACGTCCGGCGACCGCGGTACGTCCCCGTCCCGGAGCCGCGTTCCGCAGCCGCGGTATTTGGCCGACATTTCCTCTTGACGATACCTGCGCCGGAGGCTATACCGCCCGCCGGAGTGCTTACGGGGCACGGGACCGCCACGGGACCGCCCCCGGGGCCCGGGAACCTCGTACCCGCTCCCGGCCCCTCGCAGCCGTGAGCACCGGGGGCGCCCGGGGCGTGGGACAATCGAGGCCGGCTCACGGTACGGGGGACGCTTCGGCCGGCCCCCGCACGACACGGCACCCGGGGGGCGTCCGGGGGACCGCGGCCCGGTCCGCGCCCGACCCCCGGACACCTCTCAGCGAGCAGGAGAAACAGCACGATGCGTATCGGAATCCTCACCGCGGGCGGAGACTGCCCCGGCCTGAACGCAGTGATCCGGTCGGTCGTGCACCGGGCCGTCGTGGGTCACGGCGACGAGGTCATCGGCTTCGAGGACGGCTTCAAGGGGCTGCTCGACGGCTACTTCCGCCCGCTCGACCTCAACGCGGTCAGCGGCATCCTCGCCCGCGGCGGCACGATCCTCGGCTCCGCCCGGCTGGAGCGCGACCGGCTGCGCGAGGCCGCCGAGAACTGCGAGGCGCTGTCCCGCCGTTACGGCATCGACGCGCTCATCCCGATCGGCGGCGAGGGCACGCTCACCGCGGCCCGGATGCTCGCCGAGGCGGGCATGCCCGTCGTGGGTGTACCGAAGACCATCGACAACGACATCTCCGCCACCGACCGGACGTTCGGATTCGACACGGCGGTGGGCGTCGCCACCGACGCCATAGACCGTCTGAAGACGACCGCCGAGTCGCACCAGCGGGTGATGGTCGTCGAGGTCATGGGGCGGCACGCCGGCTGGATCGCGCTGGAGTCCGGCATGGCCGGCGGCGCCCACGGCATCTGCCTGCCCGAGCGGCCCTTCCAGGTCGACGACCTGGTCAAGATGGTCGAGGAGCGCTTCGCGCGCGGCAAGAAGTTCGCCGTCATCTGCGTCGCCGAGGGCGCGCACCCGGCCGAGGGCTCCATGCCGTACGCCAAGGGCGCGATCGACCAGTTCGGCCACGAGCGCTTCCAGGGCATCGGCAACCGCCTCGCCGTCGAGCTGGAGGCCCGGCTCGGCAAGGAGGCCCGGCCGGTCATCCTCGGCCACGTCCAGCGCGGCGGCACGCCCACCGCGTACGACCGGGTGCTCGCCACCCGCTTCGGCTGGAACGCGGTGGAGGCGGTGCACCGCGGCGACTTCGGGCGGATGACCGCGCTGCGCGGCACCGAGATCGCCATGGTGCCGCTCGCCGACGCCGTCGCCCGGCTCAAGACCGTGCCCGCGGACCGGATGTACGAGGCCGAGTCCGTCTTCTGAGGCCGCCCCGCGGGCAGGAGGCCGAGTCCGCCCTCCGGAACGCCGCGCGCCCGCTCACACCCCGGCGGACCGCCAGAACTGCTCCACCACCCGGGCCAGGAACGCCCGCCCCGCGTCTTCGCCCGCCGCGGAGGGCTCCCGGCCCGCGCCGCTCCAGCTCAGCGTCGACACCATGAGGGCCTGGTAGTCGGCGTGCAGCCGCTCCAGCGCCTCCTGGACCAGCGCCCGCTCCAGCGGGACGAGCTTGGCCACCGGGCGCACGTACGCCTGCCAGCGCGTGGTGACGGCGCTGCTCAGCAGATCCGCCAGCTCCCCGTCACGGCCCGTCGCCGTGAGGAGCTGCGCGGCCGACAGCCCCAGCGCCCGGCACAGGGCGGCGGACTGCCGCTCGTTGCCGCGCCACCGCCCCGACTCCTCCATCCGCAGGTACGAGGAGCTGTTCATGCCGAGCTGCCGGGCCAGTTCGTCCACCGACAGCTCCCGGGCCACGCGGTGCTCGCGCAGGGTCGCGGCGGGGGCCGTCAGCTCGCCGGGCGCGCACCACAGGACCCCGGCCAGAGCGGTCAGTTCACGTGCCTCGGGCATGGCCGTCCCGCGCTCCCAGGCGACGATCGTCTCGGTGCTGATCCGCAGTCCGTACTGCGCGGCGAGCCCGTAGGCGACATGTCCGGGAGCCATCCCCAGGGCCTCGCGGAGGCGGCGCGCGGCGGGGGCGTTGAAGGGCGGGGTGGGATGCACGGCCCCACCGTAGGAGTCCGGCCCCGCCCTGGCTACGGTACGTTCCCCCCGGATCACGCTTCGTACGAACCTCCAGGGGCGAACCGGGCGTGCGGTACGCATTCGCCCCGGGCGCAGCGCTTTCTGCCACCGTCCGTGACACGTGCCGGCCCGCCGCACCCGCCCGGTGGTAAGCGCTTGCCCGCAGGGCGCTCGGCCGCGCCTCAGCGGCCTGCCGGCAGCCAGCGGTAGTGGAGCTCCGGTCGGCCGACCTGTCCATAGTGTGGACGCCGTGCCGCGCTGCCCACGCCGACCAGGTGTTCCAGATAGCGGCGCGCGGTGATCCGCGAGATCCCCAGCTCCTCCCCGGCGGCCGTCGCCGTCAGCCCGTCCGGCGATCGCTGGAGCACCCGGGTGACCGCCTCCAGCGTCGGGCCGCTGAGCCCCTTGGGCAGCGACGCGGGGTGCGCGATCCGCAGCGCGCCCAGCGCCCGGTCCACCTCCTCCTGCCCGCTCGCCTCCCCGGCCGCCGCCCGGAACTCGGCGTAGCGCACCAGCCGGTCGCGCAGCGTGGGGTAGGTGAACGGCTTCAGCACGTACTGCACGACCCCCAGCGACACGCCCTCCCGGACCACCGCGAGGTCCCGCGCCGAGGTCACCGCGATCACGTCCGCCCCGTGGCCCGCGGCCCGCAGCGACCGCAGCAGCTGGAGCCCGTGCCCGTCGGGCAGGTAGAGGTCGAGCAGCAGCAGGTCCACCGGGGCGCGCTCCAGCGCCCGTACGGCGGCGGCGCGGGTGTGCGCCACGGCGGCCACCGTGAACCCCGGCACCCGCTCGACGTACATCTGGTGCGCGTCCGCAGCCACCGGGTCGTCCTCGACCACCAGCACCCGGATCACGTCCCGGCCGCCTCGGTCCGCCGCCCGCGCCCACGCGGGCCCGCGTGCGGCGCGCCGGGCTCGCCGAGCGGCAGCCGCACCGTGAACCGCGCGCCGCCCTCCGGCCCCCGGTCCAGCTCGACCGTGCCGCCGTTGCGGCGCACGGCCTGCCGCACCAGGGCGAGCCCCAGACCGCGGCCCGGCCCGTGCGTCGACCAGCCGCGCCGGAAGACCTCGTCGGCCTCGTCCGGCCCGATGCCCGCGCCGGTGTCCGCCACCCGCAGCATCAGTTCGCCGCCGTCGGCGAGCGCGGTCACCGTGACCCGGGCCCGCCGCGCGGGAGCCGCCGGGTCCCCGGGCCCGGCGTCGCCCGCCTCGAAGGCCGCCTCCACCGCGTTGTCGATCAGATTGCCGAGAACGGTCACCAGGTCGCGCTGGGCCAGTGAGTCGGGCAGCGCCCCGTCGTCGATCAGGCTGTCCTCCGCGAGCACCAGCTCCACGCCCCGCTCGTTCGCCTGGGCCGCCTTGCCCAGCAGCAGCGCCGCCAGCACCGGCTCCTCGACCGCGCCCACCACCCGGTCGGTCAGCACCTGGGCCAGTTCCAGCTCGGCCGTCGCGAAGTCCACGGCCTCCTCGACCCGGCCCAGCTCGATCAGCGAGACGACCGTGTGCAGGCGGTTCGCCGCCTCGTGCGCCTGGGAGCGCAGCGCCTGCGTGAAGCCGCGCTCCGAGTCCAGCTCGCCCGAGAGCGCCTGGAGCTCGGTGTGGTCCCGCAGCGTCACCACGGTGCCCCGCCGCTCGCCGCCCACCACCGGCCGGGTGTTGACCACGATCACCCGGTCCGCCGTCAGGTGCAGTTCGTCCACGCGCGCCTCCGGGGCCAGCAGCGCCCCGGTCAGCGGGGCGGGCAGCGCCAGCTCGTCGATCCGCCGCCCGAGCACGTCCGGCTCCAGGCCCAGCAGCTCCCGACCCGCGTCGTTGATCAGCGCGATCCCGCGCCGCCCGTCCAGCATGAGCAACCCCTCGCGCACGGCGTAGAGGGTGGCCTGATGGTAGTCGTGCAGCCGGCTCAGCTCGGCCGCGTTCATCCCGTGCGTGTGCCGCCGCAGCCGCGCGTTGATCACGTACGTGCCCAGTCCGCCGAGCGCCAGCGCCCCGCCCGCCGCCAGCGCGAGCGCCCCCAACTGCTCGCGCACCTGCGAGGAGACCCGCTCCACCGTGATGCCCGCGCTCACCAGGCCGACGATCCGCCCGCCGTCCCGGACCGGCGTCACCACCCGTATCGAGGGGCCCAGCGTGCCCGTGTACGTCTCGGTGAACGTCTCGCCGCGCAGCGCCTCGGCGGTGTGGCCGAGGAAGGTCGCGCCGATCGCCGACTCGTCCGGATGCGTCCACCGCACCCGGTCCGTGCCCATGATCGTGACGAAGGCGACCCCGCTGTCCTCGCGCACCTGCTCCGCGTACGGCTGGAGTACGGCGGACGGGTCCGGGGTACGGATGGCCTCACGCACCGAGGGAGAATCGGCCACCGTCACGGCCACCGCCCGCACCTGCCGGGCCGCCGTCCGCTCCGTCTGCGCGCTGCCCGAGACGTAGGCGAAGACGGCGCAGTCGGCCACCACCGCGGCGATGAGCACGACCTGCATCGCGAAGAGCTGGCCCGCCAGGCTGCGGGGGCGGGTACGGGGAAGGCGCATACCCCACAGTCTGCCTCGCCGGACCGGACCTCTCCCAGTGGCCGAAAATCGCCCGTGAACGATATGAACGCAAGGGTGACCCGGGTCACAGGCCGGTGGATAGTCGCCGGAGCCCCCAGGGACGGGGGTGCAGCCGTGACCGAGCCGAGGAGCCCACCGTGGCAGTGGCAGCCAAACAGCGGGACAAGACCCACTACCTGTACATCGCCGTGATCGCCGCCGTGGTGCTCGGCATCCTGGTGGGCTTTGTGGCCCCCGGAGTCGCCGTCGAGCTCAAGCCCATCGGCACCGGCTTCGTGAACCTGATCAAGATGATGATCTCGCCGATCATCTTCTGCACGATCGTGCTGGGCGTCGGCTCGGTGCGCAAGGCGGCCAAGGTCGGCGCGGTCGGCGGTCTGGCGCTGGGCTACTTCCTGGTCATGTCGACCGTCGCCCTCGCCATCGGCCTGCTCGTCGGCAACATCCTGGAGCCCGGTTCCAGCCTGCACATCACCGAGGCCGCCCGGGAGGCCGGGGAGAGCCAGGCCGCGGGCGCCGGCGAATCCACCGTGGACTTCCTGCTCGGCATCATCCCGACCACGATCGTCTCCGCCTTCACGGCGGGCGAGGTGCTCCAGACGCTGCTCGTCGCGCTGCTCGCGGGCTTCGCGCTCCAGGCGATGGGCTCGGCGGGCGAACCCGTGCTGCGCGGCATCGGCCACATCCAGCGGCTCGTCTTCCGCATTCTGGCCATGATCATGTGGGCCGCGCCCGTCGGGGCCTTCGGGGCCATCGCCGCCGTGGTCGGCGAGACCGGGCTCGACGCCCTCAAGTCCCTCGCCATCATCATGATCGGCTTCTACGTCACCTGCGCGCTCTTCGTCTTCGTGGTGCTCGGCGCGCTCCTGCGGCTGGTCGCCGGGGTGAACCTGATCTCGCTGCTGAAGTACCTGGGCCGCGAGTTCCTGCTGATCCTGTCCACCTCCTCCTCCGAGTCCGCGCTGCCGCGGCTCATCGCGAAGATGGAGCACCTGGGCGTCAGCAAGCCGGTCGTCGGCATCACCGTGCCGACCGGCTACTCCTTCAACCTCGACGGCACCGCGATCTACCTCACGATGTCCTCGTTGTTCATCGCCAACGCCATGGGCGACCCGCTGAGCGCGAGCGAGCAGATCTCGCTCCTGGTCTTCATGGTGATCGCCTCCAAGGGCGCGGCCGGAGTCACCGGCGCGGGCCTGGCGACCCTGGCGGGCGGGCTCCAGTCGCACCGCCCCGAACTCGTCGACGGCGTCGGCCTGATCGTCGGCATCGACCGCTTCATGAGCGAGGCCCGCGCCCTGACGAACTTCGCGGGCAACGCGGTCGCCACGGTCCTGGTCGGCACCTGGACCAAGGAGATCGACCGCAGCCGCGTGGACGAGGTCCTGGCCGGCCGCATCCCGTTCGACGAGCGCACGCTCGTGGACGACGGCCACTCCTCCGGCGGCGACCTCCCCGAGCAGCGGGAGAGCGCCGAGGAGCCGGCCAAGGTCTGAGCCCGGCCGTGAACCGACGGAGCCGCCCCCACCGCGACGGTGGGGGCGGCTCCTTGTCGTCACGGGCCGGAGCGGGGCCGCTCAGACCGGGCGGAACCACACCGTCGCCAGCGGCGGCAGCGTCACCGCGATGCTGGACCCCCGGCCGTGCGCGGGCACCGACTCCGCCTTCAGCGGCTCCTCGTTGCGCACGTCACCGCCGCCGTAGCGGGCCGCGTCCGTGTTCAGCACCTCCGCCCAGCCCTCCGCCGCCTCCGGTACGCCGAGGCGGTAGTCGTGGCGCACCGCCGGAGAGAAGTGCGAGACCGCCAGGAGCGGCGAGCCGTCCGCGTCGTAGCGCAGGAACGCGAACACGTTGTCCTCGGCCGCCCCGCCGTCCACCCAGCTGAACCCCTCCGGCACCGTGTCGCGCTGCCACAGCGCGGGCACCGCGCCGTACACCGCGTTCAGGTCGCCGACCAGCGTGCGCACCCCGCGGTGGTCGCCGGACGCCTCGTACGCCGGGTCCAGCAGCCACCAGTCCGGGCCGTGCCCCTCGGACCACTCGGCCCCCTGGGCGAACTCCTGCCCCATGAAAAGGAGTTGCTTGCCCGGATGGGCCCACATGAAGCCGAGGTAGGCCCGGTGGTTGGCCCGCTGCTGCCACCAGTCGCCCGGCATCTTGGCGACCAGCGCCTGTTTGCCGTGCACCACCTCGTCGTGCGAGATCGGCAGCACGTAGTTCTCGCTGTACGCGTACACCATCGAGAACGTCATCTCGTCGTGGTGGTACTTGCGGTGCACCGGCTCCTTGGCCATGTACTGGAGCGAGTCGTGCATCCAGCCCATGTTCCACTTGAGCCCGAAGCCGAGGCCCCCGTGGTCGGTGGGGCGGGTGACGCCGTCCCAGGCGGTCGACTCCTCGGCGATGGTGACCACGCCGGGGTTGCGCCGGTAGACCGTCGCGTTCATCTCCTGGAGGAAGGCGACCGCGTCCAGGTTCTCCCGCCCGCCGTGTTCGTTGGGCGACCACTGCCCGTCCTCGCGCGAGTAGTCGAGGTAGAGCATCGAGGCCACGGCGTCCACCCGCAGACCGTCGATGTGGAACTGCTCGCACCAGTACGTGGCGTTGGCCACCAGGAAGTTGCGCACTTCCCTGCGCCCGTAGTCGAACTCCAGCGTCCCCCAGTCCGGGTGCGCGGCGCGCCGCGGGTCGGAGTGCTCGTACAGCGGGCGGCCGTCGAACTCGGCGAGCGCCCACTCGTCGCGCGGGAAGTGCGCGGGCACCCAGTCCATGATCACGCCGATCTCCGCCCGGTGCAGCGCGTCCACCAGGAACCGGAAGTCGTCCGGCGTGCCCATCCGGGAGGTCGGCGCGAAGAACCCGGTGACCTGGTAGCCCCAGGAGCCGCCGAACGGGTGCTCGGAGACCGGCATCAGCTCGACGTGGGTGAAGCCCAGGTCCTTGACGTACGCGGGCAGCTGATCCGCGAGCTGGCGATACGTCAGACCCGGACGCCAGGAGCCGAGATGCACCTCGTACACGGAGAACGGCGCTTCGTGGACGGGGCGTTCGCCGCGGCGCGCCATCCAGTCGGCGTCGCGCCACTCGTGGTGCGGGGCGGCGACCACCGAGGCGGTGGCGGGCGGGACCTCGGTGTGCCGGGCCATCGGGTCGGCCCGCATCGTGTGCGATCCGTCGGGGCGGCAGACGTCGAACTTGTACAGCGCGCCTTCGCCGACCCCGGGCAGGAACAGCTCCCACACCCCGCTGGAGCCGAGCGAGCGCATCGGGAAGCCGCGCCCGTCCCAGTAGTTGAAGTCGCCGCACACCCGCACACCGCGCGCGTTCGGCGCCCAGAGGGTGAACCGCGTCCCGGCCACCGACTGGTGCTCCATCGGCTCCGCGCCCAGGGCCCGCCACAGCTCCTCGTGGCGGCCCTCGCCGATCAGATGCAGGTCCAGCTCGCCGATGGCGGGCAGGAAGCGGTACGGGTCCTCGACCTCGATCGTGTTGTCGTCGTAGGCGATCCGCAGCCGGTACACGGGCGCCTCGGACACCGGCAGGACTCCGGCGAAGAAGCCGTCGCCCTCCTCGTGCAGTTCTGCCCGCACCCCGGCCGCCAGCACCGTGACGGAACGCGCGAACGGCCGCAGGACGCGCACCAGCACCCCGCCCGGGATCGGGTGCGCGCCCAGCACGTCGTGCGGGGCGTGGTGGTCGCCGGCGAGCAGCCGTCCCCGGTCCGCCCCGTCCAGGGCCGGTGCGGGGCGGGCGGCGTGCTCGTCGCCGCCCTGCCGGGGGCGCGGCGGAGCGGCGTCCGCGCGCCGGGGCCGCCGGGCGGCGGGTGCGGCGGCGGACTCGGCGGCCTCCGACGGCGCGGCGGTCGCCTCGGCCGCCTCGGCCGCCGGAGCCGCGAGAGCGGGTGCCGCGGCGGCGGTCTCGGCGGACCGCGGTGCCGGCTGCGGTGCGGACGGCGTCGCGGGCGGTACGGCCCCGGCGTCGGCGGTCTTGCGGGTTCCCTTGCGGGAGGGCTTGCGGGCGGTCACGGGGACTGCCTCCTCGGAGGGTGAAGGGGGAGGTGCACGGAGGTGGAGGGGACGCGGGCCGCCGCGGCCCGGTCAGGCGGCGGCGGACCGGGCCAGCCGGTGAATGGCCGCCATCGGTACCGGCAGCCAGTCGGGGCGGTGCCGGGCCTCGTAGAGCACCTCGTACACCGCCTTGTCGGTCTCGTGGGCGCGCAGCAGCTCCGGTTCGCCGCGCGGATCGGCCCCCGAGACCTGGCCGTAGCCCTCGCAGTAGGCCGCGCGGCAGCGGGCCGCCCACTCGGCGTTCCACGGGCGGTGCGAGCGGGCCGCGTAGTCGAACGAGCGCAGCATGCCCGCCACGTCGCGCACCGTCGGCTGCGGCCGGCGGCGCTCGGGGAGCGGCCGGGCCGGCTCGCCCTCGAAGTCGATCAGCGACCAGAAGCCGTCGCCGCTCCGGAGGGTCTGGCCGAGATGGAGGTCGCCGTGGACCCGTTGCAGCGCCCAGCCGTGCCCCCGGTGACCGAGGGCGGTCACCGCCTCGAACGCGGCGCGCAGCCCGGGGACGTACGGCACGAGCGCGGGGACCGCCTGCGCGGTCGCCTCCAGCCGCTGCGTCATCTGCGCGATCAGCTGCCGGGTCTGCGTGCCGCGCAGCGCCGGGGTCGGCAGGGCGGCGGCGAGCGAGGTGTGCACCTCGGCGGTGGCCCGGCCGAGCGCCCGCGCCTCGGGCACGAAGTCGCGGCCGGCGGCGAGGGCGGCGAGCGCGAGCTGCCAGCCGTCCCGGGCCCCGTGCAGGAAGGGCTGGAGCACGCCGAGGGTGAGCGGTTCGGGACCGCCCGCCTCGAACCAGGCGACCGGGGCCGGCACCCGCCCGCATCCCTCGCGGGTCAGTGCGAGCGGCAGTTCCAGATCCGGGTTGGTGCCCGGGAAGACCCGGCGGAAGATCTTGAGGATGTACGCGTCGCCGTAGACGAGCGAGGAGTTGGACTGCTCGGCGTCCAGCACCCGGGGCGCCAGCCCGGAGGGGATCTGCTCGGTCCGCTCGAACCGCAGCGGGCCGAGGACGCCGGGCCGGCGGAACCGTTCCAGCAGGAGTTCGGCCAGCCGCGGATCGTGCAGGGCGTCGTACACCGTGCGCCCGGCCAGCGGTCCGCGCTCCACCCGGCCGACCGACGCCCGCGCGAGCAGCGGCGGAAGTGACGTTCTTGCGCCGAGCAGGAGCTGGTAGCAGTCGTCGTCCGTCGGGCGGGCCGACCGGGAGGGCTGTTCGACCCGCAGCAGCAGGTGCAGCAGGCCCGGACCGGCCGAGCCGTCCAGTGGCAGCATCTCGGTGGCGGAGACCAGGGAGAAGCCGGTGACCGGCCGGCCCTTTCCGGCGAACCACCGCTGTCGCGGGAGCCATTCGTGCAGCAGCGGAGCGAGGGACGGGAGCAGGGCTCCGTCCGCCGTACCGCTTGCCGTTGCGCTGTTCCTCGTGCTCTTCGCCAGGGCGACGTGAGTGGATGCAGCCTCCGACATGGCATCGCGTCCTTTCCCCGGGCACACCACAGGATGCGAAGAGTGTCCCGGATTGCGGCAATGGCTGTCCGGCTGTGCGGGACGTGTCGGGAGAGGAGGGTCCGTACGGACTCGAACGGCGGAACCGCGAAGGCCCGATGTAGCTCCAAGTGCCCCGTGCGGGACGGCGGAAACCGCCCCGCACCCGATGGCGCCGCCTCAGGCCGGCGGCGCGTCCTTGCGCAGCCGGAACCAGTAGAAGCCGTGTCCCGCAAGGGTCAGCAGGTAGGGCCACTGCCCGATCGCCGGGAAGCGCACCCCGCCGATCAGCTCCACCGGATGGCGTCCGTTGAACGAGCGCAGGTCCAGCTCCGTCGGCTGCGCGAACCGCGAGAAGTTGTGCACGCACAGGACCAGGTCGTCCTTGTACTCGCGGGTGAACGCCAGCACCGCCGGGTTGGAGGAGGGCAGTTCGGTGTACGCGCCGAGACCGAACGCCGGGTTCTGCTTGCGGATCTCGATCATCCGGCGGGTCCAGTGCAGCAGCGAGGACGGCGAGGCCATCGACGCCTCGACGTTGGTGACCTGGTAGCCGTAGACCGGGTCCATGATCGTCGGGAGGTAGAGCCGGCCCGGATCGCTGGAGGAGAAGCCGGCGTTGCGGTCCGGCGTCCACTGCATCGGGGTGCGCACCGCGTCCCGGTCGCCCAGCCAGATGTTGTCGCCCATCCCGATCTCGTCCCCGTAGTAGAGGATCGGGGAGCCCGGCAGGGAGAGCAGCAGGGCGGTGAACAGCTCGATCTGGTTGCGGTCGTTGTCCAGCAGCGGGGCGAGCCGCCGGCGGATGCCGATGTTGGCGCGCATCCGCGGGTCCTTGGCGTACTCCGCGTACATGTAGTCGCG
This sequence comes from Streptomyces sp. ADI96-02, assembly GCF_003846185.1. Lineage (GTDB taxonomy): Bacteria > Actinomycetota > Actinomycetes > Streptomycetales > Streptomycetaceae > Streptomyces. Next base: position 4,774,641 of record NZ_ML123034.1, read on the forward strand.
CTCTTCGTCCGTGACCATTTCGAGGGTCAGCTCGTCGTGGTTGCGCAGGAAGATGCCCCACTGGCAGTTCTTCGGGATCGCCGGGGTCTTGGCCAGGATCTCCGAGACCGGGTAGCGGCTCTCGCGCCGCACCGCCATGAAGATCCGCGGCATCACGGGGAAGTGGAACGCCATGTGGCACTCGTCCCCGCCCGCCTCGTAGTCGCCGAAGTAGTCGACGACGTCCTCCGGCCACTGGTTGGCCTCGGCGAGCAGCACGGTGTCCGGGTAGTTGGCGTCGATCTCCTTGCGGACCCGCTTGAGGAAGTGGTGGGTCTCGGGCAGGTTCTCGCAGTTGGTGCCCTCGCGCTGGTAGAGGTAGGGCACCGCGTCGACCCGGAAGCCGTCGATGCCCAGGTCCAGCCAGAAGCGCAGGGCCGCGAGGATCTCCTCCTGCACCGCCGGGTTCTCGTAGTTGAGGTCGGGCTGGTGCGAGAAGAAGCGGTGCCAGTAGTACTGCTTGCGCACCGGGTCGAAGGTCCAGTTGGACGTCTCGGTGTCGACGAAGATGATCCGGGCGTCCTGGAACTGCTTGTCGTCGTCGGCCCAGACGTAGTAGTCGCCGTAGGGCCCGTCCGGGTCGGTGCGGGACTGCTGGAACCACTCGTGCTGGTCGCTCGTGTGGTTCATCACGAAGTCGATGATCACGCGCATGCCGCGCTGGTGCGCGGCGTCCACGAACTCCACGAAGTCGGCCAGGTCGCCGAACTCCGGCAGCACGGCGGTGTAGTCGGAGACGTCGTAACCCCCGTCGCGCAGCGGCGACTTGAAGAACGGCGGCAGCCAGAGGCAGTCGACGCCGAGCCACTGGAGGTAGTCCAGCTTGGCGGTGATGCCCTTGAGGTCTCCGATGCCGTCGCCGTTGGAGTCCTGGAAGGACCGGACGAGTACCTCGTAGAAGACGGCCCGCTTGAACCAGTCGGGATCGCGGTCCTTGGCGGGGGTGTCCTCGAACGTGTCGTGGACGGGCTCATTGACGATCATGGTGTGGGTGACCCTCCGGTCGGCGGGGACGGTCGCAGAACCGCGATGTGCGCGGGCGTGGCGCCCGGCTTCAGGCGCACATAGAAGGTCCTGCCCCAGTGATAGGTGTCGCCGGTGAGCTCGTCGCGCACCGGTACGCGCTCGTGCCGGTCCAGGCCGAGCCGCTCCATGTCCAACGAGACCGTGGCCTCCTGGGTGTGGTGGGGGTCGAGGTTCACGACCACCACGACGGTGTTCGACCCCGAACGCTTGCTGTACACGAGCAGCGCGTCGTTGTCGGCCTGGTGGAAGTGGACGTCGCGCAGCTGCCGCAGGGCCGGGTTCCGGCGCCTGATCCGGTTGAGCGCGGTGATCAGAGGGCTCAGCGAACGGCCCTCGCGCTCCGCCGACTCCCAGTTCCTGGGGCGCAGTTCGTACTTCTCCGAGTGCAGGTACTCCTCGCTCCCCGGCGCGGCCGGGGTGTTCTCGCACAGCTCGAATCCGGCGTAGACGCCCCAGGACGGGGAGAGGGTGGCGGCGAGCACGGCCCGCGCCTCGAAGGCGGGCCGCCCGCCGTGCTGGAGGTGGCCCGGCAGGATGTCCGGGGTGTTCACGAAGAAGTTGGGCCGCATGTACGAGGCGGCCTCGCCGGCCAGCTCCGTGACGTAGTCGGTCAGCTCCTGCCGGGTCTCGCGCCAGGTGAAGTACGTGTACGACTGCTGGAACCCGATCGCGGCCAGGGCGTGCATCATCGCCGGTCGGGTGAACGCCTCGGCCAGGAAGACCACGTCCGGGTCGCCGCCGTTGACCTCGGCGATCACCTTCTCCCAGAAGACCACCGGCTTGGTGTGCGGATTGTCGACCCGGAAGATCCGCACCCCGCGGTCCATCCAGAACCGCAGGACGCGCACCGTCTCGGCGACCAGGCCGCGCATGTCCTTGTCGAAGGCGATCGGATAGATGTCCTGGTACTTCTTCGGCGGGTTCTCCGCGTACGCGATGGAGCCGTCGGGGCGGTGGTGGAACCAGTCCGGATGCTCCTCGACCCACGGGTGGTCCGGCGAGCACTGGAGCGCGAAGTCCAGCGCGATCTCCATCCGCAGCGTGCGGGCCGTCGCCACGAAGTGGTCGAAGTCCTCCAGCGTCCCCAGCTCCGGGTGCACCGCGTCGTGCCCGCCGTCCGCCGAACCGATCGCCCACGGCACGCCCGGATCGTGCTCACCGGCCGTCAGGGTGTTGTCCGGGCCCTTGCGGTGGGTGGTCCCGATGGGGTGGATCGGGGGCAGGTACACGACGTCGAAGCCCATGGCCGCGACGGCCGGCAGCCGCTCGGCGGCCGTCCGGAAGGTGCCGCTGACCAGCCGCGTCGGCGCGTCGGGCCGGGTGTCGGACGGGTCCACCGGGACCTGCTTCGCCCCCTCGGAGCGAGGGAACAGCTCGTACCACGAGCCGAACAGCGCCCGCTCCCGCTCCACGCGCACCGCCAGCGGCTTGGCCCGGGTGACCAGTTCGCGCAGCGGATGGCGGGCGAGCACGGCGTCGGCGGCCGGAGTCAGCGCGGCGGCCAGCCGGGCGGCGGGCGGATGTCCGCCGTCGCGCAGCGCGTCCACCGCGGCGAGCACCGCCTCGCGGCCGTGCTTCTTCGGCACCCCGGCGGCGGCCCGCTCCAGCAGGGCCGCACCCTCCGCCAGCACCAGGTCGGTGTCGATGCCCGCCGGGATCTTGATCGCGGCGTGCCGCCGCCAGGTGGTGACCGGATCGCTCCACGCCTCCACCGTGTACGTCCAGCGCCCCTCGGTCCCCGGCGTGACCTCCGCGCCCCACCGGTCGGTCCCCGGAGCCAGCTCGCGCATCGGCGTCCACGGGCCGACCCGGCCGCTCGGGTCGCGCGGGACGACGTTGGCCGCCACCGCGTCGTGGCCTTCGCGGAAGACGGTGGCGGTGACCTGGAAGGTCTCACCGACGACCGCCTTCGCCGGCCGTCTGCCGCAGTCGACGAGAGGGCGGACGTCCAGGACGGGAATTCGACCGATCATGGAATCACCTGGGGGCTGGAGCTCGGTGTGCACGGGAATCGGCACGGATGCGGAGGACCGACCGCGCGTGCCGCGATGATGGGGATCTGTCCTTTGTAGCTGCTCAGCTGTCTGCTGACGGGCTGTGGGCATGGCCGCTCCTGTCCGCGTTCACTCGAATGGCACTCGAATGGGTGGGTCGCGGGGGTTTCGCACATGTTTCAGCGTGCACGGAGAACGTCTGCGGGCCGGGTCGGACCGGCTACCGGGAAAGCCTTCCCCGCGTTCGCGGGTGGGAAATCCGGCGCCGTGTTAACTCCTCGGTCGTGGGCCGGCCGTCCGCGCCCGGCGTGCGCCGCGACGGGCATCCGGAGCCCGAAGCGCCTCCGCGGGTTCCGGGTACCCGCTCTGCGGCGCCACACGGCAGCCTTCCCTGTGACGGAGTGGTCCACAAGGCCGCGTACGGGGGTGAATCGGCCAAACCCCCAGGTGAACGGAGTGGCGAGGGGCGACGCGTGGGAGCGGCGGGGCTCCTGAGGGGGACGTGCGGGGCGGGCGCGGCCTGCCGCCGGGGACCCGGTGAGCCGTCCGCGCGCCGTGGCAGCGCGCCGCGTACGGCCGCTACCGTCGAGGGTGACGGAAGGGCGCACACCGTCGTGCGTCCGCTCGGATGCGCAAGTCGCCTGTAAAGGTGGAGTACGTGAAGGCCATTCGTCGATTCACCGTGCGTCCTGTCCTCCCCGAACCCCTGCGACCCCTCCACGACCTCGCGCGCAACCTGCGCTGGTCGTGGCACACCGAGACCCGTGAGCTCTTCCGGTCCGCCGACCCCGAGGGCTGGCGGCCCGTGGACGCCGACCCCGTACGCCTGCTCGGCTCCCTGTCCGCCGGGCGGCTCGCCGAACTGGCCCGGGACGAGGAGTACCTCGGACGCCTCGCCGCGGTGTCCGCCGATCTCCAGGAGTACCTGGAAGGCCCCCGCTGGTACCAGGACCAGCTCGCCGCCGGAGCGGAACTCCCCTCAGCCGTCGCCTACTTCTCACCCGAGTTCGGTGTGACCGCCGCGCTGCCCCAGTACAGCGGCGGCCTCGGCATCCTGGCCGGCGACCACCTCAAGGCCGCCAGCGACCTCGGCGTCCCGCTCGTCGGGGTCGGCCTGCTCTACCGCCACGGCTACTTCCGCCAGACCCTCTCGCGCGAGGGCTGGCAGCAGGAGCACTATCCCGTCCTGGACCCCGACGAACTCCCGCTCGACCTGGTCCGGGAGCCCGACGGCAGCGCGGCCCGGGTGGTGCTCGCCCTGCCCGGCGGGCGCTCGCTGCACGCCTGCGTCTGGCTGGCCCGGGTCGGCCGGGTGCCGCTGCTCCTGCTCGACTCCGACGTCGAGGAGAACGCCCCCGGCGAACGCGACGTCACCGACCGGCTGTACGGCGGCGGCAGCGACCACCGGCTGCTCCAGGAGATGCTGCTCGGCATCGGCGGAGTGCGCGCGGTGCGCACCTGGTGCCGGCTCACCGGGACCCCGGAGCCGGAGGTGTTCCACACCAACGAGGGGCACGCCGGATTCCTCGGCCTGGAGCGGATCCGGGAGCTGGCCGCCACCGGACTCGACTTCGACGCCGCCCTGGAAGTGGTCCGGGCCGGCACCGTCTTCACCACGCACACCCCGGTGCCCGCCGGGATAGACCGCTTCGACCGGCACCTGGTCGCCCGGCACTTCGGCGACGACGCCGAACTGCCCGGCGTCGCGGTCGACCGGATCCTGCCGCTCGGCCGGGAGACCTACCCCGGCGGCGAGCCGGAGCTGTTCAACATGGCCGTCATGGGGCTCCGGCTCGCCCAACGGGCCAACGGCGTCTCCACCCTGCACGGGGCCGTCAGCCGGGAGATGTTCTCCGGACTCTGGCCGGGATTCGATCCCGCCGAAGTCCCGATCACCTCCATCACCAACGGGGTGCACGCGCCGACCTGGGTCGCCCCCGAGGTGTTCCGGCTCGGCGCCCGGCAGGTCGGCGACGGACCGGCCCGCCAGGTCCTGGCCGGGGCGCCGGTGGACGGGGCCGCCCTCTTTGGCGGACAGGAGGGCGGCGACGCGCAGGCGGCGGCCGGGACCCCGCGCCGCTGGGACGCCGTCGGCGGGATCGGCGACCGCGAGATCTGGGACCTGCGCCGGGACCTGCGCGGGCAGCTGGTCGGCGAGGTCCGCCGCCGCCTCTACGCCTCCTGGCGGCGGCGCGGGGCGGGCACCGCCGAGCTGGGCTGGATCGACGACGTCCTGGACCCGGACGTGCTGACGATCGGCTTCGCCCGCCGGGTGCCGTCGTACAAGCGGCTCACCCTGATGCTGCGCGACCGCGACCGGCTGCGCGCTCTGCTCCTGCACCCCACGCACCCGATCCAGATCGTCGTCGCGGGCAAGGCGCACCCCGCCGACGACGGCGGCAAACGGCTGGTCCAGGAGCTGGTGCGGTTCGCCGACGACCCGCGGGTGCGCCACCGCATCGTCTTCCTGCCGGACTACGGCATGGGCATGGCGCAGAAGCTCTACCCCGGCTGCGACGTCTGGCTCAACAACCCGCTGCGCCCGCTGGAGGCGTGCGGGACCAGCGGGATGAAGGCCGCGCTGAACGGCTGCCTCAACCTCTCGGTGCGCGACGGCTGGTGGGACGAGTGGTTCGAGCCGGACTTCGGCTGGGAGATCCCGACCGCCGACGGCTCGGCGGTCGACGAGGACCGGCGCGACGAGCTGGAGTCCGGCGCGCTGTACGCCCTGATCGAGGACCGGGTCGCGCCGCGCTTCTACGACCGGGGCCCCGAGGGCCTGCCGGACCGGTGGATCGAGATGGTCCGCTCCACCCTGGTCAACCTCGGCCCCAAGGTGCTGGCCGGTCGGATGGTGCGGGAGTACGTGGAGCGGCTGTACGCCCCCGCCGCACGGTCCCGGCGGGCGCTGGCGCCCCAGGTGGCGCAGGGCCTGGCGGAGTGGAAGGCCAGGGTCCGGGCGGCCTGGCCCGACGTCACGGTGGACCACGTCGAGTCGGTCGCCGGCGGGGCCGCGGGCGGATCGGCGGAGCTGGGTTCCACGGTGTCGCTGCGCGTGCGGGTCGGGCTCGGCGGGCTCGACCCGGACGACGTCGAGGTCCAGGCGGTCGCCGGGCGGGTGGACTCCGCCGACGCCATCGCCGACGCCCAGGTCTTCCCGCTGAAGCCGGTGGGCGGCCACGACCTGGCGGACCGCCGGCTCTACGAGGGTCCGCTCGCCCTGGACCGGACGGGCCCGTACGGCTACACCGTGCGCGTCCTGCCCGCCCACCGGCTGCTGGCCTCCGGGGCGGAACTGGGCCTGGTGGCACTGCCGACCGAGGCGACCGGCGAGGGCGCCGGCGTGATCCTGCGCTGAGCGGGCCCGCCGCCGCGCGCCGGGGACGGCGAACGGCCCGGGAGGAGAGCGAACTCCTCCCGGGCCGTGGGGCACTCGGTTCCTGGCGGGCCCGGAGGCCCGGGATCAGAAGGTGAGCTTGAAGCTGTTGATGCGCCCGGTGTCCGCCGAGGCGACGTCCTGGGCGCGGAGCTTCCAGACGCCGTTGGCCACCTCGGACGAGGCGTTGACCGTGTAGCTCTCCACCACGTCGTCGGCGGAGTCGCCGGAGGAGGAGTTCTTCAGGCGGTAGGCGGTGCCGTCCGGGGCCACCAGGTCGACGACCAGGTCACCGCGCCAGGTGTGGGAGATGTTGACGTCCACCTTGAGGGCGCTCGGCGCGTTGCCGGTCACACCGGAGACGGTGACCGAGCTGGTGACGGCCGCACCGGCGTCCGGGATGGTGACCGCGGTGGTGCTCTCGAAGACCTTGCCCGGGTCGGGGTTGCCGCCGCCGGGACGGGGTCCGACGTTGATGCCGGCCCAGGCGTTGGCCACGGCCGTGTACTCGGGGCTGGTGGCCCCGTACAGCTCACTGGCCGCCGCGAGCGTGCCGGTGCGGGCCGCGGCGTAGTTCGTGGTGGAGGTGAACTTCGTGGTGAGCGCCTTGAACCAGATCTGCAGCGCCTTGTCCCGGCCGATGCCGGTCACCGGGAGCCCGTCGGAGGTCGGCGAGTCGTAGCTCACGCCGTTGACGGTCTTGGCGCCGCTGCCCTCGGAGAGCAGGTAGAAGAAGTGGTTCGCCGGGCCCGAGGAGTAGTGCACGTCCACGTTGCCGATGCCCGAGTACCAGGCGTCCTTGGACGCGCCGTCCTTGGAGGGCTTGTCCATGTAGCGCAGCGGCGTGCCGTTGCCGTTGATGTCGATCTTCTCGCCGACCAGGTAGTCGCCCGGGTCCTGCGCGGTGTTGGAGTAGAACTCCACGCCGGCGGCGAAGATGTCGGAGGTGGCCTCGTTCAGGCCGCCGGACTCGCCGCTGTAGACGAGCTTGGCGGTGACCGAGGTCAGGCCGTGCGTCATCTCGTGGGCCGCCACGTCCAGGGAGGTCAGCGGCTTGACGTTGCCGCTGCCGTCGCCGTACGTCATGCAGAAGCAGCTGTCCTGCCAGAACGCGTTGACGTAGTTGTTGCCGTAGTGGACCCGCGAGTACGCGCCGACGCCGTCACCGCGGATGCCGGTGCGGCCGTGCACGTTCTTGTAGTAGTCCCACGTCTCGGCCGCGCCGTAGTGGGCGTCCGCCGCCGCCGTCTCGGCGTTCTGCGGCGTGCCGTCGCCCCAGGTGTCGTCCGAGCCGGAGAACAGGGTCCCGGTGCCCGAGGTGCCCTTGTTGAGGTTGTACGTCTTGTGGTTGCCGCGCGTGGTGTCGGTCAGGGTGTAGGAGGGCGCGGTGCCCAGCGTGACCTGGCCGTTGTACTGGGTGTTGCCGGTGCCGTTGGTCACGGCCTGCCACTCGTACAGCTTGGCGCCGGAGGAGGCGTCGGTGAGGACGTGCAGCTCGTTCGGCGTGCCGTCCTTCTGGAGTCCGCCGACCACGGTCTCGTAGGCGAGCTGCGGGGAGCCGCCGCCCAGCCAGACCACCTTGCGCGGAGCCTGGCTCGCGCCCTTCGCCTTGGAGCCCTCGGCCTTCGCCGCGCCGAGGGCCTGCTTCTCGGCGGCGGCCGGGGCCACGTCGGCGGCGAGGTCGACGGCCTTCAGCTGCGCGGCGGTCGCCTTCGACGCCTTGGTGACGCCTTCCGTCTTCCCGGCCGCGGTCTCCGCGACCACGAGGTCGCCGCCGAGGACGGGCAGACCGTCCAGGGTGCGCTCGTAGCGGGTGTGCGTGGTGCCGTCCCGGTCCTGGACGACGTCGCGGACCACCAGCTTCTCGGTGGACCCGAGGCCGAGTTCCTGGGCGGTGGCCGCCCGGGAGGCGTTGGCCTCCTTGAGCAGTTCGGCGCGCTGTGCGGGAGAGAGCTTGGCGGGCAGGGCGCCCGGGTCGGCCTTGGTGCCGGCGGTGACGCCGCCCGCGGCCGTGGTGGCCGTCGGGACGGCGGTCGCCGCGCCGGACTGGATGCCGACCGCGAGCAGTGCTGCCGCGGCTATCAGAGCGCCGGTCGCGGTGGTGCGACGGCTGGGCGTGGATCTCACGCGGACTCCTTCTGCGAGGGGGGTACCGGCGGCGCTGGATGAGCCGTCCGGACTGTGCAGGCGGTGCGCGGAACGGGGTGAAGAGTGTCAGCAGATGCCCGTACGTGTCAGGAGCGCGTCAAGAACTTGGCCGGATGTCGTCCGTTGCCGAAAAGGTCATGTTCGTTAAGCGGACGTTTCGCCGATCATTACCGCGATGTTGCCGGGGTCTGCCCAGTCCCGTGTTCACAGGGTGGTCACAGGTTGGGTGCGTCACGAGCACAAGACGACGGCGAGTCAGGAAGCGGTCACGCGGCGCCTGCTGGGACACCAGGGCCTTCTGGCCAGATCCCGCCACCGGAATCGGCCGGTCCGCCTCAGCGCGCCGAATCGGGCCGGTGGGCGGCGGCGCGGCGCGTCCGCACCCGCCGCGGCCGACGCGGCGGGTGCGGACCGGCTCGTGTTGCCGGTCGGCGGAACTGCTCACACCATGGCAGGGAGCCGACGAAGCACGTTTCCCCGCGCGGGGCGGACGGCCGCGCGCCGCCGCCCGTGCGCCCCGCCCGCCCGAGAGGACGCAGCATGCCTGTCTGCACCACGCGCGACGGTGTCGAGATCTTCTACAAGGACTGGGGACAGGGCCGCCCGGTCGTCTTCATCCACGGCTGGCCGCTCAACGGCGACGCCTGGCAGGACCAGCTCAAGGCGGTGGCCGACGCCGGCTTCCGCGGCATCGCCCACGACCGGCGCGGCCACGGCCGCTCCACCCCGGTCTGGGACGGATACGACTTCGACACCTTCGCCGACGACCTGGCCGACCTGATGGACCGGCTCGACCTGCGCGACGTCACCCTGGTCGCGCACTCGATGGGCGGCGGCGAGCTGGCACGGTACATCGGCCGCCACGGCACCGGCCGGGTGCGCTCGGCCGTCCTGCTCTCGTCCATCACCCCGCTCATGCTCCGGACGCCCGACAACCCCGAGGGCGTCCCGCAGAGCGTGTTCGACGGCATCAAGGACGGCATCCTCAAGGAGCGCTCGCAGTTCTGGAAGGACACCGCGACCGGGTTCTTCTCCGCCGACCGCGAGGGCAACCGGGTCACCCAGGGCAACAAGGACGCCTTCTGGTACATGGCCATGGCCGAGACCATCGAGGGCGGCGTGGCCTGCGTGGACGCCTTCGCCTCCACCGACTTCCACGCCGACCTGGAGAAGTTCGACGTGCCCACCCTCGTCGTGCACGGCGACGACGACCAGATCGTGCCGATCGACGCGACCGGCCGCAAGGTCGCGAAGCTCGTCCCGGGCGCCACGCTCACGGTGTACGAGGGCGGCTCCCACGGCATCGCGCTCGCCCCAGGGGACAAGGAGAGGTTCACCGCCGAGCTGCTGGCCTTCCTCGCCCGCTGAACCGGTACGGCCGGCCGGGGCGCGTCACCCGCTCCGGCCGGCCGCCCGTCACACCAGGCTGTCCTTCCAGGCCCGGTGCAGCCCGGCGAACCGGCCCGTGCCGCCGATCAGCTCGGCGGGCGCGCCGTCCTCCATGATCCGGCCGTGCTCCATCACCAGCACCCGGTCCGCGATCTCCACCGTCGACAGCCGGTGGGCGATCACGACCGCCGTACGGCCGCGCAGCACCGTGTCCATGGCGCGCTGGACGGCCCGCTCGCCGGGGATGTCCAGCGAACTCGTCGCCTCGTCCAGGATCAGCACCCCCGGGTCCGCCAGCAGCGCCCGCGCGAAGGCGACCAACTGCCGCTGCCCCGCCGAGATCCGCCCGCCCCGCTTGCGCACGTCCGTGTCGTAGCCGTCGGGCAGGCAGGCGATGAAGTCGTGGGCGCCGATCGCCTTCGCCGCCCGCTCGATCTCCTCGCGGGTCGCCTCCGGGCGGCCGATCGCGATGTTCTCCGCCACCGTCCCGGAGAACAGGAACGACTCCTGCGTCACCATCACCACGCCCCGGCGCAGCTCGGCCGTGCCCAGGTCCCGCAGGTCCACGCCGTCCAGCAGGACCCGGCCCTCGGTCGGGTCGTAGAAGCGGGCGAGCAGCTTGGCCAGGGTCGACTTGCCCGCGCCCGTCGAGCCGACCACGGCCACCGTGCTGCCCGGTGCGATCCGCAGGCCGAAGCGGGGCAGCACCTCGCCGCCCGTACGGTACGCGAACCGCACGCCGTCGAACACGACCTCGCGGCCCGGCCGGCCGTCGGTCCGGGCCGGCAGCTCCCTCGGCTCGGCGGCCTCCGGGACGGTCGGCGTCTGGGAGAGCAGACCGGCGATCTTCTCCAGCGAGGCCGCCGCCGACTGGTAGGAGTTGAGGAACATCGCCAGCCGGTCGATCGGGTCGTAGAGCCGGCGCATGTACAGCACGGCGGCGGCCAGCACCCCGAGCGCCAGCGTCCCGTCGGCCACCCGGTACGCGCCCCAGAGCACCATCCCGGCGACCGCCGTGTTGGCGATCATCCGGGAGCCGACCACATAGCGGGCCATCTCCAGCAGCGCGTCGCCGTTGGTCCGCTCGTGGCGGCCGTTGAGCACGGTGAACGAGGCGTCGTTGGCCCGCTCCCGGCGGAACGCCTGGACGGGCCGGATGCCGTTCATGGTCTCCGCGAACGTGACGATCACCGCCGCGATGGCCGTCGACCGCGCCCCGTAGACCACGGCCGCCCGCCGCCGGTACAGCCGCACCAGCCCGTACAGCGGTACGAAGGAGAGGGCGGCGATCGACCCGATCCCCAGGTCCAGCCAGAGCAGCACCAGGGAGATCGACACGAACGAGAGGATCACGCCGATCAGCTCCTGGAGCCCCTCGCTCAGCAGCTCCTGCAAGGACTCCACGTCCGTCGTGGAGCGGGAGACGATACGGCCGGAGGTGTAGCGCTCGTGGAAGTCCACGCTCAGCGCCTGGGCGTGGCGGAAGATCCGGCCGCGCAGGTCGAGGAGCGCGTCCTGGTTGATCCGCGCGGCGGCCCGGATGAAGCCGTACTGCAGGAGGCCGGCGCCCGCGGAGCAGAGCCCGTAGCCGACGGCGACCGCGATCAGGGGACCGTAGTCGTGGTCCCGGAAGGCCGGGACGCCGCTGTCGATCGCGTACGCCACCAGCAGCGGGCCGGCCTGCACCGCGGCCTGCTGGAGCAGCAGCAGGAGCGCGGCCACCGCCACCCGGCCGCGCATCGGGGACAGCAGCGAGAACAGCAGGCGGCGGGTGGCTCCGCGCGGCGCGGGCAGCGCGTCCTGGTCGAAGGGGTCGCCCGCCGCCGGCGGGTCGGCAGGGACCGCCGGGCCGGCCTGCCGGCCGTCGTCGTCGGTGCGTGCGGTGTCGTCCGCGGTCGTCGTCATCGGCTGCCGCCCTCCTCGGCGGTCGCGTGCTCGGCTGTGGCGCGCTCGGCGGGCGCGGGGCCCCGGTCGGCGGGGACCCGGCCCGGTGGGGCCGGGGCGCGGTCGTGACCGGCGCCCGACATCAGATGGGCGTACTCGGCGCTGGTGCGCAGCAGTTCCTGGTGCGTGCCGACCGCGCTGATCCGGCCGCCGGACAGCAGCGCCACCCGGTCCGCGAGCATCACCGTGGAGGGGCGGTGGGCCACCACCACGGCGGTCGTCCGCTCCAGCACCCGGCGCAGCGCCGCCTCCACCAGGGTCTCGGTGTGCACGTCCAGCGCCGAGAGCGGGTCGTCCAGCACCAGGAAGCGCGGCTCGCCGACCACGGCCCGCGCCAGCGCCAGCCGCTGGCGCTGGCCGCCCGACAGGCTGAGCCCCTGCTCGCCGACCTGCGTGTCCAGGCCCTGCGGCAGCTCGTGCACGAAGTCGGCCTGTGCCACCGCGAGCGCCCGGCGCACGGCGTCGTCGCCGGCCCCCTCCGCGCCCATCAGCACGTTCTCGCCGACCGTCGCGGAGAACAGCGTCGGCTCCTCGAACGCCACCGACACCAGCTCCCGCAGGCGCGGACGCTCCATCGTGGCGATGTCCTCGCCGTCCAGGGTGATCCGCCCGCCGGTCACCTCGTGCAGCCGGGGCACCAGAGCGGTGAGCGTCGTCTTGCCCGAGCCCGTCCCGCCGACCAGGGCCATCGTCTCGCCCGGCCGGACGTGCAGGTCGATCCGGGCCAGCACCGGCGGCGAGCCGGGCTCCGCGTCCGGGTAGCGGAACTCGACGCCCTCGAACACCATCCCGGCGGGCGCGGCGGGCGCGTTCTCGCGCGCCGCGGCGGCGTCGGCCTCCTCCGCCACGTCCATCACCTCGAAGTACCGGTCGGTGGCGGTCGCCGACTCCTGGCTCATCGCCAGCAGGAACCCGATCGACTCCACCGGCCAGCGCAGCGCGAGCGCCGTCGACAGGAACGCGACCAGGGTGCCCGCCGACAGCCCGCCGTCCGCCACCTCGATGGTGCCGAGCACCAGCGCCGCGCCGATCGCCAGCTCCGGAATGACGGTGATCAGCGCCCAGATCCCGGCCAGCAGCCGGGCCTTGACGAGCTCCGTCGTCCGCAGCCGCTGCGACAGGCCCCGGAAGGCGAGCGCCTGGCTGCGGTGCCGGCCGAAGCCCTTGATGACGCGGATGCCGAGCACGCTCTCCTCGACGACCGTGGTCAGATCGCCGACCTGGTCCTGGGACCGGCGGGCCACCACCGCGTACTTCGACTCGAACAGCGAGCACAGGACCATCAGCGGCACCGCCGGCGCCAGCAGCACCAGGCCGAGGGACCAGTCCTGCGCGAACAGGATGACGAAACCGACCAGGATCGTGGTGGCGTTGACGATCAGGAAGGTCAGCGGGAACGCCAGGAACATCCGCAGCAGCATCAGGTCCGTGGTCCCGCGCGAGAGCAGCTGCCCGGACGGCCAGCGGTCGTGGAAGGCCACCGGCAGGCGTTGCAGATGCCGGTAGAGGTCGGCACGCATCGACGCCTCGACCGAGGCCAGCGGGCGCGCCACCAGCCAGCGGCGCAGCCCGAACAGCAGGGCCTCCGCTATCCCGAGGAGCAGCAGGTACAGCGCGCCGAGCCAGACCCCGCCCGGGTCCCGGTCGGCCACCGGGCCGTCCACCATCCACTTCAGGACCAGCGGTATCACCAGCCCCAGGCAGGACGCCACGATCGCCACGAAGGCGGCGGTGAACAGACGCACCCGTACGGGTCGGACATAGGGCCACAGGCGGAGGAGGGAGCGCACGGCGGACCGGTCCGTGTGCTCTGCAGGCTTTTCGGGCATCAGGGCCGACCCTACGTTTCACCACTGACATCGGGCCTCCGGTTTTCCGGCCCGATCGCGGCGCGCCCGGCCCGTCCCGGCCGCACCGCCCGTCCCGCCCGTTACGCCGCCACCCGCAGCAGCAGCACCGAGCGGGCCGGCACCGGCAGGGCCGTACCGCCGCGCAGGATGGTGCCGGGCTCGTGCGCCTGGTCCTCGCGCGAGGTGTCCAGGACCAGTTCGTACCGCTCTGCCCACGGCGGCCCCGGCAGCTCGAAGCCGGTCGGCTCCGCCCCCGCGTGCAGCACCGCGAGGAAGCTGTCGTCCGTGACAGTCTCGCCCCGCGCGTCCCGGCCCGGGATGTCCCGGCCGGAGAGGTAGAGGCCGAGCGTGGCCGCCGGGGCGTACCAGTCGCCCTCCGTCATCTCCCGGCCGTCCCGGCCGAACCACGCCAGGTCCCGCAGACCGTCCGGGGCCTGCGCCCGGCCGGAGAAGAACGCGCGGCGGCGCAGCACCGGGTGGGTGTGGCGCAGCTTCAGCACCCGGGCCGTCAGCTCGGTCAGCCCGCGCCATCCGGGCTCCTCCAGCAGCGACCAGTCCAGCCAGCCGACCTCGTTGTCCTGGCAGTAGGCGTTGTTGTTGCCGCCCTGCGTACGGCCCATTTCGTCGCCGGCCACCAGCATCGGCACGCCCGTGGAGAGCAGCAGCGTGGTGAGCAGGTTGCGCAGCTGGCGGCGGCGCAGGGCGGTGACGTCCGGGTCGTCGCTCTCGCCCTCCGCGCCGCAGTTCCAGGCCCGGTTGTCGTCGGTCCCGTCCCGGTTGCCCTCCCCGTTGGCCTCGTTGTGCTTGTGCTCGTAGCTGACCAGGTCGCGCAGGGTGAAGCCGTCGTGCGCGGTGACGAAGTTGACCGAGGCGTACGGACGCCGGCCGCCCCAGGCGTACAGGTCGCTGGAGCCGGTCAGCCGGTAGCCGAGGTCGCGCACGTCGGGCAGGGCGCCGCGCCAGAAGTCGCGCACGGCGTCGCGGTAGCGGTCGTTCCACTCGGTCCACAGCGGCGGGAAGGCGCCGACCTGGTAGCCGCCGTCGCCGACGTCCCACGGTTCCGCGATGAGCTTGACGCGGCGCAGCACCGGGTCCTGGGCGATCACGGCGAGGAACGGGGAGAGCATGTCGACGTCGTGCATCGAGCGGGCCAGTGCCGCCGCCAGGTCGAAGCGGAAGCCGTCGACGCCCATCTCGGTCACCCAGTAGCGCAGCGAGTCGGTGATCAGGCGCAGCACCTGCGGCTGGACCACGTGCAGGGTGTTGCCGCAGCCGGTGTAGTCGGCGTAGCGGCGCGCATCGTCCTGGAGGCGGTAGTAGCCCCGGTTGTCGACGCCGCGCAGCGACAGCGTCGGGCCCCGCTCGCCCGCCTCCGCGGTGTGGTTGTAGACGACGTCCAGGATGACCTCGATCCCGGCGTCGTGCAGCGCGCGCACCATCCGCTTGAACTCGCCGACCTGCCCGCCGGCCGTGCCGGAGGCGGAGTAGCCGGCGTGCGGGGCGAAGTAGCCGATGGAGTTGTAGCCCCAGTAGTTGCGCAGGCCGCGCCGCAGCAGGTGGTCCTCGTGGGCGAACTGGTGCACCGGCAGCAGCTCCACCGCCGTCACGCCGAGCCTGGTCAGATGGCCGATCGCGGCCGGGTGCGCCAGACCGGCGTAGGTGCCGCGCAGCTCGGGCGGGATGTCCGGGTGCAGCCTGGTGAAGCCGCGCACGTGCAGTTCGTAGATGACGGAGTCGGCCCACGGCGTCTTCGGGCGGCGGTCCTCCGCCCAGTCGTCGTCGTCGTGGACGACCACGCCCTTGGGGACGTACGGAGCGGAGTCCCGGTCGTCGCGCACGGTGTCGGCGACGTGCTGGTCGGGCCAGTCGCGGACGTGCCCGTACACCTCGGGCGGGAGGGTGAAGTCGCCGTCGACCGCGCGGGCGTACGGGTCCAGGAGCAGCTTGGCCGCGTTCCAGCGGGCGCCCGTCCAGGGGTCCCAGCGGCCGTGCACCCGGTAGCCGTACCGCCGGCCCGGCCGGACGCCCGGCAGGAAGCCGTGCCAGATCCCGTGCGTCAGCTCCGTCAGCGGGCGGCGGGTCTCGGCGCCCCGCTCGTCGAAGAGGCAGAGGTCGACCGCCTCGGCCCCGCCGGCCCACAGCGCGAAATTGGTGCCCGCCACCCCGTCCGGGCCGGCCCGGAAGCGGGCCCCCAGCGGCGTCGGGGCCCCGGGCCACACGGCGGGGGCCGCCGCCGCGTGCGGGCCGGGGGCGGTGCTCCGGGCGGGCCCGGTCCGGCCGTCCGGCGGCCCGCCGGGGTCCACCGCCGTGCCCGCCGGATCCTGGACTGCCTCCTGCTCGGCTGCGCTCGACACCGTTTCGCCTCCCGCGGCTCATGAGGACGGGCACCGGAAAAGGGGCGCGCGACGTCCCGGCCGCGGCCCTCTTCCCGTAGTCCTCCCCCCTGTTCTGCCCAGCGCGGGGCCCGCACTCACGTTTCCCCCGACCGGCCCCGGTCGTTGGGGGAGCGTGAACCACACAGCGAAGAGCGCACGGGCGGGCTCGGCCGCCGTGCTGACATGGGCAGGACTACTGACCGTGCTGGCCCTGCTGACCGGCTGCACCGATACGAGGGAGGCGCTGCTGAACGGCAAGTCGCGCTCCGACCGGGATGTGATCAGCGTCTTCCCCGAGGACCGGGCGAAGGGCGTCGACGCGCGCACCCGGCTGGAGGTGAAGGTGCCCGACGGCCGGCTGGAGAGCGTGCGGGTGAGGCGGATCGAGGACGCGCGGCAGCAGACGGTGGCCGGGCGGATCGCGCCGGACGGGCTCTCCTGGCGGCCGGAGCCCGGCGCGGCCCGGCTCGCCCTGGCGGCGAAGTACAGCGTCGACGCGGTGGCGCTGGACGGGGCCGGCCGGCGCTCGGCCCGGCACACCACGTTCACCACGATCGTCCCGGAGCACCGTTTCATCGGTTACTTCAAACCGGAGAACCGGTCGACCGTGGGCACCGGGATGATCGTTTCCTTCTCCTTCAGCCACCCGGTCGCCGACCGCGCCGCCGTCGAGAAGGCCATCCGGGTGACGGCCGAACCGGCGGTGGAGGTCGTCGGCCACTGGTTCGGGAAGGACCGGCTCGACTTCCGGCCGCGCGCCTACTGGGAGCCGGGCACCGAGGTCGTCGTCGACATCGCGCTGCGCGATGTGGAGGGCGCTCCCGGGATCTACGGCAGCCAGGACCGGACCGTCGGCTTCACGGTCGGCCGCTCGCAGGTCTCCCGCGTGGACGCGGCGAAGCACACCATGGAGGTGCGCCGCGACGGCGAGCTGGTCAGCACCGTGCCGATCACCGCGGGCGCCCCGAAGACGACCACGTACAACGGCCGGATGGTGGTCAGCGAGATGCACGAGGTGACCCGGATGAACGGGGCCACCGTCGGCTTCACGAACGCAGAGGGCAAGGGCGAGTACGACATCAAGGACGTACCGCACGCGATCCGGCTCACCGAGTCCGGCACCTTCCTGCATGGCAACTACTGGGCCGGCGACGACGTCTTCGGCGAGCGGAACGTGAGCCACGGCTGCATCGGGCTGCGCGACGCGAAGGGCGGCGGCGGCTCCACCCCGGGCGGCTGGTTCTTCGACCGGACGCTGATCGGCGACGTGGTCGAGGTGGTCAACTCCAAGGACCGGAAGGTCTCGCCGGACAACGGTCTGAGCGGCTGGAACATGGGCTGGAAGAAGTGGAAGGCGGGCTCGGCACTGCGTTGACCCGCGCGCCGCGCACGCGGCCGGGTCCGCCCCCGGGCCCGGCCGTCCGCGTCGCCCGGATGTCCCTCCCACCCGCCCGGCCCGCCTGGCCACTTGGGACGGAACGGTGACATACCGGAGGGGCCCGGCCGATCGTCCATGTGATTGTCTTACCGCTGACGCGCAGGTGTAGCGCGCGGGGGTTGCGGGCCGTGGCGATGCCAGGCCGTGCGAGGGGAGACGACCACAGTGAACGGGCAGCCGATTTCGGGGGCATCGGCCGGGGCGGGCGCAAGGCGGCGCGGGGGACGGGTGCTTCTGGCACCGGTCCTGGGAGCACTGCTGTTGCTGGTGACGGCGTGCGGCGGGGACAGTACGGCGGCGGACGGAACCGCCGGGGGCAAGGATGCGAAGGCCGAGGACACCAGCGCCTCGCAGGCGGTGGTCACCGTCGCGCCCAAGGACGGCGCGGAGTCGGTGGCGACCAGCCGAGCGCTGAAGATCGGCGCCGCGGGCGGGAAGCTGACCACGGTGAAGGTCGCCGACCCCGAGGGCGAAGAGGTCGAGGGCGCCATCGCGGCGGACGGGGCGAGCTGGACGCCGAAGCGCCATCTCGCCGCCGCCACCAAGTACACGGTGCACGCGGTCGCCGAGGACGGGAAGGGCCGCGAGTCGGCGAAGGACACGACCTTCACCACGCTGGTCCCGAAGAACACCTTCATCGGGCAGTACACGCCGGAGGACGGCTCGACCGTCGGCGTCGGCATGCCGGTCTCCATCAACTTCACCCGGGGCATCACCGATCCGGCCGCCGTGGAGAACGCCATCAAGGTGACCTCCGAGCCGGCCGTCGAGATCGAGGGCCACTGGTTCGGCAACGACCGCCTCGACTTCCGCCCGGAGAAGTACTGGGCCCCGGGCACCAAGGTGACCGTGGACCTGAACCTCGACGGCGTCGAGGGGCGGCCCGGCGTCTACGGCAAGCAGGCCAAGACCGTGGAGTTCACCATCGGCCGCAGCCAGATCTCCACCGTCGACGCGAGCTCGCACCGGATGAAGGTCGTCCGCGACGGCAAGCAGATCAAGGACATCCCGATCTCCGCGGGCGCCCCGGCGACCACCACGTACAACGGTCAGATGGTCATCAGCGAGAAGCTCAAGGTGACCCGGATGAACGGCGACACCGTCGGCTTCGGCGGGGAGTACGACATCAAGGACGTGCCGCACGCCATGCGGCTGTCCACCTCGGGCACCTTCCTGCACGGCAACTACTGGGGCGCGTCCTCGATCTTCGGCACGACCAACACCAGCCACGGCTGCGTCGGGCTGCGGGACGTGCGCGGCGGTTACGACGGCCGGACCCCGGCCGCCTGGTTCTTCAACCGGTCCCTCATCGGCGACGTGGTCATCGTGAAGAACTCCGACGACAAGACCATCCAGCCGGACAACGGGCTCAACGGCTGGAACATGGACTGGGCGGAGTGGAAGAAGTAGGACCCCTCCCGCCGCGTTCGCGCGGTGGACCTGGCGGACCCGGTGCTGTGACCAACGGCACCGGGTCCGCCCGCGTTAGCCATGGTTAACCTCTCCCCATGACCGTAACCCTCGAAGTACGCGACGACGTCGGCACGATCCTGCTGGACCGGCCGCCGATGAACGCCCTGGACGTCGCCGTCCAGGACCGGCTGCGGGAGCTGGCCGAGGAGGCGACCCGGCGCGAGGACGTGCGCGCCGTGGTCCTCTACGGCGGCGAGAAGGTGTTCGCGGCCGGAGCGGACATCAAGGAGATGCAGGCGATGGACCACGCGGCGATGGTCGTCCGCTCCCGGGCCCTCCAGGAATCCTTCACCGCCGTCGCCCGCATCCCCAAGCCCGTCGTCGCCGCCGTCACCGGCTACGCGCTCGGCGGCGGCTGCGAACTGGCGCTGTGCGCCGACTTCCGCATCGCCGCCGACAACGCCAAGCTCGGCCAGCCCGAGATCCTGCTCGGCCTGATCCCGGGCGCGGGCGGCACCCAGCGGCTGTCCCGGCTGATCGGCCCGTCCCGGGCCAAGGACCTCATCTTCACGGGCCGCATGGTCAAGGCGGAGGAGGCCCTGACGCTCGGCCTGGTGGACCGGGTGGTGCCGGCCGCCGAGGTCTACGAGCAGGCGCACGCCTGGGCCGCCAAGCTGGCGAAGGGGCCCGCGCTGGCGCTGCGCGCCGCCAAGGAGTCCGTCGACACCGGCCTGGAGACGGACATCGACACCGGGCTCGCCGTCGAACGCACCTGGTTCGCGGGCCTGTTCGCCACCGAGGACCGCGAGCGGGGCATGCGCAGCTTCGTCGAGGAGGGGCCGGGCAAGGCCGTCTTCCTCTGACGGCCGCCGGGTGGTGCTCACGCGGATGCACCACCGGGCGGAGTTCATCCGTGTGGGCGGATCGGCCGGGCCTCGCAGCGGACTCGGGGCCCGGCGTGCCCGCCGCGTGGCACATCCCGCCAGAGGGTGCTTCACCGCAGCTCAGTCGGGCTCCCCGGCGCACTTTCCTGCCTCTGGCATATGCCAAAGCGCCCTCCGGAATCAGCCGTTCCGGGGTGCGGATTCCGTCGGAACGCCTCCGGAGGCCCGGACGGGCGGCCATGATGGTGCGCATGGCGGGCCTGGAGGGTGTGGATCAGCCGCGACCGCGCAGCAGCGCGACCGCGGCACGCTGGACGTCGACCGTCGATGACGAACAGGCGTTCAAGGCGCTGGAGTTGTTCGGGAACCCGACCGAGGCGGAAGTCCGGCTGCCGTCCCGCCCGGAGTCGGCGGCGACCGCCCGCCGGCTCACCTCCTGCGTGGTGCTGCGGCAGTGGGCGCTCTCGCCGCAGACCGCCGAGTACGCCGTCCTGCTCGTCTCCGAGCTCGTGGGCAACGCGGTGCGCCACACCGGCGCCCGGGTCTTCGGGCTGCGCATGGTCCGCCGCCGGGGCTGGATCCGCGTCGAGGTGCGCGACCCCTCGCGCGGGCTCCCGTGCCTGATGCCGGTCAGGGAGATGGACATCAGCGGGCGCGGGCTGTTCCTCGTCGACAAGCTCTCCGACCGGTGGGGCGTCGATCTGCTGCCGCGCGGCAAGACCACCTGGTTCGAGATGCGGATCTCCGACCGCTGACACCCCCTGAGCCACGCCTCCCACCGGCCCCCGCACCCGTCACCCGAACGGCCGGATAATCTGATCCCCGACATCCGGCATCACGAAGGGGCGAAAACAGTGGCGGACATCGAGTCGGCGCGGACGGTATTCGAGCGGTTCGACCGGGACGGCGACGGCCTCATCACGGCGAACGAGTACAAGAGCGCGATGGCGCAGCTCGGCGACCCCTTCGTCACCGAGACGGTGGCACAGGCGATCATCAACGCCCACGACGCCAACGGCGACGGCCTGCTCACCTTCGAGGAGTTCTGGGCCGCGCGGAACAAGGGCTGAGCCCCCGGACGGGCCCCCGGACGCGGCGCGTCCGGGGGCCCGTCCACGTCGTCGCCGCCGGTCCCTCCGGGCAGCGCCGATGAGGCCGTGCGCGGCTTGCCGCACCCCACCGGGCGGGCGAGGATCGAGGCGTGATGCTCTCCGGACCCCCTGCCGACCCGGCCGCACCGGCGCTGCCGGGCGTCCCCGGCGCGCCGCCGGTCGCCGATCCACTGCCCGCCCCGCTCGCCGATCCGGCCGCCACGACCGCCGCCCCGTCCTACCGGTCCTGGAGGGCCGCCGCGGTGGTGTGCGCGGGCGGCGCCCTGGCCCTGCTGACCGCGCTGGCCGGACCGGGGCTGCTGGCGCACGGCACCGGAGAGCTGCGGATACCCGGCGCAGGGCTCACCGCCCTGCTCCGGACCGTCCTGTACGCGGCCCTCGCCGTCCACCTGGGCGAACTCCTCGCCCCGGGCCTGATCCGGCCGGTGCCCGGCCGTCCCGGCGCCGCCGTGCGCGCCTGGGCCGTCCCCGCCGCGCTCGCCGGGGCCGCCGCCGCGGCCGGGCAGATCGTCCACCTGGCCGTCGTCAGCGACCTCGCGCTCACCGAGACGTACGCCACCCGGGAGGGCGGGCTGCTCCTCCTGATCGCCAACGGCCTGGTCATCGCCGCCGGTTGCGCCGCCGGCCGCCGCCCCGCCCTGGCCATCGTCCCGCTCGCCGCGGTCGTCGGCGCCGAGGCCCTGCGCGCGCACCCGGAGGCGTACACCCCCGAGATCGGCGCGGCCCTCACCGTCGTCCACCTGATCGCCGCCTCGCTGTGGACCGGCGGCCTGCTGCACGTCCTGCGCACCATGTGGCTCTGGCGCGGCCACCCCGCCGCCCGCGCCCTGCTCGGCCGCTACGCGCGCCTCGCCCTCTGGCTGTACGCCGCCCTCGCGGCCACCGGCACCGCCTCCACGCTGCGCCGCCTGCCGCTCGACGCGGTGTTCACCTCCGCGTACGGGCGCGCGCTGCTGGTCAAGCTGGCGCTGATGGCCGTCGTGAGCGCCCTGGCGGTGGCGGCGCGACGGCGGATGCTCCGCGACACCGACCCCGCCGCCGCCCACCGCCTCGCCCGCCGCGAACAGGCCGTGCTGGGAGCCGTCGTGGTGGCCTCGGCGATCCTCACCGCGACTCCTGACCCGCACTGGGTCTCCACGCGTTAGCGGTACGGCGGCCAGGCGCGCAACTCGGCGTCGCGCGGGGCCGGCAGGAGCGCCGGGGCACCCGGCCCGAAGCCCATCACCGGCCGGGAGGCGTCCCACCGGGGCCAGCCCGGATCGCCCGAGGCGGCGAACCGCACCCACGCCCCGTGCATCGCGTCCGCCAGCTCCTGCGGTGCGTCCGGTCCGGTCAGGGCGACCGTGTCGGGGTGGGCGAGGGTGTCGAAGACGAACCCGAGCTCCAGCGCGTGGCAGGCGCCGAGGCGCTGTACGGGGGAGGGCCACCCGAACTCGTACAGGTGGGTGGAGGCGGGCGCGCCCGTCCGGGCGTCGGCCAGCCGGTTGACCGGGACCCGCAGCAGCAGGTCCGTCGCCATCGCCCCGAGGAGTTCGCCCGGTGCGGCGTCGGGCCGGGCCGCCCGGTAGACGCGGGCGGTGGCGGCGGGCACCCCGAACTTCAGCAGCGCGAGCCGGAGCCGGAGCCGGCCGATCCGCTCCGTCAGCCCGCCCGGCACGAACCAGAGCCGGTACTCCTCGCTGTTCGTCCCCATCAGCAGCTCCACCCCGGCGGCCCCGCCCGTGCGCAGCGCCTCGTCGGGGTCGGTGGGCAGCAGGTCGCCGTCCACCACGATCGGGAAGCCGTTCCGCCCGGTCAGCGGGTCGCCGCCGCTCGTCACCGCCGTCTGCGCGTCCAGCAGGCCCTCCGGATCGACGGCGGCCAGCGCGGCGGCGGTCGCCGGGACGCCGAGCCGCCGGGCGATCAGTTCCGTCGTCCGGGAGCCGTCGGCCGGAGTGAGGGCCGCGGGCACGCCGCTCTGCAGCACCGCCCGCCGGAACAGGCCCGCCGCGCGGGGGGCCGCCAGCAGGGCCGCCACGCTGACGGCCCCCGCCGACTCGCCGGCCACCGTGACCCGGTCCGGATCGCCGCCGAACGCCGCGATGTTGTCCCGCACCCACTCCAGCGCGGCCAGCTGGTCCAGCAGTCCCCGGTTGGCGGGCGCGTCCGGGAACACCCCGAAACCCTCCACGCCCAGGCGGTAGTTGACCGAGACCAGCACCACGCCGTCCCGGGCGAACGCCCACCCGTCGTAGACCGGCACCGCTGAGGAGCCGTGCAGCAGCGAACCGCCGTGGATCCACACCAGGACGGGCCGGCCGGCCGCAGCGGTCGAGGGCGTCCACACGTTGAGGTTGAGGCAGTCCTCGCCCGCCACGGCCGGATCGGGCAGCAGTGCGTCCAGCGGCGGGGCGTAGGGCCGCTTGGGCGCGGTCGGCCCGAAGTCGACCGCGTCGCGCACGCCCCGCCACGGCCGGGGCGGCGCGGGCGCGCGGAAGCGCCGTGCGCCCACCGGCGGAGCCGCGTACGGGATGCCGCGGAAGACCGCGACGCCCGCCTCCACCGTGCCGCGCACGTCGCCGTACGCGGTCGTCACCTGCGGCGGAGCCGCCCCGACACCGGACATGTGCGCATCGGCCCTTTCGCTGCTTCAGGTGGACCAGCCCGTCCGTGGTGAGGGCGGGGCGGCCCTTCGTGCCGGCCACGACGATCCGGACCGTGTGCTGGGCACCGGAGGGCCACGACGACGCCGTCCAGACAGCGTCCCGGTACTTCGTGGTGGCGGACTTCAGATCCACCGTGGCAGCCTTCCTGCCGTCGACGTAGACGTATGCCTGCCCCGAAGTGGCGGCCCGCGACACCACCCACGCGGCTGACCTTCCGGTGAACGTCCACGTCAGACCGGCGTTCTTGGCGCTGCTCGCGTACGACCGGCCGCCCAGGTAACCGGGGCCCGCCGGTTGCGTCGGCCCGGCCGGTGGGGGACGGCCCGGGGCCATGCTTGCGCGGTCAGTCTTCCATGTGACCGGCTTCGACCAATCCTGGTTCCCTGGTGACCCCTGGTGGTGTGACCTGATCGTCTCCGGCCGCGGTACGGGACCGGGAGACTGCCGCGCCCCGGGCCCGCACCGCGGCGTTCTCAGGAGGCGAAGATCCCGGACAGCGACGCGTGCCCGTCCCGCTCCACCAGATCGGGCCGGGTGTAGCGCTCGGCGCGGGCGTGGTAGTCGAAGTCGCCCCGCACGAGCCCTCGGTAGTCCCGTACGCAGCGCTCCAGGGCGGCCCGTGTGGAGCCGGTGATTCCCGCCGCGTCGATCTCCTCGGTCAGTTCCCTTTCCGCCCGCTGCACCCGTTCGGCGATCCGCGCCAGCTGTATTCCGGCCTCGTCGACCGCTTCCTGGAGCGTGGATCTGCGGTCGCGCTGAATGAGCCGCACCGCGTTGTGCTCATAGCCCAGGGCGGCCTCCTTCTCGAACGAGCAGATGTCGTTGCAGAGTCCGGAGTGGTCGGTCACCGCGTTCCGCAGGGCGATATAGGCCGGAAGGCTGCGAGCGGATTCCGGCAGATCGATTCCGGCGGTGATCTCGTGCAGGTCGAGGAACGGCTGCATGGCCACCGAGTCGCGCCGGTGCCTCGCGAAGTCGGCCCGGCTCGGCACCTGTCCGGCCGCGCGCTCCACCGCCTCGGCGTAGTACGTCCACAGCCAGGCGGCGGTGTCCCGGCGGAACTGCCGACGCCAGTGCGGCGACCGGTCGCCGCAGGTGCGGTCGCGCAGCCCGGCCAGCGCCCGTTCCATCGGGCCGTGCGGCGGGGCGCCGTCGAACACGTCCACCAGCCGGGCGATCGCGCTCCCGCACATCCCGGGATCGCGCCCGGCCGGTCCGTCGTCGAACTCGTCGTCCACCAGGAAAGCCCAGAAGAGCCACTGGCAGAACAGATCGAGATGCCGCTGGGAGGCTTTCGGGAAGATGAGGGAAATCCATAGTTCGGGCCGGGTGCGGATCATCCGCTTGCGCGAAGGGGCGGAAAGGATCAGCCCCTCGGATTCGGCCCATTGCCAGGCGGCCCGGCGAGTTTCGGCCAAGCCCGGATGGCAGCCTGCGCTCGGGAACGGCATGTGAAACACCGGTAACTTTATCTGGCTCATTGCTGCCCCTCGTCTGATCGGTGCGGATGGACGACGCGAACGGCGCGTCCTCCGCGGACCGCGCCGGAGCCGGGTCGTGGGAGGCGGCGGTCGGGGGTCCGGCAGCCCTGAAAACTGTCCCGTGATCCCTGGCCAAGGGGTGACCGTACGAGGTGAGGTGGCATCGTTGTCAGCTCCTCCGCCGGGGGCCGGGGCGTCGCAGGGGACAGCCCTTAGTCAACCCCCTGTCGGGGTGCGAGGGAAGCCATATGTGACCGAAATTGCTTGATCGCCCTGAACTCCTGAACGGCTGAGCACAGTTGTGGGGCGTGTGGGACGGGGCATGGGCCCGGCTTGTTCGTGCTCCTGCGCCTCGGGCGTGTCGGCGCGGGGGAGGCACGTCCGGGCGGGAGCGGCCGTCCGGGGCCGGAGGCCCGCCGGACTCCTGGCCACCTGCTGCCGGACTCCTGGCCACCTGCTGCCGGACTCCCGGCCGCCCGCCGCTCCCGGCCGCCGCTCCCCGGTCAGCAGGCCCGCAGTGGGCGGGCGTCGGCGGCGGACGACAGGACGGCGACCGCGTGGGCGTCCGAGGCGAGCGTGACGTGGCGGTGCCAACCGCTGTGGGAGCGGGCGCGCAGATCGACATCAACTCCCTGGACCCCGCGATGGACCTGCCCTGGGAGCTGACCGTGGCCGCCCCCGGCTTCCGGGACGGCCACCACGGAGAAGTCCTACGGGTACTCGGTCATGTCGCCGCTCCTCTTCGCGAGTCGTCCTCCAGCAGGGCGCGTTCGGTCAGTGCCGCGGCTCCGCCCGTGTAGGCGAGCGGATCGCACAGCTCCGCCAGCTCGTGCGCCCCGACGCGGCCGGCCGGCTCCGGCGAACCGGCCAGGACGTCCGCGAGCGGCTTCCCGGTCTCCGCCGCCGTCGCCGCGCACCTCGACACCACGGCCCTGGCCGCCGCCTTGCCGAGCAGCGGCGCCAGCTCGGCCGCGATCCGCCCGGTGACCACACCGCTGCCGGTGAGCGCCAGATTGGCGCGCATCCGCCCGTCGCGGACCTCCAGGCCGCCGGCCAGCTCGACCGCCGTATGGGCCGCCCCGCCCGTCAACCGCAGGCACTCGCGCAGCAGTTGCCACTCGGCGTGCCACACCCCGCCCGACCGCTCGTCCTCCGACACCAGGCACTGCGTCAACCCGGCGGCCATCACCGGCACCTGGAGCGAGGCACTGCGGATCAGCGTCGACAGCACCGGATTGCGCTTGTGCGGCATGGCGGAGGAGCTGCCGCGGCCCACCGGCCCCGGCTCGGCGACCTCCGCCACCTCGGTCCGCGCCAGCGACTGCACGTCGACCGCGATCTTGCCGAGCGCACCGGCAGCCCGGTCGCGAGCACCCGGTCCAGCCGCTCGTCCGCGGCCAGGACCAGTTCCCGCCAGCCCGCCGCCTTGAGACCGAACGTGGTGGGGACCGCCTGGAGGGCGAGGGTCCGGCCGCCACGGCCACGCCGGCCGACGCCCGCTACACCGACATGGTGTCGGGCAGCCGGCGCGCCGTCCGCCCCGCCCTCACGGCCCCGGGGCCCCTCCTCACCGCGCCGAGGGCGCGGCCAGGGCGCGCAACGCCTTCTTGTCGACCTTTCCCATCGGCGTACGCGGCAACTGCGATACGGGCACCAGGCGGTCGGGGATCTTGTAGGTGGCCAGGCCGCGGCCCCGCAGGTACTCCTTCACCGCCGAGGTGCCGGGAGCCGTCCCGGTCAGGACGACGAACGCGTACGTCCGTTCGCCGAGCACGGTGTCCTGAACACCGATCACGGCCGCGTCCCGCACCGCGGGATGGGTGCGCAGCTGACGCTCCACCTCCTCCGCCGAGACCTTCTCGCCGGCCCGGTTGATGACGTCCTTGATCCGGCCGACGATCACGATGTTGCCGTCCTGCCTGCGCCGGACGAGGTCTCCGGTGCGGAAGAAGCCGTCCGGTGTGAACGCGCGCGCGTTCTCCTCGGGAGCCCGGTAGTACCCGCGGATCGTGTACGGACCCCGCACCTGCATTTCGCCGGCCTCCCCGTCGGGCACCGGGTCGCCGGACTCGTCCACGACCCGGATCTCGTCGCGCGGCGACATCGGGCGGCCGTCCGTGTTCACGACCGCCTCCTGCGGGTCGTCGAGCCGGGTGTGCGTCAGCAGGCCCTCGCTGATGCCGTACCACCGCTGGATACGGCAGCCCAGGCCCCGGGCCGCCCGGTCGGCGAGGGCGGGGTCGAGAGGGGCGCTGCCGACCTGGATCAGCAGATCCGACAGTTCGCCGGGCGGCCGTCCCGAGTCGGCCCACAGCCGCAGCACGGCGGGCACGAGCGTGGTCACGGTGACGCCCTCGCGGCGGATCAGCGGGAACACCTCGTCGGGCCGTACGGTCGACGTGAGGACCGCCCTGCCGCCCAGGAGGAGGCTGCCGAACACCCCCGGGCAGGCGAGCGCCGCCTGGTGCGCGACCGGGTTGACGGCGAGATAGACCACGTCCCGGTCGACCTCCATCGCCCGCGCGGTCGCGCCCATGACGTACGCGTAGTCGTCGTGGGTCCGGGGGATCAGCTTCGGGAGCCCGGTGGTTCCCCCGGAGAGCAGGAACAGCGCGGGCGCGGACGGGTCCACCCGGGGCAGCGGGACGTCCTCGGCGCCCACCGACTCCAGCGCCGTGAACTCCTGGGGGTCGCCGCTGACCAGCACATGCCGGAGCGAGGGGATCTCCCGGGCGATCCCGCGGAAGTCGAACCCGCCGAACTCGTCCTTCACCACGTAGGCCACCGCGCCGGAATGGGCGCACAGATGCTCGATCTCGGACCTGCGGTGTCCGGGCAGCGCGAGCACCGGTATGGCCCCGGCCCGCAGCAGCGCGAACACCACGACGACGAACTCGGGAACGTTGGGCAGGTGCACGACCACCCGGTCCAGCGGGCTGACGCCCAGTCCGATCAGTCCGCCCGCCAGCCGGTCCGCCCTGCGCGAGAGCTCCGCGTAGGTCATCCGCCGCCCGTCGCAGACCACGGCCACTCTCTCCGCGTTCCGCTCGCACGACTCGTGGAGCAGGTCGCCGATCGGCCGGCCGGGCCAGACACCCGTCCGGCGCAGGTCCGCCCCGAGCTGTTCGGGCCAGGGCACAAATCCGTCGAGCATGATGACGTCCCTTCCAGGAGCGGGCGGAGGGGGGACGGAGGCGCGAGCGTCCGTGCGCGGGCGCGATGGCGCGCCTGCCGGGCCCCTCTCCTCCGCATCGTCATCGCGGCCCCCGTACGGCCCCCGGTCTCTTGCCGACATCTGTCGGGGAGTCCGTGAAATTCCGGCGAGCGGAAAACATGGGACCCGCGGAACGACGGCCGACGAGAAGGGCGGGGCGGATGAGCCGGATGCGGGAACGGGGCTGGGTGCGGTCGCTGACCGGCATCGACGGTCCCGGTGTGCGCCTGGTGTGCTTCCCGCACTCCGGGGGCTCTGCCATCGCCTTCGGCGAGTGGGCCGCGGCGGTGCCGTCCGGCACGGCGCTCATGGCCGTCCAGTACCCCGGCCGCGGTGACCGCTTCGGGGAGCCGCCGGTGGACGACGTGGCCGCGATGGCGGACTCCGCCGCGGCGGAGCTGCTGCGGCTCCCGCCGGGCGACCGCGTGCTGTTCGGGCACAGCCTGGGCGCGCTGGTCGCCTACGAGACGGCCCTGCTGCTGCGGGACGCCGGTGAGGAACCCCGGGCGCTGTGCGTGTCGGCCGCGCTCCCGCCCGGAGAGATGAGCGAGCGGAACGTCCACCTGGCCCCCGACGACGAGTTCTGGGCGACGCTGCACGCGCTGGGCGGCATCGAACCCGCCGTCCTGGAGAACAAGGAGCTGCGCGAACTCCTCCTGCCCATGCTCCGCTCGGACCTGCGGGCCCACGCGACGTACCGGCCGTCGCCCGGCGCCGGGCCGCTGTCCTGTCCGGTGCGCGGCTACCACGGCGAGGGCGACCCGCTGGTGGCCGAGGCGCGGCTTGCCGGGTGGGCGCGCGTCACCTCCGGCGAGTACAGCGGGACCGTGCGGCCGGGAGGCCACTTCCACGTGGAGCACGACGTCCCGGGACTCGTCGCGGACGTGCTGAGCCACGGACGGGCGTGAGCGGCTTTGACCACCATCACCGTCATTCCCGGTGACGGCATCGGACCGGAGGTGACCGCTCCGGCGCTGGACGTCCTCGACGCCCTCGACCTCGGCGTGCGGACCGACGTCCTCGACCACGTCAACGCGGAGACGTACCTGCGGACCGGCCGGGCCCTGTCGGACGCCGACGTCGACCGGGTCAGGAAGAGCGGGGCGACCCTGCTGGGCGCGGTCGGCGATCCCCGGCTCGGCGACACGGCGTACGTACGCGGCGTCCTGACCACCCTGCGCCTGGAACTCGACCTGTACGTCAACTACCGGCCGGCGAAGCTGTGGCACGACCGGCTCAGCCCGCTGCGCGACCCGGCACGCCGGGCGATCGACTGCGTGATCGTCAGGGAGAACACCGAAGGGCTCTACAGCGGCGTCGGCGGCAGTACGCGGACCGGTTCCCCGCACGAGATCGCCCTCGACGTGGACCTGAGCACGCATCACGGGGTGTCGCGCATCCTGGACTACGCCTTCTCCGTCGCCCGCAGATCGGTCTGCCTGGTCGACAAGGCCAACGCCGTCCGCAACGGGGGGCGGCTGTGGCAGCGCTGCTGGCGCGAGGCGGCGGCCCGGCATCCGGACGTCGACACGTCACACCTCTACGTGGACGCCGCGGCGATGAGACTGGCCACCGATCCGACCGCCTTCGACGTCATCGTCACCAACAACTCCTACGGCGACATCCTGAGCGACCTCACCGCCGCGCTCGCCGGCGGCCTCGGCGTGGCGGCGTCGGCCAATCTCAACCCCGACACCGGGCGGGGCCTGTTCGAGCCCGTGCACGGCAGTGCGCCGGACATCGCGGGCACCGGAACCGCCAACCCGTTCGCCGCCATCCTCTCCGTGGCCCTGCTGGCCGAGCACCTGGGCGGAGCCCGGGAGGCGGAGGCGGTCCGCCGGGCGGTCGCCGCCGCCGTGGCCGCAGGACGGGTCACCCGCGATCTCGGCGGGTCCCTGAGCACGAAGGAGGCGGGCGCCGTGGTCCTGGCCGGGCTGCGGCAGCCCTGAGGGCCGACCCGCGATCGCGCGGGGGCACGGCCGGGGAACTGTCGGAGGAAGTACGGACCAGGGGCGGGGATGCCATGCACGGGAACGACTCGGGCCGCACGGCCGAGAACCACGAGACGGTCGTCGTCGGGGCCGGCCTGGTGGGGGTGGTCACCGCTCTCTACCTGGCGCCCCGGTTCGGACCGGTCACCCTGCTGGAGAAGCGGGAGGCCCCGAGGCCCGACCCCGGCTCCCGGGGCAGGTCCCTCACGGTGATGCTGTCGGCGCGCGGCTGGCGCGTCCTGTCGGACCTGGGCGTCGCGGACGCGGTGCGCGGGATCTGCGTCCCGTTGTACGGACGCTGCGGGCACCCGCCCGACGGGCGGGCCCGGGTGACCCCGTACAGCCGCGACGAGCAGCCCATCTGGTCCGTGGAGCGCGAACGGCTGCACCGCATCCTGCTGGACGCCGCCGAGGCGACGCCCGGCGTGCGCCTCCGCTTCGGGCAGCGCGTGCGCTCCGTGGACCTGGACGACCCGGCCGTGCTGGTGGAGGACCGGCACGGGCGGCACCGGCTCAGGTGCCGCCGGATCCTCGGCTGCGACGGCGCGCACTCCGCCACCCGGGCCGCCCTGGAGGCGCGCGGCGCCCGAGCCGAGGTGCGCAAGCTCGAACTGGCCTATCAGGAGATCGACGTGCCGGGCGGCTGGCTCGACCGCAGGACCATGCACTACTGGCCCACCGGCGACGCGATGTTCGCCGCGTTCCCCATGCCGTCGGGTGACTTCTCCGGCTCCCTGTTCATGCGCCTCGACGGCCCGGCCCCCTCCTACGCGGCGGTCGGCGGCGGCCGGGACCTGTACGAGACGTTCGCCGCCCACTTCCCCGAACCGGCCGCGGCCATACCCGACATCGCCGGCCAGCTCGCCTCCCGGTCCGTCTCCACCCTGTCGGTCGTCCGCTGCGACCGGTGGGTGTGGCAGGACGCCTTCGCCCTGCTCGGCGACTCCTGCCATGCGATGGCGCCCTTCATGGGGCACGGCATGAACTGCGGCTTCGAGGACGCCCGGGTCCTCGTCGACTGCCTCGACGCCACCGTGGACTGGGCGGCGGGACTGGCCGCCTACGAGAAGTCGCGGACCGAGGACGCCGAGGCGATCTCCCGGCTCTCCTACCGCCACTACTTCACGATGGCCAACCCGCCCCGCGAGGAGACCCCCGCCGACGTGCTGCGCGGGCGGCTCCTGACCCTCTTCCCCGACCGGTTCTCCTCGCTGTACGAGCAGTGCGCCTTCACCGAGGAGAGCTACGCCTCGGTGCTGCGGGGCGACCGGAGACTGGACCGCCTCGTGGCGGACCTGCTCGACCGCCACGGCACGGATCTGGCGTCGGCGCCCGAGGACCGGGTGCGCGCCTGCACGACGTCGTTCACCACCGGCACAGCCACCCTGGAGGACTCCGGATGTTCGTGATCCTGTTCAAGTCGCGCCTCTCCGATCAGGCGGGCGAGGAGTACTACGCCACCGAGGACCGGATGCGCGAGCGCGTCCGCGAGATCGCCGGGTCCGACCTGGTGGACGTCAAGCAGTACACGGCGGAGGACGGCGAACGCCTCGCCGTCGTGATGTGGCGGGACGCGGAGACCCTGGAGAAGTGGCGTTCCGACCCCGACCACCTGGTGGCGCAGCGACTGGGCCGCGAACGCTGGTACTCCGCCTACGAGCTGACCGTCGCCGAGGTGGTGAGGACCAGCGCACACGGAACCGCGCCCGTCGCGGCCGAGGAGCAGCGCACGACGACGGCCTGAGGAACGTACGCCCGCGGGCCGGGAGACCGCCGGACCGGGCACGACCGGGCGGGACACCGCCGGGCGGGACGGACACCGGGCCGGACGAGCACCGGGCCGGACGGTCAACGGACCGGACGAACAGCGGCCGGACAAACGCCGGGCCCGAAAAATTGGCGGACATGGTTCGGGATACGGCCAATTCTGTTCCGACCTCTAGCCAATATCTTTCAGCCCGGTTGATCGGCCTCACTGCCGAGACAAGCATCAGCACGGTGAGTGACTGATGGTCAGGATCATGTTGCTGGGGGGAATCTGGATGGGCTGTACCGGCGTCACATCCGCGCAGGAAGCCATGTGGCTCGCACAGGAACTCGCTCCGGACGTACCGAACAACGTGGCGACCCTGTGGGACGTCGAGGGCGACCTGGACGCCGCCCTGCTCGCCACGGCCGTCAGGACGGCCGTGGCCGAGGCCGACGCACTCAGGGTGAACTTCCGCCGGGACGACGGTGGACTGCGGCAGCTCGCCCGGGACTTCGGGGACTGGGAGCCGTTCCGTCTCGACGTCGGCGGGACCCCCGACCCCGCCGACGCCGCCCGCGCCGTCGTCGCCGGCCTCGTGCGGCGGCCGTTCGACCTGGCCGAGGACGCGCTCCTGCGGATCGGCTCGATCCGCCTGGGACCCGGCCGCCACCTCCTCGTACTCGTCTTCCACCACATCCTCACCGACGCGTTCGGCGTGCTCACGCTGCTGTCCCAGCGGATCGCCGAGGTCTACCGCGCGCTGCACACGGAATCCGCCGTGCCGGAGGGCTCCCTGGCCCCGCCGGGCGAAGCGGTCGCGAAGGACGCGGCGTACCGGACCTCGCGACGCTTCGCCGACGCCGAGCGGTTCTGGCGCGACTACCTCGCCGCGGACCCGCAGGCCGCCCGGCTGCCCACCGGCGTACGTCCGCCCGCCGGGGCCTTCGGCGACGGGCCCGGGTACTGGGACGGACTCACCGCACAGCAGGGGATGACGACCCGTACCGCCGTGGTCCCCGCCGCCGAACTCGCCGCCTGGGAGCGGACGGCCGACACGGTCCGCAGCACGGTGTCCGACCTGATCGCCTCGGCCGCCACCGCGTTCCTGCGCCATATGTGCGGCCAGTCCGAGCCGTTGCTCACCATCACCGTCAACCACCGCGTCGGCCCGCTGCGCCGCTCCCTCGGCCTCCTCTCCAACCGCGTGCCGCTGCGCCCGCGGGTGGACCCCGCGGCCGACTTCGTGGAGCTGGCCGAGACGCTCGGCCGGGAGCGGGGCCGCGTCCTGCGGCACGCCCGGCACGACGTCTCCCTCGTCAAACGGGCCACCGGACACGCCGGCGACGCGCGCAGCCCGTTCGGCGCCGTCGTCAACGTGATCCCCTTCGTCCGGTCACTCGACCTCGCGGGGGCCGAGGCCCGCTTCGCCGGCGGCACCTTCGGCGTGATCGACGAGATCATGGTCTGCGTCTACACCGACGGCGGGGCCGGCAGCGATCTGTACGTCCGCTTCGACGCACCGAGCGCGGAGTACGACGAACAGGACGTCGCCGGGCTCGCCCACCGGTTCACGGCCTTCCTGCGCACGGCTCTGGCCGACCCGCGCACCCCGGTCGGCGACGTGTCCGTGCTCGGCCCCGCCGAACGCCGCACGCTGCTCGCCGCGTGCGCCGGGCCCGAGGTGGCCCCGCCGCCCGCGACCCTGGCCGAACTGCTCGACGCCCAGGCCCGCGCCACCCCGGACGCCGTCGCCGTGGCCTTCGAGGACACCCGGCTGACCTACCGGGAGCTGGACGCGCGGTCCGGGCGGCTCGCCCGCCTGCTGGCCGAGCGCGGCGCCGAGCCCGAGCGGTTCGTCGCCGTCGCCGTGCCCCGCTCCCCGGAGCTGGTCGTCGCCCTGGTCGCGGTGATCCGGTCAGGGGCCGCCTACGTGCCGGTCGACCCGGACTATCCGGCCGCCCGGGTCGCGTTCATGCTCGCCGACGCCCGGCCGACGCTGCTGCTGACGGTCGCCGAGGTCGCCGACCGGCTGCCCCCGACGGACGTCCCCCCGGTCCTGGTCGACGACGCCCCGCCGTCCGGAGACACCGCCCTTGCGGTACCGCACCGCGTCGACCACCCCGCCTACATGATCTACACCTCGGGCTCGACCGGACGGCCCAAGGGAGCCGTCGTCACGCACGCCGCGATCGTCAACCGACTGCGCTGGATGCAGGACCGCTACCGGCTCGACGGCTCCGACCGGGTCCTCCAGAAGACCTCCGCCTCCTTCGACGTGTCCGTCTGGGAGTTCTTCTGGCCGCTGATCACCGGCGCGACCCTCGTGGTCGCCCGCCCGGACGGGCACCGGGACCCCGGCTACCTCGCCGAGCTGATCCGGCGGGCCGGCGTCACGACGGCGCACTTCGTCCCGTCCATGCTGGCCGAGTTCCTCACCGAGGAGACGGCCGCCGCCGGCACCGGCCTGCGCCGCGTCGTGTGCAGCGGCGAGGCGCTTCCGCCCGAGCTGGCCGCCCGGTTCCACCGGGCCTTCGGCGTGCCCCTGCACAATCTGTACGGGCCGACCGAGGCGGCCGTGGACGTCACCGCGTGGCAGTACCGGCCGGGGGCGCGCACGATACCGATCGGCACCCCGATCTGGAACACCGCGCTCTACGTCCTCGACAGCCGGCTCCGGCCGCTGCCGGCCGGAGTCCTCGGCGACCTCTACATCGCGGGCGCCGGGCTCGCCCGGGGCTACCACGACCGCCCCGGCCTGACCGCGGAGCGCTTCACGGCCTGCCCGTTCGGCCCGCCCGGCGCGCGGATGTACCGGACCGGCGACATCGCCCGCTGGAACGCCGACGGCGAGCTGGAGTTCGCCGGCCGGGCCGACCAGCAGGTGAAGATCCGCGGCTTCCGCGTGGAGCCCCAGGAGATCGAGGCCGCGCTGACCGAGCACCCCGGAGTGCTCCGGGCCGCCGTCGTCGCCCGCCCCGGCCGGGGCGCCGACCGGGCCGCACAGCTCGTCGCCTACGTCGTCGCGAACACCGCCGGAGGCGGCGGCCCCACCGGCACGGAGTGGGACCTGCACGCCGGGCTGGACCTCGTCGAGCTGCGGGGCTTCGCCGGGACGCGGCTGCCCGCCCACCTGGTGCCCGCCGCCTTCGTCGCGCTCGACCGGCTGCCGTCGACCGCGAACGGCAAGCTGGACGTGGCCGGGCTGCCCGCGCCGGAGTTCACCGGACGCGCCCACCGGCCGCCCCGGACCGACGAGGAACGTCTGCTGGCCACCGCGTTCGCCGAGGTGCTCGGTGTGAGCCGGATCGGCGTCGACGACGACTTCTTCACCCTGGGCGGCGACAGCATCCGGGCGATCCAGGTGGTGGCCCGCGCCCGCGCCGGCGGCCTCGCCCTCAGCCCGCACACCGTGTTCGAACGCCGTACCGTCGCCGCGCTGGCCGAGGCCGCGACCGGCCTCGCCGCCCCGGCGGCCCTCGCCGAACTCGACGGCGGCGGCCTCGGCCTGCTGCCCCTGCCCCCGATGGCGCGGCTGTACGCCGAGCGCGGCCCCGGCCTGGACCGGCTCGCCCAGTGGCTGGTGCTGACCGTGCCCGCCGGACTCGACCGCCCCGGGCTCACCGCCGTCCTGCGCGCCGTCCTCGACCGGCACGACGTCCTCAGATCACAGCTCACGGACGGCGGCCTGCTGGTGCGGGCGCCCGGCGATCCGGACGCCGACGCACTCCTCGGACACGTCGTCCGCCCCGTGGACCGGGACGGCGAGGGGTACTGGGACGGCGAGGAGTGGCAGACCCTGCTGCGCGCCGAGGCCGCCGAGGCCGTACGCCACATCGACGCGCGGGCCGGCCGCATGCTCCGGCCGGTCTGGTTCGAGGCGGCCGGCAAAGGCCCCGGGCGGCTGCTGATCGCGGCCCACCACCTGGTCGTCGACGGCCTGTCGTGGCGGGTGCTGGTGTCCGACCTGGTCGAGGCCGGACGCCAGGTCCGAAGCGGCCGGACACCGGCCCTGCCCGCCGCCGGAACCTCCCTGCGCCGCTGGCTGCACGCCCTGACCGACGAGGCGGCCCGGCCCGAGCGCACGGCGGAGGTCGCCCTGTGGCGGGACATGCTCGCCGCTCCCGCCGCCCCCGTCGGCTCCCGGCCGCTGGATCCCCGCAGAGACCTCACCGCGACCACGGACACCGTCCGCGTGCAGCTCCCGGCCGACCTCACCGACGCCGTCCTGACCTCGGTCCCGGCGGCCTACCGCAGCGGCGCGGACGACGTGCTGCTCACCGCCCTGGTCCTCGCCCTGGCCCAGCAGCGCCGGGGCGTCAGGGACGGCACGGCGGTCGTACGGCTCGAAGGGCACGGCCGGCAGGAGGAGCTGGTCCCCGGCGCGGACCTGTCCAGCACCGTCGGCTGGTTCACCACGGTCACCCCCGTCCGGTTCGACCTCTCCGGGATCGACGTCGACGCGGCCCTCGCCGGAGGCCCGGCCGCCGGCGACGCCCTCCGGCGGGTGAAGGAGCAGCGGCGCGCCCTTCCCGACCAGGGCATCGGCTACACCCTGCTGCGCTACCTCAACGACGCCACCGCCGAGGAACTGCGGCCCTACCCGGCGGAGGAGATCGGCTTCAACTTCCTCGGCCGCTTCTCCTTCGAGCGCCCGGAGACGGCCCAGGGCCCCGCTCCCGCCGCCCCCGACGCCGGGTGGACCCCGGCGGCCGAGTGCCCCGAACTGGTCGCCGCGCCCGCCGCCGACATGCCGGCGCCGTCCGCGCTCGAACTGAACTCCCTGGTGACCGGCGTCGGCGACGGCGCACGGCTCACCGCCCTGTTCACCTTCGCCACCGGAGTCCTGACCGCCGACGAGGTCCGCGCCCTGGCCGACGCCTGGTGCGCCGCCCTGCGCGGCCTGCGCGACCTGGTCGCGGCCGGCGGGCGCGGGCTGACCCCGTCCGACGTCCCGCTGGTCCGCGTCGGCCAGGACGAACTGGACGGCTGGCAGCGGCGCTTCGGCCGGGTCGGCGACGTATGGCCGCTCACCCCGTTGCAGGACGGCCTCCTGTTCCACACGATGCTCGCGCGCACGGCCTCGGAGGCGTACCAGACGCAGTTCGTGTTCCGGCTCGAAGGGCCCCTGGACCCGGCGCGCCTGCGGGCCGCGGGGCAGGCCCTGCTCGACCGGCACCCCAATCTGCGGGTGGCGTTCCTGCCGAGCGCCACCGGCGAGCCCGTGCAGATCGTCGTGGACGACGTCCCCCTCCCCTGGCGGCAGGCAGACCTCAGCGGGGAGACGGACCCCGGCGACCGGCTGGAGGAGATCCTCGCCGAGGAGCGGGACGCCCGGTTCCGCACCGACAGCCCGCCGCTGCTCCGCCTCACCCTCGTCACGCTCGGGCCCGGACGCGCCGAACTGGCCCTCACCGCCCACCATGTGCTGCTCGACGGCTGGTCGGTGTCGCTGATGCAGCGCGAGCTGA
Organism: Streptomyces sp. ADI96-02; assembly: GCF_003846185.1. GTDB lineage: Bacteria > Actinomycetota > Actinomycetes > Streptomycetales > Streptomycetaceae > Streptomyces. Next base: position 4,812,178 of record NZ_ML123034.1, read on the forward strand.
TGGACCTGTACGCCGACGCCGGCCACGACGCCGGAGCGCCCGTTCCGTACGGCTACCGGGACTTCCTGCGCTGGCTGTCGCGGCAGGACAGGGCGCTCTCCGCGCGGGCGTGGGCGAAGGAGCTGGCAGGGGTGGCGGAGCCGACCCTGCTGGCGTCCCCGGCGTCCCCGGCCGAGCCCGCCGACAGCGGCAGCGGGCAGATCGACGCGGCGCTGAGCGGCGAGGACGCCGCCAGGCTGGCGCGCCGCGCCGCCGAATGGGGCGTCACCCCCAACACCCTGCTCCAGGGGGCGTGGGCCGTGGTGCTCGCCGAGCTGACCGGCCACGAGGACGTGCTGTTCGGGGCCACGGTCGCGGGTCGGCCTCCCGGGCTGACGGGCGTGGACACGATGATCGGCCTGTTCATCAACACGGTCCCGGTCCGGGTGCGGTGCGCGGCGGCCGACCCGGTACGGGACGTGCTCGGGCGGCTCCAGGACGGCCAGGCCCGCCTGCTGGACCACCACCACCTCGGGCTCGCCGACATCCAGCGGGCGACCGGGCTGAGCGCCCTGTTCGACACGCTCGTGGTGTTCGAGTCGTTCCCCGTCGACCGGTCCCGCCGGTCGGCGGCGGGGCTGGCCGTGACCGGCATCCGCCCGTACGCCCCGCCGCACTACCCGCTGACCGTGATCGCGGCGGCCGACCCGCTGCTGCGCGTCTCCTTCCAGTACCGGCGGGACGTGTTCGAGCGGACGGCCGTGGAGGCGGTCGCCGACCGGCTGGTGCGGGTGCTGCGGCAGTTCGCCGCCGATCCGGCGACCACCGTCGGCGCGCTGGACGTCCTGTCCGACGCCGAACGCGAGCAGGTGCTGCACGGCTGGAACGACACCGCCGCGCCGCTGCCCGGCCTGACGGTTCCCGAGCTGATCGCGGCACGGGCGGCGGCGGCGCCGGACGCGGTCTGCGTCGACTTCCACGGGCAGTGCCTGACGTACCGGGAGCTGGACGAGCGGGCCGGCCGGCTGTCGCACTGGCTGGCGGGCCGGGGCGTGGGCCCGGACACGCGGGTCGTCGTGCTGCTGCCCCGATCGCCCGATCTCCTGGTCGCGCTGCTGGCGGTGTGGAAGGCCGGCGGCGCGTACGTGCCGGTCGACCCGGACTATCCGCGGGCCCGGGTGCGGGCCGTGATCGAGGACAGCGCGCCGGTACTGGTCCTCGACGAGGAGCGGCTGGCCGGAGTGGACCTGTCCGCCGGTTCTCCCCATCCGGCCGGCGGTCCGGGCGTCCGGGTCGGCGCGGACCACGCCGCCTACGTCATCTACACCTCCGGCTCCACCGGGCGTCCCAAGGGCGTCGTCGTCCGGCACGGCTCCCTGGCGACCCTGCTGACCGGCATGCGGGAGCGGCTGCCCCTGACGCCGGACGACCGGCTGCTGGCCTGTGCCACGGTCGCGTTCGACATCGCCGCCCTGGAGCTCTTCCTGCCCCTGCTGGCCGGCGGCCGGACGGTGCTGGCCGACAAGGACGACATCACCCAGCCCCAGGCCCTGCTGGACCTCCTCGGACGGGCCGGCGTCACCGTCATGCAGGCCACCCCGGCCCTCTGGCAGACCCTGGCCACCCATGTCCCGGAGTGCCTGGCCGGACTGAGGGTGATCTCCACGGGCGAGGCGCTGCCCCTGGCGCTCGCCGAGACCCTGTGCAAGTACGCCGCCGGGGCCGTCAACCTCTACGGGCCCACCGAGACCACCCTCTACGCCACGGCCGCCGACCTGGTCCCCGGCGCTTGCGGCATGCCTCCCTCCATCGGCCGTCCGCTCGCCAACACCCGGATGTTCGTCCTCAACCGCGCGCTGCGACCGGTGCCTCCCGGTGCGATCGGCGACCTCTGGATCGCCGGCGAGGGCCTGGCACGCGGCTACCACGGACGGCCGGGGCTCACCGCCGCGCGGTTCACGGCCTGCCCGTTCGGCCCGCCGGGCGCGCGGATGTACCACACCGGGGACCTCGCCCGCTGGACCGTCGCGGGCGAGGTGGAATACCTCGGCCGCTCCGACCACCAGATCAAACTGCGCGGCTTCCGGATCGAACCCGCCGAGATCGAGTACACCCTGACGCGCCACCCCGCGGTCCGCCGCGCGGTCGTCGTCGCCCGCGAGGACCGGCCCGGCGACCGCCGGCTGGTGGCGTACGTGGTGCCCGACACCGACACCGAACCTCCCGCCGAGGAAGCGCTCCGCAGCGCCGTCGCGGACCGGCTGCCGTCCTACATGGTCCCGGCCGCGTTCGTGGTGCTCGCGGAACTGCCGCTGACGCCGAACGGGAAACTGGACCGATCCGCCCTGCCCCGGCCGGAGTTCGGCGGCGACGCCCACCGAGCGCCCCGGACGGGGCGGGAGAGGGCCCTGTGCGCACTGTTCGCCGAGATCCTGGGCGTGGAGCGGGTCGGCGTCGACGACGACTTCTTCGCCCTCGGGGGGCAGTCGCTCCTGGCCACCCGGCTGGTGGCCCGGGTCCGTTCGGAGATGGGCGTCGACATCCCGATGCGGATCCTCTTCACGGCCCCCACCGTGGCCGAACTCACTTCCCGCTGGAACCAGATGCCGGCCTCTTCCCGAAAGCCGCTGCGGAGAACGAGCGAAAGGTAGGCACCACCATGACTCCCCTGTCGTACGCGCAGCGGCGGATGTGGTTCATCAACCGCTTCGAAGGACCGTCCTCCACCTACAACATCCCGCTGCTCCTGCGTTTCCGCGGCCCGCTCGACAGGGACGCGCTGCGGGCGGCCTTCCACGACGTGATGATGCGCCACGACGTCCTGAGAACCGTGTTCGGCGAGGTGGACGGGCAGCCGTTCCAACGCCTCCTCGACCCGGCCGATCTGGAACTGCCCTGGAAGGACTGGGGCCGGGTGGCCCCCGACCGGGTGGCCGGCGTGGTGGCCTCCGTCACCGGCAGCTGGTTCGACCTGGAGGTCGACGTGCCGTTGCGCGGGTGCGTCCTGCAGACCGGGGACGAGGAATTCCTCCAGGTCCTGGTGGTGCACCACATCGCCGGTGACGGCGCATCCCTGGCGCCGCTGGCACGCGACGTCTCCACGGCCTACCGCGCCCGGGTGGCCGGGGCCGCGCCGGACTGGGCCGAACTGCCCGTGCAGTACGCGGACTACGCGCGGTGGCAGCGCGAACTGCTGGGCGACGAAACCGACCCGGACAGCCTCCTCTCGGTCCAGACCGCCTACTGGCGCGAGGAGCTGGCCGGGGTCTCCCGGCCGCTGCCGCTGCCCCTGGACCGGCCCCGCCCCGCGATGATGACCTTCAGGGGCGGGTCGGTCCCGGCCGGACTCCCGAGCCGCCTGCTCGCCGAGGTGGAGAAGCTGGCGACCTCCCGCGGCGTGACCGTGTCGATGGTGCTCCAGGCCGCCCTGGTGGTGCTGCTGCACCGGCTCGGCGGAGGCAGGGACGTCACTCTCGGCTCGCCCATCGCGGGCCGCACCGACGAGGCGCTGAACGACCTGGTGGGCTTCTTCGTCAACACCTGGACTCTACGTGTGCAGTTGAGCGCCGAGCGGTCCTTCGCCTGGGTGCTGGAGCAGGTCCGGCAGAAGGCGATCGTCGCCTACGACCACCAGGACGTGCCCTTCGAACGGCTCGTCGAGCTGCTGCGCCCGGAACGCTCGACCGCGCACCACCCGTTCTTCCAGGTGGTGTTCGCCTGGCAGAACAACACCCCGCCGCACCTGGACCTGCCGGGTCTCGCGGTGACGATGGAGCCGCTGCCCACCGGCAGCGCGAAGTTCGACCTGTTCTTCAACCTCGCCCCCGACGCGGCCACCGGCTCGGTCGTGGGCGAGATCGAGTACGCCACCGATCTCTTCGACCGGTCCACCGTCGAGGAGATCGCGGAAGCCTTCACGGCGGTCGTCGAGGAGGTCGTGGCCGACCCGCGGACGCTCGTCGGCGGGACGCCGCCCGGCGGCGCGGAGCCCGAGCGGACCGGCGGACGGCTCGACGCCGACGAGCGCCGGAAGATCCTCGTCGAGTGGAACGACACCGCGCGGCCCTTCCCCTGCCCGGGACCGGTCCACCTGCTCTTCGAGGAGCAGGCAGCGCGGCGCCCCGACGCGATCGCCCTGCGCTGGGCCGGCGGCACCCTGACCTACGGGGCGTTGAACCGGTGGGCGAACCGCATCGCCTGGGACCTCAAGGAACGCGGTGTGGGGCCGGAGACCGTCGTCGGCATCAGCATCCTGCGCGGTCCGGCGATGATCGCCGCCGTGTTCGGCGTGCACAAGGCGGGCGGCGCGTATCTGCCCATCGAACCGGCGCTGCCCGACGACCGCGTGGCCGGGATGCTCGCCGACGCCGGGTGCACCCTCGTGCTGTCCACCGCGGACACCGAGCGCTGGACCGAGGGCGAGGGCGTCGACGTCGTCGAACTCCTCGACGAGGGGCGGCCCGGCCCCGACCACGACCCGGAGCCGACGGCCGGCCCGGACAGCACGGCGTACATCGTCTTCACCTCCGGCAGCACCGGGAAACCCAAGGGCGTCGCGGTCACCCACCGGCCCGTGCACAACCTGCTCGACTGGTGCTACCGCACCTTCGCGTTCGGCCCCGACGACGTCGCCCTCTGCGTCACCTCGCTGGGCTTCGACCTCTCCGTCTTCGACGTCTTCGGCCTGCTCGGCTGCGGCGGCGGCGTCTACATCGCGGACGCGGTCCAGCAGCGCGACCCGCAGCTCCTGCTGGACGTCCTGCTCACCGAGCCGATCACCTTCTGGGACTCGGTGCCCACCACCCTCAACCAAGTGGCGTCGCTGCTCACGGACGACACCGCGTACCCGGGGGCCGGCGACCTCCGCCTGGTGTTCCTCTCCGGCGACTACACACCGCTGTCCCTGCCCGACGAGGTCCGCCGGGTGTTCACCTCGGCCGAGATCGTCAGCCTCGGCGGCGCGACCGAGGCGACCGTGTGGTCCAACTACTACCGGGTGCGGGAGATCGACCCCGACTGGCGCAGCATCCCCTACGGCCGCCCCATCGACAACGCCCGCTACCACGTGCTCGACGAGGACATGGAACCGACCCCCGTCGGCGTCGAGGGCGACCTGTACATCGGCGGCGACTGCCTCTGCACCGGCTACGTCAACCGGCCCGAACTGACGGCCGAACGCTTCGTCCGCGACCCGTTCAGCACCCGCGAGGGCGACCGCCTCTACCGCACGGGCGACCGAGCCGCCTACTTCCCCGACGGCAACCTCTGCTTCCTCGGCCGCGCCGACCACCAGGTCAAGCTGCGCGGGTTCCGCGTGGAGCCCGGAGAGGTCGAGCACGCCCTCGTCCGCCACCCCGCCGTCCGCCAGGCCATCGTCACCGCCCGCGAGGACCGGCCCGGCGACTCCCGGCTCGTCGCCTACGTCGTCCCGGACACCGCCGCGGCGCGGCACGCGGGCGGCGGCGGCGAACGGGTGGAGGAGTGGCAGGAGGTCTACGACCAGGCGTACTCCCACGACGCCGGACACGGGTTCGGCGAGGACTTCACCGGCTGGAACAGCTCCTACACCGGTGCGCCGATCCCGCTGGAGGAGATGCGGGCCTGGCGCGACGCCGCCGTGGAACGCGTCCTGTGCCGGTCGCCCAGACGCGTCCTCGAACTCGGCGCGGGCTCCGGCCTGCTGCTCGCGCACATCGCCGGCCGAGTGGAGGAGTACTGGGCCACCGACTTCTCCCGCCCCGCGGTCGACCGGCTCCGCGACCAGGTGGCCCGAGCCGGACTGGCCGACCGGGTCCGGCTCCGCTGCCAGGCCGCCGACGACCTCACCGGACTGCCCGGGGGCGGCTTCGACACCGTGGTGCTCAACTCGGTCGTGCAGTACTTCCCCGACGAGCACTACCTCGCCCGGGTCCTGGAAGGAGCATGGGCACTGCTCGCTCCGGGCGGCCGGATCGTCCTCGGCGACATCCGGCGCGCGTCCTCCCTGCGCACGCTCCAGACGGGCGTCCGGAGCACGAAGCAGCCCGACGCGGCCCCGGCCGTGCTGCGCTCCACGGTGGACCAGGCCGTCCTGCTCGAAAAGGAGCTGGTGGTCGACCCCGAGTGGTTCCTGGACTGGTCGGGGCGGGCCGGGGCGAGCGGCGTCGAGGTGCGCGTCAAGGACGGCGTCCACCACAACGAGCTGACCCGGCACCGCTACGAGGCCGTGCTCCACAAGCCCGGCAACGGACCGGACGGCGAGCCGCACCGGCTCGACGGCGTCCCCCGCCTGCCCTGGGACGGCGACCTGGACCGGCTCGCCGAGCAGGTCCGCACCCGCCCGGAAGCGGTCGTGCGGATCACCGGAGTCCCGAACGCCCGGCTGACGGAGGAGGCCGCGGCGGCACGCGCGCTGGGCCTGGACGACTCCGATCCGCCGCTGCTGCCGCCGCTCGATCCCGCCGGGTTCCGCGCCTGGGCCGCCGGGCACGGCTGGGACGCGGTGGCGACCTGGTCGGCCGACGCGGTCGACCGGCTCGACCTGCTCCTCTTCCGCGACGGCCCGGTGGCCGGCGCCGCCCTCGCCGGCACCTACCTGCCGGCCACGGACGACCGCGCCCCGGTCAACGACCCGACGGCCGCCGGAGCCGTCACGGAGCTGCTGCCCGCCCTGCGCACCCACCTGCGGAACATCCTGCCCGAGTACATGGTCCCGGCCGCGATCGTCCCCATCGCCGCCGTACCGCTCACGGACAACGGCAAGCCCGACCGGCGCGCCCTGCCCGTCCCCGACTACTCGGCCGGCGGCGGCGGCCGGGCCCCGGCCACCCCGGAGGAGGAATCGCTGTGCGCCCTGTTCGCCGGGGTGCTCGGACTCGACCGGGTCGGCGCGGACGACAACTTCTTCACCGTCGGCGGCCACTCGCTGCTCGCCACCCGGCTGGTCAGCCGCATCCGCGCCGAGCACGGCGTGGAGATCCCCATCCGGGTCGTCTTCCAGTCGCCCACCGCCGCCGGACTGGCCGCCCACCTGACCACCCTGAACACCGTCCGCCCGGCGCTCCGGCCGCAGGCCCGGCCCGAGCGGCTGCCGCTCTCCTACGCCCAGCAGCGGCTGTGGTTCATCTACCGCTTCGAGGGCCCCTCGGCGACCTACAACGTCTCCCTGGCCCTGCGCCTGCGCGGCGAACTCGACGCGGCGGCACTGAGGCAGGCCGTGAACGACGTCGTCGCACGGCACGAGTCGCTGCGCACCGTCTTCGGCGAGGCGGACGGACAGCCCTACCAGCACGTCCTGGAACCGGCCGCGCTCGACGTCCCCTGGGAGGAGCGCCGGATCGCCGAGGAGGAGCTGCCCGAGGCCCTGCGGGCGGCGGCGGGACGCCCGTTCGACCTGGAGGCCGAGATCCCCGTACGGTCCTGGCTGCTGCGGACCGGTGAACGCGAGGCGGTGTTCCTGATCGGCGCGCACCACATAGCCGCCGACGGCTGGTCGGCGCTCCCGCTCGCGCAGGACCTCACCACCGCGTACGCGGCCCGCCGCTCCGGCCGTGCGCCCGACTGGGAACCGCTGCCCGTGCAGTACGCCGACTACACCCTCTGGCAACGCGACCTGCTGGGGGACCGGGACGTCCCCGGCAGCCTCTACCGGCGGCAACTGGACTACTGGACGACGACGCTGGCCGGCCTGCCCGAGACCGTCACGCCCCCCGCCGACCGGGCACGGCCCGCCGTCGCCTCCTACGCCGGGGACGTGGTGCCGCTCACCCTCGACCCGGGGCTCACCGACGGGGTGCGGCGGCTGGCCGAGGAGAACGGCGCCACGGTGTCGATGGTGCTCCAGGCGGCACTCGCCGCGCTGCTCACCCGGCTCGGCGCGGGTACGGACGTGCCGATCGGCTCGCCCATCGCCGGACGCACCGACGAAGCGCTCCAGCGGCTGGTCGGCTTCTTCGTCAACACCTGGGTGCTGCGGGCGGACACCTCGGGCGACCCCGCCTTCACCGAACTCCTCGGCCGGGTCCGCGAGAACAGCCTCGCCGCCTACGACCACCAGGACATCCCGTTCGAGCACCTGGTCGAGGTGCTCAACCCGGTCCGCTCGCCCGCCCACCACCCGCTCTTCCAGGTGTGCCTGGCGCTCCAGAACAACGCGCGGCCCACGTTCGACCTGCCGGGCCTCGCCGTGTCGGAGGAGCCGTTCTTCCTGGGCACCTCGCGCTTCGACCTCTTCATCAGCCTCACCGAACGGGACGAGGACGGCGATCCGGCCCGCATCGACGGGTTCGTGGAGTACGCGACCGAGCTGTTCGACTCCGCCACGGTCACCGCCCTGCTGGAGCGCTGGCTGCACTTCCTGCGCCAGGCGGTCGCCGAGCCGCACACGCCCATCGGGGCGATCGACGTCGTCACCGAGGAGGAGCGCGCGGCGCTGACCCGCTGGGGCGGCGCGGGCCCGGACGCCCGGTTCGCGGCCGGCACCCTCCACGAGCGGTTCGCGGCCGTGGCCGCCGCGACCCCCGACGCGACCGCCCTGGTCGCCGCCGACACCGGGCGGAGCTGGACGTACGCCGAACTGGACCACTGGGCCAACCGCCTGGCCCACCACTTCCGGGCCCGCGGGGCGCGCCCGGACAGCCGGGTCGCGCTCGTACTGGAGCGTTCGCCGCTGCTGGTCGCCGCCGTCCTCGGCGTCCTGAAGACCGGTGCCGCGTACGTCCCGGTCGACCCCACCTACCCGCCCGAGCGCATCGAGCTGCTGCTCGCGGACCTCGAACCGGCCGTCACCGTCGACGAGAGCCTCGCCGACGAGGACCTCGGCCACCTGCCCGACTCACCGCCCGAGGCCGCCGGGGCCACCGAGCACGGCGTCGCCTACGTGATGTACACCTCCGGCTCCACCGGCCGCCCCAAGGGGGTCGAGGCGACCCACCGGAACGTGGCCGGCCTGGCGCTCGACGGCTGCTTCGCCACGGCCGCCCACCGCCGCGTCCTCGTCCACTCGCCGCACACCTTCGACGCGTCGACGTACGAGATGTGGGTGCCGCTGCTCGGCGGCGGCACGGCCGTGGTGGCCCGCGCCGGGCGGCCCGACACCGCCGAACTCGCCAGGGCGGTCACCGAGCAGGAGATCACCGCGCTCTGGCTGACCGCCGGACTGTTCGCCGTCATGGCCGAACAGCACGCCGCGTGCTTCCGCACCGTACGGGAGGTGTGGGCGGGCGGCGACGTCCTCTCGCCGACCGCCGTCCGCGCGGTCCTCGACGCCTGCCCCGGCACCACCGTGGTCAACGGCTACGGCCCGACGGAGACCACCACGTTCGCCTCCCGCCACCGGGTGGCGTCCGAGGCGGAGTGCACCGACCCGCTGCCCATCGGCACGCCCATGGACGGCACCCGGCTCCTCGTCCTCGACGACCGGCTGCGACCGGTGCCGCCCGGCGTGGTGGGCGAGCTGTACATCGGCGGCGACGGAGTGGCGCGCGGCTACGCGGACCGGCCGGGCCTGACCGCCGCCCGGTTCCCGGCCGACCCGTCCGGTCCGCCCGGAGCGCGCGTCTACCGGACCGGCGACCTGGTGCGCTGGGACAGCGCCGGCCGCCTCCACTACGTCGGCCGCGGCGACGACCAGATCAAACTGCGCGGCTTCCGGGTCGAACCGGGCGAGCTGGAGGCGGTGCTGCGCGAACAGGACGGCGTGGCGAACGCCGTGGTCGCCGTGCGTCGGGACCGGCTCGGCGAACAGGGCATGGTCGCCTACGTGGTGCCCGACAGCTCCGCCCCCACCGGCCGCGACGCCGCCGAACAGGTCGTCGAATGGCGGGAGATCTACGACACGATGTACGGGGGCACGGACACCGGCGGCGACGGGGTCGGCGAGGACTTCACCGGCTGGAACAGCTCGTACACCGGCCGCCCCATCCCGCTGCCGCAGATGCGGGAGTGGCGCGAGGCGGTCCTGCGGCGGGTGCGGGCCCTGCGCCCGCGCCGGGTCCTGGAGATCGGCGTCGGCTCGGGCCTGCTCCTCGGCCCGCTGGCGGCGGAGGCCGAGGAGTACTGGGGCACCGACTTCTCGGCGCCCGTCATCGAGCGGCTGCGGGCCCAGACCGGCGCGGACCGGCGGCTGTCGGACCGGGTGACCCTGCGCTGCCAGCCCGCCGACGACCCCGACGGCCTTCCCGCCGGGTACTTCGACACGGTGATCCTGAACTCGGTCGTGCAGTACTTCCCCGACGGCGACTACCTCAGCCGGGTGCTCGACCTCGCGATGGACCGGCTCGCACCCGGCGGGCGCGTCGTGATCGGCGACGTCCGCAACTACCGCACCCTGCGCACGTTCGCCGCCGCGGTCCACCGCTGCCGGCAGCCCGACGACGGCCCGGCCGGTGTGCGGGCCGCCGTCGAACGAGCGGTGCTCGGCGAGAAGGAACTCCTCGTCGACCCCGCCTTCTTCACCCGCTGGGCCGAGTCCCGGCCGGACCCCGTCGTCGCCGACATCCGCCTCAAGCAGGGGACCCACCACAACGAGCTGACCCGCCACCGCTACGAGGCCGTCCTGCACAAGGAGCCGGCTGAGCAGCTGGGCCTCGGCGACCTCGCCGAGGAGGTCTGGGGCGCGGAGGTCCGCGAACTGGGGGACCTGGAGGCCGCGTTGGCCCGGCACGGTGGCCGGCTGCGCCTGACGCGCGTGCCGAACGCCCGGCTGGCCGGAGAGGCCGCCGAATGGGGAGCCCCCGCCGAGACGGGCGGCACGCTCGACCCGGCCGACCTGGAGGCGTGGGGAGCCCGGCGAGGGCTCGCCGTGTACTGCACCTGGTCGGCGCAGGCGGCCGACTGCTTCGAGGCGGCGGTCCTGCCCGACGTCGACGCCCTGTGCTGCGACGGCCTCCACCGCCCTGCCGCCGCCCGGCAGGGCCGTCCGGTGAACGTGCCCGCCGTCTCCCGCCGCGCCTCCCGGCTGCCCTCCCTGCTGCGCGAGCGGCTGGCGGGCCGGCTCCCGCAGTTCATGATGCCCGGCGAGATCGTGGTCCTCGACCGGCTGCCGCTCACCGAGAACGGCAAGGTCGACCGCGCCGCGCTCCCCGACCCGGACCCGGTGGAGGGCGACTACCGCGCCCCGCGCACCCCGCGCGAGGAGGAGCTCGCCGCCCTCTTCGCCGAAGTGCTGGGCCTGGACCGGATCGGCGTCGACGACGACTTCTTCGCCTGCGGCGGCCACTCCCTGCGGCTGACCCGCCTGGTCTGGCGGATCCACGAGAAGCTCGGCGTGGACGTCCCGATCCGCACGGTGTTCCAGTACCCGACCGTCGCCGAACTGGCGCCGCACTTGTCCTCCGACACCGACGCCGCCTTCGAGGACCCCTTCTCCGTCCTGCTGCCGATCCGCACCGAGGGCACCCGGCCCCCGCTGTGGTGGCTGCATCCCGGCGGCGGGCTGAGCTGGCCCTACCTGGGCTTCGCCCGGCACGTGGACCCGGCCTGGCCGCTCTACGGCATCCAGGCGCGCGGCTTCGACGGGAGCACCCCGCCGGCCGCCTCCATCGAGGAGATGGTCGACGACTACCTCGCCCAGGTGCTCCAGGTCCAGCCCAGCGGCCCCTACCACCTCCTCGGCTGGTCCTTCGGCGGCACCCTGGCGCACGCCATGGCCGCCGAACTCCAGCGCCGGGGGCACGAGGTGGCGCTCCTGGCCCTGCTGGACGCCGCACCCTCGAAGCACTTCGCCGACCTGGAGGCCCTGGACGAAGCCATGGTCCGGCGATTCCTCGCCAACTACATGGGACACCTGGCCGGAATGGAGGAGTACCCCGCCCTGGTCGCCACCGCGTCCGCCATCTTCGTGGGACAGATGGAGCAGATGCGGCGGTTCACATCACCGCGGTTCCAGGGCGACGTCGTCTTCTTCAACGCACTCCTCGACCCGGAGACCCACGACAAGCGGGAACTGGAGGAGGAACTGGAAGTGCTCTGGCAGGAGCACGTCGACGGCCGAATCCGGCGTATCGACATCGCCTGCGCGCACAACGAGATGTACTGGCCGCGGAACGCGGCCGAGATCAGCCGGGCCGTCAACCGGATACTCCGGGCGGCGCGGTGACCCCGACCGAACGTCGGCCGGTGGAGAGAGTGGGAGGACACCAGTGAGCGTCAATCCGTTCGACGACGAGAGCGGCCGTTTCCTCGTGCTGGTCAACGACGAGGACCAGCACTCGCTGTGGCCGGCCTTCGCCGATGTGCCGGCCGGCTGGCGCAGAGTCTTCGGCCCCGCGGGAAGACCGGAGAGCGTCGCCTACGTGGAGGAGCACTGGACCGACATGAGGCCGCGCGGCCTCCGGGAGGCGATGAACGGCTGAGACCGTGCCGTGAGGTACGGATCCGAGAACGTGCCGTAGGGGCGAACGCGGCCTCCGCGGTCGCAGGCCGTGACGACGGACACCCACGGCCTGCGGCCGTTCATGCCCGTACGGCGGACGTGCAAGGGGCCGTCGTCCGGGCGGGGACAGCGACCATCCATCTGTGACAGCGGGAGCGTGTGCTGTGAGAGGCACAAAAAGCGATGTCATGTTCGTCCGATGGCCGGCACAGATCGACCTTCGGAACCGATGTAAGAAGGAAGGCATACCCCGCCTTCTCGTGGTCGAGGGAGGTGCCCATCCGCCGGTCTGCAACGACCCCTTCGAGGACTGGGTACGCGCGCCCATCTCCCGGGAGGATCTCGACGCCCGGGTCACGGCGCTCCAGAACCGGCTCGACAGTCAGCAGCTTCCCACTCTCGACTCGGCCGGAACGCTCTGTTTCGGCCCGCACTCGATCACCATCTCGAACGTCCAGACCGAACTGATGGAACTGCTCATCGAGCACTTCGGCGAAGTGGTGTACCGCAACGAACTCGCCCAGCGGCTCGCACAGCACGTACAGCGGCCGACCCGGAACTCGCTGGACCTCCACATCATGCGGCTCCGCCGGCGGCTGTCCCTGCTCAACCTGGTCATCCGCACGGCCTGGGGCCGGGGCTACGTACTGGAGTCCGAGACGCCCCAGTGATCCGCGGCGGGCCGTTCGTCCGGCCCCGGCCCGTGCCGGGGCCGCGGCGACCGTCAGGACGGGCGGACCTTCCCGCGCGACCGGCGCAGTTCGGGGAAGGGTCTGGAGGTGCGGCGGGCGAGGAAGTCCACACCGCTCGACCCGCCGGTCCCGCTCTGCTCCCCGACCATCCCGGAGACCAGGGCCAGATGAGCCACCTTCCAGTGCCAGTACCCGTTCCCGAGATCCACCAGCGCCTCGGCGACACGGTGCAGCACTCCGGACTCCACGCCCCGCCGGCACACGTCGGGCACCGTCTGCCCGTGGTAGTCGGCCGCCGCCGTGAACGCCTCGTACAGGCTGCCCGGATCGTGCTCGTTGCCCAGCAGCGCGGTGAGCCGCCGGAACTGCGTCGACTGCGCGCCGCTCGCCGTGCCCAGATGGGGCCGGAACGCGGCGAAACAGCGCAACGGCAATTTCTCCAGCACCAGCACCTGCTGCTGGAGCACCCGGACGATATCGGCGGCCCGCAGCAGGAATTCGAGCCCCAGCTCCAGATCGTGCGGGTCACAGGGCGGCACGAGCGATTCGACGGCGGCGTCCAGATCCGCGGCCAGCTGCTTCAGCCACAGTTCGCAGGACTGGTGGGTGATGATGAAAAACTGCTCGGCCAGGACCACCGCGCGGCCGGCCGTGTGCGGGGCCCTCGGCTCCTGGAGCGAAAGAAGGGTCTCCATCCGCAGATAATCCGCATACGTCAGATCACTCAAGGCGCTGCCTCCTCGTACGGTGCGATCATCCGGCCTTCGGTGAATATCCTGGTGAGTCCGGTGACCCTTTCCCCGAGCATGGCACCGAAGCGGCCTCCGGAATCGCACTCTTTCTCCTCTCATTCAAGGAGAAAGACCTGGGCAAGAAATCTTCGGAGCCACAGGCGCCGTTGCCACGCTTTCGGCATGACGATACGGACTGAACTCGACCTGACCGACGCCACCTCCTTCGCACGGAACGACGTGCACGAGTTCTGGCGCGACGTACGCAAGTCCCGGCCCGTGTACTGGCACGACGGGGACCCGGGCTTCTGGGTCGTCGCCCGCCACGCCGACGTCTTGGCCTGCTACGCCGACGCGCGCGGCCTCAGCTCCGCCCGCGGCACGGTGCTGGACGTGCTGCTGAGCGGCGGTGACTCGGCCGGCGGGAAGATGCTCGCGGTCACCGACCGGCCCCGCCACCGCGAGCTGCGCACGCTGATGCTGCGCGCCTTCTCGCCGCGCGTGCTCGGCGCGGTCGAGGACAGGGTGCGGGAACGCACGTCCCGGCTCGTCAGGAGCTTCACCGGGAAGGGCGAGTTCGATTTCGCCGCGGAAATCGCCGACCACATCCCGATGAACACCATCGGCGATCTGCTCTCCATTCCCGAGGCGGACCGCGAGAAGCTGCTGCGCTGGAACAAACTGGCGCTCTCCTCGGCCGACGAGACGGCCGACCGGCTGGATTCGCTGGAGGCCCGGAACGAGATCGTGGGCTACTTCATGGACCTCGTCCGGTACCGGCGCGACCACCCCGGCGACGACGTCGTCAGCATGATCGCCACGGCGGAGGCCGGCGACGGCCCGCTGACCCTGGAGGAGGCCGCGCTCAACTGCTACAGCCTGGTGCTGGGCGGCGACGAGTCCTCCCGGGTGTCCGCGATCTGCGCCGTGAAGACGCTCGCCGAACACCCGGCCCAGTGGCGTGCGCTGCGCGACGGCTCGGCCGGCGTCGACTCGGCCGTCGAGGAGGTGCTGCGCTGGGCCACGCCCGCCATGCACTTCGCGCGCACGGCCGTCCAGGACAGGGAGATCGGCGGCCGGCGGGTCCGGGCGGGCGACATCGTGACCCTGTGGAACACGTCCGCCAACAACGACGAGGAGGTGTTCGACCGGCCGCGCCGGTTCGACCTGACCCGCTCGCCCAACAAGCACGTGTCGCTCGGCCACGGCCCCCATTTCTGCGTCGGCGCGTTCCTCGGCCGAGCGGAGCTGCGGGCGCTGCTGAACGCGCTCACCGAGTCGGTGACCGGAATCGAGGTGTGCGGAAGACCCGGACCGATCTACTCGAACTTCCTGAACGGCTACGACAGCCTGCCGGTCGCCTTCCACTGACGGTCCTCAGCCCTCCAGACGGCTCTCGACGGCCGCGGCCAGCTCACCGATCGTCGCCGCCTCCAGCACGGTCCGGATCGGCAGCGCGATCGCGAACCGCTCGCGGATCCGGACGGTCAGCCGCGTCGCCTGCACCGAATGCCCGCCGAGACCACTGAAGTTGTCGGTGACCCGCGCCTCCGGAATCCCGAGGATGTCCTGCACGATCGCGCAGAGCACGGCCGCCGAGCCGTCCGCCTCGACGGCCTTCCGCACCGGCGACCCGTCCTCCTGCCGCTCGTCCGCCCCCGGTCCCGGTCCCGGAAGGGCCGCCCGGTCGATCTTCCCGTTGGCCAGCGTCGGGAACCGGTCCAGCACCGCGACCCGGGACGGCACCATGTGCGCGGGGAGCGACCGCGCCACATGGGCCCGCAGTTCGCCGGGATCGACGGGCGTGCTGACGGTGACACAGCCGACGACGTGCGCGTCCGCGAGTTCCCCCCGCACCACCGCGACGGCGACGTCCACCGCCGGATGGGAGGCGAGCCGGGTCTCGATCTCGCCCAGTTCGACGCGGAAGCCGCGCAGCTTCACCTGGCCGTCCACCCGGCCCGCGAAGTGCAGCTCCCCTCCCGGACCGCTGCGGCCCCGGTCGCCTGTACGGTACATACGGCTGCCCGGGGGCCCGAACGGGTCGGCCACGAACACGGCCGCGGTCGCCGGGAACCGGCGGAGATAGCCGCGTGCCAGACCGCTGCCCGCGATGTACAGCTCGCCCTCCGCCCCGGGCGGGGCCGGGCGCAGCCGCTCGTCGAGTACCCGCACCTCGTTGCCGATCCACGGAGTGCCGATGCCGACGTCACCGCCCTCGCGCACCGGCCCGCCGACCGTGGCCCCCACGGTCACCTCGGTCGGGCCGTAACCATTGAACATCCGCCGTCCCCGCGACCACTTGCGCACCAGCGTCGGCGTGCAGCTGTCGCCCGTGGACATGACGGTCCCGCCGGCCAGGACGCCGTCGGCGTCCGTCTCGCTGAGCGCGACCGGCGGCAGCACCGCGTGGGTGATGCCGTACGTGCGCAGGGTGTCCCGCAGCGGCAGGCCCGGCAGCAGGTCCTCCGCGGGGGCCATCACCAGCGCCGCGCCGGACAGCAGCGCCAGGGTGACGTCCCAGAACGCGGCGTCGAAACAGATCGACGCCCACTGGAGCACCCGGTCGCCGGGCCCGGCCCCCAGGACGGCCGCCTGGGTGGCCGCCATGTCGCGCACGCCCTCGTGGGGCACGGCGACGCCCTTGGGCGTCCCGGTCGACCCCGAGGTGTAGATGACGTACATCAGGTGATCGGGGCGCAGCTCGGCCAGGCGTTCGTGCTGGGCGACGTCATGCCCCGGCAGTCGCGCGCACGAGGCGCGGAACTCCGTTTCGTCCAGGACGAGTTCCGGAAGTCCCGCGCCGAAGGGAGCCACCTGGGACGACCGCAGGAGCAGCGCCGGCCGGGCGTCGGACAGGATGAACGACAGCCGGTCGGCCGGATAGGCGGGGTCGAGCGGGAGGTAGGCCCCGCCCGCCTTGAGCACCGCCATGACCGCCACGATCAGTTCGTTCGACTTCGGCGCGGCTGCGGCCACGAGCGAGTCGGGGCCGACCCCGTGAGCGATCAGGCGGCGGGCGAGCCGGTTGGCCCGGGTGTTGAGCTCCGCGTACCCGAACGTGCCGTGCTCGTCGATGAGGGCGGGCTCCCCGCCCCACCGGGCGGCTGCCGACTCGAACAGTGCCGGGACCGTGTTCAACCGCAGTCAGCTCCTTCTGCGAGTGTCCGTGATCGACGGCGAATCTAACGTCCTCCCCGCCGGGCGCCGGGCGAATCCTTCCCGTCTCTGTCAGGCGCGCCCGGTGCTCGCGGGGCAGCCCTCAGTCGACCTCGGCGGGCACCCGGAGGGCGTCGCGGGACCGGGTGACGGCGGCCGTGCCGTCGCTGACGTGCAGGACCGCGTCGGCCGTGTCCAGCGTGGCCGGCTCCAGCGGGAAGTAGCCCTGCTGCGGGGAGACGTCGGTCCGGGTCCGGGCGGCGGCCACCGCGGTGGCGGGGACCAGGGCCCAGTCGGCTGCCCGGCCCTGGAGGCCGCCCTCGTAGGTGTCCGGATCGGGTTCGCCCAGACCCAGGGCCTCGCTGCGGCCCAGGCTGCCGGCCACGAAGGTGTACTGGTCGCCCAGCAGCGGGGCCACGACCGTGCCCGCGCCGGGCCAGCTGACGCTCAGGTCTCCCAGGCTCCAACTGCTCGGGCCGCGCTGGAGGTGCACGTTGTGGGCGAAGACCAGCGTCGCGCCCCGGCGGGCCTCGACGCTGCGGATGTCGAGGAGGTTCTGCGCCATGAGGGCGTCCCGGGTGGCGAACAGCCGGCTCAGCCGGTCACCGGGCTCCAGGCGCTGGGCCGCCTGACCGTGGTAGCGCAGGAGGGCCGCCCCGGCGGCCAGGTGCGTCCTGGCCCGAAGCCACTCGGCGCGCGAGGTCTGCGCGATCCGCTCGCTCGCACGGGCGTGGAGCTGGGTGAACATGTCCTCCGCGAGGCGCCGCAACCGCTCCGCCTCCGGTGTGGCGCCGACGGACTCGGCCGGGTGCATCACCGCCTCCGTACGGCTCCACCGCTCGTCGGCGCCGCACAACTCGGCGATGTCGAGGTCGAGTCGCAGGAAGTCGCGGGCGTGTTCGAGGTAGCGGCGCGGGCTGGGGGCGCTGGTGGTCTCCATCGGGGTGTCGAAGCCGTGGACGGCCAGCCGCTCGCGCGGCGGCCGGTCCGCGTTGTGCTCGCGCATCCAGGCGACGAGACGGCGGTTCGCCTCCAGGTCTCCCAGCCGGTGGGAGAAGCCCCCGGCCATCACCTGGTCGAGGTCGTCGTCGCCGCCCTGGACGTAGGCGTCGACGCGCAGCGCGGCCACGCGGTCGGTCTCCAGGGCGATCGACCGGAAGCCGAGGGGGGCCAGCCGGGCGAGGAGTTCGTTGCGGATCCACCCGAAGGCGTGTTCCAGATGGGTGGGTTCCCCGAGTGCCAGCACATCGCACGTGGCCGGGGAGAGGTGGTGAAGGTCCTTGCTCATGTCTGTCAATCGAATCATTGAAAGACCCTTTGAGACTCAGGGCGACCCGGCCGTACGTGCGGACGGGCCGGCCGCGCCGCCAGGTCTCAAACCGGTCGGCGGGGCGGAGTCCAGCAGGGGCACGTATTCGGCGAGCCGCGCCGCCGCCCCGAGCATCGACACCCCGCGAACGGTGAGCCGCCGCCGCCAGTCGTCGAGGGCCGCCGACAGCGCCTCGGTGCCGCCGGCCGTGCGGATCTGCCGGACGACCGTGCCGATGTGCTCCAGCGGGTAGCCGCCGCGCCGCAGGAGATGGGCCAGTTCGGCGTCGCGGACGTCCGGCGCCCCGTACGAGCGGTGTCCGGTGACCGGCTCCCGGGCCGGGCTCAGGATGCCCGCCACCTCCCAGTTGCGCAGGGTCGCCGGGGTGACGCCCAGGCGGCGGGCGAGTTCGCCGATGCTGAGCGGCCGGCCGCCGGCGGGCGGGTCCTCCACGGGGCCGGGGCCGGAGGTCAGGTGCTCGACGGCCCGGCCCACCGCGTCCAACGTCCCCCGGTCGCGCAGCAACTGGGTGTGGCCCCGGTCGACGGCCGCGAGCGCGGCGTCGAGTTCGCCCGCGTTGAGCGACCGCATGATCTGCCCGCCGACGGCGTACCCGTAGGCCCCGGTGAGCGCCAGATACGCGCGCAGCGCCGTCGCGTGCCTCTCGGTGTAGGCCCGGTAGCCGGACGCGGTGCGCTCGGCGAAGGGGATGAAGCCGTCCCGCTCGTAGTTGCGGACCGCCTGGGTCGAAATGCCGTGCTCACGAGCCAGGTCGAACGGGCGCAGGTGCTTCATGGTTTGAGACTTTATCCCAAGAGAAAGGGGATTCTCGTTCCCAAGTCTCAACCGAGTTTAAAGGTATACGCTTGACTCACATGAGCCGGGAAGTTGAGGAATCCGTCGCCACGCCGTACGGCGAAGGCGTGCCGCGTCCGACACTCGAAAGGGACTCCATGACGGTCGGTACAGGTCCGGACAGCCAGTCGCCCGCCGCGCGTGCTGCCGCCGGCCATGATCTGATCCGTGTGCACGGGGCACGTGAGAACAACCTCAAGAACGTCCATGTCGAGATCCCCAAGCGACAGCTGACGGTGTTCACCGGGGTGTCCGGCTCGGGCAAGAGCTCGCTGGTGTTCGACACGATCGCCGCGGAGTCCCAGCGGCTGATCAACGAGACGTACAGCGCCTTCATCCAGGGCTTCATGCCCACCCTGGCGCGGCCCGAGGTCGACGTCCTCGACGGTCTGACGACGGCGATCCTGGTCGACCAGCAGCCGATGGGCGCCCACGCGCGCTCCACCGTGGGCACCGCCACCGACGCGGGCGCGCTGCTGCGCATCCTCTTCAGCCGGCTGGCCAAGCCGTACATCGGCACGCAGAAGGCCTTCGCCTTCAACGTCGCCTCGGCCGACGCCTCGGGCATCCTCGTGGTGAACGGCAAGAAGATCGAGAAGGGGTTCAGCGTCGTGGGCGGCATGTGCCTGCGCTGCGAGGGCATGGGCGCCGTCTCGGACATCGACCCCGCCCAGCTCCTCGACGACTCCAAGTCCCTCGCCGGCGGCGCGATCACCGTTCCGGGCTGGAAGCCCGACGGCTGGGTGGTGCAGTCCTTCACGCAGTCCGGATTCCTCGACCCCGCCAAGCCGGTCCGCGACTACACCGAGCAGGAGAGGCACGACTTCCTGGACCGGGACCCGGTCAAGATCAAGGTCAAGGGCGTCAACACCACCTACGAAGGTCTGCTGGCACGGGTGCGGAAGTCCTTCCTCACCAAGGACAAGGAGACCCTGCAACCGCACATCCGCGCCTTCGTGGAGCGGGCGGTGGCCTTCTCCGTCTGCCCCGAGTGCCACGGCACCCGGCTCAGCGAGACCGCCCGGTCGGCGAAGATCGAGGGCGTCGACATCGCCGAGGCGTGCGCGATGGAGATCAGCGACCTCGCCGCCTGGGTCCGCGGCCTCACCGACCCCTCCGTCGCCTCCCTGGTCTCGGTCCTCGGCGGGACGCTCGACTCGTTCGTCGAGATCGGCCTCGGCTACCTCTCGCTCGACCGGACGTCGAGCACCCTCTCGGGCGGCGAGGCGCAGCGCACCAAGATGGTCCGCCACCTCGGCTCCGCGCTCACCGACGTCACCTACGTCTTCGACGAGCCGACCGTCGGCCTGCACCCGCACGACATCCAGCGCATGAACGACCTGCTGCGGCAGTTGCGCGACAAGGGCAACACCGTGCTGGTGGTGGAGCACAAGCCGGAGACGATCCTGATCGCCGACCACGTCGTCGACCTCGGGCCGCAGGCCGGCGCGGGCGGCGGCGAGGTGGTCTTCGAGGGCACCGTCGAAGGGCTGCGGACCAGCGGCACCCTCACCGGGCGGCACCTGGACGACCGGGCCACGGTGAAGGAGTCGGTGCGCGAGCGGTCCGGCGTGCTGAAGGTGCGCGGCGCGAACGACCACAACCTCCGCGGCGTCGACGTCGACATCCCGCTCGGCGTGCTCACCGTGGTCACCGGGGTGGCGGGCTCCGGCAAGACGTCCCTGATCCGCGGCTCGGTGGCCGGCCGGGGCGGCGTGGTCATGGTCGACCAGTCGCCGATCAAGGGCTCCCGCCGCAGCAACCCGGCCACCTACACCGGCATGCTCGAACCGATCCGGAAGACGTTCGCCAAGGTCAACGGGGTCAAGCCCGCGCTGTTCAGCCCCAACTCGGAAGGGGCCTGCCCCGCCTGCAAGGGCGCCGGCGTCATCTACACCGACCTGGCGATCATGGCCGGTGTCGCCACCACCTGCGAGGACTGCGAGGGCAAGCGGTTCCAGCCGTCGGTGCTCCAGTACACCCTGGAAGGCCGGGACATCAGCGAGGTGTTCACGATGCCGGTCGCCGAGGCCGCGCGGTTCTTCCGCACCGGTCTCGCGCGCACACCGGCCGCGTACGCCGTACTCGACCGGCTCACGGAGGTCGGCCTGGGCTACCTCGGCCTCGGCCAGCCGCTCACCACCCTCTCCGGCGGCGAGCGGCAACGCCTCAAGCTGGCCGACCACATGGCCGGGACGGGCAGCGTCTACATCCTCGACGAGCCGACGAGCGGTCTGCACCTGGCCGACGTCGAACGGCTGCTCGCCCTGCTGGACCGGCTGGTGGACGCCGGCAAGTCGGTCATCGTCGTCGAGCACCACCAGGCGGTCATGGCACACGCCGACTGGATCATCGACCTCGGCCCGGGAGCCGGCCACGACGGCGGCAAGGTCGTCTTCGAGGGCACCCCCGCCGACCTGATCGCCGCCCGCTCCACTCTGACGGGCGAGCACCTGGCCGAGTACGTCGGCGGCTGACCCGCGCAGCCCTGCTCACGGACGCGCCCCGCCCTCCTCGCCCGGTCGAGGGGGCGGGGCCGTCCTCCCCCGTCCGAGGAAGGGAACCGAGCGATGCCCTCACACCCCGACCACGCGACCGTCGTCGTGGGAGCCGGCCCGGCCGGGCTCGCCGCGGCGCTCGGCCTGGCCCGGTACCGCCACCCCGTGACCGTCGTGGACAGCGCCCGCCCGCCGCGCAACGGCGTGTCGGCGGGCGTTCACGGCCACCTCGGGACGGACGGCGCCACACCCGCCGAATTCCGGGCCCGCGCCTGGCGGGAACTCGCCCGCTACCCGACCGTCGAGCGGCTGGAGGGCGACGCCGAGAACGTGTGCGCCACCGGGTCCGGAGGCTTCCGGGTGGCTCTCGACGGAGGCAGGAGCATCGAGGCCGGGACGGTCCTGCTCGCGACCGGCGTCATCGACGTCTTCCCGGCCGAGGTGGACGGCTTCGCGGCCTGCTGGGGCCGCAGCGTCATCCACTGCCCGTACTGCCTCGGCGAGGAGAACGCCGGCCGGCGCTGGGCGACGGTCACCGACAGCCCGCAACTCGCCGCGCTGTCGGCCGTGGCCTTCCGCGCCTGGAGCGAGGACGCGATCGCCGTCTGCCCGGAGTCCATGCCCGGCCTGGAGGACGCCCGCTCCACCGCGCGGGGCGCGGGAGGCGACGTCGTCACGGGCACGGTCCGCCGCCTGCACCACCGCCAGGGCTCTCTCTACGCGGTGGAGTTGGCCGACGGCAGCATGCTGGAGCGCCAGACGCTGGTGTGGACCCCGCGACAACGTCAACAACCTTTCGTGGAGCGGGTGGTGGACGAACTGAAGCTGACGGTCGACGACGCGGGCTTCGTCGGCGTCGACGCGTCCCGGTGCACCAACGTGCCCGGCCTCTACGCGGCCGGGGACCTGGCCGACAGGTGGAAGCAGTCCGTCACCGCGTCCGCCGCGGCGGGCGCGGAGGCCGCCGACGCCATCCACATGGCGGCGCTGCTGAACGCGGCCCGTCGCTGAACCGCCGCTGAACCCACCGCTACGAGATGAGGGCAGATGCCATTAGCGATCAGAACGGTCGGACTCTGTAAGCGGTTCGGGTCGCTGACCGCGCTCGACCACCTCGAACTCGGCGTCGCCGAAGGCACGGTGCACGGATTGCTCGGACCCAACGGCGCGGGCAAGACCACCGCCGTCCGGGTCCTGAGCACCTTGATCAGACCGGATGAGGGAACGGCCGAGGTCTTCGGCGTGGACGTGCGCAGCGATCCCCGGCGAGTGCGGTCGATCATCGGCCTCACCGGCCAGTACGCGGCCGTCGACGAACTGCTCACCGGGCGCGAGAACCTCCACATGATCGGCAGGCTGTTCCGCCTGTCGAAGCCGGAGAGCCGGGCGCGCGCGAGTGAACTGCTGGAACGCTTCGACCTGGAGGACGCGGCCGACCGGCAGCCCCGGACGTACTCCGGCGGCACCCGGCGCAGGCTCGACGTCGCCGCCAGCCTCATGGCGCGGCCCCGGCTCATCTTCCTCGACGAACCGACCACCGGCCTCGATCCGCGCAGCCGGATGGAGGTGTGGCGGATCGTGCGCGAACTGGTCGCGGGCGGTACGACCGTGCTGCTGACCACGCAGTACCTGGAGGAGGCGGACCAACTCGCCGACTCGCTCTCGGTGATCGACCACGGCCGGGTCATCGTCAGCGGCACCCCGGACGAACTCAAGGCACAGGTGGGCCAGGACCGGATCAGCATCACCCTCCTGGACGCGGCCGCCGTCGAGGAGACGGTACGGCTGCTACGGGCACGGCTGGGCACCGAACCGGTCGTCGCCGTCCCGGAGAAGATGCGGGTCCACGCGGCCCTCGGCGACGGCGGCAGCTGGCTCGACCTGCCGCAGCTGCTCAAGGACTCCGGCATCGCGATCGGTGACGTGGCGCTCCGCCACCCCACCCTCGACGACGTCTTCCTCGCGGTGACCGGCCGATCGGCCGAGAACGGCACCGACCAGCGCACCACCGGGAAGGGAAACGAGCGGCCATGACCTCCACCACCCTGACGCGGGAGACCAGCACGCCGAGGACGCGGTCGCGCGGCGACCTGGCGTGGTGGTTCTCCGATGTCTGGCAGATGACCCTGCGCAACGTACGGCACGTGCTGCGCAGCCCCGAACTGGTGATGTTCTCGCTCGTCCAGCCGGTGCTGTTCATCCTGCTGTTCACCTACGTCTTCGGCGGCGCCATCGACGTCGGGGGCGAGCGCTACGCACAGTTCCTGCTGCCCGGCATCCTCGTTCAGATGGCGCTCTACGGTTCGGCCGCCGGAACCACCATCGGCGTCGCCGCGGAGATGCGCGAGGGCCTGATGGACCGCTTCCGCTCGATGCCGATGAGCCGTACCTCCGTACTCATCGGACGCACGCTGTCGGAGATCTTCCGCAACGTCTGCGTCGCCGCCGTGACCGTGGGCGTCGGCCTGCTGGTCGGCTTCCGGTTCCGCAACGGCTTCCTGCCCGCGCTGGCCGGCCTGCTCCTGCTGATGCTCTTCGGCTACGCCGTGTCGTGGTTCGCCGCCTACCTCGGGCTGGTGGTGCGCAACGCGGAGGCCGCCCAGGCGGTCGGCGGGGTGTGGATCTTCCCGTTCACCCTGCTGTCCTCGGCCTTCGTACCGACGGGAAGCATGCCGGACTGGCTCCAGGTGTACGCCGCCCACAGCCCCATGACGGCGGCCGTGAACGCCCTGCGCGCCCTGTTCACCGGCGGACCGGCGGCCAGTCCCGTGCTCCAGACGCTCGCCTGGTCGATCGGCCTGATCGTGGTGTTCGCCCCGCTCGCGGTCCGCAGGTACGGCACGCGCTGAAGGCCGGTGACAGAGGTCGGCAAGAGACGGAGGCGGCCGAGGAGGGGGACACCATCATGGAGCGCATGAGCGAAGCCGACGGACCTGACGGACCCGGCGCGATGACCGAGGTCTTCGACGCCGTCTACCGGGGCGAGAGCCCGTTCGGGAAGCGGCCCCCCTGGGAGATCGGGGAGCCCCAGCCCGTCTACGTCGCCCTGGAGGAAGCCGGACTCATCGGCGGCGCGGTGCTCGACGCCGGCTGCGGCACCGGCGAGGACGCCCTCCACCTGGCCGGCAAGGGCTACGCGGTGACGGGCCTCGACCTCTCTCCGACGGCGGTCTCCCTCGCCCGGGACAAAGCCGCCGAACGCGGACTCGACGCGGTCTTCGACGTCGCCGACGCCCTCGAACTCACCGGATACGAAGGGCGCTTCGACACCGTGATCGACGTGGGCCTCGCCCACACCTTCGACGCCGGAAGGCTGCGCGCCTACGCCGCGGCCCTGCACCGGGCCTGCCGCCCGGGGGCGCTGGCGCACATCCTCTCGATCAGCGACCGGGGAGCCGCGGAGATGCAGGCCCGCCTCGCCGAAGCCATCGCGGAGATACCGGCGCCGCTTCCGGACGACGCGTCGGAGTCGCCCGGCCTCCGGCGCTCCGCCGACCACCTGCGCGACGGCTTCGCCGACGGCTGGACGGTCGAGTCGATCACCGGGACCCGCATCCGAGGCGTCGTCCCGCCCACGGCGGAACTCCTCGACGTGCACGCCTGGCTCGGGCGATTCCGCCGCATCTGACCGACCGCCGAACCCAGCCCTTGCGAAGGTGATGAACGATGAAGGTGCGCGTGCGCACCTGGCTGCGGGCCCTCGCCTCCGCACCGGCCGGCCGGACTCCTGCCCCTTCCGGCCTGCCGCCGCGCTGGAGCGGAGCCACCCGGACCGCCTTCCGGTTCGGCTTCGTCTACGCGGGGCTCTACTGCCTGACGAGCCCTCAGATCCATCTGGCCCTGCGAGGCGGGGGGATGGGCCGCCGGCAGGAGGCGGCCGACGCCTGGGCGAAGCTGTGGGCGATACGCCCGGTGCGCGGCTGGGTGTCCGCCCGCGTACTCGGCAGGGAGCTGGGCGACCGCTTCGACGGCGGTGACGACCCGTACACCTGGGCGGGGCAGCTGTGCTGGCTGGCGGGGGCCGCCGCGGCCACCCCGGTCTGGTCCGCGCTGGACCGCCGCCGGACGGACTACGCGACGCTGGACCAGTGGTTCCGGCTGGCGGTCCGCTTCTGCCTCGCCGGGCAGATGTTCTCCTACGGAGCCGCCAAGGCCGTTCCGCTCCAGTTCCAGCTGCCGCCGTCCAAGCTCGTCGAGCCGATCGGCGACCTGAGCCCGATGGGCATGCTGTGGGCGCAGACGGGCAGCTCGAAGCCGTACCAGATGCTGCTCGGCTGCGCGGAGATCGCGGGCGGGCTGCTGCTGATCGCACCCCGGACGGCGACCCTGGGCGCGCTGCTGTCCGCGGTGGAGATGACCCAGGTGCTCATCCTCAACCTGACCTTCGACGTTCCCGTGAAGGTCCACTCCTTCCACCTGCTGCTGCTCAGCCTGCTGCTCGCCGCCCCGGACTCGGCCCGCCTGGCCGAGGCGCTGCTGACCGACCGACCGGTCCCGCCGTCCGCCCGCCCCGGCCTCTTCCGCTCCCGCCGGGCGAACCGGATCGCCGCCGCCCTCCAGACCGGGGCCGGACTCTGGCTCCTGTGGGCGCAGTTGCGGAACGACTGGTCGTTCTGGAAGGACCACGGCGGCGGACGGGAGAAGCCCGAGCTGTACGGCGTCTGGGAGGTCTCCGGCTTCTCGGTCGACGGCGAGGAGCACCCGCCCCTGACGACCGACACCCGGCGCTGGCGCAGACTCGTCGTGGACTCCGCGGACGGCGCCGCCATCCAGCACATGGACGACTCGCTCGACCCGTGCGGAGCGGTGATGGACACGGAAGCCCGCTCCCTCACCCTGACCAGGTGGGCCGACCCGACGTGGCAGGCGACGTTCGCCTTCCTGCGCCCGGCCGACGACCAGCTGGTTCTGGAAGGCGAAGCCGACGGCCACCGCCTCCGCCTGCACCTGAGCCGCCGCGACCTCGACACGTTCCCCCTGGTCGGCCGAGGCTTCCGCTGGGTGCAGGACACCTCGTACCTGCGCTGAGGGTATGACGGAGCCACCGTCGATAGGCCCTTGAGCCGCGAGTTCATGGTCAGTTCGGCGGTCCGGCATCCAGGCGGTCGACAGCCCTGGACAACGTGCCACGACGACGCCGTGCTCCGTTCCCAAGCGCTTGCCGGCAATTCTCTCGGCCTACGGTGGGGCTGTGCTGCCCCGGTCTGTCAGAGCAGATGCCGGTTGGGGGCCTGTGCGGCGTTCACGTACTCGGGCAGCTCAACGACCTTCACGCCGCCGTCTTCGAGGGTCTTGGTGCCATCAGCGCCCGCGACGAAGGTGTCGGGCTCGCTCCAGGCGGTGACGACGCGGCGGAGGCCGGCGTCCTGGATGAGCTGGGCGCAGGGGCGAGGGCGGGATGCCCGCTCGGCGCAGGGTTCCAGGGAGCTGTAGATCGTGGCGGCAGCGAGCCGGTCGTCATCTGCGGGGAGCTTGGCGAGAGCGCCTTCCTCGGTGTGGTCGTGGGGGGTCGCTCTCACGGGAGTAGCCGCGGGCGAGTTCGGTTCCGCCGGCCGCGACGATGACCGCTCCCACACTGAACGCGGTCGTCGAGGGCGGGCAGAGGGCGGCCGGCCGGCATGCGAGGGCGAGCCAGTCCCGATCCGCTGTGTTGGGCTCGCGGCCGGTGCCCGGGGCGCCGGCCGAATGGATGAGACTCATCAGGGCTCCGTCGAGGTGTCCTTGGGGGCGTATCCCAGAAGTACGCACGTCACCGATCTGACGTGCCTCCAGAAGTCGGAGCCGAGAGGTGGGCCCGCCGGGGTAGCCCGCCGGGCCGAGCATCCGTACCGCGTCCGACTGGCTGACCAGGAGTGGCGCGATGACGAGCTGGAGTTCGTCGGCGAGCGCTGCTTCCAGGAGTTGGGTGTGGACGGTGCCGCCGCCTTCGACCATGAGCCGCTTGACGGCGTACTTGTCGCCGAGGACGTCGAGTGCGGTCGGCCACGTGTCCTCGGCGGGGACGGTGGCCAGCTCACCGAGATGGGAGCGGGCTTTGCCGTGGCGGCGTCGCCGACGGCCAGAACGAGCTTGTCTCCGCCGTGATGCCAGAACTTCCAGTCGGGGTCGAGGTCACCCGTACCGGTGATGGTGACCTTCAGCGAGTGCTCCGGCTGACCGGCTTCGATCCGGGCGGCCCTGCGCTCTTGCGAGTTGACAAGGAGACGGGGGTTGTCGGCACGGAGTGTTCCGGCTCCCACGAGGACGGCGTCGACGCCGGCCCGCACAGAGTCGACGCGGTCGAAGTCCTCCTTGTTGGACAGCAAGAGCCGGGCCTCGCCCGGACGGGTGTCGAGGTGGCCGTCGATCGAGACGGCCGAGGACAGCAGGACGTAGCGGATCATCACCGTCGGCACCGCCGCCTCCCGCCAGCAGGGCCTCGGCCCCGGCCACCTCGTCGTGGGTACGAGCGCGCTGCGCGACGAAGGGCTCTCCCGCCACTACCTGCCGCCCGGCCGTACGGCCTCACCATCGCCCGCCCTGACCCAGCACCTGACCGAAGCGTTGGCCCCGTACGACGTACCGGTCACGCGCGGGCCGATCTGGACCACGGGCGCCCCGTACCGCGAGACGGCGGCAGAAGTCTCCCGCTACGGAGCGGACGGCGTCCTGGCCGCCGACATGGAGGCCGCCGCGGTCTTCGCCGTGGGCCACTGCCGAACGGTCGCCGTCGCCACCGTGGCCGCCATCGCGGACTCCCTCGTCGACCGCCGCCCGCGCCGGCACTCGCCGGACACCGAACCCGCCCTCCACACGGCGCCGGCCGCAGCGGCGCAGGCGCTTCACACCTCGACGGCGTCACCGCCGACCCCGGCGAACACTAGGGTTGAACTCCTCGTGAACAGAAGCAGAAGGGCACCCTTGTGAGCACCGGCGCCTCACCTCCCACCGTCGGCGCGGTCGTCCTGACCATGAACGACCGGCCGGAAGATTTCCCCCGGGCCATGGCCTCACTCCTCGCCCAGGAGGGCGTCGAACTCGATGTCGTCGTGGTCGGCAACGGCTGCGCGCCCCAACAGGTCCCCGAGGGCGTCCGCACGGTCACGCTGCCCGAGAACGTCGGCATCCCCGAAGGCCGCAACGTGGGGGCTGACAACGTCAGGGGCGACTACCTCTTCTTCTTCGACAACGACGCCCACCTGCCCGACACCGACACCCTCGCCCGCCTCGTCGCCGAGCTCCGCCGCGACTCCCAATTCGCTTACGTGCAACCGCGCATCAGTGACCCCGTGACCGGCATGACCCTCCGTCGCTGGGTGCCCCGCCTGCGCGCCTCGGACCCCACCCGGCCCGGCATTGTCACCGTCATGGCCGAGGGTGTCGTCATGGTCCGCCGCGACGCCTACGACCGAGCCGGCGGCTGGCCCGGCGAGTTCTTCCTGTTCCACGAAGGCGTCGAACTGGCCTGGCGGCTGTGGAACCAGGGCCGCACCGGCCGGTACGTCCCCGAGATCGTCGTCCACCACCCCGCCACCAACCCGGCGCGGCGCGAGACCTTCTACCGGCTCAACGCCCGTAACCGCGTCTGGGTCGCTCGCCGGAACCTGCCCCGACTCCTCGTCCCATTCAACCTCGCCACCTGGTGCCTGATCACCCTGTGGCGCATCCGCGACCGCCAGGCCCTACGCGTCACGCTCGCCGGCTTCCGCGAAGGCATCTCCGGCGGCCAGGGCCCGAGACAGCCCATGTCCTGGCGGACGGTGCTCCGGCTCACCAGGGCCGGCCGGCCGCCCGTGTCCTGACTCGCGCCGGGCGGCACCGTGAACAGGCGCACTGGCCAGGTGCCCTGAACATCAGCACTCGATGATGTTCACCGCGAGACCGCCGCGCGCCGTCTCCTTGTACTTCACGCTCATGTCGGCCCCGGTGTCCTTCATCGTCTTGATGACCTTGTCCAGGGAGACCTTGTGGCTGCCGTCGCCGCGCAGCGCCATCTTCGCCGCCGTGACGGCCTTCACCGCCGCCATACCGTTGCGCTCGATGCACGGGATCTGGACCAGCCCGCCGACCGGGTCGCAGGTCAGGCCGAGGTTGTGCTCCATGCCGATCTCGGCGGCGTTCTCCACCTGCTCGGGCGAGCCGCCGAGGACCTCGGCCAGCGCTCCGGCCGCCATCGAGCAGGCGGACCCCACCTCGCCCTGGCAGCCGACCTCGGCGCCGGAGATCGAGGCGTTCTCCTTGAACAGCAGGCCGATCGCCCCGGCGGCGAGCAGGAAGCGGACGACGCTGTCCTCCTTCTCCGCCTCGGTGCAGCCGCCCGCCGCGAAGTTCATGTAGTAGTGCAGCACCGCCGGGATGATGCCCGCCGCGCCGTTCGTGGGTGCGGTGACGACCCGGCCGCCCGCCGCGTTCTCCTCGTTGACCGCCATCGCGTAGAGGGTGATCCACTCCATCGCGTGGGCCTGCGGGTCGCCCTCGGCGCGGAGCTGGCGGGCCGAGTTCGCCGCGCGGCGGCGGACCTTCAGCCCGCCCGGCAGGATGCCCTCGCGGGCCATGCCGCGCGAGACGCACGCCTGCATGACGCGCCAGATGTCCAGCAGCCCCGCGCGGATCTCGTCCTCGGTGCGCCAGGTCAGCTCGTTCTCCAGCATCATCGAGGAGATCGACAGGCCCGTCTCCCGGGCGAGCCGCAGCAGCTCGTCGCCGGTGCGGAACGGGTGCTTGAGGACGGTGTCGTCCGGGACGATCGGGTTCTCCCCGGCCACCGCGTCCTCGTCCACGACGAAGCCGCCGCCGACCGAGTAGTACGTCTTCTCCAGGACCGGCGCGCCCTCGGCGTCGTACGCGAACAGGGTCATGCCGTTGGCGTGGTACGGCAGCGCCTTGCGGCGGTGCAGGACCAGCTGCTCGTCGACGTCGAAGGGGATCTCGTGCACGCCGAGCAGGCTGATCCGGCCGCTGCCCCGGATCTCCTCGATCCGGGCGTCGGCGGACTCCACGTCCACGGTGCGCGGCGACTCGCCCTCCAGGCCGAGCAGCACCGCCTTGGGCGTGCCGTGCCCGTGCCCGGTCGCGCCGAGCGAGCCGTACAGCTCGGCGCGTATCGAGGCGGTGTGCGCGAGCAGCCCCTCGTTCTTGAGGCGGCGGGCGAACATCCGGGCCGCGCGCATCGGACCCACGGTGTGGGAGCTGGACGGGCCGATGCCGACCGAGAACAGGTCGAAGACCGAGATGGCCACGGGAGAACTCCTCTGGGTTGGAAGACGTCGTCGTCTGCCGGGTGGTACGGATCGGGCCGGGGTGGGGCCCGCGGAGCGGCGGGGACACGGGTCGGGGCACCGCGCTCACTGTTGTCAGTGTGCGCGGTGCCCCGCCCGGATGTGCGCTACCGCCGGCCCTGAACTACTTCAGGCCGGGGTAGAGCGGGAACTTCTCGGCCAGCGCCACGACGCGGGCCTTCAGGTCGTCGGCGTCGTAGGACGGCTTCAGTGCGGCGGCGATGATCTCCGCCACCTCGGTGAAGTCCTCCGCGCCGAAACCGCGGGTGGCGAGCGCCGGGGTGCCGATCCGCAGGCCCGAGGTGACCATCGGGGGACGCGGGTCGTTCGGGATGGCGTTCCGGTTGACCGTGATGCCCAGCTCGTGGAGCCGGTCCTCGGCCTGCCGGCCGTCCAGCTCGGAGTCGCGCAGGTCGACCAGGACCAGGTGGACGTCCGTGCCGCCGGAGAGGACGGATACGCCCACCTCGGTGACGTCGGGCTGCACCAGGCGCTCGGCGAGGATGCGCGCGCCGTCCAGGGTGCGCTGCTGGCGCTCCTTGAACTCCTCGCCCGCCGCGATCTTGAACGAGACCGCCTTGGCCGCGATCACGTGCTCCAGCGGGCCGCCCTGCTGACCCGGGAAGACCGCCGAGTTGATCTTCTTGGCGAGCTCCTGGGTGGAGAGGATCACGCCGCCGCGCGGACCTCCGAGGGTCTTGTGCGTGGTGGTCGTCACCACGTGGGCGTGCGGCACCGGGTTGGGGTGCAGACCCGCGGCGACCAGGCCCGCGAAGTGCGCCATGTCGACCATCAGGTACGCGCCGACCTCGTCCGCGATCCGGCGGAAGGCGGCGAAGTCCAGCTGGCGCGGGTAGGCGGACCAGCCCGCCACGATCAGCTTCGGCCGGGACTCCTTCGCGAGGCGCTCGACCTCCTCCATGTCCACGGTGCCGCTCTCGTCGACGTGGTACGGCACCACGTTGTAGAGCTTGCCGGAGAAGTTGATCTTCATGCCGTGGGTCAGGTGACCGCCGTGGGCCAGGTTCAGGCCCATGATCGTGTCGCCCGGCTTGAGCAGCGCGAACATCGCGGCGGCGTTGGCCTGCGCGCCGGAGTGCGGCTGCACGTTCGCGGCCTCGGCGCCGAACAGGGCCTTGATCCGGTCGATCGCGATCTGCTCGACGACGTCGACGTGCTCACAGCCGCCGTAGTAGCGCCGGCCGGGGTAGCCCTCGGCGTACTTGTTGGTGAGGACGGAGCCCTGCGCCTCCATGACCGCGACCGGAGCGAAGTTCTCCGAGGCGATCATTTCGAGGGTGGACTGCTGACGGTGGAGCTCGGCGTCGACGGCGGCGGCGACGTCCGGGTCCAGCTCGTGGAGGGAGGAGTTCAGAAGCGACATCAGGGGGTCCCTTAAGGTCTCAGTTGCCGGAGAACGCGGTGTACTCGTCGGCGGAGAGCAGGTCGTCCGGCTCCTGCGCGACGCGCACCTTGAACAGCCAGCCGCCCTCGAAAGGAGCGGTGTTCACCAGCGACGGGTCGTCCACGACGTCCTGGTTGGCCGCGGTGACCTCTCCGGTGACCGGCGAGTACAGATCGCTGACCGACTTGGTCGACTCCAGCTCGCCGCAGGTCTCGCCCGCGGTCACCGTGGCACCGACCTCCGGAAGCTGGGCGTAGACGACGTCGCCGAGCGCGTTCGCCGCGTACTCCGTGATGCCGACCGTGGCCACGCCGTCCTCGACGGCCGACAGCCACTCGTGCTCCTTGCTGTACCGCAGCTGCTGGGGGTTGCTCATGACCTGAATTCTCCTGTACGCGGGGGAGTGCTGATGAACGGTGGTCTTACGGTGTGAGACGGGACTGCGTCACCGCGCGGGCGCCGCAGGGCTCCGGGACGTCACTTCCGGCGCTTGTAGAACGGCAGTGCGACGACCTCGTACGGCTCGTGCGTGCCCCGGATGTCCACGCCCACTCCCTCGGCGCCGGGAGCGGAGAAGGCGGCGTCCACGTACGCCATGGCGATCGGCCGGCCCAGGGTCGGGGACGGGGCGCCGGAGGTCACCTCGCCGACGACCTTGCCGTCCGCCACCACCGAGAAGCCCGCGCGCGGCACCCGGCGGCCCTCGGCGACCAGGCCCACCAGCTTGCGGGGCGGCGCGCTCTCGGCGCGCTCGGCGGCGGCGGCCAGTGCCTCGCGCCCGACGAAGTCGCCCTCCTTCTCGAACTTCACGACCCGGCCGAGGCCCGCGTCGAACGGGGTCAGCGCCGTCGTCAGCTCGTGGCCGTACAGCGGCATGCCCGCCTCCAGGCGCAGCGTGTCGCGGCAGGAGAGGCCGCAGGGGATCAGGCCGTGCGTCGCGCCGGCCTCGGTGAGCGCCCGCCACAGGCCCTCGGCGTGCTCGGGCGCGACGAACAGCTCGAAGCCGTCCTCGCCGGTGTAGCCGGTACGGGCGATCAGCGCGGGTACGCCGGCGACCGTGCCGGGCAGGCCCGCGTAGTACTTCAGCCCGTCCAGGTCGGCGTCGGTGACCGCCTTCAGGATGGCGGGGGACTCGGGGCCCTGGACGGCGAGCAGCGCGTAGGCGTCCCGGTCGTCGCGCACCTCGGCGTCGAAGCCGCCGGCGCGGGCGGTCAGCGTGTCCAGCACGATCTGCGCGTTGCCCGCGTTGGCGACCACCAGGTACTCGTCCTCGCCGAGCCGGTAGACGATCAGGTCGTCCAGGATGCCGCCGTCCTCCTGGACGATCATCGTGTAGCGGGCCCGGCCGACGCCGACGGTGGCGATGTTCCCCACCAGCGCGAAGTTCAGGAAGGCCGCCGCCCCGGCCCCGGTGACGGTGATCTCGCCCATGTGCGACAGGTCGAAGAGGCCGGCCCGGGTGCGTACGGCGTTGTGCTCGTCGCGCTCACTGGCGTACCGCAGCGGCATGTCCCAGCCCGCGAAGTCGGTCATGGTGGCGCCGAGCGAACGGTGCAGGGCGTCGAGGGCGGTGAGACGGGGGGCAGTGCTCATGGATACGGCTCCAGGGCATGACGACGTCAGGACGGACGATCCCTCCCCATCTGTCATCGGAACCTGAGAGGTTCGCCGGTAGCCCCTGACGGGGTATGCCCTGTCACGGGGCGCGGCTTGCACCTTGGGTGGAGCCGCCGGACGGCTCGCTTTTCAGATCTGCCTCATCCACGCGGTACGGGGCCTGAGAGATTCAAGGGAGGATCTTGCTCCTTCGGCGCCCGGCTCACACTGTGGCCGGAACTCTCCCGCGCGGATTCGAACGGCCGGTATGCAGTTGGCGTCGTCATCATCGCACGCCGCGCGCGGCGGCGGGGCGTCCGGTCCCCACCCGGTGGACACGGCGAGGCCGGTTGTTCCGCATTGCCTTTTCTTTACACTTCAGGGCAGATGTGAGTGACCCGACAGCAGGGGGATGGGCCATGACATTGCAGCGGCCGGCATCGACAGCGGACGTCGCGCCCGGCGCGATGCCCGTACAGGCGGGCGCGCCCGCCCGGGAGCTGCTGGGCGCCCGCGCGCCGGTGGTGCGCGATCTGCGCGGGCGCGCCGGGCGGAGCCCGCACAGCCTGGACTTCGCTCCCGGCGACGTCGTGGTGGTCTCCGGACTGCCCGGCAGCGGGAAGTCGACCCTGATCCGGCGGACCGCCGCCGGCCTCGCCGTCGACTCCCAGAACACCCGCGACCGCTGGGCCGCCGCGCTGCCCGGCCTGCTGCCCTACGGCCTCTACCGCCCGCTGGTGCGCGCCGCGCACTACCTCGGCCTGTGGCGCGTACTGCGCTCCGGCGCGTCCGTCGTGGTGCACGACTGCGGTACGCAGACCTGGGTGCGCCGCTGGCTGGCCCGGCACACCGTGCGCCGCGGCCGTACGTTCCACCTGGTCCTGCTCGACGTCGACCCCGCAACGGCCCGCCAGGGGCAGCGGACGCGCGGCCGGGGCGTCTCCGGCTACGCCTTCGCCCGCCACCGGCGGGCCGTGGGCCGGCTCCTGCGCGACACCGAGCAGGGGCTGCTGCCCGCCGGGTGCACCTCGGCGGTGCTGCTGGACCGCGAGGCGGCGAGCACGCTGCGCCGGATCTCCTTCACGGACGCCTGAGCCCGCCGGCCCCGGTGGCGCTAGGGTGCTGGCCGGAACGACGGCCGGACGGCGGCCGGGACGGTGAAGAGAGGGCGCAGAGCCAGTGGAGATTCCGGCACCGGTCCAGGCCCACCCCCAGCACGGGTGGCCGGCCAATGAGCTCGAAGAGGTGCTGACCGCCTCGCTCGGCGTCCCGGAGGCGGGTGGACGCCTGGTCGAGGTGCTCGGCCGCAGCTCCGTCTGGGTGCCGCTGCCCAACGGCGGCGGCCCCGACAGCACCGACCTCGACCTGCCCATGATGGAGCTCGACGGCGCCGCCTACGTCCCCGTCTACAGCTCCGAGGGCCAGTTCCTCAGCTGCGTCGGCAGCCACATGGCCTTCACCGTGGCGCCCGCCCGCGACTTCGCCCGGGGCCTGCCCCCGCAGCTCGGCATCGCCGTGAACCCGGGCGGCGCGGTCGGCATACCCCTGCTGCCCCCCGCCGTCGCCGAGCTCTGCCGGGCCGGGCGCACCGCCCTGGACGGGCCCGCCTCCGGCGGCCGGGTCCGGCTGTACGAGCCGGACTGGCAGCACGACCCGGTCGACTTCCTCTCCGCGGTCTCCGCCGAGTTCCACGCCACCGGCGTGGTGAGCACCGCCCGCCGGGCCCTGGCCAGCATCGAGGGCGGCGACCCCGTCCTCTTCGTCGGCGTCGAGTTCGCCACCTGGGACGGCGCGGGGCAGAGCGCCCCGATGGAGGCCCTGGAGCGGGCCGCCGCCCTGGTGCCCGCCCCGTGGCCGGTCAACCTCGTCCTGCTCGACGTGGCCCAGGACCTGGTCGGCGACTGGATGCGCGAGAAGGTGCGGCCCTTCTACCGGCGCGAGGGCCGCTGACCGCGCTCCGCCGCGCCCCGGTCACCGCACGGCGGAGCCGGACCGCGGCGTCAAGTCGGTGTCAGGGGCGGAGCATAAGCTGGTTTGATGGCGAGGCCGCTCGCGTGCGCCCGGGAGCGGACGCACGGGACGGACGGATCGATGAGGGGCGGGACCCAGAGTGACTGCGTCAGGCACTGCGGCGGGCCATGGGGCCTCCCCCGCTCGGGCGGAGCCGGGAGACCGGGGAGACGTCGAGCACCTGCTGCGCCAGGTGGCTCCCGGGCGCTACGACGCCTACGAGGAGCTGCTGGCCGCCCTCGCCGAAGGCCGGATCTGGATGCTGCTCTGGCACGGTGCCGCCGGCTCGCCGGACGCCCAGTACGGCAACATGGAGGTCGACGGCCTGGGCTACGCCCCGTGCGTCACCTCCGCCCAGGAGCTGGCCGCCAGCGGCTGGAGCCGGGCCCACGAGCTGGTGACGGGGCGTGACATCGCCCGCGCCCTGTTCCCCGACCGCTGGGGCCTCTGGCTCAACCCGCACGCCCCGGGCGGCGGCGTCGGCGTCCCGTGGCTGGACCTGCGCCGGATCGCCACCGGCCTCGACCTGCTGCCCGCCGGACCGCTGCGCCTGTCCGAGCCCGCTCTCGAACTGCCCCAGTTCTACGCCCAGCTCACCCAGAACGCCCACCGCACCCCGGCCGTCCGCTCGCTGCGCCGCGCCTGGGTCCACCCCGCCGTCGGCGTCCCGTACCTGGCGATCGGCCTCGACCTCTACGACACCGGCCGGGAATCCGTCGAGGCGGTGCGCGCGATGATGGCGCAGTCGGTCGGAGCCGTTCCCGACGGGCTGCCCGTCTCCACCGTCGCCATGTCCGACGAGTACGACCCGGTCGCCCTGTGGCTGCGCGCCAACGCCCGCCCCTTCTACGACCGCGAGGCGCACGCCCCGGCAGCCCGGCCGCCCGCCGGGGCCCCCGGCTACGGCTGAGGGAGAACCCTCACCCTCCGCAACGCCTCTGAACTGCGGCGGAAGTCCGCCGCGTCGGTGTTCACCCGGGAGGATGTCCCGGAACTGGCCGGTTTGTTCGATGTCCGGGTCTCGACTAGGTCTCACCGTTATGCGGACTGTTCTCTTGCGGTGCGCCCCGTCTGTAGTGTGCGGCCATCAAACCTCATTACATGGCGAACCAGGGGTGGACCCATGCGAATTATCAAGTCCCGGTCAGTCCGGGCGATCACGGCAGCCGTCGCTGTCGGTCTGATCGCCACGGGCTGTTCCAGCGAGCGGGACGAAGCCGGCTCCAAGGGGGGCGACAAGGACACCTTCGTCTTCGCCGGTGCCGGTGACCCGGGTTCCCTCGACCCGGCCCTCGCGAGTGACGGCGAGACCTTCCGGGTCACCCGTCAGGCGTTCGAGGCGCTGCTGGAGCACGAGCCCGGCGGCAGCAAGCTGGTCGGCGGTCTCGCCGAGAAGTGGTCGAGCGACGAGGCCGGCAAGGTCTGGACGTTCAACCTGCGCCAGGGCGTGAAGTTCCACGACGGCGAGGCGTTCAACGCCGCCGCGGTCTGCGCGAACTACGACTACTGGTTCAACTGGAAGGGCACCTACCAGTCCAGCGCGGTCTCGTACTACTGGCAGTCCATCATGGGCGGGTTCGCGAAGAACGAGGACTCGGAGACGCCCAAGGCGAACTACAAGTCCTGCACCGCCAAGGACGACAACACGGCCGTCATCGAGGTCAACGAGCCCTCGGCGAACCTGCCCGGCGGCTTCTCGCTCCAGGCCCTCGCGATCCACTCGCCGAAGGCCCTCAAGGAGTACGCGAAGCAGAACGCGTCCGCCAAGGGCGACGCCATCACGTACCCCAAGTACAGCCAGGAGGCCGGCACGGTCGCCGGCACCGGCCCGTACCGGATCGTGAAGTGGAACAAGGGCAACAAGGAAGTCTCCCTGGAACGCTTCGACGACTACTGGGGCGCCAAGGCCAAGGTGAAGAACCTGGTCTTCCGGACCATCTCCACCGAGGAGACCCGCCGCCAGGCGCTGCAGGCCGGTGACATCGACGGCTACGACCTGGTCGCGCCGGCCGACGTGACGACGCTGGAGAAGCAGGGTTACGAGGTCCCGACCCGTGACGTCTTCAACATCTTCTACCTGGGCATGAGCCAGTCGGCCAACCCGGCGCTGAAGAAGCGGGAGGTCCGCGAGGCGATCACGCACGCCATCGACCGCGACAACCTGGTCAAGACCCAGCTGCCCGAGGGCGGCAAGGCCGCGACCCAGTTCATGCCCGACACGGTCGCCGGCTTCTCGGACAAGGTGAAGACGTACCCGTTCGACACCGCCAAGGCCAAGGGCCTCCTCAAGGACGCCGGTGAGGAGAAGCTGAAGCTCGACTTCTGCTACCCCACCGAGGTCACCCGGCCGTACATGCCCGCTCCGCAGGACATGTTCGAGCTGATGAAGGCCGACCTGGAGAAGGCCGGCATCACCGTCGTCCCGAAGGCCATGAAGTGGGCCCCGGACTACCTGGACGCCACCGAGGCCGGGTCCTGTGCCCTGCACATGCTCGGCTGGACGGGTGACTTCAACGACGGCTACAACTTCATCGGCACCTGGTTCGCCGGGCCGGACAAGCAGTGGGGCTTCAAGGACAAGAAGGTCTTCGACTCGGTGAACGCCGCGTCCAAGGTCACCGACCCCGCCGGCCGCACCGAGGCGTACAAGAAGGCCAACGAGACGATCATGGAGTACGTCCCCGGCGTGCCGATCTCCTCGTCCCCGCCGGCCATCGCGTTCGCCAAGAACGTCAACCCGCCGAAGGTCTCCCCGCTGACGCAGGAGAACTTCGCCGAGGTCTCCTTCAAGTAAACGCACATCAGCGGGACCGCCCGGCCACAGCGACCACGTGGCCGGGCGGACCCGCGTTACGCACGTGAGAAAGGGGCATGCGGGGTGCTGCGACTCGTCGTCAGAAGACTTCTCCAGCTCATTCCCACCCTGCTCGGCCTGTCGGTTCTGCTCTTCCTGTGGCTGAACCGGCTGCCCGGCGGACCCGCCTCAGCGATCCTGGGCGAGCGGGCGACCGAAGCCGAAGTGGCGAGAATCAACCGGGCACTGGGCCTCGACGAGCCGGTCCACGTCCAGTACTGGCGCTTCCTCAAGCGCATCTTCGAGCTGGACCTCGGAACCTCCACCCAGACCGGGCAGCCGGTGTGGGACGAGTTCGCCCTGCGCTTCCCGGCCACGGTGGAACTCAGCGTCGCCGCGATCCTCATCGCGGTGGTCGTCGGCATCCCGATGGGCTACCTGGCCGCCAAGCACCGCGGCGGCTGGCTGGACGTCGCCTCCGTCTCCGGATCGCTGCTCGGCATCTGCATCCCGGTCTTCTTCCTGGCCATGCTGCTGCGCGGGATCTTCTCCGTGCAGCTCGGCTGGTTCCCGAGCCAGGGCCGGCTCACCACCGGGATCGACGCCACCGACGTCACCGGATTCGCCGTCCTGGACGGCCTGCTCACCGGTGAGTTCGACGCGAGCTGGGACGCGATCACGCATCTGATCCTGCCCTCCGTCGCCCTGGCCTCCATCCCGCTCGCCGTCATCGTCCGCATGACCCGCGCCAGCGTCCTGGAAGTGCTCGGCGAGGACTACATCCGCACCGCCGAGTCCAAGGGCCTGGACAAGCGGACCGTGCGCGGCCGGCACGTGCTGCGCAACGCCCTGCTGCCGGTGATCACCGCGGTCGGCCTGCTCACCGGAAGCCTGCTCTCCGGCGCGGTGCTCACCGAATCCGTCTTCGACTTCGGCGGTATCGGCTCCTTCATCCGTACCGCGATCGACGGCCGCGACTACCCGGTCCTCGTCGGTTTCATTCTCTTCATCGCGATGGTGTACGTGCTCATCAACCTCCTGGTCGACCTCGCGTACAGCATCATCGACCCGAGAGTGCGGGTGCACTGACGTGACGATCCTGACCAACAAAGCAGACAAGATCGACCGCCTCGCCGAGCTGACCCAGAGCAGCGAGACCGTCGCGGGCACCAGCCTGTGGCGGGAGGCGTTCCGCCGGATGCGGGCCAGCAAGATGGCCGTCATCGGCGCGGTCATCATCGCCGTGTTCGTGCTCGTCGCGATCGTCGGACCGTGGCTGGCGCCGCACGCCCCCACCGCGCAGAACTGGCGCAGCGAGGTCTTCCCCAACCAGGGCAAGTTCGTCGGCATGCGCGGCGAGAACTGGTTCGGCCTGGACCACCTGGGCCGGGACATGTTCTCCCGCTGGCTGGTCGGCGCGCGGCAGACCCTGCTCGTCGGCGTGGTCTCCATGCTCATCGGCCTGGTCGTCGGCGCCGTGATCGGGGTGCTCTCGGGCGCCGCCGCCACCCTCGGCGGCAAGGCCGGCCAGCGCGTCGACACCGTGATCATGCGCGTCACCGACATCATGCTGTCGCTGCCGTCCCTGCTGCTGGCCGTCTCCATCGCCGCGGTGCTCGGACAGTCGCTGACCACCGTGATGATCGCCGTCGGTGTCGTCCAGATCCCCGTCTTCGCCCGCCTGCTGCGGGGTTCGATGCTCGTCCAGGGCGGCGCCGACTACGTGCTCGCCGCCAAGGCGGTCGGCATCCGGCGCAAGCGGATCGTGCTCACCCAGATCCTGCCGAACTCCCTGAGCCCCGTGATCGTCCAGGCCACCCTCAGCCTCGCCACCGCGATCATCGAGGCCGCGGCGCTGTCCTACCTGGGCCTGGGCAACCCCGATCCGGCCGTGCCCGAGTGGGGCGTCATGCTCTCCCAGGCACAGCGCTTCTTCGACAACGAGCCGATGATGTCCGCCTACCCGGCCATCGGGATCGTCATCACGGCCCTTGGCTTCACCCTGCTCGGCGAGGCCATGCGCGAAGCCCTCGACCCGAAGCTGCGAGGCTGAAGTCCCATGCCACTGCTCTCTGTTGACGAACTGAGCGTCACTTTCACCGCGCGCGGACGCAAGGACTCCACGGCTGTGGACGGCGTCTCCTTCGACGTCGACCAGGGCCAGGTCGTCGGCCTGGTCGGCGAGTCGGGGTGCGGCAAGTCCGTGACCTCGCTCGCCCTGATGGGCCTGCTGCCCTCCAAGGGCGTACGGATCGGCGGACGTGCCGAGTTCGACGGCCAGAACCTGCTGACCATGAACCAGCGCAAACTCCGCGA
Organism: Streptomyces sp. ADI96-02; assembly: GCF_003846185.1. GTDB lineage: Bacteria > Actinomycetota > Actinomycetes > Streptomycetales > Streptomycetaceae > Streptomyces. Next base: position 4,853,131 of record NZ_ML123034.1, read on the forward strand.
CCTGCGGGGCCGCCACCTGGCCATGATCTTCCAGGACCCGCTGTCCTCGCTGAACCCGGTCGTCCCGATCGGCGTCCAGGTCATCGAGATCCTCCAGCGCCACCGCGGCCTCAAGGGCGAGAGCGCCCGCAAGGAGGCCGCCGCACTGCTGGACCGGGTCGGCATCCCCGACCCGACCCGGCGGCTCAAGGAGTACCCGCACCAGCTCTCCGGCGGCATGCGCCAGCGCGCCCTGATCGCCATGGCCGTGGCCTGCGCCCCCCGGCTGCTGATCGCCGACGAGCCGACCACCGCGCTGGACGTGACCATCCAGGCCCAGATCCTGGAACTCCTGAAGGAACTGGTCGACCAGGAGGGCACCGCGCTCCTGATGATCACCCACGACCTCGGCGTCGTGGCCGGCCTCTGCGACCAGGTCAACGTCCTCTACGCGGGGCGGGCGGTGGAGTCGGCGGGCCGCCGCGAGCTGTTCGCCCACCCCACC
>NZ_ML123034.1:4853639-4918816 GCF_003846185.1 Streptomyces sp. ADI96-02
CCACCCACCCGTACGCGCACGGGCTGCTCGGTTCCATCCCGCGGCTCGACGCCCCGCGCGGCGAACCTCTCCACCCGATCCGCGGGTCCATCAACGACAAGATCGCCTGGGCCGACGGCTGCGCCTTCGCACCCCGTTGCGACCACTACACGATGGGGTGCCTGACCGGCACTCCCGAACTGACCGAACCACGCACGGCCGGACATCAGGTGCGCTGCGTCAACCCGGTCCTGCCCAAGGCGGAGGTCCCGGCATGAGTCTGCTCGAACTGGACGGCGTCAAAGTCCACTTCCCGGTCAAGAAGGGCCTCCTCTTCGACCGTACGGTGGGCCACGTCTACGCCGTGGACGGCGTCTCGCTCAGCGTGGAGGCCGGCCAGACCTACGGCCTGGTGGGCGAGTCCGGGTGCGGCAAGACCACGCTCGGGCGGGCGGTGCTGCGGCTGAACGACATCACCGACGGCGCGGTCGTCTTCGACGGCACCGACCTGGCGAAGCTGCCGTCCGAGGAGATGCGGGCGTTCCGCAGGCGGCTCCAGATGGTCTTCCAGGACCCGCTGGGCAGCCTCAACCCGCGCCAGAACATCGAGTCGATCCTCTCCGAGGGCATGGCCGCCCACGGCATCGGCGAGGACCGGGACGAGCGCCGGGAGAAGATCAAGGACATCCTGGCCAAGGTCGGGCTGCCGGCCAACGCGATGTCCCGCTACCCGCACGAGTTCTCCGGCGGCCAGCGCCAGCGCATCGGCATCGCCCGCGCGCTGGTCCTGGAACCGGACGTGATCATCTGCGACGAGCCCGTCTCCGCGCTCGACGTGTCGGTGCAGGCGCAGGTCATCAACCTGCTGGAGGAGCTCCAGGAGTCGCTGGGCCTGACCTACCTGGTCATCGCGCACGACCTCGCCGTGGTCCGGCACATCTCGGACGTCATCGGGGTCATGTACCTGGGCGGGCTGGTCGAGGAGGCGCCGAGCGACGCGCTGTACGCGGGGCCCAAGCACCCGTACACCAAGGCGCTGATGTCGGCCGTGCCGGTGCCCGACCCCGAGGTCGAGGACCGGCGGACGCGCATCCTGCTCCACGGCGACCTGCCCTCCCCGGCGAACCCGCCGGCCGGCTGCCGCTTCCACACCCGCTGCCCGTGGGTGCAGGAGACCAAGTGCGCCACGGAGCGCCCGCCGCTCACCGACCTGGGCGGCGGCCACAAGGTGGCGTGCCACTACGCGGCCGGGATCGAGGCGGGCACGGTCCAGCAGACCCTGGCCACCGGGATCGAGGCCGTCGTGGCGACGGAGGCCGTGGCGAACGAGGCGGTGGAGACCGCCGAGGGCGCCGAGCCGTCCGGGACGGTTCCGGCCCAGGCGGACGGGCCCGTTCCGGTACCGGCCGAGGCCAAGGAGGGCCGCGCGGAGTAGGACCGGCACAATTGTCCGGTGCTCACCGAACTGTTCACGCCCTCCGTCCAGCACGCGCTCGATCTCGTCGGGATCTTCGTCTTCGCGATCTCGGGCGCCCTGCTCGCCGTCCGCAAGAACTTCGACGTCTTCGGCATCGCGGTTCTCGCGGAGGTGACAGCGCTGGGCGGAGGGCTGTTCCGTGACGTGATGATCGGCGCGATCCCGCCCGCCGCCTTCACCGATCTCGGCTACTTCACCATGCCGCTGGTCGCCGCGGCGCTGGTCTTCTTCCTGCACCCGCACGTGGAGCGCATCCAGGCGGGCGTCAACGTCTTCGACGCGGCGGGGCTCGGCCTCTTCTGCGTGACGGGGACGGTCAAGGCGTACGAGTACGGGCTCGGCCTCACCGCCTCCGCGGTGCTCGGGCTGGCCACCGCGGTGGGCGGCGGCGTGCTGCGGGACGTGCTGGCGAACGAGGTGCCCTCGCTGCTGCGCTGGGACCGCGACCTCTACGCGGTCCCCGCGATCGTCGGCGCGGTGATGGTGGTCCTGTGCATCCGCTTCGACGCCCTCAACGCGGTCACCAGCGGTACGGCGGTGATCGCGGCGTTCACCCTGCGCCTGCTCGCCATGCACTTCCACTGGCGGGCGCCGCGCGCCTACAACCGGCGCTCGGCGATGACGGAGGAGACCGAGGAGATCCCGGCGGCCACCTGAGCCGTCCGCCCGAACAAAAAAGCTACCGCTCAGTAATGAATTCGGTGTACCGTGCGTTCCATGGCACAGGCAGCGACAGGGGCGGCGCAGACCGTCCGGGCGACCATCGGCGACAGCGAGTTCGACCGGGACACCGCGGTCACCCCGCGCGAGGAGGGCGTCTACGACGCGGAGCTCTCCGCGGGCTGGACGATCATCCACGCCGTCAACGGCGGCTACCTGCTGGCCCTGATCGGCCGCGCGCTGGGCCAGGCCCTGCCGCACCCCGACCCGTTCTCGGTCTCGGCGCACTACCTCACCGCCTCCGTGCCCGGCCCGGCGGTCGTGCGGACGCAGGTCGTCCGCACCGGCCGCACCCTCTCCACGGGCCAGGCGTCCCTCTTCCAGTACGCCGAGGACGGCAGCGAGGTCGAGCGCATCCGGGTCCTCGCCACCTACGGCGACCTCGACACGCTCCCCGACGACGTCCGCACCACGGCGCTGCCGCCCGCGATGCCCGTCCGTGAGCGCTGCCTCGGCGCGAACGACGGCTCCGCGCCCATCCCGGGCAGCTCCGCCATCACCGAGCGCCTGGACATCGGACTCGACCCGGCCACCGTCGGCTGGGCCGTCGGCGCCCCGTCGGGGAAGGGCGAGATGCGCGGCTGGTTCGCCCTGGCCGACGGCCGCGACCCGGATCCGCTCTCGCTGCTGCTGACCGTGGACGCGCTGCCGCCGACCTCGTTCGAGCTGGGCCTGAGCGGCTGGACCCCGACCGTCGAACTCACCACGCACGTCCGCTGCCGTCCGGCGCCGGGCCCGCTGCGCGTCGCCATCACCACGCGCAACCTCGCCGGCGGCTTCCTGGAGGAGGACGCGGAGGTCTGGGACAGCGCGGACCGGCTCGTCGCCCAGTCACGGCAACTGGCCAAGGCCCCGCGCACCGCGTAGGACGCGGAGCGCGTCCGGGCGGGCCCGCCCGCGGCCGGAGCGCCTGCCCCGGACCGCGCGGACCGGGCCGGGACCCGTCCGGACCGGGCCCTTCGCGGGCGTCGCGGGCGTGCGCGGGCCCCGGAGCGTGATGCGCCCGGCGTGCGCCCCGCCCCGTGCTCGTAGAATCGGGGCCACCATGGCTTACCTCGACCACGCCGCGACCACGCCGATGCTCACCGAAGCGATCGAGGCGATGACCGCCCAGCTCGCCGTCACCGGCAACGCGTCCTCCCTGCACGCCGCCGGGCGCCGGGCCCGCCGTACCGTCGAGGAGTCCAGAGAAGCCCTCGCCGACGCCCTCGGCGCACGCCCCAGCGAGGTGGTCCTCACCTCCGGCGGCACCGAGGCGGACAACCTCGCCGTCAAGGGCCTCTACTGGTCCCGCCGCGACGCCGACCCCCGCCGCACCCGGGTCCTCGCCGGCCCCGTGGAGCACCACGCCGTCCTGGACGCCGTCGACTGGCTCGCCGAGCACGAGGGCGCGAGGGTGGAATACCTCCCGGTCGACCGCTACGGGCGGGTGCGTCCGCAGGATCTGCGCGAGGCCGTCCTGCGCGATCCCGACGACGTCGCCCTGATCACCGTCATGTGGGCCAACAACGAGATCGGCACGATCATGCCGGTCCGCGAACTGGCCGCGGTGGCGGCCGAGTTCGGCATCCCCATGCACGCCGACGCGGTGCAGGCGTTCGGTCAGCTGGAGGTCGACTTCGCCCGCTCCGGGCTCGCCGCGATGACGGTCAGCGGCCACAAGATCGGCGGGCCGTTCGGCATCGGCGCGCTGCTGCTGGGCCGCGACCAGAGCCCCGTGCCCGTGCTGCACGGCGGCGGCCAGGAGCGCCATGTGCGCTCCGGCACCCTGGACGTGCCCGCCATCGCCTCGTTCGCGGTCGCCGGACGCCTCGCCGCCGAGGGACGGGAAGCCTTCGCCCGGCGCGTCGGCGCCCTCCGCGACGACCTCGTCGACGCCGTACGGCAGGCCGTGCCGGACGCCGTGCTCGGCGGCGACCCGGACCCGGCAGGCCGGCTCCCGGCCAACGCCCACTTCAGCTTCCCCGGCTGCGAGGGCGACTCGCTGCTCCTGCTCCTGGACGCCCAGGGGATCGAGTGCTCCACCGGCTCCGCCTGCACCGCCGGGATCGCCCAGCCCAGCCATGTGCTGCTGGCCACCGGGACCGATCCCGACCTCGCCCGCGGCACCCTGCGCTTCTCCCTCGGCCACACCTCCACCGAGGAGGACGTCAAGGCGCTCGCCCGGGCGATCGGCCCGGCGGTGGAGCGCGCGCGGACGGCCGGACTCAGCTGACCCGCTCCGGCCGACCTTCTCCGGCCGTCCCCCTCGGCCGTCGCTTTTCCGGCCGTCCCGCCCGGCGGTTCAGCCGGCGGCGGGCTTCGGGACCGGCGAGGCCGGGCGCCGGGCCGTCCCGGCCCGCCGCACCAGCTCCATGTACCGGTCCCAGTCCCAGTGCGGCCCCGGGTCGGTGTGGTCGGTGCCCGGCACCTCCACGTGCCCGATGATGTGCTCCCGGTCGACGGGTATCCCGTGGCGCGCGCAGATGTCCGCCGTGAGCCGCGCGGAGGCGGCGTACATGGCCGGGGTGAGGTCCTTCGGCCGGTCCACGAACCCCTCGTGCTCGATGCCGATGCCGCGCTCGTTGTAGGAGCGGTCGCCCGCCTGGTAGGCCACGTCCAGCTCACGGATCATCTGCACCACCCGGCCGTCCTGACCCACGATGTAGTGCGTCGCCGCCCGGTGCGCCGGGTTCTGGAACACCTGGACGGCGCTGTCGAAGCTGCCCTGGGTGACATGCATGATCACCCGGTCGACCGGATAGTCGTCGGGGCGGTCCGCCCGCCGCCAGTTCGCGTCGGCGGCCCCCACCCAGGTGGCCGCCGCGTAGTCCAGCTCACCCGGTCTGCGCGGTTTCTCCACCCCGGGCACCCGGTACCACAGGCGCGCCAGCTCGTCGCGGGCGAGCACCGCGGCGGCGACGGCGGCCGTCGCACCGCCGCCGATCAGCAGTGCGCGCCGGCTGACGCCTCGCGCCGGCTTCTTCTTCCTGCGTGAAGCCCGGGTGCTCTCGTTGGTCCCCATGTGATCGTCAACGCGTATCCGCGAGCGTTCGGTTCCCGGCGACCCGTACCCTTGAGGGGCTATGACTGAGACTTCCCAGCGCCCCCTGCGTGTCCTCGCCGCGATGTCGGGCGGCGTCGACTCCGCCGTCGCCGCGGCGCGCGCCGCCGAGGCGGGCCACGACGTGACCGGTGTCCACCTCGCGCTGTCCGCGAATCCGCAGTCCTTCCGGACCGGGGCGCGCGGCTGCTGCACCATCGAGGACTCCCGGGACGCCCGCCGCGCGGCCGACGTCATCGGTATCCCGTTCTACGTCTGGGACCTGGCGGAACGCTTCCGCGAGGACGTCGTGGAGGACTTCGTCGCGGAGTACGAGGCCGGCCGCACCCCCAACCCCTGCCTGCGCTGCAACGAGAAGATCAAGTTCGCCGCGCTCCTCGACAAGGCCCTCGCCCTCGGCTTCGACGCCGTCTGCACCGGCCACTACGCCACGGTCGTCCTCACCGAGGACGGCAGCCGCGAGCTGCACCGCGCCTCCGACATGGCCAAGGACCAGAGCTACGTGCTGGGCGTCCTGGACGAGAAGCAGCTCGCCCACGCCATGTTCCCGCTCGGCGACACCCTCACCACCAAGGACGAGATCCGCGCCGAGGCCGAGCGCCGGGGCCTCGCCGTCGCGAAGAAGCCCGACAGCCACGACATCTGCTTCATCGCGGACGGCGACACCCAGGGCTTCCTCGCCGACCGCCTCGGCGGCCCGGCCGAGGGCGACATCCTCGACGAGTCCGGTACGAAGCTGGGCACCCACGACGGCGCGTTCGGCTTCACCATCGGCCAGCGCAAGGGCCTGAGGATCGGCCACCCGGCCCCCGACGGCAAGCCGCGCTACGTCCTCGACATCTCCCCGGTGGACAACACCGTCACCGTCGGCCCCGTCGAGGCCCTCGACGTGACCTCGCTGACCGCCATCAAGCCCCGCTGGTGCGGAACGCCCCCGTCCGGCCCCGGTACGTACACCGCGCAGCTGCGGGCCCACGGCGGCGAGACCGAGGTGACGGCGGAGCTGGTCGACGGGACCGAGCTGCGCGTCTCCTTCGGCGAGCCGGTCCGGGGCGTGGCCCCCGGCCAGGCGGTCGTCCTGTACGACGGCACCCGCGTCGTCGGCTCGGCCACCATCGCCACCACCGTGCGCCGCGAGCGGGTCTCCTCCGGCTCCTGAGCCCCCTGTCGGGTCATGAGGCCCGGCGCAGGTACACGTCCTCGGCGAAGAAGTCCGCCAGCACCGGGGCGAGCACCTGCGGGGCGACCTCGCGCATCTGCCCCGTCAGCGTGCGGTGCCGGCCGCGCGGCAGCGCCTCGGCCAGCGTCCGGGTTGCCGCGCGCGCCGGGGCGGAGCTGAAGCCGCCGCAGACCACCAGCGTGCGCGCGGCGACGGCGGCGAACCGCCCGGCCGGGACGGCCCCGTCGCCCAACAGCGCCTCGTCGTACGCCAGCGTGGGCGCCAGCGCCTCCAGGCCCGGCCACAGCGGCGCGCGCCGCATCCGGGCGATCATCTCCCCGGCCACGCCCGTCGAGGCCAGGAACAGCTCCACCGCGCCGCCCCGGTCCCCGGCCGCCAGCAGCCGGTGCAGCCGGGCCCGGCGTTCGGCCGCGGGCAGCGGCCCCCAGGTCCCGGGGCCGTACGGCGGCTCGTAGACGGCGAGCAGGTCCACCGGGAGCCCGGCCGCCACCGCCTCCAGGGCCAGCGCCCCGCCGGAGGACATCCCGAAGAGGCGCGCGCCCGCACCGGCCGCCCCGACCACGGCGGCCAGGTCCTCCACCTCACGGCCCACCGCGTACCGCCCCGCGTCGCCGCTGGCCCCCCGGCCCCGGCGGTCGTAGGTGAGCACGGTGAAGCGCGGGGCCAGCAGGGCGGCCAGCTGCTCATCGGCCGCCGCAGCGCACAGCGCACCGCCCACCAGCACCAGGGGCGGGCCCTCGCCCTGGCGGCGGTAGGCGATCGGGGTGCCGTCGGCGGAGAGAATCTGGTCCATGCGACGGTTGACCGGGGCGGGCGGCGAAACTCATCGCCGCGGGCCGGGAAACCTCGCGTGAGTTCCCGGGCCCCCGGGAGAAGCGGTCCTGACGGTCGGTCGGCGACGTCAGTCGGCGACGGTCTCGGTGGCGTAGAAGCAGAAGTGGTCCTTGATCTCGGCGACTTCGGGCTTCGGGTCCGGGTAGGCCCAGACGAGGTCGGCGGCGTCCGGCAGCGACCAGTAGGAGGCGTCGCCCTTGAACGGGCAGTGGGTGCTGGTGTCCGACGGGCTGAGCAGTTCGGTCCGTACGTCCTCGGGCGGCAGGTAGTACCGGGCGGGACAGCCCGTCTCGCGCAGCACGAGGGGACGGCGGCTCTCGGCCAGGACCCGGCCCTCGTGCACCGCCCGCACGTGCTCGGAGCCCTGCTCGACGGTGATGAGGTGTCCTCGGGTGGCAGTCATACCCACTACAGCGGTGTACGCGCCCGTAATCTTCCCCCGCCCGGCCCGTTCCCCGGAACGGGTGACCGCCGACGCCGCGCACGGCCCGGGAGCGGGCCGGTCACCGGGCCGTACGGTGACCCCATGAACATCTGCGTCTTCCTCTCCGCCGCCGACCTCGACGAGCGCTACACCGGCCCCGCGAGGGAGTTCGCGGAGCTGATCGGCCGGGGCGGCCACACGCTGGTCTGGGGCGGCTCCGAGAGCGGCCTGATGAAGGTCGTGGCGGACGGCGTGCAGGCGGCCGGCGGGCGGCTCGTCGGCGTGTCGGTCGACTTCCTCGCCGCGAAGGCCCGCGAGAACGCCGACGAGATGGTGATCGCCCGCGACCTCGCCGAGCGCAAGGCCCTCCTGCTGGAGAAGGCCGACGCCGTCGTGATCATGGTCGGCGGGACCGGCACGCTCGACGAGGCCACCGAGATCCTGGAGCTCAAGAAGCACGGCAGGGCCACCAAGCCGGTCGTCCTGCTCAACACGGCGGGCTTCTACGACGGCCTGCACCAGCAGTTCCGCCGCATGGAGGACGAGGGCTTCCTGCCCGTGCCCCTCACGGAGCTGGTCTTCTTCGCCGAGGACGGCGTGGGCGCGCTGGCCCATCTGGAGGAGTCCGCCGGCCTGCGGTGACCGGCCCGCCACCCGGCGACCGGCCCGGTGATGGGATCATCCACCCATGGCAACCCACCTCATCACCGGCGCCGGCTCCGGCATCGGCGCGGCCGTCGCCCGCCGCCTCCTGGAGCGCGGCGACGACCTCGTGCTGCTCGCCCGCGACGCCGGCCGGGCCAAGGAGCTCGCCGCCCTGCACCCGGGCGCCGGCACGCTCGTCGGCGACCTCGGCAACCCGGACCGGCTCTCCTGGGCGTTCGGCCAGCAGACCATGCCCGAGCGGATCGACACCCTCCTGCACATCGCGGGCGTCGTCGAGCTCGGCGCGGTCGCCGAGCTGACCCCCAAGGCGTGGCACTTCCAGCTCAACGCCAACCTGGTCGCCCCCGCCGAGATCACCCGCCTGCTCCTGCCCCAACTGCGCGTCGCCCGGGGCCACGTCCTGTTCGTGAACTCCGGAGCGGGGCTCGCCGCACACGCCCAGTGGGGCGCGTACGCCGCCAGCAAGCACGGGCTCAAGGCGCTCGCCGACTCGCTGCGGCACGAGGAGCACGACAACGGGGTCCGTGTCACCTCCGTCTATCCCGGCCGCACGGCCGGCCCGATGCAGGCCAAGGTCCACCAGCAGGAGGGCAAGGAGTACGACGCCGCCCGCTGGATGGACCCCGAGTCGGTGGCCACCACGATCCTCATGGCGATCGACCTGCCGCGCGACGCCGAGGTCAACGACCTCACGGTCCGCCCCGGCCGCTGACCCCGCACCCGGTGCGCACGCGCCCGCCCCCGCGCGCACCGGGTGCTCCCGGAGGACCGTAGGCTTCCCGCGTGAGCGAGAAGAGCAAGTTCAGCGGGTGTCCGGCGACCGGAATCGGCTCGATGCCCGGGGGAGACGCGAGGGAGGCGGCGAAGACCGTCACCGGGTCCTTCGCCGACGGCCTGGGCATGCCGCACCTGGCGGAGCTGCCCGCGCGCGGCCCCGGCGCCGACATGATCGGCCGGACCATCGGCATGCTCGTCGAGATGTACGGGCACGTCGAGCCGAGCGGCTGGCGGATCAGCGACCGGCCCGGCCGCGACACCCGCCGCGCCCGCTCCTGGCTCGGCGAGGACCTGGACGCGCTGGAGGAGTTCACCCAGGGCTACGAAGGACTGCTCAAGGTGCAGGCCGTCGGCCCGTGGACGCTCGCCGCCGCCCTGGAACTGCGCGGCGGCGAGGCCATGCTGGGCGATCCGGGGGCCTGCCGCGACCTGGCCGGTTCACTGGCCGAGGGGCTGCGCGGCCACCTCGCCGAGGTGCGCCGCCGCATGCCCGGAGCGCGGATCGTGCTGCAACTGGACGAGCCCTCCCTGACCTCCGTCCTGCTCGGCCGCGTCCGCTCGGCGAGCGGCTACCGCACCTACCGCGCGGTGGACCGCCAGGTCGTCGAGGCGGCCCTGCGCGACGTGCTCGCCGTCCAGGCGGAGGGCGACGGGGCGACGCTCGTCCACTCCTGCGCACCCGAGGTGCCGTTCGCGCTGCTGCGCAGGGCCGGGGCCGACGCCATCTCGTTCGATTTCTCCCTGCTCACGGAGCGTGAGGAGGAGGCGATCGGGGAAGCCGCCGAAGGCGGCACCGGGCTGTTCCTCGGCGTGGTGCCCTCCACGGAGGCCGCCTCGGACGGATTGTCCGACCCGGGCGGTAGCGTCATGGGTGTCAGGACGCTGTGGAGCAGGTTGGGGCTGAATCCGGGGACTCTCGCCGAGTCCGTCGCGATCACCCCGTCGTGCGGACTCGCGGGGGCTTCGCCCGCGTACGCCCGCGCCGCGCTCGCCCACTGCGCCAGGGCCGCGAGATCGCTCGCAGACAACCCTGAGTGACGGGGACGACGGGAAACGGGAGGACGGGACGATGGCCGGCGAACAGCGGGCGGAGCAGGGGACCACGGTTCCGGCGGAGGCGCGCGAGCGGCACGCGCTGCTCGCCGAGCAGATCGAGGAGCACCGCTTCCGGTACTACGTGAAGGACCAGCCGGTCGTCAGCGACGCCGAGTTCGACCGGCTGATGCGCTCCCTGGAGGCGTTGGAGGACGAGCACCCGGCCCTGCGGTCGCCGGACTCCCCGACGCAGAAGGTGGCCGGGCCCTACCGCACGGAGTTCACCTCCGTCGAGCACCGCGAGCGCATGCTCTCCCTGGACAACGCCTTCGACGACGAGGAGCTGGCCGCCTGGGCCGACCGCGTCGCCAAGGAGACCGGCACGCCCGACCACCACTTCCTGTGCGAGCTCAAGGTGGACGGCCTCGCCGTCAACCTCACCTACGAGCAGGGCCGGCTGACCCGCGCGGCGACCCGCGGCGACGGCCGCACCGGCGAGGACATCACGCCCAACGTCCGCACGATCGCGGAGATCCCGCACCGGCTCACCGGCGAGGACGTCCCCGCGCTGGTCGAGGTCCGCGGCGAGGTCTTCTTCCCGATGGAGGACTTCGAGGAGCTGAACGCCCGCCTGGTGGCCGCCGACGACAAGCCCTTCGCCAACCCGCGCAACGCCGCCGCCGGTTCGCTGCGCCAGAAGGACCCGAAGGTCACCGCCACCCGCCCGCTGCACATGGTCGTGCACGGCATCGGCGCGCACCAGGGCCTCTCCCTCGACCGCCTCTCCCAGGTCTACGACCTGCTCCACGCCTGGGGCCTGCCCACCGCCAAGCACAACAAGGTCGTCGACTCCCTCGCGGGCGTACGCGAGTTCATCGCCCACTACGGCGAAAACCGGCACTCCGTGGAGCACGAGATCGACGGAGTCGTCGTCAAGCTCGACGAGATCCCGCTCCAGGGCCGCCTGGGCTCCACCTCGCGCGCCCCGCGCTGGGCCATCGCCTGGAAGTACGCCCCCGAAGAGGTCAACACCAAGCTGGTCAACATCCGCGTCGGCGTCGGCCGCACCGGCCGCGTCACCCCGTACGCCCAGGTCGAGCCGGTCGAAGTGGCGGGGTCCGAGGTCGAGTTCGCCACCCTGCACAACCAGAACGTGGTCCGGGCCAAGGGCGTCCTGATCGGCGACACCGTCGTGATCCGCAAGGCCGGCGAGGTCATCCCGGAGATCCTGGGCCCCGTCGTCGACCTGCGCGACGGCACCGAGAAGCCGTTCGAGATGCCCTCCCACTGCCCCGAGTGCGGGACGGAGCTGCGGCCCATGAAGGAGGCCGACATCGACCTCCGCTGCCCCAACGCCCGTTCCTGCCCGGCCCAGTTGCGCGAGCGCGTCTTCTACCTCGCCGGACGCAAGAGCCTCGACATCGACCACTTCGGCTATGTCGCCGCCGCCGCCCTGACCAAGCCGCTGGAGCCCGCCGAGCCGGTCCTGCGGGACGAGGGCGACCTCTTCGACCTCACCATCGACCGGCTGCTGCCGATCCGGGCCTACGTCCTGGACCAGGACAGCGGACTGCCCAAGCGCGACCCGAAGACCGGCGAGGAGAAGACCGCCACCGTCTTCGCCAACCAGCAGGGCGAGCCCCGCAAGAACGCGCTGGCCCTGCTGGAGGGCATCGCCGCCGCGAAGGAGGCGCCGCTCGCCCGCATCCTCACCGGCCTCTCCATCCGCCACGTCGGGCCGGTCGCCGCCCAGGAGCTGGCCCGGCAGTTCCGCTCCGTCGACCGGATCGACGAGGCCACCGAGGAGGAGCTGGCCGCGGCCGACGGCGTCGGCCCCACGATCGCCGCCTCGGTCAAGCAGTGGTTCGCCGAGGACTGGCACCGCGAGATCCTGCGCAAGTGGCGCGCGGCCGGGGTGCGGATGGCCGACGAGGGCTCCGACGAGGACGAGGGCCCGCGCCCCCTCGAAGGGCTCACCGTCGTCGTCACCGGCACCCTCGCCGCCCACACCCGCGACGGGGCCAAGGAGGCGCTGCAGAGCCTCGGGGCGAAGGTCGCCGGTTCCGTCTCCAAGAAGACCGCCTTCGTGGTCGTCGGCGACAACCCCGGCTCCAAGTACGACAAGGCCGTCCAGCTGAAGGTGCCCGTGCTGGACGAGGACGGATTCGCCGTCCTCCTCGAACAGGGGCCCGACGCCGCCCGGGAGGCCGCCCTGCCCGCGCCGGAGGCCGCCGACGGGTGACGGGTGACGGGTGCGGCGGCCTGCCGGGACGCCACGCCGGGGCGGCCGGAGCGCTTCTCGCCCGTACGCCCCGCGCTCCCCGGATCGAGACGTCTTCGAGACGCGGCTGCGGCGTGGCGTGCGCCGGGCAGGGAAGAAACGGGTCAGAGGGGTGAGGAAGGGCCCACCGGACCCCGAACGGCCCCCCGCGTCACCCGTTCGGCGCATAGCGGGCGGTGACGGACGGTCGGTCCGCATTCGGGCGAGAGCGGTGGAGCGCTGCCCCTGGAAGCCTTTCGCGGCCTACTGTTGAGAGGTGCGCCCGCCGTGCACGGCCGCCCCGACGGGGCCGCGCCGGCCCGGAAGCGGACGCCACCGAGGTACATCGGCACCGCCGGCTGTGAGAGGGACGGAATGAAACCGACCGAGAGCGCCGCACCGGTGTCGCGGCTGCAAGGTTTCGTCGGCCTCACGCCCCCCGTGGGCGCCGTGGTCGTGGGCACCGCCGCGTTACTCCTGTCGGTCGGCTTCGGCCGCACGGTCCGCGAGGGGCACGCGCTCTTCCCGGCCGGGCCCGCGGGCTGGTCGCTCGCGCTGCTCACCGGGATCATCGTCGGCCATCTCGTCGCGCTCGGCCGCGACCGCTGGTGGGGCGGCACGGGCTCCGGGGCCGCCCTGACCCTCGCCGTGCTGCTGCTCTACGGCTGGCTCCCCGCGGGCCTGGTCAGCCTCGTCGTCGTGGTGCTCGTCGGCGCGGCCCGCCGGCACAACTGGCGGCAGGGCGCACTGCACGGCGCGGTGGACATCCTCGGCATCGCCGCGGCGGCGCTCGTGCTGGCCGCGTTCGGCATCGCCCCGACGGTGGAGCAGCCCTGGCAGCCACTCGACTGGGGTATCGCCGCCGTCCCGGAAGTCCTGCTGACCGCCTCCACGTACCTGCTCGTCACCCGCGTCCTGCTGTGGTACGCACGCGCCCCCCAGAACGGCGGGCTGCCGACCGTCGCCCGCACGGCGCTGCTCCGGCAGGGGCTCATCGCCGTGGCCCTGCTCGGCATCGCCCCGCTGATCTGCGTCGTCGCCGTGTCGATGCCGATCCTGCTGCCGCTGTTCGCGGTGCCGCTGATCGCCCTGGACTCCACGCTCTGGATCGCCCGCGCCCGCGCCGAGGAGCAGCTGCGCGACCCGCTGACCGGCCTGCCCAACCGCCAGTGGCTGCTGGAGCGCACCTGGTCGGCGCTGGAGGACGCGGAGAGCGTCGGCACCCGCTCCGCCCTGGTCCTGATCGACCTCGACCGCTTCCGCGCCGTCAACGACACCCTCGGGCACCTCGCCGGCGACCGGCTGCTGCTCCAGATAGCGGAGCGCCTGCGGCTCGCCCTGCCGGACGGCGCGGAGGCGGCCCGGCTCGGCGGCGACGAGTTCGCCGTCCTGCTGCCGCAGGCCGACTCCACCACCAGCGCCCAGCGGGTCGCCCGGCACCTGGTCGCCGAGCTGTCCTCGCCGCTCGACCTGGACGGGCTGACCCTCGTCCTGGAGGCCAGCGCCGGGGTCGCCGTCTACCCGGACCACGCGCTGGACGCGGAGGGGCTGCTGCGCCGCGCGGACGTGGCCATGTACCAGGCGAAACGCGACCGCACGGGGGTGGAGGTCTACGAGTCCAAGCGGGACAGCAACACCCCCGACCGGCTCGGGCTCCTGGGCGACCTGCGCCGGGCCCTGGACGCGGGCGACGTCGAACTGCACTACCAGCCCAAGGTCCGCTTCGACGGACAGGTCGCCGGGCTGGAGGCGCTGGTGCGCTGGGTGCACCCGGAGCGCGGCCGGGTCCCGCCGGACGAGTTCATCGCCATCGCCGAGTCCTCCGGCCTGATGCCGCACCTCACGGAGTACGTGCTGGAGACCGCCCTCGCCCAGGTGGCCCGGTGGCGCGCGCAGGGCCTGCGCGTCCCGGTCGCGGTCAACGTCTCCCCCCGCGACGTGCACACCCCGGGCTTCGCGGGCAGCGTCGCCGCCCGGCTGGCCCGCCACGGCGTGCCCGCGGGAGCGCTCCAGCTGGAGATCACCGAGCACGTCCTGCTGGAGGACCCGCAGCGGGCCGCCGACACCCTGGCCGGTCTCACCGCCCACGGCGTGAAGATGTCCCTGGACGACTTCGGCACCGGCTACTCCTCCCTGGTCCATCTGCGCAGGCTGCCGGTCAGCGAGCTGAAGATCGACCGCTCCTTCGTCGCCCGGCTCGCGGTCGACCACGAGGACGCGGAGATCGTCCGCTGCACGATCGACCTGGCGCACTCGCTCGGCCTGGTGGTGGTCGCCGAGGGCGTCGAGGACGACGAGACGTGGGAGCGGCTGCGGGACCTGCGGTGCGACGCGGTGCAGGGCTGGCTGGTGGCCGCCGCGATGCCGCCCCAGGAGACGACGGCCTGGCTGCGGGCGCGCGGTGAGCACGGGTGGCGGCGGCCGGCCGAGCTGGCCGCGCAGGCGGCCGCCGCAGCCGCCGCCGACGGCGAGTCCGAGGCGGAACGCCCCGCTCCGGGGCGGGCGGTGTCGGGTGGGGCGACGGCCTGAGCGGGCCCCGGGCCGCCCGATCGGGCCGGCCCGATCGGGGTGGGGGACCCGGTCGCGGGAGACCCCATAGGATTGGGGCCAAAACCGCACACCAACCCCTGAGGATCGCTGCATGCCTGGCATCACGCGCGAGGAGGTCGCCCACCTCGCCCGGCTGGCGCGTCTGGAGCTGAAGGGCGAAGAGCTCGATCACTTCGCCGGTCAGCTCGACGACATCATCGGCGCGGTCGCCCGCGTCTCCGAGGTCGCCGACCAAGACGTACCGCCGACCTCCCACCCGCTGCCGCTGACCAACGTCATGCGCGCGGACGAGGTCCGTCCGTCGCTCACCCCCGCGCAGGCGCTCTCCGGCGCCCCGGCCCAGGAGCAGCAGCGTTTCAAGGTGCCGCAGATCCTGGGGGAGGACTAACCGCCATGACGGACAACAGCACCATCATCAAGCTCACCGCGGCCCAGATCGCCGCGAAGATCGCCTCCGGCGAGCTCACGGCGGTCGAGGTCACCGAGGCCCACCTGGCCCGGATCGACGCCGTCGACGAGAAGGTCCACGCCTTCCTGCACGTCGACCGCGAGGGCGCGCTCGCCCAGGCCCGTGCCGTGGACGCCAAGCGCGAGGCGGGCGAGAAGCTCGGCCCGCTGGCCGGCGTCCCGCTCGCGCTGAAGGACATCTTCACCACCAAGGACATGCCGACCACCGTCGGTTCCAAGATCCTCGAAGGCTGGGTCCCGCCGTACGACGCGACGCTCACGCGGAAGCTGCGCGCCGCCGACGTCGTCATCCTCGGCAAGACCAACATGGACGAGTTCGCCATGGGGTCCTCCACCGAGAACAGCGCCTACGGCCCGACCGGCAACCCGTGGGACCTCACCCGCGTCCCGGGCGGCTCCGGCGGCGGCTCCTCGGCCGCGCTCGCCTCCTACGAGGCCCCGCTCGCCATCGGCACGGACACCGGCGGCTCGATCCGCCAGCCCGCCGCCGTCACCGGCACCGTCGGCGTCAAGCCCACCTACGGCGGCGTCTCCCGCTACGGCATGGTCGCCTTCTCGTCCTCCCTCGACCAGGGCGGCCCCTGCGCCCGCACGGTCCTGGACGCGGCGCTGCTGCACGAGGCGATCGCCGGGCACGACCCGATGGACTCGACGTCCATCGACGCCCCGGTCCCGCCGGTCGTCGAGGCCGCCCGCAACGGCTCCGTACAGGGCATGCGCGTCGGCGTCGTCAAGCAGTTCCGCGGCGAGGGCTACCAGGCCGGCGTGGTCCAGCGGTTCGACGAGTCGGTCGAGCTGCTGAGGGAGCTCGGCGCCACCGTCGTCGAGCTGGACTGCCCGTCCTTCGACCTGGCCCTTTCGGCGTACTACCTCATCGCGCCGTCCGAGTGCTCCTCCAACCTCGCCCGCTTCGACGCCATGCGCTACGGGCTGCGGGTCGGCGACGACGGCACGAAGTCGGCCGAGGAGGTCACCGCGCTCACCCGCGAGGCCGGCTTCGGCGACGAGGTCAAGCGCCGGGTCATCCTCGGCACGTACGCGCTCAGCTCCGGCTACTACGACGCGTACTACGGCTCGGCGCAGAAGGTCCGCACCCTCATCACGCGGGACTTCGCGCGGGCCTTCGAGCAGGTCGACGTGATCGTCTCCCCGACGACGCCGACCACCGCCTTCCCGATCGGCGAGCGCGCCGACGACCCGATGGCGATGTACCTCGCCGACCTGTGCACCATTCCGACCAACCTGGCCGGCAACTCCGCCATGTCGCTGCCCTGCGGCCTGGCCCCGGAGGACGGCCTGCCGGTCGGGCTGCAGATCATCGCCCCCGCCATGAAGGACGACCGGCTGTACAAGGTCGGAGCCGCCGTCGAGGCCGCATTCGTGGAAAAGTGGGGGCACCCGCTGCTTGAGGAGGCTCCGTCGCTGTGAGTGCCATGGCAAAGAAGGCCAGTAACTTCAAGAAGTCCAAGACCGGGCTGTACATCTCGCTCGGCAGCACCGCGTTCGGTGCGCTCAGCGTCGCCAAGCAGGCGAAGCTGGCGCGCAGCGACAACGACGTGCTGCGGCTCGTCGACGCGGCCGTCTCCGCGGCCGCCATCGTCACCGGCCTCGCGATCCTCTATCGCGAACTGAAGCGTCTCGGCGACGACGACGTCCTGCTGGGCTGAGAGGGAAAGTTTCACCGTGACTGTCATCGACCTGGTGTCGTACGAGGACGCGCTCGCGTCCTACGACCCCGTCATGGGCCTGGAGGTCCATGTCGAGCTCGGCACCAAGACCAAGATGTTCTGCGGCTGCTCCACCGAGCTGAAGCAGGGCGCCAACTCCCAGACCTGCCCGGTCTGCCTCGGACTGCCCGGCGCGCTGCCGGTCGTCAACGAGATCGGCGTGGAGTCGGCCGTGAAGATCGGCCTCGCGCTGAACTGCGAGATCGCCGAGTGGTGCCGTTTCGCCCGGAAGAACTACTTCTATCCGGACATGCCGAAGAACTTCCAGACCTCCCAGTACGACGAGCCGATCGCCTTCAACGGCTATCTGGACGTCCAGCTGGAGGACGGCGAGATCTTCCGCGTGGAGATCGAGCGGGCCCACATGGAGGAGGACACCGGCAAGTCGACGCACGTCGGCGGAGCCACCGGCCGTATCCACGGCGCGTCCCACTCCCTGCTCGACTACAACCGGGCCGGCATCCCGCTCATCGAGATCGTCACCAAGCCGATCGAGGGAGCCGGCGCCCGCGCCCCCGAGGTCGCCAAGGCGTACGTCGCCGAGCTGCGCGAGCTGATCAAGGCCCTCGGGGTCTCGGAAGCCCGCATGGAGATGGGCCAGATGCGCTGCGACGTGAACCTGTCGCTGCGGCCCAACGGCACCGAGACGTTCGGCACGCGCTCCGAGACGAAGAACGTGAACTCGCTGCGCTCGGTCGAGCGGGCCGCGCGCTTCGAGATCCAGCGGCACGCGGCCGTGCTGTCCTCGGGCGGCACGATCGTGCAGGAGACCCGGCACTTCCACGAGGAGGACGGCTCCACCACGGCCGGCCGCATCAAGGACAACGCCGAGGACTACCGCTACTTCCCCGAGCCCGACCTGGTGCCCGTCGCGCCGGCGCGGGAGTGGGTGGAGGAGCTCCGCAAGGGCCTCCCCGAGCTGCCCCGGCTGCGCCGGGCGCGGCTCAAGGAGGAGTGGGGCGTGTCCGAGCACGACATGCAGTCCATCCTCAACGCGGGCGCGGTCGAGCTGATCGTCGCCACGATCGAGGCGGGCGCTCCCTCGGACCAGGCCCGCAAGTGGTGGATGGGCGAGCTGGCCCGCAACGCCAACGAGACCGGCCGCGGCCTCGACGAGCTGCCGATCACCCCGGCCGAGGTCGCCCGGGTGGCCGAGCTCGTCGCAGCGGGCGACCTCAACGACAAGCTGGCCCGCCAGGTCATCGAGGGCGTCCTCGCGGGCGAGGGCGACCCCGACGGCGTCGTCGACAAGCGCGGCCTGAAGGTCGTCTCGGACGAGGGCGCGCTGTCCACGGCCGTGGACGAGGCCATCGCGGGCAACGCGGCCATCGCGGACAAGATCCGCGGCGGCAAGGTCGCGGCGGCGGGCGCGCTCGTCGGCGCGGTCATGAAGGCGACCCGCGGCCAGGCGGACGCGGCGCGCGTGCGCGAGCTGATCCTGGAGAAGCTCGGCGTCGAGGGCTGATCCCGGCCCGCCGACCGTCACCCGAGGGGGCGGTGCACCCGTACCGCGGGCGCACCGCCCCCTCACCCGTCCGGAGAAACCGCTGAACACCGTCGCCGCCGAGATCGTCTCCCTCGCCCTCCTGCTGGCCGTCCTCGCCTTCGCCGTCGCCCGCCCCCGGGGACTGCCGGAGGCGACCCTCGCCGTGCCCGCCGCCGTCCTCGCGGTGGCCGTGGGGGCGGTGTCCTGGTCCGGGGCCCGGGAGCAGGTGGCGGAGCTGCTGCCGGTAGTGGGCTTCCTCGCCGCGATCCTGGTGCTGGCCCGGCTCTGCGCCGACGACGGCCTGTTCCGGGCCGCCGGCGACCTGGTCGCCCGCGCCTGCGGGGGGCGGACCGGCCCGCTGCTGGGCGGCGTCTTCGCCGTCGCCTCCGTGATCACCGCCGTCCTCAGCCTGGACGCCACCGTCGTCCTGCTCACCCCGGTCGTCCTCGCCACCGCGGCCCGGGTCGGCGCCCGGCCGCGCCCGTACGTCTACGCCTGCGCGCACCTGGCCAACTCCGCGTCCCTCCTGCTCCCCGTCTCCAACCTCACCAACCTGCTGGCGTTCACCGCGAGCGGCCTCTCCTTCACCCGGTTCGCCGCGCTGATGGCCCTGCCGTGGCTCGCCGCCATCGCCGTCGAGTACGCGGTGTTCCGCCGCGCGTTCAGGGCCGACCTGGCCGCCGGGGCGCACGCGCCGGATCCCGGCGCGGAGCGCACACCCGTACCCGTGTTCACGGTCGTCGTGCTGGCGCTGACCCTGGCCGGGTTCGTCGTGACGTCCTTCGCGGGGGCCGAGCCGCTGTGGGCGGCCCTGGCGGGGGCCCTCGTGCTGGCGGTGCGCGCCCTCGCCCGGCGGGAGACGACTCCGCTCGCCGTCGTCCGCGCGGCCAATCCGCTGTTCTGCCTCTTCGTCCTCGCCCTCGGGGTCGTCGTGAAGGCGGTGGTCGACAACGGCCTCGGCGACGGGATCGCCTCCCTGCTGCCCGACGGCGACACGCTGCCCGCGCTGCTCGGCGTCGCCGTGGTCGCGGCGCTGCTCGCCAACCTGATCAACAACCTGCCCGCGATCCTCGCCCTGCTGCCGGTCGTCGCGGCGGCCGGACCCGGACCGCTGCTCGCCGCCCTGATCGGCGTGAACATCGGGCCGAACCTCACCTACGTCGGATCGCTGGCCACGCTGCTGTGGCGGCGCATCCTGCACGCCCACGGGGACGCCCCGGAGCTGGGCCACTTCACCCGGCTGGGGCTCGCGACCGTACCGGCGACGCTCCTGGCCGCCACGCTCGCCCTCTGGGCATCGCTGCGCCTCATCGGGGTGTGAGGGGCACCGGCAGGCGGGGCCGGACTCCGGTCCGGGCCTGCCGGACGTTCACCACCGCTCCGTACGCAGTCCTTCCCACCGCCACCTGACCTGGCTAGCTTCCCGGCTGTAACCACCGGAACCGGGAGGCTTCCTTGACCACGGACATGTCACGGCGACGGCTCTTCGCGCTGGGCGGCGGAGCGCTCGGCGCCGCTGCGGCCGGATCGTTCCTGCCGCCGTCGCTCCAGGCGGCCATCGCCGCGCAGCCCGACCGCGCGGGGTCCGGCGACGGGCTGGGGTCGATCAGGCACGTGGTGATCCTCATGCAGGAGAACCGTTCCTTCGACCACTACTTCGGGACCCTGCGCGGTGTACGCGGCTTCGCCGACCGCAACGCGATCGAGCTGCCCTCCGGCGGAAGCGTCTTCGAGCAGCCCGGCCCGCCCGGCTCGACCGTGCTGCCGTTCCCGGTACGCGGGGCCGCCGAGCAGCAGAAGAAGGACCTCCAGTACATCGGCGCCCTCGACCACTCCTGGAACGGCGGCGCCGAAGCCTGGGGCGGCGGCTGGATGAACGGCTGGATCAGCGCGAAGACGGCCGCCACCATGGCGTACTACGACCGCCGCGACATCCCGCTGCACTACGAGCTGGCCGACACCTTCACCGTGTGCGACGCCTACCACTCCTCCATCCACACCTCGACCAGCCCCAACCGCAACCACCTGTGGAGCGGGAAGACGGGCTTCGAGGCGAACGGCGAGCGGGCCGTGGGCAACGACGCGTACGACGAGGGGACCCACCCCGGCTACGACTGGTCCACCTACGCCGAGCGGCTGGAGAGGGCCGGGCGCAGCTGGCGCACGTACACCGAGTGGGAGAACTTCACCGACAACCAGATCGAGTTCTTCGCCACCTTCAAGGCGATCGCCCGCAAGGCCCTCGCCCGCACCGGCGGCCACACGTACATGGAGGCGTTCTACGCCGCCGTCCGCGACAGCGACGACGCGGCGGAGCGGGAACGGCTGCTCGGGCTGCTGGAGGAGGGCGTGGCCACGCTCACCCGCACCGAGCGCAGCCTGTTCGAGCGGGGGCTGCGGCGGGTGGAGACGGGGACGCTGGCGGACGAGTTCGCCGAGGACGTCGCCGCCGGAACCCTGCCCGAGGTCTCCTACCTGGTGCCCTCGGCGGTCGACTCCGAGCATCCGAGCGTCTCCTCGCCCGTGCACAGCGCCACGATCCTCTACAAGATCCTCGACGCCCTCGGCCGGAACCCCGACGTGTGGCGGCACACCGCCGTCCTGATCAACTACGACGAGAACGACGGCTTCTTCGACCACGTGCCGCCGCCCGTCGCGCCCCCCGAGGCCGCCGAGGAGCACTGGGAGGGCCGTCCCACCGGCCTCGGCATCCGGGTGCCGCTGCTGGTCGTCTCCCCGTGGACGGTCGGCGGATACGTCTGCTCGGAGGTCTTCGACCACACCTCCGTGATCCGCTTCCTGGAGCGCTGGACCGGTGTGCGCGAGCCCAACATCGGCGCCTGGCGGCGGCGCGCCACCGGGGACCTCACCTCCGCCTTCGACTTCACCCGTGCCCGGCGGCGGCCCGCCCTCCAGCGGCCCGGCGCCATCCCGCCGTTCGGCGGACGCTGGCAGCCCATCCCGCCGTCCGTCCAGCGGCTGCCCGAGCAGGAGCCCGGCGCGCGCCCGGCGAGGCCGCTGCCCTACCAGCCCGACGCCCAGGTCCGCCGCTCGGCGGGCGGCCTGCGGGTGGAGCTGCGCAACACCGGCCGGGCCGACGCGCACTTCGCGCTCTACCCGTACGCGGACGAGTTCCCCGCCCCGCTCCACCGGGACGTGAAGGGCGCGGCGCACTGGACCGTGCGGCCGGCGGGGGAGGCGTACCGGTTCACGGTCACCGGCCCGAACGGCTTCCGGCGCGAGTTCGCCGGACCGGCCGACGGCGGCGCCGAGGTCTCCTCGCGGATCGACGCCCGCGAGCGCGACCTCCACCTCACGCTGCGCAACACCGGCCCACGCACCCTGACCTTCACCGTGCGCCCGCTCGGCTACGTCGACGAGGACGACCTGCGGGACTGGACGCGCCGGGTCGCCGTCAAGCCGGGGCGCAGCCGTACGGTCGTGCACTCGGCGGCGGACGCGCACGGCTGGTACGACCTCGACGTCACGGCGGACGGCGAGGACGGATTCCGGCGGCGGCTCATGGGGCACATCGAGAACGGCCGGGAGAGCGTCTCCGGCTGAACGGGCCGTCGTCCCGGCGCGGGGAACGGAACAGAAACCCTGTGATTGCAGACACCAAACGGACAAAGGATCACGTTGTGGTGTCAGGGTGGATATCTCAGGTCATGTGACGTCCGCCGACGGACCCCGTCGTCCGCCGGCGGACGTCCACGAACCCGCAGGGAGTCCGACCGTTGGCCGCAATCGCCCGCTGGTGCATCAGGCACCGCCTCGCCGCTCTCCTCATCTGGCTCGCCGCCCTCGGCGGCACGGCCGCCGCGGCGGGCTTCGCGGGTTCCGCGTACACCAACGACTACGAGGTGCCCGGTACGGAGTCGGGCCGCGCCACCGAACTGCTCGCGCGCGGCTTCAGCGACCTCGGCGGCGACAGCGACACGATCGTCTGGCACACCACCGGCTCCACCGTGCGCGCCGCCGACGTCCAACAGACCATGACGCGCACCCTGCACGCGGTCGAGGAACTGCCCGGAGTCGGCGACGTCGCCGGCCCCTACGGCCCGCCGGGCGACGGCAGGATCAGCGAGGACGGCCGCACCGCGTACGCGACGGTCACCTTCGACCGGCCCACCGGCGACATCCCGGCCGCCCAGGCCCAGGCCCTCGTCGACACCGCCAAGGCGGCCGAGACCGACGGCCTCCAGGTCGAACTCGGCGGCACCGCCGTCGCCCTCACCGAAGCGCCCTCCGTCCGCCTCAGCGAGGCCGTCGGCGTGGTCGTCGCGGCCGTCGTCCTCTTCCTCGCCTTCGGCTCGCTCGCCGCCAGCCTGCTGCCCATCGCCACCGCCCTGGTCTCCGTGGGCACCGCCTACGCGGGCATCGTGCTGCTCGGCCACGTCATGACCGTCGCCGACTTCGCCCCGATGCTCGGCATGCTCGTCGGCCTCGGCGTGGGCATCGACTACGCGCTGTTCATCGTCACCCGGCACCGCACAGGGCTGCGGCGCGGCCTGTCGGTCGCCGACGCGGCCCAGAACGCCGTGGTGACCACCGGGCGGGCCGTCGTCTTCGCCGGGGCGACGGTCTGCATCGCCCTGCTCGGCATGCTGATCCTGCGGCTCGACTTCCTCAACGGCGTCGCGATCGCCGCCTCGCTGACCGTCGTCCTCACCGTGGCGGCCTCCGTCACGCTGCTGCCCGCGCTCCTCTCCTTCATCGGGACGCGGGCCCTCAGCCGCCGCGAACGGCGCCGGCTCGCCGAGCAGGGGCCGCAGCCCGAGAAGACCACCGGCTTCGCCGCCCGCTGGTCGTCCTTCGTCGAACGCCACCCCAAGATCCTCGGCGGCATCGCGGCCGTCGTCATGACGGTGCTCGCCCTGCCCGCCCTCGGCCTCCACCTGGGCACCTCCGACCAGGGCAACAACCCGGCCACCTCGACCACCCGGCAGGCGTACGACCTCCTCGCCGACGGTTTCGGCCCCGGCGTCAACGGGCCCCTCACCATCGCCGCCCAGCTCGACGGGGCCGACGACCGGCTGGCCCTGGCCGCACTGCCCGGGCAGCTGCGCGCCACCGACGGCGTCGCCTCGGTCAGCCCGCTCACGTACAACAGCAGCGGCGACACCGCGTTCCTCACCGTCCTGCCGCAGTCGGAACCGCAGTCGCAGCAGACCAGCGAACTCGTCGACCGGATCCGCGCGGACGTGCTGCCGCCGATCGAGGACAACACCTCGCTCACCGCGCACGTCGGCGGGGTGACCGCGAGCTACGACGACTTCGCCGAGATCATCATCGGCAAGCTGCCGCTCTTCGTCGGGGTCGTCGTCGCCCTCGGCTGCCTGCTGCTGCTCCTGGCCTTCCGGTCGATCGGCATCCCCATCAAGGCAGCCGTCATGAACGTGGCCGCGGTCGCCTCCTCGTTCGGCGTCGTCGTCGCCGTCTTCCAGTGGGGCTGGGGCAGCGAACTGCTCGGCCTCGGCAGCGCCGGCCCCATCGAACCGTTCCTGCCGGTGATCATGGTCTCGGTCCTGTTCGGCCTCTCCATGGACTACCAGGTCTTCCTGGTCGGCCGGATGTACGAGGAGTGGCGCGAGACCGGCGACAACCGGCGGGCGGTCCGGGTGGGCCTGGCCGAGACCGGCCGCGTGATCAACTCCGCCGCCGTGATCATGATCTCCGTCTTCCTGGCCTTCGTGCTCAGCGGGGACCGGGTGATCGCCATGTTCGGCATCGCCCTGGCGACCGCCGTGGCGCTGGACGCCTTCGTGCTGCGCACGCTGCTCGTGCCCGCCCTGATGCACATGCTCGGCGGGGCCAACTGGTGGCTGCCCAGTCGGCTGGACCGCCTGCTGCCCCGGATCAGCATCGAGCCGCCCGACCGCGGGCTGCCGCATGCGAAGATCCCGGAAGCACGCACGCAGGAGGAGGAGGCTGGACCGCCGGTGGAGCGTGCCCACCGGGTCCGGCCGTAGAACGAGGAGCACCGCACGATGTTCGCCATATCCCTGGGTGACGACGGGGCGCAGCTGCGCCCGCTGGAGGCCTGGCAGGCCGAGGAGTTCCTCACCCACATGGACCGGGCCCGCGAGCTGGTGGACGCCTGGATCCCATTCGCCGCCGCGGCCACCGACCTCGCCTCGGCCAGGAACCTGCTCCAGCGGTACGCCGACAAGCAGGCGGCCGACACCGGACGGCTCTGCGGCATCTGGCTGGACGGAACGCTCGTCGGCGGCGTCCTCTTCCGGATCTTCGACGCCGATTCGGGCAACTGCGAGATCGGCGTCTGGCTGGAGCCCGCCGCACAGGGGCGCGGACTCATCACCCGCGCCGCCGAACGCCTGATCGACTGGGCGGTGTACGAGCGCGGCATGCACCGCGTGGAGTGGGACGCCTCCGCCGCGAACACCCGGTCGATCGCGGTGGCCAAGCGGCTCGGCATGACCCGTGACGGGGTGCTGCGCCAGAACTACCTCTACCGCGGGCAGCGCCACGATTCGGAGATCTGGTCCGTCCTGGCCCCGGAATGGCGGGCCCGCAGGGGCTGAAGGAGAGGTGCGCCGGGCGCGGCGTTAAGGGGCTTCTCATCCGGACCCCCTAGCGTGCGGCGCATGAACACCACCCCCTCCTCCACCCCGACCGCCTCCGCCACGTCTGACGACGCGGAGCCGAACACCGCCGACGCCGCCTCGTCCGAGGCCGCGGCCGTCCCCGCCTCCCGCGATCCGCTGGCCAAGGAGACGACCGACGAGGAGCGGCTGGACCCGGCGGCCGAGAACCTGGAGGACGCGGAGGACGAGGACCTGGAGGCCGAGGAGGAGCTGGAGGCCGACGCCCTCGCCAGGACGTCCCACGGCGTGGGCACGGGCGCGGCGGCCGTCGTCTCCGCCGCCCTCGGCGTCGTCGCCCTGACCGGCGCGTGGAGCGGCAGGATCGCCGCCGAACGCGAGACGCTGCTGGGCCAGATCAAGACGTCCGGCGGTGGCAGCGCGGCCCAGCAGATCTCCGAGATCTACGGTGACGCCTGGCACACCACCGCCCTGGTCAACGGCCTCTTCGCGGTGCTGGCCCTGCTCGTCGGCGTCTTCGTCCTGGTCCGTCCCGCCTTCGGCGCTCCGTCCGACCGGGCGCGGCCCACCTGGATCCGCGCCGTCGCCCTGGCGGGGGTCGCCCTCGGCGTGCTCGGCGTCCTGATCTCGGCGGGCATGTACTTCGACCTCTTCCTCTCCCTGCCCACGGCCCCCGCTCCGGCGGCCGGCTGACCCGGCCCGCCGCCCGCTCAGACGGGCGGCGGACCCGGTCACCCGTCCTCGGCGTGCCCGCGCGGATCCGACTCGTGCGCCGGCCGGGGCCGGTCGCGAGAGGCATCCCGGTCCAGGGCGGCGTCGTGCGAGCCCGAACGCGCGGGCCGGTCCGCCCGGTCGGCGTCGGGCGCGCGGACGGTCACCTTGCCGGAGGTGAGGTCTATCGGCCCCCGGCCCGGATCACCGGCGTTGAGGTCGACGCGGCTCAGCTCCAGCCGTTTGCGCTCGTCGGACGCGTGCTTGCGGCCCGGAGCGAAGAGCTCCTCGAAGAAATTGAACACGGGCCGTGCTCCCTTCGGCATCCTGCTCGGGCTTCGGCGTTCGGCTCGGGCTCCGGCATCCTGCTCGGTGGTGCTCCTACCCCACTTCCACCAGCAGGATCCTGTCGTCCCCCGGCTTCGGAGTCCCCCGGCCGTCCGTATTGCTGGTGGTCACCCACACGCGGTCGCCCCCCGCACTCGCCACGGTGCGCAGACGGCCGTACCTCTCCTCGAAGAACGACTGGGGGGCGGCGGATGGTTCCGTGTCCGAGGAGGAGAGCGGGATCCGCCAGAGCCGCTGACCGCGCAGCGCGGCCATCCAGATCGAGCCCTCGGCGTACGCGATGCCGCTGGGCGACGCCTGGGACGTCCGCCACTCGGCGACCGGGTCGATGAACCCCCGCTCGCCCCGCTTGCCCTCGACCTCGGGCCACCCGTAGTTGCCGCCGGCCACGATCAGGTTCAGCTCGTCCCAGGTGTTCTGGCCGAACTCGGCCGCCCACAGCCGCTTCTCGGCGTCCCAGGCCAGCCCCTGCACATTGCGGTGCCCGTAGGAGTACACCACCGAGTCCGCCTCCGGGTTGCCGCGCACCGGCTCGCCGTCCGGCGTCATCCGCAGGATCTTGCCCGCCAGCGACTTCTTGTCCTGCGCCAGCCCGCTGTCCCCGGTCTCGCCCGTGCCCGCGTACAGCATCCGGTCCGGGCCGAACGCGATCCGGCCGCCGTTGTGGATGGTGCCCTTCGGGATGCCCCGCAGGATGGTGTCCGGCGCTCCGAGCTGCTGGCCCGCCGGACGCGCCTCGTCGTACTGCATCCGGACGATCCGGTTGTCCGAGGCGGTGGTGACGTAGGCGTACACCAGCTGGTCGGCGCCGAACGTCGAGGGGACGGCCAGCCCCAGCAGACCGCCCTCGCCCGCCGGCGACACCCCCGGCACCGAACCCAGCAGCGCCTGCTTGCCGCTCTCGCCGTCGATCCGGTGGATCGTCCCCTCGTCGCGCGAGCCGACCAGCAGGTCGCCACCCGGCAGCGCGGCCAGTCCCCACGGCGTCTTCAGGCCCTCCGCCAGCGTCCGGACGACCCTCGCCGACCCCTTCGCGGGCGCCGACGCGACCGACGGGCCCGGGGAGGCAGGGGAGGTGGAGGCATTCGAGGCCGCCGGCCGATCCGACGCGCCCCCGCCCGCCGAGCTCCCCGACCCGCCGTCGGAGGAGCACCCGGCCGACAGCAGCAGCGACGCCGCCGCCAGGGCGGCGACCGCCCCTCTGCGCACCGCGGGGGACTGAACTGATCCGAACACAGCACCGCGCACTGAACCGATCCTTTCGACGCCTGCCTGACTCAAGGGCTGTCCCGCAGTCTGCGCCGGGCGCGCCACGACGGCCACCGCGCCTCGCCGGAACGCCCGCGCACACCCGGTACGCGAACGCCCGCCCGGCAGGCGAGCGTCCCGCCGCCCGCTCAGTCCCACGACCCGCGCGCCCGGGGCAGCCCGGCGATCTCCGCCAGATCCCCCGTGTCCAGCACCAGGTTCGCGGCCCCGGCGTTCTCCACCGCCCACCGCTCCTGTTTCGCCCCCGGCACCGCCACCACGTGCGGGCCCTGCGCCAACACCCACGCGAGCGCCACCTGGGCCACGCTCGCGCCGTGCCGCTCCGCGATCCGCCGCAGCCCGGCCACCACCGGCTGGTTCGCCGCCATCATCTCCGCCGTGAACCGCGGGTGGCGGGCGCGCAGATCGTCCGGCTCGAACCCCTGCCCCGGCTTCAGCGTCCCGGTCAGGTACCCGCTGCCCAGCGGCATCGCCGCCAGCAGGCCCACGCCGCGCGCCGCGCACCACGGCAGCAGCTCCGCCAGCGCCTCGGGCGACCACACCGACAGCTCCGCCTCGACGGCACTGACCGGGAAGACCTGCTGCACCCGCTCCAACTGCCGGATCGTTCCGGCATGCGGCCCGGCGCCCGACCGGCGCGGGGCCCGCGCCCCCACCGCGCACAACCCGAGCGACCGCACCTTGCCGGCCGTGACCAGCTCCGCCATCGCGCCCCAGGTCTCCTCCACGGGAACCTCCGGGTCGGCCCGGTGCAGCTGGTAGAGGTCGATCACATCCGTCTGCAGCCGCCGCAACGACGCGTCGCACGCCCGCCGCACGTATCCGGGCCGCCCGTTGGCCACGATGTGCTGATCACCCACCAGCAGACCGCACTTGGTCGAGACGAACGCCTCCGGGCGACGTCCCTTCAGCGCCCGGCCCACCAGGAGCTCGTTGGTGAACGGCCCGTACATGTCCGCGGTGTCGAGCAGCCGGACACCCGCATCGAGCGCCGCGTGCACCGTCCGCACCGAACGGTCACCGCGCTGCTGCGACGCGCTGTAACCCCAGCTCATCGGCATGCACCCCAGCCCGACCGCTCCCACGGCGAGCCCCGCCGCCCCGATAGTCCTGCGCTCCAACTCCCCGAACCCTCCCTCGTGCCCGCCGTCACCGGGCCGAACCGCACCCCAAAGTAACCTCTGCCTCCGCCGGCCCTCCGCGCAGCCGTCCTGTGGGGCGCGCACGCGGTCGCATAGCCTCGCGACCATGACTTCTGCGACCGGCGGCACGGCGGCCGACACCGTGTGGATGCCCTTCACCGCCGACGAGATCGGCGAACTGCCCCCGGGGCTCGAACCCCTCTTCTGGGACGGCGGCCCCGACTACCCCGGCGACCCCGCCCGTTGCGCCTTCTACGTCGTCCCGTACATGAAGGGCGCCGACACGTCACAGCGCCCGCTCGGCGCGATGAGCGCCGTCCAGGTGGTCCAGACGCTCACCGCCGGCATCGACCACGTGGAGCCGGGCCTGGACCTGCTGCCCGCCGGCGTACGCCTGTGCAACGCGAAGGGGGTCCACGACGCGTCCACCGCCGAGTTGGCGCTCACCCTGATCCTGGCCTCGCTGCGCGGAGTCCCGCGGTTCGTGCGGGGGCAGCAGGCACAGGAGTGGCACTCCGGCTTCTACCCCGCCCTCGCCGACAAGTCCGTGCTCATCGTGGGATACGGCTCCATCGGAGCGGCCGTCGAGGACCGGCTCGAACCCTTCGAGTGCGCGCGGGTCGCACGCGTCGCGCGCTCCGCGCGGACCACCGCGCGCGGTCCGGTGCACCCGCTCGACGAACTGCCCGCCCTGCTGCCCGAGGCCGACGTCGTCGTCCTGTCCACTCCGCTGAACCCCTCCACACGGGGGCTGGTGGACGCCCGCTTCCTCGCCGCCATGCGGGACGGCGCCCTGCTGGTCAACGTCGCCCGGGGCCCGGTCGTGGACACCGACGCCCTGGTGGCCGAACTCGACTCCGGGCGGCTGCGGGCGGCACTCGACGTGACCGACCCCGAACCCCTGCCCGCGGGCCACTCTCTCTGGCATGCTCGGAACGTCCTGATCACGCCCCATGTCGGCGGCAGCACCTCGGCGTTCCGGCCGCGCGCCCGGAGGCTGCTGGCCCGCCAGCTCACCCGGTTCGCCGCCGGGGAGCCGTTGGACAACCTCGTCCATGTCACCGGCTGAGAGGTCCGGACGGCCACGCTACGGGGCGGTCACCGTGCGCACAGTGCCGCCCACCTCGGCTTTCGTCACGGAGCGTAGAGAAGCTATGGCCCTGAGTGACGAACCTGGTGTATCGTCCGCACGGGGAGCCGCGCCGTGCAGGGACGGCGTCGGGGGAGCACCGGAACGCTAGGGGGCGACGGGCGATGTGCTGTTCATGGAGAGACGATTCGACGCGGCGGAGCGGGCTGCGGACCTCACGCGCCGCCGGGGTGCGCTCCACCCGCCGATGGCCGGATTCCCCCCTCGGACGGAAGCGGCCGAGGCCCCTCGCGCCGTACGCCCCGATGCGCGCGGCGCGCCGCCGGACGGGCCCCGCCGGGCGTCCGGCCGCGGGATGCCGGGCGCTCGCGGACCCGGGACGGGGGGCCTTCCGGTGAGCGCGCTGGGGGCCCTGCTCGCGCCGCAGTCCGCCTCCGCCCCGGGCCTGCGCTCCCGCATCCTGCTCGGCCTCGTCTGCGCGGCATACTCCGTGGGCGCGGCGCTCGGCTGGGGCTCGCCCCGACTGGCCCTCGTCATGGGGGACTTCGGCCTCGCCGTGGCGGCGTTGATCGCCGCCGTCTCCTGCTTCCTGTACGCCCGGGAGTGCGGACGCCGCCTGCGCCCCGCCTGGCTGCTGCTGTCCCTCTCCTCGCTCATGGCCGCCTGCGGGAACGCGGTCTGGGGCTGGTACGAGGTGGTGCTCGGCGTCCCCGTGCCCACACCCTCACCGGCCGACGTCTTCTTCCTCTGCTTCGCGCCGCCCGCCATCGTGGGCCTGCTCGTGCTGGCCAAGCGCCCCGTCACCCGGGCCGGCTGGGTCTGCCTCGGCCTGGACGCCTGGCTGATCGGCGGCTCCCTGCTGACGCTCGCCTGGAGCCTCGCCCTCGCCCACACGGCGGACCTGGCGGGAGCCCAGGAGACGGGCGCCGGCGTCGCTCCCGCCGCGCTCTCCCTCGCCTACCCGCTGCTCGACATCGTGCTCGTCTCCATGGTGCTCGCGCTGCACTTCCGCCGGGCGGGCGTCAACCGCTCCGCGGTGAACACCGCCATCGCCGCCCTCGCGCTGACCGTGCTGAGCGACGCGGTGTTCACCTCGCCGCTGCTGCGCTCCACGTACGCCTCCGGCCAGTTGCTCGACGCGGGCTGGTTCGCCGGGTCGCTGCTCCTCGCCTACGCCCCCTGGGGCGCCCGGCGACGGGGCTCCGAGGTCAAGAGCCCCGCCCCGCCCCGCGCCATGACCAGCCGCCCGATCGCCGGATCACTGGCCGCGCTGACGCCGTACCTCGCCGCGGCCGTCTGCACCCTGGGCATCCTGTACAACGTCATCGAGGACCGCCGGGTGGACCGGGTCGTCGTCGTCACCGGCTGCACGGTCGCCCTCGCCCTGGTCGTCCGGCAGGGCATCATGCTCCTGGACAACATCGCCCTCACCCAGGAACTGGCCCAGAAGGAGAACCACTTCCGCTCGCTGGTGCAGGGATCCAGCGACGTCATCATGATCGCCGCCCCGAGCGGCACCCTGCGCTACGTCAGCCCGGCCGCCGCAGGGGTCTACGGGCGGGAGGCGGACGATCTCGTCGGTTCCGAGCTCTCCTCGATCATCCACCCCGACGACCTCGGCCGCGTCGTCCACGAACTGCGCCGCTTCCTGACCGCCCCGCCCCACGAGGAGCCCACCACCCGCATCGAGTGCCGCTTCCGCTCCGGCACGGGCGACTGGCTCAACGTCGAGTCCACCGTCAACCGCCACCAGGGCGGCCTGCTCCTCAACAGCCGGGACGTCACCGAACGCGTACGGCTCCAGGCCCAGTTGCAGCACAACGCCGAGCACGACCCGCTCACCGACCTGCCCAACCGGGCGCTGTTCACCGCCCGCGTGCGCCAGGCGCTCGGCGGCCGGAGGGCCGCGGACCCCGGCACCGCCGTGCTCTTCATCGACCTCGACGGCTTCAAGGCCGTCAACGACACCATCGGCCACCAGGCGGGCGACGAACTGCTCATCCAGGCCGCCCGCCGCCTCCAGGACTCCGTCCGGGCCGGGGACACCGCCGCCCGCCTCGGCGGCGACGAGTTCGCCGCGCTCATCATCGGCGACGGCACCCGCGACCAGGGCGCCCGGGAGTACCAGGTCCACGAGATCGCCGAGCGGCTGCGCCTCACCCTCTCCCAGCCCTACCGGATCGGCGCCAGCGAGGTCCGGGTGGCCGCCTCCATCGGCGTCGCCTTCGCCGAGCCCGCCATCAGCCCCACCGACCTGATGCGCAACGCGGACCTCGCGATGTACCGAGCCAAGGCGGGCGGCAAGGACCGCGTCGAGCTGTACGCCCCGCAGATGCAGGCCGACGTCGTCCGCCGCTCCGAGCTGGCCACCCGGCTGCGCACCGCACTGCGCGAAGGCGAGTTCGCCCTGCTCCACCAGCCCGTCGTCCACCTCGCCAGCGGGTCGGTGGCGGCCGTCGCGGCCCAGGCCCGCTGGCGCTCCGCCCAGGGCATCCTCTTCACCCCTGCCGAGTTCCTGCGCGTCGGCGGCGACGACGAGCGCACCGCCGAGCTCGGCCGCTGGCTCCTGGAGGAGGCCGTCTCCCAGGCCGCCGACCGGGCCAGGGCCGGGCACCCGGTCGCCGTCTCCGTACGGCTGTCGGCCGGCCGGCTGCTGGACCAGGCCCCGCCCTTCGGGTCGATCGAGGCGCTGCTGACCCGCCACGGGCTGCCGTCCGGCGCCCTGATGATCGAGGTCGCCGACAGCGACCCCCGGGTCTCCTTCGACGACCTGGAACGACGTCTGGTGGCGTTGCGCAGGCTCGGCGTACGGATCGCGCTCGACGGCTTCGGCAGCGGCTTCGCCGCGATCAACGCACTGCGCCGGCTCCCCATCGACGTCCTCAAGCTGGACCGGTGCCTCGTGGAGGGGGTGGTCGAATCGGCCAGACTGCACAAGATCACCAGCGGTCTGCTGCGGATCGCCTGCGACCTGGGCCTGCAGTCCGTCGCGGACGGCGTCGACGTTCCGGAGCAGGTGCTCGCCCTGCGGGCCATGGGCTGCACGCACGGCCAGGGCATGGCCTTCTCGGGCCCGCTCGACGAGTACCGGCTGCGCCGCGCGCTGGTGCGCGGGCAGTTCCCCGTGCCCGGTGTGCCGAGCGCCCGGCCGGTGATGGCGGGCGGCTCGATTCCGCTGCTCACCGGATCACATGGTGAGACGCCCGTCCCACCCACTTGACACGTCATGCGTGCCGGAGAGAGGGTCAATGCCATGCGCACCCGAATTCTCGTACTTGAAAAGCGCGTCGGCTGAAGCGGAGTCCTTGCACGGCACTCTGCGACCGCACCCGGCGCGCTCCCCTCGCTTGCCTCACGGCACGAGGGGTTTTTTGTTGCACTGACACCTCTCAAACCGCTGCAAAACGCCCGCGAAAAACACCCGCGAAAACCCTCAGCTTCGAGAAGAGAATGCCGATGACCGAGCAGGCCACCGGGGCCCACCACCCGCAGCCGCGCGCCCGTAGCGGCGGACCGTCCTCCGCCACCGTTGAGCACGTCACGGGCGCGCAGTCCCTCATCCGCTCTCTCGAGGAAGTCGGCGCCGACACCGTATTCGGCATTCCCGGCGGCGCGATCCTCCCCGCCTACGACCCGATGATGGACTCCACCCGGGTCCGCCACGTCCTGGTCCGCCACGAGCAGGGCGCGGGCCACGCCGCCACGGGGTACGCGCAGGCCACCGGCAAGGTCGGCGTCTGCATGGCCACCTCCGGCCCCGGCGCCACCAACCTGGTCACCCCGATCGCCGACGCGCACATGGACTCCGTCCCGCTGGTCGCGATCACCGGCCAGGTCGCCTCCAAGGCCATCGGCACCGACGCCTTCCAGGAAGCCGACATCTGCGGCATCACGATGCCGGTCACCAAGCACAACTTCCTGGTCACCAAGGCCGAGGACATCCCGCACACCATCGCCGAGGCCTTCCACATCGCCTCCACCGGCCGCCCCGGACCGGTCCTCGTCGACATCGCCAAGGACGCCCTCCAGGCCCGGACCACGTTCAGCTGGCCGCCCACCCAGGACCTGCCCGGCTACCGCCCGGTCACCAAGCCGCACGCCAAGCAGATCCGCGAGGCCGCCAAGCTGATCACGCACTCCCGGCGTCCGGTGCTGTACGTCGGCGGCGGCGTCCTCAAGGCCGGCGCCACCGCCGAGCTGAAGGTCCTCGCGGAGCTGACCGGCGCGCCCGTCACCACCACCCTCATGGCGCTCGGCGCCTTCCCCGACAGCCACCCGCTGCACGTGGGCATGCCGGGCATGCACGGTTCGGTCACTGCCGTCACCGCGCTCCAGAAGGCCGACCTGATCGTCGCCCTCGGCGCCCGTTTCGACGACCGCGTCACCGGCAAGCTGGACAGCTTCGCCCCGTACGCCAAGGTCGTCCACGCCGACATCGACCCCGCCGAGATCGGCAAGAACCGCACCGCCGACGTCCCGATCGTGGGCGACGCCCGCGAGGTCCTGGCCGACCTGGTCCAGGCGGTCCAGGCGGAGCACACCGAGAGCGGGGCCGGCGACTACACCGCCTGGTGGAAGGACCTCAACCGCTGGCGCGACACCTACCCCCTCGGCTACGACCTGCCCGAGGACGGCAGCCTCTCCCCGCAGCAGGTCATCCAGCGCATCGGCAAGCTCGCCCCCGAGGGCACGATCTTCGCGGCGGGCGTCGGCCAGCACCAGATGTGGGCCTCCCACTTCATCGACTACGAGGAGCCCGCCACCTGGCTCAACAGCGGCGGCGCGGGGACCATGGGCTACGCGGTCCCGGCCGCGATGGGCGCGAAGGCCGGCCGGCCCGACCGCACGGTCTGGGCGATCGACGGCGACGGCTGCTTCCAGATGACCAACCAGGAACTGACCACCTGCGCGCTCAACAACATCCCGATCAAGGTCGCGATCATCAACAACGGCGCCCTCGGGATGGTCCGCCAGTGGCAGACCCTCTTCTACAACCAGCGCTACTCCAACACCGTGCTGCACTGCGGATCGGACACCGACGGCGCTCCGGCCAAGGGCACCCGCGTCCCGGACTTCGTCAAGCTGTCCGAGGCCATGGGCTGCTACGCGATCCGCTGCGAGGACCCGGCCGACCTGGACAAGGTCATCGAAGAGGCCAACTCCGTCAACGACCGCCCGGTCGTGATCGACTTCATCGTCCACGAGGACGCCATGGTCTGGCCGATGGTCGCCGCCGGCACCTCCAACGACGAGGTCCAGGCCGCACGCGGCGTCCGCCCCGACTTCGGCGACAACGAAGACTGAGAGACAGAGAGAGACCGCCTCCATGTCCGAAAAGCACACACTCTCCGTCCTGGTCGAGAACAAGCCCGGTGTCCTCGCCCGGATCACCGCCCTGTTCTCCCGACGCGGCTTCAACATCGACTCGCTCGCGGTCGGTACCACCGAACACCCCGACATCTCCCGCATCACCATCGTCGTGAATGTCGAGGACCTGCCACTGGAGCAGGTGACCAAGCAGCTCAACAAGCTGGTCAACGTCCTGAAGATCGTCGAACTCGAGCCCGCCGCCGCGATCCAGCGGGAGCTCGTCCTGGTGAAGGTGCGCGCCGACAGCGAGACCCGCTCCCAGATCGTCGAGATCGTCCAGCTGTTCCGCGCCAAGACCGTGGACGTCTCCCCGGAGGCGGTCACGATCGAGGCGACCGGAGGGGCCGACAAGCTGGAGGCCATGCTCAAGATGCTGGAGCAGTACGGCATCAAGGAGCTCGTCCAGTCCGGCACCATCGCCCTAGGGCGCGGCGCGCGCTCGATCACCGACCGCTCCCTGCGCGCGCTCGACCGATCGGCCTGAGCGGCCGGCCCCGGGCGGGCGGCCGTCCGCCGCGCTCGCATGGCGAGACCTGACAACGCACACGACGCACCCCGCCGTACGGTGGGACGCAACACCTGCACACCAAGGAGAAGACCCAGTGGCCGAGCTGTTCTACGACGCCGATGCCGACCTGTCCATCATCCAGGGCCGCAAGGTCGCGGTCCTCGGCTACGGCAGCCAGGGCCACGCCCACGCGCTGTCGCTCCGCGACTCCGGCGTCGACGTCCGCGTCGGTCTGCACGAGGGCTCGAAGTCCAAGGCCAAGGCCGAGGAGCAGGGCCTGCGCGTGGTGACCCCGGCCGAGGCCGCCGCCGAGGCCGACGTCATCATGATCCTCGTCCCGGACCCGATCCAGGCCCAGGTGTACGAGGAGTCCGTCAAGGACAACCTCAAGGACGGCGACGCGCTGTTCTTCGGCCACGGTCTGAACATCCGCTTCGGCTTCATCAAGCCGCCGGCCGGCGTCGACGTCTGCATGGTCGCCCCGAAGGGCCCGGGCCACCTGGTTCGCCGCCAGTACGAGGAGGGTCGCGGCGTTCCGTGCATCGTGGCCGTCGAGCAGGACGCCTCGGGCAACGGCCTGGCGCTCGCCCTGTCGTACGCCAAGGGCATCGGCGGCACCCGCGCCGGCGTCATCAAGACCACCTTCACCGAGGAGACCGAGACCGACCTGTTCGGTGAGCAGGCCGTCCTCTGCGGTGGCACCGCCGCCCTGGTCAAGGCCGGTTTCGAGACGCTGACCGAGGCCGGCTACCAGCCGGAGATCGCGTACTTCGAGTGCCTGCACGAGCTGAAGCTCATCGTCGACCTCATGTACGAGGGCGGCCTGGAGAAGATGCGCTGGTCCATCTCGGAGACCGCCGAGTGGGGCGACTACGTCACCGGCCCGCGGATCATCACCGACGCCACCAAGGCCGAGATGAAGAAGGTCCTCGCCGAGATCCAGGACGGCACCTTCGCCAAGAACTGGATGGCCGAGTACCACAACGGTCTGCCCAAGTACAACGAGTACAAGAAGGCCGACGGCGACCACCTGCTGGAGACCACCGGCCGTGAGCTGCGCAAGCTCATGAGCTGGGTGAACGACGAAGAGGTCTAGCCGGCGGGGAGCGGGGCGGCCGGGTCCTGATCCACCCGTCCCGCTCCGCTCCGCGGTACCCGCCTCGCGCCGCCGTGTCACTGCGGATCACGCGCGGGAGGCGGCGGCGGGACGACGGCCGCACACGGTGTACACCACGTCCACCCTCGTGCGGGTGATCCTTCCACCGGGGCGCAGTGGACGGCCCACCGCATGACTACACTTCTCAACAGAACCACGCGTCAGGGCCCACAGTGTCGTGCGTCTACCACGCGGCTAGCCCCTCCACCGCCTGCGGCCGTCGGGACGGCCGTCCGCACTGGACTTGTGAGGACTCACGTGAGCTCGAAACCTGTCGTACTCATCGCTGAAGAGCTGTCGCCCGCCACGGTCGACGCCCTGGGTCCGGATTTCGAGATCCGGCACTGCAACGGCGCCGACCGCGCCGAACTCCTCCCCGCGATCGCCGACGTCGACGCCATCCTGGTGCGCTCCGCCACCAAGGTCGACGCCGAGGCCATCGCCGCCGCGAAGAGGCTCCGGGTCGTGGCCCGCGCCGGCGTCGGTCTGGACAACGTCGACGTCTCCTCGGCCACCAAGGCCGGCGTGATGGTCGTCAACGCCCCGACGTCCAACATCGTCACCGCCGCCGAGCTGGCCTGCGGTCTGCTGGTGGCCACCGCGCGCAACATCCCGCAGGCCAACACCGCGCTCAAGAACGGCGAGTGGAAGCGGTCCAAGTACACCGGGGTCGAGCTCAGCGAGAAGGTCCTCGGCGTCGTCGGCCTCGGCCGCATCGGCGTGCTGGTCGCCCAGCGCATGTCGGCCTTCGGCATGAAGATCGTCGCCTACGACCCTTACGTCCAGCCGGCCCGCGCCGCGCAGATGGGCGTCAAGCTCCTCAGCCTGGACGAGCTGCTGGAGGCCGCCGACTTCATCACCGTGCACCTGCCCAAGACGCCCGAGACGCTGGGCCTGATCGGTGACGAGGCGCTGCACAAGGTCAAGCCCTCGGTGCGCATCGTCAACGCCGCGCGCGGCGGCATCGTGGACGAGGAGGCGCTGGCCTCCGCGCTCAAGGAGGGCCGCGTCGCCGGCGCCGGGCTCGACGTGTACGCGAAGGAGCCCTGCACGGACTCCCCGCTCTTCCAGTTCGACCAGGTCGTGTGCACCCCGCACCTGGGCGCCTCGACCGACGAGGCCCAGGAGAAGGCGGGCATCGCCGTCGCCAAGTCCGTCCGCCTCGCGCTCGCCGGCGAGCTGGTCCCGGACGCCGTCAACGTCCAGGGCGGGGTCATCGCCGAGGACGTGCGCCCCGGTCTGCCGCTCGCCGAGAAGCTCGGCCGGATCTTCACCGCGCTCGCGGGCGAGGTCGCGGCCCGCCTCGACGTCGAGGTGTACGGCGAGATCACCCAGCACGACGTCAAGGTGCTGGAGCTCTCGGCGCTCAAGGGCGTCTTCGAGGACGTCGTCGACGAGACCGTCAGCTATGTCAACGCCCCGCTCTTCGCGCAGGAGCGCGGCGTCGAGGTCCGCCTCACCACCAGCTCCGAGTCGCCCGAGCACCGCAACGTGGTCACCGTGCGCGGCACGCTCGCCGGCGGCGAGGAGGTCGCGGTCTCCGGCACGCTGGCCGGACCCAAGCACCTCCAGAAGATCGTGGCCATCGGCGACCACGACGTCGACCTGGCCCTGGCCGACCACATGGTCGTCCTGCGCTACCAGGACCGCCCCGGCGTCGTCGGCGCGGTCGGCAAGATCCTCGGCGAGGCCGGTCTGAACATCGCGGGCATGCAGGTCTCGCGGGCCGCCGCCGGCGGCGAGGCCCTGGTCGTGCTCACCGTCGACGACACCGTCCCGCCGGCCGTGCTGAACGAGATCTCCGACGAGATCGGCGCCGCCTCGGCCCGCTCGGTGGACCTGACGGACTGACCTTCCGGGCCGGCCGCACCCACCGGTCCGGCCCGCTCCACCGGCCCGCCGCTCCGTACCCGGCGGCCGGACACCCGTCCCGTACCGGGCGGTGTCCGGCCGCCGGGTACGTCGCTGTGCGCCCCGCCCCGTGCCGGGCGACGCCACGCGAGGCGTTGTGGGCCCGGGGTTGGGCCCACGGGCCCACGACGGGCACGGTCCGCCGACCCTAGGGTGACTCATCGTCACGTCACTCATGGGCAGCGGGGGTTGGGTCACGTATGTCTGCTATCGGTGGCATACCCGTTCCGGGCGGCCCGGCCCCGACCGGCCCGGCCCGCCGTGAACTTCCCCGCCGGCTCGGCGTGGTGCGGGTGCTGCTCCTCGTCCTGTTCGCCGCGACGGTCCTGGGCGCGGTCGGCCTGTCCGGCTCCGCGCTCGCCGCGGACGCGATGGGCGCCGAAGTGCTCGGCATCCTGCTGTACGCCTCCGCGCCCGGCGTGCTCGCGGCGCTGCTGGCGCGGCATGTGCGCACCGGTGGCAAGCGGGTCCTGTGGGCAATCGTCGCCGTCCAGGTCTGGCTGATCCTCGGCGGCACCGCCAACCTGGTGTCCGGTTCGCCGGACGGGTTCACCCAGCTCGTCCTGCCCGTCCTGATCCTGGTGCTGCTCAGTCGGCCGCCGAGCCGGGCGTGGTTCGCGCTGCCGCCCGGCGAACGAGGCGAGCAGCCGAAGTTCTCGCTCCCGCACATGATCACCTGGCGCCGGGACCGGGGCCAGTCCGCCCTGGAGTACCTGGGCCTGGTGCTGATCGTCGTCGCGCTGATCGGGGCCATGACGGTCGGCGGTCTCGGCGGCCGGATCACCGAGGGGCTCCAGTCGGCGATCTGCTCGCTGACCGGCAGCTCGTGCCCCGTCTCTCCCGGCAGCGGCTCCGTGGAGGCCGGCGAGGGCGCGAACAGCGGTGGGGCGCAGGGCGGTTCGGCCCGGGGCGCGGAGGGCGGCGCCTCCGAGGGCGGTACGTCCGGCGGCGCGGACGCTGGATCGACGGTCACCGGCGGCTCCGGCGGCGACGCCACCGGCGGTACGGGCTCCACCGGCGGTACGGAGGGCGGTTCCGGCACCGGGGGCACCGGCGGTACGGAGGGCGGTTCCTCCGGTACGGGCGGCACCACCGCCGGTACGGAGGGCGGCGGCACCGGCGGCCCGGACGACGAGGGCCGGCCCGGCACCGGCGAGGACACCTATCCCGAGGACGCCGAGGAGCCCGAGGCCGTCCACGACGTGCCCGCCTCCGCCGAGGGCGAGGGCGAGGGCGAGGACGGCGACGGCGGCGAGCGGGCCGACGACAAGGAGGACTGCGGCGGCTGGGGCTTCTTCGGCTGCGCCTGGGACCGCACCACGCAGGTCGTCAAGGGCGTGGTGGTCGACGGGATCTGGGGCGACATCACCGGGATCATCGACCTGTTCAAGCCCGAGACCTGGTCCGGGCTGGCCGACTACGGCCGTCAGCTCGGCGACCGGTGGACGAAGGACTCCTCCGGTGCGGGCGACAAGTGGCGCGACGGCGACTACCTGGGCGCGCTCTGGGACTGGAGCAAGGCGTCCGTGAACACCGCGGGCACCGTCGCGGACGACGTCTTCGTCGGCGACGACGTCCGCGAGCGCTGGAACAACGGGGAGAAGACCCGGGCCGTCACCGACGTGATCTGGAACATCGGCTCGCTGTTCATCCCCGGC
Source organism: Streptomyces sp. ADI96-02 (assembly GCF_003846185.1). Lineage (GTDB taxonomy): Bacteria > Actinomycetota > Actinomycetes > Streptomycetales > Streptomycetaceae > Streptomyces. The sequence goes on from NZ_ML123034.1 coordinate 4,893,995, forward strand.
TACAACGTCGGGAAGGTCGTCGGCAAGGTCGGGAAGATCGGCAAGGTCGGCAAGGTCGCCTCCGAGATCGCCGAGGCGGCGGGCGACGCGGGCGCGGCGGCCCGCCGGGCCCGCAAGGCGGCGGAGGCGGGCGACCTCGACGGAGTCCGCAAGGCGGCCAAGGAGGCCGACGAGGCGGCCGACGGCGCCGAGGACGCGGCCCGCAGGACCGGCTGCGTCATCGCCTCCGGTCCGGCCGCCCCGCTGCGGTACGGGGGAGGAGGGGCCGGTGGGGTCCCCGGTTCCGGTACGGGGGTCCTGGCGGCTGGCTCCGGAGGCCGGAGCGTTATGGCGGAGGGCGGCTGCGACGAGGCGGCCAAGGCCGCCGCCGCCGAGGCGCGGGCGCAGGAGCGGGCCGCGCACCTGGAGCAGAAGCGCCTGGAGGAGCCGGAGCGGGCGCGCAAGGCCGAGCTGGACAAGAAGCAGTACCCGGAGCCGCAGCGCAACGACACCTCCGACCCGCGCAACTACAACCCGCCGTCCTGGGCCGACGACCTGAAGGACCGCACGCTCGGCGACGCCGACGCGGGCGACGGCTTCTGGGCGAGCCGGGACCGCAACCCCGCGCCCAACTGGAAGAACGAGTCGTGGCTGCGCTACCAGGAGCAGGTCACCGGGACGAACCGGGGCCAGGAGTACGTCGTACCGCACCCGAGGGAGGGCAAGCCGGCCGTGGAGTACGACGGCTGGGACTCCGGCAGGCAGACCTACCTGGAGGCCAAGAACGGCTACGGCAGCTATCTGTCCAAGTCCGACCGCGGCGCGCTCACCCCGTCCGGCAGGGAGAAGTTCGTGACGGAGGCGCGGGCCCAGGTGGAGGCGTCGGGCGGGCGCACCGTGGAGTGGCACTTCTCCGATCCGGACGTCGCGAAGGCGGCCCGCAAGGCGTTCCGCGACGAGCAGTTGCCGATCAGGGTGGTCCACTCGCCGACCAAGCCCGGTGACAGCACCAGGAAACCGGGGGCCTTCGACGAGTAGCCTGCACGCGTGGTGATCCCGGCCGTGCGGCCGGGGGAGCGGCACGGGCCGGGCGACGGAGGAGAGACGGACATGCGACGTGTAGTGCGGGGCTTCTGGGGACCCCGGCCGGAGTCGGCCGAGGCCCTGGCCGAGCGGTGGCGGCAGACCCTCGAAGGACTCGCCGCCCTGGTCCCGCAGGCGACGGACGACTGGAGCCAGGTCCACAGCAGCGGACCGGCCGACGCCATCACGGCCGACGGCGACGCCCTGCTCGCGGCTCTGCGGGCCGCGCAGAGCGCCGCGGACTGGTCGGACCTCACGGGCACCGGCCTGCGGCTGGTCGGCACCGGGACACCCGGCTGGGAGGCCGAGGTCAGCGGACTCGCCGGAGGCGAACCGGAGTTCCTGCTCCAGTCCGTGGCCGTCGTCCTGCACACGCCGGACGACGCCGCCGTCCCGGAGGACGCGCTCCTCGCGCTCCTGGCACGGACCTGGGAGCCGGACTTCGGGGACGTGAGCGACGACGACGTGCTCGACGCCCTGGAGGACGACGGCGGCTTCCTCGTCGGCGATCCGGTCGTCGGCCGGTACGGCTATCTCTCCCCGGCACGGGCCGCGCTGGCACCCGAGGACCTGGACGCGGCCCGCGAGGAACTGCCCGGCGGCGGCGTGCTCCTCGGCCTCGCGGCCCCGGGGGACGGCGCGGCGGTGGTCCGGGCGTACCGGCGGCTGCGCGAGGCGGGTGCGCTCGACCCCCTGCCGCGCCCCATGGACCGGGCCGTCCTGTGACCTCGCGTGCGGGCGAGCCGTTCGCGGCGGCCCGTGCGGCGGCCGAGGTCGGGGAACTGCTCGCCGCCCCCGTACCGGAGGCCGGTCCCACCCGCGCGGAGGGCGACCCCGTCACGGGCGAGTGGTCGGCGACCGCCGGCGCGGGCTTCCGTATCGTCCCGCTGTGGGAGGGCGACGCGCTGAGCGGGGTGTACGGCGGCGAGTGGACGGACGCGGAGGAGGCCGGCGAGGCCCGGCTGGCCGCCCTGAGCGAGGCGCTCGACGCCGGGTGGGGCCCGCACCGCACGGTCCGCACGCACGTTCCGCTGCTCCGGTGGCAGGCGGGGAACAGGGTGGAACCGCTGTTCGCGGCGCTGTTCGCCGAGGACCTGTACGGCGATCTGCTCGTCTGGGGCCCGGTGGGTCCGCCCGACCGCTGGTTCGCGGTGGGCGTCGGCCACAGCGACGGGGACGCGCCGCTGGTCCTGGCCGCCCTGGTCAGCGCGCGGCCGGTCGACGAACCGGACCCGGCGGACGGCCCGTAGCGGGGCCGTCGAGGCGGCGGGGGCTTCGAGCGTCCCCGGAGACCGGGGGCCGCGGCACGCTCAGAGCCGCGCGCCCTTCAGCGCCATGTGGAGCAGCAGCCGGTCCTCGCCGGCGTTCAGGTCGAGGCCGGTGATCTGCTGGACGCGGGAGAGCCGGTAGTAGAGCGTCTGGCGGTGGATGCCCAGCTCGGCGGCGGTCCGGCTCGCCTGGCCGGCGCAGTCCAGGAACGTCTCGGCGGTGCGGACGAGATCCTGGTGCGGCGGGGCGAGCAGCGTGACGACGGCCTGGTCACGGGCGGCGTCCGACGGGTGCGGGAGCGCGGTGAGCAGTCGGTACGGTCCGATCGCCGACCACCGGGCGACCGGGCCCAGGCGGGCCTCGGCGCGGGCGGCGCGGGCCGAGGCGGTGGCCTCCCGCCACGACACCGCCAGCTCGTCCAGGCCCCAGCGGGGCGCGGCGATCCCGGCGGTCGCGGTCCCGCCGGCGGCCGAGCGCAGCCGCTCGGCGGCGTTCGCGGCCGGGTCCAGGTGACCGGCCGAGCGCAGCCGGACCAGGGCCGCCAGCGACAGGGAGCCGGCCGCGCCCGGCGGGGCGACGGCGGCCAGGGCCGCCGCGGACGTGACCGTACGGACCGAGGGCGTGTCGTCGGCCCACGGCGTCACGCACACCACGGCGTGCAGCCCCTCCGCGTCCCGGCCCAGCGCCTCGCGCAGCGCGGCCACCGCGCTGTCGTGCTGCCGGCCCGGCCCGGCCGCGAGGACCGCGCCGAACTCCCGGGAGAGGTCCGCCCCGGCCCGCGCCTCGTCGGAGAGCAGCGCCCCGATCCGGGCGGCCACCTCCATCGCCGCGGCCAGTTGCCCTTCGGCCGGGCCGGGGTCGGCGTCCAGGAGCCAGACGTAGCCGAGGACGACGCCCCGATGGCGTACCGGCAGGCAGATCCGGTCCCGGAAGACCCCGGCCTCCGGGGCCGCCGGGATGCGGACGGGGCCGGTGGCCCGGGTGATGCCGAAGCCCTCGAACCAGGCCCGGACGGCCGGGGTGGAGCGCCGGGTCAGGATGGAACGGGTGCGCACGGGGTCCATCGCCGTGTCGTCGTCGCTGTCGTGGGCCCCGAAGGCGACCAGGCCGAAGTCCCGGTTCTCCAGGGTGGCCGGGGCGTCGAGGAGGGCGGAGATCTCGTCGACCAGTTCCTGGTAATCGCCTGTCACCCGGCCATTCTCGCATTCCTTCAGACAGATGTCTGAGAGCGCGGCCACGGATGCGTGACAGGTGTCGATGGCACAGGATCGGAGCGGTCCCTAGATTTCACGGTGGTCATCCGTGCCGTACCGGTCCGTCCGCGTCCGTGCCGTCACGGTCTCTCGTCCGTACATTCGTGGAGGTGCCCCGTGCTGGGTCCCGTGATTCTCGCCGCGTCCCGCAGCGACAAGATGCGCCGGTTCATCTCGGCCGCGCCCGGCACCAAGCAGGTCGTCGACCGCTTCATCGCCGGTGAGAGCGTCGACCAGGTCGTGCCGATCGTCGAGGACGCGGCCGGCAAGGGCCTGGAGGTCACCCTCGACGTCGTCGGCGAGGACATCACCACCCCCGCGCAGGCCGAGGCGGCCCGCGACGCCTATCTGGAGCTCGTCGAGCGGCTGAAGGTCCTGGACCTGGGCGTCCGCGCCGAGATGTCCGTCAAGCTCTCCATGTTCGGCCAGGCGCTGGAGGGCGGCCACGAGCTGGCCCTCGCCAACGTGCGCCCGGTCGTCGAGGCCGCCGCCGCCATCGGCACCACGGTCACCCTGGACGCCGAGGACCACACCACCCTCGACTCGATGTTCGCCATCCACGAGGAGCTGCGGAAGGACTTCCCGCAGACCGGATGCGTCATCCAGTCCTACCTCTTCCGCACCGAGGCCGACGCCCGCCGCCTGGCCGCCGCCGGCAGCCGCGTCCGCATCGTGAAGGGCGCCTACAAGGAGCCCGCCTCGGTCGCGTACCAGAACAAGGCCGAGATCGACAAGGCGTACGTCCGCGTCACCCGGATCCTGATGGAGGGCGAGGGCTACCCGATGATCGGGTCGCACGACCCGCGCCTCATCGCCGTCGCGCAGGAGCTGGGCCGGCAGGCCGGGCGCAAACTGGACGAGTACGAGTTCCAGATGCTGTACGGCATCCGCAGCGACGAGCACGTCCGGCTCGCGGCCGAGGGCCACCGGATGCGCGTCTACACGGCGTACGGCACCGACTGGTACGGCTACTTCATGCGCCGCCTCGCGGAGAAGCCGGCCAACCTGCTGTTCTTCGCCCGCTCCGTCCTCACCAAGGGCTGAGAACCGGGGCGCGAGAACCCCCGCCGATCCCCATCCACGCCGACACCAAGGAGACAAGGCACTCATGGACGCTGTGACCCAGGTCCCCGCTCCGGTCAACGAGCCGGTCCGCTCCTACGCCCCGGGCTCCCCGGAGCGCGCCCGCCTGGAGGCGAAGCTCAAGGAGCTCAGCCAGAACCCGATCGACCTGCCGATGACCATCGGCGGCGAGAAGCGGATGGGCGCGGGCGAGCGCGTCGACGTCGTCCAGCCGCACAACCACCGCTCCGTCATCGGCACCTTCGCCGGCGCCACCGAGCAGGACGCCCAGGACGCCATCGACGCGGCCCTCGCCGCCGCTCCGGCCTGGCGCGCGATGTCCTTCGACGACCGCGCGGCGATCATCCTGCGCGCGGCCGAGCTGCTGTCCGGCCCGTGGCGCGAGACGCTGGCCGCCTCCACCATGCTGGGCCAGTCCAAAACCGCCCAGCAGGCCGAGATCGACACGCCCTGCGAGCTCGTCGACTTCTGGCGCTTCAACGTGCACTACGCGCGCCAGATCCTCGCCGAGCAGCCCCCGGCCAACTCCCCGGGCGTGTGGAACCGCATGGACCACCGCCCGCTGGAGGGCTTCGTCTACGCGATCACGCCGTTCAACTTCACGGCCATCGCGGGCAACCTGCCGACCGCCCCGGCCCTGATGGGCAACGTCGTCGTGTGGAAGCCGTCCCCGACGCAGACCCACGCCGCCGTGCTGCTGATGCGGCTGCTGGAGGAGGCCGGTCTGCCCAAGGGCGTCATCAACCTGGTCACCGGCGACGGCATCGCGGTCTCCGAGGTGGCCCTCAACCACCGCGACCTGGCCGGCATCCACTTCACCGGCTCGACCCCCACCTTCCAGCACCTGTGGAAGACGGTCGGCAACAACATCGCCAACTACCGCACCTACCCGCGGCTCGTCGGCGAGACCGGCGGCAAGGACTTCGTCGTCGTGCACCCGAGCGCCGACCGCGCCGTGCTGAAGACCGCGCTGACCCGCGGCTCCTTCGAGTACCAGGGCCAGAAGTGCTCGGCGTCCTCCCGGGCGTACGTCCCGGCCTCCATCTGGAACTCCGGTTTCAAGGAGGAGTTCGCGGCCGAGGTCGACTCCATCACGATGGGCGACGTCACCGACCTGTCGAACTTCATCGGGGCCGTCATCGACGAGCGTTCGTTCGCCAAGAACAAGGCCGCGATCGACCGCGCGACGTCCGACCCGGCGTGCCGGATCGTCGCGGGCGGCACCTACGACGACTCGGTGGGCTACTTCGTCCGCCCGACCGTCATCGAGTGCTCCGACCCCGAGAACGAGGTCTTCACGACCGAGTACTTCGGTCCGATCCTCGCGATCCACGTGTACGAGGACGAGAAGTACGACGCGATGCTGGAGCAGATGGAGTCGGTCTCCGACTACGCGCTCACCGGCTCGGTCATCGCGGGCGACCGCGCCGCCGCCGCGTACACGATGGAGAAGCTGCGCTACGCCGCGGGCAACTTCTACATCAACGACAAGTCGACCGGCGCCGTCGTCGGCCAGCAGCCCTTCGGCGGCGGCCGTGCCTCCGGCACCAACGACAAGGCGGGCGCTCCGCAGAACCTCCAGCGCTGGACCCTGACCCGGGCCATCAAGGAGACGCTGGTCGCGCCGACCGACTACACCTACCCGCACCAGGGCTGACGCCCGCGCCCGGGGTGCCGCAGCACGCCGCCCCGGGCCCGCCGAGCACCGCCCCCCGACCGGCCCCCCTGCCGGCCGGGGGGCGGTTTCCATGGGGCCGGAGGTCGCTCGGGAGGCCGGGGGAGGACCCGGGAGGCCCTGGGGGCCGCTCGGGAAGGCGTGCGGCAAGGCACGCGGTCTTGTGGTCTAGGTAATGAGCATGTCAAATTTCTGCTCGGAACGTCCCCCACGTCCTCCGAGTAGGAGTCCCCCCATGAGACGCAACTCCCGTGCCCGCCTCGGTGTTTCCCTGCTCCTCGTCGCCGGCGCCCTCGGCCTCGGCGCCACCCCCGCCACCGCCGCCGAAGCCCCCGACTCCGCCGCCCCCGCCCTCTCGGCCGTCCCCGCTCCCTCGGCCGTCCCCGCGCCCGCCGCGTACGCGCTCGACGCCGCCGTCGAACGCAGGCTCGGCGCGGGAACCGCCGGGAGCTACCTCGACCGCGCCACCGGCGAGCTGGTCGTCACCGTCACCACCGACCGCGCCGAGAAGGAGGCCCGTGCCGCCGGGGCCGCCGTGCGCCGGGTGGCCCGCAGCGCCGCCCAGCTCGCCGCCGCGATGGACGTCCTGGAGGCCGAGGCGAAGATCACCGGCACCTCCTGGGGCGTCGACCCGCGCACCAACCAGGTCGCCGTCGAGGCCGACTCCTCCGTCTCCGCCCGGGAGATGGCCCGTCTCGACGCCGTCGCCGAACGGCTCGGCGGCGCGGTCGCCGTCGAGCGCGTCCCCGGCGTCTTCCAGCGCGAGGTGCTGGGCGGCGGCGCGATCTACGGCGGCGGCAGCCGCTGCTCGGCCGCCTTCAACGTCACCAAGGGCGGGGCCCGTTACTTCGTGACCGCCGGGCACTGCACCAACCTCTCCGCCAACTGGTCGGCCGCCTCCGGCGGTCCGGTCGTCGGCGTCCGGGAGGGCACCAGCTTCCCGACCAACGACTACGGCATCGTCCGCTACACCGACGGCTCCTCGCCCGCCGGCACGGTCGACCTCCACAACGGCGGCAGCCAGGAGATCTCCTCCGCCGCCGACGCGGTGGTGGGCCAGGCCATCCGCAAGAGCGGATCGACGACGAAGGTGACCAGCGGCACCGTCACGGCCGTGAACGTCACCGTCAACTACGGCGACGGGCCGGTCTACAACATGGTCCGCACCACCGCCTGCTCCGCGGGCGGCGACAGCGGCGGAGCGCACTTCGCCGGAACCGTCGCCCTCGGCATCCACTCGGGCAGCTCCGGCTGCACCGGCACCAGCGGCTCCGCCATCCACCAGCCGGTCAAGGAAGCCCTGGCCGCCTACGGCGTCACCGTGTACTGAGCCCCGCGCCGCCGCACCGACCCGGCGCCCGCCCGGACCCCGCGCCACCCGGTCCGGGCGGGCCCGCCCGTGCCCCGCCCGGGAACGCCCCGCCCGGGAAACGCGTCGACGCGGCCGGCCGGGGGCTGGAAGGCTGGGCTCCATGACCGAGTCCCCTGACGTCCGCACCGCCCCCGCCCGCGACGTCCGCACCGTTCCCACCCACGAACTGACCGCGCCCGAGCGCGACGAGATCCGCGCCCTGCTCGACACCGCCTTCGACGGCGACTTCGGCGAGGAGGACTGGGAGCACTGCCTCGGTGGCGTGCACGCCCTGGTGCGCGGGGCCGACGGAGTGCTGATCGCCCACGGCAGCGTCGTCCAGCGCCGGGTGCTCCACGCGGACCGCTCCTACCGGGCCGGATACGTCGAAGGCGTCGCCGTCCGCGCCGACCACCGCCGCGCGGGGCTCGGCGGCCGGGTGATGGCCGCGCTGGAACGCGTCGTCGACGGGGCGTACGACTTCGGGGCGTTGTCGGCCTCCGCGGCGGGCGCGGCGCTCTACGCGGGCCGCGGCTGGCGGATCTGGCCGGGCCGGCTCGTCGCCCTCGGCCCGCACGGGCCCGTTCCGCTGCCGGAGGAGGAGGGCACCACCTACGTCCGCGCCGCCGCCGGCCGTCCGCTTCCCTCGGCCGATCGACCGCTCGCCTTCGACTGGCGCGACGGCGATCTGCTCTGAGAGCACCGCTCTCGGCCCGGCGGACCCCGGCCGGACCCCGGCAGCGGCCCGAACGGCCCGAACAGCCCGGACACCGCCTCTGGCCAGGGAGGAAGGTGGAGGGAAGGGCTTCGCACGGAGTCTGATCCGGAGACCGCGCGAACACGGCGTGACATCGATCGTCTCAGATAGTAGGAAGTCCGAGTAACTGTGGAGACAGAGCGGCCCGACTGCCTTAGCGTGGAATGAGCCGAACGAATCGCTCGAACCAGCGACTGGCGGTCGCGGGCGCACGTCCCGAAGCAGGCAATCCCTGCGGCGTACGCTCCCCGCCCCTTCCGGCGCCTCGAAATCCCGATCCCGATTCTCGACACCGTGATGCCCGCAAGCGCCGCGCCCGTTCACCCGGCCGCAGCCCGCGCTCCGCGTCCCGGTCTCGTACATCCACGCGATCTCCAGGAGTCGATCCATCATGGCCCAGACCACTGCTCGCCGCGTCCGTCACGCCGCCCGTCAGGCCGAGTCGGAGCGCAAGAACGCCGCCGCCGCGCTCCAGCGCGCCCTCGACCGCCGGGACAACGGCGGTTCCACCGGCCACTGAGCCGCCCGCCGCACCCGCCGCCCGCACCCGCCGCCCGCAGCCGGGCCCCAGCCGCAAGCACCCGGCGGGCCCGGGTGCGGCCCCGCGCCCGCGACCAACCCGCCGCCGTACGCCGCTCCGCCCCTCGGTACGTCCGTATGGTCGGTACGTCCGTATGGTGGACAACGGATGTCATGGGGTGGGACGCACCGTTAGGCTTCCGGCATGTCTCGCAGCATCGATCTCGCAGTGATCCCCGGTGACGGAATCGGCCCGGAAGTCGTGGCCCAGGGTCTCAAGGTCCTCAACGCCGTCCTCCCGCAGGACGTGAAGCTGGAGACCAAGGAGTACGACCTCGGGGCCCAGCGATGGCACCGCACCGGCGACACCCTCCCGGACGCGGAGCTGGAGGCGCTGCGGAACCACGACGCCCTCCTCCTCGGCGCGATCGGCGACCCGTCCGTACCCTCCGGCGTCCTGGAGCGCGGGCTGCTGCTGAAGCTGCGCTTCGCCTTCGACCACTTCATCAACCTGCGCCCCTCGAAGCTGTTCCCGAACACCGCGACCCCGCTCGCCGGCCGCCCCGACATCGACTTCGTCGTGGTCCGCGAAGGCACCGAGGGCCCGTACACCGGCAACGGCGGCTCGCTGCGGACCGGCACGCCCGCCGAGGTCGCCACCGAGGTCAGCGTCAACACCGCCTACGGCGTCGAGCGCGTCGTGCGGGACGCCTTCGAGCGCGCCGCCGCCCGCCCGCGCAAGAAGCTGACGCTGGTCCACAAGAACAACGTCCTCGTCTACGCCGGCCACCTGTGGAAGAACACCTTCGACCGGGTCGCCGCCGAATACCCGCAGGTGAGCACCGACTACCTGCACGTCGACGCCGCGACGATCTTCTTCGTCACCCAGCCGGAGCGCTTCGACGTCATCGTCACCGACAACCTCTTCGGCGACATCCTCACCGACCTCGCCGCCGCCGTGACCGGCGGCATCGGCCTGGCGGCCTCCGGCAACGTCAACCCGACGGGCGCCTTCCCGTCGATGTTCGAGCCGGTCCACGGCTCCGCCCCGGACATCGCCGGACAGGGCAAGGCCGACCCGACGGCCACGATCCTCTCCGTCGCCCTCCTGCTGCGCCACCTCGGATACGAGGCCGAGGCCGCCCGCGTCGAGGACGCCGTCTCCGCCGACCTCGCGGAGCGCGACGGGAGCACCACGCGTACGACCGACGAGATCGGCGACGCGCTCGCGGTACGCGTAGCGGGCTGACCCGACGACTAACTTCGAAGCCGCCGGGTCGCACAGGACCCGGCGGCTTCACCTGTGCGGCCCCGGGTGCCACCATCGACCCCTGGACCGCATTCACCCCGTTTCGTGCACGGCCCCCCGCAAGTGATAATCGAACGCGGGGCCGTGGCTCGTGGCAAAGCTCGGACGTCCGAGGACCTGACCGGACAACGTCGGGCCGGAGCGGACGTGAGCGCGGTCCATCACATACAAGACCGGTGAAGGACACGCACTCATGACGACGCCCACGATCGAGCTCAAGCCTTCCTCGAACCCGCTGTCCGCCGCGGAGCGCGAGGCGATCCTGGCCAACCCCGGATTCGGCCGGCACTTCACCGACCACATGGTGACGATCCGCTGGACCGAGGGCCGCGGCTGGCACGACGCCCAGCTGGTCCCGTACGGTCCGCTGTCGCTGGACCCCGCCAACATGACCCTGCACTACGCGCAGGAGATCTTCGAGGGGCTGAAGGCCTACCGGCAGCCCGACGGCTCGGTCGCCTCCTTCCGCCCGGACGCCAACGCGCGGCGCTTCCAGCGCTCGGCGGCACGGCTCGCGATGCCCGAACTGCCCGTCGAGACGTTCGTCGCCGCCTGCGACGCCCTGGTCCGGCAGGACGAGGCGTGGGTCCCCGCGCACGGCGGCGAGGAATCCCTCTACCTGCGGCCGTTCATGATCGCGACCGAGGTCGGCCTCGGTGTGAGGCCGGCCAACGAATACCTCTTCCTGGTCATCGCCTCGCCCGCGGGCGCCTACTTCCCCGGCGGCGTCAAGCCCGTCTCCATCTGGCTCTCCCAGGACCGCGTCCGCGCCGTCCCGGGCGGCATGGGCGACGCCAAGACCGGCGGCAACTACGCCGCCTCCCTCCTCGCCCAGGCCGAGGCCGCCGCCCACGGCTGCGCCCAGGTCGCCTACCTCGACGCCGTCGAGCACAAGTGGGTCGAGGAACTGGGCGGCATGAACCTCTACTTCGTGTACGCCCAGGAGGACGGCTCGAAGAAGATCGTCACCCCGGCCCTGACCGGCTCGCTGCTCGCGGGCGTGACCCGCGACTCGCTGCTCGCGGTCGCCGGCGACCTCGGCTACGGCTCAGAAGAGGGCCGCGTCTCCATCGACCAGTGGCGCGACGACACCGCGAGCGGCACGCTCACCGAGGTCTTCGCCTGCGGCACCGCCGCCGTCATCACGCCCGTCGGCCTCGTGAAGTCCGCGGACGGCGAGTGGACCCAGGGCGACGGCACGCCCGGCGAGGTCACGAGCAGGCTGCGCGAGCGGCTGCTGGACATCCAGCGGGGTGTGGCCGAGGACACCCACGGCTGGATGCACCCGCTCGGCTAGGGCTTGTTCGGTCGAGCAGGCGAACACTCCGCCCCCGGGTCGTGATCCGGAGATGGCGCGGGGTGATCCGAGCGCTGCCGAGCGGGAACGGCTACGGCCGTTTCCGCCGGTCGGCGGCCGAAGTTCCCGCCCGGCCGCCTTCCCCACGGCACATCCGGATCGTGCACCGCCAGACATCCGGATCGTGCACCGCCAGCGCCGGGCTCACGACCTCCGCCGGCGGAATACCTGGTGAACGAGGCCAATCGGCCATGAGGCGGAGTTTGGACCTTCGGCGACGGGGCGCGTGGCGCTGTTCACTGTCGTTCAGCGGGAGGGGGATCCGGGATGTGGACGCGGCCGGCGATGGAGTGAAGGGTTTGGTAGTGCCGGAGTGGGGGCTCGTTCACCGAGAGGTAGGCGCTTTCGGCTTCGAAACGCTGGCCGGGGCCGTCGTCCGGTCCCGCGAGGAACAGCGGGCCGCTTGCCAGGGGGGCTTCGAGGGCGAGTCGGGCGTCGGCGGTCAGGATCCGGTAATAGGAGTACCTGACCCAGGTGTCGGCCGGTTCGTAGCCTTCGTCGTCCGTGACGAGCTGGATCGTGAAGCGCTGGCTGTTCCCTTCGTGCGCTTCGGCCTGGACGATGCGGGCGTCGGCGCCTTCGCCGGTCACTTCCCACGCCATGCCGGTGTGGCGCACGAAGATCCGGTGCAGTCCGTCCGGGGTGGCTTCCAGAGCGAATCCCGAGAACTCGACCGTGTCGTCGCGGCCCACGATGACGGGGCTGCCCGATCCTTCGAAGGACTGCCGGGCGCGTGAGCCGTCCTGGGGGTAGCCGATCGCCGTGATGTCCTCCCGCAGGTCGTCCAGGCCGATGAAGGGGTTCAGCGTCCGGACCACCTGCTCGGTCAGCGGCCGTAGAGCGATGACATGACGGACGGCTTCCGGCCGGGTCATCCCCGTCTTGCGCCAGGGCACTTCGTCACATTCCTTGTCCCGCACGGTTTCCGATCCGTGTGTGAGCTGGTCCGGCGACGGACTGACCAGATCCGCCAGCAGCGACCAGGGCGGCAGGCGCTCCAGCTCGACCGGCTCCCGCTTCTCGTTCCTTTCGGGGAACTCGAAATCGGCCGGCGTGTCGAGCACGTGCCAGGAGGGTTCACCGGCGGAGCGCCACAGGGCGAACGTATAGGGCACCCAGTCATCCTGGTCGTCATCGTCGGCGTCGGACTCCGGCTCGGCCCAGTTGACCCAGTTACGGGCAGGATTGCCGCGGATGCAGGACCGCAGTGCCTCGGGGACCTGTTCCACCACCAGCCGCCACAGATGACTGGGCGGGACGAGGGCCCCCTCATCCCTGTCCCATCCCATGACGAACATCCCCTCCGGGTGGAAGTGCACATCCAGCCCACGGAACCCGTCGTCACTGGTCAGCACGCGGCACGGGTGCCCCTCCTCCGGCCCCGTCAGCGTGTAGCCACCCCAACCACCCCATTCCTCTATCTCGTACCTGGTCTCACAGACCGCGTCGACCATCGCCAATGCCCGAGCCCGGTCGAGCAGAGCCGACCTCTCGCCTTCCCCCTGCACACCCCTGGTCTCGTTCACCCGTCCAGACAACCAGACGCCACTGACAAGCCCGCCCGCCGATCCGGCCGCATCCGGCACGCCGCCGGGTGTGGCCACTTCCGTGCCCGGTACTTGGAGCGCCGCTCGAAAGGAGGCCACTGCCCTTTCGTATCCGTTCCCCATGCCTTTAGAGTGGCACTCTAAATAGGAGGTGAGGGGCGTGCGACTGACCCCGACGGAGCGCGACCGGCTGCTGCTCTTCGGCGCCGCCGAGCTGGCGCGCGCCCGCCGAGCCCGGGGCCTCAGGCTCAACGTCCCCGAGGCGACCGCGCTGATCGCGGACACCGTCTGCGAGGCCGCCCGCGACGGGCGCAGGCTCGCCGAGGCCATCGAGGCGGCCCGTCGCGTCCTCGGACCGGACGACGTGCTGCCCGGCGTGGCCGACATCGTGACCGAGGTCCACGTGGAGGCGGTCTTCGACGACGGGTCGCGGCTCGCCGTGGTCTCCCGGCCGCTGGGCGCCGGATCCGGCGAGGAGGGGCCCGGCGCCCTCCTGCCCGGCCCCCCGGACCCGGAGCGGGAGCCCGCGCTCCGGCTGACCGTCCGCAACACGGCGACCGTGCCCGTGAGCGTCACGTCCCACTTCCACTTCTTCGAGGCGAACCCCCGGCTCGCCTTCGACCGCGCCGCCGCCTACGGCATGCGGCTGTGCGTACCCGCCGGGTCCTCCGTCCGCTTCGGGCCCGGCGAGCACGTCGAGGTCGCACTGGAGCCGATCGGCGGCGACCGGATCGCCATCGGATTCGCCGGGCTGGTCGACGGGCCGCTGGACGCGCCCGGAGCCAGGGAGGAAGCCCTGCGCCGGGCGGCGGCCTGCGGCTACCTCGGATCGGAGAGCGCCGGAGCGGACGGCTTCGGAGCGGACAGCCGGGGACCGGAAGGCCCGAGACCGGACAACCCGGGACCGGACAACCCGGGACCGGACAACCCGGGACCGGACAACCCGGGACCGGAAGGCCCGGGAGCGCAGGGCCCCGGCCCGGAACACCCCGGAGCGGAGGAGACGACGTGATGGACCCCCACGCCTACGCGGCCACCCACGGCCCGCGCGCCGGGGACCGGGTCAGGCTCGGTGACTCCGGGCTGACGGTCCGGGTCGAGTCGGACGCCCAGAAGCCGGGGGAAGAGTTCCTCGCCGGCTTCGGCAAGACGGCTCGCGACGGACTGCACCTCAAGGCCGCCGCCGTCCGCGACACCTGTGACGTGGTGATCAGCAACGTCCTGGTCATCGACGCCGTCCTGGGCGTCCGCAAGGTCTCCATCGGCATCCGCGAGGGCCGCATCCACGCCATCGGCCGCGCCGGGAACCCGGACACGCTGGACGGGGTCGACGTCGTCACCGGCACCGGGACGACGATCGTCTCCGGCGAGGGGATGATCGCCACGGCGGGCGCCGTCGACCCGCACGTCCACCTGCTCTCGCCCCGCATCATGGAGGCGTCGCTCGCCTCGGGCGTCACCACGATCATCGGCCAGGAGTTCGGCCCGGTCTGGGGCGTCGGCGTCAACTCGCCCTGGGCGCTGCGCCACGCCTTCAACGCCTTCGACGCCTGGCCGGTCAACATCGGCTTCCTGGGCCGGGGCTCCTCCTCGCACGAGGCGCCGCTGATCGAGGCGCTGGCCGAAGGCGGCGCGTGCGGGTTCAAGGTGCACGAGGACATGGGCGCGCACACCCGCGCCCTCGACACCGCGCTGCGCGTCGCCGAGGAGTACGACGTCCAGGTCGCCCTGCACAGCGACGGGCTGAACGAGTGCCTCTCCGTCGAGGACACCCTGCGCGTCCTGGAGGGCCGGACGATCCACGCGTTCCACATCGAGGGCTGCGGCGGCGGGCACGTCCCGAACGTGCTCAAGATGGCGGGCGTGCCGAACGTCATCGGTTCCTCCACCAACCCCACCCTGCCCTTCGGTCGCGACGCGGTCGCCGAGCACTACGGCATGATCGTCTCCGTCCACGACCTGAAGACGGATCTGCCGGGCGACGCCGCGATGGCCCGCGACCGCATCCGGGCGGGCACCATGGGCGCCGAGGACGTGCTGCACGACCTGGGCGCCATCGGGATCACCTCCTCCGACGCCCAGGGCATGGGCCGGGCCGGGGAGACCGTGCGCCGGACGTTCGCGATGGCCGCGAAGATGAAGGCCGAGCTGGGCCCGACGGAGGGCGACGGCCCCGGCGACGACAACGGACGCGTCCTGCGGTACATGGCCAAGCTGACGATCAACCCGGCCATCGCACACGGCATCGCGCACGAGGTCGGCTCCATCGAGACCGGCAAGCTCGCCGACATCGTGCTCTGGCGGCCCGAGTTCTTCGGCGCGAAGCCGCAGCTCGTCCTCAAGTCCGGCTTCCCCGCGTACGGCGTCACCGGCGACCCGAACGCCGCCACCGACACCTGCGAACCACTCGTCCTCGGACCGCAGTTCGGCGGTTACGGGGCGACGCCCGCCGACATCTCCGTGGCCTTCGTCTCCGAGGCGGCCACCCAGCTCGGGGCCGACTCCCTGCCGTCGCGCCGTCGCCGCGTCGCCGTGCGCGGCACCCGCGGCATCGGTCCGGCCGACCTGGTCCTCAACTCCCGTACCGGACAGGTCGGCGTCGACGGCGAGACCGGCCTGGTCACCCTGGACGGCGACCCGCTGCGCTCCGAGCCCGCCGACACTGTCGCCCTGAACCGCCTCTACTTCCTCTAGGACCGGTCGTCGAAACCGCCGCCCGCCGGCAGGACCGACCTGACCGAACGACACGTCCCGAACGACACGTCACGAACGACACGTCCCGAACGACACGTCCCGAACGACACGTCCCGAACGATCCGACACCCCAGGACACCAGCCATGCCCCAGCCCCCCGCCCCCTTCCGCATGCCTCCCGAATGGGCCCCGCACGAGCGCACCTGGATGGCCTGGCCCGGCCCCAACCCCACCTTCGCCACCGGAGCCGAACTCGACGAGGCCCGCCGCGCCTGGGCCGCCGTCGCCCGTGCCGTACGCCGCTTCGAACCGGTCACCATGGTCGTCGGCCCCGGCCAGGAGGAGAGCGCCGCCGCGCTCCTCGGCCCGGACGTCGAGCTGGCGGTCCGCCCGCTCGACGACGCGTGGATGCGCGACATCGGCCCCACCTTCGTCACCGACGGCCGTGAACTGGCAGCCGTGGACTGGACGTTCAACGGCTGGGGGGCGCAGAGCTGGGCCCGCTGGGAGAACGACCGGCACATCGCCCGTTCCGTCGCCGGACTCCTCGGCGTGCCCGTGCACTCCTCGCCGCTGGTCAACGAGGGCGGCGCCCTGCACGTCGACGGCGAAGGCACCGTCCTGCTCACCGAGACCGTCCAGCTCGGCGAGGAGCGCAACCCCGGCTGGACCCGCGAGCAGGCCGAGGCCGAGATCCACGCCCGCCTCGGCACCGAGAAGGCGATCTGGCTGCCCCGGGGCCTGACCGGCGACTACGGCCTCTACGGCACCCTCGGCCACGTCGACATCGTCGCCGCCTTCGCCCGGCCCGGCACCGTCGTCGTCCACGTCCAGCCCGACCCGGCCCACCCCGACCACGAACCCACACGGGAGACCGCCGCCCTGCTGCGCGCCGCGACCGACGCGCGGGGCCGCCGGCTGGAGGTCGTCGAGGTGCCCGCGCCCACCGTGCTGCGGGCCGACGGCGAGTGGGTCGACTACTCCTACATCAACCACTACCTCTGCAACGGCGCGGTGATCCTCTGCGCCTTCGACGACCCGCGCGACGAGGAGGCCGCCGCGATCTTCCGGAACCTCTTCCCGGACCGCGCCGTCGTACCGGTCGACGCCCGTACGATCTTCGCGGGCGGTGGAGGCATCCACTGCGTCACCCAGCAGCAGCCGAAGGTGTGAACCCATGACATCCGCGCCCCGCCGCCGCCATCACGCGGCCCCGCCGCGCGAGGACGTCCTCGCCGCCGCGATGGCCGCCATCGCCGCCCGGGGGCTCGACGGGCTGACCATGGCGGCGCTCGGGCGGGACGTCGGCATGAGCAGCGGGCACCTGCTCTACTACTTCCGCACCAAGGACGAACTGCTCCTGCAGACCCTGGAGTGGAGCGAGAACCGGCTCGGGCTGGAACGCCGCGCTCTGCTCGCCCGGACCGGTACGGTGCGCCGACGCCTCGACGCGTACATCGCCCTCTACCTCCCCGCCGGACACCGGGACCCGCACTGGACGCTCTGGCTGGAGGTCTGGGGCCGCTCCCAGAACGCGGACGACGAGGGCCGCGCCCGCCAGGCCGCCATCGAGGGCGCGTGGCACCGGGATCTGGTGGCCCTGGTCGCCGAGGGGATCTCGCGCGGGGAGTTCCGGGCGGTGGACGCCGACCGCTTCGCGACCCGGCTGCGGGCGCTGCTCGACGGCTTCAGCGTCCATGTGACGGTCGGCGTCCCGGGCACCGGCCGCGCCCGCGTCCTGGAGCAGACGGCGGAGTACGTCGACGAGACCCTGGCGCCCGGCGCCTGACACCGCTTTCCCGGCACACCGCTTTCCCGGCACACCGCTCTCCCGGCACACCGCTCCCCCGGCCGGGTGGAAGGCGCGGGACCGGGCGGCGGGCGCGGGCCCGGACGGCCCGGTTGCGACGGGCGTCACGACCGCATGGTGAGACGGTGGCGTCACGGAAGCAGGGCTGTGCGAGACTGCTTCCGTGTCCTCGTTCGTCATGATTATTGGCAGCAGGCGCGCCGGTCCGCAGTGACCGCCCCGTACCACCCAGTGCGGCGCGGCCACCGTGCCTCGGACCCGCGCGCAGACCTCTCGCACCCGCGAGGGGTTTTTTCGTTTTCCGGCCCGTACCCGGTCCGGGGCGAGGTGCGCGGGATCATGGGGGCAAGTGGAGCCCGATCGTCCGGATCCACTCATCCGACAGGAGTCAGATCAGCATGACCACCAAGGCCACCGCCACCGACGACAGTTTCCATGTCTTCGACACCACCCTGCGCGACGGTGCTCAGCGTGAAGGCATCAACCTGACGGTCGCGGACAAGCTGACCATCGCCCGGCACCTGGACACCTTCGGCGTGGGGTACATCGAGGGCGGCTGGCCGGGCGCCAATCCGCGGGACACGGAGTTCTTCGCCCGCGCCCGGCAGGAGATCGCGTTCGAGAACGCCCAGCTCGTGGCGTTCGGCGCGACCCGCCGGGCCGGCGGCACGGCCGCCGAGGACCCGCAGGTCAAGGCGCTCCTGTCGTCGGGCGCCCCGGTGATCACGCTGGTCGCCAAGGCCCACGACCGCCATGTGGAACTGGCCCTGCGCACCACTCTGGACGAGAACCTGGAGATGGTCCGCGACACCGTGACCCACCTGCGCGAGCAGGGCCGCCGGGTCTTCGTGGACTGCGAGCACTTCTTCGACGGCTACCGTGCCAACGCCGCGTACGCCAAGTCCGTGGTCCGGGCGGCGTACGGGGCCGGCGCCGAGGTCGTCGTCCTGTGCGACACCAACGGCGGCATGCTCCCCGCCCAGATCCAGGCCGTCGTCTCCACGGTCATCGCCGACACCGGCGCCCGGATCGGCATCCACACCCAGGACGACACCGGCTGCGCCGTCGCCAACACGCTCGCCGCCGTGGACGCCGGGGCCACCCACGTCCAGTGCACCGCCAACGGCTACGGCGAGCGGGTCGGCAACGCCAACCTCTTCCCCGTCGTCGCCGCGCTGGAACTCAAGTACGGGATGAAGGTCCTGCCCGAGGGCGCGCTCGCCGAGATGACCCGGATCTCGCACGCCATCGCCGAGGTCGTCAACCTCACGCCCTCCACCCACCAGCCCTACGTCGGCGTCTCGGCCTTCGCCCACAAGGCCGGGCTGCACGCCTCCGCGATCAAGGTCGACCCCGATCTGTACCAGCACATCGACCCGGAGCAGGTCGGCAACACCATGCGGATGCTGGTCTCGGACATGGCCGGCCGAGCCTCCATCGAGCTGAAGGGCAAGGAGCTCGGCGTCGACCTCGGCGGCGACCGGGCTCTGGTGGGCCGGGTCGTGGCGCGGGTCAAGGAGCGCGAACTCCAGGGCTACACCTACGAGGCCGCCGACGCCTCCTTCGAGCTGCTGCTGCGCGGCGAGGTGGAGGGCCGGGCCCGGCGCTACTTCCGTACGGAGTCCTGGCGGGCCATCGTCGAGGACCGCCCCGACGGCTCGCACGCCAACGAGGCGACGGTGAAGCTGTGGGCCAAGGGCGAGCGGATCGTCGCGACGGCCGAGGGCAACGGTCCGGTCAACGCGCTCGACCGGGCCCTGCGCGTCGCCCTGGAGCGGATCTACCCGCAGCTCGCCAAGCTGGAGCTGGTCGACTACAAGGTCCGCATCCTGGAGGGCCGCACCGGCACCGAGTCCACCACCCGGGTGCTGATCACCACGGGGGACGGAGCGGGCGACTGGGCGACGGTGGGGGTCGCGGAGAACGTCATCGCCGCGTCCTGGCAGGCGCTGGAGGACGCGTACACCTACGGGCTGCTGCGGGCGGGCGTCGAGCCCACCGAATAGCCCCGCCGCCACCGGACCGGCCCGCCGCCGGAGCCGCCCGCCACCGGACCGGCCCGCCACCGGAGCCGCCCGCACCGGAGCCACCTCTCCCGGGCCGGCGGTCCCGGTGCGGTCTGGTGCGGGCCCGGCCCTGTACGGGGCCCGTCCGGGCCCGGCGGCTGCTGGCAGGGACGGCGCGTGCCGCCCGCCTGAAGTAGCGTGAAGTATGAGGAAACGGTTTTTCCCCACTCTGCTCGCGGGCCTGCTGCTCATATGCTCTGCGGCGGCTCTCGCCCTCACGACACCTGCCTCCGCAGCCTCCACAGCGACGGTCGCCGACGCCGCCCAGGCCCTGCGGAACGACCCGGTCTACGTGGATCCCGGCGCGCGCGACCAGCTCTCCACCGCCCAGGAGAAGGAGTTGGAGAACAAGATCAGGGACGCCGACAAACCCGTGCTCGTGGCCGTCCTCCCGGACACCGCGGCCTTCCCGCCGCAGGGCCTGCTCCAGACTCTGCGCAGCGACACCGGCATCACCGGCGTCTACGCGATCCGCCTCGGCGACGGCTTCGACGCGGGTGCGGACCCGCAGGTCATGCCCACCCGGGCGGTCGACAACCTCACCGCCGCGGTCAAGACGCCGAGCACCGACACCGACGCGGCGAACCAGCTCAACGCCTTCGTCGACCGGGCCGTCGAACAGGCCCGGGGCAGCGCCCCCGCCTCCTGGTCCGGCAGGGCGGGCAGCGCGCACGGCGGAGCCCCGGTCGGCGTCCTGGTCACCCTCGGAGCCGTCCTGGTGGCCGGCGGCGCGGGGGCCCTCGCCATCTCCCGGCGCAACCGGCGCCGCCGGGCGCGGGAGGAGCGCGCCGCGCTCGACAAGCTCCGTATCGTCGTCGACGAGGACATCACGGCGTACGGGGAGAAGCTGGAGCGACTGGACTTCCACCCGGCGGAGGCGGGCGCCGACGACGCCATGCGCGCCGACTACGAACGCGCCCTGGACTCCTACGAGAGCGCCAAGACGACGATGGAGCGCGCCGAGCACCCCTCCGACGTCCGAGGGGTCACCCAGGCGCTGGAGGACGGCCGCTACTCCCTCGCGGTCCTGGAAGCCCGCCGCACCGGGGCCGCCATCCCGGCGCGCCGCCCGCCGTGCTTCTTCGACCCGCGCCACGGCCCCTCGGTCGCCGACGTGCTGTGGACCCCGTCCGGCGGAGCGGCCCGCGAGGTCCCGGTCTGCGGGGCGGACGAGGTCCGGCTGCGTCAGGGCGAGGACCCGATGAGCCGCACGGTCGACGTGGGCGACGGCCGGCGACGCCCCTACTGGGAGGCCGGTCCGGCGTACGGCCCGTGGGCGGGCGGCTACTTCGGCGGTGGCCTGCTCCCGGGCCTGCTGGTCGGCACCGTGCTCGGCTCCATGCTCGCCACGCCCGCGTACGCGGCGGAGTACGGCGGCGGTGACTTCGGCGGAGCGGGCGGGGACTACTCCGGCGGCGACGTCTCCGGCTCCGACTTCGACTCCTCGGGCTTCGGCGGAGGCGACGGCTTCGGGGACGGCGGCGGCTTCGGCGGCGGAGGGTTCGACGGCGGCGGCTTCTGACCCGGCGGTGAACAGGCGTCCCGTCCGGCCCCGCCCCGGACGGGAGCCCCCTTCAGCGCCGTGCGGTCACTCGGAGGCCCCTTGGAGGGCCCACCAGGTGAGCACCCCGGCGAGGACGATGAGCAGGCACATCACGGCGTTGGTCCGGCGGTAGGCGAGGAGTATCGCGGTGAACTCGCGGATCGTCGCGTTGGGCCAGAAGTACGCGGCCGTCGGCGAGCCCACGACCTGCCCCCTGATCCGCACCCGGCGGGCGGTGAGGGCGGCGCGGAAGGCGTGGTAGTTGTTCGTGACGACGACGCACCGGTAGTCCGGCTTCGCCTTCTCCATGATCGCCTTGCTGAACCGCAGGTTCTCCTCGGTCGTCGTCGATTTGTCCTCCCGCTCGACCAGATGGGCCGGAAACCCCTCGGCCACCAGGTAGTCCGCCATGGCGTGCGACTCCGGAACGTCCTCGTCCGGCCCCTGGCCCCCCGAGGTGATGAGGACCGGGGAAGCGCCGCGCCGGGCGATTCGCGCGTGGATCCGGTGCGCCCGGTCGAGACGGCTGGCCAGGAGCGGCGGCACGGTGGAACCGCCCACGAGCCCCGAGCCGAGCACGACCACGAAGTCGGCCCTGCGCCGCACCCGCAGCCGTCCGTACAGGAACGCGTAGGCGACGAAGCAGAGGAAGAGGAACGAGAAGTAGAGCGCCAGCCCTCCGGCCGCCGTCGCCGCCCCGACCAGCACCGGCGTCTCCAGGACAGCGGCGGTGACCAGCAGCGCGACGACCGCCAGGATCGCCGGAGCGGCCAGCAGCGAGAGCAGGTTGGACGGGCTCCTGCCCTCCTTGCGCAGCATGCGTACGCCGTTGAGGAACAGGAAGCACGTCAGCAGCAGGACGGACAGCGCGCCGACCGCCAGCAGCGTCCACACCACGATCGGTCCCGACACCGCGTCGGACCGCACCAGCCGGTAGAGCCAGGCCGCGAGCCCGCAGAGCGCGGCCAGTCCGAGGATCACCGCGTTGCTGAATTTCCGGCGCTCGCGCAGCACGCTCACGCAGAAGACGAGGAAGAGGAGCGCCGCCGGGGCGTAGACCACCATCCGCACAGCGTAGGGGGCGCGCGCCGACGGCCCGGAGCGGGCCCCGACGTGCCGGTACCGGTGCCGGTGCCGGGGGCGTGAGCGATCGCGCGTTCGGAGCGTGCCCTTTGGGCCGGCGGGCCGTTGAACCCGGCATGAAGAAGCGAAGCGTACTGGCCGTCGTCTCCCTCGCCGCCGGAGCCGCCATCGCGGCGATCAGCCCGCCCCCGGGAGGGGACGCCTCCGCGGCAGCCGCCGAACCGGTCCACGCCCTGGGCGCGTTGGACGAGGCGGGCGACGTCGGCCGGCTGGTCGACAGCGCCTCCGGAGCGACCACCGCCACCACCGGCCTGCTCACCACCGCCGTCTCGGGGGCCCAGCCGCTCTGACGGGTGCCAAGGCGCGACACCGCTGCCCACTCCGCCCACTCCGCCCGCGCCGCCCGGCCCCGTCCGTCACGGAGGCCGGTGCGGCGCGGGCGGTGGCCGTTCCGGCCGGTCCGTCCACGGCGGTCTCTCCTCGGCCGGTCCGTCCTCGGGCCCGGCGGTGGCGGCGGCTCCGACGGGCGCAGCGGAACCCTTCTGCCCTTCCGGCCTACCCGGCCGCCGGTCCCGGGCTCTTTCACTCCCGCACGATCACTCCCGCACGATGCGCTCGACGGCGGCCTCGACGAGCCGGTCTCGCTCGGCCTCCGTGAACACCTCGGGCAGCGTGAGCTGTTCGACGATGAGCCAGTTGGCCGCCAGGTACATCAGGTGCGCGGTGGTCGTACCGCCGGGCAGCCCGGACGTCTCGTAGTAGGCCGCGATGGTCGCCACGTCGGCGCGGACGCGTTCGGTGAGCATCCTGCGCAACTCGGGGCGGCGGGTGGCCTCCAGGCGCAGTTCGAGCAGCGCCAGATAGCCGGCGCGGAACGAGACGATCCGGTCGATCAGCGTGCGCATCAGCGCCGTGTGCGCCTCCCGGTCCGACGCCCCGGCCTCCTGTCGCGCGATCGTCCCCTCGTCCGGCGCGAGCCGTTCGTAGACCCGGGCGCCCGCCTGGATGAGCAGGTCGTCGCGGTTGGCGAAGTAGTTGGAGGCGGTGCCGACGGGCACGGCGGCCTCGCCGTCCACCGCCCGGAAGGTCAGACCCCGCGCGCCCTGCCCGGCCAGTACCTCGATGGCGGCGTCGACGAGCGCCGTCCGCCGTGCGTCGTTCCTGCGCACCATTGACACCACTCCGGCTGTAGTACTACGTTCTGACCACTTCAATCAGAGTACTACGGATGAGGGTCACCGCATGCGCAAGCTCGTGTACTACGTCGCCGTCACGCTCGACGGCCGCATCGCCGGGCCCGGCGGCGAGTACGACTTCTTCCCCTTCGGCGACGAGGAGCAGGCCGCCGCCTATTCCTCGTGGATGAACGCCCGCTACCCCGAGACGGTCCCCACCTTCGCGCGGGCCGCCCACGGCCTCGCGGACGCGCCCAACCAGCGTTTCGACACCGTGCTGATGGGCCGGGGCAGTTACCTCCCCGGCCTGGAGGCCGGATTCACCAGTCCCTATGCCCACCTGCGCCAGTACGTCGTCTCCCGCACGCTCGCGGCCGACATCGACCCGGCCGTCACCGTCGTCGCCGACGACCCGCTCGCCCTGGTCCGCGCCCTCAAGCGGGAGGAAGGACAGGACATCTGGCTCTGCGGCGGCGGCGTTCTCGCCGGAGAGCTGCTGCCCGAGATCGACGAGCTGATCATCAAGAGCTATCCCGTCGTCGCCGGGGCCGGAGTCCCGGCGTTCGACGGGGTGTTCGCGCCCACCGCCTTCTCGGTCACCGACCGCCGGACGTTCGACAACGGAGTGGCGGTCACCTGGTTCACGCGACGCTGACCCGGTGGACAGCGGGTTTCCGGGTGGCTGCGGCGGAGGGGGCCGTTTCTGGCGAGCGGTCCGACCGTGACCTGGGCGACGTGGCCGGCGGCCGGGAGAGTCCGCGCCAGGGCGAGGCTGACGTCCACCAGCGACGACCGGCGCAGGCGGGCGACCTCGGCGAGCGAAGACCACCGGGCCCCGGCGGTGTCGCCGTTCGGCTCGGGCCGGAGCCGCCGCCGGTGACGCGGACGCGGTAGAAGACGCCGACGTTCTGCAGCTCGGGCCGACCGGGTAGGCGGCGCTCGGACGCCGGGATCACCCGCGAGTCCACGCCGAGCAGACGCTCGACCACGGCCTCCAGGCCGGTCTCCTCGGCGACCTCCCGGATCACCGCGTCGTACGGGTCCTCCGCGTGCTCGAACCGGCCGCCCGGCAGCGTCCACGTCCGCTCGTCACCCGGTCCCACGGCGTGTGCGAGGAGCACCTGTCCGTCCTCGATGCACACCGCGTACGCAGCGAGTCGCAGGTCCATCCTGGGAGGCTACAGCGGCGTCGGGAGGCGCCCGTACTCTCCGCGCTAATTAAGACCGTGTCCTATGTGGTGAGGCGGGCGAGTCGCTTGTAGCAGCACA
>NZ_ML123034.1:4919036-4934946 GCF_003846185.1 Streptomyces sp. ADI96-02
GTCTCGGATGTCCGTCAAAGCGGATCAAGCCCACAACCACGTCCGGTGCTACTGGCAGCAAGCTCAACTTCCTCGCAGCCGACCACCACGGCACCAGCAGCATTGCGACCGACGCGACGACCCAGGCAGTCACCAAGCGCCACAGCACTCCGTTCGGCGCTCCTCGTGGAGCCAAGCCGACCGCCTGGCCTGATGACAAGGCGTTCCTGGGCAAGCCGGCTGACGCTGCAACCGGGTTGACTCACATCGGTGCCCGTGCGTACGACCCCGGGACCGGCCAGTTCATCAGCGTCGACCCGCTGCTCGAACTCGATAAGCATCAGACGCTCAACGGCTACAGCTACAGCATCAACAACCCACTCACCTTCTCCGACCCCACCGGAATGGGCCTCGCCTGCGGGGGCGCAGGCGGAGCCGGTGAAGGCTGCCCGTCAGGGCCAGGTGGATCCAAGGGCAACGGCAGGCCGAAGTACATCAACACCACGACACCAGAGTCGTCGAAGGGTGGAACGGCCCGCCTCGGCGGTGGCGCTGCGTCGGCCCCCACAACGCTTTTCCCTCGTATGCGGGGTGTACAGCCTGTCCCCTACTTTGATCTTGATGCTCAGTCGTGGAATTCCCTGGGTTATAATTTTCCGTCCAATCCGGCTGATGATTACGGAATCCTATACGAGGGTGATGTGAATTCGTGGGAGACGTCCAGGGCCTTGTTCTTCGGATGGATTCTTGGTGCAGGTAATCCTCTTCAAGTCGTGGAGGAGTTCCGGGGAGGTGCTGTTTTTACGGCAAAACTTTCCCGGCATCAAACGATCAGAAGTCTTAGGTCCGCTCTTCTTCGGCAGGCGGTTGATGAGGGGGTGGAAGCTGCTGCTGCCAAAAATGCTGTTGCGGCAGAATATCGAGACAAAGGTCCGGAGCCAGGTAGTCCGTGGTATCGGTTCAACTCGATCAGAGGGGCCGCTGCGGATATATCAGGAGTGCTTTCTAATGGCAAGGTTGGTACGCAAAATGAAGCGGCAGCATTTCTTGGTTCCTATCGAGCCACTGGAATAATTCGGTCAGTGAATCGAAATAAGGGGCATGTTGTCCTCGAATTCTCGGCGTGGAATTTGAGTGACTGGAGGTCTGCAACCCATCTGGTTCCACGTGAAATTAACCCCTATGTAACAGGATTGCCGGGAGCTGCCGTGGAGCAAAGATTTTCGTGGCGTGAGAAGCTTCCCTTGTCTTCTTGTGGCTGCTGGGCCTATTGATTCATGTTGAACCTTTTGAAGTCTGTGCCTCACATGGTTCGAGGTTGCAGGCGACTCTCCCGGGAGATTTGCTTTGAGATTTTCTACCAAGGTGAGTTGGTGGATCGTGGCATCTGCCATGCTCGCGGTTTCCGCTGGTTGCGGCAATTCAGAGGCGCCGCATGTCGTGAAAGCGTCCGAGTTGGTCGGATCGTGGCGCAGTGCGGATGGCGGCGTGGTCACATTCCACGAAAATCGTGATCTGGAAGTTGACGGGCTGCCGCTTCAAAATTCCTTCAGGGCAGGGTGTCCGGACGGGTCGACCGCGCAGAGTTGGTCCTTCTTTGCTGATTCGGGTGACTCGGTCGGTTCTTTGCAGGCTTCGCCGGACGCTGCTGAGGGGAGTTCGATTTCGATCGGTTTCGCCGAGGATGTCACGGCTGAGTGCCTCGTTGATTTCAACGTGATTGATGGTGGTGACGCCATCTGTGTTTCGGATGATATTGACCGAGTGTGCTCCTCTGAAGTCCGCCTCAGAAGAGTCTGACCGTGGGCTGCATGGAGAGGTGATAGCTCCGCGCGGCGTTGCCCATGTCAGGAAGGGTCGGTGTCATCTGCGCGTGGAAACCCGGCCGGAAAGGGATGAGCGGGCTCCCGCGCCGCCCTCACGCCTCCCACGTCTGCGGCGTCCACACCCCCGAGCGTCGCAGCGCGTTCGGGCAGTGGCGGAAGATCTCGTCGATTTCGACGACCACGGCCAGTTCCGGTCGCCGGCCCTTCACCGTCATCGCGTCGAAGAACGGGGCGTCGGTGAGCAGCCGGGCGCGGCCGTTGACGCGCAGTACGTCCATCGCGCCCGGTATCAGGTAGAGCAGGCCCACGTGCGGGTTGGACAGGATGTTGTGGAAGCTGTCCGCGCGGCGGTTGCCCGGTCGGTCGGGCAGGGCGAGGGTGCCCGTGTCCAGGACGTGCGTGAAGCCGGGGCCGTCGCCGCGCGGGGAGACGTCGCAGTTGCCGGCCGCGTCCGACGTGGCCAGGGCGCAGAGCGGGGAACGGGCCAGCAGGTCCAGGTCGTCGTCGGTGAGCCGGTCGTGGACCTTGTCGATGACGATGGGGTGCGGGACGCCGAGGATCGTGCGCAGCTCCTCCGCCGAGCGCAGTTGCACGGCTCCGGCCAGCGGGTCCAGGACCGTGGCGGACGTGGTGGCGTCGGCCGGGGCGGCGTACGACAAGGGGGACTCCGTACTTCGTGGGGTGCGGCAGTGCCACGCGGCGGGGCGCTGTTAGGGTGACCTTACTTCGGGCCCCCCTGTGCTTCCCCTCCGGGGGTGGCCGGTGCGGAAGGCCGGATTCCGGGCCGGCGGGGCCGATGTCCTCCGCCCCGCAGGGGCCCCGGCAGGCGGCGGCGCCGACGAGCAAGGTGAGGAACAGTGCACAACCGCATTCCGGCCGCCCCGGTGGCAGGGCCGTGAGCGCCCCGGCCGGCACGGGCGCGGAGGAGCGAACGAGCGCGAAGCGCGAAGCGACGCGCAGGCACGGCCGGCCCGTCCTCGCCCTGGGGCTCGTGGCCGTCCTCGCCGTCCTGCTGCTCACCGCCGTGGCCAGCCTCGCCGTAGGCTCCGGCGACGTCTCGTTCGACGACGTGCTGCACGGGGTCCTCGACCCCGACCTCACCGTCAAGGGCCAGCTCATCGTCCAGGAGGTCCGCGTCCCGCGCACCGTCGCCGCGCTGCTGGCCGGTGTGGCGCTCGGCCTCGCGGGCGCGGTGATGCAGGGCGTCGCCCGCAACCCCCTCGCCGACCCGCAGCTCCTCGGCGTCAACGCCGGCGCCTCGGTGGCCGTCGTGTGCTCGATCAGCCTGCTCGGCTTCACCGCCGCCACGCAGTACATCTGGTTCGGCTTCCTCGGCGCGCTGCTCGCGGCCCTGCTCGTGTACGGGGTGGGCTCGCTCGGCCGCGAGGGCGCCACCCCGGTCAAGCTGGCCCTCGCGGGAGCGGCGACCAGCGCCCTGCTGACCTCGGTGACGTCCGCGATCCTGCTCCAGGACCGCGGGAGCTACGACCAGTTCCGGTTCTGGCAGCTCGGCGCGCTCACCGCACGCAGCGCCGAGGTGCTGTGGCAGGTGTCGCCGTTCATCGCGGCCGGCACGCTGCTCGCCCTGCTGCTCGGGCCGCAGCTCAACGCCCTCTCGCTCGGCGACGACCTGGCGCGCGGGCTCGGCCAGCGGATCGGCGCGGCCCGGCTGACGTCCGCGCTCGCCGTGGTGCTGCTCTGCGGCTCCGCCACCGTCGTCGCCGGACCCATCGGCTTCGTCGGGCTCGCCGTCCCGCACGCCGCCCGCCTCCTCACCGGCCCCGACTACCGGTGGGTCCTGCCGTACAGCATGGTGCTCGCGCCGATCATGCTCCTGGTCGCCGACATCATCGGCCGGGTCGTGGCCCCGCCCGGCGAGGTGCAGGTGGGCGTGGTCACGGCCGCGATCGGCTGCATCCCGTTCATCTGGCTCGTCCGGCGCAGGAAGCTGGTGGAACTGTGACCGGGATCCCCGCCCAGGACACCGCCGCGGCGCACCGGGCCCGCCTCGCCGAAGCCGTGGCGGCCGTCGCCTCCGTACGCGAACGGGGTCGTCGGCGCTCCGTGCTGGCGGCGGCGGGCCTGCTGGCCGCCGTCGCGGTCGTGCTCGGCCTCTCGCTCAGCGTCGGCGACCTGGTGATGCCGCTCGGCAAGGTGCTGGCCACCCTGTTCGGCGACGGTGACGGCGGTTCGCGGTTCGTCGTGCTGGAACTGCGACTGCCGCGCGCGCTGCTGGCGATCCTCGTCGGCGCCGGGTTCGGACTCTCCGGAGCCGTCTTCCAGTCCGTGCTGCGCAACCCGCTCGCGAGCCCGGACGTCATCGGCGTCAGCGCCGGGGCCAGCGCGTTCGCGGTGACGGCGGCCCTGCTCTTCCAGGTCAGCGGGCTCATGCTGTCCGCGAGCGCCCTGACCGGCGCGGTGGTCGCCGGGGCCGCCATCCACCTGCTCGCCCGGCACAACGGCACCACCGGCCAGCGCCTGGTCCTGATCGGCGTCGGACTGGGCTCCGGGCTGGTCAGCGTCGTCTGGTTCGTGATGGCCCGTGCCGAGGTCGCCGACGCGCAGCAGGCGTTCCTCTGGCTGAACGGCAGCCTCAACGGCCGTTCCTGGGGCCACCTGTGGCCGCTGCTCGCCGCCCTGTGCGTACTCGTCCCGCTCACCGCCCTCGCCACGCGGGCGCTGGGACCCCTCCAGCTCGGGGACGACACCGCCGCCGGGCTCGGGACGAAGGTCGAACCCGGCCGGCTCGCCCTGCTCGGCTGCGCGACGGCGCTCGCCGGGGTGGCGACGGCGGCGGCCGGACCCGTCGGGTTCGTGGCGTTCGTCGCGGCCCCCATCGCCCGCCGCCTGCTCCCGGGCCGGGGCGCGGCGCTGCCGCACGCGGCGCTGACCGGGGCCCTGCTGGTCCTGGTCGCCGACTTCGCCGCCCAGCACATGCTGCCCTCGGTGCAACTGCCGGTGGGTGTGGTCACCAGCGTCATCGGCGCCCCGTACCTGCTCCTGCTCCTGGCCCGCGCCAACCGCGTGGGCGGCGGGGGTTGAGAGCGTGACCCGGATACCGACGCATCACCAGGACGACGACGAAAGGCGGGGCCCGGTCGTGGCCGAGCACACTCTTCAGGCCCGGGACGTCCGGCTCGGCTACGGAGACCGGGAGATCGTCTCCGGCCTGAGCGTGGACGTCCCGCCCGGACGGATCACCGTCATCGTCGGCCCCAACGCCTGCGGGAAGTCGACCCTGTTGCGGGCGATGGCCCGGCTGCTCGCGCCGTCCGCCGGCGCGGTCCTGCTGGACGGCCGCTCCGTCCAGGAGACGCCGACCAAGGAGGTCGCCGCCGTCCTCGGCATCCTGCCGCAGAGCCCCACCGCGCCGGAGGGCATCACCGTCGCCGACCTCGTCGGGCGGGGCCGCTATCCGCACCAGGGCTGGTTCCGCCGGTGGAGCGCCGAGGACGACGAGGCCGTCGCGCGGGCGCTGCTGTCGACCGACGTCCTGGACCTGGCCGACCGGCCGGTGGACGAACTCTCCGGCGGCCAGCGCCAGCGCGTGTGGATCGCCATGGCGCTCGCGCAGCGCACGGACATCCTGCTGCTCGACGAGCCGACGACGTTCCTGGACGCCAGCCATCAGCTCGACGTCCTGGACCTGCTCACCGACCTCAACCTGGAGCGGGGCGTCACCATGGTGGCCGTCCTGCACGATCTGAACCTGGCCTGCCGGTACGCGGACCACATGATCGCCATGAAGGAGGGGCGGATCGTCGCGGAGGGCCGACCGGTGGACATCGTGACGGAGGCACTGGTCGGGGAGGTGTTCGGGATGCGCTGCTCGGTGATCGAGGACCCGGCGTCGGCCACCCCGATGGTGGTGCCGCTGGGCCGCCACCATGTGCCGAGCCCGGCCGTCCGACCTGCGCGAACACGGTAGACGGACCCGGTGGCAGCGTTGTCATTAGGTGAGGCTAACCTAATGGGTATGAACGATTCCGCTTCCGTCGCCCGGCGCGCCCGGCGCACTCCCGTCCTGATGGCCGGCGCCGCAGCCGCCCTGCTCGTGGGCCTCTCGGCCTGCGGCTCGTCGGACGACTCCGACTCCTCCGCGTCCGCCTCCGCCCCCGGCGGCGCCTCCGAGGGCGCCTTCCCCGCGAAGGTGGCCACGAAGTTCGGCGAGGTCACCGTCGACAAGCAGCCCAAGCGCATCGTCGCGCTCGGCTGGGGCGACGCCGAGACGGTGCTCGCGCTCGGCGGCCAGCCGGTCGGCGCGAGCGACTGGCTGCCGTTCGGCGGCGACGGGGTCGGCCCCTGGGCCAAGGGCATGTACGACAAGAGCCCCGAGCTGATCGGCACCATGGAGCCGGAGTTCGAGAAGATCGCGGCCCTCCAGCCGGACCTGATCCTGGACACCAAGTCCAGCGGCGACCAGACGCGTTACGACACCCTGAAGAAGATCGCCCCGACCGTGGGCGTGCCCAAGGGCGGTGACCAGTACATGATCTCGTGGGAGCGGCAGACCACGATGATCGCCGCCGCGATGGGCGTGCCCGAGAAGGGCGAGAAGCTGATCGCGGACACCGAGAAGAAGTTCGAGGCCGCCGCGAAGGCGAACCCGGAGTTCAAGGGCGCCACCATCACGCTCGGCTCGCGCACCTCCGAGGGCTACGGCGCGTACGTCGGCGGCACGGGCCGGGTCGACTTCGTCGAGCGCCTCGGCTTCGAGAACAACCCCGCCGTCGAGGCGGCGGCCGGAGAGAGCTTCTTCATCCCGGTCTCCAAGGAGAAGCTGGACCTGCTCGACGCCGATCTCACGGTGATGACCCCGATCGGCGTCTCCGAGGCCGACATCAGCGGCGACAAGCTCTACCAGGCGGTTCCGTCGGTGAAGGCCGGCCGCTCGCTGATCTTCGACAAGGACGTCAGCCTCGCGTTCGCCACGGACTCCGTGCTCTCCGTCTCGTACGCGCTGGAGAAGGTCGTCCCGCTCTTCGCCGAGAAGGTCGAGCGCTGACCGCGACGCCGAACGACGGCGCGCCCCGCATCCCGTGTCGTCGGGGTGCGGGGCGCTGCCGTGTGCGGACCGGAGTGGTGCGCGGTCAGGCCCTGTGGGAGGCCGGAGCGGCGTGTGGTCGGACCGTGCGGGTGTCCGGGCCATGCGGGTGTCCGGGCCGTGCGGGTGTCCGGGCCGTGCGCGTGTCCAGACCGGTGGTCCAGGCCGGTGATCCGTCAGTCCTGCGGTGCGTCAGTCCTGCGGTGCGGCGGCCTTGATGGCGGAGATGTCGAAGGTGAGCTTGACCTTGTCGCTGACCATGACGCCGCCGGTCTCCAGTGCCGCGTTCCAGGTCAGGCCCCAGTCCGAGCGCAGGATGTTGGCGGTGCCCTCGAAGCCGACGCGCTCGTTGCCGTAGACGTCGGTGGCGGAGCCGTTGAAGTCCAGGTCGATGGAGAGCGGGCGCGTGACGTCCTTGATCGTCAGGTCGCCGGTGACGCGGTACGCCTCACCGCCCAGCTGCTCGGCCGAGGTGGAGCGGAACGTCATGAGCGGGAACGTCCCGGCGTCGAAGAAGTCGCCGCTGACCAGGTGGGCGTCGCGGTCGGCGATACCGGTGTCGACACTGGCGATCCGCACGTCGATCGAGGCGGAGGAGTTGGCCGGGTCGACGCCGTCCAGGGTCAGGGTGCCCTCGTGCTCGACGAAGGAGCCGCGCACATTGGTCACCATCGCGTGGCGCACCGTGAAGCCGATGCTGCTGTGGGCCGGGTCGATCGTATAGGCGCCGGTCAGGGCGGCCAGGGCCGGGTCCACCGCGGGGGCCTCGGCGATGGTCGGGGCGGCGGACGACTTGCGGTTGAACAGAGCCATGGCTCCTCCTCGGGGACGTGGTCGAGCGGGTGCTGCAGGTGTTGTTTAACCTTCAACGAGATTTACCGTAGCCCTATCTTGTTCAAGTTTCAACTTGCGTGCCCCTGATTCCGTGGTTTCCCCGTCCGGACGCCCGCGGGGGCGGTGGCGTGGCGGGGTCGGGTGAGCGATCGGGCTCGCTGTCGGGTGCGGCGAATCCCGCGGCCCTCTGGCGGACGCGCGTAGAGCTCGGGCACTATCTCCCTGCCCGGCGTGCGCGCCCGCGCCCGCGCGCCCTCGTTTGTCATGAGCAGGAGGAAACCCCTCATGGTGACCCGTCCACGACTCCGCTCCGCCCTCACCGCCCTCGCGCTCGTCCTCGGCGCGCTCTTCGTTCCCGGGATCGGCGTCCTCGGCAGCGGCCCCGCCGAGGCGAGCGCCGCGACCAAGCTGACCCACGCCCAGGCGACCTCCCGGTTCACCTCGTCCGGGATCACCTGGTCGTCCTCGGGCGGCTGCTCCAACCGCAACGTCCCCACCTGCACCTCGTTCGACCAGCTCAACCTGGCCACCGCCCAGGGCGCCCAGACGCTCAGGAGCGCCACCGGCTGCGCCCTCAACATCACCGGAGGCACCGAGACCGGCCACGCCGGCGGCACCTACTCCCACTGGACCGGCTACAAGCTCGACTTCGGCAAGAGCACCTGCCTCACCAACTACGTCAAGGGCGTCTTCACCTACATCGGCGTACGCGGCGACGGCGCGCCCCAGTACCAGTCCGGCTCCGGCAACATCTACGCGGACGAGGGCAACCACTGGGACGTGACCTACTACAACTGCGGCGGCTGCTGACCCGGCACCCGGCACCCGGCACCCGGCGGGCGCGGGCGGCCCCCGCGAGGGGGCGCGCCCGTGCCCGCCGGGCGGGGCTCAGCCGACCGGATCCACCGAGGGGCCCTCCTGCTCCAGCAGATCGCGGGCGAACGCCTCCCACCGCGCGTACCGGTCGGGACGCGCGGAGCGCTGCACCGCCTGGCACGCCCTGCCCGCGTCCATCGACTCCCAGCCGTCGATCTGGAGCAGTCCCGGATTCCTGCCGAAGTCGGCCACCCCGTAGAAGGACTTCGCGGAGGTCGGGACGTGGGTGATCTGCTCCGGCGTGCCCCAGCCCATGCTCGGGCGCTGCTGGAAGACGCCGAGCGAGTCGTTGTCGACGGGGATCGTGTGGTTGACGAACGTGGATTCCTGCATGGCCGTCATCAACGCGATCACCTGGCCCCGCACCGGGATGTCCGCGCCCTTCCCGACGCCGATGACGGTACGCGCGTTGGCGAGCTGGTCCGGGCCGAGGTCCGACGGCTCGATGAAGAGCGCGTGTCGTTCACCGTCCGTGGCCGCCGTGAGGAGGCGGGCGGTGGCGGGGTCCACGCGACCGGTGGGGGGCAGGCCGTGGCGCTGCTGGAAGACGCGCAGGCCCCGGCTGTCGAGGGCGTCGAGGCCGTTGAAGGCGTCGGCGGTCCCGGAGGTTTCGGAGGCGGCGGTGGCGGCGGGGGCGCCGGTCCGGCCGGCCGCCGCCGGGATCGAGGCGGGCGGGTCCGCCGGGCCGGGGGCGGGCGACGACGCGTGGGCGGAGGCCGGAAGGGCGGCCAGCAGGAGTCCGGCCGCCATGGCCGCGGTCACGCGGTGGGGGAGCGTGTTCTTTCGCATGGCGAACGGTCCCGGGAGGCGGAATCGAAAGTCAAGGACGCCACGCTGCGCCGGAATTGACAGGCGGTCGCCACCACGCCGACGGCCGCCCCCGGGGCGGACCCGTGCCGCCCCGCCCTCACGGACCGGCCCCCACGGACCGCGCCGCCCCGCACCCGCACCCCCCGGGCCGGCCCGCGCCCCGGGCCCGGCCCGCCTCCACGGACCTGCGCCTCCACGGACCTGCGCCGCCCGGACCTGCGCCGCCCGGACCCGGCCCGCGCCCCCGACCCGACCCGGCCCGGCCCCGGGGAACCCGCACCCCGGAGGCCCGCGCCCGCCCTCAGGACCCGACGCTCACCGTGAAGCGGCGCGGGTTCCCGTCGTGTGCCGCGCCGGAGACCTCCGGTCGGCCGTCCGAGCGGACGTTGTCGTATGGGAAGGCATAGCCGATCGGGCTGTTGGCGTGGACCACGCGCGACCAGTGGTTGGTGACCGCCCCGGTAGTGGTCCGCCACCGAGGTTCCGTTCCGTTGGGCCGGCTGGGGTGGCTCAGCATGATCGACCGGTTGAAGCCCGCCGCCAGCCGGGCCAGGATCGCCTTCCTGTCGTCCGAGTCGTCCGGGTTGCCGGCGAACGGACCGTGGTTGCAGGTCCCGTCGCCCTCCAGGGTCAGCCCGGAGAGCCCTCCTCGTCTCCGGGTCTGCACAACACGACGCTTCGAAGCGGAACGTGCCGCGCAGAACCGGAACCTGGCCCGATCGCGCCTCGGTGAACCGCCGCCGCGCGGCCACAAGAGGTGAAGGCGAGGCCACCGCGACCTGCGCACGGGCCACTTGGACTAACGCACCGGGGTTGTTGGACGGAGTCGGCCCGGGGAGCCGTACATCGTTGACGGTGTCCGGACGCGGCGACTACTCAGGGGCCATGTCGCGAAGATTCCCGTCGGCCGCCGCAGTCGCCGCCGCCTCAGCCGCCGTCCTGGCGCTCGTGGGGACCGCCCTCCCCGCCCACGCCGCCGATCCGCTCCCCACCGAGGCCGGGGCGGCGGAGCCCGGCGGCTCCGCCGTCATCGGATCCGCGCAGCTCGCCGTCGCCGTCGCCGACGACTTCCCGCGCGTCCTGTCGTACACCGACCGGGCGAGCGGCAAGCGGCTCCTCGGCAGTACGCGGCCGGTCACCGCGATCACCCTGAACGGCACGTCGTACCCGGTGGAGCTCAAGGGCGTGCCCAGGACGACCGCCTCGACCGCCCGCTACACCCTCGCCGTCACCGACCTGCCGGGCGTCGAGATCGACGCCTTGCTCACCGTCTCCGGGCGGGCCACCGCGTTCCGGGTGACGGCCGTGCGCGACACCGAGGCGTTCCGGGTGTCCACCCTCGACATCCCCGGGCACGACCTCGTCTCCGTCGGCTCCACGGAGCCGGGCGCGGCGACCGCGTTCACGACGCTGGACGCGGACTCCACCCGGACCGCCGACGTGTTCGCGAAGGTCACCGCGGACACCGAGCCCGACCCCGCACCCGTCGGCGCGAGCTACGCGATCGTCAACACCGGCTCGCTCGCCGCCGCCGTCGAGTCCAACTCCTCCTACGACAAGCCCTCGGGAGCCACCGGCGGCGACGACGCCCGCTTCTGGCACCGGGCGCGCACCGAGG
Source organism: Streptomyces sp. ADI96-02 (assembly GCF_003846185.1). GTDB lineage: Bacteria > Actinomycetota > Actinomycetes > Streptomycetales > Streptomycetaceae > Streptomyces. The sequence continues at coordinate 4,930,024 of NZ_ML123034.1, forward strand.
AGGACGGTAGCGTCCGGGTCGGCGTCGGCTCCGGCCAGTGGACCTACCGGGGCGAGGGCGCGCCGGAACCCGAGAGCGGCGCGAACCTGCCCTGGGCCAAGGTCGTCGTCACGCCGGACGCCAACGGCGACCGGACCGTCGACTGGCAGGACGGAGCCGTGGCGTTCCGCTCCATCGCCGTCACCGCACCGGGCAGCGAGGACACCGCGGACCGGGTCGTCACCCACATCCCGTTCAACTTCGCCAGCCAGGCCACCCATCCCTTCCTGCGCACGCTGGACGACGTCAAGCGGATCTCGCAGGCCACCGACGGCCTCGGCCAGCTCGCCGTCCTCAAGGGCTACGGCTCCGAGGGCCACGACTCCGCCCACCCCGACTACGGCGGCAACTACAACAAGCGGGCCGGCGGGCTCAAGGACCTGAACCGCCTCCTCAAGGAGGGCGGGAAGTGGGGCGCCGACTTCGGGGTCCACGTCAACGCCACCGAGTCCTACCCGGAGGCGAAGGCGTTCAGCGAGGAACTGGTCGACAAGACCAGGCCGGGCTGGAACTGGCTCAACCAGAGCTACTACATCGACCAGCGCCGCGACCTCAACAGCGGCGACCTGGCGAAGCGCCTCCAGCAACTGCGCGACGAGACGGACGAGAACCTCTCCTTCCTCTACATCGACGTCTACTACCCGCACGGCTGGATAGCCGACAAGACCCTCCAGGCCGTGCAGAAGCAGGGCTGGACCGTCGGCACGGAATGGGCCGACAAGTTCGAGCGCGCCTCGCTGTGGTCGCACTGGGCCAACGACCTGGACTACGGCGGGGCCACCAACAAGGGCCTCAACTCCCAGATCATCCGGTTCATCCGCAACGGCGAGAAGGACATCTGGAACGACCACCCGGTCCTCGGCCAGAGCGCCCTGGAGGAGTTCGAGGGCTGGACGGGCGAGACCGACTGGAACGCCTTCTACGCCAACATCTGGCAGAAGAACCTGCCCGCCAAGTACCTCCAGCAGCAGCGGATCACCCGCTGGGACGGCAACGACATCACCTTCACCCGCGGGGTGCGCGGCACGGTCGAGAACGGCAGGCGCACCTTCTACGACCAGGGCCGCAAGGTCCTCAGCGGCAGCGACTACCTGCTGCCCTGGGACGGCGGGAAGAAGCTCTACCACTACAGCGAGACCGGCGGGACCAGCAGCTGGGAGGTGCCCGGCCGGGGCGCGTACACGGTCTACCGGCTGACCGACAACGGACGGGAGAAGGTCACCGCGGTCCGCCCCGTGAACGGCAGGATCACACTCACCGCCACCGCCGGACAGCCCTACGTCCTGTACCCCGACCGCGCCCCGAAGGCCGCCGGCCCGGACTGGGGCGCGGGCACCGCTCTGGACGACCCCGGCTTCAACGACCGGGCCCTCGCCGGCTGGAAGAAGACCGGTACCGCGGCGCGGGACACCGACGAGCAGGGGCGCAACAGCGCCGAACTCTCCGGTACGCCCGCCGCCTCGCTCTCCCAGACCGTCACCGGCCTCAAGCCCGGCAAGCGCTACACCGCCTCCGCCCTGATCGAGGTCGAGCCCGGCAAGACCCGCCGCACGACGCTCAGCGCCGGCGGGAAGTCGGTGGCCGTGGACCGCTCGACGGCCGAGGACTTCGTCGCCGCGTCCGACTGGCACGGCACCTACTTCCAGCGCGCCAAGGTCAACTTCACCGCACCCGCCGACGGCCGTACCACCCTCAGCGTCCAGGCGGCGGCCGGCAGCGCGGCCACCGTCCGCGCCGACGACGTGCGGATCGTCGAGAACGCCCCCGCCACGCGGCCGGGCGCACTGGTCCACGAGGACTTCGAGGCCGTGGACCAGGGCTGGGGCCCCTTCCTCAAGGGCGACGCGGGCGGCTCCACCGACCCCCGCACCAGCATTTCCCAGCTCAACGCCCCGTACACCCAGTCCGGCTGGAACGGGAAGCTCGTCGACGACGTGCTCGGCGGGAAGGAGTCGCTGAAGTCGCACGAGGAGAACGCCGGCCTCGTCTACCGCACCGCTCCCTGGACCGTCCCGCTGACCGACGGCCGCCGCTACCGGGTCGAGTTCGACTACCAGTCCAGCCACGCCGGGGCCTACAGCTGGGTCGAGGGCTACGACCGCGTCACCGCCGACGGCACGCCCGCCTCCACCGAGACCCGGGCCACGCCCATCGGGCAGCAGCGCACCACCGAGCGCTTCAGCCGGACGATCACCGCGGGCTGCGGCGACACCTGGACGGGCCTGCGCAAGCACGCCGACGCGCCGCAGGGAGCGGACTTCGTCCTGGACGGCTTCACCGTGACCGATCTCGGCCCCGCGCCCGCCGGCCAGGAGGCCGTCTGCGGCACCCCGGACGCCGCCTCCCCGAAGGGCCTGGGCACGCACGCGCCGTCGACGGTCCGCTATCACCCGGGCGGGCGGTGCGCGTCCGTCACCGCGAAGTACGTCGACGACGGCACCGGAAGCGATCGCGCGGACCGGGGCACCATGCCTCTCCCGTGCGGGAGTTGAACCACCGCAAACCTTCCGCCGCACCATCCGCCGCACAGGGATGTGACGGACGACGCGAGGGGCGGCGCCGGAGTCGGCGCCGCCCCTCGGGGGTGTCGGACGCCCCCTCGTCGCCGGTGTCCGGCGGCTGCTGCGCCATACTGGGGGCGACCGCGCGCACCGCCTGGCCCGTGTGCCCCAGGCCACACCCTGATCTTGTGGCATCCTCACAACGCGGAGCGGCGTTCTGCTGGTGGATCGCCTGCATCCCGTTGCGCTTCTGTTGACTCCCACCACGAAACCGAGCAGGAGACTGTACGGAGTCGACGGCGCGATTCCGGGGGCCGGGTTCGTAGGGTCGGTGTATGACCGTTGTGGACGAAATCCAGGGTGAGCCGAGCGACACCCGCGGCCGGGTGGCCGAACTGCTGGCCCTGCGCGAGCAGGCGCGGCGCGGCCCCAGCGATCGCGCCACCGAGGCGCAGCACGCCAAGGGGAAGCTGACCGCGCGCGAGCGCATCGAGCTGCTGCTGGACCCGGGCTCGTTCAAAGAGGTCGAGCAGCTGCGCCGGCACCGGGCGACCGGCTTCGGCCTGGAGGCCAAGAAGCCGTACACGGACGGCGTCATCACCGGCTGGGGCACGGTCGAGGGCCGCACGGTCTTCGTCTACGCGCACGACTTCCGGATCTTCGGCGGGGCGCTCGGCGAGGCCCACGCCACCAAGATCCACAAGATCATGGACATGGCCATCTCGGCCGGAGCCCCGCTGGTCTCGCTGAACGACGGCGCCGGAGCCCGTATCCAGGAGGGCGTCTCGGCGCTCGCCGGATACGGCGGCATCTTCCAGCGCAACACCCGCGCCAGCGGCGTCATCCCGCAGATCTCGGTCATGCTCGGCCCGTGCGCGGGCGGCGCGGCCTACAGCCCGGCGCTCACCGACTTCGTCTTCATGGTCCGCGAGACCTCGCAGATGTTCATCACCGGCCCGGACGTCGTGAAGGCGGTCACCGGCGAGGAGATCACCCAGAACGGCCTCGGCGGCGCGGACGTGCACGCCGAGACCTCGGGCGTCGCGCACTTCGCGTACGACGACGAGGAGACCTGCATCGCCGAGGTCCGCTACCTGATCGGGATGCTGCCCTCCAACAACCGCGAGAACCCGCCGACCGTCGAGAGCGACGACCCGGCCGACCGGCGCGGCGACGTCCTGCTGGACCTGGTCCCGGCCGACGGCAACCGCCCGTACGACATGCACCAGGTCATCGAGGAGCTCGTCGACGACGGCGACTACCTGGAGATCCACGAGCGCTGGGCCCGCAACATCATCTGCGCGATGGCCCGCCTGGACGGCCAGGTCGTCGGCATCGTCGCCAACCAGCCGCAGGCCCTGGCCGGGGTGCTGGACATCGAGGCGTCCGAGAAGGCCGCTCGTTTCGTCCAGATGTGTGACGCCTTCAACATCCCCATCATCACTCTTCTGGACGTACCCGGCTTCCTCCCCGGCGTCGATCAGGAGCACGGTGGAATCATCCGGCACGGCGCGAAGCTGCTCTACGCCTACTGCAACGCCACCGTGCCGCGGATCTCGCTGATTCTGCGCAAGGCATACGGAGGCGCGTACATCGTCATGGACAGCCAGTCCATCGGAGCCGACCTCACCTACGCCTGGCCCACCAACGAGATCGCCGTGATGGGCGCCGAGGGCGCCGCCAACGTCATCTTCCGCCGCCAGATCGCGGACGCCGAGAACCCCGAGGCCATGCGCGCCCGCATGGTCAAGGAGTACAAGGCGGAGCTGATGCACCCCTACTACGCGGCCGAGCGCGGCCTGGTCGACGACGTCATCGACCCGGCCGAGACCCGCGAGGTGCTGATCGCCTCGCTCGCGATGCTCCGCAACAAGCACGCGGACCTGCCGTCGCGCAAGCACGGCAACCCGCCGCAGTAGTCGTCCGCCGCGGCCCCCGGCGTCCCGGGGCCACGACCTTCCCGCAGAGAAAGACGGAGACCATCCCATGAGCCTGACTTCCGCCGAGTCCGTCCTGCGCGTCGAGAAGGGTCACGCCGACCCCGAGGAGCTCGCCGCCATCACCGCGGTCCTGCTCGCCCGCGCCGCCGCCCAGCCCGCCACCGCCGCCCGCCGCGGCCGGAACACGGCCGGCTGGCGCCGCCTGGAGCGCACGCCGGGCTTCCGCGCGCCGCACAGCTGGCAGGGCTGAACCGGAACCGCCCCGGCACGACGAGGGCCCCGCACTCCGTGAGGAGCGCGGGGCCCTTTCGCGACCGCCGGAGAGCGGCGGGGCCGGAGCCTCAGCGCAGGCGCGCCATGAGAGCGTGCTCCACCAGCGTGATGAGCGCGCTCTTGGCGTCCGCGCGGTGGCGGGCGTCCGTCGTCAGAATCGGGGTGTCGGG
>NZ_ML123034.1:4935391-4940317 GCF_003846185.1 Streptomyces sp. ADI96-02
ACCGACAAACGTGGTCTTACCCACGCCGAAGCCCCCTGCCACCACGATCTTCGCCGAGGTAGTGGAGCGGGCCGCTCCGCCGCTAGAGCTTGCGAAGTCCACTGAGCACCCTTTCGAGCAGTGTCACATCTGGCTGGCCGCCGGCGGTCTCGTCGCCGCCGGGCTGATGGATAGCGACGAGTCCGGCCTCGGCCAGATCGGCCACGAGGATCCGGGCAACGCCGAGGGGGATCGAGAGCAGCGCCGAAATCTCGGCGACCGACTTGATCTCGAAGCAGAGCCGGCAGATCCGCTGGTGCTCGGGCAACTGCCCTTGCAGCCGTGACGGATCGGCCGTGGTGCTGACCAGCGCCTCGATGGCGAGCTGGTAACGCGGCCGAGTCCGGCCGCCGGTCATGGCGTACGGACGGACCAGCGGGTTGTGCGCGGCCGGTGCGGCGGGCTCGGGAGCCCGCCGCTGGTTCACCGGCTGGACACGGGGCTGCTGGGGCGCGTCGTACGGCTGCTGGGGCCACGGGGACCCCTGCTGCTGCGGCGGCCACTCGGGCCCCTGCGCCCCGTACGGCCCCTGCGCGCCGTATGCGCCCTGCGGCTGCTGGTATGGCTGATAAGACTGCCCCGGGCCCGGTCCGCCCGGTGCGGAAGGGAAGCCGAAACGGTTGCCACCGTGCTCACCCGGAACCCTCTGTTCACCGTCGTACGGGTGTCCGCCTGTGGGTGTTGCCACGATTCCTCCTCCGACTGCCGGTCGCCGTTCCCAGTGGAGCCGCGCCACCGCACTTTATGGCGCGGTGGCGAGAAACGCACTGTCTGCCTACTAGTTGAGAAGACTTCCCTGGAGTTCGGCGCGGAGGTCGGGCGTCAGGACACTGCCCGCACGGTCGACCAGAAGGGCCATCTCGTACCCCACCAGACCGATGTCGGCGTCCGGGTGGGAGAGGACGGCCAGGGACGAACCGTCCGAGATGGACATGATGAAGAGGAACCCGCGCTCCATCTCCACGACGGTCTGGTTCACGGCGCCGCCCTCGAAGATCCGCGAGGCGCCCGCGGTCAGCGACGTCAGACCGGAGGCGACGGCCGCCAGCTGATCGGCGCGGTCGCGCGGGAAGCCTTCGGACATCGCCAGCAGGAGTCCGTCGGCGGAGACCACCACCGTGTGCGACACCCCGGGGGTGTTGTCCACGAAGTTGGTGATCAACCAGTTGAGATTCTGCGCCGCCTGGCTCATCGGGCTCACACTAACGCTCCTGGTTGTAGGTGGTACTGGTGTCCGACCCCGCGCCACGTCCCCGCTGGACGCCCCGCCGCAGGTTGCTCAACCTGCCGCGGACGTCCTCGGGGGCGCGGGAGACCTGTGGGCCGCCCTGCTGGGTCTGCTCCGCCGTGCCCTCGACCAGGTTGGCCTTGGGCACGCGCCGGGGGAGTCCGGAGGGGGTGATTCCGCCCGCCTTCGGCTCACGGAGCTTCTCGGCCCGCTCCCAGCGCTCGTCGTTCGTCGAGCGCCAGTCCTCGGTGCCGTTCCCGTCCGCCTGCGGGGCCTGCCGCTGCTCCTGCCGCGGAGCCGGAGCGGGCCGGTCGTTCCCACGACCGGCGGGCTGCCAGTGCTGCTGACCGCCGCGGCGCGGCAGACCGGCATCGGTGAGTTCGTGGCCGACGTTCGGGGTGGGTCCCGGACGGTCGAAGCCTACGCGTTCCTCGGACTCGACGGGAGCGCTCGGATCAGAATCGGTCTCCCTCCGCCGCTCCGGCTCGTGGGATGGGGGATATCCCTCCTGAACAGGCCAGTCGTCCTGCTGGGACGGCCGGGACGGGCCCGTGAGCCCGTCGCCGTACCGGCCGTCCGGCGCGAGCTCCGGCGCGGCGTAGGCGTCCTGCCGCGGGTAGCCGCCGCCGTCGGCGTACGGCTGCTGCGCGTAGGACGCGGTGGACTGCTGCCCGCCCTGAGGTTCTGACCCGAACTGCTCCTGCGCGTACTGCTCCTGCGGGTACTGCTCCCGCCCGTAGGACTCCTGGGCGTACGGCTGCTGCCCGCCGTGCGGCTCCTGGGCGTACGGCTGCTGCTGGCCCGGATAGGGCTGCCCGTCGTACGGCCGGACGTGGCCCCCGTCCGGGAACGGGCCACCGCCCGACTGGGCCTCCAGCGCCGCCCGGCGCTCCTCGCGCATGAGGGAGCGCCCGACCGGGTCGAGCTTCGCCGTCTCTCCGGGCGCCTCGTAGCGCGAGTCGTCGAAGCCGAGGTCGGCGGCCGTGGGCATCCGGTCCGGCTGCGGGGCCGAGTCGAAGGACTGCTGCTCCGGAATGATCGAGGAGACGGTGAAGTCGCCCTGTCCGGCGTGGGGTTCGCCGCCGCCACCGTGGGTGATGGCGTCCGGCAGCATGACCAGCGAGGTGGTTCCGGCCTGCTCGCCCGAGGGGCGCAGCTGGACCCGGATGCCGTGCCGGTCGGCCAGCCGGCCGACCACGAACAGGCCCATGCGCTGCGACACCGCGGCGTCCACGGTCGGCGGGTTGGCCAGCTTGTGGTTGATGTCGGCGAAGTCCTCGGCGGTGAGGCCGATGCCCTTGTCGTGGATCTCCACCATCACACGGCCGTCCGGCAGCCGGGTCGCGGTGACCCGGACCTTCGTCTGCGGCGAGGAGAACGTGGTGGCGTTCTCCAGCAGCTCGGCCAGCAGGTGCACGAGGTCGGTGACGGCCTGCCCGTGGATCTCGCTCTCCGGTACACCGGTCAGCTCGATGCGCTCGTAGGACTCCACCTCGGAGGAGGCGGCCCGCAGCACGTCCACCAGCGGCACGGGCTGGTTCCAGCGGCGGCCGGGCTCCTCGCCCGCCAGGACCAGCAGGTTCTCGCCGTTGCGGCGCATACGGGTCGCCAGGTGGTCCAGCTTGAAGAGGCTCTCCAGCTGGTCCGGGTCCGCCTCGTTGTTCTCCAGGTCGGTGATGAGGGTCAGCTGGCCCTCGATGAGCGACTGGTTGCGGCGCGAGAGGTTGGTGAAGATCGCGTTGACGTTGCCCCGCAGCATGGCCTGCTCGGCGGCGAGCCGGACGGCCTCGCGGTGGACCTGGTCGAAGGCGCGGGCGACCTCGCCGATCTCGTCCTGGGTGGTGATCGGGATGGGCTGGACGCGGGTGTCGACCCGGCCCGGGTCGGTGCGCGAGAGCTGGTCGACCAGCGACGGCAGCCGCTGCTCGGCGATGGAGAACGCGGCCGTACGCAGCCGGCGCATCGAGCGGCTCATCTGGCGGGCCATGAGCCCGGCCAGGATGAACGCGGTGAGCAGGGCGACGACGACGATCAGGCCGTTCACGATGGCGTCGGTCTTGGCGTCGGAGGAGATCTCCGCGGCCTCGGCCACCGCCTTGTCGACCAGCTCGTTCTCGACGGTCGCGTACCCCTCGAACTTGGCGGTGGCGGCGGCCATCCAGGTCTCCGGCGTGATGCCCTTGGCCTTCAGCCGGGCCGGGGACTGGCCCTGGCCGATCTGCTCGACCATGCCGTCGAAGACCGATCCGTCGACGCTCGGCGGCGCCACGAACGGCTTGCCGGCCGCCTCGGCCCGCTCCTGGGCGTTCTTGAGCTGCCGTGCGCCCTCGGCGGCCTTGCCGGCCATGACCTGCTTCAGCCGGTCGACGTCCGCCTGGGTGCCGCCCGAGTTGAACTCGGCGAGCGCGATCTGCTCCAGGTAGTTGTACGAGGCGAACGCCTTGACCTGGTCGTCGAACGTGCCGGGCTCCTGGCTCGGCCGCACCAGCAGGTGCATGCCGATCGAGCGCTGAAGCGATTCTCCAGCCTTGGCCAGCTCGATCGCGTAGACGGTGCGGCCGTAGCTGGTGATGTTGCCGGTGCCGAGGCCGAGCTCGTTGGAGAACTCCATCAGCGAGTGCTGGACCTGGACGTATCCCTCTTCGGTCTTCACCGGGTCCAGCGCCTCGGAGTAGGCCGCCTTGCGCAGCTCGGGAAGCCTGGGCTCCTCGCTCCTGAAGAGCTTCAGCCGCCGCTCCAGGCCCGGCTTGGCGGGCATGTCCTCCACGGCGGCGTCGAACCGCTTCTTGGCCTCGTCGGTGGCGGCCCGCACCTGCTCGACGATGTCGGCGTCGCGCTGGTTGGACAGCAGCGGCTCCGCGGTGCGGTCACGCTCGTCGAGGAGGGCCTGCCCGTAGTCCGAGGCGGCGCGGACGACCACCGCGATCCGCTCGGCCTCCTGGGCCTCGCCCCACGTGTCGATCGACCCCTTCACCTGGAAGCCGCCCATGACGAGGCCGACCATCACCGGGATCAGGAGGATCGCGTTCAGGCGGGTCGCCACCCGCCAGTTGCGCGGGGAGAGCCGGCTGCTGCTGCCCGCGACCGGTTCCCGTTCGGGCAACCGCGCAGGTGAGGATGGGGCCGCGGCACGCGACGGCGGGGTGAAGTTGCCCCGCTCGGGCTGGGCCGCGGAGCCCTTGTTGCTTCGCCTCACTCGACCAACAACCTCTCGGCGTCGGCACCTACGTTGTGCCGGATCATTCGTTCAGGGCCGTACTACTCGGGAGTTCGTCGAATTGCAGCACGGGGACGGGCCCCGTTCCAAACAGTCGGAATCGAACGTTCCGAGTGGCCCAGCCCTCAGATAAAACGGGCATAAAGAGCGAGCCCCGTCAAAAGGCGGGACTCGCGTGAGCGCAGGGGCACCGTGTGTACGCATCGGGTGGTGGTGCGCGGGCAATTCTCTGTCGAAACGTTATGAACACGGGGGCGGATCGTGTCAAAGGACACAGGCCGCCCCCGCGTGACTACGGCAACTTCCGTATGCCGAAAACGACTTGCGCCCGCATGACGGGCTACTTCAGACGGGCCATCAGAGCGTGCTCGACCAGGGTGATCAGGCCGCTCTTGGCGTCCGCGCGGTGCCGTGCGTCCGTCGTGATGATGGGAGCGTCCGG
>NZ_ML123034.1:4940705-4949524 GCF_003846185.1 Streptomyces sp. ADI96-02
GCCGACGAACGTGGTCTTACCCACGCCGAAACCGCCCGCCACCACGATCTTCGCCGAGGTGGTGGCACGGCCCGTCCCGCCGCTAGAGCTTGCGAAGTCCACTGAGCACCCTTTCGAGCAGTGTCACATCCGGCGCGCCGCCGGCCTCTCCGTTGCCCGGCTGGTGGATGGCCACCATGCCGGCTTCCGCCAGGTCCGCCACCAGGATCCGGGCCACACCGAGCGGCATCGACAACAGCGCCGACACCTCCGCCACCGACTTGACCTCACGGCACAGGTGGCAGATCCGCTGGTGCTCGGGGAGCAGCGTCCCCAGATGCGCCGGGTCCGCGGTGGTGCTGACCAGTGCCTCTATCGCGAGCTGGTAACGCGGCCGGGTCCGGCCGCCTGTCATGGCATAAGGACGAACCAGCGGCTGGTCGCCTTCCCCGTCGTACGACGCGTGGTGCAGTGCGCCGTACGGATCGGGTGAGGCGGGTGGCGGGGTCATGAATCCTCCGGGCGTGACAGCAGGTTCTCGGCTTGCCGTCTGAAAGGGCCGGTGGGGGGCATCGGCGGCCGGACGGGTGAGGGTTGTGGGCAGTACCTGAGGGGATCGTGTCGTGAATCCGCTGGACGGCCGCCTAGTGGAGCAGACTTCCTTGGAGTTCGGCGCGGAGGTCCGGCGTCAGGACGGTGCCCGCACGGTCGACCAGGAGCGCCATCTCGTATCCGACCAGACCGATGTCGGCGTCCGGGTGGGCGAGGACGGCCAGCGACGAGCCGTCCGAGATGGACATCAGGAAGAGGAACCCGCGCTCCATCTCCACGACGGTCTGGCTGACGGCGCCGCCCTCGAAGATCCGGGACGCGCCCGCGGTCAGCGAGGTGAGCCCCGACGCGACGGCGGCGAGCTGGTCGGCGCGGTCGCGCGGGAAACCTTCGGACATCGCCAGCAGCAGGCCATCCGCGGAGACCACCACCGTGTGGGACACCCCGGGGGTGTTGTCCACGAAGTTGGTGATCAGCCAGTTCAGATTCTGCGCGGCCTGACTCATGGGGCTCAACTAACGCTCCTGCTGGTGAGTGGGGCCGAGATGGATACTGCCGGTCGACTGGCCGTTGTTGGCCTGTCGACCCTGCTGGATGCCCCGGCGGAGATTGGTCAGACGACCGCGCACGTCATCGGGCGCACGCGAAACCTGAGGTCCGGACTGGTGATTCTGCTGCTGAGCGGTGCCCGGAACCAAATTGGCCCGTGGGACGCGGCGCGGCAGTCCGGATGTGGTGACCCCGCCGGCGGCGGGCTTCTTGACCCGCTCGGCCTGCCGGACGAGTTCGTCGTTGGGCGAGGCGCGCCATGAGCCGGTGTCCGCCGCGCCACGCCGGGGCATGGGCTCCGCGGGCGCGCCTGCGGGTTCCGGCGCGGCCGGAGCCTGCGGCTCCGCGGGCTGCTGTCCGCCGTGCTGCGGACCGTGGAACCAGTTGGTCTCCAGCGTGTCGTACAGCGGCGTACGCCCGTCCCCGGGACCGGCCGGCGGCAGGGCCTCCGGCTGCTGGGGCTGGTGCGGCAGCGCGGGACGGTACGGAGCCTCGCCCGCCGGTGCGTCCGACGGGCGCGGCGCGCCGAAGTCGTCGCCGTCACGGCGCGGCGCGGGCAGCTGCTGACCGTGGTCCTGCGGGAGCGGCGCGCCGAAGTCCGGCCGGGCGAACTGGGCGGTGCCGGCCGGGTCCTGGCCCTGCGGGGACTGCGGGTACGGGCGACCGTCGGCCGGCTGCGGGGCCGAGAAGTCGGGCCGGGCGAACTCGGCGGTCGCGCCCGGGTCCTGACGGCTCGGCAGCGGCTGCCGCTGGGTGAGCGGGGCGTTGAACGGGTCCTGCGCGCCGGGGCCCGCCGGCCGGGCGAACTGCCCGGTCCGCTCGTGCTCCTCGTGGCCGCGCGGGGCGTCCGCACCCCAGCTGGTGGTCTGCGGGCGGGCCGGGGAGCCGCCGGGCAGCTCCGCGCGCGGGCCGCCGGAGGGGGGCAGCTGACGGCTCGGGCCGCCGGGCTGCGCGAAACCGCCCTGGTCGGCGGAGGCGTCGCGGTCCTGCCGGCCCTGCTGCGCACCCGGGCCCTGCTGGTCGGGCCGGCCGGGCTGGTTCTGCTGGTTCTGCGGCGGGAACGCGTTCTGGCGGCTGTTCTGCCCCGGGGAGAGCGGTGCGCCGTGGCCGAAGAGATTGGGCTGGCCCGTCTCCGTACGGCCGGGCTGCTGGCCCTGGCCGCCGCGGGCGCCGAGCCGGGCCGCGTTGCCGAAGGCGCCGGAGAGCCCGCCGCCGTGGCGCTGCGGCGGCTCCTGGGCGGGGAAGCCCTGGCCGCCGCCCTGCGGGGCGCGTTCGGGCAGGCCGGCCGAGGGGCCGTTCTCGGCCCGGCGCGGGCCGCTGTCGCGGGCGGGCAGCTCGGCGCGCGGTCCGGTGCCGGCGCCGACCTGGCCGCGCTGGGGGCCCGGACCGGAGCCGAGCCCCGGGGCGCCCGGAGCGCCGGGGCCGCCGAGGCCCGGACGCTGGCCGTTGCCCGCGCCGGCGAGCAGGCCGCCGGGCGCCTGGCCGGGACCCTGCTTGGACGGCGGCTGCTTGCCGCCGTGGGCGACGTCGACGGGCAGCATGACCAGCGCGGTCGTGCCGCCGGAGTCGGAGGGGCGGAGCTGGATCCGGATGCCGTGGCGCAGGGACAGCCGGCCGACCACGAACAGGCCCATGCGGCGCGAGACGGAGACGTCCACCGTGGGCGGCTGCGCGAGCCGTTCGTTGATCGCGGCGAGGTCCTCGGGGGAGAGGCCGATGCCGGTGTCGTGGATCTCGACGAGGACCCGTCCGTCGGGCAGGGCGTGACCGGTGACGCGGACCTTGGTCTGCGGCGAGGAGAACGAGGTCGCGTTCTCCAGCAGCTCGGCGAGCAGGTGCACGAGGTCGTTGACGACCCGGCCGGCCACTTCGGTGGCGGGCACCGCGGCCAGCTCGATGCGCTCGTACTGCTCCACCTCGGAGGCGGCGGCGCGGAGCACGTCGACCAGCGGCACGGGGCGGGTCCACCGGCGGCCCGGCTCCTCACCCGCGAGGACCAGCAGGTTCTCGCCGTTGCGGCGCATACGGGTCGCGAGGTGGTCGAGCTTGAAGAGCGAGGAGAGCTGGTCCGGGTCGGCCTCGCGGGACTCCAGCTCGGAGATGAGCGAGAGCTGGCGCTGGATGAGGCCCTGGGAGCGGCGCGAGAGGTTGGTGAACATCGCGTTGACGTTGCCCCGCAGGAGGGCCTGCTCGGCCGCCAGGCGGACGGCCTCGCGGTGCACGTCGTCGAAGGCCGCGGCCACCTGGCCGATCTCGTCCCGGGAGTGCACGCCGACCGACTCGACGGAGGTGTCGACGTCCTGCGGGTCCGTCTCGGACAGCTGCTTGACCAGCTCGGGGAGCCGGTCCTGCGCGACGCGGGTCGCGGTGTCCTGGAGGCGGCGCAGGGAGCGGATCATCGAGCGGGCCACCACGAACGCGCCGACGAGGGAGACGCCGAGCACGAGCAGGATGAGCGCGCCGTTGACGATGGCCTCGCGCTGCGACGCCTCGCGCAGCTCACGGGCCTTCGCCTCCATGTCGCTGAGGAGGGTGGCCTCGATGGTCTGCATCGCGTTGATCTTGGTGGAGCTCTGGTCGTACCAGTCGAGGTACGAGCGCACCTTCGCGCCCTGGATCCCGTTCGGGGTGTCCAGGACGTTCTTGGCGTACATGCTGGCGGCGTTGATCTCGGGGTTGCCGTTGTCCAGCGGGGCCATCAGGTCGACGGCGCTCTCGCCGGTGGTCCCGTAGACCGCCTTGAACGAGGTGAGGGCGCGGGTCTCCTTGGCGAGCGCGTTGGAGCCGAACTGCTTGTCGTTCTCGTTCAGGTGGGGCTTCTTGACGGAGCCGCCGGGCAGCGCCGCGGCGATGATCGCGCGCTGGACCGAGGCGTACTCCTTGGCGGAGGAGAACGCCGCCAGGGCCCGGGTCCGCTTGATCATGTCCGGGTTGCTGGTCGCCTGCGCCATGTCCTGCGAGAGGCTCAGCAGCGAGGTGATCAGCTCGCTGTACTGGTCGATCGTGTTGAGGCTCGGGGAGCCCGCCTCGTACGCCGTCTTGCGGATCGTACGGATCTGGCCGAGCTGGGAGGCGATCTGCGAGACGCTCGCGTGGATGCTCTCCAGCGCCTCGTCGTTGTCCGCGTTGCCGATCGAGTCGGTCTCGTCGAGGAAGGCGTCCTTGGCCCGGTCCGTCTTGTTCCGGGGCTCGGTGACCTTGTAGTCGGTCGCCTTGGACCTGTTGGACAGCGGACCGGCCGACTGGTCGCGCTCCACCTGGAGCGCCTGGGCGAGCGTGGTCGCCTGCTTGGTCATCTTGGTCAGCAGCTGCATGTGCTCCAGCTGCTGCATGTCGGTCATCGACTCGTTGATCCGCAGGCCGCCGAGGGTGGTCGCCGCGACCACGGGCAGCGCCAGGAGCGAGACCAGACGGGTGCTGATGCGCCAGTTGCGGAGGGCTATTCGCGAGCCGGTGTCCACCGGGCCGCGGGGCTGCGCCGAAGCGGCCGGCTCGCCGCCGACCGGTGCGGAACCCGGGCGCTGTGCACGGTCGTTGGCGTCGCCGGCCGCGGCCGACCCGGGATTCTGGGCGTGCTGGGGCGAGGGACCGCGGTCGGTCCCGCCGCGCGGCTCCTGTTCCGCCGGAGCGCTGCCATCCCTCTTGAAACGTCCCTGCACTAGCGTCGCAACCTCTGGACCAGGCGTCCTTCCGCGGACGGAACAGGACGGTGTCGGCGTCGTGGGGCACTGGACGCGCCCCATGGTGGTCGTTGAGCGACCGGCGTGCTCTCCCCCTCCCGCCGCCACTCGGCGCTGCGTTGCGCCCCTGCGCGCCGGCCCTGAAAACCCGCGGCGGTGCGTGGAATTCCAGCACAGTGGAGGATCTCCAACAAGGGCCTCGTACGGGGCCGTGATCCGCGTGACACGTTGTGATGAACGCATGACGGGCGGTGGTCGGAGATCGTGGGTAAAGCGGGCTATTAAGGATGAGTCGCTTAGGGGCGGGGGGTGTCCCAGACGCGATGATCGGGAGCGGAATGGTTGATTCAGAGATGCAATGTCCGTTTCACTTGCCATGATCATCTGCCCGGAATGAGTTGAATGTCGAATACTTCGTGAGCAAACTCACATGATGATCGCCGCCTCATCCGGGCTGCGGCGGGGAATCGGATGTTTAGCCTGACGCTTTACAGGGATGGCGAATCCGACAAGCCGGCGCCGCCGACGCGACGCCCACACCGACAGGGTCCTGAGGGCAGATGAAGACGACGATGACGGTCCGCACCATTGCCAACCCCCGGCGCACCACGCTGGCGCACCTCAAGGACGCCGAAGCGCTGCGGACGCCGGAGCGGCCCGAGCACGCCGCCGACCTGCCCGCCGTGACGGCCAACCCGCGCCGCACCATCCTCATGGAAGCGCCGGCCGCCGCCCAGTAGGCCGCCGGGTCTGTCCCCCTCGCCGCCCCGGGCCGAGGTCCCTCAAGGCGATAGCCTGGAGTGTCAGTCTTCAGCCAGCCAGCAAGTGAGGGGCGACAGCATCCCGTGCGCATCGCCAGGTTCTCCATCGACGGCAATGTCGCCTTCGGCGCCGTCGAGGGTCAGGGCACCGTGGAATCCGGTGACCTCGTGCTCGACATCATCAAGGGTATTCCGTACGCCGACTTCGAGCTCTCCGGCACCAAGGTCCCGCTGAACAAGGTCCGGCTGCTGCCCCCCGTGCTCCCGAACAAGGTCGTGGGCATCGGCCGCAACTACGCGGAGCACGCGGCCGAGCTGGGCAACGAGGTCCCCGACGTCCCCACCGCCTTCTTCAAGCCCACCACCTCGGTGATCGGCTCCGGCGACGCGATCGAGTACCCCTCCTTCTCGAACGAACTGCACCACGAGGCCGAACTGGCCGTGGTCATCGGCCGCATGTGCCGCGAGGTCCCGCGCGAGCGCGTGCGCGACGTCATCCTCGGTTACACCTGCGCCAACGACGTCACCGCCCGCGACGTGCAGCGGCGCGAGAAGCAGTGGGCCCGCGCCAAGGGCTTCGACACCGCCTGCCCGCTGGGCCCGTGGGTGGAGACCGACATCGACCCGAACGACCTGACCATCCAGGCGACGGTCAACGGCCAACAGCGCCAGCTGGGCCGTACGAGCGACATGATCCGCTCGATCGAGGACCTGGTCGTCCACATCACGGAGGCCATGACGCTCCTTCCGGGCGACGTGATCCTCACCGGAACCCCCGCAGGGGTCGGCCCCCTGCACGTCGGCGACGAGGTCGCCGTCACCATCGAAGGCATCGGCACTCTCACCAACAAGGTGATCAAGCGTGGTTAACGGACCCTCCCCCCGGCTCTCGGCTCCGATCGAGCGGGGGACACCCCCTCGCGTACGTTTCTGCCCCTCCCCGACCGGCAACCCCCACGTGGGCCTCGTCCGGACGGCGCTCTTCAACTGGGCCTTCGCCCGGCACCACGGGGGCACCCTGGTCTTCCGGATCGAGGACACCGACGCCGCGCGCGACTCCGAGGACTCCTACGAGCAGCTGCTCGACTCGATGCGCTGGCTGGGGCTGGACTGGGACGAGGGCCCGGAGATCGGCGGCCCGCACGCCCCCTACCGCCAGTCGCGGCGGATGGACCTCTACCGGGAGGTCGCCGACAAGCTGCTCGCCGCCGGGTACGCCTACCCCTGCTACTGCACCACCGAGGAGCTGGACACCCGCCGCGACGCCGCACGCGCCGCGGGCAGGCCGTCCGGGTACGACGGCCACTGCCGCGACCTCACCGCCGAGCGGATCGCCGTGTACGAGGCCGAGGGCCGCAGCTCGATCGTCCGCTTCCGGATGCCCGACGAGGCCATCACCTTCACCGACCTGGTCCGCGGCGACATCACCGTCCAGCCGGAGAACGTCCCGGACTACGGCATCGTCCGCGCCAACGGGGCCCCGCTCTACACGCTGGTCAACCCGGTCGACGACGCGCTGATGGAGATCACCCACGTCCTGCGCGGCGAGGACCTGCTCTCCTCCACCCCGCGCCAGATCGCCCTGTACCGCGCGCTCATCGAGCTGGGCGTCGCCAAGGAGATCCCCGCCTTCGGACACCTGCCGTACGTCATGGGCGAGGGCAACAAGAAGCTCTCCAAGCGCGACCCGCAGGCCTCGCTCAACCTCTACCGCGAGCGCGGCTTCCTCCCCGAGGGGCTGCTCAACTACCTCTCGCTGCTCGGCTGGTCGATCGCCGAGGACCGCGACATCTTCTCGGTGGACGAGCTGGTCGCCGCGTTCGACATCGACGACGTCAACGCCAACCCGGCCCGCTTCGACCTCAAGAAGTGCGAGCACATCAACGCCGAGCACATCCGGATGCTCGACGTGAAGACCTTCACCGAGTCCTGCGGGCCCTGGCTGAAGGCCCCGTTCGCCCCCTGGGCCCCGGAGTCCTTCGACGCGGAGAAGTTCGCCGAGATCGCCCCGTACGCCCAGACCCGGGTCACCGTCCTCTCCGACATCACCGACAACGTCGACTTCCTCTTCCTCGACGAGCCGGTGCACGACGAGCCGTCCTGGGCCAAGGCGATGAAGGAGGGCTCGCACGCCCTGCTCACCACCGCCCGCGCCAACCTCGCCGCCGCCGACTGGAACGCCGAGGCGCTGAAGAACGCCGTCCTGACCGCCGGCGAGGCGCACGGCCTCAAGCTCGGGAAGGCGCAGGCCCCGGTACGCGTCGCGGTGACCGGCCGCACCGTCGGCCTGCCGCTCTTCGAGTCCCTGGAGATCCTGGGCCGCGAGCGGAGCCTGGCCCGCGTCGACGCCGCCCTCGCGAAGCTGGCCGCGTAGGCGTCCGGACCCAACGGCCCCGCGGAGGCGGGTCGCAGCCACCCGGCTGCGGTCCGCCTCCGCGTTTTCGGCTCTTCGCCCGCCCGGCGGGTGCGCGGGCGGCTACCGTGGCGTCCATGCCGATCCGAGCCGTGCTGTGGGACGTCGACGACACGATCTTCGACTACTCGGGCGCCGACCGCACCGGTATGCGGCGGCTTCTGGAACACGAGGGACTGCCCGCCGCGTATGCCTCCGCCGACGAGGCCCTGGAGGCATGGCGCGCTCTCGCCTCCGTCCACTGGGCGCGGGTCGCCGCCGGTGAGACGGACTTCGCGGGACACCGGCGGGACCGGGTGCGGGACTTCCTCTCGCTCGCGCTGGAGGACGCCGAGGCCGACGACTGGTTCGCCCGGCACGCGGCGCACTACGAGGCCGCCTGGGCGCTCTTCGACGACGTGGTGCCGGTGCTCGACCGTCTCGCGGGCGGCTACCGGCACGGGATCCTGTCCAACTCCACCATCCTCCACCAGCACCGCAAGCTCACCGCGCTCGGCGTGCGGGACCGGTTCGAGTCCCTGGTCTGCGCGGTGGAGCTGGGAGTCTCCAAACCGGACGCGGCGGCCTTCCACGCCGCCTGCGAGGCCCTGGCGCTGGAGCCGCGCGAGGTGGCGTACGTGGGCGACGAGCCGGACATCGACGCGGCCGGGGCGGTCGCCGCCGGGCTGACCGGCATCTGGCTCGACCGCCGGGGCCGGGGCGGCCGGTCCGATCTCGTCAGGATCACCGGACTCGACGAGCTGCCCGCCCTGCTGGCGCGCGATACCCGTTTTGGAGCGCCGGAGACCTTCGGGTAATGTTCTTTCTGCGCCGCCCGAGCGGGCCGAAAGATCCGGCCGGGAAGCGCGGACAGAGATGAAATCCCATCCAGGGGTTGCATTTCAG
>NZ_ML123034.1:4950381-4983448 GCF_003846185.1 Streptomyces sp. ADI96-02
ACAGAGCGGTAGGCGAAGGCCCTTCACTTCGGTGGAGGGCCTTCGTGCTGTTCCCGGCCGGCGCACGCCCGGTCCAAGTCGCCGCCGTCGCGCGGGTTTTGCGCTGCCCGGGTGTGGCGTACGGGGTTGCGCGCGAGCGGCGTTCGGGGTTGCGCGCGAGCGCTGTCCGGCGGGGGAGCGGGCCGGGGTGAGGAGGGCCGCCACGACGCTGGGGCGGCCGATCGCCGAAAGGGGCGCCGGGTCAGCCGGTGCGGCGCAGGGCCTCGCTCAGCCGGGCGGCCGAGTCGATGACCGCCTGGGCGTGCATCCGGCCCGGGTGCCGGGTCAGCCGCTCGATCGGCCCGGAGACCGAGACCGCGGCCACGACGCGGTTCGACGGTCCGCGCACCGGGGCGGAGACCGAGGCGACGCCGGGCTCGCGCTCGCCGATCGACTGGGCCCAGCCCCGCCGCCGTACGCCCGAGAGCGCCGTCGCGGTGAACCGGGCCCCCTGGAGGCCGCGGTGCAGGCGCTCCGGCTCCTCCCAGGCCATCAGGATCTGGGCGGAGGAGCCCGCCTTCATCGTGAGCGTGGAGCCGACCGGCACCGTGTCCCGGAGTCCGGACAGCCGTTCCGCCGCCGCCACGCAGATGCGCATGTCGCCCTGCCGGCGGTAGAGCTGCGCGCTCTCGCCGGTGATGTCGCGCAGGTGGGTGAGCACCGGTCCGGCCGTGGCCAGCAGGCGGTCCTCGCCGGCCGAGGCTGCCAGCTCGGACAGCCGCGGACCGAGGATGAACCGGCCCTGCATGTCCCTCGCCACCATCCGGTGGTGTTCCAGTGCCACGGCCAGTCGATGGGCCGTGGGCCGTGCGAGCCCGGTCGCCGCGACCAGCCCGGCGAGGGTGGCCGGACCGGACTCCAGGGCGCTCAATACCAGAGCTGCCTTGTCGAGAACGCCGACGCCGCTAGAGTTGTCCATACGACGATACTCCCGTCTCACTCTGTGAAACGCAAGTTCAATTTTCCATGGAAGTTGCGAACCTGTAGGAGAGGCCGCACGACGGCCCGCGGCCACCGCCCCCGTACGGGGGGCGCGGACGGCCGGCACATCCGAGATCTCTAGTTGGGCCGGCGAGGACGCCGGCCGGAGGGAAAGCGATGGGTAGGACACTCGCGGAGAAGGTCTGGGACGACCACGTCGTCCGGCGCGCGGAGGGCGAGCCCGACCTTCTCTTCATCGATCTGCACCTGCTGCACGAGGTGACCAGCCCGCAGGCCTTCGACGGACTGCGCCAGGCCGGACGGCCGGTGCGGCGCCTCGACCTCACCATCGCCACCGAGGACCACAACACCCCGACCCTCGACATCGACAAGCCGATCGCCGACCCGGTCTCGCGCGCCCAGCTGGAGACACTGCGCAAGAACTGCGCGGACTTCGGCGTCCGGCTGCACCCGCTGGGCGACGTCGAGCAGGGCGTCGTCCACGTGGTGGGCCCGCAGCTCGGCCTGACCCAGCCCGGCACCACGGTGGTCTGCGGCGACTCCCACACCTCCACGCACGGCGCGTTCGGCGCGCTGGCCTTCGGCATCGGCACCAGCCAGGTGGAACACGTGCTGGCCACCCAGACCCTGCCGCTGGCCCGCCCGAAGACCATGGCCATCACGGTCGAGGGAGAACTGCCCGACGAGGTCACCGCGAAGGACCTCATCCTGGCGATCATCGCCCGGATCGGCACCGGCGGCGGCCAGGGCTACATCCTCGAATACCGCGGCTCCGCCATCGAGAAGCTCTCGATGGAGGCCCGGATGACCATCTGCAACATGTCGATCGAGGCCGGCGCCCGCGCGGGCATGATCGCCCCCGACGCCACCACCTTCGACTACCTCCGGGGCCGCGACCACGCCCCGCGGGGCGAGGACTGGGACGCGGCAGTCGCGTACTGGCGGACGCTGCGCTCGGACGACGACGCGGTGTTCGACGCCGAGGTCGTCATCGACGCCGCCGAACTGGCCCCGTTCGTCACCTGGGGAACCAACCCCGGCCAGGGCGCGCCGCTGTCGGCCAACGTCCCCGATCCCGCTTCGTACGAGGACGCCTCGGAGCGCAACGCCGCCGAAAAGGCCCTGGAGTACATGGGGTTGACCGCCGGGCAGCCGCTGCGCGAGATCGACGTGGACACCGTCTTCGTAGGTTCGTGCACCAACGGCCGGATCGAGGACCTGCGCAACGCGGCCTCGGTCCTGGACGGCCGCAAAGTCGCCGACGGCGTACGGATGCTGGTCGTCCCCGGCTCCGTCCGGGTCGCCCTCCAAGCCGTCGAGGAGGGCCTGGACAAGGTCTTCACCGCCGCCGGCGCCGAATGGCGGCACGCGGGCTGCTCGATGTGCCTCGGCATGAACCCCGACCAGCTGGCCCCCGGCGAGCGCTCCGCCTCCACCTCGAACCGCAACTTCGAGGGCCGGCAGGGCAAGGGCGGACGCACCCATCTGGTCTCGCCCCAGGTCGCCGCCGCCACGGCGGTACTGGGCCATCTGGCCTCGCCCGCCGATCTGTCCGACACCCGTACCCCCGCCGGAGTCCGATAGCCATGGAAGCCTTCACCACCCACACCGGCCGGGCCGTCCCGCTGCGCCGCAGCAACGTCGACACCGACCAGATCATCCCCGCGCACTGGCTGAAGAAGGTCACCCGCGACGGCTTCGAGGACGGGCTCTTCGAAGCCTGGCGCAAGGACGAGAACTTCGTCCTCAACCGCCCCGAGCGCGAGGGCGCCTCGGTCCTGGTGGCGGGCCCCGACTTCGGTACGGGCTCCTCCCGCGAGCACGCGGTCTGGGCCCTGCAGAACTTCGGCTTCAAGGCCGTGGTCTCCTCCCGCTTCGCCGACATCTTCCGCGGCAACTCGCTGAAGAACGGACTGCTGACCGTGGTCCTGGACCAGAAGGTCGTCGACACCCTGTGGGAGCTGACCGAGGCCGACCCGACGGCCGAGATCACCGTCGACCTGGAGGCCCGGCAGGTCCGCGCCGAGGGTGTCACGGCCGACTTCGAGCTCGACGAGAACGCCCGCTGGCGCCTGCTCAACGGGCTCGACGACATCAGCCTCACCCTTCAGAACGAAGCGGACATCTCCGCGTACGAAGCGGCCAGGCCGGGCTTCAAGCCGCGTACCATCGAGGCCTGAGCAGCACGTTTCCAGGACTGCGCCCCTCGCCTTCGGACGGGGGGCGCAGTCGCTTGTTGAGACCCCGTCGGGCGACAACTCGCCCCAGATGGCACAATCGGTGCATGGAACGCGACAGCCAACTCAAGCTCTATGGCCAAGTCGCCGACCGATTGAAGGAAGCGCACGCGAAGGTGCGTGCACTGCAAGTCCCGGAGAGCGTACGGATGGCGCTCTCCCGGAAGCTGCTGGTCGTCACGGCCGCGGCGAAGCACGATCTCCCGGACGCGGCAAGGCGTCTGGACCGGTTGATGAAGGACCTCGATGAGGGCCGATTCCCCGAAGGTGACTGACACTGCGGAACTCCGCAGCGGTCGACTTCGTTGCGGCACTAGGGTGATTAGCCCGTTTCGTGTTTGATTTGCGGTATATATCTGCCTAACGTGCGAAAAAGCTTGAACACTTTCGTTCTGGCAATGTCTCCGAAGGGGAAGACGTGAACAAGGCGCAGCTCGTAGAAGCGATTGCCGACAAGGTCGGCGGCCGTCAGCAGGCCGCGGACGCGGTCGACGCGGTACTCGACGCCATCGTCCGGGCCGTGGTCGCCGGTGACCGTGTCTCGGTCACCGGCTTCGGTTCGTTCGAGAAGGTCGACCGCCCCGCCCGGTACGCCCGCAACCCGCAGACGGGTGAGCGGGTGCGGGTCAAGAAGACCTCGGTGCCCCGCTTCCGCGCGGGTCAGGGCTTCAAGGACCTGGTGAGCGGCTCGAAGAAGCTCCCCAAGAACGACGTGGCCGTGAAGAAGGCCCCCAAGGGCAGCCTCTCGGGCGGATCTTCCGCCGCGCGTACGACGGTCAAGGCCGCCGCCGCCAAGAAGTCCGCCGCCAAGAAGGCCACGGCGAAGAAGACCACCGCCAAGAAGGCCGTGGCCCCGGCGAAGAAGACCACCGCCACCGCCAAGAAGGCCACCGCGAAGAAGGCCACCGCGACGGCCAAGAAGGCCACGCCGGCCGCGAAGAAGGCGTCCCCGGCGAAGAAGACCGCGACGACCGCCAAGAAGGCCGTCGCCGGCAAGACCGCGCCCGCCAAGAAGACCACGGCGAAGAAGGCGCCCGCGAAGAAGACCACGGCGCGCACGACCACGGCCAAGAAGGCCACCGCACGCAAGAAGTGACACCGGGCGACCACTCGCCCCTCACACGCGCCGGGCCGGGCTCCCTCTCTGGGGAGCCCGGCCCGCGGGCTGTCCGGGGCCGCTTCGCCCCCCGGTGGGCGCCCGAGTCGCCCCGGTCGCGCCTCAGAACGTCTGGAGCGTCACCAGCGTGATCCGCAGGGCCGCCCCCTCGCCCTCGCCCTCGATCCGCACCCGCTGCCCGGGACGCAGGAGCAGCAGACCGCCCGCGTCGAACGCGGCGGCGTCGAAGTCCACCGGGGTGCCGTCGTCCAGCAGCACACTGCCGCCGCGGGTCTCGGGGTCGTACGTGTACGAGGTCGCCTGCATGGGCGGCAGCCTAGCGGTCCGGGACCGGGGAGAGGGAGGCCGCGAGCCGCGCGGTGTGCGGTCCCAGGCCCAGCGCCCGGGCGGCCCGCAGATCCTCGCCCGTATCCACGTCCCGGCGCACCGAGCCGAGAGCGGGCAGGTCGATTTCCACCGCGCCCGACGCCAGGTGCCGTGCCCCGGACGGACCACCGAAAGCCGGCCGCAATTCCACTCCCGGGGCGGCGGACAGAAATGTCGTCCCGATTCCCGCCGCATCCCTGAGAAAAGCGCGGGGAAAAGCGGAAGCGCAATCGAGCACCCGCGCCAATTCCTCGGCGCGCAGCGCCGGCAGATCCGCGTTGAGCGCCGCCGCCCGCGCGCCCGGCCGCAGCGCCCGCACCATGGCGGCGCCGTACGCCAGGGCCGCGTTCAGGCCGGCCGCCGGCGCGTCCGGCACGATCCGCGCCCCGAGCGCGGACAGCGCCGCGCCGGCCACCGCGTCGTCCGTGACGACCACCACATCCCGCACCAAAGCGCAGGACAGCGCCGCGGCCACCGTGTCCTGGGCGAACGCCAGGGCCAGCCCGGGCCGCGACCGCTCGCCCACCGCCAGTCCCAGGCGGCTCTTGGCCCGCGCGAGCGGCTTGAGCGGAACGACCAGGGACCAGGCCCCGGCCGGATCGGTGTTCGTGGCGATCTCCCCTTCCATGCGCATCAGGACTTATTCTCACCTGCCGGCCCCACAACCCGGAGGTGTGGGCCGGGGGGTGAGGCGTACGGTGTTCTCGACAGAGCAGGGGCCTGGGGCGAGACTTGACCGTCAGTAGCCAACAGCAGGTCGAAGTCCTTAGAGGAAGGTGTCCGAGTGTCCCGCCGCAGAATCGGCTTCTGGTACCGTCTGGCGGCGGTCATCGCCAAGCCGCCACTGGTGGTTCTGTTCAAGCGGGACTGGCGGGGGATGGAACACATTCCGGCCGACGGCGGATTCATCACGGCGGTCAATCACAACTCCTATCTGGACCCGCTCTCCTACGGCCACTTCCAGTACAACACCGGGCGGGTGCCCCGGCTGCTGGCGAAGGCCGCCCTCTTCCGCACTCCTTTCGTCGGGATGATTCTGCGCGGCACCGGCCAGATCCCCGTCTACCGCGAGTCGACCGACGCGCTGGACGCCTTCCGGGCCGCCGTCGAGGCCATCGAGCGCGGCGAGTGCGTCGCCTTCTACCCCGAGGGCACCCTCACCCGCGACCCCGACCTGTGGCCGATGGCCGGCAAGACCGGGGCCGCCCGCGTGGCGCTGATGACGAAGGCGCCGGTCATCCCCGTCGCCCAGTGGGGCGCCAACCTCGCGATGCCGCCGTACGCCACGGAGAACAAGCTCCGGCTGTTCCCCCGCAAGACGCTCCGGGTCCAGGCCGGACCGCCCGTCGACCTCAGCCGCTTCCACGGCCTGGAGGCCACGCCCGAGGTGCTGCGCGAGGCCACCGAGGCCATCATGGCCGCGGTCACCCGCGAGCTGGAGGACCTGCGCGGGGAGCGCGCCCCCGCCGAGCTCTACGATCACCGCAAAGCCCGTGCTGAACAACGGCGCAGGGCGCAGGGAAAGGGACCCACGTGACGCACCCCGCACAAGCGGCCGTCTTCGGAACCGGCTCATGGGGTACGGCGTTCGCCGTGATCCTCGCCGACGCGGGCTGCGAGGTCACCCTCTGGGGCCGCCGCGCCGAG
Organism: Streptomyces sp. ADI96-02; assembly: GCF_003846185.1. GTDB lineage: Bacteria > Actinomycetota > Actinomycetes > Streptomycetales > Streptomycetaceae > Streptomyces. The sequence goes on from NZ_ML123034.1 coordinate 4,956,730, forward strand.
GTCGCCGAGACCATCAACACCACCCGCACCAACCCGGACTACCTGCCGGGCATCGAGCTTCCCGCGTCGATCCGCGCCACCACGGACGCGGCCGAGGCCCTGCGCGGCGCCGAGTTCGCCTTCCTCGTCGTGCCCTCCCAGACGCTGCGCGCCAACCTCGCCGACTGGGCCCCGCACCTGGAGCCGGACACCGTCCTGGTCTCCCTGATGAAGGGCGTCGAACTGGGCACGGCCGAGCTGATGAGCGAGGTCATCGCGGACGTCACCAAGGTCTCCGCCGACCGCATCGCCGTCGTCTCCGGCCCCAACCTGGCCAAGGAGATCGCCGAACGCCGGCCCGCCGCGGCCGTCGTCGCCTGCGCCGACGAGTCCGTCGCCCAGCGCCTCCAGGCCGCCTGCCACACCCCGTACTTCCGCCCGTACACCAACACCGACGTCGTGGGCTGCGAGCTCGGCGGCGCCGTGAAGAACGTCATCGGCCTGGCCGTCGGCATCGCGGACGGCATGGGCCTGGGCGACAACACCAAGGGCTCCCTCATCACCCGCGGCCTCGCCGAGACCACCCGCCTGGGTCTGGCCATGGGCGCCGACCCGTTGACGTTCTCCGGACTCGCGGGCCTGGGCGACCTGGTGGCGACCTGCTCCTCGCCGCTCTCGCGCAACCACACCTTCGGCACCAACCTCGGCCGCGGCATGACGCTCCAGGAGACGATCGCCGTCACCAAGCAGACCGCCGAGGGCGTCAAGTCCTGCGAATCGGTCCTCGACCTGGCACGCAGGCACGGGGTCGACATGCCGATCACCGAAACCGTCGTCTCCATCGTCCACGAGGGCAAGTCCCCGGTCGTCGCCGTCAAGGAGCTGATGTCACGGAGCGCCAAGGCCGAGCGACGCTGACGTCTCCCTTACCAGCAGGTACGCTCATCGCGATATGAGCAGCGAGAACCTCCCCCAGAGCCCTGAGCGCGCCGAGAGCCCTGAGCAGCAGCGCCGCAAGCCGCGCGTGGCTGTCGTGTTCGGCGGACGCAGCTCCGAACACGGCATCTCGGTCGTCACGGCCGGCGCCGTCCTGAAGGCCATCGACCGGACCGTGTACGACGTCCTGCCGATCGGCATCACGACGGACGGCCGCTGGGCGCTCACCGCCGACGAGCCCGAGCGCATGGCCATCACGGACCGCAGGACGCCCGACGTCGGCCGGCTCGTGGAGTCGGAGGACGGCACGGTCGCGCTCTCCGTCGACCCGGCCAGCCGGGAGGTCCTCTACAGCGAACCCGGCGCGGTGCCCAAGGCGCTCGGCGGGGTCGACGTCGTCTTCCCCGTCCTGCACGGCCCCTACGGCGAGGACGGGACGCTCCAGGGGCTCCTGGAGCTCTCCGGCGTCCCCTACGTCGGCGCCGGTGTCCTGGCCTCGGCCGTCGGCCAGGACAAGGAGTACATGAAGCGGGTCTTCCGCTCCTTCGGCCTGCCGGTCGGCCCCTACCTGGTCGTCCGCCCGCGCGAATGGGACCGCGACCCGGCCGCCGTCCGCGAGCGGATCGTGGACTTCGCCGGCGAGCACGGCTGGCCGCTGTTCGTCAAGCCCGCCCGCGGCGGCTCCTCGGTGGGCATCACCAAGGTCGACGGCCTCGCCGGCCTCGACGAGGCGATCGAGGAGGCCCGCCGCCACGACCCCAAGTTCCTCGTCGAGTCGCTGCTGCGCGGCCGGGAGATCGAGTGCGGGGTGCTGGAGTTCGCGGACGGGCCGCGGGCCAGTGTGCCCGCGGAGATCCCGCCGGTCACCGCCCACGAGTTCTACGACTTCGAGGCGAAGTACATCGACTCCGCTCCCGGTCTGGTGCCCGCGCCGCTGACCGAGGAGCAGACGGCCGAGGTCCAGCGCCTCGCCGTGGCGGCCTTCGAGGCCGTCTCCTGCGAGGGCCTGGTGCGCGCCGACTTCTTCCTCACCGAGGACGGCGACTTCGTCATCAACGAGATCAACACCCTGCCCGGGTTCACCCCGATCTCGATGTACCCGCGCATGTGGCAGGAGAGCGGCGTCGACTACCCGGAGCTGGTCGACCGGCTGATCCAGGCCGCGTTGAACCGGACCACCGGGCTGCGCTGAGCGCCCGCGGCCGGCCGCCGGCTCACAGCCGGTCCGGGACGGCCCTGCCGACCGGGCCGGCGAGCGCGGCCAGCGGCGTCGCGTCGTGGGCGTACTCCTCCGAGAGCGTCACCTCGACGTACGCCTTGCGGTAGGTCGAGGTGAACCGCGGTCCGGAGCCCTCGGGCTGCTCCAGCATCCACGAGACGCCGTCCGCCTCGACCGCCTCCGCCTGGGGGTCGTCCATCTTCGCGGGCCGCGGGACGCCGCAGCGCAGTACGATCGCCCCGTCCCCCCAGCCGGAGGTCAGCTCCGAGTCCGGCGAGGGGTCGCTCCGGCGCAGGCCGACGACCGTCTCCGGCAACTCCGCGTGCAGCGCTTCGCAGTACGCGGCGGCCTCCGGCGACGGCGTGGGAACGGCGACGGGCGAGGCTCCGCCGACCGAGCAGCCCGCCGCGGCCAGGACGAGCACGGCGGCGGACGGGCCGAGAAGGAGAGTCGAGCGGAGCGGCCGGCGGCGGGAAGACGTCACCGGCCCAGCCTAAGGGTTGTCCCGCAGTCCCTGGAGGATCAGCGTGCGGCGTCGGATGCGGTGCATCGCGAGGCGGAGGGGCGTCCGCATACCGGACGCATGGGGACGCTCCGGCAACGCGGCGAGGTGCCGTAGCTGCCGTCGCGCGCCCGCCGGAGATCGCGGGACAGCCCTTGGACGGGGGTCAGAGGTGCACGACAGGGCAGGTCAGGGTCCGTGTGATGCCGTCCACCTGCTGCACCTTGGCCACCACCATGCGGCCGAGCGCGTCGACCGTGTCGGACTGGGCCCGCACGATCACGTCGTAGGGTCCGGTGACGTCCTCTGCCTGAATGACTCCCGGGAGTTTGGAGATGGTCTCGGCGACGGTCGACGCCTTGCCCACCTCGGTCTGAATGAGGATGTACGCCTGTACCACGGAACCTCCAGGGCGGCCACGAGGATCATGTGGGGGAAAGGGACGCCACGTTATCGCGTAGTCGCGGGCCACGGGGAGACCTACGGGCCCGTTGGCGTCCCCAGCGTGGCGTACAGGGCGCAGAAGTTGACGTTCGACTTGACGGTACCGACAGCGGTGACGGCTCGCGACCGGGGGCCCGGACGGGTGTCCGGGGCGATAGATGAGAGGTGGGACTCGGTGAAGGGAACCGTGGGCGAGTTGGGGGAGTTCGGGCTCATCAGAGAGCTCACGTCCCGGCTCACCACCACTCCGGCGGTACGGCTGGGGCCCGGCGACGACGCCGCGGTCGTGGCCGCTCCCGACCGCAGGGTCGTGGTCAGTACGGACATCCTGCTGGAAGGGCGGCACTTCCGCCGCGACTGGTCGACGGCGTACGACGTCGGCCGCAAGGCCGCGGCCCAGAACCTCGCCGACATCGCGGCCATGGGCGCCGTGCCCACCGCCCTGCTCCTCGGCCTCGTCGTCCCCGCCGACCTCCCGGTCACCTGGGCCGCCGAACTGATGGACGGGCTCCGCGACGAGTGCCAGGTGGCGGGAGCGGCCGTGGTCGGCGGCGACGTGGTCGGCGGCGACACCATCACCGTGTCGATCACGGCGCTCGGCGACCTGCGCGACCACGAGCCCGTCACGCGGGCCGGCGCCCGGCCCGGCGACGTCGTCGCCGTCACGGGCTGGCTCGGCTGGTCCGCCGCCGGCTACGCCGTGCTCTCCCGCGGCTTCCGCTCGCCCCGCGCCTTCGTCGAGGCCCACCGCCGCCCCGAACCGCCGTACCACGCGGGCCCCGCGGCGGCCGGGCTCGGCGCCACCGCCATGACCGACGTCAGCGACGGGCTGGTCGCGGACCTCGGGCACATCGCCGAGGCCAGCAACGTCCGGATCGACCTGCGGGCCGGCCTCATCGACATCCCCTCGCAGATGTCCGACATCGGCCAGGCCGTCGGCGTCGACCCGATCCAGTGGGTGCTCACCGGCGGCGAGGACCACGCGATCGTGGCGACCTTCCCGGCCGACGTGAAACTCCCCGCCCGCTGGAGGGTGATCGGCGAGGTCCTCAAGCCCTCCGCCCTGCCCCAGGTCACCGTCGACGGGGCGCCCTGGACCAGCAAGGGCGGCTGGGACCACTTCGGCGCGATCGAGGACGCCTACTGAGACCCGCAGTCCCCCTCGCGGCGGGGGTCGCGGGCGCGCGCACTAGATTGCTGCGCATGCCCCTGCGTACCGCTGTGCCGCCCCGCGTGCTGACCGTCGCCGGATCCGACTCCGGCGGCGGTGCGGGGATCCAGGCCGACCTGAAGACCATGCTCGCCCTCGGCGTGCACGGCATGAGCGTCCTCACCGCCGTCACCGCGCAGAACTCCCTCGGCGTCCAGGGCGCCTGGGAGCTTCCACCGGAGGCCGTGCGCGCCCAGTACCGCAGCGTCGTCGACGACATCGGCGTCCAGGCCGTCAAGACCGGCATGCTCGCCTCCGCCGCGCTCGTGGAGACCGTCGCCGGCCTCCTCGCCGGGACCGCCGCCCCCGTCGTCGTCGACCCCGTCGGCGTCTCCAAGCACGGTGACGCGCTGCTGGCCGCCGAGGCGCTGGACTCCGTGCGCACCAAGCTGCTGCCCGTCGCCACCGTCGCCACCCCGAACCTCGACGAGGTGGCCCAGCTCACCGGAGTCCGGGTCGCCGACGAGAGCGGCATGCGGCGGGCGGCGGAGCGGATCCTCGGCTTCGGGCCGCGCTGGGTGGTCGTCAAGGGCGGGCATCTGCCGGGCGAGGCGGTGGACCTGCTCACCGACGGCAGCGAAGAGCACTGGCTGCGCGCACCCCGGCACGACAACCGCCACACCCACGGCACCGGCTGCACCCTGGCCTCCGCCATCGCCTCCGGGCTCGCGCTCGGCCGGGACGTCCCCACGGCCGTACGGGAGGCGAAGGCGTACGTCACCGGGGCGATCGAGGCCGGGTTCCCGCTCGGCGGCGGCATCGGCCCCGTCGACCACGGCTGGCGTACCCGCCCGACCGGCTGACCGGCCCCCGCGGGGCCGTACGGGCACAGCAAAAAGCCGGTCCACCGAGGCGGACCGGCTTTTTGGGCAACCGGAAGGCTGCGCTACGACGGGAACGTCAGCGCGCGACCTTGCCGGCCTTGATGCACGAGGTGCAGACGTTGAGCCGCTTCGGCGTCCGACCGACCACGGCACGCACGCGCTGGATGTTGGGATTCCAGCGACGGGACGTACGGCGGTGCGAGTGCGAAATGTTGTTGCCGAAGCCCGGCCCCTTGCCGCAGACGTCGCAGTTGGCAGCCACGGGTCACTCCAAAGACTTCAGGTGCACTTACAGTGAATTCCGGTGCGCCGGAATCATTGAATGAAGTGGCGGTACCGGAGGAATGGCCCGACTCTCATCGGGCAACCGAAGCAGCATACAACGCCTGCTCCGGAGATACGAAACTACCACGGCTTCGCCCGCCGCCCTCCCGCGCCCTGTCCGGGCCGGGGCCCCGGCACGCGGGCTAACCTGCGGTGCAGCCCGTTGCCACGGCCGCTCAAGGAGGACCATCGGTGCCGCAGCTCCCCGACGATCTGGACGCCGTCGCGGTGCGCACCTGGTGCTCACTGGCCCTGGAGGCCCTGGGCCGCGAGCGCGCGGAGATCGACGCGATCAACGTCTACCCGGTCGCCGACGGTGACACCGGCACCAACCTCTACCTGACCGTCGAATCCGCGGCCGCCGCCGTCGAGGCCGTGTTCGCCGCCCATGAGACCGGCACGACCGCGCCCGCCACCGCCGACGCCGTACGCGCCATGGCGCACGGCGCGCTGATCGGCGCCCGGGGCAACTCCGGCACCATCCTGGCCCAGCTGCTGCGGGGCATGGCCGCGGTGCTCGCCGACGGCGGTGACGCCGCCCACCTGCGGCTCGCCCTCACCCGGGCCGCCGCAGCCGCCCGGCAGGCCGTCGCCCACCCCGTCGAGGGCACCGTGCTCACCGTGGCCACCGCCGCCGCCGAGGCCGCGCAGGACGGCGACGGGGCCCTGCGCACCGTGGTGGACGCCGCGTACGAAGGTGCCCGCGCCGCCCTGGCGAAGACGCCGGGCCAGCTCGCCGTGCTCGGCCGGGCCGGTGTGGTGGACGCCGGCGGCCGGGGCCTGGTGGCGGTCCTGGGCGCCCTGCTGGAGGCGGTGACCGGACAGGCCCCGGCGCGCGGGCCCCGCACCGCCGGCCGGACGCCCGCGCCGGTGGACGGCGGCGGCTGCGACGACGGCCTGCCGGTCGGCGGCGTCCCGGTGCCCGACGGCCCGGACGACTGCCCCGAGGGCGGTGCCCGCGGCGGGCCCGCCTTCGAGGTGATCTATCTGCTGGAGGCCGGCGACGCCCAGGTCGACCGGTTGCGCGCCCGGCTCGACGCGCTCGGGGACTCCCTGGTCGTGGTCGGCGGCGACGGGCTCTGGCACGTCCACGTCCATGTCGACGACGCCGGAGCCGCCGTGGAGGCGGGCGTCGAGGCCGGGCGGCCCTACCGGATCCGGATCACCCACTTCGCCACCGAGAGCGGCCACGACCTGCGCCCGCACACCGAACCCGCCCGCCGCGCCGTCGTCGTCGTGGTCCCCGGCGACGGGCTGGCCGGGCTCTGCACGGAGGCCGGCGCCACCACCGTGCTCGCCCGCCCCGGCGAACCGCCCGCCAGCGGCGAACTGGTCGACGCCATCCGCCGGGCCCACGCCCGCGAGGTGGTCCTGCTGCCCAACGACGCGGCGCTGCGCCACACGGCCGCCGCCGCCGCCGAGCAGGCGAGGACCGAGGGCGTCCGGGTCGCCCTCGTCCCCACCCGGGCGGCCGTCCAGGGCATCGCGGCCCTCGCCGTCCACGAACCGGACCGCGGCTTCGACGAGGACGTGGTCGCCATGACCGCCGCCGCGGGCGCCACCCGGTACGCCGAACTGGCCGTCGCCGAACGGCAGTCGTGGACGATGGCCGGGGTCTGCCAGGCCGGTGACATCCTCGGCCTGATCGACGGCGACGTCGCCGTCATCGGCGCGGACCTGCCGGCCACCGCCCGCACCGTCCTGGACCGGATGCTCGCGGCCGGCGGCGAACTGGTCACCCTCGTCCTCGGCGAGGACGTCCCCGACGCGCTGGCCGACGCCCTGGAGAAGCACGTGCGCGAGGGCCACCTCGCCGTGGACACCGTGGTCTACCGGGGCGGACACCAGCGCGCACCGCTGCTGATCGGCGTCGAGTAAGGGCTGTCCCGCGATCCCCGGCGGGTGCGCCGCCGCCGCGCCGGGCGGACACCTGTCAGTGCCGTGGTGTGCAATGGAAGGCGTGTCCTCGTTCGATGAACCTCTCAAGAAGCTGCTCGGCGGAGCCACCGCGAAGGTGATGGCCGAACACCTCGACCTGCACACGGTCGGTGATCTGCTGCACCACTACCCGCGCCGCTACGAGGAGCGCGGCAGGCTGACCGCGCTGGCCGAGCTCCCGCTGGACGAGCACGTCACGGTCGTCGCGCAGGTCGCGGACGCCCGGATCCTGATGTTCAACAACGGCCGGGGCAAGCGCCTGGAGGTCACCCTGACCGACGGCAGCGGCCGGCTCCAGCTCGTCTTCTTCGGCCACGGCGTCCACAAGCCGCACAAGGAGCTGCTGCCGGGCCGCCAGGCGATGTTCGCCGGCAAGGTGTCCGTCTTCAACCGCAAGATGCAGCTGGCCCACCCCACGTACCAGCTGCTCGACGCCACCGACGCCGACGAGGCCACCGAGGCGGTCGACGCCTTCGCCGGACGGCTGCTGCCGATCTACCCCGCGTGCAAGCAGCTCGACTCCTGGCGGATCGCCAAGGCCGTGGACGCCGTGCTGCCGAGCGCGCGGGACGCCGTGGACCCGCTGCCCGCCTCCCTGCGCGAGGGGCGCGGCTTCACCCCGCTGCCCGAAGCCCTGCTCAAGGTGCACCGACCCCGGACGAAGGCGGACGTCGAGGACGCCCGCGCCCGGCTCAAGTGGGACGAGGCGTTCGTCCTCCAGGTCGCGCTGGCCCGCCGCCGCTACGCCGACACCCAGCTGCCCGCCGTCGCCCGCCGCGCCGTCCCCGGCGGCCTGCTCGACGCCTTCGACGCCGAGCTGCCGTTCACGCTCACCGAGGGCCAGCGCAAGGTCAGCGGGGAGATCTTCGACGACCTGGCCACCGAGCACCCGATGCACCGCCTCCTCCAGGGCGAGGTCGGCTCCGGGAAGACGATGGTGGCCCTGCGCGCCATGCTCACCGTGGTCGACGCGGGCGGCCAGGCCGCGATGCTCGCCCCCACCGAGGTCCTGGCCCAGCAGCACCACCGTTCCATCACCGAGATGATGGGCGAGCTGGCCGAGGGCGGCATGCTGGGCGGCCCAGAGCGGGGCACGAAGGTCGTCCTGCTCACCGGATCCATGGGCACGGCGGCCCGCCGCCAGGCCCTGCTCGACCTGGTCACCGGCGAGGCCGGGATCGTCATCGGCACCCACGCCCTCATCGAGGACAAGGTGCGCTTCCACGACCTCGGCCTGGTCGTCGTGGACGAGCAGCACCGCTTCGGCGTCGAGCAGCGCGACGCCCTGCGCTCCAAGGGGAAGCAGCCGCCGCACCTCCTCGTCATGACCGCCACCCCCATTCCCCGTACGGTCGCGATGACGGTCTTCGGCGACCTGGAGACCTCCGTCCTGGACCAGCTCCCGGCCGGCCGCTCCCCGATCGCCAGCCACGTCGTCCCCGCCAAGGACAAGCCGCACTTCCTCAGCCGCGCCTGGGAGCGCGTCCGCGAAGAAGTGGAGAACGGCCACCAGGCGTACGTCGTCTGCCCCCGCATCGGCGACGACGCGGAGGAGCCCGGCGGGAAGAAGAGGACGGCGAAGGACAAGGCCGCCGAGGAGGATCCGGAGAAACGGCCTCCGCTCGCCGTCCTGGAGGTCGCCGGCGAGCTGCGCGGGGGCCCGCTCGCCGGGCTGGGCGTCGAGGTGCTGCACGGGCGGATGCACCCCGACGAGAAGGACGACGTGATGCGCCGGTTCGCCGCGGGCGACGTCGACGTCCTGGTCGCCACCACCGTCATCGAGGTCGGCGTCAACGTCCCCAACGCCACCGCCATGGTGATCATGGACGCCGACCGGTTCGGCGTCTCCCAGCTCCACCAGCTGCGCGGCCGGGTCGGCCGCGGCTCCGCCCCGGGGCTGTGCCTGCTGGTCAGCGAGGCCCACGAGGCGAGCCCGGCCCGTGCCCGGCTCTCCGCCGTCGCCGCCACCCTCGACGGCTTCGAGCTCTCCCGCATCGACCTGGAGCAGCGCCGCGAGGGCGACGTCCTCGGCCAGGCCCAGTCCGGCGTGCGCTCCTCGCTGCGCATGCTCGCCGTCATCGACGACGAGGAGGTGATCGCCGCCGCCCGCGAGGAGGCCGTCGCGGTCGTCGCCGCCGACCCGGAGCTGGAGCACCTGCCTGAGCTGCGCACCGTGCTGGCGGCGCTGCTCGACAAGGACCGCGAGGAGTACCTGGACAAGGGGTGAGCCCAGCGGCGCGGGGGAGAGGCGGACGGGCCGTCCGCCGCCCGACGCCATATCGTGGACGCACGGCCCCGCGCCGTCCCGCGCGCCGCCCCCGGCCGGGCCCCTCCCGGCCCTCCGCCCGCCCCACGACCCCGAGGACCCGACACCCATGACCCGCGTGATCGCCGGCTCGGCCGGCGGACGCCGCCTGGCCGTCCCGCCCGGCACCGGCACCCGCCCCACCTCCGACCGCGCGCGCGAGGGCCTGTTCTCCACCTGGGAGGCGCTCCTCGGCACCCTGGACGGGGCCAGGGTCGCCGACCTGTACGCGGGCTCCGGCGCCGTCGGCCTCGAAGCGCTCTCCCGCGGCGCGGCCCACGCCCTGCTGGTCGAGGCCGACCAGAAGGCGGTCCGCACGGTCCGCGACAACGTCCGCACGCTGGGCCTGCCCGGCGCCGAGGTGCGCACCGGCAAAGCGGAGCAGATCACGACAGGTCCGGCGCCCTCGGAGCCGTACAGCGTCGTCTTCCTGGACCCTCCCTACGCCGTCACCGACGACGATCTTCGCGAGATCCTGCTCACACTCCGTGCTCAGGGGTGGCTCACCGGCGATGCGCTCGTCACGGTGGAACGCAGCACCCGGGGCGGAGAATTCGGCTGGCCGGCCGGATTCGAGCCACTGCGGTCCCGTCGCTACGGCGAGGGAACGCTTTGGTACGGTCGCGCCGCCGCTACGTGCGAAGACGCACGATGACCGGTCCGGAGAGCGAGGGAATCACTGTGCGCCGCGCCGTCTGTCCGGGGTCGTTCGACCCCATCACCAACGGGCATCTCGACATCATTGGCCGAGCCTCGAAGCTGTACGACGTCGTGCACGTCGCGGTGATGATCAACCAGTCCAAGAAGGGGCTGTTCACCGTGGACGAGCGGATCGACCTGATCCGCCGGGTGACCGCCGACTTCGGCAACGTCGAGGTGGAGTCCTTCCACGGCCTGCTGGTCGACTTCTGCAAGCAGCGGGAGATCCCGGCGATCGTGAAGGGCCTGCGGGCCGTCAGCGACTTCGACTACGAGCTCCAGATGGCCCAGATGAACAACGGCCTCTCCGGCGTCGAGACGCTCTTCGTGCCGACCAACCCGACGTACAGCTTCCTGTCCTCCTCGCTGGTCAAGGAGGTGGCGACGTGGGGCGGCGACGTCTCGCACCTGCTGCCTCCGGAGGTCCACGAAGCGCTCATACGGCGTCTGGGCGAGCGCTGAGGCGCTGACCTCCCGTCACCAGGTGTCGGACGGCGGCGGAGTGGCCTTACAGTCGTCCCGTCCGTCTCCAACAGAGCAGCAGAGAGTGGCGAGCACACGGTGGACGTGCAGAAGAAGCTCGACGAGATCGTCGAAGCGGTCGGGAACGCCCGCGCCATGCCCATGTCGGCCTCGTGCGTGGTCAACCGCGCCGAACTGCTCGCCATGCTCGACGAGGTGCGCCAGGCCCTGCCCGGCTCGCTCGCCCACGCCGAGGAGCTGATCGGCGGCCGGGAGCAGCTCGTCGAGCAGGCCCGCCAGGAGGCCGAGCGGATCATCCAGTCCGCCCACGCCCAGCGCGGCTCCCTGATCTCCGACACCGAGGTCGCCCGCCGGTCGCAGAGCGAGGCGGACCGGATCCTCTCCGAGGCCCGCCGTGAGGCCGACGAGGTCCGGGCCGAGGCCGACGACTACGTCGACAGCAAGCTCGCCAACTTCGAGGTCGTCCTCACCAAGACCATCGGCTCCGTGGACCGGGGCCGCGAGAAGCTGCTCGGTCGCGGTCAGGGCCTGGACGAGCAGGGCTACCAGGACCCCGACTTCGCCGACGCCCCCGAGCGCAGCGCCGACCCCGAGACGCTCCGCCGGCGCGCCGACGACTACGTGGACACCAAGCTCGGCGCGTTCGAGGCGGTGCTCGCCAAGACCCTGGAGGCGGTCGGCCGGGGCCGGCAGAAGCTGCACGGCCGGGTCGCCACCGACGACCTCGGCGCGCACATCGCGGCCCAGGACGCCGCCGCCGGCCAGGGCCACACCAGCGACGCGGACTACCTCGCCGGCCTCGCCGAGATCGCGGCCCCCCCGCCGCGGCAGCCCCAGCCCCAGCCCCCGTCCCAGCAGCCGCACTACCCGGCGCAGCCGCCGGCCGAGCCGCAGTACGCTCCGGCGGCCTACGGCTACCAGGAGCAGCCGCCCCAGCCCGCCGTCCCGGACGCCTACGGCTACCAGCAGCAGGGCGACCCGTACGCCGCCTACCAGCAGCAGCCGGCGTACGACGCGAACGGCTATCCGGTCCAGCCGGGGCAGGACTACGGCTGGCAGCAGCCCCAGGCGCAGCCCCAGCCCCAGGCGCAGGCCCAGCAGGGCGAGAGCGCGCTGGAGGAGACCAGCCTCTTCGACACCAGCATGATCGACCTGGACCAGCTGCGCCGCTACGAGCAGGGCCGCTGACCTTCGGACGGGGGGTTCCGCACCGGATTGGGTGCTGAGCGGTACGTCAAGTATCCTGAATCCTCGATCGCGCGTATGTCCGCGATCCCGGCTGCCCGTTTCGACTCCGGACCGGGCAGGCCCTCCCTGTGCAGTACGCATCTGATTCGAAAGCGGGAAACAGCCCTGAACGGCCACCTCGACCACCGCAACCCCCTCGTGTTCGATACGCACGAGCTGGGTCGGCGTCCCGGTGCCCTGAAGCGGCTGACCCGCTCGGTGGACGCACCCGGTTCGCCGGTTCTCGGTATCGACGGCGTCATCGGCGTGCCGGAAGGCGCGCCCGTGGAGCTGGACCTCCGCCTCGAATCGGTCATGGAAGGGGTGCTCGTCACCGGCACCGCCCGTGCGACCGCCGAGGGGGAGTGCGTAAGGTGTCTGGAGCCGCTGACCGTAGAGGTCGACGCGGATTTCCAGGAGATGTTCTCGTACCCTGACGCCGATGACCGGGGCCGCAGCAGTGCGGACCCGGCCGACGACGCCGAGGACGACGAGGACAGGTTCTTCCTCGAGGACGGTTTGTTCGACCTCGAGTCAGTGCTGCGTGACGCGGTAGTGCTCGCACTGCCCATGCAGCCGGTGTGCAAGGAGACCTGCGCCGGCCTGTGTTCCGAATGCGGAATCAGGCTGGACGAGAACCCGGGCCACCACCACGACGCCCTCGACATTCGTTGGGCGGCACTGCAAGGACTCGCCGAGACCGTTCAGGACGGCGAGAAGGACAACATGGGCGGCGCCGAAGCAGGCGTCGACGAGAAGCAGGAGAAGTAGCCGTGGCTGTTCCGAAGCGGAAGATGTCGCGCAGCAACACGCGCCACCGCCGGTCGCAGTGGAAGGCTGCGGTCCCCACCCTGGTTTCGTGCGAGCGTTGCCAGGAGCCGAAGCTCCAGCACATTGCGTGCCCGAGCTGCGGCACCTACAACAAGCGCCAGGTCCTCGAGGTCTGAGCGGCTGGTGAGAGGCCCGATGTCTGAGTTGTCCAGCGCCAAGAAGCAGGCAGACAACGTCAACACAGCCTCGTCCCACACGCTTCTGGAAGGGCGGCTCGGGTATCACCTCGAGTCCGCCCTTCTGGTGCGTGCGCTGACCCACCGTTCGTACGCGTACGAGAACGGCGGCCTGCCCACCAACGAGCGGCTCGAATTCCTCGGGGATTCGGTGCTCGGCCTGGTGGTCACGGACACGCTGTACCGCACCCACCCCGACCTGCCCGAAGGCCAGCTGGCCAAGTTGCGGGCCGCGGTGGTCAACTCGCGTGCGCTGGCGGAAGTGGGCCGCGGCCTCGAACTCGGCTCCTTCATCCGGCTCGGCCGTGGTGAAGAGGGCACGGGAGGCCGGGACAAGGCGTCCATCCTCGCCGACACCCTGGAAGCGGTGATCGGTGCGGTCTATCTCGATCAGGGCCTCAGCGCGGCCTCGGAGCTGGTCCACCGGCTCTTCGACCCGCTGATCGACAGGTCCTCGAACCTCGGAGCCGGCCTGGACTGGAAGACCAGCCTCCAGGAGCTCACCGCGAGCGAGAGCCTCGGCGTACCCGAGTACCTCGTCACGGAGACCGGCCCGGACCACGAGAAGACCTTCACTGCTGCTGCTCGCGTCGGTGGTGTCTCGTACGGCACCGGCACCGGCCGTAGCAAGAAGGAAGCGGAGCAGCAGGCGGCGGAGTCCGCATGGCGCGAGATCAGCGCCGCCGCGCAGGCACGGCAGGCCGCGGAGGAGTCCGCGGCCGACGGAGGGGCCGCCGACACCCCTGCCGAACCGTCGCCGAGCACGGGCGTCGCTCCTGCCTGAAGCGATCGGGAACCCCTCGGCGCCTGGGACACGACCCAGCGCGCCGGGGGGTTTCCCGTCCCCGGAAGCAGGTCCCCCGCTTCCGTACCACCGTTCACACAGGAGTGCATCGTGCCCGAGCTGCCCGAGGTAGAAGTCGTCCGCCGGGGCCTGGAGCGCTGGGTCAGCGGCCGGACCGTCACCGAGGTGGAGGTCCTGCACCCGCGCTCGGTCCGCCGTCACCTCGCGGGCGGTGTGGACTTCGCGGCCCGGCTGCGGGGCGCCCGCTTCGGGGCGGCTATGCGCCGCGGCAAGTACCTCTGGGTGCCGATCGACGAGGCCGCCTCCTCGATGCTCGGCCACCTCGGCATGAGCGGCCAGTTGCTGGTCCAGCCGGTGGACGCGCCGGACGAGAAGCACCTGCGGATCCGGATGAGGTTCGACGACGCGCTCGGGACCGAGCTGCGCTTCGTCGACCAGCGCACCTTCGGCGGACTCTCGCTCCACGACACCACCCCGGACGGGCTGCCCGACACGATCGCGCACATCGCCCGGGACCCGCTGGACCCGCTCTTCGACGACGCCGCCTTCCACACCGCGCTGCGACTGCGCCGGACGACCGTCAAGCGCGCCCTGCTCGACCAGTCGCTGATCAGCGGCGTCGGCAACATCTACGCGGACGAGGCGCTGTGGCGCGCCAAACTGCACTACGACCGGCCGACCGCGACGCTGACCCGCCCGAAGTCGGCCGAGCTGCTGGGCCACGTCCGGGACGTGATGAACGCGGCGCTGGCCCAGGGCGGCACCAGTTTCGACAGCCTCTACGTCAACGTGAACGGCGAGTCCGGCTACTTCGACCGGTCGCTCGACGCGTACGGCCGGGAGGGCGAACCGTGCCGCCGGTGCGGTACGCCCATGGTGCGGCGGGCCTGGATGAACCGCTCCAGCTACTTCTGCCCGCGCTGCCAGCGGGTGCCGCGCGCCTCGTCGTGACCGGTCAGAAGCCGAAGTCCTGCGTCCACCACGGGCCGCCGGAGCCCTGGTGCACGCCGATGCCGATGGTCTTGTAGTCGCAGTTGACGATGTTGGCGCGGTGGCCCTCGCTGTCCATCCAGGCGTCCATCACGGCCTGCGGGTCCGCCTGGCCGCGGGCGATGTTCTCGGCGCCGAGCCCTTGGACGCCCGCCTTCGCGGCACGGTCCCAGGGGGTCGCGCCGTCGGGGTCGGTGTGGTCGAAGAAGCTGCGGGCCGCCATGTCCTCGCTGAAGTCCTGGGCGAGCGCCGTGAGCGGTGTGCTGGTGGTGACCGGGGAGCAGCCGACCTTCGCGCGCTCCTGGTTCACCAGGGCCAGCACCTCGGTCCGCGCGGAGGAGCCGGAGGGGGCGGGAGCCGGCTTCTCGGCGGGCGACGGCGCGGCGGTGGTCTTCGACGGAGCGGGGGCGGTGGTCTTACGCGGGGTCGCCGCGGGGGCCTTCGCCTTCCGGGACGGAGTGGCGCGGGGCTTCTCGGACGGCGTCGCCCCGGGCGACTTCGACGGCTTCTTCGAAGCGCTCGGGCTCGGAGAGGAAGAGGGCGACGTCGACGGCGCGGCGGAGGGTTCGGCGGACGGGGATCCCGCGCGGTCGCCGTTCCGGGCGTCGGGAGAGGAGGAGCGGTCCGCCGGTTCCGTGGAGCTGCCGCCCTGGGTCAGGAGTTCGGGAGCGCCGTCGGCCCGCACCCGGTCGGTCGCGGTGTTGCCCGAGGTGTACGTGTCGCCGCCGGGGAGCAGGCCGGAGGTGACGGCGACCGCGCCGACGGCCAGGGCCGCGGTGACGCCGAGGAGACCGGTGCGCACGGGCAGGGCCGACCTCTTCCGGCGCGCGCCGGAAGAGCGGGAGGAGGAACGGGCCGCGGGCTCCTCGGCGGCGGGGCCTGCGTCGGACCGTCTGTGGCGTCCCATGCGCTGTGCCTTCCTGATACTCCGACGTCGGCATGACGTTTCTTCGAATGACCGGTGGATAACCCTCCGATACTCACCCGATCGGGTGAGGCTATTGCGACGGGACTGTACGCCATGGGCCGCCGAAGGGGCGGTGTGCTTCGGGTGCGGCGAGGCCGTTAGCGTTCAGCCATGAACGAAGAGGCACGACTGGTCGTCTGGGTACGCGGCCGGGTACAGCAAGTAGGGTTCCGCTGGTTCACCAGGGCGAATGCACTGGAAATCGGCGGGCTCACCGGCTTCGCGCTCAATCTCGACGACGGCCGGGTGCAGATCGTGGCGGAGGGTCCGCGTGAGAATTGCCACCGTCTGCTGGACTGGCTGCGCTCCGACGACACACCCGGGCGTGTGGATGGAGTCACTGAGATCTGGGACACCCCGCGCGGCGGTTACGAAGCGTTCGCCATTCGCTGACCGGGTCGCCCGGCGGCTGAGCCGATCCGCTCGGCGAGCTGTGCGCCCCGGACCGTCGCCCAGGGTTTCCGTCCGGGCCGCACACCCGAAATGACCTGCGAAGGGACCCGGTGGGAGCCGATGGTTGCCAGATACGGGATGTCGTGCGAAGCTGCGGCCATTGACGAAGATCTCCACGCCCTCAGGGCCCCGCAGGAGAGTCGCGCCGCATGATCGTCCGGCCGCGCGCCCCCGGGAAGCCCGACACCACGGGGTGTGATCGTGTTGACCGTCAAACTTTTTGGTGAGACGCTGAAAACCCCGCGCACCTTAGCTGTTCGGTAGAGCTGATAAGCAGCAGAACCGCAGTGGTGAACAGAGCCCTGCCGAGCACCGCGGGTGCGATTCCCAGACGACCCACACCGCATCGGTCGGTCACTCATTGTGGAGGACCATCCATCATGGCAAAGGCGCTTCTCGGTTACGTCGGCGGTTCCGACCCGCGACTCCTCGCCGAGATGCGACGGCTCCAGCAGCGCGTCCAGGACCTCGAATCCGAGCTCACCCGGATCCAGGACGAGAACGACGCGCTCAACGCCGCCGCTCAGCACCAGGAGTCGCTGCTCGACAGCATCGACATCGACGTACCCCAGGGCGAGCCTGCGCTGACCTGACCGGATGGCCCGCACGGGCCGGTCGGGCCGAGCACGCTCAGTAGCCTCGAATCTCTCTGATCCGCCTTCCGTCGCGGACCGCCGTATCCGAACACCGGGGTTCCCGATGACTCGGGGTCACCGTTGTCCGGCCGTTCAGCGATCCGTAGCCCGGGATTGCGGCAAGATTCACAGGGACGCCTCTGGCGTCCCTTTTTTCTGTGCCGGACCCCCGCCCCGCTCGTACACCCCTTCCCTAACGTCTGATGTGCCCTGCGCCTTCATCAGCGAAACCGCGTGCGAAAGGTAGAGTCCGGCGGCGTGCACCTCAAGGCCCTGACCCTGCGCGGTTTCAAATCGTTCGCCTCCGCGACCACCCTGCGGTTCGAACCGGGGATCACCTGCGTCGTCGGTCCCAACGGCTCCGGCAAATCGAATGTGGTGGACGCGCTCTCCTGGGTCATGGGGGAACAGGGAGCCAAATCCCTGCGCGGCGGCAAGATGGAAGACGTGATCTTCGCCGGCACGACCGGGCGGCCTCCGCTCGGCCGTGCCGAAGTATCGCTGACCATCGACAATTCAGACGGCGCATTGCCCATCGAGTACGCCGAAGTGACGATCACGCGGATCATGTTCCGCAATGGCGGCAGCGAATACCAGATCAACGGAGACACCTGCCGACTGCTGGACATCCAGGAGCTCCTGTCGGATTCCGGTATCGGCCGCGAGATGCACGTCATCGTCGGACAGGGGCAACTGGACTCCGTCCTGCACGCCGACCCGATGGGCCGCCGGGCCTTCATCGAGGAGGCCGCCGGAGTCCTCAAGCACCGCAGGCGCAAGGAGAAGGCCCTGCGCAAACTGGACGCGATGGGGGCCAACCTGGCCCGCGTCCAGGACCTCACCGACGAGCTGCGCCGCCAGCTGAAGCCGCTCGGCCGGCAGGCCGCCGTCGCCCGCCGGGCCGCGGTCGTCCAGGCGGACCTGCGCGACGCCCGGCTGCGGCTCCTCGCCGACGACCTGGTGACCCTGCGCGACGCGCTGCGCGAGGAGGTCGCCGACGAGGCCGAGCTGAAGCGGCGCAAGGACGCGGCCGAGGCGGAGCTGAGGACCGCGCTCGCCCGGGAGGCCGCGCTGGAGGGCGAGGCGCGCGCACTCGCGCCCCGGCTCCAGCGCGCCCAGCAGACCTGGTACGAGCTGTCGCAGCTCGCCGAGCGGGTCCGGGGCACGGCCTCGCTCGCGGACGCCCGGGTCCGCAGCGCCACCGAGGCTCCCCCCGAGGAGCGTCACGGTCGCGACCCGGAGGACCTGGAGCGCGAGGCCGCCCGGATCCGCGAGCAGGAGGCGGAGCTGACCGCCGCCCTGGAGGCGGCCGAACACGCGCTGGAGGACACCGTCGCCCACCGCGCCGAACTGGAACGCGAGCTGGCGGCCGAGGAGCGCCGGCTCAAGGACGCCGCCCGCGCCATCGCGGACCGGCGCGAAGGGCTCGCCCGGCTGAACGGGCAGGTCAACGCCGCCCGCAGCCGAGCCGGTTCGGCGCAGGCCGAGATCGACCGGCTGGCCGCCTCACGCGACGAGGCGCGGGAGCGCGCGGTCGCCGCCCGGCAGGAGTACGAACAGCTCAAGGCGGAGGCCGACGGGCTGGAGGCGGCCGACGAGGAGCTGACCGCCCGCCACGAAGCCGCCCGGCGGGCGCTCGCCGCGGCGCAGGAGGCCCACAGCGCGGCCCGGGACGAGGCCACGGCGGCCGAGCGCGGACGCGCCGCGCTCGCGGCCCGGCACGAGGCGCTGTCGCTGGGGCTGCGCCGCAAGGACGGTACGGGGGCCCTGCTGGCGGCCCCGGACCGCCCAGCGGGCCTGTTCGGGCCGGCCGCGGATCTGCTCACGGTGGAGCCGGGCCACGAGGTCGCGGTCGCCGCCGCCCTCGGCGCGGCGGCGGACGCGGTGGCCGTCGCGGACCCGGCCACGGCCGCCGAGGCGATCCGGCTGCTGCGCAAGCAGGACGCCGGGCGGGCGGTGATGCTCCTGGGCGGCGGGCCTGGCGGCCCAGGCGGCCCCGGTGGTCCCGGTGGACCGAACGGACCCGGTGGCCCGCCTGGACCGGGCTCGGCGGCCGGGCAGGAGGACGCGAGGCCCGGGGGCTTCGCCGTCGACGGGGCTCCGGCAGCCGCCGTGGCGGACCTGGTGCGCGGACCGGCGGAGCTGATGGCGGCCGTGCGCCGCCTCGTCGGGGACTCGGTCGTCGTCGCCACGCTGGAGGACGCCGAGGACATGGTGGCCGCCCATCCGGGCGTGACGGCGGTGACCGCCGAGGGGGACGTGCTCTCGGCCCACTTCGCGCACGGCGGGTCGGCCGGAGCACCCAGCCTCCTGGAGGTGCGGGCGTCCGTCGACGAGGCCGCGGCCTCGCTGGCCGACCTCGCGGTGCGGTGCGAGGAACTGGCCGAGGCGCAGCGCCTGGCGGGGGAGCGGCGCCGGGAGGGCGCCGCGCTCGTCGAGGAGCTCGGTGAGCGCCGCCGCGCGGCCGAGCGGGAGAGGTCGGGCGTCGCCCAGCAGGTGGGGCGGCTCGCCGGGCAGGCCCGGGGCGCGGCGGGGGAGGCGGAGCGGACGACCGCCGCGGTGGCCCGCGCCCAGGAGGCGCTGGAGCGGGCGACGGAGGAGGCCGAGGAGCTGGCCGAGCGGCTGCTGGTCGCCGAGGAGGCCCCGGTCGCCGACGAGCCCGACACCTCGGTACGGGACCGGCTCGCCGCCGACGGCGCCAACGCCCGTCAGACCGAGATGGAGGCCCGCCTCCAGGCCCGCACGCACGAGGAGCGGGTCAGGTCGCTGGCGGGACGCGCCGACGCGCTGGACCGGGCCGCCCGCACCGAGCGGGAGGCGCGTGCCCGAGCCGAGCGGCGCCGGGCCCGGCTGCGGCACGAGGCCGCGGTGGCCACCGCCGTGGCGTCCGGAGCCCGCCAGCTCCTGGCGCACGTCGAGGTCTCCCTCGTACGGGCCGACCGGGAGCGGACCACCGCGGAGGCGGCCAAGGGCGAGCGCGAACGGGAGCTGGCGGCCGAGCGCACCCGGGGCCGCGACCTGAAGGGGGAGCTGGACCGGCTCACGGACTCGGTCCACCGGGGCGAGGTGCTGGGGGCCGAGAAGCGGCTGCGGATCGAGCAACTGGAGACGAAGGCGTTGGAGGAGCTGGGCGTCGAACCGGCCGGGCTGATCGCCGAGTACGGCCCCGACCAGCCCGTGCCGCCGTCGCCCGCCGCCCAGGGCGAGGAGCTGGCGGACGATCCGGAGCACCCGCGCAACCTGCCGAGGCCCTACGCGAGGCCCGAGCAGGAGAAGCGGCTGCGGTCGGCCGAACGGGCGTACCAGCAACTCGGGAAGGTGAATCCGCTCGCCCTGGAGGAGTTCTCCGCGCTGGAGGAGCGGCACCAGTTCCTCTCCGAGCAGCTCGAAGACCTGAAGAAGACCCGGGCCGACCTGCTCCAGGTGATCAAGGAGGTCGACGAGCGCGTCGAACAGGTCTTCACCGAGGCGTACCGGGACACGGCCCGCGAGTTCGAAGGGGTCTTCTCGCGGCTCTTCCCGGGCGGCGAGGGGCGGCTGGTCCTGACCGATCCGGACGACATGCTCGCCACCGGGGTGGACGTCGAGGCGCGCCCGCCGGGCAAGAAGGTCAAGCGCCTCTCCCTGTTGTCGGGCGGTGAACGGTCCCTGACGGCGGTGGCGTTGCTGGTCTCGATCTTCAAGGCCAGACCCAGTCCGTTCTACGTGATGGACGAGGTCGAGGCCGCGCTCGACGACACCAACCTCCAGCGGCTGATCCGGATCATGGAGGAGTTGCAGGAGAGCTCGCAGCTCATCGTGATCACGCACCAGAAGCGGACGATGGAGGTCGCCGACGCGCTGTACGGCGTCTCGATGCAGGGCGACGGCGTCTCGAAGGTCATCAGCCAGCGGCTCCGCTGACGCCGCGCCAATTCATCGGAACGTCAACGCACGTTTCGGCGACTCCGGGGTACGAGCTGCTGCGCCCTCTCTTTCCCTTCGTTACGTGAACGCATGACCTGAGCAGACTTGATTTCTGCTTCAAGTGGTGGCGGGCCGGAAGTTGTGTCCCACTGGGAAGGCTCACCCCCACGTCTGACTTGCGGCCAGGCATCAGGAGCTCACGTGACCAGCAACGCGCACGGACCGGAGTCCGAGGCCCGAGCGGCCCATCCGGACCATCTCGGCCATGTCATCTTCATCGCGGCTGCCGCGGCGATGGGCGGCTTCCTCTTCGGCTACGACAGCTCCGTCATCAACGGAGTCGTCCAGGCGATCCGCTCCCGCTACGACATCGGCTCCGCGACGCTGGCCCAGGTCATCGCCATCGCACTGATCGGCTGCGCGATCGGGGCCGCCACCGCCGGACGGATCGCCGACCGGATCGGCCGCATCCGCTGCATGCAGATCTCCTCCCTGCTCTTCATGTGCAGCGCGGTGGGTTCCGCGCTGCCGTTCGCGCTCTGGGAGCTGGCGCTGTGGCGCATCATCGGCGGCTTCGCCATCGGCATGGCCTCCGTGATCGGCCCGGCGTACATCGCCGAGGTCTCGCCGCCCGCCTACCGCGGCCGGCTCGGCTCCTTCCAGCAGGCCGCGATCGTGATCGGCATCGCCGCCTCCCAGCTGGTGAACTACGGCATCCTCCAGCTCGCCGGCGGAGACCAGCGCGGCGACCTCCTCGGCCTGGAGGCCTGGCAGTGGATGCTCGGTGTGACGGTCGTCCCGGCCCTGCTGTACGGGCTCCTGTCGTTCGCCATCCCGGAGTCCCCGCGCTACCTGATCTCGGTCGGCAAGCGGGAGCAGGCCCGGAAGGTCCTCACGGAGGTCGAGGGCGAACACGTCGACCTCGACGCCCGGGTGGACGAGATCGAGACGGCCATGCACCGTGAGCACAAGTCGAGGTTCTCCGACCTGATGGGCCGGGGGTTCCTGTTCCTGCCCATCGTCTGGGTCGGCATCGGCCTCTCGATGTTCCAGCAGCTCGTCGGCATCAACGTGGCGTTCTACTACTCCACGACGCTCTGGCAGTCCGTCGGCATCGACCCGACCGACTCGTTCCTCTATTCGTTCACCACGTCGATCGTGAACATCATCGGCACCGTCATCGCGATGGTGCTGGTGGACCGGGTCGGCCGCAGACCGCTCCTCCTCGTCGGCTCCACCGGCATGGCCATCGCCCTGGCCTTCGAGGCGTGGGCCTTCTCCGCCTCCCTGGTCGACGGCAAGCTGCCGACCGTACAGGGCGCGGTCGCCCTCGTCGCCGCCCACGTGTTCGTGCTCTTCTTCGCCCTGTCGTGGGGCGTCGTGGTCTGGGTCTTCCTGGGCGAGATGTTCCCCAACCGGCTCCGGGCCGCCGCCCTCGGCGTGGCCGCGTCCGCCCAGTGGATCGCCAACTGGGCGATCACCGCGAGCTTCCCGAGCCTGTCCGACTGGAACCTCTCGGCGACGTACGTCATCTACGCCTGCTTCGCCGTGCTCTCCATCCCGTTCGTGCTCATGTTCGTGAAGGAGACCAAGGGCAAGGCGCTGGAGGAGATGGGCTGACGGGGCGTCCGGCCGACCGCTCCCGTCCTCGTCGCCCTTCTCCCGCGCCGCTCCTCTTCCGGCGTCGCCCCTCGTCCCGCGCCGCGCCTCTTCCCCTCACGCCGCCCGGCTCACCCGCCGATCCGGGCGGCGGGCGTCTCCACCGCCGCGCAGAACAGCCGCAGGCTGCGCCACCCCTCCTCCACCGGCATCCCGCCGCAGAGCGGATGCAGCACCAGGCTGTCCGCCTCCAGCGCCTTCAGCTCCCGCGGCGTGACGATGCGGTACACCTCCTCCTCGCGCAGCTCCGCCACCGTCGTCGCCGCCGAGCGCACCGCCGAGCGGATGTCCGCGGACTGCCAGGAGGCGTACGTGCGCGCCTCGTGCAGCAGGTGTCCGCCGTACAGGGCCCAGGTCCGCTCGGGATCCTCCGAGACGTGCAGCAGCGGCGTGCGCCGCTCCGGCATCATGCAGAAGCCGTCCGTCCCGTGTTCCGCGCGCTGCCGGTGGTAGTACGCCTCCAGCTCCGGCAGGTGCGCGCTCGGGAAGAGCGGCAGGCCCAGCCGCGCCGCCCGCCGCGCCGCCGCCCGCGAGCTGCCGCCGACCAGCAGCATCGGATGCGGCCGGGTGTACGGGCGCGGCGTGACCCGCACCGTGCGGCCCCGGAACCGGAACGGCTCGCCGGTCCACGCCGCCATCAGCGTCTCCAGCAGCTCGTCCTGGAGCCTGCCGCGCCGCCCCCACTCGACGCCGGCCCGTTCGTACTCCTCGGGCCGGTAGCCGATCCCCGCGACCGTCACCAGCCGGCCCGCGCTCAGCAGGTCGAGCACCGCGATGTCCTCCGCCAGCCGCAGCGGGTCGTGCAGCGGGCCGATCACCGCCGACACGGTCACCGCGATCCGGCGGGTGGCGCCGAAGACCGCCCCGGCGAAGACGAACGGCGAGGGCAGCCAGGAGTTCTCCGCCCCGTGGTGCTCCTCGGTCTGGACGGAGTCGACGCCGTGCTCGTCCGCGTAGGCGGCCATCTCCACGGCGGCCCGGTAGCGGGCCGAGAGCGAGGCGGGTGTGGCGGCGGGATCGACGAGATTGAACCGGACCACTGTGAAGGCCATGACGGGCGTCCCCTTCGCCGGGCGGGCAGGCGGGCGGCACAGTAGCTGACGCAGCGTCAGAAGGGCAGGGGTGCCCCACCGCGATTACGCCCAAACGGTGCATACGCCTCCCGTGGGCCGCCGAGGTGCGTGCGGGGCCGTGCCCGCGCCGCGGGCGTGGCCGATACTGGACGGGTTATGGAAATCGTCATCCTTGCTGTAGTCATCGCCCTGGTCGCGGTCGGCCTGATCAGCGGGCTGGTGGTCAGCAGCCGCAAGAAGAAGCAGCTGCCGCCCCCGCCGCCGTCGAGCACGCCGACCATCACTACTCCCCCCGAGCCCCGCGTCGGCGAGGAAGCCGAGACGCCGAGCGACGAGGCCCGGCGCACCATCGACGAGGTCTCCCTCCCGGACGCCGAGGCGCCCGTCGACGGAGCCCCGGTCGCCGAGGCGCCCGCCCCGCCGGCCCTGGAGATCCCCGAGCCCACCGAGGGCCGGCTGGTACGGCTGCGGACCCGGCTCGCCCGCTCGCAGAACTCGCTGGGCAAGGGGCTGCTCACGCTCCTTTCCCGGGACAACCTCGACGAGGACACCTGGGAGGAGATCGAGGACACCCTCCTCACCGCCGACGTCGGCGTCACGCCCACCCAGGAGCTGGTGGAGCGGCTCCGTGAACGGGTCCGCGTGCTCGGCACCCGTACCCCCGAGGAACTGCGCGCCCTGCTCCGCGAGGAGCTGATCACCCTGCTCGGCCCGGACCTCGACCGGGAGGTCAGGACCGAGGGCGGCGCGGAGACTCCCGGCGTCGTCATGGTCGTCGGCGTCAACGGCACCGGCAAGACGACCACCACCGGCAAGCTCGCCCGGGTGCTCGTCGCCGACGGCCGCAGCGTCGTGCTCGGCGCGGCCGACACCTTCCGCGCCGCCGCCGCCGACCAGCTCCAGACGTGGGGCGAGCGCGTCGGCGCCCGTACGGTGCGCGGGCCGGAGGGCGGCGACCCGGCGTCGATCGCCTTCGACGCGGTCAAGGAGGGCATCGCCGAGGGGGCCGACGTGGTCCTCATCGACACCGCCGGCCGGCTGCACACCAAGACCGGGCTCATGGACGAGCTGGGCAAGGTGAAGCGGGTCGTCGAGAAGCACGGCCCGCTCGACGAGATCCTGCTCGTCCTGGACGCCACCACCGGCCAGAACGGCCTGGTGCAGGCCCGGGTCTTCGCCGAGGTGGTGGACATCACCGGCATCGTCCTCACCAAGCTCGACGGCACCGCCAAGGGCGGCATCGTCGTGGCCGTCCAGCGCGAGCTGGGCGTACCGGTGAAGCTCATCGGGCTGGGCGAGGGTGCGGACGACCTGGCTCCGTTCGAGCCGGGCGCGTTCGTCGACGCGCTGATCGGCGACTGACCGGCGCGACGCGCACACGGCCGACGGGCGGCGGACCTCCACGCGGAGGCCGCCGCCCGCCGTCGTTCCGGCCCGCGCAGGCGCCCGCTACGAGCGGTGGCAGACGTAGGCCAGCGTGCCCAGCAGCAGCCGGGCCGGCGGGGGAGCGGCGGCCGTGTCCAGCGCCGGCGGGCGCAGCCAGCGGACCGGGCCCCGGCCGCCGAGGTCGCAGGGCGGGGCGGTGATGTGGGCCCCGGCGCCCAGCGCGCGCAGATCGAGGTCCGCGTCGTCCCAGCCCATGCGGTAGAGCAGGTCGGGCAGTGCGACGGCGGCTCCCGGGGCGACGAAGAACTGCGCCCGCCCGGTCGGCGTCACCGCGACCGGGCCCAGCGGCAGCCCCATCCGCTCCAGCCGCACCAGGGCGCGCCGGCCGGTCCGCTCCGCCACGTCCAGTACGTCGAAGGCGCGGCCCACCGGCAGCAGCATGGACGCGCCCGGCGTCTCGGCCCAGGCGTCCGCCGCGCGGTCCGCCCCGGCGCCGGCCGGGACCTCCCGGGCGAAGCCCAGCGGGTGGGCGCCGGGCGCGGGGCAGCGGCTCTCGCCGCACGAGCACGCGCCGGCCACGGCCCGCGCGCCGGGCACCACGGCCCAGCCCCACAGTCCCGTGTACTCGGCGACCGTGGTGCCCTCGGCTCCGCGGCCACGTCGACGCGAGCCGGCCCGCCTCTCACGGATGCCGCCGATCGTGAAGCCCATACCCCCTCCAACGGGTCCGACTCGTCGGTGGTTACGACCCGGCGTCATCGGGTAACCCTCCGTCACTGCAACCCGATCGAGTGGCGTGCGCGGTAGTGCGCTGGGTAGTGCAACACGGTGCGTGCGCCCCTGAGTGCAGCCGTCCGCTCGCCGTCGGTCGCGATGCTCCAAGTCAAGCGCGCCCAGCGGCAGTCGGGTTCATTCGAAGGGGTGGCGAATGGTGGCGTTTCCCTGTTCCCCCTCGCGGGAGAGGTGATCGTAGGATTACCGTCGGTACACGAACCCCTGGGAGCATGCGCGCCCACGGGTATGCCGCAGGCAACCCGACTTCCTGTTCGACGATGTGCGACGTCCGTACGAACAGCACCGAGGCCCGGCATTCTGGTATTGGTTCGCGCGATGAAATTTCAGCGGGATGGGGGCGTTCCAGTGAGTGGCAGCGGCGCAGGCGATACGGATGCCGGGAAGCGGCCGAACGCGCAGTTAGGGTCGTGGTTCGTACGCAGCGGCTGGTCCAAGGGCGAGCTGGCGCGGCAGGTGAACCGCCGGGCACGCCAGATGGGGGCCCACCACATCAGCACCGACACCTCCCGGGTGCGGCGCTGGCTCGACGGCGAGCAGCCCCGCGAGCCGATTCCCCGCATCCTGTCCGAGCTGTTCTCCGAACGCTTCGGCAGCGTCGTCGCCGTCGAGGACCTCGGACTGCGCACCGCGCACCAGTCGCCGTCCGTGTCCGGAGTCGACCTGCCCTGGGCCGGACCCCAGACCGTCGCCCTGCTCAGCGAGTTCTCCCGCAGCGACCTGATGCTCGCGCGCCGGGGCTTCCTCGGCAGCTCGCTCGCCCTCGCCGCGGGCCCCGCCCTCATCGAACCGATGCAGCGCTGGCTGGTGCCCGTACCGCCCCAGGGCACGGGCGAACCGGACCCGCCCGCCCCGGCCCCCCGCGCCTCCCGGCTCTCGAAGCCCGAACTGGACCTGCTGGAGTCGACCACCGCGATGTTCCGGCAGTGGGACGCCCAGTGCGGCGGAGGGCTGCG
>NZ_ML123034.1:4983748-5036913 GCF_003846185.1 Streptomyces sp. ADI96-02
CCGCAAGGCCGTCGTCGGACAGCTTCACGAGGTCACCGACCTGCTCCAGGAGCCGCAGCCCGGCCCCACCGCCAAGCGCCTCTTCCGCTGCGCCGCCGAGCTGGCCGAGCTGGCGGGCTGGATGAGCTACGACGTCGGCCTCCAGCCCACGGCCCAGAAGTACTTCGTCCTCGCGCTGCACGCCGCGAAGGAGGCCGGCGACAAGCCGCTCGGCAGCTACGTCCTGTCCAGCATGAGCCGCCAGATGATCCACCTCGGACGCCCCGACGACGCCCTGGAGCTGATCCACCTCGCCCAGTACGGCAGCCGCGACTGCGCCACCCCGCGCACCCAGGCCATGCTGTACGCGATGGAGGCCCGCGCCTACGCCAACATGGGCCAGCCCAGCAAGTGCAAGCGCGCCGTCCGGATGGCCGAGGACACCTTCGAGGACGCCGGACTCGACGGCGAGCCCGAGCCCGACTGGATCCGGTTCTTCTCCGAGGCCGAGCTCAACGGCGAGAACGCCCACTCCTACCGCGACCTCGCCTATGTCGCCGGCCGCAGCCCCACGTACGCCTCGCTCGCCGAGCCCGTCATGACCAAGGCCGTCGAGCTGTTCGGCGAGGACGACGAGCACCAGCGCTCCTACGCGCTCAACCTGATCGGGATGGCGACCGTCCACCTCCTCCAGCGCGAACCGGAACAGTCCACCGTGCTGGCCACCCGCGCCCTGAAGATCGCCAGGAAGGTCCGCTCCGAGCGGGTCAACACCCGGCTGCGCAAGACCGTCGACACCGCGGCCAGGGACTTCGGCGACGTCGCCGACGTGGCCCGGCTCACCGAACTGCTCCACGAGCAGCTGCCGGAGACCGCCGAAGCGGTCTGACCCGCACCACCGGCCACCGGCCGCGGCGCCCCTTCCGAACAGCCCGACCCGGCTCCCCCATCGCCCGGTCGCACGGAGGACCGCCGCGGCCGGTCCTCGTCCGCCCCGCCCTCCGGCGTTTCAACCGCTCCGTATGCGACGCGGGCCGCATGGTAGGCAGGGCACGGGGCGCGCCACCTCGGGTTCATCCGGACGTAACACGCGATCCCCCTTCGTCACCGCGGCGAAACACCGTGCGGCATCCCTCGAAACGGCGTTCCGCCAATCTCGTGGCTGATAACCGGCCCCGCACCTTTTCCCCAGTGGTCCCGCAGCCTTCCCCCGCACGCCGCGGCCGCACGACGACGAGGAGACGCCGATGCCCCCAGGCATCACGACGCTTGCCGCAGACGCCCCCCAGCTGTCCGCCGCCAACACCGGGTTCATGCTCATCTGCTCGGCCCTGGTGATGCTCATGACTCCCGGCCTGGCCTTCTTCTACGGAGGCATGGTCCGCGTCAAGAGCACCCTCAACATGCTGATGATGAGCTTCATCAGCCTCGGGATCGTCACGATCCTGTGGGTGCTCTTCGGATTCAGCCTGGCCTTCGGCACCGACGTCGGCTCGGTCATCGGCTGGAGCTCGGACTACGTCGGCCTCAGCGGCATCGGCGTCACCGAGCTCTGGGACGGCTACACCATCCCGGTGTACGTCTTCGCCGTCTTCCAGCTGATGTTCGCCGTGCTCACCCCGGCCCTGATCAGCGGCGCGCTCGCCGACCGCGTCAAGTTCACCGCGTGGTCCCTGTTCGTCGTCCTGTGGGTCACCGTCGTCTACTTCCCGGTCGCGCACTGGGTCTGGGGCTCCGGCGGCTGGCTCTTCGAGATGGGCGTGATCGACTTCGCCGGCGGTACGGCCGTCCACATCAACGCCGGCGCCGCGGCCCTCGGCGTCATCCTCGTCATCGGCAAGCGCGTCGGCTTCAAGAAGGACCCGATGCGCCCGCACAGCCTCCCGCTCGTCATGCTCGGCGCGGCCCTCCTGTGGTTCGGCTGGTTCGGCTTCAACGCCGGATCCTGGCTCGGCAACGACGACGGCGTCGGCGCGGTCATGTTCCTCAACACCCAGGTCGCCGCCGCCGCGGCCGTCCTCGGCTGGCTCATCTACGAGAAGCTGCGCCACGGCTCCTTCACCACCCTCGGCGCCGCCTCCGGCGCGGTCGCCGGCCTCGTCGCCATCACCCCGGCGGGCGGCTCGGTCAGCCCGCTCGGCGCCATCGCGATCGGCGCCGTCGCCGGCGTCCTGTGCGCCATGGCGGTCGGTCTGAAGTACCGCTTCGGCTTCGACGACTCCCTGGACGTCGTCGGCGTCCACCTCGTCGGCGGCATCCTCGGCTCGCTCCTGGTCGGCTTCTTCGCCACCGGCGGCGTCCAGTCCGACGCCAAGGGCCTCTTCTACGGCGGCGGCCTCGAACAGCTCGGCAAGCAGGCCGTCGGCGTCTTCGCGGTCCTCGCGTACTCTCTGGTCGTCTCCGCCCTCATCGCCCTCCTGCTGGACCGCACCATCGGGATGCGGGTCTCCGAGGACGACGAGGTCGCGGGCATCGACCAGGTGGAGCACGCCGAGACGGCGTACGACTTCAGCGGCGCCGGCGGCGGCACGGTCTCCCGCACCGCCGCCCCGGTCCAGGATCCGACGGCGGCACCGAAGGCGAAGGCAGCACCGAAGGCGAAGAAGGTGGACGCATGAAGCTCATCACCGCGGTCGTGAAGCCCCACCGGCTGGACGAGATCAAGGAGGCCCTCCAGGCGTTCGGCGTCCAGGGGCTCACCGTCACCGAGGCCAGCGGTTACGGCCGCCAGCGCGGCCACACCGAGGTCTACCGGGGCGCGGAGTACACCGTCGACCTGGTACCGAAGATCCGCGTCGAGGTCCTCGTCGAGGACGACGACGCCGAACAGCTCATCGAGGTACTCGTCAAGGCCGCCCGCACCGGCAAGATCGGCGACGGGAAGGTCTGGAGCGTCCCGGTCGAGACGGCCGTACGGGTGCGGACGGGCGAACGCGGCCCGGACGCGCTCTGACCGGCGGACCGAGGAACCGAGGGCACCGAACGGAAGGCGACCGGGTGACGACCGACGTGACCACCGAAACCGAAGAACCCGGACCCAGCGGCTACGCGGCGGCCCGGCTGCGCCTCCTCCAGGGGACGGCGCGGTCCGGGCCGCCGCGCCGTGCGGCCCTCGCCCGCCTCACCGACGACTGGCTCACCGGCCTGTTCACCGCGGCGGCCGAACGGGCCCGGGTCCGCGGCGCCGCCCTCGTCGCCGTCGGCGGCTACGGCCGCGGCGAACTCTCCCCGCGCAGCGACCTCGACCTGCTCCTCCTGCACGACGGCAGCGCCGGCGCGGCGGCCCTCGCCGCCCTCGCCGACGCCCTCTGGTACCCCGTCTGGGACCTGGGCCTGGCCCTCGACCACTCCGTACGCACCCCCGCGGAGGCCCGGCGGACGGCCGGCGAGGACCTCAAGGTCCAGCTCGGCCTGCTCGACGCCCGCCCCGTCGCGGGCGACCTCGGCCTCGTCGCCTCCCTGCGCACCGCGGTCCTCGCCGACTGGCGCAACCAGGCCGCGAAACGCCTGCCCGCCCTCGACGAACTCTGCCGGGAGCGCGGCGAACGCGCGGGCGAGCTCCAGTTCCTCCTGGAACCCGACCTCAAGGAGGCCCGCGGCGGCCTCCGCGACGCCACCGCCCTGCGCGCCGTGGCCGCGTCCTGGGTCGCCGACGCACCCCGCGAAGGACTCGCCGAAGCCCGCCGCGTCCTGCTCGACACCCGCGACGCCCTCCACCTGACCACCGGACGCGCCACCGACCGCCTCGCCCTCCAGGAACAGGACCAGGTCGCCGAAGCCCTCGGCCTGCTGGACGCCGACACCCTGCTGCGCCAGGTGTACGAGGCCGCCCGCACCGTCTCGTACGCCACCGACGTCACCTGGCGCGAGGTCAACCGGGTGCTGCGCGCCCGCTCGGCCCGCCCCGGGCTCCGCGCCCTGCTCGGCCGAGGGCTCGGCGGCGCCAAGGCCGCACCCGAACGCACTCCGCTCGCCGACGGAGTGGTGGAGGCCGACGGCGAGGTCGTCCTCGCCCGCGCCGCCCGCCCCGAACGCGACCCGGTGCTCACCCTGCGCGCGGCGGCGGCCGCCGCCGAGGCCGCCCTCCCGCTCTCCCGCCACCTGGTGCGCCACCTCGCCGCCACCGCCCGGCCGCTGCCCGTCCCGTGGCCCCCCGAGGCGCGCGAGGAACTGGTCACCCTGCTCGGCGCGGGCGAGGCCGCCGTCGCCGTCTGGGAGGCGCTGGAAGCGGAAGGGATCGTCACCCGGCTGCTGCCCGACTGGGAACGCGTACGCTGCCGCCCGCAGCGCAACCCCGTCCACACCTGGACCGTCGACCGGCACCTCGTGGAGACCGCCGTCCGCGCCTCCGCGCTCGCCCGCCGCGTCCACCGCCCCGACCTGCTGCTGGTCGCCGCCCTCCTGCACGACATCGGCAAGGGATGGCCCGGCGACCACTCGGAGGCCGGCGAGGTGATCGCCCGGGACATGGCCGCCCGCATCGGCTTCGACCGGCACGACGTGGGCGTCATCGCCACCCTCGTACGCCACCACCTCCTGCTCGTGGAGACCGCCACCCGGCGCGACCTCGACGATCCCGCCACCGTCCGGTCCGTCGCCGACGCCGTGACCAGCACCTCCACCCTGGAACTGCTGCACGCCCTCACCGAGGCCGACGCGCTCGCCACCGGACCGGCCGCCTGGAGCGCCTGGCGCGCCTCGCTCGTCGCCGACCTCGTCCGACGCGTCGCCGCCGTCCTCGACGGCGAGGCCCCCGAGGAACCGGAGCGGGCCGCGCCCGGCGCCGAGCACGAACGCCTCGCCGTCGAGGCCCTGCGCACCGGCGGACCGGTCCTCGCCCTGCACACCCGGCCCGCGCCGCCGGCCGAGGACGGCGCGCCGGAACCCGTCGGCGTCGAACTCCTCATCGCCCTGCCCGACCGCCCCGGCGTCCTGCCCGCGGCGGCCGGCGTGCTCGCACTGCACCGCCTCACCGTCCGCTCCGCCGACCTGCGCGCCGTGGAACTGCCCGACGAGGTCGGCGAACCGGCGGAGCTGCTGCTGCTGAGCTGGCGGGTCGCCGCCGAGTACGGATCCCTTCCGCAGGCCGCCCGGCTCCGCGCCGACCTCGTCCGCGCCCTGGACGGATCCCTCGACATCCGGGCCCGCCTCGCCGAACGGGAGGCCGCCTACCCGCGCCGGCGCGGCGTGAAGGCCCCACCGCCCCGGGTCACCGTCGCGGCGGCGGGATCGCGCCGGGCCACGGTCATCGAGGTGCGCGCCCAGGACGCCCCGGGACTGCTGCACCGCATCGGCCGGGCCCTGGAGCAGAGCGGCGCACAGGTGCGCAGCGCCCATGTGTCGACCCTCGGGGCCAACGCGGTGGACGCCTTCTACGTCACCGGCGCCGACGGCGAACCGCTGCCCGGGGCGCGGGCGGCCGAGCTCGCCCGGGAGGTCGAGAAGGCCCTGGGCTGAGGTGGGCGGAACGGCCGCCGGGCCCCCCGGGGCGGCCGGATCCGGGCGAGGGCTCCGAGCCCGCCGGGGGGCGGATACCCTGGAGGGCGATTGACCTGCCCCGCCCCCGACCCTGAGGACCGACGAGCGCCGTGTTCGATACTCTCTCCGACCGCCTTAGCGCGACTTTCAAGAACCTCAGGGGCAAGGGCCGCTTGTCCGAGGCGGACATCGACGCCACGGCACGCGAGATCCGTATCGCCCTGCTGGAAGCCGACGTCGCCCTGCCCGTGGTGCGGGCCTTCATCGCCAACGTGAAGGAGCGGGCGCGCGGCTCCGAGGTCTCCCAGGCGCTGAACCCCGCCCAGCAGGTCGTCAAGATCGTCAACGAGGAGCTCGTCTCCATCCTCGGCGGCGAGACCCGCCGGCTGCGGTTCGCCAAGACCCCGCCCACCGTGATCATGCTCGCCGGCCTCCAGGGCGCGGGCAAGACCACGCTGGCCGGAAAGCTCGGCCTCTGGCTCAAGGCACAGGGCCACTCCCCGCTGCTCGTCGCCTGCGACCTCCAGCGCCCCAACGCCGTCAACCAGCTCAGCGTCGTCGCCGAGCGCGCCGGCGTCGCCGTGTACGCCCCCGAGCCGGGCAACGGCGTCGGAGACCCGGTCCGGGTCGCCCAGGACTCGATCGAGTTCGCCAGGGCCAAGGTCCACGACATCGTGATCGTCGACACCGCCGGCCGCCTCGGCATCGACCAGGAGCTGATGCGCCAGGCCGCGGACATCCGCGACGCCGTCAGCCCGGACGAGATCCTCTTCGTCGTCGACGCGATGATCGGTCAGGACGCGGTCAACACCGCCGAGGCGTTCCGCGACGGCGTGGGCTTCGACGGCGTCGTCCTGTCCAAGCTCGACGGCGACGCCCGCGGTGGTGCGGCCTTGTCGATCGCCCATGTCACGGGCAAGCAGATCATGTTCGCGTCGAACGGCGAGAAGCTGGAGGACTTCGACGCCTTCCACCCGGACCGGATGGCCTCCCGCATCCTCGACATGGGCGACCTGCTCACCCTGATCGAGCAGGCGGAGAAGACCTTCAGCCAGGAAGAGGCCGCCAAAATGGCCTCCAAGCTGGCGTCCAGCAAGGGCAAGGACTTCACGCTCGACGACTTCCTGGCCCAGATGGAACAGGTCCGCAAGATGGGCTCCATCTCCAAGCTGCTCGGGATGCTGCCCGGCATGGGGCAGATCAAGGACCAGATCAACAACATCGACGAGCGGGACATCGACCGCACCGCCGCGATCATCAAGTCGATGACGCCCAAGGAGCGCGCCGAGCCGACGATCATCAACGGCTCGCGCCGCGCCCGTATCGCCAAGGGCTCCGGCGTCGAGGTCTCCGCGGTGAAGAGCCTGGTGGAGCGGTTCTTCGAGGCCCGCAAGATGATGTCGAAGATGGCCCAGGGCGGCGGCATGCCCGGGATGCCGGGGATGCCCGGCATGGGTGGCGGCCCCGGCCGTCAGAAGAAGCAGGTCAAGCAGGCCAAGGGCAAGCGCAAGAGCGGCAACCCGATGAAGCGGAAGGCCGACGAGCAGGCCGCCGCGGCCCGCCGCGAGCAGGCCGCGCAGGGCGGGGCGCTCGGGCTGCCGGCCCAGGAGGACAAGAACTTCGAACTGCCGGACGAGTTCAGGAAGTTCATGGGCTGATCCACGTCCATGTGTTGACGGGCGCGGAACGGCGGCTCACCGGCCGGGGCGGCCGGTGAGTCGGAGCGCGGATCAGGCCGTGCAGACGAGGTAGCGGAAGACGTTCGGCATCCACACCGTGCCGTCCCGGCGCCGGTACGGGTGCAGCGCCTCGGCCACCTCCTTCTCCACCTGGCAGCGGTCGGTGGCGTGCACCGCCGCGTCGAACAGCCCGGTGGACAGCAGCCCGCGCACCGCGCTGCCGGTGTCCGCGTAGCCGAACGGGCAGGAGACCCGCCCCGAACCGTCCGGCTTCAGGCCGGCCCGCGCCGCCACGTCCTCCAGCTCGTCCCGGAGAACGGGCCGCCGTCCGCCTGCCCCCGGCTCCCGTGCCGCTTCCGCCAGCCGGTTCGCCACGCCCAGCACCTCCGACGTGGCGCACCGCTCCGGCGGCCCCCAGCCGGTCAGCACCACCGCGGCGCCCCGGCGGGACACCGCGACGGCCGACTCCAGCGCGGGCGCCAGCCCCGCGGAGTCGCCGGCCGCGCACCCGATCGGCTCGAACGCGGTCACCAGGTCGTACGCCGCGCCGTCCGCCGCGCCCGGCAGGCCGCCGTCGAGCAGACGGGCGCGGCTGCGGGCCGGGTGCGCCCGTCTGCCGTCCCGGCCCGCGCCGTCCCGGCCCGCCTCGGGCAGCAGCCGCGCACGGGCCAGCGCCAGGCGCTCCCGGTCGGTGTCCACGCCTGTGACGTGTGCCCCCCGCGCCGCCGCGACGAGCATCGCGAGACCCGAGCCGCAGCCGAGCGAGAGCACCCGGGTGGCGGCCCCGACCTCCAGCCGGTCGTACACCGCCTCGTACAGCGGCGCCAGCATGCGTTCCTGGATCTCGGCCCAGTCGCGGGCGCGGACACCGGCCTCCGCCGGTGCGGACGGCTCCACGTCACGGTGGTTCCGGACGAGCGTCGGTGTCATGGAAGGGCCCCAATCCGCCAAGAGATCGATCCTGCTCCAGTGGTCGCCCCCGTGTGCGTCTGTCCGCACCCCCGTATGTCAGGGAACTGCGCTCGCGCCGTCCCGTCCAGGGGTTGTGGGGCAATGCTTGCGTGCTCCGGTCGTGCGCCCCGTCGGACCTCGGCCGCGGCGGGGGTGTTTCACGCCGTCGTGCGACCGGACGGCCTCGGGGCGGCCCGGACGGCCTCGGGGCGGCACTGCCCTCGGCCGACCGAACGGTCCCCGTACGCCGCCAGGCAGGGCCTCCGCGCACCACGTCCGCTTCTCGCCACCAGTCTGACCCGACACCGTCGGCCGGGCACGTCGAGCGGCCTGGCGGCGGTGGTCTCGCCGCCGAAGCCGGGCTCCTCGTCTCCCGGCGCGCCTCCGCCGGCCGCACGCGCCCCGCGTACCGGAAACCGGACACCGCACGCCGTCTTTGTGCGAGCTGTGCGTCTTCTCCGCAGTTCTGCGCACCCGCCCGCGTCCGGACGCATCAAGGGCAACTGACTGGTACGTGCAAATTATTTGGGATGCCCCGGAATAGGAACACCGGAGCACTCGGGCTCGTTGTCACGACGTGAGCACGACACCACCTGTACTTGCCGCAGAGCTGGCGCAGGCGTGGGCCGACATTCAGCGGTACCACCCCGAGCTGCCCGATCTTGCCGCGCCCGAGTCCCTGATCGGAGAGTCGTCGTCCGCTTGTGGCGCCGAGCTCTCCTTCGAACGACTGCTCCACGAGGCAGTCCACGGCATCGCCGCCGCGAGAGGTGTCCGCGACACCTCCCGGGCCGGCCGCTACCACAACCGACGCTTCCTGGCGATCGCCGAGGAACTGGGTCTCGACCATGTCGAGGAACCCCACCCCAGCAGCGGGTTCTCGCTGGTCACGCTGAATCCGGAGGCCAAGCGCCGGTACCGCCCGACCGCCGAACGGCTGCAGCGCGCCCTCAAGGCGCACACGGTCGCCACCGCCGCCGACACCAAGCGCTCCTTCCGCGGGCCCGCCGCCCGGCACGGCTCCTCCGGGGGCGGCGTCCGGGTCAAGGCCGTCTGCGACTGCGGACGCAACGTCCGCGTCGTCCCGTCGGTCCTGGCGCAGGCGCCGATCGTGTGCGGCGGCTGCGGCAAGCCGTTCCGGATCCCGGAAGCGGCGGTCGCGGTGGGGTGAGCCGATGTGGTGTGGCACAATGGCTAGCTGTACTCGACAGCCGCACAGGACCCCTCTCTCCTCCGGCTGACGCGTCCGTCGGGCACCCGAGTACCGCAACCCCACGTGGCATCTTCGTTGTGCCCAACCACGTCAGAGACCAGGAGACACCACTTCCGTGGCAGTCAAGATCAAGCTGAAGCGTCTGGGCAAGATCCGTTCGCCTCACTACCGCATCGTCGTCGCCGACTCCCGTACCCGCCGTGACGGCCGGGCCATCGAGGAGATCGGCCTGTACCACCCGGTGCAGAACCCCTCGCGCATCGAGGTCAACTCGGAGCGTGCGCAGTACTGGCTGTCCGTCGGCGCCCAGCCGACCGAGCCGGTCCTCGCGATCCTGAAGCTCACCGGTGACTGGCAGGCCCACAAGGGCCTCCCGGCCCCCGCGCCGCTGCTGCAGCCGGAGCCCAAGGCCGACAAGCGCGCGCTGTTCGAGGCCCTGGCCGCGGACGGCGACGAGGCCAAGGGTGAGGCCATCACCCCCAAGGCCAAGAAGTCCGACAAGAAGGCGGACGAGGCGGCCGACGCTGCCGCGTCCACCGAGTCGACCGAGGCCTGAGCATGCTCGAGGAGGCTCTCGAGCACCTCGTGAAGGGCATCGTCGACAACCCCGACGACGTGCAGGTGGCCTCGCGCACCCTGCGCCGCGGGCGCGTGCTGGAGGTCCGGGTCCACCCGGACGACCTCGGCAAGGTGATCGGCCGCAACGGCCGCACCGCTCGCGCCCTGCGTACCGTCGTGGGCGCCATCGGCGGCCGTGGGATCCGCGTCGACCTCGTCGATGTGGACCAGGTTCGCTGAGCGAAGTTGAACACCGGCCAGGGCCGGGGAGGGCTTTCGAGCCGTCCCCGGCCTTTGTCGTCGACCGGGCGGACGTCCCCCGTCCACGTTCACGGATACGTCCTCTTCCACGTCCACGTCCGCATCCCATCACTCGGATCATTCGGAGAAACAGCGTGCAGTTGGTAGTTGCGCGGATCGGCCGCGCCCATGGCATCAAGGGCGAGGTCACCGTCGAGGTACGAACGGACGAGCCGGAGCTGCGGCTCGGGCCCGGCGCCGTCCTGGCCACCGATCCGGCGGCGACCGGCCCGCTGACGATCGAGGCGGGCCGGGTGCACAGCGGCAGGCTGCTGCTGCGCTTCGAGGGCGTACGCGACCGCACGGCCGCCGAGGCGCTGCGCAACACCCTGCTGATCGCCGAGGTGGACCCGGACGAACTCCCGGAGGACCCCGAGGAGTTCTACGACCACCAGCTGATCGACCTCGACGTCGTCCTGGCCGACGGCACCGCGATCGGCCGGATCACCGAGATCTCCCACCTGCCCTCGCAGGACCTGTTCATCGTGGAGCGCCCCGACGGGAGCGAGGTGATGATCCCCTTCGTGGAGGAGATCGTCACCGGGATCGACCTGGAGGAGCAGCGCGCGGTCATCACGCCCCCGCCCGGCCTGATCGACGAGAGCGAGGCCGTGGTGGCCTCCTCCCGCGACGAGGAGCCCACCGCCGGGGACGCGGGCGGGACGCCGAAGGGCGACGCGTGATGCGGCTCGACGTCGTCACGATCTTCCCCGAGTACCTGGAACCGCTGAACGTCTCCCTCGTCGGCAAGGCCCGCGCCCGCGGCGTCCTCGACGTGCACGTCCACGACCTGCGGCAGTGGACGTACGACCGGCACAACACGGTCGACGACACCCCTTACGGCGGCGGGCCCGGCATGGTCATGAAGACCGAGCCGTGGGGTGAGGCGCTGGACGAGGCCCTGGCCGACGGCTACGAGGCCGGGGCGCGCTCCCCGGTCCTCGTGGTGCCCACGCCCAGTGGACGCCCCTTCACCCAGGAGCTGGCGGTCGAGCTCTCCGCGAAGCCGTGGCTCCTGTTCGCGCCCGCGCGCTACGAGGGCATCGACCGGCGGGTGATGGACGAGTACGCCACCCGCCTTCCCGTCGTCGAGGTCTCCATCGGCGACTACGTGCTGGCCGGCGGGGAAGCGGCCGTCCTGGTCGTCACGGAGGCCGTGGCCCGCCTGCTGCCCGGAGTGCTCGGCAACGCCGAGTCGCACCGCGACGACTCCTTCGCCCCCGGCGCGATGGCCGACCTGCTGGAGGGCCCGGTCTACACGAAGCCGCCCGAGTGGCGCGGCCGGTCCATCCCGGAGGTCCTGCTCAGCGGCCACCACGGGAAGATCGCGCGCTGGCGGCGCGACCAGGCGTTCGCCCGTACCGCCCTGAACCGGCCGGACCTCATCGAGCGGTGCGAGGCGAGTGCCTTCGACAAGAAGGACCGCGAGATCCTCTCCATCCTGGGCTGGGCGCCCGAGCCCGGCGGCCGATTTTGGCGCAGGCCGTCCGCCGTGGAAGAATAGGCCGCTGCTGTACGTCCGGTGTGCGCCCCTGCCACAGGGGGAAAGACGCCCGCCCGACGCGGTCAGCACTCCGAAACTCCTCACGACATGCCGTCGATGACCTGTGGCATCGGCGAAGAAAGCAGAAACGATGACTTCCCTGCTCGATGGCGTCAACGCCGCCTCTCTCCGTACGGACGTCCCGGCGTTCCGCCCCGGTGACACCGTCAACGTCCACGTGCGCGTGATCGAGGGCAACCGCTC
Source organism: Streptomyces sp. ADI96-02 (assembly GCF_003846185.1). Classification (GTDB taxonomy): domain Bacteria; phylum Actinomycetota; class Actinomycetes; order Streptomycetales; family Streptomycetaceae; genus Streptomyces. Next base: position 4,995,654 of record NZ_ML123034.1, read on the forward strand.
CCGTATCCAGCAGTTCAAGGGCGTCGTCATCCGCCGCCAGGGTTCGGGCGTCAGCGAGACCTTCACGGTCCGCAAGGTCTCCTTCAGCGTCGGCGTCGAGCGCACCTTCCCGGTGCACAGCCCGATCTTCGAGAAGATCGAGCTCGTCACCCGCGGTGACGTCCGCCGCGCCAAGCTGTACTTCCTCCGTGAGCTGCGCGGCAAGGCCGCGAAGATCAAGGAGAAGCGCGACAACTGAGCTGCCGCCCGCGTCCGCGGCCCGGCCGGATAAGCTTCGGCCGCGATGGACACGCAAGCACAGCACTCGGAGCGCGACCGCTCCTCGGCACCCGATGAGGGTCCCGAGGAGCGGTCGCGCTTCTCGCGTGTCGGGAGCCGGATCGCCGCCGCGCTGTCCCGGCCGCGCACCCTGGCCCTCGGAGCGGCGGGCGCCGGTGTACTGCTGCTGTTCAGCGCCTACGTCGTCCAGCCCTACCTGATCCCCAGCGGTTCGATGGAGCCCACCCTGCGCGTCGGGGACCGGGTCCTCGTCAACAAGCTGGCGTACCGCTTCGGCTCCGTGCCCGAGCGGGGCGACGTCGTCGTCTTCGACGGGACCGGCTCCTTCGTACGGCAGGACGCCGACGGGAACCCGGTGACCGCGCTGCTGCGCCGGGCCGCCGCCTCCCTCGGCCTCGCCGAGCCCGCCGACACCGACTTCGTGAAGCGGGTCGTCGGCGTGGGCGGCGACCGCGTCGTCTGCTGCGACGAGCGGGGGAGGGTCGAGGTGAACGGCGTGCCGGTGGACGAGACGTATCTCCATCCCGGGGACAGCGCCTCCCGGGTGCCCTTCGACATCGCGGTGCCGCGGGGCACGCTCTGGATGATGGGCGACCACCGCAGCCGCTCCAGCGACTCCCGCGACCGTCTCGGGTCGCCCGGGGGAGGCATGGTCCCGGTCGACATGGTGACCGGCCGGGTGGACTGGCTCGGCTGGCCGTTCGCCAGGGTCGGCCCGCTGCCCGGGACCGCCGCTTTCGACGGCGTACGGGTTCCCGGCGGGGCGCATGGGTAAGCGCGGGCGTCCCCGCGGCGCACGCAGGCGCGGCGTCGCGCCGCCCGGCGGGACCAGGGCCGCCGGGCCCCGCTCCCTGCCGACCCGGGCGGAGCGCCGCAAGCTCGCCCGGAAGGTCCGGCGCAAGCGCCGCAGGTCCGCGGTGAAGGAGATACCCGTCCTCATCGTCGTGGCGCTGCTGATCGCGCTCGTCCTGAAGACGTTCCTGGTCCAGGCGTTCGTGATCCCCTCCGGATCGATGGAGCAGACGATCCGGATCGGCGACCGGGTCCTGGTCGACAAACTGACACCGTGGTTCGGTTCCAAGCCCCAGCGCGGCGACGTGGTGGTCTTCAAGGACCCCGGCGGCTGGCTGCACGGTGAGCCCGCCGCGGTCGGCGGTGAGGACCCGCCGATCGGCGTCAAACAGGTGACCGAGCTGTTGACGTTCATCGGCCTGCTGCCGTCCGACGACGAGCAGGACCTGATCAAGCGGGTGGTGGCCGTCGGCGGCGACACCGTCAAGTGCTGCGGTGCGGACGGCCGGGTCACGGTCAACGGCGTTCCCCTGTCCGAGCCCTACCTCTACCCCTCCGACCGGCCTTCCACCGTCCAATTCGAGGTAAAGGTTCCGCCCGGCCGGCTCTTCATGATGGGTGACCACCGGTCCAATTCCGCCGACTCCCGTTTCCACCTCGACGAGCCCGGGAAGGGCACGATCTCCGAGAAGCAGGTCGTGGGACGGGCCATGGTGATCGCCTGGCCCCTCGGCCACTGGCGGACCCTGGAGGAACGCGGGACCTTCGCCACGGTCCCGCAGGCGCGCGCCGCGCCACCCCTGGTCACAGCTCCGTCGAATAGTGTGTCCACCCTGGTTCCATACGGAATGGACCGGCTCCCGACCCCTGCGGAACTCCCGCTCGTTATGGGAGTGGTGGGCCTGCACCGGATGGGACGCGGGCCGTGGCACGTACTGAGGAGTGGATGTGGGGGATTTGGCGGTCGGCGCACGATCCGGACACGACGAACCCGAGGACCGTCCGGAGCGCGGCGAGTCTCCCGCGGGAGGCGCGACGGGCCGGCCGGAGGGTGAGGCGGGCTCCCCGGGAGACGGCGGTGGAAAGAAGCAGAAGAAACAGCGTTCCTTCTGGATGGAGCTGCCGCTGCTCATCGGCATCGCGCTCGTCCTGGCGCTGTTGATCAAGACCTTCCTGGTCCAGGCGTTCTCCATCCCCTCGGACTCCATGCAGAACACACTGCAGCGGGGCGACCGGGTGCTGGTGGACAAGCTGACACCGTGGTTCGGCTCCGAGCCGGAGCGCGGCGAGGTCGTGGTCTTCCACGACCCGGGCGGCTGGCTGGAGGACACCGCGACGCCGGAGCCCAACGCGGTGCAGAAGTTCCTCAGCTTCATCGGTCTGATGCCCTCCTCGGAGGAGAAGGACCTGATCAAGCGCGTCATCGCGATCGGCGGTGACACCGTGGAGTGCAAGGTGAACGGGCCGGTCGTGGTCAACGGCAAGGCCCTGGACGAGAAGTCGTTCATCTTCCCGGGGAACACGCCCTGCAACGACAAGCCCTTCGGCCCGATCCGCGTGCCCGACGGCCGGATCTGGGTCATGGGCGACCACCGGCAGAACTCGCTGGACTCCCGCTACCACCAGGAGCTTCCCGGCCAGGGCACGGTCTCCACGGACGAGGTCGTCGGCCGCGCGTTCGTCGTCGCCTGGCCCATCAACCGCTGGGCCACCCTGCCCATCCCCCGCACGTTCGACCAGCCCGGTCTGAACGCCGCCGCGGCGATGACGCCCGCGGCACTCGGAGTGGCCGGGGCGCTGCCCATCGTGCTGTGGCGGCGCAGGAGGCTGACCGGCGGGCGTACCGACGGGTAGGGTGCCGACTCGGATCAGCGATTGTCGATCTCCGATGGGGGAGCGCTGGGATGAGCGGTACGGATCGTGCAGTCGGCGGCCGGGGTCGGGCCGGCACCGTGGTGTCGGGCCTGGCCGTGGCCGTCGGCTGTGTGCTGTTCCTCGGCGGTTTCGCCTGGGCGGCACTCGTGTACCAGCCGTACACGGTTCCGACGGAGTCGATGGCCCCCACGGTGAACGCCGGGGACCGGGTGCTCGCGGAACGGATAGACGGCTCCGACGTACGGCGCGGTGACGTGGTGGTGTTCACCGACCCCCTCTGGGGTGACACGCCCATGGTCAAGCGCGTGGTCGGCGTCGGCGGCGACACCGTGGCCTGCTGCGAGCAGGGCGGGCGGCTCACGGTGGACGGCACGCCGGTGGACGAGCCTTACCTGAGCCGGGGAACGGGCGCCGCCGGCGCCCCGGGCCCGGCCTCGCCGCAGAAGTTCTCCGCGAAGGTGCCCGAGGGCGCGCTCTTCCTGCTCGGCGACGAGCGGGTCTCCTCCCTGGACTCCCGCGTCCATCTTCAGGACGCCGGACAGGGCTCGGTGCCGCTGAGCGCCGTGCGGGCCCGGGTCGACGCGGTCGCCTGGCCGATGAACGGGATGATCGGCCGTCCCGCGGCCTTCGCCGCGCTCCCCGGCGGCGTGTCGGCCGAAGGGCCGCTCCCGCTCCAGGCGGGCGCGGCCCTCCTCGGCGTGGTGCTCATCCTGGGCGGCGCGGCGTACGGACCGGTCGCCGCACGGGCCGCCCGCCGCGAGCGGACCGTCGGCGGGGCCCGGTGACGGGCACGGTCCGCCGGGTCGCCCGGGTGGTGCTCCTGGACCCGGACGACCGGATCCTGCTGCTCCACGGCTACGAGCCGGGCGACCCGGCGGACACCTGGTGGTTCACGCCGGGAGGGGGCCTGGAGGGCGACGAGACCAGGGAGCAGGCGGCCCGCCGCGAGCTGGCCGAGGAGACCGGGATCACGGACGTCGAACTGGGGCCGGTGCTGTGGAAGCGGACCTGCTCCTTCCCGTTCGACGGCCGCCGCTGGGACCAGGACGAGTGGTACTTCCTGGCCCGTACGGCGCAGACCGCCACCGACCCGCGGGGCCTGACCGACCTGGAGCTCCGCAGCGTCGCCGGTCTGAGGTGGTGGACTTCCGCCGAACTCGCGGCGACGCGTGAGACGGTGTATCCGACCAGACTCGCCGAGCTGCTGCGCACGCTTCTCGACGAGGGTCCTCCACGTGTTCCGTCGGTCCTGACCCCTGAAATCGTCTTATCGTCCAGGGGCGTCGAAGGCTGACGCACAATGGGGGGACGCACGGCTGAAGGGGAAACATGCCATGAGCGCCGAGGACCTCGAGAAGTACGAGACCGAGATGGAGCTGAAGCTCTACCGGGAGTACCGCGATGTCGTCGGTCTGTTCAAATATGTGATCGAGACCGAACGGCGCTTCTACCTCACCAACGACTACGAGATGCAGGTGCACTCCGTCCAGGGCGAGGTCTTCTTCGAGGTGTCCATGGCGGACGCCTGGGTCTGGGACATGTACCGGCCCGCGAGGTTCGTCAAGCAGGTCCGTGTGCTGACCTTCAAGGACGTCAATATCGAAGAGCTCAACAAGAGCGATCTGGAACTTCCGGGGGGCTGAGCCCGCGCGGCCCGCGGCGGCGGACCGCCGATGCGCGCGCTCGCGACGCGCCCGCGAGATCCAAGGACGACCCGGTCACCCGTGTGGGGGACCGGGTTTTCCACATCCGCCCAGTTGTCCACCAAGATCCACAGTGCCCGCGCGGACAGGCCAGAGTCGGTGCCGGAGGTGGTGCCGAAATGAACGCACGGGGGGCACTCGGGCGGTATGGCGAGGACCTGGCGGCACGGCTGCTGGCCGACGCCGGGATGGACGTGATCGAGCGGAACTGGCGCTGTCGCGCCGGAGAGATCGACATCGTGGCCAGGGACGGTAACGCCCTGGTCGTCTGCGAGGTGAAGACCCGCAGGTCGCAGGAGTTCGAACATCCGATGGCCGCGGTGACGCCGGTCAAGGCCGATCGGCTGCGCCGGCTCGCCGAGATCTGGCTCGACCGGCACGGCGGGCCGCCGGGCGGGGGCGTGCGGATCGATCTCGTCGGGGTGACCGTGCCCCGGCGCGGCGCTCCCGTCGTGGAGCACGCGCGAGGGGTGTCCTGATGGGCTTCGCGCGAGCGTGTTCGGTGGCGCTGGTCGGCGTCGAGGGCGTGGTGGTCGAGGTGCAGGCGGACCTGGAGCCCGGGGTGGCCGCGTTCACCCTGGTCGGTCTGCCGGACAAGAGCCTGGTGGAGAGCCGGGACCGGGTGCGGGCGGCGGTGGTGAACTCCGGCGCGGAGTGGCCGCAGAAGAAGCTCACGGTCGGGCTCTCCCCGGCCTCGGTGCCCAAGAGTGGATCGGGATTCGATCTCGCCGTGGCCTGCGCGGTCCTCGGGGCGGCCGAGCGGCTCGATCCCGCCGCCATCGCCGACGTGGTGATGATCGGAGAGCTGGGGCTGGACGGCCGGGTACGGCCGGTGCGCGGCGTGCTGCCCGCCGTCCTCGCGGCGGCCGAGGCGGGATACCGGCAGGTCGTCGTGCCCGAGCAGACGGCGGGGGAGGCCGCTCTCGTGCCGGGCGTCTCGGTCCTCGGCGTCCGGAGCCTGCGCCAGCTGGTCGCCGTCCTGTGCGACGAGCCGGTCCCGGACGAGCCCGCCGACGGCGGTCAGGGCCGGCCCGACGCCATGCTCGCCGGGCTCATGGTCCCGGGCATCGGCCTCGGCACCGGCCTCGCGGCGGCCTCGGCGGGCGGGGACGGCGGGCGGCCCGACCTGGCGGACGTCGCCGGGCAGCGGCGTCCGCGCCAGGCCCTGGAGGTGGCCGCGGCCGGCGGCCACCACCTGCTGCTCTCGGGCCCGCCGGGAGCGGGCAAGACCATGCTGGCGGAACGGCTCCCGGCTCTCCTGCCGCCGCTCACCCGGCAGGAATCCCTCGAAGTGACGGCGGTCCATTCCGTGGCGGGCATCCTCCCACCGGGTGAACCGCTCGTCGCCCGCGCGCCCTACTGCGCGCCGCACCACTCCGCGACGATGCAGTCGCTGGTGGGCGGGGGCAACGGGATGCCGAGACCCGGAGCCGTCTCGCTCGCCCATCGTGGGATCCTCTTCCTCGACGAAGCGCCGGAATTCTCCGCGAAGGCGCTCGACGCCCTGCGCCAGCCCCTGGAGTCCGGCCATGTCGTGGTGGCCCGGGCGGCGGGCGTGGTGCGGCTTCCCGCCAGGTTCCTGATGGTCCTCGCCGCCAACCCGTGTCCCTGCGGGCGGCACACCCTGACCGGTGCGGGCTGCGAGTGCCCTCCCTCGGCGGTCCGCCGCTACCAGGCCCGCCTGTCGGGGCCGCTGCTCGACCGCGTGGACCTCCGGGTCGAGGTGGAGCCGGTCAACCGCGCGGATCTGCTCGGGCAGGGCGGGCGCGGCGAGCCGACGGCGGTGGTGGCCGCGCGGGTGCGGGAGGCGCGGGAGCGGGCCGCGCGACGGCTGGCGGGCACGCCCTGGGCCACCAACAGCGAGGTGCCGGGCCATGAGCTGCGGACCCGGCTGCTCACGGCTCCGGGAGCGCCGGCGCAGGCGGAACGGGACCTGGAGCGCGGCCTGCTCACGGCCCGCGGCCTGGACCGGGTGCTGCGGGTGGCGTGGACCGTGGCGGACCTGCGGGGTGCGGACCGGCCCGAGGCGGGCGACGTCGCGGCGGCGCTGGAGCTGCGCACGGGGATCCGGCGCGGGGTGCCGATGGAGGCGGGGGCGCGGTGAAGGCGTCCACGGAACGGGCGGCGGGGCGGGGCCGGGGGCCGGAGGACGCGGAGCGGCTGGCCCGGGCCGCGTTGACGAGGGTGCTGGAGCCGGGCGACGAGCGCGCCGGGCAGTGGCTGCGGGCGGCCGGGCCCGTCGGGCTGCTGCGGATCCTCGGCTCCGAGGACGGGTCCGCCGCCGAGACGCTGCCCGGAATGACCGCCGCGCGCCGGGAGGGCCACCTGCTGCGGGCTGCGGCTGCCGACCCCGTGCGCGATCTGGCGGAGGTGGCCGCGGCGGGCGGGCGCTTCGTCTGCCCCGGCGACCTGGAGTGGCCCAGCCAGCTGGACGACCTGGGCGACGCGCGGCCGGTCGGGCTCTGGGTGCGGGGCGCCGCGGACCTGCGGCTGTGGTCCCTGCGCTCGGTCGCGGTGGTCGGTGCGCGCGCCTGCACCGCGTACGGCGCGCACATGGCCGCGAGCATGGGCGCCGGGCTCGCGGAGCGCGGTTGGGTGGTGGTGTCGGGCGCGGCGTTCGGCGTGGACGGGGCGGCCCACCGCGGGGCCCTCGCGGCGGGCGGGGCCACGACGGCGGTGCTGGCCTGCGGCGTGGACGTCGTCTACCCGCGAGGACATGCCGAGTTGATCGGGAGGGTGGCGCAACAGGGCCTCGTCGTCACGGAGTTGCCGCCGTCCTCGCACCCGACGCGCAGCAGGTTCGTCCTGCGCAACCGGGTGATCGCCGCCCTGACCAGGGGAACGGTCGTGGTGGAGGCCGAGTACCGCAGCGGATCGCTCGTCACCGCCCGCCGGGCGCAAAACCTCGGCCGCCACGTGATGGGAGTGCCCGGCCCCGCCACCAGCGGCCTCTCGGCAGGCGTTCACGAGCTGCTGCGCGGCGAGGGCGTGCTGGTCACCGACGCGTCCGAAGTCGTCGAACTGGTCGGGGACATCGGCGAGCTCGCTCCGGTCAGGCGCGGCCCGGTGCTGCCCCGGGACCAGTTGGGCGCGACCGCCGCGCGCGTCCTCGAATCCCTTCCGTACCACGGCCTCGCCCGCCCCCGTGACCTCGCCCGCAGCGCCGGGACGTCCAGCGACGAAGCGCTCGCGCTGCTGTACGAACTGCACTCACTGGGGTTCGTCGAACGCGAGGGCGACGGATGGCGGTTGACGGTCACCCCGCCACGCAACGGCGACGCGCGGCGGGGCGGTACTTGACCTGGAGCATTCGGGTGAAAAGGTAAGCCCGATGACCTCGGACCAACGCTCGACGGCGTATCCGGGGCCGACGCCCGGGGCGACGCCCATGGTGACGGCCCCGGACCTCGCCGGGCGCGACCGGTGTCCGCGGCAGAACGAAATCGCGCGGTACGGAACTCCTCGCCTGCGCGGACTGCGACCCCACAGTCACGCTACGCTCACAAGGATTCCGCCCCAGACAAAAGTCCCCCAGCACTTCACGGCAGAACGGCTCAAGGCACCACATGCCCCAGCACACCTCCGGGTCTGACCGCGCGGCAGTACCACCGGTTGCGCGTGGCACTGTGCGCCCTCCCGCCCCCTCCTCCCTCGACGAGTTGTGGCGCTCCTACAAGACCACCGGTGACGAGCGGCTGCGGGAGCAGCTGATCCTGCACTACTCGCCGCTGGTCAAGTACGTCGCGGGGCGGGTGAGCGTGGGGCTGCCGTCCAACGTCGAGCAGGCCGACTTCGTCTCCTCCGGAGTCTTCGGGCTGATCGACGCGATCGAGAAGTTCGACATCGAGCGGGCCATCAAGTTCGAGACGTACGCGATCACCAGGATCCGCGGCGCGATGATCGACGAACTGCGGGCGCTGGACTGGATTCCCCGCTCGGTGCGGCAGAAGGCGCGCAACGTGGAGCGCGCCTACGCCACGCTGGAGGCGCAGCTGAGACGTACGCCCTCCGAGGCCGAGGTGGCCGCGGAGATGGGCATCGCGTTGGAGGAACTGCACGCCGTTTTCAGCCAGTTGTCGCTGGCGAACGTCGTCGCCCTGGAGGAGCTGCTGCACGTCGGCGGCGAGGGCGGCGACCGGTTGAGCCTGATGGACACCCTGGAGGACACCACCGCCGACAATCCGGTCGAGGTCGCCGAGGACCGCGAGCTGAGACGGCTCCTCGCCCGTGCCATCAACACGCTCCCCGACCGTGAGAAGACCGTGGTGACGCTCTACTACTACGAGGGGCTGACCCTGGCGGAGATCGGCAACGTCCTCGGTGTGACGGAGAGCCGGGTCAGCCAGATCCACACCAAGTCCGTGCTCCAGCTCCGGGCCAAACTGGCCGACGCCGGCCGCTGAGAAGCCGGGTCTTCGGCCACCCGAACAGAGGCCGAACCCTTCCCTCGCAGACGTGCCGCCGTAGAGTGGAGGCGTGCCCAGGATTCGAGCGGCCTCCGTGGCCGAGCACCGGACCATGCAGCGCGGCGCCCTCCTGGACGCCGCGCGCTCTCTGCTGTCCGAAGGCGGTACGGAGGCGCTGACCTTCCCCGCACTCGCCGAGCGCACGGGTCTCGCTCGGTCCTCCGTGTACGAGTACTTCCGCTCCCGCGCCGCGGTCGTCGAGGAGCTGTGCGCCGTCGACTTCCCCGTCTGGGCGGCCGAGGTCGAGAACGCGATGCGGCGTGAGGAGACCCCCGAGGCGAAGATCGAGGCGTATGTGCGCCGCCAGCTCGACCTCGTCGGGGACCGCCGCCACCGCGCGGTCGTCGCGATCTCCGCGAGCGAGCTGGACGCCGGCGCCCGGGAGAAGATCCGGGCGGCGCACGGCGGTCTGATCGCCATGATCGTCGAGGCCCTGGCCGACCTCGGCCACACGCAGCCCCGGCTCGCCGCGATGCTCCTCCAGGGCTCGGTGGACGCCGCCGTGCGCCGCATCGAGCTCGGGGTCGCCGAGGAGCCCGGCCTGATCGCGGACACCGCGGTCGGCATGATCCTGCGCGGCGTACGCGGCTGAACGAACCGCGACGAGCGGGGGAGAGGGGCCCGGCCCGCTTCTCCGCCCCGGCCCGCCCGTCCCGATCGGCGCGGGGTTGTCTCTGCGGTTCGGGCACGCCGGACACCGGCAGCAGCCGTGAAGGCCCGCGCCGCAGCAGCGCGGGCGGCAGCAGCGTGAGCGGGTCCAGGTAGGCGTCGCCGCGCCGGAGCCCCCAGTGCAGGCAGCCCGCGGCGCAGTGGAACGGCCCCGCCTCCAGCACCCCGACCGGTCGGCCCGCCGCCACCTCCTCGCCCTCCTCGACCGTCGCGCGCACCGGTTCGAAGGTCGTGCGCAGCACGGGCGCACCGCTCCCGGCCACCTCGACGGTGACCACTCCGCGTCCGGCCACACGCCCCGCGAAGACGATCCGGCCCGTGGCGGCGGCCAGCACCGCCTCGCCCGGCCGCGCGGCGAGGTCGACGCCGCGATGGCCGGGGCCGTACGGCCCGGCCGGCGGCTCCCAGCCGCGCAGCACCGCGGGCCTGCCCGCCAGCGGCCAGGACCGGCCGCCGGTCCGTTCCGCCGCCCGGCCCGGCGGAACCGGTGAGGCGGCGGCGGAGGCCCGCGCGACCGCCGCCGCCCGCACCGCGTCCGGACCGGCCGCCCGCACCGCGCCCGGCACCGCGGAGACCATGAACGCGACCACCAGGGCCACCGCGGCGGCCACCACCGACGACACGAGCACCGACACCGGCGTCGAAGCCGAAGCCGAAGCCGAAACCGAAGACGCAGCCGACATGGGCATTGACGCCGAAGCCGAAGCCCGCGGCATCGGCTTCGGCGTCCGGGGATGTGCGCAGCGTGGTCGAGCGGGTGCGCGGCGTGGTACTCGCATGCGCCAACGGTCTCCCGTATCCCGGGATTTCGCTGATCATGGACCGTTCCTGTGGACAGCCCGCCGGTTGTGGACATCGCCGTCACCCGGCACCCGAAGGGTCCCGTACACTTCATGTGGCGATCCGGGTCACCGGGTCGACTTCGCACGCCCCGCCACCTCCCCCTTCGCGGACGGTGGCCGCGCCCCTCGGTCCTTCGTGGCACGGCGCGATCGGGGCGTCAGGCGCCGCCGCAATCCTGTGGTGGCGACAACCGAGAAACTCAAGGAGTACGGCCATGGCCGTCGTCACGATGCGGGAGCTGCTGGAAAGCGGCGTCCACTTCGGTCACCAGACCCGTCGCTGGAACCCGAAGATGAAGCGCTTCATCTTCACCGAGCGCAACGGCATCTACATCATCGACCTGCTCCAGTCGCTGTCGTACATCGACCGCGCCTACGAGTTCGTCAAGGAGACCGTCGCCCACGGCGGCTCCATCATGTTCGTGGGTACGAAGAAGCAGGCCCAGGAGGCCATCGCCGAGCAGGCGACGCGCGTCGGCATGCCGTACGTCAACCAGCGTTGGCTCGGCGGCATGCTCACCAACTTCTCCACCGTCTACAAGCGCCTTCAGCGTCTGAAGGAGCTTGAGCTCATCGACTTCGAGGACGTGGCCGCCTCCGGCCTCACCAAGAAGGAGCTCCTGGTCCTCTCGCGCGAGAAGGCCAAGCTGGAGAAGACCCTCGGTGGTATCCGCGAGATGCAGAAGGTGCCCAGCGCCGTCTGGATCGTCGACACCAAGAAGGAGCACATCGCCGTCGGTGAGGCGCGCAAGCTCCACATCCCGGTCGTCGCGATCCTCGACACCAACTGCGACCCCGACGAGGTCGACTACAAGATCCCGGGCAACGACGACGCGATCCGCTCCGTCACCCTGCTCACCCGCGTGATCGCCGACGCCGTCGCCGAGGGCCTCATCGCCCGTTCCGGTGCCGCCACCGGCGACTCGAAGCCGGGCGAGAAGGCCGCCGGCGAGCCCCTCGCCGAGTGGGAGCGTGACCTGCTCGAGGGCGACAAGAAGGACGAGACCCCGGCCGCCGAGGTCCAGTCCTCCGCCGAGACCGAGAAGGTCGCCGACGCCGAGAAGCCGGCCGAGGCCGTCGCCGAGGCCGAGTCTCCGGTCGCCGAGGCCGAGTCTCCGGTCGCCGAGGCCGAGGCTCCGGCCGCCGACGCGGACGCCGAGCAGGCCTGACACCCGTCACGGCTGCTGACGGCGGGGGCCGACGCCACAAGCGTCGCCCCCGCCGTTCACCCGTAGATCTTTCAGACTTCGAGAGAGACATACAGACTCATGGCGAACTACACCGCCGCTGACGTCAAGAAGCTCCGCGAGCTCACCGGCGCCGGCATGATGGACTGCAAGAAGGCGCTCGACGAGGCCGACGGCAACGTCGACAAGGCCGTCGAGGCGCTCCGTATCAAGGGCCAGAAGGGCGTCGCCAAGCGCGAGGGCCGCTCTGCCGAGAACGGCGCCGTCGTCTCCCTCATCTCCGAGGACCAGACGTCCGGCGTTCTGCTGGAGCTGAAGTGCGAGACGGACTTCGTAGCCAAGGGCGATAAGTTCCAGAACGTCGCCAACACGCTCGCCGCCCACGTCGCCGCGACCTCCCCGGCCGACATCCAGGCGCTGCTCGCCTCCGAGATCGAGGCCGGCAAGACCGTCCAGGCGTACGTCGACGAGGCCAACGCCAACCTCGGCGAGAAGATCGTCCTGGACCGCTTCGCGCAGTTCACCGGCACCTACGTCGCCGTGTACATGCACCGCACCATGCCCGACCTGCCCCCGCAGATCGGTGTCCTGGTCGAGCTGGACAAGGCCGACGCCGAGCTGGCCAAGGGCATCGCGCAGCACATCGCGGCGTTCGCCCCGAAGTACCTCTCCCGCGAGGACGTCCCGGCCGAGGTCGTCGAGGCCGAGCGCCGCGTCGCCGAGGAGACCACCCGCGCCGAGGGCAAGCCCGAGGCCGCCCTCCCGAAGATCGTCGAGGGTCGCGTCAACGGCTTCTTCAAGGAGGCCACCCTCCTCGGCCAGCCGTACGCGCTGGACGCCAAGAAGTCCGTCCAGAAGGTCCTGGACGAGGCCGGTGTCACCCTGACGCGCTTCTCGCGCATCAAGGTCGGCATCTGAGTCCGTCCGCGAACAACGGTGGACCCCGATAGGGTCTAGTGCAGTCGACGGCCGCACTCATGCCGGACGACCGCAGAACTGACGAGGAGGCCATTGCCGCTGAGGGACACCAGACCCACCGGCAATGGCCTTCTTCGTATGTGCACGAGGAGAATTTTCCATGGACAAGGGCGCGGACGCCTCGCAGGCCGACCAGAAGCGCGACGACAAGGTTTCCGGGCGCTTCATGCTGAAGCTCTCCGGTGAGGCATTCGCCGGCGGCGGCGGCCTCGGCGTCGACCCCGACGTCGTGCACACCATCGCCCGCGAGATCGCGGCCGTCGTACGCGACGGAGCCCAGATCGCGGTGGTCATCGGAGGAGGCAACTTCTTCCGTGGCGCGGAACTCCAGCAGCGCGGCATGGACCGTGCCCGGTCCGACTACATGGGCATGCTGGGCACCGTCATGAACTGCCTGGCGCTCCAGGACTTCCTGGAGAAGGAGGGCATCGACTCGCGCGTCCAGACCGCCATCACCATGGGCCAGGTCGCCGAGCCGTACATCCCGCTCCGCGCCGTACGGCACCTGGAGAAGGGGCGCGTGGTCATCTTCGGCGCCGGCATGGGCATGCCGTACTTCTCCACCGACACGACCGCCGCCCAGCGCGCCCTGGAGATCGACGCCGAGGCGCTGCTCATGGGCAAGAACGGCGTGGACGGGGTCTACGACTCCGACCCCAAGACCAACCCGGACGCGGTGAAGTTCGACGCGCTGGAGTACGGCGACGTGATCGCCCGCAATCTCAAGATCGCCGACGCCACCGCCATCACGCTCTGCCGTGACAACCAGCTGCCGATCCTCGTCTTCGAGCTGACGGCCGAGGGCAATATCGCTCGCGCCGTCAAGGGTGAGAAGATCGGCACGCTGGTGAGCGACGAGAGCACCCGGGCCTGACGGCCCTCCCAGGATGGACAACGGCCTGCCGGTCGGACACCGTGCAGGTGAGGACGCGACGCAGGATCCGCAGGGCCCGGCGATGACGGGCCCGCCCACAACACGCAGGAGCACGTGGTGATCGAAGAAATCCTCCTCGAAGCCGAGGAGAAGATGGAGAAGGCCGTCGTCGTCGCGAAAGAGGACTTCGCCGCGATCCGCACCGGCCGCGCGCACCCGGCGATGTTCAACAAGATCGTCGCCGACTACTACGGCGCGCTGACCCCGATCAACCAGCTGGCCTCGTTCTCGGTTCCCGAGCCGCGGATGGCGGTCGTGACGCCGTTCGACAAGAGCGCGCTGCGCAACATCGAGCAGGCGATCCGCGACTCCGACCTCGGCGTCAACCCGAGCAACGACGGCAATATCATCCGGGTGACCTTCCCCGAGCTGACCCAGGACCGCCGCAAGGAGTACATCAAGGTCGCCAAGTCCAAGGCCGAGGACTCCAAGATCTCGATCCGCTCCATCCGCCGCAAGGCCAAGGAAGCGCTCGACAAGCTCGTCAAGGACAAGGAGTCCGGCGAGGACGAGGTGCGCCGCGCCGAGAAGGAGCTCGACGACACCACCGCGAAGTACGTCGCGCAGGTGGACGAGCTGCTCAAGCACAAGGAAGCCGAGCTGCTCGAAGTCTGATGAACGACTCTTCCTGGGGCGCCCCGCCGAAAGCCGGTTACTGGGGCACGCCCGAGATGAGGGCTGCCCCGGCGGGTCCTGCCTACGATGTGCATGACGCCCAGCAGACTCGGCCCATGCCCAACGTGCCGGACGTTCCCGACGCAGGTAGAGACGCAGAGAGTCGTGACGACCGGGACGGGGACGCCGCGCACGTCAGCGGCCCCCTGTTCCGTGACGAGATGCCGCAGGAGCCCATGTCGACCCCGCTGCCGCCACCGCCGCAGAAGAAGCGTGCGGGGCGTGATCTGCGCGCCGCCATAGGGGTCGGCGTGGGTCTCGGCGCCGTCATCGTCGCCTCGCTCTTCGTCGTGAAGGCGGCTTTCGTCGGCGTGATAGCGGTCGCCGTCGTCGTCGGGCTGTGGGAGCTCACCCAACGGCTCGCCGAGCGCAAGAGCATCAGGGCGCCTCTGGTTCCGCTCGCCGTCGGCGGGGCCGCGATGGTCGTCGCCGGCTACGCCTGGGGCCCGGAGGGAGCCTGGGTCGCCACGGCCCTCACCGCGCTGGCGGTGCTGGTCTGGCGGATGACCCGGCCGCCGGAGGGCTACCTCAAGGACGTCACGGCCGGGGTCTTCGCCGTCTTCTACGTGCCGTTCCTGGCCACCTTCGTCGCCATGATGCTGACGGCCGACGACGGAGCGTGGCGGGTCCTGACCTTCCTCGTCCTCACCGTCGTCAGCGACACCGGGGCGTACGCCGTCGGCTGGCGCTTCGGGAAGACCAAGCTGGCCCCGCGCATCAGCCCCGGCAAGACCCGCGAGGGCCTGCTCGGGGCGGTGGGCTTCGCGATGGCGGCCGGGGTGCTGTGCATGGAGTTCCTGATCGACGGCGGCGCCTGGTGGCAGGGGCTGCTGCTGGGGCTCGCGGTCGCCGCCAGCGCCACCCTCGGCGACCTGGGCGAGTCCATGATCAAGCGGGATCTCGGGATCAAGGACATGGGCACCCTGCTGCCGGGCCACGGCGGCATCATGGACCGGCTGGACTCGCTGCTGCCGACCGCGCCGGTGGTCTGGCTGCTGCTGGTGCTGTTCGTCGGTTCCGGCTGAGCGACCGGTGCCGCGGCGCCCCGTACCACCTGCGTGTTCTACGAGTGAGGGTCCGTCGTCCACAGGGCGGCGGACCCTCACTCGTCTGTCTGCGACACTGGATGAACCATGCCTAAGCCCGGAGAACTCACTTTCGTCGCGCCCCGCGGAGCCAAGAAGCCGCCGCGGCACCTCGCCGACCTCACGCCCGCCGAGCGCAAGGAAGCGGTCGCCGCGGCCGGCGAGAAGCCGTTCCGCGCCCAGCAGCTCTCGCAGCACTACTTCGCGCGGTACGCGCACGACCCGGCCGAGTGGACGAACATCCCGGCCGCGTCGCGGGGGAAGCTGGCCGAGGCGCTGTTCCCCGACCTGATGTCCGTCGTCCGCCACATCAGCTGCGACGACGACACCACGCGCAAGACGCTGTGGAAGCTGCACGACGGCACGCTCGTCGAGTCCGTCCTCATGCGCTACCCCGAGCGCGTCACGATGTGCATCTCCTCGCAGGCCGGCTGCGGGATGAACTGCCCGTTCTGCGCGACCGGGCAGGCCGGGCTGGACCGCAACCTGTCGACCGCCGAGATCGTCCACCAGATCGTCGACGGCATGCGGGCCCTGCGCGACGGCGAGGTGCCGGGCGGGCCCGCGCGGCTGTCCAACATCGTCTTCATGGGCATGGGCGAGCCGCTCGCCAACTACAACCGCGTGGTCGGAGCGATCCGCCGGCTCACCGACCCCGAGCCGGACGGCCTCGGCCTCTCCCAGCGCGGGATCACCGTCTCGACCGTGGGACTCGTCCCCGCGATGCTGCGCTTCGCCGACGAGGGCTTCAAGTGCCGGCTCGCCGTCTCGCTGCACGCCCCCGACGACGAACTGCGCGACACGCTCGTCCCGGTCAACACCCGGTGGAACGTGCGCGAGGTGCTGGACGCCGCCTGGGAGTACGCGGAGAAGTCCGGCCGCCGCATCTCCATCGAGTACGCCCTGATCCGGGACATCAACGACCAGGCATGGCGCGGCGACCTGCTCGGCAGGCTGCTCAAGGGCAAGCGCGTCCACGTCAACCTGATCCCGCTGAACCCGACGCCCGGCTCCAAGTGGACCGCCTCGCGGCCCGAGGACGAGAAGGCGTTCGTCGAGGCGATCGCGGCCCACGGCGTGCCCGTCACCGTCCGCGACACCCGCGGTCAGGAGATCGACGGGGCCTGCGGTCAGCTGGCGGCCTCCGAGCGCTGAGTCCCGCACCGGCCTCCGGCGCACCGGACCGGCCGGACCCCCGGCACCCGGCGGGCCGGACCCACGGCCCCGGCGGACCGGCCCAGACCGCGCCTCCCGGCGGACCGGGCCGAAAACGCCGGTGTAGCCTGGGCCGAAATCAACTTCATATTCCGACAGGGGAGCGCCACAGCGCTGAGAGTGCGGCACCGAGGACAGGTTGGCCGCAGACCCTCTGAACCTCGCCCGGGTCATTCCGGGTAGGAAGTTCGGACCTTACTCAAGCTGTTGCGCCCTGCCCGCTTCCGGTTCGCCGGAGCGCGGGCGGGGCCGCGTCTCTTCCTGGTCACCTCCAGGAGGAATCAGATGAACACCACCACGAAGTACGCGGCGACCGCGCTCGCCGCCGCTCTCGGCGTCACCGTGCTCGCGGGCTGCGGAAGCGGCGACGGCCCGGCGGGCGGGGCGTCGGATGGCTCCGGTTCCCAGACCGTCACCCTCGTCAGCCACGACTCGTTCAACGCCTCGGACAAGGTGCTGAAGGCGTTCACCGAGGAGACCGGCTACACGGTCAAGGTGCTCAAGAGCGGCGACGCCGGCGCCGCGCTCAACCAGGAGATCCTGACCAAGGGCTCCCCGCGCGGCGACGTCTTCTTCGGCGTCGACAACACCCTGCTCTCCCGCGCCCTCGACAACGGTCTGTTCACCGCGTACGAGGCCAAGGGGCTGGACCGGGTCGCGGCCGGCACGGAGACGGACGAGAAGCACCGGGTCACGCCCGTCGACACCGGTGACATCTGCGTCAACTACGACAAGAAGTACTTCGCCGACAAGAAGCTCGCGCCGCCGAAGACCTTCCAGGACCTGCTGAAGCCCGCGTACAAGAACCTCCTCGTCACGGAGAACGCCGCCAGTTCCTCGCCCGGTCTCGGCTTCCTGCTGGGGACCATCGCCGCTGAGGGCGAGGACGGCTACGAGGCGTACTGGAAGGAGCTCAAGGCCAACGGCGTCAAGGTCGTCGACGGCTGGGAGCAGGCGTACAACGAGGAGTTCTCCGGCTCCGCGGGCGGCCGGAAGGCCGACGCCGACCGGCCGCTCGTCGTCAGTTACGCCTCCAGCCCGCCCGTCGAGGTGCTCTACGCCGATCCGCAGCCGAAGCAGGCCCCGACCGGCGTCGCCACCGGCACCTGCTTCCGGCAGACCGAGTACGCCGGGCTGCTGACCGGCGCGAAGAACGAGGCGGGCGGCAAGGCGCTGCTGGACTTCATGATCGGCAAGGCGTTCCAGGAGGACATGCCGCTGAACATGTTCGTGAACCCGGTCGTCGAGGACGCCGAGCTCCCCGCGCTGTTCACGGAGTTCGGCGAGAGCGTCCAGACGCCTCCCACCGTCGCGCCCGAGAAGATCACCGCCAACCGTGAGCAGTGGATCCAGTCGTGGCAGTCGCTGGTCCTGAAGTAGACGCCGGGGCGAAGTCAGCCGAGGCCGCCGCTGTCCGGGCCCGCCGCGGGTCCGGACGCCGCCGGAGCGCGGTACGGCTCGTCCTGATGGCCCTGCCCGTCGCGTTCTTCGCGGTGTTCTTCGCCTATCCCGTGACCGCGATCGTCGGCCGGGGACTCAGGACCGGTGCCGGCTGGCAGTTCGGGCGGATCGGCGAGGTGCTGGCCCGCCCGGACATCCTCGACGTCCTCTGGTTCACCACCTGGCAGGCGCTGGCCTCCACCGCCCTCACCCTGGTCGTCGCGCTGCCGGGCGCCTACGTCTTCGCCCGCTTCGACTTCCCCGGCAAGCAGGTGCTGCGCGCGGTGGTCACCGTGCCGTTCGTGCTGCCGACCGTCGTCGTCGGCACCGCGTTCCTGGCCCTGCTGGGCCGCGGCGGCTTCCTCGACGAGCTGTGGGGCGTACGGCTGGACACCACCGTGTGGGCGATCCTCCTGGCCCACGTCTTCTTCAACTACGCGGTGGTCGTCCGCACCGTCGGCGGCCTCTGGTCGCAGCTCGACCCGCGCCAGGAGGAGGCCGCCCAGGTGCTCGGCGCAGGCCGGTTCGCCGCCTGGCGGCGGGTCACGCTGCCCGCCCTCGCACCCGCCGTGGCCGCGGCGGCGCTGATGGTCTTCCTCTTCACGTTCACCTCGTTCGGCGTCGTGCAGATCCTCGGCGGACCCTCGTACTCCACCCTGGAGGTGGAGGTCTACCGGCAGACCGCGCAACTGCTCGACCTGCCCACGGCGGCCGTGCTGACGCTCGTGCAGTTCACGGCGGTCGGCGCGATCCTCGCCGTGCACGCCCGGACCGTACGCCGCCGGGAGACCGCGCTGAAGCTCGTCGACCCGGCGCAGACCGCGCGACGGCCGCGCGGCGCCGGGCAGTGGACGCTGCTCGGGGGAGTGCTCCTCACCGCGCTGCTGTTGATCCTGCTGCCGCTCGGCGTGCTGGTGGAGCGGTCGTTCGACGGGCCGGACGGTTACGGCCTCGGCTACTACCAGGCCCTCAGGTCCGCCGGGGCGAGCGGTTCGACGTTCCTGGTCGCCCCGCTGGAGGCGGTCGGCAACTCCCTCCAGTACGCGCTCGTCGCCACGCTCATCGCCCTCGTCGTCGGCGGGCTCGCTGCCGCCGCGCTGACCCGGCGGGCCGGGCGGCTGGTGCGCGGCTTCGACGCGCTGCTGATGCTGCCGCTCGGCGTCTCCGCCGTCACCGTCGGCTTCGGCTTCCTGATCACCCTCGACGAGCCGCCGCTGGACCTGCGCACCTCCTGGATCCTGGTGCCGTTGGCCCAGGCCCTGGTGGGCGTCCCGTTCGTCGTGCGCACCATGCTCCCCGTCCTGCGCGCGGTCGACCACCGGCTGCGGGAGGCCGCCGCCGTACTCGGGGCCTCCCCGCTGCGGGCGTGGCGCGAGGTCGACCTGCCCCTGGTGCGCCGGGCGGTCCTGGTGGCGGCCGGGTTCGCGTTCGCCGTGTCGCTCGGGGAGTTCGGGGCCACCGTGTTCATCGCCCGGCCCGACAACCCCACGCTGCCGGTTGCCGTGGCGCGGCTGCTGGGCCGGTCGGGAGAGCTCAACTACGGGCAGGCGATGGCCCTCAGCACCATTCTCATGCTCGTGTGCGCGGTGTCGCTGCTCCTGCTCGAACGCGTCCGCACCGACCGATCCGGGGAGTTCTGAGTGACGGCGGGAACGAAGACGCAAGCGGGGCCGCTGTTGAGCCTGCGCGCGGCCACGGTCCGGTTCGGCGGGCGCACGGCGCTGGACGCGGTGGACCTGGACGTCGCCGACCACGAGATCGTGTGCGTGCTCGGCCCGAGCGGCAGCGGCAAGTCGACCCTCCTGCGGGCCGTCGCCGGGCTCCAGCCGATGGACGGCGGCCGGGTGCTGCTGGCCGGGGCGGACCGGACGGACGTGCCGGTGCACCGGCGCGGGCTCGGCCTGATGTTCCAGGACCACCAGCTCTTCCCGCACCGGGACGTCGGCGGCAACGTGGCGTTCGGGCTGCGCATGCACGGCGTCGGCCGGGCCGAGAGCGAACGCCGGGTCGCCGAACTCCTCGACCTGGTGGGGCTGCCCGGCGCGGAGCGGCGCGCGGTCGCGGCGCTGTCCGGCGGGGAGCAGCAGCGTGTCGCGCTGGCCCGCGCCCTCGCGCCGCGCCCGGAGCTGCTGATGCTGGACGAGCCGCTGGGCCAGTTGGACCGCAGCCTGCGCGAACGCCTCGTGGTCGAACTGCGCACGCTCTTCGGCCGGTTGGGCACCACCGTGCTGGCCGTCACGCACGACCAGGGCGAAGCCTTCGCCCTGGCCGACCGGGTCGTGGTGATGCGGGACGGCCGGGTCGCCCAGCAGGGCAGCCCGCTGGAGGTCTGGCAGCGCCCCGCCTCCGCGTTCGTCGCCCGCTTCCTCGGCTTCGACAACGTGGTCGGGGCGACGGTGAGCGGCGGGAGCGCCGACACGGTGTGGGGCAGGGTGCCGGTGGCGGCGGGCTCTCCGCAGGGCGCCGCCGATCTGCTGGTGCGGCCCGCCGGGGTGCTGATCGGCGACGCCGAGGACGGGCTGCGCTGCACGGTCGGGGTGCGCACGTTCCGGGGCGACCGTGTGACCGTGCGGCTCGCCCCGGAGAACGCGCCCGTGCTGGAGGCGGAGTGCGCCCTGCGGGACACCCCGGACGAGGGCGCGGTCGTGGGCGTACGGTTCGACGCGGCGGAGACGGTGGTCCTGGCGGCGGGGTAGCGGGCCGGTGGCCGCAGGCCGGGCCCGCGCCCGTACCGCACGGCGCGACAGCGCACGCCCGGCCGGGCAAGCTGGAGGCGGACACCCCGCGGACGCGTCCGTGCCCGCGGGAAGGGGCGACCGGGACGAGGACCGCGACCATGGACGGTGGCACCCGCGAGGGCATCGATCTCACCCGCGTACTGCACGCCTCGCCCGAGCGGGTCTTCGCCGCGTGGACCGAGCCGGAGGACTTCGCCGCCTGGTACGGCGGGGAGGCGGACGTCCCGCTGGACCGGGTGTCGATGGACGTGCGGCCCGGCGGCGCGTGGAGCCTGGTGCTCGTGATGCCCGGGGTGGAGATGCCGTTCCACGGGGTGTACCGGGAGGTGAGCGGCCCCGACGGCCTGGTCTTCACGCTCAAGGACCCCGCCTCGCCCGAGGACGCGGAGGGCGAGATCGTCACCGCGACCTTCACGGATCTCGGCGACGGCACCACCGAGCTGGCCTTCCAGCAGCGGGGCGGCAACCTCACCGCCGAGCAGTACGCGGCGGCCGAGGACGGCTGGGAGGCGTTCTTCGACGCCCTGGCCGCCCGCCTGGCCGCCCACCCCTGACCTCACCGCCCCGGCCTTGCGCAGGGGCGCTCACTTGGTCAGGGGCAGGGCCGCCAGCCGCGCGATAGCCCAGGTCAGCGGCGCGAAGACGGCGATCAGGATGACGGCGCGCAGCGCGGTCGCGGCACGCAGCGCGGCGGCCGGAGCCCCCATCCGCAGCAGCGCCCCGGCGGTGTGGGCGCGGGCCTGCTTCGCCTCCAGGGCCGAGGTGAGCAGCGTGGCCGCCGTGCAGCCGAGGACCAGCACCGCGCCCAGCGCGGTCAGCGGACCGAAGGGGCGCTCACCGCCCGCGTACAGGGCCGTCGCCGCGATCCCCGCCGAGAGCACCGCGCAGACCACGCCGATCGGCCGGCCGATCCGCCGCGCCTCGTCCATCAGGACCCGGCCCGCCAGCAGCCGTACCGCGCCGGGGCGCACCGCCTGGAGCAGCTTGCCGCACAGGTACGTCACGCCCGGCCCGGCCAGGGCCAGCCCGATCGCGGTCAGGGACCAGCCGGCCAGCACCGCCATGGGTGTGGCGTCGAACCGGCCCGGCAGCGGGAACGCGTGCGCCGCCGTGTCCCGGCTCGCGTACGCCTCGACCGCCAGCCCCGCAGCCGTCAGCGCCACGCCCCAGGGGAGGCCGGCCGGTGCGGGGGCGGGGGCCGGAAGTTCCTCGGAGGCGTGCGTCCCCGCCGCCGTGTCCGGCCGGGACCGCAGCGCCAGCGCGCTCGCGGTGGCCGAGGCCAGCGGTACGAGCGCCAGCAGCGTCAGGGCGGCGGCCAGGGGCAGCGGAGCGCCCGCGCCCAGGAACTCCGCCGCGCCGCCGTCGAACGGCAGCCCGGTGAGATCGCCGCGCAGGTGCAGGAAGAGGAGCAGCGCCACCATCGACCCGAGCAGGGTCGAGACGGCCGTGGAGACCGCCGCCAGCGCGGAGAGCCGGACCGGCCCGAGGCCCACGGAGGACAGGCCCGGCCGGGGCCGGGTGCTCGGGTCCGTACGGGCGACCGCGACGGCGAACTGGACCGTGGCCACCAGCGGCACGAAGCACCACAGCAGCCGCAGCACCGAGCCGGTGGACTGGCCCGGGTGCGCGGAGGCGTACCCGAGGGTGCACAGGAGCAGGAAGCCGACACCGGCCGACGCGGCGGCGACGAGCAGTCGGCGGACCAGGACGAGGGGATGCGTGCCGCGGGCTAGACGGAGAGCGAGCACGCCGAGCGGCCCTCCGAGTCGGGCTTCGCCGGGAGCGAGACCGTGGCGACGCGGCGGCCGTCCAGCAGCGCCGCGGTGCGGTCGGCGAGCGAGGCGACCTCGGCGTCGTGGGTGGCGAGCACGACGGTGACGCCGTGCGAGCGGGCCGCGGTCGTCAGGGTGCGCAGCACCTGGGTGCGGTCGGCGTGGTGCAGGGTCGCGGTCGGCTCGTCGGCGAAGAGCACGGTCGGCGCGGCGGTCAGCGCGCGGGCGACCGAGATCCGCTGGCGCTGGGCCTGGAGCAGGGCGTGCGGCCGTTTCCTGGCGAACGCGGCGATGTCGAGCCGTTCCAGCCACTCCATGGCCGCCTTCTTCGCGGCCCGGTGCGAGGTCCCGCGCAGCAGCAGCGGCAGCGCCGCGTTCTCCCAGGCGGTCAGTTCCGGCACGAGCTGCGGGTCGGAGCCGATCCAGCCGAACCGCTCCCGGCGCAGCTGCTCGCGCAGCCGGGGGGCCATCGTGTGGACGGGGACGCTGTTGAACCACACCTCGCCCTGGTCGGGCACGAGCCGCCCCGACAGGCAGTGCAGCAGGGTCGTCTTCCCGCTGCCGCGCGGACCGGTCACGGCCACGATCTCGGCCTCGCGGACGCCGAGGGAGACACCGCCGAGGCCGGGCGATCCGTTGTGGGAATGGTGCAGGGAACGCGCCCAGATCACGTCGTTGTCCGGCGGGGCCACCATGGCGTACACCTCGGTTCAGGTCGGTTTTCCCGTCCCCTCACGGGGGAACGAAGACGCGGCCGATAGGTCACTCGGCACCGTAGATAGTCGGACCGGTGTGTACGAACAGCACGTGGCCCGGATGCGCCCCTTCTCACTGGAACGGGCGAATCCGGGCCGGTCGAACGTAGGAAAATGACCCCTGGATGATCATCATCCAGGGGTCACGGCGGTGGCGGTCAGAGCTTCGTCCACGCCTCCGTCAGCACGGCCCGCAGGATGCCCTCGATCTCGTCGAACGTCGACTGGTCGGAGATGAGCGGCGGCGCGAGCTGGACGACCGGGTCGCCGCGGTCGTCGGCCCGGCAGTACAGGCCGTTCTCGTACAGCGCCTTGGAGAGGAAGCCGTACAGGACGCGCTCGGTCTCCTCGTCGGTGAACGTCTCCTTGGTCGCCTTGTCCTTGACCAGCTCGATGCCGTAGAAGTACCCGTTGCCGCGGACGTCTCCGACGATCGGCAGGTCGTGCAGCTTCTGCAGCGTGGTGAGGAAGGCGTTCTCGTTGTCGAGGACGTGCTGCGTGAGGTTCTCGCGCTCGAAGATGTCGAGGTTGGCGAGGCCCACCGCGGCGGAGACGGGGTGGCCGCCGAAGGTGTAGCCGTGCAGGAAGGTGTTGCCGCCCTGGTAGAACGGCTCGGCGATCCGGTCCGAGACGATGCACGCGCCGATCGGCGAGTAGCCGGAGGTCATGCCCTTCGCGCAGGTGATCATGTCCGGCACGTAACCGAACTTGTCGCAGGCGAATATGGTGCCGAGCCGGCCGAAGGCGCAGATGACCTCGTCGGAGACGAGCAGCACGTCGTACTGGTCGCAGATCTCGCGGACGCGCTGGAAGTAGCCGGGCGGCGGCGGGAAGCAGCCGCCGGCGTTCTGCACGGGCTCCAGGAAGACCGCGGCGACCGTCTCCGGGCCCTCGAACAGGATCTCCTGCTCGATCTGGTCGGCGGCCCAGCGGCCGAACGCCTCCGGGTCGTCGCCGAACAGCGGGGCGCGGTAGATGTTGGTGTTCGGCACCTTGTGGGCGCCGGGGACCAGCGGCTCGAAGGGGGCCTTCAGCGCGGGCAGCCCGGTGATGGACAGGGCGCCCTGCGGGGTGCCGTGGTAGGCGACCGCGCGCGAGATGACCTTGTACTTGGTCGGCTGGCCCTTGAGCTTGAAGTACTGCTTGGCCAGCTTCCAGGCGGTCTCGACGGCCTCGCCGCCGCCGGTGGTGAAGAAGACCTTGTTGAGGTCGCCCGGAGCGTAGTCGGCGAGGCGCTCGGCCAGCTCGACGGCCTTCGGGTGGGCGTAGGACCACACCGGGAAGAAGCCGAGCTCCTGGCCCTGCTTGTACGCCGTCTCGGCGAGCTCGTGACGGCCGTGGCCGGCGTTGACCACGAACAGGCCGGAGAGCCCGTCGAGGTAGCGCTTGCCCTTGTCGTCGAAGATGTAGGTGCCCTCGCCACGCACGATGGTGGGAACGGGCGCGTTCTCGTAGTCCGACATGCGGGTGAAGTGCATCCACAGGTGGTCGTACGCGGTTCGGCTCAGGTCCTTGCTCACGGCTATCGGGTTCCCCACATATAGGTCTGCTTCTTGAGCTTGAGGTAGACGAAGCTCTCGGTGGAGCGCACACCGGGAAGGGCCCGGATGCGTTTGTTGATCGTCTCCAGCAGGTGGTCGTCGTCCTCGCAGACGATCTCCACCATCAGGTCGAAGGAGCCCGCGGTCATCACCACGTACTCGCACTCGGCCATGGCCGACAGGGCCTCGGCGACGGGGTCGAGGTCGCCCTCGACGTTGATGCCGACCATCGCCTGACGTCGGAACCCCACGGTGAGCGGGTCCGTGACGGCGACGATCTGCATCACGCCCTGATCGAGCAGCTTCTGGACGCGCTGGCGGACAGCCGCTTCGGAGAGGCCGACGGCCTTGCCGATCGCGGCATACGGACGGCGTCCGTCCTCCTGGAGCTGCTCGATGATTGCGAGGGAGACGGCATCGACGGCTGGTGACGATCCGTTCCCGGTCCTGGAGTCTGCGCTGCGACTGGCCACGCGTTCACTCTGCACCGCTACTCGTCTGTCTGGCAACCCCAAAGCGATGATATTCGTTGTCTGGGTGCTCAGATATCACCGAATCCGAAGTTGTCGGTCGGTGGGTATGTCGAAAGCGTCATCGGACCGATTAGGGTTGGGATCTCACGCATCGGACAGCCGACAGGAGGGGTGGTTGTGACCACCGAGGTGCGCCGTCTGCGCAACTACATCAACGGAGAGTTCCGGGACGCCGCGGACGGGCGGACCATCGACGTGGTCAACCCGGTGACGGAAGAGGTCTACGCGACCTCGCCGCTCTCCGGACAGGCCGACGTCGATGCCGCCATGGACGCCGCCGCCGCCGCGTTCCCCGCCTGGCGCGACACCACGCCCGCCGAGCGCCAGAAGGCCCTGCTGAAGATCGCGGACGCCTTCGAGGAGCGGGCGGAGGACCTGATCGCGGCCGAGTCGGAGAACACCGGCAAGCCGCTGGAGCTCACCCGCACCGAAGAGATCCCGCCGATGGTGGACCAGATCCGCTTCTTCGCGGGGGCCGCCCGGCTGCTGGAGGGCCGTTCGGCCGGCGAGTACATGGAGGGCCTGACCTCCATCATCCGCCGCGAGCCGGTCGGCGTCTGCGCCCAGGTGGCGCCGTGGAACTACCCGATGATGATGGCCGTGTGGAAGTTCGCCCCGGCGCTCGCCGCGGGCAACACCGTCGTCATCAAGCCGTCCGACACCACCCCGGCCTCCACCGTGCTGATCGCCGAGATCATCGGCCAGATCCTGCCCAAGGGCGTCTTCAACGTCCTGTGCGGCGACCGGGACACCGGCCGCGCGATGGTCGAGCACCCGACCCCGGCCATGGCCTCCATCACCGGTTCCGTACGGGCGGGCCAGCAGGTCGCCGAGTCCGCCGCCAAGGACGTCAAGCGCGTCCACCTGGAGCTCGGCGGCAAGGCGCCCGCCGTGGTCTTCGAGGACACCGACATCGCCAAGGCCGTCGAGGGCATCTCCGGGGCGGGCTTCTTCAACGCCGGGCAGGACTGCACGGCCGCCACCCGCGTCCTGGTCCACGAGTCGATCCACGACGAGTTCGTCACCGCGCTCGCCAAGGCCGCCGCCGACACGAAGACCGGGCTGCCCGACGACGAGGACGTCGCCTACGGCCCGCTGAACAACGCCAACCAGCTCAAGCAGGTCAGCGGCTTCATCGAGCGCCTCCCCGCGCACGCCAAGGTCGAGGCGGGCGGCCACCGGGTCGGCGACAAGGGCTACTTCTACGCCGCGACCGTCGTCTCCGGCCTGAAGCAGGACGACGAGATCATCCAGAACGAGGTCTTCGGCCCCGTCATCACCGTCCAGTCCTTCACCGACGAGAAGCAGGCCGTCGAGTACGCCAACGGCGTCGAGTACGCGCTCGCCTCCTCGGTGTGGACCAAGGACCACGCCCGCGCGATGCGGCTGTCCAAGAACCTCGACTTCGGCTGCGTGTGGATCAACACCCACATTCCGCTGGTCGCCGAGATGCCGCACGGCGGTTTCAAGAAGTCCGGCTACGGCAAGGACCTCTCCGCCTACGGCTTCGAGGACTACACCCGCATCAAGCACGTCATGACGTCCATCGAGGACTGACCCTCCAGCGAGGGCGGCACGGCTACGGCCCCGGGCTCCGGCCCGGGGCCGTTCGCGCGCCCGGCCTCAGGAGGCCAGCAGCCGCCGCAGGACGTCGATCCGGTTGGTGGTGATGGAGTCGACGCCCCGGTCGATCAGCCGGCGCATGGTGCGCCGCGTGTCCGCCGTCCAGACCGACACCAGCAGCCCGTCCCGGTGCGCCCGGTCCGCCAACTCCCGGCTCACCAGCCCGAAGCGGTAGTTCAGCCAGCGCGGCCTGACCGCGTCCAGCAGCACCGGGCGCGGCGGGGCGAGCGTCGTCCAGGTCAGCGCGATCTCGGCGGCCGGGTCGGCGGCGCGCACCCGCAGCATGGCGTCCGTGCTCGCGCAGTAGTACGCCCGGTCGGCGGCGCCGCACTCCTGGACCACGCCGACGACGGTCCGCACCGACGCGTCCGTGGAACCGGGCAGATCCACCATCACCCGGTGCGTTCCGGCGGCGTCCAGCGCCTCGTGGAGCGTGGGCACGCCGCCGCCGGTCAGCTCCTTCAACTCCCGGTGCTCCAGCCGGTCCACCCGGCGGTCGTGGCCCCACAGCCGCTCCAGCGTCGCGTCGTGCAGCACCACGGGCACACCGTCGCGGGTCACCCGCACATCGATCTCGACCGCGTCCGCCCCCCGGTCGAGGGCGGAGCGGATCGAGGGCAGGGTGTTCTCGCGGGCCCGGTAGGGATCGCCGCGGTGTCCCACGGCGACGACGCCGGTGTCGGTGATGGCCATGCGGCCATTGTGTCCGGGACGCTCAGCGGCCGGGAGCCCGGAGCCAGTTCGCCGTGTACGTGTCGATCTCCTCGGCCAGTCGCCGCTTGCCGGCCGGGTCGAGGAAGGACGCCTCCACCGCGTTCTTGGCGAGGTCGGCGATCCCGCGCTCGTCCAGCTCCAGCAGCCGGGCGGCGACCGCGTACTCGTTGTTCAGGTCGGTGCCGAACATGGGCGGGTCGTCGCTGTTGACGGTGACCAGGACACCGGCCGCCACCATCTCCCGGATCGGGTGGAGCTCGATGTCCGTCACCGCGCGGGTCGCGATGTTCGACGTCGGGCAGACCTCCAGGGCGATCCGGTGCTCGGCCAGGTGCTCCAGCAGCCGGGGGTCCCGCACGGAACTGGTGCCGTGCCCGATGCGCTCGGCCCGCAGGGAGATCAGCGCGTCCCAGACGGTCTGCGGCCCGGTGGTCTCCCCGGCGTGCGGGACGGAGTGCAGGCCCTCGGCGATGGCCCGGTCGAAGTAGGGCTTGAACTGCGGGCGTTCCACCCCGATCTCCGGTCCGCCGAGGCCGAAGGAGACGAGCCCTTCGGGCCGGTGCTCCACCGCGAGGCGGGCGGTCTCCTCGGCCGCCTGGAGCCCGGCCTCGCCCGGGATGTCGAAGCACCAGCGCAGGACGACGCCCAGCTCCGCCTCGGCCGCCTTGCGCGCGTCCTCAATGGCCTCCATGAAGCCGGCCTCGGGGATGCCCCGCCGCGTCGAGGAGTACGGGGTCACGGTCAGCTCCGCGTACCGGATGTTCTGCCGGGCCATGTCCCGGGCCACCTCGAACGTCAGCAGCCGGACGTCCTCCGGGGTGCGGACCAGGTCCACCACCGAGAGGTAGACCTCGATGAAGTGCGCGAAGTCGGTGAACGTGAAGTAGTCCGCCAGCGCCTCCGGATCCGTCGGGACCTTGGAGTCCGGGTGGTGGGCGGCGAGCTCCGCGACGATCCGCGGCGACGCGGATCCGACGTGGTGGACATGGAGCTCGGCCTTGGGCAGCCCTGCGATGAAGGAGCGCGGATCGGTCATCGGTTCTCTCCGGTTGGGCGGGACGGCGGCCGGGGGAGCCGGCCGCACCGATCATCGTATGCGGCCTCCGGCGCTCGGGAGCCGGGCCGTAGCATGACAGGACCACGATGGGGGAGGCCCATGTCAGACAACACAGAGCAGCCCGGGGGCGGGGCCGCGCCGCGCGATCCGTGGGCGCCGCCGGAGGGCAGGGTGGAGCTGGGCAAGCAGGGCGCAGCCGCCCCGCTGCCGCCGGCCGTCCACGACCGGCCGACCGTGGCGTCGATGCCGGCGGCCGGACCGGGCACGGGGGAGAGCGCCGGACCGGGCACAGGGGAGAGCAGCGGCCCGGCCCCGGCCGCGGGCGGCTTCGGCCCGGCCCCCGCGAACCTGCCGCCGCCGCCCGTCGGCCCCCACGGGCCCGGCCCGGCGATGCCGCCGACCGCCGGACACTACGGCTACCCGGCGCCGCCCGCGCAGCCGTACGGGGGCTACCCCGGCTACAACGCCTACCCCGGTTACGACGCCTACGGCGGCGGCCCGCAGCCCTGGGGTCCCGCGCCCTCGAACGGACTCGGCACCGCGGCGCTGGTCCTCGGCATCATCTCGGTGGGCGGCTTCTGCCTCTACGGGCTCAACATCGTCCTGGGCATCCTCGCGCTGGTCTTCGGCATCATCGGCCGGGGCCGGGCCAAGCGCGGCGAGGCCACCAACGGCGGCATGGCGCTCGCCGGGATCATCCTCGGCTCGGTCGGCACGGTGATCGGCGCCGCGATCCTGGGCCTGTTGATCTGGACCGTCGCCAACGGAGAGGCCGACTCCGGCGAGAGCTACAGCGACCCGTTCGCCACCTCGCTGGTCGTGGAGGACGGCCGCTAGGCCGCCTCGCATACCGCCGCGGCCCCGCCACCACCCGCCGCCGCCCGGACCGGCAGGGCCCCGCGCCCGTCGGACCGGGCGGCGTCCGCGTGGACCCGACGCGCCCACCGCACGCGGCGGCGACGACGGACCACGCGGCGTCCCGCGATCGCCCTCAGCCCCGCCCGCCGTCCGCGCCACCGGACACGGTGCCACCGGACCCCACAGCGCCCACTCCCGCGGCACCGGACTCCGCGGCACCGGCCCCCGCCGCCCGCAGCCGCTCCCGTGCCGCCATCAGCGCGAAGCCCAGCAGATTCAGCCCGCGCCACTCGCCCGGCCGCTCCACCCGCTCGTCGTCGGCCGCCAGCCCGACACCCCAGATCCGGTCCACCGGCGAAGCCTCCACCAGCACCCGGTCCCCGGTGTCCAGCAGATACCGGCCCAGCTCGGCGTCCTGCCCGAACTTGTGCACGCTGCCCGCCACCACGAGGGCGAACCGCTCCCGTATCCACACGTCCTCGTCGAAGCCGCGCACCAGCCGGCCCGCCGTCTTCGCCGCCGCCGGGCTGCCCGCGCGGAGCACGGCCCGCTCCGCCTCCCCGTCCCCGAAGAGGCGCGCCTTGCCCGCCATCATCCAGTGCTCGGCGCTCGCGTAGACCACCTCGTCCACGGTGAACGCGGACGGCCACCACTGGCTCAGGCAGTGCGGGCCCACCTGCCCGTCCCGGCGCGGCCGGTGGCCCCAGAACGGCAGGTACTTCACGCGCCTGCCGCGCGCCGTGTCCGCCAGGAGCTCGTCGATCGGTTCCATGGCATGCGAGTGTGGCATCCGCCACTGACACTCCGTACGGGGATTTCCGCACCGACGCGACACATGGTCGACAGATTCCGTCGCGTAACCAAAAGGCAACAACGGAATCACTTGTTGGCCTGGAACCCCTCTGTCAGGATCGGCACTCAATTCAGGAAGAAGCTACGCCGACCCCGCCCAGCGGGTACAGCGGCGGAGGAGAGCTCATGAGCAACGGCTTCCAGATCCGCCACCGCTTCGCGGAAGGCGCCCAGTACATCGGCGGCAAGCTGCTCCCCGGCACGTCCGGCCGCCACCACGAGGTGGTGAACCCCGCGAACGGCACGACGGTGCTGCGCTACGAACTCGCCTCCACCGACGACGTGGACGCGGCCGTGGCCGCCGCCCGCGCCGCCTTCCCCGCCTGGTCCGGCGCCACCCCCGGCGAACGCTCCGAGGCCCTGCACCGCTTCGCCGCCCGACTCGCCGAGCAGGCCGACGACTTCGCGTACGCCGAGTCCCTCCAGTGCGGAAAGCCCGTCAAGCTCTCCACCGGGTTCGACGTCCCCGGCACCGTCGACAACGCCGCCTTCTTCGCGGGCGCGGCCCGCCACCTGGAGGGCAGGGCCGCCGCCGAGTACAGCGGCGACCACACCTCCTACGTGCGCCGCGAGGCGATCGGCGTCGTCGGCTCCATCGCCCCCTGGAACTACCCGCTCCAGATGGCCGCCTGGAAGATCCTCCCGGCCGTCGCCGCGGGCAACACCGTCGTCCTCAAGCCCGCCGAACCCACCCCGCTCACCTCGCTGATGTTCGCCCGGGCGGCCACGGAGGCGGGCATCCCCGACGGCGTGATCAACATCGTCACCGGCACGGGCCGGGAGGCGGGCGAACACCTGGTCGGCCACCCGGACGTCGTGATGACCTCCTTCACCGGCTCCACGGCCGTCGGCCGGCGCGTCGCGGAGATCGCCACCGCCACCGTCAAACGCCTCCACCTGGAACTCGGCGGCAAGGCGCCCTTCGTGGTCTTCGACGACGCCGACCTGGAGGCCGCCGCCCACGGCGCCGTCGCCGGGGCCCTCATCAACACCGGCCAGGACTGCACCGCGGCCACCCGCGCCTACGTGCAGCGCCCGCTGTACGAGACCTTCGTCCGCGAGGTGGCCGCGCTCATGGAGAGCGTCCGGGTCGGCGACCCCTTCGACCCGTCGACCGACCTCGGCCCGCTGATCAGCCACGCCCAGCGCGACCGGGTCGCCGCCTTCGTCGACCGGGCCCGCGGCCACGCGCGGATCGTCACCGGCGGCGAGGCCCCCGGCGGCGACCTCGCCGCCGGCGCGTACTACCGGCCGACCCTGATCGCGGACGCCGCCCAGGACAGCGAGATCGTCCAGGCGGAGATCTTCGGCCCGGTCCTGGTCGTGCTGCCCTTCGACACCGACGACGAAGGCATCGCCCTGGCCAACGACACCCCTTACGGGCTCGCGGCCTCCGCCTGGACCCGCGACGTCTACCGGGCGAACCGCGCCACCCGCGAGATCCAGGCGGGCTGCGTCTGGGTCAACGACCACATCCCGATCCTCAGCGAGATGCCGCACGGCGGATACAAGGCCAGCGGTTACGGCAAGGACATGTCCGCGTACTCCTTCGAGGAGTACACCCAGGTCAAGCACGTCATGTACGACAACACCGCGGTCGCCCGCAAGGACTGGCACCGCACGATCTTCGGAGACCGGTAGCAGCTGCCGCGCGACCGGGCCGCAAGGCCCCAGCGGCCTCCCACCCGAAAGGGCACAGCGTATGGAGAGTCACGAGCCCGAGCGCCTCTCGCCCGCCCGAGCGGCGGCCATGAGGCGATCCCTGACCAGCGGCAGGGGCGCCCTCACCCGCCGCTCCCTGCTGCGCGCCTCCGGCATGGGCGCCCTGGCGCTCGGCGGCATCGGCGCCCTCGGCGCGTGCGGCATCCCGCCGGCCCGGCGCGCCGACGGCGACGCGGCGGCCTCGGACGACCACTCGGCGAAGGAGAAGGAGCTCACCTTCTCCAACTGGACCGAGTACATGGACGTCAGCGAGGACGAGAAGAGCCGGCCCACCCTCCAGGCGTTCACCCGGCGCACCGGGATCACGGTCAAGTACACCGAGGACATCAACGACAACGTCGAGTTCTTCGGGAAGATCAAACCGCAGCTCGCGGCCGGACAGGACACCGGGCGCGACCTCATATGCGTCACCGACTGGCTCGCCGCGCGCGTCATCCGCCTCGGCTGGGCCCAGAAGCTCGACCCCGCGAACCTCCCGCACGCGTTCGCCAACGTCTCCGCCCAGTTCCGCAGCCCCGACTGGGACCCGGGCCGCGCGCACTCCTACCCGTGGACCGGCATCCCGACCGTCATCGCGTACAACGTGAAGGCGACCGGGGGCCGCAAGGTCGACTCCATCACCCAGCTCCTGGACGACCCGAAGCTCAAGGGCCGGGTGTCCTTCCTCTCCGAGATGCGCGACTCGGTCGGCATGACCCTGCTCGACCTGGGCAAGGACCCCGGGACGTTCACCGACGCCGACTTCGACGCGGCGATCGGCCGGCTCCAGAAGGCCGTCGACCGGAAGCAGATCCGCCGCTTCACCGGCAACGACTACACCGCCGACCTCAGCAAGGGCGACATCGCCGCCTGCGTCGCCTGGGCCGGGGACGTCATCCAGCTCCAGGCCGACAACCCGGACATCCGGTTCGCCATCCCGGCCGCCGGATACATCACCTCCAGCGACAACCTGCTCGTCCCCGCCGGGGCCCGGCACAAGACCAACGCCGAGAAGCTCATCGACTACTACTACGAGCCGCCGGTCGCCGCCCGGCTCGCCGCCTACATCAACTACGTCTGCCCGGTCGACGGCGTACGCGACGAACTCGCGAAGATCGACAAGTCGATGGCCGCCAACACGCTGATCCTCCCCGACCGGGAGATGGCGGCGAAGTCCCGCTCCTTCCGGTCGCTGAGCGCGGCGGAGGAGACGGCGTACGAGGAGAAGTTCGCCAAGCTCATCGGCGCCTGACCTGGTCCCGCGACCGGTCGCCCCCGACCGGCCGCGCCCCGCCCCGAACCCCCCGAACACGCTGGGACCGCGACCCATGACACAGCAGCAGACCGCAGGCGGCGACGTCCGCCTCACCGGAATCAGCAAGACCTACGGCTCGTTCACCGCCGTGCACCCGCTCGACCTCACCGTCCCGCAGGGCTCCTTCTTCGCCCTGCTCGGCGCGTCCGGCTGCGGCAAGACCACCACCCTGCGGATGATCGCGGGCCTGGAGGAGGCCACCACCGGCACGGTCTCCCTCGGCGGCCGGGACATCACCGACCTGCCCCCCTACAAACGGCCCGTCAACACGGTCTTCCAGAGCTACGCGCTCTTCCCGCACCTGGACATCACCGAGAACGTCGCCTTCGGCCTGCGGCGGCGCGGCGTCAAGTCGGTGAAGAAGCAGGTGGACGACATGCTGGAGCTCGTCCAGCTCGGCGACTTCGCCCGCCGCAAGCCCCACCAGCTCTCCGGCGGCCAGCAGCAGCGCGTCGCCGTCGCCCGCGCGCTCATCAACCACCCGCAGGTCCTGCTGCTCGACGAACCGCTCGGCGCCCTCGACCTCAAGCTCCGCCGCCGGATGCAACTGGAGCTCAAGCGGATCCAGACCGAGGTCGGCATCACGTTCGTGCACGTCACCCACGACCAGGAGGAGGCCATGACCATGGCCGACACCGTCGCGGTGATGAACGGCGGCCGGGTCGAGCAGCTCGGCGCCCCGGCCGACCTCTACGAGAACCCGCGCACCACGTTCGTCGCCAACTTCCTCGGCACCTCCAACCTCATCGAGGGCCAGGTCGTGCCCTCCGGCTCCGACCTCGTGGTCTCGGCGGGCGGCGGCACCCTCACCCTGCCGCGCGAGCGGTGTTCCGCCCCGGCGGCCGACGGCGGGCGCATCCTCCTCGGCATCCGGCCGGAGAAGATATCCCTGGCCCACGCCGACGACGCCCACACCATCGCCGACGGCCGCAACCGCGTCACCGGACGCGTCGTCGACTCCAGCTTCATCGGCGTCTCCACCCAGTACGTGGTCGAGAGCCCGGCCGGCAAGGCCCTCCAGGTCTACGAGCAGAACATCGAGCGCGACACCCGGCTCGTGCCCGGCGCCGAGGTCGTCCTGCACTGGAACCCCGCCCACTCCTTCGGCCTCGACGCCGACCAGGACATCGACGCCGGCGCGGCGAGCGTGGAGGACGCGGCGTGAGCCTCACCGAGGCGCCGCCCGCGCCGCCCTCGAAGGACCCGGGACCCGTGCCGCGCAAGCCGTCCGCCCGCAAGCGGCTCGTCCCGTACTGGCTGCTGCTTCCCGGCATCCTCTGGCTGGTCGTCTTCTTCGCCCTGCCGCTCGTCTACCAGGCGTCCACCTCGGTCCAGACGGGTTCGCTGGAGAAGGGCTTCGAGGTCACCTGGCACTTCCCGACGTACCTGGACGCGCTGCGCGACTACTACCCGCAGTTCATCCGGTCCCTGCTCTACGCCGGCACCGCCACCGTCCTGTGCCTGCTGCTGGGCTATCCGCTCGCCTACCTCATCGCCTTCAAGGCCGGCCGCCGGCGCAACCTGGTGCTCGTCCTGGTCATCGCCCCGTTCTTCACCAGCTTCCTGATCCGGACGCTGGCCTGGAAGACGATCCTCGCCGACGGCGGCGCGGTCGTGGACGTGCTCTCCACCCTGCACGTGCTGGACGTCACCGCCTGGCTCGGCTGGACCGAGTCCAACCGGGTCCTGGCCACGCCGATGGCCGTCGTCTGCGGTCTGACGTACAACTTCCTGCCGTTCATGATCCTGCCGCTCTACACCTCGCTGGAGCGGATCGACGGCCGGCTGCACGAGGCGGCGGGCGACCTGTACGCCACGCCCGCCACCACCTTCCGCAAGGTGACCTTCCCGCTCTCCATGCCCGGCGTCGTCTCCGGCACCCTGCTGACGTTCATCCCGGCCAGCGGCGACTACGTCAACGCCGAACTCCTCGGCTCCACCGACACCAAGATGGTCGGCAGCGTCATCCAGAGCCAGTTCCTGCGGGTCCTGGACTATCCGACGGCCGCCGCGCTCTCGTTCATCCTCATGGCGGTCGTCCTGCTGATGGTCACCTTCTACATCCGCCGCTCCGGGACGGAGGACCTGGTCTGATGACCGTACTGCGCTGGATTCGCCGGAACCTGATCGTCATCGCCGGTCTGCTGACCCTCGCCTACATGGTCCTGCCGAACATCGTCGTGATGGTGTTCTCCTTCAACAAGCCCAACGGGCGGTTCAACTACGCCTGGCAGCGGTTCTCGCTGGACGCCTGGAAGGACCCGTGCGGCGTCGCCGACCTGTGCGGCTCGCTCTCCCTCTCGCTCCAGATCGCCGCCTGGGCCACCGTCGGGGCCACGGTGCTCGGCACGATGATCGCCTTCGCGCTGGTCCGCTACCGCTTCCGCGCGCGCGGCGCGATCAACTCGCTGATCTTCCTGCCGATGGCGATGCCCGAGGTCGTCATGGCCGCCTCCCTGCTCACGCTCTTCCTGAACATGGGCGCCGAACTGGGCTTCTGGACCGTCCTGATCGCCCACATCATGTTCTGCCTCAGCTTCGTGGTGACGGCGGTCAAGGCACGCGTCATGTCCATGGACCCGCGGCTGGAGGAGGCGGCCCGCGACCTGTACGCGGGGCCCGTGCAGACCTTCGTCCGGGTGACGCTGCCGATCGCCGCCCCCGGGATCGCGGCGGGAGCGCTGCTGGCCTTCGCGCTCTCCTTCGACGATTTCATCATCACCAATTTCAACGCGGGCTCCACCGTCACGTTCCCCATGTTCGTCTGGGGCTCGGCACAGCGCGGCACACCCGTGCAGATCAACGTCATCGGCACCGCCATGTTCGTCATCGCGGTACTGGTGGTCCTGGTCGGCCAGTTCGTCGCGAACCGGCGCAGGAACAACGCCCGGAAGAACAACGCCCGGTCCTGAAAGCACCGAAGGAGTTGGAAGTCATGGCCCCAGCCGCCATGCGTACGGCAGCACGATCGATCGCCGGCGCCAAGCCGGTCTCCTACTGGCTCGACGACCCGGACAGGCCGCAGGCGCTGCCCGCCCTCACCGGCGACGAGCACACCGGCCTGCTGGTCGTCGGCGGCGGCTACAGCGGTCTGTGGACCGCCCTGCTCGCCAAGGAACGCGACCCGGACCGCGACGTCGTCCTGATCGAGGCGCGCGAGGTGGGCTGGGCCGCCTCGGGCCGCAACGGAGGCTTCTGCGCCGCCTCGCTCACCCACGGCCTGGCCAACGGAGTGGAACGCTGGCCGGGCGAGATCGCGAAGCTGGAGGAGCTGGGGCACCGCAACCTCGACGCCATCGAGGCGGCCGTCGCCCGCTACGGGATCGACTGCGCGTTCGAGCGCACCGGCGAGATCGACGTCGCCACCGAGCCCCACCAACTCGCCGAACTGCGGGAATGGCACGAGGAGATCCAGAAGCTCGGCATC
This sequence comes from Streptomyces sp. ADI96-02, assembly GCF_003846185.1. GTDB lineage: Bacteria > Actinomycetota > Actinomycetes > Streptomycetales > Streptomycetaceae > Streptomyces. Next base: position 5,032,680 of record NZ_ML123034.1, read on the forward strand.
ACCGGGGTGGACCTCCTGGACCGCGACGCGGTGCGCGCGGAAGTCGACTCACCGACGTTCCTCGGCGGCCTCTGGGACCGGCGCGGCGTAGCGATGCTGCACCCGGCCAGGCTCGCCTGGGGCCTCAAGCGGGCCTGCCGGGAGCTGGGCGTGCGGATGTACGAGCACACCCCGGGCCTCGACCTCGTCCGCGCCGGCTCCGGCATGGCGGTCCGCACCCCGTACGGCCGGGTCTTCGCCCGGCGGGTCGCACTCGGCACCAACGTCTTCCCCTCGCTCGTCAGGCGGGTCCGCCCGTACACCGTGCCGGTCTACGACTACGCGCTGATGACCGAACCGCTCACGCCGGAGCAGCTCGCCTCCGTCGGCTGGGGGAACCGGCAGGGTCTGGGCGACAGCGCCAACCAGTTCCACTACTTCCGGCTCTCCTCGGACAACCGGATCCTGTGGGGCGGCTACGACGCGATCTATCCGTACGGGGGCCGGATCAGCGCCGAACTGGACCAGCGCCCGGAGACGTTCCTCAAACTGGCCGAGCAGTTCCTCACGTGTTTCCCGCAGCTTTCCGGGGTGCGCTTCTCGCACGCCTGGGGCGGGGCGATCGACACCTGCTCCCGGTTCACCGCGTTCTTCGGCACGGCCCACCGGGGGCGCGTCGCCTATGCCGCCGGGTACACGGGGCTCGGTGTGGGCTCGACGCGCTTCGGCGCCGACGTGATGCTGGACCTCCTCGCCGGCCGGGAGACCGAGCGGACCCGGCTGGAGATGGTCCGCTCCCGGCCGATGCCCTTCCCGCCGGAGCCGTTCGCCTGGGCCGGGATCGAGATGACCAAGCGCTCCCTGGCCCGCGCCGACGCCAACGGCGGCCACCGCGACCTGTGGCTGCGGACCATGGACCGGCTCGGCCTCGGCTTCGACAGCTGAGAAACGCCCGCGCCGTACGCCGTTGAGCTGCGGTGACGCCGTTGTGACCCACTTCACTACCAACTGGTAGCCCCGACTCGCGTCATAGTCGGGGCCCAGCGCTCTCCCGCCCGTGAAGGCGTCGGCACCACCCCGCCGACGCCCACGACAACGGGAGGCAAGGCCATGACCGGTCCGGAGACGAAGGCCGCGGTCGCGTGGCTCGCATCGGCGGCACGGGACCCGCGCGCCTGCCGACGGGAATGGGAACGCGATCCGCGGGGGATCGCGCTCCTGCCCGCCGGCAGGCGCTGGGACGTACTGATCCTTCCGGGTGAGCTGGCGCGGCCCGCGCTCGGCGTCCTCACCCGTCTCGTCGACCGGCCCGGACCGGTCCTCGCCGACTCCGGGAAGTCCCGGACGGGCTTCTTCGTCCCGCCGGGCACCGCCGCCCACTGGATCGGCACCGGCGTACGGGGCGCCGGCCCGGACGCCTGGATCGCCGTCCCGTACCCGGGCCGGGCGGCCGGGGGACTGCGCTGGCTGATTCCGCCGGACGGCTCGGGAACGCTCAACGACGCGGCGCTGCTGGAACTGGCCATGCACGAGGCGGCGGGGGCCGCCGCCCGGGGCGCGAGCGGACGGGGCACGGAGGGCTGAGCCGCCGTCAGAGGTCTCGACGCCCGTTTCGGCGGCCGGCCCACCACAGCGGCCCCAGCACCAGCGGCCCCAGGCACCAACCGGCCACGACGTCCAGCGGCCAGTGGTAGCCGTGCAGCACCAGGCCGACGCCCGTCGCCGCCGTCAGCAGGATCGCGGCGGCGGGCATCATCCACGCCCGCAGCCACCGTGCGCCGCGCGGCCGTGACGGGCGGGGGAGCGCCAGGAGCAGCAGGGCCGACGCGCCGTAGGCCACCGCGGCCGTCGCCGTGTGGCCCGAGGGGTAGTAGCCGACCGCCTCCGTCAGCGGCCCCTGCCGGGCGGTCGCGATCTTCAGCGGAATCACCAGCGCGGGCACCGCCGCCATGGCGAGCGCCGCGTACACCGGCAGCCGGCGCGCACCGCGCCACAGCGCGTACGCGATGGCGCAGGCGAGCACCGGAAGGGCCACCGGCACGCCGCCGAGGTCGGAGAGGACCTGGGTCAGCGCCGCCGGGCCCCGCCCGAACAGCCGCTCCCCGACGCGGACGTCGGCCCGCAGCAGCGGCCCGCCGGCGACCACCTGCCAGGTGATCAGCCCGAACAGCGCCGCCAGCACGGCGAAGAAACCGGGAACGAGAGAAGCCGGCCACCCGGGAACAGGGGGGGTTGTTCCGGGATGGCCGGCGGGATCGGTTCGCCGCGCGCCCCGGGGGGTATGGGGCGGGCGGCCGTCCGACCGGTGAGGAGTACCGGAGCCAGAGGCTCCGGCGGGATGCGCGCAGGCGCACCCGGGGCGGATCCGGCGAGGGCCCGGCCCGGTGTCGCCCGCAGTGCCCTGCGGGCGGGGTGTCTCTCTCATCTGCGGAAACCGTACGGCAGAGGAGGGGGTCGCCGACAGTCGCAACCACGACCCGCCATCGGCCCCGCACACGTTCTTCACAGGCCCTCACCCGGATGACGGACGGTCGCGGCGATACGCCGCTTCCGTCCGCTCCGCGGTTCGACCGGTCAGATCCGGCCGAAAGCCTGCTCGATGATGTCGAGGCCCTCGGTGAGCAGCTCCTCGCCGATCACCAGCGGCGGCAGGAAGCGCAGCACGTTGCCGTACGTGCCGCAGGTCAGCACCAGCAGGCCCTCGGCGTGGCACGCCTTCGCGAGCGCGCCCGCCGCCTCCGGGTCGGGGTCCTTGGTGCCGGACTTCACCAGTTCGATCGCGATCATGGCGCCGCGACCGCGGATGTCGCCGATGATGTCGCCGTTGGGGAGCTTGGCCCGCATCTCGGCGAGGCGGCCCTTCATGACCTCCTCGATCCGCTTGGCCTTGCCGTTCAGGTCCAGCTCGCGCATGGTCTCGATCGCGCCGAGCGCACCCGCGCAGGCGACCGGGTTGCCGCCGTAGGTGCCGCCCAGGCCGCCGGCGTGCGCGGCGTCCATGATCTCGGCGCGGCCGGTGACGGCGGACAGCGGCAGACCGCCGGCGATGCCCTTGGCGGTGGTGATCAGGTCCGGGACGATGCCCTCGTCCTCGCAGGCGAACCACTGGCCGGTACGGCAGAAGCCGGACTGGATCTCGTCCGCGACGAACACGATGCCGTTGTCCTTCGCGAACCGCGCGATAGCCGGGAGGAAGCCCTTGGCCGGCTCGATGAAGCCGCCCTCGCCGAGCAGCGGCTCGATGATGATCGCGGCGACGTTGTCCGCGCCGATCTGCTTGGTGATCTCGTCGATGGCCTGCGCGGACGCCTCGGCGCCCGCGTTCTCCGGGCCGGTGGGCCAGCGGTAGCCGTAGGCGACCGGGACGCGGTAGACCTCGGGCGCGAACGGGCCGAAGCCCTGCTTGTACGGCATGTTCTTCGCCGTCAGCGCCATCGTCAGGTTGGTCCGGCCGTGGTAGCCGTGGTCGAAGACGACCACGGCCGTGCGCTTGGTGTAGGAGCGGGCGATCTTCACCGCGTTCTCGACGGCCTCGGCGCCCGAGTTGAACAGCGCGGACTTCTTCGCGTGGTCGCCCGGCGTCAGCTCGGCGAGCTGCTCGCAGACCTCGACGTACCCCTCGTACGGCGTGACCATGAAACAGGTGTGGGTGAAGTCGGCGAGCTGCGCGGAGGCCCGGCGCACGACGGCCTCCGCCGAGGCGCCGACCGACGTCACGGCGATGCCGGAACCGAAGTCGATCAGGCGGTTGCCGTCCACGTCCTCGATGATCCCGCCGCCCGCGCGGGCGGTGAACACCGGCAGGGTGGAGCCCACACCGGCGGCGACGGCCGCGACACGGCGGGCCTGCAGCTCGGTCGACTTCGGGCCGGGGATGGCGGTGACGACGCGGCGCTCCTGCGGAATTGCGGTCATGCGGGGCTCCTGGGGGTGTTTCGGACGCTTCTCTTCCGCAGGCTAGGTGCGGGGGCGGCACACGGTCATGCTCCGATCGGGAGTGATGGCCGCGTGTCCTTGTCCGTCACGGACAGATGCCGGCCGCCGGGGCGCTGAGCAGCGGTGACGCGGTGGCCGGGCGGCCGGAGGCGGTCACCGTTCGGGCGCGTTGCTGAACTCGCCGTGCGCGCGCACTACATTGACCGGGGCAGCGGACGGACGGGCAGGTCAAGGGGGGCAGTGCTTCATGGACGACGACGGCACGCGGAGCGTACGGGGCACGCATGCGGACAGGACGCCCCCACCCGCCGTGCCGCCA
>NZ_ML123034.1:5036938-5104168 GCF_003846185.1 Streptomyces sp. ADI96-02
CCCGCCGCCCCGCCGCGGGTGCCCCGGCCGGCCGCGCCCGCGACCCCGCCGACGGCCGCCCCCCCGCCGATCGGGCCCCCGGCCGTTCCTCCGGTGGCCGCCCCCCCGGCGGCCGGACCTCCCGCGAGCGCCCTCGCCGCCTGGCTGCGCACCCCCCGCCCCGTGCGGGAACCCGGCGTCTGGCGGTTCGGCCACACCCCCCGCCCGCCGGAGCGGCCCGAAGGCGTCTCCGACCGCTCCCTGCTGGTGGGCGCCCTGATCTCACTCCTGTCGGCACTGCTCCTGTGGTCGCTCTGGCGCAACGGCTACCTGCCCTACCGGCTGGTCCCGCTGAAGCTGTTCACCCCGGGCGAGTGGTGGAACCCGGGGACGGCGGGCGGCCCGCGCACCATCGAGGGCGCCGACGCCCTCACCGTGTACGAGGCGATCCTCTTCGGGCTGCTGGCCTACGCCTGCGGCCGGATGGGCAACTGGTCCGAACTCCTCAGCCGTCACGTCGCCGCCCGGGGCCTGCCGTTCCGCGCCGCCGCCGCGGCCGTCGCGGCGGGCCTGGCCCAGCTCCTCGTCTGGAACGAGACGCTGCCCGTCGTCCGGCCCGTCCTCATCCTGGTCGCCCGGGCCGCCGGCGGCGAGATCTACCAGAGCCAGACCGTCGTCAACATCCTCTACGCGCTGATCGGCGCGGCCGTGCTCTGGCCCTTCGCCCGGCTCGGCCGCTGGCGCGAGCTGATCGCCGCCCGCCGGTCCGGTACGGGCGGCGCGCCCGCCCACCCCGCCCCGGAGCCCTCCGCCACCACCCCCGACCAGTGGCCCGAACTGCGCGCCGCGGGCTGGACGGAGGCCGCCGACACCCTCGCCGCGGAAGTCGGCGCCGACCGGATGAACGACGTGGACGCGGCCCGGCTGCGCCACGCCTGGGCGCTCGCCCTGCGCCGCCCCGACCGCGCCGCACCGCTGGCCGAAGCCGTCCTGCGCAGCGGCGGAGCCGCCGCCCTGCACCCCTCGGGCCGGCGCGACCTGCCCCGCCGCACCGCGCCCCACGACCTGCTCACCGGCCAGGTCCGCATCGGCCGCTGCGCCGAGGACCCGCACAACCCCTACGCCCGCCGGGGCTCGGGCCTCGCCCTGGACCCGTCGCTGCTGGGCACCTCGCTGCTCGCCGTCGGACCGCCGGGATCCGGCAAGTCCGCGCACCTGGTGCGCCCGGTCGTCGAATCCCTCGGACTGAGCGCGCTGGCGGGCCGGGCCGCCGTGCTCGCCGTCGGCGGGGCGGGCTCGCCGCTCGGCCCCGACGACGCCTTCGACGTCGTCGTCCGCGTCGGCGACCCGGCCTCCGCCCACGACGTCGACCTCTACGGCGGCACCAGCGACCCGGACGAGGCCGCCGCCGTCCTCGCCGAAGGGCTCGTCGGCGACGTCGGCAGCCTCGACAGCCGCCGCGCCGCCACCGTCCTCGCCCAGCTCCTCGGCCCCTACCGGGCCGCCCACGGCCACTTCCCCTCCGTGCCCGAGCTGCGCGAACTCCTGGAGGGCGGGCCGCTCGCGCTGGACGGGCTGCGCTCCGCCCTCGAAGCGGCCGGCCACGCCCCGATGCTCCGTGAGCTGGAGGCCCGCGCCCGGCAGGCGGGCGGCCCCGGCGACCCCGCGCCGGTCCTCGCCGACCGCGTCGCGCTGCTCGACCGGCCCGCGTTCGCCGGATTCTTCGCCACCGGCCCGGACGCCCGGCCGTTCGCCCTGCGCTCCCTCGGCCAGCACCCGCTGCGGGTGCGGATCGACCTTCCCGAACGCGGCCACGCGGAGGCGTCCCGGCTGCTGACCCGGCTGCTGCTGGCCCAGTTCACCGCGATCACCGCGGCCCGCACCGACACCGGCCTCTTCGCCTGCCTGGTCCTGGACGACGCCACCCACGCCGTGACCGCCGAGACCGTCCGGGGCATCCGGCGGCTGCGCTCGGTCAACGCCGGCGCCGTACTCGCCCTGCGCACCGTCGACGACGTGCCCGAGGCCCTGCACACCCCGCTCCTCGGCGCGGTCGGCTGCACGGCGGCCTTCTCCGGCATCACCACCTGGGACGGCAAGCGCTTCGCCGAGGCGTGGGGCAAGGAGTGGGTGGAGACCCGCGAGGTCGCCCAGCACACCGTCTTCGCCGACCAGCCCTTCACCCGCGCCCTGCACGCCCTGCGCAAGCTCGTCACCGGCAAGGCGGTCACCACCGACGCGGTCACCGTCCGGCAGGTCGAGCGCGAGCGCTGGTCGGCCTCCGAACTCGCCTACGCGGTCCCGGCCGGACACGCGGTGATCCGGCTGACCACGGTCGAGGGCGAGCACGCGCCCCCCCTGCTCGTCCGGCTCGGCGACTCCTGAGCGCCCTCCCGCCGTCCCCGGCCGGATGACGGGAAGCGCTCCGGGGCCCGCCGTCGAACGGCCGGCGGGCACGAGCGGTGACGGGAACCCTGCCTTCCTGGCAGAATCGAAGACAGCCGTTCATACGGGACGGCGCAATCCAGGCGCCCGACCCGGCACCGGCGGCCGACGCGCCGCCGCCGGGAGCGGCGTCACCGATCCCGTCCCCGACCTCCGAGGGTTGCCGGTCCCATGCCCCCCACGCTCGCCTCCCTGGTCCAGCACCCGGCGCTCAAGCTCACGGTGCGCGCGGGGGCCGACCGGCTCGACACCCCGGTGCGCTGGGCCCACGCCAGCGAGCTCGCCGACCCCGTGCCGTACATGGACGGCGGCGAACTGCTGCTCGTCACCGCCACCAACCTCGACGCGCGGAACGCGGAGTCGATGCGCCGGTACGTGCGGCGGCTGGCCGGCGCCGGGGTCGCGGGCGTCGGCTTCGCGGTCGGGGTGAACTACGACGAGGTCCCGGCCGCCCTCGTGGACGCCGCCGAGGAGGCCGGGCTGCCCCTCCTGGAGGTCCCGCGCCGCACCCCGTTCATCGCGATCAGCAAGGCCGTCTCCGCCGCCATCGCCGCCGACCAGTACCGCGCGGTCACCGCCGGCTTCGAGGCCCAGCGGGAGCTGACGAAGGCCGCGCTCGCCGGAGACGGCCCCACCGGGCTGCTGACCCGGCTCGCCGCCCACATCGACGGCTGGGCCGCCCTGTACGACGCCTCCGGCGCGGTCGTCGCCGCCGCCCCCGACTGGGCGGCCCGCCGCGCCGCCCGGCTCACCCCCGACGTCGGACGGCTGCGCGAGCGGACCGCCCCCGCCAGCGTCGTCGTCGGCGACAGCGAGGACCGGGTCGAACTCCAGTCGCTCGGCACCGGCCGCCGCTCCCGCGGCGCGCTCGCCGTCGGCACCGGAGCGGCGCTGGGCACCGCCGAACGCTACGCCGTGCACTCCGCCGTCGCCCTGCTCACCCTGACCACCGCCCGCTCCCGCTCCCTCCAGAGCGCCGAACAGCGCCTGGGGGCCGCCGTCCTGCGGATGCTGCTCGCCGGGCAGCCCGACCACGCGCGGGCCGTCGCCGGAGACCTGTACGGCGGTCTGCTGGACGCCCCGTTCCGGCTCCTGATCGCCGAGGCGTCCGCGCCCACCGGCCCCGACCTGCTCACCGAGACGATGCAGGCCGCCGCCGCCCGGTCCGGCGAGGCCCTGCTGCTGGTCCCCGAGGCCGAGCGGGTCGTCGTGCTGGCCGCCGACGGCGGGGCCGCCGTCGCCGCCTGCGCGGCCTACGCCGAGACGCAGGACGGGCGCGCGCCGCGCGAGGGAGGCGGCGGCGAGGACACCGAGGTCGTGGTGGGCCTCTCCGCCCCGTCCGGCCCGATCGCCGTCTCGGCCGCGTACAAACAGGCCGAACAGGCCCTCTCCGTCGCCCGCCGCCGGGGCAGGGCGCTGGTCGAGCACGAGGAGCTGGCCGCCGGGTCGGTCCTGCCTCTCCTCGCCGACGACGCCGTACGCGCCTTCGCCGACGGGATGCTCCGGGCGCTGTACGAACACGACGCCAAGGGCCGCGGCGACCTCGTGGCCTCGCTGCGCGCCTGGCTCTCCCGCCACGGCCAGTGGGACGCCGCCGCCGCGGACCTCGGCGTGCACCGCCACACCCTGCGCTACCGGATGCGCCGGGTCGAGGAGATCCTGGGCCGCTCGCTGGACGACCCGGACGTCCGGATGGAGCTGTGGCTCGCCCTCAAGGCGACCACCGCTCCCGCCCCCGCCGAGCACTGAGCGCCCGGCCCGGCCCCTCGCGGGTCCGTGCCCGTGTCCGTATCCATGTGGACATCCGTGTGAACGCATCCCCCGCACAGCCGTCGCCTGCGACAAAGCGGAGCACCCGGGCCGCGCCCCGCTCCATCCCGGACAAACACTCCGGGCCTCCCGCCGCCTACCGTGGGACCACAGCGGTGGGCCTCCCGGGCGCCCGCCCCCTCCGTCACGACCTCCGAAGGGCCGGAACCTCCATGACTTCCACCCACGCCTTCTGGCTGGCCGGCCGCCAGGCCACCGGTGCGGACAGCTTCGACGTCACCAACCCGTACGACGGACGGCTCGTCGGCACCGTCAGCGTGCCGACCGACGCCCAGGTCGAGGAGGCCGTCGCCGCCGCCCACGCGGTGCGCGAGGAGTTCGCCGCGACCCCGGCGCACGTACGGGCCGCCGCGCTCGACCACGTCGTACGGCGGCTGGGGGAGCGCACCGAGGAGATCGCCCAGCTGATCTCGGCGGAGAACGGCAAGCCGATCAAGTGGGCCCGCGGCGAGGTCGGCCGGGCCGTGTCCGTGTTCCGGTTCGCCGCCGAGGAGGCCCGCCGCTTCAACGGCGGCGACGCCCAGCGGCTCGACACCGACCTCGGCGGCACCGGCCGCCTCGGCCTGACCCGCCGCTTCCCGCGCGGCGCCGTCCTCGGCATCGCGCCCTTCAACTTCCCGCTGAACCTCAGCGCCCACAAGGTCGCCCCGGCCATCGCGGTCGGCGCGCCGATCATCCTCAAGCCCGCCCCGGCCACTCCCATCTCCGCGCTGATCCTGGGCGAGCTGCTGGCCGAGACGGACCTCCCGGCCGGCTCCTGGTCCGTCCTGACGGTCCCGAACGACAGGATGCCCGCCCTCGTCCAGGACGAGCGGCTGCCGGTCATCTCCTTCACCGGGTCCGGACCGGTCGGCTACGCGATCATGGACTCCGTCCCCCGCAAGCACTGCACCCTGGAGCTCGGCGGCAACGGCGCGGCGGTCGTCCTGGCCGACTACGCCTCCGAGGAGGACCTGGACTGGGCCGCGACGCGGATCGCGACCTTCTCCAACTACCAGGGCGGCCAGTCCTGCATCTCCGTGCAGCGCGTCATCGCGGACGCCTCCGTCTACGACCGGCTGGCGCCCAAGGTCGTCGCCGCCGTCGAGGCCCTGGTCACCGGTGACCCGGCCGACGCCGCCACCGACGTCGGCCCGCTGGTCAGCGAGGACGCCGCCCGGCGCGTGGAGTCCTGGGTCGACGAGGCCGTGGAGGCCGGCGCCGAGCTGCTGACCGGCGGCAAGCGCGACGGGGCGACCTACGCCCCGACCGTCCTCGCCGGCCTGCCCGACGGCGTGAAGCTCTCCTGCGAGGAGGTCTTCGGGCCGGTCATGTCCCTCCAGAGGGTGAACGGCGAGGCCGAGGCGTTCGCCGCCGTCAACTCCTCCCCGTACGGGCTCCAGGCCGGCGTCTTCACCCACGACCTGCAGACCGCGTTCCGCGCGCACCGGGCCCTGGAGGTGGGCGGCGTGATCATCGGCGACGTGCCCTCCTACCGCGCCGACCAGATGCCCTACGGCGGCGCCAAGCAGTCCGGCGTCGGCCGCGAGGGCGTGCGCTACGCCATGGACGACTACACCTACGAGCGGGTCCTGGTCCTCACCGGCCTCGCGCTGTAGCACCCCCGACGACCCCGCCCGCCTTCCGCCCGGACAGCGAGCGCGGGCGGGGCACGAGAAGGACGGCCGGAGCCCGCTGTGCGGGGGCTCCGGCCGTTCGGCGTTCCCGGGCGCGCCCGGGGGCCGGTGCGGGTGCCGTGCGGCGGGCAGACGGGTTACATACGGAACAGGAGCAACGACTAGCAGCCCGTACGTCCGCCCGAGCGGCGGCGCGCGGCGAGGTGAGGTCCCCGATGTCCGCACCACACAACACCCCCCAGGCGCCCCGGGTCACCGAGCGCGAGGCGCGGCGGGTCGCCGAGGCGGCCCGCGAGCAGGAGTGGCACAAGCCCAGCTTCGCCAAGGAGCTGTTCCTCGGCCGCTTCCGGCTCGACCTGATCCATCCGCATCCGCTGCCGCCGCCCGACGACATCCGGCGCGGCGAGGAGTTCCTGGCCCGGCTGCGCACCTTCTGCGAGACGCGGGTCGACGGGGCCCGGATCGAGCGCGAGGCGAAGATCCCGGACGAGGTGATCGACGGACTCAAGCAGCTCGGCGCCCTCGGCATGAAGATCGATACGAAGTACGGCGGCCTCGGCCTCACCCAGGTGTACTACAACAGGGCGCTCGCGCTGGCCGGATCGGCCAGCCCCGCGATCGGCGCGCTGCTCTCCGCCCATCAGTCGATCGGCGTACCGCAGCCGTTGAAGATCTTCGGCACGCAGGAGCAGAAGGACGTCTACCTGCCCCGGCTGGCCCGCACCGACATCTCCGCCTTCCTCCTCACCGAGCCCGACGTCGGCTCCGACCCGGCCCGGCTCGCCACCGCAGCCGTGCCCGACGGCCCGGACTACATCCTGGACGGCGTGAAGCTGTGGACCACCAACGGCGTCATCGCCGACCTGCTGGTCGTCATGGCCCGGGTCCCCGCCTCCGAGGGCCACCGCGGCGGCATCACCGCGTTCGTCGTCGAGGCCGACGCCCCCGGCGTCACGGTGGAGCACCGCAACGCCTTCATGGGCCTGCGCGGCATCGAGAACGGCGTCACCCGCTTCGACCGCGTCCGGGTTCCCGGGGCCTGCCGGATCGGGGCCGAGGGCGCCGGCCTGAAGATCGCCCTCACCACCCTCAACACCGGCCGCCTCTCGCTGCCCGCGATGTGCGTCGGCGCCGGCAAGTGGTGCCTGAAGATCGCCCGCGAATGGTCCGCCGTGCGCGAGCAGTGGGGCCGGCCCGTCGCCCGGCACGAGGCGGTCGGCGCGAAGATCTCGTTCATCGCGGCCACCACCTTCGCGCTGGAGGCCGTCGTCGACCTCTCCTCGCAGATGGCCGACGAGGACCGCAACGACATCCGCATCGAGGCCGCCCTCGCGAAGCTGTACGGCTCCGAGATGGGCTGGCTGATCGCCGACGAACTGGTCCAGATCCGCGGCGGACGCGGCTTCGAGACGGCCGAGTCGCTGGCCGCCCGCGGCGAACGCGCCGTGCCCGCCGAGCAGATGCTCCGCGACATGCGGATCAACCGGATCTTCGAGGGCTCCACCGAGATCATGCACCTGCTGATCGCACGCGAGGCCGTCGACGCCCACCTCAAGGTCGCCGGCGACATCATCGACCCCGACAAACCGCTCTCCGCCAAGGCGAGGGCCGGTGCGAACGCCGCCGGGTTCTACGCCCGCTGGCTGCCCAGGCTCGTCGCCGGACCGGGTCAGCTCCCGCGCACGTACCCGGAGTTCCACCCGCCCGGCCACCCCGACCTCTCCGGCCACCTCCGGTACGTCGAGCGCTCCTCCCGCAAGCTCGCCCGCTCCACCTTCTACGCCATGTCGCGGTGGCAGGGCCGGATGGAGACCAAGCAGGGCTTCCTCGGCCGGGTCGTCGACATCGGCGCCGAGCTCTTCGCGATGAGCGCCGCCTGCGTCCGCGCCGAGCACCTGCGCGGCGCCGGCGATCACGGCCGCGAGGCCTACCAGCTCGCCGACGCCTTCTGCCACCAGTCGCGGGTGCGCGTCGAGGAGCTGTTCACCCGCCTGTGGTCCAACACCGACGACCTCGACCGCAGGGTCGTCGACGGCGTCCTGTCCGGCGCCTACACCTGGCTGGAAGAAGGCGTCGTCGACCCCAGCGGCGACGGCCCCTGGATCGCCGACGCCACCCCGGGCCCCTCCACCGAGCCGAACAGGCACCGCCCGGTGCGCTGAACCGCCGCACGGGGTGCGTCCACGGGCCGGACGCACCCGCCGGCAGCCCGCCGCGGGACCCGGGACCGCGAATCACCCCCGCACCCGGGGGCCTTTCCGGACGCGCTGTCCCCGGACACAGCCGGAGCGGCAACAATGGGGGGCATGAGCGACAGCCCCGCCCCTCTCGCCGATCCGCATCTCGTCTTCGACGCAGCGGACGGCCGCCGGGATCTCGTGATCCTCGGCTCCACCGGGTCCATCGGCACCCAGGCCATCGACCTCGTCCTGCGCCACCCCGACCGCTTCCGGGTCACCGCGCTCTCGGCCGCCGGCGGCCGGGTCGCCCTGCTCGCCGAGCAGGCCCGGCGGCTGCGCGTGAACACCGTCGCGGTGGCCGCCGAGGACGCGGTCCCCGCCCTGCGCGAGGCGCTGCGGGAGCGGTACGGAGCGGGGGAGGCGCTCCCCGAGATCCTGGCCGGACCCGACGCGGCGTCCGCCCTCGCGGCGAGCGCCTGCCACACCGTGCTCAACGGGATCACCGGCTCCATCGGGCTCGCCCCGACGCTCGCCGCGCTGAAGGCGGGCCGCACGCTCGCCCTCGCCAACAAGGAGTCGCTGATCGTCGGCGGCCCGCTGGTCAAGGCGCTCGCCGCGCCCGGCCAGATCATCCCCGTCGACTCCGAGCACGCCGCGCTCTTCCAGGCGCTGGCCGCCGGGACCCGCGCCGACGTCCGCAAACTCGTCGTCACCGCCTCCGGCGGCCCCTTCCGCGGACGTACCCGCGCGGAGCTGGCCGACGTCACCCGGGAACAGGCGCTCGCCCACCCCACCTGGGCGATGGGCCCGGTCATCACGATCAACTCCGCGACCCTGGTCAACAAGGGCCTGGAGGTCATCGAGGCGCACCTCCTCTACGACATCCCGTTCGACCGGATCGAGGTCGTGGTCCACCCGCAGTCCTACGTCCACTCCATGGTGGAGTTCACCGACGGCTCCACCCTCGCCCAGGCCACCCCGCCGGACATGCGCGGCCCGATCGCCATCGGCCTCGGCTGGCCCGAGCGCGTCCCGGACGCCGCCCCGGCCTTCGACTGGTCGAAGGCGTCCACCTGGGAGTTCTTCCCGCTGGACACCGACGCCTTCCCGTCCGTCGGCCTCGCCCGCCACGTCGGCACGCTCGGCGGCACGGCCCCCGCCGTGTTCAACGCGGCGAACGAGGAGTGCGTGGACGCCTTCCTCGCCCGGAAGCTGCCCTTCAACGGCATCATGGACACGGTCACCACCGTGGTGTCCGAACACGGCGCCCCCTCCCCGGGAACTGCGCTCAGTGTCGCGGACGTCCTCGAAGCGGAGACCTGGGCCCGCGCACGGGCGCGGGAACTCTCGGCCAAAGCGACCGCGGAGGCGCGCGCATGAGTCTGACCTCGATCCTGCTGACGGTCCTGGGGATCGCCGTCTTCGTCGTGGGGCTGCTCTTCTCCATCGCCTGGCACGAGCTGGGCCACCTCTCCACGGCCAAGCTCTTCGGCATCCGGGTGCCGCAGTACATGGTCGGCTTCGGGCCGACGATCTGGTCGAGGACCAGGGGCGACACGGAGTACGGCGTCAAGGCCATTCCGGCCGGCGGCTACATCCGCATGATCGGCATGTTCCCGCCCGGCGCGGACGGCCGCCTCGAAGCCCGCTCCACCTCACCGTGGCGCGGCATGATCGAGGACGCCAGATCCGCCGCGTACGAGGAGCTGCGACCGGGCGACGAGTCGCGGCTCTTCTACACGCGCAAGCCGTGGAAGCGCGTCATCGTGATGTTCGCCGGGCCGTTCATGAACCTGGTCCTGGCGGTCGCGATCTTCATGGGCGTCGCGATGACCTTCGGCTTCCAGACCCAGACCACCGAGGTCGCGGGCGTCCAGCAGTGCGTGATCTCGCAGAGCGCCGAGCGCGACACCTGCAAGGACTCCGACCCCGTCTCCCCGGCCAAGGCCGCGGGACTCCAGAAGGGCGACCGCATCGTCGCGTTCGACGGGCGGAAGGTCGACGACTGGGCGACGCTCTCGGACCGCATCCGCGAGACCATCGGCCCGGCCACCCTCACCGTCGAGCGCGACGGCCGCGAGGTCACCCTGAACGCCGTCCTGCGCGAGAACGCGGTGGCCAAGAAGGACGACAAGGGCGAGGTCGTCCCCGACCAGTACATCAAGGCCGGCTACCTGGGCTTCGCCGCCCGGACCGAGATCGTCCCGCTCTCCTTCGGCGACTCCGTCGTCCGCATGGGCGGCATGATCGAGAACGGCGTCGACTCGATCATCGCCCTGCCCTCCAAGATCCCCGACCTGTGGAACGCCGCCTTCAGCGACGGGGAGCGCGCCGACGACTCGCCGGTGGGCGTCGTGGGAGCGGCCCGGATCGGCGGCGAGGTGATGAACCTCGACATCCCGGCCCAGAACCAGGTCGCGATGATGCTGTTCCTGCTCGCGGGCTTCAACCTCTCACTGTTCCTCTTCAACATGCTGCCCCTGCTCCCACTGGACGGCGGGCACATCGCCGGAGCCCTGTGGGAGTCCCTGCGCCGCAACCTGGCCAGGGTCTTCCGGCGGCCGGACCCGGGCCCGTTCGACGTGGCCAAGCTGATGCCGGTCGCCTACGTGGTCGCCGGGGTCTTCATCTGCTTCACGCTGCTCGTCCTGGTGGCGGACATCGTGAACCCGGTCAAGATCTCCTGACGGCCCCCGCGCCCCGCGGGCGGCGGCCGGGCGAACGCAAGGCGTCCGGCCTCCCCCCAAGGGGTGGACATGTCGACATGGTGCGTGCTCCGCGGCTCCCGTGCCGTAACCTCGAAGTCTGGAGCCCGCCGATCTCGGGACCTTGATCCACACCTTGGGGATGCACAGCGCATGACTGCGATTTCTCTCGGAATGCCGGCCGTTCCGACCAAGCTCGCCGACCGCAGGGTCAGCCGACAGATCCAGGTCGGCTCGGTCGCGGTCGGCGGTGACGCGCCCGTTTCCGTGCAGTCGATGACGACGACCCGTACGTCGGACATCGGCGCGACGCTGCAGCAGATCGCCGAGCTGACGGCGTCGGGCTGCCAGATCGTGCGGGTGGCGTGTCCCACCCAGGACGACGCCGACGCGCTCGCGACGATCGCCCGGAAGTCGCAGATCCCGGTGATCGCGGACATCCACTTCCAGCCGAAGTACGTCTTCGCGGCGATCGACGCCGGGTGCGCGGCGGTCCGGGTCAACCCGGGCAACATCAAGCAGTTCGACGACAAGGTCAAGGAGATCGCGAAGGCCGCCGGGGAGACCGGCACCCCGATCCGGATCGGCGTCAACGCGGGTTCGCTGGACGCGCGCCTGCTGAGGAAGTACGGCAAGGCCACGCCGGAGGCCCTGGTGGAGTCGGCGCTGTGGGAGGCGTCCCTCTTCGAGGAGCACGGCTTCGGCGACATCAAGATCTCGGTCAAGCACAACGACCCGGTCGTCATGGTCAACGCCTACCGCCAGCTCGCAGCGCAGAGCGACTACCCGCTGCACCTCGGCGTGACCGAGGCGGGCCCCGCGTTCCAGGGCACGATCAAGTCGGCCGTCGCCTTCGGCGCGCTCCTCTCCGAGGGGATCGGCGACACGATCCGGGTCTCGCTCTCGGCCCCTCCGGCGGAGGAGGTCAAGGTCGGCCTGCAGATCCTGGAGGCGCTGAACCTGAAGCAGCGCCGCCTGGAGATCGTCTCCTGCCCGTCCTGCGGACGTGCCCAGGTGGACGTCTACAAGCTCGCCGACCAGGTGAGCGCCGGCCTCGAAGGCATGGAGGTCCCGCTGCGGGTCGCCGTCATGGGCTGCGTCGTCAACGGCCCCGGCGAGGCGCGCGAGGCCGACCTCGGCGTGGCCTCCGGCAACGGCAAGGGCCAGATCTTCGTGAAGGGCGAGGTGATCAAGACCGTGCCCGAGTCGAAGATCGTCGAGACCCTGATCGAGGAAGCGATGAAGATCGCCGAGCAGATGGAGAAGGACGGCATCGCCTCCGGCGAGCCCCAGGTCTCCATCAGCTGACCCGGCGTCCCCACCGGCCCCGGCCCGAAGGCCGCCCCGGCCCGAAGGCCGCCCCGGCCCGAAGGCCGCCCCGGCCCGAAGGCCGCCGGGCCCGGACAGGCCGACCCGACCGCCCCGCCCGGCCCCTGCCCGGCGGGGCGGCGGCGTCCCGGCCACCGGCTTCCGGTCCCGGGCAGCTTTCGACAGCCTTGTTCGGTACAGTGCGGAAATCAGCAGACCGCATGGTGAGGCCCCCTCGTGTTGACGCAGACCACCACCCGGGTCCTCGAACCCAGCGACCTCGGCGCAGCGCTCGCCATCCTGGAGAGCGAGCCCGTGGACAACGCCTTCGTGACCTCCCGCGTCCAGGTCGCCGGGCTCGACCCCTGGCGCCTCGGCGGCGAGATGTGGGGCTGGTACGCGGACGGCACGCTCCGCTCCCTGTGCTACTCCGGCGCGAACCTCGTCCCCATCTGCGCCGGTCCCGAGGCCGTCCGCGCCTTCGCCGACCGGGCCCGCCGGGCCGGCCGCCGCTGCTCCTCCATCGTCGGCCCCGCCGAGCCCACCGCGCTGCTGTGGCGGCTGCTCGAACCGGGCTGGGGCCCCGCCCGCGAGGTGCGGGCCAACCAGCCCCTCATGGTCACCGAGAGCCCGTCCGCCGACGTCGCCCCCGACCCGCTCGTCCGCCGCATCCGCAAGGACGAGACGGAGACGCTGATGCCGGCCTGCGTGGCCATGTTCACCGAGGAGGTCGGCATCTCCCCGCTGGCCGGCGACGGCGGACTCCTCTACCAGGCCCGCGTCGCCGAACTGGTCGGCGCCGGCCGCTCCTTCGCCCGCATCGACGACGGCAAGGTCGTCTTCAAGGCCGAGATCGGCGCCGCGACCTCGCGGGCCTGCCAGATCCAGGGCGTCTGGGTCGCGCCCGAGTACCGGGGCCGGGGCCTCTCCGAGGCCGGCATGGCCGCCGTCCTGCGCTACGCCCTGGCCGACGTCGCCCCCGTCGTCAGCCTGTACGTGAACGACTACAACACCCCGGCCCGCAGGGCGTACCGGCGCGTCGGCTTCCGCGAGGTCGGGGCCTTCATGAGCGTCCTGTTCTGACACCCGGCCGACCGCTCGGCCACCCCCCGGGCCGAACACCGCGCCGGCCATCCCGGGCCGCACACCGCACCGCCCACGCTCCCGCCCACCGCGCCCCGACCGTCCCGCCGACCGCGCCCCGGGCCGTCGCGCCGACCGCTCCGGCGGCCCCGCCCGCCCGCGCGGTCCCGGCCCCGCGATCCGGCCAGTAGGGTTCCCGCATGCCAGCAGCCCCCGGGAACGACCCCGCAGCACCCGACGTCGTGATCGGCCCCGTCGACCTCGCCGCACGCGTCGACGAAGCCCTGCTCGTCCAGGCGGCGGCCTTCGGACTGAGCCAGGACGAGATCGACGTACGCCGCCACATCGTCCTGCGGCACCTGGAGCACCCCGGCGCCCGCGCCCTGGGCGCGCTCACGCCCGACGGGCGGCTCGCCGGCTTCGTCTACGGGCTGCCCAACGACCGCGCCCACTGGTGGTCCACGGTCGTGGAGCCCTACCTGCGGGCGACCGGCACCGACGGCTGGCTCGACGACTCCTTCGTCATCACCGAGCTCCACGTCCACCCCGACCACCAGCAGCGCGGCATCGGCCGCACCCTGATCACCACCATCACCGACGCCGTCGACCTGCCCCGGTCGATCCTCTCCGCGATCGACCGGGACAGCCCGGCCCGCGCCCTGTACCGGACGCTCGGCTACCGCGATCTGGCCCGCCAGGTCCTCTTCCCCAGCGCTCCGCTGCCGTACGCGGTCATGGGCGCTCCACTGCCGCTGCCGCGCACAGGCTGAATGGATTTCCGCCCGCGCGCACCGCCCGGCTAACCTCGGGCCCACCACCCTTGCGAGCAGGAGTTCATCATGGCCCAGGTCCAGCGCATGTCCCGATTGATGATCAAGACACTGCGCGACGACCCGGCGGACGCCGAGACGCTCAGCCACAAGCTGCTGGTCCGCGCCGGCTACGTCCGCCGCAACGCCGCCGGCATCTGGTCCTGGCTGCCCCTCGGCAAGAAGGTCCTGGACAACATCTCCCACGTGGTCCGCGAGGAGATGGACGCCATCGGCGCCCAGGAGGTGCTGCTGCCCGCCCTGCTGCCCAAGGAGCCCTACGAGGCGTCCGGGCGCTGGGAGGAGTACGGCGACCTGCTGTTCCGCCTCAAGGACCGCAAGGGCGGCGACTACCTCCTCGGCCCGACCCACGAAGAGGTCTTCACCCAGACCGTCAAGGACCAGTGCACGTCCTACAAGGACCTGCCGGTGATGCTCTACCAGATCCAGACCAAGTACCGCGACGAGGCCCGCCCCCGTTCCGGCGTGCTGCGCGGACGCGAGTTCCAGATGAAGGACTCGTACTCGTTCGACACCACCGACGAGGGCCTGGCGCACTCGTACGCCCTGCACCGGGCCGCGTACATCAGGATCTTCGAGCGGCTCGGCCTGGACCACCGCATCGTCTCCGCCGTCTCCGGCGCGATGGGCGGCTCGGCCTCCGAGGAGTTCCTGGCGCCGGCCGCCGCGGGCGAGGACACCTTCGCCGACTGCCCGAACTGCGACTACGCCGCCAACACCGAGGCCGTGACCTTCGCGCTCACCCCGGTCGACGGTTCGGCGCACGGCCCGGTCGAGGAGCTGGACACCCCCGACACCCCGACCATCGAGACGCTCGCCGCGCACCTGGGCGTCCCCGCGTCGGCCACCCTGAAGAACCTTCTGGTCAAGGTGGACGGCGAGATCGTCGCCGTCGGCGTCCCCGGCGACCGCGAGGTCGACCTCGGCAAGCTCGGCGAACACCTGGCGCCCGCCGTGGTCGAACTGGTCACGGCCGAGGACTTCGCGGGCCGCGACGACCTCGTACGCGGTTACGTCGGCCCGCAGGGCCTGGAGAAGGTCCGCTACCTCGCCGACCCGCGCGTCGCCCCCGGCACCTCCTGGATCACCGGCGCCAACCAGGACGGCAAGCACGCGAGGAACGTCGTCGCGGGCCGCGACTTCGAGGTCGACGAGTACCTCGACGTCGTCGTGGTCGAGGAGGGCGACCCCTGCCCCACCTGCGGCACCGGCCTCACCCTGGACCGCGCCATCGAGATCGGCCACATCTTCCAGCTCGGCCGCAAGTACGCCGACACCTTCCAGCTCGACGTCCTCGGCCAGCAGGGCAAGCCGGTCCGCGTCACCATGGGCTCGTACGGCATCGGCGTCTCCCGCGCGGTGGCCGCCCTCACCGAGCAGACCGCCGACGACAAGGGCCTGTGCTGGCCCCGCGAGATCGCGCCGGCCGACGTCCACGTCGTCGCCGCGGGCAAGGCCCTCCAGACGGAGCTGGCCCTGGACGTCGCGGAGCGGCTGAACGCGGCCGGGCTCCGGGTCATCGTCGACGACCGGGCGGGCGTCTCGCCGGGCGTGAAGTTCACCGACTCCGAGCTGATCGGCGTCCCGAAGATCCTGGTCGCCGGCCGCCGCTCGGCCGACGGCGTCCTGGAGCTGAAGGACCGCCGCACCGGCGAGCGCGAGGAGCTGACCGTCGACGAGGCGATCGCCCGCCTGGCCGCCGACCTCGGCTGACCCGTACGCCCGGCTGACGGCTGACGGCTGACGGCTGACGGAGAAAGGCCCCCGCACAGCGTGCGGGGGCCTGTTCCCGCGGGCGTCCGGCCCCGAGGTGTGCGGGGCGCTGTCGTGCGGGGCGGCTACAGCCAGCCCGCGAACTCCAGGTTGACCTCGCCCATCTGCCGGCGGCCCTCGCTCAGGGCCCGGATCCCCGACTCCACCGCCCGGAACAGCGTCCAGCCGTGCAGCCGGGCCTGGTCCACCTCCAGCGACTCCGCCAGCCGCTTGACCCGCCGCCGCGCCGTCGCCGGGCCGCCGCTGGCCGCGATCAGGTCCTCGACGCGGTCGCGCACCAGCCGGGCCAGGTCGTAGGCCCGCTCGCCCACCAGCGGCTCCGGACCCACCGTCAGCCACGGCGCGCGCTCACCGGCGAGGACCTTGCTCTGGCGGAAGTTGCCGTGCAGCAGCAGGAGTTCGGGCGCGGACTCCACCAGCTCGGCGCGGGCCGCGAGCGCCGCGTCCACCAGCGGCGCGAGCTCCTGGTCCGCCTCGGCGGCCGTGCGCATCGCCGCGGTCTGCCGGCCGGTGCGCTCCGCCACGGTCGCGAAGGAGTGCCCGGCGGGCGGTTCCACCCACAGCCGCCGCACGGTTCCCGCCGCCTCCAGCAGCGCCTTGGCCTCCGGCAGCGAGCGCAGCGACACCTCGTGGTGCAGCCGCTCCAGCAGCAGTGCGCCGGGGACCGCCGGCTCCGCGCCCGGGGCCTCCAGCAGCCGCACCGCGCCCCAGCCGTTCCAGTGCGCCAGCGCCGCGCGCTCCCGCTCCGGCTCGGCGTCCGGCGGGGCGATCTTCAACGCGGCCGGCGTCCCGTCGCC
The DNA here is from genome assembly GCF_003846185.1 of Streptomyces sp. ADI96-02. Lineage (GTDB taxonomy): Bacteria > Actinomycetota > Actinomycetes > Streptomycetales > Streptomycetaceae > Streptomyces. The sequence goes on from NZ_ML123034.1 coordinate 5,053,485, forward strand.
CCGGCGTACCAGGACCACCAGTGCGCTGCGCCCGCCCGGAGCGGCCACCCGCTCCACGGCGAGGTCGCCACCGGCCGCGGCGAGCGCTTCCCCGGCCAGTGCGGGGAGCCGGTCGAGCCATGCGCCCGCCGCCGCGTCCCCGTACATCTCGCCGAGCGCGCGCACCAGGCGCTGCGGCGGTTCGAAACCCATGCGTCCGCTGTTCCCTTTCCCGTCCTCCGGCTCAGCGCGTCCCGTCCGCTCCCGCGGCCTCCACCGGCCCCGTCGCGGCCGGATCGGCGCCGGCGGCCCGCTCCGCGAGCCCCGGAAAGGCTACGCCGCCGCCCCGCCAGCGGGCCGAGCGCACCGCCGCCTCCCGCAGCGCGCCCGCCGCCTCCCGCCGCAGCCCGCCCTCGGCGGCCCGTACGAGATCGGCGTAGACGCCCGCGACCCGGTCCTCCAGCACGGCGGCGAGCCGCACCGCGGAGGCGGAGTCCGCGACGGGGAACGGCAGGGCGTACGCCGCCGCCGCGGCGACCGGAGTGCCGCCCAGGTCGCGCACGGTCCTGGCCAGCGTGTCCCGGCGCGAGCGGTGCCCGTCGTGCGCCGACCTCGCCTCGGCCCGCCGCCCGCCGCCGACCCGGCCGCCGAGCACCCCGTACCCGTAGACCGCCGCGTGCTCGGCGGCCAGCGCCGCCTGCGCGGCCGTCAGGGCGGCCGAGGGCTTCTCGTCCGTGACGGGCCGCGCGGTCCGGGTGCTCATGACGGGATCTCCTCGGCCAGCTCGGTCAGCAGGTAGGCGTGCGCCGCCGCGGCCCCCGCCACCGAGGCGAGCAGCCGGGCCAGCTCCGGTTCCGCGGTCAGCAGCGCCTCGGCGTGGGCGTCGGCGGTACGGCGCTCCGCGGCGGCCAGCTCCCGCAGGGCGGTCCGCGCGTCGGCGGAGACCCGGCCGGGAGCGGCGGGCGGGGCGGCCCTGCCCGCGCCCGGCGCGAGCGCCTTCGCGTGCTCCCGTACGGCCGCGCGCAGCGGCGCCAGCCCGGCGGCCGTCGCCGGATGGGTCCGGGCGACCAGCTCGTAGCGGGCCGCCATCGCGGCGCTGGTGCGCGCCGCCGTCGTCCGCAGCGCCTTCTCGGCGCGGACCGCCCCGGCTCGCGATCCGGAGCGCGCGGCCCCGCGCCCCGTCTCCTCGTCGTCGTCCCCGCATCCGGTCAGCACCGCGCCCAGGGCCAGAGCCCCGGTCGCGGTGAGCGCCCCCCTGCGCGTCGTCCCCGTGCGCCGCACTTTTCTCCTTCGGGCCTGGACCGGTCCTGACAGGATCTGTCCTGAAGTGATCACCGCAGAGCGAGCGTACCCGCGGCGGCGGGGCAGGCGGACGGCAACACCCCTGACGACCGGATACCCTTTGACCTGACGCACCACGATCCCCACAACAGCACACGCGGCCGAGGAGTCACCCGGATGAGCACCACCCAGAGCGAGAGGCTGCGCGGGCTGCTGAAACCGCTCGTCAGCGCGCAGCAGCTGGACCTCGAGGAGATCGAGGTGTCCCGGGCCGGCCGACGCAGAGTGCTGCGGATCATCGTGGACTCCGACGAGGGCGTGGAGTTGGACGCCTGTGCGGAGCTGAGCCGCGCGATCTCCGAGAAGCTGGACGAGAGCGACGCGATGGGCGAGGACGAGTACGTCCTCGAAGTCAGCTCGCCGGGCGCGGACCGCCCGCTCACCGAGCACCGCCACTACGTGCGCGCCGTCGGCCGCCTGGCCGCGTTCCGGCTCGCCGCCGACGGGTCGGGCGACCTGGTCGCCCGCATCCTCGCCGTCGACGAGGACGGGCTCGACCTCGAAGTCCCCGGCGTCAAGGGCCGCAAGCCCACCGCCCGCCGCCTCGCCTTCGACGAGATCGCCAGGGCGCGCGTGGAGATCGAATTCAACCGCAAGGACAAGAAGGAAGAGGAGGCGTAGCCGTGGACATCGATGTGAAGCTTCTGAAGGGCTTGGCGCAGGACAAGGAGATCCCCTTCGACGTGCTCGTCGGGGCGATCGAGTCGGCCCTCCTCATCGCGTACCACCGCACCGACGGCAGCTACCGCCGGGCGCGCGTGAAGCTCGACGAGAACGGCCACGTCACCGTGTGGGCCAAGGAGGACCCGGCCGACCTCGAAGAGGGCCAGGAGCCCAAGGAGTTCGACGACACCCCCTCCGGTTTCGGCCGGATCGCCGCGACCACCGCCAAGCAGGTCATCCTGCAGCGGCTGCGCGACGCCGAGGACGACCGGACCTTCGGGGAGTACGCGGGCCACGAGGGCGACGTCGTCACCGGCGTCGTCCAGCAGGGCAAGGACCCGAAGAACGTCCTGGTCGACATCGGCAAGCTGGAGGCCATCCTGCCGGTGCAGGAGCAGGTGCCGGGCGAGGAGTACACGCACGGCCTGCGCCTTCGCACGTACGTCGTACGGGTCGCCAAGGGCGTGCGCGGGCCGTCCGTGACGCTCTCGCGCACCCACCCCAACCTGGTGAAGAAGCTCTTCGCGCTGGAGGTGCCGGAGATCGCCGACGGTTCCGTCGAGATCTCGGCCATCGCCCGCGAGGCCGGCCACCGCACCAAGATCGCGGTCCGCTCGACGCGCTCCGGCCTCAACGCCAAGGGCGCCTGCATCGGCCCGATGGGCGGCCGTGTGCGCAATGTCATGGCCGAGCTGCACGGCGAGAAGATCGACATCGTGGACTGGTCGGACGACCCGGCCGAGATGGTCGCCAACGCGCTGTCGCCCGCCCGGGTGAGCAAGGTCGAGGTCGTGGACCTCGCCGCCCGCTCCGCCCGAGTCACCGTGCCCGACTACCAGCTCTCGCTGGCGATCGGCAAGGAGGGCCAGAACGCCCGCCTGGCCGCCCGCCTCACCGGCTGGCGGATCGACATCCGGCCCGACACCGAGACGGACGCCGAGCGCGAGACCGCCGACCGCGAGCGGGCCGAACGGGCCCGGGAGCGCTCGGAAAGGCGTTGACCCGCACCCGCTCCAGGGAATAGATCTGAGGGGTACGCCGCTGAGATCACGACAACATCCGTTCGATTCTTGCCCCACAGGAGTGAGGTCGATACGGGGAGGTAGACTTAACCGTGTCTGGCCGGACGCAACCCCGCGCATGCCCCGAGCGAACCTGTGTGGGATGCCGGGAGCGAGCGGCCAAGAGCGAGCTGCTGCGCATCGTGGTGGACGAGGGCGCTTGCGTCCCTGATCAACGCGGTACGCTGCCCGGCCGGGGTGCTTACGTGCACCCCGCCTCTGTCTGTCTCGACCTGGCGGTCCGCCGCCGGGCGTTCCCCCGGGCCTTCAAGGCCAAGGGGCCGTTCGACACCGCGGCACTGACGCGGTTCGTCGAGAGGATGACACCGTGAGAACGGGTGACACCGTAGGAAAGTGAACGGCACGGGACCCCGTGCGGTCAGGTACCTCGCGAGTTGGAAGTAGGTCGAGATTGCGATGAGCACTCGATGAGTACGCGATGAGTACGCCCATGAAGTAGCGACGGTCCGGCGGTAACCCGGACCTAAAAGGAGCGAAGTGGCTAAGGTCCGGGTATACGAACTCGCCAAGGAGTTCGGCGTCGAGAGCAAGGTCGTCATGGCCAAGCTCCAAGAACTCGGTGAATTCGTCCGTTCGGCGTCCTCGACGATCGAGGCGCCGGTTGTACGCAAGTTGACTGACGCACTGCAGGGGCCCGGCGGCAACGCCGGCAAGTCCGCTGCCAAGCCCGGCGCGCCCCGCAAGGCGACGCCGGCCAAGCCCGCGGCGCCCTCACCGGCCGCCGCGGCACGTCCCGCCGCTCCCAAGCCCGGCGCACCGGCTCCCAAGCCGGCCGCGGCCGAAGCACCGGCGAGCAGCACCCCGGCGGCGCCCGCCGCGCCGTCGGCCGGTCCCCGTCCGGGCCCGAAGCCCGCGCCGAAGCCGGCCCCGGTGACTCCGGTCCCCGCCGCCGAGTTCTCGGCTCCGGCCCCGGCCCAGCCGGCCGCCCCCCAGCAGCAGCCCCAGGCCCCGCGTCCCGCGGGCGCCACGCCGGGACCCCGTCCCGCCCGCCCGGCTCCGGCCGGCGGTCAGCGCGACGGCGGCCAGCGTGACGGCGGCCGTGGCGGCGAGCGCGGCGGCGACCGCCCCGCACGTCCCGCCGGCCAGGGCGCACCGCGTCCGGGCGGTGCCCGTCCGGCCGGTCCCCGACCGGGCAACAACCCCTTCACCTCCGGCGGTTCCACCGGTATGGCGCGCCCCCAGGCGCCCCGTCCCGGCGGCGCCCCGCGCCCCGGCGGCGGTTCGGAGCGCCCCGGCGCCCCGCGTCCGCAGGGCAGCGGCCCCGGCGGCGCCCCGCGTCCCCAGGGCCAGGGCGGCGCCCGTCCGTCTCCGGGCGGCATGCCCCGCCCGCAGGCTCCGCGTCCCGGCGGCGGTCCCGCCGGTAACCGTCCGAACCCGGGCATGATGCCGCAGCGTCCCGCTGCGGGCCCGCGTCCCGGCGGTGGTCCCGGCGGCGGCCGTGGTCCCGGTGCCGGCGGCGGTCGCCCCGGTGGCGGCGGCGGCGCGGGTCGTCCCGGTGGCGGCGGCGGGTTCGCCGGCCGTCCCGGCGGCGGCGGTGGCGGCGGGTTCGCCGGCCGTCCGGCCGGTCCCGGTGGTGGCGGCGGCGGCGCGGGTCGTCCCGGTGGCGGTGGCGGCGGCTTCGGCGGCCGTCCCGGCTTCGGCGGCCGTCCCGGCGGCCCCGGCGGCCGCGGTGGCACACAGGGTGCGTTCGGCCGTCCCGGCGGTCCGGCGCGTCGTGGTCGCAAGTCGAAGCGGCAGAGGCGCCAGGAGTACGAGGCCATGCAGGCCCCGTCGGTCGGCGGCGTCATGCTGCCCCGCGGCAACGGGCAGGCCGTCCGCCTGTCGCGCGGCGCCTCCCTCACCGACTTCGCGGAGAAGATCAACGCCAACCCGGCGTCGCTCGTCGCCGTGATGATGAACCTCGGTGAGATGGTGACGGCCACGCAGTCCGTCTCCGACGAGACGCTGCGGCTGCTCGCCGACGAGATGAACTACGTCCTGGAGATCGTCAGCCCGGAGGAGGAGGACCGCGAGCTGCTCGAGTCCTTCGACATCGAGTTCGGCGAGGACGAGGGCGGCGAAGAGGCCCTGGTCTCCCGTCCGCCGGTCGTGACCGTCATGGGTCACGTCGACCACGGAAAGACCCGACTGCTGGACGCGATCCGCAAGACGAACGTCGTCGCGGGCGAGGCCGGCGGCATCACGCAGCACATCGGCGCCTACCAGGTCTCCTCCGAGGTCAACGGCGAGGACCGGAAGATCACCTTCATCGACACCCCGGGTCACGAGGCGTTCACCGCCATGCGTGCCCGCGGTGCGAAGTCGACCGACATCGCGATCCTCGTGGTGGCGGCCAACGACGGTGTGATGCCCCAGACGATCGAGGCGCTGAACCACGCCAAGGCGGCCGAGGTGCCGATCGTGGTCGCGGTCAACAAGATCGACGTCGAGGGCGCGGACCCGACCAAGGTGCGCGGCCAGCTCACCGAGTTCGGTCTGGTGGCCGAGGAGTACGGCGGCGACACGATGTTCGTCGACATCTCCGCCAAGCAGGGCCTCAACATCGAGGCGCTCCTGGAGGCCGTCGTCCTCACCGCCGACGCCTCGCTCGACCTGCGGGCCAACCCGGAGCAGGACGCGCAGGGCATCGCGATCGAGTCCCACCTCGACCGCGGTCGCGGTGCCGTCTCGACCGTCCTGGTCCAGCGCGGAACGCTGCGCATCGGCGACACGATGGTCGTGGGCGACGCCTACGGCCGCGTGCGCGCCATGCTCGACGACAACGGTCAGAACGTGCAGGAAGCGGGTCCCTCGGCCCCCGTCCTGGTGCTCGGTCTCACCAACGTCCCGGGCGCCGGCGACAACTTCCTGGTCGTCGACGAGGACCGTACGGCCCGTCAGATCGCCGAGAAGCGCGCCGCCCGCGAGCGCAACGCCAACTTCGCCCGCAAGGGCGTCCGGTTCTCCCTGGAGAACCTGGACGAGGCGCTCAAGGCCGGTCTGGTCCAGGAGCTCAACCTCATCATCAAGGGCGACGCGTCCGGTTCGGTGGAGGCTCTCGAGTCCTCGCTGCTCCAGCTCGACGTCGGTGAAGAGGTCGACATCCGGGTCCTGCACCGCGGTGTGGGTGCGGTCACCGAGTCGGACATCAACCTGGCGACGGGTTCCGACGCCATCGTGATCGGCTTCAACGTGCGCGCCGCGGGGCGTGCCGAGCAGATGGCCGAGCGCGAAGGCGTGGACGTCCGGTACTACTCGGTCATCTACCAGGCGATCGAAGAGATCGAGGCGGCCCTCAAGGGCATGCTCAAGCCGGAGTACGAAGAGGTCGAGCTCGGCACGGCGGAGATCCGCGAGATCTTCCGCTCGTCCAAGCTGGGCAACATCGCCGGTGTGCTGGTCCGCTCCGGCGAGGTCAAGCGCAACACCAAGGCGCGCCTGCTGCGCGATGGCAAGGTCATCGCGGAGAACCTCAACATCTCCGGTCTGCGCCGCTTCAAGGACGACGTCACCGAGATCCGCGAAGGCTTCGAGGGCGGTATCAACCTCGGGAACTTCAACGACATCAAGATCGACGACGTCATCGCGACGTACGAGATGCGCGAGAAGCCGCGAGGCTGATCCGCGGGGGACCCGGGGGAGACCCCGGGTCCCTCCACGGTCGGGGCCGGTCGACGGGTCGAATTCTCCGTCGATCGGCTCCGGCCGTTCCGGTACGGTTCTGGTGTCCCGCCAAGCTCTGGCGGGACACCGAACCCGAACCGGCGGGACATCCGGACACACATGTACGTGGGGACCCTGTCCTTCGACCTGCTCCTCGGCGACGTACGGTCGCTGAAGGAGAAACGCTCAGTCGTCCGCCCGATCGTCGCCGAACTCCAGCGCAAGCACGCGGTGAGTGCGGCGGAGACCGGCGGGCAGGACCTCCATCGCAGGGCCGAGATCGGCCTCGCCGCGGTCTCCGGGGACACCGGGCACCTCACGGACGTGCTGGACCGGTGCGAGCGGCTGGTCGCCGCCCGCCCCGAGGTGGAACTGCTGTCGGTGAGACGGCGGCTGCACAGCGACGAAGACTGAACCGTAAGCAATAAGCAGAAGGAAGAGTGACGGACCGGTGACCGACAACGCGCGGGCCCGCAAGCTGGCCGATCGCATCCAGGTCGTGGTCGCGGAGACCCTGGACCGGCGAATCAAGGATCCGCGGCTGGGATTCGTGACGATCACGGACGCCCGGGTCACCGGCGACCTGCGGGAGGCCACGGTCTTCTACACGGTCTACGGCGACGACGAGGAGCGGGCGGCCTCCGCCGCGGCGCTGGAGAGCGCCAAGGGCGTGCTCCGCTCCGAGGTCGGCCGGCAGACCGGGGTCCGCTTCACGCCGACCCTGGCCTTCGTCCCGGACGCCCTCCCGGACAACGCCCGCACCATCGAGGACCTGCTCGACAAGGCGCGGGCCAAGGACGCGGAGGTGCGCCAGGTGTCCACCGGCGCGCAGTACGCCGGGGACGCCGACCCGTACCGCAAGCCGGAGGACGAGGACGACGAGACCGACGGTCCCTCCGACACGAACGAGGGCCCGACCTCCGCATGACCGACCAGCAGACCACGCCGGACGGCCTTGTCATCGTCGACAAGCCGTCCGGCTTCACCTCGCACGACGTCGTCGCCAAGATGCGGGGCATCGCCCGCACCCGGCGCGTCGGCCACGCCGGCACCCTGGACCCGATGGCCACCGGAGTCCTCGTGCTCGGCGTCCAGCGGGCCACCAAGCTGCTGGGCCACCTCGCGCTGACCGAGAAGGAGTACCTCGGCACCGTCCGGCTCGGGCAGAACACCGTCACCGACGACGCCGAGGGCGAGATCACCTCGTCCGCCGACGCCTCCGCGGTGACCCGTGAGGGCATTGACGCCCAGGTCGCCGCCCTGACCGGTCCGATCATGCAGGTGCCGTCCAAGGTCAGCGCCATCAAGATCGACGGCAAGCGGTCCTACGCGCGGGTGCGCGGCGGCGAGGAATTCGAGATCCCGGCCCGCCCGGTGACCGTCTCCTCCTTCCGCGTCTACGACGTCCGCGAGGCCGTCGCCGAGGACGGCACCCCGGTGCTCGACCTCGTCGTCTCCGTCGTCTGCTCCTCGGGGACGTACATCCGGGCCCTCGCCCGCGACCTCGGCGCCGGGCTCGGCGTCGGCGGCCACCTCACCGCGCTGCGCCGCACCCGGGTCGGCCCGTACGGACTCGACGCCGCCCGGACGCTGGACCAGCACCAGGCGGAGCTGACCGTGATGCCGGTCGCCGAGGCCGCCGCCTCCGCCTTCGCCCGCTGGGACGTCGACGAGAAGCGCGCGAAGCTGCTCCTGAACGGCGTACGGCTGGACATGCCCGCCCATCCGCGGGGCCCGGTCGCGGTCTTCGGACCCGACGGCGCGTTCCTCGTGCTCGTGGAGGAGGAGAGGGGCAAGGCCAAGAGCCTCGCCGTCTTCGCCTGACCGCGTGGAGCGGGCGCCCACCCCCGGTCCGGCGCCCGCTCCACGGTCCCCTCCCCGGGATCATCTCTGTCCCGTCGGACACGGCTGTTCACCCCAATGGACGGGCGCTCGGAGTGAACGCGGGGTGCGCGGGGGGCGCTTTCCCGCTCAGCGTTTCTCCTGGCGATCACCGCCGCCCTACCGTCTGACCATGGGCAGCGGGGACCGGTCGAATCTGGTGAGAATCTGTGATCCGGTCGGCCGGCCGCGGGGAACGGGATTCGTCGCCGACGACCGCGGCACGGTCGTGACCGCCCACCAGGCCGTCGCCTCCGGGACCGCGCTCGTGCTCCACGGCACCGGAGGCCGCACCTGCCGCGTCGGCCCGGAGGACGTCACCGCGCTGCCCGCCCTCGGACTCGCCCTCCTGCGCACCGGCGGCCCGGACGCCCTCGACACGGAGCCCAAGGCCGTCTCCGCGCGCGAGCGCGTCCGCCCCGGCAGCTACGTCGGGATCGCCGCCCACGGACTGCGCGAGGCCCGCGTGCTCGGCACCGCGTCCGCCACCTACACCGCTCCGGACGCCGAACACCGCATCCCCGCCGCCCTGGAACTCGCCCTCGGCACCGACGGACGCGACGCCCTGCGCTCCGGCGGCACGGCGATCGGCGGGCCCGTCACGGACCCGGCCACCGGTTCCGTCCTCGGCGTCCTGAGCACCGCCCTCACCGTCCCGTACGAGTCGGCGGGCCTAGCCCTGCCGCTCACCCGCGGCGCCGACGCCGCCCTGGACGACCTGCTCCGCCGCAACGCCACGACCGTCCCCGGCTACGGCGCGGACCTCAACCTGGCCGGAGCGCTCCAGCTCACCGCCACCTCGGTCGGCTCGGCCGAAGGCCCGGGAGCCCGCGTGGCACCCGTCGAGCGCGGTGAGGCCCGCGCGGAGTTCGCCGCCTTCGAAGCCGGGCCCGGCACGGTCCTGGCCCTCGTCGGCGCCCCCGGCACCGGCCGCACCACCGAGCTGGCCGCCCTCGCCGCCCGCCGCGCCGACGGCGAGGCGCCCGCCCCCACACTCTGGCTGCGCGGCGCCGACCTGCTGCCCGACGACACCTCGATCGCCGACGCGGCCGACCGCGCCCTCGCCCGGTCCGCCCGGATCGTCACCGCCGCCGGGGCCCGCGGCGACATGACCACGGCCACGCCGGAACGCGTCGCCCGGCTCGCCGCCGAGGCCGGCCACCCGCTGCTCGTCGTCCTGGACGGCCCCGAGGAGATGCCGCCGCTGCCGGCCCGCCGCCTCGCCGAGTGGACGGCCGGCACGGCCTCCTGGCTGCGGGACCACGAGGTCCGGCTCGTCGTCGCCTGCCGCCCCGAGCACTGGGAGACGGCCGGCGCCCTCTACCCGCCCCGCGACCTGCACCGCCCCGAGCGCCCCGCCCGCCGGCTGCCCCCCGCCCTGCTCCTCGGCGACCTGACGGCGGCCCAGGCCGTGACCGCCAAGGAGCGCTACGGCATCCCGCCCGCCGCCCTCGCCCCCGGCCACGACCGGCACCCCCTCACCCTGCGCCTGCTCGCCGAGGTGCGCGACGCCCTGCCGCCCGACGTACCGGGCCGGCCCGACACCGAGGACGTCTTCGCCGCCCACCTCGACCTGGTGTGCCTGCGCGTCGCGGTACGGATCGCGGCGGCGGCGGACGAGCAGCCGCGCGGGGCCGCCGTGCGCCGGCTGGCCGCCCGGGTGGCGGGGCAGGCCCACGAGGCGGCCCGGCGCTGCCTGGGCCCGGGACAGGGCGAGCTGGACCGCGAGGCGTTCGAGGAGATCTTCCCCTGGCGCACCGGCTGGGCCTCCGCCGTACTCACCGAGAGGCTGCTCGTCCCGGCCGGCGCGGGCTACCGCTTCGCCCACGAGGAGCTGGGCGACTGGGTGCAGGGCGCCCATCTGGACCTGGACGCGGCGCTGCGGTCGCTGGTGCACCGGTGGCACACGGGAAGCGGCGGCCCGGACCCGTCGCCGCGCCCCCGCCCGGCCGACGACGCCCGCAGCCTGCCCGTGCCCCGCCACCGCATCGGCCCGGTCGTCCAGGCGATGCTGCTGCTCGGCCGCCGCCAGGGCACCGCCGCCCCGGCGCACCGGATGGCGGACCTCATCGAGGCCCTGGACCGGCTCTGGACGGACGAGGGGCCGCGCGACGAGGACGCCGCCTGGTGGGCGGCCCACCTGCTGGCCGGCAGCCTGCTCCGCGTCCCGGACGCCCGCCCCTACCTCGGCGTGCTGCGGGTGCTCGCCGGGCGCATCACCCGCCGCTCCGCCGCCGGCCCCGCCGACCCGGGGGCGTACGGAGAGTTCGGGCCGTGGTTCTGGCGGCGGCTGCGGCTGCCCGAGGAGGACCGGATCGACCTGCTCCGCCGCCTCGTGCCCGCCGACGGCGTCCCGCGCGCCGACGGCGACGAACGCTACCTGGACGTGGTGGCCGACTGCCTCGCCCTCGACCCGCCCGCCGTGCTCCCGCTGCTGTGCCGGTGGTTCACCGACGAACGCCCGCTGCTGACCGGCCCCGACGCTCCCGACGTGCCGGAGCGCCCCACCGTCGCCGCCGCCGCGCAGGCCCTGCTGTACGCCCGCCGCGACCTGGCCGTGGACGACCTGGCGGACGCGCTGATCGCCACGCCGCACCAGCGCGCCGGCGAGCTGCTGGCCGCCCTCGCGGAGGAGGAGCCCACCGCGCTGTGCCGGGCCGTCGACCGCTGGGCCCGCGACGAGGACCGCCCCGCCCGCCGGTCCGCCGCCGCCCGCTACGCCGGCCTCCTGCGCGACCGCGTCACCGCCGACGGCGACCGGGCCCTGCTGCGCTCGGCGGCCGAAGCCCTGCTCGCCCGGCCCGAGGACGCCTCCCTGCACGCGGCGGCGCTCACCCTCCTGATCCGGGACCCCCGCACCCGCACCCGCCACCTCCCGCAGACGCTGCGGGCGTTCGCGGCGGGCGACCCCGGCATCTCCGTCGGACTCCTCGCCGACGCCTTCCCGGCCCACCCCGAACCGGTCCTGGCCGCCCTGCGCGCCCGCCTCGCCCGGCCCGGCGACAGCGGGGGAGCGGTGCTGCGCGCGCTCGCCGGGCTCGACACGCCCGCCCTCGCCCTGCACGTCGCGGGCCTGGTGCGCGAGTACGTCGACGGCCACCCGCGGGACGGCGCCCGGGCCGCCGAGTACGTGGACCTCCGCCTGGAGCACGGCCCGGCCGCCCGTGCCCTGCTGCTGCCGCTGGTGACCGGCCTGCTGCGGGACCGGCCCGCGCCGCCGCCGGTGCGCGCCGCGCTGGCCCGGGTGCTCGCCGGGGCCGGGAGCCCCGAATCCCGGCCGCTGCGGGCGGAGCTGCTGGAGGTCCTGCTGGAGTTCGAGCAGGTGACCGGGCGCGATCCGGACGTGCTGGAGGCCCTGCTCAGAGCCGCCGCCGACGGGGCCGGGAGCCGTCCGGAGATCCGTACGAGAGCGCTCGTGCACCGCACCGGAGTGCTGCTCGTCCGCACCCCGGAGGGCGCCGCCCGCTTCGACCGGCTCCTGCTCGAACTCGCCCGTGACGTGCCCGGATTCGCCGCCCTCGTGATCCGCTGGCTCGCCGACGCGCCCCAGGAGTGGGCGGCCGTCGTGGGACCCAGCGCCCGGCACACCGTGGCGGCGTTGGAGACATCACGTCCGCGGATGCCGATGCCGATGCAGGCCGCAGGGCGTGAGCATGGCAGTCTTAGACCTGCGTAATCGACAGACGACACGTACACAGGTTCGGGCGAGGAGCGGTCACAGTGCAGCGCTGGCGTGGCTTGGAGGACATCCCCCAGGACTGGGGACGCAGCGTCGTCACCATCGGCTCCTACGACGGCGTGCACCGCGGACACCAGCTGATCATCGGCCGGGCGGTCGAGCGCGCCCGCGAGCTGGGCGTCCCGTCCGTCGTCGTCACCTTCGACCCGCACCCCAGCGAGGTCGTCCGCCCCGGCAGCCATCCGCCGCTGCTCGCCCCGCACCACCGCCGCGCCGAGCTCATGGCCGCGCTCGGCGTCGACGCGGTGCTGATCCTCCCCTTCACCACCGAGTTCTCCCAGCTGTCCCCGGCCGACTTCATCGTCAAGGTCCTGGTCGACAAGCTGCACGCGCTGGCCGTGATCGAGGGTCCCAACTTCCGCTTCGGCCACCGGGCCGCCGGGAACGTCGGCTTCCTGACCGAGCTGGGCGGCACCTACGACTACACCGTCGAGGTCATCGACCTGTACGTGACCGGCGACGCCGGCGGCGGGCAGCCGTTCTCCTCCACCCTCACCCGCAGGCTGATCGCCGAGGGCGAGGTCGCGGGAGCCGCCGAGATCCTCGGCCGCCCGCACCGCGTCGAGGGCATCGTCGTGCGCGGCGCGCAGCGAGGCCGCGCGCTCGGCTTCCCGACGGCCAACGTGGAGACCCTGCCGCACACCGCGATCCCCGCCGACGGCGTGTACGCGGGCTGGCTGGAGGCCGACGGCGAGTCGATGCCCGCCGCGATCTCGGTCGGCACGAACCCGCAGTTCGGCGGCACCGAACGGACCGTCGAGGCGTACGCCATCGACCGGGTCGGCCTGGACCTGTACGGCCTGCACGTCGCCGTGGACTTCCTCGCGTACGTGCGCGGCATGCTGAAGTTCGACACGGTCGACGACCTGCTGGTCGCCATGGCCGGCGACGTGAAGCGGTGCGCCGAGCTGATCGCCGCCCACGACCGCGACCGCTGACCCACCACCCGGCGGCAGCCTCCGCCGTGCGCCCCGCACCACCGCGGCGGATGCTGACAGGGTGCGCGACATCCTCCCCGACCTCCGGGCCCGCTGCGCCGACGGGACGCCCTTCGCCCTGGCGACCGTCGTCGCCGTGCGCGGCAGCGCGCCCCGCGACCCCGGCGCCGTCCTGGCCGTGGACGCCCGCGGCCAGGTGGCCGGCAGCGTCTCCGGCGGCTGCGTCGAGAGCGACGTGTACGAGGTGGCCCGCGAGGTGCTGGCCGGGGCCGAACCGCGCGTCGTGTCGTACGGCATCAGCGACGACGAGGCGTTCGGCGTAGGTCTGACCTGCGGCGGCACGATCGACGTCCTCGTGCGCGCCTACGCCTCCGCCGCCGAGCTGGCGGACCTGGCGCGGGTGCTGGACCTGATCGCGGCCGACCGGCCGGTCGCCGAGGCCACCGTCCTCGGCGGCGACGCGGCCCGGACCGGGGCCCGCCTCACGGTCCGCCCCGCCGCCGAAGGCCCCGCCACCGGAACGCTCGGGGACAGCGGCCTCGACGCCGCCGTCACCGAGGACGCCCGCGGGCTGCTGGCCCAGGGGGCCACCGGCGTCCAGCGCTACGGCGCGCACGGCCGCCGCCGGATGCAGGAGGTGTCCGTCTTCATCCGGTCCTACGCCCCGCCGCCCCGCATGCTCGTCTTCGGCGCCATCGACCACGCGGCGGCCACCGCGCGCATCGGCTCGTTCCTCGGCTACCGGGTCACCGTCTGCGACGCCCGCCCCGCCTTCGCGACCCGCGAACGCTTCCCGACCGCCGACTCCGTCGTCTGCGCCTGGCCGCACGCCTACCTGGAAACCACCGAGGTCGACTCCCGCACCGTCATCTGCGTCCTCACCCACGACCCCAAGTTCGACGTGCCGCTCCTCGCGGCGGCGCTGCGCACCCCCGCCGCGTACATCGGGGCCATGGGCAGCCGCCGCACCCACCGCGACCGCGTTGCCCGGCTGCGCGCGGCCGGAGTGGCGGAGCAGGACCTGGCGCGGCTGGCCTCCCCCGTCGGGCTCGACCTCGGGGCCCGTACGCCCGAGGAGACGGCCGTCTCGATCGCCGCCGAGATCATCCAGCACCGCTGGGGCGGCACCGGACGGCCGCTCGGCGCGCTGACGGGCGCGATCCACCACGGCGGACCGATCCATGACGGCGGACCGACGCACCACGACGGGCCGACGCGCCACGGCGGACCGGACGGGCCGCACCCGACGGCGGACTGAGCCGCCCGCCCCTCACCCCGCGTCGCTCGCCGGCCCCGCCCCGGCCACGGCCGCGGCCCAGTGACAGGCCACCCGGGAACCCGGACCGCCGCCCAGCACCGGCAGATCCCGCCCCCGGCACGCCGCCGCCACCCCCGCCTGCTGCGCCCGGCCGGAGGCGAGGACCTGGCAGCGGACGTGGAAACGGCAGCCCGACGGAACGTCGGAGGGGTCCGGCGGCTCCCCGGCCAGGACCACCGGCTCCACCGACGACTCGGGCAGCACGGACAGCAGGGCCTGGGTGTACGGGTGCCGGGGCGTCGTCAGCAGCTCCTCGACCGGACCCGTCTCCACGATCCGCCCCAGGTACATCACCGCGACCCGGTCCGCGATGTTCCAGGCCAGCCCCAGATCGTGGGTGACCACCAGCGCCGAGAGCCCCAGCTCGTCCCGCAGGCGCAGCAGGAGCGCCAGGATCTCGCCCCGCACCGAGGCGTCCAGCGACGCCACCGGCTCGTCGGCCACGATCAGCTCCGGCTCCAGCACCAGCGCGCCGGCGATCACCACACGCTGGCGCTGACCGCCCGACAGTTCGTGCGGGTAGCGCAGGAAGAACCGCTCCGCGGGCCGCAGCCCCGCCCGCGCCAGCGCCCGCGCGACCGCCGCCTGCTCGTCGCCGGCGTACCCGTGGATGCGCAGGCCCTCCGCGACCGCGTCGTACACGGTGTGCCGGGGGTTGAGCGAGCCGCTGGGGTCCTGGAGCACCAGCTGAACCCGTCGGCGGTACGCCTTGAGCGCACCGCCCGTGTACTCCAGCGGCACCCCGCCGAAGGCGACCCGCCCGGAGGTGGGCGGCACCAGCCCCAGCAGGGACCGGGCGAGCGTCGTCTTGCCGCAGCCGGACTCGCCGACCAGCGCGACGATCTCGCCGGGCCCGACGTCGAGGTCGACGCCGTCGACGGCACGGGCGGCGGCGGCCCCGCGCCGGCCGGGGAAGGAGACCTTCAGCGCCTCGGCGCTGAGCAGGGGAGGGGTGCTCATGTGGTGCTCCTCGTCTCCTCGGACCCGGGGCCGGAGTCCCGCGCGAGAGGTCCGGACGCCGATGGTCCGGACACGGATGGTCCGGACGCCGCCGCGGCTCCCGGGGCCACCAGCACGCAGGCCGCCCGGTGCCCGTCGGCCGCCTCGCGCAGCTCCTGGTCCTCGGCGGCGCACACGGCCGCGGCCTGCGGGCAGCGCGGGTGGAAGGCGCAGCCCGTCGGCAGGGCGGCAGGGTCCGGCGGATCGCCCGGCAGCCCGCGCGGGGCGTGCCGGGAGGACGGGTCGCCGATCGTGGGGAAGGCCGCCGACAGCGCCCGGCCGTACGGATGGCGGGCCCGCTCGTACACCTGCCGGGCCGGGCCCTCCTCGACGATCCGCCCCGCGTACATCACGGCCAGCCGGTCGCACGTGTCGGCCAGCACCGCCAGATCGTGGCTGATCATGATGAGCCCGAGGTCCTGGTCGGCGACCAGCCCTTCGAGCAGCCGCAGGATCTGCGCCTGGATCATGACGTCGAGCGCGGTGGTCGGCTCGTCGGCGACGACCAGGCGCGGATCGCAGGCCAGCGCCATGGCGATCATCACGCGCTGGCGCTGGCCGCCGGACAGCTCGTGCGGATAGGCGCGGGCACGGGTGGCGGGCAGCCCGACCTGCTCCAGCAGCTCACCGGCGCGCCGCCGGGCCGCCGCCCGGGTGGTCCGGCCGTGCAGCAGCACGGGCTCGGCGATCTGGTCGCCGATCCGGTGCACGGCGTTCAGCGAGTGCATCGCGCCCTGGAAGACGATCGACGCCCCCGCCCACCGGACCGCCCGCAGCCGCCCCCACCGCATGGTCAGCACGTCCTCGCCGTCCAGCAGGATCCGGCCGGACAGCGTCGCCGACCGGGGCAGCAGCCGCAGCAGCGCGAGGGCCAGCGTCGACTTCCCGCACCCGGACTCCCCGGCGATGCCCAGCTTCTGACCGGCCGCCACCCGCAGGTCGACGCCGCGCACGGCCGGTACGGAGCCGGCCCCGCCGCCGTACGCGACGCGCAGGTCCCGCACCTCCAGCAGCGGGGGACCGCCGGAGGGCCGGCCCGGATCAGCGTGCGCGCTCGTGGTCGCGGCGGTCAACGGGACACCCCCAGCTCGGGGTTGAGCACGGACTCGACGGCACGGCCGCAGAGGGTGAAGGCGAGGGCGACCAGGGCGATGGCGAGGCCGGGCGGCGCGAGGTACCACCAGTCGCCGGAGCTGACGGCCCCGGCCTCGCGGGCGTCCTGGAGCAGCCCGCCCCAGGAGACGATCGTCGGATCGCCGAGCCCGAGGAAGGCGAGCGTCGCCTCGGTGAGGATCGCGGTCGAGATCACCAGGGTGGTCTGGGCGAGCACCAGCGGCATCACGTTCGGCAGGACGTGGCGGGACATGATGTGGCCGTGCCCGCCGCCCAGCGCGCGGGAACGCTCGATGTAGGGCCGGGACTCGACGGACAGCGTCTGGGCCCGCACCAGCCGGGCGGTCGTCGGCCACGTCGTCACGCCGATCGCGAGGACCGTCGTCCAGATCGACCGGGACAGGACGGTGGCCAGCGCGATGGCGAGGACCAGCGTCGGCATCACCAGGAACCAGTCCGTGATCCGCATGGCGACGCCTCCGTACCAGCCCCGGAAGTGGCCCGCGGTGATCCCGACGAGCGTGCCGATGGCCACCGACAGGAACGCGGCGAGCAGCCCCACGGTCAGCGAGACCCGGGTGCCCCAGAGCATCAGGGCGAGCAGACTGCGCCCGAACTGGTCGGTCCCCAGCGGGAACGCGGCGCTCGGCGCCTCCAGCGGACCGCCCGGGGCGTCGGTCACGCTCAGCGCACCGGCCCCCACCAGCAGCGGGGCCGTCAGCGCGAGCAGCGCGATCGCCGCCAGCACGGCGAGACCGACGAGCCCCGCCCGGTGCGCGCGGTACTCCCGTACGAAACGCAGCGCGGCCTGCCGCCGACGGGCCCGCGCCAGGGCGCGCGGACCGCTCCTCCCCGCCCCGGGCGGCCCCGGGCGGACCTCCCCGCCCGGTGCCGCCCCGCCGGCGGCGTCCTTCCCGGCGGGTTCCTTCCCGGCGTCGTCCGTCGCGGCATCGGTCGAGGTCGTCATCGGCCCACCCGGGGATCGAGCAGCGGATAGATCACGTCGGCGAGCGTGTTCATCAGGATCACCGCAGCGGCGAAGACGAAGAACAGCGCCTGCACCAGCGGCAGGTCGGGCACGCTCAGCGCCTGGTAGAAGAGGCCGCCGAGACCCGGCCAGGAGAAGACGGTCTCCACCAGGATGGCCCCCGCGACCGTCGTGCCGAGGTTCACGAAGAGCAGGGTGACGGTCGGCAGCATCGCGTTCGGCACGGCGTGCCGGCGGCGCACGGCGTCGTCGCGCAGGCCCTTGGCGCGGGCCGTCGTCAGATAGTCGCCGCCCATCTCGTCCAGCAGCGAGGAGCGCATCACCAGCAGGGTCCGGGCGTACTCCACCGCGACGAGCGTGACCACGGGCAGCACCAGGTGGTGCGCGATGTCGAGGACGCGGGCGAAGCCGCTGGTGGAACCGGTCTCCATACCGCCGGTCGGGAAGAGCCCGGGGACCGGGCCGACGCCCACCGACAGGGTGGTGATGAGGAGCAGCCCGAGCCAGAACGAGGGCACCGAGTACAGCGTCAGCGCGAGGGCGGTGCCGGCGCGGTCCCCGGCGCTCCCGTTGCGCCAGGCCGACCGGGCGCCCAGCCAGATGCCGAGGACGCTGTAGAGGACGAAGGCGGTCCCGGTGAGCAGCAGCGTCGCGGGCAGCGCTTCCGCGATCTTGTCGACGACGGGGGCGCGGAACTGGTACGACGTACCGAAGTCGCCGGTGAGTGCCTTGCCGCAGTACTGGGTGAACTGCTGCCACAGCGGCAGGTCGAGGCCGAACTCCCGGCGCATCGCCGCGATCTGATCGGCCGACACCTGACGGCCGCCGGTCATCTGCTTGACCGGGTCGCCCGGGATCAGCCGGAAGAGGAAGAAGCCGGTGACCAGGACGGCGAGGAGGGAGACGGCGGCCCCGGCCAGCCGGCCCGCCGCGTACCGGGCGTAGGCCGCGGCTCCGCCGGACCGCGGGGTGCGGGACGGCGTCCCGGGCGCGTCGCCGGAGCGCGGGCCGGGACGCCTCGCCGGTCCTTCGTCGTCGAGTACGGGAGTGCTCTCCGCGCTCATGGCCTATTCACGGTCTTCCGCGGTCGCGCGGCGGCGCAGGGCGACCAGCAGCCCACCGCCCGTGAGGACGGCGACGGCGACGCCGAGTCCGCCGAGCACGCTGCCGGCGCTGCGGACGGAACCCGAGGGGCCGGCCGCGGAGGCCCCGGCCGCCGGGACGGCCGACCACCAGCTCCAGTAGCCGTCCTGGCCGAAGATGTTGCCCCCGGCCGACGGCATGGTCGTGATGGACGCGATGTGATCGGTGCGGTACGCCTCCACGGCATTCGGGTACGCCATGACGTTCATGTACCCGGTGTCGTACAGCCGCGACTCCAGTTGTCTGACCACAACCGCCCGCTTGGCGGGGTCGTACTCGGCCAGTTGCCTCGCGTAGAGCCGGTCGTAGAGCCGGTCGCAGATGAAGTTGTCGGTCGCGGCCGACTCCTTCGGGCGGGAGGGCAGCGCCGCGCAGGTGTGGATCGACAGGACGAAGTCGGGGTCCGGGTTGACGGACCAGCCGTCGAAGGCGAGGTCGTACTCTCCGGCGTACCAGGGGTCGGAGACGTTGTCGCGGCAGTCGACCTCCAGCCCGACGCCCAGGTTCCCCCACCACTCCTGGAGGTACTTGCCGACCGCCTTGTCGTTGGGGTCGGTGGCGTGGCACAGGATGCGCAGGTCCAGCGGCCGGCCGTCCTCGCCGACCCGCTTGCCCTCACCGTTCCTCCGGTAGCCGGCCCGGTCCAGCAGGGCCGCGGCCCCGGCCGGGTTGTGGGCGATCCGCTGCCCGGCGGAGGGCCGCCAGAAGTAGTCGGCGAAGCGCGGCGGGATGTAGCCCTCGCCCTCGACGGCGTGGCCCCGGAACACCTTGTCGACGATGGCCCTGCGGTCGACCGCCATGAACAGCGCGCGCCGGACCCCGCGGTCCAGCAGCGCCGGATGGCCGTCGCCGAACCTCGTACCGTCCTTGGTCCGTGCGCCCGGATTGACCGCCAGGGCGAAGAAGCGCCGCCCCGGAGCGTCGTTCACCCGGATGCCCGGGGCCTTCTCCAGCGAGGCGGCCTGGGCCGGGGTGAGGCCGGGGCTGCCCGCGACGAACGACACCTCGCCCTTGCGCAGGGCGGACACCGCCGCGTCCTGGTCCTTGTAGTAGCGGAAGACGATCTCGTCGAACTTCGGCGGCCCGCGCCAGAAGTCCTTGTTGGCCCGCAGCCGCACGAAACTGTCGACCTTGTAGTCGGTCAGGACGAACGGCCCGTTGCCGACGACGGGGAAGTCCACGTCGTTGTTGAACCGGGAGAGGTCGCCCACCTTCTCCCAGACGTGCCGGGGCACGATGGGCACGTCCAGCGCGGCCATCGTCGCCTGCGGCTTTCTGAGCCTGATGACCAGCGTGTCCGCGCGCGGTGCGGTCACCTTCGCGAAGTTGCCGACGAAGCTGCCGTTCGACGTCGCCGCGCCCTCGTCCGTCATCATCGTGTTGAACGTCCACGCGGCGTCCTCGGCGGTGGCCCGCCGCCCGTCCGACCACGTCGAGTCCGACCGGATCGTGTACGTCCAGGTCAGCTTGTCCGGCGAGGACCGCCACGCGGTGGCGAGCCCCGGCACCGCCCGCTGGTCCCCGGCGTCGTAGTTGGTGAGGTAGTCGTACATCAGCCGGTGGATGCTCGTGCTGATCAGCCGCTGGGCGAGGAACGGGCTGAGCGAGTCGACGCTCTGCGCGACCGCGACAGTGAGCGTCGTCCGGGCCCCGGCGGCGTGAGCGGCGGCGGACCCCGGAGCGTCCGGAGGTCCCGGGACGACGGATGCGGCGACCAGCGCCAGGGCGGTCGCGCCCGAGCGGGCGAGGAGGCGCGGACGCGTGCGCTGCCGAGGTTCGCGGGAGGGGACTCGTGTGACCATGGACGGGACCTCGCGTCATCACTCGCTCGGAGCAGGGCGGGCGGATCTCCGGTACACCGGTTGCCGAAGCGAAGGTCTACCAGCGCCGCCGACCCGCGTCAACGGTGACTCAAACGGCGTGTGGGCTGCGGCGATACGCCAAAGAGCCCGCACCGCGCGAGCGGTACGGGCTCTCGTCGGCCGAGAACGCTACGGTCTCACCGACCGGATTCCGGCGGCACCTGACCCGGCGTCCGCTGCCGTCCCGCGGGCGGCACGGGACCCTCCGGATCCGGCTGGCCTGCCGGATCGTCCGATCCGCGCTGCGGCGGCCCCTGCTGCGCGGCACCTGCCGCGGGCGCTCCCGGCGGGCTCTGCGGAGGCAGCGGCTGCTGCCACCCGCCCTGCGCGCCGCCGGGCGCCGGCTGCGGCGGGTAGGGCTGCTGCGGAGGCAGCGGAGCACCCGGTCCGGCGGCCGGATATCCCCCGTACGGCGGCTGTGCGGGGTACGGCTGCTGGGAGTACGGCTGCGCGCCCGGCTGCGGCGGATAGGGCCGGCCGGGGGCGGGCTGCTGCGGCGCGTAGGGATGCTGGGCCTGGGCCTGGGCGGGCTGAGCCGGCGTCGGCCGGCCCGGGGCGTACGGGCCGGGGGGCTGGTGGCCCGGAGCCTGGTGGCCGGGGCCGGGCTGCTGCTGCGCGTACGGCTGACCGGGGGCGTACGGGGCGGAGGCAGGCTGACCGGGGCCCTGCTGACCGGGGCCCTGCTGCCCCGGGATCGGCTGTCCGGCCACGAACTGCTGTCCGGCCACCATCGGCTGTCCGGGCATCGGCTGTCCCTGGTAGCCCGGCTGGCCCGGCATCGGCGGGGCGAACTGCGGCGGCGGGCTTTGGCCGTCGGAGGTCCACAGCCCCTGCTGCTGCTGGGCGCGCGCGAAGTCCTCGGCGACCAGGGCCGAGAGGTTGAAGTACGCCTCGCGGGTCTTGGGCCGCATCATGTCGAGGTCGACCTCGGCGCCCGCGGCCAGATGCTCGTCGAACGGGACGACGACGACACCCCGGCATCGCGTCTCGAAGTGCTGCACGATGTCGTCCACCTTGATCATCTTGCCGGTCTCGCGGACCCCGGAGATGACGGTGAGTGAACGCTGCACCAGATCCGCGTACCCGTGGGCCGAGAGCCAGTCCAGGGTGGTGGAAGCGCTGGACGCGCCGTCGACGGAAGGCGTGGAGATGATGATCAGCTGGTCCGCGAGGTCCAGCACCCCGCGCATCGCGCTGTAGAGCAGCCCGGTGCCGGAGTCGGTGAGGATGATCGGGTACTGCTTGCCGAGCACGTCGATCGCGCGCCGGTAGTCCTCGTCGTTGAACGTCGTCGAGACGGCCGGGTCCACGTCGTTGGCGATGATCTCCAGCCCGGAGGACGCCTGCGAGGTGAACCGTCGGATGTCCATGTACGAGTTGAGGTACGGGATCGCCTGGACCAGGTCGCGGATGGTGGCCCCGGTCTCGCGGCGCACCCGGCGTCCCAGCGTGCCCGCGTCCGGGTTGGCGTCGATGGCGAGGATCTTGTCCTGCCGCTCGGTGGCCAGCGTGGAGCCGAGCGCCGTCGTCGTCGTGGTCTTGCCGACCCCGCCCTTGAGGCTGATGACGGCGATCCGGTAGCAGGAGAGCACCGGCGTGCGGATCAGCTCCAGCTTGCGCTGCCGCTCGACCTCCTCCTTCTTCCCGCCCAGCTTGAACCGGGAGGCGGCGGAGGGCATCCGGCTGCTCCTGGCCCTCTGCTTACCGCGGACCAGGCGGTCGGAGGAGAGCTCGACGGCTGCCGTGTAACCGAGCGGCGCGCCGGGAACGGACCGCTCGCGCTGGTCGTGCGTGACCGGCGTGGGCCACCCGCCGCCGGCCCGCGGGTCGACGGGCTGCGGCTGTGCGCCGGGGCCGGCCTGCTGCTGACCCGGATGGGCGGGCTGCTCCGGCTGTCCGGGGTGGCCGTGCTGTCCGGGATGGCCTTGCTGTCCGGGGTGGGCGTGCTGCCCGGGGTGGGACTGGTGGGCCTGGGCCGGGAGGGCCTGGGCCGGGAGGTGGGGCGGCAGGCCCTGCGGCTGTTGGGGCGGCTGTGGTGTGTGGGGCGGCTGCGCCTGGGGGAACCCGTAGCCGCTCTGCGCGTTCTGCGGCGGCTGGGCGGGCGGGAAGCCGTAGCCGCCTGGCGCGTTCTGCCGCGGTTGCTGGAGCGGGAAGCCGTATCCGCCCGCGCCCTGCGGGGCCTGGGGGTGGGCCTGCGGGGGCAGCGGCGCGGCCTGGGCCGGGAACTGCTGTGCCTGCTGGGGAGGTTGGGGCTGCTGCGGAGGCCCGGACTGCTGGTACGTCGGCTGCGCCGGCGGGGCCGCCTGCGGGAAGCCGTAACCGCCGGGTGCTCCCTCGGCCGGCTCGACGCCGGGCCACTGCCCCGCGGGCTGGGGGGCGGACGGCTGCGGGGCCGCCGGCTGGAAGGCGGGCGGCAGCGGCGGCAGCGCACCGCTCTGAGCGGGCGGGGACCACGGGACCGGCGCGGCGGCGGCCTGCGGCACGTCCGGCACCTGCGGAGCCTGCTGCGGAACGGCGTCCTCGGGCACGGCGTCGTGCGGCGTCGCGTCGGCCGCAGCGCCGGACGGCGGGTCGCCGCCCTCGGCGTCCCGCGCGGCGGTACCGGTCGCGGCGGACGCGTCCGCCGTGTACGAGTCATCCGAAGGGCTCGCGCCGTCCGGGAGACCGCCGGCCTCCGCCGGGGCGCCTCCGTCCGGCTCCGCCCCGGAACCGTTCCCGGAGTCGCCCGCCGCCCCGGCCACCCCGGAGGCGTCCCGCGCGCCCGCGCCTGCGTTGCCCGCCGCTCGCGCGTCGTACGGCTCGTCGACGGAGCCCGGCTCCGCCGACGCGCCACCGGCGACCACGTCGGCACGCCGCTCCGGCTCCGGCACCCGGTCCGACGCCGTCCCGGCGGCCTTCGCCTCGGCCTCGCGCTCCGCGATCTCCCGCTTGAGGGCGGCCGGCGTGAACCGCATCGTGGCACCGCTCTCCACATCGCCGCCCCCGAACGTCCCGCTGTCACGCGGCGGTTCGGCAGGAGCGGCTGGAGGTGCGGGGGCGACCGGTTGTGGCGGAAGGGGCGGCGACGGAGGCGCGGGCGTCCAGTGCGGATCGAAACCGCCCGGAGCCGGCGCACCCGGCACGGAGACGGGCGCTCCGTTCGGTGGCGGAGGCGGCGGCGCCAGATGCGAACCCGCTCCGCCGGAGGAGTCCCCCGCCGCGTTCTGCGTGTACCAGGCGGGAGGGGTGTAGTCGATGGTGAACTCACCCGTCATCTCGGCGGGATCCGCGTCGGACGACTCGTCGACGGGCAGATCCCATCGGCCGCGGTTCTCGTCCCGATCGCCGTTCACTTTGCCTCCTGGTGTGGTCGAGCACCCTTGTGCCGTGGTGGGTGGGGGCGACCGTTCCCGTTCGTCCGGTACGCCCGGCTCTCCCCTGGCGACGCGCATCACCCGCTCGCAGGTCTTCTCCCGCGCCCTCACCCACCCTAATCGCCATCGGGCCGACTCAGGCAGGCCGTATCGGACGCCGAAGAGCCTCCGGAGGATCGCGTGCGGCGGCCCCGGCGGATCGCCTGCCGCGCCCCGGCGAACCGGGTGCGGCACGACCGGAGGCAGGAGACCGCCGACGCACGCCATCGCGTCGCGTACGGACGCGGCGAAGGGCGGCGGCCCCGACCGGCCCGCCACCCTCGTCGTCCACCCGGGGACCGCTACGTGAGGTCGAACTCCCCGTCGCGCGCGCCCAGGACGAACGCCGTCCACTCGGCCTCCGTGTACCGCAGGACGGTGTCCGGGTCGAGCGACGAGCGCATCGCGACCCCGCCTCCGGGCAGATGCGCGATCTCGACCCGCTCCTCGACGTCCTCGGTGCCGGGCGCGCTCAGCCACGTCACCTCCGAGATGTCGAGAGCGTAGAGCTCGTCCTTCTCCTGCTGGGTGCCCATGCCGGCGTCCCTTCGATCGAACGGTGTCGTTGTCTGCCCCATGCTCCCCGCTGGAAGCGGCGCGCGTCGGGGGAATGCGGCAGGATTCAGTCCATCCGGCGAGCCGCGCCCAGCAGACCCGTCTCCGCGTCCGTCGCGCTCGTCATCACCCAGTGGCGCTCGCGGCCCGCCACCCAGAGTGTGACACCGTCCGCGAGGGTCGGCAGCGCCTCCCACTCCGCCTGCGCGAGCCCGAGGATCCGGCCGATCTGCTCCGCCTCGGTGGGCGAGACCCGCTGGACGCCCACCAGCGCGGACGAACGCATCAACCTCGGTGCCACGGGGCTCAGATAGGGCAGCAGCGTCAGCACCGACTGCCAGGGGGAGGAGACCACCCGGCCTCTCGGCGGTCGCATGCCGCAGTCCCGTACGACCACCACCGGACTGCCCACGGTCGCACCCGTCGGCGGCACCCGGCCCACGTCGTACAGGGAGACGCACTCCAGTCCGGCTCCGGCCGCCTGCGCCAGCGTCGTCCACGCCTGGACCCGTCCGGTCTCCACCGCCACCCGCGCCCCGGTGCCCGCCGCCCGCAGGGCCAGCACCTGCGCCGTCCAGAGGCCGCCGATCAGCGTGACGTCGTACGGCGCGGGCCGGTGGAAGCCGATCAACTGCGGGCGGTCCTCGGCGTCGTTGCCGATGATGACGCCGTCGTCGCCGACCGGCAGCGACAGCGCGCCCAGATGGTCGGCGGCCACGGTGTGCCCCGCGTGGCGCGGGCCGCGCAGCCCCCGCAGGCCGCGCCTCGGCTCGGTCGTCCGGTTCGTCACGACGCCCCTCACTGCGCTCCTCCCAGCGGAAGCGTCGCCAGCACACCCGGCAACTGCTCGCGGTCCAGCCGTACGAGACCCACCTTGGCGTGGCGCGCGGCCTGCTCCAACGTCCTTCGGACACCGACCAGTTCGGTGTCCGATCCCCCGGTCACCCGGACATGGCCGCTCACCTGCGTCGAGCCCTGCCGACCGCCCTGACGTACCGTCAGGCTGAAGGTCGTCGCATGGGCCGGCACCGAGGTCAGCAGCGCCACCAACTGCGGCAGCGGCGTCGCGCCCCGGCCCAGTTCGGGCCAGCGGTCCACCGCGTACGTGGTGTGCCACCGGTCGTCGCACCGCCACACCCTCGACGTCTCCGTCGTACGGCGCTGCGGCGCGGCGTCCGGCCGCCCGGCCCGGCCCGACAGGATCGGGCTGGCGCACGCCGACGTCGCGACCGCCGAGTTCAGCTCCTCCTGGTCGAGCACCACGGCCCGGAAGCCCGCCCCGGTGATCCGGCTCGCCACATGGTCGGCGACCCGCACCAGGCACCGCTGCGCCCCCTCGACCCCGCCGCCGCGCGCCTCGATCGCCTCACGGCACAGCTCCGGATCCAGCTTCACCGCCACCCACGTCATCCGCAGGGCGGGAGCACCGGTCCGGTCCTGGAGCGGCGCGTACGAGAGCCGGGCCACCGACTGCTGCGGCAGGTGCGGCGCGGGAGCGCAGCGCACCTGCTGCACCAACTGCGCCGACTCCAGCACGATGTCGTCCACGGTGAGGGCGTCGCCCAGCAGGGACAACGGAAGCGAACGGGCGCCGAACGCCGGCCGCAGCGCCTCACCGCTCGCCTCGACCCGCACCACCGCGGTCAGGAAGGAACCGTCGCCGACCATGCCCACCGTGCGGTGGTCGCGGTCCACGTATATGTGGGGGCCGAACCCGGGCACGCTCTCCGCGACCGGGGCCAGCATCGGCTCGGCGTCCGGGGCCGGGGCGGTCGCCGTGCGCCGGCGGGCCCTGAGCGCCAGGGCGGTGGCGAGCCAGTCCTGAACGGCCCGGCCCCGGCGGCGCACCACCGCGAGCGGAACGAGCAGGCAGGCCAGCACCAGCGCGGGCGCCAGCCACGCGCCGCCGAGCGCCAGACCGGCCGCGGCGAGCGCCAGGGCCGCCTCGACGATGACCAACTGCCGCAGGACGGGCCGCACCCGGCCGGTCCGCGAGATGGAGTGCAGCGTCGTCGCGGCGGGGGCGCTCGGTGCGGGTGAGGGGCTGGTCGCGGCGGGTTCGTTGCTGCGTTGCCGCCGGGAAGGCCCGAGGCTCCGGCGGGCGGACCGCCCAGTACGCTCACGCGTAGCTGCACCCATCGCCGCGTTGCCCCCTCGTGTCCGTATTCACCGTTTTTTACACGGGTGTTGATCGGGTCGTCACCCTACCTGAGCAGTGTGCGCAGGGCTCCAAGAGGCATAGTAGGGGCCCGGTGCGACCTCGGGGGCGGGCGGCGTGTGTGGCACCCTGGTCGACCACTGGGGAGAAGGGGCAGCGGACATATGGCATCACGGCGGGATGAACTCAACGCCTACACCTTTGCGAAGCGGAGGTTGATCGCACAGTTCCTGCAACCCAACCCCACCGGTTCCGAGGAAGGCGCGCCGCGTCCGCTGCGCGCGGTGGTGCCGGGCGCGATCGTGGGCGTCGTGGTCCTCGCCGTGTTCGGCGCCTGGGGCATGTTCAAACCGGTCGCCCCGAAGCAGTGGGACGAGCCCGGGAAGAACGTCATCATCGCCAGCAAGTCCACCACCCGGTACGTGGTGCTGGAGACCGACGGCAGGAAGCAGCTCCACCCCGTACTGAACATGTCGTCCGCCAAGCTGCTGCTGACCCCGGACCGGGGCCAGGTCGTCAACGTCGACGAGTCGGTCCTGGACAGCGGGAAGATCCCGCACGGCGCCACCCTCGGCATCCCCTACGCCCCCGACCGCCTGCCCGACCCGAAGGACGCCGGGGCCGCCAAGCGGTGGGCCGTGTGCGAGCGCCCCGGTGAGGGCGGCCGGGCCATCCAGAAGGCGGCCTTCGTGTTCGCCGAGCGCGAGAAGGGGAAGACCGACGACGCCCGCCGCCTGAGCGGCGGTGAGCTGATGTACGTCGAGGGGCCCGGCCGCGCCCGCTACATCGTGGACGCCCAGGGCAAGGCGTACCCCGTCGGGAACGACGAACTGCTGCTGCGCACCCTGGTCGGCGAGGACCGCCGGCCCCAGCGGGTCTCCGCCGCCTGGCTGGCCACGCTGCACACCGGGGACCCGATCGCCTTCCCCGCGCTGGACGGCGTCCCGGGCTCCCCGGCGGGCGTCCCCGGCACCCTGGAGCGGGAGGCGAACCGGGTCGGCATGGTCCTCGCCGCGAACTCCGGAACCAAGACCCAGCGCTACGTCGTCCTGCCCGGCAGGGTGGCCCCCGTCACCGACTTCACCGCCAAACTCCTCCTCAGCAGCCGGGACTTGACCACCGTGGGCCAGGCGGGACGGGAGACGCCCGTCAGCGCCGGAGCATTCCGGCCGGGCAGGGCGTTCGGCGCGGGCGTCGACTGGCCGGCCGGCGCACCCGAAGCCGTCAACTCGCCGAGCGTCACCAAGGGAAGCCGCAACACCGTGTGCAACGTCCTGCGCGGCGTCGACGCCGACACCGGGGCCACCACGCTGAGCACCTGGGCGGCCACGGACTTCCCGGCGGCGCTGCCCACCGGCTCCAGCAGCGCCTACGTCACGCCCGGATCGGGCGAGTTCTTCCGCCAGTTCAAGGGCTCCCGGACCGACGTCGGCTTCCTCTTCCTCGTCACCGACACCGGGCTGCGCTACGCGATGCAGTCCAACAGCGACAGCGGCCAGGACGACTCCGGCATCGGCGAGTCCGGCTCGAAGCGGGAGAGGGAGCAGCGCCGGCAGGAGGCGCAGCAGGCGCAGAGCCGGCTCGGCTACAAGGGCGTCGACCCCACGCCCGTACCGGCGGTCTGGTCCTCCTTCCTGCCGACGGGGCCCCGGCTCTCCACCGGCGCCGCCAGCCAGCCGCAGGGCTCGTGAGGGGCCGCACGGACATGACATCGCACGCTCGTCCGGCCCTCAGGCGGCTGCTGACCGCGTCGGCGGCCACCGCGGTCCTCCTCGTCACCCTGCCGGCCCTTCCCGCGGCGGCGGAAGGCTCGGCCCAGTGCACCTTCCCGTCGAAGAAGTACCCGGGCCGCCCCTGGGCGCTCCAGCGCGTCCTGATGGACGAACTGTGGAAGCAGTCCACGGGCGAGGGCGTCCGGGTGGCGGTCATCGACACCGGAGTCGACGTCAAGAACCCCCAGCTCACCCGCGCGGTCGACACCCGGGCCGGCCGCAACCTCCTGCCGCGGAACGCCAAGGCCGAGGACGGCACGAAGCTCGAACGGGGCAAGGAGAACGGCACCACCGACACGGTCGGCCACGGCACCAAGGTCGCCGGCATCATCGCCGCGCGCGAGATGAAGGGCACCGGCTTCACCGGCCTCGCCCCGGACGCGACGATCATCCCGCTCCAGCAGAACGACGCCGAGGGCAACGGCACCGCCGAGACGCTGGCCGACGCCATCCGCTACGCCGTCGACACGGCGAAGGCGGACGTCATCAACATCTCCCAGGACACCACCGACGCCGTGGAGCCGGCCCCCGCCCTCCGCCGGGCCGTCGACGACGCCCTGGCCAAGGACGTGGTGGTCGTCGCCTCCGCGGGCAACGACGGCCTGGGCGGCAACGTCAAGGCGACCTACCCGGCGTCGTACCGGGGCGTCCTGGCGGTGGCCTCGTCGGACCGCAACAACGAACGGGCGCCCTTCTCGCAGGCCGGAGAGTTCGTCGGCGTCGCGGCCCCCGGCGTGGACATGATCTCCACGGTCCCCGGCGGCGGCCACTGCGCGGACAACGGCACCAGCTTCTCCGCCCCGTACGTCGCCGGAGTCGCCGCGCTGATCAGGGCCAAGCACCCCGACTGGACGCAGAGGCAGGTCGTCGCGCAGATCCAGCAGACGGCGGAGCGCTCGATCGCGGGCCACGACCGCCTGGTCGGCTGGGGCGTCGTCGACCCGGTCCGCGCGCTCACCGAGGACGACAAGCCCATCGACCGCCCCGTAGCCGTCGAGGGCATGAGCAAGGGCGTAGCGCCCACCCCCGCCGAACTCCACCTGGGCGAGACGGCGGACGAGCGCAACGCCCGCCTGGCGACCTACGTCGTGGTGGGCGGCGGAGTGCTGGTGGCCGTCATCGCGGGCGCGGCCGTGGCCGTACGGGACAGCCGGCGACGTCTCGGAAGGCCGGCGGGCAGCGGCTGACCATGAGAGAAGTCACGTGGCCGGCAAGTCAATTGGCCGTGAGCGGGGCAGTGACTAGAGTTGTCGGGATGAGTTCGGATCAGATCGCGTCAGTGCGAAGGCAACGCGGAGCGATCTGAGCAAACGGGGATGCACGACGGGGGAGGAGCGGCACTGTGACCGATCCAGACGGTGGCGGGACTGGCGACATCAGGCGCGGAGTGGGCGCGCTGGAGAAGTTCAAGACGCGGGTCGACGCGCTGCTCGCGGACTTCGAGGGTTCGGCGGCCGGCCGGACGAACGTGGCGGCGCAGAAGATCTCGCGCGCCTCGCTGAGCGGCCCGAACGCACGCTTCGCGGAGGCCGACGGCCTTTACACGCAGTACGACCGCGTCCACGAGTCGCTGGTCTCCCTCTCGCGCTCGCTGGGCGAGCAGATCGAGTATCTGAGCCTGGGCGTGCACGCGGCGGCGGTGGGGTTCGACAACGTGGAGGACGACATCCGGCGTCGCTTCTACACGATCCAGGAGCGGATCGGCCCCGTTGACACGAAGAGCACCGGGCCCAGGGCAGGCAGCCCCGAGCCCCGCAACAACGAAGACCAGTCCGACTCCGGGTGGGCAGCGGAATGAGCGACGAGAACCAGCAGGAACTGACGCCTGCCGAGCAGCACCAGCAGGACGAGGGCCGCGTCCGGGCCCAACTGGTCGTCACCGACGTGACCGAGACGGTCGGCCGGGTCATGGGCGCCATCGGCTTCGGGAACCCGCGTACCGCGGGGCGTACCTCGTTCGAGGGACACGAGCTCAACGCCATGATCGACATGGTGGAGAACTCCAACCCGGAACACCTCGAAAGCGCGGGCGAGGAGCTGTGGAAGGCCAGGGACGCGATCCGGAGCGCGGCCCAGGAACTGGCCGACCACATCGAAGGGGTCGACTGGCAGGGCGAGTCGGGCAACGCCTTCCGCGACTGGGGCAAGGGCCTCGTCGCGCACGCCACCAAGCTCAGCGACTTCGCGGACGCGGCGGGCACGCAGATCACGGTGGCGGGCACGGGCCTGGCGTCGGTACGCAGCGCGATGCCGCCGCGCGACAGCCGCCTGGTGCGCAAGTCCCCGGAGGACATCGAGCTGCCGGCCCGGATCAAGGGCAACCCGGAGTACGAGGCCGCGCTCAAGGTGGAGAAGAACCGCCAGGAGGCCATCAACCAGGTCAACCGGCTGGCCTCGTACTACTCGGTGTCGGAGGAGGCGCTGGCGAACCAGGAGCCGCCGCGGTTCGAGAAGAAGCTGAACGTCGACATGCCGAGGCCGGAGGGAGGGGGAAGGTCACTTCCTCCGACGCACTCCTCGTCCCCGCACGCCGACGGTTCTGGCGGTGGTGAGTCCCCGGACGTCCCACCCCGGGAGAGCACCGGAGGACCAGGTGCCGTCACCGGTGGCAGCCGGCACGCGCCGACCGACGACCTCGGCCCCGCGCCGGTGCTGGACAAGGGCACGACGACCGAGATCAACAGCGTCGCCGCCCCGCCCGCCCCGCCGACGGCTCCGGACAGAGTGGCCGCCCCTTCGGCCACCGGTACGACGGGGTCGAGTGGAGTTTCGACGCCGCCGTTGGCACCCGGCTTCGTCAACCCCGTCCAGGGGAGTTCCGGGCGGGGCTCGGGTCCCGCAGGTTCGTCCCGACCCGTCAGCCAGTTCAGCGGAGGGCCGGGGAAGGCGTCTCCGTCCGCAGGCGGCCCTGCAACGGCCCACGGAAACGCCGGAAGCGCCGTGGGCCGTCCGGGAACGACCGGCGGCGGAGCGTCGGCGACCGGGCGCTCCGGCGGAGGCGTGCATGGTCCTGCCGCGGGCGCGTCCGGTGTGACCGGCGGCCGTCCGACGGCGGCCCCTGGAGGCTCGCCCGCAGGGGGCACCTCACGGGCGGCCGGCGGCAACGGCATCGTGGGCGGAACACCTCAGCGTGCGGCTTCCGGTACGGGGGGAGCGCGTGGAGTGGCGCGCGGAACCGTCATCGGCGGGCAGGGAGGGGCCCCGGCCAGGGGCGTCTCCGGCGCGACCGGTCGGGGAGTGATCGGGGGTACGGGAGGCACCACAGGGGCTGCTCGTCCCGGTGGACGTGGTGCCGCTCCCGCCGCCGGAGCCCATGGCGTGGTCGGAGCGGCCCGGGGAGCCTCGGGCAAGGGCCCTGGCCCTCAGGGGTTCACGTCGGGCGGAGCCGGGCTCGTCCGTGGTCCGGCCGGGCGACGGAACTCCGATCGGGACGACGAGGAAGAGACCGGATCGACTCGTCCGGACTACCTGACAGAAGACGAAGAGACATGGGCGGTCCGTCGGCCGGGAGCCGTGCCGCCGGTGATCGAGTAGCAGTTCCAGGGAAGGTTCGGAAGTCGGGATGACAGCAGGAATGGTCCTGGACCGGAAGCGGGCGTGGCGGCGTGTGCTCGGAGTGCTAGCTCTGGCCGTCTCGTGCAGTGCGACGCTCGTGGGCACCGCGCAGCCCGCCGCAGCTGCGGACGTGCAGTCCAAGCAGTGGTATCTCGGCGCGATGCAGGCTGAGGAAATGTGGAAGGTCACAAGAGGTGAAGGTGTCAAAGTCGCCGTTATCGACACCGGTGTGAACTCGTCCACCCCCTCGCTGAAGGGCCAGGTCCTCAAGGGGTTCGACGCCACTGAAGCTTCGGGCGAGGAGACCGACGATTACGACGGTCACGGTACGACCATGGCTGAGCTGATCGCCGGTACGGGCGAGGGCGGAGGGCTCCAGGGGCTTGCGCCCGGGACCAAGATCATCCCGATGCGCATCGGTGACGTGGAGTTCCAGAAGAGGAACTCCTCCAACGCCTATGACTGGGCTGACGCCATCCGAGCAGCCGCAGACAGCGATGCCAAGATCATCAGTATGTCCTTCGGCAGCCCCTTCGCCATGGAGCGTGAGCGCAAAGCCGTCGAGTACGCGGAGAGCAAGGGGAAGTTGTTCTTCGCAGCCGTGGGCAACGATGGCAAGGGGCGCAACAGGAAGGAGTATCCAGCCGCGTATCCGCAGGTCGTGGGAATCGCCTCGGCCGACCGCCAGGGAAAGGTGGCCGAGTACTCCCAGAACGGGACCACCGTCGACATCGCGTCCCCCGGGAACGACATCCCCCGCTGGTGCGACAACTCGTTCCAGCGCTACTGCGACGGTGACGGCGGCACCAGCGCCGCCACCGCCATCGCCTCGGCGTCGGCCGCCCTCGTATGGTCCGCGCACCCCGACTGGACCGCCAACCAGGTGCTCAACGTCCTCTTCGACACGGCCGGCCGTGACTGGGAGACGGGCACGCTCAGCAAGTACCTCGGCCACGGCCTGATCCGCCCCTCGATGAACATCCTCAAGGGCAAGGGCGACCCCGGAGCACCGGACGTCAGCCCGCTCACCGACGAGAAGACGGCCTCCGGCGCCGAGTCGTCCTCCCCGGCGGGGTCCGCGCCGCCGCAGCCCGCCGCGAACGGGTCGAAGGCCGAGGGCGAGGCCGTCGCGGCGGGGGAGGCCGAGTCCGGCGGCGGAGGTGGCCAGTCGGGGCTGATCCTCGGCGGAGTCGCCGTCGTGGCCATCCTCGGCGGAACGGCCTTCGTCGTGCTCCGGCGCCGCCGGGCCGCCTGAGCGCCACGGCCGACCGCTACACCAGTACCCGATCGCCACACCAGTACCCACCGCCACACCAGTACCGACCGGCGGGCCGCGCCGGTGACCGCACAAGCAACGGGAAGGAAAGATCCATGGCAGATCAGAAGGTCTCAGATGCCACTCTCATCAAGCTTGAGGGTGACCTGACCAACAGGTTCGACTCGGTGAAGGGCCAGCTCAAGCAGTTGCAGGCGACCATCGACAGCCTGGAGGGCGCCTGGAAGGGCATCGGCGCCGGCGCCTACAACAGCAAGCAGGAGGCGATCAACAACCGGATGATCAGCCTCGGCAACCAGCTCCTGCGGTTCCAGGAAGCCATCAAGGCCGCGCGCACCATCACCGGCAACACGGAGGACGAGGTCCGCCAGGCGCTCCAGGGCGTGGACGTCGTCGAGGGTTACTCGGGCGACGCGGCGGCGACCGCGAAGACCTCGAACCTCAACAACTTCTGATTCACATCCCGTAACGGAACAAGCGGAGGATCACATGCCGAACAACGACGGTACGACCGTTGTCACATACGCCAGCCTCGACCTCGCCGCCGCGGCGATCGAGCGCCAGGGCAAGCAGCTCGACGAGGACCTCAGCGCCATCAAGTCCATGGTCGCCTCGGTCTCGGAGCTGTGGGAAGGCGAGGCCAAGCAGGCGTACCAGCAGTCCCAGGCCAAGTGGGACCAGGACGCCACCGCCATCCGCCAGAACCTCGCGGACATCGCGCGCCACGTGCGCGACGCCGCCCCCGCCTACCGCGGTGGCGACAAGCGGGCCGCGGCGAACTTCTAGTTCCGGCGGCGCGCGGCCCAGACCGTAGCGCGGAGCAGCAGCAGTACCTCGGGGTGGACATGCGCGGGAGATGTCCACCCCGAAGTGTTCCCAGGCCCTGCCCCCGAAGGGCTCCCAGAGCGGGCCCCGAAGCGGGCCCGAGGGCACCCCGGAGCGAGCCCCGGGGCCCCCGAAACGAGCCCCGGAGCACCCCTACCGCCCCTCCTCCACCAGCCCCGTCTGCACCAGCGGGTTTCCCCGGCGCCGCGTCACGAAGATGCCGCGTCCCGCCGGCATCGGGCGCGGCCGTACGTTGCCGAGGATGTCGCCCTCCACCGGGTCGCCCGACAGCAGGACGCCCTGCGCGCCCAGCTCCGTCATCCGCTGCAGGAACGGCTCGTACAGGGCGCGGCTCGCGCCCGCGGTGTTGCGGGCGAGGATGAACCTGACGCCCACGTCCCGGGCGAACGGCAGCAGTTCGGTCAGCGACGACAGCGGGTTGCCGCTCGACGTGGAGACCAGGTCGAAATCGTCGATGATCACGTACACCGTCGGGCCGCGCCACCAGCTGCGGTCGCGCAGCTCCTGCGCCGTGACGTCCGGGGAGGGCGTGCGGCGCTTCATCAGGTCGTGCAGCGCGACCATGTGGTGGTCCATGTTGTTGGACATCGGGATGTACTCCGCCAGGTGCGAGGGCGGGGTCACGTCCAGCAGCGAACGCCGGTTGTCGATGACGAACAGCTTGCAGGAGTCGCCGTCGTAGCGCTCGGTCAGCTGCTTGATGATCAGGCGCAGCAGATTGGACTTGCCGGACTCGCTCTCGCCGAACACCAGGAAGAACGGGTCGTGCTCGAAGTCGACGAAGACCGGCGCGAGGTTGTTCTCGTCGATCGCGAAGGCGATGCCGCGCTCCGGGACGGCGTGGCCCGGAGGCAGTTCGCCCGCGGGCAGTGAACGCGGCAGCAGGCGCACCTTGGGCGCGGGCGCCGCCGCCCAGTGGCGGGCGACCTCCTGGTTCATCGCGGCGGTCGCCTCCGACAGGTCGCTGTCGGAGTTGATGCCGTCGATGCGCGGCACCGCGGCCATGAAGTGCAGCTTCTCCGGCGTCAGACCGCGGCCCGGCACACCGGCGGGGACGTTCGCCGCCACCTTGCGGTCCAGTTCGGAGTCCATGACGTCGCCGAGCCGCAGCTCCAGACGGTTCATGAGGTGGTCCTTCAGACTGGCCCTGACCTCCATGGACCGCGACGCGGTCACGATCAGGTGGATGCCGTAGCCGAGCCCCCGCGCCGCGATGTCCACCGCGGCCGTCTCCAGGCCCTCGTAGTCCGCGCGGAAGTTGCCCCAGCCGTCGATGACCAGGAAGACGTCGCCCCACGGCTGGTCCGCCACCGAGATCTCCCCGCGCTCCCGCATCCGGCGGAAGGTGGCGATGGAGTCGATGCCCGCGCTGCGGAAGTACTCCTCGCGCCGCGTCAGGATGCCGTGCACCTCGGCGACCGTCCGGCGCACCTTTTCGGGGTCGAGCCGCGACGCGATCCCGCCGACGTGCGGCAGGCCCGCGATGGACGACATGCCACCGCCGCCGAAGTCGAGCCCGTAGAACTGCACCTCCGCCGGCGTGTGGGTGAGCGCGAATCCCGCGATCAGTGTGCGCAGCAGGGTGGACTTGCCGGACTGCGGCCCGCCGGTGATCTGCATGTGGCCGGCCGCACCGGAGAAGTCCCGGTACAGGGTGTCGCGCCGCTGCTCGAACGGCTTGTCGATCACACCGAGCGGCGCGACGAGGCGGCCCGCGCCCTCGAACCCGGGCTGCGTCAGCCCGCGCCCCTGGACGGGCGAGAGGCCGGGCAGCAGTTCGTCCAGCGACGGCGGGTTGTCCAGCGGCGGCAGCCACACCTGGTGGGCGGACGCGCCGCGGCCCTCCAGCCGTCGCACGATCACGTCGAGCACCGTGTCCGCCAGCGCGTCGTCGTCCGCGCCGCGCTGCTCCGGCACCCCCGCACCGGGCTGCGGCGCGGGCTGCACGTAGTGCACCGGCACCGGCGCCGCCGTGAACGGCACCGGCCTGCGGTCCACCGGCAGCGGAGCACCCGGAGCCGCCGCCTGCCGGCCGCCCGAGCGGTACACCCCGGAGACGTACGCGGCCTTGAACCGCACCATCTCCTCCGTACCGAACTTCAGCAGGCCGGAACCGGGCACGTTGGGCAGGTGGTAGGCGTCCGGAACGCCGATCGCCGCCCGGGACTCCGCCGCGGAGAACGTCCGCAGACCGATGCGGTACGACAGGTACGTCTCCAGACCGCGCAGCCGGCCCTCCTCCAGCCGCTGCGAGGCCAGCAGCAGATGCACGCCCAGCGACCGGCCGATACGCCCGATCTGCACGAACATGTCGATGAAGTCGGGCTTGGCGGTGAGGAGTTCGCTGAACTCGTCGATCACCAGGACCAGCGAGGGGATCGGCTGAAGCGGCGCACCCGCGGCGCGCGCCTTCTCGTAGTCGTGGATGTTGGCGTAGTTGCCCGCGTCGCGCAGCATCTCCTGGCGGCGGTTGAGCTCACCGCGGATGGAGTCGCCCATCCGGTCGACCAGCGTCAGGTCGTCCGCCAGGTTGGTGATCACCGCGGCGACGTGCGGCATCTGCGCCATACCGGCGAAGGTCGCGCCGCCCTTGAAGTCCGCCAGGACGAAGTTGAGCGTCTCCGAGGTGTGCGTGACCGCGAGACCGAGCACCAGCGTGCGCAGCAGCTCCGACTTCCCGGAACCGGTCGCGCCCACGCACAGCCCGTGCGGCCCCATGCCCTCCTGCGCCGCCTCCTTCAGGTCGAGCATCACCGGCGCGCCGTCCTCGCCGACGCCGATCGGCACCCGCAGCCGCTCGGCCTGGGACCGGGGACGCCAGGTCCGTGCCACCTCGACCGAGGCGGCGTCGCCCAGATTGAGCAGATCGGTGAACTCCAGGTTCGCCAGCAGCGGTTCGTCGTCGTCCCCGCCCGTGGCCACGCTCAGCGGCGCCAACTGCCGGGCCAGCGCCTCCGCCGCCTCGTGACTCAGCAGGTCGGGCACCCCGTCGTAGACCAGGCCCTGCCCCGACTCCAGCTGGAGGGCCGTCGGCTGCACCACGACGGACAGGCCGCCGCGCGCCCCGCGGACCTCGCCCGGCACGACCTCGATGACCGTCACGCCCTGAAGGCCCTCGGCCGAGGCCAGCACCGACATCGGCGGCACCGACTCGCCGTCCAGCACGACGACGACGTGCGGCTGCTCCAGCAGGGGCGCGCCGCCCGGCTGGAAGCGCGGGCGGCCCTCCAGCCGGTCCGCCAGCAGCTCCTCCAGCGCAGCCGAGCCCGTCGTGATCAGGCGGCGGCTGCCCGCGCCGTCGACGGAGTCGGCGGACTGCGCGTGCGGCAGCCACTTCGCCCACTCCCACTGCGGGGCCGCGGCGGGCCCGGCCGCCACCGCGATCACCAGGTCCTCGGGGGAGTGCAGCGACGCCAGCCCCGCGACCATCGCCCGCGTCGCGGCGCGCGCGGAATCCGCGTGGCCGCTGACCGTCAGGTGGTAGAACGCCCGCAGCGACACCGCCATGGGCAGTCCGTCCAGCGTCGAGTGCGTCGTCAGGAACTGCTGCATCGCCCCGGCGGTCAGCGGCTCCAGCTCGTCGACCGGAGCCGTCTCGGGGGCGACCAGCGAGGTGGCCAGCTCCTGGCTGCCCAGGCCGATGCGCACCTGCGCGAAGTCCGCGTCACCGACCCGCCGCTCCCACACCCGGCTCCCCTCGGCGACCAGTGCCCACAGCTGCTCCGGGGACGGATGCAGATAGAACTGCGCGTCGCGCTGCGCGCGGGCCGTCTTCAGGACGGTCCGCCGGGTCTGCGTCAGGTACTTGAGGTAGTCGCGGCGCATGTCCGCCAGCTGGCCCTGCGTGCCCCGCCGGTAGCGCACCAGCATCGCGATCGCCATCGCCACCGTGGACGCGATCATGATCATGCCCATGATCCGCATGATCGGGTTCGGCGTCATGAAGAAGAAGACGACCGAACCGCCCATCCCCAGCATCGGCAGGAGCTGCATCAGCGCGCCCTCCTGCTGACCGCGGGGCAGCTCCGGCGGAGGTTGCAACTGCACCTGCTCGACCGGCACTTCGGAGGGGAGAACCCGCGGTGGGCGCTTGACGACGATCTGGCTCACAGCTCACCAATTCCCTTGCCGGACGGAAGTGTTCCTATCGGCGCCCCCGTGGCGACGGGCTCCATCCGCGGGAGGATCCTACTGGCGTGACGGCGACCCCATGGCGGTAGGGTGTCGCGACGCGTGTACGCATCCGCTAACTACCGCAAGAAGACGGTCATTCGGGACGCGAGGCGAAATCCGCGGCCCCGGGGTGCGATTCCAGGACAGTCAAGAGGGGGAGCATCAGGTGACAACGACGGCCCGAACGGCGGCCACCGGAGCGGGCAGGCCGAGTCACGGAACGGCGTCCGGCAACGGCACCGGATTCTGCCGGGTCACCGTCGTCGCGCCCGACGGCCGCGTCGACGTGGCGCTGCCCGAGGACATCCCGGTCGCCGATCTCTATCCCGAGATCCTCCGCCTGTCCGGACAGAGCCCCGACCGGGGCGCCCCGGTCGGCTACCACCTGGTGCGCCGCGACGGCACCGTCCTGGACAGCGCCCGCACCCTGGCCGGCCACCGCATCCTCGACGGCGAACTCCTCTCCCTGCGCCCGTTCGCCGAATCGCTGCCTCCGGCCGTCTTCGACGACGTCTCCGACGCGGTCGCCTCCGCGGTCGCCAAGGACCGCACCCTGTGGGGCGACGCCCTCATGCGCGGCGCCGGCCTCTTCGGCGGTTCCGTCCTGCTGGTCCTGCTCGGCTTCGTGCTCTGGACCGCCGACCCCCGCCGCGACATGCACGGCCTGCCCGGCGTCCTCGCGGCGGTCGCCGCCCTCCTCCTGCTCGCCGTCGCCTGCGTACGCGCCCGGGTCTACGACGACCGGGGCTCCGCGATCGCCCTGGGAGCCGGAGCGATGGCCAACGCCGCCGTCGCCGGCTCCGGACTGCTCTCCCTCGGCGCCGGCCAGGGCGTCGGACGGCTCCAGTTCCTGCTCGCCTGCGCCGCCGTCCTCGTGGTGGCCGTCATCCTGATGATCGCCTCGCCCGGCGGCGACGGACCCTTCGTCGCGTTCGTCTTCGCGAGCGCCACCGGCCTCCTGGTCACCTTCATCGCGATCCTGGCCGGGATGGAGCCGACCGAGACCGCCGCCGTCTGCGCGCCCTTCGCCGTCGGCGTCCTGGCCTTCCTGCCCGGACTCTCCACCCGCTTCGCCCGCCTCCCCATCGGCTTCGAACCGCCGCGCACCACCGTCGGCGACTACGGCGTCTCCGAATCCG
Source organism: Streptomyces sp. ADI96-02 (assembly GCF_003846185.1). Taxonomy (GTDB): domain Bacteria; phylum Actinomycetota; class Actinomycetes; order Streptomycetales; family Streptomycetaceae; genus Streptomyces. Next base: position 5,093,039 of record NZ_ML123034.1, read on the forward strand.
CGCCGCAGGGCCCCGTCGACGCCGTACGCCTCGCCGCCCAGGCCCGCCGCGGCCACGAACTGCTCCTCGGCCTGGTCGGCGGCTGCGCGCTCGTGGCCGTGGGCGCCGCCGCGGTCCTCGGCTTCTCCGACGGCGTCTGGGGCCGGCTCCTCGCGCTCGCCACCGGCGTCGCCATGCTGATGCGCGCCCACCTCTTCCGCTACACCGCGCAGGTCGGCTGCACCCTGGCCGCCGGGCTCGGCGCCCTCGTGCTGCTGGGCCTCGGCCTGTCCCTCAACCAGCCGCTCGACCTGGTGCGCGACGCGCTGCGGGGCGACACCGCCGCGCTGGACATCCGTACGGTATGGCTCACCGCCGCCGTCGCGGGCGTCGCGGCCCTGATCACGGCCATCGGCCTGATCGTCCCGCGCAAGGGCGTCACCCCCTTCTGGGGGCGCTTCCTGGAGATCGCCGAGGCCGCCGTCCTGCTCACCCTGCTGCCCCTCTGCCTGGCCGTCTTCGACGTCTACCGTGCGATCCGCGCCCTGACGAGCTGAGGAGGACCGCGCCCCCTCCCCGGCGGGGCCGCCGCCCGTACGGGGGCGACCCGAACGGCTGGTACTCTGACTGGTGGCCGTTTGTGTACGCCTCTCCGGATCATCCTGGGGACTGCGCTCATCGGACCTTCGCCTCCGAGTCACGGAAGCTCTCCTGAGATCAAGACCAGGGGCACTCGTGGGCGCTTCGAACACCAAGAGGAGTACGCGTGCCGCTCGACGCCGCTACGAAGAAGCAGATCATGTCCGAGTTCGCCCAGAAGGAGGGTGACACCGGATCCCCCGAGGTCCAGGTCGCCATGCTCTCCCGCCGGATCTCGGACCTGACGGAGCACCTCAAGACGCACAAGCACGACCACCACTCCCGTCGTGGTCTGCTGATCCTGGTCGGCCAGCGTCGCCGCCTCCTGCAGTACCTGGCCAAGAAGGACATCCAGCGCTTCCGTGCGCTGGTCGACCGCCTCGGCATCCGCCGCGGTGCGGCCGGCGGCGCCAAGTAAGGACGCTGTGGAAAAGGGAGCGGTTCCCGCGTTTCAGGGGACCGCTCCCTTTGCCGTACGTGCACGACCGGTGCCAAGCTCAGTAACCTGGGCGTAGGACAACCGAACACCGAACACCCGGAGAGGCGCGGCGACGCCCCCGCCGGTCCTCGGTAGTGGCCCCCGGGACAACGCCCGGGAGCTTCGATCGAAGACCGGCCCGCATCCAGCCCGCGTTTCTCCGTACGTCCTCCGCCATACGGGCAGGAAGACGAAAGACGACGAGTATGGAGAAATCACTAGTGGAGAACGAGACCCACTACGCCGAGGCCGTTATCGACAACGGAACCTTCGGCACCCGCACCATCCGCTTCGAGACGGGCCGCCTGGCCAAGCAGGCCGCCGGCTCCGCCGTCGCGTACCTGGACGACGACACCATGGTGCTGTCGGCCACCACCGCCTCCAAGCGGCCCAAGGACAACCTCGACTTCTTCCCGCTCACGGTGGACGTCGAGGAGCGGCAGTACGCGGCCGGCAAGATCCCCGGCTCCTTCTTCCGCCGCGAGGGCCGGCCCTCCGAGGACGCGATCCTCACCTGCCGCCTGATCGACCGGCCGCTGCGCCCCTCCTTCAAGAAGGGCCTGCGCAACGAGATCCAGATCGTCGAGACGATCATGGCGCTCAACCCCGACCACCTGTACGACGTGGTCGCGATCAACGCCGCCTCCTGCTCCACCATCCTGGCGGGCCTGCCCTTCTCCGGCCCGATCGGCGCCACCCGCGTCGCCCTGATCAAGGGCCAGTGGGTCGCGTTCCCGACGCACACCGAGCTGGAGGACGCCGTCTTCGACATGGTCGTCGCCGGCCGCGTCCTGGAGGACGGCGACGTCGCGATCATGATGGTCGAGGCCGAGGCCACCGAGAAGACCATCCAGCTCGTCAAGGACGGCGCCGAGGCTCCCACCGAGGAGATCGTCGCCGCCGGTCTGGACGCCGCGAAGCCCTTCATCAAGGCGCTCTGCAAGGCCCAGTCCGACCTGGCCTCCAAGGCCGCCAAGCCGGTCGGCGAGTTCCCGGTCTTCCTGGACTACCAGGACGACGTCTTCGAGGCGCTCTCCCAGGCCGTCACCTCCGAGCTGACGCAGGCGCTCACCATCGCGGGCAAGCAGGACCGCGAGACCGAGCTGGACCGCGTCAAGGAGATCGCCGCCGAGAAGCTCCTCCCGGCCTTCGAGGGCCGCGAGAAGGAGATCTCCGCCGCGTACCGCGCGCTGACCAAGAAGCTGGTCCGCGAGCGCGTCATCAAGGACAAGGTCCGCATCGACGGCCGCGGCGTCACGGACATCCGTACGCTCGCCGCCGAGGTCGAGGCCATCCCGCGCGTGCACGGCTCGGCGCTGTTCGAGCGTGGCGAGACGCAGATCCTGGGCGTCACCACCCTCAACATGCTCCGGATGGAGCAGCAGCTGGACACCCTCTCCCCGGTGACCCGCAAGCGCTACATGCACAACTACAACTTCCCGCCGTACTCCGTCGGCGAGACCGGCCGCGTGGGCTCGCCCAAGCGCCGCGAGATCGGCCACGGAGCGCTCGCCGAGCGCGCCATCGTGCCGGTCCTGCCGTCCCGCGAGGAGTTCCCCTACGCGATCCGCCAGGTCTCCGAGGCGCTGGGCTCCAACGGCTCGACGTCCATGGGCTCGGTCTGCGCCTCCACCATGTCCCTGCTGAACGCCGGTGTGCCGCTCAAGGCCGCCGTCGCCGGCATCGCCATGGGCCTGATCTCGCAGGAGATCGACGGCAAGACGCACTACGTCGCCCTCACCGACATCCTCGGTGCGGAGGACGCCTTCGGCGACATGGACTTCAAGGTCGCCGGCACCAAGCAGTTCGTGACCGCGCTCCAGCTCGACACCAAGCTCGACGGCATCCCCGCCTCGGTCCTGGCCGCCGCGCTGAAGCAGGCCCGTGACGCGCGTCTGCACATCCTGGACGTCATGAACGAGGCCATCGACGTCCCGGACGAGATGTCCCCGAACGCCCCGCGGATCATCACCGTCAAGATCCCGGTGGACAAGATCGGTGAGGTCATCGGCCCCAAGGGCAAGATGATCAACCAGATCCAGGAGGACACCGGCGCCGACATCACGATCGAGGACGACGGCACGATCTACATCGGCGCGCAGCAGGGCTCGCAGGCCGAGGCCGCCCGCGCCACGATCAACGCCATCGCCAACCCGACCATGCCGGAGGTCGGCGAGCGCTACCTGGGCACGGTCGTCAAGACCACCACCTTCGGTGCGTTCGTCTCGCTCATGCCGGGCAAGGACGGCCTGCTGCACATCTCGCAGATCCGCAAGCTCGCCGGTGGCAAGCGCGTGGAGAACGTCGAGGACGTGCTCGGCGTCGGCGCCAAGGTCCAGGTCGAGATCGCCGAGATCGACTCGCGCGGCAAGCTCTCCCTCATCCCGGTCATCGAGGGTGAAGAGGACGAGAAGAAGGACGACACCGACAAGTGACGTCCCGTAGTTCCGTGACGACGGCCCGCGCCTCCACCAAGGCGCGGGCCGTCGCCCGTACCCAAACGCTTCTCCAGGGCACCGGCGGCGTCGGCACCGTCCGCCGCACCGTCCTCCCCGGCGGTCTGCGGATCGTTACCGAGACCCTGCCCTCCGTCCGGTCCGCCACCTTCGGCATCTGGGCCAACGTCGGCTCACGCGACGAGACGCCCTCGCTGAACGGCGCGACCCACTATCTCGAACACCTCCTCTTCAAGGGCACCGCCCAGCGCACCGCCCTCGACATCTCCTCCGCGATCGACGCGGTCGGCGGCGAGATGAACGCCTTCACGGCGAAGGAGTACACCTGCTACTACGCGCGGGTCCTGGACACCGACCTGCCGCTGGCCATCGACGTGGTCTGCGACATGCTGACCGGCTCACTGATCGCCGCCGAGGACGTCGACGCCGAGCGCGGCGTCATCCTCGAAGAGATCGCGATGACCGAGGACGACCCGGGCGACTGCGTGCACGACCTGTTCGCGCACACCATGCTCGGCGACACCCCGCTCGGCCGCCCGGTCCTCGGCACCGTCGACACGATCAACGCGCTCGACCGGGGGCAGATCGCCCGCTTCTACAAGAAGCACTACGACCCCACGCGCCTGGTCGTCGCCGCCGCGGGCAACGTGGACCACGCCACGGTCGTCCGCCAGGTCCGCCGGGCCTTCGAGCGCGCCGGGGCCCTCTCCCGCGAGGACGCCGTCCCCACGACGCCCCGCGAGGGATCACGCACCCTGCGCACCGCGGGCCGGGTCGAGGTGCTCAACCGCAAGACCGAGCAGGCCCACGTCGTCCTCGGCATGCCCGGCCTCGCCCGCGCCGACGAGCGCCGCTGGGCGCTGGGCGTCCTCAACACCGCGCTCGGCGGCGGCATGAGCTCGCGCCTCTTCCAGGAGGTCCGGGAGAAGCGCGGCCTGGCCTACAGCGTGTACTCGTACACCTCCGGCTTCGCCGACTGCGGCCTCTTCGGGGTGTACGCGGGCTGCCGGCCCGGCCAGGTCCACGACGTGCTGAAGATCTGCCGCGACGAACTCGACCGCGTCGCGAGCGACGGACTCGACGACGACGAGATCGCCCGCGCCATCGGCCAGCTCTCCGGCTCCACCGTCCTCGGCCTGGAGGACACCGGAGCCCTGATGAACCGTATCGGCAAGAGCGAGCTGTGCTGGGGCGAGCAGATGTCGGTCGACGACATGCTCACCCGGATCGCCGAGGTCACCCCCGACGACGTACGGGAGGTGGCGGGAGCCCTGCTCACCCGGCGCCCCTCGCTCTCCGTCATCGGTCCGCTCAAGGACAAGCAGGCCGACCGCCTGCACCAAGCGGTCTCCTAACCCTAAGGAAGCAAGCAATGAGCAAGCTGCGCGTAGCCGTTCTCGGTGCCGGGGGCCGCATCGGCTCCGAGGCCGTACGGGCCGTCGAGGCCGCCGACGACATGGAGCTGGTGGCCGCGCTCGGCCGCGGCGACAAGCTGGAGACGCTGGCGGACGCCGGAGCGCAGGTCGTCGTCGAGCTCACCACCCCCGCGTCGGTGATGGGCAACCTCGACTTCTGCGTCCGGCACGGCATCCACGCCGTCGTCGGCACCACCGGCTGGACCGACGAACGGCTCGCGCAGCTGAGCACCTGGCTGGACATCTTCCCGGAGACCGGCGTGCTCATCGCGCCGAACTTCTCCATCGGCGCGGTCCTCACGATGAAGTTCGCGGAGCAGGCCGCCCGCTACTTCGAGTCCGTCGAGGTCGTCGAACTGCACCACCCGAACAAGGTCGACGCCCCCTCCGGCACCGCCACCCGCACCGCCCAGCTCATCGCCGCCGCCCGCGCGAAGGCGGGCAGCCCGCCCCAGCCGGACGCCACCAGCACCGCCCTGGACGGCGCGCGCGGCGCGGACGTCGACGGCGTACCGGTCCACGCGATCCGGCTCCGCGGCCTGCTGGCGCACCAGGAAGTACTCCTGGGCGGCGAGGGCGAGACCCTCACCATCCGCCACGACTCCCTGCACCACAGCAGCTTCATGCCGGGCATCCTGCTCGGCGCCCGCCGCGTGGTGACCACTCCCGGCCTCACGTTCGGCCTGGAACACTTCCTCGACCTGAACTGACTGGCCCCCTCATGCGCGCAAAGATCACGTACACCGTCACGGCCGCCCTCCTGGTCTTCTACTTCGTCCTGGTCGGCAGCCGCGGCGTGATGCTCCTCCGGCACGGCACCCTGCTCACGATCACCTTCGGCGTCGCGGTGCTGATCCTGCCGGTGATCGGCGTCTGGTTCCTGTGGAAGAACACGCAGTTCGTCCGGCGGGCCAACGCGCTCGCCGCGGAGCTGGACGCGCAGGGCGCCCTGCCGGTCGACGAACTGGTCCGCACCCCGTCCGGCCGCATCGACCGCGACTCCGCCGACGCCGTGTTCGCCAAGCGGCGGGAGGAGACCGAGGACGCGCCGGACGACTGGCGCAGCTGGTTCCGGCTCGCGGTGGCCTACCAGGACGCGCGGGACACGCCCCGGGCCCGCAAGGCGATGCAACGGGCCATCGCCCTGCACGCCGACCAGCGGTCGCGCGCGACGGCGCAGCCGGCCCCGTAGCGGGAACGTCCTCCGTACAGAACAGGTCCGTGTACGGAACAGGGGTGGGCCCGGAGCACCATGCTCCGGGCCCACCCCTGTTCGGCGACCGACGACCTCCGGATCAGCCCGGCAGGTACTCGTCCGCCCAGGCCTCGACCGTGTCCGCGGCCCGCTCGAACGCCTCTTCACGTCCGAGGAAGTCCGCGTTGTGGTCGGTGATCAGCGGCGGCAGCGTCTCGCCTCCCTCCCGTACGACGACCAGGGCCTGGCCCTGGACGGTACGGGGGAAGCCGAGCCACTTGACGGGCTGCTGGACCGTACGGACCACCGAGAGGCGGTTCCAGGCCACCGTGGTGGTCCGCAGGAACCCCACACGCCGCACGCCGTGCCGGCTGACCCACGCGCCGACGCGCAGCAGCCGCAAGGCGCCGGCGATGACCGCGGCGGCCAGCGCCAGGCACGCGGCTGCTCCGGAGAGCTCACCGGCCACGCCGGTGATCATGGCCGCGAGCAGTACGAACGACGCCAGCAGAAGCACGGTGGCCGCCGCCGCGACCCGCCACGGGCCGGGGCGGTAGGGCCGCCGCCAGCTGTCGTGGTCGTCGAACGGCAGCGCAACGTCCTCCGCGCTCGCATCGAATGCGCGGTCGGCCGTCAGAAAGGGCAGGGGCACGACTCATCCTCACTCACAAGCACGCTCGATTGCTGTGCCCGGTGAGGCTACCGAGACCGTCACCGGCCCGACCACCCCAGGGGGTCCGTACGAGTCAGCGGCTCTGCGAGGCCTGGGACTGCTTGCCGTGCGCGGCGGACTGCCCGGAGTCGAGCGCCGGAGTGCCCAGCAGCAGTGCGCCGACGAGGCCGGCGACCACGGTCAGTCCGACGAGGGAACGGCCCAGCAGCTCGTGAACGGTGGCCCGCGCGGCCGGGGGAGGGGTGACATTACTGCGGAATCGGTCGGCCTCGGCGACGAACGAGAACGGGACGGATTCACGCCGGCGGAACATGAGGAAACTCTCCTTGATCTCAGAGACGGGTGCTGCTACTGAGTCAGACGCACGGAGGGCCCGATCGGTGCCCCGAATCGCCGGAACCTTTTCAGAACTCCACGAACGGCTGCTCTGCCGGGCGGCTTCCCGTCCCCTGGCGGAGTAACCCCCCGCGCGGCCGTAAAGTGGTCGCCGCCCGAGCGACGCCATTGGAAGGACCCCCGCCGGTGACCGACACCCCCGAACCCGCAAAGCCCCACTTCCGCAGCGACGTCACCGTCGACCTGGTGAAAAGCTCCGCGGGCGACGCGGACGTGCTGTTCGCCGCCCGGGTCTCCACGGCCGGCGAGCAGTCGCTCGAAGAGGTCACCAAGGACCCGGAACGATCCAAGGGGCTCATCAACTACCTCATGCGGGACCGGCACGGCAGCCCGTTCGAGCACAACTCGATGACCTTCTTCATCAGCGCCCCGATCTTCGTCTTCCGCGAGTTCATGCGGCACCGCGTGGGCTGGTCCTACAACGAGGAATCGGGCCGCTACCGGGAGCTGGAGCCGGTCTTCTACGTACCCGGGCAGACCCGCAAGCTGGTCCAGCAGGGCCGCCCCGGAAAGTACGAGTTCGTCGAGGGCACCGAGGCCCAGTACGACCTGACGACCCGCGCCATGGAGGAGTCCTACCGGGCCTCCTACGCCGCCTACCAGGAGATGCTGGCGGCGGGCGTGGCCCGGGAGGTCGCCCGTGCGGTCCTGCCCGTCGGCCTGTTCTCCACGATGTACGCCACGTGCAACGCGCGCTCCCTGATGCACTTCCTCGGCCTGCGCACCCAGCACGAACTGGCGAAGGTCCCGTCCTTCCCGCAGCGCGAGATCGAGATGGTCGGCGAGCAGATGGAAGCCCACTGGGCGCGGCTCATGCCGCTCACGCACGCGGCCTTCAACAAGAACGGCCGGGTAGCCCCGTAGGCGGTGTCCGTATTGCGGCGTTTCGAGAAGTTCATCTAGGCTGATCAAACGGACCCGGCACTGCTTGAACCCCCGAGCAGGCAGTGCCGGGCTCCTCTTCCCCGTCCCCCGAAGGCACCCCGCCCGCTGAGCAGCGAGTAGCGTGTTACCCATGGCTCCGATCTCCACTCCGCAGACCCCCTTCGGGCGGGTCCTCACCGCTATGGTCACGCCCTTCACGGCGGACGGCGCTCTCGACCTCGACGGCGCCCAGCGGCTCGCCTCCCATCTGGTGGACGCCGGCAACGACGGCCTGATCGTGAACGGCACCACCGGTGAGTCCCCGACCACCAGCGACACGGAGAAGGACCAGCTCGTACGGGCGGTACTCGAAGCGGTAGGAGACCGGGCCCACGTGGTCGCCGGAATCGGCACCAACGACACCCGTCACAGCGTCGAGCTGGCCCGCACCGCCGAGCGCACCGGCGCCCACGGCCTCCTCGCCGTCACGCCGTACTACAACAAGCCGCCGCAGGAAGGTCTCCTGCGGCACTTCACGGCCATCGCCGACTCCACCGGCCTGCCCGTGATGCTGTACGACATCCCCGGCCGCAGCGGCGTCCCGATCGACACCGAGACACTCGTACGGCTGGCCGAGCACCCCCGGATCGTCGCCAACAAGGACGCCAAGGGCGACCTCGGCCGCGCCAGCTGGGCCATCGCCCAGTCCGGCCTCGCCTGGTACTCCGGCGACGACATGCTCACCCTCCCGCTCCTGTCGGTCGGCGCCGTCGGTTTCGTCTCCGTCGTCGGCCACATGGTCACCCCGGACCTCCGCGCGCTGATCGAGGCCCACCTGAGCGGGGACGTGCAGAAGGCCACCGAGATCCACCAGAAGCTGCTCCCGGTCTTCACCGGCATGTTCCGTACGCAGGGCGTGATCACCACGAAGGCCGCGCTGACGCTGCAAGGGCACCCGGCCGGACCGCTGCGCCTGCCCCTGGTCGAGCTGACCTCGCAGGAGACGGCGCAGCTCAAGCTCGATCTCGCCGCCGGTGGGGTACAGCTGTAACCGACGACTTCACAACTGAACAAGCGAGTCACCTCGCGAGCGCACGACCCCATGACAACAGCAAGTGCACGATCGACACCCGCGCCACGTGCCTCAGCGGTACGTGGCGCGGGTGGTTAAGGAGAGTCTTTTGAGCCATCCGCACCCTGAACTCGGTACGCCGCCGAAGCTCCCGAAGGGCGCCCTGCGGGTCACCCCGCTCGGCGGCCTGGGCGAGATCGGCCGCAACATGACGGTCTTCGAGTACGGAGGCCGCCTGCTCATCGTCGACTGCGGCGTCCTCTTCCCCGAGGAGGAGCAGCCGGGCATCGACCTGATCCTGCCGGACTTCACGACCATCCGGGACCGCCTCGACGACATCGAGGGCATCGTCCTCACGCACGGCCACGAGGACCACATCGGCGGTGTCCCGTACCTGCTGCGCCTCAAGCCGGACATCCCGCTGATCGGCTCGAAGCTGACGCTCGCGCTGATCGAGGCCAAGCTCCAGGAACACCGCATCCGTCCGTACACCCTCGAAGTCAGCGAGGGGCAGCGCGAGCGCATCGGCGTCTTCGACTGCGAGTTCATCGCGGTCAACCACTCGATCCCGGACGCTCTCGCGGTCGCCATCCGCACGCCGGCGGGCCTGGCCGTGGCCACCGGCGACTTCAAGATGGACCAGCTCCCGCTGGACGGGCGCCTCACGGACCTGCACGCGTTCGCCCGGCTGAGCGAGGAGGGCATCGACCTTCTGCTCTCCGACTCGACGAACGCCGAGGTCCCGGGCTTCGTACCGCCCGAGCGCGACATCTCCAACGTGCTGCGCACGGTCTTCGCCAACGCCCAGAAGCGCATCATCGTGGCGAGCTTCGCCAGCCACGTGCACCGCATCCAGCAGATCCTGGACGCCGCCCACGAGTACGGCCGCAGGGTCGCCTTCGTCGGCCGCTCGATGGTCCGCAACATGGGCATCGCCCGCGACCTCGGCTACCTGAAGGTCCCGGCCGGCCTGGTCGTGGACGTCAAGACGCTGGACGACCTGCCCGACGACGAGGTCGTGCTCGTCTGCACGGGTTCGCAGGGCGAGCCGATGGCCGCGCTGTCCCGCATGGCCAACCGGGACCACCAGATCCGGATCGTCCCGGGCGACACGGTGATCCTGGCCTCGTCCCTGATCCCGGGCAACGAGAACGCGGTCTACCGCGTGATCAACGGCCTGACCCGCTGGGGCGCCAACGTCGTCCACAAGGGCAACGCCAAGGTCCACGTCTCGGGCCACGCCTCGGCCGGCGAGCTGCTGTACTTCTACAACATCTGCAGGCCGAAGAACCTGATGCCGGTGCACGGCGAGTGGCGCCACCTGCGGGCCAACGCGGAACTGGGCGCGCTCACCGGCGTCCCCAAGGACCACATCGTCATCGCCGAGGACGGCGTGGTCGTCGACCTGATCGACGGCAAGGCCAAGATCGTCGGCAAGGTCCAGGCCGGTTACGTCTACGTCGACGGTCTCTCGGTCGGCGACGTCACCGAGACGTCCCTGAAGGACCGCCGCATCCTCGGCGACGAAGGCATCATCTCCGTCTTCATCGTGGTGGACAGCTCCTCCGGGAAGATCGTGGGCGGACCGCACATCCAGGCCCGCGGCTCCGGCATCGACGACGGGGCGTTCGTCGCCGTGGCGCCGAAGATCCAGGAGGCCCTGGACAAGTCGGCGCAGGACGGTGTGCTGGAGCCCCACCAGCTCCAGCAGATGGTGCGCCGGACGGTCGGCAAGTGGGTGTCCGACACCTACCGCCGGCGCCCGATGATCCTTCCCGTCGTCGTCGAGGTCTGACCCACCCGACGCCGGCCCGGAGCGGGGCACCCCGGATTTGCATCGGGGTGCCCCGCTCCAGTACGTTTACGGCTCCGCCCGACCGGGAAGCAGTGCGCGCACACGTGCGCCGGCATCACGGCGAGAGGGCGGGAATTCCGACTCAGAGTCTCTGATAAAGTCGGATCC
>NZ_ML123034.1:5104193-5197441 GCF_003846185.1 Streptomyces sp. ADI96-02
CCTGCGTTCCGGGCCTCTTCGCATCCAGGGCCGTATCCGGGGCCAGCGGTGGTGTTGGGGTGGACGGGTCGGGAAAGGTGGTCGAAGAGGCTGCGAGCGGCCGGGGAAAGAGGCGCCGGCGTGGTTATGAGCATCCTCGGATCCGGTGTATGGTTTACCTCGTTGCCACAGCGCAGCGAGGCCCCAATAGCTCAGTCGGTAGAGCGTCTCCATGGTAAGGAGAAGGTCTGCGGTTCGATTCCGCATTGGGGCTCAGAAGAAAGAGAAAGGCCCCCGCCGTACGGCGGGGGCCTTTCTCGTGTGCCGGGTCGGGGAGACGGCGGTCTCAGACGCGGGGCGGCTCCGGGACGCGCATGGCCAGGATCGCCATGTCGTCCGAGGCGGGCTCGGCCGCGAAGCGCTCCACGGCCCGCAGGATGCGGGCGGCGACCGCGCCGGCCGTCAGGCCCGTACACGTCGCGAGGACTTCGGCCAGGCCGTCGTCGCCGAGCATGCGCGTTCCCTCTCGGCGTTCGGTGACGCCGTCCGTGACGCACAGGAGGACGTCGCCCGGGTCGAGCGTCACCTCCTGCTCGTACAGATCCAGGTCGTCGATGACGCCCAGCAGCGGCTGCGGTTCCGCGGCGGCCTCCACGGTGCCGTCCTGGCGAAGGCGCAGCGGCAGCGGGTGTCCGGCGCAGACGACCTTCAGGAGGGCGCTGCCGTCCTCCTGGGGCCACAGCTCGCCGTACAGGAGCGTCAGGAAGCGGCTCCGGGCGCCCTCGTCGAGGATCGCCGCGTTCAGGCGCTCCAGGACGGCGGGGCCGGCGAAGCCCTCGCGGGCGAGCAGGCGCAGGGCGTGGCGGGCCAGCCCCGTGACGGCGGCGGCCTCGGGGCCCGTACCGCAGACGTCGCCGATGGCGAAGCCGTACGCGCCGTCGTGGATGGGGAAGACGTCGTAGAAGTCGCCGCCCACCTCGTTGCCCTCGCCCGCCGCCCGGTAGATGACCTCGATCTCGACGTTCGGGACGTCGGGGAGGCCCGGGGGCAGCAGGCTGCGCTGGAGGGACTGGCTGATGGCCATGCGCTCCGAGTACAGGCGGGCGTTGTCCAGGGCCAGGGCGGCCCGGCGGGACAGGTCCTCTGCCAGCTCCAGGATCTCCTGGCGGAAGTGGTCGTCCGACGGCTTGCCGAGCGTCAGCATGCCGATGACCCGGTTGCGGGCCACCAGCGGCAGGACGACGGTCTCGCCGCCGACCGCCTGGGCCGTGGCGAGCGTGGTGCGGGTGGCCGTGCTCATGCTCAGCGGAGCGTCCCGGTCCAGGCTGCGCGTCGAGGTGAGCAGCGCCGCCCGGTGGCCCGCCTCCGAGGGCGCCGTCCAGACCCGGGCTCCCGGCGTCGGGACCGGGTCCGGCGGGTCGATCGTCGAGAGCAGGGCCTTGATCCCGTCGATGAGGTCCTCGTCCTCGTGGAGCACGTACGAGAGGTACGGGTCGGAGGACTGGTCCGCGATCGTGTAGACGGCGCACCAGGTCGCGAGCGTGGGGACCGTCATCTGGGCCATGAGCGCCAGGGTCTGGTCCCGGTCGAGCGTGCCCGCCAGCAGGTCCGACGCTTCGACGAGGAAGGACAGGGAGCCGCGGCGCAGCCGTTCCAGCTCGCCCAGCCGGGCCGACTCCACGGCGAGGGCGATGCGGTCGGCGGCGAACTGGAGGCGCAGGGCCTCCTCGTTGGTGTACCGGCCCGCCGCCTCGGCCGCGACGCCGAGCGAGCCGGTGAGGCGGCCCTCGACCTTCAGCGGCACGGTGACGACCGAGCGCATCCCGGTGTCCGTGAGGAGCGGGACGGCCCCGGGGACGGCGGTCAGGTCCTCGTGGACGGCCGGCATGCGGGCGGAGCCGTAGCGTCCGGTGCCGGCCTCGACGGGCACCCGGGCGAAGCGCTGCCGGGCGGAGGGCAGGCCGGTCGTGGCCCGGACCTCCAGTTCCGTCTCGTCGTCGGTGGCGAGCAGCAGGAAGGCCGCGTCGGCGTCGAGCATGTCGCGCGCCCGCTCGACGGTCCGCTGGAGCAGTCCGTCGAGATCGTCGGGTGCGGGAGAGCCGATGAACACCTCGAACGGGTCGGCGGCGCGGTTCTCCGAGACGGTGTCGGAGACCGGGGCGCGGACCGGAGACTGGAGCACGGCGCGTTCGTAGTCGCGGACGAGCAGGCAGACCGTGGACGGTTCGCCGTCGGTGTCGCGGACGCGCAGGTGCGAGGCGTAGACGGGGGTGACCCGTCCGTCGGCCGCGCGGATGCCGTAGCTGCCCTCCCAGCGGGAGAGCTGGAGGGCGTCGGCGATCCCGGTGTTGGTGCCCGGGGTGTGCGGCCAGGCGACGAAGTCGGTCAGCTGCTTGCCCGTGACCTGCTCCGCCGCGTGGCCGAAGAGGAACGCGGCGTCCTCGTTCCACGCGGCGATCGAGCCCGTGCCGTCCATCTGGACGACGGCCACGCGTACGCGCTGGTCCGTGACGGGCAGCAGTGAGGTAGGGAGCACCGGGCCGGCGGAGCGGATGCCCACGGGGCGCTCGGGCAGGTCCAGCTGGAACCAGACGTGCTTGCGCGTGGGTGTGTACTCGACGCCCCAGCGGGTGGCCAGCGCGGCGCAGAGCAGCAGTCCGCGGCCGTTCTCGCGGTCCGGGCTGCCGAAGTCGACGCCGCTGCTGCGGAGCGGGACCTCCCGCTCCGGGTAGTGGTCGGAGACCTCGACGCGTACGCCGTCCTCGGTGCGCAGGCACAGCACGTCGGCCGCGGTCCCCGCGTGCACCACGGCGTTGGTGACGAGTTCGCTGGTCAGGACGACGGCGTCGTCGACGACGTCGGTGTAGCCCCACCCCTGGAGCGTGTCCCGGACAAAAGCGCGGGCGGTCGCCACCGAGCGCCCGACCGGTTCGAAGGTGGCGGCCGCGCGCGCCGTGATCACAGCACTCCCCATATGGTGTCTCGTCGCTTCCCCGAGTCCTGTGCCCGATTCTCGCCGCTTCGATTCGCCTTGCCAGGCTAGACGCTCGCCCGGGGTGCCGGGTACACGAGGGCCGAGATCGGGACAGGACGGACCGTGAGCGGTGTGCGGGCGCACAAGTATGGACTCCCGAGGCGGGGACGGTGGGCAACCGGGAGAGGTCGCCCACGGACCGGCCCCGGCCTGGTACGTTGCAACGATTTGACGGCCGTCCGGTCGCCCCTTGACGGTGGGCCGAGGCGGTGAGCCAAAGTGGAACCGGGCAAGCTTCCGATAGGCCCGAGCGAAACGGTCAACCCCTGCGGGAGGGACACGGTGGAGTCTGGCGTGGCGGCGCGGGGGTCAGGAACGCGTACAAGAGGCGGGCAGTCCGTGAAAAAGCAGCGCAATGGCACCGTCGAAGTGGACGCGGCAGCTCTGAACAGACTGCTCGCGGGCCTGGCGGCGATGCGGGACGGCAACTTCCGCAGGCGGCTCACCGTCTCGGGCGACGGCGTGATGACGGAGATCGCGGCGGTCTTCAACGAGGTCGCCGACCGCAACCTGCATCTCACGGGCGAGCTGGCGCGGGTGCGGCGGGTGGTGGGGCGTGAGGGCAAGCTCACGGAGCGGCTGGAGACGGGGGCCTGCGAGGGTTCCTGGGCGGCGGCGATCGACGCCTCCAACGATCTCGTCGACGATCTCGCGCGTCCGGTCTCCGAGGTGGGACGGGTCCTGTCGGCGGTCGCCGACGGTGATCTGGAGCAGCGGATGGAGCTGCGGTCGCACACCACGGACGAGACGGTGCGGCCCCTGCGCGGCGAGTTCCTGAAGGTCGCCCGTACGGTCAACAACCTCGTCGACCAGCTGTCGGTCTTCACCGAGCAGGTGACGCGCGTAGCGGTCGAGGTGGGCACCGAGGGCAAGCTCGGCGGGCAGGCGCAGGTGCGCGGGATGTCCGGGTCGTGGAAGGACCTCACCGACTCCGTCAACACCATGGCGTACCGGCTCACCGCCCAGGTGCGCGACATCGCGCTGGTCACGACGGCGGTCGCCAAGGGCGATCTGTCGCGGAAGGTCACCGTCCACGTGGCCGGCGAGATGCTTCAGCTGAAGAACACCGTGAACACGATGGTGGACCAGCTCTCCTCGTTCTCCTCCGAGGTGACGCGTGTCGCCCGAGAGGTGGGTACGGAGGGCGAGCTGGGCGGGCAGGCGACCGTGCCGGGCGTGGCCGGGGTGTGGAAGGACCTCACCGACTCCGTCAACACGATGGCGGGCAACCTCACGTCCCAGGTACGCGGTATCGCCGAGGTGACGACGGCGGTCGCCAACGGGGACCTGTCCCAGAAGGTCACGGTGAGCGCCCGCGGCGAGGTCGCCCAGCTCGCCGAGACGATCAACCAGATGACCGAGACGCTCCGTACGTTCGCGGACGAGGTCACCCGGGTGGCGAGCGAGGTCGGCGGCGAGGGGCTGCTCGGCGGGCAGGCCCAGGTGCCGGGGGCCGCGGGTACGTGGAAGGACCTCACCGATTCGGTGAACACGGTCTTCCGGAACCTGACCACGCAGGTGCGCGACATCGCGCAGGTGACGACGGCGGTGGCCAGCGGCGACATGTCGCAGAAGGTCACGGTCGACGTGGCCGGGGAGATGCTGGAGCTGAAGAACACCGTCAACACGATGGTGGACCAGCTCCAGTCCTTCGGTTCCGAGGTGACCCGGGTGGCGCGGGAGGTCGGTGTCGAGGGGCGGCTCGGCGGTCAGGCCGAGGTGCCCGGAGCGGCCGGGACGTGGAAGGACCTGACGGACTCGGTGAACACCGCGTTCCGCAACCTCACCGGTCAGGTGCGCGACATCGCGCAGGTGACGACGGCGGTCGCCAACGGGGACCTGTCGCAGAAGGTCACCGTGGACGTGGCCGGGGAGATGCTGGAGCTGAAGAACACCGTCAACACGATGGTGGCGCAGTTGTCCTCGTTCGCCGACCAGGTGACGCGGATGGCCCGGGACGTGGGCACCGAGGGCCGTCTCGGCGGTCAGGCGCGCGTCGACGGCGTCTCCGGTACGTGGAAGGAGCTCACCGACTCCGTCAACTTCATGGCGGGCAACCTGACGTCCCAGGTGCGCCAGATCGCCCAGGTGACGACGGCGGTGGCGCGGGGCGACCTGTCGCAGAAGATCGACGTGGACGCCCGGGGCGAGATCCTGGAGTTGAAGAACACCATCAACACGATGGTCGACCAGCTCTCGGCCTTCGCCGAGCAGGTGACCCGGGTGGCCCGCGAGGTGGGCACGGACGGGCGGCTCGGTGGTCAGGCGCAGGTGCCCGGCGTGGCCGGGGTGTGGCGTGACCTGACCGACTCGGTGAACGGCATGGCGGGGAACCTCACCGCTCAGGTCCGCAACATCGCGCAGGTCGCGACGGCGGTGGCGCGCGGCGACCTGTCGCAGAAGATCGACGTGGACGCCCGGGGCGAGATCCTGGAGCTGAAGAACACCCTCAACACCATGGTCGACCAGCTCTCGAACTTCGCCGAGCAGGTGACGCGGGTGGCGCGGGAAGTGGGCACGGAGGGCATTCTCGGCGGCCAGGCCGAGGTGCAGGGCGTCTCGGGCACCTGGAAGGACCTCACCCAGTCCGTCAACGGCATGGCGAACAACCTGACGCTCCAGGTCCGCAACATCGCAGAGGTCACCACCGCGGTCGCCAAGGGCGACCTCTCCAAGAAGATCACCGTCGACGCCAAGGGCGAGATCCTCGAACTGGTCACGACCGTCAACACGATGGTCGACCAGCTGCTGAACTTCGCGGACGAGGTCACGCGGGTGGCGCGCGAGGTGGGCACCGAGGGCATCCTCGGCGGTCAGGCGCGGGTGCGCGGGGCGACCGGCATCTGGAAGGACCTCAGCGACAACGTCAACCTGATGGCCAACAACCTGACCAGCCAGGTGCGCAACATCTCCCGGGTCTCCTCCGCGGTCGCCACCGGCGACCTCACGAAGAAGGTCACCGTCGAGGCGCGCGGCGAGGTCGCGGAGCTGGCCGACACCGTCAACACGATGGTGACGACGCTGTCGTCGTTCGCCGACGAGGTGACGCGGGTGGCCCGCGAGGTGGGCACGGAGGGCGAGCTGGGCGGCCAGGCGCGGGTGCCGGGCGTCTCCGGGACCTGGAAGGACCTCACCGAGTCGGTGAACTCGATGGCCTCCAACCTGACCGGCCAGGTGCGCCAGATCGCGACGGTGACCACCGCCATCGCCAAGGGTGACCTGACCAAGAAGATCGACATCGACGCGCGCGGTGAGATCCAGGAGCTGAAGAACACCATCAACACGATGGTCGACCAGTTGTCCTCGTTCGCCGAACAGGTGACGCGGGTGGCCCGCGAGGTGGGCACCGAGGGCCAGCTGGGCGGCCAGGCGCGGGTGAGGGACGTCGACGGCACCTGGCGGGACCTGACCGAGTCGGTGAACGAGATGGCCGGGAACCTGACCCGGCAGGTGCGCGCCATCGCGGCCGTCGCCACCGCGGTGACGCGCGGCGATCTGAACCTGAAGATCGACGTGGACGCGGCCGGCGAGATCCAGGTCCTCCAGGACAACATCAACACGATGATCGCGAACCTGCGCGACACGACGCTGGCCAACAAGGAGCAGGACTGGCTCAAGGGCAACCTCGCCCGGATCTCGGGCCTGATGCAGGGGCGGCGCGATCTGGACGACGTGGCGTCGCTGATCATGAGCGAGCTGACGCCGGTGGTGTCGGCGCAGCACGGCGCGTTCTTCCTGGCGATGTCTCCCGGCGACTCCGACGAGGTCGGCCCGGACAACGGCGAGGACGGCTCGTACGAGCTGCGGATGCGGGGGAGTTACGGCTACTCGGCCGGTTCGATGCCGACGTCCTTCCGGCCCGGCGAGACGCTGATCGGGACGGCGGCGGAGGAGAAGCGGACGATCCAGGTGGACAACGTGCCGCCGGGATACCTGAAGATCTCCTCCGGTCTCGGCGAGGCTCCTCCGGCCCATGTGATCGTGCTGCCGGTGCTCTTCGAGGGCAAGGTCCTCGGCGTGATCGAACTCGCCTCGTTCCAGCCGTTCACGCACATCCAGCGGGACTTCCTCAACCAGCTGGCCGAGATGATCGCGACGAGCGTCAACACGATCAGCGTCAACACCAAGACGGAGAAGCTGTTGGAGCAGTCCCAGGAGCTGACCGAGCAACTGCGCGACCGCTCGCAGGAGCTGGAGAACCGGCAGAAGGCGCTCCAGGCATCCAACGCGGAACTGGAGGAGAAGGCCGAGCTGCTGGCCCAGCAGAACCGGGACATCGAGGTGAAGAACACCGAGATCGAGGAGGCGCGGCAGGTCCTGGAGGAGCGCGCCGAGCAGCTGGCCGTCTCGATGCGCTACAAGTCGGAGTTCCTGGCGAACATGTCGCACGAGCTGCGCACGCCGCTCAACTCGCTGCTGATCCTGGCCAAGCTGCTCGCCGACAACGCCGAGGGCAACCTGTCGCCGAAGCAGGTCGAGTTCGCCGAGACGATCCACGGGGCCGGGTCCGACCTGCTCCAGCTGATCAACGACATCCTCGACCTGTCGAAGGTCGAGGCGGGCAAGATGGACGTCAGCCCGACCAGGATCGCGCTGGTCCAGTTGGTCGACTACGTCGAGGCGACCTTCCGGCCGCTCACCGCGGAGAAGGGGCTCGACTTCTCCGTACGGGTCTCGCCGGAGCTTCCGGCCACGCTGCACACCGACGAGCAGCGGCTGCTCCAGGTGCTGCGCAACCTGCTGTCCAACGCGGTGAAGTTCACCGACTCGGGCGCGGTGGAGCTGGTGATCCGGCCGGCCGGCGCGGACGTGCCGAACGCGATCCGCGAACACCTGCTGGAGTCCGGTTCGCTGCGCGACGCGGACGCCGATCTGATCGCGTTCTCGGTCACCGACACCGGGATCGGGATCGCGTCCAGCAAGATGCTGGTGATCTTCGAGGCGTTCAAGCAGGCGGACGGCACGACGAGCCGCAAGTACGGCGGAACCGGTCTCGGGCTCTCGATCAGCCGGGAGATCGCGCGACTGCTCGGCGGTGAGATCCACGCGGCGAGCGAGCCGGGCCGGGGGTCGACCTTCACGCTGTACCTGCCGCTGCACCGCGCCGAGCTGCCGCCGCCGGGCTACCCGCAGACGGCGGGACCCGGTTCCGGTTCCGCCGAGCTGCTGGGCGGGCCGGACGGCGGCCTGGCACCGGATCAGCAGGGCGCCGGGCAGGCCCCGTTCGGGGATCCGGCCAACTCGGCCGGGGTCTTCCGGCGCCGGCGCAAGGCCCTCGCGGACGCGGCACGGAGGCCCGCGCTGCCGGCGGCCGGCCGGCCGGTGGGGGAGAGCGTCCCGCAGGAGGAGTGGGTGCAGGGAGGCCAGGGCTCGGCTGAGGAGCCGGAGCCCCGGCGGACGTTCCGGTTCCGCGGCGAGAAGGTGCTCATCGTCGACGACGACATCCGCAACGTCTTCGCGCTCACCAGCGTGCTGGAGCAGCACGGGCTGGCGGTGCTGTACGCGGAGAACGGCCGCGAGGGCATCGAAGTCCTGGAGCAGCACGACGACGTGACGGTCGTACTGATGGACATCATGATGCCCGAGATGGACGGTTACGCGACCACGACGGCGATCCGGCGGATGCCGCAGTTCGCCGGTCTGCCGATCGTCGCTCTGACCGCCAAGGCGATGAAGGGCGACCGAGAGAAGGCCATCGACTGCGGGGCTTCCGACTATGTGACGAAACCGGTCGACCCTGATCATCTGTTGGCCGTGATGGAGCGATGGATGCACGGAGAGTGATCGAAAATTGAACGAAAGGTAGTGATTTGTTGACCGACTGTGCCCGGACTGGTGTGAACGCGCTGCATCCGGGGAACCTTCACGTCTCCGACCGCGTTTGCGGTATGTGCACAGTGACATCGCGGTGACAGGGTGTGGCGACGGGCGGGGTGCGGCTACCATGACCGGCACAAGGACGGACGGCGTAAGGGAGTCGTCCCCTGGGGCGGCACCCGGTGCATTTCCGGGGCGAGGAGGGCGGGCCATGGTGCAGAAGGCCAAGATCCTCCTGGTCGATGACCGGCCGGAGAATCTGCTGGCGCTGGAGGCCATCCTCTCTGCGCTCGATCAGACACTGGTCCGGGCATCGTCAGGGGAGGAGGCGCTCAAAGCGCTGCTCACGGACGACTTCGCGGTCATTCTGCTGGACGTCCAGATGCCGGGCATGGACGGTTTCGAAACCGCCGCGCACATCAAGCGACGGGAACGGACCCGGGACATCCCGATCATTTTCCTCACCGCGATCAACCACGGTCCGCACCACACCTTCCGGGGGTACGCGGCCGGCGCGGTGGACTACATCTCGAAGCCGTTCGATCCATGGGTGCTCCGCGCCAAGGTCTCGGTCTTCGTCGAGCTCTACATGAAGAACTGTCAGCTGCGCGAGCAGGCCGCGCTGCTGCGGCTCCAGCTCGAAGGCGGCGGTCACGGAGCCGGCGCGCACGAGAAGGAGCCGGCCGGTCTGCTCGCCGAGCTCTCCGCCCGGCTCGCGGCGGTCGAGGAGCAGGCGGAGGCGCTTTCCAAGCAGCTCGACGACGAGTCCGCGGACGCGGCGGCCGTCGCCACGGCGGCCCACCTCGAACGCAAGCTCACCGGCCTGCGCCGCGCGCTCGACGCGCTGGAGCCGGGCACGGGCGGCGGCACGGGTGTGCTGCCCGCGCAGAACTGACGGCGCACGCCCGCCTGTCTCCGCGCGGGCCGCTTCCCTGCGTCGGGGGCGTACGCCGGAGCGGGCCGCGACCGCCGGCTCCGGATGCCGTCGTGCGGCCGGGGCGGGACGGGGACAGATGGCGAGGGACGGTGCGGTGGATGCCTCCGTGCGGTGAGCGCGCGTCAGTTCCCCGCAGCCGCGCGGCGACACGGTCGGGTGAACCAGTAGGCGAACGTGTTCACGGGCGTGGACAGCGGTAACCTCGGCCCCATGGCCTCACGTACGTCCGGCAAGGGTTCCCAGGGCACGGCGGGCACCGCGAAGAGCGCCGGCCGTACTCCGGGCCCGGCGAAGAAAGCCGCGCCCGCCAGGAAGACCGCGCCGAAGAAGACGGCCGCGCCCGGCAGGAAGCCCTCCGCGAGGAAACCTCCGGTGAAGAAGGCGGCGGTCAGAAAGCCGCCCAAGCCCGCGCCGTCCCCCACCGGAGGCGTGTACCGGCTGGTCCGCGCCGTCTGGCTGGGCGCCGCGCACGGCGTCGCCGCGGTGCTGCGCTCCATAGGGCGCGGAGCGAAGGGACTCGACCCCGCCCACCGCAAGGACGGCCTCGCCCTCCTCCTGCTCGGCCTGTCGCTCATCGTGGCCGCCGGCACCTGGTCCAACCTCCAGGGCCCCGTCGGCGACCTCGTCGAGATGCTGGTGACCGGCGCGTTCGGCCGGCTCGACCTGCTGGCCCCGATACTGCTCGGCGCGATGGCGGTCCGGCTGATCCTCTATCCGGAGCGGCCGGAGGCCAACGGCCGTATCGTCATCGGGCTGTCCGCGCTCGTCGTCGGCGTTCTCGGACAGGTCCACATCGCCTGCGGTTCGCCGGGGCGCGAGGACGGCACCGAGGCGATGCAGGACGCCGGCGGTCTGGTGGGCTGGGCCTCGTCCCAACCGCTGATCTTCATGATGGGCGAAGTGCTCGCCGTACCGCTGCTGGTGCTGCTGACCGTCTTCGGCCTGCTCGTCGTCACCGCGACCCCGGTCAACGCGATCCCCCGGCGGCTGCGGCAGCTCGGCGTCCGGCTCGGCATCGTGGAACCGGCCTACGAAGCGCCGAGCGCGTACGAGGACGACGACGAGCGCTACGACGGGCGTTACGACGAGCAGTGGAGCGAGGCCCTGCCCGAGCGCACCCGGCGCGGTCTGCCGCGCGGCTCGGACCCGGAGGCGGCCCACGACGAGGCCGAGGCGGAGGCCCCCACCCGCCGCGGGCGGCCCCGCAGGCCCGCCGCGCAGCCCGCGATGAACCGTCCGCTGGACGCCGTCGACGTCGCGGCAGCCGCCGCCGCTGCGCTCGACGGGGCCGTGCTCAACGGCATGCCGCCCTCACCGGTCGTCGCCGACCTGACCCAGGGCGTCTCGGCGGACCGCGAGCGGACCGGCACGCCGGTGCCCGGAGCGCGCGGGGGCGAGCGCGGGGACGGGCCGGACACGGGCCGCGGCGGCGGCGACAAGGCCCGCGGCGGCGGGAAGCCCGGCGTCCCCGCCGCGGGCGTACCCGATCTGACCAAGCCCGTTCCCGAGCGGACCGGGGCCCTGCCCGCGCGCGCCGAGCAGCTTCAGCTCTCCGGCGACATCACCTACTCGCTGCCCTCGCTCGACCTGCTGGAGCGCGGCGGCCCCGGCAAGACCCGCAGCGCAGCCAACGACGCCGTCGTCAGCTCGCTGACGAACGTGTTCACCGAGTTCAAGGTCGACGCCGTCGTCACCGGTTTCACCCGGGGCCCGACGGTCACCCGCTACGAGATCGAGCTGGGCCCGGCCGTGAAGGTCGAGAAGATCACCGCGCTCACCAAGAACATCGCCTACGCGGTGGCCAGTCCGGACGTGCGCATCATCTCGCCCATCCCGGGGAAGTCCGCCGTCGGCATCGAGATCCCCAACTCCGACCGCGAGATGGTCAACCTCGGCGACGTGCTGCGCCTCGCCGACGCGGCCGAGGACGACCACCCGATGCTCGTGGCGCTCGGCAAGAACGTCGAGGGCGGCTACGAGATGGCCAACCTCGCCAAGATGCCGCACGTCCTGGTCGCCGGCGCCACCGGATCCGGCAAGTCCTCCTGCATCAACTGCCTGATCACCTCGGTGATGGTGCGGGCCACCCCCGAGGACGTCCGGATGGTCCTGGTCGACCCCAAGCGCGTCGAGCTCACCGCGTACGAGGGCATCCCGCACCTGATCACGCCGATCATCACCAACCCCAAGAAGGCCGCCGAAGCGCTCCAGTGGGTGGTGCGCGAGATGGACCTGCGCTACGACGACCTCGCCGCCTACGGCTACCGGCACATCGACGACTTCAATCACGCCGTGCGCAGCGGCAAGGCCAAGGCGCCCGAGGGCAGCGAGCGGGTGCTGTCGCCGTATCCGTACCTGCTGGTGATCGTCGACGAGCTGGCCGACCTGATGATGGTCGCCCCGCGCGACGTCGAGGACTCCATCGTCCGCATCACCCAGTTGGCCCGCGCCGCCGGCATCCACCTGGTGCTCGCCACCCAGCGCCCCTCGGTCGACGTCGTGACCGGACTGATCAAGGCGAACGTGCCCTCCCGGCTCGCCTTCGCCACCTCCTCCCTCGCCGACAGCCGCGTCATCCTCGACCAGCCCGGGGCCGAGAAGCTCATCGGCAAGGGCGACGGGCTGTTCCTCCCGATGGGGGCCAACAAACCCACCCGTATGCAGGGAGCCTTCGTCACGGAGGACGAGGTGGCCGCCGTCGTCCAGCACTGCAAGGACCAGATGGCCCCGGTCTTCCGCGACGACGTCGTGGTGGGCACGAAGCAGAAGAAGGAGATCGACGAGGACATCGGCGACGACCTCGACCTGCTGTGCCAGGCCGCCGAACTGGTCGTCTCCACCCAGTTCGGGTCCACCTCGATGCTCCAGCGCAAGCTCCGGGTCGGCTTCGCCAAGGCGGGCCGGCTGATGGACCTGATGGAGTCGCGCAACATCGTCGGACCCAGCGAAGGGTCCAAGGCGCGCGACGTCCTGGTGAAGCCGGACGAACTGGACGGGGCGTTGGCGGTCATCCGCGGGGAAGCCGCTCCGTAAAGGTTTCGTGGGCAACCGTTTCGTACGGTCGCACGTCAAGTTGAAGGGAGGGGCGGAACCATGCTCCGCCCTCCGGCCCATTCCGCTGTCCCACCCCCTGATCGGCCCACTCCAGGGTGCCCAGTCCTCGGCCGGGGCCGTGCTCCGCCTCTGCTCCGTCCGTGGAGCGGTCCGCGGGGCCGTCCGGCGAACCCGATGGCGTACAAAGTCGTCGCTCCCGGTTGCCCCACCCTTTCGTACCCCCCCTAGACTGAACATCCAGCAGGTGGCTCACGCTCGAAAGGCGCCCCCGTGTCCATCGGCAACTCCCCCGAAGACGACCGGCCTTCGATCGGTCGTGCCCTTCAGCAGGCTCGTATCGCCGCAGGTCTGACGGTCGAGGAAGTCAGCAGCTCCACCAGGGTGCGCATCCCCATCGTGCACGCGCTGGAGGAGGACGACTTCTCGCGTTGCGGCGGCGACGTCTACGCACGCGGCCACATCCGCATGTTCGCCCGCGCCGTCGGCATCGATCCGGAACCGCTGATCGAGCAGTACGACGACGAGCACGGCGGACGTCCGGCGCCGACCCCCGCGGCGCCGCTGTTCGAAGCCGAACGCATCCGGTCCGAGCCCCGGCGGCCCAACTGGACCGCGGCCATGGTCGCGGCCATCGTCGCCGTGGTCGGCTTCGTCGGCTTCACGCTCTTCAGCGGCGACGACGAACCGGCGAACACCGCGCAGGTCGCGGAAGGCTCGACCCCCGACAAGTCCACCAGCAAACCGCCGGCGACCAAGCCGGCCGACCCCGAGCCCGTGCCCTCCGAGAGCGCCATCGCCGCCGCCCCCCGGGACAAGGTGACGGTCAAGCTCAGCGCCGACCGGGGCAAGAGCTGGATCTCCGCCAAGGACCACAACGGACGGCTGCTCTTCGACGGGCTGCTGCTCCGGGGCGAGTCCAAGACCTTCCAGGACAAGGAGCGCGTCGACCTCGTGCTCGGCGACGCCGGTGCGATCGAGCTCTTCGTGAACGGCAAGAAGGTCCAGGACCGGTTCGCACCGGGCCAGGTCGAGCGGCTCTCCTACACCAAGGGCGACCCCGAGGCGGGCTGATCCTCCGGCCGCCCGCGGCCCCGCCGCACCGCGCCGACGGGCGCCCGGTCTCCTGCCGGGCGCCCGTCGGCGTATCCGTCCGCTCTCCCGGTCCGCGTCCCCGCGCCGGGCGGGGCGGGCGGGGCGTCGCCTTGAGCACAGGCAACCCTGCACGGCGGGGCGGTCCGCGGGACGAAGTAGTCTTGAGTCCATGCCCGAACGCCGTACCGTCGCCCTTGTCACTCTTGGCTGCGCCCGTAACGAGGTGGACTCGGAGGAGCTTGCAGGCCGCTTGGCAGCGGACGGCTGGGACCTCGTCGAGGATGCCTCCGACGCGGATGTCGCAGTCGTCAACACCTGTGGGTTCGTCGAAGCCGCCAAGAAGGACTCCGTCGACGCCCTGCTCGAAGCGAACGATCTGAAGGACCACGGCCGCACGCAGGCCGTCGTCGCCGTCGGCTGCATGGCCGAGCGCTACGGCAAGGACCTCGCCGAGGCCCTGCCCGAGGCGGACGGCGTCCTCGGCTTCGACGACTACGCCGACATCTCCGACCGGCTCCAGACGATCCTCAACGGCGGCATCCACGCCTCGCACACCCCCCGCGACCGCCGCAAGCTGCTGCCGATCAGCCCCGCCGAACGGCAGGACGCGGCCGTCGCGCTCCCCGGCCACGCGCAGGAGGCGCCCGCCCCGGCGCCCGAGGACCTTCCCGCGGGCGTCGCACCGGTCTCCGGACCGCGCGCGCCGCTGCGCCGCCGGCTCGGCACCAGCCCCGTCGCCTCGGTGAAGCTGGCCTCCGGCTGCGACCGCCGCTGCTCCTTCTGCGCCATCCCCTCCTTCCGCGGCTCGTTCATCTCGCGACGGCCCTCGGACGTCCTCCAGGAGACCCGCTGGCTGGCCGAGCAGGGCGTCAAGGAGGTCATGCTCGTCTCCGAGAACAACACCTCCTACGGCAAGGACCTCGGCGACATCCGGCTCCTGGAGACCCTGCTGCCGGAGCTGGCCGACGTGGACGGGATCGAGCGGATCCGGGTCAGCTACCTCCAGCCCGCCGAGATGCGCCCCGGACTCATCGACGTCCTCACCTCGACGCCGAAGGTCGCCCCGTACTTCGACCTCTCCTTCCAGCACTCCGCCCCCGGCGTGCTCCGCGCGATGCGCCGCTTCGGCGACACCGACCGCTTCCTGGAGCTGCTGGACACCATCCGGAGCAAGGCCCCCGAGGCGGGTGCGCGGTCCAACTTCATCGTCGGCTTCCCCGGCGAGAGCGAGGCCGACCTCGCCGAGCTGGAACGCTTCCTCACCGGTGCGCGGCTCGACGCCATCGGCGTCTTCGGCTACTCGGACGAGGAGGGCACCGAGGCCGTCGGCTACGAGAACAAGCTGCATGCCGACGTCATCGCCGAGCGGCTCGCCCACATCTCCCAGCTGGCCGAGGAACTGACCTCCCAGCGGGCCGAGGAGCGGGTCGGCGAGACGCTCCAGGTCCTCGTGGAGTCGGTCGAATCGGAGGAGGACGGCGAGGTCGCGATCGGCCGCGCCGCCCACCAGGCCCCCGAAACGGACGGGCAGGTGGTCTTCACCACACGCGAGGGACTCGTACCGGGCCGTATGGTCGAGGCAAAGGCAGTGGGCACCGAGGGCGTCGACCTGGTGGCCGAACACCACGAGCTTGCGGAGGTAGCCAGATGACGGGAGTCCCGGCATCCGCGGCAGGCGGCACCGGCGCGAAACCGGTCCGCGGCGGCGAGCTGGGCCCTGCGGCCGTCAACCAGGCCGGCCTGTGGAACATCGCCAACATCCTGACCATGGTGCGTCTGCTGCTCGTCCCGGCCTTCGTCCTGCTGCTGCTCCACAACGGCGGATACGACCCGGTCTGGCGCTCCTTCGCCTGGGCGGCCTTCGCCGTGGCGATGATCACCGACCTGTTCGACGGCCATCTGGCGCGGACGTACAACCTGGTCACGGACTTCGGGAAGATCGCCGACCCGATCGCCGACAAGGCGATCATGGGCGCGGCCCTCGTCTGCCTGTCCCTCCTCGGCGACCTGCCCTGGTGGATCACCGGCGTGATCCTCGCCCGTGAGCTGGGCATCACGCTCATGCGGTTCTGGGTGATCCGGCTCGCGGTGATCCCGGCCAGCCGCGGCGGGAAGCTCAAGACGCTGGCCCAGGGAACGGCGGTCGGGATGTACGTCCTGGTGCTCACCGGCCCGCTGGCCACCTTGCGCTTCTGGGTGATGATGATCGCCGTGGCACTGACGGTCGTCACCGGGCTCGACTACGTCCGCCAGGCCGTCGTGCTGCGCCGGCTGGGCATCGCCGCGGAGCGCGTGGCCGCCGCGCGGGCCGCGCAGGCGCTCCAGGAGGCGGCCGAGGCGCTCGGCGCCGTCGGGGACGCCGGGGCCGCGGGAGCTGCCGGGGCTGTGCGGACTCCCGCGGCCGGCGGGTCCACCGCGGTGACGCCCGCCCTCCGCCCGCACCGCGCGACGGGCGGCACGGGCCGGGGCGGCTCCGGGACGGCATCCGGGCGCGGGGAGGACCGAGAGGCCGCCGAGGCGCGCGACGCCGCGGAAGCCGAGCGGTGACGGACGCCGCCCGTGTGCTGCGGACGCTGGTGGAGCGCGGCGAGACGCTGGCTGTCGCCGAGTCCCTGACCGGCGGCCTGGTGGCGGCGGAACTCACGTCCGTCGCCGGAGCCTCGGCCTGCTTCAAGGGGTCCGTGACGGCGTACGCGACGCACCTCAAGAGGGATGTGCTCGGCGTCGACGGGAGCCTGCTGGCCCGGCGCGGAGCGGTGGACGCCGAGGTCGCGCGGCAGATGGCGGCCGGGGTGCGCCGTGTCCTCGACGCGGACTGGGGCATCGCCACCACGGGCGTCGCGGGTCCGCAGGAGCAGGACGGCCGGCCCGTGGGCACGGTCTACGTCGCGGTCTCGGGACCTTTGGACGTCGAGAAAGTGTCCGAGCTGCGGTTGAATGGTGGAAGGGCGGAAATCCGTCGAGAGAGTGTGCGAAGCGTCCTCGAACTGCTCGCGGGCGAACTCGGCGGAAACGCGCGGGCACAGGATACGGAACACTACGGGGGGATTTGATGTTTACAGCCCTGAGTGAACACGACATCGCGCCCCGCACCGCCGCAGCACAAGGCGGTACGGTAGGGCGTGAAGGATGCGGCTACGCGGTCCGAGGAGGGAGCCACCGATGATTCTGCTCCGTCGCCTGCTGGGTGACGTGCTGCGTCGGCAGCGCCAGCGCCAAGGCCGTACTCTGCGCGAAGTCTCCTCGTCCGCCCGGGTCTCGCTCGGTTATCTCTCCGAGGTGGAGCGGGGGCAGAAGGAGGCATCCTCCGAGCTGCTCTCCGCGATTTGCGACGCGCTTGACGTACGGATGTCCGAACTCATGCGTGAGGTGAGCGACGAGCTCTCGCTCGCTGAGCTGGCCGAGTCGGCGGCAGCCAGTGATCCGGTACCAGTACCGGTGCGCCCCATGCTCAACTCCGTCTCCGTCTCTTCGGTGGCAGGTGTGCCGTCGGGCCGGGTGACGATCAAGGCGCCCGCGGAAGCGGTGGACGTCGTCGCCGCCTGATCAGCGCGGCACGTGCTCGACCGGAATCCCGGTCGGCCCCACTGGGGCCGGCCGGGATTCTCGTGTGTGAGAAGCCGTGAAGCGGGCAGGCGGAGGTCAAGGCCAACATGACCGTTTTAGTTCATATGTGCCATCGTAGATGGTGCACGGAAACGGTCAGCGACAAGCCTGACGACGTTCAGCAGGACGCATGACGGATGGAGAAGTGCATGTCTGTGGTGAAGAGCCCGTTGTCCGAGAGCGATCTCAAGCTCGTCGGAGGCGCGCTTCAGGGCGCGCTCGTCGACCTGGTGGACCTCTCCCTCGTGGCCAAGCAGGTCCACTGGAACGTGGTCGGACCGCGCTTCAGGTCGGTGCACCTCCAACTCGACGATGTCGTGGTCACGGCGCGGCAGCACTCCGACACGGTCGCCGAACGCGCATCGGCCCTCGGCGTCAACCCCGACGGACGCTCGGGAACCATCGCGAAGGAGACCGCCATCCGGTCCGCGCCGGACGGCTGGATCAAGGACACCGACGCGGTGCGGGCCCTCGTGGACGCCCTGGGCGTGGTCATCAGCCGGATGCGGGAGCGTATCGAGGTGACCGACGAGCCGGATCCCGTCACCCAGGACATCCTGATCGCACTGACGGCGGACCTGGAGAAGCACGCCTGGATGTTCCAGGCCGAGAGCGCCTGAGCGGAAGGAAGCGAGATCATGAGCGGTAAGGACAACGCCGTGGACAAGCTCAAGGGCAAGGGCAAGGAGGCCGTCGGCAAGCTCACCGGCGACCGCCGCAAGGAGTCCGAGGGCAAGGCCGACCAGGCCAGGGCCGGAGCCAAGGACAAGGTGGACGAGGTCGGCGACCGCGCCAAGGGCGTCAAGGACTCGCTCCGCCGGGACGACGACTGACAGCCCCGCAGCAGGAGCAGTAGTGCCGCAGTGCCCCCGCCGTGACGGCGGGGGCACTGGTGCGTGGGTCTTCCCGGTCTTCCTGGCCTCCTTGACCTCTTCTGTGGTGGGTCCTGGTCGCGGCCCGCTCCCGCTTCCGGTCTCTCCGCCTCTGGATGCAGTGAGGTGGGTGCCAGGGGAAACTGCCGGAAACGACGTCGGTCGCGGGAGGCAGCCATGGGATGGCGATGGGTGCCGGCGCTGGTCCTCGGCGGTCTGTGGTGGTGGGCGGTGCTGCGGCTCGTCCTGGAGCCGGATCGTGCCGGGGTGGTGGAGGGCGCGGTGGCGGCGGGCGGCTGGGGGCTGAGCCTGCTGCCCGTGCACGTGAGGGCCTGGCGGCGGCCGGTGAGCAGCGGTGCGCGGCCTACCAGGGCATGGCCACGCCGCCGTTCGGGCGGAGGATCTGGCCGGTCGTGAAGGAGGAGGCGTCGGATGCCAGGTGCAGCACCGTGTGCGCCACGTCCTCCGGCTCGCCGACCCGGCCCAGGGGCGACAACCGGGCCATGACCGCTTCCGTGCGCCGCTTCCGCTCGGGATCGGGTCCGGCCTCCCGGCTGCCGGTCCCGCGCCGGTCGCGCTCCGGCCCGGCCGTCGGCCGTCGGCCGTCCGCCGCCGCCGCCGTGGCCGCCGGCGCCGTCTCCGCTCGGCCGGCGCCCGTCGGTGTCGTGCATGCCGTTCATCGGCGTACGGATCCAGCCCGGGGCGACCGCGTTCACTCGTATGGAGTACGGCCCCAGTTCGGTGGCGAGCGTCCTGGTGAGCTGGACCACGGCGGCCTTCGCCGCGCTGTAGCAGAGCAGGCCGGCGACGGCGGAGTCCACGGCTCCGGACGCCATCGTGATCAGGGATCCCGGGACCGAGCGAGCGATCATGTCGCGGGCTACCTCCTGGCAGGCGTACAGCACTCCGGAGAAGTTGACCGCCAGTACTCGGGCCAGATCCTCGTCCCGGGTCTCCAGGACGCTGCTGGTGTGCATGACGCCGGCCGAGGCGACCAGGATGTCGACGCCTCCTGCCGCGCGGACGGCGTCGCGGACCTGCCCGCGGTCGGTGACGTCGAGCGGGTGGCTGCGGGCGCTGCGGCCCGTGGCGGTGATGAGTTCGTACGTGCGGCGCAGGCCCTCCTCGTCGCGGTCGGCGCAGTGGACGATCGCGCCGGCCTCCGCCAGAAGTTCGGCGCTCGCCCTGCCGATGCCGCTCGCCGCGCCGGTGACGAACGCCGAGCGGCCCGTGAGGTCGTACGCGGACAGACCCATGACGGGACCGTACGACCAGATCTGACGGTGCGTCAACTGGCGTGGTGTCAGGGAGTCGGTCCCGACTGGCAGCCGGGGCACCAGTAGGTGGGGCGGTCGTCCTGGTCGGCCGCGCGGATCGTGGCTCCGCAGCGCAGGCAGGGGCGGTGGGCCCGGCCGTAGACGTACAGCCGCTCCTGGACGCGCGGCGGCGGTGTGCGGCGGCTTCCGGAGGAGGCGCCCGCCGCCGGGGCAGCGGTGGGCCGGGCCCGTAGTTCGGCGGGGATGGTGGTGGTGCGCGCGAGGCGGTCGCGGTTGGCGTGGAGCAGTCGTTCGGCCGCGGTGACCAGGAGTGCGAGGACGCCGTCGGGGAGGGCGGCGACGGGCAGCCAGGGGGTGACCCGGGCCAGGAAGCACAGCTCGCATTTGTAGACGTTGCCGATGCCCGCGAGGTTGCGCTGGTCCAGCAGTGCCTCGCCGAGCGGGCGGTCCGGCGTGGCGAGGAGCCGTTCCAGGGCGAGGGCGGGATCCCAGTCCGGGCCCAGGAGGTCGGGCCCGAGGTGCCCGACGACCTGCTGCTCGTCCGCGGTGCGCAGCAGTTCGAGCACGGGGAGCCGGTAGCCGACGGCGGTGTGCTCGGTATTGCCGAGGACGGCACGGATCTGGTGCCCCGGACCGCCGCGCCAGCGCTCGCCCGCCGCGTACACCCGCCAGGCTCCGTCCATCCGGAGGTGGCTGTGCAGCGTGAGGCCGCCGTCGATCCGGGTCAGAAGGTGCTTGCCGCGGGCGGTGACGTCCAGGACCGTGCGGCCGACGAGGTCGGCGGTGGCGA
Source organism: Streptomyces sp. ADI96-02 (assembly GCF_003846185.1). Taxonomy (GTDB): domain Bacteria; phylum Actinomycetota; class Actinomycetes; order Streptomycetales; family Streptomycetaceae; genus Streptomyces. Next base: position 5,124,652 of record NZ_ML123034.1, read on the forward strand.
ACCGGGGGACGCGCAGATCGGCCTGGGTCAGCACCCGCCCCGCCAGCGCGGCGTGCAGACGCGCGGCGGTCTGTAGGACGGTGTCTCCTTCGGGCATGCCTCCATGATGTCGGGTCGGCGACGACCGCGCGGGGCTCAGGCGCGCAGCCGCAGCCCTCTCGGGGTGGCGAGGAACCCGGCGGCCTCCAGGGCGCGGCCGAGCGGAGAGGTGAGGGAGGAGACGCCGTTGGTCCGCTCGACCGTCACCGTGCCGAGCGCTCCGACCCGTGCGGAGGCCGCCAGCGCCTCGGCGGCTGCCCGCAGTGCGGGGGATTCGGGGTCGGAGGGCCAGGCGAGCAGCGTCTTGCCGCCGCGCTCCATGTAGAGAGTGAGCTCGCCGTCGACGAGGACCACGAGCGCCCCCGCTTTCCGGCCGGGCTTGTGCCCGGCGCCGTCCGGTGACTCCGGCCAGGGCAGCGCGGCACCGTACGCGTTCGCCGGGTCGGCCGCGGCGAGGACCAGGGCGACGGGCGGGGCGCCGGGATCGCGGCGGTCCCGGGCCGTGGACGCCGCCCGCAGCCGGTCCACCGCGCCGTCCATCGCGAACTGGGCGGCGCCCAGCCCCTCGACCACGTAACCGCGCCGCGCCTGCCCGTTGTCCTCGAAGGCGGCGAGGACGCGGTACGCCGCGGAGAAGCCGCCCTCCACCCCCTCGGCCTGCACCGCTCCGCGGGTGACCACGCCGTGCCGGTCCAGAAGAGTCCTGGCCAGGGCGTGGGCCCGGTGGGTCGGCTCCGGCTCGCGGGCGGGCAGCAGCGACCAGCGCCCCGAGACGGTCGGCGGGCCGCTACGGGACGCGGGCCGGGCGGCGGCGGTCAGGGAGCCGTAGCGCCCGCGCGGAACACTGCGCCGGGCCCGGTGCGCGGTGGCGCCCGCCGTCCGCCCGGAACCGAGGAGCGAGCGCAGCGGGGCGAGCGTGTCGTTGGTGAGCCGCCCCGACCAGGCCAGATCCCATACGGCGTCGGCGAGCTGCTGGTCGGTGCAGTCGGGGTGCGTCGTGGCCCGCACCCGGTCGGCGATCTGGCGGAAGAACAGGCCGTAACCGCCGGAGAGGGCGGTGAGGGCGGACTCGTGCAGCGCCGACAGCTCCAGCGGATGCGCCGTGGGCAGCAGCAGGGGCGCGCTGTCGGCCGGATAGAGCGAGACCCAGCCGTCCTTGCCCGGCAGCGCACCCGCACCGGCCCAGACGACCTCTCCGGTGGTCGTCAGCTCGTCGAGCATGGCCGGGGTGTAGCCGGTGACCCGGCTCGGCAGGATCAGCTTCTCCAGGGCCGAGGCCGGGACGGGGGCTCCCTGGAGCTGTTCGACGGCGCGGGCCAGGCCGTCGATGCCGCGCAGACCGCTGTCCGCGAGATGCTGCCACTGGGGGAGGAACGAGGCGAGAGCGGCGGGCGGCACCGGCTCCAGCTCCTGGCGGAGCGCCGCCAGCGAGCGCCGTCTCAGCCGGCGCAGCACCGTGGCGTCGCACCACTCCTGGCCGATGCCCGCCGGGTGGAACTCGCCCTGGACGGTCCTTCCGGAGGCGGCCAGCCGCCGCAGTGCTCCGTCGGTGACGGCCGTGCCCAGTCCGAAGCGTTCGGCTGCCCGGGCCGCGGTGAAGGGGCCGTGCGTTCGGGCGTAGCGGGCCAGGAGGTCGCCGAGGGGGTCCTTCACCGGTTCGGTGAACGCCTCGGGCACGCCGACGGGCAGGGCGGTGCCCAGCGCGTCCCGCAGCCGGCCCGCGTCCTCGACGGCCGCCCAGTGGTCCGCACCGGCGATGCGCACCTGGATGGCGCGCCGGGCCGCGGCCAGCTCCGGCGCCCAGGACGGCTCGGCGCCCCGCTCGGCGAGCTCGGCGTCGCTCAGCGGACCCAGCACGCGCAACAGGTCAGCGACCCCCTCGACGTCCTTGATCCGGCGGTCCTCGGTGAGCCACTGGAGCTCCCGCTCCAGCTCGGTCAGCACCTCCGGGTCCAGCAGCTCGCGCAGCTCCGCCTGGCCCAGCAGCTCGGCCAGGAGGTGGGAGTCCAGGGACAGCGCCGCCGCCCGCCGCTCGGCGAGCGGTGAGTCGCCCTCGTAGAGGAACTGTGCGACGTAACCGAACAGGAGGGAGCGCGCGAACGGCGAGGGCTCCTGTGTGGTGACCTCGACCAGCCGGACGCGGCGGGCCTCCAGATCGCCCATCAGCTCGGTGAGTCCGGGGACGTCGAACACGTCCTGAAGGCACTCGCGGACGGCTTCGAGCACGATCGGGAACGAGCCGAACTCGGAGGCGACCTGGAGCAGCTGGGAGGCACGCTGGCGCTGCTGCCAGAGCGGTGTGCGCTTGCCGGGGGAGCGGCGCGGCAGCAGCAGGGCCCGGGCCGCGCACTCCCGGAACCGGGCGGCGAACAACGCCGAGCCGCCCACCTGGTCGGTGACGATCTGTTGGACCTCGCCCTGGTCGAAGAGCACGTCGGACGCTCCGACGGGAGGCTGGTCGCCGCCGCCGAATCCGGCGGCCGGCGGCGCGGTCCCGCGCTCCGGTCCTCCGCCGCCCGCCGCCTCCGGGGCGGGCGCGTCGAAGTCCAGCAGATCCAGGCCCATCAGGTCGGCGTCCGGCAGCCGCAGCACGATGCCGTCGTCGGCGTGCATCACCTGGGCGTCCATGCCGTACCGCTCGCCCAGCCGCGCCGACAGGGCCAGCGCCCAGGGAGCGTGCACCTGCGCCCCGAACGGGGAGTGGACGACGACCCTCCAGTCGCCCAGCTCGTCCCGGAACCGCTCGACCAGGATCGTCCGGTCGTCCGGGACGTGGCCGCACGCCCGGCGCTGCTCGTCCAGGTAGGCCAGGATGTTGTCCGAGGCCCAGGCGTCGAGCCCGGCGGCCAGCAGGCGCAGCCGGGCGTCCTCCTCGGACAGGGCGCCGACCTCGCGCAGGAAGGCGCCCAGGGCCCGGCCCAGCTCCAGCGGGCGCCCCAACTGGTCGCCCTTCCAGAACGGCAGCCTTCCCGGGACGCCCGGCGCGGGCGACACCAGGACCCGGTCGCGGGTGATGTCCTCGATCCGCCACGACGTGGTGCCCAGCGTGAAGACGTCGCCGACCCGCGACTCGTAGACCATCTCCTCGTCCAGCTCGCCGACCCGGCCCCCGCCCTTCTTCGGGTCGGCGCCGGCCAGGAAGACCCCGAACAGGCCCCGGTCCGGGATCGTGCCGCCCGAGGTGACGGCCAGCCGCTGGGCGCCGGGGCGGCCCGTGACCGTGCCGGCGATCCGGTCCCACACCACCCGGGGACGCAACTCCGCGAAGGCGTCGGAGGGATAACGTCCGGCGAGCATGTCGAGCACGGCGCTGAACGCGGATTCGGGGAGCGAGGCGAAGGGGGCCGCCCGGCGGATCAGAGCCAGCAGGTCGTCCGCCTGCCAGGTGTCCAGCGCCACCATGGCGACCAGCTGCTGGGCGAGCACGTCCAGCGGATTGGACGGGATGCGCAGCGCTTCGATGGCTCCTTCGCGCATCCGCTCCGTCACCACCGCCGCCTGCACCAGATCGCCCCGGTACTTCGGGAAGACCACGCCGGTGGAGACCGCGCCCACCTGATGGCCGGCCCGCCCCACCCGTTGCAGCCCCGAGGCGACGGAGGGCGGCGATTCCACCTGGATCACCAGGTCGACCGCGCCCATGTCGATGCCGAGCTCCAGACTGGAGGTCGCCACCACGGCCGGCAGCCGTCCGGCCTTGAGGTCCTCCTCGACCTGGGCGCGCTGCTCCTTGGAGACCGAGCCGTGGTGGGCGCGGGCCAGCAGGGCCGGCGCGCCCCGGCCCGCGCCGGACTGGGCCATGATCTCCGCCGGGGCGTGAGCCTCCGGCAGTGCGGGCGCCGGGTCGTCCGGATCGAACGCGGTGCCGGTCGCCCGCTCGTAGGCGATCTCGTTGAGCCGGTTGCAGAGCCGCTCCGCCAGCCGCCGGGAGTTGGCGAAGACGATGGTGGAGCGGTGCGACTGGACGAGATCGGCGATGCGCTCCTCGACATGCGGCCAGATCGAGGGCTTCTCCGCCTGGCCGGAGTCGCCGTCGGTGGCGGGAGAGCCGCCCAGCTCGCCCAGATCCTCGACCGGGACGACCACCGAGAGGTCGAACTCCTTCGCGGACGGCGGCTGGACGATCTCCACCTTCCGCTGCGGCGAGAGGAAGCGGGCCACCTCGCCGACCGGGCGGACCGTCGCGGAGAGGCCGATCCGCCGAGCGGGCCTCGGCAGCAGCTCGTCCAGGCGCTCCAGGGACAGCGCGAGATGGGCTCCGCGCTTCGTGCCCGCCACGGCGTGCACCTCGTCGAGGATCACCGTCTCGACGCCGGCCAGCGCGTCCCGGGCCGAGGAGGTGAGCATCAGGAACAGCGACTCGGGTGTGGTGATCAGGATGTCCGGCGGCCTGGTCACCAGGGAGCGCCGCTCGGCGGGCGGGGTGTCGCCGGACCGGATGCCCACCCGGACCTCCGGCTCCGGCAGGCCCAGGCGCACCGACTCCTGGCGGATGCCGGTCAGCGGGGAGCGGAGGTTGCGTTCGACATCGACCGCCAGGGCCTTGAGCGGGGACACGTACAGCACTCGGCAGCGCTTCTTCGCCTCGGCGGGCGGAGGCTCGGCGGCCAGCCGGTCCAGCGAGGCCAGGAACGCGGCCAGGGTCTTGCCGGAGCCGGTCGGGGCGACCACCAGCACGTCGCTGCCCTCGCCGATGGCCCGCCAGGCGCCTTCCTGCGCGGCGGTGGGCGCGCTGAAGGCACCGGCGAACCAACTGCGGGTCGCGGGCGAGAAGGCGTCGAGAGCGGAGCCGGTCATGTCACCCATCGTGCACCCCGGCACTGACAACCGGCCCGTGACACCGCCAGGCGCCGCCCCTCGGGCCGCGTAGCACGGCCGGGACCTGCGAGAATGCGGGTATGTCCGGAGTGGGTGGCCCGCGTGAATGGGCGAGGCACTGGCAGTACGCCGAGTTGCCCGACCTCGATCTCCTGCGCGCCCGCTACGTCCGCCACACCTTTCCCCGGCACAGCCACGAGGGCTACGTCTTCGGAGCGGTCACCCGGGGCGCGGAGGACGTCGGGCTGCCGGGCGGCACCGTGCGCGCGGTCCCGGGCACCGTCGTGATGATCAACCCCGAGGTGCCGCACACCGCACGCTCCGGGACGCCGGACGGCTGGGTGTACGCCACGCTGTACCCCTCGGCACGGGTCGTCAACGCGATCGCCGCCGAGGTGACGCCCTTGCGCGGCACGGTCGGCTTCGTCCGGACCAGCGTGGTGGACCCGTACGCCTCCCGGCTGATCAACGGGGTGCACCGGGCCGCGGAGGAGGGCAACGCCCTGGCGGCGGACAGTCTGCTGCGCGTGGTGGTCGCCCGGCTCCTCGACCGGCACGGCAGCCCGCTGCCCCTTCTCGCGCCCCGCGCCGGGAGCGCCCGCGACGCCGTACGCGCCCGTGCCGCGCTGGAGGAGCGGATGGCCGCGCCACCCACGCTGGAGGCGCTGGCCGCCGAGCTGGACACCAGTTCGTTCGCGCTGCTCAGGGCCTTCAAGAAGGAGTACGGCATGCCGCCCCACACCTGGCTCACCGACGCCCGGGTCCGGCGGGCCCGCCGCATGCTCGACGCGGGTGCCGCTCCCGCCGACGTGGCCGCGACCGTCGGCTTCACGGACCAGCCGCACCTCAACCGCCACTTCACCCGGATCGTCGGCGTACCGCCCGGCGCGTACCAGCGCGAGCGCGCCGTGCACCGGCGCGCACCCGCACGGGCATACAGGCCCGCACCTGCAAGAACGTACAAGACGGGGCCCGGTACGTCCCCGTAGCGTTCCGGGCGTGGCAGAACAGACAGCACCCCCGGGGAGCGCCGGCGCGACCGGCGCCCCGCCCCGCCCGCCGGCCGAGGACGCCCGCCCGGAGAAGCCGGACGCGGCCGTCGTCCGGGACGCGCTTGGCGTCGGCATAGCCGTCGGCCTCTCCGGATTCGCCTTCGGCGTCACCTCAGCCGGCTCCGGGCTCAGCCTGCTCCAGACCTGCGCCCTGAGCCTCCTCGTCTTCACCGGCGCCTCGCAGTTCGCCCTGGTCGGCGCGCTGGCGGCGGGCGGCAACCCGTACACCGCGGCGGCCGGGGCGTTCTTCCTCGGCATCAGGAACGCCTTCTACGGCCTGCGGCTCTCCCAGCTCCTCGCGCTTCCCCGCCCCGTACGGCCGTTCGCCGCCCAGTGGGTGATCGACGAGACGACGGCGGTCACCCTGGCCCAGCCCACCCGGCGGGCGGCCCGCATCGGGTTCACGGTCACCGGGATCACCCTGTACGTGCTGTGGAACCTCACCACCCTGGTGGGCGCCCTGGGCGCCGAGGCGCTGGGCGACACCGACGCCTGGGGCCTGGACGCGGCGAGCCCCGCGGTCTTCCTCGCGCTGCTGGCGCCGATGCTCAGGAGCACCGTCGAACGCGTCACGGCCGGACTCGCGGTACTGCTGGCGTTGACGCTGCTGCCCGTCCTGCCCGCGGGCCTACCGGTCCTCCTGTCGGCGCTCGCCGCACCCGTCGTCCTGTTCCTCATGGGCCGGACCGGACCGGGGGCGGACACCGCCGACCGGGCGGGCGGCGCGGACGCGGATGCGGATGCGGATGGGGAGAAGGCGACATCGCTGCGGCGGGAGCCGGAGCAGGCGGAGCAGATGCCGGAGCAGGCGGAGCGGAAGAACGAGGAGCGCGCGTGAACGTCTGGATCGCCATCGGGCTGACCGTGGTCGGCTGCTACCTCACGAAGCTGCTGGGCCTGCTCGTGCCCGCGGGAGTGCTGGAACGTCCGCTCGTCCAGCGGATGGCCGCCCTGCTGCCGGTGGCGCTGCTCGCGGCCCTCACCGCGCAGCAGACCTTCGCCGACGGCCGGTACCTGGCCCTGGACGCCCGGGCCGCCGGGCTCGCGGCGGCGGCGCTGGCACTCGTCCTGCGCGCCCCCTTCCTGGTGGTCGTCGGCGCCGGGGTCGCCGTCACGGCGGGAGTGCGCGCCCTGACCTGAGCGCTCCTTCGCACCGGCAGCCACCGTACGGTCAACCGAGCGGTCGGCCGTACGCCCGCAGGGTCCCCAGCGCCTTCAGCGTGACCAACGGCCGTCCCTCCAGCGCCGTGCCCGGGGCCCACTGCCGCCAGTTCACCGGCCATCCGCCGTCCTCCTGCTGCTCGGCCGCCAGATGGTCCAGCGAGCGCTCCATCTCCTCGTCGGTGAACCAGCGCCGGGCCAGCGATCCGGGTGTACGGGCGTAGTCGTGCGGGAAGTGCTGCTCCCCCGGGGCGTAGCCGACCGCCACCGGGTACTCCGCCCGCCGGGCCGGATCCATGACGGCGAGCCGCTGCTCGCGCACCAGCCGGCCGAGCCGGTCCGCCGCCACCTCGGCGCGGGCCCGGTCCGGAGCACCGTCCAGGAAGGCGACGGCGGCCTCGATCTCGTAGGGGTGCGACTGCTCCAGGGCGTCGACGGCGCTCCAGCAGAAGTCGGTGGCCCGGAACAGCCAGGCGTGCCAGACCTGATTGCGGTGCAGCAGTCCGACGACGGGACCGGTCGCCAGCAGTTCGGCGGGCGGATCGTCGACGATCGGGATGAACGGAGCGGCGGGATAGCCGCGCTGCGAGGGGAGGAGCGCGGGCAGCGCCCCTTCTCGGGTCGACGCATCGGTCAGGTAGCGACAGATTCGTTCAATGCGGGGCCCGCTGCAACGGTCGATCGAGTCAAGAACGCTCAGCGCGTGGGCAGTGTGCAGCGGTTGACTGACCGGACCCCGAAGGTCGGGTTCCAGCGCGTGCCCGTACCCGCCGTCCTCGTTCCGGTAGGCGGCGAGCGCCGTCTCGACGGCGTCCGGATCCCCGCCGAGGAAGCCGTGGGCGAACCTGCGCTGTTCGAGGACCCGGGCGGTGAGCCAGATGAACTGCTCGGCGCGGGCGAGAGGGTTTGCTCCGGTTCCAGCCATGCAGCGACCGTAGAACGGAATGGGGCCCCGGCACATGCCCGCCGGACCGGCTGCACTCTCAGGAGCGCGATACTGAGGGCATGCGGTTGACGATTTTCTGGGAGCGGATGGCCGACCACTTCGGTGCGGCCTACGCGGACTCCTTCGCCCGTGACCATGTGATGGCCGAACTGGGCGGCCGTACCGTGCACGAGGCGCTGGAGGCGGGCTGGGACGCGAAGGACGTCTGGCGCGCGGTCTGCGCCGCCATGGACGTACCCGCCGACAAGCGCTGACAGCCGTCCGCCCGTGCCCCCCGGGGGCCGCCGGGGCGCCGGGGGACAGCTTCGGGGCGGCGGACGAACCGCCGGAGGCATGGGCGAGACTTGTCCCGTGTCATCGACAGACGAGACCGCCGCGGCCCGGCCGCCCACCTCACCTCCCCTTCCGCCGACCGACGCGCCGCCCGCGCAGCCGTCCGGGAAGGGGCCTGTCCGCATGCCCGGCTGGCTGCCGCGTGCGATGGTGCTGGCCCTGGCGCTCTACGCCTGCTTCCGCCTGGGCAGCTGGGCGTTCGACCAGCTCATCGGACTGCTCACCAATGTGCTGATCGCGTTCTTCCTCGCTCTCGCCATCGAGCCCGCGGTGAGCCGGATGTCGGGCCGCGGAATGCGCCGCGGACTGGCCACCTCCCTGGTCTTCCTCGGTGTGCTGATCATCGGCGTCGGCTTCGTCGTCCTGCTCGGATCGATGCTCGCGGGCCAGATCGTGGACATGGTCGACGAGTTCCCCAAGTACATCGACTCGGTGATCAACTGGGCCAACCAGACCTTCCGCACCGACCTCTCCCGCGTCGAGGTCCAGGACAGCCTGTTGCACTCGGACTGGCTCCAGAGATACGTGCAGAACAGCGCGACCGGAGTGCTCGACGTCTCCACCACGGTGATCGGCGGGCTCTTCAGACTGCTGACGATCTTCCTGTTCTCCTTCTACTTCGCCGCCGACGGCCCCCGGCTGCGCCGTGCCCTGTGCTCGGTGCTGCCGCCGGCTCGGCAGGCCGAAGTCCTGCGCGCCTGGGAAATCGCGGTCGACAAGACCGGCGGCTACATCTACTCGCGCGGCCTGATGGCCCTGATCTCCGGTGTCGCCCACTACGTCCTGCTGATGATCCTCGGTGTGCCCTACGCCCCGGCGCTCGCGGTCTGGGTCGGGCTCGTCTCGCAGTTCATCCCCACCATCGGCACCTATCTGGCGGGCGCGCTGCCGATGCTGATCGCGTTCACGGTCGATCCCTGGTACGCGCTGTGGGTGCTCGGGTTCGTCGTGGTCTACCAGCAGTTCGAGAACTACGTGCTGCAGCCCAAGCTCACCTCCAAGACGGTCGACATCCACCCGGCCGTCGCCTTCGGCTCGGTGGTCGCGGGAACCGCCCTGTTGGGAGCGGTCGGCGCGCTGATCGCGATCCCGGCCATCGCCACGCTCCAGGCGTTCCTCGGCGCCTACGTGAAGCGGTACGACGTCACGGACGATCCGAGGGTGCACGGAGGCCGGCGCACCCGGCGCGGAGATCCGCTGTTCCTACGGATGCGCCGGGGACTGGGCGGACGGGTCGGGGCGGCCGGATCCGGAAGGTCCGGGGAGACGGGAACGGGTGATTCCGGAACGGGGCGCGCAACGGCGGTCCGCTCAGGAACGGTCGGATCCGGAACAGCCGGATCCGCGAACGGAGCGCCGGACGCGGCCGTGCCGCGCAGCCCCGCCGGCTGAGGACGCGAACGGCGTGCCCCCGGCCCGGTCCGGCGGCTGAGGCGCCGCGACCGGTGAGGCCCGGGGGTCGTGTGGTGCGCTTGACACCAAAATCGAACATCCATTCTTATGGAATTCCGGCCGGGTTTCCCGGGCCCCGACCGCGGAGTTGTCCACAGGTCGGGGAGACGTCGAGGCCCATTGTCAGTGGCAGGGGTTAGCGTCTGTCACGTGAAGCGATCGACTCAAGCAAATCGGGTGGAACCCATGGCAGGAACCGACCGCGAGAAGGCGCTGGACGCCGCGCTCGCGCAGATTGAACGACAGTTCGGCAAGGGTGCGGTGATGCGCCTCGGCGAACGGCCCAACGAGCCCATCGAGGTCATCCCGACGGGATCGACCGCCCTCGACGTCGCCCTCGGCGTCGGCGGCCTGCCGCGTGGCCGCGTGGTGGAGGTGTACGGGCCGGAGTCCTCCGGAAAGACGACGCTGACGCTGCACGCCGTGGCGAACGCGCAGAAGCTCGGCGGCTCGGTGGCGTTCATCGACGCCGAGCACGCGCTGGACCCGGAGTACGCGAAGAAGCTCGGCGTCGACATCGACAACCTCATCCTGTCCCAGCCGGACAACGGCGAGCAGGCGCTGGAGATCGTCGACATGCTGGTCCGCTCCGGTGCTCTGGACCTGATCGTCATCGACTCCGTCGCGGCCCTCGTGCCCCGCGCGGAGATCGAGGGCGAGATGGGCGACTCGCACGTGGGTCTCCAGGCGCGGCTGATGAGCCAGGCCCTCCGCAAGATCACCAGTGCGCTCAACCAGTCCAAGACCACGGCCATCTTCATCAACCAGCTCCGCGAGAAGATCGGGGTGATGTTCGGTTCCCCGGAGACCACGACCGGTGGCCGGGCGCTGAAGTTCTACGCCTCGGTGCGCCTCGACATCCGCCGGATCGAGACCCTGAAGGACGGCACCGACGCCGTGGGCAACCGCACCCGCGTCAAGGTCGTCAAGAACAAGGTCGCGCCGCCGTTCAAGCAGGCCGAGTTCGACATCCTCTACGGCCAGGGCATCAGCCGCGAGGGCGGCCTGATCGACATGGGCGTGGAGCACGGCTTCGTCCGCAAGGCCGGCGCCTGGTACACGTACGAGGGCGACCAGCTCGGCCAGGGCAAGGAGAACGCCCGCAACTTCCTCAAGGACAACCCCGACCTCGCCAACGAGATCGAGAAGAAGATCCTGGAGAAGCTGGGTGTCGGCGTCCGCCCGGAGGCGGCGACGGGCGAGCCCGCCGCGGACGCCGCCGCGGCCGGGGGGCCCGGTGTCGACGCCGCGGCGAAGCCGGCGGCCACAGCGGCGACCAAGGCCAAGCCGGCCAAGACCGCGGCGGCCAAGAGCTAGGCCGTGACACGTCGTACGGAATGGCCGGGAGGCTCAGCGGAGCCCGGCCACGGCCACGAGTCCGCCGACGGGCCTGCCTACGGACCCGCCGTCGGGGCCGCCGACGGGTACGGATCCGAGCCGGGGGCCGGCTCCACGCCGCGGTCGGGGGGCCGCAGGCGCGGCGAGGGCGGCGCGGGGTTCGGCGAAGGGGCGGGGCGTCGGGCCCGTTCCGGCACCACAGGCAGCGGCTCCCCTTCCTCGTCGAGGGCCGAGTCGGGGGAGCCGCGAGATCCGGTCGAGCAGGCGCGCAACATCTGCCTGCGCCTGCTCACCGGAACGCCGAGGACGCGCAAGCAGCTCGCGGACGCGCTGCGGAAGCGGGAGATCCCGGACGAGGCGGCCGAAGAAGTCCTCTCCCGCTTCGAGGACGTCGGGCTGATCGACGATGCCGCGTTCGCCGGGGCGTGGGTGGAGTCCCGGCACCACGGTCGGGGTCTCGCGCGCCGGGCGCTCGTCCGCGAGCTGCGCACCAAGGGCGTGGACTCCGCGGTGATCGACGACGCGGTCGGCAGGCTCGACGCCGAACAGGAGGAGGAGACGGCCAGGGAGCTCGTCGCCCGCAAGCTCCGCTCCACGCGGGGCCTGGACCGCGACAAGCGGCTGCGCCGCCTGGCCGGGATGCTCGCACGCAAGGGATACGGGGAGGGCATGGCCCTGCGTGTGGTGCGGCAGGCGCTGGAGGAGGAGGGCGAGGACACGGAGGGGCTGGACGAGCCCTTCTGAGGCCGGGGCGAGGAGGTCAGTGGCCGGCCAGGGCCGCGCGGCGGGCGGCGCCCTCGATGAGGGCCAGGGCGTCGGCCGAGGTGCGGCCGGGGTGGCGGTTCCACGGGCCGATCAGGCCGGTCCATCCCTGGGCGCGGAGTTCGGTGATCAGCCAGGCGCCGGACCGGTTCACGGTGTCGAGGGAGCCGTACCCGAGCCGGTGGGCGCTGAGCAGCGCGCCGCAGACGCACCGGGCGCCCCGGGCATCGCGCAGCCGGTACGGGGTGTTCTGCCAGCCCCACTCGGCCAGGATCTGCCGCGCGTAGCCGAGTTGGGTGGACGGCCTCAGATCGGCCTGGCCGATCCGACGCCAGGCGTGGACGCGGTCGGGCAGCACCGCCCCGAGCCGGCCGGGGAGCGGGCGCTCCTGGGGAGGGGCGGCCGGCAGAGACCGCAGCGAGTCGTCGATGAGCCGGTCGACGGGGACGGACAGCAGGCTCCGCCAGTCGCCGGGCCCCGGGTGAGCGAGTCCTTCGGAGCCGGCCGACGCCGTGGGCTTCGGCGTGCGGAGGCCCGGCGAGCGTGCGGGCTCGTGGGCGGTGTGCTCCCAGCCGGTGACGATCTGCTGCCACGCCTCGGTGTCATGCAGCCGGGAAGCCTGGGCGTCGAGTTCGTCGGGAGTGAGAACGGGGATCGCCATGAATGTGTCATCTCCGAACATTTCGGTCCTCGTGTACGAGGCGAATGTCGGTCGCTGACGGCGACAGCTCCAGTAGAACGTGGCGTTCGGGTGGGCACGGCAGCAGGGGTGGGGCAACCGGTTCGCGGCCTCGCGGCCCGTGTGCGACCGGCCGGGAGCGGCGTCAGGCGTCGGTGGGCCGGTCGACCGGGAGCCCCGCCGCGCGCCATGCCTGGAAGCCGCCGATCAGATCCGTGGCGCGGTGCAGGCCGAGTTGGCGCAGGGAGAGCACCGCGAGGCTCGACGCGTATCCCTCATTGCAGATCACCACCACCGGGAGGTCGTGGCTCACCGCCTCGGGCGCGCGGTGGCTGCCCTGTGGGTCGAGCCGCCACTCCAGTTCGTTGCGCTCGACGATCAGCGCACCGGGGATGAGCCCGTCCTTCTCGCGGAGGGCGGCGTACCGGATGTCCACCAGCAATGCCCCCTCCCCAAGCGCCGAGGCGGCCTCGTGCGGGCCGATCCGGTCATAACCGCTCCTGACCCGCTCCAGCAGCTCGTCTATGCCGACGCGTTCCGAGCTGGAGGAGACGGGCGGCGCGTCCGGAGTGCTCGATGCGCCCGAGGTGTCGGCCCCTGCTCCCCGCCCGTTCCGGTCGGCGCTCACTGCCAGTCCTCCGGGAGCTCCGTCTGCTCCAGGCGGAGGACCGCGCCGGTGCGGCTGAAGCGGCGGATCCGCGGCAGCGGCGGATAGTACGCGTGCACGGAGACGGCGTGAACACTGTCGGACTCGTTGAGGACCTCGTGGACGTGGTGGTGCCCGAAGGCCCGGCCCTGACCGGTCGCCAGCTCCCGCGAGCGGTCCACCCCGTCGTTCAGTTCCAGCGTCTTCCAGCCGTCGGTGGGCAGCCTGACGGCCAGCGAGTGCTCCTTGAGCGTGCCGGAGGCCGTGGTGAACGCGCCGATCGAGTCGGCGTGGTCGTGCCAGCCCGTTCCGGTTCCGGGCGGCCATCCGATCAGCCACGCCTCACTGCCGCCCGGACCGTCGAGACGGACCCAGGTGCGGCCCTCCGGGTCGAGCGGGAGGGAGGCGACGAGCGCCGCGTCCTCGGCGGTGCGACGGACGAAGTCGAGGAGTTCGGTCATCGTCGGACCGCTTGACGAACCGGCCCGCGAGCCGTCCTGGGAGTGACCCGACGCGCCGCCCGCGAGAGGCGCGGGAGGCGTGCCGGGCGCAGGGGAGGCGGCACCCTGCGGGGCTGCGGCGGGGGCGGGCACGGAGGCCGGTGAGAGCACGGAGGCGGACGAGGGCACGGCGGTGGAACCGGCCGTGGGCACGGCGGAGGAAGGGGAAGACACAGGGACCGTCCTGAGAGTTCGCGTGAGAGTCCGGCGGCGCGCTCACCAGCGCGGCCGGCAGAGGAAGGCGATCAGCAGGACGGCCGACACACGCAGCCCGCGTAACGGAGGAGGTCCATATGGACCCTCCGCCACAGGCGCACATCGGTGTCGGTCATGATCTGGAGTACACCATGTGCGCCCGTGCCGGTCAATTGGTCCTGGCGCTCCGATCGGCTGTGACCTGGGCCCGGTCCGCCGCGCGCTCGCCCTCCGGGCCGGGGCGGTCACCGTGCGCGTTCCCCGCCGCGCTTCCGCCCCTGGAGTCGCGTTCGGAGTCGCCCCCGGTGTCGTCCCCGTTCCCGGTCGCGCTCCCGTCCTCGGCACCCTTGCCGCGCTCCGCGTCCGCCGCCCCGTCGGCGGGCGCGCCGCCCAGGGCCGCGCCGACCGCCGCGAACAGCTCCGCGGGCCGCACGCCGCCGAAGGCCGCGACCAGGTGCCCGTCCGGCCTGACCAGCAGGACGGTGTGGGCCGAAGCTCCCGGATAGCTCTCCGCGACCAGCAGTTCCGCCGTGACGGGAAGCGCCTCCACCGCCTCCACCAGGCGCGGCATGATCCCCGCGGACATCCAGTGCCGCCGGTCCCACACCTCCGTCCCGGGCGCGACCAGGATCACCAGCGGCTGTCCCCGCACCAGCCGCTCGCGCAGCCGTGCCACCGTGCCGTCCGGTGCGGTCACCCGCACGTCGACGACCGGCGCACCGGGGCGCGTGCCGACGGTGACGTGCGCCTCGGCGTGCGGGGGCGCGAGAGGCGAGTGACTGTACGAGGGGGGCGCTCCCAGGGCTCCGCGTCCGAGGTGGCCGTCGGCGACCAGGGCGTCGTGGCTCCGGGCCGCCCTCGGGACCAGCGTCCGCAGCCCGCCGCCGCCGCGCAGTACCGGCAGCGACTGGTCGGCGGCGCGGAGCCGGGTGGCCACCGCCGCACGGCGCTCGTCCTGGTAGCTGTCGAGCAGCCGGTCGGCGTGCCCGTGGTGCCAGGCGTGGGACAGCTTCCAGGCCAGGTTCTCCGCGTCCCGCAGTCCTTCGTCCAGCCCCTGCGTGCCGAGGGCCCCCAGCAGGTGGGCCGCGTCGCCCGCCAGGAAGGCGCGCCGCACCCGCCACTGCCGGGCCAGCCGGTGGTGCAGCGTGTACACGCCGGTGTCCAGCAGTTCGTAGGCCGGGGTCTCGCCGCACCAGCCGGCCAGCGTGTCCCGGATGCGCAGGACCAGGGCGTCCGGGGTGACGAGTTCGCTGCCCTGCGGAAGCAGCCAGTCCAGCCGCCAGACCCGGTCCGGCAGCGGTCGTGCCGCGATCTCGGCGCCTGCGCCGCGCCACGGCGGCCGGCGGTGCAGCACGGCCTCGCCGGGCCAGGGCAGATCGGCCCGGAGCGCGGCGACGGCGTGCCGCTCCACCGCCGTACGGCCGGGGAAGCGGACGTCCAGCAGTTTCCGCACGGTCGATCGGGCGCCGTCGCAGCCCACCAGGTAGCTCCCGCGCCACCAGGTGGAGCCGGGTTCCCTGGTGTGCGCGGTGACGCCGTCGCGGTCCTGCTCCAGGGTGTCGATACGGCTGTGCGGCACGAGCCGGACCAGCGGCTGCCCGGCGACCGCCGCGCGCAGGGAAGAGGCCAGCGCATGCTGCGGAACGTGGAGCGGTGCGGCCGGACCCGCGGGCAGCGGCGCGCCCTCCGCGTCGTGCCGGTCCTCGCCCAGCGGCACGTCGCGGACCAGTTGCCGGCGGCGCATCGAACGCCAGGCCGACCAGCGGAGCCCGGACCGTTCCAGATCCGGGCAGCCGAGACGTTCCACCAGGTCGGCGGTGTCCTCACGCAGGACGACCGTGCGGGCGAGGCGGGGTTCCTCCTGCCCCGGTCCCTCGTCGAGGAGGATGCTGGGGACGCCCTGCGCGGCGAGGGCCAGGGACAGCGTCAGGCCGACGGGCCCGGCGCCGACGACGATCACCGGGTCCACGGTGCGAACCCTCCGGCCCGAACGGTCATACGGAACGTGGCAGTGGTAGCCGGGTGCGTGATCACAGAACGTATGCAACCCACTGGGGGTGCTTGCGTCAAGTGACCGAGGCAGCGACGCGTGCGCCGCTGCCTCGAATGCTCTTGCCGGTGGAGGGTCAGTCCTTCGCCACTCCGGTACCACCGGCCCCCGCCGACCCGTCGGCGCCTTCCGCCACGGTGGTCTCGGCACGGTCTGCGCCCCCTGCGCTCCCCGTGCCCGGGGCGAACGTGCCGCCCTCGGCGTCGACGCCGCCGGGCGCCTCGGCGGCCGGGGCCACCGCGATGCCGGTCTTGGCGCGGCGTCCGCGCTTCTCGATCCAGGTCGCCAGGGCCGAGAGCACCAGGCACATCGCGATGTAGATGGTGCCGATCACGGTGATCGTCGAGACGTACGGATACATGCCGTTGACCTGCGTGTTGGAGGCGATCAGACGCGCGGTCTGGAGCAGCTCCGGGTACAGGATGATGAAGCCGAGCGAGGTGTCCTTGAGGGTCACCACGAGCTGGCTGATGATCGTCGGGAGCATGGACCGGATGGCCTGCGGCATCAGGACGGTGCTCATGACCTGCGTCTTGCTCATGCCCAGGGCGTACGCGGCCTCGCTCTGCCCCTTGGGGACGGAGTTGATGCCGGCGCGCAGCACCTCGGCCTGCACGCAGCCGTTGTAGACGGACAGGCCCAGCGCCAGCGCCCACATCGAGTAGTCGGTGAGGAAGCCGACCCAGATCGCGTAGATCGTGATCAGCAGCGGCAGCGAGCGGAACAGCTCGATGAAGGTGGTCGCGACCCAGCGGACCGGCTTGTGGTCGGAGAGGCGCCCCACCGCGAGCACGACGCCGAGGACGAGCGAGCCGACCGCGGCGAGGCCGAACGCCTTGAGCGTGGCGAGCACGGCGTCGGCGATGTTCTGCCGGATGCCCGCGTAGTTGAAGATGTCCCACATCTCCGGGGCCAGGTGGCCCTTGTCGTACAGCCGCATGATGCCGACGGCGAGCAGCGCCGCGATGGCGAGCGTGCCGACGACGGCGTAGAGCCGGTTGCGGACGACGGCCTTGGGACCCGGGGCGTCGTAGAGAACGCTGGCGCTCATCGGGCGACCTCCATGCGACGCTCCAGCAGCCGGAAGAGGCCGCTGATGGTAAACGTGACGACGAGGTAGCCGAGGGCCACCCAGATGAAGACGGGGACGATGTCGTAGCCCCGGTCGCTCATCAGCTTCTGCCAGCCGAACAGCTCGGCGACGCTGAAGGCGCCGGCGATCGCGGAGTTCTTCGTGAGCGCGATGAAGATGCTGCTCAGCGGGGGGATGACGGTCCGCGTCGCCTGGGGCAGCACCACGATGCGCAGCGTCTGGGCGAACGTCATGCCGATCGATCGGGCGGCCTCGGCCTGGCCCAGCGGCACGGTGTTGATGCCGGAGCGCACGGCCTCGCACACGAACGACGAGGTGTAGAAGCCCAGGGCGAGCGAGCCGAGGAGGAACGGGCTCATGCCCGGGAAAAGGATCTCCGGCACCACGAAGAAGAAGATCAGGAAGAGGAGCGTCAGCGGGGTGTTGCGCATCAGCGTCACCCAGGCGGTGCCGAAGTACCGCAGCGGCGGTACCGGCGAGACCCGGAATCCGGCGATCGCGACACCGAGCAGCAGGGCGATGACCGAGCTGACGGCCGTGATCGACACGGTGCCTATGAAGCCGTCGCGGAACTCTGGGAAATTGTCGAGCAGTACGTTCATGAGGTCTCCGCGTCGGCGGGCAGCGGCATCGGGGCAGGGGAGGGGGCGCCCCGTACGCACGCCGCGACCGCGGGGATCGCGGGCAGCGGCGGCGTACGGGACGTCTGCGTCACACGTGGTGCGTCAGTGACGGGGCGTCAGCCGTCGAGCGGCGGACGGTGTCAGTAGCGCTCGAGGGCCGGCGGCTCGGTGTAGTCCGAACCGGACAGGCCCAGCGTGGCCTCGTAGATCTTCTTGTACGTGCCGTCCGCGACGTGCTTCTCCAGCGACTTGTTGATCGCCTCGCGCAGGACCTTGTCGTCCTTGTTCAGGCCGACACCGTAGGGCTCGTCGGTGAACGGCTTGCCGACGACCCTGAGCTTGCCGGAGTTGGCGGCGGCGTAGCCCTTGAGGATCGAGTCGTCCGTGGTGACGGCGTCGACCTGCTTGGTCAGCAGCTGCTGGACGCAGTCGGAGTACTTCGCCAGCTCGACGACGCTCGCGCCGTACTCGGGCTTCTTGATCTCCTGGAGCGGCGTGGAGCCGACGATCGAGCAGACCTTCTTGCCCTTCACCGCGTCCTTGCCGGTGATGGCCTTCTCGTCCTTGCGCACCAGCAGGTCGGCGCCCGCCTTGTAGTACGGGCCGGCGAAGCCGACCTGCTTCTTGCGCTCGTCGTTGATCGTGTACGTACCGACGAAGTAGTCGACCTGGCCCTTGGAGATGGCCGTCTCGCGGATGCCGGAGTCGACGGTCTTCCACTCGATCTGCTTGTCCGAGAAACCGAGGTCCGCCGCGATCATCTTGGCGATCTCGATGTCGAAGCCGGAGCGCTCCTTGGTCGACTGGTCCTCGAAGCCGAGGTACGGCTGGTCGGCCTTGGCGCCGATGATCAGCTTGCCGCGCTTCTTGGCCTCCTTGAAGACCGGCGAGTCCAGGTCGACACCCGTGGCCACGGTGTACTCGGGAAGCGCGGGGGCCTCGGGGGAGCCGGGCTTCGTGCCGCCCGGCTTGTCACCGGCGGACCCTTCCTTGCCGCCACACGCGGTCGCGGTCAGGGCGAGCACGGCGATGGCCGCGACAGCGGCGGATGTACGGAGCTTCATCTGAACATTCCTTATGTCGTAGGTCGTCGGCGTCAGTGGTGAAGGATCTTCGACAGGAAGTCCTTGGCCCGGTCGCTGCGCGGATTGCTGAAGAACTGTTCGGGCGCGGCCTCTTCGACGATCTTGCCGTCCGCCATGAAGACGACGCGGTTGGCGGCGGAGCGGGCGAAGCCCATCTCGTGGGTGACGACGATCATCGTCATCCCGTCCCGCGCCAGCTGCTGCATGACTTCGAGGACCTCGTTGATCATCTCCGGGTCGAGAGCCGACGTCGGCTCGTCGAAGAGCATGACCTTGGGACCCATGGCCAACGCCCGGGCGATCGCCACGCGTTGCTGCTGCCCGCCGGAGAGCTGGGCCGGGTACTTGTCGGCCTGCACTCCCACACCCACCCGGTCGAGCAGGGTGCGGGCCTTCTCCTCGGCGGCGCTCTTGTCGGTCTTGCGGACCTTGGTCTGGCCCAGCATGACGTTCTCCAGCACCGTCTTGTGTGCGAAGAGATTGAACGACTGGAAGACCATGCCCACGTCGGCGCGCAGCCGGGCCAGCTCCTTGCCCTCCTGGGGCAGGGGCTTGCCGTCGATCGTGATATCGCCCGAGTCGATCGTCTCCAAGCGGTTGATCGTGCGGCACAGCGTGGACTTGCCGGACCCGGAGGGCCCGATGACGACCACGACCTCGCCACGGGCGATGGTCAGATCGATGTCCTGGAGCACATGCAGCGCGCCGAAGTGCTTGTTGACGTTGCTCAGTACGACCAGGTCGTTCGCCGCAGGCGCGGCATCCTCGGCGCCCTTGGTCACTGAAACTCCGCTCATCGGCTTCATGCTCCGTCCTCCTCGGTTGGAGAGGACACTAGAGACGCAGTGCGACCAGCGTCATTACATCTGAGCGGAAATTGAGCATAACGATCCGGCCGCGACCGGACACTCCGCGTGAAGAGGGCGCCAGGAGCGACGCCCGGGCGTACCGGGTGCATAACGGAAACCCCCCTGCGTCCGGCAGACTCTTGACTGGTGTGCCGGTCATCGGAGTGGATGCCCTGAGCGGTACGGACGTGAAACCCCGCTGAACGGGAAGCCTCATCGGGCGCCCCGGGGATGAAGTGCCGGCGAACGATCGGATGTCACGCTGTGACACCGGGCGACGAGGACCGGTTCACGCACACGGGATCAGGGAACGCCCACGGCCCGGGGAGACGGAGAGGAGGGCCATGAGACTGCTGCTCGTCGAGGACGACGACCATGTCGCGGCGGCCCTGTCCGCCGTGCTCGCCCGGCACGGGTTCCAGGTGGTGCACGCCCGCAACGGCGAGGAGGCGCTGCGCGCCCTGCTGCCCGCCGAGAAGGAGCCCTTCGGGGTGATCCTCCTCGACCTCGGCCTGCCCGACCAGGACGGCTACGAGGTCTGCGGCAAGATCCGCAAGCGCACCGCGACCCCGGTGATCATGGTGACCGCCCGCGCCGACGTGCGCTCGCGCATCCACGGGCTGAACCTCGGCGCCGACGACTACGTGGTCAAGCCCTACGACACCGGCGAGCTGCTGGCCCGTATCCACGCCGTCGCCCGGCGCACCACCTCCGGCGAGGACACCGTGCCGACCCCGCTCGCCGCCCTGCGCCTCGGCCCGGTCCACATCGAGCTGCCGACCCGCCGGGTCAGCGTCGACGGTGCGGAGGTCCAGCTCACCCGCAAGGAGTTCGACCTGCTGGCCCTCCTCGCCCAGCGCCCCGGCGTGGTCTTCCGCCGCGAGCAGATCATCAGCGAGGTGTGGCGTACGAGCTGGGAGGGGACCGGGCGCACGCTGGAGGTGCACGTCGCCTCCCTGCGCTCCAAGCTGCGGCTGCCCGCCCTGATCGAGACCGTGCGGGGCGTCGGCTACCGGCTCGTCTCGCCGTCCGCGTGACGGGCGGGTTCCCCTCCGGTGCGCGCCCGCCTCCTTCCGCTGCTCATCGTCCTGATGGCCGCCGTCCTGCTGACCCTCGGATTCCCGCTCGCCGTGAGCGTCGCCGCCGCCGAGCAGCAGAGCCTGGTGATCGACCGGATCGACGACACCGCACGCTTCGCCGCGCTCGCACAGGCCGGCACGGACACCCTGCCCGACGACGACGAGCGCCACCGCACCCTCCAGACAGACCTGGAGGTCTACGCCTCCGTGTACGGGATACGGGCCGGCGTCTTCTACCGGGACGACCGCGCCCTGGCGAAGGCCCCCGACTCCTGGATGCTGCCCGAGGAGGGCGAGGGGCGCACGGCGTTCAAGGAAGCGCTGCTCGGCCGCCGCTCGCACGATCCGCCGCAGGTCTGGCCGTGGCAGGACGGCCGTGTCGTCGTCGCCTCGCCCGTCGTGCGGGACGGGGACGTCGTCGCCGTCGTCGTGATCGACTCGCCGACCGACGTCATGCGGTCCCGGATCCTGCGCGCCTGGCTGCTGATCGCCCTCGGCGAGGCCCTGGCCATGCTGGTCGCGGTCGGCGCGGCCTTCCGGCTCACCGGCTGGGTGCTGCTGCCGGTCAGGACGCTGGACGCCGCCGCCCACGACATCGCCGTCGGCCGCATGCGCTCGCGGGTCGCCGCCTCCGGCGGGCCGCCCGAGCTCCGCCGGCTCGCCGTGTCGTTCAACGAGATGGCCGACAACGTCGAGGACGTGCTGGAACAGCAGCGGGCCTTCGTCGCCGACGCCTCGCACCAACTGCGCAACCCGCTGGCCGCCCTCCTGCTGCGCATCGAACTGCTCGCCCTGGAGCTGCCGGACGGCAACGAGGAGATCGCCGCCGTGCGCACCGAGGGCAAACGGCTGGCCCGGGTCCTGGACGACCTCCTCGACCTGGCGCTCGCCGAGCACGCCGAGGCCGACCTCCAACTGGTCGACATCGTGCCACTCACCGCCGAGCGCGTGGCCTCCTGGCGTCCGATGGCGGACGGCAAGGGTGTGGCCCTCGTCCTGGACGGGGCTCCGGCCGCCACCGCGTGGGCCGACCCCATAGCGCTCTCCAGCGCCCTCGACGCCGTCATCGACAACGCGCTGAAGTTCACACCGCCCGGACAGGACGTGCGCGTCACCGTCTCCGCCGACGCCGCCGCGGTGGCCGTCGTGGTCGCGGACCGCGGCCCCGGCCTCACCGAACAGGAGCTGGAGCGCGTCGGCGACCGCTTCTGGCGCAGCACCCGCCACCAGAACGTGAGCGGATCCGGCCTCGGCCTCTCCATCTCACGGGTCCTGCTGGCCGCGGGCGGCGGCTCGATCGCGTACGCGCAGCACGAACCGCACGGCCTGCGCGTCACCCTCCGCGTACCGCGCGAAGCCGGTCAGGGCTTGACCGACCGGTAGTACCTCTTCGCCCCTTCGTGCACGTCCAGCGGGTCGGTGTAGATGGCCGTCCGCAGATCCACCAGCTGGGCCGCGTGCACCTCGCGGCCGATCCGGTCCCGGCTGTTGATCACGGTCCGGGTGAACGCCTCCGTCATGGCCGGATCCGTACGGTCGGTGGTGACGAGCAGATTGGCGACCGCGACCGTCGCGATCGACTCGCCCTGCTGGGCGTCGAGGTAGGCGTCCGCCGGCATCACGGCCGAGCGGTAGTAGCGCGTGGACCCGCCGGCCGCCTGCACCTTCGCGATCAACGCGTCGTCCAGCGGGACCAGCCGGATGGCGAACCGCTCCGACAGCGCCTGCACGGCCCCGGTCGGCAGGCCGCCGGACCAGAAGAAGGCGTCGATCTCGCCGTCGACCAGCCGGTCCGGCATGGTGTCGATACCGGCCGACACCGCGGTGACGCCGCCTGTCGGATCGATGCCCGCGGCGGTCATCAGCCGGTCCGCGACGAGCCGCACCCCGGAGCCCTCCTGGCCCACCCCGACCCGCTTGCCCCGCAGGTCGGCGACGCTCTCGATGCCGGCGCCGCGGGGCACGACCAGCTGTACGTAGTCGTCGTAGAGCCGCACACAGCCCCGCAGCCGCTCGGCGCCCGGCTTGCCGGCCCGCAGATAGGTGGCCACGGCGTCGGCGGTGGCGATGGTGAAGTCGGCCTCTCCGGCCGCCACCCGCGCGAGGTTCTGCTGCGAGCCCTCACTGGTCCGCAGCCTTATCGACACTCTCGGCATGTCCCGGGCCAGCGCGTCCTCCAGCCGCTCCCCGTAGCGCTGGTAGACGCCGGTCGGGACGCCCGTGGAGAAGGTCAGCGAGCCGCTCGGGGCCCGTTCCCCCAGGGGCTTCAGCCACCACGCCAGCAGGCCGAGGACGACCGCGAGCACGGCGCCCGCCTGAAGGGAGCGTCGTCGGCCGAACCGGGACAGAGCGTGGGGCATGCGCGCGATCCTGCCAGCTGGCCGCCCCGCTGGCCAGGGCCGTCCGGCAGGGCGGGCCGGGCACGGGAGGGACGCGGTCGCCCACCGCCTACCCTTGTCCCATGAGCAGCGGCAACCGGAGCGAAGCAGTGGACGTCAAGAAGAGCTACGAGGTGCGCACCTACGGGTGCCAGATGAACGTCCACGACTCCGAACGGCTGTCGGGTCTCCTGGAGGACGCCGGATACGTCCGCGCCCCCGAAGGGGCCGACGGCGACGCCGACGTCGTCGTCTTCAACACCTGCGCGGTGCGCGAGAACGCCGACAACAAGCTGTACGGCAACCTCGGCCGGCTCGCCCCGATGAAGACGAAGCGCCCCGGCATGCAGATCGCCGTCGGCGGCTGCCTCGCGCAGAAGGACCGCGACACCATCGTGCGGCGCGCCCCCTGGGTGGACGTCGTCTTCGGCACGCACAACATCGGCAAACTCCCCGTGCTGCTGGAGCGCGCCCGGATCCAGGACGAGGCGCAGATCGAGATCGCCGAGTCCCTGGAGGCGTTCCCCTCCACGCTGCCCACCCGCCGCGAGTCCGCCTACGCCGCGTGGGTCTCCATCTCCGTGGGCTGCAACAACACCTGCACCTTCTGCATCGTCCCCGCCCTGCGCGGGAAGGAGAAGGACCGCCGCACCGGCGACATCCTGGCCGAGATCGAGGCCCTGGTCGCCGAAGGGGTGTCCGAGATCACCCTGCTCGGCCAGAACGTCAACGCGTACGGCTCCGACATCGGCGACCGCGAGGCGTTCTCCAAGCTGCTGCGCGCCTGCGGGCGAATCGAGGGACTGGAGCGGGTCCGCTTCACCTCCCCGCACCCCCGCGACTTCACCGACGACGTCATCGCCGCCATGGCCGAGACGCCGAACGTGATGCCGCAGCTCCACATGCCGATGCAGTCCGGATCGGACCGGGTCCTGAAGGCGATGCGCCGCTCCTACCGGCAGGAACGCTTCCTAGGGATCATCACGAAGGTGCGCGCCGCGATGCCCGACGCCGCCATCTCCACCGACATCATCGTCGGCTTCCCCGGCGAGACCGAGGAGGACTTCCAGCAGACGATGCACGCGGTCCGCGAGGCCCGTTTCGCCAACGCCTTCACCTTCCAGTACTCCAAGCGCCCCGGCACCCCGGCCGCCGACATGGACGGGCAGGTCCCGAAGGAGGTCGTCCAGGAGCGGTACATGCGGCTGTCCGCCCTCCAGGAGGAGATCTCCTGGGAGGAGAACAAGAAACAGGTCGGCCGCACCCTGGAGATCATGGTCGCCGAGGGCGAGGGCCGGAAGGACGGCGCGACCCACCGGCTCTCCGGGCGCGCGCCCGACAACCGCCTCGTCCACTTCACCAAGCCCGAGCAGGACGTGCGCCCCGGCGACGTGGTGACCGTGGACATCACCTACGCCGCCCCGCACCACCTGCTCGCCGAGGGCACGCCGCTCGCCGTGCGGTCCACCCGCGCGGGCGACGCCTGGGCGAAGCGCAACACGGCAGCCGCCGCCAAGCCCGCCGGCGTGATGCTCGGCCTGCCCGGCATCGGCGCCCCGGCCCCTCTGCCGGCCGTCGCGGCGACGGGCTGCGGACGCGACTGACGTCCCGTCGCGCGGCGCGACCGCGCGACGGGACGGGACGGCGACGCGACTGACCTCCCGCGCGGCGACCGGGCCGTGACCGCGCGGCGACCGGGCCGCGCGACGGGACGGGACGGCACGACCGGGCCGTTGGGTGCGGGGCGCCCGGTGGGCCTCAGCCGTCCGACCCGGAGGCCGGCGGCTGCTCGCCCCTCGCCGGCCGCGCACCCCTGACGGCGGACTCGCGGCCTACCGGCAAGTACGCTGACCGGCATGCTTGCCGCCGCCGCCGTGTGCCCCTGCCCGCCGCTCCTGGTGCCCGAGGTCGCCGCCGGAGCCGCGCCCGAGCTCGACCGCGCACGGGCCGCGTGCCTGGACGCGCTGGGCGTGCTCGCCGCCGCGCGCCCCGACCTGCTGATCGTGGTCGCACCGGCCGACGACGACCGCGCCGGCGCCTATCCGGCGGGAACGACCGGCTCCTTCCGCGGGTTCGGCGTCGCCCTCGACGTCACGCTGGGCCCGCCCGCCGAGGGCGGCCCGGCCGACCCGGAGCACCGGCCGCTGCCGGCCTCCCTCGCCGTGGCCGGGTGGCTGCTGGAGCGGGCCCGCTGGGCGAACGCCCCGGTCGAAGGGCTCGCGCTGCCGGAACGCCTGTCCGCTGCCGACTGCGTACGGGCCGGGCAGGAGACCGCCGCCCGTGCCGACCGGGTGGCGCTCCTGGTGATGGGCGACGGCAGCGCCTGCCGCTCGCTCAAGGCGCCCGGCTACCTCGACGAGCGGGCCGCCGCGTTCGACGCGGAGGCCACCGCCGCGCTCGGCTCCGCGGACCTCGACGCCCTGGCCGCCCTGGACGCGACCCTCGCGTACGAGCTGAAGGCGGCCGGCCGCGCCCCCTGGCAGCTTCTGGCCGGTGCCGCGCGGGGGGCCGGTCTCGGCAGCCGGCTGCTGTACGAGGACGCCCCGTACGGGGTCGGCTACACCGTCGCCGCCTGGTCGTGAGACGGCGGACGGCGGTGACCGGCACGGAGCCCGGTCACCGCCGTCGGTGCCGTCACGCGGATCAGTGGGAGGGAGGCGGCGGGGGCGTGTTTCCCGGCGCGGGCGGCGGGGGAGGCGTGCCTCCCGGGGAGGCCGGAGGCGGCGGAGGGGTGGTGCCCCCGTCCCGGTGACCGAGCCGGTCGACGGCGTCCTTGGCCTTGCGCGTCCCGGTGCCGATCTTGTCGCTGTATTTGCCCTTGGTCTTCTGGTCGACCGTGCGCGCGGCCCTGTCCAGGCCCTGCTCGATCTTGCCCCCGTGCTGCTGCGCGAGGTCTCCGACCTTGTCCTTGGCCGGTGCCAGCTTGGCCTTCAGGTTGTCCAGGAACCCCATGGGTCACCTTCCGTGCGGTGAGGACTGTCGGGAGAGGGCTCTCCCCGCGTCCATTGTGCGTCACCTGTCCGCTCCCGCCGCTTTTACGCGTCGGCCGGGCGACGCGTAAATGTTCGCGACGACCGCTCCGCCGGGCATCCGGGGCCACGCGTGACGCCGTCGACGACCGCTCCGCCGGGAATCCGGTCGCATCCCGTTCGGGAACGTTCCGGCGCTTTGGGAGACTGTGCCCGTGACCCCTCCTGTTCCCGCACCGCGTGTCATCACCGTCGTCGGCCCCACCGCGGCCGGAAAGTCCGATCTGGGCGTGTTCCTCGCCCAGCGGCTCGGCGGCGAGGTGATCAACGCCGACTCCATGCAGCTCTACCGGGGGATGGACATCGGGACGGCGAAGCTCACCGTCGCCGAGCGCGACGGCGTGCCGCACCGACTGCTGGACATCTGGGACGTCACCGAGGCCGCCAGCGTCGCCGAGTACCAGCGCCTCGCCCGGCGGGAGATCGACCGGCTGCTCGCCGAGGGACGCACGCCCGTCCTGGTCGGCGGCTCCGGGCTGTACGTGAAGGGCGCCGTCGACGCCCTGGAGTTCCCC
Source organism: Streptomyces sp. ADI96-02 (assembly GCF_003846185.1). Lineage (GTDB taxonomy): Bacteria > Actinomycetota > Actinomycetes > Streptomycetales > Streptomycetaceae > Streptomyces. The sequence continues at coordinate 5,151,273 of NZ_ML123034.1, forward strand.
GGCACCGACCCCGAGGTGCGCGCCGCACTCGAACAGGAACTGGCGGAGCGGGGCCCCGGCGCGCTGCACGCCCGGCTCGCCGCCGCCGACCCGGACGCCGCCCGCTCCATCCTGGCGGGCAACGGCCGCCGGATCGTACGGGCGCTCGAAGTCATCGAGATCACCGGCAAACCCTTCACCGCCAACCTCCCCGGCGAGGAACCCGTCTACGACGCCGTGCAGATCGGCGTCGGCGTCGACCGCCCCGAACTGGACGAACGCATCGCCCGGCGCGTCGACCGGATGTGGGAGGACGGCCTGGTCGACGAGGTCCGCGACCTGGAGGCGGCCGGGCTGCGCGAGGGCCTCACCGCCTCCCGGGCCCTTGGCTACCAGCAGATCCTGGCGGCGCTCGCGGGGGAGTGCACCGAGGCCGAGGCGCGCGCCGAGACCGTCCGCGCCACCAAGCGCTTCGCACGCCGGCAGGAGTCCTGGTTCCGCCGCGACCCGCGCGTCCGATGGCTCGGCGGCGGGCACCGTGACCGGGCGGAACTCCCGCACCGGGCGCTGGCGTTGGTCGAACGGGCGGTCACAGCCTGATCACGTGATGGCATCGGGACGCCCTGCCCGTCAATTCGGCGCCCCCGGGCGTGCCATCATCGAGCATCGATCCGTCAGTGGAGTCCGAGTTGGGAGGGCGCGTGGCGATGGAGGCCGGCCCTCGCGACACGGAGCAGCGCGACACAGAGCAGGACGCCCTGCCGACACGGCACCTCGCCGGGCGGCTGAGCCCCGACGGCCCCGATGAGCAGCCGGTGGCCCAGGAGGTCGAGGTCGAGCTCCGTCCCGCCCGCAGGCTCCGGATCTGGCAGCTCGCGCCCATCGTCATGCTGGCGGCGCTCGGCTCCCTGATGTTCGCCTTCCCGCTCGCCTTCGAGTTCGGCGGCGGCGGAGCCGTCGTTGCCATGCTGGGGCTGCTGATCAGCTGCTGCGCGGCCGGCTGGGGCATGATGGCGGCCCGCCGCGTCGGCCACACCTGGCCCGGCCTCCCCGCCCGCGGCTCGGGCGAGCGCCCCGACTGGCGCGTGATCGCCCTGTACGCCGCCGTGGGCGTCGGCCTGGTCGCCCTCGCCGTCTGGCGCGTCGCCCGGCTGCGCTGAGCGCCGCCGAGGGCCCGCGGCCCGTCCGGCCGATGCCGGGGTCCCGACCTCGCACGGTGTCGGCGGAGCCTCGTACAGTGGCCCTGTGAGCACCTCGCAGATCGCCTTCCTCAAGGGTCACGGCACCGAGAACGACTTCGTGATCGTCCCCGACCCGGACAACGCCCTCGCGCTGCCCGCGTCCGTGGTGGCGCGGCTCTGCGACCGCCGCGCCGGCATCGGCGCGGACGGCCTGCTGCACGTCGTCCGGTCGGCGGCCCACCCCGAGGCCCGCGAGCAGGCGGCCGAGGCCGAGTGGTTCATGGACTACCGCAACGCCGACGGCTCGATCGCCGAGATGTGCGGCAACGGCGTGCGCGTCTTCGCCCGCTACCTCCAGCGTGCCGGCCTCGTCGGCGACGGGGACCTCGCCGTAGCCACCCGGGGCGGCGTCAAGCGCGTGCATCTGGCGAAGAACGGCGACGTCACGGTCTCCATGGGCCGCGCCCTGTTCCCCGAGGACGGCGTCACCGTCACCGTCGGCGGTCGCAGCTGGCCCGCCCGCCACGTCAACATGGGCAATCCGCACGCGGTCGCCTTCGTGGACGACCTGGCGCACGCCGGAGACCTGCTCGCGCCCCCTCCCGTCACCCCCGCGAGCGCCTACCCCGACGGCGTGAACGTCGAGTTCGTGGTCGAGCGCGGACCGCGCCACGTGGCCCTGCGCGTCCACGAGCGGGGCTCCGGCGAGACCCGCTCCTGCGGCACCGGCGCGTGCGCGGTGGCCGTCGCCGCGGCCCGCAGGGACGGCGCCGACCCCGCCGTGACCGGGCTCCCCGCCACGTACACGGTGGACCTGCCCGGGGGCGTCCTGGTCATCACCGAGCACCCGGACGGGGAGATCGACATGACCGGCCCCGCCGTGATCGTCGCCGAGGGCGTCGTCGACCCCGACTGGCTCGAAACAGTGATCGGCTAGAGCTTCGCTCGAATGGGTGATCCGTTTCACGCTGAGCGAGAGGCGGACTGCGCCACGTGGTGGGGTCGGTAGCATCAAGCACCGGCCCGGAGAGGCATCCGTCTCTCCCCACCGCCGGTCGACGTCGCCGGAGGTGCCCCCATGAGTGCAGAGGCAGCCGATCCCGCCGCCCCGCCGCGCAGGCGGAGCCGCCCCCGGATCGATCTCCGCAGACTGGGCCGGGTGGCGCTGCTCGGGCCGGTCTCCCGCGACCGCCTGCCCGCCGCGATCGGCCATGTCGCCGAGGCGCACCGCGCCCACCACCCGGACGCCGACCTGACGATCCTGCACCGGGCCTACGTCCTCGCGGAGTCCTCGCACCGCGGCCAGATGCGCAAGAGCGGCGAGCCGTACATCACGCACCCGCTGGCCGTGACGCTGATCCTCGCCGCACTCGGCGCCGAGACCACCACCCTGACCGCCTCCCTCCTCCACGACACCGTCGAGGACACCGAGGTGACCCTCGACCAGGTGCGCGAGGAGTTCGGCGAGGAGGTCTGCTACCTCGTCGACGGCGTCACCAAACTCGAAAAGGTCGACTACGGGGCCGCCGCCGAACCCGAGACCTTCCGCAAGATGCTCGTCGCCACCGGCAACGACGTCCGGGTCATGTCGATCAAACTCGCCGACCGACTGCACAACATGCGCACCCTCGGCGTGATGCGGCCCGAGAAGCAGGCCAGGATCGCCAAGGTCACCCGGGACGTGCTCATCCCGCTCGCCGAACGGCTCGGCGTACAGGCGCTCAAGACCGAGCTGGAGGACCTGGTCTTCGCCATCCTGCACCCCGACGCGTACGAGGAGACACGGCGTCTGTCGACCGCCGCCTCCGGCGCCGACGACGCGCTGCCCGCCATCGCCGACAGCGTCCGCCACACCCTGCGCGAGGCGGACATCAGTGCCGAAGTCCTCATCAGACCAAGGCACTTCGTGTCCCTGCACCGGGTCCGCAGGAAACGCGGCGAGCTGCGCTCGACCGACTTCGGCCGGCTGCTCGTCCTGGTCGGCGAGGACGCGGACTGCTACGCCGTCCTCGGCGAACTGCACACCTGCTTCACGCCGGTCGTCTCCGAGTTCAAGGACTTCATCGCCGCGCCCAAGTTCAACCTGTACCAGTCCCTGCACACCGCTGTCGTCGGACCCGACGGCGCGGTGGCCGAAGTCCTCATCCGCACGCACCGGATGCACAAGGTCGCCGAGGCGGGCGTCGTCGCCCTCGGCAATCCGTACGCGCACGACGCCGCCGCCCAGCAGACCGAACCCTCCGACGGCGAACGCGCCGACCCCACCCGACCCGGCTGGCTCTCCCGGCTGCTGGACTGGCAGCAGTCCGCCACCGACCCGGACACCTTCTGGACCACGCTCCGCGCCGACCTCGCCCAGGACCGCGAGATCACCGTCTTCCGCACCGACGGCGGAACCCTCGGGCTGCCCGCCGGGGCGAGCTGCGTGGACGCCGCCTACGCGCAGTACGGCGACCGGGCGCACACCTGCATCGGGGCCCGGGTCAACGGCCGCCTCGCCACCCTCGGCACCCAGCTCAGCGACGGCGACACCGTGCAGCTCCTGCTCGCCCAGGACACCGCCTCGGGCCCCTCGCCCGACTGGCTGGACCACGCCCGCACCCCCGCCGCCCGGATCGCGATCACCGGCTGGCTCACCGACCACCCCGACCACGAGCCCGGCGCGGAACCGGGCGACCGCGGCCGGCGCTCCGCCGGTGCCGCGCCGGTCCCCGCCCCGCCCCGCTCCCGGTCCGGCGCACGCGCCGCGAACGTCCTGGTCGACGGCCCTGAGGCCCCCGTGCGCCTGGCCGGCTGCTGCACCCCGGTACCCCCCGACGACGTCGTCGGCTTCCCCGTCCGCGGCGGAGCCGTCACCGTGCACCGCCGGGAGTGCGCCGCCGTGGCCCGCATGCGCGACACCGGCCGCGCACCGGTCGCCGCCCGATGGCGGGACGACGAGGACGGCTGGAGCGACACGGCCGCCTGCCGGGTCACGCTCGTCGCCGAGTCCTTCGGACGGCCCCGGCTGCTCGCCGACCTCACCGAGGCGATCGCGACCGCCGACGCGGCGATCGTCTCCGCGAACGTCGAGCCGCCCAGTGAACAGCGCGTCCGGCACACCTACACCCTCCAACTCCCCGACGCCGCCGGGCTGCCCGCCCTGATGCGCGCGATGCGCGAGGTCGCCGGGGTCTACGACGTCAGCCGCGCCCAGCACCCGGCCGCCGCCGGCTGACCCGGCACGCCCCGCCCGCTCCGTGAGCCCGTTCGGGTGGCGCGGCGCGCGCCACCGACGCCGGACGTGCCGCGCGCTGATAGCGGTAGTCCATGCCGCTCACCTCCCGCCGACGGCGCGCCGCGCTGCTGGCCGCCGCCTCGCTCGCCCTCGTCGCCGCCGCCCTGCCCGACCCCGAACCCCTCGGCATCGGCGACCGGCTCTTCCCGGAGCTCGGCAATCCCGGCTACGACGTCCTCGCGTACGACATCGCCCTCGCCTACGGCGGCGACAACACGAAGCCCCTGAACGCCGTCACGAAGATCACCGCCCGTGTCACCGAGCCCCTGGACCGCATCAACCTGGACTTCGCCAAGGGCCGCGTCCGCTCCGTCGAGGTCGACGGGGTGGCCGCCGACTTCGCCGGCAAGCACGAGGACCTGATCGTCCAGCCGCCCCGCCGGCTCCGCCCCGGAGCGCCGCTGCACATCACCGTCCGGCACACCAGCGACCCGGCCGGGGACCCGGACGACGGAGGCTGGGTCCGCACCGCAGACGGCCTCGCCCTCGCCAACCAGGCCGACGCGGCCCACCGCGTCTTCCCGGCCGACGACCATCCTTCGGACAAGGCGTACTTCACCTTCCGGATCACCGCTCCCGCGAAGCTGACCGCGGTGGCGAACGGACTCCCCGCCGGCCGCACCCGCCACGGGGCCACGACCACCTGGACGTACCGGACCGAGCACCCCATGGCCACCGAGCTGGCCCAGGTCTCCATCGGCCGCTCCACCGTCCTGGAGCGCTCCGGCCCCCGCGGACTCCCGCTGCGCGACGTCGTGCCCACCGCCGACCGTACGGAGCTGGAACCCTGGCTCGTCAAGACGCCCGACCAGATGACCTGGATGGAACGGCAGGTCGGCCGCTACCCCTTCGAGACGTACGGGCTGCTCATCGCCGACGCCGAGACCGGGTTCGAGCTGGAGACCCAGACGCTCTCGCTCTTCGAGAAGTCCCTCTTCACCGGCGGATACCCCGAGTGGTACGTCGACTCGGTCATGGTCCACGAACTGGCCCACCAGTGGTTCGGCGACAGCGTCTCGCCCGCCGCCTGGTCCGATCTGTGGCTCAACGAGGGACACGCCACCTGGTACGAGGCCCGGTACGCGCAGGAGCACGGAGGCGGCACGCTGGAGCGGCGGATGCGCGAGGCGTACGCCCGCTCCGACGGCTGGCGCGCGGACGGCGGCCCTCCGGCCTACCCGCACGCCCCGGCCCCGGGGCAGAAGATCAGCCTGTTCCGCCCGGTCGTCTACGACGGGTCCGCGCTGGTGCTCTACGCGCTGCGCCAGGAGATCGGCGAGGCGGCCTTCGACCGGCTGGAGCGTCTCTGGGTGCGGCTGCACCGGGACGGTTCGGCGACCACCGCCGACTTCGTCCGGCTGGCGTCCACGATGGCGGGCCGGGACCTCGGCGACTTCTTCGACGGCTGGCTGTACGCGGAGAAGACCCCGCCGATGCCCGGCCACCCCGACTGGCGCGGGGGAGCGGAGGCGCCGCAGGCCCTCGACGGCCGGGAAACCGCGTGACGGGCCCCGCCGGACCGTGCCACTATCGACGCGTCGGCGCGGCGGCCCGCACCGGACGTTCCCGGCAGGGAATCATCCGGGCAGATCACACGTTGTGACTGACGTATCGGACTTCTATCGACGTAAGGATCCAATGACCTCCTCTTCTTCCCTTCCCCAGGACGCGCACGACGCGCAGAGCGCCACGGAGAACGTCACCGAGAGTCTCACCGACGGCCTTCGGGCCGACGCCCTGATGGAAGAGGACGTCGCCTGGAGCCACGAGATCGACGGAGCGCGGGACGGCGACCAGCTGGACCGCTCCGAGCGTGCGGCGCTGCGGCGCGTGGCGGGTCTCTCCACCGAACTCGAAGACGTCACGGAGGTCGAGTACCGGCAGCTGCGCCTGGAGCGCGTCGTGCTGGTCGGCGTCTGGACCTCGGGGACGGTGCACGACGCGGAGATCTCCCTCGCGGAGCTCGCCGCACTCGCCGAGACGGCGGGCGCCCAGGTGCTCGACGCCGTCTACCAGCGGCGCGACAAGCCGGACCCGGCCACCTACATCGGCTCGGGCAAGGCGCTGGAGCTGCGCGACATTGTCCTGGAATCCGGGGCGGACACCGTGGTGTGCGACGGTGAGCTCAGTCCGGGCCAGCTGATCCACCTGGAAGACGTCGTCAAGGTCAAGGTGGTCGACCGGACCGCGCTGATCCTCGACATCTTCGCCCAGCACGCCAAGTCCCGTGAGGGCAAGGCGCAGGTCTCGCTGGCCCAGATGCAGTACATGCTGCCTAGGCTGCGCGGCTGGGGCCAGTCGCTCTCCCGTCAGATGGGCGGCGGCGGTTCCAGCGGCGGGGGCGGCATGGCCACCCGCGGACCCGGTGAGACCAAGATCGAGACGGACCGGCGACGGATCCGCGAGAAGATGGCGAAGATGCGCCGGGAGATCGCGGAGATGAAGACCGGCCGCGAGATCAAGCGGCAGGAGCGCAAGCGCAACAAGGTGCCCTCCGTCGCCATCGCCGGATACACCAACGCGGGCAAGTCGTCGCTGCTCAACCGCCTGACCGGGGCCGGAGTCCTCGTGGAGAACGCCCTGTTCGCCACTCTGGACCCGACCGTGCGCCGGGCCGAAACGCCGAGCGGTCGCGTCTACACCCTGGCCGACACCGTCGGATTCGTCCGGCACCTGCCCCACCACCTCGTCGAGGCGTTCCGCTCCACCATGGAGGAGGTCGGCGAGTCCGATCTCATCCTGCACGTGGTGGACGGCTCCCACCCGGTGCCGGAGGAGCAGCTGGCCGCCGTGCGCGAGGTGATCCGGGACGTCGGCGCGGTCGACGTGCGCGAGATCGTGGTGGTCAACAAGGCGGACGCGGCGGACCCGCTGGTCCTTCAGCGCCTGCTGCGCAACGAGAGGCACGCCATCGCCGTGTCGGCCCGGACCGGTGCGGGCATGGACGAGCTGCTGGCGCTCATCGACGCCGAGCTGCCCCGTCCATCCGTCGAGATCGAGGCGCTCGTGCCGTACATCCAGGGGGCGCTCGTCTCCCGGGTGCACGCCGAGGGCGAGGTCCTGTCGGAGGAGCACACCGCCGACGGCACGCTCCTCCAGGCGCGCGTCCACGAGGAACTGGCCGCGGAGCTCGCGGTGTTCGTCCCCGCGGCGCACTGAGGACCGTCCGTCCGCACAGCCACCGCACGGACCGAAGGCCCGGCCCCCTCCGACCGAGGGACGCTGTTGGTCGATTCGGGCCTGTGCGTGACGTCGGCCTTCAAGACCCGGTTGTGGTCTTGTAGGCCGACGTTGTCGTGTGGGGTGGGTGCGGATGTCGATGCAGCCGAAGGGGTCTGGGGAGATTCCGGCGGAGACGGTTCGGGTGGCGCGGGCCGCGTTCCCAAAGGGAAGCCTGGCGATGCGGGTGCGGGACGAACTGGGGTCGTTGTCTAGCGACGAGCAGTTCGCCATTCGACTACTCGGTGCTCTCGGAGTTCCGGGACCGGCTCGTCGGAGCCGACGGCGGCCGGGAGATCCTGGACACGGTCCTGGCTGCCGCCCGGCGACAGGGACTGATCACCGCCCGGGGGCGGGCACGGACCGACTCCACCCACGTGCTGTCCGCGGTGCGCGGGCTGAACCAGCTGGAACTGGTCGCGGAAACCCTGCGCTCCGCGCTGAATGCCGTAGCTCTGGCCGAGCCGGGCTGGCTGAGCGCGTGCGCCCGGCCGGAATGGTTCAAGCACTACGCCACCCGGGACGAGGACTCCCGTTTCCCCAAGGACCGGTCTCGCCGGGACCAGACGTATCGGCGGGTCGGCGACGACGGCATGCACCTGCTGCGGAGCGTCTGGGCGTAGGACGGGCCACCGGGCCTGCGGGAACTGCCGGAAGTCGAGGTGCTGCGGCAGGGGTGGGTGAGGTACTTCCACCTGGTTGACGGGGAGGTGGCCCGCCGGGACCCAAAAGACCTGCCAGGACGCGTTCACCATCGCCTGGGACAACCAGCACGTGACGTGCCCGAACGGCGTCGTCAGTACGCAAGGGGCCCAGCGCACCTCCGAGGAGGGGCTGGCGACCATCCGGGTTCGGTTCTCTCCGGCCGACTGCGGCGCCTGTCCCCAGCTGCGGGAATGCGTCAACTCCGCCAAGCCTCGGCGGCGGGAGACCAACCTCCGACCCCGCGACGAATATGAAGCACTCCAGCAGGCGCGAAAGCTCCAGGCGACCGACGGGTGGAAGGACCGCTATAAGATCCGTGCCGGCGTTGAAGGCACCATCTCCCAAGCAGTGAACGCCTGCGGCCTGCGCAGAACCCGCTACCGCGGCCTGGCGAAGACCAGTCTCCAGCACCAGCTCACCGGCGCCGCCGTCAACCTCATCCGCATAAACGCCTGGCTCACCGGCACACCAAGAGCCCGCACCCGCACCAGCCCCTTGACAGCACTCCGCCCCGCCGCATAACGACGGGGCGAAGCAACCAGGCCCGAATTGACCAACAGCATCCTCCGACCGAGGGGCCGGGCCTTCGGCGTGCGAGGCGCCCGTGCAGCGACCTCGCGGGATGCGCAGCGGTCCCGTCCCCGTCCCGTCGCACGCCGGCAGCCTCGCCGCCGAGTCCCGGCGGCACCGGAGTTTCGGCCCCACCGGCCCGTCTAATCCCCTGGGACGTCGTGACTCGGTACTGCTCGGTACTGCTCGGGGCCGCGGCGTCGGACCCGTGCGCCTGACCAGGGTGTCCGGCATCCTCGGCCCGGCCCCCGACCCCGCCGGTGCCGCAGGGACGGCGAGCGGCGGGCCCGCAGTTCCGCGCGCGAGGATCTTCCGGCGCACCCGTGTTCCCTCGCCGTCGACGTCGTTGGTACGTACGGGGGACACCGGGACGACGTTCAGCCGAGCACTCCGCCCGCGCCCAGAACGCACCGCCGTGCAACGCGACCGCTACCGCAGGAGGACCAACAGCCGTGGCCGTGACCGAACCCGCTCCGGTGGCACCGCCCTCCGCGCACGAGGGCATCCTGCGCCGCCAGTCACTGCGCGAATCGGCCGCCCGCACGTATGCGCGGTCCCTGCCGATCGTGCCGGTACGGGCCCGCGGGCTCACCATCGAGGGCGCGGACGGCCGGCGCTACCTGGACTGCCTGTCCGGCGCGGGCACCCTGGCGCTGGGGCACAACCACCCCGTCGTGCTCGAAGCGATCCGGAAGGTCATCGACTCCGGCGCGCCGCTGCACGTCCTCGACCTGGCCACCCCGGTCAAGGACGCCTTCACCACTGAGCTGTTCGCCACGCTGCCCAGAGAACTCGCCGACGACGCGCGCGTCCAGTTCTGCGGACCGGCCGGAACGGACGCGGTCGAGGCGGCGTTCAAGCTCGTCCGCGCCGCGACGGGCCGCAGCGGTCTGCTGACCTTCACCGGCGCGTACCACGGCATGACGGCCGGAGCGCTGGAAGCCTCCGGCGGCGCGACCGACGTCCGGGTGACCCGGCTGCCCTACCCGCAGGACTACCGCTGCCCGTTCGGAACGGGCGGCGAGCGCGGCGCGGCCCTCGCCGCCCGCTGGACGGAGCACCTGCTGGACGACGAGAAGGGCGGCGTGCCGGCCCCGGCCGGGATGATCCTGGAGCCCGTCCAGGGCGAGGGCGGCGTCAATCCCGCGCCGGACGGCTGGCTGCGCCGCATGCGACGGATCACCCGGGACCGCTCCATCCCGCTGATCGCCGACGAGGTGCAGACGGGTGTCGGCAGGACCGGGGCCTTCTGGGCCGTCGAGCACAGCGGCATCGTGCCCGACGTCATGGTCCTGTCCAAAGCCATCGGCGGATCGCTCCCCCTCGCGGTCATCGTCTACCGCTCCGAACTGGACCTCTGGCAGCCGGGCGCGCACGCGGGTACGTTTCGGGGGAACCAGCTCGCCATGGCGGCGGGCGCGGCCACCCTGGCGTACGTCAGGGAGAACGGACTGGCGGAGCGTGCGGCGGTCCTCGGTGCCCGGATGCTCGCCCGACTGCGGGATCTGCGCGCCGACCATCCGGGGATCGGCGACGTACGGGGGCGCGGACTGATGATCGGCCTGGAGCTCGTGGATCCCGAGGCCGCGCCCCTGCCCGCCGAGGCCGACGACCCGGCGCCGGCTCCGCCGCCGGACCCGTTCCTCGCCCGCGCCGTCCAGCGGGAGTGCCTGGACCGCGGCCTCATCGTCGAACTCGGCGGTCGCCACGGCGCTGTGGTCCGCCTCCTGCCCCCGCTCACCCTCACCGACGAGCAGGCGACCGCCGTCGTCGACCGCCTCGCCGACGCCCTGGCCGCCGCGGAGCGGTCGCCGCACCGTCGCGGCGCGGCGGCGCTCAGCACCTGACCCCCGGAACCCCACAAGGAAGACCGCCGTGAACCCCACCCCCGCGCCCGAGGCCGACGGCCCCGGCACCCCCCAGCACCGAGGGCAGGACGGACCGGCCGTCCCCGGCACGGTCGAGGCGACGACCGTGCCCCGGCAGAAGGCCGCGCACGGCTGCGTCCCGCACGCTCCGGCGCACGCCGCGGCCACCGCGCCCGCCGACCAGCACGCGGCGCGGACGCCCGACCCGCTCGACCACCCGGACCCCGCGAGGGCCGCCGACAGCGCGGGCGCCGAAAGCCTCCTGCGCTGCTGGGCCCGGGAGAACGACCTGCCCCGGCCCGACGGCCCCACCCTGCGCATCCCCTTCCCCGCCACCGGCACCGCCCTGCTCGTCCCCGTGCACTACTGGTCCGCCACCGGCCATCACCGCTTCGGCGTGCCGGTGCTGGAAGGCGTACCGGCGGACGCCCCGCCCGCCGACGCCGTCACCGTCGCGACGCTCATCGGCCGCGAGGGCGACCGCGACGGAGCCGCCGACCTGGTGGCCCGCGTCGCCGACTCCGTACGCCGCACCGCCGACTTCGTCGAACACCGACGACGCCATCCCGCCGACCCACCGGAGTCCGACCTCTTCCTCACCGCCGAGCAGTCCCTCCTGCTCGGCCACCCGCTCCACCCCACCCCCAAGAGCCGTGAGGGGCTGTCGGATTCGGAGTCGCGCCTCTACTCGCCCGAACTGCACGGCGCGTTCCCGCTGCACTGGTTCGCGGTGGACCGTTCGCTGCTGGCCGCCGACTCCGCCTGGACCGACGGCGCACCGGCCACCGCCGAAGAACTCCTCACCCCGCACACCGAGGGCCTGCGCACGCCCCCGGGCACCGCCGCCCTTCCCCTGCACCCCTGGCAGGCCGCCGAACTGCTGCGCCGCCCCCAGGTGATGGCCCTCCGGGAGACGGGCCTCCTGCACGACCTCGGCCCCCACGGCGAGCGCTGGCACCCCACCTCCTCCATCCGCACCGTCCACCGGCCCGGCGCACGGGTGATGCTGAAGCTCTCCCTCGGCGTCCGCATCACCAACTCCCGCCGCGAGAACCTGCGCAAGGAGCTCCACCGGGGCGTCGAGGTCCACCGTCTGCTCTCCACCGGCCTGGCCGATCGCTGGCAGCGCGAACACCCCGGCTTCGACATCGTCCGCGACCCCGCCTGGCTCGCCGTGGACGACCCCGAAGGCGTGCCCGTCAGGGGCCTCGACGTGATCCTGCGTCAGAACCCGTTCGCCTCGGGCGACGACGCCGTCTGCATCGCCGGACTGACCGCCCTGCGACCCCGCCCCGGGCGCGCGCCGATGCGCTCCCGGCTCGCCGAGTGCGTCGAACGGCTCACGGCGCGGACCGGCCGGACCACCGCGGCCGTCTCGGCGGAGTGGTTCCGGCGCTATCTCGACAGCGTCGTCGCCCCGGTGCTCTGGCTCGACGCCCACGCCGGTGTCGCGCTCGAAGCCCACCAGCAGAACACCCTGGTGCTCCTCGACCCGGACGGCTGGCCCGCCGGCGGGCGCTACCGGGACAACCAGGGCTACTACTTCCGCACCTCCCGCCACGCCGAACTGGACCAGCGGCTGCCCGGCATCGGGAAGGTCAGCGACACCTTCGTCTCCGACCCGGTCACCGACGAGCGCTTCGCCTACTACCTCGGCATCAACAACGTCCTCGGCCTGATCGGCGCGTTCGGGGCCCAGCGCCTCGCCGACGAACAGGACCTCGTCACCGAGTTCCGCCGGTTCCTCACCGCAGCCGCGCACCAGGGCTCCCCGCTGCCCGCCTACCTCCTGGACCACCGACACCTGCGCTGCAAGGCCAACCTGCTGACCCGGCTGCACGGACTCGACGAACTCGTCGGCCCCGTCGACACCCAGTCCGTCTACGTCAGCATCGCCAACCCGCTGCACGCCTGAGCGCCCCGCCCGCACACCTCTGAGAGGAGAGCGCCACCGTGCCTCCCGACGACGCGTCCACGGGGCCCGGCGCCGGTCCCGCCGATCCGGGCCGCGCCGCCCCGTCCGGCAGCGCTGTCGAGGACACCCTCGACCTGCGCCTCACCGAGGAACTCCTCACCCTGATCGCCGAGGACCGGGGCGCGGCGACGCCCCGGTCCCGGTCCGCCGGGGAACTGCTCGGGGACCCGGCCCTCTGGCCGTCCGCCGCCACCGACGCCGGGGCGTTCCGGCTGGCACCGGTACGGCTGGAGCGCGATCTCCCCCTGCTCAGCCGGTGGATGAACGATCCGGCGGTCGCCGCCTTCTGGGAGCTCGCGGGACCCGAGGCCGTCACCGCCGACCACCTGAGGCCACAGCTCGAAGGAGACGGCCGCAGCATTCCCTGCCTCGGAGTGCTCGACGGCACCCCCATGAGCTACTGGGAGATCTACCGCGCCGACCTCGACCCGCTGGCCCGCCACTATCCCGCCCGCCCCAACGACACCGGGGTCCACCTCCTCATCGGGGGCGTGGACAACCGGGGCCGGGGCGTGGGCACCACCCTGCTCCGCGCCGTCGCCGACCTCGTCCTGGACAACCTTCCGCGCTGCGGGCGGGTCGTCGCCGAGCCGGACCTGCGCAACACCCCTTCCGTGGCCGCCTTCCTGAGTGCGGGCTTTCGCTTCTCCGCGGAAGTCGACCTGCCCGACAAGCGGGCCGCCCTGATGATCCGCGACCGAACGCACCGTGATCAGCTGTGAACTCTTCGCTCTGCCCATGCCACCGCTCGAACCCCATCGGTCCCACCCGGAGGAGTCCCCGTGCCGACATATCCCGCGAGCCATGACACAGCCGAAATCCAGCGCCTGAGCAGCCCTCCGGAGCTGAACCGGCCGGCCTGGGACCGCGCCGCGGCCCGGCTGCTCGCCAAGATGCTCGGCGAGTTCGCCTACGAGGAAGTCATCGAACCGGTGCGTCGGCCTGAGGACGCCCGGCTCCACACCCTGACGCTCGACGACGGAGCCGAACTCGGCTTCGCCGCCCGCCGCGGCGTCTACGGCAGTTGGCGCGTGGACCCCGACTCGATCGAGGTGAGCCGGCGACCGGCCACCGGCTCCGCCAACGGATCGACGGCCCCGGCCGAGCCGTTCCGCGACCCGCTGCGGTTCCTGACCCGGGCGCGCGACCTCCTCGGGCTCGACGGCGCCACCCTGGGCCACCTCATCCGCGAGCTGACCGCCACGCTCGCCGCGGACGCCCGGCTGGACCACACCGCCCTCACCGCCGACCGGCTGGCCGCACTGGACTACGCCGAGCTCGAAGGGCACCAGACCGGCCATCCCTGGCTGGTCGCCAGCAAGGGGCGGGTCGGCTTCTCCGCCGCCGACGCGGCCCGCTTCACCCCCGAGACCCGCACCCCGCTACGGCTGCCCTGGATAGCCGTGAGCCACCGCATCGCGCAGTACCGGGGAGTGGGCCGCCTCACCGCACCCGACCGCCTCTACGACGAGGAGCTCGACCCCTCCGTACGCGCCTCGTTCGCATCCGGACTGCGCGACGCGGGGCTCGACCCGCAGGACTACCTCTACCTCCCCGTGCATCCCTGGCAGTGGGACGAATGGATCGTTCCGCTCTTCGCCCCGGCCATCGCGGCGGGCGACATCGTGGCCCTGCACGCGGACGGCGACGCGCGGCTGCCCCAGCAGTCCATCCGCACGTTCGCCAACGTGCGACGACCCGACCGGCACACGGTGAAGCTGCCGCTCTCGATCCTCAACACCCTCGTCTGGCGCGGGCTGCCCACCGAACGCACCCTGGCCGCCCCCGCCGTCACCGCCTGGGTCCAGGGCCTCTGCGCGGACGACCCGTTCCTCCGGGACACCTGCCGGGTTGTCCTGCTCGGCGAGGTCGCCTCCGTCGCCGTCGAGCACCCGCTCTACGACCACCTTCCCGAGGTGCCCTACCAATACAGAGAGCTCCTCGGCGCGATCTGGCGGGAGCCGCTGCCGCCGCGTCTGATGCCGGGCGAACGGGCCCGTACGCTCGCCTCGCTCCTGCACACCGACCCGGCGGGCCGTGCCTTCACGGCCGAACTCGTCGAGCGCTCCGGGCTGGCCCCGGCGGCCTGGCTGACCCGGCTCTTCTCCGCCCTGCTGCCGCCGCTGCTGCACTTCCTGTACCGCTACGGCACCGTCTTCTCCCCGCACGGCGAGAACGCGATCGTGGTCTTCGACGAACACGACGTCCCCGTACGCCTCGCGATCAAGGACTTCGTGGACGACGTCAACGTCAGCGCCCGCCCGCTGCCGGAGCTCGCCGCCATGCCGGAGGACGTGCGGGCCGTCCTGCTCACCGAGGAACCGTCCTTCCTGACGCAGTTCATCCACTCCGGGCTGTTCGTCGGCGTCTTCCGCTATCTCTCACCGCTGTGCGAGGAACAGCTGGGTGTGCCCGAGGACGTGTTCTGGTCACTCGTCCGGGCGGAGATCCTGCGCCACCACGCCCGCTTCCCCGAGCTGAAGGAGCGGTTCGAGATGTTCGACATGCTGACGCCCGAGATCGAACGGCTCTGCCTGAACCGCAACCGCCTGCTCGTGGACGGTTACCGGGACCGCCCCAGCCGTCCGCACGCCGCCGTCCACGGCACCGTGCCCAACCCGCTGCATCCATCCGCACCCGTCCGGGAGTGATCGCCGTTGTCAGTGGCGCGCCGTAGGGTGGTCGGGCTATGACGAAGCCATCCCTCCCCGAGCTCCTCCACGCCGCCGTCACCGCCGTCGGCGGTACGGAAAGGCCCGGCCAGGCCGCCATGGCCGAGGCCGTCGCCGAGGCCGTCGACAACCAATCCCACCTGCTCGTGCAGGCCGGTACCGGCACGGGCAAGTCCCTCGGCTACCTGGTGCCCGCGCTCGCGCACGGGGAGCGGGTCGTCGTGGCCACGGCCACCCTCGCCCTCCAGCGCCAGCTCGTGGAGCGGGACCTGCCGCGCACGGTCGAGTCGCTGCATCCGCTGCTGCGCCGGAGGCCGCAGTTCGCCATGCTCAAGGGCCGGTCGAACTACCTCTGCCTGCACCGGCTCCACGAAGGGGTGCCGCAGGACGAGGAGGAGGGCCTGTTCGACCAGTTCGAGGCGGCGGCGCCGTCGAGCCGGCTCGGCCAGGACCTGCTGCGGATGCGGGACTGGTCGAGCGACACGGAGACCGGCGACCGGGACGATCTCACCCCCGGAGTCTCCGACCGGGCCTGGGCGCAGATCTCCGTGTCCTCGCGGGAGTGCCTGGGCGCGACGAAGTGCGCCTACGGGGCCGAGTGCTTCGCGGAGGCGGCCCGCGAGCGCGCCAAGCTCGCCGATGTCGTGGTCACCAACCACGCTCTGCTCGCCATCGACGCCATCGAGGGCGCGCCGGTGCTGCCGCCGCACGAGGTGCTCATCGTGGACGAGGCCCACGAGCTGGTCTCCCGGGTCACCGGCGTGGCCACCGGCGAGCTCACCCCCGCCCAGGTCAACCGCGCGGTCCGCCGGGCGGCGAAGCTGGTCAACGAGAAGGCCGCCGACGCGTTGCAGACCGCCGCGGAGGGGTTCGAGCGGGTGATGGAGCTGGCGCTCCCGGGCCGGCTGGAGGAGGTCCCGGAGGACCTGGGGTACGCGCTGGCGGCGCTCCGCGACGCGGCCCGTACGGTGGTCTCCGCGATGGGGGCCACCCGGGACAAGTCGGTCCAGGACGAGGACGCCGTACGCAAGCAGGCCCTGGCCTCCGTCGAGTCGATCCACGCCGTGGCCGAGCGCATCGCCCAGGGCTCGGAGTACGACGTCGTCTGGTACGAGCAGCACGAGCGGTTCGGCGCGTCCGTGCGCGTGGCTCCGCTCTCCGTGTCGGGGCTGCTGCGCGAGAAGCTCTTCGCGGAGCGGTCCGTGGTCCTGACCTCGGCCACGCTGAAGCTCGGCGGCGACTTCAACGGGGTGGGCGCCTCGCTGGGGCTGGCGCCCGAGGGTTTCGCGGGGGAGGACGTCCCGCAGTGGAAGGGCCTGGACGTCGGATCGCCGTTCGACTATCCGAAGCAGGGCATCCTGTACGTCGCCCGGCATCTGGCCACCCCGGGACGCGAGGGTTCCCGTACGGACATGCTCGACGAGCTCGCGGAGCTGGTGGAGGCGGCGGGCGGACGCACACTGGGGCTGTTCTCCTCGATGCGCGCGGCCAAGGCGGCGGCGGAGGAGCTGCGGGAGCGGCTGGACAAGCCGATCCTGCTCCAGGGCGAGGAGACCCTCGGCGAGCTCATCAAGAACTTCGCCGCCGATCCGGAGACCTGCCTCTTCGGCACCCTCTCGCTCTGGCAGGGGGTGGACGTGCCGGGGCCGAGCTGCCAGCTGGTGGTGATGGACCGCATTCCCTTCCCCCGGCCCGACGATCCGCTGATGAGCGCACGGCAGAAGGCCGTGGAGGAAGCGGGTGGCAACGGCTTCATGGCGGTGGCGGCGACCCATGCGGCACTGCTGATGGCCCAGGGGGCGGGCCGTCTGGTGCGGGCCACGGGGGACAAGGGCGTCGTCGCCGTGCTGGACCCGCGCCTGGCCAACGCCCGGTACGGGAGCTATCTGCGCGCCTCGCTGCCGGACTTCTGGTACACGACGGACCGCAACCAGGCACGGCGCTCGCTCGCGGCCATCGACGCCCGGGCCAAGGAGGAGGGCGCGTGACTGAGCCAAGGAGGAGGGCGCGTAGCTGAAGGGGGGCGGCGGGTCCAGGGGCCCTGGCCTCCTGGCGGCACGGCAGAGCCCCGGGATCGAGGTCATGGATCCCGGGGCCCGGAGCCGACGGCCGCTCTCTTCACACGCGGCTCACACGCGGCGCAGGACGGCCACCACCTTGCCGAGGATGGTCGCCTCGTCCCCGGGAATGGGCTGGTAGGCCGCGTTGTGCGGGAGCAGCCAGACGTGACCGTCCTCGCGGCGGAAGCGCTTGACCGTCGCCTCGCCGTCCAGCATGGCGGCGACGATGTCACCGTTCTCCGCGACGGGCTGCCGACGCACCGTGACCCAGTCGCCGTCGCAGATGGCGGCCTCGATCATCGAGTCGCCGACCACCTTCAGAACGAACAGCTCACCGTCGCCGACGAGCTGGCGCGGGAGCGGGAAGACGTCCTCGACCGACTCCTCGGCCAGGATCGGTCCGCCGGCCGCGATCCGGCCCACCAGGGGGACGTAGGAGGCGGCGGGCTTGCCCGTCGTGTCGGTCGGCTGGGTGCTGGGCTGGTCGGAGCCTCGTACCTCGTAGGCGCGGGGCCGGTGCGGGTCGCGCCGCAGGAAGCCCTTGCGCTCCAGGGCCATCAGCTGATGGGCCACGGACGACGTGCTGGACAGGCCCACCGCCTGACCGATCTCCCGCATGGACGGCGGGTATCCCCGGCGCTGTACGGAGTCGCGGATGACCTCGATGACCCGCCGTTGCCGGTCGGTCAGCCCCGAGCTGTCGGCCCGGATGCCTGGCGGCCTTCCGGGCATCGACCGCCCGGGGCGCGCGGGCTCGGGCCCGTCCGTGTTCGTGACTGAGTCATTCATGGCATGCACCGGCTCAAGTCGGCTCTGGGAGCGGTGGTCCCGGGCGGTGATGGTGGCGCTGTCTGCGGTGGTGGTCACGTCGGCCCCTCTCGAATGTTCTCCCTGGCTGGACAACGGTAGTAGCTTTCGAAAGGTTGCGCCAAACACACGTTCGAGTGAAAAACGAATAAAGGACTGCCGCTCTTCCTCGATGAGGTGTATGCGGCAGAGAGCGGAGCGGGCCCCGCTCCTTTCGCCCCCGCAGGGGTCGGCGCGGTGGCTTCCCGTCCGGGTTCCGCCTCGGGCGTCGCCAGTCTTTCATCCGGAGCCCCGCTCTCCGGGTGTCCGCGCGCCTCCCGTACTCTCGTGGCTGTCCCGGACTCCTGCGAAGCGCCCTGCGGTTACCGCCGGGTGCGACACGCGCTGGGGCCGAAAACGCGGGCAAACCCTAGATCTAGTGGTTGGATTGTTCCCGCCACCCAGAGGTTGTGGTCCCCGGTTCAGCCGGAGACGGGCATCGCCTATGCTGGGGACTGCTTCCGAGGGCCCGTGAAGGGCCTGAAGAGGCTATTCAGTCGTGCTGCGAAGGAGGGTTGGAACTATGCACTGCCCCTTCTGCAGGCACCCCGACAGCCGGGTCGTCGACAGTCGCACCACCGATGACGGAACGTCGATCCGCCGTCGCCGGCAGTGCCCCGACTGCTCCCGCCGCTTCACCACGGTGGAGACCTGCTCGCTGATGGTGGTCAAGCGCAGCGGCGTGACCGAACCCTTCAGTCGTACCAAGGTCATCTCCGGCGTCCGCAAGGCATGCCAGGGGCGGCCGGTCACGGAGGACGCTCTCGCCAAACTCGGCCAGCGGGTCGAGGAGGCGGTGCGCGCCACCGGCAGCGCCGAGCTGACCACCCACGACGTGGGCCTGGCCATACTCGGCCCCCTGCAGGAGCTCGACCTCGTCGCGTACCTGCGCTTCGCGTCCGTCTACCGGGCGTTCGATTCCCTGGAAGACTTCGAGGCCGCCATCGTGGAGCTGCGCACGCAGCGGCCTCCCGCAGAGGACCGCGGGAGCGGTGGGACCCCTGAGGTCCCCGCGCCCGCCATCGCCGCCGACTGAGCGGCGACCGCCCGAGCCGCCCGGCATACGTCCGCCGGTCCGCGGCCGGGCGACAGGAGACCTGCTTCCGAAGGCCGAAGGCGGCCCTCGGGGCATCAGACACACACTGTGCCTGGGAAGATATAGGCACTTCAGGGCGTTTTTGCCCACATATGGGAGGCGGCATGACAGAGACGGCGAGCGGCCCGGCGCGAGGTTCCCGTACCAAGGGTGCCAAGGCGAGCAAGGGTCTGCGTATCGAGCGCATCCACACCACCCCCGGCGTGCACCCGTACGACGAGGTGGCGTGGGAGCGTCGTGACGTCGTCATGACCAACTGGCGCGACGGCTCGATCAACTTCGAGCAGCGTGGCGTCGAGTTCCCCGACTTCTGGTCGGTGAACGCGGTCAACATCGTCACCAGCAAGTACTTCCGCGGGGCCGTCGGCACGCCGCAGCGCGAGACCGGCCTCAAGCAGCTCATCGACCGGATCGTGAAGACTTACCGGAAGGCCGGCGAGGACCACAGCTACTTCGCCTCTCCCGCGGACGCCGAGATCTTCGAGCACGAGCTGGCGTACGCCCTCCTGCACCAGATCTTCAGCTTCAACTCCCCGGTCTGGTTCAACGTCGGGACGCCCCAGCCCCAGCAGGTCTCCGCCTGCTTCATCCTGTCCGTCGACGACTCCATGGAGTCGATCCTCGACTGGTACAAGGAAGAGGGCATGATCTTCAAGGGCGGCTCGGGCGCCGGCCTGAACCTCTCCCGCATCCGCTCCTCCAAGGAGCTCCTCTCCTCCGGCGGCAACGCCTCCGGTCCGGTCTCCTTCATGCGGGGCGCCGACGCGTCCGCCGGGACCATCAAGTCCGGTGGCGCCACCCGTCGCGCCGCGAAGATGGTCATCCTCGACGTCGACCACCCCGACATCGAGAACTTCATCGAGACCAAGGTGAAGGAGGAGGAGAAGATCCGCGCCCTGCGCGACGCGGGCTTCGACATGGACCTGGGCGGCGACGACATCACGTCCGTCCAGTACCAGAACGCCAACAACTCGGTCCGTGTGAACGACGAGTTCATGAAGGCCGTCGAGGCCGGCGGGAAGTTCGGCCTGCGCGCCCGCATGACCGGCGAGGTCATCGAAGAGGTCGAGGCCAAGTCCCTCTTCCGCAAGATGGCCGAGGCCGCCTGGGCCTGCGCCGACCCGGGCATCCAGTACGACGACACCATCAACGCCTGGCACACCTGCCCCGAGTCCGGCCGGATCAACGGCTCGAACCCGTGCAGCGAGTACATGCACCTGGACAACACCTCGTGCAACCTCGCCTCGCTGAACCTGATGAAGTTCCTCAAGGACGACGGCCTGGGCAACCAGTCCTTCGAGTCCGAGCGCTTCTCCCAGGTCGTCGAGCTGGTCATCACCGCGATGGACATCTCCATCTGCTTCGCGGACTTCCCGACGCAGAAGATCGGCGAGAACACCCGCGCCTACCGCCAGCTGGGCATCGGCTACGCCAACCTCGGCGCCCTGCTGATGGCCACCGGCCACGCGTACGACAGTGACGGCGGCCGTGCGCTGGCCGGCGCCATCACGTCGCTGATGACCGGCACCTCGTACAAGCGCTCCGCCGAGCTGGCCGCCGTCGTCGGCCCGTACGACGGCTACGCCCGCAACGCCGAGCCGCACCAGCGGGTCATGAAGCAGCACGCCGACGCCAACGCCAAGGCCGTCCACGTCGACGACCTGGACTCACCGGTCTGGGCCGCCGCGACGGAAGCCTGGCAGGACGTGATCCGGTTGGGCGCGAAGAACGGTTTCCGCAACGCACAGGCATCGGTCATCGCGCCGACGGGCACCATCGGCCTCGCGATGTCCTGCGACACCACCGGCCTGGAGCCCGACCTCGCCCTGGTCAAGTTCAAGAAGCTGGTCGGCGGCGGCTCCATGCAGATCGTCAACGGCACCGTGCCCCAGGCGCTGCGCCGCCTCGGCTACCAGCCGGAGCAGATCGAGGCGGTCGTCGCGCACATCGCCGAGAACGGGAACGTGGTCGACGCCCCGGGCCTGAAGACCGAGCACTACGAGGTCTTCGACTGCGCGATGGGCGAGCGTTCCATCTCCGCGATGGGCCACGTCCGGATGATGGCGGCCATCCAGCCGTGGATCTCCGGCGCGCTCTCCAAGACGGTGAACCTGCCGGAGACGGCCACCGTCGAGGACGTCGAGGAGGTCTACTTCGAAGCGTGGAAGATGGGCGTCAAGGCGCTCGCGATCTACCGCGACAACTGCAAGGTCGGCCAGCCCCTCTCCGCCAAGACGAAGGACAAGGAGAAGGAAGCGGTCACCGCGAAGGCCGAGGAGACCATTCGCACGGCCGTCGAGAAGGTCGTCGAGTACCGCCCGGTCCGCAAGCGCCTTCCCAAGGGCCGTCCCGGCATCACCACCTCCTTCACGGTGGGTGGGGCCGAGGGCTACATGACCGCCAACTCCTACCCGGACGACGGTCTCGGCGAGGTCTTCCTGAAGATGTCGAAGCAGGGCTCCACCCTCGCGGGCATGATGGACGCCTTCTCCATCGCCGTCTCGGTCGGCCTGCAGTACGGCGTCCCGCTGGAGACGTACGTCTCGAAGTTCACGAACATGCGCTTCGAGCCGGCCGGCATGACGGACGACCCGGACGTGCGGATGGCGCAGTCGATCGTCGACTACATCTTCCGCCGCCTGGCGCTGGACTTCCTGCCGTTCGAGACCCGCTCCGCCCTCGGGATCCACTCCGCCGAGGAGCGTCAGCGCCACCTCGACACCGGCTCGTACGAGCCGTCGTTCGAGGCGGACGGCCAGGACGCCGAGAGCCTGGCCCAGTCGGCCCCGCTCCAGTCCGAGCCGCTCAAGGTGGTGACCGCTCCTCGCGAGGCCGCCGAGAAGCCCGCGCCGAAGACCGCGCACACCTCGGCCGAGCTGGTCGAGATGCAGCTCGGCATCAGCGCCGACGCTCCGCTCTGCTTCTCCTGCGGAACGAAGATGCAGCGCGCCGGCTCCTGCTACATCTGCGAGGGCTGCGGCTCCACCAGCGGCTGCAGCTGACCGGTCCCGCCACGTCGACCGCCCCGGGCTCGTCGCCCGGGGCGGTCGACGTGCGTGCGCACATCTGCGGCAGGGTTCGCGCGGTCGGCCTGAGCGGTTGGCCGGAATTCGGCCCTGCCGGAGTGCGGCGGGGCGGGAGCGTCCGGGGGGGGGCGTCAGGCCCCGGCGGCCCGGCTGCCCATCACCGAGGCGAACGTGTCGGGATCGCCGTCGAACCCGCGCACGCCCGCCCGGAACCCCCAGAGGCCCGAGGTATCGCGGATGAACTCGCCGACGAGGGCCGCGGTCGCCCAGGCGACCTGCGAGAAGTCGTCCTCGGCGAGCGTCTCGTAACCCTCCCGGATCTGCACCGCCGTGCTCCCTATGGCCCCGAACGTCTTGTGCCCGTCGCGTTGCTGGATGGCGATGCCGACCACCACGCGGCCGTACACGTCCGCCAGGCGGTTCAGCTCGATGGTCATGACCTCGTCGAAGCCGAACCCCTGCCCGGTACGGCTGTCGCGGTTCAGCGTGATGGTGCCGTCCGGCGACCGGCTGTCGAAATGCACCAGGTAGGCCGGACTGCCGTACGGGTCGTCCGCCGGGTAGGTCGCCGCGATGATGTCGAGGTCGTTGGCCGATTCACCACTGGTGCTTGGGTCCCACTTGACCCGTACCTCAACCTTGTCGATGTCCTTGTTCGGAGTGCTCACCGGACTCCCCTCCCTGGCCTCCTGGCCGACGGTCAGCGACCGTTCTCATCACCCGATCATGTACGGAACGGGCCGGTGAGCCAACTGTCCGGGCGGCGGACGGCGGATTCGGGCCATGTGGGCGGCCCGGCGGGTACCGGCGTGCGAACGGGCTCGGCGGCCCGGTGAGGAAGCGACTCGGCGGCATGGTGAGGAAGCGAACGGTTCGGACCGACCGCGTCCGACCGTGACCTCCACCACGTTCAGCGCCGTACGATGGCGCGGTGCTGGTCAAGTGGATTCGCTGCTCCGTGGTGAACCGTCATGGGTTCGAGCGGGGACAGCGGAAGTGGGCGGGGCTGCTCGGTGAGCCGGGGTTCAGGGGACAGAGCGGCGGGTGGAGCCGAACACGCCCCGATGTCGCGCACGTCTTCGCCTTCTGGGAGAACCGCGTCTTCTACGACTCCTTCATGGCCCGCGGCCACGATCGGCTCGCCACCGAGCAGACGGGCACCTTCCGCGACATGCGGGTCATGCTCTTC
The DNA here is from genome assembly GCF_003846185.1 of Streptomyces sp. ADI96-02. Taxonomy (GTDB): domain Bacteria; phylum Actinomycetota; class Actinomycetes; order Streptomycetales; family Streptomycetaceae; genus Streptomyces. Next base: position 5,174,936 of record NZ_ML123034.1, read on the forward strand.
GAGCGCCGTTTCGACGTGAAGACCGGGTTCGAACCGCACTTCGCCGAGGCGGACGTGGCCAGAGTGGCGCACAGTCGCGTCCACGAGGAGCGGGCCGAGCACTTCGCACTGATGCAGGAGAAGGTGTGGAATCCGGCGATGGCGGGCTCGCCCGGCATGCTGCGAGGTGTCTTCGGGGAAGCACCGGGCCACGAGTTCCTGGTGCTGTCCCTGTGGAATTCGAGCGCGGAGCGCGGCAAGTACCGCCCTGCCGGAGCCGAACGGCTCTCGGCCCGTGCGCAGACCGAGGCCGACGTGGCCGAGCTGACGGGCGACGTCGTCCAGCTCGAACCGTCCTGGACGGTCTGAGCACCGGGCCCCGCCACCGCTGCCGGCATCGGTTCCGCTTCCGCTTCCGCTTCCGCTTCCGTTTCGGGTCACGGACACACCTCTGAGTACGCCCCGGTACGCCGGATGGCGTCCGGACAACCGCTCGGACCGGCCGGATCCGATCTAGGCTCGTTACATGGCCCGACCGCGACGCATCGTCCTCGTCCGGCACGGCGAGTCCGAGGGCAACGCCGACGACTCGGTGTACGAGCGGGTGCCCGACCACGCACTGCCGCTCACCGAGACGGGCTCGCGGCAGGCGGGCGAGACCGGAGCGCGGCTGAGGGAGCTCTTCGGCGACGAAGGGGTGAGTGTCTACGTCTCGCCCTACCGGCGCACCCACGAGACGTTCCGGTTCTTCGGGCTCGACCCCACGCGGGTCCGGATCCGCGAGGAGCCCCGGCTGCGCGAGCAGGACTGGGGAAACTGGCAGGACCGCGACGACGTGCGGTTGCAGAGAGCGCTCCGGGACGCCTACGGGCACTTCTTCTACCGCTTCGCCCAGGGTGAGTCCGGAGCCGACGTGTACGACCGGGTCGGGGCGTTCCTGGAGAGCCTGCACCGGAGCTTCGAGGACCCCGACCATCCGGAGAACGTCCTCCTGATCACCCATGGGCTGACCATGCGGCTGTTCTGCATGCGCTGGTTCCACTGGTCGGTGGCGGAGTTCGAATCGCTGTCCAATCCGGGCAACGCCGAGACGCGCACCCTGGTCCTCGGCGCGAACGGCCGCTACACCCTCGACCAGCCGTTCCGGCGCTGGCGCGCCCCTGAGTCCTACGGCTTCACCGGATAGAGTGGCAGAGCGATGACCGCTGACTCCGCTTCCGAACCGCGTTTCGAACGCGCCGTGGCCAGCCTGCGCGGGCTGTCCGTGGGAGACGCCCTGGGCTCCCAGTTCTTCGTACCGGTGAACTACCCGCTGCTGAAACAGCGCGCCCTGCCCGACGGACCGTGGCAGTGGACGGACGACACGGAGATGGCCTGCTCGGTCCTGTCCGTGCTCGCCGCCCACGCCCGGGTCGACCAGGACGCCCTGGCCCGCTCCTTCGCCGAGCACCACGACTTCGACCGCGGCTACGGCCCGGCCGTCAACCGTCTCCTCCGGCTCGTCCGGGAGGGCGGCGACTGGCGCGAGCTGGCCTCCTCGCTGTTCCAGGGGCAGGGCTCCTGGGGCAATGGTTCCGCGATGCGCATCGCCCCGCTGGGGGCCTGGTACGCGGACGACCCCGAGCAGGCGACCCACCAGGCGGAGATCTCCTCGTACACCACCCACCAGCACCGTGAGGCCGTCGTCGGCGCGATGGCCGTGGCAGCCGCCGCCTCGCTGGCCGCCGCTCCCGACGGCCCGCCGTCGCCGGAGGACCTCCTCGACGGGGTCATCGCGCTCGTGCCGCGCAGTGCGGTCGGCGCGGGGCTGCGCAGGGCCCGCGACATGCTGGACTACCGGGACGCCGGGACGGTCGCCGCGGTCCTCGGCAACGGCCGTCGGACGAGCGCTCACGACACCGTGCCGTTCGCGCTTTGGTCGGCCGCCAGGAGCCTCGGAGACTTCGAGGAGGCGTTCTGGGTCACCGCGCAGGCCGGCGGCGACGTGGACACGACGTGCGCCATCGTGGGCGGCGTTCTGGGCGGGGGGCCGGCCGGTGCGCCGCCCGCCGCGTGGACGGCGCGGACGGAAGCCCTGCCGGGCTGGCTGACGACCCCGGCGCACCGCTGACGTTCGGACCGCTCCGCTGCCCGGCGCATGGCGCCCGGGGGCACCGGTACCGGGTGCCCCTCCAGACCTCGGTCCTAGGAAGGCGGGCGCTGGCTGCCGGGGTCGCCCTCCCACAGAATCACTCTGAGCGGTCGGAGCCTCTCGACCGGGCACCCCGCGCTTCGCGCCCCGCGCTTCGCGCCCCGCGCTTCGCGCCCCACGCCGCACGCCTCATGTCTCCTCGGTCCGTGGCTCACACTGTGCCGGAGCCGTGCGGCATCCGCAGCCGATCGCGCCGCCCGGCCCCGCAGGCGATCGGGCCGCCCGGCCCCGCAGCCGATTTCACCGCGCATCCGGGTACCGCCGACGGTTCCGAAGCGGCCTTCCCGGACTTGCTGTCCTGCGGCCGTCGGCGGATTCGCGGTATGCACGGCGCCCCGGGGTGTTGCTGCCGGGGCTCGCGGCGTACGCTGGCTGGCGCCATGCCGTACGAACCACCCACGCACACCGTCGAGCGCTCGCTTCGCGCTACCACCGGTGCCAGGACCGTCGCCGGTGTCGACGAGGTCGGACGCGGCGCGTGGGCCGGACCGGTCACCGTTTGCGCGGCCGTCACCGGTCTGCGCCGAGCGCCCGAAGGTCTCACCGATTCCAAGCTGTTGACGCCCCGGCGGCGCACCGAGCTCGCTCCCGTGCTGGAGAGCTGGGTCACCGCCTACGCACTCGGTGACGCCTCCCCGCAGGAGATCGACGACCTCGGAATGACCGCTGCCCTCAGGCTTGCCGCGGTGCGAGCCTTGGAAGGGCTGCCAGTGCGGCCGGACGCGGTGATCCTCGACGGCAAGCACGACTACCTGGGCGTTCCGTGGCAGGTCCGCACCGTGATCAAGGGCGACCAGTCCTGTATTGCGGTGGCGGCGGCCTCCGTGATCGCCAAGGTGCGCCGGGACCGGATGATGGCCGAACTGGGCGCGGAATCCGACGAATACACAGACTTCGCCTTCGGCGCGAACGCGGGATACCCCTCGCCCGTGCACCGGGCCGCCCTGGAGGAGCGGGGCCCCACGCCCCATCACCGCCTCTCCTGGGCGTACCTGGACGCGCTGCCCAGGTGGCAGCACCTGAAGAAGGTCCGTTTTTCCGCCGAGGCGGCCGCACTGGAAAGCGGGGGCCAGCTCGGCTTCGAATTCTGAACGCGCAGACGCGCCCACCCGTGACACCGACCCGGTCGGCGTCCGACATCGACCATTTTCATGCCTCTCATCTCATCCCCGAGGAGCCTCAGATTCACGAGAGTGCCCAGGGTCCCCGCGTAGCTCCGGCCGCCGGCCGCACCGCGCCGACCCCTCGTCCCGTACCAGGTCCGCGATCCGCGGCCACCCCGCGCCCCGGCCGTCCGGTACCCGGCCCCGCTCGTCCCGCGCCTCCGGCGCAGCGCACGCACCCCGCTCCGGCCGCGCCGGTCCGGGCCAAGCAGCCGGAGAATCGTTCCGCGCCGCAGCTCCAGCTTGTTCCGGCATCGGTCGGCGGAGCCCTCGACGCGGCCGAGGAAACGGTCGACCTGCTGCTGGAGTCCGGTCGGGCGCCGGGAGACATCCTGCTGCTCACCACCGGCGATCAGCACCCGTGGACCGAGCACGAGCTGTCCTTCGGCGAAGCCGCCTACTGGGCCCAGCAGGACGCGAGCGACGACGTCTTCTTCGCGGACGCCGCGGCTGTGGACCGGACCAAGCCCCGTCCGGTCGTCGTCGTCGCGGTGAACGGCGACGACCACGGCGCCGTGGTGCGCTCCCTCCCTGTCGCGCGCGACCGTGCGACCGCGCTGCTGGTCGTGTGCGGAGACCCGAAGACGGTCAACTCCGTTCTCGGCGCGAGCGTCTGAGCCGAATCTGCCCGCCCCCCCGGCTGCCCGCACGGGTGGCCGGGGAAGAGCCGGCCGACGTTCGGCCGGTACCGGTTCACCGGGCGGCGGTACGCCTCAGCGCCTCCGCCGCCCCACCGCCCGTGCTGCTCGGCGCGGGCACGTGGTCCGCTGTGGTCTCGGCCAGGGGAGACGGCTCGGATAGCGAAGTGGGCTGCCGCCCGCTGCGCCCCTCGCCGAGGACCTGCCAACCACCGCGCGTCAGCGTGATGTAGGCGCCGCACCGGAGCCCGTGCAGGGTGCAGGCGTCCCGCAGGCCCCACATCCACGCGCCGTCCTCCTCGGTCCAGCGTTCGTCGCCGTCACGGCAGTACAGGAGCACCGCCGTACGCACCGGGGTGCGGCGGCGCAGATCGTGCGGGATGACACGGCGCAGATGTGCCAGCAGCGCGTTGCGGAAATCCCAGCCGTCCGCGGCCACCGTCGGCCGGCGACTGAACGAGGCGCTGGCCGTGAGCCGCTCCTCAGGATCGAGCACGGCGACGACGGCGGTGGTCGGCGTCGGCCGGTGCCGGGAGTGCAGGCCGCTGACGACCTCCCGGGGACTGCGGAGCAGTGGTATGCCCGCGGAAGCCCACTCGGAGGGTTCCAACGTGCGGGCAAGCCGGCTGACGGAGTCTGCGGAAACCGATGACGCCGACATCGAAGTGGCTGCGGACGGGGCGAATCCGAAGGTCACGGTCCTCCCTTCGCTACGCGCCCGTGGTGCGGGCAGGGTCGGGTGAGGGCGCGCCGCGGCACAGCTGTTCCGGGCCGCGAAAGGAACTGTGCGGGGAGCGAGTCCAATTCTTCCTGCCGTACCGGCGGGCGGCAACGAGCAATTGGCGTGGCTGACGGGATTCAGCCGGAATGACACTGATATCCCTGCCCCGCACTGGCCCCCCTGATTCCCTCCGCCTGTCCCGAACGGCAAGGACCAGCGGAAACACGCCGGGCCCGTTGCCGTCGCCTCCGCAGGTACGGTCGCCGCCTCCACGGGATTGAGTGACAGCGGCGGCGTGCCCCGGCCGGTGGGCGCGACTCCTGGCTCGGGCCTTTCACCGACCGATTTCCCGGTGGCCGTGCTCAGCTCGTCCCCCTGGGCCGCTACCCGCCCGCCTGGAAGAGGCCGGTCGGCGATGATCCGATCACACAGCGTGATGCGGTCGATTGTCCATTGTCCGTGCCATCGGGTTGCATGGGAGCCATGGACAACCTGGAGCTCCGTACTGAGGCCGACACCATCCTCGCCGAACTCGTCGGCGATCCGGGAGGGACGGCGAGGCTGCGCGAGGACCAGTGGCAGGCGGTGGCCGCCCTCGTGGAGGAGCGCCGACGGGCCCTGGTGGTGCAGCGCACCGGCTGGGGCAAGTCCGCCGTGTACTTCGTCGCCACAGCGCTGCTGCGCCGGCGAGGAGCCGGCCCCACAGTGATCGTCTCGCCACTGCTGGCGCTGATGCGCAACCAGGTCGAGTCGGCGGCCAGGGCAGGGATCCAGGCCCGCACCATCAACTCGGCCAACCCGGAGGAGTGGGACGCCATCTACGACGAGGTCGAGCGAGGCGAGACCGACGTCCTCCTCGTCAGTCCGGAACGCCTGAACTCCGTCGACTTCCGCGACCAGGTGCTGCCCAAGCTCGCGGCCACGACGGGCCTGCTCGTCGTCGACGAGGCGCACTGCATCTCCGACTGGGGCCACGACTTCCGTCCGGACTACCGCAGGCTGCGGGCCATGCTCGCCGAGCTGGCCCCGGGAGTACCGGTGCTCGCCACCACCGCGACCGCCAACGCCCGGGTGACCGCGGACGTGGCCGAGCAACTGGGCACCGGCGCCGGAGAGGCCCTGGTGCTGCGTGGCCCGCTGGAGAGGGAGAGCCTGCGGCTGGGGGTGGTCCGTCTCCCGGACGCCGCCCACCGCCTGGCCTGGCTGGCGGAGCACCTCGACGATCTGCCCGGGTCCGGGATCGTCTACGCGCTGACCGTCGCCGCCGCAGAGGAGGCCACCGCCTTCTTGCGGCAGCGCGGATTCGACGTGGCCTCCTACACGGGGCGTACCGAGAACGCCGACCGGCTCCAGGCGGAGATCGACCTCCAGGAGAACCGCGTCAAGGCGCTGGTCGCGACTTCGGCACTGGGCATGGGCTTCGACAAGCCGGACCTCGGCTTCGTGGTCCATCTCGGTTCGCCGTCCTCGCCGATCGCCTACTACCAGCAGGTCGGCCGCGCGGGCCGCGGGGTGGCCCACGCCGATGTCCTGCTGCTTCCGGGGAAGGAGGACGAGGCCATCTGGCGCTACTTCGCCGACACCGCCTTCCCGCCCGAGGCACAGGTCCGGCAGACTCTCGCGGCCCTCGCCGACGCAGGGCGTCCGGTGTCCGTACCGGCGCTGGAGGCGACGGTGGATCTCCGGCGCACCCGGCTGGAGACCATGCTCAAGGTCCTCGACGTGGACGGGGCCGTCAAGCGAGTCAAGGGCGGATGGATCTCCACGGGAGAGCCCTGGGCCTACGACTCCGAGCGGTACGCCTGGGTCGCCCGGCAGCGCGCGACCGAACAGCAGGCCATGCGCGACTACGTGAGCACGACCCGGTGCCGGATGGAGTTCCTGCGCCGGCAACTGGACGACGAGGGGGCGGCCCCCTGCGGGCGCTGCGACAACTGCGTCGGCGCCTGGGCCGACTCGTCCGTATCGGCGCAGACGCTGACAGGAGCGGAGAAGGAACTCGACCGCCCGGGAGTGGAAGTGGAACCGCGCCGGATGTGGCCCACGGGGATGGCCGCGCTGGGCATCAACCTCAAGGGACGCATCCCGGCCACGGAGCAGTGCTCCACCGGGCGGGCCCTGGGACGGCTCTCGGACATCGGCTGGGGCAACCGGCTGCGCCCACTGCTGGCCGAGAACGCTCCCGACGGGCCGGTCTCCGACGAGGTGCTGCGGGCCGCGGTCGCGGTCCTCGCGGACTGGGCGCGCTCTGCGGGAGGCTGGGCGCCGGACGTCCCGGACGCTTCTGCCCGGCCCGTGGGCGTGGTCGCCGTGCCGTCGCTCGCCCGCCCGGAGCTGGTCGGCTCCCTGGCCCGGGGAATCGCGACCGTCGGCCGTCTTCCCTTTCTGGGCACCCTGGCCTACGCGGGGCCCGGCGGGCATGCGGTACGCCGCAGCAACTCCGCCCAACGCTTGAGGGCGTTGTCCGACGCCTTCAGCGTCCCGGAGGATCTGGCCGCAGCTCTGGTCGCCGCTCCTGGGCCGATTCTGCTGGTGGACGACTACACCGACTCCGGGTGGACCCTCGCCGTCGCGGCCCGCCTGCTCCGCAGGGCGGGCAGCGAAGCGGTCCTCCCGCTGGCGCTGGCCGCGGCGGGCTGAGCCGCTGGCCTCAAGACCGTGCCGGCCGAGCCTGCCGGGCCGTAACGCGGATGCCCGGCGCGCTTCTCCCACCCAGCGTTCCAACACCGTCGCCAAGTGCCTGGCCGCCGAAGCCGCCTGGTCGCGCATCAGCGTCGGAATCAGCGGAAGACGGGCGGGAGGCGGGCCACTGCCCCGGGCCCGCGGTGGGCACTGTGCCGGTGGTGGCCCGAGAAGGGCGACGACGGGTGCGATCGGTCGGGAGCGACGGCGGAACGGACGCTGCGTGTCGGTCATGGCTCCATGGAAGCCGATACCTATGACAGTCGGCGAACGGCAGTGCGAGCCTGTGGATAAGAGTTATCCACAGGGGTCGCGCGATTCGGCTCGACGAGGGACCGTCGTGCCATGAACAAGCACCACGAATCGACCGGCCCGGCCGGCGAACAGCAGATCACCCTGCGCGGTCCCGCCGATCTCGCCGACGCTCTCCCGTACCTCATGCGCTTCTACCCCAACGACAGCGTCGTCATGGTGGCCCTGCACGGCGGCCGAGGCCGCTTCGGCGGTCGTCTCCGACTCGGAATCCCGCAGTCGGCCGGCGAATGGGGTCCGGTGGCCGATCAGTTGGCGGAGTGCCTGATCTCGGGGAGCGAGAAGCGCGACGGCAGGCCCGATGCGATCGTCGTCTTCCTCTGCCAGGACTCGGCAGACGGCGGCAGCGGTCGCCTGACCATGGAGCGCCTCCGGCCGTTCGCCCAGCGCCTGCGTACGGCATGCGGAGCGCTCGACGTTCCCGTGCTCGAAGCCCTTTGCATCTCCGACGGCCGCTACTGGTCCTACTGCTGTCCCGACAGCCGGTGCTGCCCGACCCAGGGAAAGCCACTGGCCCTGCCCGGCACCACGGTGATGGCCGCTGCGGCTGCCTACGCGGGAATCCATGTTCGGGGAACGCTGCGTGACATGGAGGCCCGGCTGGAGCCGTTACGGGCCCCGGCCGAGGCGTCGGCGCAGGAGCAGGCACTGGACGAGGCCGGTCCGTCGATGATGGCCAGGATCCTCGACGAACAGGCCAGGGAAGGTGTCGCGCGGGAGACGGTGCGGATGGCCCGTGGACTCATGGAACGCCTCGGAACCACGGCTCCGGCTCCTCCGGCCCTCGCGGACATCCAGGACGACCGGCTGATCAGCCACGACGAAGCCGCCGCCGTCATCCTCGGCCTTCAGGACCGGGACACGCGTGACAAGGCCGCGGCATGGATGGAGGGCCCCGAGGCCCAGTCCGCACTGAGGCTGTGGCGGGCCCTGGCGCGACGCTGCGTCGGACCGTACGGGGAACACGCGGCGGCTCCGCTCACACTGGCGGGCTGGGTCTCCTGGTCCACGGGCGACGAACCGGGCGCGCGGGTCGCCCTGACGCTGGCTCTGCGAGCCGATCCCGACTACACGTTCGCCCAGCTCCTCCACCGCGCCTGCAACGAGGGACTGGACCCGGAGGCGCTGCGCCGCTGTCTGCGCGGCGAGCGGGACGAGAAGGAGGGCGACGCATCCGCCGGCGCCGCGGTGCCGGTCGACGCCGCGAACAGGAAGTCCGTCTGCCGTGCCCGAAGGTCTCGCCCACTGCCGCACGGGGGACGGCGGCGGGGGACCGGACGCCGGTTGACGGAAGCACGTCGTGGGCCGCGGATGCCCGGCGCAGTCCGGCCGGGCGTCGCCGGTGCCGGGCGCAGGACCGCGGGTGCGGAGCGCGGTTATGGCCGCCGCGGCACCAGGACTCGACGATGACGACGCGCGTCGGCCGGGATACGCGTGGCAGACCGCGAACCCTCCTCCCTGCGGGCCCGGTTGCCGACGACGGCGAGTTCCCGACCCGCGAGCAGGGTGCGCGCCGCCGCTGCAACGCCTGCAGCGCGTCACGGCAGCCGTGGATCGGCCGGGCGTACAGCTGGGCGGAGGCATTACGCGCCCGGGCCCGTGGCTGGAGGCGATGGGCGTCGAGGGTCCGGGGTGAACTCTCGGCCTGGCATCTCGTCCGGGGGACGCTTCGAGGTCTCGCCGATTCACGAGCGACGGCCGGACGCCGGCCCGGGAGCGGAGCCGCGTCCCGCGCGGCTCGGTTCCTGCGAGCACGGAGGAGCGGCCGCCGCTACCCGGCGCGACCGGCCGGTCCGGACCCCGAACGGCCGAGGAGCCCACTGCCGGAGCCGCAGCCGGCGAGAGGCCGCGGTTGCCGGGACAGGACCGGGAGAGGGCGCGCCCGGGCGCGGGCGGATCCTGGCACGACGGGCATTTCCCTGATCGCGAGGGCATCGAAAGGAGTGTTTATCGTCAGGCAGACGACTATGATCGCGGCATGCCGCCCTACGACCCGTCGACCTTCCCGCCCTTCGCCGTCACCGTCGACCTGGTCGTGCTCACCGTGCGCCGTCACGCGCTCTGCGCACTGGTCGTCCGTCGAGGCGAGACCCCGTTCCAGGGCCGATGGGCGCTGCCCGGCGGTTTCGTCAGGACGGACGAGGACCTCGGAGCGGCAGCCGCGCGTGAACTCGTCGAGGAAACCGGCCTCTGCGCACACGATCCGGCCAAACCCGCCGTCGGCAACGGGGCTCACCTCGAACAACTGGCCACCTACGGGGATCCGGCGCGGGACCCCCGGATGCGTGTGGTCAGCGTCGCCCATCTCGCCCTCGCTCCCGATCTGCCCGCGCCCCGTGCGGGCGGCGACGCCAACAGCGCGCGCTGGGCACCTGTCGAGGATCTGCTCGGCCCCGGCGCCGGGCGCGAGGGCGACCAGGCTGCGCCGCTGGCCTTCGACCACGCCCGGATCCTCGCCGACGGAGTGGAACGCGCCCGCTCCAAGATCGAATACTCCTCGCTGGCCACGGCGTTCTGCCCGCCGGAGTTCACGGTCGGCGAGCTCCGCCGGGTGTACGAGGCGGTGTGGGGAGTCGTGCTGGATCCGCGCAACTTCCATCGCAAGGTCACCGGCACGCCAGGCTTCCTGGTGCCCTCCGGCGGCACGACCACTCGGCAGGGCGGCCGGCCCGCGCAGTTGTTCCGGGCCGGTGCCGCCACGGTGCTCAACCCGCCGATGCTGCGCCCCGAGGTCTGACGCGCCGACGCCCCGACGGCCGGATGCCGTCGGCGGTCCCGGAGGGAAGTCCGGGCCGAAGTCCCCACGGGCGAGCGGCGGTCGTACCGGAGGGAATGCCTCGCGGTGCGCACTGCGACGGGTTCGCGGAACGCCCGCAGGTGCACCGTTGCGCCGAAAGTCGGAAATGTCGCGTTATGTTGCTGCGGTAATCACCTGCCGCCGAGCGGTCTCACCTTCCGCGAGAGACGCGAGAACAGCGATGCTCCAGGCCATCGGACTCACCAGCACCACCCGTCGCGACGCACCGCCCGCCGTGAACGACCTGACCTTCGAAGCCGCACCCGGCCGTGTCACCGCCCTGCTGGGCGCCTCCGGCTCCGGGAAGACCGCGGCCCTGCGACTGATGCTCGAACTCGACGCGGGCCGGGGTGTCGCCTACTTCCGCGGGAGGCCGCTGCACCGCATCCCTCACCCGGCCCGCGAGGTGGGAGTTCTGCTCGGTGACGTGCCCGGCCACCCCGCCCGCACCGTCCGCGGGCAGCTCCGCATGCTCTGCGCCGCCGCGGGCGTGCCGGCGACAAGGGCCGACGAGACGCTCGAAGTCGTCGGTCTCGCCGGACTCGGTGACCGGCGGCTCGGCACCCTCTCCGTCGGCATGGACCGCCGGCTCGGCCTCGCCTGCGCTCTGCTGGGAGACCCGCACACGCTGGTCCTGGACGAACCGGCCGACGGGCTCTCGCCACGCGAGAACACCTGGATGTACGGCCTGCTGCGCGCCCACGCGGCCCAGGGCGGCACCGTCCTGTACGCCACCGGAGACCCCAAGGAGGCTGCCCGCACGGCCGACCGCGTCGTCACCATCGACGGCGGACGGCTCGTCGCCGACCAGGGCGTCGCTGACTTCGCCCGCACCCGGCTCCGGCCCCGCGTCGCCGTCCGCACCCCGCACGCCGCCCGCCTCGCCGCAGTGGTGAGCCGGGAGGCGCGGGCAGCCAGACGCTCCGTCGAGGTGGTCGCCGAGGCGGGCAGCCGCCTGACGGTCTACGGCAGCAACTGCGCGGAGATCGGGGACACCGCGTTCCGGCACGGCGTCCCCGTGCATCAACTCGCCGACGAGATCGGCGATGCCGGGCCGGCCGTGCCACCGAAGGCCGTCGGGGCTGGACAGGCGTCGGCCGTCGCGTTGTCCGAACTGCCGCCTCCGATCCGCGTGCGCCCCGGCGGCGGCCCGCTGCGACCGCTCCGCTACGAGCTGCGACGCTCCCTCGGCGTCAGGACGACGACGCTGATCATGGCGACCGTGCTGCTGATGTCCGCGGCGCTCTCCGTCCTCCTGGCGCGGACGGACGGGACCTCCATCCCCCGCCTCCTCGCCGCCTGGCCCGAACTGCTCCCGCTGCCGCCCGCCGCGCTGGGCGCGGGTCTCCTGGGGGCCCTGTCCTTCGGCGACGAGTTCCGCTATCCGGCGCTCGCCGCCGGCCGGGGCACCGTGCCCCGGCGGCTGGGGCTGCTGTTGGCCAAGCTGACCGTGACCGCGGGTTTCGCCGTGCTTCTGGCCTTCCTCTCGGTCGTGTGCGACGCGCAGAGCCTGCGTCTGCTGTACGGGCCCCGGGCGATCGAGGCGCCGGCCAATGCGATCGCGCTCGGAGCGAGTTGGGCGGGCCTGACGATCGGCTGCGCCTGGGCGGGCCTGCTGGCGGCGGGCGTCTTCCGGGCGGCCGGGGCGGGCGTCGCCGCTGTGCTCGCGGTTCCGGTGCTCGTCGTTCCGCTGGTTCAGAAGGTGTTCGCGGCGCCGTCCGCGCGCTCGGCGGCGGGACTGCCCGGCAGGTTGCGCGAACTGGCCTGGTGGCAGCTTCCGCAGGAGGCCGACCGGTGGGTCCTGGCCGTGGCGCGGGTGGTGGCCCAGCCGGTCGGGGCCGCTCTCGCCCTTTCGTTGTCCGCCCTGGTGTGCGCGTATCTGTTCACCGGCCTTCGAGGAAAGGCGCGTTGGTGACCGTGCGCGCTCGCTGTCGAGGACGGAGGTCGGCAACTGCCTAAGGAATGCCTGGATTATGGGCATATGGCGTCAATTGCGGAGTGAACGCCGATCACCCTTTCGTGTGCTTTTCACCAAAGACCTCAAGGGGCGGGTGAGCTACGCCGACAAATGATGCGTGAGTACCCTTGCGCACACCATGATGACCGCCGCCCGCTCCGCCGACTCCGGCCTGGCCGGCTCGGGCGAAATCGATCGCTATCCCTACACGGAGGCGCCGGCCGACGAGCGCGCCGCGGCCCGGTCCTGGGGCGGTTCCGATTCCGAGTTGGGACGCGCGAGCCGACGGGGAGCGGCCAGTCGCGGGCGCGGCCTCCACGGCCAACTCGTCCAACAGCTGGGCCAGATGATCGTTTCCGGTGACCTCGGCGCGGACCGTCCCCTCGTTCCGGAGGAGATCGGTCAGCGATTCGAGGTCTCCCGCACCGTCGTACGCGAGTCCCTTCGCGTTCTCGAAGCGAAGGGACTGGTCAGTGCGCGCCCCAACGTGGGCACCCGGGTCCGCCCGGTCAGCGACTGGAATCTGCTCGACCCCGACATCATCGAATGGCGCGCCTTCGGCCCGCAGCGCGACGACCAGCGCCGTGAGCTGGCCGAGCTGCGCTGGACCATCGAGCCGCTCGCGGCCCGGCTCGCCGCCGGTCACGGCCGGGAGGACCTTCAGCAGCGCCTGGGCGACATGGTCGAGATCATGGGCCACGCGATGGGGCAGGGGGACGCGATCACCTTCTCCCGCGCCGATGCGGAGTTCCACGCGCTGCTCATCCAGGCAGCGGGCAACCGCATGCTCGAACACCTCTCCGGCATCGTCTCGGCAGCCCTGCACGTCTCCGGCGGCCCTGTCACCGGCTGTGACCGGCCGGGGGAGTCCTCGCTGGCCCACCATGCCCGCATCCTCGACGCGCTGGCCTCCGGCGACTCGGCGAGCGCCGAGGCGGCCATGCGCCAACTGCTCGTCGTCCACCCCGATGTGGAACGTGTGGTTCCCGCACCGCGCGAGCACTGACCGCCGTAGGTCGGGGCGGCCGGGCCCGGTGCCGCCGGACCGATGGGGTCCGGCGGCACAATTGTGGTGGGATGTCGGCCCTGGTGTCGTTCGTCGCGAATGAGGTGTGACTCGGGCCACGCGGATTGGGCGTAACACTCCTCGAAGCAGCGCGATGACCTAATAGGTAACCGCCGTGGAAGGAATACAGCAGCCCCCCAGCGTGCTGAGCACTTCTGAGGCCAAACCCGCGCCGTCGGCGACATCCCCAGTCGACGGTCGTCGGTTCCAGCCCTCTCCAGGGCGGGGCCGGAAGCCGTTTCCATCGTTCCGAGAGGTTGTTCGTGTCGGCCAGCACATCCCGTACGCTCCCGCCGGAGATCGCCGAGTCCGAGTCTGTGATGGCGCTCATCGAGCGGGGAAAGGCTGATGGGCAGATCGCCGGCGATGACGTGCGTCGGGCCTTCGAGGCTGACCAGATTCCGCCAACCCAGTGGAAGAACGTTCTGCGCAGCCTCAACCAGATCCTCGAGGAAGAGGGTGTGACGCTGATGGTCAGTGCCGCGGAGTCGCCGAAGCGCGCCCGCAAGAGCGTCGCAGCGAAGAGCCCGGTCAAGCGCACCGCCACCAAGACCGTCACGGCGAAGACCACCGTGACGAGGACCGTCGCGGCCCCCGCCGCCCCGGCGGCCGGGAGTGCGGACGCGGTGGCCGACGACGCCGTCGCGGCAGCTCCCGCGAAGAAGGCGGCAGCCAAGAAGACGGTTGCCAAGAAGACCGCCGCGAAGAAGACGGCGGCCAAGAAGACAGCGGCCAAGAAGTCCGGCAAGCAGGACGACGAACTCCTCGACGGCGACGAGGCGGCCGAGGAGATCAAGGCCGGCAAGGGCGAGGAAGAGGAGGGCGAGGGCGAGAACAAGGGCTTCGTCCTCTCCGACGACGACGAGGACGACGCGCCCGCGCAGCAGGTCGCCGTCGCCGGCGCCACCGCCGACCCGGTCAAGGACTACCTCAAGCAGATCGGCAAGGTCCCCCTCCTCAACGCCGAGCAGGAGGTCGAGCTCGCGAAGCGCATCGAGGCCGGCCTCTTCGCCGAGGACAAGCTCGCGAACGCCGACAAGCTCGCCCCGAAGCTCAAGCGTGAGCTGGAGATCATCGCCGAGGACGGCCGCCGGGCCAAGAACCACCTCCTGGAGGCCAACCTCCGCCTGGTGGTCTCCCTGGCCAAGCGCTACACCGGCCGCGGCATGCTCTTCCTGGACCTCATCCAGGAGGGCAACCTCGGTCTGATCCGAGCGGTCGAGAAGTTCGACTACACCAAGGGCTACAAGTTCTCCACGTACGCCACCTGGTGGATTCGTCAGGCGATCACCCGCGCCATGGCCGACCAGGCCCGCACCATCCGTATCCCGGTGCACATGGTCGAGGTCATCAACAAGCTCGCGCGCGTGCAGCGCCAGATGCTCCAGGACCTGGGCCGCGAGCCCACCCCGGAGGAGCTGGCCAAGGAACTCGACATGACCCCCGAAAAGGTCATCGAGGTCCAGAAGTACGGCCGTGAACCCATCTCCCTCCACACCCCGCTCGGTGAGGACGGCGACAGCGAGTTCGGTGACCTGATCGAGGACTCCGAGGCCGTCGTCCCGGCGGACGCGGTCAGCTTCACGCTCCTCCAGGAGCAGCTCCACTCGGTGCTCGACACGCTCTCCGAGCGTGAGGCGGGCGTGGTCTCGATGCGCTTCGGCCTCACCGACGGCCAGCCGAAGACGCTGGACGAGATCGGCAAGGTCTACGGCGTGACGCGGGAGCGCATCCGTCAGATCGAGTCGAAGACGATGTCGAAGCTCCGCCACCCGTCGCGTTCGCAGGTGCTGCGCGACTACCTCGACTAGTCCCGGCCTCCGGCGCGCCGGAGGCATCGGCGAAGGGCCCGGCTCCCCGCGGGGAACGGGCCCTTTGGCGTGTCCGCAGGTGCGGACGCCGGGCGGCTGGACCACGCTGGGTGAATCGTTGCCACCTCAGCGTCAGGAGCTTTCATGCCCCGTTCCGTGGTTCGTGCCCTGACCGGGGTGCTCGCCCTGGCCGCCGCGACGGCCGTGCCGCCGCTCGTTTTCCCCCTCCCGGTGGCTGCGGACAGCATCGTCGTCGGCGGGCAGCCCGCCCCGGTGGCGGACAGCCCCTGGGCGGTGGCCCTGTCCAGCCGTGACCGGTTCGGGGGAGCGCGTGGGGGGCAGTTCTGCGGCGGGGTCGCCGTGACGCCCACCAAAATCCTCACGGCCGCCCACTGCCTGAGCGAAGAGGCGCTGGGCGGCCCCGCCGACGCGGTGAGCGACCTGCGGATCATCGCGGGCCGCGACCGGCTCGACGACTCCGGCGGTCAGGAGATCCCGGTCCACGAGGTCTGGGTCAATCCGGAATACGACCCCGCCACCAACGCCGGAGACCTCGCGGTGCTGACCCTGTCCCGGCCCCTGCCCGCCGAAAGCGTCATCGCGCCGGCCCGCGGCGGCGACCCGGCCTATGACGCCGGGACGGCCGCCGCCGTCTACGGGTGGGGTGACACGACCGGCAGCGGTACGTACGCCTCCGCGCTGCGCTCCGCCCGCGTCCAGATCATGTCGGACGGCGAGTGCGCGCGCGCCTACCCGGGCGGACGGGAGGGCACGTACGAGGCATCCGCGATGCTCTGCGCGGGTGATCCGGCCGGCGGCAGGGACGCGTGCCAGGGAGACAGCGGCGGGCCTCTGGTGGCCCGTGGACGGCTCGTCGGCCTGGTGTCCTGGGGCAGTGGCTGCGGGCGTGCGGGCAGCCCGGGGGTCTACACCCGTATCTCGGCCGCCGTGGAATGGGCTGCGGGGCGGATCTGACCTGAGGGCGGTGTCCGGCAGGGACTGGACCGCCTCCCGTCGGCCGAGCCTCCAGGGGGCTCAGGGGCTCAGGGGCTCAGGGGGCTCAGGGCCACAGACGCCTTCAGCGTTGCCGAGCCTCCAGGAGTCTCCAAGGGCCCCTCAGTGCCTTTCGGTGTCTTCGGGCGCCACCCTCGGCATCCCCGGCCTCCCTGGCGTCTCCAGGTCCCGAGACCCTCTCGTGGAGGCGCCAAGGCACGCAAAGGGCCCCTGGGGCTGCCGAGCAGGGCTCAGAGACCCGGAGGGCCGGTCATGAGAACGGGCGGCTCCCCGAGGGGAAGCCGCCCGTCGGCCGGTCCTGGACCGGCCCCTGGCTCGTCGTGGATGCGAGGTCTCAGTGTTGTTCCTCGTCGGCAGCAGTCGCCTGCACGGCGGTGAGCCGATCCGTCTCATCCTGTATTTCCGCGGCGATCTTCTTGAGTTCCGGCTCGAACTTGCGCCCGTGGTGGGCGCAGAAGAGCAGTTCACCGCCGCTGATCAGGACGACGCGCAGATATGCCTGGGCGCCGCAACGGTCACAGCGGTCTGCTGCGGTCAGCGGGCTCGCGGGGGTCAGAACAGTAGTCACGTCGCCTCTTCTCTAGCTCGACGAGCTGTCGTACCAGGGTCAACATCCAACCAGGCCGAAAACGTTCCCGCTCGTGGCTTTTCTTCGAAACTTCTTCTCGGGATGGTTGTCCGTTGCCGGTTGGCGGCGAATGTGCCGTATGCGCAGAGCTACGGTTTCGCATTGCTTGTCTTGGGGTCGGTCCCGCCGGCCGGCTTGCCGGTTTGTTCATGAGGACGTGCCCGGAGCCTAAATGGTTCATGCCTCGAAGGGAACGTGATGTGCACGTCACTCCAACGAATGATCGAACATCTATGCGAACCTTCGTGGGGCTCGACTAGCATGATGATTCCCCGAGGGTGGCGTTACAACCGCTCTACCAGGCCTCTGTAGGCTCTCAGCGGCAACCGAAGGCCAGCCCGATACCCACCGGGGCCCCAGATGAAATTCAGCGAGGAGCGAACCGCGTGACCGCCGATACCGTGCCGTCCACTGCGTTGCTGACCGGAGCAGGCGGCGTCGTAGACAGGGACAGCTCCAACTACACCGCGCGGCACCTTCTCGTACTCGAAGGGCTTGAGGCCGTCCGCAAGCGCCCCGGCATGTACATCGGGTCCACCGACAGCCGCGGTCTCATGCACTGCCTCTGGGAGATCATCGACAACTCCGTCGACGAGGCCCTCGGCGGCTACTGCGACCGGATCGAGGTCATCCTCCACGACGACGCCTCCGTCGAGGTCCGGGACAACGGCCGCGGCATCCCGGTCGACGTGGAGCCCAAGACCGGCCTCTCCGGCATCGAGGTCGTCATGACCAAGCTGCACGCCGGAGGCAAGTTCGGCGGCGGCTCCTACGCGGCCTCCGGGGGCCTCCACGGGGTCGGCGCCTCCGTGGTCAACGCCCTCTCCGCCCGCCTGGACGTCGAGGTCGACCGCAACAGCGCGACGCACTCGATCAGCTTCCGGCGCGGGGTTCCCGGCATGTTCACGGAGCAGGGGCCGGACAGCCCGTTCGACCCCGCCAACGGGCTGCGCAAGGGCAAGCGGGTCCCGAAGACGCGTACCGGTACCCGGGTGCGGTACTGGGCCGACCGGCAGATCTTCCTCAAGGACGCCAAGCTCAACCTGGACACGCTGTACCAGCGGGCCCGCCAGACGGCCTTCCTGGTGCCGGGTCTCACCATCGTCGTCCACGACGAGCGCGGACTGGACGGCGAGGGCAAGTCGGAGGAGACGTTCCGCTTCGACGGCGGCATCAGCGAGTTCTGCGAGTACCTGGCCCAGGACAAGGCCGTCTGCGACGTCCAGCGGCTGACCGGCACGGGTACGTTCAAGGAGACCGTTCCCGTCCTCGACGACCGCGGCCACATGACGCCGACCGAGGTCACCCGCGAGCTCGGCGTCGACATCGCGCTGCGCTGGGGCACCGGATACGACACCACGGTCAAGTCGTTCGTCAACATCATCGCCACGCCCAAGGGCGGCACCCACGTCAGCGGCTTCGAGCGCTCCCTGACCCGCACGGTCAACGAGGCCCTGCGCTCCGCCAAGATCCTCAGGGTCGCCGAGGACGACGTGGTCAAGGACGACGCCCTCGAAGGGCTCACCGCGGTCGTCACCGTACGGCTCGCCGAGCCGCAGTTCGAGGGCCAGACCAAGGAGGTGCTCGGCACCTCGGCGGCCAACCGGATCGTCGCGAACGTGGTCGCCAAGGAGCTGAAGGCCTTCCTGACCTCGACCAAGCGGGATGCGAAGGCCCAGGCCAGGGCGGTGCTGGACAAGGCCGTCGCCGCCGCCCGCACCCGTATCGCGGCCCGCCAGCACAAGGACGCCCAGCGCCGCAAGACCGCGCTGGAGTCCTCCTCGCTGCCCGCCAAGCTCGCCGACTGCCGCAGCGACGACGTCGAGCGCAGCGAGCTCTTCATCGTCGAGGGCGACTCGGCGCTCGGTACCGCCAAGCTGGCCCGGAACAGCGAGTTCCAGGCGCTGCTGCCGATCCGCGGCAAGATCCTCAACGTACAGAAGTCGTCCGTCTCGGACATGCTGAAGAACGTCGAGTGCGGTGCGATCATCCAGGTCATAGGAGCGGGGTCGGGGCGGACCTTCGACATCGACGCGGCCCGCTACGGCAAGGTCATCATGATGACCGACGCCGACGTCGACGGCTCCCACATCCGCACTCTGCTGCTGACCCTCTTCCAGCGCTACATGCGCCCGATGGTCGAGGCCGGACGGGTCTTCGCCGCGGTGCCCCCGCTGCACCGCATCGAGCTGGTCCAGCCCAAGAAGGGCCAGGACAAGTACATCTACACGTACTCCGACAACGAGCTGCGCCAGACCCTGCTGGAGCTCCAGCGCAAGAACGTCCGGATCAAGGACTCCATCCAGCGCTACAAGGGCCTGGGCGAGATGGACGCCGACCAGCTGGCCGAGACGACGATGGATCCCCGCCACCGCACCCTGCGCCGCATCAACATCGGCGACCTGGAATCCTCCGAGCAGGTCTTCGACCTGCTGATGGGCAACGAGGTGGCACCCCGCAAGGAGTTCATCACCAGCTCGGCGGCCACCCTGGACCGCTCCCGCATCGACGCCTGAGAACCGCCCCCGCCCTTCTTCCCCGGACGACCACGCCTTTCCCGGCCCGGCCGGTCCCACGCGCAGAACGCCCGCGGGGATCCGCCGGGCCGGTCCGTTCGTCGCGGGCGAGCCGGCCGCAACGGGGGACGACGCGGTGCAGGACGTACCCGGGCGGGACGTAGCCGGGAGGGACGCGGCGC
Source organism: Streptomyces sp. ADI96-02 (assembly GCF_003846185.1). GTDB lineage: Bacteria > Actinomycetota > Actinomycetes > Streptomycetales > Streptomycetaceae > Streptomyces. Next base: position 5,194,593 of record NZ_ML123034.1, read on the forward strand.
GACCCCGCGCCGGCACGGCCGAGGTCTACCCGGAGGCGCACCGCAGCGCCGCGGTCGTGCTGCTGTTCGTCGCCGAACTCGTCCGCAGCTGCGGCCGGTTCACCCTCGCCGACGTCGTCGCGGCGCGGGCGCGGCGAGGGAGGTCGTCCGGCGATCCCGCGTGGGCGGGGCTCCGCGCCACCCGGCGCTCGGGGCACGGCCGCTGAGAGCTGTCCCGCCCTCAGCCCGTGGCCCACGCGTAGCGGTGTTCCGGGCGGCCCGTCTCGCCGTACCGCAGGGTCAGGCGGACCCGGCCGGTGCGTTCCAGCAGCTTCAGGTAGCGCTGCGCCGTCTGCCGGCTCATTCCCGCGCAGTCGGCGATCTCCTGGGCGGAGAGCGGCCCGTCGGCGCTCCGCAGGGCCTGTCGCACCAGCTCGGCGGTGGTGGGGGAGTGGCCCTTGGGGAGGTCCGGTTCGCCCGCCGCCCACAGGGCGCCGAAGAGCCGGTCCACCTCCGCCTGCTCGGCCTCGCCGCCGCCGTCGAGCGTGTGGCGCAGAGCGGCGTACGCCTCCAGCTTCGACCGCAGGCCGGCGTAGGTGAACGGCTTGACCAGGTACTGGAGCGCGCCGTGCCGCATGGCCGCCTGGACCGTGGCGACGTCGCGGGCGGCGGTCACCATGATCACGTCGACCTGGCGGCCGAGTCGGCGCAGCTCCCCGGCGACGGCCAGACCGTTGCGGTCCGGCAGGTAGTGGTCGAGCAGGATCAGGTCCACCGGGACCTCTTCGACCGAGGCCAGGGCCTCGGCCGCCGAGTGGGCCCGCGCGGCCACCCGGAAGCCGGGGACCTTGGCCACGTACGCCGCGTTGATCTGCGCCACCCGTACGTCGTCGTCCACGATGAGGACCTGGATCACGTGTTCCCTCCCGTCGTGGCCGTACACCGCGCATCCGGATCGTCGTGCGGCGCGGCCTCTCGCGGTGGCGGTCCGGCGAGCGCCTCGGGGAGTACGACGGTGAACACCGCACCGCCCCCGGACCCCCGGGTGACGCTCACGCTGCCGCCCTGGCGCTCGGCCAGCCGCCGGACCAGGGCGAGCCCCAGGCCGCGTCTGCCGTGCGCGGGGAGGTCCTTGGTCGACCAGCCCTCGGTGAAGATGGTCTCGTACCGCTCCGGCGGAACTCCCGGTCCGCTGTCGTGCACCCGCAGCACCACGCTGCGGCCCTCCGCCCGCAGTCCGACCTCGATCCGGGCGTCCGGCGAACCGGCCGCCGCGTCGGAGGCGTTGTCGACGAGGTTGCCGACCACCGTGACCAGCCCGCGCGGCTCGACCACCCGGTCGGGCAGCAGTGTGCCGGGAGCGAGACGCAGCGACACGCCGCGCTCGGCCGCGACCGTCGTCTTGCCGACGAGCAGGGCGGCCAGCAGCGGGTCCCGCACCTTCTCGGTGACCTGTTCCGCCGTCGCCCGGTGGACGCCCACCACCTCGGTCACGAACTCCATCGCGTCCTCGTGCATCTCCAGCTCCAGCAGCCCCAGCAGGGTGTGCAGCCGGTTCGCGTGCTCGTGGTCCTGGGCGCGCAGCGCGTCGATCAGGCCCGTCGTCGAGTCGAGTTCGCGGCCGAGGCGTTCCAGCTCCGTCCGGTCGCGCAGGGTGACCACGGCGCCCCCGTCGTCGGTCGGCATCCGGTTGGCGAGCAGCACCCGCGCGCCCTGGACCGTCAGCAGGTCGTCGCCGACCACCCGGCCCGCCAGCACGTCCGCGGTCCGGCCGCCGTCCAGCACCTCCTCCAGCGGCCGGCCCGCCGCGTCCGGGCCGAGGCCCAGCAGCCGCTGCGCCTCGTCGTTCAGCAGCCGGATGCGGCCGGTCCCGTCCAGTGCGACGACCCCCTCCCGGATGCCGTGCAGCATGGCCTCGCGCTCGGACAGCAGCGCCGAGATGTCGGAGAACGCCAGGTCGTGGGTCTGCCGCTGGAGCCGCCGCGAGATCAGGTAGGCGGCGAGCGCGCCGACGGCCAGGGCTCCGCCCGCGTAGGCGAGAAGCCCCGGGATCGCGGCGAGGAGCCGGGCGCGGACGCTGTCGTAGGCGATGCCCACCGAGACCGCGCCGATCACCTCGCCGGAGGTGTCGCGCAGCGGCACCTTGCCCCGGGCCGAGCGGCCGAGGGTGCCGCTGTCGATCTCCATGACCTCCCGGCCGCCGAGCGCGTCCGCGGGGTCGGTGGAGACGACCGCGCCGATCCGGCGGGTCTCGGTGTGCGACCAGCGCACGCCCCGGCGGTCCATGACCACGACGTACTCCGCACCGGTGGCCCGCCGGATCCGGTCCGCCGCGACCTGTACGGGGCCGTGGGCCGAGGGATCGGTGGTGCGCAGGCCGGTCGCGATCTGCGGTTGGGCCGCGGTGCTCTGGGCGATGGCCAGCGCCCGGCGCATGGCCTGGTCGTCCAGCTGGTGGCTGAGGGGAGCCAGGAACAGGCCGGTGACCAGCACGGTGACGCCTGTGATGATGGCCAGCTGCATCAGCAGCACCTGGGAGAAGACCCGCCGCGGCCAGCCGAACCGGCGCGGTCCCCGGTCGGATGTCGGTGGGACGCTCATCGTACGAACGGTAGATGCGTCGGGCTCCCGGCGGAAATCCGCCGGTGGATTCGCCGGTGCATTCGGATTCTTCGGTGCGTCCGCCGGTGCACCCGTCAAGGGCGGCGGTCGCCGGTGGCCCGGCCGGGAAGCCGGGCGTCGCCGCCGCGCGGTCTCGCTCGGGCCCGCGCCCATGGGTCTCGTCCTCGGGCCCGCCGACCACCTCCTGCCTCGGCAGCGCGAGCTCGCCGCCTGCGCCCGCGCGCGAATTCACCTGTGATCCGTTGTGA
>NZ_ML123034.1:5197705-5243070 GCF_003846185.1 Streptomyces sp. ADI96-02
CCGGTGCTAGTCCGCGCTGCCCGGCTCCCGGAACGGGTCGGGCAGCGGCTGTGGTGGGCGGGGTCCCGTGTACAGCCCGCTGGGGCGGATCCGCAGCGGGCGTTCCGCGTACTCCTCCAGGGCGTGCGCGATCCACCCCGCGGTGCGCGACACCGCGAAGATCGTTTCCCCTGCCTCGGCCTCCATACCGCCGGCCACGGAGAGCACGGCCAGGGCCAGGTCGACATTAACCGCCAGCGGAGCGTGCCGGGCCGTCGTGCTGACCACTTCGCGAGCCGCCGCGAGCGCCTCGGCCGCCTGCGGTACGTCCTCCAGCAGCGCGAACAGCGTCCGGGCGCGCGGGTCCTCGTCCCGGTACAGCCGGTGCCCCAGCCCCGGGACCCGGCGTCCGGTCCGCAGGTGGTCGGCCACCACCGGAACCGCGCTGCCCCGGTCCACGGCCTCCTGGAGCATCCGGTGCGCCAGACCGCTCGCGGCCCCGTGCAGCGGCCCCTCCAGCACCCCGAGCCCCGCGGAGACCACGGCGTACGGATGCGCGTGCGCCGACGCCGCGACCCGGGCGGCGAGGGTGGAGGCCGCCAGGTCGTGGTCGATCAGGAGAGTCAGGGCGGCGTCCAGGACGGCGAGGGACGCGGCGTCGGCGGGACGCGCGGTGAGCCGCGTCCACAGCGCACGCGCCAGCGGAACCGGGCCGCCGTCCGGCCCTTCCGGTGTTCCCCCGTCCGCCGTGTCCGAAGCGTCCCCCCGCACGGGCAGCGCGCCCACCAGCGTCGGGATCAGGCTGCGCGCGCTGCTCAGCACCGCGCCCGGCGAGAGGTCGAATCGCATCGGGTCGACGGCCGCCGCCGCCGTCACCGCCGCCCGCAGCCGGTCCGTCGAGCCGCTGTGGGCGGGCAACGAGTCGACCGTCCGGCGGGCCGCCGCCAGCGTTCCGGCGGGCGCGGTGAAGCGGACGCCGGGCCTCAGGTCACCCGTCCACAGCCACTCGGCGACCTCCTCGTAGCTGTGGTGACGGGCCAGCTCGGTCGCGTCGACGCCCCGGAAGTAGTAGCGGTCCCCTTCGATGAGCGTGATGCCCGTCCGGAAGACCAGGTCCCCGCCGGCGGCGGACGGTTCGCGCCGACCCGAACGCCGGGCCAGGGCCCGCACTTCGTCCGCGTCGAACGTGCTGCCCCGCCCGCCGGCGGCCCGCGTGCTGCTCAACTGCCCGCGGCTGACGTAGGCGTACACCGTCTCCGGCTTCACGCCCAGCAGCTCCGCGGCCTCCCGGGTGGTCAGCCGGGGCGGGCCCGGGGAGTGGTCCGGCGGTTCTCGATCCGTCATGGCGGACACCGTATCCATACCCGTCATCCCTCCCGTCCTTGATCCATCGCTAGATGCAGGGGTTTCGGCATTTCATATTGATTCAATCAATATTGACAGTAATCACGTCAAGCATGGACAGTCGAATCAACGTTCCATGTGCGAGGAGAGAACCGACATGACCACCACCCCTGCCGCAGCCGCCGATCCCCGCACCCCGCTCGCCACTCCTCGGGGCCTCGCCGGCGTCGTCGTCACGGACACCGCGCTCGGCGACGTCCGGGGCCGGGAAGGCTTCTACCACTACCGCCAGTACTCGGCGATCGAGCTGGCGCGCACCCGCAGCTTCGAGGACGTCTGGTACCTGATGTTCCACGGTGAACTGCCCGACCGGGCGGCCCGAGCCGCCTTCGCCGCCCGTACGGCGAGCCTGCGCGCCCTGCCCGCCGAGGTACGCGAGGCCCTGCCGGCCATCGCCCGCGCGGGCGCCGCCTCGGGACCGCTCGCCGGACTGCGCACGGCGCTGTCGCTGCTCGGGGCCTCCGCCGGGTTCCGTCCCGTCTACGACATCGACGCCGGCCGGAGGCGCGAGGACGCGCTCGCCGCCTGCGCCGCCGTGCCCACCGTCCTCACCGCGCTCCAGCGCCTGGGCCAGGGCCTCGCCCCGGTCGAGCCCCGCGAGGACCTGCCCTACGCCGCCAACTACCTGTACATGCTCACCGGAACGGAACCGGAGCCAGCGCACGTCCGGGCCGTCGAGCAGTACCTGATCTCCACCGTCGACCACGGCTTCAACGCCTCGACGTTCACCGCCCGGGTCGTCGCCTCCACCGGCGCCGACGTCGCCGCCTGCCTGGTCGCCGCCGTCGGCGCGCTCTCCGGCCCGCTGCACGGCGGAGCCCCCAGCCGGGCCCTGGACACGCTGGACGCCATCGGCACCCCGGACCGCATCGACGGGTGGATCCGCGAACAAGTACTTTCGGGCCGTCGCATCATGGGCTTCGGCCACCCCGTCTACCGCACCGAGGACCCCCGCTCCCGGATGCTCCGGACGATCGCCCAGGGCTTCGGCGGCCCGCTGGTGGACTTCGCCGTCGAGGTCGAGCGCCAGGTCGAGGCCATCCTCGCCGAACTCAAGCCCGGCCGGGAACTGCACACCAACGTGGAGTTCTACGCCGGAGTCGTCATGGAGCTCTGCGGCCTGCCGCGCGCCATGTTCACCCCCACTTTCTGCGCGGCGCGGGTGATCGGCTGGAGCGCCAATATCCTGGAGCAGGCGGAGGACTCGAAGATCATCCGTCCTGCGGCCCGCTACGTCGGCATCCCCGCCCCGCAGCCGGTCCCCGCGCCCTGACACCCCGATGAGGAAGGCCCCCGTTGACCCCGCCCCGCACCCAGCAGATTCCGGTCGTCGTCCTGGCGGGCTTCCTCGGATCGGGCAAGACCACCCTCCTCAACCACCTGCTCCGCAACCGTGCCGGAAACCGGATCGGCGTCATCGTCAACGACTTCGGGGCCATCGAGATCGACGCCATGACCGTGGCGGGCCAGGTCGGCTCCACGGTCTCGCTGGGCAACGGCTGCCTGTGCTGCGCCGTCGACGCGAGCGAACTCGACACGTTCCTGGAGACCTTGACCCGGCCGTCGGCCCGCCTGGACGTGATCGTGATCGAGGCGAGCGGGCTCGCCGAACCGCAGGAGCTCGTACGGATGCTGCTGGCCAGCGACAACCCGCACATCCTGTACGGCGGGCTGGTCGAAGTCGTCGACGCGGCGGAGTTCGACCGGACCCGGGAGCGCCATCCGGAGATCGACCGCCATCTCGCCGTCGCCGACCTCGTCGTACTGAACAAGACGGACCGGGTCGGCGCGGCGGAGCAGGAGCGGCTGCGGGAGACCGTCGCGGCCCTGAGCGGGCCCGCGGCCGTCGTCTCCGCCACCCACGGGCGGATCGATCCGGAGCTGCTCTTCGATCCCGCGCTGCGGTCGGACGCCGACGAGAAGGTCCGCCAGCTCACCTTCGAGGACCTCCTGCGGGAGGAGGAGCTCGCAGGCGATGAGCAGCGCGCCGGAGAGGAGGGTGACGGGCACGAGCACGGGCACGGGGGAGCGGGCCGTGCGGCGCATCTGCACGCGGCCTACGACAGCGTCGACTTCACCTCCGACACGCCGATGGACCCGCGCCGCTTCATGGCCTTCCTCGACTCGCGGCCCGAGGGCCTGTACCGGATCAAGGGCTTCGTGGACTTCGGCGCAGGCGACCCGTCCAACGCGTACGCGCTGCACGCCGTCGGCCGGTTCCTGCGCTTCGCCCCGCAGCCGTGGGCGCGCGGGGGACAGCGCCTCACCCAGCTCGTCATGATCGGGGCCGGCCTGGACGCCGAAGGGCTCCGCGACGCTCTCCTCGGCTGCCGCACCGACCCGCCCTCGGCCTCCTGCCCGCCCCTGGCCTCAGAGCGGTCTCCGGCCGCCGACCGGTCCTCCGCCGGCACGCCGGACACCGCCGATGCCGAACGCGCCATGTGGGGTGTGCTCCGGTACGTACAGGAGCACACCCCCGCGGCGGAAGAAGCGGCAGCTGAGGCGTAGCCGCCGGTCAGGGGGCGGGGCGCAGCCGCCGGGGGTGTACCTCGGTGCTCGCCGCGCCCTCCTCCGTCTCCGGCGTCTCCCGTCTCCCCGGCCGCTCGCGGGCTTACGCCCACACCGGCCCCGCGATCACGGCCACCGGCTGGAGCAGCGGCGTACCCGAACCGTCGCGCCGCGGGTCCGGCTCGGGCAACTGCGCCGGGGAGCCGTTCTTCTGGGCCGCCCGTGCCGGAGTGGCGCCCGCCCAGGCGAACACCAGGACGTCCTCGCCCTTCAGGAACCGCTGGCAGCGCACCCCGCCGGTCGCCCGGCCCTTGCGCGGATACTGGTCGAACGGCGTGAGCTTCGACGTCAGGACCGAGTCGTCCAGCGTGCCGTGCGACCCGGCCACGGTGAACACGATCGCGTCCGCCGCCGGGTCCACCGCCGTGAACGACAGCACCTCGGCCCCCGCCGTCAGCTTGACGCCCGCCATGCCTCCGGCGGGCCGCCCCTGCGGGCGCACCTGAGCCGCCGGATAGCGGAGCAGCTGGGCGTCGGTGGTGATGAAGACCAGGTCCTCCTCCCCTGTGCGCAGCTCGCTCGCGCCCACGATGCGGTCACCGTCCTTGAGGGTGATGACCTCCAACTCGTCCTTGTTCGCCGGATAGTCCGGCACCACCCGTTTGACCACACCGTGCAGCGTGCCGATCGCCAGACCGGGCGACGCCTCGTCCAGCGTCGTGAGGCAGATCAGCTCCTCACCCGCGTCCAGGGTCAGGAACTCCGAGACCTGCGCCCCGCCGGAGAGGTTGGGCTCCGCGTGGGTGTGCGGCAGCTGCGGCAGATCGATCACCGACAGGCGCAGCAGCCGGCCGGCGGAGGTCACCGCCCCGACATCGCCGCGCGCCGTCGCCGCGACCGCCGACACGATCACGTCGTGCTTCGTCCGCCGGACGTCCTCGGAGATCTCGACCGGGTCCGCGTTCGCCGTACGGGCCAGCAGGCCCGTCGAGGAGAGCAGCACCCGGCACGGGTCGTCGGCGACCTCCAGCGGCACGGAGGCGACCTGCGAACCGGCCGACTCCAGCAGCACCGTGCGCCGGTCCGTGCCGAACTTCTTCGCCACCGCGGCCAGCTCGGAGGAGACCAGCTTGCGCAGCTCCGCGTCGGACTCCAGGATCGCCGTGAGCGCGTCGATCTCGCCGTTGAGCCTGTCCCGCTCGCTCTCCAGCTCGATCCGGTCGAACCGGGTCAGGCGGCGCAGCGGAGTGTCCAGGATGTACTGGGTCTGGATCTCGCTCAGCGAGAAGTGCGCCATCAGACGCTCCTTCGCCTGCGCCGAGTTGTCGCTGTCCCGGATGATCCGGATGACCTCGTCGATGTCGAGCAGCGCGACGATCAGGCCCTCGACCAGGTGCAGCCGGTCGCGGCGCTTGGTCCGCCGGAACTCGCTGCGCCGTCGCACGACCTCGAAGCGGTGGTCGAGATAGACCCCCAGCAGCTCCTTGAGGCCCAGGGTGAGCGGCTGGCCGTCGACCAGTGCCACGTTGTTGATGCCGAAGGACTCCTCCATCGGCGTCAGCTTGTAGAGCTGCTCCAGCACCGCCTCCGGCACGAAGCCGTTCTTCACCTCGATGACCAGACGCAGGCCGTGGGCCCGGTCGGTGAGGTCCTTGACGTCCGCGATGCCCTGGAGCTTCTTCGCCGAGACCAGGTCCTTGATCTTGGCGATCACCTTCTCCGGGCCGACGGTGAAGGGCAGTTCGGTGACGACGAGGCCCTTGCGGCGGGCCGTCACGTTCTCCACGGCGACGGTGGCGCGGATCTTGAAGGAGCCGCGGCCCGCCGTGTACGCGTCCTTGATACCGCTCAGGCCGACGATGCGGCCCCCGGTGGGCAGGTCGGGGCCGGGCACGAAACGCATCAGAGTCTCCACGTCGGCGCCCGGGTGCTTGATCAGGTGCCGTGCGGCGGCGATGACCTCGCCCAGGTTGTGCGGGGGCATGTTGGTCGCCATGCCGACCGCGATCCCGGACACGCCGTTGACCAGGAGGTTGGGGTAGGCCGCGGGGAGGACGACCGGCTCGCGCTCCTGGCCGTCGTAGTTCGACTGGAAATCGACGGTGTCCTCGTCGATCGCCTCCGTCATCAGCGACGTCGCGTCGGCCATCCGGCACTCGGTGTACCGCATCGCGGCGGGCGGGTCGTCGTTGCCGAGCGAACCGAAGTTTCCGTGGCCGTCCACCAGGGGGAGCCGCATCGAGAACGGCTGGGCCATCCGGACGAGGGCGTCGTAGATCGACGCGTCCCCGTGCGGGTGCAGCTTGCCCATGACCTCGCCGACGACACGGGCGCACTTCACGTACCCCCGGTCGGGGCGCAGGCCCATCTCGTTCATCTGGGACACGATGCGGCGGTGCACCGGCTTCATGCCGTCGCGGGCGTCGGGCAGGGCCCTGGAGTAGATCACCGAGTACGCGTACTCGAGGAAGGAGCCCTGCATTTCGTCGACGACGTCGATGTCGAGGATCTTCTCCTCGAAGTCGTCCGGCGGCGGGGTCTTCGTGCTACGGCGGGCCATCGCGGCTGCGGCTCCTTCACAGATTCTGTTCGGACAACCTGAGGTACTGACGCGGACCATTGTGGACCGCCGCACTGACAACGCCGACCTCGACCCGTCCGAACGGACCCCGGGGACCCGCCCCGGGCCCCGGCACGACGGCGTCGGCACCGGTCCCGACGCCACCGCCGACGCCATCGCCGGCACCGCCGTCCACGGTCACCACGACGAGATCGGCGGAACGGGAACTTCGCCATGCGCCGGTGCGCTTGCTTAGAGTGGCAGGTCTGGCAGGAAGTCCAGTATCGCGATCGAAGGGACGTACATGCCCATGGGTCACACGGCCACCGCCCAGGCCGGCTCCGGCGGCTTGACAGCGACCGAGTACCGCCTGGCCAACGGCCTGCGTGTGGTGCTCTCCGAGGACCATCTGACCCCGGTCGCCGCGGTCTGCCTCTGGTACGACGTCGGTTCGCGCCACGAGGTCAAGGGACGCACCGGTCTGGCTCACCTTTTCGAGCACTTGATGTTCCAGGGCTCGGGACAGGTCAAGGGGAACGGTCACTTCGAGCTCGTCCAGGGGGCCGGCGGCTCGCTCAACGGGACGACCAGCTTCGAGCGGACCAACTACTTCGAGACCATGCCCACCCATCAGGTCGAGCTGGCCCTGTGGCTGGAAGCCGACCGGATGGGCTCGCTCCTCGCCGCGCTCGACGAGGAGTCCATGGAGAACCAGCGCGACGTCGTCAAGAACGAGCGGCGCCAGCGCTACGACAACGTGCCCTACGGCACCGCGTTCGAGAAGCTGACCGCCCTCGCCTACCCGGAGGGCCACCCGTACCACCACACCCCGATCGGCTCCATGGCCGACCTGGACGCGGCCACGCTGGAGGACGCCCGCGCGTTCTTCCGCACGTACTACGCGCCCAACAACGCGGTCCTCTCGGTGGTCGGCGACATCGACCCCGCGCAGACCCTCGCCTGGGTGGAGAAGTACTTCGGCTCCATCCCGTCCCACGACGGCAAGCAGCCGCCCCGCGACGGCACCCTTCCCGAGACCATCGGCGAGCAGCTGCGCGAAGTGGTCCACGAGGAGGTCCCGGCGCGCGCGCTGATGGCCGCCTATCGGCTCCCGCACGACGGCACCCGCGCCTGCGACGCCGCGGACCTGGCCCTGACCGTGCTCGGCGGAGGCGAGTCCTCCCGGCTGCACAACCGCCTGGTCCGCCGCGACCGTACGGCGGTGGCGGCCGGATTCGGGCTGCTGAGGCTGGCCGGTGCGCCCTCGCTGGGCTGGCTCGACGTCAAGACCTCGGGCGGCGTCGAGGTGGAGCGCATCGAGGCCGCGGTCGACGAGGAGCTGGCCCGGTTCGCGGCCGAGGGACCCACCCCGGAGGAGATGGAACGGGCCCAGGCGCAGTTGGAGCGCGAGTGGCTGGACCGGCTCGGCACGGTCGCCGGCCGCGCCGACGAACTGTGCCGCTACGCGGTCCTGTTCGGCGACCCGCAGCTCGCGCTGACCGCCGTGGGGCGGGTCCTGGAGGTCACCGCGGAGGAGGTGCGCGCCGCGGCCGAGGCCGCGCTGCGACCCGACAACCGGGCGGTGCTGGTGTACGAGCCGATCGAGCCGTCCGACGCGGACGACGAGGGCGCCGACGCGCCCGAGGGAGCGGACAAGTGAGCGACGCCGCCGTGACTGGAGCAGCCATGGAGTACCACCCGCAGCCCACCCCCGGCACCGCCCGGCCCTGGGCCTTCCCCGCGCCCGAGCGCGGCACCCTGCCCAACGGGCTGACGGTGCTGCGCTGCCACCGCCCCGGCCAGCAGGTCGTGGCCGTGGAGATCTTCCTGGACGCGCCGCTGGACGCCGAGCCCGAGGGCCTGGACGGCGTGGCCACGATCATGTCCCGGGCGCTCTCCGAGGGCACCGACAAGCACAGCGCCGAGGAGTTCGCCGCCGAGCTGGAGCGCTGCGGCGCCACCCTCGACGCGCACGCCGACCACCCCGGCGTCCGGGTCTCCCTGGAGGTTCCGGCCTCCCGGCTGGCCAAGGCCCTCGGGCTGGTCGCCGAGGCCCTGCGCGCCCCGGCCTTCGCCGAGAGCGAGATCGAGCGGCTCGTCGGCAACCGGCTGGACGAGATCCCGCACGAGCAGGCCAACCCGGCCCGGCGGGCGGCGAAGCAGCTCTCCAAGGAGCTCTTCCCGGCCACGGCCCGGATGTCGCGCCCGCGCCTGGGCACCGAGGAGACGGTACGGCGGATCGACGCCGCCGCGGTGCGCGCCTTCTTCGACGCCCACGTCCGCCCGTCCACCGCGACGGCCGTGGTCGTCGGCGACCTGACCGGCATCGACCTGGACGCGCTGCTGGCCGACACCCTCGGCGACTGGTCGGGCAACGCGGGCCAGGTCCGCCCGGTGCCGCCGATCACCGCCGACGACACCGGCCGCGTGATCATCGTGGACCGGCCCGGCGCGGTCCAGACCCAGCTGCTGATCGGCCGCATCGGCGCCGACCGGCACGAGCGCGTGTGGCCCGCCCAGGTGCTCGGCACGTACTGCCTGGGCGGCACGCTCACCTCCCGGCTGGACCGCGTGCTGCGCGAGGAGAAGGGCTACACCTACGGCGTACGCGCCTTCGCCCAGGTGCTGCGCTCCTCCGGCCCCGACTCCGGCGGCGCGGCGATGCTCGCGATCAGCGGCTCGGTGGACACGGAATCCACCGGTCCGGCGCTGGCGGACCTCTGGACGGTCCTGCGGACGCTGGCGGCCGAGGGGCTGACCGACGCCGAGCGCGAGACGGCCGTGCAGAACCTGGTGGGGGTCGCCCCGCTCAAGTTCGAGACCGCCGCCTCCGTCGCGAGCACCCTCGCCGACCAGGTCGAGCAGCACCTCCCCGACGACTACCAGGCCCACCTCTACGCCCGGCTCGCCGAGACGGGCACGGTGGAGGCGACCGCGGCCGTGGTCAGCGCCTTCCCGGTGGACCGGCTCGTCACGGTCCTGGTGGGCGACGCCGCGCAGATCGAGGAGCCCGTGAAGGCGCTCGGCATCGGAGAGGTGTCCGTCGTCAGCGGCTGACGCGTCTCCCGTGCACCGGGACTCCCCGGCACGGGTACGCCCGTACCCCGGGGCTCCCGGGCGCGGGGCAGAGGAACCCCGGCGGACGACGGTCCACCGGGGTTCCGCCGTTTGCCCGATTGGCACCGTTGAGTGCTTCTGTCGCCCTTGGTGAAGTGATGGTGCGTATGTCCTGTGGGATGTGCGACAAACCCCGCTGTCCGTTTGGTGATGGGAAGGCCCCCCGCTTAGCGTCGGCCCGGCTGTCCGCCACCCGTCAGCCGCATCCGCGGCGCCGGACAGTCATCGCCGAGTCCCCGTCAGGCGCGAGCCTGGGGAGCCGGGGACCCACACAGTCCCTGGGGTGAATCGGAACTCCGTGCCGCGACCCGGCCCGGGGATCCGTAGGAGACCTTCCTGCTCCGAACCCGTCAGCTAACCCGGTAGGCGAGAAGGAAGGAAAGGATCAGCTCCTCCATGGCGTTCACCCGTGCCACCGGGAAGCACCGTGCCCCGAGCCGCCCCACCCGCAGGCGCGCCCAGGCCACCGGCATCGCGGCCCTGGCCACCACCGGCGTCCTCGGCTCGCTGGCCTCCCCGGCGCTCGCAGCGGACTCCGAGACGGCCTCCCAGGTGGTCGACACGGGCCTGACCCAGGCCATCGCCCTCGACACCTCGCTCGCCGAGCAGATCGAGGCCCAGGCCGAGGTCCAGCGGCTCCAGGCCGAAGCGGCGGCGAAGGCGAAGGCCGAGGCCGAGGCCAGGGCGGCGCGCGTCGAGGCGAAGGCGGAGGCCGAGCGCAAGGCCGAGGCCCGCGCCGAGGAAATCCGCGAGGAGAAGGCCCGTGCCGCCCGCGCCGCCGAGCGCGCCCGGCTGAACGCCTTCCACCTCCCGGTCGCCGGATCCCACGTCACCACCGGCTACCGGACCGGCGGTTCGCTCTGGTCCTCCGGCAGCCACTCCGGCGTGGACTTCCTCGCGGCCTCCGGCACGTCCGTCGTCGCGGTCGGCGCCGGTACGGTCGTCGAGGCCGGCTGGGGCGGCTCGTACGGCAACAACATCGTGCTGCGGATGGCGGACGGCTCGTACACCCAGTACGGCCACCTCTCCTCGATCGGTGTCTCCGTCGGCCAGAGCGTGGCCTCCGGCCAGCAGATCGGTCTCGCCGGCTCCACGGGCAACTCCACCGGCCCGCACCTGCACTTCGAGGCCCGGACCGCTTCGGAGTACGGCTCCGACCTGGACCCCGTCGCCTACCTCCGTTCGCACGGTCTGAGCGTCTGACGCCCGCACGCTCCGCGTCCGCCCCGCGCGACGGCGCGGCGCTTGACCGGAGAAAGGCCCCGGCACCCCTGCCGGGGCCTTCGGCTTTTCCCGTCCGAACCGGTTTCCGTCCGAACCGGTTTCCGTCCGAACCGGTTTCCGTCCGAACCGGTTTCCGTCCCGACCGGTTTCCCTTCTCGGACCGTCTTCCCGGCCGAAAAGCGCGTTGGATTTCGACCTGCCATCGGAAATCGCGGCCGATTGCCCTAGAGTCGCAGAACAGGCGTCGGTCGGCCGCGTTTCGCGGGGATCAAGGCGGAGGTTCGGATATGCGCATTCCCGCGCAGTCGGTATGCGCGGCGATCCGTGACGACATCGTCTCGGGTGTCCACGAGCGAGGCAGCCGCCTCACCGAGGAGCCGCTGGCCCGACGGTACGGGGTCTCCCGCGTGCCGGTGCGCGAAGCGCTGCGCACGCTGGAGGCCGAAGGGTTCGTCGTCACCCGCAGACACGCCGGGGCCTGTGTCGCCGAGCCCACCGAGCGGGACGCCGCCGATCTCCTGGAGGCCCGCATGCTGCTGGAGCCGCTGGGTGCGGCGCGGGCGGCGCAGCGCCGTACGGAGGCCCACCTCAAGGTGCTCCGCGGCCTGGTCAGACTGGGGCAGGAGCGGGCGCGCCGGGGCGAGGGCGAGGATCTGCGGTCCCTGGGCGGCTGGTTCCACGAGACCCTGGCCCAGGCGTCCGGCAGCCCCGGACTCATCGCGCTGCTCACGCAGCTGAGGCACAAGACCGCCTGGATGTACACCGTCGAGCAGCCTGCCCGGCCCGTCGACTCGTGGGCCGAGCACGGGGCGATCGTGGACGCCGTGACGCGCGGCGACGCTCAACGGGCCAGGGCGCTGGCGGCCCAGCACGCGGAACGGGCCGCCGCCGCGCATCGGCCGCGCCGCTCGGCCCGGCGTACCCCGCCTCCGCCCCGGGCGAGCGCGGTGAGGACGTCGCAACACGGCGTCAACACCGCGGGCGCCCGCCATTAACGCGAGCGCCGTATACAAGGAGGAGGAATTCACGGTTCGTCGCCGTACTTCCCGCCGTCATGCTCAACGAATGCGCGCTGCCCGGATTTCCGGCGCACCGGGATTCCTGGCGCACCGGGATTCCTGACGCACCGGATTCCCGGCGCACCGAATTTCTGGAATGTCGAATTCCTGGCGGCACGGGCGAAGAAAGAGCCGCGGCGCCCGGAGGCTCCACGGCTCTTTCGAAGAAGGTTCCCGGTCGGCGACCGGAAGTCCGGCCCGCGCGGGCCGGGCGGTTCAGACGGTCTCGGGGAGCTCTTCCAGGCCCTCGGCGACCAGCTTCGCCAGACGGTCCAGAGCGGCCTCGGCCTCGGCGTCGTCCGCGGCGGATGCGAGCACGATCTCCTCGCCGCCCTGCGCGCCCAGGCCGAGGACGGCCAGCATGGACGCGGCGTTCACCGGGTTGCCGTCGGCCCTGGCGATCGTCACGGGGACGCCGGAGGCCGTGGCGGCACGGACGAAGATGGAAGCGGGGCGGGCGTGCAGGCCCTCGGCCCAACCGACGTTGACGCGGCGCTCAGCCATGGTTCTGCCCTTCACATATCAATGGTTGTCTAGACCAGTCTCTCATGCGGTACGCGGTGCTCCGCCCGGCCTCCCACCCGCACCCGTCCGCGCGTCGCCCACCGCCCGGACGTCCTCAGACTGCCCCGGCACCGGACCCTCCGCCACCGGGGTCGCAGCCGTAGGCTGCTTCCATGGAGCCCACGCCGGAGCAGAGTCCGCATCACGCGTACCCCGACCACTGGGAAGCGGACGTGGTGCTCCGCGACGGCGGAACCGCGCGGATCAGGCCGATCACCACCGACGACGCCGAGCGGCTGGTCAGCTTCTACGAGCAGGTGTCCGACGAGTCGAAGTACTACCGGTTCTTCGCCCCGTATCCCCGGCTGTCCGACCGCGACGTGCACCGCTTCACCCATCACGACTACGTCGACCGGGTGGGGCTGGCCGTCACGGTCGGCGGCGAGTTCATCGCGACCGTCCGCTACGACCGCATCGACGCGGCCGGCCGGCCCGCCTCCGCACCCGCCGAGGAGGCCGAGGTCGCCTTCCTCGTCCAGGACGCCCACCAGGGCCGCGGAGTCGCCTCGGCCCTGCTCGAACACATCGCCGCGGTCGCCCGCGAGCGCGGCATCCGGCGCTTCGCCGCCGACGTGCTGCCCGCCAACAACAAGATGATCAAGGTGTTCCGGGACGCCGGCTACACCCAGCAGCGCACCTTCGAGGACGGCACGGTCCACCTCACCCTCGACCTCGAACCCACCGAGAAGTCCCTGGCCGTCCAGCGCGGCCGGGAGCAACGAGCCGAGGCCCACTCGGTGCAGCGGCTGCTCGCACCGGGCTCCGTCGCCGTCATCGGCACCGGCCGCACCCCCGGCGGAGTCGGCCGTACCGTCCTGCGCAACCTCCTCGCCTCCGGGTACACCGGCCGGACGTACGCCGTGAACCGCGCCTTCGACGCGGGCCTGCCCACCCTCGACGGCGTCCCCGCCCACCGCTCCCTCGGCGAGATCGACGAGCGGGTCGACCTGGCCGTCATCGCCGTCCCCGCCCACCGGGTGCCCGAAGCGGTCGCCGACTGCGGCGAACACGGCGTGCGCGGCCTGGTCGTGCTCTCCGCCGGATACGCCGAGCGGGGCTCCGAGGGCCGCGAGCTCCAGCGGGAACTGGTCCGCCAGGCCCGTTCGTACGGGATGCGCATCATCGGCCCGAACGCGTTCGGCATCATCAACACCGCCGAGACCGTCCGGCTCAACGCCTCCCTCGCCCCCGAGTCGCCGGCCCGCGGCCGGATCGGCCTGTTCACCCAGTCCGGCGCCATCGGCATCGCCCTGCTCTCCGGTCTGCACCGGCGCGGCGCGGGTCTGTCCTCGTTCATCTCGGCGGGCAACCGGGCCGACGTCTCCGGCAACGACTTCCTCCAGTACTCCTACGAGGACCAGGACACCGACGTCGCCCTGCTCTACCTCGAATCCCTCGGCAACCCGCGCAAGTTCACCCGCCTCGCCCGCCGCACCGCCGCGCTCAAGCCCGTCGTCGTGGTGAAGGGCGCCCGCCACAGCGGCTCCACCCCGCCCGGCCACGCCGTCCCCGTCAGCCGCATCCCCGACGCCACCGTCTCCGCGCTGATGCGCCAGGCGGGCGTCATCCGGGTCGACACGGTGACCGAGATGGTCGACGCCGGGCTGCTGCTGGCCGGCCAGCCGCTTCCGGCCGGCCCCCGGGTCGCGATCCTCGGCAACTCCGAGTCGCTCGGCCTCCTCACGTACGACGCCTGCCTGGCCGAGGGGCTGCGCCCGCGCCCGCCGATCGACCTCACCACGGCGGCCTCCCCGCAGGACTTCCGCGACGCGCTGGCCGCGGCGCTGGCCGACGGGACCTGCGACGCCGTGATCGTCACCGCCATCCCGTGGGTCGGCGAGAACGGCGAGGCCGAGACCGGCGACGGCGAGGTGCTGGCCGCCGCCCTGCGCGGCGCGGCGGCCGGCGGCCCGGCGAAGCCGGTGGCCGTCGTCCACGTGGAGATCGGCGGGCTCGCCGAGGCGCTGGCAGCGGCCAGCGGCACCGCCGCACCGCGCCCCCGCACGCCGGCCGCCGAGCGGCGGACCGCCCCCGCACGGCCCGCCGGACCGCCCGCGCCCGCCGGCCCGGCCTCCCGGTCCGCGGCCCCGGACACCGTTCCGCCCACGCCCCGGGCCGCCGCGACACCGCCCGCCGACGCCGAAACCCCCGACGAGCAGACCGTCCGCCCCGGCCGGATCCCCGCCTACCCGGCCGCGGAACGCGCCGTGCGCGCCTTGGCCGAGGCCGTCAAGTACGCCCAGTGGCGACGCCAGGCGGCCGTGCCCGGCAAGGTGCCCGAATTCCTCGACGACACCATCGACGAGCAGGGCGCCGCCGCGCTGATCGAGGAACTGCTCGGCACCGCGCCCGACCCGCGCGGCCGGTCCCTCGGCCACGACGAGGCCCGCGCCCTCCTCGGCCGCTACGGCATCGCCGTGCGCCCCACGCTGCCCGCCTCGGACGCGGAGGCCGCCCTCACCGCCGCCGCGCACCTCGGCTACCCGGTGGCGTTGAAGACCACCGCGCCCCACCTGCGCCACCGCGCCGACCTCGGCGGCGTCCGGCTCGACCTCGCGGACGAGGACGCGCTGCGCCGCGCCTACGGCGACCTGACCGACCTGCTCGGCTCGCCCGCCGAACTGCTGCCGGTCGTCCAGTCGATGGCCCCGCGAGGCGTCGACACCGTGGTGCGGGCGTCCATCGACGCGGCGGCCGGAGCCGTCCTCTCCTTCGGTCTGGCGGGCACGCCCTCCGAACTCCTCGGCGACACGGCGCACCGGCTCGTTCCGGCCACCGACCGCGACGCCGCCGAACTGATCCGCTCCATCAGGGCGGCCCCCGTGCTGTTCGGCTGGCGCGGCGCGACGCCCGTCGACACGGCGGCCCTCGAAGAACTCCTGCTCCGGCTCTCCCGGCTGGTCGACGACCGCCCCGAAGTGGTCTCGGTCGCCCTCGAACCGGTCGTCGTCGCCCCGCACGGGCTGAGCGTGCTCGGCGCGAGCGTCCGGCTCGCCCCGCCGCCGGCCCGCGACGACCTCGGCCCCCGCCGCCTCCCGAACTACTGATCCGCGACCGCGCGGGCCGCCGCACGGCGTTCCCGGCAGTCACCGGCCCCCCGTAGGATGGTGCGTATGGCAAAGACCGGTACCACGACCCAGGGGCTGCGCGCGGCGATCGAGCGCAGCGGCTACTACCCGGCCCTCGTGGCCGAGGCGGTGGAGGCCGCCGTCGGCGGGGAGCCGGTCGCTTCGTACCTGGTGCACCAGGAGACCACCTTCGACTCCAACGAGGTCCGTCGCCACGTCACGGTCCTGGTGCTGACCGAGCACCGGTTCATCGTCAGCCACACCGACGAGCAGGCCGCCGACACCAGCTCCCCGACGCCGTACGCCACCACCTCCACCGAATCGGTCAAGCTCGACCGGATCTCGTCCGTGGTGGTCAGCCGGGTGGTCGCCAACCCGGAGAAGTACGTGGCGGGCACCCTGCCCCGCGAGGTCGTCCTCACCATCGGCTGGGGCGCGGTCTCCCGGATCGACCTGGAGCCCGCCGCCTGCGGCGACACCAACTGCGAGGCGGACCACGGCTATACGGGCAGCTCCACGGCGGACGACCTGAGCCTGCGGGTCAGCGAGGCGGGCGACGGGCCGGACACCGTCCGCCAGACCCTCGCCTTCGCCCAGTCGCTCTCCGAGGCCACGGCCGCCACCGCGGCGACCGGCCGCTGATGGTCCAGCCCGCCTGGCCGGATCCCGTCCCGCTCGCTCTCGACACCGCGCCCGTCCCCGCGTACGGCGGCGGCTCCCTGGCCGACCTGCTGCCGACGCTCGTCGCGGGCCAGGAGGTGCCGGGCTTCTCGGCCGCCATCGAGGAGCTGACCCCCGCCGACCGCAACTGCGTCTTCCTGATCGACGGCCTCGGCTGGGAGCAGATCACCGCACACCCGGACGAAGCGCCCTTCCTCTACTCGCTGCTCCCCACCTCGCGCGGCGGCACCGGCCGCCCCATCACCGCGGGCTTCCCGTCCACCACCGCGACCTCGCTCGCCTCCGTCGGCACGGGGCTGCCGCCGGGCGAGCACGGACTGCCCGGCTACACCGCGCGCAACCCGGAGACCGGCGAGCTGATGAACCAGCTCCGCTGGAAGCCGTGGACCGAGCCGAAGGCGTGGCAGCCCCACCCCACCGTCTTCCGGCTCGCGGACGCCGCCGGGGTGCGCACCGCGCAGGTCTCCGCGCCCGCCTTCGAGCAGACCCCGCTCACCAAGGTGGCGCTCAGCGGCGGTTCGTTCCTCGGCCGGCTCTCCGGCGAGGAGCGGATGGACGTCGCGGCCGAACGGCTCGCCGCCGGCGACCGCTCGCTCGTCTACACGTACTACAGCGAGGTCGACGGCAAGGGCCACCGCTTCGGCGTCGACTCCGACGCCTGGCGCGGCCAGTTGATGTACGTCGACGGGCTCGCCCGCCGGCTCGCCGAGCAGCTTCCGCCGCGCTCCGCGCTGTACGTCACCGCCGACCACGGCATGATCGACATCCCGTTCGACGAGCGGTCCCGGATCGACTTCGACGAGGACTGGGAGCTGCGCGCGGGGGTCGCCCTGCTCGGCGGTGAGGGCCGCGCCCGGCACGTCTACGCGGTGCCCGGCGCACAGTCGGACGTGCTGGCCGTGTGGCGCGAGGTGCTCGGCGAGCAGTTCTGGGTGGCGAGCCGGGACGAGGCGATCGCGGCGGGCTGGTTCGGGCCCCGGGTCGACGAGCGGGTGTACGGCCGCATCGGCGACGTGGTGGCCGCCGCCCACGACGACGTGGTCATCACCGCGTCGGTCAACGAGCCGCACGAATCGGCGATGGTCGGCATGCACGGCTCACTGACCCCCGTGGAACAGCTCGTTCCGCTCCTCGAAGTACGCTCGTAACCGATCTCTCCCACTCCCTCGCCCCGCCGCTGTGAAAGGTGCTCGACCCCTCATGCCCGAGCTGGTGTTCTTCTCCGGAACCATGGACTGCGGAAAGAGCACGCTGGCCCTGCAGATCGGTCACAACCGCTCGGCGCGCGGACTCCAGGGCGTGATCTTCACCCGGGACGACCGTGCGGGAGAGGGCAAGCTCTCCTCCCGCCTCGGCCTGGTCACGGACGCGGTGGAGGCCGACGAGGGCATGGACGTGTACGCGCACCTCGTGGACCAGATCAGCCGCGGCGGCCGGGTCGACTACGTGATCGTGGACGAGGCCCAGTTCCTCGCCCCGGTCCAGATCGACCAGCTCGCCAGGGTCGTCGACGACCTGGGCCTGGACGTCTTCGCGTTCGGCATCACCACGGACTTCCGCACGAAGCTCTTCCCGGGCTCGCAGCGGCTGATCGAGCTGGCCGACCGGATAGAGGCCCTTCAGGTCGAGGCGCTCTGCTGGTGCGGCGCGCGCGCCACGCACAACGCCCGCACGGTGGACGGCGAGATGGTCGTCGAGGGAGCCCAGGTCGTCGTCGGCGACGTCAACCGGCAGGCGGGCGAGGTCGGTTACGAGGTGCTGTGCCGACGTCACCACCGCCGCCGGATGACCGCCGGCACGGCCCGCGCGGGCACGCTGTCCCCGGACGTGCTGCCGGTCGCCGCCGAGGGCTGAGCCCGTGGCGCCGGCCCGGTGGCCGGCGCCCGGACCGGTCACTTCGCCGAGGACCCCGAGGACCGGATGAGGGTGAACGCGGCGCCCTCCGGGTCCGCGACCGTCGCGATCCGGCCGCCGGAGCTCTCACGCGGCGGCTGGAGGACGTGCCCGCCCAACTCCACCACCCGGGCCGCCGCCTCATCCGTGTCCGCGACCTCGAAGTACGTCATCCAGTGCGGGCCCCGGTCGCGCGGAAGCGCGTGCCCGACGCCGTGCAGGGAGGCCACCGGACGGCCCTTCAGGTGCAGGGTCTGGTAGTCGAAGTCGGCCGAGACCACGGCTTCCGTCTCGTAACCGAAGACCATCTGGTAGAACTTCGCGACCATCGAGGTCTCACGGGTCACCAGCTCGTTCCAGACGGGCGTGCCGGGAATGCCGGTCGCCTTGGTGCCGACGTGCTCCGCGCCCTGCCAGACGCCGAAGACGGCTCCGCCCGGATCGGAGGCGATGGCGAGCCGGCCCGCGACGTCCGCGTCCAGCGGTCCGACCCCGACCGTGCCGCCGCAGGCGCGGATCGCCTCCGCGGTGAGGTCGGCGTCGTCCGTGGCGATATAGGTCGTCCAGGCGATGGGCAGGTGCCGGTCGGGCGGCAGCTGACCGATGCCCGCGACCTCCTTGCCGTGCAGCAGGCCGCGCACGTAGGGGCCCAGTTGGTCGGGGCCCGGACGGAACTCCCAGCCGAACAGGGCTCCGTAGAACTCCTGGGTCGCGGTCAGGCCGTGCACCATCAGACTCACCCAGCAAGGTGTTCCGGGCGTGCGCCGGGCGGCAGCCTCGGTCATCGTCGTCTCTCTCCTCGGACCGTTGTGGTGGCCGTACAGGGGAACGGGGCGGGTACGCCGTCCCGGGTCGGGACGCGGTCCGCGGACCCCGTCCAGATGCTCGCACCACCGGGCGCGGGTGTCGCTCCGGCCGCGCCGGGTTTTCCGTGTTCTCGACGGAGAGAGGCGGCATCGCCGTGGCGCGTCCTCGCGGACGCCGTTACGGGCGCCACGGTCTCTGCGCGAGGATGGCGCCCATGAAGCCCATCATCACCGCATCCGCATACGCGAGCGAGTCGGCCGGACCGCGCAGGCCCGTGCTCCTGGACGTGCGCTGGCAGCTCGGCGGCCCGCACGGCCGGCCCGACTACGAGGCCGGACACCTGCCCGGCGCGGTCTTCGTCGACCTCGACGCGGAGCTGGCGGGCCCGGCCGGCTCCGGAGGCCGCCACCCGCTGCCGGACCCGGAGGAGTTCGGCGCGGCGATGCGCCGCGCCGGGGTCGGCCAGGACACCCCGGTCGTGGTGTACGACGCCGGGCTGGGCTGGGCCGCCGCCCGCGCCTGGTGGCTGCTGCGCTGGGCGGGCCACCCCGACGTACGGGTCCTGGACGGCGGGCTGGCGGCCTGGACCGGCGAACTCTCCACCGAGATCCCGCACCCCGCCGAGGGCGATTTCCGGCCGAAACCCGGCGCCCTGCCCACGCTCGACGCGGACGGCGCAGCCGCGTTCGCCCGTTCGGGTCTGCTGCTGGACGCGCGGGCGGCGGAGCGCTACCGGGGCGACGTCGAGCCCATCGACCGCGTCGGCGGCCACATCCCCGGAGCCGTGTCCGCGCCGACCACGCAGAACACCGGCGAGGACGGCCGCTACCTCCCCGCCGACCTGCTGGCCGCCCGCTTCGCGGCACTGGGCGCGGAGCGGAGCCCCGAAGGCGTCGGCGTCTACTGCGGATCGGGCGTCTCCGGCGCCCACCAGGTGCTCGCCCTGGAGATCGCCGGGCTCCGGGGCGTCCTGTACCCGGGCTCCTGGTCGGAGTGGTCCTCGGACGAGTCCCGCCCGGTCGCCACCGGCTCCGAGCCCGGGTAATCCGGAGGCCCCCGACGGAGAAGGGCCCGTACGCGCCTGCGTACGGGCCCTTCTCCCGCCGAACCTCATGTCCGGTCAGTCCTGCTTCTTGCGCCGGGTGCCGAAGACGATCTCGTCCCAGCTCGGCACGGCCGCCCGGCGGCCCGGACGGACCCCGTCCGCCTCGGCCTGGCGGTCCGTCGTCCCGGTCAGCCGGTCCCGGTGACCGGCCACCGCCCGCGGCATCAGCACGTCCGCGTACGCCGAACCGGCCCCCGCGGAAGCGGCTGCGGCGGGCGGCTCGTCCGCCTCGGCCTCCTCGGCGGGTTCGAGCGCGGGCGGCTCGGGCTGAGCCGGGCGCTCGGGGACGACCATGTCGCCCCGGAAACTCGGCACCGCCTCCAGCAGGCTGGTCAGCGAGTCCCGCTCACCGGCCGAGGCGCTGCCCACGTACTCGTCGGGCTCGGCCGGGGCGGGCCGCTCGATCTGCCGGTCGAGCGCGCGGTCCAGCGGCCGGTCGCGCGGCAACCGGGCGATCCGCGGCACGAACGGGAAGCTGGGCTCGGGCGCGGCGTCGTCCGCCTCGCCGATCAGCGCGCGCGCCTCGTCGTCGACCGCCTGGACCAGCCGGCGGGGCGGGTCGTAGGTCCAGCTCGCCGAGTGCGGTTCGCCGGCGACCCGGTAGACGAGCAGGACTTCCCAGGTGCCGTCGTCGCGGCGCCAGGAGTCCCACTGGACGGTCTCCTTGTCGGCGCCGCGCAGCGGAAGCCGCTCCTGCACGGCCTCGCCGAGCTGGGGACCGGTGTTCTCACCGGGGCGGCGCACCGGGGTCTTCCGGGCCCGCTCGGCCATGAAGGCGCGCTCCGCGAGCACGGGGCCCTCGAAACGGCGCACGCGGTCGACCGGAATACCGGCGAACTGGGCCACCTCCTCCGCGGAGGCCCCGGCTCGTATACGCGCCTGGATGTCACGGGGGCGGAGGTGGCTCTCCACCTCGATCTCGATCTGGCCGAGCCGCGCGCGGTCGTTGCGCACGGCGGCACGCAGCCGCTCGTCGATCGGGAGCGTGTACTCCGTGCTGTCGGCAGCCTTGAGCACCAGTCGTGTGCCGTCGTTGGAGACGGCCACGACACGCAGTTCGGGCATGGGGACCTCCCGGGTGGTGCCTGCCGACGTCACGTGCGTCGCTGCTTCCGCTAGTCGAGTGTGACCTGCCCGGGTGCAGCCTGTCACAACCTTGCCAAGTTGCCCGGCGTGTCGGGCGCTCGCTCTGGGACGCCACAATGACACGGTTGCCCCTCGCGACCCAAAGTGACCGAAATGGCCGCTCTGTGCAGCAGGCATCCGTGCGATGCTTCGACGCCGCCGGTTCGAGTGCCGATGTGGGCCCCCTCCCTCAGCTGCGGATTCCCGTGTGGGAGTCCGCCCCAGGGCTCGTCACAGTACTCCATTCGGGCCACCGGGGTGGACCGGCGCGCCGCCGAACTTCTCGCGCGCCGCGGGAGTTGAGTTACCCGCCTCGCTGCGAAATGCCCCTGATGGGTGTTGTGCTTCACACAATCACCAGAATCGGAACTATCCACTTCGCTCATTTGTCCCTTCCTGGTGCAGGGTGGGGGAGATGTCAAGCAGGGGCTGGTAATGGTCAAGAAGCCGGAAAGTGACACGGAACCCAAGGAAGGGCGCCTCGATCTGAGTCTGCCGCAGGTCGCCGGGAGTGCCGTCGCGGCCGTCGCGGCAGCCGTGCTCGCCTCGCAACTGGGCGTGTACGGCACCATCGCCGGGGCCGGAGTGATGAGCGTCGTCGCCACGTGCGGGGGCTCGGTCTTCCAGCACTTCTTCCGCCGCACCGGAGAGCAGATCCGCGAGGTCACCGTCCAGGTGACCCACCCGGAGGGCCGTCAGGTGACCGTCCGCACAAGGGAGACGCGGCCCGCCCGGGACCCGGAGGAGCCGCGGCCCCCGGCCGACGACGCCACCACGGTGCTGCGCACGGTGGGTCCCGGCGCCGATCCGGACCGCACGCGGCCGATCGCCCCGGGGCCGGACGCCGACCGGACGCAGTCGCTGGATCTGAACGACGCGCGCACCCGGATGCTGCGCGTGCCGCCGGGCGGCCCGACCGCCGGGGCCGATCGCACGCAGCTGCTTCCGCAGGCCGGCCGCGGCGCCGGTCCCGGAGCGGGACCGGGCCCCCGCTCCGGCTCCCGCGACGACGCGTTCACCGAGGGCGTCACGCACGGCACCCGGCTGCGCGGCTGGAAGCGGCCCGCCCTCGCGGCGGCCACCGTCTTCGGCGTGTCCATGGCCGGGATCACCGTGTTCGAGATGGTCTCGGGCAACGAGCTCGGCGGCGGCACGGGCACGACCCTCAGCTCCGTCGTACGCGGCGGAGACCGCGACCCCGGTCACACCGACCCGGCCCCGTCGCAGGACTCCGAGCGGGACGACGACCCGGGCGACCGGCGGCCGGGCCCCGGCGGGACCGAGTCGCCTCCCGCCACGTACCCGGACGGCGACAGCGGCCCGAGCACGGACCCGGGGACCGGCGAGAGCGGGAGCACCGGCCCGTCGCCCTCCCCGGAGCCCTCGGACCCGGGCGGCGGCGAAACCTCCGAGACCCCCTCGCCGGATCCCTCGGACCCGGGCGGCGGCACGAGCGTCCCACCCGACCCGACCGGCACCGGAGCGCCCGGCGGGGAGCAGCGGGACGACCAGGCCCCGCCCGGCGGCGAGGACCGGTGACGTCCGGCCGCTCGCACCGGCGCGTCGGCCCCGGCCCCCGGACGAAGGGGACCGGGGCCGACGGCGTACCGGCTCAGTCGCCGAGCACGCGCCGCAGGTAGTCGTTGCCGAAGAGCCGGTCCGGGTCGAGCCGGTCCCGCAGGGCCGTGAACTCGCCGAAGCGCGGATAGACCTCCGCGAGGTAGTCCGCGTCCCGGGTGTGGATCTTGCCCCAGTGCGGCCGGCCGGAGTGCGCGGTCATGATGCGCTCGACGGCGGTGAAGTAGGAGCGGTGCGGCGTGCCCCGGTACAGGTGCACGGCGATGTACGCGCTCTCCCGGCCCGACGCGGTCGACAGGGCGATGTCGTCGGCCGGCGCGGTCCGCACCTCGACCGGGAAGCTGATCTTCAGCGGCGAGCGCTCGACCATGGCCTTCAGCTCCCGCAGCGCCGCCACGGCCCGCTCGCGCGGCACGGCGTACTCCATCTCCACGAACCGCACCCGGCGCGGGCTGGTGAACACCTTGTACGGGATGTCGGTGTACGTTCGCGCGGAGAGCGCCCGGCTGGAGAGCCGGGCGATCGAGGGGATGGTCGCCGGGATCGCGCGGCCGAGCGAGCAGGCGACCTGGAAGACGCCGTTGGACAGCAGCTCGTCGTCGATCCAGCCGCTCACCCGACCGGGCGGGGCGGCCGGGCCTCCGCTGCGGTTGTTGCGCTTGGTGTTGCAGTTGCCGGTGTGCGGGAACCAGTAGAACTCGAAGTGCTCGTTCTCCGTCACCAGCTCGTCGAACTCCGCGGTGACCCGGTCGAAGCCCATCGGCTCCTCACGGGCCGTCAGCAGGAAGACCGGCTCCACGGCGAAGGTGATCGCGGTGATCACGCCGAGGGCGCCGAGCCCGATCCGGGCGGCGGCGAACACCTCCGGGTTCTCCTCGGCCGAGCAGCGCAGCACCGAGCCGTCGGCGGTGACGAGTTCGAGGGCGCGGATCTGCGCGGCGATCGAGGCCGACTCGCGGCCGGTGCCGTGGGTGCCGGTGGAAGTGGCTCCGGCGACCGTCTGCTCCATGATGTCGCCCATGTTCGTCAGCGACAGCCCCTCGCGGGCGAGCGCGGCGTTCAGCCGCTTGAGCGGAGTGCCCGCCTCCACCGTCACGGTCATGGCCGTGCGGTCGATGTCCCGGATGCCGGTGAGTAGGTCGGGGCGTATGAGGACCCCGTCGGTCGCCGCCGCCGCGGTGAACGAGTGCCCCGTGCCGACCGCCTTGACCCTCAGACCGTCCGCGTTCGCCCGGCGCACGACCTCGGCCAGCTCGTCGACGGACGCGGGGGATTCGGCCCGGGCCGGTCGGGCGGTGACGGTGCCCGCCCAGTTACGCCACGCGCTCGTCGTCGTCCGTGCGTAGGTGCTTGTCATCTTCCCCGCGCCCTCCCGTCGAGACCGGCTTCGCCAGCCGGCGATACCCCAGGAACGCCACCGCCGCCGCGAGCGCTCCCGCCACGGCGGGCACCGCGTACCCCGCCTTCGCCCCCGCCGCGTCGACCACCCAGCCGGCGGCCGAGGAACCGAGTGCGACGCCGACCGCGAGCCCGGTACTGGTCCAGGTCATGCCCTCGGTCAGCTTGGTGCGCGGTACGTGCGTTTCGACGAGGGCCATGGTGGTGACCATCGTCGGTGCGATGGCGAGGCCCGCGACGAAGAGCGCCACGGCCAGCAACGGAAGGTTCCCGGCCAGTTGGAGGGGGATCATACTCACGGCCATCGCGCAGACCCCCACCAGCCACCTGTTCGCGGGCTTCCCCTTCAGGTGCAGCAGCCCGAACACGGCCCCCGCCAGGCAGGACCCCAGCGCGTAGACGGCCAGGACCAGGGAGGCCGCCGCCTTGTGGCCGCGCTCCTCCGCGAAGGCCACGGTCACCACGTCGACGGCGCCGAAGACCGCGCCCGTCGCCACGAAGGTCACCACCAGCACCTGGAGGCCGCCCGAGCGCAGCGCCGAGCCCCCGGTCTGCGTGGACTTCGGGTGCGGCACCGGTTCGGTGGCGCGCTGGGCGGTCAGCCAGAAGACGCCGACCAGCAGGAAGACGGCTGCGATCAGCGGCCCCGCCTCGGGGAACCAGGCGGTGGACAGCCCGATCGAGATGATCGGGCCGAAGATGAAGCACACCTCGTCGACGATGGACTCCCACGCGTACGCGGTGTGCAGATCGCGGCTGGAGCCGCGGTAGATCTCCGCCCACCGGGCCCGGACCATCGACCCCACGCTCGGCACGCAGCCCGCGCCGATCGCGAAGACGAACAGCGTCCAGTCCGGCATCCGCTGCTGGGCGCAGAACAGCAGGCCGGCCACCGCCGCCACCGCGACCAGCGTGACCGGACGCAGCACCCGCCGCTGCCCGTAGCGGTCGACCAGCCGCGACACCTGCGGGCCGAAGACCGCGGCGGCCATGGCCAGCGTCGCGGAGAGCGCCCCGGCCAGCCCGTAGCGGCCGGTGATCTGGGACACCATGGTCACGACGCCGATGCCCATCATGGACAGCGGCATCCGGCCGAAGAACCCTGCGGCGGAGAACCCCTTGGAGCCGGGGGACGCGAAAATGGCGCGGTAGGGGCTGGGCAACTGAGGACTCCGGTCAAGCCTGTCAGGGGTGCAGAGGGCTCATACAGCTTACGGGCGGGCGGGGGCCGGGAAAACCGGATTCCGGACGTCCGCCGGCGGCGTCGGATGTCGGTTGCCGCACCGCCGCCGGCGGGTGGCAGGATCGACGCCATGTCCGATCTGCGCGATCCCGCTCCTTACGACGCCCTGCTGCTGCTCTCCTTCGGCGGCCCCGAGGGCCCGGACGACGTGGTGCCGTTCCTGGCGAACGTGACCCGAGGCCGGGGCATCCCCGAGGAACGCCTGAAGGAGGTCGGCAAGCACTACTTCCTCTTCGGCGGGGTCAGCCCGATCAACGCGCAGAACCGCGCGCTGCTCGACGCCCTGCGCAAGGACTTCGCCGAGCACGGCCTGGACCTGCCGGTGTACTGGGGCAACCGCAACTGGGCGCCGTACCTGACCGACACCCTGCGCGAGATGTCCGCCGACGGACACCGCCGCATCGCCGTCCTGGCCACCAGCGCCTACGCCTCCTACTCCGGGTGCCGGCAGTACCGCGAGAACCTGGCCGAGTCGCTGGCCGTCCTGGAGGCCGAAGGACTCGCGGTGCCGCGGGTGGACAAGCTGCGCCACTACTTCAACCACCCCGGTTTCGTGGAGCCGATGGCCGACGGCGTGCTCGCCTCCCTGGCCGACCTGCCCGAGGACGTGAGGGCGGGCGCCCACCTCGCCTTCACCACCCACTCCATCCCGACCGCCGCCGCCGACGCCTCCGGCCCCCCGGAGGCACACGGCGACGGCGGCGCGTACGTCGCCGAACACCTCGACGTGGCCCGGCTGATCGTCGAGGCGGTGCGCGAGGCGACCGGCGTCGCGCACCCCTGGCAGCTCGTCTACCAGTCCCGCAGCGGGGCCCCGCACATCCCGTGGCTGGAACCCGACATCTGCGACCACCTGGAGAGCCTGCACGGCCAGGGCGTCCCGGCCGTCGTCATGGCGCCGATCGGCTTCGTCTCCGACCACATGGAGGTCCTGTACGACCTCGACACCGAGGCCACCGCGAAGGCCGCCGAACTCGGCCTGCCCGTCCGCCGCTCCGCCACGGTGGGCGACGACCCCCGCTTCGCCGCCGCGGTACGGGACCTCCTCCTGGAGCGGGCGGCGACCGAACGGGGGGCGCGGGCCACGCCGTGCGCGCTCGGCTCCCTCGGCCCCTCCCACGACGTCTGCCCGGTCGGCTGCTGCCCGGCCCGGGCCCCCAAGCCGGCCGCGGCGGGCGCCGACAGCCCGTACGCCTGACCCGTCCCGTACGCCCCGAGCCCCCTGGGAGCACCGTGACCGACCCCGCCCTCTCCGACCTGCTCGACCTGGCCCTGGAGGCCGCGCGCCGGGCCGGAGCCCTGCTGCGCGACGGACGCCCGGCCGACCTGGGGGTGGCCGCGACGAAGTCCAGTCCCATCGACGTGGTCACCGAGATGGACATCGCCGCCGAGAAGCTGATCACCGGCTACCTCTCCGAGCGCCGGCCCGACGACGGCATCCTCGGCGAGGAGGGCGCCAGCTCTGCCGGCAGCACCGGCATCCGCTGGGTCATCGACCCGCTCGACGGCACCGTCAACTACCTCTACGGGCTGCCCACCTGGGCGGTCTCCATCGCCGCCGAGCGCGACGGCGAGCGGGTCGTGGGCGTCGTCGAGGCCCCGATGCGGCGGGAGACCTACCAGGCAGTCCTGGGCGGCGGGGCCTGGGCGAACGGCACCGCCCTGCGCTGCCGCCCCGCACCGCCCCTGGACCAGGCGCTGGTCTCGACCGGCTTCAACTACGTCAGCCGGGTCCGCAGCCACCAGGCGGACGTGGCCCGGCAGCTGATCCCGCGGCTGCGGGACATCCGGCGCGGCGGTTCGGCGGCCGTGGACCTCTGCGACGTGGCGGCGGGCCGGCTGGACGGCTACTACGAACGCGGACTGCATCCGTGGGACCTGGCCGCGGGCGACCTCATCGCCAGGGAGGCGGGAGCGCTCACCGGCGGACGCCCCGGGCGGCCCGCCGACGGCGACCTGGCGGTGGCCGCCGTCCCCGGCGTCTTCGAACCCCTCCAGGCCGCTCTGGAGGAGCTGGGGGCCTGGCACGACTGATCCGGCCGCGGCGGGCGGCGCGCCGCCCCCCGGACGGCGCGGCCCCCGGACACAGCACAGGGCCCCGGACGTCTGGACAGCGTCCGGGGCCCTGCTTCACACGGGTGTCAGACGGTGGTCGCGCCGACCTCCACGCCGTGTTCGGCGGCGAGGCGGTGCAGATCCTCCAGCTCGCCCAGTTCGACGTCCGCGAGGAAGTCGTCGCCGCTCTCGCGGGCCCGGGTGAGGTCGGACTCGGTGCTCTTGATGCGTTGCAGGAGACCTGCGGTGAATGCGTCCATGATGCGCCCCCTCATCGTGGGTCGGTGGCACGGGGGTGTGCCCCTGGTCCCCTCCGGCAGGGGAGCCGGAGAGGCGGGTGATCGCGCAGCATCTCCGGGGAACGGAGCGGGTCGTGGCATGCCACGTGACTGGCGTGATCGCGGGTGTGAAGCCCTCTTCCCCACGCGAAGGCTCAGAGAAACCTCAACGGGACCGGAAAGCCGCCGCAACCCCGGCCGAGCGGTGCCCGGACGTCGTCTTACCGCCGGTTTACGCGCGTTGCGGGCAGGATGGAGGCGCACAGCCGGTGCTGCCGGCCGTGCCCGAGCGGCCCGCAGCGGGCCGCTCGCCTGTGAACCCATCGAAGGACCGAAGGAAGGACTGCGCCGTGCGCGTACTCGTCGTCGAGGACGAGCAGCTGCTCGCCGATGCGGTGGCCACCGGACTGCGCCGGGAGGCCATGGCCGTCGACGTCGTCTACGACGGGGCTGCGGCTCTGGAACGCGTCGGGGTCAACGACTACGACGTCGTCGTGCTGGACCGGGACCTGCCCCTGGTCCACGGGGACGACGTGTGCCGCAGGATCGTCGAGCTGGGCATGCCCACCCGGATCCTCATGCTGACCGCCTCCGGCGACGTCAGCGACCGGGTGGAGGGGCTGGAGCTGGGCGCGGACGACTACCTGCCCAAGCCCTTCGCCTTCAGCGAGCTGACCGCCCGGGTGCGCGCCCTCGGACGCCGTACGACGGTGGCGCTGCCGCCCGTCCTGGAGCGGGCCGGCATCAAGCTCGACCCCAACCGCCGCGAAGTCTTCCGCGGCGACACGGAGATCCAGCTCGCCCCGAAGGAGTTCGCGGTGCTGGAGGTCCTGATGCGCAGCGAGGGCGCCGTCGTCTCGGCGGAGCAGCTGCTGGAGAAGGCCTGGGACGAGAACACCGACCCCTTCACCAACGTGGTGCGGGTCACGGTCATGACGCTCCGCCGGAAGCTCGGCGAACCGCCCGTCATCGTCACCGTGCCCGGCTCCGGATACCGGATCTGAGGCCCGTGGCCGCCGGCCCGCCGCCCCCCGCCGCGCCTCCGAAGCCCACCTGGGAGCCCAAGCAGCAGGAGACCCCGTACCCGTGGCTGCGTCCGACCATCCGGATACGGCTCACGCTGCTGTACGGCGGGATGTTCCTGATCGCGGGCATCCTGCTGCTGTCGATCATCTACATGCTCGCCGCACAGGCCCTGCACGTCGGCAGCGAGCTGCCGTTCAAGATCGTCAGCGGGAACGTCACCAGCAACGTCTGCGACCTCCCGGAGAACGCCAGTCCCGACGCGTTCAACGCCGCCATGAACGCCTGCGTCAACAACCAGCGCAAACAGGCGCTGGACACCCTCCTGAACCGCTCCCTGCTCGCCCTGGTGGGGCTCAGCATCATCGCCTTCGCCTTCGGCTACGCCATGGCCGGCCGCGTGCTGTCCCCGCTCGGCCGGATCACCCGGACCGCGCGCAGGGTGGCCGGTACGGACCTGACCCGGCGCATCGAGCTGGACGGGCCGGACGACGAGCTCAAGGAGCTCGCGGACACCTTCGACGACATGCTGGACCGGCTGGAGCGGGCCTTCACCGCGCAGCAGCGGTTCGTCGGCAACGCCTCGCACGAGCTGCGCACGCCGCTGGCGATCAACCGCACGCTGCTGGAGGTCCACCTCTCCGATCCACAGGCCCCGCCCGAGCTCCAGCAGCTCGGCAAGACGTTGCTGGCCACCAACGAGCGCAGCGAGCAGCTGGTCGAGGGGCTGCTGCTGCTCGCCCGCAGCGACAACCAGATCATCGAGCGCAAACCCGTCGACCTCGCCGAGGTGGCCGAGCGCGCGATCGACCAGGCCCGCGCGGAGGCCGCGGCCAGGAAGGTGGAGGTGCGCGGGGAGCGGGCCGGCGCCGTCGTCCAGGGCAACGGGGTCCTGCTGGAGCGGATCGCTCTGAACCTCGTCCAGAACGCCGTGCGCTACAACGTGGCGGAGGGCGGCTGGGTGGAGGTCACCACCGAGCCGCGGCCGGGCCACGCCCTGCTCGTCGTGTCGAACACCGGGCCGGTGGTGCCGGCGTACGAGATCGACAACCTCTTCGAGCCGTTCCGGCGGCTGCGCACGGAGCGCACGGGCAGCGACAAGGGCGTCGGACTCGGCCTGTCGATCGCGCGATCCGTCGCGCGCGCCCACGGAGGCCGTATCATCGCGGAGCCCCGCGAGGGTGGTGGTCTTGTGATGCGCGTCACCCTGCCGGTCTGAACGGCTGCGCGATGCGACTCCGTGCCGTATCTCCATGTTCGCTTTGGGCGGAATTTTCGGGACCCGTTCCCGGGCGGGTCGTGTGTGATCGATCACAGGCCCGATTTTCCGTCGCTCTACGCTCCGTGATCATGCCTCCGCCGGAAAGCCGGGAATCGCCCGGGTTTTCGGGGGGTGTTATCACGGGAAGTACACGGGGTGGCACCCGTGAACCGCACCGCCGGGACCGTGTACGGTCCCCATCGCCACCCAAGCCGATCCTCGCCGAGGAGCCCGGTTGGGTGTCGATTGAGTAACAGACCTTGATGTGAGGCAAAATCTCCGCCTCAGGTCGGGCACAAGTCCGGCCTCTCACGCGTTACGTGCGCTGAGACACCCGCAGACACCCATGAGGGGGAGAGCGACATGGCAACGGATTACGACACCCCACGCAAGACCGACGACGACGTGGACCAGGACAGCCTCGAAGAGCTGAAGGCTCGTCGGAGCGACAAGACCGCGTCCGCCGTCGACGTCGACGAGTTCGACGCCGCCGAGGGCCTGGAACTGCCCGGCGCGGACCTCTCCAACGAGGAGCTGGCCGTCCGGGTGCTGCCCAAGCAGGCCGACGAGTTCACCTGCATGAGCTGCTTCCTGGTGCACCACCGCAGCCAGCTGGCCCGCGAGAAGAACGGTCAGCCCATCTGCCGCGACTGCGACTGAGGCCGGCCGGCCGTGGCAGGCGATACACCGTTCCGCAAGCGGCGCCCCTGGCGCCGGCACGGACCGGAGGCGAATCAGGGCGGTACGGGAGCGGCGGAGGGCGCGGGCGCGCCCGACGGCCACCCCGCCGCCCTGCCGGACCTCTCCGGTCTCACCGACGACGGGCGGGGCCGTTCGGCCTCGCTCGAAGCGGCCGGGGCGGCAGCGGCTCCGGGCCGCACGGGAGAGGCCGGCGCGGCGGAGGAGCCCGCGACCGGGGCCCGCCGCCTGGACGCGGTACGACGAGGCGTACGCAAGGGCGGGGAGAGCGCCAGGGCCATGGTCGGCCAGCTGGCCGACCGGATCATCGACATGGCTCCCCGCATCCCCGTACGCGACCTCGACACCCTGCGCAAGCAGTTCCCCGGGCTCGGGCCCGAGGAACTGGCCGACAAGCTGGTGGCGGGCGCGACCCGGGCCACCGGGACCGTCGGAGCGGGCATCGGCGCCGCGGCGATGATGCCCGTACCGCCCGCCATGCTCGCCGAGCTGGCGGCGGAGATCACCGGCGTCGCCGCCATCGAGATGAAGCTCGTCGCCGAGCTCCACGAGGTCTACGGCCGCCGCCCGCCGGGCAATCTCGCCCAGCGCAGCACCGCCTACCTGACGTCGTGGACCGAGGAACGCGGCATCGACGTCAGCAAGCCCACCACGCTCAACGCCGCCCTCGGCGGCCAGATGAAGCGCGAGCTGCGGCAGCAGATCATGAAGCGCACGGTGCGCGATCTGCCCAACCTGATCCCGTTCATGATCGGCGCGGCCGTCGGCGCCGTGATGAACCGCCGTGACACCCAGAAGCTCGCCGACCGCGTCCGCGCCGACCTGCGCAGGGACCAGGTGCCCTGGGCCCGCCTCGCGGAGCTGCCCCCGCTGGAGCAGCCCGCCCGCCCGGCCGAGCTGCCCAAGGAGATCGAGGGCCCCGGGCCCCGGTAGCGGCGCGCTGCCCGCTCAGGCCGCCGGCACGGCAGTCAGCGCCGCCGCCAGGCCCCGCGGGTCCCGGGTGGAGAGGAAGACGTACGGAGTCGGGTCGTCGGGGTCCGTGACCTCGATCCGCACCGCGGTCTCCACATAGCTGCGCAGCAGCATGAACGCCCGCGCGTCCGCCTTGTGCCTCCGCCAGGCCAGCGCCTCCTCGGCGTCCAGCACCTCGGGCTCGCCGAGCGCCGACAGCGGGATCCGCGCGTCGCCGGCCACCAGCGCCCCCGCCACCACCCGGATGCGGACGGAGCCGTAGTTGCTCACCAGGAGCGCCGTGGCGGCCGTCCCGCCGACCAGGCCGCCGAGCAGCGGCAGCGTGCCGAGCGGCAGGAGCATCAGCGCGCAGGAGACGCCCACTCCGAAGGCGATGAACCACCAGGACCGGGGCGCCGTGAGGCGTTCGTCGAAAGACGGTGCGGAAGGCTGCATGAAACCAAGCTTGGCACGGCGCGACCGGCGGTCCGCA
The DNA here is from genome assembly GCF_003846185.1 of Streptomyces sp. ADI96-02. GTDB lineage: Bacteria > Actinomycetota > Actinomycetes > Streptomycetales > Streptomycetaceae > Streptomyces. Next base: position 5,229,778 of record NZ_ML123034.1, read on the forward strand.
GCGCGGGTAAGGTCTGCGCCTGTGAGTGGAACATCAGCAGGTCTGACACCTCCGGCCGACGCGGTCGCGCCGGTGCGGCACCCGGACGCCCCGGCCCCCGGTGAACTCCTCGGCGCGCACTACGAACACTGTTTCGGATGCGGAGGCGGGCAGCCGCACGGCCTGCACCTCCAGGCGCGCGCCGGCGAAGGCGTGAGCGTGACCGCCGAGTTCACCGTCAAGCCCGCCCACCAGGGCGCCCCCGGCCTCGCCCACGGCGGCGTACTGGCCACCGCCCTGGACGAGACCCTCGGCTCGCTGAACTGGCTGCTGCGCACGATCGCCGTCACCGGGCGGCTGGAGACCGACTACATCCGGCCGGTTCCCGTGGACACCGTGCTCCACTTCGACGCCCGCATCACCGCCGTCCACGGCCGGAAGATCTACTCCACGGCCACCGGCCGGATCGGCGGCCCCGACGGCCCCGTCGCCGTCCGCGCCGACGCCCTCTTCGTCGAGGTCAAGGTCGACCACTTCATCGACAACGGCCGGCCCGCCGAGATCCAGGCGGCCATGGCCGACCCGGACCAGGCCAGGCGAGCCCGCGCCTTCGAGGTGAACCCGTGACGCGCGAACCCGTCGACGTACTGATCCGCCGGATCGACCCGGAAGTCCCGATTCCGGCGTACGGGCACCCCGGCGACGCCGGGGCCGACCTGGTGACCACCGAGGCCGCGGAACTCGCTCCCGGCGAGCGCGCGGTTCTGCCCACCGGGGTTTCGATCGCCCTCCCGGACGGGTACGCCGCGTTCGTGCACCCGCGCTCCGGCCTCGCAGCACGCTGCGGAGTGGCCCTCGTGAATGCCCCAGGGACGGTCGATGCCGGGTACCGTGGAGAGATCAAGGTGATCGTGGTCAACCTCGATCCGCGCGAGAGCGTGCGGTTCGAACGGTTCGACCGGATTGCCCAATTGGTTGTCCAGCAGGTCGAGAAGGCGCGCTTCCACGAGGTGGCGGAACTTCCCGGCTCGGCGCGGGCCGAAGGGGGCTTCGGGTCCACCGGCGGCCACGCGTCGGTGGACGGCGCCGAGGGCGGGATCACCCGCGGTGGGAACAGCTACGCTTCGGTCGTATCCGACCGGGAAGGACAGTGACGTGTTCGGACGTCGCAAGAAGAGTGGTTCCGCCGAGGACGAGGCGGACGAGGTGCGCGAGGCCGAGCAGGTCGCCGACGGTACCGAGGACGCCGCGCCGGGCGCCCGGCGGATGAATCTTCCGCCGGCTCCCCGGCCGGACGGGCCCTGGGACCTCTCCGAGGTCTCCCAGCCCGGCGAGGGCCGGGTCGATCTGGGCGGCATCTTCGTGCCCGGGGTCGAGGGCATGGAACTGCGCGTGGAGGTGGCCGGGGACGCGATCGTCGCCGCCACGGTGGTGCTGCGCGACAGCGCCGTCCAGTTGCAGGCCTTCGCCGCGCCCAAGAAGGAGGGCATCTGGGGCGAGGTGCGCGACGAGATCGCCTCGGGCATCACCCAGCAGGGCGGCGTCATCGACGAGGTCGAGGGACCGCTGGGCTGGGAGCTGCGCGCGCAGGTCCCCGTACAGCTCCCGGACGGCGCGAACGGCGTCCAGCTGGTGCGTTTCGTCGGAGTCGACGGACCGCGGTGGTTCCTGCGCGGAGTGATCTCCGGCCAGGGCGCCGTGCAGCCGGAAGCCGCGGGCCTCCTGGAGACGGTCTTCCGGGACACCGTCGTGGCCCGCGGGGACGGCCCGATGGCGCCGCGCGACCCGATCGTCCTCAAGCTCCCCAACGACGCGCAGATGGTCCCCGAGGGCGTCCAGCAGGAGGACCAGGAGAGCTCGAAGTTCTCCGGCGGCATGGGCCAGCTCCAGCGCGGACCCGAGATCACCGAGGTCCGCTAGGGCCGCCGGGTCCGGCCCCGGCCGGCCCGACCCACCGCGACGCCCGCCGGTCCCCGTACCGGCGAACGGGCCGCACCCCCGCCCGGGGTGCGGCCCGTCGGCGTCCCCGGGAAGGGCACCGGCCGACGGCGGTGCGGCCCCGCGAAGGCATCAGGGTTGCGTCAAGACGGCTCCCACCAGCGCTCCCGGCCCCGAATGGCGCAGCCGCGCGGAGTAGCGTCGTCGCAGGCAGCCGCACCGGGCGCCACCGGCCGTCGCGAACTCGGCCGGACGGAAGAAGACAATGGGGCCATGGGACGCGGCACACTCCGGATCTACCTGGGCGCGGCACCGGGCGTCGGCAAGACGTACGCGATGCTCTCCGAGGCCCACCGCAGGGTCGAGCGCGGCACCGACTGCGTGGTGGCCTTCGTGGAGCACCACGACCGGCCGCGCACCGAGGTGATGCTGCACGGCCTCGAACAGGTCCGGCGCAGCGAGATCCCCTACCGCTCCACCGTCTTCACCGAGATGGACGTCGACGCCGTCCTGGAGCGCGCCCCCGCCGTCGCCCTGGTGGACGAGCTGGCGCACACCAACGTCCCGGGCTCCCGCAACGCCAAGCGCTGGCAGGACGTCGAGGAACTGCTCAAGGCCGGCATCGACGTCATATCGACGGTCAACATCCAGCACCTCGAATCGCTCGGCGACGTCGTCGAGTCGATCACCGGAGTCCGCCAGCGCGAGACCGTCCCGGACGAGGTGGTCCGCCGGGCCGACCAGATAGAGCTGGTCGACATGTCGCCCCAGGCGCTGCGCCGCCGGATGGCCCACGGCAACATCTACAAGCCCGACAAGCTCGACGCCGCCCTGTCGAACTACTTCCGCCCCGGCAACCTCACCGCCCTGCGCGAGCTGGCCCTGCTCTGGGTCGCCGACCGGGTCGACGAATACCTCCAGCAGTACCGGGGCGAGCACGACATCCGCAGCACCTGGCAGGCCCGCGAACGCATCGTCGTGGGGCTGACCGGCGGCCCCGAGGGCCGCACCCTCATCCGCCGCGCCTCCCGTATGGCCGCCAAGGGCTCCGGCAGCGAGATCCTGGCGGTCTACATCGCCCGCAGCGACGGCCTGACCTCTGCCTCGCCCAAGGAGCTGGCCGTCCAGCGCACCCTGGTCGAGGACCTCGGCGGCACCTTCCACCACGTCATCGGCGACGACATACCCGCGGCCCTCCTCGCGTTCGCCCGCGGTGTCAACGCCACCCAGATCGTCCTCGGCTCCAGCCGCCGCAAGACCTGGCAGTACATCTACGGCCCCGGCGTCGGCGTCACCGTCGCCCGCGAGTCCGGCCCCGACCTGGACGTCCACATCGTCACGCACGAGGAGGTCGCCAAGGGGCGCGGACTGCCGATCGCCCGCGGCGCTCGGCTCGGACGGGCCCGGATCGTCTGGGGCTGGCTCGTGGGCGTGGTCGGCTCGTGTCTGCTCGCCGTCCTGCTGAGCAGCCTGGAGAACGGTCCCGGCCTCGCCAACGACGTCCTGCTCTTCCTCTTCCTGACGGTCGTGGCCGCCCTGCTCGGCGGACTGCGCCCCGCCCTGGCCTCGGCCGCCGTGGGCTGCCTGCTCCTGAACTACTGGTTCACGCCGCCCACCCACACCCTGACCGTGCAGGACCCGGAGAACTTCGTCGCCATCGTGATCTTCTTCGCGGTCGCGGTGTCCGTCGCCTCCGTCGTCGACCTCGCGGCCCGGCGCACCCACCAGGCGGCACGGCTGCGCGCCGAATCGGAGATCCTCTCCTTCCTGGCGGGCAGCGTGCTGCGCGGCGAGACCGCCCTGGACGCCCTGCTGGAGCGGGTGCGGGAGACCTTCGCCATGGAGTCCGTCGCCCTGCTGGAGCGCACCAGCGACGTCGACCCGTGGACCTGTGCGGGGTCGGTCGGTCCGGCCCCGGTGACCCGACCCGAGGACGCCGACGTGGACATGCCGGTGGGCGACCACATGGCCCTCGCGCTCTCCGGCCGCGTGCTGCCGGCCGAGGACCGCCGGGTGCTCGGCGCGTTCGCGGCCCAGGCCGCCGTCGTCCTGGACCGCCAGCGCCTGGTCGGCGAGGCCGAACAGGCCCGCAGGCTCGCCGAGGGCAACCGGATCAGGACCGCGCTCCTGGCCGCCGTGAGCCACGACCTGCGCACCCCGCTCGCGGCCATCAAGGCGGCCGTCAGCTCCCTGCGCTCCGACGACGTCGCCTGGTCCGAGGAGGACGAGGCGGAGCTGCTGGAGGGCATCGAGGACGGCGCCGACCGGCTCGACCACCTGGTGGGCAACCTGCTGGACATGTCCCGCCTCCAGACCGGCACCGTGACCCCGCTGATCCGCGAGATCGACCTCGACGAGGTCGTGCCGATGGCGCTCGGCGGCGTCCCCGAGGGCAGCGTCGAACTCGACATCCCCGAGACGCTGCCCATGGTCGCCGTGGACCCGGGGCTGCTGGAGCGGGTCGTCGCCAACATCGTCGAGAACGCCGTCAAGTACAGCTCGGCCGGGGACCCCGTCGCCGTCGCCGCGAGCGCGCTGGGCGAACGCGTCGAGCTGCGGGTCGTGGACCGCGGCCGGGGCGTGCCCGACGAGGCCAAGGAGCGGATCTTCGAACCGTTCCAGCGCTACGGCGACGCCCCGCGCGGCGCCGGAGTCGGCCTCGGCCTCGCCGTCTCCCGCGGCTTCGCCGAGGCGATGGGCGGCACCCTCGACGCCGAGGACACCCCGGGCGGCGGGCTCACCATGGTCCTCACGCTCCCCGCGGCCCGGGGGCTCATCCCGGTCGGCGCCGACCTGCCCGCCCAGGTCACCTCGTGAGGTACCGCCCCCCGCCCCCGCCCCGTGCGGCGACTTCCCCCCCCGCAGCAACTCTCCGTACAGCAGAAAGGCAGGTCCGCGATGACCAGGGTGCTTGTGGTCGACGACGAGCCGCAGATCGTTCGCGCCCTCGTGATCAACCTGAAGGCCCGCAAGTACGAGGTCGACGCCGCGCCCGACGGGGCGACCGCCCTCCAGCTCGCCGCCGCCCGCCATCCCGACGTCGTCGTCCTGGACCTCGGACTGCCCGACATGGACGGCGTCGAGGTGATCAGGGGGCTGCGGGGCTGGACGCGGGTGCCGATCCTCGTCCTCTCCGCGCGCCAGACCTCCGACGAGAAGGTCGAGGCGCTGGACGCGGGGGCCGACGACTACGTGACCAAGCCCTTCGGCATGGACGAGCTGCTGGCCCGGCTGCGCGCCTCGGTACGCCGCGCCGAGCCGGTGGGCCAGGACGGCGGCGACGACGTGGCGCTCGTCGAGACGGACGGTTTCACCGTCGACCTGGCGGCGAAGAAGGTGCACCGGGGAGGTCGCGACGTACGCCTCACCCCCACCGAATGGCACCTGCTGGAGGTCCTCGTCCGCAACGGAGGCCGCCTGGTCAGCCAGAAACAGCTCCTCCAGGAGGTCTGGGGCCCCTCCTACGGCACGGAGACCAACTACCTGCGGGTCTACATGGCCCAACTGCGGCGGAAGCTGGAGGCGGACCCCTCGCACCCGCGGCACTTCGTCACCGAGCCGGGCATGGGGTACCGCTTCGAGCGCGAGTGAGCCCCGGCGCGGTTTCCGTGGGCGCACCGCCGGGGCGCCCGGGAACGCCGGGCGGCGGCAACCTGCCGCCCCATCGATCTGTCACCTGATCGGGTGGTTCTCGGCGGCCTCCGCTGTCGCCGCGCGAGACCGGTACCCTTCGCTTATGAGTGCTGTTTCCCGACCCGGGAAGGCCCAGAGGGCGGAGAGGCCGTCCGGGCGCTTCCGCCGTATGCTCGACCGGCTCTCCAGCTCCCAGCAGGACCTGGAGTCCGAGGAGCTGCGGGAGGACGCGCAGGCCACCGGATGCACCCGTATCTCGGAGTGCTCCGACCGCCAGATCGTGAAGGTGGCTGGTACGTTGCGGACCGTCACCCTCCGTCCCCGGGCCGGAGTGCCCGCCCTGGAGGCGGAGCTCTTCGACGGCACCGAGCCGTTGGACGTGGTCTGGCTCGGCCGGCGCTCCATCGTCGGCATAGAACCCGGCCGCAGGATCATCGCCTCGGGCCGGGTCGCCATGAGCCACGGGCGACGGGTGCTGTTCAACCCCACATACGAACTCCGACCGCTCGGCAAGGAGTAGCCGGTGACGTCTCTCGACAAGCCGACGTCCGACACGGACCCGAACCACCGCACCGAACAGCAGGACGCCGAGGCCAAGGCGGTCACCGAGGCCGCGCTCTTCGAGGCGTTCGGCGGCGTGCGCGGCATGGTGGAGACAGTCCTTCCCGGGCTGCTCTTCGTCACGATCTTCACCATCAACAAGGACCTGCACACCTCGGCGATCGCGGCCCTGGCCGTGTCGCTGGCACTGGTCGCCGTACGGCTGGTCCGCAAGGACACCGTCAAGCACGCCTTCAGCGGCGTCTTCGGCGTCGCCTTCGGCGTCGTCTTCGCGATGATGACGGGCAACGCCAAGGACTTCTACCTGCCGGGCATGCTCTACACGCTCGGCCTCGCGCTGGCCTACCTGATCACCACGCTGGCCGGCGTCCCGCTGATCGGCCTCATCCTCGGCCCCGTCTTCAAGGAGAACCTCTCCTGGCGGACCCGCAATCCGGGCCGTAAGAAGGCGTACACCAAGGCGAGTTACGCCTGGGGCCTGATCCTGCTCGCCAAGTGCGCGATCCTCTTCCCGCTGTACTGGTGGGCCGACACCACCCAGCTCGGCTGGGTGCTCGTCGCGCTGAAGATCCCGCCCTTCCTGCTCGCGGTCTACCTGACCTGGGTCTTCCTCGCCAAGGCGCCGCCGCCGATCGACGTCTTCGCCGAGATGGAGGCCGAGGAACAGGCGGAGAAGGAGCGCAAGGCGCAGGCCGCGGCGGCCCTGCGCGACCCCGAGGTCTGATCCTCCCGCGCGCCGGTCGCGCGGGGGTGCACGGACCGCCGTCGTACGAGAGGGGCCCGGAACCGCACAGCGGTTCCGGGCCCCTCTCGCTGCGCGCGGCTCCCGGTCAGTCGTCCGCCTCCGCGGGGTCGCGGCGGACCGACAACAGGTCCTCCAACTGCTCCTCGCGCGCCTGCGCGGCCACGAACAGCAGCTCGTCACCGGCCTCCAGCGTCTCCTCGGGGCTCGGCGTCAGCACCCGCGTACCGCGGATGATCGTCACCAGCGAGGTGTCCTGCGGCCACGCCACCTCCGCGACCGGCGTGCCGGCCAGCGCGGACTCCGGCGGCAGCGTCAGCTCCACCAGGTTGGCGTCGCCGTGGCTGAAGCGCAGCAGCCGGACCAGATCGCCGACGCTCACCGCCTCCTCCACCAGCGCCGACATCAGGCGCGGGGTCGAGACGGCGACGTCCACGCCCCAGGACTCGTTGAAGAGCCATTCGTTCTTCGGGTTGTTGACCCGCGCCACCACGCGCGGAACCCCGTACTCGGTCTTGGCGAGCAGCGAGACGACCAGGTTCACCTTGTCGTCCCCGGTCGCCGCGATCACCACGTTGCACCGCTGCAGCGCGGCCTCGTCGAGCGAGGTGATCTCGCACGCGTCCGCGAGCAGCCACTCGGCCATCGGGACCCGCTCCACCGAGATGGCGGTCGGCGCCTTGTCGATGAGCAGCACCTCGTGCCCGTTCTCCAGCAGCTCGGCGGCGATGGAACGGCCCACCGCGCCCGCCCCGGCAATCGACACACGCATCAGTGACCGCCCTCCTCGGGGCCCTCGGCGAAGGCCTCTTCGACCTTGGCGATCTCGCCCGTGCGCATCATCACGTGGACGAGGTCGCCCTCCTGGAGAACGGTCTGCGACGTCGGCAGTATGGCCTCGCCCAACCGGGTGAGGAAGGCGACGCGGACGCCCGTCTCCTCCTGGAGCGTGCTGATCTTGTGGCCGATCCAGGACGGCGTCGTGTGCACCTCGGCGAGCTGCACCCCTCCGCTCGGGTCGCGCCACAGCGGCTCGGCTCCCGACGGCAGCAGCCGCCGCAGCATCTGGTCGGCCGTCCAGCGGACCGTCGCCACGGTGGGGATGCCCAGACGCTGGTAGACCTCCGCGCGACGGGGGTCGTAGATCCGGGCCGCGACGTTCTCGATGCCGAACATCTCGCGGGCCACCCGGGCCGCGATGATGTTCGAGTTGTCGCCGCTGCTGACGGCGGCGAAGGCTCCGGCCTCCTCGATCCCCGCCTCGCGGAGGGTGTCCTGGTCGAACCCCACCCCGGTCACCCGGCGTCCGCCGAAGCCGGAGCCCAGGCGCCGGAACGCGGTCGGGTCCTGGTCGATCACCGCGACCGTGTGCCCTTGCTGCTCCAGGGTCTGCGCGAGCGCGGCTCCGACTCGACCGCAGCCCATGATGACGATGTGCACCGTGCGCCTACCTCGCCGTCCTGATCATCCGGCTGACCTGCGAAAACACCCTGCTCACACTTCTCTCTCAGCTTGCCGGGCAAACAACGGGGCACATGCCTGCGGCCTTGCCCGACACGAGCTTATGCGGCTGCGCGGACATTCCCTCATCCGCCTGTCCTATCAGCTGGACAATCCGGCAAAGGGGGAGTAAAAACGTGTGCCGCGCGCGCAAGGATTCCGTTAAGGATTGCGTGGTTTCCTGCTCTGACCGCAGGAGATTGCCAGCCCACGGCGTTTGGGCGTCCTCGCCCGGTGCGCGATCCGCTTACGATCCTCAGCGTGTCCAAACTGACCGACGTGCCCAAACGGATCCTGATCGGCCGGGCGCTGCGCAGCGACAAGCTGGGGGAGACCTTTCTTCCCAAGCGCATCGCGCTTCCCGTCTTCGCCTCCGACCCGCTGTCCTCGGTGGCGTACGCACCAGGGGAAGTGCTCCTCGTGCTGTCCATCGCGGGGGTGTCGGCGTACCACTTCAGCCCCTGGATCGCGCTCGCCGTCGTCGTCCTCATGTTCACGGTGGTCGCCTCCTACCGGCAGAACGTCCACGCCTACCCGAGCGGCGGCGGCGACTACGAGGTCGCCACCACCAACCTGGGACCGCGGGCCGGACTGACCGTCGCCAGCGCCCTGCTGGTCGACTACGTCCTGACGGTCGCCGTGTCGATCTCCTCCGGTGTGGAGAACCTCGGCTCCGCCGTCCCCTTCGTCGTGGAGCACAAGACGCTCAGCGCCGTCGTGGCGATCGTGCTGCTGACCCTGATGAACCTGCGGGGCGTCAAGGAGTCCGGGAAGCTGTTCGCCATCCCCACCTACCTGTTCGTGGCGGGCGTCTTCGCCATGATCCTGTGGGGCGCGTTCCGGGGACTGGTCCTCGGCGAGACGATGCACGCGCCGACCTCGGAGTTGGAGATCAAGCCCGAGCACCAGGGAATCGCCGGCTTCGCCCTGGTCTTCCTGCTGCTGCGCGCGTTCTCCTCCGGTTGCGCCGCCCTCACCGGCGTCGAGGCGATCAGCAACGGCGTCCCGGCCTTCCGCAAGCCGAAGAGCAGGAACGCCGCGACGACACTCGCCCTGATGGGCCTGCTCGCCGTCACCATGTTCTGCGGCATCATCGGGCTCGCCCTGGCCACCGACGTCAAGATGGCCGAGAACCCGGCGAAGGACCTGATCCGCGACGGCGCCGCCGTCGGCGACAGCTTCATCCAGGACCCGGTGATCTCCCAGGTCGCCGCCGCCGTCTTCGGCGACGGATCGTTTCTCTTCATCGTCCTCGCCGCGGCCACCGCACTGGTCCTGTTCCTGGCCGCGAACACCGCGTACAACGGCTTCCCGCTCCTCGGCTCGATCCTCGCCCAGGACCGCTACCTGCCGCGGCAGTTGCACACGCGCGGCGACCGGCTCGCCTTCTCCAACGGCATCGTCCTGCTGGCCGGCGCCGCCATCCTGCTGGTCGTGGTCTACGGGGCGGACTCCACCCGTCTGATCCAGCTCTACATCGTCGGCGTCTTCGTGTCGTTCACCCTCAGCCAGACCGGCATGGTGCGGCACTGGAACCGCCACCTGAGCACGGAGCAGGACCCGGCCAAGCGCCGCCACATGGTCCGCTCCCGGGCGATCAACGCCTTCGGCGCCTTCTTCTGCGGTCTGGTCCTCGTGATCGTGCTCGCCACCAAGTTCTCCCACGGAGCGTGGGTCGCCCTGCTCGGCATGGTGATCTTCTACGGCACCATGAGCGCGATCCGCCGGCACTACGACCGCGTCGCCCAGGAGATCGCCGCCGACGAGACGCCGACCGACGAGAGCCTGCGGCCCTCCCGCGTCCACGCCATCGTGCTGGTCTCCAAGCTCCACCGCCCGACCCTGCGCGCCCTCGCCTACGCGAAGCTGATCCGCGCCGACCACTTGGAGGCGCTGTCCATCAGCGTCGACCCGGACGAGACCAAGGCGCTGCGCGACGACTGGGAGAAGCGGGGCGTCAACGTACCGCTCAAGATCCTCGACTCGCCCTACCGCGAGGTGACCCGCCCGGTCATCGACTACGTGAAGAGCCTGCGCCGGGAGAGCCCGCGCGACGTGGTCAGCGTCTACATCCCGGAGTACGTGGTCGGCCACTGGTACGAGCACCTGCTGCACAACCAGAGCGCGCTGCGGCTCAAGGGCCGGCTGCTGTTCACACCGGGCGTGATGGTGACGTCGGTGCCGTACCAGCTCCAGTCGTCGGAGGCGGCGAGGAAGCGGGCGCGCAGGCGCGCGGAGTGGAACGCTCCGGGCGCGGTCCGCAGGGGCCCGGTGGAGCGGCGCCCGAAGGAGCCGGCCCGCAAGGACTGAGAAAGGGCGATCGGCCGACGGCGGTCGCGGGAGACCCGGCGTGTCGGCCGAGCAGGGGCAGGGAGCGGTCGGGCGGAGGAACGGCGGACCGAGGCCCTGAGGCCCCGAGGCCCCGAGGCTTGTGAGGACCGGCGGACCGAGGCCATGAGGACATGAGGCTGTGAGGACCGGCGGACCGAGGCCAAGAGGACATGAGGCAGGCGCGGCGCACGGGCTCCGGCGCTCCCCGCTCGTGGTAAGCGCTCCGGCGGCCGACACGTAGACTGGTGGGCTGCTGTCCGGCCGCACGCCGGCTGCCCGCTCGACTGCCTGTACGACCGCTAGCTTGCTCGTCGGCTCGCCCGATCGCCTGCTTGCCCTCATGACCTCTGGAGCCTCCCCTCATGCAGAACGAATCCGCGTCGTCGCTGGTCGGGGAGGAGTACGAGGTCGAGGTCGGGCCCGTCGCGCACGGCGGCCACTGCATCGCCCGTACCGCCGAGAACCAGGTGCTCTTCGTCCGCCACACCCTGCCGGGCGAGAAGGTGATCGCCAAGGTCACGGACGGGGACACCGATTCCCGCTTTCTGCGGGCCGACGCGGTACGGATCATCGAGCCGTCCAAGGACCGCGTCGAGGCTCCCTGCCCGTACGCCGGTCCCGGAATGTGCGGAGGCTGCGACTGGCAGCACGCGAAGCCCGGTGCGCAGCGCCGCCTCAAGGGCGAGGTGATCGCCGAACAGCTGTGGCGGCTGGCGGGGCTCACTCCCGAGGAGGCCGGCTGGGACGGCACGGTCATGCCGGCGGAGGGCGACAAGCTGCCGCCGGGGGAGGTCCCGGCCTGGCGCACCCGCGTCCAGTACGCCATCGACGAGGACGGCCGGGTGGGCCTGCGCAAGCACCGCTCGCACGACGTCCAGCCGATCGACCACTGCCTGATCGCCGCACCGGGCGTCTCCGAACTGGGCGTCGAGAAGCGGGAGTGGCCGCAACTGGCGGGCGTGGAGGCGATCACCGCCACGGGTTCGCACGACCGCCAGGTCATCCTCACTCCGAAGCCGGGCGGCCGGCTCCCGCTCGTCGAGCTGGACAAGCCGGTCTCCGTGCTCCGGGTGGAGGAGCACGACGGCGGCGTACACCGCGTGCACGGCCGCGCGTTCGTCCGCGAACGGGCCGACGACCGCACGTACCGCGTCGGCTCCGGCGGCTTCTGGCAGGTCCACCCGCAGGCGGCGAACACGCTGGTCCGCGCGGTGATGCAGGGCCTGCTGCCGCGCAAGAACGACACGGCGCTCGACCTGTACTGCGGGGTGGGCCTGTTCGCCGGCGCGATCGGTCAGCGGATCGGCGAGAAGGGCGCGGTGCTGGGCATCGAGTCCGGCAAGCGCGCGGTCGAGGACGCCCGCCACAACCTGAAGGACCTGGACCGGGTCCGCATCGAACAGGGCAAGGTCGACCAGGTGCTGCCGCGCACGGGCATCACGGAGTGCGACCTGATCGTCCTGGACCCGCCGCGCGCGGGCGCGGGCAGGCAGGTCGTCAAGCACCTGTCGAACCTGGGCGCCCGCCGCATCGCGTACGTGGCCTGCGACCCGGCGGCCCTGGCACGCGACCTGGCGTACTTCCGGGAGGGGGGGTACGGGGTGCGGACGCTGCGGGCTTTCGATCTGTTTCCGATGACCCACCATGTGGAGTGCGTTGCCATCCTTGAACCGGTCGCAAAGGGCACCTGACCTGCGGTTTTGTCCGTGCGCATTATGTGCGGTGTGGGCGTTACGGGCGATATCTTGACGCCGAAATGACGCTCGTGCCGCTCATTTGACGCTCGTTCTGATGGGGTCTCAGGTGCTCTGAAGTGCAGGTCAGCCGCGCAGCAGTAAGCCGGTCGAGGGCTGACGTGTTGCCGTCAGACCCCCACGGAGTGGAGGGCAAGGTCGGGCGCTCGGGTTCGCCGACGCCATAGACGGATGCGAGACGCGAAAGACGAAGAGATCTTCAGCTGTCGTTCCTGATGCTGGCCTCCGGATCCCGAGTGGGTGTCGTATGTAGCACTGCGCGTCTACCGAGGTGCTTTGCATCACGCGCTTAGCAACGAATTGCCCGTGCTCATGCGTCTCAGCAGATATTCTCCTGCCAGCAGACAGCAAAATGGGGGAGGGCTGGTTGCATGCGGTTCGTCTTCGTTCACGGGACTGGCGTGCGCCGTGAACGCTTCGACCAGTTGGCCACTCTTGTCGCCTCGGGGTTGACCGCGCGCTTCCCCGATGCACAACTGGTGCCCTGTTACTGGGGGCGACGCCTATGGCGCGAAGCTCAGCGCGGGTGGTGCCTCGATCCCGGGGTTCGACGGTGTTCGTGGCACGGCGGCTGCCAGCCCGCTCGACCAAGAGACCGCAGAGTGGCTGCTGCTGACGGACCCGCTCTGTGAGTTGCGGGTGCTGGCCGAGTCAGCTGCGGATGACGACGACGGACTGCGCATGCCGGGCGTCCGAGCCGGAGGCGAGGAGATCGCCGACCGACTCGCCAAGCTGCAAGGCGACCTGCCGCCCAGCGAACTGACTCCGTTGCTCCACTCCACGGGCATCGCGGCCAGTTACCCAGCAGCCCTGGAAACCGTAGTGTCCTGAGTCGTAAGTTTGCGGGTGCTCGTA
>NZ_ML123034.1:5244412-5249370 GCF_003846185.1 Streptomyces sp. ADI96-02
AACGACTCAGGACACTAGGGGCACTACGGGCACCAGGCGTGCGGGGGCCCTCCGTACGGGTGCATCGGGCTGTTGTCGACCACAGCCGTTACGACGGCAGTGTAAAGTCTTCCCGCCATCATCCCCAGTGTCGCCAGTTCAAGGAGCATTTCAGCGGCTCCGCGTACTCCCGGTCGATCCGGTCCCGCGCCAGGTCGCCCAGCCTCGCCTCCGCAGCTACTCGGGCGGGCCGTACGTCATCTCCAGCGAATGCTCCTCAAGGCTGCGGAGCGTCAGCTGGTCGTCCCGTGCCTCATTTAGCAGGAAGAGCTCCCGCAGGTTTCGGGAGAAGCCGTTCCACGCGGCCAGCTCGGTGAGCGCCAGCACGCCTAGCACCCGGGCCAGACCCTCGCCCAGCTTGAGCAGTCCGTCTTTCCGCTCCGCCGGATGCGTGCTGACCCGGTACCGACGGGACAGCGCGGCGGCGTGGTACGGAAAGCTCCACTTGGCGCGCGAGATCGGGTTGTCCAACGGGCGCACGAGTTCGCCGATCAGGCCAGCCTCGTGGGCGGCGGCCCTGATCTCGTTCCGAACCCCCTGGACGTCCCGTTCGCCGCTGTCGAAGAGGTTGGGCAGGGTTCCCGACATCGTGGTCCGCAGTGCGCGCCGTCCCGCATGTACGGTCTCCAGGAGAGTCTCCAGGAGACTCTCCACCTCGCTGTCGGTGACCAGGTTGACGGGGACGTGGGTGTCCAGCAGATCGCGAGCGCTGGGGTACAGACCGTTAGTCCTTGCGGGAGTTCAACCACTCGCAGAGCGCCTGGCCGCTGCCGCGGAGCGGCTTGGTCTTCGTGTGGGAATGGCGCACGACGGGCTCGACGCTCATCTGACGCTCGTCCTTATGGTGCGTCAGGTGAGCTTCGAAACCACGGCGCAGTATGGGTCGTCGCGTCATCATGGCGGAGAGGTTTCTTGGCCGCCGCAAGGCATCTGGCCGCCCGGGTGGCCAGGTCGGTGTAGCCGTCCTGGTCCCGGTCGGTGCGGTCAGGGCGCTGAGATACATCCGCCTTCGGACTGCGGATCGCCTGTGTCTCCTCCGGGTTGCTCTGTTGAGGCCCTGGCGATGTTCTCAAAGGACTGCGGTCACCGGCCGGACGGACCTTCAGGTTGTGTCTCGCGAGGGCTCGGCCCTGAGGTGCTGTCCATGTTCGTGCCATCCTGCAGCTGTGGAGAGCCCGTTCCGCGACCGCTCAGCCGGATCAGATACCGGAGAGCGTCGCCGCCAGCGACTGGAACCAGGCGCCGTGAGAGAACGGTTCCGGTGGGCTGACCTCCATGCCGAGTTTGGCGGCAGCTAGGGCGTAGTCCCCCTCGTCTAGGGGGAGGGCGAGCAACTCGTGCAGTTCACCCACGAGGCGGGTGACCAACTGCGGGTTTGTGGTGCCGGCGTAGTCGGCGACTGCGGCGTCGTGGCCGCGAAACTCGTCAACGATGTCCTGCGAGAACCAGCCCCCCAGCAGTTGCGCGGTCTCCGGAAAACGGGCGTGCCACTCCCAGTGCGTCTGCGGGGACGATGGCTCCGGGACGTCGCCCTCCTCGATGCTCCTCTTCAGGTGGTCGGCCAGCACTGTCAGCCAGTCACCGATGTCCGACTGGTGCTTTCCGGTGTCCGGGATCGAGTAGAACTCACCCAGCTCCTGCCGGATGCGGCCTGGAGGATTGCGGCTGTACTCGCGCAGCTGTCGCTCCGCCTCTGCGATGGCCGAGGGGCGGGTATGCCAGGTATGGCGGAGATACGCGTCCAGGGCGCGACTGCGCCGCTCCGGGTCGTCGTCGGCCGGCTGACCCAGGTACGCGCGCATCACCTGGTCCAGCTCGCCGTACCGCCGGTCGTGTTCGAGGGGCTTCATGGACATGTGCGGGTGACCCCTACAGGTAGAACGGGACGGTCGTGTGGACGACGAAGCCGAGCGGACTCGCCGCTTCGCGGCGCAGCACCACGCGCGCCGCGTGCACATCGACGGGGCCGTGCCCGGCCAGCAGGTCGCCCTCCAGATGGACCCGGCCCACGGGCTCCTCACGGGACGGCCAGGCTGCCTCGATGGTGAGGCGGACCCGGGTGTTCTGGGCGAGCCAGCGGTGGACGGCCTGTTCGTTGGCGGTCACCACCTGCTGGGTGGCCCACTGGGCGGTCTCCCGGTCGGGATAGGAGGCGGATCGGGTCAGCACGGGGCATCCTCTCAAATTGCCTCGCCAGGAGCCGAGCTCCCACGGGTGGCAGGCGGTTCAGTAGTCGGCGAAGTTCCAGAACATGCCCACCTCGGTGTCCGAGACGACGATCAGGCCGTAGTCCTCCGAGTACACGCTCAGCGGGCTGTACGCCCAGCCCGACGATGTGAAGTCGAGCGTGCCGCTCACGTGACCGGGCTTATTGACGTTGGTGTGGAAACAGGCGGAGTCCCCGTAGCGCGTGAGGATCGTGCGCGCCATCGCCCTCAGTGCCGCCTCGCTTTCGGCGAAGCGCCTCAGGTTGGACAGGGTGCAGCCGTCATCCGTAAGGGCCAGGAGCAGGTTCTCGGCGCTGTGCCGATCGATCTCCTGGAGGCGGCTCGCGATGTACTCCGGCGGGTGGGCGACGAAGGGGTAGGTGGGGGACGCCTCGCGCTCCGAGTTCTGAGCCGCGTCATCGAGACCGGTCCAACCGCGGGGGTCCGGGGTCCGGGCCATCAGAGCGAGGACGTCGAGGATCCAGTTCTCGTGGCGACGCGGGCCCGTGGCGTCGTACGGGTACGCGTCCTCGTACAAGTGGCGTACCGCGGCTTCCCAGGACGTCTGGTCGACGGACATGTGGTGCTGGCCTTTCTCGGCTTTCGCTAGGACTTGGAGGGCATCGACGTCATGACAGTGAACGGAGGGTTGCGGCTGCTGTCGTAGCGGATACGCGTGTCGACACCGCTTACGTCGTACGCCTTGGCATTCAGACCGCCCTGCTTGTACCCGGACAGAGGGTCGTTGGGGTCCACCGGCTGCTTACTCACGCTGCGGCCACTGGTCTCGCCGCTGGGCACCGTGTCGTAGAACGACTTGACGTCGCCGTTGGAGGCCGGCGGAGGCCCCTTGATCCATGCCTCGATGGCGGCCTTGTTCGTGTTGAGGTTGCGCTCAGTCAATTCCTCGGCGCGCTGGTAGCTCGGGAAGGCGGAGGAGCCGCTGGGCATCGGCTTGCCATGGGGCCAGGCCGCTGTCGGGCCGCCCGACTGCTGGTCACGCATGCGCTGCGCCAACTGCTCGTCCGTCTTTCCGACGTGCTTGTCCAAAGTATGGCCGTTCGCCATATATTCGTTGGCGGCGAGATTCAGGTCGTAGTTGCCGTTCGAATCAACCTTCAGCCAGACTTTCGAGTCCTTGAATTCCTCCAGGGCCCGGGTACCGAAGCCGTGCGCACGGGCGACGCCGGCCTCGAACTTGGGGGCGCTGCGGTACGCCTCGTCCAGCGGCCCTTCCAGCGCCCTCATGCGGGTGGTCAGGCCGTCCAGGATGCCGGTGTATTTGGCGACGATCCCGTTCAGCTTGCCGGTGTCTAGGTTCAGTACCGTCTTGACGTCGAACGACAGGAGCAGGCCGGCGCCGCTGCCGAGGAGAGATGTGGCGGCACCGAGCGCGCTCTTGAGATCTTTGGGCTTGGCCAGGTCCTCGATGATGTCCTTGGCGGCTTTCCACATGGCGCGGTCGAGCTCGTCCTTGACGTCGCGGTTCAGGTCGACGGCGGCTTCCGCGTACTCGCGCAGGATGGTGGCGATGTCATCGGCCGTGTCCTTCAGTACGGCCAGGACGGGCTGACTGCCCGTGGGGACGCGTGGCGTGCCCGGACCGGAGTTGGCGGTCTGCGCCCACTGGTAGCCGTGCTGTCGCTGCCCCCAGGCCGTTCCTCCCCACAGGGCGCTGCAGAAGGTCCGCATCGCGGCCTCCCACTCGGCCTGCTGGTGGTTGGTGATAGCACCAACAGCCTGGGTGAGCTGGTCCGCCCCCAGCGAGGCAGTGACGGACACTCTCATCCAGCTGTGGCAGAGGGAGTTGAGATAGTGCTGTTCGGGATAGGGGTAAACGTCTGCCACCCTGCCGACCCGGAAGACGTGCTTGCACAAGGGATGGAGAAGATCCCGGACGATTTCGGGCATGCCCTCCATCAAGCCCCGCAGGATGTCGTCGCCGCCGTCGTCGTCGCCCCACTTGATGTCGGGGATGGAGCCGAGGTTCGGGGCTTTGTCGATGACCGTGGGCCGGGGGCGCTGCTCGGCTGTCTTGCCGGGCTTGGGGTGGGCCGCGACGTCGGCCTTGGTGTAGGCGTTGGCTGTCTCGGTGAAACCGAGTGCCACACCGCCGACGCTGAGCACGGACCGACCCCAGACCTCCAGCCAGCGATTGCCGATCTTCTTGTACGCCTGGGCGAACTTCTCGGCCTCGGTGCCGGCACCGCCTGCGTCGGGGTACTTGCTCAGCTCCTCGAGAAGCGTTTTGGCACCCCGTACCAGGAAGTCCTGCTGTGCGGCGACCCGACCGGAGACCGACCAGAGGTCGCTCGGCTTGACGTCGATGGTGCCGCTACCACCCGGCGGCTGGGCGGGTGAGGAAGGGTCGGCCATCAGGCACCGCCTCCCCAGCCTTCGAGTACGGACCTGTTGGCCGCGGCGTAGTTCAGGTGCCCCTTCACCACGACCTCGTGGAGCCAAGCCTGGGTTGCCTTGAGGTCGCCGGCGGAGTGACTCCACTTGTCCAGCTCGTCGATGAACGCTTCGCGTGCCTCACCGTCCCAGCTCAGCACGGCTTTCGCGGTCCGATCGTACAACGTTTCCAGCTTCTCGTTGAGGATGCGGAGGATGCCCTCCAGGTCACCCGAAAGCTGTTGCAAAGTGGCGAAATTAACAGTGATGCGGTCTTCGTCCGGCACGGTGATGATCCCCCTTGTGTCCTGAGTCGTT
>NZ_ML123034.1:5250596-5251202 GCF_003846185.1 Streptomyces sp. ADI96-02
ACTAGAAGCAGTCACCAATGATGCTACTCATCACCTGAGCGGAGTCCTGCGGGCGCCGGGTCGCATGTCTGCTCATTTCGAAGCATGGACCCTTCCTGACAGAGGTGATAAAGGTGTGCGTGACACCCCATGTCTGTGAAGGCGTGTCCGTGTTGCTAGGGTTGGTCGGCTTGCAACACGGGTTCGAACGTGGGGGGACCGGCATGGGTGATGAGCCCAAACTCGCTTATACATCATCGCAGTTGAAAAAACTGGCGGACGATCTGGATGACATGCACGAGTATCTCGGCAAGCAGTTCAAGCGCATGGACGAGATCGTCGACGGCATCGAGACCGGCTGGCAGGGCCCCACTGCCACGTCCTATCGATCGCTCCACCGCGGCGCCGCGGAGGATGCCGTTCGCATCGGGCTGACCATTCAATTCCTGGCGGAAGCTATTCGTCTGAGCGAAGGCGGCTTCACGGACCAGGAGCTCGAAACCCTTGAACAGTTCCGCAGAGTCCAGGTCGACGTCGACATAGAAGCAGCCGCGGACGCCTTGTCAACGCCGTCGAACCAGCCGCGCAGCCGCCTGCAAGACCTCTGAACGTCCGGATGCAGGTGAT
>NZ_ML123034.1:5253100-5254187 GCF_003846185.1 Streptomyces sp. ADI96-02
CGCCGCGAAGAAAGCCGAGGCGGACTTCAATATCGCGTTCGTCCGCCGCATTTCCTTCACCTCCCGCTCCAGCTCCACGATCCGGGCGGTCTCCGCACTGGTGGCGCCGGGCGCGACGCCCTCGTCGATCTCGGCCCGCTTGACCCAGCCCCGCAGAGCCTCAGGGTGCACGTCCAGCTGGTCGGCGATCCGTTTGATCGCGCCGGCCCGGCGGACCGTGTCCTTGCGGGCCTCGACGGCCAGACGTGTCGCGCGTTCACGCAGTTCGTCGGGGTACTTACGGGGAGCAGCCATGAGCGGCATCCTTCCGGGTCTTGATGATCTCCATCAAACCCGCGGCGGTTCAGTCGGTGACCCACAGCCGATTCGGCGAGAGTCGGTCGAACCGGCGTTTCACCAGATCAGCCGGGCGGTCGGCGGTCGGATCGGGCACGGTTGTGCGGTACCTCTTGCCGCGGACCGCACCCCGCAGGCCCAGCTCGCGCATCAGCCGCTCGACAGTGCAGCGGGCCATCCGTACGCCCTCCCGGTTGAGCTGCAGCCACACCTTCCGCGCTCCGTAGACCCGGAAGTTCCCGTCGAACACACGGATGATCTCCCGCTTCAGCATCTCGTCCCGCAAGGGAGGTCCCACGGAGCCGGAGGGGTGCTGCTGTCGGGCTGTGGTGTCGTAGTAGGTGGACGCCGCGATGAGCTCCCCGTGCTCACTCAGCACGCGACAGATCGGCTCGACTCCCCACCGCACCCCCGTCTCGCCGGTGGTGTCCTTGTGGGCGCTGATGAAGCTCACGAGGACCTGCGCGGCCGGTCGAGCTCGGCCGCGAAGAAGATCGAGGCTGCCCGCAAGATCTCGTTCGCCCGCTTCAGCTCCCGCACCTCGGCCCGCAACCGGCGCGTCTCCGCCGACTCCGCCCTGCTGGTCCCCGGCCTGGCACCGGCGTCGACCTCGGCGTGGCGGACCCACTTGCACAGCGTCTCCGCAGCGCCGATGCCGAGCCTGCCGGCAACCGAGCAGATCGCCGCCCACTCGGTCGGATGCTCAGGCCGGACCTCAGCCACCAGCCGCACCGCACGCTCCCGCAACTCA
>NZ_ML123034.1:5255680-5343554 GCF_003846185.1 Streptomyces sp. ADI96-02
GGCCTAGCGAAAATCAAGAATTGGTCACGCCCCCCCAGTAGCGTTGACACGTCTGCCGACGGAATTGTGAATCTGCACAACAGACTTGTCTCAAAAGGTGCGGCGAAGGGAAATTCGGTGGACTTGGCGGGCTTCCGGGAGGCGTACGGCGATGGCGACCTAAACAAACTCGGTCAAGGAAGATTGCACATGAAGAACTACCTTACTCCCGTTCCGGGCAGTAGCGCAAGTAAGCCGACTACAGTGAAATATAGTTCTTCAAAGCATCAACTTCTCTTCGAGGCCGAGGCTTCAAAGAAGCATCTGTCGGCGCGAGGAGAAGGGCTGATCAGTCAAGATCTGGATCCCGGGGCGCATCATCTGCTCGATATAAAAGCTGCATTGAAGGAAGGGGCGGCTAATTTGTGGGCAAGAGCAGGGCATACTCAGTGGACTAGGATCGTCGACTCCTCAGGAAATGGAGTTCTCGACAATTTCGACTCCCTTGACATCATATCAAAAATACACAACAGAAATTGATGGGATGTGAAAGTAGCGAAACGGTCTTGGATCGGCCGACACCCGCGACACCCGCGCTCTGCGCGGACAGGGTGCCGGCCTTTTCAAGTCTGTGCCGCCCTGGTCGTGCTCCTACTGATCTTTTCGTAAGTTCGGTGGGTGTGGTGGGTGGATGGTCAGGTCCGTGTGAGCGAGGAACGAGGCGGTTTTCAGTGTTTCGTGATTCCGTATATGTCACTGTCTCCCGGTCGTCCTGCTCTGCGAATCGAGCAATGGCATCGGTCAGGGCCGCAGCGTTGACCCGATCCGCAGCAGGGTCGGAATTCTCGTGCGTGACGCCGGGTTGCTGGGCACGGCCTGTTGCCGGCCCTGGGGGACCTGCGGGCAGCCAGTACCGGTGATCGACTTTTCGACAGGAGCGTCCGGCTCCTCGGCGGCGCCGGCTGCCGGGCGCCCTCCTGCCCGGTTCACGGCTTCGGAGGGATCGCGGCGCCCGCAACCTTGGCTGTCTGGCTGGAAGTTGGGATGTGTGTCGCCGACGCCGCCGACTATGCTGCGTGAGTTCACCATCACGCACGGTATGGAAGTGGGGTCACATTCCTTTGAGTGATGTCGCAGCCTCCCCGGTCTACGCCGCCTACAGTCAGATGCCGCCCCAGACGGGCGTGCTGTGGAGTTCCGAACCGTCGGAGTTCTCCCCCGGGGCGGAGTGGGCGAACCTGCCCGGCGCGGTGATTCCCTTCCTGGTCGGTCAGGGATGCACGGTGCTCGGCGGCGTGTTCGTGGCCACGTTCTCCGCCGAGGCGGCGGTGCGCGGAGAAGGCGGTGTCGGCATGGTCGACATCACCTTCGGCGGGGAGCCCGCGAGCCCGCGCGGCGAGAACCATCCCTTCGTCTCCGCCGGAGCCTCCGGACTGGCTCTGTCCTCCCGCACGGCCGGGCAGCGTACTGATCAGGTCTGCATCAGCGAGCGGGTCACGGAATCCTGGAGCAGCCACACCATCACCCGGGCACGGCAGTACTCCTACGACGCCGTCAACAGGCGCAACGCCGAAGTCAAGGTCCGTGTCCGGCTTGAGGGCGGCGAGAAGCTGACGCTGAAGAACTGGCTGGTCCAAGTGGTGGCCTACCCCTGGAAGGACGCCAGAACCACATAGCCCGGCCTCCCGTGCCCCGTTCCCCCGGGGTCACCGGTGCGTCGCCGGCCGAGCTGTGCCGCGGTCGGGTCGAGCGTGCCGGTGAAGCCGGGCAGTTCCAGCCGGGCCGGCGGCCACCGGCCCCGTTCCTCTTCCACTGGCCGACACCGGACACCCTTCAGGCCCGGACTTCTCTCCCGGCCCGTGGGTCGAACGGTCACAAGAGTGCGGGGCGAGGCGGACTGTCCAGGGCTGGGGGCGGACCCGCTGGGTGTGCGGGCTTGGGTTCGCGCCCCGCGGCCACGGGCATTTGTCGGACGGCCGTCATCGGAGCCATGAGCAGGGTCGGGGACTGCTCGCGGCCTGAACGACCGACCCGGGTGTTGCGACGCCCCCTGGAAACCGCCCTCCTCAGGCTCGAAGCGTCGTCGCCGCAGCGGTCGAGCGGCCCCCCAGCGGTGCTGAAGCGCTCCCCGCCAGGCTCGGGCACGGGACGGGCCCACAGGTGAGGTCTGCCCGGAGGGAAGTTGCCATGGGACAGGCGAGCAGTACAGAGCACGCGGCGGTCGTCACGGGCGGGACCGGAAGTCCTCCGGGACCCGTCTCCGGGGACCTCTACGCCGAGGTCATGACCTTCTACGCGTGGCAGATGCGACGCGTGGATGCCCTCGACATCGAGGGCTTCGCGGGCACCTTCACCGACGACGGCGAGATCTCGCACCCGGACGGGCAGCGGCAGCGGGGGAAGGCGGAGATGCTCGCGGGGATGCGGGCCGCGCTGCCGCGCTACCGGGACGTCACCGTGCGGCACTGGTTCGGGCATGTGCTGGTCGAGCCCGACGAGGGGGATCCGGACACCCTGCGCGCCTCGTACTACTCCCTGGTCGCGCTGACCGATCGCGAGGGGGAAGTGAGGTTCCAGCCGACCTTCACCGTCGACGACGTACTCGTCCGGCGCGGCGGGCGCCTGCTCACCCGGTCCCGTCTCATCCGGCGCGACACTCCGGCCGAGTCGGTCTGACGCCTCGGCGCCGGGCGGGCCACGATCGGGGCCCGCCCGGCGCCGAGCGGCGAGGGGATCAGGCGTGGCATGCGGGTAGGCCGCCGTGGAAGGCCACCATCTCCCGGAACGACGCACCCACGTCGAGCCGCGCCCCCGGTGCCAGGCCGTCCAGTTCGGCATCGGCCCGGTGAAGATTGCCGACGAGCCGCTCGGGGTCGACCAGCGCCGCGAACGGGCCGAGATCGGCGGCCCGCGCCGTCTCCAGGGGCGTGCGCCCGGCGCGCCTTCCTTCCCGCGCGAGTTCCAGGAGACGGCGCAGATACGCCTCGGTCTCGTCGATGAGTTCGGGGCCTCCGACCGGCCCGTGTCCGGGCACCACGGTCGTCGCCCGCAGCGCCCGCAGCCGCTCCAGGGCCAGCAGCGAGCCCGAGACGGAGCCCATCAGCACGTACGGGGTCACCCGCGACCACACCACGTCGCCGGTGAACAGCACGGACCGCTCCGGGACCCACGCCACCACGTCGTCGGGGGTGTGCGCCGGGCCGACGTGCAGCAGCTCGACCCTCAGGTCCTCCGCGTGCACGGTAAGCGTGTAGCGGAACGTGACGGTGGGCAGGGTCAGCGGCGTCGCGCCCCACTCGACGTCCGGCCACAGCTGCCGCAGTCCGAGGCCGGCCTCGCCGCTGTCCGCGCGGGTGCCCTCGTGGGAGACGATGACCGCCCGGTCGGAGAACTGCCCGTTGCCGAAGATGTGGTCGCCGTGGAAGTGGGTGTTCACCACGAGGTCGGGCCCGCCGGGGACGATCCGCTCGACCTCCTCGCGCAGTCGTCGGGCGCGCGCTTCCGTCGCGGCGGTGTCCACGAGGACGGACCGGCCCCGGCCCGCGACGAGGCCCGCGTTGTTGAGGCACCAGCCGCCGTCCGGCTGGACGAAGGCGTACACGCCTTCGGCGACGGGGTGCAGCACGCCCTCCCCTCCGGGCACCGGTGGGGGCGCCGGGACCTGGGGGAGGGGGGCGGCGGTCGGTCCGGTCATGCTCGTGCACCTTCTTCCTGGGTCAGCCCCGGGCTTCCTGGGTCAGCCCCGGCCGTCTACCGGGATGCGGCATCCAGGAGGGCCGGGACGCGGTTCTCGGCGGTTCCCGGGCGGCTGGGGGCCCGGCCAGGGAGGCCCGGCCGTCAGAAGTTCCCGAGGCCGCCGCAGACGTTCAGAGCCTGGGCGGTCACCGCGGCGGCGTGCTCGGAGGCCAGGTAGTCGACGAGGGAGGCGACTTCCTGGGCCGTCGTGTACCGGCCGAGCGGGATCTTCGCCGTGAACCGGCGCATGATCTCCTCCTCCGGGACCCCGTAGTGGCCGGCGTAGCCGCGCCGGACGTTCTGCGCCATGCGGGTCTCGACGTAACCGGGGCACACGGCGTTGACGGTGATACCCGTCCCGGCCAGTTCCTTGCCGACCGCCTTGGTGAAACCGATGACACCGGCCTTGGACGCGGAGTAGGGGGCGGCCAGCTCCACCCCCTGCTTGCCGCCCGTCGAGGCGATGTTGATGATGCGGCCCCAGCCGCCGTCGAGCATCAGGCCGCTGCTGAGCACCTCCCGGGTGACCCGGAAGCTGCCGTTCAGATTGGTCTCGATCACGTCGTACCACAGCGTGTCCGGAATCTCGGCGGTGACGCCCCCGCCCCCGCGTCCCGCGTTGTTGACGAGGATGTCGATACGGCCGAACTCCTCCACCGCCGTACCCACCGCCGCGCGGATCTGCTCCGGTGACGTCACGTCACAGACGCACCCGGCGACCTCCCGGCCTTCGCCGCGCAGCCGCTTCACCAGGGCGCGTACGTCTTCCTCGCTCCGCGCGACGCCGAACACGGCGCAGCCGCGCTCCGCCAGGGTCTCGGTCACGGCCAGCCCGATCCCGCCGGTCGCCCCGGTCACGAAGGCGACATGCCGCTCCGGCTGTCGTTGCTCTGTCATCGCTGGCTCCCTGCCCGTCTCGACCTTGCGGTGCGCCGATGGTGGCCGCGCCGCCTTGCGGGCGGCTCGGACCGCGCCGGAGCGCCACTGGTGCCGGCTTCCTCCACCGGCCCTCCACGCCGGGTCCAGAGCGCCCGGAGACCCTCCCGTTCCATCGCCCCCACCTGATGGACCGACAGAGGAGAACGCGTGAGTGAGCAGAGGGTCGTTTCCGATGTACGGAAGTCGGTGACCGTCGCGGCGACGCCCGGACACTGCTTCGCGGTGTTCACCGAGCGGCCCGCGGACTGGTGGCCGCCGAGCCATGTGCTCCTGGCGGGGGAGCGGGTGGGCCTGGCCTTCGAGCCCGGTGCCGGCGGTCACTACTACGAGTGGGACGGGGCCGGGAACCGGATCGACTGGGGCCGGATCCTGGAGTGGGAGCCGGGCCGCCGCCTCGTCATGACCTGGCGGGTCGACGGCAACTGGCGGTCCGTCCCGGACGACGAGCGGGCCAGCCGTATCGAGGTCGACTTCGTGCCCGTCGAGGGCGACCGCACCCGCGTCGAGCTGGCGCACGTCGACCTCCACCGCCACGGCGACGGCGCCGAGCGCATCTTCCAGGCCCTCGACGGCCCCAGCCCGGGTGAGACGCTCGAACGCTTCGCCAGGGTGGTGTGAGCCGTCGGCTTCCGGAGCCGTCCGGCGGCGCGAGCCCTCGCGCCGCCGGCGACACCGTCGTGACTGCCCGTCCGGCCCTCGCCGGAGCTGACCCGCCGACCGTGCCCGAGGCCGCACTCCCGGTCGCCACGCGGGCCCTTCCCCTCAGCTTGCTGTCCGGCACGGCCCCGCCGCGCCGTCGCGCCGGGGATCCACGAGATTCACGAGCCGAAACCTCCACGTGGAAGGAACGCACGTCCATGTCAGAGCACGAACGGTTCCACGTCGACATCCCCGACGAGCAACTCGACGACCTGCGGGAACGTCTGGCGCGGACCCGCTGGCCGGAGGCGGAGACCGTCTCCGACTGGTCGCAGGGTCTGCCGTCGGCCTACGCCAGGGAACTGTGCGAGCACTGGCGCACGGCCTACGACTGGCGGGCGACCGAGACACGGCTCAACGCGCTGCCCCAGTTCACCGCGGAGATCGACGGAACGTCCGTCCACTACCTGCACGCCCGCTCGCCGCACCCCGGGGCCCGGCCGCTGCTGGTCAGCCACGGCTGGCCCGGCTCCGTCGTGGAGTTCCTCGAACTCGTCCCGCTTCTGACCGATCCCCCCGACCCCGCCGACGCCTTCCACGTGGTGTGCCCCTCGCTGCCCGGATTCGGCTTCAGCGCCAAGCCTGCCCGCACCGGCTGGACCGCAGAGCGGATCGCCCGCGCCTGGGCCACGCTCATGACGGAGCTGGGTTACACCCGCTATGTCGCGCACGGCGTCGACTGGGGTTCGTTCGTGACCGCCGCGATGGCGGAGGACCCGGAACCGGCGCCTGGGCTGGCCGCCATCCATCTGACGATGCCTTTCGCCCGACCGCCCCGCAAGGAGGTGTCCCTGTCCGAAGCGGATGTGGCGGGCCTCGCCGCGATGAAGCGGTTCCAGCGGGAGGAGGGCGGCTACTCGGTGGTGCAGAGCACCCGTCCCCAGACCCTCGGCTACGGCCTGACCGACTCGCCGGCAGGCCAACTGGCCTGGATGGTCGAGAAGTACGGGGCGTGGAGCGACCACGACGGTGACCTGGAGAAGGTGATCCCCCGGGACCGGCTGCTGGACATGGTGAGCGTCAGCTGGTTCGCCGCCACCGCCGCGTCCTCGGCCCGGATCTACTGGGAGAGCCAGAACCGCCTGGCGCTGGGACCCGTGAGCCTGCCCACGGCCGTGTCCAACTTCCCCAAGGACGGGCGGATGCCGCGCCCGTGGATCGAGGACCGCTTCGCGGACCTGCGGGTATGGAAGGACCACGAGCGGGGCGGGCACTTCCCCGCGCTGGAGCAGCCGGAACTCCTCGCGGACGAACTGCGCTCCTTCTTCCGCGCCTTCCGCTGACGCGGTGACCGGCCGCGCCCGGCTCCGTCGCGGCCTGCCGCCGGTCCGCCCGCGCCCGGTCCCGTCGCGACGCCCGTCGGTCCGCGCCCCGTCCGGGCGCGGACCGACGGGCGTCGCGGGGCTTCAGCCCCGGCCCGGGTCGGCCGGGATGTCCGGACGGGGCGTGGCACCCGCGCACCGGGCCCCGGCCGGCGGCAGCACCCCGTCCGTCAGATACCGGTGGACGAGCGCGTCCACCTCCGCGTTGCCGGCCAGCACGAAGACCTCGTGGTCACCCGAGTCCGTCACCGTGATCAGACGGTGGCCGAGCTGCTCCGCCATGGCCACGCCGCCGTCGTGGTGATCCATGATGTCCCCGTCCGCCTGGACCACCAGACCCGTGGGAAAGCCGTTCCGCACGATCTTCGTCGGCGGCTCCGCCGGTGTGAACGACCGGAAGGCGCCCACCCAGGGCTGTGCCCGCAGCACCCCGTAGCCGTAGGGGTAGCGGACCCGGAAGTCGCGCATGGCCGTGAAGTACTCCGCGAGGTCGGTCGGCCAGTCGTGCTCCAGGGTCACCGCGTCCAGTACGCCGCTGCGCAACTCGCCCTCGTGGTCGGTGGGACGCCAGCCCCGCTGGTCCGCCAGCAGGCTCCGCGCCTGCTCCGCGCCGGCCTCGCCCCCGGGCCCGGCCATCAGCCGCGCGATGATCCGGCCCAGCCGCCCCCACGCTCCGCGGTCCGCCGTGCGGTAGCCCATCGCCCCGTCCAGCAGGGTGCGCAGGTCGACGCCTTCCGGCAGCTCCTCCAGCCGCCGCACGGCCCGTTCCACCGATTCGAGTACGGCCTCGGCGCCGACACCGAGCCCGAAGACGCTGTCGCGGTCGCCGGCCCACCGCGCCCACTGCCGCACATTGCGCAGGATCGCGTCGCCCTGGGAGACGAACTGCTCGTACCAGGTCCAGCCGGGGTGGACGCATGAGTCCAGGACGCTGCGGTCCAGCCGCTCGGGGAACATCGTGCCGTAGACGGCGCCGACGTACGACCCGTAGGCGTAGCCGACGAAGCTGAGCCGCTCCTCGTCGAGGACCGCGCGGATCACGTCCATGTCGCGGGCCGTGTTGCGGGTGCTCACATGCGGGCGCAGAGCGCCGCCCGCCCGCGCGCAGCCCGCCTCCCGCACCCGCATGTCCTCGGCGATCTGCGCGAAGTGCGCGTCGGGCGGGCGGGAGTCGAACGGCGCCTTCGGCACGGCAACTTCGGCGTACAGCCGGGTGGAGTCGCCGGTGCCGCGTGGGTCGAAGCCGATCAGGTCGTACACGTCGTGCGTCGGAGTGCCGCAGAGGGCCGCCACCAGTGCCCGGCCCCGCCCCCAGTCGCCGCCGGGGCCGCCGTTGACGGCCAGGAGGATGCCGCGTCGGCGCCGCGGGTCGCGGGCCCGGCTGCGGCTCAGCGCGATCGTGAGCCGCTCGCCGCCGGGCTGCGCGTAGTCCTGCGGCACCTCGATCTCCGCGTGGTCGAGGTCCGGGTCGTCCGGCGACGGGCGCCAGACGGGGCGCTGGGCGCAGTACGCGTCCAGCGCGGGGGCGGCCACTGAGGCGGATTGCTCGGAAAACACCGCTGTACCTCCGATCCCTGGGGGCGGTCAGCATGGCGACGGCCCCTTGAGGCCCCCTGGAAGGCATCCGGACCCGTGCGATCGCCCGGCCGTCGCGGGCGCCGTTCCGCGAGGGGCCCTCCAGTACGCCGCTAGTGCTCGTGTCCACAGTGCGCACGGTGCCGCCCGGCCCCAGCCGCGTCCGGGCCCCGCGCGGCTGGAGGCCACGGTGCGCACGTGGAGGCCACGACGCCGCCCAGCGACGAAGGGAACGCGATGGCCAAGATCACCTACAAGCAGCCGGACGGCACCGCGACCGTGGTGGACGTCCACCCCCCGGACACGGTCATGCGCGGCGCGAGGCTCAACGGCATCGACGGCATCGAGGCCCAGTGCGGCGGAGCCGCCCAGTGCGGCACATGTCACGTCTACGTCGACGCGACCAACAGCCTCCCGCTGCCCGGGATGGACGAGATCGAGGACGACGTCCTGTACACCACCGCGTCGCCCCGCACCGAGCACAGCCGACTGAGCTGCCAACTGCCCGTGTCCGAGGAGATGGACGGCCTCGTGGTGCACCTGCCGGAGAGCCAGGTCTGACACCCCGCCGCCCCGGCTCGGCCGCCGCCGACCAGAAGGGACACCTCCATGAGCAACGCCGCACCCGAACTCCCCACCGAGGAGCACGAGACCTTCCCGTACGTGCGCCCGTGCCCGTTCTCGCAGCCCGCCGCGTATGAGGCGATGGCTGAGGAGGATGTCTCACAGGTGACACTGACCGGGTCCGGCCTGCGGATCTGGACCGTCACCGGGTACACGACGATCCGGACGCTGCTGACCGATCCGCGCGTCAGCGCCTCCCGCAAGCACGCCGACTTCCCCTTCTACTTCATTGCCCCGCCGGAGTTCCGCACCGAGACCTCGTTCATCGGCTACGACGGCGAGGAGCACACCCGCACCCGGCGCAAGGCCGCGCTCACCTTCACGCACCGCCAGGTGCAGCGGCTGCGGCCCCGCATCGAGGAGATCGTCGACGACTACCTGGACCGCATGCTCGCCATGGGCCCGCCCGTCGACATGCACCGGGTGTTCTCGCTCGCCGTGCCGATGACGGTGATCTGCGAACTGCTGGGCATCCCGCAGGACCAGCACGACTTCTTCATCCGGCACGGCACCGCGCTGCTGGGCGGCCACAGCTCCCCCGAGGAACGGCAGGCCGCGATCGTCGAGGTCAACGCCTATGTGAGCGAGCTGATCCAGCGGAAGAGGAAGGAGCCGGGCGACGACCTGCTCAGCCGTGCGATGGCCGACTACGAGGAATCGGGCGAAGACTACACGGACCGCGACCTGTTCAACATGGTGCGGCTGCTGATGAACGGCGGGCACGAGACCACCGCCAGCCAGATCTCCTTGGGCACCGCGTGCCTGCTGGAGAACCCCGACCAGCTGGCGCAGCTGCTGGCCGACCCGTCGCTGATCAGGCCCGCGGTGGAGGAGTTGGTGCGGATCGCGACGATCGGCGACACCGCCGTACCCCGTGTCGCGCTGGAGGACATCGAGATCGGCGGCCGGACCATCCGGGCCGGCGACGGCATCCTCTGCCTCGGCCTCGCCGGAAACCGCGACCCCGAGGTGTTTCCCGAGCCGGAGAAGCTGATCATCAGCCGCGGCAGCCGCAAGCACCTCGGGTTCGGCCACGGCGTGCACCACTGCATCGGCGCCGACCTGGCCCGGCTGGAGCTGGAGATCGTCTGGAGCAGACTCTTCCAGCGGGTGCCCGGCCTGCGGCTGGCCCGGCCGCTCGCCGACCTCCCGCGCAAGGAGGGCGCTGTGATCTACGGCCTGTGGGAACTCCCCGTCACCTGGGACGCGTGAGGCCCCCCCCGGCCCGGCCCCGCGGGACCCTAACGGGGCCGGGCCGGGCCTCAGGAGCCCACGGGCGCCACGTCGCAGGGCGGCACAGGCCGGGTGACGCGGGAGAACGTGATGGTCTCGGCGCCCGAGGACACCAGCGTGCCGTTGGCGTCGTACACCGTGGAGGAGTGCAGCGAGTTGAACTGCGAACCC
Organism: Streptomyces sp. ADI96-02; assembly: GCF_003846185.1. Lineage (GTDB taxonomy): Bacteria > Actinomycetota > Actinomycetes > Streptomycetales > Streptomycetaceae > Streptomyces. Next base: position 5,265,958 of record NZ_ML123034.1, read on the forward strand.
ATGAGGATCGCCGAGCCGCGCATCTCCGCCCGGCCGTGCACCTGGCCCAGTTCGTCGATGAACAGCTCTGTCAGCGTGTAGCCGAAGGCTCCCTGGCCCCTCTTCTTCCAGGTGCCCTCCGACATGCCGTGGGGCACGCCCGGAGCCTCGACCTCGTGGCACAGCATCCCGTCCGCCTTGTACTGCTGGCGCACGTGGACGGTCTGCCCGTCGAAGTCGAGCTCGGCGGCCCACACTCCGACGGGTGTGGGCGTGCGGTGGTGTGCGGCGGCGCTCGGGGCCCAGGCGCCGAGGACCAGGGACGACACCGCCGCCACCGTCACAAGAGGCTTCTTCGGTATCCGCATGTTCGCATCCTTCTGCTCGCCGGAACGTGGGCCCGTGAGCATGGCGGCGCGTTCTCGACTCCCGGTTGAGTCGGAGGACCTCTCCCGGAGGGCCCCGGCTGTCGAGCGGGATTCCGGGCCGCCTCTAGCCCCACCGCCGACGCTGGCGTAGCCGCCGCCCCGCCCGGCGAGTGGTCAGGACAGCGCCCACCACCCCGGGAACGCATGCAGGAGAAGCCATGGAAAGATCCGACGAGGTCCCGGTACGGCCGGGTCCTGCGGACAGCCGCCTGCCCTCACTGACGGGGCTCCGGTTCGTCGCCGCGATGACCGTGCTGTGCGCACACACGGGATACCTGTTCTTCATGGGCGCGAGCCCCGCGCACGACCCGACGGACTACATCTTCGCCGTCGGCGGTGTCGGACTGACCTTCTTCTTCGTCCTGAGCGGCTTCATCCTGACCTACGTGGCCCGGGACGACGACACCAGGACGGCCTTCCTGCGCCGCCGGCTGGTGAAGATCTTCCCCAACCACCTCGTCACCCTCGCGGCGACCGTCGTGCTGATGCTGGCGGCCGGCGTCACCGTCTCCGTCACCAACACCGCCCCCTCCGTCCTGTTGCTCCAGAGCTGGCTGCCCGTCCAGGACGCGATCATGGGTCACGGCACCAACTCGCCCAGCTGGTCGCTCACCTGCGAACTGCTCTTCTACGTGTGCTTCCCGTGGCTGCTGACGCTGGTGCGGCGCATCAGGCCGGAGCGGCTGTGGGGGTGGACCGGCGCGGTCACCGCCGCCATCCTCGTCGTGCCCTTCATCGCCCAACTGCTCCCCGACCAACCCACGATGTGGTGGGGCGGAGACATGTCCTGGTGGCAGTACTGGTTCGTCTACCACTTCCCGCCGGTGCGGATGCTGGAGTTCGTCCTCGGCATCCTCGTCGCCCGCGCCGTGCTGAGCGGACGCTGGATCAGGATCGGCCTCCTTCCGGCGGGCCTGCTGTCCGTGGCCTCGTACGCCGTACTGGCCCAGCTGCCCGGGGTCTTCGCCTGGATGTCGCTGTCGGCCCTGCCGCTCGCTCTGGTCATCGGCGCGGCGGCCACCCGGGACATCGAGGGCCGGCGCACCGGGTTCGGCAACCGGGCGATGGTGTGGCTGGGCGAGATCTCCTTCGCGCTCTACATCGTGCACTACCCGGTCATCTACTACGGTCCGATGCGGGCGGTCGATCCCGAACACGCCTTCCAGATACGCGGTTTCGCCGAGGCCCTGCGTGACGTCTCGCTCACCTTCGCCATCAGTCTCGGGCTGGCCTGGCTGCTGTACGTGACGGTCGAACGGCCCGCCATGCGCCGCTGGAGCCGCGGGCGGCCGCCGCCACCGGCGGGCGTGCCCGGGGAGGCCCGGGACCCGGCCAAGGCCCTCTGACCTCCACCGGGTCGAGAGCGGCTCGAGTGCCCCACCACTTCCCATCGTTACTGTCAGCTGTGCCGGGAGGCACAGCGGAAGGAGGAACCATGGAGCGGGCCGACGCGGAACTGTACGTGGAGGTACAGCAGTTCTACGCGGAACAGATGCCGTTGCTCGAAGAGCGCAGGCTGGAGGAGTTCCTGGAGACGTTCACCGAGGACTGCGTGCTGGAGCACATACCGTTCGGCTGGCGTTTCGACGGCCGGGAGGACCTGCTCAAGGAGATGTCCGCCCGGCGCGGGGACGCGTCGGCGCCCCGTGTCGAGGAGACGTCGGCGCGCCGAGCCCGCGACGAGAACGTCCCCTACTACAACGGGCTGGTCTACCGGTACTGGTTCGACCGGCTGCGCGTCGTGCCGGACGGCGATGACACCCTGCGCACCCGCTACCAGGCGATGGTCAGCATGACCGACTCCGACGGCAAGGTCAGCTTCGAACCCACCACCGTCGTCGAGGACGAACTCGTGCGCCGCGACGGCCGGCTGCTGACGCGTTCGCGCACCGTCACCCACGACTCCGCCCGCTGGGCGGACAAGATCCACAACCCCTCCTGACCGGTCGCCGCCCCCGAGCGCACCGGAAACCCCTCCCGGGTGGGCCCCGGCCCACCCGGGAGGACTGCGAGAAGAACAGGCTGAGGACAAACGACATGACCGAAGAGCACCCCGGACAGAGCATCCCCGTGAAGGCGGGCCGGCGTGAGTGGCTCGGACTCACCGCGCTCGCGCTGCCGTGCTTGCTCATCTCGATGGACAGCACGGTGCTGTACCTGGCGGTGCCGCAACTCACCGAGGACCTGCGCCCCAGCAGCACGCAGCTGCTGTGGATCCTCGACATCTACGGCTTCCTCGTCGCGGGCTTCCTCATCACCATGGGCACGCTCGGCGATCGCATCGGTCGCCGCAGACTGCTCATGGCGGGAGCGACCGCCTTCGGTCTGGCCTCACTCGTCGCGGCCTGGGCGAGCAGCGCGGAACTGCTCATCGCGGCCCGTGCCCTGCTCGGCGTCGCGGGGGCCACGTTGATGCCCTCGACCTTGGCCCTGATCCGCAACATGTTCCACGATCCCGCGCAGCGCGCCTCGGCCATCGCCGTGTGGATGACGTCGTTCGTTGTCGGCATGGCCATCGGCCCGTTGGTCGGCGGAGCGCTGCTGGAGCACTTCTGGTGGGGTTCGGCCTTCCTCATCGCCGTGCCCGTCATGGTCCTGCTGCTGGTCGTCGGCCCCTTCCTGCTGCCCGAGTACCGGGCGGCGGACGTCGGCCGGATCGACCCCCTCAGCGTCGTGCTGTCCGTCGCCGCCCTGCTGCTGGCGATCTACGGCATCAAGGAACTGGCCGTGCGCGGACCGAGCGGCACGGCGCTCGCCACGACGGCCGCGGGCATCGTCCTCGGCACGGCGTTCGTGGTGCGACAGCGGCGTCTGACCGATCCGCTGCTGGACGTGGGGCTGTTCGCCAACCGCCGGTTCAGCGCCTCGCTCGGCACCCTCACCCTCACGCTCTTCGCGATGTCGGGCATGTTCCTGTTCCTCGCCCAGTACCTGCAACTGGCCCTGGGCCTTTCTCCGTTGAGCGCGGGCCTGTGGACGCTTCCCGAGGCGTTCGCGATGATCGCGGCCGGATTCCTCACCCCCGTGCTGGCACGCCGCTTCCGCCCCGCGTACGTGATGGCCGGCGGACTGGTGATCGCGGCCTGCGGCTGCGCGATGTACCTGTTCCTCGACGGGACCGGCGGCCTCGCGATCCTCGTCACCGCCACCGTCGTCTTCGCCCTCGGCATGGGGCCGATGACCATCCTGGGGACGGACATGATCCTCAGCGCCGTGCCGCCGGAGCGCGCGGGCGGGGCCTCCGCCATGTCCGAGACCAACCAGGAGTTCGGCATGGCCATCGGCGTCGCCGGCCTCGGCAGCGTCGGCACCGCCCTCTACAGTTCCCGGCTGGCCGAGACCATGCCCGCGGGTGTCCCTGCCGAGACCGCCGAGGCGGCCGGTGAGACGCTGGCGGCCGCTCTCTCCGCCGCGGCGGCGCTGCCGGGCGAGACCGGCGAACAGCTCGCCGCCGCCGCCCGCGCCGCCTTCAGCCACGGACTCCACGTCAACGCTGTGCTGAGCAGTTCTCTCGTACTGTGCGCCGCCGTCCTCGTCGCCGTACTGCTGAGGCACGTGCAGCCCCCCGCCGGAGACGAGGAGACGAGTACCGGTGTTCCGCGCGACGCCGGCAAGGAGGTATCCGACCGGGCCTGAACCGCTCGGGCAGGCCCTCGTTCGCACCCACCACCACGGAGGTTCACCATGCCTGGACAGCGACCGGCCGACGTCTTCCCGCTCCCCGGCTCCTCATACCGCGGACCCGCGCCGCGCTACCAGGAGCTGCGGGCAGGGGAACCGGTCGTCAAGGTCCGCACCGAGGGCGGAGCGGATGCCTGGCTCATCACCCGGTACGAGGACGTGCGCGCAGCCCAGGCCGACCCCCGGCTCAGCCGGGCGGCGGCCTGCGGCCCCGGCTCCGTGCGGGTGGGCGGCACCATGCACACCACCCCGGAGATGATCATCTCGCTCGACGGCGAGGAGCATTCGCGGCTGCGGCGCCTGGTTGCGGGCGCCTTCACCACCCGCAAGGTGGAGCTGATGCGCCCGCGCGTCCAGGAGGTCTCCGACCAGTTGCTGGACGCCATGGCGGCCAAGGGCGGCACCGGCGACCTGGTGGAGGACTTCGCCGTTCCGCTGCCGCTCATCGTGATCGGCGAACTGCTCGGTGTGCCCGCACAGGACCTGCGGACCTTCGAGAAGTGGGCCCGTGCCTTCGCCACCGTCGACGAACGGGCCGGCGGGGAGGCGTCGCTGGAGGGCCTGGCCCGACTGAACGAGTACATCGTGGGTCTGATCGCGCAGAAGCGGGCCAGCCCCACCGGCGACATGCTGTCGGACCTCGTCGCCGCGCGCGACAATGACGACCGGCTCAGCGAACAGGAGCTGGTGACCTTCGGGTTCACTCTGATCGGCGCGGGCTTCGACACCACCGCCAACCAGCTCGCCAACTCCGTGCTCGCACTGCTCGTACACCACCGCGAGATGTGGGACCGGCTGGTCCGGGAGCCGCAGGGCATCCCCGCCATGGTCGAGGAGCTGCTGCGGCACGTCAACCTCTTCGCCACCGACACCACCGGCTTCCCGCGTATCGCCGTCGAGGACATGGAGGTGGCTGGGGTCCGTATCGCCGCGGGCGACCCCGTGCTGCTCTCGCTCGCCTCCGCCAACCGCGACGAGTCGGTCTTCCCGGACGCCGACGCCTTCGACCCGGACCGGCCGCGCAACCCTCACCTCTCCTTCGGCCACGGGATCCACTACTGCCTCGGCAAGCAGCTCGGCAGGATGGAGATGGCCGTGGCGCTGGAGGGTCTCACACGGCGCTTCCCCGATCTGCGGCTCGCTGTCCCTGAGGCCGAACTGCCTTGGCACCGCGGCGAGATCAACCACACGCTCAACAGCCTGCCGGTGACCTGGACGGTGTGACCCCGACTGCCGGGCGGGCGGCCGTCCGTGAGCACGACGCCCGTCCGCGGGTCTCGGAGGTCCGCGGACGGGCATCGTGCTCACGGCGGGTCGACAGCGGGCCCGGCCACGGCGTGCGGGGCCCCGCGGACGCGTACGCCCGTCAGCTCCGCGCGCGGTGCAGCGCGGTGAGCTTCTCCAGCATGGGGACCACGTCGTTGGGCGAGGGCAGCGCCAGCCAGTCGGCGTGCAGCTTCCGGGCCCCGGCAGTGAATCCGGGCTCCGCCAGCAGCCGGGTCAGTCGCTCCCGGATGCCGTCCGTCCCGTCCTTCTCGTGGTGCACGGCGAGTCCCGCTCCGGCGTCCAGGAGGGAGCGCGCGAACTCGGGAGACTCGATACCCGCGCCCATCTCGATGAGCTGCGGCACCTCGTGCGCCACTGCCGTCGCGAAGCTGCCGAACCCGCCGTGGTGGATGAGCGCCGCGCAGGTCGGCAACAACTGCCCCAGCGGGATGTAGTCGACGACGCGGACGTTGTCCGGCACGTCCAGGTCCGCCAGCTGACCCGGCGTGAGCGTCGCGACGACCTCGATGTCCATGCCGGCCACCGCGTCCATCATCGCCCTCAGCATCGCGCCGTTGGCGTAGTCGAACATCTGGGCCGTCGTACCCAGCGTCAATGCCACCCTGGGCCGCTCCGGCACCGGATACAGCCACCCGGGCTGCACCGCGCCCCGGGTGTACGGCACCCAGCGCATCTGCACCCGCCGCGCCGGCACCGGCAGGTGCAGCTCCGGCGGTGTGGGGTCCACAGTCCACTGGCCCAGCAGCAGCTCGTCGTCGGGCGCGAAGCCGTACCGCTCCGCGACCGGCCGGACCACCTCCCGGAGGGGGTTGGCCGGCGGTGTGCCGGCCCGGGCGAACCTCTCCAGCGCCCACCCGGTGACGTCGGCGCCCCACAGCAGCCGTGCATGGGCCGCCCCGCAGCTGCGGGCCGCGACGGCCGCCGCCGGCCAGGTGTCCCAGAGCACCAGGTCGGGCCGCCACTCCCGGGCGTGCGCGACCAAGTCGTCGATCAGCGGGGCGGGCGCCCCGCGCTCCGCCGGGACCTGGTGGAACATCTCCACGGCCGTCACCAGGAACACACTGAACATCTCCCACTCGTGGGCGTCCCGCGGGTCCAGGTCCAGTTCTCGTGCCAGCCGGCCCCGCTCCTTTGGGGGCAGCGTCACGTACTCGCCGGAGTATTCGGGCGTGCTCTCCTCGTCCCCGAGCGGCACTGCGGTCAGCCCCGCCGCGGTGATGTCCTTCCACAACTTCGGCGGGGAGGCGACATGGACCTCGTGCCCGGCACCCTGGAGGGCCCACGCCAGGGGGATGGCGGGGAACAGATGGGACGCCGTGGGCCACACGGTGATCAGGACGCGCATGAAGTCTCCTCACGGACCTCGGGACGGCCGGCCACGACGGCTGCGGCCGTACGGCCGAATGTGCGCCATCCCGGTGGAAGGGGTCTGGAGGCACGGTGCAGCCGGTCCCGGCGGCCCGGCCGCCGCTCCGGCTCCAGGCGAAGTCGAGCGGAACTCCAGGCGGATGCGGGATGGTCGGGCATTCATGCGCACGGAGAAGGAGAGCACGTCCCATGCCCGAGTCCCAGGCCCCTGTTCCCCGTTTCACCTGGGCCCAGGTGTCGTCCCGCCGACTCGCCCGCAGCGGCCTTTCCCGCCCCCTCGACGGCGCCGGCCCCCAAGACGTGGTGTCCGCCCTGTGCGGGGCGCACGCCCAGGTGCTGTCCGCCGGTGAACAGTCCGTCGCCATGCGGATTCCCGGAGCCACCCGGGCCACGGTCCGTGACGCGCTGTGGACGGAACGGACCGTGGTGAAGTCCCGGGGCGCCCGCGGCACCGTGCATCTGCTCGCCGCCCGCGACCTGCCGATGTGGACCGGCGCGCTGTCCTCGATGCCCGACACCCGGAACATGCACCGCGGCGACGGGATGCTGACGCGCGAGCAGACCGAGCAGGTCATCGAGGGGCTCCGGGTCGTGCTCACCGACGCGGAGATGACCGCCGACGAACTGACCGACGCGCTCGCCGGCCACGTCGGCTCCTGGGCGGGCGACCGGGTCATGGAGGCGTTCCAGGGGATGTGGCCCCGGTGGTTCGAGGCCATGGACCTGGCGACCAACCAGGGCGTGCTGTGCTTCGGCCCGCAGCGCGGCCGGAAGGCGACGTACACCAGCCCCGCCCGGTGGCTGCCCGGCTTCACCCCCGCGCCCGCGGAGGTCGCCGTGCCCTGGCTGGTGACCAGCTACCTGCATGCCTACGGTCCGGCCACCCCGCAGCACCTCGCGCGCTGGCTCGCCATGCCGCGCCGCTGGGCCGCGGACACGTTCGCCGCCCTCGGCGACGCCCTCCAGGAGGTCGACCTGGAGGGCACCCGCTGCTGGGTCGTGGCGGGCGACACCGACATGCCGGAGAGCGAACCGCCGGAGGGGGTACGGCTGCTGCCCTACTTCGACGCCTACGGTGTCGCCGGCCACCCGCGTGAGCTGCTGTTCCCCGGCCGTGCCTTCGAGCGGGCGCTGGCGGGCGGCCAGGCGGGCAACTACCCCGTGCTGCTGATCGACGGACTCGCCGCGGGCGTCTGGCACCAGCGCCGCTCGGGCCGCCGTATCCACATCACCGTGGAACCGCTGTCGCCTCTCACCGACCGGCAGCGGCGACTGCTGGAGGACGAGGTGGAGCGTGTCGGCGTGATCATGGAGGGCAAGCCGGAACTCACCGTCGGCACCGTGTCCGTGGGGCCGCACGCCTGATCCGGCCCCACGGACGGGCTCGGCCCTGGAGCCGATCGGACCCGCTCAGCCCCGTCCGCCGGCGGCCAGCCAGGTGTCCCGCAGCGAGCGGTCGAGGCTGATGCGGGCGCGCCAGCCCAGCAGGCGCTCCGCCTCCGCGACGTCGGTGCGCACCCAGTCCCCGCCGAGGCCCACCCCGGCTCCCGGGCCCGGGGGCCGCTCCACCACCGCGCCGGGCGGCAGACCCGCCGCGCACCGGAACGCGGTGACCAGCTCGGCCACGGGCGTGGCGATCCCGCTGCCGATCGTGACCGCGCGCCCGCGCACCTGCCTGCGCGGCGACGCGGCCGCCACGACGGCGTCGGCCACATCCCGTACGTCCACGAAGTCGCGGGCGGCGTCCGCGACGACGATCCGCGCGGGCGCGCCGTTGTCCGCGTACCGTCGGAACGCGGACAGCAGGTGTCCCACGAAGCTCGCGGGAGACGGATGGGGGCCGCACACACTGGCCACCCGCAGGACCACCGCGTCCATCCGGCCGGTGGCCGACGCGGCATCGAGCACGGCCCGAGAGCCGTCGAGCTTGCTGCGCCCGTACGATCCCGTCGGACGCGGTTCGACCCCGCCGCCCAGCAGAGTCCCACGCGGCACGGGACCGAACTCGTGGACCGTGCCGATGTGGACGAGGCGCACCGGCCAGGGAAGCAGCGCGACGGCGTCCAGCAGCCGCCGCACGGCCGTCACGTTCGTCCGCCGCAGCGCCTCCTCCGGGCGGTCCCAGCCGTCGGTGGCGTTGGCCCCGTCGGTGGCGTTGACCACCGTGCGCACCCCTTCGTCGCGAAGCAGCCGGGCCAGCTCCCGCGTCGGTACCGCGGTCAGGTCCACCGGGCGGAACGCGTCCGGCGGCAGGTGCGGCGCCGGGTGCCGGGCGAGGGACAGGACCCGGGAGGCGCCCCGCGCGAACGCCGCGTGGACATGGCTGCCGACCCACCCGGTGCCGCCCAGCACGGCCACCGCGTCCCCGGCGCCCGGTTGGCTCACCGGGCTCACCGCCGGGCCCCGGCAGCGGCGGCGAGGCGGACGTCCTGCTCGCGGCACACCGCGTAGTCGGGCAGCAGGCCGCGCTCCCGGGCCTCGGCGAGCGTCGGGGCCGCCCGGTCGCGCTCGGAGAGCACCATGGCCTCCCGGTCGTCCAGCGGGAGCGCCAGGTCCCGGTCGAGGGGGGAGACAGCCCGTTCGCGGGACGGCTCGTAGCTCCGCGACAGGGTGTAGTGCATCGTGGCGTGGTCTTGCAGGGCCACGAAGAGGTGGCCCACGCCCACGGGGAGGTACAGCGCGCGGCACTCCTCCTCGTCCAGAACCACGGTGTCCCAGGAGCCGAAGGTGGGCGACCCCACGCGCAGGTCCACCACCGCGTCCAGAACCTGTCCGCGCGAGCAGAAGACGTACTTGGCGCAGCCCGCCGGGGTGGCCGTGTAGTGCACACCCCGGACGACGCCACGGCGCGAGACGCTGTAGCTGATTTGCTCGACGGGGAACAGCGGGTGGCCGCGGGCCTCCGCGAAGGCGGGCTGCTGGAACGGGGAGAGGAACCGTCCCCGCTCGTCGGGGAAGATCTCGGGCGTGAACTCCAGGGCACCGCCGACGGCGAGTTCTCGTACGCGCATACCCGCCCCCTCAGCGATCCGCTGCCCGGACACCGACGAAGAGCCCCACGCCACGCCCGTCGGGCGGCGGCAGGTACTCCACGGTGCAGCCGGCCCGGGTGAACGCGGTCTCGTACTCGTCCCGGCGGAACAGCGTGAGGTCGTGGACGTCCGTGAAATGCCGCACACCCGTGTCGGCGTCCGCGACGAGGTAGTGGGCCTCGATCCGGCAGCCTCGGCCCTCCCGGACCAAGGTGGCGTGCGACATCCTGGCGATGCCCGTCCCGTCCACAGTGGCGAGGTCGCTCATGACCTGGCGCGGGGTGAACCGTTCCGGGAAGCACCACGGCTCCACCACCAGGACGCCTCCCGGGTCGAGGTGCCGTGCGAAGCAGGCCACGGCCGAATTCAGCGTGTCCATCGTCGGCAGATAGCCGATCGAGGAGAACATGCAGGTGATGGCGGAGAAGCCACGATCCAGCAGGAATTCCGTCATATCCGCTTCGTGGAAGCGCGTTCCGGGGAGCGCCGTCCGAGCCTCGGCCAGCATGGAGGGCGCCAGATCCAGCCCCTCCACATGGGCGAACTCCTTCGCCAGGTACCGCAGATGGGAGCCAGTCCCGCAAGCGGCGTCCAGCAGTGACCGGGCCTGCGGGAACCGCTCGCGGATGATGCCGGTGATCTTCGCTGCGTCGGCGGCGTAGTCCTTGCCCCGGCCCCGGTAGACCGCCTCGTACAGTGCGCCCCGGCTGTAGATCGCGGACAGCGGGCTTTCCGGGGCGAGTCCGGTGCTGTTCATGGGCCTCCTCGTCAGTGCCGGGCCCATTGCGGGACCGGGCGGGTCCGGGGGCGCCCGCGGTGTCCGGGCGCCCCGGACGACGGTGCTCCAGCCGCCCGGAGCGCGGCTGGAGCACCGCTCAGGCGAACGCGACCGTGCCCTCGCCCCCCGGCGAGGTGAACGCGAGGACGCGTTCGGCCTCCTCCCGCACCGCCGTGTGCCGCGCCGCCGACAGCTCCCGGAACGGCTCGACCCGCAGCCCCTCCTCGGCCAGGGACCAACTGCCGTGCACGAACCCGTCGACCAGGAACAGCGGGACGCCCATCGAGGAACGCGGCGCGATGCGTTTGCGGTCCTCGTCGGTGATGACGCGGCGGCGGTCGCGGTGGCCGAGGGCCGCGTTGTCGTACGCCGGGAGGAACCGCACCGGAGCGGGCTCGGCCGGGTCCGCCAAGGGCAGGTCCGGCAGATCGAACAGCTCGGCGCCGTGTTCGTCGCGGTAGGTGCGCAGCTCCGGCCGCAGCGGCGCGATCACCTCCCGCAGCCTGGTCAGACCGGACCACGCCTGTACGTCCATGACGCCGGCCGGGCCGAACGCCGCTAGATACCGCAGGACCATCGTGCGGGGGTCGGCCGGCGCCATGGGGACGCCGGTGAACTCCTCGGCGAGGGCCACGGGGGTTTCCCTGCGGTGCCCCCACGCGCCCCACACGCTGTTGGGCGGCGGATGCACCAGTGGCTCGAGCAGTTCCAGCGCCTGGGCGAGCCGGGTCGCATCGCGGTCGGGGAACCCCGGTGCCAGGAGCTGTCCCAGCCCGCGCCGGGTCAGCGTGCCGCCGCCCAGCGCGTTCCGCCCGGCCTCCGCCAGGAGGCCGGGGTCGACGCCCTCGACCTCCTGCGCGTAGTACGGGTGAGTGAGCGCGACGCCCACCACCGGCTGCACGGTGGGCCGCAGCCAGGCGAAGTCGGATGCCGCCAGGATGTGCTGGGTGCGGCGCAGGACGGTCGAGCGCACCACTTCCCGTCGGGTGAGCAGCTCGGTGAGCGCGCTGTGTCGGAAGTCCGCGATCCTGGTCCACAGTCCCACGTAGGGCCAGTTGGGCTCCTGGCCCTGGACCGCCACCAGTCGGCGCACCACGTCCAGGGCCGGCAGGTCAGTGCGTTGCAGCAGGAACTGCCGTCGCAGAAGGGTGCGGTTGAGCGTCCGCCGGTCGAGGACTTTCACGCGGAGGTCTTCACGGCGACGTTGCCGCGGTGCTCCCCGGCGAGCAGCGCGAGGAGCGCGGGGGCCGCCTGAGCGATGCCGCCCTCGACGACGGTCTGCGGGAAGGTGAACCGGCCCTGGGCCAGCCAGCCGGCGAACGCCTCGGTCCACGCCTGGACCTGCTCGCCGGTGTGATACGTGGCGAAAGGCTTGAGGTCGAGGTGCTTGGTGATGGCGGTGAGGAGGTCCAGCCGCGGAGCTCCGCCGCTGCCGCCGATCTGCCCGGCAAGCGCCCCGCACAGGGCGAACCGGGCATGCGGGGCCGCGGCATGGATCGCGGCCTCGAACTGCTCCCCGCCCACGTTGTCGAAGAACACGGAGATGCCCGTCGGCGCCAGGTCCCGCAGTTGGTCCGCGACCGGCCCGTCGTGGTAGTCGAACGCCGCGTCGAAGCCGAGCTCCTCCACCAGGTACCGGACCTTCTCCGGGCTCCCCGCGCTGCCGATCACCCGGGCGGCGCCCCGACAGCGGGCGATCTGGCCGGCCAGCGAGCCGACGCCGCCCGCCGCCCCCGAGACGAACACCACGTCGTCGGGTCCGGCCTGGGCGAGCGTCGCCATGCCGTAGTAGGCCGTCGTCCCCTGGCTGAGGTAGTACGACGGGCTCGGGAAGAGGTCCCGGTCGAGGCGGTGGAAGGCCGCGGCCGGACCCACGTGGTACTCGGCCCAGCCCTGCATGGTCTGGACGAGGTCGCCCACCGCCAGGTCCGGGCTCTGCGAGTGCACGACGGTGCCGATCTCGCCGCCCCCGATCCGGCCGCCGACGGTGTACGGCGGCACCGGCAGCGGGCAGTCGGGGCGCATCAGGTCCTGGTAGGCGGCGGCCACACCGACGTAGTCGATACGCACCGCCACGTCGCCGGGGCCGGGCTGCCCCATCTTCACCTCGGCCAGTTCGAAGTGCGCGGGGGTCGCGGCCTCGTCGGGGCCCAGGTGGCGGGTCAGCCGGACCTCCCGTGCCGTGTCGGGGACGGCTGTCTCCGTGGGCGTGCTCATCGCTCTCCTCGTGGTCGTGACGGGGTCGTCCGTCCATGGTGCGCGACCTGCCTCGACCAGCCGTCGAAACCGGGTGGAGGCGCCCCGCCGGGTCGACTTCGAGCGGGCTTCGAGGAGCGGCACGTACGGTGCGCGTCCCCGGCACGGGAAATTCGGCCCGGGCCACGACGCAGGGGAGGAACCGCGTGGAGCAGCAGGAGACCGGGGACACCGCCGCGGGCACGACGCCCGCGCACAGGGGACCCGTCGGCACCTGGCAGGAGCGATTCCGCCTGCCCGACGGCGAGTTCGTCAGCACGGTCCATCTGACGCCGGGCGGGCGGGCCTTCATCCTGCGCGGCCCCGCCCCCGGTGGCAACGGCGCCGGCACCTGGGAGCCGCACGGCGAGAGCGGCTTCGCCTACCGCATCGCCGAGCGACTGGTCGACGAGGACGGCGCCTACGCGGGGTGGGTGGATATCGACCACCGTGCGGAACTCGACGGCGACACCTTCACCAGCAGCGGCACGTCCGCCGTCTACGACGCCGAGGACAACCTCACCGTCCGGGTGCAGGTCGAGGCGAGCGGCTCCCGGGTGTGAGGCCGGCCCGGCACCGGGCCCCCGGCGTCCGTCCCACCGCATTTCGTCCTACCAACCGAGCTTGAGGAGAGAGCTGTGCGCATCCTGTTCTTCACCGGCGGCGGCCGTGCGACCGTGCACGCCCTCGTGCCGCTGGCCTCGGCCTGCCGCACCGAGGGGCACACTGTCGTCGTCGCCGTACCGGACGAGGACATCCAGGCCGTCACGGAGCTGGGGCTCCCCGCCATCGCCGTGTCCGCGAAAGGCGTCTTCCAGGCCATGTTCTGGGACCGCGAGGGCCGCAAGCTCGACCGGCCGCGCGGCGAGACGGCTGAACTGGAGTTCGCCAGCCGCGGGTTCGCGCGGATGGCGGCCGACAGCTTCGGCGCCCTGGTGGAGCTGACCGACCACTGGAAGCCCGATCTCGTCGTCGGCGGCACCCGCAACTACGGCGCGGCGCTCATCGCCCACCACCTGGGCGTCCCGTACGCCGTCCAGGCCTGGGACGGCCTCGAACGCGAGCCCAGCGACCGGGAGTTCGCCAGCGACGAGTTGCGGCCCGAACTGGACGCCCTCGGGCTGGACCGGGTCCCCGTCGAGGACCTGTACATCCACATCACCCCGCCCAGCGTGCGTCCGGCCGACGCCGAGCCCGCCGAGCACATGCGGTGGAGCCCCGGTGGCACCCAGACACCGCTGGAGCCGTGGATGTTCCGGAGGGACGGCCGTCCGCGGGTGCTCGTCACCTCCGGGTCGCGCGCCGCGATGATCGACACGCTGGGCGTGGCCTTCTTCCGGCCGCTGCTGGACAGCCCCACCCTGCGTGAGACGGACCTGCTCGTCGCCACCAAGGACGAGGTGGCGGAGCAGTTGCGCGCGGAATGGCCCGACGTCAGGGCCGGCTTCCTGCCGTTGGACGCCGTGATGCCCGCCTGCGATCTGCTGATCCACCACGGCGGCGGGCAGACCTGCATGACGGCGGTCAACGCCGGGGTGCCGCAGCTGGTCTTCGCCGACATGCTGGCGTCGGCCATCCCGATGAAGCGCATCGACGCCTACGGGGCCTCCATCACGCTCAATCTGAACGAGCCGCCGGAGCGCGTCGAGAAGGCGCTGGGGGAGTTGCTGAACACTCCTTCCTACCGGGAGCGTGCCGCCGACCTGGCGCGTGAGAACGCGGCACAGAAACGCCCCTCCGAGATCGTCGCGATCCTGGAGGGGCTGGTGGAGAAGGCCCGCTGACGGCCGGACACCGCGGGACCGGACGCCGGACGCCTGGGGGGTCGCCGGCGTCCGGTCCCGCGTCCCGGTCAGCGGAAGTCGGCTGCGTGGTCCCGGGCCCACTGGGCGAAGTCCAGCGGCGCGCGGCCGGTCGCCTGCTCGACGCCGGGCCACGGCTTCAGCAGCTCCGACCAGTCCTCCTCGGAGTAGCCGTCCTCGCCGCTCGCCTCGGCCCCGTCGTAGTCGGCGAACCCGAGGAAGAGGTCGGCGTGGTCGGCGGCGAAACCACCCTGGGCCTTCATCAGTTCACGGGCCTTCTCACGGGTGACCTCCTCGAACCGCACCTCCTCGCCGAGAGCCGCGCCGATCGCCGCCACCTGCTCCCGCACCGTCTGCGCCGCAGGTCCGGTCAGCGTGTAGGACTGGCCGACGTGCCGGTCCTCCAGCAGCCCGGCCACGATCACCGCGGCCACGTCGTCCTCGTGCACCGGCACGCCCAGCTCGTCCGGGAAGGGGTAGCGCACGACGCGCTCGGCCCGCACGGACGGCGCCCACAGATGCAGTTTGTTGGTCATGAATTCGCCCGGCCGCACATGGGTCCACTCCATGCCGGACTCCTCGACGACCTGCTCGACCGGGTTCACGCTGTGTCCGGTCGTCACCGCCGCCGCGGACAGCACCGTCGCCCGGCCCACGCCTGCGGCCCGCGCCAGGGCGACCGTCTCGGCCGCCGTGTCCTCGACCGGGAACAGATGCATCCGGTCGACGCCGTCGAACACGCCCCGCAGTGAGGACGGCTTCTCCAGGTCGCCCTGGACCACCTCCACCCCGGCCGGCAGACCGGCCCGGGAGGGGTCGCGCGTCAGTGCCCGCACCTGGATGCCGTCACCCGCTTCGAGCAGCCGCTGAACCACCCGCCTGCCGACCCCGCCGGTGGCACCGGTCACCAGAATCCTCATAACGTCTTCCTCTTTCCGCATTGCTCTCGCTGTGTTCGTACTCTGTCCTTCCGCTGACGCGGAAAGGCCGCTGTCGCGGCAAGGCCGCGCCGTGTCCCCGGGGACACGGCGCGGACAGTCGTGCGGGGCCGGGACTCACGTCGTGGAGATGTCGAGCCCCCCGTCCACGGTGATGATCTGCCCCGTCACCAAAGCGTGTTCCTCCGAGGCCAGCGTGGTGATCCAGGCCGCGATCTCCTCCGGTTCGGCGACCCGGCCGAGCGGCACGGTGCCGGCGACCCCGGCGAACAGGCCCTCCGCCTCCGCCGGGCTGAGCCCGTTCGCCTCGTACGCCTCGGTGCGCACGAAGCCGGGCGCCACCGCGTTGACCCGGACCCCCCGCTCGCTCAGCTCTGCCGCCCAGCTCCGGGTGAAGCTGTGCACGGCCGCCTTGGACGCCGAGTACAGCGAGCTGCCCGGGCCGGGGTTGTGGCCGCCCCGGCTGGAGACCAGGACGATGCTGCCGCCCGGCGAGCGGAGCAAGGGAAGCAGCCGCGCGGTGAGCAGCAGCGGGCCGACGACGTTCGTCTCCAGCACCTCCGACGCGGTGCGTGTGTCCAGTGCCCCCAGGGGGGTGAAGCGGAAGATCCCGGCGTTGTGGACGAGCACGTCCAGAGTTCCGCCCCGGGCCCGCACCGCGGCGGCTGCCGCCTCGGCGCCCTCCTCCGTCGTGACGTCGGCGGGCACCGGGACGATGGCCGGATGCCCGGCCGCGGTCTCGTCGAGGCGGTCCTTGCGTCGGCCGGTGACCAGGACGGCGGCCGCGCCCCGCTGGGCGAAGCCGAGTGCGGCGGCGCGTCCGATGCCGGTGCCGCCGCCGGTGACGAGGACCGTACGGCCCGTGAAGGGGAGAGTCATACGACACGCACCTCGGGAACGTAGAGAATCCACCGGCCGCCCTCGCGCGCGAAGTCCTCCTCCTTGCGCATGATCTCCTCCGCGTGGTTCCAGGCGAACAGCAGCGCGTAGTCGGGTCTGGCCTTGGCGAAGACCTCGGGCGGGACGACGGGCAGATGCATGCCCGGCGACAGCCGGTCCTGCTTGGCCGGCGTCGAGTCGCTGACGAAGGACACCGACTCGGTCCCGATCCCGCAGTAGTTGGTGACGGTGGCGCTCTTCGCCGTGGCTCCGTACGCGGCGACCGTGCGGCCCTCCGCACGCAGCCGCCGCAGCAGAGCGACCAGCTCGTCGCGGTGGCGCGCCACCCGCTCGGCGAACGCGTCGAGCGTCCGCGGGTCCGCGAGGCCGCGCGCCTCCTCCTCGGCGAGCAGCTCGGCCACGGCCGGTGAGGGCTGCCGGGAGCCGGCCCGGGCGAGCGTGTAGCGCACCTCGCCGCCGTGTACCGGGAGCCGCTCCACGCCGACCAGTTCCAGACCTGCCCGCCGGGCCATCGCCCGGACCGAACGGGCGGTGAAGAAGAAGAAGTGCTCGTCGTAGATCTGGTCGAACGAGGTTCGTTCCACGATGTCGCCGAGGTACGGGTCCTCGAACACGAACACCCCGTCCGCGGCGAGCAGCGCGTCCACACCGCGCAGCACGGAATCCATGTACGGGATGTGGCAGAGGGTGTTGGCCGCGTAGATCACATCGGCGGCGCCTTCCCGGCGCCGGAGGTCGGCGGCGCTGCTCTCCTCGAAGAAGGCCTCCCGCACCCGCACGCCGCTCTCCGCCGCCAGCCGGCCGACGCTGCCCGAGGGCTCGAAGCCCAGGTGCCGCACCCCGGCCTCGTGCACCGTCTTCAGCATGACACCGTCGTTGCAGCCGAGCTCGACGACGAACGGGTCCTCGGTTCCGGCGAGTTCGGTGTCCAGGAACCGGCGGGCGGTCGCGGCGAAGTGCTCCCGCATCACGGACGAGCCGGACGAGTGGTACGGGTACTCCGCGTGGAACATGCGCTCGCGGGGTACCTCCTCCATCAGCTGCACCATGGTGCAGCCCGTGCAACGGCCCACCGCGAGACGGTAGAAGAACTCGTGGCCGATGTCCTTCGGAGTGAGGAACGCGTCGGACAGGGGCTGTGCGCCGAGGTCGAGGAACTCCACGACATCGGCGTCGCAGACGCGGCAACGGCCGGGCCTGGGACCGCTCATGGACACCGGTTGGCTCATGGACGCTCTCCTTCGCGCTGTCGGACATCTTGGCGCGGGCAGCGTGCTCCCACGATGTCAGGTGCGGCTCGACTCCCGCTTGAGCCCGCGGGTTGTGTTCCCCATGCCTCGCGCGCCCGCGGCCGGGCCCGGCACCCGATCCGTGTACGGCCCCCTGTGCGACGCGAGGCCGCGTCGAGCGGCGGAGCCTAGCTTCCGCGCATGCTGAAGAGCGATCACGACGAATCCGGCGTGCACGGCGGCCCCCTGCACGGCCTCACCGTCCTGGAACTCGGTGGAATAGGACCCGCGCCGTTCGCCTGTATGAACCTCGCCGACCTCGGGGCCGAGGTGCTCCGGGTGGACCGACCCGGCGTGCCCCGCCCGTTCGCCGACTGGCATCGCGTCCTGCACCGGGGCCGGCGCTCCGTCGCCCTCGACCTCAAACACCCTGCGGCCGTCCCGGTGGCGCTGCGCCTCGTCGAGCACTGCGACGTACTGGTCGAAGGCCACCGGCCCGGCGTCGCGGAACGGCTCGGCCTCGGCCCCGACGTGTGCCGCGCCCGCAACCCGCGGCTGGTGTACGCGCGGATGACCGGCTGGGGCGGCGACGGACCACTGGCCACCACGGCCGGCCATGACATCAACTACCTGGCCCTCAGCGGCGCCCTGGACCTCCTGGGGCCGCCCGGCGGCCCGCCGACGCCCCCGGCGAACCTGCTGGGGGACTTCGCCGGCGGCGGCCTCGGCCTGGTCTGCGGCATTCTCGCCGCCCTCCACGAGCGCGGGCGCTCCGGCACCGGACAGGTCGTCGAGGCGGCCATCGTCGACGGCACGGCGTCCCTGCTCGGGATGGTCCTCGCCATGCGGGAGTGCGGTGCCTGGCCCGGCGGCCGGGGCGAGAACCTGCTCGACGGCGGGGCGCCCTTCTACACGGTCTACCCGTGCTCCGACGGCGGGCACATCGCGGTGGGCGCCCTGGAGGACCCCTTCTACGCGGCGCTGCTGCACGGTCTCGGCCTGCATCCGGCGGCGCTCCCCGACCGCTGGGACCGCGCGCACTGGCCGCGGCTGCGGGAGGCCATCGGCGCGTGCTTCGCACGCCGCCCCCGAGACCGGTGGGCGGAGGTCTTCGCCGGCACCGACGCCTGCGTCACCCCGGTGCTCTCCCTCTCCGAGGTTCCGCACCACCCCCAGCACCGGGCCCGGGGCACGTTCGTGGCGGACGGGACGGGCACGGCCCCCGCGCCCACCCCGCGCTTCGCCCGCACCCCGGGCCGGCTGCCGCACCCGGCACCGGCCCCCGGAGCCGACACCAGGGAGGTGCTGGCCCGCGCGGGCCTGGACGAGGTGGAGATCGCCGCACTCCTGGACGTCGGTGCCGCCGGGCTTGACGGCCCCGAGGCTGCCCCGCCGGTGCCCAGCGGTCCTCAAGCAGCCCGCGACCGGAGCGCCGCACGCTGCGCCGAGCAGCCGGGCCCGCCGGGAACCCGTGACGCCCTTGGAGGGTGACGCTCTCATGACCATGCACGTGTGGGACTACCTGCCCGAGTACGAACACGAGCGCAAGGACATCATTGACGCGGTGGAGACGGTCTTCGGCTCGGGTCGGCTCGTCCTCGGGCCCTCCGTCCAGGGCTTCGAGGCGGAGTTCGCCGCCTACCACGGACTCGCGCACTGCGTCGGCGTGGACAACGGCACCAACGCGGTGAAGCTCGCGCTCCAGGCCGCGGGTGTCGGTCCCGGCGACGAGGTGATCACCGTGTCCAACACGGCGGCGCCCACGGTCGTCGCCATCGACGGAACCGGCGCGACCCCCGTCTTCGTGGACGTCCGCGAGAGCGACTACCTCATGGACACCGCGCAGGTCGCGGCGGCCGTCACACCGCGGACCAGAGCGCTGCTGCCGGTCCACTTGTACGGGCAGTGCGTGGACATGGCCCCGTTGCGGGAGATCGCCGACGCGCACGACCTGGTCGTCGTCGAGGACTGCGCCCAGGCCCATGGCGCCCGCCACCACGGGCAGCCCGCCGGGAGCTTCGGGACCGCCGCGGCCTTCTCCTTCTACCCGACCAAGGTGCTGGGGGCCTACGGCGACGGCGGGGCCGTGCTCACCGGCGACGCGGCCGTGGACAAGGCGCTGCGCCGGTTGCGGTACTACGGCATGGAGGAGACGTACTACGTCGTCGACCGGCCCGCCCACAACAGTCGGCTCGACGAGGTGCAGGCGGAGATCCTGCGTCGCAAGCTGCGTCGGCTCGACGACTACGTGGACCGCCGCCGCGCCGTCGCCGCCCGCTACGCGCGGGGCCTGGGCGACCTGGCACGCGAGGGGGGCCTGGTGCTGCCGGTCACCGCGCCCGGCAACGAGCACGTCCACTACGTGTACGTCGTCCGGCACCCGCGCCGCGACGAGATCATCGCCGCCCTCAAGGAGCGGCAGATCGTGCTCAACATCAGCTATCCGTGGCCCGTCCACACCATGAGCGGCTTCCGGCACCTGGGCTACGCACCGGGGTCGCTGCCCGTCACCGAGCGGCTCGCCACGCAGATCTTCTCCCTGCCGATGTACCCCTCGCTGGCGCCCGAGGCCCAGGACCGGGTGATCGGCGCGCTGCGCGAGGTGCTGGCCCGGTTCGAGGAGGGAAGCCGGTGAAGGGCCTCGTAGCGGCGGGCGGCCTGGGCAGTCGGCTGCGCCCGCTCACCCACACCGTGCCCAAGCAACTCCTCCCGGTGGCGGGCGTGCCGGTCGTCGTGCACGCCCTCAACCGGCTGCGGGACATCGGCATCACCGAGATCGCCCTCGTCGTGGGGGAGTTCGGAGCGCAGACGGAACAGGCGCTCGGCGACGGCTCCGACCTCGGCCTGCGTCTCACCTACCTGCCCCAGGACCGGCCGCGCGGCATCGCCCACTGCGTGTCGCTGGCCCGGGACTTCCTCGGCGGCGACGATTTCGTCCTCTTTCTCGGCGACAACGTATTCCCCGGCGGCCTCGCCGACTACGCGACTGCGTTCCGCGCCAAGCGCCCGGCGGCCCAGATCGTGGTGCACAAGGTGTCCGATCCGCGCGCGTTCGGCGTCGCCGAACTCGACCTCGACGGACGGGTGACCCGGATCGTGGAGAAGCCGGCCGAGCCGCGCAGCGACCTCGCCGTCATCGGCGCGTACTTCTGCACGCCCGCGCTGCACAGGGCGGTGGCCGCGATCAGCCCGAGCGCCCGCGGCGAACTGGAGATCACCGACGCCCTCCAGTGGCTCGTCTCCCGCGGTGACGAGGTGCGCGCCCAGGTGCACACGGGCTACTGGAAGGACACCGGTACCATCGAGGACCTCCTCGACTGCAACCGCGAGCTGCTCGACCACCTGGAGCCCGAGGTGGCCGGCGAGGTCGACGCGGCGAGCGAGTTGACCGGACCGGTCCGCATCGCGCCGGGCGCCCGCGTCGTCCGCTCGCGCATCCAGGGTCCCGTGACCATCGGCGCGGGCACGACCGTCCTGGACAGCCGCATCGGTCCGCACACCGCCATCGGCCGGCAGTGCTCCGTCATCGCGTCCGGCGTCGGGTCCTCCATCCTGCTCGACGGCGCCCACGTCCACGGCGTCCCCGACGTCCGCGCCTCCGTCATCGGGCAGCACGCCCGGGTGGACCGGCGCAGCGAACCGCCCGGCCAACGGCTGGTGCTCGGGGACCACGCCAGAGCGGAGATCGCGGGATGAGGCTGCTCGTCACCGGTGCGGCGGGCTTCATCGGCTCCCACTACGTCCGCACCCTGCTCGACGGGAACCGCCCCGGCTTCACGGACACCCGCGTCACCGTTCTGGACGCCCTGACCTACGCGGGCGACCGCACCAACCTGCCCGAACGGCACCCGCGGCTGACGTTCGTACACGGCGACATCTGCGACCTGCCGCTGCTGCTGGACCTGCTGCCCGGCCATGACGCCGTGGTGCACTTCGCCGCCGAGTCGCACGTCGACCGCTCCCTGGTGGACGCCTCGGCGTTCATCCGCACCAACGTCACCGGCACCGAGGCCCTGCTGCACGCCTGCCTCCGCACCGGGGTGCAGCGCGTCGTGCACGTCTCCACCGACGAGGTGTACGGCTCCATCGAGCGCGGTTCCTGGACCGAGGAGTGGCCGCTCGTGCCCAACTCCCCGTACGCCGCGTCGAAGGCGGCGAGCGACCTGGTCGCCCTCTCCTACGTGCGCAGCCACGGACTCGACCTGTCCGTCACCCGCTGCTCCAACAACTACGGGCCCTACCAGCACGTCGAGAAGCTCATCCCGGCCTTCACCACACGCCTGCTGGAGTGGCAGCCCGTACCGCTCTACGGCGACGGGTCGCACACCCGCGAGTGGGTGCACGTCAGTGATCACTGCGACGGGGTGCACCTGGTGCTCACCCGGGGCCGCGCGGGCGAGGTCTACAACATCGGCGGAGGGGACGAGCGCACCAACAGGGACGTCGCCGGGGCACTGCTGGACCTGTGCGGCGCGCCGCCGACCCTCCTCGGTTACGTCGCGGACCGCAAGGGACACGACCAGCGCTACTCCCTCGACGACACGAAGATCCGGGAGCAGCTCGGCTACGCCCCGCGCATCGCGTTCGAGGAGGGGTTGGCGCAGACGGTCGCCTGGTACCGCGAGCACCCCGAGCGGTGGCGGCACAGCCCGCACACGCGCCCGGTCGGTGCCGCGGTGTCCACTGCCGAGCAGGGCCGAGCATTCGACAACACGGGGACGAGGTAGTGGGACGATGACCATCCAGCGGTTCCAGCTGTACGACACAACCCTGCGCGACGGCACACAGAAGAAGGGCCTCACCCTCACGGTCGACGAGAAGCTCGCCGTCGCCCGTAGCCTGGATGGCCTCGGTGTCGGCTACCTTGAGGGCGGCTGGCCCGGCGCGGTGCCCCGCGACACCGAGTTCTTCCGCCGGGCGCGCACCGAACTCGACCTGCGTCACGCCCGGTTGGCCGCCTTCGGGGCCACCCGGCGGCCGGGTGCGACGGTCTCCGTCGACCCGCAGGTCCGGGCGCTGCTGGAGGCCGACACCCCCGTGGTGACACTCGTCGCCAAGGCCGACCGGCGGCATGTGGAGCGGGCGCTGCGCACCACCCTCGCCGAGAACCTCGCCATGATCGGCAGCACCGTACGACACCTCGTGCACGCCGGGCGCCAGGTGTTCGTCGACGCCGAGCACTACTTCGAGGGGTACCGTGCCGCGCCCGGCTACGCGCTGGAGACCGTCCGTGCCGCCGCCGAGGCCGGGGCGGACGCCGTGGTCCTCTGCGACACCAACGGCGGCACCCTGCCCGACGAGGTGCGCGCGACCGTCGCCGCCACCCTTGGGGCGACCGGCGTCCGGCTCGGAATCCACTGCCACGACGACTCCGGATGCGCCGTGGCCGCAACCCTCGCCGCCGTCGACGCCGGGGCCGTGCACGCGCAGGGCACCGCCCACGGCTACGGAGAACGCTGCGGCAACGCCGACCTGTTCTCCATCGCCGCCAACCTCGTCCTCAAACGGGGCATCCCCTGCCTGCCGCCCGGCGCCCTCGGCGATATGGCCCGGATCGCCCGCGAGGTGGCGGTGATCACCCGCGTCCCGGAACGCTCCTCCGCCCCGTACGTCGGCGAGGACGCCTTCACGCACAAGGCCGGACTGCACGCCTCCGCGCTGCGCGTCGACCCCGGGCTGTACCAGCACACGGACCCCGCCGGGGTCGGCAACCGCATGCGGACCGTGGTGTCCGACCTGGGCGGGCGCTCCTCCGTCGCGCTGAAGGCCGCGGAGCTGGGCTACGCCATGGAGGCCGGCTCCGAACCCGTCGCGCGGACCGCCGCCCGGGTCAAGGCGCTGGAGGCCGCCGGCCACAGCTTCGACTCCGCCGACGCGTCCTTCGAGCTCCTGCTGCGCGCGGAACTGTACGGCGACTCCGTCGAGACCCACTTCACCATCGACTCGTGGCATGTCACCGTCCGCGGAGGCGGCCCCACCGGGACCGAGGCCGGGGTGCGGCTCCGGGTCCGGGACGTGTCGCTCAGCGGTACGGGCCGCGCCGGCGCCCCGCTGCACGCGCTGGACCGGGCGCTGCACGATGCCCTCGACCCGTTCTTCCCCGCCTTCCGCACCGTCGTCCTGGTCGGCGAGCGGGAGCGCCCGCTCGGGCCCGACGACGGGGGAGACGCGTCCTGCCAGGTGCTGCTCACCCATCGCGCCGACGACCGTGAGTGGGGCACTGTCGGCGTCGGCGGCAACGCCGTCGCGGCGGGGTGGCACGCGCTGCTCGACATGGCACGCCACGCACTGCTGGACCGGCCGCGGGCCCGGGCCGCCGACCGGCTCCTCGCGGTCCCGTCGGCGGAGAGGTGAGCATGCACGCCGCGGACCTGTACGTCAGGGCCACCTCCGTCCGGCTGCCCGGCACCCTCCGGGTGGCCGACGCCGTCGCGGCCGGGGACTGCCCGCCGCGCATCGCCGACGCCGCGGGCATGGAGTCCGTGGCCGTCTCGGCGGACGAGTCCGCCGCCGAGATGGCCGTCGCGGCGGCCGCGAACGCGCTGCGACGGGCCGGTTCCGGCCCCGGAGACATCGACCTCCTGCTGCACGCCGACACCTACCACCAGGGCCAGGACCTGTGGCCCGTCGCCTCCTACATCCAGCGCGAGACGGTCGGCAACAGCTGCCAGGCCGTCGAGATCCGGCAGATGTCCAACGGGGGCCTCGCCGCCATGGACCTGGCCGCCGCCTACCTGCGGGCCGGCCACGGCACGGGGGACGCACTGCTCACTTCCGCCGACCGGTTCTGCGCCCCCGGCATCGACCGCTGGCGCACCGATCCCGGAACGCCCTACGCGGACGGCGCCGCCGCGCTGGTCCTCTCCCGCCGGGGCGGCTTCGCCTCCGTGCGCGCCCTGGCCCTGCACGCGGACCCGGAACTGGAACCGCTGCACCGCGGGGACGCGCCGTTCGGCCGCGCCCCCTTCAGCCACGGCATGCCCGTCGACTTCGCCCGGGCCAAGAGGGCGTTCGTCTCGCGGGTCGGCATGTCCGCCGTGATGGGCCGCGCCCACGAGGGGCAGCAGACCGCGGTGAAACGGGCGCTCTCCGAGGCGGGCCTCGACCTGGCCGACGCCGACTGGGTGGTCCTGCCGCACTTCGGGCGGCGCCGGCTGGAGTCCATCTACTACGGCCCGTTCGGCATCGACCCGGACCGTACCCCCTGGGAGTGGAGCCGCACGGTCGGCCACCTCGGGGCGGGCGACCAGTTCGCCGGGCTCGACCACCTCATGGTGTCCGGCCGGGCCTCCCCGGGCGACATCGTCGTCCTCGTCAGCGTCGGCGCCGGATACAGCTGGGGGTGCGCGGTGCTGGAGATCCTCCGCCGTCCCGAGCGGTACGGCCCTCGCTGAGGGGCCGCCGGGGCGGTTCCACCCCGGCTCGACCGGCGTCCGAGTCGGATCGACTAGTTACCTGCTGTCAACGCACCGCCGACGATCTACTGAAGGGAAGGTCTCCCATGGGGCCCAGGACTTCCGTTCCGGCACCGGGCGACGCGGTCCGCGTCACCGAGCACGCCGTCACCGTGGCCGCGCCGCCCGACACGGTGCACCGCCTCGTGGCCGACGTGTCCGGCTGGCCCGACCTGTTCGGCCCGACCGTACACGTCGACGTGCTCGCGGACGCGCCCCCGGAGGGCGGCGAGCAGCGGCTGCACCTGTGGGCCACCGCCCACGGGGCCGTCCGCAACTGGACGTCCGTGCGCACCCTGGACCCGGTGGCCCGCACGGTGACGTTCCGCCAGCTGGTGCCCGCGCCGCCGGTGGCGTCGATGGGCGGCGCCTGGCGGGTCGAGCCGCTCGGCGACGGCCTGAGCCGGGTCGTCCTGCTCCACGACTTCCGGGCAGTCGCTGACGACCCGGAGGCAGAGCGCCTCATCACCGCGGCTGTGGACCGCAACAGCGCCGCGGAGCTCGCCGCCCTCAAGCGCGCCGCGGAACAGGGCTCCCACCGCGAGGAGTTGCGGTTCTCCTTCCATGACACGCACACCGTCCGCGCCGAGGCCGACGAGGTGTACGCCTTCCTGGAGCGGGCCGACCGCTGGCCCGAGCGGCTGCCGCACGTCGCCCGTCTCGATCTGCGGGAGGAGGCCGCTTCCGACCCGGCCGCCGACGGCGCGCGGACCGCCGCGACCGTCCAGCAGATGGAGATGGCCACGCTCGCTCCGGACGGTTCGGAGCACATCACGGATTCCGTGCGCCTGTGCTTCCCCGGCCGGCGCACCATCGTCTACAAACAGCTGCGCACCCCTCCGGCGCTGGCCTGCCACACCGGCCGCTGGACCGTCGAGCCGGCCCCGGACGGCTCCGTCGCGGTCACCTCCGCCCACACCGTCGTCCTGGACCCGGAGGGCGTGCGGGCCCTGCTCGGCCCGGACGCCTCACCGGCCGACGCCCGGGCACGGGTCCGCGAAGCGCTCGGAGCCAACAGCACCACCACCTTGCGGCACGCCGGGCGGTTTGCGGAGCGCCGTGGACAATCGTGACCCCGCCGCAGCTCTGACCATCGTCAACCGGCTCACCGTCCGGGGCGACCACACCGCCTTCGAAGCGGCGTGCGACGTGTACGCCGACTTCTTGGCCTCCCGGCCGCACTTCGGGTACCTGGTGGTGCTGCGCACCGCCACTCAGCCGAGGGTCTACACGCAGTTCGCGCACTGGGAACGTCTGGACGGGTTCCTCGGCACCGTACGCGAGCCCGTGTTCCGGGCCCATGTCGAGCGCATCGGGCCGCTGGTCGAGGCCAGTGCCGACCAGGTGAACAGCGTTTTCCGCACCCTGCGGCACACCGCTACCGAGGGCGGCCTGAACGTCGTGCTCACCTGGGCGCGGCTGATGTACGAGGATGACCGGTACGCCTTCGAGGCCAGATACGCCGCGCTCAGCGAATCCATCTCGAAGGAGGAGGAGTTCGGCGGCTCCGACCTGCTGTGCTCCTCGGTCAACCCGCTCAACTACGTCGGGCTCCAGTGGTGGCGCGAGGCCGAGGACTGCGACCGAGCCCTGGCCGACCCGGAGTACCGGCGGCTCCGCCGGTCGCTCGCGTGCCTGGCCACGCTCGGCGGCGAACGCGTCGTGCACGTCCGCTACCGCGAACCCACCCGGACGGCCCCCGCTCGCTGAGATGGCGTCCCGCCCCCGCCCGCCCCGGGCGCTCCGCTCCCACACGTCCCGCGTGCGAGGTCCGTTCGAGCCGCCCGGCGCAAGCTGGTGCCGGTACCGGCGGAGCGGCGGAGAGGGCACCATGGACGGCGACGAGAAGCGGACGTTCACCGAGGTCTTCGCGCACAGGGCCCGTACCCACCCGGAGCGGGACGCCCTCCTCGTGCTTTCCGACGGGCTCGGGGGCGCCGGGGAGCGGCGGTACACCTACGGCGCCCTCGCCGCGGCGGCCCGGGCGCTGGCGCCCGTGGTGCGCGGCCATACCCGGCCGGGCGGGCGGGTCCTGGTGGCCCACAGCGACCGGATGCTCTTCGCCACGAGCCTGCTGGCCTGCCTGTTCGCCGGAGCGGTGCCGGTGCCGGTGGTGCCCCCGGGCGGCAGCAGGCACCACGACGCCCGGTTGTCCGGCATAGCCAGGGACGCGGCGGTCGACTGCGCCCTCACCTCCCGCGCGCTGGCCCCCGCGCTCTCGCAGGTGCTTGCGCGCACCGGCCACCAGGACGTCGTCTGCGTTCCGGCCGACGCCGCCCTCGCGGACGGCCCGGTCACCCGGGCGGCCGAGGCGCCCCTCGACGCGGCGACCGGTCCCGACAGCGTGGCCGTCCTCCAGTACACCTCCGGCTCCACGCGAGCCCCGCGTGGTGTGCCCGTCAGTCATCGCGCGCTGCTCGCCCACCTCCGGTCCCTGTCGACTGCCCTCGACACCCGGGAGGGCGAACGGGTCGGCGGCTGGCTCCCGTTCCACCACGACATGGGTCTCATCGGCCTGCTGATCCACCCGCTGTGGCAGGGCGCCACGTCCGTGCTGCTCTCCCCGGAGTCCTTCGCGCGCCGTCCGCTGCGCTGGCTGGAAGCGGTGTCCGACCACGGCATCGCCGTCAGCGCCGCTCCCGACTCGGCGTACGCGCGCTGCGCGCGGGAGGGCGAGGTCCTGCCGGCGGGCCGCCTCGACCTGTCCCACTGGCGTACGGCGGTGAGCGGCGGCGAGGTCGTCCGCGCCTCCACGGTCCGGGACTTCGCCGCGCGCTTCGCCCCCGCCGGGCTGCGCCCCGGTGCGCTCACCCCCTGCTACGGACTGGCCGAGGCGACCCTGCTGGTGACCGGCGCCGCGCGCGCCGGGCGGCCCCGGCTGCGGACCTTCGCCGACGACGGGCACCCGGGCGGCGGACGGTCGCTGGTCTCGTGCGGCCCGCCGGCACCCGGCACGGAGGTACGCATCGTCGACCCGGCGGGGCGCACGCCGCTCGACGAGGGCGTCACCGGCGAGATCTGGGTGCGCGGCCCGGGTACGGCCGAGGGGTACTGGCGCCGTCCGGCGGAGAGCGAGGAACTGTTCCGGGCCCGTACGGCCCAGGGCGAGGGCGGCTTCCTGCGGACCGGTGACCTCGGCGCGATGGTGGACGGCGAGCTGTACGTCACCGGCCGTCGCAAGGACCTGGTCGTCCTGGCGGGCAACGCCTTCCATCCGGAGGACCTGGAGGAGTCGGTACGCCGGACCAGCACGGTCCTCGGCTCCGGCATCGCGTTCGGTGTGCACGGTGAACGCGAACACCTTGTCGTGGTACAGGAGTTGCGTGCACGCACCTGCTACGGCACGGACCTGCCGGCCCTCACCGAGGTGATCCAGGACGTCCTGGTGGCGGAACACGGCGTGCGCGCGGACGCAGTGCTGATCGTGCGGCCCGGCACGGTACGGCACACCACGAGCGGAAAGGTGGAACGGGCCACCATGCGTGGCCTGTTCCTCGGTGGAGCCCTCACACCGCTGTACGCCGGCCTGACGCCGGAGGTCCGGCTCCTCGTCGCCGACCGGAGCCGCCGGTGACCGGCGTTCGCCTCCCGCCGAGGCGCCGCCGGACTCAGAGAATCCAGCCGGCGTTCCTCGCGACCCGGACGGCATCGACGCGGTTGCGGGCGCCGAGCTTGCCCACGATGGCCGTCAGGTAGTTGCTCACCGTGCCCTTCGACAGGTACAGGCACCCGGCGATCTCCGCGGTGTCCGCGCCGCGGGCCGCGAGCCGCAGCACCTGGAGCTCGCGAGGGGAGAGCGGATTGTCCACGAAGTCCCACGCCGACATCGCCAGATGCGGGTCCATGACGCGCTGACCGGACGCCACCAGGCGTACTGCCTTGGCGAGTTCCTCAGGTTCGGAGTCCTTGAGCAGGAAGCCGCCAACCTGTGTGCTGAGCGCTCGGCGCAGGGTGCCCGGCCGCCCCATGCCGGTCAGGATGAGCGTGCGGCAGGTGGGCATCCGCTTGTGTAACTCGGCTGTGGCCGTCAAGCCGTCGGTGCCCGGCAGGTCGATGTCGATGACCGCCACGTCGGGCTTCTTCTCCAGCGCGGTCGGCACGATGGCGTCACCCCTGTCCACGGCCGCGACGACGCGCAGGTCGGGTTCCAGATGGAGCAGTGCGACGAGAGCCCCCCGTACCATGTGGACATCCTCCGCCAGCAGGATTCTGAGGGTGAGCATCCCCCTTGCCTTCCCTTCCTGATCCCCTCGTGCCGTATCGAGGGCCCCCTACGCCGCCGGCCGTACCGGGGCACGGACCTCCAGTTCGAAGAGCCCGTTCTCACGGACGACAGCCTTCAGCCTGCCGCCCACCGCAACGCACCGTTCGTGAAGGTTGTCCAGTCCGTTCCCCCGCCGCTCCGCGCCGAGCAGCGATCCCCTGTCCTTCTGCTCCCGTCCGTCTATGCGGACTCCGTCGTTCACCACAGACAGCAGAATGGTCTCCCCGTCACGGGTTGCCGTTATCGTACAGTGACGTACAGCGCTGTGCCGCAGCATATTGGTGACCCCTTCGCGCACCACGGTGGCGAGGAAGGTGTCGACCTCCGGGGGCAGCGGGCCGCAGGCGACATCGACCTCACTGCGCACGCCGGAGGCGCGCAGCACGGACATCGCGGAGCGGGTCTCGGAGGTGAGGGAGAGTGCGCGGTAGCTGCTGGCGACCAGTCGCACGTCCGACAGTGCCTGGCGGGCCACGTCCACGATCTCACGGGTCTCCTCGCGCGCCCGTTCCGGCTGGGTCAGGCCGACGCGGTGGGCCAGCGTTCCCTTGAGGACGATCGCGGACAGGCTGTAGCCCAGCAGGTCGTGCAGGTCGCGGGCGAAGCGCAGCCGCTCCTGTCCGACGGCCATGCGGGCCAGTTCGTCGCGGGTGGCGTGAAGTTCGCTCACCAGCTCGGTCAGGCGCGCCAGTCCGTAGATGACGAGCCCCGACAGCAGCGCGGAGACCGTGTAGTAGGAGGCCGCGTCCAGGGCGGCGCCGGCGGCGAGCGCGTGCAGCGGGGTGACGATCAGCACCACGCCGAACAACGACCAGCCGTAACGGGGCGGGAGCAGCACGAGGAACGAAGCGCCCAACGGACCTTCCATGCTGCCCCAGTTGAGGCCGAACCAGAGGAGCGGCAGGTAGGTGAGCAGTGTCTGCGCCAGGAGGGCGGCGGTCTTCCGGCGCGGCGTCCAGATCTGGGCCCGGGGAGCGGACACGAGCATCTGCACGGTGAACACGGCCAGCACGCAGGCGACGCAGACCAGCAGCCGAGTGACTCCGGGGCGGGTCCCCACCAGGTTGAGCACGGTCACCCCGCCGTAGCAGAGCAGGGCCACGACGGTTATGGTGCGGGCCAGTTGGGGTGCCGGTACGTCCTGACTCCGGCGAGGTCCGGGACTCTCCTGCGACCCGGTCGCCGAGGCGGCGCCCTCGGCCTCGGGGCCTTCCGCTGCGGCCGACTGTCTGCCCCTCGATGATGTCATGACTCAGTGATATCCCATGTCCCGCTTGCCGGGCACGCGCAGTCCACGGCGCGGAGCCCCGGTACCGGGGCTCCGCGGGTCACACGAAGAGCGGCACCGGATTGAGCTCCTCGACGGTGGGCCTGCGCGCGACGCGTCCCAGTTCGACGGGCACGTCGAAGAGCCGGCCCGGCGCGAACCGCGCCCAGAAGTGCCGCATGCCCGGCACGACGACCTTCACCACCGGCAGCCCGATGTCCGGCCGCGTCAGGTCCAGCACCAGCGTCTCCATACCGCGCGCCGCGAGCAGGCGCTCCACCGCCCGCACCTCCTCCCGGAGATCATCGTGCGCGAGGACGTCCCAGGCCACGGCGGTACGCGCCCGCTCAGCAGGATCCGGGGCCAGGTACGGCTGTTCGGCGAGCGTCGCGCCGGTCCACCACGCGCTCAGGTCCGCGTCGCCGTCCGCGTACGCCCGCTGCCCCGCGGCGGTGTCCGGCGGCAGTAGCTGGCCCAGTTCGGTGACCGCCCTGCGCAGCGCGACCCGGGGGTCGGTGTGCGCGCCGAAGCCGAGGGCGAGCCCCTCGCCCAGCTCGCCCGCCGGGCGCCCGGTCCTGCGGGACACCGCCGCGACCACCGGTACTCCCAGGTCCGCGGTGAGGTCCAACGCCCACACCTCGCGCCCCGAACGGGCGTATGCCGCACGGGCGTCGGCGAG
Organism: Streptomyces sp. ADI96-02; assembly: GCF_003846185.1. Taxonomy (GTDB): domain Bacteria; phylum Actinomycetota; class Actinomycetes; order Streptomycetales; family Streptomycetaceae; genus Streptomyces. The sequence continues at coordinate 5,297,279 of NZ_ML123034.1, forward strand.
CCACGGCTCGTCGAAGGCATCAAGGTCGACGCCCGGCTGCCGGGTGCGGTGGTACCACCACAGGGCCACCGCGTCCCGTTCGACCACCTCCAGCAAACCCTGCAGCACGGCGTCCTCCAGGCTGCTTCCGGCTGCGTTCCCGTTGGAGTCCGCCCAGGGCGCGCGGATCCGCCCGTCGGAACCGGGCCCGAAGTACAGCATCGAGGTGGGCAGGTAGCGGGTGCGACGGGAGCCGAGCGACCACAGCGGCGTCCACTCCGCGGCCGAGCGCGCGTCGAAGGGCGGTGGCACCAGTTGGAAGGGGGCGCCCGAGTGCCGGGCGTTCCAGGCCTCACGCTCCCGGAACTGCCAGTCGGCGTACAGCTGGGCCGCGTTCGGGTGCAGCGCCGCGTCGCCCAGCCCCCGGGAGGTCTCCCGTACCACGGCCTCGTCGCCCTGCCGGGCCGCCGAGTAGCGCTCCACCGCCTCGCACAGCGCCCCCAGCCGTGCTTCCTCGGGCGTAGTGCCCTTGCCCCCGCTGTGACTGCGCAGCCCGGCACGCACGCTCGCCAGGTCGTGTCCGGCCAGGGCGAGGTTGCGCCCCGACACGTAGTGGTGCAGCCCGTCCGGTGTCCCCGGCGCCTCGCGCACCTCGGCGACGACGCCGGTGACCGGCCCGACGAGCCTCCGGTGGCGGGCCCACAGAACGGCCGGGGCGACGGCCCGGTGACCGCCCCCCTCCGCGTAGCACTTGGGGCGGGACTCCAGTGCCACAGGCCGCAGCGTACGGGCGGCGACCAGTCCCGGGTCGCCGCACGCTGGGCACTGCGGCCTGCGGGTCACCGGGTGCAGGTCCGTCGCCAGGGTGTAGGTGTCCAGGCGCCACACCGTCGGGCTCGTGCGCAGCCCGGCCGCCCACTTCGCGGCCTCCACCGCGGCGGTGTGCAGTCCGATCGCCCGCGTCGCGGGCAGCGCGGACGGCGGCAGCGGTATCCCGCCGGGCAGCCGCAGCGCCCGCCGCACCGGCTCCTGGGCGGTGCGGTGCCCGCGCAGCCGGTGGGCCAGGCAGTGCCAGCACGGCCGGTCCGGCTCCGCGGGCGCGAACACCGGGCCCACCCAGACCTCGCCGCCCGCCACCTTGACCGGCAGCCAGGGCCGCCCCGTCCGTGCGTGCCGCTTCGACGTGCCGGTGAGGCCCGGGTCCAGGTAGTCCCCGCACACGACCAGGGTGATGTCCGCGTCCTCGGGGGACTCGCAGAGGCCGGTGCCCGCCTGCGCGCAAGCCGCCCGGGCCGCGTCGGCGTCAGCCTGACCGGCCGCCTCCACGTACACCCGGGAGGTGGCCGCCCGGGCCGCGGCGACCGGGCCGTCGAGCCCCGCCGCGTCCCAGTAGGCGTGCGTCTCGGCCTGCGGGACAGCCGGGTCGCGAAAGCCGACGAGCCCCGCCTCCCCCAGCTCGGCCAGCGCCTCACCCGCCTCGACGGGGTCCATGCGGGCGGCCGCCGAGGCCAACAGCTCCGGCAGCGAGCGGCTGCCGTCCAGGAGCGGGGCCAGGACCTGCGCGGCGGCGCCGTGCAGCACGGTGGTGCCGCACTCCGAGAGGAGATAGACGGCCTCGCCCGGCACGGCCTCGACACGCAGGTGCCGCTTGAAGCCGACCCGGGCCGCCTCCGGCCGGGGCCGGCCCGGGGACGTCTCCTCCGCGGCGGGCGGCACGCTCACTCCTGGGGCCGGCCCGAGAAGCACCGCCAAGTCGGGCGTACGACACTGGGCGCGGTCTCGTCGAGTCTCTCTATCCATCCCGCGGCCGCACCCGCTCCGGGTGCCGGGCGGCCTCCCGCGGCACGACCCCGTTCCAGCCCGGCCATGGCGATCGACAGTGCCCGTTCGTGGTTCGGGGAATCAACGCTCATGCTGTGGTCTTCTCCTCCCGTCCGACGACGCGGTGAAGGGAGCAGCCCCCCACCGCCTTGTGGCCGAATTCTGTGGCACCGGGTGGAGGCACACCTAGTGTCGTCTTCATCAATTACACATGACATATTCACCATCCTGGGCGTGAGTGGCTCACTGGGCCCGCGGCATCCGTGCTGGAAGAGTCGGTCCGGTCCCGGTGCGACCCACGCCCGGCGAAAGGGGACTCCTCGCCATGGATATTCGGGTACTCGGACCACTCGTCGCTCAGGAACAGGGCGTTTCGGTCGTACCGACCGCCGCCAAGCCACGTCAGATACTCGCTCTGCTCGCTCTGCAGTCCGACCGTGTCGTCACCGTGCCCACCCTGATGGAGGAGATCTGGGGCGAGGGCATTCCGCGCAGCGCCGCCACCACCCTGCAGACGTATGTGCTGCAACTGCGAAGAAAGATCGCCGCCGCCCTCGTGGACGATCCCGGCAGGGAGGCCAAGAGCGTCCTCGTCACCCGGCACGGCGGTTATCTGCTCCAGGTCCAGCCCGGCCTGGTCGACGTGCAGGAGTTCGAGGAACTCGCCGTCGGGGGCCGGGCCGCGCACCAGGCCGAGGACCACCACACCGCATCCGACCTCCTGGGTCGCGCCCTGGCGCTGTGGCAGGGACCCGCCTTGGTGGACGTCCGCGTCGGTTCCGTACTGGAGTTGGAGGTGCTGCGCCTGGAGGGCGAGCGCATGGCCGCCCTGGAGATGCGGTTGGAGTCCGACCTGGCCGTCGGACGCCACCTGGAGGTCGTGCCCGAACTGCGTGTGCTGATGGCCAGGCACCCCATGCACGAGAACTTCTGCGCTCAGCTGATGATCGCACTGCACCGCTCGGGCGCCGCCTGGCGCGCGCTGGAGACGTATCAGAAGCTGCGGGACACCCTGGTGGAGGAACTGGGCCTGGAGCCCTCGCCCCGGCTGCGCCGGCTGCACCAGAGCGTGCTGAGCGCCGACCCCGAGCTGGACGCGGGCGTCCCGGTCGGCCGCTGACCCCGATCGCTGCCGGTCCACGTGGACTTGAGTGTCCGTCTAGGTCTCCGTCGTTCCATGACGCCACCGCAGGGCCACACCCGAACGAGACGGGCCACGAGCGCACCGTCACCGGCGGCGCCCGGCAGGACAGACCCCGAACCGGCCCCGGGCGCACCACCGACCACGACGGAGGGATCGAAAGTGTCCGGCACTGTTCCACCCGCCCCGTGCCACCGCCCCCGGCCGCGCAGGCCGCGACAGACGATGAGAGGTCACCGCGATGCGTAGGGCCGTCATCACCGGACTGGGGGTCGTCGCTCCCGGCGGAATCGGGGTGAAGAGCTACTGGAGCCTGCTCACCACCGGCCGCTCCGCCACCCGGACCATCACCGCCTACGATCCCACCCCGTTCCGCTCCCGGACCGCGGCCGAGTGCGACTTCGACCCCGTGGCGGCCGGGCTCCGCCCGCAGGAGATCCGCCGGCTCGACCGCGCGGCGCAGTTCGCGGTCGTCTCGGCCCGCGAGGCCATGGCCGACAGCGGGCTCGAGACAGGCGCACTGGACCCCGGCCGGATCGCCACCGTCCTCGGCAGTGCCGTCGGCTGCACCACCTCCCTCGAACGGGAGTACGTCGTCGCCAGCGACGGCGGCCGCTCCTGGAGCCTCGACCACTCCTACGTCATCCCCGAGTTGTACGGCCACTTCGTCCCGAGCTCCATGGCCGCCGAGGTCGGCCGCGACGCGGGCGCCGAGGGCCCCGCCGCGGTGGTCTCCACCGGGTGCACCTCCGGGCTCGACGCACTCGGCCACGCCGCCGAGCTGATCTGCGAGGGATCGGCCGACGTGGTGGTCGCCGGCGCCACCGAAGCGCCCCTGTCGCCCATCACCTCGGCCTGCTTCGACGCCATCCAGGCCACCTCCCCGCGCAACGACACCCCGGAGAGCGCCTGCCGCCCCTTCGACCGCACCCGCAGCGGACTCGTCCTCGGCGAGGGCGCCGCCGTCGTCATCCTGGAGGAACTGGAGGCCGCCCGGGCCCGGGGGGCCCACATCTACGCCGAGATCGCCGGCTTCGCCTCCCGCGCCAACGCCTTCCACATGACCGGGCTCAAGCCCGAGGGCGTCGAGATGGCCGCCGCGATCGACGCGGCGCTCGCCGAGGCCCGACTCGCTCCCGAAGCCATCGACTACGTCAACGCCCACGGGTCCGGAACCAAGTTGAACGACCGCCACGAGACCGGCGCGTTCAAACGGAGCCTGGGCGCCCACGCCTACGACGTGCCGGTCAGTTCCATCAAGTCCATGATCGGCCATTCGCTCGGCGCCATCGGCTCCCTGGAGATCGTCGCCTGCGCCCTCGCGATGGAGCACGGGATGCTGCCGCCGACCGCCAACCTGCACGAGCCCGATCCCGAACTCGACCTGGACTACATACCTCTGACCGCCCGTGAGCAGCGCGCCGACGCGGTGCTGAGCGTCGGAAGCGGCTTCGGCGGCTTCCAGAGCGCCATGGTGCTGGCCCGGCCCGAGAGGGGACGCCCATGACGCCGCCCACCGCCGCCCCGGCCGACCCGCGCACCGCCGTCGTCACCGGACTCGGCATTGTCGCCCCCAACGGCCTGGGCACGGAGGAATTCTGGCAGGCCACCCTGTCCGGGAAGTCCGGGCTGGGCTCGGTCACCCGGTTCGACGCCTCCCGCTATCCGGCCACGGTGGCGGGCGAGATCCGGGACTACGACGACGAGAAGCTCATCCCCAGCAGGCTCCTTCCGCAGACCGACCGGATGACCCGGCTGGCCCTGACCGCCGCCGACTGGGCCCTGCGCGACTCCGGACTGGATACGGACCGGCTGTCCGAGTACGGCGTCGGCGTCGTCACGGCCGCCTCCGGCGGTGCCGTCGAATTCGGCCAGAAGGAGCTCCAACAGCTGTGGGGCCGCGGCAAGGAATACGTCAGCGCCTACCAGTCGTTCGCCTGGTTCTACGCCGTCAATACCGGCCAGATATCCATCCAGCAGGGCCTGCGCGGCCCCAGCAGCGTGCTCCTCACCGAGCAGACGGGCGGCATCGACGCGCTGGGCCAGGCCCGCCGCCACATCCGCAAGGGCACTCCGGCCATGGTGTCCGGCGGCGTCGACGCGATGCTCTGCCCCTGGGGCTGGCTTCCCCAGCTGGCCACCGGCCAGATGAGCACCGAGCCGGATCCGGCCCGCGCCTACCTTCCGTTCTCGGCCGACGCCTGCGGCTACACACCGGGGGAGGGCGGCGCCATCCTCCTCGTCGAGGACGCGGTGCAGGCTCACGAGCGCGGGGCCTATTCGTACGGACGAATCGCCGGCTACGCCGCCACCCTCGACCCCGCTCCCGATTCCGGCCGCCCTCCGGGGCTGCGCCGGGCCTTCGAAGAGGCGCTGCGTGACGCCCGGCTCACCCCGGCCGACGTGGACGTCGTCTTCGCCGACGCGGCGGGCTCCCCCGAAGCGGACCGTGTCGAGGCCGAGGCACTGAACGCGGTGTTCGGACGCCGCGGCGTACCCGTGACCGCGCCCAAGACACTCACCGGGCGACTTCTCGCGGGCGGGGCGGCCCTGGACGTCGCCACCGCGCTGCTGTCGTTGCGCGACGGGGTGATCCCCCCGACCGCATCCACCGTGAGGGCCGACCCCGCCCTCGGCCTCGACCTCGTGACCGAGGGCCCCCGGGAGACCGGGCCCCGCACCGCCTTGGTGCTGGCCCGGGGCCATGGCGGCTTCAACGCGGCCCTCGTGGTGCGGCGCGACACCTGAACAGCACCGCCTCCCGACCCTCCTGCTTCCTGTCCTGCGCCAGCCGAATCCTCGAAAGGTAGGACCAGCCATGACCGCCAAGACCGGCCCGGTGACCCTGACCGACCTCACCCGCATGCTGCGCGAGAGCGCCGGCGAGGAGGAGGGGGTCGACCTGGAGGGGGGCATCCTCGACACCCCCTTCATCGACCTCGGATACGACTCGCTGGCGCTGCTCCAGGTCATCGGCCTGGTCCAGCGCGAGTACGGGGTCAGCGTTCCCGACGGCGCCGTCGCCGACGCGGAGACGCCCCGGGCCCTGCTCGACGTGATCAACACCAGCCCGGCGGTCCCCACGGCCTGAGGCCGAACGACCTCGTCCGCCCCGCAGCAGACCTTCGCGCGCGGGGCGGACGTCCCGCCGACCGTCGCATGCCAGGAGGCCCCATGCTCCCCGCAACCGCTCGGGACCACAACCACCCGACGACCCGCAGGCCCCGGCCTGTGGCGCTCCTCCTGCCGGGCCAGGGCGCCCAGCACCCCGCCATGGCGGCCGGGCTCTACCGGCACGAACCGGAGTTCACCGCCGCCGTCGACGAGGTCCTTGAGCACTTCGGTGCGGAGGGCGCCCGCATCCGGGCCGACTGGATCGGGGAGACCTCCCCGTCAGTGCCCCTCGACGACGTCCGCCGCGCGCAGCCGCTGCTGTTCGCCGTCGACTACGGCCTGGCCCGGATGGTGCTGGGCTGGGGCGTCCGCCCCACCGCCCTGCTCGGGCACAGCGCCGGCGAGCTCGTCGCGGCGACCCTCGCCGGTGTCGTCCCGCTGCCTGAGGCCGTCGCGATGGTACGGGAGCGGGTCCGCGCCGCGGTGCGGATCCCGGCGGGCGGCATGCTCGCCGTCGGACTCGCCGCGGACCGGCTCGCGCCGTACGTCGGGGACGACATCGCCGTCGCTGCCGTCAACGCCAACCAGCAGACCATGCTGGCCGGTTCGGCTGCCCCGCTCGCGGGCGTGCTGGAGCGGCTGCGGCACGACGGCCACGCCGTCATGGTCGTGCCCGCGACCAGCCCCTTCCACTCGCCGGCGATGGCGCCGGCCGCGAAGGAGGTCGAGGCCGCGTACCGCTCGATGGCGTTCAGTCCGCCCGACATCGCTCTCTACTCCGGCTACACCGGTTCTCTCATGACCCCCGAGGAGGCGTGCAGTCCGCGCTTCTGGGCCCGGCAGATCACCGACACCGTCTACTTCGCGGACGCCCTCGAATCGCTGCTCGCCGTCGAGGACATGCTCCTGCTGGAGGCCGGGCCGCGCCAGACGCTCACGGCCTTCGCCCGCCGCCACCGCGCCGTACGGCACGGCGCCAGCGTCGCGGTGCCCCTGCTGCCCGCCCGGCCCGGTACCCCGGACCGGGACCGGGCGGCCGTCCGCGCGGCGGTGGACGCCCTGACGGAGGAGGGGCACGACCTGGCGCGGGCCGCGGTGAGCCGCCTCTGAACGACTCCTGCCGCGGCCGGCCGGTCCCGGCTCCGCTGTCCGTGCCTCCCCGTACACATGACGGCGGCATGCCCCTTCTCGGACCCTGGCTCGACCGGATCACCGCGAAGAGGAACAGGGCCTCCCAGCGGCGTGCTCCCTCCGGTGACCGCTCGAGCGCGATTGCAGCCGGTATCGAGCCCGTTGTCCGATCGTGGGCGGGTCGTCGACCACAACCCCCGGGGGCCGTCTTGACCACACGTTCGCGGACGCCACGAGCCGGGGCGTCGGCCCCGTACGACGCGCCCCATCTGCGGATCGCCCGATCGGCGCTGGCGGACCCCGGGGCCGGCGGCGCGGACCGGTTCCACGACTGGCTCGCCGCACAGAAGGAGCACGCCGACATGCGGGTCCGACAGGTCGCGCTGGAGGACCTCGCCGGCTGGCGCACCGACCCCGCCACCGGGAACCTCGTCCACGAGACAGGTCGCTTCTACTCCGTCGAGGGCCTGGACGTGCACGTGCCCGGCGGGCCGGTCGAACGGTGGCAGCAGCCGATCATCAACCAGCCGGAGGTGGGCATCCTGGGCATCCTGGTCAAGGAGTTCGACGGTGTCCTCCACTGCCTGATGCAGGCGAAGATCGAACCGGGCAACCACAACGGTCTCCAGCTGTCGCCCACCGTCCAGGCCACGCGCAGCAACTACACCCGGGTGCACCGCGGGGCGGAGGTCCCCTACCTGCGTCACTTCCGCGACGCCTCGCGCCACCGGGTGCTCGCCGACGTACGACAGTCCGAACAGGGCGCCTGGTTCTTCCGCAAACGCAACCGCAACATGGTGGTCCAGGCCACCGAGGACGTCGAACAGCGCCCGGGATTCATATGGTTGACGCTTCATCAGCTCCACACGCTGCTCAGGCTCGATGACCTGGTGAACATGGACGCCCGCTCGGTTCTCGCCTGCCTGCCCTTCACCGGGCCCGGTCTGCCGCACGTCCTGGGTACGCCGCGGGACGACTTCACGGCCGCGCTCGTCCGCTCCTGCGACGGGCGCGCCGACGCGCCCGAGGCGCCGGCCGACGTACTGCACTGGATCACCGAGGTCCGCACCCGCCGGGATGTGGCCGCCGAGCGGGTCCCGCTCCGGGCGCTGGCCGGCTGGCGCGGGGTGGACGGCCGGATCGCGCACGAGAGCGGCCGGTTCTTCCGGGTCGCGGGGGTCGACGTCACCGCCGTCGGCCGCGAGGTCCGCGCCTGGGCTCAGCCCATGATCGAGCCCTGCGGCCGGGGCGTGATCGCCTTCCTCGTCCGCAGGATCGACGGCGTGCTGCATCTGCTCGTCCATGCCGCCACGGAACCGGGTTACGTGGACGGCGTCGAGCTGGCCCCGACCGTTCAGTGCACCCCGGACAGCCTTGCCGCGCTGCCTGCCCGGGCCCGCCCGCGCCACCTGGACGCGGTGCTGAACGCGGCCTCCGAGCAGATTCGCTTCGACGCGGTGCACTCGGAGGAGGGCGGCCGCTTCTACCATGCCCGCAATCGCTACCTGATCGTGGAGACCGACGAGGACCACGGGGCCCGCGCCCCGGACCACCGCTGGCTCACGGTGGCCCAGTTGGTCGCCCTGATGCGGCACAGCCACTACGTGAACGTGCAGGCGCGCTGCCTGCTCGCCTGTCTCCACGGCCTGACCGCCCGGTCCGGCCCCGTCAAGCCTTCCGCAGCCCTGTCGTAAGGAGAGCACCATGGCCCAGCAGGACACGCCGCAGCCCCCGGTCACCTTCGTGAACCGGTTCACGGTCTCCGGGAGCCCCCAGGAGTTCGAGTCCGCCTTCGCACGCGTCGCGGCCTTCATGAAGGAGCAGCCGGGCATCGTCGGCTACACCTTGTCCCAGGACGTGAAGGACCCTCAGCGGTACGTCAACATCGCCCGCTGGGAGAACGCCGGGGCGCTGCGCGCGGCTGTGGGCCACCCGGATTTCCGGAATCACGTCGAGGAAATGCGGCAGCTCGCGCGGAGTGAGTCCGATCTGTACGCGGAACGGCATCGCTATCTCGACCCCGCTGTGTGAGCCGTACCGGTTCGGTATTCACCTCATCGAAGAGAACGTGAACAAGCACTGAACTTGTCGTTTATCGTCCCGATGTCGAACGGTCTTCGAACTTGAACCCTGTTTTCGCAGTTCAGCGGACATGCGGGTGGCCTTCGCTCGATCCTGTGCTCCGACCAAGGAGCGCACGTGACCGTAACGAAGGCCGTGGAGTCGAGTCTGCTGGATGAGGATGTCCGCCGGGAGGCGTTCGCGGAAGCGTCACACTTCCGGTCGGAGCTGTATGCGTGCCTGACCAGACGGGGCGATGAACTGTTCGAGCTCTGCGACGCGCTGCTGTGCTCCGACGGGCCCGTGAAGACTCTGGTTGATCTCGCGCTCTCGCCTGAACACCGGCGTGGGCACGGCGCGTTGTATGGCGGGCTCAACCGCGGCCGCGTCGATGTCGCACGACTGCGGAGAACGCTGGCCGGGCTGCCGCTGCCCCGGGCTGCGGGCGGGCGCCTGGTGCTCGCGGCGGATGTCAGCCCGTGGCTACGGCCGGACGCGAACACGTCGCCGGACCGCTCGTTCTGCCACACCTACGGCCGGGGCAAGAACGAGCACCGGATGATCCCGGGCTGGCCGTACTCGATCGTCGCGGCACTGGAGGTGGGACGCAGTTCCTGGACCGCGCTGCTGGACGCGGTCCGGCTGGAGCCGGGTGCCGACGTCGCGGCGGTCACCGCCGTCCAGGTCCGCGAGGTTGTCGAGCGCCTGGTCGCCGCCGGCCAGTGGAAGCCCGGCGACCTGGCTATTCTCCTGGTCCTGGACGCCGGTTACGACGTTCAGCGCCTGTCGTTCCTGCTGGCGGACCTGCCGGTCGAGCTGCTGGGCAGGCTGCGGTCGGACCGGGTGATGCGCCGGCCCACACCACCGAGGATCTACGACCCGAAGGGCGGACGGCCGCCCAAGCACGGCGGTGAGTTCGTCTTCGGCCAGCCGGACACCTGGGGCGAACCCGACGTCCGGACAGTCACGGAGACGGAGCGGTACGGTTCCGCGGTGGCCACTTCCTTCGACCGGCTCCACCCGCGGCTGACCCGCCGCGCAGCCTGGCTCACCCACCGGGACGAGCTGCCGATCATCGAGGGCACCGTGATCCGGCTCAAGGTCGACCGCCTGCCCAACGGAGCGGACCCCAAGCCAGTCTGGCTGTGGTGGTCGGGCACCGGCGCGAGCGAGACGGATGTCGACCGGCTCTGGCACGCGTTCCTGCGCAGATTCGATCTTGAGCACACCTTCAGAATGATCAAGCAGACGCTCGGGTGGACCCGCCCCAAGCTCCGCGATCCCGAGGCCGCCGACCGGTGGACTTGGCTGATCGTCGCCGCTCACACCCAACTCCGTCTCGTCCGTGGCCTGGTCACCGATCTCCGTCGTCCCTGGGAACGGCCGGCTCTGCCGAACAAGCTCACCCCGGCCCGGGTACGGCGCGGGTTCAGGAACCTCCGCATGAAGTGCCCCCTGCCAGCCCGTGCGCCCAAACCCACCAAACCCGGCCCGGGCCGCCCGCCCGGCGTGAAAAACCGACGCCGGGCCGTCGTTCAGGACGTCGGTCTCGTCCTCAAGACCGGAGAAGCGCATTCGCGCCCCAGTCATCACAAGAAGGGCACCAAGCCCAGACGCGTCACGGGATGAGCGGCAGGCTCGGTGTTCCCGGATCAGGCGCGGAGCAGTGAGGCGTGGATGCGGGCGATGGCCCGCAGCACCTCGTCGCGGTTCTTGGCCTGCTTCATCCATGCGGGCAGGCGGGCCACCACAGTCATCTTCCGGCCGTGGTCGTGCCAGGGAATCCCTTCACGCAGCGGCGCCTGCACGAATCTCCTGATCAGGTCAAGGTGTTCCAGGTTGTAGGCCCATACCCACCCGTGCCGGGTCTCGGTCTGCAACCACAGACGGACGCCGAAGTACGGGTCCGTGGCCGGCGCGCCCCGGTCCCGGTGCAGGGCCACACCTCCACGGCTCCATTCCTTCGCCGTCCCGCAGTTCCGGCAGACGAGACGCCTTGGTGCAAAGAGGTCCGGATCGTGCCCCCCGGCCGGCTCCGGTCCTGCCACGACGTGAGCGATCTTCTCGCAGCCGGGACAGCACACGAGGACCGACGCGAGGAAGTCGTACTTCGTGCTGCGCGGGTCCCGGAACCGATGGTGTGTGGAGATCGAACTCATCAGACCAGTATGCGAGCCAAGCACCGAAGACTCCTACGGGATAAATCTCAAGCTGAAATGACTGAAGCAGAGCGCAACGAGAACAGTGCGCGGTACATCCGCATCGAGGGTGGGCGCGAGCACAACCTGAAGGACGTGTCGCTGCGTATTCCGAAGAACCGGATCACGGTGTTCACCGGCGTCTCCGGGTCGGGAAAGTCGTCGATCGTCTTCGACACCCTGGCCGTGGAGGCGCAGCGGCAACTCAACAGCACGTACGACTGGTTCATCCGCAACCAGTTGCCGAAATACCAGCGCCCCCACGCGGACGTCATCGAGAACCTGACCGCTCCGGTGGTCGTCGACCAGAAGCCGGTCGGGGGCAACGCGCGGTCGACGGTGGGCACGATGACCGACCTCTACTCGTCGCTGCGGGTGCTGTTCTCGCGTCTGGGCACCCCGTACAACCCGGCCTCGGTCTACTCCTTCAACAACCCCTACGGGATGTGCCCGGAGTGCGAGGGTCTCGGCCGGACGCGGCGGGTGGACGTCGACCGCCTCCTCGACCGGACGAAGTCGCTCGACGAGGGCGCCATCCAGTTGAGCACGCACAAGCCCGGTGCGATGGATTGGCAGATATACGGGAAGTCCGGGCACTTCGACACCGCGAAGAAGCTGAGCGACTACACCGGGGCCGAGTGGGAGATGCTCCTGTACGGCAGCGGCGGCAAGGTGAAGGTGTCCTCGGCCAACACCGCCGTGGCCCTCAACTACGAGGGGGTCGTCGCCCGTTTCGCCCGGACCAACCTCAAGCGCGACCTCAGCTCGCTCAGCGAGCGAGGCCGGGCCAACATCGAGCGGTTCATCACGCTGGGGGAGTGCACGGGGTGCGGCGGCACCCGGCTCAACCCCACCGCGCTCGCCACGACCATCGCAGGGCGCACCATCGCGGACTGGACGCGGATGGAGATCAGCGACCTGATCAAGCTCCTCGACGGGATCGACGGCCCGGTCGCCGGCCCGATCGCGGCGGGGATTCGCACCGCCTTCGAGCGGATCGAGGGCATCGGCCTCGGCTACCTCTCGCTGGACCGGGAGACGCTGTCGCTCTCCGGCGGCGAGGCCCAGCGGCTGAAGACCGTGAGCCACTTGAGCAGCAGCCTGGTCGGGATGACGTTCATCTTCGACGAGCCCAGCACGGGCCTGCACCCGCGTGATGTGGGCCGTCTCAACGGGCTGCTGCGGGAGTTGCGGGACATGGGCAACACGGTGATCGTGGTGGAGCACGATCCGGACGTCATCGAGATCGCCGACCACGTGGTCGATGTGGGCCCCGGGGCCGGCGTGCACGGCGGGAAGATCGTCTTCGAGGGCACTTTCCCGGAGCTGAGGAAGGCCGACACGCTCACCGCCGTCTGCCTGCGCCGGACCGCCGACGTGAAGGCCGACGTGCGCCGCCCGACGGGGAAGCTCGCGGTGAAGAACGCCGATCTGCACAACCTCCGCGATGTCTCGGTCACCATCCCCACCGGGGTCCTCACCGCGGTCACCGGGGTGGCCGGCTCCGGGAAGAGCTCGCTGATCACCGGGGCGTTCCTGGACGCCCACCCGGACGCGATCCTGGTCGACCAGACGGCCATCAGGGCGTCCTCACGGTCCACGCCCGCCAGCCACCTCGACGCGATGGACGTCATCCGCAAGCTCTTCGCCAAGGCCAACGGCGTGCCGGTGAGCCTGTTCAGCTTCAACTCGGCGGGTGCCTGCGACGAGTGCAACGGCCGTGGCGAACTCGTCGTGGAACTCGCCTACATGGACCCCGTACGGACCCGGTGCGAGGCATGTGAGGGGCGCCGGTTCAAGGAGGAGGTCCTGGCGTACGAACTGCGCGGCAAGTCCGTCGCCGACGTGCTCGACCTGTCCGCCGAGAGCGCCATCGAGTTCTTCACCGAACGCGAGGTCAGCGACAAGCTGACCGGCCTGACCGACGTCGGCCTCGGCTACCTCACCCTCGGGCAGCCCCTGAGTACCCTGTCCGGCGGCGAGCGCCAGCGCCTCAAACTCGCGGGTCGGCTGCACGGCTCCCGTTCCGTCTACGTCCTCGACGAGCCGACGACGGGCCTGCACATGTCCGACGTCGACACCATCGTCGGGCTGATGAACGGGCTGGTGGACCAGGGCAACACGGTCATCGTCATCGAGCACAACCTGGACGTGGTGCGGCAGGCCGACTGGGTGATCGACCTCGGCCCCGGCGGTGGCAAGCACGGCGGCCGGGTCGTCTTCAGCGGTACGCCGAAGGAGCTGTTGGCCGCGGAGGGCACCGCCACCGGTGCGCACCTCCGCCGCTACCGGACCGCCTGAGCACCGCACGCGTGGACGTCTCCCTCGCCGCGTCCGGTGCTTCAAGGCGGTGGGCGCAGTGGGTCGGTCCGGGGCGAGGGGCAGGGCGGCCAGGCCGTCGGCGTCGAGGCGGTGCGGGCCGTGTCGACGTGATGGGTCAGTGCCGATCCTGTGCGACGCGGTGCCGGTACGGCCGGAGCCGGTCGCGTCGAAGAGTCGGTGGGACCAGCGGGCGAGATCGCGGCGGTCGGACTCCGGCGCCCGTCCGGCAGCTAGCACAGGAGAGCGTGCCTCAGGAGGGCTGACCGGCGGCAGTCGGCGAGCCCTCGCCCAAGCTGTGTCGTGGGGCGAGAAACGGGCTGGGAGCCCCGTTCCAGGAGATCCGCAGCACCTCGCGGGCGCGGGTGCACGCGACGAACAGGAGGCCCAACTCGCCAAGCCGGTCTTCTCGGTGCTGCTGAGCGTCCACCTCCGCGGGGGTCAGAGCCGAGGCGAGAGGCACGACCCGCTCGCTCACACCGGCAACAGCGACATACCGGAACTCCAGCCCCTTCATCCGGTGCATGGTCCCGATTCCGACGCCGTCGCCGGATGCCCGAGCGGTGCCCATGAGCCGAACGGGCAGATCGGCGTCTTCGAGCGCCTGTGCGATCTCCTTGCCCAGCTGCAGGTATCGCACGGCCACCCCGATCTCGCTCGGTTCCACACCGTCGGCCGTCCACCGGGCGATCTGCGCCGTGAGGTCAGAGATCTCCTCGGCCTTGCTGCTCGCCCCACGGAGTTCGGGGTGTCCACCGTTCAGCACGGACCGGTACCCCGCCAGCGATTCGGTCCCGCCGTTCATGTCGTCCGGGCTCTCCCGGCCGAGCAGGGACGTCGACCAATGCAGGATCTCCTGTGTGGTGCGGTAGTTGATCCGCAGGCGATGGGACCTTCCGATCACGTTCACACCGAGGCTGCGCAGTGACACCTTGTTCCCGTAGATTCGCTGATGCGTGTCGCCGGCGATGAACAGGTCGTCGGGGCCGGGCGCGACCGATGCCCTCAGCAGGCGCCACTGCGCCGGATGAAGGTCCTGGGCCTCGTCGATCACGACATGGCGGAACGGGTGGTCCGTACGCGGCTCCAGCAGCCGGGCGGCCTCGTCGCACACCTGGATGAAGGTCCACTGCCCGGCCTGGCGCAATTCTCGGGTGAAGCCCTCGACGGCACGCCAGACCTGGGCCCGTCGCAGCGGGCTGAGTGCGGTGCCCCGGCCGCTGCGTGAGGCCTTGAGGTACGCCTCTGGGGAGCGCAGGTCCTGGGCCTGGATGACCTGTCGCCATTCCTGGTCGAGGAAGACGTCGCTGAGGTCGAGACCGAGCCTGCGGGCGACGGCGTTCCAGCGGGAGCCGATCTCCCTCTGGCTGGTGAGAATGGCCAGTGGGCCGCCTCTGTCCTCGCGTACGACCTGGTACGCGAGGGCGTCGACGTTGACCACACGGATCTTGGCCCGCAGCGCCTTGTCCGGGATGAGCAGTTCCAGTCCTTGGCGCAGGTCGTCGGCGAGATTCCTGGTGTAGGTCGTGAGCAGCACCGATTCGTCGGGGGCGTCGTCCGGCAACTGCTGTGCCAGATGGAGCGCGCGGTGCAGGGCGACCACGGTCTTGCCCGTGCCGGGGCCGCCGGTCACCCGGGCAGGTCCGTTGTAGGAGGGGTGGTAGGCGATACGCCGCTGACTGGGATGCAGGAAGACCCGCCATGCGTCGAAGGGGCGGGACAGGACGTCCATCAGCTCCTCGGGGCCGGAGAGCACGGCGATGCGCCCATGCGAGCGGGCCATCGCGGCGGCGAGTTCGTCTCCGGCCGGCGTCTCCTGGGCCTCGGCGGCGGCGCGTTCGGCTTGAGCGGCCACGGATTCGCGCCAGACGTCCTCCGGCGTCAGACCCGCGGCCAGGCCGGCGAGGACGTCGTACTGCTGCTCGGGAAGGATCTTGCGGAGGGCGTCGAGATGGGCCTCCGTGCTGAGGTTCCGTACGAGGGGCAGCAGATCGGGATCGACACCGAGGCGGGTGAGCTCCTTGTCGGCGATGTCGGCGAAGAGCCGCACCTCCGCCATGCGCGGGGTGTGTTGTACGTCGGCGGTGGCCCGCTCCAGGGCGATGTCGTCACGTAATTCGATGCCTTGGGTCGCCGAGTTGACCGTCGCCCGGTGGCTCAAGGCCCAGGCGATGGCGTCATCGTGCGCCATGACCTTCAGGAGGAGGAAGCTGCCCCCGGAGTCCGGTGCGAGAACGACGCCGCGCATGAACTTGTTGACACGCAGAGTACGGATCCGCGGGTCTCGGGGGTTCTCCAGCTTTTCGAGGTGAAGCCCGGCGTGGCGGTGCTCGCGGAACTTGTCGAACACCTCGTGGACCCGCTTCTGTACGGGCTTCTCCAATCGGGCGAACTCCAGGAGAAAGTCCTTGTGAATCCCCAGCGTCGCCATCTCTGCCCCCGGGTCGTACGCGTGTCGACGTTTCGACTCATCACCGTACGGTATGGGGCGACAATGGCTCATCGGTACCGAGGGTTTGGGGAGAGGACGGGGCGTGCACGCTCAGGAGACCACGTTCAGCAAGCTGGTCCAAGGGGAGCAGCAGTTCCGGATTCCGCTCTACCAGCGTACCTACAGCTGGCAGCGCGACGAGCTGCAGCAGTTGTGGGACGACGTGCAGGAGCTGGTCGAGGACAGACAGGAAGGGCCGGCCGGCTCGGGCCACTTCCTCGGTTCGGTCGTGCTCGCGCCCGAGCGTGTCGCTGCGGGCGGGATGCGGCGTTGGCTCGTCGTCGATGGCCAGCAGCGGATGACCACCTTGATGCTCGCCTTCACCGCCCTGCGGGACCACCACCGGGACCGGGGTTCGGTGAAGAAGGCCGCCCGTATCAACGACCTCGTCCTCGTCAACGCGTATCAGGACGGCCACGAAAGCTACAGGCTGCTGCCGACACAGGCGGACCGTGAGGCGTACACGGCTTGCGTGGACAGCCTTCCGAAGGCCGGCGGAGCCGGGAACGTGGGCGCTGCCTACCGCTTCTTCGTCGCGGCCCTGGCCGACGGAACGGAGAGCGGTGGTGAGGCGTGGGTGGACGCGGTCGAGTCCGTTCTCGGCGACTGCCTCTCGATCGTTGCGATCACTGCGGCCGAGGGTGACAACGTCTACCGCATCTTCGAGTCCATCAACAACACCGGAGTGGGGCTCAGTCAGAGCGACCTGCTGCGCAACTACCTCTTCATGTGCTTGCCCACCAGAGGCGAGGACGTCTACCGCAAACGGTGGCTGCCCATGCAGGAGTTGCTCGGCCCCGTCCATCTGGAGCTGCTGGTGTGGCTGGACCTCGTCGTCGGAGGGAACAACAGGGCCCGGCAGAGCGAGATCTACCGGGACCAGAAGAAGCGACTGGAGCCGCTGAGCGGGGACGAGGCGGCGCTGGAAGCCGAGATCGCCGGGTTCTCCCTGCGTGCGGACCGCCTCATGCGGATCCTGGAGCCCGAGCGGGAGATCGACCCCGGGCTGCGCGCGGCACTGGAGCGCCTGTCGCGTTGGGGCGGGCAGACCCACTACCCGCTGGCCCTGCGCCTCCTCGACCTCGTGGACGACGGCAGGACCACGGCCGCGGAAGCGGCGGCCACCCTCGCGTTCGCGGAGAGCTATATGGTGCGGCGGCTCTTCGCGGGCCTGTCCACGACCGGCAGCAACCGGGTGTTCATGGAGCTCCCCAAAGAACTGGACAAGGACGGCTCCCCGGCCGAAGCGGTACGTCGATTCCTTTCGCGCCCCCGTACGGGCGCCCGCGTATGGCCGAGCGACGACGCGGTCCGCAATGCCATCCGCACCCGGCCCTTCTACAAGACCGGACGAGGCAACCAGCGCTTCCAGATCCTGCGCCGACTGGAGGAGAGCTACGGATCGAGCGAGCCTGTCGACTACGACAAGGCGCCGCTCACCGTCGAGCACGTGCTGCCCCAGAGCCCGGCCCAGCAGTGGTTCGACCTGCTGGCCGAAGAGGCAGAGGACGGCGAGAGCCCCCAGGAGATCCACAACCTGCTCGTGCACACCCTCGGAAACCTCACGCTCTCCGGTGAGAACGCACGGCTCTCCAACCACCCCTTCCACCGCAAGCAGGAGCTGCTCGACTCCAGTGCGCTGCGGATGAACCAGAAGATCGCCGCGCAGGAGCGCTGGGGCCGTACGGAGATCCTCGCCAGGGCTGAAGAACTGGCCGACCGGGCCGTGGGTCTGTGGCCCGGGCCTCTGGAAGGAGTCGCGCAGGCAGACGACGAGTGGGTCGGCTGGCGGGAGCTGAGGGACGTCTTGCGCGCTGTGCCGTCCGGCACCTGGACTTCGTACGGCGAGATCGCCGCACTGATCGGTACCAGCGCCATCGCCGTCGGCAACTACGTGGCAGCCAGGGCGGGCCTGCACTGCGCGTACCGCGTGCTGACCGCCGACGGCCGGATCGCGGGCGGATTCCGGTGGACCGACGACCGCTACTCCGGTGACCCCAGGCTCGTGCTGGAGGCCGAGGGGGTGGCCTTCGACGAGAACGGCCGAGCCTCGAAGGCCCACCGGCTGAGCAGCGCGGACCTGGCTGTACTGGTGGGCAGGGAGCTCCCGGAGGACGCTCCGCCGGGGTCGGCCGGATCGCAGATCGGCAGCGACGACGCCGGTACCCGCTTCGAGACGCTGCTGCGCGCGAACCAGAGACCCGAGGTCGTCGATGGCGTCCTGGCCGTACTCCGCTTCTGGGAGGAGCAGGGTGGTCATCAGGTTTACGGCAAGGCGGAGGAGACCAGTTGCTTCCCGACCGTGGAGGCGGGCGGGCCGGGCTCGCCGCGCCCCCTGTGGCCTATCGGTGTCTACCCGGTGAGCGGGACGGCCGAGGTCGTCTTCCAGTACCTCAAGCGTCGCCCGCCGTTCGACCACGAGCCTGTGCGCCGCGCCCTGTTGGAGCGGTTCAACGCCATCGACGGCATCGACCTCGCCGCGGCGAAGCTCGACCTGCGCCCCTCCTTTCCGCTTGAGGTGTTTGCCGGTCAGGGTGAGGAGATCCGCTCCGTACTGGAGTGGTTCATCCACGAGGTGGCCCTGGCTGAGGCTCGTCGGCCGATCGACGGCGACGGTTCGGCCGTGTTGTGACCGAATCAGAGGTCGGCCCGTCCCATGACCGGGCCGGATCCGACTCTCACCGGAGGATCATTGCTCGGCAGTCCGCCCGGCAGTGACCGGTGCGACGTCCGGCAAGGACCTGATCCGGTCCGGGACTACGAGGAGCCGGAGCCCGATGTCCGATCGCTCCGGACAACGGTAGTCGAATCCGGGTGCGACGGCTTCGCTGATCAGGCCGTGGTCGCCGGCGGTGAGGTGGGACGGCAGCCACGCGCCCCTGCTCGTCTTCGGAGTGACGGGCCGAACCAGCATGTCCGTCCGGGAGTTCTCGGCCCTGAGACGTCCCGTCTACCTGGGCAGCGTCAGCAGCCGGGAGATCGAGTTCGACCTCCCGGCCCTGGACGCTCTCTGCTCGCGGGAGACGACGGTCCGCCCGTCGGAGGGTGCAGTCTCCCGCTCACACGTACCGGCTTCCCGGTGGCGTGGAGGTCACCGTGCTGGCCGGTGGGCGGCCCGTCGACTTCTACGAGACGGACAGCATCAGCAACCTCCACTCCGACCTGGTCTACGCCGGCATGCTCACCGGCGCCTGCGCCGTGGCCGCCGGTACCGCTCCGCCCGGCCTCGATCCCGCCTGGGCCGACTCGGTCCGGTAGTAGTCCGGGCTGCTCCAGGACTACTACCGGCGCTACGGCCCTCCCGCCCCGCCTCCGCGGGACGGTGCGGGCGAGCCCTGAGGCGGCCGGGGTTCCGCGGGGCGCTGTGCCGGTGCCGTGGTCAACGACGCTTCAGACGCAGCGTCCTGGTGTCCCGGGCATCGGACCGCCCGGTCACCTCCAGGACGTCGCACGTGATTCCCCGGGCCCGGAGGCGGGTCAGGAGGACGTCCAGGTGCGGATAGGGGATGCCCCCGGAGTCGTTGAGCGGGTGCAGTCGTACCTCGTGTGCCACCCGCAGCAGTTCCTCCGCGGCGCGCACGTGGAAGGCCAGGTCGAAGTGGTCCGGGTAGGTGAAGAGCAGGAAACCGCTCAGCGCCAGCCTGAACGTGCCGTCCGTGAACGGCAGCCGAGGCAGCGCGGCCGGTAGGTAGCAGCCCTTTCCGAGCGCGCGGTCGGCAGCGTAGTCCGAGAGGAATCCGGCGGCGGTGGCCTGCCAGGCGGGAGCGTGCGTCCACGATCCCCGGGAGTCCAGGGGGAAGCGGTCCGGCTGGGCGGAGGTCCAGGCGGCGACGCGTTCCAGCTCTGCCGCGACGCGGACCGTCATGTCCGCCGCCGGGAGCACGTAGCAGGGGTCGACGCTTATGACCTGCCCGCCGCGTTCCCGCACGGTGGCGCCGAAATCACTGGCGCCACCCGGGCAGTCGAGCAGCGGCCCTGCGGTGAGGTCGTGCCCGGTCAGGGCGAACTGCGCCTGGTAGTCGGCGAACGGGCGGGCACTGACGAGAATGCCGCCGATGGTGTGGACCACGGGTCCGAGTGAGGTCACTGCCAGGGCCTTTCCGCTCCGATGGCTGTACGCCGGGCGCAACCCCGGTGAGGGCGCGGCGGGGCCGCCCCCGGTGCGGCCGGCCAACGGACCGTACGGGGTCGGGGCACGCCACCTACGCCGAGTGCCGGGACCCACGTCAACCGGACCGGATGCGCGTACCCGAGAGAGGGTTCCCGTGCAGACTCGTGGTCAGGTTGCCGGGGATGCGGCCGTCCACGATGAACGCCGGGACTCCGGTGCGGGCGGCCCGCCCGCACTCGCGCACCTTGACGTACATGCCGCCGGAGACATCCTGCCGGTCCGGGGGGATCGCTTCGGCCAGGGACGGATCGTCGGCGTTGAGCTCGCGGTGGATCCGGTCCGGGCGTCCGTGATCGAGAAGGACCCCGTTCGTGTTCGTGGCCATGATCAGTCCGGCGGCGCGCAGGGCGATGGCGAGGTCGGTGGCGAGGGTGTCGCTGGAGTAGACGGCGAAGCCGTCACGCCCCCAGGCCAGGTTGCCGCCGAGGACCGGAGTGATGCCGTGCTCCAGGAGCAGGCGGACCGGATCGGTGTCCAGGAGCCGGATCTCTCCGTCGGCGTAGGCGCACAACCCCGCGAGCGGTACCCGCACCGCACACAGACCGCCCTTTCGCAGCGCTTCCAGGACCGCCAGTTCCAGCCTGGCCAGGAGGGCCGACACCTCGGCGAAGACACCCTGCCGGCCCGCGCTGATGACGCCGCCGAGATAGTGGTGCCGACGGGCAGCGGGCTTGCCGAAGCTGCCCGTGCCGTGCACGAGGACGGTGGGCAGGCCGGTTGCGCCGATCTCCCCCGCCAGAGCGGCCAGCCGCGCCTCGCCGACCTGAGGGGGCCCGCCGGGGGCGGTGGTGATGAGGCCGCCGCCCAGCTTGACGATGCGGCAGGCGGTGGCGGGGAGTCGCCCGGAGGTCATGGGAGCCGGCCCCCGCCTCCCGCCGGAACGCCCAGTCGTCCCGCCCGGGGCGCCTGCCCGCCATCGAGACGGGACGCGATGTAGCCCTGGAGCGCGTCGCGCGAGACGGGGTCGGGGATGGCCGCCGGGAGTACGCGATCGACCTCGGCGCTGTACCCCTCGATCAGTTCGGCCAGTTGCTGCCGCGCGCCGGAGGCCGCGAGGAGTTCGACGAGCTGTTGCGCGCCGCCCTCGTCCCGGGAACAGGCGTCCAGCAGGCTCAGCAGCCGCGCGCCCTCACGTCGGCCGAGCCGTTCGAGTGCGGCCGTGATCAGAGGGGTCTTCTTCCGCTGACGCAGGTCGGACAGGGTGAACTTGCCGTGGTGGTCGGGGCTGCCCCAGATCTCGTCCAGGAAGCCGTTCAGGGAGAACGCCATGCCCGCGTTCACGCCCAGGTCAGCGGCGGCGCTGAGGCGGGCGGGGTCGTCGCTCACCGCGAGGGTGCCCAGCAGCAGGAACAGTTCGGTGCAGGTCGCGTCCTTGCGGCGGCAGGTCTCCAGCGAGACGGCCAGGGTGATGTCGTCCCGGTCCTCGTGCGCGATGTCCGAGGTCTGCCCGGCCGACATGCGCCGGGCGCAACGGGCCGCCGCCGTGACTCCCTTCGCCGCCCAGGGAGTCTCCGCGATCAGCTCGAAGGCCAGCGCCTCCATCGCGGCGCCGAGTTCAATGGCCGCCGACTTGCCGTACACCGTCCAGCACGTCGGCCTGAATCGCCGCACGCGGTCGTTGTCGATGATGTCGTCGTGGATGAGGAACCCGTGCAGGAGAACGGTCGCGGAGACCGCCGCCACCGTCACCCGGTCCCAGTCCCGTTCCGGATCACTGCCCGCACAGAGGTAGGTGAGGATCGCCCCCTTGTGCCGGGAAGCGGGAACCCCGGACGGATCGTCCCATCCGAAATGATGACGGGCCATCTCGCGCAGCGGATCCTCCAGGCGGTCGACGGCCGCGCGCAGGGGAAGGTCCAGACGGTGGTGCACCGCCTCGGTCAGCTCCCGCTCAGTCATGCGGTGACTCCTCGTGCCCATCCGGTACGCGCCGACCTGATCGAATGCCGCTTCCGTCCCTTGCTGTGCCGTGAGCCGTGTCGTGTGCCCTGACGTGCGGCGCCACGGGATCGAACCGTACGGTGGGGAACCGCAACGTGCCTTCCGTGTAAAGGCGTTGATCGTCTGCGTGAGCGTAATGACGGGCTCTTCCGGGAACAAGGCAAGAGAATCGGCCTTGGCGCGATGTGACGGTTCCTTCGGTGCGTTCGGCCTGGCCCGGGGATACACACCCGGCGCGGAGAAGCCCCGTCGCATGTGCGGTGACGGCCCGTCGGGACCGGGGACAGAAAATGCCCGCCGGCTCCACCCGCGTGTCCCGCCCGCCGCGCACCGGCTTCCTGCCACCCTGCACGGGAGACCCCTCCCCCTCCCGTCGAACGAGGTTGCTCCCATGCGCATGCGCCTACTCATCGCCTCCGCCGCGCTCGTGGCAGGCAGCGGAATCGTGTCCGCCACCGGCACGGCCGCGGCGGACGACGCCACGGCCACGGCGAGCGCCGACGCCGTCTCCCACGGCGTACCCGCCGTGGCGATCTCCACAGCTGTCGCCACCAGCCTCGACTACCCCCGTGTCGACGTCGGCATGGATATGGCCATGGATATGGACATGGGCATGGGAGGTACCGCTGACTCCGGCATGACGCCGACGGGGCCTGCCGCCTCAGATCCGCAGGAAGCCCCTGAGGCGGTGTGACGGCGGGGCCCGCCCGCAGTGGACGCTGTCGAGGCGGAACCCGCGGGGCGTACCCGTATCCGGTGGCCCTCGGATCACTCGTTCGCTGGCGGTGTCGCTCAGTGCAGCGGGTCCGTCTCCTTTCAGACTGGCCGAAGTCGGGTCCATGAGGGATTCGCTCAGCGAAAGGACGCATTCGTGCGCGCACGCCTTCTCCTGTCCACGGCCGTTCTCGCCGTCGCCGCTCTGGCCGGGACAGCGACCACCGCGGTCGCCGACGACGGCCCGATCGGCAGCGCCACCGCGACGGCCAACTCGATCAACGGCCCCGCCATCGCCAACGCCACCGTCAACGCCGTCGAGGACAACGACGACGACAGCGTCGGCAGCAGCAGCGACCGTGCCACCTACAACTGCGGCGACCCGATCACCGAGAACCTCCCCCGGGTCAACGCCGAACGCTGCTCCCCCTCCAACGGGGCGCCCGGCAACGGCACCGTCAACAACCTGCGCATCGAAGGACTCAACGGCGGCTACAACTGCGCCAGCGCCTCCGTCACCCCCCGCACCGACGGCCTTGTCAGGGTCCACGCCAACGGCTGCATCCCGGCATAGCGACCAGCCTGTGTTGAGCCCCGGACACCGGGCGTGTCCGGGGCGGCGGCGCGTCTGGTGACCGAGGCCGAGGCTGAGGCGACGCCCGCGCACGACACCGGGGCGCACTGCTCGCGCTGTACGTCGCCGAGAGCGGCGCGGGCCGCCATGAGGACTGTCGGCTCACCGGCAGCCACTTCTTCGTCGTCACGGAGAGAGCGGGGCCCTCGCCTCGACGGCCCCCGTCGCTTTGTCCCCCTGCGCCACGCTGCTCCCGTAACGTTCCGTGGTCGGGCGGTGAACGGGCACGTGGGAGGCCGATACGGGCCCCACCTCCAGGCCCCGCCGACTCGGCCCGTGTGACATCCTGTTGACTTCCCGATCCGCGTACCGCCGACGGCGGGAAAGCCGTGAGGCGCACAAGCATTCGTACGGAGCGAGAAGTTCAGGTGCACACACGGCCCGAAGAGCGGCAAGAGGGCGGGCAGCAGGTCCCGTTCACCCCTGCCGAGCCCTTTCCCGTCCCCGAGGCCGTGAAGGACGCGGCCCGCCTCGCGCCGGGCCACTGGGTCGGGATCGCCGACCCGGAATGGACCGAGGAGCGGACGCCGCCCCCGTGGGCGGTGCTGGGTGAGTGGCGTTCGGACGAGGACGGGGGCGTGGGGGAGTACCGCGCCAACCCGGATTACCGGCCCTCGGCGCGCGCTCTCGGCTGGCCGGAGCCCACCGACCCGGTGGACGCGGCCGCCCAGCGGGCCGCCACGGGATACGGCTCGGTGGACGCCGCGCTCGCCGCGCTCGCGGAGGCGGACGTCGGCTTCGTACGCGGGCCGGACGGGCGACCGCTCGTCGCCGTAGGGCGCGACGGGGCCCCGGTGGCCCTGTTGTTCACCTCGCCCCCACACGCGTTCATGTCCCCGGCACTCGACCATGGCACCCTGCCCGTCAGGGAACTGGCCCGTTTCCTCGGCGAGCCCGGCACCCAGCTGTTGGTCAACGCCGGTGCCGCCGCACCGCTGTTCGTCCCGGTCGAGAGCCTTCCCGGCCCCGGGGACGCGACGGGCGGCACCGGCTCGACCGAACCCTGGCCCCACACCACAGGGAGAACCCCATGACGCGTTCGTCCCAGAAGTCCCCGGCCTCCCCGGCCTCCCCGGCCTCCCCGGCCTCCCCGGCCTCCCCGGCCTCCCCGGCCTCCCCGGCCTCCCCGGAGGCCCGCGCGGAGTCCGTAGCGCAGAGGGAGGAGGCGGCCATGAACCCCGGGACCGACCCGACGCGGACCGAAGCCGCCCCCGCCCCTGAGGCCGGGAAGAGCCGCGAGGCGGGAGCCGTCGAGGCGGAGGCCGTCCCCGAAGCCTCCGCCGCCCAGAGCCGCCTCCCCGCTCTCGTACGGACCATGAGCACCACCGCCATCGGCAAACCGCAGGCCGGGACCGGCCCCGTCGGGCGGCCCGGCAGGGCCGTCCTGGCCGGGGCGGCGGTCGCGGGAGCCCTGCTCGTGTCGGTGCCCTTCCTCGTGCTGGCCGGGAACGACGGCGACGAGCCCCGGCGGGTGAAAACCGCCGGAGCCGGGACCGTCCTGGACAGCAACGGCCAGGAGAGGCCCGGCGAGTTCGCCGCCGCCGCGCCCGAGACCAGCGCGCCCGCCGAGAAGAAGGACGACGCCGGGACGGAGAAGCCCGACACGCCCGTGGGCCAGGCGCCCCCGCCCGCGTCGTCGGGCGAGGACGAGGCGAAGAAGGGCGACGCCCCCAAGGACCCGCCGAAGAAGGCGGAGGCGCCCAAGGCCCAGCAGAAGAACGGCGACGGGGTCAGGAAGCAGCCGGCCAAGGCCGGTCCGCCGGTGACGTTCAGCGGGCCCGTCTCCTTCCGCAGCCACCTCTCCGGCCGTTGCATCGACGTACCCGGCCACAACTTCAACGACGGCCAGCCCCTGTTCATGTGGGACTGCAACGGCGCCGACGCCCAGAAGTGGCGCTTCGGTTCCGACGGCTCCATCCGGGCCAGGGACAAGTGCCTGGACGTCGCCAACGCCGACTTCAACAACGGCGCGCGCATCCAACTGGCCTGGTGCAACGGGTCCGCCGCCCAGAAGTTCGCCCTCAACGGCGCCCGCGACCTGGTCAACACCGTGGTCGGCAAGTGCGTCGACATCCCCAACCACAGCAAGGACAGGGGCCCGTCCACCTATCTGATCCTGTTCACCTGCACAGGCAACGACAATCAGAAGTGGAGCACCTGATCCGGACGCCTGGTGGCCGGGAGCCGTGCCTCCGGCCACCAGGCGTCACGTACGAGGCAAGATGAGGTCGCCGGAACGCCACCCGCGTCCCCGGCGAGAAGGGGCGTCCGGTCCGGACGCCTCAGTAGCGAGGAGGTTGGTGCGTGTCGCGCCAGGTACTGTCGGTCGGCCCCCGGGACCGCTTTTCGACGATCGGCGAGGCGCTCGCCGCCGCCCGCACCGGTGCGCTCATCAGCGTCCGGCCCGGGACGTACACGGAGAATCTGGTGATCCACACCCGGGTCACCCTCACCGCCGCCGAAGGACGCGGCACGGTGGAGATCCGGCCGCGCTCGGGCAGCGTGATCGCGCTGCGCGCCGATGCCGTGATGCTCTCCGAACTGACCCTGCGCGGCGGTGACGCCGAGCTGCCCGCGGTCGACGTCCGGCGCGGACAGGCCGCTTTGGACGGCTGCGAGATCGTCGGGGCCGCCTGGACCGCGATGCTGGCGGGCGGGACCGGCTCGCTCGCGCTGCGCGACTGCCGGGTGAGCAACCCGCAGGGCGCGGGCATCGTCGTGACCTCCACCACCCCCACCACCGTGGAGTCCTGCACCCTCGAACACCTCGGGACCAGCGGCATCGTGCTGGCCGAGCAGGGCGAGGCCCGCGTCCGCGACTGCACGGTCCGCGGGGCGCGCGGCAACGGTGTGCTCGCCAACGGCGAGAGCCGCGGCACCGTCGAGGACTGCGACATCTCCTCCACCGACAAGCCCTCCATCGCCCTGGAGGAGAACTCCGCCGTCTCCGTCGTCCGCACTGTCGTCCACGACACCAGCACCGGCGTCCACCTGAGCACCGCGGGCCGCGCCTCGCTGGAGGACGTCCGGATCACCGGAACCTCCGGCAACGGGATCGTCCTCGCCTCGGGCACCGACCCCGTCCTGCGGCGCTGCCGCGTCTCGCGCTCACGCGGGCACGGCCTGTTCGTCACCGACCGGGCGCGCGGCACCTTCGAGGACTGCTGGGTCGACTCGGCGCAGGGCGCGGCCCTCCGGGTCGCGGGAGCCTCCTCCCCGGCGCTGACCGGCCTCACGGTCCGCGACTGCGAGGGGATCGGGCTGCTCCTGGAGGAGGACTCCGCGGCCGAGCTGGACCGCCTGGACGTGACCGGGTCCTCGCCCGCCGTCTCCGTGCAGAGCGGCGCCAACCCACTGCTGCGCCGCGCCCGGCTGGTGGAGCCCGCCGGCGACGGCATCCTGGCCACCAAGGAAGCCCGTGGCCGCGTGGAGGACTGCGAGATAGTCCGGCCCAAGGGCGCCGGAGTCCGGGTGGGCGCCGGCTCCACCCTCTACCTGGCGGGCGGCGGCGTCTCCGACACCGCGACCAGCGGCCTGCTCGTCGAGGACGGCGGCAACGTGACCGTCCGCGACTTCCGCGTCGAGATCTCCGGCGAGGACGGCGTGGTCGTCGACGCGGGCGGCGAGCTGACCGCCAACCGCACCTTCGTGCACGCTCCCAAGGGCCACGGTTTCCTCGTCCGCGAGGGCGCGCTCGCCTCGCTCAGCGGCTGCGAGGCGAACTCCGGCGCCCAGGACGGCTTCCGGGTGGAGTCCACCGCACCCGTCTCGCTCGTCAACTGCACCGCCCGGGAGAACGGGGGCGGCGGCCTGGTGCAGACCGCGCCCGGCGAACGGCTCGCCGTGGAGGGCCTGAACAGCGTCGGCAACGGCAAGCGCGACGCCTGGGGCACCGGCAGTGCCGAGAACACCGACCCGGCCGGATCCGGAGCCGCCGGCGCGCCCCCGCCGGACCGGGCGGACGGGCCGCTCGGCGCACTCAACGCGCTGATCGGCCTGGAGAACGTCAAGCAGCAGGTCCGCACCCTCGTCAACCTCACCCAGCTCGCCCAGCGGCGCGACCAACTGGGCATGTCCGCACCGCCGATGAGCCGCCACCTGATCTTCGCCGGACCCCCGGGGACCGGCAAGACGACCGTCGCCCGCCTCTACGGGGCGATCCTGGCCGAGCTGGGCTCGCTGCGCAGCGGCCACCTGGTCGAGGTGTCCCGCGCCGACCTGGTCGCCCAGGTGGTCGGCGGCACCGCCATCAAGACGTCCGAGACCTTCCAACGGGCCCTCGGAGGCGTGCTGTTCATCGACGAGGCATACACCCTCACCGCCGACAGCGGCAACGGCGGGGCCGACTTCGGCCGGGAGGCCGTGGACACCCTGCTGAAGCTGATGGAGGACCACCGCGACGACGTCGTCGTGGTCGCCGCCGGATACTCCCGGGAGATGGTGTCCTTCCTCGGCTCCAACCCCGGCCTGGCGTCCCGTTTCTCGCGGACCGTCGAGTTCGAGAACTACTCCGTGGACGATCTGGTGGCGATCATGGAGAGCATGTGCACCCAGCACCAGTACGAGCTGGGGGACGGGACGGCCGGGGCGCTGGCCGCGCACTTCGGCGCGATGGACCGGGACGCCGGGTTCGGCAACGGCCGCGCCGCGCGCAGGGTGTTCGAGGAGATGGTGGACCGCCAGGCGATCCGGCTCTCCTCCCAGGCCCAGGTCGGTGAGCACGATCTGCGGCTGTTGCTGCCCGAAGACGTCTCCGCCACCGCGGCTGCCGCGGTCACCGACACGGCCGCTCCGGCCGACGACCCGCTGACCCGCCTCGGCGACATGATCGGCCTCGCCGAGGTGAAGCGCGAGGTCGCCGACCTGGTCAACCTCATCACCACCGCCCGCCACCGCGCAGCCGCCGGGCTGCCCGTCCCCTCGCTCAGCAACCACCTCGTCTTCACCGGCCCGCCCGGCACCGGCAAGACCACCATCGCCCGCCTCTACGGCGAGGTCCTCACCCAGCTCGGCGTCCTGGAGCGCGGCCAGTTGATCGAGGCCGCCCGTGCCGACCTCGTGGGCCGCTACATCGGCCACACCGCCCAACTGACCCGCGAGGTCTTCGAGAAGGCCCGGGGCGGCGTTCTGTTCATCGACGAGGCCTACACCCTCACCCCGCGCGGCGGCGGCGCCGACTTCGGGCAGGAAGCGGTGGACACCCTGCTGAAGCTGATGGAGGACCACCGCGACGAGGTCGTCGTCATCGTCGCCGGATACACCGACGAGATGGAGCGCTTCCTCGCCTCCAACCCCGGTCTCTCCTCGCGCTTCCCACGCCGTATCGCCTTCGCCGACTACTCCTCCGAGGAACTGGTCACCATCGTCCGCGCCCAGGCCACCGCCATGGGCTACGAGTGCGGCCCCGGCACCGGACCACTGCTCATGGAGTACTTCGACGCCGTGCCCCGCGACCGTTCCTTCGGCAACGCCCGCCTCGCCCGCCAGGTCGTCGAGTCCATGGTCACCCGCCAGGCGGGCAGGCTCAGTTCGCTGGCGGCGCCCACCCTGGACGACCTGCGCATCCTGCTCCCCGCCGACGTCTCGGCCGCGGCCCCGAAGGCGGTCCCCCAGTGAGGCGGCCCGCCCGCAGGACGACCAACGCGCTGTACGGGGCCGGGCTCGCCGCCGCCCTGGTGCTGCCCGCCGCCGTCGCCCCGGCCCAGGCCGCGCCCCTCACCCGTACGCCCGCCGGGCCCGGACCCCTCGCGTACCTCCCGGCCGCCGACGGGGAGAAGGGCCAGGAACTGCCCGGAATGCCGACCTCGCTCGACGCCCGCGCCGAGGCCGTGGCCTGCACGCCCGCCTCGAAGGAGAAGGCCGGGAAACAGGACTGGTCCCGCCAGCGCCTCGATCTGGACCGGCTGCACCGGCACACCACCGGCCAGGGCGTCACCGTGGCCCTGATCTCCACCGGGGTCGCCCCCGGGGCCGAGGGACTCGGCGGCCGGGTCACCGCGCAAGGGGAGGCGGCCGACGACTGCGTCGGGCAGGGGACCTTCCTGGCCGGGCTGATCGCCGGGGACGGCGGGGAAACCCCGACGCTGGCCGGAGTCGCCCCGAGCGCGAAGATCCTGGCCCTGCGCGGCACCGACCGGCGCGGGCAGCCGGACGCCGGCCTCGTCACGGCGGCGGTCCGGGCCGCGACTGCTGCCCGGGCCGACGTCATCGCCGTCACCGTGGCCCTCCCGGCCCGGGACACCGCGCTCACCCGTGCCGTCGCCGAGGCCCGCGGGGCCGGCGCGGTGGTGGTCGCCGCCGCCACCCCGGAGCCGCCGTCGCGGGGCTCCGCCGAGGAGGTCCCCGCCCGCGCCTACTGGCCCGCGAGCGAACCGGGCGTCCTCTCGGTCGCGGACATGCTGCCCGCCGGGACCCGCCCGGACAAGGCACTGCCCACCGGGACCGTCGACCTCGCCGCTCCCGGCGCCGGGGTGGTCTCCGGCGGACCGCGCGGCAGCGGCCACTACCTCGGCGCCGGTGTCGCGGTGGCCACCGCCTACGCGGCCGGGGCCGCCGCCGTGGTCCGGGCCGCCCACCCGGACGACTCGCCGGCGGAGGCCGCCCGCCGCCTGGCCGCCACCGCCTACCCGGCCGACATCCCGCAGGTGGACGCCTACGCGGCCGTCACGACCGTCCTCGGCGTGCCGGGCGCACCCGGCGGGCAGGCGGAGCGGGCGGCCGAACCCGTGGCCCTGCGCGACACCTCCGACACCGACCGGGCCACCGGCCGGGCCGTCCTGTTCGTCCTGCTCGGCTCGGCCGGGGTGCTCGCCGTCCTCTGGGCCGGCTTCGCCGTCAAACGGGCCCGGTCCCGGGGCTGGCGTCCGGCCGGCCCGGCCGCGGCGGACCGGAGCTGAACGCACGGGGCGCCGTACCGCGGGGAGTCACCCGCGGTACGGCGCCCCGCGCCTTGCCTCAGCCCTCCTCGACCAGCGCCGTCTGCATCAGGCGCGGCTTGCGGCGGGCGATGTGCAGGGCCCGGCCCGGCGGCAGGTTGAGCGGCTTCGCGTTGCCGAAGAGGCGGCCCTCCGAAGGCGGGCAGGAGAGCAGCACCGCCGGGTTGTTGGCCTCGTCCAGGCGCCGGATCAGCCCGTCGCTCAGCCCCCGGCCCGCACCCATCGCGCTCCGGGCGACGACCAGGTGCAGCCCCATCTCGAAGCCCAGGGTCAGATTCTCGAAGAGCGGCTCGAAGGAGCTCTGGAAGGAGTTCCCGGAGACCATGTCGTAGTCGTCGACCAGGATGAACAGCCGGGGGCCGGTCCACCAGTCGCAGCTGCGCATCCGGGCCGGTGAGATGTCCGCCCCGGGAACCCGGGTCTTCATCGCCCGGGCCGCGCCCTCGATGGTCTCGTTGAGGTTGTCCAGCGAGATCACATGGCCGATGCGGTACTCCTCGGGGACGGCGTCGACCAGCGTACGGCGGTAGTCCACCACGATGATCTTCGCCTCCGCGGGGGAGTAGCGGCGGGTGATGCCGTGAGCGACCAGCCGCAGCAGGTTCGTCTTGCCGCTCTCGGTGTCCCCGACCGAGATCAGGTGCGGGGTGCGGCTGAAGTCGTGCCAGACCGGCTCCAGGGCGTCCTGGTCCAGGCCGAGCGCCAGGCGCATGCCGCCGCCCTCGGTCGCCTCCGGTGCGGGGAGTTCGGAGACCGGGAGGCGGTGCGGGAGCATCCGGACCTGGGGGGCGGACGGGCCGGACCAGTGCCGGGAGACCTCCGCCACCAGATGCCCGACGCCCTCGCCCAGATCCTCCAGGGAACCGCTGCCGTCCAGGCGCGGCAGCCCCGCGAGGAAGTGCATCTTGGTGTCGGCGGTGATGCCCCGGCCGCCGGTGCGCGGCACGGAGCGGGCCTTGCGGGTGTCGATCTCGGAGTCCATCGGGTCGCCCATCCGCAACTCCAGCCGGGTCCCGGCCTGGTCCCGGACCTGTGCGGACAGCTCCACCCAGCGGGTGGTGGTGATGATCAGGTGGATGCCGTAGTTGAGCCCCCGGGCGGCCAGCTCGTTGAACTTCGGGATCAGGTCGTCGTAGTCCTGCCGGACCGTCGACCAGCCGTCGACCACCAGGAACACGTCGCCGAACGGCTCGTCGGGGAACTCCCCGGCGGCCCGGCGGCGTCGGTAGGACTGCATGGAGTCGAGGGTGTGGTCCACGAAGAACTGCTCCCGGCGGGCGAGCAGCGTCATCACCTCGGCCACCGCCCGGTTCACCCGCTCCGGGTTCAGCCGGGCCGCGACCCCGCCCACATGCGGCAGGCCCGCCAGCTGCGAGAGGCCGCCGCCGCCGAAGTCCAGGCAGTAGAACTGCACCTCGGCCGGGGTGTGGGTGAGTGCCAGGGCGGAGATCAGGGTCCGGGCCAGCGTCGATTTGCCGCTCTGCGAACCGCCGGCGACGGCGACGTGGCCGCCCGCCCCGGACAGGTCCACGACGAGCGGGTCGCGGCGCTGCTCGAACGGCTTGTCCACCAGGCCGACCGGGACCCGTAGCCGGCCCACCCCGGGCCAGCGCGCGGCGGTCAGACCGCGCTCCCCGTCCGGCGCGAGGCCGTGCAGCAGGGCGTCCAGCGGTGAGGGCTCGTCCAGCGGCGGCAGCCACACCTGGTGCGCGTCCGGCCCGGAACCGCGCAGCCGCTCCAGCGCCACCTCCAGCAGCGCTTCCTCGTCCCCCTCGGACTCCACCGTCTCGGGCTCCGGTTCGGGTGCGGCCTCCAGGGTGCGCGGCACCACCCAGCCGCTGGTCCACGGCACCACCTGGCTCGCCACCCGCGCCTGCACCACCGCGCCGGTGCGCCGCCGGTACGTTCCCGAGGAGTACGCGGCGCGGAACCGGGTCAGCGCCTCCACCCCGGACTTCAGATAGCCGCTGCCGGGTGCGGCGGGCAGCTCGTAGGCGTCCGGGACACCGAGCACACCGCGGCTCTCCATCGCGGAGAAGGTGCGCAGCCCGATCCGGTACGAGAGGTGGCTCTCCAGCTGGTGCATACGCCCCTCGTCCAGGCGCTGCGAGGCGAGCAGCAGATGCACGCCGAGCGACCGGCCGAGGCGGCCGATCATCACGAACAGCTCCATGAACTCCCGGTGGGTGGACAGCAGCTCGCTGAACTCGTCGACCACCACGAACAGGCTGGGCAGTGGCGCCAGATCCGCCCCCGCGGCGCGGGCCCGCTCGTACTCCAGCGCCGAGGTGTAGTTGCCCGCGGCGCGCAGGAGCTCCTGGCGGCGGATCAGTTCGCCGTGCAGTGCGTCCTGCATGCGCTCCACCAGGGCGACTTCGTCGGCCAGGTTGGTGATCACGGCCGAGGTGTGCGGCAGTTCCTCCAGGCCGAGGAAGGTCGCGCCGCCCTTGAAGTCGACCAGCACGAAGTTGAGGGTCTCCGAGGAGTTGGTCAGGGCCAGCCCCAGGACCAGGGTGCGCAGCAGCTCGCTCTTGCCCGAGCCGGTGGCCCCGATGAGCATGCCGTGCGGGCCCATGCCGCCCTGCGCGGACTCCTTGATGTCCAGCTCCACCGGGCGGCCGTCCACGCCGACCGCGATCGGCACCCGCAGCCGGCCGCTGCCGGAGTGCCGGGCGAACAGCGTCTTCGGGTCGTGCCGGTGCAGGTCGGGAATGCCGAGCAGGGTCGTCAGCTCGACGTCGGTGTCCAGCGGCTGAGCGATGTCCGTGCCCAGGCTCATCCGGCGCGGGGTGATCAGCCGGGCCAGCGCCTCCGCGCCGAGCGGCCCGAGCCGGTCCGGCCGCCCCAGCGGCACCGAGCGCTCCTTGCGGCTGCGGTCCGTCCGCACCAGGTTCACCGAGTCCGGGCCGACCGTGAGGCGCAGCGTGTGGCGGCTCGGCCGCCAGCGCATCGCCTCCGACAGGTCGAGGATCAGGGCGTTGCGGTAGCCGTGGCCCTCCCAGCGGTGGCCCTCCGGGACGTTCACCCCGTCCAGCACCACCACGGTGTACGGCTCGTCCCGGCCGGGCCGGGCGTCCGGGTCGAAGCCGGGGCGCTCGGCGAACTCCGCGCCGAGCAGGTCGTCCAGCTCGGTCAGGTCGGTGGTGATCCGGCGGGCCTGCCCCGCCCCGTCCTCCTCGTGCGGGTCCAGCACGTGCGGCAGCCACTTCGCCCACTCCCACTCCGGCCGCCGCTCGTCGCTCACGCAGAAGGCGATCCACAGCTCCTCCGGCGCGTGGAAGACCGCGAGCTGGGCGAGGACGGCCCGCGCCAGGGCCCGTACGGCGTCGCCGTCGTCGCCCCCGGCGGTACCCGGCCGGGCAGCCTCCGTACCGTCAGCCTCCTCCGGGCGCAGCAGAATCCGCGCCGAGGAGCGCAGGTAGAGACCGAGCGGCTGTTCCGGGATGGTGGAGTACGCGCGGATGAAGCGGCGCAGAGCGTGCGCGCAGAGCGGTTCGAGGTCCTCGACGGGCCGGGTGGAGACCGGGTTCAGGGTGAGCGCGAGCTGCTGTTCACCGACCGCCAGACGGACCTCGCCGAAGTCCTCGTCGGCCGGGCGGCGTTCCCACAGCCGGGAGGTGCGGGCCAGCGAACGCAACGAGGCGGGATCAGGGTTGCGCCAGGCCAGCGCGCGCTGCTGCTCCGCGATGGTGGTCCGCACCCGCTTGCGGGTCTGCGCCAGATAGCGCAGGTAGTCGCGGCGCTCGCCCTTGAGGCGCTGCTTGCGCTCGCTGGAGCGGCGCATCAGCTGCCCCAGCAGCATCGCACCGGCGGAGAGCGCCATCACGCCCATCGCCAGATACATGAAGACGCCGTTCCCGCCGCCGGGGCGCAGGAACATCAGCATCATCGACACCGACATCAGGGCCATCGGCAGGTAGGTCCACACCGCCGAGGTGTCCGGGACCGTCTCGGCGAGGACCGGCGGCTCCTGGAGGGTCAACTGCCCCTCAGGCATCTCCGGTCCACGCCTGCGGGCCGGACGGCGAAAGAGCACGACACTCAAGGAACAGAACCTCCGGTTCACTGACTTCTCCGGTCCGCTCCGAATAACCGGCGGACCGGGGCAGGAGGAAAGACCGCGCCGGATTCACCGGAGCACGATGCCCCGATGAACACCGGACGAATATGTCGAACGGACTGCGGGCGCCGCCCACTTGCGTGACGGCCGGCACCCTGCCGGATTCTCTCCCGAGCCAGAGCCCGAGGTACGACCGGTGACCGCAGGCAGTAGTCTGCATTCGAGGAACGCGCCCTGTCCACGCGGGAGCGGCGGTCACCGGATGTGCGGGCACAATTTTGCCGCTCCGCGCACCGGTTCACAGGAGTGCGGACTCATCCGCACTGTTCGCCCATTCCCTCTCCCGGGGAAGCTCCCTGTCAAAGCCCGCACGGAAGACGAGAGTTCTGCTGATGACCGACAGTGCGGTGGCCGAAACGTGCCGCCTGACCGTACGTGCGCCGAGCGTCACCATCGATCTGGCCGTGCCCGCCGACGTACCGGTCGCCGATCTGCTCCCCACCCTCCTGCGTTACGTCGGTGAGGAGGCCGAGGAATCCGGGCTCGACCACGCGGGCTGGGTCCTCCAACGCCTCGGCGACGCGCCGCTCGACGAGGAGACCACCCTGACCGGGGCCGGTCTCGTCGACGGAGCCGTGCTCCACCTCCGCCCGCACACCCAGGCGCTGCCCGAGGCGCGCCTCGACGACCTGGTCGACGGAATGGCCGAAACGGTGGCGCGGCGGCTGCACACCTGGCACGCCGGGGCGGCCCGAGGCCTGCTGGTCGGCACGGCCGTGGCGACCGTGGCGGCCGCCCTGGTGGTGGTGTTCCGGCCGGGAGTGGCCGAATCCAGCGGTATCCGCGCCGCCTGCGCGGCGATCGTCGGGGTGCTGCTCCTCGCCGGGGCCGGTTCCGCCAGCCGCGCGGTCGGCGACCGGCTCTCCGCGACCGCGCTCGCCCTGCTGGTCGCCCCCTGCTTCGCCCTGGTCGGCTGGGTACTGCCCGGCGGCGACCTGACCGGCCCGGACGCGACGGAGGTCGTGGGGGCCCGGCTGCTCGCGGCGGGCGCCGCCGCCGCGGGCGGCGCGGTCCTCGCGCTGGCCGCCACCGCGGTCGGCGCCCCCGCCCTGCTGGCCACCGCGATGGTGGCGGTGGCCACCGCGATCGCCGGGGCCCTGATGGGATACACCGGCCTGGACGCCCCGGCCTCGGTGGCCCTGGTCGCCGCCGTCGTCACGCTCGCCGCCGGGGCGGTCGCCCCGTTCGCCTTCAAACTGGCCGGCATGCGCATGCCCGCCCTGCCGTCCTCGGCCGGGCAGCTCCAGGAGGGCATCGACCCGTACGCGGGCGACGAGGTCGCCGAGCGCACCGAACTCGCCGGGCGCTGGGTCGCGGTCCTCTTCGCCGCCACCGGAACCGTCGCCGCGGCGGCCCTGGCGGTCCTCGCCCACACCCCGGACCTGCCCGAGACGCTCACCGCCCTCTCCCTGGCCCTGCTGCTGCTCCTGCACTCCCGGGGCCTGGTCCACATCGGCCAGCGGCTCACCCTCGCGGTGCCCGGGATCTGGGGCCTGCTCCTGCTCGCCCGGGCCTGGGCGGTGGACAGCGACACGGACGGCCGGATGGTGGTCTTCGCCGTGTTGCTCGCCGTCGGGGCCGCCCTGGTGACCGCGTCCTGGATCGTGCCCGGCCGCCGGATGCTGCCGTACTGGGGCCGGGCGGCGGAACTGGCGCACACGGGTCTCGCCGTCGCGCTGGTCCCGTTCTCGCTGTGGGCGGCCGGTCTCTTCGGCTGGCTGCGCGGCCTGTTCGGCTGAGCACGCGCCCGTACGCCGTCGAAACCCGTAACAAGTTGAGGAGAGGCCGTGCAGTCCAAGGTCGACCAGGTGCAGGCCCACGGTTTCATGATGGGCAGGCTCAGTTCGGGCCTGCTGACGGCCGACCCGGACGCTCCCGAGAGCCCGCTCGGCCGCACCACCCGCGGTGTGGTCTTCGGCGTCCTGGTGACCGTCCTGATCGGCGCCGGCGCCACCGTCTACGGGCTGCTGCGCCCCGGCGGGAACGACAGCTGGCGCAAGGAGGAGCACCTCGTGGTGAACCGCGAGACCGGCGCCCGCTATCTGTGGACCGCCACCGACGGGGTGCTCCACCCGGTGCGGAACTACGCCTCCGCGCGGCTCATCGGAGGCTCGGACCTGAAGACGGTGGACGTGTCCACCGCCTCGCTCCGGGACGTACCCGTCGGATCCCCGGCCGGCATACCCGGCGCTCCGGACTCCCTTCCCGTCCCCGGCCAGCTCGACTCCGGCGCCTGGCACATGTGCGTGACCGGGCCGGGCGGCGCGCTGCCCAGCACCTCGGGTCAGCTCGCGGGCGTGGGAGCCGACAAGCCGGGGGCCACCACGGTGGTGGCCGGGGCCCCGTTGGAGTCCCGGGACGTCGGCGGCGACCGGGCGGTGCTCGTCCGAGGCCCGGATCGCACCGAGTACCTGGTCTGGCGCGGCAGCCGGCTCGCCCTGGACCGGGCGTCCGACGCCCGCAACGCGCTCGGCTACGGCTCCGAGCGGGCGATGCCCGTCTCGGCGGCGTTCCTCGACGCCCTGGCCCCCGGCCCCGCCCTCAAGCCGCCGGAGGTCCCCGGACGCGGCGGCCGGGGCCCGGCCATCGGCGGCGAGCCGAGCCGGATCGGCCAGCTCTTCCAGGTCAGCGTCGTCGGCGGGGGCAGCACCTACCACCTGCTCCGCGAGGACGGCCTGGTGCCGCTGACCGGACTCGAAGCGGCCCTGGTACTGGGCGACCCGGCCACCCAGAAGTACGCCTACGAAGGGCGCTCGCCGCAGGCCCGTGCGGTCGGCGCCGACGCGCTGCGCACCCACCGGTCGAAGGACGCGGCCACCGGGACCGGGTCCGCCGAGGCGCCCCGTACCCCGCCGCTCCCGCGGTCGGCACCGCGCGGCACCGCGCTCTGCGCGCAGGTGGACGGCGGTGACGGCGGCGCCCGCATCAGATCGGTGCTGGTCCCGCTGGCCGGGCTCGGCCCCTTCGCGGTCTCCCAGGGCAGCGCCCAGCCGCTGGTCCCGGCCTGCGCGCGCACCGACGCCACGGTCGTACGCCCGGGGCGCGGAGCCCTGGTCCGGGCGCTGCACGCCAGTGGCGCGGCCCACGCCCAGACCACCTACCTGGTCGCGGAGAACGGCGTGAAGTACCGCGTCAGCGCCAAGGACTCGCTGACCGCGCTCGGCTACGCGGAGGGGGACGTCGCCTCGGTCCCGGCCCCCCTGCTGGCGACCCTGCCGACCGGCGCGGACCTGGACCCGGCAGCCGCGGCCGGCGGAGCCCGGCCCAAGGTCACCGCGCCGAAGTGCGGCGGGACGGACGAGGGCGGCACCGGCGACTTCAAGCCATGAACGTGACAAATGCCCCATAGGGGACCAAGGTCCCGCGGGTCCTGATGATCGGGGCGGGGGATGGCTGTTCCCGGCGGGCGCGGGCGGTGCGATTTCCGCCGCGCACCGTCGGGAAACCTCAGAAAAAGCTCAGACTATGCAACGCGTCCACGCCTTCATGGAATCCTTCCAAGGGGGCGGCCAACGGTGAAAGCGGGCCCTCCCCGTGCCCGTTGTGAATCGATGCCCGCCCGTTTCCCGTCCGCATGGCCCGTCCCGCGCCGCAGAAGTCCGGGACGGATTCGGCGTGTTCACCTCACGTAAATCCGCAGGACGACTCCTTCCGGATGCGGGAAGACCGGTCAACTGGCCTATGCTCCAATCTTTCTTGGACGCGTTGCCCCGGGGCGGTGATTCTTCATAGCCTCAGCGGGCAACGGTGCGAAGAGAGTTGCCTGGACGAAGGGAGCGTGACATGGCGGACAGTGGCCAGAGGAGGGCGGATTATGCCAAGGGCTTGGGAGGTGTGTCCTCACTGGAGTCGGCCCGTGCCTCGGTAGAGAGGATCCAGAACAACGTCGCGGAGATCGCGGCGCGTTCGGGGGTGGGCGGCGACGAGGGCCAGGCCCTCCTGAAGCTCTTCCGCAGCTGGAACGGCGAGGCCCAGAAGGTCGTCGTACAGATCAGCAAGATGGTCGACGCCCTCCAGGAGAACGTCACGTCGGCCGACCGGCTGGCGAAGGAGAACCAGGACCTCACCGAGGTGCTCAACAGCAAGACCAGCCAGGGCGTTTTCGAGGCGCTGCGCTGACCCGCCCCCTTCGCGGCGCCGGCTCCCACAGGTGATGCCGGAGTCCGTGAGCACCCGGGCCCAGGGGCCCGGCGACCCGAGAGGAGATGTCATGGCCGACGGCATCATCGATGTGCAGTACTCCACGGTCCGCAACGCGATCGAGGAGCTGACCCAGCAGACCAAGCAGATCATCACCACCCTCAACAACCTGGAGGACGAGCTGAAGCCGCTCATCACCTCCTGGGAGGGTGACGACCAGGCGATGTACCGGGGTGTCCAGGCCGAGTGGGACCAGGCCACCAAGAACATGGCTCTGCTCCTGGGCGACAGCGGCAACCTGGTCCAGAGCATCCACGACAACCACTCCCGGGACGAGCGTCGGAGCGCCGACAACTGGGGCGGTGTGCGCGCCCGTTAGTCTCCTCCGGGTTCCGCCTGCCGCCTCGGCGGCAGGCGGAACCCGGACCCGGTGCGGGCGGCCCGAGCGCCGCCCGCCGCATCCCGACCCGCCCGGCGCCGAACCCCAGGAGGACGTCCCATGGCTGAGAAGGCTGACGTCAAGCACTTCGACCTCAAGCAGATGGAGAACTTCCGGGACCTGGAGGTCGAGCCGGTGCTCCGCTCCGCGAAGGTCACCCGGGAGGAGATCGAGAACGGCGTCCGTCCCCTCGGCAAGATGGTCGACAAATACGCCTACACCAGCGCGGAGAACCCGGAGAAGGGCGACCAGGTCCTGCGGATCGGCAAGATCGGCCGCGACCCAGATGATTGGGTCTCGGGCAAGGTGTTGCTGGACGCCGTCAAGGCGTCCGCCACCGAGATCGACAAACTCCTCGGGGAACAGGTGGCGCTCTTCAAGGAGCTGAAGGAAGCCCTCACCGAGACCATCGACGAGGCGAACAAGACCAAGGACAAGAACCTCGACGCGATCGACGCGCAGACGCTGTTGCAGACCTTCGACGAGGTGGACGCCTTCACCGTCGGCGGCACGGACGGCAGCGGTGGGAAAACCTCCTGATCAGGACCAGCACTGAAAGGGCCACCAGTGGCTGAGGTCGCAAACGCGGACCCCGACTCCCGCGAAAACGTCAACGAACTCAAGGGGTGGGGCGCCGAGAGCGTGGACGGCTGGGCGAACCTGGTCCACCACATCACCGGCTTTCCGATGCCCGACCGCAAGACGATCTTCGAGAGGCTCACCTCGACCAAAGGGGGCCCGCTGTTCCGGATGGACATCCGCGAACGGGACTTGAAGTCCGTCGTCCAAGAGTCCGGCTTCCTCGTGAACGAGGGCCAGGACTACGACATCTTCTTCCTGAACAAGAACAAGCAGTCCTCGATCATGCAGGCCCGGATCGTCTTCGAGGGCCGGGCGAAGTCGGGCAACGAGATCCACTTCGACGGCACCGACGCCGACGACGTGGACGACGTCAGCGTCCACGAGGGCAACGAGTTCAAGGACTACAACAAGCAGGAAATGAGCACGAAGCCGCTCGCCGAGTACATGAACGGGCCGCGGGCCGCGCTCATCGCCCTGCGTGACGGCGGCACCGAGGGGGTCAAGTTCAACAACCTGTCGGTGCCCAGCACCGACGCCGTCGTGCTGAAGTCCTTCACCGACACCGGGGAGTCCTTCGACCGGGCCGCCCAGTTTTTCAAGGACAAGGCCGTCGTCCTCAAGGACTGGGAGGACCGCTTCTCCCGGGAGGACGCGAGCTGGAAGGGGGAGGCGGCCGACGTCTTCCGCAACCTGCTGAAGAAGGTCCGCGAGAACTACGACGGCTACGTCGAGACCTTCGGCGCCACCTCGAACGCCGACGGCGTCACCGGCACCGACGGCACGGTCTACTCCCGCGCTCTGGAGGCGGGCAGCCAGAGCCTCAAGGACACCGCGAGCAACCTGCTGGGGAACTGGCTGGAGTGGGCGAAGTCCGACTACTACGATCCGCTGCTCGTCCTGCGCTATGTGCTGGACGACCTCGCCTTCTGGGTCGACGAGAACAACATCAGCAAGAGCGACATCGAGGCCACCACCCACAACGGCTACCAGGGGGCGGGCTACACCACCGTCAGGCACTCACCACAGGCGGGCTTCAGCCAGGAACACCCCGACTACGGGGACCTCAGCGACATCGCCAACTGGAAGAAGGTCGGCGAGAAGGCCGTCGAACTGTGGAACAAGGGCGTCGACGAGATGCTGGTCAGGCCCGCCGTCGCGGAGAGGTCGAGGCTGAACAACATCTTCCTCGACCTCGCCAAGGACTTCACCGAGAACGTCCCGAAGCCCAAGACCACCAGCACGGCGGGCGAGGACTACGCCGACGACAAGCTCAACGACCCGGGCGGCACAGGCGGACCGGACATCGACGACTGGCTCAAGAAGCTCAACGACAACAACAACGACTTCCTGAACGACCTCAACGAGAACAACAACGACATCCTGGACGACCTGAACAACAACAACAACGACATCCTCGACGACCTCAACAACAAGAACAACGACATCCTGGATGACCTCAACAACGACAACAAGGACATCCTGGAAGACCTGGGGAACAACAACAAGACCGTCCTGGACGATCTCGGGAACATCAACAACCAGGCGCTCGACAACCTCAACGACCTCGGGAACGCCAACAACGACGCGTTGAACAGCCTGAACGACCTGGGCGACGCCAACAACAACGCGCTGAACAGCCTCGGCAACCTCGGAAACCTGAACGCGCCGCTGGGCGAAGGCGGTCCGTTGGGCGGCGACGGGCAGACCCTCCCGCCGCCGGTCCTCCCTCCGCTCACCCAGAGCCTCGGCAACCTCGGCCTGAACAACAATCCGCAGGACGGGGTCCGGAACAACCCGACCGAGGAGTTCACCCGCAGTCTGGGCAACATCCTCGGCGGCGCCGGCCTGAACACGCCGACCGGTGGCAACACCAGGCTCCGGGACGGCGGCGGGCTCACCACCGACTTCCCGGACGGCAGCCGCAGCTCGTTCGACCCGGAAACCGGGCAGTTGACGACCACGCATCCGGACGGCTCGACCAAGACCGTGGATCTCGGCGACGGTGCGAAGATCACCAACCCGGACGGTTCGGTCACCTCGCTGGACCGGGACGGGAACCTGACGACGACGTTCCCGGACGGCTCCAAACAGGTCATCGATCCCCGGACCGGGGAGGCCGTCACGACGAACCCGGACGGCAGCACGTCCACCAGCAATCTGGGCGACCTCGGCGGCCTGAACGGCCTGAACGGTCCGGACGGTGCGCTCGACGGGCTGCGCGACCTCGGTCTCGACGGGAACGGCGACGGACTGGAGACGCCGACGGGCGGGCGTACTTCGCTGGGTCTCGACGGCGATCTGGACAACGTGTTCCCGGACGGCAGCCGCAGCTCGTTCGACCCGGACACCGGGGAGTTGACGACCACGAACCCGGACGGCTCGACGAAGACCGTGGACCTGACGCACGGCGCGACGGTGACCAACCCGGACGGCTCGAAGACGGTCCTGGACAACGGCATGCTGAAGACGACGTACCCGGACGGCACCACTCAGATCGTGGACCCGGAGACCGGCCGTACGACCATCACCGACCCGGACGGCAAGACCCGGACCGTGGACCTGGACGGGCTGGGCTCCGACCTGAACCGGGACACCCGCGACCGGCTGGACCTCGACAGCCTCGGGCTGAACGGTAACGGCAACGGCATCAGCTCCGGCGGCTCCGGGGGCGGCGGACCGAGCACCGTCTCCCGCGACCTGTCGCTGCCCGACCTGGGCCTTGGCAACGGCGGGGGCAACTCGACCACGGGCCTCGACACCAGCCTCTCCGCCCTGGGCGGCGGCACGCTCGGCGGCGAGGGTTCCGGCAACGGGCTCAACCCCGGGCAGACCCCCGGCGCCCCCGGCCAGACGCCCGGCGGCCCGGGCGCCCCCGGCATGCCCGGCTCGCCCGGTATGCCGATGGGCGGCGGAGGCATGGGCGCCGGCGGGGTCGGCGAGAAGGGCAACGGCGAACGGGTGCGCGCCGTACTGGTCGACTCGGCCGAGGAGAGCGAGCGCCGCAAGCGCCGCCGTCGCAGCCCCTGGAACCGGCAGGAGGGCGAGGACACCTTCCTGGCCCCCGCCCACCGGCCCACCACCACCAGCGGCGGCGGTGGGACGCAGGGCGAGGAGGAGCAGAACAGCGCCCGCCGGACCACCAGTTCCTCCGCCTATCTGGAGGAGGACGAGGACGTCTGGGGGACCGAGGAGGGCGGCAGCCCGGCGGTGATCGGACGGTGACCGCGAAGACGTCGCGGCCCGGGACGCGAAAGAGACGTATCGCATAGAGATCGCGGCCCGTACCGGCTTTCCTTACCGGGCGGCTACCAGCAGAATCATCAGAGTTGATCATCGTGCGGCCCCGTCCGGGCCGCACGGTGGCCGACGCCGAACGGAGAAGGGACAAGAGGTGCCGGAACCTCTGGAGAAGCGCCTGGAGACGGCGATGGCCGAGCTCCAGCAGGCCCAGGAAGCCATCGCACGGACCGAACACGAGCTGCGGCAGGCCTCGTTCGCGCGCGTCTCCTCCGATCGCGCGGTGCGCTGCACCGTGGGCCCGCAGGGGGAGCTGACCAGCCTGGAGTTCCTGGAGAACAAGTACCGCGACATGTCGCCCCAGGCCCTGGCCGCCAGCGTCCTGGAGGCCGCGAGCGAGGCCCGGATCGCGATGAACCGGCACGTGATGAAGGCGATGATGCCCTTCACCGGGCCCAGCAGCGCCGTTCCGGAGCTCCCTGGCTTCGAGGTGGACTGGGAGCGGATCTTCGGCCCGGAGGTGCTCCGCGAGGACGACGAGGACCGGGCGCGACCGG
Organism: Streptomyces sp. ADI96-02; assembly: GCF_003846185.1. GTDB lineage: Bacteria > Actinomycetota > Actinomycetes > Streptomycetales > Streptomycetaceae > Streptomyces. The sequence continues at coordinate 5,341,004 of NZ_ML123034.1, forward strand.
ACGGCGCGAAGCCTGCCTGGCGGGACGCTCTCGACGAGGACGGTGAGGACTGAGATGGGCGGACGCTACTACTTCGACCCGAGCCGGGTGGAGTCGCTGATCGAGCAGCAGGACCAGATCGCGGAGCTGGCCATGTCGATCCTGACCGAGTTCCGGGACGACGTGTACGAGACCGCGGGCTGGGTGGGTACGGCGGCCGGCACCGACGAGATGAGCCAGAAGGCCACCGAGCGGGACCGTAAGGAGACGCAGACGGCCACGGAGACCATGACCGGTTTCCGGGACGCGCTCAGCGCCAGCACCGCCGCGATGAAGGACCAGATCCACCTGGTGCGCACGACCCGGGACGCCAACCTCGAAGGCATCGACAAGTACAACAGCCGGGCCGAGACCAACGGTGTGTTCGGCGACGACGCGGGCGGGCATGGCCGCCGCTGATCCCCGCGCCGAGGGCCGCATCCGCAGGACCGGGGGAGCGGCCCGTTCGGGCTGCCCGCGTACCGCCGGGGGCGACCGCAGTTGAGCATCGTGCCCACGCCGGAGATCAACGGGATGATCTTCGCGTTGACCGGGGAGTTCCTCACCTCGATCGATGAGGATCTCGCGGACCAGAGCCAGTACAACTTCTCCCGTATGGCCCGTAAGGTCGAGAAGCTGTTCGCGCTGATCGAGAAGTCGGTGCACGACACCGCGCAGGCGATGCCGGACGAGCTGGCCAGCTCCTACAAGCAGGCGATGGGCGCCCTCATCGACGACCAGGGCAAGAACTACCTTTTGGAGTTCACCAAACAGCTCGACGCGGTCGGCCGGGGCCGCCGGAAGACCGGCATGGACGTCATGGAGTCCAAGTGGCAGGTCATCGCCGAAGTCGTCCTGCTGCTCATCGAGATCGCGATCTACCTCGCGCTGTCCTACTTCACCGGCGGCGCCTCCGCCAGCCAGATCCTGATGGTGAAGCTGCGCACGCGCGCGGCACTCCTGGCCCTCTTCATCGACCTGCTCAAGCGGCTGCACCTGATGCCGGCCCTGAGCGAGGCGCTGACGGAGGCGTTCACGACCTTCGCCGTCCGGCTGGCGATGATGAACTTCGCCCCCGAGGGCCGTCGGCCCGACGGGATCGACTGGGGCGACATCGGCAAGGCCGCCGCCTTCGGCGCGGCGGCGGGGTTCTTCACCAGCCTCTTCGAGAACTGGGCGAAGAACATCGTCAAGAGCTACGACACCAACTTCCTCAAGGACGGGTCCGTCTTCAAGGACAAGCCGGGCCCCGGCCCGGACCTGAAGCTCGACACCCCCGACCCGAAGGACAGGCCCGGCCCGGACTCCCCGCCCCCGAACCTGAAGGACAAGCCGGGCCCGGACACCCCGAACCCGAAGGACAGGCCCGGCCCGGACTCCCCCGCCCCGAAGCCGGAGTCCGAGCCGCTCCCGACCCCTGGCGGCGGCCCCAAGGACCGCCCGCGCACCGACCTGAACGTCGACCCGCCGGCCTTCCTCCGCGACCGGCCGTTCACCTTCCGCTACGACCGGGACGTCTGGACCTCCAACCCCGACCTGTGGCGCAACTACCGCAGGCTGGAGGACAACGCCGACCGGCCCGGAGCGCTCGCCGGGTACTACGGGCTCAAGGGCGTCCTCGACTTCGCCGCCGCCGGTGGCGGCGAGTCCGTCGGCGAGGTCCTGATCAAGGGCGCGTTCGAGGGCGACTTCTCCTCCCACTGGACCACGTTCGTCGGCGCGGGTGTCAGCAGCAAGGTCGAGGGCGGCCTGTCCGACATCGCCCTCAACACCGGCAACGAACTCCGCACCGCCATCGAGAACCTGCGCAACCAGCCGCCCACCGTCTCGGGCGGCGCGGACACGGACGACCCCGCCCGGTCCGGCGGCGACGGCTCCGGCCGCACCGGCGGGCCGCCGCGCACGGAGTCCTCGGACGGCGACGGCCCCGGGCTCGGCGCACCCCCGCCCCCCGGCTCCCCGGAGACCATCGGACTGGACGAGTACACCGGCAGCCCCTCCCCGGGGCCCGATCCGGCGGAGAGCCCGCCGCCCTACACGCTGGAGGACCCGCCCGCGTACGTCCCGGGGCCGCTGCCGGTGACCGCCGCGGAGGACGCGCTCTGGCAGCAGGTCCACCAGGGCCCGCCCGAGGTGCGCGAGCAGGCGCTGCGCGACCTCGCCGCCCTCCGCGGCGAACAGCCGCCCGGCCCGGCCGAGATCGGCGTCCGCGAGGGCCTGTACGGCAATCTGTCGCAGCACCCCGAGATCCGGGTGGTGCCGACCGGCGACGGGCCCGCCGCGGGGATCGACGCCGACGAGGTGCGCCGGGCACTGGAGAGCTTCGGCACACCGGTGACCGTGGACACCCCGGTCGTGGGCGGCGAGGGGACCCCGACGCCCCCGCCGGAGAGCGGCGCGCCGACGGGACCGGACGTGGTCGGCGGGACCGGTGTGAATGGTACGGACACCGCGCCCGGGTCGAACGGCACGGACACCGCGCCCGGGTCGAACGGCACGGACACCGCGCCCGGGTCGAACGGCACGGACACCG
>NZ_ML123034.1:5343579-5441392 GCF_003846185.1 Streptomyces sp. ADI96-02
GAACGGCACGGACACCGCGCCCGGGTCGAACGGCACGGACACCGCGCCCGGGTCGAACGGCACGGACACCGCGCCCGGGTCGAACGGCACGGCCGGCTCGCCCGCCGCGGACAGCGCCGACGGCGATACCGGCACCGGCATCAGCACCGGACCCGGTCCCCGCAGCGACGCGCCGCCGCTGACGGTCATCGTCTCGGAGACCCCGCCCGCGCTGGTCGACGGGTCTCCGGAGGCCGCCGCGCTGCTGGACGACGCGGGAGCGGACCGGGCCGTGGTGCTCGGCCCGCCGACCGGGTCCGACGCGACGGGGCTCCCGGAGCGCGGCGCGTTCGAGCTGACCCGGGAGGGTTCCGGCGCCCCGGTGCAGGTCCGACCGCTCGGCGGACCGGAGTTCACGGGCGGTCCGGACACCCCGGGGAAGACGGCGTTCCCCGGCGCGAACGTGCTGCTGCCGCTCGCCGACGCCCTCGGCGTGCCGCCCGTCGTGACGGGCACCACGCCGCCCACCACTTCGACCACACCGCCGCCCACCACCTCGACCGCTCCGCCGCCCGCGTCGACGACGACCCCGCCACCCGCTTCGACCTCCCCGGGCCCGCGTCCCGTCGCGCACGGCGGCCCGACCGGCGAGCCCGGCGCGGACGCGACGCCGACGCTCACCACCGATGACACCCGGGCCGCACCCGACATCGAGCCGACGGTCACCACCGACGGGCCCACGGCCGGCCCGGACGCCAAGCCGCTGGTGATCACCACCAGTTCGGACGGCCCATCGGACGTCACGGCGTCCCCGGCCCCCACCGGCCCGGAGTCGCCCGCCGACGTCAAGCCCCCGGTGGTCACGACCGGTTCGGACACCGCGCCGGACATCAAGCCGCCCCTCGTCACCACGCCGTCGGCCCCCGCGCCCACGACCGGCACCGACGTCCCCGTCACCTCCAAGCCGACCGCCGACGCCCTGCCCTGGACCGAGACGGCCACCGATCTCCACCTGGAGTCGGACCGTGAGGACCAGGCGGCCGCGCCGCCCACCGAGCCGCCGTCCGGGCGGATCGTCGTACGCCCCGCGGGCCCGGAGGAGCCCCAACCGCACAAGAACCTGCGGGACTTCCTCCCGGAGGACGAGTGGTGGACCTTCTACATCGACCCGAAGAACCACGATGCCGCGCTCGAAGCCTTCCCGGACGACCCCGGCTCCTACTACGACCACGACCGCTCGCCCGGATTCCAGCAGGGCATGGTGTCCGCGTACACCCGCTTCCTCGGTGACCCCGACACGGTCGCCACGCCCATGGACTCCTCCTCGTACCGGACCATGCACGGCCTGGCCACCGCGTACCTCGGCCGGTCGATCGGCTGGTCCGGCGGCGGGGCCACGCAGTTCCCGCTGCGGGGCGACGCGCTCGCCGACGACATGTTCGACGAGCGGATCGGCGACCAACTGCTGGTCTACGACGTGGCGAAGCGCGACTGGTCCAAGCCGCTGCCCAATCCCCGGCCGGTCACCATCCTGACCGGGTTCATGCACAGCAACCTGGCACTGGCGACCAATTACGGCAAGAACGCCGCTCCCGGACTCGTCGACGCGCTGTTCCAGCAGCACTACACGCGGGTCTCCGCTCCCGACGCCGACGACATGGTCAAGCTGGCCTCCACCGTCCGCACCATCCGGGCGCTGCACGTGGTGCACCCGTTCCAGGACGGCAACCTGCGCTCCAACGTGCAGATCCTGCTGCCGAAGCTGCTCCTGGAGCAGGGGCTGCGCCCGGTCGTGCCGGACAACATGTACAGCCTCTTCCAGGGCGGCTACTCGGTGCCGCAGATGGTCGAGTCCCTGATCCGCAACGGGGCGCTGGACACCGGCGGATCGCGCCCGCCACAGGGCGAGACCGCCACCGACCCGAACCTGGAGTCCGGTCAGGACGGTGCCGCGGACACCGCGAACCCGACGACGACCGCGAACCCGACGACGACCGCCACGGACGGCACCAGCGCCACGCCGCCGCCCGCCGCCGGGCCGTCCGTCACCACGCTCAGTGGTGAGACCGTGCCCTTCTCCGAGCTGCGCCGCTTCGTGCCGCGGACGGCCCTCACGCCGCAACCCGGCGTCGCCGTACAGACGTTGACCATCTTGCAGAGCCCGGCCGAGGACGGTACGGCTCGGAGCGAGCACCGTGAGGCGCTGCTCGGCCAGGACACCTTCCGAGGGCTGCGCATCACCCCCGCCGGGCCTCCGCCCCCGGGAAGCACCGAGGCCCCGCGCGCACCCCGGAGGGTGTTCACCGGCCCGCCGACCGCGCTGCCAGGCTCCGGCACCAAGGGGGGTGCCGACTACTTCGTCGGCCACGGCAGCTCGCGTAGCGTCACCCTCGGCACGCACAACGCCGACCGCCCAGATGTCAAGGTCAGCGGGGTACAGCTCGGCGACGTGATCAGTTCCTGGACGCAGGACGAGGACGGCGACCAGAATCGGCCGCTGGTGCTCTTCTCCTGCGAGACCGGCCGGCAGCCGATGATCGCGGGCCTCCCGGTCGCCCAGCACGTGGCGAACCGGACCGGGCGCCCGGTGCACGCGCCGACCACCAAATCGGGCACGGTCAAGGACGCCGACGGCGCCGTACGCGCGATCCTCCTGGAGGGGCCCGACGGGCCCGGGCGGTGGCGGCTGTTCACGCCGGAGCCCGAGGGGGCCGAGCTGGACGACCTGGCGCGCGCGGCCGGACTGCACGCCGGCCCGGACCCGGCCGACCCCTTCGCCCGCGCGCGTACCCTCCAGCAGATCCGCACCCTGCGTGACGTCCTCGGACCCGACGCCGAGACCAACCCGGACAACCGGGAGGCGCTGGCCGGCCTCGCGTACGTGGACGGTCTGCGCTGGCGCGACCCGGGCACCGCCGCCCGCTACGGCGACGGCCGCATGACCCCGGACCTGCTGGACCGCATGGTCACCGACTGGCACACCGCCAACGGCGAGCCGGGCGTCGACCCGGCCACCGGCCCCACCCACCGGCAGTACACCGCGTTCCTGGACGCCGCCGCCGGACTGCGGGCCGGAGAGACCCCGGCCACCACGCTCGACGAGCTGCTGCCGCCCCCGCCGCCCACGATGGACCCGGACACCCTGGTCTCACGGTCCGACGTGCTCGGCCTCACCTACGCCCGGTCCGCCCAGATCTCCTGGTCGCTGTCCGACGCCCCGCTCCCGCTGACCGACCTGCACCTCAGCCCCGAGGACACCGCCGAGCTGGCCCGCCGCCTGCACCGCCCACAGGCCGCCCCGGCCGGTCCGCAGGACGGCCCCGGGCCCGACGGCGCCCTGACACCGGGCACGACCCCCGACCCGGGCGACGACCACGCCGAGTCCGTCAACCCCCGGCCGGCCCCGCGAACGCCGCCCGGTCGCCCCGAGAGCATCGCCGAAGACCTGGACCTGGCCGGCGACACCGCTTCGCCGGGCCTCGCGGAGACCGTCCACGCGGACACGCGGACCTTCCGCAGGCTGCCGACCCCGGCCGACGGCGACTGCTTGTTCCACGCGGTGCTCGACTCCGCCCGCAGCCACCCCGTACCGCCCGCCTGGGCCGCCCGCGACGCCGCCGGACTCCGCGGCCTGCTGCGCGACCGGCTCACCGAGTCCGAACTGCTCACCACGGCCGCCCTGACGACCCCGGATCCGGTCCTCGCCGTCGTCGACGACCTGCGGATGACCGCCCTCGCCGGAGTGCGGGACCCGGAGGCGCGGGAACGCGTCGGGCGAGACTGGGACCGGATCGCGCAGAAGGTCGTCACCGACGGCAACGGACGCCGGTGGCGGAGCGTCCTCCGGTACAGCGGCTACCCGCACCTCGCCGACGTCGCCCCCACCCCGGCGCACGCCCGTCAGCTCGGCAGCGACGGACTCATCCTCGCGGCGGCCGAACAGACGGCACTCTGGTCCACGCCCTTCGCGGACGTGCTCCCGCACCTGCTGGCCCACACCCTCGACCTCGACCTGCGACTCGTACAGCCGAACCCCTCGGCGCCGACCAGCAGCCTGGTCACCCCGCTCAACCCGGGCGGCACCGACGCCCTGCACCTTGCGTACAACGGCACCGACCACTACGACGCGCTGATCCCGACCACGTCCCTGCCCGCACCCGTCGCCGCCGACCCGACGCCCGCCCCGGCTCCGGTGAGCGAAGAGCCGGCCACGCCCGACGTGTTCGGAGAGTGGCTGCGCGGCATGGGCGGTGTCACCGACCTGGACGGCGCCGACACCCCGACCCCGGACCCCGGCGACGCCGCACCGCTGGAGACCCAGCTGGAGAGGCACCGCCCGGCCCGCCTGCTGACCGGCGAGGACGCCCCGCCGCCCGGCCCCGCACCGCGCACCGTCACCTTCGACGACGGCAGCCGCCTGCCCACCGTCCTGATCAGCCCGGACGCCGACCCGGACGACGACGGTACGGGACCGGAGGCCCGGCCCGACCGGACCCCGCTGACCGGACTGCTCAACGGCCCCGGCTCCCTCACCCTGCGCTCGCCCGAGCAGGTGGCGAAGGAGGTCTTCGACCAGCTGCCGAAGAAGCTCCGGGACCAGTTCGACGAAGCGGAGCTGCTGCGCCTGCTGCGCGACCAGCCCGGCGCGTTCACCGCACCGCGCGGCGCACGCGTCGTGGGCCGGGAGAAGTCGGGCGTGGGCCACGAGCTGATCGTGGAGGCCGTCCCGTACCACCGCTGGGAACGCTTCGGCGACGTGGGCGGCGGCACCGTACGGCTGGACACCATGCGCCGCGGCCAGGCCAGTACGGGCGGCGGGCGCAGCGTCGGCGTCGGCCGCCGGATCGCCGGGGCACTGGGCATGGGCCCGCCGCTCAACTGGATGCTCAAGATCGGCGTCGCGCTGGGCTGGACCCGCAGGACCGACTACACCCCGGGCACCCAGGCGTACCACCAGAGCGAGCACCGGGGATGGGAGGGCTCGCACCTGCACCTGGACGACGTCCACTACCGGGTGCGGGTCGAGCGGGTCACCGAAGCGCCGAAGACGACCGGACCGGACCGTACGACCACCCCCGCCCCGCGGTGGCGGCGCAACGAGGTGCACGCCGCCCGGTTCGCCATGCGCGACGGGCTCAGCTGGCGGCTGCCGGACGAGCTCACCGTCCCCTACAAGGGACCGAAGCGGGCCCCGCGGACGCTCACCTTCCCCGACGGGGCCGAACCCCGGATCGCCGACACGACCGCCCTGCACCTGACGGACCCGCCGGAGGACGTGGCGCTCGCCCTCTCCGGCGCCCGGCCCGGCAGTTCCGCCCACCGGACGCTGATCTCGTACGTCCGCCCCGAGCGGCTGCTCGGTCTGTTCGGGCGGTTCGCCGGACCGGTCAGCGGTCCGGAGCTGACCCGGGGCAGCGGACAGCACCCGCTGGGCCACCTGGTCGTCGAGCGGTCCATCCCGCACCGCGCCACCCTGGTCACCGAGTCCGTCAAGGCGGAGGTGCGCGACCTCACGCAGGTCACGTACCAGAACCAGCGCGCCCACGTCCGCGACACCCGCCTCGGCGTCCAGATCACCGCGGGCCCCAACCACACCCTGATCGGCCCGGAGACCGACATACGCGTCCAGGGCGGCCCCCTGGTGCGCACCGACCTGAGCGCCGGACGCGGCCACTACTTCGGCACCGACGCCGCCCGCAAGGTCACCGGCCGCGTCCGCAACCACCCGGTCGCCCTCTACCGGGTGGAGCGCACGCTGATGGTGCGCGAGGCGGGCCGTCCGCAGTCCGCCGCCCGCCCGGTCCGGGTGGTCAGCCTCGACTGGTACTCCACCCAGGACGCGCGCCGCCTCGCGGGCTGGGACAGCCGTACGCCCGGAGCGACCGGCCCGAACCCGGACGCCGAGCCGCCGGTGCCCTGGTACCTCACCCGGGAGGCCCCCGTCCACCTCGGCGGCCAGGTCCGGGCGGAGGGCTTCCGGCCCGACCGCCGGCCCACCCCGCCCCCCGCACCGGCCACCGCCCCCGCACCCGGCACGACCACGGCGACACCCCCCGCGCCCGCCCCGCAGGACCCCCTGCGCACCTTCGCGGACACGGTGCTGGACACCCTCACCCGCGCCTACCCGTCGCTGTTCGCACCGCCGCTGATGCTGCGTCACCCGCACCTGGCCAAGCTCTGGTACGGGGACGGGCGGATGCGGACCGCCCTGCACAACGAGCGCCAGGTCCGCGAGGCGCTGAGCCGCCCCACCCTCGCGCAGAGCCTGGACGACCTGACGACCACCGGTGTGCCGGTCACCCTGACCGAGGACGGCAAGGTCCGCCGCGGCCACCACACCCTGATCCTGCGCGCCCGGCTCACCGACCGGCAGTTCGAGACCACCCTCAGCGAACGCTCGCTGCGCAACGCGGTGATCGGTACCGAGCTGTCGGGGCAGGGGCAGCAGGTGTCCACCACGCTGTCCGCCGGGGTCGAGCTGGGCGTCTCGCCCCGCGACCACGACAAGGAACCGGCGAGCGGGGCGCCCCGCCAGGCCGGCAGCCTCGCCGTCGGCGCGCGCTACGCCAGGACCGACGCCAAGGCCACCAAGAACACCGTCGCGGTCACCCACGACCAGCTCACCTTCCAGAACGGCGCCGACCTCTACAGCTACCAGGTGGAGCTGGGCGCGTCCTTCGAGGGGCACCGCCGCCCGCGCGGCTGGACCCGGCTCGTATCGGTCGGGCTGCTCGGCGCGGGCCTGTTCGTCAGCAAGGTCGAGGACCGCCCGCTGTTCACCCGGGGGAGCGAGACCGTGGGCCGGGTGGAGCTGGCGGTCCCCACCGGCCACGGCTCCGACCGCCACGCCCCGACGGACCCGCCCGCCACCACGTCCACCGGCCCGGCGACGGCCCCCGCCACGACGGGGCCCGCGACCGCTCCTGCCGCCACAGGCCCGGGGACCGCGCCCGCCACCACGCCGTCACCCACCCCCGAACCGCCGCGGCCCTCCGCCGACGACGCGGACCGACTCCTCGACGGAACGCTGTCGTCGCCCCCGGCCAATGCCGCCGACCGGCAGCTCGTCCAGCAACTGCTCCGCGCCCCGAACGTGGTGCTCAGCACCGAGGGCGGGCACCAGCGCCAGCAGCTCGTCCAGAACACCGCCGACCGCGCTTCCGGCACCTCCTGGCACACCAACGCCCCCGGCACTCCGGTCAGCACCGCCCTGCGACGCGCCATGGCCGACCTCGGCATCGCCGGGCAACTCGGCCAGTACCTCGGCCCGTTCGGCTCCCGCATCACCGGACTCACCGGTGCGGGCCCCCTGTCGACCCACTACCTGAAGGCCGCGGTCCGCGGCGACCTCGGCAACCTCCGGGTCAAGAGCGACCCCAAGCCCGGCAACTTCGAGGCGACCCTCGGCAACGAGCACCGCGTGACGGCCAGTTCCGGCATCACGAGCCGCACCGCGGTCGGCCTCCAGGGCACGAGCACGCCGCTCCAGAAGGCTCCGGGCGCCGAGGCGGTGATCGGCTCGTACTCGACCGCCCTCCAGTACGCCTGGGGCAAGGGCCGCAGCGTCGCGCACACCCTCACCCGGGGACGGACCACCACGCTCACCTACGCCGGCCGGATGTACCTGGTGGTCGCCGACGCCACCGAGACCGTCGCCGTACGGGACCGCTGGACGGCCGCCATGGGAGCCATCGGCACCCGCGCCGGGACCGGGATCAGCTCCGCCGCCGGGCGGATCTCCGAGCGGCTCGGCCGCGGCCTCGCCCCGCGCCGCGCCGCCGCCGCGCGCCACCGCGTCCCGGACGCCGTGATGTTCCACCTGCCGATGCTGGACGCCATCGAGGCCGGGCTCGCCCCCGACGGGCTCGGCGACACCACCCCCGGCAACCTCGGTCGCGGCTACCGGCTGCCGCCCTTCCTGCGGGGCCGCCGCTTCCCCTCCCACCCCAGCGGCCAGCTCGACGCGAGCCCCGTGGCACCCCGGCTGATGGGGCAACTGGAGAAGATCGGCGTGCCCTCGCACGACCGGGAACAGGCCCTCCAGCACCTTTCCCCCGACTTCCTCCGCTCCCACCTCCACGAGCTGACGACCGACGGACTGACCCTGCCGGTCCGCTACCGCGCCTGGTCCAGCCCGCACCACCTGCCGGTCGGCGGCAGCCCCGGCCGGCTGACGTTCACGCTGACCCCGGTCACCACCACCGTGCGGCGGCTGCGCACCGGCTACGAACTGGAGGACTACCGCACCAACCACCGCGACGACGCCGGCGCCCAGGCACAGGACCGCGGCGGCGACGTGACGCTCAGCGTCGGCGAACGCGTCACGGGCGACGGGGCGCTGGTCGCCAATCCGGCCCTCCAGGGCACGGCCGCCAAGCAGCGGGCCACCAACCGGACCGAGACCGCGGGAACCACCGCGATGCCCAACGTCGTCACCACCCAGACGCATGCCGAGATCGTCACCACCTACACCCTGACGGCCACCCTGACCAACGCCGCCGGGGAGCCGCTGACCGCCGCCGTCACCGCCGACGTCGGCAGCCTCTCCGAAGTGCTCCCGACCAACCTGCTCACCCCGGAGGGCGACGGCTCCGACGGCGCGCTCACCGAACAGGACGTGCCCGGACCCGATCGCGCGGTCACCGTACTGACGGCGGATCAGGCACGGCCGGAAGCCGTCGCCGCCTGGCGGACCACGGATCGGGAGACGGGCGGGAGCGACCCGGACATCCTGCCCGTCGACGACCTCCTCGGCTCCGGCATCCTCGCCGTGGACATCCTCGGCGCGCCCAACGTCCAGGACGCACTGACCCTCGCCACCGCCCGCGCCGACGGCTTCCCGGGCGACACCGACCTCGGGACGCGGCACACGGGCGACATGCTCGCCGAACGCGTACGGATGGCCCGGCACACCCCGCTCACCGGCCTCGGCACCGCCGCCGCGCAGGCCCAGCAGGAGGCCACCTCGCAGGTCGGCCTCACCGGGGGCTTCCGCGAGGCGCTGAGCCCCGACGGCTCACCCCTGCCCACCCAGTCCTCCGCCCGGCTGCTGGGCCAGTCCCACACCGCCGACTCCCGCGTCTACGCCAAGATGCACAGGAGCGGCACGCGGCTGCTCGCGGTCGAGAACAAGCCGCGCATGGAGGCCATGCGGCGGCACAGGACCGGCGACGCGCTGGCCCCGGGCATCGCCGACAACGTCGAGGGCGCGGTCAGCACCTCCCCGCTGGCGGGCAACAGCAACGCGGGTGTGACCAACCCCGGGGCCACCGTCCCCATCGGCGGCGCCAACGACTCCACCGCCCTCAGGGCGGCGGTGGACACCACCCTCGGCGCGCACGTGAAGGTCGTCGCCGACCGCAGCATGCTCTTCGCGATTCCGGTGAGCTGGCTGTCGGTGGCCGAGGTGGACCACCGGGTCACCGACAGCCGCCCGATGCAGGCCCTGGGCAAGCCCCGGCGAGGTCCGCGCGCCGCCGAGGCCGAGACCACCGCCCTGGTCTGGCTGCGCGAGGACATCGCCCGCGACCTCGGCCTCCTGGACGACACCACGTTCCCCGACGAGGCTCGTGCTGCCTGGGACGACCAGGCCAGGGCGGCGGCCGACCTCGCCACCGCCGAGAAGAACTACTACGACGCCCGCGCGAAGGCCCGGGAGACCTGGCTCGACCTGAGCGCCGACGAGCGGGCCGCGCTCGGCGGCGACGGCCGCCCGACCGTCCTGCCCCGGCCGATCGCCGGGTCCCCGGCCGTCGCCGCCTGGGAAGCCGCCCGCGACGACGTACGCCTCTGGCAGCAGCGGGTCGACGGCGCCGCCGCCGACCACCACCGCCTCCACCTGGCCGCCACCCGCCTCACCGCCCACCACCAGGGTTCGGGCACGGTCCCGGTGAAGGACGCGCCGCAGGAGTACGCCGCACCGGACTGGCGCTCCGAGGCGCCGAAGCCCCACCAGGTCACCGGGACCACCGGGACCGCCCCGCGCACCCTGACCTCGCCGGACGGCCGCACGGTGCACGAGGTGCACGAAGTCCCGCACGACGGGGCCTCGTTCTTCCACGCGCTCCTCGCGACGGCCCAGGACCGGGGCAGGCTGCCGTACCTGCTCGACGCCGGCCTCGCGGACCGGTTCACGGCCGACCCCGGCAACCCGGAGGTCACCGCCGAGGCCGTCGACGCCGCACGCCACCGGCTGGCCTGGGCGCTGGCCGACGACGGCAACGAGGACCTGCTCGACGGTCTGGCCCTGGATGCGGCGGACACCTTCACCCAGGACGAACTGGACGCGGCAGGGCTGGAGCTGACCCCGGCCCAGCAGGCCGAGTTCGACGCGCTGGGCCGCCTCCCGCAGACCCTTTGGCCGAGCCCGGAACAGCGGGTGGCCTTGGCCACGGCAGCCCTGTCCCGCCCGTTCGCCGCCGAGCCCGCGGCGACGACGCCCGACACCGAAAGCCCGGCCCCGCCCGAGCGCCGGGCCGGTGACCACGGCGGAGCGGACCTGTTGCCCGCGCTCGCGGCCCGGGTCCTCGGCACCCCGGTGACGGTGGTGACGGGGGAGGGGCGGCAGCAGATGTTCCTGCCGCGCGGGGCCGACCCGGCGACCGCCGATCCGGCCACCGGCCCGCTGCTGTTCGCGGCGGACGGCTTCTTCTCCGCCGCCCTGGCGCCCGGCGCGACGCCCCCGGTCACGACCGCGCTCCCGACGCCGGCGACGACCACGGCGACGGGTTCGACGCCCGCACCCTCCGGTGAGAGCACGGCCCCGGGCACGACCAGCACCACGGGCACCGACGGGAAGCCGCCCGCCCATCGCAGCCACGCCACCCCGCCCTGGCTGCCGCCCGCCGACGCCACCGGCCCCCGCTACCGTCTGGACCGCGACGGGTTCCTCACCGGACCCGACGGGGCCACCTTCACCCAGGGCAGCCCGGCAGGCCGGGGCAACGGCTTCTTCGCCGCGCTCTCCACCGCCCTGCACCACGCGGCCGATCAGCCGGGGCGCGACCGGCCAGAGGCGGCGCGGCTCCGAGGACGGGCCAGGGTGTCGCCCGCCCAACTGATGCGCCTCAACGGGCTCCCCGGCGACCGCGCCGAGCACGAGGCGCTCTTCTCGCCCCCGCCGCTCAAGGTCCGGCCGGGCGCGCCCGCCCCGAGCCGGAGCGCCCTTGACGGTCATCTGCGCCGTCACCTGGCGGATGCGCCGTGGGGGCCGGAGGCCGACCGCGCGGTGGCCGAGTGGGCCGCCGCCGCCACCGGGACGACGGTGACGCTGGTCGAGGAGAACGGCGTCGTCCACACCTACCCCGGTCCGTCCCCCGACGCCCCTGTGCTCCGCCTCCGCCGTCGCGGCGGCGACTTCGTACCCCTGCTTCCGCGCACCCCGGCCCCGTCCCCGGCTCCCGCGCCGGAGACGAAGGAAGCGGTCGAGACACCGGAGGAGCCGAAGGAGTCCGCACCGAAGACTCCGGAACCGACGGCGGCCGAAACCCCTGAACCCGAGGCGGCCCAGACGCCGGAACCGAAGCGAGCCGAAACGCCCGAGGAGAAGCCTCCGGCCCCGGCCACGCCCACCCCTCCGCCGACCACGCCCGCCCCGCCGGAGACGACCGCCGTCAACGAAGCGCCGCTCCCGCCGCCCGCGTCCCCGACCGGTAGCGATCACCCCGGGTTGCAGGGCGAGGAGGAGGCGTACGAACTCAGCACCCTGTCCGGCGCTGAGTCCCAGCCGCACGATCGCACCGACTCCGACTCCGACTCGGAGATCGAGACCCGGCGGGGCGAGGACCCCGGAGCCGACACCCCGGCCCCGGCGGTGCCCCGTGACGCCGGGCTGAACCGGTGGCTCACCGGCCAGATCACCGAGGACGACCTGCCTCCCACCCACGACGCGCCCGGCCCCGGCCCCGAGGAGACCGTGAGCATCGCGGAGCTGATCGAGGCCGGCGGCACCCCGACCCAGGGGCAGCGCGCCGAGGCGATGCTGCGCGGCGACGACCGGCTGCCCGCCGCCGCCCTCACCCCGCTCGACCTCACCCGGGTGCGGCTGACCCGCCCCGGGCCGCCGGCGCGGACGCTGGACACGGTGGCCGCCGCCGTCGCGCGGCGGCTGTGGACGCAGACCCGCGCCGAGCTCACCGCCGCCGCGCCCGAAGGGCTGGACGCCGACCAGATCACCGACGCCTGGTCCACGGCCGTCGCCCTGGTGCTGCCGCGCGAACCGCATCCGGTGCTCGCCGACGTCCGGCACGCCACCGACGGCCACCGCGACGCGGTGCGCCGCGTCGCCGCGCACCTCCTCGGGGCGGCCCCCGGGACCGAGGACGCGGCCCGGTCCGCCGTGGAGCTGGCCGACACCCTGCGCGCCGGGCTCGGACTGCCACCGCGCCGGACGTCGGCCACCCCCGCCCCGCCGCCCGCGCGAACCGCCCCGGTACCGCCCCCCGCCGTCCAGTCGCAGCCCGACGCGGACCTGCCCGACCTGGACATGCCGGACGCCGGTCCCTCGGCCCTGGACAGCTTCGACTTCGACGCCCTCGGGGAGGTGGACGCGTTCGACTTCTCCCTCCTCGACACGGGCCCGCCCGACGCGGACCAGGGCGACCTGGAGATGACGGATGCCGACGCGGCCCCGCCCGCCCCCGTCGCGCTGGACACCGGCGCGGGGCGGCCGGTGTTCGCGACGCCCGCCGCCACCCGGCCGTTGACCACCCTGCCGCCGCTCAGCCTCGTCCCGTTCGCCCCCCAGCGCACCACCCCCGACGACGGCGCCGAACAGGAACTGGAAAAACTGGCCCGCCGGGTGGCCTCGGCCGCACTGCGCAACCGCCTCAACAAGGTGCCGCCGCCGCGCGTGGACATCGCCGGATACGGCGCCGATGCGCGCGGGGCCGGCACCGCCCGCGAACGCGACCACGCCGCCCGGGAACGGGGGGTCCGGCGAGCGCTGGCGGTGCGCGAGCTGTTCGTCGCGAAGCTGACCCAGGCGCTCGCCGATCTCCAGGCCGGCCTGCCCGCCGGGCGGACCCCCATCAGGGCGAAGGACATCGCCGTCACCGCCCAGGGCCGCGTCCGGGTCCCGACCCAGGGCGTCACCGTGGCCCCGGACCGGTGGATCAGCAGCCCGGACCTCGGCCGCCAGGCCACGATCAGCATCGCCTCGCCCGGACACGCGGCCGCGGTGGAGACCCTGGACGCCCTGCGCCGCATGGACCGCAGGCCCGGCTCCGGCACGCTGCGCTCCGGACCGCTGGACGTGGACGCGGTGCTGCGCCGGGTGCTCCATCTGGCCCCGACGGTGTTCGTCGACCCCGAGATGCGCCGGGACCTCTACACGATGACCGAGCGGGCCCTCGCCGCGGGCCGCGCCACCAGCCTGGCCGCGCTCACCGCCTTCCACCTGGAGGAGGAGGGCGTCCTCGCCGCCGACCGCGCGCGGTACGTCTCCGACCAGGGGCACCGGGTGCCGGGCCTGAACTGGACCGGCCCCGACACCGCCGACGCCAACATGTTCTTCGTGGACCGGATCGACGCCGGGCAGCCGAACGGCCAGGGACAGGTCGATTCGGCGCCATGGATGTTCGAAACGGCGGTGTACCCGGTGCTGGCAGACGGCAGCCACGACCGGGTGGACGCCCTGCTGCCGGACGGCAGCACGTGGCAACTGGACGAGGAGGAGTTCGCCGAACTGGTCGCGGCCGACCTGGCCCGCAACCCGCTGCCCGCGGACACCCCGATCGTGCTGGCCGTGCCGATGGCGGGCGACCGCTACCTCGACCTGCCGCGCATCCTCGCCGAACGCACCGGCCGCACCGTGTGGGTGCACAGCGGGCTGGCCCAGCGCCACCCCGACCCGGCCGCGCCGAGCGCCATCGCCGTCCTGCACCGCGACGGACTGCCGGACGGCGGCTGGCTCCCGCAGTACCCGGGGCTGGCCCCGGCGCCCGGTGGACCCGACTGGCACCGGGACGTGCTGACCCAGCCCATCATCAGCAGCAGCACCGGGCGGCAGATCGGGCGGTCCCTGCACGTCCCCGCCGAACTGGTCGGCGAGCGCGAGACGTTCGCCGACTTCGACCAGATGAAGGTGTACGTCCACTACAACGCCGCCACCGGCACCTACAGCGCCAAGCTGCCGCTGACCGCTCCGGGCCCGAAGGGGAAGGCGTACTTCCTCGCCGGGCACGGGCTGCCGGGCAGGCTGGACCTGCCCCTCGCCGGCGGCGGCTCCCGCACGGCCGGCCGGCACGAGGCGGGGGAGTGGCTGCGCAGGCGCAAGAGCCTGTCGTCCCTGCCCAAGGACCACTGGATCGACCTGGTGGTCTGCTACTCCGCCGCCCCGACCGACGACGCCCTCCAGGACCTGTCGCAGGCCGGGCACTCCTTCCCGGTGCCGTTCGCCGCGGACCCGCTCAGCGACGACGCGCTCTCCCTCGGCCAGCACCTGGCGAACGTCACCGGCCGCAGGGTGCGGATGTCGTACTCCGTCCAGGGGGCGGCCCGCTACCAGGACGAAGCGCTGCGCCTGCTCTTCTCCGACGCGCGGGGCCGCCGCTGGTGGTGGGAGACCGCCCGCCCGGAGCCCGACGAGGCGGAGCTGGACCGGATGGCGGGCGTGGCCGGGTTCGAGGGCGGGCCCTCGACGGTCGCCCGGTCCGAACTGCTGCGCCTGGTGCGGGCCCTGAAGCTCGTCCTGGGGCAGGACGTGCAGGACGCCGACGACTTCCCGGCCCTGCTGCGCGGGGCCGCCGCGGTGGGCAGCATGTGGTTCGCCGACCCCGCCCTCCAGCCCGCCGGCCCCTTCTCGCCGGAGCTGCTGCGTCGAGTGATCGCCGCCCACCCGCTCGCCGCCGCCGGGGTGGACCGGCAGACGACCGGTCGTGTCCTCGCCGACGCCGCACGGGCCTGGACGGACTCACGGATCCCGGTGAGCGCGTTCGTGGACCTGCCGACACCGCTGTCGGCGGCCGGATGGCTCGGCGACACGGCCGCCGTGGACGATGCGGCGGTCGCCGCCCTCGGCCTCTCCGACCCCGTCCACGCCGCCGCCCATCGGCCCCGGATGTTCTGGGCACGGGTCCGGGCCGAGGAGACGCTGGCCGGACCGGACGGGGACACGCTCACCACTCGTGCGCTGCGGCTGGACCCGGCCGTCGACCTCGACGACGCTCTGCGCGACCGCGCCCGCTCCGTGCTCACCCGGGGCTTCGCGGCGAGCCGGGACATGACCGACCCGGACGTCACGGGGGCCTATGCCGTGGAGGCCGCGGGAGCCTTCGACTCCACCGGGGTGATGGTCGGCATCAGCGGCGGCACCGACGGCGGGCGTGACTGGCACGACCGCTCGTCCTTCCTGCCCGATCTGAGCCGGTTCCGTCTGAAGACCGGGACGACGGACACGGAGCAGAACGCGCCGTGGGCGGGCCAGGACGCCGACGGCAACGGTCGGCCGACCCCGTACCTCGTCCGCGCCTCGGTCAACCCGGAGGACAGCGCCCACGTGGACGTGGACCTCGGCGGTACGCGGCACCGGGTCACGCCCGCCGAGTTCGCCGAACTCCTGGCGGCCGACCCGGTGCTGCGGCGCAAGGCGCTCACCACCCCGGTCCTGCTGGCCCTGGAGGGCCTCGACGGATCCACCACCGCCGTCGCGGACGCCGTCGCCCAGCGGCTCGGCCGCAGCGTGTGGTGGAGCGCATTCCCGATGACGCTCTCCGCCAAGAACGTGGGAGATCTCGATGTGCCGACCCTCGGCGACTCCCTGGCCCGGCTGGCGAGCCCGACGGTGGCTGACCTGCGGGAGGCCCGCCCCGCCGCCCCGTCCATGGACGAGGACGTCGCGCGCCCGGTCGCACCGCCGACACAGGCCGCCCCGAACACCGCCCCGCCGGTGCGGACGGCGCCCTCGCCGCAGCTGCCCGGGGCCGGGGAGGCGACCACCGCACAGACGACGCCCCGGTCGCCCGAGCCCGTACGGTCGCCGGAGCCCGGCCCCGTACCGGACCACGCTCCGGCACGGCAGTCCCCCTCCACCGACGAGGCCGCCCCCGCGACCGCCGCCGCGGCGAGCCGTACGCGAGGCGGGGCGCGTTCGTCCGCCGGGGACCCGATGGTGGGCGTGGAGCTGACCTCCCCGGCCCCGATACCCATCGCTCCGGTACCCGGGCAGCCGGTCCGGCCGCTGCCGCCGCTGCCCGTTCGGACCCTGGTCGCCTACGGACGGGACGAGACGAGCCCGTCCGTGCAGGGCGAACAGACCCTCGCCCGGCTCGCGGCCCAGGCCGCCGCCACCGGGCTCCGCAACTGGCGCGCGGGCGCCACCTTGCCGCGCGTGGTGATCACCGGCTACGGGGCGGACGCACTCCCCGGCGGAGGCGCCTCCGGAGCGCCCGCGATCCGGCGGGCCAACTCCGCGCGCACCCGCTTCATCAGGCTGCTGACGCTGGAACTGGAACAGCTCCAGCGCGACGTGCCCGCGGACGAGCCACGGCTGACCACGAGTGACTACCCGCTCGTCGTCAAGGCCCTGCCCCAGGTTCCGACCGACTGGGTGGCCTCCGGCGGGCTCCAGCACGTCAGCCGGGCCCAGCTGGGGCGGCAGGCGACCGTCGGTCTCACCCAGGCGGCCGACGCCCGGGCGGTGCAGAAGCTGGACACCCTGCGCCGCCGCGACCGGTCCCTGCGCGACCGCCCCTTCGACGTGGACGCCATCGCGCGCCGCGTGCTGCACCTGGAACCGGACGCCGACGTGGAGCACGACGCCAGGGCCGAGCTGTTCGCCCTGGTCGCCCGGGCGACGGCAGCGGGCCGGGCGACCGGCGTGAACGCACTGGCCGCGTTCCACCTCTCCGAACTGGGCGTCACCGCGCCGGACCGCGCGCACCACTTCACCATCTCCGGACAACGGGCAGCGGGCCTGAACTGGACCCACGAGGACGTGGTCGAACTCGACCCCACCCGCAGCCACGTCCTGCTGAAGCCCGACAACCGGATGACGGGGCTGTTCGCCCCCGTCCCCTGGGCGAACGGCCCCACCCCTTACGTGGTGGCCGCCGAGGGCGGGCAGGACCGGGTGGAGGTGCTGCTGCCGGACGGCACGACGCGCGAGTCGGCCATGGACGAGTTCGTGGAACTGGTCGCGGCCGACGTGACCCGCGAGGCACTGCCCCCGGGCACCCCCATCGTGCTGGCCGTACCGTTCGCCGGGGACGGCGACCTCGAAGCCCTGCGCGTGCTCGCCGACCGCACCGGCCTGACGGTCTGGGCCCGCAGCGGCGACGTCGACCTGGAGACCGTCTCCGGCCGGGCCGCCACCGTCAACGTCCTCCGCAGCCCGGACGACCGACACCCCTTCGGGGACTGGGTCCCCACCGTTCCCGGCCTGGGGCCGGACCTGGACGACGACGTGCCGGACTGGCACCGCGACGTGGTCAGCCGCGCCATCATCAGCGCCCGGACCGGCCGTCAGATCGGGCGCGCGTCCTACCATCCCGCCGAGTTCGCGGAGTTCTTCGAGGAGCACGACCGCCACCTGGACCGGATGACGACCTACGTCCACTACAACCCGGCCACCGATCGGGACTCCGTGGAGTACGACCTGCCGCGTCCGGGACCGGAGGACCGCGCCTACCGGCTGGACATGCACGGCTCCCCGGGCCGCCTGGTGCTGGCCCTGCGGAATGGCGCCAAACGCAGGGTCGACGAGCGGGAGGCGGGCCCCTGGCTGCGCCGCCGCAAGAGCCTGACGACCCTGCCCGAGGACCACTGGGTCGACCTGGTCTCCTGCTGGAGCGGCTCGCCCGTCGACAGTTCGGTGCCCGCGCCGGGCCGTCGTACCGGCGCGTTCCCCGGACCGTTCGTCCCCGACCCGTTGCGGACGGTGTCCATGGCGCAGCACGTGGCGAACGAGACCCGGCGCTGGGTGCGGCTCGCCCACAGCCCCCAGACCACCGAGGAGAGCAACGGCCGCTACCGGCGTGTGCTGTGGACCGACGCGCAGGGACGTGCACGGGCCTGGGACCTGGCCCGGCCCGAGCCGGACGAGGAGGAGCTGGACGCGCTGGCACAGGCCGCGGGGCTGAGCCTCGGCGACGACGAGGTGTCGCGGGAAATGCGCGACGCCACGCTCCGCCTGGTGCGGGCGCTGCGGACGACCTTCGGCCCGTACGTCGACGACGAGCCGGACTTCGGCGACCTGCTGCGCGGCGTGGCGGCGCTGGACCACATGTGGCGGAGCGATCCCGAGCTGGACCAGGCCGGACCCTTCACGCTGGACCTGCTCCGGCGGGTCGTCGACGCCCATGCGCCGGTCGCCACCGGTGCGACGCGAGCGAGCACCCGGGCGGTGCTCGCCGCCGCCGCACAGCACTGGGCGCGGGACCCCGACAGCGGACTCCAGGGCTTCGTGCGGCTGCCCGCCGTCCGGAGCACCGCCGCGTGGCTCCAGGAGGGCGGCGTCGAGGACGAGGCCGCCGCCTTACTGCACCTCGACACCGACGAGGTCGGCGAGGCGGAGATGTCGCGGATGTTCTGGGCCCGGGTCAAGGCGGCGGAGACGCTCCCGCGGCACGATGCGGACGCCGCCGTGTACGTCGGACGCCTGCTGCACCTGCCGCCCGTCCAGGAACCGGCCCCCGGTGACGAACGGCTCGACAAGGCGCTGGACGTGCTCACCCGGGCCTTCGCGGTGGGCCGTGCGGCATCCGACCTCGATGTCGCGGCGGCTTTCAGCCTGCTGGACGAGGGCGCGAACCTCTACACCATGACGTACCTGACGCAGGGCACCGCCGACGGCACCGGGCGGAACTACACCGGCGCCATGCCGCAGGACGCGGAGCTGAGCCGGTTCCGTACCCCGGACGGGCTGCACGACACCCCGTGGGTGCGCGACGCCCGCGGGGAGAGCGCGCCGCTTTCCTTCCTGGTGCAGGTCGCTCCGGACGCGGACGACCCGGACCTGCTGGAGCTGCGGTGGAAGGGGGAGACGTACCGGGTGACGCTGGGCGAGTTCTCCGAACTCCTCGCCCACGACCCGATGCTGATGAAGCGCGAGCTCTCGACCCCCGTCGTCCTCGCCTTCCCGGGCCCGGCCGCCGACCCTGAGGCCACCGCCCGCCGGATCGCCCAGCGACTGGGCCGTGGCGTGTGGTGGACCGGCTTCCCGGCGGACCTCTCCGGCACGGACGACTCCGGCGAACCCGTGCTCAGCCTGCACCCCACGGCCGACGGCGACTCCCCCGGCCCCGACCCCTGGCAGCAGGCCCGTCCCGCGCAGCCCGCCTCCGTACAGGACGCACCGCGCACGATCCCGGCTCCGCTGCCCCGGACCGCCGGGCGGGACGACCGGAACGAACAGCCCGAAGCCGTCGGGGCGTCAGCGCCGCCGCCGGAGCCGGCTGCCACGGCGGAGGCCGTCCCGCCCGGGACGTCGGGCTTGCCTCCGGAGTCCTCCTCGCCCGCGGTGACGGGGCCCGCTGGGAAGGATGCGCGGCCCTCGGAGCCCGCACGGCCGGTGGACGTTCTTTTGGCGCCGCCGGTTCGGCAGGCGGGGAGGGATGCGATTGACAACTGGCTGGAGATCTCGGCGCGCGGAGGGTTGCGTCGCTCTTCCGCGCTGCGTGCCGTCGATCAGGCGGTGTCGCGTCTTCCGCGTGACGCGGGGCGTGATGAATTGCGGAGTGTGCTGGTCAGTGTGACGGACTGGAAGAGCGGCAAGAGCCCGGAGAGCACGCGGTGGGAGGCTGTTTCACGTCTGGAGGCGGCGGTCCGCGACAGGATGGACCAGCTTGCTGCTCCTCCTGCTCCGGGTGTCTTCGTCCGGGACCGATCGGAGCGCGCTTCTGCTGGTCCTTCGCGGCGCGACGAGCCGCCTGCCGCGGTGCCGCCGCGGGTCTCCGCCGCTCCGGGATCGGTGGAGGTCGAGGGATATGCCCCCTCCAGCGGGTGGGAGGTGGAACTGCACGGGTATCGGCTGGTGCTGCCTGCCGACGCCTACCCCGGTGAGTTCGGCGATCACAACGGCGCCGTCGTTCAGCTGCCCGGCATCCTGAAGATCGTGCTGGACCAGGCCGGGGGTGTGCCGATCCTCGAAATCACCTCGGAGGCCGCCCGTGGCCTGGTGCGGGGACGTGCGGACGGCCGGGCCGAACGGTCCGACTCGCTGGCGGGCCTCTCCGGTGTGGTGGACCGGCTCCGGAAGGCGCGGGACGGAGCGACGGTCAAGGAGACCTTCCCGGAGTCGGCGGGATACGAGGTGGATCCGCTCTCGGAGGATCTGCCGATCAAGACCAACGAAGCCGGCGGGGCCGCCATGCTGGTGCATCACACGGCGACCGCGCCGACTTCGCAACTCGTCCAGTTCATCGAGTACGTCACCAGCCGTATGCGGCGGGAGTCCAAGCCGGTGCAGCTCGCCCACGCGGACGCGGGCAACGGTCTGCGTTTCGGCGCCTCGGCCCGTCAGGACTTCACCGACTGGCTCAACCGTCGCCCCGAGCAGTACCCCGTGAACGCGATGGACGACAAGGAGTTGGAGGGCGTACTCGCGCTCGGGTACATCCAGGTCGCGGCCGCTGTGCGAGGAGCACGCAACAGGGGGATCCTGCCGAAGGACTTCACGGCGGTGGCCTCCCGCCATCCCCTTGCCGCTCTTCGGGCAAGTCTCGGTGAGGCGCCTCGCGCGTATCTCAAGGACCAGGAAGAGGCACTCAGGAAGCTTTTCGTGAGCACCTTCGAGGACGAGATCGACCTGAGGGGCCGGAGCGTACTCGACCTGCGGATCGGTTTGACGGTCGGACCGTCGAGCCCGACGGTCCACGAGTACCTCGACAACCTGCTCCTGGACGAGCCGCAACGGATCGTGACCCAGCGCCAGGCTCTGGGAATGCAGACCGAGTTCCCCGCACTGGATTCCCATCCCGACGGCCGGAGTGGTGAAGCACGCATCGTGCCTCCCGTCGTCGTCATGGAGGCTCGGGCGTTGGCCTCGATGAGAGAGACTCTGGAGACCCTCAAGCGCGACGCCGACGACATCGCGGTCTTCTCCCTCGGCCTGTACAACGAGGGAAGGGCCCTTCACGGGCTGCGCCCGGTCGGCTCGCCCGTCGCCCCGACGCGGCACCAGCCCCCCCGGTTCGCTCCGCCTCCCATGTCCCGGCCCTCACCACGACCGGCCGGCGGTACGGTGCCGGCCGGCCCGGCCCCGGCTCCGTCGCCCGTTCCGCTCCCGCCGGCTCTCGCGAAGACGGCGGCACGTCTGATCGCGATGGACGCGGGGGCGCGTGCGCGGGAACTCACGTCGCTGGCTCCGGGGGACCGAGAGCTCCTGGCCGCTGACCCGGAGTTCGTGGAGCAGTTGCGGACCGGCCTGTCCGCGGACGACTTCACGGCAACGGCGGCGCGGTTGCTGGTCGTCGTTCCCGAGGGTGTGGAACAGCCCGTGGCTGCCAGGGAGGAAGCGGAGGCCCTGGTCGCGGAGATGCTCGCCGACCCGCAGATCGCGGTCGCGCTGCTGACGCGGGGCCGACGGATGATCGTCGTTCCCCGGGACCGGCCGTTGACGTCACTGCCCGAGTTCGCCGCGCTCGCGAAACGCCCCGAGACCGACGGCCGGTCGCTGGACACGGAACGAGGGCTCTACGCCGGCGGCCTGGTCGCCGTAGGTGAGGAGAACCTCCTGGGTGAGACCACCGCGGTACCGCTCGCCGATGTCCAGCCCGATGGATACTCCATCGCCCGTCATGAGTGGGCGCACGCGATCGAGTCGGTCCTGAACGAGGAAGACCGTGGATGGATCACCGACGTGTACCGGACGAAGGTGAAGACCGAGGCGCAGGCACAAGGGCAGGCGGAGGAGCAAGCGCAGGCGCGGACGAAGGCGGGAGGAAGAGCGGAAGCGCAGGCCGAGGCGAGAGCGAGGGCGCGGGTGCAGGCCGCTGTCGACTCGGTCGTGCAATGGCCGGACGGGCCCGGCCCCAACTACTCGTCGAGCAAGGCGCACGAGTATTTCGCGCAGCTCACCAACGCCTATCTCGGTGCGAACACCGGCAGGGACGCCGACTCGCGCGGCCGGCGCAACAACGGCTCCGACTGGGTGGAGCAGCACGACCGGGAACTGCTTCCGCTGCTGCGCCGGCTCTACGGCCCCGGCCGGCCCTCCGACCTCGGCAGCGGTGACAACCCCTACGCCCTGACAGGCTTCCGCCAACTCTGGGACCAGGCCGAGCGCGAGCCGGCCTCGCAGGAGCCCGGATCAACCTCCGATACGCAGGCGGTCCGTTCCCACGGCGGTCCGGATGTGGTGTCCGGGGCGGCTGGACGTGTTGCGGGTGACGCGTCTGATGAGGCGATCCTGTTGGCCCCTCCGCCGAGTGGTTCGCCGTCCGCTCCGCCCCCTCCTACGTTGATCGCGTTCGATGCTCAGGGTGAGGGAAGAGAGCTCGCCTGGTCGGACGTCGAGCAGTTGCCGTGGTATCCGGGGCTTCCGCCGGTACAGCGTGAGCGGTTGCTTGCGACGGAGGACTACACACCGCTCGAGAACGCGATGGACGGGATGCGCAATACGGTGGTGGCTGCCGTGGACGGCGGAGCGGGCGTGGAGGACATCGAACTCCTCAAGGCCCTGTTTCACCTGCGGGGAAATCTCAGTGCTTTCGATCCGGTGATGCAGGACCTCATGCGCCAGGCTGTGGAGAGTGCGGAAGGGCGTTCGCAACAGCTGTCGTTGGTGCGCGGCTCTGTCACGGACTTCGGCCGGCATGTGGCATACACGGACCTGATCGTTCCGCACCCCGGTCCGTGGGCGATGGACTCCACGCCTCAGGGTCTGGCGGCTGCGCTTGAGTATGTGCTGGGTGAGCACAGTACGGCGACGGTCCTCACGGACAACGAGACGCTCGGCCACAGCCAGTCGGAAGAACTGCGGCGCAACATCGAAAAGATCAACGCACTCAACGCGGACAGGGGCGAGTACGTGCCGCTGGTCGTGAAGAGATCCCCGCTGTCCGTCGTCATGAACGAGAAAGGCAAGCACAAGACCGCCGTGTTGGGTGTGCCGTTGCGGCTGCGCCATGCGCCCTCCTTCTTCCAGGTGACCGTGACCCGTGAGCCGTGACGAACTGCCGGAGCACTGGGAGGAGAACGACGGGTGTAGGGGCCCCGGGCCCCCCTGCCCGGCCCACCGCAGCCCCGGCTACCGCATCAGGCACACCCTCTGCCCCGACCCCACGTCCCCCAGTGAACGAGGACACGATGACTGAGTCCCGCGTCGAGACCCCCGCCTCCCTCCTGGACCCCCCACCGCCGGAGGAATTCGTCCAGGCCGCCCGGCTGGCGCCCGGCCACTGGCTCCACCTCACCGACCCCGCCTGGCCGGGGGAGGGCGCGCCACCGGACTGGGCGGTGGTCGGGCGGTGGCGCTCCGACGCGGCGGGCGAGATCGTCGAGTGGGAGGACAACGAGGAGTACCGCCCGTCGCCGGAGGCCATGGGCTGGCCCGAACCCGCCGACGACGTGGACCGCGCCATCCAGCTCGCCACCACCGGCTACGGGCCGGCCGAGGATGTCACCGCCGCCCTGGCCCGCGCCGAGGTCGCGGTCCCGGTCACGGCGAGCGGCGACCCGGTGAGCATGTCCGCCCCCGACGGGACGGCCGTGGTCCCCGCCTACACCTCGCCCCGCTACCTCCAGGGCCTCGGACAACTGGGCTCCGTGACCCTCCCGGTCGTGGACCTGCTCACCCGTATCCCGGCCGACCACAGCCTGTGCCTCAACAGCTCGGCCGCGGTCAGCATGGTGCTGACCACGGAGGGCCTGGCCGACGTGCTGGCGGAGGCGGCGACGAAGGGGAGGAAGGCGGAGGACACACCGGAGGCGGCAGGGCAGCCGAACCGCTGACACAGGACGCGTCGACGCGCGGACGGGACCGTCGGGCGGCCCGTACCGTCGCGCCGCGGGGGTCCGCGCCGAGCGCGGGACGAACGAGCACGGGGCATGAGCGATGTCCGCCCCACGCGGCGGGGCCGCGCGGGCGCCCTGCCGCCGCCTTCCCCGCCCTTTCCGTTTCGGGCCGACGTCGACGGCGAGGCCGACGTGCCCTTTCGGGCAGCCGCATCGGATCGATCGGGGATTCCGTCCCTGCGGTATGCGCGGGTTCAGTCACTTTGCGCGGTCATCCGTGACGAGCCGGGGTTCCTCCGTGACGCGGCGGGGGCGCGGTCCGCTTACGCGGCCCCGCCTGCCGAAGCCGCACCGCGCCGGGGCAACGATCTTCCAGCGCTTGCCATGCCTTGACATCGCTTGTCACGCGCAGCTCAATAAGCCTCGCAAGGCGGCGCTCTGCCGTCCGGTTCTCCGCCACCTCCTCAGCGTGCTCGTCACCGGGATTTCTCCAACCGCCGGAGTGCTCCATGAAGTTCATGCTCACCCCACGCAGAAGGACGGCCCTCGCCCTCGTCGGCGCCGCGTCCCTGCTGTGGCCCGTTCTGTCGCCGGTCAGCCCGCCGGCCTCCGCGAGCGCGGGATCCTACGACCTGCTGTACGACCCCGGCCCCTCGCACAACTGCTGGGGCCGCATCGTCGACGACGACCCGAACAAGAGTGATCCCACGCGCGTCAACACCTCCGGCTGCGGCCCCTTCGCCGCGGACAAGGAGTTCCAGCGCAGCGTGAACCAGCCGGAGAAGTCTCCGACGTGGGACATGGGCACCCTGGGGTGGAACACCGCCGACTGGGGCAGGACTCCGGGCTTCTCGTTCTCGGCGCAGACCGGGTCCAAGACGGTGAACATGACGAACAGCGCGGCCAACAGCGACTGCGGCCCGCTGCGTGAGACCAACGTGAGCTACACGTACCAGAACTCCCAGTTGCGATGGGGCTCCGACCGCAAGAAGCTGACGCTGGGCGACGGGAACGTGAACGTCTCCTACAACGCGTCGGTCCGCCAGTCAGGGTCTTTCACCTGCCCGGAGAAGCGGGCGATCCTCACCACCGACTTCATCTTCGACGATCTCAAGAACCGTGAAACGGCCCTGATCTCGGTCGTCCACTACGACGCCCAGAACGCCTTCACGGGCCCGGTCGCCGGAGACCTGGTGTGGAACACGCTGAACCCCGACGGCAAGTCGTGCCAGGCCGGGTACGGCTGCCGCGTCATGGTGAAGAGCCCGACGGGCATGCTGGGCGAAGGACAGAA
Organism: Streptomyces sp. ADI96-02; assembly: GCF_003846185.1. Classification (GTDB taxonomy): domain Bacteria; phylum Actinomycetota; class Actinomycetes; order Streptomycetales; family Streptomycetaceae; genus Streptomyces. The sequence goes on from NZ_ML123034.1 coordinate 5,368,745, forward strand.
CGGGCTGGTCAGCGACAACATCAGCGCCCTGTTCGACCAGTACGCGCGCTACCTCAACCCCGGCAACCTGCCGAAGTCCAACTTCTCCTTCCGGGGCCTTCAGATCGTCAGCAGCAACCGCGGAACCTCCACGACCTCGTCCGTGAGCAAGGTGAGCGCCACCCTCACCCCGAACGGGCCCGTCACCACGACGCTGAGGAACCGCGACAAGCAGGGGAACCTCTGCCTGGACGTCAACAACAACCAGCAGACGTCTCCCGCCGACGCCCAGATCTACACCTGCAACACGTCGTCCGCGCAGCGATGGACGGTAGGACCGGACAACACGCTGAGGGCGAACGGCCTCTGCCTGGACGCCGAGGGCGCCGGCACCGCGAACGGCACCGACGTGAACCTGTGGACCTGCAACGGCGGACAGAACCAGAAATGGGTCCTCGGCCGCTACGGCCAGGTCTACAACCCCGTCTCCGGCCGCTGCCTGGAGGTCGCGGGCGGGAGCAGCCAGAGCGGCTACTCGGATCTCCAGCTCTACGACTGCTGGGGCGGTGTGAACCAGAAGTGGTGGACGCCCTACGGAGACTTCCACGACCAGTGAGTGCCGGCCGCCCCATGCCGAGCCCGACCGCCCCACCGGCCACCACCCCGCCGGTGTGAGCGCGACCCGGTCGGCGACCGGTTCCGCGACCGGTTCCGCCTCCGTCCTCAGGACGGTGGCCAGCGCCTCCCGGCCCGTACAGGGCCCGGGAGGCGCTGCCGTTCGCGGTGACCGTCCGACGGCCCCGCGACGGGTCCTGTCAGCCGGGCGTCGGCGGCCCGCCGTCCGCATCGCGCCGGGCTACCAGGCGGTACGCGTTCGCCAGCCGCAGCGGTCCGGCGAACGGCCTCACGACCACCCGGTCCAGCACGGCCGCCGCCAGCAGCAGCGGCACCCCGGCGATCATCACAGCGGTGCGCAGCGCCCGCCGTCCGGCCCCCGGCGGCGCGTCCAGCCACGGCAGGTCCTCCCGCGGCGCGACCGCGTTCAGGGCCGACCACACCGCGGCCAGCAGGTCGACCGGATCGTGCGCCTCGGCGTGCTCCTCGGCCAGGACGGTGAAGCCGCACTCGGCCAGCCGCCGGCGCAGGTTGCCCGCCGGGACCAGGTGCAGGTGCTGCGGCTGGAGCCACGGCAGCCACCAGCGGCCCAACAGCCGGGCGAAACGGCTCTCCGGATCCGGCACGTCGATCACCAGCAGACCGCCCGGACGCAGCACCGCGTGTGCGGCCTCCAACTCGCGCTGCGGGGAGGTGCAGTGCTCCAGGCAATGGAACATGCTCACCACGTCGTACGAGCCGGGCTGCCGCGCGGCCAGTTCGGGCAGCGAACCCCGGTGGCCCCGGCGCACCCGGCCGGCCCGCTCGGCGAGATCGGCGCCGTCGGTGCGGTCGATCCCGTCGAAGGCCACCGCCGGGAGCACCGCGCGGGCCGTCTCGCAGAAGTGGCCGTGGCCGGTGCCGACGTCCAGCCACTCGGCGGCGCCGCCCAGGTGCGGCCGTACGGACTCCGCCCGGGAACGGTAGGCCGCGGCACGCCCGTCGAACACGCCGCCGAGCTTCTCCTCGCCGAGGCCGTCGTAGAAGTCCCGGTAGTAGAAGGCGAGTCCGCGCTCGTTCAGCCGCGGGTTCTGGAAGACGTGCCCGCAGGCGTCGCAGCGGTCCAGCTCGAAGGCGCCCGGCTTGTGCTGCAACAGGTCCGCGGTGTGCAGACGCCCGGTGAGCCGGTTCGAGCCGCACCAGGGGCACGCACGGGCGCGCGGTGCGAAGAAGGCGTCGGTTCCCTCGGCCAGTTCCTCCCGGTAGGCGGCGCGCAGCGCGGCCACCCGGAGCGTACGGTCCTCGCGGGATACGGCGTTCACTTGTCCTCCATCCGGCCGTCGGCCAGCCGTTCCAGGTGCCGGGCGGCGGCCGGGGCGCCGCCGGCGTCGCGGAAGGCCCGCGCGATCGTGCGGGCCGCCGCCCGCGGGTGGGGTTCGTCGAGGACGGTGTCGACGGCCGCGCCGATCGCGTCCGCGCCGGACCGGCCGAAGCGGATCCGCACGCCCGCACCGGCGTCGGCCACCTGCGCCGCGACCACCGGCTGGTCGTCGCGGATGGGCGCGACCACCAGCGGGACGCCGTGCCACAGCGCCTCGCACACGGTGTTGTGCCCGGCGTGGCAGACGACGGCGTCGGCCCGTTCGAGCAGTTCCAGCTGGGGGATCGCGGGCAGGGCGATGACGTCCCGCTCCCGGTCCGGGCCGCCGGGCGCGGAACCGGCGAGCGTGCCCTCCGGGTCGACGATGACGGCCTGCACCCGGTCGGCACGGGCCCGCAGCGCCTCGGCCGCCCGGCCGAGGAAGCGCGCCCCCACGTCCGTGTTGGCGGTGCCCAGGGTGACCAGGACCAGCCTGCGCCCGGGATCGAGCCGGTCCCAGGGGAACGCGGCGGGGAAGGGACGGGCGGTCAGCGACGGCCCGACCCAGCGCACCCGGTCGCCGCCCCGCGCGGCCGGACCCGCCAGCTCCGGTGTGGTGAACGCGAGCACCAGGTGCGGGGAGAAGCGCGGGTCGCCGCTTCCCGCCGGATCACCGATCCGGGCGCGCAGATCGCGCAGCAGCGCCTCGTTCCAGGCGGCGACCCGGGGCATGGTGGCCAGGACGTCCGCGAACTCGGCCGAGGTCGTCGCCGACGTGGCCCACGGCAGCCCGAGATCCTCGGCGACGAGTGCCCCGGCCATCGCCTGCTGGTCGGCGACGACCACGTCCGGCCGGAATGCGGCGACCGCCTGCCGCACGCCCGGGGCCATCGCCTCGGCCAGCGGCACGAGGAACCTCTCCCACAGGAAGCGCAGCGCCTCCGGCCCGCGCACGTCCGGGGGCCGTCCGGCGACCGGCCCCTCCTCCCAGCCCAGCTCCGATCCGGGCGGCGGACACGGGTGGACGACGGCGTCCGGCCCGGCGAGACGGCGGATGAGCGCGGGCTCGCCCGCCCACGCCACCCGGTGGCCGCGGGAGGCGAGCACGGCAGCCACGCCGACGGCCGGGTTGATGTGTCCGACCAGCGGCGGCACCACGAACAGGAAGCGGCTCACCGGACGCCCACCCGGTCCGCCACGGCCGGACGGGAGTGCCGGCCGACCCAGTCCAGGACGAGATCGCGCACCCGCCCGGGAGCCTCCACCAGGACCGAGTGCTGGTGGCCCGGCAGCAGTTCGGTCGTGCAGTGCGGCAGCAGCGACCGCATGCGGGGCGCCTGCGCGGCCAGGTCGGAGTCGGCCCCGTAGAGGGCGAGGACCGGGCAGTCGATCGCGCGGACGTCGTCGTCGCCCATCACCGCGCTCGCCGGGATGTCCCGGGCGATCGTGGTGTCGCGGACGAGCTGCGCGGCGGACTTCGCCAACCGGGCGGTGTGGCCGCCGTGGTGGGCGGCTATCCAGTCGAGGGCGGCGTCCTCGTTCACGCTCATCTCGTGGCGGACCCGCCCCAGCAGCCCGGCGAGCTTGGCCGCCCAGGCGCCAGTGGCCGGTTCCGACTCGATCACCACCATGCCGGCCACCCGTTCCGGCCGGCGCAGCGCGTAGTCGAAAGCGACCGTCCCGCCGTAGGAGTTGCCCACCAGGTGCACCGGGCCGCCGACGTCGAGCCGGTCCAGGAGCGCGTCCAGGTCGTCGGTGAACGCCCCGAGCGTGTAGCCGCGGTCCGGCCGCCCGCTGCGGCCGTGGCCCCGGTGGTCGTACATGACCACGTCCAGACCGGCCGCCGCGAAGGCCGGGGCGACGGTGAAGTAGTAGCTGGCCAGGCTGTCGGTGAGCAGGCCGTGGAGCAGGACGACGGTGGCGCCCGCCGCCGCTCCGGGGCCGGCGGCGGGTGAGGGAGCCAGGCGTTGGACGTGCAGCCGGACGTCGCCGGTGTCGATGATCGCCATGGCTCAGACCCGCCCCGCTGCCTTGAGGCACAGGCAGACGTGCTCGACGAGCCGGCCCACGCTGAGTTCGATGATCTCGTCCAGCTCCATGGAGGACACGAACTCGGCGAAGTTGACCAGTCGGCCGTAGCGCTCCTCCAGCAGACCCGCGAGCGTCACCAGGTCGATGCTCTCCAGTTCGAGGTCGCGGCCGAAGCGGGTCTCCATCGTGATCTCGGTGTCGTCGAGGCCGTAGTCCTCCAGCACCTGTTCGATCATGGCGGTCAGATCGGCGAGGACCGCCGCCTCGTCGGCCCGCACGGAGCCGGTGGGGTGGGGGGTGGTCACGTCTGGTCCCTCTCGTCATGGATGGCGCCCGGTCCCGGCTGTTCCGGGTCCGGGCCGGTGGTCCAGGCCACGATGTACGCGCGTGGGGGCAGCCCGGGGGGATTGGCGACCTGTTCGCAGCTCACCCGGTACGTACGGGCGGGTGCTCCCGGCCGCCGTACGGTGACCGTCAGCCGGTCCGGTTCCGCGCGGGTCACCGCGAAGTCGCGCGGCCGGCCGCCGAATCCGGTCCCCTCGGCCTTGGCGGCGGCCTCCTTCGCCGCCCAGAAGCGGGTGAACCACAGGGCTCGCGGCTCTCCGCCCGCCTGCCGGGCCGCCAGCAGCTCCCCTTCGGCCGCTGAGAGCGCGGTGGTGACGGTGGCCTCCTCGGGCTCGGCGATCTCCTCGATGTCGATGCCCGGCCCGCGGAAGCCGTCCTCCCCGCCGTCCGGCCCTCGGCGCAGGGCGATGGCGACACCGGCCTCGGCGCGATGGGCCACCGACACCGCCGGCGGAACGAACTCCCGGCTGTGGCGCCCGGTGACGTGGGGCCGGCCCGCCGCGTCGTTGCCGACGAGGAGTTCGGCGGGGAAGAGCGGGCCCTCCCCTTCCGCCCACAGCAGACGGCGTACGGCGTCCTTGGCCGCGATCCGGCCGAGCAGCCACTGGCGGCGGCCACGCGGCGGCCGTTCGGCGTACGCCGTGCGCTCCGGGTCGCTCAGCGCGTTGCGCATGATCAGCTCCCGCGAGGCGAGGTCGGGCCAGCGCTCGAACACCAGCGACCAGCCGCCGGGCCGGTGGGTGGAGAGGGTGTTGCGCTCCGGGAACCGCTCGACGGGCCGGGTGTGCGGGTCGTTGTCGAAGCGGCGGTCCTGCCAGCCCGTGAGCTGGGCCCACACCCGGCCGGAGACGGTGAGCACCGCCTCCGCCTCCAGCACCGTGTCCGTGAGGGACACGATCCGGATCGAGCACTCCACGGGTGTCCCGGCGGCCGGATGCGGTCCGAAGAAGCGCATGTGCCGCATCCGCACCGGGAAGACCACGGTCCGCTCGGTGTGCGTCGCCATGATCCAGTAGCCGAGCACCTGCCCCACGTTGTCCAGCAGGGCGCCCGGCGCGGGCGGGGTGGTCAGCGTGGCGCGCACGTGCCGGTCGCCGATCGCGGACAGCCGGGTCATGCCCTGGTAGGCCGGGCCGTGGAACATCCACCGCTCGCGGTAGACCTGCTCGGCGGTGTGCTCGGGCACCCGTTCGGAGCGGGGATCGGGAGGTTCCGGCGCGGCGGGGGCCCGCGGGTGCCGGGCCGCCAGCTCCACCACCCCCCGGGCGTGCGGCCCGAACGACACCGCGACCTGGTCCGGCCCCCGCGGTGCGACCGTGACGGGCACGTCCACGGGCTCGGCGGCCGTGACCCACCGGTCGAAGCACGCGTCGTGCACCGCCACGGCCACGCTCCCGGGTACGGCGCGCTCGGCAGCCGCCATCAGATGCGCCACGATGGTGGTGGCGGGCACCACCGGCCACCGGTCGGCCACATCGGGCCAGTCGGCGCGCTGCGGGAAGAAGCAGTGGTCGAGCAGGTACGGCATCCGGTCCGCGCCGACCCGTACGGTCTCGTGCCGGACGTCGGTGAGGAGCGCGGCGGGGGCGGCCGGGAGAGGCGCGGCGGAAGAGGCCGCCACGGTCGGCGCGGGCCCGGCCGGCGCGGACGTCCGCGCCGCGAACCCGGCGCGGTGCGGCCTCGGCGGCCGTACCGTACCGCCCGGCCGGGGCGCTCCCGCTGCGGCGATCAGCGTCGCGGCCGTCTGCGCGGTCTCGCGCAGCAGGGCCGACAGCTCCGCCGCCACCGGCGACGCGGACGCGGCCGGCGCGAGGGCGGCGGCCGGATCGCCGGTCGGCGCGGCCACCGGTCCCAGACCCGGCGGCAGGTCCACCAGCGCGCCGCCCAGGTCGAGGCGGACCCGGCGCGCTGCCGTCGGAGCAGGGGCGGGAGGGGCCGAGTACGCGGGCGCGGCGGCCGGGGCGGGCGCGTCCAGAACGCGGGGGTCGGTCTCCGCCCCGGCCGTCCACAGCGCGACGGCCACCCGCCGCAGCTGCGCCAGGCCGCTGCGGTGCGGGGAGTTGGCGGCGACGACCAGGTGGTCCCGTCCGGCCATGGTGTCGCCGACGAGAGAGCCGAGCTGCCCCGGCCCGGCCTGTACGAAGGCGCGGAACCCGGCCTCGTACATCGCCTCGACCAGGGCCCGGAAGCGGACCGGTTCGAGGAGGTGGCGGACGAACAGGGCGCGGACGGCGGCCTCGTCCGCAGGGAAGGGCGCGGCCGTGGTCCCCGACCAGACGGGGACGTGCGGGGCGCGCAGCGGCATGCGGTCGGCGGCCTCCTGGAAGGGCCCGAGGCACGGTTCGAGCATCGGGGTGTGGAAACCGGACCGGAACGGCAGGACGCGTACGAGGACTCCCTCGGCGCGCAGCACCGCCCCGAACGCCTCCACGGCGTCCGGCGGGCCGCAGACCATCGACTGGTTCGGCGCGTTGTCGTGGGAGAGGACGACGGAGGGGTGGCCGCCGCCCGCCAGGACGCGGGTCACCCGTTCCGCGTGGGCCCCCACGGCGGCGTACGCCAGGTCCGCGCCCCGGACGGTCTCGGGGTCGAGACCCGCCATGAACGCGTCGACGGCCGACTCCTCGTACAGTCCGCCGACGGCCATCGCCGTCCACTCGCCGACGCTGTGCCCGGCGACCGCGTCGGGCACGACGCCGATGCGGCGCAGGACCGTGTCGAGCAGCCGGCCGACCGCGACGACGCCGAGCCCGTGCCGGCCGAGGCCGTCGCCGACACCCTGCTCCCGGCTGCTCGACCCCGGTGCCGCCAACGGTGGCCGGGGCAGCCCGAAGTGGTCGGCGATGTCGTCCACGTGCGGCGCGAACTCCCCTTCCAGCCCCGGGAAGAGGAACGCGGTCCGGCCCGGCGCCCCGCCGCCGACGAGCGGGCGGGGGCTGAACCAGACGTCGTTGCGCCCCTGCCACGCCTCGCCCTTGGCGACGACGCGGCGGGCCAGCGCGAGCCGCTTGGGCGTCGGGCCGACGATGCCCAGCCGAACCGGGCCCGCACCGGTGACCCGGCCGGGCCCGGCGTCCGGGCCGGGGCCCTGGGCGTGGTCGTCCAGCAGGACGCCGAGCGCCTCGGGAGTCGCCGCGCTCAGGAGCAGCACCGGTTCGCCCTCCGCGACCGAGGCCCGGCGGGCCGCCGCGGCGGAGGGCGTGACGGCGGGAGAGGGACGGCCCGCGGCGGCGGGGGCCTGTTCCAGTACGACGTGCGCGTTGATGCCGCCGAAGCCGAACGCGTTCACGGCCGCCCGGCGCGGTACGCCCGGACCGCTCACCCAGGGGGCCGCCCGGTCGATCGGGCGGAAACGGGTGGCGGCGAGCGCCGGATGCGGGTCCTCGCAGTGCAGCGTGGGCAGCAGGGTGGCGTGGTGGACGGCGAGGGCCGCCTTGATCAGCCCCGCGACGCCGGCCGCCGGCATCGCGTGCCCGATCATGGACTTCACCGAGCCGATCACCGGCCGGTCCGCCGGGTCCGTGCCGTTCGGCCGACGCGGACCGAACACCTCGCGGAGCGTGGCCAGTTCGGCGGCGTCACCGGCCGGGGTGGCGGTGCCGTGCGCCTCCAGCAGCCCGAGCGAGCCCGGTGCGGCGGGATCGAGGCCGGCGGCCCGCCACGCCGCCCGGACCGCCCGGGTCTGCCCGGCGGGGTCGGGGTTGACCAGACCCGAGGTGCGGCCGTCGCTGCTGACCCCGGTGCCCCGGATCACCGCGTAGACGCGGTCGCCGTCGCGTTCGGCGTCGGCGAGGCGCTTGAGGACCACCACGCCGGTGCCCTCGCCGATGAGGATGCCGTCGGCGTCGCGGTGGAAGGGCCGGATGCGCTCGCTGGGGGAGAGCGCGCGCAACTGCGAGAAGACGCTCCACAGCGTGATGTCGTGGCAGTGGTGCACGCCCCCGGCCAGCATCACGTCGCAGCGGCCGGCGGCGAGCGCGGTCACCGCCTGGTCCACGGCGAGCAGCGACGAGGCGCACGCGGCGTCGACCGTGTAGGCCGGGCCGCGCAGATCGAGCCGGTTGGCGACCCGGGACGCGGCCAGGTTGGGCACCAGGCCGATGGCGTCCTCGGGCCGGTCGGGCCCCAGCCGGTCGGTGAACGCCGTCCGGATCCGCTCCAGCCGCTCCGCGTCCAGGTCGGGCATGAGGTCGCCCAGCGTGCGCACCAGCTGCCGCGCGGTGCGGACGCGCTGGTCGAGCCGCGCCAGCCCCGGCGTGAGGTAGCCGCCGCGTCCCAGGACGATCCCGACCCGGTCGCGGTCGGGCAGCCGGTCCGCGCCGCCCGCGTCCGCGAGGGCGCTCGCGGCGACGTGCAGCGCGATCAGCTGGTCCGGCTCGGTGCCGGGCACCGAGTTCGGCATGATGCCGAACCGGGTGACGTCGACCTCGGCGACGTCGTCGACGAAGCCGCCGCGCCGGCAGTACACCCGGTCGGCCGCGGCCGGTTCCGAGGCGCTGCCCGGGTGGTAGTACGCGCGGTCCCACCGGCCCGGGGGCGCCTCGCCGATGACGTCGACGCCGGAACCGAGGTTGTGCCAGTAGGTCGCCAGGTCGGGGGCGCCGGGCAGCATCACCGCCATGCCGGTGATGGCGACGGGCGCGTGGGCCGCGCCCCCGTGTGCGGAGAGGGACATCTCACCGCTCCGAGGCGGTGTGGACGACCGAGTTGACCGTCTCCTCGCCCCAGGCGAGTTCCCGCAGCAGAGCCAGGGCGCCCTCCTCGGGGTCGATGAGGGTGACTCCGCGCTGCGCGTAGTGGCGGGCCAGCTCCGGGCCGACCATGCCGGTGTGGCTCGCGGCCGGGGCCCACGGGCCCCAGTGGACGGTCAGCGCGCGTCGCCCGGTGCGTGCCGCCCAGGCGGAGCCGAGGCGGTCCAGGGCGTCGTTGGCCGCCGCGTAGTCGGCCTGGCCGCGATTGCCGAGTACGGCCGCGATGCTGCCGAACAGCAGGGCGAAGGAGGGGAGTTCGGGCAACTGCTCCACCGCGTCGAGCAATGCCGCGGCGCTCTCGGTCTTGGTGCCGAAGACCTGTCCGAACGAGGCGGGCGTCTTCTCCTCCATCAGCCGGTCCTCGATGATCCCGGCGGCGTGCACCACTCCGTCGATACGGCCGTGCTCGGCGTGGATCTCCTTGACCGCCTGGAGCACGGCGGGCGCCTCCCGGCAGTCCACACTGCGGTAGCCGACCCGGCTGCCCGCGGCGCGCAGCGCCTCCAGCGTCGCCGTGATCTCCCGCCGGGCCAGGACCAGGTCGGCGGCGCGGGCCACCTCGGCGGGGGAGCCGTAGCGGCCGGTGCCCGCGAGCACGGCGCGCAGGGCGGCCCGGTCGCCCGCGCCGGCGGTCTCCGGATCCTCCGGCCCCTCCGGCGCCGGGGTGCGGCCGAGGAGTTCGATCCGGCACCGGGAGGCCGTCGCGAGAACGCCCACGCAGTGCGCGGTGATCCCGCGAGCCCCGCCGACGACGACCACCACGCTGTCCCGGTCCAGGCCCAGGGCGGCTGCCTCGGCCGCGCCCTCGCCCGCGGGGCCCGCCCCGGTGCTGCCGAGCGCGCCGAGCGGCGCGGCGGTGAGCCGGGGCGCGAAGCGCCCGGCGGAGGTACGCAGGACGACGGGCGGGGCGGCGTCGGCCAGGAGTTCGGCCGCCAGCACCTCCGCCGCGCCGGCCGGCGACGCGTCCGCGCCCAGGTCCAGGCCGACACAGCTCACGCTCACGTCCGGGTACTCATGGGCGGCGGTCCGCATCAGCCCGTCCACCCCGGCGGACCGGACCCCGGCCGCCGTACGGGCCAGGACCAGCCGACGCGGCCCGCGCCGCAGGGCGTCCCGTACGACCGGGAAGCCGGCCGGGAGGAACGGCGCGCCCTCCTCCGCGAGGGCGGAGAGGAGGACGACGCCGTCCACGGACCCGTCCGCCTCGCTCAGCGGGTGGTCGGCGGCGAGGAGGGCCGCTTCCGCGCCGAGGCTGACCAGCCGGGCGGACAGCTCCGCCGCCACCCCGCGCAACGCGCCGTCGCCGTCGCCGAGCAGCGCGTACCGCTTGCCGGCGAGCCCGCCCGGTCCGGGCTCCGGCTCCGGTCCGGGCAGGGCCACGGGCAGCATCCGGAAGCGGCGGGGCGCCGCGACGAGCAGGTCCGCCTGCCCTTCCGGGGCTCCGTCCGGCGCGGTCACCGGCTCGGGGGCCGCCGCAGGGGCGTCCGCCGAACCGCCGAGGGCGCGGGCCACCATCCAGTGCGCGATCGCCGAGGCGGTCCGGGCGCGGGTCAGCTCCTCCAGCTCCGCGTCCTCCAGGGAGGCCGGCGAGGAGCCGCCGGCAGCGCCCAGGCGGCGGGCCAGCTCACCGGCTATCTCGGCCCGCTTGATGGAGTCGACGCTGAGGTCGGCCTCCAGGTCGAGGTCGGGCTCCACCATGTCCAGGGGATAGCCGGTGCGCTCGCTGATCAGCTCCAGGACCGCGCGCAGGACCCCCTCCTCGGTGAGGACCGGGGCGTCGACGGGGCCGGCGGCGGGCACCGGGGCGGGGGCGGTGGCCGGTGGGGCGGCCGGTGCGGCGGGAAGGGGCGCCGCCGGGAGCGGCGGCAGCAGCGCCGGCTGGTACGGCGGCGCAGGGTGCCCGGCCAGGGGCCCGGCGGCCGGGGCGGCCCCGAAGTAGGCGAGCAGCACGTCGCGTTGAGCGGAGACCATGTCCCGGCTGGTCCGCAGGAACTCGGCGATGAGGGCGTCCGCCGCACCGTCCGGGGTCTGGCCGGCATGCGTCACAGGGGTCTCCACGACTCGTCGGGCCGGCGCGAGCGCGCCGGGGAGGGGTTCGCCGGAGGCGGTGCGGACGAGGTGTCCGTCCACGGTCCAGCCGGGAAGGCGGGGTGCGGGCGTCCGCTCGGCGTCGATCGCGTCGCGGCCTTGGAACATCCAATCCGTCACCACCGGCACTCCGGCGGCGGCGAGTCGGGCGAGCGCGTCCAGGAAGCCCGGGAGGCCGCTGTCGGCCCGCGGCTCGCAGGCGACGACGCGGTGCGGGCGCTCGCCCAGGATGTCGGCGACGAGGCGGGTCAGGACACGGCCGGGCCCCACCTCGACGAAGGTGCGCGCGCCGGCCTCGTACATCGCCTCGATCTGCGCCACGAAACGCACCGGGGAGCCGATCTGGGCCGCGAGTTCGTCGCGTACGGCGTCGGGATCGGGGCTGTAGGGGCGGGCGGTGCGGTTGGCCCAGACGGGGAACTCCGGTGCGCGCAGCGGCTGCTGCTCCAGAGTCCGGCGGAACGCGGGACCGGCCTCGGCGAGCAGCGGACTGTGGAAGGCGCAGGCGACCGGCAGCCGCGTCGCGCCGTGGCCCGCGTCGCGCAGCAGCTTCAGCGCCGCCTCGACGGAGGCCGTCGGGCCGGAGACGACGCTCTGCCGGGGAGCGTTGTGGTTGGCGACGACGAGCCCCCGTGGCGGCTGCCCGTCGAGCGCCCGCTCGATCTCCTCGGGGGTGGCGGCGACGGCGGCCATCGCGCCGGGATCGTCGCCGGCCGCGCCGAGGACGGCCCGGGCCCGCGCGGCGCTGAGGCCGGGCAGCGCGTCCGGGTCGATGACGCCCGCGGCGCACAGGGCGACCAGTTCGCCGTAGCTGTGGCCGGCGGCCAGGTCCGGGCGGACGCCGGAGCGGGTGAGCAGGCCGTACGCGGCGAGTTCGACGATCCCCAGGGCGGGCTGGGCGGCCCGGGTGTCGGTCAGGGCCTGCCGGGCACGCTCCCGCGCGGCGTCGTCGAACGCGGCGGGCGGGTAGAGCGCCTCGGGCGCCCGGCCGTCGCCGTCGGCCCCCAGCAGGCGGCCGAGTTCGGGGAACGCGGTGAACAGGTGCGCCGACATCCCCGGGCGCTGGCTGCCCTGCCCCGGGAACAGGAAGGCGGTCAGCCCGGGTTCGGCCGCCGGCCCCGCGAGGTGCACCCCGTGCGGCGGACCGCCGGCCGGCCCCGCGCCGGGGGCCTGGAGGCCGGGTTCGGCCGTGCCGGTCGCCCCGGACGGGTCGGGCGCGTCGAGTGCGTCGAGTGCGTCCAGGGTGTGCCGGAGCCGTACGCACAGCTCGGCCACATCGTGCGCGACGAAGGCGGCCTGTACGGGGCCCTGGGCGCGCCCCGCGCGGTGCGAGGCCGTGGCGGCCAGATCACGCAGCCGCCAGGGGGCGGCGCCCGACCCGGCCGCGGCGGCGAGGTCGAGCAGTTCGGCGGCGGCGCGGCGGGCCGCCGCGGGCCCGGCGCCCCGGAAGGCGAACAGCTCGGCGGGCCAGCTGTCCCGGGCGTGGACCGGCGGCGGACCGTCGCCGCCGTGCGCGGAGAGGACGACGTGGAAGTTGGTGCCGCCGAAGCCGAACGCGCTCAGCCCCGCGTGCCGCTGCCCGGGGGCGGCGGGCCACGGCAGCGCCTCCCGGTGGAAGACGAACGGGCTCTCGCCCTCCTTCCAGGGCGAGACGGGCCGCTTCAGGTGCAGTGTGGGCGGGCGTACGCCCGTGTACAGCGCGAGCGCGGTCTTGATGAGGCCGGCCAGTCCGGCGGCGCACTTGGTGTGCCCGATCTGCGACTTCACCGAACCGAGGACGCACGCCCCGCTGGACGCGCCCGCCTCGGTGAACACCTCGGTGAGCACACCGAGTTCGGTACGGTCGCCGACGACGGTCCCGGTGCCGTGGGCCTCCACGAGCGAGACCTGCGCGGGGGAGACGCCGGCGTTGCGGTAGGCGCGCTCCAGAGCGGCGCGCTGGCCCTCCGGCCGCGGGGCGGTCAGCCCGAGGGAACGGCCGTCGCTGGAACTGCCGACCCCCTTGATCACGCCGTACACCCGGTCCCCGTCGCGCTCGGCGTCCGCGAGGCGCTTGAGGACGACGCACGCGACGCCCTCGCCGAGGGCGATGCCGTCGGCGGTGTCGTCGAAGGCGCGGGAGCGGCCGGTGGGGGAGAGCGCGTGCACGGAGGTGAACAGGGCGTAGTCGTTGATGCCGTTGTGGAGGTCGGCCCCTCCGCACAGCATCAGATCGCTGGTCCCCATCACCAGTTCCTTGCAGGCGACGTCGACGGCGGCCAGCGACGAGGCGCAGGCGGCGTCGACGGTGTAGTTCGCGCCCCGCAGGTCGAGGCGATTGGCCACCCGTCCGGAGACGACGTTGGCGAGCATCCCGGGGAAGGTGTCCTCGGTGAGCCGCGGCAACTGCTCGTCCAGGGCGGCGGGGACGTGTCCGTAGTAGGAGGGGAGCACGGCCCGCAGGGTGGCGGCGTTGGAGAGGTCGCTGCCCGCCTCGGCGCCGAAGACGACACCGGCCCGCGTACGGTCGAAGCCCCGGCCCTCCTCCCCGTACCCGGCGTCCTCCAGGGCCCGCCGCGAGGCTTCCAGGGCGAGGAGCTGCACGGGCTCGATGCTGCCCAGAGAGGTTGGCGGGATGCCGTAGCGCAGTGGGTCGAAGGGGATCCGGGACAGGAACCCGCCCCACTTGGAGGCGCTGGCCGCCCCCGGCTCGGCGGAGTAGTGCACGGCCGGGTCCCAGCGCTCCGGCGGCACTTCGGTGACGGCGTCGTACTGGTCGAGGACGTGCGCCCAGAAGGAGGCCAGGTCGGGCGCCTGCGGGAACATGCAGGCCATGCCCACGATCGCCACGTCCAGCGGCTCGGGCGCACGGTCCTTCGCCGCGCCGCCCGCCGTACGGGCCGCTCCGGGCGCGAGGCGGGGGAGGAGGCCGGCGGCGCGGCGGCCGAGGAAGTCGGCGGCCCCGTCGGTGACGGAGGCGTGCAGCTCGGCCACCGTGGTGGTCGCCGAGCGCAGCACCGCCACCTCGCCCGCCATGAACATCCCCTCGGCGTACTGCCGGGACTCGTCCACGGCCGCGAGACCGCCGGCGGCGGTGCGCTCGACGCCCTTGCTGGCGATGCGCAGGCGGCCGACGTTGAGGCGTTCCAGCCGCTCCCAGATCTCGCGTCCCGGGACGCCCTCGGCGCGCAGCCCGGCCTCCAGGTCGCGGAAGCCGTCGCTGAACGGGCTGGGGACGCAGCGGGTGGCGTGTCCCGGGGCGGTGCGCAGCAGCGCGGTCCGCTCGGCGGCGAGCACCTGCCGCTGGAAGAGGGGCTGTACGGCTCCGCACGCGACCGCCTCCTCGGTGAACAGGTAGGCGGTGCCCATCAGGACGCCCACCGCGCAGCCGCGGGCGGCGAGCGGGGCGGCGAGGGCGGCGACCATGGCCGCCGAGCGCGCGTCGTGGACGCCGCCGGCCAGGAACACCTCGACACCGGCCGCGCCGTCCGGGGCCTGGTCCGCCCACGCGTCGATGACGGCCAGTTGGGCCTCCCAGAGCGGGAAGCTGTTGCGCGGGCCGACGTGTCCGCCGCATTCGGCGCCCTCGAAGACGAACCGCCGGGCGCCCTGCTCCAGGTACTGGCGCAGCAGGCCGGGCGAGGGCACGTGCAGGAACGCCCGGATGCCGTCGTCCTCCAGGGCCCGGGCCTGCGAGGGGCGGCCCCCGGCGATGATCACATGGGTGGGCCGGTGGGCGCGCACGGCCTCCAGTTGGGCGGTGCGGGTCTCCTCGGGCGCGAAGCCGAGCACGCCCACGCCCCACGAGCGGCCGGCCAGCGCCGTGCCCGCCTCGGCGAGCAGGGCGTGCGCCTGGTCGCGTCCGGCGAGGGCCAGGGCCAGGAAGGGCAGGGCCCCGCCGTCGGCCACCGCGCGGGCGAAGTCCGCACCGTCGCTGACGCGGGTCATGGGGCCCTGGGCGATCGGCAGAGCGGTGCCCAGAGCGCGGCTCATGGACGAGTCCGGGCGCAGGATGTCCGCGGCGCCGTCCCCCTCGACGGCGGCCCTGACCGCGTCGGTGACGGCGCGGACGGCGCCCGCGGCGTCGCGGAAGCGGTCGGCGAACCGGGCGGCGAGGAAGCCGTCCTGGCCCACGGGCAGCAGCCGCTTCTCCGGGTCCCGGCCGCCGAGCAGGGCGGCCACCCGCTCGCCGTCGGGGGAGTCCTCCAGGGGCGTCGCCCCGGGGGCGCGGCGTTGCAGGAACCGGTGACCGGCCAGGACGGTGGTCTCGGAGCCGTCCATCCCGCGCAGGACGGCGGCGACGGAGGCGGGGACGGCGGATTCGGCCAGCAGCGCGAGCTGGGTGTCGAGCACCACGCCGGCGGCTCCGCCGACCACGGCGGCGGCGGCCGAGCCCGGTGCCATGCCTCCGCAGGCCCACACCGGCGGGCCGTCGGGGCCGACCGCGTCGAGGAGTTGCTGGAGCAGGACGAACGTCCCGAGCTCGCCGATCCGCCCGCCGCACTCGCTGCCGCGGGCGATGAGGCCGTGGACGCCGGCGTCGAGGGCCGCGTGGGCCTCGTCCGGACCGGTCACCTCGGCCAGGACGCGGACGCCCCGGGGCAGGGCTCCGGCCCGCCAGGGAGCTCCGGCGCCGAGCACCACGGTGTGCGGAAGTCCCTCGTCGCGGACGAGGTCGTCGAGGACTAATCGGCACTGCGGCCCGACACGGACCCCGTGGCGGCCGGGGAGCCACCTGCGCAGGTCGTCCCACGCCGCACGGGCCGCGCGGTCCCCGGAACCGAGGTCCAGGACCCCGAGTCCGCCGCCGCGTGTGACGGCCGCCGCCAGCCGGGCGTCGGGTTCGCCGAAGGGAGTCAATCCGATGACCAGGTCAGGGATGTTCTCTGCCGATGTCATATTTCTCCGAATGTGCGATGCATTGCCGCTGGGGGATTTCGGCCAAGCAAAAGCCGCAGAAAGGCACGCGGTCACGCGGACCCGGAACAGGAATTCCGGCCGTCCGGTGAACGAGGCGAAACTAGCGGCAAGGTAGTGAAGGGTCAACGCTGCGTCGCGGGTTCGCACGCGAAACTTGAGCGGTGTCAGGGGTCGCGCCGAAGGGCGGGACATTCTGGTAGGCGGTGTTCGCCGCGCCACACGTCGTGGAGTGTGAAAGGCCGGAATTCGACGCCTTGGAGAGGCTCAAGAGCGCCGACAGTACTGGCCAGTAGGGGTATTGTCAGGAGCGCCGCCGCTCCGACTGCTCCCGGTTCTGTCCGGTTCCGGCGTTGCGCGACGCCGCTCTTGCGCCCACGGGCGGTGTCGGCGTACGCCGTACGGGCCCCGTTTCCCGTGCCGCCGCAGGGGTCGGCCGGCCGGATCGTCGCGGGTGGCCTCCGCCTCGGAAGTGGCGTACTCCACACCCTCGAACAGGGGCGTTCGACCGCCCGGCGCCGGCGCGGGCCCCGATGCGGCTCCCCGGAGGGCCGCCGCGCGCCCCGGCTTCGCGTGGCCCGTGTCCGGTCCCGGACGCGGGTTGGACGCGGCGGCGGAGGGTGGGGCGGGGCCGTGACGCCGTTGCGCGTCACTTGAAGTGCTCATGCTCAATGAGCAGTTGGGTCTCGCGAAGGCTCCGTCGGAGCGGAGTGCGCGGGGGTGTCCGCCGGCCCGCCCGGCCGCCTCCGCCCGCAGGGATGCCCCATGGCCGCCGCGGTCCGCCGCCCGCCGGAGAGGGGGTGTGGGGCGGGCGCATTCGAGATGTGGGCCCCACCGCATGTTTCCCGCTGGTAACTTGCCTTTTCCCATCCTCCGGATTTCCGCCCCGGGCGGGTCCCCGAACGAAAGGAATAACGTGGGCACAAAGATGTCGAAACGCCGGTCAGCCGTCTTCGCATTGGCCGTCCTGGTCGCCGGAACCGTGGCGGCGGCCCCGCCGGCCGGCGCACGCGCACAGGCTGGGAAATGCTCACCGATCGGCACCGCCGGAGCCCCCGACCTGCCGGCCGGCGGAACCGACGGATTCGAGGACCTGCGACCCGCCCCGGCCGACACACAATTACCCGATCAAGTTCACCTCAGGGACACACGGGGCACCTTCAACCGTGTGTGGTCGTTCGCCCTGGCGGACGGCAGCGTGTACACCAAGCCGGCCGGGCTGAGCGGCGGTTGGCGCGTCGCCCCCGTTCCGGACTGCCTCGACGGGCGGATCACCGGGATCTCCGCCGACGACGACGAACTCGTCGCCGTCGACGGCGAAGGCCGGGTCTTCACCATGGACCACGCCATGAACGAGCCCCGCCTGTGGAACTGGACCAGCAGGTTCGGCCCGCCCATCTGGCTGGGCAGCGGCACCACGCTGCCGGACGCGACGGTGGACTGGTCCTGGTCGGTGATCTCGCCGGCCGAGGACGTGCGCTGGACCGACGCCATCGGCAAGCCGCACGAGATCGAGCCCGCCAAGGTCAGCCACGTCTACGCGCTCTCGGGCGACGGAAGCCGGATCACCTACCTGGACCCCTGGCTGCCGAGCGACCACAGCTACGAGCTCCGCACCCCGCTGGGCGGGCGCTTCCAGGCGGCGAGACTGTCGGCCAGCGGCTCCACCGTGTTCGTGACCAACCGCTACGGCGACCTGTACACCCGGCTCTACGACTTCGACATGTCCGGCGGCAACTCCGTCTTCTTCCGCTACTCCTACGAGGACCAGAGCGGCCTGCCCACCGCGCCGAACCTGCTCCTGGAGCGCATCGACCCCCGTTACGCCGCCGTGCAGCTCCCCGCACAGGACTGGGTCCGCCAGCCGAAGGTGCCCGGCGAGATGACCGACCGCATCTCCATCCACAAGACCGGCCCCCGCCCGGACGCCAGAGAGCTGCGCGTGGAGGGCGTGAAGGACGGAGCGACGGGCCTCTGGCGCAAGGAGATCCGCGCCTCCGCCTGGTCCTTCACCCCCACCGGGCAGCCCTTGCGGGGCCGAAAGCTCGACAACACGCCCGAGGACCGTTCGACGGACACCCTGGCCCCGCCGTCGCCCCACTCGTACGCGGGGAACGGCGACGGCTACAGCGCCGAGGCGCCCGGCTTCCGCACGGCCACCGGCGCGACGCCGCTGAATCTCCGGTTCCGGAGCGGGGCCACACTGAAGCTGACCCTGCAGACGGTGGACCCGCTGCGGCAGTTCTCCCGTGCCGACGGCCTGGACGACAAGCCCCGCGCGTACAACGGCGCGGTGGAAGTGCCCCAGGAACTGCTGGACAACCTCTCCCAGCAGCCCCCGGAGGTCCGCGACTTCGTGACCGACACCCTGGGCGCCCGACGCTTCACGACGACCGGCGTCGACGCCAGCACCCGCTCGCTGCGGATCGCCGCCCTCGGCCTGAACCTCGCCGCCCGATAGCACCGGCCCGACACCCCCGCACCGCGACCGCCCCGACCGGGGCCGGGCCGGGCCCGCACGACGGGGCCCGGCCCGACCGGTGAGGACGGTGCGCCGTCACGTACGGCGGTCGCGGTGCGGGGTGGGGTGCCCCGCGCCCTGTCCCGAAGGTCCTCGACGACGCGCGGCTGTGTACTTCGGACGCCCGCTGCCGCCACGATCGGGCCAGGTAGTCTCGGACGCATCGTCATCGCGGCCCGACGGGCTTCCGCTCCGCTCCGGTGGAGTCTCGAAGGACACGCCCCCACCCGCACGAGTCACTTCGTGCTGCCTGGGGGAAGACCTTGTTGTTCCGTGCATCAGCCAAGTCCGTGGCGGCTGCGGCGATGGACAGCTCGCTGTTCCTGCATCTCACCGAGCAGTTCTTTCACATGCACGGCTACCGGCCCACGGCCTCCGAGAGCCGCTCCTGGGAACGCAGCATCCCGGCGCTCATGGACGTCCTGAACGAGGCGGGGCTCGGGGACGTCGAGGTCATGCTCGAGTACGCGCTGCCGCTCAACAGCAAGCGCGCGGACGCCGTCCTGGCAGGCGTGCACCCGGTGACCGGCGAGCCGTCGTATGTCGTGGTGGAGCTCAAGCAGTGGAGTCAGGCGGAGCCGGAGGAGGACGACCCCGCCCTGTGCCGCGTCGACAGCTATACGCATCCCGTGCTCACCCCGGTCGAGCAGGTGCGCAGGTACTGCGAGTACCTCGTGAACTTCAACGGGGCCCTCGCCGCCCATCCCGGTCGGATCAACGGAGTGGCCTACCTCCACAACGCCGCCGAATCCGGCGTCGCCGCGCTGCGTGAGCTCGCATTCGACGAACACGGAACGCTGTTCACGGCCGAGCGCCGAGGAGCACTCCTCGACCATCTGCGCACCAGGCTGAGCACCGAACACGCCGGCGCGTCCGCCGCCGACGAACTTCTTCGGGGAAGGCCCGTCCCTTCCAGGCAACTGATGGCCGTCGCCGCCGACGAGGTCCGTGACCGTGAGCAGTTCGTTCTGCTCGACCAGCAGCAGGTCGCCTACCGCATGGTGCTCAATGCCGTCAGCCGGGCCAAACGGTCCGATCACAAGGAGGTCGTGATCGTCACGGGGGGACCCGGCACGGGCAAGAGCGTCATCGCTCTGTCCTTGCTCGGCGAACTCTTCCGTCGGGGCGTCCCCGCTCTGCACGCCACCGGTTCCCAGTCCTTCACGAAGACGATGCGCAAGGTCGCGGGAGCGCGAAGGCGTGAGGTGCAGGACCTCTTCAAGTACTTCAACAGCTTCATGACCGCAGAGAAGAACGCTCTCGACGTCCTGATCTGCGACGAGGCCCACCGAATCCGCGAAACATCCGCCAACCGCTACACCGCTGCCGTGCACCGCACCGGCAAGCGGCAGATGGAGGAACTGATCGACGTCGCCCGCGTGCCGGTCTTCCTCCTCGACGAGCATCAGGTGGTGCGGCCCGGAGAGATGGGCACGGTGGCCGAGATCGAGGCCGCCGCCGCGAAGAAGGGACTCGCGTGCCGTGTGGTGCCGCTCGACAGCCAGTTCCGCTGCGGTGGCAGCGGCGCCTACCTCCGCTGGGTCGTACGACTCCTGGGTCTCGAGCCGGGAGGTCCGGTCGTGTGGGACCCCGACGACCGCATGCGGCTCATGGTCGCTGACAGTCCGCGGGAGATGGAAGCGTTCCTGGAAGGGCGCTTTGCCCAGGGCTATGGCGCGCGGCTGTCCGCAGGCTACTGCTGGCCATGGTCGAAGGAGCCCAAACCGGGTGACCCGCTCGTGGCGGACATCGTCATCGGCGACTGGGCCCGTCCCTGGAACCTGAGAGGCGAGCGGTCCGTCTCCGGTGCGCCCCCGTCGGCTCTGTGGGCTACCGACCCGGCTGGTTTCGGCCAGGTGGGGTGCGTCTACACGGCGCAGGGCTTCGAGTACGACTGGTCGGGAGTGATCATCGGGCCGGATCTGATCTGGCGTGGAGACAGGTGGATCACCGATCGTGCGTCATCCGAGGATCCCGTCTTCAAGAAGGCCCCGTCGGGCGCGGATGTCGACCGCCTGATCCGCAACACCTACAAGGTCTTGCTGACCAGAGGAATGATCGGGACCGTCGTCTACTCCACCGATCCGGAGACGCGGCAGAAGCTGCGGGAACTGGTGGGGGCGACGCGGGCGATCGTCACGGTCTGACACCGCAAGGCGACGGAGCGGAGCGCGGGCCGTCCCGAAGACGGCGTCGGCACGACTGTCACGGACCGGCGAGGTGCGCGCGTACGTGATGACAGCCCTTTGGCGGGCGGTTGAGAGACCGAGAGGTTCGCCGCCTATCCTCCTGTTGTGCAGTTGCCTCAGGATCCATCGAACGTCGCCCATGCCCTGTTGGCGGCCTTTCCGACCCGTCTCGCCGATGATGTGCGGAAAGTTCTGGCGGTCATGCCGGAGCCCCGGATCGCACCAATGATGCCCTTCCAGGTCGAGGTGCAGGGAGAGACCTTCGCCATCCCGTCGCGCATTTACAACGAGGAACCGGGCGCCGACGTGGAGTGGGACCCGACCGGAACCCGCCAGGTGATTCTGCACTGCCTGTACTCCCGGCACCACGAGGGCCATGTTCGCCAACGGCACCTCGAGCAGCTTGTGGCGTCGGGGGAGCCGTGGGTGGTCCCGTTCGTGGTGCAGTTGGCCGGGGAATATGTGCTGGAGATCCTTGAGGCGATCGGCCGGGGCCTTCCCGGGCTCGCGATCCCTGGATCGGCCCAGCGCCGACTCTACGGAGAGTTCATCGCTCGGAATCCAGCCTTCTTCGCGCGCACGGAGCGGCGCGTGGTGAGCTACTGGTCCTGCTACTACCGCTGGAAGTACGGAACATTCGGGACGTATCCCGGATGCGTCCTGTTGGAAGCGTTCCGCGCTGCTGTAGTGGAACAGGTGGGCGCGGAGTGGCCGCGGCACACGCCGCCCCCGCTGGCGAACGAGAGTGGGGTACCTGCCTGAGGTCGCCCACCACGACCAGGTGGGCGTCGGCATCGATGACGAGTCGGTGATCGGTGGAGCGCCTCGCGGTCAGCAAGTCGCTGAGGCGGCGTGGGCTCGGTCCGGTGAACAGGACATATCCATGTCGACTAAGACGCCGTGACCACACCAGCCAGGCCAAGATCATTTCACCCATGACCAGTAGTTGTGGGACAGCCCTTAGGATCGCCGTACCGGTTGCGGCCCGACGGGCTTCCCCTGTGGACATGCCCCCACCCGCACGAGTCACTCGTGCCCTGGGGAAACCACCTTGTCCATGCTGCTGCTGCGGTTGTCGGCGAAAGACCTGCTCACTCTCGATTCACGGCGCCGCATGGTGCCTCACCTGGCCGCCCGATGGGTGCACTTCCGAGGAGAGAAAGCCTCGCTCGGTGAACGCACGGCCTGGGCGGAAAGCCTCATCGAGTTGGCGAGGGACCTGGTGGCCGCCGACCGCGGCAACGTGGAGATGATCGTCGAGTGCTCGGCAACCGTCGACGACCCGGAACGTTCGGACCGGAGTCGTCAGATCGACGTGGTCCTGGCGGGGCGCCACCCGGCGGACGGCGACATCTCCGTCCAGCTCGTGGAACTGAAACGCTGGTCGACCGTCACCCGCGTGGAGAAGGCGACCGCCGACCTGGTACACATTCCGGGAATCGACGACGTGAAGAGGCATCCGGCTCTCCAACTGCGCGAATACTATGAACTCTTCACGGGCGCCACTGGCCCACTGCACGGCCTGCGGTTCGAATGCGGTGGATTCACCTACCTCCACAACGCCACGGATGAGTCCGTACGACCCCTGCTGGGCATCGACGCTCCGACCGGTTCCTATGCCCGCACCTACACCAAGGACAGCAGGAACAAGCTCCAGGAAGACCTCCGCCAGCACTTCACGGCGGACGAGCATCCTTCCGCTGCGGAGATCCTGCTGAGCCGTATGAATCTGCGGAACACCCCGTTGCTCGACGCCATGATCAAATCCAACGGCGAAGACACGGTCTTCACTCTGCGGGGCCGTCAGAAGAGGGTCGCGGACGACGTGCTCGAGGCCGCAGTGCACGTACTGGACGACCCTGCGGCGGACGCTCTCGTTCAGAATCCGCGCCGTGCCGTCTTTCTCGTCACGGGTGGCGCGGGAACGGGCAAGAGCGCTATCGGCCTCCAGCTCAAGGCCGAGTTCGAGGCAGCCGGTCGTACGGTGATGTACGCGAGCGGATCGCGAGCCTTCAATGGAGCGATGCAGGAGCATGTGGGGTACGGAGACCGTGAGTTCAAAGAGAGCTTCACCTACTTCAGCAACTTCGTCACCCCTCCTGAAGAACCGCTCGACGTACTGATCTGCGACGAGGCGCACCGGCTGAGAGAGCGTTCGTTCAACCGGTTCTGGGCTTCCGAGAAACAAGGGACGAAAGCTCAGATCGACGAGTTGCTGGACGCGTCACGGCTGACGGTGTTCCTTCTGGACGAGAGCCAGTCCTTGCGCCCCAATGAGGTGGGCACCGTGGACGTGATCAAGGATGCGGCCGGCCGCCGGGGGGTGGTGGCGCGCTCCTACCATCTCCAGGAGCAGTACCGGTGCGGAGGGAGCGACGCCTACATCCGCTGGGTGCGTGACCTTCTGGGTCTCTCGGGTGGACGGCCGGGTCTCTGGACGCCCGACGGCCTGATGCACATCGAGGTGGTGGACACCCCGGACGAACTGGAGGACATTCTCCGCACCGAGTTCGATTCCGGGGCGTCCGCCCGGATGGTAGCCGGGTTCTGCTGGCCCTGGAGCCCTCCCGACGAGGCGAGGAAGCTTGTCGCCGACGTTCGTATCGGCGACTGGCACCGCCCGTGGAACGCGTCGAGCGAGTCCTTCTGCGCGGGGGGCGAACCGCCGTCGAAAATCTGGTCGGTGCATGATGCCGGCTTCGGTCAGATCGGCTGCATCTACACGGCGCAGGGACTCGAATGGGACTGGTGCGGAGTGATCATGGGCGACGACATGGTCTGGCGCACCGACAAATGGGTGTTCCGGCGAGGCAAGAAGCGCAAGGACAAGGACACCGGAACGCAGCACGTCATCGAGCCCGGATCCCTCGACACGGAGGTGTGCAGGAAGACCGGGACCGACGACGAGGCGTTCGCCCGCTGTATCCGCAACGCCTATCACGTACTGCTGACCCGTGCCAGCCGCGCGACGGTTCTCTATTCCAGTGACAAGGAGACGCGGGACTATCTCAGGTCGCTGGTGGGCGATATCGAGATCCACGGTCTCCGCCCGACCTGGGAAAGCCTTCCGCCCGAGGCCCGGGTGCCGCACCAAGCGCGCCCGGCGAGGGGAAGCAGGTCGCGCAACGCCCGGAGGAAGAAGGCCAAGCAGCTCAAGGAGAAAGACGAGTTGAAGCTGTTCTGACCGGTTGAGGAGTGGGGTGGCGGGCTCTCCGGGCCCGCCACCCGCCTGCTTCAGAAGAGCAGGTGCGCTGCCGCCGCCACGGCCGCCACCACGAGATTGGCGACGACACCGACGGCGACGTCCATCAGGACCTTGCGGAACCAGATGCGACGCGCAGACGTGTACTCGACAGGGTTCATACGGGACCACTCCTCGGCGGTGAGCAGGAATGGTGGGGGACAGCCCACCGGGCATCCGCTCACACACCGCGTGAAACCATGCGGTGATACACCAGCCATTACTCACATGCCGCGGAACGGCGCATGAACTCTGTACGCGTACCCTCCGGGAAGGTGCGCAGCGCCGGAAAGCCTACCCGACGCACGAGCTGTCGCACCCGAGTGCAGGAGCACGGCCCTTCTGCCGTACGCGCGTGAACCGTCCGCCCGCAACTCTCGCCACGCAGCCCCCTCCCCGCCACGCCCCCAGGCCAGTTCGCGCAGTGCGTGCTGCCGCCAGTGCTGCGTCTTCTTCCCTATGGCCTCCACGCGGTCCCCGGCAGGCTGCTGGAAAACACCGCTTGGAGGCTCACAGTGACAGCAGGCGCGGCCCCCGAAGGGGCTCGGAACGGCGGCGACACCCTTACGGCATCCTTCGCGCAGCGGCGGCTGTGGTTCCTGGATCAGCTCGCCGGCACCTCCGCCGGCTCGATGCTGCCCCTCGTCCTGCGCATCACCGGCCCGCTCGACGAGGCGCGCCTCGCGCGGGCCCTGGACGGGATCGTGGCGCGGCACGAGGTGCTGCGCACCCGGTTCGCGGCGGTCGGCGGCGAGCCCGTGCCGGTCGTCGACCCGCCCGGCGGGATCGCCCTGGAGCGGGTCGAGGCCGAGGGGCCCGCCGACCTCTTCGCGCGCTGCCTCGGGCGGCCCGTCGACCTCTCCGTCCAGCATCCCGTGCGGGCCGCCCTCGCCCGGGTGGCGCCCGACGAGCACCTTCTGCTCGTCGAGGTGCACCACATCGCCGTCGACGGCTGGTCGTGGGGCGTGCTGCTGGAGGAACTGGCCGCCGGCTACCGGGGCGAGAGCCCCGCCCCGCCCGCCACGCGGTACGCCGACCTCGCCGAAGCCCAGACCGCGCGGCTCTCCGGGGCGCGGATGGAGCGGCTGCTCGCCTACTGGCGCGAACGGCTCGCCGGCCTGGCCCCGCTGGACCTGCCCGGCGACCGGCCCCGGCCCCGCGTGTGGGACGGCTCCGGCGACGTCGTCCGCTTCACCCTGCCCGCCGACCTCGTCGCCGGCGTCGACAGCCTCGCCCGCGGCCACCGCGCCACCCGGTACATGCTGCTGCTCACCGTCTACCAGGCCCTCCTCGGCCACTGGACCGGCCGCACCGACGTCGCCGTGTGCAGCACCATGGCCGACCGCGCCGGCGCGGGGGCCGCGAACGTCGTCGGTCCGCTGGTCAACACCGTCGTCCTGCGCACCGACCTCTCCGGCGGGCCCGGCTTCGGCGAGCTGCTGGAGCGGGTGCGCACCCGCGTCCTTCAGGACCTCTCGCACGCCGAAGCGCCCTTCGAGCGCGTGGTGGGAGCCGTCGGCGGGGAGCGCGACCTGTCCCGCCATCCGCTGGCCCAGGCGTCGTTCACGCTGCTCAACTCCGCGCTCAAGCCGGTGCGGATGCCGGGCCTGGACGTGGAGCTGGTGCCTCCGCCGCTCGCCGAGACGCACCTGGACGTCTTCCTCGACCTGACCCTGCGGACCGACGGCGGCATCGCCGCCATCCTCCAGTACGCCACCGCCCTGTTCGACCCCGCCACGATGCGGGCCTTCGCCGACGCCTACACCGCGCTGCTGCGGGCCGTCGTCGCCGACCCCCGCACCCCGGTACGGGACCTGCTGCGCGCCCTGCCCGCCACCGCCGCCCGTACGCCGGCCCTGCCGCGCGCCGAGTGGAGCCGGTCGCCCGACGTCCCGGCCGTCCCCGACCGCCCGCTCGGCTTCCGCGGCGAGCCCGGGGCGACCGCGCTGATCTGCGGCGACGACAGCGTCACGTACGCCGGCCTGGACGGCATGACCGGCGGACTGGCCCGTGCCCTGGTCGACGCCGGGGCCGGGCCCGGCAGTCCGGTCGGGGTGCTGCTGCGGCGCGGGCTCTGGTCGGTCGCCGCCATCGAGGGCGTCTGGCGGGCCGGTGGGGCCTACGTACCGCTCGATCCCGAACTGCCCGCCGAGCGGCTGCGGTTCATGGCCCAGGAGGCCGGTCTGGCCTGTGTCGTCGCCGACGCCGCCACCGCCGAGGACGCCGCCGCGCTGGCCCCCGTGACCGTCCGCGTCGACATGGTCGCCCCCTCGGCCCACGGCCCCCGGCACCTCCCCGACCCGCGCGAACTGGCCCACGTCATCTTCACGTCCGGCTCCACCGGGCGGCCGAAGGCCGTCGGCGTCGAGCACGCCGCGCTCGCCTCCCATGTGGCGGCGTTCCGGCACCGGCTCGGCATCACCGCCGACGACCGGGTCCTCGCGTTCGCCTCGTTCTCCTTCGACGCCTCCCTCGACCAGGTCCTGCCCGCGCTCACCTCGGGCGCCACCGTCGTCGTCCGCCCGGACGAGCCGTGGCTGCCGACCCGCGTCCCCGAAGTCGTACGGCAGCACGGCCTCACCGTCGTCAACGTCCCGCCCACCTACTGGTCCGAGCTCACGCTCTCGCTCGGCCGCCGCGAGGCGTCCGCCCTCGCCTCGCTGCGCCTGCTCGTCCTCGGCGGCGAGGCCGTGCCCGCCGACACCCTCGCCGCCTGGCACGCCGCCGTGCCCGGGGTGCGGGTCTGCAACGCCTACGGGCCCACCGAGACGACCGTCACGGCCACCACCCACGAGACCGACGGCCCGCCCGGCGGGACCGTGCCGATCGGGCGGCCCCTGGGCGGACGGCGGGTCCACGTCGTCGACCCGGACGGCGAACCGGTCCCCGTCGGCGTGAGCGGCGAACTCCTCATCGGCGGCACGGAGGTGGCGCGCGGCTACCTCCGCAGGCCCGCCCTGACGGCGGAGCGCTTCACCCCCGACCCGGCCGGTCCGCCCGGCAGCCGCCTCTACCGCACCGGCGACCTGGTCCGCTGGACGCCCGCCGGAGAGCTGGAGTTCCTCGGCCGCCGCGACGACCAGGTCAAGATCCGGGGCTTCCGGATCGAACTCGGCGAGGTCGAGTCGGTGCTGCGCGCCTGCCCCGACGTCGCCGCCGCGGCCGTACGGCCGGACCGGGCCACCGGACGCACCCTCGTCGGCTACGTGGTGCCCGCCGCACCCGCCGGGGAAGCCGGGCAGGACACCGGCGCGGGCGTCGAGCGCGTCGCCCTGCGCGCCTGGTGCGCACGCCAGTTGCCGCACTACGCCGTCCCCTCCGAGTTCGTCGTCCTGGACGCGCTGCCGGTCGGCGTCGGGGGCAAGCTCGACCGCTCCGCGCTGCCCGACCCCGCCCACGCCCGCTCCGGCTCCGCCACCGGCTACGTGGCGCCGCGCGACGACACCGAGCGGACCGTCGCCGACATCTGGGCCGACGTCCTCGGCCTGGAGCGGATCGGCATCGACGACAGCTTCTTCGACCTGGGCGGCCACTCGCTGCTCGCCACGATGGCCGTCTCCCGGGTCGCCCAGCACCTGGGACGCGACATCGAGCTGCGCACCGTCTTCGAGAACCCCACCGTGCGCACCTTCGCCCCGCGCGTCGCCGCCGCCCGCCCCTCCGCCGGAGCCGACGCGGTGGTCCCCGCCGACCGGACGAAGCCGCTCCCGCTGTCCTTCGCCCAGGAACGGCTGTGGTTCCTGGACCGCACCTCCGACCGGGGCGACGCCTACCTGCTCCACTACGGCTGGCGGCTGCGCGGCGGCCTGGACCGCACCGCCTGGCAGCACGCCCTCGACGACCTCGTCGAGCGGCACGAGGTGCTGCGCACCGCGCTCGTCGAGTCCGACGGCCGGCCCGTGCAGCGGGTCCGCGACGCCGTCCCCGTACCGCTGCACTGGGAGCGGGCCCCCGACGGCCCGAGCGAGCGGGAGCGTCTGGACGCCGTACGCGAACGGGCCGCCGCCCTCGCCACCCGCCGCTTCGACCTGACCCGGACGCCGCTGCTGCGCGCCGGAGTGTGGGAGCTGGCCGAGGACGACCACGTGGCCGTCGTCGCCCTGCACCACGCCGTCACCGACGGCTGGTCCAAGGGCGTGCTCGTCGACGAGCTGGCCCAGCACTACCGGGCCCGCCGCGAGGGACGCCGGGCCGTGCTGCCGCCGCTGGAGGTGCAGTACGCCGACTACGCCGTGTGGCAGCGCGACCGCGCCGACAGCGGAGCCCTGGAACCGCAACTCGCCTACTGGGAGGAGACGTTGGACGGCGCGGCGGCCCTGGAGCTGCCCACCGACCGGTCGCGGCCCGCGGCGTTCAGCGGCCGGGGCGGCGCGGTCGAGGTCGAGCTGCCCGCCGGACTGGCCGACCGGGTCGACGCCTTCGCCCGTGAGCGGGGAGCCACCCGCTTCATGGTGCTGCTCGCCGCGGCGCAGCTCGTGCTGTCCCGCTGGTCGGGGCAGAGCGACGTGTGCGTGGGCACTCCGGTCGCCGGTCGCGGCCGGGTCGAACTGGAGCCGCTCGTCGGCTTCTTCGTCAACACGGTCGTGCTGCGCACCGACCTCTCCGGCCGCCCCGGCTTCGCCCGCCTCCTGGACCGGGTGCGCGACGGCGTCCTCGGCGCCTTCGACCACCAGGAGGTGCCGTTCGAGCGGGTCGTCGAGCGGTTGCGCCCGCCGCGCGACCTCTCGCGCAACCCGTTGTTCCAGGTCATGGTCGACGTACAGGACTCCCCGGCGGCCGGGCCCGCCGTGCCCGGACTGCGCGCCGACGGCTTCGCCCTGCCGTGGGGTTCGGCGAAGTTCGACCTGACGGCCACGTTCCTGGTCGCTCCCGGACGGTTCGCCCTCAACGTCGAGTACGCGGCCGACCTGTTCGACCCGGGGACGGCCACCCGGTTCGCCCGCCACGTCGGACGGGTGCTGCGGGCCGTCCTGGACGAGCCGGGCCGCCCGGTGGACGAGGCCGCTATGACGTCCGCCGAGGAGTACGCGCACCTGCTGGCGACCGCCGGCTCCGCGACCGCCGGCTCCGCGACCGGGGAGAGCGCCCCCGCGCCGGGGACCGCGCCGAGGTTCGCGGTGAGCGGACGCCCCGCCGACACCGCCGTCGTGTGCGAGGGCGAGGCGGTCGACCACGCCGGGCTGGACGCCCTGACCGGCGGACTGGCCCGCCTGCTGGCCGACTCCGGCGCGGCGCCCCGGGACGCGGTCGGCGTATGCCTCGGGCGCGGCGTCCGGTCGGTGGCCGCGATGCTCGCCGTGTGGCGGGCCGGCGGCGTCTACGTCCCGCTGGACCCCCGCCTGCCCGCCGAACGGCTCAGGTTCATGCTGGCGGAGGCCGGGGTGCGGTACGTCGTCACCGACGCCGCCTCCCACGACCTGGTGTCCGGGCTGGGCGCGGTCACGGTCCCCGTCGAGCGGGCGGCGCCGGACCCCGACGGGCCCCGGCACACCCCCGCGCCCGGCGATCTCGCCTACGTCATCTTCACCTCCGGCTCCACCGGCCTGCCCAAGGCGGTCGGCGTGGAGCACCACGCGCTCGACGCCCATGCGGCCACCGCCCGCGAGCAGTTCGCCCTCACCCGGGACGACCGGGTGCTGACCTTCGCCTCCACCTCGTTCGACGCCTCGCTGGAGCAGATCCTGCCCGCGCTCGGCGCCGGGGCGGCGGTCGTGGTGCGGCCCGACGACATCTGGTCCGTGGACGAACTGGCCGCCCGCGTCGCCGCCGAGGGCGTGACCGTCATGGAACTCACCCCGTCCTACTGGGAGGAGGTCGTCGCCCGCCTGGACACCCTCGCGCCCCGGCTGGCCGGACTGCGCCTGCTGGTCACCGGCGGCGAGGCGCTGCCCGCCGACCCGCTGGAGCGCTGGTTCGCGCACCTGCCCGGCGTACCGGTCCTCAACACCTACGGCCCGACCGAGGCGGTCGTCTCCGCCACCGCCCACCGCGTCGAACGGGCCCCGGACGGGCACAGAGTGCCCATCGGCAGGCCGCTCGGCGGCCGGCGCGCCTACGTGGTCGACGCGCGCGACGCCCTCGTACCGGAAGGCGTGCCCGGCGAACTCCTGCTGGGCGGGCCGGAACTGGCGCGCGGCTACCTCGGGCGGCCGGCGCTGACGGCGGAGCGCTTCGTCCCCGACCCGTTCGGGCCGCCCGGCGGCAGGCTCTACCGCACCGGCGACGTCGTACGCCGACTGCCCTCCGGCGAGACCGAGTTCCTCGGCCGCAACGACACCCAGGCCAAGATCCGCGGCTTCCGGGTCGAACCCGGCGAGGCGGAGGCCGTGCTGCGCCGCCACCCGGGCGTGCGGGCCGCCGCCGTGACCGTCCGCACCCTGCACGGCGACCCGGCGCTCGTCGCCTACGCGGCCGGCGACGCCCTCCAGGCCGACGCCCTGGAAGCCCACTGCCGCGCCCACCTGCCCCACTACCTCGTCCCGTCCGCCTTCGTCCTCCTCGACGCCCTGCCGCTCACCGTGCAGGGCAAGCTGGACACCGCCGCCCTGCCCGCCCCGGACGCTCCCGCGCCCGTCGCCTTCGTCGGGCCGCGCACCCCCGCGGAGAGCGTCGTCGCGCAGATCTGGGCCGAGGTGCTGGACCTGCCGCGGGTCGGCGTGCACGACGACTTCTTCGCCCTCGGCGGCCACTCCCTGCGGGCCGTCTCCGTCGCCTCCCGCCTGCGGACCGCCTTCGACTGCCCCGTACAGGTCCGCGACCTGTTCGAGCACCCGACCGTCGCGCTGCTCGCCGCCGACGTGGAGCGCCGTCTGCTGGCGCTGATCTCCGAGATGTCCGACGACGAGATCGCCCTGTCCCTGACTGCCGACCTCTGAGCCCGGGGTCACCACCGCACACCCTTCCCTGACTTCTCCCCAGCGAGAGGACGGAGTTCCCCATGACCACTTCCGACGTGCGTCCCGGGCCCCTGGCCCCGAACGGCGACCAGCCCCCCGCCCGCGGCGACGGCGGCCTGTCGCCCGCTGCCCGGCGGCTGCTCCAGCAGCGGCTGAGCGGTGTCGCCGCGGCCACGGCCGACGGCCCGGTCCGGGCGGCCGAGCGGCCCGAGCGGCTGCCGCTGTCCGCCGCCCAGCGCCGCCTGTACTTCCTCGACCGGCTCGACCCCGGCGCCGCGACCTATCTGCTGCCCGCCGCCTGGCGGCTGGCCGGGCCGCTGGACGTGCCGGCCCTGCGCGCCGCCGTCGCCGGCCTCACCGCCCGCCACGAGCAGCTGCGCGTGGTCTTCCCCGAGCACGACGGGACGCCCCACCAGCGCGTGCTGCCCGCCGGGGACGACGTCCTGGACGTGGTGGACCTGACCGGCCCCGCCGACGGCGACCGCGAAGCGCTCCTGGCCGCCGCCGTGCGGAGCGCCGCCACGCGCCCCTTCGACCTGGCCCGCCGGCCCGCCTTCCGGGCCACCCTGGTGCGCGCCGCCGACGACGACCACGTCCTCGTCCTCGCCATGCACCACATCGTCTCCGACGGGTGGTCCCTCGGCCTCCTCGTCCGCGACCTCGGCGAGCTGTACGCGGCCCGCACCGCCGGCCGCGTAGCGGACCTTCCCGAACTGCCCCTGGACTACACCGACTACGCCCTGTGGCAGGACCGTGCCGACCACACGGCGGAGCTGGCGCACTGGCGTACGCGGCTGGAGGGGCTGACGCCCCTGGAGCTGCCCGCCGACCACCCCCGCCCGGACGCCCCGGGCGGCGACGGGGCCGCGCACACCCTCACCCTGCCGGCCGCGCTCGCCGACGAACTGGCCGAACTGGGCCGCCGCACGGGCGCCACCGCGTACATGATCGTGCTGGCCGCGTTCCAGGCCGCGCTCGCCTTCCGCAGCGGACAGGACGACATCGCGGTGGGCACCGTCGTCGCCAACCGGGAGCGCCCGGAGATCGAGCAGCTGGTCGGCTTCTTCGTCAACACCCTCGTGCTCCGCGCCGACCTGTCCGACGACCCCACGCCCGCGGCCTTCCTGGCCCGCACCAGGGAGAGCGCCCTGGACGCCTTCTCCCACCAGACGCTGCCCTTCGAGCAGGTCGTCGACGCGCTCAGCCCGGAGCGGGACCTCGCCCGCAACCCGCTGGTCCAGGTCCTGTTCACGCACTCCTCCGCCGAACCGGGCGGCCTCGCCCTCGGCGGTGTGCACGGCGTCCCGTACCGGATCGACCTCACCACCGCGAAGTTCGACCTGGCGCTCGAACTCCGCGACGGCCACGGCCCCGCCGAGCTGGTCTTCGTCTACCGCTCGGACCTCTACGACGCCGCGTCCGTCAGCTCCCTCGCCCAGCACACCGTGACGTTCCTGGAAGCGTTCTGCCGCACCCCCGACACCCCGCTCGGCAGCATCGACCCGCTGACCGCCGAGGAACGCGCCGGACTGCTGGGCCCCGACGGACCGGCCAACGCCGGGCCCCCGGCCGCACCCGCCCCGCGTACCGCGCCCGAGCGCCTGGCCGAGCACATCGCCCGCACCCCGCACGCCGCCGCCGTCAGCGGCTCCGGCCGCACCCTGACCTACGCCGAACTCGACGCGGCGGCCTCGGCGCTGGCCCGCCGGATGCGCGCGGCCGGGGTCGCGCCGGGCTCGCTCGTCGGCGTCTGCCTGGAGCGCTCGCCCGACCTGGCCGTCGCGCTGCTCGCCGTCTGGCGGACCGGCGCGGGCTACCTTCCGCTGGACCCGGCCCACCCGCACGCCCGCCGCGCGTTCACCGTCGCGGACGCCGGCATCGACTGGATCGTGGCCGACGCGGCCTCCCGGGCGGCGGCCGAGGCGCTGCCCGCGGGCGTCATCCCGCTGGAGGCCGACGACGACGCACTGCGGGCGCGGGACGAGGCCGGGGCGGGCGGTGACCTCCGCCCGGCCCCGGACGACCTCGCCTACGTCATCTACACCTCCGGTTCCACCGGACGGCCCAAGGGCGTCGAAATCACCCACGCCAACCTCGCCTGGCTGCTGGACGCCGCCGACCGCCACTTCGACTTCGGCCCGTCGGACGTGTGGACGCAGGTGCACTCCCCGGCCTTCGACTTCTCCGTCTGGGAGCTGTGGACGCCGCTCACCAGCGGCGGACGCGTCGTCGTGCTGGACGCCGACCAGGTGCGCGACCCGGCCGCCGTGCACCGGGTGCTGCGCGAGGAGGGCGTCACCGTCCTCAACCAGACGCCCGCCGCCTTCAAGGGCCTGCGCGCCCAGGTGGCCGGCGGCGAAGCCGGCTTCGCGGACCTGCCCCTGCGGACGGTGGTCTTCGGCGGCGACGCGTTCGACGTACGGGACTACCGCGACTGGTTCGCCGCCCCCGGCCCCAAGCCCGACCTGGTCAACATGTACGGCATCACGGAGACCACCGTGCACGTCACCTTCGGCCGCGTCACCGAGGACGACGTGCGCGGAACGGTCCGCTCGCCCATCGGCCGCCCGCTGACCGGCCAGCACGGCTACGTCCTGGACGCCCGGGGCCGCCTGGTCCCACCGGGCAGCACCGGCGAGCTGTACGTCTCCGGCGGCGGCGTCGCCCGCGGCTACCGCAACCGGCCGGAGCTGACCGCCGAGCGCTTCCTCGACGACCCGTTCGGTGCGCCGGGCGGCCGGATGTACCGCACCGGAGACCTGGTCCGGGTCGAGCGGGACGGCCGGCTCGGCTACGTCGGCCGCGCCGACCACCAGGTCAAGATCCGGGGCTACCGCATCGAGCCCGGCGAGATCGAGACCGTGCTGCGCGCCCTGTCCGGCGTCGCCGACGCCGCCGTCGTCGCCCGCCCGGAACGCGACGGCGCGCGTCTGGTCGCCCACGTCGTCACCACCGAGGGCCGCCCGCTGGACGCCCCGGCGCTGCGCGAGGGCCTGCGGCTCCAGCTGCCCGACCACATGGTGCCCGCCCTCTTCGTACGCCACCCCCGGCTGCCGCTCACCGCCAACGGCAAGGTCGACCGCGCCGCCCTGACCGCCATCACCCCGGCCGCGGCGGCCCGCGGCGGGCACGTACCGCCCGAGGGGCCGGTGGAGAGCGTCCTCGCCGGCGTCTGGGCGCAGGTGCTCGGAGCCGAACACGTGGGCCGCACCGACAACTTCTTCGACCTGGGCGGCGACTCGATCCTGGCGCTGCGCGTGGTCGGCCTGGCCCGGCAGGGCGGCCTCGCCCTCACCATCGCCGACGTCTTCCGCGCCCGCACCCTGGCCGACCTCGCCGGGGCCGCGACCGAGGCGCGCGAGGCCCCCGAGCCCGTCGCGCCCTTCACGCAGCTGGACCCCGCCGACGCCGACCGGCTGCCGGAGGGCCTGGAGGACGCCTACCCCCTGACCATGCTCCAGGCGGGCATGCTGCACGAAATGCTCGCCGACCCGCTGCACGGCGCGTACCACAACGTGACCGACCTCAAGATCACCGTCCCGGAGGGCTTCGACCGTGCGGCGTTCCAGGCCGCTGTGGACGCGGCCGTCGCCGGGCACGGCATCCTGCGCACCTCCGTCGACCTCGTCTCCTACCGCGAACCGCTGCAACTCGTCCACCGCGGCGCCCACCTGCCCGTCGGCTACACCGACCTGCGCGGCCTGCCCCGCGAGGACCAGCGGGCCCGGCTGCGCCGGTTCGTTGACGAGGAGTTCGACCACCGCTTCGACCTGTCGGCCGCCCCGCTGGTCCGCATCCACCTCCACCACGTCACCGACACCGAACTGCGCCTCGTCCTCACCGACTGCCATGTCGTGCTCGACGGCTGGAGCCTGACCTCGCTCGTCGCCGACCTGCTCGAACTCCACCGGCAGGCCGTCGCCCACCGCACCGCGCCGCGACCGCCGAGCGCCCCGGCCTTCGCCGAGTACGTGGCCCTGGAACGGGCCGCGCTGCACAGCGAACCGTCGCTGGACTACTGGCGCGGACGCCTCGCCGACCTGCGCCCGGTGAGCTTCGCCCGGCGCGCCGACGCCGACGCCGGGCAGCAGCCGCTGTACGAGGTGCGGCGCTCCTACGCGGACCTCGCCGAGCCGATCGGCCGGCTGGCCCGCGAGGCGGGCGTACCCCGGCGCACGGTGCTGATCGCCGCGTTCCACCACACCATGAGCCTGTTCGCCCAGCGCGACGACAGCGCCCTCGGCCACAGCATCGGCCTGGTCACCAACGGCCGGCCCGAGGTGCCGGACGCGGACCGGATGCGCGGCCTGTTCCTCAACACCGTGCCCTTCGGCGTCGCCCGGCCCCGCGGCAGCTGGATCGACTACCTGCGGGACGTCTTCGCCACCGAGCAGGAGATGCTGCCGCACCGCCGCGTGCCCCTGGTCCGCATCGCGCAACTGCGCCCGACCGAACCCGGCCTGGTCGACGCCGTCTTCAACTACGTCAACTTCCACCGGCTCACGCACGACACCTGGGACGACTCCCTGGAGATCGCCCGCACCCTCTTCCCGCTGCTGGTCAACGCGAGCGTGAACGGCTTCACGCTGGACGCCGACCCCGACCGGGTCCCGCCCGCCACCGCCGAACAGCTCGCCGACGTGCTGTGCGCGCAACTGGCCGCCATGGTCGCCGACCCGCAGGCCCGCGTCACCCGGCCCGCACTGACCGGCCCGGCGCGCACCACCGTGCTGGAGGACTGGGCGCGCGGCCCCGAACTGCCCTCCTCGCCGCTCCTGTTCCACGAGCACATCGCCGTCCACGCCGCCCGCACCCCCAACGCGGTGGCCGTCGAGGGCTGCGGCGAAACGCTGACCTACGGCGAACTGGTCGAGCAGGCAGATGAGTTGGCGCAGACGTTGCGCGGCCTCGGCGTCGGTCCGGAGACGGTCGTCGGCATCTGCGCGGAACGCGGCTGCGACCTGGTGCGCGCCGCCGTCGGCGTCCTGCGCTCGGGCGGCGCGTTCCTGCCGCTGGACGCCCAGCACCCCACCGAGCGACTGGAGTTCATGGTCAGGGACAGCGGTATGCGGGTGCTGCTGACCCAGCGCCCGCTGGCGGGCACCGTACCCTTCGACGGTCCGGTGCTCCACCTCGACGCCGAACCGGACGCGCCCCTGCCGGCCCCCGCCGCGGCACCGACCACCGGTCCCGTCGAAGCCGACGCCGACACCGTCGCGTACATCATCTACACCTCCGGATCGACCGGCACGCCCAAGGGCGTGGCGATCCCGCACCGCGGCCTGTCCAACATGCTGGAGGGCCAGCGCGACCTGGTCGGACCGCTCGCCACCGACCGGGTGCTCCAGTTCGCGTCGTTCGGCTTCGACGCCTCCGTGCTGGAGCTCACCTGGGCGCTCGCCAACGGCGGCCGGCTGGTGACCGCTCCCCGGCAGGCGCTGCGCCCCGGGCCGGACCTGGCCGAGACCCTGCGCGGCGGGCGCGTCACCGGGGCCATGCTCCCGCCGAGCGCCCTCGCGGTCCTCGGGGAAGACGCCTTCCCCGACCTGCGCGTGCTCCAGGTCGCCGGCGAGGCCTGCCCGGCGGAGCTGGCCGACGTCTGGGCCCGGGGCCGCCGCTTCCAGAACGTCTACGGCCTCACCGAGACCACCGTCTGGTCGGTCGCCGCCGACCTCAGCCCCGGCCGGGGACGGCCGCCCATCGGCAGCCCGATACGCAACACCCGCGTCCACGTCCTGGACGACGACCTCCAGCCCGTCCCCGTCGGCGTCCCCGGCGAGATCCACCTCGGCGGCCGGGCCGTCGGCCGCGGCTACCTCGGACGCCCCGCCCTGACCGCCGCCGCCTACGTCCCCGACCCCTACGGGGCCCCCGGCGAGCGGCTGTGCCGCACCGGCGACCTCGGCGCGCTCCGGCCCGACGGCACGGTGGAATGGCTCGGACGCCGCGACAGCCAGGTCAAACTGCGCGGCTTCCGCATCGAGCTCGGCGAGATCGAGCACGCGCTGCGCCGGCTCCCCGAGGTGCGCCAGGCCGTCGTGCTGCACCGCACCGACCTCCCGGGCGAACCGGCGCTCGTCGCCTACCTGGTGACGGACGGCTCACCGGGCGCCGAGCCCCGGGAGCTGCGCCTCGCGCTTCGCTCCTCGCTGCCCGGCTACATGGTCCCCGCCCGCTTCGTCGTCCTGGACGCGATGCCGGTCAACACCAGCGGCAAGATCGACAAGCGGGCGCTCCCGCTGCCGCCGGCCGACCGCGCCGAGAGCGACATCGCCTACGTCGCCCCGGCCACGCCCGCCGAGAAGACGCTGGCCGAGGTCTGGCGGGAAGTCCTCGGCCTCTCCCGGATCGGCGTCGACGACGACTTCTTCCGCATCGGCGGCAGCTCGCTGTCCACGGTCCGCGTCTCGCTGATGGCCGCCGCCCGCGGCCTGACCGTCTCCGTCGGCGACCTGATCGAGCACCCCACCATCGCCCGGCTCGCCGACCACGTGACCCGCACCGCCACCGCCGAACTGCCCGCCGCCGTCACCTCCCGGGTGCGGCTGCGCGACGGCGAGGGAGCCCCGCTGTGGTGCGTGCACCCCACCGGAGGCAGCGCCGCCTGGTTCGTCCCGCTCGCGCGGGCCCTGCCGCCGGGCCGGCCCGTGCACGCCTTCCAGGCGCGCGGCCTGCTCGGCGGGGTGGACCCGAGCACCGTGGCCGGCATCGCCGCCAACTACGTCGGCGAGATGGCCGAGGGCGAAGGGCAGGGCCCGCACGAACTCCTCGGCTGGTCCATGGGCGCCAACATCGCCCTGGAGATGGCCACCCAACTGCACGAGGGCGGCCACCGCGTCGCCCCGCTCGTCCTGATCGAGCCCTACCTGCCCAACCCGGCCGCCCGCGCCCGGCTCACCGGCGTGGCCCGCGAGCTGCGCGAGGCCCTGCGGATGCGGGACCGGCTGCGCAGCCTGCCGCCGTCCCCGCGGCGCGACACGGCGGCGGCCGAGCTCACCGCCGCGCTCCTGGGCGCGGGCATGAGCCCCACGGAGGCGTCACTCGTCGAGGACGCCCCGATCGAGGTGTGGCACTCGCTGCTCGCCGCCCTCGCCGCGTACGAGGTCAGGCCCTACCCCGGACACGTCCACCTCGTGGTGGGCAGCGAGGCCGCCGGACTGCCGGCCGGCCGCACCATGCCGGGCCTGGACGTCGACTACGCGACCTACGTCGAGCGCTGGCGCGCGGTGGCCGGAGACGGGCTCACCCTCCACGTCAGCGACGGCGACCACATGTCCGTACTGGCCGGTCCGAGAGCGGCGAACATCGCCCGGCTCCTCGACTCCGTCGCCACCGCCCCCGAGGAGGGCCGATGACCACCGCCCCCGTACTCGCCCCCGCGTTCACCGAGCGCTACCTGCTCTCCGCCGACCTCAACGCCGACCCCTACGGCTACCTCGACTCCCTGCGCGAGCACGCTCCGGTCCACTGGAGCCCGATGCACCACGCCTGGCTCGTCACCGGCTACGACCAGGTCATGCGGTGCCTGCGCCATCCCGCGGTCTCCGCGGACCGGGTGCGCCCGCTGATGGACGCCGTGCCGCAAGGGGCCCGCGAGGACGCCGAACGCGCCTTCTCCGTGCTGTCGCGCTGGATGGTCTTCAACGACCCGCCGCAGCACCGCAGGCTGCGCCAGGTCTTCCAGGAGCAGTTCGCCGCCCGGTCCGTGGCCCGCTACCGGACCTTCAGCGAACGCGCCACCGCGGCCCTGCTGGCCCGCCGCTCCCGCCCCGGCGAGGACGGCGACCTGATGGCCGACATCGCCAAACCGCTCCCGGCGCTGGTGTTCGCCCGCTGGCTCGGCGTCCCGCAGAAGGACGCCCCGTCGTTCTGGTACTGGAACGCCCGGGTGGCCGACCTCGTGCTCGGCACCGCCCAGGAGGAGAGCGAGTACCGGGCGTCGCTCCAGGCGCTCGTCAGCCTGGAGGACTACCTGGCCGGACTCGTCGCCGAGCGCCGCGCCGCCCCGGCGGACGACCTGATCAGCTCGGTGCTCGGCGGCGGCCGGGTGGGGCGCACGGTCACCGAGGAGGAGTTCACCGGGCTGCTCACCCAGATGGCGTTCGCCGGCGGCGAGACCACCAGCAACCTCATCGCCAACACCGTCCTCGCCCTGCTGGAGCGACCCGACCAGCTCGAAGCCGTCCGCGCCGACCCCACGCTCGTGCCGGGCGCGGTCGAGGAGACGCTGCGGCTCGACGGCCCCTCCAAGATGTCGATCCGCACCGCCGCCCGCGATCTCGACCTGGACGGGCACACCGTCCGCGCGGGCGAACGCATCTTCCTGGTGACCGCCGCCGCCAACCGCGACCCCGAACGCTTCGCCGAACCCGGCCGGTTCGACGTCCGGCGCACCGGCGCCACCCACCTCGGGTTCGGCTTCGGGGCCCACTTCTGCATCGGCGCGGCGCTCGCCCGCCTGGTCGCCGTCGCCGTGGTGGGCACGGTGGTCCGCGACTACCCGGCCCTCGCCCTGCGCGACCCCGACGGGCACGCCTGGCAGCCCTCCCTGCTCAACCGGAGCCTCACCGCCCTGCCCGTGAGCTACTGACCGGCCCGCGCCGCCCGGTCCCCACCGCGGCGTCCGGCGCGCCCCGCGCCCGCCGGACGCTGCCCCGCACCCGATCCGACGAAAGGCTCACCGATGGCCACCACCCTGGAAGACCGCGCGGGCCCCCGGCTGTGGACGCCCGCCCGACACCGCTCCTTCCGGCTGCTGTGGGCGGGGCAGTCGCTCTCCCTGCTCGGCGACGGCTTCAGCGTCGTCGCCTTCTCCTGGATCACGCTCAGCCTCACCGGCTCCACCCTCACCCTCGGCTACGTCCTCGCCTTCCAGGCGGTGCCCCGGGCCCTGCTGACCCTGGTCGGCGGCTCGCTCACCGGGACCTGGTCGGCCCGCACGCTCATGGTCGCCTCCAGCTGGACCCGCGCCGCGCTGATGGCCGCCGTCGGACTCGCCGGTCTGAGCGGCGACCTGACGGTGTGGGCCCTGTGCCTGGCGGCGGCTGCCTTCGGCACCGTCGACGCCTTCTTCCAGCCGGCCCGCGTCTCGATCCTGCCCTCCGTCGTCGAGAAGGACCTGCTCACTCCGGCCAACGCGCTGCTCGGCGCGGGGAGCCGGGTCGCCGCCGTCGCCGGGCCCGCCGTCGGCGGCGTGGTCATCGCGATGAGCGACGCGCCCGTCGCCTTCCTCGTCGACGCGGTCTGCTTCGCCCTGTGCGGCCTGTTCGTCGCCCGCGTCCGCACCCTGCCCCGCCCGCCGGCTCCGCCCGCCGCACCGGCCGACGGCGCGGAGGCGGGCAAGCCCGCCGCCACGTCGCTCGGCGCCCGCATCCGCGAAGGCGTGGTCTACACCTGGCGCGACCCCCGGCTGCGGACCATCGTCGTCTTCGACACGGCGGTCAACTTCTGCTACGCCGGACCCTTCACCGTCGGCTTCGCCACCCTCGCCGACCAGGTGCTGCGCGGCGGCTCGGCGACGCTCGGCGTGCTCAACGGATCGCTGGCAGGCGGCGCGATGCTCGGCACGCTCGCCGGCGGACTGATGGGCGGCCGGCCGCGCGTCGGCCTGCTCATCGCCGGGCTGGCCGGCTGGCTGGCCGCCGGGATGGCCCTCCTCGGCCTGGTGCACAGCACCCCGGCCGTGGTGCTGACCGTCCTCGCCATGGGCTTCGCCATCGGCTTCCAGGGCGTCTTCGGGGTGAGCTGGATCCAGCGCAACATCCCCGAGGACGTCCTCAGCCGGGTCATCTCCGTCGACATGGTCCTCGGCTACGCCGCGGCCCCGCTCTCGCTCATCGTGTGCGGGGCGCTGGCCAGGACCGGAACGTTCGCCATGTTCGGCGGAGTGGCCCTGGTGCTCGCCGTCACCGGCCTGGCCGTCCTCGCCTCCCGGCCCGTGCGCGCCATGCGCTGAACCGGCGGCCGGGGGCGGGCGCTCCCGGCCGCGGCCCGTCGCGGCGGCGGGCGGCTCGGGCCCGGGCGGCTCAGACCCCGCGGCCGGGCCGCCGCGCCGCCGCCGAACGGGCGCACAGGTCAGCCCGGTTGGCCGCGCCGGTCTTGGTGATCAGACTGGCGATGTGCTTCTCGGCCGTACGCGGCGAGATGAACAGCCGGTCCGCGATGTCCTTGTTGCCCAGCCGCTCGGCGAGCAGCCCGAAGACCTCGAACTCCCGGACGGTGACGCCCAGGGCGCGCAGCTCCTCCGGAATGCCGCTGGTGCCCGTGCGGTGCTGGTGCACCGGAGCGCCGAGCCGGCGCAGCGCCGCCCGGCAGGCGTTCACGACCGGAAGCACGTCCTGCTCGTGGAAGTGGTGCTCCGCCCGGCGCAGCCACGCCACCGGATCGCCCCAGCCGTCCGCGTGCGCCGCGTCCGAGATCAGCCGCAGCCCCAGATGGAGCGCGGCCGGATACGGCTCCGCCTCGCCCAGCGCCTCCTCGACCGCCGCCGCCGCCCGTGCGCCCCGCCCCTCGCGGCCCAGCAGGACCGCGTCCGCGAGCAGCACGAACTGGCGGTTCCAGCGCATCCGCCCCACGGCGGTGGCCGAGACCTCCTCGTGCCGGGCCCGGTCGGCGTCCCCGGCCAGCACGTCCAGCAGCAGCCCGATCCCGTGCGTGCCGCTGAGGTGGTACGTGCTCGGGTTGCCCTCCTCCAGCGC
This sequence comes from Streptomyces sp. ADI96-02, assembly GCF_003846185.1. Classification (GTDB taxonomy): domain Bacteria; phylum Actinomycetota; class Actinomycetes; order Streptomycetales; family Streptomycetaceae; genus Streptomyces. The sequence continues at coordinate 5,410,333 of NZ_ML123034.1, forward strand.
GGTCACCGCCCGCAGTTCCGCACGGGCCAGCTCGCGGTCCTCCTCCATCAGGGCGCAGAAGGCGCGGGCCATGCCCAGCGTGAGCGGCTCCTCCTGCGACCCCGCGCCGTCCCACTCCGCGAACGAGGCCACCGCCGCCTCCATCGCCGCCCGGTCGCCCCGGTGCGCCTCCAGCGCCGCCCGCGCCATCAGCACATAGCGCACGGCCGGGGCGAGCCGCAGGCGGCGCACCACCGCCAGGCACTCCGCCGCGGCCTCCCGGGCCCGGTCGTAGGAGCCGCGCAGCACCGCGTCCAGGACGAGGATGCCGTCCACCGTGTGCATGATGCTCACCGAACCGAGCCGCAGCGCCTCCTCGCGGGCGGCCAGCAGCTCGCCCGTGTCGCCGCGCGCCAGCCAGGCGTTGCCGCCCTTGCGGGTGGCCGCGTACATCCGCTGGAGCGGCAGCCGGTGGTGCTCCGCGGTCGCCAGCGCCTGGTCGAGCATCGCCCGGGACTCCTCCGGGTCCCGCTCGCGGGCGACCGTCGCCAGCAGCTCCCACGCCTGGCAGGCCACGGCCGGAAGCTGGTGGCGCTCCGCCGCGTCGGCCGCCGAGCGGGCCAGCTTCTCGGCGTGCTGGGTGCGGTCGGCCCCCGGCGTGTCCAGCGCCAGATAGGCCGCGGTGACGTCGACGGCCGCCGAGGCCGCCTCGTCCGGGGCCGCGCCGAGCACCTGGCGGGCGCGGGCGATCTGCCGGTTGCCGTCGCTCCACCGCCCGGCGGTGTGCGCCACCTTGGCCAGCCGGGTGTGCAGGACGGCCAGCCGGGACGGGCTCAGCCCGGCGATGTCCAGCGCGTGCAGGTGCTCGGCCAGTTCGAAGGCGCGTGCGAAGTCGCCGGACTCGGCGAGGGCCGGCAGCAGGTGCTCCAGCGCCTCGGCCCGGCCCTGCGGATCGGCGCCCGGCGCCAGCAGGCTCTCGGCCCGGCTCAGCAGCGTCACCGCGGAGCCCAGCGCCCCGGCCGCCAGCGCCCGTCTGCCCGCCTCCGCGAACAGCCGTCCCGCCGCGCTGCGGTCACCGGCCTCCGCGTGCAGCCCGGCCGCCTGCGCGCACCATTCGCCGGGCAGGTCGGGGTGCAGCTCCCGCACCGCCTCCGCGCCCCGCCGGGCCAGGTCGGCGCGTTGACCGGGCGTCAGCTGGGTGAACAGCGCCTCCACGGTGAGCGAGTGCCGGAAGGAGTACCAGTCGGGCGCGGGCTCGTCGGGGATCACCAGACGGGCCGCGACCCCGGCGTGCAGATGGCTGAGCAGGCTCCGGTCGTCGACGCCGGTCATCCGCTGGAGCACGGTCAGCGGGAAGCGCCGTCCGAGCACCGCCGCCGCCGACAGCAGCGTCAGGCCCTCGGCGCCCAGCCGGTCGATCCGGCGCAGGATGCCCCGGGCCAGCGTGGAGGGGACGTCGGAGCGCGGATCGCCGACCACCCGCCAGCCCTCGGAGCCCTGGACCAGGGTGCCGGCGCCGATCATCGACTGGAGCAACTCCTCGACCAGGTACGGGCTGCCGGCGCTGTCCTCCCACAGCCGCTCCAGGATCGGCGCGGGCACCCGGCCCGCGTCGGTGCCGAGCTGCGCGGCGATCAGGCCGTGCGTCTGCTCGCGGCTGAGCGGCGGGAGTTCGACCAGCCCGGCCACCCCGCGCCGCCGGGCCGACTGCGCCAGGTCCAGGGCGTCGCTGAAGTCCGTGCGGACGGTGGCGAGCAGCAGGATCGGCGTGTTCTCCAGGTTGTCGACGAGGTATTCGAGCACGCCCAGGGTCTCCGGGTCGGCGTCGTGCAGGTCCTCCAGCAGCAGGAGCTGGCCCTGCCCCCGGTCCGAGGCGATCAGCAGGCGCAGCACCGCCTCGCCCAGGATGACCATGGAACTGCTGTCCCGCTCACCGGTGTCCCAGTCGGGTATGAGACGTCCGAGGACCGGCCGGTACGGGCCGAGCTCCAGGTCGTCCAGCGCCTGGCCGCTGCGGAACAGCGCCAGCAGCGCCTCGGTGAGCGGCCGGAACGGCACGGCCGGGCCCGTGGTGCTGCTCCGGCCCCGCAGGACGCGCGTACCGGCGGCGAGCGCCGTACCGACGGCCTCGGCCGCCAGCCGCGACTTGCCGACCCCGGCCTCGCCGATCAGGAAGACGACTCCGCCCTGCCCCCGTCTGGCGTCCGACAACGCACGTTCGAGGAGGAACAGTTGGGAGTCCCGCCCGATCAAGGAGAGCGCATGGGAACTCATGAACGCAGATCTTAATCGGATTGCCGGGAATCGCAGCAGGTCGCCCGAATCCCGTGGCCCGCCCGCAGCGGGGCGAGCGGGCCCGCCCGCCGTCCGACGGCCCGCCCCACCGGCTCCCGGAACGGACCGGGGAGGTCACTGCGGGGAGGAGACCGAGGTGTCCAGGCTCGTCAGCGTGATGACGATGCCGCTGGTCAGAACCATGCCCGCCAGGACTCTGACGCGGGCGCAGGCGCGGTTGCGCCCGCTCAGGGCGATCCCGCCCGCGGCGTCGTGCCCGGTCGCGGGGGCGGCCGGACCGTCGAGCGCGGCGGCGGTGGCGGACGGGGTGCCGGTGAGGTTCTGGTCCATGGTGGTGAGCCCCTTCTGATGAGGTCTGCGTGTGCCCGGAGTCGGTGTGCGGGTGCCAGGAGCGGTGGCCGGAGCGGTCGGACGACCCGTGCCCGGCCGGTGGGAGAGAGTCAGGAGTCGGTGGGCGTACGGTCGCGGGGGTGCTGGAGTAGGAGTGCGGACGGCACACGGTCGGGGTGCGCCAGGCGGAGCAGCCCGTAGCCGATGCCGGAGAGCCCGGTGAGCAGGCCGGGGGAGGGGACCCGGTCCGGGGTGGCGCAGCGGTGTCCCTGCGCCTCGACGGTCCCGAGCGCCTGGCCGGTGCGCAGGGCCAGGGCGTCGGACGCCGCCGGGTCGCCCGCGCCGGCCAGCAGCGTCAACGTCTCCAGGGCGCCGAGCGCCCCGTGGCCCAGGCTCAGGTCGGCCCCCGAGGCGAGGGCGGCCGAGCGCCCGGTCAGGGAAGCGGCCCGCGCCCGTCCGCCGGGCAGGTCCGCCGCGGCGGCCAGCACACCGGCCAGCCCGGTGGACCAGGACAGGTCGTCGGGCGCGGCCGAGGCCGCGGCGAGCGCCGGGCCCAGCAGAGCCCGCCCCGCCCCGGCGTGCCCGGCCCTCTCCGGCCGCAGGGCGGCGTAGCGCAGCAGCGCCCAGCCGATGCCCGCCGCGCCCCCGGCGAACCCGGCGGGCCCGCCCTCCGGCACCGGAGCCCGCAGCAGCGCGTCCGCCACGGCGTCGGCCAGCCGCAGCGCCCCGGCGTCGCCGGTGGCCTCGTGGACGGCGACCGCCGAGGCCAGCGCCCCGGCCGCGCCGCCCGCCAGGGACAGGTCCGAGCAGGACGCGACGGCGTGGCCCAGCGCGGTCAGCGCGTCCGGCAGGCAGTCCCGCAGCTCGGGGTCCAGCACCCGCGACAGCCGCACCAGGGTGTAGAGGATGCCGCCGATCCCGTCGTACGCGCCGGGACCGACCGCCGCGCACGGTTCGGCGTCCGCCGCCAGCGCCTTCAGCAGCGCCGGCAGCGGGCGTACGGCCTCCCGGGCGAGCGTCGTGTACCGCTCGGCCCCGGCCAGCGCGCCCGCCTCGGCGAGGAACAGCGCCACGCCGCAGTAGCCCTGCGCGAGCCCCGCGCCCATCGGCAGCACGGCCCAGTGGTCGGACGGAAAGCGTTCCAGGCAGAGCCAGTTGGATCGGCCGCCGGCGCTCAACGCCCGCGCGGCGATCTCGTCGGCGATGCCGCAGGCCGCGGCGAGCAGCCGTGAGGGGCTGGACGCCACCGCGGGCACCGGAGCCGGTACCAGCTCCGAACGGGGGCCGTCCAGTGGGGAGTCGGCACCGAGGGCCGCGAGCGTGGCGGCGACGATCCACTCCTGGTCGTGGCAGTCGACCCCGTCCATCCGCCCGATCTTGGCGCGCACCGCCCGCAGGCTCGCCACCGGCAGCAGGTCCGGCAGCCAGGTCCCGTCCGCCGTCCCGACCTCCGTGCCTGCGGGCCGGTGCGTGAACAGCGGTACGTCACCGCGCCACAGGTCTGCCGTCTCGTGCTCGATGAGCCGCTGGCGCGCCGGATCGTGCCGGGACTCCGTCCACAGGACCGCGAAGACCGCGTCCCGGGCCAGCGCGTCGCCGAGCAGCGAGGGGTGGGCGGACTCCTCCAGGAGCGTCGCGTAGAGCCGGGTGGCGCGGACCACGATCCGGGCCGGGGCGGAGCCGCGGGTCTCCAACGGGCCGTCGGGGGCGAGGAGTTCACCGCCCCGGGCGGCGATGGCCGCGTACGCCGTGCGGAAACCCTCCAGCAGCGCGGCGCGGTGGTCGGCCCCGGTCAGGGAACGGCCGCCGGGCAGCGGCTGGTTCTCCGCCCCCGGGCTGGTGACCGGTCCCCGCACCGCCCGCATGGTGTCCAGGCCGGTGTCCTCCCAGCGCAGCCCCTCGCTGGGGTGGGTGCCGTCGTCGGCGCGGCCGAGCGCGGAGATGTCCAGCGCCCCGTGCTCGCCGATCAGCAGGTGCGGCAGCAGGCAGGTGCGGTGCACGGAGGCGTGCAGAGCGTCCGCGGCCGGGTCGGCCCCGGCCGTCGTGGCCTGCGGCAGACCGGTGTGCAGCAGGGTCTCGGCGTCCACCAGCACCGGCTGGTCGGCGCAGGCGATGACGTTCTCGTAGTGCATGTCCGCGCCGTCCACCGCGTACAGCAGGGCCAGCAGGGCGCCCTGGCGGCGGTAGAAGGCGTCGGCCTCCGTCACCGAGCCGCACCAGCGGTGCTCGATGAACTCCAGCCAGCCGTACGTCTCCCGGCGCACCGTGCGCGGTGTGCGCAGGTCCAGCCCGGACACCGCGCCGTTGAGCCAGCCGGCCAGATCGTCGAGCAGCGCGTGGTGTTCCAGCGACCGCGGCTTGTACACCGCCCGCGACCCGTCGGCGAAACCGAGGACGGCCACCGACCGGCCGCCCTGGTGGGCGTCGCCGCGGCCCAGCTCGATCCTGGTCAGCGGGCCGGGGTCGCGGCCCGCGAAGAGGGAGGCGGTGAGTTCGGCGCGGTCCGCGTGGAAGCGCAGGCCCCACTCGCCGACCGCGTCGGCCGCGTCCAGCGCCGTACGGCCCAGCATCCGGGCCAGCACCGGGTAGGCGGTGAACAGGGCGCACAGGCCCGCCCGGCCGCCGGTCGCCGTGACGAAGGAGGCGAACCGCTCACCCGGCCCCCGGCCGTCCAGCCGCCCGGCGCGTCGCGCCGCGTCCAGCTCGCGCACCAGGGTGCGGGCCGCCAGCCGGGCCAGCCGGCGGCCGAGCCACAGCTCGAACGACGCCCCCACGACGTTCCGTTCGGCCTCCGGCAGCGGCGCCAGCCGCTCGGCGAGGCGCGCCGCGGCCGGGGCGGCCAGCGCCGCAACGACGGGCACGAACACCTCCGTGTCCTCGCCGCCGCAGGCCGGAGCCCGCGCCGGGCGGGGACCGACGGAGGCCAGCGCCTCCTCCACGTACCGCGCCCAGTCCGGGACGCCGGCTCGCCCGGCCAGCCGCTCGGCCGGCTCGTCGGCCAGGGCCGCCAGTCCGTCCGCGCCGATGCCGAGGTACGCCAGCCGCGCCGCGAAGCCCTCCGTGTCGCCGGCCGCCCAGGGGGTGCGGCGGGCCGGGGCGGTCGCGGCCACGGGTTCCCCCGGAGCGGCGACGCGCTCGGCGAGGGAGAGGGCCGGGGCCCACCAGGCGTTCGGCAGGCGCGGGCTCCGCGGGTTTCGGAGGCTGGCGGAATCAGTCACGAGAAGAACGTCCCAGACCCGGTGGACCCCCACATGGGGATGCGATCCCCATATTCTCCCCGGACCCCACCGGCAGGGTGGGGCCCGCAGTCCGGCGGGGCTCCCGATCCCTGCCCAACAGCCCTGCCACGCGAGGAACATGCCAGCTCAGCCGCGGTTCCCCGCAGACCGGCGGCACCCGCGCAGCCGCACCGGGAGCCAGGGGGGACCGCCCCCGCCGACCCTCCGCTCCGGCTCCCGCGACGCCCCGCACCCCCGCCCCTACCCACCCGAGGCCCCCGCCGGCCCCCATGCCGCACCCGGCGACCCGCAGAAGGCGTCACGGCCGGACCCGTCCGGTGCGGGTTTCCCCGTACGTCCCGCGTGGCGGAGCCCCGCACCCCGCGCTGCCCGGCGGGCCCGCACCGCCCGCGCGCACCGCCGCCGCCCCGTCCCCGTACACCGCACCGCACACCGGCGGGGGCGGCGGGCGCGGGCGGAGGCAAAAGTGGGGAGCGAGTACGGATGTCCGCCGCACGGCGCCGAAGAAGACTTCCGGGCAGAACGACCAGGACGCCCGCTGTCCCCTGAACCGGGCGATGATCTTCGGAGGAGCAGGTGGCAGAAATCGTATCCGTCAGCGTGGTCGCCCTGGACCCGGTGCTGGAAGCCGGCACCCGCAGCGCCCTGACGGCCTGTCCGGACCTGCTGCTGGCGCGGCCGGAGGAGGCGCGGGTCGCCGTCCTCACCGTCGACCGGCTGGACGAGGCGGAACTCGACATGCTGCGCACCACCCGCGCGACCCCGAACCGCCCGGCCGTCGTCCTGGTCGCCGGCGCCTTCGCCCCCGGCGACGTCCTGCACGCCCTGGCGGCCGGGGCCCGCGGCCTGCTGCCGCGCCGCGAGGCCGCCACGCCCCGGCTCTCGCAGGCCGTGCTCGCCGCCGCCCGCGACGACTGCACCCTCCCGCCGGACCTCCTCGACCAGGTGCTCGACACCTCGGGCGCGGCCCGGCACGGCTCCGGGGCCGGAGCGGGCAACGGGCTGTCCGAGCGCGAGCGTTCGGTGCTCCGGATGGTCGCCGACGGGCACGAGACGGCGGAGATCGCCCAGCGCCTCGCCTACTCCCCGCGCACGGTGACGACCGTCGTCCACGACATCACGCACCGGTTCCGCCTGCGCAACCGGGCGCACGCCGTCGCCTACGCACTGAGAGCAGGACTCCTGTGACCGCCACCGCCACCGCCCTCGCCGCTCCGCTCGCCGCGACTCCGCAGCCCCTGGTCCACCTGGTCCGCTCCCGGGGCGCCGAACGCGTCCACGACCTGGCCCGCCGGGCCGGTCTCACGTGCACGCTCGGCCCCGCCGACGCCGCCCGCCCCGCCGCCGAACCCCGCACCGTCACCATCGTCGTCGCCGAGGACGCCGAGGAGGCCCTGCGCGACGCACGGGACGCCGGGCCCTGCGTCGTCGTCTGCGACACCGTCACCCGGGCGGGCGTGCGCATGGCGCTGCGCGCCGGAGCGGCCGTGCTCAGGACCGCCGACCTCACCGCCGAGAACCTGGCGAAGGCCGTCCGCAGCGCGGGCAACCGCCAGCCCGGCATCCCCTACCCCGTCCTCTCCCACCTCCTGGCGGCCGGCCCGCCCCGGGGCCGCCCCGCCCCGGACGTCTCCACGCTGCCGCTCACGGCACGCCAGACGACGGTCCTGCGCCTCATGGCGGACGGGCACGGCAACGCCGACATCTCCCGCATGCTCTCCTGCTCCGAGCACACGGTGAAGAACGTCATCTACGAGGTGATGGCCCGTCTCCAGGCCCGCAACCGGGCGCACGCGGTCGCCCACGCGGTGCGCTCCGGGCTCATCTGACGCCGCCCGCACCACGTGACGGCCCCGGACACGGTCCGGGGCCTTCGTCCGTCCTGCTCAGTCCGGCGGAGGCGGCAGCCGGCGCGGCTCGACGCGCTCCTCCACGGCCCGGTCGCCCTCACGGGTGACGACGTAGGCCCCCTTGCCCGGGATCTCCGTCACGGCCTCGACCAGCTCGGTGCCCCGGTAGACCAGGCCCACGCCGTCGTCGGTGCAGTGCGTGGTGGGCAGGGTGCCGTCGGCCACCAGCCGGTGGATCAGCGGACGCCGCCCGCCGTCCGAGTCGTAGTGCACGCCGTTGCCGTACGGGAGGAAGCCGAGCGCGTCGGTGACCGGGCGCAGCCGGGGCCCGTAGGAGTCCGTCGCACCGCCCTGGAACCAGCAGATGGAGCCGGCGCTGACCCCGCTGAGCACGACGCCCGCCCGCCACGCGCGGCGCAGCGCGCCCTCCAGCCCGTGGACCCGCCACACCGCCAGCAGATTGGCCACCGAGCCGCCCATCACCCAGACGACGTCGTGCGCCAGGAGCGTGGCCTCGACGTCCTCCACGTTCGGCATCGGGAACAGGGCGAGCGGCGTCAGGTCGAAACCGGCGTACCGGGCCGCCTCGTGCATCCGCGCCGTGACGTGCTCCGCGTCGCCGACCGCCGTACCCAGGTACAGCACCCGCGGGCGACGGCCGTGCACCCCGGAGAGGTCGACCGCGTGATGGACCAGCGAGTCGAACAGCACCCGGGCGCGGGCTCCCACCCGGTGCCCGCCGGACGTCGCGACGATGGTCGGCTGCGGTGCGGTCATGCGCGAGATCGTAACGCGCGCCCCGGCCCGCGCGACCACGGGTGCGCGCACCGCCCGCACCCGCCGGGCACGCCGACGGGGCCCGCCGGGAAGCCGGGCCCCGCACAGGGCGTACCGCGCCGTTCACGGCGTCCGCAGGGCCACGGCCGCCGCGTACCCCGCCGGGACGCGCACGTCCCGCAGTTCCCACCCGGGCGACGGGACGGCGGGGACCGGTCCGGTGCCGACGTAGTCGAGACCGGGGCTGCGCACCAGGCCGGTGCCCAGGCCCTTCAGGTACGCCTCCTTGCGGACCCAGGCCCGGGTGAAGGCCGCCTGCCGTTCGCCCTCCGGCAGCCGCGCCAGCTCGCGGACCTCCGCGACGTGCAGCGCGGACTGCGCGCCGAGCACCGCCTGCACGCCCGCCAGCCGCTCGACGTCCACCCCGACCGGCGCGCGGGCCAGCGCCATCATCACCAGGTCCCCGCTGTGGGACAGCGAGAAGTGGATCCCCGAGCCCCGCAGCGCCGGACGGCCGTGCGGCCCGCCGCAGCCCGCGCACGGCTCCCGCATCAGGGGCAGCGCGTCGGGCCGGACGCCGAGCAGGTCGCCCAGCACGCTGCGCAGCGCGGTGTGCGCGACCACGTACACGTCCCGGTCCGCGTCCCGCCGGAACGCCCCGGCCCGCGCCCGCTCCTCGGCGTCCAGGATCTCCCGGGCCCGCAGGAGCAGGCGCTCGTCCCGGGGCCGGGCGTGCGCCAGGTACAGCTCCAGCGGCCCCGACAGCGGACGGGGCGCGACCGGATCCGGCCTGCGCCACAGCAGCGCCGGGTCCAGCGGGGCCGGACGCAGCGGGCCGGGCGGCGCGTACCCCACCGGGGCCGCGCGCGCGGCGGCCGGCGGGGCGTGCGCGGCCACCAGCAGATCCGGACCCGTGCCCGGCTCAGACATCAGCCCCTGCCAGGCGCCGGCGCAGACTCAGCGGACGCATGTCCGTCCAGACCTCCTCGATGTGGTCGAGGCACTCCTGCCGGGCGCCGCGGCACCCGTCGGCGTACCAGCCGGCGGGCAGGTCGCGGTCCGCCCGCCAGATCGAGTACTGCTCCTCGTCGTTGCGCACGACGAGGAACTCCTCCCGCGCCTCCGCCGGAGCGCGCTCCGCCTCCGTACCGGTCACGGTGCTGTCGTTCGTCACGGTGGAACCTCCCGCATGGAATGGATCGACGGGGCCAGCGTCCCCGGGCCCGGCGGCGGGCGGCAGGGACGAACGCGCTGACCCGGCGGCACGCGTTGCTGCCGGATCTTCTCTGGTGACGCCGGGGGCCGGCGCGGGACCGTACTGGACGTCCGCAGACAGCCGACGTCGTCCGAACGGCGGCGGGGCGGCTGCCGACCGCCCCGCCCCTGCCGACCGCACGGAACCCGGCGATCCCCCTCTGGAAGGAGTCCCGCATGTCGGACGACCACGGAAATGTCCTGCTGCCCGGCGGAGGATGGCGGCTGTGGGAGCAGTTCGCGCTGCGCGGACCGGGCTTCCCCGCCGACGGCGTCCTGCACCTGGCCCCCGCCGGACTGGCCGACGCGGCCGACAAGTTCGGCCCCGGCAGCGACCTCGCCGGCCCCGAGTGGGACGCCTTCGCCGAGGACGTCTCCCGGGGTGCCGTGCGCACCGCGCACCAGCTCCAGGAGATCGCCGCACTGCCGCGCTTCCAGGCCGCGCTCGCCTGGCAGAACCCCGCCGTCCTGCGGACCGGGATCGCCCCGTTCCTGCGGTGGGACCCGTCCACCGGACGCAGCAGCATGCCGCGCCAGCGCGAGGAGCTGGTCGCCCACTACTGGCAGCGGTTCTGCGTCAAGAACGACACCATCGGCTTCTTCGGGCCGGTCGGCTGGGGCCGCTGGGACCTGTCCACCCGGGGCGTGGAGAGCGACCCGGGCGACGGCTTCCTCGCCGGCTCCCAGGTCTACTTCGCCGGCTGGGCCGTCGACGCCCTCGTCAAGGTGCTGGCCGGGGACCCGGAGCTGATGCGCTGGATCCCGCCGCACCGCGTGTCGTTCGTCCGCGTCGCCGACGGCGCGGTACGGGTCCCGGGCCGCCCCGCGCAGCCGATCGGAGCGCTCGCGGCGGCCGTACTGGAGCGGTGCGACGGCACCCGCCCGGTCGCCGCGATCGCGGCGGACCTCGGCATCGGCGCGGACGAGGCGGCCGACACCGTACGGGAGCTGGCCTCCCGCCGGTGGGTGCGGTGGCGGCTCGACGTGCCCGCCGACACCCACCCCGACCGGGCCCTGCGCCGCATCCTGGAGCGGGTGCCCGAAGGGGCCGCCCGCGAACGGGCCCTGGAGCAGCTGTCCGTACTGGAGCGGGGCCGCGACGCCGTCCAGGCCGCCGGAGCCGACGCGGTCGCGCTGACCGCCGCGATCGGCGCGCTGGAGGCGGACTTCGCCGCGCTGACCGACACCGAGGCCCAGCGCACCAAGGGCGAACGCACCGCGCCCTGCCGCGGCCTGGTCTACTCCGACGCCCGCCGCGCCGCCACCGCCACCGTCGGCTCGGCGCTCCTCGCCGAACTCGCGCCGCTGGAGCTGTGCCTGACGGCGGCCCGCTGGATGACGAACCGCTTCGCCCAGGGCGTCCGCGCCCGCCTGCGCACCGTCCACGACCGCCTGCGGGCCGACGGCGAGGCGGTGGACCTCGGCACGATGTGGCTGCACACCCTGCCCTCCCCGCACCCGGAGGCGGGCGATCTCATCGACGCCGTCCAGGCCGAGATGCGCGACCGGTGGACCCGCGTCCTGGACCTCCCGGCGGACGCGCGCCGGGTCCGGCTCTCCTCCGCCGACCTGGCCGAGGGCGTGCGCGCCGCGTTCGACGAACCGGGCGACGGGTGGTCGCTCGCCCGGTACGTGAGCCCCGACGTCCTCGTGGTCGCCGAGGACGAGCAGGCCCTGGAGAGCGGCGACGTCGACCTGGTGCTGGGCGAGATGCACTGCGCCCTCAACACGATGGGCGCCTCCCTCTTCGTCCACCAGCACCCCGACCGGGACGAACTCCTCGCGGAGACCACCCGGGACTTCCCCGGCCCCCGCCTGCTGCCCATGCTGGCCAAGGAGCTGCCGCTGAAGTGGTCCTCGCGCAGCCGCCCGTCCCTGGACCGGCCCCAGGACCACTACGTCGCCCTGGTCGACCAGACCGGCGACCCGCACCGCCCCCGCACGTACGCGAGCGCCGACGTCGCCGTCGAGGACCGGGACGGCCGGCTGCACGCCGTCCTGCCCGACGGCACCGCCTACGACCTGCTCGACGCGTACGCCAACACCCTCACCCAGCGCGTCATGGACCGCTTCACCCTGCGCCCGTCCGGCGACCACACCCCGAGGATCACCGTGGACCGGATGGTCGTGGCCCGCGAGACGTGGAACCTCCCGGTCGCCGACATCGACTTCGCCGAGGAGAAGTCGGAGGCGGTCCGCTTCGTCCGGGCCCGCCACTGGCGCGACCGGCACGAGCTGCCGCGCTTCGTCTTCGTGGTCTCCCCGACCGAACCCCGGCCCTTCTACGTCGACTTCGACAGCCCCGTCTACCTCACCATCCTCGCCAAGGCGATCCGCCGGCTCGCCCGCAAGGACCCCGCCGCCCGCCTGCGCGTCAGCGAGATGCTGCCCACCCCGGAGCAGGCGTGGCTCACCGATCACGAGGGCAGCGCCTACACCTCGGAACTGCGCTTCGTCGCCGTCGACCGGACCGTCACCGACCCGGCCGCCACCGGGCCCGCCACCGGGGAGGCGTGATGCGCACCGTCGTCGACGACATCCTCGCCCACGCCGAGCGGGACCCCGGCCGCACCGCCCTGACCACGCCGGACGGCGACACGAGCTACGCCGAACTGGCCGCGCGCGTCACGGCCCTGTCCCGGACGCTGGCCGCGCGCGGCGCCGGACCCGAGACGGTGTGCGCGGTGGCCGCCGAGCGCGGCACGGACGCGGTGGCCGCCATGGCCGCCGTCCTGGGCCGCGGAGCCGCCTTCCTCAGCCTCGACACCGGCCAGCCCCGCGAACGCCTCGCCTCCTTCGTCCGCAGCGGACGCGCCGGGCTGCTCCTGACCACGTCCGCCCTCGCCGCCCGACTCGACCTCCCCGTCCCCGGACCGCCGGTGCTGCTGGACCGGCCGGTGCGCCAGGACCCCGCCGACCGCCGCCCCGGCCCGCCCGCACCGGTCGACCCGCGCTCGCTCGCCTACGTCAGCCACACCTCGGGCAGCACCGGAGAGCCGAGCGCCGTCCTGATCGAGCACCGCGGCCTCGACGCCTATCTCCGCGACGCGGCGGCCGTGTTCGGCCTCGGACCCGCCACGGTCGCCCTCCAGATCGCGCCGCTGGGCTACGACGCCTCCATCCGCGACACCTTCGTGCCGCTGCTCGCGGGCGGCCGGGTGGTGATCGTGGACCGCGGCGCCCTGCTGCGGCCCGAGGAGTTCACCGCGACCGTCCGCCGCTACGGCGTGAACACCCTGCTCAGCGTCACGCCCTCGTTCCTCTCCCACCTGGCCGGGGCCCGCACCGGCCGGGACCCGCTGGCCGGCGTCACCCTGGTGGCGTCCAGCGGCGAGTCCCTGCGCCCCTTCCTCACCGCCGGGGGCCGCTCCCTCGTGCCGGGCGCGCTGGTCAACCAGTACGGGCCCACCGAGTGCACGATGACCACCACCCGCCACTCCGTGCCCGCGGACCCGGACCCGGCCGCCGACGTCGTCGGCCGCCCCGGGGCCGGCGCGGTCGTCCGCCTGCTCGACGCGGACCTCGCGCCCGTGCCCGACGGCACGCCGGGCGAGGTCTGCATCGGGGGAGTGGGCGTGGGCCGCGGCTACAGCGGCCGGCCCGCCCGCACCGCGGAGTGCTTCGTCCCGGACCCGCTCGGCCCGCCCGGCGCGCGGCTCTACCGCACCGGCGACCTGGCCCGGCAGAGCTCCGAGGGCCTGCACTACGCCGGCCGCCGCGACCGGCAGGTGAAGATCCGCGGATACCGCGTCGACCCGGCGGAGGTGGAGGGCGCCCTGCTGGCGCACCCCGCCGTCACCGGCGCCGTCGTCACCTCGCCCACCGACGCGGACGGGCGCGTGCACCTGGTCGCCCACCTCACCGGCGACCTCTCCGGCACGCCGGACGCCGCGCTCCGCGGCCACCTGGTCCGCCTGCTGCCGCCGCACCTGATGCCGCGCCGGTTCGTCCGCCTGGACGAACTGCCCACCACCCGGGGCGGCAAGGCCGACCGCCGCACCCTGGCCGCCCTCGGCCCCGCCCCGGCGCGCCCCGCGCCCGACGCCGTCCGGCCGCCCCTCGGGACCGGGCGATGAAGGCCGCCGCCCTGCGGCCGGGCCCCGCCGACCTCGCCGCCGCCGCCGACCGCATCGCCCGGCACGTGGTCCGCACCCCGCTGCTGGCCGGCCCGAGCGCCCGGCCGGGCGGACCGCGCATCCTGCTCAAGGCCGAACACCTCCAGAACGGCGGCTCGTTCAAGACGCGCGGCGCGGCCAACGCCGTCCTCGCCCTGGACGCCGTACGCCTGGTCACCGGCTCCTCCGGCAACCACGGCATCGCGCTGGCCCGGCTCGCCTCCTCGCTCGGACTGCGCCTGACGGTGGTCCTCGCGGCCGGTGCGGTCCCGGCCAAGGCCGCCGCCATCCGGGCGCTCGGCGCGAGGACCGTGCACGTGAGCGGCGGCGTCGCCGAACGGGACGAGCGGGCCCGCGAACTGGCCGGACGGGGCGACGCCCTCCTCGTACCGTCCTCCGACCATCCGCTGGTCATCGCCGGACAGGGCACCGTCGGCGCCGAGGTGCTGGCCGACGCCCCCGACACCGAGACCCTCTACGTGCCCACCGGCGGCGGCGGACTGCTCGCCGGAGTCTGCCTCGCCGCCCGGCACCACCCGGTGCGCGTGGTCGGCGTCGAGCCCGCCACGACCCCGCGCTACGCCCGCTCCCTCGCCGCCGGCCGGCCGCTGCGCCTGCCGCCCGGCTCCACCGTGGCGGACGGACTGCGCGGCCAGTGCCCGGGAACCTTCACCTACCCGATCGTCAGCGACCGGGTCGACGACATGATCGCCGTCGACGACGCCGAGATCCTGGCCGCCGCCGAACTGCTGCGCCGCCACGGCGCGGAGGCCGAACCGAGCGGCGCGGTCGCCCTGGCCGGCGCGCTGCGCGCCCGCCGCCGCGAACGCGCCGTGGCCGTCGTCTCGGGCGGCAACACCGCCGCCCGCCTGCACACGCTCGCCCTCACCCACGCCCTCACCGGCGCACTCACCAAGGAGAAGACGTCATGACCCCCAACACCGCCACCGCCACCGCCGCCACCACCGCGACCGGCACCCTCGACCTCCTGGTCGGCATCTTCCGCGACGTGCTCGGCCTGGCCGACCTCACCGCCGACTGCGATTTCTACGAGGCGGGCGGCGACTCGCTCACCGCCTTCCAGATCACCGGCCGGCTCCAGGAGGCGCTGGGGGCGGAGATCCCGGTCTCGCTGGTGTTCGCCTACCCCACGCCCGCCGACCTGGCGGAGGTCCTGGACGCCGACTACGGCCGCGCCTGACAACGCCGTACCGCCGTACGACGAAGGGCGCGAGGGCGCGAGGACGCGGCTATGGGGGCCGGCCCGGCCCCGGACCGCACCGCCCGTCGGCCCGCCCGCCGCACCGCCCGCCCGCCGTGCCGTGACACCGCCGCATCCACCGTGAACGCGTGAACGCGTAAGGAGAACGCCGCCATGACCGACGACCTCGTGCCGTCCCTCGGCCGCTGGAGGCTGTGGGAGCAGTTCGCCCTGCGCGGACCGGGCTTCCCCGCCGACGGAGTGCTGAGGCTGGCCCCGCCCGGACTGGCCCGCGCCGCCGACAAGTTCGCCCCCGGCGACGCGCTCGACGGGCCGCTGTGGCAGGACTTCGCCCAGGTCTTCGCCGGGGCGTCCGTCGAGACCGCCCTCACCCTCCAGGACATCGCCCGCACCCCCGCCTTCCGCGAGGCGGTCGCCTGGCAGAACCGCCCGGTGCTCACCTCCGGCATCGCCCCCTTCCTGCGCTGGACCCCGACCGCCGCGAGCCGCAGCAGCATGCCGCGCCAGCGCGAGGAGCTGGTGGCCCACTACTGGCAGCGGTTCTGCGTCAAGAACGACACCATCGGCTTCTTCGGCCCGGTCGGCTGGGGCCGCTGGGACGGCCGCGCCGACGGCGTCGAGACCGACACCGGCAGCGGCCTGACCGCCGCCACCACCGTCTACTGGGCCGGCTGGGCCGTCGACGCCCTCGCCCGCACCCTGGCCGCCGACCCCGCCCTGCGCGAGTGGACCGCCCCGCGCCGCATCCCGTTCGTCGGCCTGGACGGCCGCACCGTCACGGTGCCCGGCCGCCGCCCGGTGACCGTCCCCGCCGACACCGCCGCGGTGCTCGCCCGCTGCGACGGGGTCCGGCCGGCCCGGCGGATCGCCGCCGAGCTGCCCGACGTCGACGTGACCGCCGTCCTGGAGGACCTGGTCGCCCGCCGCTGGGCGGTGTGGCGGCTGGAGATCCCCGCCGACACCCACCCCGACCGCGCGCTGCGGGCCTGGCTGGAATCGGTGGACGCAGACGAGCCGCGCCGCCGCGGACTGGCCGCGCTCGACCGGCTGGAGGAGGGCCGCGCCCGGGTCGCGGCGGCCCGGGGCGCCGACGCGCTCGTCGCGGCGATGACGGCCCTGGAAGAGGACTTCGTCGACCTCACCGAGACCCCGGCCGTACGGGAGAAGTCCGCCTCCACCGCCCCGTGCCGCGCGCTGGTCTACGCCGACACCCGCAGGGCCGCCACGGTCCGGCTCGGCAGCGCCGTGCACGACGCGCTCGCGCCGCTGCGCCCGCTGCTGGACAGCGCCGGCTGGATCACCTCCCGCCTCGCCGAAACCGTGGAGCGGGAGGCGCTGCGCGTGCACGCCGCCCTCGCGGCCGAGGGCCCCGTCGACCTGGCGTCCTTCTGGTTCGGGTGCCTGCCCGTGCTGCACGGCCCCGCGCGCGCGGCGGCGGACGGCGTCCAGGCGGACTTCCGGGCCCGCTGGCAGGAGATCCTCGCCGTCCCGGCGGACGCCCGCGATGTCCGCCTCCGCCTGGCGGACATCGCGGAACCGGTCCGCCGGCACTTCGGCACGCGCGGCGGAGGCTGGACGGCCGCCCGCTACATGAGCCCCGACGTCATGATCGCCGCCGACGGCGCGGACGCGGTCGCCCGCGGCGACTTCACCCTGGTCCTCGGCGAACTCCACCTCGCGGCGAACACCCTGGGCGCCTCGCTCTTCGTGCACCAGCACTCCGACCCGGCCGAGCTTGTACGCCTCACCGACCGCGACCACCCGGCACCGCGCCTGCTGCCGCTGATCCCGAAGGAGCACCGCGCACGGCTCTCCGCCCGTATCCGCAACAGCCTCGTGCGTCCCGGCGACCACCAGGTCGCGCTGGCCGACTTCACCGCGGACCCGGCGCGGTCCCGCGCGGTGCGCAGCGCGGACGCCCTGGTGGAACTCCGCGACGGGGCGCTCGTGGTGCTGCTGCCCGACGGCTCCGCGTATCCGGCCATGGACGTGTTCGCGCACGTGCTGACCACGCTGGCGATGGATCTGTTCCAGATCCTCCCGGAGTCGGACCACTCGCCCCGGGTGACGGTCGACCGGCTGGTGGTGGCCCGCGAGACCTGGCGGTTCACCGCGGCGCGGGCCGCGTTCGCCGACGAGAAGGACGAGGCCCGGCGCTTCGTCGGGGCCCGCCGCTGGCGGGCCGAACACGGGCTGCCGCGCTTCGTCTTCGCCGTATCGCCGACCGAGTCGCGCCCCTTCTACGTCGACTTCGACAGCCCCGTCTACGTCACCATCCTCGCCAAGGCCCTGCGCCGGCTGGCCCGCAAGGACCCGGAGGGCCGGATCACGTTCACCGAGATGCTGCCCACGCCCGAGCAGACCTGGCTGAGCGACGACGAGGGCCGCCGCTACACCTCCGAACTGCGCTTCGTGGCGTACGACGAGGAGGCGGGCAGCTGAGACCCGGGCGGCTCCGGCCGCCCGACGGCACCCAGGGCGGGCGACCGCCGCCACGGCTCCCCGGGAGGCCGCCCAGGAGTGAGGAGCGCTCCGGGTGGGGAGGTCTGAACCGTCGACGGATCTTTGTTCGACGTGGTCAGGCGAGGGGGAGCCGCAGATGCGTGGGGAAGTCGGGGCGGGGTGGAGAGCCCGTCTGCTGGGGCCGGTGGAGCTGTGGACCGGGGCGGAGAGCGTCCTGGTGACCGGCAGACAGGGGGCGTTACTGGCCGGACTGCTGCTGAGCGGCAACCGCGTGGTCTCCGTGGACCGGCTGGCCGAGTCGGTGTGGGGCGAGCCGCTGCCGAGGTCGCCCGCCGCGCGCGTGCGGATGCTGGTCTCCGAGCTGCGCAGGACGTGCGCGGCGGCGGGCTCCGATCTCATCCGCACGCAACGACCCGGTTACGTCCTGCCGCTGGAGGCCGGGCAGTTGGACCTGACGCGGTTCCAGGACGGGGTGGCGCTCGCCCGTGAGGCCGCCGCCGCGGGCGATCCGGCCGCCGCGGTGGCCCGCTTCGACGAGGCGCTGGGCCTGTGGCGGGGCGCGCCGCTGGAGGGGGCCGCCGGCCGTTTCGTCCCGGCGGAGGCGGCCCGGCTGGAGGAGCTGCGGATCGGGGCGGTGGAGGAGCGGGCCGAGGCCATGCTCGCGTTGGGCCGGCACGTGGAGGTCATCAGCGAGCTGGGACCGGTCGTCGCCGGCCACCCGCTGCGCGAGCCCGCGCACAGCCGCCTCATGCTCGCCCTGTACCGAGGCGGCAGGCGGGCCGAGGCCCTGGACGTCTACCGGCGGCTGCGTGAACGCGTCGTGGACGAGCTGGGCCTGGAGCCCGAACGCGAACTCCAGCGACTGCACCAGCGGATCCTCACCGCCGACACCGCCCTGGACCGGCCGGGACCGCCACCGGGCGGCGCACCGCACGCACCGTACGCGGCGCGGGCACCGCAGGCGGCGCGCCCGGCCGCCCGCGCCGCTCCTGCCGCTCCGGCCACCTCTGCCGCCCCGGACGAGCCGGACGAGCCGGACGAGCCGGAAGTCCCGGACGAGCCGGAAGTCCCGGACCAGCCGGAAGTCCCGGCCGAGGCGCAAGGCCCGGAAGTCCCGGTCGAGCCGGACGGCACCCCGGCAGGACCGGGGGCCTCCGTCTCGGCGGCCGACGCGCGGGAGGACACCCGCACCGGCGCGCTCGCCGCACCCGTGCCGCGCCAACTGCCCGCTCCACCGCCCCTGTTCGTCGGCCGCGACCACGAACGCGCCGAACTCGACCGGGTCGCCCGCGACCGCGAGCCGGGCGGCGTGGCCATCGCCGCGATCAGTGGCGTCGGCGGCATGGGGAAGACCTGGCTCGCCCTTCAGTGGGCGCACGACAACCTCGCCCACTGCCCCGACGGCCAGCTCTACGTCAACCTCCGCGGGTTCGACCCGGCCAACCGCCCGCTGCCCGCGCGGGCGGCGCTGCGCCACTTCCTCGGCTCCCTCGGCGTGCATCCGGCCGTCATCCCCACCGAGGAGGAGGCCCAGGCCGGGCTCTACCGCTCGCTGGTCGCCGACCGCCGGCTGTTGGTCGTGCTGGACGACGCCCGCGACCTGGCGCAGATCGAGCCGCTGCTGCCGGGCGGTTCCGGGTGCACCGTCGTCATCACCAGCCGCAACCGGCTCGCCGGGCTGCACACGGCCCACGGCGCCCGCCTCATCGAGCTGGGCGCGCTGTCGAGCGCCGAGTCCCGGGGGCTGCTGACCCGCCGTCTGGGCCGGGCGCGGGTCGAGGCGGATCCGGCCAGCGTGGCGGCGCTGGTCGAGCACAGCGGCGGGCTGCCCCTGGCCACCGGGGTGCTCGCGGCGCGCGCCGCCCTGCATCCCGACTTCCCGCTGTCCGTCCTAGCCGACGAGCTGCGGTCCCCCGCGACCCGGCTCGACGCCCTGCGCGCCGGCGATCTGCACACCGACCTGCGGGCCGCCTTCGCCTCCTCCTACCAGGCGCTCGACGCCGCCGCCGCGCGGCTGTTCGCCCTGTCGGGACTGGTCCCGTGGCCGGGCCTCACCCCGCACACGGCCGCCGCCCTCGCGGGCGTGCCGGTCTCCCGGGCCCGACTGCTGCTGAACCACCTGGAGAGCGCCCACCTGGTCCACCAGCACCGCCAGGGCCAGTACCGCACCCACGATCTCGTCCACCTCTACGCCGCGGAACGCGCCCGGGGCGACCTGACCGCCCAGGACCGGCACGAGGCGCTGACCCGCCTGGTCGACGCCCTGGCCGGCACCGCGTGCGCCGGCGACCGGCTGCTGTCGCCGCACCGGCCGCTGAGCACCCGTATGTCGCCCACCACCGGACCGGGCGAAGACCCGGACGCCGGTGAGGAGTTCGCGGACGCGGCGGCGGCCTGGGCCTGGTTCGAGGCCGAGCAGCCCAACCTCGTCGCCGCGCAGGAGCTGGCCGCCCGGCTCGACCGGGAGACCGCCGTGCTGCGCCTGGCCTGGGCGATGGACCCCTTCCACATCCGCCGGTGCCAGCACGATCTGCGCATCTTCCTGTGGCGTACCGCCCTGGCCTCGGCCGACCGCTCCGGCCGCCGCTCCACCCGGGCCTTCGCCCACTGGTACCTGGGATACGCCTACGCGCAGGCCGGGCGGACCGGCGACGGGGTCGAGCATCTGGAGCTCGCCCTGAGCCTGTTCGAGCAGGACGGGGACCGGGCAGGGCAGGCGCACACCAGCCACACGCTGGGCTACGCCTGGGCCGTACGGGGCGAGCCGGGCCGGGCCATCGTCCACGCGGAGAACGCGCTGCGCCTCCAGCGGGCACTGGGCGATCCGGTCTGGGAGGGCAACGCGCTCAGCGCCGTCGGCTGGTGCCACGCCAAGCTGGCCCGCTACGAGCAGGCGCGCTCCTCCTGCGAGCGGGCGCTGGAGCTCTTCCGGCGGCACGCCGACGCCAACGGCGAGTCCGCCGCCCTCGACAGCCTGGGCTACATCGCGCACCGGACCGGACGGTATCCGCAGGCGCTGGAGTACTACCACCGCTGCCTCGCGCTGCGCGAACGGCTCGGCAACACCTACCAGGGCGCGGACACCCTGGTGCGCGTCGGCGACGTCCAGCACGAGATGGGGCGGCCCGCCGCCGCGCGGGACGTCTGGGAACGGGCCCTGGACCTCTACCGGCGGCAGCACCGCCCGGCGGAGGCCGAGGGCGTCCGGGAGAAGATCAGATCCGCAGCGAGGACTTCCGCCGCAGCCGTACCGACAGGTTGCGCGGCAGCAGCAGACCGCCGAAGTCCGGCGTGACGGCGGCTCCTTCGCTCCGGGTGATCTCCATGCCGCCGACGAGCCAGAACGTCGCCAGCGTGAGCTGCATCATGCCGAGCTGGGTGCCGACGCAGACGCGCGGTCCGGCTCCGAAGGGCAGGTAGGTGTGGCGGACCGGCGTGCTGTGCGGGTCGAGCCACCGCTCGGGCACCAGCCGGTCCGGCTCCGACCACCAGCGCGGATCGCGGTGCAGCCGGTACATGCTGAACATGACCTGGTCGCCGGTCCGCAGCCGCCATCCGTCCAGCTCCGTGTCCCGGCGCACGGTCCGGCCGATCAGCCAGGTCGGCGGCCAGAGCCGGAGCACCTCCTTGACGAAGGCCTCCGTGTACGGCAGCGCCCCCATCTCCGGGACCGTGCCGTCGGCGGTGGCCGCCTCGGCCTCCAGCCTGGCCAGGACGTCGGGGCGCTCGCCCAGTTCGTACACGATCCAGGCGAGCGCGGTGGCGGGGACGCCCAGCGCGGCCAGCATGATCCCGCGCAGGAACCGTTCGATCTGGAGGTCGGACAGCTCCTGGTCGCGCGGGGCGAGCAGCACGCCCAGCAGGTCCTGGACGGGCGACTCCCCGGCCGACCGCCGGCGGCGCACCAGATCGGTCATGAGGGCCAGCAGCCGCTCGCGCGACGCGGTGAACCGGCGGACCTTGCGCGAGGGCCACCAGGCCGGGAACTGGAGCGAGTTGCGCGAGAGCGGGTCGATGGCGGCCACGTTCTCGGCCAGCGCCTCCGGCACGCCCGCCGCGTCGGGGCCGAGGCAGAAGTCGGCCGTCGCCCGGCCGAAGAAGTCGGTCATGGTGGCGAGCACGTCGAGCTCGCCGTCGCCGACGGTGTCCAGGAAGATCTCGTGCAGCCGCTCGGCGTGCGCCTGTGCCACGCGCCGGTGCAGCCCCTGCCAGCCCGCGCGGCGGGTCGTGGTCCAGAGCTTGGCGTCGTCCGCCATCCGCTCGGTGTCCACGGGGCCCGCGAGCGGGGAGTTCTCGGCGAGGAAGTCCTCGTTGGTCCGGGTGAGCAGCGCGTGCACCTGGTCCGGTGAGGACACCACGACGGTGCGGGCGTCGAAGGAGAAGACGTCGCCGAATTCACGGTGACACCGTTCCAGGAACCCGCTTCGGTCGCGGTCGTAGTCCTCGCTGTTGCCGAACAGCCAGTGGCCCCGGGGCCCCGGCGGTCGGTCCGGACCAGATGCACGCTTCACGCTTGTGCCCCCTCGGACCGGTTAGTTGAAGATGTTCCAGTAGGTGTACATGCCACCCATACGAACCCGGCCCATCATGCGGACGGCTGCGTGTCGGACGTGCCTCATGTCGTACCTCCGTAGGAGCAGGCGATCGGTCAGGAACCACGATCGTCCATGGGGCGCACGCTCTCCGCATGAAATCCGCATGCCCGGCGGCATGCGGGGCCGGGCCGGGGCCACGCGGAGGCCGCGACCGCCGCACGCCGGGGATCACGCGAAGCGCACCCGGGCCCCCTCGGCGCCCCGGGCGGCGGCGACCCGTCCGGCCTCTGCCTCCACCGACCGGCGGACGGCGGCGGGCAGCGGGGCGAACGCGGTCACGGTCACCTCGACCGTGCCGCCACCGCCTCCCGCGCCGTGCGACCGCGCCCGCCAGATCCCGACGACCTCCGAGCCGGCCAGCACCGCGCCCGGCCCGCCGATGGGCCGCCAGACCTCCTTCTGCCGGCCCCTCTCCGGGACGACGAGCGCACGGTCGCGCGCCTGGAGGTACGGGTCGCCCGGCGGGAGCAGCCGCACGGCGTCCCCGCTCGTCGCGGCCCGCAGTTCCGGCAGCCGGGACTCCGGGAGCCAGGCGCTCCTCCCGTCCACCGCGACCTCGGCCAGGCCGTCCGGCCACACCGCCCGGACCACCGCCGGCTTCGTGCCGAGGAAGGCGGCGGCCTCGGCCGGGGTGGCGGGCCCGAGGAACCGCAGGTAGGCCCGGACCAGTCCGGCCGTCCCCGAGGCCGCTTCCGGCACCGGGAACGGCTCCGCCAACGGCGACAGCACCGTCCTGCCCCGCTCCGCCGCGACGCCCACCGAACCGAAGAGCGCGGCCTGCTGGAAGAGCAGCCCGGAGATGTGCCGTGCGCCGCACGTCGCGCACCAGTACGTCAGCGACGGCTCCACCGCCGCGCTCACCGCCGTACTGACCTCGCCCTTGGCCGTCGGCTCGGTCACCGCCGCCCGGAACGCCTCGGCGGTGGCCCGGAAGGCGGCCAGCCCCAGCCGCGCGCCCTCCCTGATCGAGGCGGTGCTGATCCGGGCGGTCGCGTCGGCGTCGTCGAGCGGCCACAGCGCCCCGGCCAACGCGGGCAGCCCCGCCCGCCGGTGCAGATGAGGCGCGCCCCGGAACGACCAGACCAGCTCCAGGCCGTCCGGTGAGGCCCCGCGCGCGGCCAGGGCGATCCGCGCCGAACCGTACGGGGTGTCCTGGACGCCGAGCGCCAGGACCTCCGGAGCGGCCAAGGAGCGGTCGAGGCCCTGGGCCGCGACGCGGTAGGCCAGGACCTGTTCACGGGTCACGTCGATCCGGCCGGCGTCGCTCAACGGCTGCTCCCCTCGCGGGCGTGGTGTCCGTACGCTACCGCCGGGGTCGGGGAAGAACGCGGAACGCCCGCCGGGAGCGCCGCGCGCCGGGGACGCGGACGCGGACGCACGCGGCGACGGCTCCGCCCGGCGACGGCCCCGCCCGGCGACGGCCCCGCCCGGCTGTGAACAGGCCGCCCGGCCGCCGGCCCCGGATCAGTCCGCGTCGAGGATCTTGCCCATCAGCCGCGTCAGGGTCCGGCGCTCGGCCGCCGTGAGCGCGCCGAAGGTCCGGTCCAGCAGGCGCGGAACGCTGTCCTCCGCCGCCTCCAGCACGGCCGCCGCCTCCGCCGTCAACGTCACCGCGTAGGCCCTGCGGTCCCGGGGGTGCCGGTCGCGGCGCACCAGGCCGGAGCCCTCCAGGCCGTCGATGCATCCCACCATCACGCTGCGGTCGATCCGCAACTGCTCGCTCAGCTCCTGCTGGGAGCAGGGGCCGACGTCGTCGAGCATCTTCAGCACGAGGT
This sequence comes from Streptomyces sp. ADI96-02, assembly GCF_003846185.1. GTDB lineage: Bacteria > Actinomycetota > Actinomycetes > Streptomycetales > Streptomycetaceae > Streptomyces. The sequence goes on from NZ_ML123034.1 coordinate 5,434,227, forward strand.
GCTGGGACGCGGTGAGGCGGCGGCCCGCCAGTTCCTCGTCGATCACGCGCGCGGCCAGCGTCGCCGCCCGGCACATCGCGATGTCGGGGCGCTCCCGCGCCAGTCTGGAGAAGTACCTTCCGCTGACCCGGAGTTCGGGGTTCCGGCCGGGCGAGGTGAGTCGGGAAGGCTCCGTTGCGGTCATGACTGCTCCTCCTGCGGTCCGGGACGACGAGTCATCCGGCGGTGCGGGGCCGTCCGGATCCAGAACGTCTTCCGCCGGCCAGCCTAAGGGCTGCCCCGCGGCTACCGGGGGTCGCGCGGCGGCGGCCGGGGCCGGGACCTGCGCGGGGGCGGAGTGCGGGGCCGTCGGACACCTCGGTACGTTTTAGCTTAGGCTTACCTAACCAAACCTGCTCGTCCCCAACCACGAGGAACACCCATGCTCGGCTTCACCCGCGTGCGCCGCCACACCCTCGCCGCTTCGGCCACCGCCGCCGCCTTCGCACTCGTCCTGGTCGGCTGCTCCTCGGACGGCGACGGCGGGAAGACCGGGGCGAAGGACGCGGCCGGGAGCGGGGGCGCCTTCCCGGTCTCCATCAAGAGCTCGCTCGGCACCGCGACGATCGACGAGAAGCCGGAGCGCGTCGTCACGCTCGGACAGGGCTCGGCCGAGACGGCGATAGCCCTCGGCCGGACCCCGGTCGGCATCGAGAGCTACCCGTGGGGAAGCGACAAGTCCGGTTACCTGCCCTGGATCAACGAGGCCGTGAAGAAGTCCGGCGACGAGCTGCCCCAGCAGTTCACGGGCGGCGAGGAGATCGACTTCGAGGCCATCACCGAGCTGGAGCCGGACGTCATCCTCGCCCCGTGGTCCGGCATCACGCAGAAGCAGTACGACGTCCTCAAGGACATCGCCCCCACGGTCGCCTACCCCGACCAGGCGTGGAGCACCGACTGGGACCAGCAGATCGACATCATCGGCAAGGCCCTCGGTCGGAGCGAGGACGCCGACGGCCTCAAGACCGCCATCGAGAAGCAGCTCGCCGACGCCGCGGCCACCCGGCCGGACTACCGGGACGTCACCTTCTCCTACATCTACAACTCCGGCCCCGGCACCCTCGGCGTCTTCAAGCCCGAGGAGCAGCGCGTCAAGATGGTCTCCTCGCTCGGCCTGAAGGTCGACCCGGTCGTCGACACCTTCAAGGAGACCCCCGGCACCGACTCCGCCCTCATCGGGCTGGAGAACGCCGAGAAGCTCAAGGACAGCGACATCGTCTTCACCTTCTACACGGACGCGAAGAACCGCGAGGAGATCGAGGGCCAGAAGCTGTACGGCGCGATCCCGGCCGTCAAGAAGGGCGCGGTCGTCGCCGCCGACGACAACTCCTTCGTCACCGCCTCCTCGATCATCAACCCGCTCACCGTGCCCTGGACGATCGAGCGCTACCTGCCGATCATCGACAAGGCCGTCGAGGCCGCCGGCAAGTAGCCCCGGCCGGGCACCCCGACCACCGAGGCCACGAGGCACACTCCACTCCCATGGCAACCACCACAGCCGCACCGCCGAGCGGCGCCGGCGCCTCCCGCGCCGGCGCCGCCCGCTCGGCCGCCCTCCTGCTCGCCGGGTCGGCCGCGCTGGCCCTCGCCCTGTGCGCGAGCGTCATGTTCGGCAGCCGCGGCACCTCGTTCGGCGACGTCCTCGACGTCCTCACGGGCAGCGCCGGCCCCGACGTCACCGTCATCGTCGAGAGCCGGTACCCGAGGACCGTCCTCGGCGTCCTCGCCGGCGTCTGCCTCGCGGTCGCCGGCACCCTCATGCAGGGCGTCTCGCGCAACCCGCTGGCCGAACCGGGCCTCCTCGGCATCAACGCGGGGGCCTCCGCGAGCATCGTCGCGGCCACCGCCTGGTTCGGCGCGTCCGGCGCCACCGACACCATGTGGTGGGCGCTGCCCGGGGCGCTGCTGGCCGGTGTGCTCGTCCACGTGATCGGCTCCGCCGGGACGGGCGTCGGCGTGGTGCGCCTGGTGCTCGCCGGCGCGGTGCTCACCGCCGTCCTGACCGCGTTCGTCCAGGCGGTGACCCTCAGCAAGCCGCGGGTCTTCGACAGCTACCGCTACTGGGTCGTCGGAGCCCTCGGCGGACGGGACTTCGACGTCTTCCTCTGCGTCCTGCCCTTCGCCGCCACCGGCCTCACCCTGGCCCTCGCCCTGGGCCCCGGCCTCAACGCGCTCGCCCTCGGCGACGCGACCGCGCTCGGCCTCGGCTCGCACCCCGCGCGCACCCGCGCCGGCGGCCTGCTCGCCGCCACCCTGCTCAGCGCCGCCGCGACCGCCGCCGTCGGCCCGATCGCCTTCGTCGGGCTCGCCGTACCGCATGTCGTACGCGCCCTGGTCGGCGTCGACTTCCGGTTCCAGATCCTCTTCTCCGCCCTGCTGGGCCCCACCCTGCTGCTCCTGGCGGACGTGGTGGGCCGGGTCGTCATGCGCCCCACCGAACTCATGGTCGGCGTCGTGACCGCCTTCATCGGCGCGCCCGCGCTGCTCGTCGCCGTACGCAGGATGAAAGGGGCCTCGTGACCGCCACCCAGCACACCGCCCGCCGCCCCGCCGCGCCCCGGGGCTACCTGGTCGTCGGCCGCACCGTGGCGATACCGGTGCGCCGGGCCTCGGTCCTCGCGGGCACCGGGCTCCTCGTCCTGCTGCTCGCCGCCGCCGCGGCGACCCTGACCCTGGGGCGGCTCGGCCTCGACCCCGCCGACCTGCCCGCCGCCCTGGCGGGCGACGCCGAGGGCAAGGACCGCTTCGTCTTCAACCGGCTGCGCGGCCCCCGCCTGACCGTCGCCGTCGCGACCGGCGCGGCGCTCGGCCTCTCCGGCGCGCTCTTCCAGTCCGTGACCCGCAACCCGCTCGGCAGCCCCGACGTCATCGGGCTCTCCGCCGGAGCGGGGGCGGGCGCGGCCGTCTGCGCGCTGATGTTCCCCGGCGCGGTCCCGGTCGCCGTCGGCGCGCTGATCGGCGCCCTCGCCGCCATGGCCCTGGTGTACGTCTCCACCGGCACCGGCTTCCGCAACCCGGCCCGGCTCGTCGTCGCCGGGATCGGGGTGGCCGCCATGGGCGCGGCCGTCACCCAGTACGTCGTCTACGCGCTGGAACGCGACAAGGCGTCCGTCCTCACCGCCTACGTCAACGGCAGCCTCACCGCCCGTTCCTGGACCGACGCCACCACCATCTGGCTGGTCCTGCTGGCGGTCGCCCCGCTGACCGCCCTGATCTCGCGGCGGCTGGTCATCGGGGAGATGGGCGACGACATCTCCGAAGGGCTCGGATCCGAGCCGAAGAAGGCCAAGAGCCTGGCCGTGGTGCTCGCCATCGTGCTCTCGGCGGCGGCCGTCAGCGTCGCCGGCCCGATCGCCTTCATCGCCCTGACGGCACCCCAGATCGCCAAGCGCCTCACCCGCGCGTCCGGCCCGCACCTGCTGCTCTCCGCGCTGACCGGCGGACTCCTGCTGGTGATCGCGGACCTCTGCGCGCAGCACCTGCCGCTGTCCGAGGATCTGCCGGTCGGGATCTACACCATGGCGATCGGCGGCGCCTACCTCGGCAACCTGCTGATCCGCGAGTGGCGCAGAGGGGTGCTGTGACGGCCCGGCCGGGCCGGTCACACGCGCCGCCGACGGCGGGCCCGACCGGCGAACGCGCGTGTCGGGGCGGCGGTGACTGGTCACGTACAGGTTCGTCGACCATACTGCCCGCCGTGGAGCAGAGCATAGATTCGAACAAGAAGCCCGAGTTCGCCGCCGGTCTCGACCCGGCGTTCATCCCCGGCCTCACGCCCCCGCCCGCCGCCCTCGCGAAGGACGGCTCGCCGGAGCGGAAGCCCGGACCGGAGCCGGAGGACGCGGTGCCCGCCGAGGCGGAAGCGGCGGACGCCCCCGAGCCGTCCGGCTCCGGGGCGGAGCCGGACGCGCCCGTCCAGGACGGCGCGGAGGAGGGCGGCGGGGAGGGGCCGGTCTTCGAGGTGGCCGACCGGCGCGGCTCGATACGCGTGGACCGGGCGGGCGTGCGGTTCCGGCTGGACGACCAGGAGGCGGAGTTCCGCTGGGACGAGATCGGCGCGGTCGAGGTCGCTCCGGCCCGGTTCGGCCGCAGGTTGACCGTCACCGTGCACCTGTCGACGCGCCGCTGGTTCAACGCCGAGGTCGAGGCGGCGACCCGGGCCGAGCTGAAGGGCTGGCCCGCGGAGCTGGACGCCGTACTGGACGCCTACTTCGAGGAGTCCTGAGCGGACTCCCGGGCCGCCCGAACGCCCGCGCCCGAACGCCCGCGCCCGAACGCCCGCGCCCGAACGCCCGCGCGCGAACGCCCGCGCCCGGCCACCGAGACGATCGGCGGCCGGGCGCGGGCGGACGGTGTCAGCGGGTGCGGCGGTGGCGGGCGCGGGTGCTGTCCCCGCTCCGCACGCGTATCACCACGTAGACGATCAGCGCCACCGCGGCCCCGCCCAGCACGACCTTGGACAGCACGCCGACGTACTCGCCGACCACGTCCCAGCGGTCGCCCAGCAGGTAGCCGGCCATCACCAGCACGGTGTTCCACACCAGGCTGCCCACGGTGGTCAGAGCCGTGAAGACGGGCAGCGGCATCCGCTCCACACCCGCGGGCACCGAGATCAGGCTGCGGAAGACCGGCACCATGCGGCCCAGCAGCACCGCCTTGGTGCCGTGCCGGGCGAACCACTCCTCCGTACGCACCAGGTCGGACGCCTTCACCAGCGGCAGCTTCGCCCAGAGGGCGTGCATCCGCTCACGGCCGAAGACGGAGCCGATCCCGTACAGGGCGAGCGCGCCGACCACCGAGCCGAGCGTCGTCCAGATCAGCGCCGAGGCCAGGCTGAGCGCGCCCTGCGAGGCGGCGAAGCCGGTGAGCGGCAGGATGATCTCGCTGGGCAGCGGCGGGAAGAGGTTCTCCAGGGCGATGGCGAGTCCGGCCCCGGGGCCGCCGAGCGTCTCGACGAGTCCGGTTGCCCAGCCCGCCACACCGCCCGGCTTCTCCTCGGCGGCGGCTGACAGTGCGACGTGCATGCGGGCTCCAGCTGGGCGGTGGGGGTTCGCGGAAGTCGGCCGCGTCCTGGGTCCATGGTAAGAACCCCGGGGCAGTGCCTCGGCACCAAGGTCGTCTTCCGCGGTCGTCCGGCACCGGAGCCGGCCGTCGCCGCACGGGCCGAACCGCGCTCCCGTCGGCCCTCGGCGTCGGCCCTCAGCCCTCGTCGAGGACCACCGAGCGGGTCAGGTGGCGCGGCCGGTCCGGGTCGAGACCGCGGGCCGCCGCCCGTGCGACGGCGAGGCGCTGTACGCGTACGAGATCGGCCAGCGGGTCGAGAGCGCTCTCCACCCAGCGGGCGCCCGTCGCGCGGACCTGCTCCTCCAGCCCCTCCGGGGCGGGGCCGAACATCCACGTCGCGGTCGTGTCGGTGGAGATGCTGATGGGCCCGTGGCGGTACTCCATCGCCGGATAGGACTCCGTCCAGGAGAGCGACGCCTCCTTCATCTTCAGCGCCGCCTCATGGGCCAGGCCGACCGTCCAGCCGCGGCCCAGGAAGGAGTACTGGGTGCACTCCGCCACCCCCTCGGGCAGCGGCTCGGCGAGCGCCCGCTCCGCGTCCCGGACCACGTCCTCGGTGTGCAGCCCGAGGTGCGCGCGCAGGAGCGTCAGGGCGGTGGTCGCGAACCGGGTCTGCACGACGGACCGCTCGTCGGCGAAGTCGAGCACGACGAGGTCGTCGGCGGCCGTCATCACCGGGGTCCGCGGATCGGCGGTCACGGCGACCGTCCGCGTGGTGCCGCGCAGCCGTCCGAGCAGTTCCAGCACCTCGGTCGTCGTTCCCGAGCGGGTGAGCGCGACGACCCGGTCGTAGGCGCGGCCGAGCGGGAACTCGGAGGCGGGGAAGGCGTCCGACTCGCCCTGTCCGGAGCTCTCGCGGAGCGAGGCGTAGGCCTGTGCCATGTAGAGAGAGGTCCCGCAGCCGACGACGGCGACGCGCTCGCCGGTGGCCGGCAGAGCCTTGGCGCGGTCGCCCGCCAGGTCGGCGGCTCGGCGCCAGCACGCGGGCTGACTGGCTGTCTCGGTCTCTACATACGACACGTCTGCACTCCACGGTGACGGGGACGGGGAAACGACGGGACGGCGATGGGGCGGCTCGGTCGAGTGACGCCCGCATGCATAATTCTGCACGCTACAGGCACTTATCGAGCAAAAACAAGCAACGTGCAGGTGGGAGCGGGCCGGTGCCGGGGGTCCTGTGCGACCCTTGCGGCTGTCCGGCCACCGGCGACCGCGTTCCCGGGAAACGCGGTGTCCGTGGCGGAAGGTGAGGAGAGCTCTTGTCCAGGGACGCCCGCTGGGACGCGCTGCTGGAACTGGTCGGCAAGCACGGCAGGGTGGAGGTCGAGGAGGCCGCGGCGGCGCTCGGCGTATCGGCCGCGACCATCCGCCGCGACCTCGACCAGCTCGCCGAACAGCACATGCTCACCCGGACCAGGGGCGGCGCGGTCGCGCACGGGGTCTCCTACGAACTCGCTCTGCGCTACAAGACCGGCCGCCACGCGCCGGAGAAGCAGGCCATCGGCCGTGCGGTGTCGGAGCTCGTCGCGGTCGGCGAAGTGGTCGGACTGACCGGCGGCACGACGGTGACCGAGGTGGCCAGAGCGCTGGCGGTACGGCCCGACATCGTCGGCGAGACGGGTGCGGCAGGCGGGCAGCCGACCCTGACCGTGGTCACCAACGCGCTCAACATCGCGAGCGAGCTGGCGATCCGCCCGCAGATCAAGATGGTCGTCACCGGCGGCGTCGCCAGGCCGCAGTCCTACGAGCTGACCGGCCCGCTGGCCGTCGGCGTGATGAACGAGATCACGCTGGACGTCGCGGTCCTCGGCGTGAACGCCATCGACGTCGAACGCGGGGTCCACGTCCACCACGAGGGCGAGGCCAGCGTCAACCGGCTGCTGGCCGAGCGGGCGCAGCGGGTGGTCGTGGCCGCGGACTCCTCGAAGATCGGCAAACGGGCCTTCGCGCGCGTGTGCGACCTGGGGCTCGTCGACGTCCTGGTGACGGACGCCGGGATCTCGGCGGAGGCGAGGGTCGCGTTCGCCGAGGCGGGAGTCCAGATCGTCGCGGTGGACGAGCCC
>NZ_ML123034.1:5441417-5532431 GCF_003846185.1 Streptomyces sp. ADI96-02
CGATCCTGATCCGATCCGCGCCCGGGCCGTGTCGTTGGTACGCCGAACGGGTGAGGGGCGAGAGGATTGCCCGATGAACAGTGAGCGCAGCCGGCGCGAAGCGGTCCGGCGCACGGACGGGGTGGCTCTGTGAGCAGGCACGACAGGTACGACAGGTACGACGCCACCGACGAGCAGTGGGAGGGGCTCGCCCAGGTCGTACCGCTGCGGGGCCGGGACGAGTGGCCGTCCCGGATCGACCACCGCACGGTCCCGGACGAGCGCGGGGCCGAACAGCGCCGCCTGGTCGTGCTGCGGGTGCAGGTCTTCGCCGACGCCCGCGAGGTGGCCGAGTACCTGGTCGCCCAGGTTCCGGTGCTGCTCGACCTGACGGCGGCGGAGACGGACGTGGCCAAGCGCATCCTCGACTTCAGCAGCGGCGTGGTCTTCGGGCTCGGCAGCGGCATGCACCGCGTCGACCGCAACGTCTTCCTCCTGGCCCCGGTCGGCATGGAGGTCGAAGGGGTCGCACCGGCCGGTCTCCCGCACGCGTGAGCGGCGGTGTGCCGCGGGCGCGCCGGCCCGGGGGCACGTGCGCCCGGTGGCGCGCGGGTCCGGGTGCGCGCGGGCCCGGGTGCGGTGGTCCGCGCCGCCGCACCCGGGCCGACGGACGGTGCGGGCGGCGGCGGTGGTAGATCTGGGGCCGTGACAGAACTCGATGTGCCCCGACTCCAGCGCCGGCTGGCCGCGTTCGCGGCGGCCCGGGACTGGGAGCAGTACCACACGCCCAAGAACCTGGCGATCGCCCTGAACGTCGAGGCGGCCGAACTGGCGGAGATCTTCCAGTGGCTGACGCCCGAGCAGTCCGCCGCGATCATGGACGATCCCGCCTCCGCCCACCGGGTCGCCGACGAGGTCGCGGACGTGCTCGCCTATCTCCTCCAGTTCTGCCAGGTGGTGGGCGTCGACCCGCTGGCCGCGCTCGCGGCGAAGATCGACCGGAATGAGGAGCGGTTCCCCCCAGCGAGCCCGCCGAAGCAGGATGATTGTCACTCTTCGGAGTGAGCTGGTTATCCACACTCGACCAGGTGTCCACAGATTTCCGAATTCCCCTGGTCTTACGGTGGCATGTACCTCACTGTGGGTAATGAATGAGGTGAGCGGGTTTTCGTACGGACGGGGGAAGCGCATGGAAGCGGAGCGGCTCATCGAGGTGGGGCGGCGGGCCCTGGCGGACAGCCGGGGCGCGCTGGACGTGATGGCGGAGGCGTGGCAGGCCCAGACCCTGGCGCGGACGGTCGGCAGCAGACTGGCGCTGTGCGGGCCGAGGGAGTTACGGGGCGAGGCGCGCGCCCTGGGGGAGATCGGTGCGGGATGCGCGGCTCTGGACCACCCGATGGTGCGCTCCGGCGGGGCGCGGGCGGGGCAGCTCTCCGGGATCACGGACGTGCGCACGGCGCTGTCCGGCCTCGCGCTGCTGCTCGGCGAGGCCGGGATCGCCCTCGTCGGCGTCGCCTGCGACACGGGCGAGGACGGGCTGTACTGGCAGTGCATCGAGGCCATGGACGCCGCGGACGAGTCGCTGGACCGGGTGCACGGAATGCTGAGACGGCTGGCGGAGCGGGAGCGCGACGGCCCCTGCGGCGGAATACGCGGGCCCGCTTCGTCGACGGCGGGCCCGTAGCGGCGGGGCGGGCCAGGGGCGGGGACAGGACCCTCCAGGCAGGGGGCAGGATGGAGGCATGGACCTTCGCATCTTCACCGAGCCCCAGCAGGGGGCCGACTACGACACCTTGCTCACCGTCGCCAAGGCCGCCGAGGACCTGGGCTTCGACGCCTTCTACCGCTCCGACCACTACCTTCACATGGGCGCGGGCGACGGTCTGCCCGGACCGACCGACGCCTGGATCACCCTGGCGGGACTGGCGCGGGAGACCCGCCGGATCCGCCTCGGCACGCTGATGACCGCGGGCACGTTCCGGCTGCCCGGCGTGCTGGCCATCCAGGTCGCCCAGGTCGACCGGATGTCCGGCGGCCGGGTCGAACTGGGCCTGGGCGCGGGCTGGTTCGAGGAGGAGCACAAGGCGTACGGCATCCCGTTCCCGAAGGAGAAGTTCGGCCGGCTGGAGGAGCAGCTGGCGATCATCACCGGCCTGTGGTCCACGGAGGTCGGCAAGACGTTCGACTTCGACGGCGCCTACTACCAGCTGTCCGACTCGCCCGCGCTGCCGAAGCCGGCCCAGGCCAAGGTGCCGGTCCTGATCGGCGGCCACGGGGCCGTCCGCACCCCGCGGCTCGCCGCCCAGTACGCGGACGAGTTCAACATCCCGTTCGCCTCCCTGGAGGACAGCGAGAAGCAGTTCGGCCGGGTGCGGACCGCCGCGAAGGAGTTCGGGCGCGACCCGGACGCCCTGGTGTACTCCAACGCGCTGGTCGTCTGCGCCGGCAAGGACGACGCGGAGGTCGCGCGCCGGGCGGCGGCCATCGGCCGGGATGTGGACGAGCTCAAGGCGAACGGCCTCGCGGGCTCGCCCGCCGAGGTGGTCGACAAGATCGGGCGGTACGGGGCGATCGGATCGTCCCGGATCTACCTCCAGGTCCTGGACCTGGACGACCTGGACCACCTGGAACTGATCTCCGCGCAGATCCAGTCCCAGCTGACCTGACCTGACCTGACCTGACCTGACCTGACCTGACCCGAGGAGAGGAGAGGGAGGCGGGGGCCGTGGGTTCCGTCCGTACGCTCGCCGACGCGCTGGCCGAGGGGCCCGTCCCGCTGGACGGCGGCCTCTCCAACCAGTTGGAGGCGCAGGGCTGCGATCTGTCGGACGCGCTGTGGTCGGCGCGGCTGCTGGTCGACGCGCCGGAGCAGATCGAGGCCGCGCACCTGGCGTATCTGCGCGCCGGGGCGCGGGTCCTGATCACCGCCGGCTACCAGGCCACGTACGAGGGGTTCGCCCGTCGCGGGATCGGGCCGGCCGGGGCCGGGCGGCTGTTCGGCAGCAGTGTGGAGCTGGCCCGGCGGGCCGCCGGTGCGGCGCACCGGACGGACCCCGCGCGGGAGATCTGGGTCGCCGCCTCGGTCGGCCCGTACGGGGCGATGCTCGCCGACGGCAGCGAGTACCGGGGGCGGTACGGGCTGACGGTGCGGGAGCTGGAGCGCTTCCACCGTCCCCGGGTGGCCGCGCTCGCCGCCGCGGGTCCCGACGTGCTGGCCCTGGAGACGGTGCCGGACGCGGACGAGGCGGAGGCGCTGCTGCGGGTAGCGGAGGAGAGCGGGGTGCCGCACTGGCTCTCCTACAGCGTCGCGGGCGGCCGGACCCGTGCCGGGCAACCGCTGGAGGAAGCCTTCGCGCGGGCCGCCGGGCGGGACGGCGTGGTGGCAGTCGGGGTCAACTGCTGCGATCCGGCCGAGGCGGGGGAAGCGGTCGAGCTGGCCGTGGCGATCACCGGCAAGCCGGCCGTGGTCTATCCGAACAGCGGGGAGGGGTGGGACGCCGGAGCGAGGCGGTGGACGGGGCGGAGCACGTTCGACCCGGCGCGGGTGCGGGCCTGGACCGAGGCGGGGGCCCGGCTCGTCGGAGGCTGCTGCCGGGTGGGGCCGGAGCTGATCGCGGATCTGTCGGCGCTGCTGGAGCGCTGAAATTGCCTGGTGGGGGGAGGGCGAGCTGCGGCTGGCCGACGCCCTGCGCCAGCTCTACGTCCTGCTGCCGGTGCTCGACGACGCCAAGCACTACTGGGTGGCGCCCGACGAGGTGGACAAGCTGCTGCGGGCCGGTGAGGGCTGGCTGGCCGGACACCCCGAACGCGACCTGATCACCCGGCGCTACCTCTCCCACCGCTGGGGGCTCACCCGGCGGGCCGCGCAGGCCCTGGAGCTGGCGCGCCTCGCCGAGGCCGACGACCTCGACGTGGACAGCGTCGACAACGCGGTGGACGAGCGCACCGACACCGAGGAGCGGCCCGTTCCGCTCGCCGAGCAGCGGCGCACCGCGATCCTCGGTGCGCTGCGCGCCGCCGGGGCGAGCCGCGTCCTCGATCTGGGCTGCGGACAGGGCCAGTTGGTGCAGGCACTCCTCAAGGACGTGCGCTTCACCGAGATCGTCGGCGTCGACGTGTCGATGCGCGCCCTCGCCCTCGCGTCGCGGCGGCTGAAGCTGGAGCGGCTGGGGGAGCGCCAGGCGGGCCGGGTGACGCTCCAGCAGGGTTCGCTCACGTACACGGACAAGCGGCTCCAGGGATGCGACGCCGCCGTGCTCAGCGAGGTCGTCGAGCACCTGGACCTGCCCCGGCTGCCCGCTCTGGAGTACGCCGTGTTCGGCTCGGCGCGTCCTCGGACCGTGATCGTGACCACGCCGAACGTCGAGTACAACGTGCGCTGGGAGACGCTTCCGGCCGGTCGGGTGCGCCACGGCGACCACCGCTTCGAGTGGACCAGGGCGGAGTTCCGCGCGTGGGCGGGACGGACGGCCGAGCGGCACGGGTACACCGTGGCGTACGCGTCGGTCGGGCCCGACGACCCCGAGGTGGGACCGCCGACGCAGATGGCCGTCTTCACCCGGACCGCCGTCGCCGCAAGGTCTGCGCCGCCCGCAACGCGGGCCGCCCGGACCGTGCCGACATGCCCCGGCACGTCATCCGCCGCCACTGCCGCGAGCTGCGGCGCTCGCTGCGCGGCCTGGAGCGCGAGGGCTTCCGCAAGGTGCACGTTCTGCGCACCGAGGAGGAGGCCGGGCGGGCCGAAGTGGTCCGGGAGCGGCGCTACAACGACCTGCGGCACCTCACCGGCCCCTTCGACGTCATCGGGGACGTCCACGGTTGCCGTTCCGAGCTGGAGACCCTGCTCGGCAGACTCGGCTACGTCGACGGCGCGCACCCCGAGGGGCGTACGGCGGTCTTCGTCGGCGACCTCGTCGACCGCGGCCCCGACGGCCCCGGCGTGCTGCGCCGCGTCATGGCGATGGTCGGAGCCATTTCCCGGGGCATCATTCCGTTCCGGATCATGGTTCCCGCGTAGGAGCCCACGGACGGCCCTCCCGCTGCACAGAGACGCCCCGCCGGGCGGCGAGTACCGGCGGGCGTCTCTATGTCCAGGGAGAGCCACGAAGACCCCACGACGGGCCTACACGGCCATGGGCGGCTCCTGGTCGTCCGCCCGGGGCGGCACCTCGGGCTTCTTGAAGCGGTGCCACGCGTCGCGCGCCTTCCCGGCGGAGTCGATCACGTCCGGGACCTGGTCCAGCAGCCCTTTGAGCGCAAAGAGCAGCACGGAAGCCACGCCAGCGATGGCGAGAATGACGATGATGGCGGTGCCGTCCACCGATCCTGACCTTCCCTGTCATGGGTCGGATCGGGTGCGCAGGCAGCCTCGATCCGAACCCTACGGTTCGGACCGAGACACCTGCGTTGATGCGGCACGCAAATGTTCTCGGATGGGCCAACGTGGTTGGCCCAGGTCATGCGGTCATGCGGTCATGCCATACCCACCAACCCAGAGTCATGACTGACATCGTCGACGCGGCGGCTGCGATTGCGCCGTGCCCAGTCACTTAGGCTGGTTTGTCCTGCCCTCCCGGTTTCACGCGGGGCGCACAGGTGCGCGGGGCCTTTAGCCCACTGCCGTCAATACTACGGCACGGCACGCAACAGCGCCCCGCCATCCAGTAGTTGGTGACGAGGCGCTGAGTTGCTGGTCTGGTTACTTCTCGACGGGCTGGACGCGATCAAGCGGCACGTCCCATTCCTGGCCGCCACCCTGCGGGCGCATGAACGCCTGACGGCTGACGACCTTTCCACTGTCCTTGAGACGTTCCTCAAGGACGCCCACCAGTAGGCCCGTGCGTTCCGAGATCGTGTCCACCACGAGGGTTCCGCGCGGGTAGGGCAGCGCGCCGTGGCTGAGGGTCGTTGCTGACTTCTCGAACCCGGTCACTGGATGCCCCCTCGCTGAATCGCTTCGGCCAGCCGTACGGCCACGTCGGCGCGCACCCGCCCCAGCTCCACGAGCTTCAGCGCGGGGGACGCGGCGTCAACCGCGAGCGAGGGGAGGACGATGCCCGCCCCGGCCAGTGCTGCTCTGAGGGTCTCCATTGCCGTGAACGGGTCGATGTCCTGCTCTTCCTTGGTCGCCATGAACCGGATGCTAGAAGTGGGTAGTTGGTCCGCGATATGCTGTTTTCTCGAATTTGCTCGACGGGTCGTGAAGATTGCTGACGTTTTCTCATGGGCCGTGCCTGACCCCGTAGAACCGGGCTGTGACTCCGGCCATGCTGTTGATCAACACCCCTGGAAGGGAGAGCGTCATGGCTCGTCAGTTGCGCTTCACCGGCACAGACAGCAAGGTCGACGGTTGCCCCGCGCTGCACACGGACGAGGGCACGGGCGAGATCATCGTTCAAGGCGCGCCCGTGACCGACCCCGGAGACCTCGCGCAGCTCCAGCACTTCGGGCCGGACGATGCGGCGGTGGTCGTGCCGCGCGAACTGCTCGTGAACTGGGGACCGAAGGAGATTGAGCGCGTGCCCGAACTCGTGGACCGGGCCACCTTCCGGCGTCTGTTCGAGACCTTCAAGCACACCGCCTGGCGGCTGGAGACCCGACGCGGTTACGCGTCCGACCGCGAGGACCCCGACTTTCAGGAGTTCTTGGCCACCGGCTCCTCGCCCTGCGATCCCAACGAGCCCTGGTTCGTCAACATCAAGGCCCAGACCGAAGCAGGCAAGCGCGTCGGTCGGGTGCGCCTCGCCGACAAGGCGATGACCACCGAGCAGCGGTTCCTACTCGACTACGCCCGGCACAACGCGGCGGTCGGCGAGGACATCCGGTACCTGTGGCGCGAGGACGCGACCGACCTGCCCGCCGAAGACTTCTGGATCTTCGACTCGCGGATCGTCGCCGTGCTGCGCTTCGATGATGCCGACAACATCACGGACATCGAGCTGATCACCGAACCGGCTGAGGTCGTGCGGTACGCCATCGTCCGTGACGCGGCGATGCATCACGCCATCCCGTTCGATCAATTCGCCGCGACCGAATGACGCGTGATCGGTGAGCACCGACTATCAGCAAGCCAGGGTGGCCCTGGGCGCGCGACTGCGCGAACTTCGGTTCACCTGCCCTGGTGGTCGGCTCACCGGTCAGCAGCTCGCCCAGCGTCTCGGCTGGCGGGGCTCCAAAGTCAGCAAGCTGGAGAACGGCAAGCAGACGGCCACCCCCGAGGACTTGAAGGCGTGGGCCGACGCGACCGAGCAGCCGGGCGTGTACGCCGAGCTGGCCGCCCGGCTGGCGGGGTTCGAGTCCCACATCAGGTCGTGGCGTCGCGCGCTGGCGAACGGCTTCAAGCCGCTGCACGAGGGGTTGAGTGCGGAGATCGACCGCACCTCACAGATGTGGATCTGGGAAGAGTCGGTGATCCCGGGTCTGTTGCAGACCCCCGAGTACGCCCGCCACGTCGTCCAGCGATATTCCGAGCTGCTGGGCGGAGCCAACGACATTGAGGCCGCCGTGCGCTCCCGGGCGCAGCGGCAAGAGTGGCTGTACCGGCCTCGCCGCAAGCTGCACGTGTTGATGTGGGAGGCCGCGTTGCGGTCGCTGATCTGCCCGCCCTCCGTGCTGGTCGCCCAGCTCGACCGCCTCACCGGAATGATCGGCATGGACACGGTGGAGCTGGGTGTCATCCCGTTCACGGCGTCCGTGAAGATCGTGCCCGCCAACGGGTTCTGGGTCCTTGATGACCGCCTGGTGGTCGCGGAGGACTGGCACGCCGAGATGTGGTTGGACGATGCCGACAACGTCGCCTTGTACTCGAAGGTCTGGCGCACCCTCCGTGAGTCGGCCGTGTACGGGGCCGACGCCCACAACGTCATCAACGCAACCAGGCGTGCGCTGAACCCGCGTTGATGACGTTGTGGGTGCACGGCGAGTCAGAGCACCCCCACCGAACTCATCACGAGCAGGCACAGGGTCAGCGAGCCCCCGAATGCACCTCCGCCGAAGAGAACGGCTGGGGCCTTAGGAGCGGCGGGCGTGTGCCTGAGCAGGCCCGCCACGATGCCGACGATGATTGAGACCAAGGGGCAGATCACAACGATCAGCACCTTGACACGAGAGAGATGTTCAAGGGTCCGAGTGCCTTCCCGGTGATCGGACCGTTCGCATAAAGCCTCAGTCCGACCACCACGTGACAAACGTGTGGTCTGACCGAGGCCCACCGACGTTAGGGCTCAACCATGCAGTGCCTGGCCAAGGCTGCCTGGTCGTACCTCTTTCTTGAACCGAACCGCACAGCTCGCTCGGCAATCTCTCACCCGTCGAGTTCGAACAACAGCACCAAACAGAACGTAGACTCACACTCGCGGCATGAATCCCTGGTGTCCACACTCCGGGGGACACCTCAGCCCCGGCCGCCTCCTCCGGTGAGAACGGCTTCCTGGAGCACCCGGCCGAGGCGTTCGCGCAGTTCCGTGCGGACGGCGTCGGACGCGTCGTGTGCGAGGAGAAGCACATGGGCTCGCGGGCCGTGGCGCTGGTCTGCAAGGACGCCGCCGCCGCGACCGCGCGGTTCGGCGCGGCGGGCCCCACCGGCGCGCTCCACACCCGTACGGGCCGCCCCTGACGGACGCGGCCGGCTCGTCCAGCCCGGCGTCAAGGTGCGGGGGCGGGAGTACCTGCGGATCGTCTACGGACCCGAGTACACCCGCCCGGAGAACCTGGCGCGTCTGCGCTCCCGGGTCCTCGGCCACAAGCGCTCGCTGGCGCTGCGGGAGTACGCGCTCGGTCTGGAGGCGCTGGACCGCCTGGCGGGCGGCGAGCCGCTGTGGCGGGTCCACGAGGCGGTATTCGCCGTCCTGGCCCTGGAGTCGGAGCCGGTGGACCCGCGTCTGTGAGCACGGTGGACCCGCGTCTGTGAACACGGTGGACCCGCGTTTCTGTGCACGGGAAGGGGCGGGGCGGCCGGCCGGTCCGCCGCCTCCGCCCGAACCCGTGGGCGATTCGCGGGGTGAACCGTGCTCCGCCCGGTGAGGATGGAGGTATGGGATTCCATGTCGACTCCGAAGTCGGGCGGCTGCGCCGCGTCATACTGCACCGCCCCGATCTGGAGCTGAAGCGGCTCACTCCGCGCAACAAGGACGCGCTCCTCTTCGACGACGTGCTGTGGGTGCGCCGCGCCCGCGAGGAGCACGACGGGTTCGCGGACGTCCTGCGCGACCGGGGCGTCGAGGTGCACCTCTTCGGGGACCTGCTCCAGGAGTCCCTCGACATCCCGGTGGCACGCCGCCTCGTGCTCGACCGGGTCTTCGACGAGAAGGAGTACGGGCCGCTCGCCACCGAGCACCTGCGGGCCGCCTTCGAGCAGTTGCCCTCGGCCGAGCTGGCCCAGGCGCTGGTCGGCGGGATGACCAAGCGGGAGTTCCTGGAGCGGCACGGCGAGCCGACCTCCGTCCGCTTCCACGTGATGGACCTGGACGACTTCCTGCTCGGCCCGCTGCCCAACCACCTGTTCACCCGGGACACTTCGGCGTGGATCTACGACGGCGTCTCCATCAACGCCATGCGCTGGCCGGCCAGGCGGCGCGAGACCGTCCACTTCGAGGCGATCTACCGCCACCATCCGCTCTTCACCGGCGCGGAGGCGGGCGCCTTCCACCACTGGTCGCAGGGACAGGACGACTACCCCTCCACCATCGAGGGCGGTGACGTGCTGGTCATCGGGCAGGGCGCGGTGCTGATCGGGATGAGCGAGCGCACCACGCCGCAGGCGGTCGAGATGCTGGCCCGGGGGCTCTTCGACGCGGGTTCCGCGCGGACCATCGTGGCGCTCGACATGCCCAAGCGCCGGGCCTTCATGCACCTGGACACGGTGATGACGATGGTCGACGGCGACACGTTCACCCAGTACGCCGGGCTCGGCATGCTCCGCTCGTACACCATCGAGCCGGGCAGCGGCCCCCGCGAGCTCAAGGTCACCGACCATCCCCCCGAGCACATGCACCGGGCCATCGCCGCCGCCCTCGGTCTGGACGGGATCCGGGTGCTCACCGCGACGCAGGACGTGCACGCGGCGGAGCGCGAGCAGTGGGACGACGGCTGCAACGTGCTCGCCGTCGAGCCGGGCGTCGTCGTCGCCTACGAGCGCAACGCGACCACCAACACCCATCTGCGCAAGCAGGGCATCGAGGTCATCGAGATCCGGGGCAGCGAACTGGGCCGGGGGCGGGGCGGGCCGCGCTGCATGAGCTGCCCCATCCAGCGCGATCCCGTCCAGGGGTTCCGCAGAGGATAGGAGTCCGTATAGAGATACGGAGGATCGTATAGACTTCCACGATAGTCTCGCGATCCACGTCCCACCCAGGAGCAGTCACCATGGCCATAGACCTCACCGGCCGCCACTTCCTCAAGGAACTGGACTTCACGTCCGAGGAGTTTCTCGGCCTGGTCGCGCTGGCTGCCGAGCTCAAGGCGGCGAAGAAGGCGGGGCGCGAGGTCCGGCGGCTGACCGGGAAGAACATCGCGCTGATCTTCGAGAAGACCTCGACGCGTACGCGCTGCGCGTTCGAGGTCGCCGCCGCCGACCAGGGCGCCTCCACCACCTACCTCGATCCCTCCGGCTCCCAGATGGGCCACAAGGAGTCGGTGAAGGACACCGCCCGGGTGCTCGGCCGGATGTTCGACGCGATCGAGTACCGGGGCGACAGCCAGCAGGCCGTGGAGGAGTTGGCAGCTCACGGCGGCGTTCCCGTCTACAACGGGCTCACCGACGACTGGCACCCCACCCAGATGCTCGCCGACGTGCTCACCATGACCGAACACGGCGGCAGGCCCGTCACGGAGACGGCCTTCGCCTACCTCGGCGACGCCCGCTTCAACATGGGCAACTCCTACCTGATCACCGGCGCCCTGCTCGGCATGGACGTCCGGATCGTCGCCCCCGAGGCGTACTGGCCGCAGCCCGCGGTCGTGGCACGGGCGCGGGAGCTCGCCGGGACGAGCGGCGCGTCGATCACGCTCACCGACGACGTGGCCGAGGGGGTGCGGGGCGCCGACTTCATCGCCACCGACGTCTGGGTCTCGATGGGCGAGCCCAAGGAGGTGTGGGCCGAGCGCATCGCCGCGCTCGGGCCGTACGCCGTGACCATGGACGTGCTGCGCGCCACCGGCAACCCGGACGTGAAGTTCCTGCACTGCCTGCCGGCCTTCCACGACCTCGGCACCCGCGTCGCCCAGGACCTCCACGCCGTCCACGGGCTGAGCGAGCTGGAGGTCAGCGACGAGGTGTTCGAGTCGGAGCACTCCGTCGTCTTCGACGAGGCCGAGAACCGGATGCACACGATCAAGGCCGTCCTGGTCGCCACGCTCACCGGACCGTAGGCCGCCGCCCCGCCCTCCGCGGCCTAACCGCGCGGGCGGCGGTTCGCATGCGCATGCACCCGATTGGGTTAATATGCGCGGGCGTGGCTAGCATGTCGGCTCTTGGTGGGGTTCGGGCTCACAGGCTCGGACCTCTTTCCCGCGCGCCCCCACCGCCGCGCACCCGCACCCCACACGTCGTCACGCCCGCCGCCCCACTTCCCCGCCGCCCCACTGCACCACTGCGCCACCAGAGATGAGAACGCCCCCATGAGCCCCGGTCTCCCCAGCCCCTGGACCACCACGCCTCCCGGCACCGCCACGTCTCCCGGAGCCGCCCCGTCCGGTCTGCGCCGCAAGAGCCCCGAGCAGCTCATCGCCGAGTCCGGCGGCGACTCGCGGGGCCACGGGCTCAAGCGCACCATGGGCCTCTTCCAACTGGTCTGCTTCGGCGTCGGCGCCATCGTGGGGACCGGCATCTTCGTCGGACTGTCCGACAGCGTCGCCGAGGCGGGTCCCTCGGTCGTCCTCTCCTTCGTGCTCGCGGCGGTCACCTGCATCTTCACCGCGCTCTCCTTCGCGGAGCTGGGCGGCGCGATACCCGTCTCGGGCAGTTCGTACTCCTTCGCGTACGCCGCGCTCGGCGAGCGCACCGCCTTCCTCGTCGGCTGGTGCCTGCTGCTGGAGTACGGAGTCTCGGTCTCGGCCGTGGCGGTGGGCTGGAGCCAGTACGTCAACGAGCTGCTGCACAGCCTGATCGGCGTCCAGTTGCCGGGCGCCCTGTCCGCCGGACCCGGCGACGGGGGAGTGGTCAACCTGCCGGCGATCGCCGTGATCGCCATGGCCGCCGTCCTGCTGGTGCGCGGCGTGCGGGAGAGCGCGACCGCGACGGCGGCCATGGCCGTCCTCAAGATCGGCATCCTGCTGGTGTTCTGCGCCGTCGCGTTCACCGCGTTCCAGGACGGCAACCTCATGCCGTTCGCGAGCCACGGGCTGGGCGGGATCACCGCCGGCGCTTCGCTGGCCTTCTTCTCCTACATCGGCTTCGACGCCATCACCACGGCGGGCGAGGAGGTCAAGAACCCCCGGCGTGACATCCCGATCGCCATCCTGATCTGCATCGGCCTCGTCACGCTGCTCTACTGCGCGGTGGCGCTCTCGGCCATCGGCGCGCTCGGCGCCGACGCCGTGTCCGACCGGCCCGCGGCCCTCTCGCTGGTCGTCAACCAGGTCACCGGCTCCGCCGTCGGCGGCGGCGTCATCGCCTTCGGCGCGGTCGTGGCCATCGCCTCGGTGGTCCTGGCCGTGATGTACGGGCAGACCCGCATCCTCATGTCGATGTCGCGCGACGGGCTGATCCCGCGCGTCTTCGAGCGCGTCTCGCCGCGCACCGGCACCCCCGTCGCCAACACCTGGATCGTGGCCTGCGTCTTCGCCGTCCCGGCCGCGTTCGCCACGCTCGACGCCGTCGTCAACCTGACGACCATCGGCACGCTCGCCACCATGGTCGCGGTCAACGTCTCGGTGATCGTGCTGCGCCGCCGGCACCCCGGGCTGAAGCGCGGCTTCCGGGTGCCGCTGCACCCGGTGACGCCCCTGCTCGGCGTCGCGTTCTGCCTCTACCTGATGTACGGGACCGGCTGGACGACCTGGCTCCAGTTCGCGGTCTTCCTCGCCGCGGGCTCGCTGCTCTACACCTGCTACGGGCGCTCGCGCTCCCGGCTGGTCAGCTCTCCGGAGACGCACCGCCCTGTGCCGGTATCGCCGGGAGTGTGAACCAGACGGCCTTGCCGTGCTCCGTGGTGCGGTGACCGCAGGCGGAGCTGAGCGTGCGGATCAGCAGCAGGCCGCGGCCGTGCTCCTGCCACGGGTCGACGTCGAACTCGCGGCCGGGCCGGGGCCGGGAGAGGTCGCCCGGCGGGGCCGGGTCGCGGTCGTGCACCTCGACCTGGCAACCGGTCGGCAGCAGCTCCACGACCAGCTCGATCGGCTCACCGCCCAGCGTGTGCTCCACCGCGTTGGCCACCAGCTCGGCCGTGAGCAGCTCGGCCGTGTCGCTGTCCGCCGGGGCGTCGATGTCCGAGAGCGCCGTGCGCACGAGAGCGCGGGCGATCGGCACGGCCGCCGTCGAATGCGGCAGGGCGATCCGCCAGGATGCGGGAACGGGGACATCGGACGGCACGGCGGGTTTCCGTTTCGGGAGCGGTCTTTCCGGTCGCGGGACTTCTCGGCTCATCGGACTCATCGACTCCGGACTTCTCGACTCGTCGGCATCCCGAATCGAGACTTCCCGGGGTCAACCTTACGAAGCGCGCGGGCGCTGCCATAGAGGCGGTCGACCGGTGCAAACGGGACTTTCGCCACAACAGTCTCATGGCCGCTGTATTGCGCGCTCGTGACGGTAGTCACGTATGAGTGATAACTTCGGAGGCGAAACGCGACCAGCGCACGGCCGGCAACCCGCCCGATTGCTGAAGGGGACCCCTTCATGAGCCCGTTTCCCAGCTCCGCCCCGCGCACTGAAAAGTGGCGGCATCTCCGGCTGACCAGGGATGACGGTGTGATCACCGTCACACTGGACCGCCCGCAGAAGCTCAACGCGCTCACCTTCGGCGCCTACGCCGACCTGCGCGACCTGATCGCCGAGCTGTCCCGTGAACGCTCCGCCCGTGCCCTCGTCCTCGCCGGGGAGGGGCGCGGATTCTGCTCCGGCGGGGACGTGGACGAGATCATCGGCGCCACCCTCACGATGGACACCGCCCAGATCCTGGACTTCAACCGGATGACCGGACAGGTCGTACGGGCCCTGCGGGAGTGCCCCTTCCCGGTGGTCGCGGCCGTCCACGGCGTCGCCGCCGGGGCCGGGGCCGTCATCGCCCTCGCCGCCGACTTCCGGATCGCCGACCCGTCCGCGCGCTTCGCCTTCCTCTTCACCCGGGTCGGCCTCTCCGGCGGCGACATGGGCGCCGCCTACCTGCTGCCCCGCGTCGTCGGCCTCGGCCACGCCACCCGGCTGCTGATGCTCGGCGAAGCGGTCCGCGCCCCCGAGGCGGAGCGAATCGGGCTGATCAGCGAGCTGACCGAGGAGGGACGGGCCGGCGCCCGCGCCGCCGAGCTGGCCCGCCGCCTCGCCGACGGCCCCGCGCTCGCCCTCGCCCAGACCAAGGCGCTGCTCACCGCCGAACTGGACATGCCGCTCGCCGCCGCCGTCGAGATGGACGCCGCCACCCAGGCGCTCCTCATGCACGGCGAGGACTACGCCGAGTTCCACGCCGCCTTCACCGAGAAGCGGTCCCCGAAGTGGCGGGGGAGGTAGCCGCCGTGCCGGCACCGGTACGGCGGATCGCGGTCATCGGCGGCGGCCCCGGCGGACTCTACGCGGCGGCCCTGCTCAAACGCCTCGGTCCGGACCGCGAGATCACCGTCTTCGAGCGCAACGCCCCCAAGGACACCTTCGGCTTCGGCGTCGTCCTCTCCGACGAGACCCTAGGCGGCATCGAGCACGCCGACCCGGCCGTCCACCGCGCGCTCCGCGAGGAGTTCGTCCGCTGGGACACCATCGACATCGTCCACCGGGGCCGCGTCCACACCTCCGGCGGCCACGGCTTCGCCGCGCTCGGCCGCCGCCGCCTCCTGGAGATCCTGCACGCGCGCTGCACCTCCCTCGGCGTGCGCCTGCGCTTTCGCACCACCGCGCCGCCCGCCGCCGAGCTCGCCGCCCGCCACGACCTGGTCATCGCCGCCGACGGGGTCCACAGCACCACCCGCGCCACGCACGCCGACGTCTTCGGCCCGACCGTCACCGAGCACCGCAACCGCTACATCTGGCTCGCCGCCGACTTCGCCCTGGACGCCTTCCGCTTCGAGATCGCCGAGACCCCGCACGGCGTGATGCAACTGCACGGCTACCCCTACGCCGCCGACGCCTCCACCGTCATCGTCGAGATGCGCGAGGAGGTGTGGCGCGCCGCCGGGCTCGACACGGCCACCGCCGACGCGTCCACCGCACGCTGCGCCGCCCTCTTCGAACAGGCGCTGGGCGGCCGCCCCCTGCGCGCCGACAAGTCCTCCTGGCTCGCCTTCCGCACGGTCGCCAACGCCCGCTGGTCGAACGGGAGAACGGTGCTCCTCGGGGACGCCGCGCACACCGCGCACTTCTCGATCGGCTCCGGCACCAAGCTCGCCGTGGAGGACGCGCTCGCGCTCGCCGCCTGCGTCGAGGAGCAGCCGGACCTGCCCGCCGCGCTGGCCGCGTACGAGAGCGAGCGCCGCCCGGTCGTCGCCTCCACCCAGCGCGCCGCCGCCGCCAGCCTGCGCTGGTTCGAGGAACTGGCCGGATACGTCGACCAGCCGCCCCGGCGCTTCGCGTTCAACCTGCTCACCCGCAGCCGCCGGGTCACCCACGACAACCTGCGGCTGCGCGACGCCTCGTTCACCGCGTCCGTCGAGGAGGAGTTCGGCTGCGACGCGGACACCCCTCCCATGTTCACCCCGCTGCGGCTGCGCGGCCTGGAGCTGCGCAACCGCGTCGTCGTCTCGCCGATGGACATGTACTCCGCGACCGACGGACTCCCCGGCGACTTCCACCTCGTCCACCTCGGCGCCCGCGCGCTCGGCGGCGCCGGACTCACCATGACCGAGATGGTCTGCGTCAGCCCCGAGGGCCGCATCACCCCCGGCTGCACCGGCCTCTACACCGACGAACAGGCCGCCGCCTGGGCCCGGATCACCGACTTCGTCCACACCTCGGCCCCCGGCGCGGCGATCGGCGTGCAGCTCGGCCACTCCGGCCGCAAGGGATCGACCAAGCTGATGTGGGAGGGCATCGACCAGCCGCTGGAGAGCGGCAACTGGCCGCTGATCGCCGCCTCCCCCCTCCCGTACGAGCCCGGCGTCAGCCAGCGGCCCCAGGCACTGGACCGGGCCGGACTCGACGCCGTCCGGGCGCAGTTCACCGCCGCCGCCGAACGCGCCGCCCGCGCCGGGTTCGACCTGCTGGAACTCCACTGCGCCCATGGCTACCTGCTCTCCGGCTTCCTCTCCCCGCTCACCAACCACCGCACCGACGCCTACGGCGGCCCACTGGAGAACCGGCTCCGCTTCCCGCTCGACGTCTTCGACGCCGTCCGCGAGGTCTGGCCCGACGACCGCCCCATGACCGTGCGCGTCTCCGCCACCGACTGGGCCGAGGGCGGCACCGGCGACGAGGACGCCCTCGGGATCGCCCGCGCCTTCGCGGCCCACGGCGCCGACGCCATCGACGTCTCCACCGGCCAGGTCGTCCCCGACGAGCGCCCCGCGTTCGGCCGCTCGTACCAGACGCCGTACGCCGACCGCATCCGCAACACCGTCGGCGTCCCCGTCATCGCGGTCGGCGCGATCTCCTCCTGGGACGACGTCAACTCCCTGCTTCTCGCGGGCCGCGCCGACCTGTGCGCCCTGGCCCGCCCGCACCTGTACGACCCGCAGTGGACGCTGCACGCGGCGGCCGAGCAGGGCTACACCGGGCCGGGCGCGCCCTGGCCCCTCCCGTACCGCGCGGGCAGCCGCCCGCCGCCCACCGGCCGCACCGACGCGCCCAGGCCCCGGCTCACCCTCGGCTGAGGCCGCCGCCCGACGGCGTCACGGGGGGCGCGGGCGGGCCGGCCCCGGTTCCGGTCAGGGCCGTACGAACCGCTCCCCGGCGTCCCGCAGCCGTTCGTGGAGCTGCCTGAACACCTGCGCGGCCCGCCCGCCGGGCCAGTCGCCCGGCAGCAGCTCCGGAGGCAGCCCCGGATCGGCGTACGGCAGATGCCGCCAGGAGTCCAGCGCCAGCAGGTAGTCCCGGTAGGCGTCCTGCGGGCGGTCCGCGCCCTCGGCGCGCCCCGGCGACTCCCAGTCCCGCAGCACCGGTTCGTGCAGTTCCAGGAAGTCCCGGTGGAGGCGGGCCACCTGCTCCAGGTCCCACCAGCGGGCCACCGACCGCCGGGTCGCGGCGAAGCCCAGGTGCTCGCCGCGGAACAGATCGACGTAGGCGGCCAGTTCCAGCCGTTCCAGGGTGTGCCGGGTCTCCTCGTACAGCCCGGCGGGCGCGATCCACACGCCGGGCGCGGCCGTGCCGAAGCCCAGCCGGGCCAGCCGGGAGCGCAGCAGGTGCCGCTTGCTGCGCTCCTCCTCGGGGACGGAGAACACCGCCAGCACCCAGCCGTCGGCGAGCCGGGGCGCCGGACGCCGGTAGATCCGCCGGTCCCCGTCGTCCAGCAACTGGCGGGCGTCCGGCGACAGGGCGTAGGCCGCCGACCCGTCCGCCGCGCGGGTGGCGACGAGCAGCCCGCGCCGCTTGAGCCGCGAGACGCAGGAGCGTACGGACGGGGCGTCGACGCCCACGGCGTGCAGCAGCCGGATCAGCTCCGAGACCGGGAACGGAGCGTCGTCCGCCGGGCGTCCGTAGGCGCCGTAGAGCGTGACGATCAGGGAACGGGGGGTGCGCAGCTCGGCCACGTGATCACTCTAAGGGCTGGTCCCGCAGCAGGAACCGCTGGAGCTTGCCCGTCGCGGTACGCGGCAGCGACGGGCGGAACACGAACAGGCGCGGGCACTTGTGCGGCGCGAGGACCGCCTTCATATGGGCGCGCAGCGAATCCGCCGTCTGCCGCGAGCCCTCCCGCAGCACCACGTGCGCCACCACGATCTCGCCGCGCCGTTCGTCCGCCCGGCCCACCACGGCGGCCTCCGCCACCTCCGGATGGCGCAGCAGCGCCTCCTCCACCTCGGGTCCGGCGATGTTGTAGCCGGAGGAGACGATCATGTCGTCGGCGCGGGCCACGTAGCGGAAGTAGCCGTCCGGGTCGCGGACGAAGGTGTCGCCCGTCAGATTCCAGCCGTGGCGTACGTACTGGGCCTGCCGGGGGTCGGCGAGGTAGCGGCAGCCGACCGGACCGCGCACGGCGAGCAGCCCCGGCTCGCCGTCGGGCACCCGCGCGCCCCGCTCGTCGACGATCCGGGCCTGCCAGCCGGGCACGGGTACGCCGGTGGCGCCGGGCCGCACCGCGTCGTCGGCGGCGGAGATGAAGATGTGCAGCAGCTCGGTGGCCCCGATGCCGTTGATGATGCGCAGGCCCGTGCGCTCGTACCAGGCGTGCCAGGTCGCGGCGGGCAGGTTCTCGCCGGCCGACACGCAGCGGCGCAGCGCGGACAGGTCGTGGCCGTCCAACTGGTCGAGCAGCGCGCGGTAGGCGGTCGGCGCGGTGAACAGGACCGAGACGCGGTGGCGGGCGAGGGCGGGCAGGAGCTGCCGGGGCCCGGCCTGTTCCAGCAGCAGGGTCGAGGCGCCGGCCCGCAGCGGGAAGACCAGCAGGCCGCCGAGGCCGAACGTGAAGCCCAGCGGCGGGCTTCCGGCGAACACGTCCTCGGCGACGGGCCGCAGCACATGGCGCGAGAACGTGTCGGCGACGGCGAGCAGATCCCGGTGCACGTGCATGCAGCCCTTGGGCAGTCCGGTGGTGCCGGAGGTGAACGCGATCAGGGCGACGTCGTCGGCCGCCGTGTCCACCGCCCGGTAGGGGCCGGGCCTGCCGGCCGCCAGCCGGGTCAGGTCCGCGGGGCCGTCACCGCCGTACAGGGTGACCCGCAGGCCGTCGGCGTCCGCCCGCAGCAGGTCGTCGGCCGAACGGGCGTCGCACAGCGCGTGGCTCACCCGGGCCAGCGAGCAGATGGTGGCCAGTTCGGCCGGGCGCGCCGACGGCAGGACGGTCACGGCGACCGCGCCCGCCTTCATCACGGCCAGCCAGCAGGCGGCCAGATAGGGCGTGGTGGGCCCGCGCAGCAGCACCCGGTTGCCCGGGACCACGGACAGGTCGGCGGTCAGGACGTGGGCGATCCGGTCCACCCGCTCCAGCAGGTCGCCGTAGCTCCAGACGGAGCCGTCGCCGCCGCGCAGCGCCGGACGGTCCGCGCCGCGCTCCCGGACGGTGCGGTCCAGCAGCTCGTGGCCGCAGTTCAGCCGGTCCGGGTAGGACGGCAGCGGATCGTCCAGGAGCAGGACGGGCCACTGGTCGGGCGGCGGGAGGTGGTCGCGCGTGAACGTGTCGGTGTGCGCGCTGCCGACGCGCCGCGACGGGCCGGCAGCGGCTGCGGGCGTGTTCGGCGAGGAATTCGGCTCCATGAAGGATCGCCCCCTTGTCGCTTCCGGAGCGTATCGTTTGAGTGACGGTAGTCAACGGTCCGCGATAAGCCATCACATCCGCCGAGACGCGACAAGAGAGGCGCCGCCATGACGGCATTCTCCCTCGAACCGGAACAAACCGCCTGGTGCGAGGAGCTGCGTGTCCTCGCCGAGCGGCGCCTGCGCCCGCTGGCGGAGAAGGGAGAGCCCGGACACGTCAACCGCCCGCTGCTGGCCGCCCTCGGCGAGCTGGGCCTGCTCGGCAGGATGCTCGGCTCCGGAGCGCTGGACCTGTGCCTGCTGCGGGAGTCGCTGGCCCGGGTCTGCACCGAGGCCGAGACCGCGCTGGCCCTCCAGGGGCTCGGCACCAGCCCGCTCCTCCGGGCGGGCACCCCGGCCCACCGCGAGCGCTGGCTGCCCGAGGTCCGCGCCGGCCGGGCGGTCGCCGCCTTCGCGCTGAGCGAGCCGGGCGCGGGCTCCGACGCCGCCGCCCTGACCCTGGCCGCCGAGCCCACCGCCGGCGGCTGGCGGCTGACCGGCGAGAAGTGCTGGATCTCCAACGCCCCCGAGGCCGACTTCGCCACCGTCTTCGCCCGCACCACCCAGGGCGCGGGCGCCCGCGGCATCACCGCGTTCCTGGTGCCCGGCGACCGCCCCGGACTCACCGGAACGGCGCTCGACATGCTCTCCCCGCACCCCATCGGCACCCTGGAGTTCGACGGCGTACCGGTCACCGCCGACGACGTCCTCGGCACACCCGACCAGGGCTTCCGGGTCGCGATGGACACCCTCAACCTCTTCCGCCCGAGCGTCGGCGCGTTCGCGATCGGCATGGCCCGCGCCGCCCTCGACGCGACCCTGGAACACACCGCCCGGCGCACCGCGTTCGGCGGCCCGCTGCGCGACCTCCAGTCCGTCGCGCACCAGGTCGCCGAGATGGCCACCCGCACCGAGGCCGCCCGCCTCCTGGTCTACGCGGCGGCTGCCGCCCACGACGCCGGAGAGGCGGGCGTGCCGCGCCGCGCCGCCATGGCCAAGCTGTACGCCACCGAGACCGCCCAGTACGTCGTCGACACCGCCGTCCAACTCCACGGCGCCCGCGCCCTGCGCCGCGGACACCTGCTCGAACACCTCTACCGCGAGGTCCGCGCGCCCCGGATCTACGAGGGAGCCAGCGAGGTGCAGCGCACCGTCATCGCCAAGGACCTGTACGCCACCGCCATCCAGGAGCATCAGGCATGAGCCCGTCCCACCGGATCAACCCGGCCGAGCTGTCCCCGCCCACCGGCTTCTCGCACGCCGTCGTCGCCACCGGCGGGCACCTGGTCTTCCTGGCCGGGCAGACCGCGCTCGACCCGGAGGGCGAGATCACCGGCACGACCCTGCCGGAGCAGTTCGCCACCGCGCTCACCAATCTGCTCACCGCCCTGCGCGCGGCCAACGGCGCCGCCGCCGACCTCGTCCGGGTCACCGTGTACACCACCGACGTGGCCGAATACCGCGCGCACGCCGCCGAACTCGGCGCGATCTGGCGCAGGCTCGCCGGACGCGAGTATCCGGCGATGGCGGTCATCGGCGTGGCCCGGCTCTGGGACGAGCAGGCCATGGTCGAGGTCGACGGGGTGGCCGTCCTGCCGTGAACCCGCCCGGCGCGCCCCGCGACCGCACCGCACCGGGCCGGGTGGTGCGCGGCGCGCCGGTCGGGTGAAGCAGCCACGGGGATATATCTGTACTTAGTGCCCTTTTCTCCGGACGCTCCGCTGTGATCGCGCTCATCGTCTGCCACTTCGCACTGGCGGCCTGCGCGGGCCCGCTGGTGCACCGGCTCGGCAGCCGGGCCTTCGTCGTGCTCGCGCTCCCCCCGGCCGCCGCCACGGTCTGGGCCTTCACCCGCTGGAACACCGCCGCGTCCGGCGGCGAGGTCACCTGGTCCTGGCAGTGGATCCCCGACTACGACGTGGTCCTCGCCCTGCGCCTGGACGCCCTGTCCGAGCTGATGGTGCTGCTCGCCGCCGGGGTCGGGGCCCTCGTCCTGCTCTACTGCGCCTCGTACTTCCGGGGCGACACCCCGCAACTGGCCCGGTTCGCCGGGAACCTGCTCGCCTTCGCCGGCGCGATGCTCGCCCTGGTCCTCGCCGACGACCTGATCACGCTCTACGTGTTCTGGGAGCTGACCACCGTCTTCTCCTACCTGCTGATCGGCCACGGCAGCGAACAGCGGCACAGCCGCCGCTCCGCGCTCCAGGCCCTCACCGTCACCGCGTTCGGCGGGCTCGCCATGCTCGTCGGCTTCCTGATCCTCGGTCAGGCCGCCGGTACCTACCGCATCTCCGCCATCGTCGCCGACCCGCCCGCGACGACCCTCGCGGTGTCCGTCGCCATCGCGCTCGTGCTGTGCGGCGCGCTCTCGAAGTCCGCCGTCTGGCCGCTCTCCATGTGGCTGCCCAACGCCATGGCCGCGCCCACGCCCGTCAGCGCCTATCTGCACGCCGCCGCGATGGTCAAGGCCGGGATCTACCTCGTCGCCCGGCTGGCCCCCGCCTTCGCCGACGTCCCGCTCTGGCGGCCCGTCGTCCTGGTGCTCGGAGCCGCCACCATGCTGCTCGGCGGCTGGCGGGCGCTGCGCCTCAACGACCTCAAGCTCGTCCTGGCCTACGGCACCGTCAGCCAGCTCGGCTTCCTCACCGTCCTCGCCGGGGCCGGCTACCGCGACGCCGCCCTCGCCGCCGCCGCCATGATCCTCGCCCACGCCCTCTTCAAGGCCCCGCTGTTCCTCGTCACCGGCATCGTCGACCACGCCGCCGGCACCCGCGACCTGCGCCGGCTCTCCGGCGTCGGCCGCTCCCTGCCGGCCGTCGCCGCCGTCGCCGTGCTCGCCGCCGCGTCCATGGCGGCGCTGCCCCCGCTGCTCGGGTTCGCCGCGAAGGAGGCCGCGTTCGAGGCGCTGCTGCACGGCACCGCCGCCGACCGGTGGACGCTGGCCGCCGTCGTCGCCGGCTCCGCGCTGACCACCGCGTACACCGTGCGGTTCGTCTGGGGCGCGTTCGCCCGCAAGCCCGGCGTCGCCGACACCCCGGTCCACCGCGTCGGCCCCGCCTTCCTCGCCCCGCCCGCCCTGCTGGCCGTCCTCGGCCTCGTCCTCGGTCCCGGAGTCGGCTGGACCGACCGGCTGCTGGCCGCCTACGCCGACACCTTCCCGGCCACCGAGGCCCCCTACCACCTCGCCCTCTGGCACGG
This sequence comes from Streptomyces sp. ADI96-02, assembly GCF_003846185.1. GTDB lineage: Bacteria > Actinomycetota > Actinomycetes > Streptomycetales > Streptomycetaceae > Streptomyces. Next base: position 5,464,123 of record NZ_ML123034.1, read on the forward strand.
ATTCGGCACCGCCCTGCTCCTGTCGGCCCTCGCCTGGGCGGCCGGCGCCGTGCTCTTCGCCGGGCGCACCACCGTCACCCGCCTCTCCCGCCGGATCGCCTGGCCCACCGCCGACAGCGTCTTCGGCCATCTGCTGCTCGGGCAGGAACGTCTCGCCCTCCAGGTCACCGGCTTCATCCAGCGCGGCTCGCTCTCCGTCTACCTGGCCACCACCCTGCTGGTCATGCTCGCCGGACAGCTCGCGGTGCTCGTCACCGACCGGCCCTGGACCGGCGCGGTGGGCCCCCGGCTCTGGGACAACCCGCTCCAGGGCGCCATCGCCGTCCTGACCTGCGTCGCGGCCCTGCTCTGCCTGACCGTGCGACGCCGGATGAAGGCCGTCGTCCTCGCGGGCCTGACCGGCTACGGCGCGGCCCTGCTCTTCGTCGTCCAGGGCGCGCCCGACCTGGCGCTCACCCAGTTCTGCGTCGAGACCGTGGCGATGATCGTCTTCGTGCTCGTACTGCGCCGGATGCCGGTCCACTTCCAGGAGACCGTGAGCACCTGGCGCCGGGCCGCCCGGGTCCCGACGGCCCTGGCCGCCGCCGCCACGGTCGGCGTCGGGGTGTGGGTGGCCGCCGCCGCCCGCACCGCCGAACCCGCCGGAGCGGCCATGGTCGAGGAGGTCGCCGAGCACGGGCTCAAGGACGTCGTCGCCACCATCATCGTCGACCTGCGGGCCTGGGACACGATGGGGGAGTCCGCGGTCCTCGCCGCCGCCGCGATCGGCGTCACCAGCCTCATCTACCTGCACCGCCGCAGCGAGGGCGCCATGGTGCCGGGGGAGTTGCTGGGGCGTACCGCCTGGTCGCTCTCCGCGCGGCACTCGGCGCGCCTGCCGCGGGGCGACGACGCGGCCCCCGAACGCGGCTGGCTGGCGGCCGGCGCCACGCTCGCGCCGGAGCACCGCTCGATCGTCTTCGAAGTCGTGGCCCGGCTGCTGTTCCACCCGATCCTGGTGCTCTCGGTCTTCCTGCTGTTCTGCGCGGAGAGCCTGCCCGGCGGAGGCTTCGTCGCCGGTCTCGTCGCCGGGGTCGCCCTGATCACCCGCTACCTGGCGGGCGGCCGTTTCGAACTGGCCGAGGCCGCACCCCTGCAACCCGGGCTCTTCACCGGCCTCGGGCTGTTGATCTCCACCGGCGTGGGCCTCGCCGGGCTGGTCGACGGCACCGTGCTGCACGCCTTCACCTACTACGGACGCCTGCCGGTCTTCGGCCGCTTCCACGCCGGTACGTCCGTCCTGTTCGACTTCGGCGTCTACCTGCTGGTCCTCGGCGTCGTCCTGGACATCGTGCGGGCCCTCGGCGCCAAGGTCGACCGGCAGATCGAACGGGCGGCGGGCGCCCTGGCCCCCGCGGGCGGCCCCGGGCCGGAAGGAAGCCCCCGATGACCGTCAGCGCCTCGCTCCTCGCCGCCGCCGTGGTGCTCTGCGCCGTCGGCGGCATCCTCATGCTGACCCGCCCGCTGACCCGCATCCTGCTGGGGGCCGTCATCACCGGCAACGGCATCAACCTGCTGGTCCTCTCCGCGACCGGCTCCGCCGGGGCCCCGCCCCTGCTGTACGGGGTGGCGCTGCACCGGGTCACCGACCCGCTGCCGCAGGCCATCGCGCTCACCGCCATCGTGATCACCCTGGCCACCACCGCGTTCCTGCTGGCCATGGCCTACCGCAGCCACCAGATCACCGGCACCGACGAGGTGCACGACGACCTGGAGGACCGGCGCGTCGTGCTCCGCGCCGAAGTACTGGGCGAGCGCGACCAACTGCGCGAGGACTACCGCTCCGGAGCCGAACCCACGGCCGAGGAGCGCGAGCGCTACCGCGAGGAGCGGCGCAGACTCCGCGAACGGCTGCGCGCCGACCGGGCCCGCCAGGCGCGGGGCCGCGACGCCTCCGGCAACCTCTGGCACGACGTGCTGGGCGCGGACCCGGCGGACTACGCGACTGACGGCGGCGGCGACCACGACGACCGCTACCCCCGCGACCGAGGAGCCGCCGGATGAACGCCATCGTTCCGCTGCCCGTGCTGCTGCCGCTCTGCGCCACCGGACTGAGCCTCACCTTCGGCACCCGCCTCAAAAGCGTCCAGCGCTTCATCAGCGTGGCCGTGCTCAGCGCCGTACTCGCGCTCTCGGTCATCCTGATGGTCGCCGCCGACAGCGGGGGCCCGCTCTCCGTCCACCTCGGCGACTTCGCACCGCCGCTCGGCATCACGCTGGTCGCCGACCGGCTCTCCGCGCTGATGCTCACGATCTCCTCGGCCGTCACGCTCTGCGTGCTCGTCTACTCCCTGGGCCAGGGCATGACGGAGCAGGACAAGGAAACCCCCGTCGCGGTCTTCCACCCCGCCTACCTGATCCTGGTGGCCGGGGTCTCCTGCACCTTCCTGGCGGGCGACCTCGTCAACCTGTACGTCGGCTTCGAGATCATGCTGGTGGCCAGCTTCGTCCTGCTCACCCTCGGCGGCACCGGCCCCCGGATGCGGGCGGGCTCCACCTACGTGATCATCTCGCTGTTCTCCTCGATGCTGTTCCTCACCGCCATCGCCATGACCTACGCCGCCACCGGCACCGCGAACTTCGGCCAGCTCGCCGAACGCCTCGGGGAGCTGCCCCTCGGCGTGCAGACCCTCATCCAGGCGATGCTCCTCACCGTCTTCGCCATCAAGGCGGCCGTCTTCCCGCTCGCCGCCTGGCTGCCGGACTCGTACCCGACCGCCCCGGCCCCGGTCACCGCCGTCTTCGCCGGCCTGCTCACCAAGGTCGGCGTCTACTGCATGCTGCGCACCGAGACCCTGCTCTTCCCCGGCAACCGCCTCGGCGACCTCCTGATGTTCGTCGCCCTCGCCTCGATGGTCATCGGCATCCTCGGCGCGGTCGCCCAGACCGACCTCAAGCGGCTCCTGTCCTTCACCCTGATCAGCCACATCGGCTACATGGTCTTCGGGATCGGCCTCGCCACGCGCGAGGCGTACAGCGGGGCCATCGTGTACGTCGCCCACCACATCACCGTCCAGACGACGCTGTTCCTGGTGGCCGGACTGATCGAACGGCGCGGCGGCACCACCGAACTCACCCGCCTCGGCGGCCTGGCGCGGGCCGCGCCGATGCTCGCGCTCCTGTTCTTCGTCCCGGCCATGAACCTCGCCGGCATCCCGCCGCTCTCCGGATTCATCGGCAAGCTCGGCCTGATGCGCGCGGGTGTCGCCGACGGCGCGGTCTGGGCCTGGCTGCTGGTCGCCGGATCGGCCGCCACCAGCCTGCTCACCCTGTACGTGATGGCCAAGGTGTGGAACCTGGCGTTCTGGCGGGCCGCGCCGCCCGGACTGGCCGCCGCCGGAACCGTCCTGGAGTCCGGCGACGACAGCGACGAGGACGTCGACGCGGGCCCCGACGACGTCCCCGGCACCGGCGACGAGGGCGTCGAGCCGCCCCGCCCGTCCGGAGCCGTCGCCGCGGCGACCCGCCGGGGGAGGGCCGTCACCACCACCAGCCGGCTGCCCCGCCTGATGACCGCCGCCACCGCCGCCACCATCGTGCTCGCCCTCGCCTTCACGGTCTTCGCCGCACCCCTCACCGCCTACACCGACCGCACGGCCGCCGAACTCATGAGACGCACGCCCTACGTCGAGGAGGTGCTGGACCGGTGAGCCGCTTCGTGAGGTTCTCGTTCCGCGATTCCGGACTGCCGCCCTTCAGCTGTGAGTTCGGACGGCGCGGCCGGGTGCTGGACCTGCCGCTGATCGCCTGGCTCACCGTCATCTGGGTGATGCTGTGGTCCACCCTCACCTGGGCCAACGCCGTGACCGGCGTCCTCGTGGCGATCGCCGTCTGCCTCGCCTTCCCGCTGCCCCGGGTCGACCTCGGGCTGCGGCTGCACCCCTGGGGCATCCTGTGCCTGGCCGGATACCTGCTCTACGACATGTACACCTCGGCCGTGAAGGTCACCCGGCAGATCTTCTCCGGCCTTCCGCACCACGCCGCCGTCATCGGCGTACCGCTGCGGTGCCGCAGCGACCTCATGCTCGCCGCCACCGCCGTCGCCGTCTCCAACGTGCCCGGCGGCTCCATCATCGAGGTGCGCCGGGCCACCGCCACCCTCTTCCTGCACGTCCTGGACGCCGACCGGCCCGAGGAACTGGAGGCCGCCCGCCGCTCGGTGTGGCGGCTGGAGGAACTGACCGTACGGGCCTTCGGCACGCGCGACGAGATCGCCCGCGTCGCCGAACCGCCCCCACCGACCCAGCCCGCCGCCGGGAGGCCCGCACCGTGAGCGCACCCCAACAGGTCGACCGCATCCTGCTCACCACCGCCGTGGTCCTGCTCCTGCTGGCCGGAACACTGCTGCTGGCCCGGATCTGGCGCGGCCCCTCGATGCTGGACCGGGCCATCTCGCTCGACGTCCTGGCCGCGCTGATCATCGCCGGGCTGGCCGCCAAGTCGGCTTTCGCCCGCGACGCGTTCTACTTCCCGATCATGCTGGTGCTGGCCTTCCTCGGCTTCACCGGCTCGGTGGGCATCGCCCGCTTCATCGCCGTGCGCGACCGCCCCCGGCCCGCGCCCCGCCCCGGGCATCCCGGCGGCGGCGCGGAGGGACCGCGGTGAACGTCCGGCTCCAGATCGCCGACACGGCCGGGGCCGTCCTGCTCCTCATCGGCGCGGCGATCTGCCTGCTCGGGGTGATCGGCATGCTGCGGCTGCCCGACGTCCTCTCCCGCAGCCACGCGGCGACCAAGCCCCAGACCCTCGGCATGGTCCTGGTCCTGGCCGGCGTCGCCCTGCGGCTGCGCAGCGGCATGGACCTCGCCACACTCGCCCTGATCGCGTTCTTCCAGATGCTCACCGGGCCCGTCGCCTCGCATCTGGTGGCCCGCTCCGCCTACCGCACCGGCCAGATCGAGCACGGCGAACTGCTCCTCGACGAACTCGACGAGCAGCTCACCGAAGAGAGACGGCCCTGATCCGGGGCACGTTGAACGCTCCGACGGCCGGGCCCGCGCCGCCGGGACGGGCAGTCGCGCCGATCACCCCCCGGCCGGGCCGCGCGCATGCCATGATGCGGGCAATGCCGGACGCTGGGGGGCGTATGGGAAGCACGGGCACAGTGCTGCGCGAACTGCGCGGCGCACAGAAGAGCGCCAAGGGCGTCTCGCTCTACTCGCGGTACGTGAACCGCCCGGCGGGCCGGGTGCTCGCCGCCTGGGCGTACCGCATGGGACTGACGCCCAATCAGGTCACGTCCATCAGCGCGTTGTTCACCTACGGGTCGCTCGCCGCGGTCGCCCTCGTCGAGCCGTCCTGGCCGCTCGGGGCCGCCGTGTGGGCGGGCCTGGCCATCGGTTTCGCCTTCGACTCCGCCGACGGCCAGCTCGCCCGGCTCACCGGGCGGGGCGGGCCCGACGGCGAGTGGCTGGACCACGTCGTGGACTGCGGGAAGATGATCCTGGTCCACACCGCCGTGCTGATCTCCTTCTACCGCTTCGCCGAACTACCGTCGCAGGGCTGGCTGCTGCTGCCGCTCGCCTTCCAGTTCGCCGCGGTGCTCACCTTCTGCGCCGGGCTGCTGCGCGAGCAACTGGGCAAGACCGCCGTGAGCGGCCCGGGACCGGCGGGCGCGGTCGCCGCTCCCGTCTCCCGGGTGCGGGCGCTGGCCCTGCTGCCCGCCGACTACGGCGTCTTCTGCCTGGTGTTCGCTCTGCTCGGCGCACCCGGAGCCTTCCGGGCCGGGTACGCCGTGCTCGCGGTGGTGCACACGCTCTTCCTGGCCGCTTTCCTCGCCAAGTGGTTCAGGGAGCTGAGAGCGCTCCGGGCCGGCTGACGAGGACGTCCAGCGCCCGGCGCAGCTGGGTGCTGGACGTGTGCACGGTGTACGGGAAGTAGACGACCTCCACGCCGACCTCGGCGAAGTCGTGCTCCAGCTTCTTCCCCTTGTCCGTGCCGCGCCAGTCGTCCCCCTTGAAGATCACGTCGAACCGGACCTGCTGCCAGGTCTCGACCTTGTCCGGCACGGTCTCCACGAAAGCGGCGTCCACGAACCGCACGCTGCGGACGATCTCCAGTCGTTCGCGCAGCGGGATCACGGGTGTGTGGCCCTTGGCGAGCGCGGCCATCTCGTCCGAGACGACCCCCGCGACCAGGTAGTCGCACTGACTGCGGGCGTGCCGCAGGATGTTCAGGTGTCCAACGTGGAACAGGTCGTACACCCCGGGCGCGTAACCCACCCTGTGCTGCACCATCCGTATCTCTCCCCCCACGGTGAACGTGATCCGGTGATGTTCCGACGACCTTACTGTGAAGAACACTTGTGCAAGCCGTGAACGGATAAGCTCGATGGGGCTGTTCCCCGGGGGGAGCAGCGGCTGTCGTGGGGGAAGGCGATCGTCCGATGTCCGATGTCGACCGGCACAGGCCGCTCGAAGGCCGCCGCCTTCTGGTGGTATCGACCAACTACGCACCGGAGGTCACGGGGATCGGCCCGTACGCCACCCAGCTCGCCGAGCACTGGGCCGCCTCCGGCGCCCGCACCGAGGTGCTCACCGGAATGCCGCACTACCCCTCCTGGCGGCTGGACGAGCGCTACCGGGGCGTGCGGCGGACCACCGAGAGCCGCGGCGGGGTCCAGGTGCACCGGCGACGGCACTATGTGCCGTCCCGTCAGACCGCTTTGCGCCGAGGGCTGTTCGAGGCGAGCCTGCTCGCCACCGGGATGATCGCGCCGCCGCCGGGCCGACCGGACGCCGTGATCGCCCAGATGCCCAGCCTCGCCGGAGGAGTCCTCGGAGCCCGCCTCGCCCGCCGCCACCGCGTGCCCTACCTGCCCGTCGTCCAGGACCTGATGGGGGCCGCCGCCGCGCAGAGCGGCATCCGCGGTGGCGGCAGGGCGGCGGCCGTCGCCGCCGCCGCCGAACGGTACGCCCTGCGCGGCGCGGCCCTCGTCGGCGTCATCCACGAGAGCTTCGTACCGGGCGTCACCGCGCTCGGCGTCGATCCCGGCCGCATCCGGATCGTCCCCAACTGGACGCACGTACAGCCTCCTTCGGCCGACCGGGCCGCCACCCGCGCCCGGCTCGGCTGGAGCGAGGATGCCACCGTGCTGCTGCACTCCGGCAACATGGGCCTCAAGCAGGGGCTGGAGGTGCTGGTGGACGCCGCCCGCTCGGCCCCGGACCTCCGCGTCGTCCTGATGGGCGACGGCAACCAGCGCGACGGGCTGCGCGCCCGCGCCGCCCGGCTGCCCAACGTGGACTTCCTGGAGCCCGCCGGAGCCGAGGAGTTCACCGACGTCCTCGCCGCCGCCGACGTCCTCGCCGTGACCCAGCGGGCCTCGGTCCTCGACATGAGCGTCCCCTCCAAGCTCACCTCCTACTTCGTCTCCGGCCGGCCCGTGATCGCCTCCGTCGCCGACCGGGGCGGCACCGCCGACGAGGTCCGCCGCTCCGGCGCGGGCGTCCTGGTCGCCCCGGAGGACCCGGCCGCGCTGCTGGAAGCCGTACGGGGACTGGCCGCCGACCCGGCCGCCGCCGACGCGCTCGGCGCGCACGGGCCGCGCTACGTCGCACGCCACCTGAGCCGGGAGGCGGGCCTGGCCCGGTTCGACGCCCTGCTCGCCGAGGTCCTGACGGACGTACGAGGGAGCACCCGCCGATGACGCATCCCAACCGCGCCCTGGAGGACCAGGACGAACCGGCCCTGCTGCGCGACCAGTTCCGCCAACTCCTGCGCTACCGCGCGCTGCTGGCCACCGGGGTCGCCATCGGCCTGCTCGGCGGCGGCTACCTCGCGCTCAGCGGCGAGGACACCTACACCGCCACCGGCGAGGTGCAGGTGCGCTCCGCCACCGCCGACCCCTTCGCCACCGGGGCCGCCGCCGACAAGGGCATCAACATCGGCTCCGAGCGCCAGACCGCCGTCAGCGACACCGTCGGCACCCTCGCCGCCGGCACGCTGCTCAAGGCGGGCGACGACGTCACGGCGCGCTCCCTGCTGACCGGACTCCAGGTCACCAACCCGCCCAACACCCTCACGCTCCGCTTCGCCTACACGGGCGCCACCCCCGAGCAGGCCCGCGCCCGCGCCGAAGCCCTCGCCCAGGCCTACCTGGCCCACCGCCGGGCGCGCACCGAGGAGAGCATCGAGAACATGTCCGACGGCTACCGCGCCCAGCTCGACCCGCTGGAGGAGAAGCGCGACCTGCTGGAGGAGCAGACCGGGCTGAACGCGGCCGACGACGTCAGCAGCGCCCGCGCCAACATCATCGTCGCCATCTCCGAGCTGACCCGGAAGATCTCCGAGCTGAAGGCCCTCGACACCACCCCCGGCTACCTCAACAGGAAGCCCGTCGCCCCGACCTCGCCCACCGGCCCCGGGCTGCCCCTGCTGCTCGGCCTCGGCGGCGTCGTCGGCCTCGCCCTCGGCCTGCTGCTGTCCTGGGTGCGGCTCGTCTTCGACCCCGCCGTACGCTCCACCCGCGAACTGGTCCACTCGCTCGGAGCCCCGCTGCTCGGCACCCTGCCCCGGGAACGCGGAGCCGCCGGGGCCCTGCTCGCCATCGGCCGCGGCGGCTCCCGGCTCGCCGAGGAGTACCGGGCCGTCGCCTTCCGCCTCGCCTACGATCCCGCCTTCGCCGGGAGCCGCCGCCTGCTGGTCACCGCCCCGCGCGACGACAACGCGACCGCTGCCGCCGCAGCCGCCAACCTCGCCGCCGCCTTCGCCGAGATGGGCCGCGACGTCCTGCTCGTCGAGGCCGATCTGCGCACCCCGAGCCTCGCCCGCCGGCTCGGCTCCGCCGCCCACGAGGTGCGTCCGCCGCGCTGGGCCGCGGGCGAGGGCGACGGCAGCTGGCCCACCGGAGCCCGCTCGAACGTGGACGTCCCCGGCTCCGGGGCCTTCGCCCTGGTGGCCGGGGCCCCGGCGGAGAACGTCCCGCGCGCCCTCACCTCGCCGTCCGTGGGCCGCATCGTCGCCGAGGCCGACCGCCCCGGCGCGGTCGTCATCGTGCTCGCCCCGCCGGTCCTCTCCTACGCGGACGCGGTCGCGCTCGTCGACCGGGTGGCGGGCGTCATGATCGTCTGCGACCCGCGCGAGGTGCACCGCAGCGACCTGGAACGCATCCGCGAGATCATCGGAGCCTCCGGCGGATCGGTCCTCGGCGCACTTCTCCACCCGAGCCGCGGCCGACTGCGCCGGGGCGAGCGCACCCCGAAGTCCGCCCGGCTCCGCGCCAGCGGCCCGGGAGACGGGAGGCCCGCCCCCGCGCCGGGCGCTCCCGCGCCGACCGGAGACCCGACCGAGACGCTCGGTCTGCGCACCGTCACCGTGCCCGCCGCGCGCCGGTGAGAGCCCGCACCGCCGTCCTGTGCTCGGTCGCGGACCAGGGCGTGGCGGCCCTCACCAACATCCTGGTGCTGGTGGCCGCCGCCCGCCTCTCCACCGTCGCCGACTTCGCCCGCTTCTCCGCGGTCTACCTCGTCTTCACCGTGCTCCTCGGCGTCTTCGGCGCGTACACCGGACAGCCGCTGGTGCTCAGGCGCGGCGCGGACGAGGAGACGCGCGGCGCGTGCCGCTCCGCCGCCGTCTTCACCGTGCTCGCCGCGACGGCGCTGGGCGCGCTGCTGGCCGCCGTCTGCCTCCTGGTGCCCGGCGACACCGCCCGCGCGCTCCTGGTGCTCGGCGCGGTCCTGCCCGTGGTGCTCGGGCAGGACACCGCCCGCTATGCCTTCGCCACCCTCCAGCGACCCCATCTCGCCCTGGCCTCGGACCTGTTGCGGCTGCTCTGCGTGCTCGGCGCGCTGTCCCTCCAGACGTACGGGGCCTCACCCGCCCGGCTGATCGCCGTCTGGGGCCTGTCCGCGCTGCCGGCCCTGCTGCTGTCCGCCGCGCTGCTGCACCGGTCCACCGCCGGGGCGCCGCTCGCGCTGCGCCCGCTGCTGCGGCGCGGCCACCTCGGGCGGCGGTTCACCGTCGAGTTCGGCGTGGGCAACGCCACCAGCCAGCTCTCCGTCCTCGGCCTCGGCGCCGTCGGCGACCCGCTCCTGGTCGGCGCGCTGCGCGGCGCCACCACCCTGTTCGGCCCACTGAACGTGCTCTTCACCTCCGCCACCTCCTTCGGGCCCCCGCTGCTCGGCCGCATCGCCCAGGAGCGGGCCCGGGTGCGCGCCACCGCGGGACTCGCCGCACTCCTCGCGGCCACCGCCGCGCTCTGGGCCACCGTGCTCGCCCTGCTGCCCGACCGCGCCGGACGCGAACTCCTCGGCGACACCTGGCCCGTCGCCGCGGCCCTGCTGCCCGCGACCGGCAGCCAGTACGCGGCGATGGCCGTCGGCACCTGCGGGCTGCTGGCCCTGCGGATGCTCGACCCGCGCACCACGCTCGCCATCCAGGTGGTGTTCTCGCTCACCGCCGTCGCGTTCCTGGCCTGCGGTTACGCCGTCGGCGGCGTCCAGGGCGCCGCCTGGGGGCTCTGCCTGGGTTCGGTGTGCAAGGCGGCGGCCACCTGGATCCGGGTGGCCCGGCTGCGCCGGAGAGGGCCCGCGCCCACCGGGGCCGTCACCGCCGACGCCCTGCCCGCCGCTCCCTGAACGTGCTGATCAGCAGCAGGCACAGGGCCGCGATGGCCAGCTTCCCCGCCGCCTGGAGCAGTGGGCCGCGCAGCAGGATGAACGTGTAGCCGGCGATCAGCGGAGCGACGATCGCCAGGACGCTGCCCGGTCCGGGCCCCGCCCGGGTCACCGCGAGCGCGTACCGCCGGTCGGTGCGCGCCGCCGCGTACCCGATGAGCGCGAGTCCGCCGATCATGCCCCAGCCGCCGAAGTCGACCCAGAACTCCGTCCACAGCGGGGCCGACAGGTTGGTCATGTTCATCCCCATCCACTGACCGACCCGGACCCCGGTGTCCTCCGGCTTGCCGCTCCACACGGCCCGGGGCACGAAGAACAGCCCCGATCCCGCCAGTTGGCGGCCGTAGGTGTGGCCGCGGGCGTCCACCCAGGAGATCGTGTTGGCGAACATCACCGTCTGGTCGTAGTCCTTGGTGGCCAGCGGCTCGAAGACCGACGCCGACTGCACCGGCCGGTACCCCTCGTCGTCGTACCGGAACCGGTCCGCGTACGGGAAGAGCACCAGCGCCCCGACCACGCCCATGGCCAGCACGCTCCGGTAGACCGCCGCGCTGCTGGGGAACGCGGTGAACAGCATTGACACCAGCACCGTCAGGAACCAGTAACGCGCGTTGGAGACCGGGTTGTTCACGATCAGGTTGACGACGGCGAGCGCCACCCACACCAGCACCGTCGACGGCGTCCTGCGGGCCCGGTGCGAGGTCACCAGGCGCCGGGTGTAGAAGAGCAGGGCCAGCAGCGCCGGCACCGTGCCGAAGCCCTTCAGGAACGCCGAGCCCACGTTCGACTCGCTCGCCGTGACCCCGCTGGCCGCCACCGTCGCGCTGATCTCCTGCCGGCTGGAGAAGAACACCGCGGGCCCGCCGAGCTTCAGCACGTAGTACCCGCTCGCCGCGAACGCCAGCACCACCAGCAGCCGCAGCCGCAGCGGATGCGCCACGGCCGGCCCGCCCGCACCCCGCGCCGAGGGCGTACGCCGCCGCAGCGGACGCCGCGAGGCCAGCAGCGCCCCCAGGTCGAACGCCGCGCACCCCACCAGGATCATCGCGATGGCGGTCACCAGGTCGGAGCGCGGCCCCACCATGGGCGTGGGCGTCTGCCCGATCACCACCTGCGCGAACGGCGCCACGCCCATCGCGATGTACACGAACATCCAGAAGACGCCCTGGAGCAGCCGCCGCCGGGTGGAGAGGATCATCGTCGACAGCCGGACCCCGGCGTAGCAGGTCAGGACGAGCTGGAGCCAGTACGCGGTGTCCCGGACGCCGTTGCCGGGCTGGGCGGCGATCACCGCCGGCAGGAAGCAGACCAGCGCCAGGATCAGCGGCACGGCCAGGGCCCGCGACAGCATCGCCCAGGCGATGGGCCGCGCGGGCGGCTCCGGCGGGCCCTGCGGAGCCGGCGCGTCGGTGGGACGCGTGGCCGCGTCGGAAGCCGGACCGCGCGCCGACGTGTGCACGGACGTCATGCGCCCCCCGTTCCGTGGACCGTGAACACTCTAACGAATCAGCCCACTTGAGGGGGCGGGATGGCTACGCTGTGAACAACCGGCCGAGGTCGAGGGGAACCCTGGTGAAGATCCTGCACGTCGTCACGCTCCACACCCCGGACCACGCGTTCGGAGGGCCGACCCGCGTGGCGCTCAACCTGTCGAAGGTCCAGCGCGCGGCGGGCGACGACGCCCGCGTCATGGCCCTCGGCGACGGCTTCCCGGACGGCGAACTGCCCCGGCAGGTCGAGGGAGTTCCGGTCCACCTCTTCCAGGCCCGGCACCTCCTCCCGATGTTCGAGGTCAGCGGCATCACCTCCGCCGCCCTGCTGCGCGCTGCCCGCCGCATGATGCGCGGCGCCGACCTCGTGCACGTCCACCTGATGCGGGACCTGGTGACCCTGCCCGCCGCGCTGCTCGCCCTCGCCTCCCGCACACCGCTGGTCGTCCAGACCCACGGGATGGTCGACCCGACCGAGAAGCGGGTCGCCCAGCTCACCGACCTGCTCGGGGTACGCACGGTGCTGCGCCGGGCCGACGCCGTCCTGCACCTGACCGAGGCGGAGCGCCTCGACGTGAACGCCGTCGCCGCGCCCGTCCCGCTGACCCGCACCGTACGGCTGGTCAACGGCGTCCGCCCGCAGGAGCGCAAGCCCGCCCGCGAGCCCGGCCGCCCGCCCACCGTGCTCTTCCTCGCCCGCATCCAGGCGCGCAAGCGCCCCGAGGACTTCGTCGCGGCGATGCCCCACGTCCTGGCACGTCACCCCGACGCCCGCTTCGTGCTGGCCGGACCGGACACCGGCGCGCTGCCCGGCGTCCTGGCCCTCGCCCGGGAGCTGGGCGTCGCCGGCAGTCTGGACCACGTCGGGCCGCTCGGCCACGAGGCGGTCCTCGCGGCCGGCCGCGAGGCCGACGTGTACGTGCTGCCGTCGATCGAGGAACCGCTGGGCGTCTCCGTGCTGGAGGCCATGTCGGTCGGCACACCGGTCGTCATCACCCGGACCTGCGGACTGGCCCCCGACGTGGCCGGGGCCGGTGCGGGCCGGGTGATCGACAGCCGGGTCGGCGAGGACGCGGCCAACGCGCACAAGGTCGCCGACGCCGTCCTGGAACTGCTGGAGCCCGAGGCCGCCGAACAGGCGGGCAAGGCGGCCTGGGAGCTGGTGGGCGACCGCTTCGCCATCGACGTCGTCACCGCCGCCCTCCGACGGACCTACGAGGACGTGGTCCGCCGGAGGGGGCGGTGAGCGGCGCGCCGTTCACCGTACGGGCTTCTCACGGGACTTGAGCGCGATCTGCCAGCGGTAGAAGCTCATCGCCAGCGCGAAGTCGAGGCCCGCGCGGCCGTCGAGGAAGCCCCGCCGGTAGACGTACATGTACGCGAACGAGACCAGCGGCTTGAACGGCGCCTTGTGGAACAGCTGCCCCTGCCGCGACTTGACCCGGCGCACCTGCTCCTTGACGTCCGGGTGGTGCTCCAGCCACGCCTCCCAGTCGGAGTACCGGTTGTGCCGTTCGAACCAGGCCGTGACCGGGTCGAGGTCCTGGTGCTCGATGGGGTTGGTCAGAGCGCCCGCCGTCTGCGCGACCGGCTGGTAGTGCCCCTCGACCTCCCCGATGCCCGGTGCGTCGAGGTCCCCGACGTCCGGGTAGCGGCAGCGGGTGCGGTCGGTCAACGACCGCTTGCGGATGGTGTATCCGTGCCGCAGCCGCTTGCCGGAGAACCAGTAGCCGAGCGGGATGTCGTACGCGGCGGGCTTCGGCGCGGCCGGGTCGGCGAAGACCTCCCGCAGCTCGGCCAGGAGCCCCGGGCTCAGCCGCTCGTCGCCGTCGAGCAGCAGGATCCAGTCCAGGTCGGTGCGTACGTTCTCCAGGCACCACTGCTTCTTGCGCGGATGGCCGCCGTCCCAGGTGTACGTGACGACCTCCGCGCCGCACTCCTCGGCGATCTTCGCGGTGTCGTCGGTGCTGTGGGAGTCGACCACGACGACGGCCTCGAAGTGGCCGAGCACCGACCGGACCGCCTCCGCGATGTTCAGGCCCTCGTTCTTCGTGGGGATCGCCACCGCTATCGGCAGTCTCGTCGTCCCGCTGGTCATCGTGCGGCTCCTTCGGGCAGCCAGGCGTAGCAGCCTGTCGAGGTGAACGTGCGCGTGCCGGGAGGGATGGTGATCCTCCGGGAGGCGCCGGTGTCGGAGGTGCCGGAGGCCAGTTCCCTCTTCCCCGCGCCGGCGATCCGCCATGAGCAGTTCGCGGTGGGGGAGGCGGACCGGTAGACGCCCGGCCGGAGCTTCTTCCCGGTGTGCGTGCCGTCGGCGTAACCGAGAGCCGCCTCGTCCACCAGGTCCTGGTGGCGCGGGCAGAGGCCGGCGACCGCGTCGGCGGCGTCCGGGATCTCGTTCGTCACGATCGCGCCGACGGCGGTGTCCCGGTCGGCCTTGACCAGGTAGCGGAGCTTGTCGCACGTCTCCTGGCCGCTCTGGAGCACGGCGGCCGGATCCATGCCCCGGGGCACCCGGTTCTCCAGGTACCGCTTCTGCTCCTCGGTGAACGTGCCGGTGGCCGGGGTGATCGCGTCCGCGGGGACCGTGGGGAGCGCGGACGGCCCGGCCGGGGCGGGCGGGCCGGAGGAGGGGCGGGCCGCCGGGGCCTTCGAGGAGGGCGCGGCGGCCGGGCCGGGAGCGGAGGGCCCGGAGGCCGCGGGGCGTCGTGCGCCCGCGGCCTCCGGGCCGTTCCCGCCGGCGGACGAGCCGCAGGAGGCCAGTGCCGCCGTCAGGAGGACGACGGCGGCGCAGGCCGGGAACGGGTTCCTCATCAGCCCTTCCTCAGGGCGTAGTGCGCGTTGACCTGGGAGGCGCTCAGCGCGGTCGGGTAGACGGCGGTCTCGTCGATCTGACCGGCGAAGAAGTCGCTGGTCGGCCGGTTGGGCCAGCCGGACAGGCTGTCGCCGCCGACCCGCCAGTACCCCGGGTAGTTCTCGTTGCCGCTGACCAGGATGTTCGACGCGCGCAACTGGCCGTCCACGTAGAGGGACATGCCCCAGGTGCCCTGGGTGGCGACGACGTGGTGCCACGCGCCGTCGTTGTAGGCGGCGGAGGTGGCGACGGTGCGCGCGCCTGCGCTGTTCACGCCGAAGACGAGCCGTCCGTCGTTGCGCATGTAGACGTGCTTGTCGTCGCGGGTGCTGTTCTGCTGAGTCATGTTGCCGAAGCCGATGATCTTCCCGCCCCGGGTGGTGGTGGTCCTGATCCAGGTCTCCACCGAGAAGCGGGTCGGCTGCGCGTGCTGCCGGTTGCTGTACGCGTACTCGTCGCTTCCGTTGAACCCGATCGCGGTGGAGGGCCCGGCCACCGCCGCGGGCGTCTGCCGGTAGGCCGGCCCGTTGCGCAGGAAGCCGTTGTTCCGCTCGCCGCTGCTGTCGTGGGCGAAGGTCGCGCCACCCTCGTCGTAGCGCCAGTACAGGGACGCGCCGTCGGCCCGGACCCGGGCCGCGTAGGACTCCGACACGGACTGCACGGTCGCGGACTGGACGGTCGACTTGGCGCTGGTGTTGGCGCCGTCGCTCGCGGTGATCCGGTAGGAGTGGGTCTCGCCGGGGGCCACGTCGGTGTCCGTCCAGCTCAGCTCGGGCCGGTTCCAGAACACCGAGGAGCCGGTGGTCGTGTGGATGGGGGTGTTCGAGCCGTCCTTGTAGATCCGGTAGGTCAGCTCACCGTCGTCGGTGTCGAAGCTGGACTGCCAGTTCACCTCGATCCGCCCCGGGTCGAGCGTGGACAGGCTGACGTTGGGCACCCACGGCGCGCCGGTGTCCGGTCCGTCCGCGAACCGGGTCAGCCCCTGCTGCGGCGATCCGTTGACGGTCGTGAACTCGCCGCCGACCCACAGGTAGTGGCGTCCGCCGCTGTCGGTCTGGCTCATCACGCGCGGCCCCACGGGCTCGCCGATGCCGTCGTTGGTGTCCGGGAACCACGGCAGCAGCTTCGGTTCGTCGACCGACTGGGCCAGCAGGTGCTTGCGCTGCTGGTCGGGGAAGGCGCCCATGCTGGAGCAGTCGTGGGCGTGGCTGCCGCTGTAGAGCACGCCGGAGTGGACCAGCACCGCCTGGGTGGCTCCCAGGCAGGTGTCGCGCCACCGCTGCTCGAAGTCGTCGAGGTCGACGGCGATCCGCCCGTCGAAGACGCCGCCCCCGGTGCCCTCGTTGGCGGTGTAGAAGCCGGTGGCGTCGGATGTCAGGTCCTGCACCGTGGAGTTGTTGCTGATGAAGCCGGGATAGGACTTGGCCACGGCTCCGGTGGTCGCGTCGACCACGGCGAGGGCATGGCTGCTGACGCCGTTGATCCGGAAGAAGTCGCCGCCGAGCACGACCCTGCGCCCGTCCGGGGTCACTTCGAGGGCGCGGGCCACCTCGTCCGCGTTCGCCGTGAACGGGAGCAGGGACGCGCCGGTCGTCACGGCGGCGAACTTGTTCCTGACCTGGCCGCCGACGCTGTTGAAGTCACCGCCGAGGTAGACGGTTCCGGCGGTGACGGCGAGCGTCCGCACGGTCGCGGAGACGGAGATCTTGAAGTCCTCGCGCGGTGTGCAGGTGGCGGTGTCGATCGCCGCGATGTTGCTGACCCCGACACCGTTCACCGCGCCGAACTGGCCTCCCGCGTAGAGGGTCCTGCCGTCGGGGGACAGCGCCAGGGACCGGACGGTCGCGGTGCCGGAGGAGACCGTGAACGACAGCGAGCAGTCGGTGGGCGCTCCGGTCGCCGCGTCGAACGCGGCGAAGTTCACCGCGGGCTGTTCGCCGGTGCCCGGTGCGGCCTCGGGCGGGCGCAGGGTGGAGAAGGTGCCGCCGGCGTAGACCACGCCGTCGCGCGCGGCCATCGACCAGACGATGCCGTTGGTCTGCCAGGTGGTGAGATCGTCCGCGGTGATGGCCACCGGCGGTGTCAGCGCCGCCGTCGGGGAGGCGCCGACCGCGGTCGCGGTCAGTGCTCCGGCCAGCAGGCAGAGAGCTGCGGAGGCGGCCCGAACACGGCCGCGTCCTCCGGTTCTCCGCCCCGTACTTCCGTTCATCATTCAGCTCCGAAGGTGAGAACGAGCTGCGGCCGAGGGGCCGCGGGTCCTGCCTCGCCCGGCCGGCGGCGGGGACGCCGGGTCCCGTGGCCGGTTCGGGGGAGTGGGTGGGCGGAGCCGACGGCCCCGCCCGCGGCCGGCGCGATGAGCCCCACCGGGGAGCCGGTGGGGCCGGCGGCTGCGCCGGTGACGGTCCCCGGCGCGGGCGCGCGGAGCGCCGGCCGGGTGCTGTGGGGGCGACCCGGGGTGTCCGGGGCGCAGGGGGCGGGCGGCGGGTCGCGCCGCGCGCGGAGCCGGGCCGGACGACCCGGCCCGCTCATCTGTCCACCCGCACGGCGGCCCCGCTGAGCTGGTCGGTGAGCAGGCGGACGTCCGCGTCCACCATGATCCGGGCCAGCTCCCGCGACTTCACCGAGGGCTTCCAGCCGAGCAGTTCCTCGGCCTTGGACGCGTCGCCGATCAGCGCGTCGACCTCGCTGGGGCGCTCGTACTTGGGGTCGTAGCGCACGTGCTCGCGCCAGTCCAGCCCCGCGTGCTCGAAGGCGAACTCCAGGAACTGCCGCACACTGACGCCCTCGCCCGTGGCCACCACGTAGTCGTCCGGGGTGTCGCACTGGAGCATCCGCCACATGGCGTCGACGTACTCCGGCGCGTAGCCCCAGTCCCGCACGGCGTCCAGGTTGCCCAGGTGCAGCCGGTCCTGGAGCCCGGCCTTGATCCGTGCCACCCCGCGGGTGATCTTCCGGGTCACGAAGGTCTCGCCGCGCCGGGGCGACTCGTGGTTGAACAGGATGCCGTTCACGGCGAACATGTCGTACGCCTCGCGGTAGTTGACCGTCGCCCAGTACGCGTACACCTTGGCCACGCTGTACGGGCTGCGCGGGTGGAACGGGGTCGCCTCGTTCTGCGGCGGCGGGCTCGCGCCGAACATCTCGGAGGACGACGCCTGGTAGATCCGGGTCTGGATGCCGCTCGCCCGGACCGCCTCCAGCAGCCGGATGGTGCCGAGCCCGGTCACGTCGCCGGTGTACAGCGGGGCGTCGAAGGAGACCCGCACATGCGACTGGGCCCCCAGGTTGTAGACCTCGTCCGGCCGGATGTCGCGCAGCAGGTTCACCAGCGCCACCCCGTCGGAGAGGTCGGCGTGGTGCAGCACGAACGAGCGCTCCGGCTCCTCCGGGCCCTGGTAGATGTGGTCGATCCGCTCGGTGTTGAAACTCGACGACCGCCGGATCAGCCCGTGCACCGTGTAACCCTTGTCGAGCAGCAACTCCGCCAGATACGAGCCGTCCTGGCCGGTCACTCCCGTGATGAGCGCGCTCTTCGCCACGATTCCCCCTCCCCTTGCCGTTCGCCGCTGCGGCGAACTGTTCACCGACATATCGGAATTGAAGCGTTCTGCGGCAAGACGTCTCCGCAGCCCCCCGCTGCTGGCACAATCCGTGCCATGACGACCGAACTCCCCGTCCCGTCCGAGGAATCCGCCCGCTCCCTACTCCCTCCCGGCTCTCGCATATTCGTCGCGGGACACCGCGGTCTCGTCGGCTCGGCGGTGGCCCGACGCCTCGCCGACGACGGCCACGAGGTGCTGACCCGGGGCCGCGACCGGCTCGACCTGCGCGACGCCGCGCGGACCGAGACGTTTCTGCGGGAGGCGCGCCCGGACGCGGTGGTGCTGGCCGCCGCCAAGGTCGGCGGGATCATGGCCAACAGCACGTACCCGGTGCAGTTCCTGGAGGACAACCTGCGCATCCAGCTGAGCGTGATCGCGGCGGCGCACGCTGCCGGGACCCGCCGGCTGCTGTTCCTCGGCTCGTCGTGCATCTACCCCCGCCTCGCCGCGCAGCCGATCCGCGAGGAGTCGCTGCTCACCGGCGAGCTGGAGCCCACCAACGAGGCGTACGCCCTCGCCAAGATCGCCGGAATCGTCCAGATCCAGTCCTACCGGCGGCAGTACGGCCGCTCCTACATCAGCGCCATGCCCACCAATCTCTACGGGCCCGGCGACAACTTCGACCTGGAGACCTCGCACGTCCTGCCCGCGCTGATCCGCCGCTTCCACGAGGCGCAGCGCGACGCCGTGCCCGAAGTCACCCTCTGGGGCTCCGGAAGCCCCCGCCGCGAGTTCCTCCACGTGGACGACCTCGCCGCCGCCTGCGTACGCCTGCTGGAGGTCTACGACGGCGACGAACCCATCAACATCGGCTGCGGCGAGGACCTGACCATCCGCGAACTCGCCGAGACGGTCGCCGAGGTCACCGGCTACCGGGGCCGCGTCGGCTGGGACGCCTCGAAGCCCGACGGCACCCCCCGCAAGCTGCTCGACGTGACCCGGCTGACCTCCCTCGGCTTCGCGCCGCGGATCCCGCTGCGCGAGGGCATCGCCCGTACCTACGCCTGGTGGCTCGGCCAACTGCCGCCTTCCGTCTGACCGTTCGGCAGCCGCCGTTCGGCGTTCCGGGGCTCCTCGCATCCGCACGCCCGCCGCCCTCAGTACGCCCCGCGACCGTCGGTGACGGCGCGCACCGTACGGGCGAGGAGCCCCATGTCCGTGGCCACCGACCAGTTGTCGACGTACCAGAGGTCCAGCGAGACGGTCTCCTGCCAGGACAGCTCGGAGCGCCCGCTGACCTGCCACAGCCCCGTCAGCCCCGGCTTCACCGCGAGCCTGCGGTGCTCCCGCTCGTCGTACCGGGACGCCTCCTCCGGCAGCGGCGGGCGCGGCCCCACCAGCGACATGTGCCCCAGCAGTACGTTCACCAGCTGGGGAAGCTCGTCGATCGACGTGCGGCGCAGCGTCCGGCCGACCCGCGTCACACGCGGATCGCGGCGCATCTTGAACAGCGGTCCGTCGACCTCGTTGGCCGCGGCGAGCTGCGCCTTGCGCGCTTCGGCGTCCGCCACCATCGTGCGGAACTTCCACATGGTGAAGGGCCGGTTGTGCTGCCCGTGCCGGACCTGGCGGTGGAAGACCGGCCCGCGCGACGACATCCGCACGCTGAGCGCCACCGCCAGTAGCAGCGGTGCCAGCAGCAGGAGTCCGACCAGAGCGCAGGTGCGGTCCAGCACCGCCTTCGCCGCGGCCTGAGGCCCCCCGCGCAGCGGTGGCGTGATGTGCAGCAGGGTCAGCCCGGCCGCGGCGACCGGCCGGACCCGGGCCGCTGCCACCTCCGACAGCTCGGAGAGTACGCACAGGGCGACCCCGCCGTCGTGCAGCCCCCAGCCGAGCCGCCGCAGCCGGTCTCCGGTCAACCGGGGCCCCGGGGCCACGAGTACGAGATCGGCCTCGTGGGCGTAGGCCCCGCCCAGCACCGTGGTCACGTCGTCGTCGGCCGGGAAGGAGCCGAGGCGCCCCGGCACGGGGACGTCCGCGCGCACCCGCCCCGCAGACCCCACCGGTATCGCCGCCACCAGCTGATAGCCGTGGTCGGTACGGGAGTTGAGCAGCTCCGCCGCCCGGTCCACGCCTCCGGCCTCGCCCACCAGCAGCACTCGGCGCACCGCCCCGCCGCGACGCGTCCCGCGCGGCCGGCGCCGCAGCCCCTGCGCCGCCGTGGCGACGAGCAGCCCCGGCGCCACCGCCACGACCGCGGTCGCCGGATCGATCGGGGCCCCGGTCGCGGTGTGCAGCACGGCCAGCACCCCGACGAGCACCAGCCAGTCGCCGACGCCGCCCAGCGGCTCCGCCGGCTCGTCGGGCAGCCGTGCGGCGTACCGCCCGCGAGCGGCGCGCAGGGCGGCCCACAGCAGCCCGGCCACGGCGGCGGCGGTCTCCGGCCGCGGCTGGTCGCCGGCCCGCAGCAGCAGCCAGGCCGGCAGTGCGAGCCCCAGCAGCTCGGTCAGGGCCGCCAACGGTGGGCGGTGGCCCCGCCGGCCGCGGACGGGCGCCCGCTCGGACGGGTCGCGCGGCGCGGTCGGGGCCCGCCACAGCTGCTCCAGCGCCGCCGCGCGGTTCCGGGACGCGGCGGTGCGGGGGCGCGGCGCGCCCCGGAGCCCCACCGGCCCGGATATGCCGGTTTCCGGTATTTCGACATGCCCCATGAACCCCCCAGTCACAGTCGCACCCCCACAAACGCGACGCATCCGTCGATCCCATGGACTGACGGATGCGCCCTCGCTCGGTGCACGATATCCACACACGTGCCATTTCGCTGGAGTTCCCGTGAAGTTCAGACGCCTCGTTCCGGACCTCCCCGATTCCCCGAATCCCTTCGACTCGGCTGTCACTCAAGGAAAGTGACGGTGCGTCGGCTCGGTAAGCGCTTGCGGCGACGACCCGCGCGGGGCCGCTCCCGCAACCGCTCCCGCCGCTGGATCAGCCGAACGCGGCCGGCGGGAACGCCTGTTCGGTCCAGATGGTCTTGCCGGTCGGGGTGTACCGCGTGCCCCACCGCTGGACGAGCTGGGCCACGATGAACAGCCCGCGCCCGCCCTCGTCGTCGTCCTTGCTGAGCCGCAGGTGCGGCGAGGTGTGGCTGCCGTCCGCGAGTTCGCACAGGAGCGTCCGGTCGCGGATGAGGCGCAGGCGCAGCGGTCCGCCCGCGTGCCGCACCGCGTTGGTGACCAGCTCGCTGACGACGAGTTCGGTCGAGAACGACAGCTCCTCCAGTCCCCACGCCTCCAGTTGGCCGGTGGCCAGCTCGCGGGCGCGGCCGACGGCCAGCGGCTCGGCGGTCAACTCCCAGTCGGCCACCTGCCGGTCGCTCAGTTCGCGGGTGCGCACCAGCAGGAGCGCGGTGTCGTCGGCGGTCGTCCCGTCCGGCGCCAGCTCGGAGATCGCCCGGTCGCACAGCTCCTCCAGCGAGGCCTGGCGGTCGCCGAGGACGCGGCCCAGGGTGTCGAGGCCGAGGCCGATGTCGTGGTCGCGGGCTTCGACCAGGCCGTCGGTGAACAGGGCCAGCAGGCTCCCCGCCGGCAGCTCGATCTCCGCCGACTCGAAGGGGAGCCCGCCCAGGCCGAGCGGCGGTCCCGCGGGCAGGTCCGGGAACGACACCCGGCCGTCCGGGTCGACGACCGCCGGCGGGAGGTGCCCGGCGCGGGCCATCACGCACTGGCGCGAGACCGGATCGTAGACCGCGTAGAGGCAGGTCGCCCCGGTGGTCACCTCGTCGTACGTGTCCTGGGACGAGCCGTGGACGTCCGACTGCTGGCTCACCGGCTGGCCCACCAGGTCGTCGAGGCGGGTCAGCAGCTCGTCGGGAGCCATGTCGAGCTGGGCGAAAGCGCGTACGCTCGCGCGCAGCCGGCCCATCGTCGCGGCGGCCCGCAGCCCGTGTCCGACGACGTCCCCGACCACCAGCCCGACCCGCGTCCCGGACAGCGGGATCACGTCGAACCAGTCTCCGCCGACCCCCGTCGCGGCGTCCGTCGGCAGGTAGCGGTAGGCGATGTCGACGGCGGACAGCGGCGGCACGTGGTGCGGAAGCAACTGGCGCTGGAGGACGAGCGAGGCGGTGCGTTCGCGGGTGAACCGGCGGGCGTTGTCGATGGACACCGCGGCCCGGGCCGCCAGCTCGTCGGCCAGCGCCACCTCGCCGTTGTCGAAGGTGGTGGCGAGGCCGAAACCGTCGCCGCGCACGAAGGTGACGAGCCCCAGGACGCTGCCACCGGCGCGCAGGGGGACCACCAGCGCGCTGTCGTCGAGCACCAGCCCGCCGGAGGCCAGGCTGCGGTTCTGCGGCGAACCGGGCGGGTAGGCGACCGGCGGATAGCGGTGCCGCGGATCGTCGGGGTCCTCCGGGTCGCCCGCCTGCGTCCCGCCGGCCGCCCGCGCGAGATCCGGATCGGGCGCCCCGGCCCGCGCGGGCCGCTCGGCGACCCGCAGGAGAACGGTGCCCGCCGCGTCGGCGGCGGTCGGCGCCTCGCCCGTCACCGTGGCCCGCGTGACGTCGACCCGTACGGCGGCGGCGAACCCCGGCACGGTCACCTCGGCGATCTCCTGCGCGGTGGTGACCACGTCCAGCGCCGTGCCGATGCTGCGGCCCGCCTCGACCAGCAGGGCCAGCCGCTGCTGGGCGCGGTGGCGGTCGGAGATGTCGAAGGAGTCCTCGCACACTCCGAGCGCGTGCCCGTGGGCGTCCTGGAGCCGGTAGTAGGAGCAGGACCACAGGTGGTCCTGCTCCGGATCGGTGGGCGGACGGTCCAGGAAGTGCAGGTCGAGGATGGGTTCGCCGGTGGCGAGGACGTGGCGCATGACGCTGTCGAGCGTCTGCGGGTATCCGGTGGTGACGAAGCGCCCCCGGGGATACAGCTCCCCCGGCCGCCGGCCGCGGTACTCCTCGAACGGCCGCCCGATCTCCCGTTCGTAGGCCGTGTTGCTCCAGGTCAGACGGAGGTCGGTGTCGTAGATGGCCAGCCCGACCGGCGACTGCGTGGCCAGGCCCTGGAGCAGGGCGAGCCGCGACTCCCACTGACGCAGCGTGTCCAGTTCGGCCACCACCAGCACCCGGTCCGGTGCGCCCGCCGGGGTGCCGCCGGGCCCGTCCGGCAGCGTGCACATCGCCGTTCCGACCAGCAGCTCGCTGCCGTCCGGGCGGCGCGCCAGCCGGATGTCGTGACCCGCGATGGTGGGCCCGGCCGCGGAGGGGCCGGTCTCCGTCCGGGAGCGGGGCCCGCCGCCCGGCGTTGCCGACAGGAACGCGCCCACCGGCCGGCCGACGGCCTCGTGCGCACCGCAGCCGAACAGCTCCGCGGCGGCCGGGCTCCACCCGATGACGGTGCCGGCGGCGTCGAGCACCACCGTGGCGGCCCTGGTGATGTCCAGGGGGCCGCGGAAGTCGGCGTTCTCCGCCGTGTTCGCTGCGCTCACCGCGCCACACCGGCCTGGTTCATTACTCTCAGAATCCGCCCTGCCCGGGAGCGGCACAACCGCGGTGGTCCACTCCGGGCCCGGCGGCGGCGCCACCGCCGTCGGCCGAGGGCGGTCAGCGCACGCCGTCGGGGCGGAACTGCACGCTGATCCGGGGCCCCACCGCGCGCGCGGTCTTGAGGATCGCGTGCTCCCAGGTGCGCTGGCAGCTGCCGCCCATGACGATCAGGTCGCCGTGCCCCAGCGGCCTGCGGACGGCTGCGGGCCCGGCGATACGCGGCCTCAGCGCCAGATGGCGCGGCGCTCCGAGCGAGAGGATCGCCACCATGGTGTCGTGCGTGCTGCCGCGGCCGATCGTGTCGCCGTGCCAGGCGACCCCGTCGCGCCCGTCGCGGTAGTGGCACAGCCCGGCCGTGGTGAACGGTCCGCCCAGCTCGGGCCCGTAGTGCGCGCTGAGCGCCGCGCGGGCGGCGTCCAGGGCCGGATGCGGCAGGGCGTCGTCCCGGCCGTAGAAGGCCAGCAGCCTCGGCACCGGGACCACCCGTTCGTACATCATCCGCTCCTCGGCCCGCCACGGGACGTCGCGCGCCAGCGTCTCGAACAGCGCGTCCGCCCCGCCGAGCCACTGCGGGAGTACGTCGATCCAGGCGCCGTGGCCCAGGTGCGTGCGCCGCAGGCCGTCGAGCGGGCCCACGCGGACCTCGGTCTCCTGGTCGAAAAGAGAGGGTTGCAGGTGTGCGGCCATACGCCGAGCCTAACGCCATTCGCACGTGTGTGCGAATGGCGTTCGACGGAGTCGTGGAGCCCGGTCTCACGCCTCCTTGATCATGTCGGCGCACTTCTCGCCGATCATCATCGTGGTGATGCACGGGTTGACCGTCGGCAGGAACGGCATGACGGAGGCGTCCGCGACCCGCAGCCCGGCGACCCCCTTGACCCGCAACCGCGGGTCCAGCGGCGAGTCCGGGTCCCCCTCCGGGCCCATGCGCACCGTGCCCGCCGGGTGGTAGACGGTGTTGTGCGTCTCACGGATGTACTCCAGCAGCTCCCCGTCCGTCCGGGCGTGCGGACCGGGGGCGAGCTCCGCGCCCGCCCACGCGGCCATCTGCGGCTGCGCGACGATCTCCCGCGCCAGCCGCAGCCCGTGCGTCATCACCCGTACGTCGTGCTCGTCGGTGAAGTAGCGCGGGTCCACCCGGGGCTTGTCCCGGAAGTCGCGGGTGCGCAGCCGGACCGTTCCCCTGGACCGGGCCCGGGTGACGTTCGGGGTCAGGCAGAACGCGTTCTCCGACGTCGGGTAGCCGCGCCGGTAGGTGTTGAGGTCGAAGGGCACGGACCCGTAGTGGAACATCAGGTCCGGCCGGTCGAGTCCCGGCTCGGTGTCGGCGAAGACGCCGATCTCCCACCACTGGGTCGACGAGGTGACCATGGGCCGCTTCGCCTCCCACATGATCACGCCCTCGGGGTGGTCCTGGAGGTGCGAGCCGACGCCCGGCGAGTCCACCCGCACGTCCACCCCGGACTCCCGCAGATGCGCGGCCGGGCCGATGCCCGAGAGCATCAGCAGCTTCGGCGAGTCGATCGCACCGCAGGCCACGATCACCTCCCGCCGGGCGCGGACCGCACCGCTGTGGACGGTGTCCGGCTCCAGGTACTCGACGCCGGAGCACCGACCGCCGTCGAACAGCAGCCGCTTCGCCTGGAGCCCCGTACGCACCTCCAGGTTCGGGCGCGAGCCGAGGACCGGGTGGAGGTAGGAGACCGAGGCCGACGACCGGGTGCCGTCCTCGCGGGCGTTGATCTGGAACCAGTGCGCGCCCCGCACCACGGTCGCGCCCGTGTTGAACGGCGTGGTCGGGATGCCCGAGGCCGCGCACGCCGAGAGCAGCGCCGTACCGCACGGGTCGTTCGGCGGCACCGTGCGGATGGTGACGGGGCCGGAGCGGCCGTGGTGGTCGCCGGGCGCGTCGTTCGTCTCCAGCCGCCGGTAGAGCGGGAAGCAGTCCGCCGCGCTCCACCCGGTGCAGCCCAGGGCGCCCCACTCGTCGAGGTCCTCGGCCGGGGCCCAGAAGGCGATGCACGAGTTGTGCGAGGAGCAGCCGCCGAGCACCTTGGCGCGGGCGTGCCGCAGGTAGCTGTTGCCGTTCTCCTGCGGCTCGACGGGATAGTCCCAGTCGTAACCGGACTCCAGCAGCTCCATCCACCTCTCCAGGCGCAGGACGCTGTCGTCGCCGACGTCCGACGGGCCGGCCTCCAGGACGCAGACGGTGACGGACGGGTCCTCGGTCAGCCGTGCGGCGACGACGGACCCCGCCGTGCCGCCGCCCACCACGACGTAGTCGAACGCGGCACCAGGGCTCTCTTCGGACATCGCTACTCCAGACTCGGCGGGCGCCCCGCGCGCGCGTGTGCTCACCGGGCGCGGATTCTCAGCCGTTCGGCGGGGGCGGGGGAGCGGTGGGGTCGGCGGACTGGAAGCGGTGCTCGGCGAGCACACCGGTCTTGTGCCGTTGGACGAACCAGTAGTAGGCGAAGCCGCCGACGGCGACGATGCCGATGAAGAGGAACGCGCCCCAGCGCAGATACCAGTGCTGCGGGCCCGTCGCGTTGTACACCTCGGCCCGGGGCCAGGCGAGGTTGAGCGACATCGCCGCTCCCCAGAGCACCGCCAGGACGTTGATCGGCAGCCCCCAGCGGCCCAGCGAGAACTTGCCCTCGCGCGGTTCCCACCGGCCGCGCAGCCGCTGGACCAGCATGGGCAGGGTGACCAGCAGATACGCCAGGTAGATCATGATGATCGCGATGCTGGTGATCACCGAGAAGATCTGCGGCTGGTTGATGTTGACCACCAGGATCACCACGCCCACCACGCCGATCACCACGGCCGGTACCACGGGCGTCCGGAAGCGGGGGCTGACCCGGGCGAGCTTCGTGCCGGCGGGCAGGTTGTTGTCCCGCGCCATGGCGAACATCAGCCGGATGCCGGCCGCCTGCACGGCCAGGACGCAGACCGTGATCGCGATGACGACCGCCCAGAGGAAGACCTCTCCGACGGTGTGCCCCAGCGTCTCCAGCACCACGTACTGCAAGCCGCCCGTGGCCAGCTCCTCGGCGTGCAGGTCCGGCACCGACAGCAGCGCGAACAGCAGGATGAACGCGCCGATGAGGAACGACGCGATGAGCGCCCGCAGGATGGCCCTCGGCGCGTTGCGGCCCGGGTTGTGCGACTCCTCGCCGAGCGAGGACGCGGTGTCGAAGCCGTACATGACGTACGCCGAGGCCAGGGAGGCGGTGAGGAACGCGCCGAAGTAACCGAGCGACTGACCGGCCCCCAGACCGTCCGTCTGGGTCAGCGCGCTGCTGGGGCCGCGGGTGATGTGGGCCCCGAGGAAGATGATCAGCGCCACGGCGGCGATGAGCTCGATGAAGACGCCCGCGGAGTTGATCCGGGCCATGAGCTTCACCCCGAACGCGTTCACCACCGTGGAGAACAGGATGAGCACGGTGCCCAGCAGCACCGCGTTCGCCGCCTGGTCGTTCCGGCCGCTGCCGTCCCCGACGAACTGGAACCAGCTGTCGATCTGCGGCAGCGTGATCTGGTAGGCCAACGCCACGGCGGACAGCGTCACCATCGTGGCCGTCATCATCATCCAGCCGCCGAGCCAGCCCACGTGCGGACCGCCCATGTTCTTCGCCCAGTTGTAGATGGAACCGGCCACCGGGTACCGGGCGGCCAGCTCGCAGAAGCACAGCGCCACCATGAGCTGGCCGACGAAGACCATCGGCCAGGACCACCAGTAGGCCGGGCCGCCGAAGCTGATGCCGAAGTAGAACAGCTGGAAGGTGCCGGTGAGGATCGAGATGTAGCTGATCCCGGCGGCGAAGGTGTGGAAGTTGCCCAGCGTCCGCTTGAGCTCCGGCCGGTACCCCAGCTCGCCCAGCGCGTCGTCGTCGTCCTGGGTCTGGGTCCTCGGCGGCGTCGCGGGGCCCTGCCCGCCTCCCGCGCCGGTGCTCACTCGAACCACCGCTGCGGGACCGCGGCCACGTTGCGCCAGATGTGCTTGGCCTCCTGGTACTCGGCCAGCCCGGCCGGTCCCAGCTCGCGGCCGAAGCCGGACTGCTTCATGCCGCCCCATTCCGCCTGCGGTACGTAGGGGTGGAAGTCGTTGATCCAGACGGTGCCCGCACGCAGCCGGGAGGCGACCCGGTGGGCCCGTCCGCCGTCCTGCGTCCAGACCGCGCCCGCCAGGCCGTACACGGTGTCGTTCGCCATGCGGACCGCGTCGTCCTCGTCGCGGAACCGCTCGACGGTGAGCACCGGCCCGAACGACTCGTCCCGCACCACGGACATCCGGGAGGTGCACTCGTCGAGCACCGTCGGCGGGTAGTAGAAGCCGTCCGCCAGCGCGGGATCGCTCGGCCGCTCGCCGCCGCAGCGCAGCACCGCGCCCTCGGCGACGCCCTCGGCCACGTACGCCTCCACCTTGTCCCGGTGCGCGGCGGAGATCAGCGGACCGCTGCGGGCGTCCTCGTCGAAGGGCCCGCCGAGCCTGATCCGGCGGGCCCGCGCGACCAGCTCGTCGACGAACCGGTCGTGCAGCTCGTCCTGGACCAGGAGCCGCGCCCCGGCGGAACACACCTGGCCGGAGTGGAGGAACACGGCCATCAGCGCGTAGTCGACGGCGGTCTCGAACGCGGCGTCGGCGAAGACGATGTTGGGGTTCTTGCCGCCCAGCTCCAGGGCGATCTTCTTCACCGTGGGCGCGGCGGCGGCCATGATGCGCCGCCCGGTGACGAGTCCGCCCGTGAACGACACCATGTCCACCCGGGCGTCCTCGGTGAGCGGCGCGCCGACGACGGCCCCCGCCCCGAGCACCAGGTTGGCGACGCCGTCGGGCAGCCCCGCCTCGGCCAGCAGCCGCATGAGCAGGACGGCGGTGTGCGGGGTCAGCTCGCTGGGCTTGAGGACGAAGGTGTTGCCGGCCGCGAGCGCCGGAGCGACCTTCCAGGCCGTCTGGAGCAGCGGATAGTTCCACGGGGTGATGAGCGCGCAGACGCCGACGGGTTCGTGGACGATACGGCTGTCCGTGTCGGGGCTGCCGGTGTCGACGACCCGGTCCGTGCCCCCGGCGGCGGCCAGATTGCCGAAGTAGCGGAAGCAGTTCGCGATGTCGTCCATGTCGTAGGCGCTCTCGACCAGCCGCTTGCCGGTGTCCAGGGACTCGGCGCGGGCGAACACCGCCTTGTCGCGCTCCAGCAGGTCGGCCACGCGCAGCAGCAGCCGCCCCCGCTCCGCGGCCGCCGTACCGGGCCAGGGCCCTTCGTCGAAGGCCCGCCGGGCGGCGGCGACCGCGGCCAGCGCGTCCTCGGCCCCGCCTTCGTCGACGGTCGCCACCGGGGCGCCGTCGGCGGGGCAGCGGATCTCACGCGTCCCGCCGTCGGCCGCGGCGGTCCACTGGCCGCCGATGAACAGCTCCGGCATGCGCTCCTCCAGTTGCCTCTGTGGCTATCCCCTTACAGAAGGTAAGCGCAGGGGGCGCAGCGCGCAGCGTAAGAGGCCCGGGGAATTCGTGTCGAGGTGCGTGCGGCGGTCGGCGATCGCAGCCGCCGCCGACGCCGCGGGCGGTGCCGCCGTCCGCCGGAAGGCGGGCCGCGCCCGGCTCCGGCCGATCGCCCGCACGGGCCGGTCATCCGGACCACGTCAGCACGCCGGAAGGTCCTGGTGGACCGCAACGGGTCCGAGGCCCCGGCTTCACTCGATGGAGTGACTGCCCGGATGCTCCCGGTTTCCGCGGGGTAGATCGCGCCGGTACGCACGGTGGTCCGGCCGCCCGCCCGCCCGCACTCCGCGACGCGGGCGGGCGGCCCGGACCACCGACAGAGAAGACGTCTCCAGCACCATGGAAGGGATCAGTCCTTGACTGAGCAGCCCGAGCCCGCAGTCGAGCCGTTCGGCTTCCTCGCCCCGCCCGCTCCGCCTGAGGCCCCCAAGGCCCCGGAACCCGACGCCACGTGGACACTGCCCGGCGGCACGGCCTGGGTGTACTACGGGGCCGATCACGACGGGCTCACGAAGCCGGTGATCCTCTCCGACGGGTTCAACACCGGCCCGAGCGACCTGAACGCCCTCTGGAACGGGCTGGACCGCGGCGGTTACCCCTTCGCGACGCGGCTCCGCGAGCGCGGCCACGACCTGGTCCTGATCGGCTACGACGAACGCAGCGCCTCGATCCTGGACAACGCCCGGACCGCGACGGCCTGCGTCCAGCGCGCGATCGCCGAACGGATCGGCGACGCCCGCCTCACGGTCGGCGGGTTCAGCATGGGCGGCCTGGTCACCCGCTACGCGCTCGCCAGGATGGAGCACCAGCAGGTCGACCACCAGGTCGCGACCTACGTCTCGTTCGACAGCCCGCACCGCGGCGCCTGGATCCCCGTCGCGCTCCAGGCCCTGGCCCACTTCCTCAAGGCCACGCCCGCCCTGTCGAAGCAGATCAACAGTCCTGCCGCCCGCCAGCTCCTGTGGCGGCACATCGAGACCGCCGAGGACACGCCCCGCGAGGACCCGCTGCGCACCGAGTTCCTGCGCGAGCTCGGAAACGTCGGCTCCTGGCCCCGGATCCCGCGGCTGCTCGGCGTCGCCAACGGCTCCGGCGACGGGAGCGGCAACGGCGTCAAGGCCGGTGTCGACGCGATCCGGGTGACCTCCGGCTGGTTCACCGGCACCACGCTGCGCACCCAGTCCGCGGGGGACGACCAGGAGGTGGCCAGGCTCAAGGGCCTGCTCTCGGAGAAGCGTGCCGTCACCCACGGCATGCCCGAGCTGGACGGCGCGCCCGGCGGCACGCTGGCGAGCTTCGGCATCGCCGGCGAGAAGCTGCGGCTCACCGGAAAGGTCGACATCGAGCCCGGTACCGAATCGATCTGCTTCGTCCCGTCGGTCAGCGCGGTCGCCGTCCGCGACCTCGACGAGCAGGACGACCTGTACGTGGACGTCGACCAACTGGACCCGGACCAGAGCGAGCTGGACGAGTTCCTGCTCTCGTCCAGCAACACCCCGCACACGTTCATGAGCGAGGAACTGGCCACCTGGATCCTGGACCGCCTGCCTTCCTGACGGCCGACCGGCCCTGAGAGCGTCCGACCGACCCGGCATGCCTGCCTGGTCGGTCGGGCTGTTCGCTCAGCAGCGCCGTACGGGAGGAGGGGGAGCCGGCCGCCGCCCGCGCGGGCCTGGCCGGCCACCTGCCTCTGCTGCCCCGTTCTGGCTGGTCAGTGCCCCGCGTCCGCGTCGCCGCCGTCGTCGCCGGGCTGGAGGCCCGCGGTCCACCTCTCCTCGATACGGCCGAGTCTCCACACGGCGAACGCCACGATCCAGGTGGCGACGAAGAGGCCGACGACGAGATAGCCGACGACGTTGAGATCGAGCCCGCCGACCCAGTCCCAGAACGCGCCGTGGAGGCCGAGCTTGTCGCCGATCAGGCCGAGGAGTTCGACCGTGCCGACGACGAGTGCCACGGCCACGGACAGGCCGGTGATCGTGAGGTTGTAGTAGACCTTCCGGACCGGTCTGGAGAACGCCCAGCCGTAGGCGAAGTTCATGAAGGTGCCGTCGACCGTGTCCAGCAGGGACATACCGGCGGCGAAGAGGACCGGCAGACACAGGATCGCGTACCAGGGCAGCCCGGAGGCGGCTCCGGTACCGGCCAGGACGAGCAGGGCGATCTCGGTGGCGGTGTCGAAGCCGAGCCCGAAGAGCAGCCCGAGCGGGTACATCTGCCACGGCTTGGTGATGGACTTCATCAGCCGTCCGAGGAGCCGGTTCATGAAGCCGCGGTTGTCGAGCCGTTCCTCCAGCGCGGCTTCGTCGTAGTGACCGGAGCGCATCTCGCGGAAGGCCTTCCAGATCCCGGCCAGGATGACCAGGTTGATGATCGCGATGGCGTAGAGGAAGACGCCGGAGACGGTGGTGCCGATCCACCCCGTCACGTTGTGGAGCTGGGAGTCGTCGTTCTCGACGGGCCCCGCCAGCGCCCTGACGCCGAGGGAGAGCAGCACGGCCAGCGCGAAGACGATGCTGGAGTGGCCGAGGGAGAACCAGAAGCCGACCGACAGCGGACGCCGGCCTTCGTGCATGAGCTTGCGGGTGGTGTTGTCGATGGCGGCGATGTGGTCGGCGTCGAACGCGTGCCGCATGCCGAGGGTGTAGGCGGTGACGCCGATGCCGATGCCGAAGGTCTTCTCGCCCAGGCTGTAGTGCGCGGGGGCGACGATCGCGACCAGCGTGAACCACCCGACCACGTGGAGCGCGGCGATGAACGCCGCCATCCCCGCCACCCGCCGCCATTCCGCACGCGTCATGGCCCCCGCGAGCCGCCGCCGACGGGAACGGGAAAGGGCTGGTCGGGCCGGAGAGGCTGCCATGAGCGCCTTCTTCTCTCTCGCTTCGCCCCCGAGTCCTATCGCGCAGAGGATGCCCCTGCAACTTATGTGCAAGAAGTCTCGCGGCGGACCCGGCCACCGCCGACCGCCGACCCCCGGTATCGCGACGGCGTCCCGGGCCCCCGCATCCGTCCACCCTGGTCGCGGGGGCTCCGGGGCGGCTGGGGCAGGATGAGGCGGGAGTCCGTCGTGGCGCGGACCGGACAGAGAGGATGTTCCATGTCGCGTTGGATCATTGTCGCGACCGCCGTGGATGCGGAGTCGGCCGGAGTTCGGACCCTGGCCGATCTGGAATGCGATGAGAAGGAGGCCGCAGAGGAACTCCTGGACATGGTCAACACCTACGAGGGAGGCGTTTCCGAGGTTGCCCGGCGCGAGGTCTTCGCCTTCACGGAACGCTCCTATCTCGTACGGATATCCGGTCACAAGTCGCAGGCCGAGCACTTCATACGGATGGCAGAGCTGGTGTCCGACACCGACCGGTCGCCCGAGGAAACGGCAGCGTCCCCCGAAGCGGGTTCGCCCGGGTCGGCGCCGTGGTTCGCTCCCGCGCCCGTCGCCGACGTCGAGCCCTTGCTGCCGGCCGGCCTCGAAATGGTCGAGCCGTACGGAGGTGGAACGGGATTCCGTTTCAAGATCCGCAACGTGACGATCGACGGCCATGACGACGTGGCATTCGTCCGCGGCGGCGGTTCCCACGAGGTGCGGTTCGATCTGCTGCACGACTGCTCGGAGTGCGGCAACGCCATCAACCAGGTGATCGTCGGCCTGGCGGGCGAGGACCGCGCCCAGGCATCGGTGTGGAATGGAAAGCAGCGCAGCGGCGGGGAACTGAAGGTGGTCAACCCGGGCACGAGTGTCGCGGCGGCGGCGGAGGACAATCCGGGGCCGGCCGAATGGGTGAACGTGTCGTGCGACATCGTCGTGCCCGACGAGCCGGGCACCTATTCGATTCGGGCGCGTTATTCGCAGGCCTACCAGGGGCGGGTGATGACCGCCGAAGGGCGCGAGGTTCCCCAGTCCGAATCCCAGGACGCACTGGGCTGGTGGAAAGTCGACCGCCCGGACGGGCCCGGCCCGGAATCGACCATAGGCACCATCGTCGTCGAGCCCTGAGAGGGCCCGGCCCGTCGGCGGCGTCGCGGCGAAGACGGACGACGGGCCGGCCCGTCGTCCGTCGGCCGCTCGCCGGACGTTGCAGCGCGTGTGGTCTTCCCTCAGGCGTCGGGGCCCGGGTCGAGCGTGGTGAGGGCGGTGGCGATCTGGTCGAGGCGGGCGGGGTCGAGCGAGTAGAGGACGTAGTAGCCCTCGCGGCGGGTGGTGGTGAGTCCCGCCCGGGTGAGCTGGTGGAGGTGGCGGGAGGTCACGGACGGGGACAGGCCGAGGAGGGTGGCGAGTTCCTGGGTGCTGCGGCTCCGGGCGGCGAGGTGGGCCATGATCTGCAGGCGCGGCGCGGCGGCCAGGGCGCGTAGAGCGGTGAGGGTGTCCTCCTGGCTGGTGGGCCGGGCGGCCGAGGCGGGGGTCAGGGGCAGGGCGGGGTAGGTGATCCGCAGGGGCCAGGGGGCGTCGCAGGTGACGCGGACGTGCGGCCAGACGTAGTGACTGGCGGTGAACGTGACCGGGCGGTCGTGGGTGGCGGCGATGTCGTGGTGGTGCGGACGGTCGAGCCGGAGCGTCCGCCCGGCGGGGTCGATGCGGATCCGGGGGACCAGGGTGCGGAGCATCACGAACAGGCCCTGGTGGGCGATCCGGGACCCCGCCCGTGCGATCGACTCGTACAGGGAGGGCTCGACGCGCTCCCACTCCTCGGCGAAGGCGGCACTCCAGTAGTCCTCCAGAGCCGTCAGCGCGTCCTCCAGGACGGAGCAGGGATCGGTGAGGACGCGGCTCAGTCGCGCCGCACGGCCGTCGTCGGCCCGCTGGAGCTCCGCGAGGGCCGCGTCGCGGGCGACGGGGTCCTGGACGAGGTCGTGGCCGGAGTGGCGGGTGGTGTCGACAAGGGTCTCGGCGAGTTCGGCGGCGAGCAGGGCGGGCGGCAGGGCCCGGACGGCGGCGGTCTGGTCCGCGAAGCCGGCGTCGTGGTCTCCCGCCCGGCTCTCGAAGAACGCCGGGATGTAGTCGGAGACGACGAAGCGCTCTTCCCGCATCCGCCGGCGCAGCGCGGCGGGCAGCCGACGGCACCGCCGCACCCACGGCACGTGCAGGGAGTGGTGGCCGGGGTCGGTCAGCACGTGCCAGGAATGGACGGTTTCGAGCAGCGGTGAGACGGAGAAGGCGATGTCCTCCTCGGCCGTCTCGGTGAAGCGCATGGTGATCACGATTGCAGGATTCCACAATCAGTTGATCGGATCTCGCCACGTCGATCAGGCTCAGGAGCAGACCGCACCGGATTCCCGCAGGTCACCCCTCCCTCGCTCCCGATCTTTCCCCCCTCCGAACCGAAAGCCGCGGCCCTTGATGAGTACGCCCGAAGCACCCTGGCGAGCCGTGCTGGACGCGGACGGCTGCGCGTACACCGTCCACGAGCACGCCGCCGCGCACAGCGTCGCCGAACGTCAGGCACTGCCCTTCCCCTGGACGCGGGCCGTCAAGACGCTCGCCTTCACCACCCCCGACACTCCGCTCCTGCTCGTGGCCCTCCGGGCGGCGGACGGAGTGGACTTCGCCCGCGTCGCGGCCGCCGCCGGCACCAGCCGCTCCCGGCTGCGGCCGGCGGACGGCGGACTCCTCGCCGCGGAGGGCCTGGTGCCGGGCGGTATCCCGCCGGTCAGCCACCGGCCCGGAGTGCCGTGCCTGATCGACACCGCGGTCGTCGAACCGGCTCGGCCCGTCTACTGCGGAGGCGGATCCGCCGGCCGCACCCTTCACCTCGACTCCGCCGTCCTCGCACGCCTTCCGCGCGCCCGGGTGGCGACCGTGTCCCGGTAACCCACGCCGACCTTGCTTCGACGGCTCCCCGAGGCCGCGCGGCAGAGATTCAGAAAGCTCCCGCCCATGGTGACCACCGAAAGCCTCCTCGCGTTCGCCGCCGCGTCCCTCGTCGTGATCGCGATACCCGGCCCGAGCGTCCTGTTCGTCGTCGGCCGCGCCCTCGCCCACGGCCGCCGCGCCGCGCTCGCCACCGTCCTGGGCAACGTCCTCGGCTGCTACGCCCTGGTCCTCGCGGTCGCCCTCGGCGTCGGCACCCTCGTCCAGAGCTCCGGCACCGTGTTCACCGCGGTGAAACTGGCCGGCGCCGCCTACCTCGTCCACCTCGGCGTCCGGGCGTTCCGCCACCGCGACCGTCTGCGGACCGACCTGGCGGCTCAGGAAGGCGAACGCCGTAGCCATCTGCGTACCGTCCTGGACGGACTGCTCGTCGGCGCCACCAACCCCAAGGGGCTGGTCTTCTTCGCCGCGGTCCTCCCGCAGTTCGTCGACCAGGACGCCGGGCACGTGCCGCTGCAGATGATGGTTCTCGGCCTGATCCCGGCGGGCATCGGCCTGATCTGCGACACCGCCTGGGGCCTGAGCGCGTCGGCCGCCCGGACCTGGCTCGCCGGTTCCGACCGGCGGCTCGCGATGATCGGCGGTGCCGGCGGCATCGCGCTGATCGGCCTCGGGCTCACCGTCGCCACCACCTGAACGCAGCCACGCGCGCCTGGGTTCTCAGGCCGGGACGGCCGTGGCGGGGCGTTCGACGGCGATCATGGCGGCGTCGTCGCCCAGGCGCCCGCCGACGTGGCTCAGCAGGTCGAGCCGGAAGCGGCGGAGGAAGTCGTCGGGGCCGTTCTCGGTCCAGCCGGCGATGCGATCGGTGAGCGGGTAGAACGCGCCCGTGGCGTCGCGGGCCTCGGTGACGCCGTCCGTGTACAGCAGCAGCAGGTCTCCGGGCTCCAACGGGAAGCTGTCGACGCGGTAGCCCGGCCGTACGAGTTCGCCCAGGCCCAGCGGAGGCGCGGGCTGGAGGACGTCCACCACGGTGGGCCGGCCGTCGCGCAGCACGACCGGCGGCGGGTGCCCGCAGGAGATCATCTCGACCCGGCTGTCCCGGTCGGGGATGTCCAGGATGACGGCGGTGATGAAGGTTTCCTCGAAGCGGTCCGTCTCGCCCGGCTCCTCCAGGTCCCAGCCCACGCTCCGGTCGAGGTGCCCCACCAGTTCGGCCAGGCTCGCCCTGCCATGAGCCGCCGCCCGGAACGCCCCGACCAGCAGGGCCGCGTCGCTGACGGCGGTCATCCCCTTGCCCCGTACGTCGCCGACGATCAGCCGGGTGCCGGAGGCGGTGCGCGCCGCCGCGTAGAGATCCCCGCCGATCTGGGCCTCGGCCTCGGAGGCGAGGTAGAGGGAGGCGATGCGGAGCGGTCCGGACCGCCTCGGCAGGGGCGGCAGGACGACACGTTGGGCGGCGTCCGACACGTACCGCACCTGGGTCAGCTCCTTGGCGCGCCGCTCCCGCACCGCGCAGAAGATCACGAGGCTCGTTCCGACCAGCACCAGGGCGATGATCTGCGCCTCGTGGTTGGCCGAGAGCAGGTCGTCGGGTTCGCGCACCACCCCGATGATCGTCTGCGCGATGACCGCCAGTGCGGCGACCAGTCCCACCATCCAGGGGCCGCCGAACGACGCCGTGATCGCCGGGGCCGCGACCAGCAGCGGACCCAGGTGGATGTCGGGCGGCGCGAGGACGTCGATCAGGACCACCGCCACGATCCACGCGATCGGAACAGCGACGAACGCGTGACCCGCTCGCACCCTTCGGCGGAGTCCTGCGAGGCGCTGCGACATGACTCCTCTCTACACCAGCCCTGTCCGGCGCGCACCGGCAGAGTGGGCACGGCCGGCCCTCTGGCGCGTTGTTTCGCCGACCACGGGACTCCGGGCCCGGCTCCACGACCACGGCGGGTACGAGCAACCGCTCCACCGGCATGTCGTCCCGAGCGCGCCGCGCCACGAGGTCACCGGCCGATCCCGCAGGACGGTACGCGATCGGGGTGCCGCCTGCGCCGGTCCACACCCGCCCGCCGGGTTCAGGAGCGCAGGGCGTTGATGGCTTCCTCAGTGGTCGGCTGCAGGACGAAGACCTGATCGAGCCCGACGATGCGGAAGACGCGGAGCAGATCGGGGCTCGACCCTGCCAGGGACAGCTGGGCCCCGGTGGCCTGGGCTCGTTGGTAGGCGGTCACGAGCAGGGTGATGCCCGTGGAATCGCAGTACGTCAGACCGGACAGGTCGATCACCAGCCCGGTGCCGGTTTCGAGGGGGATCTCGTTCAGCGCCTCGCGGAGGCGGGCCGAGGTGTGGTAGTCGAGCTCACCGGACAGGGTCAGCACATGGGGGCCGGCGAGGTGGGGCTGGGCGGTCACGGTCAGGGTCTGGCTCACCGGGTCTCCTGTACGGGTTCGGTGCGGCGGGTCGGGACGGACAGAGCGAGGAGCGCGGTGTCGTCGTTGACGCCCGCGCCCAGGCCGGTGAGGAGTTGGTGGACGCCTGCCAGGAGACCGTCCGCGTCGTGCCAGACGCCGGCTGCCAGGTGTGCGGCCAGGCCCTGTTCCTCGAGCAGGGAACCGCCCGGTGTACGCGCTTCGGTCAGGCCGTCCGTGTACAGCAGCAGGGCGTCGCCCGGACGGAGACGGGTGGCGGTCTGGGTGAAGCGAGGGGCGGGCAGCAGGCCGATGAGCTGTCCGCCGGTGGTGCGCACGGGTTCGACGGTGCCGTCGGCGCGTACGGCCAGGGCCGGGGGGTGGCCGCCGCCGGCGAGCGTGAGGGCGAAGGAGCCGTCGTCCTCGGGCTGCAGGACACCGAAGACCGCGGTGCAGTAGCGGGGGTTGGTTCCTTGGTATTCGCCTTTGAGGACGGTGTCGAGGTTGGCCAGGACCGCGCACGGGTCGGGGTCGTAGATGGCGGCGGCCCGCAGGGTGTAGCGGGTGAGAGAGGTGAGGGCCGCCGCGTCGGCTCCTTTGCCGCACACGTCGCCGAGGAAGAACGCCCAGCGTCCGTCGTCGAGGGGGAACAGGTCGTAGAAGTCGCCGCCGACCTCGTACTCGGAAGCGGTGTGGTAGGCGGCGGCCGTTCCGAGACCGGGGACCCGCGGCAGGGCGGGCGGCAGGAGCGTCCGCTGGAGGGTGCGCGCGAGACCTTCGGCGGCGGTGCGCATCTGCCGCTCGGCGGTGACCGTGCGGATGGCTGACAGGCGCAGCTCCAGCTGGTCCATCACCAGGGCGGCCAGGTTCTGGAGGGCGGCCAACTGCTCTTCGGTCACCTGGCGGGGCTCGGTGTCGAGCACGTTGACGGTGCCCAGGTGGTAACCGTCGGCGGTGGTGATGGGCGCGGCGGCGTAGAACCGCACTCCGATCCCTCCGTGGACGAGGGGGCCGGCGGCCGTGCGGGGGTCGGTGAGCGTGTCCGTGACGATGTAGGGGGCCCCGTCGAGAATGGCGGAGGCGCACAGCCCGGAGGCGCGGGCGATCTC
Organism: Streptomyces sp. ADI96-02; assembly: GCF_003846185.1. Classification (GTDB taxonomy): domain Bacteria; phylum Actinomycetota; class Actinomycetes; order Streptomycetales; family Streptomycetaceae; genus Streptomyces. The sequence goes on from NZ_ML123034.1 coordinate 5,503,032, forward strand.
GGTGGTGCCGCTCAGTCCGCTGGTGGCCATGAACCACACGCGGTCGCTGTCGACGATGCTGACGGTGGCGAACGGGGTGCGGAAGATCTGGGCGGCGAGGGAGGCCACCTTGTCGAACGCCCCGTCGCAAGGAGTGTCCAGGATCTGGTAGCGGCGCACCGCGGCCAGACGCCGCTCCTCGTCCGCGGGCGGGGGCGCCGAGCCCGGGTGCAAGGCGCCTTCTGCCACCGTCACCGCTGTCTCCCTCGCTGCCGTCCCGCGTGCCCACCGGCGGGGCGACTGCCCTATCCTACGGATCGCGCCACCCGGATCCGATAGCGGTGGCGTCCCCACGGGGAAGGCTGTGAGCGGTCGCTTTCGGAGAGCGGCCGAGGCGGACGAAGGGAAGTCGAGTGGCGGGTACTGAAGACGCCGGGCGTGGACCGGCGCCCGCGGTCGACGTGTTCGCCGCGGACGCCGAGGTCGGCGGAGACCTCGCCATGGTGGACTGGGCGACGCACCCCCTCGGGCCGCCGGCCGGCTGGCCGCAGAGCCTGCGGACGGCGGTGAGCATTCTGCTGTCGTCGCGGTTCTCCATGTGGATGGCGTGGGGCCCCGAGCTGACGTTCTTCTGCAACGCCGCCTACCGGCGGGACACGCTGGGCAGCAAGTACCCGTGGGCGCTGGGCCGGCCGGCGAGCGAGGTGTGGGCGGAGATCTGGAACGACATCGGCCCCCGGATCGACACCGTGCTCAACACGGGCGAGGCCACCTGGGACGAAGCCCTGCTGCTGTTCCTGGAACGGGCGGGCTATCCGGAGGAGTCCTACCACACGTTCTCCTACAGCCCGCTGCGCGATGACGCCGGCCAGGTGGTCGGCATGCTGTGCGTGGTCAGCGAGGAGACCGAGCGGGTCATAGGCGAGCGGCGGATGGCCACGCTGCGCGATCTGGGCTCCGACCCCAGCGTGGTGCGCACCGAAGAGGAGATGCTGGCCTTCTCCGGACGGCAGCTCGGCCGCAACCTGGCGGACCTGCCCTTCGCGCTGACCTATCTGTACGAGGACGACGGAAGCGCGCGGCTGGCGAACGCGGCCGGCCTCGAAGCCGGGCATCCGGCCGCCCCGGCGATCCTGCCCGCCGGTGAGACGGACGGGGTGTGGCCCGTGGCCGCGCCCGCCCAGGGGGAATCGGCGCTCGTCACGCTCGACGCGGAGCCGTTCGCCGCGCTGCCGACCGGGGACTGGCCCGAGCCGCCCACCCGGGCGCTCGTGGTGCCGCTGCTGCGACAGGGCGGCGCACCGTACGGGTTCCTGGTCGCCGGGCTCAACCAGTACCGACCTCTCGACGACGTCTACCGGGGCTTCGTCGAACTGGTCGCCGGGCACATCGCCGCCGGGATCGCGAGCGCCCGCAGCTACCGGGCGCAGCAGCGGCGGGCCGAGGAACTCGCCGAGCTGGACCGGGCGAAGACCACCTTCTTCTCCAACATCAGCCACGAGTTCCGCACGCCGCTCACCCTGATCATGGGGCCGATCGAGGAGCTGCGCGGACGACTGGCGCCGGGGGACCCGCAGGCGCGGCAGGAGCTGGAGGTCGTCCACCGCAACGGGCTGCGACTGGGCAAGCTGGTCAACACACTCCTGGACTTCTCCCGCATCGAGGCCGGCCGGATGCAGGCGACCTACGAGTCCGCGGACCTGGCCGCGGTCACCGCGGAACTGGCCAGCGTCTTCCGCTCAGCCGTCGACAAGGCCGGGCTCGACTTCACCGTCGACTGCCCGCCCCTCGACGAGCCGGTGTACATAGACCGCGGCATGTGGGAGAAGGTGATGCTCAACCTTCTCAGCAACGCGCTGAAGTTCACCTTCGACGGCTCGATCACCGTGAAGGTGCGGGCCGTGAACGGCGCGGCCGTGGTGACCGTCGCGGACACCGGCATCGGCGTCCCGGCGCAGGAGATGCCCCGGCTCTTCGAACGCTTCCACCGCATCGAGAACGCCCGCTCCCGCTCCAACGAGGGCAGTGGCATCGGCCTGGCCCTCGTCCAGGAGCTCGTGGGCCTGCACGGCGGCGACATCAGCGCCGACAGCACCGAGGGCGAGGGCACCCGCTTCACCATCCGCCTTCCGTTCGGCGCGGCGCACCTACCCGCCGACGCCCTCACGCCCCCGGCCGACACCAGCGCGTCGCCCACCGCCACCGCCCCCTACGTACAGGAAGCCCTGCGCTGGCTGCCCGGCGCACAGAGCGGCGAGGCGACCGTCGACGACGCCGCCATCGCCCCGGAACCCGCCGGCCAAACCGCCGCCCACGCCCGGGTGGTGGTCGCCGACGACAACGCCGACATGCGGGAGTACCTCACCCGGCTGCTGGCCGGCGCCGGCTACGAGGTCCACGCCGTCACCGACGGCGTGGAGGCGCTGGACGCCATCCGCGCCCAGGCCCCCGACCTGGTCGTCAGCGATGTGATGATGCCGCGCCTGGACGGCCTGTCGCTGGTCGCCGCCCTGCGCACCGACCCGCGCACCGCGGCCGTGCCCGTACTGCTGCTGTCCGCGCGGGCGGGCCAGGAGGCATCGATCGAGGGCCTCCAGGCCGGCGCCGACGACTACCTCGTCAAACCGTTCGCCGCTGCCGAACTCCTCGCCCGGGTCCGGGCGAACGTGGAACTGGCACGCCTGCGCAACCACCACGCGCGCTGGCGCACCGCACTCGTGGACTCCCTCCAGGAAGCGTTCTTCGTCTGCGACGAGGAGGGCGCCGTCATCGAGATCAACACCGCCTTCACCGACATCCTCGGCTACGGCCCCGAGAACCTGCCCTACACTCCGATCCATCCCTGGTGGCCCGACGCCGACACCGACCCCGACGCCCACCAGCAGGTCGCCGACGCCTTCGCCGGACTCCTCGGCCAGAACCAGGGCAGCCACACCATCCCCGTCACCCACCGCGACGGACACCGGCTGTGGATCAGCGCCACCTTCAACCAGGCACAGGACCCCGACACCGGGCGCACCGTCACCGTCGGAACCTTCCGCGACGCCACCGCGGACCACTACGCCATCCAACGCGACAGCGCCCTCGCCTCCCTCAGCACCTGCCTGACCCGCGCCGGCGACCTTCCCCAGGCACTGGCCGACGCCATGGCCGAGCTGAAGGAACTGTGGCGCGCCGACCGCGTACTGGCCGCCGTCTTCGACCACGCCGACAAACCCGCCCTGACCACCACCGAACCCGCTCTGACCTGGCAGCAGCTACCCGCCGAACGCCGTCAGGCCCTCACCGACCTGCGCGAGCGCCCCCTGCTCACACCGACCGTGGACAGCACCGGGGCCGGCATCATCCTGGAACACCCCGACGGCCCAATGGCGCTGTGGGTCGACCTCGGCGACCAGCGGCCCTTCACCAGCGAGGACCAGCTGCTGCTGTCGCTGCTGGCCGGACACCTCGCCCAGGGCCTGACCCGCGCCCACCAGATCGACCAACAGCGCGAGACCGCCCTCGTCCTCCAGCGCGCGATCCTCGGCCCCTCCCAGCTCCCCGAAGGCTTCGCCGTCCGCTACGAACCGGCCACCCGCCCCCTGGAGGTCGGCGGCGACTGGTACGACACCGTGTCGCTGCCCGACGGGCGCATCGGCATCGTGGTCGGGGACTGCGTCGGCCGCGGGCTGGAAGCCGCCACCGTCATGGGCCAACTGCGCAGCGCCTGCCGGGCCCTGCTGCTCCAGGACGCGAGCCCCGCCCGGACACTGATGGCGCTGGACCACTTCGCCGCGAGCGTCCCGGGCGCTCTGTGCACCACCGTCTTCTGCGGTGTCCTCAACCCCGAGACCGGCCGGCTGACGTATTCGAGTGCCGGACATCCGCCGGGCATCCTCGCGCTTCCCGACGGCACCACCACGCTGCTGGACGGCGGCCGGTTCGCACCGCTCGCCGTCCGGCCCGGGACCGAGCGCCCGGAGGCCGAATGCGCCGTGCCCGCCAGGGCCACGCTGCTGCTGTACACCGACGGCCTCGTGGAACGCCGGAAGCGTCCGCTTACCACCGGCATCGACCAGGCGGGCGAAGCGGTCCAGGAGGGCCGCGAGAGCGCCGTCGACGACCTCGCCACCCAGGTCATGGAACGCCTCGCCCCGGCCGGGGGCTACGACGACGACGTCGCCCTGCTGCTGTACCGCCACCCCGCTCCGCTGGAGATGTCCTTCCCCGCCGAGTCCGAGCAACTGGCGCCCGTCCGCAAGGCGTTGCGCAGCTGGCTGGACCAGTGCGACCTGCCGCCCCAGACCGTGCAGAACGTCCTGGTCGCCGCCGGCGAAGCGTGCGCCAACGCCATCGAACACGGCCACCGACACCGCCCCGGGGAGACGATCCGCCTCCGGGCAGAAGCACTCGTGGACGACCTGCACCTGTCCGTCGTGGACAGCGGCAACTGGAAGCCGCCCCAGCCCGAGCTCAACGCCCACCGCGGCCGGGGCGTCAGCTTGATGCGCGCGATGATGCAGCAGGTCACCATCACCCCCAGCCCGACCGGTACCACCGTCGGCATGCATATGAGGATCGCCTGATGACCACACCGCTCACCCTCACCGCCCGCAACCGGCCGGACGGAACAGCGCTGCTCAAGGCCGTCGGCGAGATCGACATGAGCAACACCGACGCCCTGGCCTCCGCTCTCGACGCCACGACAGGCCCGCTCGTCATCGACCTCACCGACGTCGAATACCTCGACAGCGCCGGGCTGAGCGTCCTGTTCGCCCACGCCGACCGCCTCGAACTCATCGCCGGCCCGCTGCTGACCCCCGTCCTGACGATCTCCGGACTCGCCGACCTGACCACGAGCCACGGACCGGACGGCGGCACCGCGCCGGCCCCGCCGAACTGACCCCGCGCCCTGACGCCGTGGGCTTCGGACCGACGGCGTCGAGCCTGCGGCGAGAGGTCTTCAGGGCGCCGGCTGAGGAAGCCGCTCAGCCGGCGCGGCGCTTCCCCTGACCGTCAGGGCGGCCCCACCGTGTTCACCTGGCCTCCGCACCCGAAGAGTTGGAAGCCCCCGGCCGGGGGCCCGGTGGGATTCGTCAGGTGACGGTGGACGGTCGCGAGCTGGGAGTCGGACAGTGAACGCCGCAGGTAGGCGTCCTTGATCTTGTAACGGCGAGTGATCAGGTCCCCGGCTTCACCTGCGCCGGGCCAGGTGATCGGATGCAGCCACGGCATCGTCCGACGGGCGTTCACGGCCGGCTCGACTCCGGTGCCGGCGGTCACCGCGGACACGAAATCGGTCACCATCCGGTCGGCGTCCGCAACGTCCGCGTCGATCTGGACGATCATGCGGACGGTCCCCGCGCTGCGGTGCGCGGCCTGCATGATCGCGTACAGGTTCGCCTGCGGAGTACGGGCCGCGCTGTTGCGCTCGTGACAGATCCCGAAGTTGCGCAGCAGAGTGGTGAACGCCCTCCGGGTCATTCGCCGGTCCCAGTTCCAGGCGACCACACACTCCACAAGCCGGGCGGGCGCGCGCGACAGGAGCAGGGAGGGATCGGTACCTCGGGACAGCCGCCCCCGAGGCGCGGCGACCGCCGTGGGTCGGTCGGCCTCTGAGCTTTCTGGATGGCCTGGTTGTGAATGGGTCGTGCGCCCCACGGCTCCGGCCGCGCCGCTCATCCCCGCCGCCTGGCGGGTCCGTCTGCGTGCGCGTCAGTCGTGGCGGTTCACCAGCGGACCGCGGTGAGGTCGACCGGCCGTGGCTGGAGCAGCCGGGAGCGCTCCGCCAGGGATCGCAGCCGCCGGGCCATGTCGTCTGCGGAGAGGCGGCGGCGATCTCCGTGGCCCGGTAGGACCCATGCGAACCGCAGCCGTTCGGCCACCCTGGTCAGTGAGGTTGCCAACTCCTCGATGGAGTACCAGGTCACGCTGTCGGCGACTTCCAGATCGCCGGTGGTGCGCGACCAGTAGAAGCTGTCCCCGCTGAAGCAGTACCGGTCGTCGGCGAGGTAGAGCACACTGCCCCGAGTGTGACCGGGCAGAGGGTGAACCGTGACCCCCGGGCCGATCTCCCGAGGTTCGAGACCGCGGATCACCCGGTCCGCGTCCGGCGCCGCGTCCAGGTCGCCCTCGTGGATCCACAGCCGGGCGCCGAAATGGTCCGCGTAGCGGCGGCCGTGCGCAGCGTGATCGCGATGGGTGAGCAGCACATCCGTGACCTGGCCCGACGCCGCGTAACGCTCGGCGAGTCGAGGACTCCAGCGCGGGGTGTCGATCATCATGACCGTGCCGGAGGGCCGCAGAAGCAGATAGGAATTGGCCCCGGCGGTGTGCCGCGAGTTGTGTCCGCACATCAGTACGCCGCCGTCCAGGGCCATGGGAAAGGGGTCGAGGTTCTGGTCCGGCTGCCCGGACGGAGAGCGGATCGAGCGGGTGGGGCAGGCGAAGACGGCCGCGTGCAGGCGTCGTGTCTCAGCCTCACCGCGCGGCGGGCGCAGGATCCAGGACTTCCCCTCGGCCTCGATGATCAGATCGGGCGCGAGCTGCCGAGCGACATCGCAGTTGGTGCAGCGGTCGTCCACGTACCACCCGTCCACAGCACGACTCCTTCCATGAGAGGCAACCCCGGACCGGGGCTGCCTCTCATGGATACCTCACCTGCGGCCGAGATCCGTAGGCCCCGCCGATCTTGTACTTCTGGCCGCGGTGCTCTCTTAGGACCGGGCCCACACGGGCGCAACAGGCCCGTTTCCCGGCCTGTCGCGCCCGTCGCCGGGCGGGCTCGGTCTCCGGGGCGGCGGGCGGAGGTCCGCCGTTCCCGAGAGCCGGCGTGGGACGCCCGGCCGGTGATGCGGCGTCGCGTCCGGCCGTGTGCGTGGTCCTTGCCCGGCTTCGGAGATGCCGCAGGCCGGTGGCTGTGTTCAGGCGCGGCTGGAGGAGGGTGCCTCGTTCTGGTTCATCCGGCTGTGGCGGCGGCCGTAGAAGAAGTAGACGGCGATTCCGATCACCATCCAGCCGAAGAAGCGCAGCCAGGTCTCCGTCGGCAGGTTGAGCATGAGCCACAGGGACGCGAGTGCCGCGACGACGGGCAGGACGGGTACCCACGGTGTGCGGAAGGCCCGGTGCAGGTCGGGGCGGGTGCGGCGCAGGACGATGATGCTGAGGGACACGACGACGAAGGCGAACAGTGTCCCGATGTTCACGAGTTCAGCCAGCTCGCTGAGGCTGGTGAAGCCCGCGACGATCGCGATGATGGCGCCCAGCATGATGGTGGGCCGGTGGGGGGTCTTGAACCGTGGGTGTACGTGTGAGAAGAACCGGGGCAGCAGGCCGTCCCTGCTCATCGCGAAGAACACCCGGGTCTGGCCCAGGAAAAGGATCATGCAGACGGTGGTCAGGCCGATCGCGGCGCCGAAGCTGATGACACCGGCGTAGAAGGGGTGTCCCGTGGCCTTGAAGGCGTCGGCGAGGGGTGCGTCGATGGAGAGCTCGCGGTAGTTCTGCATGCCGGTGACCACGATGGACACCGCGACGTACAGCAGGGTGCAGATGAACAGGGAGGTGAGGATGCCGCGGGGCATGTCGCGCTGCGGGTTCTTGGTCTCTTCCGCGGCGGTGGCGACGACGTCGAAGCCGATGAACGCGAAGAAGACGACCGAAGCGCCGGTGAAGATGCCCAGGACACCGAAATTGGACGGCGCCCAGCCGGCCAGCACCTGGATCAGCGGCGAGTTCAGCCCGGTCCCCGCCTCCACCGCCTGCTGCTTCGGGATGAACGGGCTGTAGTTGCTGCCGGTGATGAGGAAGGCTCCCGCGATGATGACGATGAGGACCACGGTCACCTTGATGGCGACGACGACCGTGGTGATGCGGGCGGACAGCTTCATGCCCAGCACGAGGATGGCTGTGAGCACCACGATCAGGGCCGCGGCCAGGATGTCGAAGCCGAACCCGCCGACGCCTTCACGTCCGCTGAGCGCGTCGGGCAGCACCCACCCGATGTCGTCCATGAGGGAGCGGATATAGCCAGACCAGCCGACGGCGACCACGGCTGTGCCGAGGGCGAGTTCCAGGATGAGGTCCCAGCCGATGAGCCAGGCGGGCAGTTCACCGAGCGAGGCGTAGGAGAAGGTGTAGGCGCTGCCGGCCACCGGGACGGTGGAGGCGAACTCGGCGTAGCAGAGCCCGGCGAGCGCACAGACGATACCGGCGACGACGAAGGACAGCGCGGTGGCGGGTCCGGCGTTGTTCTTCGCGACCGTTCCGGTCAGTACGAAGATCCCGGTGCCGATGATGACGCCGACTCCGAACACGGTCAGGTCCAGGGCGGAGAGCGACTTCTTGAGCTGGCGCTCCGGCTCCCCGGTGTCGCGGACCGATTGTTCTACGTTCTTCGTCCTGAACAGACTGTTGCCCACAGAGTTCTCCGGTCGTTGCTGTCACGCCGTCTGGAGCAAGAACCATCGCTCCGATACGGCGGTCTTTCACGTATCTGGGGGCCTGCGGTCGCCCATCAGTGCTACGGGATGTAGCCCATTGGGCGGTGCTGCCCGCGAGGGCGGGCTCTGCGCGCAAACGCCCGGCGACGACAACCCGCCCGCCGCCGCGCCTCGACGGCCGCACCTCCGCCGGCCACCCGTGGAACGCCCCGCCGCCCGCTCAGGACCTCGGCCGGGGGCGTACACGAAGCGGGAGCGGCAGACGGACACACGCTCTGGACGGTCAGCGGCGCGGGTAGTCGTGCGCCAACACCGCCTGGCTCCGGCCAGTAGCCCCTGATCCGGCTGCATCCGATGGGTCCGGGCGGGCCGGATCAGGGGGCACGTACCGTCAGTCCTCCAGGCGGACCGGCATCAGGACCGAGAAGGCGCCCTCGTCGTCGGGCCGGCGGATCGCGATCGGCGCTGTGGGAGCGCCGAGCTCCAGAATCAGCCGGTCCCGGGCCCCGGCGGTCAGCGCGTCCAGCAGGAACTCACGGTTGACGGCAACGCGGTCGGGATCTTCGGCACCCTCGGCGCAGAGGGCCACCGTGCCGCCATCCGCCACCCTGAGCACGCTGAGGTCGTGCCCTCCGCCTTCTCCGGGCCGGACCGGACCGGTCCTGAGGGCTTCCCGGAAGGCCGGCACCTCGACGACGGTGCGGCGCCCCGCGGTCCGGGGGAGGAGGCGACGGTAGTCGGGGAAGTCGTGGTCGAGGCACTGACCGGCCGCCTGCCGGCCGTCGGTCTCCAGTTCCACGCGGTCACCGTCGACGGAGAGCCGCACGGGCCCCTCGCCGCCCAGGAGCGCCCGCATCGCGTCGGCGAGCGGGGTGGGCACGATGACCTGCACCCGGGCCCCGTCGTGCCCGGAGGTGCCGGCCTGCGCGACAGCCATCCGATACCGGTCGGTGGCGACGACGTGAAGGCTCTCGCCCTCGATGTCGAGCAGGACACCACCGAGCATCGGCAGCTCCGGGTCGGTGCTCGCCGCGAAACGCACCGCGTCGAGTGCCGCTGCCAGCTCGGGCGCGGCGACGGACACCCGGGCGGTGGCGATGCTGAGCGAGGTCATGGCATTCTCCCTCTGATCGAGTAGTGCTCGCAGTGCGGAGAACTCTCCGCGGGCATCGGACAGTCCCTGTTCGAGGCGGCACAGGTGCGTCTTCAGCAGCTTCCGGACCAGATCGGTGTCCGCGCCGGACCAGCTGGCCAGTACCAGCCGGATGTCCGCCAGCGGCATCCCGGCCCGGCGCAAGCGGGCCAGTAGCCGGGCCTCCGGCAACTGCTCGGGTTCGTACCAGCGGTAGCCGCTCACCGGGTCCACCCAGGCCGGGACCAGCACCCCGGCACGGTCGTAGAACCGCAGGGCGCTCACGCCCAAGCCGCTGTCGCGGGCCGTCTCGCCGATGCTGCGCATGTCGTTCTCCACACCCAGGACTCTGGCCCCTGCACAAGGTCGAGGGTCAACCCGGTCCCGGAGACGCCCTCGACACGGTCTTCGGGCAGCCCGGCCGGACAGGGCTGCCGAGACCGGACGCGAGGCTCGCAACAGCCCCGCGCGGACGCAACCTCGCGGAGAGGCCCCGCAGAGGCCGCCGCCCCCTTCCGAACCAGCGCTTCACCTGGTCGGGGAGGGGGGGGGCGGCGGCGTCGTGGGCTAGATGTCCCGGAAGATCTCGATCTGCGCGCCCACCGAGTTGAGGCGTTCCGCCAGTTCCTCGTAGCCGCGGTTGATCACGTACACGTTGCGGAGTACGGAGGTGCCTTCCGCCGCCATCATCGCCAGCAGCACCACCACGGCCGGGCGCAGCGCGGGCGGGCACATCATCTCGGCGGCGCGCCAGCGGGTCGGGCCCTCGACCAGGACCCGGTGCGGGTCCAGGAGTTGGAGACGGCCGCCGAGGCGGTTGAGGTCGGTGAGGTAGATCGCGCGGTTGTCGTAGACCCAGTCGTGGATCAGGGTCTGGCCGTGCGCGGACGCCGCGATGGCCGCGAAGAACGGCACGTTGTCGATGTTGAGCCCGGGGAACGGCATCGGGTGGATCTTGTCGATCGGCGCTTCCAGCTTGGAGGGCCGCACCGTCAGGTCCACGAGCCGGGTGCGCGCGTTGTCGGCGGCGTACTCCGGGGTGCGGTCGCAGTCGACGCCCATCTCCTCCAGGACCGCGAGCTCGATCTCCAGGAACTCGATCGGCACCCGGCGGATGGTGAGTTCGGATTCGGTCACCACGGCGGCGGCCAGCAGGCTCATCGCCTCGACCGGGTCCTCGGAGGGCGAGTAGTCCACGTCCACGTCGATCTGCGGGACTCCGTGGACGGTGAGCGTCGTCGTGCCGACCCCGTCCACCCGAACGCCCAGCGCCTCCAGGAAGAAGCACAGGTCCTGGACCATGTAGTTGGAGGAGGCGTTGCGGATGACGGTCGTGCCGTCGTGGCGGGCGGCTGCCAGCAGGGCGTTCTCCGTCACGGTGTCGCCGCGCTCGGTCAGGACGATGGGCCGGTCGGGGGCGACCGCGTGGTCGACCTGCGCGTGGTACAGCCCCTCGGTGGCGGCGATCTCCAGGCCGAAGCGGCGCAGCGCGATCATGTGCGGCTCGATCGTGCGGGTGCCGAGGTCGCAGCCGCCCGCGTACGGCAGGGTGAACTGCTCCATCCGGTGCAGCAGCGGGCCCAGGAACATGATGATGGAGCGGGTGCGGCGCGCGGCGTCGGCGTCGATCGCCTCCATCTCCAACTGCGCGGGCGGCACGATCTCCAGGTCCACGCCCTCGTTGATCCAGCGGGTGCGCACCCCGATGGAGTTGAGGACCTCCAGCAGCCGGAAGACCTCCTCGATCCTGGCGACCCGGCGCAGCACCGTGCGGCCCTTGTTGAGGAGCGAGGCGCATAGCAGTGCGACGCAGGCGTTCTTGCTGGTCTTGACGTCGATGGCACCGGAGAGCCGGCGTCCGCCGACGACCCGCAGATGCATGGGGCCGGAGTATCCGAGCGACACGATCTCACTGTCGAGGGCTTCACCGATACGGGCGATCATCTCAAGGCTGATGTTCTGATTGCCACGCTCGATGCGGTTGACGGCGCTCTGGCTGGTGGCGAGCGCCTCGGCCAACTGCGCCTGTGTCCAGCCCCGGTGCTGACGGGCGTCACGGATGAGCTTGCCGATGCGTACGAGGTAGTCGTCTGACATGTCGGCAGGCTATCTCAGATATGAGATGAGAATGCTCTGGGGGTGTGCCGTTCGGGTGACGGGCGTGCATGGGCTTGGCAGATGCCCGGCCTCTCCCATCGTCCCTCGCGCGGGAGCGAAGGGCGCGGGGTGCGCGTCCGTACGGGTTCGGGGCCCACGCCGCCGGGCCGGCGGTCACGTCGGGGTGTGACCGCCGGCCCGCGTCGCCGCGGACCGCGCCCCCGGCCGGTTCATGTCCGCTCGACGGGCAGGAGGCGTTCGGATCCCGACTGGGCGCGGCCCCGGGGCGAGAGTCCCGGGGCCGCGCGTCGGACGGGTGGCGGATTTACGGCATGCTGCCCCCGCCGCTCTTGTCCGTTCCTTCGTCCGGCTCCTCGGCAGTCCCTTCGTCTGCCTCTTCCTCCAGCTCCGGATCCACGGCGTACAAGGGGTGCTCGTGGATTCCCAGAGCCCGCATCAGCTCGCTGGTCGACACCCGGTACATGCCGCCGACGCGGAGTACGGGGCAGGGGAACGCGCCCCTTCGATTCAGTCGGTATGCGGTCTCGGTGCAGATTCCGAGTGCACGGGCCGCCGTCCGCAGATCGATCGCGACCGGCAGATCGAACATCTCGGTGAAGCCCAGCCGGTTCCCGGGCGAGCGCGTCACGGCCGCCTCGCAAAGGGGCGGATCGGCAGGGTTCCGACGCGGCGCCTGGACCGCCGCCGACTCCTGGGGCAGCAGGCCGTCGCTCCGCCCGCGGCCGGAACGAGGGCCTCCTCTCGTACGTGCTCCGGGCGTACGCGGAAGCGAAGGGGCGCGCGCAGGCCCTCCGGCCCGTCGGGGCGGTCGACCTGTACGTCCAGGGCCTGCTGCGGCGGGACATCGTCCGTCGTCCGGGCCGCCGGGACGAGGGCCCGGTCCTGGGAGATGCGCTCCACCTGGGTGGAGGGAATCTCCCGCAGGCCCTCACGCGCGAAGTTCCACGCCCTGTTGCGCGCGGCCTTGACCAGCGGTGTGATGCTGAGAGGGGGCGCCGGGTCCAAGGCCGCCAGCTCGCTGAGCAGGGTCAGGATCATCTCGGCCTCCACGTCCGAGCGGTCGGCGCGCAGACGCCCGCAGATGCGATGAACCGTTCCGCTCAGCATCGGCAGCGCCAGCAGGATCACCAGGAGCTTCGCGGTTCCGTCGGAGGTGGCATCGGCCCGCGCGGCGGCGAGCGCCGCATCCCAGATCGCGGCGGAGAGCCGAGGGTCGGTCTCCGGCCCGTACAGGGCAGTGTGAGCCGCGGTGGCGGTCAGCTGGACAGGCCCCGCCGCATCCGCGTCCGCCGTGACGGCCAGCACGGGCGCGTCCTTGATCCGGGGGTTGTCGAAGTGCTGCCTCACCGAGGCGAAGGCACTCGTGTAAGGGGCATAAATCATGGAATATCCCTTTCTTTGGCCCGAAGAGAGACTCGGGCGGGGGATGGAGAGGTGCTGCGTGCGCGGTGTCGGCGCCCTGCTTCTGGGACCCATGAGATCCGGACAAAACGGGAAGCAGTCTCAGGCGCCCCACATTTCTACATCTGTGTGCAGCCTTGGACGGTCGCGGACGGTCTCGAATCCGCCGCTCGGAAACCGGCCTTGTCTGTCCTGAGCGGATAAGGGGCGCCCGCCCACGGACGGGCGCCCATCGGGACCCGAGTGTCAGGCCGTGTCGGAGGACGTGGAGTCCGGGGTCCCGGTCCGCGGGGTCGCGGGAGTCGTCCCCTCGGCCGGGACGGCCGACCGGCGGCGGCGGTCCGGCGGGAAGCCGGGAGACGTCCTGAGGCGGCTCAGGCGGCGGGTGCGCTGGCGGCTGTTCATGCTGGAGAGCCTTCCTGATCGGGAACTGTGCCGATCTCGCTCCTTTCGGCGAGCGGCTGATGCCATCGTGCCCGGCCGGCGAGGCGGGCCGCGGAGCGAAAACTGAGCGGAAACTGAGTCCACGGGGGCGTGAAGGGGCGCACGCGTATGAAGCCCGTTACGGCTGCGCACTGATCAAGAGGTGTCGCAAGGCCATTGGGGGCCTCGCGGTCGCGCGGGGAAGGGAAGAGCGATGGACGGGCAGGTGTTGGGCCCCATCGGCGTCGAAGTGCCGGACGGGGAAGGGGTCATCGGGACGTCGAAGGCGGCCGGTCTGTTCGCCCTGCTGGTCACGTCTCCGGGATGCAGGTGCAGCAGGAGTGAGATCACAGAAATTCTGTGGGAGGGAGACGATGGCGCCAGCGACAAGTTGAACTGGGCGGTCAAGGAGCTGCGGAAGCGACTGGGGAAGGCATTCCTGCCCCATGCGGGCAAGTCGGGCTTCTGCACGCTCCTCGCACCGGTCGAGGGCGTCGACTACCTCCGCTTCCTCGCAGGGCGGCAGCGGGCTGCCGCCCTGCGGTCTCCCCTGGAGAAGTACGAACAGCTCCGTCGCGCCCTGGAGGAGTGGAAGGACGACGAACCCCTGCGAGGGCTGTGCGAGAGCGGCTTCGAGAAGATCCGGCAGCGGATGCGCGAGGAACGGGTCTCCGTCGTATGCGACTTACTGGACGCCGCGTGGCGAACCGGCGAGGAGAAGTGGCTCCGTGAGGAGGCGGAGAAGTGGCACGCGCGTCTTCCGGGAAACGCCAGGATCTTCGGGTTCTACCTGATTGCCTTCGGCCGGGAGCTGCCCGACCAGGAGTGCGATCGTCTCATCGAGGAATGGAGGAGCCGCCACGGCATGCCTGACACGGAACTCCAGGGTGTCATCGACAGATTGCGCAGGGGAGCGACTTGGGACGGTGGGGTGCTGCGACCGCCGCTGCCCGACGAACTGCCCGTAGGCGACCGCGAGATCGTCGGGCAGGAGTCCGCGCTCCGCGCACTTGATGACGCCGTCCGCGCGGAGCAGCAAGCGGGCAGGACGGCACTGATCCTGATCACCGGCATGGCGGGCGTGGGGAAGTCCCTGTTGGCCCGCTCTCTCGCGCGGCGGCTGCGGGAGCGGTTCCCGGACGGCACTCTCTACAAGGAGTTGGCCGGGTTCAGTGATACGGGGGTGCCGCCCGCCGAACCGGAGCAGGTGCTGGACGGCCTCCTGGCGGCTGTGCCGCCCTACTCCACGGAGATGACAGGGCTCGAGGACAAGAGCAGGGCCCTGCGTTCGGCCCTGGCCCGTCGCTCGGTGCTGCTGGTCCTCGACGACGCGGCCGGCTTCCAGCAGGTGCTGCCGCTGCTCCCGGGATCCGGCACCAGTGCCGTGATCATCACGAGCCGCGACGATCTGGGTGCGCTGCAGGCGGAGAACGGGGTACACCGACACAAGGTGGGGTTGTTGTCGGACGAAGAAGCTCTGGAAGTGCTCTGGACGAACGTGTCCGAGAAGGATCGGGCCAAGTACGCTTTCGTCTTCACCGAAGTGGCCCGTCACTGCGGAAACTTGCCGTTGGCACTCGCCGTCGTGCAGCGACGGCTCAGGGACCGCCCACTGCAGGCTCTCCCGCATCTGCTGGCCCAGATGAAGGAGGAGCGGGCCAGGCTGGACGTTTTGCACCTGCCGGAGCACGTGATGTCGGTTCGGGTGGCGCTGGGCGTCTCCGTGCGTGCGCTCGACACCGAAGCCAAGCTGCTGTTGTGGCAGTTGGCTGTCCACCCAGGTCCCAGTATTTCCTGGGACGCTGTCATGGACATCGGTGGGGCGAGCCCGGCGATGGAGACGGATCGCGCTCTGGGCGCACTTCTGGCGGCGAACCTGGTGGAGTTCCACTCCGACCGCTACCGCCTCCATGACCTGGTGCGCGCCTTCGCCCGCCACCACATGGACGCCGTACCTCCCGAGGACAAGGAGGACCTGGAACGAGCCACCGTATGCCAGGTGTTGGAACACCAGTTGCAGAACGCCCGGGTCTGCGACCGAGTGCTGGATCGCCGACGGGTGCTGCCCACCGGTGAGCCGGACGGCGTGACGGTGTTGGCCGAGCCGGCGAACCCCGAGAAGGCGGCGGAGGCGCTCGACAAGGAGTACGAGACTATCCGGAACTGCGTCGAACTGGCCCTCAGCCTGCGGATCGAGCGGTACATGTGGCTGTTGCCGGTAGTCCTGGTCCCTTACCAGTGGCGTCGCTTCCACCTCTCCGACGCGCTGAATTACCTCCGTTCCGCCGCAGAGGTGGCGGAGACGCATGCGCCGCCGGTCGAGTGCGCCCGGGTGTACCGACTGCTGGCGGGAACTCAGTGGCGCCGGGCGGAGTTCGCCTCGGCCGTCGGCTATCTGCGCCGGGCCATCTCACTCAGCGAGGGAGACGACAGCGCGGAGGGCCGCCTCAGCCTCGCCCGCTCCTGCTACTCGCTCGGCGTCACTCTGCGCAAGCAGGGCGAGGAGACGGAGGCGGAGGGGTACCTCGGCCGAGCCCTGGAACTGTACCGGGAGGTGTCCTACGCGGCGGGAGAGGCAGCGGCCCTGAACGCCGTCGGGGCGATCCACTACGACCGGGGCGAGCACGACGAGGCGCTCCGCTGGTGCGCGGACGCCCTCGCCGTGGTCGAGCGGACCCCGGAGCGCAGCGGCCGGGCCGACGTCCTGTTCACCCTGGCCAAGGTCCACCTGGCCCGATCCGAGCGGAACGAGGCCGTCCGGCTGTACCGCCAGGCGTGCGACATCTACCGCGAGCAGGAGTACTGGCCCGACGAGGCCAAAGTTCGGCGGCTCTTCGCGGACGTCCTGGTGTCCGCCGGCGACACCGAGGAGGCGGTCGAGCAGTTGGAGCGCGTTCTCGTGCTGCGGGAGCTGATGGATGACACGGACGTCGGGGAGGTTCGGGAGCTGCTGGAGAGGCTGAGATGACGCCCGTCGCCACGACGGGCAGGGTCACAGCCTGGGCGGGCGAGTGCGGTAGTACTCCGTCGCGTCGGGGTCCAGGCGCTTCGACGGCCGGCGACGTGAGCCCGTCGTGGGCAAGTAGGCGCGGATGTGTTCGAACACTTCACGCACGTCGGCCGGGCGGTCCTCGGGATCCCACCGGACCATGTGCAGCGCGAGGTCGCGGAATTCTGGCGGAATCGCTTCCAAACGGTCTGGCGGAAGCACGGGGTGGTGCCGGGTGACGCGTTCCTCCATTCCGCCATAGGGGAGCCGCATCACGGTCATCTCCAGCAGAACGCAGCCCAGTGCGAAGATGTCTGCCCGACCGGTCAGACCCTTCTGGTTGCCGACCCACTGCTCGGGTGCGGAATAGCCGAAGGTGCCGCTGGCCCACTCTGTCCGCACACTCTCCCTGACCGCGTGACCCATGTCGATGAGACGAAGTCGTCCGTCCGGTTCCACGATGACGTTCTCGGGTTTGAGATCACCGTGCACCAGCTCCTTTTCGTGCACCTTATGGAGGATTTCGCAGAGCTGGCCGATGACCGAGGCCACCGTCTCCGCATCTCTGACCGGCTTCGCCTCCGCCATGGCATCGCGGAGCTGTCGGCCGTCGATGTATTCCATCACCAGACATCTGCGGTTCCGATACGTCCCCGACGCGATGATCTCCGGGATCTCTTCGATGCCGGTCAGTTTCAGCATGCGGTCGCCCTCCTGAGCGAGGCGCTCGCCGGCGCTCCAGTGGGCGCTGCTGGTTTCCACGGTTCGGGCCTTCTGGGTCTTCACCGCCACTCGTTCTCCGGTCCGTTCGTCGTACGCGACGTAGAGATCCCCCTGGCCTCCCTCGCCGACCAAGCTCAGGACCTCGTAGCGCCCCTCGATGCTCCCGACGTCCCGGATTTCCTCGAGATCACTCATGACCGCCTCCGTTCTTCCCGGTCGGAAAGATCCGTCCAGAAAGGTGAATTCTCGTGCCCAGAGAAAAGGATCACGAAATGTCCCAGCCCTGGCTTCCCCCCGACGGCGTGCGCCGAAACTCCCAGTGCATCACGGTCTCCGCAGGCATGTTCAAGAAGAGCGGATTCCGCTGTCCGGCCGCCGATGCCCTCAAGGCGCGCGGCTACCGCCCCGTGGCGGAGGAGTCCCGCCGCCGTGAGCGGCTGGAGCACTTCACCCTCGGCCCCTTCATGGCGGCCTGCGACGCCCGCAACCGGCCGAGCGCGTCTGCGGCGGCCCCGAACAGGTCGCGCACCGTCCCGCTCCACGACGGGCTCCGGGCCTGGGCGGACCACGGCCTGGCGAAGTACGATGCCGCTTTCCCCGCCGACCCGCTACGGCCGCTGAGCGAGGCGCCCGAACGGTGGACCTACCGTCACCGGCCGTCGGGGCCGGAGGCAGGCGGCGCGGAGGAGTACCGCTTCACCGTCTGGGGCCGCTGCCTGGCCTCCCCGGACGGCAAGCACCGCGAACTCCGCCTCCCCGTGCACCGGATCGGCCGGGACGCACCGCCCGAGGGGTTCGTCGCCGCCACGGCCCTGGTGCTGGCCGAGGGCACTCCCGGGCCGCTGCCGGAGCACGTGCGCGTCGTCGAGTTCGCGCTTCTCGACGGCGGTACGCGTGAGCTCTTCTCCGGAAGCCGGTCCCAGGCGCTCGCCCGCTACCGCGCACACGGGCCGGGCGCTCTGGCCGAGATTCTCAACGGCCAGGAGTACCGACCTGGTTCGTCGTGTGTCGACTGCTCCTATCTGGGCGTCTGCCCGGCCCTGCGCTCGGCTCCCGGACTGCTGGGGATCGAGACGGCGGGCCGGCCGCGCCGCACCTGGTCGGTGACCAACGGGCGCAACTATCGAGCCTGCCCGGCCCGTGACCACATGCGCCGGCTGCGTCTGCCCACGGCGGACGCAGTCGAGCGGAAGGCGACGGCCGAGCGGGGCCGGGCCGTGCACGCGTATCTCGCCGACCGTCACAGCCGCGGTGTCCCCAGGCCGTGCAGGGCCGAGGTACCGGAGCAGTGGGTGCCGGACGGGTTCGACCTGCCGGACCACGAACGCGCCCTGGGCGCAATCCTGTTGCGCAGGCATGCCGCAGTCTGTCCGCTCCGGTGCGTGAGGGACGGCTCGGACGTGCGGACCGAGCCCCGTGTCGTCCGTCACGACACCGCCGCCGACGTCGTGGTGCTGGCGGAACCCGATCTGCTCTACCGGGACAGGGACTCATGGGTGTGGCGCGAGACCAAGACCTCGGCCACCGAACGCCGACCGGATGGCCGGCTCCTGGAGGTCTACCCCCAACTGGCTCTGGCGGTCATGCTCGTGGCGCGCGGCGATCTCGGCGGGAGTCCCGGCCGCGCGCGGGTCGAACTGGAGATGCTGCGCCCCGGCGGGGCCGACCTGGAGATCATCGATCCTTTCGCCCCCGCTCACCGGGACACCGCGGAGCAGGTGGTGCGGACGATGGTGACCGCATGGCATGGGGACGACCTCTACGAACCCGCCCCCGGACGCCCTTGCGGCCGGTGTGAAGTGGCCCGCTGGTGCTCGGCTTCCTCCTCCGTCGAGGCCGTCGCGTGAGCGCGCCGACGGCCGCGTACGGCGGCGAACCGTCCGACGGCCCCCAGACCCCGGGGACCGGGCTCTTCCGCGAACTCGCGCGTACGGTCGTGGCGGTGGCCGAGGTTCAGGGCCTCCGCTCGTTCACCCTGCCCTATCCGGGCATCGCGCAGCGCGCACTGGACCGCACGGTGACGCACTGCCTCGACATCGGGCAGACCCCGCCGAGAAGCCTGCCCGAACTGTGGGAGTGGTGCCGCAGCAGAACGGCGGCCGATCCGCTCTTCGGGGTTCCGGCCTCGTTCGTCGCCCCGGACGCGACGCTGGTGCACCCCGTCGGCCGGATGCCCACCCGGATCTGTCTCGAGGTTGCCTCCCACGGCCCCATCGGTGGAGTGGCCGCCGAGGCCCGCACCCACCTGGATGCGCTGGAGGCACGGTGCGGATCGGATGAGCGCTTCCGGCTGTGTCGCCAATTCCTGGCGCGTAACCCGGTCGTGTACCTGGAGGACCGTTTCGGGGCCAGGAGGAGGAAGGCGGGATGGAACCAGGAAGCGTGGACCAGGGTCAAGGAGCTCTACCGGCCCGTGCCCGAGTCCTTGTACGCCGGCGGCGTCGCCCTGCGCTGTCCGACCTGCGGGCTGCCCGCTCTCACACACGATCGAACCGTCCCCCTCCCGGGCCGTCCCCTGGCCGCCGGCCAGACATGGTGCGAGGCGGAGGAATGCGCGCGCGACAACGGCCTCGAACTGATCAGGAAGCCGAAGCTCGCCCTCGTACAGCCTCGTTCGCTGCGCGTGTTCCTGGCCCTGCCGCACCCCGCCGAGGAGGCGGCCCTGAGCGGACTCGACGCGGCCGGGATCGGCTGGGAGCCCGTGCCGGGTGACCTCAGCGCCTACCGCCTGCGGGAGACCGGCGGCGCGACCGTGGACGTACGGATCCGCGATCGCCAGGAGCCCGGCCTGCTCGCCGCCGGCCTCGCCCACCCCGCACCGTCGGCGGACCGGACGTTCGTCGTAGTGCCCCAGCGGCTCGCCGATCGCGCGGGTTACCGCGCCCGCTTCACCGCCGCCCTGCCCGCCCCGCTGCGCGAGCGGTTGGCGCTGACCACACCCACCGGCCTCGTTCCGGGTATCCGAGGAGAGGACCAACACGATGCGTAGCATCACCCCGCCCTTGAACGACGTGCTCAGCAGCCTCCAGACACTTCTGGGACCGTCCTTCCGCAAGCCCGCGCTGGAAGCGTTCTGCCAGGTGGAACTCGGCCTGTACCTCCAGCAGGAGCTGATGCCGGACGCCCCTGCGGGGAGCGCCTGGGTGCTGTTCAGCGGATACGGGTTCGCGCAGGCGTACGGAGTGCCGTTGCCGGCGGACGTGGAACGAACGCTCAGGGTCGCCCGGTACTCGCTGTGGACCCTGCGCAGGGGCCGGACGTGGCGCGAGGCGCTCGATCGCTATCAGCGGTTCGACGCGCGGGCGCGGGGCTACGACGTGCCGGACACCGAGGCTCCGGCCGCTCGCCGCGAGATCTCCGTCGCGAGCGACCGCTTCCAGGTGTACGACGGGCTGCTGCGGGTGGCGCCGCCGCTGGCGGGCAAGCGACCGCCGGTCGCGGGCCCGGGGCCGCACGCCTTCACCGTCAGCCGCACCCTGGCGGAGGTCGACCTGCCCATCGTGCCCAGTACCCCCGTAGTCGCCCACGACCTGGACATGGTCCCGGCCGGCGGCGGTGAGCCGCTGGTCTTCACCAGGAAGGACCTGGAGCGCACCGCCGCCGAGATGGACGCCGCGCACGCCCGGGCCCTACGCGCCGGCAGGACGTCGAAGAAATCGCCGCGGTGGCTGGCACGGCTCGGAGACTTCGAGATGTCCGTCAAGGAGCCCGTCGACGAGCCGGGAGCAGCCTCCGGCAAGGGGAAGAGCCCCTTCCGCAAGGACCGTGACTTCACCTTCACCGTCGACAGCATCCAGCACCTGCTCGGCATCGTGGGCGCGGGCAAGAGCACGCTGCGCGACATCATCGCCGTCCACCTGGCGAAGCTCGGCAAGCGCACCACCGTCGTGGTCTCCGACGTCGCGGAGGTGCTGAAGCTCGTCGAGACGTACAACCTCTACACCGATGACGCGGCGGCCCCCGTGCTCGGATCCTCGGGCCGGGAGCGGCACGCCCAGCGCTTGCACCGCCGACTGGCAGGAAGGGGCGAACACCGGCTGCTCGCCCACGACGACCCCGCCTTCGCCTACCTCGGGACCTCCTGCGCCCTCAACGTCCGCAGACGGGAGGCCACCCCGTCCGTCGAACCGCTGGCCTTCGGCGAAGCCCCCTGCTCCAGGCTGCGGCCACCGTCGGACCCGAGGCGCGGAGCGTACGGCGGCGGGCGGAAGTCCCCCTGGCAGAAACGGCTGACGACCTGCCCTTACTGGTCCGTCTGCCCCCGCCACCACGGCGCGCGCGTTCTGGTGGACGCGCACATCTGGGTCGCCACACCGGCTGGTCTGATCGACGCCTCGCCGCCCCGCCCACAGAACGGCGAGCGCATCCGCTACCTCGAACTCGCCTGCCGCCGCAGCGACCTGATGATCGTGGACGAGGCCGACCGCGTACAGATGCAGCTCGACCAGGTCTTCGCACCCGCTGCTGTGCTCGCCAGCGACGAGGACAAGGGCCTCATCGACGAGCTGACCCGGCACAAGATCCGGGAACTCGCGGCGAGCGGGCGCACCCAGCTCTCCGAGAGGGAAGTGCAGACCTTCTCCGCCGCGCTCAACACCGCCACCGCCGCGACGGACCGGCTGTACGCGATGCTCGTCACCGACTACGACCTGCGCTGCTGGGTCCGGACGGGGTACTTCAGCGCCTGGACCCTGCAACTCGGTCTGCTCGACGAACGCTATCCGCTCCCGGAGGACGGCGGCCCGGAGCACGACAACCACGCGCCCCGGGAGGCCCTGGGCAAGCGCCTCGACGCGTTCCGCGACAACCCCTTCGGCGATCGGGCCCGCCGGACGGACGAGGAGTTCGGAGATCTGACGGTCCTGCTCAACGAGCTTCTCCACACAGGCAATCCGGAGAACACCCGACGCCGTCTGGCCAAGGTCATGGACGAAGTGTTCCAGCTGCACCCGGCGTACATGTCCGCCCGTCGGCAGGAGTACGAGGAGGCACGCGCCGAGTGGCAACGGCGGCAGGAGGAGCTGCGGAAGAGAGCCCCGCGCACAGGCCGCGAACCCCGGAAGACCAAGCCGCCCAAGAGCCCTGACGACTGGCGCGAGGAACTCGCCACCCGTTTTGAGTTCACCCTGCTGCTGAGTGCCCTCGAACCCCGCCTGGCCATGATCAACGCCATGTGGCCGCGGGTCGAGGCGGCTCTCGACCTGGGCTACAACCAGATGTACCGCAGACCGCTGGACTACGGGCCGATGGTGCCCGAGGCGCCCATGGGCAATGTGCTGGGGTTCCAGTTCAGGGTCTCCGGCGAGGATCAGGGCGGGGTCCGCAGCGGGGAACTGACGTTCTTCCGGTGCAGCGGGGTGGGCCGGGAACTGCTGCGAGCCCTGCCCGACCTGGCCTCGGTGGACGGCCGCCCCGGCGCGCATCTGCTGCTCATGTCCGGCAGCAGCTGGGCCGGCGAGTCCAGCCGCTACCACATCCGTGTCCCGGTCGGCGTGATCATCGAGCCGCCGTCGGAGGTGACCGAGCGCATCGCCACCGAGAGCCGGATGCGCTTCGAGTTCATCGACGACGGTGACGAGAAGCTGCGTATGTCCGGAAGTGACCCCGAGGATCGTCCCGATAAACTGCGCCGCATCGCCCGGTACTTGGGAGAGGGCGAGCACGACCTGCCCGAAGGCGGCCCGCTGGAGCGGGAGTTGCTGTCCCTGCCGTCGAAGAGGGGCCGCATCCTGCTGCTGGTCGGCAGCTATGTCGAAGCGCGTCTGGTCGCGGACACGCTGCACAACCTCAACCAGCGCTGGCACGACAAGGTCTTCTGCCTGGTGTCGGACGACGAGGAGGTCACCCCCGAGGACGAGGCGTCCTCGGTCAACCGCGCCCGCTCGCTGCGCCGGGGCGACGTCGAGCACCTGAACGAGATCGAGGCGGAGATTCTTGTGGCACCGCTGCTGGCGGTCGAGCGCGGCCACAACATCCTCAACGACGACGCCGAGGCGGCCATCGGCACCGTCTACTTCCTGGCCCGCCCCAACCCGCACCCCGACGACCTGTCCCTGGCCGTCCACGCCCTCAACGACTGGATGGTCAGGGCCACCACCACCGGTACGTTCGGCGCCTGGGTGCGAGGGGCCGGCACCGTCGAAGAGGGTGCGAACGAGGTCCGCCGACTCGCCCGCTCGCGCTGGTACCAGGTACTGGCACGGTCGATGGCCTGGAGCCGCCTCGGCGACGAACGGGTGCCGGTCACCTGGGACATGCTGGTCCTGATGTGGCAGGTCATCGGGCGGCTGGTGCGCGGTGGCGTGCCCGCCCGGGTCGTCTTCGTCGACGCCGCCTTCGCTCCGAACCGCGCGGCGACGCCGGAGCGGCCCGACACTCCCGAATCCAGCCTCCTGCACAGCATGCTCGACGTTCTGGACGCGTACTTCGAAGGCGACACGGCGACGGCCGAGGAGCGGTTCATCGCTCGCGCGCTGTACGAGCCGCTGCGGCGCATGCTCGGCCGCCTGCTGACCGACGTCCCCAGCCCCGCGGGCCCTCGGACGCCGCATTCCACCACCCACTAGGAGGCATCCGTGTACCACGCCATTCGTTCCACGGCCTATGAACCCGATCCGACGCACGGCTCGTGGCAGGAGGAGACGCACGTCCTGCGGCTCGGCGAGGACCTGCACACCGAGCTCTCCCGTATGCACTCCGAGGCCGGCGGAGGCGGGGGCCGCCCCGACCGGCTTCCGGTGCGACAGCTCAATTTCCTTCTCCAGGCGTTGGCCCCTGGTGTCATTGCCACCGGTCGCAACGCGGGCACGGACGGCAGCCTTCCGTGGCTCTACGCGCGGGAGACCGTGCCCCCGGACGTGCTGGCCCCGCTGATCGGCACCTGGGCGGCGCGCCTGTCCCCGGAGGACGGCGACGACGACGGCCCCGATCTGGAGGAGCGGCTGCTGACGGCAGAAGCAGACCCGGCTGTTCCGGTGCGGCTGCCCCGATGGGAGACCGAGCGGGTCGACCTCACCGAGACGGTGGCATCGGCGGGCGGCACCGCCGGACCCGCTCAGCGGCTCTACGGCCTGCTGCCGGAGTGGATCGCCTTCCGGCTGGCGGCCCGGCCGTTCCGTACAGGTGGCGCCACTCTCCACTTCCGTGTCGAGAGCTCGGGGAGCGGAGCCCGTCTCATCTCCTGGCCGCCTCAGCGGTACGAGCGCGGCAAGCGGACCTGGTTCTACTCGGCCTGTCTGAACATCACGGTCCACACCGTGCCGTTCGCCTCCAGCTTCCGTGTCCACGTCTCCTCCCAGGTGCGCCGGTGGGCCACGGAACTGGAGGTTCGTCCCCACGCGCTGGGCGGGGCGACGGTTCTGCTGGACGTTCCGCTGCCGTGGCCGGACGGACCGGACCGAGGTCGTCGGCTGGCGGTGAACACCCTTGGCTACGACCGCCGTCTGAAGGAACTGGTCTGGCGTCGCCGCAGCCCCGCCCTGCTGCTGCCCGACCTGGACATCGTGCGCCACTACCCGGAACCCGCGGAGCTGTTCGCCCACCCGGAACGCTGGATCAACGGAAGCGGGGACGTGGCGGCGGGCATCGTCCATCACCCCGCCGTCGGTCCGCACAAGGTCGGGAGCGGGCTGATGCCCCGGGAGCGGGCGGAGCTGGACACCTGGGTGGAGGAAGGACTGAGCCCCGTGCTGCGGCGCGTCGCCGATCTCACGCGGGTCACCCGGAGCAATACGCCCTCCCTGCTGACCCGTTCGGGTGCGAAAGCCGCACCGGGCGCCCGGGAGGCGCGACTCGCCCTGATGCGTCGCGAGGCCCTGGCCCGCGCCTTGAAAGGCCGGACTCTGGAGGTCGAGATCCTCTGGCAGTCCCCGGAGATCCGCACCGCGCTCGTCGCGGAACTTGCCCAGCTGATCGGCCTCGCTCCCGTGGAGAAGTCGGGCCCGGACGCCGACGGCACCTGGCAGGTGCGGGGCGACGGCATCGAGATCCGGGTACGTGCCCGGCCCGCCGGCCCTCTGGTCGACGCCCTGCCCGTCTCCCGTGACCGCGGGCGACCGAAGGCGGTCCGGTTCGCCGAGGCCGTCGAGGGGCGCTGCGCCCTGGTGGCGGAGCGGATGGCCCCGCCGCGCGGGGAGGCCGGTGTGGTGATCGCGGAGATCGCCGGCAAGGACCGCTTCGCCGCCCATCCGGACTCCGACCCCAAACACGCGCTGCGTCTCGCCTGGGCGAGGCAGGGGTGGCTCAGCCAGTTCCTCAACGTGGCCGACGACACCGACAGCACTCTGGAGCACCGTGCCCGGTGGATCTGGCTGGACGCGTTCCGCCAGCTCGGCGCGGTCAGCCCGCCCGCGCACCGGGTGGGGGCGGGAATCCCCGGCGACCTCCAGTACGCGGCGCTCTGGCTCGTCCGCTATACGAGGAAGGGCCCCACGCGCCGGCCCGCGCGACGGCTGGTCGCGGTGCGGGTCCGCCCCGGCGACGGCCCCGGCGTCATCGAGGGGTGGGACGCCGAGCGCGGCGAATGGGTGCCTTATCCGAAGCTGTTGCTGCGGCTCTCCCGGTCCGCCGGGCCGACCGTGGAGATCGAGCGGCAGATCCGGACTCTGCTCTTCCAGCTCCGCGACCGCCCGACGCTCCTGCTGGCGGACGCCGGCAACCTCCGCCAGTGCTGGCCGAGGCTGTGCAACGGTTCGTTGGCCCGCGACACCATCGGATTCGGGGCGGAACCCGGCCAGCGGCTCGCCGCCTACGGGAATGATCTGCGGATGCTGCTCGTGCGGGACGACAACGGGCGTGACGAAGTCGCGGAATGGTACGCCCACGACCCTCGGGGCAACGTCGGCTTCGCCGAGGGAGTGTGGGGGACGGCGGAGGAGGGCAACCGGGTCTTCGCCAGCACGGCCGCCACCCCGCATACGGCGGCGATGCCCAAGGGCCTCATGAAACTGGTGCCCACGGCGAAAGGCCGGACGGCTCCCGGCAAGACGGCCTGGAACCCCGGGCAGCTGGAGATCACCGTGCTCGGCTGCCTGTCGGAGAAGGCTCTGGCGGACTCCGGCCGCGCGGGCGATGCCCCCGACCACCCGGTGGAGTGGGCGACGCTGGCCCACCAGCTGCGCTACCACGACGACTACCCGCCGCTCGCCCGGCCGCTCCCCCTGCACCTGGCGCGCCTCGCGGGCCAGTACGTGCTCCCCGTAGCAGACGGAACGAAGGACCGGGGGAGGGCCGAGGGCGGGGTATCCGGCGCATCCGCGCGGTGACGCCGCCGGACGGGGGCACCTGGGCATGACCGGGCGGCGGCTATGTACTAGAGTTATCTCGACATCGAGATATCTGCCGAGGCGCACCGCAGCCGCCGCCCGGTAAGGGTTACCTAACTAATCCTTACCTTAGCGGATGGTCGCGGCCCTGGGCGGCACCACGCGGCGTCGGCCGCCGGTGAGGCGCGGCGCGGTAGTACGCGCACATGGAAGAAGGAGACTGTCGTGTCGGCGAACAGCTTCGACGCCCGCAGCACGCTGCGCGTGGGCGACGAGTCGTACGAGATCTTCAAGCTGGACAAGGTAGAGGGCTCCGCGCGCCTCCCGTACAGCCTGAAGGTCCTGCTGGAGAACCTGCTCCGCACCGAGGACGGCGCGAACATCACCGCCGACCACATCCGGTCCATCGGCAACTGGGACTCCCAGGCGCAGCCCAGCCAGGAGATCCAGTTCACGCCGGCCCGCGTGATCATGCAGGACTTCACCGGCGTGCCGTGTGTCGTGGACCTCGCCACCATGCGTGAGGCGGTGAAGGAGCTCGGCGGCGACCCGGCGAAGATCAACCCGCTCGCCCCGGCCGAGCTGGTCATCGACCACTCCGTCATCGCCGACAAGTTCGGCACCAACGAGGCGTTCGCCCAGAACGTCGAGCTGGAGTACGGCCGCAACAAGGAGCGCTACCAGTTCCTGCGCTGGGGCCAGACCGCGTTCGACGAGTTCAAGGTCGTCCCCCCGGGCACCGGCATCGTCCACCAGGTGAACATCGAGCACCTGGCCCGTACGGTCATGGTCCGGGGCGGCCAGGCGTACCCCGACACCCTCGTCGGCACCGACTCGCACACCACCATGGTCAACGGCCTCGGCGTGCTCGGCTGGGGCGTCGGCGGTATCGAGGCCGAGGCGGCGATGCTCGGCCAGCCGGTCTCCATGCTCATCCCGCGCGTCGTCGGCTTCAAGCTGACCGGTGAGCTGAAGCCCGGCACCACCGCCACCGACCTCGTGCTGACCATCACCGAGATGCTGCGCAAGCACGGCGTCGTCGGCAAGTTCGTCGAGTTCTACGGCGAGGGCGTCGCCGCCACCTCGCTCGCCAACCGCGCCACCATCGGCAACATGTCGCCGGAGTTCGGCTCGACCGCCGCCATCTTCCCGATCGACGGCGAGACGCTGAAGTACCTGCGCCTGACCGGCCGCGACGAGCAGCAGGTCGCCCTCGTAGAGGCGTACGCCAAGGAGCAGGGCCTCTGGCTCGACCCGGCCGCCGAGCCCGACTTCTCCGAGAAGCTGGAGCTCGACCTCTCCACGGTCGTCCCCTCCATCGCCGGCCCGAAGCGCCCCCAGGACCGCATCGTCCTCGCGAACGCCAAGGCGCAGTTCGCCCAGGACGTCCGCAACTACGTCTCCGACGACGAGGAGGCGGGCAAGGAGTCCTTCCCGGCCTCCGACTCGCCGGCCGCCGCCAACGGCGTACCCACGAAGCCCACCACCGTCACGGCCCCCGACGGCTCGACGTACGAGATCGACCACGGCGCGGTCACCGTCGCCGCGATCACCTCGTGCACCAACACCTCGAACCCGTACGTCATGATCGCCGCCGCGCTCGTGGCGAAGAAGGCCGTCGAGAAGGGCCTGACCCGCAAGCCGTGGGTCAAGACCACCCTCGCCCCGGGCTCCAAGGTCGTCACCGACTACTTCGACAAGGCGGGCCTGACCCCCTACCTCGACAAGGTCGGCTTCAACCTCGTCGGCTACGGCTGCACCACCTGCATCGGCAACTCCGGACCGCTGCCGGAGGAGGTCTCCAAGGCGGTCAACGAGAACGACCTCGCCGTCACCTCGGTGCTCTCCGGCAACCGCAACTTCGAGGGCCGGATCAACCCCGACGTCAAGATGAACTACCTGGCCTCGCCGCCGCTGGTCGTCGCGTACGCCATCGCCGGTTCGATGAAGGTCGACATCACCAAGGACGCCCTCGGCACCGACCAGGACGGCAAGCCGGTCTACCTCGACGACATCTGGCCCTCCGAGGCCGAGGTCAACGACGTCGTGGCGAACGCCATCGGCGAGGACATGTTCAACAAGTCCTACCAGGACGTCTTCGCGGGCGACGCCCAGTGGCAGGCGCTGTCGATCCCGACCGGCAACACCTTCGAGTGGGACGCCGAGTCCACCTACGTGCGCAAGCCCCCGTACTTCGAGGGCATGACGATGGAGACGACCCCGGTCGCGGACATCACCGGAGCCCGGGTGCTCGCCAAGCTCGGCGACTCGGTCACCACCGACCACATCTCCCCGGCCGGCGCCATCAAGGCCGACACCCCGGCCGGCAAGTACCTCACGGAGCACGGCGTCGAGCGCCGCGACTTCAACTCCTACGGCTCGCGCCGGGGCAACCACGAGGTCATGATCCGCGGCACGTTCGCCAACATCCGCCTGCGCAACCAGATCGCGCCGGGCACCGAGGGCGGCTTCACCCGCGACTTCACGCAGGCGGACGGCCCCGTGTCGTTCATCTACGACGCCTCGCAGAACTACCAGGCGGCCGGCACCCCGCTCGCGATCCTCGCGGGCAAGGAGTACGGCTCCGGCTCGTCCCGCGACTGGGCCGCCAAGGGCACCGCGCTCCTCGGCGTCAAGGCCGTCATCGCCGAGTCCTACGAGCGCATCCACCGCTCGAACCTCATCGGCATGGGCGTCCTGCCGCTCCAGTTCCCCGAGGGCGCGTCCGCCGAGTCCCTCGGCCTCACCGGCGAGGAGGCCTTCTCCTTCACCGGCGTCACCGAGCTGAACAACGGCACCACCCCCCGCACGGTCAAGGTCACCACCGACACCGGCGTGGAGTTCGACGCGGTCGTCCGCATCGACACCCCCGGCGAGGCGGACTACTACCGCAACGGCGGCATCATGCAGTACGTGCTCCGCCAACTTGTCGCTTCCTGACCTGATGTG
>NZ_ML123034.1:5532769-5568026 GCF_003846185.1 Streptomyces sp. ADI96-02
AACGAGCGCCGCTAGACT
This sequence comes from Streptomyces sp. ADI96-02, assembly GCF_003846185.1. GTDB lineage: Bacteria > Actinomycetota > Actinomycetes > Streptomycetales > Streptomycetaceae > Streptomyces. The sequence continues at coordinate 5,532,788 of NZ_ML123034.1, forward strand.
AGCTGGTCTTCGAGGGAGCGTCCGGGGGTGTCGGACCATTCGCTCGCCCGGTGCGGCTGGCCGCCGCTGAGGTTGAAGCGGAGGCGTTCGGATGGGGTGTAGTCGAAGCGGGGGATCCTGATGCAGGAGTTCTTCTTGGCCTCGGCGAGTTCCTTTTCGGTGGCGACGTGCTCGGTCCGGTGTCCTCCCCGATGGACCTGCAGGGGAGAGACCTTGCCGAGGACCGTCACCATGCCGAGTTTCCGGGCCTCCTGCGCTTCCTGCTGCTGCACGGGGCGTCCTGGAGCGAGGCCCAGGACGCCGCGCAGTACGCGGCGGTGGTGGGGATGCCGAGTTCATTGACCAGGGCTGCGAGCATCTCGGGGTGCATCGGCTGTCTGGCCCGGCGGCCGGGGAAGAGCCAGCGGGAGTCCCGCCGCGGCCGATGGGCCGACACGAGTGACGTTCGAACCGGGCGTAACTGCTTGCACACTTGGTGCCGAGGAATGCATCAACCTTTTTTCGGCACGGCCCCGGCCGATTGCGGTCCCTGCCCGGGGGCAAGGGCTCCTGGCCGCCGTGCCGGATTCTCTCGCTTCGCTTTGAGTATGCCCTCCCTGGTGCACCAAAGCAGGCCCCCCCACCCGTCGACATCGGAGTGAGGGGCCTGTCGTACGCAACGGACCAGCGGCGTGGTCGAAGTGATCAACGAGAACAGGATGGTCGACCGGTGAGCAGGAACCTGGCCGAGGTGGAGATCGCTCGTACGGTCTGGGCGGATTTCCGGACGATGGGCGACAGGTCCGGCGGTGTGCCCGACGCACTGCGCCGCCTGTTGGCGGCCTCGGACGAGGACGAGGCCGTGGTGGCCTACTGGGACCTGGAGAACGTCGTCGTGGTGCAGGGCCAACTGCACAGCGCCGCCCTCCCCACGGTTCCCGTCCTCCTCGCGGGACTGCTCGACGAGCTGTCCGCGGACGCCCGCGACCTCGTTCTGGAACTCCTCCAGCAGATCGTCATGGGTGAGTCGGACGAGGACGAGGTCGCCCTGGGCAACACCGACCTTGGTGACCGCTGCCGGGAAGCCGCCCGCACCGGCCTCTGGCTCGTCTATCGGGAGCTGGGAACACGGCGCCGGGACACGGCGGAGGCCATCCTGGACCGTATCGAGAAGGACCGGCCCAGAATCGCCGCGTACCTGACGAGTATGCGAGGCAAATAGCCGGGCCACGCAACAGAGGAATGCACACCGGCCGACACACGGGCCTCCGGCGACCGTCTCACCGACGGTCGCCGGAGGCCCGTGCCGGTCACCCCAGGTCCGTGTCAGGAGGGGCAGTCATGTTCAGTACGTTCGACCAACTGTTCGCACCGAATCGCCGGCACACGGAAGAGGAGCGCCGGCGTCAGGAACTCGTCCTTGAGGACGCGGGTCACGCCGATCCCGGTCGAGGGCCGATAGACCTGGCGGGCGGCATCGTCCTGATACGCTGGCAGGTTGCCGACGATGTTGTCCACCAGCCGGTTTCGCGCCGTCCAGGACCTCGGGGACCATCGGGCCCGCCTGGCCCCAGTCGTCGTCCTCGGCGTGGTCGGCGTAGGCCGCCCGGGTGATGTCACCGTCGGCGTACCAGCTCGGCGGCGTACCGTAGCGCCCCGTGTGGGGCGCCGGACCGCCCTTGGAGTTCGAGGCATAGACCGGGTCACTGGTCTTCCGGTACGCCATCGCCCCGCCCTTGGAGTACGTGTGCACCAGGGCGACCTGCGCGTTGACAGGCAGCTGCTGGTAGTTGACGCCGATGCGGTGGCGGTGCACGTCCGCGTGGCTGAACAGCCGAACCAGCAGCGTGCGGTCCGGGCTCGGGTCGATGCCCGGCACCAGGTTGTTCCGCTGGACGCCGCCTGCTCGATCTCGGCGTGGTTGTCCGTGAGGTTGCGGGGCGTCAGCGCCGTGAAGCGGTGCCGGTTGTCGCCGTACTGCCTGAGAAACTGACAAGGTTCTTGGAGGAGGGTCCAGCGGCGCACGGGTGGGTGGAGGACCAGGCGTGGACCGCGGGCCGGGTGGCCACGCTGATCGGCACGAAATTCCATGTCTCCTACAGCGCCTCCGGGGCCACGAGGCTGATGCGCCGACTCGGCTTCTCCCCGCAGGTGCCCGCCCGGCGGGTGGCCGAGCGTGACGAGCGGGCTGTGAAGGTGTGGAAGGAGGCGACCTAGGCCGAGGTGAAAGAGCCCGGGCGACCTGCGGGGGCTACATCCGCTCAGAGGAGGAGGACGAAGCCGGGTTCACCCGCAAGCCGCCCCGAGGCCGCTCCTGGGGTCGACGCGGCGTGACGCCGGTCGTCACCGTGAGCGGACGCCGCTCGGGACGCCTGTCGGTGGCCGGGCTGATCGCCCTGCGACCAGGATCACGCACGCGACTGTGTCACCGGCTGATCCGTCACCCGCCAGGCAAAGGCGAACGCCGCAGCATGGGCGAACGTGACTTCATCGCGCTGATCGACGGCGCCCACCAGCTGGTCAAGGCACCGATCGTGCTGGTCTGGGACCGGCTCAACATCCACGTCTCCCGCGCCATGCGGAAGTTGATCGACATGCGCGAGTGGCTGACGGTATTCCTGCTGCCCGCCTACTCACCCGACCTGAACCCCGTCAAGTGGGTTTGAGCGCACGTCAAACGCAGTCTGGCCAACCTCGCGGTCGTCGCCCTCGACCGCCTGGAAGCACTCGTCCGCAACCGACTCAAACGCCTTCAGTACCGGCCCGGAACACTCGACGGCTTCATCACCGGAACCGGTCTCGCCCTCGACATCCCAACGTCACCCTGACGAGCCGAAGTCGGTAGACGTGGGCGCGTAGAGGGCGACCGGCGCGCGGTCGCGGTGCGAGGGCAGGGCCGCGAACAGTTCGTCGAATGCCTGGTTCGGGATGCCGCGCGGGGCCGAGGTCGACGGCGTACCCGTGCTTTGCCCGCACCGGGGCTGGCGCCGGGACCGCTGGGGCCGCCGGGAAGCGTCCGCTGACCGAGCGCGCCCCACGAGATCGGGCGGTCGGCGGGCGGCGATGGCCTGATCCCGCTTCCCGAACCGGTCTCCTCGCCCCCGCCGGAGCACGGCCGGCAGACGTCTAGATTCCGCCAAGTGCGTGGTGTGCCTCCGCCTCGGTTCGCGACCCCTTTCCGGTCTCTTCAAAGCGTCCCGCGCAGGGCTCGGCCGGCTCTCGTCGCCCAGCTCTTGCCCCCTGTGCGGCACTCCCTCCCGCCGGCCGGCATCCCTGTCGGGCATCGCGCCCCGCCCGATCGCCATCCTGATCCACTCGAACCGAACCCGCGGAGACGGCGTTGCTTTCCGGCCGTGGTAAGGGGGCCGCCAAGGATGTCCGGAGCTTGACTGAATCGGCGCGTCCATGAGTGGGTCAGGAGGTCCGGACGGGGTCGAGGAGAGGGAGAACGTTGGCGGACCGACGCGGTATCAGCGAACGGCGCGGCGGAGGGCCGGTGCTCGCACCCAGGACGTCCCGAATAGGGTTCGCATGAAGCACTTCCGATTACTCGTCCTCGGTAACGGCCTTTCGGCATACGGTAGTTACCTCAACATGGTGGCGTTGAACGTCTTCATCTACGACGTCACGGGCAGTGCCCTCGCCGCCGGACTCTTCATGGCGGTACGACTGGGCACCAGTGTGGCGTCCGGGTTCGTCAGCGGCCGTCTGGTCTCCGCGTACGACCGCAAGCGGCTGATCATCTGCGCGGACCTCGGCCAGGCGGTGGCCCTGCTGGCCTTGTTGGCGGCTCCGGAGGCCGGCCGGCTCCCGCTGCTGTACTGCCTTGCCGTGGTCACCGGCAGCTGTTCGACGCTCTCCCAGGTGGCCCTGCGCAGCAGCATCCCGGAGATCGTGGGGGCCGAGCACCGGGCCCGTGCCAACGGCCTTCTGGTCACCGGCCGTTCGCTGGCGATGATCGCCGGGTTCTCCTCGGCCGGCGTCGTGGTCGCCCAGTTCGGCTACACCTGGGCCTTCCTGCTGGACGCCTGCACCTTCCTGATCTCCGCCTCGATCCTCGCGCTGCTGCCGCTGCGCACCAAGTCCCGGGCCGAGGAGCCGCCGCAGGACGCGGTGAAGGCCACGCCGAGCGCCGGGTACGGCTCGCTGCGGGTGCTGCGTGCCGCGGCACCGGTGCTGATGGCCATGATCGCCCTGCGCGCCATGGACGGGTTGGGGTCCTCGTCGCACAACGTGGCGTTGCCCGTGCACTCCAGCCTGCTCGACCCGGACCACCCGGCCACGTTCATCAGCCAGTTCTGGGCGATCTGGGCGGTCGGCAACATCATCGCCCAGCAGGTGCTGGCCCGGTACACCCGGCGCAGCGGTCGGACCCTGGGCGAGCGAGCCTTCGCCATCGGCGCCTGCGTCATGTCGGGCGCGTTCATCATCGTGTTCAGCGGGCTGCCGACCGGCATCACACTGGCAACGGCGCTGATCGCCGGAGCGGCCGACGGGGTCACCGAAGTCATCTACGTCTCCCGGCTCCAGGCCGTCCCGGACGAGCAGCGCGGCCGGCTCTTCGGCCTCTCCGCATCGGTGGAGAACGCCGGGTTCGGGCTGGGAATGGTGGTCAGCGGCTTCCTCCTGGAGACCTTCTCCCCCTTCCAGGTCGTCGCCTCACTGCACGGTCTCGCCATCGCCGGGAGCCTCGTCCTGCTGGCCTGCCTGGTGCTGCGCCGGTTCCCGGCCGCACCGGAAGAACAGCTGACGTCTCCCGGTGACGGTGTCCCGCGAAAGGGAGGCGGCTGATGGGTGCCGAGAGACGCAACCCGGGCATCGCCGTGGTCGGCATGGCCTTCCGGCTCCCCGGGGCGGACACCCCCGAGGACCTGTGGCGGGTCATCCGCAACGGCGAGCGCCGCTTCACCAGGTTCACCCGGGACGACCTGAAGGCCGCGGGCGTCCCCGAGGAGCTGTACGGGCGTGACGACTTCATCGGCACCTCCGCCATCCTCGACGACGTCTCCGGGTTCGACGCCCGGCACTTCGGGATGACCGCTCGCGAGGCCCGCCTGACCGACCCCCAGCAGCGGCTCTTCCTGGAATGCGCGCAGCACGCGCTGGAGAACGCCGGTTACCCCGACGAGCGGGACGGCAGGAGGATCGGGGTCTACGCCAGCGCGGGCTACCACCTCTACAACATGCAGTCGTACCTGCTGAACAACGTGCTGCCGAACGAGGACATCGGCGACTGGCTGGCGGGGATGCAGGCGATGGTCGGCAATTTCACCGACTTCAACGCCACCCGCGTCGCGTACCGCCTCGGCCTCACCGGCCCCGCGGTCAACGTGCAGACCGCGTGCTCCAGCTCCTTGGTCGGCGTCCAACTGGCGGCCAACTCACTCCTGCTGGACGAGTGCGACATCGCGCTGGCGGGCGCCGGTTCCATCCACGTCCCGCAAGTCCTCGGCTACCACCACGTCAAAGGATCGATCCTCTCCAGGACCGGTCGTCTGCGGCCGTTCGACGCCTCGGCGGACGGCACCGTGGGAGGCACCGGCGTCCTCGCCGTCGTCCTCAAACGGCTGGACCGCGCCCTCGCCGACGGTGACACCGTGCACGGTGTCATCCGCGGCTGGGGCGTCTGCAACGACGGCTCCGACAAGCGGACGTTCGCGGCTCCCAGCGCGGGCGGCCAGCAGAACGCGGTACGCCGCGCCCTGGACCACGCGGGCGTCGGCGCGGACACCATCGGCTACCTGGAGACCCACGGTACGGGGACGTTGAAGGGCGATCCCATCGAAATCGCGGGAGCGAGCGCTGCCTACCGTCAGGACACCGACCGCACCGGATACTGTGCGCTCGGCGCGATCAAGGCCAACATCGGGCATCTGGACGTCGGCGCCGGGCTGGCCGGGCTCGTCAAGACCCTGCTGGTGCTCAAACACGGGGTGATCCCGCCGATCGCGGGGTTCAGCGCCCCCAACCCGCTGCTCGGACTGGAGACCAGCCCCTTCTACGCGCCCGACTCCCTACGGCCCTGGCCGGATACCGGCACCCCCCGCCGGGCGGGAGTCACCTCGCTCGGCGTCGGCGGCACCAACGTCCACATGATTGTGGAAGAGGCGCCCGAGCCCGCGCCGCGCAACCCGCACGCGGCTCCGCCACCGGACGTGCTGCTGGTCTCCGCGACGAGCCCGGAGGCTCTGGCTGACAACGCGCGCTCGCTTCGTGACCACCTCCGCCGACGCACGGCGCTGCCGCCGGCCGACCTCGTCACCACCGCCGCCCTCGGCCGCAGTCACGGCCGGCATCGGATCGCGGTCCGGGGCGGGACCCCCGCCCGGCTGGCGGACGCCCTGGACAGCTGGCTGGCCCGCCCCGAGAATCCGCCCGCGCCCTCCGGCACCCCCGCACCGGCCCCGGACGCGGCCGCCAGGGTGGTGTTCCAGTTCACCGGCCAGGGCGCCCTGCGTCCCGGCGCGGCGGCAGCGCTGTACGACCGGTTCCCCGTGGTCCGCGAGGTGCTGGACGCCTGCGAGGAACACCACCGCCACCGCACTGACGAATCGTTACTGCCGCTCCTGATCAGCGAGGAGACCGACACCCCCGGCGGCAACTGGTCCACCGCGACCGCGCAACCGGCCCTCTACGCTCTCCAGTGCGCCCTGCTCCGACTCTGGGAGGAGGCGGGCGTACGGCCGTGCGCGGTGACCGGACACAGCGTGGGGGAGTACGCGGCACTCCACGCGGCCGAGGCGCTCTCCCTCGAAGACGGCCTCGCACTGAGCGCGCTTCGCGGCCGGTTGATGCGGGACCACTGCAAACCCGGCGCCATGGTGGCCGTGGTGCTGGGACGGGAGGAGGCGACGGAGCTGGCCGCCTCCTGCCCCGGCGTGGAACTGGCGGTGACCAACGGGAAGCGCTCCCAGGTCCTGGCGGGTCCCGTCGCGGAGATGGAGGCCCTCTGCGCCCTGCTGGCGGACCGGAACATCGCCCACGAACGGCTCGGGGTGGACCGGGCCTTCCACACCGCGACCATCGATCCGATGCTCGACGGATTCCGGGCGGTCCTGGCGGTGACGCCCTTCGCTCCCGTCCGCACCCCCTTCATCAGCTCCCTGGACGGCCGCACCCGGCCGCCCGGCTGGATTCCGGACGTCGAGTACCTGGTCCGCCACGCCCGCCGGCCGGTCCGCTACGACGCGGCGCTCGGCGCGGTGGCGGCCGAACACCCCGACGTGCTGCTGGAGATCGGGCCGCACACCACGCTCAGCGGTCTGGCCCGCCGCGCTCTACCGACGGTGCGGGCGACCCCGTCGCTGCACCGCGGCTCCGGCTTGACCGCGCTGTACGGCGCCGCCGCGGCGCTGCACTGCGCGGGGGCGGACGTCCGCTGGGAGACGTTCCTGGAGGGCACCGCCGGGCGGCGGATCCCGTTGCCCGGCTACCGCTTCCAGCACGGCCACTACTGGGTCGGGGAACCTCCCCGGCCACGCTCCACCATGAATCCGGTCAGAGAGGATCGCACTGTGACGGCAGGGACGACGGAGACCAGGCACCTTCTGGACGGCATCCTCGAGGTGCTGTCCCGGGCCTTCGGCGAGGAGCTGACCTCGGTCGCGGCCGACACCCCGTTCTTCGACCTGGGAGCGGACTCCCTTCTCATGATCAACGCACTCCGGGAGATCGAGCAGGAGCACCGGGTCAAGGTCACCATGCGCGAGCTCTTCGACGAGACCGGCACCCCGCGCCTCCTCGCCGAACTCATCGCCGCCCGGCTGCCCCGGGAGCACCGCGCGGTGGCTCCGGCTCCCCAGCCCGTCGCCGCCCCCTCGTCCGTGCCGCGGCAGCGCGCCGCCGAACCCTCGCCCGCACCGCGACGGAGCGCCGCCGAGCCGTCCACCGACGTGCCGCTGTCGGCGTCCCCGCCGCCCCCGGCCGACGCGGAGTCCGTCCCCGGCGACGGTGACAGCGCCTTCATCACCCGGAAGGAGTACCAGGAGCTGGCCGGGCGAGTGGAACAGCTCTCCCGGATCCAGCTCCAGATGCTCACCCAGCTCTCCCAACTGCTCACCCTTCAGGCCGCCGCGACCACCCCCGCCCCGGAGCGCGAGGGAGTCCGGTGAACGAGCAGCGAAGGCTCACCGCCGCCCTCGACCAGGACCTGGAAGCGATGGCCGGACTGGTCCGGCGCATCGACGAGCAGATGGGCACCGAACCCGCCGCGTCACCGGCGGCGGACGGTGCGGAGCATCCCCGGACGCACGGGCCGCGCGTCGAGGTGGCCCCGGACGCGGGCATGGTCCGCGCCGGCTCCTCCCGCTCCCAGCAGGAGCACCTGGAGGACCTGATACGCCGCTACACCGCGCGGACGGCGGCCTCCAAACAGCTCGCACAGCGCCACCGCCGGCGGCTCGCCGACAGCAGGGCCGTCGTCGGATACCGCAGATCCACCAAGGAGATGCTCTACCCGGTGGCCGCCCGCGGTGCCGATGGCGCGCGGATCGAGGACATCGACGGCAACAGCTACACCGACATCACCATGGGCTTCGGGGTGCTCCTCTTCGGCCACGAACCCGCGTTCGTCCGGGAGGCCGTCCGCGAGCACCTTTCCCGGGGCATCCGGCTCGGCCCGCGCGGCGTCGAGACCGGTCAGGCCGCCGACCTGCTCTGCGAGCTGACCGGCATGGACCGGGTGGCGTTCGCCAACTCGGGCACCGAGGCCAACGCGGCGGCGATCCGGCTCGCCCGCGCAGCCACCGGCCGCGACCGGATCATCACCTTCCAGGGCGCCTACCACGGCCATGCCGACCAGGTGCTGGGCCGACATGCGGGGACGGAGGGGACGGTACCCGTCTCCCGGGGCATACCAGGCAGCGCCGTCGCGGAGCTGACGGTGCTGGAGTACGGCAGCGAGTCCGCGCTGCACGCTGTCGAACAGGACGCCGAGCGCATCGCCGCGGTCATCGTCGAGCCGGTGCAGAGCCGCCACCTCTCGCTCCGGCCGACCGAGTTCGTCCGCCGACTCCGCGAACTGACCGCCCGGCACGGCATCGTCCTGATGTTCGACGAGATGCTGACCGGGTTCCGTCCTGCTCCGCGCGGGGCGCAGGACCTCTACGGGGTCACCCCGGACCTCGCCACCTACGGAAAACTGCTGGGTGGCGGCTTCCCGATCGGGGCGGTCGCCGGCCGCGCCGACATCATGGACGGCGTCGACGGCGGCCACTGGACCTACGGCGACGACAGCGGCCCCACCGCGGACACCACCTTCTTCGGGGGCACCTACCTCCAGCACCCGGTGTCGATGACGGCGGCGCACGCCGTCCTCACCCACCTCAAGGAGCACAGCCCCAGCCTTCAGGAACGGCTCAACGCCCGCACCACCGAACTGGGCACCGGACTCAACGAGTTCTTCGAGAACGAGGACTTCCCGCTGCGGATGGCGTGGTTCGGCTCACAGTTCCGCTTCGAGCACCGCGCCGACATGGAACTCCTCTACCCGCACCTGATGCTGCGCGGCGTGCACGTGTGGGAGTGGCGCAACTTCTTCCTCTCCACCGCCCACACCGACGGCGATATCGAGCACGTGGCGGACGCCGTCCGCGGATCGCTGACCGACCTGCGCCGGGCGGGGTTCTTCCGCACCGCCACCGCCACCACACCCGCCCGGCGGCCCGGCCACGACCGCGCCGCCCCGGCCACGACACCGCACCCGGCCCCGGGGACCAAGACCACCGGCGCGGGTGCGGCGAGGGGACCGGCCGCACCCGAAACAGGGACGGAGCCCCGCGCCACGACCCCTCCCGCAGGGTCGCCGAGGCCCGCCGCCCCGGCGCAGGCCCCCGTCGCCGCCGCGTCCACGCCGTCGCGGCGCGCCGACTTCAGCCTCTACTTCTTCGGCGACTATCCGCAGGAGGGCTCCGGGCCTCAGGAGGGCCGCTACGAACTCCTCATGGAGGCCGCCCGGTTCGCCGACCAGCACGGCTTCGAGGCGCTGTGGATGCCCGAGCGGCACTTCAACTCCTTCGGCGGCCTCTTCCCCAACCCCGCCGTCCTGGCCGCTGCCCTGGCCCGGGAGACCCGGCGCATCCGCCTGAACGCCGGCTCGGTCGTCATGCCGCTGCACGACCCGATCCGAGTGGCGGAGGAATGGTCCATGGCGGACAACCTCTCCGACGGACGTGTCGGTATCGGCGTGGCCAGCGGCTGGAACGCCGACGACTTCGTCTTCTTCCCCGAGCGCTTCGGACACCACAAGGAGGAGATGTACGACCGGCTGGAGGACGTCAAGCGCCTCTGGCGCGGTGAGGCGCTGCGCCGCACCACCGGCGACGGGGAGCGCGACATCCGCCTCTTCCCTCGCCCCGTACAGCCCATGCCACCGCTCTACACGGCGGTGGTGTCCAACCCGGAGTCCTACGAACGCGCCGCCGCGCACGACCTGGGCATCGTGACCAACCTGATGACCCAGGACGTCGACCAGCTCCGGGAGAACATCGCCCGATACCGCCGGGCCAGGAGCCGCCACGGCCTCGACCCGGACGCCGGGCGGGTCGCCGTCCTGCTGCACACCTACCTCGGCGCGGACCACGAGAGCGCCCGCGCCGAGGCATTCGAGCCCATGGCCCGCTACATGCGCGCCTCGCTGGCCCTGTTCAGCGGCGTCACGAACAGCCTCGGCCTCTCCGCCGACCTCAAGGCGCTCAGCGAGGACGACCTGGACGTGGTCTTCCGCCGGGCCTACAGCCGCTACTGCGACCAGCGGGCCCTGATCGGCGACGTGGAGTCCACCCTGCCGGTCGCCCGAGCGGTCGCCGACGCCGGTGCGGACGAGATCGTCGCCCTCGTCGACTTCGGTGTCGGCGCGGAGCGGTTGCGCGCCGGTCTGCCCCGGCTGGACGCCCTGCGCCGCCGCCACCGGGAGCGACGCCCCGCCACCCGGTCCGAGGACGCCCCGCTCTCCTCGGGCCAGGAGCGGATCTGGTTCCTGGAGCAGCTGCTGGCGGGGCGCACCGCCTACAACGAGGTGAAGGCGATCCGCCTGCACGGCCCCCTCGACACCGGGGCCCTGCACGGCGCGGTGCGCCGGCTCGTCGACCGCCACGCCGGGTTGCGGACCGTCTTCCGGGCGGCCGGCGACTCGGCGGTACAGGTGGTCCGGGAAACCCTCGAACCCGACTTCGCCGTGGTGGACGCCGCCCGCGGGGCCGGACGCACCTTACCGGACGTCCTCTCCGAGGAGAGCAACCGCCGGTTCGACCTGGAGAACGGGCCGTTGTTCACCACCCGTTCAGTGCGGACCGGTGACGACGAGCACGTCCTGGTGATGTCGTTCCACCACATCGTGGTGGACGCGGCCTCGGCGACCATCCTGTGCCGGGACCTGTCCGCTCTCTACCGGTCGGAGCTGGACGGCACCGAGCCCGGCCTGCCCGCACTGGACTGGAGCTACGCCGAGCACGCCCGCGCGCAGCGCGAAGCGGCGGACGGATCGCAGGCCCGGCGCGACCTGGCGCACTGGCTGCGTGTGCTCGACGGCGACCTGCCGGTCCTCGACCTGCCCACCGACCGGCCCCGCCCGGCCGTGATGAGCTCCCGGGGCCGCGCCGTCTTCCACTCCCTCGACACCGGCCTGAGCGACCGGCTGCGGGGACTCGGCCGCGACCGGCGGGCCACTCTCTTCATGACCCTGGTGACCGGATGGGCGGCGATGCTGCACCGCGTGACCGGCCAGGACGACATCGTCATCGGCGTTCCCGTCTCCGACCGGCCGCGGCGGGCCGACGAACTGGTCGGCTTCTTCGTCAACACGGTGGCCCTGCGGGTCGACCTCACCGGTGACCCCGGCTTCACCACCCTGCTGGACCGGGTGCGGGCCGTTGCCCTGGACGCCTACGACCACGCGGACACGCCGTTCGAGGAGGTGGTCCGCGCCCTGGCGCCACCCCGCGGCACGGACCGCACCCCGGTGTTCCAGGTGCTCACCGAATTCCAGTCCGACGAACCCTTCCGCCTCGACCTGCCCGGTGTGCGGGCGGTCCCGATGGACGCCGGCCCCGACAAGGCGCTCACCGACCTGACGGTGTACTTCACCGACCGGCCGGAAGGCATCCGCTGCCACCTGGAATACAGCACCGACCTGTTCGACCCCGGTACCGTCGACCGGTTCTTCGACGTCTTCCAAGATCTTCTCACTGCCGCCGCCGACACGCCCGGCACCCCGCTCTCCCTCCTCGCACGGGTACCCGCCGAAGGCGACGAGGTGCCGGAGGACTGGGAGAACGGGCCCCGGCGCCCGGTACCGGAGACCACCGTCCACGACCGGTTCGTCCAGCGGGCGGCCGCTCACCCCGGCCGGGCCGCCGTGCTGGACGGCGCCGCCGCCGTGACCTACGGGGAGCTGGACGAGCGCTCCGGCAGGCTCGCCGCCGTGCTCACCCCACTCGCGGCGGCCGGGGGCCCCACCCCCGTCGTGGCGATCTGGCTGCCGCGCGGCGCGGACTTCGTCGCCACCGTGCTCGCCGTGGCCCGAGCCGGGTGCGCCGCCGTGCCGCTCGACCCCTCGCTCGGCACCGCACGGGCCGCACAGGTCATCGCCGAGAGCGGGGCCCGGCTGGTGATCAGCGGCCCGGACGGGGCGCGGCAGCTGTCCCTGCCGGCCGCGGTGGGGGTCGTCGCACCGGACGCCGCCCCCGCCCGGCCATCGGCCCCCGACACCGCCCGCCGCGCCACGGGTTCGTCTCCGTGCTCGGTCATCTACACCTCGGGCAGTACCGGGGCCCCCAAGGGGGTCGTGCTCAGCCACCGTTCCCTGGCGGACCTCTGCCGATGGCACCACGGCCGCTTCGGGCTGACCGGCGAACACCGCACCGCCGTCGTGTGCAGCCAGAGCTTCGACGCCTCGTTGCTGGAGATCTGGCCCGCGCTGACCGCGGGCGGCACGCTCGTGATCGCCGACGAGGCCACCCGCCGCGACCCGCTGGCCCTGGCCCGCTGGTTCGCCGACCAGGCCGTCGACTTCAGCATCCTGCCGACCGCCCTGGGCGAGGAGGTGCTACGCCTCCCGGCGGCCGACCAACCCCCGCTGCGCCACCTGCTGCTGGGTGGCGAGACGCTGCGGACCCGGCCGCGACCGGAGGCGCCGTACGAGACGGTCAACGTCTACGGCCCGACGGAGACGACGGTGCTCTGCCTCGCCGAGACGGTCGAACCCGCCGTCGGAGACGTGTCCGACGGGAAGGCGGAGGCCGTCCCGATCGGCCGGCCCGTCGAGAACGTGACCGTGCGCGTGGTGGATGCCTCGGACAAGCCGGTCCGCGTCGGGGAAGTGGGCGAACTCCTGGTCGGCGGCCCCGGCGTGTCCGAGGGCTACCTGCACCGGCCCGACCTCACCGCCGAAAGGTTCACGACGCCGGAGTCCGGCACGACGGAGGGGCCCGGCTACCGCACGGGTGACCTGGTCCGCTGGCGGCCGGACGGACGGCTGGAGTTCGTCGGCCGCACCGACGACCAGGTCAAGATCCGCGGCTACCGAGTGGAACCGGAGGAGGTGGCCCGGGTGCTGAACGGCCTCGACGGCGTCCGCAGGGCGGCCGTCGTCAGCCGCCGGCGCGGGAACGGCGACGCGTTCCTCGCCGCCTACGTGGTGCCCGCCGAGCCCGACACGAGAGACCCGGCGGACCACGACCGGCGCACCGAGCGGTGGGCCCGCGAGCTGGAACAGCGGCTGCCCGAGTACATGGTGCCGCGCTCCTGGCGGACACTGGACCGGCTGCCGCTCAACAGCAGCGGCAAGCTGGACCGCGACCGGCTCCTTTCGACGGACCCGTCCGCGCCGACCACGGCCGAGGCGGACCGAAGCGCGGACTCGTCGCCCGACCGGGCCGGATCGCCGGCCGACGTGGCGCGGGGCCTACGCGAACTGTGGGCGGCCGAACTTGACCTCGCCGCCGAACAGGCCGACCCCGACGCCTCCCTCTTCGACCTGGGCGGGCACTCGCTCACCGCGATGCGGCTGATCAACCGGATCAGGGAGAAGTGGGGCGTCGAGTACCCGCTGTCCCGCCTCTACCAGGAGCCCACTCTGCGCGCGCTGACCGGCTTCCTGGCCGGTGGCGCCGGGACCCGTGAGGTCGTCCGCAGCGGCCCGGCCACCGAACAGCAGACCCGCTTCGCCACCCTGCACTCCGAGCACGCCAGGCCGCAGGTCTTCAACGTCGGGCTGCGCGTCGACCTCTCCGGCCGCCTGGACACCACCGCCCTGTGCGGGGCGCTCCAGGATCTGGTGCGGCGTCACGAGTCGCTGCGCACCCGGCTGGTCCGGGAGGACTCCGGCAGCTGGCGGCAGGAGGTGCTCAGTCACGAACCGTTCGACCTGCCGGTGGACGACCTCACCTCCCGACCGGAGCGGGAGCGGGCCGAGGAGGTGCGCCGCATCGCCGAAGAGGCGTCGGAGACCGTCCTCGACCCGTACACCGGTGACGTCCTCGCCCTCCGGCTGCTGCGTACCGCTGCCGAGGAATGGGTGCTGCTGTTCGTGGCGCACCACTGCACGTGCGACGGCTGGGCCGTGACCACCCTGCTCAAGGAACTCGCCGCGTTCTACCGCGCGGCGATCACCGGGAGCGGTCACGGGCTGCCCCCGGCCCCCCAGCAGGTGGAGTACGCCCAGTGGCAGGCCACCCACCACGAGGCTACCGACCAACGGCGCACGGACTACTGGATCGAGGAGTTGGCCGACGCCTCCTTCACCCTCGACCTCCCCCTGGACCGGCCCCGGCCGGAAAGGCTCAGCGGGAAGGGAGGCGTGGTCCGGTTCACCGTGCCCGCCGAGGTGCGGACGACCGTGGAGCGGCTGGCCGCCCGGCGGTCCACCACGCCCTTCGCGGTGGCCGCCGCCGCGCTCGGCCGCCTGCTGACCACGCGGGCCGAACAGGACGAGCTGGTGCTGAACATCTCCTACGCGGGCCGGGACACCCGTGCGTTCGAGTCCTTGGTCGCCTGCACGGCCACCGGGTTCGCCCTGCGGGTCCGCGACGCCCGCGACGGTTCCCTGGCGGAACTGGTGGACCGGGTGGGCCGCACCGCGGTCCTCGGCATGGAGCACGCCATGCCGCCGCGCCGGGTGGCCCCGGCGATGCTCCGGCGCAAGGGGGTCCGCATACCCGACCGGCTGGACATCGGCCTGGCCTACGAGAGTTCGCTGGACACCGGGCTGGAACTGCCCGGCCTCACCGCGACCGTGGCGGAGATCGCCGCCGAGGCGTCCCGGTCGCACTTCATCATGGTGCTCACCCCGACCGGCGACGTGCTGGAGGGCGCGGTGGAGTTCTCGGCAGATCTGTGGGACGCGGCGACGATCGAGGAGTGGACGCGCGAGTACGTCCGGCTCCTGGAGGAAGGGGCGCGCGAGGCGGTGGACTGATCGGAGTGACGGCTCGTCGCGGTCGGCTGAGCTCCGAACGGCAGTCACTCCACGAGGAGTTGCTTCCGACCGCGCCGAGAGCGATCATCCCGGGTCCCACCCGAGACCCGGACCGTCTCGCGTACGCCGGCCCGCGACGGCACCGGCCGGATCACTCCGAGGACGGCGTCCGGGACAGATCGCCGAAGCGGCACGTCGTGCCCGCCGGCACCTCGCCCACGCCCTGGACCTTCTTCCTGACCGACTCACCGGGAGCGAGGGCGACCACGCCGGTCAGGCCGTTCGCGACCACGACACCGTCCGCGTCCACGAACTCCACGCCGATGAAGTAATCCGCCCTGCTCGCCGACCCGTTGACCACCTTCACCCGTGCGGAGGGCCAGCCCATGACGGAGTCCCGCTCGCAGCCCGCGATCGTCACGTCCTCCTCGACCGCCGGTCCGGTCTCGGCCGGCTCCGGCAGGGCGTCCTCGCCACTCGGCGCGTCCGGTCCGTCCGGTCCGTCCGGTTGTGCCGACCACGAGGATTCGTGCTCCCGGGCGGTCGCGGCGACCCCGTCGAGCAGCGTGTAGACGAGCGCGGTCACCCCGGCGGCGACCACCAGCGCACCGCCCACGGACAGCGTGGCGATCAGCCCGGTACGCCGCTTGCCCGGTCGGGCTTCGGGCGGGGCCGCGGACGGGGCCGTCCAGGGCTGCGCCCATGGCGACGGCTGCCGCTGGTCGGGCGGCTGCCGCCACTCGGGCGGCGGAGGAGGCGTAGGTGCGTCCGGCATGAGGTCCCCCCACGGGAAGATGATCAGATCGCCCCAGCCTACGCAGCCACCGGTCACCCCAGCCCAGGCAGCCGCCGCTCGCCCCTGCCTCCGCAGCCGCCGCTCGCCCCTGCCTCCGCAGCCGCCGCCCGACTCTCCGCCGCGATGCCCGCGCACCCCGTGGGAACCGCGCCGGAACCGGGCCGGGAATCGCGCGTCCGGCCGCCGCCGGATGCGATCGTTGGCCTGCGGATCGATCCACCGCCGCGACGCAGACACGGCACCGACCGGCAGAGACCGGAACAGACACAGCACAGACACGGCACAGAGAGCGGAGCCACCATGGGCGAGCTGATCCTCATCCGGCACGGCGAGACCGAGTGGTCGCGCTCCGGACAGCACACGAGCTACACCGACCTGCCGCTGACCGCGACCGGCGAGCGCCAGGCGCGGGCGCTCGTCCCGCTGCTCGCCGACCGGACCATCGCCCTCACCCTCGTCAGCCCGTCCGTCCGCGCCCGCCGCACCGCCGAGCTGGCCGGCCTGGACGCGCCGCGGATCACGCCGGAGCTCCGCGAATGGGACTACGGAGGCTACGAAGGCGTCACCACCCAGGAGATCCACCGCACCCGGCCCTTCTGGAACCTGTGGACCGACGGCGTCGACCCGGGCGCCGAGGAGCATCCCGGCGAAAGCCCCGCACAGGTGGGCGAGCGCGCCGACCAGGTCCTCGCGGGCGCGCGGTCCGCCGCCGAGCGGATCGGGGACGGGGACATCGCCCTCGTCGCGCACTCGCACTTCCTGCGCGTGCTCACCGCCCGCTACCTGGGCCTGACCCCCGCGGAGGGGCGGCTCTTCCAGCTCGCCACCGGCGCGGTCTCCCGGCTCGGCACGGAACACGGCCGGCCGGTCGTCGTCGCGCTCAACGTGGCGCTGCCCGAAAGCCTCCAGGGGCCGTGAACGCCGACGGCCGGCCCGCCCCGTCCCCGGGGTGACCGGCCGTCCGCGCGCGACGCCGAGGCCGCGGTCACGCGGTCAGGAGAGCAGTTCCACCTCCGCCAGCGTCGCCGAACCCGTCAGCACCAGCCGGTACTTCGCGTACGCGCCGGGCCGGTCGACCGAGAAGGCCCGGGTCTGCCTGTCCCAGGCGAAGGACTGGCCGGAGCGGCGGTCCAGGTCTCGCCACCTCCTCCCGTCCGACGAGCCCTGGAGCGTCCAGCCCGCCGGGGCCTCGTCCGCCGCCGACGACGTCAGCGTGTACTGGAGCGCCTTCGTGGCCGAGGGGACCGGCAGCTCGGCCGACTCGACCGCCGCCGAGGTGGCCGAGGTGTCGTCGAACAGCGCGCCGTCGCCCTTCAGCACGTCGGCCCTGGGCGCCGGGGCCTTGTCGTCGCGCTGGATGGAGACCGGCGCGGCGTCCTCGCCCGTGCCCCAGGCGGACGGCTTCGGGCCCATGGCGAACTCCAGCGTGCCGCCCCTGGCCAGCACGTCGTGCGGGAGCGCGGTGGAGGTCCACTTCGCGCCGTTCACCTTCACGCCCTGCACGTAGATGTTCTCCGCGCTGTTCTTCGGCGCCTTCACCACCAGTGTGCGGCCGTTGTCCATGCGGACGGTGGCCTTGGTGAAGAGCGGTGAGCCGATCGCGTACTCCCCGCTGCCCATCACCAGCGGGTAGAAGCCGAGCGCGGAGAAGAGGAACCACGCCGACTGCTCGCCGTTGTCCTCGTCGCCGTGGTAGCCCTGCCCGATCTCGCTGCCGGTGTAGAGGCGGCCCAGCACCTCGCGGACCTTCTCCTGCGTCCGGTACGGCTTCAGCGCCGCGTTGTACATGTACGTGGCGTGGTGGGCGACCTGGTTGCTGTGCCCGTACTGGCCCATCCGCACGTCACGCGCTTCGGTCATCTCGTGGATGACCCCGCCGTAGCTGCCGACGAACTCCGGGCCCGCCGTCTCCGGCGTCGAGAAGTACGTGTCCAGCTTCTTGCCGAGGCCCTCGCGACCGCCGTACAGGTTCGCCAGGCCCCGGCTGTCCTGCGGGGCGGTGAAGGCGTAGCCCCAGCCGTTGGTCTCGGTGTAGTCGTAGCCCCATACGCGCGGGTCGTAGCGGTCGGAGGGCAGGCGCCAGTCTCCGTCCGGCTTTCTGCCCTGGAAGAAGCCGGCCTTCCCGTCGAAGAGCTTGACGTAGTTCTGCGCCCGGTTCAGGAAGTAGGCCGACTCCTCCCGGTAGCGGGCCTTCTTCGTCTTCCGGTAGAGCTCCTGGCCCATCCGCGCGATGCCGTAGTCGTTGAGGTAGCCCTCCAGCGACCAGGACAGGCCCTCGTGGGTGGCGGTGTTCGCGTAGCCGGTGAAGACGGACGTCTCCATGCCCTTGCGGCCGACGCCCGAGGCCGGCGGGGCCACCGTGGCGTTCTTGACCGCCGCGTCGTACGCCGCCTCCGCGTCGAACTCCACGCCCTTGACGTACGCGTCGGCGAACGCCACGTCCGAGCTGGTGCCGGTCATCAGGTCCGCGTAGCCGGGGGAGGACCAGCGCGAGGTCCAGCCGCCGTCCTTGTAGTGCTGGACGAAGCCGTCCACCAGCTCTCCGGCCTTCTTCGGGGAGAAGAAGGAGTAGGCGGGCCACGTGGTGCGGTAGGTGTCCCAGAAGCCGTTGTTGACGTACACCTCGCCGTCGACGATCTTCGCACCGGTCCGGGTCGGGGTGTTCTCGCCGACCGGCTTCGAGAAGGGACTGGCGTAGGTGTTCCTGCCGTTCACCCGCTCGTGGCCGGAGTTCGGGTAGAGGTAGAGGCGGTAGAGGCTGGAGTAGAGCGTGGTCAGCTGGTCCGCGTTCGCGCCCTCCACCTCGACCGTGGAGAGGACCCCGTCCCAGGCCGCCTGCGCCGCGCGCCGCACGCGCTCGAAGGAGGCGGACTCCGGGATCTCCAGGGCCAGGTTCTTCTTCGCCTGGTCGAGGCTGATCAGCGAGGTGGCCAGGCGCAGGCCGACCGTGCGGTCCTCGCCCGCGTCGAAGCGGAAGAACCCGGTGACGTCGTCGCCCCCACCGCCCTTCAGCCTGCCGCTGTCGGTGACCGGCGCGTCGAAGACGCCGTACACGAACATCCGGGTCGCTCCGGTGGACAGGCCGCTCCTGACGTCCGAGTAGCCGGAGAAGGAACCGGACTCCGGGTCCAGGGTGAGGCCGCCCGCGTTCGAGACGTTGTCGAAGACCAGGCTCGCGTCCTTGCCCGGATAGGTGAACCGCATCCGCGCCGCGTGGTCGGTCGGCGTCATCTCGGCCTTGAGGCCGTTCTCGAAGGTGACGCCGTAGTAGTGCGGCCTCGCCGTCTCGTTCTCGTGCCGGAAGGGCAGCGCGCGGGCGGTCCGGGCCGCGTCCGGGGTCCCGGCGGCTGCCGAGGGCATCAACTGGAACGTCTGCCGGTCGCCCATCCACGGGCTCGGCTCATGGCTGGCGCTGAACGCCTGGAGCGTGGGGAGGTTGTCGTCGTTGTTGCCCCGCGCGTAGTCGTAGAGCCAGCTCAGGGAACCGGCGTTGGTCACCGGCGTCCAGAAGTTGAAGCCGTGCGGGACCGCGGTGGCCGGAATGTTGTTGCCGCGCGAGAAACCGCCGCTGCTGTTCGTGCCGCGGGTGGTCAGCGCGTAGTCCGACAGGTGCGCCTCGCGCTTCTCGGGCTTCTTCGGGGCGATCACGATGTCGTCGATCCAGCCCTGGAACTTCGCCGGGCCCTTGGCGGAGTCGTACGCCACCAGGACCCGGTCGACGGTCCGGCCCGCCGCGACCGTGCCGATGCGGGAGGCGACCTTGTTCCACTGGTTCACGTAGAGGCGCTTGGCGTCCCCCTGGCCCTGCGGGGTCAGCGGGCCGCCGTGGCTGTCGGTGGCCTTGAGGTCGCTCAGATACGTGCCGTCGGTGAAGGCGAGGTCCACCGCCACATGGGTGGCCGGGTAGTTCAGGTCCGTCTCGCCCATCTGCGGGTACACCAGGTAGGACAGCTCGGTGTCCCGGGTGACGGCCGTGTTCACGTCGAAGATCCTGTTGTACGAGTACGCCCGCCCGCCGGGCTTGTGCGTACCGGCGTAGCGCAGCGCCTTCTTTCCGGTGAATCCCGCGCCCGACTTCGCGGTGGGGGAGCCGGAGGGGCCGCGGTCGGCCCGGCTGCGCATCTCGTCGGGCGCGGGCGCGGAGGCGTCACCGTTCGAGAACTGAACGTCGGCGAGCTGGAGGGCGTCCGATCCGCCGTTGTTCTTCGTGATCTCCAGCCGGAAGTGCCGGTAGGCGGTGGCGGAATCGAACGCGTACGACTTGGTCTCGTGCCGCTTGGCGAACGCCTCGCCCGTACGCGTGTCGAGGTCGGTCCACTCCTCGCCGTCGGCCGAGCCCTTGAGCGTCCAGTCCCGCGGGTCGCGCTCGGCGTGGTCGTTGGCCGAAGTGAGCGCGTACGTCACGACCTTGACGGGTTCGTCCAGGTCGAACTCGACCCAGCCGGCGGCCTGGAAGGCCAGCCACTTCGAACCGGGTTCGAGGTCGGTCAGGTTCTCCTTGACCTCGCCGCCCGCGGTGTTCTCGGCGCTCGCGCGGACCTCGGTCACCCGGTCGGTGACGCCGCCCGGTATACCGGTGGAGAACCCGCCGTCCACGCCCTGGGAGCGCTTCGAGCCGCCGGGCGACTCCTCCACGGTGTCGCGCCAGTCCGGCTGTTTCTCGCCGGCCTCGAACGAGGTGCTGAACGTCCGTTCGCCGGACGGTTTTCCTGTCGCGCCCGACGGCTGGGCGACGGCGGCCGTGGGGGCCGCCAGGGCCAGGGCGAGCGACGCCGCCAGGACGGCGGTACGGCGCCGTCTCGTACGGGCGGCGCCGCTGGAGACCCTTCGAGCGCCATGGTGGAGACCGCGTGGTGGCTGCATACCGAGCCATTCCTCCCCGGAGCGTGCTTGGACAACGTTGTCAGAGCGGGATGCAAGGTCCAGTAGGGAGCCAAGTGACAGAACATGTCAAGGGTGTTGCGCGTGACGGCTCCGATGAACAGGCCGCACCGGGAATTGGTCAGCCCACTGGGCGCGGTGCGCCCACGTCTCCGCGAGGTCTCAACTCGGGAAAGACTGCTGCCCAAACCTGCTTTCGATCTTGCTCAGTTGGCGACAAGTGGACTATACCTGTCGGCGTCTGCACAGCCGCTTCGCGCGGATGCGCACCCGGGGGAAACAGGGGACGGTCGTGAGGACGCCGCAGGGCTCCGCGCTGTACGGTCTCCCGATACTCCACCGCGCCGGTTCCTCCGGCGCGGCTGCATATCTTTATGACCCAAGCGCAACTGACCGCGGTGGCGGGGCCCTTCGCCTGAGGCGAATTTTCCACGGGCGACCGGTACACCGCCTGAGTCCTGGAGAAGGCGAGGACTTGAGCATGGGATCCACCTCCGCCCACAACAATGAGGGCCTTGGCCGTCGCGATCTGATCAAGCGTTCTGCCGCACTCGGCCTGATCGCTGTTCCGACGATGAGCTTCCTGTCCGCCTGCGCGAGCGGCGACAGCAGCAGCGACGACAAGGTCGAAAAGGGCACGAAGACCGACAAGAACCCGCTGGCCGTCAACGGAAGCGCACCGCTCGACATCGTCATTTTCGACGGTGGATTCGGCACGAAGTACGCCGAGGACGCCAAGGCCGTCTACGAGAAGACCTACCCCGAGGCGCAGGTCAAGTTCGCCAAGACGCAGAAGATCCAGTCGGTTCTGCAGCCGCGCTTCAACGGGGGGACCCCGCCGGACCTGATCGACAACTCCGGCGCCCAGCAGATGGACATGGGCGTCCTGGTCGGCAAGAAGCAGCTCAGCGACCTGACCCCGCTGCTCGACGCGCCTTCCATCGACGACCCCGCCAAGACGGTCCGCGACACGCTGCGCCCCGGCATCGTCGAGATGGGCCAGTTCGACGGCGAGCCGGTCTGGATCATGTACTACGCGTACACGGTCTACGGCGTCTGGTACTCGCAGACCGCGCTCGACAACCTCGACGCGCAGTACCCCGAGACCTGGGACGAGATGCTCGCGCTCTGCGCGAAGGCGAAGAAGAAGGGCGTCGCCGGCTGGACCTACCCCGGCAAGTACCCCTACTACCTGCCCTTCTCCCTCTACCCCTTCATCGGGAAGATCGGTGGCGTCGAAGTCCTCGACGCGATCGACAACCTGGAGCCGAAGGCCTGGGAGCATCCCGCGGTCAAGGCGGCCTTCGAGGCGTACTACGAGCTGTTCGCCAAGGGGTACATCCTCAAGGGCACCCCGGGCCTGGACCACCGCGGTTCGCAGGGCGCCTGGGCGCGCGGCAAGGCGCTGTTCATCCCGAACGGCTCCTGGGTCGAGAACGAGGAAGCGGCGATCATCCCCAAGGACTTCAAGCTGTCCGTGGGCGCTCCCTCCAGCCTCGACTCCTCCGACGCGCTGCCCTTCGGCACCATCTGGGCGTCCGGCGGCGAGCCGTTCATCGTCCCGAGCAAGGCGAAGAACCCCGCGGGCGGCATGGAGCAGCTGCGCATCATGCTCAGCGAGGCCTCCTCCAAGTCCTTCACCGCCAGCACCAAGTCGCTCTCCGCCTTCAACGGCGGCACGGACGGCATCGAGCTGTCGGACGGCCTCAAGTCGGGCGTCGCCGCCCTGGAGAAGGCCGGTACCAACGTGGTCAACCCGCGCCTCCAGGACTGGTACGTCAAGCTCCAGAAGGAGCAGATCGGCGTCGCCGCGCTGGGCGAGATGATGGCCGGCCGCGCCAACCCGGCCGAGACCATCAAGAAGATCCAGGCGTTCGCCGACGCGGCGGCCAAGGATCAGTCCATCAAGCACTTCAAGCACCAGTGATCACGCGTCACCAGCGGCGGCAGCACGGGAAGGTCGGAGTCGGTAACGATGCAACACGGTAAATACCGGTTCATAGTGGGGTTCTTGGTGGTCCCGATGGCGTTGTACGTCATCTTCGTCATCTGGCCGTTCATCCAGTCCATCTACTACTCGTTCACGGACTGGACCGGGCTCAGCCCGGACTTCTCGATGGTCGGCTTCGACAACTACACCAAGATGCTCGACGACGACGTCTTCTGGAAGTCGTTGCAGCACAGCGTGCTGCTGGCCCTCCTGCTGCCGCTGGTGACGCTGGGGCTCGCGCTCTTCTTCGCCTTCATGCTCAACGTGGGCGGGCGGCGCCGCAAGGGCGCCGCCGTCACGGGCGTGCGCGGCTCCGCCTTCTACAAGATCGCGTACTTCTTCCCGCAGGTGCTCTCGATCGCGATCGTCGCCATCCTGTTCCAGTTCGCCTTCGACCCGGCGCAGGGCATGATCAACGGGACGCTCAAGGGCCTCGGCGTCGACGACGTACCGGACTGGCTGGGCGATCCGAAGCTGGCCCTGTGGTGCATCATGGCGGTCCTCGTCTGGTGCACGACCGGCTTCTTCGTGGTGCTGTTCTCCGCGGGCATGGCCTCCATCCCCAAGGACTTCTACGAGGCGGCGCTGCTGGACGGCGCGAGCCGGTTCACCACGTTCTTCCGGATCACGCTGCCGCTGCTGTGGGACACGGTCCAGTCCGGATGGGTCTACATGGGCATCCTGGCGCTCGGAGCCGAGGGCTTCGCGATCGTGCACATCATGAGTGTCGGCCCCGGCGGGCCCGACTACTCCACCACCGTCCTGCCGCTGTACGTCTACCAGGCGGCGTTCCGCGACGGACAGGCGGGCTACGCGACCACGATCGGTGTCGCCCTGCTCATCGTGACGCTGGCGTTCGCCGCCGTCGTCATGCGAGTGGGCCGGCGCGAGCGGCTGGAGTTCTGATGAAGACCACTGACACCCCTCCCTCCGGACCCGCCACCGGTGCTTCCGGCGTGCCGGAGCAGCGCACCGGCCCGGTGGTGGCCAAGGTCCCGGCGCCCCCGGCGAAGAGCAGCGAGGGCCAGGTCCTCAACGTCTTCTCGCACGGCATCCTGATCCTCTGGGCGCTGATGGTCGTCCTGCCGCTGTTCTGGGCGGTGATGTCCTCCTTCAAGAGCGACACGGACATCTTCAACACCCCGTGGTCCCTGCCCGACTCGCTCGACTTCGACAGCTGGGGCCGGGCCTGGAGCCAGGCCCACATGAGCGAGTACTTCCTGAACACCGTCCTGGTGGTGGGCGGGTCGCTGGTCGGCACCCTGGTCCTCGGCTCGATGGCCGCCTACGTGCTCGCCCGCTTCGAGTTCCCGGGCAACCGCTTCATCTACTTCCTGTTCGTCGGCGGCATGAGCTTCCCGATCATGCTGGCCCTGGTCCCGCTGTTCTACGTCATGGACAACATGGGGCTGCTGAACACGATCCACGGGCTGATCCTCGTGTACATCGCGTACTCGCTGCCGTTCACCGTGTTCTTCCTGACCTCGTTCTTCCGGACGCTGCCGACGTCGGTGGCGGAGGCGTCGATCATCGACGGGGCCTCGCACACCCGGACGTTCTTCCAGGTGATGCTGCCGATGGCCAAGCCCGGCCTGATCAGCGTCGGCATCTTCAACTTCCTGGGGCAGTGGAACCAGTACATGCTGCCCACCGTGCTCAACACCGACCCGGACAGGCGGGTGCTGGCCCAGGGGCTGGTCGAACTCGCCTCCAGCCAGGGCTACAAGGGCGACTACTCCGGCCTCTTCGCCGGTCTGGTGATCGCGATGCTGCCGGTGCTGGCCGCCTACATCGTCTTCCAGCGCCAGGTGGTCTCGGGCCTGACGGCGGGTGCGCTGAAGTAGCCGGAGGCGCGGCCCCTTCGGGCCGCGGGGACGCAGGAGGGCCGCGCCGGTCGGGCGCGGCCCTCCCGCGCGTGGTGCGGCGCGCGGGCCGCTCGCGCGGGGAGGACGGACATCAGGCCGAAAGGCTTCGACGTGCTCACGACGCGGAGGTCCCGTGCCCGTAGGAAGCTTCCGACGCTCAAGGTCTTGACGGGGGACAGGGCAGAAGGCTGAGCTTAGGCTTCACATGTTAAAGAGAACGGCAGGAGTGGATGAGTCGATGGAGACTCCCGGGTCGCAGACATCGCTGCACAGGGCCAATCTGGAGCGGGTCGTACGCGCCGTACGGATGGCGGGATCGCTCACCCAGGCGGAGATCGCCCGGAGCACCGGGCTGTCCGCCGCCACCGTCTCCAACATCGTCCGGGAGCTCAAGGACGGCGGAACGGTCGAGGTGACCCCCACCTCGGCGGGCGGCCGGCGGGCCCGCAGCGTCTCGCTCAGCGGCGACGCGGGCATCGTGATCGGCGTCGACTTCGGCCACACGCACCTGCGGGTCGCCATCGGCAACCTCGCCCACCAGGTGCTGGCCGAGGAGTCCGAGCCGCTGGACGTCGACGCCTCCTCCGCGGAGGGCTTCGACCGGGCCGAGGTGCTGGTCAACCGCCTCATCGAGGCCACCGGGATCGGCCCGGACAAGGTCATCGGCGTCGGCCTCGGCGTGCCCGGTCCCATCGACGTCGAGTCCGGCACGCTGGGCTCCACCTCGATCCTGCCGGGCTGGAGCGGCATCAACCCCAGCGAGGAGCTGGCCGGCCGCCTCGGCGTACCGGTCCACGTCGACAACGACGCCAACCTCGGGGCGCTGGGCGAGCTGGTGTGGGGCAGCGGGCGCGGGGTGCGCGACCTGGCGTACATCAAGGTCGCCGGCGGCGTCGGGGCCGGTCTCGTGATCGACGGGACCATCTACCGGGGGCCGGGCGGCACGGCCGGCGAGATCGGCCACATCACGCTGGACGAGTCGGGTCCGGTCTGCCGCTGCGGCAACCGCGGCTGCCTGGAGACCTTCGCCGCCGCCCGCTACGTGCTGCCGCTGCTCCAGCCGAGCCACGGCCCCGGGCTGACCATGGAGCGGGTCGTCCAGCTGGCCCGCGAGGGCGATCCGGGCTGCCGCCGGGTGATCGGCGACGTCGGGCGGCACATAGGCAGTGGTGTCGCCAACCTGTGCAACCTGCTCAACCCCAGCCGGGTGGTGCTCGGCGGCTCCCTGGCGGAGGCCGGGGAGCTGGTCCTGGGGCCGATAAGGGACTCCGTCTCCCGTTACGCGATCCCCAGCGCCGCCCGCCGGCTCTCCGTGCTCCCCGGGGCCCTGGGCGGCCGGGCCGAGGTGCTGGGGGCGCTCGCCCTGGTGCTCAGCGAGATGGGGGATTCCAGCCTCCTGGAGAGCACCCCGCCCGCAGCGACGCCTGCCTTCACTTAGATAACGAATGGCACCGTTGTCATCTCGTTAAGGATTTACTCCTTGACGCTGACGCTGCGGCCGAGTTGACTTCCAGCCACCTCGGCCGCAACGTCGCGGCCTCGTCAGGGAGGTTCGAGAATGAACACGCGTATGCGTCGTGCCGCCGTTGCCGTTGCCGCCACCGCGATGGCCGTCTCGCTTGCCGCTTGCGGAAGCGCCAAGGAGTCGGGTGACAAGGCCGCACAGGGCTCGGAGAAGAAGGGCGACGACCTGAAGATAGGTCTGCTCCTCCCCGAGAACCAGACGGCCCGTTACGAGAAGTTCGACAAGCCGATCATCGAGAAGAAGGTCAGCGAGCTCACCAACGGCAAGGCGGAGGTCATCTACGCCAACGCCAAGCAGGACGCCACGCTGCAGTCGCAGCAGATCGACACCATGATCACCAACAAGGTCGACGCGCTCATCGTCGACGCGGTGGACTCCAAGGCGATCGAGAACGGTGTCAAGAAGGCCAAGGACGAGGGCATCCCCGTCATCGCCTTCGACCGCCTCGCCGAGGGCCCCATCGACGCGTACACCTCCTTCGACAACGAAGAGGTCGGCCGCGTCCAGGGCAAGGCCCTGCTGGAGGCCCTGGGAGACAAGGCCGACGGCGGCACGATCGTGATGATGAACGGCGCGATCACCGACCCGAACGCCGCGCTCTTCAAGAAGGGCGCCAAGTCCGTCCTGGACGGCAAGGTGAAGTACGGCAAGTCCTACGACACCAAGGAATGGAAGCCGGAGAACGCCAACGCCAACATGGAAGCGGCGATCACCGCGCTCGGCAAGGACAAGATCGACGGCGTCTACTCCGCCAACGACGGCATGGCCGGCGGCATCATCACCGCCCTCAAGGGCGCCGGCCTCTCCAAGCTCCCGCCGGTCACCGGACAGGACGCCGAGCTGGCCGGTGTGCAGCGCATCGTCTCCGGCGAGCAGTTCATGAGCGTCTACAAGCCCTACCCGCAGGAGGGCATCGTCGCCGCCGAGATGGCCGTGGCCCTCGCCAAGGGCGAGAAGCTCGACTCGATCGCCACCTCCAAGGTCGACAACGCCAGCCAGAAGGGCATCCCGACGGTGCTCGTCCCGGTCGTCTCGCTGACCAAGGACAACATCAACGACACCGTCGTCAAGGACGGCATCTACACGATCGACGAGATCTGCACGGCCAAGTACAAGGCCGCCTGCGACGCGATCGGCCTGAAGTAGGCGCCGGGGACCGGCGCCGCCCCGGCGAGCCGGTCCCGCCCCGCCGTCCTGCCCGCCGCGCCCCCGCGACGGGCCGCACGGCGGCCCCGCCCGCGCCGCGGAGCGGCCCACCGCGGCCCCGCGCGCGCCACGAAGCCTGTCCGGCGTCCCGCCCACCGAACGTCCCGCTACCGGGCGGGGCGCCGGACGGAACGCTTCCCCTTGTTTCTGTTCTCTCGCCCGTCCGCCGCGCCTTCCCCCGGGCGCGGTATCCCCGCCGGTCAGGCGGCGAAGGAGATGGTTCACGTGTCCGCTACGCCCGTGCTGGCGTTGCGAGGGGTCTCCAAGCGCTTCGGTGCCGTCCAGGTACTCACCGATGTAGAGCTTGAGGTCCACGCCGGTGAGGTGGTCGCCCTGGTCGGCGACAACGGCGCCGGCAAGTCAACGCTGGTCAAGACGATCGCCGGAGTCCACCCCATCGATGACGGAGTCATCGAGTGGGACGGCGCCCCCGTGCAGATCAACAAACCGCACGACGCCCAGAACCTCGGCGTCGCGACCGTCTATCAGGACCTCGCGCTGTGCGACAACATCGATGTCGTCGGCAACCTCTACCTGGGCCGGGAGCTGCGCAGGTTCGGCATCCTGGACGAGGTGGAGATGGAGCGCCGCTCCCGCGAGCTGCTGTCCACGCTCTCCATCCGCATCCCGAGCGTCCGCATCCCGATCGCCTCGCTCTCCGGCGGCCAGCGCCAGACGGTGGCCATCGCCCGATCGATGCTCGGCGAGCCCAAGCTCGTCATCCTCGACGAGCCGACCGCCGCCCTCGGCGTCGAGCAGACCGCCCAGGTCCTCGACCTCGTCGAGCGGCTGCGCGAGCGCGGCCACGCCGTCATCCTCATCAGCCACAACATGGCCGACGTGAAGGCCGTGGCCGACAAGGTCGCCGTCCTCCGGCTGGGCCGGAACAACGGTGTCTTCGACGTGAAGACCACCTCCCAGGAAGAGATCATCTCCGCCATCACGGGCGCCACGGACAACGCCGTGACCCGTCGTGCGGCGCGCAACGCGGAGGTTTCCCAGTGACCACCGACAAGACCGCCACCCCGGTGGACGGACAGGTCGTCAACCCCGACGCGGCCGAGGGCGCGGCCACGGTCGTCGACCCCCGCCTGCTCATCCGCGAGCAGGGCCTCGCGGGCTACTTCACCGAGTTCAGGCGCAGGATCAGCGCGGGCGACCTCGGCTCGATCCCCGTGGTCGTCGGCCTCGCGATCATCTGCGTCGTCTTCCAGAGCATGAACTCCGAGTTCCTCTCCGCGAAGAACATCAGCGACATCGCCACCACGATGGTCGCCACCGGCATGATGGCCGTCGGCATCATCTTCGTCCTGCTGCTCGGCGAGATCGACCTCTCCGTCGGCTCCGTCAGCGGCGTCTCCGGCGCGCTGGTCGCGGTGCTCAGCGTCACCCAGGGCATGAACGAGTGGCTGGCCATCGTCGTCGCCATCGTCAGCGGCGCGGTGATCGGGGCCCTCCACGGCTTCTTCTTCGCCCGCATCGGCGCACCCGCCTTCGCCGTGACCCTGGCCGGCCTGCTGTTCTGGCTGGGCTTCATGCTCCAGCTCCTCGGCGACACCGGCACCATCAACCTGGACGGCGACGGCGTCGTCGGCAGCCTGACCACGTACTACTTCAGCGACGTCGCCGCCGCCTACGGCCTGGCCGTCGTCGCGGTCCTCGGCTACTTCGCCTCGGCCTTCCTCGACACCCGCCGCCGCGAGGCCGCGGGCATCCCGGCCCGGCCGATGTCCGACATCGCCGTGCGCACCGCCGTCCTCGCGGTGTTCGCCTTCGCCGCCGCGTACATGTTCAACCAGTACCGCGGCCTGCCGCTCGCGCTGGTCCTCTTCCTGATCGTCCTGGTCGGCACGGACTTCGTGCTGCGCCGCACGGCGTACGGCCGGAAGATCTTCGCGCTCGGCGGCAGCGTGGAGGCGTCCCGCCGGGCCGGCATCAACGTCACCGCGATCCGGATCTCCGTCTTCTCCATCGCGGGCACGTTCGCGGCGATCGGCGGCCTCTTCTGGGCCTCCAAGATCGCCGCGGCCAACCAGGGCTCCGGCACCGGCGACCTCCTGATGAACGTCATCGCGGCGGCCGTCATCGGCGGCACGAGCCTCTTCGGCGGCCGGGGCCGCACCTGGAACGCGCTGCTCGGCGTGATGGTGATCGTCTCCATCCAGTACGGCCTGTCGCTGGAGGGCATCGCCACCCCGATCCAGTACATGATCACCGGCGGGGTGCTCCTGGCCACCGTCGTGATCGACTCCGTCACCCGGAAGACCCAGAAGACCGCGGGTCGTGCCTGACCGCACCACCGCGCGGACGCCCGGCACCCCTCGGGGGCCGGGCGCCCGCGTGTGTCCGGGCCCCGGCGGGTCGGCTCCTGTGGGCGACGTCACTCTCGCTCACCGGTTCGAGCGACCGCCAACCGGCCGCCCGACCAACGCGGCGGCGGGCGGAACATTAGACTCACCGGATCGGCACGCTCGATCAGCTCGAAACGCAAGGAGGCACGGGTGGATCTGCTGACCCGCATCAAGGGACCGCGCGACCTGGACCGGCTCGGCCTCGGCGAGCTGGACCAGCTCGCGGAGGAGATCCGCACGTTCCTCGTGGACGCGGTGTCCAAGACCGGCGGACACCTCGGTCCCAACCTGGGTGTGGTCGAGCTCACCATCGCCCTGCACCGCGTCTTCGACTCGCCGCGGGACAAGGTGCTCTTCGACACCGGCCACCAGAGCTACGTGCACAAGCTGCTCACCGGCCGTCAGGACTTCTCGCGGCTCAAGAGCAAGGGCGGCCTGTCCGGCTACCCCTCCCGCGCCGAGTCCGAGCACGACGTCATCGAGAACTCGCACGCCTCCACAGTGCTCGGCTGGGCCGACGGCCTGGCCAAGGCCAACGAGGTCCTGGCCAAGGACGACCACGTCGTCGCCGTCATCGGCGACGGCGCGCTCACCGGCGGTATGGCCTGGGAGGCGCTGAACAACATCGCCGCCGCCAAGGACCGCCCGCTCGTCATCGTCGTCAACGACAACGAGCGCTCCTACGCGCCGACCATCGGCGGCCTGGCCAACCACCTCGCCACCCTGCGCACCACCGACGGGTACGAGCGCTTCCTGGCCCGCGGCAAGGACCTCCTGGAGCGCACGCCCGTCCTCGGCCGCCCGCTGTACGAGACGCTGCACGGCGCGAAGAAGGGCCTCAAGGACTTCATCGCCCCGCAGGGCATGTTCGAGGACCTGGGCCTGAAGTACGTCGGCCCGATCGACGGCCACGACATCGAGGCACTGGAGTCCGCGCTCCAGCGCGCCAAGCGGTTCGGCGGCCCGGTCATCGTGCACTGCCTGACCGAGAAGGGCCGCGGCTACACCCCGGCCCTCCAGGACGAGGCCGACCGCTTCCACGCCGTCGGCAAGATCCACCCGGACACCGGTCTGCCGATCTCCACCTCCGGCCTCGACTGGACCTCCGTCTTCGGCGAGGAGATGGTCAAGCTCGGCCAGGAGCGCGAGGACATCGTCGCGATCACGGCGGCCATGCTCCAGCCGGTGGGCCTCGGCAAGTTCGAGGAGGCGTTCCCGGACCGCATCTACGACGTCGGCATCGCCGAGCAGCACGGCGCGGTCTCCGCCGCCGGCCTCGCCACCGGCGGGCTGCACCCGGTCTTCGCCGTGTACGCCACCTTCCTCAACCGCGCCTTCGACCAGGTCCTGATGGACGTCGCCCTGCACAAGTGCGGCGTCACCTTCGTCCTGGACCGGGCCGGCGTGACGGGCACGGACGGCGCGTCGCACAACGGCATGTGGGACATGTCGATCCTCCAGTGCGTGCCCACGCTCCGGATCGCCGCCCCGCGCGACGCGGACCAGGTCCGCGCCCAGTTGCGCGAGGCCGTGGCCGTCGACGACGCCCCCACCGTGGTCCGCTTCTCCAAGGGCGCGGTCGGCCCGGCCGTCAAGGCGGTCGGCAAGGCCGGCGGGATGGACATCCTGCGCGAGCCGAAGGCGGTCCGCCCCGACGTCCTGGTGGTCTCGGTCGGCGCGCTCGCCCCGATGTGTCTGGAGATCGCCGACCTGCTGGACGCCCAGGGCATCTCCAGCACCGTCGTCGACCCGCGCTGGGTCAAGCCGGTCGACGAGGCCCTCGCCCCGCTCGCCGAGTGCCACCGTGTCGTCGTCACCGTCGAGGACAACAGCCGCGCCGGAGGCGTCGGCTCGGCCGTCGCCCAGGCGCTGCGCGACGCCGGCGTCGACGTGCCGCTGCGCGACTTCGGCATCCCGCCGGTCTTCCTCGACCACGCCTCGCGCGGCGAGGTGATGGCGGAGATCGGGCTGACCGCGCCGGACATCGCCCGCCAGGTCACCGGACTGGTCGCCAAGCTCGACGGCCGCTTCGAGAGCCGCGCGGCGGAGCCGGCCCGCGACTGACCGTAGGGCCGACGGGCCGGTGGGACCACCTCTGTACGGGCGGTCCCACCGGCCCGTTCGCATGATGTCCCGTCCGCCGGGCTGCCCGGCCGACGCGTCCGTCGTCTTCTCCGCCTCCGTCGGCGTCGAGGTCGTGGCCACCGCCCGGACGGCGGAGGAAGGGCGGCGGGCGGCACGCCCCCAGGGCGTCACCCGTCGCCCCGTCACGCGTCCACCGTCACCCGTCGCCCGGCCCCGGCCCCCGCTCGGGCACCGGCCGTACCGTACGCGGTCCCACGCACCGGGCCCCCCGCGCCTCGACCCGTCGTCGCAGGCCGCGGTCGGCGGTGACCACCACGAGATCGCGCTCCCGGGGCGCGGCGGCGGCCAATTCGGCGATCAGGTCGTCACCGCTGCCCGCCGCCGACACGACCCGTACGCCCTCCACGGAGTCCACGCCCCTCGCCGCGCCCTCGACCACCAGGACGATCTCGACCGGGCCGGGCAGGTCCGGCAGCCCGGCCGCGGCGTACGGCACCAGCGCGTCGCGCAGCCTCTCCGCCGCCCCGCGCCGGTCCCGCCACCAGCCGTCCGGGACCGAGCCGACCACGTTGGCGGCGTCCACGATCACCAGTACCGTTTCGCTTCGCATCCCGGCAGCCTGACATGGTGCGGCGGCCCGACGGGCAGTCAGCCTCCGGCGGCGGGGGACTTCTTGGCGGACTCGGGGATCGCGGTGTCGTCGCGCAGCGCCTTCCAGAGCCGGCCGGCCCGCGGCTCGGCCGCGACCACCCGGTTCGGGTCGGCCCTGTCGTACGCCACCGGGAGCATGATCGTCTCCATCGAGGCGGGGTCGACGCCGTCCATCGAGCGGGCGAACTCCGCCAGCGAGGAGAGCGAGGCGAGTCCGGAGTCGGTGGTCAGGGACTTGGTGGCGGAGTCGGCGATCCGGTACAGGCCGGCCGGGCTGCCCAGCAGGTCCTGCTTCCTGACCTCGCTCAGCAGGGCGAGCAGGAACTGCTGCTGGAGGCCGATCCGGCCCAGGTCGCTGCCGTCGCCGATGCCGTGCCGGGTGCGGACGTAGGCCAGGGACCGGGCGCCGTCCAGGCGGTGCTGACCGGCGGTCAGGCGCAGTCCGGACGCCTTGTCGTCGATGTCCCGCGGTACGTCGACGGTGACGCCGCCGATCGCGTCGACCAGGTCCTTGAACCCGGCGAAGTCGATCTCCAGGTAGTGGTCGACGCGCACTCCGGACATCTTCTCCACCGTCTTGACCACGCAGGCCGGACCGGCCTCGGAGTAGACGGAGTTGAACATCACCCGCTCCTCGGCCGGCAGCGTCGACCCGTCCGACTCGGCGCACTCGGGCCGCGTCACCAAGGTGTCGCGCGGGATGGAGACGGCGACGGCCCTCGACCGGCCCTCGGGGATGTGGACGACCATCGCGGTGTCGGACCGGGAGCCGCCGACGGCCCCGCCGCCGCCCAGCTCCCTGTTCTCCGCGCCGGCCCGTGAGTCGGAACCGAGCACCAGCAGGTTCTGCCCGCTGGTGGGCGACTTCTCGGGCCGGTCGTCACCGAGCGCGTGGTCGATGTCGACGCCCTTGATGTTGCCGTCGAGCCGGCTGTAGAGCCCGTAGACGGCTCCGCCGCCGGCGAGCAGCAGGATGACCAGGACACCGAGCGTGATCTTCAGTCCCCGGCGGCGTCCGCCCCGCTTCTTCCGGCCCCGCCCGGACGACGGAGCCGGTCGGGGGTCCGGGGGTATGGCGTCATGGCTCATCCTGGTTCGGGTCCCTTGCTCTCGCGGCCCCGGAGGGCTGTGGCGGGTGGACTCGGGTGGGGGGAGGAGCCGGTCCGGCGTTCGTGGTGCGCAGAACTATAGGCAATGCGCCGAGCACGCGGGGGAGTTGTGTGGGGTGACGGCGGCGGACCGGACCGCTCCGGATTCACGGGCCGGTACGTCCCTGGATCGCGTACCGCCTAGGATGATCCGGATTCGCCTGTACGCGCGCGCCGCGCCGAACGTCCGGAAAGGGGAGCGGGACCATGCTCGGACGGGCTGCCCGCCCCGCCGCCGCGACGCCTGTCCAGGGTGGCACGCCGCGAGGCGGCACGCTGCGGGGCGTCTGGCTCACCAAGGGCCGGGAAGGACGCCTCACCGTCTACGTTCCGGCCGAGGGCGGACTCCGGCGCTGGATCGAAGAGCGGCCGGGTTCGCCGGACTGGGGGCCACCCGCCCTCCTTCCGGTGCCCGGACTCACGCATCTGTCCGTGGCGCAGGACGCCGACGCCTACGTCCACTTCGGCGGACGCCGCGAACGGCGGCGGGCGGACGGGCGCACCGCGGTCGACGTCGTGCACGCCGTCCAGTACCAGACGGGCCGTCCCGTCTCGGGCTGGCGCTCCCTGGGGAACCCGCACAAGGACGCTGCCTCGGCCGGCCGGCTCGGTGAGCCCGTCGTCGTGGTCGCGCCCTCCGGAATGGTCCACATCCTCGTCCGCGACGCGGACGGCGGGCTGGTGCTCCGGCGCGAGCGGAGCGACGGCAAGTGGCGGGGCTGGGAGAACCGGCACGGAGGCGGCCTCGCCTCCACACCGGCCGCGATCTGCCTGACGTCGGGCCGCATCGAGCTGTTCGCCGCGACGGCAGAGGGCGTTCTCCACTGGTCCCGGCAGTCGGAGGGCGACGCGCTCGGCGAAGGCGCTCCGGCCCGGCTGGCGGCGGTGCCGGGAACGGTGTCGGTCCTGGAGACGGGACCCGGCCGGCCCACGTACTACTGGACCGATCCCGGCGGCAGCGGCGTGGTGGCCTACCGGCCCGGCGCCCGGCCGACGGCGCTGGGAGGGGTGCCGGGCGAGGGCCCGCACTCCGTGCTCCGT
Organism: Streptomyces sp. ADI96-02; assembly: GCF_003846185.1. GTDB lineage: Bacteria > Actinomycetota > Actinomycetes > Streptomycetales > Streptomycetaceae > Streptomyces. The sequence goes on from NZ_ML123034.1 coordinate 5,567,718, forward strand.
ACGCTCCTGGACGGTCACGACTGCACGGTGCTGGCCCATCGCGGCGTCCACGGCACCGCCGTCGTCGGCGCGGGAGTCACCGAGGACGAGGGGAACGGCGTCTGGTGGTCCGACACGGGCGTGCCGTGCCTCGCACCGCCGGCCCTGGCCCTGGACTTCTTCGGGCGTCTGGTGGTCGCGGTCGTCGGCGAGGACGGAGTCCCGCGCATGGCCCGGCAGACGGACGGACCCGGACTGACGCTCTCGGAGTGGCGCGGGCTCTGAGGCCCGGTCCCCGCCCGCGCGCCGCTCCGGGACCGGTCACGGCGG
>NZ_ML123034.1:5568171-5602595 GCF_003846185.1 Streptomyces sp. ADI96-02
CGCTCCGGCACCTGCTCCCGCCCGTGGACCGGGCGGGACCCGTGGATCAGGCGGGAACGCTCGCCACGCCCTGCGCCAGGAACGGCTTGCCGCTCACCCGCTGCGAGACGCCCTCGCGGTCCAGGTACGGCGTGATGCCGCCCAGGTGGAAGGGCCAGCCCGCGCCGGTGATCAGGCACAGGTCGATGTCCTGGGCCTCGGCGACGACGCCCTCGTCCAGCATCAGGCCGATCTCCTGCGCCACCGCGTCGAGCACGCGGTCGCGGGTCTGCTCCTCCGTCAGGACGGTGTCGCCCTGCTGGAGGAGGGCCGCTACCTCCGGGTCGAGGACCGGCGCGCCGGAGTCATGGACGTAGAAGCCGCGCTTGCCGGCCTTGACGACCGCCGCGAGGTTCCGCGAGACGGTGAAGCGCTCCGGGAAGGCGCGGTTCAGGGTCTCGGAGACGTGCAGGCCGATGGCCGGGCCGACCAGCTCCAGGAGCACCAGCGGGGACATCGGCAGGCCGAGCGGCTCGACGGCCCGCTCCGCGACCTCGACCGGGGTGCCCTCGTCGATGACGTTCTGGATCTCGCCCATGAAGCGGGTGAGGATGCGGTTGACGACGAACGCCGGGGCGTCCTTGACCAGCACGGCGGTCTTCTTCAGCTTGCGGGCCACGCCGAACGCGGTGGCCAGCGAGGCGTCGTCGGTCTGCTCGCCGCGCACGATCTCCAGCAGCGGCAGGATCGCGACCGGGTTGAAGAAGTGGAAGCCGACGACCCGCTCGGGGTTCTTCAGCTTCGACGCCATCTCGGTCACCGACAGCGAGGAGGTGTTGGTGGCGAGGATCGCGTGCGCCGGGGCGACCGCCTCGACCTCCGCGAACACCTGCTGCTTGACGCCGATCTCCTCGAAGACCGCCTCGATGATGAAGTCCGCGTCCGCGAAGCCCTCGGCCTTGTCGAGCACACCGGAGACCAGGGCCTTCAGGCGGTTGGCCTTGTCCTGGTTGACGCGGCCCTTGGCGAGCAGCTTCTCGATCTCGGCGTGGACGTAGCCCACACCCTTGTCGACGCGCTCCTGGTCGATGTCCGTGAGGACGACCGGGACCTCCAGGCGGCGCAGGAACAGCAGCGCCAGCTGGCTGGCCATCAGGCCCGCGCCCACGACGCCGACCTTGGTGACCGGCCGGGCCAGGTTCTTGTCCGGTGCGCCGGCTGGGCGCTTGGCGCGCTTCTGGACCAGGTTGAAGGCGTAGATGCCGCTGCGCAGCTCGCCGCCCATGATCAGGTCCGCGAGGGCCCGGTCCTCGGCGTCGAAACCGGCGCCCAGGTCGCCGTCCTTGGCCGCGGCGATGATGTCCAGCGCGCGGTAGGCGGCCGGGGCCGCGCCGTGCACCTTGGAGTCGGCGATGGCCCGGCCGCGCGCGACGGCCTGGTCCCAGGCGTCACCGCGGTCGACCTCGGCGCGCTCGACGGCGACCGAGCCGTTGAGCACCTGCGCGGTCCACACGAGCGACTGCTCCAGGAAGTCCGCACCCTCGAACAGCGCGTCGGCGATGCCGAGTTCGAAGACCTGCGCGCCCTTGAGCTGGCGGTTCTGGTTCAGCGAGTTCTCGATGATCACCGAGACCGCGCGGTCCGCGCCGATCAGGTTCGGCAGGAGGGCGCAGCCGCCCCAGCCGGGCACCAGTCCGAGGAAGACCTCGGGCAGCGAGAACGCCGGGAGCGCCTTGGAGACGGTGCGGTAGGTGCAGTGCAGACCGACCTCGACGCCGCCGCCCATCGCCGCGCCGTTGTAGTACGCGAACGTGGGGACCGCGAGGCCGGCCAGGCGGCGGAAGACGTCGTGGCCGCCCTTGCCGATGGCCAGCGCGTCCTCGTGGCGGCTCAGCAGCTCGACGCCCTTGAGGTCGGCGCCGACCGCGAAGATGAACGGCTTGCCGGTGAGGCCGACACCGGTGATCGAGCCCTCGGACGCCTCCTTCTCGACCTGGTCGATCGCGGCGTTCAGGTTCGCCAGGGACTGCGGTCCGAAGGTGGTCGGCTTGGTGTGGTCCAGGCCGTTGTCCAGCGTGATCAGGGCGAACCGCCCGGCCCCCGCCGGGAGGTCCAGGTGGCGCACGTGCGCCTGCGTGACGACCTCGCCCGGGAACAGCTCGGCCGCACCCTTCAGAAGCTCAGTGGTGGAGCTCACTTGCTGCCTCCGTCGGTGTCGAAGTGCGGGTTCTCCCAGACGACCGTGGCGCCCATGCCGAAGCCGACGCACATGGTGGTGAGGCCGTAGCGGACCTCCGGCTGCTCCTCGAACTGCCGGGCCAGCTGGGTCATCAGCCGGACGCCGGAGGAGGCCAGCGGGTGGCCGTAGGCGATGGCGCCGCCGTACTGGTTGACGCGGGCGTCGTCGTCGGCGATGCCGTAGTGCTCCAGGAAGGCGAGCACCTGCACGGCGAACGCCTCGTTGATCTCGAAGAGGCCGATGTCCTCGATGGACAGACCGGCCTGGGCCAGCGCCTTCTCGGTCGCCGGGATCGGGCCGTAGCCCATGACCTCCGGCTCGACGCCGGCGAAGGCGTAGGAGACGAGGCGCATCTTGACCGGGAGGCCCAGCTCGCGGGCGACGTCCTCGGCGGCGAGCAGGGACGCGGTGGCGCCGTCGTTGAGCCCGGCGGCGTTGCCCGCCGTGACCCGGCCGTGGGCGCGGAAGGGCGTCTTCAGGCTCGCCAGGGACTCCAGCGTGGTACCCGGACGCATCGGCTCGTCGGCGGTGACCAGGCCCCAACCCGTCTCGCCCGCCTCGGCGTTGGTGCGGCGCACCGAGATCGGCACCAGGTCCTGCTGGATCTTGCCGTCGGCGTACGCCTTCGCGGCCTTCTCCTGCGAACGCACCGCGTACTCGTCGGCGCGCTGCTTGGTGATCGTGGGGTAGCGGTCGTGCAGGTTCTCCGCGGTCATGCCCATGAACAGGGCGGACTCGTCGACCAGCTTCTCCGACACGAACCGCGGGTTCGGGTCGACGCCCTCGCCCATCGGGTGGCGGCCCATGTGCTCGACTCCTCCGGCCACCACGACGTCGTACGCGCCGAAGGCGATGGAGCCGGCCGTCGAGGTGACGGCGGTCAGCGCGCCCGCGCACATGCGGTCGATCGAGTAGCCCGGGACGGACTGGGGCAGGCCGGCCAGGATTCCGGCCGTACGGCCGAGGGTGAGGCCCTGGTCGCCGATCTGCGTGGTCGCGGCGATGGCGACCTCGTCGATCTTCTTGGGGTCCAGGTCCGGGTTGCGGCGCAGCAGCTCCCGGATGGCCTTCACGACGAGATCGTCGGCGCGGGTCTCGTGGTAGATGCCCTTCGGGCCCGCTTTGCCGAACGGGGTGCGGACGCCGTCGACGAAGACGACGTCCCGGATGGTACGAGGCACGGTGGCTCTCCTCCAGGGTGCGGGATGGCACTGCTGCGGCGCACGCCCGGAGGCGTGCCGCCTGCCCTCATGCTACTTGCGGGTAACCAGACTGCCCACCCCCTGTGGCCGGAGCGTCGAAGGTCACACCGCTCCCCGGTGCGCCAGAGGGCTCCGGAGCGCCCGCCGGAGGGCCGCACGGACCTCGGGAACCTGGCGCGATTTCGCTCCTGCCCTGCGGGCTTCGACGGCCGTCCGGACCGCCCGCGACTACGGTACGTGAATCAACGCCTCCGTTGGGGTGACGGCGGCGCGCCGGAGGACGGACCCGCCGGGCCCCCGCCGCCCCGGAAACGCGAACACCCCCGGGCCGACGGCCGGGGGCGTTGGGGCGGCTCCGCTCAGGCGGGCTGGTCGAGCGCCCTGACCAGCAGCGGGGCGACCAGTTCGATCTGCCAGTGACGGGCGCCGTACTCGGCGAGGGTGTCCTCGACCGCGCCGGGCGTCGGGTTCTTCGGCGGCTCCCAGCACACCCGGCGCACGGTGTCCGGGGTGATCAGGTTCTCCTGGGGCATGTGGAGCCGTTCGGCCAGCTCCGACACGGCGGCACGGGCCGCCGAGAGCCGCGCGGCGGCGGCCGGGTCCTTGTCGGCCCACGAGCGCGGCGGGGGAGGTCCGGCGGGCTGCTGGCCGGGCTGCGGCAGCTCCGTCTCGGGAAGCGCGCGGGCCCGGTCCACGGCGGCCTGCCACTGCTCCAGCTGACGGCGGCCCATACGATGGCCGAATCCCGGCAGCGCGGTCAGCGCCTGGACGTTCACCGGCAGCGCGAGCGCCGCCTCGACGATGGCCGCGTCGCCGAGCACCTTGCCGGGGGAGACGTCGCGGCGCTGGGCGACCTGGTCGCGGGCGTTCCACAGCTCGCGCACGACCGCCATCTGACGGCGGCGGCGGACCTTGTGCATGCCGGAGGTGCGGCGCCAGGGGTCCTTGCGGGGCGGGGCGGGCGGGGCGGCGGCGATCGCGTCGAACTCCTCGCGGGCCCAGCCCAGTTTGCCCTGCCGCTCCAGCTCCTCCTCCAGCGCGTCGCGCAGGTCGATCAGGAGCTCGACGTCGAGCGCGGCGTAGCGCAGCCAGGGTTCGGGCAGCGGGCGGGTGGACCAGTCCACCGCGGAGTGGCCCTTCTCCAGGGCGTAGCCGAGGACGCTCTCGACCATGGCGCCGAGGCCGACCCGCGGGAAGCCGGCGAGGCGGCCGGCCAGCTCCGTGTCGAAGAGCGAGGTGGGGGTCATGCCTATGTCCCGCAGGCAGGGCAGGTCCTGGGTCGCGGCGTGCAGGATCCACTCGGCGGAGGAGAGGGCCGCGCCGAGACCGGAGAGGTCGGGGCAGCCGACCGGGTCGATCAGCGCGCTGCCCGCGCCCTCGCGGCGCAGTTGTACGAGATAGGCGCGCTGCCCGTAGCGGTAGCCGGAGGCGCGCTCGGCGTCGACGGCCACCGGGCCGCTGCCCGCGGCGAAGGCGGCGATCACCTCGGCGAGGGCGTCGTCGGACGCCACCACCGGGGGAATGCCCTCGCGCGGTTCGAGCAAGGGGATCGGCGCCGGGGCGACGTCGTCCGGGGGGGCGCCCCCGGTGGTTCGCAGTGAAGTGTCTGCTGCGGTCTCTTGGGCGTCGGTCACGTGTCAAGGGTATCTGTGTATGCGCGGCGCCCGTCGACGGAACGTTCCGTCGACGGGCGGCCATGCGCGTATTCCAGCCGGAGGCGCATCGGTGCACGTCCTGGCCGGGTGCGGTCAGTGGATGATGCCCGTCCGCAGGGCGACGGCGACCATTCCGGCGCGGTCTCCGGTGCCCAGCTTGCGGGCGATGCGGGCGAGGTGCGACTTGACGGTCAGGGCGGAGAGGCCCATCGAGACGCCGATGGCCTTGTTGGACTGGCCTTCGGCGACCAGGCGGAGCACCTCCACCTCGCGGCCGGAGAGTTCGCGGTAGCCGCCCGGGTGGCTCGGGGACCCGGGGGGCCTGCGGTGCATACGGGCGGCGTTCGCGCCGATCGGGGCGACGCCGGGGCGGGTGGGGTGGCCGATGTTGGTTCGGGTGCCGGTGACGACGTACCCCTTCACTCCGCCCGCGAGGGCGTTGCGAACGGCGCCGATGTCGTCGGCGGCGGAGAGGGCGAGACCGTTGGGCCAGCCTGCGGCGCGGGTCTCGGACAGCAGGGTCAGCCCGGAACCGTCGGGCAGGTGGACGTCGGCAACGCAGATGTCGCGCGGGTTGCCGACGCGGGGGCGGGCCTCCGCGATGGACGACGCCTCGATGACGTCACGTACTCCGAGGGCCCACAGATGGCGGGTGACGGTGGAACGGACGCGCGGGTCGGCCACGACGACCATGGCCGTCGGCTTGTTCGGGCGGTAGGCGACCAGGCTTGCGGGCTGCTCTAGGAGAACGGACACCAGGCCTCCTGGGGGGAGTGGCGGGACGGGGCCGGCTCGGGGATGAAGCCGGGGCGAACCGTGCTTGAAGGGTCATTGACCTCTTCGGCAGCAGACCCGTCCTCCTTTAGGGGAAGATCACGATTTGGTGAGTAACAATTCGGGCAAATAGGACGCGCGATCGATTGTACGAAAAGAGAGCCGGTACCTGTGCGATACGGGTGACGGAGCGTTACGAAACCTGTGGCCCGCGCCGCTGCGGCAACGTCACCACCGCCGCGTCCGCCGGATCCGACGGCGGCAGCCCGGCGATCTGGCAGAGCAGATCGCCCCAGGCCATCAGATGTGACGCCGTGTCGGGCACCCCCGTGCGCCCTTCGCGCGGCGTCCACGAGGCCCGGATCTCGATCTGCGTCGCCGGACGGCGCGCGGACAGCGCGCCGAAGTAGTGCGATCCGGCGCGCGTCACGGTCCCGCCGGCCTCCCCGTACGACAGGCCCCGCGCGTCCAGCGCACCCGTCAGCCAGGACCAGCACACCTCCGGGAGCAGCGGGTCCGCCGCCATCTCCGGCTCCAGCTCCGCCCTCACCAGCGTCACCAGCCGGAAGGACCCCTTCCAGGCGTCGTGCCCCGACGGGTCGTGCAGCAGCACCAGCCGCCCGTCCGCGAGATCGTCCTCGCCGTCGACCACCGCCGCCTCCAGGGCGTACGCGTGCGGCGCGAGGCGCTGGGGCGGCTTGGTCGACTCCACCTCCAGCTCCGGCCGGAGCCGTGCGGAGCGCAACGCGTCGACCGCCGACCGGAACGCGCGCGGGACTGAACCCTCCGCGCCGTCCTTGCCGTCAGCGCCATCGGATCGATCGGAGAACTGTCCCTGAGCCGGAGCCATGCCGGGAAGAGTAGGCGGAAGCCGCGCCTCGCGCAGGCAGGGACACCCGTGCGGGGCCGGGCTCCTTCACCGTGCGTGCGAAGATTCTGTGCGTGAGTGCCAACGACAGCCCTTCGGGCCAGCAGACGACGACCTCGGCCGGCCGCGCCGCCACCCACGACTCGGCGTTCCTCCGGGCCTGCCGCCGCGAGCCCGTGCCGCACACGCCGGTCTGGTTCATGCGGCAGGCGGGGCGCTCGCTGCCCGAGTACCTCAAGGTCCGCGAGGGCATCGCGATGCTCGACTCGTGCATGATGCCGGAGCTGGTCACCGAGATCACGCTCCAGCCCGTGCGCCGCCACAAGGTCGACGCCGCGATCTACTTCAGCGACATCGTCGTCCCGCTCAAGGCCATCGGCATCGACCTGGACATCAGGCCCGGCGTCGGCCCTGTCATCGCGGAGCCGATCCGCACCCGCGCCGACCTCGCCCGGCTGCGCGACCTCACGCCCGACGACGTCCCGTACGTCACCGAGGCCATCGGCATGCTCACCGCCGAGCTGGGCGAGACCCCGCTCATCGGCTTCGCCGGAGCGCCCTTCACGCTCGCCAGCTACCTCGTCGAGGGCGGCCCGTCGCGCAACCACGAGCGCACCAAGGCCATGATGTACGGCGACCCGCGGCTCTGGGCCGACCTGGTCGACCGGCTCGCCGAGATCACCGCGGCCTTCCTCACCGTCCAGATCGAGGCCGGCGCCTCCGCCGTCCAGCTCTTCGACTCCTGGGTCGGCGCGCTGGCCCCCGCGGACTACCGCCGCTCCGTGCTCCCCGCCTCCGCCAAGGTCTTCGACGCCGTCGCCGCACACGGCGTCCCGCGCATCCACTTCGGCGTCGGCACCGGCGAACTGCTCGGCCTGATGGGCGAGGCCGGCGCGGACGTCGTCGGCGTCGACTGGCGGGTCCCGCTGGACGAGGCCGCCCGCCGCGTCGGCCCCGGCAAGGCGCTCCAGGGCAACCTCGACCCCGCGGTGCTGTTCGCGCCGACCCCGGCGGTCGAGGAGAAGACCCGCGAGGTGCTGGACGCCGCCGCCGGACTGGAGGGCCACATCTTCAACCTGGGCCACGGCGTCATGCCGTCCATGGACCCCGACGCGCTCACCCGGCTCGTGGAGTACGTGCACACCCAGACCGCCCGCTGAGCCCGCGCCGCAGGGGGGCGCCCCCCTGCGGCCCTCCGGCCTCAGGCGCCCTCCGCGCGCACCGCCGCCACCGCCTTGCGGGCCGCCACCAGCACCGGGTCCCAGACCGGCGAGAACGGCGGGGCGTAGCCCAGGTCCAGCGCCGTCATCTGCTCCACGGTCATCCCGGCCGTCAGCGCCACCGCCGCCACGTCGACGCGCTTGGCCGCGCCCTCGCGGCCCACGATCTGCACGCCCAGCAGCCGGCCCGTGCGGTACTCCGCGAGCATCTTCACCGTCATCGGCTTCGCCCCCGGGTAGTAGCCCGCCCGCCCCGTCGACTCGATCACCGCCGTGACGTACCGCAGCCCGACCGCGCGGGCGTCCTTCTCCCGCAGCCCGGTCCGGGCGATCTCCAGGTCGCAGACCTTGCTCACCGCCGTACCGACCACGCCCGGGAACGTGCCGTAGCCGCCCCCGACGTTCGAGCCGATCACCTGGCCGTGCTTGTTGGCGTGGGTGCCCAGCGCGATGTGCCGGGTGCGGCCCGCGACCAGGTCCAGGACCTCCACGCAGTCGCCGCCCGCCCAGACGTCCTCGTACCCCGCCACCCGCATCGACAGGTCGGTCAGCAGGCCGCCGTGCGGGCCCAGCGGCAGGCCCGCCTCCCGGGCCAGCGTGGTCTCCGGCTCCACGCCGATGCCCAGCACCACCACGTCCGCCGGATACGCCCCCGCCTCCGTCTCCACCGCGCTCACCCGGCCGTCCGGCCCGGTCGCGATCCCGGTCACCCCGGCCCCGTTCACCGTCGTGATGCCCAGCCCGTCCATCGCCTCGTGGACCAGGCGCCCCATGTCCGGATCCAGCGTGGCCATCGGCTGCTCGCCCCGGTTGAGGACCGTGACCTCGAAGCCGCGCTTGAGCATCGCCTCCGCCATCTCGACGCCGATGTACCCCGCGCCCACCACGACCGCCCGCCGCGCGGATCCGCGGGCCGGGGCGTCCAGGGAGTCCAGCAGCGCCTGCCCGTCGTCCAGGGTCTGCACCCCGTGCACCCCGGGCGCGTCCATGCCGGGCAGCGCCGGGCGCACCGGACGCGCGCCGGTGGCGATCACCAGCTTGTCGAAGCCCGTCCAGTACGACTCCCCGCTCTCCCGGTCCAGCGCCTCCACCCGCCGCCCGGCCAGGTCCAGCCCGGTCACCTCCGTCCGCATCCGCAGATCGATGGCGCGCTCCCGGTGCTCCTCGGGCGTACGGGCGATCAGGTCGCCGCGCCGCTCCACGTCGCCGCTCACCCAGTACGGGATGCCGCAGGCGGAGTACGAGGTGAAGTGGCCGCGCTCGAAGGCGACGATCTCCAGCGCGTCCGGCCCCTTCAGCCTGCGGGCCTGCGACGCGGCGGACATGCCCGCCGCGTTGCCGCCGATCACCACGAGTCGCTCCGCTGCCATGCCGGTCCCTTTCGCCGTGTCAGGGACCCCACGCTACGGGGCTCAGGGCGCGGCCGGTCCCGTCGCCCGCTGCTCGGCGGCGGCCCCCCGGCGCTCCCGGCGGGCCCGCGCCGCGCGCCACCCGACCAGTGCCGCCACCGCCGTGACCAGGAACGGGGCCGCCGCCCCGACCGCCACCGCGATCCACCGCAGCGTCGTCACGAACGCGTCCCAGCCGCCGTCGAGAGCGTCCACGAACCCGGGGCCGTCGTCGCCGGCCGGCTCCGGGGCGTCGCGCTCCGTCAGCTCCAGCGTGATCGTCGCCAGCGAGGTGCGGTCCTTCAGGTTCGCCCGCTGGGCCAGCAGCGATTCCAGGGCCGCCTGACGGCTGCTCAGCTCGCCCTCCAGCGTGACGACGTCGGCGAGCTCGTCCGCCCGGTCCATCAGCTCCCGCACCCGTGCCACGCTCGTCCGCTGGGTGGCGATCCGGCTCTCCGTGTCGACCACCCGGTCGGTGACGTCCTTCGCGTCCGACGTCCGCGACAGCAGCTTCCCGGAACCGGCGAGCGTCCGCAGCACCTCCTCGTACCGGTCCCGCGGCACCCGCAGCACCAGGCGCGAGGTCTCGTACGCGTCGTCGAGGCGCTCGGTGCTCTCGCTCGCCACCAGGCCGCCGCCGTCCTGTGCCGCGACCCGCGCGGCGGCCACGGCCTTCGGCACGTCCCGCACCTCCACGGCGAGCTCGGCCGTACGGATGACATGGGTGACGGCGGAGGCCCCGGGATCCGGAGCCTTCCGCGCCTGCTTCGCCGCGTCCGCGCCGGGCGCGTACTGTCCCCCGGCCCTGTCGGCCCGGCCTCCCGCCTCGGCGTCCTCCGAGGACGCCAGGCTCCGGTCCGCCGTGCCGCCCCCGTCGGAGGCGGCCCCGCAGCCGCCGACGGCGAGCAGCGCGGCGAGCGCCCCGGCGGCGAGCACGGCCCGGGAGCGGGCGCGGTGCGCCGCACGCGCCGGGCGGGCGGAAGATCGGTCGGCGCCGCTGTCCATGACAGCCATAACAGGTCCCCCCAGGACGGTGGTCGATGGTGCCGGTTAGACGCGGCGGTCCCGCGACGGGTTTCCGGCCGTGGGTTTCGAAGCGGTCACGTTCGGGACACCCCTCGGGTGCGGGCTCGGGTTTGAGAGAGTGGACCCATGCAGCGTTCTGATCAGCGTGCGGACCCGGCCACGGGCCACGTCGTCGTCATCGGCGGAGGCATCGCCGGCCTGGCCGCCGCCCACCGCCTGGTCGCCACCGGCCTCCGGGTCACGCTCCTGGAGGCGACCGACCGGCTCGGCGGCAAGCTGACCACCGGCGAGGTGGCCGGGGTGCGGGTGGACCTCGGCGCGGAGTCGATGCTGGCCCGCAGGCCCGAGGCGGTCGCCCTCGCCCGCGCGGTCGGTCTGGCCGGGCGCCTCCAGCCCCCCGCCACCGCCACCGCGTCGCTGTGGACCCGCGACGCCCTGCGTCCGATGCCCAAGGGGCACGTCATGGGCGTCCCGAGCGACCCGGCCGCGCTCAGCGGCGTGCTGTCGCCCGAGGGACTGGCCCGGATCGCCGAGGAACCCGGCCTCACCCCGACCCCCGTCGGCGACGACGTGGCGGTCGGGGCGTACGTCGCCGACCGGTTCGGCCGCGAGGTCGTGGACCGGCTCGTGGAACCGCTCCTGGGCGGCGTGTACGCGGGCGACGCCTACCGGATCTCGATGCGCGCCGCCGTACCGCAGCTCTTCGAGGCGGTGAAGGAGGGCGGCTCGCTGCTCGACGCGGTGCGCCGCGTCCAGGAGCGCGCGGCGGCCCGGCAGCAGACCGGCCCGGTCTTCCAGGGCATCGAGGGCGGCATCGGCACCCTCCCGTACGCCGTGGCCGACGCCGTACGCGCCGGGGGCGGCGAGATCCTCACCGCCACCCCCGTCCTCGGACTCACCCGGACCGCGACGGGCTGGGCCGTCCGCACCGACAGCCGGGTGATCGCCGCCGACGGCGTCGTCCTGGCCGCCCCCGCCTGGTCCGCCTCCACCCTGCTGGCCGCCTCCTCGCCGGCCGCCTCCGCCGAGCTCGCCGGTGTCGAGTACGCCTCGATGGCCCTGGTCACCCTCGCCTACCGCCGCGCCGACGTGGCGGGAACCGAGGCCCTGCACGGCCGTTCGGGCTTCCTGGTGCCGCCGGTCGACGGCCGCACCATCAAGGCGTCGACCTTCTCCGGCAACAAGTGGCGGTGGGTCGCCGACGCGGCCCCCGACCTCTTCCTGCTGCGCACCTCCGTCGGCCGGTACGGCGAGGAGGACCACCTGCACCGTGAGGACGTCGAGCTGGTCGGCGCGTCCCGGCGCGACCTCGCCCAGGCCACCGGACTCACCGCGCGGCCCGTGGACACCGAGGTCACCCGCTGGATCGGCGGCCTGCCCCAGTACCCGGTCGGCCACCTCGCCCGGGTCGCCCGGATCCGCGAACACGTCGGCGCGCTGCGCGCGCTGCGGGTGTGCGGAGCGGCCTACGACGGCGTCGGCATCCCGGCCTGCGTCGCCAGTGCGCACCGGGCCGCCGACGAGATCGTCCGCGACCTGACGGAGGAGATCATCGCCACGCCGACCCTGGTTCGGGGCACGGTGAGCGAGGCGGGACAATAGCCGTATGAGTGCTCCTGAGACTGTGACATCCAGCAAGAGTCCGAACGCCGGAAAGAAGGCCAAGGACCTCAACGAGGTCATCCGCTACACCCTCTGGTCGGTCTTCAAACTGCGCGACGTGCTCCCGCTGGACCGCGCCGGGTACGCCGAAGAGGTCCAGGAGCTGTTCGACCGGCTCGCGGCCCAGGACGTCACCGTCCGCGGGACCTACGACCTGTCCGGACTGCGGGCCGACGCCGACCTCATGATCTGGTGGCACGCCGAGACCGCGGACGAGCTCCAGGAGGCGTACAACCTCTTCCGGCGCACCAGGCTCGGCCGCGCGCTCGACCCGGTCTGGTCGAACATGGCGCTGCACCGGCCGGCCGAGTTCAACAAGTCGCACATCCCGGCGTTCCTCGCCGACGAGACGCCGCGCGACTACATCAGCGTCTACCCCTTCGTGCGCTCCTACGACTGGTACCTGCTGCCCGACGAGGACCGCCGCCGCATGCTCGCCGACCACGGCAAGATGGCCCGCGGCTACCCCGACGTCCGCGCCAACACGGTCGCCTCGTTCTCGCTCGGCGACTACGAGTGGATCCTCGCCTTCGAGGCGGACGAGCTGTACCGCATCGTCGACCTGATGCGCCACCTGCGCGCCTCCGAGGCACGGCTCCACGTGCGCGAGGAGGTCCCGTTCTACACGGGCCGCAGGAAGAGCGTCGCAGACCTGGTGGCCGGGCTCGCATAGCCAGCGAGACCCGGACCACCCCAACCCGGAAGGTCAGAGGACGGGCGCCCGGCGCGACGCGCCGCCCGTCGCTCCAGCGACACCGGGTTCGGCTTCGGGTCCCGCGGGAGAGTGCTTCGGCGCTCTCCGGCGGGACCCGTTCGGTTTTCAGGCCGGGGACACCGCGTTCCGGTTCAGTCCAGGGACACCGCGTTCGGCTCCGGCCGCGCCGCGCAGTCCGCGTCCCGCTCCGGTGTCCGCCCGGTCAGCAGGTAGCGGCGCAGATGCCCGTCGACGCAGGCGTTGCCCGCCCCGCCGACGCCGTGCGTACCGGCGCCCCGCTCGGTCACGAGCACCGCGCCCGGCAGCCGCCGCCGCAGCTCCAGCGCCCCCTCGTACGGGGTGACCGCGTCCCGCTCCGCCGCGAGGATCAGCACCGGGGGCAGCTCTCCGGGCCGCGTCCCGACGTCCAGCGGGCGCTGCCGGGGCGTGGGCCAGAAGGCGCAGGGCAGGTTGGTGAACGCGTTGTGCCAGGTCGCTAACGGGGCCGCCGCCGCGAGGGCCGTGTGGTCGCGGTCCCACACCGCGAAGTCCTCCGGCCAGGGGGCGTCGTTGCACTCCACCGCCGTGTAGACGGCCCGCTCGTTCTCGTCGCCCTTCGCCGTCACGGCGTCCCGTGACGCCTGGGCGATCAGCGGCTCCGGATTGCCCCGCCGGTACTCCGACAGGGCCGTGGCCCGCATCGCCCAGTAGTCGTCGTAGTACGCGGCGTCCAGGAACGCTGCCTGGAACTGCCCGGTGCCCACCGTCCCGCCCGCGGGCCGGGCGGCGATCTCGGCGCGGACCTCGTCGTAACCGCGCTGCACGGCCTCGGGCGTGGCCCCCAGCCCGTACACGTCGTGGTGCGCGGCCACCCAGCGCCGGAAGTCCGCCCAGCGGGACTCCAGGGCCTGCGACTGGCCGAGGTTGGAGCGGTACCAGATCCGCCGGGGGTCCGGATCGACCGCCGAGTCGAAGACCATGCGCCGTACGTGCGAGGGGAACAGGGTGGCGTACAGCGCGCCGAAGTACGTGCCGTACGAGGCCCCCATGAACGTCAGTTCCGGCTCGCCGAGCGCCGCGCGCAGCACGTCCAGGTCGCGGGCGTTGTTGAGCGAGGTGTAGTGCCGCAGGGCGTCTCCGGCGTTCCGTTCGCAGCCGAGCGCGTACGCCCGCGCCCGCGCGATCCGCTTCTCCTTGTCGGCGGCCGTGGGGTGGACGGGGGCGTCGGTGGGCCGCTCCGCGAACGCGGCCGGGTCCTGGCAGGACAGCGGGGCCGAGTCCCCCACGCCGCGCGGGGCGTAGCCCACCAGGTCGTACGCCCGCGCGACCTCACGCCACTCGGACATCTCGCCCAGCAGCGGGAAGGTGATGCTGGAGGAGCCGGGACCGCCCGGGTTGTAGACCAGGGCCCCCTGCCGTCCGGCCGCGTCACCGGTGGCGGCGACGCGGCTGACGGTCAGTTCGATCTGCGGCCCGTCGGGCTCCGCGTAGTCGAGCGGGACGGTGACCCTGCCGCACTTCAGCGTCTCCGGCAGCATCTCCTCCTCGGGGCACGCCCCGAAGTCGATCCCGGCCGCCGCCGCACGGGCCGCCGCCACCGCCGTCCCCCGGGTCTCGGCGGCCGGCGGGCCGTCCCAGGCGCTCGCCGGTGTCACGGTCAGGGCGGACAGGACCAGGGAGCCGATCGTTGCGTACAGCGGTGCCGTTCTCACGCGCGGGGCCTCTCTGCGGATGCGGAGAGGGGATGCTCGGCGGCGGCACGGGCGAAGTAAAGCACCGCGCCCGCATGTCACCGGGAACGACTCCGCTGCCCGGCGCGCCGGGCCGACGGCGCGGCGCGTACGGGTGGACCGGCGCGGCACGGGTCCCGGCCCGGCCCCGGCGCGGCCCCGGTCCGGGATTCCGGTGACCCGCCGTCAGCCGGGGCCGGTGCTCACGAACCGCCGCCTCCGCAGCTGGACCCGCCGCCGCCCCCGCAGCTCGAACCGCCGCCGCCCCCGCAACTGGACCCGCCGCCTCCGCATCCCGACCCCGATCCCGCGCCGCAGCCGGAGCCGCCGCCGCATCCCGACCCCGAACCGCCGCCGGTCGAGCCTCCGCAACTCGTGTGGCCGGGGCTCGTGCTCGCGCACCACACCGTCGCCGCCACCGCCGCCGTGCCCGCCGCGGAGCTCCCGGCGGCGATCGGGCCGGACCGGTCGCCCGGACCGCGCAGCCGGGCAGCGGCCACCAGGTGGCCCTGGAGCCCGGGATCGGGCAGCGCGCGCGGGCCCCGGACGGCGACCAGACGCGCGGGCGACTCCACGGACGCGTGGGCGGCCCGGAAACCCTCCGCGGCACGGCGGCCCGCCCGGGTGATCCGCTTCGCGGAGGACACGGCCACGACCAGGCCGCTGATCGCGCCGAGCAGGATCGCGGGCACCACCTTCACGATGAACGGCAACGGCATGTCGGACAGGCCGTCCACCATCGCGTACTGGACGAAGGTGAGTCCCAGGGACACCGGGAAGGCGATCAGGCAGCACACCCCCTGCACCACTCCCCAACGGCGCAGCGGACGGGTGTCCGCGGGCGGTACGAGCAGCCCGCGCGCCGCCAGCCCGTCGCCGATCTCCTGTACCGCCGGGTGCCGCATCACCGCGTCCCGCAAGGCGGCCAGCGCGCCGCTCGGCGCTGCGCCCAGCTCCTGGAGCACGGCCCGCTCCACCGGGTCGTGCGCCTGCGGACGCTGTACGGAGACGATGCCGGGGCCGCCGATGAGCAGCCGTCCGTCCGCGTGCAGCGCGGTCAGGGCGGTGTCCACCACCCTGCCCGGTCCGCCGCCCAGGAACGCCGCCTCGTACAGGTCGTGGACGGCGGGGGACGGGCCCGGCGCGGGGCGGCGGCCCTTCGCGGCCAGCAGCCGGACGATCAGGAGCAGCGAGGAGACGACGACCGCGAGGGTCAGCAGAGCGGCGAGTGCGTTCACGGCGTTCACTTCCCCACGAGAGCGGCACGGGCCGCCCGGACCAGGCGGGCGGCGCGGCGCGGCGGGCGGGGCCCGGACCGGTCCTGCCACCAGTACGTCAGCCGTCTGCGCGCCACCGGATCGGCGGGAGCGCCCGTGACCAGCAGCCGCTCCGCGAAGGCGAGCGCGTCGCGCCGGTAGCCGTCGGACATCGGACGGCCCGCCGCGTAGGCGAGGAACGCCGCGCGGTAGCCGTCGCCGAGGATCTCCGGCAGCTCGGGCGCCACCTTCGCCACGACGTCGGCGCGCTTGGCCGCCAGTGCCCGGCTCTGCACGCCGAGCCGCCGGCGGTCGAAGCCCGCAGGGGCCGGGGTCCCGGCGACCAGGGCCGACAGCAGCGCGGTCTGGGCGACGGCGGTGCGCTCCCGCGCGCCCGGCGCGACGGGAACGGCGGGGACGGCGACGGCGGCGGGACGGGTCGCCGCCGGGCGCGGCGCGGGCGCGGTGGACGCGGTGCGCAGCGTGGCGCGGATCGTGTCCAGCTCCGCCGCCAGTTCCGGCGCGGGCGGAAAGGCGTCGTCGCGCTCCAGCAGCACGCCCGGCGGGTCGACCCGGGAGCGCAGCTCGCGCAGCACGTCCAGGACCGGGGCCGTCACCGGGTGGGCGTGCGTGTCGTGCCACACGCCGTCCTTCTCGACGCCGCCCGCCACGTGCACGTACGCGATGGCCTCGACCGGCAGTTCGTCCAGCGCCTTCGCCGGGTCCTCGCCGCGGTTGACGCGGTTGGTGTGCAGGTTGGCCACGTCGATCAGCAGCCGCACCCCGGTCCGCTCGACCAGCTCCGCCAGGAACCGGCCCTCGGTCAGCTCCTCGTCCGGCCAGGAGACGAGCGCCGCGATGTTCTCCAGGGCCAGCGGTACCGGCAGCGCGTCCTGCGCGATGCGCACGTTCTCGCACAGCACCTCCAGCGCGTCCCAGGTGCGCGGCACCGGCAGCAGGTGCCCCGCCTCCAGGCGCGGCGACGCGGTGAGCGGCCCGCCGGCCCGGACGAACGCGATGTGCTCCGTCACCAGGGGCGCGCCCAGCAGTTCGGCCCGCGCCGCGAGACCCGCGAGCCGTCCGGCGTCGGGGCGGTCCGCGCCGCCGAGACCGAGCGAGACGCCGTGCGGCACGACCGTCACCCCGCGCTCGCGCAGCCGGGCCAGGGAGTTCGGGAGGTGGTCGTCGCAGATGTTCTCCGCGACGGCCTCGACCCAGTCGATCCCGCTCAGCGCCTCCACCTCGGCGGCGATCTCCGGCCGCCAGCCGATTCCGATGCCCAGCTCCATGGTGTCCCCCTCCACGCTCTGTTCAGGTGTCATGGCCCCGCTCGACGGCGGCGAACCCGAACACGGGGACGTTCAGAGCAGGATTTGAGGTTCCGCACCGCGGCGTGAAAAGCGCCGCGCAGTCCCCAGGCCCGTCCGCCGGCCCGTCGGCCGACCCGTCCTCCGCGCAGTCAGCGGCGCGACGGCCCCGGGCTCGTTCAGCGGCGCAGCGCCGGGTGGTCGGCCACCACCGTGCACGACCCCGGGGCGATCTCGGTGAAACCGGCGTCGCGCACCACCGGCAGCCCGCTCGCCGTCAGCTCCCGCCAGCGTGCGGGGCCCGGGGTGGCGACGGCGAGCGGGAACCCGGCCTCGCGCCACGCGGTGCGCTCCGCGTCCGTCAGCTCCCACCAGGCGAGCTGGGCGGCGTGCCCGGCCTGGGCCATCGTCTTGCCCGCCGACATGTCCAGCTCCGGGTTGAGCCACAGCACCGGGCCCGCCGGGTCGGGCGCGGCGGGCGGCTCCGGATCGTCCAGATCGGTGCCGGAGACCTGGAGCTTGGCCAGCTCCTTGGGCCAGCCGTCCAGCGGGACCGGCGGGAACACCCGTACCTCCGCGCTCTCGCCGGTGACCGTGATGCCGGGCAGGGCCGCCGCCTTGCGCCACTCCGCGCCGCGTGCCCGGCGCACCACCTTGCGGATGCGCGCGTCCTGCCAGTCCCGCATCGCCCGCGCCCACTCGCCCTCGCCCAGCGACCGCTCGTCGCAGAGGATCGTCAGGACCGCGCGGGCCGCCGTGCGCAGCGCGTCCGTCCGGGCCGGCGGGTCCGTCTTCTCCAGGTGCACCACGAGCGGCAGCACGTACTGCGGGGCCTCGTCACGCGGGGTGGTCCCGTCGCGGAACGGGCTCTCGGCGGGCGCGCCGACGCCGACGCCGGTGGCGGGTGCGGTCGTGGGGGCGTCGGTCGCGGGGATGTCGTTGCTGCTCACCGTCCCAGTCTGCCAGGCGGCGAACGTCACCTTCTTGGCGGAACGAGACGGTCCGGGTGAGGATGCTCCGTATGAAGAGCGATCTCTTTTCCAGCGAGCACATGGCGCAGCCGGCGACCGCCCCCGGTATGACCCTCCAGAACGCCAAATCCATCAAGTACGCCGTCGACGGCGAGATGCACGCCCGGCAGGGATCGATGATCGCCTTCCGCGGCGACCTCCAGTTCGAGCGCAAGGGCCAGGGCCTCGGCGGCATGCTGAAGCGCGCGGTCACCGGCGAGGGGCTGGCGCTCATGGCGGTCCGGGGTCGGGGCGAGGCGTGGTTCGCGCACGAGGCCGCCAACTGCTTCGTCGTCGAGATGGAGCAGGGCGACGTGCTCACGGTCAACGGCCGCAACGTCCTGTGCTTCGACGCCACCCTCTCCTACGAGATCAAGACGGTGAAGGGCGCCGGGATGACCGGCGGCGGGCTCTTCAACAGCGTCTTCAGCGGTCACGGCAAGCTCGGCCTGATGTGCGACGGGCATCCCATCGTCATCCCCGTCACGGCGGATCAGCCGGTGTACGTGGACACCGACGCCGTCGTCGGCTGGAGCCGGCAGCTCTCCACCACCCTGCACCGCTCGCAGAGCGTCGGCTCGATGGTCCGCGGCGGCTCCGGCGAGGCCGTGCAGCTGATGCTCCAGGGCGAGGGGTTCGTGATCGTCCGGCCCAGCGAGCTGAAGCCGGAGAAGACCGCGAACTGACCGGGCGGCCGGACGGCGGGCGGCCCCGCCCGTTCGGCGTTCCGTCCGCCGTCGTCTCAGCCCTCCATCAGCTCCGAGACCTTCACGAAGCGGTAGCCGCGCTTCCGCAGCTCGGGGACGATGGTGCGCACCGCCTCCCCGGTCGTCGGGGCCGCGCTGCGCGTGCAGTGCATCACGACGAGCGAACCGGGCTTCACCCCGTCCAGCACCTGCCGCGCCACCGCGTCCGCGTCCGTGGCGAACGCGTCGCCGCTCACCACGTCCCACTGCACCGCCGTCACCTTCGCCGGGGCCAGCGCGCGCAGGGCGGCGTCGTCGTAGCAGCCGCCCGGGAACCGGAAGTACGGCACCACGTTGCGCGCGCCCGCCGTCCGGAACGCGGTGAACGCCCGCGCCAGCTCGCCCGCCATGTCGGCCCCGGCGACCTCCGGCAGCCCGTAGCAGGGGGAGCTGAAGGCGTAGTGGCTGTAGGAGTGGTTGGCGATCTCGAACAGCGGGTCCGTGCCGATGCGCTTCGCCTGGGCCGGGTACTCCTCGGCCCAGCGTCCCGTCATGAAGACGGTCGAGGGGACCTTCAGCCGCCGCAGCAGCGCGATCAGCTCCGGGTTGTCGAAGCGCTCGCCCGAGGCCGCCCTCGGGCCCTGGTCGGCGGTCATGTCGGCGTCGAAGGTGAGCGCCACGACCTTGTCCGCCGCCTTCCCGGCCGGGCCGCCGGCCGCCGCCCGCCGTTCGAAGACCGGGACGCGGCCCGCCGGGCCGGGCGCCATGGTGGGGGGCTTGCGGACGGCGGGGGACGCCGGGGAGGCGGGGGAGGGCGAGGCCGGGGCCGTCTCGGCGCGGGGACCGGCCGGGCTTCCGCACCCGACCAGCACACCGCTCAGCAGTGCTCCCGCCACCGCCCCTGTCAGCGCTGAGATAGTCATTTTCCGTGCTGATCTGATCATTCACGGAAAATATCGGACATTACGTCAGGGGGCGACCGGCAAATGGATCAATTGGGGACGACCTGTGGGCGGGGCCTGATGGTGTGAAGCCGACACGCCGTCAGGAGCGGCGCTGCTCTTCGGCCACGAGCGCGAGCACGCGCTCGCGCTCCGCGCGGCCCCAGGTCTCCTTGGTGGCGAGGATGCCGACGAGGCCGACGATCGCGGCCCCGAGGTAGAGCAGTGCGGCGCCGGGCCAGCCGAAGGCTCCGACGAGGGCGGCGGCGAGCAGGGGTGCGAAGCCGCCGACGGCTGCCGCGACCTGGTAGCCGAGCGAGGCTCCGGAGGTGCGCGTGGCGGTGCGGAACTGCTCGGTGAGCAGGGAGCCCTGCACTCCGGTGAAGGAGGCGTGGACGACTCCGATCCCGATGACGAACACGGCGATGACCAGGGCCGGTTGAGCGGTGTTGGTGAGCAGGTACATCGGGAACGCGAACAGGATGGCTGCCGTGCAGGCCGCGATGTAGAGGGGGCGGCGGCCGATGCGGTCGGTGAGCGAACCGGCCAGGAAGGTGACCGCGATGGCCAGGATGCTGGCGGCCGTGATCGCGCCGAGGGCCACGGGCCGCAGGTCCGGGTGGCGTTCGGTGATGTAGCTGAGCAGGTAGGTCGCGGTGGAGTAGTAGGCGAACGATTCGACGACGCGCAGGGCGATGACCCGCAGAATGCTCTGCCAGTCGTCCCGAAGGGTTGCGAGGAAAGGATTCTTCTCGGTCGTGCCGCTGGCCTGGGCCTCCTGGAACTCAGGGGATTCGGAGAGCCGGGAGCGCACGATCAGCGCGACGATGACCAGAACGGCGCTGAGCAGGAACGGAGTCCGCCACTGCCAGTCGCCGCTGAGCGTGGCGCTCCAGGCGAACACACCGCTGGCGAGGGCGATTCCCAGAGGGTTGCCGGACTGCGGGATCGCCGCGAACATGCCGCGGCGGTGCCAGGGCGCGTGTTCGTAGGCCATGGTGATGGCCCCGCCCCATTCCGCGCCGAAGGCCAGGCCCTGGACCATGCGGATCAGCACGAGCAGGACCGGCGCGAGCACACCGACCTGCTCGTACGTCGGGAGCACGCCGATGAGGAACGTGGCCGCGCCCATCACGATCATGGCGGCGACCAGGACGGGCTTGCGGCCGAGCTTGTCGGCGAAGTAACCGCCGATCGCGCCGCCGAGCGGACGCATCACGAAGCCGACCGCGAGGGTGGCGAACGACAGGAGCGTGCCGACGAAACGGTCGCTCTCGGGGAAGAAGACGGCCCCGAAGTAGAGCGCGGAAGCGGTTCCGTAGGCTATGAAGTCGTAGTTCTCGACGCTGGTGCCGACGGCTGCGGCGATCGCGGTCTTCACGCGGTCCTTGGTGCCGAGCACGCTTGGCTGTCCGGCGATGGTGCTGGTCGACATGGGTTGCTCCTTGCGGGGGTGCGCCGGATCGGCGTGCGCGGGGTGCGGAGTGGCCGGGCCTGAGCGGGTCCCTTGGCGATGAGGTGTTTCCGGGTGCTTCCGGATCTGCTTCCGGGTCTGTTTCCGGGTCTGACGAGGTGGCGCGGGGGAGGCGTTCGGGCGGGTCGCCCGCAGCCGCGCGGCGCGGCTGCGGGCGAGTTCCGGTCCTGCTCCCCGGTGTGTCAGGTCTTCGGGGTCAGGCTGTCGAGCGCGTTGAGCTTGGCGACCCTGCGGCGGGTGTCCTCGTCGTCGTCGAAGGTGGCGGCCAGGAACTCGCGGACGATGTCGGGCACCAGGGCGTGCGGGACGAGCCAGGCGCCCATGGCGATGGCGTTGGCGTCGTCGTGTTCGACGGCCTGGTGGGCGGAGTACGGCTCGTGGGCCAGGCCGCAGCGGATGCCTGGCAGCTTGTTGGCGGCCATGACGGCGCCCTGACCGGTACCGCAGACGAGCACGGCCCGATCCGCCGTGCCGGAGAGCACCGGGTCGCAGGTGGCCCGGGTGATGTCGGGGAAGTCGACGGGATCGGAGCCGTGAGTGCCGCAGTCGACGACCTCGTGTCCGAGGTCCTCTATGGTCCGGCGTACGGCCTCCTTGAGCGGATACCCGGCGTGGTCTGCTCCGAGGGCGATCTTCATCTGCTGGTCCTTACGTGGCGAGCGGGGCCGGGATCGGCCCGGTGGGATGGGGGAGGGAGGCCGCGCCGCTCGGCGGCGAGTGTGCTCATCCGGTTTCGCGTCCGGTTTCTCGTCCGGCTTCGCGTCCGGTGTCCCGGCCGGAGCGGTCGACGAAGGAAGTGGCGACGCGCTGCCCGGTCGCGGGACGCCCGGCGAGGAGGTCGACGATCCCGCGCACACCGAGGCGGCCGATCGAGGAGGCGTCGTTGCGCACCGCGCTGATGGGCGGTGAGGCGAAAGCGAACCAGTCCAGGTCGTCGAAGGAGACGACCTCGATACGGGCGGCCTCCTCCGCGCCGAGCCGTTCGCGCAGCGCGCGCACGATTCCGAGGGTGGTCAGTCCGTTCGCGCCGAAGACGGCCGTGAAGGGGACGCCCCGGTCGATGACGCGGCCCATCGCCTCGGCCGCGCCGCCGGCCAGGAAGTCACCGGCGTCGAGCAGCCGGTCGTCGGTGCTGATCCCGTGCTCCTCGCGCCCGGCGAGGTAGGCGGCCCGGCGTTCGGCTCCGGTGGAGATCGTGTCCGGGCCGCCGATGAACGCCACGTCGCGGTGGCCGCGCTGCCGCAGCCAGGCCAGGACGTGTCCGACGCCCTGCGCGTTGTCGGTGCCGTACAGCGGTGCGTCGACGCCCTCGACCGTTCGGTTGAGGAGGACGAGCGGAAGCCGGGAGGCCAGCGTGGCGGCGAGCTGGGAGGAGAGCGTTCCCTGCGGGGAGAGCAGCAGGCCGTCGATGCGTTGCGAGGCGAAGGTCCGCAGGTAGGCGTCGGCCTGTTCGGCGTCCTCGTTCGCGTTGGCCAGCAGCACGGTGTAGCCGTGGCGGCGGGCCTCCTGCTCGGCGGCGTGCGCGAGTTCGGAGAAGAACGGGTTGCGGATGTCCGAGACGAGCAGCCCCAGCACGTCGGTGCGGGAGCGCCGCAGCGATCGCGCGGGCCCGTGGGCGATGTAGCCCAGCTCGGCCGCGGCGGCGAGGACGCGGGACCGGGAGTCGGCCGAGGTCTGGCTGCTGCCGCTGAGCACCCGGGACGCGGTGCCCAGCGAGACTCCGGCGCGCGCCGCGACGTCCTTGATCGTGACCACTCCGGCCCACTTCCTTGTGGAAACGTTTCCATGATGCATCCGGTCATGGAAACGTTTCCATGGCGGGGATGACTTCAAGATGGCATACGGAACCGGACGCGGGCAAGACCCTGTCCGCACTTCGAGGCGACGCCGCACGAAGCGACGAGGCCGCGAGGCCACAGGGTCACCGGAGCCCTCGGCGCAACCGAGCGCTACCGCAGCGCCCGGGAACGGGGCCGTCAGCGGAACGGGCCCGTCTGCGAAACGGGGCCGTCAGCGGAACGGGCCCGCCACCGTCACCGGAGCGGGCCCGTCAGCGGCGCGGGCAGGTCAGCAGTGCGGGCCCGTCAGCAGAAGGGCCCCGTCACCGCGAACGTCGTCCCCGGCGTGTAGCAGTTCACGAACATCGTCGAACCGTCCGGCGAGAACGTCACGCCCGCGAACTCGCCCCACTCCGGCTCCTCGGGCGTCCCGATGTTCTGCCGCCCGCGCGCCATCGCGTACACCTCGCCGCGCCGGGTCACCCCGAAAACGTGCTGCGCGCCGCCGCCGTCCTCGCAGACCATCAGCCCGCCGTCGGCCGCCAGGCAGATGTTGTCCGGGGACTCGCCGGGCAGTTGGACGTCGGTGTCCGGGCCGAAGACGACGACCAGCGTGAGCCGCCGCCGCTTCGGCTCGTAGCGCCAGACCTGGCCGTAGTGGTCGGCCGCCGAGCCCGCGGCGCTGCGCGCGAAGCTGGAGACGAAGTAGACGCACGAGCCGCCCCAGTAGCAGCCCTCCAGCTTCTGCGCGTGGGTGATGCCCTTCGGGCCGAAGTCCTGGAGCCGGATGGGTGTTTCGGCGGCCAGCGGGTCGGGAACGGGCACCCACTCCACCCGGTCGAAGCTCGCACCGGTCTCCTGGACGACGGACAGGTCCGGCACTCCCGGCACCCGCATCGCCTCCAGCGCGCCGCCGGCCCGCAGCGAACCGGTGCCGCCGAGCGGCTTCTCCGGCAGGAAGCGGTAGAAGAGGCCGAACGGTCTGTCGAACGCGTCCTCCGTCTCGTACACGATCCCGCTCTTCGGGTCGACGGCGATCGCCTCGTGCTGGAAGCGGCCCATCGCGGTGAGCGGCACGGCCCCCGTGCGGCGCGGATCGGCCCCGTCCACCTCGAAGATGAAGCCGTGGTCCTTGGTGTACCCGTTGGTCCCGGCCCGGTCCTCGGTCTCCTCGCAGGTCAGCCAGGTACGCCAAGGGGTGGGGCCGCCCGCGCAGTTGACCGCCGTACCGGCGATGGCGACGTGCTCGCCCAGGACCCTGTTGCGGCCGTCCAGCTCCAGGGCCGTACAGCCGCCCTTGCCCATCGGGTCGTAGGTCAGGCCCGCCACCGTCGGGACGGCGATGTCGGCGGTGACCCGGTTCTCGTGGTTGCGGACGAGGTGCACCCGGCCCTGGCGGGCCGCGAAGGCGGCCATGCCGTCATGGTTGCTGGGCACCCGGCCCTCGCCGGAGCGCAGCGCGTCGCCCTCCCGGGAGAGCACCCGGTAGCGGAACCCCTTCGGCAGGTCGAGCAGGCCGTCCGGATCGGCGACCAGGGGACCGTAGCCGCTGTGGCCGCGGGCGGCGGCGGTGCCCGCGAAGAGTTCGGAGAAGGTCCCGGTGAAGGCGATCGCGGCAGCCGCGCCGCCGCCTGCCAGGACTTGTCGGCGGGTCGCGAGGTGTCGAGGTGCGGTGGACATGAGGCAACTCCCTGCTGGCGGACAGGTGAAGTGACCCGCATGTGTGTAGCACGCACAGAGGCTCGTGGGAACCATGTGCGCCTCTGTGGCCGGTGATGTCCCCCGAAGCGGCCGATACGGGCCCGGACCCTTCCGCCGCGCGCCGGAACCGGGCCGCGCGGGCCCGGCTCCGGCCGTGCGCGGTCAGGCCAACGAGGCCGACAGCGTGATGGTGGTGCCGGTCAGAGCCTGGCTCACCGGGCAGTTCGCCTTGGCGTCCTCGGCCGCCTTCACGAAGCCCGCCTCGTCGAGGCCGGGGACCTCGCCCTGGACCGTGAGGTGGATGCCGGTGATGCCGGTGCCGGGCTGGAACGTCACCTCGGCCTGGGTGTTCAGCCGGGTCGGCGGGGTGCCGGCGGTGGCCAGCCCGTTGGAGAGCGCCATCGAGAAGCAGCTGGAGTGGGCGGCGGCGATCAGCTCCTCCGGGCTGGTCTTCCCGTTCGCCTTCTCCGAGCGGGACGGCCAGGACACCTCGTACTCGCCGATGCCGGAGGAGTCGAGGGTGACGACCCCCTTGCCCTCGATGAGGTTGCCTTCCCAGACCGTGTGCGCCTGACGCGTGGTAGCCATGCTGGATCGATCCCTTTCAAACGGTGGACGCGGTTTCGTACGGGAGATGCGCGGTCGTACGAGGTGAGCGGACGTACGAAGTGAGGGACGTACGGACGCGCGGTCGTACGGAAGACCCCGGGACGCCCGCGAGCGGACGCCCGGTGCCACCCCCGAACCTACTGCGCCACCAGGCCCTTCGCGTCACGCGCCAGCGCCGTCAGCCGCGAGATCGCCCGGAAGTACTTCTTCCGGTACCCGCCGTTCAGCATCTCGTCGCTGAACAGCCGGTCGAAGGGCAGCCCGGACGCCAGCACCGGCACCTCGCGGTCGTACAGGCGGTCGGCCAGCACCACCAGGCGCAGGGCCGTGGACTGGTCGGGCACGGCCCGCACGTCGGTCAGGCAGACGGCCGCGATCTCGTCCGTCAGCGCCCCGTACCGGCTCGGATGGACCCGCGACAGGTGGTCCAGCAGGGCGGGGAAGTCGTCCAGGGACGCGCCCGGCGTGGCGTACGCGGCCCGGGTGACCTGCTCGTCGCCGTACGGCGGCGGGGCCTCGGGCAGCCCGCGGTGCCGGTAGTCCTCGCCGTCGATGCGCAGCGGCTTGAAGTGCGCCGACAGGCCCTGGATCTCGCGCAGGAAGTCGGCGGCGGCGAACCGGCCCTCGCCGAGCTTGCCGGGCAGCGTGTTGGAGGTCGCGGCCAGCGCCACGCCCGCCTCCACCAGCCTGCTGAGCAGCGAGGACACCAGCACGGTGTCACCCGGGTCGTCCAATTCGAACTCGTCGATGCACAGCAGCCGGTGCCCGCCGAGCGTCTGCACGGTCTGCTGGAAGCCCAGCGCGCCGACCAGGTTCGTCAGCTCGACGAACGTGCCGAACGCCTTGAGCGGGGGTTCGGCGGGCGTGGCGTGCCAGAGCGAGGCGAGCAGGTGAGTCTTGCCGACGCCGTAGCCGCCGTCCAGGTAGACGCCGCGCGGCCCGGCGGGCGCGGCGGGTCGGCGTCCGCCGAACCACCTGCGCCGGCCGGAGCCGGAGGCGTGCGACCCGCCGAGCCCGGCGGCGAACCCGGAGAGCACGCTCACGGCCTCGGTCTGGCTCGGCTGATTCGGGTCGGGGACGTACGTGTCGAAGCGCACCGAGTCGAAGCGCGGCGGCGGCACCATCTCGGCGACCAGGCGGTCGGCGGGGACGTGCGGCTCGCGGGCGCACAGAGACAACGGAACCGTTTCGGCACGGGGGCTCGGCCCCGGAACGGCGGTGGATGACGACACAACTCTCCACCCTAAGGCCCGTGCCAGACTGCCACCCATGCGAAGCCTGTTCCCTGTGACGGACCTGACAACGACCGCCCCCGGACCCTCGCCGCTCACCGACCGCGAATGGACCCTGGACGAGCTGGCCGACGCGTACGCCTATCCGGCCGCCGGCGGCCCCTGGCTGCGCGCCAACATGGTCTCCACGCTCGACGGGGCCGCCCAGCACGACGGCCGCTCGCAGGGCATCTCCTGCGCCTCCGACATGCGGATCTTCGGCACCCTGCGCGCCCTGGCCGACGTGGTCATCGCCGGGGCGGAGACCGTACGCCTGGAGGGGTACCGGCCGGCGCGGGCCCGGGAGGCGTTCGCCGCGCGGCGCGCGGCGGCCGGCCAGGGGCCCGCGCCCGCCGTCGCCGTGGTCAGCGGCTCCCTGGACCTGGACTTCTCGCTGCCGCTGTTCACCGAGCCGCTGGTGCCGACTCTGGTGGTGACCGGCGCCGGGGCCCCGCCGGAGCGGATCGCCGCCGCCCGCGCGGCGGGCGCGGACGTGGTGATCGCGGGGGAGGGCGGACGGGTGGATCCGGCCCGCGCGGTGCGCGAGCTGGCCGACCGCGGACTGACCCGGCTGCTCACGGAGGGCGGGCCCCGGCTGCTCGGCCAGTTCGTGGCGGCGGGCGTGCTGGACGAGCTGTGCCTGACCCTCTCGCCGACGCTCACCGCGGGTGACGCCCAGCGGATCGCGGGCGGTCCCGGGGTACCGCTGCCGGAACGTTTCTCCCTGGTCTCCCTGCTGGAGGAGGCCGGGTTCCTGTTCACTCGGTACCGTCGTACGGACACTTAGCGGAATTTCCCGTTCCGGTTAGCTCCGGATGGGCACACTTACCTCTGCGGACCCGTGGAAGCACGGGGAAGGATGGTTTCAGCAGACGAACCGTCGACCGGCCGAGCCGGACGGTCGACGAGAAGCAGAGCGGAAGGGCGCCTGTCGTGTTCACAAGCGTTTTGATGATCGAGAAGCCTCTCAGCCCGGAGGACGTGGACTTCGTCACGACCCTCCACGGCGAGGAGCGGATCTCGTTCGTCGTTCTGATGCAGCCGCGCGGTGACCAGGCCGACGTCCTGCTGCGCGCGATCGACGACGTGGCGATGGGAGAGCTGGCGGACGCGGTCCGCGAGGGCGACGAGCCCGAGGGCCGGGACGCCCGGGTGCCCGCCGAGGTCGGGCTGGAGTACTCGCTGCGCGTCCTGCGCCAGGCGGGCAGCGAAGCGGTCGGACAGGTGGTCGACGACCATCCTCTGGACCGGCTGGCGACCGTGGTCGAGGAGTCGGGGGCGGACGAGGTCATCGTGCTGACCGCCCCGCACTACGTCGAGGAGTTCTTCCACCGCGACTGGGCCTCCCGGGCCCGCCACAAGGTCGGCGTCCCGGTGCTCAAGCTCTTCGCGCACAGCGAATAGGCTGGCCTCGCGGTCCGGGTCGGCCCCCGGTCGCGGCCCGACTCGACACCCGCACCCGGAGGACTCACCGATGGCACCCGCTCTTCCCGCCGCCATGGAACGACCGCACTTCATCGGCATCGGCGGCGCCGGAATGTCGGGCATCGCGAAGATCCTCGCCCAGCGGGGCGCGAAGGTGGCGGGCAGCGACGCGAAGGAGTCCGCCACCGCCGAGTCGCTGCGCGCGCTGGGGGCGACCGTGCACATCGGGCACGCGGCGGCCCACCTGGCCGACGACGCGTCCTGCGTGGTCGTCTCCAGCGCGATCCGCGCCGACAACCCGGAGCTGCTGCGGGCCAACGAGCTGGCGGTCCCCGTGGTGCACCGCTCCGACGCGCTGGCCTCCCTGATGAACGGCTCGCGCGCCATCGCGGTGGCCGGCACCCACGGCAAGACCACCACCACGTCGATGCTGGCCGTCGCCCTGTCCTCACTGGGCCTGGCCCCCTCGTACGCCATCGGCGGCGACCTGGAGGGCCCCGGCACCAACGCCACGCACGGCACGGGAGAGATCTTCGTGGCGGAGGCGGACGAGAGCGACCGCAGCTTCCAGAAGTACGACCCCGAGGTCGCCATCGTCCTCAACGTCGAGCTGGACCACCACGCGAACTACGCCTCGATGGACGAGATCTACGACTCCTTCGAGACGTTCGTCGGCAAGGTCGTCCCCGGCGGCACGCTGGTGGTCTCCGCCGACCAGCCCGGCGCGGTCGAGCTGACGCGGCGGGTCCGCGACCTGGCGGACCTGAAGGTCGTCACCTACGGCGCGTCCGAGAACGCCGACGTCCGCGTCCACAAGGTCACCCCGCGCGGCCTGACCAGCGAGGTCACGGTCCTGCTCGGCGGCAGGTTCCTCACGTTCACGGTCTCCGTGCCGGGCAGCCACTACGCCCACAACGCGGTCGCCGCGCTGGCCGCGGGCGTCGCCCTCGGCATCCCGGCCCACAACCTCGCCTCCGCCCTCGGCAGCTACACCGGCGTCAAGCGCCGCCTCCAGCTCAAGGGCGAGGCGGCGGGGGTCCAGGTCATCGACTCCTACGCGCACCACCCGACCGAGATGACCGCCGACCTGGAGGCCATGCGCGGCGCGGCGGCCGACGCCCGCCTCC
Source organism: Streptomyces sp. ADI96-02 (assembly GCF_003846185.1). Lineage (GTDB taxonomy): Bacteria > Actinomycetota > Actinomycetes > Streptomycetales > Streptomycetaceae > Streptomyces. Next base: position 5,597,194 of record NZ_ML123034.1, read on the forward strand.
TGGTCGTCTTCCAGCCCCACCTGTTCTCCCGCACCCAGGAACTGGGCACGGAGATGGGCCAGGCCCTCGCCCTGGCGGACGCGTCCGTGGTCCTGGACATCTATCCGGCGCGCGAGGACCCGATCCCCGGCATCACCAGCGCCCTGATCATCGACGCCGCGAAGGCCGCCGGGGCCGATGTGACCGCCGTCCACGACCAGGACGCCGTCCCGGCCGCCGTCGCGGCGATGGCGATCCCCGGCGACCTCGTGCTCACCATGGGCGCGGGCGACGTCACCGACCTGGGCCCGCGCATCCTGGACCACCTGTCGAGCTGAGCGGTTCCGGGCAGGGCCCTTCGGCCCCCGGCTCCCGTGGCGGAAAGGGCAGACACTCGGGCAACTTCTTCGGCTCCGGACACCGGACGAACGGCCCTGCGCAGTGCGCTCCCCGTTTGTCAGTCTGGTCTCTCCTGACCATGGTGAAAAAGGAGTGACCTGTGGAAGCCACGTTGGCGAATCACATCAAGGAGGCCCTCAATACTTCCTTCGCACAGGGTGGGCACCCCCAGTACGCCGAATACTTCAGGCAGCACTACTACGACTTCCTGGAGGTCCAGGACCCCACGGGGGACGAGCTGCTTTCGTGGCTCGCCAACCACTGGGCGGCGGACCAGTTGGCTCACCTGGAGCAGTACGTCCGTGACCAGGGCGACGACGCCGAACTGATCGCCGGGGCCTTCTACGCCTTCGTCTTCCCTCCTGAGGAGGAACCGGCTCCGGCGGAGTTCGAGGAGCACCAGGCTCCCGAGGCGGAGACCGCCCCGGTGCCGGATACCTTCGAGCAGATCGTCGCCCGCGTGACCGCGGCGTCCGAATGGCTGCTCGTCGACGAGCAGCCGGTGGTGGAGGAGATCGTACGAAACGGGATGGCGGGCAAGCTGACCTCCTCGGACATCGAGGCCACGGCCCTGAAGTTCGTGACGTTCGCCCGGAACCTCCTCCAGGGAGCCGTGCAGAATGTGGGTGCCGCGCTGAACAACGCTGACATCAACACGCTCACCGGAGTGGCCAAGAGGAAGTACCAGGGGACGCTGACGGCGCAGCAGGTGCTCGAAGGTGACTTCGGTGTCAAGATGATCCTGGACGCTGCCCGGAAGCTCGCGGCCAAGCAGCAGGACAGGGAACGGATGGCCCAGGAGGACACCCTCGCCCAGATCTTCGGGGTGACGAACGACGAGCTCTCTCGGGGCTTCATCAGCATGGGCCACGACGAGTGGTACAGCGCCGGCGGCACCCCCGTCATCTGGACGCAGGGGCTGGGAGGCTGCCTGGGGATCTTCGCCAACGCCGGTGACAAGACCTACGGCTCTCACCTGATGCCGGCATTGAGCTTCAAGTCGGGCAACATAGCGGCGAAAGTCAGGGAAATCGTCGCCAGGAACACGCCGGCGACGGTGACCATCGTCAGTCCGTCCTCCGGTGTGGAATACGCGCAGCAGTTCGTCCGGGAGTTTCAAGGGGTGGGGGTCTCCGCGGCAAACATCACCACGGTGGTTGCCGACCGGGTTGCCATGAACCTGCGCACCAACCAAGTGGAGACGGTTTTCCGCGACCAGCCTGTCGGGGGCAAGGGAGCGGGGGGCGCCTTCCAGGACCTCCGGCGTTCGAAATAACGGCTTCGGCCTGACCCCGCGGCCGACGGGGACCGGGGCCGGCGACATGTGAGAGAACGACGTCGCCCGCCCCGCCCCGCCCCGCCCCGCCCCGGACCGGGCTTCGGGTCCGGCCCGGGGCCGAAGCCCCGCCGTCGCGTCGGCGGGGCTTCGCCATTCCCGCGCCGCCGCGCCGTCGCGGGAATGGCGGAGCCCCGCGATCCTGTTCCCCTCAGGGGAGCAGATCCGAGGTCACCGCCTCGGCCGCCCCCGGACCACCTGACGAGCTGAGGGAGCGAGCCGTGGCGTACGACGTCGAGAAGCCGGACGAGCAGTGGCGGGCCGAGCTGAGTCCCGCCGAGTACGCGGTGCTGCGCCAGGCCGGCACCGAGCCCGCCTTCGTGGGCGAGTACACCGACACCGAGACGGCGGGCGTCTACTCCTGCCGGGCCTGCGGCGCGGAGCTCTTCCGCTCCGACACGAAGTTCGCGTCGCACTGCGGCTGGCCGTCCTTCTACGACCCGAAGGAGACGGACGCCGTCGAGCTGATCGAGGACCGTACCCACGGCATGGTCCGCACCGAGGTGCGCTGCGCCCGGTGCGGCTCGCACCTGGGCCACGTCTTCGAGGGCGAGGGCTACCCGACCCCCACCGACCAGCGCTACTGCATCAACTCGATCTCCCTGACGCTCGCCCCCGACGAGAGCCGGTGACCTGAGTCGTCACGTGGGGATGACGGGGATCTCCAGGGCTGACGGCCGGTCGGGCGACCAGGTGATGACGGCCTTCCCCGATGTGGTCGGCAGGTAGTGAGTGGGGAAGTGCCCGAAGAACGGGTTGCGAGGTTGCGGATACCTGCCCGCCACCAGGAGCCGCAGACTGTCACCGGCACGGAACAGCGTGGCCGAGGAGCTCAGAGGGATGAGCACCTCGACTTCTTCGTCGTCCCGGACGGGCTGGAGGGTGCGGAACGTGTGCTCCGGCTGGTGCGGGGTGCTGAGAGCCGGGTCGAGTTCGCGGAGCGCGAGGCGCAGGCGGCCTTGTGCGACACAGTCGCGCCCGTATCCGTACGAGCCTTCGAAAGGCACCGGCGAGTCGCGTGACCATTTCTCGATTCCGACGAAGAGCCGAGGGTCCGGAGAGCCTGTGGTGGTCACGCGGAGCCGTAGGTTCATCGGCCCGCTGAGTTCGGTGTCCTCGCTGAATCGGTAGGAGAAGACGGCCGCGTCGCGACGCAGGTCGAATTCGACGCTTCCTGCATCGCTCTGTTTCTCGGCGAGGGTGCCGCCCTCGCCGAGAAACAGCTGACGCCAGTCCGTGCGCGCGAGTGGCCATTCCTCTTCGTTGCGAATCTCGACGATTTCGTCGCGTCGGTCCCTGACCTCCAGGCGCACGCGTGGCAGCGGAGGAACGTCCAGCCGGCGCAGATGCCGGTCGAAGAACGCGAGCTGGCTGCGCCTGGCGTCCTCTCCGTAGAAGGAGGCCCATTTGGGCCCGCGGTGCACATAGGCATGCCGTTCTTCCGACGTGACGCGCTGGAACGCGCGCATCGACCCCACGCTGTGGAGATTGTTGTCGGAGAAGCTGGTGCACACCAGAATCGGGACAGTGATTTTCGAAAGGTCGGGAGCGAGGGCTTCCCACCATGCGTCACGGACCGGGTGACGGAGTCGTTCGGCTGCGAGGTCGGTCTTCAGGCGGGCCACGCGGCCGGTGAGGAAAAGCCAGGCCCTTGCGAAACCGTTCTCGACGACACCGCCCGGGGTGAAGAAGTCGCGGTAGGCGTCGGTGAACCCTTCCCACGGACAGATCGCCTTCAGAGCGGGCGGATTGAGGGCGGCGACCTTGTACTGGGACAGTGCGAGGTACGACACGCCCAGCATTCCGACGCGCCCCGTGGACCACGGCTGCCCGGCGGCCCAGGCGATGACCTGCGAGATGTCGTCGGCTTCCTGGTCGGAGAGCAGATCGCCGCGCCCCTCCGAGTGGCCGCCGCCGCGGGTGTCGAGGTTGATGACGGCGTAGCCCTGCTGCGCCCACCAGACGGGGTCGGGCGCCTCCCAGCTGGTCTGGTCCGAGATCCGCAGCGGGGCCGACTGGTTCATGATCCGGAACTGCGGGTTGAGAGACCACCTGCCGCGCTTGCGTTTCGGTACTGAGTCCTTCCCGTACGGATGCGCCGACAGGAGGACCGGAAAGGGGCCCTCACCGGCGGGCCGGAACAGGTTCAGGCGGAGCGTCACCCCGTCCCGCATCAGCACCGGTACGTCCTCGTCCTTCGTGATGTCCGACGGCATCGCGTAGACGGCAACGGGCGGGCGCAGTGCCGTGCGGATGCGACGACGTGCATAGCCGACAGCGCCGGGACGTCGCCAGGGGCGGTCGAGTGTCTTCCTCGTCATAGCTGGCATAGTTCAGTCCTACCATGGTTTTTAGTGGCACTCCAGTGCACTTGATCGACGTTCCAGAGCATGCGGTACGCTGCTCCCATGACCGCAGATCGATCCGCCGAGGCGAAGCGCCGGAGCCGTCAGAAGACGGTGGGCGACGCCTTGCGTCGCGATACCCGCAACAGGCTGCTGGAGGCTGCGGAGGAGGAGTTCACCGCGCACGGCTATGCGAAGACGACGGTCACGGGACTGGCCGCCGCGGCCGGGGTTTCTGTCCAGACCCTCTACCTCGCCTGGGGAAGCAAACGAGAGCTCCTTCGCGGATACATGGAGACGGTCATCGCCGGGAGCGCCGTTTCACCTGAGGACGCGGTCATACGATTCGCCGGCCTGACGCCGTCCGAGCGAATCTCGGAACTCGCCGACCTCGTCGCGGAAATCGCCGAGCGCTCCGCAACCGGATGGCGCATCTACCGGGACGCCGCAGCCGTCGATCCGGAAATCGCCGCCGACTGGGACGAACTCCAGCTCCTGCGCCACCAGTTCATCAGTCGAGTGCTCGCCGACATCCCCGCAGCAGCACTGTTGCCCGGTGTCGCGCCCGGAAGCGCGATCGACACGGCCTGGGCGATCGCGAGTCCCGACAGCCATGACCTTCTGGTCCGCCGCCTCGGCTACACAACCGGAGAATTCCGCACATGGATGAGGAGAACCCTGGCCTCGGCCTTACTCGCCTCCTGCGGCACCGCCGACACCACGACGTGAGCGCAATGGTCGGCGGCAGGTTCCGGAACGAGGACGGCTGACGATTCCGGCGGTACGTCTCTTATGTCCACAGTGATTGCCGCGATAGCTGCTGTTGCAAGTGCGGCGGCAGATTGGGGCAAGTGGAACGAATACGGCTTGCCCTCTTGGCCAGCAGGTCAGACCCCTGGGCCACGAACCTCACGGTGACACCCCTACGCCCAGCGGTCCGCCGGCCGCAGGAGGTAGTCCGGACGGGGCCCGGAGCGTACGCTCCGGCCATGACCGGGTGTTGATCGTGGCTCAGATCGCAGCGGCTCGGCTTCACCTGTGTCGGACCAAGCCGGTTCCCGCCCGGCGCGCCAGGATGAGCGCCGTGAACGACCAGCTCGCCTACCGCCAGGCCCGCGACCTCCAGGGCGCGGCCTGTTCCACTCCCGCCGATCTGGAGCGCTACCTTGCCCAGAGCCGCGTGGGGGCCCAAAGCCTGTGCATGACGGTCTGGCCCAGGCCGTCATGCACACATACGCGGGCACGTTCCTCCTCGACCGGAGAACGGCCGAGCTGCCCCACCCGCAGGATGTGGTCGAGCGCAAATTCTCCGACGGCCTCATGTACGTCCCCGATCCGACGGA
>NZ_ML123034.1:5602620-5603168 GCF_003846185.1 Streptomyces sp. ADI96-02
GGGGCTTCGCCACGTCATCGCATCTGGCCAGCCCATTTCATCCCCACGGCACAGGATGAAAGAGGTTCACTGATCGCGCGACGCGGCTCGTCATGTTTTGTCGAGCACCTTTGGGGTGTAGTACGAGTGTGCATCGGTAAGGTCTTCTTTATTTGAAATGTACACGTTGTAACGGTCGTCACTGTTTCTCCTGATCACATAATTGGGAAGCTCATTTAGTCTTTCCGCGACGTCCTCTTCGCTTAGTTTTGTTAGCTTGCTCCATTGCTTTTTTTCGAACTCGTATATGCCAGGATTGGCACTCGAAAAGGCGTCCTTCTGCCTGGTTAGATCCCGGTACTGATGTACTGCAGTCTCCCAGTCCCCCTGTTCTGCGGTTTTCCAGTCTATGTTAGTCGTCCATTTTTCTCCCCTGCGCGGGCCCTCGTCGAGGGAGATTACAGCGCGGTTTTTGAGGTAGTATTCGTTTCGGGCGTTCCACTCCCAGCCTAGGTCGGCGCGCCCTGCAACCCATGCCTGAATTTTGTTGCCGATCTTCTGTGCTGCTT
>NZ_ML123034.1:5606047-5607011 GCF_003846185.1 Streptomyces sp. ADI96-02
TGCGCCGTTGCCCCGGTCGATGCCCGCCAGACGCCCCGAAGCGTCATGACGGTAGGACACCCTCGCGAGTTCCTTGTCACCGCGCGACTGCACGGCCTGCGTCATCCGCCCCGACTTCGCGTCATACGTGTAGCGGGTCACCGCGCCTGTGTGATCGGTCACCGAAGCGACCTGCTCGTCATCGGTATAGGTGAAGGCGGTCTTCTTCCCACCCGGGTCCGTACGCTCACGCACCGTGCCGTCGGGGTTGAGGGTGTAGGTGATCTTCGAACCGGCCTCGTCACCCTCGGTCCACTGCGCGGACACACCACCGGTGACCGGGTCGTACGACGTACGCACATGGTCCCGCTTCGTGTCCGGGGCGTCCTTCGGCGAGGTCCACGCCTCCACCGTCCTCCCGGACCGGTCGTTCCGCTGATGCGCGACGGAACCGTCCGGCTGCGTCACGGACTCGACCAGCCCGTTGACCCGGTTGTAGGACGTGGTCGACGTCCCGCCACCGCCGGGCAGGGAAACCTGCGTCTCCCGGCCCGCGGCGTCGAACTTCGTCTTCCAGCCCTCAACCGTCTTTCCGCCCCGCGACAGCGTCTTCTGCGTCTTCTTTCCGAACGCGTCCAGCGTGTGCTCCGCTTTCACAGCCTGCGTGCCGGACTGCTTCGTGGTGAGGGTGTCGGACGCGGGCAGCCCGGTTTCCGTGTAGGCATGCTCGGCAACGTAGGCGCTGGTGCTCTGCTCGGAACGCACCGGCTTGCCCAGGGCGTCGTAGGTGGTCTTGGTCGCCGTGCCGGGGGTGCCGTCACCGTAAGCGGTTTCGGCCCGGACGGGGTTGCCCCGGTCGTCGTTCTGCTGGGTGCTGGTCTGCGTCGGTTTGTCGGTCCCTGCAGGTACGGTCTGCTCAGTCGTGGTGCCTTCGACGTCGTCGTGGGTGCTGAGGGTGGCCGTGCCGTCCGATGTGGTGGCTTTT
>NZ_ML123034.1:5608927-5617495 GCF_003846185.1 Streptomyces sp. ADI96-02
GGCGCACAGACATGAGAACTCCCAATTTCCATATAAAGGTATTGGAAGTGCTATTAAATGGTAAATAGGTGCCCCTGGTCCCCAGGGGTAGTCCCTAGTACTGCGACGGCGTTTGGTGTGACTGGTGGCCAGGTTGGTCGTTGGGGTGGTTATGGGTGGGGTTCTTGGTGATGTGAAGCGGTGGGCGGCGGGGCTGGGTGAGGTGCATGAGCGGTTCGTGCACCGGTTTGCCCGGTCGGAGCCGCGGGAGTCGGCGCTGGCGTATATGCGGGGGCTGATAGCGCCGTTGGAGCGGAAGAACGGCTGGACGCTCGCGGAGGAGGCTGGTCATGGCGGCCCTGACCGGATTGCACCGGCTGCTGAACCGGTGCGACTGGGACGCCGATGAGGTCCTGGACGACGTGCGTGACTATGTGGTCGAGCATCTGGGTGATCCCGGTGCGGTGCTGATCGTGGACGACACGGGCTTCCTGAAGAAGGGGGTCCGCTCGGCCGGAGTCCAGCGCCAGTACTCCGGAACGGCAGGCCGTACGGAAAATTGCCAGGTGAACCGTTCCTGCGGAAACGGAGCCCACGGGCCGCGGGTGTACGACTGGGCCAGGGGCGAGGTCCGGCCATGGCACCGTGAGGACCGCCGACACTGGGTGATCGCCCGCCGCAGCGTGAGCCGACCCGATCAGATCTCGTACTACATCGCCTACTGCCCGGCCGACACAACCCTCGACGAGCTGATCCATGTCGCGGGCAGCCGGTGGGCGGTCGAGGAATGCTTCCAGATCGCGAAGCAGGAGTGCGGCCCGGACGACTACCAGCTTCGCCGCTATCCCGGCTGGCACCGCCACATCAGCCTGACCATGGCCGCCCACGCCTGCCTCACCGTCCTGCGGGCCCGCGAGGCGGATCCCGACAAAGCAGAAACGGATCCTCCCAGCTCATCCCCCTCACCCTCCCGGAACTACGACGCCTGATCCACCGCCTCACCCACCGCCAACCCCCACCCGCCCACCACGTGCTGCACTGGTCACACTGGCGCCGCCAACGACAACACCAGGCCCGCACCAGCCATTACAAACGACGCGGCCACACACCACCCGAAACTGCCCAACCATCAGATCAAAGACCGTGGCAGTACTAGTGTCCTGAGTCGTTCATTCGTGTGCAGTGCGCGGCGAGGGTGTCGAGGATGTCGTCGGTGGTCTTCGTCCAGGCGAACGGCTTGGGGTTCTTGTTCCACTCGTTGATCCAGCCGCGGATGTCCCGTTCGAGTTCGACGACGCTGCGGTGGGTCGATCTGCGGAGTTTGCGGCAGGGCAGCTCGGCGAACCAGCACCCGACGGGGTTGAGCCAGGACGCCGACGTGGGGGTGAAGTGCAGGTGGAAGCGGGGGTGCTGGGCGATGACCGAGCCGGAGGCGATGTCCAGGGCGGCGAACAGGCTGGTCGTGCCGTGCCGGACGTAGTCGTGAGTCATCTTCGCCGGCGTAGTGGGAGCCATCGGCAGAACGGGCTGGGTCCTGTCCAGGGCCTGTATCTGCGACTTCTCGTCCACCGCCAGGACCAGGGCGTTCTCCGGCGGCGTGAGGTAAATGCCCACCATGTCAAGGACCTTGGTCACGAACTGCGGATCGGTCGACAGCTTCCACGTCTCCATGATGTGCGGCTTGAGACCGAACGCCCGCCAGATCCGCGCGACGGCCGACTGCGACATGCCCTCGGCCTCGGCCATCGAACGTGTCGGCCATTGCGAATCACCCGTCGGCGGAGCTTGGCCGAGGGGCCTGGCGACCAGGGCTTCGACCTGCTCGTCCGTGATCTTCCGCGGTGCCATAGACCTCGGACAGGGGCCTGGACCTCACCGGTCGTCAGGCCCTTCGCGGCGAGCGGGATGACCATCTCGTCGACGCCGGAAGGGCGCTTCTGCCGCTTCTTGACGATCTTCGGCTCGAAGGAGCCCTCGCGGTCACGGGGCACAGTTATCTCCACCGGGCCGACGTCGGTCAGTACGGTCTTGGCTCGGGTGCCGTTGCGGGAGTTGCCGCCGTTCTTCTCCGCCGGATCGTGCTTGCCATAGCCGAGGTGGTCGGTGATCTCGCCCTCGAGAGCGAACTGCAGGAGCCGCTTGGTCAGCTGCTGGAGCAGCCCGCCCTCGCCGGTCAGCTGCAGGCCCTCGGCCTGAGCCCGACCCACGAGCTCGTCGATCAGCCGGTCGTCCATTGACTTCGACACCACGGCCTCAGACGGCTCGATGGACTCGGCCTCGGTCACGTTGTTGCTGTCCCGCCCTGCCCGTCACTCCTCGTCGGCGTCGGCGGTTCCCGGCTGCCCCTCCGAGCGCAGCAGCGGGTGGATGACGCCCGGGAACACCCGCGCCCGCACGACCTCCTCCGCCGAGCCACCCCGCACCACGGTCTCGGCGACGCCCCACGGGCGGCCCGCCAGGTGGACGGTCAGGGTGTACGAGGACGAGCAGCCGGTGCACTCGTAGCGGTCGGCCCAGGTCTCCACCTCGGTCGTGCTGCCCGGGTAGCGCTTCACGTGCCGGTGCCGCGCGTGGCAGCGCCCGCAGGTCTCGCCGGGCTCGCAGGTCCCGCCGCACGGGCACGGCACGTCGAAGGAGTCCGCGGGCTGCCAGCGCTGCACGAGCACGGCCTCACGGGTCGCGCCCATGTCCTTCATCGCCTTGAGATTGCGGGCGGCGACGTTGTACGACTCGCCGGTGGCGGCCATCCGGTCGCGGATGACGTCCTTGCGTCCGCGGTTCGTCGTCATGGTGTTCCTCCTGGGGGTTCACGCAGCCCGCCAGGAGGCCCACGAGATCAGTACCTCTTTACGGTACCCGCAGTACCGCGACCGCCGCCTCAGCCAGCGACGGCGTACGCCACGAAACGCGCCCAGGCGTCGGGCGCGAGAGCGAGCTGCGGGCTCCGCTCGATCTTGGAGTCCCGGACGTGGACGGTGGAGGGGCAAGCGGCGACCTCGACGCAGTCGCCGGCGGATCCGCTGCTGTGGCTGGATTTGTGCCAGTCCATGGCGACCTCGACGCAGGAGTCGCCGGAATCGCTGCTGTAGGTGGACTTGTGCCAGTCCATGGCTACCTCGACGCAGTCGTCGCCCGAGCCGCTGCTGTAGCTCGACTTGCGCCACTCCAACGCCACCTCGACGAAGGAGTCGCCGTCGCCGCCGCTGTAGCTGCTCTTGAACCAGGCCAGATCTGTGGTGCTCATCATGCTCCTCGCATCCGCCGCAACAGGCTCAGAGAGTCTTCCAACGAGAGAGCCTGCGAACGCATCCTGGCATACCGCATCTGGAGCGTGCTGACCACTTTGGGGTCGGAGATGAACTGCCCGTGCTCCTGCCCTTCGAAGTAAGCGACCCATTGATGTTCAGGCGTCTCCAGCAGCCGCATCGGCCCGCCGAGTCCCGCATGGTGGCGCCGTACCAGCGGCACGATCTGCACCTCCACATTGCGCAGCTCGGCCAGCGCGAGGACGTGTTCGACCAGGTCCCGTGTGACCGCCTCGCCGCCCAGCTTCCTGAGGAACAGGTGCTCTTCGAGGATGAAGCTGTACGCCGTGTTCGGCCGGTTCCGCAGCAGTTGCTGGCGCTCCATCCTCGCCCGGAACTGCGCCTCGATCTGCTCGTCCCCGAGCGGCGGCAACTGGTCCGTGAACAGCGTCCGAGCGTACGCGGGCGTCTGCAACAGGCCCGGGACCAACCGGCATTCGTACGTGTACAGGCTCACCGCCTCCTGCTCCAGCTGCGCCCAGTGCCGGAACCAGCTCGCCAGCCCCGCCCGCCGCGTCAGATGCTTTGCCGCGCCCCGGATCACACCGAACGCGTCCAGCACCTCTTCGGCCCGGTCCACGAACGCGGGCGTGGGGAAGCGGCGGCCCTGCTCGATCGAGGAGACCGTGGGCACCGAGTACCGCACGCGCGGCGCGAACTCCTCCTGGGTCAGCCGGGCCCGTTTGCGGAAGCCCTTGACCACCTCGCCGAACGCCTTGAGGCTGTCCTGCGGTTCGGGTTCCGTGCCGCCCCCGCCGCCGATGCTCTCGTACGTGCCACCCGTGCAACCCGTGCCGTCCGTCATGTACGGCCACCTCCCGTGCGCCTGTCCTGGTCCGCAACCCGACCATGCTCACGGAACGTGACCCGTACCGTCCACCCTTCGTACTCGTACGCTGACTCAGCGTACGAGTCGCTGACCTGGTGAACAGGGGTCCGGGATCGGGACGGTAGGGGCATGGAAGCACCTGTGAAAGCTCAACCCGACGTTACCGTACGTGTGTTCAAGCGCCTCTTCCGGGCGAATCCGCGCGGTGCCCGGCTCGCCCGCCGCGTCGGTCTGTTCCAGTTGCACGCCTGGGGCATCCCGTACCTCAGTGACGCGTCGGAGTCGGCCGCGCTGATCATCGGCGAGCTGACGGCCAACGCCGTGACGCACGGACGCGTCCCGGGCCGTGACTTCGAACTGCGGCTGGTGCACGCGCCCGGTGAACCGTCGGTCCTCGGCCTCCTGCGGATCGAGGTCTCCGACTCCCTCGGCGAGCGCCGTCCGCCCGGTCCCGGCCGGGTGGCCGAGCCGTCGTCCGGTTCGGACAGCGGACGCGGGCTGCTCATCGTGGACGCGCTGGCCGACCGCTGGGCGGTGCTCGACCGCGAGCAGGGGCCGGACAGGACGCCCGGCAAGACGGTCCGCGCGGAGCTGGACCTGCTGCACTGACGGCCGTGGGGTTGGTCAGGGCGTCCGGGCCGCCGGGAGCGTCAGGAGCGCCGCATCCGCCCGGCGATACGCCGTCCCAGGCGGCCCAGCGAACTCGACCGGTTCCAGTCCCGGAAGGCGTCGGCCCGGCCGCTGCTGCCCGTCCGGCCGACCGTCTCCTCGACCTCCGCGACGGCCTCGGCGGACAGGGCGCGTACGGCCGGGCGCAGGACGTCGTCGAGGAGCCCGGCGGCCGTGGCCGTCCAGGCGGAACCCGCGTGCGGGTGGGCGGTCCAGACGCTGAAGCAGTCCGCCGCGTACGCGGGCCGGCTCCGCAGCCGGCCGCGCACGGCCTCCGTGCGGGCGGCCCGGTCGTAGGCGGCGATCAGTTCGGCGTCGTCGCTGTGGACGAAGGCGTACAGCTCCGCGCCCGGACGGTCCGGGGCCAGCAGGCGTTCGACGAGAGCGACGACCGCCCGCTCCCGCAGCGCCGGCTCGACCGGTGCCGCCTGTGCGCACAGGGTCCGCACCTGTTCCGCCCAGCCGGGCTCGGGGGCCCCGGTCCGCAGGTCGCGCGAGAGGTCCAGCAGCAGGAGGGCGGCCCGTTCCCGCCCTCCGATCTCCTGCGGGAACCCGCGCAGCAGGTCGTGGGCGAGGGTGGCGGCCTCGTCGGCGTCCACGGGCGCGCCGAGCGCCGCGTCGACCAGGCGCGCCCACGTACCGGCCGTCCGGTGCGCGTCCGAGGTCGCCGCCTCCAGCAGCAGCCGGGCCTCCGCGACCGTCGGGGCCCGGTCCTCCCACACCAGGCCCACCCCCGTCCGCAGCACCAGCGGCTCGGCGAACGGGGAGACGCCCGCCGCGCGCAGCACCCGGTGCCACACGGCGGCCCGGTCGCCGCCCAGCGTCGTCATCGCCCCGGTCACCTCCGCGCACATCCGCAGGTGCGGCAGCGACTGCGTGCCGGTGAACGGCAGCGCGACCCGCTCCAGGAACCGGGCCACCGCGCCGGGACTCCGAGGAGCGAGGCGGTCCAGCGCGCCGAGCAGCGCGGTCCGTACGTCGAACTGCTCGTCCAGCAGCTCCAGCAGAGCCGGTGCGAAGGCGGGGGCCGACGGTTCCGCCGCTCCTGCGGCCCCGGCCCCATCGCCGCGTCCCGCGCCCGCCGCGCCTCCGTGTGCCGCGCCCTTCCGACCCGGGCCTTCCCGACCCGGGCCTTCCTGCGCCGCCGCCGCGGCTTCCGTCAGCAGCGCGGGCGCCAGCCGGTCCACGACCTCCGGCAGCAGCTCCCGGCCGTCCACGCCCAGCAGCCGGGCCACCCGCAGCAACTGCACGGTCCGCGCCACCGTACGGGCCCTGCCCGCGCCGCTGCCCAGCTCGGTCAGGATCTCCGGGCCGAGCACCGCCGCGATCGCCGCGCCCTCCGGCCCCGTGAACGCGTCCCGGCGCGGCAGCTCCAGCGAGCCGTTGCCGCCGCGTACGGCCTCGGTGACCAGCATCGCGGCGAGCGGTGCGGTGACCGCCGCCGGACACCGCCCGTCCAGTGCGCCGAACAGCCGCCCGACCGCGTCGAACTCGGCGGCCGACCGGTCGTCGACGCCCGGCGAGGTCAGCGCCTCCACCAACTGGCCCGTCCGCTTCGCGTCCAGCGCGTAGGGCCGGTCGGCGGCCCACTCGGCCGCCGCCGCCCGCTCCTCGGGCCCGAGCGCGATGCCCGCGCACAGCGCCGTCACCGCCAGCGGACCGGCGGCGAACGGCTCCCCGGGCAGCTCGCCCGCCTCCTCGAACAGCTCCGGCGACCGGCTCCGCCACACCCGGGCGGCCGTCTGCGCCCAGGCGTCCTCGCCGCCGCCCGCCGGGGCCGGGCCCGCGCACACATGGACCCGGAGCCCCGCGTCCCGGGCCGCCGCCGCGTCCTCGGGCACGGCTCCCGCGACCCGGAAGGCCGAGCCCGCGTGCTGCCGGGTGTACGTGGTGAACGTCAGCCGCTCGACGTGCTCCCTCGGCAGCGCGACCGCCGCCAGCCCCAGCCACCGGGCCACGTCCGCGCTCTGCCGCTCCACCAGCACCACGGGCCGCCGGTCCGGCGCGTCCGGCTCGCTCGCCCGGCGCAGATCGGCCAGCACGGCGGCGAGCCACGGCCCGCGCGAGACGGCGAAGTCGTCCAGTCCCTCGCGTACGGGGGCGGGGCCCGGCGGCAGCGCGCCGAGCGGGTCGGGTATCGCGCCGCCGGGCGGTGTCGTGGACGCCCAGTGCGGCGAGCGCCACGCCTCGACCGCGAACCGGTCGCCGGGCAGCGGCACACCCGGCGGCAGGTGCACGGCGTGCGTGTGGAAGCGGACGGCGGCGGTGTCGTCGCCGCGCGCCGGGGCCGTACGGAACACGAGACGGCTGCCGTCGGACAGCGCCGCGTACCCGAACGCCTGCGGCAGCGAACGCAGTTCGGCGTCGTTCGGCCGGGCGGGCGCGGAGCCGGGGAGGGCGTAGCGGACCAGCGGCTCGATCTCTTCCAGCAACGCCGCGGCGACCCCGGGCCCGACGGCCGTGAACCGGCCCGCCGTCCCGTCCTCGTCCCCCGGCGCGGCGGAGGTGTAGTGCACCTGTGCAAGGCTCATCTGTCGGCCCTCTTCGTCCTGCCGCGACCGGTCCCCGTCCACCCACCCACGCGACCGGGTCGGGGGAGAAGTCCGCAGCCGCGGGGGCGACGTTATCAAGGACCGCGCGGCCCGCCTGCGACAGCACGGAGCCCGTCGTGACCGCGAGGTCGCCCGTTCGCGGCGCGCGGGTGGCCCTTTCCGCGCGCCGCACGGAATCTGGGGGAGGTGACCGCGCCGTCCGACGAGGAAAGGTGTCGCCCATGCCGCCCGATTCCGGATCGTGGCCGCGACTGGCCGTGCACGACTGGACGGAGACCCGCGAAACGCTGCACATGTGGACGCAGATCGTGGGCAAGGCCAGGCTCGCCCACGCGCCGCTGCTCAATCACTGGTGGCAGGTGACCCTCTACGTGACGCCGCGCGGCCTGTCGACCTCGGGCGTGCCGTACGGCGCGGGCATGTTCGACGTGGAGTTCGACTTCGTCGACCACGCGCTGCGCCTGCGGAGCAGCGACGGGGGCGCGCGATCCTTCGAGCTGGAGCCCATGGCGGTGGCCGAGTTCCACGCGCGCTTCCTCGCCTGCCTGGACGAGCTGGGAATTCCCACCCGGATCCAGGGGCACCCGAACGAAGTCGATCCGGCCGTCCCGTTCGCCGAGGACGTGCGGCACGCCGCCTACGACCCCCGGGCGGCCCAACTGTTCTGGCGCCAACTGCTCCAGGCCGACCGGGTCATGGGGCGGTTCCGCGCCGGGTTCGCCGGCAAGGTCTCGCCCGTGCACTTCTTCTGGGGCGCGATGGATCTGGCCTGCACCCGCTTTTCCGGCAGGGCCGCGCCCCCACATCCGGGCGGTGCCCCGAACTGCGGTGACTGGGTCATGGTCGAGGGGTACTCACGGGAGTTGAGCAGTTGCGGATTCTGGCCGGGCGGCGGAGAGGAAGGAGCGTTCTACTCCTACGCCTACCCCGAGCCGGAAGGGTTCGCCCGTCACCCGGTGCGCCCGGAGGCCGCCTGCTACAGCGAGGAGAACGGTCAGTTCCTTCTGCCGTACGAGGCGGTGAGGCAGGCGGACCGACCGGACGAGGTGCTCGCCCTCTTCCTGCGGACCACCTACGAGGCGGCGGCGGAGTGCGGGGCCTGGGACAGGAGCGTGCTGGAGATCGACCCGCGGCGCTGGTCCGGCGCATCCTGAAGCGGGGCGCGGCGAGCGCGTCGACACGGGACGCGAGCGCGCCCGGGGCGCGTGCGGAATGCGTGAAGCGTGGGCCAGGT
>NZ_ML123034.1:5617680-5625191 GCF_003846185.1 Streptomyces sp. ADI96-02
GTGAAGCACATCTGCGGCTGCGCTTAAGAAATCCTCGATGGACCCGGGACCTCGCCGTACGGCAGATTGCTCCGTGACGGCCGGTGACGAGGCGTGGAGCCGCACGGCGAGCTCCGTCCCGTCCCGCGCCGCACCCCCGTACACCTCGGGCCGCAGGGCTTTTTCCGACATGCCCCGGGCCCGGGGCATCCACCCGCACCACGTCAGGGAGCCACCGCCGTGAAGGCACTCGTCAAGCAGAAGGCCGAACCCGGACTGTGGCTGATGGACGTGCCGGAGCCGGAGTACGGCCCGAACGAGGTCCTGATCAAGGTCCTGCGGACCGGTATCTGCGGCACCGACCTGCACATCCGCGCCTACGACGGCTGGGCGCAGCAGGCGGTCACGACGCCGCTCGTCCTCGGCCACGAGTTCGTCGGCGAGGTCGCCGCGCTCGGCTCGGACGTCGCGGACATCGCCGTCGGCGACCTGGTCAGCGGCGAGGGCCACCTCGTCTGCGGCAAGTGCCGCAACTGCCTCGCCGGCCGCCGCCACCTCTGCCGCTCCACCGTCGGCCTCGGCGTCGGCCGGGACGGCGCGTTCGCCGAGTACGTCGTGCTGCCCGCCTCGAACGTGTGGGTCCACCGCGTCCCGGTCGATCTCGACATCGCCGCGATCTTCGACCCGTTCGGCAACGCCGTGCACACCGCGCTCTCCTTCCCGCTGGTCGGCGAGGACGTCCTGATCACCGGCGCCGGACCGATCGGCATCATGGCCGCCGCCGTGGCCCGGCACGCCGGGGCCCGGAACGTCGTGATCACCGACGTCAGCGAGGCCCGCCTGGCGCTGGCCCGCAAGGTCGGCGTCAGCCTCGCCCTCAACGTCGAGGACGAGACCATCGCCGACGGCCAGCGCCGGCTGGGCCTGCGCGAGGGATTCGACATCGGCCTGGAGATGTCCGGCCGCCCCGAGGCGATGCGCGACATGGTCGCCAACATGACCCACGGCGGCCGGATCGCGATGCTCGGCCTGCCCGCCGAGGAGTTCGCCGTCGACTGGGCCCGCATCGTCACCTCCATGATCACCGTCAAGGGGATCTACGGCCGCGAGATGTACGAGACCTGGTACGCCATGTCCGTCCTGCTGGAGGGCGGCCTCGACCTCGCCCCCGTGATCACCGGCCGCTACGGCTACCGCGACTTCGAGGCGGCCTTCGACGACGCGGCGAGCGGCCTCGGCGGCAAGGTCATCCTCGACTGGACCGCCTGAGAACTCCGCCGGCCCGCATCCCGCACCGGGCCTCCCGACCACCCTCAAGGCTTCACGGCATAAGGAACCCGCATGTTCGACTCCGTACGCGACGACCTGCGCACCACCCTCGACGAGATCCGGGCCGCCGGGCTGCACAAGCCCGAGCGCGTGATCGGCACCCCGCAGTCCGCCACGGTGGCCGTCACCTCCGGCGGCCGTCCCGGCGAGGTGCTCAACTTCTGCGCCAACAACTACCTGGGCCTCGCCGACCACCCCGAGATCGTCACCGCCGCCCACGAGGCGCTGGACCGCTGGGGCTACGGGCTCGCCTCGGTCCGCTTCATCTGCGGCACCCAGGAGGTCCACAAGGAGCTGGAACAGCGGCTCTCGGCCTTCCTCGGCCAGGAGGACACGATCCTCTACTCCTCCTGCTTCGACGCCAACGGCGGAGTGTTCGAGACACTGCTCGGCGCCGAGGACGCGGTCATCTCCGACGCCCTCAACCACGCCTCCATCATCGACGGCATCCGGCTCTCCAAGGCCCAGCGCCTCCGCTACGCCAACCGCGACATGGACGAGCTGGAACGCCGGCTCAAGGAGGCGTCCGAGGCCCGCCGCCGCCTGATCGTCACCGACGGCGTGTTCTCCATGGACGGGTACGTCGCCCCGCTCCGGGAGATCTGCGACCTGGCCGACCGCTACGACGCCATGGTGATGGTCGACGACTCCCACGCCGTCGGCTTCGTCGGCCCCGGCGGACGCGGCACGCCCGAGCTGCACGGTGTCATGGACCGGGTGGACATCATCACGGGCACCCTCGGCAAGGCGCTCGGCGGAGCCTCCGGCGGTTACGTCGCGGCGCGCGCCGAGATCGTCGCCCTGCTGCGCCAGCGCTCGCGCCCGTACCTCTTCTCCAACTCCCTCGCCCCGGTCATCGCCGCCGCCTCCCTCAAGGTCATCGACCTGCTGGAGTCGGCCGGCGAACTGCGCGACCAGCTCAACGCCAACACGCGGCTCTTCCGCACCCGGATGACCGAGGAGGGCTTCGACGTCCTGCCCGGCGACCACGCCATCGCCCCCGTCATGATCGGCGACGCGGCGAAGGCCGGCCGGATGGCGGAACTGCTGCTGGAGCGCGGCGTGTACGTGATCGGGTTCTCCTACCCGGTGGTCCCGCAGGACGCGGCCCGTATCCGCGTCCAGCTCTCCGCCGCCCACTCCACGGCCGACGTGAACCGCGCCGTGGACGCCTTCGTCGACGCCCGGGCGGCGCTGGAGGCGTGACACCCCGGCGTCCGCGGCGCGTCACGCGCCGCGGACCCGCCGGGCGGCGCGCGGCCCGGCCCGGCCCGGCGGCACCGGGCCGGGTGAACGCCCGCGACCTGTGACAATGGGCGCATGATCGATGCGCGGCGGCTGCGAATCCTGCGTGCGGTGGCCGACCACCGCACCGTGACCGCTGCCGCCGCCGCCCTCTACCTGACGCCCTCCGCCGTCTCCCAGCAGCTCGCCGCCCTGGAGCAGGAGACCGGCCACCGGCTCGTCGAACGCGGTGCGCGCGGAGCCCGGCTCACCGCCGCCGGGGAGATCCTGCTCGGCCACACCAACGTCGTACTGGCGCAGCTGGAGCGGGCCGAGGCGGAGCTCGCGGAGTACGGCGCGGGCGTCGCCGGTACGGTCACCGTCGCCGCGTTCGCCACCGGCATCGGCCTGGTCCTGGCCCCCGCGCTCAGCGAGCTGGCACGCACCGCGCCCGGCATCCGGGTGAAGGTCCAGGACGCCGAGGGCGACGCGAGCGTGCCGATGGTGCTGGACCGGCAGGTCGACGTGGCCGTCGCCGTCGAATACCGGGGCGCGCCCGCCGAGGACGACCGCCGCCTGACCCGCGTCCCGCTCTACTCGGAGCCGTTCGACGCCGTGCTGCCGGTGGACCACCGCCTCGCGGGCCAGGACCACGTCGCGGTCGCCGATCTGGCGAAGGACCCGTGGATCGGCCCCTATCCGGGCAACCCCTGCCACGACGTGGTGGTGCTGGCCTGCGAATTCGCCGGGTTCGCTCCCCGCCTCGAACACTCCTCGGACGACTTCCGCGCCGTGGTCGCGCTGGCCGGGGCGGACGCCGGAGTGGCCCTGGTGCCGCGGTCCGCGCTGCGCGGGATGGAGCTGACGGACGTGGTCGTCCGCCCCGTCGAGGGCAGCGCCCCCACCCGCCGGGTGTTCGCCGCGGTCCGGCAGGGCGCGGAGGGGCATCCGCTGATCCGGCCGGTGCTGGACGCGATGGAGTCGGTGGCGGTGCGGGAGGCGGGGCTCTTCTCGCGGTGAGCGTGGTCCGCGTGGGGGCGCGCTGGATCGATGGCGCTGCGGAGCGGTCAGGCGCGGGCCGTGCGGCGGATGCGGTGGGCCGGGCCGGGGCGGCGGCCGGCCGGCGGGTCGGGGTCGTAGAGGATCTGCCAGCAGACCAGACCGGCCAGGATCGCGATCGTGGCCCAGGAGGGCAGCCGTACGCCCAGCGGGGCCAGGAGCAGCGACGCGGCGACGCACGGCAGTGCCCAGCCGAGGATCCAGACGCGATCGGGGCGTGCCGTGAGAGGCAGGCCGGCGAGCAGGCCCGTCGCGAAGTACCCCGCCATCGCGCAGCACAGCAGCCAGTGCTGGCCGCGTGGCAGGACGGCGTCCGGATGGGCGACGGCGGAGCCGAGCGCGGTGGCGAGCGCGGCCAGGAAACCGGTGGTCAGCGCGTGCAGCAGCATCGCCAGCCGCGGTGCGAGGGCGTCCTGGCGCAGGCGCGGGATGCCGTTGTGGCCGTAGAGCAGGCTCAGCGTCCACACCCCCGCCAGGAGGGCGAACGCGGCGAGCGCGGTGAGGGCCAGTGGCCTGTTCCACACCTCGCGGTCGGACGCGGCGTCGATGACCTGGATGACTCCTTCGCCCAGCACGATGATCACGTAGAGGCCCAGCCGCTCCGACATGTGCGCGGTGTCGATCCGCGCCTCGGTCAGCGCAGGGGGTTTCTCCGCCTCGTCGTCGTGGGGCGGACCGGGCGGGCGCCCGTGGTCGTGGCGACGGTGGCGTTCGGCCCGCTCGGCCGCGCGTTCGGCGGCCCGCCGGAGGGTGCGGCCCCGGGTCGAGACCAGCAGCGTCAGGATGTCGAGCGCGACCCCGAGCCCCCACAGCCAGTACCGCGCCGGGGCGTGCGTGAACAGCGACACCAGCCAGGGCACCGACCCGGCGTCGAACTGGGCCAGGGGCCAGTCCACCACGACGCTGCCGCGCTGCCAGATCCGTCCCGCCTGCCAGCGCAGCACCACGTACGCCAGGACGAACGCGGTGGTGTGGCTGGTCCGTACGGAGTCGACCGAGGCGGCCATCACCGCCATGCCCGCCATGGCGAGCAGCAGCGTCCGCAGCCGGGTCGCGGAGGCGGCGATGTCCCCGTACACGGCGATGCCCGCCCAGGACGTCCAGAAGGCCAGGTAGAGGACGATGTACAGCGCGACGTCCTGGAGCCGTGGGCCCTCGTGCAGCAGATGGGCGAGCTGTCCCACGCCCGCGACGACGACCAGGTCGAAGAAGAGCTCGTTCCACCCGGCGTGCCGCTCGCCCCCGGCTGGGGGCTTCGGCGGGGGCGCGGGCGGGTCGGCGCCGCTCTCCGTAGGGTCGGTGGGGTCCATGCAGCCATGGTCGTCATCCCGGGCCGACGGCGCGTCGGCTGTGGGCCGAACGGGCGGGCTCCGCGCGAACGAGGTCCGGCCGGGCGGCCCTGAGCCGACGGGGCCCGAAGGCGCGGTTTCCACCCGTTCAGGTGAAGGGGCGGCTTTCCCGCCCGGGGCGCGAGGGCCGGGCCGGATAGTCGGGTCTGCACGCACAGCGGCAGCGCGTGGGCCCGGCCCACACCGCTGTGGCGGGCGGCGACGCCGTCACCGGCACGTCGCCCGCCACCGCCGCTGCTCGCGTTCTCCACTCGCCTCCAGGGAGGGCACATGGTCGGCACGGCACACCGGAGCACGGGTGTGGAGGGCGTGGACGGGGGCGTCGGGGTGACCGCTCTCCTGGTCGCCGCGGCGCGGGCGATCGAGACCCACCGCCACGACAGCCTCGCCCGGGACGTCTACGCGGAGCACTTCGTGCTCGCCGCACCGGCTTCCGCCCACTGGCCGGTGCGTACGCACCAGGTGCCGGAGGGCGACGCCAATCCGCTGTGGGGCCGGTTCGCGCGGTACTTCGGTCTGCGTACGAGAGTCCTCGACGACTTCCTCCTCGGATCCGTGCACGCGGGCGTCCGCCAGGTGGTGCTGCTGGGGGCGGGACTGGACGCGCGGGCGTACCGGCTCGACTGGCCTGCGGGCTGCGTGGTCTTCGAGGTCGACAGGGAAGGCGTGCTGGCGTTCAAGCAGGATGTGCTCGGCGCTCTGGCGGCCGTCCCGAAGGCCGCGCGCGTGCCGATCCCCGTCGATCTGCGCGAGGACTGGACCGGAGCGCTGGGCGACGCCGGCTTCGACCCGGCCGTCCCCACCGTCTGGCTGGCCGAGGGACTGCTGTTCTACCTGCCCGCCGCCGTCGAGACCCGCCTCATCGACACGGTGGACCGGCTGAGCGCCGAAGGGAGCGCTCTGGCCTTCGAGGTCAAGCTGGAGAAGGACCTGCTGGCGTACCGGGACAGCCCGATCTACACCTCGACCCGGCACCAGATCGGCATCGACCTGCTCGACCTGTTCGACCGGCAGCCTCGGCCCGACTCGGCGGGCGCCCTGTCCGACAAGGGCTGGTCCACCTCGGTCCACACCCCCTTCGACTTCGCCCGGCGGCTCGGACGCGGCCCGCTGCCCGAGCAGAACGACGCCCTGGCGGGCAACCGGTGGGTGTTCGCGGACAGGATCCGGCCGTAGGGAGCGTCATTGGCGGGGCTGTCCGAGATCGTGAACAGGGGACGCCTGTCGCCGCGCCTGCGGCCGGTGCGCCCGGCTCGCACCGCAGCGTTGCGGGACAGCCCTCAACGTGACCGCCGGAGCAAGGTCCACAAGGACCTTCCCAGGATCCTGGACGGCCGGCGGCTTGCCCCAGGACGCCAGTGGCGTGGATATGTCCTGGTCACAGCCTCGCCGCCCCCAAATCGAACGGCGAGGCCAGTCCTTTTCCCCAGGTCCTCAAGGCGAGGCTGGTCCTTTTCCCCAGGTCCTCAAGCGGAAACAGCGCGGAGCATGGAGGAGAAGCGCCAGGAGGGTACGGAGGAGGGTCTTTCGCCCGGTCCACCGAGTGATTCTCACCGCCGACCCACAGGAGGAAACCCATGCCGCACTCCGTGCGATGCAGGACCGCACTCGCCACCGGTGCCGTCGGGCTTCTCGCCGCGGTGAGCATCCCTGCCGGCTCGGACAGCGCGTCGGCAGTCGACACCGACGCTCACAAGTACGTCGAGCTGGAAATCGTCAACGCCACGGACGAGAATCTCGACCTCGACGCGAAACTCTCCTCGAACGGCTCCCAGGGACGCACCGCCTCCAAGGAGCGCAATGGCATCAAGCCTCTTCCCACGTCCACTTTCGACAGCGGCAAGGGAGCCCGCCAGTCGTACGCCCTCGACTTCGTCGGAGACTACGACTGGAAGGAGAAGATCGGGTTCATCTACGACTACAAGAACTTCCTCAACGTCCAGGCCGCTTCTCCTTCCACGCCTGGCAAATCTCAGACGACCCTGACCCACGAAGGCCGGGTGTACGGCGAGGCCGAGTCGAAAAAGGTGGCGGTCAACGCGTCAGCGGGCAACGCGGACCCCTACCGGTTCACGTTGGAAGAGCAGGAGCAGCCGGCCTCGGGGTTCGACAAGAAGTACCGTCTCGTCATCTCCAAGGACAATATCTACGACGGAAACCGGTCGGGATTCGTCCCTGATGTCAAGAGGCTGACGTCTTCGGGTCGTGCGGTGTACAAGGTGACCGTGCCGGAGCGGACGCAGAAACTCGCCTCGGTGCCGGCCGATCTGAAGGTCGGCCCCTACACGGTCTTCGGACGGGGGTTCGACCCCACGTCGGGCAAGGAGATCGGCAAGGTGCTCCCGGTCGGCAAGCCGACGCTGGACCAGGTGAACAAGACCCTCACCCTGCCGAAGGCGACCTTCTTCTTCGAGTATCCGGAGGGCTACTTCCCGCAGTACTACCTGACGGTCCTGGACGAGGCGGGCCTCGGGGGCACTCAGGAGCTCTCGCGTGTTCCGGGTCCGCCGGCCGGTCTCGACCAGAGCGCGATCACGGCGATCAGCGCCGCACCCGCCACCGGGAACGGGG
>NZ_ML123034.1:5625400-5822286 GCF_003846185.1 Streptomyces sp. ADI96-02
GAGCTGATCACGGGCATGTACGAAGGGCCCGCCGCCGGCGGCTACAGCGCCGTCTCGGACGTGAAGGGCGCGTACGTGAACGAGCTGGGCGGCATGCGGCAGTCGTCCGCCGGGAACAACCGGGCCTACGTCTCCACCACGAAGGCGACCCCGACCATCGTCAGGGCGGAGCTGAACGTCTCCAGGACGCGGCAGTCCCCGGAGGCCCGGGTGGAGCGTTCCGACGCGGTCGACACGGCCCAGGGCGGCGCGGGTTCGGGCGTCTCCCTGACCAAGGGCATCGTCGACCCCGCTGACGGGGCCTTCCACCACTACAACGGAGACAAGCCGGAAGCGTCCCTGATCACGCGCTACCCGGCCGTCGCCGCACTCTCCTCGCTGCCCCTCAAGAATCCCTACGGCGGCCACCTCGCCGTGCAGAACAACGGGGCCTCGGCGAAGCTGAACCAGCCCGAGTCGTTCGACCCGAGCTCCTACGTGCAGACGCACCTGGTGAACGGCGTCGGCACCCACGTCAACCTGCCCAGCCTGGCGACATGACCGTCATCACCGGCCCCGACGGACCACGGACCCCGTCCTCCCGGACGGGGTCCGTGGTCTGCCCCGGCCGAACCGCTCCCCTCGATGCGCGTGCTCAGCTGCCGGACTCCGAATCGGCCGTGCTCGCGGAGTCCGGTGCCTGGGCCGGGCGACGGTCGAAGAGGCGGTCGACCAGGCCCGTGACGTAGCTGGGGGAGGAGGGGACGCTGCCGAAGAGCGCCCGCATGTAGAGCGGTCCGAGGATGAGGTCGAGAACCTGCTCGCGGTTGAACGACGGCTCGCCGCGCGCCGCCGCACGGGCCAGCATCTGGTCGATCTCCCGGCCGCGGCGTTCCAGGTGCGTCCGGCGCTCGGCTCCGATCTCCGCTACGTCGGTGGTGGACATCAGGAGGGCGCGCAGGATCAGTTGGCTGCTGGGGCTCGCGAAATCCGCGAACGCCGGGGTGATCCACTCCGTCAGGTCCCCGCGCAGGCTGCCGGTGTCGGGAAGGGGCCAGGTGGATTCGAGCAGGGTGACCGCGACGTCGGCCAGGAGTGCTTCCTTGCTGCCCCATCGGCGGTAGACGCTGCTGGGATTGACACCGGCACGGGCCGCGACCGCCGGAAGTGTCAGTTCCCCTGCTCCCGGTTCGGACAGCAGCTCTATCACGGCCTGGTGAACCGCCGCACGGACGCGGGCGGAACGACCGCCGGGGCGGGGAACGGGGGGCTCTGCACTCATCTCTAAAGCGTACATCACCGCTTTTAGTTGGGCGCTTGCGGTCGCGCGGCGGCGTTCATGCGGTCGGGGCCGCCCTCGCCCTCGTGGCCGGGCATCTGCTCCGTCATGGAACCAGGACGGGTTTGACCACACGCCCCGCCTCGCAGTCGCGCTCGGCCTCGTTGACCTCGGCGAGCGGGTAGGTGCGGATCAACTGGTCGAAGGGGAACCGCCCGGCCCGCCACATGCCGATCAGCCGCGGAATCATGAGCCCCGGCACCGCGTCGCCCTCGCAGATGTGAGCAATGCTCCGGCCCCGGTCCAACGCCCCGGGTTCGAGCGGCAGAACGGTGGGAAGCCGTGCCACCAGGCCGAGCCGCCCGGTCGGGCGCAGGGAATGGAGCGCGTCGTTGATCAGCTGTGCGCAGGCCGTGGTGTCCAGCGCGTACCCGGCCCCGCCGTCGGTCATCCGCCGGATGCGCTCGGGCAGGCCCGCCGACGCGGCGTGCAGCGGCACCGCGTGGAACCGCTCGGCGAGCGCCAGCCGTTCGGGGCGCCGGTCGACGGCCAGGACCGTCGCGCCCGCCGCACGAGCCGCCATCACCGCCGCCAGGCCCACCGCTCCCGCGCCGAGGACCACGACGGTGTCGCCGGGGCCCGCGCCGAAGGTGTTCAGGACGGCTCCCGCGCCGGTGAGGAAGCCGCAGCCCAGTGGCCCCAGCAGTTCGAGCGGCAGCGCGGGATCGACCCGGACGGCGTTGCGGGCGGGGACCACGGCGTACTCGGCGAACGAGGACTGGCCGAACCACCTGGGCGCGAGCCGGCCGCCGGACGCGTCGGTGAACCGCGCCGCGTTCTCCGCCCGTCCTCCGAAGAGGTTGAGCGAGGCGAAGGAGTCGCAGTAGGCGGGCGCGCCACCCAGGCAGCTCCGGCAGCGTCCGCAGGAGTCGTAGCTCAGCACGACGGGATCGCCCACGCGCAGGCCGGTGTCCGGGCCGCCCGTCGCCACCACCGTCCCGGCCCCTTCGTGGCCCAGCACCGCGGGCAGCGGGGAGCGCCCCGCCGAGCGACGGACCGCGAGATCGGTCCGGCACATGCCGCAGCCCGCGATGTCGACCAGGATCTCGCCCTCGGCCGGCTCGCCGCCGAGGACGACCTCCTCGACGCCGAACGGGCTCCCGTACGAACGCAGGACCGCCGCGTCGAACCTCATGGCCGGGCCTCCTCCTGCGGACGGTGTACGACGAACGGTCTGAGGTTCCCGTAGAGCCCCCACGGCCCGCCCGCCACGCCGACGCCGCTCTCCTTGATCCCCGCGAAAGGCTGCGCGAGCGACAGCTCGGCGTGGTGGTTGATCCACGCCGTGCCGCACTCCAGCCGGTCGGCCACCGCCGCCGCCCGGTCGAGGTCGGTCCCCCACACCGAGCCGCCCAGCCCGTAGGCGGTGCCGTTGGCGCGGGCCACGGCCTCGTCGAGACTTCCGTACGGCAGCACCGGCAGCACCGGACCGAACTGCTCCTCCGTCACCACCGGGCTGTCCGGCGGGACGTCGGCCAGGATCGTCGGCGCGAAGAAGAAGCCCGGCCGATCCAGCCGGTGACCGCCCGCCGCCGCGCGGGCTCCGGCCGCCAGGGCCCGTGCCGTGCGGTCCTCGACCCGGGCCAGCTGGGCCGCGTTGCTGACCGGCCCGAGCCGTGAGCGCGGATCGAGCCCGGCTCCGACGACGACGGCCTTCGCGCGCTCCGCCAGCGCCTCGACCACCCGGGAACAGAGCCGGGCCGGGGCGTAGACCCGCTTGACGGCCATGCAGACCTGCCCGCAGTTGCGGAAGGCCGCCCAGAACAGCCGGTCCGCGATCCGCTCGACCTCCACGTCGTCCAGCAGGACGGCGGCGTCGTTGCCGCCCAGCTCCAGGGTGACCCGGGCGAGCGAGGCCGCCGCGCTCCCGGCCACGGCCCGGCCGGTGGCCACCGATCCCGTGAACGTCACGTGCCGGATGCCCGGATGGGAGACCAGGCGCGCGCCGAGGGGTTCGCGACCGGTGACGACCGTCAGCACGCCCGGGGGCAGGACGGAGGAGAGGACCGAGCCCAGCAGCCGGGTGGCGAGAGGTGTGAACGGAGACGGCTTGAGCACCACCGTGTTGCCCGCGGCGAGCGCGGGCGCCACCTTCGCCGACGCGAGCTGGAGGGGGAAGTTCCACGGGACGACCGCGGCGACGGGCCCGAGCGATCGCCAGCGCACCTCGCTGCGCACGGGGCGGCCGTCGGTGATCGGCCGGGGGGAGAGGTCGAAATCGGCGAAGTAGCGCAGGCGCGCTGCCGTACGGGCCACCTCCGCGGACGCCTCGGCCAGCGGCTTGCCCTGCTCACGGGTGAGCAGCGGCGCGAGATCGGGGCCCGCCGCCTCCACGGCGTCCGCGGCGGCGAGCAGCGCGGCGGCGCGGGCGGACGGGTCGGCGCGCCAGCCGGGCCAGGCGGCGCGGGCCCGGTCGACGGCGGCGTCCAGCTCGTGCGGCTGCTGGTCGGGAGCCGTGTCGAAGGCGTCGCCCGTCGCCGGATCGACGACGGCGAACCGCCCGCCGGGGGCACTGGGCCCGCCGCCGGGCGGCCGACGGCCGGCCATGCCGGCCCTCAGCCCGCCGCGTCGACGACGGCGAACTCCCGGGCGCACCGGTCCATCTCGGCCCGGAACGCGGCCACCAGACGCGGCTGAATCCTCCCGGCCCTGCGGTCGCCGCCCGCGCAGACCGCGTCGCGCACCCCCACGATGTCCGTGCCGATCCGGGTCAGCTCGCCGAGGTCGTCCACCCCGACGCTCCCGGCGAGGGCGGCGAGGAGCCCGGCGTCGTGAGCCCGCCGGACGAACTCGGCGCAGACGTCCGGCGGAAGGTGGTCGAACAGCCGCGTCCCGTCCTTGATCGCGGTGTCGAGCATGGCCGCGTCGCAGCCGGAACGCCGGGCGATGTCGGGCAGGGCGAGCGGGTTGACGCAGCCGATCCGATGGGCGTCGGCATAGCCCGAGGCGACGACGAGCGCGTCCGGCCGGAAGTCCTTCACCGCCCGCACCGCCGCGCTCATGACCTCGACGGCCTGGTCGGGCGTCGTGCAGCCGTAGAGGCCGACCTTGATGTACGTGGCCCCGGACACGGCCGCGCCGAGCGCCGCCTGGGCCACTGTGCCGGGTTTGTACGGCACGTCCCCCACGGTGGCGGACACCGGCTTGTCCGCCGGGACCGCGTCCCGGATCTCCCGGATGACCCACGGGAAGTTGGCGCCCAGCGAACCCTCGTCGGGTCTTTTGACATCCACGATGTCCAGGTGCTCCGACGCCTTCGCGCAGTCCAGCGCCTCCTCGACGCCGTCCGGAGAGATGAGAAGCAACAAGTGAACCCCTTCCACCGCATGCCCGCCCGCCGAGGAGCCGCGCGGCGTCGTCCGGACCGCCCGCGGCCCGCCCATCCTCGCCGCGCCCCGCGAACGCCGGTAGGGCGCGCGAAGTCGGAAGGGGGCGCTGCCGCGGTGCCCCGCCCCCGTGCCGTGCGCCGCCCGCGCCGGTCCGGATCCGGCCACCCGGACGCGCCCCCCCTGGAGGGACCCGGCCACCCGGACGCGCCCGCCGGAGGGGCCTCGCCTTCCGGACGCGCCCTCAGGGGCAGCCCTCAGGGGCAGCCCTCAGGCCGGCTGGAGCAGGTCCCAGCGGTTGCCGTACAGGTCCTCGAAGACCGCGACCGAGCCGTACGCCTCGTGCCGGGGCTCCTCCACGAAACGCACCCCGGCCGCCGCCATGCGGGCCTGCTCGCCCGCGAAGTCGTCGGTGTACAGGAAGAAGCCGACCCGACCGCCGGTCTGCGCTCCGACCCGCTCGCGCTGTTCGTCGTTCTTCGCGCGGGCCAGCAGCAGACCCGTCCCCGGGGCCGTACCGCGCGGGCGCACCACCACCCAGCGCGTGCCGTTGCCGCGGTCGGCGTCCTCCACCAGCTCGAAGCCCAGCGCGTCGCGGTAGAAGGCGATGGCCTCGTCGTAGTCGCGGACGACCAGCGTGACCAGGGCGAGGTGGGACATGGCGGGTCCTTCCGCAGGGATCGGCAAGCAGGCGGGGCAGGCGACCGGGCATCGGCCACCGGGGCAGTTATACGTAACACTACCGGTTTCGTCCTCCGGCCCCGCACAATGCCCCGCATGGACATCCTGGACGCCTCCGAGCCCGGCGGGCCCGTCGCGCTGACGGACCGGGCCCGCCGCCTCGCGTCCGCCGGACGCCGCCTCCTGGGCATCACGGGCCCGCCCGGCGCGGGGAAGTCCACCCTGGCCGAGACGCTGGCCCGCGCCCTGGAGGGGCGCGCCGTCGTCGTCCCGATGGACGGCTTCCACCTGGCCGCCGCCGAGCTGCGCCGCCTCGGCCGCGCGGACCGCAAGGGCGCGCCGGACACGTTCGACGCGGCCGGGTACGCGGCACTGCTGCGGCGGCTGCGCGACCCGGACCCCCGGCACCCGGTGTACGCACCGGCCTTCGACCGGTCCCTGGAGGAGCCGGTCGCCGGCTCCCTGCCCGTGCCGCCCGGCCTGCCGCTCGTGATCACCGAGGGCAACTACCTGCTCCTCGACGAGGGGCCCTGGGCGCCGGTGCGCGGACTGCTCGACGAGGTGTGGTTCCTGGACCTCGATCCCGAGGTCCGGGTGCGCCGGCTCGTCGAGCGGCACGAGCGGTTCGGCCGCTCCCGCGCGCAGGCCCGCGCGTGGGTGGAGCGGTCCGACGAGGCGAACGCCCGGCTGGTCGCACGCGCCCGCGACCGGGCCGACCTGATCGTGCGCCTGCCCGCCCGCGACGGACTGCCCGGCGGCGCGGGGGAGGGCGGCGGCCCGGCGGTGGTTTGACGGCCCGGTGGCCCGGGGAGGACGGCCCGGCGGACCCGGTGGGCTGACGGCCCCGCGAACCGCTCGCGCGGGCGCGAACGGCCCGGGAGGATGCTGGATGCCGTTCCGTGTTCCGCCCCCGCTCCCTCTTCCGCCCTGTTCCGCCCTGTTCCGCCCCGTTCCGCCACGCCGTGCCGCAAGGAGGCCCCGATGTCCGCCCCGATCCAGCCCGCCCCGCAGCCCGCCGGACCGCCCGTCCCCTTCACCGCCGAGGACTACCGGGCGCGGATGGCACGGGCCGCCGAGTCCGCCGCCGCGGCCGGGCTGGCCGGGCTGGTCGTCGCGCCCGGCCCCGACCTCGTCCACCTCACCGGCTACCGCCCCGTCGGCACCGAACGCCTCACGCTCCTCGTGCTCCGGCCCGGCCAGGACCCGGTGCTGGTCGTCCCGACGCTGGAGGCGCCCGACGCCGCGGAAGCCCCCGGAGCGCCCGTCCTGACGCTGCGCGACTGGACCGACGGCGCCGATCCGTACGCCGTGACCGCGCCGCTGCTGGACGCCCGGGGCCGCTTCGGGGTCAGCGACAACGCCTGGGCCCTGCATCTGCTCGGCCTCCAGCGCGCGCTGCCCGGCACCTCATGGACCGCCCTCACCGAGGCCCTGCCGATGCTCCGGGCCGTCAAGGACGCCGCCGAACTCGACCGGCTCGCCGCCGCCGGGGCCGCCGCCGACGCCACGTACGAGGAGATCCTCAGGGTGCGCTTCTCCGGCCGCCGGGAGACCGACCTGGCCGCCGATCTCGCCGCCCTGCTCCGGGAGTTCGGGCACTCCCAGGTCGACTTCACCGTCGTCGGCTCCGGCCCCAACGGCGCCAACCCGCACCACGAGGCCGGGGATCGCACCATCGAGCGCGGCGACATGGTCGTCCTCGACTTCGGCGGCCTCAAGCACGGTTACGGCTCCGACACCTCCCGTACGGTCCACGTCGGCGAACCGACCGCCGAGGAGCAGCGGGTCCACGACATCGTCCGCGAGGCGCAGCGGGCGGGCTGCGCCGCCGTCCGGCCCGGCGTCGCCTGCCAGGAGATCGACCGGGCCGCCCGCGCGGTGATCGAGGAGGCCGGCTACGGCGAGCGGTTCATCCACCGCACCGGGCACGGCATCGGCGTCACCACCCACGAACCGCCGTACATGATCGAGGGCGAGGAGCAGCCGCTCGTCCCCGGCATGTGCTTCTCCGTCGAGCCGGGCATCTACCTCCCCGGCCGCTTCGGCGTCCGGATCGAGGACATCGTGACCGTCACCGAGGACGGCGGGCGGCGGCTGAACACCACCGCACGCGAACTGGCCGTCGTGGAGTGACGCGGAGGGGCGTGTCCGGCAATCCCCACGGCCGCCCCCGCCGCCCTTGTCGTCCCGTCGCTCCCGCCGTCCCGTAGCTCCCGCCGTCCCCTCGCCGTCCCGCCGCCCCCGCGGAGTCCGGGCGTACGCGGGGGCGGGAGGCGGCGGTGCGAGCGGGCGCGGTTCAGTCGTCGGCCAGCACCACGCACGACCGCGGCGGCAGCCGCAGCACCCCGTCCGCCGGCGGCTCCACCGGCTCCCAGGCGGCCAGCACCCGCCCCGCGCCGTGCACTCCGGAGCCGAGCGGGATCGCGGCCGGAACGTCGGCCAGGTTGACCGCCACGCGCACATCGCCCCTGCGGTACGCCAGCCAGCGGGCCTCCTCGTCGAACGCCGTCCTCACCGAGGCGAGGTCCGGGTCGTGCAGGTCGGGCACGGCGCGGCGCAGGGCGATGAGTTCGCGGTACCAGGCCAGCAGCCGCGCGTGCGGTTCGCGCTCCGGTTCCGACCAGTCGAGGCACGAGCGGTCCCGGGTGGCGGGGTCCTGCGGATCGGGGATCTCCTCCTCCGCCCAGCCGTGCGCGCCGAACTCCCGCCGCCTGCCGGTGCGTACCGCCTCGGCCAGCTCCGGATCGGTGTGGTCGGTGAAGAACTGCCACGGCGTGCGCGCCCCCCACTCCTCGCCCATGAAGAGCATCGGGGTGAAGGGGCCGGTCAGCACGAGCGCCGCGGCGCAGGCCTGGAGGCCGAGCGGGAGGGAGGCGGCCAGCCTTTCGCCCAGGGCCCGGTTGCCGATCTGGTCGTGGGTCTGCGCGTAGCCGACGAAGCGGTGCGCGGGGCTGCGGTGGACGTCGACCGGGCGGCCGTGGGTGCGGCCCCGGAAGCTGGAGTAGGTCCCGTCGTGGAAGAACACGGCCGTGAGCGTCTTGGCCAGGGCCGCCAGCGGCGCGCCGGCGAAATCGGCGTAGTAGCCCTGGGACTCGCCGGTGAGCGCGGTGTGCAGGCAGTGGTGGAAGTCGTCGTTCCACTGGGCGTGCAGCCCGAGCCCGCCCGCCTCGCGCGGCGTCGTGGTGCGCGGGTCGCACAGGTCGGACTCGGCGATCAGGCCCAGCGGTCTGCCCACCTCGGCCGCCAGCGCGTCGACCGCAGCGGCCAGTTCCTCCAGGAAGGTGAGCGCCCGGCTGTCGGCGAGCGCGTGCACCGCGTCCAGCCGCAGCCCGTCCAGGCGGTAGTCCCGCAGCCACGCCAGCGCGCTGCCCAGCAGGAACGCCCGCACCTCGTCCGACCCGGGGGCGTCCAGATTGACGGCCGCGCCCCACGGGGTGTGGTGGGTCTCGGTGAAGTACGGGCCGAAGGCGGGCAGGTAGTTGCCGGAGGGCCCCAGATGGTTGTGCACGACGTCCAGGACCACTCCGAGCCCCAGCCCGTGCGCCGCGTCGACGAAGCGCTTCAGCCCCTCCGGACCGCCGTACGGCTCGTGCACGGCCCAGAGCGAGACGCCCTCGTACCCCCAGCCGTTGACGCCCGGGAACGGGCAGACCGGCATCAGCGACACATGGGTGACGCCCAGCTCGGCCAGATGGCCCAACCGCCCGGCCGCCGCGTCGAAGGTGCCCTCGCGCGTGTACGTCCCCACGTGCAGCTCGTAGAGCACCGCCCGGTTCAGCGGGCGTCCCGTCCAGGCGTTGTGCCAGGCGTACGCGCCCTGGTCGACCACGGCGCTCGGCCCGTCCGGCCCGCTCGGCTGCCGCCGCGAGCGCGGGTCGGGCAGCAGCGGCCCGTCGTCCACGCGGAACCCGTAGTGATCACCGTGCCCCGCCTCCGCCTCGGCGATCCACCAGCCCTCCCGCAGCGGATCGCGTTCCATCGGGCACCGGACCTCGGCCGCCTCCAGGGCGACCGAGTCCGCCTCGGGGGCCCACACCTCGAACTGCATCCACCACTCCTCGTCCGTGAACAGGTCGCCCGCGCGTGGGCTCCATGATCGGCGGAAGTCGCGCTCACGGGCCCGGACCTCTGGAGCGGGCCCGTTACTGGCGATTAAGGTCTGGTCCTGATCATTTCCCTACCGGGTTCTGCTCATACGTACGGCTGCTGGAGGCCGAAATGACCGTACCGCCGTTTCCGCCCGGTTTCCTGTGGGGAGCTTCCGCTTCCGCCTCCGCCTCCGCTTCCACCTTCCGGACCGAGGGCGCGGCGGACGCCGACGGCAAGGGTCCCTCCGACCGGGACGCCTTCATCGGTGCCGCGACATGATCCGGGCGCGGAAACAGCGGCCGGCGGGCGACCGGCAGGCCGAAGGGGCTTACGCGACGCCGCCCGAGTGATCGATACTTCCCGCCATGGTCGCTTCATGGTGGTCCCGGGCCCGACTGGGGATCTTCGTTCACTGGACGCCCGCCTCCGTCCCCGGCTGGGCCCCGCCCTACGTCGCGCCGGAGGCCCTCCCGGCCGCCGGCCGCCGGGCGCCGCTCGCCTGGACCTCGTACGCCGAGTGGTACGAGAACGCGCTGCGCTTCCCCGGCAGCCCGGTCGCCGCCCACCACCGCGCCGTCCACGGCGACCGCCCGTACACCGCCTTCGGCCGGGACTTCGAGGACGGGCTCGCCGGCTGGGACCCGGCCGCCTGGGCCCGCGCCTTCCGCGCGGCGGGCGCGGGATACGCGGTGCTGGTCACCAAGCACCACGACGGCTTCTGCCTCTGGCCCTCCACCACCGAGAACCCGCACCGCACGGGCTGGCACACCACCCGCGACGTGGTCGGCGAGTTCGCCGAAGCGGTACGGGCGGAGGGCCTGCGCTTCGGCGTCTACTACTCCGGCGGACTCGACTGGACCTTCGACGACCGGCCGATCGGCACCGCCGCCGACATGTTCTCGGCCGTCCCGCGCGGACGCTACCCGGCCTACGCCGACGCGCAGCTGCGGGAGCTGATCCGCCGCTACCGGCCCGACATCCTCTGGAACGACATCGCGTGGCCCGCCTCCGCGCCCGCGATCCGCTCCCTGGTCGACTTCTACCGCTTCACCGTCCCGCACGGCGTCGTCAACGACCGCCTGCTGCCGTACGCGCCCCACTGGCGGGCCCTGTCCCTGCCCGGCGCCGGGGCGCTGTACAACTGGTGGGACCGCCGGACGGTGGCGCAGGGCGAAGGCTTCGTCCCGCGCACACCGCCCGTCTACGACTTCCGCACCCCGGAGTACGCCCGCTACACGGGCAGCGACCCGTACGAGATCACCCGGGGCATCGACCACAGCTTCGGCTACAACCGCAACTCCGGCCCGGACGCCTTCATCGGCCGCGCCGACCTGACCTCACTCGTCCGCGACACGGCGGCCGACGGCGGCAACCTGCTGCTCAACGTCGGGCCGCGCGGCGAGGACGCCACGATCCCCGCCGAGCAGCAGCGCCGCCTGGACTGGCTCGCCGAGGAGGCGGACGCGCTCACAGCAGATGGATGCGCTCCTGGGTGACGCGGTGCCCGGCACGGGCGAACGCGGCGGCCATCGGCGTGTTCCCCCGGTCCGTGGCCCCCGCGACGGACTCCGCGCCCCGCTCGACGAGGAAGCGCGTGCACTCCACCAGCAGGTCGTAGCCGTACCCGTGGCCGCGCGCCTCGGGCACCACGCCGATGAACCCGACGCACGGCCCCGACGGATTGCGCGCGGGCACGTGGAGGCCCGCCACCTCGCCGTCGGGCGTGTACGCCAGCCGCCACCACGCGCGGGGCGAGAGGAACCAGTGGAAGAAGTCCAACTCCTCCCGGGCCGCCGCCTCCAGACCGCCCGGCCCCTCGATCGCCCTGCGGGCGTGGGCGTCCAGCGTGTCGGAGTGGACCCGGCGCAGGACGTCGAGGATGACGGCGTCGTCCGGTTCCGGGCGGAAGAGCAGCCGCCCCGGCCGCGCGGGCAGCGGGCAGTCCGGGGTCCACAGATAGCGGTAGCGCTCGACCAGCGGCTCCAGGCCGGCCGCCGTCGCCGCCGCGATCCGCGCCTCGGCGGCGGCCCGCACGGCAGGGACCTCCCGCCAGTCGGCGGGCACGATCAGCTCGTACTCCGTACGGAAGGGCGCGCGGCGCAGGAGTTCGGCGCCCGCCTCCGCCTCACCGTCCGCGAAGTCGAACCAGTTGAGCAGGCCGGGCGCGGTGTCGTGGGGGCCGCCCCACCAGGCGGCCCTGGCCACCACGATGCCGCCGCGCAGGGCGACCCAGGTCCACTCGGGGTGGTAGTCGCCGCCCTCCGCCACCGGGGTGTAGCGGTGGCCGAAGGCGGCACGGCCGACGAGGGACGGGTCCTGAAGCGTGTCGAAAAGGGCCGCGTCGCCGGGAGTGAGCGCGCGGAAGACCGGATCGGTCATGAAGGTGTCCTCCGGGGACGGAATGCCGCGCACCCGGTCAGACGGGGTCCGACACCGCCCGGCGGGCGGGGCGGGAGCGCGGGAGGGAATTACCGGCGGTGCTGCGTGCGGTGCGCGTGACCATGCCTCTCGCCTCCTTCCACGACCGGGCCGACGTCCGGGGAGACCGTAACCGGGCGCGCGCCGGCGCGTCCACGGGATAACGGGTCCAGCGGGTGACGGGACGGCGGCCGACGGGCCGTCAGCCTCCGTGCGCCCGGGGCCGCGACGGACCGCGGCGCAGGTCAGCGAAGAGGAGCGGGGGCCTCATCTGGACACCCCGGGCCCCTCGGACCGACAATCGTGCGTGTGACGTCCTCCTCCGAGTTCCACACGTATCCCGCGCGGCTGTCGGACGCCCAGCGCGACCGTGTCCTCGGCGTGCTCAGAGAGGGCGCGGCACAGGGCAGGCTGTCGCACGACACCTTCCTGCGCCGCATGGAGCTGGCCCTCGTCGCCCGGCGTCCCGACGAGCTGGCGGCGCTCACCTCGGACCTCGACACCGGTGGCCGCTGGTCCCAGGGGCTGGTCCGGGCGGTGGGCGGGCTCTCCGCCTTCCCGGGCCGGCTGCGCCGGGCCTGGCAGACCGAGCGGCTGCCCGGACTGCTCCTCCCCGCGCCGGGGTCGCACCCGCTCCTGATAGGCCGCGATCCGGCGAACGGACTGCGCCTCAACCACGAGACGGTGTCCCGGCTGCACGCCGAACTCAGCGTGCGCAGCGGCCGGTGGGTGCTGCGCGACCTCGGCTCGACCAACGGCACGTGCGTCAACGGCCAGCGGCTCGTCGGCTCGATTCCGGTGCGCGACGGCGACCAGGTGAGCTTCGGCCGCATGAGCTTCCGCCTCACCACCCCCGGACTCCGCCCGTCCGCCTGACCCTCTCCGCTCGACCGACCCTCCCCGCCCGGCGGTCCCGACGGGGGTGGGCGCCGCAAGTACTCACGCCGGGCGCGCAATCGGCGGGCGCGGGACAGCTGCCATCGCCCCGTTCGAACCGCCTCCCGACCGCTTCGGCCGGGCCGCGCCGCCGGTCCCGTCCGCCCGGCGGCACCGGACCCGGCTCCGTCGACAGGCCGCCGGACGCGCCCCGCACACGGCCTCCGCGCCGCCCGCACGGCGTCGGGAACCGGCGGCCCGCACCGTGTCCGGCTCCGCGACGGCGCGCCCTACCGCACGGACCCGAGGAAGATCAATGTCCGAAGAGGCAAGGGACGCCCGCCCCTTCCGGACCCTGGGGAAACCACCGCCCGTGTGGCACGGTGATCGTGTGCTTGGTCCACAATCCCCGTGGCGGGCCAGGCCTCTTCCCCCACAGCAGGCTTGACGACCGGGTCGCCTCGACGCTCCCGGCCCACGACGTACCGCGGGGGAGAGGCGCACGAACGTCTCCCGGCGTAACGGGAGCAGGACCGCGCCCCTCGGCGGCCGACCCGGGACGACCGGTGCGGCGGCCGGAGCGCAGCCCTGTTCACGGTCCGCCGTCGGCTCCAGTGATCGGCAACGCGCCGTTCTGCGCCCCGTGTGCACGCGACACGCTGCCGGTTCCTGATCCGGACGGCCCCGACCCGGTTCGCCCGGCCGGTCGTTCTGGCGCGCGAAGGCAGCGGGGGCTTCTCGACGAACGCCGACAGCTCCAGGAGATCCGACGTGCCGCAGTTCGGGCGCACACCGCCCCCCTCCCACGGCCGGCCCACCGCTCCGTCCGAAACACCCGAACCATCCGGTCCGGACGCCGAGGGGCTGAGCGACCGCGAACTGGTACGCAGAGTGCTCGGCGCGCCCACCGGGGAGGAGGACGGGAACGGGATCGACGCCGCCCGGGAGCTGGCCGACCGGCACGCCGCGGCGTCCTCCGCCTACGCCGGGCAGTGCACCACCGATCCGGCCGACGCGGACCTGCTGCTCGCCACCGCGCGGACGGCTGCGGCGCGGTCCTTCCCCGTCGACGCCGGGGCGACGGCCTGGCGGCTCCACCTGCTGAACACGATCGTGCGCACCGCCGCCGCCTGGGCCGCCGGCGAGCGGCGCGGCTGCCTCGACCCCGATCTGCTCGTCCGGCTGGCCGAGACCGGCCACCAGATCGCGGCCCCGGTCCCGGGCGAGGACACCGCCGACGCCCCGCTGCTCGCGCGGGCCTTCCACCAGCTCCCCGAACGCCTCCAGATCGTCCTCTGGCACCGGACCGTGGAGGGCGAGGACCCCGCACGGATCGCGCGCTGCGTCGGCGCCGGCCCCGACTCCCTCCCCTCCTGGCCCACGACGGCGGACAGGTTCCGCACGTCGTACGGCCGCCTCTACGAGGAGGCGGCGGCCCCGCAGTGCCGTCCCTTCAGCCGCCTGGTCATCGCCACGGCGGGAACCGGACTCGCCCGGACGGTCGCCACGAAGGGCGCCGACGGCCTCGGCGGACACCTCGCCGCGTGCCGGGAGTGCGGCCGGGCTTTCCGGGAGCTGTCGCTGCTGCACCGGCCGGAGGAGGAGTGGGGCCCGCTGCTGGCCGACAGCCTGCTGCCGTGGGGCGGGCGGCGCTACTGCGCGGCCCGCGCGGTCGCACGGGCCGGGAAGCGCCCGCCCGCCGTGCAGCCGCCCGCCCCGGCCCCACCGCCGACGCCGCTGCTCCTGCGCGCCGTGCGGACCTCCTCCGGCCGGTTCCTCCTCGCCTCGGCCGTCGCCGGGGTCGCCCTGTGCGTGGTTCTGCTGCGCCCGCAGGCGCCCGCCCCGCCGCCCGCCGCGTCCGCCACCACGCCCAGCGGTTCCTACGGCGGAGTCGACCGGTGGAGCGGACGGCCCACGCCGCACGAGGGAGGGGACCAGAAGTCGCCCAAGCCCTCGCGGTCCGCGTCCCCGAAGCCCGCCACGAGCCCGTCACCGAAGCCGCGGGCCGATCCGCCCCCGCCGTCGAAGAAGCCTCCGGCGGCCGAACCCGGACCGCTCACCGGCTCCCGGCTGCGATGGGACTTCGAGCAGCCCGGCGCGCGCCCGGTGGACACCTCGGCGGCCGGGCTGCCCGGCAGCTACCAAGGCCGCGTGGAGTGGAGCGACCAGCGCCGGGGCTCGGTGTGGCTGAACGGCGAGAGCTACGTCGAGACGCAGAGCGCCGTGGTCGACACCTCCCGCAGCTTCACCGTCTCCGCCTGGGCCCGGCTGACGTCCGACGCGGAGTTCTACACGGTCGCGGCCCAGGACGGGAACAACATCAGCGGGTTCTTCCTCCAGTACGCCGAGGACGACGACCGCTGGCGCCTGGCCATGGGGCACGCGGACTCGCCGGAGGCCGAGGAGGACGAGGCGGAGTCCTCCGCCCCGCCCGCCCGGGACACCTGGCAGCACCTCACGGGCGTTTTCGACGCCGGGAGCCGGCAACTGCGCCTGTACGTCGACGGGCGGCTCCAGGACACCGCCGCGCACTCCTCCACCTGGAACGCCAACGGCTCCTTCACCATCGGCCGCGGCCTGTGGGAGGGCGATCAGGCGGACCGCTTCCGGGGATACGTGGACGACGTCCGCGCCTACCGGAGGGCCATGAGCCCGTCGGAGATCGCGGCGCTGGCCGCCGCCGGCCCCAACGCCTGACCCGGCCTCCGACCCGCGTCGCCCGGACGCTAGGGAGGTTCCCCGGTACGCCCCGGCGCACGGTCGGCCGAGGGTGGAAGGGCAGCTTCGTCCACGGGTCCCCGGCCGGGCGGGCCGCACTCCGTACCCGCAGGCGATCTCCGCCCTCCCGTCAAGGAGCCCCTATGCGCACGCGTTCCCTCCGATGCCTCACCCTCTCCCTCGGCCTCGCCGTCGCCGGAGTGACGGCGGGGGCCGCACCCTCCGCGCTCGCCGCGTCCGCGTCCCTCGCCGTGCACGCCTCGGCAGAACCCGGCGCGGAGGCGGCGGCGATCGAGCGGGAGACGCCGGTCAGCTCCCTCTCCGTGACGCCGGCCTCGGCCGACGTGTCCGACGGCAAGGCGGTCGTCACGGTCACCGCGACCGTCCCGGCCGGCCAGGGCGTCGGCACCCTCCATGGATACCTGAGCGACGAACGCGGCGCCTGGTTCGGCTTCGACATGAAGAAGTCCTCCAGCTCCCAGAACGGCCAGGACACCTTCACCGCCCAGATCACACCCGGCCGGAGCACGCCCGCGGGGACATGGGCAGTGAACCAGCTCCAGGCAAGCCACACGAGCGGCGACCTGTTCAAGGCCATCGACCCCCGCACCACCCTGGGATACACGCCCACCGCCGAACTGACCGGCGGAGTCCCGGGCAGGGGCGGGAACAAGCTCACCTCCGCGAGTCTCGGCTACCAGTCCGAGCCGGGAAAGATCGTGGGCGTCATCACCGAACTGTCGGTCCCCTCACACCTCGGGGTGACACGGATCCACGCCTACCTCCAGTCCCCGGGCGAGCCGTCCAAGTCGGTGCAGCTGGAACGGGCGGGGACCAGGGACGGCAGCGATGTCTGGCGCGCCTCGACCAGGCTGTCGGACGGCGACCTCGGCAGGACGTGGACGCTGACCAGCGTGGAGCTGCGCGGAGCCAAGGACACACCCCTGGGCTCGTTCTCCCCGGTGGCGGAGCTGGGCGCGGACGTCGACATCGTCGTCTGACGCCGTACGGAGGACGGCGGTCGGCGCGCGCCCGTCACCCGAACGGCTGTGCGCCGCCTGCGGTGCGGCCGGGGCGGTGGTCCGCTGGAGGCAGCCGCGTCGGCGGGCGACGCAACGACTCCCGAGGGGCGAGGATGCCGGTCGACCGCCCCGACGCCCTGCCCGCCGCCCGCCGCCCGCCGCCCGTACCGGCTGGCCGGCGGGCTCCCGGGACTGCTGGAACCGGGCGCCTCGACGGACCCGTACCGGCTGCGCCTCTACCGGGTGCTGCGCACCGACTTCCCGCTCGGCTACGACCCGGCGCTCGGCGGCTATCTGCTGAGCCGGTACGCGGACGTCGCCCTGGCCCTGACGGATCCCCGGTTCA
The DNA here is from genome assembly GCF_003846185.1 of Streptomyces sp. ADI96-02. Taxonomy (GTDB): domain Bacteria; phylum Actinomycetota; class Actinomycetes; order Streptomycetales; family Streptomycetaceae; genus Streptomyces. Next base: position 5,642,195 of record NZ_ML123034.1, read on the forward strand.
CCGGCTTCCCGCACGACGGCGCGCAGCCCGGCCCGGCCCCCGCCCCACTCGGGCTCTGCCGGGGCAGTGTCGTCTGCGCGCCGCTGCCGGGCGACCCGCCGCCCGCGCCCGCCGCCCGCCGCCGCGCCGTGGAACGCACCGCGTACGTCCTGGCCCGCCGCATCTCCCGGCGCGAGCGGGCGGACCTGGTCAGCGAGTTCTGCGACTGGCTGCCCGCCGGAGCCGCCGCCGCCTCGGACCGGCTCTCCTACCCCGACCTCAGGGCCCTCTCCCGCCCCGCCCCGCGCCACCTGCCCGCCCGCCCCGCCGCCTGCGCCACGCATACCGCGGTACGCGAACGCGCCCTCGCCGCGTTCCTCGCGAACATGCTGGACCACCCCGACCTGCTCGCCGCCGTACGGAGCGGGCCCCCGCCCGGCGGAGGGGAGCCGCCCGCCGCCCCGCCCGCCGGAACGGGCTCGCGGTCGCTGTTCGAGCGGGCCTGGACGGAGACGCTGCGCCGCGATCCGCCCGTCCAGATCGTCCTGCGCCGCACCCGCACCGCCGTCCGCGTCAGCGGCGGCGCGCTGCCCGCCGGGGCTCCGGTCGCCTGTCTGCTCGGCGCGGCCGGACGCGACCCGGCACGGTTCACGGCGCCCGACCGCTTCGACCCGCTGCGCGCCGACGCCGATCCTCTGCTGTGCGGCCCCGCCGGCTGCCCGGCCGCCGTGCTCGGCAGGCTGGAGGCCGAACACGGGCTGCGCGCCCTGCTGGACGCGATGCCGGGCATCCGCTGGGCCGACGGCTTCCGCCCGTCGGCGAGCGGCGTGCTCACCCGCGCTCCGCGTAGCCTGCTCGTCCGGCCCGCCTGAGCAGCGCCACCGGCCGCGACGCGAACAGCTCGTCCGCCGCCACCGTGCCTCCGCCGAACTCCCGGTCCGGCGCGAGCACGTCCTGCCACGGACCGGCGTCCGGCAGCTCCAGCACCGTGTCCCGCCACCCGCCGTCCTCCGCCAGCCGCAGCGACAGCCGGGTCACCGCCGTGACCACCTCGCCCGACCGGGCGAACGCCACCAGGCGGTCGGCGGCCGGACCGCGGGCCGCGAGCGGCGCGTACGTCCCCGACGGGCCGAACACCTCGGGCAGCTCCCGGCGCAGCCTCAGCGCCGCCGCCGTCAGCGCCTCCTTCTCACCGGGCCCGCCCCGCTCCTCGGGCCGCCGGAACGGACGCCGGTTGTCCGGGTCGACCAGCGCCAGGTACTCGCCCTCCGTGCCCTGGTACAGATCCGGCACGCCCGGCATGGTCAGCTGCACCAGGGCCGCCCCCAGCACGTTGGCCCGCGCGTGCGGTCCGAGGGCCCGCGCGAACCCGGCCACCAGCTCCCGCACCGGGCCCTCCGCGCTGCCCGGACCGGCCGCGACGAAGTCGGTCACGGCCCGCTCGTAGACCGGGTCGGGCTCCGTCCAGCCGGTGAACAGGCCCGCCTCGCGCACCGCCTTCAGCAGGGCCGGCTCCAGCCGCGCCGCCAGCTCCCCGGCGGGCATCCCCGCGCACCCGTACGAGGTCTGCCAGGCGTGCCACGCCAGCTGCGGGTCCGGGGCGGCGGCCCCGGCCAGCGCCGTCGCCCGCTCCACCAGCTCGGCCCACCGCCCCGGGCACTGGGACAGCACGGCGACCCGGGCCCGCACGTCGCCGCTGCGCTTGGTGTCGTGCGTCGTCAGCACGGTGCCGGTGGCCGGCCAGTCCCGGGCGATCCGGGCGGCGAACGCGTGGAACTCCTCCGGACCCACCGCAGGACGGCCCGGGTCGCCGCCCACCTCCGCGGCGGAGACGAGCGGCACGTACCGGTAGAAGGCCGTGTCCTCCACCGACTTGGCGTGCAGCGCCGAAGCCGTCTGCGCGAACCGGGCGCAGAACGCGGCCCGCGCCTCCCCGCCGCCCAGCAGGCCGAGCGCGAGATCGCGCACCACGTCGACGGCCGCGGCCTCCTCCGGCACCGCGAACACCGCCCGCGCGTCCCGTACCGCCTCCTCCGGCAGCGCCTCCCGCGCGATCCGGGTCACCGGCCCGCCCGCCGTGACGTAGGGCCGGTAGACGGGGATCCGCACCAGCAGCTCCTGGATCGCCGTCCGCAGGGCCCAGGGGGCGTGGTCGCGCAGCGCCGGTTCCCCGGCGCAGACCTCGGCGGCCTGCCGGGTCAGCCACGCCGTCTCGGCGGCCAGTTCGTGGGTGATCACCCGGTACGCCGCCCGGCGGACGGTCGCCGCCCAGTCGCCGCCGCCGTCCTCGGGCGGCTCCGCGAACGTCCGGTAGCGGCCCAGCAGCTCCGCGGCCCCCGACGCGTCGGTGAACAGGCCGTCGATCCGGTGCAGCGCGTCGTACCCCGTCGTCCCGGCGACCGCCCAGCCGTCCGGCAGGCGCTCGTCACCGGTGAGGATCTTCTCCACCACCGTCCACCGCCCGCCGGTGGCCTCGTCGAGCTGCCGCAGATACGCCGCCGGGTCCGCCAGGCCGTCCGGATGGTCGACGCGCAGCCCGTCCAGGACGCCGTCGCGCAGCAGTTCGAGGACCTTGGCGTGGGTGGCGTCGAAGACCTCGGGATGCTCGACGCGGACCGCGATCAGCTCGGAGACCGTGAAGAACCGCCGGTAGTTCAGCTCGGTCCGGGCGAGCCGCCACCAGGCGAGCCGGTAGTGCTGGGCCTCCAGCAGCTCCGGCAGCGGCAGCCGGGCCGTGCCGGCGCGCAGCGGGAACTCCTGCTCGCCGTAGCGCAGCACCTCCCCGTCGACCGCCAGCCGCTCCAGCTCGTCCCCGAGCGGCCCCGCGAGCACCGGCAGCAGCACCTTGCCGCCGCCCGCCGCCCAGTCGACGTCGAACCAGCGGGCGTAGCCGGAGGCGGGGCCCTCGCGCAGCACCTCCCACAGCGCCCGGTTGTGCCGGGGCACGGCGGCCATGTGGTTGGGCACGATGTCGAGGACCAGGCCGAGCCCGTGTTCCCGGGCGGCGGCGGCCAGGCTCCGCAGCCCCTCCTCGCCGCCGAGTTCGGCGCGCACCCGGCCGTGGTCGACCACGTCGTACCCGTGCCGGGAACCGGGCACAGCCTCCAGGACGGGGGACAGGTGCAGATGGGAGACGCCGAGCGCGGCGAGGTACGGCACGGCCTTCTCGGCGGCGGCGAAGGGGAAGTCGGGCTGGAGCTGAAGCCGGTACGTGGCGGTGGGCGTCATGTCCACCTACGTACCCAGCCCGGGGCCCTCCGTGTCACCCCGGGCCGCGCCCTCACCCCGGGCCCCGCACGCCCCGCGCCGCCGTCCCGCCTCAGGCGGGCCGCTTCAGCACGGTCAGACTGCGCCCGATCAGCGTCACCCGTTCGCCCTCGGCCACCTTCGGCCCGGTCCCCGGCGGCACCCCGTCGGCCCGTGCCGTGTCCACCACCACCTGCCACTGCTCGCCGTGCGCGACGGGCACGGCGAACTCCAGCGTCTCGGCCCCCGCGTTGAACATCAGCAGGAACGAGTCGTCGCCGATCCGCTCGCCGCGCGGCCCCGGCTCCGAGATCGCCTGGCCGTTCAGGAAGACCGTCAGCGCCTTGGCGTGCGCGGCCTGCCAGTCCCGCTGGGTCATCTCCTCGCCCTCCGGGGTGAACCACGCGATGTCGGACAGCTCGTCGTGGGTCCCCTCCACCGGCCGCCCGTGGAAGAAGCGGCGGCGGCGGAAGACGGGATGGTCGCGGCGCAGCCACACCATGGCCCGGGTGAACTCCAGCAGGCTCCGGGCGGTGTCGTCGCCGGGGTCGGCCGGGTCGGGCCAGTGGATCCAGGACAGCTCGTTGTCCTGGCAGTAGGCGTTGTTGTTGCCCTGCTGGGTGCGGGCGAACTCGTCGCCGTGGCTGAGCATCGGCACGCCCTGGGACAGCATCAGCGTGGCGATGAAGTTGCGCATCTGCCGGCCCCGCAGCGCCAGGACCTCCGGATCGTCGCTCTCGCCCTCCGCGCCGCAGTTCCAGGACCGGTTGTGGCTCTCGCCGTCCCGGTTGCCCTCGCCGTTGGCCTCGTTGCGCTTGTCGTTGTACGAGACGAGGTCGTGCAGCGTGAAGCCGTCGTGGCAGGTGGCGAAGTTGATCGAGGCGAGCGGTCGCCGCCCGTCGTCCTGGTAGAGGTCGGAGGAGCCGGTGAGCCGTCCGGCGAACTCCGCCAGGGTGCGCGGCTCGCCCCGCCACAGATCGCGGACCGTGTCGCGGTACATGCCGTTCCACTCGGTCCACAGCGGCGGGAAGTTGCCCACCTGGTAGCCGCCCTCGCCGACGTCCCACGGCTCGGCGATCAGCTTCACCTGGCTGACCACCGGGTCCTGCTGCACCAGGTCGAAGAACGACGACAGCCGGTCCACCTCGTGGAACTGGCGGGCGAGCGTCGCCGCCAGGTCGAAGCGGAAGCCGTCCACGTGCATCTCGGTCACCCAGTACCGCAGCGAGTCCATGATCATCTGGAGGACGTGCGGGGACCGCATCAGCAGGGAGTTCCCGGTGCCGGTGGTGTCCATGTAGTACCGCTGGTCGTCGGTCAGACGGTAGTAGGAGGCGTTGTCGAGCCCGCGGAAGGAGAGCGTCGGCCCGAGATGGTTGCCCTCGGCGGTGTGGTTGTAGACCACGTCCAGGATGACCTCGATGCCCGCCTGGTGCAGCGCCTTCACCGCCTGCTTGAACTCCAGCACCTGCTCGCCGCGGTCGCCCCAGGAGGCGTACGCGTTGTGCGGGGCGAAGAAGCCGATGGTGTTGTAGCCCCAGTAGTTGGCGAGCCCCATGTCCGCCAGCCGGTGGTCCTGCACGAACTGGTGTACGGGCATCAGCTCGATCGCGGTCACGCCCAGCTCCGTCAGGTGCGCGATCACCTCCGGGTGCGCCAGCCCCGCGTACGTACCGCGCAGTTCGGGCGGCAGACCCGGATGGAGCATCGTCAGGCCCTTCACATGGGCCTCGTAGATCACCGTGCGGTGGTAGTCCGTACGGGGCAGGCGGTCGTCGCCCCAGTCGAAGTACGGGTTGACCACGACGGAGGTCATCGTGTGCGGCGCGGAGTCGAGGTCGTTGCGGGCGTCCGGCCTGCCGAACGGATAGCCGTACACCGCCTCGCCCCACGCGATCCGCCCGGCCACCGCGCGGGCGTACGGGTCGAGCAGCAGCTTCGCGGAGTTGCACCGCTGCCCGTTCTGCGGCTCGTAGGGGCCGTGCACCCGGAAGCCGTACCGCTGGCCCGGCATCACCCCGGGCAGATAGGCGTGGCGCACGAAGGCGTCGGATTCGCGGAGCTCCACCGCCGTCTCTGAACCGTCGTCGTGCAGCAGGCACAACTCGATTCGGTGGGCGGCCTCGGAGAAGACCGCAAAGTTGGTGCCGGCGCCGTCGTAGGTGGCGCCGAGCGGATACGCGTGTCCCGGCCAGACCTGCATAGCTCAGACTCTTCCACTTCTGATCCGGGTGCGGGGGCTTTCCTCGGCCCGATCCTCCCCGAAAGTGGGGCGCGCACCTAGGACGTCGGGCGGTGCGGTCGAGTCCGGCCGCCCGGCCGCGCCGCCCACCGGTCAACTTCGGACACCCCGCTTCCGCCCCGGACGCGCATCCGGGGGCCGCCACCCGCCCGCAGTCCGGATCCCGACCGGGAACAAGGGCCCCAATCGCTATGAATCCGCTCACTCCACCCGATCTCGCCGCCGGGAACAGGCCGACGCAAAACGGGAGTTGAGAAAGCAGCCTGCGCATCCGGCTGCACCGGGTCGCGCTCGCGGAGTACCCTTCCTTGATCGTTGGGTGGGGGAGTGGAAGGCGGTACGCAGGTGAGCTCGGGAGGGTTCGAGCTGCCTCCGGGTGACGCAGGTCACGAGGGGGAATCGACCGATGCCCCGCCCGGGGCGGTCTCCCTCGCGCAGCCCCTGGAGATCGGCGCCGAGCTGGAGTGGGGAGCGGACGCCTGGAACGAGGTGCGCACCCGCGCCCAGCGGGCCGGACGCGCCTACATCTGGCTGAATCTCGTCGAACAGCGGTTGCGCGCCGTCGTCGCCGCGGTGCTCCGGCCCATCTACGCGCCGGTGCACGGCGAGGAGTGGGTAGTGGCCGCCGCCGGACCCGCCGGACAGGAATGGGTGCAGCGCGCCGTCGCCGTGCGCGAGGTCTCGCGCCGCAAGGGCTATCTGCTCGACCCGGCGGACGACAACGTCCTCAGCTTCCTCACGCTGCCGCAGCTGCGCGAGCTGATGGTCCAGCACTGGCCCTGCTTCGAGCCCTACTTCGACGACCGCCGCGACGTCGAGCTGGCCCTCGACGAGCTGGAGGTCGCCCGCAACGTCGTCTCCCGCAACCGCGCGCTGAACGAGGCGGTCCTCGCCCAGGCCGAGCGCGCCTCGGCACGCCTGCTGGACATCCTCGGCAGCGGGGCCTCGGCGCCCTCCGCCGACCGGCTGCCGGTGGACGCCGTGGAGGAGCTGGTCGGCGACCGGTACGCCGACGTGGTCTCCGTCCACCCCGACCGGGTCCGGCTCCAGCGCCAGCTGCCCGCCGAGGACCTGTTCGGCGGGGCCCGGCGACTGGACGCCATCGGCATAGGGCTCAACCTGCTCGTGCAGAACTTCTCCGGCCGGCGGCTGGTGCGGCTCGCCGAGTCGGGCTGCCGGGTCCGGCTGCTGTTCATCAACCCGGCCAGCAGCGCGGTCCGGCGGCGGGAGCGCGAACTGGGCCTGAAGAAGGGCGAGCTGAGCCGGTCGGTGGAGATGAACATCCTCCACATGCGCCGGGTCCGCTCCAAGCTCCGCGACCCGGGCGCCTTCGAGATCCAGGTCTTCGACGAGACCCCGCGGTTCACCGCCTACCTGGTCGACGGCGACGGGCCGGACGCGGTGGGCGTCGTCCAGCCCTATCTGCGGCGCGCCCGGGGCATGGAGGCGCCGGTGCTGGTGCTGCGCGGCGGCGGGCGGCGCACGGTGGTGCGGGCGGGCCAGGACAGCGAGCACGGTCTGTTCGAGACCTACCGCGAGGAGTTCGAGTCCGTCTGGACGGACTCCCGCCCGGTCTCCTGAGCGGCGGGTCCGGTCCCGGGAGCGGACAGCGCCGGTCCCGCCTCCTGAGCGACCGCGCCCTCCCGCCTCCTGACGGGCCGTGGTCCGCTCCGAACCGGGACGGTTCTGTCAGTGGCCCGTGGGAAGGTGTTCACCATCTGGGGGAGAGCACCACGAAGGAGGCATCGGGATGAGCTGGCACCGGGGAACACTGGTCGGCTTCGACCTGGAGACGACGGGCACCGACGTCGAGACCGACCGGATCGTCACGGCCGCGCTGGTCCGGCTGGAGCCGGACGGGGCCGTGCGCGAGCAGCGGACCTGGCTGCTCGACCCCGGCGTGGCCATACCCGAGCAGGCCGCCGCCATCCACGGCATCGGCACCGACCACGCCCGGCGGCACGGCGTCCGCGCCGCCTCGGCCGTGGAGGAGATCGCCGCGGCGGTCGCCGAGGTGCTGGCCTCCGGCGTGCCGCTGGTCGTGATGAACGCGCGCTACGACCTCTCGCTCCTGGACCGCGAATGCCGCAGGTACGGACGGGCGTCGGTGGACGAGCGGATCGGCGGCGTGCCCGCGCCCGTCCTCGATCCGCTGGTCATCGACAAGCACGTCGACAAGTACCGCAAGGGCAAGCGGGCTCTCCAGGCGCTCTGCGAGCACTACGGCGTCACGCTCGACGACGCCCACGACGCGTCGGCGGACGCGGTGGCCGCCGTCCGGGTGGTGCGGCGGATGGGCGAGCGGCACCGGCCCGTCGGCGCGCTGCCGCCGGCCGAGCTGCACGCCCTCCAGGTCCGCGCCGCCGCCGAGCAGTCCGCCTCGCTCCAGTCCTACCTCCGCCGCACCGCCGACCCCGCCGCGGTGGTGGAGGCCGCCTGGCCGGTGATCCCGCGCAGCCGGTGAGCGGCAGGGCCGGGACCGCCGGGCCGGCCGCGCGGGGCGGCGATCCGCCGCCCCGTCAGAACGGGTACCACCGCACCTCCGGGTCGCCGTCGCGCAGCGAGGCCACCCGGCGGCGGAACTCGGCGAGCGCCTTCGGGTTGCCGGGGGCGTGCTGGGCGACCCAGGCGCAGCTGGCCGTCTCGCGGGCCCCGCGCAGGACCGCGCAGCCGTCCCACTCCCGTACGTCCCAGCCGTACGCCGCGGTGAAGGCGTCGTAGTCAGCGGCCGGCAGCCCGTAGCGGTCCCGGGAGAGGGCGAGGACGACCAGGTCGTGCTCCCTGAGGTCGGCGGAGAACGTCTCCAGGTCCACCACGACCGGACCGTCGGGGCCGACGTGCACGTTGCGGGGCAGCGCGTCGCCGTGGATCGGCCCCGGAGGCAGGTGCGGGACCAGGGCGGAGGCCGCCGCCGCGAAGCCGTCACGGCGTCGGCGGAGGTAGTCGGCGTCGGCCGGGTCGATCGTGTCGCCGGCCAGGGTCAGCCACCGCTCCACCCCGCCGAGGAGTTCACGGCGCGGCAGCGTGAAGCCCTCCGGGGCGGACAGGGCGTGGATCCGGCGGAGCAGGGGGGCGAGATCGCTCGGCCGCGCCGGGCGCACGGCCGCGGGCAGCCGGTGCCACAGCGTCACCGGGTGGCCCTCGGCCATCCGCACCCGGTCCTCCGCCGCCCGGACGGCGGGCACGCCCGCGGCGGCGAGCCAGTCGGCGACGGCCACCTCCCGCTCCGCCCGTTCCCGCAGCTCCGGGTGGCCGGTGGCGTCCCGGCCGACCTTGACCACCAGGCCGTCGGCGGCGAACACCGCGTTCTCGCCCAGCGCCAGCAGCTCCGCCGTGCCGGGCAGTCCGGCGGCGGTCAGCACCTCACGCGCACGCATCTCGTCCATGGGTGCGATTTTCGCATCCGCGCAGGCCACCTTGACGAACGGACGGCCCCTCAGCACGATGACGGGGGCCTCCCGCGCAGTCGAAACGGGATAAAGCGCCCCCCGAGGAATGCGGAGGTTCACTTCGTGACATCGGTGACCGTGACGAAGCGGTCCAGGCCCGGCGGCGCACCCGACGCACGCGGCGGACCGGCCGGCCGGCCCCGGCGGACCGGAGCGGCGGCCGGAGACCGGGCGGCCTGGTTCCTGGTCCTGCCCGCCCTCATCCCGATCCTGCTCCTCAGCGTGGGGCCGCTGCTCTACGGCATCGCGCTCGCCTTCACCGACGCGCAGTCCGGCCGCACCCGCTCCACCCAGTGGATCGGCGTCCTCAACTTCCAGGACCTGCTGCACGACGGCCTGTTCTGGGAGTCGTTCCGGATCGGCCTGCTCTGGGCCGTCGGCGTCACCGTCCCGCAGTTCCTCCTCGCGCTCGGCCTCGCCCTGCTGCTCAACGAGAAGCTGCGGCTGCGCCCGCTGGCCCGAGCGCTGGCGATCATCCCGTGGGCGATGCCCGAGGTCGTCGTCGGCATCATGTGGCGGCTGGTCTACCACCCGGACGCGGGCGTCCTCAACGAGACGATCCGCGATCTCGGACTCGGCGACGGCCGCGACTGGCTGACCGGCCTGGCGACCGCGCTGCCCGCCGTGATCCTGGTCGGCGTCTGGGCGGGCATGCCGCAGACGACCGTGGCCCTGCTCGCCGGACTCCAGAACACCCCGGGCGAACTCCACGAGGCGGCGGCGCTCGACGGTGCGGGCGCCTGGCGCCGCTTCCGCACGGTCACCTGGCCCGCGCTCAAGCCCGTCGCCCTCTCCATCACCGCGCTCAACTTCATCTGGAAATCGAACGATGGGAGCCTGGCAGGGCCCTCACCTGCCGTTCCCTTGATCCACTGACGAGTGATGGGAAACGACTGGGAGATGATCTAGAGATCCTTGCTGGGCAACCGCTCCTGCAACCCTTCCCAGCGCTCCTGCAACGTCTTCATGATGGCACGCTCCATCGGCACCGTCACACTGCTGTATACGCCCTCGACGCCTGGCACCTCGTGCCCCATCCGAGACTCGGTGGCGAACTTGCTGTGCCCATCTTCGTCCAGCCATGCCTTATGTCCATGCCGCATCAAGTACAGGCGCTTGCCGACGAACGATGGGACCGCCGGAATGGCAGGCCGGGCACCCCGCGTTCGGGGTCCGCTGCGCTCCTCGGCACCATCCGCGATGGCCCGCCAGTACCGGTAATCGAAGTTTACGGCGCCTAGCGACCCACCCAGGATTGCAGGGAAAACCCAGTCGCGATCATGAGAGGCAAGGAGTGACTTCAGCATCTCCGCTAGGAACGGCGGCACTACCAGTGTCCGATGACTGTCGTACTTCGGCGAGAAGAACTGAAGCGTGCTGTCAGCGTACTGAACTTGGCGCTCGACTCGAATCGCAGGCATCAGATCCGCACCTGGTCCGTACCGAAGGGCGTCTTCCTCGTACCGTTCGTATTCCTCCGGGTCGGACCGCGGGTCGGTACCAGGCCAGTTCGGATAGCAGTACTCCCTTGTCAGCCCGAACAGTTCGGCCGGCCGCATCCCCGTCATGGCCATCGTCCAGATGAACGTGTTGCCAGCCTCGCCGAAGACGGTCTGCGCGTTCCGAGCCAGCTGTTCGACGGCCTCTGGCGTCATGTCCCGCTTGCGCTCTTTGGCCTTCTTCACGAACTTCCCGCGTCTGCGCGTCCGCTCCACCGGCGACACCTTGATCAGCCGGGGCACGGCGTCGTCGAGGACCATGCCGAAGACCATCATGACGGTCTTTGCCGAACTGGCCTTCATCTTTGAGTGCATGCGCTTTTTGAAGGCCCGGTAGGCGAGGATGTCGATGTCGGCCACGGACGCGTTCTGCTTTTTGAAGTAGGGGCGAATGTGGTTCTCGATCACTGATCGGTATCCGCGCTCCGTCAGGTGCCTGTGGTCCATCGCGCCAAGCCAGTCATCAAGCCAGTCGGACATGAGGGTGGCGCCGTCACGGTTCTTGACATGGGTGCCGTGCCGGATCTCGTACAGCTTGTCCCGACCGTGTTCGTAGGCTGACTCCTCATCGGTGAAGCCGCCTTTGGACTCGTAGCGCTTGCGGCCGTTGTCCAGGTATTCGCCACTCCACCACTTCACCCGGCAGGTGCCGCCGCGCCACTCGACGTGGATGTGTTGATGAGCCTTCGCCATTGGATCCCCTCTGTGCAAGGTGGAACGCGGGTGCCTGGCAGGTACCCCTACCGCCAGGTCTACCCCGCGTGCTCCACGGTGTCAGCCGGCTGCCCCTAGCGGGCAGTTCCGGCATTCACCACATTCTCCTCCGAGGTCCCTCACTGCTGCCCTCATCGCTTCAGATCCTGAGTTCTGGGCGGTGAGTTGGCGGGGGATCACACACACGATCCCGTTGTCGACCAGAAAGCTATGGCCAAGGAACTTCGGCCCGTAGTCGACTATGAGCGGCTCGCTGTACTGCATGGCTCCCCCTTGTTTCCGGTACTGCGGGAGCCTCCAAGGGCGTGCTTCGACTCTGCCATGTTGAGGGCTAGTTGGGACCGTCTGGGGCCAAAGTGGTGGAAGATTTCGCGGTAACAAGTAGGTAAAAGCAAAAGGTTGTACGGCGGATGGGTGGAACTTCAACTAGATCAGTCCGGCGTCCTTCAGGTCCCGCACTGCCCGGTCGCTGAGTTCGCGGATCTCGTCTGCCGTCAGGCCGCTCGCGGTCGCGATGGTGGCGAGCTGAATCACATCGCGGACCGCCCGGTCAATGTCTGCAACCGGCCGCCGTGAGATGTCGGCCCCGGGGGCCTCTTTGGCCTCCCGAATGAGGATGGGTTCGCGGCCTTCGAGGACGCCGATCGCGCTGCCGGGTGCCCAGCCCAGCACGGCGTCGACCTTGGCGATGTTCATGCGCCGGACTTTGCCGCCGCTCTCGATGCGCTTCCAGGTGTCATTCGCTACTCCAGCCAGTTCGGCTGCTCGCTTCACGGCCAGCCCGAGTAGCAGGCGTCGGGCGGTCACGTACTTCGCGAGGCGGGGGTGGTCGTCAGTGGCCATGCGCTCATCTTCGCAGGGCCCGCCAGGGCCAGCCAGGGCCAGAGCCCATTAAGGCCGGTTCTGTGACCTGCAGCAATGCCACCTACCTAACAGTAGCTAACTGGTTGAGTAACTAGAACACACTCCATGGCTAACTAGTACTGGACACGGCCACTAACTACAGCTAACTTAAACCTATGCACCGACCCCCTACCACCTTCCAGGTGAACGCGTCGGCCATCCGTGAACGACGGAAGGCCGCAGGTCTGGAGACCTCCGAGCTGGCAGAACGCGCGGGGATCAGCCGGCGCTACCTCAGTCACTTGGAAAACGGCACCCGCCAGCACATGAAGCCCGGCCCGTATACACGGCTCCGCCTAGCCCTGGGCGTGGCCGAAGACGACCTCTTGACCCCACCGGAGGTCCCACCCCCGAAGGAGATACGCACATGACCGGCAGCAAGTACGAGCTGTACGGCCGACCGGAGAAGCCTGCCGACGTGAACCAGGAGTTCATGACCGTGCAGGAGACGGCATACGTCCTCGGTTGCAGCGTCCCCACCGTGCGCCGCCGGCTGAAGGCCCTCGGCATCAAGGCGGCAGTTGGCCGTCGCATCAAGACAAGCAAGCAGGACCGGCTTGACATCCACAACGCCTCCCGCGAGACGCCGCAGAAGCGTCACCGTCTCGCCGCCGCTGCCTGAGCAGCTGTGAGGCCGCCCCCGTAACGACCAAGTCCGGGGACGACCTCTGAGACCCACCCTCACCGTTCATGACGAAAGGCGGGCCCCGTGTCCGACATCCAATCATCCCCTGAGGCTGCTGCGGCAGACCGCTTCGCCTCCGAGACTTCGAACCACACCATGACGGTCCTGCACGAGGACGGCCTGTACCGGCACCTCGTCTTCGCGGACCCGAAGGGCGGGTTCTACCGCTTCGACCTGATCACCTGGCCGCACAACCTGATGGTGCGCGGCGACGGGTTCAGCTTCGCGTTCTCCGTCTACCCGACGGAGGACATGTTCGACCTGTTCAAGGGGTCGAGCCACAACAGCATCAACCCGGGCTACTGGCAGGAGAAGGTCACTGCTGGTCGGGGCGACGTGAAGTCCTGGTCCGAGGACTTGTTCCGCGCCTGGCTGGCAGGAGAGGCGGCTGCGCACGAGGCCCGCTTCCCGGGGGCGGTTGAGGCGGTCGCAGCACAGATCCTGAACAGCGACGACCACAACCTGGAGTACCAGGGCACGGCGAAGTACGCGGTGGCCTCGTTCAGCTTCGGTGACTTCCGCCTGCGGATTCCGGCGGAGTGGGAGCTGTCATTCCAGGACTTCTCGTGGGAGTTCCTGTTCGCCTGCCACGCGGTCATCTGGGGGATCCGGCAGTACGACGCATCCCGCAAGGCGGCCTCCGCCCCGTCGCAGCGTGAGGCAGGTGCGCTGTGAGCGCCGCAGCCCGCATCGACCGGGAGACCACCGAGCACCTGGCAGCGCTGGCCGCCGCCCCGTACATCCCCGAGCTTCACGCTGACGGCTGCGACGACAAGACCTGCGTTCGCTGCTGGGTGCTGACCCCGTCGAACCTGTACAGCGTCGACACCTGGCTCGACAACGCCGGCGTCTTCGCCAAGCAGTTCTGGGAGTACATCGACGGCGAAAACATCGTCACCGGCCTCCGGATCGGCCACGGCGCGAGCCGGGTCGTCGCGAAGTTCGGCAACACGATCGTCCGCCACTACGGCGGCAAGCACTCGGTCCGCCCCACGCAGGAGCCGACCGGCGAGCTGACGGCCGCCGAGTGGAACGCCAAGCACCCGGTCGGTACGCGGGTGAAGGCGTACCCGGGGGTGCACGGCGAGGACGGGTTCGTGACCTGGACGACGAGCCGAGCGTGGACGGCCCACGGCCACACCCCCGTCGCGCTGGTCGAGAACTACTCCGGCCACATCAAGCTCACGCACCTGGACCCGATCGAGGTGACGTCGTGACCGCCGCCGACCTGTCCCGTGTGGACGTGTCCACCGAGGAGCGGATCCGCCGTATCGACGAGCTGACCGCTCTGAAGCGGGCCCGGTTCGCGGTCGGCATGGCCGCCGAGGAACGCCACCAGTGCGACTCCGACGACAGCCGCTTCGCCCTGCTTCCGTGCCCGCACCCCGAGGCGTGCTCCACCGCAGCCGACTACCCGGGCTTCGACGCCTGGATCACCCAGCAGCAGAACCTCAACACCGCAGCCCGGAGGACCCGATGAACGCCGACCGCACCGAGTACATCGCCGGACTCCGGCAGCTCGCGACCTGGCTGGAGGAGAACCCGTCCGTCCGGGTCAGCAGCGACGAACGGTTCCTCGTTCCTCTGCACACGAACACGGCGGTCGAGGAGTTCGCGGCGGAGCACAGCCTGCCCGTGGTCATGGACGACGAGGGCAACAAGTCGGCTCAGATGCAGTTCGGGCCGATCACGTACTACGCCTACGGCTACGTCGACTTCGCCCAGCACACGGCGGAGATGGACGAGCGCAGGGCCCGCAAGTGGGCCGACGAGCAGGGCATGGAGCTGCGCGAGACGGAGGCGACGGCATGAAGACCTTCAACCTCTCCTGGGGCGACCGTCCGATCCAGCTGGAGAACGAGAACGGCCACACGTTCCTCCGTCTCGGTGCTGAGCTGCGGGTCGACGTGACGGACACCTCCCTGGACCAGCTCAACCGGCTAGCCCAGGTCGCAGCGGACCTGGCGGACGTCAGGCGAGACCGGATCCGGGCCACCCAGGTCGCCGACGAGGTCGCCGCCGAGGACGGGTACCGGTTCGTCGGTGTCCCCTACCAGCGGCAGGCAGCAGCGTGACGCCGCGCACGGAGACCGTGACCGTCTCCCACTACCTGTGCGACACCCCGCCCGTCATCACCGGCGCGGTCGCGGAGTCCCTTGTTCGGTCGCTGCGACTCGTCGACCCCGACTACCAGGACACGGTCGGCGCCGGCTACGTCGAAACGCTCGAAGAGTTCGCCATCCGCATCAGCAGGGGCGGTGCCTGATGCGGACTGCTTGGGACGACCACGAGGCAGCCGGCCGATACCTGTCCGCCGCAGAGGAAGCCCGACTGATCGTGAACCTCGGCCGGTTCAGGGCGAACCAGGCCCGCCGCCACCCGTCCGGCTGCAAGTGCAGCCCCTGCCGCATCCGGATCGTGTCGGAGCGTCGCGCACGAGCCGCCGAAGCGGCCTCCAGGTATCTCGCCACCATCACCCCTGAGGGAATCCGATGAGTCTCCACCTTGGCATACGCCGCCCCCGCAAGCACCGGGCTGCTGACGCCGTCGCCCAGCTGCGGGACGAAAACCGCCGGCTTCTCACCCAGGTCGTGGGTGCCGGTGACGCCATCGCCACCCTGGAGCACCAGTTGGCCGACGTCCGGGCCATGCGGGCTGAGGCCGAGCAGGTTGTCGTGTGCCTCGACGCCGATCTGGGGGAGCGGACCGAGGAGCGCGACCGGGCTCTCGCTGAGGTCGACCGGCTGCAGGCCCTCCTCGCCCCGTTCCTGGCGGCGGAGGCGAACGCCAACGCAATCACCGTCCCGGCCTCCATTCGCGACACCGCGAAGTTCGAGGACCAGGCGACCGCCCCGATCGACGTCCGCCCCCTGTGGGAGGCGATCGGCCCGTTGGTCCGCACCGAGGGCAGCACCAACCCGGCGCACCTGCCCGCCGCCTGAACCCGCCGGGCCGCGCGGATGACACCGGCCCCCGGCCCGGCGCCCAACACCTTGAGGAGCCCCCTCGTGAACGCGTCCACCCACGAACTGCACGTCCCCACCTACGCCCGGCCCGTACTCGTACAGGCCACCGAGCCGCACCCCGGCCTGCACGTCTACCCGACCCCCGACGAGATCGCCGACCCCGGCGACACCTACGTCTGGCGGCTCGGCCACCACTCTGGCCACGTCATCGCGAAGTTCGAGCAGCGGACCCAAGCGGAGGACGCCGCCCGCGCCCTGGGCCGGGTCGCCGACTGGACCCGTCCGGCCGCCGGCATCCGGTCCGACGTCGACCCCGAGGACGTCTTCGACGCGCTGGGCGAGTTCCCCTGCCTGTTCATTACCGACCAAGCCAGCTAGTCCGCCTCATGCGAACGCCCCCGCCGAGGCGAATTCGGCGGGGGCACCCAACCCCATCATCCCAGGAGGACCCCATGACCGAGAAGCCGTACACCAACGAAGACCTCCGCGCCGAAGCCACCCGCCAGCACGCAGCCCTCACCAAGGACCCGGACTTCATGGGCGTCGGCGAGCAGATGGAGGGGCGAGATGTCGTTCCCGACGGCGGGGTCGCATGGAACGACTTCAGCGACGAGACCCACGAAGCGGCGCAGCGCAGCATCCACGGCCTGATCAGCGGTGCAGCCGACGTATCCAAGTGGGCGGTCAACCTCGGCGCGGACGGGCTAGAGCCGGTCGGCCTCATCCTCAACATCAACGACTCCGTCGGCGAGCACCGCGTCCGGCTCCACTTCGCGTTCGCCCCCGACATGGACAAGGCGACCCGCAACAAAGTAATCGACCTCGTCGCTGACGCAATCCGCCGCACCTGACCCACCGACCGGCAGGCGTCTGAGCCCGGCTCCGTCTGCCCGCTGCGGGCCGCCAACCCTCCTGGCGGCCCGCAGCAACCCCGAACCGAACCACCACGAACGGACACCACGTGACCAACCCACGCCTCGCCACCGACACCGACAACGGCCGGTACTACACCGACCCCGCCGGCGGCCCCGCACTCATCTCCGTCACCAACGTCCTCGCCACCGCCGTCGCCAAACACGCCCTCATCCCGTGGGCCGTCAAGCTCACCACCGAACACATCCTCGACAACCTCACCGAGGTCAACGACCGCATCGACGACGACCGGCCCGCCCTCACCCGGGAGATCAAGGCCGTCCACCGCCAGGTCAAGGAAACCGCTGGCGACCTCGGCGACCGCATCCACACCGCGGCCGAACACCACCTCCTCGGCTCGCCCGTCGCGGACGACCCCGAGGTCGCCCCGTACCTGGCCCAACTCGTCCTCTGGCTGGCCATGTGGGGCGTCGACCTCAACGAGCACATCGAAGCCACCGAGATCACCGTGTTCCACCGCCGGCTGGGCTATGCCGGAACCGCTGACCTTCTGATCTGGCTGCCCACAGGGCCGGACCGGTCGATGGAGCTGTGGCTCATCGACTTCAAGACGTCCGCCACCCGCAGCGCAAAGAGCGTCTACCCGGAGAACACTCTCCAGCTCGCCGCCCTTCGGTACGCGGAGACCGTTCTCCTCCCCGACGACACCGACGCCCCCATGCCTGCCATCCAGCGCACCGGCGTCCTCAACCTCAGGGCCAAGTCTCACGCCCTCGTCGAGATGCCCGCCGGCCGGGACGCGCACGCCGCGTTCCGTGGCCTCCTCCAGGGCGCCCGGTGGCTGCACGACGCACCGTCCACCTACCCCGCACTCCTCGCCCCGGGCCAGACCGCCCCGGCTCGTAGGCGCACAACCCGAAAGGCAACCTGACATGGGTAGCCGCATCCGAACCATGCAGAAGCAGGCCCGCGAACTGGGCCGTCTCCGTACCGGCTACAGCGTCCCGAGCGACGACCCGAAGAAGCGCGACCGCCCCGTGAAGTCGAAGACGTGGGTGCTCAGCAGCCACGCCGAGCACTACGTGGCCGCCGCCGCCGAGGCATGGGGCGGGGAGGTGGAGCGCTGGCAGCCGCAGGGCAATGGCGCCCCCCAGTTTCGTGTCATCACCAAGGCCGAGCAGCTCGACGCGATCCTTCCCCCGGGTGACCCGCTGTCGCAGGCCAACGAAATGTGGAACAAGGGCGGCTGCGCCCGCCGCTGCGACGGGATGACGGAACAGATCAGCCGCCACCCCTGCCTCTGCCTCGCCGAGCACGGCCCCGAGTGGCACCTCCTGCGGCAGGAACTGCGCACCAAGGACAAGGTCTGCGCGCCTACCTCCCGCCTCAACGTCGTGCTGCCGGACATGCCGGACGTCGGTGTCTGGCGAGTCGAGACGCACTCGTTCTACGCAGCCAACGAACTCGCGGGCACTGTCGACATGGTGCTGTCCGGCTCCGGCGGCAAGGGCTTGGTCCCGGTCCTCCTCCGCATCGAACCAAGGACGCGCGTTGCTGGGGGGAAGACGAAGCACTTTCCCGTGGTCGTCGTGGAGGTGCGCGGCGTCACTACCCGGCAGGCCCTTACCGGTCCGCTGCCGACCGCGGTTGCTTTGGACCCGACCGGGGCCCGCGCGGTCGCTGCGATCGAGGCGCCACGCCCGGACTACCTGGCGCTGGCCGAGGGCGCGCTCACGGTCGACGACGTGCAGGACGTGTACCGCAACGCCAATGCTGCGGGCCACCTGAACGACGACCTCGTGGCCGCGCTGAAGCGGAAGGCCGAGGAGCTGAAGAACCCGGCCCCGAAGCCCAACCCGAAGCCTGACCCGGAGCCAGACGAGGACGGCGCCTACCCCGCTGAAGTCGTCGAAGAGCCGCCATCCAGCACCTGGCCGGCCGTCGCACAGGCCGGATCCGCCACCTAGATCAAACGACTCGCGGGGCTGTCCGCACCCGTAATGCGGACAGCCCCGCCGAACCCAGGAGAACACAGAACATGACCTGGCACCTCAGCCGCATGGCCGGCTTCGATATCGAATCGACGGGCATCGACGTCGAGACCGCCCGCATCGTTACCGCCTGCATCGTCCAGGTCGGCGGCCAGCAGCCCACCACCACGGCGAACTGGCTGACCGACGTTGACGGCGAAGAGATCCCCGCCGGGGCCGCCGCGGTCCACGGGATCAGCACCGAGAAGGCCCACGCCGAGGGTGTCGATCTGCGACTGGCCGTGGAGGAGATCCTCGGCGCCCTTACCCAGGTGATCCTGTCCGGGATCCCGGTCGTCGCGATGAACGCCCGCTACGACCTGACCCTCCTGGACCGGGAAGCGCAGCGATACGGCTTCCAGCCTCTCACTGAAGCCGTCGTGATCGACCCCTACGTCATCGACAAGCAGGTCGATACCTACCGGCCCGGGAAGCGGACCCTGACCGCCCTGTGCGAGCACTACGACGTCCGTCTCGACGCCGCCCACAGTGCCGACGCCGACGCGGTCGCCGCATGCCGGGTCGCATGGCGGCAGGCAACCCGGTACCCGCAGCTCGCCGCCATGACCCTCGACGAGCTGCACACCGCGCAGGTCGGGTGGGCCGCCGAACAGGTCGCTTCGCTCCAGGAGCACTTCCGCAAGACCCGGCCCGACGCCGTCGTCGAAGGCGCCTGGCCGCTCATCCCCAGGCAGAAGGAGATGACCTCGTGACCACGGCCGAGTCGACGTACCTCGTCTGGTACTGCCAGTCCTGCAAGAAGTCCTGCAAGACCCAGCCCCGCTCCGAGACCGCCTGCAAGTGCACGAACCCGGTCCGCGGCATGCGGCCCACCCGGGTCACGCAGGTCCACCAGCCGAAGCCGCGCCCCCTCCACGCACTCTCCGACGAAGAGGCTCGCCTCCGGAACCTCGCCCGGAAGAAGCAGCGGGTCCGCGTGACCTACGAGGCCGAGGTGTCCGAAGCCTGGCTCTCCACCGGCATGGACGGGGTCAAGCACATCCACTTCGTGGTCACCACCCCCGACGGGCGACGCCACATTGTCAACCCCGAACTGCCCGGCCTTCACGTCGAGGCAGCACCTCCCGACGCTGAAGGGAATGCCTCGTGAACAAGATCGTGAAACCGCGTGAAACATCTGACGCGACGTCGACTGTCGGCGGTGTGCTGAGCATGAAGAGCATGACGACACCGATCCAGCCCGCCCTTGATGGCAGCATCCCCGCCCCCACCCAGTCCGCCGACTACGAGACCTGGCTGGCCGCAGTCTGGCCCGCCTTCATAGCCGCCGCGGCAACCGGCCGCACCTTCACCTGCTACTCGGTGGCCGACGCCGCCAAGCTCCCCAACCCGCCCAGCCCGCAGGCGCACTGGGGACGCCTCATGACCCTCCTCCGCGACGAGGGCTACATCCGCACCGCCGGGTGGGCGTGCTCCGACCGGCCCACCACCCACCACAGCGGGGTCCGCACCTGGAAAGGCACCGCGGCGGCACGACGGGAAGCAGTCGCATGAGTCTCGACACGATCCTCGTCGCCGGCCAGGCCCTCGGCGCAGTCCACGGCGCCGTCGACCAGGCCATCAACGCCGCCCTCTGCTACGGGCCCGGTGCTCTCCTCGCCGCCGCGGCGTACACCGCCTGGCGCACCGGGCAGTGGGCGGTCCGCCGCTACGACCAGTGGCTCCAGCACCAGGCCGACCGACGCGAGTACACCGCCCGCGCGTTCCGGCTCTGCCGCGTCGCCGACAACACCGACGCCGTCACGGCCATCCCCGCCGACGACCTCAACCGCTACCTCGACAACAAGCTCGCCGCCACCCCAGACCTCGCCCCGGAGGAGGGCCGATGACCACCGCAATCCGCAGGGAAGCCCCGCACCACAACACCCTCACCTGCTACACCGAGTACAGCTGCCGGCTCCCCGCCTGCGTCGAACGGAAGCGGCTCTGGCAGGCCGAGTCCCGGAGGAAGCAGCGCGAAGGCGCCTGGCAGCCCTTCGTCGACGCCGCCCCCGTCCGCGCCCACCTACTCAACCTCCGCGAACACGGCATCAGCACCAACCGGGTCGCCGCCGCAACGGGCCTCGACAAGGCCACCCTGCGCGCGTTCGTGCCCCCCACCGGAACCGGCAAGCGGCGGCCCATCCGGTACCAGACCCGCCCTGACGTCGCCGCGAAGATCCTCTCCGTAACCGCTGAGACACTCCGCGCCCACGACATCGACGGCACCGGTACCCGCCGCCGCATCCAGGCACTCGCCGCAGCCGGATGGCCCTTCAGCCGCCTCGACATCCACCTCGGCCTCTCCGCCCAGTACATCGGCGACCTCGTCCGACGCACCGAAAACGACCTCCTGGTCCGCGCCGACACTGCCGACCGAGTCGCCGAAGGGTACGAGAACCTCCGCGGACAGAAGCCATCCCGGCACGGCATCAAGCCCCACATCATCCGGCGCGCCCGCACCCAGGCCGCGGAACGCCGTTGGCCCACCCAGAAGTACTGGGACCAGTTCCCGGGCGCCATCGACGACCCTCACTTCACCCCCGAGTACAAGGTCACCAAGGCCGACATCCTCGCCGAGGAAACCCGGTGGCTCATCCACACCGCCGGCCTCACCCGCAGCGAGGTCGCCGAGCGCCTCGGGAAGGACCGGTCGTACATCGACCGGGTTCTCAGCCAGGCCGACCTCAAGGCTGCGGCGTGATTGCCACGCGGCCCGGTGCCGCCACCCCCGCCCGCTTCTACGCGTCCACCACCGCCACGTTCGATGGTGACCTCGACCTCATCGCGATCGAGCACGCCATGAACGGTGAGACGGTGCAGCTCACCCGCAGCGAACGTATCGAAGCCGCACGCCAACTCGATGCCAGAGGCATTCATGCGGCCGAGATCGCACGTCGGGTCGGAGTCACCAGGAACAGCGTTACCGCCTGGCGGGACAGCGGATGGGCAATCCCTGTCGAAACCGCAGAGCCCGACCCCATCGACATCGGCAACGCCACCCACGGCCGGTCCGGATACAGCAAAGGCTGCCGGTGCCGCACCTGTCGGGACGGGGCGAACGCCGCCAGCAAGGCCGCGAAGGCAAGGAAGAGGGCAGCGGCATGAACCCCACCACCAGCATCGCCCACGACACCTGGCGCGACGACGCCCTCTGCCGCCAGACGGATCCGGAGCTGTTCATGCCTGAGAAGGGCGGCACCACAGCCCCCGCGAAACGCATCTGCCTGGCCTGCCCCGTCCGCCGGGCCTGCCTCGACTACGCGGTCGACAGCCAGCAGCGGTGGGGCATCTGGGGCGGCCTCGGCCAGAAAGAACTCCGCCGGCTCATCAACGCGCGCTCAGCCGCATGACAAGGGCGGGCCACCACACGTGGCCCGCCCACACGCACAACAAAACCCCGCCATGGCGGGGGAGGGAGGAGGGGACGTGACGTCAGTCCGGGAGGTCGCCGAAGAACTCGGCGTAGAGCTCCGGCTGCTGCTTACGGAGGCGCTGGACAGCGGCGTGCTCGCGGTCGGCCCGCTCGTAGAAGTCGGGCGTCACGACGTAGGCCTGACGCGCCCCGCGTTCGGTGAATGCGCCAACCTGCCCGCCGTAGCGGACGTCGCGGATCAGCGTCGTCAGGAGCGCGCGCGCCTCGGTCATGCCGACGGTCGCGACGCCGTCCTCCGCGATCTCGATGCCCTTTCCAGTAGCCATGGCCAGAGTGTAAGCCATCACCAACACTTCCTTCCTGTTCATCCTGGCCAATCTTTAAAGAAGTGTGGCAGAGTGGACCCCAGGAACGCCAGACATTGCCGACGGCGAATCACGAAAACCGCGGCCCGACAGGGCCTGGTTCCGTGCGCCCGGATTCGGCAGATACAGCCCACGGGAGGGCTCTGATGTACCGAAGCGACGGCAACGCACTCACCGTCATGGACTGGTTCTGCGGAGCCGGAGGCAGCAGTCAAGGCGCACACTCCGTCCCCGGCGTCCAGGTCACCCGCGCCGCGAACCACTGGGCGAAGGCCATCGACTCCCACGAAGCGAACTTCCCCGAAGCCAGCCACTACCGCGGCGACATCCGCACCGCCCCCGTCTGGGACTGGCCCGTCACCGACATCTTCTGGGCTTCGCCGGAGTGCACCAACTGGTCCGTGGCGAAGGGGAAGCGCCGCAACTTCGACACCGCCATGCAGGGGAGCCTCCTCGACCTCCTCGCCGACCAGAACGAGGAGGAGCAGGGCGACGCAGAGGAGGAGTCGCGGGCCCTGATGGAGGAGGTGCCGCTGTACCTCCGCGGCGTACAGGAGCGTGGCGGGCTCGTCAAGGCCGGGGTCGTCGAGAACGTCACCGACGTCCGGGCCTGGGACCAGTGGGACCGGTGGATCGGCGAACTCCACAAGATGGGTTACCTCACCCGCATCATCGCCCTGAACTCGATGCACGCGAACCCGCGGTCCGTGCACGCCGCACCCCAGTCCCGCGACCGGCTCTACGTCGGCTACTGGCACAAGTCGCTGGGCCGCACCCCCGACTGGGACAAGTGGCTCCGCCCCCGCGCCTGGTGCTCCGGCTGCGACACCTGGGTGCAGGCCATGCAGGTCTTCAAGACCCCCGGCCGCGACATGGGCCGCTACCGCACCCAGTACGTCTACCGCTGCCCCTCCACCACCTGCCGCAACCAGATGGTCGAACCCGAAGCACTCCCCGCCGCTGCGGCGATCGACTGGTCCATCCCGGGGCAGCGCATCGGCGACCGGGCCAAGCCCCTCGCCGACAAGACGCTCGCCCGGATCCAGGCCGGGCTCAAGAAGTTCTCCCAGCCCGTCCCGATGATGGTCCCGGCCGGCGGGACCTGGAGAGACACGGCCGTCAGCGTCGGCGAACCCATGGGCACCCGCACCACCCGGGAGAACGACGGGCTCATGGTGCCGCCACTCCTCGTTCCCGTCGAAGGCCGAGACGGCAAGGAAGTCCGTTCTGTCAACGACCCGCTGCGCACCATGACCACCCGCAACGAGACCGGGCTCGCCTGGCTCCCGTTCATCGCCGAACTCCGCGGCGGCGGCTCCGTCGCCCGGTCCGTCACCGACGCCCTCGCCACCGTGACCGCCTCCGGAAACCACCACGGGCTCGTCATGCCCGAACTGCCCGCCATGGTCATGCGGAACAACTCGGTGCGCGGTGACGCCGGATACCTGAGCACCCCGGTCACCGAACCCGTGAGGGCGCTCACCACGGCTGGCCACCAGTCGCTCGTCACCTGGAACGACATCCTCGTCCCCTACTACACCAACGGCACCGCCCGCACCGTCCGCGAGCCCATCGGCGCTCTCTCCACCCGCGACCGGTACGCACTCGTCTGCGGCGACGTCGACATCAACGACGTCCGCTTCCGGATGCTCGAACCCCACGAGATCGGGCGGGCCATGAGCTTCGCCGACGACTACATCGTCCTCGGCTCCAAGCGCGACAAGGTCCGCCAGTACGGCAACGCCGTCACCCCCAACGCCGCCGAGATCATCCTCTGCGCCCTCGTCGAAGCCGTCACCGGCGAAGAGCTGGAGCGGTACGCCGAACCCCAGCTGGCAGCCGCCGCGTGACGCCCCGCCCGGACCCCGCCCCCACCTGACCCAACCGCGGGCCCCACACCGCTGACAGCCCGTACCTATCCGTACCGCCAGAAGGAAGTTCCGATGCCCTGGTTCAAGATCGATGACAAGGCGCATTCCCACCCCAAGTTCATGCGGGCAGGAAACGCGGCGCTCGGTCTTTGGCTGCGCTGTGGCTCCTACGCCGCACAGCACCTCACCGAGGGCATCGTGCCGGGAGTCGTAGCCCAGCTGTACGGCACCACCCCCCAGGCCAACAAGCTCGTCAAGGCCGGCCTGTGGCACGAGCACGGCCACTCCTGCGACCGCTGCCCCCAGCCCCAGGAGGGCGACTACGTCGTCCACGACTTCCTTGAGGACGGCCGCAACACCTCCCGGGCCAAGCACGAATCCGAGCGGAAGAAGGCCCGCGACCGGCAGGCCAAGCACCGGGAATCGCGTACTTCCGGAGACGAAAGTTCTGCGAAAACGAATCGATTCGCCGACGAATCGTCCGCGAAAAAAAGCGAAAGTGTCCCAGAAAAATCCCCGTTCTCAGGCTCCACCGCAGGTCAGGGGCACCTGTCACGCCGTGACGAAAACGTCACGGGTATCCATGCCGGTGCCGCTCCTGTTCCTAACCCCAGTACTTCCTACGGAAGTACTGGTGCTGCTGCAGGCGAGGAGCGCTCCGGGCTCCCCGACCAGCTCGCCGAACTCAAGCGCGGCATCGCCGCAGCCGGCCTCACCGGAGTCGCCTGGGACCTCCGCGAATCCGGCTGGGAGTACACCCGGCAAGCGATGGTCCGAGTCGGCGTTCCCGCGATGGTCGCCTTCGCCGCCAACTCGGCCCGACTCAAAGGCCTTCCCGCAGGAGCCTCCGCCTGGGTCCAGGGGTGGCGCTCTCTCGAAGCTGCACCAGATGAACCCGGTGTCAGCTACCTGCCCGCCGTAGTCGGCGGCGGACCTCTCGCCAGCCGTCAGCAGCAGGAGACCAATGACCTCTTCGACCGCGCGATGCTCCGCGCCAAGTCCCGTATGCAGGAGGACCAGTGACCCCCGACGAGACTGTGATTCTTGCCCGCTATGTGCGGGCCCTGTGCCCCCAGCAGAAGTTCGATGAGTACACCCCCGACGCCTGGCACGACGTCCTTGGTGACTGGCCCCTCGCAACAGCCCGAACCGCCGCGGCAGCCGTCGCCAAGCAGCAGCCGTTCGTCAGTCCGGCCGAGATCATCGCCGAGATCCGCAAGCAGCGAGACGCCAAGGCTGACAGCTTCCAGGGGCCCGGCCTTCCCGCCGAAGTCCCGGACGCGGACCCCGACGACATCCCGGCCTACCTTGCCGCCCTCCGCACCCAGAGGACCCGGGCCGCCGATGGCGAGCAGATGAAGCGGCGCCCCGTCGCAGAGCTCATCGCCGGAGTCGCCGGCAGCTTCGGCCGCATCCCGGCCGAGGACGCCGACGAGGAGATCGCCGAAGTGCGGCGGCCGGGACCCCTTGGCGTCGAATGCCCGTCCTGCCAGGCCCCGATGGGGCGGCCATGCCGGGCGAGCGTCCCAGGGAACCGGCCGCCTCGCGAGCTCCGCACCCCGCACGCCGCGAGGTCCCGCGTCGCCCTGGGTGGCCCGGCGGAGCTGGAGTCCCCGCAGCTGATCGAGCAGCGCCGCGCGGCATCCCTGGCCCACCTTGAGCGGCTTGCTGCCAACGAGGCGCCGGGCGAGGAGGCGTCGTGACGGACTTCGACGCCTCCGACATCGCCGCGATGCGGAAGGAGGGCGACCTCAGCGGCTTCCTCCGCGGCCAACTCCGCGCCGGGCGCATCCAAAAGACCACCCCGCCCGCGCCGCCACCGAAACCACCCGGTCACCGCCCCGGCCACTGGCCGGCCGGATCAAGGCCCCCGGACCCGAGGCCCATCCGGCACACCGCGGCCGACTGGCAGCGAGAACTCGACCGCTACCGGACCGGCCAAGGCCACGACAACGACCCCTGCCACTGCGGCAACTGCTAGCCGAAAGGACACCCGATGACCACCACCCGCTACGGGCAGACCGCCCCGATGCCCGACAGCATCCGCCACTTCATGCGCGCCGGCCAGCACCCCGCCCGCGCCCTCCCGTGCCTCCACTGCGGGGTTGCCGCCCACAAGCCGTGCCGGATCCCGTCCCGCGGAGTGCCGCTCGCCCAGGTCCACCAGCAGCGGATCGATGCACGGGCCCAGATGGTCGCCTGCTGCCCTGCGTGCCAGGTCACCCCGACCGTTCCGTGCCACGCCGGTGGGCGGGCCCTCGACGGCGGGGCTGTCCACCCCGCCCGGCACGCCGAGGCCGACCGGAGTGCGGCATGAGTCGGCGGTGCAGCGTTGACGGCTGCACACGGGACGCCCGACCCCAGAGGCGCCTCTGCCACGGCCACCGGGCCCGGGTCAGCCGGTACGGCAACCCGCACTTCACCCAGTGGGGCACCGCCGACGAGATGGACGTCGAGCTCATCGTCACCGAGCAGCGGCCGGCCGAAGGGCTCACCCGCCTCGAACGAGTGCTCGTCGCACGCGGACTGACCGAACGCCAAGTACCGGCTGCGGAGGTGGCCCGGATCGTCGGCGTCGACAAGCGGACCGTCGAACGGTGGCGGTCCCGCGACCGGCAGAAGCGGGCGGCGTGATGCGCACGTTGAACCGCGACGTGAGGGGGACCGGTCGTCGGGCGGAGCGCGGGCGCGAGGGCTCAGCGGCCTCGTCGCGGGCCAGAACGGGGCCTCTCGCGGCCGAACAGGCTCCCGGCGCCCGGGAGTCCCAGCGGGGCGGAGAACGCCAGGGAGACGCCCAGCGGGCCGCGGCGACCGCAGGCGAACAGATTCCCGGGCAAACCGCCCTGGAGCTCACATTCGTGCAAGTAACCCTTTGGAGCTTGTGATGCCGATCCGCCCCGAGAACCGGGCCCGATACCCGAAGGACTGGCCGGACATCTCCGCCAGCATCCGCTTCGGCCGCGCTGACCGCCGCTGCGAGTGCGCCGGGGAGTGCGGGCGCGGCACCCACGCCGGCCGCTGCCCCAACCAGCACGGCGGCCTCGCCTACGGGACCGGCAGCCGCGTGATCCTCACCGTCGCTCACCTCGACCACACCCCGGAGAACTGCGACCCCGCGAACCTCCGGGCCATGTGCCAGGGCTGCCACCTGCACTACGACCGCGACCACCACCGCGAGACCGCAGCAGCCACCCGGCGTGCCGCTGTTGAGGCTGCCGGGCAACTCGCCCTCGACACCCCGTGAACGCAGTACCGGCTGCCCCCGACGCAACCGGGGGCAGCCGGCCCACCAACCGTACCGATCACCTGGAGCCCCTGATGCCCGACACCACACCCACACCCGCCGGGAGCTACTGATGCAGCAGGCCCGCCCAGTCGACTACATCAGTTTCGGTGGTGGTCAGCAGTCCACTGCCCTCCTCGTCCTCGCCGCCACCGGCCGCATCACCGCGAAGACATTCCTCTTCGCCAACGTCGGCGACGACAGCGAGCAGCCCGAAACCCTCCGGTACATCGAGGAGCACGCCCGCCCCTACGCCGAACGGCACGGGCTGGAGCTCGTCGAGCTACACCGCGTCGGCCGCTCCGGCCCACGCCGCGGTGAGACCCGCACCCTGCTGGCCGACCTCGAACGTCCCGACTCCAAGTCGATCCCCATCCCGGTCCACATGAATGGCGGCGGACCCGGCACCCGCCAGTGCACCGACCGCCACAAGATCAAGGTCATCGCGGGCGAGCTCGCCCGCCGCGGCGCCACCGCCGAGAACCCGGCCATCGTCGGGATCGGGATCAGCCTCGACGAGATCCACCGGGCGAACAACCGCACCCGCATCCCTCACGAGCAGGTCGTCTACCCGCTGCTCGACCTCGGCCTGCGCCGCACGGACTGCCAGCGCATCATCCGCACCGCCGGACTCCCCGTTCCGCCGAAGTCAGCCTGCTGGTTCTGCCCCATGAAGCGCCCCTCCGAGTGGCACGAACTCCGGCGCACCCAGCCCGACCTGTTCGACCACGCGTGCCGCCTGGAGGACCAGCTCGTCGATCGGCGGACCCGCCTCGGCAAGGACCCCGCCTATCTCACCGCACTCGGCCGGCCACTGCGGCAGGCGATCCCAGACGGGGTCGACCTCCTGCCCCTCGACAACGACGGGGACGGGGCCTGTGACTCCGGCTACTGCATGACGTGAGCGCCAACCAGCAGACGCCCGCCCCGGCTGTTACCCGGGGCGGGCGCCCCACCACCGTACCGACCACCGAGGAGCCTCTGATGCCTGACACCACCCCTGACCGCCCCGCCGACCAGCTGCGCGCCGCCGCCGTCCGCGCCCGGGAGACCGGCGACCCGCTGCACACCGCCCTGGCCCCGCTGCTGGAGGCTGTGGCGGTGGACGCCATCAGCTGCCGGTGCGTCCCGGAGTGCCCGACGGGGGCCGCCCTGGCGGTGGCCCGGCAGCTCCTCGGCACCACGACGTGCGGCCCGGTGCCGGACTCCTGCGGTGACGAGCCGTGCGCGAACCACGAGCGGGAGCAGGCCCACGCCGAGGGCGAGCACGCGTTCTGCAGGGCCGAGTGTGCTACCGATCTGGCCGACGACTACGCCTCCTGCCCCGGCTATGAAGCGTCGCCGAACCTGTGCCGCTGCCCCTGCTACGGGTGCAAGCACCACTGCTCGACCCACCAGCCGCCCGCCGCCCCGCCCGCGCCTGCCGACCGGGCCGCCGTGCTCACCGAGGCCGAGCGGACGATGCTCACCTACGCGCTCGACGAGGCGCAGGAGCACATCTGGTCGCGTGACGGGTTCACCGACGAGGACCAGGCCGCCGTGACCTCGCTCCGCCGTCTGGCCGGTGAGGCTGCCGCCGGGGCACACCACCCCACCACGACCCGCTCGTACCGGCTGGAGCACCGCCACCCCGAAGAGTCCACCTGGCGACCGAACACCCCCGGCATCGGCGCGAACTGGTCCTGGCGGTCCCGTGAGAAGGCCGACCAGCGCCTGGCCGAAGCCCAAGACCGGTGGCCCGACTTCGAGCACCGGCTGATCGAGACGACGACCACCGTCACCGAGGCCCCCGCTGTCCCTGCCGCGCCCGAGGAGACCACCTGGGTGGGTGCGACGGAACTCGCCTCCGACCGGGCCGCCACCCGGGACCGCATCCGCCGGGCGATCTGTGAGGCGTCCGGGTTCACCTGGCTCCCCGACGACCTCGTCATCGAACTGTGCGAGGCCACCAACACCGGACGTCCCACCGGCTGGCCCGAACTGGCCGACCGCGACGGCGACATCTGGGCCATCACCAGCGAGACCCACGACGGCGACACGGTCCTGATGCCTTGCTCCGGAGACATGGGCCCCATGCTCCGCCGCGACGTCGAAGCCCACTTCGGGCCGCTCACCACCGAGGGGGCCCGGTGACCGCCCAGCCCGAGCGTGTCCCGCTCGATCACCTCACCAGCGACCACCTCGACGCCCTGCACGCGCGGCTTGACCTCCTCGAAGCGGGCCGCGACGAGCGGGTCGTGCTGCTGGAGGAGGCCCGCGACGCCCTGGAGTCCGCCGGAGCACCAGGTGCGCACGGCGACGACTGGCCCCGACTCGTCCCCGCCATCGAACAGCTGGCCGCCGACCGTGACCGGCTCGCCACCGAGGTCGCCCGGCTCACCACCGACCAGCAGCCCCCCACGCAGCACACCACCTGACCCGACCAACGAGGAGAACCCGATGCGACGCGAACCCACCATCCACAACCCGGCCCTCACCGTCACCTGCCCCCACTGCCGCTGCGTCCCCGGTGCCCCCTGCCTCGACAGCCGCGGCAGCCGGCTCACGGAAAACCGGGTCCACCAGGCACGTGCGGCAGCCCACCGCGACCGTCAGGCCGCACGCCAGGCATGAAAGCCCGGTACGCCCGCCCGGATCAGATCCGGGCGAGCGTACCGAGGCGGGTGCGACGTTAGTGCGACATTCATGGGGAACACTGTCGAAATGATGACATTGCCGCCTCGTGAACTGGTTGGGTACGCGCTCTGCGCCTGGGACGCCCGCGTCAGCGCAGACGAACGGACCGAGGCCGCTTTCCTGGGTCTCGCCGGGATGATCATCAGTCACAGTCCGGCGACCCTCGACGACACCTGGCCCATCCTGCAAATGATCACAGCATGGGACAAGGTCACCAGCCGAAAACGCCACCGCGCCGACTACCTCGCAATGGCCGACCGCATCCTCGCCCAGCTATAACAACACCAGCGGCCCCCGCCGGAAGGGGGGGGCGCAGCCAATCTCAACGTTTCGTGGGCCAGATTTCATGCCGAGCATCCCACCACACCACATGAAAGACGTTCCCGACCAAAAAACCCCAGAGCCGGCCAGCGCTCCCGATCCGCAACTTCCAGATCTGCGTCATGTCGGATAAACCCAACGCGTCAAGCCGGGCCAGCGCGACCCTATTCGGCAAAGTATGAACATCGTGACGCTTCCCAGGCCATTCGCCCTGATGGAACAGCTCGTGCATCGTCTGGCTCTCGAACTTCGCCATATCCTGAAGCAACGCCATCAAACGCTCATGATCCAGCGACACGAGCCCCCACGGGCCATCCAAGTCCAAATGGCTGAACCGCCAGCACACCCGCTCCTCAGACGTCCTGCTGCTCGGCAGGAGCAAGGCCGGATCCCCAGTGCGCTTCTCGTCCGAGATAGACCCGGGCGGGACGCTGACCTTCTTCCCCTTCCCCCCTTTGCCCATCAGTCTTCGCGGCCCGCCAACGCACCGAAGAAGTCGGCGATCTCCTCATCCCGCAGCTCTTCGTTGCTGCGCTGGAGGTCGTCCTCCAGGCCCGCCCGCCGCCGGGCATCCAGCCAAGGGCCGGGCCGATGCGTCATCGCGGACAGCTCATGGGCAGAAAACGCCTTGAAACTCTCCAGCACGGCGTCGATCGACTCACGCTCGCCCACATCCAGCTTCGACGGGTCGCCGTGAATATCGCCGCTCTCAAGTCGGAACTGGCCGCGGTGCTCGGCGTACAACTCGTACACCACCGGCCCGTTCGCCCACGCCTCGAAACGCTCCGGGAACAGCTGCCGGTCCTCCCAGGCCAGGTGGTACCCGTAGGCGAAATAGCAGAGCTTCTGCAACTTCATCGCGGACATCGGACTGTCCTTGCGCAGTATGTACGCGGCCACGTCCTGAACGCTCGCTGTCATGGTGTCCCCTCTGGTGCCTGTTCCTCACCGTAGATGAGTCCTCTCCGGGTGCGACTCGGCGGGTCTACGGGCAGGACGGCACATCCCCCAGACAGCCCACCGTAGCGACTGGAGCTGGCACCGGTAAGAGGCAGGGTGAAGGTCTGGACAACCCATGACGTGTCGATCGCACGTTCGAATAACTGGTGGGAGGAGTCCACCCAGAGGCCCAATCGTCCAGCCCCACGGAACCGCGTGACGAACGGGCCCGAACACGCCGCGACCCCCATCAATCGGTGGAGGTCACGGCGCACGTGCGCCTTCGGGGACCACGAGGGCACAGGGTCACGACGCCTCACCCTCCTGCGGCGGGTAGGCGATGGCGAGCCCCGGCACCTCCTGCGCAATCCGGGCAACAACCGCCCGGTGCCAGGAAGCCGGGAACGGAACCTCGGGGTGCGCTGCGTGGTACTCGGCATCCGTCCGGTACGTGAACACCCCAGGCCCTGGGAGGTCAAGAAGCTTGCTGACGGCGCCAGCCACGAACTCACCGGTACGGGCCTCCAGGCTCTCCATCTCCAAACGCACCCCGTCAGGGACGGCGTACTTGCCCTGCTCCCAGTGCCGCACCGTGCGGGGGGACACCCCGAGGTGGGCGGCGAGCCAGTCCCCGGTCAGGCCGAGCCAGTCCCGGACCACACGGAACTCGGCGTCCGTCATCCGCTCATCGTCGGACATCCCGGGAGGGTCGGTGTGCTCAGTCATGCTGGGGCCTCCAGGCCGTAAGCCCCGGCGGTATCCGCCGGGGCTGGGGTGGCCGTCAGTTGTCGACGTCGTGCTTCTGGATGATCGTCCACAGGTCGACGTCCTGGATCGCTTCGCGGATGTCGAAGTCGCCGATCTCGTCGGTGTAGTCGGGGTCGGTGTGGTGCAGGCCGATGAACTCGTTGCCCGCGATGGAGATGCCGGCGGGGAGGGCGTCTTCGATGGCGTCGCGGTAGTCGGAGGCGATGAGGTCGAGGGCGCCGCTGCTCTCCATGCGCTCCTGCCAGTCGCTGGGGCCGCCGTTGATGGCGTCCACGATGCTGGCCTCGACGGACAGGTTGCCGCTGTCGCCGTGGTTGTTCCAGGTGCCGTAGCTGGTGGTGACGTTCATGGCCGGGTCCTTCCGGTGGAGTCTGGGGCTGTTCCCCTGACCTCATGACGACAACATTAGCTTCCTGTTTTAGGAAGCGCAAGGGGTGTCGCGCAGAAGAGTGAGAACCCATCAGAAACCCCAGCTCAGAAACGCATCGCCGGATGGCACCGCTGGCACAGGGTGGTCGTCGGCAACCCGTCATGGCCGGTCGCATCCCGCCGGCGGGTCACCTCGCCGCAGTCCGGGTCCCCGCAGTGCGGTACCGTCTCCCACCCTTGAGGCCGCGACCCGTTCCGGCCTTCCTCCTCCAGGCGCCCCCACGAGTCCTGGTACGGCCTGTGCGGGCCCGAACGCCCGGCAAGCTGCATCCACCCATCCACGACCGCATCCGTGCCCTCCAGGGGCCGTCTCGCAGCCTCACGGAACGCCACCGGGTCCGGCAGCTCATCCGCAGCCAGCCGGTGCACGTACACTGCCGCAGCAGAGTTCACCGCGGCACCACCGAGGTCGAGGTACGTCTTCAAGTCCTGCTCGACCCAACCGGCGTCCAGGGCGGCAGCGACAAGGCCGACCAACCGTCCGCGCTGCTTCGACCCCGGCGGGCGACCACGGAAGTCCAGCGCGGACACGAAGGGCTCGGCCTGCGGGTGCAGTTCCGGCGTACCAGTGGCGGTACCTCGGTCTTCGTCTTGATGAAGGAAATCGCCACCGCCTCCTCCCTGCCCAGCCGGCTCATCACCTGCAGACGGCAGCGGGCCGGAGGAGGAGGGAGAGTCTTGAGGAGAAGCAAGGAGAAGAACAGGAGAAGGGGGCCCAACGGTGGTTGGCCCTTCACCCACCACGGTTGGGCCTTCGCCCACTGTGGTTGGGCCTTCCGCAACCACGGTTGGGCCTTCAGGCGTCAAAGGCCCAACCGTGGTTGGCCCTTCCGGCTCACAAGGTCCAACGCTGGTTGGGGCTTCGAAATCCGGCACCCGGAACTGCATCGCCACACCCGGCACCGCATACAACGGACGGCCATCCCGGCCCGTACCGATCGGCAACCGGAACTCCCAGCCCGCCACCGCAAGCCGACGCAGCATCTCCCGGACGCTCAGCTCATCCTTCGCACCCGTCCACCGCACCAAGTCCGCCAAGCGCACCTTGCTGCGCCTGCCCCGGGCCGCGTCGAACCGCCACTCGTCGTCATACCGGGCGTCATCCGCGATCTCCAACGCCACCGCCCGCTGCAAACCCTTGATCTCCGGCCCCAACGCCTCACGCAACTCACGGCGCAACTCGCTACTCATCACAACCTCCACCGCACCGACCAACGCCGAGCAGCACAAACACAGCACTCCTGAGGGAACGCGGGACCCGCCCGCCGATCTGGAAACGGCCGGGCAGCTGGTGCTGCCCGGCCGTAAGGAACCGCAGGGGTCAGGCGCTAAGGGCGACCTGGCCGCCCGACTCGAACATGCCGATCTCGTCGGCGATCTCCGCGTACACCTGCTCCAGCAGCGGGCGGTCGTCCTCGACGTATGCGACGACCTTGTCGATCCGCGAACCGGCAGGCCCCGGGATCTTCTCCGGGCGCTTCCCATGCACCTTCAGGTACCGGTTTGAAACCCGGACCCCGAACCCCGACTGGAACTTCGCCACGGTCGCCGGCTTGTGCCCCTTCTCCGCGAGGAACGTCGACGCGTACAGAGGCGTCTCCGCGGAGTCGAGCTCGGGCCGCTCGCCCATCGCCCGCGCCATGATGACCTTGCCGGTCGCCGCCGCGTAGGACTCCGGCAGGACGTGCCGCAGGATCGCGAGCACCTCGGCCTGCTCCCGGTACGGAAGGGGCCCAGCCGCCGTAGTGACCTCCCGCACCGGCTCCGCCTCGAACCGCCCGGTCTCCCGGATCTCGCGCAGGATTGCCTTGACGCGCTTCTTGATCTCTTTCGCGCCAGGGAGGGTGCTGCGGAAGATCAGCTCCCACATGCCGTCCTCGTAGATGACGTTCAAGCGCTGCGGACCGCCGGGGGTCAGCACGATTTGCTGACCCTTTTCGTCATCACCCAGGAGGCGCGTTGCGTCGCTCGCCTGCCCGTACCCCATGGCCTTCGCGTAGTCCGATGCCACGGCGTAGGGGGTGCCGTGCTCGGTGACACCGAAACGGATGTCCGACCCCGAGACGTTGAACAACTGCACTGCGCTCATCAGATGGCGTCCATCTGCCGGCGAAGCACGCGCAGGGTGTCGACGAACGCCTGCATCTGTGCGATGAGGATGTCGGCGCCATTCTTGTCGACCTCGGCGTCGGTCTCGCCGCTCAGGTACATGACGAGCGTGTCATCGTCCGGCGTGCGGTCGATCTTGAGGAGCTGAGCCTTGATGAGAGCGTCAGCCACATCGCCGTCGAGCGGATCGGGGTTTGCCACGCTGTGCTCTGCCGAGAGGTGGACGGTCATGCGCATGGTGGCGCATGCCGCCGCCTGGTGGCTTTCGCGGCACCAGGCCGGGCAGAGGGTGGGGTGCGCGGCGTGGGTGTCACCCTCAGGCGCATCTACGGATCCGGGCAGTAGAGTAGTCACGTGGACTTCCTCTCTTCGCAGGGAAGGGTCTCCGATCAGCGAGGTGCAACTCGCTGTGCGAACCGGCCGAGGCGTTTGAGCGCCTCGGCCGTTCTCGTCTCAAGCTAAGCCCATTCTGAGCCGAAGGCAAGCCTAGTTAGGCATTCGGTGTGCGTCGGGGGTGGCGCCCACGGCTCTACCTGTGCATGATGTGCCTATGAGTGAGGACTACGAGGCGCTAGGGAGGGCCGTAAGGGAGGCCCGGATCCGCCAAGGCATGACGCAGACCCAGTTGGCCGAGGTGGCTGGAGTGTCGCGAGCCACGCTTCAAAATTTGGAGCGCGGCGGAAGGCTGCGGAGCCTCAACCTAGTGAAGATCGAGTCGGTGCTGGGGTGGGCCCCAGGATCCGTCCAAGCTCTCCTCGAAGGGGGCGCCCCCAGCCCGATAGAGGAGATGCCGGAAGCGGTCGGGGCCTCCTCGGTCACCCTCTCCGAAGAGGAGCTTGCGCAGGCAGTCACCAGCGCCATGGTCGCCACGGTCGACACTGTAACCGCCGCAGAAATCCGCGAGGTCGCGCGGAGGATGGTTGAGGATCTTAAGCAACGCGGAATCCTCTGAGTCCTCCGCATCCTGGGCGCAAGAAGGCCCCGCCAGTGGCGGGGCCTTTCGATTGTCCTGGTCTAGCGGCGGAGCGCCTCATCCAGGTACTCCTGCACGGGCCCAAACAGCCCCCACGGCACGTACTTCGCGATCTCCTCGTGCCTGATCCATTCCACTGCGGCGATCTCTTCGGCGTCCCCGACGATGGCGTCTCCGGAGATCAGCTCGCACGCCACATACGTCATTGGCACCCCTGTCTGCGGGTGGACCCGGTCACCGAGGACTCGGACGGCCTTGACCTCCAGGCCGACCTCCTCCGCGGTCTCCCGCACCGCGGCCTGCTCCGGGGACTCGCCGGCCTCGATGCCGCCGCCGGGGAACGCCCACAGCAGCTTCCCCTCCCGCTGCTGCCGCCGGATCATCAGCACCTTCCCTCTGTCGACGATGATCGCCGTGGAGACGGGGGGCTGGACACTCTGCTCGGTCACGCTGCCTCCAAGGCACTCAAGATCGGCGGGTAGATGTTCTCGGCAGGGATGAAACGGGTCAGGGCGGCGAGGGGCACCCAAGCGACGTCCATGTTCTCGACCGCGTCCAGGTTGCTGGCCTCGCCGGCGAGATAGTCGCAGAGGACGTAGCTGGCCAGCACCCCGGTTTTCGGGTGAACCCGGGTGCCGAGCTCCTCGCGGACCGCAACGTGGACCCCGGTCTCCGCGTGGGTCTCCTGCACCGCCACCGACGCCACGGCGGCGCCCGGCTTGCACATCCCGGCCGGGAACTGCCAACTGAGCGCGTCATCGCCGCGGCGGCACACGAGGAGCACCTCGGCCCCGCGCAGCACCACGGCGATAGCGACCCGGAGCACCTGCGCCTCAGCCTGGGCGGGCTCCTCGGGCGGGCGGGACAGAAGGGTGAAGCGGCGTCTCACGTGCTCGGTAGCCCTCTCGTAGGTGGTGTCGAGGGCCTGCTGCATCTCGGTGCGCGGCACGATCTCCGGGTTTTTGTGCCAGCCGGCGACCGTGCGAACCGCAACCCCGAGCTTCGCGGCGAAGCTCTCGTTCGTCATGCGGAGTGCGGCCTGCAACGCGCAGGCGGTGCGGCCGGTCCACGTGGTGACGTTCACTATCCGGCTCCCCGGGTCGTGGCGTTGCGGGTTCTGCATCACTGCTGCACTGCTACTGCACTGCGGGCCGATCCGGTGCACTGCCACCGCACTGGAAGCTCATCGCCCGGTAAGCCGGCCGCCGGTTGACTTGAAGGCATGGAGATCAGCCGTTCACCTGGAAGCCCGCGAGATTTGCTCCGCTCTGGAGCCGGTCACGCCAAGCAGGTCGCCGACCTGTTGCCAGGAGCGTCCTTCGTGGAGGTTCCGGGCGATCTCGGCTTTGACGTCCTTGAGATTGGCGTCGAGTTGCGCTTCGAGGTTCTTGACCGCCTGGTACCGCTCGACGTCGTCGCTGATCTCTTTGATGGCCGCGATCAGCGACGTCGCGCGGGCTTCCAGGGTGTCGGTCATGGAATGAGAGTAGGGGCCGATCCGGGCCACTTCAAGCAGTTGCTTGACGCGGGCCGGGTGCAGGTCTACTGTCTAACTCAGCACTCCAAGCACCGCTTGAAGCGCCGTTCACTCCTACCGGGCATGCCCGCGAACGGTGCGACAACGAAAACGGGCCGGATGCCAGCGACTCCTACATCGCGCAGCATCCGACCCTCACCGCCAAGGTCTATGAAGGAGACCCCGATGGCTGTGCAGAACTCTACCGTCGAGCGCCCCGCGCTCAGCGACCTATCCCCGGCCGACATCGCCGCCCACGAGGCTGGCTCGTATGTCCGCCGCGAGACAGTCTCGTACACCGACCTCGCCCGTGCTCGGCACGACCAGGACTGCGCCCGGTGCCGCACTCTCACCGAGGAGAGCGACGCCCGCGCTGCGGCTTACGGCGAGTCCATTCGTCGCCGCGACCGCCAGCAGCTCGGCCTCCAGCGTGTGATCGCCGGGAGCATCCGGTGATCGCCCCGATGTCTGCGGCGGACCGCAAGGCTCACGTGAAGGCGTCGCACCGCCGCCTGGCCCGGGTTTCCCAGGAGTCCCCGACCCCGCCCTCGGATCCGGCTGCTCGCCGCCGGTTCATCGCGCAGCGGCAGTGGTGACTGGCTGTGTTCGGGTCTGCTGACTTGTGTTCCGCTGACCGTGACACTCGTCTCCGCTTGGACCGCATCAATCGGGCTGCGGTGGCTGCCGAGGCTGCGAAGGCGAAGCGGGAAGCCGCCGCGAAGGCGCGTACCGCCCACTGACTTCCGCGCCCCTGTCGGCGAACTCCCCCGGTCGGCCGGGGTGCGGCTCTCCACCCTCACCCACCCTGGAAGGACAGTCATGCCCAGTCTCGACATTCCTGACGTGCACGTGCTGCTGGCCGCCGAGGGGACTCTGCTCCTCGATCGCCCGCAGAGTGAAGCCGACGTGTCGGCCGCAGTCGCCCAGGCGCTGGAGGCGGTGACCCAGGCGTACCGGGTTGCTTACGCCCACGCCGGTGGTGACGACGAGGACGACACGGTTGACGGCCTCGACATGGCGTTCCACCTGCTCCGCAGCATCGCCAACGACCTGAAGTAACCCCCACCCCAACACCCCACTTCACCACTCGAAGGGCACCTCCATGTCTCCGTACCTGATGAACGCTGCTGACCTCGCTGTCTTGTCTGATGCGGACACGGCGACCGTTTCCTCGCTGGCTGCCCGCCGCCGGTCGCAGATCACCGTTGCTCAGGCCGAGCAGCTGGCTGCTGACCGCCTCGCAGTGTCCCTGTTGTCGGAGTTCCGGGCGGCGTGGTCGGTCGGTGACCACGACCAGATGACGGCTGTGGTGCTTGCCGCGATTGACCTGGATCAGGCCGCCCCGGGTTCGCCGCGGTTGATGGATGAGATTCGCGGGCTGAACACCCCGGCCGCGGCCTGACCCGCGCAGCCGTCCCGGAGCACCATCCCTGCGAGGTTCGGCCGAGCCGACAGACCGGACCCCGCCCCACTCCGAAAGGACCCGCCATGACCACGCAGACCGAGACCGCCACCGCCGCCGAGCCGCAGGAGGTGTTCGTCGAGCTCGTCACCATCGACGGCACCCGCTACACCAAGGGCGAGCCCGCCCCGCACGGCACCCTCACCACGTACTCCGGCACGAACATGCCCCTCAGGGTCCAGGACTACCGCCACCGCGGCGACTGGGTCGAGATCGGCCTGTCCGACGGCTACGCCCTGCGCGTCCCCGAGGCGCAGGTCGCCCGTCTCGTGCTCCGCACCTGCTGACCCCGGCCCGCCCTGTCGCCCCAGCCCCGGACCTCGGTGGCTGGTGGCGGTGGAGAGGCCCGGAACAGCCCGAGCCCATACCCATGGAGGACCCCCGTGTTCGGACGCAAGACGGACAAGCAGTGCGCCCAGCAGGCCGTTGCCGCCGCGATCGTCACCGGCACCCAGACCGGCACCGAGCGGGCCGTCGCCGAATCCCTCACCCGCGAGGAGATGCAGCGCGCGAAGGCGTACCTGGAGTCCGGCAAGCCCCTCACCGGCCGCTGACCAACCACTCGCTGATCCAGAAGGGACCGCACCGTGACGACCAGCCCGCCCCAGGTGAACGGCCGCCCCCGCACTCTGCCCGTCCTGGGGGAGTGGCAGGCCATCACCAAAGCCACCGAATGGCCCGCCCTCACCGAGCCGGCCGAACCTGCCGGGCCGAAGTCGGACCTGATCGCCGAAGCCGAAGCCGAAGCGGTAAGGGCCAGGGCGCACGCCGAGGCGGAAGAGCGCCGCCTCAAGGCCCAAGCCG
The DNA here is from genome assembly GCF_003846185.1 of Streptomyces sp. ADI96-02. GTDB lineage: Bacteria > Actinomycetota > Actinomycetes > Streptomycetales > Streptomycetaceae > Streptomyces. The sequence continues at coordinate 5,681,673 of NZ_ML123034.1, forward strand.
AAGCCGAAGCGGTACGCATCAAGGCCGCCGAGGAGGCCCGGAAGCTCAAGCTGGCCAACGACAAAGCCGAAGCCCGCGCCATCGAAGAGCAGGCTGCCCGGGATGCCCGCATCGCCGAGTCCGAGCGGAAGAGGGCAGCAGCCGAGCGCGGCCAGCAGGACGACGAGCGCGCCCACTGCGAGCAGCAGCAGAACGAGGCCACCGCCGAAGCCGAGATTGCTAAGGCGGCCAGCACCTGGCGGTTCTACGCGGTCATGTTCTACGCCGTGTGCGCGGTCGTTGCCCTGCCGGTTCAGATCGCTGCGTTCTGGGACCCGAACGCCTGGTGGCTGGTGATCGCCCCGCTCATGCTCGAAGGCGCCGCGCTCGTCGTCACCAAGGGCGCCGCCGCAGCTGTCGCGGCGAACCGGCCGCACTGGCACTACCGCACCGTCGCCTGGCTGTTCGCGGCCATCGCCGCCGGGATCAACCTCAAGCACGGGTTGGACGCCTTCGACCCGGCCACCGCGATCGGCACCGCTTTCGCATCGCTCGCCGGCCCCGGTGTGTGGGACCTTCACGAGCACGGGCGGATCCGGCGGCGTGACGGGGTGCTCACCCGGCGGGAGCGTCGCGCGGCGAAGAAGGCCGCGAAGCGAGCGGCTGCCGAGCAGGTCACGGCGAAGCTGCACGAAGCCGAGCGGCAGGCCCATCTGGAGAACGCCGCACGCAAAACCGCCAGCAAGCTGGACGCCGACCGCAAGCAGATGTTCCCCCAGGTCCACGAGCACGCCCTGAAGCTCGCCGCGGACCTCGGCGAGACGGCCATCACCCCGGCGATCTGGCGGCAGGCTAAGCGCAACGTTGAGGGCACCGACCCGGGCGAGTCAGCCGACACGATCCGCATGCGCAACGCGGCCGAGATGAGGGTCGAAGCCGCCCGTCTCAAGAAGCCCGTCAGCACCCTCAGCAAGACCACGAATGCGCAGCGTGCCGCCCATCTCCCCCCTGCCTCCACGAAGCCCCGCCCGAAGCCCATTCCCCCCCGCCGGAAGCGTGGCGACAGCACCCCGTTCCATCCGGCCGCGAAGCGTCTTGCGGCCGACACCGCACGCCGGTCCATGACTGTCCGCATCAACGATGAGGAGAACCGATGAACACCCCGCCCCGTCCCCGCACCGCACCCACGAACGGTGCCGTCCACAACAGCAAGACGCGCACCGGCGGAGGCTTCAACCCGTCGCTCGGATTTTCCGTGAACAAGACCGTCATGCAGGGCGGTACGGGGGCTGGCGCAGGAGCTGCCGGCAAAACCGGCGGGAAGGTCCCCGGCTCCGACTTCATGTCCAACGAGGACATCCGTGCGTTCTGCGAGTACCTCCGCAAGGAGTCCCGGAACCGGGCCACCGAGCGGGCCATGGACGCCGACCACCTCGAAGCCGTCCTCCGCACCATCCCCGACGCCGGCGGCAGCCTCCACGGCTCCCGGGCCCGGGCCCGCCGTGTGTCCCGGTGGCTGAAGAAGGTCGCCGCTGCGGAGAAAGCAATCCAGAAGTACTCCGCGATGGTGTACGGCACGTTCGAGCGCGAGTACGAGTCCGACCTGCGAAAGGTCGGCAAGGGCCGCAACCAGCCCCCGCGCACCAGCAAGTTCGGCTGGCGCTAAACCCCACCCGTACACCCCATCACCCGCTGAAAGGCCACACCCATGAAGCAGACCTGGACCGCAACAACCATCGCCGAAGCCCTCAACCTCCTCGACGCGGCGACGAAGCAGCTCGAAGCGCAGGCGCTCGCCCTGGAGCCCGGCAGCTTCCACGAGCGTAAGGAAGCCGAGCGCGCCACCCCGATCCACCTCGTCATCGACTTCGACCTCACCGACCTCATCCAGCGGACCACCGACAAGCACTTGACCCGACAGACCAGCCACGGCTGATCGCCCAACTCGAAGAAATTAGGAGAACACCCCCGTGGCTGACAGCCCCAAGGCCAACCTGTGGAAGGCCACCACGCACCCCCGCATGAGGCCCTGGCTGACAGTCGCCGCCGAGGTCCCCGCCACCTTCGCCGCCCACCACTACTGGGGCGACTCCGTACCCGCAGCAATCGGCCTCACCGTCGCAGCCGGAGTACTGACCGCCGCAACCTGGTGGGCGGGGGAGGGGACCCGGCCCGGACGCCGGATCCACGCCACCCTGTCCACCGGCCTCGGCACCTCCTACCTCGTCGTCGGAACCGCCGTCGGCCCGTTCGACCCCGCCCTGGCCTCAACCCTCGTCATCGGCGGCGCCGTGGCCGCAGGGTCGTGGAACATCCGCCAGGCGCTGCGCGTCAACGTCGACCCCCAGAAGTCCGGCGGCAGCGCCGAGACCGGGATCCTCGTCAAGGCCATCGGCGACGCCAAGGTCGCCCTCCGCGGCAAGCCGAAAATCGAACCCAACAAGGTCACCGTGCCCCTGCAACTGGCCGCCGGGCAGGTCACCTCCGACGACCTCGGCAACCGCATCAAGCACATCGCCGGCGAGCTCGGCGTCTCCCCGAACAGCATCCGCGTCATCCCCGACCCCGACGACGCAGCCCGCGCCACCCTCGTCGTTGTACCCAAGGACGAACTGAAGACCAGCACCATCTGGCCTGGCCCGTCCAACCCGGGCGGCAGCATCACTGACCCGATCGCCATCGGGATCTACGAGGACGGCGAAGTGGCCGTCCTGTGGTTCCCCTTCGACTCGCACACCAAGAGGAACGCCACCCACTTTCTGGCCGCGGGCATGAACGGCTCCGCGAAGTCCACCGGCATCAGCGTCGCCATGGCCGAAGTGCTGACCAAGCCCGACGCCATTGTTTGGGCCGTCGACCCCTCCAAGGGGCAGCAGACCTTCGCCCCGTTCCTGCCCCACCTCGACTGGGTCGAGATGACCGAAGCCGGCGGCAACGAGATGATCGACGCCCTGTCCCAGGTCATCACCGCCCGCGCCAACCACCTTGGCCAACACGGCTACAAGAACTGGACCCCGGACGCGTTCGACCAGCTCGGCATGCCTTACATGATCGTGTGGATCGAGGAAGCCGCGAAATTCTTCCGCAACGGCACCGAAATGGAAGGTCTGGTCATGGAGGCCCGATCCGCCGGGATCAGCGTCATCATCAGCCTCCAACGCCCCTCCGCCACCAGCATGCCCACCGACGTCCGCGAGCAGCTCGGCGGCGTCCTGTGCTTCGGCGTGAAGGGCTCCACCACCGCCGACATGGCCCTCCCTGACGACGTCCGCGACGCCGGGGCCCGCCCTGAGGCATGGGAGAACCGCAAGCCCGGCTACGCCTACCTCGTCGCCCCCGGCGTCGACGAGGAGCGCTACGCCACCCCCCTGCGCACCTACCTCATCGACGACGACCAGATCACCGGGGCCCTTTCCATCCTGCCCCGCACCCCCATCGACCCCGTCACCGCCGCCGCAGCCGGTGACGCCTACGCCAACCGCACCCGATACGACGCTGACACGCCCCTGACCAGCAGTGACAGCACCCGACAGGAGACAACCGTCATGTCGAACAACGAGAACGAACAGGCCGAGAAGGCGCTGCTGGAAAAGCAGGTCGACCGGGAGATCGACGCCATGGTCGGCGACGACCCCGACGACGACGGGTCCGTACCCGACGTCGACGCCGAACAGGAGATTCCCGCCCCGACCGAGACATGGTCGTTCGGGCAGGCACCGGCGCCGTCTGTAGAGAACACGCCGCAGGCTGGCATGGAGGCGCTGATGGCCATGCTCGACGAGTTCCGGACCGAGGAGAAGGAGTTCATCGGGCCGCGGGACTTCGGCCCGTTCGGCAAGGGGGAGCGCATCGGAAGGTCCCGATCCTGGGTGTCAATGCAGCTGGGAGACCTATCAGACGCTGGAGTTCACCTCCAGGAGACCGAGCAGCCGGGCGTCTACCGGCTGCTCTACCCGGAGCTGGCGGCGGTCTGACACCTAGGTGTCAGAAGCTAACACCCCTTCTGACCTGCGGTAACACCGGATTCACACCTGAATTCCATGATCATTTGTCGATGGAGGTGTGAATCCGGGGTGTTAGCGCCCTCGCGAGGGTCGATCTCTTAGGTCATGCGCGTGCGCGCGCGAAGTTGGCACCTTCTGGCACCTTGGCTCTGTCAATCTGCATAAAAGGTAAGGAAGTTCTCAAATGGGTCAGCCTCTCGGCTCGTCCTCCTTCGCACCGCAGTGCGCGGCCACCGCAGGCGAGAAGCCATGCCGCGAGGCACCCTCGATCGGCTACCCGGTGCCTCTGTGCGAACCGCACCGCCTTCGAGTCGCCCTCGACGCAGTCCCGGCTGTGCTCGGACGCGCGTTGGGGAGCGTGGCAAGCCCCGTCGCTGGCCTTGACCTCAATATGGAGACCGGACGGGTGCTGAACGCACCGCCCGCGACATTCAACGAAGGCTTCATACGCGGGCGGCACGAAGCCGTCGTCTACTTCCTCCTCAACGGAAGTCGCGTGAAGATCGGCTATCCAGTCACTCACCGCACGCCTTCGCGCCCTTGCCCTGAGCGACACGGCAGTCGTGCTCCTCCTGAGCGGAGGAAGGCTCCTGGAAAGGGCGCTGCACGTCAAGTTCGCTGCGTCTCGGGTCAAGGGAACCGAGTGGTTCGAGATCACTGCCGACCTTCTGCGATACATCGGGGATCGGCTGGCCCGGCCGGCGGTGAGTGTTCAGGCGATTGCTTCAAGTGCGGCCACCAACGAGGAACCTGACCTCAAGGCCAAAAATTCTCCCCGACCACAGATGAACGATGCGCGACAAGCGCTCCTGCGCCTCATTGACCAAGCCCAAGCAGAGGGGCAGGACTGCGTCAGCCCACGTCACCTCTGGGGGAAACATCAGCACACCCTGCGCCGAAGCCGCCCGTGGGTGAGCGCCGAGCTCTCCCGACTGGCCGACGAGGGAGTTATCTGCCGGACAGAAGAAGCTGGCATCTACTCCTTCACCCCAGAAAGGACAAACTCGTGAAAAGACCCGAAGCGGACGGAGGTCGAGCGAAAGTTCTAGCCGCCGCACTCCGCACCTGGACCACCGTCGACAACGACCCCGAACCCACCGTTGCACGCCTCGAAATCCGCTACCCACCCCACTGGGCGTTCACCTCCACCAACAACATCACCGCCAGGCAGCAGGGCCGCCTTCTCGCGTTCCTTCGCGACGACCTCGCCGAGAACCGGCCCTCCCACTCCACCCCCGAACGCGCCTCCGCCGTCATCCACGGCCTCCTCGCCGAGCATGCCGCGGCCGGCCGTGACCGCATCACCACTGCCGATCTCACCGAAGCCGCACCCCGGATCGGCCGCTCCCGCACCTGGATTGCAGCCCACGTCACCGACCTCATCGACGCCGGGGTGCTCCATGAAACCCGGCGCCCCGACACCTTCCGCATCAACTAGGAGGCCCTCGTGTTCACCGGAACCCCTGCCGAGCTTCGCCGCCGTGAGACACGGGCTGCCGAGCACGCCGCCCAGGTTGCCGAGCTGCTCAACGCCATCGGCGACCTAGGCATCGGCGTGATCGTTCCCGCGTCGAACCGGGTCATTGGCCCCGGCTTCACCATCCGCCCCGTGAACGGCCGCTGGGCCGTCGACAACCACTAGGAGTTCACCGTGCAGCTGCCCGAGCAGCCCGTCGCCGGGCAGCCCGACCCCGCCATCCGCCGCAACGCCGACCAACTCATGGCCGCCATCAACGAGATCCAGGTCGAGGAGGCCACCTCGTACCGAGACGACACCCCGCTCCCCGCGGTCGGCCTCACCCCGCCCGTGCCGCAGCCGGGCCCGCCCCCGATGTCGCAGTGGGCCATCGACAGCAGCGGAGTTCTCAAAGGCCTCAGCGTCGCGTCCCTCCCGGTCGGGGTTGCGGTGTGGCTCGTCGGCCAGGTCGACCCGCTGACCCTCGGCATCATCCTCGGATCGCCGACTGCCGTAGCCCTCGCCGTGGCCCGTCTGGTTGCGAAGGTCAAGGACGCCAACCGGGACGCCCAGCCCGTCGTTCAGCACTACCACGGGCCCGTCACCCACGACGAGCGGACCATCAACGCCGACGCCCGCGGGGTTTGGGCCCGCACCTCTAACAATCTCTAGACCGCCCCACCAGTCACACCAGCCTCAAGTTTCGACAATCCGCTACGCGCCTGCACTCGTCTGGACTCCACTGGTCTGGGCGGAAGTAAGGCGACCACCACGAACAAGGCCAAGCGCCTTGGCCGCTGAAGGGGACGAGAATGCCGACCGAGACCGAGACCGATGATGCCTGGATCGGCCCGTATGGCCGCCGACTGCCCTCACCTCCGACGAAGATTGTGAACGGCCGTGTCCTGCGACGGCGCTGGGGCGTTGTCGGTCAACGCCGGCACATGCTCGGCGACGCGGAGATCGAGTGCGCCTACATCCTCGACGACGGGCAGCCTGACGTGGAGCACCACTGGAATCGGTCACCCGGCATGCCCTCGTACCTGTGTGTTACCGGCTGGACTCTGCCCGCCTGTTTCGCTGAGTTCAAGCGGGCGTGGGGTGCACGCTGAACGCTGAACGCCCACCGCAGTCGCCATCCGAACCCCGTGCACCAGCCGACCTGAGAGGGCCTACCAGTGACCGATGATCGAACCTATGCGTGGCGAATCACCGACCAGACCCCGGAACGTGCAGTTCTGGCCGCAGGTTTCACGTCGTTCGACGAGCCCTTGGCCGAGTGGGATGCGGCCGGGCCGATCGTGGCCAGCTTCCGTAAGGAGCACCCTGATGTTGGGGCGGTGGACATCTGGGTGTGGATCAAAGATTCGCCGTTCAACGCCGCAGACGATCACCTGATCCCCTGGGTGTCCGACCGAGACCCGCACGGCAATGACCCTGTACCGTCCGATGCCGCCCGGTACTCCTATGGCCCGACCGTTGGCGAAGATCCTGCCGGCCGCGCCAGGGCCGACGTTCTGGCCGCGGCACTCAGCAGGTACGACGCCGCCCTCGGCCACGTCGCCGCACGGACAGCGCTCAACGTGGCCGCCCGGCTCGCCGACCTCGCCGAACGGCGCACGTCGCAGTGAACGCCTGACTGGGCGCCTGAGCTCCGGCAAGATGATCGCATGGCACTCAGCTTGAGCTTCACTGGTGAAGGCAAGGACATGACGTTCGACGAGCTCGAAGAGTTCGTCAGGCAGGCCCGCGAAGGCGGGGTACAGGGGGACCGTAACGTGTACGCGGAGCTCAGCAGCTCGGGGAAGGTGAAGGAGATGCGGGTGCGGCTTGGTGAAGAAGGCGACGATTAGTCACCGCACGACGAAGCCCCGGACCTGGTGGTCCGGGGCTTTTCTATGTTCCACGCGCGCGATCCAGGATCCGCCCAGTCGATCCGTCGGGAGCAGAGTCACCGTGACGTCCAGCAGCCGGCGCAGCTCATCCAGGGCGTCCTGGCACTCCTGCCGGGACGCGCCGTGGACCGTGTACCTCGCCATGCAGGCATTCTGCCGGGGGAGTCGGGATGGTGGGGGAGATCGGTGGAACTAGCCCCCGGTCAGCGCCTCCTCGTATCCGGGGTGGTCGCTGTACGGCAGGGCGAGGAGTTCCAGGGTGCGGCGAACCCGGGCGTCCCGGCCACAGGACTCCCAGCACTCCGGCTCGACGCCGTCCTCGTGGCGGCGCTCCTCGTTGAGATCTTCGAGCGCGGCTGCGGTGCTCGCATCGAGCCCGTCGACTGCTGTTGCGCGAGGGCACGTCTCGTACTGGTCGGCGCTCACGTGATGCCGGTCAGACAGCGCGCCGTCGATCAGCTGCCGTTTCGCTTCGACTTCCCGCAGGGTGCGGGCCGGGTCCTGGCGGGCGATGTGGGCTCCCTCGTCTGCCCAGGTGTGCCGCGCTACGGGAGCTCCGTCGCCAGCGCGAACAGACGCCCCTTCCAGCCTCCAAGAGGCGCCACCTTGCTCGCGGCTGGCTGCCTTGCGCGCGGCCTGGGCGTCGTCATCGAGGCGGGCCTTGAGGAAGGCCACCAAGGCGTCGGTCATGAGGGGTTCCCTTGTTTCTGCCGTTCGCGGAGTTCGTCGAGCAGCGACGGGTTGACGATCCTGACGATGGTCTCGATGTCACGGTCTTCGGCGGCGGGCCGCAGGATGTCCCGGGCCGCCCGGTACTTCGCGGCCAGCCGGGTGCGCTGCTCCTCGGACAGCTGTGCTGCCCGGTCGGGGTGGCTGTTGTGCGCGTTGTCCGCGATCTTGAGGAGGACCGCGTCACGCCCTTGCCCGGCGATGCGGGCGATCTTCTCCTCGTAGGGGACGCCCCGCTCGTTCGTGACCGCCTCGACAAGCGCGACGACGTAGTCCGGGACGCCAGCTCCACGCAGCTGGTCTGCGGTCCAGTCGGTGTCCTCGGTGACGTCATGCAGCAGCCCCGCCATCACCAGCTCGTCCCCGAACGGGGCCAGCCCGGCAGCCACGGCACGCACGTGCTCGATGTACGGGACGCCAATCTTGTCGAACTGGCTGGCGTGCACGGCGGTAGCGAGAACGTCCACCTCGGCGACGTTCATGAGGCGTCTCCTTCGGGCTTGAGCTTGCCGACGGTGGGTGGGCGAAGGCGTTCGACACCGAGGTCGCGGGCCATGCGTCGAAAGACCTCCGGGGTGAGCCCGGTGGCTTTGGCGAGCTGACCAACGGTGGCACCGGCCTTGAGTTCGTTGGCGGCGTGTTCGCGCATGGCGGGCTTGAGTTCCCGCTCGCCTTCGTAGTGCTCCTTGTACTGGGCGAAGACGTCGGCTGCGTCTGGGCTGGGTCGGTAGTCGGTGGCCATGCCCTCATTTTGACACACGAGTAGCCCTACGGTAAGGCCAACCGTATGCCCTGCACGTAGCCCTATTGACAGGGCTACGCGTAGGGCTACATGATGGAGTCATCGCCAAGCCGCACAGCACCACCCGAGGGGGACCCGTGATCGCCAGCAACCGCACCCGCCGCGCCGCACTTCGCACCATCGCCCGCATCCACCAGGCCGCCCGCCGGGTCAGCAAGGCCCTCGCCTACCGCACCCGCTCCGGCCTCATCGCCGCCGCCGTCGACCAGGGCACCCTCATCCGCACCGGCGACCTCCTCGACCGGCTCGGCGCCGACCTGAAGGACGGGCAGCGCTCCTGGTACGGCCGGCACACCGCCAAGGCATACCGGGCCGCCCACCTTGGTGCCGACGCCGTCAAGGTGTGGGCGCAGCACCGCACCACCGGCAAGTGGATCCACGTCCACGTCTACGCCCCGACCGACCCCGCCCTGTACGCCGCGCTCACCGCCTACAAGGCCACCCGGTACCTCTCCCAGGCCGACTTCGCGGAGGTCGCCTAGACCAACTTCACGGCGCACCAGGCAACCATCACCGGCAACCCGAGCAGGGAGCACCACGTGATCGACACCCTCGGCTTCCACACCGACAACGACCTCCACGCCGAACTCGCCACCATCAACCGCGAGATCACCGCCCTCGTCGGCCGCCTCGACATCGGGAACTTTTACTCCTGGGAGGCCCGATACAACACCGAGTCCCAGCTCGCCAACCTTCAGGGCCGGGCGAACCAGCTCTCCGCCGAGATCGCAGTGGCCGACGCGGACACCGACAGGCTCCTCGCCGCGATCCGCCTCGTCGGCGACGTCGACCTCGGGTTCATCGCCTACGTCGTCTACGGGCCGGCCGTGCTGCCCGTCCCGCCGCTGCACGAGGTACGCCTGATCGAGCGTGAAGGTGGCTACACCGTCCCCGGCACCGTCCGTCGCCGTGTGCCGGCCGACCAGGTCGCGGCGGTGGAGCGGGAGCTGCTGACCGGTGTGATTGCCCCGGGCGGTCACGCCCGCATCTGGGGGCGGACGATCCGCTCCTACCGCATCCAGGTCACCGCGTACTGACCACGCCCACCGGCCCGCCGCTGCCCATCCTGCGGCGGGCCGACCCCGCCCTGTCTCCGGAAGGACCCCGATGAAGAAGTCCGCGAAGATCAACGGCCGTGCCACGATCACCCCGCCCGTCAGCCCGTACTGGACAACGGCGGACTACGCGCACGAGACGGACGTCCTCCGCACCGAGGTGTGGCCCGCCGTGCAGAAGTTCCTTGCCGAGAACTGGCCGGGCTTCTCCGCCGCGTTTACGGCCGACGACATCGTGCTGTGCACGCTCTGCTGGTCGGAGTTCGAGGCGCTGACCGCCGACGAGGCGGCCGACCTCTCGACTCGCACGGACGAGCACAGCATCGAGGGCGAGCCGACGTGCTGCCGGGCCGCGCTCGACGAGTTCCGCACCGAGCGCGGCATCCCCGCCGCACAGCGGGGCGGTGCCCGATGACCGACACCCCGATGACCCCGGAGCGCGAGCGCACCATCCGGATCTGGCACGAGGAACTGCACGGCCTGACGGATCGCACCGCCGTAGCGCGACGCGAAGCCCTTGGAGACCTGCTGGCCGAGGTCGACCGACTCCGTGGAGAGCTGTCCGACGCGACGGCCGAGCTGGCGGAGAACGCACGAGCCATGAACGTGCTCTGCCGCCACCGGGAGACCGCCGAGGCCCGGGTTGCCGAGCTGGAGGCGTTGAAGCCGGCCCGGTTCCAGGACTGCCAGGCATGCGGGGCCAGCTACGAGTACGGACACCCGTGCTCGGCCTGCGAGTTCAAGAAGCAGATGGCCGACGTGCAGGCCGGGATCAGGGACGCCTTGCCCTGCGCCCTCTCCCCGGAACAGGCGCGCCGTATCGAGCAGGAGCGCCCGGAGACGAACACCGCCCACGACTGCAACCTCCCGCTGGTCCGCCGCCTCGACTGCGGCCACTGCCCGCACGAGATCTGCCAGGACTGCGACCGGAGCCCGCACACCTGCCGGTGCGCCGAGGGGGGCACGTGAAGGTCATCCGTCACCAGACCGCCCCGAACCCGGACGGGTGCCGGTGGTGCGGCTACGACAACCCGCACGGCTGGCAGTACCTGCCCGGCAAGGGCGGCCACCAGTGGGAGCAGCCCACCAACGCCCAACGCCTCGCCCGCATGAGGGCCCGGCGTGCAGCCCGGAAGGCCGTGTGCCGCTGCCCGCAGGGCGACTACCTGACGCCGTTCGCCCCGGTCTTCGACCCGTATGCGTGCGAGGCCGACGACTGCACCCACGCCTTCTCCGAGCTGAACCCTTTCGGGTCGGGCGCACGGTCGGTCAACGTCGCCAGTGCCGAGGTCTCCCGGAAGTGCGGCATGTGCGGATGGACCACGTCGGTGTGGCACGTCAACGACGGGTCGGCCGAGCAGGAGCTGTACCGCCACATCGCCCGCGAACACGGCGGCACCCCGTGACCCCGCCGCCTGCCCCGGCCCCGTTGCCGCCGTGGGAGGACACCGCACGCGAAGTCGCCCGCCGTGACCGCGAATGGTTCGAGCGGGACTATGACAACGACAACGAGGAGTAGACCGATGGCGAAGACGCAGAACTACTTCTGGTTCATGACCATCCAGACCCCCAACGGCGCAGGCTTCCTGATCAGCTCTTACCAAGGGCAGATGCCGCTTGTGTCGGGCACGACGCGGCTGGGCTTCTTCAACGAGATCCGGGAAGAGATCGCCCGGCGCAACCCACTGGCGCAAGGAGGGTGCGTCATCGCCTTCGACATCCAGCCCAACAACCTCTGACCGCCTCTGGGCTGCTTGTGTACGGCACGGCGGCCCACAACCCGAAGGAGCATCATGCTCGCCGTTTCTGAACGCGTCTCTGGCCTCAACGGCACCCCCGACCAGACCGTCTGGCACAAGCCCGTCGGCCGCATCGTTGACGAATGGCAGAACATCGCCTGCAGCACCACCGAAGGAATCCTCAGCCCACGGGCCAAGGAAGACGTTCCGATCCGGCTGGACAGGGAGAACGAGGCGTGGTGCACCGACTGCCTCAACCTCCACCGGGAGCAGCGCGCCACCCAGGAGCCCCCGCGATGATCCAGCCCGGACAGACCTACCGCAGCCTCAGCAACCGCCACCACCCCGCCGACGGGCCCACCCGCATCCGGATCACCAGGGCACCGCTCGGCACCGCCGACCTGGACGGCATGCGGAAAGTGCAGGTCGTCACTCTCACTTGGGACGGGCGCGAGATCCGCCCTCGCTGGATGCGGGCCGACCGGCTCCACGCCACGGCCACCACCCGCGACGGGACACCCCGCCGTGCCGGATATGTACTGGAGCACCAGTCATGACCATTCAACCTGGACAGATCTACCGGTCCGCAGACCCCCGCGACACCCACCGTGAGCCCATCCGCATCACCGCCTACGACGGCACCAACCGGGCCGACGTTGTCGACGCCTACAGCGGCAAGAAGCCCCGCTCCATCCTCATCAACAGCCTCCACACCAGCCCGACCACGAAAAGCGGGACACCCCGCCGCACCGGATACGTCCTGGAGGACACGTGACGATCACTCGCTACGCCTGGTGCTTCCACCACGGCGTGATCCACACCTTCCGTGAAGGCGATACCCCCTGGTGCACCGCCACCTGGATCGCCTTCACCGCTACCACCAGAACCGACGCCCTGGCCGCCAAGCATGCCGCCTACGGCGACGCCCGGTTCCTCGACGAACTCCCCGTCGAGAAGCAGGTCGAGGTCATCGAGATCTCAGATGCCCGAACTGGGGGGCCGCCCCGATAGCGCCAACCCCCACCCTGGGCCCGTCCTGAACCATCAGGCGGGCCCAAGGCGTTGAGACAGCTCGCCGCCGCTAAGCCGCCAACTCGGGCCGCGAAGCCCCGCCCGCTGGCTCCTCCTCGACCTCCTGGCCCTCATCGAAGCCCGGCTCAACGTCGTCGTCCGGCTCCACCTCCTCGGGCTCCTCGACGCCGCCCGTGTTGAACGGATCCCCAGCCGGAATCTGCTGCGCCTTGTCGTCCCGAATCCGCCGCACCTCCGCCAAGACCTCCGGCTCGTCCAGCTCAGGGCTCCGCATCTTCACCTTCATGTACGTGCTGATCGCCCCCGCCGACTCCAGCAGCGACAGCGAGCGCGCCGTCGCCTCCGGATCCGGCTGCACCGCCTGAGGCCACGACGCCGTCAACTCCGCCGCCGGGTCCACGCCCTTCGCCCCGCAGTGCGTCACGTCGACCATCGTCAGAGTCGTCAGATGCTCCAGCAGCGCCGGCCGCTGGTAGAGGATCTTCAAGCCCCGGGTCGTGAGGCTCTCCTCCTTCCGGGCCGCTACCTCCGTAGCCGTCACCGCCACCGCCCCCTCCTCGCCATACGACTGGGCGGAGTAGCCGGCCGACGCAAGGATTTGACGACGCAACGCCTTCGCAGTCCGCTCATGGTCATCAACACGGATCGCGAACTGAATCTCGGTGATCGAGTCCTTCAGAGAAGACTCGTCGCCCAGGAACCCGCTCACCGACACGAACAGCTCCCTATCCAGGTCGAACGAGGAACCACCACCCGGACCGCTGGTGTCGAGCATCTCCTGTGGCACCACCACCCGGGCCTTCCCCAGACGTAGGTCCCGCATCCAGGACGACCACGTCTCATCGAGCCCATCCATCATCGGCTCAATGCCCGCGAAGTCGGAGCGCCCCAGCGGGGCCGTGTCCGGCACCCCGTCCCACACACGGTTCGGGAGGACGTTCGGCAGGTGCGTGATCAGCAGCCGGTCTATGCCCGTCGCCTGACGCCCCCGGCTGTCAGTGCGACTCGCCAGGAACTCGGACTCATGGTGGTCCGAGAACTCCATCAGCATGCCGAGCGTCGCGTGATCGCCCTTGTACACCCCGTACTCGATCAACCCAGGAGTGTGGTACTCCAAAAGCCGCCACACCCCACCAGCGTCATCCAGCGGCTCCAGCTCCCGCCACACCGTCGCCGCCGCCAGCATGCCCCACCGCCACTCGGGAACCACGGCGTTCGCGAGGATCACGTCCGACCACGGGCGCGGGCGCAGCGTCGTGTCCCACACAGCCCGCAGATACACGTTGGACAGCCCGGCCGTCAGCTCGGCCGCCTCCCTCATCTTCGCGTGGCCCCTGTCGTCCAGGTACCGGCCGATCTGCGCCTGCGTCGACGCGGCCGTGGCCTTGTCCGTCGAGTCCACGTCGACCGTCACCGTGGGAACGTCCGACCACAGCAGGTTCGCGGACATCTCCGCAATGTCCCCGCCGATCGGGATATGGAGTTTCGCCGCCTGCTGCCCCGGCGACGGATCCTGCCCCCAGAACATGCGCAGCTCATCACCACCGGTCGCGCGCCGCTTGTCGACGTCGAAGAACGCGCGCGCGATGCCGTTCCGGGTGTAGCTGGCCGGCCCGCCGTACACCTGCGCCAAATGTCCGGTGTCGCCCGCGTACCAGGCCCGCCACATGTCCATGTCGGCGTGCGGGATATTCAGCTTCGGCGGAGGCCAAGGGGTGTTCCCAGACGGAGGCAGCGGCATGACAGATCCTTTCGGTCAGGCGGCCAGGGCGAGCTGGCGCTGCCACAGGGCACGGGTCGTGAATAGGGCATAGCGGGCCGAGTCGATTCCATGATCGGCAACCTTGATCGGGCGGTCCTCGCCCTTCTCGGCCGCCTTGTCGTCCCAGGCGTAGCCGGGCATCTCGCCGATCAGGGCCCTGCACGATGCGTGGACGAGGAGCCTCCCGGATGCCAAGAGGCTTGCCATCGTGCGGATGCCGTCCAAGACGTCGTTCTTCGCTGGCGTCGGCGTCAGCTTGTCCCGGCGCAGCTGCGCACTGAAGCTCGCCGCGGACGGGTCCACCGTCACGAACTGCGGACGCACCGGACCAATCCCCGGCACGTCACCAAGCCAGCCACGCATCCGCTCCGAGTACTCGGCATCCGTCAACTGGCGGCGCTGGTGCCGTCCGTCGTACCGCCACTCCGACGCCACATACAGGCGCCGATCCGTTCCCAGCCCCAGCAGCGTCGCGTGGAACGGGTTACTCGTTCCATAGTCAACGCCCACAGAGAGCCAGCGATGCATTCGCGGCAGGGCGTCGACAACATGGCGTTCGTCATCCCACATATCGAATACGGCACCCTCGGCGGCAATCCACTTGCCCTCGATAAACCGCTTAAAGAAGAGCGTGCCTTCCCCGTACTCAGCCTTAATCGACTCCGTGTATTCGAGAGTGAGAGACGGGTTGTCGTCGAGTGTGAAGTGCCAGTGCCCGATGCCCAGCTCAAGAGCTCGATCGATGAAGTCGCGCTTCAACCAGTGCGCAGAGCTATCAGGGTTCGTTGTGCCAAGCAGGCGGGCGCCCGGCACAGAGAGCCGGCCGAGGAGCTGCTTGAAGAACGCCTCCGGAAGGAGAGTGATCTCGTCCGCCACGGCCAGGCACACGCTGGCCCCACGTAGCCTCCCCTCTGCCCGGGCATCCGATGCGCCAATGAGGTGCACGGTGCGCCCCAGGATGACCGCAGTCGTCGACCCTCTGGTGTGAACCACCTGTAGGGACAGCGCTCCAAAAATTGCGGGGTCCTGGAGCGGCTCAATAAGGTTCCGCTCGATCGTCTGAAGCGATCGGCCCGCAATGATCACAAGGCCCGTAGACGGAGCCACAGAAAGAGCAATCAGGAAGGCGACCAGGGAGGCGATCGTCTTACCTGAACGAATCGCCCCCGACCAGATCGCAATCCGGTGCCGTGCAGACTGTGCAATAGAGCGCAGCTGCTTACGCGACATCGGAAGCGACGACAGGTTCACGACCACCTCCGCTCACCAACTGGAACCAGGTTCCACAGCGGGCCCACTTGGACTTGTTGCAGGCCTCGCAGGCTCGCACCAAGTTCCACCAGTGATCCGTGCCCCCCTTGGCGAGAGGGAAGAAGTGGTCAACGCTTACGGCTTCCCTCCCACAGTAGAAGCACGGGTCGTTTGCAATGGCGCGACGATAGTCAGCAGACAAGGCTCGATCGAGAGCGTCCATGTTCGCGTCCACGCGTTGGCGACGGCGATGCGTCCTTGCGTAGTACTCCTCGCGGTTAGCGAGGTAGTGCTCCCGCATCCGGGCGTTGCGCTCAGCTCTGTTATTCAGGTGGTACGCCGCAGCCCAGTGGCGTTGGCACAACCCCTTCCTCTCGGACCCGAGTTCGCACCCGTTGTGGCTGCAAGTCAAGGACTGTTGTGGGGTCCAGATTCGAAGCACCGTGCGAGGGTCGCCGTGTCTCTTCCAGCGCGTGTAGTGCGTGGTGCACATCTCGCGCCGGTCGACCTGCTTGCCGCAGCCATCCACTGTGCATCCGCGATCCGCATGGACTGCCTTGACCGGGTCTGCGGTGCTGCCGGTCCTTCGGAGTCGCATGTAGTGCTTCCGGCAGAGTCCCTTCCCGACTGTCAGTTCGGACCCACAGTCGTCTACGGTGCAGACCGCAGGCTGGCGCTCGGGCTCCCAGAGCGGATCACCGTGCGCCGCCCAGCGCTGGTAGTGCATTCCACACCAACCGCGCTTCAGGTTGTCGCCGCGGTCGCAGCCATGCACTTGGCACTCGGTCGTAACGCCGCGGGCCTCGATGGGGATGTCGGCACGCACATCTCCGTAGGTCCGGACGCGGGCGTAATGCGCTGCACACAGGCCGCGGACGAGTCGACCGCCCTTTGAGCAGGTGTCGACTCGGCAGCTTGCGCTGCTTGCCGACCTAGCTGGGAGGTCAAGAGAGCCGTGGAGGCGCATCCGCCGGTAGTGCATGTGGCACCAACCGTGACCACCCTTTGCGGGGGTCGAACAGTCTTCGACTGAACACTTCAGGTCGGAAGCCTTGACGTGGACCGGGAGATCGGTGCCCCCGTATTTCTTCACGCGCTGGTAGTGCATCGTGCACAGGTTTCGGGCACGGGCGGGCTTGGCGCATTCGGGCACGTCGCAGGTACGCTTGGTCATGTCGGCACTCCTCGTAAGTGTCGGCCGCGCCCCCGGACGGTTCCAGCCGTCGCGGGGGTCCTGTATGTAGCTTGACCTGCTAATTCTACCAATTTTGGGGCGACTTGGGGCTGTCGCGAGCCTCGTCACTGCTCGCTCTCAAGGGGTGTTTCGTCGGGCTGGTTGGCGATCTCTGCGATGCCCTGGGCGAGCTTCCCGAGCATCGACTTGGCGTCATCCGCTCCGCTACCACTACTCTCCGCCGGTGCGAGCTTGAGTGACTTGTCGATGGCTATACCGGCGGTGCTCATGAGGGAGCGTTTATCGGCGGGCGGCGGCTCGTCGACGGGCTCGCTGTTGTAGATGTTCTGCGCCCCGCCGAAGGCGTAAACGACGGTCGGCTCCCACAGCTTCTTCCGCAGGCGTTCGGCGTCGCTGGTGAGCTGTTCGGCGAGGATGCTGCGCCGCTCGGCAAGGTCGGCGAGCCGCGCGGCTGTGGCGGCTTCGATGCGCGACCGGTCGAAGGTCACGCCGAGGTGTTCGGCGGTGCGGGAGACGACTGCGGCGGTGAGCCCCATTTCGCGGCAGATCGCGTTCCGGCCGAGCCCTTCCGTGTGGAGTTCGAGGAACCGCTCGAACTTGTCCTCGCCCATGGTCCCTTTAGGCATCAGGCCCTCCGTTCTGCTTGCGCGTACTGGCGTAGGAGTCGCGGCAACGCCGTGCCGTCGACGGTCCAGGTGGGGGCGTAGGGGATGGTCCAGCACCTGCAGGACGGGTGCAGCGGGGGCCCTTTGAGGGCGGTGGCGAACACGGTGCGTCGCGGGTCGAGGGAGAGGGCGGCAGGAAACCGTCGGCCGGCGGCGACGCTGCGTCCGGCGTAGGCGGCACATGCAGCGCAGGCGCCGGGTTCGGCGACCCATAGGAGCCGGGTGGTGGGCCCGATGGCGCGGGCGACTGCAGCAGCGGCGTGTGCGGCGGCGCTGGTGACGGCGACGGCGGCATGGCGGGCGATGCGGGTGACGGCGCGCCGGGCCCGGTTGAACACCCCTGTGACGCCTGCGAATCCGAGGGCGGTGAGGCTGGCCGCGGTAAGGAGCGCCAGCGCGTGGTGGTGCTCCTCGTCGACAGCGGCGGGTACGGCGTCTGCTGCGGCGGCGGCCTCGGGGCCGATGACGGGCTGGACCGGTGGCGACGGGGCTTCCCGCATCGCGGCGGCGAGCGCGGACGCTTGCCGGGTACTGAGCTGCGCCGAGTTGAAGGCGGCGATGCGGATGCTGTCGGCCGCCAGCTTGCCCTTGCCGCGGAACGCTTCGGTCAGCAGCTGCTTGATAGCGGCGATGAGCCGGTCCAGGGCGCTGGGTGACGGGAGGGTTTGCCGGTCGGTGGCGTGGAGCCATTGCCGGGTGGCTACCTGCTGGGCGCCGGTGAGCGCGCGGGCGAGGGGGGCTGCTGCGTCGTGGGCGGCTTGCTGTTCGATGCGGCGGAGTGCGGCGGGGAGTTGCCGTGCCGTGTCGGCTATACGGTTGCTGCTGACCATCACCACCCACCCCCTTGATCCTTGGATTCTAAGGACATCTTGCGCTATGGCCTTTGATTGTGCAGCATTGTGGTGGGTTCAGGGTTAACATCTGGGCTAACACGCCAGCGGACAAGGCGCCGCCGACGCGTGTAGGCCGCCCAAGGAGGCACCGAGATGAGCACCCCCGCCCCCGCCACACCCGAGGGAACGACACCGGACCCCGGCACCCAGCCGGCCACCCCGCCTGCACCCCCGGCCGCACCGACTCCGCCAGAGTCGGCCGCACCCACCACCGAACCGGTAGAGCCCGCCACCGAACCCAAGGGGAAGTCCCCGACGTTCGAAGGCGACTTCGACCCGGCCAAGTTCCAGAAGCTCGTCGAGAACCTCCGTGGTGACGTCGAAGCCGAGAAGGCCAAGCGAACCGCCGCAGAGAAGAAAGCCGCAGACGATCAGGCCGCCTTCATGAAGAAGGTCGCCGGAGCGTTCGGCATCGAGACCGACGAGCAGAAGCCGCCCACCCCTGAAGAGCTCAGCGCGCAGCTGGCTGAGGCGCAGACCCGGACCAAGGCGTCCGACGATCGCGCCCGCCAGACGCAGGTGGAGCTCGCCGTCTACAAGACGGCCGGGAAGCACGGCGGCGACCCCGACGCACTCCTCGACTCACGCTCCTTCGCCAAGGCCATCGAAAAGCTCGACCCGTTCGACGACGGGTTCGGTGAAGCGGTCGCCAAGGCGGTGAAGGCGGCAGTCGACAGCAACTCCAAGCTCGCGGCCAAGGCGCCGAAGCGGGAGCCGGAGCCCACCCCCGCAGGTGGCGCACCGATGGACGGGGCCGGGAACGGCAAGCGGCAGCTGGGTGCAGCGGACGTGGCGCGCATGACCGCCGAAGAGATCACCAAGGCCGTGCAGGAGGGAAGGCTCAACGCCTACCTCGGCAGCGGCTGATGCCTCCCTAGGAGCCTCCGTTGTCCATCAACAACTTCAAGCCCGAGATCTGGTCGGCGCAGCTGCTGACCGCCCTCCGCGCCTCCCTCGTCTACGCCCAGCCGCAGCTCGTCAACACCAACTACGAGGGCGAGATCTCCTCGCGCGGCCAGTCGCTGCACATCACCACCATCGGCGACCCGACGATCTTCGACTATGACGCGGGCGACACCCTCAACTACGAGGACGTCGAGACCGCAGGCGTGGACCTGGTCATCGACCAGGGCAAGGCGTTCGCCTTCAAGCTCGACGACGTCGACAAGGCGCAGGCCCTCGTCAACCCCATGGGGCAGATGGCGCAGAACGCCGCCTACGGCCTCCGGGACCGGGCCGACGCCTACGTCGCCTCCCTGTACACCGGGGTGGCCAGTGCGAACACCGTCGGGTCGACCGGCTCCCCGATCTCTCTGAGCACCGCCACGGACGCCTACGACAAGGTCCTCGTGCCGCTCCGCACCAAGCTCGACCGGGCCAACGTCCCCACCGAGGGCAGGTACTTCGTCGGGTCCCCGGAATTCGAGGGCGCCCTCCTCCGCGACGACCGCTTCGTCCGCGTCGACGCCTCCGGTGGCGAGCAGGGCCTCCGCAACGGCATGACCGGCCGGGCCGCCGGCTTCGACATCCTGAAGTCGAACAACACCCCCAACCCGACCGGCAACGTGCAGGTCATGCAGGCCGGCTACCCGGGTGCGATCACCTACGCCGAGCAGATCCTGGAGACCGAGGCGCTGCGCCTCCAGTCGACGATCGCCGACGCGATCCGTGGTCTCCACGTGTACGGCGCGAAGCTCCTGCGGCCCACCGGGATCGCGGTCGCCTTCGTCACTCCGTGATCCGTCGACCCATCTGACCTGGGAGTTTCCCCATGCCTCGCACCGCAGTTCCGTACACCCAGTTCGTTCCGAACGGCCACCTGACCGACGTCGCCGGAACCACGATCGATTCCACGCTCGTGACCAACGGCGTAGTCATCAACGACGTCGACCCCGAGCGCACCCTCATCCGCGTCACGAACACCGCCGGGGCTACGAAGGCCATCACCGTGAAGGCGGGCACCGGCACGCAGTCGTGGATGGCTGGGCAGGGCGATTCCGTGACGACCGCAGCGGCAACCAGCGGTGTGGAGTGGCTCGGCCCGTTCACTTCCGCCCGGTTCCAGCAGCGCGGTTCGAAGCTCTTCGTCGACTTCGCCAGCGGCACCACCGGCACGATCACGGTGTTCAAGCTCCCGAAGGCGTACTGACATGGGGCGCCGCGAGTACATCGGCACAGGTGGGCTTCGGCTCCACCTGGACGACCCGCCGACCGGGGAGATGGCCAAGCAGGTCGCCCGCGGCCACCTGGTCCCCGTCTCCGGGAGCGCCCCAGACGTCCCGGACGGCGACAAGTCGCTCGTCGTCGTGGACGGGGCTGAGGCGACCACGGCGGACCGTATCGGTACGAAGCCCCCGGTGGGCGAGAAGCCGGGCGACGACGGTACGGCGAAGGAGTGGGCGACCTACGCGGTCACCCTCGGCCTCCTCGCCGACCACGCCTACTCCCTCACGCTCACCCAGCTTCAGGAGTGGGTGACCGCCCACGAGAAGGGGCTCGGCGAGGGCACCCCGGCGCCGGTTCCGAACCTGGATCCGGAGTCGCCGGCCACACCCGCCACCGAGGTGCCGGACCGGCCTGCGGCGAACGCGAAGGTCGCCGACTGGCGGGAGTACGCCATCGCCCTGGGCATGGACCCGGACCAGGCGAAGGACGCCACCAAGTCCGACTGCCAGGACTACGCCCAGGTCGTCGAGGACTCCCGCGAGTCCGCCGTAGACCCCGAGGGCCAGGAGTAGCCGGTGCCCTACGCGACTGTCCCCGATCTCGCGGCGTGGCTGGCCCCCGAGCCGGCCCCGTCGAACGCTGTGCGCCTGTTGACGTTGGCGTCGCAGCGTGTCGACCGTGCCCTGCTCGGGGCGTGGTATGACCGCGACGACGCCGAGGTGCTGGAGGTGCTGCGGCAGGCGACGGTCCAGCAGGTGCATTGGATGCTGGAGCGCGGTGACGAGACCGAGGCCGAGTCGGATCTTCAGTCGATGTCGACGGGGCAACGGTCTTTCTCGAAGCGGGCGCTCCGGGATGGGGAGCAGCCTCAGCGGCTCGCCTCGGCCGTGGGTGACCTGCTGCGCACCTGCGGCTTGTTCCGGTTCGATCCGCTGGTGGTGGGCTGATGCCGGGCCCCATCGGACGCCAGACGGTTGTGCTCGTTGACGCACCGCTGGTCAACGGGGACTACAACACTGAGGTTCGGGACTGGGCGCACGTCACTCGTACCCCCGTGTACGGGTGCACCGTCGACTATGTGTCGTCGTCGGAGGCCCATGAGGCGCGCGACCAGACGGTCACAGCCGCCCAGTTGGATATGCCGCGCCGCGCCCCCCGGGTGTCGGAGTGGTCCCGGGTCGAGTGGGACGGCCGCACCTGGGAGGTCGACGGGGTGCCTCGTGACGTTCAGGAGGCCGGTCCGCTGTCGGGGCAGACGGTGCGGCTGCTGGAGGTGGCCGGATGAACGACATGCGCATTGACCTCGATGAGGACGCCATCGCCGGACTGGTACTGCATCCCGATGTGCAGACCGATCTTCGAGGCCGAATGAAGAAGGTCGAGGAGGTCGCGATCGCGACAGCCCCGGTCTACACGGGCGAGTTCCAGGAGTCGATCCACCTCGTCGACCACTCCGACGCGGACGGCACTTGGCACGTCGATGCGGACGCCCCGCACTCGTACTTCGTGGAGCACGGGACCCGGCAGACGGACCGCAACGGCCGTTCGATTCACCCGCCCCGCTACACGATGTCCCACGCTCTCGACGCCGCAGGAGGCGACCACTGATGAAGGAAAACTCGACGCCGGACCGACCGGAGATCGGGGAGGCCGTTCACTACCTGGACGGTGTGCTCGACGAGCAGCACTTGACCTGCCGCCGGGCCGTCGTCTGCGCCGTGCCCGAGCAGCTCCTGGCCGGGGACCACTTCGGAAGCTTGAACGGCACCGACGGCGAGTGGGCGGCCGACCTTGAGGTGACCGATCCGACCACCACGTTCCTCAACGTCTTGTGCGCTGAGGATTCGCCGAGGCGGGGCACCTGGCACCGCGCCGAGGCCCCCAGTGAGGAGGCTTCCAATGTCTGACTGCAGCACCGTGAAGATGCGCTTGACGTTCCCCCGGGGCAAGCAGCAGCCCGGCGAGATCGTCGAGGTCGCCTCCGACGAGGTCCACCGCTGGAAGGGCTTCGCCGAGCTGGTCAAGGACGACCCGAAGGCCGACGAGGTCGTCAAGACGGCAGGCGACAAGAACCCGACGACCGGCAGCGTGCCGCAGAAGGCCGCAGGCAAGTAGCCATGGTCACCCCGCTGGTCCTCCCTGACGGCAAGAAGGTCGCCATCGACCTGCTGAGCGCCGGCATGCCCGGTGTCCTTGTGACGTCGAAGCTCCCCGAGGGCAAGGCGCTGACCGCGGCGCTCCCCGTGGTCAGGGTCCTGCGGATCGGCGGCACCAGCACCATGCGCGGCTGGTCCGACCCGGCCACCACCGACCGGCCCCGGTTCTCGATCGACTGCTACGCCCCCGACGAGGGCGCGGCCATGCGCCTCGCGCTGCGGGTGTGTGCCGCGTGGGAACTGTTCCCTGGACGCTCCACGGGGGACGCCACCGTCAGCGCCATCTCGCAGGAGACCGGCCCGCAAGACCGACCAGAAGAGCCCAACACCGGCATCGCCCGTGTCGGCATGATCCTGGGGATGAGCGTCCGCCCACCCCTCCCGAACAGCTAGGAGGCCCGTCGTGGGCGACTCTGCGAACATCATCGTCGGCACAGCGGGCAAGGCGTATGCGGCCCCCGTCGGGACCACGTTCCCCACCGGACCGGAGGTCGCCTGGCCGGCTGGGTTCGCCGACATGGGGTTCATCACCCCGGACGGTCTCGAAGAGGCCCTGGCGGAGGAGCGCACCCAGCTCGACGCGTGGGGTGAGGACGCGCCCGTCGTCGACTTGGCGAAGAAGCGCACCCAGACGTTCAAGCTGGTCTTCCGGGAGACGACTGCCCAGCTGCTGTCCCTGTACTACCAGGTGCAGATGGACAACATGACCAGCATCCCGTCGGCGGTGGGGCCGCCGGCGACAAAGCAGTTCCTGTCCTTCGGGTCCGGGTCGACCCAGGACACGGTGGAGATCGCCCTGGGTCTGGATGTGATCTACGGCGGGAAGCGCCACCGCATCATGATCGCCCGCTGTGGCGTGTCCGACCGGGGCGCCCGCAAGCACAGCGCGGACGACAGCTCGAACTACGAGCTGACCTTCACCGCCCTGTCCGCACCGGGTGGAGCCCAGTCCGTCCAGCACATGATCACCGAGGTCACCCTCCCCGCCTGACCCCTGACTGGTGATCCGTCGCGCCCAATCCCTGGCGGGGGCGGCACGGCGGATCACCTGCAAAGCCCCCGCCTGCCCCCGCCTGAGTAAGGAACCCGGACCATGTCCAAGCCGAACCGCAAGGTTATCCGCCTCCAGGAGATGCGCGCCCAGATCGCGCAGAAGGCCGGGGTCAAGCACGTCGACCTCGTCTTCGAGGTCCCCGGCGACACCGAGGGCGAGGTCAACGAGCGCACCTGCTCGTTCCTCACCCAGGACTACTGGCCCCTCGCCGTTGTCAAGGCCGTCGAAGCGGAAGGCGACAGCAACAACCTCGGCGTCCTCCGGAAGATCGCGACCCCGCCCGAGGCGTTCGACCAGCTCATCGAGACCGCCCAGCTCACCGTCGGTGAACTCACCGAACTACTCAAGGACATCAGCGGGGAGGCGGGCACCGACACGGGGGAAGGCTCCGGCTCCTCCAGCTCCTCGAAGAGCACTCCGGAGCCCTCCGCGCCGACCTCATCCGCTACTACCCCGGTCGCCGCCTAGACGAGTTCTGGGCCATGTCTTGGGGCGAGGGGTCCATGAACTGGGCTGAACTCCGGGACCTGGTCGAGCACCTGCCGGAGGACTCCGCAACGAAGGCGGCAACGGCTGGGGACGTGGACGGGAGGCGGTGGACGCAGGGCACCTACTTGCAGGCCGCCCAGTACAACGCCCTCCTCCTCATGATCCGCGTCCTGTGGGCCGCCCATCTCAAGGGCGAACCACCGGACATGCCCCCGGTCGAATCCCCGGCCACCGAGGTCGACGAGCGGCAAGCCGAACTCGAAGCCGCCGGGGCTGCGTACAGCGAGGCAGTCCTCAACCAGTTTTCACCCAGCACCACCCAGACCGATCAAGCGGAGATCGACCACTGGGCCAGCAAGCTCCGCGAACTCGAAGCAGCACCGTAGGAGGGGAGGGCAGCATGGCCGAGCCGACACTTGTCGGATCGACCCGGGTATCGCTCATCCCGGACACGACCCAGTTCGGCGACCGGCTTCGCGTCGAGCTGCCCTCCGCGATCCGCCAGCCCGCCAAGCTCGCCGGGGAAGTCGCCGGCGACCAGATCCTCGACGGGATCCGCCGGAAGCTCGCCGCAGCCACCCCCACCGTGCGGGTCGGCGTCGACCTCCTGCCAACGGTCGCCGAGGCCAAGCTCACCAAGCTCACCAAGGCCCGCACGATCAAGCTCACAGCGGAAGTCGACGAGAAGGCCGCAACCACCGCCCTGGCCCGGCTCACCCGCGACCGCACGGTGAAGGTCCGGGCCGAGCTGGACGACACCGCAGCCCGCACCGGGCTGGGCAGGCTCACGGACCAGCGCACCGTCAAGGTCACCGCTCAACTCGATGACACCGCGGCGAAGACGGCTCTCAGGAAGCTGAACGCCGACCGCACCGTGAAGATCACAGCGCAGGTCGACGACACCGCGGCCAAGACGAAGCTCGCCGGGTTCGGGCAGACCACCGTCGACATCGTCGCCAAGATCAACGATGCGGCATACAAGCGGGTCGAGAAGGCCCTCGACAAGCTCACCGCCGACCGCTTCGTACAGCTCCGCGCCACCCTCGACACCCGCGTTGCCGCCAACGAACTCCGCGGCCTCACCCAACGCCAGCGGGTCCGCATCGGTGTCGACGTTGACACCCGGGTCGCCGCCGACGACATCAACAACCTCACCCGCAGGCGCACCGTCCGCGTCGCAGCCCGAGCCGACACCACCGCGGCGAACACCGCCCTCAATCATGTGGCACGCGACCGAACCGTCAACATCCGCACCCGCCTTTCCGGACTCGCCGGAATCACCTCGGCGCTCGGAAGTTTCGGTGGCAGCGGCGGCAGCGCATCCGCCCAGGCCGGGCTTCTCTCCGGCCGGATAGCGAAGATTGCTGCCGCCGCGCTCCTGGCTACACCGCAGCTGTCGGCGATGGGCTCGGCAATCGGGCAGCTCGGCCCGCTCGCCGCCGTTGCAGCACCCGGCATCCTCACCCTCGTTTCCGCGTTCGCCGCGATCAAGCTCGGCACCTCGGGGGTCGGCGACGCCATCAAGGCAGCCTTCACCCCGGCACCGGCGGAAGCGAAGGCGGCGGTGACCGCTGCGCGGCAGGTGGAGTCGGCGCAGCGGTCCCTCGCCAACGCCCACCGGGGTGTCGCCGATGCCGAACGGAACCTGTCCCAAGCTCAGCGGACCGCCCGCCAAGCGCAGCAGGAGCTGTCCGCCGCCCGACGCCAGGCCATCCGCGACCTGGAGGACATGAACCAGCGCCTCCGCCAAGGCGCCCTCGACCAGAAGCAAGCCGCGCTTGACATCGAGCAGGCCGAACTCGACCTCGCCAAGATCCGTTCCGACCCGACCGCCACCCAGCTCCAGATCCAGCAGGCAGACCTTGCCGTACAGCGGGCGCGAGCAGCAGCCGACGAGCAGGCCCGGCAGCACAAGCGCCAGCAGGTCGAAACCGCAGCAGCGAACAAGGCAGGGGTCGCCGGATCCGACGCGGTCGTGCAGGCACAGGAACGCATCCGGGCGGCAAGCGAGCAAGTCGCCGACCAGGAACGCGGCCTCGCCGACGCCCACCGAGCGGTCGCCGACGCGGCCCGTGCCGTGGCGGACGCCCAGACGAACGCTGCCACGCAGACCACGAAGCTCAACGACGCCATCAGCAAGCTGTCACCGAACGCCCGCGGCTTCGTCGGCATCCTTCAGGAGATGGCACCCGCGTGGCGGGCCATGAAACTGGACGTCCAGGACAGCCTGTTCGCCGGGCTCGGCACCCGCCTCCAGGAGGTCGGTAGCCGCATCCTGCCCACCGTCCGGGCCGGTTTCGTCGGGGCCGCCATCGAGCTCAACGCCATGGCGAAGAGCGCCCTTACCGCGGTCGACACCTTGGAGCGGACCGGGCAGCTGAAGGGCACCTTTGACGTCATCCGTGACGGGCTCGGGACCCTTGTACAGGTCCCGGGCCAGATCGTCACAGGCCTGTCCCAGCTCACCATCGCCGCCGGTCCCGCCTGGTACCGCATCACGGCCGGTGCGGGCGACGCCATGGACCGGGTCATGGGCCGGCTCGCCACCAGCCTGGAGAACGGGCGCCTCGAAGAGGCCATCAACACCGCCCTCGACGTCGCGGTCAGCTTTGGTGGGGTGCTGGCGGACCTTGGCGGCATCATCAAGAACGTCTTCGGGGCCGCCGCCGACGGGGGTGGCGACTTCTTCGCCATCATCGGATCCGCCCTGGCAGAGATCCGCCGGGTCACCGCCCTGCCTGAGGTGCAAGCCTCACTGAAGGCGATCTTCTCCGCCGTTCAGGCAGTGGCCGGCCTCCTTGCTGGGGCACTCGGCGACGCCATACAGGCAGTCCTGCCGGTCCTCGCCGCCCTGGCGCCCTCGGTGACGCAGGTTGCGAAGCTTCTCGGTCCCGCCGTCTCCGACCTGTTCGCAACACTGGGGGAGGCGCTCCTCCCTGTCGCGGAGGCCCTGGGCCCGGTGCTGATGGTGGCCGCCCAAGCGATCATCGCCCTAGTCAAGGCCGTGTCGCCACTCCTCCCAGTTCTCGGCCAGCTGATCGCCGACCTCCTGCCACTGGTCATACCGATCTTCGACACGCTGATCATCGTCTTCAACCAGTTGGCCCCGGTCATCGCCCAGATCGCCGGGATCCTCGGCCCGGTCCTCAGCCCCATCATCAAGGGCCTGTCCGCCGTCATAGCCGAGCTGGCCGGGCAGTACGCGGCGGCGTTCATGCGGGTCCTGCAGCAGCTGCTGCCGATCATCCCGATGCTCGTGCCGCCGCTCATGCAGCTCGGGAAGAGCATCGGAGACATCCTCCTCGCCCTGGCCCCGCTGCTGCCGCAGTTGGCGCTACTGGGCACCGAGTTCCTGATCCAGCTGCTGCCCGCGATTATGCCGTTGCTGCCGCCGCTGATCCAGTTCTCCATGCTGATGACCCAGTTGGCCACGGCGATCATCTTGCGGGTTGTCATCCCGGCGCTGAAGCTGTTCATCAAGTCGATGACGGATCTCCGCAAGGACATCCAGCCCGGCGTCGACGCCGTGAAGTGGCTGACCAACGCCATCGCCAAGGCCTTCCGGTGGCTGTACGACGTCCTCCTCGGACACAGCATCATCCCGGACATCGTCAACGGGGCGATCCGCTGGTTCACCAGCCTCCGCGACCGGGCTGTCGTGATCTTCAACTGGATCAAGGACAAGGTATCCGGGGCCTGGAGCAGCCTCTGGACGAACGTCAAGTCCACCGCGACTGACGCCTGGGGTTCCGTCCGCCGCGGCTTCAGCAACTTCGCCGAGAAGCTGTCCGGCGCGTTCGAGACCCTGAAGAAGGGCCTCGGGAAGATCTGGGCCGGCCTGAAGGACTTGGTGAAGGCCCCGATCAAGTTCTGGATCGACGTCGTCTACAACAAGGGCATCGTCGCCGTCTGGAACAAGACCGCCGCTAAAATCCCCGGGGTCCCCGACCTCAAGCCCATGGGCATGCCTAAGGGTTTCGCCCGCGGCGGGATCCTCCCCGGCCAGTCATCGTGGCGGCAGGGCGACGACCAGCTTGTCCCCATGCGCCGCGGCGAGGGCGTGTACGTCTCCGAGGCTATGCAGGACCCGTATGAGCGGGCTCGGCTCCACGCTGTGAACCAGGCCGCCATGCGCGGCCAGTCCCTCCGAGCCTTCCGCGGCTTCGCTGAGGGCGGCATCTTCGACGGCATTACCAGCGCCGTCGGCAGCGTCCTCTCCAAGGGCGCCGACGTCGCCCGGGGCGGACTCGCCGACCTTGCCGAATCGGCGTTCTCCCCGGTCAAGAAGGGCATCACGAAAGCCCTTGGGAAGAACAAGGGCACCTGGCCCGGCATGATCGGGCAGGCACCCATCGGGCTCATCAACAAGGCCATCGACTACATCCGCGGCAAGGACATCGTCGAGGGCACCGGCCAGTGGCTCAAGCCCGTGTCCGCTTCCTACGGCACCCCGTTCGGCAAGGCCGGGCTCATGTGGTCCAGCGGCCGGCACACAGGCCTGGACTTCCCCGCGAAGACCGGCACGCCGATCCGGGCGGTCGACTCCGGCATCGTCCGCCAGGCCATCGACTCGGGGCCCTACGGCAAGCACATCGAGATCAACCACGGCAGCGGCCTGTCCTCCCTGTACGCGCACATGTCGGCGATGCTCTCGAAGGCGTCGGACACGGTGAAGCGCGGCCAGCAGATCGGCCGCGTCGGAGCCACCGGCAACACCACCGGCCCCCACCTCCACCTCGAAGCACGCATCAACGGCAAGACCATCGACCCGATGCGGTACCTCGAAGGGGGCACCGGCGGGGACGCCGGTGCTGGCGTCGAGCGGTTCCGGGGTGTCGTCACTCAGGCCCTCGGGCAGGTCGGCCAGTCTCTGTCCCTGGTGAACACGACGCTCCGCCGGATGAACCAGGAGAGTGGCGGTAACCCCAAGGCCGTCAACCGCAACGACATCAACTGGATCAACGGCACCCCGTCCGTCGGGCTGATGCAGGTCATCCGGCCCACGTTCGACGCCTACGCCGGGAAGTACCGCGAGACCGGGCCCAAGCTCTACGGGGTGTCCGTGGACCCGATGGCAAACATCTACGCCTCCATGCGATACGCCCTCAGCCGTTACGGCTCGCTGTCGGCGGCGTACAACCGGATCGGAGGCTACGCCCAAGGCGGCATCGTCGGCGGCGGGGTTCAGATCAACACCGGGTTCCGCCGCAGCACCGGCTATGCCACCGGCGGCGTCATCCGGGTTGGCGGGAAGAATATCGACACCGGGCCCATAGCAGCCAGCGTCGGGGCGAACTTCCTGAAGGCCCTGGCCGGGACGGCGTCCGCGATCGACAAGGCCATGACCCAGGTCGCCACCGCCGTGAAGAACGCGTTCAAGGGCGTCAAGACCACTCTCGACGACAAGCTGATACGACAGCTCACCACACAGAACAAGGCACTCCAGACCCTGGCGAAGCAGCGAGGCATGATCGCCGCGAAGATCGCCCAGGCCAAGGCGTTCGCCACTGAGACGACCGCCAACGCGAGCGGCTTCGCGTCTCTGACCGGTCTGCCAAACAGTGGGCTGCCTTTCGGTGCGGACGGAATCCTCAACGGGCTCCAGGTTCGCCTCGGTCAGCTCCAGGCGTTCTCGAAGAACCTGGAGATCCTGGGCAAGCGCGGCCTGTCCAAGGACCTGATCGGGCAGATCATCCAAGCAGGCCCGGACCAGGGCGCACCCTACGCCGCAGCGTTGGTGAAGGCGACCGACGCCCAGCTCAAGAGCATCAACGCCACCCAGGTCCAGATCGGGAAGGCTGCCACCGCCTACGGGCAGTCTGCCGCTGACGTCATGTACGACGCCGGGGCCATGTCCGGCAAGGGGTTCCTGACCGGCCTGGTCGCCCAAGAAAAATCGATCATCAAGGCTCTTGCTGACCTGGCGAAGAAGATCCAGAAGACCCTGCGGGTCGAGCTGAAAATTTTCAGCCCGTCGAAGGTCGCCGACCAGTTGGGCCGGTTCTTCGGCGGCGGCTTCGAGGGCGGTATCCGGGCCAGCATCCCCGGGGCAGCCGACGCGGCGGCAGCCATGGCCCGCACCGTCCGCTCGTCTGCGGCGGCCACCATGTCACGCACCGAAACCCGCACCGTCAACAACACCAGCGGAGACCGGGTCCTCAACTACAACGCCCGCGTCACCGAGGTCGCCTCGAAGCGAAGCATCCTCGACGCCCTCGCCGCTGACGAAATGCTCCACGCCCCCGTCATGAGCGGAGCCGGCTGATGCCGATCCTCGTAGCCTCAGCCCCAGTAGAGCCGCAGCCGCCGTGGGAGTGGCCGCAACGCCTTGTCGAAATGCCCCTGGTGTCCTTCACGGACCCGGGTGGTGTGACGACGCTCCTCACCGACTGGGAGCGCGGCTGGGTAGTCCAGCATGGCGCCAAGGGCCTGGACATGCCTGGGTACGCCATGGCGACCGACGAGTCCCCCGGGATCGACGGGTACGAGGTGCGGCAGGTCCGCGCCGAAGGCAAGACGATCACCCTGCCGATCGCGTTCTGGGCCAACGACTCCCGGGCCGCATACAAAGCCCGCCGTCGGGCGTTCATCCGCTCCCTCAACCCCAAGAGAGGCCAGGGGACCCTCACCCTTACCGAGCCCGACGGGGCGCAGCGCAGCATCGGTGTCCTCTACCAGGACGGGATGGAAGGGGACGAGTCCCGCGATGCCGCCGGCGCCCGCTGGTGCATCAGCGCCCTGGTGTTCGCCGTCCCGTCCCCGTACTGGTCCGGGGGAGAGGTAACCACCACCTGGAGGACGGACCCGGGCGGGGATTTCTTCCCGTTCCTGCCGCTCGTTGTCGGCGACTCCCAGGTGCTCGGTGCGGTCACCGTCGACAACGACGGAGACGATGACGCCTTCCCCGTGTGGACCATCACCGGGCCGGCCACCACCGTCACCCTCACCAATGTGACGACCGGGCAGACCTTGGTCCTGGCCCGCACGATCACCGGCGTCGACACGATCGTCATCGACACCCGGGAACGGCAGCAGACCGCCCTGCTCAACGGGATCACCAACCTGTGGCCGGACCTCTCCGACGACTCCGCCCTGTGGCCACTGGAGACCGGCATCAACGAACTCACCCTCACCGTCGCCGGATCCACCACGGACACCTCAGTGCGGATGACGTACCAGCCCCGCTACCTGGCCGCCTGAGAGGAGGACCCCATGAGCACCGCACTTCGCGTCTACGTCCGCAACCCCGCCCTGGAACGCATCGGGCAGATCGACGACTACACCAGCCTCACCGTCATCCCCCGCTACAACGCAATCGGGTCCTTCGTCCTGGAGATCTCCGCAGACTCAGGGAAGGCGAACTTGCTGGCCGAGGGCAACGGACTGATTATCCGTACCGCTGACGGCACACTCGTCGACTCTGGGCCGATCCGTACCGTCGACTGGTCCCGATCCAAGGACGACTCCGGCGCCGGCAAGCTCACTGTCGGCGGGGTGTCCGACACCGAGCTACTGGCCCGCTACACCTGCTGGCCCGCCCCGGGCAGCGCCATCGGGTCACAGGCGGACACGGTGTACAAGATCAGCGGCGCAGTCACCGAAACCGCCATGCGCACCCTCGTCAACGTCAATGCCGGTCCTGGGGCGCTGGCGTCCCGGAGGAACCCGCTGCTCACCCTCGCAGCGAACGGCCTGCACGGTCCGACCGTCACCAGGCAGCTCAACCAGTTCGAGGGTCTCCTCGCCGTCCTCACCGAGCTGGCCAACACGGCCGGGCTCGGTTTCCGCGTCGTCCAGGTGGGCTCAGGGCTGCAGTTTCAGGTGTACGAGCCCACCGACCGCAGCGGCACCGCCCGGTTCGCTTTCCGGCGGGGGAACCTCACCGACGCCAGCTACACCACCACGCCACCCACCTGCACCCGGGCCCTCGTCGTCGCCGGCGGGCAGTCCACGCCGCGGGCCTGTAAAACCGTCGACCGGGCCGACCCCCTGTTCCCCGGGCTGGTCATCGAGCAGTTCGTCGACCTCACCTCCGTCGACACCGCGTCCGTCGACCTGGTGGCACAGATGGACCAGGCCGCCGAGGAAGCCCTCACGTCGGGGGCCGGGCAAGGCTCGCTGTCGATCAGTCCGATCGATATTCCGCAGCTCCGCTACGGGCGGGACTACCAGGTCGGCGACACCGTGTCCGCGATGGTCCGCGAATCGTGGATGACCGACGTCGTCCGCGAGGTCACCCTCACCTGCACCGCCGGTGACGGCACCACCGTGAAAGCTGCCGTCGGGTCGAGCGACGGCGACGGCACCGTGGCCCGCATCTACAAGTACCTCGCCCAGGTCAAGAAGGACGTTGGGCGCCTGAAGACAAGGAAGGCCGCCTGATGGCCGAGTTCAGCGCACCGTTCGACGGCTCTCCGATCGCCACGCAGTCCCAGTGGTCCCGCATGGCCCGCCGGTGGGGGCTCGACGGTGTTCACGCCTCCGACCCCGCTGACGCGGCACTGAAGGTCACCGGAAACGGCAGCGGCAACGTCACCCTGTCCGCCGGCGAGGCGTTCGTGAACGGGTTCTACTACAAGAACGACGCTACGAAGACCATCGCCATCACCGCGAACGGCGGAGCCGCAGCCCGAATCGACATGGTCGTTCTCCGGGCAAGCATGAGCGCGAAAACCGTCACCGCCGTGTACAAGACCGGCGGCACCAGCGCCCCGACCCTCTCCGCCGACGAGAGCGGCGAATATGAGATGCCGCTCGCTCAGTGCACGATCGCCGCCGGATCCTCCGTCGTTACTGCAGTGAATGTTGCGGACCGCCGGTGGTTTACCGACCGTGGCGCAATGCCTAGCCTCCCCGGTACGCGCAGGCCCAGCATCACAGGCCAGCTCCTAGTAGAGGGGTCCACCCTGTATGTGGGCGACGGAATCGGGTGGCAGTGGTTGGCGTCACCAGGGATTGAGGATGGGACCTACACCCCTCAGTGGTCGTCTGGTTCCGCGAACTTCCACTGGGGAACTGCGGCCACCAATATCGGCCGGTACATCGTCCGTGGTAAGCGCGTCGATCTGCTCATTCATGTTGTGGCGACAGCGAACCCCCCGGCCTACAGCGACCCAATCATGGTGTCACTGCCCCCGGGA
This sequence comes from Streptomyces sp. ADI96-02, assembly GCF_003846185.1. Lineage (GTDB taxonomy): Bacteria > Actinomycetota > Actinomycetes > Streptomycetales > Streptomycetaceae > Streptomyces. The sequence continues at coordinate 5,715,135 of NZ_ML123034.1, forward strand.
TTTCCTGCTGCAGTTGCGCACCGGTCGATTCTCAACTGGACGTACACCAGCGCCAACGAGGAGGGCGGCGGGATCGGGAGCGCCGTCATCTACCCCACATCGTCCACAACGAAAATTGCCCGTCTGCGGTACGCAATGAGTAACAGCGTGTCCAGCACAGGCGTCCCCAACGCGTTCTCCGTATACACGAACAAGCCGTGGAACATCCGTGCCGGAGACATTCTGACCATCGACGGCTCCTACTGGCTGGCCTGACCCCGAGTAAAGGAATTCATCATGCGGCACCTCTTCGGGGGCACCACCTCTGATTACGCCATGCAGCAGGTCGGAAACCAACTGCTGCTACGCCCTGCGGTCAACGGCACCGTGTGGGACGCGGTCGTTGGCGGCGTTCAACTCACCGATCTGACCGACACCAGCGGCGTGCCGATTACGAGCGTCGTCTCAGCCTCCGACGGGTCCGTCACGTTCTACGGCCCGGAGGAAGTCACCGCCTGTTACGTCGATTTCGGATTCGGACGCCGATACACGATGATCGCCTCCGACATCGCAAGCACCGTCTCGGCGAAACTCAGCGGACTCGTCGCCGCCGCCGGCGACGACGCGACAGCCAAGGCGAACGCGGCGCAGGATGCCGCCATTGCGAGCGCCGCAGTCTCCGCCGCAGCCTTGTATCTACCCAACGCCATCACGACAGTGGATTCCCTCATCGGCGCAGCAACCCCGGTCGCTCCGAGATTTTTTGCTCACCGCGGGGGAGGAATGGTCCGCCCTGAACACACCCTCATCGGATACCGAAACTCGGCCGCCATGGGCTTCCCCCTGGAGGTGTCCGTCAACGTCGACGCCAGCGGCGAGCTGTGGTGCATACACGACGTCACTCTGGACCGCACCACGAACCGCACCGGCGCCCTCAATACGTACACGACGGAGGAGGTCGGGCAGCAGGTTCTGACGAACAGTCGGCCGATGCTCGGAGCGGGATGGGCTGAGCAGCGACTGGTACCGCTCCGGCAAGTTCTGGACGAATTCCTGGGTAAGGTGCCGATTCTGCTGGAGCCCAAGGGCAACGATTCTGTAGTGCCGACTCAGCAGATGCTGGACGCCTCATATCCGCACGCGCCGAGGTCGGTGATCTGGAAAGCTCACATCGGAACGGCCAGCCTGCCGTGGGCGAAGAGCCGCGGGTATCGCACCTGGGTCTACCTGGATGCCGGGACCTCTGATGCGGCGATTGACGCCAAGGACCAGTACATCGACTACTACGGGGTCCAGACCACGTTCACGGACCTGCGCGTGCAGCAGATCGTCGCCCGCGGGAAGCCCGTCTTCTGCTGGCCCGTCTACCGGCGTTCCCAGGTTGCTCGTGTGACCGGGCTCGGCGTGGTCGGCATCATGGCCTCTGACCCGCGGTACGTGTCGACGTCGGCCCCGCAGCGCACTGCGTCCCGGTGGGATCTGCAGATCAAGGAGTCGGGGGGGACGCCGACGATCGACTACGACAACACGTATGCCCTGGCGTTCGCCCCGGCCCCGGACGTTGGCTGGGTGAGCATCGCCGCAGTTCCGAACCAGTCGTTCGGGCTGGGGACGTACTGCCCGATCAGTCCTGGTGCGGGCGGGTACCGGATCTCGTTCGACATGAAGTTCAAGGTGCTGCCCGCGAGCACGCTGCACGGCGGCATCTACTTCGGGAAGCAAAGCGACGACGCCTACCGGTTCGGGACGGCGAACGCCACGGGCGGGTACCACCTGGTGCTGCGGGCGAATGGGCAGATGCAGCTGAACAAGCACGCGGCCGGCTCGACGACGGGTACGCAGATCGGGTCGACGATCGCAACGTCTGTGCCGGTCGCGGACGCGGCGATGAGTTTCCAGGTGGATGTGACGCCGACGACGGTGGAAGTTCGGCGGACGGATGGGTCGGGGTGGACGACGGGTCCGGTGGCCGATACGGCTTTCCGGGGCGGCTACTTTGGGCTGTCCAACGGGTCGGTCACTGATGTGGCGACCCGCCCGTACTGGCGGAATCTGGTGGTGACCCAGCTGTGATCCCAGGTGCTGTCGTGGGGATGGTTCCGGCGTTCGCTGGGCTGCGGGCGGACGTGACGGCCGCCCGGGGTTCGGAGACGGCTGGGGTGCCGGGCGGGGGAGTGGTGGTGGGCTGGGTGCTGGTCACGGACGAGCAGGCGATAGGCGGAGCCCGGGTCGATCCTCTCGCGGCGGGTCGGGCGTGGACACCGGACCAGTTCCGGCAGGAGCACGGGCAGCGCCTCGGCGTGCTGGTGGGCGAGGAGGATCCCGAGGCCGGTCACAGGTGGTCCCGCCAGTTCAGGCCGGGCGGGAGTGTCGCAGGGTCTCCGTCCGATCGGGGCACGTCCGGAGTCTCGTACTGCACGACGGTGAGCGTCATGCCGTCGCCGGTGCGGTCCACGCCGGTGACCTTGCCTGCTGCGAGGACTCTGCCGGTGTTCGGGTCCGTGAAGGCGACGAGTCGGCCGACGAGTGGGTCAGGGTCGGGTTCGGCACGCCAGGTGCAGTCGCACACCTCGCCGTTGATCAGGAGCCGCTGGCAGTCCGGCTTGGGGCAGCTGATGGCCGACTGGATGGGGTCGCCCAGGCGGAAGCTCACGGGGCCTCCTCGTGGTGATGGAGCCTGGCGATGACGAGGTTTGATCCCCAGGCTGTGAGCTCGTCGTACTCGCCGGTGCAGCCCTTCAAGAGGCACACCTTGTCGGGGCGGAGGCGAGGCTTGTGCGGTGCTTCGGCGAGACCAAGTTCGCGCTCCAGGTGGGCGATGCGCTCATAGTCGGGCTTCACGGTCACGGGGTCTCCTCCGTCGCTGCTGTCGGTGGTTCGCCACGGTACTCGGCGAGGGCTTCGCGGACTCGGTCTTCGCTCCAGTCGCTGGAGTCCCACCACTCGACGGCTTTCCACACGGCGGTGAGGCGCTGCATGCGCGTGGCGGCCCGGACCTCCCACTGGCGCAGCAGGAGGAGGAGCTCCTCCGTCTCACGGGCTGCATCCTGGGCGTAGCCAAGCCCCGCAAGGCGAGCCGCCATCTGTTCGAGGTCGTACCTGTGCGAGTTGATGTCCTCAAGATCAGACGAGTGGCACAGGTAGTTGTAGCTGCCGCCGCTCATGTTCCCTCCGGGTCGATGAGGTCGGCGGCGGTAGCCACGCCTCGGCAGAAGTCGCACCCTGCGGAGCAGTGCGCTTTGACGGGTGCGTTGCCGACGCCGAAGTGGGCTCGCTGCTTGTTGGCGAGGTACCGGGCGTGCTGTTCGAGGACAGTTTTGGCCGCGTGCTCGGCCTGTTCCGGCGCATGACGGACGGAGAAGAGCCCCACGAGAATCGGGTGGGGGTCGGGCGCGGAGGTGCCGCTCACGGTCGTTCCCTCGCTTCGTCTTCGATGCCGAGTGAGCCTCGGAGCCGGTGGAGGCGTTCCTGGGGCCAGCAAGTGAACCGGCCTTGCCGCACCGCGTCGGCAACCTTCGGGTCCGCCGACGTGTACGCCCGCGACAGCATCCGCAGCCACTGAACCTCCACCCACCGCACATCCGAGTGGTAGCAGCGCGGCCCGGATCCGCGAGAGGTAGCTGGCGGGCAGCCGATCTCGACTGGTCCGCCGGAGACTTCCTCGATGACGAGGTCGCATCCGGGGTGGAGGGTGCTTCCGGTCTTGATGGTGTCGGCGGCGTCTCCGCCTGCCCTGTGCTCGGTGCTCAGGATTGCCGGGTCGTGGGACACGCAGAGGACGTAGAAGTTGCTGCTCATGGGTTCCTTCCTGTGCTGAGCCATGCCGCTTTCTGAAGGGTCAGCCGCCCGTCGGCCAGCCGCTCCCACCAGTACTGCTTGCCGAACAGCCACACGGTGCGCAGGTTGTCAGTCGTCATCGGCTGCCGCCATGGCTCGCATGCGGGTCTGCACGAAGTCGAGGAGCCCCATCACCCGGTGGTGGGGGATCGCGCCGCCTCCGCTGGGGAGGAGGGTGCCGACCTGGGTGATGCCGTCGCCGTCCTCGTCGTACCGCTGGGACGCGGCGATGACCACCCACTCGGTCAGGACACCCTGGTAGCCCTCCAGGCGGCAGACTTCCTCAACCGCTGTTTCGAGCCGCTGGTAGGCGGCCTTCTCCCGGTCGTCAGCCATCGTCGGCCCCCTTGCTGCTGGTGATGCCCGCGAGCCCGAGCGCGTCGGTATCGGCGAGCATCTCGTTGGTGCGGATGAGCTTGGCCAGCTCGGGCCAGTGGGGGAGACGCCTGTACCCCCTGCCCAGCTCGACGCGCTGGCGGCGGATCCCCCGGAGCTGTTCCGGTCGGGTCACGTGGCGAACCTTCGGGTCGCGTGGGCACCGCTGGTTGTCCCGGCACCACGCTTCGAAGTCCCGAACCATCGCGGCGATGACGTGCACCGGGCGCAGGTCTGGGTCCATCTGGTCCGCGAGGCGGCGCAGCAGGGCGGAGTCGTCCGGGCTCTCTTCCTTGCTCCTGGTGCGGCAGGTCGCGGCGAAGTGGCGGGCGTACTCCATTGCGGCAGGGCGGAAGCCGTTGCCTTGCTGGGCGACGGCGCGGGCCAGGAACTCCTCGAAGGTGGTGGGCACGCGCCCGGTCGACTCATGCATCGTCGGTCTCCTCGTCGTCGAGTCCGTAGCCTTCGGCGAGGGCGAGGATCGTGGGACAGTTCCCGCGCCCTTCGGTGTCCGTGCCGCCGTATTCGTCTGCGGTGACGTGGCAGGTGATGCACCCGAAGTCGGCTCCCTTAGCCCTATAGATGGGGCTGACGACTTCGGATGTGTACGGGTGCGCTTCGAGGATCTTGCGGTGGGCGGCACACCACCGGTCCTCCACGGATCCGATCTCGGCGGCGGCCTGCGCCTTGTCGAGTAGGCCGTTGATCCAGTCATGGAGGCCGGGCGTAACGTCGAACGTCACCTTCCCGTAGTCGAAGTCGGGGTCGTCGTCCGAGAGGCGCCGGAGGTCGGCCAGGCGCATCTTCCTAGGACTCATGGGGCGCCTCCTTGCGGAGCACGGCCAGTACCGCTGTGGCTACGTGCCCGCCCATGTCGCTGGGGAGATCCTGGTTCAGCACGGTGCGCACGGCCAGGGCGACGCGGGCGTGTACGGGGTCCCCGTCCTCGTCGAGGGCGGCGTCGATGATGTCGGCTACGGGGTCCCATGTGCGGGTGGTGGCCCGGATGAAAGCGGAGGCGTCACGTACCCGCCGGATGGTGGCCTCGGCCTCCTCGGCGCGGACCACGGCCTGGGCGCGCTCGAACTCGGGCAGGTTCGCCGTCGTGGGGGCGGCTACGTCCACGTGGATGCGTGCCGTGGCGACCACGGGCGGCTGCTGGCGTGCGGTGCTTCCGATGGCGCACTCCGGGTGCGGGTGAACCTCCTCGCCCTGCTCCTCGTAGCAGAAACCGTAGTCGAGCAGGCGGGGTTCCTTACGCTGGAGCGCGGCTAGGAACTTCCGTGCGGTCTCCCGTTCCGGACCCGGCGCGCCTGTGGTGAACAGGTCGCTGGCGAGGACAGCGACGCGGTGCAGCATCGGTGCTCCCTGGCCGAGCATGTCGTCGGCGGCATCCGGCGCGGGGCAGTCGATGCGGGCGCAGGTGACGCCACCGCCCTCACCGAGGAACAGGCTGGCGGCACCACACGCCGGGCAACGACCCAGCGAGAACTTTTGCCCCATCTCGGCGGCTAGCTCGCTTTGGGTCCAGCCGCGTCGGGCTCGCAGCATCCGCACGTTGGCAGAGACTCGCTCACCGGCAGTTATGGGATCAGGCACAGGTGCCTCCTCGGCAAGGGGATTGGCAAGGGTGGCGGCGGGCTCGCCCCTTGCCAGAAGGAGCCCGCCGCTGGGTGAACCGGTGAAGCGGCGACCCGGGGCCAGCATAACCCCTGAACCTTGGAATCGTAGGCATATGCGAATCGAAAGCCTATGATTCAAAGGTCAACGGTCATGCTGACGCCTGACGCTACGCAGGAGACCCACATGAAGCTCGTCACCAGAGCCCAACTCGGCTGGCCCGCCTCCGCCGCGCCGTCGCAGTCCACCGCCCGAGGCGTGAAGGTCCACTACGAGGGGACACCGGTCAGCACCAAGCTGCTCACCGACCACAACGCGTGCATCACCGAGTGGAAGAACATCCGCAAGTCCCACCTCGCGAACAAGACCGAGGGCTACAGCGACGTTGCCTACAACTACGCCGCCTGCCCCCACGGCTACCTCCTCGAAGGACGCGGGCTCCGCAAGCGCACCGGAGCGAACGGCAACCAGGCACTCAACCAAACCCACTACGCGATAGTCGGGCTCGTCGGCAGCAGCGGCCTCACGGAGCCGCCGGCCCCGATGCTCTCCGCGATCCGCGACGGCATCGACCTCCTCCGCGACAACGGAGCGGGCAACGAGATCAAGGGACACCGCGACGGGTACGCCACCGCCTGCCCCGGCGGCCCCCTCTACGCCTGGGTGAAGAAGGGCGCACCCCGCCCGAACGGCGACGACGAGCCCAGCACCAAGCCCCCCGCCGGCACGCCGAAGTACGAGACGTACCCCGGGGCCAGCTTCTTCCTCAACGGCAGCCGGCCCGCCCTCGGCAAGAAGTCCCCCATCTTCACCGCCATGGGCAAACGCCTCGTCGCCGTCGGCTGCGGCCGGTACACCGACGGCCCCGGCCCCAAGCTCGGCCAGGCCGACGTGAACTCCTACGAAGCCTGGCAGCGCAAGTGCGGCTACACCGGGGCCGCCGCCAAGTGGCCGCCCGGCAAGACCACCTGGGACAAGCTTCAGGTGCCGAAGTGATCCTCAACCTAACGCCGCACCCCATCCGCCTGTACGCGGACGAACGCGAAGACGGCAGCGACGACCTCAAGCCGTTCTTCCGGCTCGCCATCGAACCGGAGGAGACGCCCGCACGCCTCGCCACGATCGAGCTCAGCCGCAGCATCACCTTCGAGCGAGTCGAGTTTGGGAACGTCCAGAACCTCCCGCCCCAGCGAGACGGCTACCAGTACATCGTGTCCCTCGTCGTCGCCCTCGCCCTCGCAGGCCGACGCAATGACCTGCTCGTCCCCTACCGCGAGGTCCGCAACGCCTCCGGGACCGTCATCGGCTGCCGCGCACTCGCGCAGCCCATCTGAGAAACGAGACCACCATGAAGCTCTTCGGCCGCGAACCCGCCCTGATCATCGCCACCCTCTCCGCCGCCCTGTCCCTCCTCGTCTCCTTCCAGTTCGGACTCGACGCCGAACAGGCCGCTGCGATCGTCGCCGTCATCAGCGCCGTGTTCGCCGCGGCGACCGCAGCCATAACGCGCCCCATCGCCCCGTCCGCGTTCACCGGACTCGTCGCCGCCGGAGTCGCCCTCCTCGCCGCCTACGGGCTCAGCGTCTCCGCCGAAACCGTCGGCGCCCTCAACGCCGTCGCCCTCGCCGTCCTCGGCCTCATGACCCGCGGCCAGGTAACCCCCGCCAAGTCGACGACCCCTGCGGCCGGCTGATGCGACAGGCGGCCTGGTGGCTCCGACAACGGCTGGGCCGCCGCGGGCAATGGCTCCTCCTCTGGGCCCTTGCCTGGATCTTCTGGGGGTACGGCGTCGTAGCCGCCCCTCTCCCCGATGAGCGGCCATTCCGACTGCTCCTCCAGTTCGCCCCCCTCCACTGCCGGGCCTGGGTCTGGATCAGCGCCGGAGTCATCTGCGCCGGGTGCTCCTTCCTGCGCCCGCCGTGGGACTGGCCAGGCTTCATCGTCGCCCTGCTGCCCCCACTCGGCTGGGCCATGTCGTACTTCGTAGCGGGTGCTGTCGGCGACTACCAGCGCGGCCTCTACGCCGGCCTGCTCTGGCTAACGATCGTCGCCGCTGTCCTCCAGTCATCGAGGACGCGAGAGCATTCCGTGCCGCACAGCAGAAAGAGCGGTGCCAGATGAGTGGGAACGCGATTTTCGCGGGGACGCTGTTCACCGGCCTCATGACGGTGGTCTGCGCGATCATCGCCGCACGAGCGGCCCGCCACGCGGCGGCCGATACCCGCGAAGCGAACCGCCTGTCAGCAGAACCCAACCAGAGAACAGCGGACCTGGAGGCATTCCGCGAGATCCGATCGGGGCTGGAAACCCGCCTTGCCAAGGTGGAAGACAGCGACCGGTCAATGCGGTCGCTCGTCCGGGACTTCGCGCGCTACGTCAGCGAGCTGACCGCGCTCATGCGGTTGCAGGACATCGAACCTCCGGCCCCGCCGGAGCGGGTCGACGACTACTACCGGACAGGAGTCTGACCATGCCGTTCCCCCAGGGCGTACCTTCCGTCCCCGTCCGCTACAGCATCACGTCCCCAGCCGACGGCGGGCCCGGCGAGGGCACCCTCCAGCTCATGCCGACCGTGCCCGCCATTCGTATCCCTGGGCACCAGGGCGTTTTCACCGGTGGCGGCACGTACCGGTTCGTCGACGGGCAGCTTGACAACGGGGACGGCGGGCAGGTTCGCCTGCTTCCCACCAACGTTGACGGCGCCAACCCTGCGGTGTGGGCGTGGCTCGGCATCGAGCAGATCAACGGCCAGCAGCCCCGCCACTTCCACTTCACCCTCGACGCCGACCAGGAAGAGGTCGACCTCGGGGCCGTTCAGCAGCTCGATCCTGACCGCACCCAGTACGTGGCCGTACCCGGGGGCTCCGCCTACGACGCATGGATCACAGCAGGCAACGACGGCACCGAAAGCGACTTCCTCAACAGCCTCATCGGACCGCCCGGCCCGCAAGGCGACCCCGGCCCGGCCGAGCCCATCGACTGGACCATGGTCACCCCGCAGGCCATCGGAGCCGACCCCGCCGGCTCCGCCACCCAGGCCAAGACCGCGGCGGTCGCCACCGCAGTTGGCCACACGGCCGACGCCATTGCCGCCGTCGTCGAACGCTCCGACACCACCTACGACGCCAAGGGCGCCGCCGACGCTGCGCAGCATGACGCTGTCGTCACCGCCGAGGCCACCATTGCGCAGGCCGTAGCGAGCGAGAAAGCCCGAGCCGACCAGGCATACGACACCTCAGGAGCTGCAGACGCCGCACTGGATGCCGCCCGCAGGTACACCGATGCCGAAGTGAGCGGGGTGATTGCCCGGTCGGACGCCGCATACGAATCCGCAGGCGCGGCCGGGGACGCCCTCCAGCAGATTCAGACGCTGGTACAAACGACCATCGCCGCCGAACGGGTACGCGCGGACACCGCATACGAACCGCGTCTATCCGACGGCGAGGCCGGCCCGGAGGTCATTACCTACGTCGACACCGCCGTTGCCCAAGAGCGCGCCCGATCAGATACCGCCTACGATCCGGCTGGCGCGGCGGAGACGGCACGGCAGTCCGCAACAAGCGCCGCCGCGGGGATGATCGCGGAGGAACGGCAGCGTGCCAACGAGGCCTACGAACCTGTCGGTTCAGCACCTCAAGCCCAGCAGGACGCCGTCGCCGAGGCGGAAGCCTACACAGATGCGCAGGTGCTCGCCGAGCGGCGACGCGCCGACGCCGCCTACGAACGGGCCGGCTCCGGAAGCAGCGCAGTCGACCAGGCGAAGACCTACATCGACAATCGGGTCACGGCGAGCGCCGCGGCAGAACGGGCAGCATCGGACAACCGGTACGACCCCGCCGGTGCAGCCGCAACAGTGCAGTCCGCCGCCAGGGAACAGGCAACCGCGGCTGTTGCCGCCTCGGCGGCGACCGAACGTGCCGTATCCAATGACCGCTACGAACCGATGGGGGTCGCCGCAGATGCGCTGACCGCGGCCAAGGGGTACACGGACCAGCAAGCCATCACGGAAATGACACGCGCCGACGGCGCCTACGACGCAGCTGGTGCGGCCACCAGAGCAGCGGGAACAGCGCTCGCCGCCGCGAAAACCTACACCGACCAGCAGAGCGCCGCCGAGAAGACCCGAGCCGACAACGTCTACGAAGGCTCCGGGGCCCTCGCGGCAAGCAAGGCGTACACGGATACAGCTGTGACCGCCGAGAGAAATCGAGCCGACGGGGCACTCACCACGGCATTGAACGGAGAGCAGGCCCGGGCTGACGGAGCCTATGTCAAGGCCGCAGACCCTCGACTTGCGAACGCCCGCAATCCAACTGCGCACGCCACCAGCCACGCAGTAGGCGGCAGCGACGCCTTAACCGCGGGCGACATCGGGGCCGCATCGGCAAGCGCACTGACCGCGCTCGCAGCCCGGGTCACCGCACTGGAAACCCGGGCGACGATCTTGGAATCCCGCAGACTCACCGGCGTCACCGGCAAGGCAACGCCCGCGCTCAGCCTCGGAGCGGGTGCCACCACCGCTGTTGCCGTCACCTTCGACTCGCCAATGCCATCCGCGACCTACCAGGCAATCGTGCAGATCGAGGGTGCACAAAGCCTGCTCGGGAACATCGCATTCCTACCGCCGCTCTCCAACGAAACGCCGACCGGCTGCACGGTGACCCTCAAGAACACGGGCCTCCTCACGCTGGCCCAGCCGGTCACCGTGCAGGTCACCGCCATCCAAATGGCCAGCTAGACGGGACTGCCCGCTCTGGCGATACCGCCGGTTCAGCAGCTCTCCTCGAACTTCACCGCGGTGAACTCGACCGGCTGCCCGTTCAGTGCGGTCCCGGGGGCGGGGTCCTCGGTGCACACCTGCCAGTTGGACTCCATCAGCACCATGCGGCCCTGGGCGGCGTCGGTGACGGTGATGGAGGTGCTGGGGTCGAGCGCGTCCCGAGCGACCTTCACGGCTTTCCCGACGAGGTTCGGCATCTTCCCGCCCGCCGCCTCGGGCTCCTTCGCCTCGGTGGCGGGGCAGTCCTCCTCCAGCTTCACCGTCCCGAAGTCCAGCTTGGTGTCCGTCGGGACGGTCTTGCCGACGGCCATGTTCTGCGAGCAGACCTTCCAGTTCCGGTCGAATGCCTGCGCCCGGCCTTGCCCTGCACTGTCGTGGGAGGTGAGGACGAAGAAGCCCTCGGCCTGGGCTGCGTCCTGGGCGGACTGGAGGCCCATGCCGACGAAGTTCGGCACCGCCTTCTTCTCCGCCGGCTTTTCCTCCTTGGTGGCAGACGGGGCGGGCGCCTTCGCTGCCGACTCGGTTGCGGCCGGCGCGTCCGGTGTCGGCTCGGTGGCTGCCGGGTCGCAGCCGACGAGGGCCACGGTGGCGATGCATGCGAGCGCGACGGTGAGTGTGCGGGTGTTCAACTCGTCCCCCCAGGGATGGTTCGTGGAGGCCCGACCGTAACGAGCCCCGCACACCCCGTGGTGCCACATGTTCCGGTGGTGACGGAGTTGTGACCAAACAGCGGGGGAGGGGTGCGGGCGACCTGCCGCATGGTGGGGTGCCGGGCGCCCCAAGTCCGTACACTGAAACCAGCGCGGGGCCAGAACAGCTAGGAGCACCATGTTCAAGATCTCCGACCGCGTCGCGGACCTCTTCGGCGACCACGCCATCCGCGTTGAGTTCCAGCAGGCACTCCTCGCCGCAGGTCAACTCCAGGACCACGAGATGAAGTACCTGGAAGACGGGCCCTTCTCCGAGATCGCCCGCATCACCTACCGGCGCCTGAAGGACTTCGACCGGACCGCTCTGCCAGAGGAGAAGCGAGAGCTGGTTGCCGGCGCCAAGGCCCTATCGCACCGGCTCATCACCTCCGGCTACGCAATCGACAAGGCGGCGAGGGCCGACGAGCACGCAGCAGAAGACTGGCCGGAGCTGCTTGCCTTCGTCCAGAGGAAGTGTTCAGCGCGAGTAGGACTCCCTGACCATGACGGCTGGGAGCGCTGCTATACCCACATCGTCGGTCGGGCGGAGGCCGCACTACAGACGGGCCGCGCGAGCGAAGACCGGGCCGCCGGGTACGCCGTGCTCCGACACTTCGCCTACTTCTTCAGCGGGGACGTCGGCTTCGAGCGCCGCTGGTACCTCGAAGTCCCCGAAGCGGGCTGACCGTCCGCGCACCCGCGCCCCGCTCTCATCCGAGGGCGGGGCGCTTCGTCGTTCAACGGCTGCGGGCGCGCGACCTCTTGGCCGTCTCGACTCTCGATAATATGCCGTATCACGGGCCCTGCTCCTCTCGGAGTGGGGCCGCTGTCATGTGGAGGGGGGGCACCAACTTCCCCTGAACGGCGGGCCTTACCGGGGGTAGCCTCGTATAATTTCCCTTATACAAGACAGACTTGGAGGGGTAGATGAGCGCAGACGTAACGACCACCGAGTACCTGTACGGCATCGACACCAGCGTGCATGACGACGCCCGGTTCTATCAGCGGCCCCACGCCGTGGCGTTCCCCGTCGTGAAGAAGACCCCGAAGCGGGTCTACTACGAGATCAACGGCCGCACCCGGTTCGTTGACCGTCAGCGCCTTGAAGCCGACGGCAAGGTCCAGCGGGTGGGCGGCTGGTGGGAGAGCGACCTCACCGTCTACCTGTCCGAACCCGTCGTTGAGCAACCGAAGCCTGCCTCTCTAGCAGAGCTGAAGCGGGCCATGGCTGACGCCCACCCCGATCGCGAGAGCGGTAGCCACGAGGCATTCATCGCCGCCCGCGCCCGCTACGAGCAAGCACGGGCGGCGGCGTGAACGAGGCCTACGACCCTCTGCCGGACCTCATCGACCGCGCAGAGAAACGCCACGACGGCATCAGCCAGTTGAAGGAGGTTGCCCGGCTCGCCCTGCACTGGCACCGACCCGAACTTGGCTGGGCGACGGACAACGTCACCAAGGACCCCGAAACGGGCAAGCTGCTCTGGAAGGCCACGACGGGCTGCGCCTGTGGCTCCGGCGAGTTCCCCTGCCGGTGGAGGCGTCAGATCACCGCCGTCTTCGGTGTCTCGGAGGAGTATCGCCTGTGACCTACGAGCCCGATGAGGTGGTCGACGCCGAGCTGGTGGACGACGGCCACCTCCCCGTTCAGCTACCCGAGGTTGACCCTGCCCGGCCGCTCGTCGACCGGCACACAATCCTCCGCCCCAACGCGCCCATCCCCACCACCGCCGACCAGCCCACGTACAGCGAAGCCGACTTCCGGATCACCGAGGAAACCGCCAAGCTCCTCGACCAGTCACCACCCGAGAACACGTCCCGCACCTACAACTCCGCACGGACCCGGTTCGAGACATGGTGCCGCGACAACGGCCGCGTCCACCTGCCGTGCACCACCGCCACGTTCGTCGAATACGTCGGACACCTCATCCGGCAGGACAAGTCCCCGTCCACCATCCAAGTCGCCATGTCCGCCATCCGCTCCTGGCACCAAGACGGCCAGCAGCCCGGCACCAAGGAAGCCAGCGAAGCCGTCCGCAAACACGCGCGCGGATGGGTGCAACGCCGAACCCCCAAGAAGGCCCCCGCGATCCGCACCGACATGCTCGCCGCCATGGCCGCCACCTGCACCAGCGACACCGACGCCGACTACCCCAAGGCCACCCGCGACGCCGCGCTCCTCACCCTCGGCTGGGGCATGCTCTCCCGCCGCAGTGAACTCGCCCACCTGCTCATCCCGCAGCTCACCATCGGACCCACCGGCATCCACGTCCTCGTCGCCTTCTCCAAGACCGACCAGTCCGCCAAGGGCGCAACCACCTTCGTGCCCGCAAACCCGGACGACCCGGCCACCTGCCCCGTAGTCCGCGTCCGCGCCTGGCTCGAAGAACTCCGACGACAAGACATCACCGACGGCCCGCTCTTCCGGCACATCAACCGAGGCGGAAAGATCCGCCACAGGGCTGGCGGACCGCAGGAGAACTTCCTCACCCCTGACGCCATCGGTGCCATCGTCAAGGCCCGCGCCAAGCTCGCGGACCTGCCCGACCCATCGAAGATCACTGCTCACGGACTCCGGCGCGGCCCCGCACAGGAGATCGCCGAAGCCGGAGAAGACCCCACAGGGCAAGGGCGCTGGAAGCCCGGCTCCCTCACCGTCCAGAAGCACTACGTCGAACCAGCACGGAGCGAAGCCGACAACACCATCACTGCCATGCGACGCAAGAAGGCCGAGCAGGCGGCGAAGGAAGCCGAAGCCTGATCAACCGTTTCCGGTCACACGTCTATCCCTGTGGCCGGTTCGGGTGCATCGTGGTTCTCGCAGCTCCCCATCCCGAGGGTGTGGATCTGCTCAGGCCCCGCCTGTCTGGACACCCGTTCCAGGCGGGGCCTGCCGCTCCTCCCGGCTGTCCACGGGAGGCCAAGCGGCTGCCCGCGTTCACCTTCAGAGGGACTACTGATGAGCTCCGATGACCTTCCAGACAACGTGGTGCCGATCCTCTTCAAGGCGCAGCAAGCCGAGGGGCGGCAGCAGATGATGGAGCTCTGGGAGGTCATGTACCTGAAGCAGGGGCAGACGCTCTCTGACGAGAAGACTGCCGCGTCGCTGCACGTCGCTGTTGACGTGATGACGCTCCTGCTCAACGGGGCTGCAGTGTGCGACGTGATTAGTGAGTCCCAGCGCGATCAGCTGCTGGCAATCTTCCAGGTCGGGCACGCGGCAGCGGACAACGGGCAGACCTGACGGCTATGGGGTGACTTGCTGGCCAGGCAGATAGACCATGACCCCACCGGTGATCGGTACGCACCGTGTGTCGGGCGGAAGTTGAACGACGCCCAGGTTCTCCGCCTCCCCCGCCACGCTGATGCGCTGGAGGTGATCACGGCCGTACAGGATGGACCCGGGGTCCTCCATGGTGCCGGTGATGCACAGCACGGGGTCCGGCAGGAACTGCCCGCCGTCGGCACGGGCCACGGCCAGCTCGGCGTCATTCGCCTCGGCTGCCGCGTTCTCCAACGGGGTCTGGCACTGCGGGCACAGGATAAGCGCCAGCCGGCCCCCCTCCCACTTTCCGGTCCAGTTCTCAGCGGCTCTGGACGTGAGGTCTTTCGGCGCATAGCAGCCACACCGGTTGCACCGGAGCCGCTTTCCTATCCGGCTCTCTAGACGCTTCTTTCGACTCATGCCAGGTCAACGACGGCGGGGGTGGACGGTACCGGGGGCGCCAGCGCTTACCGCATGCGGTTAACGGTGAGTGTCCCGTGCCTGCCCGAGCCGGCGAGGACTTCGACAGTGAGGTCGCTGTCGACTCGGGTGTACGTCTCCCCTTCGGCCCGCCGCTCCCCAACGACGTCGGCCGCGGTGAGCGCGTCGCCGATCCTGCCGGCGAGTACAGGGTTGAGCCGCGCGGAGAGACGAATGGGGCCGCCTTCGTCCCCGACTGCGAGCGCGAGCCGGTGGGGTCGACGCCGGGGCCCGAGGTAGCCGACGACGAGCGCGTCCTCGGTGTCGGCATGCCTCACCTTGGTCCATCCGCGGCGGCCGGCGGGGTAGCCGGCCGTCCCCTTCTTGCAGACGATGCCCTCGATCCCCTGCTCCTGGAGCCCTTCGTACCAGGCGACGGCCACCGCACGGTCATCGGTGGCGGGTACGGCTTGGATGGGCGGCGGGATGTCGTGGAGCAGGTCGAGGAGCAGCTGGCGCCTATCCGTGTAGGGGAGTCCGGTGGTCTGCCCGTAGTCGGGGTGCTCCAGTACGTCCCAGGCGGCGTAGGAGGCGGGGTGCTGTGCGGCGAGTGCCCGTGCTCGGGTGATGGAGGACGCGGCCCGGGATTGGGCTGCGGCGAAGTCGATGCGCCCGTTTCGCCAGACGACGGCTTCCCCGTCGAGCGTGGTCCCGGCCGGCAGCTGCATGGCGGCGACGGCGAGGTCCATCCAGTGGCTGGTGACGACCCTGCCTGATCTGGCGTAGAGGATGACCGTGTCCTTGGTGCGCCGGAGGATCGTCCTGTGCCCGTCGAATTTGGGCTCGTACCACCAGTCCGGCCCGTGGGGGACGACGGGGACGGCTTGGGCGAGGGCGGGTCGGATGGGGTACTCCACGGGTCCGATCGTGCGCCGGGTTGGGGTGGGCTGCCTGTTGGGTTACTCCAGGATGCCGAGGTCTGTGTCGGGTCGGCAGTGGATGCAGGCTCGGGTGCCGTTTGCGATGGCGTTGACCGCTTGGTCGCGGGTGATGGGCCTGAGTCGTTTCCCTGCCATTCGGCATCCGCCTGCGTGGACTTCTGCTGGTGGTGCGCCGTCGCCGATGCCGAGTTCATGGTCCAGTCGGGGGTGGCGGGGCGTTGGTTGTGTTGGCGTTGCTGTTCGTGTTGCTCGGCTGCCTGGATGGCTTGGTCGATGCGTCCGAGCCACATGGCGTACCAGGTGCGGAGGGTTCGGAGGCGGTCGAGGTCGGGCGGCAGATCGTACATGCGTTCGAGTCTAGTGCGGTCGGCCCCGTTGGTCGTGCGGAGTCAAAACTAACGTGAGTTAACGGCAGACAGATGAGTGGCGTCGCGCTACCCTCATTAGGCAGGTGTTAATTCACGTCTGCAGAAACGAGGACTGGTGAAGATCACGATCGCCGTCGAGCAGCCCACCGAGGACTTCCAGAAGAAGCTCTTGGCCCTGCTCGCCGACCACGCTGCCGACATCGAACCCGACACCGCCTGGACCAAGGAGCGAGCCGAGCGCCTCTACTTGGCCCTGCCACCAAATGCGCGCCGCATCATCAAGGAGGCTGCCAACCGTGGCGGCTACGTCTCCGCCGACGACCTGCGCAGCGGGGAGGACAGCAGCCTGCGCGGCCACAGCGCCGCCATCAAGCGGGCGGTCGACCGTGGGGCACGCGAAGGCTGGTGGCCGGACACCCTTGAGTCGCCGGTCCAGGCTCAAGGCCCTGGCTTCGGCAAGGTCGTCGGCTACCTCATCCTCGAAGACCTCGTCGAGGTGTTCAAGCGCGCCGCCAACAAGCCCAGCCAAGACTGGTAGAGAGAAGAGCTATGACTCCCGAGGAGCATGAGGAGAAGCGTCGCCGCCTGGAAGCCGATGTGGCGGACGCCAAGAAGACCCTGAACCGCGCTCGCTCTGTGTATGACGGCATCTGCGAGGAACTGCGGAACCTGCGGATCGACTGGAACGAGCAGCGGAACGCCAAGCCCATCACCGAACAGTGAGGACCACGACCATGAGCGACAGGAAGCAGGCGCGAGCTATGGATCTACCGGACTTCCCCTGCCCGCCCAGCGTGGGCGAGATCGCCACCCATGCCGGATCCTGGGGGTGGATCAACCCCGGTCACGTGTCCCAGGACGAGCGGGGATACCTGTGGGTGAAGAGGAATGCAGTCCCGTCCCCGGCGGCGCGCTCCCCCCAGGACCTACAGGCTCTTGCGGCCTGGTCCGAAGGCGGCATCGCCTTGTACGTCTCCCGCAGGGGCTACCAGCACATCGATCTCCTTCGCGGCGACGTAGACGAGTCCGCTTGGGCGCCCGTCGCCAGCGTGATGAAGGAGATCCCGGGCTACGCCTCGTTCGAGCAGTAGCCCGCACAGCACGACGCCCCGGCCAAGGTCTAGTTGGCCGGGGCGTCGCCGTGTCAGCGTATCGCCCACCCCACCCCCGCCTGCCCTGCCGCACTGGCAGGGCCCCCGTCGCCTCCCCCGTCGACGGGGGCACCATTTTGCGCGGGCCCGCAATAAGGTTGCCCGCCACGCCGGGGCTGATCGAGCACGGGTTGTCAGCGCCCATCGGTACGCTTGTCAGACCAACCCCAGGGCCCACGGGCCCGCGAAACAGGGTGTTGCTTCTGAACCCGCCCCCGCCTGGCTGCTCCCAGGACGGGGGCGGGGCTGCTTAGAACTCTTCCTGCGCGCAGCCTGACGTGAAGCAATGCCATGCGGCCGAGTACTCAGGGTCGATGCCGCCACCCATGTCCCACTGCGGCTTGCTCCATCGGGGGCGAACTGCCGCCCCGCACCCAGGGCACCTTCTGACGGGCGCGGTGCGCCTCTCTGAACTGCGGTAGATCCGCTTGATGTTTTCCATGCTTCGACGGTGGCACGGGAATGCGTTCTTGTCCGGGCTGCCCTTCCCCCGACCCGCCCGCTACTCGGAGGTAGGTTCCGGGTGCAGCACGGCCTTCTTCGCCGCCTGCTCCAGCTTGAACCGGTTGCCGTCCCCGGCCTCCTCGGTCACCGCCTGCTGGAACGCTTCTGCTGCCTCCAGCCACGGCTTCCAGCCCTCGGGGGTGTACGGCTGGGCTGTCACGGTCTGGTGCGCGTCGACAGCGGCACGGCACAGGTTGATCAGGTTCTCACTCGGATTCGCCACGGGCCGGATCCTAAACGCCACCACTGACAACGGGCCGTCTGCCATGCTGATGCCGTCTGCCGGGATCAGCCGGGTCCGCTGCCAGACCCACCCGTAAGGTGCCCCAGCAGGGGGACGTCCACCGAACGGGACAGCGGCCCCCGGAGACGCTCGCCTTACGCCCGCCCTCCACGTGAGGGCGGGCGTTCGTGCGTCGCGCCACCATCCTTCCCACTTGGGAAAGATGGTCGAGGGGCGACCGACAGCCTGTACGCATCACTCAGTCAGTGGTGGCAAAGTGATGAAACCAGCAGGTCGGGGCGTCACTTTGCGGTCAGCCGCAAGGCGATCACGCCGCCTCGAACACGTCGCCGCGCACAGCCGCAGCCCACTCCACCAACAGCTCCTCATACCGGCGGCGGCCCTCCACGGACAGCAGCCCGCCGTTCGAGAGCAGGGCCCGGATCTCCTCGTTCACAGCCGACAGCGAACGGACATGCGGCAGCGAGGCAGGAGGAGTGGGCATGCGAGAAGTGTACGGGCGGGCACCGACAATCAGCCCGCCCCGCAGCTCGTAGGATGCCCACATGATTCGTGCAGTCGTGTTCGACGTCGGTGAGTGCCTAGTAGACGAAACCCGGGAGTACGGCACCTGGGCCGACTGGTTGGGTGTCCCGAGGCATACGTTCGCTGCCATGTTCGGGGCCGTCATCACGCAAGGCCGCGACTACCGGGAGGTCTTCCAAGAGTTTCAGCCCGGCTTCGACCTAGCCGAGCAGCGCGCCGCCCGTGCCGCCGCCGGCCAGCCCGAACACTTCGACGAAACCGACCTGTACCCCGACGTTCGCGACAGCCTCAAGGCCCTTCGCGCTGACGGCCTCTGGCTGGGCATCGCAGGCAACCAGACCGTGCGCGCCGGCGGAATCCTCCGGGAGCTATTCACGAACGACGTCGACCTCATCGGCACGTCCGACGACTGGGGCGCCTCCAAGCCCGACCCCGAGTTTTTCGTCCGCGTCGCCCACGTCGTACCCGCCGAGCCCGACGAGATCCTCTACGTCGGCGACCGCGTCGACAACGACCTCCGCCCCGCTGTCGCTGCGGGCATGCACACCGCGCTCGTCCACCGCGGCCCCTGGGCCACAATCCAGTGGCACACCGAGGAAGCGAAGAAGCTCCCCACCTTCCGGGTGGAGAGCCTCCTCGAACTATCCCCGCTCATCGCCAGGTTCAACGAGCAAGAGCGCTGACGGTCGTCGACCAGCCGTAAAGGCGCTCGTCCAGGTCCCGCACACACTGCTGATGCTGGTGCGGGACCAACGCTCGACGAACATCCCTCACGCGGTCCATCCCGGTCGCATACCAGGTCGCCTCCAGCTGATCAAGGGCCTCGCACGCGTACCCGCACGCCGCCTCCGGGTTCCCGGCCGCCACCTCGACCGCCGACAGGTCCCCGAGGATGACGGACCTCTGCTTCTCCTCCGACGCAGGCAGGCTGTCCAACACGCCCTGGAGGGTGGCCCTAGCCTGCGGAAGATGCCCGGCCTTCAACTGGGTGTTCCCCTTGAAGGCCGCCAGCCTCACGGGGCTGAACCAGTCCAGCCAAGCCGGCGACTCGTAATCGCCGCCCGCAGCCAGCACATCCTCACCGTGCCCGAGCAGGTGCAGGGCCGTCTGCGTGTTCCCGCACCGGGTCTCGCACTCGGCCTCGACGGCGTCCAGCCACGCCAGCAGCTCCGCCGAGGCGGGGCCGCGGCGGGCGTAGGTGCGGGCCGCGGTCATGCGCTCAACAGCATTGTCGCGGCGCCCCGTCCAGGCGGGGATGAACGCGCTGTGGGCGAGGACCGCCGCCCCGAGGAGGCTGTCATCCGCCTCTCCTGCGGCCTGGAGTGACCGGTGCCAGGTGGCCCCAGCACGGTCAGCCTCGCATAGGTCGAAGAACTCGATACGGCCGGCGAGCAGCCACGTTTCCGCAAGAGCAGCGGCGACAGCCTGCCGGGTACGCCCCGCAGACTCAGGGAGTAGAGCACACCCGAGGGTGGCGTGCGCTACTGCGGCCGGGTGGAGGGTAGCTGGGGCGACGGACCAATACAGGCGCCGATGCGATCGGGTGACCGCCTCGTAGTCGGTGGCGACGGACGCCGGCTGGATGACCGCCGAGGTCTGCGAGGGAACAGCGGCCAGGCCGACGGCGGCAGCGGTGCCGGTGATCAGAGTGCGGCGCACCGGATCATGCCCGGCAGGCGGGGTGAAGCCGAGCGCTTCAAGGTCTTGACCGAGCACCCGTGTGAGAGCCTGCTGCAGGTCGGGGTGCGGCCATGGCGGGGCCTCGGACTCCCACCGGCGAACCTGGCGGACTCCTACACCGAGGGCGTCGGCGAGGGCCTGCTGGGAGTGGTAACCCGCAGCGAGTCGGGCGGACTTGAGTCGGGTGTTGCTTGTCTTCAGCGGCACGCTGTCCTCCATCGCGACGTGTGCGGCCAGTCTCACAGGAGGCCCCTCGCGAGGCCAGTCGTCGCCCGGAAGGCCGCACAAAAGCCCTCTTTGGTGCCGCAAAGAGTCCTCTGAAGGCCCTCGGAAATCCTGGTTCAGCGGGCCAATCTTGGGTGACGATCAACCAGCGCATCAGAGGAGGCCCGATGAGTTCAACAAACACGATCAAGAACTGCCGGTTAGCCGGCGCAGGCGACACCTGGGACGCGGTCCGCGTCCCGAGGAGCGTCGGCTACGACGCGGTCGCCATCCTCGGCAGCCGGTCCGGGGCAGCCCTGCAGGACCCCCGTGAAGGGTGCCTGTACTTCTTCATCACCCCGGGCTCCGCAGACTCCTGGGGCAACTCGGATGTACCCGGCGCCCGGATCCTCGGTGCGGGCTCGCACATTGTCCTCCCACCCCCGCGTCGCACAACAGGGCCCGGCCCGCACTGGCGTATTTGCCCCGGCGACAAGGGGCTTCTTACCGACACAGCAGCGCTGCGGGCAGCCCTCGAAGATGCATCCGCAGGGGCGGCCAGGCGATGACAGATGCTCCTGAACCGTCACCAATCCGGAAGCTCCCCGGACTCGAATCCCTCACGTGGGACCAGGCCGCCGGCCGGGCCTGCGTCTGGTGCAAGCGGCCCCTGACTGTCGGGGCCCTCCCGGCAGGGGTCATCCAGGGGTGCGATGGAGTGCATGTCCTGGACACCGAGGTCTGGGCCGGCCCGTGCTGCGCCCTGCCCGAAACTGAATCCAGCCTCTAGCCAGGGGTTATACGGGCAGTGACGCAGGCATGTAGACGGCCCATCAGTTTCCGCCCGGCACTAGTTTTTTGGTCAAACATGAGCAAGGCTCGATGAGATTCCTGACTCACAAGTCAGAAATCGGAAGCGTTACTGGCTACGCAACCTGATCAGCCAGCGATCCACGGGGAGGATGAGATCAGCCGTCTCCAACGGACCGCCGTCCTCGCCGAGGCGAGTCCGAATCAGCCGAAACGCCGTCATGTCCACCAGGAGGCCGAGCGAATGGGCCTGCTCAGCGGTCAGCGGCGCTGTGCCGATCTCCACTACGTGACTGGCGTGTGGCCTGCGCTGGCCACGCCACCACGACGAGACGATCATCGCCGAGTGCCCGCCCGGATCAAGGCACTCCACCGTCTCGTGATGCAGCATCGCCCCAGGGTGCACGCCGAGCCGAGCGGCCAAATCTTCAGTGGCAGGCCGCAGCCGGGTGTCGGTCGTCTCGCTGCTGTACGGCCACGGCAGGTCGGCGTTCGTGAGAGTGCGCACCGCAGGAGGATGCGCCACGGTGACGTGCCGCCGCCTCTCGCCGTCGAGGACTCCACTCCGACGGAGGAGGTCGTAGGCGAGTCTGATCGTCTGCTCGTGGACTCCGTAGTCGCCGGACATGCCGCTGCGGGAGGGAAGGGGCTGGCCTACGGTCCACTCGCCAGCCCTGATGCGCCGGCGGATGTCAGCGGCGATACGCCGGTACTCCGCTTCGGGCATGCGAACCTCTGACATCGGCTGATGATCATCGAGCGAGGTTCGAACCTACGAACTGCGTCGGAGCTTTGATATATCAAGGCCCCACGGGCGGTTCGGGATATGCCAGCGGCAGTTGACAAAACAAGACTCGGCTACGGGGTTCAGGTTCCCGTTGGTCGTGATGAGGCCGTCCCGCCAGCTGCAGTACCCCCTGTGGCGACTGGCGGGCGGCCTCGCGTACCCGTCGTGGCGCGCCGGGTATCCACCTGGGCGAGTGAACCGCAAACTGAGCTCGGTTGCGGGGAGTTCGTTGAATAGATGCCGGGGCCGGACCGCTCCAGTCGCCTCCAAGGGTGCTGCGGTCCGGCCCCGGCCTGCTGTTCACGGGTTCCCGGTGGGAAACTGGGAAACAAGTGGGAGATGATCTTGGTGAACCAAGGGTCTACCTTCAGTTAACCCAGAGCCAACTCGGACGCGTAGGCCAAGCTGCCAGTGAGAATTCCCCATGAAGTTCAAGGCTGTGCGGGCGTCAGATGATCTGTTTGAACTTCATCTGGAACGTCAACTCCTTCGCCCTGGTCTACGTCCTCACCAGCGGCGGGCCTGGCGGCCGGACCCGGCTGCCGATGCTCTTCGCGTACGAAGAGGCGTTCCGTTACGGGCAGTTCGGCTACGCAGCCGCGATGGGCTGCGTCATGGTCGCGGTGATCTCCGTCATCCTCGCCTGCCACCTCGCGGGCCGGCTCCGGGGAGGCGGGGACCGATGAGCCTGCCCACCAGCAGGTCCGCCCGCATCGGCCAGTACCTCGCGCTCCTGGCGTACCTGGTCTTCCTGGCCTTCCCGTTCCTGTGGCTGCTCTCCACCGCCTTCAAGCCCGCCCGCGAACTGGCCTCGCTCCACCCGACCTGGATCCCCGAGCACCCCACCCTGGACAACTTCCGCCAGGCGTTCGACGAACAGCCGCTGCTCAGGGCCGCCGGAAACTCGTTGACCGCCGCCCTCGCCGCGGCCCTGATCGCCGTCCTCATCGCGACCCCGATGGCCTACGTCATGGCCCGCCACCGCTCCCGGCTCGCCGCCGCGGCGACCGGCTGGGTCGTGGTGAGCCAGGCGTTCCCGTTCGTCCTGGTGATCATCCCGCTCTTCCTGGTCCTGAAGAACCTGCATCTGATCAACGCACTGGGGGGCCTGATCCTGGTCTACGTCGTCTGGTCGCTGCCCTTCGCGCTGTGGATGCTCACCGGATACGTCCGTGCCCTGCCCGGCGAACTGGAGGAGGCCGCCGCCGTCGACGGGGCGGGCCGGGTGCGGACCCTCGTCTCGGTCGTCGCTCCGCTCCTCGCGCCGGGGATCGTCGCCACCGCCCTGTTCACCTTCATCACCGCGTGGAACGAGTTCTTCTTCGCGCTCGTCCTGCTCAAGACCCCGGAGAAGCAGACCTTGCCGGTCGTCCTCACCCACTTCCTCGGCGCGGAGGGCGTGGCCGACCTCGGGCCGCTCGCCGCCGCCGCGTTCCTCGCCACCCTGCCCTCCCTCCTCCTCTTCGCCGTCATCCAGAAGCGGATCACCGGCGGAATGACGGCCGGGGCGGTGAAGGACTGATGCGCGCTCCCGGCCGCCGTGCCGCCGTCGCCGCCGTCCTCGCCCTGCTGCTCACCGGCTGCTCCGGCGGCGACGGCGAGGACGGCGAGGACGCCACCGGGACCGTCCGGCTCAGGTTCCAGTCGCTGGCCTGGCAGAAGGAGTCCGTCGACGCCAACCGGCAGCTCGTGAAGGAGTGGAATGCCGCCCACCCGGACGTCCAGGTCGACTACGTCCAGGGCAGTTGGGACAACGTCCACGACCAGCTCCTCACCTCCTTCGAGGGCGGCGAGGCGCCCGACGTCATCCACGATGCCTCCGACGACCTCGCCGACTTCGCCTACGGCGGCTACCTCGCCGACCTGCGCGGCCTCCTGCCCGGCCGGCTCTCCGACGACATCCCCGAGCGGTCCTGGAGCACGACGACCTTCGGCGGCGGCGTCTACGGTGTGCCCTTCCTCCAGGAGCCCCGCGTCCTGATCGCCAACACCGCGCTCCTGAAGGCGTCCGGCGCGCGCGTCCCGACGCCCGAACGGCCGTGGAGCTGGCCGGAGTTCCGCCGGGTCGCGAAGAAGCTGACGGGCGGGGGGCGCTACGGCGTCGCCTGGCCGCTGAAGGAACCGGTGTCCGTCACGCTCAACCTGGGCCTGACCGCCGGCGGGCGGCTCTTCCACCGCGAGGCGGACGGCCGGGCCGCCCTGCGCTTCGAGGCCGGCGACGCGGTGGTGCCCGGGACCATCCGCGACCAGGTGAACACCGACCGCAGCGCCGCCCGGACCGCGCTCGGGATGGGCGGCTCCGACACCCTGCCCGGGTTCTTCGGCGGCCGGTACGCGATGGTCCCGCTCGGCTTCGCCTACCGCCAGCAGATCGTCGAGCAGGCCCCGGAGGGGTTCGACTGGACGGTGCTGCCGCTGCCCGCCGGAAGCGGCGGGCTCGCGCAGGGGGTCAGCCCGCAGACGCTCTCCGTCGCCGAGGACAGCCCGTACAAGAAGGAGGCGGTGGCCTTCATCGACTTCCTGCTGCGCCCGCGGAACATGGTGCGCCTGGCCCGGGGCGACTGGATGCTGCCCACCGGGACGGCGGCACTCGCCGACCCCTCGCTGCGCACGGCCCAGCACGGCTGGGCCACCGGTGCGGCGCTCGCCCGGCATCTGCGCCCCGCGCCCGCCCAGAGCGTCCGCGGCTATCCGGAATGGAAGGACAAGGTGGCCACACCCGCCCTCCAGGAGTACTACAGCGGTGCGATCGACGCCGAGGAACTGCGCGGTCGACTCGTCGAGGACGGCAACCGGGTGCTGGCCCGCTACCAGCGCTGATCCGGCCCGCGGAAATGATTGGACGAGACGTATCGTCTTGTCTACGGTGCATCCATGACCTCGACCCCGCGTGCCCACATCGCCATGTTCTCCATCGCCGCCCACGGACATGTGAACCCGAGCCTCGACGTCATCCGGGAGCTCGTGGACCGGGGGCACCGCGTCAGCTACGCCATCCCCGCCGCGTTCGCCGGGAAGGTCGCCGCCACCGGCGCCGAACCCGTGATCTACACCTCCACCCTGCCCACCGACCCCGACGCCTGGGGCCCCGAGCCGATCGACTGCGTCGAACCGTTCCTCGACGACGCCCTGCAAGCCCATCCGCGGCTCGCGGACGCCTTCGCGGGAGACGAGCCCGACCTCGTCCTGCACGACATCACGTCCTACCCGGCCCGCGCCCTCGCCCACCGCTGGGGCGTCCCCGCCGTCTCCCTGTGGCCCAACCTCGTTCCGTGGGAGGGGTACGAGGAGGAGGTGGGCGACGCGGCGGACGCCGAGCTGATGCGTACCGAGCGCGGTCGTGCCTACTTCGCCCGCTTCGAGGGCTGGCTCGCCGCGAACGGCCTGGGCGGGCTCTCCGTCGGCGCGTACGTGGCCCGGCCGCGCCGCGCGCTCGCCCTGATCCCCGAGGCCCTCCAGCCGAACGCCGACCGGATCGACCGCGAGGTGTACACCTTCGTCGGCGCCTGCCAGGGCGAGCGCGCGGAGCAGGGGGAGTGGCGGCGGCCGGCGGGGGCGGAGAAGGTGCTCCTGGTCTCCCTCGGCTCCGCCGACACCAAGCGGCCCGCGTTCTACCGGGAGTGCGTGGCGGCCTTCGGCGGTCTGCCCGGCTGGCACGTGGTGCTCCAGATCGGCGCGCACGTGGACCCCGCCGAACTCGGCGCGGTGCCGGGCAACATCGAGGTGCTGCCCTGGGTGCCGCAACTGGCGGTGCTCAGGCAGGCGGACGCGTTCGTCACCCACGCGGGCGCGGGCGGCAGCCAGGAGGGCCTGGCCACCGGTACGCCGATGGTGGCGGTCCCGCTCGGCGTCGACCAGTTCAACAACGCCGACCGGCTCAGGGCGCTCGGCGTCGCCCGGCACGTCCCGTTCGAGGAGGCCGACGCGGCGACGCTGCGAGCCGCCGTGCTCGGCCTGGTCGGCGATCAGGAGGTGGCCGAGCGGTGCGCACGAGTGCGCGAGCAGACGGTGAAGGAGGGCGGCACCCGGCGGGCGGCGGATCTCATCGAGGCCGAACTGCCGCGCTGAGCGGACCTGTCCAACCGCTATCCGGACGTTCCGCAAACCCGCCCCGCACCGCTGTGAGCAGCGGTTTCGCGGGGCGGGGCCGCTCGGTGGGGGCGTCGGTAGCGCGAATCCGGGTCGAGCATCTGCACGCATCTCCTCGCGATTCCACAGACCTGACCCGGGAGTTCACCCCTCTCGCGCACACCTTCACGCACGTTCACGTGTCTTCACGAGTCGACCCGCCCGCTCCGCCGGCGTACGGGGCGCGTTCCGCAGCGGGGTGCCGTCGCCCGCCGTACCTCGGCGATATGTCCCTGACGCCTCTCTGACCAGGCGCGACGTGTCGATGGCATCCACTCGGCGCGCTGGTCCCGACTTGGCGGCGGGCGGCTCGCCACCGCCTCCGAAGGCACTCTTGCGGCGACGTTCGGCCATGGCCGATTTCTTATGACGCAGCGTCACCGGCCGTGCGGTCGCTGCGGGGAGGTCTTGATCTGTGCTCGTCAATCGGTCAGGGTTTCGAGCCAGCCCCCGGAGATCTTCCGGCCGGGGGCCAAATCCCCCCACATTGAGTGACGAGGAGTACCCTCTTCATGGCCAAGCACCAGCGCACCCGCCGGACCAAGCTGACCGCCGCGATCACCGCCGTGGCAGCCGCAGCCGGAGTCACCCTGCTCGGCACCTCGTTCGCCGGCGCGGCACCGGCCCCCATGGGCACGGTCTACGGCGCGGACGCCGCGACCGCGGTCTCCGGCAGCTACATCGTGATGCTCGGCGAAAAGGCGGACAAGTCGAAGCTCGCCGAGGAGTACGGCGGCAAGCTCAAGCGGAACTACTCCTCCAGCATCAACGGCTTCTCCGCCAGCGGCCTTTCGGAGACCGAGGCCAAGCGCCTCGCCGCCGACCCGGCCGTCGCCAAGGTGGTGCAGAACAAGAAGTTCAGCATCAACGCCACCCAGGACAACCCGCCGTCGTGGGGCCTGGACCGCATCGACCAGGCCGAGACCGCCGGCGACAAGGCGTACAACTACCCCGACGCCGCGGGCGAGGGCGTCACCGCGTACGTCATCGACACCGGGGTCCGCGTCACCCACGGCGACTTCGAGGGCCGGGCCACCTCGGGCTTCGACGCCGTGGACAACGACGACGACGCGAACGACGGCAACGGCCACGGCACCCACGTGGCGGGCACCATAGCCGGAGCCGCCCACGGCGTCGCCAAGAAGGCCAAGATCGTCGCCGTCCGCGTCCTGGACGACAACGGCTCGGGCACCACCGAGCAGGTCGTGGCCGGAATCGACTGGGTCGCCGCCAACGCCAAGGGCCCGTCCGTCGCCAACATGAGCCTCGGCGGCGGAGCCGACCCGGCTCTCGACGAGGCCGTGAAGAAGGCCATCGCCGCAGGCGTCACCTTCGGCGTGGCCGCGGGCAACGAGTCCGCCGACGCCGGCGAGGGCTCGCCCTCCCGGGTCCCCGAGGCGATCACCGTCGCCTCCTCCACGGCCGACGACAAGCAGTCGGACTTCTCCAACTACGGCTCGGTCGTGGACATCTACGCCCCGGGCTCGGACATCACGTCCGCCTGGAACGACAGCGACACCGGCACCAGCACCATCTCCGGCACGTCCATGGCGACGCCGCACGTCGTCGGCGCCGCCGCCATCTACCTGGGAGGCAACCCGGACGCCACCCCGGAGCAGGTCGCCACGGCGCTCACCGAGGGAGCCACCCCGGACGCCATCTCCAACGCGACCGAAGGAACGGCGAACAAGCTGCTCAAGATCGTCGAGTAGCAGCCGGCCGCCGGGCGGCGGCGCACACCCCCGCCGCCGCCCGGCGCCCCCCTCCCCCCGTGTACCGCAGCCGCCGCGCCCTCCCCCACGGGGCGCGGCGGCTGCGCGGCCCGGAAAGATCGTCCTATGGTGTGGATCCATGACGACGACGTACGCGGCGCTCCTGCGCGGCATCAACGTGAGCGGACGCAAGAGGGTTCCGATGCCGGAACTGCGCACCGTGCTCGCGGAGCTGGGGCACACCGGCATCGCGACCTACCTGCAGAGCGGCAACGCCGTGTTCCGCAGCGGCATCGAGGACGAGGACGCACTGGCCTCCGCCCTGGCGGCGGCGATCGAGAGACGGTTCGGCTTCTTCGTCGACTGCCTGGTGCGCGACGCCGCCTACCTGGCCGAGGTCGCCGACGCCTGCCCCTTCCCCGCCGCCGAACTGGAGGGCAGGCAACTCCACGTCACCTACTTCGACCGGGCCCCCGAGACCGGCCGCTTCGCGGAACTCGACGCGCCGGCCTTCCTGCCCGAGGAGTTCCGGCTCGGCGACCGCTGCCTCTACCTGTACGCACCCGACGGGCTCGGCCGCTCCAAGCTGGCCGAGGCGCTGGCCCGGCCCCGTACCACCGGCGGCCTCACCGCCACCACCCGGAACTGGAACACCGTGGCCGAACTCGTGAGGATGACCCGTGTCTGAGCCGACACCCGCCGTCGCCGCGGCCATCGAGGGCGAACTGCGCCTCCTGGACCCCGTCGTACGGGCCTCCGCCGATCTCCTCGCCGGGCTGCTGCACCCCGAGTTCCGGGAGATCGGCACCAGCGGGCGGCTCTGGGACCGGGACACCGTCATCGCGTCACTGATCTCGCACGACGCGCCGCGCCCCGGCCCGCTCACCGCCTCGCGGATGCGGGGCGTCCAGCTCTGCTCCGACCTGGTGCACCTCACCTTCGACACCGAGGCCAAAGGACTCCGCTCGCACCGGAGCTCGCTGTGGCGGCTGACCGAACCGGGCTGGCGGCTCTACTTCCACCAGGCGACCCCGTTCAGCGACGACGCGTCCGCCGAGATCTGAACGGCGTCCGCATGGCCCGCGGCCCGCGCCGCCCGCCGTACGGACGCCGCCGGGCTCAGATGCCGGCCGAGGCCATCTCGATGATGGAGCGGTAGTAGGCCGCCGTCGACACCACGCAGGCGCGGTAGCTCCGGTTGTCCTTCACCACCAGGAAGTAGTCCCGCAGGTTCTTCCAGTACTGGACGAGATAGCCGAGGCCGGGGATGAAGCCCGCCGGGCGCGGCACGAGGGCGAACGCCTCGGAGCACCGAAGGATGCGGTCGGTCGCCTCGGAGAGCACCCCCGCCACGTCGGCGTTCATGTTCCAGCCGGCCGCCAGCTCGGGGGTCCAGATCGCCCCGGCGATCTCCCTCAGCCGCTCCTGCTCCTCGGGCGTCGGGTCCGCCTGGAGCCGGAGCGGGGCCGCGGCCGGTGCGGCGGGCGCACCGCCGGCCGCCTGCGCCGGAGCCCCCGCTCCCACGCCGAGGAGCGCTCCGGCCAGCACCAGCGCCGTCGCCGTGGCTCTCACGGAACCGCGTCTTGTCATGATCGTCCCCTCCCGGTCGCCCGCCGTGCCGACGGGACCGCGCACGGTCCTTCCGCGCGAGGAGACGCTGACACGCCGCCCCCTGCCCGTCAACGGCGCCTCATCGGCCGTCGAGTACCGGCCACATCGATGCGATCCGGCCCGGTCCGGTTCGACGAGGTGCCCGCGCTCAGGCGGACAGCGGAACACGGGCGGCCGACCGCGCCCCGTCGTAGCGGTCCAGCAGCAGCCGGGCCAGTTCCGGCGCCGGACCCAGCACGTCGGCCAGCACGTCGGCCCCGGCCGCCTCGGCGCCCGCGGCGATGCGGTCGGGGAGCCGGCCGGGCGCGATGACGTACGGAGCCACCGCCACCCGGCGCACGCCCTCGGCGCGCAGGGCCCGTACCGCGTCCTCGGTACGGGGAAGGGATGCGGAGGCGAACGCAGGCCGCACGGCGCACCAACCGGTGTGCCGCAGCTCCCGCGCGATTTCAGCGATCACTGCGATCGCCTCCGGGTCCGAGGACCCCGCCGAGGCCAGGACGAGCCCGGTACGGGGACGGTCGCCGGGGACGGCCCCGGCCTCCCGCAGCCGCCGCTCCAACGTGGCGTTCAGCAGCGGGGACGGGCCGAGCACCTCGGCCCGGCGGATACGCAGCCCCGGCAGCCGGGCGCCGGCCTCGCGCAGGACCGAGGGGATGTCGGTCTTGGCGTGGAAGGCCCGGGTGAGCAGCAGCGGCAGGGCCACGACCTCGCCCGCCCCCTCCGCCGCCAGGCGCTCCAGCACCCGGGGCACGGAAGGGGCGTTGAAGTCCAGGAAGCCCGTCTCCACCCGCAGGCCGGGCCGCTCGGCCCGGACCCGCTCGGTGAGGGCGTGCACGGTCGCGGCGTGCCGCGGATCGCGGCTGCCGTGGGCGATGACGAGGAGGACGGGACGGGACATCAGGAGCCTTCAGTTCTTGACGAGGAGGCCGCGGCTGCGCAGCACCCACCGCTCCAGCGGGCTGAAGATCAGCAGGTCGATCGCGATGCCGACGAACAGGATGAGCAGGATCGAGAGGAAGATCCCGGGCATGTCGAAGTTGCTCCGCCCGTTCTCCAGCAACTGTCCCAGACCCAGTCCCAGTTCGGGCGACGACGCGATGATCTCGGCGGCCATCAGCGAGCGCCAGGAGAAGGCCCAGCCCTGCTTGAGTCCGGCCAGGTAGCCGGGCAGCGCGGCCGGCAGCACGATGTGCCACGTCCCGCGCAGCCCGGTGGCGCCCAGCGTC
Source organism: Streptomyces sp. ADI96-02 (assembly GCF_003846185.1). Lineage (GTDB taxonomy): Bacteria > Actinomycetota > Actinomycetes > Streptomycetales > Streptomycetaceae > Streptomyces. Next base: position 5,745,994 of record NZ_ML123034.1, read on the forward strand.
CGCCCCGCCCGCAGGAACAGCGGCGGCACCTGGTCGACGCCGGAGACGAGCCCGTTGGCGATCGAGGGCACCGCGCCCAGCAGGATCACCGCGAACATCATCTTGTCGTTCAGCCCGAGCCAGATCACCGCCGGGGCGACCCACGCCACCGACGGCAGCGACTGGAGCCCCGACAGGATCGGGCCGATCCCCGCGCGCACCAGCCGCACCCGGGCGACCAGCAGCCCCAGCGGCGTGCCGATGGCGACGGCGAGCAGGAAGCCGAGCAGGCCGCGCGAGACGCTGGTCCACACGACCTCCAGCAGCGTGCCCGCCAGCCACATGTCCGCGGCGCTGTCCCACACCGCGGACGGCGGCGGCAGCTTGTAGACCTCGGTGACCTCGGCCCGCACCAGCAGCTCCCAGGCCACCAGCACCAGGACGACCGCGACCAGGGGCGGCAGCACCTTGGAGACCAGCACCTCGCGCAGCGGCGTACGGCGCACCTGCACCGCGTCCAGGGCGTCGAGCCCGGCCTCCAGACCGGCCAGGTCGTCCGGCTTCGCGCCGCCCGGTCCGCCCGGCGCGTCCGGCCGTTTCCGGTCGGACGTGATGTCAGTGCTGGCCATGTCGGCGGATCTCCCCACGCAGTTGTTCGGTGATCTCGACGGACAGCTCCGCCACCGCCTTGTCCTCGATGCGGCGCGGCTGCTCGATGTCGACCGTCCACTCCCGGGCGATCCTGCCGGGCCGGGACGACAGCAGCACGACGCGCTGCGCGAGCCGTACGGCCTCGCGGACGTTGTGCGTGACGAAGAGGACCGAGGCGTTCGTCTCCCGCCAGATCCGGGTCAGCTCGTCGTGCAGCACATCGCGGGTGATGGCGTCCAGGGCCGCGAACGGCTCGTCCATCAGCAGCAGTTGGCTGTCCTGGGCGAGGGCGCGGGCCATCGCCACCCGCTGCCGCATACCGCCCGAGAGTTCGTGCACCCGCTTGCCGTACGCCCCGCCGAGGCGGACCAGTTCCAGCAGCCGCTCCGCCTCGGTGCGGCGGTCGGACTTGGCGACCCCGCGCAGCCGCAGGGCCAGTTCGATGTTCTTGCCCGCGGTGAGCCACGGGAAGAGGGCGTGCTCCTGGAACATCAGGGCCGGCCGCCCGCCGGGGGTCTCGATGGATCCCGCGGACGGGCGGTCGAGTCCGGCCACCAAGTTGAGCAGCGTCGACTTTCCGCACCCGGACGCCCCCAGGAGGGTGACGAACTCACCCGGAGCGACATCGAGGGTGATGTCGTCCAGGACGAGCTGCTGCCCCGTGGGTCCGGCGAAGGACTTGGAGACGTGCGCGAGACGGGCGGCGTGCTCGACCGTCGTACGGTCCTCGGCCTTGGTGAGGGTGGTGGTCGCCATGGTCGTCACCTCCTGGGAATCCTGGTGCGGATGGGCGGGCTACTTGACGCCGAGACCGGCGTCGTCGACCTCGGGCTCACCCGCGGCCTTGAGGATCTTGTTCAGCGGACGCAGGTCGTAGATGCCCTGGAGGTTCGGCTCCTCCAGCAGCCCCGCCTTCACCGCGTGGTCGGCCTGCGCGTCGAGCGTTCCGGCCAGCGGGTCGTCGGTGATCTGGATGGACTCCCACGCCGGGTCCAGGACCTCGTCGGGCAGCGGCTTGCCGCTCAGGCTCTCCAGGGCCTTGTTGGCGGAGGTCTTGGCCTTCTCCGGGTTCTCGTTGATCCACTTGTTGGTGTTCACCGAGCCCTTGAGGACCGCCTCGACCACGTCCGGGTGGGCGTCGAGGAACTTCTGCGACACGATGATGTTCGTGATCACGAACTTCTTCTCCGGCCACAGGTCCGTCTCGTCCAGCAGCACCTTCGCGCCCTCGGAGACCAGCTTGGAGGCGGTCGGCTCCGGGACCCACGCGCCGTCCAGCGAACCGGACCTGTAGGCGTCCGGCGTCACCTTGTTGTCCGAGCGGACCACCGAGACGTCGCCCTTGCCGCTCTGGGCGTCGACCTTCCAGCCCTTCTCGGAGATCCAGTTGAGGAACGCCACGTCCTGGGTGTTGCCGAGCTGCGGGGTGGCTATCCGCTTGCCCTTGAGGTCGTCCAGGGTCTTGATCTTCTTCGGGTTCACGACGAGCTTCACACCGCCGGAGGCGGAACCGCCGATGATCCGCAGGCCCTTGCCCTGGGACTTGGTGTAGCCGTTGATCGAGGGCGAGGGGCCGATGAAGCCGATGTCGATCGAACCGGCGTTGAGCGCCTCGATCTCGGAGGGGCCGGCGTTGAAGGTCGTCGACTCGACCTCGGTGCCGCCCAGCTCCTTCTGGATGGTGCCTTCCTGGATGCCGACCAGGGCGGTGGCGTGCGTGAGGTTCGGGAAGTAGCCGATCTTCACGGTGTCCGCGGAGAGCTTCTCGCCTCCGGCGGAGGTGTTCGACTTCTCGGCGCCCTCGTCCTTGGCCTCGGAGCCGTAGCCGCAGGCGGTGGCCGCGAGAGCGAGGAGGGGCAGCGCGGCGACGGCCGCGAGGGAGCGGCGGACGGTGGTACGGGGGGCAGGCACGGGAGGCTTTCCTCTCGTCGGCCCGGTGCTCACGTCCCGCAGTCAGTCAGGGGGCGTGTCCGGGAGATCGGCAGGTCTTCGGCGGTGCGGGCGGTGCGGGTGGTGCAGGTGGGCGCGCGAGCGGTGCGCGTACGTCATCACGCACATCGCCCGACCCCGCCCTGGCCGCTGCCGAGGGCGCCGCTGCCCACCCGGCCGCCCTCCTTCGCGAACGTGGAGAAGAAGTCGGTACCCATCAGAAGTCCCATGCGGCGTCGTCGGCGGTGTCGGCCGCGGCCTCGGCCACCGCGGCGGCCTCGGCGAAGGACGCCCCCGCCATGCCCGCCGAGAGCGTCGTCCCGTCCGCCGGATCGATCAGCAGAAACGATCCGGTGCGCCGGGAGTCGGCGTACGCGTCCAGCGCGAGCGGTTCGGCCGTCCGCACGACGACCCGCCCGATGTCGTTGGCCACCAGCTGCCCGGGGGCCGGGTGCTGGGAGAGGTCGTCGAGCGTGAGCCGGGACGGGATGTCCTTCACGATCGCCTTGACGGTGCGGGTGGTGTGCTTGAGTAGCACCCGCTGCCCGACCGAGAGCGGCTGGTCCGCCACGTGGCAGACGGTCGCCTCGACGTCCCGCGTGACGGCGGGGGAGTCGTCGGTCGGGGCGATGAGGTCGCCGCGCGAGATGTCGATGTCGTCGGCGAGCCGCAGGGTCACCGACTGCGGGGCCCAGGCGGTGTCCACGCTCGCGCCGAGCGCGTCGATGCCGGTGATCGTCGTGGTGCGTCCGGAGGGCAGTACGGAGACGGCCTCGCCGACCCGGAACACCCCGGCGGCGATCTGACCGGCGTACCCCCGGTAGTCGGGGTGTTCGGCGGTCTGCGGCCGGATCACGTACTGCACCGGGAAGCGCGCGTGGCACGCGGTGAGGTCGTGGCTGACGGGCACCGTCTCCAGGTGCTCCAGCACGGTCGGCCCGCCGTACCAGTCCATGTGCGCGGACGGCTCCACCACGTTGTCGCCGGCCAGCGCGGAGATCGGGATCGCGGTGATCTCCGGGACCCCGAGCGAGGCGGCGTAGGCGGTGAACTCCTCGGCTATGGCCGCGAAGACGGGCTCGGCGTAGTCGACGAGGTCCATCTTGTTCACCGCGAGCACCACGTGCGGGACGCGCAGCAGCGCGGCGACCGCCGCGTGCCGGCGGGTCTGCTCGACGACGCCGTTGCGGGCGTCGACCAGCACCACGGCCAGTTCCGCGGTGGACGCGCCGGTGACCATGTTGCGCGTGTACTGCACGTGGCCCGGGGTGTCGGCGAGGATGAACCGGCGGCGGGGGGTGGCGAAGTAGCGGTACGCGACGTCGATGGTGATGCCCTGCTCGCGCTCGGCCCGCAGCCCGTCGGTCAGCAGCGCCAGGTCCGGCGCGTCCTGGCCGCGGCTCAGCGACACCTGCTCGACGGCCTCCAGCTGGTCGGTGAGGACCGACTTGGAGTCGTGCAGCAGCCGTCCCACGAGGGTCGACTTGCCGTCGTCGACCGACCCGGCCGTGGCGAACCGCAGCAGGGTGGTGGCCGACAACTGCTCGGTGGTCGTGGTCATGGCTAGAAGTACCCCTCGCGCTTGCGGTCTTCCATCGCTGCCTCGGACATCTTGTCGTCGGCGCGGGTCGCGCCCCGCTCGGTGAGCCGGGAGGCGGCGATCTCGGTGATCACGGCGTCCAGCGTGGTGGCGTCGGAGTCGACGGCCCCGGTGCAGGACATGTCGCCGACCGTGCGGTAGCGCACCAGACGGGTCTCGGTGGGCTCGTGGTCCTTGGGGCCGCCCCAGTGACCGGCCGTCAGCCACATGCCGCCGCGGTCGAACACCTCGCGCTCGTGGGCGAAGTAGATCTCCGGCAGCTCGATGCCCTCGCGCGCGATGTACTGCCAGACGTCCAGCTCGGTCCAGTTGGAGATCGGGAAGACCCGGACGTGCTCGCCGGGCGCGTGCCGGCCGTTGTAGAGCTGCCACAGCTCGGGGCGCTGGCGGCGCGGGTCCCACTGCGAGAACTCGTCGCGCAGCGAGAACACCCGCTCCTTGGCGCGCGCCTTCTCCTCGTCGCGCCGCCCGCCGCCGAACACCGCGTCGAAGCGGTGCCGCTGGATCGCCTCCGTCAGCGGGACGGTCTGGAGCGGGTTGCGGGTGCCGTCGGGCCGCTCGCGGAGCTTCCCGGCGTCGATGTACTCCTGCACGGAGGCGACGTGCAGCCGCAGCCCGTGCTTCTTCACCGTGCGGTCGCGGTACTCCAGCACCTCGGGGAAGTTGTGGCCGGTGTCCACGTGCAGCAGCGTGAAGGGCACCGGCGCGGGCGCGAACGCCTTGAGCGCCAGGTGCAGCATCACGATGGAGTCCTTGCCGCCGGAGAACAGGATCACCGGCCGCTCGAACTCGCCCGCCACCTCGCGGAAGATGTGGACCGCCTCCGACTCCAGGGAGTCGAGGTGGCTGAGCGCGTACGGGTGGGCGGCGCCCTCCGGCACGGTGGTGACGGTGCTCACGCCAGGCCCCTCTCGGTGAGCAGCGCGTGGAGCGCCGCCGCTGACTCCCGCACGGTCTGCCGGTGCGACTCGATCCGCAGGTCGGGCGATTCGGGCGCCTCGTAGGGATCGTCGACGCCGGTGAGACCGCTGATCTCGCCCGCCGCCTGCTTGGCGTACAGGCCCTTCACATCCCGTACGGAGCACACCTCGACAGGCGTGGCCACGTGCACCTCCAGGTAGGTGGTGGACTCGGCCGCGTGCCGCTTGCGGACCGCCTCGCGGCTGTCGGCGAACGGGGCGATGACGGGGACCAGCACCTTTACGCCGTTGGCGGCCAGCAGTTCGGCGACGAAGCCGATCCGGGCCACGTTGGTGTGCCGGTCCTCACGGGAGAAGCCGAGGCCCGCCGAGAGGAACTCCCGGATCTCGTCGCCGTCGAGCACCTCCACCCGGTGGCCCTCGGTCCGCAGCCGGCCCGCCAGTTCGTACGCGACGGTGGTCTTGCCCGCGCTCGGCAGACCGGTGAGCCAGATCGTGGCTCCCGTCTCCGTCACGCTCATCGAAGTCTCCTGATCAGTCGTCATCAGCCGTGCAGCCCGCATTCGGTCTTGCCCCGCCCGGCCCAGCGGCCGGCCCGCGCGTCCTCGCCCTCCAGCACCCGGCGGGTGCAGGGCGCGCAGCCGACGGAGGCGTAACCGTCCATCAGCAGAGGGTTGGTGAGCACGCCGTGCTCGGCGACGTAGGCGTCCACGTCGTCCTGGGTCCAGCGCGCGATGGGCGAGACCTTGACCTTGCGGCGCTTGGCGTCCCAGCCGACGACCGGGGTGTTCGCCCGGGTCGGGGACTCGTCGCGGCGCAGCCCCGTCGCCCAGGCGCCGTACCCGGCCAGGCCGTCCTCCAACGGCTTGACCTTGCGCAGCGCGCAGCACAGGTCCGGGTCGCGGTCGTGCAGCTTCTCGCCGTGCTCGGCGTCCTGCTCGGCGACGGTCCGCCGCGGCGTGATGGTGATGACGTTGACGTCCATCACCGCGTCCACGGCGTCCCGGGTGCCGATGGTCTCGGGGAAGTGGTAGCCGGTGTCGAGGAAGACCACGTCGACGCCGGGCATCACCCGGGACGCCAGGTGCGCCACGACGGCGTCCTCCATCGAGGAGGTGACGCAGAAGCGCGGGCCGAACGTGTCGGCGGCCCAGGTGAGGATGGTGGCCGGCGAGGCGTCCTCCAGCTCTCGGCCCATCCGCTCGGCCAGCTCCGAAAGCTCCTGGTCGGTGAGGTCCCCTGCCCGCAGAGTGTCCGTCATGTCCGGTCTCCTTCGCCGTCGTCGCGCCGCACGCCCCGGGCCAGCAGGCCCAGGAACTTGAGCTGGAACGCGCGGTTGCAGGAGGCGCATTCCCACGCGCCGTGGCCGGTCTCGTTGGGCCGCAGGTCCTCGTCGCCGCAGTACGGGCAGTGGAACGGGGCGGCGCGCTCGCTCATGACAGCGACTCCGAACCGGCGCGCGCGGCCCAGGCGGCGAAGCGCTCGCCGTCCTCGCGCTCCTCCTGGAACCGGCCGAGCACCCGCTCGACGTAGTCCGGCAGTTCGGCCGAGGTGACCTTCAGCCCGCGCACCTTGCGGCCGAACCCGGCCTCCAGGCCGAGCGCCCCGCCCAGGTGTACCTGGTAGCCCTCGACCTGCTCGCCGTTCTCGTCCAGCATCAGCTGGCCCTTGAGGCCGATGTCGGCGACCTGGATGCGGGCGCAGGCGTTCGGGCAGCCGTTGATGTTGATGGTGATCGGGTGGTCGAAGTCCGGGATGCGGCGCTCCAGTTCGTCGATGAGCGAGGCGCCGCGCGCCTTCGTCTCGACGATCGCCAGCTTGCAGAACTCGATGCCGGTGCAGGCCATCGTGCCGCGCCGGAACGGGGACGGGGTGACCCGCAGGTCGAGCGCCTCCAGGCCGGAGACCAGGGACTCCACCTGCTCCTCGGCGACGTCGAGCACGATCATCTTCTGCTCGGCGGTGGTCCGCACCCGGCCCGAGCCGTGCGCGTCGGCCAGGTCGGCGATCTTGGTGAGGGTGGCGCCGTCGACCCGGCCGACGCGGGCGGCGAAACCGACGTAGAAACGGCCGTCCTTCTGCCGGTGCACGCCGAGGTGGTCGCGCCAGGTCTGCGCCGGCTGCTCCGGCGCGGGGCCGTCGGTCAGCTTGCGGCCCAGGTAGTCGTCCTCCAGCACCTGGCGGAACTTCTCCGCGCCCCAGTCCGCGACGAGGAACTTCAGCCGGGCGCGGGTGCGCAGCCGGCGGTAGCCGTAGTCGCGGAAGATGCCGATGACGCCGCCGTACACGTCGGCCACGTCGTCCAGCGGCACCCAGGCGCCCAGCCGCACCCCGAGCTTGGGGTTGGTGGAGAGCCCGCCGCCGACCCAGAGGTCGAAGCCCGGGCCGTGCTCCGGGTGGTCCACGCCGACGAACGCGATGTCGTTGATCTCGTGCGCCACGTCCAGCTGCGGCGAGCCGGAGACGGCGGACTTGAACTTGCGGGGCAGGTTGGAGAAGTCGGGGTTGCCGATGAACCGGCGCTGGATCTCCTCGATGGCGGGCGTGCCGTCGATGATCTCGTTCTCCGCGATGCCCGCGACGGGCGAGCCGAGGATCACGCGGGGCGTGTCGCCGCACGCCTCGGTGGTGGACAGGCCCACCTCCTCCAGGCGGCGCCAGATCTCCGGCACGTCCTCGATCCGGATCCAGTGGTACTGCACGTTCTGCCGGTCGGTGAGGTCGGCGGTGCCGCGCGCGAACTCCTGGGAGACCTCGCCGATCACCCGCAGCTGCTGGGTGGTCAGCCGGCCGCCGTCGATGCGGACGCGCAGCATGAAGTAGCGGTCGTCCAGCTCCTCCGGCTCCAGCACGGCGGTCTTGCCGCCGTCGATGCCGGGCTTGCGCTGGGTGTACAGGCCCCACCAGCGCATGCGTCCGCGCAGGTCGTTCGGGTCGATGGAGTCGAAACCGCGCTGGGAGTAGATCGTCTCAATACGTGTCCGTACGTTGAGACCGTCGTCGTCCTTCTTGAACTGCTCGTTCCCGTTGAGCGGGGTGTGGTGGCCCGCGGCCCACTGCCCCTCGCCACGATGGCGTCCGGCCTTGCGGCGGGGCGTGGTGGTCGCAGGCTGTTCCGGGGTGGCGGCCATGACGATACGTCCTTCGGGACTGCGGGAGGGCGGCTCTGAACGGCACACTCGCGCTGAGGCGCGGCGGTGCGCGGACGGTGCAGAGGTACGTGCGGGTGCGGCGGCGCTGGGACTCTCAGCCCGCCGGACAGATGGCGCTGGACATGCGGCCGAGGTCGACGTGGCGTCGACTCACCAAGGCAATTCCAGGTCCGAACATGACGGAAGCGTGTCACGCGCATCTCCGGGCAGTCCACCACGATCCATTATGTGGACGACATGGTCCCATCATGCGAGACATTGTGGTGGCCGTCACCCACCACCACCCCGGCATTCCGGTCCAAACCGACCCTACGCCGACCGAACGCCCGTGGACAGCAGGCTCCGCCGACGGAACGGTGAGGCGATCAGGAGGAGTACGCCCCGGGCCACGGCCCCGGCGTCGCCACGTCCGGGGCCGTCTCGGTCCTCGTGTCGAAGAGCCGGAAGCCCCGCCGCAGGTAGTTGTCCATCGCGTGCGGCCCGTCGTCGGAGCAGGTGTGCAGCCACACCCGCCGCGTCGCCGTCCGTCCGGGCCAGCGGTCCGCCAGGTCCCAGGCGCGCGCCGCTCCGTACGACAGGAGGTGGCCGCCGACGCCCCGGCCCCGGAAGGCCGGGATCAGCCCGAAGTACAGGATCTCCACGACGCCGTCGTCCTGCGGGTCCAGCTCGACGTACCCGGCCGGCGTCCCCTTCTCGTACGCCACCCAGGTCTCCACGCCGGGCCGCTCCAGGGACTCCCGCCACTGGGCATGCGTCATCCCCAGCCGGTCGGTCCACCGGATGTCGCCGCCGACCGCCGTGTACAGGAACCGGCTGAACTCCGGCAGCGGAATCTCGGACCGGACGATCCGCAGATCGCCCTCCGGGACGGCGGCCGGCCGCAGGTCGGCGGGCGAGGTCTGCTCCAGCGACCACACGGTCACCTCGGAGACGGACGGGGCGGACGGCACGGGGTTGCTCATGGCGGCCAGAAAACCATGCCGCGCCCGCCGCCCGCACAGCGGCCCCGCCCCGCCCGGCCCCGCCCCGCCCACGCCGCCCCCACAGCCGCGGTCAGGGCTCCGCCGCCGCCCGCGACGCCGTGACCACCGGGGCCGTGGACCAGGGCAGCAGGTCGGCCGGGTGCTCCGGATGGACCACCTCCACCTCCACCCCGTCGCCGAAGCGGTACGGGCGGTGGGCGAGCACCTCCGCCAGATGCCGCCGCAGCCGGGAGACCTCGGCCCGCACCGTCACCGTGCGGGTCGCGTCCCCGAACAGGTCCCGCGCCAGCTCGGACGCCGTACGCCCCTCGCGGTGCACCGCCAGCGCGTACAGCAGCTCCGCGTGGCGCGGCGAGAGGGGCTGCGTACAGGCGCCCAGCGGCCCGGTCAGACGTACGGCGAGCGCCCGCGGCCGGCTCAGGTCGAGCTCCACCCGGCGCGGCGGTCCCTCGCCCCCGCCGTCCGCCACCCGCACCAGCCAGCCCCCGGGCAGCGGCTCCACCCGGCACATGCCGAGCGAGGGCAGCCACACCGGGCCGGGCCGCAGCGACTTCGGCAGCGGCAGCCGGTCCACCGGCGGCATCCCGGTCACCGCGGCCAGCCGGCCGTGCGCGTCCACCGCCAGCGCCCGGCCCTCCAGCCGGCACAGGATCGGCGCGGCCACCGAACGCAGCCGCTCGATCGCCGCCAGATGGCGGGTGCGGATCTCGGCCTCGGCCAGCCGGGCGACGGAGTCCACCAGGGCCAGGGTCGCCGGGTGGAAGGTCGACGCCGGACCGCTGACGTCCACGATGCCCACCAGACGCCCGTCCCGCGGATCGCGGACCGGAGCCGCCGCGCACGTCCAGTCGTGCAGCGCCCGGACGAAGTGCTCGGCCGAGTGAACCTGGACGGGGGCGCGGGTGGCCAGCGCCGTGCCGATCGCGTTCGTGCCGGTCGCCGTCTCGCTCCAGGCGGCCCCCTCCTCCAGGCAGATGCCGTGCGCCCGCCGCAGCACCCCGGCGTCGCCCTGCCGCCACAGCACCCGGCCCTCCCCGTCCGTGACGACCATGATCTGCTGCGAGGCGTCGGCGATGGACGCCAGCCCGGCCCGCAGCAGCGGCATCACCTCGCCGAGCACCGTGCCGCGCCGCCGGTGTTCGATCTCGTCCGCGCCCAGCAGCTCGCTCTCCGGCGACTGCTCGGGATCGACGCCGCTGCGCGCCGCCCGGTTCCAGGAGGCGTCGATCTCCGCCCGCGGCACGACGGAGGCCCGTTCGCCGGACAGCCGGGCCTCCCGCGCCCGGTGGAGCAGCCGGGTCGCCCGGTCCGCCTCCCGGCCGACCACCCGCACCATCCCGGCAGCACGCGACTCGGTCATGGTCCCCCCCGTTCCCCCCCGAACGCTTCCGGGTCCTGCGGCCCACCACTCCTGGCCGCCGGTCCCCGGGTCCATCACATCATTCTGCCGCCGCCCCGTCCGCCCGACGTGCGGTTTCCCCACCGTTGCAACCCCCTGCAACTCTGGCGGGGCTCCACCGGACCGTACGAGAGTGGCAGGACACCGTACGCCGGGCCCGTGTCCGGCGGACGGTGCAGCACCAGCGGGGAGGGTGGTGCCGTGTCGGCGCAGCACCACCCTCCATCGCCTCCCGCCCCGGAGACCGCCTCTTCTCCCGGAGTCCGCCGGTCCTCCCGGGAGGCCGCCGGTCCCCTAGAAGACCGCCGGCCGCGCCCGTTCCACCACCGAGGCCAGATCCAGCGTGTGCGGCAGCGTCCCGAACGCCGCGCCCCCATCGCCGCCCAGCCGCGAGGCGCAGAACGCGTCGGCCACCTCCGGCGGCGCCCAGCGCACCAGCAGCGACCCCTGGAGCACCAGCGCGACCCGCTCCGCCAGCCGTCGGGCCCGCCCCTCCACGCCCGCCAGATCGGCCAGCTCGGTCAGCAGATCCTTGATCGCCGCGTCCAGCCGGTGATCGGCCCCGCGCGCCCTGCCGACCTCCCGCAGGAACGCGTCCAGCGCCCGCGGCTCCCGTTGCAGGGCGCGGAGCACGTCCAGCGCCTGCACGTTGCCCGAGCCCTCCCAGATGGAGTTGAGCGGCGCCTCGCGCAGCAGCCGCGGCATGCCCGACTCCTCCACGTACCCGTTGCCGCCCAGGCACTCCAGCGCCTCCCCGACCACCGGGGTGCACCGCTTGGTCACCCAGTACTTCGCGGCGGGCACGGCGAGCCGCAGGAAGGCCCGCTCCTCCTCGGTGTCCGCGTCGTACGCGGCGGCCAGCCGCAGCGCCAGGACCGTCGCCGCCTCCGACTCCAGCGCCAGGTCGGCCAGCACGTTGCGCATCAGCGGCTTGTCGATCAGCGGCCCGCCGAACACGCTGCGGTGGGCGCTGTGGTGGACCGCCTGTGCCACCGCCTGCCGCATCAGCGCCGCCGAACCCACCACGCAGTCGAGCCGGGTGGCCGCCACCATCTCGATGATGGTGCGCACCCCGCGCCCCTCCTCGCCGACCCGGCGGGCCCACGTCCCGTCGAACTCGATCTCGCCGGACGCGTTGGACCGGTTGCCCAGCTTGTCCTTGAGCCGCTGGATCGCGAACACGTTGCGCGTGCCGTCCGGCAGCACCCGCGGCACCAGGAAGCAGCTCAGCCCGCCCGGCGCCTGCGCCAGCACCAGGAAGCCGTCGGACATCGGCGCCGAGCAGAACCACTTGTGCCCGGTGAGCAGGTACGCCCCCTCGCCGTCGCCCGGGACGGCCTCGGCGCGCGTCGTGTTGGACCGCACGTCGGTGCCGCCCTGCTTCTCCGTCATGCCCATCCCGAAGAGCACCCCGGCCTTCCGTCCCGCCGGCCGCAGCCCCTCCTCGTACACGTGCGAGGTCAGCAGCGGCTCCCACTCGGCGGCCAGCGCCGGGTCGGTCCGCAGCGCGGGCACGGCGGCGTGCGTCATCGACAGCGGGCACCCGTGCCCCGCCTCGGCCTGCGTCCAGACCAGGAAACCGGCCGCGCGCCGCACATGGCCCGAGGGGCGGCCCCAGGCGTCGGTCAGACCGGCCGAGACGGCGTGGCCGAGCAGCCGGTGCCAGGACGGATGGAACTCCACTTCGTCGATGCGGTGCCCGTAGCGGTCATGGGTGCGCAGTACCGGCGGATGCGCGTTCGCCTGCGCCCCCCACTCCTGGGCCTGCGCGGAGCCCGCGGACCGGCCGAGCTCGCCGAGCTCCTCCAGGGCCGCGGGCAGGACGTCCGGCCCGACGTGCCGCTCGACGGCCTCGGACAGGGCCCGGTCGGCGGTGAAGACGTCGTAGCCGACCAGCGGCGGAACCTGATTGGTCACTGTGTGGGTGGTGGCTGCCATGCCGATACGGTAAGGAGGTGCAGGCAGCAAAGGAAACACCCGAGCGGCCATCGGGCCGGCTCCACCGGGCCCGAGTCCTCTACCGCAACGTCTCCAAGCGGCAGATGGCGTGGCAGTTGCTCAAGGACACCGTCAACTCGTGCGTCGAGTACCGCATCCTCGGACTCGCGGCCGAGGCGGCGTTCTTCACCCTGCTCTCCCTGCCGCCGCTGCTGCTCGGACTGATCGGCCTGCTCGGCTACGTCGACGAGTGGACGGCCACCACCACCGTCGCCTCCATCGAACGCAACATCCTCAGCGCCTCCCAGACGGTGCTCTCCCAGCGCGGGGTCAACGACTTCGCCAAACCGCTGCTGGACGACGTGACGGCCGGCGCCCGCCCCGACGTCATCTCGATCGGGTTCGCGATCGCCCTGTGGTCCGGATCCCGCGCGGTGAACGTCTTCATCGACACCATCACCGTCATGTACGGGCTCGACGGCCACCGCGGCATCGTCAAGACACGGCTGCTCGCCTTCCTGCTCTACGTGATCGCCCTGCTGCTCGGCGCGGTGGTGCTGCCGCTGCTCGTCGTCGGACCCGACCGGGTCGTCGAGTTCGTGCCCTGGGGCACCGAGGTCATAGCCGTCCTGTACTGGCCGGTGGTCATAGTCCTGACCATCGCCTTCCTCACCACGCTGTACCACGTCTCCGTCCCGGTGCGCTCCCCGTGGATCGAGGACGTGCCCGGAGCGCTCGTGGCGCTGGCGATGTGGGTGCTCGGCAGTTTCCTGCTCCGGATCTACCTGACCAGCACGGTCGAAGGCCCCACGATCTACGGCTCCCTGGCGGCCCCCATCGCCGTCCTCCTCTGGATCGGCATCTCCGCCTTCGCGGTCCTGGTCGGCGCCGCCGTCAACGCGGCCATCGACCACGTCTGGCCCTCGCTCGCCACCGCCGCCGCCCGCGAGGCCACCGAGCGCGTCCGGGCCGCGCAGGCCGCCGAGTTCGTCGCCCGGACCCGCTCGGCCGGAACGGACGACGACGAGGACGACGACCCGGCCGACATGCCCTCCGAGTTCCCGGAGCGCTGGTCCCGCTTCCTGCCGCCCGACGACGTGAAGTCCCGGCTCCACGCGACCTGGGAGAAGGAACCCAGGGACGCGAAGGACGCGAAGGACGCGAAGGACACCAAGGACGCGGACCGGTCCGCGAAGGAGCCCGAGCAGCCCAAGGGCCCCCGCCACGCGAAGCACTCCGGCCGCCCGCGCGACGGCTCGTCGCCGTTCTCCCCCTGACCTGCCCGTGTCGTCGCGGGGCCCTGTCGTCGTAGACGTGCGCCAGGGGTACGAGGAGCGTCCATCACGGTTCGACGGGGCCGTCGTCTGGACCTGGACCCCGTCGGCGCGGCCCGCCCGCACCGTGCTGCCCGACGGCTGCATGGACCTGATCTGGACCGGTGGCCGGATCGTCGTCGCCGGCCCCGACACCCGCGCCTTCCGGGTCGCCCCCTCCGACCGCGGCCCCAGCGCGGCCATCCGCTTCGCGCCCGGCACCGCACCCGCCCTCCTCGGCGTACCGGCCCACGAACTGCGCGACGACCGGGTGGAGCTCGCCGCGCTGTGGCCCGGCGGCCTCGTCCGCAGGCTCACCGAGCGGATCGACCGGGCCGCCGACCCCGCCGCCGCCCTGGAACGCCTCGCCCTGGACCGGGCCGCCGAGACCGCGCCGCCGGACCCGCTCACCGCCGCCGTCGCCGACGGGCTGCGGCGCGGCAGGACCGTCGGGCAGACCGCAGCGCAGGTCGGACTCGGCCCCCGCCAACTGCACCGCCGCTCCCTCGCGGCCTTCGGCTACGGGCCCAAGACCCTGGCCCGGGTGCTGCGGCTCCAGCGGGCCCTCGCCCTCGTCCGCTCCGGACTGCCGTACGCCGAGGCCGCCGCCGTCGCGGGCTGCGCCGACCAGGCGCACCTCGCCCGCGAGATGCGCGACCTGGCCGGGACGACGCTCGGTGCCTACTTCGCGCCCGGCGAGGACGCCGCGGCCGGTGCGAACAGCGACACCCCGCAGCCGTCCGGGTCCCGTACGACCGCGTAGCGCTGCCCCCACACCGCGTCCCAGGGCTCCAGGTGCCCCGGATACCCGGCGGCGGTCAGCTCCGCGTAGAGCGCGTCCACCTCCTGCGGACCGTCGCAGGCGAACGCCAGGCCCAGCCGCTCACCGCCCGCCGGCCGCCGCCACCCCGGGTCGAAGGAGGCGATGACCTCCTCGGTGTCCCACAGCAGGCGACCACCGCCCGGCAGCGCCGCTTCGACATGGGGAGCGGATTCCGCGCCGGCGGGGATGTCGAGGCCGAGTCGGCGGTAGAAGGCGAGCGAGGCGGCCAGGTCCGCCGTGATGATGCTGATCGCGTCGAGTCGTGGAGTCATGGGACCACCGTAGGAACGCGCGGCGGCGGCCGTCTTGTACGAAACGGTCATCCGCCGAGACCGCCGGAACGGCCGTCCGCCGCGGTCCACCGAACGGCCGTCCGCCGCGGTCCACGGAACGGCCGTCCGCCGCGGTCCACGGAACGGCCGTCCGCCGTCAGCCCAGGCAGTCGCCCGGGGAGACACCCGGCTCCGTCAGCGCCAGGCCCAGCGCGGCCCGCTCGGCGACCCACCGCGTCGGGCGGTAGCGCTGGTCGCCCGTCGTGGCGTGCAGGGCGCGCTGGAGGTCCAGCAGCCGGGCCGCCCCGATCCGCTCGCCCCACGCCAGCGGACCGGCCGGATAGCCGAGCCCGGTGGTCACCGCCGCGTCGATGTCGCCCGGCGCGGCCAGGGAACGCTCCGCGATCGACGCGCCGACCGAGACGATGGAGGAGAGCAGCCGCTGGGCGACCGTCCCCGCCGTGTCCCGCACCACCGACACGGCGTACGGCTCCTCGCCCGCGGCGGCCCGCGCCAGCACCGCCCGCGCGTCCCGGGCCGCCCGCGGAGCCGTCGCCGCCGTCACCGCCAGAACGCGCCGCCGCCCGGCGGCCGGCAGCACCTCCACCCCGAGGGTGCGCTCGGGCGGCAGCCCGTCCCGCCCGACCGCCCCGGACGCCGCCGTCCCCCAGACCGGAACCAGCACCACGGCATCCGGCGACGGAGCGGAGCCCCGCTCCAGCCGGACGCCCGCCGCCGACAGGGCGTCGCGCAGGGCCTCCTCGTACGGAGCGGTCGCCGCCGTACCGCCCGCCAGGAACACCGGCCGTTCGCCGTCCCCGGTCACCGCCGCCTCCGGCGCGGGCCCCTCGGCCCCCTCCCCGTACGCGTACCAGCCCCGGCCCGTCTTGCGCCCGAGGAGCCCGGCCGCCACCCGGTTCGCGGTGAGGTACGAGGGCCGGAGCCGGTCCTCGTAGCGGAAGCCCTCCCAGATCGCGTCGATCACCGCGGCCGTCACGTCCAGCCCGGTCAGGTCCATCAGCTCGAACGGGCCCATCCGCAGGCCCAGTACGTCCCGGGCGACGCGGTCGATGTCCGCCACGCCGGCCACCGACTCCTCCAGCAGCGCGAGCGCCTCCGTCACCAGGCCCCGCCCGGCGTGGTTGACCAGGAAACCGGGGGTGTCGGCGACCGTCACCGCCCGGTGCCCGCAGCTCTCCACCAGCGCGGTGAGCACGCCCGGGATCTCCGGCCGGGTCGCCGCGCCCGGCACCACCTCCACGATCCGCATCAGCGGCACCGGATTGAAGAAGTGCAGCCCGGCCAGGCGCGAGGGGTCCTGGAGCGTCGCGGCGATCCGGGTCACCGACAGGGACGAGGTGTTCGTCGCGAACACGGCGGAGGCGGGCAGCGCCCGCTCCAGCCTCCCGAACACCTCGGCCTTGGTGCCCAGGTCCTCCCGCACCGCCTCGACGACCAGCTCCACCTCCGGCCCCGCCGCCCACGGATCGGCCAGCGGCACCACGCGGGCCACCGCCGCGTCCCGCTCGGCGGCGGTCGACCGGCCCTTGGCGACCGCCCGGTCCAGCATGGCGGCGACGAAGTCCACGGCGTCGCTCACCGCTTCGGCCCGCACGTCCGCCAGCTCCACGGTGTGCCCGGCACTCGCCGCCCACTGGGCGATGCCGCGGCCCATGGCCCCGGCTCCGATGATCCTGATGCGCATGGCAGTGAGCGCCCTTTCGAAGAAGACGAACATGGATGGTGAGAGGCGGACAGGACGTCGACGGTACGGAGACCGGCGCGGAGACGACGGGAGGGACGGGCTCAGCGGAGGTAGACGCGCCGCGGGTCGACCTCCTCGCGCAGGAGCCGCAGCTCCGCCTCCCCGGGCGGCTCCACCGTCGCGACCGTACCGGCCGTCCGCAGGTCCCAGCCGGTCGCGGCCCGGACCTGCTCGACGGTGACGCCGGGGTGCACGGCGACCAGCCGCAGCTCGTCGCCGACCCCGTCCCGCGCCAGGACGCCCAGTTCGGTGACGACCCGGGTGACGCCGGCGCCGAGCGGCCGGACGCCGTCGGCCAGCGCCCGTTCCGGTCCCGGCGTGGTGCAGAAGTCCAGCGCCTCGGCGAACGAACGCGGCGTGTGGCGGCGCATCACCACGAACACCTCACGTGCGTTGGCCATCACCTCCACCGCGCCGCCCGACCCCGGCAACCGCACCGACGGCCGGTCCCACCGGCCGATCACCGAGGTGTTGAGACCGCCCCACCGGTCGATCTGGGCGGCCCCGAGAAAACCGACGTCGATCCGCCCGCCCTGGAGGACGGAGCCGAACAGCGCGGGCATCGGCAGCACCGCCTCCGCACCCGTGATCAGGACCGCGTCCGCGATGGTCTCCGGCAGGTGGGAGGGGTGCGCCCCGCAGACGCCGGACTCGTACACGACCTCGATGTCCGGCGCGACCGTCAGACGCGCCAGCTCCGTCGCGAGCGTCGGCAGTCCGATGCCCGCGAACACCGCGCGCCGGGACGCCAGTTCGCGCGAGGCCACCACGGCCAGCAGCTCCGCGGAGGTGACCGGCGCGCCGGGCCCCGATCCCCGCCCGTCCCCACGCTCCGCTTCCGTGCCGCTCACAGCCGCCGCCCGTAGTCCACCGGCCCGCTCAGCGCCTCGCCGACCGCGAGCCCCGCCCAGAACTCCTCACCCAGCTTCGCCGCGTACTCCGCGTGGTCGGCGGTGCCGTACACCCACTCCGCCAACCACTCCCGCAGCCGCGCCGGATCCCCGCTGATCTCCGGCCAGGCCCGGTAGAACGCGTTGTCCCGGTCGTAGTAGCCCTGCGCGAACGACGGGTGCGCCCCGCGCGGAGCGACGACGACCGCGTCGACCGCGTGCGCCGGGACGGCGGTGCGGTTCGGATCCGCGCGCACCACGTCGTCGTCGACCAGTTCCTCCACGACGACGATGGCCCTCGACGCCGCGAACACCGCCTCGGCCTGGACGCCGGTCAGCCCCCAGATCTGGGTGTTGCCCCGCCGGTCGGCCCGCTGCGCGTGGATGACCGTGACGTCCGGGTTGACCGGCGGCACGACGTAGATCTCCTCGGCCTCCCCGTCCGGGCCCGGGTACGGCGAGAGGACCTTGCGCAGCGCCGGGTTGACGGACGGCAGATCACTGCCCCCGTACGACCGCAGCGGATAGAACGGCAGCCGCTGCGCTCCGGCGAGGTACCGGCAGACCATCCCGTAGTGGCTGTACTCCTCGAACGCCAGCGGCTCGGGATCGGCGCGCTCGATCCGCCGCCGCAGCTCGCCGAGCGAACCGGCCGAGGAGTTGCCCACGAAGGAGGAGACCAGCCGCGAGACGCAGCCCGCCGCCAGCATCTGGTCGACCACGATGTCGGCCGTCATCCGCACCACGGTCAGGTCCCGGCGGCCCTGCCGGATGATCTCGTGTCCGGCGGCGGTCGGGATGAGATGGGTGAACCCTTCGAGGCTCACCGTGTCCCCGTCGTGCACGAAGGCGGCGACGGCCTCCCGCATCGAGGTGACCTTGTCCGGCCCGTGCCGTCCGGGCGTCGTCCGTTCCACAGCGCTCCCCGGCTCGGTGTGCGGAGTGATCAAGGGACAGCCCTCAGCGTCTCAGTGCCCATTGATGGCTGTCCAATACCGAATTAAGGTCGGATCGAGACCGCCGCGCTCTGGAACGGCGGAACCGCCGAGCCGCACCGGGAGGACCGCATGGAGCTGCGCCATCTCGCGGCCTTCGTCGCCGTGGCCGAGGAACTGCACTTCGGCCGCGCGGCCCGGCGGCTCCAGATGGCCCAGCCGCCGCTGAGCCAGCGCATCCGGCAGCTGGAGAAGGAGCTGGGCGTCGAGCTGTTCCGCCGCAACACCCGCTCGGTGAGGCTGACCGGCGCGGGGGAGTCCTTCCTCGAACCGGTGCGCGCCGTCCTGGACGACCTCGACACCGCCGTACGGGCGGCCAGGGCGGCGGGCCGGGGCGAGTACGGCCGGGTCACCATCGGCTTCGCCGGAGCCTCCAGCCACGAGACCCTGCCCCGCCTCACCCGGGCCGTCCGCGCCGCCCACCCCGGACTCGAACTCGTCATGACCGGCCAGACCTACGCCAACGTGGCCCTGTCACGGGTGGCCGACGGCTCGCTCGACCTCGGCTTCGTCCGGCTGCCCGTGAACCGGCCGGGGATCGCCCACCGGGTGATCGACGAGGAGGAGCTGATCTGCGCCCTGCCCTTCGACCACCCGCTCGCCCGCCGCGCGGCGGTGCCCCTCGCCGCCCTGGCCGGCGAAGCCTTCGTCTCCTTCCCCGCCAACGCGGGCTCCACCGTGCGCGACGCGATGACCGAGACGTGCGAGAGCGCCGGGTTCACCCCGCGCGTCGTCCAGGAGGCGCCCGACTCGTACACGATCATGGCGCTCGTCGCGGCCGGTGTGGGCGTCACCCTGACCGTCACCTCCGTCCAGCACATCCAGCAGAACGGCCTGGTCTACCGCCCCCTCGCCGGGCCGCCCGTCCGCCGCCAGGCGGCCCTCGCCTGGCGCGCCGACAACCAGTCCGCGGCCCTGCGCGCGGTGCTCGACGCCGCCGAGGAGGCCCTGCCGACACCCGTGCGCGGTCCGAGCGGCCGGCCCATTGAGACCGCCCCCGTCTCGACCGGGAGCCCATCCGGTATTGGACCGGCTCAGTCGCCGGATGCGAGGGTCACCCCAACGTCCCCGTCGCCCTGAAGGAAGGCCCGCCGTGCCGCTCGACGTCGTCATCTGCGAACCGCTGCGCACCCCCATCGGCCGTTTCGGCGGAGCCTTCGCCGGGCAGACGCCGGCCGGGCTCGCCGCACGCGTCGTCGCGGAGGTCGTCGCCCGCACCGGAATCGACCCCGACCGGGTCGACGAGGTGATCCTCGGCCACGCATACCCGTCCGCCGAGGCCCCCGCCATCGGCCGGGTCGCGGCCCTGGACGCCGGGCTGCCGGCCACCGTCACCGGTTCCCAGACCGACCGCCGCTGCGGCTCCGGGCTCCAGGCCGTCCTCGACGCGGCGATGCAGATCCGGGCGGGCTTCAGCGAGGTCGTGATCGCGGGCGGCGTCGACGTCATGAGCGCCGCCCCCTACTACACCCACGACGGCCGCTGGGGCATCAAGGGCCCCGGACTCCAACTGCACGACTCCCTCGCCCGGGGCCGCGTCACCGCCGGCGGCGTCAACCACCCGGTTCCCGGAGGCATGATCGAGACGGCGGAGAACCTGCGCCGGGAGTACGGCGTCAGCCGCGCCGACCAGGACGCCCTGGCCCTGCGCTCCCAGGTCCGCGCCGCCCGCGCCGCCGCCGAAGGACGCTACGACGCCGAGACCGTGCCCGTGACCGTACGCACCCGCAAGGGCGAGACGACCGTCACCGCCGACGAACACCCCCGCCCCGAGACCACCGCCGAACAACTCGCGGCCCTGCGCCCGATCCTGGCGAAGTCCGACCCGGAGGCCACCGTCACCGCGGGGAACGCCAGCGGCCAGAACGACGCCGCCGCGGCCTGCCTGGTCACCGACGCCCGCACCGCCGAACGCCTCGGCCTCACCCCGCTCGTGCGCCTGGTCTCCTTCGCCCGCGCCGGAGTGCCCGCCGCCACCATGGGCATCGGGCCGGTGGCCGCCACCCGCACGGCGCTCGACCGGGCCGGTCTCACCCTCGCCGACCTGGACCTCATCGAGCTGAACGAGGCATTCGCCGCCCAAGTGCTGGCCTGCACCCGTGAGCTGGGCCTGACCGAAACCGACCACGAGCAGCGGATCAACGTCAACGGCTCGGGCATCTCGCTGGGCCACCCGGTCGGCGCCACCGGCGCCCGCATCCTCGCCACCCTGACCCGCGAACTCCACCGCCGCGAGGCGCGCTACGGCCTGGAGACGATGTGCATCGGCGGCGGCCAGGGCCTCGCCGCCGTCTTCGAACGCATCGCGCGCTGACGCGGCGGGCGGGCGGCCCGCCGCGCCGGTGCGCCCGCCATGCGAAAGGTCCGGCCGGACAGTCCCCGCTGTCCGGCCGGACCTCGTTCTGCGGGAGGCGCCGTCAGTCGCGCGCTCCACGGGTACGACGCATCAGGACCACACCGCCGAGCAGCAGGGCGGCGCTGGCGCCGGCGGCGAGGCCGAGGTCGGCGGCACCGGTGTCGGCGAGGTGCGAGCCCGGGTTGCCGGAGCCGGGAGTGGCGGGGGGCTCGTTCGCCGGCGGCTCGTTGGCCGGGGGCTCGTCGACCGGGGGCTGGTCCACGGGCGGCTCGTCGACGGGCGGCTCGTTGACGGGCGGCTCCTCGACCGGCGGCTCGTTCACCGGCGGCTCCTCGACCGGGGGCTCCTCGACGGGCGGCTCCACGACCGGGGGCTCCTCGACCGGGGGCTCCTCGACGGGCGGCACCGTGGGCGGGACGTCGGTACCCGGGCCGCTCACGTTGGCGCACCTGTTGCCGAACGCCGGGTTCAGCAGGCCCACGACGCTGATCGTGTTGCCGCACGCGTTGACCGGGACGTCCACAGGAGCCTGGACGGCGTTGCCCGACAGGACACCGGGCGAGTCGGCCGCCAGGCCCGCCGCGCTCGAACCGCCGCCTGCGCCGTTGCCGCCGGAGCCGACGTTCGCGCACGCGTTGCCGAACGCCGGGTTCAGCAGGGCGATCACATTGACGGTGTTGCCGCAGACGTTGACCGGGACGTGCACCGGCACCTGCACGGCGTTGCCGGAGCCGACGCCCGGCGAACCGACGGCCGCGCCCTCGGCCGAGGCGTCGGCGTACGCCGCGCCGCCGCCGACGCTGGCCAGGAGGCCCGAAGCCGCCGCCATGACGATCATGCTTCTGTTCAAGACCTGTCGCATTACTTGCCCTTCCTTAGGACATTCGCGAGGACTTCGCGCGGGGATTCGCGCCCACGGAGCCTCGGGCGGTGCCGCTGCTGTGCCGGGTCCCTGGATCCCGAAGGAAGCCATGGTGAAAAGTCGTTACACATACGCGCTGGACGACAGCCATAACGACCGAAGGCTGCACGGGAAACTTGGAGATGAGGGGAAAGTGTGCATTCACTCGAACGGATGACGCGCACACCGGCCTGTTCCGGGCCCGCGCGCGGGGCTTCCCCTTTCCGTCCGGCCGATCGGGCGAACAGCGCGGACGGCCCCCTCGCGCTTCCTCCACGAACAGGTGGTCGTACGAACGCGGACGGGGAGCGAGGCGCGAACAAGCCCCTGCCGTACGCGCCCCAGTGCCTCCGCGCGCCCCGAGTTCGGCATTCGGGTGAATGGTCGAAACCAAACACCCGGTGCCGAGTTGATCAGGGGGCTCCGCTACGGGGCAACCGGTACGAGAAGGGTTAATCGTGATCAAGAAGGTTCTGGCGACGGGCGCTGTCGCCGCCTCCATCCTCGGTCTCGGCACGACGCAGGCCATGGCGATCGGCGACGACGGTGGCACGACCTCGGTCAACGGCAACGGCGCTTCGCAGTCCTACGGCAACGCCGAGACCCACGGTGACTGGAGCCCGCAGTTCGGCCTGATCCAGGGCTCCCTGAACAAGCCCTGCGTCGGTCTGCCGCTGAAGGCCAACGCCGGTTCGCTCATCGGCCTCGTGCCGATCACGGTCCAGGACGTCAACGTCCTGTCCTCCCCGCAGAACCAGCAGTGCACCGAGAACTCCACCCAGGCCAAGGGTGACGAGGCTCTGTCGCACATCCTGGACGACATCCCGATCCTCTCCGGCAACGGCGCCGGCAACGGCTGATCCGGACGCATACCCGGGTCCGGGCCTTCGGCGTTCCTCCCCGGACGGCCCGGACCCGTCACCTCCGGAAGGACGGCCGCCGTGCCGACGGGCCGCCCTTCCCGCTCGACTGTCCGATGACCGTTGCGTCATTCGGGCGCACCTCCGGGAATTCGGTGCTCAAGGAGTTTCGATCCCGGCCGTTCATCGTTATGCATAGCAGCGCCGGAGTCACGAGCGATGCAGGATCTGCTCGGGCGGACACGAAAGCCGTGACCGTGACGGACTCCGTCGAAGAAAGGGACGCACAGTGAAGTACACCAAGGTTGCCGCAGTCGCCGCCGGAACCCTCATGGCGATGGGCGCCGCCGCGCCGGCCATGGCCGACGCGGGCGCCGAGGGCCTTGCCGCAGGCTCCCCGGGCGTGCTGTCCGGCAACGTCGTTCAGATCCCGGTCCACATCCCGCTCAACGTCTGTGGCAACACCATCAACGTCGTCGGTCTGCTGAACCCGTCCTTCGGGAACACCTGCGTCAACGCGTGACGACAAGACCGGCCGGGCTCTTCCGCCCGGACCGGTCGAGGCCCCGGGCGGCATCTGCCGTCCGGGGCCTCTCCGTTGCCCGCTCGCGCTTCTCGCGCTTTCGAGAAATTCTCCGCCGTGCAGTTTCCCGTCCGTCGCCCGTTCGTTATCCCGGGTGAAAGCGGCAGAAGTCACAGGTAAAGAAAGCTTGTGTGCGGCACGGAGACGTGGCCGAAGCAGACGCCGCGCAGAAGGGAACCAGAAAAGTGAAGTACGCGAAGACCGCCGCCCTCGTAGCCGGTTCCGTGGCAGCCCTCGGAACGGTTGCTCCCGCCTTCGCGGCCACTGACGTCACGGCCCCCGTCTTCAGCCTCGACCACGGCCTGAACCAGGTCATGGACAGTGCGCCGCAGGTCGTCGACCCGCTGGTCGACACCGTCGCCAACACCACCCAGACGGTCTCGAAGGACGGCACCGTCGGCAAGCTGGCCGGCGAGGCCACCGGTGTGGCCGAGAGCGCCGCTCCGCTGCTCGGCGGAATGGCGCTCGGCCGCTGATCGTCCCGGCACGGCGCCGCTCGGTTCTTCACCGATGCGCACTTCTCCGACGCCTGTTCCGCATTCTCCGCGTATACGCGGAAGAAGAAGCATCGTTCGGGTGAATGAGCATAACCACCGCCCGCCACGCCCGGTTGACCAAGACGCTGCCGGACAGGCGGGCATCAGAACATCCCAGAAGGGCTTTTTCATGATCAAGAAGATTATGGCCTCGGCAGCTGTCGCTGCCTCGGTCGTCGGTGTCTCCGCTGCCGCCGCCCCGTCCGCGATGGCGATCGGCAACGACGGCGGCACCACGTCGGTCAACGGCAACGGCGCCTCGCAGGTCTACGGCAACTCCGCCACCCACGGCGACTGGAGCCCGCAGTTCGCCCTCATCCAGGGCTCCCTGAACAAGCCGTGCATCGCCCTGCCGGCCAAGGCGAACCTCGGTTCGCTGATCGGCCTCGTGCCGATCTCGGTCCAGGACATCAACGTCCTGTCCTCCCCGCAGAACCAGCAGTGCACCGAGAACTCCACCCAGGCCAAGGGCGACGAGGCTCTGTCGCACATCCTGGACAACATCCCGATCCTCTCGGGCAACGGCACCGGCAACAACTGACCGAGCGACTCCGGGTCGTCGCCGCTCCGCTCACCGGACGCGGCGACGCCCGGACCCGCTCGTTCCCACCACGCTTCACCCGTGGGGCCAGTCCCTCCGCAAGGCGACCGTTCTTCGCCGGCCCGGAAGGACTGGCCCTTCGTCGTGTGCGCGTCACCGTGTCCCTGCCGTCCGCCGGCCCTGGTGGGGGCGTTGGGCCGGATGCCGCAGTACGGGCGGACGGAACGTGTCCGACCGGGTAGTGCCCGTCGTATGAACCCGTACGACAGGCAGCAGCAACCGCGGAACAGCGTGCCGCCCGCACCGGACGGCGGCACCCCGATCTTCGACCGGCTCCTCGCCGAGTGGCGGGCGGCAGGACGCCAACCCCGGCCGGACGCCCCGCGCGAGCCCGTACCGGAGCACGAGCCCGTACGTCCGTGTGAGACGGGCTTCGTGCCCGCCGCGCGCACCTCGCAGGAGTCCGCCGGAACATGAGCGGCGGCGTCGACCTTGCGCCGGATCGAACCCATTTGAGTGGTACTGCGCAACCGAATGCCCTCGACGACGGTTGATCAGTTCGTTCCACAACGGGACGTTCCGAAAGGTGAAGCTTGATGAAGAAGATGATGGCCGGCGCTGCGGTGGCCGTGTCCCTGCTCGGTCTGTCCGCGGCTGCGGCTCCCGCGGCCATGGCGATCGGCAACGACGGTGGCACCACCACGGTCAACGGCAACGGTGCCGAGCGTGAGGTCGGCAACGCCGAGACCGAGGGGAACTGGAGCCCCCAGAACCAGCTCATCCAGGGCACGCTGAACGACCTCTGCCTCGGTGTGCCGGTCAAGGCCAACCTCGGTTCGCTCATCGGCCTCGTGCCGATCACGGTCCAGGACGTCGACGTCCTGTCCTCCCCGCAGAACCAGCAGTGCGCCGACAACTCCACCCAGGCCAAGGGCGACGAGCCGCTGTCGCACATCCTGGACGGCATCCCGGTCCTCTCGGGCAACGGCACCGGCAACAACTGACGCAACCGAGTGCGGGCGGTCCGGAGTTCGTCTCCCGGCCGCCCGTTCTCGTCCTCGCGGCACCGCGCACACGTCGATGCCCACCACTCCACGGGGGGTGGTGGGCATCGACGTGCTCCGGTCGGGTCAGCCCAGGGAGCGGACCGGGAGAAGGCAGTGGGCCGCGGTGCGCACGACGTCCTCGTTCGCGGCGAAGGCCCGCAGCTGGTCCTCGGTCACCGGCTGCCCGGGAACGGCCTCCGGCCACGGGCGGGTGGCGAACATGCCGTAGACCTGGCCCTGGGACTGGGCGGCGGCCAGCCACTCGGCGGGTGCCGGGTACTGCGCGGTGAGGTGAGGCATCGTCAGGACGGCCTGTCCCGCCTGGACCAACAGCTTGGCCTGGATGCCCGGGGTCTCCGCCGCGTCCTGAAGAGCGCCGCCGATCTGGAGGCCCGCACGCTCCAGCGCGGCGTGCATGGCGGACTGCCCGACCACCGGCCCGTCCTGGCCGTCGCCGAGGGAGTAGGCGAGGAGGTAGGCGGTGTCGTGCCCGGCACCGGGCTGCTCGCTGCTCCAGCCGATGAGGATCTGCGTGCCCAACTGGGCCTGGGTGAAGGTGCCGGCCGAGGTCTGAGGTGTGGTCATGTCCGGCACCCTAACGGCCACGGACCGGTCGCTATGCATGCGTATCACCCGATCGAGGGAGATCACAGGGTAACTCCGGTGAAACCGCGGACGTGTCCGGTGCTCGGACCCTCCACCGGCCCTCGCCGGAAAATCCGTTGACGCCGCCCGAGGGCGGAGGGCTACAGTGGCCGACGTTCCGTGCGCCGGAGATCCGCGCGCGGCCGACGAGCAAGAGGAAGCAGGAGGTGAGGACATTGATGACTGTCGTTGCGACGGGCGCTGCCCCCGACCCGAAGAACATCGTTCTCATCCCCGTGGCCACCGGCTGACCACTTCTCACGACTCCGCGCCGAGCGCGCGCCGCCGGGGCCACCCTGTGAAGGGTTTCCCTTGTCTTTCCCGTTTCCTCCGGCTTCCTCCTCCTCCCACCCGCTCGCTCCGTACGGCTGGGACGACGACTGGGCGGCGGCCTTCTCCCCGTACGCCGCGCAGGGGCTCGTGCCGGGGCGTGTGGTGCGCGTCGACCGCGGTCGGTGCGACGTCGTCACCGCCGTCGGCACCGTCCGCGCCGACACCGCGTTCGTCGTCCCGCGCGACCCGATGCGCATCGTCTGCACCGGGGACTGGGCGGCGCTCGACGCGGACGGCGACCCGCGGTTCGTCCGCACGCTGCTGCCGCGCCGCACCGCCTTCGTCCGGTCGACCTCCTCGCAGCGGTCCGAGGGCCAGGTGCTCGCCACCAACATCGACCACATCGCCCTCTGCGTCTCGCTCGCCGTCGAACTCGACCTCGGGCGGCTGGAGAGGTTCCTCGCGCTCGCCATGTCCAGCTCCAGCGGGGCCGCACTGCTGGGCGAGGGGCTCGGGGCCGGAGACCGGGCGCCCCAGCCGATCGTGCTGCTCACCAAGGCGGACCTGGTGCCCGACGCCGTCACCCTGTCTCATCTCGTCCAGGACGTCGAAGCCGTCGCCCCCGGCGTCCAGGTGCTGCCCGTCAGCTCCACCACGGGCGAGGGCCTGGACGTGTTCGCCGCCGTCGTCTCCGGCGGTACGAGCGTGCTGCTCGGCGTCTCCGGCGCGGGCAAGTCCACGCTGGCCAACACCCTGCTCGGACTCGACGTGATGGAGGTGCGGGCCGCGCGCGACGTCGACGGCAAGGGCCGGCACACCACCACGACCCGCAACCTGCTCGTGCTGCCGCACGGCGGCGTCCTCATCGACACCCCCGGACTGCGCGGCGTCGGGTTGTACGACGCGGAGGCGGGCGTCGGGCAGGTCTTCTCGGAGATCGAGGAGCTGGCGGCCGACTGCCGGTTCCACGACTGCGCCCACGAGGCCGAGCCCGGGTGCGCGGTGCGGGGCGCACTGGCGGACGGCAGCCTGCCCGAGCGGCGTTTCGACAGCTACCGCAAGCTCCTGCGCGAGAACCAGCGCATCGCCGCCAGGACGGATGCCCGGCTGCGCTCGGAGATCCGCAAGGACTGGAAGCGCAAGGGCGCCGAGGGCCGGGCCGCGCTGGAGGTCAAGCGGGGCCGGACGCGGTAGGGGCGGTCCCGGACCGGGTACGGGGCGGGTGGTGGCGGCGGGCGGCGGCTACCGGGGCGCGCGGACGCCCGGCGCGGGCGGCCGGATCAGGCGGCGGTCAGGCCCAGATCAGCGCGCCGAGCCAGCCGCCGACGACCAGCAGGCAGGCGAACAGCTCCACGAGCACCGCGTACCCGGTCGTCCGCATCACCGACCGCATCGACGCCCAGCCCGCCCCGCCGCTGCCCAGCCGCAGCCGCTCGGTCCCGTAGATCGCGCCCATGTAGCCGAGGACCGCGCCCACCACGGGCACCACGAAGAACCCCACGATTCCGGCGACCCCGCCGATCATCAACGTGCGCCGGGGTGCGCCGGACTCGTCGGGGCGGCGCGGCGGCAGCAGCGGTTTGAGCGCCTGGTTCACCAGCATGAGCACGGTCGCGCCGATCAGCACGGCCCACGCCGTCGCCGTCACGTCCGTCAGGGCCCACCACAGCACCGCCGCCCAGACGATCGCCTGGCCCGGCACCCCCGGCGTCAGCACCCCGACCAGGCCCAGCAGCATGACCAGGCCGACGACGACGAGCTGCCACACACTCATCTGTCCAGCCTGCCGGAGAGTGCACCGCTCTGCCCGTCAGCGCGCCCCGCCGGACCGTGCGGTCGCGGGCCGGGCCGTGTCCCGGGCGACCCAGCCCCGCTCGTAGGCGTGCCAGCCCAGCTGGAGCCGGGTCGAGACGCCGGTCAGCTCCATCAGCCCCTTCACCCGGCGCTGCACGGTCCGAAGCCCCAGGTCGAGCTGTTTGGCGACGCTCGCGTCGGTCAGCCCGGCCAGCAGCAGGGACAGCACCTCCAGGTCCGTCGGGTCGGGGCCGACGGCGTCCTCGCCGACCGCGCCGCCCTCGCCCAGCCGCAACGGCACCGCCTCGCGCCACACCGCCTCGAAGAGGCCCGTCAGCGATTCCAGGAGCCCGCTGGCGTGCACCACCAGGGCGGCCGGTTCCGCCCCGCGCCCGGTCAGCGGCACCATCGCCAGGCTCCCGTCCGCGACGACCAGCTTCGTCGGCACCCGGTCCACCACCCGGCACTGCTCGTCGCGGCCCAGCGCCGCCGACAGCTCCGTGATCCCGAACGGCAGGGAGAGCACCTCGCGCTCGACCACCACCCGGTGGCTCACCCCGCGCGCGGCGGCCCGCTCCTCCGACTCGTTCTCCATCCCGCTCACCGCGATCGGCTTCCCGGTGACCAGCGCGCACACCTCGGTGACCGCACCCAGCCGGAGCTGGTGGAAGCGGTGCGCGACGGCGCTCGCGCCGGTCACCACCTCCACCAGGTCGTGCACGGCCGGCTCGCCGGCCTCCGACCGGTACTCCGCGGCGAGCAGCGCCGACGCCAGCTCCGCCTGCTCCAGTTCGTGCCGCTGCCGGATGAGCAGGGCGCCGAGCGCCAGGCCGGGCGGGGCCGCCACCCACCGGCCGGGCCGGGCCGAGGACCGCGCGGCCAGCCCCTGCCGCTCCAGCCGGCGCAGCACGCGTTCGGTGTCCGCCTCGGGGCGCATCAGGCGGTGTGCCAGATCGGAGAGTTCCGCCGCTCCGGCCGCGACGAGCGCGCGGTACGCGGCTTCCTGTCGCTCGTCGAGACCTATCGCCCCCAGCATGTTCCGACCCTCCTCGGATGTGGTGCCCGCCGATCGCGGCGCCCGTTCCGACCGGTGGCCGCGGCGAACAGGGCCACGGCGCAAACCCGCCGGGCACATCATCCCCCGTACCCCCCGTCCCTCTGCCACTGTCGCGCCATGGCGCCGACCGGCCCGCACCGAGCCGGTCGGCGGGGTTTTTGCGCGCGTCCCGTTTTCGCGCGGGCTCCGCGGTGGACAATAAGGGGCATGAGTCAGCAGGGGGAGAAGCCCGCCGCCCACGAGGACGACTGGTGGCGGAAGCTGTACGACGAGACCGCCTCGGACACCGGTCCCGGCAGGGCGGCCGACAGCCTCGACGACCGCTTCGACTCCGCGTCGGACACGGTGGGCCGGGCGGTCTCCCCGCGCCGTGACACCGTCGTGGAGGCGCGCCGTGAGCCGCGCGCGGCGGCACGCACGCCGACGGAAGCGGAAACGGAAACGGAGGCGGAAGTGCGGACGGAGTCGAATCCGCAGCCGCGGCCGGATCGTGAGTCGGGGACGCCCGGGGCGGATCCACCGCCCGCCCCGGTCCCGGACGCCCGCCGCGAACCGGATGCGGAATCCGAACCGCTCACGGGATCCGAGCGGTCGCCGTCGGGCCGTGGTCCTCAGGCCGCCGCCCCGGCGGGCGTGGTGCCCGAGCCGCGCGACGCCGGTACGGCCGGGACGCCCGCCGCACCGGCCCCGCCGCCCGCGCCTCCCCGGCCCGCGCACGCCCCGCCGCCGCAGGCCGCACCGCTACCGCAGGCCGCACCGGCCCCGCCGCCCCCGCAGGCACCTCCTGCCCCCGCCCCACCGGCATCCCCGCCCCGGCCGCCGAAACCGCCCCGCGTCACGGGCTTCCCGGCTCCCTGGGAGGCACCGGTCGCGCCCGCCGCCCCTTCCCGTCCGCGTACGTTCCCCGCGCCCGCCGCACCACCCGACCCCCGCTCCGCGACCGGGGCCGTGCCGCCCGGCGGCGCCGACGGGGCTCCCGCCGCGGCGGAAGCCCGGCCCGTCGTCGGACACCTCGGCGACCGGCCGCCGACCTACGACCCCGAGCCCGCCGCCCTGCCCGCCGCCACCGCGCAGAACCTGGACGAACTCGCCCCCGACACCGTGCTGGACGGCGCCCGGTACGGGACGTACACCCTGCGCGCCGCCTCCGTCCGTGGCGACTCCGCCCGCTTCCGCGGCGAACCCCGGCGCGACGCGCTGCTCACCGCCCGCTTCGGGTCCGCCGAGAGCGCCCTGGTCCTGATCGCCGTGGCAGGCGGTTCGCGATCCGGCGAAGGAGCCCAGCCGGCAGCGGCCGACGCCGTCCGCTGGATCGGCAGGGCCGTCGCTCGCAGCCACGTGCGGCTCTCCGCGGACATAAGGGCCGGACGCCGGGCCGATCTCACGTCCGGACTGCATCGCCTCACCGACCGTACGTACGGAAATCTGCGGGCCCGCGCCGCCGAACTCGGCCTGGAAGCAGGCGAGTACACCGCCGGTCTGCGCTGCCTGCTGCTGTCCGCCGATCCCGCCTGCCGCACCCGGGTCTTCTTCGGCGTCGGCGCGGGCGGCCTCTTCCGCCTCCGCGACGGCGTCTGGCACGACCTGGACCCGTGGAATCCCGAGGAGGAGAGCACGGCGCGGGCGGCGGCCATGAGCGAGGAGGGCCCCGACGGCGACCGGCTGACCATGGACCTCCAGATCGCCCCGCCCCCGCCCTCGCACACCGGCAGCCCCGTCCCACCGCCCGCCCGCGCCTTCCGTTTCCGTGCCTCGGCGGCGCGCCCGGGGGACACGCTGCTGCTGTGCAGCAACGGGTTCGCCGAGCCGATGCGCGGTGAACCGGAACTCCCGGCCGAGCTGGCGCGGCGCTGGGGAACGGCGACGCCGCCCGGCCTGCCCGCCTTCCTCGCCGACACGCAGCTCCGGATCAAGGGGTACGCCGACGACCGCACGTGCGCGGCCGTCTGGGAGGCGTAACCGCGCACCCCGTGTGTTGATGGACTCCGGAGGCCGTCCGCCGGCGTTTCGGCCTTCGAGGTCCGGACAACCGACAGTGCACGGAGCACAGGCGAGGGAAGGGTGCGCGGCCATGGCCAAGCAGAACGTGGCGGAGCAGTTCGTCGACATTCTCGCCCGGGCGGGCGTCAAACGTCTGTACGGCGTCGTCGGCGACAGCCTGAACCCCGTCGTGGACGCCGTCCGGCGTAACGCGTCCATCGACTGGATCCACGTCCGGCACGAGGAGACCGCGGCCTTCGCCGCCGGGGCGGAAGCCCAGGTCACCGGCGGCCTGGCGGCCTGTGCCGGGTCCTGCGGACCGGGCAACCTCCACCTGATCAACGGGCTCTACGACGCCCACCGGTCCATGGCGCCGGTGCTGGCGCTGGCCTCGCACATCCCCTCCGGCGAGATCGGCCTGAACTACTTCCAGGAGACCCACCCGGGGCTGCTGTTCCAGGAGTGCAGCCACTACAACGAGATGATCTCCAACCCGGAGCAGATGCCCCGGCTCCTCCAGACGGCCATCCAGCGCGCGGTCGGCCAGGGCGGGGTCAGCGTCGTCACGATGCCGGGCGACATCGCGTCCAAGCCCGCGCCGGACCGGACGGTGGAACACGCGCTGGTCGCCTCGCGGCCCACCGTGCGCCCCGGGGACGACGAGATCGACACGTTCTGCCGGCTGGTGGACGACGCCAGACGGGTGACGCTGTTCTGCGGCAGCGGCACCGCGGGTGCGCACGCCGAGGTCATGCAGTTCGCCGAGAAGGTGAAGGCCCCGGTCGGGCACGCGCTGCGCGGCAAGGAGTGGATCCAGTACGACAACCCGTACGACGTCGGCATGAGCGGGCTGCTCGGCTACGGCGCGGCGTACGAGGCGACGCACGAGTGCGACCTGCTCATCCTGCTCGGCACCGACTTCCCCTACTACGCCTTCCTGCCCGACGACGTGAAGATCGTCCAGGTCGACGTGCGCCCCGAGAACCTGGGCCGGCGCTGCAAGCTCGACCTGGCGGTGTGGGGAGACGTGCGGGAGACGCTGCGCTGCCTGACCCCGAGGGTGCAGCCCAAGACCGACCGGAAATTCCTCGACCGGATGCTGAAGAAGCACGCCGACGCGCTGGAGGGCGTCGTCAAGGCGTACACCCGCAAGGTCGAGAAGCACGTTCCGATCCACCCCGAGTACGTCGCCTCCGTACTGGACGAACTGGCGGATCCCGAAGCCGTGTTCACCGTCGACACCGGCATGAACAACGTCTGGGCCGCGCGCTATCTGACGCCCAACGGCAGGCGCCGGGTGATCGGTTCGTTCACTCACGGGTCGATGGCGAACGCGCTGCCGCAGGCGATCGGAGCCCAGTTCACCGACCTGAACCGGCAGGTCGTGGCGATGTCCGGCGACGGCGGCTTCTCCATGCTGATGGGCGACTTCCTCACGCTGGTCCAGTACGACCTGCCGGTGAAGGTGGTCCTCTTCAACAACTCAGCTCTCGGCATGGTGGAGTTGGAGATGATGGTGGGCGGCCTGCCCGCCTACGGCACCACCAACAAGAACCCGGACTTCGCGGCCGTCGCGCGCGCCGCCGGGGCGTACGGCGTACGAGTGGAGAAGCCCAAGCAGCTCCACAGCGCGCTCAAGGACGCCTTCCGGCACAAGGGCCCGGCCCTGGTGGACGTGGTGACCGACCCGAACGCACTCTCCATCCCGCCGAAGATCAAGGCGGACATGGTCGCCGGCTTCGCGCTCTCCGCCAGCAAGGTCGTGCTGGACGGGGGAGTGGGCCGGATGGTCCAGATGGCCCGCTCCAACCTCCGCAACGTGCCGCGCCCCTGACCCCCGCCCCCTGAGCGCGTCCGGCGCCGGGCCCGGGAGATCCGGGCCCGGCGCCGGACGCCTCTCAGGCCGGGGTCAGCCGCACCGTCAGGATCTGGAACGGCCGCAGCTCCAGCACGACGCCGTCCTCGTCGGTCACGGCCTCGTGCAGCGGGCGCTCCAGCAGATCGGTGATCTGTGCGCGGACGGCCGGGAAGGACGAGGTGAGGCGGGTCCGCGCCCGGCCGCCCGCCGATTCGTAGAGGCGGACGATCACGTCCCCGCTGCGGTCGTCGGCCTGCTTGACCGACTCGACCGTCACCGCCGGGTGGCCGGTGCGCACGAGCGAGGGCACCGCGGGAGCCACCGCCGCCCGCAACGGCAGGTTGAGCGCCAGCCCCTCGCGCACCGCGTCGGTCACCTCGGCCCCGGGCGCGAGGGAGTAGCGGAACCGGTGCGTGCCGAGGTCGGTGTCCGGGTCCGGGCTGTGCGGAGCGCGCAGCAGCGTCAGCCGGACCGTGGTGCCCAGGCCCGTCGGGTGCGGGGTCCTGGTCACATCGTGGCCGTACGTCGAGTCGTTGAGCAGCGCGACGCCGTATCCGGGCTCGGCGACCCGCAGCCAGCGGTGGGCGCAGATCTCGAACCGGGCGGCGTCCCAGCCGGTGTTGTCGTGCGTCGGCCGGTGGACATGGCCGAACTGGATCTCTGAGGTGGACCGTTCGGCGTGGACGTCGAGCGGGAAGGCGGCCTTGAGCACCTTCTCCGACTCCTGCCAGTCCACCTCCGTCTCGATGTCGAGCTGCCGGCTGCCCGCCGCGAGCCGCAGCTCCTGCACGACGGTGGACCTGCCGAAGACGCGCACCACGCGTACGGCGGCCCGCAACGGGCCGTCCTCCACCAGGGTCACCTCCTGCGCCCCGGTGAGATCGGTGCGGGTGCGCCGGTAGTGCCCGTCGATGTCCCACGCGTCCCACTGGTTGGGGTGGTCCGGGTGCAGTTGCAGGAGGTTGGCCCGTGCGCCGGGGACCAGCACCTCGCGCCCGGCGACCAGGTCGCGCACCCTCGCGACGAGGCCGTCCCGGTCGACGGTCACCCGCAACAACCCGTTGTCCAGGACGATTCCGTCGCCGGAGGCGGTCTCCGCCGCGACCGGGTGCTCGGGCCGGGCCGCTCCGTCGAGCAGTCCCGCGCCCAGTGCCGGGCTGTGCGCGAACACGGCGACGCGCCCCTCGCCCAGCTCCTGCGTCCGCGCCCCCGACGGCAGTACCCCGGCCGCCTCGGCGTCCAGCTCGACCACCTGCTCGCGCCCGTACGGAGAGGCGTTGAGGGCCACCAGGCCGTCCGGGGCTCCGAGAGCCGCCACCGCCGCGGCCACCACGTCCGCCAGCTCGGCCCGGACCTCCTCATAGGTGTCGCCGGCCTCGCGGTGCACCCAGGCGATCGACGAGCCGGGCAGGATGTCGTGGAACTGGTGCAGCAGCACGGTCTTCCAGAGCCGGTCCAGCCGCTCGTGCGGATAGCGGTGGCCGGGGGAGCGCAGGGCCGCCGCGGTGGACCACAACTCGGCCTCCCGCAAGAGGTGTTCACTGCGCCGATTGCCCTGCTTGGTCTTCGCCTGGGTGGTGTAGGTGGCCCGGTGCAGCTCCAGGTACAGCTCGCCCGACCAGACGGGAGCCTGCTGTCCGTACTCCTCCTCCGCCGCCGCGAAGAAGGCCGAGGGCTTCTCGATCTCCACCCGGGGCGAGCCCTCCAGGTCCCTCAGCCGGCGGGCCTTCTCCAGCATCTCCCGGGTCGGGCCGCCTCCGCCGTCGCCCCAGCCGAACGGGACCAGCGAGCGGGTGGCTCGGCCCTTGTCGGCGAAGTTGCGCTCGGCGTGCGCCAGTTCACGGCCGTGCAGCTGGGAGTTGTACGTGTCGACCGGCGGGAAGTGCGTGAAGACCCGGGTCCCGTCGATGCCCTCCCACCAGAAGGTGTGGTGCGGCATCTTGTTGTGCTGGTTCCACGACAGCTTCTGCGTGAGGAACCACCGCACCCCGGCCAGCCGGGCGAGCTGCGGGAAGGCGGCGGTGTAGCCGAAGGAGTCGGGCAGCCAGATCTCCTCCGTCTCGACGCCCAGCTCCTCGCGGAAGAAGCGCTTGCCGTGCACGAGTTGCCGGGCCAGTGCCTCGCCGCCCGGCATGTTGGCGTCCGACTCCACCCACATGGAGCCCACCGGGGCCCACCGGCCGGCCGCGACCGCCTGCCGGATGCGCTGCCAGATGTGCGGCTGGTGCTCCTTCACCCAGGCGTACTGCTGGGCCTGCGAGCAGGCGAACACCAGCTCCGGGTAGTCCTCCGCGAGCGCGGTGACGTTGGCGAACGTACGGGACGCCTTGCGCACGGTCTCGCGCAGCGGCCACAGCCAGGCCGAGTCGATGTGGGCGTGTGCGGCGGCCGAGATCCGGTGGGCGCTCGCCGAAGCCGGGCGGGCCAGCACACCGGCCAGCGCGGCCCGGCCCGCGACGGCGGTCCCGGACACGTCGTGCAGGTCGAGCGCGTCGAGCATGGATTCGAGTGCCCGCAGGATCTCGTGCCGCCGCGACCGGTCGGCGGGCAGCTCCGCCATCAGTTCGGACAGCACCTCGATGTCGAGTTCGAGATGCCAGACCTCCTCGTCCAGCACCGCGAGGTCGGCGGAGGTGAAGCGGTACAGCGGCCGGTCGCCGGCGGTCAGCACGTCCCCGAGCGCGGTCGGCTCGAAGCCGTGTTCCAGCACGGCGGGATTGGCCGCCGCCTCCAGCAGCACATCGACCGGTTCGCCGCCCTCGGCCGGATCGGCGACGGGCAGGTGGCGGTTGCGCGGATGGACCCCCTTGAGCGGGACGCCCAGGCGGTCGTAGAGCATGCCCTCCGCCTGGAAGCCGGGCCCCTGGCCGGTGAACCCGGGGTCGACCACCATCTCCACCCGGCGGCCCGCCCACTCCCGTGGCACCGCGCCTTCGAGCCGGAACCAGCTGGTGGACCAGGGGCTTCCCCACTCCGTACCGGCGGAGAAGGGCGCGTAGGCGGCCTTCAGCGCCTCGGCGACCGGCACGGGTTCGCCCGGTACGTGCCACACGGACACGGCGAGCGGGGCGCGGGCGGCGTAGCGGGCGGGGCGGATGAACTGGTGGAGGGCTCGTTCGAGGCGGCCCTCCACCAGCGTGCGGTCGTCGTGCATCACGGCTCCTCGAGGGTCGGCGCCAGGCTGGTCCGGCTCCGGATCACTTCCCCCGAGACCCGTGGGGCACCCCTGCCGGACGGGTCAGCAGTCGCGGTCGACCAGGTCGAAGGACTCGTAGTGGTCGGCCGTGTAGTAGTCCTCCTGGCTCTGCTCACCGGTGACGACGCGGCGGGCGCCGCGGGTGGGCGAGCCCGGGGTGACGACCGTGTACTCGTGGTAATAGCCCGATCCCTGGCTCGGCAGGATGCCTTCCCGGTTCTGGAAGACGGTGCCGTCCTGTTCGTACGGGTACGGGCCGCCGGCCGCGATCAGGTCGAGGGTGTCGTGGGCCTGGGCGGGCAGGGCGGAGTAGCAGACGGTGCCCACCGCGGCGGCGGAGAGGGCGGCCGGCGAGAGGGCTGCGGGGGAGGAGGCGGGCGCGGAGACGGAGGACGCCGACCGGGCCGGGGGTGCGGTGGCCGGGGTGGCCGCCTGGGCCGTGAGCGGTCCGGAGGCGAGGAGGAGGGACAGGAGGGCGACGGAGCCGCCGAGCGTGGTGATCCGTGGGGGGATGCGCATGGCCCTTATGATGACGCGCGTAGAAGGCGATGCGTCAACGCCAACTCCTCGGAATTCCCAGGAAGTTAACCGGAGGAGCGCATGTGTGTCCGAGGTGTGTGACCCGTGGTCGATCCGTGCGCCCCCGGCGCCCCCGTGCTGCTCCCGACGCCCCGGGCCGGGCAAGCGTGACCGTGTGCGCACAGGGGCATGCATCCCGTGAAGCTGTTCGACGGCAGTCGAGTCAGGGGAGGTCGGTTCACGGTGTGGGCGGGGGAAATGGTGAAGCGTCAGAAGAGGGTCGGCGTCATCGAGGGGCGCGCCCCCCGGGGCCGGAGACCGGGCGAGGCGCACCAGCCGGTCCGGTTGCGCCGGAGAGTCGGCCACACCGAGAGGGCGGCGGTCGGTGAAGTCCGCAGGGAGCTGCGGGAGTTCCTGCGGCACCTCTGCGGCACCGAGCAGATCGAGGCCGCCGAGCTGCTGCTCAGCGAGCTGGTCACCAACGCGCTGATCCACACCCGGCACGGGGCCGTGGTCACCGCCACCGCGATGCCGGGCGCGCTGCGGGTGGAGGTCCAGGACTTCGAGGCGGACCTCCCCGCGCCGTACGTACCGAACGCCGACGACGGTACGCACGGACGGGGCCTGATCCTGGTGCGGAGCCTGGCCGACGCCTGGGGGGTGGAGGCGCGGGTCCTGGGCAAGGTGGTCTGGTTCGAGCTGCGCGGCGGAGGGGCCTGACGGACCCTCCGCCGCGGCGGCTCCTCGTCCCCGCGCGCTCAGCCGAACTGCTGTTCCAGATCCTTGAGTTTCTGTTCCAGCGAGTCCAGCCGGGGCAGCGCCTGGGTGTCGTCCTCGGCGGTGAGGTCGACGGTGTGCGGGTCACTTCCCTGGTCGGGAGCGGTGAGGATCTTCGGGGTCGAACCGTCCGCCGATTGCTTCGGGCCGACGGCTTGCAGGGATGGCCGGGGTCGCAGAGGCAGCTGACCCGGCTCTGCTATGGCAGGCTCCGCGACGGGCGGCGCCGCGCCGCCCGAAGCCGGGGCGATGGCCGGTACGTCCACCTGGTGGCCGACCCGGCCGCGTCCCCAGGCCCGGTTCTGCCGGTTCAGGGCCTTGATGCGGGCCCGGTCCAGCTTCTCCTGGTCCCGTCGGCGCAGCCGGTCCTGCTCCCGCTCCCTGCGGTCCTCCCGCACCTCGTCGACCGCCTCGTCGAGCGTGCGGACGCCTTCGAGGAGCATCAGCGACCAGGCGCCGAACGTCTCCCGGGGCGCCCGCAGCCAGCGGACGATCCGGATCTGCGGCAACGGACGGGGCACCAGGCCCTGTTCGCGCAGCGCGGCCCGGCGGGTCTGCTTCAGCGCGCGGTCGAAGAGCACCGCGGCCGAGAGGGACATCCCCGCGAAGAAGTGCGGAGCGCCCGCGTGGTCCATCCCCCGCGGAGCGTGCACCCAGTTGAACCAGGCGGCGGCCCCGGCGAACGTCCACACCAGCAGCCGGGAGCCGAGTGCCGCGTCTCCGTGGCTCGCCTCCCGTACGGCCAGGACGGAACAGAACATCGCGGCGCCGTCCAGTCCGAACGGCACGAGGTACTCCCAGCCTCCGCTGAGGCTGAGGTTCTGCCGGCCGAAGCCGACGAGCCCGTGGAAGGAGAGCGCGGCGGCGACCGCCGCGCAGCAGAACAGCAGGACGTACGAGGCGGTTGCGTACAGCGCTTCCTTGCGCCTGCGGCGATCCTCGCTGCGTTCCCAGGTGTCGTCGGCCGCGGCCTTGCCGGCGGCACGCCTGCCGCGTGCGACCACCGTCACCGCCGCCATGACCCCCACGAGCAGCACGGCGCCCGGAAGCAGCCAGTCAAGCGATATGTCGGTCAGTCTCATGCGCGGTCCCTTGCGTCACGTAGGGCGTTTCAGCGCCATCGTGACGGAGTCGCCGGCCCGCTCAGCGGGTTTCGGGACAAGAGCACGCCATGGAGGTGGCGGGCCCTATCGATGGGTGGAATCTTCTCGAACTGCCTCGCGCTTCAAGCAGGTTGCGTTCGATTTCGCGTCATCCGGACGGGCGGAGTGGATCACGAAGCGGCGGCGAGCTTCCGCACCCGGTCGTCATCGCCGGTACGCGGGCAGGTCACACAGGTGTCCTCGGGGCGCAGCGTGTAGAAGAGGCAGCAGCTCGCCCGGTCCCGGGTCGGCAGCGACTGGCCCTCGGGGCCGGTCAGTTCACGGAACCCCGCGGTGCCGACGTACGGCTTCGCGGTGCCGGGCAGCAGCAGCTCCAGCTCGGCCATCGCGCGGCGCTCCTCCCCGAGCAGGTGCGCCACGTACCAGAGGCCCTCGACGATCTCGTCCGTCGCCATGCCCCACAACGCCCGCTTCCCACGCCGCATACGGGGCCCGAACCCCTCCAGCACCGGGGCCAGATGCTCGGTGAGCGCGGCCAGGACCTCGGCCCGCAGCGCCTCCTCGTCCGCGACCACCCGGGCTCCGGGCAGGTCCGCGGCCGGGTCGCCCGGCAGGCAGGAGAACTCCCGCACCCGTACGGTCAGATGTCCCAGGGCCCGCTGGAAGGCCACGTCCTCGACGGGGATCCGCGGCACCCGGCGGTGCAGGAACCACGGCACCGTGACCAGCAGGCAGGCGGGCCAGGCGTAGCGGTGGAGGCCGAAGCTCGCCACCACGTCGGGCCGGGCCTGCTGCCCGTAGTCCCGCAGCACCTGGGCGTTGTCCCAGGCCAGGAAGGCGTCCACGGCCGGTCCGCCCGCGGCCAGCTCCGCCGCGCCGACCCAGCCCGCTCCGGCGGGAGCGCTCGCGCCCTCGTCGAGCACGTCGGCGCGCAGCCCCGGGAAGACCTCGGTGAGGCGTGCGTACGCGGCGGTCACGGGGGACGTCGCGGTGTCGGCGAGCAGCGGAGAGAGGGTCATGCAGGGACCACCGAATCGGGATCGTTTGCAGGTAAGGCTTACCTTACCCGACGCGATCGATGTTTGAACCGCAGCCTCGTCCCTCTATCGTGCACGGGGGACCCGGCGCAGGCGAGCCGGCCCGCGGCGGACGGAGGAGGTCCGGGTGGAGCAGGGCAGCGCGCGCGGGGCCGTGCGCCCGCCGTACGCCTCCGGCGCGTACTCCGGCGGCGCTCCGGCGTCCGGCCGGATACCCGAGCAGGCGCGCGGCCCGGAACAGACCCGCGGCGAACCCGCGCACGGCGGACCGGCCGCCCCGCACACCGTGCGGCGCCACTCCGTCCGGGGCCAGATCCTCGACGCCCTGCGCGCCGCTCTCGTCGACGGCGAGCTGCTGCCCGGCCAGGTCTACTCCGCACCCGCCCTCGGCGCCCGCTTCGGCGTGTCCGCCACGCCCGTCCGCGAGGCGATGCAGCAGCTCGCCGCGGAGGGCGCGGTCGAGGTCGTGCCGAACCGCGGCTTCCGGGTCAGCGAGCGCGGCCCCCGCGAGCTGGCCGAGCTGGCCGAGGTGCGCGCCCTGATCGAGGTCCCGGTGATGCTGCGGCTGGCCCGCACGGTCCCGGCCGACCGGTGGAACCTGCTGCGCCCGCTGGCCGACGCCACGGTGGCCGCGGCGGCGGTGGGCGACCGGGCGAGCTACGCCGAGTCCGACCGGGCCTTCCACCGCGCCGTGCTCGCGCTGACCGGCAACAGCCAGCTGGTGATGATCGCCGAGGGGCTGCACCGCCGGTCCCAGTGGCCGCCGGCCTCCCTTCCGGCCACCCGCCGCGCCGACCTGCTCGCGGACGCCGCCGAGCACACCGCCCTGCTCGACGCGCTCGTCGCCCAGGACCTCGCCGTCGTCGAGTCCCTGGTGCGCGAGCACTTCACCGGGTCCGACGGCTGACCCGTCCGGGCGCGGGCCGTACGGGTCGTGCGGGCCGTACGGGTCGTGCTGGTCGTACGGGCGGACCGCGGTGCGCGGGTCAGTGCGCCACCGCCGTCCGCGGTCCCGGCACACCCCCGAGGTGCGGAGCCAGCCACGTCGGCACCCCGCCCAGCAGCCGGAACAACCGCCCCGCCTCGGCGCGCAGCCGGGCCGCCTCCGGCTCGGGCTCCGCCCCGGCGAGCGAGATCAGCGCCGGGGCCGTGCCGACCAGATAGCCCAGCTCCTCCCTGATCCGCAGCGACTCGGTGAAGCCGTGCCGGGCCTCGGCCAGCTCTCCCTCGCCCAGGGCGAGGGAGGCCAGGTGGCGCCAGGTGAACGACAGCAGCAGCTCGTCGCCCTGCGCGGCGGCCCCGGCGTGCGCCCGGCGGTAGGCGGCGCGGGCCGACTGCGGCGAGTCCGCGATGTTCTGCGCGATCAGCCCGCGCCGGAAGTCCAGCAGCGGCCGGCCGACCGCGGCCGGCGCCAGCAGCGCCGCCGCCCGGCTCAGCGCGACGCTCGCCTCGTCGGCCCGGTCCCGTACCCCCAGGAGGGTCGAGGCGTAGGCCAGATGGCCCCGCTCGCAGGCGGCGGAGCCCCGCTCGTCGTCGCTCCGGGCCAGCGCCTCGGCGGTGCGCAGCGCGTCCTCGGCCTCGGTCCAGCCCTCGCCGGTGTACAGGCAGCGCTCGGTCAGCAGCGCCGTGCGCTGGAGGGCCGCCGCCGGATCGCGCACCGCGTGCGGTTCGAGCAGCGCGGCGGCGTCGGACCAGCAGGCGCGGGAGCGCAGTCGCCATACCGCTGTCTGGAGCGGCGGATCGTCATCTGCTGTCGTTCCGGAACCAGACATGGCGGTATGCGCCACATTGCCCTCCCCGAGCGCGCCCTTGTGCTGTCGAGTACGGCCGCATCTCAGCACGGATCGGCACGCCGGGCCAAGAGGTCAGGTCAATGTCAGGTGAAGTAATTCACAATCGGCCGGAGGCGGGCGCGCTCCCGGCCGGGCCCGGAGGTCAGCTCATGCGCAGGGCGAGGAAGAAGTCGAGCTTGTCCTCCAGCCGGGAAAGGTCACGGCCCGTCAACTGCTCGATTCGCCCGACCCGGTAGCGCAGCGTGTTGACGTGCAGGTGCAGCCGGGCCGCGCAGCGGGTCCAGGAGCCGTCGCAGTCCAGGAACGCCTCCAGCGTCTCGATGAGCTCCGCCCGGTGGCGCCGGTCGTAGTCGCGCAGCGGGTCCAGCAGTCGGGCGGTGAAGGCCCGGCGCACGTCGTCGGGGACGAACGGCAGCAGCAGGACGTGCGAGGCCAGTTCGTGGTGGCCCGCCGCGCACACCCGGCCCGGCCGGGCCGCCGCCACCCGGCGCGCGTGCCGGGCCTCCTCCAGTGCCCCGCGCAGCCCTTCGGCGGAATGCACGGCCGCGCTGACCCCCAGGGTCAGCCGCCCGTCGTCGGCGAGCCCGGCGGATAGCGGTTCGCGCACGGCGGCCAGCAGCGCGTCGGCGTGCAGGGCCGGGTCCGCCGCGGGCTCCCCGTCCTGCGGGCCGCCCGCCCCGGCGTCCCGCGCCGGACCGTTCGCACCGGCACCGGCACCGGCACCGGCACCAGCACCAGCACCGGCACCCTGCCCGGCCACGGCGCCGGGCAGGGCCGGCAGCGGTACGAGGGCGATGGCCTCCTCACCCGTATGGGCGACGGCGATCCGATCGGCCGAGTCGGGTCCGCTCATCGCCGGGTCGACCAGGATCTCCTCCAGCAGCGCCTGCGCGACCGGCCCGCCCGGGACGCCGCTCTCCTGGCCCGGCGCGTCCGCGGCGGTCCAGTCGACCCGCGCCACCACCACCTGCCACTGCGGGGCGACGCCCAGACCCGGCAGCAGGACCGGCGCGGCGACCCGCAGCCGGGCCGCGATCTCGGTCGGCGCCGCGCCCGCCTGGACCAGCTCCAGGACCTCCTGGGCGAGCCGGCGGCGTACCGTACGGGCCGCGTCGCGGCGGTCGCGCTCGACCGCGATCAGCTGGGTGACGCCCTGGAGCAGGTCGAGCCGGGCCGGGGGCCAGTCGGCGGCGTCCGCCTCCACCGCCAGCAGCCAGTCCGAGAGCACCGACTCCCGGACGTCGCCGGCCGCCGGTACGGCGCCCCGGCCGGTGTTGCGGATCGGGAACAGCGAATACGTCGTACCGGCGATGGTCGCCAGGTGCGGCCCCCGGCGTCCGGTGCGGGTCGCCGCCAGGTGCCGCCCGGCCAGGGCCGTGCCCAGCGGGCCCGGCAGCGGCTCGCCCGCGCCGGCTATCTGCCGACCGGTGGGGGAGAGGACCCAGGCCCGCAGGTCGAGGTCGGAGGTGAGCAGGTCCAGGACGACCTCTGGGCCGCCGCCCGCCGGGCCGGAGGTCATCAGCCGGCGATGGCGGTCCACGACGGTGGCCAGGTCGCGCGCGCGCTCGCCCGAGACCTGGCGCACGATGTGCTCGGTGATCGTTGCGAAAGCAACGGTCTCATGGACGGCGAAGACCGGGAGGCGGTGCTGTCGGCACGCCTCGACCAGGTCGTCGGGAACCGCCCCCAGCTCCGCCTCGCCCGCCGCCAGTCCCACCACCCCGGCACCCGCCAGGATGCGGACGAACGGCTCGGAGTCCGCGGCGTCCCGCCGCCAGGCGAGCCCCGTCAGGACCAGCTCGCCGCCGGAGAGATAGCGGCTGGGGTCGCGCAGGTCGGTCGTCATCACGCCCCGCACCGAGCGGTCCAGCTCGTCCTCGCCGCCGAGCAGCCGCAGGCCCAGCGCGTCCGTGTCCAGCAATGCGCGCAGCCGCATCTCGTCGCCGCCGATCTCTTCCGTGGGTCAGGGGGTCTGTGAATTTCGGTGAGGTTACCGATCCCCGCCATTTGTTCGAATCTACAAGACTCGGATGGAGGCCGGCCAACTCCTTCGGCGTTTCGGTGACTGCACTGACCGGGTCCGGGCTTGTGTACTGGGTCACACACCGCCTGAACGCGACATGAACGAGCCGGTCGAGGGCCGGCCGTCCCCCGCCCCGGCGAACGAACCGACTGAGCAGGACCGACCGAGCAGGACCGACCGAGCAGGACCGACCGAGGAAGAGAGCCGCTCATGGACTTCCTTCGCCCCGCCGGCTGGGAGGAGGCGCTCGCCGCCAAGGCCGAGCACCCCGCTGCCGTCCCCATCGCGGGCGGCACCGATGTGATGGTCGAGATCAACTTCGACCACCGGCGGCCCGAGCACCTCCTGGACCTGAACCGCATCGGTGAGCTGTCCGAGTGGGAGGTGGGCCGGGAGAGCGTACGGCTGGGGGCCTCCGTTCCGTACAGCGCCATCATGGAGCACCTGCGCTCCGAGCTTCCCGGCCTGGCGCTCGCATCGCACACCGTCGCCTCGCCGCAGATCCGCAACCGCGGCGGCGTCGGCGGCAACCTCGGCACCGCCTCGCCCGCCGGGGACGCCCATCCGGCGCTGCTCGCGGCCGGCTGCGAGGTGGAGGCCGCCTCCGTGCGCGGCACCCGGATGATCCCGATCGACGCGTTCTACACCGGCGTCAAGCGCAACGCCCTGGAGCCCGACGAGTTGATCCGCGCCGTGCACATCCGCAAGGCCGACGGACCCCAGCAGTACTCCAAGGTCGGCACCCGCAACGCGATGGTCATCGCCGTCTGCGCCTTCGGCCTGGCCCTGCACCCCGAGACCCGCACCGTGCGCACCGGCATCGGCTCCGCGGCCCCGACCCCGGTCCGCGCCAAGGAGGCCGAGCAGTTCCTGAACGCCGCCCTGGAGGAGGGCGGCTTCTGGGAGAGCGGCAGGATCATCACCCCCTCGATCGCCCGGCAGTTCGCCGCACTGGCCGCCGGCGCCTGCAACCCCATCGACGACGTACGGGGCACCGCGAGGTACCGCAGGCACGCGGTCGGCATCATGGCCCGCCGCACGCTCGGCTGGACCTGGGAGCAGTACCGGGGCGCGGGCCGC
The DNA here is from genome assembly GCF_003846185.1 of Streptomyces sp. ADI96-02. GTDB lineage: Bacteria > Actinomycetota > Actinomycetes > Streptomycetales > Streptomycetaceae > Streptomyces. The sequence continues at coordinate 5,790,561 of NZ_ML123034.1, forward strand.
ACGCTGGAAGGAGCCGCGTAACCATGCGAGTCAACTTCACGGTCAACGGCCGCCCGCAGGAGGCCGACGACGTCTGGGAGGGCGAGTCCCTGCTCTACGTCCTGCGCGAGCGCATGGGCCTGCCCGGCTCCAAGAACGCCTGCGAGCAAGGCGAATGCGGCTCCTGCACGGTTCGCCTGGACGGCGTTCCGGTCTGCTCGTGCCTGGTCGCCGCCGGCCAGGTGGAGGGCCGCGAGGTCGTCACCGTCGAGGGGCTGGCCGACTACGCCGAGCACCGCCGGGACGCCCACCCCGGCGCCGGCTGCACTCCCGGCGGCTGCGGCACCACGCTGGACGCCGCCCGCCGGTGGCAGGCCCGGCCCACCGGCGGCCGAGCCGGTGAAGCCGGTGAACTCTCCCCGATCCAGCAGGCGTTCATCGACGCCGGAGCCGTCCAGTGCGGCTTCTGCACCCCCGGCCTGCTGGTCGCCGCCGACGAACTCCTGGAGCGGAGCCCCTCCCCGTCCGACCAGGACATCCGCGAGGCGCTCTCCGGCAACCTGTGCCGATGCACCGGCTACGAGAAGATCCTCGACGCGGTCCGCCTCGCCGCCGCCCGCCAGGAGGAGGCGGTCCAGTCATGACGACCCGTCCGAAGACCACCACCGTCCCGGCCGGCACCCCCACCAGGATCACCCAGGGATCGCCCACCAGAGGCGGCATCGGCGAGTCCACGCTGCGACCCGACGGCACACTGAAGGTCACCGGCGAGTTCGCGTACTCCTCCGACATGTGGCACGAGGACATGCTCTGGGGCCACACGCTGCGCTCCACCGTGGCACACGCCGAGATCCGCTCCATCGACGTCTCCGAAGCGCTCGCCACGCCCGGCGTCCACGCCGTCCTGACCTACGACGACCTCCCCGCCGCGATGAAGAACTACGGCCTGGAGATCCAGGACACACCGGTCCTCGCGCACGGCCGGGTCCGCCACCACGGCGAACCGGTGGCCCTGGTCGCCGCCGACCACCCCGAGACGGCCCGCCGCGCCGCCGCCAGGATCAGGATCGACTACGCCGAACTGCCGCTGATCGTCGACGAGGCCACCGCGACCGCCCCCGACGCCGTGCTGGTCCACGAGGGCCGCGACGACCACCACATCGGCCACGTCCCGCACCCCAACATCGTCCACCGCCAGCCGATCGTCCGCGGCGACGCCGACGAGGCCGCCAAGCGCGCCGACGTCATCGTCACGGGCGACTACGTCTTCGGCATGCAGGACCAGGCGTTCCTCGGCCCCGAGTCCGGCCTCGCGGTGCCCTCCGAGGACGGCGGCGTCGAACTGTACGTCGCCACCCAGTGGCTGCACTCCGACCTCCGCCAGATCGCCCCCGTCCTCGGCCTGCCCGAGGAGAAGGTCCGCATGACGCTCTCCGGCGTCGGCGGCGCGTTCGGCGGGCGCGAGGACCTGTCGATGCAGATCCATGCCTGCCTGCTGGCCCTGCGCACCGGCAGGCCCGTCAAGATCGTCTACAACCGGTTCGAGTCCTTCTTCGGGCACGTCCACCGCCACCCGGCCAAGCTCCACTACGAGCACGGCGCCACCAAGGACGGCAAGCTCACGCACATGAAGTGCCGGATCGTCCTGGACGGCGGGGCCTACGCCTCCGCCTCCCCGGCGGTCGTCGGCAACGCCTCCTCGCTCGCTGTCGGCCCCTACGCCGTCGAGGACGTCGACATCGAGGCCATCGCCCTCTACACCAACAACCCGCCCTGCGGAGCGATGCGCGGCTTCGGCGCGGTCCAGGCGTGCTTCGCCTACGAGGCGCAGATGGACCGGCTCGCCGCGAAGCTGGAGATGGACCCGGTGGAGTTCCGGCAGCTCAACGCCATGGAACAGGGCACCCTGCTGCCCACCGGCCAGCCCTGCGACTCGCCGGCCCCGGTCGCCGAACTGCTGCGCCGGGTCAAGTCCCGCCCGCTGCCGCCCGAGCGGCAGTGGCTCGCGGCGGGCAGCGACGGCGCCTCGGTCGACGTGCGCGCGCTGCCCGGCGGACTGTCCAACACCACCCACGGCGAGGGCGTCGTGCGCGGCATCGGCTACGCGGTCGGCCTGAAGAACGTCGGCTTCTCCGAGGGCTTCGACGACTACTCCACCGCCCGCGTCCGGATGGAGGCCATCAACGGCGAGCCGGTCGCCACCGTGCACACCGCGATGGCCGAGGTCGGCCAGGGCGGCGTCACCGTGCACGCCCAGATCGCCCGCACCGAACTCGGCGTCAGCCAGGTCACCATCCACCCGGCCGACACCCGGGTCGGCTCCGCCGGCTCCACCTCCGCCTCCCGCCAGACGTACGTCACCGGCGGCGCGGTCAAGAACTCCTGCGAAGCCGTCCGGGAGAAGGTCCTGGAGCTCGGCCGCGCCAAGTTCGGCTCCTACCACCCCGCATGGGCCACCGCCGAACTCCTCCTGGAGGACGGCAAGGTCGTCACCGACGGCGGCGAGGTGCTGGCCGGCATCGCGGACGTCCTGGAGGACGAGGCGATCGACATCGAGCTGGAGTGGCGCCACCGGCCCACCGAGGCGTTCGACCTGCGCACCGGACAGGGCAACGGGCACGTCCAGTACTCCTTCGCCGCGCACCGCGCCGTCGTCGAGGTCGACACCGAGCTCGGCCTCGTCAAGGTCATCGAACTGGCCTGCGCCCAGGACGTCGGCAAGGCCCTCAACCCGCTCTCCGTGGTCGGCCAGATCCAGGGCGGCACCACCCAGGGCCTCGGCGTCGCGGTGATGGAGGAGATCATCGTCGACCCGAAGACCGCGAAGGTGCGCAACCCCTCCTTCACCGACTACCTGATCCCCACCATCCTCGACACCCCGACGATCCCGGTCGACGTGCTCGAACTCGCCGACGACCACGCCCCGTACGGGCTGCGCGGCGTCGGCGAGGCCCCCACCCTGTCGTCCACCCCGGCCGTCCTCGCGGCGATCCGGGACGCGACGGGCCTGGAGCTCAACAAGACGCCCGTACGCCCCGAACACCTCACCGGAACCTGAGAGTTCCGCTCCCGCACCTCCGGGCGGCGCCCTCGACCCGATCGAGAGCGGGCTCGGCGTCCACACACGCCCGAGCACCCCAGGTCCTCCCCGCCAGGCCCCGAAGGAGACAGGCCATGCTGGATATCGCCGAAGAACTCGACCGGTGGGTCTCGCAGGGACGCGAGTTCGCCGTCGCCACCGTCGTGGCGGTCGGCGGCAGCGCGCCGCGCCGGCCGGGAGCCGCGCTCGCCGTCGACCGCGACGGCACCGCCGTGGGATCGGTCTCCGGCGGGTGCGTGGAGGGGGCCGTCTACGAACTGTGCCGGCAGGCCCTCGAAGACGGCGTGTCCGTTCGCGAGCGGTTCGGCTACAGCGACGAGGACGCCTTCGCGGTCGGCCTGACCTGCGGCGGCGTCATCGACATCCTGGTCACGCCGGTGCGGGCGGACGACCCCGCCCGCCCGGTGTTCGCCGCCGCGCTCGCCGCCGCCGCGAAGGGCGCGGCGGCGGCGCTGGCGCGGATCACCGACGGTCCCACCGACCTCCTCGGACTTCCGCTCCTGGTCCACGCCGACGGCGGCCACGAGGGCGGCCTCGGCGGCCACCCGGCGCTGGACCGCACCGCCGCCGCCGAGGCCCGCGCGCTCCTGGACGCCGGCCGCACCGGACCGCTCGCGATCGGGGCCGAGGGCTCGCGCTGCGGCCGGAGCGTCCGGCTGCTCGTCGAATGCAGCGTGCCGCCGCCCCGCATGATCGTGTTCGGCGCCATCGACTTCGCCGCCGCCCTGGTCCGGGCCGGAAAGTTCCTCGGCTACCGGGTCACCGTCTGCGACGCGCGCCCGGTCTTCGCCACCGCGGCCCGCTTCCCCGACGCCGACGAGATCGTCGTCGACTGGCCGCACCGCTATCTCGCCGCCACCGTCACCGACGCGCGCACCGTCCTGTGCGTCCTCACCCACGACGCCAGGTTCGACGTGCCGCTGCTGGAGGCGGCGCTGCGCCTGCCGGTGGCCTACGTCGGCGCGATGGGGTCGCGCCGCACCCACCTGGAGCGCAACGAACGCCTGCGCGAGGTCGGCGTCACCGAACGCGAACTGGCCCGGCTGCACTCGCCGATCGGCCTCGACCTCGGCGCCCGTACGCCCGAGGAGACGGCCCTGTCCATCGCCGCCGAGATCGTCGCGGTCCGCCGGGGCGGCAGCGGGCTGCCGCTGGCCGGGGCCCGCACGCCGATCCACCACGACAGCGGCGGCCGGCCGCTCGCCTCGGTCGCCTGAGCCGCGGGCCGAAGCAGGCTCGACGCGCGGCCGGAAGCGTGAGGCGACAAGCGTCTTCGGCCGGGCGACCGGGGGTGCGCGTGAAACGCGGTGCGGGCGGGTGCGGTTGGATGGGGCCATGAGCGTTCACGACGTGGCCCGCAGGCTGCCGGGCATATCCCCCCTCACCGACCTCTGCCGCTCCCTCGCGATGCTGGACGCGATCCTGTGCCCCGAATGGGACCACCGCTGGCACGGCTTCGACGCGCAGTGGTCGCCCACGGAGGCGATGGCCTCGATGCGCGACGGCTCGGGCGGCGAGTACTCCGTGGTCTTCTCCGCCGCCGGGGCCTACGCCCGCGGCTTCGACCACGAGTCGCCGATGAGCCCGTACGTGGACGACGCGCCCTGGCCGGGCGTGCTCGACGAGGTCCCCGCGGTCTTCCGCGCCTACGTGGACGAGCCCTCGTTCAGCGACGAGTCCGGCCTGCCCGTGGTCACCGCCTGCCTCTGGCGTGAGACGGGCGACGACCGCTGGCGCGCGGGCGCCGTCGAGTTCCCGGAGGACGGGGAGGACTCCGACGGAGCCGACTGGCTCTTCCAGCTCCTGGTGCAGGGCACACCGGAGTCCTACCAGGAGTGGGCGGAGGACTGCTTCGAGATGCCGGTGGACCTCGAAGCAGTCCGCCACGTCTACGCGCTGCGCCCGCTGACGGAGGAGGTCGTCGCCGCGCTCAACCCCGAACGCGTCCTCGCCGAACTGGCCGAGGACGTCAAGGAGATCGGCTACCCGGCGGCGGACGCCGGCTGACGGGACGGCCGCTCTCCGGACCCTTCCCGGAGAGCGGCCCGCCGCCTCGCCGCCGCGTCAGCGACCCGCCTGGAGCGCCGCCCACGTGGCGGAGCCCACGGCTCCGTCCACGGTGAGCGACCGGCTCTCCTGGTAGTCGCTCACGGCCTCCGCCGTCGACGGCCCGAAGCCGCCGTCCACGCCGACCGTGGAGCCGAGGGCCGCCGTGAGGGAGCGCTGGAGCCGCTTCACCGCGTCGCCCGAACTGCCGTGCGAGAGAGCCGGGGTGGTGCCGGCCGAGAGCAGCGCCGTCCAGGTCCTCGGGCCGACCGCCCCGTCGGCGTCCAGCGAGCGGGCCCGCTGGAACGCCTGCACGGCGCTCTTCGTCGCCGGGCCGAAGCTGCCGTCGGCCGCGCCCGCCGCGTACCCCTGTTCGTTGAGCAGCTGCTGAACGGCCTTGACCTGCGGGCCCGTCGAGCCGGTCTGCTGCGTGGCGTACGCGGGGAAGCTCAGCGCGTCGCCGCCGGAACCGGAGCCGCCCCGCACCAGCTCCATGTAGCGGTCCCAGTCCCAGTTCGCGCCCGGGTCGGTGTGGTCGTTGCCGGGCGCCTCGCTGTGCCCGATGATGTGCGCCCGGTCCTTCGGGATGCCGTACCTGGCGCTGAGGTGGGCCGTCAGCGCGGCCGACGAGCGGTACATGGCGTCCGTGAACCAGGCCGGGTTGTCGATGTACCCCTCGTGTTCGATGCCGAGCGAGGAGGAGTTGGCGCTCCTGGCGTGGTACGCCGTGTCGCCGTCGCGCACCATCTGGGTGATCTGGCCGTCCGAGGAGCGGACCACGTAGTGCGCGCTCACCTTGGCCGACGGGTTCTGGAACCAGCTGATGGACCCCGCGTACGACCCCTGGGTGACGTGGACGACCACTTTGTCGATCGTGGCGGTGCGGCCCTTGGCGTAGTTGCCGGTGGCCGCCGCCGCCCAGAGCGCGGACGGGTAGTCGGGGCTCGCGGCGAGGGCCGCGGACGCGGCGCCGGCGCCCTTGTCCGGGGCGACCGGGCGGGAGGGCACCCGCACGGTCTCACCGCCGGACGCGGTCGCGGTCAGACCCTCGGCGAGGAAGGTGTAGACGGCGTCCGCGTAGAGCGTGGCGGCCGGCTCGGCCGCCTCGCTGTACCGGGCGACCGCCGGATACCAGGCGTTCACGTCGCGCCGCTCGGCGGCGTCCAGGCCCAGGGCGTCGGCGTGGTCGCGCAGCACGGCTGCGCCGCCGAGGATGTTGGCCGCGGTGTTCCGGCGCAGCCGGGTCTCGGACGCGCCGGTCAGGGCCGACGCCTTCTCCAGGGAGCGGTTGGCGGGGTTGCTCGCCAGGTGCATCACGCCGTAGCCGTTGGCCTGGCTCGGCTCGCCCGCGTGCGCGTCGAGGCGCGTCTCGCCGTAGCCGACGGCGGCCAGCAGGTCGCGCGGGACGCCGTACTCCTCGGCCGCCTGTGCGAAGGCGGTGTTCATCGGGTCGGCGGCGCGGGCCGGCGGGGCGGCGGTGGCGGGCGTCCCGGCGGCGAGGAGCGCCGCGGTGGTGAGGGCCGCCGCGGCGAGGGCGCGCACGCGGGGGCGCGCTGCGGGAGGTCTGGGCATGGGGGCTCCTGCTCCGTGGGGGAAGAGAAAAGCCCTCGGGGCCGTGAGGACGGGCCGAGGGGCTTCGGGCGTCCAGGCTAGCCGTGTGGCAGGGTCATGACAATAAAGGAATGTCACTCGGCTCATGGGCAACTGGGTTGAAGAAAAGCGCAGTTGGCGGACCGGTTCGGCCTGACGGGTGAGCGGGCGTGTCACCCGACCGTGGCCGCCTGATGGGTGACGAAACGTCAGGTCGGCTCGCCCTCGGCCATGGGGTGAGCCTTCCGGTCGCCCCGTCGCCCGACGGGATTCGTACACCTGGACACAGAACCCACCGCACGGGGGAACGAGGATCGGGAACTCGTCCGTGAAGGCGTATAAAGGGTCCTTCCGGAGCAGCCGGCGTCCCTCGATGGCCCCTCCCCACCTCCCCCTCACGCGGCAGGCGTCACCGCGTCACCGAGCCCAGGAGCGCCAATGAGCACAGCGCCAATGAGCACTTCGGAAGAGATCAGCGCCCTGCTGGTAGCGAAGTTCGGCACCGATCCCGAGGCGATCCGCCCCGACGTCCCGCTGCACCGCCTGCGGCTGGACTCCCTCGCGCTGGAGGAGCTGCGGCTGCTCATCGAGGACCGGCTGGACATCGACCTGGAGGACGTCGCCCTCACCTCGCGGGACACCGTCGGCCGGCTGGTCGAGGCCGTGCACGGCAAGGCCGCCGCGTGAGCGCCCGCGCGACGGGCGGGCCCGCGCCGTCCGCCCGGCCCTACCGCCGCCCGCCGTCGCCGCCGTACACCGCGGCCGTCACCGGCGTCGGCCTGGTGACCGCGGCCGGTACGGGCGTGGGCGCGGCCTGGCACGGGGTCACCGAGGGCCTGGTCCCTTCGGTCGGTCCGCGCGCCGAACTCCAGGACCTGCCCTGCGACTTCTTCTACTCGGTCACCGACTGCGACCCGCAGGCCGTGCTCGGCGTGGCCGCCCAGCGGCTGATGGACCGCTTCGCGCAGCTCGCGGTCATCGCCGCCCGCGAGGCCGTCGCCGACGCAGGGCTCGACGCCTCCGTCTGGGACAGCGGTCGCGTCGGCGTCGTGATCGGCTCGGCCCACGGCGGCCTGCCCTTCTACGACGAGCAGTACGCCGCCCTCACCGAGCGCGGGGCCCGGCGCGTCTCCCCGAAGCTCGCCCCGCTCAGCGTCGTCAACGGCGCGGCCAGCAGCGTCAGCCTCGACCTCGGCGTGCACGGGCCCAGCCAGGCCGTCTCCACCGCGTGCTCGTCCGGCACCGTCGCGATCGGCACCGCCCACCAGATGCTTCGTTCCGGGGCCTGCGACATCGTGATCGCGGGCGGCGCGGAGTCCACCTGCTGCCGCCTGCTGATCGCCAGCGCCTGCCGGCTCAAGGCCGTCTCCACCCGCCGCGAGGACCCGCGCGCCGCCTGCCGCCCGTTCGACACCCACCGCGACGGCTTCGTCGTCGGCGAGGGCGCCGGGCTGCTGGTCCTGGAGCACCCGGAGCACGCCCGCGCCCGCGGCGCGGCCGTCCGCGCGCATGTGAGCGGGTACGGCGCCTCCAGCGACGCCCACTCCGCCGTCGCCCCCGACCCGGACGGCCTCGGCATCGAGCGCGCCCTGCGCGCCGCCCTGGCGGACGCGGGCCTCTCCCCGGCCGACGTCGGCCACGTCAACGCGCACGGCACCTCGACGCTCTCCAACGACCGGATCGAGGCGACCATGCTGCACCGGGTCCTCGGCGAGAGCGTCCTCGTCACCTCCACCAAGGCGATGACCGGCCACACGCTCGGGGCCGCGGGCGGCATCGAGACCGCGCTCACCGTGCTGGCCCTCCAGCACCAGCGGGTCCCGCCCACCGTCAACCTGGACGCGCCCGATCCGGAGATCCCGATCGAGGTGGTCGCCAAGGAGGCCCGCACCGCCTCGTTCGACTGCGCCGTCAAGACCTCGCTCGGCTTCGGCGGGCACAACGCCGCACTCGTGCTCACCAGGGCCTGACCGCAAGGGGAATGAGGAGCATGCCCGAGGAGATCATCCGCGCCCTGTCGCTGGACGGGGTCGGCTTCGGCTACCGCGTCCTGCCGTACGCCGGGCCCGGCCCGGTCCCGGACACCGAACCCGCCCTCGTCCTCGGCGGAGCCCTCCAGGGCATGTTCGGCTGGCCCCAGATGGACGACCACCTGGGCCCGGCCGCCGACGTGGTCACCGCCGACCTGCCCGGCATGGGCAGCGCAGACCCGCTGCCGCCCGGCCCCAGCGCCGACCTGCTCTGCCGGGCCGTGCTGCGGATCGCCGACGATCTCCGGGCCCCCCGCATCAACCTCTTCGGCTTCTCCTACGGCACCGCCATCGCCTTCGGCTTCGCCCGGCGTCATCCCGAGCGGGTGGCCCGCCTCGCCCTCGGCGGCGTACCGGTCCACATCGACGCCGCCCAGGTCGCCTGCTGGGAACGGGCCCGCGAGGTGCTGGCGGGCGGCGACCACGACGGCTTCGCCAGGCTGGCCGCCGACGCGCTGATGTGCCTCGACCCGGAGCGGCCCGTGCACCGGCGGGAGCTGGCCCGGCGCTACGTCCGGCGCTCCTTCCTGCACGCGCTCGCCCACTCGCCGCACGCGGCCGACTCGCTGTACCGGGCGCTGGCCGACCGGCCCGACTTCTCCGGCGGGCTGCGCGGCGTACCGGCGCTGGTCTTCGCGGGCGAGCACGACACGGTGACGTCGCCCGCGCGGCAGCGGGAGTTCGCCGCGACCATCGAGGGCAGCCGGTTCCTGACGATCCGGGAGTCCGACCACTGGGTCGTCCTGGAACGGGCGGAGGAGGTGGCCGCCCTGGTGGCCGGGTTCTTCACCGGACGGGAGCCGGAGCGGGGGCCCGGCGCGCTCGCGCTGCCGCGCCAGGCCGCCGCTCCGGCCGGGCGGACCTGAACGCGCCAGGCCCGCCCGCCCGGCTCAGCGCCGGTGGCCGTGGTGGTGCGAGGAGCCCTCGACGCGCACCCGGACGACCTGCGGGTCGTGGTCGCTCGCCTGGTCGGCGAACTCCGCGTTGATGTGGACCACGTCGTAGTCGAACCGGCGGATACCCGGGCTCGTCAGGATGTGGTCCAGCGTCTGCGAGTTGCCGTCGAAGACGTAGCTGTACTGCTCGCCGGCGGGCAGCGTCGTGATCAGCGGCTTCAGCACCTTGCCCCGGATCAGCTCCTTCATCGTCGGGGAGAACGCGAAGTCGTTGAGGTCCCCGAGCGTCACCACCCGGGCGGAGCGGTCCGCCTTCAGCAGCGAGGTCACGAAGGTGTTGACCTCGGCGGCCTGCTGGATCCGCTTCGTCTCCGAACTCCGCGTCGGCTCCTGGTAGCGGCCGTGCAGCGACTGGTCGCCGCCCTTGGACGCGAAGTGGTTGCCGATGACGAAGACGGGCTTGCCCCGGAAGGAGAACTCCCCCACCAGCGGCTTGCGGCTGTCCGCCCACGCCGGGCTCGCCGGGTTGATCCGGCCCGGTGACGCGGAGAGCCGCACGCCCCGGTGCGTGTCCACGGCGCTGACCGGCGTGGTGGCGTCGCCGCCCGGCCGGTCGGTGAACGAGACCCGCTTCGCGTTGAAGAGGAAGACGTTGCGTATGTTGCCGCCCGGCTCGCCGCCGTCCTTGTTGTTCTCGGGAGCGACGTAGCGCCAGGAGTAGCGCGGTCCGCCGGCCGCGACGATGGCGTCGGTGAACCGCTTCAGCGTCTGCTCGGAGGCCACCGTGCCGTCGTTCACCGCGCCGTTGTCGTCCTGGATCTCCTCCAGCGAGACGATGTCGGGGGAGGCGAGGTTCACCGCGACGCCTTCGGCCAGCCGGTCGAACTTGGCCTGCTCGTCCAGGGCGTCCAGGTTCTCCACGTTGTACGTGGCGACCGCGAGTTCGCCGCGCTTCTGCTTGCGGGTGACCTCGCGCCGCAGCCCCTTGTCGACGACCTGGCCCAGCTCCGTCGCCTGCACGTTGTAGCCGCCGAACGAGGCGTAGTCCAGGACGCCGGTGGTGCTGCCGGACAGCACGTCCCCCACGTTGGCCGCGGGGACCGGGCGCGCCGGGTCCAGCGACATGACCTTGAGCCGGCCGGTGTTCTGGTCCTCGTAGGAGGCGTAGAGCGTGCCGCCGCGCCGGGTCGGGTTCTCCCGGGGCTTGACGGTCACCCAGATCTCGTCGTACGCCGTCGTCGCACCGGTCACCCGGGTGTCGGCGATCCGCACCCGGCTGCCTTCGAGGGCTTCGTAGAGGTCCAGGGCGTACGTCGAGGGGTCCAGCGGCAGCGCGTCGATCGCCCCGCCGCCGGCCGTGGGCACGTAGCGGCCGGGAACCGAGCGGGCGTCGAGCACGACCGGGGCGGGCAGCGGGTTGCCGGAGGAGAGCACGGTGGTGCGCGGCGTGGTGAGCTGGGTGACCGACTGCGCGCCGGAGGCCGGGTAGTACTCGGCGACCTTGCCGCTGACCAGCACCGCGTCCCCGGCCTTCACGGCCGGCGCGGCGGAACCGGTGTAGACGAACAGGGCCTCGCCGGTGCGCGGGTCGGCGTCGGGGGCGGTGTCCTGGATCCAGAAGCCGCGCGATCCGGTGGTCCGCACGGCGGTGACGACGCCCGGGACGCCGGTGACCGTCGTGCCCTCCAGCGGGGACAGGCGCGTGGTGCCCTGGATGTCGTGCACCCGCACCGCGCCGGGCTCGGTCGGCCCGCCGGGGTCGCCGGGGCCCTGGCCGCCGGAGGTCTGGCCCGCCGCGTTGACCGGGGACGGGGCTCCGGCCGCGAGGTCGGCGGCGTTGTCGTCGGTGTCGGCGAGTGAGGCGGCCCGGGAGACCGAGGCGGCGGCCGAGGCGCCCGGCACGGGGCCGGAGCCCTCCCGCACGACCGCGGAGCCGTAGCCGACCAGGTCGACGATCCTCGTGTCGGCCGCACAGTCCGCGGCGCTCTTGCAGCTCAGCGGCTCGGTGCCGGAGACCAGGGCGACGGTGCCGCTCGCGGCCGACATGGCCACGGCGCCGGTGGCGTCGGCGGCGGGCAGGGCCACCGTTCCGCCGGTGCCGGCCGCCTGGGCGACCAGGTAGCGCCCGCCGGGGGCGATGGCCCCGTTCAGGCCGGAGACCTGCCAGGCCGAGCCCGCCGACGGGCTGCCCGGCAGGTACTGGACGCTGAACCCGGAGACGTCCAACGGCGCGGAGCCGGCGTTGGCCAGCTCGACGAAGTCCCGGGTCAGCGTCGCGCCCGTGTTGCCCCCGCCGCCGTACACCTCGGAGATGACGGCGGTGGCGGACGGGGCCGCGTGCGCGGCGGGCAGTGCGGTCACCGCGAGTGCGACGGCGACGGCGCCGGTCAGCAGGACGGAACCGGATCTGTGTATCTGCACGTGAGTGTCCCCAACTGTGTAGTGAGGACCAAAAACTATGCGCGTAGAACAGGGCATGACAAGGCATCAGAGGTTAATTCCCCGCATCGACCGGATGGCGGCCCGTACGGCGTCCCGGTCCGGAGCCCGCACCGGGACGTCCCACAGGGCCTCCAGGAGGTCTTCGGACCCGCTCAGTCCCGGGCCAGCGGATACACCGCCAGCGAGAAGGAGTGCCCCGCCGGGTCCCCGTACACGCGGACGTCGCGCGGCCCGCTGTTGCTCTCACCGGTGTCCACGGGCCGGGCCCCGAGTCCTATCGCCTCCCGCTCGGCCTCGTCGATGTCCTCACGGCTCACCAGGATCCGCAGGTGCGCCTGCTGGGAGTCCTCCGGGCGCGGCCAGCTCGGCGGCGCGTAGCCGTGGTCGCGGCGGATGGCCAGGTGGACGCCCGCGTTGCCCACGATCTCGACGAAGTCCGGATCGGAACCGATCCGGACCTCGGCGTCGAACAGTCCGGCGTAGAACTCCGCCAGCTCCATCGGTTCGGCACAGTCAAGGACGAGGACGCTCGTCTTCTCCACAGTCATGCGGGAACGGATACCCCCGCCCCGCCCCGGGCACGCCGTCCCGGGCCGTCCGGCGTCCCGGACACCGGCGCGCGGCGGTCCCGGACGAGGAATCACGGGTCAGCGTCTAAGGTGCGAACCATGGCACAGAGCGCGGCGCACTCCGGGCCGGGCGGGGGCGACGCAGCCCCCGCCGGCCCCGACCCCCGGCGCTGGAAGGCACTCGGCGTCTGCCTCGTCGCGGGCTTCATGACCCTGCTGGACGTCTCCATCGTCAACGTGGCCCTCCCGTCCATCCGCGAGGGCCTGGACACTCCGGCGTCCGACCTCCAGTGGGTGGTCTCCGGCTACGCCCTCGCCTTCGGGCTCTTCCTCATCCCGTCCGGGCGACTCGGCGACGCGCGCGGGCGGCGTGCGGTGTTCATGACGGGACTGGCACTGTTCACCCTGGCCTCCGCCGCCTGCGGGGCCGCCCAGTCCAGCACCTGGCTGGTCGTCGCCCGGCTGGTCCAGGGAGTCTCCGGCGGGCTGATCTCGCCGCAGATCTCCGCGCTGATCCAGCAGATGTTCTCCGGCCGCGAGCGCGGCCGGGCCTTCGGCATGTTCGGCACCGTCGTCGGGATCTCCACCGCCGTGGGCCCACTGCTCGGCGGCCTGCTCATCCAGGTGGCCGGATCCGCCGAGGGCTGGCGCTGGGTCTTCTACGTGAACCTCCCGCTCGGCGTCGTCTGCTTCCTGCTCGCCCGCCGGCTGCTCCCCGACACCCCGTCCGCCGGCCGGGTGCGGCCCCGCGACCTGGACCCGGTCGGCGTCCTCCTGCTGGGCGCCGGAGTGCTGACCCTGCTCCTGCCGTTCGTGCAGGCGCAGCAGTGGACGGGCGACGGCAAATGGCTCCTGATCGCCCTGGCCGCCGCGCTGCTCGCCGCGTTCGTCGGCTGGGAGGCGCGGTGCACCGGCAGCCGCACGCATCCGGTCCTGGACCTGGCGCTGTTCCGGGTGCGGTCCTACTGGCTGGGATGCCTGCTGATCCTGCTGTACTTCGCCGGGTTCACCTCGATCTTCTTCGTCACGACCCTCTACCTCCAGTCCGGGCTGGGCTACTCAGCCCTCCAGGCGGGCCTCTCCATCACGCCCTTCGCCCTCGGCTCGGGGGCCACCGCCTTCGTCGGCGGCCGGTTCGTCGGACGCTTCGGCCGGCCTCTCGTCGTGGCGGGCCTGGTCATGGTGGCGCTCGGGCTCGCGGGCGCCGCCTACGCCGTCCACCTGGTCCCCGGCGGCGGCGCGGGCTGGGCCATGGCCGCGCCGCTGCTGATCGCCGGCCTCGGCGGCGGCCTGGTCATCGCCCCGAACCAGACGCTGACGCTCGCCGAGGTCCCGGTCGACCGGGCGGGCAGCGCCGGCGGAACCCTCCAGACCGGCCAACGCGTCGGCTCCGCGATCGGGATCGCCGCCGTCGGCGCGGTGTTCTTCGCCCAGGTCGGCCCCGACGGCTGGGCCACCGCCTACGACCACGGGCTCATCGTCTCGGTCGCCTTCGTCCTGGCCGCGCTGATCGTGGCGGCGGCCGACGTCGCGGCCGGCCGTCGGCGCGGACGGCGTACGGAGAAGAAGTCCACCGACCCATCGAGGAGCAGGGCATGAGCGACACGAGGAGTACGGCATGAGCGACACGACAGCGGACAGCGCGGGAAGTGACGGCAACACCTCCTACGGGCACAAACCGTTCAAGCGGTCCCGCAGCCACTTCGCCGACCGGATCACCGCCGACGGGCGCGACGGGTGGCCCGTCGCGGCGGGCCGCTACCGGCTCGCCGTCAGCCGGGCCTGCCCGTGGGCGAGCCGCGCCCTGGTCTCCCGGCGGCTCCTCGGCCTGGAGGACGCCCTCTCCCTCGCGGTCGCCGACCCGATCCAGGACGACCGCAGTTGGCGCTTCACCCTGGACGCGGACGGCCGCGACCCGGTCCTCGGCATCCGCTACCTCAGCGAGGCGTACGACGCACGGGAGCGCGGCTACCCAGGCGGCGTCAGCGTCCCCGCGATCGTGGACGTGCCCAGCGGGCAACTGGTCACCAACGACTACCAGCGCATCACCCTGGACCTGGCCACCGAATGGACCGCCCTGCACCGCCCCGGCGCCCCCGACCTCTACCCCGAGCCGCTGCGCGACGAGATCGACGACGTCATGGAGGGGATCTACCGCGACGTCAACAACGGGGTCTACCGGGCCGGGTTCGCCAGCACCCAGGAGGAGTACGAAGAGGCGTACACCGCCCTCTTCCGGCGGCTCGGCCTGGTCTCCGCCCGCCTCGCCGACCGCCGCTACCTGGTCGGGGACACCATCACCGAGGCCGACATCCGCCTGTTCACCACCCTGGTCCGCTTCGACGCGGTCTACCACGGCCACTTCAAGTGCAACCGCGCCAAGCTGACCGAGGACCCCGTCCTGTGGGCCTACGCCCGCGACCTCTACCAGACCCCCGGTTTCGGCGACACGGTCGACTTCGACCACATCAAGCGCCACTACTACCGCGTGCACACCGGCATCAACCCGACCGGCATCGTGCCCGTCGGCCCCGACCTCTCCGGCTGGACCGCCCCGCACCACCGCGAACAGCTCGGCGGGCGGCCGTTCGGCGACGGCACGCCTCCCGGGCCGGTGCCGCCGGGCGAGGAGGTCACCGCGCCCGGCGCGGCCTGACCGCCCTCACCGCACCCGCGACGGCGGCGGGGGGTTCCCGGTCGCCAGCGGGGAGCGGGCCAGGCCCACGCAGCCGACGGCGATCAGGATCAGCGCCGCCAGTTCGGGCAGCAGCCACCAGCCGGTGCGCAGCACCTCGCCGAAGAGCGTCACCCCGTAGAAGATGCTGATCAGCGCGTCTCCGAGGGTCAGCATCGGCTGCACGGCCACCAGAGGGCCGGCCTGGAGGGCGTTCTGCAGCAGGAACAGCGCGCCCAGCCCGGCCGCCGCCGTCGCGTACAACTGCCAGGACGTCAGCAGCGCCACCGCCCCGCCGCCGTCGTCGAGCCGCGCCATCGCGTCCTTCATCAGCGCCGCCGTCAGCGCGTAACCGCACGCGGCGGCCAGCCCCAGCAGGGCCGCCCGGCCGTTGCCGCGCGCCCGCAGCGCGGCGCCGATCAGCACCGCCTCGAACAGACCGGTCACCAGCAGCGCCGGGACCCACGCGACCCCGCGCACGCTCTCGCTGCCGCCCATCGGGGAGGCCGAGGCGAGCCCGAGGGCCAGACCGGCGGTCATCGCCGCCACCCCGAGCCAGACCGTGTGCGGCACCCGGACCCGCAGGACGTAACCGGCGACCAGCAGCGTCGCGGGCAGTTCGATCACGAAGATCGGCTGGACCACCGCGATCGGGCCGGTCGCCAGCGCCACCGCCTGGCAGACGGCCGCCACGATCACCAGCCCGATCCCGCCCAGCCACACCGGCCGGCGCAGCAGATGGCCGATCAGCGAGAGCCGCATGGCCGAGTCGCGGGGCACCTCCAGCGCGGCCCGCCGCTGGAGCACCGAGGCCGAGCCGTTGCTCAGGGCGGTCAGGACGGCGAACAGGACACTGATCACCGGTCCATCATCGAAGCGATGGCCCCGGGGCGCGCGGTCTGCGGAGCAGCCGGGCGTACGGCCGCGGTCGCCCGGAGGCGTCCGCGGCCCCGGTAGCGTGCGGATCATGGCCGCGAAGACGCACCGCACCGCCGCACACCCCGCCGTCCTGTCCACCCGGGCGCTCAACCGGGCCACCCTGGAACGCCAGCTCCTGCTGCGCCGGTCCGCCATGGGCGCCGAGGACGCGGTCGCCCACCTGGTCGGGCTCCAGGCGCAGAACACCCGGCCGCCCTATTTCCAGCTCGCCTCCCGCCTCGCCGGCTTCGACCCCGCCGACCTGTCCCGTCTGATGGAGTCCCGCGCGGTGGTCCGCATCGTCACGCTGCGCTCCACCCTCCACACCCACACGGCCGAGGACGCCCTGACCCTGCGCCCGCTGGTGCAGCCGGCCCGTGAGCGCGAGCTGACGGCGTTCCGCCGGGGGCTCGTCGGCGTGGACCTCGACCGGCTGGCCGCCCTGAGCCGGGAACTGGTCGAGGAGCGCCCGCGCCCGGTCAAGGAACTGCGCGCGGAACTGCTCGCCCGCTGGCCGGACGCCGACCCGCTCGCCCTCACCGTCGCCGCCCGGTGCCTGCTGCCCCTGGTCCAGGTGACCCCGCGCGGACTGTGGGGCCGCAGCGGGCAGGTCGCCCTGACGACCGTGGAGAGCTGGCTCGGCAGATCCGCCGAACCGGCGTCCGCACCCGACGCCCTCGTCCTCCGCTACCTGCGCGCCTTCGGGCCCGCCTCGGTCAAGGACATGCAGGCGTGGGCGGGGCTGACCCGCCTGAAGGAGGTCTTCGAGCGGCTGCGGCCCGGACTGCTGACCTTCCGCGACGGGAACGGCGTCGAACTCTTCGACGTGCCGGACGCACCGCGTCCCGATCCGGACACCCCCGCGCCGCCGCGCTTCCTGCCCGAGTTCGACAACGTCCTCCTCGGCCACGCCGACCGTGCCCGCGTCATCCCGCCGGAGCACAGGGGCCGCAACGGGGTGGGCAACCAGTCCTACGGAACGGTCCTGGTCGACGGGTTCCTCCGGGCTCTGTGGCGCACCGACCGCGCCGGGGGCGCGGTGACCCTGACCGTCCAGCCGCTGGACCGCCTCGGCCGCGCCGACCGCGCCGACGTCACCCGGGAGGCGGTGCGGACGCTGTCGGTCATGACGGACGCGGCCGACCACGACGTGCGGTTCGCCGCGTTCGTCGACGTCGGATGAGGAACCGGCGGGTTCGGCGGGGCGGCCGGGCACCTGCGCGGCGCCCCCGCCCGCCGGTCAGCGGCCCCGCCCGTCTCAGGGCGGCAAGCAGGCCGGCGGCCCCGCCGGTCTCAGGGCAGCAGCCCCGCCCGTCGCGCCGCCACGACCGCTTCGAGCCGGGTGTGCGCCCCCAGCTTGCGCATCGCCGACCGCAGATACCCCTTGACCGTCTCCGGGCGCACCCCCAGCCGCCGGGCCGCGACCGCGTTCGTCGCCCCCGCCGCCACACACGCCACGACGTCCACCTCGCGCGGCGCGAGCCGCACCGCGCGGGCGTCCGCCGGCTGCGTACCGGAGGCCGAAACGAGCCGCCCGCAGACGCTCAGCAACTCCTCCCGCAGCTCAGGGTCGACGATCTTCGGCGCCAGCGCCCGCAGCTCGCGATGGGCCTCGCGCACGTCCTCCCAGGCCGCCGGAGCCGGATCCGGATCGGCCACCTGCTCACGGCCGACGGCGAGCAACTGCCGCACCTCGTCCCGGACCGCCAGCGCCTGCTCCACATCGCGCGCCGCCGCGAGGGCCGCGTCGAACGTCCGGTCCCCGAGCGTCACCGGCTTGCGCAGCGCGCCGTACAGCAGGCCCCGAACCTCCCGCCGTACGACGACGGGTACGGCGACCACCGAACGCAGCCCCTCCGCCGCGACCGCCGTGTCGTACTCGTGGCTGATGTGGCGCGCGGAGGTGTAGTCCGTCACCGCGCAGGGCCGCGACAGGGCGATGGCCTTGCCGCCGAGACCGCTTCCGGCGGAGATGACCAGACCGCGCAGCGCGCGGGTCTGCGCCCCGTTCAGCTCGGCGATCCGCGCGTGGCGCGCGTCCGAGAGCAGGCCGCCGAACACCACCGGGAGCCCGCTCGTGCGGCGCAGCCGCAGCAGCGCCCCCTGCATCTCGACCGCATCGGCCGGTTCGCTCACGCCGTGGCCTCTCCACCCGGGCCGAACCACCCCCGTCCGGGGGTGGTGAGACCTGGGTCACTGTTTACATGATGTTAAGCGACCGGTCCGGTCCGCAATGAGGAGGGCACATGTCGGCAAACAGTGCGACGGAGACGTTCCGGGCCGCCCGGGACTTCCTGCTGGAGCACCGCGAGGACTACACCGCCGCGTACGAGGGTTTCCGCTGGCCCCGCGCGGACCACTTCAACTGGGCGCTGGACTGGTTCGACGTCATCGCCCGGGGCAACGACCGCACCGCCCTGCACATCGTGGAGGAGGACGGCCGGCGCACCGAGGTCTCCTTCGCGGCGATGTCCGAGCGCTCGAACCGGGCGGCCAACTGGCTGAAGGCGCAGGGCGTCCGGGAGGGCGACCGGGTGCTCGTCATGCTCGGCAACCAGGTCGAGCTGTGGGAGACCGCGCTCGCCGCGATGAAGCTGCGCGCCGTCGTCATCCCCGCCACCCCGCTGCTGGGCCCGGTCGACCTGCGCGACCGGGTGGAGCGCGGCCGGGTGCGCCATGTGCTCGTCCGCTCGGCCGACACCGCCAAGTTCGACGAGGTGCCCGGCTCCTACACCCGGATCGCGGTGGGCGAGCAGGTGGCCGGCTGGCGGCCGTACGCGGGCGCGGCCGAGGCGTCCGCCGACTTCGCGCCCGACCGGGAGACGGACGCGGACGAGCCGCTGATGCTGTACTTCACCTCCGGCACCACCGCCCGCCCCAAGCTCGTCGAGCACACCCATGTCTCCTACCCGGTGGGCCACTTGACGACGATGTACTGGATCGGGCTCCAGCCCGGCGACGTGCACCTGAACATCTCCTCGCCCGGCTGGGCCAAGCACGCCTGGTCGAACCTGTTCGCCCCGTGGACCGCCGAGGCCACCGTCTTCATCTTCAACTACACCCGCTTCGACGCCGGCCGGCTGATGGCCGAGATGGACCGCTCGGGCGTTACCAGCTTCTGCGCCCCGCCCACGGTGTGGCGCATGCTCATCCAGGCGGACCTGACCCAGCTCAAGGTCCCGCCGCGCGAGGTCGTCGCCGCCGGCGAACCGCTGAACCCGGAGGTCATCGAGACCGTCCGGCGGGAGTGGGGCGTCACCATCCGCGACGGCTTCGGGCAGACGGAGACCGCCGTCCAGGTCGCCAACTCCCCGGGCCAGCTCCTGAAGACCGGCTCGATGGGACGGCCGAACCCCGGCTACACCGTCGAACTGCTCGACCCGGTCACGGGGCAGCCCGGCGCGGCCGAGGGGGAGATCGCCCTCGACCTCGCCCACCGGCCCGTCGGCCTGATGACCGGCTACCACGGCGAGCCGGACCGGACCGCCGAGGCGATGGCCGGCGGCTACTACCGCACCGGCGACATCGGGGCCCGTGACGCGGACGGCTACATCACCTATGTCGGCCGCGCCGACGACGTGTTCAAGGCGTCGGACTACAAGATCTCCCCGTTCGAGCTGGAGAGCGCCCTGCTGGAGCACGAGGCGGTCGCCGAGGCCGCCGTGGTGCCCGCGCCCGACCCGCTCCGCCTCGCCGTTCCGAAGGCGTACGTCGTACTGGCGGAGGGCTGGGAGCCGGGGGCGGAGACCGCGAAGATCCTCTTCGAGCACTCGCGGACCGTCCTCGCCCCGTACAAGCGCGTCCGCAGGCTGGAGTTCGCCGAACTGCCGAAGACCGTCTCCGGCAAGATCCGCCGCATCGAGCTGCGCGAGCGCACCGCCCTGGGCGGCGGCGTCGAGTTCGACGAGGGGGACCTGGCGTGAGCGGCCTCTCCTACGCGCACGGCACCGGAACCACGGCGCTGCTCGGCGACACCATCGGCCGCGACCTGGACCGGACGATCGCCGCGTTCGGCGACCGCGAGGCCCTGGTCGACGTCGCCTCCGGCCGCCGCTGGACGTACCGGGAGTTCGGCGCGGACGTCGACGAACTGGCCCGCGCGCTGATGGCGTCCGGGGTGGACAAGGGCGACCGGGTCGGCATCTGGGCGGTCAACTGCCCTGAATGGGTGCTCGTCCAGTACGCCACGGCCCGCATAGGCGCCGTCATGGTCACCATCAACCCGGCCTACCGCGCCCACGAGTTGGAGTTCGTGCTGCGTCAGGCCGGAATCCGCCTGCTGGTCGCCTCCCTCGCCCATCGCACCAGCGACTACCGCGCGCTCGTCGAGCAGGTCCGCGCCGACTGCCCCGCGCTGCGCGCCGTCCACTACATCGGCGACCCGTCCTGGAGCGAGCTGACCGCCACGGCTTCCGCCGTGTCTCCGCAGCAACTCGCCGCTCGTGAGGCCGAGTTGTCCTGCGACGACCCGATCAACATCCAGTACACCTCGGGTACCACGGGCTTCCCGAAGGGCGCCACGCTCTCCCACCACAACATCCTCAACAACGGCTACTTCGTGGGCGAGACGGTCGGCTACACCGAGGCGGACCGGGTCTGCCTCCCGGTGCCCTTCTACCACTGCTTCGGCATGGTGATGGGCAACCTCGGCATCACCTCGCACGGCGCCTGCGTCGTGATCCCGGCACCCGCCTTCGAGCCCGCCGCCGTGCTGGCCGCCGTGGAGCGGGAGCGCTGCACCTCGCTCTACGGCGTTCCCACCATGTTCATCGCCGAGTTGAACCTGCCCGACTTCGCCGCGTACGACCTCTCCTCGCTGCGGACCGGGATCATGGCGGGATCGCCCTGCCCGGTCGAGGTCATGAAGCGGGTCGTCGCCGAGATGCACATGGCCGAGGTGTCCATCTGCTACGGGATGACGGAGACCTCGCCCGTCTCCACCCAGACCCGCCGCGACGACGATCTGGAACGCCGGACCGGTACGGTCGGCCGCGCGCTGCCGCACATCGAGGTCAAGGTCGTCGACCCGGCGACCGGCGTCACGCTGCCGCGCGGCAGCGCGGGTGAGCTGTGCACCCGGGGCTACAGCGTGATGCTCGGCTACTGGGACCAGCTCGAGAGGACCGCCGAAGTGATCGACGCGGGCCGCTGGATGCACACCGGCGACCTCGCCGTGATGCGCGAGGACGGATACGTCCAGATCGTCGGCCGGATCAAGGACATGATCATCCGCGGTGGTGAGAACGTGTACCCGCGCGAGATCGAGGAGTTTCTGCACGGCCATCCCAAGATCGCCGACGTCCAGGTGGTCGGTGTGCCCGACGAGCGGTACGGCGAGGAGATCCTGGCCTGCGTCATCCCGCGCGACCCGGCCGATCCGCCGACGGCGGACGAGATCGCGGACTTCTGCCGGGACCGGCTGGCGCACTACAAGGTGCCGCGCAGGCTGCGGATCCTGGACGCCTTCCCGATGACGGTGAGCGGGAAGGTCCGCAAGATCGAACTGCGCGAGGCATACACCGCCTGACCCGCCGCCCTGGCCTGCCCGACCCGCCTGACCCGGCCGACCCGGCCGCCCGACCCGCCCGACCCGGCGGGCGCGGCCGGGGCGGCGGTGCGCCGGGCGGCCGGGTCAGGCGGCCTCGACGACGTCGGGTCCGCCGCCACGGGTCGCCGCCGCCCACTCGATCAGCAGCACCTCGTACGTCGCGGACTCCACGGCGGACCACTGGCCGCCCGAGGCGTCGACGAGCGCCCGAATGGCCTCGTTGGCCTGATCGGCTGCGTACAGGGGGTGTTGAGGGATCGACTCCATGCGCTCAGCCTACGTGCCGCCACCGACAGCGAGGGCCGACGAGGGCCGTGCGGCCAGCAGGTCGCGCCGCATGCAGACGCGCGGCCAGCGGTCCAGGCCGTGTTGGGCCTCCTCGGCGCGGATCGTCCGCAGCCCGTCGGTGAGTTCGTGCTCGGGCAGGATCCGGAAGCCGATCCGCGCGTAGTACGGAGCGTTCCACGGCACCTCGGTGAAGGTGGTCAGGGTCAGCGCGGTCAGCCCCTGGTCGGCGGCGGGCGCGGCGAGGTGGCCGATGAGCGCGCGGCCGATGCCCCGCCGTGCGGCCACCGGGTCGACCGAGACCTGCTCGATGTGCAGGGCGTCGTCCACCGGATCGGCGATCACATAGCCGAGCGGCCGGTCGCTCGCGGGGGAGAGGGGATCGACGGCGACCCAGCAGCGTCCGGCCCGCCGGTAGCTCTCCAGCAGGTCGAGCGGCGGTGGATCGTCATCGGCCACGGAGGCCATGCCGAGGGTGCGGAAAGGTTCCCCGGCGGCCCGCTCGATGTCCTGGAGCAGCGGGAGATCCGAGCGTCTGGCGGAACGGATACGCATGCCCTCAGTGTGCCGCGCCGGACGGCCGGCCGGTACGGGCGGGCCGGATTCCTCCTCGCGCGGCGGAAGGGGCGTTCACGCTCCGGTGCTGACCAGCTCGTCGGCCGCGCCGTTCACCGGCTGCGGGGTCCCCGTGAGGTCCAGGACGAACAACGGCAGGCCGACGCCGTCCGCGCGGGCCCTGGCGTCGGCCGCGTATCCCGCCAGGGAGAAGAACACGCCGGTCGCCGCGGCGCCGAGGGCGTTGAGCCAGAGGCATTCCACGGCGCGCAGTGACGTGGGCGCGGCGGCCGTGTCGACCTGGGCGACCAGACCGTCGGCCCGCAGGTCGATCCCGGAGGCGGGGCGGGTGCCGGGCTGGACGACGTCCCGGTATCCGAGCCAGGTCAGGTAGAGCCCGGCCGCGCTCACCGCGTCGTGGCCGCCTCGGATCGCCATCGGGCGGAACGCGGGCCGCGGATGCGCTGCCGTGCGGGGCAGCGGTATGTGCGCGGGGGCGGCGGGCGGGCCCGGCGGGGCGGTGGTGTCCGGAGCGGTGGCGTCCGACGGGGCAGCGGCGTCCGCCGGGCGCACCGGGATGCGCAGCACCGCCCCGCACGGGCAGCACAGCTCCGGCTGGGGCCACTGGTCGCGCCGGTCGCAGGAGGCGCAGCGGACGGTGACCCAGTCGTCGTTCCAGGCGCGGTGCGTGACGCGGACCGCGGGCGCGCCGCTCCGCAGCGGCGGGGCGGTCGGCGCTCCGCACGGGCACGGGTAGGCCGGTGCGGCGTAGGTGTGGTCCCGGCTGCAGACCGGGCAGCGGACCGGCACGGCTTCCACGATCGGCTCCTTCCGGCACGGCCCAGCGCGGCCGACCGCGCTCCGTGCCTCCCTCGTCGCCCCATCGTCCACCAGGAGCCCGGCCGGGGGCAGCCGATTGCCGTACTCGGCCCCGGCGGGCGCGGGCCGCCCCCGGCGCCCTTGACACCCATCGGCGGCAGCCTCGCCGGTCAGCGGCGTGCTACCCCCGCGCCGCACGCCCCGGGGCGGGGGCGGCTCCAGCGGTTACAGTCGTGGCCGAGTCGCGGGAGCACCCGCCCGCGACGCGTACATCAGGGAGGCACCGTGCGCTTGAGGGTGGAATTCACCACCGAGCCCTTCGATCTCGACGAGGCGCCCGCCCACGCGGTGGTGGCCCGGGAGGTCATCCAGTCCGCCGGGCTCGACGCCGTGGACGTCGGCCCGTTCGGGAACACGGTGGAAGGAGGTGCGGACCGGGTGCTCACCGCCGTGGACTCCCTGCTCCGGCAGACCCTCGCCTCAGGCGCCACCCGCGTCTCGCTCCAGGTCAACGTGATCGGCGAGGAGGCGCGATGACCGCGCCCGCCGACCACCCCCTCGTCTCGGCGGTGAAGCCGCTGGTCGACGCGATGGGCGCGGAGCTGGTGGGGCCCGAACTTGCCGAGCCGGACGACGTGGTCCTGGCCTGGGAGGGCGAGGACGTCATCGCCGTACGGCTGCCCCAGCTGTCCGACTCGCTGGATCACATCCTCGCCGCACTGGAGCGGCGGCACGGGATGCCGCTCGCCGGGCTGGACCGCAAGGCCAAGCAGTCCGTCGTGCGGAGCCTGGAGGCGCGCGGCGCCTTCGCCGTGCGACACGGGGTGGAGACCGTGGCCGGCGCCCTCGGTGTCTCCCGGTTCACCGTGTACAACTACCTCAACCGGGAGCATGCGGCCAAGGGCGAGTAGCCGGTCGAAGGCACAGCTGGGCCGCCGTCCGCGTACCGGGACGGCGGCTTTCTCCGTTCGCGACATTTCAACAAAGTGTTGACGTCGTGTGGTGGAGGGCGTTAGCTGTCCGCAGCCCGAACAACGCACAGCGGAAAGCAGCCACGGAGGCTCCCGTGTCTTCGAGCTCCACGCCGGGCCTCACCCGGTTCAACACCCTGGCGGACGGCGACGCCATCGCCGTACTGCACGAGGTCTGCGCCGCCGCGGCCTGGGGGCGGGCGCTCCTCGCCGGACGCCCGTACGCCACCGAAGAAGCCCTGTCCGCCGCGAGCGACGCCGCCACGGCGCGGCTCGGTGCGGCGGATCTGGCCGAGGCGATGGCCGGCCACCCGCCGATCGGCCGTCCGAGACCCGGCGACCCGGCCTCCTCCCGCGAGCAGCGGGGAATGGCCGGCGCCTCAGAGGAGCTGGTGGCCGAGATGCTCGAACTGAACCTGGCCTACCAGGAGCGGTTCGGACACGTCT
Organism: Streptomyces sp. ADI96-02; assembly: GCF_003846185.1. Lineage (GTDB taxonomy): Bacteria > Actinomycetota > Actinomycetes > Streptomycetales > Streptomycetaceae > Streptomyces. The sequence goes on from NZ_ML123034.1 coordinate 5,815,430, forward strand.
TCCTGATCTGCGCCACCGGGGCCACCGGTGAGCAGATGCGCGATGCGGTGAGGTCCCGGATCGGGAACCCGCCCGAGCGGGAGCAGGAGATCGTGCGCACCGAACTGGGCAGGATCAACCGCGTCCGGCTGACCCGTCTCGTGCGGGAGATCCTGGTACAGAGCCCTTTTGTACAGGACTCTCCGCCGCAGGAGTCCTGAGGACTGAGGAGAGTGACGGCCTTGAGTACCGACACGACCGCATCGGTGTCCACACACATCCTGGACACCAGCGTCGGCCGCCCGGCCGCGTCCGTCGCCGTCTCGCTCGCCGCGCGCAGCGGCTGCGGCGCGCCGTATGTGAGGCTCGGAGCGTCCGCGACCGATGCGGACGGGCGCTGCGAGGACCTGCCGGTACCGCCGGAGGGCACCACCCACGTACGCCTCGACTTCGACACCGAGGCGTACTTCTCCCAGAAGCAAGCCGAGGCGCAGCAGGACGCCCCCCGCGCGAGGGGCAGCGTCGCGTTCTTCCCGGAGGTGTCGATCGCGTTCGCGGTCGTCCCGGGCGAGCACTACCACGTACCGCTGCTGCTCAACCCGTTCGGCTACTCCGTTTACCGAGGGAGCTAGCACCGACATGTCCACGATTCTCGGTCAGAACCAGTACGGCAAAGCAGAGAACCGCGTCGTCAGGATCACGCGGGACGGCGACACCCACCACATCAAGGACCTGAACGTCTCGGTCGCCCTGTCCGGCGACATGGACGACGTGCACTACTCCGGCTCCAACGCCAGCGTCCTGCCGACCGACACCACCAAGAACACCGTGTACGCGTTCGCCAAGGAGCACGGGATCGAGTCCGCCGAGCAGTTCGGCATCCATCTCGCCCGCCACTTCGTCTCCTCGCGGGAACCGATCCGGACCGCGCGCATCCGCGTCGAGGAGTACGCCTGGGAGCGCATCGCGGCCTCCGACGGCGACTCCGGGGCCACCGGCGGCGACGACGTCAGGCACTCCTTCGTCCGCAAGGGCCAGGAGACCCGCGTCGCGCAGGTCACCTACGACGGCGAGAAGTGGGAGGTCGTCTCGGGTCTGAAGGACCTGACCCTGATGAACTCGACCCACTCCGAGTTCTGGGGCTACGCGAAGGACGAGTACACGACGCTCAAGGAGGCGTACGACCGCATCCTGGCGACCGACGTCTCCGCCCGCTGGCGCTACAGCTGGACCGGCGACGACCAGCGGATGCCCGACTGGGAGGAGTCCTACGGGCAGGCGCGTACGCACCTGCTCCACGCCTTCGCCGAGACGTACTCCCTCTCGCTCCAGCAGACCCTGTACCAGATGGGTTCGCGCATCATCGACAGCCGCAGCGAGATCGACGAGATCCGCTTCTCGCTGCCGAACAAGCACCACTTCCTGGTGGACCTCGAACCGTTCGGCCTCACGAACGAGCACGAGGTCTACTTCGCGGCGGACCGGCCCTACGGCCTGATCGAGGCCACCGTGCTGCGCGACGGCGTCGAGCCGAGGATCCCGGTCGACCTGACCAACCTCTGACTCTTTCACCATCTCGGCACCCACGGCGGCACAGCTGTGGCACTCACATCCTCCCGGGGGCCTGCCGTGCCCACCTCGCCGACGAGAGACAGAGGAACCACCATGGCAGTTCAGGCAGTTCAGGCAGTTCAGGCAGTCCAGGAAGTTCCGGCAGTCCAGGCAGTGCCTCAGCGCACTGTCATCGAGAACTGTTCCATCGCCACCGTCGACGCCCACGACTCCGAACACGCCCGCGGGCACATCGTCGTGGCGGGCAACCGCATCGAGTCCGTCGGCCCCGGTCCGGCCCCCCAGGGCCTGTCCGGGGTCGTCCGGCGCATCGACGCCACCGGGCACCTCGCGACGCCCGGACTGGTCAACACCCACCACCACTTCTACCAGTGGATCACCCGCGGTCTGGCCACCGACCACAACCTCTTCGACTGGCTCGTCGCCCTGTACCCGACCTGGGCGCGCCTGGACGAGCCGATGGTCCGCGCTGCCGCCCAGGGCTCGCTCGCGATGATGGCGCGCGGCGGCGTCACCACCGCCATGGACCACCACTACGTCCACCCGCGCGGTTCCGGCGACCTGTCCGGCGCGATCATCGGTGCGGCCCGTGACATGGGCGTGCGGTTCACCCTCGCCCGGGGCTCCATGGACCGGGGCGAGAAGGACGGCGGCCTGCCGCCGGACTTCGCCGTCGAGACGCTGGACGGTGCGCTCGCCGCCACCGAGGCCACCGTCGACGCCCACCACGACGCCTCCTTCGACGCGATGACGCAGGTGGCCGTCGCACCCTGCTCGCCCTTCTCGGTCTCCACCGAACTGATGAGCCAAGGAGCCGAGTTGGCTCGGCGCAAGGGCGTACGCCTGCACACCCACGGATCGGAGACCATGGAGGAGGAGCGGTTCTGCAAGGAGCTGTTCGGGGTGGGCCCGACCGCGTACTTCGAGTCGACCGGCTGGCTCGGCGACGACGTGTGGATGGCGCACTGCGTCCACATGAACGACTCCGACATCGCCGCCTTCGCCCGTACGGGAACGGGCGTCGCCCACTGCCCGTCCTCCAACGCCCGCCTCGCCGCGGGCATCGCGCGGGTGCCCGACATGCTCGCCGCCGGCGTCCCGGTCGGCCTCGGCGTCGACGGCACCGCGTCCAACGAGTCCGGCGAGCTGCACACCGAGCTGCGCAACGCCCTGCTCATCAACCGCCTCGGCACCCGCCGCGAAGCCGCCCTGAACGCCCGTCAGGCCCTGCGCCTGGGCACGTACGGCGGGGCCCGGGTGCTCGGCCGCGCCGACCAGATCGGCTCCCTGGAGGCCGGCAAGCTCGCCGACCTCGTGCTGTGGAAGCTGGACACCCTGGCCCACTCCTCCATCGCCGACCCGGTGACCGCCCTGGTATTCGGCGCGGCGGCCCCGGTGACCCTCTCGCTCGTCGACGGCAGGCCCGTCGTCGAGGACAACCACCTCACCACGGTGGACGAGGAGGCCATCGCGCGCGTCACCCGCGACGAGGCCCGCCGCCTCGCGCGGATCGCCGCCGGAGCCTGAGGCTCCGGGGCTTCCCCCGACCGGCCGGCCGAGGGGGACGGCCCTCGGCTGCCTGCCGCGGACCCGAGCGGGGCCGGCAGGCGGGCCGGCGGACGCGCGCCCCACGGCCGGCGCCCGCCGGCCCGGTCACGATCCCGCCCGCACGCCACCCACCGACGCACCACCTCCCTGAACCCCACGTCGCCGCCGACGTGCAACCGACCGGAGGGACCGCCGTGGCCGCTGAGCCCAGGTTTCGCAATGACGCAGACGCAGCCGGAGAAGCCGATGCAGCCGGAGAAGCTGATACAGCCGGAGACGGCCGGAAACACCCGGTCGACGCGACGCTCCCCCCGCTGAAGATGTTCACCAGCGGCCTCCAGCACGTGGCCGCCATGTACGCCGGGGTGGTGGCCCCGCCCCTGATCGTCGGGCCGGCCGTCGGCCTCACCGCCGAGGAGACCGCCTTCCTGATGGGGGCGAGCCTGTTCACCGCGGGTATCGCCACCCTGCTCCAGACCATCGGCTTCTGGCGCGTCGGCGCACGGCTGCCCTTCGTCAACGGCGTCTCGTTCGCCGGAGTGGCGCCGATGATCGCGATAGGCAAGGACCGGGGACACGACGGGATAGCCGTGATCTTCGGGGCGATCATCGTCGCGAGTGTGCTGGGTTTCGTGCTCGCCCCGTACTTCTGCAAGCTCGTCCGCTTCTTCCCGCCCGTGGTCACCGGCACCGTCATCACCCTGATCGGCGTCTCCCTGCTCCCGGTCGCCTTCACCTGGTCCCAGGGCGGCGACTCCACGGCCCCCGACTTCGGTTCGATGACCAACATCGCCATGGCCGCCGTGACCCTGGTCATCGTGCTGGCACTGCGCAGGCTGCTGCGCGGCTTCCTCCAGCAGATCGCCATCCTGCTCGGCCTGGTCGTCGGCACACTCATCGCGATTCCGGTCGGCATCACCGACTTCGGTGCGGTCAGGGACGCCGGCATAGTCGGCTTCCCCACGCCGTTCGCCTTCGGCGCACCGCAGTTCGAGATCGCCGCGATCATCTCCATGTCCATCGTGATGCTGGTCTGCATGACCGAGTCCACCGCCGACATGCTCGCCCTCGGCAAGATCGTCGGCCGTCCGGCGGACGAGAAGGTCATCGAGGGCGGTCTGCGCGCCGACACCCTGGGCAGCGCCGTCAGCCCGCTGTTCAACGGCTTCATGTGCAGCGCCTTCGCCCAGAACATCGGCCTGGTCGCGATGACCAGGGTCCGCAGCCGCTTCGTCGTCGCGACCGGCGGCGTCATCCTCATCCTGCTCGGCCTGATCCCCGTCGCCGCCTCCGTCATCGCGCTCGTACCGCTGCCGGTGCTCGGCGGCGCGGGCATCGTCCTGTTCGGCACGGTCGCGGCGAGCGGCATCCAGACCCTGGCCACCGCCGCCCTGGAGAAGGGCGAGAACGCGCTGATCGTGGCCGCCTCGGTCGGCATCGGCCTGATACCGATCGCCGCGCCGCGCTTCTACCACGCCTTCCCCGCTGATCTGCTGGTCGTCCTCGACTCCGGGATCTCCACCGGCTGCGTGGTGGCGATCGTGCTCAACCTCGCCTTCAACCACATCGGGCGAGGGCCCGGCCCGGAACAGCCCGAAGGCGCGGACCACGTGGTGCCGGCCGCCGCCGGGGTGGGCGTCCACTGAAGGGGCGGCCACCGGGCGAACGGCCGACCGAGCCCTGTGCGCCGAGCCCCGAGCGGTGAGCCCCGTGCGCTGAGCCCCCAGCGCCTGCCGGGGCGGGGCGGGGCCCGGGAGCCGACCGCCGCCCGGCGGCTGTAGCGTCAGGGGCATGGAAGATCAGTCTGTTGTGGATGTCGGCGACGTGCGCCTGGCGTACCGGACCTGGGGCGACTCGTACGGGTCGCCCGTCGTGCTGCTGCACGGCCTCGGCGGTTCCGCCGCCCACTGGGAGGCGACCGCCGCCCTGCTCGGCCAGGAGTGGCGGGTCTTCGCCCTCGACCTGCGCGGCCACGGCGAGAGCGACTGGCCCGACGAGTACGGACTTGACCTGATGGCCGAGGACGTTGCGGGCTTCCTCGACGAGCTGGAACTCGACCGGGTGGGGCTGGTCGGGCACGGCATGGGCGGCGTCGTCGCCCGGTTGCTGGCCGAGGAGCACGCCGACCGGGTGGAGCGGCTGGTGCTGGTCGAGACGCCCGCGCCGTTCCCCGGCGACCCGGGCCCGGCCGGGCGGCCCGAGGGCCCGGTCGACTACGACGAGAACGCGGTGCCCGCCGTACACGCCCAGCTCGCCGACCCCGGCCCGGACGCGGCCGACTCCCTCGGCGAGATCGTCGCCCCCACCCTGATCATCACGGGCGGCCCCGAGAGCACCATGCCACAGGAGCGCCAGGCCGACCTGGCCTCCCTGATCCCGGACTGCCGGCTGATCACGATCCCCGGCGGCCACCACATGCACCGGACCCGGGCCGACCAGGTGGCCCAGCAGATCACCGAATTCTTCACGAGCTGACGGCGGGCGCGCGGGCGCGGGCGGGCGCGGGTGCTGGACGGCTGCGTCCGGGGAGCGGGGCCCGGCGGCCACGGGATCGAGGCCCCGGCGGTCGTGGCCGACCGAGGCCCCCGCCCGTGCGCCGCACACCGGTACATAGCGGATGGTTAGCAGCGGGCCTCTTGTCGGCAGGGCCCGCGCCATGGCATACAGGTCTGGACCATTGCTGTCCGGATGGAAGGCACCCCCGTGCAACGCCCCCACGTATCTTCCGCGTTGGCCTGTTCCGCCGCTCTGCTCCTCACCGCCCTCACCGCCTGCGGCGGCACCGCCGACGCCGACACGCAGCGCCCCAGCACCCCGAAGGGCGTGACCGCGCAGGCCAGCAGCTCCACATCGGTGCATGTCATGTGGGAGCCCGCCGCCGACAACAAGGCGATCGCCGGATACGAGGTCTACCGCGCGAAGACCAAGGTCAGGTCGGTCCCGGCGGCCAAGCACATGATCGATGTCAGCGGGCTGACGGCGTCCACCGGCTACACCTTCACCGTCCGCTCCAAGGACGCCGCCGGAAACCTCTCCGCGCCCAGCACCACCGTACCCGTCACCACCCAGGCCACCCCGCCCGAGGACGACGAACCGCCGACCGCACCGACGAAACTGGCCGGAACCGCCGACGGCAGCCGGGCGGCCACGCTGACCTGGAAGGCCGCCGAGGACGACGTCGGCGTCACCTCGTACGACGTCTACCAGGAGGACTCACGAATCCACAGCGTGCCCGGCACGGAGACGACGGCCGAGCTGACCGCGCTGCGCCCGGGGACCGTGTACAGCTTCACCGTCCGGGCCCGGGACGCCTCCGACAAATCCTCCTCCGACAGCAACACCGTCGACCTGGCCACCGCCTCGGCGCCCGGCGCCCCCGCGAGCACCGCCCCCACCGGGCTGCGGACCGAAATCGGCAAGGAGGGCGGGGAGTTCACCGTCGACCTGTCCTGGGACCAGCCGAAGACGGGCGGCGTGATCCCCGCCTACGAGCTGTATCTGAACGGGAAGCAGACCACGACCATCGTCTGGGGCGGTACACCCCCGAAGGGCCGGGCCACCTACCGGCTGACCCTCGCCGACCCGCCCGGCACGCGCTACTCGGTGAAGCTCAGGGCGAAGCTCCCGGATGGCACATGGGGCGACTTCTCGGCCCAGCGGACGGTCGTTCTGGAGAGCTGAGAGCCGCCGCCGGGCACGGCGCGGCGCGCCCACAACCGCGTACAGGCGGGCCGCCCGTTCTCCGGCGGCCCGCCTGT
>NZ_ML123034.1:5822311-5867162 GCF_003846185.1 Streptomyces sp. ADI96-02
CACTGCCCACCCTCGGCTCCGCTGTGGCTGCTCTTGAACCAGTGCGGCGCGTCGGCGGTTTCCGTGGTCACTTCGACGTTCATACCTCTCCCAGCAACTTTTCGATGAAGGCCAGAGACTCACGCGGAGTGAGAGCCTGCGCTCGGATGATCCCAGAGCGGGCCGCCAGCGCGCGGGACTCTTCCCGGTCGCTCACCAGTGTGCTCCGGCCCTGCACTTCCAGGTAGCCGATCTGGTCGCTGTTCTGCCGGGTGATCACGGTGAACGGGCCATCCACGCCCGCGTTGTCCTCGCGGTCGGTCGGCATGATCTGGAGTTCGACGTTGCGTTTCTGGCCGATCAGCAGCAGTTGCTCCAACTGCCCCCGGCGCACCGCACGGCCGCCCAGCCCTCGGGCCACGACGTGCTCCTCCATCACAAAGCTCAGCAGCGGCGCGGGCCAGCGGTTGAAGATGTCCTGGCGGGCCTGCCGCGCTGCGACGCGCTGTTCGATGGTCGCCTCGTCGAGCAGGGGCCGCCGCTCGGTCAGCAGCGCACGCGTGTACTCCTCCGTCTGGAGGAGCCCGTTGATGAGGAGCGTGTCGTACGCGCACAACTCGACCGCCTCCGCCTCCAGCCGCGCCGCGTCCCGGAAGAACGCCGGATACTGCGCCCGCGCCACCTCGTCCTTGCCTGCCTTCAGGACGCCGCCCGCACGCAGCAGTTCGTCGGCCTGGTCGATGAACTTGCCCGGCGGAATCCGACGCCCCTGCTCGAACGCCGCGATGGTGGAGGCCGAGTAACCGGTCATGGAGCCGAACTCCGGGCGCTCCAGCCCCGCCGCGACCCGTAACAGCTTCAGCTGCCGGCCGAAGAAGGCCAGCACGCCCGTCCCCGGCTCGTGCGCCGCATCCGGCTGATCCCGCTCCGCCATGGCCCGTACCTCCGCGCTCGTCCCGTCGGTGACTCCGCCGTACGCACGTCACGCACCACCTTGCGTACAGCGCGCGCCGCATCGCCGTACAGCCCTGGTCCGTCAGCGCGTTCCTGCTGGTCACGCTAGCGGGGTACGGCCAGGGTTTTCCTCATGAACGAAGCAATTACCCCTCCCGTGGGACGGCCCGAACCGGTGCGTGCCACCCGGGAGTTCGCGATGCGTTTCACGGCCACCCCGCGCGGCGCCCGGCTCGCCCGGCGGCTCGTCTCCCTCCGCCTGGACGAGTGGGGCCATCCGTACGCTTCCGGCCTCAACGACACCGTCACCCTGATCGCCGCCGAACTGGCCGCGAACGCCGCGCGGCACGGCCGGGTGCCCGGACGCGACTTCCACCTCCGGCTGACCGAGGCGTACGGGCCGGTGCTGCGCGTCGAGGTGTCCGACACGCGCGGCGCGGACCTGCCCCGCACACCGGGCGAGACCACGCCCGCACCCGACGTGGAATCCGGCCGCGGGCTCTACCTGGTCGCACAGTTGGCCGACCGCTGGAGCGTGACCCCCCGGCCAGGCGCTCCGGGCAAGACGGTGTGGGCGGAGATCGGCCCGCCGGGCGTGCGTACACGGCCCTGAACCCGGTACGTGCGCGCCCGCCGCACCCCGGCACGGTGGGCGCGAGGTGCGGCGGGTCGCGAGGTGCGGCAGTCGCGGCCCGGGGCCGCCCGGGGCGTTCGGGGGCGACCCCGGGACGGTCCGGCGGGTGTCAGCGCAGTTGCTCGTAGGCCGGCAGCGTGAGGAAGTCCGCGTAGTCCTGGTCCAGGGAGACCTGGAGCAGGAGGTCGTGGGCCTGCTGCCACGTACCGGAGGCGAAGGCGTCCTCGCCGATCTCCTCGCGGACGGCGGCCAGTTCCTCGGCGGCGATCCTGCGGGCCAGGTCCGCGGTGGCGTGTTCGCCGTTCTCGAAGACCACGTCCGCGTTGATCCACTGCCAGATCTGGGAGCGGGAGATCTCGGCGGTGGCCGCGTCCTCCATGAGGTTGAAGATGGCGACCGCGCCCAGGCCCCGCAGCCACGCCTCGATGTAGCGGATGCCGACCGCGACGGCGTTGCGCAGGCCGTCGTACGTGGGCACGGCGTCCAGGGAGTCGATGGCGATCAGGTCGCCCGGGGCCACCGAGACGTCCTCGCGCAGCCGGTCCTTCTGGTTCGGCCTCTCGCCGAGGACCGCGTCGAAGGAGGCCATCGCGATCGGGACCAGGTCGGGGTGGGCGACCCAGGAGCCGTCGAAGCCGTCGTGCGCCTCGCGGTCCTTGTCGGCCTTGACCTTCTCGAAGGCGACCTTGTTGACCTCGGCGTCGCGCCGCGAGGGGATGAAGGCCGCCATGCCGCCGATGGCGTGCGCGCCGCGCTTGTGGCAGGTCCGGACGAGGAGTTCGGTGTAGGCCCGCATGAACGGGGCCGTCATCGTGACCGCGTTGCGGTCCGGCAGGACGAACTTGGCACCGCCGTCACGGAAGTTCTTGACGATGGAGAAGAGGTAGTCCCACCGGCCGGCGTTCAGCCCGGAGGCGTGGTCACGCAGCTCGTACAGGATCTCCTCCATCTCGTACGCGGCGGTGATCGTCTCGATCAGGACGGTCGCGCGGACCGAGCCCTGCGGGATGCCGACGTAGTCCTGGGCGAAGACGAAGACGTCGTTCCAGAGACGGGCCTCCAGGTACGACTCGGTCTTCGGCAGGTAGAAGTACGGGCCCTTGCCGAGGGCGATCAGGCGCTCGGCGTTGTGGAAGAAGTACAGGCCGAAGTCGACGAGCGCGCCGGGCACGGTGACGCCGTCGAGCTGGAGGTGGCGCTCCTCCAGGTGCCAGCCGCGCGGGCGCATGACGACCGTGGCCAGTTCGTCGGCGGACTTCAGCGCGTACGACTTGCCCGACCCGGCGTCGGTGAAGTCGATGCGGCGCGCGTAGGCGTCGCTCAGGTTGAGCTGGCCGAGGACCACGTTCTCCCAGGTGGGCGCGGAGGCGTCCTCGAAGTCGGCGAGCCAGACGCGGGCGCCCGAGTTCAGGGCGTTGACGGTCATCTTGCGGTCGGTCGGACCGGTGATCTCCACCCGGCGGTCGTTCAGAGCGGCCGGGGCCGGCGCGACCCTCCAGGACTCGTCCGCGCGGATCGCCGCCGTCTCGGGCAGGAAGTCCAGCGTGGAGGTGCGGGCGATCTCGGCGCGTCGCCCACCGCGCCGGGCCAGCAGCTCATCGCGGCGCGGGGTGAACCGCCGGTGCAGCTCGGCCACGAACGCGAGGGCCGCGTCGGTCAGGACCTCTTCCTGCCGGGGCAGGGGCTCGGCATCGACGATGGCCGGCGTGGACGGCGCTGGTACGGGCATGAGCGGTCACTCCTTCAGCGGGCGGCGGCGTCGCACGGCCGCCGGGACGCCTGAGACGGCACGGCGTGCCAGGGCTCGGGGAGGGCGGCCGTGAGTGCCGTCTGAGGTGGGAGGGCTTCCGACGGGCTTCTGACCAGTGGATAGTAGTTTTCTCATAGTGGAAGTTCAATGGTTTGTTGATGTCGAGACCCTCCGGGGCGACGGAAACGGCCCGACGTGGCGCGGAGTGCCGCCGCCACCACGGGCCGCGCGTCCCGCCACGTCACTCCAGACGGCTCAGATCCTCCGGCGTGTCGATGTCGTACGCCTGAGCTACGTCCGAACACTCCACGAGCCTGATCGCGTCGCGGTGCTCCCGCAGGTACTCCCGCGCTCCCTTGTCGCCGACCGCGCCGGCCGCCACGTCCGCCCACCGCTGAGCGCCGAACAGCACTGGATGCCCGCGCTCTCCGCCGTACGCGGCGGCGATCAGATCCGCCCGCGACCGGCAGGCGGAACGCACCCGGGCCACCGCCTCGGCCCCGATCCCCGGCTGGTCGACCAGCAGCACGAGCGCCGCGTCCGCCGACCCGTCCACTGCCTCGTCGGCCGCCGTCACGTCCCTCGCCGCCGTGTCCGCCAGTGCGGCCAGGCCCAGCCGGAGCGAGGTGCCCATGCCCCGCTCCCAGTCCGGGTTGAGTGTCACCACACAGCCCGCGAGGTCGGCGCGGGCGCGCACCCGGTCGGCCCCCGCGCCCAGCACCACGTGGAGCGGTCCGCAGCCGCCCTCGCGCAGCGAGCGCAGGGCGTGTTCGACGAGAGGACTGCCGCGGTCTTCGAGCAGCGCCTTGGGCCGCCCGCCGAGCCGGCGACCGCCTCCGGCGGCCAGCAGCACCCCGGCGACCCGCGGAGGTGAAGTGTCAGAAGCCATGTTCCCTGGATACCACCGGCCCCTTCGCACAGGCGACGCGCAAGTCACTCTCAGGGGGAACCCTGATTTCTGTCTGTAGAGTGGCGCACACGCCCTGTCATGGCGTTAACTTGCGCGCAGCGCCAGGCACTTGGTCATGGTCCTGGGCGCGGGGGACACACCGGCACAGATGTGCGCGAGGGGGAGTGCTGTGTTGCGAAGCGTGGGGCAGAAGCGGATCACCGGCAGCGTTGATGACCCGAGGGTGGCGGAGCTGCGTACGGCCGTCTCCCGGCTCCGCCGTAAACTGGCCGGACTTCCCGTGGACTTCCCGGACCGGCCGATCGCCGAGGACGAGCTGGCGGCACTCGATGCCATGGCCGTGCGCGGCGTGCCGGAGATTCCCCGGCTGCGCCGGTCGCTGCTCCTGATCGCCGGCTCCATCGGCTCGGTCAGCGCCCTCGCCGCCGGCCTGCGCGAGGTGCGCAACGCGGTCGACCTCTTCGGGGAGCCGCCGCGCACCTGAGCCCGGGGCTCACAAGCGTGGCTCCGGGATCACCAGCGTGGCTCCGGGATCACGCGGCCGGGCGGGGAGCAGGGCTCAGGCGCTCGGGCCGCTGCTCGCGAGCGCGTCCGAGAGTTCCTTCGCCACCTGTTGGAGGATCGGCACGATCCGCTCCGTCGCCGGCTCGGTGACCCGGCCCGCCGGACCCGAGATGGAGATCGCCGCCGAGGTGGGGGAGTTCGGGACCGGGACCGCCAGGCAGCGGACCCCGATCTCCTGCTCGTTGTCGTCCACCGCGTAACCCGCCCGGCGTACCTGCTCCAGGGCCTCCAGGAAGCCCTCCGGCGTGGTGATCGTCTTCTCGGTGGCGGCGGGCATGCCCGTCCGGGCGAGCAGCGAGCGGACCTCGTCGGCCGGAGTGTGTGCGAGGAGCGCCTTGCCGACGCCGGTGGAGTGCGGCAGGACCCGGCGGCCCACCTCCGTGAACATGCGCATCGAGTGCTTCGAGGGGACCTGGGCGACGTAGACGACCTCGTCGCCGTCCAGCAGAGCCATGTTCGCCGTCTCGCCGGTCTCCTCGACCAGTCGCTGGAGGTAGGGGCGGGCCCAGGTGCCGAGCAGCCGGGAGGCGGACTCGCCGAGCCGGATCAGCCGGGGCCCGAGCGCGTACCGCCGGTTGGGCTGCTGGCGAACGTAACCGCAGACCACCAGCGTCCGCATCAGCCGGTGGATGGTCGGCAGCGGCAGTCCGCTGCTCACGGACAGCTCGCTCAGTCCGACCTCGCCCCCGGCGTCGGCCATCCGCTCCAGCAGGTCGAAGGCGCGCTCAAGGGACTGCACCCCACCGCTGGAACCGGAGGGCTTGGAGTCGGCAGTGCTGGCGTGGGACGGCGGCACGTCAACGGTCCTTTCGAAGCGGAAGGCGAGGCAGCAGCCTACCGGGCGGTCCCCGATCGGCCCACAGCTCCCCGGGGGCCGTCCGGGCCGGTCAGGGACGGTTCCGCCCCGGTGTCGGCGGTCGGCGGGGCGGTTCGGCGACGCCTCTCCCCGTCCAACTTACCTTCCGCAGTCCGAAAGGAGACTTTTACTCTGTGGAAATCTCCAGAGGTCCGGCGCGCGAGGTCTTCGGGGAGGTATTCGGAGACGTATTCGGCGAGGTCTTCGACGGGGTCTTCGATGGTGCGATCGGTGGGGTGAAGGGTGGGGCGACGGGCGGGCGATCCGTCGAGTCACCGGTGGTCCGCCGTCTCCGGGCGCGGCAGGGTGGGTCTTGACGAGGGTGATGCGCGCGTGAAGACTCCCGATAGTTTCAACAGTTCGTTGAATTCCTGGAGTGAACTGGTGTGAACTGGTGTGAACTGGTGTGAAGGAGCACAGGTGTCCGATCCGGACGTGACCCTGCTACTGCGCTCGACGCGCGTCGTCACCCCCGAGGGCATCCGTCCGGCCTCCGTCGCCGTCGCGGGCGGTGTGATCGACGCGGTCCTGCCGTACGACGCCGACACGCCCGGCGGCGCGCGGCGGGAGGACTTCGGCGACGACGTCCTGCTCCCCGGACTGGTCGACACGCACGTCCACGTCAACGACCCGGGCCGCACCGAGTGGGAAGGCTTCCACACCGCCACGCGGGCCGCGGCGGCGGGCGGCATCACCACGCTCCTCGACATGCCGCTCAACTCGCTCCCGCCGACCACCACCGTCGAGCACCTGCGGATCAAGCAGCGGGTCGCCGCACCGAAGGCGCACGTCGACACGGGCTTCTGGGGCGGCGCGATCCCGGCCAACACGAAGGACCTGCGCCCGCTGTACGAGGCCGGGGTCTTCGGCTTCAAGTGCTTCCTGTCGCCCTCCGGGGTGGAGGAGTTCCCGGAGCTCAACCAGGAGCAGCTGGCCCGCGCCATGGCGGAGATCACCGGATTCGGCGGGCTCCTCATCGTGCACGCCGAGGACCCGGGCCACCTCGCCGACGCCCCGCAGCGCGGCGGACCCGCCTACGCCGACTTCCTCGCCTCCCGGCCGCGCGACGCGGAGAACACCGCGATAGCGGGGCTCATCGCCCACGCCCGGCGGCTGAACGCCCGCGTCCACGTCCTGCACCTGTCCTCCGGCGACGCCCTGCCGCTGATCGCCGCCGCCAAGCGCGAGGGCGTCCGCGTCACCGTCGAGTCCTGCCCGCACTTCCTCACCCTGACCGCCGAGGAGGTCCCGGACGGGGCCACCGAGTTCAAGTGCTGCCCGCCCATCCGCGAGGCCGCCAACCAGGACGCCCTGTGGGCCGGGCTGGCGGACGGCACCATCGACTGCATCGTCTCCGACCACTCGCCCTGCACCACGGACCTGAAGACCCCGGACTTCGCCTCCGCCTGGGGCGGCATCTCCTCCCTCCAGCTCGGGCTGCCCGCCGTCTGGACCGAGGCCCGCAGGCGCGGCCACGGCCTGGACGACGTCGCCCGCTGGATGTCCGCCGCCCCGGCCGCGCTCGCCGGACTGTCCCGCAAGGGCGCCATCGAGGCCGGCCGCGACGCCGACTTCGCGGTCCTCGCCCCCGAGGCGGCCTTCACCGTTGACCCCGCCGGACTGTTCCACCGCAACCAGGTCACCGCCTACGCCGGCCGGACCCTGCACGGGGTCGTGCGCTCCACCTGGCTGCGCGGCGTCCGCATCGCGGCGGACGGCGTCCTCGCCGAACCCGCCGGCCGCCTCCTCGAAAGGAACGACCGATCATGACGGACGCCGCGACACCGCGCTTCACCGGCGACGCCCGCCCGTACGGGGGCGGCGACCCGTACGCCGACCACCGCACGGCCGACTTCCCCTTCGCCCACCTCGTCGACCTCGCCGACCGCCGCCTCGGGGCCGGGGTCATCGCCGCCAACGACGAGTTCTTCGCCGAGCGCGAGAACCTGCTCAAGCCCGGACCCGCCGTGTTCGACCCGGAGCACTTCGGCCACAAGGGCAAGATCATGGACGGCTGGGAGACGCGCCGCCGCCGGGGCGCGTCCGCCGCCGAGCCGCACCCCGCCGCCGACGACCACGACTGGGCGCTCGTCCGCCTCGGCGCGCCGGGCGTCGTGCGGGGCATCGTCGTGGACACCGCGCACTTCCGGGGCAACTACCCGCAGGCCGTGTCCGTCGAAGCGGTCTCGCTGCCCGGCTCCCCGTCCCCCGAGGATCTGCTCGCCCCCGACGTGAAGTGGACGACGCTCGTCCCGCGCACGGCGGTCGGCGGCCACGCGGCCAACGGCTTCGCCGTCGACGCCGAGCAACGCTTCACCCACCTGCGGGTCAACCAGCACCCCGACGGCGGCATCGCCCGGCTGCGCGTGTACGGAGAGGTCGCCCCCGACCCCGCCTGGCTGACCGCCCTCGGTACGTTCGACCTGGCGGCGCTGGAGAACGGCGGCCGGGTCGAGGACGCCTCCGACCGCTTCTACTCCCCGGCCGCCAACACCATCCAGCCGGGCCGCTCACGGAAGATGGACGACGGCTGGGAGACGCGCCGCAGGCGCGACCGGGGCAACGACTGGATCCGCTACCGGCTCGCCGCGCGGTCGGAGATCCGGGCCGTCGAGATCGACACCGCCTACCTCAAGGGCAACGCGGCGGGCTGGGCGAGCCTGTCGATCCGCGACGGTGACGGTGACGGCGGCAGCGGCAGTGGCGACGGCAGCAGCGGCGACGGCGGAAGCGGTGCCGGGAACGGGAGCGGAGACGCGTGGACGGAGATCCTGCCCCGTACCCGGCTCCAGCCCGACACCAACCACCGCTTCGCCCTGGAGCGGCCGGCCTGCGGCACGCACGTGCGGATCGACATCTTCCCCGACGGCGGCATCTCCCGCCTGCGGCTGCACGGTTCGCTCACCGACGACGGCGCGGCGGACCTGGCGGCCCGGCACCGGGAACTGGGCGGCTGAGCGGGGCCGCTGGGCGCACGTACCGCGAGTACAGGGGCTGCCCCGGCGCGCGCACCGCGATCGCGGGGCATCGCGGTGTGCCCGACCGGCCCGTACCTGAGGGTGTGTCACCCTGGTCGGGGTGCGGCGAGCGGCCCGCCGGCACAGCGCCGCACCACCCGACGTCCCGACCAGGAGCAACCATGATCTTCATCGCCGTCAAGTTCACCGCCCTCGTCGCCGAGCGCGACAACTGGCTTCCCGCGCTGGAGGACTTCACCGTCGCCACCCGCAGCGAGCCCGGCAACCTCTTCTTCGACTGGTCCTACAGCGTGGAGAACCCGAACGAGTTCGTCCTGCTCGAAGCCTTCGCCGACGCGGCGGCCGGAGAGGCGCACGTGAACTCCGACCACTTCAAGGCGGCGATCGAGACGATGTCGGAGATGGTGGCCGAGATCCCCGAGATCATCAACGTCGAGGTACCCGGCGATCAATGGTCCCGGATGACGGAGGTCACCCCGCGCAACCGCTGACCGGAGCGGCCGGCCGCTGACTGCTGGCTGCTGACCGAGGTCAGAACTCCTCGTGCGAGTCCGGATCGCCGCCGAACCGCCGGCGCCGCCCGGAGGTGATCGTGGTCAGCTCCTGCTCCGTCAGCTCGAACCCGAACAGGTCCAGGTTCTCCCGCTGCCGCCCCGGGTCCGCCGACTTCGGGATCGGCACCGCGCCGATCTGCGTGTGCCACCGCAGCACCACCTGGCCGGGGCTCACCCCGTGGTCCGCGGCGACCGCAGCGATCGAGGGGTCCTCCAGCACCTCGCGACCCCGGGCCAGCGGGCTCCAGCTCTCCGTGACGATGCCCTTCGCCGCGTGCACCGCGCGCAGCTCCTCCTGGGGCAGCAGCGGATGCAGCTCGATCTGGTTCACCGACGGCAGCACGCCCGTCTCCCGCTCCAGCCGCTCCAGATGAGCGGCGGTGAAGTTGGATACGCCGATGGAGCGGACCAGCCCGTCCTCCCGGAGCCTGATCATCGCCTTCCAGGTCTCCACGTACTTGTCGAGACGGGGGAGCGGCCAGTGGATCAAGTACAGGTCGACGTAGTCGAGCCCGAGCCGGGCGCGCGACTCCTCGAACGAGGCCAGCGTCTCCTCGTACCCGTGGTGCCGTCCGGGCACCTTCGTGGTGACCCGCACGTCCTCGCGCTCCACGCCGCTGCGGGCGATGCCCCGGCCCGTACCGGTCTCGTTGCCGTAGTTCAGTGCCGTGTCGACGAGCCGGTAGCCGAGCCCCAGGGCCCCCGCGACGGCCTCCTCGGCCGCCGCGTCGTCCAGGGGATAGGTGCCGAGGCCCACCGCAGGAAGCGTGGTGCCGTCGTCGAGCGTGTGAACCGGCGCTTCGCCCATGGTCCGTCATGTCCTTCCCGTCCGTCCCGTCCGGCCGTGTGCCTCGTCCGGCCGGACGCCCGTCTGCCCGTCTGTCCCGTCCGGCCCTCCCGCCGCCGTCCGGCCGTCGGTGCCCGTCCCGGTCAGCGTAGGCGCGCGGCCGGGACGGGGCAGCTCGACGTTCCGCCGGGGCGTCGGACCGATGAGTCGCCGCCGGTCGTGCGGTCATAGAAGGGCAGAGACCACGAGGTGCGACCGCCGGCCCCCGACGACGCCGGGGCGGTGCGGACGCCGGACGAAGGAGCTGTGCCATGGCCGATCTGACACTCACCACTTTCCTGTCCCTCGACGGCGTGTACCAGGCCCCCGGCGCGCCCGACGAGGACACCGGAGACGGCTTCGCCCACGGAGGCTGGGTGGCCCCGTACGCCGACGAGGACCTGGGCCGGTTCCTGGACGAGGGCTTCCGGCGCTCCGCCGCGTTCCTCCTCGGCCGCCGCACGTACGACATCTTCGCCGCGTACTGGCCGAAGATCACCGACGAGGACCACCTGATCGCCGCGCGCCTGAACGGACTGCCGAAGTACGTCGTCTCCAGCACGCTCCAGGACCCGCGATGGGCGGGGACCACCGTCGTCGCGGGTGACCTCGTGACCGAGGTGACCCGGCTCAAGGAGCGGACGAGCGGCGGCGAGCTCCAGGTCCACGGCAGCGGCCGGCTGGCCCGCGCCCTGCACGCGGCGGGGCTCGTCGACGTCTACCGCCTGATCGTCTTCCCGGTGCTGCTCGGCTCGGGCCGGCGCTTCTTCCCGGAGGGCGGGGCGCCGACCGCACTGGAGCCGGTCTCCGGCCGCACCACGGCCCGTGGAGTCGAGATCCGGACCTACCGGCCCGCGGGACCGGCCCGGTTCGGCACGGTCGGCGCGTAGCCGGAGCACGTGCGCCCTCGCCGTACGCCGTACGCGCCGCCGGAGGCGGTCCCACGGTGGGTCCTACGGTGCGGGCAGCGCGGTGGGGCGGGTCGCCGCGCCGCGCAGTCTGGCCAGGATCGCCCGCTCGGCCTTGGCGTATCCCAGGCCGTTGTGCTGGAGCACCGACTCCGCGTTGGCCAGCTCCAGGAAGGCGATCAGCTCGAAAGCGAGCTGGCACACGTCGGTGTCCGCGTCCAGGTCTCCGGCGGCCCGCGCCTCCTCGATCGTCTGCTCGACGAAGGTGACCCAGCCGGTCTGGGCGGAGGCCAGGGCGTCGTGGACCCGGCCGCCGCGGGCGTCGAACTCGGCGGTGGCCGCGTAGAAGAAGCAGCCGCCGCGGAAGACCCGGTCGCGTGAGTAGGCGATCCACGCCTCGCACAGCCGCCGGACCCGGCCGAGCCCCGGCGGCGCCGAGCGCGCGGGCCGCAGCACGTGGTCGACGAAGACCGCGACCGCGGCGCGCACCGTGGCGAGCTGAAGCTCCTCCTTCGAGCCGAACAGCGCGAAGACCCCGCTCTTGCTCAGCTTCAGCTCGGTGGCCAGCCGCCCGAGGGACAGCCCGTCCAGCCCTTCGACCGACGCGATCTGCACAGCTCGTCCGAGAATCAACTGCCGCGTCTGATTGCCGCGTTCGACGCGCCCGTCCGCCCGCACTGCCGCCATGTGACCACTCCGTGCCTCAGGGTTATCGAGGCGTCAGTCTAAGGGCTGTCCCGCCGTCCCCGGCGGGCGTGCGACGACAGCTACGGCACCTTGCCGCGTCACCGGAACGTCCGCATACGTCCAGTATGCGGACGCTCCTCCGTCGTGTGATGCACCGCATCCGACGCCGTACGTTGATCCACCAGGGATTACGGGAGAGCCCTCAGAGGGCGTCGGCAAGGCCCGCGGTATCCCTGTGTCCGGGAGGAACGACCCTTGAGGGATCGCCTGGCCCTCCGGGGTGGCGCGGGCCGACGGGCTCACGCCGCCGGCCCGTGGACTTAGGCTGTCACCATGAGGGAACCGCCTTGAGCAGTCGTCGCGACGTGGGAGCCTTCCTTGCTCAGGGCCTGGGCCGTGCCCTCACCCCCGGCTCGCAGGGACCGTCGGCGTTCGTCGTCACGGGTGCGACCGGTGCGGGTAAGAGCCGGACGTTGCACGGTGTGTGCTCCGAGCTGCGAGAAGGGTTGTCGGACGCCGCGACCTCACTCCGCCAGGTCGGCGCAGCTCACTTGGTGGACAGGGGGCCGTACGGGCTGGCGAACAGCCTTCTCGGCCTGGACCTTGGGTCCCCGCTACCGGCGGACGCCGAGGACAGGTTGCTGGCACGTCTCGACGCGCTGTGCGCGACAGGTCCGCTGGTTCTTGTCATCGACGACGCGCATGAGGCCGACGCCGCCTCACTGGCCGTGCTGAACCGGATGGCGGCGGCATCCCGTCATCTCCCGCTCGCCCTGCTCGTGGGCCGACGGCCCAGCCCCGAGCGGGAATACCTCAAGCGCCTGCTGTCCAGCCCCGTCGTCCACGAGACCGTGCTTCCGTCATTGGACGCGACGGATTTCGACGCCTTGGTACTCGAGCGCACAGGGAAAAGGCCGACCTGCCGCTTGCGCTCGGCACTGTCGCCGCACCGGGACAACCCCCTGCGCCTGATCACCCTGCTCGACGACCTGGACCGCGCCGGCGTTCTCAGCGCCGGTGCCTTTCTGGACCTGTCTCCCGGTCCTCAGGCGGACGGCATGGTCCGGCGCTCCCTGGACGAAGCCGTCACGACCGCCGTGCAGACCTTGGAGGGCCTGACCAGAGAGGTCGCACGGATCGCCGCCGTCCTCGGGCGGCCCGCGGCGGTCGAAGAGATCGCGGAGATCGCGGGACGGGAGCCGATCAGGGTCGTGGAGGCCGTGCGGGTACTGGTCGACCGCGGAATGGCGTCGTTCGACGCCGACGGGTTGCTGGGCTTCACCCATGCCGGGTACCGCGACGCCGTCGAGCGGACCGTCCCCGCCCCGCTGCTGAGGGTGCTGCACGACGCCGCTGCCCGGCGGGCGGACGCCCCCGACCGCACCCGGCACGTGATCGCATCCGGAGCCACTGCGAAGGCAGTCCTCTCAGCGGTCCAGGACGCCGAGCACGAACTCGCCCACGCCCCGGCCGTGGAGGCGGACCTGCTGGCCGTTCACACGGGGGCGACGGGGCCTTCGACGGCCGGTGCGGCGCTCGCCATCCGACGGGCGCGAGCGCTGTCCCGCTCGGGTCGGACGAGCCAGGCGAAGACCGTGGCGCGCACGGCCCTCAGTCATGCCGCCGAGCCGCGGCAGGTCGAAGAGCTCCGGAGGGTGCTGATCTTCGCACTGACCGCCCAGGGCGAGGCGGAGGAGGCCCTTTCCCTGGTGAACAGGACCATTGGTGAGGCGTCGTCCTCGCATACGCGTGACGTCCTGCAACAGCACCGCCGCCAGCTGACGCAGCTCGGCGGTCTGGAGCCCCTGGCTCTGCGGCCACTCACCGCGGATCCGCTCACCCTGACGCCGACCGGCCTGGCCTCGGAGGCAGTGCGCCTGTGTCTCACCGGGTCCCCGCATCTGGCCGTGGAACTGGCCTGGGAGGCTTCGCGCCGGAACTCGTCGTCCGATGCCTACGCGGATGAAGGAGCTTCCAGCCACATCTGGCCTCCGTTCGTCGAACTCTCAGCCAACGGCCCGCGAGCGGCCTACGACGCCATGCGGGAGGTCCAGCGGCTGACGGAAGAGCGTGCGGCCCATTGGCCAAGCCTCCCTCAGCAACTTCTGCGCGGATCGATCGACATGAACGCAGGCCGGTTGGACGACGCGGCCGCCGCTTTCGACGCCGGTCTGGAACTCGCGGACTCGACGGAGTTCGCCTGGACCTCGCACGCCGTGGGATCACGAGCCATGATCGATGTCCTGCGCGGCGATCCCGACGCGGCCGAGGCGCGGCTCGCGGACTGGCACAGCGAGCCGAGGCCGCTCATATTCGGCCTTCCGGAACCCGGGCGAGCAGAGGTGTCGCTGCTGGGGGCCCGCCGACGGCACGCGGAGGCCGCACGTCTGGCCCGTACCCTGTGGCGAACCGCGACCGAGCGGCATGCGTACACGTGGCTCGCCACCGTGGCACCGGAGTTCAGCCGAACAGCGCGCCTGGGAGGCGACGAGGACTTCTGCACGGCGATCGCCCAGGACTTGCGGCATCTGCCGCGTCCGCTGCCGCCCGCGCTCGCGCCCTCGGTGCACCTGGCGGAGGCGCTCGCCTGTCCGGACGTCGACGTCGCGACGGCGAAGGCACGCGCCGCCGCGGTGGACGCGCACTCGGCGGGCGAGACGCTCACGGCGCTGACCGGGTGGGAGGAGGCGGCGGTGGCCTCCGCGAAGGGGGTTTCCAAGGATCAGGCACGGCAGTACGCACGGCGGGCTCTGGAATGCGCCTCGCAGGTCGGCGCGTTCGGTGTCGCCCGAAGGATCAAGGGACGACTGCGCTCCCTCGACGTACGCCTGAAAGACACCCGCAACCGTCCTCGCCCGCTCACGGGGTGGGACGCCCTGACCTCCACGGAAACCCAGGTCTGCGAGATGGTCGCCTCCGGCCTGTCCGGCCCGGACATCGCTCGCGCGCTGTCCGTCTCGACTCGCACGGTGCAGACACACGTTTCCCACAGCCTGGCCAAGCTCGGCCTGGCCACCCGTATCGAACTCGCAGCCGCGGTCCGCGCACTGTCACAGCGTCAGCCCTGAGGGGCCGGCCCGGCCTCGGCGGCCGTGACCCGCGCGGTGCGGGAACTGAGCCCACCGACGCGGCCCCGTCCGCGGCCCATACGGTCTCCCGGACCGGCCCCCGGCCGCGAGGTCCGGCCGGACCTCCGCCCCGGCGTGCGTCTCCCCGCCGGCGGACGAAATGAACGGCGGGAAGCGGCCTGCCGCACCGACACGCCCACAGTGCGCCGCGTGCGGCACGGTCTCTCGCGGATGGCCCCGAGATCTCTGTCATTCGACGGATGTCAAGTCCTGCCGCGCGGGCCAGCATGGCGATGCACCACTCGTTCCGCTATCGGAGAATAACCGTGAGAGTCGCCCTTCCTCTGCTCGGCCCGGCCCCCCGCGACCTGTTCGCGGCGAGTAGCGCCGCTCTCGGCGTCGACGCCTCGGACCGGGCGGCACCGGCCGCCTGCCTTGGACCCGGCCCCCTGTTCCTGAGCCGCTCGTCCATCGATGGCGTGAAGACCGCCGACGCCGCCGGAGCGGCCGTCCACGGCCCGCTCCGGGGCACGGACGTCACCGACGGGGGAGCCGGCTCGGAGCTGCGGACAGAGACGCGAGTACGAGCATGACCGCACAGCACGCGCGTACGAGCACGACCCCGAATCAGGAGCCCCTCTCAGGCCGGCCGAGCCGCGCGGCCTGGACGGCGCTCGTGGCCATGACCGGCGGACTGGCCATGATCATGCTGGACCAGACCGTGGTCACCGTGGCACTGCCGACGATGACGGAGTCCCTGTCGTTGTCGGCGAGCGGGCAGCAGTGGGTCATCAACGCCTACGTCCTGGCCATGGCGGCGACCGTTGCCATGGCAGGCAAGCTCGGCACCAAACTGGGGCCGGTCACCACGTTTCGTATCGGCATCTGCGTCTTCTTCGCGGCCTCCGCACTGTGCGGGCTCGCACCGGCCGCCGCGGTCGGACCAGCCTGGCTCATCCTGGGCCGCATCGCCCAGGGCCTCGGGGCGGCGCTGATGATGCCCGTCGGCTCAAGCATCGTGATGGATGCCTTCCCCGTCTCCATGCGTGGCCGCGCCATGGGCCTGTACGCGGGCATCGGCCAGCTCTTTCTGGCTCTCGGCCCCCTTCTGGGCGGAACGCTGACCGAATGGGTCAGCTGGCGTGCGGTGTTCTGGCTGAACGTACCCGTCGGCCTCGCCGCTCTCCTGCTGATACGACGGGCCTGTCCGGCCAACCCCGCACAACCGGCGCTGTCGGTGTCCGTCCCTCAGACACTGCTGCTCGTGCTCGCAGTCGGCACTACCGTCTACGGGCTTCAGGAGGCGTCCGAGTGGACATGGGGCTCAGCCCGCACCCTCTTGGTTCTGGCCGCCGGAGTGTCGCTGACCGCTCTCTTCATCATCACGCAACTGCGCTCCGACGACCCTCTGGTGAAGATCAGGCTGCTGGGGCTCCGCAGCTTCAACGGGAACGTCATCGTGCTGCTGGCCACGCAGTTCAGCATGCTCGGGCTCGTGCTGTACTCGTCGCTGTACACGCAGAACCTGCTGGGATACGGCCCGGTCCGCTCGGGCTGCGCTTCGCTGGCACTGATCCTGCCGCTCATGCTCGGCGCCCAGGCAGCGGGACGCTGGTACGACCGCTCAGGACCGCGACCTCCACTGCTGACCGGGCTGTTCCTGACGACCGCCGGCACCCTCCTGTGGGCCCTGGGCCTCACCGAGGTCGCGTACCTGCCCAGTGTTCCCGGCATGATCCTGGTCGGTCTCGGGCTGGGGCTCGTCATCTCTCCGGTCAACACCGACGCCCTCAGCCGCGTACCGGCTGCCGACCGCCCGCAGGCATCCGGCATCGTCCAGACCGTCCGCCAGCTCGGCGGAACCCTCGGGGTGGCCGTCATCGGCGCGGTCATCCGGCTGTACCCGGTCGCGCCCGCCGACGGCCTCCACGACATGGCCAAGGCCATCCAGTACGGGTACTTCGTCGCCGCCGCGGTCCTCGCGGCGGGCCTGGTGGCAGCGATGTTCCTCCTGGCCAAGGGAAAGCCCGACATGACGGACTGAATTCCACGGCCCCTCCGTCGCCAGGTCCGCGGGGCCGTGCGAACGGCCGACGCCACCGCTGCGGCGGACAGCCGGTTCACGGAAGCCGCCCGATTCCCCGCCGTGGAACCCCCTGCCCTCCCAACGCCGCACGGCGACGAGAGGCGAAAGGAGAGACCCATCATGCACGTCCCCACGAGGGGTCCGCCGGATTCCGGTCACGTTGCACGCGGCCTGAAGCCCTTCGCAGCGGACCAGCCCTCCTCGCAGGAGCCGGAGCGGCCCCTGCCTCGTCCCGAACCCCGTCCTTGAGGTGACCCCATGAATCCGACTCCGCAGCATCTGTCCGGCAACTACGCGCCGGTCACCGAGGAACTCACCGCGCACGACCTGCCGGTGACCGGCACCCTCCCGCCCGAACTGTCCGGCTGGTACCTGCGCAACGGGCCCAACCCCGCCGACGCCGCCTCCGGGCACTGGTTCTTCGGCGACGGCATGGTCCACGGCGTCCGCCTGGAGAACGGACGCGCCGTCTCCTACCGCAACCGCTGGGTGCGCACCACCCGGTTCACCGACGGCGCGCGACTGCGCGACGACAAGGGAAACCAGAACCTGACCGCGGGCACGGCCAACACCCATGTCGTACGGCACGCCGGCCGCACCCTCGCGCTGGTCGAGTCAGCTCTTCCGTACGAGCTGACGTGCGACCTCGACACCAAGGGCCCCTACGACTTCGACGGCCGACTGGGCACGGCCATGACGGCCCATCCGAAGACCTGCCCGGTCACCGGGGAACTGCACTTCTTCGGTCGGGGACAGGCATCTCACCTCACCTACTATCGCGCCGACGCGGGTGGGACCCTGACGATCAGTAGGCCCATCGAGGTGCCCAAGGCCACGATGATGCACGACTTCGCGCTCACCGCCGATCACATCGTGTTCATGGACCTGCCCGTCGTCTTCAACCTCCAGATCGCCAGGACGGGCACGACGATGCCCTTCACCTGGGACGATGACTACACCGCGCGGTTCGGATTGCTGCGTCGGGACGACCCCTACGGCGAAGTCCGGTGGTTCGACATCGACCCCTGCTACGTCTTCCACACACTCAACGCCTACGACGCGCCCGGCGGCGCCGTCGTGCTGCACGCCATGCGTTACCCCGAACTGTGGCGGAAGCCCGCTGACGACAGCGAGGCCGGGGACATATCGGCCGTTCTGTGGAAGTGGACCATCGATCCCGTTGCCGGCACGGTCCGTGAGGAGCAGGTCGACGACCGCGTCGGCGAGTTCCCGCGCACGGACGACCGACTGATCGGTCTCAGCTCCTCTCATGGCCACATCACGACCGGAAACGCCCTGGTGCGGTACGACCTCACCACCGGCGCCGCCTCCGCACACGATTTCGGCGCCGGCCGGACACCCGGCGAGGCCGCGTTCGTCCCCGCCGACGAGAACGCCGGCGGCCCCGGCTGGCTCGCCACGTACGTCTACGACGCCGCCACCGACCGAAGCGACCTGGTCCTCCTCGACGCGGACAACGTCGGTGCCGACCCCGTGGCCACCGTCCATCTGCCCACCCGTGTCCCGTTCGGATTCCACGGCAACTGGCTCGGCGACCGCGAGGCCTGAGGGCTGTCCCGCGAAACCTCGGCGGATCAGCGTGCGGCCGAGGGGGGCTCCTGCGTCCCAAGACGGAGGAGCCCCCCTGCCAGGGCAGGGCCCTGGTTCGAGTGTGGGCCCCGATCACCTCCTTCGGGGCCCACCTCGTCGACCAGGACGCCGATCTCTGCTTCGGCGCCGAACGCCTTGCCCTGACCGAGTGATCAACGCCGGGCAGACCTGCGTCGCTCCCGACCACGTACTGACAGACCGTCAAACCGCGAAGATCCCGGAGATCGAGCTGCCCGACGCGGTACGCGCACTCTTCGGCCGCGCCCCGCAACGCGCGGACTCCTGCGGGCGCATCATCGACGAGCACCACTTCGACCGGCTCACCGCACTCCTTCGTCCGGGCCGGGCCGTGACGACGCGGTACCGCTCGACGGAGGCGACTGGGGCTTCGGCGGCCTACGCTGGGCGGACCGGACGGAAGGGGGGCGTCACGATGGACGTGCTCGATCTGCGGAACCTGCCGGACTTCACGGCGGACCCGTACGCGTACTACGCGCGGCTGCGCGCCGAGGGCCCGGTGCACGCGGTCCGCACCGAGGGCTTCGAGCGGATCTGGCTGGTCGTCGGGTACGAGGAGGCGCGCTCGGTCCTCGCGGACCCGCGGTTCGGCAAGGACTGGCGCACCTCCGGGCGCTGGGTCGCCCCGGAGAACCCGATCAGCGCCAACATGCTGGAGCTGGACGCTCCGCACCACACGCGGCTGCGGCGGCTGGTCGTACGCGAGTTCACCGCCCGCCGGATCGAGGAACTGCGCCCGCGCGTCGCCCGCGTCACCGACGAACTCCTGGACGCCATGGTGCCGGCGGGCAGCGCGGACCTCGTCGACGCGCTGGCCTTCCCGCTGCCGATGACCGTCATCTGCGAACTGCTCGGCGTCCCCGACCTCGACCGCGACACCTTCCGCACCCTGTCGAACGGCATCGTCACACCCACCCCGCAGCAGCGCGCGGGCGACCCGGTCGGCGCGATGAGCGCCTACCTCGTCGAACTGATCGACGCCAAACGCCGCACGCCCGGCGACGACCTGCTGAGCGCCCTGATCCGGACCCGGGACGAGGGCGGCGACGGCCTGTCCGGCGACGAGCTGGTCGGCATGGCCTTCCTGCTCCTGGTCGCCGGGCACGAGACCACCGTCAACCTGATCTCCAACGGCGTCCGCGCCCTGCTCGACCATCCCCGCCAACTCGCCCTCCTCCGCGCCGATCCGGGGCTGCTCGACGGCGCGGTGGAGGAGATGCTGCGCTACGACGGGCCGGTGGAGACGGCCACGTTCCGCTTCACCCGGGAACCGGTGCGCGTCGGCTCCACCCTCGTACCGCGCGACGAACCGGTGCTCGTCGCCCTGGCCTCCGGCGACCGCGACCCGGAACGGTTCCCCGCGCCGGACGTCTTCGACATCCGCCGTGCGCCCCAGGGGCATCTGGCCTTCGGCCACGGCGCGCACTACTGCCTGGGCGCGCCGCTCGCCCGCATGGAGGCCCGGATCGCGATCGGGGCCCTGCTGGAGCGCTGCCCGCGCCTCGCCCGCGACCCGGACGGCGGGGAGCCGGAGTGGCTGCCCGGCCTGCTCATGCGCGGGGTGCGGCGGCTGCCCGTGCGCTGGTGAGGCCCGGCCCCCGTCGCCGCTCCCGCCTCCCGATCCTCCGATCCTCCGATCCTCCGATCCTCCGACGGAAGGACACCGCGTTGACCGCTCCAGCTCCAGCTCCAGCCCCGGTCGACCTCGCCGCGCTCGGCGACGAGTTCACCCGTGACCCCTATCCCGTCTACGCCGCCCTGCGGGCGAAGGGCCCGGTCCACCGGGTCCGCATCCCCGAGGGCGCCCACGCCTGGCTCGTCGTCGGATACGACGCCGGCCGCGCCCTCCTCGCCGACCAGCGGCTCGCCAAGGACTGGGACCGGGCGTCGCCGTCCCTCGGCGTCAGCAAGGTCTCCGCGGGCACCTCGATGCTCAGCCGCGACGCCCCCGACCACACCCGGCTGCGCAGACTCGTCGCCAGGGAGTTCACCCCGCGGCGCATGGAGCTTCTGGCCCCGAGGGTGCGGGAGATGACCGACGGACTGCTGGACGCCATGCTCACGGCCCCCGGCCGCGAGGCCGACCTGGTGGAGGCGCTGTCCTTCCCGCTGCCCATGGCCGTCATCTGCGAACTGCTCGGCGTGCCCTTCCTGGACCGGCAGGACTTCCGCACCTGGTCCGGCCAGGCCGTCTCCTCCGTCGACCCGTCCGTACGGGCCTCCTCGGCGCGGGCGATGACCGCGTACGTGGCCGGGCTGCTCGCCGACAAACGAAAAGCCCCGGGCGAGGACCTGTTGAGCGCGCTGATCCACACCGCCGACGAGGACGGCGACCGGCTGTCCGAGGACGAACTGATCGGCATGGCCTGGCTGCTGCTGGTCGCCGGTCACGAGACGACCGTCAACCTCATCACCAACGGCGTGCACAACCTCCTGGCGCATCCGGATCAACTGGCCCTGTTACGAGCGGACTTCGGTCTGATCCACAACGCGGTGGAGGAGATCCTGCGCTTCGAGGGGCCGGTCGAGACGCCCACGTACCGCTTCACCACCGAACCGATCGAGGTCGGCGGCACGGTGATCCCCGGCGGGGGAGAGCTGGTGCTGGTCGCGATGTCGGACGCCAACCGCGATCCCGCCCGCTACCCGGACGGCGACCGCTTCGACATCACCCGCGACGCCCGGGGGCACATCGCCTTCGGGCACGGCATCCACTACTGCCTGGGCGCGCCGCTGGCCCGGATCGAGGCGGCGACCGCGCTCCGCGCCCTGCTGGAACGCTGCCCGGACCTGCGGCTCACCGCGGACCCGGCCACACTGCGATGGCGGACCGGGATGCTGATGCGGGGGCCGCTGAGCCTGCCGGTGGCCTGGTAGGCGAGGTCAGGGGTGGGGTCGCCGGGGCGCCAGGCGAGGGCGGCCGGAAGGGCAGGAGGGGCCGGGGCGGCAGGAGGGGCCGGGGCGGCCTGAGGGGCGGGCGGGGCCCGGCTCAGCCGCCGGGGATCTCCGCCATCGCCACCGGCCGGCGTTCGCGTCGGGAGACCTCGCACGCCTCGGCGATCCTCAGCGCGCTCAGGGCCTCCCGCCCGTCGCACGGATTGGCCAGCTCGCCCCGGACCACGCGGAGATACGCGTCCAGCTCCGCCTCGTACGCCGGGGCGAACCGCTCCAGGAAGCCCGGCCACGGCTTCACCGGAGCGCCGGGCCCCAGCGGCTCGGCCGACGTCACCGGCGTACGGTCGTCGAGCCCCACGGCGATCTGGTCCAGTTCGCCGGCCAGCTCCATCCGCACGTCGTAACCGGCGCCGTTGCACCGGGTCGCGGTGGCGGTGGCGAGCGTCCCGTCGTCCAGGGTGAGCAGCGCCGCCGCCGTGTCCACGTCGCCCGCCGCCCGGAACATCCCCGGCCCCGCGTCCGAGCCGGTGGCGTACACCTCGCGCACCTCGCGACCGGTCACCCAGCGCAGGATGTCGAAGTCGTGGACCAGGCAGTCGCGGTACAGCCCGCCGGACAGCGGCAGATACGCGGCCGGCGGCGGCGCCGGGTCCGAGGTGACGGCCCGCACGGTGTGCAGCCGGCCGAGGCGGCCCTCGCGCACCGCGGCCCTGGCGGCGGCGTACCCGGCGTCGAAGCGCCGCATGAATCCGAGCTGGAGGACGCTGCCCGCCGCCTCGACCTCCGCCAGGGCGCCCAGGGTGCCGGGCAGGTCCAGGGCGATCGGCTTCTCGCAGAACGCCGGGAGCCCGGCGCGGGCGGCGCGGGCGATCAGACCGGCGTGAGAGGCGGTCGCCGAACAGATCACCACGGCGTCGGGGACGCCCGCGTCGGCCCCGGTGAACATCCCGCCCACCGTGACGGCCGCGGCTCCCGTCCGGGCGGCGGTCGCGGCAGCCCGTTCCGGGTCGGCGTCCGCCACCAGCAGGCCGTCCACGGCGGGGTGACGGCTCAGCACCTCCGCATGGAAGGCGCCGATCCGTCCCGTTCCGATCAGTCCGATGCGCATGGCCCCAAGGTGGCGTTCGCCCGGTCATCATGTCAAGCGTTTGTCCTGACAAATGGAGGACGCGGGGGAGTGCGAACGGCGCAGGCGGGGAGCGCGGTCCGCTTCGGCTCCGCCATGGCTTTGTCCGGACAATCGAACTACGCTCGCTCCGTGACCGCACGAGGAACCGACCGGCCGCTGCCGCTGAGCGTGGACCGCACCAGCCCGGTGCCGCTCTACTTCCAGCTGGCGCAGCAGCTGGAGGCGGCCGTCGAACAGGGGCGGCTGCCTCCCGGCACGCTGCTCGGCAACGAGATCGAGCTGGCCGCCCGCCTCGGCCTGTCCCGGCCCACCGTCCGCCAGGCCATCCAGTCGCTCGTCGACAAGGGGCTGATGGTGCGCCGCCGCGGCGTGGGCACCCAGGTCGTCCACAGCCAGGTCCGCCGCCCGCTGGAGCTCAGCTCCCTCCACGACGACCTGGAGGCGGCCGGCCAGCGCCCCGCCACCCGGGTCCTGCGCAACGCGGTGGAACCGGCCACCGCCCCCGTAGCCGCCGCGCTCGCGGTGCCCGAGGGGAGCGAGGTGCACGTCGTCGAGCGGCTGCGCTACGCCCACGGCGAGCCGATGGCCCTCCTGCGCAACCACCTCCCGCCGGGCCTCCTCGACCTCGCCACGGACGATCTGGAGGCCGGCGGGCTGTACGCGATGATGCGCGCCTC
Organism: Streptomyces sp. ADI96-02; assembly: GCF_003846185.1. GTDB lineage: Bacteria > Actinomycetota > Actinomycetes > Streptomycetales > Streptomycetaceae > Streptomyces. The sequence continues at coordinate 5,845,396 of NZ_ML123034.1, forward strand.
GGGCATCACGCTGCACAGCGCCCGCCAGTCCGTCGGAGCCCGCGCCGCCACCGCCGAGGAGGCGGGCGCGCTCGACGAGACGGCGGGCGCGCCGCTGCTCACCATGGAGCGCACCGCGTACGACGACACCGGCCGCTCGGTGGAGTACGGGGCCCACGTCTACCGGGCCTCGCGCTACGCGTTCGAATTCCAGCTGCTCGTACGCCCCTGAGTCGGCCCGGAGCCCGCGCCGAGTCCGCCCTGAACCCGCTCCCCGCACCCCGGAGCGCCCGCCTCCGCTCGCCGTACGCCCCCTCCGCCGCGTACGAATGTTCGGACAAAGTATTGACGCGGGCAGGCGGCAGGACTAGAACTCCCCCATCCGAAGGACGCGAACCCATCCGGACCTGCCGGGAGGGAGCGGGCGGGGCTCGGGGATACTTGGGCAGCCGGGCCGGGACCGTACACTCCCCGGCCCCGTCAAGCAGCACAGCGAGCAGCAGTAGAAGGGCACGGCGTCGTGGCAAGGGTTCGGACAGGGGTACGCGCGATGGGCGCCGTGCTGGCAGCGGTGCTCGGGGTCTCCCTCGTGGGATGCAGCAGCACCGGCGGCAAGCGGGCGGAAGAGCGCGCGGCCGAGGCCGCCGAGGGGCGGTCCGCGGTGACCACGCCCCGCTGGACCTTCGCCATGGTCACCCACTCGGGCGACGGCGACACCTTCTGGGACATCGTCCAGAAGGGCGCCGAGCAGGCCGCCGTCAAGGACAACATCAACTTCCTCTACTCGCACAACGACGAGGCCCAGCAGCAGGCCCAGCTCGTCCAGACGGCGATCGACAAGAAGGTCGACGGGCTGATCGTCTCGCTCGCCAAGCCGGACGCCATGAAGGCCGTGGTCGCCAAGGCGGTCAAGGCCGGCATCCCCGTCATCACGGTGAACTCCGGCTCCGCGGAGTCCAAGGAGTTCGGCGCCCTCACCCACATCGGCCAGGACGAATCCATCGCGGGCGAGGCCGTCGGCGACGAGCTGAACAGCCGGGGCCGCAAGAAGGCCCTGTGCGTCCTGCACGAGCAGGGCAACGTGGGCCACGAGCAGCGCTGCGCCGGAGCGGAGAAGACCTTCGACGGCACGCTGACGAACCTGTACGTCGACGGCACCAACATGCCCGACGTCCAGGCGTCCATCGAGGCCAAGCTCCAGTCGGACAAGAGCATCGACGCCGTCGTCACGCTCGGCGCGCCGTTCGCCGACGCCGCCGTCCAGGCCAAGCAGACCGCGGGCAGCAAGGCGGAGATCGACACCTTCGACCTGAACGCCAAGGTCGCCGGCGGCCTCCAGGAGGGCAAGCTCGGCTTCGCCGTCGACCAGCAGCCCTACCTCCAGGGCTACGAGGCCGTCGACCTGCTGTGGCTCTACCGCTACAACCGCAACGTCCTCGGCGGCGGCCGTCCCGTCCTGACCGGCCCGCAGATCATCACCGCCGACGACGCCGACGAGCTGGCCGAATACACCGAGCGGGGCACCCGATGAGCGGCACCGCCGCCCCGGAGCGCGTCGACGAACGGCTGGTGCGCACCTCGCCGCTGCGCAAGCTGCTCGGCCGGCCGGAGCTCGGCTCGGTCGTCGGCGCGGCGGCCGTCTTCCTGTTCTTCGCGATCGTCGCCGACAGCTTCCTCCAGGCGTCCAGCTTCGGCACCGTCCTGTACGCGGCCTCCACCCTCGGCATCATGGCCGCGCCGGTCGCGCTGCTGATGATCGGCGGCGAGTTCGACCTCTCCGCCGGCGTGATGGTGACCAGCTCCGCGCTGATCTCCTCGATGTTCAGCTACCAGATGACCGCCAACGTCTGGGTCGGCGTCCTGGTGTCGCTGCTGGTCACGCTCGCCATCGGAGCGTTCAACGGGTTCATGCTGACCCGCACCAAGCTGCCGAGCTTCATCATCACGCTCGGCACGTTCCTGATGCTGACCGGCCTGAACCTCGGGTTCACCAAGCTCATCAGCGGCACCGTCTCCACCAAGTCCATCGCCGACATGGAGGGCTTCGACTCCGCCCGCGCGCTGTTCGCCTCCACGCTCACCCTCGGCGGCGTCGAGTTCAAGGTCACCATCCTGTGGTGGGCCGCGCTCGTCGCGATCGCCACCTGGATCCTGCTCCGCACCCGCTTCGGCAACTGGATCTTCGCGGTCGGCGGCGAGGCCGACGCCGCCCGCGCGGTCGGCGTGCCCGTCGTCCGGACCAAGATCGGCCTCTACCTGGGCGTCGCCTTCGCCGCCTGGATCTCCGGACAGCACCTGCTCTTCAGCTACGACGTCGTCCAGTCCGGCGAGGGCGTCGGCAACGAGCTGACGTACATCATCGCCGCCGTCATCGGCGGCTGCCTGATCACCGGCGGCTACGGCTCCGCGATCGGCTCGGCGGTCGGCGCGTTCATCTTCGGCATGACCAGCAAGGGCATCGTGTACGCCGAGTGGAACCCGGACTGGTTCAAATTCTTCCTGGGAGCGATGCTGCTCCTGGCCACCCTGCTCAACGCGTGGGTGCGCAAGCGTGCGGAGGCGACGGCATGACGGCCACCCCCCGGCCCCCGGCGGCCGACGAGCCGCCCTCGGGCAACGAGCCGCCCAACGGCAACGTTCCGCCCGCCGCGAACGAGCCGCCCGCGGCCACCGAACCGTCCGCCGCGAACGAACCCCTGGTCGAGCTGGCCGACGTGAGCAAGTTCTACGGCAACGTCAAGGCCCTGGAACACGTCTCGCTGGAGGTGCACGCGGGCGAGATCACCTGCGTCCTCGGCGACAACGGCGCCGGCAAGTCCACCCTCATCAAGATCATCGCGGGGCTCCACCGGCCCGACTCCGGGCGCTTCCTCATCGAGGGGGAGGAGGCCCGGCTCGCCAACCCGCGCGACGCCCTGGACCGCGGCATCGCCACCGTCTACCAGGACCTCGCCGTCGTCCCCCTCATGCCGGTCTGGCGGAACTTCTTCCTCGGCTCCGAGCCCACCACCGGCTTCGGGCCCTTCAAGCGCCTCGACGTCCGGAAGATGCGCGAGACCACCCGGGCGGAGCTGCTGCGCATGGGCATCGACCTGCGCGACCTGGACCAGCCCATCGGCACCCTGTCCGGCGGCGAGCGCCAGTGCGTCGCGATCGCCCGCGCCGTCCACTTCGGCGCGAAGGTCCTCGTCCTCGACGAGCCGACCGCGGCTCTGGGCGTGAAGCAGTCCGGCGTGGTCCTCAAGTACGTCGCCGCCGCCCGCGACGCCGGACTCGGCGTGGTCCTGATCACGCACAACCCCCACCACGCCCACCTCGTCGGCGACCGGTTCGTCCTCCTCAAGCGCGGAACGATGTCCGGCAGCCACACCAAGGACGACGTCACGCTGGACGAACTGACCCGGCAGATGGCCGGCGGCAGCGAGCTGGAGGAGCTGAGCCACGAGCTGGCACGCGCCCAGGCCCCCACCCGCCTGGGCGGCCACCCGGTGGACGGCGACCCGCGCTGACCCGTTCCGAACGGCGACCCGCCCCGCGCCGCCCACCCCGCCCACCGGTCCCCGGAGTCCGGCAGTGGCAGAATCGAGCGCGGCGGGCGCCGTCCGCCGCCGGAGGCGACAGCCGACCGGCCCTCTTGACCCCGCAGGGACGATGAGCACGTACCGCGACTTCTCCCACCGCGGCTCCGCCCGCGCCACCGTCCTCAAGACCGTCGGCACCCGGGAACGCCGCTCGCACCTCACCGCGCCCCGTGTCCCCACCGTCGGGATCGACATCGGCGGCACCAAGGTGATGGCGGGCGTCGTCGACGCCGACGGCAACATCCTGGAGCAGCTGCGGACCGAGACGCCCGACAAGTCCAAGAGCCCCAAGGTCGTCGAGGACACCATCGTCGAGCTGGTCCTGGACCTCTCCGACCGGCACGACGTGCACGCCGTCGGCATCGGCGCGGCGGGCTGGGTGGACGCCGACCGCTCCAAGGTCCTGTTCGCCCCGCACCTCGCCTGGCGCGACGAGCCCCTGCGCGACGCCATCGCCTCCCGGCTGGTCGTCCCGGTCATGGTCGACAACGACGCCAACACGGCCGCCTGGGCGGAATGGCGCTTCGGCGCCGGCCGCGGCGAGGACCATCTCGTCATGATCACCCTCGGCACCGGCATCGGCGGGGCCATCCTGGAGGACGGCCAGGTCAAGCGCGGCAAGTACGGGGTCGCCGGTGAGTTCGGCCACATGCAGGTCGTGCCCTCGGGCCACCGCTGCCCCTGCGGCAACCGAGGCTGCTGGGAGCAGTACAGCTCCGGCAACGCCCTCGTCCGCGAGGCCCGGGAGCTGGCCGCCGCCGACTCGCCGGTCGCCCACTACCTGCTCGACCGGGTCAAGGGCAGCATCCCCGACATCACCGGCCCGCTCATCACCGAACTGGCCCGCGAGGGCGACGCGATGTGCGTCGAACTCCTCCAGGACATCGGCCAGTGGCTCGGCGTCGGCATCGCCAACCTGGCCGCCGCGCTCGACCCTTCGTGCTTCGTCATCGGGGGAGGCGTCAGCGCCGCCGACGACCTCCTCATCGGCCCCGCCCGGGACGCCTTCAAGCGCCACCTCACCGGCCGCGGCTACCGCCCCGAGGCCCGGATCGCGAAAGCGCAGCTCGGCCCGGAGGCGGGTATGGTCGGCGCCGCGGACCTGGCCAGACTCGTCGCCCGCCGCTTCCGCCGGGCCAACCGGCGCCGTGTCGAGAGGTACGAGCGGTACGCCCAGATCTACGACCAGGCGGCGAGCACCATCCGCAACACGCGGTCCACCCGGACCGTCGACTGAACCGCAGCCGCCCGCCCGGCGTCCATTCCTCAGTACGCCGTCTCCGCAGCACCCGAGGGACCACCTGATCATGATCGCAGCCGAGCACCCCGTCGTGCCGCACCAGTCCGATCCGCCGGACGACGGCGGGGGCAAGCCGCCCGAGGACCGCCGTCAGGTGTTCAAGCGGCGCTTCGTCACGGCCACGATCATCGTGCTGCTGATCGGCATCCCGGCCGGCTACCTGCTGATCTCGGCAAGCCAGAGCCGCCGCTCCGGCAAGGACAAGGAGGCCGAGGCCGCGGCCCAGGGACTCCGCGAGGACTGGCCCTCGCGGATGCAGCGCCGGATCTTCGAGATCCCGATCCCGGGCAACGCGATCGGCGTCCAGTACTACGAGACGAACAACTGGAAAGCCAGCCGGATGTACGCGAAGTTCCGCACGACCTCCGCCGGCCTCGACCGCTTCCTCACCGGCCTCGGCACCGGCCGCGCGGCCCTGGAACCGGGAGCGATCGACATCAGCGACCGGGACATCAAGATCACCGGCTGGTACTTCGGCGCGAACGACTACTGGGCGAGCACCACGCACACCAACAAGAAGCCGCGCCCGACCCAGAACATCACGGTCAACATGACCGACCCGGCCAGCCCGGTCGTCTACGTGGTCTCGGCCGCAACTCCCTGACCTGGGGAAAGCGACCGCCTGACCTGGGAGAAGCCTGCCTCTGCGGGGGCGGAAGAGACCAGCGCCGACGGGGACGGGGCCTTGGGGCGGGGACAGCTGCCCGGGACGGGCGGCCCGGGCTCCGGCCGTCTCGCATCGCCGGAGCGGACAAGCCCACCGTGCTCGGACCGACTCATTGCGTGACCACGGCATTTCCCGCGGCGGATTCCGTCGTCGAATCCGCATTGCCGAGGGACGCCCTCCGAGGGGCGCCTTCCCGCGCGAGATGTGGGCTCCATGTGTTCGGACGGATTCATTGGGTGACCGACTTATAAAACTAGGGTTTATCCCGTAGGTCTGGCGAGCGGCCTGGGTGTGTCATCGGAGGTGTAGTCGACATCCAACTCTGGAGCCTCGCATGCCTGTCTCGCATTCCTTCCCCGGCCGCCGCGTTGTCTCGTCGTGTGTTGCTGTGGCGCTGGGGGCTTCCCTGCCGTGGATTGCTGGAATGAGCACTGCTTTCGCTGCCTCTGGTTCGGGTCCGGGCTCGGGGTCGTTGGCTTCTGCGTTGTCGTCGTTGGGCGGGACGGTGGACGAGCAGAAGGGGCAGGTGAGGTTCGGGGTGAAGATGGGAGGTGTGCCGGGGCCTGCGGATTCTGGGCTTGAGGTGAATGCGCAGTTCTCGCAGCAGTTGGCTTCGGAGGGTGTGGACCGTTTCGGTCTGGGAGCTGGGTGGACGTTGGGGTTGCCGTTCGTGGATGTGGAGCGCGGAGTTCTGGTTCTTCCGTCAGGTGAGCATGTGCTCGACGACTCGGATCCTTCGGGGATGAAGAACTACAAGCTGGACGACCTGAAGGTCTCCAGGACCGTTGGTTCCGCTCCGGTGCAGCATGCGTATGCGCTGGAGTCGCGGAAAGACGGTTCGAAGCAGTTCCTCGATACGCAGGGGAACCTTGTCGGAGTTCAGAGTTCCTTGGGCCATCTGACGAAGCTGTCGTGGAACGTGGTGAACGGGAAGCACCGTCTGGCTTCAGTGACGGGGCCGTGGGGTTCAAAGCTGACAGTGAAGTATGTGGGGTCGACGGTCACGTTCACATCGCCGAAGCGGTGGGGGCAGACCGAGGCGCCGAAATCCGAGTTGAAGCTGTCGCAGAACCGGGTCGAGTCGGTCAAGGACCAGGCGAATCAGACGACGCGGGTGGAGTACACCCCCAACCCGGTGGGCACGTCCGGGCTGACGCTTCCGTCGGCTGTGGTCTCGCCGACGGGTGCGCGTTCGGAGTTCACTTACAAGCAGTACGAGGCGCGTTCGGGTGGTGTGGTCGCGGTCTCGGAGATGGGGGTGAAGGCTGTCGGCGAGGACGGGAAGGAAAAGGTCCTGCTGGAGCCGGTGACGCTGAGTCTGGACCCTGACGGGGCGAACGGCGGCCGGAACTGGACGGGTTGCCCGCAGTACTGCGGGGATGGGACGGACCGGCTGGCGAACTCGGGCGACGGGTCGTTCTCCTACCGGGTGAAGTTGTCGCAGAAGGATGGGCAGGAAGTCGAACGCACCTACAACGCGCTGCACCTGCAGACGGACGAGGTCGTACGGGTCAGGCAGGGCTCGCAGTCGAAGGACATCTCCCGCACGGAGTACACCTATCCGGGCGAGAAGGCCGATGGTGCTCCGCCGAAGGTGAAGGACGCGCCGAGGGATTATCAGATGCCGTCCGAGGTGAAGGTGACGACGATCGATCCGGCGGACTCCTCGCGGCGCAAGGAGGCGCGGGTGTCGGCGCGCGTCGATGGCATGGGTCGAATGGTGTGGCAGAAGCAGGGCGGGGTGGAGACGTCCGAGGAGTATGGGACGAACTCGCTTCCGGTGCGGACGGAGAAGAAGGACACCGCGACGGGGGCGCGTCAGGTGACCGAGAGCACACTGACGGCTGACGGGAAGGCGGTCGCGAAGTCGGTCACGAAGGCCGCGGGTCCGGGCGGTGGTGAGCTGAAGACGGTGTCCACCGCGGAGTTCGAGTATCACGGTGGTGAGCTGGCCGGTGAGGTGAAGGCGACCAGGACGACGGGTGACGCCGGCGCGAAGGGCGGCGATGTCGGGGTGGCTGTCACGAAGACGGAGTCGAGCGTCGAGCGGGACGCCGAGGGTGTGGGACGTCGGACGAACACGGTCACGGGCGACGACGGGGTGGAGACGACGACGGTGTCGGACCTGGCCAGCGGGTCGACACTGTCGGAGAGGACCGCTGACCTGGGCGAAACGAGCACGGTGTACGACATGGGGGACCGTCCGGTGAAGTCGACGGCTGCGGACGGGACCGTGACCACGGTGGCCTATGAGGTGAAGAACGGTGGTGCGTCGACGACGACGCGCCGGGAGAGCGATGGTCTCGCGTCGCGTACGGTGACTGACGAGATGGGCCGAGAGGTGCGCAAGGAGTCGAACTACAAGCCTTCCGGGCGTGACGGGCAGGGCGAGATCCTGCCGCAGGGGCAGTTCCGGCAGGTCCAGGGCGCGGAGTTCAACCTGTTCGGCCAGCAGGTGAAGACCACTGATTCGGCGGGGCGTGAGACGAGGACGGAGTACAACGCGTTCGGCCGTCCGTCGAAGGTGACGGCCCCGGACGGGTCTGTCACGGCGAGCACGCACGATGACGTCGCGGGTACCAGAACCAGTCAGACCACGCTTGCTGGAGCCGACCGGCCGATGGCGAGCAGCGTTCAGACGCTGGATGATCAGGGCAACCCGGTGAAGAACGCGACGGCGTTCGGCGACGGTACTCCGGGGACGGTCACGGAGACGTCCTTCGACGCTTTCGGCAAGCCGCAGCAGTCCCAGAGCGACAACGGTTCCTTCACGGTCAACCACGCTTACACGGCTGCCGGCCTGCCGGAGTCTGACACCCTCACCCCGAAGCAGAACGGCACCAGCTCGGATGTGAAGTCGGATTACGTCCAGGACTCGTTCGGGAACAAGACGCAGAAGAACCTGACCTCACAGGGCCGGACCGTCGAGGGCTGGAAGACGTCGTTCGACGTTTCGGGGCGTACGTCGCAGGTGACGGCGCCCGGTAACGGCGGGACGATGAGCCCGTCCTACAACAAGGTCAACGGGCTGGTGGAGTCCCTGACTCAGGCAGACGGATCGGTGCAGCACCAGCGGCGTGACTCCGTGGGTCGAACGGTGGAGGAGTGGACCTCGCCGAAGGACGCTCCGGGCACGAAGAAGGAGCACGTGCGCACGTCCTACGACCCGGTCACCGGCAAGACGGCAGCCCAGTGGTTCGCGGACGACGAGGCGGGTTCGAAGATCACCTACACCCGCTTCCCCGACGGCAACGTGAAGGAGAGGATCGACCCGGGCGGGAAGAAGACGTCGTTCACCTACACCGACGAGAACAAGCCCGCCACGGTCACCGACCACACCGGTGCGGTCACGACGTACACCTACGACCAGAAGACGGGCCGTACCACCCAGGTCGTCCAGGTCCGCGACGGCAAGGAACTCGCCAAGGTCACCTACACCCACAACGCCGCAGGCCGCCTGGAGAAGATCGACCGGGGCAACGGGGCGACCAGCACCTACACCCACAACGACGCGGGCATGCCCACGGGCGAGAAGCACACCCGGCCCGGTGGCCAGGTCATCGCCGAACACGCCTACACCTACACCAGGGAGGCTCAGCCCAAGCTCGCCACCGACATCGCCACCGTCGGTGGGAAACGCACCGCGACCGCCTACGCCTACGACGACAAGGCACGCCTGACCCAGTCCCACGTCACCGAGGGCGACCAGCCCCGCAGCGGGACCCTGATCAGCAAGAGCGACTACGCCTACGACCTGGCCTCCAACCTCACGCAGAAGAAGACCACCACCCGCGGCGGGGACGGGGCGGAGAAGACCTCCACCACCGACTACACCCAGGACGCCGCCTCCCGCACTACGAAGATCACCACCGACGGGCAGGAGAAGCCCCAGACCTACGACAGCGCCGGACGCCTCACCCAGGGATCCGACGGCACCCGCAACACCTACAACACCAGCGGCCAGCTCACCGAGACCGTCGCCCCCGACGGCACCAGCGTCACGAACACCTACCGGCCCACCGGCGAACGCGCCACCCAGACCACCACCAAGGACGGCCGCACCCACACTCTGACCTTCAACCCCGGCACCGAGACCGACCAGGACGGCACCACCGCAACCCACCTCAACGCAGCCGGCACCGAGTCCCGCACCCTCACCACCAAGGACGGACAGACCAACACCGCCTACTACCTGACCAACCGCCACGGCGACAAGACCCACACCCTCGACACCAACGGCGACATCACCAGCCGCACCCAGTACACCGACTACGGCACCCCGAGAAACGGGAACGCCGACCCCGCCCAGCCCGCCGTAGCCCGCACCGGGGCGATCACCGAGAACCCCTACGGCTACGCCGGCCAGTACACCATCCCCACCGGCCTACAGTCCCTCGGCTCCCGCTGGTACGACTCCGAGCGGGGCGCGCTGACCGCAGCTGACACCCCCGCTGCCGGCATGCTCAACCCGTACACCTACGCCACCGGTGATCCCATCAACAAGTTCGACCCCACCGGCCAGAGCCCCGAAGACGTCTGGGACTGGTTCACGGACGATTTCGCGGGCTGGGAAGGCATGCCCTATCTCGAAATCGGCCTCGCAGCCGCCGGTGTCGCCATCACCGTCCTCAGCGGCGGAAGCGGCATCGCCATCGGCGCCGCGGTCATCGCCGGTGCACTCACACTCCCGTCCGCCGCAGACCAGATCTCCATCAACGCGGGATGGGGTGCCTTTCTCCCAGAAGACGCCCGCACCGCCTTCGACATCGCCGGCATGGTTGGTGGTATCGCCGACGCGGGCATCGGCCTCGTCCACACCCCGAAGCTGATCAAGATGACCCGCCTCGGGTACAAGATATCAGGCCGCCAGAACCTTTCCGGTCCGGCCGAGCTGGCGGAGCTTTTGGGAAGTCGCCGCTCCAGTCACTTCGTTCCCATCAAGGCCGATGAAAGCGTCAGCTACTGGGGGAACAGGAACCCTGCCATAGCGCAGGACAGGTTTGACCGAATGGAAAATGCTGTGAAGTTTGATCAGGCCCGGCCGGTCAAGGGGAAGAATGCCGCGTCCCCCGATGTATTGGAAGTAGATGCCGAAGGGCAAACCAACTTCGCCCGGATATTTGTTGACCCTGCGGATCCGGATGTACGGCAGCTGAGGAAGACGGTGGAAGACGTTGTCTACCTGGGGGCAGCGCAGGACGCGGCGGCAACGCTCGGGGATGAAAGCTTGGACGCCGTGGCTTCCATCAACGCGCGCCTCGCAACCCGTCAGGGCGACGCGACCGCAATAGTCGGAAGGATGCCGCACAACACTGAAAAGACGTACGTGCCGACCCTCTACATGATCAACACAGATACCGGCCCCGAGGTGCTGTTCACGGATGCGTACATCTACCCGCGAGCATCTTGGTAGGAGAAGCCCACGCCAGCGCCCACGCGCTCGCCCCGCAGCCCGACGGTTCTCATACCGTCGGGCTGCGGGGGTGGATCGGCTGTTCTGTAAGGCAGCCCTTCAGCGGCTTGCGTAGGCCGATCAACGACGAGAAGCCGCCGCTCACGTTGAAACGTCCCAGGCATCGGCCTTCACCTGTTCTTCTTCGACGGGTTCCGGCAGTTCACGCCATGGCACCTCTGTGCGCAGCCGCCACAACACCCCGTTGATGTGACTAGTGTGGTGCCCCCGCCCCCACTCCCGCTGGGCGAGGCTGACCGGAAGGCATGCCGAACATGACTGGCCAACGCGATCGCTGGGCCGAACTGACGGGCGGACAGGCCGGAGAGGCGTACGCCCAGCGTTTCACGCGGCTCGCCGAATCCGGCCAGGACATCCACGGTGAGGCCGCCTTCTGCACCGCTTTGCTCAAGCCCGCAGCCCGCGTGCTCGACGCCGGCTGCGGTACCGGGCGGATCGCGATCCGGCTCGCCGAGCTGGGCCACCACTGCACCGGTGTGGACGTCGACTCCTCGATGCTCGCCGTCGCCCGGCGGGAGGCCCCCACCCTGGAGTGGCTCCTCGGAGATCTGGCCCGGCTGGACTCCCTCGGCCTGGATACGGACTTCGACCTGGCGCTCGCTGCCGGCAACGTCATCCCCCTCCTGGCGCCCGCCACCGGAGCGGCCGTCGTCCGGCAACTGGCCGCCGTACTGCGGCCCGGCGGGCTGCTGGTCACGGGCATGGGGCTGGACGCGGCCCACCTGCCGCTGCCGGAGCCGACCGTCACTCTCACGGAGTTCGACCAGTGGTGCACCGAGGCCGGACTGAGCCTGCGGCAGCGTTACGCCACCTGGAACGGCGATCCCTACGACCAGGGGTGCGGCTACGCCGTCAGCGTGCACTCCCGCCCCACCACGTGAGTCCTCAGCCTTCTCGGTGGCGGTAGAGGCCCCTTGCGGGGAGCCTGACCAGGATGCAGGCCCCCGCCTCGGGCCGAAGGGACGCAGGCGCGCACATGGGTCAGAACGGCATGTGCCAGCGGGCGCGGCGGCCGGCGGATCCACTGCGGCCGACGGCCTTGGAACTGCTGCGGAACGGCTTGCTGAAGATGCGCCCCAGCGGACCGGGGGCCTTGCCTCCGGCGCGCGACCCCAGGCCCAGCGTGCGCTGCGTGCCTCGCTCGGGGTGGCGGGAGAGCTTCGGGACGAGGAAGGCCAGCACGGCCAGGACGACGCAGACGGCGACTATTCCAACGACGATCATCGAATCTCCTTGTGTGGGTGATGGGTGGTGTGCTCTGACGCCTGCCCGGCGAACGGCGCTCCACTCACGGACCCGGCGGGCAGCTCGACCCACCTCGCCATGGGCGAGCCCTGAGGCGGCCCGGCCGTCGGATCGGCAGGCGCCCCAGCTGCGCACGGAGGCACGGAGCATGGCCGCACGCCGCCCGACGGCGGATTCCGGCTCACCGCCCACCTGCGCCCCGCCGGCCCCGGAACAGCCGCGGACCCCGGAAACCTGCCCGGACGACGACGGGGCGCCGGATCGCCTTCTGGCACGATGGGCGGGGCACGCCAGCGTCAAGACCACCGAGCGTTGGTACGTGAGGCCGGACGCAGAGGATCTTCGTGGAGCCGCTGCGACGTGGGGCGGTCCTCACCGTGCGCAGGAGGGGGGTGCGGGGGACGGCTGTGAGACATGGGAGCGTAGGACTGTGAGCCAGATGGGCAACGAAACGTTGAAGTACCAGGTGGACGGCCCGAACGACGCGCCTGTGTTGGTCCTTGGACCCTCCCTCGGTACCACATGGCACATGTGGGATCGCCAGATACCCGAGCTGTCCCAGCACTGGCGGATCTTCCGCTACGACCTGCCGGGCCACGGCGGCGCGCCCGCCCACCCCGCCACCTCCGTCGCCGAGCTGGCCGACCGGCTGCTCGCCACCCTGGACGGGCTCGGCGTCCAGCGCTTCGGTTACGCGGGGTGCTCGATCGGCGGCGCGATCGGGACCGACCTCGCCCTGCGCCACCCGCACCGGGTCGCCTCGCTCGCGCTCGTCGCCTCCTCGCCGCGGTTCGGCACCGCCGACGAGTTCCGCCAGCGCGGTGTGATCGTCCGTACCAACGGTCTGGAGCCGATGGCGCGCACCGCCCCGGAGCGCTGGTTCACCGCGGGCTTCGCCGCCGCGCAGCCCGCGATCGTCGAGTGGGCCGTGCAGATGGTCCGCACCACCGATCCGGGGTGCTACATCGCCGCCTGCGAGGCGCTGGCCGCCTTCGACATCCGCGGGGAGCTGGGGCGGATCGGTGTGCCCGCCCTGGTCCTGGTCGGTGCGGAGGACCAGGTCACCGGTCCCGCCGAGGCCCGTACGCTGGTCGCCGGGATACCGGACGCCCGCCTCGCGCTCGTCCCGGGCGCCTCGCACCTGGCCCCCGTCGAGCAGCCCGCGGCCGTCAGCGACCTGCTTCTGACGCACTTCTCCACCGCCTGGCAGGACACGCTCGCCGCCATCCCCGCGCCGGTCCTCGCCGCCCCGCCCGTCGCGCCCCCCGCCCCGTACGCCCCGGTCGCCGAGATCGCACCGGCCGCCGCCGTGCCCGGCGCGGAGCACCCCTCGCCGGACGAGCGGTACGAGAGAGGGACGAAGGTGCGCCGCGAGGTGCTGGGCGACGCCCACGTCGACGCGGTGAACGCCTCGGCGGACGCGTTCACCGAGGACTTCCAGGAGCTGGTCACCCGGTACGCCTGGGGCGAGGTCTGGAGCCGGGACGGGCTGGACCGCCGCACCCGCAGCTGCATCACGCTCACCGCGCTCGTGGCCTCCGGCCACCTGGACTCGCTGGCCGCGCACACCCGCGCCGCCCTGCGCAACGGACTCACGCCCGCCGAGATCAGGGAAGTCCTGCTCCAGGCAGCCGTCTACTGCGGGATTCCGGCGGCCGGTGCGGCCTTCGCCGTGGCGCAGACCGTGATCCAGGAGGAAACCACGCCGCCCGCGTAGCAGGATGGTCCCATGAACGCATCGCCTCTGACGCTCACGAAGAAGACCCACTCCTGCGTCCGGATCGCGAAGGAGGGCCGTGTCCTCGTCATCGATCCCGGCGGCTTCTCCGAGGACGACGCGGCCGTCGGCGCGGACGCCGTCCTGGTGACCCACGAGCATCCGGACCACTTCAACGAGGCGCGGCTGCGCGCTGCCCTGGAGGCCAATCCGGCGGCCGGGATCTGGACCCTGCGCAGTGTCGCCGAGCAGGTGTCGGCCGCCTTCCCGGGACGGGTGCACACCGTGGGCCACGGGGACGCGTTCTCCGTCGCCGGTTTCGACGTCACCGTCCACGGAGAGCTGCACGCGGTGATCCATCCGGACATTCCGAGGATCACCAATATCGGCTTCCTGGTCGACGGTTCGGTCTTCCACCCGGGCGACGCGCTCACCGTTCCCGATCGCCCCGTGGACACGCTGATGCTCCCGGTGATGGCCCCGTGGAACAAGATCTCCGAGGTGATCGACTACGTCCGCGAGGTCGGGCCACGGCGGGCCATCGACGTCCACGACGCCCTGCTGACCGACCTCGCCCGGCCGCTCTACGACCACCAGATCGGCGCGCTCGGCGGCGCGGACCACGGCCGGCTGGCCCCGGGAGGCGTCACCGAGCTGTGAGTCCGACGGCTGTCAGTGCCACCGGCTAGGTTTACTGCCATGCGCATCGCCACCTGGAACGTCAATTCGATCACCGCCCGACTGCCGAGGCTGCTGGCCTGGCTGGAGAGCAGCGGCACCGACGTGCTGTGCCTCCAGGAGACCAAGTGCACCGCCGAGCAGTTCCCCGCCGAGGCACTGCGCGAGCAGGGCTACGAGTCCGCCGTCAACGCCGACGGCCGGTGGAACGGGGTCGCCCTGCTCTCCCGGGTCGGCCTCTCGGACGTCGTTCCGGGACTGCCGGGCGGGCCGGAGTACGACGGGGCGCAGGAGCCCCGCGCGATCTCCGCGACCTGCGGCGGTGTGCGCCTGTGGTCGGTCTACGTGCCCAACGGCCGGGAGGTCGAGCACCCGCACTACGCCTACAAGCTGCGCTGGCTGGAGGCTCTGCGTACGGCGGTGGCCGCCGACGCCGCCGGTCCGCTGCCGTTCGCGGTGCTCGGCGACTTCAACGTCGCGCCGACCGACGAGGACGTATGGGACCCGGCCCTGTTCGAGGGCGCCACACATGTCACGCCGGCCGAGCGGGAGGCGCTGGCCGCGCTCACGCGGGAGGGCCTGGCCGAGGTCCCGCCCCGCCCGCTCAAGTACGACCGCGCCTACACCTTCTGGGACTACCGGGAGCTGCGCTTCCCGAAGAACAAGGGCATGCGCATCGACCTGACGTACGGGAACGCCCCGTTCACCGCCGCCGTCAAGGACAGCTACGTCGACCGCGAGGAGCGCAAGGGCAAGGGGGCCTCCGACCACGCGCCGGTGGTCGTCGACCTGGATCTCTGAGGCGCACCGGGTCCGGGTCTCGCTGACAACCACGGGTTGACACTGCCGAGGTGTCAACCTACGGTTGACGCATGACGCAGCCTCTTCCCGCCACGCCGTCCGTGCGCCTCGACGAACTGATCGCGGCCATCAAGAACACCCACGCCGACGCCCTGGAGCAGCTCTCCGGCGCGGTCGTCGCCGCCGACCACCTCGGCGACGTCGCCGACCATCTCATCGGCCACTTCGTGGACCAGGCGCGCCGCTCCGGCGCGTCCTGGACGGACATCGGCCGCAGTATGGGGGTGACCCGGCAGGCCGCCCAGAAGCGCTTCGTCCCGAAGAAGCCGGACGCGACCACCGGCCCCGCCTCCGACCTGGACCCGAGCCAGGGCTTCGGGCGGTTCACCCCGCGCGCCCGCAACGTCGTGATGGCGGCGCACAACGAGGCCCAGGCGTCCCGGCACGCCGAACTCCTCCCGGCCCACCTGGTGCTCGGCCTCCTCGCCCAGCCCGACGGCGTCGCCGCCCGGGCCCTCGCCGGGCTGGGCGTGACGCCGGAGGCCGTCCGGGGCGCGGCGCTCGCCGCACTGCCTCCGGCCGCCGACGTAGTCCCCGAGCTGATCCCGTACGACGCGGACTCCCGCAAGGTCCTGGAGCTGACCTTCCGTGAGGCGCTGCGGCTCGGACACGACCACGTCGGCACCGGGCACGTCCTGCTGGCCCTGCTGGAGTTCGAGGACGGCTCCGGCGTGCTGAGCGGGCTCGGTATCGCCAAGGACGCCGCCTCGGCGGCCGTCGGCACAGCCGTGGCCGAGGCCACCGAGGGGCGGCAGGAGCCCTGACGCCCTTCCCGGCCGGACGGGGAGGCCGGATTCGGCCCGTGGTTCTGCGCACGCGTGTCCGGACTCCAACGGCAGTCCCCGGGCGTCTGTTCCATGACGTTCGCGCAAGGAGTGTCGGAACGGCAAAGGCCGCGCGCCCTGTGGTGCGGAACCTGGCAGGGATGGGACCCTAGTGGTATGAACATCCCTTTCTTGGACAACTGGCGTAAGCGCCAGGGTGGTACGCAGGGAGGCGCGCTCGCAGCCGCCGTCGAGGCAGATCCCGACGGTGTTGCCGAGCTCCTCGCCGAATGCGAACTGCTGCGTGTCCGGGCGGGGCAGCACGGACTCGAACTCGACGACACGCCCGCCTCGTTGACCGCGCTCGACCAACTACCGCCGCGCTGGCGCGACGATCCCGAGGAACTGCCGTGGCTGGGCAACGACGCCGGTCTCTACCTCGGCACCGTGGTCGTGCGCACCGTGCCGGGCGCCGAGTGGGACGTCTGGCCGGGCGGCCGGCCGGTGGTGCGGCTGGCTTCGGGCCGCGAGATCGACGTCGTCGCGGCCGGACTGGACTGGGCGGTGGCGGGCAGTCCCGAGCTCTCCCAGGTGTACGCGGAGTCCGCCGAGAGCTGACCGCCGTCACCTGATCGAGATAAACAGCCTTATGTACCATTTGCGCGTGTCGAGTGCGAAGTCCCTTTTCGGGATGGATAGTTTGCGCTGACCTCGACACAGCGACAAGTGGGTAGGGCAGCGCATGGCCGTCGATCCGTTGATCGAACTGAGGGACGTCAACAAACATTTCGGAGAGTTGCACGTTCTTCAGGACATCAATCTCACCGTCGGCCGCGGCGAGGTGGTCGTGGTCATCGGCCCCTCCGGCTCCGGGAAGTCGACTCTCTGCCGGGCGATCAACCGGTTGGAGACCATCGAGTCCGGCCGCATCACGATCGACGGCCGGCCCCTCCCGGAGGAGGGCAAGGGCCTGGCTCAGCTTCGCGCCGAAGTCGGCATGGTCTTCCAGTCGTTCAACCTCTTCGCCCACAAGACCGTGCTGGAGAACGTCTCCCTGGCCCAGCTCAAGGTCCGCAAGCGCAGGAGGGACGAGTCCGACCGGCGCTCCCGGGAACTGCTGGAGCGGGTCGGCCTCTCCGCCCACGCCGACAAGTACCCCGCGCAGCTCTCCGGCGGCCAGCAGCAGCGGGTGGCGATCGCCCGGGCCCTGGCCATGGACCCCAAGGCGCTGCTCTTCGACGAGCCCACCTCGGCGCTCGACCCGGAGATGATCAACGAGGTGCTGGAAGTCATGCAGCAACTAGCCCGGGACGGCATGACCATGGTGGTGGTCACGCATGAGATGGGCTTCGCCCGCTCCGCCGCCAACCGCGTCGTCTTCATGGCCGACGGCCGCATCGTCGAGGACCGCACCCCGGAGGACTTCTTCACCTCGCCCTCCAGCGACCGCGCCAAGGACTTCCTGTCCAAGATCCTCAAGCATTGACAGGGGGCTCCACGTGCGAACCAGCATCTTCCGCCGCCCCGGCGGAGCGCGGCCGGGCGGACGGCGTACGGCCGGCCGCGCCGCCCTCCTCACCTGCCTCCTGCTCGCCGTGTTCGCCGCGGGCTGCGGCAAGGACGGCAGCCCGCCGGTCAAGGGCCCGCGGACCGAGGCGCTGCCGGTCTACCGGGTCGACACCGGCTTCTCCCTGCCCGCCTCCAGCACCTGGACGAAGGCGAAGAAGCGCGGCTACCTGGTGGTCGGCGCGAAGGAGGACCAGCCCTACCTCGGCGAGAAGGACCCGGCCACCGGCGTCTACTCCGGCTTCGACATCGAGATCGCCCGGATGATGGCGGCCTCGCTCGGCTTCGAGCCGGACACCATCCGCTTCCGCACCATCGCCTCGGCCAACCGCGAGACGGCCCTCCAGAACGGGCAGATCGACTACTACGTCGGCACCTACACCATCAACGACATGCGCAAGAAGCTCGTCGGATTCGCCGGGCCCTACTACCTGGCGGGCCAGGGGCTGCTGGTGCGCACCGACGAACACGACATCCACGGCCCGCAGGACCTGGCCGGCAGGACGGTCTGCTCGGCCGCCGGATCCACCCCGTACCAGCGCATCGCCGCGGACTACCCCAAGGCCGTGCTCGTCGCGTACGACACCTACTCGGTCTGCGTCGACAACCTCCTCACCTACCAGGTCGACGCCGTGACCACGGACGACGCCATCCTGCTCGGCTTCGCCGCGAAAGCGCCGGACGAGCTGAAGGTCGTCGGCAAGCCCTTCTCCGAGGAGCCGTACGGCATCGGCGTGCCGCGCTCCGACAAAGCGCTGCGCTTCGCCCTGGACGACGCACTGGAGGCCGACGAGAAGAACGGCAACTGGAAGAAGGCGTTCGAAGCGACGCTGGGCCTGTCCGGAGTGCCCGCGCCGAAGCCGCCGCCCATCGACCGCTACCCGGCGACCTGAGGGGACGGCCGCACCCATGGACGTACTGACAGACAACTTCTCCCTCTACGGCAAGGGATTCCTCGGCACCGTCGAACTCACCGTGTACGCCTCGGCCCTGGCGCTCGCCCTCGGCTTCCTGATGGCGTCCTTCCGGGTCGCGCCCATCGCCTCCTTCCGGGTGCTGGGCACGGTGTGGGTGACCGTCCTGCGCAACACCCCGTTGACACTGCTGTTCTTCGCGGTCCTGCTCGGCCTGCCGCGCTTCGGACTGGTCCTGCCCTTCCAGCTGTTCGCGGTGCTCGCCCTGGGCTGCTACACCTCCGCGTTCATCTGCGAGGTCCTGCGTTCCGGCATCAACACCGTGCCCCGGGGCCAAGGTGAGGCCGCCCGCAGCCTCGGGATGAACTTCGGCCAGACCTTGAGCACCGTCGTCCTGCCGCAGGCGTTCCGCTCGGTGATCCCGCCGGTCGGCTCCACCCTGATCGCGCTCGCCAAGAACTCCGCGATCGCCGGGGCGTTCAGCGTCACCGAACTGCTCGGCACCTACAAGACGCTCAACGAACTGGGATACAGCATCATCTGGTCCTTCGTCTGGATCGCCGTCGGCTACCTGATCATCACGCTGAGCATCAGCGCGGTGTTCAACCTGATGGAGAAGCGCTGGGGTGTCGCCCGATGACCCGCTCCGCACCCTCCGCCAACGCCCTGTACGACATCCCGGGGCCGGTCGCCCGCAGACGTCACCGGATCTACGGCGTCGTCTCGACGGCGCTGATCCTCGCGCTCGTCGGCTGGATCGTCTATCTGCTCTTCGACACCGACCAGTTCACGGCGGACAAGTGGCGGCCCTTCGAGTACAAGGGCATCCAGGAACTGCTGCTGCGCGGGCTCGGCAACACGCTCAAGGCGTTCGCGTACGCGGCGGTCCTCTCGCTCGTGCTCGGCGCCGTCCTCGCGGTGGGCCGGCTCTCCGAGCACCGGCCGGTCCGCTGGATCTCCACGATGCTGGTGGAGTTCTTCCGGGCCATGCCGGTACTGGTGATGATCTTCTTCATCTTCGTGGCGCTCAAGGTGCAGCCGCTGCCCGCACTCGTCGCCGGGCTGACCCTCTACAACGGATCGGTCCTCGCGGAGGTGTTCCGGACCGGCATCAACTCCGTCGACCGCGGGCAGCGCGAGGCGGCGTACGCACTGGGCATGCGCAAGACACAGGTCACGACCTTCGTCCTGGCCCCGCAGGCGGTCCGCGCGATGCTGCCGACCATCATCAGCCAGTTGGTGGTCGCGCTGAAGGACACCTCGCTCGGCTATCTGATCACCTACGAGGAATTCCTCCACGCCGGGAAGCTGATCGCGTCGAATCTCGACTACGATCTCCCCTTCATCCCTGTGGTGATGGTGATCTCCCCGATCTACATCGGGATGTGCATGCTGCTCTCGTGGTTCGCCACCTACGTGGCGAAGAGGCAGCGGCGCAACCCGAAGACCAAGGCCGTGGGAGTGGCCCCGGCCGAACCAGGGACGCTGCTGCCGGGAGGGCAGTAGCCGGGCAGTGCCCGCCCGGCAGCAGCCGGTGATCACTTCTCGCGCAGCGGGACCGGGAGATGACTCGGTCCGTGTCGGGCGAGGAGAAGGTCAGCTGCGCGCCGGTCGGGTTGTGCTCGATGCACAGCGGATCGACGGTGTCGATCACCAGGGCGAGCCG
Organism: Streptomyces sp. ADI96-02; assembly: GCF_003846185.1. Lineage (GTDB taxonomy): Bacteria > Actinomycetota > Actinomycetes > Streptomycetales > Streptomycetaceae > Streptomyces. The sequence goes on from NZ_ML123034.1 coordinate 5,865,807, forward strand.
GTGTCCGGCCGGTACGTCGTAGGCGGTGGAGTACAGCTCCAGGTCCACGGCGAACGGCCGGCCCGGCGTCTGCCCGTGGAACGTGTACGGTGCGTTGCTCACCAGCTTGCCGACGCCGAGTGGCCCCACGTCGTAGAGGTACGCGACGAGGGTGCCGCTCGGCTTCGTGCTGGTGACCGTGGTGCGCGGGGAGGTCGTGCCCCGAACGCGCTGCGCGGACGCCTACTTCGGCGACTGCCACACACGCGCGAAGGGGCGCGGCAGCAGCGGGACCGAGAACCATGGGCGGCAGCAGGAACTGGTCCGGCGCGTTGGACAGCAGCGTGATGCCGCCGTTCGCTCCGGAGTCCACGTTCGCCCGGAGGGCCTTCGTGCCGTCGAGCGGGATCCGGTTCTTCACCGCGCCCACCGACTTCCCGTCCGGATAGCCCTCGAAGTCGTTTTCCGTACGGGACTTGAGCTGGGCGGGCGGGCCGGTGCCGATCTTGCCGCCGGACAGTCAGAAGCCGTGCGAGGTGTAACTCACCGGCATGTAACCGGAGTCGGCGAATTTCTGCGCCTGCGCCAGATATTCGACCCGCAGCAGGCCCCGACCGGCCCGAAGGACGATGGGACGGTGCTTCGCTCCGACCGCCGCGCCGGCCGGAGCGAACACGTTGCCCTTGAGCATGATCCCGCCGGAGCCTGGGATGTCGTGGAAGGTCAGTTCCGTCGCGCTGACGCCTGCCGGGCCCCGGACGGAGGAGGCGGTCGCCGCCGGGGCTTTACCGAGGGCGGTCCCGGCCGGCAGGCCGGCGGCGCTGCCGATCGGGGCCGCGGTGCGTAGCACCGCCTCTGGTCCGCCAGGTTTCCCGAACTGCTCGCCGCCCGCGCGTATGCCTTAAAAATAGCCGTACGAAGGCTGATCAGAGGTAAAGGTTTGATTTGGATCGAAATGTTCCAGGTTCCGCTGATGTTCCCTCATCATCGCCTTCGTGCTTTTCGGCTCCGGTGGCAAATTATGCAGCAATCTGGAGCCAACGGCTATCTGGTCCCTTTGAGTGCGCGGTATCCAATGTACTGTATCGCCTTTCTGGACCGGCACCTTGAATATGCTCATCAGGTTCAGGTCCCGATCCGCCTCTAGTGGGGGCAGATCGTAGTCGACGCTGTCGATAGCTTTTTGCAGCTCTTCCTGTGGCACGTCTTTGACTTTGACCTCATCCGGCATCACAGTTTCCTCTTTGTTTGCTGGCGTAGCGCTCTCGATTTTCTTCGGATTTTTCCATGTCTGGTATTTCGCGCCGATCTTCCGTGCTGCTTCGGGTGCTTTCCTGGCGCCGACGGCGGCTCCGGTGATGCCTCCGGCGAGGGCGA
>NZ_ML123034.1:5869547-5870071 GCF_003846185.1 Streptomyces sp. ADI96-02
GCACTCGTGACCGCGTTCGTCCGACGGCCCACGCCGTCGGCGTCCTTGTCGACGGTGCTGCGCGTGGAGGTGACCGCCGCACCCGGGTCCCCGCCCTTCGCCGACGCATCACCCCGTGACGTCGTCCCGCTGACCTCACCGGCCAGTTCGCCGGTGTGGTACGCGAACTCCTGCGTCGCGACCGTTCCCGGCTCGACCTCATCGTCCTTCGCGGCCTTCGTGACCGTCTTCGCGATCGCCTTCCCGTCCCCCGTCAGCGTGTTCTCCACGACCTGCCGGGCCCCGGTCTCGGTGTCCCTCGTCTCCGCCCGCACCGGGATCGAGTTCGCGCCGAACACGGTCGACGTCTCCACGTCATCCTGCACCTGGGACACCTGCCGACCCATCACGTCATACGCCGTGGACACCTCCGTGTCCCTCGTCCGGGACGGGTCCGACGGATCGATCGTGCTCACCCTCACCCGCGACGGCATCTGGTAATTCCCCGGAGCGTCCTTCACCTTCGGCGGCGCGCCATCAGCCTT
>NZ_ML123034.1:5870096-5871030 GCF_003846185.1 Streptomyces sp. ADI96-02
CGCGCCGTTGCCCCGGTCGATCCCCGCAAGACGCCCCGAAGCGTCATGACGGTAAGAAACCCTGGCGAGTTCCTTCTCGCCGCTTGACTGCACGGCCTGGATCATCCGGCCGGACTTCGCGTCGTGGGTGTAGCGGGTGATTGCGCCGGTGTGGTCGGTCACCGAGGCGACCTGCTCGTCATCGGTGTAGGTGAAGGCGGTCTTCTTCCCACCCGGGTCCGTGCGCTCGCGCACGGTGCCGTCCGGGTTCAGGGCGTAGGTGATCTTCGATGCGGCCTCGTCACCCTCGATCCACCGCGCGGACACACCACCCGTGACCGGGTCGTACGACGTACGCACGTGGTCCTGCTTCGCACCGGGGTCGTCCTTCGGCGAGGTCCACGCCTCCACGGTCCGCCCGGCGGCGTCGTTGCGCTGATGCGCCACCGAACCGTCCGGCAGCGTCCGCGACTCCACCAGCCCGTTCACCTTGTTGTAGGCCGTGGTCGAGGTCCCGCCACCGCCAGGCAGGGAAACCTGCGATTCCCGGCCGGCGGCGTCGAACTTCGTCTTCCAGCCCTCTGCGGACTCGTCGCCCTTCGTGAGCGCCTTGCTTGTCTTGTTCCCGAACGCATCCAGGGTGTATTCCGCCTGCGTGCCTTCGCCCGTGCCGGACTCCTTCGGAGAGAGGGCGTCGGTTTCGGGCAGACCTGCCGACGTGTAGGCGTGCTCGGTGGTGAACGCGCTGGTGCTCACGTCGGAGCTGACCGGCTTGCCGAAGGCGTCGAACTCCGTCTCGGTGACGGCACCGGGCGTGCCGTCGCCGTACGACGTCTCGCTCCGGACGAGGTTGCCGTGCTCGTCGCGCTGCTGTGTGCTGGTCGTCGTGGGCTTCTCGCCCGCTACGGACATGGTCTGCTCGGTCGTGGTGCCTTCGATGTCGTCGTGGGTGCTG
>NZ_ML123034.1:5873375-5885228 GCF_003846185.1 Streptomyces sp. ADI96-02
CCCTCCGCTCGTCCACGGCACCACCCAGCGACCCCATCGCCGCGGCCAGCGAACCCCCACCCGACGACGACGCACTCGAAGCGCCCGACGACGCCGCAGAAGCGAAACCCACCCCCGCCACCCACGGCAACGACACCCCCACCGCAACCGCCACACACGACGACACAACGCGGTGACCAGGAGAAAGGCGACGAGCAGACATCAGGGCCTCCGTAGGAGTTAGAGAACGGCTAGACCCAGGAGAACCTGCGGATACCAGAGGAGACCCTATGGAAACACCCTGAGATCTCCAGTAGCTGGATTTCGCCTCGTAGGCTCTCCCCGTTCGAGGCTCGGGACCCTTCGACGGCCGGTACGGCTCAGCGAGGCGCCGGCCCGGGTGCGCGAGCCTGCCCGGCGATGCGCCGATTCCGGCCACCGGCATGCCCTGCCCGATGGCGGGCACGTCGTCCGCTATGGGCGCACATGTCAGCGGTGGTCCGGGTGTCCGTTCGAGGCGGTCCTGACGAGCCGGGTACTCCAGGGCTACCCTGCGGCGGAGATTCGTTGACTGGAGGTACACATATGCGCCGTTCCGTCGGTCGGAACACGTCGCTGTTGGCCGCCTTCGCGGTGGTCGTCTCGCTCGGGGCAGCCGCCCCGGCGGGCTCCGCCGCGCCGCCCGCCCGGCATCCTGTGCCGCCCAAGTCCCCGGTGGCGGTGGGCTACGGGGGCGCGGTGTCCAGCGTCGACCCGGATGCCACGGCAGCCGGCATCGACGTGCTGCGCCGGGGCGGCAACGCCGTCGACGCGGCCGTCGCGACCGCGGCGGCGCTCGGTGTCACCGAGCCCTACTCGGCGGGCATCGGCGGCGGCGGCTTCTTCGTCCACTACGACGCCGAGACGCGCACCGTGCGGACGATCGACGGCCGCGAGACCGCGCCGCGCAGCGCGGACTCCTCCCTCTTCCTGGAGAACGGCACACCGGTCCCGTTCGAGGAGGCGGTGACCAGCGGACTCGGCGTCGGCACACCCGGCACCCCCGCGACCTGGGAGCGGGCCCTGGACGCGTGGGGCAGCAAGTCCCTGCGCACGCTGCTGAAGCCGGCCGAACGCCTGGCCCGCGAGGGCTTCGTCGTGGACGGCACCTTCCGTTCCCAGACGGCGGCCAACCAGGCACGGTTCGCGGACTTCCCGGCCTCCGCCGAGCTGTTCCTGCCCGGCGGCGAACTCCCGGTGGTGGGCTCGGTGTTCACGAACCCCGACCTGGCCCGTACGTACGCGGAGCTGGGCCGCAAGGGGATGGGCGAGCTGTACCGGGGCCGGCTGGCGGACGACATCGTCCGCACGGTCCGCACGCCGCCCGTCGACCCGGACGCCGACCGGGTGGTCAGGCCCGGTGATCTGGGCCGCGCCGACCTCGCCTCCTACCGGACCCTGCGCCGGGACCCGACGAAGGTCGGCTACCGCGGCCTGGACGTGTACGGCATGGCGCCGTCCTCCTCCGGCGGCACGAGCGTGGGCGAAGCGCTCAACATCCTGGAGTCCACCGACCTCTCGCGGGTGGACCAGGTCCAGTACCTGCACCGGCTGATCGAGGCGAGCCGGATCGCGTTCGCCGACCGGGGACGCTGGGTCGGCGACCCCGCGTTCGAGGACGTGCCGACGCGCGAACTGCTGAGCCAGCGCTTCGCCGACGCGCGCGAGTGCCTCATCAAGGACGGCGAGGCGCTGAAGAGCCCGCTGGCGCCGGGCGACCCGCGCAAGCCGGTCCGGTGCGGGAGCGGCGGCACGGCCGCGCCGACGACGTTCGAGGGCGAGAACACCACGCACCTGACGACCGCCGACAAGTGGGGCAACGTCGTCGCCTACACCCTGACCATCGAGTCGACCGGCGGCAGCGGCATCACGGTGCCGGGGCGCGGCTTCCTGCTCAACAACGAACTGACCGACTTCTCCTTCGCCCCGGCCAACCCGGCGGTGCACGACCCGAACCTCCCGGGGCCGGGCAAGCGACCGCGCTCGTCGATCTCGCCGACCATCGTGCTCCAGAACGGCAGGCCGGTGCTGGCCCTCGGCTCGCCGGGCGGGGCCACGATCATCACGACCGTGCTCCAGTCGCTGACCGGTCACCTCGACCGGGGACTTCCGCTCGTCGACGCGATCGCCGCGCCGCGCGCCAGCCAGCGCAACGCGGCGACGACGGAGATCGAACCGGATCTGTGGAACAGCCCGCTGCGCGCCCGGCTGGAGGCGTTCGGCCACGTCTTCAAGCAGAACCCGGAGATCGGGGCCGCCACCGGAGTGCAGCGGCTGCCGGACGGGCGGTGGCTCGCGGCGGCGGAGAAGGTGCGCCGGGGCGGGGGCTCGGCGATGGTGGTGCGCCCGAGCGGCGGGAACTGAGCGGGGCGCGCCGTCGCCGGCCTGCCTTCCCGCTTGCCGGCGGCGGCGCGTAAGGTCGCGCCCGTGACTCTCCAGGACTTCGCCCGCAGTGAATACGTCAGCCTGACCACGTACCGGAAGAACGGCACGTCCGTCTCCACGCCCGTCTGGGCCGCGGCCGACGGTGGCGTCCTCTACGTCTGGACCCGGACCGACTCGTGGAAGGTCAAGCGGCTGCGCAACGACAGCCGGGTCGTGGTCACCGTGTGCGATGTGCGCGGACGGATCGCCGAAGGCGCGGCGAGCGCCGAGGGCCGGGCCCGGCTTCTCGACGCGGACGGCACCCGCGCGGTGCGCAAGCTGCTCGCCCGCAAGTACACCTGGAAGTTCTGGATCATCGACTGGCCCGCGACGGTCGCCCGGCTCGGTAAGCGTCCGCACACCGGGATCGCGGTCACGTTCTGAGCGGTGCCCTGAGCGGTGCCGTGAGCGGGCCCGCGCACGACGTGCCGAGGGCGCAGCGCGCCCGAAAGCCGCCCGTAGCCGTCCCGTAACACGACTGCGGTCCAATGCCTGCCTGACCGGAAGGTCCCGGTCGACGGTCGGCGAGGACGACGATGACGGTGCAGCGGAATGCGGCGGAGGCAGGTGCGTTCGCGCCGTGCCTGCGGGAACTGACGGCACGCCTGGACCCGGGGCGCGGATGGTACGGGGTCTTCACCCGGCGTGATCCCGCAGGCATGCGGGCCTGCCTGGAGGGGGCGGAGATACCGCCCTGGGACGTGGTGGAGTCGCTGCTCGCGGACCTCGCCGCGCTGCACGGACCACGCTGCGCCGAGCAGGTCTCCGTACCGGCCGCGGCCCTGTACGCGGCGTCCGTCGCCGCCCACGACCGGCGGCCCGGCGGACGCCAGGAGCTCGTGCGCCGACTGGAGTTGATGATCCGGGAGCAGGCCGGGGCGGCGGAGCGGCTGCGTACGGCGGCGGAGCCGGGCGGAGGCCCGTTCCGGCCCGACGCCGCGGCCTGGGCCCGCGACGACCATGAACGCGCCACCGCCCGCTGCGCGGAACTGCGCGGGCGGCTGGCCGCCGTGACGGCGCCGGCCGCAGGGCCCCGTACCGCCGGCTCCGCCGCGGAGCCGCCTGGCGGACCCACCGCGCGGACGGAGCCCCCGGGGCCCGACGGCCGCCGGGGCTCCGGCCCGACGGCGGCACCCCCGGCCCGGCGGAAGAAGCCGCGCGGCGCCCGGTTCGCCGGACTGGAGCCGGACGAGGGCGAGGCCGCTCACCGGCCCGGACCCCATCCCGTACTGCCCGCCACCGCCCCGTCGGGCGCCTCGGCCCCGCGCGGCGCCCGGTTCGGCGGCGGTGCGGCGGGGGAGAGCAGGGAGCAGCTCGGTCCCGCGCCCGCCCGGCTGGACCCGGCCGCCGCCGAGGAGGTCGCGGCGGCGGTCGCCCGACTGGTCCGGCTGCGCCGGGAGGGCCGCGGCGGCGAGGCCCACGTGGTGCTCTGCGAGGTGGCGTCCTGGCCGGCGGACCGGCTGCCGGTGCTCGCGGTCGCCCTGTCCCGCGCGGGCCTGTCCGCCGACTGGACGACCCTGCTCTGGGAGGCGTCCTCACTGCCGCCCACAGGGTTCGCCGCGGTGGCGGCGGCACTGTCCGCCGCGGGCCGCGACGACGACTGCGGGCTGCTGCTGCGCCAGGGCGTGTCCCGGCCCGCCGCCGAGGTGGCCGACGCGGTGCTCGCCCTGGCGGACGCCGGGCGGGAGCACGAGGCGCGCGCCCTGCTGCGCGCCTACGTCCGGGTGCGTACGCCCGAGGAGGCGGCCTCGGTCGCGCGGTGCGGCGGCCCCGGCGTCCTGCCGCACCTCCTCCCGGCGGCCCGCGAGGTGTCGGAGGGGCGCGCGTGGGACCTGGTGCGCGCGCTGCGGGTGGCAGGCGTGCCGGAGGTGTGAGGGGCCGGGCCGGTCGCCGCGCGGGAGGCTGCGGCGTACGGCCTTTCCGGCCGGGTTGAGGAGCGGGGCGGCCGTTGTGGACCGCTCGGGTGCGAAACATGATCGACTCAGCCGGTTCACGGCGATGGTCTTGCCCCGCCGTGCCGCGGGGCTTACGTTCTCCATCCAGCACCTGTCTACGTGCGTAGAAACGTAGAGGCTCTGACGCCGCGTCGAAGGAGCAGATCGTGTCCCACGTCGTACGCGCCGCACTCGTCCAGGCGACCTGGACCGGCGACACCGAATCCATGATCGCCAAGCATGAGGACCATGCGCGCGAGGCAGCCCGTCAGGGGGCGCAGATCATCGGGTTCCAGGAGGTGTTCAACGCCCCCTACTTCTGCCAGGTCCAGGAACCCGAGCACTACCGGTGGGCCGAGCCGGTCCCGGACGGGCCGACCATCCGCCGGATGCGGGACCTCGCCCGCGAGACCGGCATGGTGATCGTCGTCCCGGTCTTCGAGGTCGAGCAGTCCGGCTTCTACTACAACACCGCCGCCGTGATCGACGCCGACGGCTCGTATCTCGGCAAGTACCGCAAGCACCACATCCCGCAGGTCAAGGGCTTCTGGGAGAAGTACTACTTCAAGCCCGGCAACGTCGGCTGGCCCGTCTTCGACACCGCCGTCGGCAAGGTCGGCGTCTACATCTGCTACGACCGGCACTTCCCCGAAGGATGGCGGCAACTGGGCATCAACGGTGCGCAGTTGGTCTACAACCCGTCCGCCACCTCGCGCGGCCTCTCCGGCCACCTGTGGCAGCTGGAACAGCCGGCGTCCGCCGTCGCCAACGAGTACTTCGTCGCCGCGATCAACCGGGTCGGCCAGGAGGAGTACGGCGACAACGACTTCTACGGCACCAGCTACTTCGTCGATCCGCGCGGTCAGTTCGTCGGGGACGTCGCCGACGACAAGGAGGAGGAACTCCTCGTCCGCGACCTCGACTTCGGCCTGATCGAGGAGGTCCGGCAGCAGTGGGCGTTCTACCGGGACCGCCGCCCCGACGCCTACGACGGGCTGGTGCAGCCGTGACCGGCCTCCACGAGCGCCATCTCGCCGTCAGCCCCGACTGGCTGTCCCTGTACTACCGCCACCCGCTGGAGCTCACCCACGGCGAGGGCCGGCACGTCTGGGACGCCGAGGGCAACCGCTACCTCGACTTCTTCGGCGGCATCCTCACCACCATGACCGCCCACGCCCTGCCCGAGGTGACCAAGGCGGTCGCCGAGCAGGCCGGGCGGATCATCCACTCCTCCACCCTCTACCTCAACCGTCCGATGGTGGAGCTGGCCGAACGCGTCGCCGCCCTCTCCGGCATCCCCGACGCGCGGGTCTTCTTCACCACCTCCGGCACCGAGGCGAACGACACCGCGCTGCTGCTCGCCACCGCGTACCGCCGCTCCAACCAGATCCTCGCGATGCGCAACAGCTACCACGGCCGCTCCTTCTCGGCGGTCTCGATCACCGGCAACCGCGGCTGGTCGCCGACGAGCCTGTCCCCCTTGCAGACGCTGTACGTCCACGGCGGCGTCCGCACCCGGGGGCCGTACGCCGAGCTGAGCGACGCGCGGTTCATCCGGGCCTGCGTGGCGGACCTGGAGGACCTGCTCGGCCACACCCGGGACGCCGCGGCCCTGATCGCGGAGCCGATCCAGGGCGTCGGCGGCTTCACCTCGCCGCCCGACGGACTCTTCGCCGCGTTCCGCGAGGTGCTGGACCGGCACGGCGTCCTGTGGATCTCGGACGAGGTCCAGACGGGCTGGGGCCGCACCGGCGACCACTTCTGGGGCTGGCAGGCGCACGCCGAGCACGGACCGCCGGACATGCTCACCTTCGCCAAGGGCATCGGCAACGGCATGTCGATCGGCGGAGTCGTGGCCCGGGCCGAGGTGATGAACTGCCTCGACGCCAACTCCATCTCGACGTTCGGCGGTTCGCCGGTCACCATGGCCGCCGGGCTCGCCAACCTCTCGTACCACCTGGAGAACGACCTCCAGGGCAACGCGCGGCGCGTCGGCGGGCTCCTGGTCGAACGGCTCCGGGGCGTCGCCGCCGGCTCGGCCGCCGTGCGCGAAGTGCGCGGCCGGGGGCTGATGATCGGCCTTGAGCTGGTGAGGCCCGGCACGGACGAGGCCCATCCGGAGGCCGCTACCGCCGTGCTGGAGGCGGCCCGCGAGGGCGGGCTGCTCATCGGCAAGGGCGGCGGCCACAACACCAGCGTGCTGCGGATCGCGCCGCCGCTGACCCTGACCGTGGCCGAGGCCGAGGAGGGCGCAGCGATCCTCGGGGAGGCGCTGCACGCGGCGGTCTGACCCGGCGTCCGGCACCGAGCGGCACCGTGCGGCGGACATCCGGCACCGGGTGTCCGCCGCCCCGGGAGGCGATCCCGAAGCCCCCAGCCCGGGGCCCCAGCCCTGAGCCCGAGGCCCGGGGCCCGCCCGCACCCGGCCATGCGCACCGTGATCCACGCGCACCGTGATCCACGCGCACCGTGATCCACGTCCTTCTCCACGCACCCCGCCCGCCCGCGCGCGTGGAACCGTTCGACCGCAGTCGAGGAGAGGTACATGAGCCGCACCGTCATCCACGGTGGTCTGGTCATCACCGCGTCCGACGAGATCCACGCCGACGTACTCGTCGAGGGCGGACGCGTCGTCGCGCTCGCCGCCCACGGCACCGACGCCGCCGAGGGCTGGAGCGCCGACCGCCGGATCGACGCCACCGGCAAGTACGTCATCCCGGGCGGCGTCGACGCCCACACCCACATGGAGATGCCGCTCGGCGGCACGTACGCCGCCGACACCTTCGCGACGGGGACCCGGGCGGCGGCCTGGGGCGGCACCACCACCATCGTCGACTTCGCGATCCAGAGCATGGGCGGCGGCCTGTGCCAGGGGCTGGACGCCTGGTACGCCAAGGCCGACGGCAAGTGCGCCGTCGACTACGCCTTCCACATGATCCTCGCGGACGTGAACCCCTCCACCCTCAAGGAGATGGACCTCCTCGTCGCCGAGGGGATCACCTCCTTCAAGGGTTTCGTTCGGTCGCGTGACCAGGGGTTTTCTAGCGGAGTAGGCGGTGTGTCGTGCGGGGTGGCGGTGTGAGGGGGCCGGCGGGCCGGGGCGTGGCCCCGGCCCGTGTTGGTGGTGGGCTGGTCGGTGGTCGGTGTGAAGGGAAGGCTGGGAAATGACTCGGACTCTGATTACTGGTGGTCTTGTGATCACGGCCGCGGACGAGGTGCATGCGGATGTGCTGATCGAGCATGGCCGGGTGGTGGCGTTGGCGGCACCGGGTACGCAGGAGTGGGTGGCGGAGCGGGTGATCGACGCGTCGCAGAAGTACGTGATTCCGGGTGGGGTCGACGCGCACACGCATATGGAGCTGCCGTTCGGCGGCACGTTCGCTTCGGATACGTTTGAGACGGGGACGCGGGCGGCGGCGTGGGGCGGGACGACGACGATCGTCGATTTCGCGGTGCAGGCGAAGGGGCAGGCGCTGCGGGCTGGTCTGGATGCCTGGATGGAGAAGGCGGATGGGAACTGCGCGATCGATTACGCGTTCCACATGATCATGTCGGACGTGAACGAGGCGACGCTGCGGGAGATGCCGAAGCTGGTCGAGATCGGTGTTTCCTCGTTCAAATTGTTTATGGCGTATCCGGGTGTCTTCTATTCGGACGACGGCCAGATCCTGCGGGCGATGCAGGTGGCCGGCGATACGGGCGGGCTGATCATGATGCACGCGGAGAACGGCATCGCGATCGACGTCCTGGTGGAACAGGCTCTGGCTCGGGGTGAGACCGATCCCCGGTACCACGGGGAGGTCCGTAGGGCGCTGCTGGAGGCGGAGGCGACGCACCGGGCGATCCAGCTGGCCCGGGTCGCGGGCTCCCCGCTGTATGTCGTGCACGTGTCCGCGGAGGAGGCGGTGGCGGAGCTGGCGGCGGCGAGGGACATGGGGTTGCCGGTCTTTGGTGAGACCTGCCCGCAGTACCTGTTCCTGTCGACGGACAACCTGGCGGAGCCGGACTTCGGGGGTGCCAAGTATGTGTGCAGCACGCCGCTGCGGCCGAAGGAGCACCAGGCGGCATTGTGGCGGGGCCTGCGCACGAATGACCTTCAGGTGGTCTCCACCGACCACTGCCCGTTCTGCTTCTCTGGTCAGAAGGATCTGGGCCGGGGAGACTTCTCGAAGATCCCCAACGGACTGCCGGGGGTGGAGAACCGGATGGACCTGCTCCACCAGGCGGTGGTGGACGGGCACATCTCCCGGCGCCGCTGGATCGAGATCGCGTGCGCGTCCCCGGCCCGGATGTTCGGCCTCTATCCGCGAAAGGGCACCATCAGCCCCGGTGCGGACGCGGACATTGTCATCTATGACCCGCATGCCACGCAGGTGCTGTCGGCCGAGACCCACCACATGAACGTCGACTACTCGGCGTATGAAGGGAAGACGGTGACCGGCCAGGTCGAGACCGTCCTCTCACGGGGTGAGGCGGTGCTGGATCAGCGGAAGTACGTGGGTCATGCGGGGCACGGGGCGTTCCTGCCGCGTGGTCTTTGCCAGTACCTGGGCTGAGTGTCCCGGGGTCTTGTCGTCTATCGACTCGAATTTTGGAGGTTCCGCGTGGACTTCGGACTCGTCCTGCAGACCGACCCGCCCGCCTCGCAGGTCGTCGGGCTGATGCGCCGGGCGGAGCGCAACGGTTTCCGTTACGGCTGGACCTTCGACTCGGCCGTGCTGTGGCAGGACCCCTTCGTCATCTACAGCCAGATCCTCGAACACACCACCAAGTTGCATGTCGGCCCGATGGTGACCAACCCGGGGACACGAACGTGGGAGGTCACCGCCTCCACCTTCGCGACCCTCAACGACATGTACGGCAACCGCACGGTGTGCGGCATCGGGCGCGGCGACTCCGCGATGCGCGTCGCGGGCCGCCGGCCCAACACCCTGGCCCGTCTTGGCGAGGCCATCGACGTCATCCGGGACCTCGCCGAGGGCCGGGAGGCGACGGTCGACGGGCAGCCGCTGCAGATCCCGTGGGTGAAGGACGGGCGGCTGCCGGTGTGGATGGCGGCGTACGGGCCCAAGGCCCTGGCCCTGGCCGGGCAGAAGGCCGACGGGTTCATCCTCCAGCTCGCCGACCCGTTCCTGACGGAGTGGATGATCAAGACCGTCCGGCAGGCCGCCGTGGACGCGGGCCGCGACCCCGATGCCCTCACCATTTGTGTCGCTGCCCCGGCGTACGTCACCGCGGACAACTCCCAGCAGGCGCTGGCCCATGCCCGCGATCAGTGCCGCTGGTTCGGCGGGATGGTCGGCAACCACGTCGCCGACCTGGTCGCCAAGTACGGCGAACACTCCTCGATGGTCCCCGAGGAGCTGACGGTGTACATCAAGGACCGGCAGGGCTACGACTACTCCCACCACGGCCGCGCTGACAACCCCGATACCGACTTCGTCCCCGACGAAATCGTCGACCGTTTCTGCCTCCTGGGCCCCGCCGAGGCTCATGTCGAGAAGCTCCAGCACTTGCGCGACCTCGGCGTGGACCAGTTCGCCCTCTACGACATGCACGACAATCGCGAGGGCACCATCGACGCCTACGGCTCCACCGTCATCCCCGCCCTCTACTGACAAAGTCGTTCGGTCCAGGCACCGATACAGGTGGATTACGGCCATCCACCTGTTCCCGATGACTCATCACGTGGAGAGGACTCCAACGACTGACGGACGCCCTTATCGGTTCGACTTGAGGTAGGGGAGCGAGGCGGGGCCGGAGCACGTCACCTCATGGCCCGTGCGCAGGGCCTGCAGCTAAGGCCCGTCGTCCAAGCCGTACGACACCTTCCGAAGCACGGGAGCCACGTGCGTTGCGAACATTGAGCCCGTCACTCGAACAGAGTCAGCCTCGCTGGCACTGCAGGGAGCAAGTCCAGCGACCTGAGAATGCGTCCGGTGTCAGCCCCGTCGATGATCATGTAGGAGCGGTCGATCTCCTGGCTCTTCGGATACCGACGCCTCACTGTCCGGTACGAACGAAAAGGCAGCCACTTCCTCGCCTTTCTCGGCCTCGCCGCAGCCCTCACCTGCTACAAGAGACTCGCCAAGCTCGCCACGTGAGACATCCTCTAAGCCCAGTCCGAGTACGTACGGGCTCTGCCCTGGTCAGCCGAGCCGATGCCCGGCTGGCAGGCGGACAAGCAGGACGGACTCGGCTACACCGTGGAGCAGCGCAAGCAGGTCGCTCCCGCCGGAGCACACACTGGCTGGTTCCCTTCAGCTGGCACGGCGCCCAACTCGCCACGGCGTTGGGCCCGGGCCCGCACTTCGTTCACCTCCGCTCGAGCCCAGGCGAGCCGAACAAGGCCCTGAGGGAGCGACGCGGTTTGTGATCAGTCCTGTGGGGGCCGCCACACCCGGACAGGGCGGACAGTTGCATCGCGTTGAGCAGGCCGCGGTGGAAGCGTCGGGGTCTCCGGAGATTTCCGCTGACACGGCCGGAGTCGCGTGGGGCTGGCGGCATACCCGGCAACGCTCGTCTGATCTGTGAACGCCACGATCAGCGGTTTCGGACGTTGAGTCTTCCCGCGAAGAAAAATCATCGCGGACTTCAGCACCTCGTTCACCTCGCGAAGCCGCTTTTTCTCCGCACGCAGCCGACGCAGTTCCTCACGATCATCGCTGGTCGCGCCCGCGACCTGGCCGACGTCGATTTCGTACTGCATCACCCACGGACTCCGGGAGACACCGAGCGAGTCGGCGACCTGGGTGTGCAGTGCCCGCGCGGACGACTACTCCGAACGAGCTCTGTCACCAGCCTCACGGCTTGGCTACGAAGAGCTGCGTCAATCTTCTTGGGCACGTGTCTCATCCTCTCTGATGGCTCACAACGAAGCGGCAGAGAAGCCGGAACGGTTCACTCACGAGCACATGCGGTAGGTCGAGTGCGGCAGGATGGATGACCAACGAGGCCCCCGGGCAACGTGATTGAGGCGTGGGGCCCTCGATCAACTGCTCGAGGGCCTCGCCCGTTGCGTTCCCGGCCCATCACCCGATCGGTGGCCAACTCGAAGAAGCTCACTGAACCTCTTTCATCCTGAATAGTCGCAGGTCGGGCTCGCCGTAACAGCCGCCAGGACTTCAGCTGTGCGAAGGCGCGTTCTCCCGGAGCTCGCAGCCGGGCATGGTCACGGTTGAACTGCTGGTAGTGCTCGGGCTGTTCGTTGTGGTGGTAGTAGGGGGTGCGGAAGGTGGCGCGCCGGCACCCTGGTAGGCCCGGTCGGCCAGGACCAGGATCTGCCGGGTGAGGCAGGCTTGGACGATGCCGTGCGCGCGGGCCGCGGTCAGGTCGTGCGTGCGGTCCGGTGTCGCGCGGGAGAACCGCAGTGGGGTGCCGTCCGGGCGTGCGACGACCTGGACATTCATGCCGTGCTGCTTGTGCTTCTGTGAGTAGTACGGGCTGGTCCGCGGCGATACGGTCGGTGGGGATGAGC
>NZ_ML123034.1:5885464-5886227 GCF_003846185.1 Streptomyces sp. ADI96-02
GAGGCTTCGCCACGTCACCGCATCTGACCAGCCCATTTCATCCCCCACGGCACAGGATGAAAGAGGTTCACTGCCAGATGCCGCAGGCAAGTTGGAATCAGCGCGGCACCGGCCTGCTCGTATAGTAGATATGTGCATGTATGGGCAATTCATCTATACGGACGAGCTCGAAACCGTTGCCCTGCGAAGGCTCCGGCGTGATCACCCACTCAGGGAATTCGTCGTATTTATAGCCGAGCCGCTTGAGATTTTTGCCGCGGTTGACAATTTCGCTGTTCAAGTAAGACGTCGGCTTCTTCCCGAAGAGTTTATCCAGGACAGTTTGGATGCTCTTCGGAAAGAGAGACCCCCTGTGGCCGTTCGGCTGGCTGCGGAATATTCTCGGACCTTCAGGAGAAAACGCATCCATCTGCCTGTTGTTTACCCGATATTCCCTCACGCTCTTAATCCAAGACTCCTTGTCGCCAAATCCCATGTCGATTATTGGCTGCTCGTCACTTTCTACATTGCTGTCTCGAGCGCTCCTCTTCGGCGGCAGTTTGGAATTCTTCCTGGTCTTGTAGGCGTCCTGAATTTTGTTGCCGATCTTCTGTGCTGCTTGGGGTGCTTTTTTGGCTCCGACAATGCCGCCGGTGATGCCTCCGGCGAGGGCGGCGATGTCGAATCCGGTGCGGACGTCGTCGGGCATGAAGCCCTGGCCGTTGTTGGCGTGGGCGGTGATCTGGTCGGCGGCGGAGCCGATGGTGGCGGCGGCGGCGCCGAG
>NZ_ML123034.1:5887972-5889733 GCF_003846185.1 Streptomyces sp. ADI96-02
CGGGTGCCGTCGGCGGCCTCGGTGAGACGGCCTGCGGTGTCGTAGGTCTGGCGTTTCTCCTGGCCGTCGATCCTGATGGCGGTGGTGCGGGAGGTCTTCGGGTCGTGCGTGTAGCCGGTCGTGGTGGTCTTCTCGATGCCGTCCGCCGCCCGGGTGGTGGTCTTGGTCTCGGTCAGGTTGGAGGCCAGGTCGTGGGTGTAGGCGGTCCGGCTGACCAGGGTGCCCTCGCCGGGCCGGTCGCCTTCGGCGACGTGGGTCTGGGTCGAGCGGCCCTGCGGGTCGTAGGTGTGGGCGGTCGCGGTCCTCTTCCCATCGACGGTGGCGATGTCGGTGGCGAGCTTGCGGTCGGGCGTGTAGGTGTAGGCGTGCTCGGCGATGACGTCCCCGCCGGGTTTGGTGTGCTTCTCGCCGGTGGGGAGGCCGGCGTCGTTGAAGGTGTAGGTGCTGCCCGCACCGTTGCCCCGGTCGGTCTGCGTGAGGCGGCCCGAGGCGTCATAGGCATAGGACACCCTGGCCAGTTCCTTGCCGTCGCGTGACTGCACGGCCCCGGTCATCCGGCCTGTCTTGGGGTCGTACGTGTAGCGGGTGACCGCGCCGGTGTGGTCGGTCACCGAGGCGACCTGCTCGTCATCGGTGTAGGTGAAGGCCGTCTTCTTCCCACCCGGGTCGATGCGCTCGCGGGCCGTACCGTCCGGGTTCTGGGCATAGGTGATCTTCGTACCGGCCTCGTCCCCCTCGATCCACCGCGCGGACATACCACCCGTCACCGGGTCGTACGACCTACGGACGTGCTGAACCTTCGCACCCGGGTCGTCCTTCGGCGAGGTCCATGCCTCGACCGTGCGTCCGGCCCGGTCGGTGCGCTGATGGGCGACGGAACCGTCCGGCGGTGTCACGGACTCGACCAGCCCGTTGACCCGGTTGTAGGCCGTGGTCGACGTCCCGCCACCGCCGGGCAGGGAGACCTGCGCCTCCCGGCCCGCAGCATCGAACTTCGTCTTCCAACCCTCGACGGACTCGTCACCCTCGGTGAGCTTCTTGTGCGTCTTGTTCCCGAACGCATCCAGGGTGTACTCCGACTTCGCGCCCTGCGCCGTGCCGGACCGCTTGGGAGCGACGGTGTCGGACGCGGGCAGGCCCGCGGGCGTATATGTATGTTCGGCGGTGAATGGGCTGGTGCTCTGTTCGGAGCTGACCGGTTTACCCAGGGCATCGAAGGCGGTCTGGGTAGCCGAGCCGGGGGTGCCGTCCGCGTAAGCGGTTTCGGTCCGGACGGGGTTGCCCTGGTCGTCGTTCTGCTGGGTGCTGGTCACGACCGGTTTGTCGGTCCCGGCAGGTACGGTCTGCTCGGTCGTGGTGCCTTCGATGTCGTCGTGGGTGCTCAGGGTGACCGTTCCGTCGGGCGCGGTGGCTTTTGCCGGCCGGCCCCACGCGTCGTACCCGATGGTGGTCTCCCGGCCGCCCGCGTCCACCGTCTTGGTCTGCTGGCCGGAGGTGTCGAACTCCGCGCCGGACACCTGACGCCACTGCCCCTCGGGCAGCGTCCGGCCCCGGCCGTCGTTCCCCGAAGGCTGGTAGTTCGACTCGGAACGAACCTCCCGGCCCAACTCGTCGCTGACCTTGCGCGTGGCGAACCCGTCCGACTCACGGCGGCTGACCGCCACCGACTCACCCCGCCGCGAACTGTCACCGCGCCGCGTCTCGTAGGACACCGTGGTGACCGTGCCATCGGGACCGGTCGTCCTCACCGGCTTGTCGTCC
>NZ_ML123034.1:5891728-5894875 GCF_003846185.1 Streptomyces sp. ADI96-02
GACGAACAGACACCGCAGACTCCATAGGACTAGAGGAACAACTAAACCCATAGAAACCCGCAACCCTCCCCGCAACCCGGGTAAAAAACCCCAGGATCTTTCAGAGCTCCTCTCGCCCAGTGCTTGACACGCTGCGCCGGAGGCGCTGCGCGCGCAAGGGGAAGCCCGGTGAAACGCCGACAACGGGGCGACGGGTTAGACGTGGGCGACAGCGGTCACTTGGCAGCAGTCCGGCTCGGCTTCGCCCGGCCACCGGCTTGAGCCACACGGGCGACCGGTATTTGCGTCGGGCGGGTGGCGAGGGGCTTGTAGGAGTTCTCCCTGGTCGGGGCCGGTGTCAAAATCGTCCCAGGTTCCCCCTCCTCATCCCGCTCCATCCCGTTTCGGGCGTTTCCGGGGTCGGGAGGCGGTTGCGCGACGCGCGGGATAGTTTGTAACTGTCTGGTTACTCGTAGTGCGCATCGGGTCTGCCTCCTGCCCGGCTCACCTACCCCACGGAACCCGGCGCGACCAGTTGCTCAGAGCCCCGAAACCGGAAACGAGGAGAGTAGTGAAACGAAAAGCCTTCTCCGGGATCAGTGTCTTCGCGCTCCTCGCCCTGTTCCTGGGGCTCGGACTCGGATCCACCACGTCGTTCGACGTCACACCCGCGGCAGCCCCGTCTGTCTCTGCTGGCGCAGGGCCGGCCAAGCGGGACTTCTTCTTCCAGGTGGCCGGTTACAGGACCAGGAACCAGGGCAGTCAGACGATCAACCTGTATTTCCACTATCGCTATAACGAGGGCATCACCGACGCCGATATCCCGAACTACATCGACCTTCGCACCAAGGCGCTGAAGTACCTCGACGGAATCAACACCTCGAAGAACCCGTACTGGGAGGTCCTCGTCAAGCCGATGTGCACCCAGCTGAAGAAGGGGTTCCCGATCGAGGCGATCTCCTGCCAGATGCAGGTGTTGCCGGACAACCGACCCGGCGTGCCGTTTGAGCCGGGATATCATAGTGCGATCTACACGATTGGAGACATGGAGCCGCTTGCCGTCCCCGGCCCCACCGTTTGAAAACCCCTATCGGGGCTACGCCATGGGTTCAGCCCGGCAGGCGGCCATACCAGGTCGTCGTATGCCGCCGATCGCGTGTTCCCACGCTCTGGGGCTCTGGCACGCTCCCCACGGGCAGTGGCCAGCTCCCCGTCCAGCAGCAGGACGCGCGTCCAGGCGAGCAGATCGATCGCCCTGAGGCTGAGTTCGAGCCAGACGGCGAAGCCGCGGGAGGGGAAGTGGCCGAAGCCGGTGGTCTTGCCGCACCGGATGTGGTCCTCGACAGTGGCATGCCCGCGGTGACGGTCCAGGGCGCGGCGACTCCGCCATGCGCGTCGCCGGCCGCAAACCGAACACCCTCGCCCGCCTCGGCGAGGCCATCGACGTCATCCGCGACCTCGCTGAGGGCCGTGAGGCCGAGGTCGACGGCAAACCGATCCGCATCCCCTGGGTGAGGAACGGCAAGCTGCCGGTGTGGATGGCGGCGTACGGGCCCAAGGCCCTCGCCCTGGCCGGGCAGAAGGCGGACGGCTTCATCCTCCAGCTCGCCGACCCCTTCCTCACCGAGTGGATGGTCAAGGCCGTCCGGCAGGCCGCCGCCGACGCGGGCCGTGACCCCGATGCCCTCACCATCTGCGTCGCCGCCCCCGCGTACGTCACCACGGACGACTCCCCGCAGGCGCTGGCCCATGCCCGGGACCAGTGCCGCTGGTTCGGCGGCATGGTCGGCAATCACGTCGCCGACCTGGTGGAGAAGTACGGCGAGCACTCCGGAATGGTTCCGGAGGAGCTCACCGCGTACATCAAGAACCGGCACGGCTACGACTACGGGCACCACGGCCGCGCCGACAACCCCGATACCGCCTTCGTCCCCGACGACATCGTGGACCGCTTCTGCCTTCTGGGCCCCGCGGAGGCTCATGTCGAGAAGCTCCGCCACCTGCGCGACCTCGGTGTGGACCAGTTCGCCGTCTACGCCATGCACGACGACCGCGAGGGCACCATCGACGCCTATGGCTCCGACATCATCCCGTCGTTCCGCTGAGCGGCGCACGGTGTGCCGTCGGGTGCGGCGATCACTTGGACGTCACGCCGTGCTGCTGCCTTTGGGAGTAGTACGGCTCGTCCGCCTTGACGCGGTCGGTCGGGACGAGTCTTGTCGACGAGTGTCTTGTCGATGATGACGGAGTCCCCCTCTCCCAGTCCGGCCGGGGCCTCGCACAGGCCAGGCGCCCAGGTGGCCAGGGGCTCGTTCACGTAGCGCCAGGCTGTCGCCTGCCGAAACCCCGAGCCCGGCGCCGACCTGTGTGCCTCCGCCAGGGAGAGCGCGGTTCACATCTCCGGGCGTGCGTCACGTCGGTGTCTCCAGGACTGATGTACTCGTTTTCATGATCCGCTCCCTGGAGACCTTGAGAGCGTAGATCTTGTCCAGCATCCAACTGATTTCTGCGCGGTCGATCCACACGGGGTCGTCCGGTTCTTCGAGTCTTTTCATGGGGGGAGCCTCGTGGAATTCGGCAAGCCCTCGTGCTTTCTGTCGTCGGAGTTCTCTCTGCTGTCCGTCCAGTACCTCGTTGAAGTATTGCCGTCCGTCCTGCGGTGGACCGGCCGGCCTCAGCTGACCTTCCTTCGGCTGGAGTGGGTCGCTCAACGAGACTCGATCGCCCTTGTTCCTGTGGCCGGAACCGGCCGTCTTCTTGGTCGTGGGCCGGTCCGTGGTCACCTTCGTCCTGCCGGCGGAGTTGGCGCTGATCTTCTCGACGAAGCCGTGGATTCTGCTGCCGGCCTCGGGGCCCTTCCTGATTCCCACTCCGATGCCGGTGATGCCTCCGGCGAGTGCGGTGAGGTCGAAGGCCGTGCGGAGGTCTTGGGGCAGGAAGCCGCGGCCCGTGGTGTTGATGGCGATCTGGTCGGCGGCTGCGGGGAGTGTGGCGGCTGTGGCGATTCCGGCGAGGACGATGGGGGCCGCAGAGCCGCCGCTGAAGGCTATGGCCGCTGTGGCGAGACCGACCAGGGCGAGGCTCATGTCGACATAGGGCATACCGTCCCAGCCGAGGATCTCTCTGCCGAACCAGGAGTCCTGGAACCATTCCCAGGCAACTTTGGGA
>NZ_ML123034.1:5896052-5922952 GCF_003846185.1 Streptomyces sp. ADI96-02
CCCTCGGTGTCGTAGGAGTAGGCGGTCGCGGTCCGCCTCTCGCCGCCGTCGTTGTACGTGGCGGTTTCGCCGACGAGTTGCCGCTCAGGGGTGTAGGTGTAGGCGTGTTCGGCGATGACCCTGCCGCCGGGCGCGGTGTGCTTCTCGCCGGTGGGCAGGCCCGCGTCGTTGAAGGTGTAGGCGCTCGCCGCACCGTTGCCACGATCGATCCTCGCCAACCGCCCGGCGGCGTCGTGGATGTAGGAGACCCTGGCGAGTTCCCTGCCGTGGCGGGTCTGGACGGCCGTCGTCATCCGGCCGGTCCTCCGGTCGTAGGCGTAGGCGGTGACCGCGCCCGTGTGGTCGGTGACACTGGCGACCTTGTCGTCGTCGGTGTAGGTGTACGCGGTCTTCTTCCCGCCCGGGTCGGTCCGCTCCTTCAGCATGCCGTTCGGATAGTGGCTGAAGGCGATCTTCGTGCCGGCCTCGTTCTCGGCGAACCACACCGCGTTCCGCTCCCCGGTGACCGGGTCGTAGGAGGTACGCACATGCTCGCGCCGGTCGCCCGGGGCGTCCTTGGGCGACGTCCACGACTCGGTCGTCCGCCCGGCCTGGTCGCCGCGCCGGTGGGCGACCGAACCGTCCGGCAGAGTCACCGACTCCACAAGCCCGTCGAGACGGCTGTAGACCGTGGTCCTGGTCCCTCCACCTCCTGGCAGCGACACGTCCTCGGGGCGGCCGGCCGCGTCGAAACCGGTCTTCCAGCCCTCGGTCGACTGACCGCCCTTCGACAGCTTCTTGTGCGTCCTGTTCCCGAACGCGTCCAGGATGTACTCCGCCTTCACCTCCGCAGGGGAACCGGTGTCCGCGCCGGAGCCGGAGTCCGGGCCCGTGCCGCCCTGTCTGGGGGTGAGGGTTTCGGTCTCCGGCAGACCGGCCGGGGTGTAGGCGTACGCGAGGGTGTACGGGCTCGTACCGTCCTGGGAGCGGGTGGGATTGCCGAAGGCGTCGTACGCGGTTTCCACGGTGGTGCCGGGGGTGCCGTCGCCGTAAGCGGTCTCGTCCTTGACCGGGTTGCCCTCGTCGTCGGAGATCGTGGTACGGGTCACCGCCGGTTTGTCCGCGCCTGCGGGGACCGTACGACGGGTGGTGGCCCCGGCGACGTCGTCGTAGCCGCTGAGCGCGACCGTGCCGTCGGGGGTTGTGGTCCTGGCGGCACGGCCCCACGCGTCGTGATCGGTCGTGGTCTCCCGGCCGCCCGCGTCGACGGCCTTGGTCTGCCGGCCGTAACGGTCGTACTCCGCGGCTGACGTCTGCCGCCACCGGCCGTCGGGCAGCATCGCGCCCCGCCCGCCGTCGGCGGACGGCTGGTAGTTGGACTGGGTGGTCTGTTCGCGGCCGAGTTCATCCGTCACGGAACGGGTGGCGAACCCGTCCGACGCGCGCCGGCTTGTCACCGACGTTCCGCCCCTTTCCGCGCCACCGCCCTGCCATGTCCCGTACGACGTGGTCGTGACGGTGCCCTCGGCGGTGGACGACCTCACCGGCCGGTCGCCGATGTCGTACTCCACGGTCGACGCGGCCCGGTCACCCGCCTTCCGCGACAACGTCGCGCCACTGGCCAGGTCCGAGACCGTTGTGGTCGTCACTTCGTCCGCGCCGGTCACCGCGTCCGTACGCCGGCCCACGTTCTCCGCGTCCCTGTCGACCGAGGACCGGGTGGACGTGACCGCGGGTCCGGGGTTCCCGCCCGCGGCGGCGGGGTCACCGGTCACCGTCGACTTCGCGATCTCACCGGCCAGTTCGCCGCCCTGGTACGCGAACTCCTCGACCGAGACCGTGCGCAGTTCGCCCGTGGCGTCCTTCGCGGCCTTCGTCACGGTCCTGGCGATGGCCTTGCCGTCACCGGTCAGGGTGTCCTCCACCACCCGGCGGGCTCCGTCCACCGTGTCGCGCGTCTCCGTATGCACCGGAATCGAGTGAGGTCCGTACCGCGTGGTCGTCTCCACCCCGCCTTGGACCAGGCTCTTCTGACGGCCCATCCCGTCGAAGGCCGACACGGCCTCCGACACCTTCGACCGCGACGGGTTCAGCGGATCGGTCGTCGTCACCCTCACCCGCGACGGCATCTGGTAATCGCCCGGCGCGTCCTTCACTCGCGGCGGTGCGCCGTCCGCCTTCTCTCCCGGATACGAGAACTCCGTCCGCGAGACCTCCTTCACCTGCGAACCCAGCCGGACCCGCACGGTCTCGCTCTTCCGCAGGTGCAGTGCGTTGTACGAACGCTCCACCTCCTGCCCGTTGGTCTGGGCGAACCGCACCCGGTACGAGAACGAGCCGTCGCCCGAGTTCTCCAGCCGGTCGCCGCCGTCCGCGCAGCACTGGGGGCAACCCGTGTAGTTCCGGACCCCGTTCGCGCCGTCCGGGTCCAGACTCACCTTCACCGGATCGACGAGCTGCCGGTTGTCGCCGCCCTTCACCTCGAAGCCCGAGACCGCCAGCACGCCGCCGGAACGCGGCTCCGACTCCTGGTACTGGAGCAACGTCCTGGCACCCGTCGGCGACGTGATGACCGAAGGTACGAACACCCGGTCCGCGCCCTTCGGCTCCCACTCCACCCGCGTCGTGTCCTCACCGGGACCCGTCACCGACGCCACGCGTCCCTGCGACAACACGACCACCGTCTGCGGCGCCTTCGCCTGCCCCCAGCGCCTGGGCGAGGTGAACGTCACCTTCGAGCCCTTGTTCTTCACCGACAGCTTCGAGCCCCACCCGCCGGTCACCGACTCCAGCAGGTGCCTTCCGTTGATCACCTTCCACGCCAGCTTCGAGACATGGCCGAAACGGTCCTGGACCGCGACCACGTCACCGGCAACGTCGAAGAAGGTCCGCGAGCCGTCCTTCGACGACTCCAGCACATACGCGTGCGCGACCGGGAGAGGCCCCGCCGCCGCGCGGAACTGCACGTCATCGAGCTTGTAGCCCTTGAGGCCCGACGGCGCCGACGCGTCCATGACGTGCTCGCCCGACGGCAGAACCACTCTTCCCCGCTCCAGGTCCACGAACGGCAGCCCCAGGGACATCCCCCGCCCCAGCGCGAACCGGTCCACCCCGCGACCGCCAGGCCCTGCGAGAACTGCGCCTTCACCTCCAGCACCGAACCCGCAGGGCCCGAGACCCGTCCCAGCCCCGGCGCGAGCCGTGCCTCGCCCGTACGTTCGTCCACCGCGCCACCGATCGAGGACAGGGCCGCGGACAGCGATCCGGCGCCAGTCGCCGAGGAAGCCGAGAAGGAGTCGGCAGAGGTTGCCGACGCCGGACGCCCACGGCAGGGACGCGCCCAGCGCCACCGAGACGCACGACGCCACGACACGGCCTCCTACTCGGCCATGCAGCACAGAGAACTCCTCACGACCGACGGCTCCGGCCGAGCACGCGCGGTGACCGGCACGCCAGGGCCTCGGGTGTCCGGCCGGCGGCCGGGGCCGTGCGTTCCGGCGGCGGCCCGAGCGCCCTCGGCCGGAACGCTTGAGCGGGACGCCACCTCTCGTTACTCTCCAGTAATGACATGCGGGTGCGGCCGGGACTCCGGCGGATCCCCGCGGCCACGAGGGAGGCGGCACGCCCATGTCCTCAGCTGAGCCCACCGAACAGACCGGCCCGCGCGGCCGGACGCCGGCCCGTCCGCAGGCCGCGCGGCCTGCCGGGCCCGGACCGCTGCCAGGTCTCGCGCAGAGCGCGCACCGCCTCGCCGCCGGCGAGACCACGTCCACCGCCCTCGTGTCCGACGCCCTCGCCCGCATCGAGGCGACCCAGTCCTCGCTCAACGCCTTCCGCCACCTGCGCGCCGAGGCGGCCCTGGCCGAGGCCGCCGACGCCGACCGGCGGCTCGCCGCGGGGGAGCGGCTGCCGCTCCTCGGGGTGCCGGTCGCCGTCAAGGACGACACCGATGTGGCGGGTCTGCCGACGCACTTCGGCTGCTGTGGCGAACTGCCGGCGGCGGTCGGCGACAGCGAGGCCGTGCGCCGGCTGCGCGCCGCCGGTGCCGTCGTCGTGGGCAAGACCAACTCCTGCGAACTGGGCCAGTGGCCGTTCACCGAGGGGCCCGCGTTCGGGGTCACGCGCAATCCCTGGAACACCGATCACACCCCGGGCGGCTCCTCGGGCGGTTCCGCCGCGGCCGTCGCCGCCGGTCTGGTGCCCGCCGCCCTCGGTTCGGACGGGGCGGGCTCCGTCCGCATCCCTGCCGCCTGGACGCACCTCGTCGGCATCAAACCGCAGCGCGGCCGGGTCTCGGTGCACCCGTACAGCGACGCCTTCCAGGGCCTCACCGTCAACGGCCCCCTCGCCCGCACGGTCGGCGACGCCGCGCTCCTCCTGGACGCCGTCGCGGGCGCCCACCCCGAGGACCGCCACCGGCCCCCGGCCGTGCGCGCGGTGCGGGCCGCCCGCCGCGACCCGGGCCGGCTCCGTATCGCCCTCGCCTGGCGGCCCCCGCTCACCCTCAGCGGCGCGGCGCCGGACCCCGAGGTGCGGCGGGCCGTGACCGCGCTCGCCGAAGCGCTCGCCCGGCTCGGCCACCACGTCGAGGAGGCCCGACCCCGGTACGGCCTGATCGGCCTGGCCTTCGTGCCCCGCGCCACCGCCGGCATCGCCGAGTTCGCCGCCCGCCACCCGGACCCGTCGCTGCTCGACCCCCGTACGCGCAGCGCCCTGCGCACCGGGACAAGGCTCGGCGGCCGGGTGGTCCGCGCCGCGCGTGCCCGCGAGGTGCGCCAGCACCGTCGTATCGGGCACTTGTTCGACGGGAGAGGGTTCGACGTGCTGCTCACGCCGACCACGGCCGCTCCGCCGCCCCGGATCGGCGCCTTCGACCGGCTCGGCGCGTGGCGCACCGACGTGGCGATGGCCGCCGCCTGCCCGTACGCCTGGCCGTGGAACGTCCTCGGCTGGCCCGGCGTCAATGTCCCGGCCGGCTTCACCCGCTCCGGGCTGCCCGTGGGGGCCCAGCTGCTCGGACCCTCCCGCAGCGAGGAACGCCTGATCGCGCTGGCCGCCCAGCTGGAGGACGACCGCCGCTGGTTCGATCACCGGCCGCCCGTCCGGTAGCCCGCGCGCGGCCCGGCGGAGGGCCGCGAGGAGTGGTACGGGGGCCTTGTGGAGCCCGGGACGGCGACGAGATATCTTGATGTCAAGCAATGTTGCAGACGTGGAGCGGAGCACCCGGTGACTGACTCGACCATCATCTATACGCACACCGACGAGGCCCCTGCCCTGGCGACCTATTCGCTCCTCCCCGTCGTGGAGGCGTACGCCTCGACCGCGGGGGTCACGGTGGAGCGCCGTGACATCTCCCTCGCGGGGCGGATCATCGCCGGCTTCCCGGAGCGTCTGAAGGCCGACCAGCGTATCGATGACGCACTCGCCGAGCTCGGCGAGCTGGCCAGGACTCCCGGCGCGAACATCATCAAGCTGCCGAACATCTCGGCGTCGATCCCGCAGCTCAAGGCAGCGATCGCCGAGCTCCAGGAGCAGGGCTACGCGCTCCCGGACTACCCGGACGACCCGCGGACCGACGAGGACAGGGACGTCCGCGCCCGCTACGACAAGGTCAAGGGCAGCGCCGTGAACCCGGTGCTGCGCGAGGGCAACTCCGACCGGCGCGCCCCGGCCTCCGTCAAGAACTACGCCAAGGCGCACCCGCACCGCATGGGCGCCTGGACGGCCGACTCGAAGACGAACGTGGCGACCATGGGCGTCGACGACTTCCGCTCCACCGAGAAGTCCGCGGTGATCGCCGAGGACGGCTCGCTCCGCATCGAGCTGCACGGCGACGACGGCACCACGACCGTGCTGCGCGAGTCCGTCCCCGTCCTCAAGGGCGAGGTCGTCGACGCGGCCGTCATGCGCGTCGCCGCGCTGCGCGAGTTCTTCACCGCTCAGGTCGCCCGCGCCAAGGCCGAGGGCGTGCTGTTCTCCGTGCACCTCAAGGCCACGATGATGAAGGTCTCCGACCCGATCATCTTCGGCCACGCCGTACGCGCCTTCTTCCCGAACACCTTCGCCAAGTACGGCGACGTCCTCATCGCCGCGGGCCTCACCCCGAACGACGGCCTGGGCGGCATCCTCAAGGGCCTGGACTCCCTCGACGCCGGCGCCGAGATCCGCGCGTCCTTCGAGGCCGAGCTCGCCGACGGCCCCGCCCTCGCGATGGTCGACTCCGACAAGGGCATCACCAACCTGCACGTCCCCAGCGACGTCATCGTGGACGCCTCGATGCCCGCCATGATCCGCACCTCGGGTCACATGTGGGGCCCCGACGGCAACGAGGCCGACACCATCGCCGTCCTCCCGGACAGCAGCTACGCCGGTGTCTACCAGGTCGTCATCGACGACTGCCGCGCCAACGGCGCCTTCGACCCGTCGACCATGGGCTCCGTGCCCAACGTCGGTCTGATGGCGCAGAAGGCCGAGGAGTACGGCAGCCACGACAAGACCTTCGAGATCCCGGCCACCGGCACCGTGCGCGTCGTCTCCGCCGACGGCACCGCCGTCCTGGAGCAGGCCGTCGGCGCCGGGGACATCTTCCGGATGTGCCAGACCAAGGACGCGCCGATCCAGGACTGGGTCAAGCTCGCCGTCACCCGCGCCCGTGCCACCGGCACCCCGGCCGTCTTCTGGCTGGACGCGGGCCGCGCCCACGACGCCAACCTCATCGCCAAGGTCACCACGTACCTCGCCGACCACGACACGGACGGCCTGGACATCTCCGTCAAGACGCCGGAGGAGGCCACCGCCTTCTCCCTGGAGCGCATCCGCCGCGGCGAGGACACCATCTCCGTCACCGGCAACGTGCTGCGCGACTACCTGACCGACCTCTTCCCGATCCTGGAGCTCGGCACCAGCGCGAAGATGCTCTCGGTCGTCCCGCTGATGAACGGCGGCGGACTGTTCGAGACGGGCGCGGGCGGCTCCGCCCCCAAGCACGTCCAGCAGCTCGTCAAGGAGAACTACCTGCGCTGGGACAGCCTGGGCGAGTTCCTGGCCCTCGCGGTCAGCTTCGAGCACCTGGCCACGACCACGGGCAACGCGCGGGCCCAGGTCCTCGCCGACACCCTGGACCGGGCGACCGGCACCTTCCTGAACGAGGACAAGTCGCCGAGCCGCAAGCTGGGCGGCATCGACAACCGCGGCAGCCACTTCTACCTGGCGCTCTACTGGGCCCAGGAGCTGGCGCGGCAGACCGACGTCGCGAAGCTCGCCGAAGCGTTCGCGCCGCTGGCCCGGACGCTGGCCGAGCAGGAGGAGACCATCGTCGCCGAACTGATCGCGGTGCAGGGCTCCTCGGTCGACATCGGCGGCTACTACCAGCCCGACCCGGCGAAGGCCGAGGCCGTCATGCGCGCCTCCGCCACCTTCAACAAGGCGATCGCGAGCCTCGCCTGACGTCGCGTCACGCGGCGCGCCGCGGCGCGTGGCGTATCGTGCGAGGAGTGATGTGACGTACGGGGCGGGGGCCACCCGCCGGCCGCCTCCGCCCCGTACGGTTCCGTAGTGCTCCGCCCCGGCCGGCCCCGTGCCCGCCGGGGCGGAGCGCGTTCCGGCGGGCACGGGCCCGGTTGGGCCGGGAACGCGGTGCGTACCACCTGCCCCCGGACGCCCGCCGTGGCTCCTTCGCTACGGGGCACCCCTTTATCCCATCGCCGGGCGTGATGTACGGCGAACCCGAATTCCTCACGTGATCGGGTGAACGACCAATCCGCCAGTCGCACGGCTCCGAATGACGACCGTGAGGATCACCCGGACAGCCCTGACCCGCGGAACGCTCGCAGCCCTGAGCGGACTGCTGGCGGGATTCGCTTCGCTGACCGTCGCCGAGCTGGTCTCGGCGGCCGTCAGGCCCGAGGCGAGCCCCGTCACCGCGGTCGGCGGTGCGGCCATCGATCGGACGCCCGCCGGTGTGAAGGACTGGGCCATCCGGAACTTCGGTGAGAACGACAAGTTCGTCCTGCAACTCGGCATCGTCGTCGTACTCGCCCTCTTCGCCGTCGTCGTCGGCCTGTTGGCCCTGCGTCACCGGCGTACCGGATCGGCCGCCGTCCTGGTCTTCGGCGCGGTCGGTGCGGCGGCGGCCGTCAGCCGGCCCGACTCCACCGGAGCGGTCGACGCGCTTCCCTCCCTGGTGGGCGCGGTCGCGGGGGCCGTCCTGCTGTACGTCCTGGCCGGCCGGCTCACGCAGTCGCGCGCGGTCGCGGGGGAGCGGCCGGAAAGCGGCTGGGACCGGCGCGGCTTCCTCCTCGCGGCCACCGCCGCTGCCGCCGCCTCCACCGCCGCCGGGGCCGTGGGGCGGACACTCAACGGCAGGAGCAGCCAGGACGCCATCGCCTCCCGCGCCGCCGTGAAGCTGCCCGCACCGGTCTCGCCCGCGCGGCCGATCCCGGCGGGCGCACGGCTTCGGGTGCCCGGCATCAGCTCGTTCACCACGCCCAACGACCGCTTCTACCGGGTCGACACCGCACTCGTGGTGCCCAAGGTCGACGCGAACAGCTGGCGACTGCGCATCCACGGCCAAGGAGTGCGGCGTGAGCTGGAGTTCACCTATCAGGACCTGCTGAACCGTCCGCTGATCGAACGGGAGATCACCCTCACCTGCGTGTCGAACGAGGTCGGCGGACCCTACGTCGGCCACGCCCGGTGGATCGGCGTCCGGCTGGCCGACCTGCTGAAGGAGGCGGGTGTGAAGTCGCCGTCCCGGGGCGGCCCGGCCGATCAGCTCGTCTCCCGGTCCGTGGACGGCATGACCCTCGGCACCCCCGTCGAGGACGTCATGGACGGCCGGGACGCGATGCTCGCCCTGGGCATGAACGGCGAACCGCTCCCCTTCGTCCACGGGTTCCCCGTCCGCATGATCGTCCCCGGCCTCTACGGATACGTCTCGGCGTGCAAGTGGATCGAGGACATCGAACTCACCACCTTCGACGACTACGACCCGTACTGGGTGAAGCGCAAGTGGGCCAAGAGGGCCCCGATCAAGACCCAGTCCCGGATCGACACCCCCAAGCCCTTCGCGCGCCCCCAGGCCGGCACCGTCGTGGTCGCCGGAGTGGCGTGGGCCCAGCACCGCGGTATCGACAAGGTCGAGGTCCGCGTCGACGACGGACCCTGGCGGCCCGCCCAACTCGCCGAACAGGACACCGTCGACACCTGGCGCCAGTGGTCCTACCCCTGGAAGGCGACACCCGGCGGCCACACGATCACCGTCCGCGCCACCGACGCCACGGGCGAGGTGCAGACCGAGAAACGCACCCGCACCATCCCCGACGGCGTGAGCGGCCGGCACTCCGTGGTGGTCACCGTCGACTGACCCCACGCCCCAACAGACTTTCCGTCCCGAGAGGTTGCCGGATAAGCCCGGCGACGCCTTTCCACCCCGTCCACCTCATCCGTTCCCTCGTTCCCCCTCCCTCCGTCCCTTCTGATCCTTCCGCCCCTCTCCCCTTCCGTTCCTTCCCTTCCCTTCCGTTCCAAACGATCCAGGAGAACTCCCATGAACGCCCTTCGCCACCGCCGCGCCTCCGTCGCCGTCGTCGCCGCCGTCCTGCTCCCCCTCAGCCTGACCGCCTGCTCCCAGGACAGTTCGGACAAGGCGTCCGACCGCTCGTCCATGGCCGAGTCCGCCCCGGCCGACTCGGCGCCGGCCGACGGCGACAACGCCTCGGCGGACAAGCCGTTCGGCTCGGCCTGCGCGAGCGTTCCGAAGGACGGCGCGGGCAGCTTCGGTGGCATGGCCAAGGACCCGGTCGCCACGGCCGCCTCGAACAACCCCGCCCTGTCCACCCTGGTCACGGCCGTGAAGAAGGCCGGCCTGGTCGACACCCTGAACAACGCCCAGAACATCACCGTCTTCGCGCCGACCAACGACGCCTTCGCCAAGATCCCGGAGGCCGACCTCAACAAGGTCCTCAACGACAAGGAGATGCTGACCAAGATCCTCACCTACCACGTCGTGGGCGAGAAGGTCACCCCGACGCAGCTGGAGAGCGGCACCTTCGACACGCTGGAGAAGAGCCCGCTGACCACGGCCGGCTCCGGCGAGTCCTTCAAGGTCAACGACTCCGCGAGCGTCGTCTGCGGGAACGTGCCCACCGCCAACGCCACCGTGTACATCATCGACTCGGTCCTGATGCCCAAGTAGCCCAAGCAGTCGAAGGGCTTCGACCACCCGCAGCCCTCGCGAACCACCTCCAGCACCCCCGCAGACCGCCCCGCCGCGGCGCGACCGGACGTCAGCTCCCGGTCCCGTCCGCGGTGGGGCATTCTGCATCCCTCCGTCCTTATCTCCGGCGCGGCGCAACGTTGTTGCGCATGATGTGCAATAAGCTCGCCCAGGCACACGGACGGACACCCGCGGGCACGGGTGGACACGACTGGCCCAACGTCCGGCGTGGCGTGATCCACGGATTCCACCGCCGCGCCCGGGATCCCTCCGCCGCGCTCATCAGCGCAAACGCCCACGACCACCACCACTCGCGGCCCTCGCCGTCGGCGAGACGGGGCCCGAAGCGGCCCCGGGACGTGCTTCGCTGACGGTCCGACGACCGGCGAGGGGCCTGTTCCCTCGTGGAAGCCGCCCGGACGCCTGTCCCGCCCGCTGGGTCGTCGCTCAACTCCCACTTTCCTGTTGCGGCACCCCGTACCCGCGCGGCCTTCGGCCCGCGGGCGGGGTGTTCCGTCGCCGAGAGGATTCGCCGTGACGTCCCCCTCCCCGAGGCCGCGCAGCCGACGTGCCCTCGACCACTCCCTCATCGTGCTCGGTGCCGGCGCGCTGGCCACCGGCCTCACCGTCCTCACCCTGGCCCCGGGCATCAGCGCCGCGTCCAGCCACCGCGAGGCCCCGCTGATCGCGGGCGACCCGCGGGCGGACAACACCGACGTCTACGCGTTCACCAGCCCCGACCGGGCCGACACCGTGACGCTGATCGCCAACTGGATCCCGTTCGAGGAGCCCAACGGCGGCCCGAACTTCTACCAGTTCGCGGACGACGCCCGCTACCACATCAAGATCGACAACACGGGTGACGGAAACGCCGACACCACCTACACCTGGAGGTTCCGGACCACCGTCCGCGACGCGGCCGGCCAGTTCCTCTACAACACCGGCCCGGTCACCTCGCTGAACGACCCGGACCTCAACATCCGCCAGTTCTACGACCTGACGGTGACCACCGCGCGCGGCACGTCCACCCTGCTCCGCTCGGTGCCGGTCGCACCCTCCCACGTCGGCCGGGCGTCCATGCCCGACTACGGCGTGCTGCGCTCGCAGGCGCTGCGCCGCCTTCCCGGAGGCGGGAAGGCGTTCGCCGGACAGGCCGAGGACCCGTTCTTCGCCGACCTGCGCGTCTTCGACCTGCTCTACGGCGGCGACCTGAGCGAGCGCGGCCAGGACACCCTGGCCGGCTACAACGTCAACTCCGTCGCGCTCCAGATCCCGAAGAGGGCCCTCGCCCTGCGGGGCAACGTCGCACGCAACCCCGTCGTCGGCGTCTGGTCGACCACCGAGCGCGGAGGCGTCGAGGTCAGCAGCTCCCGCGCCGCCAAGCCGTCCGGCTGGAAGCAGGTCTCCCGCCTCGGCAACCCGCTGGTCAACGAGGTCGTCGTCCCGCTCAAGTACAAGGACGCCTTCAACACCCTGAACCCCAGCCAGGACCGCACGGTCCAGCCCGTCGTCGACAAGGTGCTGGACCCGATCCTGCCGAAGCTGATCCAGAAGGTGTACGGCGTCCCCGCGCCGGCGACCCCGCGCAACGACCTCGCCGAGATCTACCTCACCGGCATCTGCAAGGTCTGCGGTCCGATCAAGGCCGACCTGAACGCGCACCGGCTCAACAAGGACGCTCCGCTGCGGAAGATCGTGCCCGCCGAGGAACTGCGCCTGAACATGGCCGTGCCGCCGACCGCCGCACCGCAGCGGCTCGGCGTACTCGCGGGCGACCTGGCCGGCTTCCCGAACGGCCGCCGCCTGACCGACGACGTCATCGACATCTCGCTCCAGGCTGTCGAAGGAGCCGCCCAGACCGGCGAGTTGGTCCCGGCTCTCGCCGAGGGCGACAAGGTCGACACCAACGAGGTGCCGTTCGGCCGGAGCTTCCCCTACCTGGGGCTCCCGCATTCCACGAGCGTCAACGCGGGCCCCTCGGGCAGTTCCGGACAGCAGTCCGCGATGACCCACTCCAACGCCGCCTTCATCGGCGGCGCGGGCGCTCTGCTCCTCGGCGCGGGCGGCCTGCGCCTGCGCCGTCGCCGCCACACCGCCGGCTGACCCTGGCCGGCCCCGCCGGGACGCGGTCACGATGTGCCGCGCCCGGCGTCCGGGCGGAGCCGCTGAGGCTCCGCCCGGACGACCGGCCCGCGCAACTCGCCCGCACAACCCGTCCGGACAACCCGACCCGCCTTGCCGACCCGTCCTGCCGACCCGTCCTGCCGATGCCGATGCCTATCCGTTTCGCCGATCCGCCCGTCGCCCGACCCAGGGAGAGCCCGTGCCCGCCGACGACCCCCGCACCCGCTTCCGCCTCCGCGGCGGCCTGCGCAGCACGACGGTCGTGCTCGCCCTGGGAGCGGCCCTGTTCAGCCTCGGCGCCCTGGGGCCGGTCCCGCGTTCCGGCCCAGCCGCCGCGCCCGCCGGAGCACCGGCTGCCTCCGCAGGGACCCCGGCCGCGCGCGGCGGCGGCCCCGACGCCACGGTCGAGTCCCTGCGTGCCCGGGTACGCCGCCTGCCCTCCGACGCCGAGGGCTGGGCCGCCCTGGGCATGGCCTACGTACAGCAGGCCCGCAGCACCGCCGATCCGGCGACGTACGGACGGGCCGAGGCGGCGCTGCGGCGGTCCCTGGACGTCCAGCCCTCGGGCAACGCCCCCGCCGCCACCGGCATGGGCGCCCTCGAAGCGGCCCGCCACCGCTTCGGCCACGCGCTCACCTGGGCCCGCCGGGCCGTCGAGGCCAACCCCTACAGCGCCCCCGCTCACGGCGTGCTGGCCGACGCGCTCACCCAACTCGGGCGCTACGAGGAGTCGTTCGAAGCGGTCCAGCGCATGTGCGACCTCAAACCGGACAGCGCGGCACTGGCCCGCGCCTCCTACAGCTGGGAGTTGCGCGGCGACACCGGTCGGGCCGTCGAGTTGATGACCCGCTCACTCGGGGCCGCCGGAACCCCGGCGGAGACCGCCTTCGCCCGTACCCACCTCTCCACCCTTGCTCTGGAGTCCGGCCGGGCCCAGGCCGCCCTGCGGCACGCCGAGGCCGGCCTCGCCGCCGTGCCCGGCGACGCGGCCCTCCTGGAGGCCCGCGCCCGCGCCCGTACCGTCCTCGGCCAAACCCCCGGGGCCGTCGCGGACTTCACGGCGGCGCTCGCCGTCGCCCCGCTCCCGCAGTACCTGCTCGGCCTCGGCGACCTCCGGCTCTCCGTCGGCGACACGGCGGGGGCCGAGGCGCAGTACGACGTCCTGCGCGCCCAGGAGACCCTGCGACGCAGCGGCGGGGAGGCGGCGGACGCCGACGCGATCCTGTTCGAGGCCGACCACGGCGACCCGGCGACGGCCGTCCGGATGGGCCGGACCGCCGTGCGGGAGCGGCCCTTCCTGGCCGTCCACGACGCGCTCGGCTGGGCCCTCCACCGGGCCGGCCGCGACCGGGAGGCGCTGGAGCAGGCCGACTCGGCCCTGCGGCTCGGCACCGCCTCGGCCCCGTTCCACTACCACCGCGGGCTGATCAACCGCGCACTCGGCCAACCGGAGGCCGAGCACGCCGACCTGCGCCGCGCCCTCGCCATCGACCCCCGCTTCCACCCCGTCCACGCCCCTCGGGCCCGTACCGCGCTCAGCAGAATCGGATCCACCCGATGAACCGAACCTCTCTCCGCCTGACGGCACTCGGAGCCCTCGCCGCGGCGACGGCCCTGCCGCTGCTCGCCTGCGCCCCGGCCGCACACGCCCATCCGCTCGGCAACTTCACCGTCAACCACCACACCGGTCTGACCCTGCTCCCGGACGCCGTGGAGGCCCGCGTCGTCGTCGACCGCGCCGAGATCGCCGCCGCCCAGGAACGACCCCTCGTCGACCGCGACCACAACGGCCGTGTCGACCGCGCCGAATCGCGCGCGTACGCCGCCGGCAGCTGCACCGCGCTGGCCGAGCGGCTGCACGTGGACGTCGGCGGCGCGTCCCTGCGATGGACGGCGGACCGGGGCGACTTCGTCTACGTACCGGGAGAGGCGGGGCTGCGGACCAGCAGGCTCAGTTGCGCCCTCCGCGCCCCGGCCGACCTGCGTGCCCCGGCCTCCGTCGCCGTGCGCACGGACTACGACTCCCGTCGGGTCGGCTGGCAGGAGATGACCGCGCGCGGCCGGGGCGTGACCCTGAGCCGGTCGTCCCTTCCGGCCGTCTCGCCCACCGACGAACTGCGACGCTATCCGGCGGATCCGGCGGCGACACCGCTCGACCAGCGGTCCGCCGAACTGCGTTCCGTGCCCGGCGGCGGGTCGGCGGGCGGCGCGGCCTCCTCGGTCCTGCCGGGCGCGGGGCCGGTCGGCGGGGTGCTGGAGCGGATCTCCGCCGCGTTCGACGACCTCGTAGGCGCCCGTGAACTCACCGTTCCGGCCGGCCTGTTGGCTCTGCTACTCGCTCTGGTGCTCGGCGCCTCGCACGCGGTGCTGCCCGGCCACGGCAAGACGATCATGGCGGCCTACCTCGCGGGCCGCCGGGGAACGCCGCGCGACGCGGTCACCGTGGGCGTCACGGTCACGTTCACCCACACGGCAGGCGTGCTCGTGCTGGGCCTGGCGCTGCCCCTGGCGACGACGCTCGCCGGGGAGACCGTGCTGACCTGGCTCGGCCTGACCAGCGGCCTCCTCGTCACCGGCATCGGCCTGTGGCTGCTGCGCTCGGCCCTGGGCAAGGGCGGCGGGCACGGTCATGGGCACAGCCATGGCCACGGGCACAGCCACGGGCACGGTCGCCATCACCACCACGGTCACAGCCACACGCACACCCACGGCAACGGCCACACCCCCCATGCGCACGACCACGACCGTGCCCAGGGTCACGCCCACGATCATGATCACGCTCACAGCCACGGCCCGCACGAATCCCACCACCCGGCCCCCGTTCCCACCGCCCTCCGCTCCCTCCCCGGCCGTCGCACCAGCGGCGAGACCCGGGCCGCAGCCGAACCCCGAACCAGCGGCGGCCTCCTCGCACCGCCTCGGCCCCCGGACACCGATCCCGACCGCGCCGCCGAAACGCACACTCCGGACTCCGGGACGCACACTCCCGATGTCGGGAAGACCCGGCGGCGGCGAGGCTCCCCGCGCGCCGGTCTCATCGGGATGGGGATCGCCGGAGGGCTGGTCCCGAGCCCGTCCGCGCTCGTCGTACTGCTCGGTGCGGTCGCCCTCGGCCGTACCGCCTTCGGCGTCCTGCTCGTGATCGGTTACGGCCTGGGCATGGCGCTCACCCTGACGGCGGCGGGCCTGCTCCTGGTCCGGCTGCGCGACCGCTTCGGCACCCGCGCCGTGGCGTTCGCCCGGCACCGGGAACCGCTCAGGCGGCTCGCCCGCATCGGGCCCGCCGCCTCGGCGCTGCTCGTACTCGTCGTCGGCGTCCTGCTCACCCTGCGCGCCTCCGCCGGACCCTGGTGAAGCAGCCGACCCCCGGACCTCAGGGATGCCGCCCCACAGGAGGGGCCGCCGAAGGGAGCAGAGCCGTCAGCCGCCGAAGACCCGGCGCAGCGACGCGGTCAACTCGCTTACCGTCGGCGGAGAGAGACGGGCACTCAGGTATCCGTCGGGTCGCACCACGAACGCGGTCGGCTCCCGGACACCGAACAGCCGCGCGAACTCTCCGGCGCTGTCCCGATACCAGGGGAGTCCTGTCTCCGCATCGAGCGCACCAGGCGCGTCGGCGGGCAGGATGACGCACGCCTCCATGAGCCCGTCGGACAACTCGCGTGCGGCTGCGGCGAGATCGGCCGCCGTGTCGCCCGCCGGATGGCGGCCGTGGACGAGCAGCACATGCCCGCGCCCGCGCAGCAGGTCGTAGAGCCGCGACGGGTACGCGGCGATGCCGTCCGTCAGACCGCCGCAGTCCGGCACCCGGTCGCCGGGCCGGAGGGACGCGTCGTCGCCCGTCGGCAGCGGCAGGACCAGGGGTCCGTCCCGGTAGCCGACGAGGAGTTGGGCCTCGCGGAGCAGGAGGGTCGCCGGGTCCGACGGATCCGCCTGTACGCCCTCGGCGGCGTGGCGGACGGTCCGGCCGACGACCTCCTCGCCGACCGGGCGCCGCTCTTCGTCGTAACTGGCCAGCAACCGGGGCCTCGGCACGTCGCCGGCCGCCGACGCCAGCTTCCAGGCGAGGTTGCAGGCGTCCTGGATTCCGGTGTTCATGCCCTGCGCGCCGGTCGGCGGGTGGATGTGCGCCGCGTCGCCGGCCACGAAGACCCGCCCCTCGCCGTAACGGTCCACCAGACGGTGGCTGATCCGGAACACCGACGACCAGCGCAGCGCGGACGCGGTGACCGGCTGCGGAGCCAGCCGGTCCAGCACCTTCTGGATGTCGGCGAGCGTGGGCGCGGTGCCGCCCTCCAGTCCGTGGGCGACGCCCTCGCCGTCGTCCGGCCCGCCCGCGTCGCGGTGGGCGGCGGACAGCTCCGGCGGCACCATCATCGACATCCGGTAGCGGCCGGCCCCGGGCAGCGGGATGCAGACCAGCAGGTCGTCGATCGTGCCGTCGCCGGTACGGTGAGTGGAGCGCACTCCGTAGCCGGACGGCAGGTCCCAGCCCACCTCCACGTCGGCGAGCATGTACTCCTCGGGGAAGGCCCCGCCCTCGAAGGACAGCCCGAGCCCCTTGCGCACCACGCTGTGCGCGCCGTCGCACCCGACCAGGAACCGCGAGCGGACCTCCTCGCCGCCGTACGCCGTGGTCAGCCGGCTCGTCACCCCGGTGCCGTCCTGGGTGAAGGAGACCAGCTCGGCGGAGCGCTCGACACCGGTCCCGAAGCGCCCCAGGAACTCCTCCAGCAGGCGTTCGGTCTCGTACTGCGGAAGCGACGCGAAGCCGTACGGCACCTCCGGCGGCAGCGAGAGGTCGAACCTGCCCTGCTCGACGCCGTTGACGTAGGTCAGCTGGCCGCGCATCGCGATCGCCGCTTCCAGCGCCTCGCGCACCAGCCCCATCCGGTCCCAGATCTCCAGGGTGCGCGGCTGGACGCCCACCGCCTTCGCGAACGGCAGCCGGGCCGGGAGCCGGTCGACGATCCGGCAGGAGGCCCCCGCGCGCCGCAGCTCGGCCGCGAGCGTCAGCCCGACCGGCCCCGCTCCGGCGATCAACACGTCCGTCGTTCCGCTGCGCTCCACCGGTGCCTCCCGACACGAGCCCCCGGGCGGGCGTACGCCCTCGTCTCATCGTCGCCCGGCGGA
The DNA here is from genome assembly GCF_003846185.1 of Streptomyces sp. ADI96-02. Lineage (GTDB taxonomy): Bacteria > Actinomycetota > Actinomycetes > Streptomycetales > Streptomycetaceae > Streptomyces. The sequence goes on from NZ_ML123034.1 coordinate 5,913,505, forward strand.
GCCCGTCCGGCATCCGGGCGTCCGGCCCGGGAACCGGCCTACGCGACGGGAGGCGCGGCTGCGGTGACGGGCGGCCGGGCAGCCATGGCCCAGCGGATGATCCTGGTGAGGGCCCGGCCGGTGGGCCGTACGAAGACCTCCCCGACGACCGGAGCCAGCGGCAGACGCAATGCTTCCCGGGCCCACGGCGGCAGCGCGGCCACCGCGTTCGCGGCGAGGACGGCGTACGGGAGACGGGCCGCCCAGGGAAGCGGCGGGTGCAGCAGGATGAACCGCGCCGCGTCCAGGGCCTCCCGGCCGGCGTGCAGCTCCGGGAGGTAGGCGGCCATACGCGCGGCCAGCTCCGCCCTGTCGCGCGGCGGGTCGGGGACGCCGAGGGCGAGAGCCACGGTGGCCATGTCGTCGATGTACGCGTCGCAGCCCGCGCCGTCCAGCGGCCGGGCCCCGTAGCGCTGGTGCGCGCGGAGGAAGCTGTCCACCTCCGCGATGTGCACCCAGCACAGCAGGTGCGGATCGGCGGCGTGGTACGACGCCCCGGACACAGCCGTGCCGCGCACCCTCTCGTGCACCGCCCGTACGCGCTCGACCGCGTCGCTCGCGTCGGACGCGGTGCCGAACGTGGTGACCGCCAGGAACGTGCTGGTGCGCTGGAGCCGGCCCCACGGGTCGCCTCGATAGCCGGAGTGCCCCGCCACGGCCGCCATCGCCAGCGGGTGGAGGGACTGCAGGAGCAGGGCCCGCAGCCCGCCGATGAACATGGACGCGTCCCCGTGCACCTGTCGGATCGGCCGGTCCTCGCCGAACCAGCGCGGCCCCGGCGTGCCGTGGATACGGGCCCGGTTGGCGGGGCCGGAGGGACCCGCGACCCTGGCGAAGAGGCCGTCGCCCAGCCGCTTCCGCGCTCGGGCGATCCGTACGGCCATGTCCATGACTCCAGTATGCCGTGCCCTCTCCGGCCCTCCCCGCCGTCGACGGGCCCGGCCTACGGCACCCGGGCCGTCCACTCCGGCGTGCCGAACTTCGTGGCGACCAACTTCTCGGCGCGCGCCGCCTCCGCGTCGGTGACCCGGCCCGCGGTGAGGCCGTGCCGCCTGCGGAAGGACGCGATCATGCGCTCGATGACGACCTGCCGGGGGAGCCCGGTCTGCCGCCGCAGCGGGTCCACCCGCTTCTTCGCGGACCGGGTGCCCTTGTCGGACATCTTCTCCTTGCCGATGCGCAGGACCTCCAGCATCTTGTCGGCGTCGATGTCGTACGACATGGTCACGTGGTGCAGGACCGCCCCCGGGCCGCCGCCGGGCCCGACCATCCGCTTCTGGGCCGCTCCGGCGATCTTGCCGACCTCGGTCGCGATGTCGTTGAGCGGCTGGTACCACGCCTTGATGCCCATGTCCGCGAGGGCTTCGAGTACCCAGTCGTCCAGATAGGCGTAACTGTCGGCGAAGGAGAGCCCCGACACCAGCGACTCGGGAACCGACAGCGAGTAGGTGATGGTACTGCTCGGCTCGGCGAACATCGCGCCGCCGCCCGAGATCCGGCGCACGACACTCACCCCGTGCCGCTCGGTGCCCGCCGGGTCGACCTCGTTGCGCAACGACTGGAAGCTGCCGATGATCACCGCCGGGGAGTCCCACTCCCAGACCCGGAGCGTCGGGGGACGGCGGCCCGCGGCGACCTCGGCGGTGATCACCTCGTCCAGCGCCATGTGCAGCGCGGGCGACTGCGGGGCCTCGTGGATCAGCTGCCAGTCGTAGTCGCTCCACTCGGTCGCCTGCGCGAGCGCCCGGCGTACGGCGACGGCGACGCCCTCCGCGCTCAGCCCGAGCATCACGGTCGACTCGGGCAGCGCCGCCTCGATCCGGGCCGCGAGCGCGGCCGTGCCGGTGTGCGCCGGAGCGCCCTCCAGCGCCGCGTCGATCGCCTGGATCGCCTCGTCCGGTTCGAGGAAGAAGTCCCCGGCGACGCGCACGTCGCGCAGCGCCCCGCCCTCCACCTCCAGGTCGACCACCACCAGCTTGCCGCCGGGGATCTTGTACTCACCGTGCACAGCCGTGCCTCCAGCCTCGGGGCCCGGTTCGGTGATGAACCGGACACATGCGGTGGTAACGCTCGGCACCGCGCGGTTCATCCCGCCTGGGCCACCCCGCCCGGGAACGCGGCGGGTGCCTCTAGGGTCGAGTCACGCGCACCGGTAGGAAGCGGCAAGAGCGGCCCGAGCGGAACGATCAGTGAAGAGAAGCTGGAGCGGCCAGAGCAGTGAAGAGCAGGAAGAGCGGCTGACATGAGCGAGGCACCACGCCACATCCTCGTCATCGGCATGGGCGCCGGGGACCCCGACCACCTGACGCTCGCCGCCGTCAAGGCCATGCGCCGGGCGGAGGTGTTCTTCGTGCTCGGCAAGGGCCGGGAGAAGGAGTCGCTGACCCGGCTGCGGCGCGACGTCCTCGACCAGCACCTCACCGGCCCCTACCGGGTCGTGGAGGCGGAGGACCCCTGGCGCGACCGCACCCAGGAGGACCGTGCGCGCTACGCCTCGGCGGTGCGCGACTGGCGTCACCGCCGCGCCGACGTCTGCGAACGCCTCATCATCGAGGAGCTCGCGCCCGGCGGTCGCGGGGCCTTCCTGGTGTGGGGTGATCCGGCGCTGTACGACAGCACCCTCGCCGTCCTGGAGGACATCCGGGCGCGCGGGACGGTCGCGTTCGACCACGAGGTGGTCCCCGGCATCAGCAGCGTCTCCGCCCTCGCCGCCCGCCACCGCACCACCCTCAACCAGGTCGGCCGCCCCATCCACATCACTCCCGGACGGCGGCTGGCCGAGGGTTTCCCGGACGACGACGGCGACATCGTCGTCATGCTCGACGGCCACGAGAGCTTCACCCATCTGACGGGCCGTGACCTGTGGATCTACTGGGGCGCGTACATCGGCACGCCGGACGAGATCCTGGTCTCCGGCCCGCTCGACGAGGTCGCCGGCCGGATCAGCCGCGTCCGTGCCGAGGCCCGTGAGCGGCACGGCTGGATCATGGACACCTATCTGCTGCGCCGCCGTCCCGACCCGGCGGCCGGCTGAGCGTCGGACGGCTCCGGCCGCCGGCCCGAGGTACCGGCCGCCGTCCGGTCCGTGGCGCGCGGTCCGTTACGCCTGGTCCGTTACGCCTGGTCCGCGTCGAGGCGCGGGCGGCGGTACCCGCCGCCCCGCGCCGCCGGACCGGCCGGAGATCAGCTCCGGGACTCGTGCGCCCTGATCACGCCGAGCCCGTGGCCGAGGCTCGGGCACTCGGCGACCAGGTCGTTCCCGCGCACCAGGTACGTGTCGACCCGGCCGTCGGTCGGTCGCTCGACGGCCCGGTACAGCGTGCCGTTCACGGTGATCGTCCAGTCGTCGCCGTCCTGGGCCCACCCGACTGTCTTCTTCATATGGCGCATCCCTCGGTCGTCGCCGCCTCAGGTCGGCGGCAGCGTATTGGCAAGAAGAACGGCCTGTACCGCTCTGCGGTTCCGCCTCTTCTACGCCATTCGGTTACATCTGCGTCACTGTCCCCGCCCGCCACCGACGGCAACCTGACCACATGTCAGCGGGGCGCGGGCGAAGGCGGACCGGCGCGAGGAGCGGAGCCTGCCCGGGACCGGATCTTGCCAGGCTGCCGACCCGGTCCCGGACAGTGATCAGAGGCGCCCGCTCCGCGCCCCTGTGCTGACCATTCGGTGCGGCGGGCGGCGCGGATGGGTGCGGAGGCGAACCGGCCGCACGCATCACCCGCCCGGGTGACGCCGACTGGGCCGGACGGCCGCGCTCCGTGAGGAATCGACGGCGTGGGTGCGACCGGCGGGTCCCGACCGCACCCCGACGCACCGTCCGCCCGTGTCCCATCTCACCGTCCGAAGGATGAACAGCGGTGTGCGCCCGGCGGCCGTCCCTTAGGGTGGCCGGTGCAGCCGGTTCGCCCTGCCCGCCAGGCAGGGTGTCGTAAGAGGGAACCCGGTGGGAATCCGGGACTGCCCCGCAGCGGTGAGTGGGAACGACCGCCGTCATACGCACTGGGCCCGGACGGGCCTGGGAAGCGACGGCCAGTAGGTGTCTGCCCCGGCAGACGCGCCCGCGAGTCCGAAGACCTGCCCGTTGCCCGCACGCGATCGTTCGCGTGCGGAAGTCCCGGTGACCTCGTGGGCGGGTCGGCGTACGTATCAGGCGGAGGGCTGTGCCGACGGCACGAGCCCCCTCCCGCCCGGTTCGTTCACCCCTTCGCGTCCGCGTCCCGTCCCGGGACCAGCAGCAGACACGCTCGCGAAGGAGAGTCACGTGACAGCGAAGCCCGCAGCCGCGGCGGTCCAGGCCACCGTCCACGGCTACCCCCGCCAGGGACGCCACCGCGAACTGAAGAAGGCCGTCGAGGGGTACTGGAAGGGCCGCGTCGACGCCGAAGCCCTCCACGGGACCGCCGCCGGACTGCGCCGGGACACCTGGCGACAGCTCGCCGACGCCGGAGTCCACGAGGTGCCGACCGGCGACTTCTCGTACTACGACCACGTCCTGGACACCAGCGTCATGGTGGGCGCCGTCCCCGAGCGGCACCGCGAGGCGGTCCGCGCGGACGCCCTCGACGGCTACTTCGCCATGGCCCGCGGTACGCAGGAGGTGGCGCCGCTGGAGATGACGAAGTGGTTCGACACCAACTACCACTACCTGGTCCCCGAACTCGGCCCGGACACCGTCTTCACCCCCGACTCCACCCGCCAGGCAGCCCAGTTCGAGGAGGCGCTCGCGCTCGGCCACACCCCGCGCCCGGTGCTCGTCGGCCCCGTCACCTACCTCCTCCTCGCCAAGGCCGCCCCCGGCGTCGCCGCCGGATTCGAGCCGCTGACCCTGCTCGACCGCCTCCTCCCGGTGTACGCGGACGTCCTCGCCGATCTGCGCGCGGCCGGGGCCGACTGGGTCCAACTGGACGAGCCCGCACTCGTCCAGGACCGCACCCCGGCCGAACTCGACGCCGCCGCCCGCGCCTACCGGGACCTCGGCGGCCTCTCGGACCGTCCCCGGCTGCTCGTCGCCTCCTACTTCGGGCGGCTCGGCGAAGCGCTGCCGGTGCTCGCCAAGTCCCCCGTCGAAGGACTGGCCCTGGACTTCACCGAGTCGGGCGCCGGCAACCTCGACGACCTCGCGGCGGTCGGCGGACTGCCCGGCAAGCGCCTGGTCGCGGGCGTCGTCAACGGCCGCAACATCTGGATCAACGACTACGAGAAGTCGCTCGCCACCCTCGGCACGCTCCTGGGCCTGGCCGGCCGGGTCGACGTCGCGGCCTCCTGCTCCCTGCTCCACGTCCCGCTGGACGCGACCGCCGAACGCGACATCGACCCGCAGATCGCGCGCTGGCTCGCCTTCGCCCGGCAGAAGACGGAGGAGATCGTCGTGCTGGCGCGCGGCCTGTCCGGCGGCACGGACAGCATCGCGGCCGAACTCGCGGCCAACCGGGCCGACCTGGCCTCCCGCGCCGGTGCGGCGCTCACCCACGACCCGGCCGTCCGGGCCCGTACGGCGGCGGTCACCGACGCCGACGGACGCCGCTCCCAGCCGTACGCCGAGCGCTCCGCCGCCCAGCGCGCCCACCTCGGCCTGCCCCTGCTGCCGACGACCACGATCGGCTCCTTCCCGCAGACCGCCGAGGTGCGCGCCGCCCGCGCGGACCTGCGGGCCGGCCGTATCGACGAGGCCGGGTACGAGGACCGGATCAAGGACGAGATCCGCGAGGTGCTCTCCTTCCAGGAGCAGGCCGGACTCGACGTCCTGGTCCACGGCGAGCCCGAACGCAACGACATGGTCCAGTACTTCGCCGAACAGCTCACCGGCTACCTCGCGACCCGGCACGGCTGGGTGCAGTCCTACGGCACACGCTACGTCCGCCCGCCCGTCCTGGCGGGCGACATCTCGCGCCCGGCCCCGATGACGGTCCGCTGGACCACGTACGCGCAGTCGCTGACCGAGCGCCCCGTCAAGGGCATGCTCACCGGACCGGTCACCATGCTCGCCTGGTCCTTCGTCCGCGACGACCAGCCGCTCGGCGAGACCGCCCGCCAGGTGGCGCTCGCCCTGCGCGACGAGGTCGCCGACCTGGAGGCGAGCGGTACGTCGGTGATCCAGGTCGACGAGCCCGCGCTGCGCGAGACACTGCCCCTGCGGGCCGCCGAGCACGCCGCGTACCTGGAGTGGGCGACGGAGTCCTTCCGGCTGGCCACCGCCGGAGTGCGGCCGGACACCCAGATCCACACCCACATGTGCTACGCGGAGTTCGGTGACATCGTCCAGGCCATCGACGACCTCGACGCCGACGTCATCAGCCTGGAGGCCGCCCGCTCCCACATGCAGGTCGCCCGCGAACTGGCCGCGCACGGCTACCCCCGCGAGGCCGGTCCCGGCGTCTACGACATCCACTCCCCGCGCATCCCCAGCACCCGCGAGGCAGCCGCCCTGCTCCGCAAGGGACTTGAGGCCATTCCGGCCGAGCGGCTGTGGGTCAACCCCGACTGCGGCCTGAAGACCCGCGGCTGGCCCGAGACCCGGGCCTCCCTGGAGAACCTGGTCGCAGCCGCGCGCGAGGTCCGTGCGGAGCTCCCCGCCCGCGCCGGGTGATCCCTTCCCGGTGCGGGAGGGGCGACCGCCTTTCCCGCACCGGGAGTTGGCGTACGGGAAGCCGATCAGAGGTCCAGGCGCGCCTCACCGGCACCGCCGGCGCGCACCGCCGGCACCGAGACTATAAGGTAAGCCTTACCTGATCACTCCTGAACGACCGGGAAGTCCCGTGCTGCTCACCATCTCCTCGGACGCCACCACCGCCTCGTGGGCCGGACTCGTGTCCGACGCCTACGGCCGACTGGGCCGGGTCTCGTCCCTGGTCCGGATCGTGGCGGGGCCTCCCGAACGGGCGGCCGACGGCGGCGGCTCCTGGACCCCGGCGGACCGGATGGCCGCCGAGCCCGACCGGGTCGCCGCACTCGTGGACGGGGAGGCCCGCCACATCCATGCGGCCTACGGCGCCGAACCCCGGCGCGACGTGGCCGCGACCTGGGCTCTGGAGCGGTACCTGTTCACCGCCGCCCTGGCCTTCAGCGCCCCCTGGTTCCTCGAACGCCGGGTGCCCGCCGTACCGCTCGACCGGATCGGGTACGCCTGGCAGGAGCGCTCCCTGGCGGTGGCCCCCGTAGGCGTCGCCTGCCTGCCCGGCGACCCGGCGGCAGCGCTGCCCGGAGCGCGCACGGCGCCCGACGAGGAGGCGCTGCGCGCCGAGCTGCGCGACACCGTCGCCCGGCACGCCGCACCGGTGCTGGAGGCGTTCGGCCCGCTCGTACGCCGCCGCTCGCGCGCGCTGTGGGCACTGGCCACCGACCAACTGGCCTCGGGAATCATGTACATGGGCCGGTCGCTGGGGGAGGCGTCCATCGCCGCGAGCGCGGCGAACGCCCTCCTGCCGGGCTCCACCGCCCCGTACCAGGGAGCCGCCGACCTGCGCCCGTCGCCGGACCCCGAGATCGGCTACACCCGTACGCGGACCGGCTGTTGCCTCTACTACACGCTTCCGCCCGGCAGCGTCTGCTCGACCTGCCCCCGGGCGGCGCGTCGCTGACACGTGCGCGGGGCGTGGCCGCGTCCGGGCTCCGAAGGCGGCTCCACCCCCTGCGGGCCGCGCCGACGGCCGCGCCGAGAGAGGTGCCGATGCCGCGCGGAGGGAAAGGCTGACGCCATGACGATGCGAAACAGCCGTACCGTTTTGACGTGCGAGTCCCTCCCCGGAGCGGTGGTGGCGGACGGCTCCGGCGCCCGGACGGCGCCGAGGCCGTACGCCGCCGCCGTCACGCCGACGGACCCCCACCGCTCCACCGCCCCCGCACGCACCGCCGGAGGAACCCGATGACGCCCGGACCGCGAACGCCGCCCCTGGACCTGCTGGGTGTGGGCGCAGGCCCCTTCAACCTGTCGCTCGCCGCACTCGCCGACGGCGTGCCCGGCCTGCGCAGCGCCTTCCACGAACAGCGGCCCGCACTCCACTGGCACCCGGGCCTGCTGATCGACGGCGCGACGCTCCAAGTCCCCTTCCTCGCCGACCTGGTGAGCCTGGTCGAGCCGACCAGCCCATGGTCCTACCTCAACTACATCAAGGTCCGCCGCAGGCTCTTCCCGTTCTACTTCGCCGAGCGCTTCCACATACACCGCACCGAGTTCGACAGCTACCTGCGATGGGTGAGCACGGAACTCCCCTCCACGCACTTCGGCCACCGGGTCGACGCGGTCGCCTGGGAGCCCGGGGCAGGCGCGTTCGCCGTGGACTTCACCCGGCTGGGGCCGGACGGCGAGACACGGGCGACCGGGCGGACCCACGCACGCCACCTCGCCCTCGGCGTCGGCACCGCGCCGTACGTCCCCGAGCCGCTCAGGACGCTCGCGCAGGACCCGGCCGCCCCCGTGCTGCACTCCGCGGACTACCTGGCCGAGCGCGACCGGCTGCTGTCGGCCCGACACGTCACCGTCGTCGGCTCCGGACAGTCCGGGGCCGAAGTCCTGCTGGACCTGCTGCGGTTGCGCCCGGTCGGTGCGGAGGGGCTGACCTGGCTCGCCCGCACCCCGGCCTTCGCGCCCATGGAGTACAGCAAGATCGGGCTGGAGCAGTTCACCCCCGACTACACGCGCTACTTCCACGGGCTGCCGCAGGCCACCCGGGACCGGTTGCTCCCCAGCCAGTGGCAGCTCTACAAGGGCGTCAGCGGGGAGACCCTGGGGGACATCCACGACGAGCTGTACCGCCGCAGCCTCGGCGGCGGCTGGCCCGACGTCACCCTGACACCGGGCATCGAGGTCATCGCCGCCGCCGCGACGGGGGACGGGCGCGTCGAGCTCACCGTGGAGCACGGCCAGCAGGAGACCCGGGGCCGCCTGGTCACCGACGCCGTGGTCCTGGCCACCGGCTACCGGGAGCGCCCGGTGGACGCGCTGCTCGCCGGACTGGACCCGTACATCGTCCGTGACGGCGCCGGGCGGCCCCAGGTCGACGAAGCCCAACGACTGGTCCTGGCACCGGAGATCGGCGGTTCCGTCTTCGTCCAGAACGCTGAACGCCACACCCACGGCGTCGGCACGCCGGACCTCGGACTGGCCGCGTGGCGCTCCGCCGTCATCATCAACGCGCTGACGGGCAAGGAGACGTATCCGCTGCCGGACCGGACGGCGTTCACGACCTTCGGCCTCGCCGCCGGCGTACGGGCCGATGCGGACGTTCGGGCCGACGCGCGCCTGCCCGATCCGCCACCCGGCTCCGCCGCCTCGCGTGCCCGGCCGTGAACCGCACGCGGTCCCGCAGCGCTGGTCGCTGCGGGGCCGCGTCGGGGGCCACACCGTCCGGGGCCTGCTCCGGAGCCGCCGACAGGCCCCGGAGCGTCCCGGTGGTACGGCGTCCGGAGG
>NZ_ML123034.1:5924767-5950819 GCF_003846185.1 Streptomyces sp. ADI96-02
ATACTTCACACAGACAACGATCCTCAAGCTCACGCCGGCTCTCCTGCCTACCTGGGTGTGGTCCCACCTGGGTGTGGTTCGTATGGACGACATTATGGTACTCAGTACCCTCTGTAAAGGTACGCGGTGTCATTCCGGGCCGTCCGGTGCTACGTTTCGCCGCATGAGCGAGGGACGTGGACCGGAGAAGAAGGCGCCCATGCGGGAGGTGCTCGCGCAGGCGGCCTTCCAGCTCTTCCTGGAGCGGGGCTTCGAGCGGACCACGGTGGACGACATCGTGGCCCGGGCCGGGGTGGGCCGGCGGTCCTTCTTCCGGTACTTCCCGTCCAAGGAGGACGCGGTCTTCCCGGACCACGAACGGTGCCTGGCGGAGATGACCGACTTCCTCACCGCCGCGGACGGCCGCGATCCGGTGGGCGCGGTGTGCGACGCCGCGCGCATCGTGCTGCGCATGTACGCGGCCGACCCCGAGTTCTCCGTGCAGCGTTACCGGCTCACCCGCGAGGTTCCGGGACTGCGTACGTACGAACTCTCCGTGGTGCGCCGGTACGAGCAGACGCTCGCCGGTCATCTGCGGGCCCGGTTCGCGGGGAGCGGCGACGGCGACGGGGAACTGCGGGCCGAGGTGATCGCCGCGTCCGTGGTCGCCGCGCACAACAACGGGCTCCGCGTATGGCTGCGTTCGGGCGGGGAGGGAGATCCCGAGGAGGCGGTCGACCACGCGCTCGCCCTGGTGCGGGAGGCGTGGGAGCGCCCCGGCGCGCCCGCAGGGCCCGCGGTGTCGGGGGCCCTTGCGCCCTCGGCCGGTTCCCGCGCTTCCGGGGACGGCGAGGTGATCGTGATGGTCGCGCCGAAGGGTACGCCGATGTGGCGCGTGGTTCAGCAGATCGAGGCGGCCGTCGGGGAGGGGTGAGGTACGGGAGTGGAGCGTGAGGGCGCGCGCGGAGGTGCAGGGGTGCGGAGAGGCGAAGGAAGGCCGCACTAATAGGCACTCAGTGCCTTTACTCTTCGGCACTCAGTGCCATAAGGTGCGGACGCGCCGTCAGCCAGGTGCGGCGTGTCCGAGACGAGCGCAGGGGGTCGAGCCGTGTCCCAGGCAGGGATGGTCACCGTCCAGAAGGCGCACGAGGAGTGCGGCCTCTCCTATCACCGCTGCCGCTGGTGCGGCACCGCCTCCTTCCGGCGGCTGCTCTGCCCGGTGTGCGCGTCGAGCGAACTGGAGCCGGAACGCACCACCGGCCACGGCGTGGTCGTACGCACCGCCGTCGTCCACCGGTACACAGAGGCGGCGCGCAACGAGTCCCTGGTGCGGTTTCCCGAAGGGTTCGTGTTCCGCTGCCGGATCGTCGGCGCGGCCCCGCACCTGGTGGCGGTCGGCGCGCGCGTGCGACCCGTCGCGGCCGAGGAGTCCGTGACCGGTGAGGTGGTCCTGGAACTCTGCGACCCTCCGGTGCCGCGCGGCGAGTGGATCTGAAGGCCGGGCCCGTACGCCGTCCGCACCGGACCGCGCCCCGTACGCACCGGACCGACCGCGCCCCGGCCGTCGAACAGCCGGGGCGCGGACGGGGATCGGCTCAGCCGAGCCGCTTGACCAGTTCGGCGGCCAGCGGCGCGGAGCTGGACGGGTTCTGACCGGTGACCAGGTTCCGGTCGGTGATCACGAACGGAGCCCACGGCTCGCCCTCCTGGAAGTCCGCGCCCAGCTCGACCAGCCGGTCCTGGAGCAGCCACTTCGCCTTGTCCGCGAAGCCCGCCTGCGTCTCCTCGGCGTTGGTGAACCCGGTCAGCCGGTAGCCGGCGAACGCGTTGCCGCCGTCGGGGCCGGTGGCGGCGAGGAGGGCCGCCGGGGCGTGGCAGACGATACCGAGCGGCTTGCCCGACGCCAGGGCCTCGGTCAGCAGCCGCCCGGAGACGGCGTTCACCGCGAGGTCCTCCATCGGGCCGTGGCCCCCGGGGTAGAAGACGGCGTCGTACGCGTCCAGGTCCACGTCCTCCAGCGCGACGGGCTTCCGCAGCCCGGCGAACGCCTCCAGGCCCGCGGCGATCCGGTCGGCGCCCTCCTGGCCGCCGTTGACCTCCGGCGCCAGGCTTCCGCGGTCGACCGTGGGCACGACGCCGCCCGGAGTGGCCACGACCACCTCGTGCCCCGCGGCCGTGAGCGTCTCGTAGGGCACCACGGCCTCCTCGGCCCAGAAACCCGTGGGGTGCGCGGTGCCGTCCGCCAGGGTCCAGTGGTCGGCGCCGGTCACCACGAAAAGGATCTTTGCCATGTCGTACATCTCCGAAGCTCGGGAAAGTCGCGAATACCCGACCGTAGGCCGGAACGCCCATCGGTTTCCAATAGGCTGGCGGGTATGAGGAATAAGAATTCCGATGGACGCGCGGAATCGGGCGGGCCGGCGCGGGCGGCGCTGCCCGCCTCGACCGACCTGAATCAGCTGCGGACCTTCCTCGCCGTGCACCGCTCGGGCTCCTTCACCGCCGCCGCGCGGCTCCTCGGCCTCTCCCAGCCCACGGTCACCGCGCAGATCCGCTCCCTGGAGCGCCAGATGGGCCGCGAGCTGTTCGAGCGGCTGCCGCGCGGTGTGGCCGCCTCGGAGTTCGCCGACGGCCTGGCGGCCCGGATCGTCGCCCCCCTGGACGCCCTCGCCGCCGTCACGGGCGGCGAGGGCGGCTCGGAGCGCCCGGCGGACCCCGTGCACCTGGCGGGTCCGGCCGAGGTGCTGTGCGTGCGTGCGCTGCCCGCGCTGGCCCCGCTGGTGGCCGGGGGCCTGGTGCTGCGCACCGCCACCGGGCTCACCGACCCGCTCCTGGACGAACTGCGCTCGGGCCGCCACGACCTGGTCATCGCCACCACCCGGCCGCGCGGCCGGACGCTCACGGCGGTCCCGCTGATGGACGAGGAGTTCGTCCTGACCGCCGCACCCGGCTGGGCGGCCCGTGCCGGAGGGCCGGAGCGGATCGCCGCCGAAGGGCCCGCCGCGCTCCACGGCCTGCCGCTCGTGACGTACGCCGAGGACCTGCCGATCGCCCGCCGCTACTGGCGCCACGTCTTCGGCCGCCGCCTGGAGCGCCGGGCCGCCCTCACCGTGCCCGACCTGCGCGGCGCGCTCGCCGCGGTCGTCGCCGGGGCGGGCTGCTCGGTGCTGCCCCGCTACCTCTGCCAGGACGAACTGACGGCGGGAGCCCTCGTCGAGCTGTACGCGCCCGAGGACCCGCCGATCAACACGGTCTACCTGGTGCAGCGCCCCGGTTCCGCCGCCGACCCGCAGGTGGCCCGGGTCCGCGACACGCTGCTGGAGGCCGCCCACGCCTGGTGAGGGACTTCGCAGCGGACGCCCGGAGCCGGGCCTCCGCGTGAGACGGTGGCGGCGGACCGCTCGACCCACGACCACCGCGAGGTGCGGCGATGTTCACCACCCGGCCGACCCTTCAAGGCACCTTCGGCATGGTGTCCTCCACCCACTGGCTGGCCTCGCAGTCCGCCATGGCCGTCCTGGAGGACGGCGGGAACGCGTTCGACGCGGCCGTCGCCGCCGGTTTCGTCCTGCACGTCGTCGAACCGCACCTCAACGGCCCGGCCGGCGAGGTCCCGATCATCCTGGCGACCGGGGACGGCGACGTGCGGGTGCTCTGCGGGCAGGGACCCGCCCCGGCCGCCGCCACCGTCGCCCACTACCGCTCACTCGGCCTGAGCCTGGTTCCCGGCACCGGACCGCTCGCCGCCGCCGTGCCCGGAGCCTTCGACGCCTGGATGGTGCTGCTGCGCGACCACGGCACCAAGGACCCGGCCGACGTCCTGCGGTACGCGATCGGATACGCCGAGCACGGCCACGCCCCGGTCGAGCGGGTCGGCGAGACCGTGGAGGCGGTCCGCGAACTCTTCGAGACCGAGTGGACGACCTCCGCCGACGTCTACCTGCCCGGCGGCCGGTCCCCGCGACCCGGCGAGCTCTTCCGCAACCCGGCCCTCGCCGCGACCTGGCGCCGGCTGATCGCCGAGGCCGAGCGGGCCGGGGGAGCGGACCGCGTCGCCCGGATCGAGGCCGCCCGCGCCGTCTGGCGCGAGGGTTTCGTCGCCGAGGCCCTGGTGCGCCGGGCGGGCGTGCCCACCCTGGACAGCAGCGGCCGGCGGCACCCCGCCACCCTCACCGCCGCCGACCTGGCCGGCTGGTCCGCCTCGTACGAGGCCCCCGCCACGTACGACTGGAACGGCTGGACGCTCGCCAAGGCGGGCGGCTGGAGCCAGGGCCCCGTCCTCCTCCAGCAGCTCGCCCTCCTCCCGCTCGACCTCCCGCCGCACGGCTCCGCCGACTACGCGCACCTGCTGATCGAGGGCTGCAAGCTCGCCATGGCCGACCGGGAAGCCTGGTACGGGGACGCCGCCGGCCCGGTTCCGCTCGACGCCCTGCTCTCCGAGCCGTACAACGCCAGCCGCCGGACGTCGATCACCGGCACGGCCTGTCCCGGGCTGCGCCCCGGCAGCCCCGGCGGGCGGACCCCGGTCCTCGCCGCGCACGTCCGCGAGGCCGCCGCCCGGCCGCCCGGTTCCGGTGAGCCGCACATTCCCGCGCCCGGCACGGGCGAGCCCACCACGGCCGCGCCGGCCGCCGAGCAGACCACCGCCCCCGACGGCGCGACCCGCGGCGACACCTGCCACGTGGACGTCGTCGACCGCTGGGGCAACATGGTCTCCGCCACCCCCAGCGGCGGCTGGCTCCAGTCCAACCCGGTTGTGCCCGAGCTGGGCTTCCCGCTGGGCACCCGGCTCCAGATGGCCTGGCTGGAGGAGGGCCTGCCGAACACGCTCACCCCGGGCCGCCGCCCCCGTACGACCCTCAGCCCGTCCCTCGCGCTGCGCGGCGGCGTGCCGGTGCTGGCGTTCGGCACGCCCGGCGGCGACCAGCAGGACCAGTGGCAGCTGCACTTCTTCCTCGCCGTCGCCCGGCGGCCCCCGGTACGCGGCGGCCTCGACCTCCAGGGCGCGATCGACGAACCGAACTGGCACAACGACTCGTTCCCCAGCTCCTTCCACCCGCGGGACATGCGGCCCGGCAGCGTCACCGTCGAGAGCCGCACGGACCCCGCCGTCGTCGCGGAACTCCGCCGCCGGGGCCACGACGTCACCGTGGGGGAGCCGTGGTCGGAGGGGCGGCTCTGCGCGGTGGCCCGCGACCCGCGCAGCGGAGTCCTGTCCGCCGCGGCCAACCCGCGCGGCATGCAGGGCTACGCCGTCGGCCGCTGACCGCCCGGACTCCGGGCCCGCCGCCGACCGTGCTTAGCTGGATACATGATCGATGACTTCCTGTACGGGACCGCCGGGGACACCGGGCCGCTGAGCGAGGTCGAGGCGGCCGTGCGCGCTGCCGCCGCCGCCGAGATCATGCCCCGGCACCGGCAGCTCGCCGCCCACGAGATCATCGAGAAGAGCGGCCCGCACGACCTCGTCACCACCGCCGACCGGCTGGCCGAGGAGCACCTCACCGCCGCCCTCACCAAGCTGCTGCCCGGCTCGGCCGTCGTCGGCGAGGAGGGCGTCCACGCCGACCCCTCCACCTACGGCGCCCTGAAGGGCGACGCACCCGTCTGGATCGTCGACCCGGTCGACGGCACCCGCCAGTTCGTCCGCGGCGAGGCCGGGTTCTGCACCCTGGTCGCCCTCGCCCACCACGGCGAGGTCCTCGCCTCCTGGACGTACGCGCCGGTACTCGGCGAGATGGCCGTCGCCGTCCGCGGCCGGGGAGCCACGCTGAACGGCACGCCGATACGTTCCGGCACGCCGGCCCCCGACGGCGTGCTCCGGGTGGCCATGTCCCACCCGGACTACACCACCGAGGCGCAGAAGCGGGCCCTGCTCGGCCTGCGCGCCGAAAGCGTCGAGGCCCGGCCCTGCGGCTCCGCCGGCCTCGAATACCTCGCCGTCGCCCGCGGCGACCTGGACGCGGTCGCCTTCAACTGGGAGTACGCCTGGGACCACGCGGCGGGCCTGCTCCTGGTCACCGAGGCGGGCGGTGCGCAGGCCACCCTGTCCGGCGGCCCCTTCCGGATCGCCGGCGGCAACGACCTGCCGTTCACCGCCGCCCGCGACGCGGCGACCGTCCGGCGCGTCCTGGCGGCTCTGCGGTCGGACGGCCGAGGAAGCGGACCGGCTTCCCCGGCGACCGGGGCACCCGCCTGACCGCAGCCCCTCCGCAGGAATATCCTGGCTGTTCGCCTGCCGGCCGACGAAGGAGTCCCAAGGTGCCGTCGATGCTCGATGCGGTCGTCGTGGGGGCGGGGCCCAACGGGCTGACCGCCGCAGCCGAACTGGCCCGCAGGGGCTTCGCCGTGGAGGTCCACGAGGCGGCGGAGACCGTAGGCGGTGGGGCCCGCACCGAGGAGCTGACCCTGCCGGGCTTCCGGCACGACCCCTGTTCCGCCGTGCACCCGCTCGGCGTCGGCTCGCCCGCGTTCCGGGACATGCCGCTGGCCCGGCACGGTCTGGAGTGGCTGCGCTCCGAGGTGGAGCTGGCCCACCCCTTCCCGGACGGCACGGCCGCCGTGCTCACCCGGTCGGTGGGGGAGAGCGCGATGTCGCTCGGCCCCCAGGACGCGGGCGCCTACCGCCGCCTCCTCGCCCCGTTCCTCGGCCACTGGGACACCCTGGCCGCCGACTTCCTGCGCACCCCCTGGGACGGACTGCCCCGCGATCCCTACCGGCTGGCCCGCTTCGGGGCGCTCGGCCTCCAGCCCGCCACCTGGCTCTCCCGGCGCTTCGGCGGCGAGCGGGCACGCGGTCTGATGGCCGGGCTCGCCGCCCACGCCATCGCTCCCACCAGCGGTTTCGCCACCGGAGCCATCGCGCTCGTCTTCGCGCTCGCCGCCCACGAGAACGGCTGGCCGGTGCCGCGCGGCGGCTCGCAGGCCATCTCCGACGCCCTCGCCGCCTACCTGCGCGAACAGGGAGGCGCCATCCGGACCGGCAGCGAGGTCAAGCGGCTGGACGAACTGCCGCCCGCCCGCGCCTACGTCTTCGACACCTCACCCACCGCGCTCGCCCGCATCGCGGGCCTCGGCAGCGCCTACCACGGCTACCGCTACGGCGCCTCGGCCTTCAAGATCGACTACGCGATGTCCGGCCCCGTCCCCTGGACCTCACCGGCCGCCCGCCGCGCCGGCACCGTCCACATCGGCCCCACGGCGGGCGAGATCGACAACGCGCTGCGAGCCGCGGTCGAGGGCCGCGACCCCGTCACGCCCTTCCTCATCACCGCCCAGCCGAGCCTCACCGACCCTTCCAGAGCACCCGAGGGCCGCCACGTCTTCTGGGCCTACGGGCACGTCCCGGCAGGCTGGGAGGGCGACGCCACGGACGCCGTCGAACGCCAACTGGAGCGCTTCGCCCCCGGGTTCCGCGACCTGGTCCTCGCCCGCGCCGTCGCCGGCCCGCCCCGGATCGCCGCGCGCAACGCCAACTACATCGGCGGCGACATCGCCTGCGGAGCCTTCTCCGGCCTCCAGACCCTCATCCGCCCCCGGCTCGCCCGCGTCCCGTACGCGACGGCCCACCCCGCCGTCTTCCTCTGCTCCTCCGCCACGCCGCCCGGACCGGGCGTGCACGGCATGTCGGGCCACCACGCAGCCAAGGCCGTATGGCGGTGGCTGCGGAGTTCCTGACCGGGCGGCGGCGACCGCCCGGTGGCGGCATGATGGGCGCATGAGCACCTCTGCCTCCGCCTCCGTCGCGGTCCGCCTCGTCCGCGGCGACATCACCGACCAGTCCGTCGACGTCATCGTCAACGCGGCGAACTCCTCCCTCCTCGGCGGCGGCGGAGTGGACGGCGCGATCCACCGGCGGGGCGGCCCCGACATCCTCGCCGCCTGCCGCGAACTGCGCGCCTCCCGCTACGGCAAGGGCCTGCCCACCGGCCGGGCGGTCGCCACCACGGCGGGCCGGCTCGACGCCCGCTGGGTCGTCCACACGGTCGGCCCGGTCTTCTCCGGAGCCCAGGACCGCTCCGCGCTGCTGGCCTCCTGCTACCGCGAAACCCTGCGCCTGGCCGCCGAGTTGGGGGCCCGCAGCATCGCCTTCCCGGCCATCTCCACCGGGATCTACGGCTGGCCGATGGACGACGGCGCCCGGATCGCGGTGCGCACGGTGCTGGCGGAGGCGGTCGAGCCGGTCGAGGAGGTGCGCTTCGTGCTCTTCGACGCGCACGCGTACGCGGAGTTCGAGGAAGTCCTCGCCCTGCGGAGCTGACGGACCGCGACGCACGGGAGCACGGCGCGGCGCACAGGGCTGCGGCGCACAGGAGTACGGCGCACAGCAGTCCGGCGTACAGGAGTGCGGCGAACACCCGGCGCACCGCCGTCCGGCGTCGGATTCCCGCGCGACCTCCATGTCGGATTTCCGCCAGACCCGCCGCCGGCGAGGAGCGATGCTTGAGGCATGCACACCGACACCGAGCGCTGCGTGCGGGCCGTCCAGTCCAAGGACGCCCGCTTCGACGGCTGGTTCTTCACCGCCGTCCTCACGACCGGGATCTACTGCCGGCCCAGCTGCCCCGTCGTGCCGCCCAAGGTCCGCAACATGACCTTCTACCCCAGCGCCGCAGCCTGCCAGCAGGCCGGATTCCGGGCCTGCAAGCGGTGCCGGCCCGACACCAGCCCCGGTTCTCCCGAGTGGAACGCCCGCGCCGACTCGGTGGCCCGCGCCATGCGCCTCATCCGCGACGGGGTCGTCGACCGCGAGGGCGTGCCCGGCCTCGCCTCCCGGCTCGGCTACTCCGCCCGGCAGATCGAGCGCCAGCTGCTCGCCGAGCTGGGCGCCGGACCGCTGGCCCTGGCCCGCGCCCAGCGGGCCCAGACCGCCCGCCTGCTCATCGAGACGACGGCGCTGCCCATGGCGCAGGTGGCGTTCGCCGCCGGATTCGCCTCCGTCCGCACCTTCAACGAGACCGTCCGCGAGGTCTTCGCACTGGCCCCCGGCGACCTGCGCACCCGCGCCGCCCGGGGCCCGCTGGCCCCCGCCGCCCCCGGCGTGATCGCGCTCCGCCTGCCGTACCGGGCGCCGCTCAACCCGAGCAACCTCTTCGGGCACCTCGCCGCGACCGCCGTCCCCGGCGTCGAGGAGTGGCGGGACGGCGCCTACCGCCGCACCCTCGCCCTCCCGTACGGGCACGGCGTCGTCGCCCTGACCCCGGGGCCCGGCCACATCGCCTGTCGGCTCTCCCTCACCGACCTCCGCGACCTCACCCTCGCCATCAGCCGCTGCCGGTGGCTGCTGGACCTGGACGCCGACCCGGTCGCCGTCGACGCGCACCTGCGCACCGACCCGCTGCTCGCCCCGCTGGTCGACGCCGGACCCGGCCGCCGGGTACCGCGCACGGTCGACGGAGCCGAGTTCGCCGTACGCGCCGTCCTCGGCCAGCAGATCTCCACCGCCGCCGCCCGCACCCACGCCGCCCGGCTGGTGACCGCCCACGGCACGCCGGTCGAGGACCCGGAGGGCGGGCTCACCCACCTCTTCCCCGGCCCCCGGGCCCTCGCGGAGCTGGACCCCGACGCGCCGGCCCTGCCGCGCACCCGCCGCACCACGCTCACCACCCTGATCGCCGCCCTCGCCGACGGCACGCTGAACCTGGGAACCGACACCGACTGGGAGCGCAGCCGCGCCGAACTGTCGGCCCTCCCCGGCTTCGGACCCTGGACGGTGGAGGCGATCGCCATGCGGGCGCTCGGCGACCCCGACGCCTTCCTCCCCACCGACCTAGGCGTCCGCCGGGCGGCCGAACGGCTCGGTCTGCCCGCCACCCCCGCCGCCCTCACCGCACGGTCCGCCGACTGGCGCCCGTGGCGCGCCTACGCCGTCCAGTACCTGTGGACCGTGGACGACCACCCCGTCAACCACCTGCCCGCTGACAGCATCAACCACCTGCCCGCCTGACAGCGAAAGGACCCTCCCGCCATGACCACCACCACCGCGTCCCCCGCGACCCGCCGCCACACGGTCGTCGACAGCCCCTACGGACCGCTGACGCTCGTCGCGACCGACGGCGTCCTGTCGGCCCTCTACATGGACGGACATCGCCACCGCCCGCCCGAGGAGACCTTCGGAGTGCCCGATCCGTCGCCCTTCGACGAGACGATCCGGCAGCTGGAAGGCTACTTCGCCGGTGAGCTGACCGCGTTCGACCTGCCGCTGCGACTGGAGGGCACCCCGTTCCAGCGCAGCGTCTGGGCGGAGCTGCTGGAGATCCCGTACGGCGAGACCCGCTCGTACGGAGAACTGGCCGCACGGCTCGGCAGGCCGGGAGCCTCCCGCGCCGTCGGCCTGGCCAACGGCCGCAACCCGGTCTCGATCATCGTGCCGTGCCACCGGGTCATCGGAGCCTCCGGCGGCCTCACCGGATACGGCGGCGGTCTGGAGCGCAAGCAGCGGCTGCTCGCCTTCGAGAACGGCACGCAGGAGTCCGTGCCGGCCCTGTTCTGAGCGGGCCGGGTTCTGAGCCGGCCCTGTTTCCGAGCGGGCCGGCGGGGCGCGTCCGGGCACCGGACGCGCCCCGTGCCGCCTCAGCCGGTGAAGATCTCCACGACCGACCAGATGGCCAGGGCCAGCATGCACAGACCGCCGATGCGCTGCACGGTCTTCAGCGGCACGCGCTTGGCGATGAACCGGCCCGCCAGCAGCGCGAGGGCCGAGACGGACATCAGGGCGACGGCCGCGCCGATCGCGGTGGACCAGGTGCCGTTGCTCGCGGCGAGGTTGGCCGTCGTGATCTGCGTCAGGTCGCCCCACTCGCTGATGAAGACCGCCATGAACGCGGTCGAGTAGACCGGCCAGAAGCCGGTCACCGTCTTGACCTCGGTCTCCTCCTCGTCATCACCCCCGCTGCCGCGGAGCAGCATGAACGCGCCGAACGCGAAGAGCACGGCGGAGACGAGCTTGACGATCCAGTCGGGCAGCAGCCCGATCAGGCTGCCCGCGCCTACGGCGATGGCGACGTGCACGATGAACGCGGACGACGTGCCGAACCAGACGTAGAGCGGACGCATCCGCGTCCCCATCGCCAGGGAGGCGAACATCGTCTTGTCGGGAAGCTCCGCGAGGAAGATCAGACCGAAGGCGGTGAGAATCGCCAGGAGGTCGAGGTTCATTCCGGGTGGCTTTCTGTACGAGCCGGGCCCCGGGCCTTTCGCGAAGAGCCCGCTCGGGCTGTTCGGAGGACCACTCGGCCCGGCATGACGGCAGCGCCCACAGGGCGCGGGCGTGTCATGACTGGACCGAAGGTCTCGCCCACCCGTGATGATCCACGAGCCCGGCCACCGGGAACCCGAGGGCTCCAGTATGTCGACGACCGGTTTGCGGGGCTACTCCCCTTCGCAGCCGTCCACGTTACCGCATCCGGCGGGGCACCTGCGCAGGTGTTCGAGGCCGGGGCGGATCGGTAGAGTCGCGGCGATCACCCGGACGCGTGGTGGTCTCCGCCCCCACCCGACTCCCACCCCGACGGGAAGTGCCGTATGAGCCGCCGCCCCCGCAAGGACGTGCCCGCCCGGGGAGACGCCCGGCCGACCGTCAGCGTCTGCCGGGGCTGCTGCTGCGGCACGGAGAAGATCCCGGGCGTGGACCACGCCGGACAGCTGGCCCGGCTGCGCTCCGGCCTGGCGGGAACAGCCGTGGTGAGGGCGGTGGAGTGCCTGGACGCCTGCGAGCAGGGCAACGTCGTCGTCGTGCAGCCGTCGGCGGAGGGCCGGCGGGCCGGAGGCCGCCCGGTCTGGCTCGGCCTGGTCAACGACGAGCACGCGGAGCGGGACATCGTGACCTGGGCGGCGGCCGGTGGCCCGGGGCTGGCGGATCCTCCGGACATCCTCGACCTGTACGTCTTCCAGCCCTCGCGCCGGGTCCGGTCGGGCCTGGAGGGCTGAGCGCCCCGTGGCTCAAGGGGCCGCCGGGTCCACGCGAAACCGCGGGGCCCGGAGGGGCCGGCCGCCTCAGGGGGCCGCCGGAGCGATGCCGTCCTCCAGCTCCGCCGGACCCGCGCCGGAGCCGAGCACGTCCAGGGCCGCGCGCACCCGCCGTTCCAGCAGGGCGGGCAGGTAACGGCCCAGGTCGGCGGGGTCGGCCAGTCTCCAGGAGAGCAGTTCCTCCTCCTGGAGCCGGATCGCCGCGAACTGCTCCGGGGCGAGCACCCCGCCGTCGTACAGGTAGGCGACGATCGGCGGCCTGTCGCGGCCCCGGGCCCAGTCCACCGCCAGCAGCCGGCCCGGCGCCAGATCGAGCCCGATCTCCTCCGCCGTCTCCCGCCGGGCCGCCTGCCGGGGCCCCTCGCCCGCGTCCGACTCGACCGTCCCGCCGGGCAGGGCCCAGCCCTCGCGGTAGTTCGGCTCGACGATGAGGATCCGGCCGTCCGCGTCGCGGAAGACCGAGGCGGCGGCGGCCAGGACCCGGGGCAGCGAGGCGATGTACGTGGCGTAGCCGGCGTCAGGAGTGGTCACGGTCCGAGGGTAGCGGGACGGGGGCCGCGGCCGGTCGCGGACGCCATGGGCAGATCAGGGCCGTGCGGATAGGGTCGGGGCGGCGCGACTGCCTGTTCGAGAGCAAGGGATGCAAGGTGGCGGACGGAGCAGATGCGGAGACCGCCCGCGTGCTCGTCGCGGCGGACAAGTTCAAGGGCTCGCTCACGGCTGTGCAGGTCGCGGAGCGGGTGACGGCCGGGCTGCGGCGCGCCGCTCCCGGTACGGCGGTGGAGGCGCTGCCGGTCGCGGACGGCGGCGACGGAACGGTCGCGGCGGCGGTGGCCGCCGGGTTCGAACGCCGGGAGGCGCGGGTGACCGGGCCGCTCGGAGACCGGGTGACGGCGGCGTACGCGCTGCGCCAGGGCACCGCGGTGGTGGAGATGGCCGAGGCCTCCGGCCTCCAGCGGCTGCCGGACGGGGTGTTCGCGCCGCTGACGGCCACCACCTACGGCTCCGGCGAACTGCTGCGGGCCGCCCTCGACGCGGGGGCCACGACGATCGTGTTCGGGGTGGGCGGCAGCGCCACCACCGACGGCGGTGCGGGCATGCTGGCCGCTCTCGGAGCCCGCTTCCTGGCCGCGGACGGCTCGCCCGTCGGGCCGGGCGGCGGAGCGCTCTCCCGGCTCGCCGAGGCCGACCTGTTCGGGCTCGACCCGCGCCTCGCGGGCGTCGATCTGATCCTGGCCGGTGACGTGGACAACCCGCTGACCGGACCCCAGGGCGCGCCCGAGGTGTACGGGCGTCAGAAGGGCGCGAGCGAGGAGGACATCGCGGTCCTCGACGCGGCCCTGACGCACTACGCCTCCGTCCTGGGACGGCGGGCGGCGGACCTTTCCGGCGCGGGCGCGGCCGGCGGCGTCGGCTACGGGGCGCTCGTCGCCCTCGGCGCCCGCTTCCGCCCGGGCATCGAGGTCATGCTCGACGTCCTCGGCTTCGCTCCCGCGCTCGCCCGCGCCACGCTGGTCGTCACCGGCGAGGGCTCGCTCGACGAGCAGACGCTGCGCGGGAAGGCCCCGGCCGGGGTGGCCGCGGCGGCGCGTGCGGCCGGAGTCGAGGTCGTCGCGGTCTGCGGACGGCTCACGCTGTCCCGGGAGGCGCTGGAGAGGGCGGGCATCCGCCGGGCCTACGCCCTGGCCGACCTGGAACCGGACCCGGCGCTCTCGATGGCCCGTGCCGGGCCGCTGCTGGAGCGGGCGGCCGAGTCGATCGCCCACGATTTCCTGCGCTGACGGAGCGCACGGGGCACGGGGTGGGCGAGGAGTGCGGCGAAGCCGGGGTCCGGTGCGAGGCTCACCGCTGTTTCGAGGCGTGACGCCTCCTCCCGGCCCGTACCCGCGCGAGCCGGTCCGTGCACGCGCGAGGGCCCGGATGCCGGGGAGCATCCGGGCCCTCGCCCTGTGTCGTGTACGGCTGCCGTCCGCGTGCTACGGCAGCTGCGCCGCCCGCGTCTCACGCCGGTTGTCACGGAACGTGTTCACCCGTCGCGCGGTGGCGAAGAGCGGGATCACCGCGCCGAGCACGACCTGGAGCGCGCAGCCGGCCTGGAGGAGCATCTGACCGCCGGGCGCGTCGAACGCCCAGGCGGCGAGGAGACCCATCGCGGCCACGATCCAGCTGAGCACCGCCACCGCGAGGACACCGCGGGGCTTGGGGTACTCGACCCGGCTCACCATCAGCCATGCCACACCGATGATCGCCAGGAGGGTCGGGACGAACGGGAGCTCCAGGAGGACGATCGAGACGACCGTCAGCGCTCCGAACGGGCTCGGCATGCCCTGGAACATGCCGTCCTTCAAGGTCACACAGGAGAATCTGGCCAGCCTCAGCACCACCGCCAGCAGCACCACGATCGCCGCCAGCGCCGAGACCCGCTGGTGGGCGTCGTCCGCGACCATGCCGTACACGAGCACGAAGTAGGCCGGGGCGAGCCCGAAGCTGATGAGGTCGGAGAGGTTGTCCAGCTCCGCGCCCATCGGCGAGGACCGCAGCTTGCGCGCCACGAGCCCGTCGAACAGGTCGAAGATCGCCGCCATCAGCATCAGGATCACCGCGGTGGCGGCCGAGTGGCGGGCCATGCCCGACTCGTCGCTGCCCGTGAGGTGCGGGATGAGGATGCCCGTGGTGGTGAAGTACACCGCCATGAAGCCGCAGGTGGCGTTGCCCAGCGTGAGGGTGTCCGCTATCGACAGCCTCATCGACAGCGGCATGTCCTCCGCGTCGGTGTCGCTCGCCTCGTCGGCCTCCGGAACCCAGTCGGCCTGGGTATCGGGATCAACTACGGTCAATTCGAGTCACCCCCGCGGTGGTGGTCTGGCCGACCTCGACCGCGACATCGATACCTTCCGGAAGGTAGATGTCCACGCGAGAGCCGAAGCGGATCAGGCCGATGCGCTCGCCCTGCTCCACCTTCGTGCCCTGCGGGACGTACGGCACGATCCGCCGGGCGACCGCTCCCGCGATCTGGACCATCTCGATGTCGCCGAGCTCGGTGTCGAAGTGCCAGACGACGCGCTCGTTGTTCTCGCTCTCCTTGTTGAACGCCGGAACGAACCCGCCGGGGACGTGCTCGACCGACGTCACGGTGCCGGCCAGCGGCGCACGGTTGACGTGGACGTTGAGCGGGCTCATGAAGATCGCGACGCGGGTGCGCCCGTCCTTCCACGGCATGATGCTCTGCACCACACCGTCGGCCGGGGAGATGACCCGGCCGTCAGCGATCTCGCGCTCGGGGTCACGGAAGAACCAGAGCATGCCCGCCGCGAGCGCGGTGGTGGGCACGGCCACGGCAGCCCAGCGTCCGGACCTGCGGGCCCGGGCGAGGCTGAGTGCTGCGGTGGCGACGGTGGGCAGGAGCCACGGCGATGCTCCGCGTGCGATGCGGACCCCGCCGCGGGGTGCGGAGGTAGGGCTGTCGGGCATGGATGACCTTCGTAGCGGATGATGCCGCGCTGGCAACGGGGGACGGCGGCTTTCCGGCGATGCTATCGGTTGCCGGGCGCAACTGGGCAAGCCAGCAGCCGAGTCGGACTGCTGAAAGGCACCCGCCGAGGATGACTCGGTGTGATGTTCTTCGCCACCAAAACACCTCGAAGGGGACATTCAGCCCTGGATGCGGTACTCCTCCAGAAGCCGTCGGCCAATGATCATTTTCTGGATCTCGGCGGTACCTTCACCGATCAGCAGCATCGGCGCCTCGCGGTACAGGCGCTCGATCTCGTACTCCTTGGAGAAGCCGTAGCCGCCGTGGATACGGAAGGCGTCCTCGACCACTTCCTTGCAGTACTCGGAGGCGAGGTACTTCGCCATCCCTGCCTCCAGGTCGTTCCGCTCCCCGGAGTCCTTTTTACGTGCCGCATTCACCATCATGGCATGGGCGGCCTCGACCTTGGTGGCCATTTCAGCCAATTTGAACTGGATCGCCTGGTGCTGCGCGATCGGCTTGCCGAAGGTGTGGCGCTGCTGGGCATACGAGACACCCAATTCGAATGCACGCTGGGCGACGCCACAGCCACGCGCAGCCACGTTCACCCGGCCGACCTCGACACCGTCCATCATTTGGTAAAACCCTCGGCCGGTGACGCCCCCCAGGACACGATTGGCCGGAATGCGCAGGTCGTCCATGATGAGCTCGGTCGTGTCGACGCCCTTGTAACCCATCTTGTCGATCTTTCCGGGGATGGTCAGGCCGGGCCGGACCTCCCCGAAGCCGGGCTCCTTCTCCACCAGGAAGGTCGTCATCGACCTGTGCGGGGCGGTGCCCTCGGGGTGGCCTTCGTCACTCCGGCACAGAACGGCCACCAGCGTGGACGTGCCGCCGTTCGTCAGCCACATCTTCTGCCCGTTGAGAACGTACTCGTCGCCCTCCCGCACGCCCTTCGACGTGATCGCGGAGACGTCCGAGCCGAGCGCCGGCTCGGACATCGAGAACGCGCCGCGCACCTCGCCGAGCGCCATCCGCGGCAGGAACGCGTCCCGCTGCTCCTGGGTGCCGTGCTGCTTGAGCATGTAGGCCACGATGAAATGCGTGTTGATGATGCCCGACACGCTCATCCAGCCGCGCGCGATTTCCTCCACGCACAGCGCGTAGGTGAGCAGCGACTCGCCCAGACCTCCGTACTCCTCGGGAATCATCAGCCCGAACAGGCCGAGTTCCTTGAGCCCCTCGACGATTTCCGTCGGGTACTCGTCGCGGTGCTCCAGCCCGGTCGCGACCGGAATGATCTCCTTGTCGACGAAATCCCGGACCGTGGAAAGGATTTCCCGCTGGACGTCGTTCAGACCGGCTGTCTGGGCGAGTCGCGTCATGGCTGCTTCTCCTGTGGCTTCACGCGGTGGGTGGTGGGGGCGGCTTCCCTCAGGCGGGCGTCGGGCGGCCGGGCTGCTCGCCGCCGCGCTCCTCGATGTACGTCTCGGTGGGCACCATCACCTTGCGGCGGAACACGCAGACCACGGTGCCGTCCTGCTTGTAGCCCCGGGTCTCCACGTGGACGATCCCGCGGTCGCTCTTCGACCGCGACGGCGTCTTGTCGAGCACGGTCGTCTCGCCGTAGATCGTGTCGCCGTGGAAGGTCGGCGCGATGTGCTTGAGCGACTCGACCTCCAGGTTGGCGATCGCCTTGCCGGAGACGTCCGGCACCGACATGCCGAGCAGCAGCGAGTAGACGTAGTTTCCGACGACCACGTTCCTGCCGAAGTCGGTCGTGCCCTGGGCGTAGTTGCTGTCCAGATGCAGCGGATGGTGGTTCATGGTCAGCAGGCAGAAGAGGTGGTCGTCGTACTCCGTGACCGTCTTCCCGGGCCAGTGCTTGTAGACGGCACCGACCTCGAACTCCTCATAGGTGCGCCCGAACTGCATGATCAGGCCTCCGGCGCTTCGAACGTGGAGGTGCGCCGCATTCCGGCGGCCCGGCCCTTGCCCGCGACGACCAGCGCCATCTTGCGGCTGGCCTCGTCGATCATCTCGTCGCCCAGCATCGCCGAACCCTTCTTGCCGCCCTCCTCGGAGGTGCACCAGTCGTAGGCGTCCAGGATCAGCTCGGCGTGGTCGTAGTCCTCCTGCGAGGGCGAGAACACCTCGTTCGCCGCGTCGACCTGCCCCGGGTGCAGCACCCACTTGCCGTCGAAGCCGAGCGCGGCGGCGCGCCCGGCCACCTCGCGGTAGGCGTCCACGTCGCGGATCTGGAGGAACGGGCCGTCGATCGCCTGGAGATCGTGGCTGCGGGCGGCCATCAGGATGCGCATCAGGATGTAGTGGTAGGCGTCCGCCGGGTAGCCGGGCGGCTGCCGGCCGACGACCAGCGTCTTCATGTTGATCGAGGCCATGAAGTCGGCCGGGCCGAAGATCAGCGTCTCCAGCCGGGGCGAGGCGGCGGCGATCTCGTCGATGTTCACCAGGCCCTTGGCGTTCTCGATCTGCGCCTCGATGCCGATCCTCCCGACCTCGAAGCCCATCGTCTTCTCGATCTGGGTCAGCAGCAGGTCCAGCGCCACCACCTGCTGGGCGTCCTGGACCTTCGGCAGCATGAGGCAGTCGAGGTTCGGACCCGCGCCCTCCACGACCGTGACGACGTCCCGGTACGTCCAGTGCGTCGTCCAGTCGTTGACCCGCACGACCCGGGTCTTGCCGCTCCAGTCGCCGTTGTTCAGCGCGTCCACGATGGTGTGGCGGGCGCCCTCCTTGGCGAGCGGCGCGCAGGCGTCCTCCAGGTCCAGGAAGACCTGGTCGGCCGGGAGCCCCTGGGCCTTCTCCAGGAAGCGCGGGTTCGAGCCCGGCACGGCCAGGCACGAGCGCCGCGGGCGCAGCCGGTTGACGGACGGGGTGGGCGTGGTCATGCGGGGACCTCCAGAGGGTCGAGCTGGTTCGCTTTCCGGATCTCGTCGACGATACGGCCGATGATCTCGGTGATGCCGAAGTCCTTCGGGGTGAAGACGGCGGCCACCCCGGCCCGGATGAGCGCGGCGGCGTCGGCCGGCGGGATGATGCCGCCCGCGATCACCGGGATGTCCGGCGCCCCCGCCTCGCGCAGCCGGTGGAGCACGTCCGGCACCAGCTCGGCGTGCGAGCCGGACAGGATGGACAGGCCCACGCAGTGCACGTCCTCGGCCAGCGCCGCGTCGGTGATCTGCTCGGGGGTGAGCCGGATGCCCTGGTAGACCACCTCGAACCCGGCGTCCCGGGCCCGTACGGCGATCTGCTCCGCGCCGTTGGAGTGCCCGTCCAGGCCGGGTTTGCCCACCAGCAGCCGCAGCCGGCCGACGCCGAGGTCGGCCGCCGTGCGCGTCACCTTCGCGCGGACCAGGGCGAGCGTGCTGCCCGGCTCCGCGGCGACCGCGACCGGGGCGGAGGAGACGCCGGTCGGCGCGCGGAACTCGCCGAAGACGTCCCGCAGCGCCCATGACCACTCGCCGGTGGTGACGCCCGCGCGGGCGCACTCGACGGTGGCCTCCATCATGTTCTCGGTGCCCGCCGCGGCCTTCTTCAGCGCCGCCAGCGCCTCGGAGGCGCGCGCCTCGTCGCGGTTGTCCCGCCACTCGTGCAGGGCGGCGACGACCCGCGCCTCGTTCTCCGGATCGACCGTCATGATCGCGCCGTCCAGGTCCGCGGTGAGCGGGTTGGGCTCGGTCGTCTCGTAGATGTTGACGCCGACGATCTTCTCCTCGCCGCCCTCGATCCGGGCCCGCCGCGACGCGTGCGAGGAGACCAGCTCCGACTTCAGGTAGCCGGACTCGACGGCCGCCATCGCGCCGCCCATCTGCTGGATCCGGTCGATCTCCGCCATCGACTCCTCGACCAGGGCGTCCACCTTGGCCTCGATGACGTGCGAGCCGGCGAAGATGTCCTCGTACTCCAGCAGATCGCTCTCGTGGGCCAGCACCTGCTGGATCCTGAGCGACCACTGCTGGTCCCAGGGGCGCGGAAGGCCCAGGGCCTCGTTCCAGGCGGGCAGTTGCACCGCGCGGGCGCGGGCGTCCTTGGAGAGGGTGACGGCCAGCATCTCCAGGACGATGCGCTGGACGTTGTTCTCCGGCTGGGCCTCGGTCAGGCCGAGGGAGTTGACCTGGACGCCGTAGCGGAACCGCCGCTGCTTGGCGTCGGCGATGCCGTACCGCTCGCGGGTGACGCGGTCCCAGATGCGGCCGAAGGCGCGCATCTTGCACATCTCCTCGATGAAGCGGACGCCCGCGTTCACGAAGAACGAGATCCGGGCGACCACGTCGCCGAACCTCTCCGCCGGCACCTGGCCCGAGTCGCGGACCGCGTCGAGCACCGCGATGGCGGTCGACATGGCGTACGCGATCTCCTGGACCGGGGTCGCCCCCGCCTCCTGGAGGTGGTAGCTGCAGATGTTGATCGGGTTCCACCTGGGGATGCGGTCGACCGTGTACGTGATCATGTCCGTGGTCAGCCGCAGCGAGGGCACCGGCGGGAAGACGTGCGTCCCGCGCGAGAGGTACTCCTTCACGATGTCGTTCTGCGTGGTCCCCTGGAGCTTGGCGGGGTCGGCCCCCTGCTCCTCCGCGACCACCTGGTAGAGCGCCAGCAGCCACATGGCGGTCGCGTTGATCGTCATCGAGGTGTTCATCTGCTCCAGCGGGATGTCCTGGAACAGCCGGCGCATGTCACCGAGGTGCGAGACGGGCACACCGACCCGGCCCACTTCGCCGCGGGCGAGGATGTGATCGGGGTCGTACCCGGTCTGCGTCGGCAGGTCGAAGGCGACCGAGAGACCCGTCTGGCCCTTGGCGAGGTTGCGGCGGTACAGCTCGTTGGACGCCTCGGCGGTCGAGTGGCCGGCGTACGTCCGCATGAGCCAGGGCCGGTCCTTCTGACGTTCGTTCATCGCGGAACCTCAGACGTTGCGACGGGAGGGGACGGTCCGCTCCGCTGACGTGTCACGGAACAGGTTGATGGCGTCGATGTGCTGCTCGCGGAGTTCCCGGTCGCGCACGCCCAGCCCCTCGCGGGGGGCCAGCGCGAGCACGCCGACCTTGCCCTGGTGCAGGTTGCGGTGGACGTCGTACGCGGCCTGGCCGGTCTCGTCGAGGGAGTAGACCTTGGAGAGGGTCGGGTGGATCCTGCCCTTCGCGATGAGCCGGTTGGCCTCCCACGCCTCACGGTAGTTGGCGAAGTGGGAGCCGATGATCCTCTTCAGGGACATCCACAGGTAGCGGTTGTCGTACTCGTGGTTGTAGCCGGAGGTGGAGGCGCAGGTGACGATGGTGCCGCCCTTGCGGGTCACGTAGACCGAGGCGCCGAAGGTCTCGCGGCCCGGGTGCTCGAAGACGATGTCCACGTCCTCGCCGCCGGTCAGCTCGCGGATGCGCTTGCCGAGCCGCTTCCACTCCTTGGGGTCCTGGGTGTGCTCGTCCTTCCAGAACCGGTAGCCCTCGGCGTTGCGGTCGATGACCGCGTCCGCGCCCATCCTCCGGCAGATCTCGGCCTTCTCCGGGCTGGAGACGACGCAGATCGGGTTGGCGCCGCCGGCCAGCGCGAACTGGGTGGCGTAGGAGCCGAGTCCGCCGCTGGCGCCCCAGATGAGCACGTTGTCGCCCTGCTTCATGCCCGCGCCGTTGCGCGAGACGAGCTGGCGGTACGCGGTGGAGTTGACGAGCCCGGGGGCGGCGGCCTCCTCCCAGCTGAGGTGGCGCGGCTTGGGCATCAGCTGGTTGGACTTGACGAGCGCGATCTCCGCGAGCCCGCCGAAGTTCGTCTCGAAGCCCCAGATGCGCTGCTCCGGGTCGAGCATCGTGTCGTTGTGGCCGTCGGAGGACTCCAACTCGACGGACAGGCAGTGCGCGACGACCTCGTCGCCCGGCCGCCAGGCGTTGACGCCGGGGCCGGTGCGCAGGACGACGCCCGCCAGGTCCGAGCCGATGACGTGGTACGGCAGGTCGTGTCGCCTGGTCAGCTCGCTGAGCTTTCCGTACCGCTCCAGGAAGCCGAAGGTCGACATCGGTTCGAAGATGGAGGTCCAGACGGAGTTGTAGTTGACCGAGCTGGCCATGACGGCGACGAGGGCCTCGCCGGGGCCGAGTTCGGGGACCGGGACCTCGTCGACGTGCAGTGACGTGCGGGGGTCCTTGTCGCGGGTGGCGAGCCCGGCGAACATCTCGGTCTCGTCCTTGTGCACGGTCACCGCGCGGTACGACTCGGGCAGCGGCAGGGCCGCGAAATCGGCGGCCGTGCCTGCGGCGGAGCCGCCCTTCGAGTCGGTCTGCGACTGGATCGCGTCCAGGATTTCCTTCACGGTGTTGCCTCCGGTGATGCGGCGTCGAGGGAACGCTCGGGGGCCCTGCTGGCAGGGAGCGGTGCGGTGTGGAGGTGTTGCCGTCGGTTCGGCTGGGTGGTGCTTCGGCGTGCTCGGTGGAGCGGAAGGGTGCCTGTGACGCAGGCGTCCGGGCGCGCAGCACGGTGGTTGCGGGGACAGCCGGCGTACGTGAGATGCCAGCACGCCGGCCGCCCGGACACCTTCAACGTATGGCACTCCGTGACAGCTGACAAGGCACCGAGTGCCAACAATTTCTCTCACTTGTCATCCCGTGGGCACGCATGAGCAACACGATGGGTGCTATGGGACCTTCTGTCCTGCCGGCGGGCGGTCGCGGGGTGCTTCGGTACACAGACGGCGTCGTCGGCGCGGTACGCCGCACCTCGGCCGCACCACGGGATTTCGGCCACCCGGCGCCCCGGCCGCCGCGGACCGTGCGTCGAAAGCGCGGCGCGGGGCAGATGCCGGAGACCGAGTGATCATGGACAGGCGGTCCGGACGGACGCGGCAGGGGTGGGAGAGAGATGACGGTACCGATCCGCGGAGACGGCTTCACCGGGCGGCGGCCCGCCTTCGACCTCAGGCGCACCACCTTCGGGTTCGTCCTGGCCGCCTTCGTGCTGGCGGGCGGCGGCCTCGGGCTCCGCGCCGCCTGGCACAGCGCCGGCGGCCATCCCGTCGCCGCCGCGGCCCTGGCCGTCGCACTCGCCGCCGGAGCCGCCGGCCTGGTGCGCCGCCGCCGACGGGCCCGCCGGATCGCCGAGACCGTCGCGGAGGCCGCGTACGGGCTGGTGGACGCGGGCCTGGCGGAACTGGACGCCGCTGCCGCCGCCCGCCCCGAGCCGCCGGCTCGGCACCCGGAGCCGGTCCGGGCCCCCGAGCCGGTCGACTACACGGCGATGGACCCGTACGCCTTCGAGGAGGCGGTCGCCGGTCTCTGCCGCCGCGACGGCTGCGCCGACGCCGATGTGGTGGGCGGGGCCGGAGACCTGGGGGCCGACGTGCTGGCCACCGCGCCCGACGGCCGCCGGATCGTGATCCAGTGCAAGCGGTACGGGCCGGACAACAAGGCCGGCTCCCAGGACCTCCAGCGGTTCGGCGGCACCTGCTACGCCGTGCACGAGGCGGACAGCGCGATCGTCGTGAGCACCGGAGGCTTCACCGAGCCCGCACTCGCCTACGCCGAGCAGTGCGGCATCCTGTGCGTCGGCCCCGCCGAACTGGCCGCCTGGAGCGATGGCGGCGCGCCGCCGCCCTGGCTGGCCGAGCCGCCCGCGGAGGTCGGCTGAGGTCCCTCAGCGCTCCTTCAGGGCCTGCTGGATCGTCCGCATGACCTCGTCCAGCGGGGCGTCCGTCCGGGCCACCGCCACCAGGACCTCGCCGTCGGCCGTGACGGTCGCGGCGGGCGTGCGGGCGGGCTCGGCCCCGGCGGTCCGCCCGGCCCCGATGCCCGTGCCGAAGGTGTCCCGCACGATCGCGAAGGCGTGGTCGAGCTGGGATTCCACGTCGCCCCGGCCGCCCGCGCGCAGCCAGCGGCGCAGCACGTGGTTGTGCGCGGTGACCACGGCGGACGCGGCCACCTCCGCCAGCAGCGGGTCGTCGTTGCCCACGTGGTGGTCGCGCTCGTCGAAGTGGCCCAGCAGATAGCGGGTGAACAGCCGCTCGTAGCGGGCCACCGAAGCGATCTCGGCCTCGCGGAGGGTGGGTACCTCGCGGGTCAGTTTGTAGCGGGCCACGGAGACGGCGGGCTTGGCCGCGTACATCTTCATGACTTCCTTGATGCCCCGGCAGACGGTGTCGAGCGGGTGCTCGTGCGCGGGAGCCGCGTTCAGGACGGCCTCGGCCCGCACCAGGGTGTCGTCGTGGTCCGGGAAGATGGCCTCTTCCTTGGAGCGGAAGTGCCGGAAGAAGGTCCGCCGCGCGACGCCCGCCGCGCCCGCGATCTCGTCGACCGTCGTCGCCTCGTACCCCTTCGTGGCGAAGAGCTCCATCGCGGCGGCGGCCAGTTCGCGGCGCATCTTGAGCCGTTGCGCGGCGGCGCGCGTTCCCGCCGCGGTCTCCGGGGCGTCGGACGCGGCGGTGGCACGGGGTGACCTGTCGGGCTGGGACATGGCATGAACGTAACGCATCGGTGCAGGAGAGCGCGCCTGCGGGGGCGGGCCGCCGGGAGGTCCCAGCAGCCCGCCCCACCCGGCTCCCGGGTCAGCGACGGGCATATTCGCGGAAGCCGCGTCCCGTCTTGCGGCCGAGGCACCCGGCGGCGACCAGATGCTCCAGCAGCGGCGCCGGGGCCAGCCCCGGATCGCGGAACTCGCGGTGCAGCACCTTCTCGATCGCCAGCGAGACGTCGAGGCCGACGACGTCCAGCAGTTCGAACGGGCCCATCGGGTAGCCGCCGCCCAGCTTCATCGCCGCGTCGATGTCGTCCAGCGAGGCGTAGTGCTCCTCGACCATCTTGACCGCGTTGTTGAGGTACGGGAACAGCAGCGCGTTCACGATGAACCCGGCCCGGTCCCCGCAGTCCACCGGATGCTTGCGCACGGCCGCGCACAGCGCGCGGACCGTGGCGTGAGCGTCGTCGGAGGTCAGGACGGTGCGCACCACCTCGACCAGCTTCATCGCGGGCGCCGGGTTGAAGAAGTGCATCCCGACGACGTCCTGGGGCCGCGAGGTGGCCCGGGCGACGGCGATCACCGGCAGCGAGGACGTGGTGGTGGCGAGCACCGCGCCCGGCCGGCACACCTTGTCCAGAGCGGCGAACAGCTGCCGCTTCACCTCCAGGTCCTCGGCGACCGCCTCGACGGCGAGGTCCACCTCCGCGAACGCGTCCAGCGAACCGGCCGGGGTGATCCGCGCCAGCGTCTCGTCCCGCGCCCCGGCGGTCAGCCGCCCCCTGGACACCGAGCGCTCCAGGGACTTCGCGATCCGGCCCTTCGCCAGGTCGGCCTTCTCCTGGCCGCGCGCGGCCAGCACCACGGCGAACCCGGCCTTGGCGAACACCTCGGCGATCCCGGACGCCATCGTCCCGGACCCGGCCACCCCGACGGAGGAGACCGGACGCCCCGTCCCGGCCGCCGCGACGCCCGCGACCGGGGTGAGCGCGTCGGGCACCACGTCCTGGCCGCCCGGCGCGGCGTAGGTGTAGAAGCCGCGCCCGGCCTTGCGGCCGGTCAGCCCCGCCTCGCTGAGCTGCCCGAGAATCGGGGCCGGGGCGTGCAGCCGGTCGTGCGAGGCGGTGTACATGGCCTCCAGGACGGTGCGGGCCGTGTCGATCCCGATCAGGTCCAGCAGGGCGAGCGGGCCCATCGGCAGCCCGCAGCCCAGCCTCATCGCCGCGTCGATGTCCTCGCGGGAGGCGTAGTGCGCCTCGTACATCGCGGCGGCCTGGTTGAGATAGCCGAAGAGCAGTCCGTCGGCGACGAACCCGGGACGGTCGCCGACCGCGACCGGCTCCTTGCCCAGCTCCCGGGCCAGCGCGGTGACGGCCTCGACGGCGAGCGGCGCGGTCAGCACCGACGACACCACCTCGACCAGCTTCATCGCGGGCGCCGGGTTGAAGAAGTGCAGGCCGAGCACGCGTTCGGGATGCCGCGACTCGGCCGCGAGCCGGGTGACCGACAGCGCGTTCGTGCCGGTGGCGAGGATGGCGGTGGGGGAGACGACGGCGTCGAGCTCGCGGAACACCTGCTGCTTGATCTCGTACGTCTCCGGCACCACCTCGATGACCAGCTCCGCCCCGGCGGCGGCCCCGAGGTCGTGGAAGGCGCGGAACCGGGCCAGGGCGTCGGCGCGCTCCCGCTCGGTGATCCGGCCGCGTGCGACGGCCCGGGCGGTGGACGCCGCGAGGGAGGCGGCGGCCTGGTGGCCCGCCGCCTCGCTGACGTCGATGCCGACGACCTCGCGGCCGGCGAGGACGAGGACCTCGGCGATGCCGGTGCCCATGGTGCCGAGACCGACGACGGCGATGGTGCTGAGGGGGATGTCCATCACGGGACTCCAGGGTGAGTGACGACTGGGGGAGCACGGCGCGCACGGCGAGGCGCGCGGCTCGTGCGGAGCTGCGTGTCGTGGAGCGCGGGGCCGGGGCGCTGCGAGCGCGCCCGGCCGTGAGGGCGACGGACTCTGTCCCGAAGTCGCGTCGTGGTGGAACGGCCGAACCGACAGGCGCTCCGGATGGCTGCGTCACCAGGCCACCGGAGCCGGCGGGGAGTGTGTCCCGCTCAGATGAGGTTAACCGGCGGGTAACGAGCGCGCCAGCCCTGAGGCTTTGTGCGCTGGACCACAC
>NZ_ML123034.1:5951099-6009346 GCF_003846185.1 Streptomyces sp. ADI96-02
CGGCCGGCCCGGTACGAGGCAGTCCCCACGCAGCGTGTCCGGGGATACGCTGAGCGTCATGAACGAGGAGTTGTGTTCGCTCGTGGACCGGCTGGCGCACGAGGCGGGCGGCTCGGCCGCCTGCGGCCGGCTCGCCGCCACCGAGGACGCCGAGGAGCTGGCCCGGGTCCTGGTGGAACCGCAACGGCCGCTGTGGGCACGGGAGATGGCGGCCTTCCGGCTGGGCTGCGCGGGCGACCGGCGGGCTTTCGAGCCCCTGGTCCTGCTGCTCAACCACCGCGACCCCGAGCGCTGCGTCTCCGCCGCCCACGCCCTGGCCCGGCTGGGCGACCCCCGCACGCCCCGCGCCGCCGCCGCGCTCGCCACCAACACCCTGCGCACGGCCTACGCCCTGCACCCGGTCCGCCTGCTCACCGCCCTGCGGGCCCCCGAGTCCGTGCCCGCCCTGGTCGGCACGCTGCACCGGCTGCTGGTCCCCGGCGATCCGCACTGGCGCGTGGCGCTGGCCTGCGTCGAAGGGCTCGGCGAACTGGGCGACGGCCGCGCCCGCCAGGTCCTGACGGCGGCCCTGCCGCATCCGCGCCTCGGCGGCGCGGCGGCCGAGGCCCTCCGCCGGCTGCCGGAGGACTGAGCGGCCGGGCGCGCTCGCCCGTCTCGCCGGCCGGACCGAGCCCCTGCGGCGGCCCGGGCCGCCGGGGCGTCAGCGGCGGAAGCCGAGCAGGCTGTGCAGGCGGCTGCCCCCGCTGTTGCGGACCGACTGGGCCGCCGCCTTCTCGGCGGGCAGCGGCTTCGGGTCCGGCAGGGCCCGGCAGACGGCGTCCGCCTCGCCCCGGCCGCGCGGGACCGTTCCGTCGGTCAGATAGGCCGTCAGGTGCTTGTCCAGGCAGGCGTTGCCGCTCAGCGAGACGCCGTGGTTGGCCCCGCCGCGCTCCACCACGAGGCTGGAACCGGCCAGCGCCCGGTGCATGCCCAGCGCGCCCTCGTACGGGGTCGCCGCGTCGCCGGTGGCCTGGAGGAGCAGCGTCGCGGGAAGCCGGTCGTTGGCCACCGGCAGCGGGGTCAGCGGCTCCACCGGCCAGTCCGCGCACGGCGCGTTGTACCAGGTGTTGTTCCACGCCATGAACGGCGCCTCGGCGTGGATCCGGCGGGTGTCGTTGCGCCAGGTGCTCCAGAGCCGGGGCCAGGCGGCATCGCGGCACTGGACGGCGGTGTAGACCGAGTAGCCGTTCTCCCCGGCCGGGCTCGGCGCGGCGAACGTCTCGTACGCCTCGACCAGCGCGTCGGCGTCACCGTCCTTCGCGTACGCGGCGAACGCCTCGGCGAGATAGGGCCAGTAGCCGTTGTAGTACCCGCCGGGCAGGAAGGTGTCCTCCAACTCGCCGCCGCCCACCTTCCCGCCCGCCGGCCGGCGGACGACGTCGGCCCGCATCCGGTACCAGGCGGCCTCCACCCGCGCCGCATCCGTGCCCAGTCCGTACGCCGCGTCGTGCTCGGCCACCCACGCCGCGAACGCCTTGTGGCGCCGGTCGAACGCGCGGTCCTGGCTGAGGTTGGCGTCGTACCAGACGGCGTCCGGGTCCACCACGGAGTCGAGCACCAGGCGCCGTACGCGCTCCGGGTACAGCTTCGCGTAGACCGCGCCGAGGTAGGTGCCGTACGAGTAGCCGAGATAGCTGACCTGACGCGCGCCCAGCGCACGCCGGATCACGTCCAGGTCCTTCGCGGCGCTGACGGTGTCGATGTACGGAAGCAGGTCGCCGTACTTCTCGCCGCAGGCCCGCGCGAAGCCCTCGGCCCGGTCGCGGTCGTGCCGCTCCCGGCGCCAGGACGCCGGCACCGAGTCCGGGCGCACCGGGGCGAAGTGGCCGGGCACGCAGTTCAGCGCCGGCGTGCTCCTCCCGACGCCGCGCGGGTCGAACCCGATCACGTCGTACTGGGCGGCGAGCTTCTTCGGCAGCGAGGACGCCACGAAACCCGCCATGGACAGGCCGCTGCCGCCCGGCCCGCCCGGGTTCACCAGCAGAGGCCCCTGGAACGTCTTCGCGGTGTGCGGGATACGGGACAACGCGAGTGTGACCGTGCGGCCGGACGGGCGGTCGTGGTCCAGCGGGGCGCGGACCTTCGCGCACTGGAGCTTCGGGTGGTTCTCCGTCGGGCAGTCGGTCCAGGCGAGCGGGGCGGCCCTCGCCACGGGGGCGGGCGGCGCGCCCGTCCCGGCGGCGGCCGGGGCCGGGGCGGCGGTCAGCAGGCCGGCGACCGTGACGCCGGCGGCGAGAAGGATTCCTGCGGGCTTCGTCATGGGGCCTCCCGTGGTCGGGGAACGCGGCGGCGGACGGCCCGTCCCGGCCGCATGCTCCCCGAATTCACCCGGTACGCGGCCCGTTCCGCGCGGAGTCGACCCGAACGGCCACGCCATCGGCCCCGCACGGGCGCACCGGAGGGTGAGCTGGGTCGCCGAGGGCCCGGGCTCCGGCTCGGCCGCCGCCGGGGCGATCCGGCGGCCCGCGCCCCGGTGCGCCGGGCCGATCCCGAACTCGTCCGCCGGCTCGTGCACCTGACGGGTGATCCGCCGCTGGTACCAGGTGGGCGGGTACGAGCCCCCGGCGTACATCCGCTCGTACCGGGGGACCAGGTGAGGGTGGCGCCGGCCGAGCCAGGCCGTGTACCACTCGCGCGCGCCGGGGCGCAGATGCAGGACGAGCGGCGTCACCGACGTGGCCCCGGCCGCCGCGATCGCGCCCGGTCGCGCAGCGCGCCGATGATGCCGGGCATCAGCCGGTAGCGTCCTTCCGCGCGCCGGCAGCAGTCGACGTTCGTGCCCATCGCGACGTGCTCGCCCCGCCAGTGGCGCGAGGCCAGCTCGCGCTGGAGCAGTTTTCGACCGGATTGTCCCAGCGCAGGGACGCCTCCTCGGTAGCACTGGCCACAGAATAGAACATGTGTCCCCTTGGTCGTGTGGACCGGCTATCCGACCCCGATTTTGATGGGCCGTACCCGAGGTGGTTGGCTCACCTCAGCCCCCGAACAACCGAGTGCTGGAGGAACAGCCATGGCGCAGGTCGAGGCCACGACGGAGCGGATCATCGCGGCGGACGCAGAGGCGGTGTTCGACGCGCTGGCCGACTACAAGGACGTCCGCGGCAAGGTGCTCCCCGGACACTTCAGCGAGTACGAGGTACGGGAGGGCGGTGACGGCGAGGGCACCCTCGTCCACTGGAAGCTCCAGGCGACCAGCAAGCGGGTCCGCGACTGCCTGCTGGAGGTGACCGAGCCGACCGACGGGCAGCTCGTCGAGAAGGACCGCAACTCCTCCATGGTCACCACCTGGACGGTCACCCCGGCCGGCGAGGGCCGCTCCAAGGCCGTCGTCACCACCGTCTGGGACGGCGCGGGCGGCATCGGCGGCTTCTTCGAGCGCGCCTTCGCGCCCAAGGGCCTCGGCCGCATCTACGACGAACTGCTCCAGAACCTCGCCACCGAGGTCGAGAAGTAGCCCTTGCCCTGTGCCGGGCCCCGCCCGGCCCGGCCCCCGCCGCGACGGCCGGCCTCACCGGAACGAGTGGTTCTCCGGAGTGGCCGGTTGTGCGCCGTAGCGGCTCCCACCGGCACCTAAGCCGTTGTCCGCTCCCCGCGCGCCCCCACTGACGTTTGCCCAGCCTTGCCGCGCGATGCGACAAAGGGGCGGCGCAGGTGCGACGAGGGGAGCGTTTCGTGGTGGGTGGGATCACGCTGGACAAGGACGAGCCGGACGGCGTCGCGACGACCGCCGTACCGGGCGCGCCGCCGCTCCCGCCCGCTGAACCGGTTCAGCACCCCGTCGAGGAGATCAGCCCCCGCACGGTCCGCATGGTCTTCCTCGGCCTCATGCTCACCCTGCTGCTCGCGGCGCTCGACCAGATGATCGTCGCCACCGCCCTGCCGAAGATCGTCGGCGAGCTGCACGGTCTGGAGAAGATGTCCTGGGCGGTCACCGCCTACCTCCTCGCCTCCACCATCGGCCTGCCGCTCTACGGAAAGCTCGGCGACCTCTTCGGCCGCAAGGGCGTCTTCCAGTTCGCGATCGTCGTCTTCGTCATCGGCTCGGCGCTGGCCGGCTGGTCGAGGACCATGGACGAACTGATCGCCTTCCGCGCCGTCCAGGGCATCGGCGGCGGCGGCCTCATGATCGGCGTCCAGGCCATCATCGCCGACATCGTCCCGGCCCGGGAGCGGGGGCGCTACATGGGCCTCATCGGGGCGGTCTTCGGCCTCGCCTCGGTCGCCGGCCCGCTGCTCGGCGGCTTCTTCACCGACCACGCCTCCTGGCGCTGGTGCTTCTACATCAACGTGCCGTTCGGACTGGTCACGCTCGTCGTGATCGCTCTCGTGCTCAAGCTGCCCAAGCCGGCCGCCCGCCCGCGGCTCGACGTCACCGGCGCCGTGCTGCTGGCCGCCGCCTCCACCTGCCTGGTGCTGCTCACCAGTTGGGGCGGTACCGAGTACGCCTGGGGATCGGCCACCATCCTCGGCCTCGCCGCGGGAGCCGTCGTGACGACGGCGCTCTTCGTCGCCGTCGAGCACCGGGCCGCCGAACCGATCATCCCGCTGCGGCTGTTCCGCGACTCGGTCTTCAACGTCACCGGCCTGGTCGGCGCCGTCGTCGGCGTCGCGCTCTTCGGCGCGGCCAGCTACCTGCCGACGTACCTCCAGATGGTCGACGGGGCCAGCGCCACCGAGTCCGGCCTGCTGATGCTGCCCATGATGCTCGGCATCGTCGGCGGCTCCATCGTCTCCGGCCGGCTCATCACCCGCACCGGCCGCTACCGGATCTACCCCGTCCTCGGCACGGCGGTCTCCGCCGTCGGCATGTGGCTGCTCTCCGGGCTGGAGGCCGGCACCTCCCGGCTGACGTACAGCCTCTGGCAGGCCGTCCTCGGCACCGGCATCGGCCTGGTCATGTCGGTCCTCGTGCTGGCCGTGCAGAACTCCGTGCGCCCCGCCGACCTCGGCACCGCCACCAGCGCCAACAACTACTTCCGGCAGATCGGCGGCAGCGTCGGCGCGGCCGTCTTCGGCACCCTGTTCGCGGGACGGCTCGCCGACGCCCTGGCGGTGCGGCTGCCGACCGGCGTGGCGCTGCCCGACCCCGCGTCCATCACCCCGCAGGTCGTCCACGCCATGGAGCCCGCGCTGCGCGACGCCTACGTCCGGGCGTACGTGGACGCGATGCCGCGCATCTTCCTCTACCTCGTGCCGGTACTCGTCCTCGGCCTGATCCTCGCCTTCTTCCTCAAGGAGAAACCGCTGGTGTCCCACCACAGCCCCGAAGCGGCCACCGAGCCCTCGAACATCCCCGCCGCCCGCGCCGAAGCCGCCCAGCCGCCCGGCCCGACGGCCATGCGCCTGCCCGGCGTGCCGGTCCGCGGCAGCGTCCAGCACCCGGACGGCACCACCGTCCCGCGCGCGGCGCTCACGCTCATCGACGCCCAGGGCCGCCAGGTCGGACGCGGCGCGAGCGGCGACGACGGCCGGTACGCGCTCAGCGCCCCGGTGGGCGGCTCCTATGTGCTGATCGCCGCGGCGGGCGGCCACCAGCCGCAGGCCGTCAGCGTCACCGTCGGCGAGCGCCCCGTCGAACTGGACGTGGTGCTCGGAGGCGCCGGACGCCTCGCCGGGGCCGTCCTGAGCGCCGACGGCCTCCCGGTCCGCGACGCGGCCGTCACACTCACCGACGTACGCGGCGAGGTCGTCGCCTCCACCCGCTCCGGACGGGAGGGCGGCTACGTCATCAAGGAACTCGTCGCGGGCGAGTACACCCTGGCCGCCAGTGCCCCCGCCTTCCGCCCCGCCGCCCTGCCGGTCAGCGTGCAGGCCGCCCGCGAGACCCGGCAGGACATCGAACTCGCCGGCGGCGCGGTGCTGCGCGGCGTCGTCCGGGCCACCGGCGGTCGCCTCGTCGAGGACGCCCGGGTCACCCTCCTGGACGCCGCCGGCAACGTGGTGGACACCCTCACCACCGGGCCCGACGGATCGTTCCGCTTCGTCGACCTCTCGTCCGGCGAGTACACCGTCATCGCCGCCGGCTATCCGCCCGTCGCCACCGTCCTCAGGGTCGCGGGCGGCGGACGCACCGAACGCGACCTCCAGCTCGGCCACGAGGACTGACCCCACCGCGCCACGACGCCGTACGCCGGGCCCTGGCCCCGTACCGCCCTCCCGGGCCGGACGGGGCCGGGAGAGGGACCTTCGGCGGACCGGACCACTGGCACCGGGCCCCTCCCTGGCCCGGCCCGGCGGGGGAGCGTACGGTGTGGCGGCATGAAGATCCTCATCAGCGCCGACATGGAGGGCGCCACCGGAGTGACCTGGCCGGCCGACGTGCTGCCGGGCACCCCGCAGTGGGAGCGCTGCCGGCCGATGTTCACCTCCGACGTGAACGCGGCGGCCCTCGGGTTCTACGACGGCGGCGCCGACGAGGTCCTGGTCAACGAGGCCCACTGGTCGATGCGCAACCTGCTGCTGGAGCAGCTCGACGACCGGGTGCAGATGCTGACCGGCCGTCACAAGTCGCTCTCCATGGTCGAGGGCGTCCAGCACGGCGACGTGGACGCGGTGGCCTTCGTCGGCTACCACACGGGCGCCGGCGCGAAGGGCGTCCTCGCCCACACCTACCTCGCCAACTCCATCACCGGGGTCTGGCTGAACGGCGTGCGCGCGAGCGAGGGCCTGCTCAACGCGCATGTCGCCGCCGAGTACGGCGTACCCGTCGTCCTCGTCACCGGTGACGACCTGACCTGCGTGGACGCCGAGGGATACGCTCCCGCCGCCCGCAAGGTCGCCGTCAAGGACCACGTCTCCCGGTACGCGGCGGTGTGCCGCACCCCGGCCCGCACCGCCGCCGACATCAGGGCCGCGGCGAAGGACGCCACCGCGCTCGCGGTCCGCCGGTCGCCCGTCACCGGCGGGACGCACACGGTGGAGCTGGAGTTCGACGCCGAGCACCTGGCCGCCGCGGCGACCGTGGTGCCGGGCGTGGCGATCTCCGGTGAGAGGCGCGTCGCCTACACCAGCGCGACGATGTACGAAGGAATCCGCACGTTCAAGGCCGTGACGACCATCGTGTCGTCCGCCGTGGAGGAACAATATGGCTGACGCCCCCGGCCTGCTCGGCCCCGTGGACCAGCAGGCACTCGACGAAGTGGTGACGTTCACCTCCGAACTCATCCGGATCGACACCACCAACCGGGGCGGCGGCGACTGCCGGGAGCGCCCCGCCGCCGAGTACGCCGCCGAACGGCTGGCCGCCGCCGGCCTGGAGCCCACCCTGCTGGAGCGCACCCCCGGCCGGACCAACGTCGTCGCCCGGATCCCCGGCACCGACCCGTCGGCCGAGGCGCTGCTCGTCCACGGCCACCTCGACGTGGTGCCCGCCGAGGCCGCCGACTGGACCGTGCACCCCTTCTCCGGAGAGGTGCGCGACGGCGTGGTGTGGGGGCGCGGCGCCGTCGACATGAAGAACATGGACGCGATGATCCTCGCCGTCGTCCGGGGCTGGGCCCGCACCGGCTTCCGCCCCCGGCGCGACATCGTCATCGCCTTCACCGCCGACGAGGAGGACAGCGCCGAGGACGGCTCCGGTTTCCTCGCCGACCGGCACGCCGAGCTGTTCGCGGGCTGCACCGAGGGCATCAGCGAGTCCGGCGCGTTCACCTTCCACGCCGGCCACGGCCTCTCCCTCTACCCGATCGCCGCGGGCGAGCGCGGCACCGGCTGGCTCAAGCTCACCGCCGAGGGCCGGGCCGGGCACGGGTCGAAGGTCAACCGGGCCAACGCGGTCAGCGCGCTCGCCGCAGCCGTCGCCCGGATCGGCGCGTACGAGTGGCCGATCCGGATCACTCCGACGGTACGGGCGGCCATCACGGAGATCGCCGCCCTGCACGGCATAACGGCCGACCTCGACGAGCCGGGCTTCGACGTGG
The DNA here is from genome assembly GCF_003846185.1 of Streptomyces sp. ADI96-02. Classification (GTDB taxonomy): domain Bacteria; phylum Actinomycetota; class Actinomycetes; order Streptomycetales; family Streptomycetaceae; genus Streptomyces. The sequence goes on from NZ_ML123034.1 coordinate 5,959,058, forward strand.
CCCAGCTCCTGGCCAAGCTCGGACCGGCCGCCGCACTCGTCGAGAACACCATCCGCAACAGCAGCAACCCGACCATGCTGGACGCCGGATACAAGGTCAACGTGATCCCCGGCCACGCCACCGCCTTCGTCGACGGGCGGATGGTCCCCGGCGGCGAGGACGAGTTCCGCGAGACCCTGGACCGGCTGACCGGCCCCGAGGTCTCCTGGGAGTACCACCACCGCGAAGTCGCCCTCCAGGCACCCGTCGACGCGCCGACGTACGCCAAGCTGCGCGCGGCCGTCGAGCGGTTCGACCCGGACGGGCACACCGTTCCGTACTGCATGTCGGGCGGCACCGACGCCAAGCAGTTCTCCCGCCTCGGCATCACCGGCTACGGCTTCTCGCCGCTCAAGCTGCCCGTCGGCTTCGACTACCAGGCGCTCTTCCACGGTGTCGACGAGCGCGTCCCCGTCGACGCGCTCCACTTCGGCGTCCGTGTCCTCGACCACTACCTGCGCACCGCCTGACCCGGACCCAGGGGGGACCTCCAACGTGAACACCGTGCCCGCAGCCCCGTACGGATCGTGGCCGTCGCCGATCGACGCGGCGCTCGCCGCCTCGCACGACGGCCGCCCCGACCATCTCGCCACCGTCGGCGAGGAGGTGTGGTGGACCGAGCCGCGCCCGGCCGAGGGAGGCCGCCGCGCCCTGGTGCGACGCCGCCCCGACGGAAGCACCGTAACCGTGCTGCCCGCTCCGTGGAACGCCCGCAGCCGGGTGATCGAGTACGGCGGGCAGCCGTGGGCCGGCGCGGCGCGCGCGAGCGGCGGCCCGCTGGTCGTCTTCGTGCACTTCGACGACCAGCGGCTGTACGCCTACGCCCCGGACTCCCCCGAGGAGCCGCCCCGGCCGCTCACGCCCGCGTCCGGCGGCCGGCTGCGCTGGGTGGACCCGCAGGTCCACCTGGACCGGGGCGCGCGGGGCGAGGTCTGGTGCGTGCTGGAGGAGTCCACCGGCCCGGCCCCCACCGACGTGCGCCGCGTCATAGCCGCCGTCCCGCTGGACGGTTCGGCGGCCGGGGACCGCGCGGCCGTCCGGGAGCTCTCCGACGACCGGCACCGCTTCGTCACCGGCCCCCGCGTCTCGCACGACGGGCGGCGGGCCGCCTGGATCGCCTGGGACCACCCGCGGATGCCGTGGGACGGCACGGTGGTGATGCTGGCCGAGATCACCGAGGAGGGCGGTCTCACCGGCGTACGGCCGCTCGTCGGGGACGTCGACGAGTCGGTCTGCCAGGTCGAGTGGGACCGTGACGGCAGCCTGCTGTTCGTCTCCGACCTCGCCGACTGGTGGGAGCTCCAGCGCATCCGCCCCGACGCGGTGGCCGGAGCGGCCGTACCCAGCAGCCGGCTCTGCCCGTCCCGGGGCGAGGAGTTCGGCGGGCCGCTGTGGAAGATCGGGCTGCGCTGGTTCCACCCGCTGGACGGCGGACTGATCGCCGTCCTGCACGGCCGCGGCAGCAACCGGCTCGGCATCCTCGACCCGGAGACGGGAGAGCTGGCCGACGTGCCGGGGCCGTGGACGGCCTGGGCCGACACCCTGGCCGTGCACGGCACGCGCGTCGTCGGCGTCGCCGCGAGCCCGCACAGCGGCTACGAGGTCGTCGAGCTGGACAGCGCGACGGGGCACACCCGCGTCATCGGGTCGGCCCACCGGGACGCGGTCGATCCGGCGTACTACCCGGCGTCGCGGGAACGCACCTTCACGGGGCCCGGCGGCGAGGAGATCCACGCCCACATCCACCCGCCGCACAGCCCCGACCGCACCGGGCCCGCCGGCGAACTCCCTCCGTACGTCGTGTGGGCGCACGGCGGACCCACCGGGCACGCGCCCCTCGCCCTGGACCTGGAGATCGCCTACTTCACCTCGCGCGGCGTCGGTGTCGCCGAGGTCAACTACGGCGGGTCCACCGGCTACGGCCGCCGCTACCGCGAGCGGCTGCGCGGGCAGTGGGGCGTCGTCGACGTCTCGGACTGCGCGGCGGTCGCCCGCGCCCTGGTCGCCGAGGGGGCGGCCGACCCGCGGCGGCTGGCGGTGCGCGGCGGCAGCGCGGGCGGCTGGACCGCCGCCGCCTCGCTCACCGGCACCGGCCTCTACGCCTGCGGCACCATCAGCTATCCGGTCCTGGACCTGGAGGGGTGGGCGACGGGCGAGACCCACGACTTCGAGTCGCGGTACCTCGACTCGCTCGTGGGACCGTTCAGCGAGGTGCCCGAGCGCTACCGCGAGCGCTCGCCGATGAACCGCACCGACCGGCTCACCACGCCGTTCCTGCTGCTCCAGGGGCTGGACGACGTGATCTGCCCGCCGGTCCAGTGCGAGCGGTTCCTCGCCGCCGTCGCGGGCCGGGGCGTCGCGCACGCCTACCTCGCCTTCGAGGGGGAGAGCCACGGGTTCCGGCGCACGGAGACCCTGGTCCGCGCACTGGAGGCCGAACTCTCCCTCTACGCGCAGACGTTCGGTTTCGACCGTTCCGACGTGCCGCCGCTGGAGCTGGTGAAGTGACGCACCGGGACCGCGGCCGGGCCGGCGGCCGGCCGGTCCGCCCGCCCCGGCTGCGGCCGGGAGCGCGGGTCGCCGTCGTCGCGCCCAGCGGTCCCGTCCCGGCCGGGCGGCTGGCGGCGGGCGTCGCGGTCCTGCGCGCGTGGGGCCTCGATCCGGTCGTGGCCCCGCACGCCCGCGACACCCACCCGGAGCTGGACCACCTCGCCGGAGCCGACGCCGACCGCGCGGCGGACCTCCAGGCGGCGTGGTGCGACCCCTCGGTCGACGCCGTGATCTGCGCCCGCGGCGGATACGGCGCACACCGCGTGGTCGACCTGCTGGACTGGTCGGCGATCCGGGCCGCCGGGCCCAAGGCGTTCGTCGGCTACAGCGACGCCACCGTCCTCCACGAGGCGTTCGCGCTGCGGGCCGGATACGCCACGCTGCACGGCCCGATGCCGGCCACCGAGAGCTTCCTGGCGGACCCGGCGACCCGCGAGCACCTGCGCGCCACGCTCTTCGCACCGGAGACGGTCCGCACGCTCGCGTCGGACTCCGCCGCCGCCCTGGTCCCCGGACGGGCCCGGGGCATCCTGTTCGGCGGCTGCCTCAGCCTGCTCGCCGCCGACGCCGGCACCCCGCACGCCCGCACCCACGCCCGGGGCGGACTGCTGGTGATCGAGGACGTCGGGGAGGCCCCCTACCGGATCGACGGCGCACTGACCCGCCTGCTCCGCTCCGGCGCCCTGGACGGGCCGGCCGGCGTGGTGTGCGGCTCCTGGCAGGACTGCGGACCGTACGCGAGGGTCCGCGCGGTGCTGGCCGACCGGTTCGGCCCGCTGGGCATACCGGTGGTCGAGGAGCTGGGCTTCGGCCACGGTCCGGGCCCGCTCACGATTCCGCTGGGCGTGCCCGCCGTGCTCGACGCCCCGGCGGACGGCGGCCGGTGCACGCTGACCGTCGAGGAGCCCGCGCTCCGCTGAGGGCCCCGGCCCCCGTGTCGGCGGGTGACCCGCCGTCAAGAACCGCCGCCTCGGCTTTGACACGGCCGTGACACGTGTCACAGCATGAGCGCGGCCCCTTGCTCGCCGGCCGGTAAGGTGTCCTCGGTGTGGAGGTCTTCGTGACAGCTGCTGTATCCGGCTCGCGCAACCCGCTCGCGGCGTTCGCGGGGGCCGCCCTTCTCGCCCTGCTGGCTCCGCTCGCCCTCTCCGGCCCGGCCGGGGCCGGGGCCGCCCCGTACACCGTCGCCCCGCTGACGTTCACCGTCCGGGCGGGCGACGGCGACTGCACGGTCGACGCGGACCTCTACCGCCCCGCCGGGGCCGACGCCGCGAACCCCGCGCCCGCCGTCCTGGCCACCAACGGCTTCGGCGGCAGCAAGTCCGACGGCTCCACCGACACCATCGGCAAGGCGTTCGCCGCCCGCGGCTACGTAGCACTCGTCTACTCCGGCCTCGGCTTCGGCGAGTCGGGCTGCCTGATCTCGCTCGACGACCCGGCCGTCGACGGCGAGGCCGCGAGCCGGCTCCTCGACTTCCTCGGCGGCGTCCGGGCCGCCGACGACGGGACCCGCGCCGACTACGTCACCCTCGACGGGGCCGGCGACCCGCGCGCCGGCATGTTCGGCGGCTCCTACGGAGGAGCCATCCAGTTCGCCACGGCGGCCGTCGACCACCGCGTCGACGCGCTCGTGCCGCTGATCACCTGGAACGACCTATCCTACGCCCTCGCACCCAACAACACCGGCGCGCGCACCGGCGTCACCTCCGACACCCTCGGCGTCTTCAAGTGGCAGTGGACCAACGGCTTCTACCTGATCGGCGAGGGGCAGCCGCTCCTCAACCCGAGCCTGGACCCCTCCCGCTTCAACCGTCTCGACTGCCTGCACTTCACCGCCCGCGCCTGCGAGACCATCCGGCTGCTCAACTCCGGCCGCTACCCGGCCGACCGGACCGGTGCGATGCTCGCCTACACGCGCGGCGTCTCGCCCGTCTCCCACCTCGACCGGGTCCGCGCCCCCACCCTGATCGTCCAGGGCCAGGCGGACACCCTCTTCAACCTCAACGAGGCCACCGCGACCTACCGCACCCTCACCGCCCAGGGCACGACCGCCAAGATGATCTGGCAGTCCTGGGGGCACAGCGGCGGCATGGTCCCCGGCGAACTCGACCTGGAACAGGGCAACCTGGAGACCAGTTATGTGGGGCGGCGGGCGCTGGCCTGGTTCGACCGGTACCTCCGGGGGAACCGAGCCGCCGACACCGGCCCCGCGTTCGCCTACTACCGCGACTGGGAGAGCGGCTACGGCACCGCGGCCACCCTGCCCGGCCTCTCGCGGACCCTGTACCTCTCCGGCGACGGCAAGCTGGTCGGCAGCCGCTCCGAGGTGGTGCCCGGCACCCGCCACTACACCAACCTGCCGCTGCCGAGCAGCCATTCGGAGAACTCGCTCGCCGGTCTGATCCCGCTGCTGCCCGACCCCGAGCCGTACGACACCGAGGGCGCCCACCTCGACTGGACCAGCGCCCCGCTGACCGCGCCCCTCGACGTCGTCGGCGCGCCGCGGGCGACCCTGGAAGTGCGCTCGCCGAAGACCGCGAAGGTCCAGGACAGCGGAGACGCCGCCGACCGGCTCGTCCTGTTCGCCAAGGTGTACGACGTCGCCCCGGACGGCGGCAGGACGCTGGTGAACCGGCTGGTCGCCCCCGTACGGGTGCCGGACGTGACCCGGCCCTTCACCGTCGAGCTGCCCGGCATCGTCCACCGGTACGAGAAGGGGCACCGGCTCGCCTTCGTGATCGCCGCCGGCGACACCGCGTACTTCGGCAACCGGGGCATCAGGCCCGTCACCGTCGCCCTCGCCCCCGAGGACGCGGGCGTGCTCCGGCTCCCGGTCGTCCCCGCGAGCTGACCGCCGCCGCCCCGGCCCGTGATTCACCCGAACGGTCCACACCACCGCCCCCGGGACCCGGCGGGGCAGCCATGCTGGGACCCGGGGGCGGTCGCGCGGCACTCCGGCGCGCCGGACACGAGGAGCGAACGGAAGGGCCGGCCATGAGCCCCAAGAACGTGTCGAGCGACACCGACCGCGGAAAGGGCATGATCACCCCGGGCCGCGTCGCGGTCGCCGTGCTGGTCGTGCTGGTGGTCGTGTTCATCTGCGTGAACACCCAGCAGGTCACCATCCGGGTGCTGATCCCCCAGGTGACCATGCCCCTCTGGGCCGCCCTGCTGGGCGTCTTCATCGTCGGACTGATCTGCGGCGGCTACCTGTTCCGCCGCCGGGGCAGGTGACACCCCCGGCCCCCGCACCCGTCGTACGCTGGGCCGATGCCCGAAGCGAACGATCACCGGCCGCCCCCGACGCACATGGCCGAAGGGCCGAGGACGACGCTGCGCCGCTTCACGGCCGCCGACGCGGCGGAATTCACCGCCCGGGCCCGCGAGAGCCGCGCCCACCACCGTCCGTGGCTGTTCCCGCCGGAGCACCCCGCCGCCTACGCCGCCTACGCCCGGACCCTCGCCCGCGATCCGGCCCGGGAGGGCTTCCTCGTCTGCGAGCGGGACGCCGGCGGGGCCATCGCCGGATTCATCAACATCAACAACATCGTCCTCGGCGGCTTCCGCTCCGGCGCACTCGGCTACGGGGCCTTCCGCCACGCGGCCGGGCGCGGGCTGATGAGCGAAGCCCTCCGGCTCGTCCTCGGCCTCGCCTTCGGACCGCTCGGCCTGCACCGGCTGGAGGCCAACATCCAGCCCGCCAACGCGGCCTCCGTCGCCCTGGTCGAACGCGCCGGATTCCGCCTCGAAGGGTTCTCGCCCGACTTCCTCTTCATCGACGGCGCCTGGCGCGACCACGAACGCTGGGCGATCACGGCGCCGGACCCGGCGACCGGGTGAGGCGGGCGGACCCGCGCCGCTCTCCGACCGCCCCCTCGCGCTCCCGCGCTCCCACCGCCGAAGTCCGCCCGCCGCGCCTCTGGTCCGGGCGGCGGGCCACGTGTTCCATGGTCACCGAGACCGCCCGGAACCGCGGCGGCCCGCGCGAGGGAACGAGGTTGCCTTGGCCACGACCGTACGACGTGCCGTACTGAACCTGCCCGCCGCGCCGCCCGGACCGGAGAACCCGCTGCCGCCGCTGCGGGCCCCCGGCCCGCCGCCCGTCGCGGTGGACGCCCAGCGGTCCGACCTGCCCCGCGACATGGCCCGGCAGCTCGGCCACCGGCCGCCGCGCACGGTCCTGCCGGTCCGGCTGCTGGACGGATACGGGCGCGAGCGCACCCCCACCGCCCTCGACGCGGTGGTCATCGAGAACGACCTGCTGCGCGTCACCGTGCTGCCCGGCCTCGGCGGACGCGTCCACGCGCTGCGCCACAAACCCACCGGCCGCGAACTGCTCCACCGCAACCCGGTCCTCCAGCCGGCCGCCTTCGCCCTGAACGGCGCCTGGTTCTCCGGCGGCATCGAGTGGAACATCGGGGCGACCGGCCACACCACCCTGTCCTGCGCCCCGCTGCACGCGGCCGTCGTACCGGCCCCCGACGGCGGGACGATGCTCCGGCTCTGGGAGTGGGAGCGGCTGCGCGACCTGCCCTTCCAGGTGGACCTCTGGCTCCCCGACGACAGCGAGTTCCTGCACGTCGGCGTACGGGTGCGCAATCCGCACGACCATCCCGTGCCCGTCTACTGGTGGTCCAACACCGCCGTCCCCGAGACCCCGGGCACCCGCGTCCTCGTCCCCGCCGACACCGCCTGGCACTTCGGCTACGAACGCGGCCTCACCCGGGTGCCGGTGCCGGTGCCGCGCCCCGGCGACGGCGCGGACGCCACCTACCCGCTGCGCGGCGAGCACCCGGCCGACTACTTCTACGAACTGTCCGACGGCGGGCGGCGCTGGATCGCCGCGCTCGACGAGGACGGACGCGGACTCGTGCAGACCTCCACCGATCTGCTGCGCGGACGCAAGCTGTTCCGCTGGGGCCACGGTCCGGGCGGGCGGCGCTGGCAGGAGTGGCTGAACGGACCGGACGGCGGCGGATACGCGGAGATCCAGGCCGGACTCGCCCGCACCCAGCTGGAACACGTGCCCCTCGAACCCGGAGCCGCCTTCAGCTGGCTGGAGTCCTACGGTCCGCTGCACGCCGATCCCGCCGTCGTGCACGGCGACGACTGGGCCGCCGCCGTGGCCGAGGCCGACGGCCTGCTGGCCCGTGCCCTGCCCCGCGCCACGGCCGAGGAGGCGTACGCCGCCTGGCTCCCGTGCGCCGACACCGAACCGGGCGAGAGGCTGGCCACCGGTTCCGGCTGGGGCGCGCTGGAGGTCCGGCGCGGCGGACACCTGCTGCCCGGAACGCCCTTCCCCGCGGACACCCTCGGCGAACAGCAGGCCCCGTGGCGCGAGTTGCTGGAGCAGGGCGCTCTGCCCCCGGCGCCGGCCGGACCGCCCGGCCCCACCCTGGTCTCCCCGGCCTGGCGGGACATGCTGGAGACCGCGGTCGCCGACGCGCACACCGAGTACCACCTGGGCATCGCGCAGTGGCACGCCGACGACCGCGCGCAGGCCGTCCGCAGCTGGGAACGGGGCCTGGCCGCCCGGCCCGCGCCCCGCTGGCCCCTGCTGCGCTGCCTCGCCGTCGCCGCCCGGGAGAGCGGCCGGCCCGAGCGGGCCGCCGAACTGTACGCCGAGGCCTACGCCGACCTCGAAGCCCGCGACTCCGCGACGGGCCCCGGCGGGGCGGAGGAGACGGCGGCGGCGCACGCGGCGCTGGCCCGCGAGACGATCGAGGCGCACCTGGACGCGGGAAGCCACCGGACCGCCCGCGCTCTGCTGGTCGCCCTGCCCGAACGGCTCGGCGCTCTCGGGCGCTTCCGGCTGCTGCTGGTGCGCTGCCTGGTCGCCGAGGGGGACACGGCGGCGGCCCGCGAGGTCTTCGACGCCGGGTTCGAGGTCGCCGACCTCCACGAGGGCGCCGAAATCCTGGACGAGCTGTGGGCCGCCGTCAGCGACGAACCGCTGCCGCACGCCTACGACTTCCGCATGAGGCCGTCCGGCTGAGGCGGGGCCCGCCCGGACGGCCGGTCAGGCGGCGATGTTGCGGTCGACGTACTCGAAGACCGAGCCGTCCGGGTGCAGCGCGATCAGGTTGCGGCCCGCCGGGGTCGGCACCGGCCCCGCGACGATCCGGGCCCCGGCCCGGGTCAGGGCCTCGTTCGCCTCGTTCACGTCCTTGACGGCGATGGTGGCGCTCACCTTGCGCAGCACCTCCAGCTCCGAGGCGGGCCCGCTCATCAGCAGGAAGCAGCCGATCGCGGCGACGGAGACACCGCCGCGCTCGTAGCGCTGGGCAGGCGTGCCCGTCAGCCCCTCGTAGAAGGCCACCGAGGCCTCCAGGTCGTCGACGCAGATACGCAGCGTGGTTCCCAGGATCTCCATGCCCACCAGGGTAGTTGGCGCTCGCCGCGCACGTGATCGATTCCGTCGTGCGGGAGGGCGGCCCCTCAGGCCCGGCACAGCACCTCGCCGTGCGGGACCAGGAACCAGCCGTCGTCCTCCTCGCCCCAGGCCCGCCACGCGGCGGCGATCTCCGCCAGTCGCCCGGCGCTCGCGTGGCCGCCGGCGACCGCGTGCCGGGCGTAGACGGAGCCGGTCGTGCGGTCGGCCCACAGCCCGCTCCACCACGCCCGGTCCTGCGGAGTGGCGAAGCACCAGGCCGCCGCGGTCGGGGTGACGTCGGTGAACCCGGCGCGGCGCGCCCAGGAGAGCAGCCTGCGCCCCGCGTCCGGCTCACCGCCGTTGCCGCGGGCCACCCGGCCGTACACCTCCTGCCACGCGGTCAGCCCGGCCGACTCCGGATACCAGGCCATGGCCGCGTAGTCGCTGTCGCGCGCCGCGACGATCCCGCCGGGCCGGCAGACGCGCCGCATCTCGCGGAGCGCCCGGACCGGGTCGCCGACGTGCTGGAGCACCTGGTGTGCGTGGACCACGTCGAAGGAGTCGTCGGGGAAGTCCAGCGCGTGGACGTCGGCGACGGCGAAGCGGACGTTGTCCAGGCCGCGTCCGGCGGACACCGCGCGTGCCTGCTCCAGGATCCCGGCGGCGGCGTCCACGGCCGTCACCCGGCCCGGCGCGACCAGCGCCGCCAGGTCCGCGGTGATGGTCCCGGGGCCGCAGCCGACGTCCAGCACCCGTGCTCCGGGCCGGAGTTCGCCGAGCAGGTAGGCGGCCGAGTTGGCGGCGGTCCGCCGGCGGTGCGAGCGCAGTACCGACTCGTGGTGGCCGTGGGTGTAGACGGCGCTCTCCTCCGCCATGGCGGGCATCCTCTCTCGACGTCGCTCGCGCCGCCGGTGCGGCGGTACGCACACCGTACGCCGCCATGTCGGATGATGAGATACGCGTCTTGCGATGCGGACGTCAGAGAGGCATCGGGCAGTAGACGGTGAGCGCCTCCGGCAGCTTGTCGATCAGCAACTCCGTCCCGGAATGGGCCACTTCGCCGTCGTACGCGTACGTCGTGCCGGGCCTCAGCCCGGAGATCCGCACCCTGCGCCGCCGCACCGCCGCGTGCGCGGGGGAGCGGGTCAGAGGACCCGCGACCGCCGCCGCGAGCAGCCGCAGACCCGGCGTCCGCCCGCCGTGCACCACCCGGACGTCCAGCAGCCCGTCCGCCAGGTTGTGGCGGCGGCCCGGCGCCGGACCCACCCGCTGGAAGAGGCCGTTGCCGACGAAGAGCAGCCACAACGGCCGCCTGCGGCCCTGGAGTTCCGCCTCCAGCGGCCGTTGGCCGCGCAGCACGTGCAACGCGGCGAGCACCCCGGCGGGCCAGCCGCCGATCCGGGGCGACCAGTGCTCCCGGGTGCGCACCAGCTCCGGATAGACGCCCAGCGAGAAGGCGTTGAGGAAGTAGCCGTCCGCCCCGTCCGGACCGTTCGGGCCCGGACGGAACCGCCCGAGGTCCACCTGTATGGCGGCGCCCGCGGTCAGCGCCGCCGCCGTGTCGTGGACCGTCTCGATGCCCACGTCGTAGGCGAAGTGGTTCAGCGTGCCGCCCGGGAAGACCGCCAGCGGCATCCCGTGGGTCGCCGCGACGGACGCCGCGAGGTTGACCGTGCCGTCACCGCCGCACACACCCAGCGCCCGGCCCCGGCCCGCCGCCCGCTCCAGAGCCGTGGACAGCTCGCCCGGCGCGCACTCCACCACCTCCGCGCGCGGCAGCACGTCCCGCACCAGCGACGCGGTGGCGAGCGCGGTGCCCGACTCCTGGTTCACCACCACCACGAGATCCTGGCCCGCGGGCAGCGCCGGAGCCTCGCCGGGCGGGCGGCCCGGCGCGGGCAGCTGCCCCCGCGTCGGCACCAGCCCGCGCAGGGCGAACGCGGCCCCGACGCCGAGCGCCGCACCGGCCAGCACATCGCTCGGATAGTGGACCCCGGTGTAGACGCGGGAGGCGGCGACCGCCACCGCGACCGGGGCGACGACCGCGCCCCAGCCCTTGGACTCCAGGGCCACCCCGGTGGCGAAGGCCGCCGCGGAGGCCGCGTGACCGGAGGGGAAGGACGTGGTCACCGGCTGCCGCTTCAGCTGCCGCACCATCGGCACCAGATCGAGGATCGGCCGCTCCCTGCGCACCGCGCCCTTGCCGACCGTGTTGATCGCCGCGGAGGCCACGGCCAGGGACGCGACGCCGCGCAGCGCCGCACGGCGCGACCGCGCACTGCTGCCGAGCGCCGCCATGCCCGCCGCCGCCCCGAACCAGAGCAGCCCGTGGTTGGCGCTCCGGCTCAGCTTCGGCAGCAGCGGGTCGGCTCCGGGCCAGTGCCGGCCCGCGACGTTCTGGAAGACGGCCAGGTCCCGTGCTTGCAGCCAGCTCCGCAGCCGCGCTGAGGCGGGGGCGGCCGGCGAGGTGTTCGGTGACGACATGGCTCAGCGAATACCCGTCCCGGCCGCGCTGAACCAGGAGGCGCGCTGAGAGCCTCGCCACCCGTCGGCGCGGACCGTCCGGCCGGGCCGGCCGCGCGTGCGCCCGGCTGCGCCATTGGGCGGGCGGCCCGGCTCGAACCTCCGTATAAAGGCGGTGGGGCCGCACGAGGCGGCGCAGGGCCGCGCGGGGGTGGTCGGGCCGCTCGGCCCGGCCGGGTGCCGCCCCGGGGCCGGGTCCCGTCGCCTGGCGAGCCGCTGAGGAGGACCGTCATGCGCGAGGACCACGGCCCCGTACGCTACGGGCCGCCCGCCCCCGACCCCGGCCTGCCCGTGCTCCCGGAACTGGCCGCCGTCCTCTCCGGCGCGGCCGGGCGCACCCGCCCCGAGCCGCCCGGCGGCGGCAGCGCGCTGCGCGAGGCAGCCCGCGCCTACTGGGACCGGCGCGGGCTGCACGGCGGGCCGGAGCACATCGCCGCCGCCCCCGGAGCGCAGCCGCTCCTCTTCGCCCTGATCGGCTCGCACGGCGGCGACGTCCTCATGCCCCGCCCCTGCCCGGCCGCCTGGATGCCGCAGGCCCGGCTGCTCGGACGGCCCGCCTACCACGTACCGACCCCGGCCGAGTGCGGCGGCGTCCCCGACCCCTACGCGCTCCTGGAGACCGTGCGCCGGGTGCGCGCCGAGGGCGGCCGGCCCCGGCTGCTGCTGCTCTCCGTGGCCGACGACCCCACCGCCACCGTCGCCCCGCCCGAACTCGTCCGCGAGGCGTGCGAGGCCGCGATCGGCGAGGGGATGCACGTCGTCAGCGACGAGACCTGGCGCGACACCGTCCACCGCCCCCGCGACACCGTGCTGCTCAGCCCGGCCGAGATGTGCCCCGACGACGTCACCGTGATCAGCGACCTCTCCGGCGCCCTGACCCCCGCCGCCTGGCCGGTCGCCGTCGCCCGCTTCCCGGACACCGTACGGTCGGCGGCCCGCCACGCCCGCACCCTGGACATCCTCACCGCGCTGGGCGCCCTCGTCGCCGGCCCGCTCGCCCAGGCCGCCGCGCACGCGCTGCGGGAGCCGGACGCCGTCCGCGACCGGATCCGCCGGGCCGCCGGGCTGCACAGCGCCGTCGCAGCGGCTGCCCACCGCGCGGTCCTGGCCTGCGGCGCGCTCGCCCGGCCGCCCCAGGCGGGCCGGCACCTCTACGCCGACCTCGGCCCGCTCCGCCCCCGGCTGGCCGCCCTGGGCGTCACCGACTCCATGGAACTGGAGGAGTACCTCACCGACCGGCTCCGCGCCCCGACACCGGGCGGGCACCGCTTCGGCGACGAACTGGGCGCGCTGCGCGTACGGCTGGGCACCGGACCGCTGCTGGGCGCCACGCCGCAGGAGCGGTCAGCGTCCCTCACCGCCCCGGAGCCCCTGGAATCGCCGCACGTGGCACGGGCGCTGAGCAGGTTCGCGGCGGCGCTCGGCGAACTGCGGTGAACCCGCCCCGCAGGAGCCCGCCGATGACGGAACAGGGCGAGCGAAGAGTGCGAGCGAACAGGTCGAGCGAAGAGGTCGAGCGAAGAGTGCTCCCGGACGCTCAGCCCGTAGCGCCCGACTCGTCGCCCCACCGCGACCGCAGCCTGCGCCACAGCGCCGGAGCACCGCTGATCAGCAGCGTCAGCCCGACCGCCGCCACGACGCCCTGCCACGGCTCCGGGAAGAGCGAACCGCCGAGTATCCCGATCAGCTGGTAGGTCGCCGCCCACGCCAGGCAGGCCGGCACATCCCCCCGGGCGAACCGCCGCAGCGGCATCCGCCCCAGCAGGCACGCCAGCATCACCGGAATCCGCCCGGCCGGCACCAGCCGGGAGAGCACCAGGACCATCCCGCCGTGCTCGTCCAGCTTGGCCCGCGCCTGCTCCAGCCGCTCCGGCGCGGCCCGGCGGGTGATCGCCGCCAGCCACTTCGACCCGTTCTTCGACCGCACCCCGCGCTGCCCCAGCCAGTACAGGCAGACATCGCCGAGGAACGCCGCCGTGGACGCCACCGCGAACACCACCAGCAGCGCGAGGGGCGAGGTCTGATGGAAGGCGACCACCGCCGCCGAACTGACCAGCGCCCCCGTCGGCACCACCGGGACCAGCGAGCCCAGCGCCACCAGCGTGAACAGCGTCGGATAGCCGACGGCCTGCCGGGCCGACTCGGTGGGCAGCTCCCGCACCACCGACTGGATCTCCTCGATCACCGCCCGGCCTCCGGCCGGACCCGCTCGCCGTGCGCCGGCACGTGCACCGCCACTTCCGGAGCGCGCTTCGCCGCCTGCCGGACGAACTCGTCGCCCGGCGCGTGGAACTCGTGGGGCCGCACCCCGTCCAGCCCGATCGGCCAGTAGGTGCCGTAGTGCACCGGCACCGCCGAGCGCGGCGCCAGCCGGGCCAGCGCCTCCGCCGCGCGGGCCGGGTCCAGGTGGCCGTGCCCGAGGTACGGACCCCAGCCGCCCACCGGCAGCAGCGCCACGTCCACCGGGCCCACCGCCTCCGCCATCCCGTCGAAGAGCCCGGTGTCCCCGGCGAAGTACGTCCGCGCCTCGCCCTCGACCACATAGCCGAGCGCGGGCGCCCGCTGCGGCCCGACCGGCAGCCGCCGGCCGTCGTGCAGCGCCGGAACCGCGCGCACCCGCACCGCCCCCACCCGGACCTCGTCGCCCGCCCGCACCTCGGTCACGCGCAGCCGCCGGGCCCGCCGCAGCGCCCGCAGCCCCGGCACGGCCGCCGACGCCCCGTACGGCACGATCAGCCGGGTGCCGGGCGCCAGCCTGGCCAGCGACGGCAGATGCAGATGGTCGGAGTGCAGATGGGAGACGAGCACCGCCTCGGCGACCGCGGCCTGCGGCGGCGGCACCGCGCCCCGGCGGCGGCGCAGATGCGCGAAGCGCCGTACGAACAGGGGATCGGTCAGCACCCGGACCCCCGAGTCCTCGATCGTGCAGGTGGCATGACCCCACCACGTGACGTCCACCGGCACGTCCGCCTCCTCACCAGGTCCCGGAAGGCCCCCTGCCCCGGGGCGGCGCACCCCATGCGGCACCGGGGCGCTCCCGGGTACGAGCCTAAGGGACAGCCGTGGAGCGCCTGCCGGCTCTCCCGGCCCGCCGCGCTCCGCGACGGCCGCCGGGCGCACCACCCTTCCCGAGCGCACCACCATCCGCACCGGGCGCACCACCATCCGTCCCGGGCGCACCACCACCCTTCCCGAGCGCACCACCGCCCGTCCGGCGACACCGCCGGACGGGGTGCGCCGCTGTGAAAGGCTGGGCTGGGGCCCGGACGTCCGGGCCCGGACCGAGAGGGCGTGAAGGGGACCGGCGTGGCTGAGGGGCGATGGTGGCGTACGGCGGGCGGGGCGGTGCTGCGGGTGATCGCGGTCTGGGCCGTGTCCACGCTCACCATGCTCGTGCTCGCCGGGATCCTGCCCGACTTCCGGCTCCAGTCCCACGACGGCGACTCGATCACCAGGACCGCCTTCACCGCGGCCTGGGGCGCGGGCGCGTTCGGCCTGCTCTCCGCCCTGGTGTGGCCCGTCCTGGTGCGGGCACTGCTCGTCGTGCCCGCACTGGTCCTCGGCGCGCTGGTGTTCTTCCTCAACGGCTCGCTGCTGCTGATAGCGCTCAGCCTGATCCCGGACGACCGCGGCGCCGCCAACCCGGAGACCGCGGTCGTCGTCGCGGCCGTCATGTCCGCCGTCGCCTCCGCCACCTCCACGGCCCTCGCCGTACGCGACGACGACGCCTACCGCCGCCGGCTCTCCCGCCTCGCCTACCGCCGCCGCAGGCGCGGCGCCTCCCGGGCCGGGGCCGAACCCGGCCGCGACGGGCCGCCCGGCACCGTCTTCCTCCAGCTCGACGGCGTCGGCCACGACGTCCTGACCAGGGCCGCGGCCGACGGCCTCATGCCGACCGTCGCCGGCTGGCTCGCCGACTCCTTTGGCCACCGCCTCACGCCCTGGCGCACCGACTGGTCCAGCCAGACCGGCGCCAGCCAGCTGGCCATCCTGCACGGCACCAACCACGACGTGCCCGCGTTCCGCTGGTACGAGAAGGAGACCGGCACCGTCATGGTCTCCAGCCGCCCCGCCAGCGCCCTGGAGATGCAGCGCCGCGCCATCGCCCGCACCCGCGACGGCGGCCTGCTCGCCGTCGACGGCGCGAGCCGCGGCAACCTCTTCGGCGGCGGGGCCGGCCAGCTCGCCCTGGTCCTGTCCATGGCCGCCCGGCGCGGCAAGGGCCGCCGCTCGCGGGCCGGCTACTTCGCGTACTTCTCCGACCCGGCCAACGCCGTGCGCACCGCCCTCTCGTTCGTCGCGGAGGTCGTCCGGGAGATCGTCCAGTCGACCCGCGCCCGCGCCCGCGGGACGTCCCCGCGAGTCAAGCGCGGCGGCCTCTACCCCTTCATCCGGGCCTTCGCCACCGTCGTGGAGCGCGACGTGGTCGTCGCCGCCGTCCTCGGCGACATGTTCGCCGGGCGGACCGCCGTCTACGCCGACCTCGTCGCCTACGACGAGGTCGCCCACCACTCCGGGCCGCACAGCCGCGACGCCGAGAAGGTCCTCGAACGCCTCGACCGGTCCCTGGCGCTGATCGCCGAGATCGCCGACCACACCCCGCGCGACTACCGGATCGTGCTCCTCTCCGACCACGGCCAGAGCCACGGCGAGACGTTCGCCGGAAAGTACGGGCTCACCCTCAAGGACCTGGTACGCGCGGGCTGCGGGCTGCCCGTACCGCGCCGCGCCCAGCGCACCGGCAGCGCCTCCGAGGCCCGCGACGCCGTCCGCATCGCCCTGCGCCGCCCGGTCGAGGGGCAGGAGGCCGAGCACCCGGCCAAACCCTCCGACCCCGTCGTGCTGGCCTCCGGCAACCTCGGCCTGCTCTCCTTCCCCGACATCGAGGGCCGCGCCTCCCGCGAGCAGATGGACCGCCGCCACCCGGCCCTGCTCGGCACCCTCGCCAACCACCCAGGCATCGGCTTCCTCCTCGTACGCAGCGAGGAGCACGGCTCGGTGGTGATGGGGCCGGGCGGAACCGAGGTCCCGGTGGCCGAACTGGCGGACGGCGAGGGGCCGCTCGCGGACTTCGGCCCCGGTGCGGCGGCGGCGGTGCGGCGCACCGACACCTTCCCGCACGTGGCCGATGTCATGATCAACTCGATGTACGACCCGGAGACCGGGACCGTGCACGCCTTCGAGGAGCAGATCGGCTCGCACGGCGGGCTCGGCGGCGAGCAGTCCCGGGCGTTCCTGCTCTGGCCGCGCGGCATGGCCGACCCGCTGGACATCGTGGCCGCCGAGACGGCCGAGGGCGCTCCACCGCCTCCCGGCGGCGGACTGGTCGGGGCCGAGGCCGTGCACCGGGTGCTGACGTGCTGGCTGCTGGAGCACTCCGGGCCGCAGGTGCCGGTGCGCCCGCAGGGCTTCGGGGGCGTCGCCCGCGCGGACGAGCCGTTCCCGGGACAGGCGCAGCGGGGCGGGGACCCAGGACGCGCCTCTCCCGCGCCGCCTGCTCGGACGCTGCTGCCGCCGCCCGCCGAGGCCCCGCGGCCGGGCCGGGCGACGGCGCGCGAGGGCCGCCCGGACGCGCCCGGCCCGACCGCGGGCTGACCGGCCGCCCGGCTCCCGTCAGGCCGACTGCCGCCGGACGGGCGACGGCGGGAAGACCGCGGAGGGCCAGAGGCCGGCCGGATGACCGGTCGCGGGGGCGTTGTCAGTGGTGGGCGGCAGGATGGTGGCCATGACGAACTCAGCCGCCGTGCTCGCCGATGCCGCCGCCTACGCCGCCGCCGTCGAGGAGGCGTCCCAGGCCGCCGCCGCGTACTACGCCACGGGCGAGAGCACCCTGGACGACGACGCGTACGACCGTCTGGCACGCGGGATAGCCGCCTACGAGGCGGACCATCCCGAACAGACCCTGGACTCCTCGCCGACGGGCAAGGTGGCGGGCGGGGCCGCCGTCGGCGACGTACCGCACACGGAGCCGATGCTCTCCCTGGACAACGTCTTCTCGGCCGAGCAGTTCGCGGCCTGGACTGCGTCGCTGGAGCGGCGCATCGGCAGACCGGTGGCGGCCTGGAGCGTCGAGCCGAAGCTGGACGGCCTGGCCGTCGCCGCCCGGTACCGCGACGGGCGGCTGGAGCGGCTGATCACCCGGGGGGACGGCATCGCCGGAGAGGACGTCTCGCACGCCGCCGCGGCCGTCGTCGGACTGCCCGAGCGGCTGTCGGAGCCGGTCACCATCGAGGTGCGCGGCGAGATCCTCATGACGGACGAGCAGTTCGAGCGGGGGAACGCCGTCCGTACGGAGCACGGCGGCGCCCCCTTCGCCAACCCGCGCAACGGGGCGGCGGGCACCCTGCGCGCCAAGGACCGGGCGTACCGGGTGGAGACCACCTTCTACGCCTACGGGGCCCTGCCGCTGCCGGAGTCCGGCGAGCCCGCCGCCCTCACCGACTCGCCGCACAGCGAGATCCTCGCGTACGTCGCCGCACTCGGCGTCCACACGGCCGCCGGGACGCCGGTGGAGCCGGTGCGGGCGACCGGCGTCGAGGAGGTCCAGGAGCGGGTGGCCGCCATAGGTTCGCTGCGCGCCTCGCTGCCGTTCGGCATCGACGGAATCGTCATCAAGGCCGACCTCGCGGCCGACCGGCGCGACGCCGGATCGGGCACCCGCGCTCCGCGCTGGGCCATCGCCTACAAGCTCCCCGCCGTGGAGAAGATCACCCGGCTGCTCGCCGTCGAGTGGAACGTCGGACGCACCGGCATCATCGCGCCGCGCGCGGTCCTGGAGCCCGTCGAGATCGACGGATCGACCGTCGGCTACGCCACCCTCCACAACCCGGCCGACATCACCCGCCGCGACCTGCGCATCGGGGACCAGGTCATGGTCTACAAGGCGGGGGACGTCATCCCGCGCGTCGAAGCGCCCGTCGCCCATCTGCGCACGGGCGAGGAGACACCGATAGCGTTCCCGGACCTGTGCCCCCGGTGCGGCTCCGCGATCGACACGAGCGAGCAGCGCTGGCGTTGCACCCGGGGCCGCGACTGCCGCCTGGTCGCCTCCGTCTCGTACGCGGCGGGGCGCGACCAGCTCGACATCGAAGGGCTCGGCGCCACCCGGGTCGTCCAGCTCGTCGACGCGGGCCTCGTCACGGACTTCGCCGACCTGTTCACCCTGGAGCGGGAGCAGTTGCTCGCTCTGGACCGGATGGGCGAGACCTCGACGGACAACCTCCTGGCCGCCATCGAGACCGCCCGCTCCCGCCCGCTGTCCCGGGTCTTCTGCGCGTTGGGCGTCCGGGGCACGGGGCGCTCCATGTCCCGCAGGATCGCCCGGTACTTCGCCACGATGGACCGTATCGTCGCCGCCGACGCCGAGGAGTTGCAGCGGGTCGACGGCATAGGCCCGGAGAAGGCCGCGGCGGTCGTCGCCGAGCTGGTGGAGCTGGCCCCGCTGATCGACAAGCTCGTCCGCGCCGGGGTGGCGATGACCGAGCCCGGAGCGACCCCGCCCCCGGAGCCCGGCACCGAGGAGTCCGAGGCGGACGCGGCGGACGCGGCGGACGGCGATGCCCGGGGCCCGGGGTCGGAACTGCCCCTGGCCGGGCTCACCGTGGTCGTCACGGGCGCCATGACCGGAGCACTGGAGAAGCTCTCCCGCAACCAGATGAACGAGCTGATCGAGCGGGCGGGCGGGAAGTCGTCCTCCAGCGTCTCCCGGCGCACGAGTCTGCTGGTCGCCGGGGAGAAGGCCGGGTCCAAGCGGGCCAAGGCGGAGGACCTGGGCATCAGGGTCGCGGAGCCGGGGGAGTTCGCGGAGATGGTCGCTGCCTTCCTCGCGGTCGACGCCTGATCAGCTCGGGCTTCCTCCGCACCGGTTCGTCCCCGCCGGGCTGTCATCGGCCCACGCCTGCGAATCGGTGTGAAGTGGCGTTCCCCCACCCGGTATTGCATAGTGAGGGCTCGGTCATGCCTCGCTATCGGCGGGTCATGGGTGCGTGGACGGCAGGCGACGGCCGTCCGGGGGTGAGGGAGTTCATGCGTTCCGTGTACGGCGGACGACGCGGAGCCCGCCCCACCGCAGGGTCGGGCGGGGACGACCGGCGGAGCCGTGAGCTTCCGGCCGCCCGCGGCCGGGGGACCCTGCGCGAGGGCGCCGGTCCGCTTCGTGACGGAGGCGGTGCCGGTCCGCGTTCCGCAGGACGCGAGCCCCGGGCGGACCTCGGGCGCCGTCGGCTCGGCGGCGGGGCCGTGGCCGCCCGGGGACTCGCCCTCGACCTCGGCGGCTCCCGGGCCCCGGGCCCGGGTGCCGGGCCGTGGGGGGTCAGGACAGATGGGCGTGCAGGTGGGCCGCGGTCTCCCGGTCGGCGGGGAGGAACGTCTCGATCGCCAGTTCCGCCACCGTCACGTCC
The DNA here is from genome assembly GCF_003846185.1 of Streptomyces sp. ADI96-02. GTDB lineage: Bacteria > Actinomycetota > Actinomycetes > Streptomycetales > Streptomycetaceae > Streptomyces. The sequence goes on from NZ_ML123034.1 coordinate 5,978,942, forward strand.
ATCGGGGTGTTGAACGTCGCGATCGACGAGAGGAAGGAGAGCACCCGGCCCCGGTGCTCGATCACCATCGGCAGCGCGAACGGCGCGGCCCGCTCCCGGTCCGCGCCCGCCGGTCCGCCGCCGGCCCGGCGCGGCACCGGATAGGCCGCCACCTCGTCGTACAGCGCCCGCAGCTCCGGCGAGCGCACGAGCGCGATCTGACGCTCCATCTGGGCCAACAGGTCCGCCCGCCACTGGTCCAGGTTCACGATGCGCGGGGCCAGACCGTCCGGGTGGAGGGTGACGCGCATCGCGTTGAGCGGCGGCGCGAGCAGCTCCGGGGACACGCCCTCCATCAGGAGCGCCATGCCCCGGTTGGCCGCCACCACGGTGTACGTGCCGTCCAGGACCAGGGCGGGGTACGGCTCGTAACCGGCGAGCAGCCGGTCGAGCCCTTCGCGCAGCGGGGCCAGCGCCGGGTCGCCGAGCGGGGTCTGCGCGTAGCGGGGCGCGTAACCGGCGACCACCAGAAGGGCGTTGCGCTCCCGGACGGGCACGTCCAGGTGCTCGGCCAGCCGCAGCACCATGTCCTCGCTGGGCCGCGCCCGGCCCGTCTCGACGAAGGAGATGTGCCGGGCCGAGGAGTCCGCGCGCAGCGCCAGGTCCAGCTGGCTGATCCGCCGCCGCTCGCGCCAGCCCCGCAGCAGCGGGCCCACTCCCGTGTCGGTCGGGACAGTCGTCATGGCAAGACCGTAACGTCACCGGCGGGCCGGGGCACACGACCCCGGCGCCGTCCACCGAGATCCTGACCGCCGAGACGCACGGGAGCCGTTCCATGTCGAGTGAGCCGCTGTCGCCGACCGAGACCGAACACCGACTGCGGGCGCTGCCCGGCTGGGCGCTGGAAGGGGACCGGATCACCCGGACCTACCGGCTGCCCTCCCACCTCGCCGCCGCCGCGCTGACCGTCCACATCGCCCGCGTCCAGGAGGAGCTGAACCACCACTCCGACCTGACGCTCGGCTACGACACCGTCGCCCTCGCCGTCCACACGCACGACGCGGGCGGCGCGGTGACCGAGAAGGACCTGGCGCTGGCGGAGCGGGTGTCGGCCATCGCCCCGGCCCACGACGCCCGGTAGGGCCCGCCTCGCGGGCCGCCGTTCTCCCTGCCCCGGTACGGCGCGGTGGCTCACGGCACCGCGCCGAACCGGGGGTGCGCGGTGAGCCACCGGGCGTATCTCGGGCTGCGCGACACGGCCTCGGCGTACGCCGCGCGGGTCAGCCCGGCCACCTCCGCCGCGGCGTCGGCGGCGGGGGAGTGCGGGTGCCGGCCCAGCAGGTGACGCCAGGTCAGCGGTGAGCCGGCCAGCGGTCGCGTCACCACGCCGGGGGCCGGCGGAAAGGTCGCCCGGCACAGCCCGATCGCCCGTCCCACCTGCACCAGATGGACGACGGAGGCGGTGTCCGTCTCGTACACCGAGACCGGGGTGAAACCGGCCCGCGCGCAGGCCGTGGCGAAGCAGTCGGCGAAGCATCCGTCCCCCGGCACATGCGCCCAGTACTGGCCGGCCAGCGCGGCCAGCTCCAACTCCTCCCGGTCGGCCAGTGGATGGCTCTCCGGCAGCATCACGAACACCGGATCCACCCCCACCACCTCCCAGACCAGCCGGTCCGCCAGCGGTGGCGGACTCTCGCCGCAGGTGCCGATCAGGGCGAAGTCGAGCCGCCCGTCGATGACCTGCGAGGCGATCTCGGAGACCGACCACGAGGTGCACGTGGACACCGGAACCGCCGGATGGGCCGCGGCCATCCGGTCGACCAGGCCACCGAGCAGCGGGCCGTGCGTACCGCCCAGCCGGAACCGGTCCAGCGCACCGTCGGCGTTCGCGAACCGTACGGCCTCCGCCTGGAGTTCGCTGACGGCGGGCAGTACCACCCGGGCCCGTTCCAGCACCAGTTCGCCGAGCGGGGTGGTGCGGGCTCCCCGGTGGTCCCGGTCGAAGAGCGCGCCGCCCAGGGCCTTCTCGATCCGCCGCAGTTGGGCGCTGAGGGCGGGCTGGGCAAGCCCCAGCGCGGCGGCGGCCTTGGTGAGGCTGCCGGTGTCGGCGATGGCGCGAACCGTTCTCAGGTGGCGCAACTCCAGCTCCATAAGGGAAAGTTATGGCCACTGAAGCATCCCGGCAATATGCCGTCCGCTTTCCGTGGTTTTCGCCCTGCCGAAGCCGCTCGCCCCGTCTCCGCCCCCGCTTCCGCCTCCGCCGCGGCTCGTGCCCGGCTCCGCCCGCAGGCTTTCCGGTGTTTTGCCGTAACGGCAACAAGAATTGCTCCCTGACCCGGCCCCGGCGAGGGTGGGCCCATGAGCAGCCACGCCGGTCACGGCCACCCCGAAGCCCACGCGACCGCCCGCACGCACGGCCACGCCCATGGGCCGAGCGGCGACCCGGGCACGGAGTTCGACTGGGACGTCATGGGCCCGATGCTGGAGCGGAACGCCGAACTCAGCCTCGCGCAGTACGAGGAGGCGGCCCGGTGGCTGGCGGCCCTGCCCGCCGCACCGGAGGTGCGCAGGGTGCTGGACGTCGGCAGCGGACCCGGCGTCGTCACCTGCCTGCTGGCCGAGGTCTTCCCCGGCGCGGAGGTCGTCGCCGTGGACCCGGCCCCGGTGCTGCTGGAACGGACCCGCGACCGAGCCCGCCGCCGCGGCGTGGGCGACCGCGTCCGTACCCTGGAGGCCGAACTGCCTCAGGACGCAGCCCGGTTGGGTGAGGCCGATCTGATCTGGGCCGGCAACTCCCTGCATCACATCGGCGACCAGCGCGCCGCCCTCGCCACCTTCGCCGCGCTCCTGCGGCCCGGCGGACGCGTCGTTCTCGTCGAGGGCGGACTGCCCATGCGGCGACTGCCCCGCGACATCGGTCTGGGGCGGCCGGGTCTGGAGGCCCGGATGGACGCGGCTGCCGCCACCCGCTTCGAGCGGATGCGGTCCGAACTGCCCGATGCCAAGCGGGAGACCGAGGACTGGAACGCCCTGTTCAGCGCCGTCGGCCTGACCCCGAGAGGCACGCGCAGTTTCCTGCTCGACCTGCCCGCGCCGCTCGCTCCGGCCGCCCGGGAGCACGTCATCGCGACGGTGTCCCGGGAGCGCGAGGTCTTCGGCGAACTGCTCGACGGCGAGGACCGCGCCGTACTGGACCGGCTGCTGGACCCGGAGGACCCCGCCGGTCTGCACCGCCGGGCGGACGTCCACCTGCTCACCGCCCGTACGGTCCACGTGGGTGGCACCGCCCGCACCGCCCGCACTGTCCGCGCTGAGGGCTGAGGGCTGAGGGCTGAGACAAGGCCGACCGCCGCCGGCACGGTGTGCGACGACGACGCCCCCGCCGCTGAGGCGACGGGGGCGCGGGAGTGCCGGGTGCTCAGGCCTCGATGTTGAACTCGGCCGGGTTCGGCCCGAGCCGCTTGCCCTCGTCCAGCGCCGTGAACGCGGCGAGGTCGTCGGCGTCCAGCTCGAAGCCGAACACGTCGATGTTCTCCGCGATCCGCGACGGGGTCACGGACTTCGGGATGACGACGTTGCCGGTCTGCAGGTGCCAGCGCAGAACCGCCTGGGCGGGCGTGCGGCCGTGCTTCTGGGCGATGGCGACGACCGTCGGCACCTCCAGGAGGCCCTTGCCCTGGCCGAGCGGCGACCACGCCTCGGTGGCGATGCCGTGCTCGGCGTGGAAGGCGCGGGACTCGGCCTGCTGGAGCTGCGGGTGCAGCTCGATCTGGTTGAGGACGGGCACCACGGAGGTCTCGCCGAGAAGCCGCTTCAGGTGCTCCGGAAGGAAGTTGGACACGCCGATGGCCTTGGCGCGGCCGTCGGCGTAGATCTTCTCGAACGCCTTGTACGTCTCGGTGTACGCGTCCTTGGCGGGCACGGGCCAGTGGATCAGGTAGAGATCGACGTAGTCCAGCCCGAGCTTGTCCAGCGAGGCGTCGAAGGCGCGCAGGGTGCTGTCGTACCCCTGGTCGCCGTTCCACAGCTTCGTGGTGACGAAGAGCTCGTCACGGGCGACGCCGGAGGAGGCGATGGCCTTGCCGGTGCCGGTCTCGTTCTCGTAGATCGCGGCGGTGTCGATGCTCCGGTACCCGGACTCGATGGCCTGGGCGACCGCCGCAGCCGCCTCGTCGTCCGGCACCTGCCAGACACCGAAACCGAGCTGCGGCATTTCGAGGCCGTTGTTGAGGGTGATGGAGGGGACCTGGCTCACGAGCGGTCGATCCTTACGTCGTCGGTTGGTACTCCCCACCACAACGAGCGAGTCCGCTCAGGCATTCCCGCTCCCGGGCGAACCGGTCGGATCAGTGGTACAGCGCGTTCACCTCGGCCTCGTAGGCCGCCTCGATCGCCTTCCGCTTCAGCTTCAGCGACGGGGTCAGCAGGCCGCGCTCCTCGGTGAACCGGTGGGCCAGGATCCGGAACGTCCGGATCGACTCGGCCTGCGAGACCGCCGTGTTGGCGGCCACCACCGCCCGGCGGACCTCCGCCTCCAGATCCGGGTCCCGCACCGACTCGACGGGACCGAGGGGAGCGCGGCCCCGCATCGACAGCCAGTGGTCCACCGCCTCCTGGTCGACGGTCACCAGAGCCGCGATGTACGGGCGGTCGTCGCCGACCACGATGCACTGGGAGACCAGCGGATGGGCCCGCACCCGCTCCTCCAGACCGTTCGGCGCCACGCTCTTGCCCCCGGACGTCACCAGGATCTCCTTCTTCCGTCCGGTGATCGTCAGATAGCCGTCGCGGTCCAGCGAACCGAGGTCGCCGGTGGCCAGCCAGCCGTCGCGGAGCACCGCCCGGGTGGCCTCCGGATCGCCCAGGTACCCGGAGAACAGATGCGGTCCGTGCACCCACACCTCGCCGTCCCGCGCGATGTGCACGGACGTGCCGGGGACGGGCTGCCCGACCGTCCCGTACCGGGTGCGGTCGGGCGGGTTGGCGGTCGCCGCGGCCGTGGTCTCGGTCAGCCCGTACCCCTCGAAGACGCTCACCCCCGCGCCCGCGAAGAACAGCCCGAGCCGGCGGTCCAGGCCCGAGCCGCCCGACATGGCGTGCCGCACCCGGCCGCCCATCGCGTCGCGGACCTTCCGGTAGACGACCTGGTCGAAGAGCTGGTGCCGCATCCGCAGCCCGGCCGACGGCCCCGGGCCCGCGCCGAACGCCTTGTCCTCCCGTGCCCGCGCGTACGCCACCGCGACGTCGAGCGCCTTGTCGAACGCGCCCAGCCGGCCCTCGGTCTCCGCCGTGCGCCGGGCGGCGCCGAGGATCTTCTCGAAGACGTGGGGCACCGCCAGGATGAACGTCGGGCGGAACGTCCTCAGGTCCGGCATCAGCGCGCTCGCCGAGAGTTCGGGCTGATGGCCCAGCTTGACCCGGCTCCGGACCGCCGCGACCTCCACCATGCGGCCGAAGACGTGGGCCAGCGGCAGGAAGAGGAGCGTGGCCGCCTCCTCGCCGGGTCCGGCGCGGAAGACCGCGTCCCAGCGGCCCGCCATCGCGTCGCTCTCGAACATGAAGGCGGCGTGCGTGAGGACGCAGCCCTTGGGGCGGCCGGTGGTCCCCGAGGTGTAGATCACCGTCGCCACCGAGTCGGGCGTCACCGCGCGGCGGTGCCGGTGCACGGTCTCGTCGTCGACGCCCGCGCCCGCCGCGACCAGGTCGGCCACGGCCCCCGCGTCGAGCTGCCACAGCCGCTCCAGGCGCGGCAGCCGGTCGATCACCGAGCCGACGGTCATCGCATGGTCCTCGTGCTCGACCAGCACGGCCACCACCTCGGCGTCGCGCAGCATCCACAGGACCTGCTCGGCCGACGAGGTCGGGTAGACGGGCACGGACTGCGCGCCGACCGCCCACAGCGCGAAGTCGAAGAGCGTCCACTCGTAGCGCGTACGGGACATCAGGGCGACCCGGTCGCCGAAACGCACCCCGTGCGCGATCAGTCCCCTGGCCAAGGCCAGCACCTCGTCGCGGAAGACCCCGGCGGTGACATCACGCCACTGTCCGTCGGGACCCTTGCGGCCGAGCGCGACCCGGTGCGGATCGGTCTCCGCATGGTCGAAGACCACGTCGGCCAGGCCGCCGACGTGAGGCGCCGCCGCCAGGGGCGGGACAGTGAATTCGCGCAATGACCTGCTCCTCGGGGGCGCTCCGCACAGCGCCGCGACGTTACCCCGAGCAGAGGTCCGGCGGGAGGGGCGGAGCCGCCCGAGAGCGTGGCTTCCGCAGCGGTGGACCGTCGAAATCCGGCCAGATGGGCAGGGCTCGGGCGCGCTTCCGCCGGACGAGTGGGCGGCTCGCGCCGCACTCTCCGCCGAATCCGCCCGCCGGGGTCACTCCGAGGTGAGGGATCCCCGGTCGCGGAGAGGGGCCTCGCGGAGAGGGGCCGGCTCCTCCAGCGCGATCCGCTCCTCGCCCGCGTACACGTTCATCGAAGGGCCCCGCAGGAAGCCGACCAGGGTCAGGCCGGTCTCCGCGGCGAGGTCGACGGCCAGGGACGACGGCGCCGAGACGGCCGCGAGCAACGGGATCCCGGCCATCACGGCCTTCTGCGCCAGCTCGAACGAGGCCCGGCCGGAGACGAGCAGGATCGCCCGCGACAGCGGCAGCCGCCCGTCGGTCAGCGCGCGGCCCACCAGCTTGTCGACCGCGTTGTGCCGCCCGACGTCCTCACGGACGTCCCAGAGCTCGCCCGCCTCGGAGAAGAGCGCGGCGGCGTGCAGGCCACCGGTCCGGTCGAACACGCGCTGCGCGGCCCGCAGCCGGTCCGGCAGGGCGGAGAGCAGCGCGGGCGTGACGCGCAGCGGGGGAGCGTCGGACACCGGGTGCCTGGTCGTGGTGCGGACCGCGTCCAGGCTGGCCTTGCCGCACAGGCCGCAGGAGGACGTGGTGTAGACGTTGCGTTCCAGCGTGATGTCGGGGACCTCCACACCGGGCGCGAGCCTCACGTCCACCACGTTGTAGGTGTTGACGCCGTCCTCCGTCGCCCCGGCGCAGTAGACGATCGACCGCACCTCGTCCCCGTCGGCGATCACGCCCTCGCTGACCAGGAACCCCGCGGCCAGCGCGAAGTCGTCGCCCGGCGTTCGCATGGTGATGGCCAGCGGCCGGCCGTTCAGCCGGATCTCCAGCGGCTCCTCCGCGACGAGCGTGTCGGCGCGGGAGGAGACGGCCCCGTCCCGGATGCGGAGGGTGCGGCGGCGCTCGGTGGCCCGTCCCATGAGGCGACTTCCGATCATGTCGGTGTGCGGAGCCTCCGCCCGTGCGCGGAGCGGAGACCTGGCCCTGCCATTGTCCTGCACCCGGGGGACCCGGCCGCGCCGGTGCGGGGCGCACCGCCGGAAGAGGGCAGCACGGGCGGAGTCTGTTGTCAATGCTCCAACGCGCGGGCCGGATTCCTGTGGGATCACGTGCCCTCGTACCCGGCGGTAGCGACCAAGACTGGATGTTTCCTGCCCTACGCAACGAGGGGAACCCGCAATGACCGGCTCACGCGTCGTGGCGCTCGGCCACTACCAGCCCGCCAAGGTGCTGACCAACCACGATCTCGCGGCCCTGGTCGACACCAGCGACGAGTGGATCACCAGCCGGGTCGGCATCAAGACCCGGCACGTGGGCGGTCCCGGCGAGCCGGTGGACGAGATGGCCGCGCACGCGGCGGCCAAGGCGCTCGCCTCGGCCGGGCTCCAGCCCGGGGACATCGATCTGGTGCTGGTGGCCACCTCCACCGCGATCGACCGGTCGCCGAGCATGTCGGCCCGGGTCGCCGCGCGGCTCGGCATGGGCTCGCCCGCCGTGATGGACATCAACGTCGTCTGCTCGGGCTTCACGCACGCCCTGGCCACCGCCGACCACGCCATCCGGGCCGGGGCGGCGACGCGGGTGCTGGTCGTCGGCGCCGACAAGATGGCCGACATCGCGGACTGGACCGACCGCTCCACCTGCGTCCTGCTCGGCGACGGGGCGGGCGCGGCGGTCGTCACCGCCGACCCGGCCGCCGAGGACGCCCCGGGCGGCCCCGGCATCGGACCGGTGCTCTGGGGCTCGGTGCCGGAGATGGGCAACGCGGTACGCATCGAGGGGACGCCGCCGCGGTTCGCCCAGGAGGGCCAGTCCGTCTACCGCTGGGCCACCACGCAGCTGCCGCCGATCGCCCGCAAGGTCTGCGAGAAGGCGGGCGTCGCCCCCGAGGACCTGGCCGCCGTCGTCCTGCACCAGGCCAACCTGCGGATCATCGAGCCGGTCGCCCGGAAGATCGGCGCCGTCAACGCGGTCATCGCGCGGGACGTGGTCGACTCCGGCAACACCTCCGCCGCCTCCATCCCGATGGCCCTCTCCAAGCTGGTGGAGCGCGGCGAGATCGCCTCCGGCGCGCCCGTCCTCCTCTTCGGGTTCGGCGGGAACCTCTCGTACGCCGGGCAGGTCATCCGCTGCCCCTGAACGGCTTTGTCCTGAGTGTGGAGAAAGTCGGGGGTGATTCCTGCGCAACTTCTTCCCACTCCGGGAAAGCGCTGCTACGTTCCCCTCGAAAGCCCGACGGACTGGCCGATGTGGCGGGGAGGGACGCGTGAGACGTATGACGGCACGACCCGCGAACGCGCATCAGGCGAGGCTGCTCCGACTGCTGCGCGACGGTGGGCCCAACTCCCGTGCGCAGCTGGGCGATCAGGTCGACCTCTCGCGCTCCAAGCTCGCCGTCGAGGTCGACCGGCTGCTGGAGACGGGACTGGTGGTGGCCGACGGGCTCGCCGCCTCCCGCGGCGGACGCCGCTCGCACAACATCCGCCTCGCGCCGGAACTGCGCTTCCTCGGCGTCGACATCGGCGCGACCTCCGTCGACGTGGCCGTCACCAACGCCGAGTTGGAGGTGCTGGGACACCTCAACCACCCGATGGACGTGCGCGAGGGCCCGGTCGCCGTCTTCGACCAGGTCCTGTCGATGGCCGCCAAGCTGCGGGCCTCCGGGCTCGCCGAGGGGTTCGACGGCGCGGGCATCGGGGTCCCCGGACCCGTCCGCTTCCCCGAGGGCGTGCCAGTCGCGCCGCCGATCATGCCCGGCTGGGACGGCTTCCCGGTGCGCGAGGCGCTCAGCCAGGAGCTGGGCTGCCCGGTCATGGTCGACAACGACGTCAACCTCATGGCCATGGGGGAGCAGCACGCGGGCGTCGCCCGTTCCGTGGGCGACTTCCTATGCGTCAAGATCGGCACCGGCATAGGCTGCGGCATAGTCGTCGGCGGTGACGTCTACCGGGGGACGACGGGCAGCGCCGGAGACATCGGGCACATCCAGGTGGAACCGGAGGGGCGGGCCTGCGCCTGCGGCAACCGGGGCTGTCTGGAGGCCCACTTCAGCGGGGCGGCCCTCGCCCGGGACGCGGAGGACGCGGCCCGGGAGGGGCGCTCGCCCGAGCTCGCCGCCCGGCTGGAGGCGGCCGGCCGCCTCACCGCCGTCGACGTGGCCGCCGCCGCGGCAGCCGGGGACGCCACCGCGCTCGACCTGATACGCGAGGGCGGCAACCGGGTCGGCCAGGTGATCGCCGGTCTCGTCAGCTTCTTCAATCCCGGTCTGGTGGTGATCGGCGGCGGGGTCACCGGCCTCGGTCACAACCTCCTCGCCAGTGTCCGCACCCAGGTCTACCGGCAGTCCCTGCCCCTGGCCACCGGCAATCTCCCCATCGTGCTGGGCGAGTTGGGTCCCGTCGCCGGAGTCATCGGCGCCGCCCGGCTCATCAGCGACCACCTCTTCTCACCGGCCTGACCACCGGACCGGTGAGCGGCGCTCCGGCGCCGTCGACGGCACGCCCGCACCACCGCATCGCCCGAACGCCGCACCGCACCGCCGAACACCACCCCGCACCGCCCGAACACGGCACCGCACCGAACACCACACCGTACGGCCCGAACACGGCACCGCACCCGCCCGCACACCGCCCCGCCATCGAACGCACGACCGTATGAGTCAGGTACCCGTCAGCCACTGGCCCGCATCCGTTCGCGGTGCCGCCGGCTCCACGGCACCTCCAGCCCCGAGCCCAGCCCGCTCTCCGGCCCTCCCGCGCTCCCGGCCCCCACCGCCGAGCAGAGGAGACCCATTCGCCGAGGGGATTCGTCATGGCACCAGAACCACCCCTGCTCACCATGTCCGGCATCACCAAGTCCTTCCCCGGCGTACGCGCCCTGGACGGCGTCGACCTGGAGGTCCAGGCCGGCGAGGTCCACTGCCTCCTCGGTCAGAACGGCGCGGGCAAGTCCACCCTCATCAAGGTGCTCGCCGGGGCGCACCCGCCCGACGGCGGAGAGATCACCTGGCGCGGCGATCCCGTCCGGCTCACCTCGCCGATCGCCGCCATGCGCCTCGGTATCGCCACCATCTACCAGGAACTCGACCTGGTGGAAGGACTCTCGGTCGCCGAGAACGTCTTCCTCGGACACGAACCCACCAGCGCGGGCTTCATCGTCCGCACCGGCGCCGGGCGTTCGGCCGCCCGCTCCCTGCTGGCCCGACTCGGCCACCCGGAGATCGACCCCGGCCGACCCGTCGGCGACCTCTCCGCCGCCCAGCAGCAGATCGTCTCCATGGCGCGGGCGCTCTCCCACGACGTACGGCTCATCGTGATGGACGAGCCCTCCGCCGCCCTCGACCCCGACGAGGTCGACAACCTCTTCCGGATCGTCGACCAACTCACCGCCGACGGCGTGGCCGTCGTCTACATCTCGCACCGCCTGGAGGAGATCCGCCGCATCGGCGACCGGGTCACCGTGCTGAAGGACGGCCGTGCCGTCGCCGTCGGCCTTCCGGCGGCCGACACACCCACCCGCGACATCGTTGCCATGATGACCGGCCGCGACGTCGCGTACGTCTTCCCGCCGCGCCCCGAAGCCCCGCCCTCCACCGCCGCGGAACCCGTGCTCCGGATCGAAGGGCTCTCCCGCAAGGGCGAGTTCGCCCCCGTCGACCTCGAACTGCGGCCCGGCGAGATCGTCGGCCTCGCCGGACTCGTCGGCTCCGGCCGCTCGGAGATCCTGGAGACCGTCTACGGCGCGCGCAAGGCCACGACCGGCACCGTGACCGTCGCCGGGAAGCGACTGCGCCCCGGCAGCGTCCGCGCCGCCGTCGCCGCCGGTATCGGCCTCGCCCCCGAGGAGCGCAAGGCCCAGGCCCTGCTGATGACCGAATCGGTCACCCGCAACGTCTCGGTCTCCTCCCTCTCCCGCTTTTCCCGGGGCGGCTGGCTCGACCGGGGCGGCGAGCGGAGCGCCGCGCGGCAGGCCACCCGCGAACTCCAGATGCGGCCCGACAACCCCGACGCCGCCGTCCGCACCCTCTCCGGCGGCAACCAGCAGAAGGCCGTCCTGGCCCGCTGGCTGCTGCGCGGCTGCCGGGTCCTGCTGCTCGACGAACCCACCCGCGGCGTCGACGTCGGCGCCCGCGCCGAGCTCTACGCCGTGATCCGACGGCTGGCCGACGACGGCCTCGCCGTCCTGCTCGTCTCCAGCGAAGTGCCCGAAGTCCTCGGCCTCGCCGACCGGGTGCTGGTACTCCGCGAAGGCCGCGTCGTCCATACCGCCGCCGCCCGGGAGCTCGACGAGCACCGCGTACTCGACCTCGTGATGGAAGGGAGCCCGACGCCATGACGCAGCCCGCCCCGTCGGCGCAGCACAACGGGCCGGACAAGGGGACCCTCGCCGGCCCCTCGGCCGCGCCCGCCTCGAAGACGCGCGGCGGCCCGCGCGCACTCGGCCTGCGGGCCGACGTCCGCACCCTGTCGCTCCTCGGCGTCCTCGCCGTCCTCGTCGCCGTCGGCGGTGTCACCGAGCCCGACGCCTTCCTCGACACCGGGAACCTCCAGCTGATCCTGACGCAGGCGTCCGTCATCGGCGTCGTCACCGTCGGCATGACCTTCGTCATCACCAGCGGCGGCATCGACCTCTCCGTGGGGGCGATGGTGGCCCTCGCCTCCGTATGGGCGACGACCCTGGCCACGCAGGAGTACGGCTTCGCGGGCATCGCCTTCACCGCCGTGATCGTCGGACTCGCCGCCGGACTCGTCAACGGCGTCCTCATCGCCTACGGCGGCATGGTCCCGTTCATCGCGACCCTGGCCATGCTCGCCTCGGCCCGCGGCCTGGCCCTCCAGATCACCGACGGCAAGACCCAGATGGTCACCGTGGAATCAGTCCTGGACCTCGGCCTGCCCGACTCCTACCTCCTCGGCATCCCGCCGCTGGTCATCATGTTCGCCGCCGTCACCGTCGTCGGCTGGCTCGTCCTGAACCGGACCACCTTCGGCCGGCGCACCGTCGCCGTCGGCGGCAACGCCGAGGCGGCCCGGCTCGCCGGGATCGACGTCCGCCGCCAGCGGCTCTACCTCTACCTGCTCTCCGGACTGTGCTGCGGCATAGCCGCCTTCATGCTCGTCGTGCTCTCCGGCTCCGGCCAGAACACCAACGGCAACCTCTACGAGCTCGACGCCATCGCCGCCGCGATCATCGGCGGCACCCTGCTGAGCGGCGGTCGCGGCACCATCGTCGGCTCCGTCCTCGGCGTGCTCGTCTTCACCACGATCACCAACATCTTCGCCCTGAACAACCTCCAGAGCGACGTCCAGCAGATCGCCAAGGGCGCGATCATCGTCGCCGCCGTCCTGGTCCAGCGCCGCACCCTGCGCGGCGCCGACACCTGATCCCGCCGCCGACACCCGACCCGGCCCCACCGCCGACCGCCCCGCACACTCCACCACCGGACGAAGGGTCCCACCGCCATGCCAGAAACCAGCCGCAGAGGACTGCTGTTCGGCACCGCAGCCGTCTCCGCGGGCGCGCTCCTGACCGCCTGCACCAGCAACGAGCCCAAGAACAGCGGACCGGCGGCCGACAGCGCCCCCGCCGCCGACGACAAGCCCGGCGCGCCCGTCACCATCGGCTTCGCCGGTCCGCAGGCCGACCACGGGTGGCTCAACGCCATCAACGTGAACGCCAAGTCCCGCGCGGAGAAGTACGCGGAGGTGACGCTGGAGATCACCGAGGGCTCCAACGACACCGCCGCCCAGATCGGCCAGGTCAAGACCCTCATCAACAAGAAGGTCGACGTCCTCGTCATCCTTCCCGCCGACGGCAAGGCGCTCACCCAGGTCGGCCTGGAGGCCATGAGGGCGGGCATCCCCGTCGTCAACCTGGACCGGGTCTTCGCCTCCCCGCAGGCCTACCGCTGCTGGGTCGGCGGCGACAACTACGGCATGGGCCTCAACGCCGGCCACTACATCGGCGAGCAGCTCAAGGGCAAGGCCGGCGCCAAGGTCGTCGAACTCGCCGGCGTCGACAGCCTGGAGCTGACCAAGCAGCGCAGCCAGGGCTTCGCCGACGCGCTGAAGAACTACGCCGACATCGAGCTGGTGGCCCGTCAGGCCGCTGACTTCACCGTGGAGTCCGGCCAGGCGAAGATGGCCCAACTCCTCCAGGCTCAGAAGCAGTTCGACGCCCTGTGGAACCACGACGACGACCAGGGCGTCGGCGCCCTGCGCGCCATCCAGCAAGCGGGACGCGACGAGTTCATCATGGTCGGCGGCGCCGGAGCCAAGTCCGCCATGGACGCCATCAAGGCCGACGACGGCGTTCTCAAGGCCACCGTCCTCTACCCGCCGACGATGGCCGCCTCCGCCATCGACCTGGCGCGCGCACTGGGCCAGGGCAAGGGCGTCAGCGGACTCTCCGAGACGGAGATCCCGACCTCGCTCACCCTCTACTCCGCCGTCGTCACCAAGGCGAACGTCGACCAGTACCTGCCGACGGGCTTCAGCTGACCGGGCCGCCGGGGGAGCCGGACCGGCTCCCCCGCCCCGCCACCGAACCACCGACGAGGAGGAAGTCCGCATGGCCCGTAGTCACGAGACCGAAGCGCCGACCGCAGCGCCGCCGCCGCGGCAGGCGAGAGGAACGCTCGGAGTCGGCATGGTCGGATACGCGTTCATGGGAGCCGCCCACTCACAGGGCTGGCGCACCGCCGGACACGTCTTCGACCTGCCGACGCGACCGGTGCTCGCCGCAATCTGCGGACGCGACCGTGCGGCCGTCGACACCGCGGCTGCCCGGCACGGCTGGGCCGCCGCCGAGACCGACTGGCGGGCCCTGATCGCCCGGGACGACGTGCATCTGATCGACATCTGCACCCCGGGCGACAGCCACGCGGAGATCGCCATCGCCGCCCTGGAAGCGGGCAAGCACGTCCTGTGCGAGAAACCGCTCGCCAACACCGTGGCCGAGGCCGAGGCGATGGTGCGCGCCGCCGAGGCCGCCGCGGCACGCGGCCAGAGCGCGATCGTGGGCTTCAACTACCGCAAGGTGCCCGCCATCGCCTACGCCCGGCAGCTCATCGCCCGGGGCAGGCTCGGCGCGCTGCGCCATGTGCGCGCCACCTACCTCCAGGACTGGCTGGTCGACCCGGCCGCCCCGCTCACCTGGCGGCTCCAGCGCGAACACGCCGGATCGGGAGCGCTCGGCGACCTCGGCGCGCACATCGTCGACCTCGCCCAGTACCTCGCCGGCGAGCTGCTGACCGGGGTCTCCGCCGTCAGCGAGACCTTCGTGCGCGAGCGCCCGCTGCCCGCCGGAGCATCGAGCGGCCTCTCCGCGAGCCCCGGTACGGTCCGGCGCGGCGAGGTCACCGTGGACGACGCCGCCCTGTTCACCGGCCGGCTCGCCTCCGGGGCGCTGGCCTCCTTCGAGGCGACCCGGATGGCAGCCGGCCGCAAGAACGCCCTGCGGCTGGAGATCAACGGCGAACTCGGCTCGCTCGCCTTCGACCTGGAACGCCTCAACGAACTCTCCTTCCACGACCACACCGAACCCGCGCCCACCGCGGGCTTCCGGCGCATCCTGGTGACCGAGCCCGAACACCCCTACCTGGAGGCGTGGTGGCCGCCGGGTCACGCCCTGGGCTACGAGCACACCTTCGTCCACCAGGCCCGCGACGTCGTCCGCGCCATCGCCGAAGGCGCCGTGCCCCGGCCCTCGTTCGCCGACGGGCTCCAGGTGCAGCGGGTGCTCGCCGCCGTGGAGGAGAGCGCCGCGAAGAACTCCGTCCACACCCCGGTCCCGTCGTAGCAACGCGCCGAGCCCGCCCGCTCCCTCGCCCACGTCCGTCGCCCCTCACCCCGCGCCTCGCGCCCCACACGCCAACGCACCGGACACGCAGACCGATCCGCCCCGACCGACCAGGAGGCAGCCGCCCATGCCCCGCCCCTTCACCCTGTTCACCGGCCAGTGGGCCGACCTTCCGCTGGAGGAGGTCTGCCGCCACGCCCGCGACTTCGGCTACGACGGACTCGAACTCGCCTGCTGGGGAGACCACTTCGAGGTCGACAAGGCCCTCGCCGAGCCCGGGTACCTGGACGGCAGGCGCCGACTGCTCGACAGGTACGGGCTGAAGTGCTTCGCCGTCTCCAACCACCTGGTCGGCCAGGCCGTGTGCGACCACCCGATCGACGAACGCCACCAGGGCATCCTGCCGGCCCGCATCTGGGGCGACGGCGAACCCGAGGGCGTCCGGCGGCGGGCGGCGGCCGAGATCGCCGATACCGCGCGCGCCGCCGCCGCCTTCGGGGTCGACACGGTCGTCGGATTCACCGGCTCCTCCATCTGGCACCTGGTCGCCATGTTCCCGCCGGTCCCGCCGCACATGATCGAACGGGGCTACGAGGACTTCGCCGAGCGCTGGAACCCGATCCTGGACGTCTTCGACGCCGAGGGCGTGCGCTTCGCCCACGAGGTCCACCCGAGTGAGATCGCGTACGACTACTGGACGACCAAGCGTGCTCTGGAAGCGGTCGGCGACCGGCCCGCGTTCGGGCTGAACTTCGACCCGAGCCACTTCGTCTGGCAGGACCTGGACCCGGTCAACTTCCTCTACGACTTCCGGGACCGGATCTACCACGTGGACTGCAAGGAGGCCCGCAAGCGGCTCGACGGCCGCAACGGCCGCCTCGGCTCGCACCTGCCCTGGGGCGACCCCCGGCGCGGCTGGGACTTCGTCTCCGCCGGCCACGGAGACGTGCCCTGGGAGGACGTCTTCCGGATGCTCCGCTCCATCGGGTACGAGGGGCCCGTCTCCGTCGAGTGGGAGGACGCCGGCATGGACCGGCTGACCGGTGCGCCGGAAGCGCTTGCCCAGTTGAAGCGGTTCGACTTCGACCCGCCCTCGGCCTCCTTCGACGCGGCCTTCGGCGGCGGCGCGTAGCGCGACCGCCCAGGGATTGCCGGACAGGCCACAGGCCCCCGGGGGTTGCGAGCCCCAGCCCCCGGGGCCGCCTCGCGCTGCCCGGGACGCCCTTTGTCCTGCGGGAAGCGGAAGTCGGCCCCAACTGTTGCGCAAGGGCTTTCCGTCCCGGACGAACAGGTCTACCGTCTCGCAGGTGTACACGAGTTGACTCGCGTCACCGGGGCCACGTGCGGCCCCGGCGACACACGCGCGGCAGTCCCCGCGCGGCACGGCACGCACCAACCGCCCGTACAACCGGCACTCTCCGGAGGACCTTCGTGCACCGAACCAGAAAGCGGCTCCGCGCCAGAGCCCGCGTCCGCAAGTCCCTCGCGCTGTTCACCGGCGCCCTCCTCGCCGCCGCCACCCTCACCCTGGGCTCCGCACCCGGCGCGGTCGCCCACCCCGGCCATCCCGGCCACGAGGAGCCCGCGGCCGAGGACTTCCAGCAGGTCACCCTCGCCAAGGGCGCGGCGGAGACCGGCGAGCCCATGTCGCTCGCCGTCCTGCCCGACCGGAGCGTGCTGCACACCTCGCGCAACGGCGAGCTGCGGATCACCGACAGCGCCGGAAACACCCGCATCTCCGGAGCCGTCCCCGTGTACACGCACGACGAGGAAGGTCTCCAAGGAGTGGGAGTCGACCCGGACTTCGCCGAGAACCGGGCCGTCTACCTCTTCTACGCGCCCCCGCTGGACACCCCGCCCGGGGATGCGCCCGAGACCGGGACCGCCGCCGACTTCGCGAAGTTCGACGGAGTCAACCGCCTCTCCCGCTTCGTGCTGAACGAGGACGGCACCCTCGACACGGCCAGCGAGAAGAAGGTCCTGGACGTCCCCACCTCGCGCGGCACCTGCTGCCACGTCGGCGGCGACATCGACTTCGACGCCGAGGGGAACCTCTACATCTCCACCGGCGACGACACCAACCCCTTCGCCTCCGACGGCTTCACGCCGATCGACGAACGCCCCGACCGAAACCCGGCGTTCGACGCCCGCCGCACCTCGGGCAACACCAACGACCTGCGCGGCAAGATCCTGCGCGTCAAGGTCGCCGATGACGGCTCGTACACCGTCCCCGAGGGGAACCTCTTCGCGCCCGGGACGGACAGGACGCGCCCCGAGATCTACGCGATGGGCTTCCGCAACCCCTTCCGCTTCTCCGTGGACCAGGCCACCGGGGTCCTGTACGTCGGTGACTACGGACCCGACGCGGGCGCGGCCGATCCGAAGCGCGGGCCGGCCGGGCAGGTCGAGTTCGCCCGGATCACGAAGGCCGGCAACTTCGGCTGGCCCTTCTGCACCGGAGCCAACCAGCCCTTCGTCGACTACGACTTCGCCACCAGGACCTCCGGCGAGACCTTCGACTGCGGCGCGCCGAGGAACGAGTCGCCGCACAATACCGGACTCGTCGACCTGCCGCCCGCCGAAGCCGCCTGGATCCCGTACGACGGCGAGTCGGTCCCCGAGTTCGGCACCGGCTCCGAGTCCCCGATGGGCGGCCCCGTCTACCGCTACGACGCCGGCCTCGACTCCCCGGTCAAGTTCCCCGAGTCCTACGACGGCGACTTCTTCGCCGGCGAGTTCGGCCGCCAGTGGATCAAGCGCGTCGAGCAGGACGCGGACGGCGCCGTCCAGTCCGTCAACGACGTGCCGTGGTCCGGCACCCAGATCATGGACATGGCCTTCGGCCCGGACGGGGCGCTGTACGTCCTCGACTACGGCCTCGCCTGGTTCGGCGGCGACGAGAACTCCGCCCTCTACCGCATCGAGAACGCCACCGGCGGGCGCTCGCCCATCGCCGAGGCGTCCGCGAACAGGACGTCCGGCACCGGGCCGCTGAAGGTGAGGTTCTCCTCGGCCGGCACCTCGGACGGCGACGGCGACCCGCTCACCTACGCGTGGGACTTCGGCGACGGCGGCACCTCGACCGCGGCGGACCCGGCGTACACGTACAAGAAGAACGGCACCTACACCGCCACGCTCACCGTCGCGGACCCGACCGGGCGCACCGGCTCCGCGAGCGTCCACGTGACCGTCGGCAACACCGCCCCCACCGTCGAACTGGTCCTGCCCCAGGACGGTCAGCTCTTCGCGTTCGGCGACTCCGTGCCGTTCAAGGTGAACGTCAGCGACCCGGAGGACGGGACCGTCGACTGCTCCAGGGTCGAGGTCAAGTTCACCCTGGGCCACGACAGCCACGGACACGACATCACCACCGAACACGGGTGCGAAGGCACCATCAAGACCGCCATGGAAGGCGGCCACGACCCCAACGCCAACATCTACGGTGGCATCTCGGCCTCGTACACCGACAACGGCGGCGGCGGCCAGGCCCAGCTGGCCGGACGCGACCAGTCCCGGCTCCAGCCCGAGCACCGCCAGGCCGAGCACTTCGACGATTCCTCCGGCATCACCACCCCCGGCAAGCCGACCGCGAACGGCGGCAAGACGGTCGGGGACATCCACAACGACGACTGGATCTCCTTCGACACCTACGTCCTCGGCGGCGCCACCAAGCTGACCGCCCGCATCTCCTCGGCCGGCTCCGGCGGCTTCCTGGAGATCCGCGCCGGATCCCCGACCGGGAAGATCCTCGGCTCCGGACCCATACCGGTGACCGGCGGCTGGGACGCCTTCCAGGACATCGACATCCCGCTGAGAGGCGCACCGAAGAAGGCCACGGACCTCTATCTGGTCTTCAAGGGCGGCGACGGGCCCCTCTTCGACGTCGACGACTTCGAGCTGTCCGACAGCCCGCCCGACAGGACCGCCAAGCGCGTCCTGGTCTTCTCCAGGACCGCCGGCTTCCGCCACGACTCGATCCCCGCCGGCGTCGCCGCACTCAAGGAGATCGGCAAGGAGACCGGCATCACGGTCGACTCCACCGAGTCCGCCGCCCAGTTCACCACCAGCAACCTGGCCCGCTACGACGCCGTCGCGTTCCTCTCCACCACCGGGGACGTCCTCGACGCCGACCAGCAGAAGGCGTTCGAGAACTACGTCGCCACCGGCGGCGGTTACGTCGGCATCCACGCGGCGGCCGACACCGAGTACGACTGGGAGTTCTACGGCGGCCTGGTCGGCGCCTACTTCGACTCGCACCCGCGGATCCAGCCAGCCACCGTCCGCGTCGAGGACCGCGACCACCCCGCCACCGCCCACCTGGGCGAGGAGTGGCAGCGTACCGACGAGTGGTACAACTACCGCACCAACCCCCGGGACAAGGGCAAGGTTCTCGCCACTCTGGACGAGACGACCTACACCGGCGGGAACATGAAGGGCGATCACCCGATCTCCTGGTGCCAGACCTACCAGGGCGGCCGTTCCTTCTACACCGGCCTCGGCCACACCAAGGAGTCCTACGCCGAGCCGGCCTTCCGGCAGCACGTGCTGGGCGGCCTGCGTTACGCGACCGGACAGGTCAAGGCCGACTGCGCACCCGACGGCGACTACCGGCCGATCTTCAACGGCAGGACGCTGGAGGGCTGGAAGCAGGCGGGCCCGGGGAAGTTCTCCGTCAAGGACGGCGCCCTGCACTCCGAGGGCGGCATGGGGCTGCTCACCTACCAGGCAAAGGAACTGAAGTCCTACTCGCTCAAGCTCGACTGGAGGATGGCGGGCGACGACAACTCCGGAGTCTTCATCGGCTTCCCCTCATCCGACGACCCCTGGTCCGCGGTGAACAACGGCTACGAGATCCAGATCGACGCCACCGACGCCCCCGACCGCACCACGGGCGCCGTCTACACCTTCACATCTGCCGACGTCAAAGCCCGTGACCGCGTCCTCAGACCGCCCGGCCAGTGGAACAGCTACGAGATCAGGGTCCAGGGCGAACGGGTGCGGGTCTTCCTCAACGGAGTGAAGATCAACGACTTCACCAACACCGACCCGGCCCGCAGCCTGAAGGACGGCTACATCGGACTCCAGAACCACGGAGCCGACGACCAGGTGTCCTTCCGCGACATCCAACTGAAGGAGCTGCCCTCCACGTAGGGCGGACACCTCTGCCGACGACGGGCGGGGGAGGAGCGCCACCGCCCCCGCCCGTCGTCCTCCACCTCTTCATCTCCCAGGGAGGCAGCCCGTGACCGCACTTGCCGTTCGTCAAGGTTCTCCGGACGCCCGCGTACGCACCGGAGTCTGGTTCATCGGAGCACGCGGCTCCGTCGCCACCACCGCCACGGCGGGATGCGCCGCCATCGCGGCCGGCCTCCACCCGCCGAGCGGCATGGCCACCGAGACGCCGCCCTTCGCCCGCAGCGGCCTGCCGCCCCTGGCCTCTCTCGTGTTCGGCGGCCACGACATCCTCGACTGCCCGCTCGCCAAGCGCGCCGAGGCACTGGCCGAGGGCGGCGTCCTGCCGCACGGCCTGCCCGCCGCCGTGCGCGCCGAACTCGACGCGGCCGACGCCGAGATCCGGCCCGGCGGACCCCTCCCCGGCGACGCCCGCACCGACGAAGAGCTCATCACCGCGTTCGCCGCCGACCTCGCCGGCTTCACCCGCCGCCACGAACTGGCCCGCACCGTCGTCGTCAACGTCTCCTCCACCGAACCGGCCCCCGGGCCCGACGACCCGCGACTGCCCGCCAGTTCGCTCTACGCCGCCGCCGCGCTGCGGGCCGGCTGCCCCTATGTCGATTTCACCCCCTCCACCGGCCTGCGCAGCCCCGCCCTCGCGGAAGCCGTCGCCTCCTGCGGTCTTCCCCACGCCGGACGCGACGGCAAGACCGGCCAGACGCTGCTCCGTTCCGTCCTCGCCCCGATGTTCGTCCAGCGCGCCCTGCCCGTACGGGCCTGGTCCGGTACGAACCTGCTCGGCGGCGGCGACGGGGCCGCGCTGGCCGATCCCGCTGCCGCCGCCGCCAAGAACGCCGGCAAGGAACGCGTCCTGGCCGACACCTTCGGCGCCGCACCCGAGGGCGAGGTCCACATCGACGACGTACCGGCGATGGGGGACTGGAAGACGGCCTGGGACCACATCGCCTTCGACGGCTTCCTCGGCTCCCGGATGATCCTCCAGACCATCTGGCAGGGCTGCGACTCCGCCCTGGCGGCCCCGCTGGTCCTGGACCTGGCCCGGCTGCTCGCCCGCGCCCACGAAACCGGCCTCAGCGGGCCCCGGCCCGAGCTGGGCTTCTACTTCAAGGACCCGGACGGCGGAGGCTCGGCGGCGCTCGCCGATCAGTACGCCGACCTGCTGGCCTTCGCCGAGCGGCTGCGGGGCGAGGCGTGAGGTGGCGGCTGCCGGACCTGCCGGCGGCGCTGCGCACCGCTCCGGCGGGGCGGCTGAACGGTCCCGCCGGACTGCGGACCCCACCGGCCGCGGCGATCCGGTCGGCGGCGGCGGGCCGCGGGCGGCGGAGGGCCGCCCACGATGACGGCCTGTCCGGTACGGGTGGGACTGCGCCCGCACCGGACAGGCGCGCGCCCCGGCCCGAGGCCGGAAGGCGCGGCGGGGTGAAGGCGTGGAGCGAGCTGTTCCGCGTCTCCGCGCTGTTCTCCGTACCGGGCGACGCCCTGGCCGGAGCGGCGGCGGCGGGCCGCGGGCCGGGCCGGGGGACTCTGCTCGCGATGGGCGCCTCCCTGTGTCTGTACGAGGCGGGCATGGCCCTCAACGACTGGGCGGACCGGGAGGAGGACGCGATCGACCGGCCGCACCGGCCGATCCCGTCGGGCCGGATCAGCCCGCGGGCCGCTCTGGGCGCGGCCGGAGCGCTCACCGCGGCCGGCCTGGCCCTCGCGGCGCGGGCCGGCCGCCCCGCGCTGGCCGTCGCCACCGGCCTGGCGGCCACGGTCTGGGCCTACGACCTGCGCCTGAAGCACACGAAGGCGGGCCCGGCGGCGATGGCGGCGGCCCGCACGCTGGACCTGCTCCTGGGCGCGACGGCGACGGCGACGGCCGACGGTGGCGCGGGCCCGGGGCGCGCGGTCGGTGGTGGTGGGGTCCCGGGCCGCGCGGCCGACGGTGGCGCGGGCCGCCCCGGCGCGCCCCGTGCCACCGCCGCCACGGCGCGCGCCGCCCTGGCCGCCGCGCTGCCCTCCGCCCTGGCCCTCGGCGCGCACACCTACGGCGTCACCGCCGTGTCCCGCCACGAGACCCAGGGCGGCTCCACCGCGGCACCCCTCGCCGCACTGGTCGCGACCGCCGCGCTGGCCGCCGCCGTACTGCGGGAGCACCCCGGAAGCCCGGGGCACGCCGCGACCGGCCGGCCCGGCCGGACCGCCGCCACCCGGCTCCTGCTCACCGCCTTCACCGGCGCCTACCTGCGGACCGCCGGCCCCCCGCTCCTGCACGCGGCCCTCAACCCGTCCCCGCCCCTCACCCAGCGGGCGGTCGGCGGCGGCATCCGGGCCATGATCCCCCTCCAGGCCGCGCTCGCCGCCCGTGCCCAGGCGCCCGCAGCCGGACTCGCCGTCATGGCGCTCGTCCCCCTCGCCCGCACCCTCGCCCGGAA
This sequence comes from Streptomyces sp. ADI96-02, assembly GCF_003846185.1. Classification (GTDB taxonomy): domain Bacteria; phylum Actinomycetota; class Actinomycetes; order Streptomycetales; family Streptomycetaceae; genus Streptomyces. The sequence goes on from NZ_ML123034.1 coordinate 6,001,675, forward strand.
GGTGAGCCCCACATGACCCTCCACCTCGGCTACGGCACCAACGGGCTCACCGACCTCCGCCTCGACGACGCGCTGGGGCTCCTCGCCGATCTCGGCTACGAGGGCGTCGGCCTGACCCTCGACCACATGCACCTGGACCCGACGGCGCCCGACCTCGCCGAACGGACCCGCCGGGTCCGCCGCCGGCTCACCTCGCTCGGACTCCGCGTCACCGTCGAGACCGGCGCACGCTACGTCCTGGACCCGCGCCGCAAGCACGGCCCCTCGCTGCTCGACCCGGACCCCGACGCGCGGGCCGCCCGTGCCGCGCTGCTCGTCCGCGCCGTCGACGTCGCCGCCGAACTCGGCTCCCACGCAGTCCACTTCTTCAGCGGCGTCACACCACCGGGCACCGCGCCGGACACCGCCTGGAAGCGCCTGGCCGAAGCGGTCGCACCCGTACTCGAAGCCGCCGACCGCTCCGGCATCCCGCTCGCCGTCGAACCCGAACCCGGGCACCTGCTCGCCACCCTCGCCGACTTCCACCACCTGCGCACCCTGCTCGGCGACCCCGGACCGCTCGGCCTCACACTCGACATCGGCCACTGCCAGTGCCTGGAGGACGCCCCGCCCGCGCAGTGCGTCAAGGACTCCGTGCCCTGGCTGCGCCACGTACAGATCGAGGACATGCGGCGCGGCGTCCACGAGCACCTGCCCTTCGGCGACGGGGAGATCGACTTCCCGCCCGTCCTGGCCGCCCTCGCCGCCTCGGACTACCGCGGCCTCACCGTCGTCGAACTGCCCCGCCACTCCCACGCCGGCCCGGAACTCGCCCGCACGTCCGTCGCGTTCCTGCGCGAGGCCATGACGAAGGGAGCCGCGGCATGCTGAGGACCCGCGACGAACTCGACGCCGAACTCGGCGGAGCCGCCCGCGCCTGGCTCGACGAAGCCCTCGCCGAGGCCGCCCACGACGCCGCACGCGACGACCGCGACGACAGCGCCTGCGCCCCGCCCCCGTGGGAGCTGCGGTACGCCGCCGCCGGCCGGCACTGCGGGCCGCACCACGCCGACTCCGTACGGTCCCTGCTGCTCGTCGAGGCCCGCGCGCCGCTGGCCTCCGTGACCCGGCTCTACCGCCAGGGCACCGCCGCCGAACGCCGCGCCGTCCTGCTCACCCTGCACCGCCTCGACCTCGGCGACTCGGCCCTCCCGCTCGTCGAGGACGCCCTGCGCACCAACGACACCCGGCTGGTGGCCGCCGCCGTCGGCCCGTACGCCGCCGACCGCCTCGACGCGCACGCCTGGCGCCACGCCGTACTGAAGTGCCTGTTCAGCGAAGTGCCCGTCCAGGCGGTCGCGAGGCTCGGCGACCGGGCCCGGGGCGACGCCGAACTCGCCCGCATGCTGATCGACTTCGCCGCCGAACGCACCGCGGCCGGCCGCCTCGTACCGGCCGGACTGAGCACGGTGCTCGACCTCACCGGCGCGGCGGGCGAACAGACCGCGCCCGCCACGCCCGTGCCCACCGCGCCCGCGCCCACCCAGGAGCCCTGATGCGCATCTTCGACCCGCACATCCACATGACCTCGCGCACCACGGACGACTACCGGGCGATGTACGACGCGGGCGTCCGCGCGCTCGTCGAACCCTCCTTCTGGCTCGGCCAGCCCCGCACCTCGCCCGCCAGCTTCTTCGACTACTTCGACGCCCTCCTGGGCTGGGAGCCGTTCCGCGCCTCCCAGTACGGCATCGCCCACCACTGCACCATCGCCCTCAACCCGAAGGAGGCCAACGACCCCCGCTGCACGCCCGTCCTGGACGCCCTGCCGCGCTATCTCGTCAAGGACTCCGTCGTCGCCGTCGGCGAGATCGGCTACGACTCCATGACCCCGGCGGAGGACCACGCCCTCGCCGCCCAGCTCCAGCTCGCCGCCGACCACGGACTGCCCGCTCTCGTCCACACGCCGCACCGCGACAAGCTCGCCGGCCTGCACCGGACGATCGACGCCGTACGCGCGTCGAGCCTCCCGCCCGAGTCCGTACTGCTCGACCACCTCAACGAGACGACCGTGCGGGACGCCCTCGACAGCGGCTGCTGGGCCGGCTTCTCCATCTACCCGGACACCAAGATGGACGAGGACCGCATGGTCGCCGTCCTGCGGAACTTCGGAACCGAGCGGATCCTCGTCAACTCCGCCGCCGACTGGGGAAAGAGCGATCCGCTCAAGACCCGCGAGGTCGCCGACGCGATGCTGGCGGCGGGCTTCACCGAGGACGACGTCGACCGGGTCCTGTGGCGCAACCCCGTGGCCTTCTACGGGCAGAGCGGCCGGCTCCAGCTCGACACCGCCGACCCGGAACCCCTCCACGAGGGCAACTCCATCCTGCGCGGCGGGGAGTGAGGCCATGCGCTTCCGCCACCCGGACGGTTCCACGGTCCACCTCGCCTACTGCACCAACGTCCACCCGGCCGAGACACTGGACGGCGTACGCGCGCAACTCCGCGACCACTGCGAACCGGTCCGCCGCCGCCTCGGCAGGGACCGGCTCGGCATCGGCCTCTGGCTCGCCCGGGACGCCGCCCGCGCCCTGACCGACGACCCGGCCCAACTGCGCTCGCTGCGTACCGAACTCGACGCCCGCGGCCTCGAAGTGGTCACCCTCAACGGCTTCCCGTACGAAGGGTTCGGCTCCGACGAGGTCAAGTACCGCGTGTACCGGCCCGACTGGACCGACCCCGAACGGCTCGCCCACACCACCGACCTGGCCCGCCTGCTCGCCGCCCTGCTCCCCGACGACGTCACCGAGGGCACCGTCTCCACCCTGCCGCTGGCCTGGCGCACCCCGTACGACACCGACCCCGGGGCGGCCCGCACCGCGCGCACTGCCCTCACCACCCTCGCCCAGCGCCTGGACGCCCTCGCCGAACTGACCGGCAGATCGATCCGGATCGGCCTCGAACCGGAACCGGGCTGCACCGTGGAGACCACCGCCGACGCCATCGGCCCGCTCATCGGCATCGGCCACGACCGCATCGGCGTCTGCGTCGACACCTGCCACCTGGCCACCTCCTTCGAGGACCCCGACACCGCCCTCGACGCGCTGACGGCGGCCGGCGTCCCGGTGGTCAAGTCCCAGCTCTCCGCGGCCCTGCACGCCGAACACCCACACCTGCCCGAAGTACGCGCCGCACTGGCCGCGTTCGCCGAACCCCGCTTCCTCCACCAGACGCGCACCCGCACCACCGCCGGACTGCGCGGGACCGACGACCTCGACGAAGCGCTCGCCGGCCGCTCCCTCCCCGACAGCACCCCGTGGCGCGCCCACTTCCACGTCCCGCTGCACGCACCCCCCGCGCCCCCGCTCACCTCCACCCTGCCCGTGCTGGCCGCCACACTCGCCCGACTGGTCGGCGGACCCGAGCCGCTCACCCGCCACCTGGAGGTGGAGACGTACACCTGGCAGGCGCTCCCGCCCGCCCTGCGCCCCCGCAACCGCGCCCAGCTCGCCGACGGCATCGCCGCCGAACTCACCCTCGCCCGCGACCTCCTGGTCGACCTCGGCCTCAAGGAGCTGCCGTGAACGCGCCCGACACCGGCACGACCGAGGCGGATGCGCCGACCGAGCGCCCCACACCGCTCCTGGTCCTCGACGTCGTCGGCCTCACCCCGCGCCTGCTCGCCCACATGCCCAACCTGCGCGCCCTGGCGCGCGAGGGGACGCAGGCGCCGCTCTCCACCGTGCTGCCCGCCGTCACCTGCGCGGCCCAGTCCACGTTCCTGACCGGCGCCATGCCCGCCGAACACGGCATCGTCGCCAACGGGTGGTACTTCCGCGAGCTGGGCGACGTCCTGCTGTGGCGCCAGCACAACGGACTCGTCGAGGGCGACAGGCTCTGGGACGCCGCCCGCCGCGCCCACCCCGGCTACACGGTCGCCAACATCTGCTGGTGGTACGCCATGGGCGCCGACACCGACTGGACCGTCACCCCGCGCCCGGTCTACTACGCGGACGGCCGCAAGGAACCCGACTGCTACACCCGGCCGCCCGCCCTGCACGACGAACTCACCGGCAAACTAGGCACGTTCCCCCTCTTCCACTTCTGGGGACCCGGCGCCGACCTCGTCTCCTCACAGTGGATCATCGATGCCACCCGGCACATCGTCGCCACCCGCACGCCCGACCTCGCCCTCTGCTATCTGCCGCACCTCGACTACGACCTCCAGCGCCACGGCCCCGACGACCCGCGCTCGCACCGGGCCGCCGCCGACCTCGACCGGGCGGTGGCCCCGCTCCTGGCCGACGCCCGCGCGGAGGGCCGCACCGTCGTCGCGCTCTCCGAGTACGGGATCACCCGCGTGGAGCGGCCCGTCAACATCAACCGGGCGCTGCGCCGGGCGGGCCTGCTGGAGGTCCACACCCAGGACGGCATGGAGTACCTCGACCCGATGGCCTCCCGCGCCTTCGCCGTCGCCGACCACCAGCTCGCCCACGTCTACGTACGCCGGCCGGAGGACCTGGAGGCGACCCGGGCGGCGCTCGCGGACCTGCCCGGAATCGACCTGCTCCTCGACGACGCGGGCAAGAAGGCGAACCACCTGGACCACCCGCGCTCCGGCGAACTCGTCGCCGTCGCCGAGCAGGACGCCTGGTTCACGTACTACTACTGGCTCGACGACGCCCGCGCCCCCGACTTCGCACAGCTCGTCGAGATCCACCGCAAACCCGGCTACGACCCGGTCGAACTCTTCATGGACCCGCAGGACCCGTACGTACGGGTCAGGGCCGCCACGGCGGTCGCCCGCAAGAAACTCGGCCTGCGCTACCGCATGGCGGTCGTCCCGCTCGACCCCTCGCCCGTCCGCGGCAGCCACGGCCGCCTCCCGGCGAGCGACGACGAAGGTCCGCTCATCCTCTGCTCCACTCCGAGAGCGTTCACCGGCCGGGTCAGGGCCACCGAAGTGAAGTCCCTGCTCCTCCAGCTCGCCGGACTGCGCTGACGGTCCTCCGTCGCGTACCGGCGCCCGTCCGCACCACCAGGTCACATCGAGGGAGTCACGTGAACACGAGCCGCACCCCGAAGGACACCGAACTCGCCCGCAGACTGAGCCGCCGCAACGTCCTCGGCGTAGCCGCGGGAGCCACCGCGGCCACCGTCGTCGGCGCGGCGACCGCCCAGGCCGACAGCCGCGACCGGGTCCACGGCAAGGGCCACGGCACGCGCCACGGGCACGGCAGGGGCCGTCTCGTCCTGCCGCCCGGCCGCCTCGGCATCCAGCTCTACAGCCTCCGCGACAAGGTCTCCACCCTCGGCTTCGCCCCGGTCTTCGCCGAGCTGGAGAAGTACGGCTACGACGAGATCGAGTTCGCCGGCTACACCCAGGGCTCGGCCGGCCCCATCACCCTCGCGCGGCTCAAGCGGCTGGCCCGGGACCACGGCCTGAACCCGATCGGCAGCCACGTCGGCTACTACGACGACGGCAACCCCGCGGCCTACACCTTCGCCCAGAACCTGGAGAAGGTCCTGGACGACGCCCAGGCCCTCGGCCTCAAGCACATCGGCACGGCCTCCGGCCCCTTCCGCTACGGCGCCACGGTGGACGGCTGGAAGCGAGCGGCGGAGGAGTTCAACACGTACGGGGCCGCCGCCCGCAAGCGCGGCATGAAGTTCTACCAGCACAACCACGCCGAGGAGTTCTCCTTCGCGACCGACCAGCCGAAGATCCGGCTCTACGACGTGCTGCTCGCGGAGACCGACCCCGACCTGGTGCACCTGGAGATGGACGTCTACTGGGCCTACTGCGCCCAGTTCCGCTTCAGCAAGCGGGCGGACGGCTCCCCGGCCCCGCTCGACCCGCTCGGGTACGTCCTGAAGCATCCGGAGCGCTACCCGCTCTTCCACGTCAAGGACGGCGTCCGCGACGAGACCACCCGCGACGGCTACCGGATGTCGGACGTCGGCGACGGGGACATCGACTACCGGACGTTCCTGTCCACGGTCACGGACCGGACCCACCACGGCCGCAGCTACCACCACTGGCAGACCGAGCACGACAACCCGGTCGAGTCGCTGGCCTTCGCCCGGAAGTCCAGCGCACACCTGCACTCCCTGCGCGAGGCGCGCTGCGGCGACTGACGTACGGGAGAACGCCCCGACCCGACCCGACCCGACCCGGCCTCGCGCCCACGGCCCGCACACCCGTGGCCGCGGGGCGGGCCGGGCCCGGTCATCCCTACTCACCCGATGCCCTGGTGGTCGGGCAGCAGCGCGAAGCCGCGGTCCGCCGCCACCGGCACCGTGCGCTCCACCGCCTGGACGAGCAGCGCACGATGTCTGACCAGGGGTTTCCTGCGGTCCTCGGGAGCGAGCAGCAGCAGATCGTCGAGCCCCGCCAGAAGCCGGCGCATCACCTGGGGACTGCCGGCCATGCACCAGCGGATCTCCTCGAAGGCGAGATCCACCAGGTCCTCCCACCCGGGCCCGTCCTGCACCAGCCGTACCCGCCCGGCCCGGTCCCGGTGGTGCACCGCGCCCAGCGGCAGGCGGACCACCGCCGCGAGGAACTGCACGATCCGGTCCAGGCACTGGACGGCGGTCGTCGGATCGTTCACGGACGAGGACAGGGCCCGCAGCGCGATGTCCGAGAGCTGGCGGAGGCCGAAGGTGAGGTCCTGGTGCAGGGTGCGCTCCACCCCGACGTGCACCGTGTACCGCAGCGCGTGCGGCGGCGGCACCGCCCCGCCGTGGACGGCCAGCACCGGAGTGCCCGGCACCACGAAGTCGCCGATCCGCGGGATCAGCCGCAGTACGACGTCCTGCCGCCGCGCGGCCCGCACCAGCCGGGCGGTGTTCACGTCCCGCAGCACGCCGGCCCGCCCCTCGTGCATGACGCGCGCGGTCTCCGGCCCCAGCGGCTCCGCCTCGCGAGGCCCCCCGGGCATCCGCCGCAGCACCCGGAAGGAGTCGCGGGCGATCCGGTCCACGACGGGCCCCACCTGGAGCAGCCGCAGCGTCGAGCTGACGTAGAGGACGAACAGCAGCAGGCTCAGCCCCAGCAGCGCCAGGGTGAGCATGCTCTGCACCAGCGGCACCGAGACGGCCCGGACCGGATCGCGCTCGCTCTCGTACGAGGCCAGGACCAGCAGCGAGAACAGGAACGTGGCCAGGAAGACCGTCAGCGTCAGCTTGGTGATCCGGCTCCGGACGAAGATCCGCACCACTCGGGGGGTGAGCTGGCCGCTGGCCATCTGCACGGCGACCAGCGAGATGCTGAACACGACACCGATGAAGGTCATCATCGCCGAGCTGATCGTCGTCACGATCGTCTTGGCGTCCTGCGAGAAGGCGATCAGATCACCGAGCTGGTCGTAGGCCGCCTCGCGCCGCAGATGCGCGACGAGCGCCGCGTCCAGCTCGGACGCGCCCCACCAGAGCACGAAAACGCAGACGAACCCGAGCGTCGGGGCGAACCAGAAGGTGTCGCGCAGATGCTCGCGCAGAGGGGACAGCGCACGGGGCGGACGGTAGCCGCGATCACTCATGCACGCGAACGTAGCGCCGAAGAGGCCGCAGACCCCGCACCTCGCCGCATCGGCCCGCCGCACCGCACTGACCACCGGATATGCAGGTGAGGGGCGCGCCGAACCCCTGGTATTGTTTTCCATGTCGCCGCGGGGAACACGCCGCGAAC
>NZ_ML123034.1:6009749-6020734 GCF_003846185.1 Streptomyces sp. ADI96-02
TCAATCGACCAAACAGAGCCGGTCAAAGCGACACTTTGTCGCTTTGACCGGCTCTGTTGTTGTGATGGACGCGATCTGGCCCTCCGCGGGTTCGCAGAGTGCTCGGCTGCGCTACTCCGTGTCTGCGACGCGCCACAGCGCCCCGCGTCGTCACGGACGAGGGGCGCTGTGGCGCGGGGGCGGCCGACCGTCAGGTGCGGTAGGCGTAGTACGCGGCGTTCGGGTAGGACGAGATGATGCTCGTCACCGAACGGCGCAGGGTGTTGGTGGAGTGGTACGTCAGGTACGGCACGCCGTCGCGGCGCGACGTGACGATCATGGTGTGGTCCTTGGACCCGTCCTTGTCGAAGTCGACCTGGAGGACGTCGCCGACGTCCATCTGGTACACGTTGGCCAGGCTGGTGGTGCGCTTGGAGTTCTGCGCGAACCAGGACCACTCGTTGACGCCGACGAAGGAGTGCGACTGGATGTCGGCGGTGCCGAACCAGCGCGTGTAGTCGTAGACGTAACCGGGCACGTGCTTCCAGCCGCCGGCCTTGAGGGACTGGCTGACGAAGTTGGTGCAGTCGCCGCCCGCACCGGCCCCGTTGAAGTCGGGGTAGGCGGGGTTGTAGTTCGTCCAGTACTTCTCCGCGTACGCGGCCATCGCCTGGTAGTCGTACTCGCCGCCGGTGAGGTTCTTGGGGGCGGCTGGCGGGCGCGTCGTGATGGCGGCGCGGGGCGCCGCCGGAGTGGTGGTGGTGGTCTTGGCCGCCACGCTTGTGGTCTTCGGCTGGGCGAGCTGGTTGACCGCGAGGTAGCCGTCGCCGGTCTCGCGGATCTTCGTGACCTTCCAGGAGCCCTGCTTGTCCGCCGTGAAGGTCAGTTCGTGGTGGGCCTGGAAACCGGTGGTGCCCGGCTCGCCACCGGTGACCTTCGCGTAGGTCAGAGTGGTGTTCTCGGTGACCCTGACGACGGCGGTGCGGCCTTTGACCTCGGTGCGGTCCAGGGTGACCTTGGTGCTGCCGGCACTGTACTTCTCACCGTTGCTCGCCAGCCGGTTCTTGCGGTCGTCGAGCTGCTTCCGGGCGGCGTTCTCGGTCCGGCCCATGCCGGAGGAGAGCTTCACCTTGCCGGAAAAGCTTTCGGCGATGGCCTTCTTGCCGCCGTGGCGCGGCCGGTCGACCAGCGCATTGGTGCGGTCGGTGAAGACCGCGTCCGCCAAACCCTGGAAGGCGGCCTTGGTCCTTGCGTCGACCTGGGGCTCGGTCACCGTGGAGGCGCCCGCGTTCCAGTTGGGCAGCAGTGCGACCCCCGCGACGGCCGATGCGGCGGCCGCCGTGAATATCGTTGCCCGGCGTCGCGTGTGCTTCAGTTTTCTTGACTTCACTGGCGTTCTTCCCTCTTTTCCCGGCATGGGACCGCCGAGCTAAGCGGCATCTTCGCACGCCTTGTGCGGCTGGTGTGAAGGAGGTGGGACGACTGGTGCAAGGAGGCTGCCGGACTGTCACCGCCGGTGAGTTCGACGGCCGTTGGCCGGTCACTTCACGACGGTGGACCAGTCCGGAGACTGCGCGGGGTCGAGGCTGCGGAGCCGCTCCAGGGTGGCGGGCTTCTGGACGTCCATCCAGTCGGCGAGCTCCTTGAAGGACACGCACTTGACGTCCTTCTTGGTACACACGCCCTCTATCATGCGATCGACGGCCTTCATGTAGATGCCGCCGTTCCACTCCTCGAAGTGGTTGCCGATGAACAAGGGGGCGCGGCTGCCGTAGTAGACGCGGTTGAACCCTGCCATGTAGGTGTTCAGGGTTTCCTGCTGCCACTTCGGGTGCATGGCCGGGTCACCGTCGGTCTTGCCCTCGGACTGGTTGTAGAGGAAGTTGAAGTCCATGGACAGGCCCTGGTACTTGCCGCCCTCGTACGGGAGCATCTGTAGCGGGAAGTCCCATATGCCGTTCTTCTTCTTCGGCCATATCTGGAAGTCGCCGGTGGAGCTCGCGTCGTAGCGCCAGTCGTAGCCCTTGGCGGCCTGGAGGAGGTTGGCCTGGCCTTCGAGGCAGGGAGCGCGGCCGCCGACGACCTCGCGGCGTATGTCGAACGGCAGCGGGTCGAGGTCGGTCCTGCCGGTGTTCGTCTTCCACTTCTCGACGAAGCCGTAGAACTGGTCGATCTCGCTCTTCCACTCGGCCGGGCTCCAGTCGCCGCCGCCCTTCGGGCCGCAGAAGTGCCCGTTGAAGTGGGTGCCGATCTCGTTGCCGTCCTTCCAGGCCCCGCCCAGCTGCTCCAGGGTGGTGTAGACGTGCTCATCGGTGGGGAAACTGATGGCCGCGCCACCCCGGGAGTGCTGCGGCGGGTCGTACAGGTCCTTCTTGCCCTTGGGCAGCAGGTAGATCCCGGTGAGGAAGAAGGTCATATGGGCGTCGTGCCGGTTGGCCATCTCCCGGTAGTGCGCGAACAGTCCGTCATCGCCCTGGAGGGCACCGTCCCAGGAGAAGACCACGAACTGCGGTGGCTTCTCGCCGGGCTTGAGGGGCCGGGGCTTGAGCTGCTCCTTCTGCGGGCCGGTGTAGGAGGTTGAGCCGTCGCCGATCACCTTGACCTTGCCGTCCCAGGCCGGTTCCCCCGAGGCCCTGGACAGCGGTTGGCGCGGCGAGCGGTTCGTCGCGGACGCGGTCGGGGTGGTGTCGTCGGTGCCGGACAGGGCCAGGTAGCCGCCGAGGGTGCAGGCGACGACGAGGAGCGCCGCCAGCGCGAGCGTTCTGGGGCGGGCGGGGAGGGGGCGGGGTGCGGGGTCTTTGCGACGTCGGCCCGACGGCTTGTTCATCTGCGGCTCAATCTCTCGGTGGCGTGGACGGTGCGGTCGCACCGGTGGTCAGCCGAGGGGTCTCAGGGCTTCCGACCAGATGCTGTACGGGACGCTGTCGGCTATCGTGCCGCCCAGTCCCTCCAGCGGTAGGGGTTCGAGGCTCTTGGCCAGGTCGATGCGGTAGACGACGACCGCGGTGGACACCTTCTTCTCGGTGCCGACGTACCAGGCGGCGGTGTCGCGCTCGGTGGTGCCCCTCTTCCCGGCGACCTTGCCTCCCGCCTTCGCTGCGGTCTCCGGATAGGCGGTGCGGAAGGCGTCCGTCAGGGCGGACTGCACCTCGGCGGCGGTGTCGGTGTCCATGGCCCGGCGCGAGACCGGGGCGCCCGTAGCGACCTCGTGGCCGTTGCGGGTGACCTTGAGGATGGTGTACGGCTCGGTGTGTCGGCCCGCGGCGGCGAAGGTGGTGTAGCCGCTGGCCATCCGGATGGCGCTGGGCGTGGAGCTGCCGGTGGTCAGCGCGGGCACCTGGGCGCCGAGGCTGGAGCGCAGCAGTCCGGCGGCCTGGGCGGTGGCGCGGACCTTGTCCAGTCCGGTGTCCATGCCAAGCTGCATGAAGGTTGTGTTGACGGAGGATGCGAGGGCCCGGTGCAGGGATATCTGCCCGTAGGACCGCCCGACGTCGTTCTTTGCGGCGACCTTGCGGCCGCTGCGGTCCCAGTAGGGCCCTTCCGGCGTGGTGACGGGCACCTTGTCGTCGCCGTTGTACACCGTCCCGCCTGTCACCGGCACGGGTGCGCCGTCCCGGCTCTTGCGTACGCCGTGTTCCAGGGCGGCGGCGTAGACGAACGGCTGGAACGCCGAACCAGCCGGCACGGTGGTCGCATTGGACTCGTTGTAACCCTGCTTACGGTGGTCGGGGCCGCCGTGGATGGCCAGGATCCGCCCGTCGACGGCGACGGAGGCGGCTCCGTAGTGGACGTGTTTCGCGGCCCCAGGCTTGTCCTTGCGGGCCTTGTCGCGGGCGGCGCCAACGGCCTTCGTCAGCTGGTCCACGCGTTTCTTGTCGAACGTCGTGTAGATCTGGTAGCCGCCGCGGTCGAAGTCCTTGTCGGAGATGTTCGCCGACTTCTTGGCGTGCTGAGTAGCGAGTTCCACCAGGTAGTCGCTCTGCTCACCCGTGTTGTAGAGCGGATTGCTCTCCAGAGCCTTCGGGAAGGTCCGGTAGCCGGCGCGCTCCTCGGGCGACAGCTTGCCGATCTTCACCATCCGGTCGAGCGTCCACCGCCACCGCTCCTCCGCACGGGTGCGGTTGGCCGCGCTGAGCGTCGGATCGTACAGTCCGGCGCCCTTGAGAAGGGCTGCGAGGAAGGCGCCTTCGCTGGCGTTGAGCTCGCTGACGTCCTTGCCGTAGTACGCCTGGGCGGCACGCTGGATGCCGTAGGTGCCGCGGCCGAACCAGCTGGTGTTGAGGTAGCCCTCCAGGATCTCGTCCTTGCTCATCTTGTTGTCGAGCTTGAGGGCCATCATGGCCTCGGTGAACTTGCGGCTGTAGGTCTGCTCATGGCTAAGGTAGACGTTTTTGACGTACTGCTGGGTGATGGTCGAGCCGCCCTGGGTGCTGCCCTGTCCGAAGGTGCGCAGGATGGCGCGGGTGAGACCCTTGGCCGAGATGCCGGGGTCGCTGTAAAAGCTCTCGTTCTCGGCCGCGAGCACCGCCCAGCGCACGTCCTCGGGCACGTCGGCCAGCTCCATCTCCTGCCGGTGTACCCAGCCGGCGCGGGCCATGGGGGTGCCGTCGGCCCAGAAGTAGACGGTGTCCTGCTGGGTGGCGTAGGAGTTGAGGTCGTCCGGGATGTCGGTGACGGCGTAGGCGACGGCCAGGGTCAGGACGCTCAGCCCGAACGACGCGAGGACCGCGCCACCGGTCTGCCGCCAGGAGGGCACCCAGCGCTTCCAGCCGGTCCGTCCGGGCCGGGGGTAGTGCGGCCGCACGCGGCACAGCCAGGGGCCCAGCACGGCGACGACGGGGGTGGTGGCGGCAGCGACCGCAGCGGTGAGGCGGGCGGCGGGCGCTGGCTTGGGTGCCTTGCGGCGGCGCCGGGCGCCCGGCCGGCCGGGCGCGGTGACTTTGGCGGGCGAGCGGGGGGCCGCGTGTAATCCGGAGGCATCCGCCGGGGAGTCGCCGGTCGGTGAGACCCACCCGGTTTCCTCCGTGTCGGAGGGTGTGTCGGCGTTGTCGTCGGATATCTCACGCCGCTCTCGGCCGGCTATCCGCAGCTCTTCGGCGCGGGTGGTGGGTATACCGCCTTCGGGTACGCGGAGCTGCATCGTCTCGTCAGGTACGGACCGCTGCCCGAGGACACGCCTGTGCGCCGAGGCACTCGACTCCGAGGGGTCTCCCTCGCCTTCCTGAGCGTGCGCTCCCTGCCCTGCCTGGGTCACGATCGGCCTCTCTCTGTACTCCCTACGCGCGCGCAGGCAGGCAGGCAGACGTACGAGGGCTTGACCTGGGCACCGTTATGGCGGTCGCAAACCCTGACTTCCCCCCGACCTCACGGGATCGCGGCTCTCAAATTACCAGCGCGCTTCGCACGATCTCCACATGATGCTCGGGCGAATCCGATCACATCATGGCTGACCGGCCCCTGACGGCCCCCGCCCGGGCGCTCTTCGCCAGTGCGACGAGCGGCATGCATGAGAAGGATGGGGCCGAAGGACCGATTCGAGCATCCGTCACCTTGGTCCCCCGCTGCAAAGGGGCGGTCCTGCCGCCCACCTGGCCCGGCCGGATCGTCCGCGAATCGACCGCCTCGCCGGGCATCCCCGCGCGGTGCAGCCTGTGGGGCTCGCGTCACGGTCGTGGGGCAGCAGATAGAAGAGGGGGCGTCGATTTGGAGTCCGCTGTCGGGGGCGGCCCCAGCCTCGGCGCATGGTCGGCGAAGCCGACCATGCGGCCGTGGCGGTGGTAGCGGATCGTGGGACTGTAAAACGTTTGGCCCTGTTCCGCAGTCGGTGGTGCCGGTGAGCCGTCTCACTTTCGTGCCTGTGGAACTGCTGGGCCGGATGCGTTCGGACCGCGTTCGTACTTCCCGCCCCTGCCGCGGCCGGCGGGCGAACGTGGGTGCAAGCCCGAGCGCGGGGCGGAGTTCGCGTTCGAGGTCGAAGCCACTCAGCCGGTCCCGTCGGTCACCACGGTGACCGCCACCACTCACGACGAGCTCGTAACACGATCATGAGTGGGCCTTCTTGAGGCGTCGGTAGCAGATGAGGCTGCACACGAGGGAGACGAAGGCGTCGTGGAGTTCGGTGCGTCGTTCCCGTCGGACGGCGAGGCGTTTGAAGTGGTGGAGCAGGGCGAAGGTCTGCTCGACGACGTAGCGGAGCTTGCCGATGCTCTTGATGTCGGGTGATCCCTTGCGCGAGATGACAGGCAGGATCCGGCGCTCGCGCAGCGCGTGCCGGTTCGGGTTGGAGTCGTAGCCCTTGTCGCCGAGCAGGGCGTCTGGTCGGCGGCGGGGCCGGCCGGGGCGGCCCGCGACGGGCGGGATGCCGTCGACCAGGGTCGGGGGCGCGGCCAGGGGCCCGGCCGACTGGCAGTCCGTCGAGCTGGACCGCCCGGGCGGCGGCACGGTCCGCCGCGGGGCCGGCCGGCCGCCTGGACTGGGGCCACCGCGGCTGACCCGACCAACACGACCGACCGGCACGGACGTCGGCGGCCGAAACCTTCCGCACCGCTCACATCCGCGCCCACCGGGCTCTGCCGGGCCGGCGCGGAACGCCGAACCGCACCCGGCCCGAAACCCTCGTCCGCAACCGCCTCGAACGCCTTCAACACCGGACCCATGCCCTCGACGGCCCCCTAGCCGCCGGCGCCGGGCATCGCCCTCGACGACCTGACATCACTTTGAAGGGCCAGAGTCCGTAACGCCCTTTGCACAGTTGGCTATTGTCTTGCGGCATGACGCGACAGCCGCCACACAGCTCCCACGCCGCATCCGACGAGCTCTGGGCGGAGGTTTTGCCCGTGGGCCGCGACACGAGCCAGGACGCCGTGATCGTGGTTCCCGGAATCATGGGCAGCACGCTGCAGGACACGGTGACAGGTGCTCGGATTTGGGGCTTGGGCGTCAAGTCGATGGCGGATACCTGGCTAGGACGCGACGGGATGCTCCCCCTGCACCTCACGCCCGACGAACAGGAGGGCCGGTTCGGCCGGGTGCGGGCTACCGGGCTGCTGGAGTGCCCTGCTTGGGCACCGTTCCTGCAAGGTTTCGAGCCGTATACCGATCTGGTGCGCGGTGTGGGTAAGGCCGTCGCACATCCCAAGGCGGTACTGGCGTTCGCCTATGACTGGAGACTGCCGGTCGGCGTCAACGCGGCGCTCCTCGCCGAGGCCGCCCGCCGCCACCTCAGCGCGTGGCGTGCGCACCCGGCCCACGACCGGATCCGGCGGCTTCGCGCCGACGAACGCCCCGCCCAGCTGATCTTCGTCGCTCACTCCATGGGCGGCTTGGTGACCCGTGCCGCGTTGACGCGCACCCCTGACCTCGAACCGGACACCCGCGCGGTCGTCACCCTCGGCACTCCGTTCAACGGCTCGGTCAAAGCCGCCGTGATACTCAACGGTCACCGCGGCAACGGCCGTCGCGCCGCGCGGGGACCGAGCGCGTTTCTCCGGCGCCGCATGCAGGCACTGGCAACCACTCTGCCCGGCGTACATGACCTGCTCCCCGGCTTTCGGTGCGTCGACGACAGCCCGGAAGTACACCGCCTCACCCCGAGCGATGTCCAGGCACTCGGCGGCGACAGGGAGCTCGCCGCCCGATCTCAGGAGTTCCAGCAGTGGATGCGCCTCAACGGACGCTCACTGCCCGGTCACCGGGCCGTCGTCGGCGTGGCTCAGCCGACCGCGCAGAGCCTGAGGCTGATGGAGGGAGTGGTCCACGAACAGTTCTTCACCTTTCGGACGCACTCCGACGGCGAAGTGGTTCGCGACGCCGTCGGTGTGCCGCAACGCGTTGACCTAACGGGTGACGGGACCGTGTACCGCGACTCCGGTTCCCTCGGCGGATCCGCGGGCGCCCATCTCCCGCTGCAGCACGGTCCGATGGCCAGGGACAGCGACGTCATCCGTCACGTGCGGAATGTGATCACCTCTCCGGACGAGCCTCTCGGCCCGCCCATGGGCGAGAGCCGGATCGGCCTCGACGTGCCGGATGCCGTAGAAGCCGGAGCCGCCTGGAACATGCGGCTGACGGGAACGGACACGCACGCGGGCGTCATCTGTAGCGTCCACGACGCCGAAACCGACCGGCGGATCGCCACGCCACGTATCGGCTGGCAGGACGACACGATCGCCGCTCAGGTGACCCTGCCCGCACCGGGGCTGTACCGGCTGCGGGTCGAGAGCGGAGGCAATGCCCCGGTCACCCAGCTCGTCCTGGCGGCCGAACCGGACGACAGGTTACGCGCACCAGGGAACACCGCGGCATGAATGCCGCCATCGGCGAGAACGCCGAAAGACCGCTGCAGTTCTTCCCGGTCGCCATCGGCCAGTACGTCGATCACCCCCCGCTCGACACCAAGACCGAAGTCGCCGGCATCGCCGAACTGCTCGCACCGTTCGGCGCCGAGACCCGTGACTGGGAAGTCGAGGAGATCGACCGGGGCGCGGACGCGGTCGAGAAACGGCTGCGGGAGTGGACCGAGCCCCGGATGGCCTGGGACACCATCCTGTACTGGACCGGGCACGGGGAGAGCGACGGGGACCAAAGGGCACTGCTCGCTCATGCCCTCAGCCCCCGCCCCCTCACCACGAGCAGCATCACCCCACAACAACTGGTGAGCCATCTGACCGCCCGCGAGGCGCATCGCAAGGGAAGAGACGGATGGGCGATCGTCATCATCGACGCCTGCAAGTCCGCCCGGTTCGTCGAGCTGATGAGTGCGGACGTGAACCGGGATCCCGCCGGCGCGCGCAACTTCCTGCTGGTGGCCACGTCGGGGAACGGAACCGCCAACCTGGGCACGTTCCGCAAGGTCCTGTCCACCGTCCTCACCGTGACTTTCCGTGCCGATGACAGCATCGACCTGTGGCACCTCGCCACAGAGCTCCGCCGGAACCTCGGCGGATGTCCGGTGGAGGTGAAAACCGACCCGGGCCGCGCCATGCTCCACCGCAGAGTGCCCGTGCTCACTCAGACGCCGCTGGACCAGCTGGCCGAGATCGAAGCCGTCCTGGACAAGCTCCCCGACGACGAACGACGCCACTTCGTCCCCAAAGCCAGAGGTGCCGAACTCGGCGAACAGGCGTGGTACTTCGAGGGCAGGCAAGAGGAACGCCACCAGATTCTCACCTGGCTCGACACTGTGCACAGGGGCCTGCTCGTGATCACCGGAGCAGCGGGCTCGGGCAAGTCCGCCCTGCTCGGACACGTCCTCGTACACACCCAGCCCGAACTGCGGCAAGTGCTCGAAGCGGCCGGCCAGCTGACACCGCTCCCGGCCACCTCGCCCCAGCCGTGCGACCCGTTCCACACCGTTGTCCACCTCGCCGGCGCCACTCCTCAGGACCTGGTGGCGCGGATCGCCCGAGCGGCCGGACTTGAGGCCCCGCCCGCCGACGAGGAACTAGACGCTCAGAGCGACTGGTTGATCAAGGGCATGCGCGAACGCGGACAGATGTTCACGCTGCTGGTGGACGCCCTCGACGAAGCGTACTCACCTCTGGCGACAGCAGACCGGATCCTGCGCCGGCTCGCCGCACTGCCGATGACCCGCGTCATCGTGGGGACCCGCCGCTCACTCCATGAAGGCCCTGACCTGGCACAGCCCGACGACCAGTATCTCCTGGACGCCCTGGGCGCAGCAGAGGACACAGCGACTGTCGTCCGCGTCGGACGTGACAGCGACGCGATGACCCGATACGTACGTCGACGCCTGACCGCATACGCACGCCACGGAGTTCTTCCGGCGGAACAGTGGCAGATCGACCACGCGGCGGACGCCATGGGCGCGCTCGACCGGGAATTTCTCTACGCTCGCCTCGCCGTGCACGAGATCATCCAGGCCGGCAGCCTCGATGACCTGGAAATCCTCCTCGACAGCGACCACCGCCAGCTCTTCCGCCGTGCCGTCGAGCGACTCGCCGCGTCGGCCCCGTCCAACCGCCCGCTGCTCGAAGCCCTGGGCCTGGCCCAAGGGCGCGGACTCCCCGTACATGACGGCATCTGGGCCGCCACCGCCGCAGCCCTCCACGACGAAACCGGCGGCCTCCCCCCGTCCGACGCCGACATCGAGGCACTGACCAGGACCGCCGCGCCCTACCTCATGCTCGACACCGAATCGGGCCAAAGCGTCTACCGGCTCGCCCACCGCACGTTCGCCGAGCACTTCACCCGGCCCTCGGCCCACGACCACCGCCACCACCTCATCACCGAGCGCCTGTCCGCACAGGCCGATGCCCACCTGCCCGAATCGGCACCGAACGCCTACCTCGTCCAGCACCTGGCCACCCACGCGGCACTCGGCGGGCCCACGGCGTGGGAGGCGTTGGCGCGTCATACCCGAGTCCTGGACCACCTGGACCCCAGCGCCGTCGCCGCTGAAGCGCTGCGCACGGCGTACGGCCACGCCGACCTTCCGCCACCCGTCGCCGCGACCCTCGGCGCACACCACCTCCTGTCCCAAGTTCCCCCCGAAGACCGCTGCGCCGTCAGGGCATTGGCAACGGCGCGCCTCACCGGCGAGCTTCCTCCCCGTGCCCCTCGATCACCTTGGGCCGTACGCTGGACCCACCTTCCGGCCACCCATCTCCACATCACCCTCAGCGGACACACCGGCACCGTTCGGGCGCTGGCGGCGGTTCAGCTGGCAGACGGGCGCACTTTCCTGGCCAGCGCCGGTGCCGACCGGATGGTGCGGCTGTGGGATCCGACCACCGGGCGCCCGGTGGGAGAGCCATTCGCCGCACACCCCCAAGAGATCCACGCGCTCGTGGCGGTGCCGATGCCGGACGGGGGCACCCTTCTGGCGACCACCGGCCGCGACCCGGTGGTGCGCTTGTGGGATCCCGCCGTTCCAGGACGGCTGGTGGGGGAGGTGTCCACCGAACACGCCGGGGCGGTGCATGCCCTGGCGGTGACGCGGTGGGCGAACGGGCCGGCTCTGCTCGCCACCGTCGGTGAGGATCGGG
>NZ_ML123034.1:6021184-6078728 GCF_003846185.1 Streptomyces sp. ADI96-02
TGGTGCGGCTGTGGGATCCGACCACCGGGCGCCAGGTGGGAAAGGCGTACACCGCGCATCCCAACGAAGTGCACGCGCTGACAGCGGTGCGGTTGGCCGACGGGCGGACCCTCCTCGCCACCATCGGGAACGGCCGTGCCAAGGGCCTGTGGGATCCGAACACGGGCGCCTCCGTGGGCAGTGGCATCAGTGGACGACGGGCGGTAGCAGCCATACCGCTCGTCGACGGACGCGTCCTCCTCGCCACCGGCGGCACCGACAACACCGTGCGCCTCTGGAACGCGGCCAACGGCCGTTCCGGCGGGCGGCCCCTCACCGGCCACGCGGCGCCGGTACACGCCGCAGCCGCGGTACCGCTCGTCGACGGACGCGTCCTCCTCGCCACCGGCAGCGCGGACCACACCGTCCGCCTCTGGGCGCCGACCACCGGGCCTTCCGCGATCAGCGCGTCCGAAACCGCACGCGCGAGAGCGCTGCAGGCCGTGACAGCCGTGCCGGTGCCCGGCCGGGGCACGCTCCTGGCAACCGTCAGCCACGACGAACGCACAGTGAACCTGTGGGAAGCCCACATCGGCCACCGCCGCGCCGATCTGCCCACCAATCACACGGAGGCGGTACTCACCCTTGCCGCCGTACCCCTCGCCGACGGACGCACCCTGATAGCCACCGCCGGCATCGACAGGACCATCCGCCTCTGGGATACCGCCACCGGCCGCTCCACCGGCCGACCTCTCCGCGGACACACCGGGCCCGTGCGCGCCATCACCACGATGCAAGGCAACGACGGACATGCCCGACTGGTCACCGTCGGCGACGACCGCACCATGCGCCTCTGGCACCCCGAAACCGGCCGACTACTCGATCAACTGCCCACCGGCCATGGGGACACGGTGTACACGGTGACAGCGATACGCATGCCGAACGGACGCACCCTCCTCGCTACCGCGGGCGCAGACCAGACCGTCCGCCTGTGGGACGCATCCAACGGCGACCTTCTCCACTGCCTCACCGGCCACACCGGCGCAGTACACGCGGTGACAGCAGTGCCCCGGCCCCGTCGACCCACCCTCCTCGCCACCGCCGGCCACGACGGCACCACACACCTGTGGAACCCCTACACCGGCCGCCCGGCGGGGCGCCCACTCATCGGCCACACCCTGCCCGTCCGCGGGATCGCGGTCGTACGCCTCCTCGACGAGAACACCGTCCTCGCCACGGCCGGTGATGACCGCACCGCACGCCTCTGGCACCCAGCCACCGGGGCACTGCTGCGAACCCTGCCACTCGGAGTCAAGGTCACCACCCTCACGGCATTCGACGGCACGATGCTCTGCGTGGGATCAGAATCGGGACTGCTCGCCATCGAACTCGGCACCCCAGGAGCACCGTCTAGCGGGTGTATCTCGGTGTGTTCCGGGACTCCGGCGGTCGGTGTTCCTGATGACCGGGTTTGGGGTCCTTGAACTGGCCGGCCCGCGAGGGGCGGGAGCCGGATGATCGCGGTGAGGACTTCGCCGAGTTCCGGGGAGACCAGCAGCAGCCGCTCCTGGTCGAGCTGGGAGGGTGCGACCTGGAGCAGGGGCACGATCTCGCCTGACTTCCAGCCGGTTCGCCCAGGACCACAAGCGGTCAAACCAGCAGAACAGGCACATCGCTGTGCTGATGAACCCGCCCAGCCTGTGCAAGCCCTTCGCGGAACGGTCATCAACGAAGGTCAGCGAGTCGTGTCGACAACCCATCAGCGGCCAGAGGTGGTTTACACACATGTGCAGGTCGGCTGCGCCGCCGACCTGCCCCAGGCGCACCGGCAGCCCTCGCGAGCGGTCCCAGGCCCACGGCCCGCCGCTGGCGGTCGGCCGGCGGGACGCGTCGGCACCGCGTCGGCACCGGTCGGCACCGCGTCGGACACACCACCGGAGACGGCTGGAAGGTGCCGTGTGGCTCCCTGCGGGTTGGGCAGGGATAGCAGCGGTCCTCAGGAGGCGTCAGTGGATTCTCTGCCCTTGCAGGTGCAGTTGGTTCCTCGGCGAAGTCGAGACGGCCGGGGCGGAACCGGCCGACCTGGTGATCCCCCGTCCCTCCAGGACCTCACCGCCCGACGACGGCTCTGTGTGGCTCCGCCCCCACCAGCCTCGGAGGGTGCATGATCCGAGACGACGGCCGGTCGCGGTGGCAGCCGCGTGTCCGGTCCACGACGACAGCCGGGAGCAGGCCACATGGGACGTGATCTTCCGCAGCGCGAATTCACTGACGACGACGCTGTTCGGTTCGCGGCGCGGTTGCGTGCCTCCCTCGGTCTCCTCGACGGGCTGCTCTCCTCGCCCGGTTTCGGTGACGAGGAGAGGACGATCGGGGCCGAGATGGAGATGTTCCTGGTGACACCGGACGGTGTCCCTGTCCCCCGGAACGAGGAGGTGCGCGCGACGGCCGACGACTCCCGCCTCGTCCTTGAGGTCAACCGCTACAACCTGGAGGCCAACCTCACCCCTGTTCCCCTCCGCTTCCGTCCGTTCACAGCACTCCACGACGAAGCCACGGCTCTCCTGGACGTAGTGCGCGAGGCGGGTGCCGGGTACGGAGCCGAGCCGTACTGCGCGGGCCTCCTGCCGACGCTGCGCCCACGCGACCTGACGCGGCGCAACGTATCGCCCAGGGGACGGTACGCACTGATCGACGACGCTCTGGGGAGGGAACGGCGCGGACTGCGCGTCACCGGTGAGCAGCGGTACCGGATGCGCTCCGACACGATCTGCGCGCAGGGCGCCACCAGTTCCTGGCAGGTCCATCTCACCGTGCGCCCGGAGGAGTTCACCCAGGTCCACAACGCCGCCCAGCTCATGGCGGCCCCCGTCCTCGCCGTCGCCGCCAACTCGCCCCTGCTGATGGGCAGACGGGTGTGGGACGAGACCAGGATCCCCTGGTACGAGCAGGCATTCGGCCAGCACCGGCGTCGGGTCGTTCCGGCGGACCGGCGTTCCGGCTTCGGTCAGGACTGGCTGGGCAGCGACGTGCGGGAACTGATCGAGGCGTCGGTCAGCCGGCACGCGCCACTGGTGCCGTTCAACTCGGAGGGGCCCTGTGCCCGGCCCGACCGGCCCGGCGGCCTGCCGGCGCTGGAGGAGTTGCGGCTGCACCTGGGCACCCTGTGGTGGTGGAACCGCCTGGTCTACGACCCGGCCGGGGCCGGGCACCTGCGGATCGAACTACGCGCGCTGCCGTCGGGCCCGACGCCCGCCGACATGGTGGCCAACACCGCGTTGCTGACCGGGCTGGTCCTCGACCGCGCGGCACGCGAACCCCGCTGCGAACTCCCCTTCGCCCTCGCGCGGGAGAACTTCTACACCGCGGCCCGCGACGGCATGGCGGCCCGTCTGTGGTGGCCGTCCGAGTCGGCGGCGCCCGTCCGGGTGGCCGCCCGTGACCTGGTGAGGGAGCTGCTGCCGCAGGCCGCTGCGGGGCTGGCGGGTGCCGGGGTCGCGGACGACGAGGTGCAGCGGTGGCTGGGGGTGGCGGAGGCCCGGGTACTGGCCGGGCGTTCGGGGGCCCATTGGCAACGCCGGGCCCACCGCGCGCTCGGGTCGGACACCGCGACGGCTCGCCGCTACCTGAAGCTCAGCGCGACCGGCGCCCCCGTCCACAGCTGGCCGGCGCCTCGGCCCACCGCGGGTTCGAGCGGGAAGGTCAGGACGGTGAGCCCACCCGGCCTCTAGGCTCCCGCATCGGCATACGGGAGGACGAAGTGCGAGGTGCCGCAACCGCACGGGGGTGCTCTGTCGCCGGGGGCGGCGACGTGGATTCGTTCGTCACCTCATAGGTGGTGGCCCCTGCTTTCGCCACCGGTCAGGGACAGGGGTCCCAGTCCCTGACCCACCAGCGATGAAGACCCCAGTCGAGCTGGGGTCTTCTGCGTTTCGGGGCCCACGCCTCCCGCCGGGCCGTGCGGAACGCGCCCCCTTCCTCGCGCCTCACGTTCCTCTCGGGGACCTTCCCGCCCCTCCGTCCTCGCCTGTCACGATCCGGTCTCGGATCGGCGGCGAGGTCTTGCCTTCCGTCGTGTAATCGATTCCAATCGGGCGTGTAATCGATTCCACCGCGTCCGCGCTTCCCGGGCTGTCCGCTGGTTTCGAGGTGTACGGAAACCACAAGGAGGTGGTCCGGACATGGCCGGCATCAAAGATGTCGCGGCCGAGGCGGGCGTGTCCGTCGCCACGGTCTCGCGGGTGCTGAACAGCCATCCGTCCGTCAGCGAGGACGCCAGAACCCGCGTCGTCGCCGCCGTCGACGCCCTCGGCTACCGGCCCAACGCCGTGGCCCGCTCGTTGCGCACCGCGCAGACGCGCACCCTCGGGCTGGTCATCAGCGACGTACTCAACCCGTACTTCACCGAGCTGGCCCGCTTCGTCGAGGAGGAGGCCCGCGCGCTCGGCTACAGCGTCATCATCGGCAACGCCGACGAGCGGCCCGAGCTGCAGGACCACCACATGCGCACGCTCATCGACCGCAGGATCGACGGGCTCCTCGTGTCGCCCGCCGACGGCGGTTCGCCGCTCATGCGCGAGATCGCCCACAGCGGCACCCCGATGGTCTTCGTGGACCGCTGGATCCCGGGGCTCGACGTCCCCGTCGTCCGCGCCGACGGAACGGCCGCCGTGCAGGACCTCGTGGCGCACCTGCACGGCCTCGGCCACCGCCGGCTCGCCATCATCGCCGGGCCCGCGGCCACCACCACGGGGGACGAGCGCGTCGAGGCGTTCCGTGCCGCGCTGCGCGAGCTGGGACTTGCTCTGCCGGACGCGTACATCGGCCAGGGCGACTTCCAGGCCGCCAGCGGACGGCGCGCCACCGAGTGCTTCCTCGAACTGCCGGAGCCGCCCGAAGTCGTCTTCGCCGCGGACAACCTGATGGCCCTCGGCGCCCTCGACGCGATCCGCGCCCGCGGGCTGCGGGTCCCCGACGACATCGGGCTGGCCGCCTTCGACGACATCCCGTGGTTCGTCCACACGGCCCCGCCCATCACCGCCATCGCCCAACCGGTGGCCGACCTGGCCCGCGCGGCCGTACGGGCCCTGGCCGACCTGATCGACGGACGGGCCCCGCTCTCCGTCACCCTGCCCGCCCGTCTCGTCGTACGCCGCTCGTGCGGTGAACGGGACGCGCCCGACCAGAGGAGCGACCGGTGACCGCACCGGAGGAGTTGCTGCGCGTCGAGGGTCTGCGCAAGACCTTCCCCGGCGTGGTGGCGCTCGACAACGTCGACTTCGACCTGCGCCGCGGCGAGGTCCACGTACTGCTCGGCGAGAACGGTGCGGGCAAGAGCACCCTCATCAAGATGCTCTCCGGCGCCTACCGCCCCGACCGGGGGCGGATCTTCGTCGAGGGCCGCGAGGTGCGCGTCGACGACGCGCAGGCCGCCGAGGCGCTGGGCATCGCTACCATCTACCAGGAGTTCAACCTGGTGCCCGATCTGACGGTCGCGGAGAACATCTTCCTCGGCCGCCAGCCGCGCCGCTTCGGACTCGTCGACCACCGCCGCATGCGGGAGGACGCGGCGAGGCTGCTGCGCCGGGTCGGCGTAGACGTGCGCCCCGACGCCAAGGTCCGCGACCTCGGCATCGCCCGGCTCCAGATGGTCGAGATCGCCAAGGCGCTCAGCCTGGAGGCCCGCGTCCTGATCATGGACGAGCCGACCGCCGTCCTCACCTCCGAGGAGGTCGACAAGCTCTTCGTGATCGTGCGGCAGTTGCGCGCGGTCGGCGTCGGCATCGTCTTCATCACCCACCACCTGGAAGAGATCGCCGCGCTCGGCGACCGCGTCACCGTCCTGCGCGACGGGCGCAGCATCGACCAGGTGCCCGCCTCGACGCCCGAGGACGAGCTCGTCCAACTCATGGTCGGCCGCAGCATCGAGCAGCAGTACCCGCGCGAACGCCCCGACACCGGCGAGGCGTTGCTGTCGGTGCGCGGGCTCACCCGGGACGGCGTCTTCCACGACGTCGGCTTCGACGTCCACGCGGGCGAGGTCGTCGGCCTCGCCGGACTCGTCGGGTCCGGGCGCACCGAGGTGGCCCGCGCCGTCTTCGGCGCCGACCCGTACGACGCCGGCACCGTCGAGGTGCGCGGCGAAGCCCTGGCCCGGCACGACGTGCCCGCCGCGATGGGCGCCGGCCTCGGTCTGGTACCCGAGGACCGCAAGGGCCAGGGCCTGGTCCTCGACGCCTCCGTGCAGGAGAACCTGGGCCTGGTCACCCTGCGGGCCACGACCCGTCACGGTCTCGTCGACCTCAAGGGCCGGCGCGCGGCCGCGGCCCGGATCGCCGAACAGCTCGGCGTCCGCATGTCCGGCCTCGGCCAGCACGTCCGCACCCTCTCCGGCGGCAACCAGCAGAAGGTCGTCATCGGCAAGTGGCTGCTGGCCGACACCAAGGTGCTGATCCTCGACGAACCCACCCGGGGCATCGACGTCGGCGCCAAGGTCGAGATCTACCAGCTCATCAACGAGCTCACCGCGTCCGGCCACGCCGTCCTGATGATCTCCAGCGACCTGCCGGAGGTCCTGGGCATGAGCGACCGGGTCCTGGTCATGGCCCAGGGCCGGATCGCCGGCGAACTCCCCGCCGCCGAAGCGACGCAGGACGCCGTGATGGCCCTCGCCGTCGGCGCGGCGCCCATCGACCACCGCGCACCCGCCGATCACCCCGAAGCGAAGCAGGAAGAGGAGGGCCCCCGTGGCCACTGAGACCGTCAAGAGCGGCACGGGAGCGGGCGGAGCCTCCGTGATACGCCGCGTGCTGCTCGACAACGGCGCGCTGAGCGCCCTCGTCGTCCTGGTGGTGGCGATGTCGCTGCTCTCCGGCGACTTCCTGACCACGCAGAACCTGCTCAACGTCGGCGTCCAGGCCGCCGTCACCGCGATCCTCGCGTTCGGCGTCACCTTCGTCATCGTCTCCGCCGGCATCGATCTCTCCGTCGGTTCGGTCGCCGCCCTGTCCGCGACCGTGCTGGCCTGGTCGGCGACCTCGGCCGGCGTACCGGTCGTCCTGGCCGTCGTCCTCGCGATCGTCACCGGCATCGCCTGCGGTTTCGTGAACGGCGTCCTCATCTCGTACGGCAGGCTCCCGCCGTTCATCGCGACGCTGGCGATGCTCTCGATCGCCCGCGGCCTCTCGCTCGTCATCTCCCAGGGCAGCCCGATCGCCTTCCCCGACTCCGTCTCGGTGCTCGGCGACACGCTCGGCGGCCGGCTTCCCGTACCGGTCCTCGTGATGATCGCGATGGGTCTGATCACCGCGCTCGTCCTCGGCCGCACCTTCATCGGCCGCTCGATGTACGCGATCGGCGGCAACGAGGAGGCGGCCCGGCTCTCCGGCCTCCGCGTCAAGCGCCAGAAGATCGTCATCTACGCGCTGTCGGGCCTCTTCGCCGCCGTCGCGGGCATCGTCCTGGCATCCCGCCTCGTCTCCGCGCAGCCGCAGGCCGCCCAGGGCTACGAACTCGACGCCATCGCCGCGGTCGTCATCGGCGGAGCCAGCCTCGCCGGAGGCGTCGGCAAGGCATCCGGCACCCTGATCGGCGCGCTCATCCTCGCCGTGCTCCGCAACGGCCTCAACCTGCTCTCCGTGTCCGCGTTCTGGCAGCAGGTGGTCATCGGCGTCGTCATCGCCCTCGCCGTCCTGTTGGACACCCTGCGCCGAAAGGCGGGTTCGGGTGCGGCCTCCTCGGCCGGCACCGCGCCCGGCGCACCCGGGTCCGGGCGCAAGGGGGCGTTCAGGTTCGCCGGAGCGGCGCTCTGCGCGGCCGTCGTGGTCGGCGCGGTCTCCTTCTTCAACTCCGGTTCGTCCGGCGGCTCGACCAAGGTGGGCATGTCCCTCTCCACCCTCAACAACCCCTTCTTCGTGCAGATGAAGGAGGGCGCGCAGGCGGAGGCGAAGAAGGCGGGGGTCGACCTCACCGTCACCGACGCGCAGAACGACGCCTCGCAGCAGGCCAACCAGTTGCAGAACTTCACCGGTTCCGGCGTGGGATCGATCATCGTCAACCCGGTGGACTCGGACGCCGTCGGGCCCGCCGTCCGCGGCGCCGACACGGCGGACATCCCGGTGATCGCCGCGGACCGGGGCGTCAACAAGGCGAGGACGGCCACGCTCGTCGCCTCCGACAACGCGGCGGGCGGCAGGCTCGCCGCCGACGCGCTGGCCGACAAGCTCGGCGGCGAGGGCAGCATCGTCATCCTCCAGGGCACGGCCGGCACCTCCGCCAGCCGCGAGCGCGGCGCGGGCTTCGCCCAGGGCCTCAAGGCGTACCCGGACATCAAGGTGGTCGCCCGGCAGCCGGCCGACTTCGACCGGACCAAGGGCCTGGACGTCATGACGAACCTGATCCAGTCGCATCCCGGCATCACCGGCGTCTTCGCCGAGAACGACGAGATGGCGCTCGGCGCGGCCAAGGCGCTCGGCGGCAAGGCCGGGAAGTCCGTCTCCGTCGTCGGCTTCGACGGCACCCCGGACGGCCTGAAGGCGGTCGAGGCCGGCACGCTCTACGCCTCCGTGGCCCAGCAGCCCAGCGAGCTGGGCAGGATCGCGGTGCGGAACGCGGTCAAGGCCGCGAAGGACGAGAAGGTGGAATCCACGGTGAAGGTGCCGGTCAAGGTGGTCACCCGCGAGAACGTCGCGGACTTCTCCTGAACCGGCCGGCTGTGTCCGACCGGCCGGCCGCGTCCGGTCGGCCAGTCCTGTCCGACCGGCCAGTCCTGTCCGACCGGCCAGTCCTGTCGGATCGGCCGGCCGTGTCCGTTCAGCCGGCCGTATCCGTACGACCCGCCGCATCCGACCGTACGACCCGCCGTATCCGACCGGCGCGCGGCGCGGCCGCCGCTCACCGGGCCGACCGACGAAAGCAGGAAGCACATGAACGACACGACCCCCGACGGATACGACCTGCTGGTCGTCGGCTCGGCCAACGCCGACCTGGTCGTCGGCGTCGAACGCCGGCCCGCGCCCGGCGAGACGGTGCTCGGCTCGGACCTGGCCGTCCATCCGGGCGGCAAGGGCGCGAACCAGGCCGTCGCCGCCGCCCGTCTGGGGGCGCGGACGGCACTGCTCGCCCGGGTCGGCGACGACGACCACGGGCGGCTCCTCCTGGAGACGCAGCGCACGGCGGGCGTCGACACGTCCGGAGTCCTGGTGGGCGGCGCGCCGACCGGCGTCGCCCTCATCACCGTCGACCCCTCCGGGGACAACAGCATCGTGGTCTCGCCGGGGGCCAACAGCCGCCTGACACCCGAGGACGTCCGGGCGGCGGGCCCGCTGCTCGCCTCCGCCCGGGTGGTCTCCGTACAGCTGGAGATCCCGCTGGAGACCGTCGCCGAGACGGCGAGGTCGCTCCCGCCCGGCGCCCGCCTCGTCCTCAACCCGTCCCCGCCCGCCCCGTTGCCCGAGGCGGTCCTGTCGGCCTGCGACCCGCTCGTGGTCAACGAGCACGAGGCGCGGTACATCCTGGGCGCCGGAGCGGGCGACGATCCCCGCGCGTGGGCCGCTGCCCTGATGGCGCTCGGCCCGCGCTCGGTGGTCGTCACCCTGGGCGCGGAGGGCGCGCTGGTCGCCGACAGCCGCGCGGACTCCCTGGACCACCTCGTCAGCCCGAAGGTCGACGCCGTCGACACCACCGGAGCCGGCGACGCGTTCACAGCGGCCCTGGCCTGGCGGCTGGGGCGCGGCGACGACCTGCGCGAGGCGGCTGCCTTCGCGGTGCGGGTCGGGGCGGCGGCCGTCACGTCGCGGGGCGCGCAGGCATCCTTCCCGACCCTGGAGGAGGTCGACGCGCTGTGAAGAAGTCCGGCGTCCTCAACCGCCACCTGGCCGGGGCCCTCGCCGAACTCGGCCACGGGGACGGTGTCCTGGTCTGCGACGCGGGCATGCCGATCCCGCCCGGCCCCCGCGTGGTCGACCTGGCCTTCCGCGCCGGCACCCCGTCGTTCGCGGAGGTGCTGGACGGCCTGCTCGACGAACTGGTCGTCGAGGGCGCGACGGCGGCCCTGGAGGTACGGGACGCCAACCCGGAGGCCGCACGCCTCCTGGAGGGCCGTTTCCCGTACCTCGGCCTGGTCACGCACGACGAGCTCAAGGCGCTCACCCACTCCGCCCGCCTGGTCGTCCGGACGGGGGAGACGACGCCGTACGCCAACGTGTTGCTGCGATGCGGAGTGTTCTTCTGACGCCCGTGCCACGGCAGTGTCAGTGCCGCCATGACCCCGGTGCCCTCAGCCGCCCGAGGCGATCACCGGGTAGTGGTCGGAGAGGTTCGTGTACGTGTAGCTCGTGCCCCAACTGGAGACGGTCCAGGGGGCGCTGCGCTCCTTGACGACCTCGTTGCGCCAGCCGGTCGGCTTGGCGTGCCCGCTGCGGTGCAGCACGTGGTCGAGGTCCTCGCGCGGGTCGTCGGGGTAGCGCTCGGAGGCGATCGAGTTGTCACGGGTGTCGAAGGAGTACGGGTGGCCCGTCCTGGCGTCCGGCGCGCTCAGGCCCGCGTCGGCGAGGAAGGAGTCGTACTCGGCTGTGTGCCGGTCGACGTTGAAGTCGCCCGCCACGACGACCTGTTCGGAGGCGGGGATGTCCTTGGCGTCGAGGAAGGCGTCCATCGCCCGGAACTGGCGGCTGCGCGTGCGCGCGGCCTCGCCCGCCGTGCAGCCAGGGTCGGTCGACTGGGTGTGGGTGCCGACGACGTGGACCCGGACGCCGTCGACGTTCAGCACGGCGTAGGCGAAGCCCTTGTTGGAGAACCAGTCGCCGCCGCAGGCGTCCTTGAAGACGTACTGCTCCTTGCGGACGATGGGCCACCTGCTCAGGACGGTGACGCCGCCGTCCTCCGGCGTCGCCGCCGCGTAAGAGCCGCTGGTCGCGTCCCAGCCGCTCGTGCTCCGGCCGACCACCGGGGTCTGGTACGGGTACTGCGCGGCGGCGTTCCGCAGGAGGACGTCGGAGGCCCCGTTGTCGAACGCCTCCTGGATCACGACGACGTCGTTGCCCCGGAAGAAGGACGCCTTCGGAATCTCCGAAGCCCGGTGGTCCTGGCCCCAGTTGGGGTACAGGGCCTTGCTGAAGAGGAACGCGTTGTACGAGAGCACCCGCAGCGAGGGGGCGTCGTCGGCGGCGGCCTGCGGGGTGTTCGCGGCCAGGGTGACGGCGGCGAGCACGGCGGACAGGGCCACGCCGGTCAGGCGGCGGAACGCGGTGTGCGGCACGAGGTCTCCTGCTTCTGCTGAGAGTGGGTGCGAACCGGTGACGTACCGGTGACACCCATCAAAGCAGCGGCAGTTACCGGCGGGTGGACAGCGGACGCCGGCGGTCTGTCCGGCCGGCCGCCATCCGGACTCAGCTCAGGGCGGCGTAGACGATCAGGTTGTCCACGGGGTGGCCCTCCGCGTCGAACGCGCCGTCGCAGGTGACGAGCCGCAGCGCGCTCTCCTCGGTGGCCCCGTAGACCCGCTCGGTGGGGAACGCCTTCTTGCTGACCGTCTCGCGGCCCGTGACCGTGTAGCGCAGGTTCTGTCCCCGGCCGTCGCGGACCAGCACCTCGGCGCCCTTGCGGATGTCCTCCAGGTCGTGGAAGACGGCCCGCCCGAAGCGCGTGTCGTTGTGGCCGATCAGCACGGCCGGCCCCGGTCGGCCGGGCACGGCCCCGCCCGTGTACCAGCCCGCCGTCATGCCCTTCTCCGCGGGCGGCACCTCGACCGTCCCGTCGGCGTTGAGCCCCAGCTCCATCAGGGCGCTGTCCACGCCGATCGACGGGATGGACACGTGAGTGGGGGCCGCCGGTCGCCCGGCCGCGTCCGCCGTCGCCGGACGGTCCGTACCGGAGCGCCGCGGCGCGGACGAGGAGGCCGGGGCCGACGGGGCCGCGTCCGGGGGAGTGGAGGCCGCCGAGCAGCCGACCGGGGCGAGCGACAGAGCCAGCGCGAGGAGCGGGCCCCGGGCGCGGCGGTGGAGGGGGAGGCGGCGGAGGCGAGGAAGGGAGCGGTGGGGCGTACCGGGCACGGAGGACTCCAGTCGGCGGCGGTTACGGGCGTGGCGCCGCCCCGGTGCGGGACGGCGCCACGGTCGTGACGGGTCGGTGACGGCGGGTCAGGCGGTGTGGCGGACCGCCGGGCGGCGGCGCAGCACCACGGTGCCCGCACCGGCGAGCAGGGCGATGCCGGCCGCCGACCCGATGAGGGCCGCGGTGTCGTCGCCGGCGGGGCGCTCGCCCGCGGCGACGCCCCCGCGCGGGACGGTGGTCGTCGCCTTCGCGTCCTTGGGGAGAACGGAGGGCGCCGGGCGGTCTCCCGCGGCGACGCCGCCGCGCGGCGTCACCGCGGGGCCGGTCGACTTCGTCGCGTCGGTGGGGGCCTTCACGCGCTCCGGCTTCGGCGAAGCGGAGGAGAGGACCTTCGCGGGGCGGTCGACGGGCGCGGACGCGTCGGCGACGGCGGAGGCGGCCGGAAGGAGCACCGCGCCGGCCGCGACGGCGGCGAGCACGGCGATGCGCAGGGACGGACGGGAGGTGAAGGTCATACGGTTGGCTCCTTTTCCTGCTGCCTCGCGCGTCGGGCCGGATGCCCGGGTGCGGGAGAGGACGAGGCAGGGAGCCAGACTGACGCGGAGTTATGAGGAAGCTGTCAGGACGCTGTCGTCATCTGTTCAGAACCGGCGGGAAGGCGCAGCCGGAAGGCCGACCCCGCGCCCTCCACGCTCGTCGCGCTCGCCGTACCGCCGTGGGCCTCGGCCAGCTTGCGGACGATGGCGAGGCCGAGGCCGCTTCCCCCGGTGCGCCGGTTGCGGGACTTCTCCGCCCGCCAGAACCGGTCGAAGACGTACGGGAGATCGGCGGCGGCGATGCCGGTCCCGGTGTCCGCCACCTCGATCACCACCTGGCCGGCCGGCCCCCGCCCCGCCTCCGACGGGGGCCCGGACTCGTCGGCGTACGCGCACAGCGTCACCGTCCCGCCCCGAGGGGTGTGGCGCACCGCGTTGGAGACCAGGTTGCCCACCGCCTGCCGGAGGCGGACCGGGTCCGCGCACAGGGCGGGGACCGGAGCGCCGAACCGTACGCCGAGCGTTACCCCGGCGGTCTCGGCCCGTGCCTGGTGGGCGGCGGCGACCTGGCTCAACAGCTCCTCGACCACGACCGGTTCGGGATGCAGACGCAGCACACCGGCGTCGGCGGCGGCCAGGTCCTGGAGGTCGTCGATGATGTGCTGGAGCTGCACCGCCTCCTCCAGCAGCGAGGAGACGAACGCCGGATCCGGGTCGGCCAGCCCGTCCTGGGCCGCCTCCAGCCAGCCGCGGATGTTGCTCAGCGGGGTGCGCAGCTCGTGGGCGACGTCGCTGACCATGGCCTTGCGCTGCTCCTCCAGCCGGGCCCGGTGCGCCGACATGTCGTTGAAGGCCGCGGCCAGCCGCCCGATCTCGTCGTCCGTCGTGACCGGGACCGAGGCGTGCTCCTCGCCGTCCCGCATCCGCTGCGCCGCCCCGGTCAGCGCGTGCAGCGGACGCACCAGCCGGGCGCCCGCGAACACCGACGCGCCCACCGTGAGGGCCAGGACCAGCGCGGCGGCCCCGGCGATCTCGGCGGTGTTCGCGGGCGACAGGTCGAAGCCCGGCACCGTGGCGCCCGACTCGTCCCCGATGAACAGGAGCGCGGGGGAGGCCACGTACGAACTGAGCTGTTCGCTGCGGGCGGTGGTCACGCAGGAGGCGATGGCCCGGTCGTCCTCACCGGTGCGCCGCGGCCGGACCGCCGGGGCGGACGCTTTGCCGAGCGCGTCGCTCGGCGGCACCGCGCTCGGCTGCGGCTGCGGCAGGACCTTCTCGCTCCAGGACAGGTCCTCGTTCAGCGTGACGCCGTCGCGGCCCTGGCGCTTCAGGCACGCGTCGGCCAGTCGGTCGAGCGCGCCGAGCGCCTTCTTCTCGGACCGCGTGAGCGCGTTCAGCTCCGAGGCGTCGCACCGGGTGCCGAGCACGCGTTGCGGATTGTTGCCGACGGCCTGCACGCGGGGGCGACCGCTCGGCCCGACGACCACGTCGGAGGCGATCCCCGCCTCGTTCAGGCACGCCACGTTCCGTTCGGCGAGGCGGCGCAGCGACGTGCGCTCGGCCGCCGACAGCCGGAACGGGCCCACGGCCCGCGGGTCGATCCGGTCGGCGGCGGCGTCCTGCCGGTCGGCGCTCCGCGCCGCCGGCGCTGTGTCCACGGACAACGGGTCGACCACCGCGGAGGCCCGCGGCGGCAGGGCGGGCGCGGTCGGCTCGGTGGCGGAGTCGGCGATCGGCGCCCGGCCCTGCGTGGTCAGGGCGACGCGGCGGCCCGACTGCCGGGCCAGCTCCCGCACGGTCGCGCCGACCCCGTCCCAGGTCGGGTTGCGCGCGGCGTAGCCCAGCAGTGTGTCGTGGATACGGGCGTCCGCGGCGAGGTTCTGCCCCTGCTCCTGCTTGATCGCGCCGGACGTCGTCCGCACCGCGAGCCAGGCGGTGGCCGCCACCGAGCACGCGGCGACCAGCACCGACACCGCCAGCAGCCGGCCCAGCAGGCTCCGCCGCAGCGGCAGCCGAGCCCGCTTGCTACGCACGCCGCTCGCCCTTCGCCGGATCGGTGAGCTTGTAGCCGACGCCGAAGACGGTGAGCAGCCGTACGGGCTTGCGCGGCGCGGGCTCGATCTTCTTGCGCAGGTTCATGATGTGCACGTCCACGGTCCGGTCGCTGCTGTAGCGGTCGAACCCGTGCAGTTCCTCCAGGAGGCGCGGCCGGCTGAAGACCCGGTCCGGACCGGCGGCCAGCGCGGCCAGGATGCGGAACTCGCCGCGGGTGCACTCCACCGGCACACCCTCCACCGTGACCTCGTGCCGCTCCGGGTCGACGGC
The DNA here is from genome assembly GCF_003846185.1 of Streptomyces sp. ADI96-02. Lineage (GTDB taxonomy): Bacteria > Actinomycetota > Actinomycetes > Streptomycetales > Streptomycetaceae > Streptomyces. The sequence continues at coordinate 6,036,076 of NZ_ML123034.1, forward strand.
GAGGCCGCCCACCCGCAGGACCGGGCCGTCGTCGGCCGGAGCCGCCGCGCCGGGACGCCGCGCCCGGCGCAGCAGCGTGCGGACGCGGGCCATCAGCTCGCGGGGGCTGTACGGCTTGGTCATGTAGTCGTCCGCGCCGAGGTCGAGCCCGAGCAGCAGGTCGTCCTCGGTGGTGCGGGCGGTCAGCATCAGCACGGGCAGCTCGCGGCGCTCGGCGCGCAGTACGCGCACCACGTCCAGGCCGTCGGCCCGCGGCATCATGACGTCCAGCACGAGCAGGTCGGGCTCCTTGTGCCGTACGGCGTCGAGCGCGGCGAGGCCGTCGCCCACGATCCGCACGGCGTGACCCTCCCGTTCGAGATAGCGCCGTACCAGTTCGGCCTGCTTCTCGTCGTCCTCGGCGACCACCACGTCTGCGCACACCCGGCCGATCGTAGAGCGCGTCGTGCCGGGCCTCCGTCCCGGGACCGGACCCGGCGCCCCGGCGGGCAGATCGTCTCCCGCACCCTGTGGTGATCGTTCCCTGGCGGATATCATCCGTTTACAGTCGCTCGAAGATCATTTATTGAGCACAAAGTGCACGATCAACCTCCTATCCTTGGCCGAATCTCCTTATAGTGGTCCCGCGTTGATCGTATGGTCACAACGCGTGAAGCCGCCGCCACTGGAGTCCGTACGATGACGAACCCCTCGTCCGCCACGCCCGCGCCCCCGACCGGAACCCGCGGCGGCTGCCCCATGGGAGCCGGTGCCGGGGCCGTTCCGCTCAGCGGCCCCGGCTTCCACTCCGAACCCCGCGCCTTCTACCGCACCCTGCGGCGCGAGCACGGACCCGTCGTCCCCGTCGAACTGCCCGGCGGCTTTCCCGCCTGGCTGGTGATCGGCTACCGGGAGCTGCACCAGGTCACCACGGACGCCGAGTTGTTCCCCCGTGACGTCAGCCTGTGGAACCAGTGGGAGCACATCCCCGAGGACTGGCCGCTGCGCCCCATGGTCGGCAGCCCGGCGCCCTCGATCTACTTCACCGCCGGGGCCGAGCACCGCCGTCACGTGGACATGGTGGTGCCCGCGCTCGAAGGCGCCGATCCCTTCGAGATCCGGCAGCACTGCGAGCAGTTGGCGGACCGGCTCATCGACGCGGTGTGCAGCCGGGGCACCGCCGACCTGGTGTCCGAGTACGCCGAACCGCTGCCCCTGCTCGTCCTGGCGCGGCTCATCGGCTTCCCCGACCACGACGGCGCCGACATCGCCCGGGTGCTCAAGGACCTCGCCGACGGAGGGCCCGGCGCCCAGGAGGCGAACCTGCGGTTCGGGGAGCACATGCGCCGGCTGGTCGCCGCCAAGCGCGCGGAGCCCGGCGACGACCTGACCTCCCGGATGCTCGCCCACCCCGAACCGTTCACCGACGAGGAGTACGTGCTCGACCTCATGGCCGTCACCGCCGCCGGCCACCTGACCACCGCCGCCTGGATCAGCAACTCCACCCAGCTGATGCTCACCGAGGACCAGTTCGCCGACTCCCTGTCGGGCGGTCGGCACAGTGTCGCCGAGGCCATGAACGAAGTCCTCTGGGAGGACGCGCCGACGCAGATCCTGGCCGGACGCTGGGCCGCCCGGGACGCCCGGCTCGGCGGACAGGACATCGCCCGCGGCGACCTGCTGCTCCTCGGGCTCGGCCCCGCCAACGCCGATCCGCACATCCGGCAGCAGGTCTCGCCCGCCGTCGTCCGCTCCGGACAGGGCGGCAACAACGCCCATCTCGCCTTCAGCCACGGCGAGTACCGCTGCCCGTTCCCCGCGCAGGAGATCGCCGAGATCATCGCGCGCACCGGCATCGAGGTGCTGCTGGACCGCCTGCCCGACCTCGAACTCGCCGTCCCGGCCGCGGAGCTGGTGCGCAGGCCGTCCGCGTTCCTGCGCGGCATGACCGCGCTGCCCGTCCGCTTCACACCCGTACGCTCGACAGGAGACGCGCTGTGAACTGTCCGCACGCCGCCGCCCAGGCCGCTCCGGCCCCCGGTCCGAAGGGCGAGAGCATCGCCATCGACCCGATGGTGCGGGACCTGGACGGTGAGACCGCCCGGCTGCGCGACGCCGGCGTCCTCGCCCGGATCGACCTGCTCGGCGTCCCCGCCTGGGCCGTGACCCGGCACGCCGAGGCCCGCCGACTGCTCGTGGACCAGCGGCTGGTGAAGGACATCAACGCCTGGGAGCTGTGGCGGAGCGGCGAGGTGACCCGTGACTGGCCGCTGATCGGGATGGTCGACGCGGGCCGCTCCATGTTCACCGTGGACGGGGCCGAGCACCGGCGGCTGCGCGCCAAGACCTCGCAGGCGCTCACCCCGCGCCGGCTGGAGGCGATCCGCCCGGACATCGAGAAGTTCACCGAGGAACTGCTCGACACCCTCGCCGCCCAGGGCGCCGGCGGCGAAGTCGTCGACCTGAAGGCGGTGTTCGCACAGCCGCTGCCGATGCGGGTGGTCGGCATGCTCATGGGGGTCGACGAATCCCAGCACGCGATGCTGACGCAGCGGTACAAGGCGTTCTTCTCCATGCTCACCCCGCAGGAGGAACGCCTCGCGCTGCTCGCCGAGTTGGACGTCTTCTACGCCGAGCTGGTGCGGGAGCGGACGGCCCGGCCCGGGGACGACCTCACCAGCGCCCTCATCCTGGCCGAGGAGGGCGGCGACCCGCTCACCGAGGAGGAGGTGATCGGCAACCTCAAGGCCATGGTCGCCGCCGGGCACGAGACCACGATCGGGCTCATCCTCAACGCCGTACGCGCCCTCCTGGCCAACCCCGGACAACTGCGCAAGGTGCTGGCGGGCGAGGTGGGCTGGGGCGCGGTGATCGAGGAGACGCTGCGCTGGGACACGCCGACCACCCACCTCCTGATGCGGTTCGCCACCGAGGACGTCACCGTCGGCGACGAGGTGATCCGGAAGGGGGAGGGCGTCGTCATCTCCTACCGGGCGATCGGGCGCGACGTCCAGCAGCACGGCGACGACGCCGACGCCTTCGACGTCACCCGCCCCGCGCCCATCCGGCACATGACCTTCGGGCACGGCCCGCACATCTGCCCCGGCGCCGCGCTCTCGCGGGTCGAGGCAGGCGTGGCGCTGCCCGCGCTGTTCGCCCGCTTCCCGGGACTCCGGCTCGCCGTCCCGGACGAGGAGATCGCCAAGCTACCGGTGATGACGCAGAACGACATGGCGGCCTTCCCGGTGCTGCTGAGCTGATCCGGGCCGCCCGAGTGCCCCGTATGCCCTGCTATGCCTGCCCGTCGAGTGAAGCGCATCACTCAGCGTGAAATTCTAGGCATACATTCCGCCGGACCGGGGAGGGGTCCAGGCCGCTGGTGCGGCCGTACCCCGGTCCACCGGGCAGGACGCCCCCGGACGAACCGCCGGGGGCATGTCGGGCACGGAAGGCAGAAACACGACATGGCGGCGCTCAGTACGATCCACATCGACGGCACCTGGCGGGCCGCCGGGTCCGGTGCGACGCGCGAGGTGCTCGACCCCGCCGACGCCACCGTCCTGGCCGTCGTCGCCGAGGGCGGCGTCGAGGACACCGACGCGGCCGTCGCCGCCGCCCGGCGCGCCTTCGACGACGGCCCCTGGCCGCACAGGCCCGTCGCCGAGCGGGCCGCGCTGCTGCGCCGGGTCGCCGAGCTGCTCCGGCGCGACCGCGAGGAGATCGCGATCACCGAGAGCCGCGACACCGGCAAGACCCTGGAGGAGGGCCGCGTCGACGTCGACGACGTCACCAACGCCTTCCGCTACTTCGCCGACCTCGTAATGAACGAGAGCGGCGGCCGGGTCGTCGACGCGGGCGACCCCGACGTGCACAGCGTCGTCGTCCACGAACCCGTCGGCGTCTGCGCCCTGATCGCCCCCTGGAACTACCCCCTCCTCCAGGCCAGCTGGAAGATCGCCCCGGCCCTCGCCGCCGGCAACACCTTCGTGCTCAAGCCCAGCGAGGTCACCCCGCTGTCCACCGTGCACCTGATCAGGCTGCTGGCCGAGGCCGGGCTTCCGGACGGGGCCGCCAACCTGGTCACCGGCGCGGGCGACCCCGTCGGCGCACGCCTCTCCGAGCACCCCGACGTCGACCTGGTCTCCTTCACCGGCGGCCTCGCCAGCGGCACCAAGGTCGCCCAGGCCGCCGCCCCCACCGTGAAGAAGGTGGCGCTGGAGCTCGGCGGCAAGAACCCCAACGTCGTCTTCGCCGACGCCTGCGCCACCGACGACGGCTTCGACACCGCCGTCGACCAGGCGCTGAACGCCGCCTTCTTCCACAGCGGCCAGGTCTGCTCCGCCGGCGCCCGCCTGATCGTCCAGGACACCGTCAGCGAGCGCTTCGTCACCGAGCTGGCCCGCCGCGCCGACGCCATCCGCCTCGGCCGGGGCACCGTCGACGGCGTCGAGTGCGGCCCGCTCGTCTCGGCCCAGCAGCTCGCCAAGGTCGAGGCGTACGTCGCCTCCGCCCGGGAGGAGGGCGCGGTCGTCCGCGCCGGCGGGCACCGCCCCGAGCCCTCCGGCACACGGCCCGCCGACGGCTACTTCTACCGGCCGACCGTCCTCGACGGCTGCCACCGCGAGATGCGGGTCGTCCGCGAGGAGACCTTCGGCCCGATCCTCACCGTCGAGACCTTCCGTACCGAGGAAGAGGCCGTCACGCTCGCCAACGACACCGACTACGGCCTCGCCGGCGCCGTCTGGACCACCGACGCGGGCCGCGCCCGCCGGGTCGCCGGACGGCTGCGCCACGGCACGGTGTGGATCAACGACTACCACCCCTACCTCCCGCAGGCGGAGTGGGGCGGCTTCGGCAAGTCCGGCACCGGCCGCGAACTCGGCCCGACCGGGCTCGCCGAGTACCGCGAGTCCAAGCACATCTACCAGAACCTCAACCCGCGCCCGCAGCGCTGGTTCGCCGGCTGACGCCTGCGGGGGACCGGCCCGGACCCCACCGGGCCGGTCCTGCCCGGCTGTTCGCAGCACTACGCACACGCACGAACCTTGCAGAAGGAGCAGTGACCGATGCCCCCCACACCCCGCAGCACCGCAGTCCCCGACCCCGTCGACTACGTGATCGTCGGCGGCGGCACCGCCGGCTCGGTCATCGCCTCCCGGCTCACCGAGGACCCTGACGTCACCGTCACGGTCATCGAGGGCGGTCCCACCGACATCGACCGCGACGACGTCCTCACCCTGCGCCGCTGGCTCGGCCTCCTCGGCGGCGACCTGGACTACGACTACCCCACCACCGAGCAGCCACGCGGCAACTCCCACATCCGGCACAGCCGCGCCCGGGTGCTCGGCGGCTGCTCCTCGCACAACACGCTGATCAGCTTCAAGCCGCTGCCCGGCGACTGGGACGAATGGGCCGAGGCCGGCGCCGAGGGCTGGGACGCCGCCGCGATGGACCCGTACTTCGCCAAGCTCCGCAACAACATCGTCCCGGTCGACGAGAAGGACCGCAACGCCATCGCCCGCGACTTCGTCGAGGCCGCCCAGGAGGCGGCCGGAGTCCCGCGCGTGGACGGCTTCAACAGGAAGCCGTTCCACGAGGGCGTCGGCTTCTTCGACCTCGCCTACCACCCGGAGGACAACAAGCGCTCCTCCGCCTCCGTCGCCTACCTCCACCCCCACATCGAGGCCGGCGACCGCCCCAACCTGCGGATCCTGCTGGAGACCTGGGCCCACCGCCTGGAGTTCGACGGCGCCCGCGCCACCGGCGTCCACGTCCGCACCAAGGACGGCGAGGAGATCCTGCTGCGCGCCGCCCGCGAGGTCATCGTCTGCGCGGGCGCGGTCGACACGCCCCGGCTGCTCCTGCACTCCGGCGTCGGACCGCGCGCCGACCTCGAAGCGCTGGGCATCCCCGTCCACCACGACCTGCCGGGCGTCGGCGAGAACCTGCTCGACCACCCCGAGTCCGTGATCGTCTGGGAGACCGACGGGCCCATTCCGGAGAACTCCGCGATGGACTCCGACGCCGGGCTCTTCGTCCGCCGCGACCCCGGATCCCGGGGCCCGGACCTGATGTTCCACTTCTACCAGATCCCGTTCACCGACAACCCGGAGCGCCTCGGCTACGAGAAGCCCGAGCACGGCGTGTCGATGACCCCCAACATCCCCAAGCCGCGCAGCCGGGGCCGCCTCTACCTCACCAGCGCCGACCCCGAGGTCAAACCCGCCCTGGACTTCCGCTACTTCACCGACGAGGACGACTACGACGGCCGCACCCTGGTCGACGGCATCAAGCTCGCCCGCGAGATAGCGCGCACCGAACCGCTCGCCCACTGGCTCACGCGCGAGGTCTGCCCCGGACCGGAGATCACCTCCGACGAGGAGATCGGCGAGTACGCCCGCAAGGTCGCCCACACCGTCTACCACCCCGCCGGAACCTGCCGGATGGGCGCGCCCGACGACCACGGGGCCGTGGTGGACCCGAAATTGCGCATTCGAGGGCTGGAGGGCATCCGGATCGCCGACGCGTCCGTCTTCCCGACCATGCCCGCCGTCAACCCGATGATCGGAGTCCTCATGGTGGGCGAGAAGTGCGCGGAACTCCTCGCGAGCGAGGCGCGCGACGCCGTGCCGGTGACCGGACCCGGCACCGGAGGTGACGCGCGATGACCACGACCGCGACACGCGAGGCCGCCGACCCGGGCGCACCCCCGCAGGACGCCGTGTTCTCCGTACGCGACCTCTGGAAGGTCTTCGGCCCCAAGGCCGACCGCATCCCCGGCAGCGAGCACGCCGCGCTGCCGCCCGCCGAACTGCGCGAGCGCACCGGCTGCACCGCCGCCGTCCGCGACGTCTCCTTCGACGTCCGCCGGGGCGAGGTCTTCGTCGTCATGGGCCTGTCCGGCTCCGGCAAGTCGACCCTGGTGCGCTGCCTCACCCGGCTGATCGAGCCCACCAGCGGCACGCTCGCCATCGACGGCGAGGACGTCCTCGCCATGGACCGCACCCGGCTGCGCGAACTGCGCCGCCACCGCGCCGCGATGGTCTTCCAGCACTTCGGCCTGCTGCCGCACCGCACGGTCCTGGACAACGTCGCCTACGGCCTGGAGATCCAGGGCCTCGGCAAGGCCGAACGCCGCTCCAGGGCGGCCGGGCTGGTGGAGAAGGTCGGCCTCGCCGGACTGGAGGACCGCCGCCCCTCCCAGCTCTCCGGCGGCCAGCAGCAGCGCGTCGGACTCGCCCGCGCGCTCGCCGTCGACCCCTCCGTCCTCCTCTTCGACGAGCCGTTCAGCGCCCTGGACCCGCTGATCCGCCGCGAGATGCAGGACGAGGTGGTGCGGCTGCACCGCGAGGAGGGCCGCACCATGGTCTTCATCACCCACGACCTGAGCGAGGCCCTGCGCCTCGGCACCCGGATCGCCCTGATGCGGGACGGCGGCATCGTCCAGCTCGGCACGCCCGAGGAGATCGTGGGCTCGCCCGCCGACGACTACGTACGCGAGTTCGTCCGCGACGTGCCCCGGGAGCAGGTCCTCACCGTCGCCACGGCCATGCGGCCCCCGCTCGCCGGGGAGAGCGAGCGCGGCCCGGCCGTCCGCCCCGGGGCGACCGTCTCCGACGCCATCGAGGCGGTCGCCCGCTCCGGCGATCCCGCCGCCCGGGTGATGGACGAGGGCCGGCTCGTCGGCGTCGTCGACCGGACCGGCCTGCTCGGCGTCGTCGCCGGAACGGACGACCACCACGACCCGGCCGCCCGCACCGCCCGCCCCGACGCCTCCGACGGACGCCCCGCCGCCCCCGGACCCGACGCTCCGGACGGCACGCGCGAGGTGACCCTCTGATGGCCGCCGCCCACGCCCCCGCCGCCCGCCCGGCCCCGGCAAGCGCGCGCCGGGGGCCGTTGGCCGTACTGCGCGACCACCCGGCGGCCGGAAAGCTGCTGCTGCTCGCGCTCGTCGCCGCCGTCGCCGTACCGCTCGTCAACTCGCGCTGGGGCGGCGGCGTCTGGCCGGACGCGCTCACCGCCGACCTCTCCGGCCCGCTCGGCGACGTCACCGACTGGATCGTCTCCAACCGCGACAGCCACCCGCTGTTCCTCTACTTCTTCGGCCACATCAGCAACGCCGTCGTCCTCTCCGTACGCGGCGTCTACCTGCTCCTGCTCGCCCTCGGCTGGGCGGGCGTCACCGTACTGGCCGCCGCCGTCGCCTGGCGCGCCGCGGGCCTCCGGCTCGCCCTCACCGCGGGCGTCTCCTTCCTTCTCTGCGGGCTGCTGGGCATGTGGATGCCGACCATGCAGACGCTCGCCCTGATGGTCGTCGCGGTCCTCGCCTCCGTGCTGCTCGGCCTGCTCCTCGGCCTGGCGGCCGGGCTCTCCGACCGCACGTTCCGGGTGCTGCGCCCCGTCCTCGACACCATGCAGGTGCTGCCCGCGTTCGCGTATCTGCTGCCCGTGGTGCTGGTGTTCGGCATCGGCGTGCCCGGAGCCGTCCTCGCCACCGTCGTCTACGCGGCCCCGCCGATGGCCCGCCTCGCCGCGCTCGGCGTGCGAGGGGCCGACAGCGGCGTCATGGAGGCCGTCGCCTCGCTCGGCGCCACCGGCCGGCAGCGGCTGCTGACGGCCCGGCTGCCGCTCGCCCGCAAGGAACTGCTCCTCGGCCTCAACCAGACCATCATGATGGCGCTCTCCATGGCCGTCATCGCCTCCGTGATCGGCGCGGGCGGCCTCGGCGACCGCGTCTACCAGGCGCTCTCCTCCGTCGACGTCGGCGCGGCGCTCGCCGCCGGCATCCCGATCGTGCTGCTCGCCGTCGTGCTGGACCGTACGACGGAGGCCGCCGGCCGCCGCGTCGGCGCCGAGCCGGCCGGCCCCGCAGCCCTGCGCGGATGGCGCGGCTGGACCCTGGCCGCCGCCGTCACCGCGGCGGTCGCCGTCGCCGGCCGGCTCACCGACGGCCGGGTCTGGCCCGAGGACCTCACCGTGGCGATCGCCGGACCGGTCAACACGGCCAAGGACTGGATGGTCGACCACCTCTACACCGGGGTGCCCGTCGTCGGCGGCACCGCCGACCTGGCCGCCCAGTTCACCAGCGGCGTCCTCAACCCGCTGCGCAGCGGGCTCACCGGCCTGCCCTGGTGGTCGGTGCTCCTCGTCGTCGCCGCCCTCGCCTGGACGATCGGCACCTGGCGCACCGCCGCCACCGCGGTGCTGGCCATGGCCGCCATCGGCGTCCTCGGCGTGTGGGAGCCCTCCATGGACACGCTCAGCCAGGTGCTCGCCGCCGTCGCGGTCACCCTGGTTCTCGGCTTCGCCGTCGCCGTCGGGGCCGCCCGCAGCCGGCGTCTGGAACGCCTGCTGCGGCCGGTCCTGGACGTCTTCCAGACCATGCCGCAGTTCGTCTACCTCATCCCCGTCGTCGCCCTCTTCGGCGTCGGCCGCGCACCCGCCGCCGCAGCCGCGGTCGTCTACGCCCTGCCCGCCGTCATCCGCATCACCACACAGGGGCTGCGCGGGGTCGACCCCGCCGCGATGGAGTGCGCCCGCTCGCTCGGCGCGACGCCGGGCCAGCAACTGCGCCAGGTCCAGATCCCGTTGGCCAGGGCTTCCCTGCTCCTCGCGGTGAACCAGGCCGTCGTCCTGGTCCTCGCGGTCGTCATCATCGGCGGGCTCGTCGGATCGGGCGCACTCGGCTACCAGGTCGTCCTCGGCCTCGCCCAGGGCGACCTGGCGACCGGCCTCGTCGCCGGAGCCGCGATCGTCTGCCTCGGCCTGATGCTGGACCGGGTCACGCAGCCCACCACCCGCCGCCAGCGACAGGAGAGCTGAGATGAACCGCTCCCGCACGCGCCTGCCCGTGGCGCTCGCCTCGGCCGGCGTCCTGCTCGCCACGGCGGGCTGCGGCGCCGCCGACATGACCAAGCAGACCTCCCCGTTCGCCGCCCCCGCCGGGGTCCGCACGGTCACGCTCTCCGTCCAGTCCTGGGTGGGCGCGCAGGCGAACGTCGCCGTGGCGCGGCAGCTCCTGGAGGACGAGCTGGGCTACCGCGTCGACCTCGTCCAGACGGACGAGGTGCCCGCCTGGGACGCGCTGAGCCAGGGCCGGGTCGACGCCATCCTGGAGGACTGGGGCCACCCGGACCAGGAGAAGCTGTACGTCGACGAGAAGAGGACCATCGTCCCCGGCGGCGACCTCGGGGTCACCGGCCACATCGGCTGGTACGTGCCGAAGTACTGGGCCGACGAGAACCCGGACGTCACCGACTGGAAGAACCTCGACCGGTACGCGGACGAGCTGAGGACCGCCGAGAGCGGCGGCAAGGGCCAGCTCCTGGACGGCTCGCCCTCCTACGTCACCAACGACGTGGCGCTCGTGAAGAACCTGGACCTGGACTACAAGGTGGTCTTCGCCGGCTCCGAGGCGGCCCAGATCACCCAGATCCAGCAGTTCGCCAAGGAGAAGAAGCCCTTCCTCAGCTACTGGTACCAGCCGCAGTGGCTGTTCAACCAGGTGCCCATGGTCGAGGTGAAGCTCCCGGCGTACACCGAGTCCTGCGCGGCGAAGGCCCCCGAGGACATCGACTGCGCGTACCCGACGACGCCGCTGCGGAAGTACCTCAACGCCGACTTCGCCCAACGGGGCGACGCGGCCTCCGCGTTCCTGAAGAAGTTCCGCTGGAGCGAGAAGGAGCAGAACGAGGTCTCCGAGATGATCGCCTCGCAGAAGCTCACGCCCGAGGAGGCGGCGAAGCGCTGGATCGACGGCCACCGGGACGTCTGGAAGAAGTGGCTGCCCCGGGACTGACGGCCCGAGCCGTCCGGCCCCGGCCACGGGAGGGAGCCGGGCGGCCGAGTCGGCGCACCGCCGCGACGGGAGGGCGGGCGTACCGGCCGCGCCTCCCGTCCCGACGGGCCGGTCACACGCCGGGCGGCACCCGGCCCGGGCGTCCGCGTCCCCGCGTCAGCGAGTAGCCGCACACCGCGGCCAGCGCGGCGAGCACCCCGCCGCCCACCGTCCACAGCCACCGGTCGGTCCACCAGCCCGAGCTCCAGCCGTCCTCCGGTTCACCGGCGGCCCGCGCCGGGACGGCGGAGACCCCCGGGACCAACGGCCGGGCCAGCGCCCCGTCCACGTCGTGGGCGCCGCCCCGGTCCACGGCCGTCGCCGTCACCGCCGCCCCGATGGGCAGGCCGAGGTCGGCGTCCGGGAGGTCCAGCACCGTCAGGCGTACGTAGTAGCTGCCGGGCAGCGGATCGTCGGCCCAGGGCTCCGACCAGGCGCGCACGGTCCGCAGGACGCAGGACAGCTCCACCGAGGCCGCGTCGGCGGCGGCCTTCCTGGTCTGATGCCCGTACACGCACGCCTGACGGCGGCGCAGCCCGTCGTACACGTCGATCTGCCAGGTGGAGGCACCGCGCCGGGCGGTGCTCCCGGGGAGCTTCACCGTGGCCTCGACGGTGGCCCGCTGTCCCGCGTCGGCCGGGAAGACCCAGTACAGGTAGTCGCCCGCCGACGCCTGCGCGGTGCCGGTCTGGCCCTGGCGGAGCGCGGTCGCCGTACGGAAGGCGGTGCCGGCCTCGGTGGGGGCGGCCTCCGCGTCCGGTGGGCCCTCCCCGTCCGGGCTCGCACTCGCCGGCGGGTCCTCCGCCGAGGCGGAGCCCGCCGAGCTCAGCAGCGCCAGGCCGGTGAGCAGCGCCGCGGTGAGGGCGCGCCGCGTGCCGCGAGCACGGCGGCGAGAGGTGGTCCGCATCAGTGGGTCCTCCGTACGGTGACACGCAGGCGCGAGATCCAGCCGGTCAGCAGGCCCGCGACCAAACCGGTCAGGACGAGCACGCCGAGCGGCCACCAGCCGCGGCCGAGTCCGAAGGCCGCCGCGTCGGACGCGGCGTCCGGTCCGTCCACGAGGTCCACCGTCAGCTCGACGGGGAGCCCGGGAGTCCGCTTCACCGAGGCGGGCGCGGAGAAGGAGTGGGCGAGCTGGAGGCAGACCGTCTCGGCTGCGGGCTTGCCGCGGCCGTCGTCGCCGTCCTCCGCCGGGGGCTCGGGATAGCGCAGCCCGGACGAGATCACGTCGGTGCGCCCGGCTCCGGCCTCGGAGCCCCGGACGATCTCCCGCCCGTGCACCGTCACCGCGCGCAGCAGGACGCCGTAGTCGTCGTCGACGGCCCGGTCGGCCGCCACGCTCGCCGAGACGCGCAGCTCCTGGCCCGGCAGCACGTCGACCCGGTACCAGCGGTGTTCGCCGATCTCCTGGCGGTCGGTGTAGAGGCCGGGTGCCAGCTTCGGCGCGGCGGTGCAGCTGTCCGCGCCCTCGGTCGCCACCGGGGCGACGGCGGGTTCGGCGGCCCGGTCCACCAACTGCTTGACCCGGCCGGAGAGTTCATCGGCGTGCTGGACGGCGGTGTAGGTGCCGCCGGTCGCCTCCGCGATGCAGGTGAGCTGCTGGCGGATCTTGGCGTTGGGGACCAGGCCCAGGGTGTCGACGACCAGGTGGGTGCCGCGTGCGGCGATCTCGCGGGCCACCTCGCACGGGTCGAGCGGCCCGCAGGTGTCCTCGCCGTCCGTGATGAGGACGATCCGCCGGGTCGCCCCGCCGCCTTCGAGGTCGTCGGCCGCGCCGAGCAGTGCCGGTCCGATCGGGGTCCAGCCGGTCGGGGCGAGGGTGGCGACGGCGGTCTTGGCCTCGGTGCGGTCCAGCGGCCCGACCGGGTAGAGCTGCCGGGTGTCCTCGCAGCCGACCTTGCGGTCCTCGCCCGGGTAGTCGGCGCCGAGGGTGCGGATGCCGAGCTGCACCTCCTCGGGAACCGCGTCCAGGACGTCGTTGAACGCCCGCTTCGCCGCGGCCATCCGGGACTGGCCGTCGATGTCGCGGGTGCGCATGGAGCCGCTGACGTCGAGGACCAGTTCGACCTTGGGGGCGGCGGCGGACGGTTCGTCGGCGGCTGCGGGCAGCGCGGAGCCGAGGCCGACGGCCAGGGTGGCGAGCGCTGTCCCCACCCCGGTCGTGAGCCGTTTTCTTGTGATCATCGCCGGATCTTATGGAAAATCAGTTCGCATTCCCAACCGTGTCCACCGTCCTCTGCCGACGGCCGGCCGACCGGGACGCTGAGCAGCCCGCGCCGCTACGGAGCGCTCGACAGCAACGGCTCCGCGGCGCGCTCCAGCACCGAGCCGATCCGCTGCCACGTCTCCATGTCCCGTTCCACCGGGTCGAACTGACGGTACGTCGACGCGTCCGCCCAGGACGACGCCAGCGCCACGGGGTCGCCGCCGCCCGCCGCCGAGGCGGCGAGCGCCGCCGCGCCGAGGGCCACCAGCTCGACGCTGCCCGGCAGGACGAGCGGACGGCCGGAGAGCCGGCGTACCGTCTCCACCCAGAGCCGTCCCCGCGCCCCGCCGCCGATCAGGCGCAACGGGCGGGCGGCGACCTCGGGGGCGTCGGGGTCGAGTCCGCAGGCGCGCAGCAGTTCGTCCAGCGCCCGCAGGACGGTGAACACCGCGCCCTCGTAGGCGGCGCCGAGCAGTTGCTGCGGCGTGGTGTCGTGGCGCAGGCCGGTCAGCAGCCCCGCCGCGTCCGGCAGGTCGGGGGTGCGTTCGCCGTCGAGGTAGGGGAGCAGGACGGCGTCACCGCCGGCTGCCGCGTCCTCGCGGTGCAGGCCCAGCAGGGCGGCGATCCGGTCCACGGCGAGCGTGCAGTTGAGCGTGCAGGCCAGCGGGAGGTAGGTGCCGTCGGCGGCGGCGAAGCCGGAGAGCGCGGCCGAGGCGGGCCGGGCGCGGGAGGCGGCGAAGACCGTGCCGGACGTGCCGAGGCTGAGGGCGGGGTGGTCCAGCAGCCCCGCGCCGCCCAGTCCGAGGCCCACCGCGGCGCTCATGTTGTCGCCGGTGCCCGCCGCGACCGCGATGCCGGCCTCCAGCCCCAGGGCGTCGGCCGCCGCCTCGGTGAGGGAGCCGATCCTCGCCGCCCCGGTCGGCGCTACGGTGGGCAGCAGGGCGGCGTCGAGTCCGAGGAGGTCCAGCAGCGCGGGGTCGTAGGAACCGGTCGCGGTGGAGTACCAGCCGGTGCCGGAGGCGTCGCCGGGGTCGGTGGCCGCGACGCCCGAGAGGCGTTCGGTGAGGAAGTCGTGGGGAAGGCGGACGGCCGCGGCGGCGTCCGCGCTCGCCGCGTCGTGCTCCCGCAGCCACCGCCACTTGCCGGCGGTGATCGAGGCGACCGGCACGCTGCCGGTCCGCGCGGTCCAGGCCCCGGGCCCGCCGAGCGCGGCGGTGAGCCGCGCGGCCTGCGGGGCGGAGCGGGTGTCGTTCCACAGGAGCGCCGGGCGCAGCGGCCGGCCGGCCCGGTCCAGCACGACGAGCCCGTGCTGCTGCCCGGCGACCGCGATCCCGGTCACGGCGCGGCCGGGCAGGCCGGACTCCTTCAGCCCGGCGGCGACCGCGTCGCCGAGCGCCCGCCACCAGACCTCCGGATCGCTCTCCCGCGCGCCGTTCTCGCCGGTGACGACGTGCGGGGCGCGTCCGACGGCGAGTTGCTCGCCGGTGGCGGCGTCGACGACGGCGGCCTTGGTGGACTGGGTGGAACTGTCCACGCCGATGACGACGGTACGTGACGGCATGGCGGCCTCTTTCGCTGTACGGGTGCGGGTGGGGGCATTAGGGCGTGCGGCGAACAAATTACGGGACGCGCGGCCGGGGCGACAGGCATTCGGCCACCTTCGATGCCGCCCGTGGGGTTACGCGTGAGTGAGGCCGGGTGCATCATTAGTAATGACACTAAACAAATAGGGGTGCCGGCTCACGGCCGGGCTCCCGTACGGCAGGCGAAGGCGGTCGGACGATGACGGAACGCTTCACCCCCACCCCCGAGGACAAGTTCAGTTTCGGCCTGTGGACCGTGGGCTGGCAGGGCCGCGACCCCTTCGGCGACGCCACCCGCGCGCCCGTCGACCCCGTCGAGTCGGTCCGCCGCCTCGCGGAACTGGGCGCCTGGGGCGTGACCTTCCACGACGACGACCTGATCCCCTTCGGCTCGCCGGAACCGGAGCGCGAGAGGATCGTCAAGCGCTTCCGGCAGGCCGTCGACGCCGGCGGGCTGGTCGTGCCCATGGTGACGACGAACCTCTTCACCCACCCGGTCTTCAAGGACGGCGCGTTCACCGCCAACGACCGGGACGTACGGCGCTTCGCGCTCCGCAAGACCCTGCGCAACATCGACCTCGCCGTCGAACTGGGCGCCACCACCTTCGTCGCGTGGGGAGGCCGCGAGGGGTCGGAGTCCGGCGCGGCGAAGGACGTCCGCCTCGCCCTCCACCGGATGAAGGAGGCGTTCGACCTGCTGGGCGAGTACGTCACCGAGCAGGGCTACGACCTCCGCTTCGCCATCGAGCCCAAGCCGAACGAGCCGCGCGGCGACATCCTGCTGCCCACCATCGGCCACGCGCTGGCCTTCATCGAGCGCCTGGAGCGCCCCGAACTGGTCGGCGTCAACCCGGAGACGGGGCACGAGCAGATGGCCGGGCTCAACTTCCCGCACGGCATCGCCCAGGCGATGTGGGCGGACAAGCTCTTCCACATCGACCTCAACGGGCAGTCCGGCATCAAGTACGACCAGGACCTGAGGTTCGGGGCGGGCGACCTGCGCCAGGCGTTCTGGCTGGTCGACCTGTTGGAGAGCGGCTACGAGGGGCCGCGCCACTTCGACTTCAAGCCGCCGCGCACCGAGGACCACGAAGGAGTCCGGGCCTCGGCGGCGGGCTGCATGCGCAACTACCTCATCCTCAAGGAGCGCGTGGCCGCCTTCCGCTCCGACCCCGAGGTCCGGGCGGCGCTGCGCGCCTCCCGCCTGGACGAACTGGCGCGCCCCACCGCCGAGAAGGGCCTCGCGAGCCTGCTCGCCGACCGCACGGCGTACGAGGACTTCGACGTGGACGCAGCCGCCGCACGCGGCATGGCCTTCGAGGCGCTGGACCAGCTCGCCATGGACCACCTGCTCGGCGTGCGCTGACGGGGCGCGGCGCTCCCCCGACCCGGGGGCGCCGCGACGCACCGGTTCAGCTCCGGGCCGGCTCCGCGTACGCCACCGGGTCGTCCAGCACGTCCCGCACCACCAGCGCCGCCGCGCCCCGCGCCGCGTCCCCGGCCACCGACGAGGCGCGCAGCCGGCCGCTGCCCCGGGACCACAGGCCCGACACCACACGGCCGGCCAGCTCCTCGTCGGCCGGCGGCGACAGCCACGGCATCAGGCCCCGGTAGATCCCGCCGAGCACCACCGCGTCCGGGTCGACCAGGTTCACCGCGCCCGACAGCACCCGGCCGAGCATCCGCCCGGCCTCCCCGACCGCCGCGACCGCCCGCGCGTCCCCGGCCCGCGCGCGCCGCTCCAGCTCCAGGACCCCGGCGCCCCCGCCGGCCCCGTCCACGCCGGCCGCCCGCAGCAGCGCCGCCTGCCCCGCGTACTGCTCCAGGCAGCCCCGCGAACCGCACCGGCACTCGGGGCCCGCCGGGTCCACCACCACGTGGCCGATCTCCCCGGCGAAGCCGTGCGCCCCGCGCAGCAGTTCGCCGCCCAGCACCAGCGCGCCGCCGACGCCGATCTCGCCGGTCAGGTAGAGGAAGCTGCGGATCCCTCCGAGGCCGCCGAACCACAGTTCGGCCAGGGCCGCGAGGTTGGCCTCGTTCTCCGAGGCGACCGGCAGCACGCCGTCTCCGGGACGCAGCGCCGCGAGGGCGTCGGCGAACAGCTCCTGGGCCGGGACCTGGTTCCAGCCGAGGTTCGGGGCCTGGCGCACCGAGCCGCCGGAAACCAGCCCCGGCAGGGCCAGCGCCGCGCCCACCGGCCGCAGCTCCTGCTCCCGGGCGGAGTCCAGGGTCCGCGCGGCGATCCGGGCCGCGCGGGCGAGGACGTCTTCGGCGGACGCGCCCCGGTTGTCGAGGTGTTCGGTCTGCCGGACCCGCCCGGTGCCCGCCAGATCCACCACGCAGACCGACACGTAGTCGATGTTGATCTCCACGCCGAGCCCGGCCGGCCCCGTTCGGGCCACTTTGAGCGCGGTGCCGGGGCGTCCGGCCTGGCCGCTGAACGTCTTGCCCGACTCGGTGAGGAACCCGGTGTCCATGAGCTGTTCGACGAGCGAGGACACCGCGGCGCGGGTCAGGCCGACGCGGGCGGCGACCCCGGCCCGGGTCGCCTCGCCGCTCTCGCCCTCGTCCCGCACGGCACGCAGGACCAGGCTCAGGTTGTGCCGTCGCACGGTGTCCTTGTCGGCCTTGGGCCCCAGCGGAGTGAGGATACTCTTCATGTCGCCGCCGAGCCTATGCGATGCGACGCCGCACGGGGCACGCGCAGGGCCCGGTCGCGCCGGCGCGGGGCCGGGCGCGACCGGGCCCTTTCGACGCCGCGGTCAGACCGTCACGGCTTCGCGCCGCGGGCCTTCAGCAGATCCGCCATGAGCCCGATCTCGGACTGCTGGCCGCGGACCATGCCCGTCGCCAGGTTCCTGATCACGTCCGTCCGCGCCGAGTCGACCGCCGCCCGGGCCATGTCCACGCCCGCGCGGTGGTGCACGGTCATCAGCCGCAGGAACAGCACTTCGGCCTCGCGGCCCTCGGCGGCCTCCAGCTCCGCCAGTTCCGCGTCACTGGCCATGCCCGGCATCAGCGAACCGTCGCCGCTCGGGGTGACGGCGTGCCCCATCCACTCCATGGGCGCTCCGGCCGAGCTCTTCGGCAGCCCCCACATCTCCAGCCAGCCCAGCATCATGCCGCGCTGGTTGGCCTGCGTGTTGATGATGTCGTAGGCCAGCCGGCGAACGTCCTCGTCGTCGGTGCGCTCCCGCACGATGAACGACATCTCGACCGCCTGCTGGTGGTGGATCGCCATGTCCCGGGCGAATCCGGCGTCCGTCGAGTCGTCGGCCGGAGCGGACCGCGCCGCTCCGCCGGCCGAGGACCCGGACGGCGAGGCCGCCGAGGGACGTACCACCATCAGCACCACGAGCCCCAGCGCCAGCACCAGCACGGCGGCGCCCGCGAACACCATCCGGCGAGGGGACCCGAGGCGTGCCGCGGCGCTCACGCGCCGAGCCCGCCGGTGCAGGCGGCTCCCGGCTCGGGCGTCTGCGCGCCCTGCACGTACTTGGTGAAGAACTGCGCGACGCGTTCGTCCGAGGCGCTCTTCACCGTGACCTGCTTGCCCCACGCGCTCAGCATCAGCGGGTCCTTCTGGTCGGCGACCGGGCTCATGAAGGAGTACGGGGTGGACTCCACGCGCTTGGTGAGGGCCTTCACGTCGGCGTCGGAGGCCTTGTCGTTGTAGGTGACCCAGACGGCGCCGTGCTCCAGGGAGTGGACGGCGTTCTCCTTCTGTATCTCCTTCGTGTAGACGTCCGCGTTGCAGTTCATCCAGACCTGGTTGTGGTCGCCGCCGACCGGCGGGGTCATCGGGTAATTGACCGGCGTCGCGACGTGTTCCTGCGTGAGCTTGTCCCAGCTGCGCTCGCCGGTGACGGGGGAGGTCTTGGCCTGCTCCTCCGCCTTCTCCTGCTCGTTCGCCTGGGCCATCAGGTAGCCGCCGCCGGCCACCAGCGAGGCGACCACGGCCACGGAGGCGCTGATCGTGATGATGCGGACGCGGCGCTCGCGGGCCCGCTCCTTGCGGCGGGCCTCCTCCAGCTTGGCGCGTCGCGCGGTGGCCTGGGCGCTCTGGTTCTTGGCGGAAGCCATGAAGGGTCCTCGTCGTTCAACGGATGCGTGCGGGAGAGGCACGCATGGGGAAGGAAGATCGGACATGCGGACACCGCTTCCGGCGCGTCCGGCGCCGGGGTGCGGGGTCGGCGGGACACCCTCCGGGGAGTCTCCCGGGGAGTGTCGGAAAATCCCTAGATCCGTTGGACCTGAAGACGCAGATGATCGACGCAGCGGACGCCGTCGTGGGCGGGACCGCGGATGGCGGTCGCTCCGGTGAGCGGCGCGGCGGGCGCCAGGGCCACGGGGGAGGGGAGCGCCACGGGCGCGGTCGGCACCGGAAGCACGACGGCCGCCGCGTGGTTCGAACCGCCGTGGCACGACGTTCCCAGGCCGCGTTCGGCCGGAGCCGCCGTGGCGACGTGCTCGACCGCCGCCTGCGGCGTCGGCGTCATCGCGCGGACCTGAGCGGGGCCCTGGCCGCCCGCCGCGACCGGCACGGACGCGGCCGGGCCACCGACCGCGCAGCAGAGGAACACGGCCAGCAGGAGGAAGACCCAGCCGAGCGGGGCGGGCACGCCGGAGCGGCACCGCTGCCGGTACGTCCGCGCACTCACGCTCACCGTGGTCATCGCCCGTCATCGTAGTAGATATATGAAGATTCAAAGAATATGGGTCAGCAGGTCCGCGGGACAGTGTGCCCGAGCAACCCCGCGGTCGAACAGGGGCCCCGCGGCCGATTCCCCGCGCCGGAGCGTCTCGCGGCCGAACGGTCCGGACGCCGTACGCTCGCCGCGACAGCACAACGCGCGGGCCGCCGGGCCCGCGCACAGGAGAACGGAGCGGAGTGACCGACGACATCGTTGCCTCGGTGGTCCGGCAGTGGCAGGCCGTCCACCCCGAGCTCGACACCGGGCCGATAGAGCTGATCGGCCGGATCAACCGCTGCGCCGCACTGCTCCAGCAGGCGGAGGACGCCCCGCTGCGCTCCGCCGGACTCACCCGCGCCGAGTTCGACCTGCTCGGCGCCGTACGCCGCACCGACCGCGAGCTGACCCCCGGAGAGCTGGCCCGCGAGACCTTCTCCTCCGGCGCCGCCGTCACCAAGCGGCTGCGCGCCCTCCAGGAGCGCGGACTGGTCGACCGCAGGGGCGACGAGCGCGACCGCAGGGTCGCCCACGTCCGCCTCACCGACGCGGGCCGCGACCTGGTCGACGGACTGCTGCCCCGCCAACTGGCGTACGAGCGTTCGGTGCTGTCCGGGCTCTCCGAGCGCACTCGGTCCCAACTGAGCGAGCTCCTGAGCGAGTTGCTGATCCAGCTGGAGGGGCGCATCGGCGGGGCCCGCCGCTGAACGGACCGGCGTGCGCGGGCTCAGGCCGGACGCGCGGGCCTCAGCAGCGCTGCCGATCCGCGCAGCCGCTCCGCCCGCTCGGCCAGCGCCGCGTCGTCGGACCGGTCCGCCGGAGCCGCCGCCACCAGGGCGAGCCGGTCGCGCCAGCTCGATCCGGCCAGGGGGACGGCGACGGTGGTCATGCCGGGGACCGACTCGCCCCGGCTGACCGCGTGACCGGTGCGCCGGATCGCGGCCAGCTCCTCCAGGAGGGCGGTCCGCGAGGTCAGCGTGTGCGGGGTGAGCGGCTCCAGTTCCTCGTACGGATAGAGCGCGCAGACCTGCTCGGCCGTCATCCGGGAGAGCAGCAGCTTGCCGTCGGAGCCCGCGTGGGCCGGGCCGGTCCGCCCCAGCTCCAGCGTCACGCGTACCGGATGGGACGACTCGCGGCCGTCCGTGACGACGACCTGGTCGCCGATGAGCGCCGAACTGTGCACCGTCTCGCCGGTCCGCCCCGCCGCGTGCTCCAGCACCGGCCCCAGCCGGTCGCGTGCCGCCCTGCCGAACCCGGCGGGACGGCCGAGCCGCACCAACTCGGGCCCGGCCGCGTAGCCGCGCCCCGACCCGTCCCGGATGGCGAACCCTCTGCCCTCCAGGGTGCTGAGCACCCGGTGCGCGGTGGACCGCCCCACCGACAGCAGCTCCGCCGCCTCCGTGACGGTGAGGGTGTCGTGCGTGAGGAACAGCCGCATCGCGCGCAGTCCCGTGTCCAGCGACGCGATCGTGTAATCACCTGCCGTAGCCATCCGCGCCCGCTCTCCCTCGTCTCGCGGTGTGCCTGAGGGGGCCATGATCCCCTCTTCCGGCCCGGCCGCGGCGGGCGGTCGTGCCCTTCGTCGCGCGTGTTCGCCCGCGCGTCAGCACGGCGTCCGCCCGGGCCACCCGGCCGGAGGTCAGGAATCTGCTCCTTTCGATCCGGTTCGATCGTGTGTGCCTCTGTCCTGGAGAGCGGTACGAACTGCCCGCCGAATAAGGCTCTATGGGCGATTCATCCCGTTAGCGGCACGTTTTCCTGTCCCGACGGCCGGTACGCCGCCGTTGCGCGGGAGGCGATTCCCGTCCTTGGTCACTCCCCGCGTACGCTTCGGAGCGCTGAGTGCGAAAACTGGTGAGTGTATTCCTCTCCGGAGCCTCCCGCAGGGGGTTGGGTGAATATGCCGAAGCACTGTTCTGATCTGGCTAAGCTCACGCGCAGTGAAGACGAGTTGAGATGAAATCGAGCACTTGTTCCTGAGTCTCCGCTCACGTGTGTATAGATCCCGGAATCAACCGCCAGAGGGTTTTAGATGGTCCGTGTTGAATCACCGCCGACCGACAGAGAAGTCCCCGTCGTCCGCGCAGTCCTGCCGCCCGTGGCCCTGGTTGCCGGCGCCACCGCCGCCGGCGTGGCCCTGATGGTCCCGGCCGCGCGGATACCAGTCGCCGTGTGCGGCGCGATCACCACGCTCGTGGTCGCCGCACTCACCGTGGCGCTGCACCGCCGCCGACGCGCCGCGCGCGTCCAGCGCGCCGAGTACGAACAGCGGATCGCCTATCTGGAACACCGGATCCTCTCGCACGACGCGGAGACCGTCCGGCTGACCAAGGAGGTCATGCCGGCCGCCATCAGGCGTCTGCGGGTGGGCAACTCACCCGAGGAGGTCATGCGCGACATCGTCGACGCGGACGTGGCCAACCGGCACCTGCCCAAGGCGCTGCGCGAGCAGATCTACCAGGTCCTCGAAGTCATCGACAACGAGGAGGCGAGGCGCGACTCCGCCCAGCGCGCGTTCGTCAGCGTCGCCCGTCGCGTTCAGGCGATCGTGCACCGCCAGGCGAGTGAACTGCGCGAGATGGAGGACCACTACGGGCGCAACCCGGAGGTCTTCGACGACCTCCTGCGCATCGACCACGGCACCGCGCTGATCGGCCGCCTCGCCGACTCCATCGCGGTCCTCGGCGGCGCCCGCCCCAGCCGCCAGTGGCCCAAGCCCGTACCGCTGTTCAGCGTCCTGCGCGGCGCGATGTCCCGCATCCTGGAGTACCAGCGCGTCGACCTGCACTCGATCGCGAAGATCGCCATCGTGGGCACCTCGGTCGAACCGCTCATCCACGCCTGCGCCGAACTCCTCGACAACGCGACCCGCTACTCGCCGCCCCAGACCCGGGTGCACGTCACCGCGGTCGAGGTGCAGACCGGCATCGCCATCGAGATCGAGGACGGCGGCGTCAGCCTCAGCGAGGAGGCCCGCGCCCGCGCCGAGAACATGCTCGCGCAGGCCCAGGCCGGCATCAACATGAACGACCTCGGCGAGTCCCCGCGGCTCGGCATGGCCGTGGTCGGCCGGCTCTCGCGGATGTACCAGCTCCAGGTGTCGCTGCGTCAGTCGGCGTACGGCGGCGTCCGCGCCGTCCTCATCGTGCCGCGCGAGATGATCACCACCGGGCCCGCCCCGGGCATCGCCCACGGCATCGGCGCCACCTCGCGGCCGACCAGCTCGCTGGACATGTCCCAGCTCCAGCACGTCGTCCCGCCGCCCGGCAAGCGCAGGCCGAAGCCCGCCGCCACCGGTCCGGTCCCCTCCCTCGCGATGCCGGCCACCGGCGCGGCCTCCGGCGCCGCCACGCGTCCGGCCGTCCCCGCGGCGCCCCTGGAGGACGAGGTTCCCGTGGTGACCGAGTGGACCGAGAACGGGCTGCCCCAGCGCCGCAGCCGCGGGCGCGCCCCGCTCGGCTCGCACAACCTGCCGCAGCAGCCCCCGCCGGCCACCGCCCCGCTCAACGGGTCGGCCCCGCGCGGGGAGGCGGCCCAGGGCGGCCGGAGCGGCGAGGAGAAGCCTCCCGGCCTCTGGCTGGAGGCCTTCACCAAGGCCGTCAACGGCGTACCGCAGGAACCGAAGCACGGCGAAGACTCCGATGACGCGTGGGACAAGGGAGACCAGAAGTGATCCAGCAGCGGGGAAACATGGACTGGATGCTCAAGGAACTGGCCGACGACGTGCCGAGCATCCACCAGATCGTGGTGCTCTCCTCGGACGGGCTGCGCATCGCGATGCACGGCGGCGACCCCGACGTCGCCGACCGGCTCGCGGCGGCCTGCGCGGGGCTGCAGAGCCTGGCCGCGGCGGTGGCGACCGAAATCCCCTACAGCGACGGCCTGATGAAGCTCGTCGTGATCGAGGTGACCGGCGGGTTCTTCTACCTGATGGCGGCCGGCACCGGCGCGTACCTGGCCGTCCTGGCGGGCGAGACCGTCGACGCCGGGCTGGTCGGCGCCAGGATGCGGGACATGGTCGTGCGGATCGGGGCCCATCTGACCAGTCCGCCCCGCCACGGCGGGCAGTCCGGATGACCGGTCCCCAACGAGAACGCCGCAAGGCCGATCCGGCGCTGAACGATCCGGAACGGCTGTACGTGATCACCGGTGATCTCGACGGCAGCGAACGGGCTGCGCTCGACCTGGTCACCATGGTCGTCGCGCAGGCCGAGCCCTCGCCGACGTTCCAGCCCGAGCAGGCCGCGATCCTGCGGCTCTGCCAGGCGCCGTTGTCCGTCGCCGAGATCTCCGCCTACCTGAGCCTGCCGTTCAGCGTGGTCACCTCACTCCTGAGCGATCTCCTCGCGACCGAACTCATCGAATCCCGTGCGCCGATCGTCCGCGCGACTCTTCCCGACAGGTCCCTTCTCGAAGCGGTGATGCATGGACTTCAGAAGCTCTGACACGATCACCGGACCCCGCAGCGAGGACGTCCTTCCCACCACGGCGACCGCCGCGGTGAAGGTCGTGATCGTCGGAGGGTTCGGGGTCGGCAAGACGACCATGGTCGGCTCGGTCAGCGAGATCCGGCCACTGACCACCGAAGAGACCATGACCCAGGCCGGCGTCGGCGTGGACGACAACGTCGGGGTGGAGTCCAAGACCGCCACCACCGTCGCCATGGACTTCGGACGGATCAGCCTCAGCGAGGAGCTGATCCTCTACCTGTTCGGCACCCCCGGCCAGGAACGCTTCTGGTTCCTGTGGAACGGCCTCTTCGAGGGGGCCCTGGGCGCCGTCGTCCTCATCGACACCCGGCGCCTGGAGGTCAGCTTCGACGTCATCGGCCGGCTGGAGGAGCGCGGCGTGCCGTTCGTGGTCGCCGTCAACACGTTCCCCGACGCACCGCACCACCCGGTCGAGGCCCTGCGCAGAGCCCTCGACCTGCCGGACGAGGTGCCGATGATCGACTGCGACGCCCGGCTGCGGGCCTCCAGCCGCGATGTGCTGATGACCCTGATGCGCTATCTGCACGATCTGGCCGTCCCGTTCGCCTGACCCGCCGGCCGCCCCTCGGCGCCGGGCCACCCGGCCCGGCGCCGGGGGGCCTGCGCCACGTCCCGGCGCACGCCCCCGGAGCGCGTCCCGACGCACGCACTTCGCCACCGGCCCGCCACGCGTGCCCGCCACCCGGAATCCCGATACCTGGAGCCCTTGTGACAACCCCCTTCCACCACGAACCCGGCGCCGTGCCGCCTCCCCAGTGCCCGGCCCACAACCTCGGCGTCGGCCCCGGAGGACTGCGCCGCCTCTACGGCCCCGAGGCTGAGAACGACCCGGCCGGCCTCTACGACAAACTCCGCGCCGAACACGGCACCGTCGCCCCGGTCCTGCTCCACGGCGATGTGCCCGCCTGGCTCGTCCTCGGCCACAGCGAGAACCTCCACCTCACCCGTACGCCCTCCCAGTTCTCCCGCGACTCGCGGCGCTGGCGGGCCCTCCAGGACGGCAGCGTCGCCCCGGACCACCCACTGGCGCCGATCTTCACCTGGCAGCCCGTCTGCGTGTTCGCCGACGGGGCCACCCACGAACGCCAGCGCGGCGCGGTCACCGACAGCATGGAGCGCATCGACACCCGGGGCGTGCGCCGCCACATCAACCGCTTCAGCAACCGCCTCGTCAACGACTTCTGCCAGAAGGGCACCGCCGACCTCGTCGGCAGCTTCGCCGAGCACCTTCCGATGATGGTGATGTGCGCGATCTTCGGGATGCCCGAGGAGTACGACGACCGGCTGGTCGAGGCCGCCCGCGACATGACCCGCGGCACCGAGACCGCCGTCGCCAGCAACGCCCACATCGTCTCCGTGCTGACGCGCCTGGTCGAACGCCGGCGCGACGAGTCCGCACCGGACTTCGCCACCTGGCTCGTGGAGCACCCCGCGTCCCTGACCGACGTCGAGGTCGTCGAGCACCTGCGGCTGATCCTCATCGCCGCCTACGAGTCGACCGCCAACCTCATCGCCAACGTGCTGCGCATGGTCCTCACCGACCCGCGCTTCCGCGCCCGGCTCAGCGGCGGCCACATGACCGTGCCCGAGGCGGTGGAGCAGACCCTCTGGGACGAGCCGCCGTTCACCGCCGTCTTCGGCCGCTGGGCCGTGGGCGACACCGAGCTCGGCGGCCAGCCGATCAAGGCCGGCGACGCCCTGCTCGTCGGGATCGCCCCGGCCAACACCGACCCCACCGTGCGCCCCGACCTCACCGCCAACATGGAGGGCAACCGCGCCCACCTCGCCTTCAGCGGCGGCCCGCACGAATGCCCCGGCCAGGACATCGGGCGCGCCATCGCCGACGTCGGCGTCGACGCCCTCCTGATGCGCCTGCCCGGCCTGGAGCTGGCCGTCGCCGAGAGCGAACTGCGCTGGGTCGGCAACATCATGTCGCGCCACCTGGTCGAACTCCCGGTGAAGTTCGCGCCCAGCCCGCAGCAGGAGCTGGACAGTGATCCGCTGTCGGTGATGGCCCGCGCCGCCCGCCCGGCCACGGAGTGGGAGGTCTCCTCCCCGTCCGGGCCGGCGCCCGCTCCGGCCTCCGCTGAGCCCGGCGTCATTCCGCCCGCGCATCT
Organism: Streptomyces sp. ADI96-02; assembly: GCF_003846185.1. GTDB lineage: Bacteria > Actinomycetota > Actinomycetes > Streptomycetales > Streptomycetaceae > Streptomyces. The sequence continues at coordinate 6,061,982 of NZ_ML123034.1, forward strand.
TCCCGACGAGGTCCCGGAGCCGTATCCGCCGGTCGCCGTCCCGGAACCCGCGAGTGAGGTCCCGGCCCCGACGGCGGCGGCCATCCCGCAGCAGCAGCAGCAGCGGCGGCGGCCCGCCCCGGCCCGTCTCTGGCAGGCGGTCTCCCGCTGGTGGAACGGCCACTGAGCGGCCACTGAGCGGCCACTGAGCGGCTGTTCGACCGGCGACCCGGGACCCCGCCCGGTCCCGGGCCGCGCCGCCCCCGGCCCGGCGCACCGCCCCGCCGCACCCGTGCCCGTACCATCGAGCAGCGTGAAGCTGACAATTCTCGGCGGCGGCGGATTCCGGGTGCCTCTCGTGTACGGGGCCCTGCTCGGCGATCACGCCGAGGGCCGCGTCTCGCGGGTGACGCTGTACGACACCGACGCCGACCGGCTCACCGCCGTCGCCCGGGTCCTCGACGAGCAGGCGCGGGGGATCGCGGACGCCCCGGCCGTCGTCGCCACCACCGAGCTCGACGAAGCGCTGCGGGGGGCCGACTTCGTCTTCTCCGCGATCCGTGTCGGCGGCCTCGCCGGACGCGCCGCCGACGAGCGCGTCGCCCTCGACCTCGGCGTACTGGGCCAGGAGACGGTGGGCGCGGGAGGCATCGCGTACGGACTGCGCACCGTCCCCGTCGCCGTCGACCTGGCCCGGCGCATCGCCCGGCTCGCGCCGCACGCCTGGGTCATCAACTTCACCAACCCGGCGGGCCTGGTCACCGAGGCCATGTCCCGGCACCTGGGCGACCGGGTCATCGGCATCTGCGACTCGCCCGTCGGTCTCGGCCGGCGCATCGCCCGCGTCCTGGGAGCCGACCCCGAGCGGGCGTGGATCGACTACGCCGGACTCAACCACCTCGGCTGGGTCCGCGGCCTGTACGTCGACGGGCGCGACGAACTGCCCCGGCTGCTCGCTGATCCCGCACTGCTCGGCTCCTTCGAGGAGGGCCGCCTCTTCGGCCCGGACCTGCTGCGGTCGCTCGGCGCGATCCCCAACGAGTACCTGCACTACTACTACTTCAACCGGGAAGCGGTCCGCGCCTATCAGGACGCCGAACAGACCCGGGGCGCGTTCCTGCGCGACCAGCAGGAGGGCTTCTACGCCCGCATGCGGGAGCCCGGCACGCCCGCCCTGCGCACCTGGGACCGCACCCGCGCCGAGCGTGAGGCCACGTACATGGCGGAGAACCGGGACGTCGCGGGGGCCGGCGAGCGCGAGGAGAGCGATCTGGAGTCGGGCGGATACGAGCAGGTCGCCCTCGCCCTGATGCGGGCCGTGGCCCGCAACGAGCGGACCACGCTGATCCTCAACGTCCGCAACCGCACGACGCTCGCCTCCCTGGACGCCGAAGCCGTCGTCGAAGTGCCCTGCCTGGTCGACGCCAACGGGGCGCATCCGGTGGCCGCCGCGCCTCTGCCGTACCACGCCGTCGGGCTCGTCACCGCGGTGAAGGCCGTGGAGCGCGCGGTCCTCGACGCGGCGGAGAGCGGGTCCCGCGCGGCGGCCGTCCAGGCGTTCGCGCTCCATCCGCTGGTCGACTCCGCGGCGGTGGCGCGCAGTCTGGTCGAGGGATACGTGGCGGCGCATCCGGGCCTGGCCTACCTCGACCGGCGTTAGGAGGCGTGTCGTCCCCCCATCCGCACTACGAGCTGATCGCGCTCAGGCACAGCGCCGACGCGGTGATCGTGGAGTTCTGGCTGCGGGGCGCCCACCGCGGCATGCTCGGAAAGATCCCGCCGACCGGGTCGAGCCACCGCACCCGCGTGACGGCGTACTTCGTCTTCGACGGGAGCGAGCATCTGGTCACCGAGCGCGTCTACTCCGACCGGCTCACCGTCCTCAGGCAACTGCTGGCGGGCCTCGACCGGCGCAAGCCCGCCGGACTGCTCAAGCTCGCCCGCGTCCTTCGCGGCGCGCTCTCCGAGGCCGGGGCGAAGCCCGATCCCCGGCTGCTGACCACCGCCGAGCCGGACCTCGGCCCGCGGGTCGTCGACCAGGACTGAGGCACGTGTGAAGGTTCACCGCCCCGACCGCGCCACCGTGCGCCCCGGGCTGCCCGCTGCCCGTTTGCCCGCTGCCCGCCGGCCGAAAACGATCACCTGAGGTGAGTGGTCCGGGATGCCGGAGCCGTGGCTCGGCCGCGGTATTCGTGCGCCGCCCGCAGGAGCGGCCCGCGGTCCCTCCTGCCGGCCGCCCCGGTCGTCCTTCGCTCAGCGGCCCGTCATATCCGCAGAACAGGGGACACATCGGACTCAGGGATGTGCTGAAGAGGCCCACGACTTCTTGACCCCGCATGAGATGTCCTTCGTAAGGGCTGTGTTGTCCGATATGCGGAGGCGAACCGCCTGAAGAGCGAATGTGTCGTATTGAGGAATACCGGTCCGGATAAATCGGACGCGTTTTCGGCGCTCCCGTCGAAGGTCCGGGGCGGCGGGCCGCGAACTCAGGGCGCTTGCCGCTGTGCGTCGGCAAGCCGCATCTCCCTATGATCGGTCCCCGCTGTCCCGGAAACGTTTCGGGAAGAGGTAGGGGAATTTCATGAAGCGCACGTTTCGCCGGGGGAACCACGCTGCCACTCACCGGAAGCGCGTGCTCATGGTGGGCACCGCCTCGGCCCTGTTGTTCGCGGGCGCGGCGGCGGGAGTCGCTCCCGCGATCACCGAAGGCGAATCGGGGCAGGAGAGCATCGAGGCGCAGATCGAGCGCGCCGTCGCGGCCGGAACGCGGGAAGTCACCATCACGCCCGGTGTGTACCGCCGAAGCTCGACCCTCGATCTCGGCAAGCTCGACGACTTCACCGTCAACGCGAGCGGTGTGACGATCATTCAGACGAGGCTCGTGCAGGCGCTCGCCACCGGGAACGCGAGCGACCTCACGGTCAAGGGCCTCACCATCGACTACGATCCGCTGCCGTTCACACAGGGCCGGGTCACCGCTGTCGCACCGGACGGCAAGAGCTGGATGGACGTGCAGATCTCGCGCGGATACTCGCGCCGGGACGTGCTTCCGGACCGGGTGACGGTGTTCGACCCCGAGAGCCGGCTGCCGAAGTCGCAGACGCTCGGCGCGAGGGTCTCCTGGCAGAACCAGGCAGACGGTATCGCCCGTTCCAGCAGCGCCCACGCGGCGCGTGTCGGCGACATAGTGACCTTCGCCGGCGGGGCGGAGGCCGGCGCGAGCTTCGGCATCACCGCGGGAGGCACGAACACCGTGTTCCGCGACGTGAAGCTCCACGCCGCTCCCGGCATGGGGTTCATGAGCTCCGGCGGTGAGGGCAACATGCGCCTGGACGGATTCCAGCTCGTGCCCGGGCCGCCGCCGCCCGGTGGAACCGAGAAGCCCATCCTCAGCTCGACCTGGGACGGCATCCAGTTCCAGTCGGTCAAGAAGGGGCCGACCGTGGAGAACTCCACGGTGGTCAACGCCGGCGACGACTCGATGAGCATCCAGGGCATCGGTACCGTCAACGTCGTCAAGACCGACGGCACGACCGCCTGGGTGGCCTTCGCCGACCGCTACCGCATGGGGAAGAAGGGGGACCGCCTCCAGCGTTTCGCCGGCGGGCCGACCGCGACCATCACCTCCCTCGCCCGGGAGACCGACACCGCCGTCACCCGGCTCGCCGGCAAGAGGGCGGATTACACCTACAAGGTCACCCTCGACCGTACGTCCCCGTGGAAGGCCGGGGAGGTCGTGACCGACATCGACCGGATGGGCAACGACTTCGTCTTCCGGAACAACCGCGTCGACAGCTCCGGCCGGGGCTTCCTGCTCAAGGCGCGGAACGGGTCCATCGAGAACAACCGGATACGCGGCGCGAACGCGATCTCCGTCTCGACCGAACTGGCGTCGAACTCGCACGCCAACGCGGGCGGAAAGCTGGTCATCAAGGGCAACACCTTCACCAGCGCCCTGTGGTCGGGCGGCGGGCTCTGGAACTCCTGCCAGGTCGGTGCCGTCACGTTCGAGGGGGAGGGGGCGAGCGAGCGGCCGTTCCCCGACGTCACCATCGAGGAGAACGTGTTCCAGGACATCCGGGGGCTCAATCTGAACATCAGCGAGCTCCGGAACGGGACCGTGCGGAACAACTCGTTCCGAAGCCCTCAGACGGCGGGCTACTCCGCCACGACGAACCGGTGCGGCATTCCGAAGACGTCCGTCGTGCACGTACGCGAGTCCGACGGGGTCGCCTTCACCGGCAACACCGTCGACCGGATCGGCCCGCTGGGCAAGCAGGCGGTCACCGTCGACGAGAAGTCGGTCTCGGGCGTGACCGGCCTGCCGCAGGGCGTACGCGTAGGGAACACGCCGCCCCGGTAGGCGCGAGCCGGCCCGGCCGCCGCCCGGCTCAGGGCGTGGAGACGACGCTCGTGCGGCCGGGCGCGGCCCAGCTCGGAGCCACCCCCGTCACCTGGCAGACCATGAGGAAGAGCGGGATGGGCGGGGTGTACGGGGTCAGGCCCTCGGGTGCGTGGATCAGCCGCGGCCGGGCGGCGGGCACGTCGGCGCCCGGCGCGTAGACCACCTGCTCCGGCCAGTCCAGGTCCAGGTCGGAGCCGGCGGGCACGATCCACCACCAGGAGTCGGCGTCGGCGAAGACGCAACCGGTGCGCGGCAGATGCGACATGAGGCGGAAACCGTGCCGGGCGGGCACGCCCACGGCGTCGCATCCCAGGCTCGCCGACATCGAGGGCGGCAGAGCCAGCCGCACCCGGTCCGTCCTGCCCTCCACGGACGACTCCGGCCGGTGTGCTCCGCGCAGCCGGGACAAGGCGTTCCTCAGCATGGCAGCTCCGTGCCGTGGGCCAGCTCCGCCCACACGATGCGGCCGGAGGCGTCCGAGGCGTCGCGCGACCCCCAGGCACCGCTCAACGCGTCGACGAGCAGCAGGCCCCGGCCGTGCTCGTCGTCGCCGGCGCTCCGCATGCGCGGTCCGCCCGGCTGGTGGCCCTGGTCCTGCACGGCTATCCGCAGTCTCCCGGCGAGATGGCGCAGCTCGCAGACCACCCGGGTGCTCGCTGTGTGCACGATCGCGTTGGTGACCAGCTCGGAGACGACGAGGAGCGCCGCTTCGCAGGTGTCGCCGTCCAGCTTCCACGTGCGGAGGCGGGCGCGGGTGAGCTGTCGTGCGCCCGCCACCGACTCCGGGTGCGCGGGCAGCGCGAAGCAGTACCGGAGGGCCTCCGTCCCGGGGCTGAGGTCCATGAGACGGGGGATGAGCGCACTGCCAGGTGCCACGACCGATTCCTCACAGTGGGGGCTGCGTCACGCTTCGTTCCCCTGTCCGGAGGAGCAGTCATGACCGAGCGAACTGGTTCGGAAACCAACTCTCCCTCTGACTCGGACACTTGGCAAGGGGCACTCTGAAATTTTCAGAGTGGCCGTGTCGCGGTCGGGGGCGCGCATGGCACACTGCTCGCAAAACCGCGCATGGGGAGGTCTGAAGTGAGCGAACCACGGTCCGCCCCGACCGTGGGCCAGGTCGTTCTCGGCAAACGCCTGCAGGACCTGCGGGAACGTGCCGGCCTGACCCGTGATCAGGCGGCCAAGGTGCTCAGGGTCGCCCCCGCGACGATACGCAGGATGGAGACGGCCGAGGTCGCGCTGAAGATCCCCTACGTCCAGCTGCTGCTCAAGGCGTACGGCGTCGCCGACCAGGAGGCCGAGGCCTTCGTCGACCTCGCCGAGGAGGCGAACAAGCCCGGCTGGTGGCAGCGCTACCACGACGTCCTGCCCGACTGGTTCAGCATGTACGTGAGCCTGGAGGGCGCCGCGAGCCTGCTGCGCATGTACGAACCGCACTTCGTCCCCGGCCTGCTCCAGACCGAGGAGTACGCGCGCTCGGTGATGCGCACCGGAGCCGTCGGCCAGACCCGGCCCGAGGACATCGAGCGCCACGTCGCCCTGCGCATGCAGCGCCAGTCGCTGCTCGCCCGTGAGGACGCGCCGAAGCTGTGGGTGGTCATGGACGAGACCGTCCTGCGGCGCCCCGTGGGCAGCGCGCAGGCGATGCGCGGGCAGATCGACAAGCTGCTCGAAGCGACCGAGCTTCCCCATGTCACCGTGCAGATCGCGGAGTTCTCGACGGGACACCACCCGGGCACCTACGGCCCGTTCGTCCTCTTCCGGTTCGCCGTGCCCGAACTGCCCGACATGGTCTACAGCGAGTACCTGACCGGCGCCGTCTACTTCGACGCCCGCCCGGAGGTGGCCTCCTACCTCGAGGTCATGGACCGCATGGCGGCTCAGGCCGCGACTGCACAACGCACGAAGGAAATCCTCCGGGACTTCCGCAAGGAGCTGTGATGAACCACATATACAACGGCATGCCGGCCGGCGACCTCGGCTCCGAAGGCTGGTACAAGCCGTGGAGCGGGGGGAACGGCGGCAACTGCGTCGAGGCCATGAAGCTCGCGGACGGCAGGGTGGCGGTACGCCAGTCCGCCGACCCCGACGGCCCGGCGCTCATCTACTCCAACGGCGAGATCGCCGCGTTCATCCAGGGCGCCAAGGCCGGGCAGGCGGATTTCCTCCTCACCTGACGCCCACCCCGACCGTCCTGACCTGTCCGAACGCCGAAGGGCCGGGCCCCTCCGGCGTACCGGGGCGGCCGTCGCCCGGCTCCGCCGCCCGGCGTCACAATGGAGCCATGTCACGACGCACCCCCCGGTCCCGGCAGCCCGCCGCCCCGCAGGCACTCCGTATCACCGCCGCCTCGCCCTGCCCCTGCGGCCTCGACGCCGCCTACGGCGACTGCTGCGGTCGTCTGCACTCCGGCAGCGCCGCCGCCCCGACCTGCGAGGCGCTGATGCGCTCCCGCTACACGGCCTTCGCCGTCCGGGACGCGGCCTACCTGCTGCGCACCTGGCATCCCGATACCCGGCCGCCGGCCGTCGACTTCGACCCGGCGACGCGGTGGACGGGGCTGGACATCCTGGACACCACCGACGGCAGCGCCTTCCACAGCGCGGGGACCGTCACCTTCCGCGCCCACTACACGGACGGCGGGAGGCCGGACTCGCTGTACGAGCAGAGCCGCTTCGTCCGCCACGAGGGCGCGTGGGTCTACACGGCGGCCGCCTTCGCCGACTGACCACGGGCCGGGCGCGGCGCCCGCGCGGCCCGCGGCCGTCTCCGTGGGCAGCCCGGCTCAGACCGCCGTTCCCGCCCGCGGCGAGCCGGCCGGGTCCGGCGCGGGGGACAGCTCCTGGGCCAGGTCCTCCGCCAGCAACCGCTTGGCGATCACGTCCACCGCGGACCGCAGCCGGGCGTCGTCGGGCCGGGCGCCGTCCTCGGCCAGCCGCTCGTTCAGCCAGCGGCCCCAGGCGCGGGAGATCGTCGACGCCTCCCGGCGGCCCGCCGCCGTGTGCGAGAAGAGGCGGCCGTCCCCGCTCAGATAGCCCTCCTCGATCATCCGGTCGAAGACGGGCACCAGCACCTCCGGTGGAACGCGGTGCCGGGCCGCGATCAGCCCGAGGCCCGCGTGGCCGACCATCCGGGTGAACAGGTCGACCTGCATCACCGCCCACGCTCCGGCCGGGTCCAGCCGCGTGTCGGACTCGGCCGCGATCCGGCGGGCGGTGTCCGGACCGGCCCCGAGCAGGATCTTGGCCACCGCGAACTCCAGGAGCCGCGCGGAGTCCCCGCTGCCGGGCTGGGCGAAGCCCTCGCCCATGTCGGTGGACCCGAGGCGGGCGGAGTCCCGCAGCTTCACCTCCTTGAGGAACAGCGCGACGACGAAGCCGATCAGCGCCACCGGAACCGTCCACAGGAACACGGTGTGCAGCGTGTCCGCGTACGCCTGGGCCAGTGGCTCCGACTGGGCCGACGGCAGGGCGTGCAGCGCCTGCGGGCTCTGCGAGGCCCTGCCCACCGCCGCCGGGCCGCCGCCGGCCGCGACCGCCCGCGCGACGCCCTCGGAGAGGTTCGGCGTCAGCGCGTTGGAGTAGATCGTGCCGAACACCGCCGTGCCGAAGGCGCTGCCGAGCGTACGGAAGAACGTCACGCCCGACGTGGCCGTGCCCAGGTCCGCGTAGTCGACGGTGTTCTGCACGGCGATCGTCAGCACCTGCATGGACAGACCGATCCCGAGGCCCAGCACCACCATGTACAGCGACTCCAGCCACACCCCGCTGCCCGGGCCCGTCCGCGACAGCAGGAACAGGCCGGCGGACATGACCAGGGTGCCGACGATGGGGAAGATCCGGTAGCGGCCCGTCCTGCTCACCACGTTGCCGCTGAAGATCGAGGCGACCAGCAGCCCGGCCACCAGCGGCAGGGTCCGCACGCCCGAGACCGTGGCCGAGACCCCGTCCACGTACTGGAGGTAGGTCGGCAGGAAGATCATCGAGCCGAGCATGGCGAAGCCGACGATGAAGCTGAGGATCGAGCAGACGGTGAACACCGGATTGCCGAACAGCCGCATCGGCAGCATCGGCTCCTTCGCCCGCGTCTCCACCAGGCAGAACAGCACCAGCGCGACCACGCCGGCGATGAACAGCCCGATGATGACCGGCGATCTCCAGGAGTACTCGTTGCCGCCCCAACTCGTCGCGAGGATCAGCCCGCTCGCCCCGATCGCCACCAGCGCGATGCCCGTGTAGTCGATGACCGGGCGCGCCGCCGCCCGCACGGAGGGGATGTTGCGGGCGGCGGCGATCACCACCGCGATCGCGATCGGCACGTTGACGTAGAACGCCCAGCGCCAGGTCAGATGGTCGGTGAACAGCCCGCCGAGCAGCGGCCCGATCACCGTGGAGATCCCGAAGACCGCGCCGATCGCCCCCTGGTACTTGCCGCGCTCGCGCAGCGGGATCACATCCGCGATCAGCGCCATCGACGTCACGATGAGGCCGCCGGCGCCGATGCCCTGCGTCGCCCGCCAGATGATCAGCAGCAGCATGTCCGAGGCGAGACCGCACAGGAACGACCCCGTGATGAAGACGATCGCCGAGACCTGGAAGACCCGCTTCCGGCCGAACAGGTCGCCGAACTTGCCGACCAGGACCGTCGCCACCGTCTCCGCGAGCAGATAGGCGGTGACCACCCACGACATGTGGGAGGCGCCCCCGAGGTCCGAGACGATCGTCGGCAGAGCCGTGCCCACGATCGTCTGGTCCAGCGCCGCCAGCAGCATGCCGAGCACGATCGTCGCGAAGATGATATTGCGCCGCCGCCGGTCGAGGACGGGCGGCGGCGCGGCGGCACCCTGCGCGGCGGGGGTGCTCTCGCTGGCAGTGGTCACCTTCGCACCCTCACACCGGCCCGTGGCCCCCGCATGCGGGGGAAGGCCGGACGGGGGTCAGCGCACCAGGGCCGTCATCGACCGCTTGAGCCGCGCCACGAAGTCCTCGCGCACCCCGTCGTCCACCAGGTCGAGCGAGAGATACGGATTGAGGTCCTCCAGTTCGACGAGGAGCAGGGCGCCGTCGCGCGTCCGGCAGGCGTCGACCCGCTGGATGCCGTGCGCGAGAGTGTTCCACGCGATGAAGCGCCGCGCGAACTCCAGGTCCCGGTCGTCGGCCCGGTACGGCTCCAGCGCCCACCGCCGCGCGGGGTCCGGGGCGTGCAGGGCGTACTGGAAGTCGTCGTCGATGAAGTAGAAGGACACCTCGTGGCGGAAGTCGATCCGCGGCTGGAGGAGGAGGGAGCCGTCCGGGGCCGGCTCCAGCGCGTCCGGCCCGACGAACCGCAGCCCGACGGAGTCCGCCCCGAGCTTCGGCTTGACCACGTACTCGGCCGCCTTGGGCAGCAGGTCCAGATCGGCCTCCCGGTCCACGGTCGGTATCACCGGGAAGCCCGCCCGGCTCAGCTCCACCAGGTACTGCTTGCCCGCCATGTCGCCCCGCCCGTCCAGCGGGTTGTACACCGGCGTCCCCAGCAGGCGGGCGCGGGCGCGGAAGGCGTCGTGGGCCTCCCGGTAGTGCAGGACGGGTCCGCTGTTGCGGATCAGCGCCAGGTCGAAGCCGTCCAGGAGCGCCGCCGCGTCGCGGGGATGGCAGAGCGCCACGTCGAACTCCTCGCGGAGCCGGGAGCTGAGGTAGACGTCCTCGTCGCCGTAGCGCCGCCCGCGCGCCGGGTAGGCGAGGTCGGTGACGAACAGGACGGAGGTCCGGCGGGCGGCGGTTCCGGGCGCGGCGGTCACGTGGTCTCCCGGGGGTGAGGCTGGAGCCAAAGGATCGCGGCCCCGACGTCCTCAGCGGGCGGTCCGGGAGATCGACCGTACGGCAGGAACGAAGCATAAGCCCAGCTCAAGCGGCATTCAACCCCTCTCGCAGACGTGATTGCGCGCGAGGGCGGGCGGAGGGGAGGGGCGTCTCGTCGCGGCGCGGTCAGAAGGGCGATCCGGGCAGGACGGCCAGCCGCGGGTGGTGCGCGGCCAGGACCTTGTTGGCGCGGGCCAACTCGGACAGGGCCTGCTCGCGGTCGGCCTGGTCCTCCATGCCGAGGCGCGGGCCGCGGAACCTGCGGACCTCGCGGGCCGCGCAGTCGGCGTCGAACTCCGCCTGGAGGATGTGCGGCGGGATGCACGAGCCGATCAGCGCGGCGACCCGGTCCGGGATCGGTACGGGAACGAGGAGGTGCGAGGCGGTCATGGGGGTCTTCCCTCTCGGACGGTCGGCAAGGAGGCGGTGCTCGGGTGCTGCCGCCGCCGGACGGCGGCAGGCTCCTCCCTGTGTACGGGACGCGCTTCCGGGTTTCTCGTCGGATACGTCTCCGTGTCGCAACCGTTTGGGACTGATCGTCTATTTCGCCTTACGCGGCGGTAAGTTGACCTTCCGCGCCGGACATGATCCGGATCAGGAGGGCGAGTCGGCCGACCGGGAACGCAAGCGCAGCGCGCGCAGCACGGCCTCCGTCGCGAAACGGCTCTCCGGCACGACGAGTTGATCGCCGAAGATGCTCTCCAGGCTGCGCATGCGGTAGCGCACGGTCTGCGGGTGCACATCGAGAAGTTCGCCCATCTGGGCCGCCGTTCCCCGGGTGTCGAGCCAGATCCGCAGCGTCTCGATCAGCCGGTTGCGGCGGGTCGCGCTGATCCCCGCCACCGCGGCCAGCTCCCGCTGGGCGAGTTGGTCGAGCAGAGCGGGATCGGAGAGCAGCCACAGCGTGGTGAGGTGGTCCTCGCAGCGGATCAGCGGAGCGTCGTCGATCACGCCCGCGTCGACGAGTTCGAGTACGCGGCGCGCCCAGCGGATCGAGTCGCAGGCCAGGGCGGTGGGCACGGTCAGGCCGATCGCCGCGCGGGTGGCGGGCAGCGCCTGCTCCAGCATGGATCTCCGGGCCTCGTCCAGGGGCCCGGGGACGAGTAAGTGCGGTTGCGGGTCGCTGAGATCGACGAGGAGGTCGCGGTCCGCGTTGTGCCGGTCCAGCCCGGCCGGGGCCCGTACGGCGATGAGGGTGACCTCGTCGGGCAGCGACCAGCCGGTCTGCTCGCAGAGGTCGGCGATGGCGCTGCGCGGGGCGGGGCGGCCGGCGAGGATGAGGTGGAGGAGGCGCCGGCGCAGTGCCTCGCTCTGCTCTCCGGACTGCGACTGCACCTCCAGGAAGCCTTCGCGGGACAGTGATTCCAGCTCGTCCACGTAGGCGAAGAGCGCGTCGGCGAAGCTCAGCATCAGCGTGGGGGAGAGGTGGTAGCTCTGTCCCACCTTCTTGGCCCGCCGCAGTGCCACCCGCGCGCCCAGCCGGTAGGCCCCCTGAAGGGTGTCCATGCTCCGGCCCTCGTACGCCTCGAACCGTCCGAAGCGCCGGCACATGTCGTCGCGGAGGGTGGTGGAAGCGGAGGGCTCGGCCACCAGGTCGACGAAGGAGGAAAGGCTCTGCTCCACACCCACCCGGAGGGCCTGGCCGTTCGGACCGTCGAGCAGCCGGGCGTATTCCGGATAGGCCCGGGTCACCTCGACGCCGATTTCCTTGATGAGGCTGGGCAGTTCGGGCCGCATGATCGCGGCGAATTCCTGGGGGAGGGGCCCCAGAGGGTCTTCGGTATCCAACGGCTGTATGAGATGTGCCATGACGTGTCCCCTTGCTCTCGGCGCCCGGGTGGTGGGGTGAGGCGGTGGGGGGAAAGCGCTCCCACGAACCGACAAGTGCGTACCAGAGGGTCGTCCCGCCAGGGATTGCGGGACGACCCTGAGTCCGCGACGAAGATAGACCAAGGAAACGGGACTGCACACCACTTGGGCAAGATCCGAGTGCGAGGGGCGGGCGGCGTGGCCGGGGCGTGGTACTTCCGTGCAGGTCGGACGGTACTGCGCACTTTCGGACAATGAATTTCGGCCGCGCGCTCCGGAGGTGACAACAAAGGCGCGCCACGGGCCGGGATCGGCCATCCGTGAACCGCGCCTTCCCCGGGGAGGCGCGGACGCAACCGTCTCACCACGGGGAACAGGGGCAACGCCGACCGGTCGGCAGGCATTTCCGGCCGCTTGGCCGATTCGATCACCTTCGGCGGTACGGAACGGGGCGACGGCCCCGGTGGCGTCCGTCGAGGGAGCCCGCGGGTGTCCTCCGGGGCGGGGTTCCGGCCGCCGGGAGGTATTCCGGGCCCTCCGGATGCGCATTCCTTGATAAAGAGATCGCGTCCCGGTACTCATTTCCGGATCAAAAACGGTGGTCCGCAAAAGATCTTAGGCGGACGGATTGTGTCGCCCTGTTTCCCGCGAGTAACATCACGCCTCGATCAATTCGGACACGAAATCTGCCCGAAATTTGATGCTCCTCCGCTCCCGGTCCGTTCGGGGCTCCATCACCGCCGGCGCTCGCCGTCGCGGTACGGCCATGCGTCGCAGAACCGTTCGACTTCGTGCACGAGGCCGCGCCACGGCGGCCGACAGAGGGGACGACATGAGATCCGCTTCCAATCGAACCCGCGTAGGGCTGCTCGCGGCGTTCACGGCGTTCGGCGCCGTGTTCTCCACCGGCTCGGCCGCCGCCGCCACCCAGCTCAACGGCGACTGGGCGCCGTTCGACCGCTGCCCGGTCGACGCGCCCGCCATGCTCGCGGCGGACGGCGTCAACGACATCGCCACCTGCATCTCCTCGGCGTCGCTCACCGGCTCGATCACCCTCGGCAAGAGCAAGGTCCCCACCGGCGACAGCGATCTCCAACTCGGCGTCATCCAGCACGGTGACGGCTCGCCCGCCTCCCTGGTGGCACCGCCCGAGGGCGCGCTCGTCGCCGACCCGGCCGACATCCCCGGCGGCCTGCTCGGACTCATGTGCCCCTCCGGCATCCCCGTCGTCTCCGGCATCTGCCGCCAGTTGACGGACAGCACGCTCAACCGGGTGACCGCCACCATCGAACCCGCGGGCGCGCCCCGGGACTTCAACATGGTCGCCGCCTTCTCCACCGGTGAGCCCATTCTCACGATTCCGGTGCGCATCCACCTCAAGAACCCGCTCCTCGGCGACAAGTGCTACATCGGCACCACCGCCAACCCGGTGCTCCTGAAGCCGCAGAACGTGACCGCCCCGACCCTCTCGCTCCAGCGGTTCGCGGCCGACGGGACGCGCGACGAAGAGGCCGGCGAGATGGGCCGCTACACCTTCGACGGCGCGGACCAGGGCGACGCGGCGTTCGCCGTGCCCGGCGCCAGCGGCTGCGGCGCGGGACTCCTGGACTGGGCGGTGAACCTCAAGACCGGGCTGCCGTCCGCCTCCGGTAAGAACAGCGTGACGCTCAACGACACCTCGACGTACTTCGGCAGCCCCTACGACCCGGCCGGCCTCGCGCCGAACGAGGGCCGGAAGCTGTCGCAGTTCTGGCACTCCGCGGTGCGCTGAGAATTGTCTCAGATATCCGCCGGAGAAGCCCATGGAGGAAAGAAGGTGATAAGGAATTCCTGGTGGACACCCTTCCCCCGGACTTCCTGTGAGAGTAATGTACTGCCCGGTAGGTGCGATATCCCGGATCGGCGCGAATCCTCATCCTGTCAGTGAGCGGAAATGCGTGACCCAGGCAGTCCCGAAATGAGCCGCCTTTCGGGCGCTCGACAGTGGCGAGGCCCCGGCAATCCGCCCTCGAATCATCAGCGGAAACGCCTTCTCCAGTCCAGTTCGAATCGTGGCCTCCGCTTCGCGGCGCCCACGTCCAGTCGAATCCCCAGCGGGACAGAAAAGGGAGTAACCCCATGATCAAGCGAACCGGTGTCCTGACCGCGATCGGCGCAGCCGTGGCCGCCGTCGCCCTCGCCGTGCCGTCGGCCGTCGCCGCGCCGACCAGCTGGACCGTCAGCCCGACCGGCCCCTTCACCGGCAGCGCCGGCGTGACCGTCCTGACGGACAACAACGGCAACAAGATCCAGTGCGCCACGTCCGCGGCGTCCGGAACGCTTCCCACCTCCCCGGTGGCGGGCAGCCCGGCCCAGCTCGCGTCCATCTCGGCGATCTCGTTCAACTCGCCGTGCACCGGCCCGTTCAGCTCCACGTGGTCGGTGACCACGACCACCACGCCCGCGTGGCAGCTCTGGGGGCTGGACTACACGGCCGGCGCCGGGAGCAACTCCGCCGGCCTGGTGACCGGCGAGATCCGGGCGATCAAGGCGAAGGTCTCGGGCAGCAGCATCCTCGGCCCCTGCACCTTCGACGTCTCCGGCAAGGTCGCCGCCAAGTACAACAACCCGACCTCCGGCGGCGCGAACGGCACGCTGGACACCAACGGCGGCGGTCTCACCCTGACCATCTCCAACAAGGTCGGCGGCGGTTGCGGCATCGTCGGGGCCACCGCGAGCTTCGCGGGCCTCTACACCATCAAGAACACCGCCACGAACAAGTCGCCGGTCATCAGCGGCTGATCGCCGACCGGTGACGACCCGTACGTGAACGCGGTGCCCGGCCGTGCCTCTTCGGCGGCCGGGCACCCGTCGTTCCACTCACCCGCCGACAAGGGCGCGGGGCCGCCTTGTCATCACGTGCCAAGGAACCGGCGCCGCCGGACCGATCGACATCCCGGCTCTTCCCAGCCGCCGACGGTGTGCGTAGCGTACCCGTCGGTAGGGACCGTCCGGAGTCCGCCCGAAAGGCCGTTGCCGGGAAGTGGCCCCCTTACGCAGCCATCGCACCGATGGGCCAGCGCGCGCCGGAAGGACACATCCGCATGACCGTCGATGCACGCGCCGCCGCGAGACGACGACCGCTCCACCTGGCGCTCGGCGGGGCGCTCGTGGTCGCCACCGCACTCGTTCCGAGCGCCGAATCCGCCGCGGCCGGGCAGGTCTTTGACGTCACCCTCCCCTACACCTGCCAACTCCCCTCCGGGGCTGAGGAGGTGGGCGTCGAGATCTCGGCCGCGCTGCCCGTCGCGGCCTCCACGGGCGAGGAGATCCAGCCCGACGACGTCGTGGTCGAGGTGACTCTGCCGCCCTCCGCGCTCACCCAGTTCACCGCCCTGGAGGCGGCCACGCTGTCGGCCGTCGCGGAGCTGACCGTCCGCAACACCATCGGCGAGCAGAGCGCCGACGCCTCCTGGCAACGGCTCACCGCCCCCGAGACGGCGCTGCCGGCAGAAGGCCCGGTGGTGCTCACCGCCACCGGGGAGGTGCCCACGGTCGCGTTCGGCGCATCCGGCCGCGCGACGATCGCCCCGGCCGCGCTCGCCCTCACCCTCTCCCCCCGTAAGGCCGACGGTGAACCGACCACGCCCGCCGAACTGGCCGTCACCTGCGAGCCGGTGGACGGCGAGCAGGCCGAACTGGCCCGCATCGCGGTGCGCGACGTTGCCGGTCCGGCCGCCCCCGGCCCGGACGAGAAGCCGCCCGCGCCCGGCGAGGACGGTGCGGAGCCGCCCGCCCCGCACCGGCCGGGCCCCGGCCTCTCCTCGAACGTCCGGGAGCGGATCGACGCGCTCACCGAACGCAAGCTCAAGGCCCTGGACGGCGACGATCCCGGAAGCTGCCCCATCGAGATCCCGCCCGAGTGGGTGATGACGACCGCCGAGACCTACGCGGCGGGCTTCGCCAACGCCTCCAAGCTGGACGGCGCGGCGGCCCTGGGACCGGCGTTCATGAAAGTCGTCCTGAACAAGCGCTACATCAACGACTCCTGCGCCTCGACCGTCGACGTCACCTCCGAGGTGCAGTTCGAGTACCAGGGACGTCGCCAACTGCCGCCGACCAAGGCCACGTTCCTGACCTACGGCTTCATGCCGACGACGGCCACGATGGTGCTGGAGCAGGTGGGGCCGCCGGCCGCGGTGCAGACCCACACGGTCACCAACACGCCCTCCTATCCGGAGGAGACGACGGTCACCGCCCAGCTCTCCATGCGCCTGTACGACGTCGAGGTCAACGGCGTCCCGCTGGACGTGGGGCCCGACTGCCGTACCGAGCGCCCTTTCGAGCAGGTCCTGCGGGGCTACGGCCAGAGCTATCCGCCGGCCGGCTACCTGGTGGCGTACGGCGGCACCCTGACGGGTTACGCGCACATTCCGCCGTTCCGGGGATGCGGAGTGGACGAGGACCTGGATCCGCTGTTCACGTCGGCGATCTCCAGCCCCGGCAAGAAGGCCGACAACTACACGAAGATGACGCAGGCGCCGCTGTGCGTGGCGACCAACCCGGAGGGCCCGGACTGCCCGCCGCGCAAGCCCAAGCCCGAGCGGTGACCCGCCCGCCGGCCCCCTGACCGGCCCGCCCCGTCGCGCACGGCGCGCGACCGGGCCCGTCCACGCATCAGCAGCCCTTCCGGCGCACCCGACCGGAAGGGCTGCTCGGCGTGGCGGGGGGG
>NZ_ML123034.1:6078898-6133760 GCF_003846185.1 Streptomyces sp. ADI96-02
GGGCGGCCCCGCCGAACGACGCCCCGGCCCCTCCAGCGTCCTCCGCCCGCGCCGGAACTCCTCACCGATCAACAGGTTTGGAAGCGCGCCTACTCATCGGACAACAAGAATGCAAAGCCGCGGAGTTACGCCGCAGAAAATTCCGTAACCAGTATTGCGAAGTCAGGTTACCGACCCGTAGCGTCCCGGTTGAACGGCTTGATTACCCCTCTGCACCTGCTGGTTCGCGGTGTGAACCCGCTTGTCCGGCGCGTGGGCGCCCCGTGGCGGCCCCGTCCGGAACAGGCCCGCCGGCGGAGCGCTTGCGCACGTTTCGACAAAGACAGGAAACAATTTTGTCATCCAGTGACAAGTGATCCGCCCGCCGTACCGCGATCGTCGATTCCCGCTGCTCAACGGCTTGCCCTGGCGGTTTCGACGGACATAGCGTGCGCCCCCTGGTGCACGTGTGGCGAGCCGCCATCGGATTCACCCAGAGCCGGAGTGCCGACAGATGACCATGTTCACCACCACTTCGAAGGAGGGCCGATGGGGATCGAAGTAGTCGTCGAGGGCCTGACGAAGTCCTTCGGCAAACAGAACATCTGGCAGGACGTCAGTCTCACCCTGCCCGCCGGTGAAGTGAGTGTCATGCTCGGTCCTTCCGGAACAGGAAAGACCGTCTTCCTGAAATCCATCATCGGACTGCTCAAACCGGAGCAGGGCCGCGTGCTCATCAACGGCGTCGACATGGTCAACAGCCCCGAGCGCGAGATCATGGAGACGCGGAAGCTGTTCGGCCTCATGTTCCAGGACGGAGCCCTCTTCGGCTCGATGTCCCTCTTCGACAACATCGCCTTCCCGCTGCGCGAACACACCCGCAAGAAGGAATCCGAGATCCGCCGCATCGTCATGGAGCGGATCGACATCGTCGGTCTGCTCGGCGCCGAGGGCAAGCTGCCGGGCGAGATATCCGGCGGCATGCGCAAGCGCGCCGGCCTGGCCCGCGCCCTGGTCCTGGACCCGCAGATCATCCTCTGCGACGAGCCGGACTCCGGACTCGACCCGGTCCGCACCGCCTACCTCTCGCAGCTCCTGATCGACCTCAACGCGCAGATCGACGCGACGATGCTCATCGTCACCCACAACCTCGACATCGCGGCGACCGTGCCCGACAACATGGGCATGCTGTTCTGCCGCAACCTCGTCACCTTCGGCCCCCGCGAGGTGCTGCTCACCAGCGACACGCCCGTCGTCTCCCAGTTCCTCGCCGGACGCCGGGAGGGACCCATCGGGATGTCCGAGGAGAAGGACGCCGCCACCCTCGCCGCCGAGCAGCTGAACGGGAACACCGCCCTTACCGCCGCGCCCCGGTCCGTCGTGCCGCAACTGGAGCCCTCGCCCGGCATGCCCGTACGCCAGGGCGCGCTGCGCCGCCGCGAGCGGGTGATGGCGATGATGGGCCAGCTGCCGGAGGCCGCCCGTACCGCGATCCTCCACAGCTACACCCCCGCCGCGGAAGGGGCGCACCGGTGACCGCACCCGTGCCGGTGCGGCCCCCCGAGCCGCCCGAGGACGCCCCGCCGCCGAAGGACGCCGCCCCGAAGACCGCTCCCGCACCCGGGCAGCGGCGGGAGAGCCGGCTGCTCGCCCCGCTCCGCGAGACCGGCAAGCTCTTCGCGCTGGGCATCGAGGTCGGCCGGGCCGTCTTCCGCCGGCCCTTCCAGTTCCGCGAGTTCGTCGAGCAGTTCTGGTTCGTCGCCAGCGTCACCATCCTGCCCGCCGCCCTCGTCTCCATCCCCTTCGGCGCGGTCATCGCCCTCCAGGTCGGCTCGCTCACCCAGCAGCTCGGCGCCCAGTCCTTCACCGGCGGCGCCAGCGTCCTCGCGGTGATCCAGCAGGCCAGCCCGATCATCGTGGCCCTGCTCATCTCCGGCGCCGCCGGCTCCGCGATCTGCGCCGACCTCGGCTCGCGCAAGATCCGCGAAGAGCTCGACGCCATGGAGGTCATGGGGGTCTCACCGATCCAGCGCCTGGTCGTCCCGCGCGTCCTGGCCACCATGCTCGTCGCCGTCCTGCTGAACGGCCTGATCTCCGTGGTCGGCACGCTCGGCGGCTACTTCTTCAACGTGATCATGCAGGACGGCACCCCGGGCGCGTACCTCGCGAGCTTCTCCGCCCTCGCCCAGCTCCCCGACCTGTACATCAGCGAGTTCAAGGCCCTGATCTTCGGCTTCATCGCCGGCATCGTCGCCGCCTACCGCGGCCTCAACCCGCGCGGCGGTCCCAAGGGCGTCGGCGACGCGGTCAACCAGTCCGTCGTCATCACCTTCATGCTGCTGTTCTTCGTGAACATGGTCCTCACGGCGATCTACCTCCAGATCGTCCCCGCGAAGGGGAGCTGACCGATGGCGATGCTCAGCTGGCTCGACAGATCGGGCGACCAGCTCACCTTCTACGTCAAGGCCCTGGTCTGGATTCCGCGGACCCTGCGCCGCTACCTCCGGGAGGTGCAGCGGCTGCTCGCCGAGGTGGCCTTCGGCAGCGGCGGACTCGGCGTCATCGGCGGCACCATCGGCGTGATGGTCGCGATGACCCTGTTCACCGGCACGGTCGTCGGCCTCCAGGGGTACGCGGCCCTCGACCAGATCGGCACCTCGGCCTTCACCGGGTTCATCTCGGCCTACTTCAACACCCGGGAGATCGCCCCGCTGGTCGCCGGCCTCGCCCTCTCCGCCACCGTCGGCGCGGGCTTCACCGCCCAGCTCGGCGCGATGCGGATCAACGAGGAGGTCGACGCCCTCGAAGCGATGGGCGTACGGTCCATGCCCTACCTCGTCACGACCCGGATCATCGCCGGCGTCGTCGCGATCATCCCGCTCTACGCGATCGGGCTGCTCTCCTCGTACATCGCCTCCCGCTACATCACCATCTACTTCAACGGGCAGTCGGCCGGCACCTACGACCACTACTTCGACCTCTTCCTCTCACCGGACGACGTCCTGCTGTCGGTGCTCAAGGTGCTCATCTTCAGCGTGCTCGTCATCCTGGCCCACTGCTACTACGGCTTCCACGCCACCGGCGGACCCGCCGGAGTGGGCGTGGCCGTCGGCCGGTCGGTGCGCAACGCGATCGTGCTCATCAGCGTCACCGACTTCTTCCTCTCCCTCGCCATCTGGGGCGCCACGACGACCGTGAAGGTGGCCGGCTGATGAGTCCACGCGCCGCCCGCACCGTCCGCCGCCGCCTCGCCGGCGTCACCTTCCTGCTGGTCCCCGCCGTCCTGGTGTGGGTCTCGGTCTCGGTGTACGAGAAGGACTTCACCGACGACGCCACCGTCACCGTCGAAACCGGTTCCGTCGGCAACGAGATGCACGACAACGCCGACGTGAAGCTGCGCGGCGTCGTCATCGGACAGGTGCGCTCCATCGCCACCGACGGCGAGGGAGCCCGGCTGACCCTGGCCATCGACCCGGACAAGCTCGGCCGCGTCCCGGCCGACGTCACCGCGCAGATGCTGCCCACCACACTCTTCGGCGAGCGGTTCGTCGCCCTGGTGCCGCCCCGCGTGCCCTCCGAGCGGACGCTCAGCGCCGGAGCGGTGATCCCGCAGGACCGCTCCAGCAACGCCATCGAGCTGGAACAGGTCCTCGACAACGTCCTGCCGCTGCTGACCGCCGTCAAGCCCGAGAAGCTCTCCGCCACCCTGACCGCCGTCTCCCAGGCCCTGGCGGGACGCGGCGAGAAGCTCGGCGACACCCTCGTCACGCTCGACGCGCACCTGAAGAAGTTCAACCCCCAACTCCCCACGCTCAACGCCGACATCAAGGAGCTCGTCAAGGTCAGCACGCTCTACGCCGATGCCGCGCCCGACGTGCTCGACGCGCTGACCGACGCGACCACCACCAGCTCGACCATCGCCGAGGAGGAGGCCCGGCTCGCCGGGCTGTACGGCACCACGACCGCCTCGGCCCAGGACGTCACCTCCTTCCTCCGCGAGAACAAGGAGAACCTGATCCGGCTCTCCGCCGCCGGCCGCCCCTCGCTCGAACTGCTCGGCGAGTACGCCGCGTCCTTCCCCTGCACCCTGCGCACCCTGGCCGGATTCGTGCCCGCCATGGACAAGGCCCTGGGCAAGGGAACCGACCGGCCTGGACTGCACGTCGCGGTCAAGTCCGTGCCGTCCAAGGGGAAGTACGTCCCTGGCCGGGACACTCCGGTCTACCGCGCCGGCGGCGGACCGCACTGCTACTCGGTGCCCTACGTCGGCAAGCACGCGCCGACCGCGGACACGCGCCGGGCCCAGGACGTCACCGACCGCACCGACGACGGCCGGGACACCGCGCTCGGCCTGCCCAACTCGCCCCAGGAGTCTCAGCTCGTCAACGAGCTGGTCGCCCCGTCACTGAACGTGCAGCCGCAGACCCTGCCCGACTGGAGCAGCGTGCTCATCGGTCCGGCCTTCCGCGGTGCGGAGGTGAAGCTCAAGTGAAACGCCGCTCCCTCGCGGGACCGCTCACCAAATCCCTCGTCTTCATCCTGGTGACGGTCCTCGCCACCACCGTCCTCGGCCTGTCCATCGCCAACACCGGGGTGGGGGACACCGTCACCTACAAGGCGCGGTTCTCCGACGCCACCGGCCTCATCCCCGGCGACAGCGTCCGGATCGCCGGAGTGAAGGTCGGCCAGGTCGAGTCCGTCGCGGTCGCCGACCGCAGGGTCGCCGAGGTCTCCTTCGCCGTACGCAGGGGGCGCGCGCTGCCGGCGTCCGTGACGGCGTCCATCAAGTACCTCAACATGGTCGGCCAGCGCTACGTGGACCTCGGACGCGGCGTCGGACCGGTCGGCCGGACCTTCGCCGCCGGCGACACCATCCCGCTCTCCCGCACCACCCCGGCCCTCGACCTGACCCAGCTCTTCAACGGCTTCCAGCCGCTGTTCGAAGGGCTGTCCCCGCCGGACGTCAACCAGCTCGCCGGCTCCATCGTCCAGGTCCTCCAGGGCGAGGGCGGCACCGTCGACAGCATCCTCCAGCACGTCGGCTCCCTGACCGGCACCATCGCCGCGAAGGACCGGGTGATCGGCGAGGTGATCAAGAACCTCAACACCGTCCTCAAGACGGTCAACGACCGCGAGGAGGGCTTCGACGACCTCGTGGTCACCCTCCAGCAGCTCGTCACCGGCTTCTCCGCCGACCGCAAGCCGCTCGGCGAGGCCGTGACGGCGATGGGCGCCCTGACCACGGTCACCGCCGACCTCTTCCAGGACGGCCGCGCGCCGCTCAAGGACGACATCCGCCACCTCGGCCGCCTCAGCGACCAACTGGGCCGCAACACCCCGCAGATCGAGAACTTCCTCCAGCGGACCCCGGCCAAGATGGAGGCGATCGGCCGCCTCGCCTCCTACGGCTCGTGGTTCAACCTCTACCTGTGCGAAGCCCGGGTCAGCGGAGTGGCCACCGACGACGGCAGCGCACCTCCCACCGGCATCGCGATCACCCAACCGAGGTGCCAGGCATGAGCATCACGCCCATCCGGGAACGCAACCCGGTCTCCGTCAGCATCGTCGGACTCCTCGTCCTGACCCTCCTCGGCCTCGCCGCCTGGCGCGCCGACTCGCTGCCCTTCGTCGGCGGCGGCACCTCCTACAGCGCCGACTTCACCGAGTCCGCCGGGCTCACCGACGGGGACGAGGTGCGGATCGCCGGGGTGAAGGTCGGCGAGGTCACCGGCGTCGCGCTCGACGGACCCAAGGTGCGCGTCGACTTCACCGTCCAGGACGCCTGGATCGGCAACGCCTCCACCGTGGGCATCGCCGTCAAGACGCTCCTCGGCGAGAAGTACCTCGCCGTCGACCCGCTCGGCAACGCCGCCCAGGACCCCGGCTCCCGCATCGCCGCCGGCCGCACCACCTCCCCGTACGACGTCACGCAGGCGTTCAACGGGCTGGGCGAGACCATCGGGGAGATCGACACCGCGCAGCTCGCCAAGAGCTTCGAGACGATCTCCGCCACCTTCAAGGACTCCCCGCCCGACGTGCGCAGCGCCGCGGAAGGGCTCTCGGCCCTCTCGCGCACCGTCTCCCGGCGCGACGCCGAACTGGCCACGCTGCTCCAGGGCAGCAAGCGCCTCAGCCGGACCCTGGCCGGCCGGAAGAGCAGCTTCGAGACCCTGCTGGAGGACGGCAACCTGCTGCTCGCCGAGATCCAGGCCCGCCGCGACGCGATCCACCTGCTGCTCACCGGCACCCGCGACCTCGGCGCTCAGCTCACCGGACTCGTCGAGGACAACGAGAAGCAGCTGAGGCCGACGCTCGACTCCCTCGGCCGGGTCACCGCCGTCCTCGTGAAGAACCGCAAGAGCCTCGACAAGGTCCTCGCCATGACCGGCGCCTACAGCCGGCTCGTCGGCAACACCCTCGGCAACGGCCGCTGGTTCGACACGTACGCCTGCGGGGTGGTCCCGAGGAACTACCTCCCCGCCGGGACTCCGCCGGCGACCGGATGCATGCCACCGAAGCAAGGCGGCCGATGACATGAGACTCACGCGCATCACCGGCATCGGAGCCGGACTCGCGGTCGTCGCCGTGACGGCCACCACCGGAGTGATGTCCCTCGCCGAGGACGGGCGGACCACCGTCACCGCCTACTTCGACCGGGCCACCGGCGTCTACGCCGGATCCGACCTCCGCGTCCTCGGCGTGAAGGTCGGCGAGGTCCGGTCCGTCGAACCGCGCGGAGACCGGGTCGCGGTGGTCCTGAGCCTCGACGAGGGCGTCAAGGTCCCCGCGGACGCCCACGCGGTCGTCGTGGCCCCCAGCATCGTCGCCGACCGGTACGTCCAGCTCGCCCCCGCCTACGAGAGCGGACCGCTCCTGGCCGACGACGCCGTCCTGCCCGCCGCCCGCAACGCCACCCCCGTCGAGGTCGACCAGCTCTACGCGTCGATCACCGAACTCTCCAGGGCGCTCGGCCCGGACGGGGCCAACGCCGACGGGGCGCTCGCCGCCCTCCTGGACACCGGGGCGAAGAACCTCGACGGCAACGGAAAGGCCATCGGGGACTCCATCGAGCAGTTCGGCAAGGCGACCAAGACGCTCGACGACAGCAGCGACGACCTCTTCGGCACCCTGAAGTACCTCCAGTCCTTCACCACCATGCTCAAGGACAACGACAGCGACGTCCGCGCCGCCGAGCAGCAGCTCAACTCCGTCACCGGCTTCCTCGCCGACGACAAGAAGAACCTCAGCGCCGCACTCAGGGAGCTGGGCGTCGCCCTCGGCCGGGTCAAGACGTTCATCGCCGAGAACCGCGGCGCGCTGAAGAAGAACGTCGAGGCCCTGGTGCCCGTCACCCAGGCCCTCGCCGACCAGCGGGCCTCCATCGCCGAGGCGATGGACACCCTGCCGCTCGCCGCGGGCAACGTCCTCAACGCCTACGACCCCGCCAACCGGACCCTCAACGGCCGGGCCAACCTCAACGAACTGTCCATGGGCGGGCCCCTCGTGGAGCCCGACGCGGGCTCCGGCCCCGCCGGCCTCGGCGGACTCGCGCCGGTCGACGCCACCCGGCGCAAGGCCCTGCCCGTCCTGCCGCTGCCCGAGATCGGCACGGTCTTCGGCACCCCGGAGAAGCAGAGCGCGAGCCGGGGCCCGGCCCGCAAGAAGGGGGCGGAACGATGAGCCGCACACCGCGCGAGAGAGCTGCCCGCACGGCCGCGGGGGCCGCCGCCCTGCTCGCCGCCGGAGCGCTGATCGCCCTGGTCGCGGTCCGCCCCGACGGACCGGTCTTCACCGGCATCGAACAGATCCCGCTGCCGGGCGGAGCCGACCTCGGCGACCACCCGTACGAGATCACCGCCGACTTCGGCGACGTCCTCAGCCTGGCGCCGCAGTCCTCGGTCAAGGTCAACGACGTCTCCGTCGGCCGCGTCACCCGCATCGACCTCGCCCCGGACGGCTGGCGCGCCCGCGTCACCATGCGGGTCAACGGAGACATCGACCTCCCCGCCAACGCCCACGCCCGCCTCGAACAGTCCAGCCTCCTGGGCGAGAAGTTCGTCCAGCTCACCCCGCCCGCCCAGGGCACGGCCCGCGGCTCCCTCGCGGACGGCGACCGCATCCCGTACGTCCGCACCAACCGCAACCCGGAGGTCGAGGAGGTCTTCGGCGCCCTGTCCATGGTCCTCAACGGGGGCGGCGTCGACCAGCTCAGGACCATCACGACCGAGCTGAACAAGGCACTGGCCGGGCAGGAGCCGCAGGTCCGCTCGATGCTCGACCGGGTCGACACGCTCGTCACCGACCTCGACGGCAACCGGGGCGACATCACCCGGGCCCTCGACGGCGTCAACCGGCTCTCGGCCACCCTCGCCACCCGCGAGCAGGACGTCGGAACCGTCCTCACCGGGCTCAGCCCCGGGCTCAAGGTCCTGGAGAAGCAGCGCGGCTCCCTGCTCGCCATGCTGCGCTCGCTCGACACCCTCTCCACGGTGGCCGTCGACACCATCAACCGGAGCAAAGCCGACATGATCGCCGACCTCAAGGCACTCGCCCCGACCCTCAAGGCGCTCGCCGACTCCGGAAAGGACCTCCCCGACTCCCTCCAGGCGCTGCTCACCTACCCCTTCACCGACGAGGTGCTGCGCGGGGTGAAGGGCGACTACCTGAACGTCTACCTGGACGTGACGGCCGCGCCCGGCACCCAGGTCATACCGGCCCTGGTCCCCGACGACCCCGGACTCCCCAAGCCTCCGGCCGAGGGCGCCGCGGCGCGCGGCGCGCTCCCGCTGCCCCTGCCCGGCGTGCCGTCGACCTCGAAGCCCGAGCAGGGGAGCACCCCGTGATCACCCTCGCCATCCGGCTCAAGAACATCGCCTTCCTGGTCATCGCCGTGCTCGTCCTCAGCTACCTGGGCGTGCGCTACGCCGACCTCGGCCACTACGTCGGCCTGCGCAGCTACTACACCGTCACGGTGCGGCTGCCGCAGACCGGCGGGCTCTACACCCACTCCAACGTCACCTACCGGGGCGTCTCCGTGGGCCGGGTCGGCCCCATCGAGCTGACCGGTGACGGCGTCGAGGCCGAACTGCGGATCGAGAAGGACGCCCCGCCCATCCCGGACGGCCTCCAGGCGGTCGTCGCCAACCTCTCGGCGGTCGGCGAGCAGTACGTCGACCTGCGCCCGACCCGCCGTGACGGGCCCTTCCTGGGCGACGGCTCGGTGATCGACGAGGCCGACACCACGCTCCCCGCGCCGCCCACCGACGTCCTCACCAGCGTCAACGACCTGGCCGGCTCGGTCGACCTGGAGAGCCTGCGGACCGTCGTGGAGGAGTTCGGCACCGCCTTCGAAGGCCGCGGGGACGACCTCCAGGTGCTGCTGGACACCGGGAGCGAGTTCGTCGAGGCCGCCGACCGCTCCCTGCCGGTCACCACCCGCCTGATGGCCGACGGCGAGACCGTGCTCCGTACCCAGGCCGAACAGGGCCGGGCGCTCAAGGGGTTCGCCTCCGGAGCGAAGGAACTGGCCGCCGAACTCAAGGGCTCGGACACCGACCTGCGCCGGCTGATCGCCACCACCCCGGACGCCGCCGTGCAGATCAGCGGACTGCTGCGCGACCTCGACCCCGCCTTCGGCGTCGTCGTCGCCAACCTGCTGACCACCTCGGAGGTCGCCGTCACCCGCCAACGCGGCCTGGAGGAACTGCTGGTGAAGCTCCCGGCGGTCGTGGCGGCGGGAGCCAGCGCGGTCGATGAGGACGGCGCCCGGTTCGGCCTGGCCGTCACCTTCTTCGAACCGCTGCCCTGCACGGCCGGCTACGGCGGCACGGCCTACCGCAACGGTCTCGACACCTCGCCCGCGCCCGCCCTGAACACCAAGGCCCGGTGCACGTCGTCGCCGGGCACCGGCGTCAACGTCCGGGGCAGCGCCAACGCCCCGAAGGGCGGCCCGGTTCCGAAGCCCGCCCGGCCCGGCTCGATGCTGCTCGGCGGTACGGGGGACCGGCTTCCCGGGGCGCTCGGCAGCACACCCGGCACCGCGCCCGCCGCGGACGGCATGGCCGGGCTGCTCGGCCTGGGAGGCCGCTCATGACGCCCCGCGTCCAACGGGCGGGCGGCTGGGCCGTCCTCCTCGTCGCGGCACTGGTCTGCGGCCTCGGCGGCTGGTCCTACAGCCAGGCGCACGGCGACCGCGCCCTGTCCTACGCCAAGGCCCGCGACACGGCCCTGGCCGAGGGCCGGCGGCACCTCGCGACGCTGAACAGCCTCGACGGCTCGGACGCCACAGCCGTACGCGGCGGGCTGCGCGCCTGGCGCACCGCCGCCACCGGCCCCTTCCGCGACGAGCTGGCCCGCACGGCGGACGCCGACGCCCGCACCCTGACGACCGCGGGCGACACCGCGCGCGGGAAGGTCACCGCGGCGGCGCTCACCGCACTGGACGAACGCGCCGGTACGGCCGAGCTGATCGCGACCGTGGACGTCGGGGTCACCCCGCGCACCGGCGCGGCCGGCACCCAGCGCAAACGCTTCACGGCCACCCTCGCCCGCACGGCGGACGGCTGGAAGGTCAAGGCGCTCACCGCGATCGGCGCGGGCGGCGGCGGATGAGGGAGCGGGGAGGAACGGCGACGGTGAACGGCACGAACACGGACGCACCCCTACGGACGCGCCCGGCCGAGGACGAACCGGCTCCCGGCACGGAAGCCGACGCCCCTGAGGCGGAGGCTGAGGCGGCGGAGACGGCGACGGAGGCGGCT
The DNA here is from genome assembly GCF_003846185.1 of Streptomyces sp. ADI96-02. Taxonomy (GTDB): domain Bacteria; phylum Actinomycetota; class Actinomycetes; order Streptomycetales; family Streptomycetaceae; genus Streptomyces. The sequence continues at coordinate 6,089,638 of NZ_ML123034.1, forward strand.
CGGGGACCCCGGCGGCGCGGATGGCCCCGCCTGCTGGGCGGGCTCCTCGCCGTCGTCCTGCTCGCCGCGGGCGGTGTCCTGTACGCCGAGGGCCGGCAACTGCGCGACACTCCGGCGACGGCGAACCTCGCCCTCACCGACGCGCAGGCGACGGCACGGGTGACGGGGGACGTCAGCAGCGCCCTCGGCAGGATCTTCTCGTACGGGCCCGCGACCACCGCCGCCACCAAGGAGTCGGCGAAACAGGTCCTCGCGGGCCGGGCGCTCGGCCAGTACGCGCGGCTGTTCGGCCAGGTGGAGAAGCAGGCCGCCGACCAGAAGCTGACGCTCACCACCCACGTCGTGCGGGCCGGCGTGACCCGGCTGACCGGTCGCAGCGCCCACCTCCTGGTCTTCCTCGACCAGGTCTACGAGCGCCGGGGCAAGGCCGCCACGACCGCCTCCGCGCAGCTCACGGTGACCGCCGAACTGCGCGACGGCCACTGGCGGATCGTCGAGATCGGCTCCACGTGACAGTCCTGCGGCACGGGCGGGCGCGGCACATCGGTTCGGGTACGGCGGGCACGGAGAGGCAGCACATGGCACGGGTGAGGACGACGAGGAACCCGCTGGTGATCGCGGCGACGGCGCTGACGGTCGTGGCGGCCGGCGCGGCGGGCTGGGGCGGGTGGCAGCGCTACGAGGCAGCGCACGACGACGCCGCCTCCTACGCGCGGGCGCGGGACGACGCGCTGGCGGCGGGCGAGCAGGCGGTGCAGAACATGAACACCCTCGACCACCGCGCTCTGGAGAAGGGGCTGGACAGCTGGGAGGCGTCGACCACCGGCGACCTGCACCGCCAACTCGTCGAGGGACGGGACGCGTTCTCCGAGCAGATCACGTCGGCGAAGACGGTCAGCTCCGCCAAGGTGCTGGCCGGCGCGGTGACCGAACTCGACGAACGGGCGGGCCGGGCCGGGGTGATGGTCGCGCTCCGGGTCACCGTCGCCGCGCCGAAGGGCGAACCGGCGGTGAAGGAGAGCCGGATGCTCGGCACCCTCACCCGGACCGCCGAGGGGTGGAAGCTCAGCGCGCTCGGCCAGGCGCCCGTCGGCAGCACGGCCGGCTGACCCGCCACCCGCCCCGCCCCCGCACCACCACCGAGAGGACCCCGCCATGTCGACGACCCGCCACCTCGTCAACCGCCGCCGCCGGCTCACCACCGCACCACCGCGCTCCGCGTCCGCGACGGAGCCGCAGGACGCGCCTTCGCGGATCGGGGACGCGCCGCAGGCCGGGGACGCGCCTTCGCGGATCGGGGACGCGCCGGAGAAGGCGGGCGGGCCCGGCACGAGCGGCGAGGGCCCGCACCCGGTCGCCGGCTCGGGCGACGAGTCCGTGAACGGCGACGAGGCCGCGCGGGGAGCAGAGGCGGAGGCGGCGGTCGCGGCGGAGGAAGGCAGCCGGGCCGCTTCCGCTTCAGCCGTACGCCGGTTCGCCGCCCGCCTCCGCGTCGGGCTGCCCGCGGTGCTCTGCGTCCTCACCGTCGTCCTCGGGACCTTCGCCGTCTGGGCGTTCACCTCGGCCGCGAGCCTGCGCGGCGAACCGGCCCGGCAGAACACCGCGCTCACCGACATCGCCCGCACCAGCGAGGTGAAGGGCCGCATCAGCGAGGCGGTCGGCGCGGTCTTCTCGTACGACTACGCCTCGCCCGCCCGCTCCGACCGCGCGGCGCGCACGTACCTGACCGGCCGAGCCGTCGAGCAGCACCGGGGGATGCTCGCCGAGGTACGCGCACAGGCGCCGAAGCAGAAGCTCGTGCTCACCACGACGGTGACGGAGAGCGCGGTGGAGTTCCTCGACGGCGACCGGGCGCGCCTGCTGATCTTCGCCGACCAGAGCAACACCCGTACCGGAAAGAACGAGGAGACCACCTACGCGGCGGCGATGTTCGCCGTGGACGCCGTGCACCGCCAGGGCGCCTGGCGCATCGCCGCCATCGACACGTTCACCCGGTGAACGGGACCGCCGGGGAGAGGGGACCACGCATGAGGCTCAACGGCACGGCAGGCCGCAGGCTGGCCGGCACCGTCACGGCGGTCACCGCCATGGCCGCGCTCACCGCCTCCCAGGCGCCCGGGTTCGCCGGGCCCGCTCCCGCGCCGCGCGGGGAGCGGAGCGCCGGGTCCGAGGAGGTCGTGTGGAGCGAGGCGCCGGGCGACGACGCCTACCACACCGAACTCCCGCCCCTGGCGAGCCCGAAGCCGCCCGATCCCGGCCGGGCGGGGGAGAAGCCGTCGTCCCCGGCCGTGTCCCGCGCCTGGTCCGAGGCGGGCATCCCGGCGACCGTGCTCGCCGCCTACCGCCGGGCCGAGGCAGCACTGGACCGGTCCGACGCGGGCTGCCGGCTGCCCTGGCAGCTGCTCGCGGCGATCGGCAAGGTGGAGTCCGGCCAGGCCCGCGGCGGACGGGTCGACGCACGCGGCACGACGCTCAGCCCGATCCTGGGACCCGCGCTCGACGGTGCGGGCTTCGCCCTGATCCGGGACACCGACGGCGGGCGGTACGACGGCGACCGCGCCTTCGACCGCGCCGTCGGCCCCCTGCAGTTCATCCCCTCCACCTGGGCGAACTGGGCCAAGGACGGCAACGGCGACGGCCGCGAGGACCCGAACAACATCTACGACGCGGCGCTCGCCGCCGGGTCCTACCTCTGCGCCGGAGGACGCGACCTGGGCGTCCGCGCCGACCTGGACCGGGCGATCCTCAGCTACAACCGCTCCGACGCCTATCTGCGCACGGTGCTGTCCTGGCTGGAGTTCTACCGCGGGGGCGCCCACCCGGTGGCCGACGGCGAGGGCGTCGTCCCCCGGAGCCCCGGCGCGGGCGGGGACAAGCTGCCCGGCGGGCCGGTCGGCGGGTCCGGCGGCAAGGGCACGCCGGGCAAGGGCGGAGGCGGCGTCGTCGTCGGACCGCAGCCGACCCGGCCGCCCACCTCGCCGACGCCGACCCCGTCGGGGACGCCCGGCCCGAGCCCCCACCCGACGCCCACCGGGCCCGGCCCGAAGCCCACGCCGACCGACCCGGGCCCCACCGGCCCCGGCCCCACACCGAGCCCGACCGACCCCGGTCCCACCGGCCCGGGACCGAGTCCCGATCCCACCGGCCCGGCCTGCCCGACCGGCGGCCCGTCGCCCTCCGGGACGCCGACAGGCGGAACCGAGCAGCCCGGAGACCCCGCCGAGGACCCCTGCGCCCCGGACGAAACCCCCGGCGGCAGCGGAGGATGAGGGGATGGGGTGAAGGTGGCGAGTACATGACGTGAGCCACCTGTGACGCGTGGCACTCGCACGGCGGACGCACGGGAGGCCGGGTTGCCAAGCGGGGGTCGACTCCGCGATGTTTGCCCCAGGGAAAGAGTTCGTCGTCCAGTTGGAAGGTGGTGCGACTCGCCGCAGGCGGGTCCCCCCCATGGCTTCACCCAAGGCAGAGGCAGCCCCGTACAACGAACCGCGATCCGCCGCGACCGCCTGGCACCGGGCGCCCCACGCGGTGATAGCGGTCGACCCGGCCGGCGCCGTTGTCGAGGCCAACGCCGCCGCCGGCTCTCTCGCCGGGGTGAGGGTCGGGGCGCGGCTGCCCGACGCCCTGTCCTGGCTGGCCGACGCGACCACGGAGGTGGCCGCCGAGCCCGTACGCCAGGGCGGTGCGTCACCTCCCGCCGTCACCGGGGACTTCCACTCCGGCCGCTTCGAGGCCCATCCCACCCGGTGCGCCGACGGCAACGTGCTGTGGTGGCTCGTCGACCACACCGCCCGGCGGGCGGCGGAGGAGGCGCTGGCCACCGAACAGGAACGCACCCGGTTCCTCGCGGAGGCGTCGAACGTCCTGCTGGCCTCGCTCAACACGGAGCGGTGCATGGCCGCCACTGCCCGGCTCGCCGCCGAATACCTCGCCGACGCCGTCGTCGTGGTGGCTCCGCCGGCCGGCCGGCAGCTGCGCCTCACCCGGGCCCTCGCGGGCGGCGAGGCCACCCAGCACCTGGTGGCGGCCGACCCGTCGCTCGTACCCGGCCTCACCGAAGCCCTCAAGGGCTTCCCGCCGGTCCCCTCGCGGTGGATCGACCCGGCAGCCCTCCCGGACTGGCTGCTGCCCGAGGACTTCACCGGAACGGTCGGATCGGTGGTCATCACCCCGCTCCCCGGCCACGGCGTGCCCGCCGGAGCGCTCGTCCTGCTGCGCCGAAACTCCCGTACGGAGTTCAGCGCCAACGAGGAGACGTTCGCCCGGCTCTTCGCCGCCCGCGCCGGCGCCGCCCTGTCGGCGGCCCGCCTCTACGCCGAACAGCACAGCATCACGCAGACCCTGATGCGCGACCTGCTGCCGCCCCGTCTCCACCGCGTGAACGGGGTGGAGTTCGCCGGCGGCTACCGCCCCTCCGACGAGGGCGAACGGGTGGGCGGCGACTTCTACGACGTCCACCCCGGCGCCACGAAGGACGAGCCCTCCCTCGTGGTGCTCGGGGACGTCTGCGGCAAGGGGCTGGAGGCCGCGGTCCTCACCGGCAAGATCCGCAACACCCTCCAGGCGCTGATGCCGATGGCCGACGACCACGAACGGGTGCTGGGACTGCTCAACGGGGCGCTCCTGAACACCCACAACACCCGCTTCGCCACCCTCGTCCTGGCCTCGGTGCTGCGGCAGGGCAACCAGGTGCACCTGCGGCTCACCTCGGCCGGCCATCCCGTGCCGCTGGTGGTGCGCGGCGACGGCCGGGTGGAGGAGGTGCCCACCCGCGGCAGCCTGGTCGGGGCTCTGGACGACATCCAGGCCCGGACCGTCGAGACGGTGCTGCTGCCGGGCGACACCTGCCTGCTGTACACCGACGGGATCACCGAGGCGCGCGGCGGACCGCTCGGCGACGAACTCTTCGGCGAGGAGCGGCTGAAGCGCGGCCTCGGCGACTGCGGAGGCATGCCCGGCGAGGCCGTCGTGGAGCACATCCAGATGCTGGCGTCGCACTGGCTCCAGGACGCGGGCCACGACGATCTGGCCCTGGTCGCGATCACGGCCCCGCCCACCACCCATCTGAGTGCGGTGAACGGGCACACACGGGGCAGGTACACGGGATGACCTCCGCACCGACCGTCACCGACCTCCCGACGCTCCGCGACCGCCTGTGGGCGGCGGTCACCGGCCGGGACGAGTACGCGGCGGCGGATCTGGTGATGTCCGCCCTGGACGGCGGGGTGACCCCGGAAACGGTCCTGCTCGACGTGATCGCCCCCGTCCAGTCGGAGATCGGCCGCGCCTGGGAGGCCGACCGGCTGACCGTCGCGCAGGAGCACGCCGCGACCGCCATCGCCGACCGCGTCATAGCCGCCCTCGCCCACCATCCCGCCCACCGCCCCGAGCGCCACGACGGCCGGATCACCGTCGCCTGCGTGGACCGGGAGTGGCACGTCCTGCCGGCCCGGCTGCTCGCCGAGGTGCTGACCCTGCGGGGCTGGCAGGTCGACTTCCTCGGCGCACAGGTGCCGACGCCGCACCTCGTGGCGCACCTGCACCACTCCGGCGCGGACGCGGTGGCCCTCTCCTCCTCCATCAGCGCCCGGCTGCCCGCGGCGCACACGGCCATCACGGCGTGCCAGGCGATCGGCGTGCCCGTCCTCGCCGGCGGCGCGGCGTTCGGCCCGGACGGACGCTACGCGCGCCTGCTCGGTGCCAACGCCTGGGCGCCGGACGCGCGGGCGGCGGCCCGGCAGCTGGCGGAGGGGATACCCGCCCCCGACCTCGCGACGGGCCGGCTGGAGGTGGACGACCTGCCGCACCTGATGGACCAGGAGTACACGCTCGTCGCCCGCTCCCGGGGCCGCCTCGTCCGGGGAGTGCTGACGCGGCTGGAGACGGACTTCCCGGCCATGGCGCGGTACACCGGCCCGCAGCGGGAGCGCACGGCCGAGGACGTCGCCCACATCGTGGAGTTCCTGGGCGTCGCCCTGTACACCGACAGCGACGACCTGTTCGCCGACTTCATCGCCTGGACCGCGGGTGTGCTGGCCGCCCGGCGGGTCCCCGCCCGATCCCTGCGTCCCGCCCTGGACGCCCTGGACGCCCAGCTCCGGGACTTCCCCCGGGCCCACCGCATCCTCGACCGCGCCAGACGCGATCTGGACGAGTACGTCACATCAGCCGATCAGCCACCCGGAGCCACCGTATGACCGCCCTGCCGCACCAACTCCTCACCGTCACGCCCGAGGTGGGACCGCTCCGGGCCCGCCTGCGTCTCGGCGGAGACCTGGACTACGGGACGAGCGACGAACTCGTACGCCGGGTGAGGGACACGCTGGCCGCGCAGCCTGAGCTGAAGGACCTCCACCTGGACTGCGCCGGGCTGCTCCTGTGCGACTCCATGGGCGTCTCCGCGCTGCTGCAGATCCACCGCGACACCACCGCCCGCCGGGTGCGGCTGCACGTGGAGGACCGGCCCGCCTTCCTGAACCGGATCATGCGCATCACCGGCATCCTGCACCTCTTCGAGGAGGAGGGCGGTCAGCTGCCCGCGCGGGGCGGCACGGACGAGGCGTCCGCCGAGCCCCGGACGTCTCCGGGACCGCCGCCGTCCTTCTGAACCGGGGCCGCCCGGCCGCCGAGGGCCTCAGAAGAGCGGCACGACGGCCACGATGCGTTTGCCGCCCGCCTGCGGCGCCACCGAGAGCCGCGACGTGAGCCGCTGGACCAGCGGCCACCCGTAGCCGCCCTCGCCCGCGACCGCCCCGCTCTCGCGGCGCAGGACGGGCGGGCGCGAGGAGGCGTCGTCGACCACGATCCGCAGCCCGTCGTCGGTGATCCGGGCGGAGAACCCGGTCAGACCGCCGCCGTGCCGCAGCGCGTTGGTCACCAGCTCCGACGTCACCAGCAGGGCGTCCGCCATGACGACGTCGGAGCGCCCCTCCGCGGAGAGTTCGCAGAAGTCGGTGGTCAGCAGCCGCGTGACGATGTCGCGTGCCTCGGCGGCGCTCTTCGGTCCCTCACGCGTCGTCGCCTTCTCCGCCTCGCGCAGAAGGCCGACGTCACGGGCCGGACGGGTCCGGTACGTGTCCGGGGCTGCTTTGCCTGCCATCACCATCACCTGTGCCACGTGCTTTCCCCGCCCTTCGCGCGTGCCCGGCGGATTCGCGTTCCTCATCGGCCGTCGACGAGGCGTGACCCCGTTGGGGAATCACCATCGAAACCACCGCATTCCCGCTGGCACCGCATCCACACGTCCCCGGACCTGTCCGACGGCTTCCGCGCTCGATGGATCAAGGACGGATCGAGGACGAGGGAAAGGCGAATCGAGGTCGAATCGAGGGCTAATGGAGAGGGAATCGGGAGGGAATCGGGAGGGAATCGGGAGGGAATCGACGTCGAGGGCGCGCCGTGTTCATGGGCCGCGAATCACCGCCTGGGAATACGCGCGCGGCGGGTACGGGCACCACCGCCGGGCCCACGGCGTACGGTCCGACGCGCGGCCGGGCGGAATTCACGACGGCGAGCGAAACGGGCGAGGAAAACGAGGGGAGGGGGAGCGAGGCGGGGAAAGCCGGGAAACCGAAAGGGTTTTTCGCGGCGTTCGCGGGAAGTGCGCCGATCTCATGTGCGCCCGGCCCGGCGACCAGGTGAACGCACGTCGGAATTCCGCTCTCCGCTGTCCGTGCGCACCGGCCGCCCGCGCCCGCCCGTCCCCGTCCGGTCATTCCTCCTCGGGATGGTCCCCCGGGCCGTGCACCCGTCGGGCCAGCGGAGTGGGGGAGAGGTCGGTGGGCTCCTCGCCGGGCTCCAGCAGGGTGTCGGCGGGGCCGATGATCAGCGGATCAGGAGCGCCCACGGCGTCCTCGTCCTTGCTGTCGTAGTCGAAGCGCGAGAGGACACTGCGCATCGCCTCCAGCCGGCCGCGCTTCTTGTCGTTGTTCTTCACCACCGTCCACGGCGCGTGCACGGTGTCGGTGGCCCGGAACATGTCGACCTTCGCCGCGGTGTACTCGTCCCACAGGTCCAGCGAGGCGAGGTCGGTGGGGGACAGCTTCCACTGGCGCACCGGGTCCACCTGCCGTATGGCGAACCGGGTGCGCTGCTCGCTGCGGGAGACCGAGAACCAGAACTTCACCAGCAGGACGCCGTCGTCCACCAGCATCCGTTCGAACTGCGGCGCCTGGTCGAGGAAGTGATCGGCCTCCTGAGGCGTGCAGAAGCCCATCACGCGCTCGACGCCCGCCCGGTTGTACCAGGACCGGTCGAAGAAGACGATCTCCCCCGCCGACGGCAGATGCGCCACGTACCGCTGGAAGTACCACTGCCCGGCCTCGCGCTCGGTCGGCTTCTCCAGTGCGACCACGCGCGCGCCGCGGGGGTTGAGGCGTTCGGTGAACCGCTGGATCGTCCCGCCCTTGCCCGCCGCGTCACGCCCCTCGCACACGACCACCAGCCGCTGCCCGTTCTCCTTGACCCAGCGCTGGAGCTTGAGGAGTTCGATCTGCAGCACGCGCTTGCCCCGCTCGTACTCCTTGCGCCGCATCCGCACCTCGTACGGATAGTTCTCGCGCCAGGTGGCGAGCGGCCGGCCCTGCTCGTCGAGCAGCACCGGCTGCTCGGGCCGCCGTCCGTCCACGGTGAGCCCCGTCAGCAGCTCCGCGGGGTCGGTCGTCCCGTCGTCCGTCATCCGGTCAGCCTCTGTTCGTCTCGATGATGGGTATCGGCCGCCGCCGAACCGCGGGGGCCGTGCGGTGCGGCCCCCGCCCGGCGTGGAGCCCGGGGCCGGGCGCGCGGGGCGCACGCCCTGTACCTGCCCCCGGTCCCGGCTCCCATGTCCGGAGGCGGGTGCGGGCCGGGCGACCCGGTCAGCCGCCCGACAGCACCTCGGCCAGATCGTAGGAGACGACCTCCTCCAGCTGCGCGTACGTGCATCCGGCGGGAGTGCGGTCCGGGCGCCACCGCCGGAACTGCGTGGTGTGCCGGAAGCGGTCGCCCTCCATGTGGTCGTACGCCACCTCGCAGACCCGCTCGGGGCGCAGCGGCACCCAGGACTGGTCCTTCCTGCCCGACCAGCGGCTCGGGGCCCCCGGCAGCCGGCCGCCCTCGTGCGCCTCCGCCCGCGCCCAGTCCGCCCAGGGGTGGTCCCCGGTCCCGGAGCGCAGCGGGGCCAGCTCCTCGGCCAGCTCCGCCCGCCGCTTCATCGGGAAGGCCGCGCACACCCCCACGTGCTGGAGCACGCCCCCGGCGTCGTACAGGCCGAGCAGGAGCGAGCCGACGACGGGGCCGCTCTTGTGCTCGCGGTAGCCGGCCACCACGCAGTCGGCGGTCCGCTCGTGCTTGATCTTGTACATCGTGCGGGCGTCCGGCCGGTAGGGCAGGTCCAGCGGCTTGGCCACGATCCCGTCCAGCCCCGCTCCCTCGTACCGCTCGAACCACCGCCGCGCCACCTCCACGTCCGTGGTGGCCGGGGCCAGGTGGACCGGGGGCGCGGCCCCGGCGAGCGCGGCCTCCAGGACCGCGCGCCGGTCCGCCTGGCCGGTGGTCAGCAGCGAGGTCGCGTCGGCCGCCAGGATGTCGAAGGCGACAAAGCGCGCCGGGGTCTGCTCGGCCAGCATCCGGACGCGCGACTCCGCCGGGTGGATGCGCTCGCTGAGCCGGTCGAAGTCGAGCCGGCCGCCGTGTTCGACGACGATCTCGCCGTCGATCACGCAGCGCGGCGGCAGGTTCTCCCGGAGGGCGGTGACCAGCTCCGGGAAGTAGCGGGTCAGCGGCTTCCCGGTGCGGGAGCCGATCACCACCTCGTCGCCGTCGCGGTGCACGATCGCCCGGAAGCCGTCCCACTTCGCCTCGTACTGCATGCCCGGCGGGATCGCGGACACCGACTTGGCGAGCATCGGCTTCACGGGCGGCATCACGGGCAGGTCCATGCCCCGATTCTGGCCCGCGCCCCGCCGCCCGTCTTCCGATATGCGGCATATGTGCGAGCGGCCTACCGTGGCCGTCATGGGAGCAGCGGTGGAGCTGGACGCAGGCGGACGAGCGGTGCGGCTGTCCAATCCGGACAAGGTGTACTTCCCGCGGAAGGGCTACACCAAGAGGGACGTGGCCGACTACTTCCTCGCCGTGGGGGAGGGCGTCACCCGCGCCCTGAACCGCCGGCCGACCACTCTCCAGCGGTTCGTCGACGGAGTGGAGGGAGACTTCTTCTACCAGAAGCGCGCCCCGAAGAACCTCCCCGAATGGATCCCCACCGCGCGCATCACCTTTCCCAGCGGCCGTTCCGCCGACGAGATCTGCCCCACCGAAAGCGCCGCCGTGCTGTGGGCCGCGAACCTCGGCACCCTCACCTTCCACCCCTGGCCGGTCCGCGCCGGCGACACCGACCACCCCGACGAACTCCGCATCGACCTGGACCCGCAGCCCGGCACGGACTACGCGGACGCGGTCGCCGCCGCCCACGAACTGCGCTCGGTCCTGGAGGACCACGGGGTGCGCGGCTGGCCCAAGACCTCCGGCGGACGCGGCATCCACGTCTTCGTGCCCATCGAGCCGGCCTGGACCTTCACCGAGGTGCGGCGCGCCACGATCGCCGCCGGGCGCGAACTGGAACGCCGGATGCCGCGGCGGGTGACGACGGCCTGGTGGAAGGAGGAGCGCGGCGAGCGGATCTTCGTCGACTTCAACCAGACCGCCCGGGACCGGACGATCGCCTCCGCCTACTCCGTACGCCCCTTCCCGCACGCCCCGGTCTCCGCGCCGCTGCGCTGGGAGGAGATCGACGAGGCCGAACCGCACGACTTCGACATCCGCACACTGCCGGTGCGCTACGCCGAACTGGGCGACGTCCACGCCGACATGGACCGGCACGCCTTCCGGCTCGACGCGCTGCTGGAGCTGGCCGACCGGGACGAGCGGGACCGCGGCCTCGGCGACATGCCCTACCCGCCCGAGTACCCGAAGATGCCCGGCGAACCGAAGCGGGTCCAGCCCAGCCGCGCCCGGCACGACGACGACGGCGAGATGGCGTGAGCCACGAGGACGCCCGGCCCCGCCCTCCGCACGGGGCGCACGGGCGGCCCCGTACCCCGCGCGAACGCCGGCAGGCGTACAAGGACTCGCCGTACCTGCCGGCCACCGTCCTGGTGCTGATCGTCGCCGCCGCGGCCGGCCTCTTCGCCGGGTCCTACACCTACGCGATGGCCGACCCCACCCCGCACCGCATCCCGGCCGCGCTGGTCGCCGGGCCCGGCGACCGGGCCACCCAGGTCTTCGCGGCGGGCATGGAGAAGGCCCTGGACACCTCGCTCGAACTGCGGACCTACGCCGACCCGGCGGACGCCCGGCGGGCCCTGGACGAGCAGCGGGCCTTCGCCGTGCTGCGCCCGGCGGGCGGCGGCGTCGAGCTCGACGTGGCGGGCGCGTCCGGCTCAGCGGTGGCCCAACTGCTCGGCGAGGCGGGCCTGAAGGTCGGCGACGCCACCGGAGTGCCGGTCAGGGTCACCGACGTCAAACCGCTCCAGAAGGGCGACCCGCGCGGACTCGCCCTCTTCTACATCTCCCTCGCCGCGGTGATCATGGGCTTCCTCGGCGCCACCCAGCTGAGCATCCACGCCCGCGGGCTCGATCCGGCGGAGCGCGTCGCGTTCACCGCCGCTTACGCGCTGCTCGGCGGCTTCGCCATCGCCGCGATCGTCGACTGGCTGCTCGGCGCCGTCGACCTGCCCTTCGTCCAGTCCTGGCTGATCCTGGCGTTGACCATGTTCACCACCGGCATGGTCTTCACCATGTTCAACACCCTGATGGGCCGCTGGGCGCTGATCCCCACCTGGGGCCTCATGGTGATCATCGGCAACCCGTCCTCGGGCGGGGCCGTGTCCTGGCCGCTGCTGCCCACGGTGCTCGGGCACATCGGGCGGTGGCTCCCGCCGGGCGCCTCGGTCAGCGCCCAGCACACCGCGGTCTACTACCAGGGCCACCAGTTCGTCTTCCCCTACCTGGTCCTGGCCGCCTGGGCGCTGGTCTCCTGCGCGGTCTTCCGGGTGCTGCGCCACCGGGCCCCCGGAGGCCGCGCCCGCACGCCGGAGCACGCGGGCACGCCCTCCTGAGGGCCTGTACGGCCTACAACTCCTTGATCCGGATGTCCCGGTAGGAGATGACGTCCGAGACGCCGTGGACCTGGAGTCCGATGTAACCGGAGGCGAACCGCCGGCCGTCGGTGCCCGGGTCGTCGCCCCGCGGCGGCTCGAAGAGCTGACCGCCCCTGTTGTCGAACGAGTTGATCAGGACGCCGTTGCGGTAGACCTCGTAGCGCTGGTCCACCACCCGGATCTCGTAGTCGTTCCAGGTGCCCTTGGGCGTGACGCCCGCGCCGCCGAGGCCGACCCGGTCGAACCCGTAGAGCGAGCCCGTCTTGTACATGTCGCCGTCCGGCCGGTCGTTGATCTGCACCTCGTGGCCGTACTTGACGGCGACCCACTCCGGACGCGACTCCTCCGGGTGGTCGTGGACCTTCGGGAAGCGGACGAAGACCCCGCCGTTGGCGTTGCCCGCGCCCGGGGCGTCGTCCCGCCACTGGAGCTTCAGCGAGAAGTCGCCGTAGGCGCGGGCCGGGAACCAGAGCATGCCCATGCCGTCCACCGAGGTGGAGCTGGTGATCGAGCCCTCCGCCGCGTTCAGCCCGAACGCGCCGCCGCCCACGTGCTGCCACCTGGCGAGCGAGGCCGCCGTGCCGTCGAAGAGCTTGGTGTAGCCCTCGGACTGGCCCGGCCTGCCGATGCCCGACTGCCGGGCGGCCCGGTCGACCGCCTTGCGCTCGCGCTGGTCGACGACTCCGTCCGTCAGCAGCCTGTCGAGCACCGCCGTCACGTGCTTGAGGAACAGGGCGTGGGAGGACCAGTCCTTCTCGTCCTCGATCAGTTCGTTGACGGTGCAGCGGTTGCGGGTGATCCGGTTCGGGACGCCCGTGTCGACGGTGCCGACGAAGACGGTGTGCCGCTCGTCGAACTCGGCGCAGTTCGGCGCGGGGACCCCGCCGCCCCGGGCGACGGTGAACGACGCCTTTCTCGCCTCGGAGGTGTTGCCCGCCTTGTCCGTGGCCCGGTGGGCGAAGGTGTGGTGGCCGACCCGGTCGACGATCACCGGGGCGGTGTACGCCAGATAGGGCCCGCCGTCGAGGGAGTACTCGACCTTGGACACGCCCGAGTCGTCGTCGGTGGCGCTGACGGCGGCCCTGGCGCTCGTGATGAACGCGCCGTCGGAGTTCTTGTCGCCCTCCAGCTTCAGCGAGGTCTCCGGAGCCGTCCTGTCCTGCGAGGGCGGCTCCACCACGGTGAAGCCGACGGACTTCTCCGCCGCCGTGTTCCCCGAACGGTCGGTGGCCCGGTAGCGGACCGTGTGCTCGCCCACCTCGTGGACCATCACCGGCGCGGTGTACGGCTTCCATCCGCCGTCCGCGCCGAGCGCGTACTCGATGGTGTTGACGCCGGACCCGGTGTCGGACGCGGTGACGGTGACCGTGGCCATCCCCAGGTACGCCCCCGCCGCGTCCCTCTCGCCGGAGACGGTCGCCGAGGTGTCCGGCGGCGTCGTGTCGTCGGTCGGCGGCGCGGCGACCGCGAAGTCGACGGATCTCTCCGGCGCCGCGTTGCCAGCCTTGTCGGTGGCCCGGTAGCGGAGCGTGTGGGAGCCGACCTCGTCGACCACGACCGGTGCCGTGTACGGCTGCCAGGGCCCGTCCCGGCCCAGGGCGTACTCCACGGTGTCCACCCCGGAGCCCGTGTCGGTCGCCGCCACCGTGACGGTGGCCTGGCCGATGTACGCGCCCTCGGCGTTCTTGTCGCCGTCGACCTTCGCCGACGTCTGCGGAGCGTCGGTGTCGTCACCGCCACCGCCCTCGGTGACGGTCAGGATGCCCTGCATCTGGCCGTGGCCGGGAATCGTGCAGTGGTAGAAGTACCGGCCGGGCGACAGCGTCACCTCGACGCTGTGCCTGCCGCCCTGGGCGTCGCCGGGGTTGGCCAGGATGTTCAGCTGGACGTCGTCGTTGAACTCCGGGTCCGACACGCTGAACGTCAGCGTGTGCGGCATGCTCGTCGTGTTGCCGGTCGCCGCGCTGTTCTCGAAGACGATGGTCGCCTTGCCGGCCACCGCCGTCTTCGGGAACGACAGGTAGCGGTCGATCGGGTCGCCCGCGGTCCAGGTGAGGACCTGCTCGGCGGCGGCGTCCGCCGCCGTGTCGTCCTCCCTGCCGTACGCGGCCGTCGAGGTCAGCCCGAGGACCATCAGGAGGGAGGCCAGCAGGGCGGTCCAGAAGGCCCCGGGGCGGCGCCTGCGCCGTGCGGTCGTCATCGTGCGTCTCACTGCGCTGCCGCCTTCCCGACCAGGTCCTCGGCGGCCGGAGTCGCTCCGCCGCCCTTGTACGACACGCGCCACAGCGCGGACTTGGAGTCGGAGGTGAAGAAGCCGCGCCCGTAGTCCAGGACGTACAGCGAACCGTCCGGCGCGAACTTCCAGTCCATCAGATTGCGGATGCCGTCCGCACCGACCGGGATGATCTTCTTCAACGACTCCGCGTGCGTGGGCAGTCCGCCCTTGCCGACCGTCCTCGGGTCGGTGAGCACGGCGTGGCGCGGCTGCGTGTCGTCGTAGAAGTCGCCGACGAACCACTTGCCGTCCCAGTACGCCGGCCACTTCGCGGTGGAGTCGCTCGCGGCGTCGTAGCGGTAGACCGGGCCGTTCATCGTGGCCTGCCCGCCGCCCTTGAGCCAGGGCAGCAACTGCTTCTGGTCCTCGACCTTGTAGCTCGGCACGCCGTTGGCGTCGCGCGGATAGTCCACGCCGCCGCCCTGGGGCGAGTACCAGATGGTGTTCGCCGTCACCGGCGGCAGCTTCACCAGGCCGTCGTTGTGCGGTGACTCGTTCTTCGGGGCCTCGCAGTCGTACCAGCCCAGCGGCTTGGCCGGGTCGGGCAGGTTGCGGTCCCGGTAGGGCTGGTTGTTGCCCATGCAGTACGGCCAGCCGTGGTTGCCCGCCTTGGTGATCGCGGCGAACGTGTCGTACTTCGCCGGGCCCCAGGTGGTGCTCGGCGCGCCGGCGTCCGGGCCGACCCAGCCCGCGTACAGCGTGTCGGTCGCGGGGTCGACCGAGATCCGGGCCGGGTTGCGCACGCCCATCACGTAGATCTCGCCCCGGGTCTTTCCGCCGCCCTCGTCCGGCTCCTCGCCGGTGAAGAGGTTGCCGTCGGGCAGGGTGTAGGCGCCGTCGTCCTCGGGGTGGATCCGCAGGATCTTCCCGTTGAGGTTGTTGGTGTTGCCGGCCGTGCGCCGGGCGTCCGCGAAGGCGACGCCCTTGTAGTTCGGCTGCGGGTTGTTTCCGGAGTAACCACCGCTGAATCCGGAGGAGTTGTTGTCACCGGTGGCGATGTACAGGTTGCCCTTCGAGTCCCAGGCCATACCGCCGCCCGCGTGGCAGCAGCTGTTGATCTGCACCGGCCAGCCGAGCAGCACCTTCTCCGAGGCCGTGTCCAGCCTGCCGGTCGCCGGATCGAGGGTGAAGCGCGATACCTGACGGGTCGCCATGCGCTTGTCGCGGTCGATCTTCGCGTGCGGGGTGTAGTGCAGGTAGATCCACCCGTTGGACGCGAAGTCCGGGTCCAGCTCGATGCCGAGCAGCCCCTCCTCGACCTTCACCAGCTCGTCGCCGCCGCCCTTGTTGCCGAAGACGTCCAGCGCGCCGGCCAGGGAGACCTTCCCGGTCTTCGGGTCGTAGACGTGGATCTCGCCCCTGCCCCTGCCGATGTTCGGGTCGTTCCAGTCGGTGACGACCGGGACGCTGCTGTCGGCGCCGCCGCGCCCGATGGAGAAGACCCGCCCGTCCGGTGCGGTCACCAGCCCGTGCGGTTCGCCGATCTGGTCGTTCTTGCCGGGCTTGTTCGGCCGGGTGACCCGTACGGCCGTGTAGTTGGAGGTGATCGTCGCCTTGCAGTCGGCCTGAGAGGTGCGGTTGGTCCAGGCGAGCGCGCCGCGCAGGTGGTCGCGGAAGTCGCTCTCCGCGAAGCTGTCCTCCGTACCGCCCATGGCCGTGTAGAACGACCGGCCGCCGTCGTAGTCGCGGCACCAGGAGACCGGGTGGTCCCAGCCGTTGGCGCTCGCGCCCGGCCTGTACGTCGACTCCCGGACGCGGGCGACTGTGTGCACGTCACCGGAGGGGTTCTTCGTCCAGTTCAGCCACCGATCGGGCCGCTTCCACTCCAGTGGCAGGTTCCTGGTCGCCGGGTGGATCCGGTCCCCGGTCTCCACCGTCGCGCGCTGCACGGCCGCCGGGCTGCTCGCCGCCGGCCGCGCCCCGACCAGGCCGGTGAACCAGTCCGAGTACGGCTCGGTGCGCGCCGCGTCGTGGATGCCGAGGAAGCCGCCGCCGGCCTCCATGTACGCCTCCAGGCCGGCCTCCTGCTCCGGGTCCAGGACGTCGCCGCCGCCGGTCAGGAAGACGACGGCGTTGAAGGAGCCGAGCCGCTTGCCGTTGGTGAAGACCTCGGCGTCGGCGGTGGCCACGGTGGTGAACCGGCCCGCCGCCGGGCCGCTCAGCCCGATCTTCTCGATCGCCGCGATCCCGGCGTCCGTGTACGGCGCCTCGTCGCCCGCCGAGGCGTGGAAGACCAGCACCTTGACGTTGTTCGCGCCGCCCGGGGGCGACGGCAGGGACAACGTTGTCGCCATCCTCGCCACCAGATCCGGATCCGGGGACGTGTCGGCCCTGGCGTCGGCGGAGTTGCCGCCCAGCAGGGACACGGTCAGTGCGCCGGCCGCGACGGCCGCCGCGAGGCCGCGTCGCGATCTGGACCGGTGATGTGGTGCGCGCTGCATGTGGTCACTCACCCCTCTGTGGTCACTGCACCTCTCGGTGACTTTCTGTCACTACCCTCTTCGGTGATTGCGACAGCGCATGAAGCTAGACCTCTTTTCGCGACTCGCCAAGAGCTATGGCAGCAATCGCACGAACTTTGTCCTGAGTGTGGATAAACGGTGGGTCCCCGGCTACGGTGTGGGCCGTTCCGGGGATCCCGTGGACCCCTCTCCGTCTCCGCAGGCCCGCCAGTTTCCTTATCGCAGTGGGGAGTTCGACATGGACCGAAGGACCTTCAGCCGGCGGATGCTGGTGGGCGGCGCAGCCGCTGCCGCCACCGGGGTGACATCGTTGTCCCTGGGATCGGTGGAGGCCGCCTCCGCCGAGAAGCCGCCGCGCACGGCCCCGGCGGGGGGTGTGGTGCGCCGGCTGAAGATGTACGCGGAGAAGCTCCCGGACGGGCAGCTCGGCTACGGCTTCGAGAAGGGCAAGGCGTCGGTGCCCGGTCCCCTGATCGAGCTCAACGAGGGCGACACGCTGCACATCGAGTTCGAGAACCTCACCGACGTGGACGCCAGCCTCCACGTCCACGGCGTCGACTACGACGTCGCCAGCGACGGCACCCGGATGAACAGGAGCCACGTCGAGCCCGGCGGCACCCGCACGTACACCTGGCGCACGCACGCCCCGGGCCGCCGCAAGGACGGCACCCATGTGGCGGGCAGCGCGGGCTACTGGCACTACCACGACCACGTCGTGGGCACGGACCACGGCACCGGAGGCATCCGCAAGGGCCTCTACGGACCGCTCGTCGTGCGGCGCAAGGGCGACATCCTGCCGGACAGGACCATCACGATCGTGTTCAACGACATGACGATCAACAACAGGGCGGGTCATGAGAGCCCCGACTTCGAGGCGACGGTGGGCGACCGGCTGGAGGTGGTGATGATCACCCACGGCGAGTACTACCACACCTTCCACATCCACGGGCACCGCTGGGCCGACAACAGAACCGGACTGCTGACCGGCCCCGACGACCCGAGCCGGGTGGTGGACAACAAGATCTGCGGCCCGGCGGACTCCTTCGGCTTCCAGATCATCGCGGGAGAACACGTCGGCGCCGGGGCCTGGATGTACCACTGCCACGTGCAGAGCCACTCCGACATGGGCATGGCGGGGCTGCTGCTGGTCAGGAAGCCGGACGGCACGATCCCGGGCTACGAACCCCACCACGCGGCGGGCGGGGCCGCGCGCGAGGACGCTCCGCGCACGGCCGACGAGGGTACGGCGAAGGACGCGGACTCGACCGAGGGGGGCACGGCGAAGGACACCGGGGCCGGTGCGGAGGAGCACCGGCACTGACGGCACATCGTCCGCCCGGTCGTCAGGACGGTGCGGCGGCGTCACCGGCCCCCGCCGCCGCCCGCCCGGACGCTCCGGCGGGCCGGGGCAGCCGGCGCTGCTCCTCCTCGACGATGCGCCGGGCGAGTTCGGCGTCGGAGACGTCCACCGCGTCGGGCGTGGTCTCCGCGAGGTCGCTGCGCCGGGCGTACGCGTCGAAGAGCCGGTCCTTGCGCGCCAGCAGGTCCACCATCCGCTGGTCGACGCTGTCCGCCGCCAGCAGCCGGTGCACCTGGACCGTCCGCACCTGCCCCATCCGGTGTGCGCGGGCGACGGCCTGGTGCTCCAGCGTCGGCTTGACCTGCGGCTCGCACAGGATGACCACGGACGCCGCCTGCATGTTCAGCCCGAGGCCCCCGGCCTGGATCTGGCTCAGCAGCACCGCGTGCCCCCGTGCGGCCGAGAAGGCGTCGACCAGCTCCTGCCGCCGGGCGGCCGGAACGCTCCCGGAGAGCGGGCCGAACACGTCCTCGCCCAACGCCTCTCCGACCGTGGCGAGAACATCGCGGAAGTAGGAGAAGACCACGACCTTGAGCCCGTTGCCCCGTGCCTCCCCGACGAGTTCCCGCAGCCGTTCCAGCTTGGCCGAGGCGGCGGGCGCGGCGTAGGCGGCCCGGCGCATCCGCATGAACCGCCCCGACGCCACCGCCTCGCGGTACGCCGCCAGGTCCTCGGCGCTGAACTCCTCCCACTCGTCCACGTGCACGAGCGCCGGGAGCTCGGCGAGCACGTCCGCCTGGTTGCGGCGCAGATAGGCCGGCGCTACGGCCCTGCGGAAGGCCCGGGAGCCCGCCGCGCCGTGCGTGGAGCTGACCGCCGGGGCCAGTTCCGGCCGCAGCTGGCGCACCAGGCTGCGGAACTCCGACACCCGGTTCTCCATGGGCGTGCCGGTGAGGAACAGCACCCGCTCCACGCGCTCCGCCCAGGCCGCGACCGCGCGGGAGCGGCGGGTGGCCGGATTCTTCACGAAGTGCGCCTCGTCCACCACCAGCATCCCGGGCACGACTGCCGCCTCGGCCACCTCCGGGAGCGTGTGCAGGACGTCGAACGTGGTCACGGCCACACCGCCGTGCGCGCACCACTCGGCGAACGCCTCCTGCCGCTCCGCCCCGTGCACCGGACGCACCGTCAGGGTGGACCGGGCGCGGACCTCCCGGGTCCAGTTGATCAGCACGCTCGCCGGGCAGACCACCAGGAAGTGCGTCCCGCCCCGCGCCGCCAGGTGGGCGAGGGCGGCGATGGCCTGGACGGTCTTGCCCAGCCCCATCTCGTCCCCGATGATGACCCGCTTCTGCGCCACCGCGAAGCGCGCCCCGAACGCCTGGTAGCCGCGCAGCGACACCCGCAGCCGGGTCTCGTCGAGCAGCAGGGCCCGCACCCGGTCCGCTGTCTCGGCGGGCAGGAAGCCCTCGGCCGCGTCGCGGTCCGGGCCGCTGCCGGACAGTTCGGCGAGCAGGCTGTAGTACTCGGCGGACCGCAGCTCGAAGTCCACCCAGGCCGCCGCCGGCGAGGCGGGAGCCCGCAGCAGGTCGACCGACACCTGGCCGAAGAGCATCGGCAGCTCCTGCTCGGCCGCCCCGTTCACGGCCGTCCGCAGCGAGCCGAGCGCCTCGCGCGCCCGGCCCCGGGCCCGGCTCCCCGCGAACACCATCCGCACCCGGCTCCCGGCCGGACCCGCGGCCTCCAGCAGCGGGTCGAGCCGTTCGGCCAGGGCGCTCGCCGCGTCGGCGGCCCGGCGGACGTCCGCGCCCGCCTCCACGAGCCGGTGCAACGCGATGACCAGCGCCGTCGTCGTGTCGTCCGGGTGCTCCAGATCGATCCGGACCGCGACGGTGTCCCGCACCGCGCGGGCGATCTGCCCCGCGGCTGCCAGCGTCCGGTCCGCCGTGGCGGCCCCCACCCCCGGAACCTGCCGCAGCGCGTAGCGGCTGGTGGCGTGGACCTCGCCGACGGTGGTGAAGCCGGCCTGCTCCAGGGCGTTCACGCGCAGCCGCCCCTCGGTGACGTCCTTCAGCCGGGCGAGGGGGATCGCGCCCAGTTCCCCGCCGACCAGGGAGTCGAGGAGCGGGTCGAGCACGGCCCGTACGGCGTCGACCGCGCGCGCCCGGTCCTCCAGGACGGCGCGGGCGGCGGCCAGCAGCCGCTCCGCCCGCGTGCACAGCTCACGGGCGGCCCTGCCCGTGGGCGCCGGACCGTCCGCGTCCCCCGTCTGCCTCATGTGCGTCCTTCTGTCCCCGCCGGCCCCGCCGTACGCCGGACTCCGCCCGGCCCTCGGCGTCATCGTCCCACGCCCCGCCCGCGATCCCCCGGGGAACGGGCCCGCGGCCCGCCGCGCGCACGGTCGGCCGCACGCGGACTGCGCTCGTCGGCGGCCGGTGCCAGACTCGAAGGGACAGGCGCGTGGCCGCACCTCGGGAGCGGGCGACGCGCCGGCCCTCGCCGAAGGAGCACACCCATGCCCAGCCCCGCTTTCCTCGACGGAGCACCCAACTGGATCGACCTCGGAACGCCCGACATCGACGCTGCCGCCGCCTTCTACCGCGGCCTGTTCGGCTGGGAACTGGTGCCCGGCGGGCCCGAGGTCGGGGGCTACGGGATCTTCACGCTGAACGGGCGCAACGCCGCCGGCGTGATGACGGTCCCCGCGTCCCAGTCGCCGAGCGCCTGGTCGGTCTCCTTCCAGTCGCCCGACGTCGACGCCACGGCCGAGAAGGTCGCACAGGCGGGCGGGGCCGCGGCCTTCCAGCCCATGGACGTCCTCGACTTCGGCCGGATGGGCGGCTTCACCGACCGGGCCGGGGCGTACTTCGGCGTGTGGCAGCCGAGGACGAATCCGGGCCTCGGGGCCGTCCACGAGTCCGGCGCCTTCCTCTGGGCCGAGCTGTACACCGCGGACGTACCGGCCGCCGCCGCGTTCTACGACAGCGTCTTCGGCTGGCGCACCGACGAGTTGAAGGTCGAGGGCACCGAGTACGTCTACACCACCGTCCACCCGTCCGGAGCCGGTTCGGAGGCGTCGTTCGGCGGCCTGGTCCGGATGGACGACGTCCCCACCGAGGCCGTCCGCGGACCGCACTGGATGCCGTACTTCGCGGTGGACGACGTCGACGCCACCGTCGCCGGGGCCGAGCGGCTGGGCGGCACGGAGACGCTGGCGGCGATGGAGGTGCCCGGCGTCGGCAAGATGGCCAACGTCGCCGATCCCTACGGTGCCGTCTTCGCCGTGATGACGCCCGCGCCGCAGCAGTAGGGCGTCCCGCGGCAGTAGGGCGTCCCGGAACAGAGCGTCCCGGCGTCGCCCGTGCGTGCCGCCCGCGCGGGACGCCGATGCGATGACGCGTTGATCAGTCGTTTATCACGATCGTGCACCGTGTGTCGCATGCTGATCAACACCGTGACCGAAGACGCACTCGCCTGGCAGGAGACCGCGTTGTGCGCGCAGGCCGGACCCGAGTTCTTCTTCCCCGCCCCGGGCAGTTCGACGCGCGAGGCCAAGCAGCTCTGCAACGCCTGCGAAGGACGCGTCGCGTGCCTGGAGTACGCACTCGCCAACGACGAGCGGTTCGGCGTCTGGGGCGGACTGTCGGAGAAGGAGCGCGAGCGGCTGCGCAGAGAGGGACGCGGCGGCCTGGAGGCGGCCGGAACCTGATCCGGCACGGCACAATCCCTCCATGACCGACGTACAGCCGCTCGTCCTCGCCGCCGCACTCCTCGACGCCCTCGAACCGCTGTCCCACGAGCGGCGCATGCGAGAACTGGCCGCGAGATCACGGCGGTTGGCCGACGAGGGCGTACTGCGGCCGGTCCTGGACGAGTTGGCGGACGGCGACCCGTACGAGCGGCGGATCGCCGTCGTCGCGGCGTCCGTCGGCCGCGACGCCGACTGGATCGGCGCGCACCTGGCCGACGAGGACGCCGTCGTACGGGGCCACGCCCTGCGCGCGGGGCTGGGCCTCGGAGTGCCGGACGCCGCCTACGAACGGGCCTTCGCCGATGCTCCCGCCGTCGTGCGCCGGCAGCTCGTACGGGCGGTCGCCGCCGACCGGCGCACCGCGCTCGCCGACCGGCTGATCGCCCAGGTGCGCGAGACCTGGGGCGACACCGAGGCCGCGCGGCTGCTGCCCGCCTGCTCGGCGGCGGCGGTGGAGGAACTGCTGCCGGACCTGTTCCGTACGGCGGCCTGCTGGTCCTCGCTCGGCCACCACCACCCCGGACCGCTCCTGACCGCGGTCGAAGCCGAGCTGTCCGGTCTCCCGGCGGCGGGCCGCGACCTGTGGTGGCAGGCGTACGGGTACGACCGGGGCGTCGCCTCGGCGGCGCGGGCCCTCCCGCACCGGGTGCTGGACCTCCTCGAACGGTACGGGCCCCGCCGGCTCCCCGTCTCCTTGCACCGCTGCCTGCCCGCCCTCGTCGCCGCCGACCCCGCCCGCTCCGCCCGCCTCCTGCTCGTACCCGGCGCCTGTGCGCTGCCGCACCACGCCCTCAGCCGGACCCTGCTGCGGAGACTGGCCCGCGCCCTGCCCGACGACCTCCTCACCGCCCTCGGCCGCGAGGCGGGGGACGCGTCCGGCCTGCTGCCGCGCCTGCTCACCTCCCTGCCGCCGGGCCGCCGTGCCGCGCTCCACGCGGCGGTCGCCGCCGACCGGGGCGAAGGCCCCTCGGCGGACGTGGTCGACACCGCCCTCCTGGACGCGCTGCCCCGCACTCACGTGGCGTCCGTGGCCCGGCGGCTGGCGGACCGCGCCCGGACCCGGGGCGCGGACGGGACGGTCGTCCTCGCGCTGGAGTCCTACCTCCCCTTCGAGGAGATACGCGACCGGCTCCTGGCCGCGACCCGGGGGCCCGTCGCCGACGAGCGGGCGGCGGCCTGGTCGCTCCTCGTACGCGCCGCGGGCCGCTCGGCCGATCCGGACGCCGTCGCCACCGCGCTGGAGGACCTGCTGCGCCTGCGCAACGAACAGGACCCCGTCCGCTCGGCCGCCCTCACCGCGCTCCTCGACGTCGCGCCCGCGCTGTTCACCGACACCGTCGAGCCGCTGCTGGACCGCGTCGCCGCCGACGCGGTCGAGTCCCGCGACTCCTCCGCCGCGAGCCGCTCCGCCCTCAGCCGGCTCGCCGTCGGCGTCCTGCGCGAACACGCGGTCACCGGACACCGGGCCCTGCTCAACTGGGCCCTGCGCACTCTGGTCCGCATCACCGGCAACAGCGGCGGCGCCGACCTCGGCCGCCTCGACCGGACCCTGCGCCGGGGCCAGGAGCACACCGTGTTCGAGGCGCTGCGCCCGTGGCTGGAGGCCGGAGCCGAGCGCTCCGACTACGGCCTCGTGCTCGCCCTCACCCGAGCGCTGGGCCACCGCGCCGACGGCCTGCCCGGCCTCCAGGAACTGCTCCGGCAGGCCGTGGGCTACGGCGACGAGACCACCGCCCGTACCGCCGCCGGCCTCTGGCTGCGGCCGTCCGCGGACCGGGACGCGCGGGTCGAACGGCTGCTGGCCCGGGACCCGTCCGCCGCCGCGCTCCCCGCCGTGCAGCGGGTGCTGACCGGCCGGCGGACCGATCTGCTCGACGCGTACCTCGACGGCCCGCCGCCCCGGGGCAGGTTCCTCGCCCCCGGTACGCCGTGGACCGTCGGGACGGCGGACGTCGACCGCTGGACGCCGAGGCAGCAGCGCGCCGCGCAGCGCGACGCCGAGCGGGCGGCGGCGGACGAGAAGCTGCCGCTGTACACGCGCGCCGCCGCGCTCGGGCGGCTCGCCCGGATACCCGGGCGGGGAGCGGACGCCCTGCGCGCCCGGACCGGCGCGCCCGAGGTGGTCCTCGCCGAGGCCGCGCTCGCCGCCCTCGCCTACACCGACCGGCCCGCCGACGTCCTGCCCGACCTGCTCGCGCACGGCGGGGACGACCGGGCGCGGGTCGCGATCCCCGCGGCGCGCCGGGCCGCCGCCCGCACCCGGCCCTCCCGGCTCGGCTCCCTCCTCGCCGCCCGCACCGCACCCGGCACCGGCAAGGTCACCGCCCGCAAGGAGATGGTCCGGCTCGCCGCCGCGCTGCTGCCCCGCACCGAGGCCGCCACCGTGCTGGCGGACGCCTTCGCCCAGCCCGGTCAGCACCCGGACGTGCGCGCCGCCTGCGTCGCCTCCGCCCCGCCGCTGCTCGGCGGGGAACGCCTGTGGCGGATGCTGGCCGAGGCGTGCGAGGGGGAGCGCGCGCTGCGCCTCGCCGTGCTGCGGGCCCGACCCGTCGAGCTCGCCCCGGAGCTGCGCCGCCGCTATGCGCGGTCGGTGGCGGCGGTGTGCGGCGCGAGCGACGACGCCCTGGTGGCCCTCGCCCACCGCGCGCTCGTCCGGTGGCTGCCCTGGGCGCCCGGAGCCGCCGCCGTCCTGGTCGACGCCCTGACCGACCTGGACCGGCGCGGCGTCTGGCGCTCGGCCGCCGACGCCCTCGCCGAGGCCGCCCCGGCGGTCCCGGAGGCGGCCGTCGCGCTGAACCGCGCTCTGAACCTGCTGGCCACCGGCGAGACGGCGGACGACGCCGGTGCGGAGCGGGACCGCCCGGCCCGCCGGCGGCTCGACCACCTCACCCGGGCGCTCGCGGGCGGCGGCGGTGCGCCGGACCCGAGGACCGCCGCCGTCCGCGACGAGGCCGGCCGGGTGCTGGCGGCCCACCGCGACCTCGCACCGCAGGCCGCCGCGCTGCTGGCGAGCTCCGTGGACCTGGAGGCGGACGCGGACGCGCTGCACACCGCGCTCGTCCACCTCGCCGCCCTGCACACGGGCCGGCCGGCGCTCGCCGCCAGGACCGCGCACACCGTCGGGCGGCGCGTCGGCACGCCCGGCGGGACGCCCGGCGGGACGGACGGCGGGACGGACGGCGGCGACCCCGCCGTCCTGCTGGTCGTCGTCGCCCGGCTCGCCGCGACCGGCGACCCGGCCGAGGGGCTGCTCGCCGCCGAGCTGACGGCCGCCGCGGGCCGGCGCACGGGGTGGACCGGCCCCTGGCGCACTCAGCTGCGGATGCTGCGCCAGCACCCCTGCGGGGACGTACGCGACGCGGCGTACGCGCAGAGCACCGCGGACGAGTGAGAGTGACAGCCGCACGCCGGAGTGCCGGGGCGGGGCCCCAGCACTCCGGCGTGCGGAACGGTCGGGTCAGGCGCGTCCGCGCGCCGCCATCCGGGCCTTGCGCGCGGCCAGCTTCTCGTCGAACTTCGACGCCTCGCTGTCCAGCCCGCCCATGTACAGACCCAGCTCCTCCTGCGCCTTCATGCCCTCCGGGCCCAGCCCGTCGATGCTCATGACCTTGAGGTAGCGCAGCACCGGCTGGATCACGTCGTCGTGGTGGATGCGCATGTTGTAGATCTCGCCGATCGCCATCTGCGCGGCGGCCCGCTCGAAACCGGGCATGCCGTGGCCGGGCATGCGGAAGTCGACGACGACGTCGCGCACGGCCTGCATGGTCAGGTCCGGGG
Source organism: Streptomyces sp. ADI96-02 (assembly GCF_003846185.1). GTDB lineage: Bacteria > Actinomycetota > Actinomycetes > Streptomycetales > Streptomycetaceae > Streptomyces. Next base: position 6,115,343 of record NZ_ML123034.1, read on the forward strand.
CCAGTTCGAAGGCCGCGCCCAGCAGGTTGCGGTAGAACACCATGTGCAGGTTCTCGTCGGTCGCGATCCGGGCCAGCATCCGGTCGCAGACCGGATCGCCGGACTGGTGGCCGGTGTTGCGGTGCGAGACGCGCGTGGCCAGCTCCTGGAAGGCGACGTAGGCGACGGAGTGCAGCATCGAGTGCCGGTTGTCCGACTCGAAGCCCTCCGCCATGTGCGCCATCCGGAACTGCTCCAGCTTGTCCGGGTCCACGGCGCGGGAGGTGAGCAGGTAGTCGCGCATCACGATGCCGTGCCGCCCCTCCTCGGCGGTCCAGCGGTGCACCCAGGTGCCCCAGGCGCCGTCGCGCCCGAAGAGCGAGGCGATCTCGTGGTGGTAGCTGGGGAGGTTGTCCTCGGTCAGCAGGTTCACCACGAGGGCGATCTTGCCGATGTCGGTGACCTTGGACTGGTCCGGCGCCCACGGGTCGCCGTCCTCGAAGACGCCGGGGAAGTTGCGGCCGTCGGAGAAGGGCACGTACTCGTGCGGCATCCAGTCCTTGGCGATCTTGAGATGGCGGTTGAGTTCCTTCTCCACCACCTCCTCCAGCGCGTACAGCAGCTGGGCGTCGGTCCACGCCTTCGAACTGCCGAGGTGGGGAGAGGTGATCGTCACGGGGAGCTCCTGGGGACGGGAGAATTACCTACGGCCTCGTAGGTTACGTGACCGTAGGTTAAGGCGACCGTAAGTCCAAAGCCAAGCCGCGATGGCGGAGACGTCAGCAGGCGCCGCCGAGCAGGTCGGTCAGGCTCCGGTCCAGATCCAGGTAGCGGCCCTCGTCCCCGACCGGCACCAGCTCCTGGGCCCGGCTCAGGAAGCGGCGCAGCTCGTCGGTGCGGACATGGACCATGGCGACGCCCTCGGTCGCGTGGAATTCGAGCACCGTCCGCTCGTACCCGAAGGGCCGCACGCGGACGTCCCCCTCGCCGGCCGGGGCGTCGACGCCCGTGGCCAGCAGCTCGCGGGAGAACTCCCAGGACACCTCGGTCCCCTCCAGGGTCGCGGGGGCCGGGAACGCCATCCGTACGGCGAAGGGGTCCTTGCGGTCGTACCGCAGGGTGGCGGGCAGGGTTTCCATCCGCGGGGCGGACGCGACCATGCGGGCCTGTACGTAGTGCTCGATAGCGCTGGACAAGTCCTGCTCCCTCTCGCGGCTGGGTGAACGGTTCCCGGCACTGGAGTAGACGCCCGGGGGCATGGTTCCGTGCACCGAAGGGCTGGGTGAGCTGCGTCACCGGCCGTCCCGTCCAGCTTGCCCGCCAGGTCCCGCGGGCGACGCCGAATCCCGCGTCGGAGTGCGCGCCGTGAGTGAGCGGTTACGTGCAAGTCAGTTATGGCCAAGGGCAGTTCAAGGCACGGCCAAGGCTCCATCCGCATGAAAGGCGATTCATGGTAAAAGGGTTATCTTCCGCGCGTGAAAATGACCACACGTGCTCAGAAGGCGGCCCCCACCAGCCGCCGCGCACTGCTCCGCGCCTCCGTCGGCGGTAGCCGCCACCGCCGTGTCCGCCGGGCGCACCACCCCCACGAGGCGCGCACCGTGCGCCGGACGCTCGTCTCCGGCCAGCAACCGTTCGCCCTCATCCTCGGCCGCCAGTAGCTCGCCTGCCGCCGGACCCGCCGCGCCGCGCGACGCGACCGGACGGCGGCCCCGAACGTTCAGCCGGCCGGCTGCTGACGGAACGGCGCGAGCTCCGGCGCCGTCTTCGTCGCGATGAACTCGGTCACCCGGTAAGCGCACACGCCGTGCACCGTGAACGGGTCCGCCGCCGCGATCGCCTCGATCCGCGCACGGTCCTCCCCGACGGCCAGGATCACCCCGCCGTCGCGCGGGTCCTTGCGGCCCGAGGCGATGAACACGCCTGCCGCGTACTGGTCGTCCAGCCAGGCGACGTGCTCCGCCATCAGCGCGTCGACGCGCTCCACCGGCGCCGTGTAGGTCAATTCGAGTACGAACATGATCGCCAGGCTACGGGATCCCCTGCCGCCGCAGCGGTCGCGCCCGTGCCGGGGGACCGCCCCCGCTCCCGGCGGACCGCCCCCGCTCCCGGCGGAGACCTCGCGGGGCAGCCCTTAAGCTTCCGGTCATGACGACACAGCCCCCTCCCGCCCATGAGACCCCCGCGGACGAAGCCGAGGGCCGGGCGATCCAGGACCGCCTGCGCGGCCTGGTGGTGCTGGACGAGCCGGGGCCGCCGCCCGGTACCGGCCTGGTGACCGGCGTCGACGTGGCGTACGACGAGGAGAAGGACGTCGTCGTCGCGGCGGCCGTGGTGCTGGACGCCGCGACGCTGGAGACGGTCGACGAGGCCACCGCCGTCGGCCGCGTCGCCTTCCCGTACGTCCCCGGGCTGCTGGCCTTCCGCGAGATCCCGGCCGCCCTGGAGGCCCTGGAGTCGCTGACCGTCGACCCCGGTCTCGTCGTCTGCGACGGCTACGGCCTCGCGCACCCGCGCCGCTTCGGCCTCGCCAGCCACCTCGGTGTGCTCACCGGGCTCCCGGTGATCGGCGTCGGCAAGAACCCGTTCACCTTTTCGTACGAAGCCCCCGGACCCCGGCGCGGGGACTCCTCCCCGCTGCTGGACGGCGAGGAGGTGGTGGGCCGGGCGTTGCGCACCCAGGAGAACACCAACCCGGTCTTCGTCTCCGTGGGACACCGGATCAGCCTGGACAACGCCTGCGCCCACACGCTCCGCCTCGCCCGCCGCTTCCGCCAGCCGGAGAGCACGCGCCGGGCGGACGAGCTGTGCCGCCGGACGCTGAGGGAAGCGACCGCCTGAAACGGCGGGCGTCCGCCGCCGGCCGGCTGAGTATCCGTACGGGTGGTGCTCCGCGTTCTCGCTGGGCAGGCTGGTACGTATGAACGCCTCTCGCACAGCCGTACGGCACGTCCCCGTCCGCCTCGCCGAGCGCCGGGTCGCGCTCGGCATGCTCCTCGGCGGCATGACCGGTCTCGTCTGGCTGGGCGCGATGCTGTACACGCTGGTCAGCTGGGCGCTCTGAGCCGTACCGCGACCCCGCAGGCGACCGGCCCGGCGGCGGCTCCTACGGCAGGTCCTCGCGGACCGCCGCCACCCGGAAGCGCAGCCCCGCCGCCCCCAGCCGCGCCAGCAGCGCGTCGCCCATCGCCACCACGGGAGTGACCTGCCCGGACGTCGCCGGAAGTTCGTCGAGGGCGAGTGACATGGCCGATTCGGCGAGGATCCTGGCCGTCTCGCCGTAGCCCGGGTCGCCGCCGGAGACCTCCGTGAAGACCCGCCGTCCGCCGCCCTCGCCGGCGAAGCGGACGGTGAACCAGCTTCTCGCGCGCCGCTCCTCGTCCGGCCCCCGCCCCGGCTCGTAACGCCCCGTCAGCCAGTCCCGCACCGGCCCGAACTGGGCGGCGGCGACCAGAGCGCCGAGGGCCGCCGGGCCGCCGAGGGCCATCGGCAGGGTCCGGACCGAGGCGAAGTGCCGGTAGCGGAAGTCCGGGCCGTACCGCTGGAGGGCCCGTGCCGACTGGCCCACGACCGCCGGGTCGACGGTCGGCAGCGGCAGCGCCCAGGCGCCCGTAGCCCCGCTGTAGTGCGGTGAGCCCGCCGAGGCGCGCACGCGCCGCCCCACCAGGCGCGGCTCGTGCAGCCGCCGCTCCCGGGCGGCGGCGACCATCTTCGGTCCGCGCCCCATCGCGGTGAGCGCCGAGGCGAACGTACCGCCGGAGAAGACCGCGTCGGTGCGCACGAAGCCGTCGACGGACAGCGGCACCCCCTCGGGCAGTTGCAGGACGGTGAAGTACGCGCCGAGGTCATGCGGTACGGACTCGAAGCCGCAGGCGTGCACGAGGCGCGCCCCCGTCTCCCGGGCGCGCGTGTCGTGGAGCACGAAGCTGCGGTCGATGAACTCGGCCTCGCCCGTCAGATCGGCGTAGTCCGTCCCGGCCTCGGCGCAGGCGGCGATCAGCTCCTCGCCGTACCGGACGTACGGTCCCACCGTCGTGGCGACCACCCGCGTCGACGCGGCCAGTTCGCGCAGGGCGTCGGCGTCCGCGGCGTCGGTCTCCACCAGCGGCAGGTCGGCGCAGCCCGGATCGATCGCGGCGAGCCGTTCGCGCAGCCGCTCCAGCCTGCCCCGGTCGCGTCCCGCCAGGGCCCAGCGGAGTCCGGCCGGGGCGTGCGCGGCCAGATATTCGGCGGTCAGCGTCCCCACGAATCCGGTGGCGCCGAAGAGGACGACGTCCAAGGGGCGTGGCGCCCCGTTCTGCCTGTTCACGAGTACCTCCGCAAGGGGCCGGGTGCCGACGTGCAGGCAGAGGTTAGCGGAGCCGGACGCGGCGGCGTACGGCCGGGCGGAGCCGATGCGGGAGGATGGGAGGAAGAACTAAGCGCTTGCTCGGCCTGAGGGGTTGTGCGGAGCGCGGCGTGTTCTTAGCATCATCGATGTTACATCGGTTGTGTCACACCGCTGGGGGCTCACGGATGACCAGGACTGGGCACGGCCCGCTGACCGGGGTCCGCGTCGTCGAGCTGGCGGGGATCGGCCCCGGCCCCTTCGCGGCGATGCTGCTGGCCGACCTCGGGGCCGACGTCGTACGGGTGGACCGGCCCGGCGGCCCCGGACTCGGGGTCGACCCGGCCCACGACCTCACCAACCGCAACAAGCGCTCGGTGCTCGTCGACCTCAAGAGCCCACCCGGCCCCGGCCTCGTCCTGGACCTGGCCGAACGCGCCGACATCCTGATCGAGGGCTACCGGCCCGGTGTGGCCGAACGCCTCGGCGTCGGCCCCGACGCCTGCCTGGCCCGCAACCCGATGCTCGTCTACGGGCGGATGACGGGCTGGGGCCAGGACGGCCCGCTCGCCGAGACGGCCGGGCACGACGTCGCCTACATCGCGCTCACCGGCACCCTGGGCATGATCGGCGCCCCCGACGCACCGCCCGCCGTCCCGGCCAACCTCCTCGGCGACTACGCGGGCGGCTCGCTCTACCTCGTCGTCGGCGTACTCGCGGCGCTCCAGCACGCGCGCACGCCCGGCGGCGCCGGCCAGGTGGTGGACGCCGCGATCGTCGACGGCGCGGCCCACCTCTCCACCATGATCCACGGCATGCTGGCGGCCGGCGGCTGGCAGGACCGGCGCGGCGCCAACCTGCTCGACGGCGGCTGCCCGTTCTACGGCGTCTACGAGACCTCCGACGGCCAGTACATGGCGGTCGGCCCGCTGGAACAGCGCTTCTACGCCGAGTTCATCACGCTCCTCGGCATCGCGGACACCGCGCCCGACCGGGGCGACCTCGCCCGCTGGGGCGAACTGCGCACCGCCGTCGCCGACCGCTTCGCGACCCGCACCCGCGCGCGGTGGACGGAGGTGTTCGACGGGTCCGACGCCTGCGTGGCCCCCGTCCTCTCGCTCCGCGAGGCGCCGCACCACCCGCATCTCGCCGCCCGCGCCACGTTCGTCGAGCACGGCGGCCTGACCCAGCCCGCCCCGGCCCCGCGCTTCTCCGCCACCCCCGGCTCCGTACGCGGCGGGCCCGCGCTGCCGGGGGCCGACACGGCGGACGTCGCCGCCGACTGGGACGTACCGGGCCTGACGCCGCCCACCGATCCGGCCTGACCGACACGACACCCCCTGGGAGACCCCGTGCAGCGGCAGATCTTCACCGAGGAGCACGACGCGTTCCGCGAGACCGTCCGGGCCTTCCTGGCCAAGGAGGTCCTGCCGCACTACGAGCAGTGGGAGCAGGACGGCATCGTCTCGCGGGCGGCCTGGCTCGCCGCCGGACGCGCCGGACTGCTCGGACTCGCCGTGCCGCAGGAGTACGGGGGCGGCGGCAGCGCCGACTTCCGCTACAGTGCCGTCCTGGCCGAGGAGTTCACCCGGGCCGGGGCCGCCGGGCTGGCGATCGGCCTGCACAACGACGTCATCGGCCCCTATCTCACCGGGCTGGGCACCGACGAGCAGAAGCGCCGCTGGCTGCCCGGCTTCTGCTCCGGCGAGACGGTCACCGCCATCGCGATGACCGAACCGGGCGCGGGCTCCGACCTCCAGGCCATCCGCACCACCGCCGAGGACCGGGGCGACCACTGGCTGCTCAACGGCTCCAAGACCTTCATCTCCAACGGCATCCTCGCCGACCTGGTGATCGTCGTGGCGAGGACCACCCCCGGGGGCGGCGCCAAGGGGCTCTCGCTGATCGTCGTCGAACGCGGCGCGGAGGGCTTCGAGCGGGGCCGCAACCTCGACAAGATCGGCCAGAAGTCCCAGGACACCGCCGAACTCTTCTTCCACGACGTCCGGGTGCCCAAGGAGAACCTGCTCGGCGAACGCGACGGCGCCTTCGTCCACCTGATGACCAACCTCGCCCAGGAGCGCCTGGGCATAGCGGTCGCCGGGATCGCCGCCGCCGAACACCTGCTGGAGATCACCACCCGGTACGTCAAGGAACGCGAGGCGTTCGGGCGTCCGCTCTCCAAGCTCCAGCACATCCGCTTCGAGATCGCCGAGATGGCCACCGAGTGCGCCGTCACCCGCACCTTCCTGGACCGCTGCGTCGTCGACCACTCCGACGGCGTGCTGGACGCCGTCCACGCCTCGATGGCCAAGTGGTGGGCCACCGAACTGCAGAAGCGCGTCGCCGACCGCTGCCTTCAACTGCACGGGGGCTACGGCTACATGAGCGAGTACCGGGTCGCGAAGGCGTTCACCGACGGCCGCATCCAGACGATCTACGGCGGCACGACCGAGATCATGAAGGAGATCATCGGCCGCTCGCTGCTCGCCTGAGCCGCGCCCTCCCCGCAACCACCCCCGAAAGGCAGCTGTCTTGAGTACCGAAGCATTCGTCTACGACGCGATCCGCACCCCGCGCGGCCGAGGCAAGGCCAACGGCGCCCTGCACGGCACCAAGCCGATCGACCTGGTCGTCGGCCTCATCCACGAGATGCGGGACCGCCTGCCCGGTCTCGACCCGGCAGCCATCGACGACATCGTCCTCGGCGTCGTCAGCCCGCTCGGCGACCAGGGCTCCGACATCGCCCGCATCGCGGCCATCGCCGCCGGGCTCCCCGACTCCGTCGCCGGCGTCCAGGAGAACCGCTTCTGTGCGTCCGGCCTGGAGGCCGTCAACCTGGCCGCCGCCAAGGTCCGTTCCGGCTGGGAGGACCTGGTCCTGGCCGGCGGCGTGGAGTCGATGTCCCGGGTGCCGATGGGCTCGGACGGCGGGGCCTGGGCGATGGACCCGATGACCAGCTTCCAGACCGGCTTCGCCCCGCAGGGCATCGGCGCGGACCTCATCGCCACCATCGAGGGCTTCAGCCGGCGCGACGTCGACGAGTACGCCGCCCTCTCCCAGGAACGCGCCGCCGCCGCCTGGAAGGACGGCCGCTTCGCCCGCTCCGTCGTCCCGGTCAGGGACCGCAACGGGCTGCTCGTCCTCGACCACGACGAGCACCTGCGCCCCGGCACCACCGCCGACTCCCTCGCCGGCCTCAAGCCGTCGTTCGCGGGCATCGGCGAGATGGGCGGGTTCGACGCGGTGGCGCTCCAGAAGTACCACTGGATCGAGAAGATCGACCACGTCCACCACGCGGGCAACTCCTCCGGCATCGTGGACGGCGCGGCCCTCGTCGCCATCGGCTCCCAGGAGGTCGGAGAGCGCTACGGGCTCACCCCGCGCGCCCGGATCGTCTCCGCCGCCGTCTCCGGCTCCGAGCCCACCATCATGCTCACCGGCCCCGCCCCCGCCACCCGCAAGGCGCTGGCCAAGGCCGGGCTGACCATCGACGACATCGACCTCGTCGAGATCAACGAAGCCTTCGCCGGAGTCGTCCTGCGCTTCGTCAGGGACATGGGCCTCTCCCTGGACAAGGTCAACGTCAACGGCGGCGCCATCGCGCTCGGCCACCCCCTCGGCGCGACCGGCGCGATGATCCTCGGCACGATCGTCGACGAACTGGAGCGCCGCGACCAGCGGTTCGGCCTCGTCACCCTCTGCGTCGGCGGCGGCATGGGCGTCGCCACCGTCGTCGAACGCCTCTGACCGTCCCCCGGCCCACCCCGCCTCCAACGGAGAAGACACCCACATGACCGAGAGCACGACCATCCGCTGGGAACAGGACGAGACCGGCGTCGTCACCCTCGTCCTCGACGACCCCGACCAGTCGGCCAACACGATGAACCAGCGCTTCAAGGACTCCATCGCGGCCGTCGCGGAGCGCGCCGAGGCCGAGAAGGACACCATCCGCGGCATCATCTACACCTCCGCCAAGAAGACCTTCTTCGCGGGCGGCGACCTCAAGGACATGATCAAGGCCGGCCCCGAGAACGCCCAGGCCGCCTTCGACACCGGCACCGCCATCAAGAAGTCGCTGCGCCGCATCGAGACGCTCGGCAAACCGGTCGTCGCCGCCATCAACGGCGCCGCCCTCGGCGGCGGTTACGAGATCGCGCTCGCCTCCCACCACCGCGTCGCCCTCGACGCCCCCGGCTCCCGCATCGGCCTGCCCGAGGTCACCCTCGGCCTCCTCCCGGCAGGCGGCGGCGTCACCCGCACCGTACGCCTCATGGGCATCGCCGACGCGCTGCTCAAGGTGCTCCTCCAGGGCACCCAGTACACCCCGCGGCGCGCCCTGGAGAACGGCCTGGTCCACGAAGTCGCCGACACCCGCGAGGAGATGCTGGCCAAGGCCCGCGCCTTCATCGACGCCAACCCCGAGTCCCGGCAGCCCTGGGACGTCAAGGGATACCGCATCCCCGGCGGCACCCCGTCCAGCCCGCGCTTCGCCGCCAACCTGCCCGCGTTCCCGGCCAACCTGAAGAAGCAGATCGCGGGCGCGCCGATGCCCGCGCCCCGCAACATCCTGGCCGCCGCCGTGGAGGGCTCCCAGGTCGACTTCGAGACCGCCCTGACCATCGAGGCCCGGTACTTCACCGAGCTGGTCACCGGCCAGGTCTCCAAGAACATGATCCAGGCGTTCTTCTTCGACCTCCAGGCGGTCAACTCCGGCGCCAACCGCCCCAGGGACATCCCCGAGCGCCCGGTCCGCAAGGTCGCCGTGCTCGGCGCCGGGATGATGGGCGCGGGCATCGCCTACTCCTGTGCCAAGGCCGGCATCGACGTCGTCCTCAAGGACGTCTCCGCCGAGGCCGCCGCACGGGGCCGGGCGTACAGCGAGAAGCTGCTCGCCAAGGCACTCTCCCGGGGCCGTACGACCGAGGCGAAGCGCGACGAGCTGCTGGCCAGGATCACGCCGACCGGCGACGTCGCCGATCTGGCCGGCTGCGACGCGGTCATCGAGGCCGTCTTCGAGGACACCGGGCTCAAGCACAAGGTGTTCCAGGAGATCCAGGACGTCGTCGAGCCCGACGCGCTGCTGTGCTCCAACACCTCCACCCTGCCGATCACGGCCCTGGCCGAGGGCGTCCGCCGGCCCGAGGACTTCATCGGGCTGCACTTCTTCTCGCCCGTCGACAAGATGCCCCTGGTGGAGATCATCAGGGGCGAGCGCACCGGTGACGAGGCCCTGGCCCGCGCCTTCGACCTGGTACGCCGGATCAGGAAGACGCCGATCGTCGTCAATGACTCGCGCGGCTTCTTCACCTCGCGCGTCATCGGCCAGTTCATCAACGAGGGCGTCGCCATGGTCGGCGAGGGCGTCGAGCCCGCCTCGGTCGAGCAGGCCGCCGCCCAGTCCGGCTACCCGGCCAAGGTCCTCTCCCTGATGGACGAGCTGACCCTGACCCTGCCGCGCAGGATCCGCGACGAGGCGAGGCGCGCGGTGCTCCAGGCGGGCGGCGACTGGCCCGGCCACCCCTCCGACGAGGTCGTCGACCGCATGGTCGACGAGTTCGGCCGCCCGGGGCGCAGCGGCGGCGCTGGGTTCTACGACTACGACGAGGACGGCCGGCGCACCGGCCTGTGGCCCGGACTGCGCGAGCACTTCACCAGGCCCGACGCCGACGTGCCCTTCGAGGACATGAAGGAGCGGATGCTCTTCTCGGAGGCGCTGGACAGCGTCCGCTGTCTGGAGGAGGGCGTCCTCACCTCCGTCGCCGACGCCAACATCGGCTCCATCATGGGCATCGGCTTCCCGCCGTGGACCGGCGGCGTCCTCCAGTACATCAACGGCTACGAGGGCGGCCTGCCCGGCTTCACCGCCCGCGCGCGCCGGCTCGCGGAGCGCTACGGCGACCGCTTCCTGCCACCCTCGCTGCTCGTGGAGAAGGCGGAACGGGGCGAGACCTTCCACGACTGAGCCCGCCCGGCCCGCGGGCCGCGCTCACCGTGCGGTGAACGCGGCCCGCAGCTCCTCCTTCAGCGACCGCTGGAACGCCGTCACCAGTGCCTGCACCACGATCGGCTGCATGTCGGCCGAGAGCGACTTCATCGCCGCCACGTGCTCCGGATCCGCCTCCCGCTCCCGGTAGGGGTTCCACACCTCGTCGCGGAAGAGCCGGGTCAGCTGCTGGGCGGCCGAGCGGGTGTGCTCCAGCAGGACCGTGCGGGCCGCCAGGATCGTCTCGTGCGCGATCGGCACGTCCAGCAGCTCCACTCCGAGCCGCAGCAGCCCCGGATCCACCCGGTAGACGCCCCCCGCCGTCTCCGGCCGCACCACGACCCCCATCGCGGCCAGCCGGTCCACGTCCGACTCCGTCAGCGTCCGCCCGGCCCGCCGCTCCAGCTCGGCCCGCGAGGTGTCCTCCGCCTTGTCCGGCGCCCAGGACGCCACCAGCGCCCGGTGGATGGCCAGGTCGTGGGCGCTCAGGTCCGGCGGCAGCTGCTCCAGATAGCGTTCGATCGCGGCCAAGGTCATGCCCTGGTGCTGGAGCTCCTCGATCAGCGCGAGCCGGGAGAGGTGGTCGGCCCCGTAGCGCCCCACCCGGCGCGGCCCGATGACCGGCGGCGGCAGCAGGCCCCGGGTGCTGTAGAACCGCACCGTGCGCACGGTGACGCCCGCGCGGGCCGCCAGCTCGTCGACGGTGAGCGTCGGCTCGTCGGTGCCGGTCGCCATCTCTGCTCCTCGTGTCGAACAGCACTGTGTCGAACAGCGCCGCTGTCTCACCACTGCTGTGAAAGTGTCCGGCACCGCCGCCGCCCCGTCCAGCCCGGCCCGGGCACCGGTCGCGGCCCCCGGCGGACCGGACGGCCGGACCGCCCTCGCATACTGGTCACGAGCGGGACGGCCGGCACACGGCCCACCGGCGGCACACGGCCCCACCCGCCCGACGGCTGGGAGAGCACCACGATGACCACCACGCGGCCCGAGCCGGCGACCGCGGCACGCGGCGGGACGGACGGCGGCGGGACGGACCCCGCGCCGCCGCCGCCCGGAGGCGTCCTCTGGAGCCTGTCCGGCGACATCCGCGCCCTGCTCATGCTGCCCGCCGCCCTCACCCTCCAGGTCGCCCACCCTGCGGTCGGGGCGGGCGTCGACGCGCACTCGGTCTTCCGCAGCGACCCGTGGGGCCGAGGCGAGCGGTCCCTGGCCTCGCTCCAGCTCTGGGTGTACGGCGGTGCCGAGGCCGCCGAGGAGGGCCGCAGGCTGCGCCGGCTGCACCGCACGATCCTGGGCACCGACACCCGGGGCCGCCGCTACCACGCGCTGACGCCCGCGAACTACGCCTGGGTCCACGCCACCGGCTTCCCGGTCTACCGGCACGCCGCCCGGTACCTGATGCGTCCGCTGACCGCCGCGCAGGAACGCGCCCTGTACCGCGAATGGCTCCAGGTCGGCCGGATCCTGGGCATCCACGACCGGGACATGCCGCAGACCGTCGAGGACTTCTGGCCGTACTACCGCGCGATGCTGGCCGAGGAGATCGAGGCGACCGCCGTGGTGCGCGAACTGGTCGCCGCCGACGCGCCCCTCCCGCCGCCCGACCGAGGGCCGCTGCCGCTGCGGCTGGCGCTGCGCGCGCTGTGGCCGGTCCTGCTGCCGCCGCTGACCCGCCTGCGCCGCTTCGCCACCGTCGGGCTGATGCCGCCGGACGCCCGGGAGGCCATCGGCCTGCCGTGGACGCCGGACCAGGAACGGCGGCTGCGGCGGCTGTGCTCCGTGCTGCGCGTCGTCGTGCCGGTGCTCCCGGAGCGGCTGCGGTACCTGCCGAGGGCGCGCGCCGCCCGCGCCGCCCACCGGGCACGCCCGCGCGCCCACGCCTGACACCGCACCGCCCGACCGCCCGGGAACCCGCCGCTCCGCACCCGCCGCGCCGACGCGGTCGGCGGTGATCGCCCCCTGTCGCACCGGAGTTGACCGGGGTACCGTCCGCAGACGCCGACAGGCGGCGGGCACGCGGTGCCCGCTCCTCGTGTCCCGGGAGGCAGCAGCCGATGACCGATCGCTTCGCCCGCGCACTCCGTGTGCTCAGCCCGCACCCCTGGCTCGGACCGGTGGCGGCCCGCACCGGGACGGAGTCGCCCGCACCGCGCCGGGCCCCGGGGCTGCGCCGTACGGTCGCGGCGCTGGCGCTCGCCGCCCTGGCCGCCCCGCTCGCCGTAGCGCCCGCCGAGGCCGCGCCCCGCCCGCCGCGTACCGGATTCGAGGAGAGCGGCGGGGCGCGCTGGACCGGCGAGCCGGAGGAGCGGGCGTTCCTCGCCGCCGTCGACCGGGGCGGCGAGCGGGTCTCCGTCCGGCGGATCGGCACGACCGGCGAGGGCAGGCCCCTCCGGCTCGCGAGCGTCGGGACGCGGAGCCCCGGCGCCACCACCGTGCTGCTGGTCTGCGGCCAGCACGGCGACGAGCCCGCGGGGCGCGAGGCGTGCCTGTCCACGGTGCGCGATCTCGCCTTCGCCGAGGACCGGGCGACCCGCGCCTTCCTCTCCCGTACGAGGGTGCTGGTCCTGCCCAACGCCAACCCGGACGGGCGCGCCGCCGACACCCGGGGCAACGCCGACGGCGTCGACGTCAACCGGGACCACATCGGGCTGAGGACCGCGGAGGCCCGTGCGACGGCGGCCGTCGTGCGCGACGAACGCCCTGACGTGATCTACGACCTGCACGAGTACGGGGCCACTCCGCCGTACTACGACAAGGACCTCTTCGTGCTGTGGCCGCGCAACCTCAACGTCGACGGCCCCGTCCACGACGCCGCGCGGACGCTGTCCGACGGCTATGTGAGGCCCGCCGCGACCCGGGGCGGCCACACCAGCGGCCACTACGGCATCTGGACCGACCCGGTCACCGGCGAGCCGGTCAAGCAGACCGCGGGCGACGGCCAGGAGCGCATCCTGCGCAACACCTCGGGCCTCAAGCACGCCGTAGGACTCCTCATCGAGTCCCGCGTCGACGCGCTGAGCGACGCCGAGAGGGCCGCCCCCGCGCTCAACCACCGCCGCCGGGTGCACTCCCAGCTCACGGCGCTCGACGGACTGTTCGCCTTCACCGACGAGCGGCGCGTCCGCATCCGGACGGCCACCGCCCTCTCGCGGCTCTCCGGCGCGGCGGACCGCGGCCCCGTGTATCTGGGCGGGGCGGACAACGAGCCCGCCGAGCCCGACCGGATCCTCGCCGACCCGCCGTGCGGCTACCGGCTCGACGCCGCCCAGCTCGCCGACGTCGGGGACGAGCTCGCCCTGCACGGCGTCCGTTCCCGCCCGGACGGGGATGGCGCGTATGTGACGCTCCGCCAGCCCGCCCGGAACCTGATTCCGCTGCTCCTCGACCAGCGGGCGACATATCACCTCACAAACGGTCAAGCCGATACCGCTTGTTGATCCTCCGAGATCGTGGGCAGGTGTGGTACTGCCTACGGTGAGCGATTTTCGGACTCGGTGAAAGGTGCCAGGCGTGCCCCAGGACGACCAGACATCGGACGGGCGGGAGGGACTGCCGGTCACGGCGGACCTCCCCGCCGAACCGCCCAGTACCAAGAGTCCGACCACCGACCGGGTGGTGTTCGGGGTCACGGCGGCGCTCACCCTCGCCTTCGTCGTCTGGGGCGCGACGGCCACCGACTCCCTGGAGAGCGTCTCCGGAAGCGCGCTCAACGGGCTCATCCACAACGGCGGCTGGGCCTTCATGCTGGCCGCCTCGGGCTTCGTGATCTTCGCGCTGTGGCTGGCCATCAGCCGCTACGGGAAGATCTGCCTCGGCCAGGAGGGTGAGGAACCGGAGTTCCGGACGGTCTCCTGGGTCGCCATGATGTTCAGCGCCGGCATGGGCATCGGGCTGATGTTCTACGGAGTGAGCGAGCCGCTGGCCCACTTCCGCAACCCGCCGCCGGGGACCGATCCCGCCGACGCGGCCGAGGCCATGCAGACCGCCATGGCCACCACCCTCTTCCACTGGACGCTGCACCCCTGGGCCATCTACGCGGTGGTCGGCCTCGCGATCGCCTACAGCGCCTACCGGCGGCGCAGGCGGCAGACGATCAGCGCCGTCTTCGAGCCGCTGATCGGCGAGCGGCGCGCCAACGGCGGCTTCGGCCGCTTCATCGACATCCTGGCCATCTTCGCCACGCTCTTCGGCTCCGCGGCCTCGCTCGGCCTCGGCGCGCTCCAGATCGGCAGCGGTTTCCAGGAACTGGACTGGATGGAGAAGACCGGCACCGGCCTCCTGGTCGGCATCATCGCCGTGCTGACGCTCTGCTTCGTGCTCTCCGCGGTCTCCGGCGTGGAGAAGGGCATCCAGTGGCTCTCCAACACCAACATGGTGCTGGCCCTGATCCTCGCGGTGTTCGTCTTCATCGCCGGGCCCACCGTCATCGTGCTCGACCTGCTCCCCACGTCACTCGGCGCCTACTTCAGCAACCTGGGACAGCTGGCCGGACGCACCGAGGCCACCGGCGGCGACGACGTGGCCGACTGGCTCGCCTCCTGGACGGTCTTCTACTGGGCCTGGTGGATCTCCTGGACGCCCTTCGTCGGCATGTTCATCGCCCGGATCAGCCGGGGCCGGACCATCCGCCAGTTCGTCGGCGGGGTCATCCTGGTGCCCAGCACGGTCAGCCTCGTCTGGTTCGCGGTGTTCGGCGGCGCGGCCATGAAGCTGGACGAGGCCGGGAAGCTCACCGGGGCCGAGACCCCGGAGGCGCAGCTCTTCGGCCTCCTGCAGCAGTTCCCGATCGCCACCGCGATGAGCGTCCTCGTGATGGTCCTCGTGGGCATCTTCTTCGTCTCCGGCGCCGACGCCGCGTCGATCGTCATGGGCACCCTCTCCCAGAAGGGCGTCCTCGAACCGGGCAAGTGGGTCGTCGTCTTCTGGGGCGTGGTGACCGGCGCCGTGGCCGCGGTCATGCTGCTCATCGGCGACGGCGAGGAGAACGCGCTGCAAGGCCTCCAGAACCTCACCATCCTGGTCGCCGCCCCCTTCGTCGTCGTGATGATCGGCATGTGCGTGGCCCTCATGCGCGACCTGCGCAGGGACCCGCAGATCGTCCGCCAGGAGTTCGGCGTGGAGGCGGTCGAGTCGGCCGTCATCGAGGGGCACGCCAAGTACGACGGCGACTTCGAGATCCGGATCGGCCCCGGCGCGGCCGTCACCACGGACGAGCGCCACCGCCCCGGCCCCGCAGGCCCGCCCCCGGGCGACTGACCGCGCGAACGCCGGGAACGGACCGCGGGAACGCCGGGAACGTACGCGGCGGCGGCTCAGCCCACCAGGGCCGCCGCCGCCCGCGCGCATCCCCAGGCCACCGTCACCCCCGCACCGCCGTGCCCGTAGTTGTGCACCAGCAGGCCCCCGCCCGGCAGCGGCTCCGCCTCGATCCTGACCCCCGCCTCCCGCGTCGGCCGCAGCCCCACCCGGTGGCCCAGCACCCGGGCCCCGGCGATCTCCGGCCGCACCCGCGCGCACCGCGCCACGATCTCCCGCGCCGTCCCCGCGTCCCCCTCCGGACGCTCGTCGTCCGCCTCCGCCGTCCCGCCCAGCACCAGCCGGCCCGGCTGCGGGAAGAAGTACGTCGTCGCGGCGGACGACGCGTCCGCCTCGGTGAACCACTCCTCGACGCCCGGGTTCTCCACCACGACCAGTTGCCCGCGCACCGGCCGCACCCCCGCGTCCGGCACCAGCTCCCGCGCCCCCAGCCCCGTGCAGTTCACCACCACCGCTGCCGACGCCCCCGCCTCGCCGAAGCCCGCCACCGCGCGCCGCTCCACCGCACCGCCCGCCGCCGCCAGCCGCCGCTCCAGCCAGGCCAGATGCACCGGCATGTCCAGCAGCGGCAGCACCACCCGCAGCCCCTCGGGCACCTCGGCGGCCCCCGTCAGCCCCGCCGCCCACGGGCCCAGCGCCGCAAGCCGCTCACCGCCGTGCACGCCCGCCGCCAGCCGCACCCCGGTCCGCTCCGGAGCCGCGGCCAGCTCCTCGTACACCGCCAGCGTCTCCAGCGCCCAGCCGCCCACCCGCTCCGCCGGCTCGATGCGGTACGGCCACCACAGCGCCCCGGCCACCGCCGAGGTCGTCGCCCCGGCCGGATCGCGCGACCAGACCCGCACCCGCAGCCCCCGCTCCGCCAGCGTCACGGCGGTGGTGAGACCGATCACTCCGCCGCCCACCACGATCACCCGCGTCATCCCGCCCACTCCCTCGTCCGGCCGCCACGTCCGGGAAGGACGCTAACGGAACGCGGCGGACACCGGACCCCGCTCGGCGAGACCGCCCGCTCCGGCTTCCCCCTGCCCGCGGCGCACCGGACGGCGATTAGGATCGGCACCCTGATGACTGCCACTCTCGTCGCCAAGGACCTCGCCGCCGGACACGGCGACCGCACGCTCTTCGCCGGACTCGACCTCGTCGTCGCACCCGGTGACGTGATCGGTCTCGTCGGAGTCAACGGGGCCGGCAAATCCTCCCTCCTCCGTCTGCTCGCCGGCCTGGAGCGCCCGGAGGAGGGCGAACTCCAGCTCTCACCGCCCACCGCCTCCGTAGGCCACCTCCCGCAGGAGCCCGAGCGGCGCGACGGCGAGAGCGTGCGGGCGTTCCTCGCCCGCCGCACCGGAGTCGCCGACGCCCAGCGCGCCATGGACGAGGCGACCGACGCGCTGGTCGCCGGAGCTCCCGGCGCGGACGACGCGTACTCCGAGACCCTGGAGCGCTGGCTCGCCCTCGGCGGCGCGGACCTGGACGAACGCGCCGAGCAGGTCGCCGCCGACCTCGGCCTCACGGTCGGCCTGGACCTGCCCATGACCGCCCTCTCCGGCGGGCAGGCCGCCCGCGCGGGTCTCGCCTCGCTGCTGCTGTCCCGCTACGACGTCTTCCTGCTCGACGAGCCCACCAACGACCTCGATCTCGACGGCCTGGAGCGCCTGGAGCGCTTCGTCTCCGGACTGCGCGCCGGCACCGTCGTCATCAGCCACGACCGCGAGTTCCTCATGCGCACGGTCACCAAGGTCCTGGAACTCGACCTCGCCCAGCAGCAGATCAACCTGTACGGCGGCGGCTACGCCGCCTACCTGGAGGAGCGCGAGCGGGCCCGCCGCCACGCCCGCGAAGGCTACGAGGAGTACGCGGACCGGAAGGCCGCCCTGGAAGCACGCGGTCACATGCAGCGCTCCTGGATGGACAAGGGCGTCAAGAACGCCCGCCGCAAGGCCACCGACGGCGACAAGATCGGCCGCAACGCCCGCAGCGAGGCCAGCGAGAAGCAGGCGGCCAAGGCCCGGCAGACCCAGCGCATGATCGAGCGCCTCGACGTCGTCGAGGAGCCGCGCAAGGAGTGGGAGCTGCGGATGGAGATCGCCGCCGCCCCCCGCTCCGGCTCCGTCGTCGCGACCCTGCGCGAGGCCCGCGTGGCGCGCGGCGACTTCTCCTTCGGCCCCGCGTCGCTCCAGATCGACTGGGCGGACCGGGTCGCGATCACCGGAGCGAACGGGGCGGGCAAGTCCACCCTGCTCGCCGCCCTGCTGGAACGGCTGCCGCTGGACTCCGGCCACGCCGCGCTCGGCTCCGGCGTGGTGGTCGGCGAGGTGGACCAGGCCCGCAGGCTGTTCCTCGGCGCACAGTCGCTGCTGGAGGCGTTCTGCGCGGCCGTCCCCGACACCGAACCGGCCGACGTGCGCACCCTGCTCGCCAAGTTCGGACTCCGCGCCGAGCATGTGACGCGTCCCGCCACCAGCCTGTCGCCGGGCGAACGCACCCGCGCCGCGCTCGCCCTGCTCCAGGGACGCGGCGTCAACCTCCTGGTCCTCGACGAGCCGACGAACCACCTGGACCTGCCCGCCATCGAGCAGTTGGAGGCGGCGCTGGAGACCTATACCGGCACGCTGCTGCTGGTCACCCACGACCGGCGGATGCTGGAGGCGGTACGCACCACGCGCCGTATCGAGGTGGCGGACGGCCGGGTCGCCGAAGTCTGAGCGCACCCGGGCCGTGCGGGGAGGCGATAGCGCACCTCGACGGGCCGCGGAATTCCGCGAGCACCCTGCCGGGGCGGGGCGGGGCGGTCTGTGCGCCCGCCCCGCCCC
>NZ_ML123034.1:6133785-6187507 GCF_003846185.1 Streptomyces sp. ADI96-02
CGGTCTGTGCGCCCGCCCCGCCCCGCCCGGTTCAGCGCCCCCGTCCGCCCCGCTTCGGATCGACCAGACCGGCCTTGCGCAGCGCGTCGGCCATCGCGCTGTTCGCCGGAGCCGCCGTGCCCTGGGCCGACCGGGGCGCACCGCCGCCGCGCCGGTCCCGGCCGCCGCCCTGACCGCGCTCGCCGCCGCCCTGACCGCCGCCGGGGCCCTGGCCCTGCCGCTGCTTCGGCGGACGGCCGCCCCGGTCGCCCCGGCCCTGCTGCCCGCCGCCGGAACCGCCGCCCCGGCCCGGCTCGTCGTCCAGCCGCAGCGTCAGCGAGATGCGCTTGCGCGGCACATCGACGTCCATCACCTTGACCCTCACGATGTCCCCGGGCTTCACGACGTCGCGCGGGTCCTTCACGAACGTCTTGGACAGGGCCGAGACGTGCACCAGACCGTCCTGGTGGACCCCGACGTCGACGAACGCGCCGAACGCCGCCACGTTGGTCACGACGCCCTCCAGCACCATGCCGGGCGCCAGGTCGCCGAGCTTCTCGACGCCCTCCTTGAAGGTCGCCGTGCGGAAGGCCGGACGCGGGTCGCGCCCCGGCTTCTCCAACTCCTTCAGGATGTCCGTCACGGTCGGCAGACCGAACACGTCGTCGACGAAGTCCGCCGCGCGCAGCGACCGCAGCGCGTCCGTGTCGCCGACCAGCGAGGCGACCTCGCCGCCGGTGGCCTTCACCATCCGCCGCACCACCGGATACGCCTCGGGGTGCACGCTGGAGCCGTCCAGCGGGTCGTCGCCGCCGCGAATGCGCAGGAAGCCCGCGCACTGCTCGTACGCCTTCGGGCCGAGCCGCGCCACGTCCTTGAGCGTCTTGCGGGAGCGGAAGGGGCCGTTGGCGTCGCGGTGCGCCACGATGTTCTCCGCGAGGCCCGAGCTGATGCCGGACACCCGCGAAAGCAGCGGAGCGGACGCGGTGTTGACGTCCACGCCGACGCCGTTCACACAGTCCTCGACCACCGCGTCCAGCGACTGCGACAGCTTCACCTCGGACAGGTCGTGCTGGTACTGGCCGACGCCGATCGACTTCGGGTCGATCTTCACCAGCTCCGCCAACGGGTCCTGGAGCCGCCGCGCGATCGACACCGCGCCGCGCAACGAGACGTCCATGTCGGGCAGTTCCTGCGAGGCGAACGCCGAGGCGGAGTACACCGAGGCGCCCGCCTCCGAGACCATCACCTTGGTGAGCTTCAACTCCGGATGCCTGTCGATCAGTTCACCGGCGAGCTTGTCCGTCTCACGGGACGCCGTGCCGTTGCCGATCGCGACCAGGTCGACCGCGTGCTCCTTCGCGAGCTGCGCCAGCTTCGCCAGCGCCTGGTCCCACCGGTTCGCCGGCACGTGCGGGTGGATCACGTCGGTGGCCACCACCTTGCCGGTGGCGTCGACGACCGCGACCTTCACCCCCGTACGGAAACCCGGGTCCAGGCCCAGCGTGGCGCGCGTCCCGGCCGGGGCCGCGAGCAGCAGATCGCGCAGGTTCGACGCGAAGACGCGCACCGCCTCGTCCTCCGCCGCCGTGCGCAGCCGCAGCCGCAGGTCGATGCCGAGGTGCACCTGGATCCGGGTCCGCCAGGCCCAACGCACGGTGTCCGCGAGCCACTTGTCGCCCAGTCGGCCCCGGTCGGCGATGCCGAAGCGGCGGGCGACCATGTTCTCGTACGTCGAGGGGCCGGGCCGTTCGGCGGCCTCCGGCTCCTCCGGCTCCAGGACCAGGTCCAGCACGTTCTCCTTCTCACCGCGCAGCATGGCGAGCACCCGGTGCGAGGGAAGCGCGGTGAACGGCTCCGCGAAGTCGAAGTAGTCGGAGAACTTCGCCCCGGCCTCCTCCTGGCCCTCGCGCACCTTCGCCGCCAGCCGGCCCCGGGTCCACATGCGTTCGCGCAGTTCGCCGGTGAGGTCGGCGTCCTCGGAGAACCGTTCGGTGAGGATCGCCCGCGCGCCCTCCAGCGCCGCCGCCGCGTCCGCCACGCCCCGGTCGCCGTCCACGAACGCCGAGGCCGCCGCGAGCGGATCCACCGACGGGTCGCCGAGCAGCCCGTCCGCCAGCGGCTCCAGCCCGGCCTCCCGGGCGATCTGCGCCTTCGTCCGCCGCTTCGGCTTGAACGGCAGGTAGATGTCCTCCAGCCGGGCCTTGGTCCCGGCGGCCCGGATGCCCGCCTCCAGCGCCGCGTCGAGCTTGCCCTGTTCGCGTACGGACTCCAGGATCGCGGTGCGCCGCTCCTCCAGCTCCCGCAGATACCTCAGCCGCTCCTCCAGCGTGCGCAGCTGAGCGTCGTCGAGCGATTCGGTCGCTTCCTTGCGGTAGCGCGCGATGAACGGCACGGTCGATCCGCCGTCGAGCAGCTCCACGGCCGCCCTGACCTGTCGCTCACGTACGCCGAGCTCCTCGGCGATCCTGCCTTCGATGGACGTCGTCACGGTTTTCCCGACTCGCCTTCTCGTACTGGCTGTGCTGGCCGTGCTCGCTGTGCGAGGAGCACGTTCTTACCCGGGGTCGCCCCCCCGGAGGCGTCTCGCCCCCGGCCTGCATTGTGCCGGGTGGCCGGGGGCCGTGTCGCGCGACCTCGGCGTACGTCGCCGCGAAGGCCCCGCACGAGGTGCGGGGCCTTCGCGGCGACGACTCCTCCGGTACGGGTCAGCGGCCGGTCGCGTCGGCCGGGAAGGCGCCGGCCGCGGCGGCGGCGAACAGGAAGCCGCGCCCCAGCTCCGTCAGCCGCTCCACACCCGCCGCGCCGAGGTGCTCGTACGGCGCCGCGTCCATGCGGTCCGTCGCCTCCTCCAGCTCCGTGCGCAGGGCCGCGCCCGCCTCCGTCAGCTCGCCGGACTCCTCCAGCAGTCCCCGGCCGCGCAGCCGCTGGGAGGCGGCCTCCCAGTCCGTCTCGCGCCAGCCCCGGGTGGCGAGGATCCACCCCTGAGCCATGCCCTTGCCGGTGGCGGTGTGGCTGACCAGCGCCTCGACCGGGTCCAGGCCCGCGGCGAGGAGGGCCGCGAGGTGGGCGTCGCCGCGGTGCTCGCGCAGCAGCGTCGCCGCGTGCCAGAACGCGAGGTGCGGCTCCTCGGGGACCGGCAGGTCCGCGTGGGCGGCGTACAGGGGCCGGGCGTGCGGGGTGCACGCCTCGGTGGCGCGCAGGGCGAGCCGGGCGGCCTCGGCCATCTCCTCGGAGGCGACCGCCTCCTCGCCGAGCAGCCTGCGCAGCGTCGCGTCCGCCGTCCGCAGCCGCGCTCCGAGGACCTGCTCGGGCGAGGCGAGAGACCAGACGGTCGGCACATGGCGGGCCACCAGGGCGGGGTTGAAGTTGTAGAAGGCCGCCGTCACCGTGCCCGCGCCCACCGCGCCGAGCGCGGCGCCCCGGGTGGCGAAGTACACGGCACCGGGGTCCTCGACACCGAGCTTCGCCAGCTCGGAACCCAGGTCGGGGGAGAAGAAGATGCAGGAGTGCAGCGGGTTGAGGGCGTTGTGACAGCGGCGTCCGGCGCGGGGCGGAAGAGTCATCATGCCCGCACGTTACCGACTGGTCGGTACGCAAGGGAACCCGGCGTCGGCCGGGTTGTCGGCACCGGCGGACACGGCGTCGGCGGATACGGTACGGCCGAGGCGGCACGGCGCGCTTCCCCGAGGCCGCCGAGCACCGCCGCCCCGCTCGCGCACGTCCTCCGCCCGACCTCACCGAGAGGCAGCCCGTGCAGATCGCCATCGTGCTCTTCGACCGCTTCACCGCCCTGGACGCGGTGGGACCCTACGAGATCCTCAGCCGCATGCCCGGCGCGGGGACCGTCTTCGCCGCCGAGCGGCCCGGACCGGTGCTCAACGACAGCGGAAGCCTCACGCTCGTCGCGGACAAGGCGCTCGCCGAGGTGCCCGCGCCGGACGTCGTGATCGTGCCGGGCGGCCCGGGGCAGTGGGACCAGATGGAGAACGGCGTACTGCTGGACTGGCTGCGGGCCGCCGACGCCGCCAGCACCTGGACCACGTCCGTGTGCACCGGATCGCTGCTGCTGGGCGCGGCCGGACTGCTGAAGGGCCGCCGGGCGACCTCGCACTGGCTGGCGCTGGAGCGGCTGAGGCCGTTCGGCGCGGAGCCGACCGGTGAGCGGGTGGTGACCGACGGGAAGTACGTCACCTCCGCCGGCGTCTCCTCCGGCATCGACATGGGCCTCACCCTGCTCGGCAGGATCGCGGGAGACGACGCCGCCCGGTCCGTGCAACTGGTCACCGAGTACGACCCGCAGCCGCCCTACGACGCCGGATCGCCGGAAAAGGCTCCCAAGGCCCTCGTCGAGGAGTGGCGCGCCAGGAGCCGGCTCACCGTTCGGTAGACGCCGTCGTGTAGGTGAAGCGCGGGGGCCGGCGCTCCAGGAAGGCGGCGACGCCCTCGGCGGTGTCGTCGCTGCCCGCGGCCTGCGCCGCCCAGTGGGCGTCCCGGTCCCGCCGTCCCGCCGCGAACTCCTTGGCCGCGGCCTGGGTCAGCTGTGAGCGGGACGCCAGGACCCGGGCGTACTCGTCCACCCGCTTCTCCAGCGCGCCGGCCGGCAGCACCTCGTCCACCAGGCCGGTGCGCAGGGCCCGCGCCGTGTCGATCAGCTCGCCGGAGAACAGCAGGTGCTTCGCCGCGGACGGGCCGACCAGTTCGACGAGCCGGCGGGTGGAGGAGGACGGGTAGACGATGCCGAGCTTGGCCGGTGTGACCCCGAACCGGGAGCCGTCCTCGGCGAACCGCAGGTCGCAGGCGGCGGCCAGCTGGCTCCCGCCGCCCACGCAGAAGCCGCGCACCGAGGCCAGCGTCGGCAGCGGGAACGCGGCCAGCGCCTCCTCGGCGGCCACGGCCAGTGCCTGCGCGTCCCCGGCCGCCTCGCGCAGCGAGGAGATGTCGGCCCCCGCGCAGAAGGTGTCGCCGGCCCCGGTCAGGACGAGCACCCGTACGGCCGGGTCGGCCGCCAGCCGGGCCAGCACGTCCGGCAGCGCGCGCCACATCGCCGCCGTCATCGCGTTGCGCTTGGCGGGGTTGCTGATGACGACGGTGGCGACAGCGCCGTCCGCGGTCGGGATGAGCCGGGGTTCCGTACGGTCCATGCGCCGGATGCTATCCGTACGGTTCGAAGAGGAGCAGAAGTAGTCCGGGAACCCGGCACCGTCGTGCTCGCCCGGCCAAATAGCGCCGATAGAGGGCTATTTCCGATCAGTGGCACGGCGGGGGCCGAGTGGTTCCCAACACTCACTACTCGACGGTCAGTGCAGTGCGAGTGAGAGCGGGTGCCGGACGATGGAGAGCCGCGGGAGTGTCCCGGCCGATCCCGTTTCCCACGAGGAGGCCGTTTCCTGCAAGGACGCCGTCTCCTACGAGGGGGTGTGGCGCTTCACCGCCCCCTCCGTGGACCTGTCCGTTCCGCGTTCCCGGCACGCCGTACGCGACCTCCTCGACCGCCAGGGCGTACCGATCGAGGAGGACGTCCTCCAGGGACTGCTGCTGATCGTCTCGGAGCTGGTCACCAACGCCGTCAAGCACGCGGCGGTGCTCTCGCCCGAACTGGCGGTGGAGGTGGCCATCGGCGCCGACTGGGTCAGGGTGTCGGTCGAGGACGACCACCCCTACCGCCCCACCGCGCTGGAGACCGACCACGCGCAGACCGGGGGCCGCGGCCTGCTGCTGGTCAGGGAGATCACCGCGCAGGCCGGCGGCGGCTGCGACGTGGCGCACACCGCGAGCGGTGGCAAGATCATCTGGGCGGCGCTGCCCTTGAAGACGCGGCTCTGACCCGCCCCCGCCCGGCCCCGTCCGCCGTCACCGGCCCGCAGGGGTCCGCCTCACCAGCCGGCGGACGGCCCCGTCAACTCCCGGATCGCCGGACGCGCCGCGTCCAGCACCGTCATGAACCAGGCGGAGAACGGCGCCCGCTCGTGCTGTTCGGCCAGCTCCGACGCGGTCACGAACGCGGTCTCGCCGACCTCCTCCGGGTCCGGCTCCACCTCCTCCTGCGCCATTCCCACGAACAGGTGGTTGAACTCCTGCTCGACCAGACCCGACGCCGGGTCGGGGTGGTTGTAGCGGACCGTGCCCGCCGCCGCCAGCAGCGAGGGCGAGATGCCCAGCTCCTCGTGGGTGCGCCGGGCCGCCGCCGCGAACGGCGCCTCGCCGGGGTAGGGGTGGCCGCAGCAGGTGTTCGACCACACGCCGGGGGAGTGGTACTTGCCGAGCGCCCGGCGCTGGAGCAGCAGCCGGCCCTGCTCGTCGAAGAGGAACACGGAGAACGCGCGGTGCAGCTGGCCCGGGGCCTGATGGGCCGCCAGCTTCTCCGCGGTGCCGATGGTGGTGCCGTTCTCATCGACCAGTTCGAGCATGATCGCTTCTGCGGTGCCGTTCGACGAGTTGTGCGTCGCGGTGGCTGGTGTGGTCGGCATACCCATCCTTCGCTTTGGTCTCCGGCCTTGAGTGCCGGGCCCCTCGAGTCCGGTCAAGTCTGCCGCACAAAAGCCGCTTGTCCGTACTTCGGGCTCGGGCATGTCAGGTCCACCGCGCACCGCCCCGCGGTCCTCGGGCCCCGGGGCCCCGTCTCAGTGGCAGAGCTTCGCCTCGTGCTCGGCATGGCCGCTGGGCTCCAGCTGGAAGGTGCAGTGCTCCACGTCGAAGTGGCTGCCGAGGCAGCCCTGGAGGTCGTGCAGCAGCTTCTCGTGCCCGATCGAGTCGAGCATCTCCTGCCGCACGACCACGTGCGCGGAGAGCACCGGCATCCCGGAGGTGATCGTCCAGGCGTGCAGGTCGTGGACGTCGATGACGCCGGGCAGCTCCGTGATGTGGGCCCGGACCTCCTCCATGTCCACGCCCTTGGGCGCCGCCTCCAGCAGCACGTTCAGCGTCTCGCGCAGCAGTTTCACCGTCCGGGGGACGATCATCAGGCCGATCAGCAGCGAGGCGACCGGGTCCGCGGCCTGCCAGCCCGTGGCCATGATGATGCCCGCCGAGACCAGCACCGTCACCGAGCCGAGGGTGTCGGCCAGCACCTCCAGGTACGCGCCCCGGACGTTCAGGCTGTCCTGCTGGCCGCGGGTCAGCAGCGAGAGCGAGACGACGTTGGCCACCAGGCCGACCGCGGCGAACGCGATGGTCAGACCGCCCTTGGTGTCGGCCGGTGTGATGAAGCGCTCGACCGCCTCGAAGACCAGGAAGCCGCCGACCCCGAGCAGCAGCAGGCAGTTGGCCAGCGCCGCCAGGATCTCGGCGCGGGCGAAGCCGAAGGTGCGGTTGGGTCCGGCCGGGCGGTTGGCGAAGTGGATGGCGAGCAGGGCCATGCCGAGCCCCAGCGCGTCGGTGGCCATATGGGCGGCGTCCGCGATCAGGGCCAGGGAGTCCGACAGCACACCGCCGACGATCTCCATGACCATCACGCTCAGGGTGATGCCCAGCGCGATCCGGAGCCTGCCCTGGTACGCGGCGGCTGCCGTGCCCGTCGGAGGCGCCCCGCCGTGCGCGTGCCCGTGGTCGTGGCCAGCCCCCATGAGAAACCCCTTCAGGTCGGTGCCGCGAGACCGGGGCGAAACGCCCCGGCCAGGCCAGTGAACTACGGGTGGGGGGTATCCGGCAACACGGCACTGAACACCGTTGTCATCTGCTCTGACCTGCGGAAACGTTCCGCAGGTCAGAGCCGTGGGGTGATCAGGAACGCTGCCGCGCGCGGGCCTCGGGGTGGTGCAGGCACCATCCCTCCCACGCCGACTCCACCATCTCGCGCACGCTCCGCCGGGCCGTCCAGTCCAGCTCCTTCGACAGCCGCGCGGCGGACGCCACCGCCCTCGGCGCGTCACCCGGCCGGCGCGGCTCGACCACCGGATCGGCGCGGTGGCCGGTCACCTCGCCGATGACCGCGGTCAGCTCGCGCACCGAGACGCCCTCGCCCCGGCCGACGTTCACCGTCAGGTCCCCGCCCGCGCGCTCGCGCAGCCCCCGGGCGACGGCCAGGTGCGCCTCGGCCAGGTCGGTGACGTGGATGTAGTCGCGGACGCAGGTGCCGTCCGGCGTCGGATAGTCGTCGCCGAAGATCCGCGGGGCCTCGCCCCGGGTCAGCCGGTCGAAGACCATCGGGACGATGTTGAAGACGCCGGTGTCGGACAGCTCCGGAGCCGCCGCCCCCGCCACGTTGAAGTACCGCAGGCAGGCGGTCGACAGACCGTGCGCCTTGCCGGCCGCCCGCACCAGCCACTCGCCCGCGAGCTTCGTCTCCCCGTACGGGTTGATCGGCAGGCAGGGCGTCTCCTCGGTGATCACGTCCACGTCCGGCACGCCGTACACCGCCGCCGAGGACGAGAAGAGGAAGTCGCGCACACCGGCCGCGACGACCGCCTCCAGCAGGACGGCGAGCCCGGCGACGTTCTCCCGGTAGTACAGCAGCGGCTTCTCGACCGATTCGCCGACCTGCTTCTTCGCCGCGAGATGGATGACGCCGCTCACCCCGTGCCCGGTGAGCACCCGGTCCAGCAGCGCCCGGTCCGAGGCGGAGCCCTCCACGAGCGTGACGGACTCCGGCAGCCTCGCGGCGACGCCCGTCGAGCGGTCGTCGAGCACCACGACCTCTTCGCCCGCCGCCACCATGGCCCTCGCCACATGTGCCCCGATGTATCCCGCTCCGCCTGTGATCAGCCATGTCATGGCTGCCACCCTAAGGGCAGCCCCGGGCGGCCCCGCCGTCGCGGTTTGTGGCCCGGGCGGTCGATCGACGATGATGATCGCGCAGCGGGCCGGCCCGGGCGGATACGCCCGAACGGCGCACAAACAGGCGGTGAACTCGGGCTTCTGTTCATCCGATAGCCTCAGCCGACATGCCGCCGGCCCGTCCTCGGGCCGCGCCGCCGTGCGTCGTCCACCGTCAGTGCCAAGGAGTGAGTTCGACTGTCGACCGCCATCCTCACCGGTCTGCCGGTCCCCGGATCGTCACTCGCCGACGATCTGCGCTCGCTGGGCTTCGAGGTGCAGACCGCCGCCGACCCCGGTGACGCCGCGGCGCTCCTCGCCGCCGTCCCCGCGAACAGCCGCGTCGCACTCGTCGACCCGCGCTTCGTCGGCCACGTCCACGCGCTGCGGCTCGGTCTGACCGACCCCCGCTTCCCGGCCGCCGCCGTCCCCGGCGCGCTCACCGCCCAGCCCGAGGCTCGCGCCGCGCTGACGCGCGCCCTGCGACGCACCGGGGCCGCGGTGGGCGCCGGCGCACCCGCCGTCGAGCCCGACGCCGACCCGACGCCCGCCGACCGCACCGCCCCGGCACCCGCCGACGGCACCGTCCCGGGCCGCGTCGCGGCGGCACTGGAGGCCGAGGGCGTCGACGTACGGCGCCCCGAACTCGGCTCGCTCACCGCCGCCGTGCCCACCGACGACGACCAGCGCGCCGCCGCGGCGGCCGGCCTCGCCTCGGTGGACGGCGAGGCGGTACGGCTGCGCGGCGCGGTCAAGGCCCACGACGGCTTCTTCACCACGTTCTGCGTCAGCCCCTACTCCCGCCACATCGCCCGCTGGTGCGCCCGCCGCGGCCTCACCCCGAACCAGGTCACCACCGCCTCGCTGATCACCGCCCTCGTCGCGGCCGGCAGCGCGGCCACCGGGACCCGCGCCGGTTACGTCGCCGCCGGCATCCTGCTGCTGGTCTCCTTCGTCCTGGACTGCACCGACGGCCAGCTCGCCCGCTACTCCCTCCAGTACTCCACGATGGGCGCCTGGCTGGACGCCACCTTCGACCGGGCCAAGGAGTACGCGTACTACGCCGGGCTCGCCCTCGGCGCGGCCCGCGGCGGCGACGACGTCTGGGTCCTCGCGCTCGGCGCGATGGTGCTCCAGGCGTGCCGCCACGTCGTCGACTTCTCCTTCAACGAGGCGAACCACGACGCGGTCGCCAACACCAGCCCCACCGCGGCCCTCTCCGACCGGCTCGACAGCGTCGGCTGGACGGTCTGGCTGCGCCGCATGATCGTGCTGCCGATCGGCGAGCGCTGGGCCATGATCGCGGTCCTCACCGCGCTCACCACCCCGCGCGTCGTCTTCTACGCCCTGCTCGTGGGCTGCGCCCTGGCCGCCTGCTACACCACGGCGGGCCGGCTGCTGCGTTCGCTGACCCGCCGGGCCCGGCGCACCGACCGCGCGGCCCGGGCCCTGGCCGACCTCGCCGACTCCGGCCCCCTAGCCCAGGCCGTCGCCGCCGTCGCCCCGGGGCTCCGCGGCGCGTTCACGGCCCCGGCCGTCGCCCTGCTCGCAGCGCTCGTGATGGCCGGCTCCGCCCTGTTCCTCCCGTACGGCAGTGCCCTCACCGTCGTCGCCGCCGCCCTGTACGTCCTGCTCTCCGGCCTGGCCGTGGCCCGTCCGCTCAAGGGCCCGCTCGACTGGCTGGTGCCGCCGTTCTTCCGGGCCGCCGAGTACGGAACGATCCTCGTGCTGGCCGCCCGCAGCGACGTGCCGCACGCCGTTCCGGCGGCCTTCGGGCTCGTCTCGGCCGTCGCCTACCATCACTACGACACGGTCTACCGCATCCGCGGCGGCACCGGCGCGCCGCCCCGGTGGCTGGTGCGCGTCCTCGGCGGACACGAGGGCCGGACCGCGCTGGTGGTCGTCCTCGCCGCCGTCCTCACCCACGCCTCAGGTTTCACCACGGCGCTCACCGTCCTCGCGGTGGCCGTGGCTCTGGTGGCGCTCGTGGAGTCCATCCGCTTCTGGGTGTCCTCCTCGGCCCCCGCCGTACACGACGAAGGAGAACTCGCATGATCGGCCTCGTACTGGCAGCCGGTGCAGGACGACGTCTGCGCCCCTACACGGACACGCTGCCCAAGGCGCTCGTCCCTGTCGACGGCGACCGGACGGTCCTCGACCTCACGCTGGCCAACTTCGCCGAGGTCGGCCTCACCGAGGTGGCGATCGTCGTCGGCTACCGCAAGGAGGCCGTCTACGCCCGCAAGGCCGAACTGGAGGCGACGTACGGCCTCTCGCTGACGCTCATCGACAACGACAAGGCCGAGGAGTGGAACAACGCCTACTCCCTGTGGTGCGCCCGCGAGGTGCTCAAGCGCGGCGTGATCCTCGCCAACGGCGACACCGTGCACCCCGTCTCCGTCGAGAAGACCCTCCTGGACGCCCGCGGCAAGGGCCAGAAGATCATCCTCGCCCTGGACACCGAGAAGTCCCTGGCCGACGAGGAGATGAAGGTCATCACCGCGGAGGGCAAGGGCGTCCAGCGCATCACCAAGCTGATGGACCCGTCGACCGCGACCGGTGAGTACATCGGCGTGACCCTCATCGAGGCCGAGGCCGCCGAGGAGCTCGCCGACGCGCTGAGGACCACGTTCGAGCGCGACCCCGACCTCTACTACGAGGACGGCTACCAGGAGCTCGTCAACCGCGGCTTCACCGTCGACGTCGCCCCCATCGGCACCGTGACCTGGGTCGAGATCGACAACCACGACGACCTCGCGAAGGGCCGGGTCATCGCGTGCCAGTACTGACCCGGCTCATTCCGTCCCCCGTCGTCGTCGACATCCGGCGCGGCGCCATGGACGATCTGGCGGGTCTCCTGGCCGACCAGCGGATCTCCTCGTCGGGCAAGCTCGCCATCGCGATCAGCGACGGCTCGGGGCGCGCCCTGCGCGAGAGGCTCGCACCGGTCCTGCCCGGAGCCGACTGGTACTCCGTCTCCGACGGCACGATCGACTCCGCGGTGAAACTGGCCGACGGCATCAAGGGCAACCGCTACGACGCCGTGGTCGGACTCGGCGGCGGAAAGATCATCGACGTGGCGAAGTACGCCGCGGCGCGGGTCGGCCTGCCGCTGGTCGCCGTCGCCACGAACCTCTCGCACGACGGCCTGTGCTCGCCGGTCGCCACGCTGGACAACGACAACGGGCGCGGCTCGTACGGCGTGCCCACCCCGATCGCCGTGGTCATCGACCTCGACGTCATCCGCGAGGCGCCGGCCCGCTACGTCCGCTCCGGCATCGGCGACGCCATCTCGAACATCTCCTGCGTCGCGGACTGGGAGCTGGCGCACGAGGTCAACGGCGAGGAGATCGACGGACTGGCCGCCGCCATGGCCCGGCAGGCCGGCGAGGCCGTGCTGCGCCACCCCGGCGGGGTCGGCGACGACGCCTTCCTCAAGGTGCTGGCCGAGGGCCTGGTGCTGACCGGCATCTCCATGTCGGTCGCGGGCGACTCGCGACCCGCGTCGGGCGCCTGCCACGAGATCAACCACGCCTTCGACCTGCTCTACCCGCAGCGCGCGGCCAGCCACGGCGAACAGGTCGGCCTCGGAGCCTGCTTCGCCATGCATCTGCGCGGCGCCCGTCAGGAGTCCCTCCTGATGGCGTCGATACTGCGCCGCCACGGTCTGCCGGTCGTGCCGGAGGAGATCGGCTTCAGCGTCGACGAGTTCGTCCGGGCCGTCGACTACGCGCCGCAGACGCGTCCGGGACGTTTCACGATCCTGGAGCACCTCAACCTGTCCACCGACCAGATCAGGGACGCGTACGCCGACTATGCCAAGACCATCAGTAGCTGAACTCCGGCCGGTCGTCCACCCGCCGGGCGTGAAGGACCGGCGCAGCGGCGAGCACTGGGCCGGGCGCCTGTACATGCGGGAGGTCTCGCTGCGCGTGGACCGCTACCTGGTCGACACGCGCGTCACGCCCAACCAGCTGACCTACGTGATGACCGTGGCCGGGGTGCTGGCGGCTCCGGCCCTGCTGGTGCCGGGCATCGGCGGCGCGCTGCTCGGCGTGCTGATGGTCCAGCTCTACCTGCTGTTCGACTGCGTCGACGGCGAGATCGCCCGCTGGAAGAAGCAGTACTCGCTCAGCGGCGTCTACCTGGACCGGGTCGCCGCCTACCTGTGCGACGCGGCGGTGCTCGTCGGCCTCGGCCTGCGCGCCGCCGACCTGTGGGGCCAGGGCCGGATCGACTGGCTGTGGGCCTTCCTGGGCACGCTCGCCGCCCTCGGCGCGATCCTGATCAAGGCCGAGACGGACCTGGTCGGCGTGGCCCGCCACCAGGGCGGCATGCCGCCCGTGCAGGAGTCGGCGTCCGAGCCGCGCTCCTCGGGCATGGCCCTGGCCCGCCGTGCGGCAGGCGCGCTGAAGTTCCACCGGCTGATCCTGGGCATCGAGGCGTCCTTCGTCATCCTTCTGGCCGCCGTCCTGGACACGATCGGCGGCGACCTCTTCTACACCCGCCTCACCACGGCCGTCATGGCCGGCATCGCCCTGCTCCAGACGCTGCTCCACCTGGTGTCGGTCCTGGCGTCCAGCAGGCTGAAGTGAGTCCTCCCCTGAAGCTCGGCGCGGTGATCATCACCATGGGCAACCGCCCCGACGAGCTCCGGGCCCTCCTCGATTCGGTCGCCGCGCAGGACGGCGACCGGATCGAGGTGGTCGTCGTCGGCAACGGCGCCCCGGTCCCGGACGTCCCGGCCGGAGTGCGCACGGTCGAACTGCCCGAGAACCTGGGCATCCCCGGCGGACGCAACGTCGGTATCGAGGCGTTCGGCCCGTCCGGGGCCGACGTGGACGGCCTGCTCTTCCTGGACGACGACGGGCTCCTGCCGAACCGGGACACCGCCGAGCTGTGCCGGCGGGCCTTCGAGGCGGACCCGCGGCTCGGGATCATCACCTTCCGGATCGCCGACCCGGACACCGGCACCACCCAGCGCCGGCACGTGCCGAGGCTGCGCGCGGCCGACCCGATGCGCTCATCGCGCGTGACGACTTTCCTCGGCGGCGCCAACGCCGTACGCACCCGGGTCCTCGCCGAGGTCGGCGGGCTGCCGGACGCGTTCTTCTACGCGCACGAGGAGACGGACCTGGCCTGGCGGGCGCTGGACGCGGGCTGGATGATCGACTACCGCGCGGACATGGTGCTGCACCATCCCACCACCGCGCCGTCCCGGCACGCCGTCTACCACCGCATGGTGGCCCGCAACCGGGTCTGGCTCGCCCGCCGGAACCTGCCCGCCGCGCTGGTCCCCCTCTACGTCGGCAGCTGGCTGCTGCTGACCCTGCTGCGCCGCCCGTCGCCTCCCGCGCTCAGGGCGTGGTTCGGCGGCTTCAGGGAAGGCTGGTCCGCGCCCTGCGGGCCGCGCCGCCCCATGAAGTGGCGTACGGTGTGGCGGCTGACGAGGCTGGGCCGACCTCCGGTCATCTGAGACGCTTACCTCTGAGAGCATGAGGCGTATTTTCTTTCCGGGACCTGTCCGCCTGAGCCGCGCCCCCGACTGGCCGCGCGTGAAGACGAGAGTTTCAACTTGTGAGTGACACGACCCACGACGGTGGGGTAGCCCTCGGCACCCTGTCGTCCGCCGACGAGGGGCTGAGCGCGGCCCAGACGGCCGCCAAGTACGGCCTGACCGTGAGCGGCGCCCGGCCAGGGCTGCTCGCGTACATGCGACAGCTCTGGGGCCGGCGCCACTTCATCCTGGCCTTCTCGCGGGCGAAGCTGACCGCGCAGTACAGCCAGGCCAAGCTGGGCCAGTTGTGGCAGGTGGTCACGCCCCTGCTGAACGCCCTGGTCTACTACCTGATCTTCGGCCTGATCCTGGGGACCAGGGAGGGGATTCCCAACGACGTCTTCGTGCCGTTCCTGGTCACCGGAGTCTTCGTCTTCACCTTCACCCAGAGCTCCGTCATGGCGGGCGTCCGGTCGATCTCCGGCAACCTCGGACTGGTGCGGGCCCTCCACTTCCCCCGGGCATCGCTCCCCATCTCCTTCTCGCTCCAGCAGCTCCAGCAGCTGCTCTTCTCGATGATCGTGCTGGTCGCGGTCGCCGTCATCTTCGGCAGCTACCCCTCGCTGTCGTGGCTGCTGGTGATCCCCGCGCTGGTCCTCCAGTTCTTCTTCAACACCGGCCTGGCGCTCATCATGGCCCGGCTCGGCAGCAAGACCCCGGACCTGGCCCAGCTGATGCCGTTCGTCATGCGGACCTGGATGTACGCCTCGGGCGTCATGTTCTCCATCCCGGTGATGCTGCGGGACAAGCCGGCGTGGATCGCCGACGTGCTCCAGTACAACCCGGCGGCCATCTACATGGACCTGGTCCGCTTCGCCATGATCGACGGGTACGGCTCGGAGAACCTGCCGGCCCACGTCTGGGCCGTCGGCGCGCTGTGGGCCGTGCTGCTGGGGGTCGTGGGATTCGTGTACTTCTGGAAGGCGGAGGAGCGGTACGGCCGTGGCTGAGGACAACACGCAGGGACGGATTCCCACGGTCATCGCGGACGATGTCCACATCGTCTACCGGGTCAACGGCACGGGCGGCGGTCGCGGCAGCGCCACCGCCGCGCTGAGCCGCATCGTGAGACGCGGCAAGGGCGAGTCGCGCGGCGTCAGGACGGTGCACGCCGTGCGCGGCGTCTCCTTCACCGCCTACCGCGGCGAGGCCATCGGGCTCATCGGCACCAACGGCTCGGGCAAGTCGACGCTGCTGCGGGCCATCGCCGGCCTGCTGCCCACGGAGTCGGGCCACGTCTACACGGACGGCCAGCCCTCCCTGCTCGGCGTGAACGCGGCGCTGATGAGCGACCTGACCGGTGAGCGCAACGTGGTGCTCGGCGGTCTCGCCATGGGCATGAGCCGGGACGAGATCCGCGAGCGCTACCGCGAGATCGTCGACTTCTCCGGGATCAACGAGAAGGGCGACTTCATCACGCTGCCGATGCGGACGTACTCCTCCGGCATGGCGGCGCGGCTGCGG
Organism: Streptomyces sp. ADI96-02; assembly: GCF_003846185.1. Lineage (GTDB taxonomy): Bacteria > Actinomycetota > Actinomycetes > Streptomycetales > Streptomycetaceae > Streptomyces. Next base: position 6,149,540 of record NZ_ML123034.1, read on the forward strand.
TTCTCCATCGCCGCCGCCAAGAACCACGACGTCCTCATGATCGACGAGGCGCTGGCCACCGGCGACCGCAAGTTCCGGGTCCGCTCCGAGCAGCGGATCCGCGAGCTCCGCAAGGAGGCGGGCACGGTCTTCCTGGTCAGCCACAACAACAAGTCCATCCGCGACACCTGCGACCGGGCGCTGTGGCTGGAGAAGGGCGAGCTCCTGATGGACGGCCCCACCGACGAGGTGCTCAAGGCGTACGAGCGCGAGACGGGGAAGTAGCCCGCACCGCATCCCGTGGCCTTCGCCGGATCCTCCGGCGGAGGCCACAGCGGTGTGCGAGGCCCTGGAGCGGTGCGGGGGAGAGCCCTGCGCGGTACGGGCCGGGAGGCGATCTCCTCCCGGCGGATGACGTCAACGCACCTACCCACGGGGAGAGTTGGCCGAAGAGGCGGTGCCGGCCGCCGGGGGTGCTCCACCCCGGCGAGGTCCGGTCGGCCGTACAACGTAGGCTGTAGCGGTGCTGATTCATGGCAAGTGGGGCGATACGCCCCCGGCGCTTCGCCCGCTGTGCCGCAGTGCACTCGGAAGAACGAGCGGCGTGTCCGAAAAGGGATGTTTTGGGTCAGCAGTGTAGAACGGGAGATGTGACGGCAATGACGGAAGATCTCCAGCTCCGACGTGGTTTCGCCGTCCCCGCGCCGGGCGGTCCGCAGTGACCTCCAGCCGGCAGGCGCGCACCGGTGACGCCACGCTCGACAAGGCCGCGGACGAGAACTTCCCCGTGGCCCCCTTCTTCCTGCCCCGCGCCTGGCGCGGGGACCTCATGGCGGTCTACGGATACGCCCGGCTGGTCGACGACATCGGCGACGGCGACCTCGCCCCCGGCGGCGCCGACGCCCGCCACCTCGGCCTGGAGCCTGAGCAGAGCGAGGACCGCCTCGCCATGCTCGACGCCTTCGAGACCGATCTGCACCGGGTCTTCGCCGCCACCGGGGAGCCGCACCACCCGCTGCTGCGCGCCCTGCGCCCCACCGTGCGGCGGCGCGCGCTCACGCCCGAGCCCTTCCTCGGGCTGATCGAGGCCAACCGGCAGGACCAGAAGGTCCGCCGCTACGCGACCTACGCGGAGCTCGCCGCCTACTGCGAGCTCTCCGCCAACCCGGTCGGCCGCCTGGTCCTGGCCCTCACCGGCACCACCAGCCCGGAACGCGTGCGCCGATCCGACGCGGTCTGCACCGCGCTCCAGATCGTCGAGCACCTCCAGGACGTGGCCGAGGACCTGGGGCGCGACCGGATCTACCTGCCCGCCGAGGACATGGACCGCTTCCGTGTCACCGAATCCGACCTGGCCGCACCGTCCGCCGGCGCCTCCGTCCGCGCCCTGACCGCGTACGAGGCCGAACGCGCGCACGAGCTGCTGAATGAAGGCGCCCCCTTGGTGGGTAGCGTCAACGGCAGGCTCAAGCTGCTCCTCGCGGGATTCGTCGCCGGCGGGCGTTCCGCGCTCACGGCGATCTCGGCCGCCGGGTTCGACGTACTGCCCGGACCGCCCAAGCCCACCAAGCCCAGCCTGCTGCGCGAAGTGGGAGTCGTCTTGCGAAGAGCGCGTGGAGAGGGGTGAGCCGGACCGTGGAGGGACCAACGACGCACATGTCGCCGCCGGTGCAGGCCGCATACAGCTACTGCGAGGCCGTCACCGGACAGCAGGCCCGGAACTTCGCCTACGGCATCAGACTGCTGCCGAACGAGAAGCGGCAGGCCATGTCGGCGCTGTACGCCTTCTCCCGCCGGGTCGACGACATCGGCGACGGCGAGCTGGACCCGGAGACCAAGCGGACGCGGTTGGAGAGCACCCGCCGACTGCTCGACCGGGTGCGGGCCGGCGCGGTCGACGAGGACGACACCGACCCGGTGGCCGTCGCCCTCACCGACGCCGCCCGGCGCTTCCCGCTGCCGCTCGGTGGACTCGACGAGCTGATCGACGGCGTCCTCATGGACGTGCGCGGCGCGACGTACGAGACCTGGGAGGACCTGAAGGTCTACTGCCGGTGCGTCGCGGGCGCGATCGGCCGCCTCAGCCTCGGCGTCTTCGGCACGGAAGCGGGCGCGCCCGGCGCCGAACGGGCGGCGGAGTACGCCGACACCCTCGGCCTCGCCCTCCAGCTCACCAACATCCTGCGCGACGTCCGCGAGGACGCCGCGAACGGGCGCACCTACCTGCCCGCCGACGACCTGGCGAAGTTCGGCTGCTCCGCCGGGTTCCACCGGGCCACCCCGCCGCCCGGCTCCGACTTCGCCGGACTCGTCCACTTCGAGGTGCGCCGGGCCCGCGCGCTGTTCGCCGAGGGATACCGGCTGCTGCCCATGCTCGACCGCCGCAGCGGCGCGTGCGTCGCCGCCATGGCGGGCATCTACCGCCGCCTGCTGGACCGCATCGAGCGCGACCCCGAGGCCGTGCTGCGCGGCCGGGTCTCGCTGCCCGGCCACGAGAAGGCGTACGTCGCGGTGCGCGGCCTGTCGGGCCTCGACGCGCGCCACGTCTCGCGGCTCACCGCCCGGGGGCGGGGCTGATGCGCCGAGACCGCCGCGGCCCGGCCGCGACCCTCCGGTGGCCCGACACGTCGGCGACTGCGACGATCTTCATGACATCCGCGACCGCGGCGGTCCTCACGGTGGCGACCCGGCGAGAGGGGCAGGCATGAGCGACGAGACACCGCGCCCCGGCGCGGTCGTCGTCGGCGGGGGCCTCGCCGGCGTCACGGCGGCCCTCCGCCTCGCCGACGCGGGGCTCGACGTCACCCTGCTCGAAGGCCGGCCCCGCCTGGGCGGCCTCGCCTTCTCCTTCCAGCGCGGCGACCTGACCGTGGACAACGGCCAGCACGTCTACCTGCGCTGCTGCACCGGCTACCGCTGGTTCCTCGACCGCGTCGACGGGGCCCACCTCGCTCCCCTCCAGGACCGCCTGGACGTCCCCGTACTGGACGTCGGCCGCCCCGCCGGACCGCGCCTGGGACGCCTGCGGCGCACCGGACTGCCCGTGCCGCTGCACCTCGCCGGCGGGCTCGCGGCCTATCCGCACCTCTCCCTCGCCGAGAAGGCGGGCGTCGGCCGCGCCGCGCTCGCGCTCGGCCGCCTCGACCTGGCGGACCCGGAGCTCGACCGCATCGACTTCGCCACCTGGCTGCGCCGGCACGGCCAGTCGCGACGCGCCGTCGAGGCCCTGTGGGACCTCGTCGGCGTCGCCACGCTGAACGCCACGGCCGCCGACGCCTCCCTGGCCCTGGCCGCCAAGGTCTTCAAGACCGGCCTGCTCTCCGAGCCCGGCGCCGCCGACATCGGGTGGGCCTCCGTGCCGCTCGGCGAACTGCACGACACCCTCGCCCGCAAGGCCCTGGACACCGCCGGCGTACGGACCGAGCTCCGCGCCAAGGCCGGATCCGTGACCCGTACGGCCGACGGGCGCTGGAGCGTCGAGACGGCGGGGGAGCGGATCCCCGCCGACACCGTGGTGCTCGCCGTCCCGCAGACCGAGACGCACGACCTGCTGCCCGACGGCGCGCTCGACGAACCGGACCTGCTCCTCGACATCGACACCGCGCCCATCCTGAACGTGCACGTGATCTACGACCGCAAGGTGCTGCGCCGCCCCTTCTTCGCCGCCATCGGCTCGCCCGTCCAGTGGGTCTTCGACCGCACCGAGTCCTCCGGGCTCACCGGCCCGGGGCAGTATCTGGCGGTCTCCCAGTCCGCCGCGAGGGACGAGATCGACCTCCCCGTGGCCGAACTGCGCACGCGCTACCTGCCCGAGCTGGAGAGGCTGCTGCCCGCCGCCCGCGGCGCGGGCGTGCGCGACTTCTTCGTCACCCGGGAGCGCACCGCGACCTTCGCACCCGCCCCGGGCGTCGGGCGGCTGCGCCCCGGCCCCCGCACCCGGATGCCCGGCCTCCAGCTGGCGGGCGCCTGGACCGCCACCGGCTGGCCCGCGACGATGGAGGGCGCGGTGCGCAGTGGTCTCAGCGCCGCCGACGCGGCTCTGAAGGACCTCGGCCGGCCCCATGGACATCCGCTGCAGGAGGCGGCATGAGCAGTACCACCGGAACAAGAGGAGAGTCAGTGACCCCGGCGAATCCGGCTTTCGACACCGTGGCGGACACCACGGACGTCACCGCGCTTCTGGAGCGCGGACGAGCCCTGTCAGCGCCGGTGCTGCGGGCTGCCGTGGACCGGCTCGCGCCGCCCATGGACACCGTCGCCGCCTACCACTTCGGCTGGATCGACGCCGACGGGCGTCCCGCGGACGGCGACGGCGGCAAGGCCGTGCGCCCCGCCCTGGCCCTGCTGTCCGCCGAGGCGGCGGGCGCCCCGGCGGAGGCCGGCGTCCCCGGAGCGGTGGCCGTCGAACTCGTGCACAACTTCTCGCTGCTGCACGACGACCTGATGGACGGCGACGAGCAGCGCCGCCACCGCGACACCGTCTGGAAGGTGCACGGCCCCGCCCAGGCGATCCTCGTCGGCGACGCGCTGTTCGCGCTGGCCAACGAGATCCTGCTGGAGCTCGGCACCGTCGAGGCGGGCCGCGCGGCCCGCCGGCTGACCACCGCCACCCGCAAGCTCATCGACGGGCAGGCCCAGGACATCTCCTACGAGCACCGCGAGCGGGTCACCGTCGAGGAGTGCCTGGAGATGGAGGGCAACAAGACCGGCGCGCTGCTGGCCTGCGCCGTCTCCATCGGCGCGGTGCTCGGCGGCGCGGACGACCGCACCGCGGACGTCCTGGAGTCCTACGGACACCACCTCGGGCTCGCCTTCCAGGCCGTCGACGACCTGCTCGGCATCTGGGGCGACCCCGAGTCCACCGGCAAGCAGACCTGGAGCGACCTGCGCCAGCGCAAGAAGTCCCTGCCCGTCGTCGCGGCGCTCGCCGCGGGCGGCGACGCCTCCGAACGGCTCGGCGAACTGCTTGCCGCCGACGCCAAGAGCAGCGACTTCGACAGCTTCTCCGAGGAGGAGTTCGCCGCCCGCGCGGCGCTCATCGAGGAGGCGGGCGGTCGCGAGTGGACCGCCCAGGAAGCCCGTCGTCAGCACGCGGTCGCCATCGAGGCGCTGCACGGTGTCGACATGCCGCACCACGTGCGGGCGCAGCTCACGGCGCTCGCGGACTTCGTCGTCGTACGAAAGAGATGATCACCATTCGCATATGACTCGCAGTCGCCGGCCGGCGTCCGTTTCGGGCGCCGGCCGACGGAGACCCCAGCACAGCAGAGAACCGACTGCACGAAGGGGAAGCCATGACAGCGACGACCGACGGATCCACCGGGGCCGCGAACCTTCACGCAGCCCCGGCAGGACATCCGACCGACACGACCACCGCCGCGGACGACGTACTCGCCGCCGCGCGACGGGCCGCGGAACGCTCGGTGGAGCACCTCCTCGGCAGGCAGGACGAGCAGGGCTGGTGGAAGGGCGACCTGGCCACCAACGTCACCATGGACGCCGAGGACCTGCTGCTCCGCCAGTTCCTCGGCATCCAGGACCCCGGGACCACCGAGGCCGCCGCCCGCTTCATCCGCGGCGAACAGCTCGGCGACGGCACCTGGAACACCTTCTACGGCGGACCCGCCGACCTCTCCGCCACCATCGAGGCCTACGTCGCCCTGCGGCTGGCCGGGGACCGCCCCGACGCCCCGCACATGGCGCGCGCCTCCGGCTGGATCAGGGAACAGGGCGGTATCGCGGCGGCCCGCGTCTTCACCCGCATCTGGCTCGCCCTGTTCGGCTGGTGGAAGTGGGACGACCTCCCCGAACTGCCGCCCGAGCTGATGTTCCTCCCCAAGTGGGTGCCGCTCAACATCTACGACTTCGGCTGCTGGGCCCGCCAGACGATCGTTCCGCTGACCATCGTCTCCGCGAAACGCCCCGTGCGCCCCGCGCCCTTCGCCCTGGACGAGCTGCACACCGACCCCGCCCACCCCAATCCGCCCAGGAAGCCTGCCCCGGCGGCCAGTTGGGACGGGTTCTTCCAGCGCCTGGACAAGGGCCTGCACCTCTACCACAAGGTCGCCCCGCGCCCGCTGCGCCGCGTCGCGATGAACGCGGCGGCCCGCTGGATCATCGAGCGCCAGGAGAACGACGGCTGCTGGGGCGGGATCCAGCCGCCCGCCGTCTACTCCGTCATCGCGCTCCACCTGCTGGGCTACGACCTCGACCACCCGGTGATGCGGGCCGGAATCGCCTCGCTCGACCGGTTCGCCGTGCGTCGCGAGGACGGCGCCCGCATGATCGAGGCGTGCCAGTCGCCCGTCTGGGACACCTGCCTGGCCACCATCGCGCTGGCCGACGGCGGACTCAGACCCGACCACCCGGCCCTGGTCAGGGCCGCCGACTGGATGCTGGCAGAGGAGATCACCCGGCCCGGCGACTGGTCGGTACGCAAACCGGAACTCGCCCCAGGAGGCTGGGCGTTCGAGTTCCACAACGACAACTACCCGGACATCGACGACACCGCGGAAGTCGTCCTCGCACTGCGCCGGGTGTGCCACCCCGACCCGGCCAGGCTGGAAGCCGCCATCGAGCGCGGCGTGCGCTGGAACCTCGGGATGCAGTCCCGCAACGGAGCCTGGGGCGCCTTCGACGCGGACAACACCAGCCCCTTCCCCAACCGCCTCCCGTTCTGCGACTTCGGCGAGGTCATCGACCCGCCGTCGGCCGACGTCACCGGCCACGTCGTGGAGATGCTGGCCGTCGAAGGACTCTCCGCGCACCCGCGCACCCGGGCGGGCATCGACTGGCTCCTCGCCGAACAGGCCCCCTGCGGAGCCTGGTTCGGGCGCTGGGGCGTCAACTACGTATACGGGACCGGGTCCGTGGTGCCCGCCCTGATCGCGGCCGGCCTGCCCGCCGGTCACCCGGCGATCCGCCGGGCCGTCATCTGGCTGGAGACCGTCCAGAACGACGACGGCGGCTGGGGCGAGGACCTGCGCTCGTACCGCGAGGAGAAGTGGATCGGCCACGGCGAGTCCACCGCCTCCCAGACCGCGTGGGCGCTGCTCGCCCTCCTCGCCGCCGGCCGCCGCGACACCCGCGCCGCAGCCCGCGGCGTCACCTGGCTGACCGACGCCCAGCAGGCCGACGGCTCCTGGGACGAGCCGTACTTCACCGGCACCGGCTTCCCGTGGGACTTCTCCATCAACTACCACCTCTACCGGCAGGTCTTCCCGCTCACGGCCCTCGGCCGCTACGTCCACGGCGACCCCTTCGCCGACCGCGCGGATGCTCGCGAGGGGGCCTGATGGGCGATGATCCGGGCCCCACGACCCCGCTGCTCGTCGCCTGCGCGCTCGGGATCGAGCAGCTCGCGCTGCGCAGCGGCCGGGGCGCCGCGGGGCCGGTACGGGTGCTGCGCACCGGCATGGGACCCCGCGCCGCCGAGGCGGCCGTGGGCCGCCTGCTGGGCTCCGGCGGGGTGCTGGGCGCCGCCGTCGTCGCGGCCGGTTTCTGCGCCGGCCTCGCCCCGGGCATGCACCCGGGGGACCTGATCGTCGCCGAGGAGACCCGGGACGCCGACGGCGTCACGCCCTGCGTGGGCACCGGACTGCTCGTCGACGCCCTCGCCAGGGCCGTTCCCGGGCGCACGGTGCACACCGGACGGCTCACCGGCTCCGACCACGTCGTCCGCGGCCCCGAACGCGCCGCGCTGCGGGCGGACGGGGCCATCGCGGTGGACATGGAGTCGGCCGCCACCCTCCGCACCGCCCTGTGCCACGGCCCACGTCCGGTTGCGGCCGTCCGGGTGGTCGTGGACGCTCCAGAGCATGAGCTCGTCCGCATCGGCACGTTCCGCGGTGGAATATCAGCCTTCCGCGTTCTTCGTGCCGTCCTTCCGGCATTTTACGAATGGCACAGATCTTTATCGCTCCCCAGGAGGTGAGCCAGATGGCCATGCCGCTCCGCCAGACCATCAAGGTCGCGACGTACCTTGCCGAACAGAAGCTCCGCAAGCGTGAGAAGTTCCCGCTGATCGTCGAGCTGGAGCCGTTGTTCGCCTGCAACCTCGCCTGCGAGGGCTGCGGGAAGATCCAGCACCCGGCGGGCGTCCTCAAGCAGCGCATGCCCGTCGCCCAGGCCGTGGGCGCGGTGCTCGAATCCGGTGCGCCCATGGTGTCCATCGCCGGCGGCGAGCCCCTGATGCACCCGCAGATCGACGAGATCGTGCGGCAGCTGGTGGCGAAGAGGAAATACGTCTTCCTCTGCACCAACGCCATGCTCATGCGCAAGAAGCTCGACAAGTTCACCCCGTCGCCGTACTTCGCCTTCGCCGTGCACATCGACGGACTGCGCGAGCGGCACGACGAATCGGTCGCCAAGGAAGGCGTCTTCGACGAAGCCGTCGCCGCGATGAAGGAGGCCAAGCGGCTGGGCTTCCGCGTCACCACCAACTCCACGTTCTTCAACACCGACACCCCGCAGACCATCATCGAGGTCCTCAACTACCTCAACGACGACCTCAAGGTCGACGAGATGATGATCTCGCCCGCCTACGCCTACGAGAAGGCGCCCGACCAGGAGCACTTCCTGGGCGTCGAGCAGACCCGGGAGCTGTTCAAGAAGGCGTTCGCGGGCGGCAACCGGTCGCGCTGGCGCCTCAACCACTCGCCGCTCTTCCTGGACTTCCTGGAGGGCAAGGCCGACTTCCCGTGCACGGCCTGGGCCATCCCGAACTACTCGCTCTTCGGCTGGCAGCGCCCCTGCTACCTGATGAACGACGGTTACGTCCCGACGTACCGTCAGCTCGTGGAGGAGACCGACTGGAGCAAGTACGGCCGGGGCAAGGACCCGCGCTGCGCCAACTGCATGGCGCACTGCGGCTACGAGCCCACGGCGGTGCTCGCCACCATGGGCTCCCTGAAGGAATCCCTGCGCGCGGCGCGGGAGACCGTCGTCGGCACCCGATGACGCCGTGACCGGGGCGGAGCCGGCTCACCGGGCCTTCCCGGGCGGCCGGTTCCGCCCCGTCGCACCGTGCCGCTCCCGCCGACGGGCGGGCGGCGGCCCCAGGCAGACGCGAAGGAGAAGAGCGGGCGATGACGGACGGCGGACCGGAGGGCTTCGACCTGACACGGCTCCTCGCGGAGCGCGGGGCCGAGCGGTACGAACTGCACGCGCGCCACCTCAACCACCAACTGCCCCGGATGCTGCACACCATCGGCTTCGACCGGGTCTACGAGCGCGCCGAGGGCGCGTACTTCTGGGACGCCGACGGCAACGACTACCTCGACATGCTCGCCGGGTTCGGCGTGATGGGCCTCGGCCGGCACCACCCGGTCGTCCGCAAGGCCCTGCACGACGTCCTCGACGCCCAGCTCGCCGACCTCACCCGCTTCGACTGCCAGCCGCTGCCCGGACTGCTCGCCGAGAAGCTGCTCGGCCACACCCCGCACCTGGACCGGGTCTTCTTCGGCAACAGCGGCACGGAGGCGGTCGAGACGGCGCTGAAGTTCGCCCGCTACGCCACCGGGAAGCCGCGCATCCTCTACTGCCCCCACGCCTTCCACGGACTGACCACCGGCTCCCTCTCCGTCAACGGCGAGAGCGGCTTCCGCGACGGCTTCGCCCCGCTGCTGCCCGACACCCCGGTCGCCCTCGGCGACCTGGACGCCCTGCGCCGCGAGCTGGAGCGCGGCGACGTGGCCGCCCTGGTGGTCGAGCCCATCCAGGGGAAGGGCGTGCGGGCGGCCCCGCCGGGGTACCTGCGCCAGGCGCAGGAACTGCTCCACTGCCACAAGGCGCTGCTGATCGCCGACGAGGTGCAGACCGGCCTCGGCCGGACCGGCGACTTCTTCGCGTACCAGCACGAGGAGGGCGTCGAGCCCGACCTGGTGTGCGTGGCCAAGGCGCTGTCCGGCGGCTATGTCCCCGTCGGCGCGACCCTCGGCAAGGACTGGATCTTCCGCCGGGTGTACTCGTCCATGGACCGCGTCCTCGTCCACTCGGCGAGCTTCGGCTCCAACGCCCAGGCCATGGCCGCCGGGCTCGCGGTGCTGGCGGTGATGGAGGACGAGGAGACCGTCGCGAACGCCCGACGCACCGGCGACCTGCTGCGCGAACGGCTGGCCGCACTGGTGGACCGCTACGAGCTGCTGCACGACGTGCGCGGACGCGGGCTCATGATCGGCATCGAGTTCGGGCGGCCGTCCTCGCTGAAGCTCCGCGGCCGGTGGACCATGCTCCAGGCGGCCCGCAAGGGACTCTTCGCACAGATGGTCGTGGTGCCGCTGCTCCAGAAGCACCGCATCCTCACCCAGGTCTCGGGCGACCACCTCGAAGTGATCAAGCTGATTCCGCCGCTGGTCATCGGCGAGCCGGAGGTCGAACGCTTCGTTGCGGCGTTCACGGCGGTCATGGACGACGCGCACAGCGGGGGCGGGCTGATGTGGGACTTCGGCCGCACGCTGGTCAAGCAGGCCGTCGCCAACCGCTAAGTGCCTCTTTTGCCTCCGAGGCAAGTTATTTGCCTCGGAGGAAAGAAGCTGGCCCAATGGAGGCATGAACACTCCGGACGAAGGGGTGGCCGACGACCTCCCGGGCGTCGCTCCCCGCCTGCGCGATCTGCGCCGAGGGCGCGGTCTCACCCTGGAGACCGCTGCCCAGCGGGCCGGACTGTCCCCGGCCCACCTCTCCCGGCTGGAGACGGGCCGCCGGCAGCCCTCGCTGCCGATGCTGCTCGGTCTGGCCCGTATCTACGGTACGACGGTCTCCGAGCTCCTCGGTGAGGCGCCCCCCGAACGGGAGGCGATCGTCCGCGGCGGCGGCTTCGAGGGCGCGGAGGCCGACGGCTGGATGTACCGCAGGGCCGGCGGTTCCGGCCGCGCCATGCAGGCGCTGCGGGTCCGCGTGCCCTACGGGGCCCAGGGCGACCTGGTGCGCGTACACCCCGGCGAGGAGTGGCTGTACGTCATGGAGGGGCGGTTGCGGATCGCGCTCGGGGAGACCGTGCACGACCTGGAGCCCGGAGACAGCGCCCACTTCGACTCCCTCACCCCGCACCGGATCGCGGCCCTCGGCCGCGGCGGCGCGGAACTGCTCTTCGTCCACACCCTGCTGCAGAGCCCCGCGGCCGAGCTGTGCCTCGGCAACGCCTTCCACGCGCGCTGACCGGATCCCCCGGCCCCCGCCCGCCGCACCCGACGTATCACCGGCCGCGAGGCCGGCAGAGAGGACCGTCATGTCGGATTCCGAGCACTACGATCCGCTGAGCCCGCGGCGCCGCAAGAACGAGGACCCGCAGGAGCGCCGGATGCCGAGGGGCGTGGTGATCCGCCTCTTCGCCTACCTGGTGGCAGGGCACGTGATCGCGGCCTTCCTCTACCTGCTGTTCGTCGTGGCCGGCAGCAAGTGAGCCGGGCGGCCCGGACGCCCCGAGACGTCCGGGTGGGCCCTCATCCCTCGTCGAGCAGGCGCACCCGCAACCGCTCCCGGGTCGCCGGGGCCAGCGCCAGACCCTCGGCGAGGTAGCGGTCCGTGGTCCCCCAGACCTCCTCGATGGTCGCGAACGCCGCCGCGAGGTAGTCGGCCTCCGCCGCGAAGAGCGGGTTCAGGAGCTCGATCACCTCCGGGGACATTCCCACCTCGGACATGTCCGCCCGCTTCACCCGGTAGCGGCGGTGCGGGTCGTTCGACTTGAGGTAGTCCGCCTCGATCGCCTCGCGCTCGACTCCGACCGCGAGCAGCGCGACCGCGATCGACAGGCCCGCGCGGTCCTTGCCCGCGGCGCAGTGCATCAGCGCGGGCACGCTGTCCTCGGCCAGCGCGTGCAGTACGCGGCTGTGCTCGGCCGTGCGGTCGCGGACCGTCGCCCGGTACATGCGGATCATGCGCTCGGTCGCCTTGCCGTCCGCGAGGACCGAGCGCAGCTGCTCGATGTTCCCGTCGCGCACCAGTCGCCAGAACTCGGCCCCGTCGGCAGGATCCGAGAGCGGAATGCTGACATTGCGGACGCCGGGCAGCTCGACGTCGTGCCCTTCGAGCCGGTGGTCGGCCTCGTTGCGGAAGTCGAAGACCGTGTGGAGGCCGAGACCGCCGAGAAGGGCTGCGTCCTCGGCGGTGGCGTGCGCCAGGTGGCCGCTGCGGTAGAGCCGGCCGTACGCGGTGCGCCGCCCGTCGGAGGTGGGGAGCCCGCCCACGTCGCGGAAGTTGCGGACTCCGGTGAGCGCCGCCTCGGTCGGCGGAACCTGCGGCACCTGCTGCGTCACGGTGTCTCCTGGGGTCTCGGGCGTCGGCGCTGCTCGCCGTCGAGGGCGCTCCCGTGACGATACGACATCGATTCAGCGGAAAATCATCTCGGCTGCGGGCGGTCATGTCCGGACGTCAGCGGACCGGACTGACAGGCCATCAGGGGAGATGTGCCTGCCATGTCCGTATTGGTGCATTTAGAAGAACATGCCCAAATTATGGGGGAGATGGGATCGAGTGGGTGAGCGGGATCATATCCGTGACGGACCGTGGCGATCTTGTCCGGCGATATTCCCGGCGCTCGCACGAAAGGCAAGATCCGTAATCCACGGAGTGTGACGGGAAAAGCGAAGCGGAATCGAATCGACGAATACGGTACGGAACCGGCGGCTTGTTCCTGTCCTCCTGACTCGCTTACGGTCACCCTCAATCCGGACGGACCGCCTAATCCTGCCGCCGCCCGGAATTCCCACCACCCACTCACGCGTGGCAGGAGCGGGGGACCCAGGTAAGCCGCCGGCCCGGAGCGATCCGGACCGGCTCGGGGTGAAGTCGCGTCCAGCGGCCGGGCATCTCCAGCCCGAACCCGACAGCTCACCTCGCAGGCGCCGGAGAGGAACAACCCCATGCCCGCACAGGGTAAGCACCGTCGTACCAAGTCCGGCGCGATCTCCCGCGGCGTCCTCGCCGCCGGAACCGGAGGCGCCGTACTCGCCCTGCCGCTGTTCGCCGCCACCGGCGCGCACGCCGCGGAGAAGGCGGCCCCGGCCGCCAAGCCCGCCGCCGCGGTGGCCGCCGCGCACTCCGCTCCCGCCGCGGCGAAGGCCGCGCCGAAGACGTACTCCGTCGTCGCCGGAGACTACCTGTCCAAGATCGCCGCCGAGCACCGCATCGACGGCGGCTGGCAGAAGCTGTACCAGGACAACCGCGACGCCGTCGGCTCGAACCCGAGCCTGATCCGCCCCGGCCTGAAGCTGACGCTCGGCGCCGAGGCGTCCGGCTCCGCCGCGCCCTCGAAGACGGAGCGTTCCGCGCCCGCCCCCAAGGCCGCCCCGAAGGCGAAGGCCGCTCCGCAGGCCGCCGAGAAGCCGGCCGCCCAGGCGGACACGGTCTCCGCCGACGACTCCGCCGAGACCGGCGCCTCCCAGGCCACCGGCTCCGGCTGGACCACCCCGGTCGCCAACGGCAACGTCACCACCCAGTACCGCGCTTCGGGCTCCAGCTGGTCCAGCGGTTACCACACCGGCTCGGACTTCCAGGCGTCCTCCGGCACGCCCATCCGCGCCATCGGCCCGGGCACCGTCGTCTCGGCCGGCTGGAGCGGCTCGTACGGCAACGAGGTCGTCATCAAGCACGAGGACGGCATGTACTCCCAGTACGCCCACCAGTCCTCGCTGAGCGTCTCCGCCGGCCAGACCGTGACCGGCGGCCAGCAGATCGGCCTCTCCGGCTCCACCGGCAACTCGACCGGCCCGCACCTCCACTTCGAGGTCCGCACCGGACCGAGCTACGGCTCGGACGTCGACCCGGTCGCCTACCTCCGCCAGCAGGGCGTCTCCCTCTGAGCCGACGGCGGTAGCGAGGGTATGAGGGGCGGTGCGCGGCGGCGCACCGCCCCTCCACTTATTCCGGCTTTACCAAAAACTGACCGGGTGGTCTATCTCACCATCCGTCAACCCCGTATTACGGTCGCGTAGGTCACATTGAACGGTGCAGGATATGCGCTTGTGGCAGACGCATCGAGAACCCAGCAGCAGCACATCATCGGGTCGTACGCGGCGATCGGCGACAGTTTCACCGAAGGAGTCGGCGACCCCGGCCCCGACGGAACCTTTGTCGGCTGGGCGGACCGGTTCGCGGTCCTGCTCGCGGACCGGCTCCCGGCCCCCGACGCCGCGACGAGCCCGGCGGACTCCCCGCACGGGAACTTCCGCTACGCCAACCTCGCCGTACGCGGACGGCTCCTCGACCAGATCGTGGCGGAGCAGATCCCCCGGGCCAAGGAGCTCGCCCCCGACCTGGTCACCTTCTGCGCCGGCGGCAACGACATCATTCGGCCCGGCACCGACCCCGACGACCTGGCCGAGCGCTTCGAACGGGCGGTCGCCGACCTGACGGGCGCGGTCGGCACCGTCATGGTCACCACCGGCTTCGACACCCGCGGTGTGCCCGTGCTGCGCCACATGCGCGGCAAGATCGCCACGTACAACGTCCACCTGCGGGCCATCGCCGACCGCTACCACTGCCCGGTGCTCGACCTGTGGTCGCTGCGGTCGGTCCAGGACCGGCGCGCCTGGGACAGCGACCGGCTGCACCTGTCGCCCGAGGGGCACACCCGCGTGGCGCTCCGGGCCGCGCAGGTCCTCGGCGTCGACGTGCCGGCCGACCCCGACCAGCCCTGGCCCCCGCAGGCCCTCCGCCGTCCCTTCGAGGCACGGCGCGACAACATCCAGTGGGCCCGCGAATACCTCGTGCCCTGGATCGGGCGGCGGCTGCGCGGAGAGTCCTCCGGCGACCACGTCGAAGCCAAGCGCCCGGACCTGCTGCCCCTCTGACCCCGGCCGACGGCGGCGCGGGACCCGGGGTGCCGGACGGGACCCGCGCGTCAGGCGGACCCGGGCTTCAGGCGGACCCGGAGGGCCGGGCGGACCCGGAGGGCCGGACGGGATCCGCCGACAGCCCGGGGACCGTCCGCCGGGACGGGCTCGGAACCGCCAGGAGCCCGTCCACCGCGCGGTCGCCGTGGGCCGCCGGTATCCGCTCCAGGACGCCGCCCGCGAACACGTCGTACAACGGCAGCGTCTCCAGGTGCACATAACCGATGTGGCAGTCGCACACGGCCAGCGGACAGGCCCGCGGGCCGAGCGCCCGGCGGTAGCTGCCGTCGTACAGATTGCCCAGCTCCGCCCGCACGAAGTGGCAGCGGCGCACCGTGCCGTCGCCGTCGACCGAGATCACCGACTCACCCGTGCGGCAGGGCAGACCCGCCGAACGGTGCGGATGGCGGCTGTAGGGGAAGAGCGGATCCAGCTCCGTCCACCGCCGTGCCTCCTCGTCGGTGTACGTGTGCCCCTCGGCGGCGTTCACCCAGAGGTACACCTCCTCGGGCAGTGCCGCCCGCAGCCGCCGCGCCTCCTCCCGATGGGCCTCGAAGCCCACCACGCCCACGCTGAAGCGGATCCCCAGCCCGGACAGCTCCCGGCACCTGCCCAGGAACCGGTCGAACGGGGTCTGCCCCGGGTGGTACGTGCACCAGAGCGCGATCCGCTCCCGGTCGGCGTCGGCCAGCCACGACGTGCGCCCGCTCAGATTCGTCTGGACGGCCACCCGGCGGACATGCGGCAGACGCGACAGCTCGGTCAGCGCCCGCCGGTACCAGGACCGCACCAGCCCCTCACCCCACGGGGTGAACAGGACCGAGAGCCGGTCGCCGGTCTGCGCCGCCGCCCAGGCGGTGAAGCGCTCCAGCGCCTCCCGGTCCGCCGTCAGCTGCGCCCGGCTGTCCCGCCTCTTGGCGAACGGGCAGTAGGGGCAGTCGTAGTCGCACGAGGCGAGCGGCCCCCGGTAGAGGATCGTGAGGTCCACGGCCGCCCTCACTTCCTCTCGTACGCGGCCATCGCGGCCCGCACACCGGAGGAGAACAGGGCCGGGCCGACCGCGTCCGAGTGGGCCAGGCCCCGCGGCGACAGCCGCAGCACACCGTCCGGCGCCCCGGCGTCCAGCCAGCCCCGCTCCGCGAACCGGCCCAGCTCGGCGGCGAAGTCCTCGCAGGGGTCCGTGCCGAACCGGGTCCGGTAGGCGGCCGTCTCCAGGCCCGCCGCCTGGAGCAGCGACTGGAGCAGATGGCGCCTGCGGGCCTCCTCCGCGTCCACGTACCGTCCGACCTCGGCGCGGGAGAAGTCCTCGGTCGCCGTGAAGCCGTCGATGATGGACCGGATCTCCCGCATGTCCACCGCGTAGTCGAACGAGTAGTGCAGGCCCGCCGTGTACGAACGGGCCCCGCAGCCCAGCCCGATCATGCCGTCGGTCTGGCAGGCGTAGTCGCCGGGCCCCTCCTGCGGGGCGTCGGCGCGGCGGAACATCCGCATCGACACCTGCTCGTAGCCGCGCTCCAGCAGATGGTCCCGGCCCGCCGCGTACAACCGCAGCCGCTGCTCGTCCCACCGCGCCTCCTCCCGGGCCGCCGCCTCCGGCCCGGCCGCCGGGCCCAGCCGGTGCAGACCGGTCAGCGGGCGCACGTACAGCGGGTAGAGGTACAACTCCTCGGGCCGCCAGGCCAGCGCCGCGTCCAGCGACGCCAGCCAGCTGCGCTCCGTCTGCCCGTCGATCCCGTAGATCAGGTCGACGTTCAGCACCGGGGCTCCGGCGTCCCGAATCCGGCCGAGCGCCGCCTCCACCTCGGCCCGCCGCTGCGGCCGGACGGCGGCCCGCGCCTCGGCGTCCACGAAGCTCTGCACACCGATGCTGATCCGCGTGGCGCCCCGGTCGGCCAGCACCGCCAGCCGGTCGGCCGTGGCGGTGGCCGGGGACGTCTCCACCGACAACGGCGCCGAACGCAGATCGGCGCCCATCCGCTTCTCCGCGATGTCGCAGAGCCGCTCCAGCTCACCGGCCGTCAGGAACGTGGGCGTGCCGCCGCCGAACGCCGCCGCCGCGAACCGCACCGGTCCGCCGTCGCCCAGCGCCTCCCGTACCGCCGTCGCCTGCCGGTCGAGCGCGTCGAGATAGCGCGTCGTCAGCTCCTGCGGCGCGCCGATCCGGGTGAAGAGGTTGCAGAACCCGCAGCGCACCTCGCAGAACGGTATGTGGAGATAGAGGGACAGCGCGTCCTTGCGCTCCGCCGCCCACAGATCGCACAGCGCGGGCCGGTCCGCCAGCGGCCGGTACGCCGTCTTGTGCGGATAGGCGTACACATAGCCCTCGTACGGCCGGACGGCGGGAAGAGCGGTCGTGATGGTCATCGGGGGTCCTCCGGTTCGAGGAAGAAGTGGGCGTACGGCACGGTCCAGACGGCTTCGTGACCGAGCCGGTGACCGGTGTACCCGCCGTCGCCGTAGGCGGTGCCGTGGTCGGAGCAGACGATCGCGAAACACCGGCGGCGGCTGCTCGCCGCGGCGAAGAGCCGGCCGATGTGCCGGTCGACGTACTCCAGGGCCGCCGCGTGGGTCTCCCGGGAGTCGCCGGCCGCGCGGGTGGCGCCGGGCAGATGGAACCAGTTCGGCTGGTGCAGCGCCGACACGTTGACGAAGAGGAACAGCCGCTGCTCGCGGGGGAGCGCGGCCACGACCTCCTCGGCGCGGGCGACCTGCTCCTCGAACGACGTCGGCGAGGCGACGCCGAACTCCGGCTCCCAGTGGCTCTCCTGGAACATTCCGGGGAGCACCGAACCGAGCGGGCCCCGCCGGTTGAAGAACCCCACGCCGCCCACGCACACCGTGCGATACCCCTCGGCGGCGAGGGCCGACACCAGGTCCGGTGTGTCGAAGACGAAGGTGCCGTCCGCCGTCGTCTCGCTGCCCGCGAATCTCGCCGCGAACAGCCGCGGATGCGGGCCGGGCGTCGCGGGCGTCGGCAGGAAGCCCGCGAACATCGCCTGGTGCGACGCGTAGGTGAAGCTGCCCGGCGCGTGCCGCTTCTCCCATGTGCCCCGGGGCAGACGGCCGGCCAGGTGCGGGATGCGCCCGGCCTCGGCCAGCTCCACGGCGACGTCGTACCGCAGGGTGTCCAGCGTGACCAGCAAAAGGTCGTGGCTGCCCACGACCTCGCCCATGTCGGGGCGTTCGGGATCAGCGAGCGGTGACGGCATGGCGGTACCCCGATCGGTCCATTACGGCGGCGACCTGCGCCGCATAGGTGTCCAGGCCCTCGGCCGCGCCGCCGGGCAGACCTGTCAGCCCGGGAAGCAGATCGCCGAAGGCGTTGACCTCGCCGACGGCGAAGCGCCGCCAGCCGGTCGCGGGCAGCAGATCGACGCCCACGCACAGCGTGCCGGGGAAGCAGGCGGCGGCCCGCTCGCACAGGGCCAGCGCCTCGCGCCAGCAGCCGCCCGCCGCCGAGACGGCGGCCCGCACCTCGTCGAGATCGCCGCGCGCGCCGCCCAGATGCAGATTGGTCATGGGGCTCGCGCTCGTCCGCACGACGGCGTGCGTCGCACGGCCGGCGACCACCACGATCCGCAGATCCGCCGCCCGCCCCCGCTGGGTCGCCTTAGGCAGCCAGCGTTCGACGTGCAGCCCGTCCGGGGCGAGCGCGTCGACGATCGCGCCGACCTCGCGCTCCGTCGTGTACCGGCGGACCCGCAGCGAGTTGAACAGCCGCCCGCGCGCGTCCCGTTCCACCGACGTGCTCGCCCTCACCCGGCCCGGGCCCGCCGTCTCCACCGCCAGCACCCCGGACGCGGAGGAGCCGTGCGCGAGCTTCACGAAGGCCCGCGGCATCCGGTGCTCGCGCATCAGGGCCCGCACGTCCGACCAGCCCTCCACGGCGCGCGCCGGCGGGCCGGAGGTCGGCGAGGCGGGCACCGGAACGTCCGCGTCCGCCAGGCGGGCGTGGCACAGCCGCTTGTCGAACAGCACGGCGATGTCCTCGGCGGAACCGAGCACCCGGGCGCGGGCGTCCTCGGCCGCCCGCGCCACCTCGGCCACCGCCGCGGTGAAACCGGCGTACCACCGGGCCGACCCCTCCACCCTGGTCGGATCCTCGACGCCGCGCAGCAACCGCTCCACCCGGGGATCCTCGCCCGGCGAGTCGATCCGCACGGTCTCGCCCGGCTCGAACACCGCTGTGCCCGACAGCACCTGGAGCCAGGGCACGCGCCGGACAGGCGGCAGCCCCGCGTCCCGCACGGCCGCCTCGAAGGAGGCGACCCTGCGGTTGTCCGGATTGCCCACGACCGCGAAACGGGGACAACAGCCTCTCACCGACGACGACATGGCGCTTCGATCCCTCCGATCTCTTCTCGTCGCTCGCACTGCCGACCCCGGATCACCGCGCCCGCCGGGCGGCGGTGTGCGGGCAGCCGGTGGCAGGGCTTGGGGTCCTCGCCCGGCGTCACTCAGCGCCTCATTCCGACACAGCGGTGTAGCGCCCCTCGGGACCGCCCTCGCCCCACGGCTCGTTGCGCTCGGACAGGTCCACCCGCACGCCGTGCGGCTCCAGGGCCGCGCGGACCCGCTGCTCCACGGGTTCGGTGAGGAAGTGGTGGTGGAGGTCGAGCACGTCGAGGTGGGTCAGCGGCTGCCCTTCGAGCAGGGCCGCCGCGCCTTCGTCGCCGAGCGTCCCGTTGGACAGGTCGAGCGTCCGCAGCTGGGCGACGACCGGCGCCGACGCCACCGCGGCGGCGATCTCGTTCTGCACCTCGCTGTTGCGCAGGCCCAGGTGGTCGAGACGGGGGAAGCGCGTACCCGCGAGCAGCGGCGCGAGATCGGCCACGTCGGTGTCGCCGCCGTAGCCCGACACCCCGAGCCAGAGGTCCAGCCGCTCCAGGGCCGGCAGCTCGCTGTCCAGCACGCCGCGGACCACCTGGACGGGCAGACCGCCCGCCTGGATCGTCAGCGCCCGCAGCCGCTCGTGCTTCGTCGGCGGGAAGCACAGGTCGGTGCCTCCGCGCACACCGAGCTCCGTCAGCTGCGGAAAGGCGGCCAGCAGCGCGGTGACGTCCGACTGCTTGATCCAGGTGATCTCCGCTTCCTCCGCCTCCAGGTCCCCGACGAATATCGCCTCCAGGGAGGTCAGCCGGCCGGCGGCGGCGATGATGTGGGAGATCGGGACCGAGGAGTCCTCCTCGTACGCCTCACCCCACTGACCGACGATCACAGCGCGCACCCGCGAGGCGTCGACGGAGTCGAGGAACGCGGCGAACAACCGCTCCCAGCTGAGGTCCGCGTCGTCGCCGTACGGGTCGACGGCGAGACGCCAGGCCACCGCGTCGGCGGCCGGCCGGGACGCCTCGCCGGTCGAGTGCTGGAAGTCGACGGCCGAAAGGCCCCCGAACTCGTGCAGATGCTGCGCACCGTACATGGCTCTGAGCTCCTGATCCTGAGGACGGCTGATGTCCGCAAGGTGTATCAAGCCGCACTGACAACGCCGCGACCGGGCCCTTCGGCAGCGGCCGGACACGCTCCGCGAACGCCCGTTGTCAGACCCTGCCCTTAGCGTCTTTCCCGTGGCCGGCACAGCGGGTGCCGCGACCGAGGGGAGACGTCTGTGTACCGGCAGGGCGATGTACTGATCATGGCGCTGGAGGAGTCGGCCGTGCCCGCTCCCCACCTGGAGGCGCCGGGTGAACTGCGCGACGGCCGGGGGCGGCTGGTGCTCGCGCTCGGCGAGGTCACCGGACACGCCCACGCGGTGCAGGGCCCCGGACGGCTGATCTGCGAGGCGGGCCCGTTCGGACCGATGCTGCTCCACCTCCCGGAGGGCGGCCGGGTCGTCCACGAGGAGCACGCGGTGATCACGCTCCCGCAGGGCTGGTTCCGGGTGGTCCGCCAGCGGGAGTACGCGCCCGGCGCGATCCGCATCGTCGCGGACTGAGCCATCCGGGCGGCCTGTCGGGGGACCGGCGGCCCGGACCGACCAGGAGCCGCGGCGCGAGCGGCACGCCGCGGTCGCGGGAACAGAACAACGAACCGAGCACGACAGGGGACGGGACAACCGATGCAGCACGTGAATTCCTGGCGGGACGTGGCGGCGGCGACCGGGGCGGCGGACCGTACGGCCGCCGAGGAAGGAGTTCGGCGCGCCTACCGCGCCGCTGGCCTCGCCGAGCCGGAGCGGATTCTCTGGGCCGGGTCGCCCCGCGCGGCCGTCGAGATCGTGGAGAAGCTCACCGACGCCGGACGATCGGTGCGCGAAGAAGTCCGCACACGCCCCTGGGCCGAGGAACGCCGCCGTACGCACTACGAGTTGGGCCCGGCCGGCTGGTCCGCGCTCTGGTCCGCCACGGGGGCGCGGCTGTGGGAGACCACGGCGGCGCTCGCCGAGCGGATACGGGCGGGCGTGGTCGCCGACCTGGCATCGCGGCCCGAGGACGAGGGCACGATCCGCCTGCTCCTCCTGGACGCGGTGCTGGGCCAGCACGACGCCGCCTGGCTCGCCGCGTTCGACGGGCGCGGAGACCGGCTGGCGGGCCTGGGCGAGGTGGCGCGCAACGCCGGCTGGTGGTGGCCGTACGAGCACGCGGCGGTGATCAGCGAGCGGCCGGCCGTCCTGCACCGCGACGAGGCGGGCCGCCTCGACCACGGCGACGGTCCGGCGCTGTCCTGGGCGGACGGGTTCGCGCTCCACGCCTGGCGCGGCATGCCGGTCCCCGCCGAGTTCCTGGCCGAGCTGGCCTCTCTCACCCCGGCCCGCATACGCGAGGAGGAGAACGCGGAGCTGCGCCGCGTGATGCTGGAGTACTACGGATACGACCGCTACCTCACGGAGTCGGGTGCCGAGCCCGTCCACCGCGACGAGACGGGCGTCCTCTGGCGCATCGCACTCGACGGGGACGAGGACGTGGTGATGGTCGAGGTCGTCAACTCCACCGCCGAGCCGGACGGCACGTACCGGACGTACTGGCTCCGTGTGCCGCCCTCGACGAGCACAGCGAAGGACGGGGTCGCCTGGACGTTCGGCCTGGACGGCGCCGCCTACAGCCCGCTGCGCCAGACCTGAGGTCCCGGTTGCGACAAGCTGTCAGGCGGTCAACGCGGTCTGGTCGACGCCCAGTTCACGGGCAAGCGCCTCATCGGCCCAGCGCAGCATCGTGGCCCGGGGGAGGGGGCCCGCGTACGACGTCATCTGCACGGCCAGACCGTCCAGCAGGGCGGTCAGCCGCCAGGCCGCCGACACGGCGTCGTCGCAGGCGAACTCGCCCGCGGCGACTCCCTCCTCGATGACCTCGGCCAGCTCCGCCTTCCACCGCCGGTCGAGCGCGCCGGCGACCTCGCGCAGCGCGGGCTCGCGCAGGGAGGCGGCCCAGCCCTCGATCCACAGCCGCCATCCCTCGGCCCGCCCGCTCGGGGCGTACCACCGCACGGCGGCGCGCAGCCGCCGCAGAGCGGTGGTGCGGCGGGCCAGCAGCTTGCGCAGATGGGCCAGGTCCACCTCGGCGGCGTACGCGAAGGCGGCGGAGACGAGCTTCTCCTTCGTCGAGAAGTGGTACAGCACCAGAGCATTGCTCACGCCCAGCGCCGAGGCGACATCGGCGATCCGGACGGAGGAGACGCCCCGCACCTCGATCTGCTCGACCGCCGCGCGCAGCAGTTCCTCACGCCGCTCCGCCACGTTCAACCGCACTCTTGCCACCCGGTCACCCTAAGGGCTGTCCCGCCGTGCGGGCCGGTCCGGGCGCGAACGCGGAGCGGCCACCGGCCCGGCACAGCCCGGCCGCCGGGAGGGCGGGCGGCCCCGTGCCGGGCGGAGCGGAATCCTCCGGTGAACGGGAACGTTGGATCCTGCATGACGTCTTTCGCACCGGCACAGGAAGCGCTGCTGCGCCTCATCGGCGAGCACGACGGTGGAGTACTGGTCACCCTGAAGAAGGACGGCCGGCCACAGCTGTCCAATGTCACCCACGCCTACGACCCGGACGAACACGTGATCCGGGTGTCGATCACCGAGGACCGGGCCAAGACGCGCAACCTGCGGCGCGATCCCCGCGCCAGTTACCACGTCACCAGCGCCGACCGCTGGGCCTGGACCGTCGCCGAGGGCACCGCCGAGCTGACCCCGCCCGCGGCGGAACCGGACGACGCCACGGTGGACGCGCTGATCGCTCTGTACCGCGAGGTCGCGGGCGAGCACCCCGACTGGGACGACTACCGGCGGACCATGGTGCGGGACCGCAGGGTCGTGCTCACGCTCCGTATCGAACACGTCTACGGACAGCCGCGTGGCTGACGCGCACCCTTGAGCCGCCCGGTCCGGGCCCCCGACACCCCCAGAGCCGTGGCCGGACGCCGTCGCGGCCCCGGGGATCGATGCCCCGTTCACCGCCCTCTTCTCGCGATGTCGTACAGCCCGACCATAATGAAACGACACCGACTCCCCCAGGAGATGCTGTGACCGGCGCCGACCACCTGCTTTCCCTCCGTACGAAACTGCGTTCGATGCGTTCCGAGTCTTTCGGCGCCGATCCCGCCGGAGCCCGGATGGAGCGCATCCGCCGCTCGCCGAACTTCGAGGACGGGGTGTTCCAGAACCCGGTAGGCGCCCGCACCAGGCCCTCCGGGTCCACGCTGGAGTTCGCCAAGGTCTACTTCCACAAGGAGCAGCGCGCCCGCCGGGCACCGAAGGGCACCGTGCCGGTGCACGGCACGACCCTGGCCGACCTGGCCGCCCCGCCCGCCTCCGGGCTGCGGCTGACCTGGATGGGGCATTCCAGTGTCCTCGCCGAGATCGACGGCCGCCGCGTCCTGTTCGACCCGGTCTGGGGTGAGCGCTGTTCCCCGTTCCCCTTCGCCGGCCCCAAGCGCCTGCACCCCGTGCCGCTGCCGCTGGCCGCGCTCGGACCCGTCGACGTGGTGGTGATCTCCCACGACCACTACGACCACCTGGACATGCCGACGATCCGCGCCCTGGCCGGCACGGACACCGTCTTCGCCGTGCCGCTCGGCGTCGGCGCCCACCTGGAGCGCTGGGGCGTGAGCCCCGACCGGATGCACGAGCTCGACTGGAACGAGACCGCGCGGGTCGCCGGGATCAGCCTCACCGCCACTCCGGCCCGCCACTTCTGCGGCCGTGGCCTCCGTAACCAGCAGCACACCCTGTGGGCGTCCTGGGCCGTGACGGGCCCGGAGCACCGGATCTACCACAGCGGCGACACCGGCTACTTCCCGGGCTTCCGGGACATCGGCACCGAGCACGGCCCCTTCGACGCCACCATGATTCAGATCGGCGCCTACTCGGAGTACTGGCCGGACATCCATATGACACCGGCCGAGGGCATGCGCGCCCACCTCGACCTCCAGGGCGGGAAGCCGCACGGCGTGCTGCTGCCGATCCACTGGGGGACGTTCAACCTCGCTCCGCACGCGTGGGCGGAGCCGGGCGAGTGGACGAGGTATGAGGCCGAGGAGGCAGGCCAGGCGGTGGCGCTGCCTCGTCCCGGCGAGCCGTTCGAGCCGGCGGCGACACTGCCGACCGAGCCGTGGTGGCGCGAGGCGTCCCGGCCGATCGCGCACCCGTGGCGGCGTCCGCGGGGCGCGGAGGGCGTGGCTGAGACGAGCAGGGGCGATATGGACCTCGCAGGCGAGCGGTGATATCGGTCGCGGATCAGCTTGGGGAGGGCGTCCGGATGCTTGGACGCCTCTCGGCTGAGGAACTGGACCGTTGGCCAGTGCTGTGCGCGGCCGATCACGACCGGCGCTGCGCCCGGTCCGGGTACCGGGGCAACCAGGACTCCGAAGCGCCAGTCGCTGGTGCTGACCCACCTGGCCGGACCGGGTGCCGACTCGTCCGGGATGCGGTTCGCGGTGGCACGGATGCAAGGCCGCGACCGTCGTAGCCGTCGGCGGTCAGCCGACGCCGAGGGCCGCGGCGACCACGGGGACGGGCGGCCCGCCGGTTCCCCCGCTTCGGGCGGATATCCGAAGCGGGGGCGTCGTCGAGCGGAAGCGGTCGGGCGGGATCTCCGGCGATCTCGGCAGGTGGCCGGCGACGCCGCAAGGAGGAGGGATTGTCGGAGGGTCTCAGTCCCGCGCGTTGAGCTCGGCGACGATCGAGGCCGGGGAGTGGCCGCTGCCGTCGGACACCTTGTGGAAGTCGACCGAGACGAAGTTCGGGTCGCGTCCGCCTGCCGCCGGGCGGCACTGTTGGTTGATGCGGTCCCGGAGCTTGGTCCCGTTGTCGAGGGCGGCGTTGATGACGGTGGGCACGTTGCGCTGGTGGCTCATGGTGAAGAGCCGGCGGAATCCCGGTTCCTGACGGTCCAGCGGCACGTCGGACCACCGGCTGACGCAGGAGACGTCGTTGCCGAGGTCGCCGAGGCTCCAGAAGTTGCTGACGGTCCAGGCTTTGTCGTACATGACGCCCAGGTCCTCACGGTCGGGCTCGTCGCTGAAGATCAGCAGGCGCTTCCCGGACTCGACGAGGTTGGTCATCTTTGGCCACCCCTGCTGGCGCACGTTCCACGCGTCGGGGCGGAAGAGGAGTTGGTCGAGACCGCGTACCCGGCCGAGCGAGTTCCCCAACTGCTGGGCGCTGACGTAGTCCTCCAGGAAGATCGTCACCACCTCCTGCGGATTCTCCGCGAGGAAGTCCACCACGGTCTGCATGCTGCTCTGGAAGGACTGCCGAGGCAGAGCGTAGGTGACCCCGGCGAAAGTCTTGCACTCGCCGTGGCAGAGGTAGACGTCGCTCGGGTAGCAGTCGCTGCCGAGGCTGATCGCGCAGAGAAACCTGCTGCGCTCGTACCAGTGGGTGTCCAGGCTCAGGGAGCGCACCCCGTTGTCGAGCTGGTGGCGTATGGACTCGGACTGGGCGACCGAACTCCAGCGAGAGTCCTCGTAGTTGGTGAAGGCATTGTGAGTGCCGAGAAAGGAGACCTCGTCGAGTCGCCGGTCGCCCCAGCGGGCTCGCGCCTGCGCCACAGCGGCACCAGCGGCAGGGGCGGCAGCGACGGCGGTGGCGGATACGGGGGGCGGTGCGGCGCTCGCCAGGGCCGGTGTTCCCAAGAGACTCAGCAGAAGGAGGAAAACGACGGAGAACCGTCCGGTTCTCCGTGAGCCCGCGGTCCCGGCTGGGCGCGGCGCGAACCGTGGGACAGAGCCGAGAGCCTTCCTGAATGACATGCTCATGTTCGACATGGGCGGGAGCATAGCGCGAAGGCCAGGGAGCCAGGCGGCTCGCGCGGCTTTGGGTGGAGTCCGCACCGAAACTCGGCCCGGCAGAGACAGCCGGCGTCCGCCTGGCTCCCCTGCGGCCCCAGCAGTGGAATCATCTGAAGCCCGGCGACGTGATCACCATGCACGAGGTCCAACCCGCCGCAGGCATCGCCGAAATCACCGAGATCACCGAGATCACCGAGATCCTGCCACCTCGCGCCTGAGGCCATTGGGCGGCCAGGCGCGAAGGCCGCCGTCGGACAGCGTCAGCGGCCGTCAGGGTGCTCGGTAAACCAGCCGGCGCTGGGGCGGAGGTCCGGCATCCCGAGGTGGACGGTCGTGTGCCGGGCCGCGAGGTCATGCATGGCGGCAAGCTTGCTGCTCGACGGCGGCGAAGCCGGCCTGGATCGCCGCGACCTCGCCGAGCCTCCTGTTCTTCGGCCTCCCGGAGCCGGTCGAGCAGGTTGACGTGGATCTCCTCCGGTCGGGGCGTCCGCACGGGGGCGGATCGCAGGACGAAGCAGCGGATGCGGGCGTACTCGTGGACGCACAGGGCGTCGAAGTCACGTGCGCAGACGCCCAACGCAACCTTCCGCAGCTCGAAGTGGGCCAGGAAGTCCCGCCACTCCTGCGCGGTGGGCTCTTCGTACTCGCGGCGGACCGCAACGACCTGCTGCGGGCGATGAAGGCCCGATGGTGGTTGATGACGTCCTCCGGGTAGATGGAGGCGTACCCGATCGTGGTGTCGACCGCCTGGTGACCGCGGATGCGGGCGGCAATGTGCGCGGGCAGGCCGGAGCGTAGGGCCGCGGAAACGAAGATTCGCCGGAAGTCGAGCGGGGTGCGGCGCAACGGCTCGCTGTCGGGGCCCGTCAACCGCTTGCCGCCAGGGCGTCATCGAGGCAGATGCAGACGTGTTCGCGCGGGATGGCACGGTCTTCCGATCCGTAACGGCGCTGGAAGAGGAACGGCATCGGTGCACTCCAGATCCGTTCGAGGGCGACATGGGCGGAGACGAGCGGCGTAGCCTGCCGGCCGGGCCGGACACGCTGGATGATCGCGGTCAGGGCTCGCCGAGTTCTGGGGAGACCAGCGGCAGCCCCTCCTGGTCGAGCTTGGACGGAGCGACCTGGAGCATGGGGACGATCTCGCCGGTGGTCGGCAGTCGGTGGGCGACGAGCTGCGGTGGGCCAACTCCACGGCCTCTTCGACCCGCATGCCGGTGTGGCGGAGACTTCGACGACGGCCCGGACCCAGAAGGCGCGTTCCTCCTCCACGGTCACTGTCGCGGTTCGGGGCAGGGTTCCATCTCACCGGGAATTCCCTTTACGCCAACGACTCACACCCGATGACCGGCAGGGGATCGGAGCTGGAGCGGGTGGGCTGAGGTGTCGTCATCACGTGATCATCGCCGGTCGGCCCGTCCGCGCGACCTCCGCCGGCCGACGGTCGCCCTTCGCTGTCCGGTACCGGTCGGCCGGTCCCCGGCGGGCTCGCGCCGCTGGTTCGGGCCCCTCAGCGGCTTCCTGCCGAACCGGCCGCCGGCCCTTCACCTCGACCCGATCCGGCCAACAGGTCACTTCACGTCATGATCCGGTAACTGGAGGGCGTGGCCTGGGGATTCGGGATACACAAGGGGGCTGTGAGGCCCGCCGGCGTACCGGCCGGGCGGTGGCGGGCGAGGTCTGAACCGGGGGCTGGGACGGGATGCTGACGATTAATCCGGGGCTACTGCCGGCCGTCATCCTCCTCTTCCGGCTGCGCTACCGCGGGCAGGCCCGCAGTCGGTACGACCAGAGGCTGACCGCCGTCATCGTGCTCGCCCTGGGCGTGGTCATCGCTCCCACCCCGGTGGGCGAGGGGATCCTCAGCCTCCTTGGCCGGCTCGCCTCCAGCATCTCCGAATCCGGCCGCTGACAACTGGAGCGCCCTCGATGCCCACCCGCCGCCGCCCGCCGCGCCGCCACCCCGTCCGCCGTTCCGCGCGTCGTCCGTCGCGCCGCCCCGCACCGCGCCGCCGAACCGCTTTCCGTGCCCGCCCCCGCGGCAGACAGCAGGAGCGCGTCATCCAGGCCGTGGTGCTCGTCGCCGTCGCCTTGTGGGTGGCGGGGAGGCTGCTGGCCTGGGTCGCCGCGAACCCGTGGATCGTGCTCGTGGTCCTGGCCGCCGCGGCTGCCGGGGGCGTCCTGTGGTGCCGCTACCGTGCCGCGCGGATCCGCGGGCGGCAGGAGGAACTGCGGGCGCTGCGTTACCCGGTGGAGCAGCTGGACCGGCTGCACCACCGCCAGTTCGAGTACGCGGTGCGCGATCTGATGGTCCGCGACGGCTGCGCGGACGCGATCCAGGTCGGGGGAGCGGGCGACAACGGGGCCGACGTCACGGCCACCGATCCTTACGGGCGCCGCTGGGTACTTCAATGCAAGCACCGCGCCGCCGGCCTCGCCGGCTCCGCCGTCGGCACGCCGGACCTCCAGGTCCTCAACGGCACCGCCCGCCAGGTCCACGGGGCGGACGTCGCGGTGATCGTGACGAACGGCCGCGTCACCAACCCGGCCGTCACCTTCGCCGAGCAACAGCGGCTCCACATCGTCGACCGCCGCACCCTCGCCCTGTGGGCGTCCGGCTCACGCCCCCTGTGGGAGCTGCTCCGCGCTGTCCCGCCGCCGCGCAAACCGCAGACCCTCTCCTGACGAAGACGCGCGCTTCGGCACGCCGTGTGCGACAGAGGGACGGAGGCGGCCGGGTAGGGCGTCGTCCCAGTCGGACGATGTGCCCGAGCACATTGGAGATCACCAGGGCGACGGGCCGGCTCAGGTCCAGGGTCTGCGCGACCCCCGCCGGCACCGCGCAGGTCCGCCCCGTCGCCCGCCCCGTCCAGCCCCCGGACCGGCTTGCCGAGTTCCGTGATCGGGATCGGCAAGCCCGGGCGTCACCAGGCGCGGGCGTCGAGCACCAACTTGCCGCGAACCCGCCCGGCGAGCAGGTCCTCGTAAGCCGCCTTCACCTCCCGGATGGGTCGCGTCTCGCTCAGGGGGACCCTGATCGCGCCGGCGGCGGCCAGTGCGGCCAGTTCCGCCAAGGCGGCGGAGCTGGGCGCGGTGGTGTGGTTCGTCCCTCCCGCCGCG
This sequence comes from Streptomyces sp. ADI96-02, assembly GCF_003846185.1. GTDB lineage: Bacteria > Actinomycetota > Actinomycetes > Streptomycetales > Streptomycetaceae > Streptomyces. Next base: position 6,178,686 of record NZ_ML123034.1, read on the forward strand.
TCGCCGACGAGGCCGTGGGCGACCGAGACCGCGTTGGTGCGATCGGCGAGCAAGGTGACAAGGCCGCCGACCTCGGTGCCGCCATGGGTGTCGACGAGCGCCGCGGCGGGGAGGCCCTGAAGGGCTTCGCGTACCCGGTCCGAGACGCCGGGTCCGTGTCCGACCTCGGTGAACCCGGCGGCACCTGTGATCTTGGACGGCGACAGTGTGCCGATCACGACGGCACCGCGCTGGATCAGCAAGGCAGCGGCGAAGGCGCCGACGCCACCGCTGACACCGTTAACGATCACCACGTCGCCGGCCTTGACGTCGATCGTGGCGAGTGCTGTCAACGCGGTGACGCCCGCGGTGGGGATGCTCGCGGCTTCGGCCCAGGAGAGCACAGTGGGTTTCGCGGCGAGTGTCGCCGGATCGGCGCTTATCGTCTCGGCGAAGGATCCCACGAAGGGCGGCAGCGAGCCGAACACCTCGTCACCCACTGAGAACGAGGCCCCCGGATCGGCCTGCTTCACCACCCCGGCGAAGTCCGCGCCGACGAGGGCCGGAAACTCCGATTCCCCGTACGGGGCCAGTTCGCCAGCGACCGTTTTGACGTCGACCGGGTTCACCGACACCGCTCGCACATCCACCAGGACCCGCCCGGGCGACGCGGAGGGTGCGGGCAGGGACCCGATCCGAACCTCGCCCAGATCGCCGTACCGGGTGTAGTGAACCGCCTGGACTGTGGTCATAGGACTTCCTTTTCCGTGGACCGCCGTCCGGACCCTCTTGGGTGGAGCCAGGAGACGGATGCTTCGGTTGTATGGATGCGGTGAGAACCGATCGGCGTCGAACCCGACAAGGTGAGAAGGGCTCGGCGACGTAGGCGCCGCAGCATGCCTTGTGGAGGGTGTCGGGATGCGCGGAGGGTGTCGGGATGCCGAGGGAAGAGCCCGTGTGCGTCCCTTCGACCGGCAGACGCAGGACCACCCGGTCGCCGTCGTTTGAGCGGAAGCACCCCTGACGCCGCGCGTCAGCCGTCGAAGGCCGGTCGCGGACGAAAATCGCGAGCAGTGGAGCCGGCGTCCGCGCGGACACACCGGTTCGACGATCGCGGGTCCTGCCCCCGTGCGTACGCTGCGACCGCTGCTGCCGTGTCAGTGACCTCCAAGGCCGGCGAGGAGGTCCGCGTCGCCTGGAGCGTCCCGTAAGCCGCCGAGGGGCTCGGTCTCGCGCGGGGTGACGGCACCGCGTTTCCACGCCCCATTGCGGTGAACGCGCGGCCAGGGGCGCGTGACGTATAGAGAGGAACCGGTGGTGGAACAGATGGTGCTCATGTCGTGCTCTCCTCTCCGATCTCGCCGTAACAGACGCCCCGCCACGGCATGAGCGTGAATCCCATATTAGAGACGCTAACACGTTAATGGTACTGAGTACCAGTGGAGGGATGGCGTACTGTGTGTCACATGCGCGACAAGTCGATGACCGCATCTCCCCGAATCCCGGCCGCACAGCCGACCATCGCCGATCGCAAGCGGCAGCTGGTCCGGGAGGAGATCAGCGCGGTCGCGATGCGCCTGTTCCTGGAGCGGGGGTTCGATCAGGTGACGGTCGAGCAGATTGCCGCCGACGCCGGCCTTTCACGGACGACGTTCTTCCGGTACTTCCCGACCAAAGAAGACGTCGTACTGTTCCATGGCGAACGCTTCGGTCCGCAGGTCCTGGACTCTCTGTGCGCGCGCCCCGACGCCGAATCCGCCTGGGAGGCGTTCGCACGCGCCATCGAGGACGCGCTCACTGCCGCCGGAATACCTCGGGACGGCCTGCCGGTCGTCGCCATCGTCTGCGGCAACCCGCAGATTCACGCCCGCAACCTCGAAAAGCAGCGCGATTGGCGTCCTTTGTTTGCCTCTGAAGTCACGCGTCGGCTCGCTCTGGCCGGCGACGAGGCCGACGACACCCGCGCCCATGCCCTGACCGCAGCGGCCTTCGCCTGCCTGGAAGTGGCCTTCGACGCCTGGACCGAATCCGACGGCAAGCGGGACCTCCTCGAACTCCTCCACCACGCCATGGACACCGTGCTCCCCGTAACCGGCCGTTCCGGAACGAGTTGAGCCGGGAGTCCCGTGCTCGGTGATCACGGCCGAGCGTCCAGAATCGTGGTGGGGGCCTTCGTCCGGCGGCAGAGGGTCTGTGGGTGCCGCCCACCGTCAGATTTCACCAGCCCGCAGTCAAGCGGCTCACCACGGAGCGTTCGGGGACGCCTTCCAGAGGCAGGCGGCAACTGTGCCGCGTTCCGCAGCCTGTTCGCGAAAGCGAACATCACGTTGCATGTCACCTGTTCGTATCCGGGCTGTTGCGTCGGGCCGTGCGATCGTCTGGTCCGCCCAGAGGCGATGGGTGGCTGTGGAGGGTTTCCGGCCGGGCGCGGGTGTGGGGAAGGACCGGCCCCGGTGGTGCGGCGGCCGGCGGGGAAGGACCGGCCCCGGTGGTGCGGCGGCCGGCGGGGACGGGGCCCTGACCTCGTGACACGAACCGACGATGCGGCTGCTGCGCGCGGTATGCGTCCGCTGGTCCCGCTTGCGGCGATGCGCGCCGATGACCCTGTGTGCCGTGTGGTGATCGTGGCGGACGCGACCTGGCGGAAGCCGGCGGCAACGACCATGTCCACCAGCTCGCGGCCGGCGCGGACACGGCTGCGGCCGGTCTGACGTTCTGGCTCACGCGTTCTGGCTGGCGCGTTCTGGCTCGCGCGGGAGCGCGAGACGGGGCCCGGGGTTCTGATAGCCGTTCTCGCGGTATCCGTCGTCCCTTCGTTGCGAACCGCGTCCGCCGGCTCGTCCGCCCGGGAGACCGGTGACGAAACAGGAAGGCAGGAAGATGACCGAGGCCGCGGCCACGGACGCGCGACGGAACTCCGCCGTGATCGTCGCGGTGAAGGCGGGCGAGTTCGCGCGCATACCCGGCCTGCTCCGGGAGGGAGAGCTCAACGATTCCCGGCGTCAGCGTCCTTGGCGGCGCGTGGTGGCTTCCCCACGAGGCCAGGTTCGGGGACGCTTTCCTCGACGTGTTCGCCGATTGGCCGCCCGACGGCCTGAACGCGTTGGCGCATGCCCTCAGACCACTCCGGAACTATCTGCTCCCGGTCAACGCCCTCCTGGAGAAGACAGGTATGCCGTACGACATCGACGACGAGGGTGCCGTCGACTGGTTCCTGATCACCAGCGGCCGGGAGGACACCCCGGAGGCCGCCGCCGACGCGTTGCGCGCCTCTCCCTTCGCTCCCTTCGCGCTGCCGCGTCTGCCGGACGCGGAGGGCCTGGGCCGCGGCCTGGCCCACAACGTCACCACACGTGAGGGCACCGGAATCGCGGCCCTGGCGCTCCTGGCCCGGGACGGCCATGTCGACCGGAGCCGCCTCCTGCGAGCCGCGCTGCAAGGACCCTTGCGGTCCGAACCCCGCACCGTGACGCCCGGATACCTCGCGCTGCTCACCGCACTGGATCCGACCCTGGACGAGCAGACCGCCGCGGCGGACACACTGGTGGGACTGGTCGGCTCCGCGGCCGGAACCGCCGCGGCGAAGGACGCGCTCGGGAGGCTGCGCAGGCTCGCCGACCTGGAGCGCCTGACGGACCAGCAGGTGGAGGAGTGCATCCTGAGCCTGCTCGCCCGCCCCGAAGGGGTGATGGCTTCGCAGGCGCTGACCTTCCTGCAGCGTGAGACGCGCCGTTCCCCCGCACGCCTCGGCGCACTGGCACCGCTGCTGGGAGCCGCCTTCTCCCACCCCACCCGCAGCGTCCAGGAGAAGGCGGCCAAGCTGGCCGGGAAAATGGCGGACAAGCTGGAGCAGGGGACGCTGGACGACCTTCGCGCCGCGGCCGTACACCTCCCTCCGGATCTACGGCGCCAGATGGACGACCTTGCCGGCGGCCCCGCCGTCGAAGCACAGCCCGACGCCCCGCGAACGGACGCGTTGCCGCAGCCTGCGCCGACTCCCGCCTTCCCGCCCCCGGTGAGCGGCGTGGAGGAGGTCGCCGCGGAACTCGGGGCCGTCCTGGCCGACCGCGTGGGGCAGCTCATCCCCTTCGAACGGGTCCTGGACGGACTGGTGCGCCTGGCACACCGGGATCGGGAAGCGCTCGCCGAGGCACTGGAGCCCGTGCTGCGAACTTTCGAACGCCGGATCCCTGCCCGTACGCCGAGCTATCTCACCCGGATCTGGCTGGTGGCCATGGCGGTGTCCGGCCCCACCCACGACGACGCCGCACCGTATGTCTACTCCCGATCGTGCGGGCACCAGGTGTTCGACGCCGTACTGGCCGCGCGCGTGGACGAGGCGGCGGGCCGGATCCTCGACGGCACCTGCCCGCCGTTCCTGCTGGCCACCCCCACCCATACGACGGGTTCGCTGGATCCACGCGTCCTGCTGGAACGACTGGCCGAGTACCGGCGGTCGGAAGTGCGGCCCGGACAAGCGGACTTCGAGCAGGCGTTGTTCCGCCTCAGGCCCGACCCCGGGTTCCCGCCTGCCGCGGCGGAGGAACTCGGCACACCCGAGGGGCGCCGACTGGCGCGCTGGCTGTCGGGCGGAGGTTTTCCGGCCCCCGGCTGCGAACGGACCACCGTGCTCCCGTTCGAACGTCCGGACGACCCGGAGGCCGCCGCCGCGTACCCGAAGGGCTGGAACCTGGCCGCGCGCGACGAGGCCGACTGGCAATGGCAGCAAGCGAATCCTTCCGGGCTGAACTACTACCCGGGCCCTCCACCGTGGGCGGGTAAACCGCTGGGCACCTACGGGGCCCGAGACCGGGAACCGGCCTTCATCCGCCTCGCCGTCACCGACGCCACGGACCGGCTGGCCGAGTTCTCCGCCCTGTTCCGCGCCGTCGGCGGCCCGCGCGCGAGGCATGGCAGGACCACTGCAACTGCGGATGGGCGGACTCCATACCCTGGCGCTGGATGTTCCCGCTGTGGCTGGCCGTCGTACCCCACCACCGGGAACTGGTCGCCGCCCGCACCCTGACGGCGATGGCCCTGGGCGCGGAACACGACGACCGGAGTGCCGCCGTCCACCTGCCGGCCCTGGCCGACACCGACGGAGAAGCCGGACCGGCCGTGCACCTGGCACTCGCCTACGGCAGCGGAGCCTCCTCGGTGATCGAACGGGCCGCCACCGCCGACGCCCTCCTCACCCTCGTCGGCCGCTGCGAACTGGATCCCGCCCGACTGGCCCGGGACATCGCAGACCTGATCGACCTCGACGCCCTCAAACTCAAGCGCGTCACGGAGACCTTGCGGTACGTCGCGCAGGGAGGCGCCCCGATCACTGTGTACTCAGTACTGGCACAGGCACTCCCCGACGTACTGCCACACCCGGGCACCAGGCCACGAGCCGGGGGCGGACCTCCTCTTCCTGGCCGCCGAACAAGCCGAGTCAGCACCCGGCCTCCCTCCGGTACCGGCGGTGAGCACCCTCTCCGAACAACGCGGCAGCTCACAACTCCTCAAAGCGGCACGACGGCTCCACAGCGCGACTTCAGACTCACCCCCGGCGTAGTACCGGAGGCCGCGAACCTCTCCGGGGCCTCCGACCGGCGGCCGCAGGGTCAGGGGAACACGAGATCGCCCACGGCCTCCCGGCACTCGTCCCCAGCGCCTGGAGCCACGGGTAGGCCGAAGGGAACGCGGCCCAAGGCAATGAGGGGCGACCGGTCGACGGCCGGAGATGATCAAGAAATTCGCGCGCATTGAGCGCGCCTCCCTCGCTCCCGTGCGACTTCTGGCTCCGCGCCCGAAGCGCTGATCGCTTCATACGCCGGGTGACGTCCGCGCACGCGGAGGCGTGCGGGGTGCCGTGGAGCCGGGTGGGACCGCGGTTGACCACCCGCGGCAGGTGCCCGGCTCCGTGCGGGTGCGTCGGTGGGAGTTCAGGTGCCCGAAGGCCCGGGCCGGCTGTCGATCCAGGCAGCGATCTTGGGGTCTTTCCTGAGTCTGTCCACGACTTCCTGATGCGACGATTCGGTCGGCCACCCACCTTCAAAGCCATCAGGGTCTCGGTAGAATACGGCCGTCAAAAGAAGGGCCCTCCGCCATGATGCATCCTCAACCATGGGGGTGATAACCCAGCGTTTGTACGAATCATCCCACAAGCTGTTATACCGAATTTCGTGACTTTCCTTCATGTCCCCCACGAAGCGGCCCAGGGCGATTTCGTCTGCGAAATCATTGGATATCTCGCGTGCGCTACCCCAATAGATGAGAGTGGCTACGGTACTACTGGCCTTTGCGAGGACTTGACTTCTAGGCGGCATCGAGTGCAGCCACTCAATAAATTTACCATCGTAGAGGTTGCCAGTCCTCCGGTCCTGGCGGAGTAGCGTTCTTATTTTATCTCCGATGATTCCATCTATGGATAGTCCTTCAAGGACTTTCCCGATTTCAAACTGTGGTTCATGTCCTTCCGACGACTCGACTCTGCAAGACATTATGTCGATCGGAAGATTCTTGAAAATGCCGAGCACGCCGGAGCACTCATGAACACCTTCCTCGCATCCGGGGCTGTTCATTCCGCACAATCTCATGCTGTCAGCTAGATTCAAGCCCGGAGCTTGGATCGCATCCTTTCCATCAAATCCTGGGGCGTCCACGAGGATTTTGAGATCCTCGACGAAATTGCGCTCCATCCTCGCGTAGTAATAGTTTGGAACGCGCTTGTTCCCGGGCGGCAAGGGAGTCTCGTCCCCTAGGCTACGTAGATGCGCTATGGTGAGCATGGACGGAATGTCCATTGTAACGTCCGCATGTGCGTAGAATCTAATACGCTCCTCCCAGTCGTGGGGCAACAGGACGTCGGGTTCACCGGGCTTGTGCCAGCCGTGTGCCATGAAGAAAATCTTGTTCGTCGGAGCCCCCTCTCCTGTGATCTCCACGGGCCTCACCTGTCTGTGATCTGCCACGTTTTGCGCTGCCGTCTTTGCCTTGCGGCGGAGGCGGATCACCAATTTGGAAATTTTGGCGGGGTCGATCGGCGGTGTCTGTGGTGTCTGGGTTTCTCTGTAACGGATGAGGGTGGTTTTCCATGGATTACTGTCAGGGAGGGTGTCGGCGAGTTTCGGCATTTTTTTCTCCGATTTCTTGGGCAAGTCTGCCGGAGTGATGAGGGGTTTTGATTGCTTCAGGCAGTACCTGAGGAGCTGTTGGCGGGCGGGTGTTTTTACGTTGCCAGGGTTTTTTCGATGGCGATGGAGATGGCCTCTGTCAGATCTTCCTCAGCAAGATCCTCGTCATCCATGTATACATCGGTGAAATAATCTGGATGTTCTTCGGCGATTACCTGGAATACGATTTCTGCCAATTCTTCCTCAATTCCCTGCGAGGTGTCTCTCTTATTGTCGTGATCTTCCGGGGTGTTTTCGATCCCTGCTGCAGGCTGAGAAGCGGCGATATCTCTGGCTTCGGCGAGTATTCTGGACATTGCGCCGGCGAGCTGTTCCGGGGTTATGTGTGTTATCGTAGCCGCGATCTCGGCGGCCCCTGACTCCTTCAGGGCCTTCTTGAATTCTGCGAACTGTTCCGGAGTGAGTTCTGCGTCGGCATTTTCTTTGCCTTGAGGCGGCATCGATTGTGCTTCCTTTCGATGAGGCGAAGGGCGATGGGTGTGCATGGCGCACATGGCAACCGGTTGGTGCCCGGTACATGATGATTTGCTGTTCAATCACCCATGGATAGTCCTTGAGAAATTGGTGATTCCCATGCGACTGCCGGGGCGGGGCCGCTGCCCTTGAGGGTGGATCGGTCAAGGCGAAGAAGGTGATTCACTTTCGGGCAGCATCTGTGTTCGTATCGGACTGGTCGGCGATACCGTCTTGTTGGTCCCTGCGGTTGTCGCGTCGAAACGGTCTTCACCTCCGGGTAGTTCGCCTCCCGAGGCTTCCCGGAGGGATCGTCGGGAGCGGCTTGGGTGTTCAGACCAGGCGACGCTCAGCATCCTCGCCACCGCTCTCGACCACGGTGAAGGGGTGCACCTGCGACGGCCGCACGCCGGCGAAGTCGCTGTCTACGGCGGTTTCCTGGAGAGGATCCCGGGCCATCGTCCGTCCTCGCGCCCCCTGATCGAATCCGCTCGCACGCTGCCTGCCACGCCTGAGGTGTTCGTCGAGATCGGCACGATCGCGGTGCCGCCTGCCTTCGCCGGCCCGACCCGTGCCCGTGCGAGCGGCATCGCTCTTGCGGACTCCTCTGGCAACAGGACGCGGTTGGCCGCAGGTTCCGGGCTGATGGAGCCACATTGACGACTCGGTAGACAGCTATGACCCGGGCGGGAGAACCGCCCCCAGGGCCTTTCGTTGCCTGTGTCGAACGAGAACCATGTCAGGTCCGTTCGGCCGGCCGCAGCGACGAAGCCCTTGCCGAAGCGCATGAAGGCGGGCCGGTCTGCCCACCTGTGGGCGTGCTGACGGCAAGCCCGCAGCGAAGGATGACGCGACTGCTTCGAACCGTGACCGGCTGATCGTGACCGCTCGCGCTTTACAAGGCGAGCTCGTGGAGCGCTTCCGTCAACTGTTCGGCCGACACCCCCGCGAACTCGGGATACTCCTCGAAGACGCCGCGAAGGGCGAGTGCCAGCGACTCCTCCAGTTGACGCACCAACTCATCGCCCGGTTCGGCGGCGTTCACCACGGTCTCCATCGATGCAGCCTCGAATGCCGCCCGGGCTTCCTCCTGGGGCATCCAGCCGTACGTGAAGTCGTCAGGCCGGGCCTCGCTGCGGATGTACTTCCACACCTGATCGGTGGAGTCGTAGCCCAGCCACCACCCCGGACTTCCCTCCGCCTGACTCA
>NZ_ML123034.1:6188147-6191201 GCF_003846185.1 Streptomyces sp. ADI96-02
CCTCGACGACCGACGACTTCTCGGGCTGCTGCCCCAGGTAGGCGACCCATTCGACGAGTCCGCGCACGTCCTCCTGATGCGCTGTCGCCACCGCCGACTCGAACGAGCCGGCCTCTGCCTCCGCCAGCGTGCGGCCGAAGAACCCACGCAGCAACGACGCGTCCGCGTCCGCGCGCCACGCCGCCCCGTCCACCATTCGAGAGTCAATGGCCTCGGCTGCGGAGAGAGCTTCCTGATCACCGGTTTCGGCCGCGGACAGGAGCAGTGTTCTCGCCTGCATCGCGGTCTCCGGATGAATTTGCACGATCGCCTCCCAATGAAAGATTTCCAACCCACGGCAAGCTCGCCGTGCCGAACCTCGTGTTCGGCCGACCGGAACCTGCCGAAGCCAACCCGCCGACAACAAGTAACCGCAGGGGCGGGGCAGGCGCCCTCGGGGCCGCGAACGGTACGGCGGTCCTGGACGGATTGCCGCCCGCCGTAGAGATGTGAAGGCCGACCGCTCACGTCCCATCAAAACTATACCATCTGGAAGGCATAGAAACTGGGATGCGGCTCTTGCCTTCCCTAACGGGCAGGCGTGTCAAACACGTGACTCCTGCCGACTCGGGCATGCTTTCAGGGTGTGTCTGCCCGAGAGGCACGAGAAAGCCCAAGATCGGCCTCGCCCGACATCGACGCCATCGTGGCCCGCCTCGATCGCCCGGTGCGGAGCCGATCCAGGCCACCGGCCCGCCCGGTGCGGTGAGGTGCCCCAGTGCGGAAGCACGTCCTTATGGCGGACGGTGAGGACGCAGATCCGCCCCCACCGGCCGTGCTTCCCGGGCGGATCCGGGCGAGCACCGTCACGTCGCCCCCACGCGTAGCGTGGTCGCACCGGTCCTGGAACTCCTGGAACCCGTCCGCGGAGCTTCCGGCCGGACCGGGCCTCCTCCACATCGATCAAACCTTCGATCCGCCGTCCCTCCGGACCGCCCAGTACCGCGGCGAACACTTCCGCTCCGCCTCCGCCCACCCGCGCCTCCGGGCATGCTTGGCGACCGCCCGTGCGGACACGCGCCCGCTCACCACCGCCGCCAGGCGGCGTGACCGATGCCCTGCTCATGGCGCTCCCGCCCACTCCACGCCGCGCTCGACCAACTGCTCGACGTGTCCTCGGTCGGGGGGCGGTGACTGCGCCTTCCCGTTCGGCGTACTGGGCGAGCGTGGCGACCTCTCGCTCGAACGCCCAGCCCGCCGCCCGCCGGGCTCGCGTCTTCCGCACCCACCTCGGTCAGGCGCTCACGCTGCCCCCTCGGCCAACCGCTTCCACCCCTTCCGCTGAGCGACGAGCCTGCCTTGCGGGCGTGCGAGTACGGAAGAAGTCCCGTGCGGTTTCCTCCTTCGGACCTAGGCAAATGGTCTGCGTTGTCGCGTCCGAATTCTCGGGTTAGGTTCGTGTCTCCAGGATCTCGGCGGTTGTTCAATTGCGACTGTCGGGACCGGAGTGCTGGCGAATCAAGAAAGGCGTGATCATCGTGCGGGAATTGAACTGGTTCGACAACGTCGAGCCGCGGGTGCACCCCTGGCCGGGGCTGACGTGGATGACCACGGGCCTCTCCTGCGACGACGTGGCCGCCGCAGTCGAGTTCTACAGCAGTGCGCTCTCGTTCGTCGCCATCGCCGAAGTGCCCGACGACAAGGGGAAGCTGATTTTCGCGCGCATGCGCTACCGCGGCACCAACTTCACCCTCAACAGCCCCGAGTTCGACCCGAGCCTCAAGCAACCGAAGCCGGGCGACGACTCGAATTTCGCCTTCTACGTCTACGTCGATGACGTGCGCGCCGTCGAATCCCGGGTGAAGCTCGCGGGCGGCGAGACTCTGGTGCCCGTCGCGGAGCAGTTCTGGGGCGACCTCAAGGTCAGGATGCGCGACCCCTTCGGCTATGTCTGGGACTTCGCCCAGCCGATCCAGGCGAAGTAGCAAGGCGGCGGCCCACGAGCCAGGAAGGGGCGCGTTCGAGGGCAGGATGCGGGTGACGTACGCGAGGACGGCGGCCGGGCCGCCCGCCGGCATCGCATCGGAACGACCTCAATCGCGGTGATCCCCGGACGGCCGGCATCCTGGTCAGAGCGGGCAGGTTTCCGAGCGGTCGGAGAAGGTGGCCGTGGCAAGGTTCGCGTGGCACGCGCGCAGCGACCGCCCCTTGTCTGAACGGGATCCAGCGGGCCCGGCCGGGGCACCCGCAGAGTGATGGGGTGCCCGGCCGGGCACCCCATCACTCTGCGACGAGGGCCGGTCCGTACGGTACGGCGGGAGGACGCACGCCGATCGGGAGCTGCCCCCACACCCCGTAGCCGTACGTCATCGAGGCGGTCATCGCCTGCTTCGGGTCGTCGCGCGGCTCCTCCAGCCGTACCGGTTCGCCCGGCTGATCCGGGAGACCCAGCACGAGGCCGGAGTCCTTGGCGCGGATCCGGAAGGCTTCCGCGGCGAGCTCCTGAGTGTCGTACAGCTCCGTGTCCGGCTCAGGAGTTGGGGTGACCAGCTCCGGTATGGCGTGCCAGTCGCCGTCGCGGTACTCCTCCAGTAGGAACAGCTGTGCCGCGCTGCCGTCCGGCTCTCGCTGGACGACTGCCGCTCCGGTCTCGGTCCCGCAGGTGTGGACGGCTTTGCCGGAGTGGTGCAGCAGGATCCGGTGGAAGCCCGCCCCGTCCGGCTCGAAGAAGAACCGGCTGAGGGAGGTGTTGTCGTGTCGCTCCGCAGCCACCAGCGGTTCGCTCTCGCCGATCCCGCGGTCCAGCGGCACGGGCGAATGCGCGGCGCGGTGCCCGGTGGCTGCCACGTCCGCGGCGACGTCGGCGAGGCTCCGCTCGGGGTTGATCGCGCGGACGATCTCCTCGGTCAGCGGGCGCAGGGCGAGCACGCGGCGGATCGCGTCCGCGCGGGCGAAGCTGCCGTACTCCTGACCGAAGTTGTCGGGCAGCCAGAGGTTGCCGGGGGAGGGGTCGAGGAGATCGCCCAAACTGAACACGGGATCATGCTCGTCGGGGGCGTCGGGGGCGTCGGGGGC
>NZ_ML123034.1:6191226-6201150 GCF_003846185.1 Streptomyces sp. ADI96-02
GTCGGGGGCGTCGGGGGCGTCGGGGGGCTGGGGCGTGCTCCACACGTCATCGCCGGGCAGGCGCCACATCACCGCTGTCAGCCGCCACCACACGGTGCCGTCGTGTTCGTACCGTGTCATCCCGGCGAGCCGTGGCAGCAGCTGCGCGGGGAACTGTCCGAGGAGCGGTTCGGACTCGTCCTCTTGGTAGAACCCGTCCACGTCCCAGGACCACACCAGCGTGCCGTCCGGTCCGTGGTCGACGCCCAGGGAGCGGCAGTCGCTATCGATCGACAGCCGCTCCCCGTCGGGAAACGCGTCGAACTTGTAGCTGTAGTGGTCGGGACAGATGGCACTCAGGGCGGCGAGGGCCCGACACCTTTCGAGCAGGGCAGGTATGTCGGGCATACGTGCGGCGGCTTCTTCGACAGACATGCGCACCAGCCAAACACACGCCTCTGACAGCCGGCACTGTCACATGGCCGAGGGCGAGTTGACCGGGGAATGAAAGGCCGAACGGGATCGGCATGGATGCCCACTTGACCAGGACGTCAGGTAGATCGAGTGCGGCAGAACGGGGAACCAACGGGGCTCCTGTGCTGATGACTTTGAGGCGTCGAACACCTCTCTCAGCGGCGCAGGAGCCACGTGCGTTGTGGGAGACGTCAGCCCGTCACCCGGTCAGTGGCCGCTCTGAAAGGGCGGCAGTGGTCGATTTCCAGGTTCCGAAGTCCGGCCGGTGCCGCTGATCCAGCGTAGGGCGGCCATGAGCGCGGCGCGTTGCGCGTCGGGCAGGTCGCCGAGGACGTGTTCGTTGTGGGAGGCGCTCGGCTCCGACCACCGGCTCGAACACCGCCGCGACCTGGTCCATCGGTCCGCGGGTCGATTTGTCCCGGGCCCAGGCCGGTGCTCCCGAGGGCGCCCCGGCGGACGCCGGGCGGCCCGCCGTACGATCACCGGATGAACCTCGAACTCGCACCCGAACGGTACGGACGTCTGCACGTGCGGAAGACCGACCTGGGCCCGGCGCGATGGCTGACCGGACACGCCCCGGAGCGCGGGCACTTCGGCACGGTCGCGGGCGTCGCCGCGCCCGGGTTCGCCGCCTACGCGCGGGTGCTGCACCCGGCGTCCCTCGACGAGCGCCCGGTGACGTGGGCCGCCGTGGGCGCCGCCCATGGGCGCGAGGTGGTCCCGGGCATGGACTGGCACCGGCTGATCGGGGTGGCGAGGTTCTACCAGAACGACGAGGAGTACGGACTGCCCGGCGTATGGGACGAGCATCCGAGCGAGGGGCCGACCCCGCCGGACGTCGCCCGGAGCCTGATCCCGGTGCTGGCCCGGCACACCGCGACGCCCGACCGCTGCTGGTTCGGCCTGTGGGTCGGCTACGGGCGCTGGGACTTCGGCCGGTTCCCCTGGTTCGAGACGCCCGAACGGGACAGGGTGCTGCTCTCCGGCCCGCTGGCCGACGCCGCCTCGCCGGAGTCCCTGGACCAGTACGCCGAACTGCCCGACCTGTGGTGGCCGCAGGACCGCGCCTGGTGCCTGGGCGGTGACGTGGACCTGGTCAGCACGTACGTCGGCGGCTCCGAGGAGCTGATCGCCGACCTGCTCGCCTCTCCCGGCCTGGAGGCGCACCGCGTGGCGCCCGGCGACACCCCCGGCTGAGCGCCGGGCCCGGTCGCACCCGTGCCCGGCAGGTTCGACGCCTGCCGGGCACGGGTGCGGTGCGCGAGGCGCGGGTCAGACCGCGGGGGCCGGGAACGTCGGGTACTCGACGCCGGAGACGTGCTGGACGACCCGGATGACCTGGCAGGAGTAGCCGAACTCGTTGTCGTACCAGAGGTAGAGGATGGCGTTGTCGCCCTCCACCTTGGTGGCTCCGGCGTCGACGATCGAGGCGTGCCGGGATCCGATGAAGTCGCTGGAGACCGCGTCGGGGGCGCTGATGAAGTCGATCTGGCGCTTGAGCGGTGAGGCGAGCGAGACGTTGCGGAGGTAGTCGAGGACTTCCTGCCGGGTGGCCTCGCGCCCGAGCTGCAGGCTGAGGATCGCGATGGAGACGTCCGGCACCGGGACGCGGATGGAGCTGCCGGTGATCCGCGCGTCCAGGTCGGGCAGCGCCTTGGCCACCGCGGAGGCCGCGCCCGTCTCGGTGATGACCATGTTGAGCGCCGCCGAGCGACCGCGCCGGTCGGAGCTGTGGTAATTGTCCAGCAGGTTCTGGTCGTTGGTGTACGAGTGGACGGTCTCCACGTGGCCGCGCAGCACGCCGTACTCGTCCGCCATCGCCTTGAGCGGCGGGACGATGGCGTTGGTGGTGCAGGAGGCGCAGGACAGGATCCGCTCGTCGGCCTCGATCATGTCGTGGTTGACGCCGTGCACGACGTTCGGGACGTCGCCCTTGCCCGGCGCCGTGAGGACGACCTTGGCGATGCCCGGGCGCAGGTGCTGCGACAGGCCCTCGCGGTCCCGCCACCTGCCGGTGTTGTCGATGAGGATGGCGTCCTTGATGCCGTGCGCCGTGTAGTCCACCGACGTCGGGTCGTCGGAGTAGATCACCTTGATCTCGTTGCCGTTGGCGATGATCCTGCTGTTCGCCTCGTCGACCGTGATCGTGCCCTGGAACTGGCCGTGGATGGAGTCGCGCCGCAGCAGCGAGGCGCGCTTGACGATGTCCTGGCCCGCTGCCTTGCGGACCACGATGGCGCGCAGGCGCAGGCCGTTGCCCGAGCCGGCCTTCTCGATGAGGAGCCGGGCCAGGAGGCGGCCGATGCGGCCGAAACCGTAGAGCACCACGTCGCGCGACTCGCGGCGCTCGATCTTGTTGGCCCCCATCGCGCCGGCGACCGACTCGGCGGTGAACTCCTCGACGGACAGACCGCGTTCGTCGGCGCGGTACGTGGCGGCGAGCATGCCTATGTCGATCTGCGAGGGGCCGAGGTCGAGCGTCGTCAGAGCCCGCAGGAACGGCATCGTCTCGGTGACCGAGAGTTCCTCGCCGGCGATCTGCCGTGCGAAGCGGTGGGTCTTGAGGATGCTGACCACCGACTTGTTCACCAGGGAGCGGCTGTGCAGCAGGACGTTGACGTCCTGCTCGCGGTGCAGCTTCCCGATGATCGGGATCATCGACTCCGCGATCTCCTCACGGTGCATCCAGTTGGTGAACGAGTCGTCATTGACAGTCACAAGTTTATCTTTCGAGCTAGGCGGCGCTCATATGGTAACCGGACGGTTCTGTTGATCATCCTGGGGTGCCGTCTCCCGGTTCCGGCCTCTGCCGCACGGTGCTCCGAGGCGTAATCGGTCGCCCGTGCGAGGGCTCATACCAGAGCGGGACGGATGGCGGGCAAGTTCGACAACTGCCCGCCGCGCGGCGGGCGGTGGCGACTACCGTGTGTGCCCAGTGGGCGACGGTGGGCTTCCATCCGGCCCGCCCGACCGATCACCCGACCCCGACCGACCACCGCAGACGCCACCGCACAACGCCGATGGGAACGGCATGAACGCCGATCAGAACGCCGATTCCCGGCGCCCCCCGTACCGAGGACGCTGATGTCTCAACTCCGCGCGCCCATCGCGCGACCGGACCGCCGCGAGGGCGGGCGGCACGGCCGCCCCGGCACACGAGCCCAGCCGGCCCCGAGCAGGCCGCGCGCCGCACAGCCCTCCCCGGAGGCCCGCATACGCCCACAGCTGCTGCGCACCGCGCTGCTCCCCACCGTCGCCGCCCTGCTGAGCGGCACCGCGGCCGTCATCTTCACGATGCGCGCCGGAGCCGTCGCTCCGTCGCCGAGCCTGTGGGCCGCCCTCGGCGGCTCGGCCGCCCTCGCCGTGGCCGCCGTCGCGGCGGCCTACCTCGGAGCCAACCGTGTGGCCGGAGCCGTGCTCGACCGGACGCTGGCGCTCCGGCGGGCCAGCGCCCAGGGCCAGGCCGACCTCCAGCGCGTCATGGAGCAGCTCCGCGCGGGCGAACCCCTCGCCGCGCCCCGCACCTCGCCGCCGCCCGTCTCCGGCGGAGACGCCTTCGACCTCCTCGCCCAGGAGATGGGCCGCGCCCAGGACGCCGCGGTGACCGCCGTCGTGCAGGCGTCCCAGCTCTTCAGCTCCACCGGCAACGAGCAGAAGGTCGAGGTCTTCGTCAACCTCGCGCGCCGGCTCCAGTCCCTGGTCCACCGCGAGATCCAGATCCTCGACGAGCTGGAGCACCAGGTCGAGGACCCCGACCTGCTCAAGGGCCTCTTCCACGTCGACCACCTCGCCACCCGCATCCGCCGGCACGCCGAGAACCTCGCCGTGCTCGGCGGAGCCGTCTCCCGCCGGCAGTGGAGCAACCCGGTCACCATGACCGAGGTCCTGCGCTCGGCCATCGCCGAGGTCGAGCAGTACCCCCGGGTCAAACTGGTCCCGCCAATGGACGGCACCCTGCGCGGCCACGCCGTCGCCGACGTGATCCACCTGCTGGCCGAACTGGTCGAGAACGCCACCGTGTTCTCCGCCCCGCACACCCAGGTCCTCCTCCGCGTCCAGCACGTCACCGCCGGTCTCGCGCTGGAGGTCGAGGACCGCGGCCTGGGCATGCCCGACCACGAGCAGCGGCGGATGAACGCACTGCTCTGCGACCCCGACCAGGTCAACGTCGCCCACCTGCTCCAGGACGGCCGGATCGGCCTGTTCGTCGTCTCCGCACTGGCCCGCCGGCACGGCATCGCCGTCCGGCTCCAGAGCAACATCTACGGCGGCACCCAGGCCGTGCTCGTCCTGCCGCAGTCCCTCCTCGGCGCCGACCCGGACGCCGCACCGGCGCCCGACGCCGCTCCCGTACCGCCGCCCGGAGCCGTGCACCGGCCGCCCGCCGAGGACGTGCCGCCCGCACCCGCGCACCTCGCCCCCGAGCGCCCGACGGCCGCTCCGCCCACGGACCCCGGACCCGTGCCGGACACCCCCGGCCCCCGGCACGGCGCGCCGCGGCGGCAACAGCCCCAGCCGCACGGAGAGGCACCGCCCCTTCCGCAGCGCGCCGAGCGGATCGAGACGCCCCGACCGGCCGCCGCGCGCCCGGCGCTGCCCAAGCGGGCGAACCAGGAACACCTGGTGCCCCAGCTGCGGGAGGCGCCCGTACCGCGCGTCGAGGACGAGCACGCCCTGCACGACCCGGGACTCATGGCCGCCTTCCGGCGCGGCATCGACCTCGCCGAGGCCCAGACCGCCCAGGAGGAGGCCCCACCCACCGCGCCGGACGCCCCCGGCCCCGCCAGGACCGCACCGCCCACCGCACTGGACGCCGTCCTGGAGACGCTCGCGCCCCTTCCCGTACGCGGGGCCGCCGCCCCGCCCGGCGCGCACCCCCGTACGGGCCGCGCCCAGGACGCCGCCGGCCCCGGCGGGCCCGACGCGTTTCCCGCCGGCCCGTTCGCAGCCGGCCGGACCGTGCCCGAACCCCGTAAAGACACCACCTACAAGGAGTAGACACCATGGCGAGCGAAATGCCGTCCGGTCAGGTATCGGACCTGGACTGGCTGCTGAGCGGACTGGTCCAACGCGTGCCCTACACGCGCAGCGCGGTCCTGCTCTCCGCCGACGGGCTGGTCAAGTCCGTCCACGGCATGGACCCCGACAGCGCCGACCACATGGCGGCCCTCGCCGCCGGCCTGTACTCACTGGGCCGCAGCGCCGGCGCGCGCTTCGGGGACAACGGCGACGTCCGGCAGGTGGTCGTGGAGCTCGACTCCACGCTGCTGTTCGTCTCCACCGCCGGATCGGGCACCTGCCTCGCCGTCCTCTCCGGGCGCGAGGCGGACGCCGCGGTGCTCGGCTACGAGATGGCCATGCTGGTCAAGAGCGTCCGGCCCTACCTGACGACCCCGCTGCGGCAACCGGCCGGGGCGCCGTTCAGTTCGGGGCTGTGAGGATGCCGGCCCCGCAGGACGGGCCCCTGCTCGACGACGCGGCCGGCCGGCTCATCCGCCCGTACACCGTCAGCAACGGCCGGACCCGGCCGTCCACCGCGCTCGATCTGCTCTCCCTGGTCATGGCCACCGGCATCGAGCCCGAGACGCCCCCGGGCCCGGAGCACACCGTGGCCCTCGGACTGTGCGAGGGGCCGATGTCGGTCGCGGAGATCGCCGCACACCTCCGGCTGCCCGCGGTCGTCACCAAGGTCATCCTCTCTGACCTCGTCGCCTGCGGCGCGCTCACCGCGCACGCTCCCGCTTTCCATGACACGCCCACCGACCGATCCCTGCTGGAGGCAGTGCTCGATGGTTTACGACGACAGCTCTGACCGCACCGGAACCGCCGAGTTCTTCCCCGTCGCCCTCAAGGTCCTGGTCGCGGGCGGGTTCGGCGTCGGGAAGACGACCTTCGTGGGCGCCGTCAGCGAGATCGCCCCTCTGAGCACCGAGGAACTGCTGACCCAGGTCAGCGTGGGCACCGACAACCTCGACGGCGTCGAGTCGAAGACGGCCACCACCGTGGCCATGGACTTCGGCCGCATCACCCTGTCCGAGCAGCACGTGCTCTACCTGTTCGGCACGCCCGGCCAGGAACGGTTCTGGTTCATGTGGGACGAGCTCTCCCAGGGCGCGCTCGGAGCCGTGGTGCTCGCCGACACCCGCAGGCTCTCCGAGTGCTTCGCCGCGGTGGACTTCTTCGAGCGGCGCGGCATCGGCTTCATCGTCGCCGTGAACGAGTTCGACGGCGCCTACCGCTACGAGCCCGACGAGGTGCGCGCCGCGCTCGACCTCGGGCCGGAGGTGCCCGTCGTCCTGTGCGACGCCCGGATCGCCAGCTCCGGTACGGGCGCCCTGGTCACCCTGGTCCAGCACCTCATCAACGCCACCTCGGCACCCGCTCCGCTCCAGACCTTCGGAGCCCACCCGTGACGTCCTTCGCCACCGGCCGGATGCTGCTGACCCCCGCCGACCGGCACGGCCCGGCCCGCGCCGCACGGCTGCGCAGGCTGGACCTCGGTGAACGCCCCGACGCCTCGTTCGACGACTTCGACGCCTTCGCCGACCGGGTCGCCGCAGCCACCGCCACGCCCTTCTCGATGGTCAACTTCATCGACGAGAACCGCCAGTTCTTCGCGGGCCTGCACGCCCCGACCGGCCACCGCGGCGGATCGGACCTCGGCACCGCCGCCGCCGGAGGCAACCGGGGCGGCCGGTACATGACCCGCGACCGCGGCTACTGCCCGCACGTCGTCGCCCGCCGCAAGGCCCTCGTCCTGGACGACGTCTGCGACTACCCGCGGTTCGCCGGCAACCCGGTCGTCGACGACATAGGCATCCGCTCCTACCTGGGGGCGCCGCTCATCGACCGCACCGGGATCGCACTCGGCACCGTCTGCGCCGTCGACACCGTGCCACGCCCCTGGGGGCGGGCGGGACTGGCCACCATCAAGTCCCTCGCGCAGGAACTCGTCCTGCACATCGACCACCGGGAGGGCCGTCACCACCTGTGAACGGCGGCCCTCTCGCCGTGCTCCGCGGCGCGAGGACGGCCCTCCGGCCGGTACCGCGTCCGCGGCCGGGCTCAGGCGACCCGTCGACGCATCGCCGCGGGATGCGGTACCGGCCCCGGGCGGTACGGTCGAATCCCGGCAGCGCCGCCGGGGCACGTCGATCGGAGACCCCGGATGACCGCCGACGCCGCGACCACCGCAGCAGACGTCCGCAGCATCGCCCTGTCACTGCCCGACACCGCCGAGAAGCCTGCGTGGGGCCGCCCCACCTTCCGGGTGGCGGGGAAGATCTTCGCCGCGCTCGGCGACGACGACACGACGATCGGCGTACGGTGCCCGAAGGAGGACCGGTCCGAGCTGATCGCGGCCGAACCGGACAAGTTCTTCCTCCGCGAGGGACACGACGACCACTACGCCTGGCTGCGGATCCGGCTCGCCGCGCTGGAGGACCGGGACGAACTCGCCTCCGTCCTCACGGACGCCTGGCGGCAGGCTGCTCCCCGGCGGCTGCTCGCCGGACACCCGGAGCTGATCGGGCCGGGACTCGTCGGGCCGGAGGAGGACGGGCCCGGGGAGGACGGGCCCGGGGAGGACGACGGCTGAGCGGCCCGCGCGCGAAGCGCCCGCACCGGCCGCCTCACCACCGCAGGAATCCCGCGATCCGCTCCCGCAGCCCGTGCGCGTCCAGCCCGTGCGCCACCAGGTGCTCCTCCAACTGCCCGTACCGGCGCAGCTCGGCACGGCCCACGCCGAGCCCCAGCACCCGGTGCGGAAGGTCTGCCAGCGCGTCGTTCGCCGGAGCCGTGGAGGTGCCCGCCAGATACGGTTCCACGATCACCACGTCCGCCGCCCCCGCACCGGCGGCTCGGCGCACCCCCTGCGCGTCGAAGGGCCGGACGGTCGCCGCGTAGAGCACGCTCACGTCCAGGCCCTCGGTGGCCGCGAGCACGTTGTCCAGCATCGGACCGACCGCGATCACCGTCCCGCCCCGACCGCCGCGCACCTCGGCGAAGCCGGTGCCGGCGCCCACCGGCCGGGCCTCCCGGTTCGACTGCAGCGAAAGCCGCAGGTACACCCGGTCGTCGCCCGCCACCGCCTCCCGCAGCAGCGCCTCCGCCTCGTCGGGATGGCCCGGCACATGGACCGTCCAGCCGTCGAGCGTGTCCAGGAGCGCCACGTCGCCCGGAGCCATATGGGTGAAACCTCCGGCCGGCCAGTCGTACGAGCCCCCGGCGCTGACCAGGATCCCGCCGACGCCCTGATGCCCGAAGTCCAGCTTGACCTGCTCGAACGGCCGCTCCACCAGGAAGCTGGCGAAGGTGTGCACGACGGGCCGCAGGCCCGTCAGCGCCATCCCGGCCCCGGTGCCGATCAGCAACTGCTCCCGGATGCCCACGTTGACCACCCGGTCGGGATGCGCCCGCCGGGCGGGGTCGAAACCGTCGCTGCTGATGTCGGCCAGGACGACGGCGAGCCGGGGCTCCTCGTCCAGGAGCCGAGAGGCGGTGGAGATGAATCGATCGCGCATGGTGTCCATGAAGCGTCCTTCCGGGTTCGGCGCGGAGCGGAGCCGTCCGTTCGCTCTGCCGGTTTGGTGGCTGCCTGTCTGTCTGTCTGTCCGAGCGGTGGGCCGGGCGGGGAGGCCGCCGCACGGGTCAGTTCTTGGGCTCGACCCGGGCGATCACGGCCCGCGGCCTGCCCGGGTGGGGCGCGGTGAAGGCCGCGTACAGGGCTTCGTGGTCCCGGCCGTCCACGGTCGCCGCCGACCAGCCCGCGGCCTCGAACCGGGAGGCGATACCGCCGGGCCAGCCGTGGGTGGCGGAGGCGTTGTCGATCACCACGGTGTGCAGCTGCTCCAGCCCGGCCGGGCCCGCGTGGGCGATGGCCTCGTGATTGCTGCCCTCGTCCAGCTCGGCGTCCCCGATCAGCACCCAGACCCGCGGGTCGGTGAGTCCCTGGGCGCGCAGCCCGAGGACGGTCCCGACGGCCAGCGGCAGGCCGTGCCCCAGCGATCCGCTGCCGATCTCCGCCCCTGGTACGAGCAGCCGGTCCGGGTGGTGCCCGAGGGGCGAGTCGTACGCGCCGAAGGTCGGCAGCAGGGCCTCCTCGAAGAAGCCGTGCGCGGCGAGGACGGCGTAGTAGGCCATGGGCCCGTGCCCCTTGGAGAGCAGGAAGCGATCGCGTTCGGGGTCCTCGATCGTGGCGGGTGTGACCCTCAGCACCCTGCTGTACAGGACCCACAGAGCGTCCAGCGTGGAATGGGCGGCGGGGCCGTGCTTCTCGTCGCCCGTCATCAGGGCGATGAGCCGGTCCAGGTCGTGGTGGCCGCGTGCCGGTGCGGCGGTCGTCTTCGTCATACGGACGAGCCTCCGACATCAACCATGGTTGAGGTCAAGCGCTGAAGGCGTTGGTGACCACCGGCCCGAGTGCGGTATTGTTCTCATGCGCGTTCGGCCACGGGAAACCGCAGGTCAGGC
>NZ_ML123034.1:6201750-6224748 GCF_003846185.1 Streptomyces sp. ADI96-02
GGGCCGGTCTCGGAGCAATCCGAGACCGGCCCTGATCGTTGTCGAGGACCAGCCGGGGACCAGTCGGGGGCCAGGACCAGCTGGGAGCAGCGTCCTTGAACGAGGTCAGCAGCGGGTCACGACGATCGGGCTCGAACGCCGACGAGCACCGGCGGTTCAGAGCACGCTCAGGCGACGACAACGCCCCTCGCCCGCACACTCGGACGAGGAGACAAGCTCAGACGCCGGGGCAGGTGAGGGGCAGAACGCGCTCGGTCAGCTGTCCGGTGAGGTGGGTGTCCGTGAGGGCGGCTTCGGCGAGCCAGTCCGTAGCGGTCAGCTGGTCGACCAGGCCCTGCAACGCGTCCCGGTCCACCGGGACCTGGTCGTGCAGCGCTTCCAGGGCCATGCCTCGGCCGTCGGCCCCGAGCCGGCCCGCCGGGCTGGTCAGTGCGGCCAGTGTCAGGGCCAGCAACCGCGTGGCCGCGGGAGCCTTCGCCTTGCGGAGCTTCTTGTCCGAGACGGCCTTCTGGGCCCAGCCGGAGAGTTTGGGCCGCAACTTCCTCCCGAACGTGAACGGGCTCGCCCCGTCCACGCCGGGGACGAGGCAGGGGACGGTGATGGGAGTGGGCCCTTCCGGCCGGGAGGCCAACAGGTCCCCGGCCGTTCCGGGCAGCTCCAGCCAGCCACACCCCACCAGGTCGTCGACCAGGCGCTCCGGATCGGCCAGGCCGAGCGAAGCGACGTCCTGGCCGACCAGATTCCCGGTGCCGGTGTTGGCGGTGCGCAGCGTCACCATCAGCACCAGCAGCCGCGCCTCCGGGCCTGGCAGCGGGCTGTGGCCCGCGACGTGGGAGAGGACGGAGCGGGCGTGCGCCCACTGCGTGGCGGACGTCAGCAGTCTGGCCACCGGCGGGGCGCCGTCGGCGTGTTCACCGGCTGGGGTGCCGGTGCGGTTCTGGTTCTGGAGACGCGCGGCGGAGGCGGCCTGCTCGGCACGGTTCGCTTCCAGCCGCAGGTTCACGTCTCCGGTGACGTCGGCCCAGGTGGTGAAGGCGAGGGCTTTCCGCTCATGGAGGCCCGCGAGCACGGCGAGGTCGGGTTCGGCGCGCTGCTGATAGGCGCGGAAGAGGTTTCCGAGCTCGACGAGCTCCTCGCGCAGAACGTCGGGCCGCAGGTCGTGCGGGATGACCCGTTGGGCGATCTTCCCCGCGGCCCGGCGCTGCCGAGGCGTCGAACGCGGTGTCGGTACCCGTCGCGCGCCGTCCTCCGTGCTCCGGTCGGAGAACCGCGGCGTTCCGACCGGAGAGGCGGAGGGGGCGGGCGCGGGACGCGGGGCGGCCGAGGGCGCCGAAGCGGCGACGACCTTCGCGCCGGGCGTGGCGGCGGCGCAGCGCGCACAGCACTCCATGACCTGCCACCAGCGCCCTGCCCGGTCGGCGACCACGGCCAGGACGACCGCCCCGCCGCATCGCCACACCTCGGCGCGCAGCTTGGGGTCTTCGGGGCTGATGTGCGTACGGCAGTTCTCGATCCGGCAGGAGCAGAATGCCTGCGCCCGGGGCCCGGGGCCCGTCCGCAGGTGATCCTGGATGTGGGCGATCGCGGCGGCGCGTCCGGCGGTCGCGGTCGGCAGACGCTGCTCGGCGCAGGCAGGACGGCTGCACGAGAGGCGCACCTCCGTACTGCCCCGGCCGGCGGCGTCCAGACGTACCGTCCACCGACGCCCCAGCACCCGTTCGTCCATCTCGCCCGCTGCGGCCTGCGTCATCCCGCTCTTCCTCCCGTTCCGTGTGCCCGGCCGCCACTCCACCACTCCGGGCACTTCGGCGTACCGGGTGGGGGAGTTGCGGTGAGGCCCACCGTACGCGGCACGGGAGGGTGAAGCGGTGCACTTGCGGCCTCACGCGGTGAAGCCCCCTGCTCCGGCAGGCCTGTTCGTCATGGAGTGCGCAGCCTCGACGGCGTCGTTGCCGATGTCCGGGCCGATGTATCGACGAAGCGCAGGTCGAAGGGGTGCGCGCCGGGAAGGGCGCGGCAGCCGGCTCGACGCGCGGGGGGTCCCGACCCATCAGAAACGGGAATGCCGGCGGTCGTCCGCATGATCTTTTCGGACGCCGGAATTCACCACAGCGCACTGATTCGGCCACTGTGGGTGACGTGTGCGGGAGGGTGCCGTCAACGCGTCCGTCGGGCGGCGCCCCCTTGTCGGGCCGCACCATGATCGCGGGGCGTGGGAACGGGCCTTGCCGGAGGGCGTGATGTGGGGCGATATCCGGACGGTCTGGGATCGTCCTGATCCGCGCACTTCTGGTTGACGTGATCTGAAAATCCGCTGAATGATCATGTCCAGCACGGTGTGGCCGCTGACGGAACCCCGTCACCCGGTTTCACACTCTCGGACCCAGGAGATGACGTTGTTATCCCGACTCCTTCCCCTTTCGTCCCCCCGCCTCTTCGCCATGACGGCCGTGACCGCCGCCGCGGCTCTGAGCCTGGGCGTCGGATCGGCCGCCCAGGCCGCACCGCACTCCGTTGACGTGGCCGCCTCCGGTGCCGCCGCGTCCACGACCGACAGCCCCAACCCCTTCGCCGCGGCCGAACTCGACGGGCTTCAGGCGCGACAGGTGACCATGTGGCACGCGGGGCAGCCGCTGAGCCACTGGGTCCTCACCCTCGACGAGGAGACGGCGGCGCGCAGTTACACGGGCGGCGTGTTCTTCCTCTACGCGCCCGCCACGGGCGACCGGGGCTGGTTCCGCAACCTCGACCTCATGGCGTCCACCGTCAAGGATCCGCGCCAGGTGACGATCGCCGACGCGCAGTTCGTCAACTCCCACCCGCGGGTCGAGGTCCGTTACGGGGACCCCGCGCAGCCGGACCTGGCGCGCACGGTGGCCACCTCCACCATCTGGATGTAGGACCTCCGCAGCGGGGATCGCCTCGCTCCCACGCCCAGGCGCCGGCGGCGAGCGACCCAGAGCTCCCGCACGGCAGACCCGAACATCATCGGATCATCACAGCCGTCGGGTGACGGGGGCGAGGCGAGCGTCCCGGCCGCAGCAGCTCGTCGAATATCGAACGAGCATGCGAAGTATGACGGTGTGGCGGCGAGGTGGACATCTTCCACCTCGCCGTTCCTCTACCTCGCCGTTGCTCTTCTCGGTACGGCGTCTTCGTCAGCCGCACTCGGCTGACGGGACTTGGCGAGCAGCACGGCCTGTGGCGGGTCGTACGGCCCGCGTTTACCGCACCGTCACTACCTCTTCCGTTCTGTTCGGTTCTCTTGGAGCATTCCGTTCGCTTCTGTTCCCCACTCCAAGAGGCCCCCCCATGGCTGATATGAATCGGCGCCGCTTTCTGCGGACCGCCGGCGCCACCGCGGGATTCAGCGCCCTGTCCGGCAGCATCGACCGTGCCGCGGCCATTCCGGCCCACCGGGCCACCGGCACCATCCGGGACGTCGAGCACATCGTCGTCCTGATGCAGGAAAACCGCTCCTTCGACCACTACTTCGGGGCGCTCAAAGGAGTACGCGGCTTCGGCGACCCACGCCCCGTGACCCTGCCGAGCGGCAAGTCCGTCTGGCACCAGGCCGACGCCGCGGGAAAGGTCACGCTGCCGTTCCACCCGACCGCAGACGACCTCGGCATGCAGTTCCTCCAGGGCCTCAACCACGACTGGGCGGGCGGCCACCAGGCGTACAACAACGGCCGTTACGACCAGTGGATACCGGCCAAGACGCCGACCACGATGGCCTATCTGACCCGCGAGGACATCCCCTTCCACTACGCGCTCGCCGACCGCTTCACCGTCTGCGACGCCTACCACTGCTCCTTCATCGGCGCCACCGACCCCAACCGCTACTACCTCTGGTCCGGACACACCGGCAACGACGGCAAGGGCGGCGGACCGGTCCTCGGCAACGAGGAGTGGGGATACGGCTGGACGACGTACCCCGAACGGCTGGAGCAGGCCGGGGTGTCCTGGAAGATCTACCAGGACGTCGGAGACGGGCTGGACGCCCAGGGCGGCTGGGGCTGGATCGAGGACGCCTACCGGGGCAACTACGGGGACAACTCGCTCCTCTACTTCAACGCCTACCGCAACGCCCGGCCCGGGGAACCGCTCCACGACAAGGCGCGTACCGGCACCGACGCGGCCGAGGGCGAAGGGTACTTCGACGCGATCGCCGCCGACGTCCGGGCCGGAACGCTGCCTCAGATCTCCTGGGTCGCCGCCCCGGAAGCCTTCACCGAGCACTCCAACTTCCCCTCGAACTACGGTGCCTGGTACATCGCCGGTCTGCTCGACGCCCTCACCGCCGACCCCGGGGTGTGGAGCCGCACCGCTCTGTTCATCACCTACGACGAGAACGACGGCTTCTTCGACCACGTCGTACCGCCCTATCCGCCGTCCTCGGCCGACCAGGGCCTCTCCACGGCGGGCACGGCCGGCGAGCTCTACGCGGGCGGACCGTCGTACGGCGCGGGCGTCTACGGGCTGGGACCCCGGGTGCCCATGCTGGTCGTCTCGCCCTGGAGCACCGGCGGTCACGTCTGCTCCGAGGTCTTCGACCACACCTCGGTCCTGCGGTTCATGGAGCAGCGTTTCGGGGTGCGCGAACCCAACATCTCGCCGTGGCGGCGCGCGGTCTGCGGCGATCTCACCTCGGCGTTCGACTTCGGCCGGACCGAGCCCGCCCCCGGCGACCTGCCCGACACCTCCGGCTACGCGCCCCCGGACCGCGAACGCCACCCGGACTACCGGCCCACCCCGCCCGCCGCCGGCGCCCTGCCCGCCCAGGAACCGGGCAGCCGACCCACCCGGCCGCTCCCGTACAGCCCGTACGTCGACAGCGTGATCGCCCCGTCCACCGGCCGCATCACCCTGACCTTCAGCCCGGGTACGGCGGCCGGGGCGCAGTTCTACGTCACCTCCGCGAACCGGACCGACGCCCCGTGGACGTACACCGCCGAGGCGGGCCGGACGGTCTCCGACACCTGGAACTCCGCCTGTTCCGGCGGCAGCCACGATCTCACCGTGCACGGGCCGAACGGCTTCCTGCGGAGGTTCCGCGGCCCGGGCGCCACGGCCGGGCCGGAAGCGGTGGCGCGGCACAACGCCGCGACCGGCGACCTCGACCTGAGGCTGACCAACACCGGCACCGCGGCGGCCCGGTTGACGATCGCCGACGCCTACAGCGGGACCGGCCGGAAGGTCACCGTGAACCCGGGCGCCACGGTGACGCGCACGGTGGACCTGAGCGCCGGCCGACGCTGGTACGACGTCACCGTCACCGCCGAGGGCGCCGCGGGCTTCCAGCGCCGGTTCGCCGGCCATGTGGAGACCGGGCGGCCGGGTGTGAGCGACCCCGCGATCGTCACCGGCTGAACGCGGGCAGGAGCGGGGCGTGGCCGGGAGGCACCGGCCCCGGACGGGCCCGGCCCCCGTGTGGTGCACGGGAGCCGGGCCGGTACCGGGCCGCGCTCAGGCGGTGCGGCCGGTCCCCGCGCCGCCACCCGCCGCGGCCTTGATGCCCGACCTGATCTCGTCCAGGACGGAGAGCTTCGGCGCCTTGCCGTCGACGTCGAACCCGGACCGGACCACGACGAGCATGTCCGGCGAGGCGGGGGAGGGGAAGGCCAGCGATTCCACGTAACCGTCGTCGCCCTTCTGCGTCACCACCTTCCACCGCACCACATAGCCCTTCCGGCCGGCGACGGTGACCGCCTCGGACTTCAGCTCCCGGTGCGAGGTGATCCTCCCGTAGGCGGCTCCGCCGTACGACTCCTCGGCGTTGGCGGCGATGTCCTTCTTCGCCGCTGCCTCGGGCGTCTTCGCATCGAGCTTCAGGGCGGCGGCCGGAGCCGAGAAGACCCCGCCGCGCAGGCACGTCTCCTCCGGATCGCCGGGGCAGGCGTGCTCACCGGTCGTCAGCCCGGCGCCGATCGGCGCCGACTTGCCCGTCCATCCCTCGGGGACGGGCAGGCTGATGCCGGCCGCCAGGTCCGTGGCGTAACCAGGTTCCGACGGCTGCTGCTGAGGCCCGCCCGGCCCGCCCCCGTCGCTCCTGCCGCCGCCGTTCGGGCCGCCGTCGTTTCCGCCGTCCTTCCCGTCGGGTTCCGGAGTGCCGGAGGGCGCGGACGAGGGCGGTGCGGACGGCGAGGACGCGGCGGTACCGGGACCGCCGCCGTTCTCGCGCAGCAGGTACACACCGCCTCCGATGGCCGCGAGCACGACCACGCCCACGGTGACGGCGACACCGATACGCAGGCCGCGACGGCGGGCCGCGACGGCCGACTGCCGGACATGTCCGGTCCACTGGGTCCCGTCCCACCAACGTTCCTGGGCAGGTCCGCTTCCTGAGTGCCCGGGGTCTGGATGCCAGCCGGGCGGGGTCATCTGGGTCACGGGGTGCACCTTATGCGGGTCAAGTGAGAATCACATGAACTGCCCGCCGTACGTGGTCCGGTTGTCCGGCCACCCTTGCGGGGGACATGGCGGTGCGGCGTCAGGGTCCGATCAGTCCGGCGCGGTCTCCTTCGTCCGGGGCCCGTACACGGTTCGCGCCCCGGAAATGGGTGGTGTCCCTGATGGCCCCGACCGGTCCGCCCCGGCGACGATGGGGGACGAGGGTCCGGGGCCCGGCCCGTGCCGCGCGACGGGGGACCGGCGGTGCGCTGCCGGAACCAGGAGGTTCCCGTACCGGGAGGGAGACACGATGCCCACGTACGACGAGCGGCTGCGCGACCTGGAGGAGCGGTTGCGCCGCGAGGACCCCGGTTTCGCCGAGGCGATGTCCTGCGGGCCTCCGCGCGGGCCTCGGGAGTACCGCCACCGCAACACCTGGCTGTGGCTCGCCGCGGGGCTCGTCGCCCTGGGCGTCGGGATCGCCGTCGGCCACGGCCTCCTGATCGCCGCGGGCCTGGTGGTCTCCGGTGCGGCGGCCCAGCACTTCGACCCGCAGCGCGGTCGTCCGCCCGGCAGGAGCATCCCCGGCACCCGCTGATCCGCATCCGCCCAGCGCTCATCGGGGCCACCGGCCGGCCGTGCCGAGCGAAGGCCGCCCCGCCCTCGCTCGATCGGCCCCGCCGGCGCATCGGTCCGACCGCTCACCGGGCGTGACATAGCCTGGCCGTCCGGAATCGGCCGAGGCAGGGAGTGACGGATGCCCGTCGAATGGGAGCCCGTACGGCAGTCGCGTACGCACGAACTCGTGCTCCGGAGCATCGAGCAACGGGTCGTCTCCGGTGAGCTGAGAGCCGGGGACCGGCTGCCGCCCGAGCGGGAGCTGGCTCCGGTGCTCGGCGTCAGCCGCTCCGCCCTGCGCGAGGCGCTCCGGGTCCTGGAGACCATCGGGGTGCTGGTGGCCCAGCCCGGCCGTGGCCCCGACGCCGGGGCCCGTATCGTCCGCAATCCCGACGACGCCCTCGGCCGGCTCCTGCGACTGCACTTCGCGCTGGGCAGCTACAGCCTCCATGACGTCCTGGAGGCGCGGGTCGTCCTGGAGCGGTCCAGCTTCGAGGCCGCCGCCGAGCACGCGTCCCCCGACGAACTCGACGAGGCCGAACAGCTCGTGCGGCGGATGGCCGAACCCGGTATCGCCGTGGCCGAGTTCAACGACCTGGACACCCGCTTCCACGTACTGATCGCCCGTGCTTCCGGCAACGCGCTGACGTCCACCCTCACCTCCGCCGTACGCGAGTCGGTGCGCCCGCTGATCCTGCGCGCCCTGGAGGACGCCCTGGACTGGCCGGACACCGCCGGTGAGCTGAACGTCGAGCATCAGACCCTGCTCACCCTGGTACGCCGGGGCAGGGGCGGCGAAGCGGCCGATCTGGTGGAGCGGCACATCAGAGGTCTGCACGGCACCCTCATCGACGGCCTCGGGACACGCTGAGGGGCGTTGACGTCGGGCGCGCCAGATCCGGTCCCGGTCGCCCGATCCGCGGCGCGTCGGCGGCGTTCCGCTTTCCAGGCGTAGCTAGTATGGTCCGACCATAGAAATGTCCATGCAGGAAACCGGCCCTGGGAGGCCCCATGCGCATCGGACTCTTCGCCACCTGTCTCGGAGACACCCTCTTTCCCGAGGCGGTGAAGTCCACCGCGATCCTGCTCGCTCGCCTCGGCCACGAGGTGGTGTTCCCGCCCGGCCAGACCTGCTGCGGCCAGATGCACGTCAACACCGGCTACCAGCGCGAGGCCGTCCCACTGGTACGGGCCTTCGCCGACCAGTTCGGCGACCCGTCCCTCGACGCCGTCGTCATGCCCTCGGGCTCCTGCGCCGGCTCGGTCCGCCATCAGCACCCGCTGGTCGCCGAGCGCTACGGCGACCCCGCGGTGCGCGCCGGGGCGGCCTCGGTGGCGGCGAAGACGTACGAGCTGTCCGAGTTCCTCGTCGACGTCCTCGGCGTGACCGGGGTCGGCGCGTACTTCCCGCACCGGGTCGCCTACCACCCGACCTGCCACTCGCTGCGCATGCTGCGCGTCGGCGACAAGCCGCTCCGGCTGCTCCGCGAGGTCGAGGGCATCGACCTGGTCGACCTGCCCGACGCCGACTCCTGCTGCGGCTTCGGCGGCACCTTCGCGCTGAAGAACGCCGAGACGTCCACCGCGATGCTCCACGACAAGCTCGACGCCGTGGCCGCCACCGGCGCCACCGTGTGCACCGCGGGCGACTCCTCCTGCCTGATGCACATCGGCGGTGGCCTCTCCCGTATCCGATCGGGTACCCGTACGCTCCACCTCGCCCAGATCCTGGCCGCCACCCGCACCGCACCCCTCGCCCCGACGGAGGCCGCCGCATGAGCACGTTCCTCGGCATGCCCCGACGGCCGCCCCGCTCCCCGTACGGCACGGGCAACCTGCGCGGCGAACGGCCGTTCCCCGAGGCCGCCCACGACGAACTGGGCAACGGCCAACTGCGCCACAACCTCGGCCGGGCCACCCGTACCATCCGCGCCAAACGGCTGGACGTCACCGGTGAGGTGCCGGACTGGGAGGCGCTGCGGGACGCGGGCTCCGCCATCAAGACCGACACCATGAACCGGCTGCCCGAACTCCTGGAGCAGCTGGAGGCCAAGGTCACGGAACACGGCGGCACGGTCCACTGGGCGCGCGACGGCGCCGAGGCCAACGAGATCGTCGCCCGCCTGGTCGAGGCCACCGGCAGCAGCGAGGTCATCAAGGTCAAGTCGATGGCCACGCAGGAGATCGGGCTGAACGAACACCTCGCCTCGGTCGGCATCACGCCCCACGAGACCGACCTGGCCGAACTCATCGTGCAACTCGCCCACGACAAGCCCTCGCACATCCTGGTGCCCGCGATCCACCGCAACCGGGACGAGATCCGGCAGATCTTCCTGGACCGGATCCCCGGCGCCGATCCCGAGCTGGACAACGACCCCGGCCGCCTCGCCGCCGTCGCCCGCGCCTACCTGCGGGAGAAGTTCATGACGACGAAGGTCGCCGTCTCCGGGGCCAACTTCGCCGTCGCGGAGACCGGCACGCTCGCGGTCGTCGAGTCCGAGGGCAACGGACGCATGTGCCTCACGCTCCCGGACACGCTCATCACCGTGATGGGCATCGAGAAGGTGCTGCCCCGCCACCAGGACCTGGAAGTCTTCCTCCAACTGCTGCCCCGTTCCTCGACGGGCGAGCGCATGAACCCCTACACCTCGCTGTGGACCGGGGTGACGCCCGGCGACGGGCCGCAGGAGTTCCACCTGATCCTGCTCGACAACGGACGCACGGCCGCGCTCGCCGACGCCGTCGGACGAGCGGCGCTCAACTGCATCCGCTGCTCGGCCTGCCTGAACGTCTGCCCGGTGTACGAGCGCACCGGCGGCCACGCCTACGGTTCGACCTACCCCGGGCCGATCGGAGCCGTCCTGACTCCGCAACTGGCCGGGATGCACGCGACCGAGGGCGACCCCAACAGCTCGCTGCCGTACGCCTCCAGCCTCTGCGGAGCGTGCTTCGACGCCTGCCCCGTGAAGATCGACATCCCGTCGCTGCTGGTCGAGCTGCGCCATCAGCACACCGAACAGACCGGCGCGACCCCGGAGAAGCTGGCGATGAAGGCCGCCGCCGCCGTGATGCGACGGACCCGGCTCTACACCGGGGCGCAGAAGGCGGCCGGGCTCGGCCGGATCGTCGCGGACCGGGACGGAACGATCTCCCGGCTGCCTCCGCCCTTCACCGGCTGGAGCGACAGCCGCGACACCCCGGCCCCGCCCCGGCAGACCTTCCGCGACTGGTACGCCTCCGCCGAGGGCCGGGCCGCCCTGCGAACCGCCGCCGACGAACACGACCGCCCCCACCGGGAGGACGAACGATGACGACCGCACGCGCAACGGTCCTCGGCCGGATCCGCGACGCCCTGGCCCTCGCCCCGCCCTCCGGCACCACCGTGCCGCGCGCCTACCGCACCGGACGCGTTCTGCCGGACGACGAGCGCCTCGCCCTGTTCACCGACCGGCTCCTCGACTACCGGGCCGAGGTCCGCCCGTGCACCGCCGACCGTACGGCGGACGTCCTCGCCGAAGTGCTGCGGGAGCACGGCGCACACCTCGTCGGCGCGCCGGCCGGGCTCGACGCGACCTGGCTCGACGCGTTCGACGGCGAGGTGCGCCGGGACGCCGCCGACGTGCCCGCGCCCCGTCTCGAAGCGCTGGACGCGGTGGTGACCGCCTCCGCCGCGGGTTGCGCCGAGACCGGCACGATCTTCCTCGACGGCGCACCGGACCAGGGCCGACGGGCGCTGTCCCTGGTGCCCGATCTGCACGTCTGCGTCGTCGACCTGTCCGCCGTCCGGGCCGGTGTGCCCGAAGCGCTGGCGGCGCTGACGCCCGGACGGCCGACCACGCTGATCAGCGGCCCGTCCGCCACCTCCGACATCGAGCTGGAACGAGTGGAGGGCGTGCACGGCCCCCGCACCCTGGTGGTGGTAATCCGTACGGACGCCTGAGGCTGTCCCTCTCCAGCTCCGGCGCGCGCGGGCACGGCCCCCAGCCGTGGTCTCCCGCAGGCGCACCCCGTGCCCCTCCTGCTGTCCCGGGCCTTTCCGAGGGATGGGACGCCACGCCATCCGGAAATCAGATGCGCTTACCATCTTTTCCGCGATGGACACCCTCACCCTCTGGCAACTGGCCGCGCTCGCGGCGGCATCGATGCTCGTCGGCTTCTCCAAGACAGCCGTCAGCGGTGCCAATACGATCAGCCTCGCGGTCTTCGCCGCCGTCCTCCCGGCCCGCGAATCCACCGGAGTGCTGCTCCCGATCCTGATCGCCGGCGACCTGCTCGCCGTCCTCGTCTACCGCCGGCACGCCCACTGGCCCACCCTGCTAAGGCTGTTCCCCGCCGTCGCGGCGGGCGTGGCGGCGGGCACCCTCTTCATGCTGTGGGCCGACGACGCCGCCGTCCGCACATCGATCGGCGCGATCCTGCTGCTCATGACCGCCGTCACGCTCCGACGCCGCAGAGCGGTCGAGGACGCCGAGCGAAAGCAGGAGCAGGGGCCGCAGCAGGGGCCGGAGCCGCAGCAGGGGACGGCGCCGGAGACGGGGTCCAGCGCCCGGCGGCCCGGTCGTCTCGCCGCCCGCGGCTACGGGGTCCTCGGCGGCTTCACCACCATGGTGGCCAATGCGGGCGGCCCGGTCATGTCGCTCTATCTGCTCTCCGCGGGATTCCGCAAACTCGGCTTCCTCGGCACCTCGGCCTGGTTCTTCCTGATCGTCAACGTGTCCAAGGTGCCGTTCAGCGTCGGCCTCGGGCTCATCGACGCCCGCTCCCTCCTGCTCGACGCGTGCCTGGTGCTGTTCGTGCTGCCGGGCGCGTACATCGGCCGGAAGTGCGTGGACCGGATCGACCAGAAGCTCTTCGAGCGGATCGTCGTCGCCGCGACCGTGCTCGGCGGCCTCCAACTCCTGCTGTTCTGAGGCCCGGTCCGGCTCCCGCCGCATGGCAGGGGGGAGCCGGACCGGGCGGAAACCGGGGCCCGAGCCGTCCGCCTCAGACGATGCCCTCGGAGATCTCCGCCTGCTCACGGGCGTTGCCGTACGCGGACGGCGTGCTGTACGAACGCCGGGCGACGAACCACCAGACGGTGGCCAGGGTCAGCACCGCGACCAGGGCGATCGACGCGTAGTTCATCGAGTCCATCGTCACCGGCGAGGACTGCGGCAGCAGGAACAGGACCGTCACGATCGCCACCCAGACCACGGCGATCCAGCCGATCGGCTTCGACCACCGGCCCAGGTGCCACGGTCCCCGCTCGAACCGGTCGCCGGCCCGCAGCTTGAGGTAGATCGGAATCGCGTAGGCCGGGGTGATGCCGATGACGTTGATCGCGGTCACCGCGCCGTACGCGGTCGCCGAGTACAGCGAGGGCACCGCGAGCAGCGCCGCGACGCCGACCGACAGCCACACGGCGGGCACCGGCGTCTGGGTGCGCGCGCTCACCTTGCGCCACAGGGCCGAGCCGGGCAGCGCGTTGTCCCGGCTGAACGCGAACACCATACGGCTGGCCGCCGCCACCTCGGCGTTGCCGCAGAAGAGCTGGGCCGCGATCACGATCAGCAGCATGGCGGTGGCGCCCGCCGTGCCGAGCGCGTCGATCAGGATCTGGGCCGGCGGCACGCCCGTCGCGCTGTTCTGCGTGGCCGCGTAGTCCTGGATCGCGAAGGTGAGCCCGGCCAACAGCACGAAACCGGCCACCCACGACACCCAGATCGCCCGCACGATGCCCTTGGCCGCCGTCACCGACGCGTTCGAGGTCTCCTCCGAGAGGTGCGCGGAGGCGTCGTAGCCGGAGAACGTGTACTGCGCCAGCAGCAGGCCGATCGCCGCCACGTACAGCGGGTTCTCCCACCCGGTGTCATTGACGAACTCGGTGAAGACGAACGACGGCGACTGGTGGTTGGACGGCACGATCGCCAGTACGGAGACGATGATCGCGACACCGCCGAGGTGCCACCACACACTGATCGAGTTGAGCACGCTCACCAGGCGGACGCCGAACAGGTTGAGCACGGCGTGCAGCAGCAGGATGCACAGGAAGATCACCATCGTGGAGCCGGGCGTCGGATCGAAGCCCCACTGGAGGTTCAGCAGCGCGCCCGTGAACAGCGCCGCCCCGTAGTCGATGCCGGCGATCGCCCCGAGCAGCCCCAGCAGGTTCAACCAGCCCGTGTACCAACCCCACTTGCGACCGCCGAGCCGGTCGGCCATGTAGTACAGCGCGCCGGAGGTCGGGTACGCGCTGGTGACCTCCGCCAGCGCCATGCCGACGCACAGGACGAACAGGCCGACCCCGGCCCAGCCCCAGAGCATCACCGACGGACCGCCGGTGGACATCCCGAAGCCGTAGAGCGTCATGCAGCCCGACAGGATCGAGATCACGGAGAAGCTGATCGCGAAGTTGCCGAAGCCGCCCATGCGGCGGGCCAGCACCGGCTGGTAGCCGAGTTCGCGCAGGCGCTGCTCCTCGTCCCGCTGCGCGGGCACCTGGGCGCCCGAGGTGGACGTGGGGGTTATCGACATGGCGGAGACCTCCGGAAGGGACGGGATGAGCGGTGTGCGCGTACGGGACCTGAGACGGTCAGCCGGAACGTTTGCGGCGGCGGCCGGGCTTGCGCTCGGCGTTAAGGCAGCGCCCCCGGGCCCGCAGGAACACGTCCTCGGCCGCCCCGGCAGCGGCCGGCGTGCGACTGCGGTACGACCACGGGACCGGCGTGAAGTACGGCCCCAGCGCCCGGAACACCGGGGCCGCGTCGGCGAACCGGAGCGCACCCCACAGGGCGTGGGCCAGGTAGTTCACGTCCAGCAGCGAACGGGCGATGTCCTGCGTCCGGCCGAACCACAGGTCCAGCGCCCGCTGCGCGTCCCGTTCGCCGTCCTCGGTCACCCAGTGCAGGTCGAGGGCCTTCTCGCTGCCGTTCTCACGCCGGTAGCGCTCCACCCTGACGTACAGCGGAAGCACGTGCAGCGCCGAACCCTCGGGCGCCGAAGAAGCAGCCCACTGGACGAAGTTGACGGCGGCCGACAGCGAACCTCCGGCCTGCCGGGCGTAGACGAACTGGAGCATCCGGTGGTACGCCTCGCGGTTGTGCGGGTCGCGGCGGTCCGACTCCGCCAGCAGCCCCCACGGCCCCGGGAAGAGCATCGGGCCCGGCGGGGCCATCCGGTGCTCCTCCATCTGCTGCCCCTCGTCCAGTTGGGACAGGGCCAGCAGACAGACCCACGGCACCGGGTCGGCGGGCGAGAGGTGCGCGGCGGCCCGGCAGCCCTCCCAGGCGTCCCGCCACAACTCCGCCGCCCCCGAGCGCTGTTCGCGATGCGCGCGCACCGCGCGCTCGACCGTGACCCGGGCGTGCATCACCGCCGCCGCGACACTCCGCGGCTCCTCGGCCTGCCAGGCCCGTACCGCGTCCGACCCGGCCGCGACCGTCCCGAGCACCTGGGTGCGCTGGGTCCACAGCGCCCAGTCCGGCGTGCTCTCCAGGAGGTTGCGCATGGAGACCCACCGCCCGGTCCGCAGATCCTGCACGGCTCCCCGTAAGTCGTGGTCGTGGCCCGCCGGGTGGTAGACGGGGCGGAAGTCAGCCGCGGCCATCGGAACGCTCCTCCCCCCGAGGAGCTGCGGGCGAGAGGCGCGGGGCCGGGCACCGGGGTGCGGCCGGGGCTCTGTTCGTCATGAATCCTCAAGGACGTGGGGGCGGGGCAGCTCTCGACAGCGGACCGTCCGCAGTCCGGTAGCTGCTCGGCGGTGAGTGTAGGCCGCCTGCCGCCGGTCCCCGGCGGCTTTGCGGATCTTACTCAAGTGGATAGGGGAACAAGGGCGTTGCCGGGCCGGGCCGGACCGCCCACCGACCGGGGCCGTGGTTGACTGAGGCCGTGGTCTGCACGACTCTGTGCATGTACGACCAATGATCACGATTGGGTCTCCGTTCCCGGGGCGCGGAGCGGCCGGGGAACAGCGCGAACAGCAGGAGGACGATGTCAGGCGCGGTGCTCGCCGTCGACCAGGGGACCTCCGGAACGAAAGCGCTGGTGATCTGCCCCGAACGCGGCGTGATCGGAACCGGTTCCGCTCCGGTCCGTCCCCGGTACGGAGCCGGGGGAGCGGTCGAGGCGGATCCCGAGGAGATCCTCGGCTCGGTCCTGGACGCCGGCCGCCAGGCCCTCGCGCAGGCCGCCGAGCCGGTCGCGGCCGTGGGCCTCGCCAACCAGGGCGAGACGGTCCTGGCCTGGGACCCGGACACCGGCCGGCCGCTCACCGACGCCATCGTCTGGCAGGACCGGCGGTCCGAGACGCTGTGCCGGGAGATCGCCGCGCACGAGGACGACCTCAAACACCTCACCGGACTCCCGTTGGATCCCTACTTCGCCGCGCCCAAGATGGCCTGGATCCGGCGCGAGCTCACCCGCGAGGGCGTCGTCACCACCAGCGACGCCTGGCTCGTCCACCGCCTGACCGGCGCCTTCGTCACGGACGCCGCCACCGCCGGACGCACCCAGCTCCTCGACCTCGACCGGGTCGACTGGTCGCCCGCAGCCCTGGAGGTCTTCGGCCTCGGCGGTGAACGGCTCCCCGCCGTCGTGGACGCGGCGGGCCCGGTCGGCACGACCACGCTCTTCGGCGGCGAACTCCCCCTGACCGGGCTGCTCGTCGACCAGCAGGCAGCCCTCCTGGCCCAGAGCGCCCGGGAACCCGGCGCCGCCAAATGCACCTACGGCACCGGGGCGTTCCTCCTGGCCCGCACCGGCGACCTGCCCCGCCGCACCGCGTCCGGGCTGGTCAGCTGCGTCGCCTGGCGGCTCGGCGGGCACACGGAGTACTGCCTCGACGGGCAGGTCTACACGGCCGCGTCCGCCGTCCAGTGGCTCACGGGCCTCGGCGTCATCAAGGGCGCGTCGGACCTGGACGCGGTCGGCGGAGCCGTGCCGGACGCCGGAGGCGTCACCTTCGTGCCCGCGCTCGCCGGCCTCGCCGCCCCCTGGTGGCGCGGCGACCTGCGCGGCTCGCTCACCGGACTGGGCCTGGACACCACCGCCGGCCACCTCGTGCGGGCGCTGTGCGAAGGGATCGCCGCGCAGGTCGTCGAGCTGGCCGAGGCGGCGGCCCCGGACCTCGGAGCCCCGCTGACCGCCCTGCGCGTCGACGGCGGCCTGACCCGCTCCGCCCTGCTCATGCAGACCCAGGCCGACCTGTTGCAGCGCCCGGTCGAGGTGTCCGCGCTCCCCGACGTCACGGCGCTCGGCGTCGGAGCCGTCGCCCGCCTCGGCCTCGACCCGCGGCTCGCCCTCCACCAGGCGGCCCCCGCCTGGAACCCCGCCGCCGTCTACGAGCCGAGGATCGGCGCGAGCGAGGCGGCCGAACGACGGGCCCGTTTCAGGGCCGCGGTGGACGCACTCGTGGAGCACGCATGACACCCCTGGTCACCGCGGCCGGTGAACTGCCCGACGACGGACCGTACGACGTCACGGTGATCGGCGGCGGCGTCGTCGGCACCGCCATCGTCCGCGAACTCGCCCGCCACCCGCTGCGCGTCGCCCTCGTCGAGGCGTCCGACGACATCGGCACCGGCACCTCCAAGGCGAACACCGCGATCCTGCACACCGGCTTCGACGCCGTCCCCGGATCCCTGGAAGCCCGCGTCGTCCGCGAGGGGCACCGCCTCCTCCTCGACTACGCGGCGGACACCGGCATCCCCGTCGAACGCGTCGGCGCCCTCCTCGTCGCGTGGGACCAGGAGCAGCTGGCCGTGCTGCCGTCCCTGCTCGCCAAAGCCGAACGCAACGGCTACCGCGCCGCCCGCATCCTGGACGCCGCCGAACTCCGCACCCGCGAACCGCGTCTGGGCCCCGGGGCCCTCGGCGCCCTGCACATCCCCGACGAGAGCGTCATCTGCCCCTGGACGACCCCGCTCGCCTACGCCACCCAGGCCGCCCTCGCCGGGGCCCATCTGCACCTGGGCTCCCGGGTCCGGTCCATCGACACCGGCCCGGACGTCCACACCCTGACCACCTCGCGCGGCCCCCTGCGCACCCGCCACCTCGTCAACGCGGCCGGCCTGCACGCCGACGAGATCGACCGGCTCCTGGGGCACGCCACGTTCACCGTGACCCCCCGGCGCGGCGAACTCATCGTCTTCGACAAGCTCGCCCGCGACCTCGTCCGGCACATCGTGCTCCCCGTACCCACGAAGGCGGGCAAGGGCGTCCTCGTCGCCCCGACCGTCTTCGGCAACGTGCTGCTCGGCCCCACCGCCGAGGACATCACCGACCGCACCGACACCGGCTCCACCGAGGACGGACTGCGCCACCTGCGCGAGTCCGGGCGGCGCATCCTGCCCGCGCTCCTCGACGAGGAGGTCACCGCCGTCTACGCCGGACTGCGGGCCGCCACCGACCAGGACGACTACCGCGTCCAGGGCCACCCCGGGCAGCGCACCGTCACCGTCGGCGGCATCCGCTCCACCGGACTCACCGCCTCCCTCGCCCTCGCCGCCCACGTCACCGGGCTGCTCGCCGACGGCGGACTCGACCTGGGCGAAGCCCGCCCCCTGCCGCCCCTCACCATGCCCAACCTCGGAGAAGCCTTCACCCGGCCCTACCTCGACGCCGCGATGATCGCCCGCGATCCGGCGTACGGCACCGTCGTCTGCCACTGCGAGCGCGTCACCCTGGGCGAGATCCGCGACGCCCTCACCTCCGTCGTGCCCGCCCGCTCGCCCGACGGGCTGCGCCGCCGCACCCGGGCCGGCGGCGGACGCTGCCAGGGCTTCTCCTGCGCCGCCACCGTCCGTGAGCTCGTCGCGGGACGCCTGCCGTGAGCCGCCGCGAGAGGACCGTGGACGTCCTGGTCGTCGGAGCGGGCCCGGCCGGTCTCGGCGCGGGCGCCGAGCTGGCGGCCTCCGGCGCGGGCCGGGTGGAGATCCTGGAGCGCGACGTGGACGCGGGCGGCATTCCGCGCCACTGCCACCACGACGGATTCCCCGGACGCACCGGACGGAGCGCCGCCACCGGGCCCGAGTACGCCGAACGCGCCGTCACCGCCGCCGAGCGCGCCGGCGCCGTCCTGCGCACCGGCGTCACCGTCACCGGCTGGGCCGGCCCGCTCACGGTCGACACCACCGGGCCGGCCGGCCTGGAACGCGTCACCGCGCGCGCCGTCGTACTCGCCACCGGAGCCCGCGAACGGCCGCGCAGCGCCCGCCTGGTGCCCGGCAGCAGGCCGCAGGGCGTCTTCACGGCCGGCGAACTCCAGCAGTCCGTCCACCGCTACGGGCAGAACGTCGGCAGCCGGGCCATCGTCGTCGGC
Organism: Streptomyces sp. ADI96-02; assembly: GCF_003846185.1. Lineage (GTDB taxonomy): Bacteria > Actinomycetota > Actinomycetes > Streptomycetales > Streptomycetaceae > Streptomyces. Next base: position 6,220,058 of record NZ_ML123034.1, read on the forward strand.
GACGATCCCGTCGGCCATGCCGCCGCGGCCACCCTGCACACCGCGGGGGCCGACGTCGTCGCCATGGTCACCGACAGGAACCCGGGCCCCGTGACCGCCCTCCTCCGCCCCCGGTACCGCTTCCCGCTGCTGGACCGGACCACCGTCACCGCCCTCGTCGGCCGCCCCCGGCTCCAGGGCGTGACCGTACGGCACCAGGACGGCCGCACCACCACCCTGCACTGCGACACGGTCGTCCTGACCGGCGACTACCTCCCCGACCACGAACTGGCCCGGCGCGCGGACCTCGTGCTCGACCCCGGCACCCGCGGGCCCGCCCACGACGCCGCGTTCCGCACCTCGCGGCCCGGCGTCTTCGCCGTGGGCAACCTGCTGCACGCCATCGAGCCCGCACCCGTCGCGGCGGCCGAGGGCCGGGCCGTCGCCGTCGCCGCCCTGCGGCATCTCGCCGACGACGCACAGGCCCCGGACCCGGTGGCCCTGGAGGTCGACGCCCCGCTGCTGTGGGTCGCGCCCAACCGGACCGGTCCTGCGGGGGCCCGGCCGCTCGGCGACCGCTTCGCCCTGCGCACCGGCCGCCGACTGGAACTCCCCGTTCTCGCCGTCGTCCAGGGCGGGCGCGAGCTCGACCGGCAGCGTCTGCTGCTGCCCGCCGTGCCCGGTCGCTCCTTCCATCTGGGCGCACGATGGCTGGAACGGATCGACCCGCACGGGCCCGCCGTCCGGATCACCACCCTCTGAACGCGCCGGGCCTCAGGGCAGCAGCAGCCAGTCCGCCCCGACCGCGGCGGCCGGCCCCAGGCCCAGCAGCCAACTCCCGAGCCGGGTACGGCCGTTCCTGCTCAGCTCGATCACCACACCGCACAGGATGAGCGCCAGCCCGTACACCCCGACCACCAGCACCGACGAACGGCTCACGATGCGCAGCGCCAGAACCACGCCCATCGCCGCCATGCCCAGCGAGGAGAGCACGACCCGCAGCCGCCGGGCCTGCCGGGGCGTCAGCCGTCCTCCACCGGGGGCCGGTTCATCCCGATCCGGCTCACCGGAGGCCGCTCCGTCGGGAACGGCCCCACCGGCCTCGGCGGACGATGCCCCATCGGGGCCGGCTATCGGCCCGTCCGCGTCCTGATCGCGGCCCTGCGGCCGTTGGAGGCCCCGGCCCGGCTCCGGGCCCCGGCCCTGCTCCCGGTCCTGTTCCTGCTTCCGGCCCTGGTCGTGGTCCTGCTCCCGGTCCTGGTCGTGGTCCTGGTCAGAAGTGCTCATGGGGGCGGATCGTAATCGGTGGGCGCTACGCCGGCCCCCGGACCCCGCGATCCAGCCAATCCCGCCCTCCCGCAACGACCTTGAGCGTGCGGTCTTCGCACGCGTCGGCCATGGCGGGACACCTCTCAGGGCCCGCCCCGCAGCCGGGGCGCCTCCTCCGCCGCGTCCACGACCGCTCCCTCCTCCACCCGCGCCGCCAACTCGCGGGCCCACCCCGCCAGGCGGCCCACCGCGATGCCGTGCGGCCCGGCCTCGCCGTACCCCGCCAGCACGCCCCCGCCCCGCCGCAGCAGACGCGCGCCGCCCGCGCTGTTGCCCCGGGCCGCGTGCGTCAGCCCGACGGCCAGCTGTGCCAGCGCGCGCCACAGTTCCCGCTCCGCCTCCGGCCCCGACTTCCACGCGTCCTCGAACACCTCGTGCGCGTGGAACGGCATACCGGCGTCCAGCAGCCGCTGCGCCTCCACCAGCGTCTCCCCGGGCCGGCGGACGACGCCCTCCGGCTGGCGGTCGACCCCCTCCGCCCCGTACGGCAACGGCCGCCCCAGGCCGTCGCGGGGGCGCGCGTTGCGCGCCCGGCCCTCGGCGTCACGGTCCCTGCGCGTCTCGTTCACTACTCGATTGTGCCTCGTAGCTGCAAGGAATCGGGCGAACCCTGTCGGTGAGCACCCGCGCACGACTAGGCTCGACCGTCGTCACCGCACTGCCATGATGAGGAAGGGTGGGCATGAAGCCGTCCCGGCCGTTGTACGAGCGTGAACCGGAACTCGCCGCCGCCGCGGAGGCGGTGGACGCCCTCTGCGGCGCCCAGGCCGTCGGCGGCCTGCTGGTGTTCAGCGGAGAGGCGGGCATCGGCAAGACCGCTCTGCTGAGCGAGATCCGGGCGATGGCGGCCGACCGCTGCACGGTCTGGTCCGCTCGCGGCGGCGAGACCGTGACCTCCGTTCCCTTCCACGTCGTACGGCAGTTGCTGCAACCCGCCCTCGACCAGTTCCCGCCCGACGAGACCCGCGCCCTGTTCGGCGACTGGTACGAGACAACGGCGCCCGCCCTCGGACTCGCCGAACCGAGCGGCCCGCAGCCCGATCCGCAGGGCGTGCGCGACGGCCTCGACTTCGTCGTCGGGCGGCTCGCCTCCCGCCTCAGCCACCGGCCGCTGCTGCTCATCGTGGACGACGCCCACTGGGCCGACGGCGAATCGCTCGCCTGGCTGGCCTCGTTCACCGCGCGCCTCGGCGAGTTGCCGGTGCTCGTCGTCCAGGCCCACCGCCCGCAGGAGCTCGCCGAACGCGACGCGAACTACGCCGCCGACCGGGAGGCCGAGCGCGACGCCGGCGGCCAGGGACTGGTGACCCGGGTGGCGCTGCGCGCCCTGACCCCCGACGCCACCGCCGAACTCGTCCGCGCGGGCCTGGGCGAACACGCCGACGACCCGTTCTGCCGCGAGGTGTGGGCCGTCACCGGCGGCAACCCGTACGAGGCCGTCGAGCTGGTCGCCAAGGTGCAGGACCGCGAGCTGCCGCCGGTCGAGGAGTCGGCCGGGGCACTCCGGGAGCTGGGCGCGTCCGCCCGCGGCAGCGGACTCGTCGCCCGGCTGGAACGGCTCGGCACGAACGCCAACCGGTTCGCCTGGGCCGCCGCCGTCCTCGGCACCGACATCTCGCAGGAACTGGCCGCCACCCTGGCCGGGATGAGCTCCGCCGAGGCCGCCGACTGCACCGCCCGGCTGCGCGACGCCCGTATCGTCAGCGGCTTCGACCCGCTGGAGTTCGTGCACCCGCTGATCGCCACCGCCGTCTACCGCTCCATCCCGCCGGCCACCCGTACCGCGATGCACGGACGGGCCGCCTGGGCGATCACCCGCGCGGGCCTCGGCGCCGCCGCGGCCTCCCGCCATCTGCTGGAGGTCCACCCGGACGACGACCAGGAACTGGTCTCCCAGCTCCGCGAAGCCGCCGGCCAGCACCTCGCCGTCGGCGCGCCGGAAGCCGCCAGGCGCTGCCTGGAACGCGCCCTGCTGGAGCCGCCCCGCCCGAAGGAACGCGCGTCCCTCCTGTACGAACTGGGCTGCGCGACCCTGCTCAGCTCCCCGCCCACCACGGTGCAACACCTGCGGGCCGCCCTCGACATGCCGGGACTCGACGACGGCCTGCGGGTCGACGCGACGTTCCGCCTCGCCGCCGCCCTCGCCCACAACAACCAGCTCAAGGACGCGGCGCTGTCGCTGGCCGCCGAGGCGGCCCGTACCGCACCCGGCCCCGGGCTGATGCGGTTGCAGGCCGCGCACTTCATGTGGGAGGGCATGCAGGCGGCCGAGGACGACGGGCCGACCCGCTCCCGTCGGCTCGCCCGCAACGCCGACCACCTCAAGGGCCGCGACAACGCCGAACGGGCTCTGCTCACCCTGCGGGCCTTCGACGCCATGCTGCGCGGCGAGAACGCCCAGCTCATCGTGGACCTCTGCGAACGCGCCCTGATCGACGGCAGCCCGGCCCGCGGCCTGGGCTGGACCGACTCCGAGTGGGGCTTCGAGCTGCCCACCATGGTGGGGATCACGTACGCCTTCACCGACCAGCTGGACCGCGCCGAGAGCCTTTTCGGCGAGGCGGTGCGGGCCTTCGAGATCTCCGGCTGGAGCGGAGCGCACCTCGCGTTCGCCCACACCCTGCTCGGCATGGTCCACCGCCGTCGCGGCCGTCTCGCCGAGGCCGAGGGCTTCCTGCGCGAGGGGCTGCGGCTGGCGGACCGCGTCGGCTCCGGGCTGCCGGTGCACTGGGACGCGGCCTGCCTGCTCATCGACACGCTGCTGGCCCGCGGTCGTACCGACCAGGCACGCAAGATCGCCGACCGCTACCACTTCGGCCCGCCCTATCCCAGCGCCATGGTGCTGCCCGACGCACCGTGCGTCCGGGGCCGGCTGCTGCTGGCGGAGGGCCGTACGGAGGAGGCCGTGGCCGAACTCGAAGCGGCGGGCGCGGCGCTGGAGCCGCGCGAACGGTTCAACGGCGTCTGGGCGCCGTGGGCGGGCGACCTCGCCCGCGCCCTGGCCGGCACCGACCCGGCCCGCGCGGCCCACATCGCCACCCGGGCCCGCGTCCACGCCGAGCGGTTCGGCACGGACACCGCCATCGGCGAGGCCCTGCGCTGCGTCTCCCTCTTCGCACCCGCCGAGGAGGCCGCGCAGCTGCTCGCCGAATCGGTGCGCCACCTGGAGAAGTCCTCGTCCGCCTACGAGCACGCCCTGGCCCGGGTCGACTACGGGATCGCGATCGGTTCGCACCGTGAGCTGGCCCGCGCTCAGAAGCAGGCGATGGCCTGCGGAGCGGAGGGCCTGGCGGCCCGCGCCCAGCAGGCGCGGGCGTCGATCCGGTCCGCTGAGTGAGGTAATGTTTGTCCTGCGCGGCCACCCGGCACCACCGGGAGGAAAC
>NZ_ML123034.1:6225224-6226643 GCF_003846185.1 Streptomyces sp. ADI96-02
GATCAGGGCCGGTTTCGGAGCAATCCGAAACCGGCCCTTGATCGTTTTTGGGGACCAGTCGGGGACCAGGCCGCCGTGATCTTGGGGACATCCGGGTGAAGGTAGCGCTGGGTGGTGGTCAGTGAACCGTGGCCGGCGATCCTGCGGAGGACGTGTACTTGGACCCCGGCGTCAGCGAACCAGGTCAACCCGGTGTGCCGGAGGTCGTGGCGACGCAGATGCACCGCCCTCGTTCTTCGTATGCGTCTGACGGTCTGTGTAGTCTGCTATCGGTTCGATGGGCAAGGGCGGTGGATCTCCGGGGGTATGGAGCACCAAAGGGATACGAAGAAGGCGGTCGGCGACAGGCGACGCGGCCCGCAGGTGGAGAACCGGGGGTTCTCCATGCACTGAAGCGGTGAGTCCCTTCTGATGGAACTGATCCGCAGTGGTGCTCCGGGCAACCGGTGGACAACAATCGTCTGAGCGAGAAGCGCCGGTTTGGCTAACCGGCGGAACCAACGAAGCCGCCGCCGACCGGTGTGTTGAGTGAGATCACCACACCACGATGAGGGGCTTCGCCGTGTTACCCCGCCTGACCAGCCCATTTCGCCCAGCTGAGACAGGATGAAAGAAGCCCTCTCAAGCAGTGAAAAATATGTTGATCTCTATACTTTTTGTTCCGAGTTCCGGAATTTCTCCCGCACTCGACAGAGTGTACCGCGACCCTGCGGATCGATATATTATCGTTTTGGGGACCCCAATTTCATTGGGGTCTACCCGGACTTCGGGGCTTGAGACTTTGTAGGTGTTCTCCGTGCGGCTGTAGGAATGCACCGATCTGAACACTTCCTTATCCTTGGTGGTTCGCACTTTAATGACATTTGGGCCACCCTCTCCGAATGCTTTCGATATTCCTGTCTCACGTCTGAAATCTTCCACCGCCTTCCAGGCTTCTTTGCTTTGCGGGTCGAAATATCCTCCTTCTCGGTCTTCGATGGTTGAAGCGGTATGGCTGGGCGTTTCCTGTTCGACAGTCGCCATTTTTCCTTTGTTTACCGGCGTAGTGCCCTCGATTTTTTTCGCATTTTTCCATGCTTGGTATTTGGTGGCGATTTTCTGTGCTGCCTTGGGTGTGTTTTTGGCACCGATCATGCCGCCTGCGGCTCCCCCGGCGAAGCCGGCGATGTCGAGGGCGGTGCGGACGTCGTCGGGGAGGAAGCCGTTGCCGTTGTTGTTGGCCCAGATCTGGTCGGTGGCGGCGACGGCGGCGGCAGCGCCTCCTGCGGCGGCGACGGCGGTGGCTGTCCGGGTGGCGTAGACGGCTGCCCGGGCGGCGAGGGCGGCACCGGCTGCGGGGGCTGCCAGTCCGCCCGTGCCGACGGTGAGGGCGATGCCTCCGAGGGCGAGGGCGAAGTCGAGGTAGGGCATTCCTTCCCA
>NZ_ML123034.1:6226927-6228084 GCF_003846185.1 Streptomyces sp. ADI96-02
GGCGAGGTCGTGGGTGTAGGCGGTCCGGCTGACCAGAGTGCCCTCGCCGGGCGCGTTGCCCTCGGTGACGTGGGTCAGTGACAGGCGGCTCTCGGTGTCATAGGTGTGGGCGGTCGCCGTCTTGCGTTCCGTCCCGTCCTTGTCGCGCACGGTGGCGGTGTCGGTGGCGAGTTTGCGGTCGGGGGTGTAGGTGTAGGCGTGCTCGGCGATGACCTCACCGCCCGGCTTGGTGTGCTTCTCCCCGGTGGGGAGGCCGGCGTCGTTGTAGGTGTAGGCGCTGCCCGCGCCGTTGCCCCGGTCGATCCCCGCCAGACGCCCCGCCGCGTCATGCCGGTAGGACACCCTGGCCAGCTCCTTGTCACCGCGCGACTGCACGGCCTCGGTCATCCGCCCCGACTTCGCGGCGTAGGTGTAGCGGGTGACCGCACCGGTGTGGTCGGTCACCGAAGCGACCTGCTCATCATCCGTATACGTGTACGCGGTCTTCTTCCCGCCCGGATCGATGCGCTCGCGCGCCGAGCCGTCCGGATTCAAGGCATAAGTGATCTTCGAACCGGCCTCGTCACCCTCGACCCATCGCGCGGACACACCACCCGTCACCGGGTCGTACGACGTCCGCACATGCTCCCGCTTCGCACCGGGGTCGTCCTTCGGCGAGGTCCACTCCTCGACCGTCCGCCCGGCCCGGTCATGACGCTGGTGCGCTACCGAACCGTCCGGCAGTGTCACCGACTCCGCCAGCCCGTTCACCCGGTTGTAGGCCATGGTCGACGTCCCGCCACCACCAGGCAGGGAGACCTGCTCCGTGCGGCCTGCGGCGTCGAACCTCGTCTCGAAACCGGAAACCGACTGGCCCTTCGACGTGAGTGTCTTATGCGTCTTGTTGCCGAACGCGTCCAGCGTGTAATCCGCCCTTCCACCCTCCGTCCTCCCGCCGTCCGCCGTGCCGGACTGCTTGGTGGTGAGGGTGTCGGAAGCGGGCAGACCGGCAGGCGTGTAGGCGTGCTCGGTGGTGAACGCGCTGGTGCTCTGCTCGGAGCTGACCGGCTTGCCCAGGGCGCCGAACTCCGTCTCGGACACCCCGCCGGGCGTGCCGTCACCGTACGACGTCTCGCTCCGGACGAGGTTGCCCTGCTCGTCGCGCTGCTGTGTGCTCG
>NZ_ML123034.1:6230337-6235101 GCF_003846185.1 Streptomyces sp. ADI96-02
CGACGACGCACCAGGCGCGTTCGAAGGGGCCGCAGAAGCGAAGCCCAGCCCCGCCACCCACGGCAACGACACCCCCACCGCAACCGCCACACACGACGACACCGCACGACGACCGACGGATCGCATGGGAGATCACCAACCTAGAAGGAACAGAAACGAACTAACTAACCCACCCACTCATGAAAAACGACGCGAGGGCTCAGGGCCTCAGGGGAACTTCCTAGTGCGGTCCGGATCCTGGTAACCAGTCCTCGCTCCTACGGGGCCGGGGGCCGGGGCAGGAGGCGAGGGGGGCGTTCGGTGCACGGCTGCGTGCACGTGTGCCGGAGGGCCGGGCGGTCGCTGGAGGGCTGGAGGAGGGCGGTACGGCGGAGGGCGGCCAGGCGCCCGTTTCCGCCCCCGGCGGGCCGGCGATGGCCCGGCGGTGTGGCAGCTCGGGTTACCGGAACTGCCGGACGTCGTTTCCTGGCCGACGCGGGACGGCAGGTTGCCGGACGAGGAACGGTACGGCCACGAGGACGATGAAGAGCTGAACTTCTTCAAGCACGGTGTCGAGACGCGGTACAAGTTCGGCGTTGGGGCCCACAGGCTTCCCGCTGGGTTACGGCGTCGGTTCGGCTCGTCTCGATCAGTCCATGTCGGCGCTGGTCGGCGTGGCCTCCTCCGTTCGCGCACAGAGGGACCGCTCCGCAGATTGCGCTCCGGCCGCCAGGTCGTCGCCCTGGTGCGCGATGTCGCCAACTATTGATCAGAGACTCATGGTGTTCTCGTCCAGGGCGTAGCGGACGTGTGGGCCGCCGAAGTAGCTGAGGACGATGTGTGGCTGCTGCTACTGAACTTGATTGGGTGATGTCGGGTTGATCGTGGTCAGCTGCCCATGGTCAGGCTGGTGCTCACGAGGCAGCCGTCGATCAGGGCCGGTTTCGAAGAAATCCGAAACCGGCCCTGATCGTTGTCGAGGACCGTTGGAGACCGGGTCCTTGACGGAGGCAGCGGGTCATGGCGGTCGGGCTCGGCAGTGAGCTGAACCCTGCGGCGTGGTCCGGGCCGGGTCAGACGCCGGAGGGGACCTCGGCTCTTTCGGTGGACCCCGCTTGTTCTCCTTCGTCCAGCGCCGGCCTGCGGTTGCGGCGGACGGAGGACCAGAAGGACCAGGCGATCAGGATGACCCCGATGAGACCGGTGACCACCTCGGGGATCTGGTAGCGGATGGAGATCATGAGGATCACGGCCAGCGCGCCGATCGCGTAGTGCGCGCCGTGCTCCAGGTAGACGTAGTCGTCGAGGGTGCCCTGACGGACCAGGTAGACCGTCAGCGAACGGACGTACATCGCGCCGATACCGAGGCCGAGCGACATCAGGACGATGTCGTTGGTGATCGCGAAGGCGGCGATGACACCGTCGAAGGAGAAGGACGCGTCCAGGACCTCCAGATAGAGGAACATGAAGAACGCGGCCTTGCCTACCATCACGACCGCTGGGACCTTCTTGCCACTCCTCCTGGCCTCTTCCTCGGCCTCGCGTTCGCGCTCCTCCTCTTCGTCGAGCTTGTTCTCGAAGTAGCTGGAGAGACCCCCGACGACGAGATACGTGATGAGGCCGAAGACGCCCGAGAGCAGGACCGTCGCCGCCTTGTCGACGTGCGTGCCGCCGTGCTGGTGGGCCTGGGTCGCGAAGGTCATGGCGCTGATCGCCAGGACGATCAGGGCGACGCAGACCGGCAGCATGTCGATCTTGCCGAGTTTGGCGAGCGGGCGCTCCAGCCAGCCGATCCACTTGATGTCACGGTCCTCGAAGATGAACTCCAGGAAGATCATCAGCAGGAACATGCCGCCGAATGCCGCGATCGACGGGTGGGCGTCGGTGACGAGCTGCTCGTAGCGCTCCGCGTCGTTGATCGCGAGATCGACGGCCTCGATGGGGCCGACCTTGGCGCTGATCGCCACGATCACGACCGGGAAGACCAGCCTCATGCCGAAGACGGCGATGAGCACACCGATGGTGAGGAAGATCTTCTGCCAGAAGGCACTCATCTTCTTGAGGATCCCGGCGTTGACCACAGCGTTGTCGAAGGACACCGAGATTTCGAGGATGGAAAGGATCGCCACGATCCCGAAGGCCGCCCATCCCCCGTATAACGCCGCCACGACGAGGCCGAGCGCGGTCACCGCGAACGACCAGCCGAACGTCTTGAGAAGCACTGGCTACCCAATCGTCTGTGCGGGGCTCCCCCCGCGAGCCGTACCCGGCTTTACCGAACACTGACCGAAGTCTAACCTCCGCGTGGGACTCGCGATGGTGTCCGGATCGGGACCGGAAACGCGAAAGTGCCTCCTGAGCTGGGGTGATGAGACTTGTCCAGGGCTTCTGCCATCACAGCGAGAAGGCCCTCCCCGTCCACGTTCGAGCCGTCCACGTTCGAGCACTCCGCGAGCGGGGTGTCCCCACAGCTCCTGCTCTGCTCGCCCAGGCGCTGTTGCCGGGCGGTGAGTCGGCCCCCGGCCGAACCGAGAAGGCCGCTCTACCGGCTGCTGCCCCTGCGTGGCCCTGACCAGCGAAGACTGTCCGCGTGTCAGCTTCTGCTCGATTGCGGTGCTTCAATGGACCGTCGATCCTGATCTGGCAAGGAGATGCACTGTGCCCCTGGTGTCTGTCGTGATGCCCGTCTACAACTCGGCTGCCACCCTCGGCGCAGCCGTCCGATCGGTGCTCACACAGACCCACAGTGACGTGGAGCTGCTGGTCACCGACGACCAGTCCTCCGACAACTCCATGGATCTGCTCCGCGAGTTCGCCGAGCAGGACGAGCGCGTCCTGCCGGAGTCGGCACCGGAACGGGGTGGTGCGGGCCGGGCCCGCAACTTCGCGATCGAGCGGGCCCGCGGGGAGTACATCGCCTTCCTCGACTCCGACGACATGTGGCTTCCGGAGAAGACCGAGAAGCAGCTCGCCTTCGCTGCGGAGGGCACCGCGCCTTTGACGTTCACCTCGTACTTCAAGATGGACGCCGACTACGACGGCGAGAGCACCGACTGGGTCCCGAACGGGCGGGTGATCCGTGCCAGGGAGCACGTGGACTACCGCGCGATGCTGGTCCAGGACCACATCGGTGCTCTCACCGCCATGTACAACCGCGATGTCCTGGGCACGAGGCTGATGCCGGAGATGCGCAAGCGCCAGGACTACGCCCTGTGGCTGTCGATCATGCGGGACGGTGCCGACGCCCGGGGCCTGGCTGAGCCGCTTGCGGTGTACAGGGCCAACCAGGCGGGATCGCTGTCCTCCAACAAGCTGTCGCTCGTGCAGTACAACTGGGCCCTGTACCGCGAGCACGAGCATCTGTCGGTCCCGCGGGCGACACGGGCGCTGGCCGGCGCTGTGTGGCAGTCGCTGCGCAACTCGCGCATCTAGATCCGGATACGGGCTCGGGTAGCCCGGCGCGCGACCGTTTCCAGGGGGTGCCCGACCGGGCCCCGCCCCGGCTTCCCCGCGTCAGGACAGGAGCTTCGCCTTGGCTCTCTCGTACTCCTCGGCGTTGAGAGAGCCCTTGTCCTTGAGTTCCGCGAGTTTCGCCAGTTCGTTCACGTGGCTGTTGCCGCCGCCCGGCCCGGCTTCGCCCGGTGTGCCCGCAGCCTCCTTCACGTAACTCCGGAAGGCCGCCTCCGACTCCCGGACCGCCTTGGCGTCGCGCTCGTGCATGCTGCGCCCGCGGACGATGAGGTAGACCAGCACGCCCACGTACGGGAGCAGGATGACGAAGACGAGCCAGCCCGCCTTGGCCCAGCCGTTCAGGGAGTGGTCCCGGAAGAGGTCGGTCACCACCTTGAACAGCAGGAAGAACCACATGACCCACAGGAACAGGAAGAGCATGGTCAGGAAGAGGTTCAGCAGCGGGTAATCGTCCATGGGGACCTACTCCGATCGCACGGATGGTCTCTCAGTCATACAACTTGTCCCTTTGCTCCGCATCCGGGCCCTCCGGTCATGAGTCGTACCTGGTCGACGCGACGGAGAGCGCCCGGTCACGACGTGATGCGGAGCAGATGGGCGGGCGGGTGGACGAGTGCCAGGTCCGGCCGCCACGCCGCCAGGATCTGTGCCGAGGGGTGGAACAGCGGTGTCGGCAGCTCCTCGGGCGCGATCCACCGCCAGGCGCTGATCAGATGGGGCTCGGTCACCTCCGGGCTCCCGGATTCCAGCCGGACGACGGCCCCCATGCTGATGCGGTTGATGCCGCCGATCACGTCGTGGAGCATCGCGAAGACGTCCACCCGCGCCTCGTCCACGGCCAGGCCGGTCTCCTCGCGCAGCTCCCGTACGGCCGCCGCCGCGACCGACTCGCGCGTCGCGTCGACCTTGCCGCCGGGTAGCTCCCAGGTGCCGCTGTGATGCCGTCCCAGCAGGACGCGCCCCCGGCCGTCCTCGACGATCACCCCGACGCCGAGGGCCGCCTGCGCTGTGGGCGGGCGGGAGTTGCGGGCGGTGCCGGTGGCGGGTTCGGCCGTCATGGGTGCTGTGTCTCCGCTCGATGGTGCCGGTGGGGGACACACCGTAGCGAAGCCACACGGCCGCCGGCCCGGGCCCTAGGCCAGCAGGCGCAGCGTGTTCGCGGCGACGGCGAGCCGGACGCTCTGGCCCCAGGTCAGCTCCAGCGCGTCGGACTCGATGCCGTCCCCGAAGACCACGATCCGGTCCGACTCCACCGTGAGCCGCAGCCCCTGTCCCGCGCCCAGCTCGCCCGCGACCCGGGACGTCCCGGTCGCG
>NZ_ML123034.1:6235331-6265114 GCF_003846185.1 Streptomyces sp. ADI96-02
GGCGAGGGCCATGCCTCGCGCACGAACCACAGGAGCCGGGGGTCGCACGGGGCGGGCAGCGGAACGGCGGAGCCGCGCTCCAGCCACAGCGAGCGCAGCCAGCCGGTGGCGCCCGTCCCGGTGCCGACCAGGACCCCGGAGGACGCCTGGGCCTCCTCCGCCCGGTCGTCGTCGGCGCGCAGGCGGTAGCGGGCCGTCCGGTGTCCGGGCGCTCCGAGGTAGATCTCGTTCAGCGCCAGCAGCCGCTGGGTGTCGTCGGCGACGGCCTCGACCATGGTCAGCTCCTCCGTCCGGCCTCCGCCGGCGGTCGCGGCGCGCAACAGGGCCGCAGCGTCCGCGCCCCGGTGGCGCACCAGCACGCCGGGGTTGCGTCCGGGGTCGGTGTCGATGCCTACCACGGGCTGCCCGGACAGGTACTTCGCGGCGTTGGCGACGAGCCCGTCCTGCCCGATCACCACCACGACGTCCTCCGGGGCGAACAGGAAGCGGTCCAGGTCGGCCCGTTCCACCCGGGACCTCCGCCAGGTGAGCGGCACCGCCGCCGCCACCTCCCGCAGCGTCCGCCGGGCGCGCGCGTGGCGGCGGGCGATCGCGTCGATGGAGCGACCGCGGCTCGACAGGAAGAAGGCGGCCTGGCCGTGCGTCCCGTGCCGTGCCAGGAGCTCCTCGTACTCCGTGGTCCGGTGCACCAGTACGGCCCGCGGCGCGAGGCTCACGCGCCGGACCCGGATTCCGGCCGTCCGAGCCTGGCGAGCAGCCCGGTGAGCACGTCGGGGGAGAGGGTGAGGCTTTCGATGCGCGGGAGGTGTGCGGCCAGCTGGGTCGCGGCGAGTGCGTGCAGGGTGGCCGGGGCCACCTCGGCGTGCACCCGGAGCCACGACGCCTGGGCCTCGGCCCGTGCGGCTCCGCTCTCACGGGCGGCCTCCGCCTCCGCGCGCGCCAGCTGCACGGTGCGGGCGGCCTCCGCCTTGGCCCGTACGCCGTCCGCGACGGCCTTCTCCTCGGCCTCGCGGCGGGCGTTGGTGCCGCGCTGATCGACCAACTGCTCCTCGCGCCGGGCCAGTTCGATCTGGCTCGCCAGCTCGTTCTCGGCGATGGCGCGTTCGCGCTCGACCGCCACGGCCCGCCGTTCGTAGGTGGCCCGGTCCGCCTCCTGCTGGATCTGCTCGCGGGCCGGGGTGCGCAGAGCCCGCTCGACCTCGGCCTCGGGGCGGATGGCGACGACCCGTACGGCCACGACGTCGATGCCGGTGGCGGGCAGCCGGGGTTCGGCGGCGAGTCCGGCGGCCACCCGGTCGCGTACGGCGGCGACGCCGTCGACCAGGGCGACGGAGAGCGGCGTCCGGGCCAGCACGTCCAGCGTGTGCTGCTGGGCCGTCTCCGTGAGGAGGGTGGCGATCTGCTCCAGCGGGGCGCCGCGCCAGCCGCCCGTGTCCGGGTCGACGGAGAAGTCGAGCCGGTCCGCCGCCTGGGCCGGGTCGCTGATCCGGTAGGTGACGGTGGCCTGCACGGTGACGTCCTGGAAGTCGGCCGTACGGGCGTGGAAGGCCATGGCCAGCTCCCGGTCGTCGACCGGCACTTCGGAGAGCGCCGCCGACAGAGACCGGTACCAGAAGCTGAGCCCGCGGCCGTCGTGGGCGAGCCGGCCGCGGTTGTGGTGGCGGATGTGTGCGGTGGGTGCGGAGCGCAGATGGCGCCAGCCGAGGCGCCGGGTGATGTCGGCCATGGTGCGGACCCCCTTCATTTCGTCAGTGCGACGATAAGGGGTGGGGTTTATATCGTCAAGAGGACGAGAAGAGGGTGCGGGCCAGTTGCCGGGCCGGGATCTCGCCGCCGCCGTGCACGGCGAGGTCGGCGCCGTTGACGTAACGGGAGAGGGGGCTGGAGAGCCAGAGGCAGGCGCGGGCGATGTCGTCGGGTTCGGCCTGCCGCCGCATCGGGATGACGTCCGCCGCCGCGGCGTCCTCCGCGTCGGGCCGGGCGGTGGAGGTAGGGGGGCGGACGGGGCCCGCGGTGATGTGGTTGACGCGGACCTTCGGCGCCCACTCCAGGGCCAGGGCCCGGGTGAGTCCGAGCAGGCCCGCCTTCGCCGCCGAATAGGCGGCGGTGCCCCGCTGCGGGTCGTGCGCGGAAACGCTGCCGATGTTGGTCACGCTGCCGCCGTCCGGCTGTTCCCGCATGACCAGGTTGGCCGCCTGCGCCGTGTAGAAGGGGGCGAGCAGGTTCAGTGCGACCACCTTCTCGACGAAGCGCGGCGAGGCGGTCGCCGCGTCGGCGTCGGGCGAGCCGCCCGCGTTGTTGACGAGGACGTCGAGGTGCCCGAACAGCTCGGCGGTCGCGACCACCAGCGCGCCCGCGGCAGCCGGATCACGCACGTCGGCGGCCCGGAACACCGCCTCCCTGCCGCCCGCCGACGGTGTCGACGCGGGCGCCCTCCGTCCGCAGACCATCACCTGCGCGCCCGCCGCGAGGAAGGCCCTCGCGATCGCCGCGCCGATGCCCTGGGTGCCGCCGGTGACGAGGACCGCGCGGCCGGTGAAGTCGATGGGATGGTCCCGGTCCATGGTCCGCCCTCCGCCGGTGACGAGCCCGTCAATCTACCAATCGCTTGTTAGGTAGACCAGAGTCCGTCCGGTCCGTCCGGTCCCTCCGGCACACGGCTTTACGGGCTCAGTCGTCCGCGTCGCCGTCCATCTCCTCGACGGCACGGGTGAGCCAGCCGGTCCAGAACGTCTCCAGGTCGATGCCGCCCCGGAGCACCAGATGGCGCAGCCGGTCCGCCTCGGACGTCGGCGCGGGCGTGAAATCGCGCGCTTCGATCTCCCGGTACTCAGTCAACTGCCGCTGGTGCAGGGTGAGATGGCGACGCAGCTCCGCCTCCAGGCCCTTCGCTCCGATCACCGCGGCGGCCCGCATCCGCAGCAGCAGCGGATCGCGGATCGGGCGCGGGTCCTCGGGGCGCGCCACCCAGGCGGCCAGCTCCTCGCGACCGGCGGGCAGCACCTCGTACTCCTTCCGCTGCCCCCGGGCAGGCGCGGCTGCGGGCAGTTCCCTGATCCGCCCCGCCTGCTCCAGCTTGCCCAGCTCCCGATAGATCTGCTGGTGCGTCGCCGACCAGAAGTAGCCGATGGACCGGTCGAATCTGCGAGTCAGCTCCAGCCCCGAGGACGGCTTCTCCAGCAGGGCGGTGAGGATGGCGTGCGGCAGTGACATGCAGTGCATCCTAGGAGGACTCGCAGCGCATCCTCGGAGCGCGCGGAACGGGGCGAAAGAGCGCGCGGAACTGGGCGAACGCGGCGAACCGCCGGCCGGACAGCCCTGCGGAAGCGCGGGTCGAGCGCGGCGAGCCGGCTGTCGCCGAACGTGTCCGCGCACGGACGGCCGGGCGGCTCTCCGAGGAACACGCCTCCGCCGGGTCGGCGCCCGCGCAGGCGGGCGGCCGTCCGCCGCCGGACCTCACAGCGCGGCGGCCAGTTCCGTGCCCTGGCGGATCGCCCGCTTCGCGTCCAGTTCGGCCGCCACGTCCGCGCCGCCGATCAGGTGCGCCGCGACCCCGACGGCGCGCAGTTCCTCGTACAGGTCGCGGCGCGGTTCCTGGCCGGCGCACAGCACCACCGTGTCGACCTCCAGCAGCCGCCGCTCTCCGTCGACGGTGAGGTGCAGCCCCGCGTCGTCGATCCGGTCGTAGGACGCGCCCGCGATCATCTCGACGCCGCGGTGGCGCAGTTCGGTGCGGTGGATCCATCCGGTGGTCTTCCCGAGGTCCGCCCCGACCTTGGTCGGCCTGCGCTGGATCAGATGGACGGTGCGCGGGGACGCCGGGCGTTCGGGTGCGCGCAGCCCGCCGCGCTCCGCGTAGGCGGTGTCCACGCCCCACTGGCGGAAGAACACGTCCGCGTCCCGGCTCGCCGCGCCGCCGCCGTCCGTCAGGAACTCCGCCACGTCGAAGCCGATGCCGCCCGCGCCGACGATGGCGACCCGCTCGCCGACCGGCGCCCCGCCGCGCAGCACGTCCAGATAGCCGACCACGCTGGGGTGGTCCGTTCCCGGGATCGCGGGCGTACGCGGCTCGACGCCGGTGGCGAGCACGACCTCGTCGAATCCGTCCAGCGCCCCCGCGTCCGCCCGAACACCCAGCCGCACCTCGACGCCCAGCTCCGCGAGGCGGGTGCGGAAGTAGCGCAGCGTCTCGTCGAACTCCTCCTTGCCCGGCACCCGCCGGGCCACGTTCAGCTGGCCGCCGATCGCGTCCGCGGCGTCGAACAGCGTCACCGCGTGCCCCCGCTCGGCCGCCGTGACCGAGCAGGCGAGCCCCGCGGGCCCGGCGCCGACCACGGCCACGCGCTTACGGGTCCGGGTGGGGCTCAGCACCAGCTCCGTCTCGTGGCAGGCGCGCGGGTTGACCAGGCAGGAGGTGATCCTGAGGCTGAAGATGTGGTCCAGGCACGCCTGGTTGCACCCGACGCAGGTGTTGATCGCGTCGGCCCGCCCCGCCGCCGCCTTGGCGACGAACTCGGGGTCGGCGAGGAACGGCCTGGCCATGGAGACCAGATCGGCCCGGCCGGAGGCGAGGATCTCCTCGGCGACCTCCGGGGTGTTGATGCGGTTGCTGGTCACCAGCGGTACGGAGACCGCGCCGCGCACCCTCTCGGTCACCCAGGTGAAGGCCGCGCGCGGCACGGAGGTGGCGATGGTGGGAATGCGGGCCTCGTGCCAGCCGATGCCGGTGTTGATGATGGTGGCGCCCGCCGCCTCGATCTCCCGGGCGAGGGCCACGACCTCCTCCAGCGTGGAACCGCCCGGCACCAGGTCCAGCATCGAGAGCCGGTAGACGAGGATGAAGTCGTCGCCCACGCGCTCGCGCACCCGCCGTACGATCTCGACGGGGAAGCGGATGCGGTTCTCGTACGAGCCGCCCCACGCGTCGGTGCGGTGATTGGTCGCGGAGACGATGAACTCGTTGATCAGGTAGCCCTCGGAGCCCATGATCTCGACCCCGTCGTAGCCCGCGAGCCGGGCCAGCTCGGCGGCCCGGACGAACTCCTCGACGGTCGCCTCGACCTCCTCGCCCGTCAGGGCTCGCGGGGTGAAGGCGCTGATCGGCGCCTTGAGGGCGCTCGGCGCCACCAGGCCGGGGTGGTGCGCGTACCGCCCGAAGTGCAGGATCTGCATCGCGATGCGACCGCCCGCGGCGTGCACGGCCGAGGTGATCTCCGTGTGCCGGGCCGCCTCCGCCTCGTTCGTCATCTTCGCCCCGCCGGGGAAGGAGCAGCCCTGCTCGCTCGGGGCGATGCCGCCGGTCACGATCAGCCCGACGCCGCCGCGGGCGCGCTCCGCGTAGAAGGCGGCCATCCGCTCGAAACCGCGCTCCGCCTCCTCCAGCCCCACGTGCATCGATCCCATGATCACTCGGTTGGGAAGCGTGGTGAACCCGAGGTCGAGCGGGCTCAGCAGCGTCGGGTACAGGCTCATCCGGAGTCTCCTCACCGTGTCGTCCGGTCAGTTGTAGACCACCTCGGCCGTTTGTGCAACAAGTTGCATAATGAGCCGCGTCGTATGCCCGCACCCCTGCGTCGCCCTGCGGCGCATGCCGTCCTCCGTGTGGCGGGACGAGGCCCGGGGCCGGCCCGCCGTCGTACCGGCCGCATCGCCCGTTCGGCCCACGCCGACCGGCCCGTGCGTCCCGGCGCGGCGACAGTGGAATCCGTACCGCCGCCATCCGTCCCTCCACTTCGGGAGCCTCCATGGTCTGCGTCAACCGTCGTGATCTCGGCCTGCTCGCCCTGCGCGTCGGCACCGGAACGGTGCTGTTCGCGCACGGCAGCCAGAAGCTCGCCGGGTGGTTCGGCGGGGGCGGGATCGAGGGAACCGCGGCCGGGATGGAGGCCATGGGCTTCCACCCGCCCAGGCGCAGCGCCGTCGCCGCCGGACTCGGTGAGGCCGGGGGAGGTCTGCTGCTGGCCCTGGGCCTCGCCACCCCGGTGGCGGGCGCCGCGGCGGCCGGGGTGATGGCGGGAGCGGTGTCCGTGCACGTCCCCGCGGGCTTCTTCGCCTCGGGTGGCGGTTTCGAGTTCCCCGCCTTCCTCGGCTTCACCGCCGCCGCCCTCGGCCTGACCGGCCCCGGCCGCTACTCCGTGGACCATGCGACCTGCCATGTCCTGGACCGCCCGTTGACGGTGGCCCTGGCCTTCGCCGGCAGTGCGGTGGCAGCCGCCGCGGTCGTCGGACGGCGTGCCAAGGGGCAGCGCGGCGAACCGGGGGACGAGGCGGGCTTCTGATGGCCGAGCAGCCCCAGCCGGACGGGCGGCCGGTCGGACGGTCGGACAGGGGGTCGGTCGGACGGTCGGACAGGGAGCCGGGCGGGCGGCCGGACGGCACGCCTCCGGCCGCCACCGATCGCACGCCCCCGCCCACCGCCGACGCGCCTCCGGCCGCCTCCGCCGGTCAGGCGCCCCGGACCGGGCCGGGCCAGGCCGATACGCCGTGGCAGCGGACGGACGGCCTCTCCGGCCCCGCGCCCGCGCCCGACCCGGACAGCACCTGGGTCGCCGGAGGTGTGCTGTTCGCGGGAGTGGTGATGCTGGGCCTCGGCGTCATCGTGGCCCTGGAAGGGATCGCCGCGCTGGTGGGCGGGGACGTCTACGGCGCGGTCGGCGGCTACCTGTACCGGATCAGCCTCACCGGCTGGGGCTGGATCCATCTGGTGCTCGGCGTCTGCGTGGCCGTCACCGGGGCCGGGCTCCTCAGGCGTGCGGGCTGGGCGCGGATCGCCGGCATCGTCCTCGCCTGTCTCAACCTGCTCGCCCACTTCCTCTTCCTGCCGTACGCGCCGCTGTGGTCGGTGGTCGTCATCGGGCTGGACATCTACGTGATCTGGGCCCTCTGCGCCTACCGGAGGACCATCGCGCCCTCCTGACGGCGAGGCCGGCGGGCCCGAGGCCGACCCGGCGCCGGCCCTACCTGCCCGAGGCCGCGGCCCCCGCTTCGCCGCCTGCGCCCGTGCCCCAGCCCGCATTTCCGCGACTGAGGACCCCGGGCCACCACGCCGTCGGCCCGATGTCCCTCACCAGCGCCGGGACCAGGAGCGAGCGGACCACCAGGGTGTCCAGCAGGACGCCGAAGGCGACGATGAACGCGATCTGCAGCAGGAACGCCAGCGGAATGACGCCGAGGGCGGCGAACGTGGCCGCCAGCACGACACCGGCAGAGGTGATGACACCGCCGGTGGCGGTGAGCCCGCGCAGGACGCCCTCCCTGGCGCCGTGGCGCAGCGACTCCTCCCGCACCCGGGACATCAGGAAGATGTTGTAGTCCACGCCGAGGGCGACCAGGAACACGAACCCGTAGAGCGGCACCGAGGAGTCCGTACCGCTGAACCCGAACACATGGGTGAAGACCAGCGACGAGATGCCCAGCGTGGCCAGGAAGTTCAGCGCCACCGTGGCGACCAGCAGCACCGGCGTCAGCAGCGACCGCAGCAGGAGGACCAGAATGACGAGGATGACGGCGAGGACCACCGGCACGATCAGTGTGCGGTCGGCCTCGGCCGTGCGCTGTGTGTCGTACTGCTGGGCCGTGTAGCCGCCCACCAGCGCCTCCGAGTCGGGGACGGCGTGGACGGCGTCGCGCAGCGCGGCCACCGTCCTCTTGGCCGCGTCGCTGTCCGCCGCGTCGGTGAGGGTCGCGTCGATGCGGACCCTGCCGTCGACGACGAGCGGTTCCCCGCCGCCCGGCCGCCCTGAGCCGGTCACCGCCGCCGCCGAGGCCACGCCGTCGGTGCGCTCGGCGGCGGCGGTGACCGCGTCGGCCCGGTCCGCCGCCGTGACGATCACCACGGGATTGCCGGAGCCGCCGGGAAAGTGCCTGCTCAGCGTCGCCTGCGCGGCTACGGACGGGGCGTCGTCGACGAAGATCTCGTCCAGCGGCACGCCCTTGGACGTGAGGGTCGGGGCGAACGCGGCGCAGGCGATCAGGCCCGCCAGAGTGATCGCCCAGACCTTGCGCGGCGCCCGGTCGACCAGCGCGGCGATCCGGGGCCACACGCCGTGACCGCCGGAGGCGTCCCCGGCGGCACGGGGCCGGGCGGGCCAGTACGCGGTGCGGCCGAGCAGGACGAGCACGGCGGGCAGGAAGGTGAGGGCGCTGAGCACCGCGCAGACGATCCCGATGGCGCCCACCGGTCCGAGCGCCCGGTTGTTGGTGAGGTCGCTGAGCAGCAGGGCGAGCAGCCCCAGTGCGACGGTCGCGGCGCTGGCCGTGATCGGACCGGACGACTCGCGCAGGGCGGCCCGCATCGCGGCCGTGCGGTCGCCGCGGGCCGCGAGTTCCTCCCGGAAGCGGGCGGTCAGCAGCAGGGCGTAGTCCGTCGCCGCACCGATGACGAGGATCGAGAGGATGCCCTGCACCTGCCCGTCCACGCGTACGACGCCGTGGTCGGCGAGGGCGTAGACGATCGCGCAGGCCAGCCCGAGCGCGAAGACCGCGCCGAGGATGATGACGAAGGGCAGCAGCACGCTGCGGTAGACCAGCAGCAGGATGAGCAGCACCGCGGCCAGGGCCACCCCGAGCAGCAGTCCGTCGATGCCCGCGAAGGCGTCGGACAGGTCGGCCTGGCTCGCCGCCGGGCCCGCCAGCCGTGCGGCCGTGCCCGGCACGGATGCGCCGGCCTTCCTGATCTCCCCCAGCACAGTGGGTAGTTCGTCGCCGAGATCGGGTCGCAACTGCACGACGCCTTCGAGGGCGAGACCGTCCTCGGAGAGCAGTGCCGGGGACGCCCTGCCGACCACGCCGTCGGCTCCGGTCAGCGAGGCCAACGCGCCGGTGGCGGCCTCTCGCTGTTCGGCGCGGATAGGCGTGTCGCCGTCGGCCGAGGTCCACACGACGATGGCCGGCAGGGTCTCCTCCTGCCGGAACGCCTTCTGGGCGTCGATGACTTGGGTGGACTCCGCGTTCCGGGGAAGGAAAGCGGCCTGGTCGTTCGTGGCGACCTCGCCGAGCTTGCCCGCGTAGGGGCCGAGTCCTCCGCCGATGCCCAGCCAGGCGATCAGCAGGACGACGGGGATGAGCCAGCGGACCGGTCGTGCAGGGGTGGACATGCCTCTCCCGGGGTATGGGCACTGTATCTCAATAATGAACAATCTCAATCGTTGAAATATATTACGGGTGTGGTGGGAGTGTGCGGGAGTCTCGGCATGGGGAACCGGCCGGGGTTCTTCGCTCGATTACGGACGGCTTGGCGCGGACGCCCCCGGGCAGTCGGCCTCAGCGGCGCGCCGCGCTCTCCTCGGCCATCTCCTCGTTCATCGCGGCCAGGAAGCGCAGGGCGGTCGTCAGTTCCGTCTCGCTGAAGCGCGCTCTGGCCCGGGCGGTGGCCTCGGCGAGCGGCATGAAGTAGTCGCGGGCCACGGCCCGGGCGCTCGCCTCGTAGTGGACGTGCACGACCCGGCGGTCCGCGCTCTCCCGGACCCGGCGTACGTGGCCGGCTCGTTCCAGGCGGTCCAGGCACGCTGTGACCGCGCCTGAGGTGAGGCCCAGATGCTCGCGCAGCGCACCCGGCGTCAGGGGTGACGGGGCGTCGAGGATGGCGGCCAGCGCGGACACGTCCGTGGCGTGCAGCCGCTGGTGCGCTGCGAAGCCGTGGGTCATCCGGTTGATCTCGCCGTTCATCCGCCGGAGTTCGACGGCGAACGCCCTCAGGCCGGCGGCGGACTCGTCTTCCGGGCCGCCGCCCCGGGGCTTGCGGCTCTCAGCGCTGGTCACATGGTCAGCGTATAGAACCCGCACCCGCGCCTTCGAGCCCGTTCCCACTGGCGGTGCCCGCTCCCACTGGCGGTGCCCGCTCCCACGGCCGGTGCCCGCACCGGGGCGGCGGCGCGGGCACGCGGGCGGTTCGCGGAGCGGGCGGTGATCAGGAGGACGGCGGCATGAGAACCG
The DNA here is from genome assembly GCF_003846185.1 of Streptomyces sp. ADI96-02. Taxonomy (GTDB): domain Bacteria; phylum Actinomycetota; class Actinomycetes; order Streptomycetales; family Streptomycetaceae; genus Streptomyces. The sequence goes on from NZ_ML123034.1 coordinate 6,245,265, forward strand.
TGTCGACCAGCTCGACCGTCGCGTTGGCCGTCTGCACGTTGCCGCAGACGATCTTGGAGGTGCCGTTCACGGTGTACGTGCTTCCTGACCCCTTGGTGGTCAGCTTCTGGCCCTCCAGGGTCGTGAAGGAGCCGTTCAGCAGTTGCGCGGTCGTGATCTTCTTGCCCACCACGTGGTACGTCAGGACCTTGGTGAGCTGAGCCTTGTTGGCGAGGAGCGCGGTCAGGTCCGCCTTCGGGATCTTGTTGAACGCGGCGTTGGTCGGCGCGAAGACGGTGATGTTCTCCTTGTTGTTGAGCGTGTCGACGAGACCCGCCTTCTTCAGCGCGGCGACCAGTGTGGAGAGCTGCGGGTTGCCGGCCGCGGCGGTGGCGACGGGGGCCTTCGCCATGACGTCGAGGCTGCCCGAACCCGTCTTGGGGACGGAGGAGCAGGCCGGACCGAACGGTTCCGCCGGAGCCTGTGCCTGTGCCTGCGGTGCGAGGAACGCCAGCGATGCGGGGAGGGCGAGAGCGGCGGCTGCCGCAGCGGTGCGCTGCAGACGGGTGATGGTCATGGTGTCTCCTCCGGAGAGCAGGGGTGGGCCCGGATGTCTGCGGGGGATTTCCCCGGTACGGGCGGTGGGCCCGACGGCCGGTCCTGGGGCGTTGGGCCGGACCGAGTCGACCATCGGTTCCGGCGGGCTCCCGGCGCTTCTGCCTGCACGCCGCGACGTTGACGTCGCACGGCCGTGTGGGCCCTGTTGCCAGTAGCCCACAGATGCGGATCGCGGGCAACTGCTGTTCCCGCGGGGGGAATGAGGGGAGAAGTCGCCGCCGGAGAAGTTGAAAACGTACCCATGCGCTATCCACGGGTATCCCGCGTCCGCGTCCATCCGCATCCGTATCCCGTCCATCGGCGGGTGTGGGCGGGACGCCGGGTCCCGGCCCGCCGACCCCACCGCCGCCGATCGACGCAGAAACGACGCGGCAGGTGCGGGAGGGGAAACCACGGGACGGTGGACGGGCAAGGAACACGTCGTCGATGGCATCGGCTCCGCGGGCCACGTCGGCGCGGAGGCGGACCATGGCCCGATCGCGCGGGCCGAACCGGCCCGGCAGGCATCGAACCGCCGGACAGGGGCAACCGGCACAACATGAATACCCGTGCAGCAGCAGCCCAGGGACGCGGCCAGGCAAGGCGTGCCGCGAACAGCACCGCGATGGAGGCAGGAGCCCGTGCCGGGTTCGTCGCCCGCGGCGTGATCTACGTACTGGTCGGCGTACTCGCTCTGCGGATCGCGTTCTCCGGAGGCGGCCGGCAGGCCGACCGGGGCGGCGCGATCGCCGAGATCGCGGAGAAGCCTTTCGGCAAGGTCATGCTCTGGCTGCTCGGCATCGCCCTGGTGGGCATGGCGCTGTGGCGGCTCTCCGAGGCCCTCTTCGGCCAGGCCGGTCCCGACGGCGACAAGCCGACGAAGCGCGCCATGGCCGCAGGCCGCTTCGTCTTCTACAGCTTCGTCGCCTACTCGGTCCTCTCCTTCGCCGCCGGCGACTCGGGCAGCGGCGGCGGTTCCTCGGACAAGCAGTCCCAGGACATCACCGCCAAGGCGCTGGGCTGGCCGGGAGGCCAGTGGATCGTCGGAGCCGCCGGCATCGCCATAGCCGGCGCGGGCCTCTGGATAGCCGTCCGGGCGATCATGCGGAAGTACCACAAGCATCTGAAGATGTCCGAGATGCGTCGTCGTACGCGCCGGATCGTCGACTTCACCGGTGTGTTCGGCGGTACGGCGCGCGGCATCGTGTTCGCGACGGCGGGCGGGTTCGCCGTGGCGGCGGCCGTCCAGCACTCGCCCGACAGCTCGAAGGGCATGGACGACACCCTGCGCTCCTTCACCGACACCCCCGCGGGCCCGTGGCTCCTGGTGGTCATAGCCCTCGGGCTGGCCGCGTTCGGCGTCTTCTCCTGGGCCAACGCCCGCTACCGCAAGGTCTGAGCCGCCACCGACCAGCGCTCCGGAGTCCGGCACATCACACGGACGGACACGGCTCGGCCCTCCTGACCGCTTGCCGGTCAGGAGGGCCGAGCCGTGTCTCGTGCGCTGCGGCTGCGGCTGCGGAGCGGTTCAGGCTCCCGGCAGCCGCGGACCGGTCTCCCGCGTCACGGGGCGGGTGCCCGAACCGCCGCCGAGCCGGGGCGGGCCGCCTGCCGCTGCCCGGTGGCGGGCCCGCTCCTCACGGTCGGCCTGGTCCGGATGGCGACTGCGCCAGTACGGGTTGTCGTGCGGCAGACCGCCGCTGACCCTCCCGTACATCCCGAACGTCAGGATCAGCAGCCCCATCACGAAGCTGAAGATCACGTTGGACATACCGAAGTCCAGGAAGTTCGCGCCGCTGTCCAGAATGAAGATGTGGACGAACCCGCTGAGCAGGAAGAGGACTCCGACCACCATGTTCACCACCGACGCGACGTTGCCTCCGGCCAGCGCCCCGCCGATGAGGACGACACCCACGACGATGGAGATCAGGCTCAGGATGCCGTTGGTCGACAGGCCCGCCACCCGGGCGCCGCTCGTGTCGAAGATGCTCAGCTGGTTCGCGAAGCCGAGGCTCCCGAAGACCAGCAGGATGGCTCCGCAGAGCCCTCCGCCGATCCGGTACACGGTCGCGAGCCGGTGATCCACGGGGAGTTCGTCACTGAGTTTCATTGCCGTCTCCTGTCGGTTCCTGAGACCTGATGGGTTCGCCGGTTCCCGGTCGTTCCTCCCCGCCGGCCGCTCCGGCCCGCCCCTGCGGCCCTTCTTCCAGTCTTACTCCGCAGCGGCCGGGCCGTCCGCCACGGAGCGCCGCATGCGCAGGAGCGCGCGGCGGGCGTGACTCTTCACTGTGCCGAGCGGCAGCCCGGTCCGCTCGGCGATCTGGACGTGGGTGAGGTCGTCGAAGTACGCCAGGCACAGGATGTGCCGCTGGATCACGGACAGTTTCCGCAGCTCCTGCACCACCAGAACGCGGTCGAGCGTCGCCTCGGCCCGGTCCTCCGCGTCCCCCGCGGCCACCGGCCCCCGCGCAGCCGCCGCGACGGCCAGCTCGGCACGCCGGGTGCGTGCCGCGTGGGCGTCGGCGATCTTGCGCCGGGCGATCCCCACGAGCCAGCCGGGAAGCGGCCCGCGTACCGCCCGGTAGCCCTTCCTGCCGTGCCACGCGGCCAGGAACGTCTGCTGCGCCACGTCCTCGGCCTCCCGCGTGTCTCCCAGCGAGTGGGCCGCGAGCGCGTGGACCAGCGCGCCCCAGCGGCGGTAGACCAGGGCGAACGTCTCCTCGTCGCCCCGTACGAAGTCCGCGGCAAGCCGTTCGGCCTCCGCCCGGTCCTCACCGGGCGAGGGAACCGCGGCCGGGCCGATCCGGCCGGCCGTAGCCGTCATCGCTCTCCGTCCTCCGCGCCGCCGGTCCGCCGCCCGGACCGGCGCGGGGCAGCCCCGTCCGCCCCGCGTTCCCCAGGCAATCGCCTGGCCTCCGCCGAGGCAACACGCATCGTTTCTGCGTCGTATGGTGCTTCCATGGACGACGCAGTCACCACGCGGACGAGGGTGGCGGCCGACGGGGGCCTGACCACGGGGGCGGTGGCCCGTCTCCTCGGGGTAGCGCCGACGACGCTGCGTTCGTGGGACCGCCGCTACGGGATCGGCCCGGCCTCCCGCGAGGGTGGCCGGCACCGTCGGTGGACGTCGGCGGACATTGGGCTGTTGGAGTGCATGTGCGGCCTGACGAGTGCGGGGATGCCCCCGGCGGAGGCCGCCCGCGCGGCCCTGGCCGCAGCCGCCTCGCGCACGGCCGAACCCGTACGCGCGGAACCGCCGCCGACGCCCGCCGGTTCCACCCGGCATCCCCGCGTCCCCGGCGCGCTGCTCGTCGGCCGGGCGCGCCAGGAGCGCCGAGGACTGGCCAGGGCCGCCGTCCGGCTCGACGCCCAGGCCATGGACGAGCTGCTGGCCGCCGTGATCGACCGGTACGGGCTGCTGGCCGCCTGGAACGAGATCATCATGCCGACGCTGCACGCCGTGGGACGGAAGTGGGAGAGGACGGGGGAGCGGTACGTCGAGGTCGAGCACCTGCTGTCCTGGCACGTCTCCAGCGCGCTGCGCCGCCTCGCCACCGGCCGGCCCGCCGCGCCCGGCCGGGGGGTCTCCCTGCTCGCCTGCACACCCGGTGAGAGCCATACGCTGGCACTGGAGGCGCTGGCCGCCGGGCTGGCCCAACAGGGCCTGCCCGTGAGGATGTTCGGCGCCGCCCTGCCCGTCGAGGCGGTCGTGGAGGCGGTGCGCCGCATCGGCCCCACCGCGGTCGTGCTCTGGTCGCAGTCCCGCACCACGGCCAACCGTGCACTGGTGGCCCGGGTGGAGTCCATCGAGTGGGGCGTGCGCGGAGCCCGCAGCCGCCCCGTGGTGCTCGTCGCCGGCCCCGGGTGGTCCGGACCGCTGCCGTCCGGCGCGCGTCACCCGGCGGGGCTGGCCGAAGCGCTGGATGTGCTCGCCACCGTCAGCGGACGCTGAGACGCGGCGGAACCGGCACCTCCACCCCGCCGCGCCGCTCCTGTGCCACGCGCCCGCAGGCGCCGGGTTGCGTCGGCCCGGGTCGTGCGTGGTCCGTCCCGTCGCCTTGCCGTCCCGTCGCCTTGCCGTCCCGGCGTCTGCCGGGGAGTCTGGGCAGGTGCCAGGACAAGGGAAGAGAAGGCGGCGGCAGGACGCCGAGAGTCAGCGGCTCGCCGCTCGCACCGCGCCGGGCGCGGGACGGTGGGAAGTGGTCGTCGAGACTCAGGACCAGGTGGAGATGCGTACCCGGCTACGCCGCCTCCGGGCGGCAGGAGTCGATGGTTCGATGATCCGGATCGACACGCTGTGCGGGCGCCTGGCGCTGCCGACCACCTACCGGCTGAGCCGGTTCGTGACGAACTCCCGGTGGGAGTCCGACGGCGGGCACTCCGATCATTGATCTCGTGACAGGTCGCGAGCCGTGGTGGACGGCCTCGCACGACGCCGGAGCGGACGGGGACGCGGTAGGCGTCCGCCGGGTCCCGGTCCCGCTGTTCGACGGTGAGCGGCAGGTGGCGAAGTCCGCGTTCGGCCCTTCGCTCGTCGGCCTGATCATCAGTCCGGGCCGAACATCGCGGGCGTCCGCAGAGGCGGAAGACCTCGCCGCGGGCGCGCATGGCGGGGGAGCCGGCCGCGTACGGCAGCGGAGTGGGCGGCGAGGATGTCGCCGCCCACTCCGCTGCCTGCCTGCGGTCGCCCCGGAGGGCCTCAGTCGACCGTCACCCAGTCCAGGGTGCGCTCGACCGCCCTCTTCCAGTCGGCGTAACCCTGTGCCCGCCGGTCCTCGCTCCACTGCGGCTCCCAGCGCTTCGACTCCTGCCAGTGCGCCCGCAGTTCGCCCTGGTCACGCCAGAACCCGGTGGCGAGCCCCGCCGCGCACGCCGCGCCGAGCGCGGTGGTCTCGGCGACCACCGGCCTGCTGACGGGCACGCCGAGGACGTCCGCCTGGATCTGCATGCACAGGTCGTTGGCGGTGACGCCGCCGTCCACCTTCAGGACGTCGAGGTGGACGCCCGAGTCCTGCTCCATCGCCTCCACCACGTCGCGGCTCTGGTAGCAGATGGCCTCCAGAGTGGCGCGCGCCAGGTGGCCGTTGGTGTTGAACCGGGCCAGCCCGACGATGGCGCCGCGGGCGTCGGAGCGCCAGTACGGGGCGAAGAGGCCGGAGAAGGCCGGCACGAAGTACATGCCGCCGTTGTCCTCCACCGTGCGGGCGAGCCGTTCGCTCTCCGCCGCGTCGCCGATGATCTTCATCTGGTCGCGCAGCCACTGCACGGCCGAACCCGTCACGGCGATCGAGCCTTCGAGCGCGTAGACGACCGGCTCGTCCCCGAACTGGTACGCCACCGTCGTCAGCAGACCGTGCTGCGAACGGATGAGCTGCGTACCGGTGTTGAGCACCAGGAAGTTGCCGGTGCCGTACGTGTTCTTCGCCTCGCCCGGCTCGTAGCAGACCTGCCCGACGGTGGCCGCCTGCTGGTCGCCCAGCACGCCGGTGATCGGGACGGCGGCGCGCAGCGGTCGGGACGTGCGGGTGGTGCCGTACGCCTCCCGGTGCGAGGACGGCCGGATCGTCGGCAGCATGGCGCGCGGGATGCCGAAGATCTCCAGCAGCTCGTCGTCCCAGTCGAGCGTCTCCAGGTTCATCAGCATGGTGCGGCTGGCGTTGGTCACGTCCGTCGCGTGGACGCCGCCGTCCGGACCGCCGGTGAGGTTCCACAGGACCCAGCAGTCGGTGTTCCCGAAGACCGCGTTGCCCTGCTCGGCGGCCTCGCGCACCCCCTCGACGTTGTCGAGGATCCACTTGATCTTCCCCCCGGAGAAGTACGTCGCCGGGGGCAGGCCCGCCTTGCGCCGGATGACCTCGCCGTGCCCGTCCCGTTCGAGGGCCTTGGCGATCGAGTCCGTCCGGGTGTCCTGCCAGACGATGGCGTTGTAGTACGGACGGCCCGTGCGCGGATCCCAGACGACCGTGGTCTCACGCTGGTTGGTGATCCCGATCGAGTCGAGGTCCGCGCCGGTCAGACCGCCGACGCGCAGAGCGTTCTGCATGACCGAGTTGGTGCGCTCCCAGATCTCGACCGGGTCGTGCTCCACCCAGCCGGAACGGGGCAGGATCTGCGTGTGTTCGAGTTGGTGCTTCGCCACTTCGTTGCCCGCGTGGTCGAAGATCATGAAACGTGTGCTGGTGGTGCCTTGGTCCACCGCGCCGACGAAATCAGCCATGGGCCACGCCGCCTCTCCTGAGCCCGCGCGCGGCGCGGGCGCCTGGTGTCACTGCTGCTGCGATGCGGGGATCCGGCCCGGCGGTTCCGGTGCCGCGTTCGGCAGGAACCGGCTGATGAGCGTCTTGTAGACCAACGCCCCGACCGGACCGCCGACGAGGGGACCAACGATCGGCACCCAGAAGTAGAGATTCCCGTACTGATCACGCCAGGCGGACCCGTACCCGGTGATGAAGCTGGCGAGGCGCGGGCCCAGGTCGCGGGCCGGGTTGATCGCGTATCCCGCGTTGGTCCCCCACGCCATGCCGATCGCCACCACGATGAGGCCGACGATGAGCGGGCCGAGGTTGACGCCCGGGGGCGTGTTGAGCATGTCGGTCACCGCGAAGATGAGCAGAACGAGGATGGCGGTACCGATGATCTGGTCCCGCAGCGCGCCCCATTCGTGCACCGGCAGCGCGGGGTTGCCGTTGGCGGGCAGCGTCGAGAACACGATCTGCGTCTTGAACGTGTGACCCGGGTCCGCCTTCGCCAGGGCCTCGCTGTAGTTCCACCGCACGAGCAGCGCGGCGACGAACGCGCCGGCGAGCTGGGCGAGGGCGTACGGGGCGACCTTATTCCACGGGAAGCCTTTGAACGCCGCGAGCGAGAGCGTGACGGCGGGATTCAGGTGCGCCCCGCTCAGCCTGGCCGCGACGTACACGCCGAGCGTGACGCCGAGGCCCCAGGCCCAGGCGATGCTGTCGTGGTCACCGAGCCCGCCCGGGGGGTTGGTCAGAGCACCACCCGCGACGACTTGGGCCACGACACCGCAGCCGAACAGAATGAGGATCATGGTGCCGAGGAACTCCGCTGAGAGTTCCCCGGCGAGTCCTGACTTCTTGAACCGACCCATTGGGATCTCACTTCCCACGGAAGGACGGGCAACGGTTGCCCGATCCTGCGTCGACCCTAGGCGCAGGTCGTGACGACCGCATGTCGTACCGTCACCGCCGGTCACGACGGCGGCGATGGGCCACAGAGGCCCCGGCGGGGCGGGCGCGTCTCCCGGCCTTCACCGACATGACCCGTTCGGCTCAATCGCGATACTGCGATCCGCTCCGGACCACCGCGGTTGCGTCGGCGGCGTCGGCGGCGTCGGCGGTGTAGACCGGGGAGCGGCATCGGATCGTCGTCGGGGGGCGCTCGGGGCGAGACAATTCACGCCGGCCGGCACCGCCTTTCCGCAGCGGATTTCCTGGGCGGCGATCGCCCTGCCTGTCGTGGTCTTCCCGATGAGAGGATGTGCCCTGCGGGTGTCACAGGGGCACCCTTGATGCCTGGAGGGCGACGAGATACATGGCCGCAACCGAAGTAGCGCAGGCTTTGATCCTGGCGGGTGGCCAGGCCACCCGCATGCGTCCTTACACGGATGACGCTCCCAAAGCCATGGTCCCGGTTGCGGGAGCGCCGATCATCGGCCATCAGCTCGCCTGGCTCGCCGACCACGGCGTGAAATCCGTGACGATCAGTGCCGGTTATCGCCACGAAATGATCTCGGAATACCTGGGCGAAGGTTCGCGGTTCGGAATGGAGATCCGGTACGCCATCGAGAGCGAACCGCTCGGGCGGGGCGGCGGCCTGAAGTTCGCCGCGCGACGGCTCGCCGACCGCGAAGCCCCCTTCTTCGTCCTGAACGGTGACGTGGTGACCGACTTCTCCCTCAAGGAACTGGCGGCCTGCCACGAGCGGGAGGACGCGGCCGTGACGGTCGCGCTGTCGCCCTACCGCTCCAACTGGGGCGTGGCGGATCTGGACGACGACAATCGAATCCGGGGCTTCACGCAGTCGCCGGAGCTGCCCTACTGGATCAACGCCGGTATTTACGTGTTCTGCCCGGACGTCGTGTCCCTGCTGCCGGACAAGGGCGACCATGAGGACAGCACCTTTCCCCAGCTCGCCCGGGAAGGCCGGCTCGTCGGTTACCGGCTGTCCGGATACTGGCGGGGAATCGACACCGTGAAGGACGTCATGGAAGCGTCGAAGGAAATCCGTGCCGCCGGCAAAGTGCTCCCCCGGGAATTCCACACCACCGATGCCCACGCCTGAGATTTCATCGCCCGCCGGCCGTTGAGGAGACGACGGCCTCCGCTCCCGCGCGGACGCGCGCCGCGCCTCCGCGCGGCCGAGCGACGGCAGACGCAGGGCTCCTCGCCGCACCATCGGAACGCCCGCACACGACCTGTGTGCGGGCGTTTCCGTGTTCGCGACGCATGCGCGACGGCGGTGGCGGCACCGCACCACGGTCGGCGACGGCACCCCGTTCGACGTCAACCGCTCGGCCGTCGACCTCACCCCGGTCGACCACCCCAAGCCCGGAACCTCCTACCCGGTGACCGTCAAGGCCGTCGGCCCCGCGGCGTCTCCGCTTACGGTTGCCCTGGCGCGGGGAAGACGCCCGCCGGCGGGCGTACCGAGACGAGGAGGCGCATGCCGATGGAGAGCCGGCGGCCGGGACCGGCGAACGGGCCGATCGACCCCGACGTCGATCTGTCCGAGCCCGCACAGCGGAGTGAGCGGGCGAACGTGCTCTGGCCGGTGGTGGCCGTCGTGGCCCTGGGGGGCGCGACGGGCACCGCTGCCCGCTACGGGGCGACACTCCTCTGGCCCACCGCGGCCGGCCGGTTTCCCTGGACGGTCCTCCTCGTGAACGCCGTCGGGTGCGCGATGATCGGGGTGTTCATGGTGGTGCTCAGCGACAGGTGGGCGGCGCACCGGCTGGTACGGCCGTTCTTCGGCACCGGCGTGCTGGGCGGGTTCACCACCTTCTCGACCTATACGGGTGACATCCGTGCGCTGCTGAACAGCGGCCGGGCCGGCACCGCTCTGGCCTATCTGGCACTCACGGCGCTCACGTCCCTCGCCGCGGTGTGGGCCGCGGTATGGGCGACCCGCCGCGTACGGGCAGGGAGGCGGACATGACGCGAGCGACCGGCGCGGCACCGCGTCCGGCGATCTCCCTGCCGCGCCCGGACGTACCCGCCCGCGAAGGGCCGGTGGTCCTCGACGACCGCGCGGCCGTCCGCCGCACCGGCCGGGGGGAGACCCGGTGAACTGGATCCTGGTCATCGTCGGCGGAGCCGTCGGCGCGCCCCTGCGGTATCTCGCCGACCGGGCCGTGCAGCGCCGGCACGACAGCGTCTTCCCCTGGGGGACCTTCACCGTCAACGTGACGGGCTGCCTGATCCTGGGTCTGCTGACCGGTGCGGTCTCGGCCGGTGCGGCCTCCTCCTCGGTGCAGTTGTTCGTCGGCACCGGACTGTGCGGCGCACTGACGACCTACTCCACCTTCAGTTACGAGACGCTGCGCCTCACCGAGGACGGCGCGACGTTCTACGCCGCCGCCAATGTCGTGGGGAGCGTGGCGGCGGGGCTGGGCGCGGTGTTCGGCGGTGCCGCGCTCGCCCAGGCCCTGTGGGCGTGACGGCCGTCTCCGCGTTCACCCGGGCCCTTCCCGCCCGGCGGCGGCTCGGCCGCGGGAGGCCTCGATCTCCGCGTACGCCTCTTCGCGGCCCGTCCAGTGGGAGCCCTCCACCGATTTGCCGGGCTCCAGGTCCTTGTAGACCTCGAAGAAGTGGGTGATCTCCATCAGGTCGAAGTCCGGCACGTCGGTGATCTCCCGCATCTCGGCGTTGCGGGGGTCGCCGGCCGGCACGCACAGCACCTTCTCGTCCGGCCCCGCCTCGTCGCGCATCACGTACATGCCGATGGCCCGGCAGCGGATCACACAGCCGGAGAACGTCCTCTCCCCGACGAGGACCAGCGCGTCCAGAGGATCGCCGTCACGGCCCAGAGTGCCGTCGATGTACCCGTAGTCGGCCGGGTAGCGGGTGGCGGTGAACAGCGTCCGGTCCAGCCGGATCCGTCCGACCGCGTGGTCCATCTCGTACTTGTTCCGCGACCCCTGCGGGATCTCCACGGTCACGTCGAACTCCACGACGCCTCCCTTCGCCCCGGCGGGCCGACCTGGGATTCCGCGCGGTCGGCTCCTACGTCCAGTGTGACCGGGGAGGGTCATACCGCGAGTCCGGAGAAACCCGGGGCACAGGGACGCCTCACCACGTCGGCGTCCGCTCGCACGTCGGGCCCCCCGGCGTCACACTCGAACCAGGCGATCGTCTCGGGTGGGGCGGCCACCGGCAGTCCGCCCCGGAAGCGCGCGGCGAAGGCGTCGGAGCCGGAAGCGATGAGCGCCGCTCGCTTCTCCTCACAGGAGGTTCTGATGACGGGAATCGGTGAAGGAGCCGGGGGCCCGGCCGCCTTCTCCTCGGTCGAGGTGCGACGCCTTCAGCGGCAGGTCGCCGGCGCGATCCTCCTTCCCGGCGACGATGGATACGAAGCCGAGAAGAACGGGTTCGAGCGGAGCTTGGAGCATCGTCCGGCGGTCGTCGTGGCGGCCCGCGGTCCCGACGACGTAGTGGCCGCGGTGAGGTGGGCGGGGGAACAGGGACTCGGCGTGGCTGTGCAGGCCACCGGGCACGGGACGTGCGTGGCCGCCGACCGGGACAGCGTTCTCGTGACCACCACGCACATGTCGGACGTGCGCGTCGACGCGGGAGCCCGGGTGGCCCACGTCGGGGCGGGCGCCCGATGGGCCGACGTCATCGAACCCGCCGCCGACCACGGTCTCGTCCCGCTCAGTGGAGCCGCACCCGGCGTGGGCGCTGTCTCCTACCTTCTCGGCGGGGGCCTCGGCCTGCTGTCACGGCGTTTCGGAAGCCCGGCCGACCATGTCCGCTCCCTCCGGGTCGTCACCGCCGACGGCCGTACGACGGAGGCTTCGCCCCGGAGCCGCCCCGACCTGTTCTGGGGCCTGCGCGGCAGCCGGGGAAACCTCGGCATCGTCGTCTCCGCGAGCATCGACCTGTTTCCCGTCGACGAGTTCTTCGGGGGCGGACTGTTCTTCGACGGGGCGCACACGCGGGCCGTACTGGCGTCCTATGCCGAGTGGGTCCGAACGGCGCCGGATTCCCTGTGCACCTCACTGTGCCTGCTTCGCTTTCCGCCCATTCCGGAGATCCCGGATTTCCTCCGCGGTCGATTCGTCGTCCACGTTCGCGTCGCGTACACCGGCCCCGCCTCCGCCGCGCGGCCCTTGCTCCAGCCGCTGCGGGAGGCGGCTCCGCTGCTCCAGGACACCACGGCGCCCATGTCCTACCGGCTTTCCGGCAGCATTCACAACGACCCCACGACGCCCATGGCCACGGTGAGCCGGACGATGATGCTCCGCAACGTGGACCAGGCTGCTCTCCAGGTGATCGAGGAGTTGGCCGGCCCTGCGGCCGAAGCTCCCTTCATGCTGGAACTGCGCCATATGCAAGGGGCGTTGGCGCACGAGGCGACGTCGTCCGGGGCGGTCGGCCACTACTCGGAAGCGGAGTACAACCTGTTTCTGCTGGCCCCCGCGGAGCCGCACGGCGACCTTGGACTCACGGAACGCCTCGAAGACCGGGTGACCAGCTCCCTCGGACCGTGGGCCGCACCGGGCAAGGTGTCGAATTTCCTGATCGGCCCCCAGAGCGAAGCCGATATCCGTTCGGCATATTCCGAGCCGACGTACGAAAAGCTCCGGAAGCTGAAGAGGGAATTCGACCCGGCGAACATGTTCCGCTACAACCTCAACATCCCACCCGCGCCTGACCCGTAGAGGTGGAGGCTCGCCCGGGACGGCGAGGGGCTGTCGCCCGACAGCCGGACCAGGAGTGCCCGGTGGGACGCTGTCCCGTAATCCCCGGCGGCCGGCGCGGTCCCGCCCGGCCGAGTCGCCGACCTCTCCGGACAGCACAGGTCCGTACTCGGGCGGACGGCGAATGCCCGGCCTCCGGGCGCGGCGGTCAGCCGCAGAGGTTTCATCCACGGTACTGATGACCATTCATATTTTGTGGTCGCGGTCCCGGCGACTTCGTTGCGGGCCGGGCGCAGACCGCCTGATATCGGGAGCAGAAGGCCAATAGAGGAGTGTGGAGAGTTGTTCGATCGGTGCTTTGCGTTTCCGGATGATTTGCGTGTGGCGGTGCCGGCTTACCCGGCGCGGGTGGGAATTATCGGCGGCGGGCTGGCCGGGCTGGTTTCCGCCTACGAACTCCAACGGCGCGGGGTGGACGCCGTGGTCCATGAGCAAGCCGGGCGCCCCGGGGGCCGGGTGCGTACGCACCGGTTCTGGGACGGCACCTACGCTGACGTAGGCGCGATGCGCATTCCTGGGAATCACGCATGCGTGCTCCACTACGTGCGGCAGTTCGGCCTGCGGACCCGCCCCTTCATCAACCTCAACCCGGACGGTTACTACCATCTTCGCGGACGACGGGTTCGATTAGGCCAAGCGCAACAGCTCTATCCGGCCTACGGTCTCGATGTCACCGAACAGGGCGGACCAAGATCATGGCTGGACCGTGTGCTGCGTACAGCGTGGGACGAACTGACCCCCGCGCAGCAGGTGAGCGTCCTGGAGGGCGACTGGCAGGACGCGGCCCTGGACGAGTTGATGTCGACCTCCCTGTGGCAGTTCGCGCGCCGGCGGTTCTCCGAGGACGCCTGGGACCTGCTCGGGCACGCCAGCGGACTGGTGCACTACGAGGACGCCTCTCTTCTCGAGGTGCTCGTCGACTACTTCGGTCTCTTCCACGCCGCACCCCTTGAAATCGTCGGCGGGATGGACACGCTGGTGCGTGAGTTCGTACGGCGTCTGAGGCCGGGAACGCTCCGCCTGTCCACCCGTGTCGACGCCGTGCACCTGCTCTCCGACGGGGCGCGGATCACTGGCCGGTGTGTCGGCCGGCCCGTCGACGAGTCGTACGACGCCGTGATGGCCTGCGTCCCGCTGACCACGCTCGACCGGATCGCCATCACCCCGGAGCTGCCGCACCGGCAGGCACAGGCCGTCCGCGGCCTCACCTATGCGAGCAGCACCAAGACCCTCGTTCACCTGCGCAGGCGGAGCTGGGAGATCGACGACGGCATCTACGGCGGCGGGAGTTTCACCGATCTCCCCATTCAGCAGTGCTGGTACCCGTCGGACAACGCCCGTGCCGTCCCCGCCGCCGGCACGTCGCCGCAGCGGCTGACCGCTCGGAACGCCGAGCTTTCACACGAGCCGGGGGTGCTCACAGGCGCCTATCTCTGGGGCCCGCACGCGCAGCGGTTCACCGCGCTGAAGCCCGCGGACCGCGACCGGATCGTCATGCGGAGCCTGGAACAGCTGCACCCGGGCATAGGCGACGACATCGACGACATCCTGCACTGGGATTGGGACCATCAGCCCGGAATGAGCGGAGGATCCTTCGCCTACCTCGCTCCAGGAGAGCACACGAGATATCTCGACGGCCTGGCGACACCGCACCCGGCGGGCAATCCCCGTCTCTTCTTCGCGGGCGAGCACCTCTCAGCCGCCCACGCGTGGATGCAGGGCGCCGCCCAGTCCGCGCTCCACGCTGTCGGCCACGTGCTCGATCGTCTGTCCGCGACGGCGGAAGGGCTGGGCAAGCAGCGCACGGAGCACGCGGCGGAAGACCTCATCGGACAAGGAGCGGTGTCATGAGTACGCAGGGCAAGGAGAGCGACCGCCACCGTCCTGCGCCGCACATGGCGGACCTGCGCGAAGTGTTCCTCGCTCCACGCGGCACGCGCGAACGCATCGGCCTCGAAGTCGAGGCGGGTGTGCTGGACGAGACGACCGGCCTCGCCGCTCCCTACGCCGGGCCCCACGGCATGGCCGCCCTCCTGCACCAGGTGCTGCGGGAGTGGGGCGGTTCACCGCAGTGGGCCGGAGACGTCCTGACGGGCGTCCACCTCCCGGACGGCACCAAGCTGACGCTCGAACACGGCGGCCAGTTGGAATACTCCTCCCCTCCGGCGGACGACCTGGTGACCCTGGTGACGGCCATGCGCGTCACCGTCGAGGCCCTGGCCGCTCTGGCACAGCAGCACGGGCTGGCCATCGTGCCCGGGGGAAACCTGCCCTTCAACCGGGTCGAGACGGCCACCTGGGTTCCCACCGTGCGCGGTGGGGTCATGCGAACGTACTTCGCCGGCCTCGGCCCGGAAGGCGAGGGGGCGCCGCACATCATGAGGCTGTCGACCTCGACCCAGACCACGCTGGATCACCTCTCCGAGGACGACCTGGCTGCGAAACTGCGCGTCCAGGTGGCCGCCTCGCCCGTCGTCGCGGCCCTGCTCGTCAACTCGCCGCTGTACGCCGGCCGCCTCGACGGCATCCTCTCGCACCGCTGCCGCGACTGGCTGCGGATGGACCCCGGACGGGTCGGCTCCCCGCGCCCGGCGCTGCGGACCCCGCTCACGGCGCAGGCTCTCACCGACTGGGCCCTGGGCATGCCGATGATCTACCGCCGGGGCCCCGGCGGCTACTGCCTTGCTGGACCGCGGACCTTCGCAGACCTTCTGCGCGACGGTTTCGACGACGGCACTCCGCCTGATGAAGAGGACTGGCTCTCCCACCTCGACCAGATCTACACCACGGTCCGCGTCCGTCGGACTCTGGAGACCCGCGCGCCGGACGGCCCGCCGTACCCGCACATTCCCGCGGTGCCGGCCCTGTGGACCGGACTGACGTATCACGAGCCCTCGCGGTCGGCCGCCTGGGAGCTGCTCCGGCACTACACGCCCGAGGAGAACGCCGCGGCGCAACAGGCTCTGCCCACGGCCGGACTGGCGACGCGTCTGGGCCGGGACAGCGTTCGCGACCTGGCCCGCCACCTGCTCGGACTGGCACGCGCGGGCCTGCGGTCGCGCGTCCACGCCGGGCTCGAACAACCCGAAGCGCTTGCCTTCCTCGACCCGCTCGACGAGATCCTGGACACGGACGAGACGTTCGCCGAGCAGACCGCCCGTCACTGGCGGACGACCTACCGCAACGATCCCGCCCGCTACGTCTCGGCTCATCGGATCCCACCCGCCGCCTGACGCGGATCGCGGGCGAAGGCGTACGGCCCACCCACCAGTCGGTGGTCTCACCGCTGGTGGGTGGGTGGGTGGTTGGTTGGTTGGGCGCGCCGGGTCGCGGCGGGCGGGCAGGGGACGGGCTCGGTGCGACCGGCAGGCCGTCGGACGCCTCTTCGCAAGCGGTGCGGATACGAGGCGGCTGCGGCTCTCGCTCACACCATGACGGGGGCAGGCACCCCGCGGGGTGCCTGCCCAAGGGTCATCCGGTGGTCACGGAGGTGTTGTCGATGAGGAAACTGGTCGACAGCGAGGAATCCTCCGCACCGAGGAACTTGATGGTGACGGTCTTGCCCTTGAAGGCCGACAGATCCAACGTCCGCAGTGTGTAGTTGCTCGGCGTGGTGTTGGAGTAGGTGGCCAGGGTGGTCGTGGTGGTGCCTGAGACGACCTGGGCCTTGAGGGTGTCGTACGCCGTGGCGCCGGTCTCGGCGGTCGTGATCCGCAGGTAGAAGCTGAGCTTGGGCGCCACCGCGGTGGACGGGACGGTCACCGACTGGGAGAGGGTGTCGGTGCGAGTGGTGCCGCGGCCGTTGAGGTAGGCGTAGTAGGAGCCGGCATACGGGGCGCCGTCGGCACGGTTGGTGATCACTCCGGAGGCGGCGGTCCAGCCGCTTGCGCCGGACTCGAATCCGGGGTTGACGAGCAGGTTGCCGCCGGTCGGCGGAGTGGTACCACCACAGGTCGTGGCGGTCGCGGCGACGGAGACACCGCCCCACGCCTTCTCCACGGCCGTGCACTGGGCGCTGGTCGCGCCGTACAGGTCGGTGGCCGCCTTGATGGTGGCGGTCCTGGCCTGGGCGTAGGTCGTACCGGAGGTCATGTACGTGGTGAGCGCGCGGTACCAGATCTTGCCCGCGGCGGCGTTGCCGATGCCGGTGACCGTGGAACCGTTGCAGGTAGGGCTGTTGCCCCAGGAGCTCTGGCCGGAGCCGACGGCGAGGAGATAGAAGAAGTGGTTGCCCGGACCCGAGGAATAGTGCGGGTCCAGGTTCTTGGTGCCGGTGGTCCAGCAGTCCTGGGAGCCTCGGCCGTCCTTTGACGGCTTGTCCATGTAGCGCAGCGGGGTGCCGTTGCCGTTGATGTCGATCTTCTCGCCGATGAGGTAGTCGGGAGCGTCGGCCGCGTTGTCGGTGTTGAACTCGACCAGGGTGCCGAAGATGTCGCTGGTGGCCTCGTTCAGGCCTCCGGACTCACCGCTGTAGTTGAGATTGGCGGTGGCGGAGGTGACACCGTGGGCCATCTCGTGCCCGGCGACGTCGAGTTGGGTGAACGGCTTGGAGCCGGGCTCGCCGTCGCCGTAGATCATGGCGAAGTCCTTGTCGGACCAGCCGGCGTTGGCGTAGTCCACACCCCAGTGCACGAAGGACCGGGCGCCGGCGCCGTCGTTGCGGATGCCGTTGCGGCCATGGACGTTCTTGAAGTAGTCCCAGGTCTGCTGGATTCCGTAGTGCGCGTCGACGGCCACGGTGGCACGGTTGGTGAGCGTTCCGTCGCCCCAGGCGTTGTCCGTGTCGGTGAACGCCTGACCCCATCCGGCCGGAATGTCGTCGGTGTCGGGTATCGTGCGGTTCTGCGCGTCGCGGGTCTCTCCGTTGCCGCGGAGGGGGTCCTTGAGTTCGTACCCTCCCGAGATCGGGGTGGTGCTCACCCCTACGCCGCCGACCTGGTAGCCACGGCCGGTGCCCTCGGCGGTATGGAAGCCGTTCCAGTCGCGTACGACCTTGCCCGTGACCGCGTCCACCAGGACGTTCAGCTCATTGGGCGACTGGTCGGGCGCGATGCCGTTGGTCTCGACATGCCAGACCAGGCGGGGCGTCGCCGAGAGAGCGTCCACGGAGAGCTTCACCGACGTACTCGCCAGCCTGCCCTTGAACAGCTTCTTCGCGGTCGCCAACGCACTGGCGGAACCGACCTTCGCCTTCGTGGATACGGACAGCGGCGCGGCGAGGGAGAGGGTCGTGTCGTGCAACTCCCCGTCGGGGGCGGAGTGCACGATCACGTCGCCGCCGACGACCGGCAGGCCCTGATACTGACGGTTGAGGCGGACGTGGCTCGATCCGTCCTTGTCGATCTGGACCGCGCCGGAGGTGAACGTGTCCTGGGCGCTCGCGCGGGCCGCACGGGGGTGTCCGGCGATGGACTCCTTGGCCTCGCGGAGAGCCTCGGAGGAGGTGACCTTCGGGGGAGCGGGCCTCGGATCGCTCACGGTGGCGCTGACGGAGTCGGTGGCGACGGCGACGGCGGGCTGGGCCATGGCGCCGGCTACGAGCAGACCGCCGACGGCGAGCGCCAGGAATGGTGTGTGGCGTGGGGGAAGTCTCATGGGCCGGAAGAGTGGCCGTCGATGGAACGGCAGGTCAACGGCCCACAACTCTGTTAATTAAGCAGAGTTGCGAACGGTGCATGACAAGTGGATCCAGACCTTTCGCAGGGGCGTCATGCTCAATACTGTTGTGGGCATGACCGATAATCGCCCCCTTCGCAGCTACGTCGCCACCTGCGCCCGGATCTGCAGAACGACCCCGTCTGGAGACACTCTTGGCCGGCCATGACGGAACTCCCAGCCGCCGTCACAGATCCGAACTGGCCGCCGCCCTGCGCAACGGTCCCTTCGAGGCCGCCCTCGACGAGGCGATCCGCGCCAGAGGCCTCAGTCTGCAACGGCTGCAACAGCATCTGCTGGCAAGGGGGGTGACGGTCAGCGTCACCACGCTCAGCTACTGGCGCAGCGGGCGCAGCAGGCCGGAGCGTCCGAGTTCGCTCCAAGCGGTGCGCCTCCTGGAGGAGTTGCTCCGCCTTCCGGTCGACTCCTTGGTCTCGCTGCTCGGTCCGCAGCGGCCACGCGGCCGATGGGTCGGCCGACCGCCCACGGTCCTGGACACCGAATCGCTCTGGCGGGAGGACGAGAGCCTCCCTGTACTTCTGAGCGAGCTGGGCAACACCGACGATGGCCTGAAGAGGCTGATCGCGCATGACCGCTATGAACTTGACGAGTACGGAGCCGAGGTCAGATCGACGTCCACCCTCATCCTCCAGGCGACCCGGGAACGCGCCGACCGCTGTGTGGTCATCATCCGCGGGGAGAGCCCGAACCGGCCACTCCCCGAACTCACCGAACTGCGCAACGCCCGCATCGGCCGGGTGCGCAGCGACCCGTCCGTTCCGCTGATGGTCGCTGAGCTCCTCCTCGACCACGCGCTCTCCCCGGGCGAGACCGAGATCATCGAGTACACGTACACCTACCACCACGCAGGACGACCACCCACCGATGCGTGCGGGCGCGCTTTCCGCGTCGCCGCTCAGCTCTACACCCTGGAGATGCTCTTCCACCCGGCCCGCATTCCGGTACGTTGCGGTACCTATTCCAGCTCCGTCCGGACCGGCCCGACGCAGGGCTCGCTGGCGGACAAGCCGTTGTGGATCAGCGCCTCGGGGCGTGCACACGCCGTCTTCCAGGACCCCGTGGCCGGCTTTCACGCGATGCGCTGGGAGTGGGAGTGAGATGCGCTGGGAGTGGGAGTGACCGGAGACCGGGAGGAGGTCCGCCCGGTGATCACGGGCTGGGGCGGTCGGGAGGCGGGTTCACCGCCAAGCTGCACCCGGCCGTCGAGCAGGGGCGGAAGTCCATGCCGATCGGGGTGACAGCAGGGCGGCGCCGAGACTCGCCGCCATCCGAATCCATGCCAGAGGAAGGTCCGCGTGCCTCGCATCGGACCGAGCCGACCGCGCGTCGACAAGGCCGACCAGGCCCGTAACCGCGGGAAGTGCGGCTCCCGCGGCGGCCGACCGCCGTACCCCGATGCGGCGACCACCGCGAGCGCCATGCGGTCGAGTGCGGGATCAACCGCCTCAGGAGGAACAGAGTTGCCGCCACGCACTACGACACAACACAAGCTCGCGATCCGCTACGAGGCGACTGTGCTGGTCGCGGCGATCGACGAATGGGCTATGACTCCGTCTCGCGTGTCATCACGTAGGCGTTCCCGGAGTCGGGGTCGCCGTAGAAGAAGAACAGCTTCAACTCGTCGTGCTGATCGCGGTCCACATAGAAGGACCACGCG
>NZ_ML123034.1:6265258-6381381 GCF_003846185.1 Streptomyces sp. ADI96-02
CGCGTATGTCGATGGGGGCTCAGGAGTCGAGGCGTACCGCCCCCGGCTCAGGTGTGTCCAGGGCTGCCCGACGCCTGCGAAGGCCGCCGTCCGGCGTGGGCCGTCCGGCGGTCCGTACGGTCGTGGCTGCTACTGTGATCGGCGTACCGCACCGCATGGCGGCCTCCCTGACCGTTTCCACACGGAGGCACCGTCATGTCCGCATCCGCACGTGTGCGCCTGTTCCGCCGCGAGGACCGCGACCAGCTGACTGTCCTGGTCAACGCCCACGCCACCGCTGTCGTCCCCGGCGCGAGCGCCTCGGTGAACACCGTTCTGAGCAGCCTGGAACGCTGCCCGGAGGAGTACGTCACCGACCCGTGGGTGGCCGAGCGGGTCACTCTGGTCACCGAGGAGCGGGGGCGGATCGCCGCCGCCGCTCATCTGCTGCGCTACCGCGATGATCCCGATGTCGGCGAGGACTACCGCGGCACCGGTCATCTCGCGTGGATCCTGCACCACCCCGCCGACGACACCGCCCCGGACACCCGTACGGAACCCACCCGGGCGGCGGAGCTGCTGATGTCCGCGTGTCTGGCCCAGTTCGGGCGGTGGGAAAGCCGTTCCCGTTTCTGCGACGGACGGCTTCCCGTGCCGGGGGTGTACGGGATTCCCGAGCAGTGGCCGCATGTGCGCGGCCTGTTGGAGCGGGCCGGGTTCGTGCACACCGGCACCATGGAGGTTCTGCTCCTGGCTACGGTCGACGCGCTGCCCGCCCCCGGGGCGGCTCCGCTGCCCGGTCTCATCGTCCGGCGCACACTCGGCGTGCTGGGCACCCGTTTCACCGCCCTGCTCGACGGGCAGGAGGTTGCCCGTCTCGAAGTGGACACCATCTTGGAACGGCCCGAACGCCATGCCCGCCCCGGTTGCACGGCCGACCTGGCCGACCTCGCACTCTCCTGCGGAGCAGACCCGTTGTCGCTGGTATGGCTGCTCGGCGAGGTCCGCGGCTGGCTGGTCCTCTCCGGCGTCGACCGGCTGTTCGCCTATTCCGACGAGACCCCCGACGGAGCTGGGGAACGTGCGATGCTGTCGGACCTCGGCTTCCAGGAGATGACCCGGACGGCTCGGGCCTGGGAGCACCGGCCCGCCTGACGGCCTGCCGCCGGCCGGTCTGTGCCCGCCGGCGGCTCGGACGGGGCCGCGAACCCTGCCGGTTCACCGGCCAGAGCCTCCGGCCAACCGGCGGCCACGCCGCGTACGGCCGCGTCCCGCAGCGCCGGCGTGGCCGCCGTCCTCACGAGGAGCAGCCGCTCACGGACATGCGGTCGCCATCGAGGTGGAGGGCACTTCGTCCTACGGGTCCGGCTTCGCCCAGACCGCCCGGTCGCACGGGCACCAGGTCGTCGAGGTCGACCGCCCCGTCAGCGGGAGTCATGAAAAACCTGGGGAACGGTGCCCTGACATGCGCCTCGTTGTAGGGTGAGGACAACGCCCTTGACCTGCAAAAACGCAGGCAGGGAGCCTATGTCCAGGAGTGCCTTCATGTTGCGCACCATGTTCAAATCCAAGATCCACCGGGCCACCGTCACCCAGGCCGACCTGCACTACGTCGGTTCCGTGACGATCGACGGCGACCTGATGGAGGCCGCCGACCTGCTGCCCGGCGAATTGGTCCATATCGTTGACATCGACAACGGCGCGCGGCTGGAGACGTACGTCATCGAGGGCGAGCGCGGCTCCGGCGTCATCGGGATCAACGGGGCCGCCGCCCACCTGGTGCACCCCGGGGATCTGGTGATCCTCATCAGCTACGCGCAGGTCGACGATGCGGAGGCGCGCGGTCTCGTCCCGAAGGTCGTCCACGTCGACGCCGGCAACCGGATCGTGGCGCTCGGCACGGACGCCTCCGCGCCTGTCCCCGGTTCCCGTACCGAGCGGAGCCCGCAGGCCGTCGTCGCGGGCGGCTGACACCGCCGCCTGCCCACGCCCCGCCCCCCCGGCCACGGAAACGCGGCCGGGGGCACCACGAACGAGGAGAGCAGGAACCATGGCGCAGAACGCCGGTGTGGAGATCACGGACGACCGGGAGCACGGCACCCTCGCGGCGCACGACGCGGGCAAGGTCGCCGGAAGCATCGCGTACTTCGTCATGGAACCCGCGCCCGGGGCGCTCGTGGCCGTGCACACCGTCGTCCGGCCCGAACACGAGGGCAGGGGCATCGCCGGTGCGCTGGTCCGCGAGTTCTACGCCATGGCCGCCCGCGAGGGCGTCCCCGTCGTGCCGCTGTGCCCGTACGCGGCGAAGTGGGCGCAGCGCCATCCCGAGGAGGCCCCCGCCGCGTCGGCCGAACTGGTCCGGGAGGCGGAGCGGCAGCTGGGGAGCCACCCCGAGCTGCTCTGAGTCCGGGCCGGTCGATGGCGCGGTGCGCCACACGACGGGCACGAGTGGATCACGTGTGGAGTCGGCAGGCGCGGGCAGCCGCACCGGGAGACGGTGGAGGAGAGCTCCGCCCGTCCGTTTCGTACCGCTGTGGAGGATCGTGATGACCCACCCGTACCCCGACCCCGTACCGCCCTCGCCGACGCCTCCGCCCGTTCCCGGGCCTCCCACTCCGGTGCCCGGTCCGCCTCCCGTCCCGCCGGGGCCCGGGCCTGTGCCGCCCGGTCCCGCGCCGGACCCGATTCCGCCGTCGCCCGGCCCGGACCCCACGCCCGACCCGGAGCCCCAGCCCGCCGGCTGAACCCGGCCGGGCCCGAGCCGGCCCAAGCCGGTGAGGCGAGAAGCGTGGATTCCGCTCAGGCACCGACGGGCGCCGGCCCCCTGCCGGGCCGGCGCCCGCCCCCTCCACGTCCGGCCGAAGCCGGGCGTATGACGGGAACCCGGCGTGCGATGGGAACCTGGCGGCAGCCGGCCCCACGACCGGCATCGGCCCGGAACCGGGGGCGTCAGCCCAGACCGGTCAGCGCCTCCGCCTGCCCGAGGCCGCTCTCCTCCGCGATCGACTCCATCGACTGCGTCTCGCGCACCGTCGCGAACACCACCCCGCCGTCCGGCCCCGCCACGATCCGGAACCCGTACACCGCGGGCCGCGGCAGGCTGTTGTAGGACCACGGAGTGGAGAAGTAGTACGCCCCCGTGTCGTACAGCACGACGAAGTCCCCTTCGGCCAGCTCCGGAAGCTCCCTGCCGTGCGCCACCACGTCTCCCGCGAAGCAGCACGGCCCCGCGACGTCCTGCGCCAGTGCCGGCCCGTCCTTCGGTGTTCCGTCCGGGCCGAACGCACCGACGCGCAACGGCCACGCCTGAGGCATGAAGACGGTACGGGTGGCGGTCTGCGCGCCCGCGTGGGTGAGGGCGACGCGCCGTCCGCCCGCGTCCTTCGTGTACTCCACCCGCGCCCCGATGACCCCGTTCTTCGCCAGCAGTGACCGGCCGAACTCGGTGACCAGGGCGTACCGGCCGGACAGGAGCGCGGGAACGGCGTCGGTCAGGGCGCTGACGTAGTCGGCGTAGGTCGGGCGCACGGTGTCGTCGGCGAAGTTGACGGGCAGCCCGCCGCCGATGTCCAGGCTGGTCACCTGCCGGACGCCGAGGCGTTCGTCGATCTCCTCGGCCAGCGCGTACGTCTGCGCCACCCCTGCCGCGATCAGCTCCAACGGGCAGCCCTGGGACCCGACATGCGCGTGCAGCCGGGTGAGCCACGGGCGCTCCTCGAAGGCCCGCAGGATCGCCTCGCGGGCCCCGGGGTCGCGCAGCGCCACGCCGAACTTCGACGTCGCGGTCGCCGTGCTCATCGCCCCGATCGCACCCTCGCCCACCTGCGGGTTGACGCGCAGTCCGATCACGGAGGCGCTGTCGCCGCGCCGCAGTCCGTCGATCCGGCGCAGCTCGTCCAGACTGTCGGCGTTGACGGCGACCCCGAGGGCCAGCGCCAGCCGGATCTCCTCGCGGGTCTTGGCCGGGGAGTCCAGGACGATCGACCCCGGCGCGAACCCGGCGTCCAGGGCGAGCCGCAGCTCACCCGGGCTCGCCACCTCGCACCCCATGCCGCATGCGGCGAGCAGCCGCAGCACCGGAACGAGGGACGAGGCCTTGGCCGCGAACGTGTGCAGGACCTCGGGCGCGCCCGCGAACGCCTCGCGCAGGGAGTCGACGGACGAGCGCACCCCGTCCACGTCGATGAACCCGGCCAGCGGGTGGGACTCGCTCAGCAGCCCCTGCGCCACGGCCGCCCGGACGGCCCCGGCGAACCGGGCGTCGGACGACGAGGCGGCGGCCCGCTCACGGTGATGGGAAGTCGTCTGCTTCATGATGCGAGGATCGGTGATGGCTGCCCCACAGGTCTTCAGCGGCACGGACAACACTCTCCGCATTCCTTGGCCGAGCGGACAACCCGCGCCGCGAAAAGGGCCGGACCGCTCAAACGTCACCCGTGAGGCGGACGGCCAGCGTCAGCAGCACCCGTGTGTCCGGGTCGTCCACGTCGACGTCGTACCGCTCCCGCAGCCGCCGCAGCCGGTAGCGGAGGGTGTTCGGGTGCAGGACCAGCCGGCGTGCCGCCTCCGCCACGTCGCCCGCGGCGTCCAGATACGCGGCGGCCGACCGCAGCAGTTCGCCGCCCGCCGCCCGGTCGGACCGCGCCAGCCGGTGCACCGGCCCGTCGCCGGACTCCCACAACGGCCGTACCGCCTCCGCCATCCGCAGCACGTCCAGCGCCGGCCCCACCGCACCCGCCGACGCGAACCGCGCCGGCGCGCCACCGCCCCGCGCCCGCCGCTCGCGGTCCCGCAGCACCCGCACGACCAGGGCGGCCTCCGTGCACGCCTCGGCCGCCTCCGCCGCCGATCCGGCCACCCGGCCCACCCCGGCCCGTACCGGAACTCCGCCGGGCAGCGCCGCCGCCACCCGCTCCAGCTCCCGGGCCGGCGCGAGCGCCTCCCGCTCACGCGCCTCGGGCGGCAGCCCGGCGGGAACGGGGAGCAGGACCAGGAGGCGATCCGGTTCGCGCAGGACCAGTACCGAGGGCCGGTACGCCCGTGCGTGCGGGGCGAGAACGTCCAGGGTCCGCGCCGCGTCCGGCCCGGCGGCGACCGGCGCGACCGCCAGCACCGCGCAGGGCGCGTCGGGCGCCAGCCCCAGCGACCAGGCGTGCGTGCGGCGGTCCCCCTCTCCGTACAGGAGTCCGCGCAGCGCGTGGTCGCGGCGGCGCACCGCACCGCTCTCCCGCAGCCGCTGCCCGAGCAGGTGCCGCGCCGCCACCACCGCACCGCGCCGCAGCGCCCGGCCGGCCTCCGGCGAGAGGGGCCTGCCGTCCGCCGCCGCCCAGATGGAGCCCAGCAGCTCGGCTCCGCTGCGTACGGCGATGACCAGCCGCTCCGGACTGTCGCCGTCCGCCGGGCGGTGGATCACCTCCCGTGACGTCCACAGCGTCCGCAGCAGCCCGCTGCGCCGCAGTTCGGCGACGCGCCACTCGGGGACGCGACCGCCCAGGATGGTGGACCTGCGCACCCCGTCGGCCTCGGGCCGGGTGGCCGAGTGCGCCAGTACGCGGAAACGGGTGTCCTCGATGGTGATGGAGCCGCCCGTCGCCTCGGCGATCGACGCGGCCAGCGCGGCCAGCGCGCCCGCCGGGCCGTCGCTCCCGCCGGCCGCCGGATCCGCCCCCTCGCCGGGCCCGCCGCCCCTCGGCCCGGCCTCCTCCGTCCCGCCGCATTCCAGCCCGCCGCGTCCCGGCACGTCGCCTGCCGTGCCGGGTGTCGCCTCGCCTGTCGCGTCCGCGCCCCGCGCCTGACCGGTTCTCGCCGCCCGGTGGTAGTCCAGCGCCGAACGAAGCAGCGCCGCGGTGTCGGTCCAGTCCGTCCAGGCCGCCCGTACCAGCAGTGCGATGCCGGACCGGTCCGCCGCGGCGAGCACGTCCGGGGCCGGACCGGGACCGGATTCCTCCTCCGCCTCCCGCAGCACCACGGCGCTCGCGCCCGAGCGCGCCGCCCGCTCCACCGCCCCGGCCGCCTCGGCCCGTCCGGCGGACGCCCCGACGGCGAGGACGAGGTGCCCGGCGCGGCTCCGCGGCGCCTCGTCGCCGAACGACACGCCCCGGACCTCCACGTCCACTCCGCCGGGCGCCAGCAGCAGGCGCAGCGCGCCCTCCTCGTCGAACGCCAGAACCTCCCGGAGCGTGGCCTCCGGCCCCGGATCCCGCGGCGGTGCTCCACTGCCCATGACTCCCGAGCATACGAGCGTCGACGGCGGGTGCGCGGGGCACGGGGCACGGGCTCAGGCGATCAGGGCGACCACGGCCTCCGGCGTCAGCATCCGGAAGGTGAAGGCCTGCTGGAAGTAGAGCCGGACGCTGGTCGCGTCGTGGTCGGTGTAGCCGATCGACAGGTCCTGGCCCAGGCACAACTCGAAGTCGCCGCCCCGGGTGGACAGGAGCAACCCGCCCTTCACCGCGGGCGCCCACAGGATGTCGTCGTCCACGAGGCGGCTCAGGTGCGTCTTGACCGGATAGCCGTGGTCGGAGGTCTCGGCCGCCTCGGTGAAGGCGTCCGCGCCGAGCAGCAGCCGGTACGGACCGTCGACGCCGGCCAGCCGCAGCCGCGTCACCGCCTGACTGACCGCCACCGGGTAGTCCCGCGCGTCGGCGGGCAGCGGCAGCGGCGTGTGCGAGGAGCCGTCGCGCAGCCCGAGGATCCCGGCGGACGCGTAGCCGTCGATGATCGCCGAGTCCTCCGCGAACGCACAGGTGCGCGCCGCGTCCTTGACGGGCTGCCAGTCGCTGTCGGCGGAGCCGCGTTCCACGTCGTCCACGGCCTCCCGGCTCACCGTGAAGGGCACACGCCACTCGACGACCGGCATCGACGTGCGGGCGCGGGCCAGCACGTCCGGGGTGGGCGGGTCGATGCCGCGCAGATGGCCGTCGCCGACGGCGGCCAGCGTCGGACCCGCCGGATCGGTCACGTCGACGACACGCCGGCCGGCCACATGGCGGGTGAAGGTGCGCCGCGCCTCCTCCTCGATCTCCGCCCAGGCGGCGGGGGTGACGGGCGCGAGTTCGCGGTGCAGATTGTTCATCACTGGGCGCTTTCTTGCAGGCTGCCGATGCGCAGCGAACCGTGGTCGTCCGATCCGGTCCCGGCGGACGCCGGCCCCACCGGTGCGAGCACCGGTTTTGGCCGGGTCGCGGCCCCGGGCGGGGCGGGCGGGGGCGGGGGAGCGTCGAGGAAGGCGGCGCGGGGGGCGAAGAACAGGGTGCCGGTGATCGCGGTGGAGAAGTCGAGGATGCGGTCGTGCGAACCGGGCGGATCGCCGAGGAACATGTTGCGGAGCATCCGTTCGGTCACGTCGGGATCGGCCGCGTAGCCGATGAAGTACGTCCCGAACTCCCCCCGGCCGAAGCTCCCGAACGGCATGTTCGCCCGCAGGATGTCGCGCTCGGTCCCGTCCGGATCGGTGATCGTGTTGAGCGCGACGTGCGAGTCGGAGGGCTTGGCCTCGTCGGGCAGCTCCACGTCGTCGAACTTGGTGCGGCCGATGACCCGTTCCTGCTCCTCCACGGGCAGGGCGTTCCAGGCGTCCAGGTCGTGCAGGTACTTCTGCACGACCACGTAGCTCCCGCCGTCGAAGTCCGGGTCCTCCGCGCCGACGAGCGCCGCCGCGCGGGCGTCGTCGCCCACCGGGTTCTCCGTACCGTCCACGAAACCGAGCAGGTCCCGGTGGTCGAGGTAGCGGAACCCCTGCGTCTCGTCCACGATCCGCAGCGCCCCGCCGAGCTTCCGCAGGAGCTGGGCGGCCCACTCGTAGCAGACGTCCATCCGCTCGGCCCGGATGTGCAGCAGCAGGTCGCCGGGGGTCGCGGGCGCGTGGTGGAGCGGCCCGCTCAGCTCCGGGAACGGGTGCAGGTGCGCGGGGCGCGGTCCGGCGAAGAGCCGGTCCCAGGCGGCGGACCCGAAGCCGGTCACGCACGCCAGGCCGGAGTCCGGATACCGGAAGCCGATGGAGCGGGCGACGGCCGCCAGCTCCGGCAGCACCTCGCGCACCGTGCGCTCGCCGCCCGGTTCGATCGTGCCGACCAGGAACAGGGCGGCGCTGGTCAGCGGGGCGACGACGGGCTGGACCGCGACCGGGTCCGGGACGGCATCGGGCATGCGCGCACTCCTGGGACGGGTGACGACGGGCGGACGGTGTACGGCCGGGCGGTTGCCGGTCGCACGGTAGGGCGGGCGGGACGGCCGGGGTGCGGAGCCACGACGGCACCGCAGCACGGCGGTCCGGGCCCGCAAGCCACTTACGCACGCTCCGGGCCCCGCCGCACCCCGGGTGGCCCGGTCGGGTCAGCCGCCCGTGACCTCGGACCGGTCCCCGCCCCAGAGCGTGTGGAAGATCCCCTTCCGGTCCGTGCGCCGGTAGGTGTGCGCCCCGAAGAAGTCCCGCTGCCCCTGCGTCAGCGCCGCGGGCAGCCGGTCAGCGCGCAGTCCGTCGTAGTACGCCAGCGCCGCCGCGAAACCGGGCGTCGGCACGCCCTGGCGCGCCGATTCGGCGACCACCGCCCGCCAGTCGTCCTGTGCCGCACCGATCTCCCGCTCGAACTCCTCGTCCGACAGCAGGCTCAGCAGGTCGGGCCGCGAGGCGTAGGCGGCCCGGATCCGGTCCAGGAACGCCGCCCGGATGATGCAGCCCGCCCGCCAGATCGCCGCCACGGAACCGAGGTCCACATCCCAGCCGTAGGTGTCGCTGCCGACCCGGATCTGGTGGAAGCCCTGCGTGTACGAGACGATCTTGGAGGCGTACAGGGCCTGCTCGACCCGGTCCGCGAACGCCGCCGCCTGCGCGCCCTCCAACGGCTTCGCGGAGGGTCCCGGCAGTCCGCGCGCGGCCTCCCGCAGGTCCGCGTGGCCCGAGAGGGAGCGGGCGAACACCGCCTCGGCGATCCCCGACACCGGCACCCCGAGGTCCAGCGCGATCTGCACGGTCCAGCGCCCGGTGCCCTTCTGCTCGGCCCGGTCCTGGACGATGTCGACGAACGGCTCGCCGGTGTCCGCGTCCGTATGGGCCAGGACCTCAGCGGTGATCTCGATCAGGTACGAGTCGAGGCGTCCGGTGTTCCAGCTCCGGAACGTCTCCGCGATCCGCGCGGGAGAGTAGCCGGCCACGCGGCGCAGCAGGTCGTACGCCTCGGCGATGAGCTGCATGTCCGCGTACTCGATGCCGTTGTGGACCATCTTCACGAAGTGACCGGCCCCGTCCGGCCCGATGTGCGCGGTGCACGGCGTGCCGTCCTTCGCCTTCGCGGCGATCCTCTCCAGCAGCGGACCGAGCGACGCGTAGGACTCGGCCGAGCCGCCCGGCATGATGCTCGGACCGTGCAGCGCGCCCTCCTCGCCGCCCGAGATGCCCGCCCCGACGAAGTGGACGCCGCGCTCGCGCAGCTCCTTCTCACGGCGGCGGGTGTCCTCGAAGTGGGCGTTCCCGCCGTCGATGATGACGTCGCCCTCCTCCAGCAGCGGGGCGAACTCCTGGATCACGGCGTCGGTGGGATCACCGGCCTTCACCATGACGACCAGACGCCGGGGCCTCTCCAGCGCGGCGACGAACTCCTCGGGCGTGTGCGCCGCGACGAACGCGCCCTCGCCGCCGAACTCCCCGACGAGCGCGTCGGTCTTGGACGCCGTGCGGTTGTGCACGGCGACGGTGAAGCCGTTGCGGGCGAAGTTCCGGGCGAGGTTGCGGCCCATCACCGCGAGTCCGGTGACGCCGATCTGGGCAGTACCGCTCATCTGAGTGCTCCTGCGATCCGGGGTGGGTTCGGTCGGGGAAGTGCCGGGGGGCGTACGGGACGGGGGACGGCCGCGACGGCCGCGTTCAAACGGTCGCGTTCAGGGGAGGGCCTCCGCGGCGGGCGGAGCGTCGTCGTCGGGGACC
This sequence comes from Streptomyces sp. ADI96-02, assembly GCF_003846185.1. Classification (GTDB taxonomy): domain Bacteria; phylum Actinomycetota; class Actinomycetes; order Streptomycetales; family Streptomycetaceae; genus Streptomyces. The sequence goes on from NZ_ML123034.1 coordinate 6,275,160, forward strand.
ACGTGCACGGCGGCCTCCTCGGCCGAGGCCGCCGCGCCGTCGACGCCCACGTCGTCGGCGGTCGCCGCGGCGGGGACCCGGCCGTCGGCCTGCTGCGTCAGCCGTCCGGCGCGGTCGACCCCGACCTCGTCGTCCCAGGGCTCGCCCTCACCGCCGGCCAGGTCGCCCACGCCGTCGCCGGGCCACTCCGCGACCTCGGGGAGTTCCCTGGTCAGCCGGGACTCCAGGGACTCGCCGGTGCGCTGCTCCGCGGCGGTGGTGCCCCGGTCCTCGACCGCCCACGGGCGTTCGGGCGGCGAGTAGCCCTCGTCGAGCGGGTCGTCCACCCCGGAGTCCTCCAGCGTGTCCCCGGTGTCGAGCTGCTCGTCGAAATCGGAGCCCGGCGGCTCCTGCGGCTGGTAGACCTCGTCCCCCCACTCGGTGTCGCTCATGGCCCGTCCTTTCGTCCCACGAGAATCACTGTCCCCTGTACGCAATTCCACTCCGGTAACGCCGCTGCCGCAAAGGGAAGATCCTCATCCAGTGGTCGGCCGAGGCCGACCCGCGCCCCGAGGGCAGGGCGCGCACGGGTGCACGAGCGCCCGCACGCGGGCCGTGGCCCCGGGGCCGGCACGTACACTCGGCCCATGGGTCGTGAAGCCGAACCGCGGAAGTGCCCGCACCGGGCGGCCTCCGCGCTGCACGGACACGGCTAGCGACCTTCGGCCACGGCTGGCGACCTTCGGCGTCCAGCGTCCGGGGCGTCTCAGCCCGTAGGGCTCGCATCGGCCCGTTCCTCTTGCTTCCGCCCGCTTTCAGCCCTGTGCGCCCGAGCCCTTTCCGCGTTGCTCCGCCCCGCCCCCGGGCGCGGGCGCGGTGCGACCCGTGGCCTCCACCGGCGCCACACGTTTCCGCACGCATCACGCATCACGCATCACGCATCACGCATCACGCATCACGCATCACGCATCACGCATCACGCATCACGCGGCACACCGCGCATCCGCCCGTGCCGCCGCCCGGCGACGGCCGCACCACCGGGGCCGCCGCCGCTCTCGAAGGGACCACCGTGAAGCTGAGCGACCTCCTGGCAGGCCAGGACCATCACGTACTCCGGGGAGATCCCCGGCGGACCGAGATCACCGCCGGTGCCACGTTCGACGCGGACCGCGTCACCCCCGGCTCCGTCTTCGCAGCCGTGCCGGGCCACCTCACGGGCGGCCCCGAAGCCCTGGCGCCCGCCGTCGCCCGCGGTGCGGTCGCCGTCCTGGTCGACGACCAGGCGCCGCCCCTGCCCGCCGCGACGGGCCACGTCTGCGCCGTCCGGGTGCCGGACGTCCGCAAGGCCGCCGCCGTCGTCGCGGCACGCTACTTCGGCGAGCCGGGCCGCGCCATGGAGCTGATCGCCGTCACCGGGACCAACGGCAAGACCTCCGTGTCGTACATGGTCGAGTCCGTGCTGCGGATCGCCGAGGGCGTCCGGGTCGGCGTGATCGGTACGGCGGGAAGCCGGATCGGGGACGAGCCCGTCCCGATGCCGCCCTCGGTGCTCACCACCCCGGAGTCGCCCGATCTCCAGTACCTGCTGGGACACATGCGCGACCGCGCCACCGGCAGCGTCGTCCTGGAGGCCACCTCCATGGGCCTGCTGACGCACCGTCTGGACCGTACGTTCATCGACGTCGGCGTCTTCACGAACCTGACGCAGGACCACCTCGACGACCACGGCACCATGGAGAACTACCGCGACGCCAAACTCCGCCTCTTCCAGGGCCTGTGCCGGCGAGCGGTGATCAACGCCGACGACCCGGTGGGCGCCGGGATCCGGGCGCTGATGCCCGACGCGGTGACCACGTACGCGCTGGACGCCGACGCCGACTACCGGGCGAGCGACCTGGTCGTGGACGCCTCGGGAACGCGTTTCACCCTGCACCACGACGGGCGCAAGTATCCGGCGGCCATTCCGTCGCCCGGCCGGTTCTCGGTCTCCAACGCCCTGGCCACGCTGGCCGCCTGCCATCTTCTGGGCCACGGCCTGGCCGGGCTCGTCGACGCCCTGGAGCGCATGCCGCAGATCCCCGGACGCTTCGAACGCCTCCAGGCCCCGAACGGCGCCTCGGTGATCGTCGACTACGCGCACTCGCCGGACTCCCTCGACAAGGTGCTCACCACGATCCGGGGCTTCGCCCGGGGCAGGGTCATCACCGTCTTCGGCTGCGGCGGCGACCGCGACACCACCAAGCGCGTGGAGATGGGGGCGATCGCGGGCGCCCACTCCGACCTGTGCGTCCTCACCTCGGACAACCCCCGGCACGAGGACCCCGAGGCCATCCTCGACCAGATCGCCCCGGGCATCGAGGCGGCGGGGACGCCGTTCGAGCGGTACACCGACCGCCGCCGGGCGATCGCCGCGGCGCTCGGCACGGCCGGCCCGGACGACATCGTGCTGATCGCGGGAAAGGGCAGCGAACCTCATCAGATCGTGGGCGACACCCTGCTGCCCTTCAGTGACATGGCCACCGTGCGCGAGCTGATCGTCGGATAGCCGCCGAACCGCCGTTCCCGGGCTGCCGGGGCCTGGTCGGACCGCCGTGCTGCCTCACCTCCCGGTCGGGGGCCGTCTGACGGCCGCGGCTGCGGCCCCCGGCCCCGTTCTCGGCCCTGTCCGCCGGTCACTCGGGCCAGGGCGAATCCAGGATGGTCCGTACGAAGTCGCCGCGCTCGAACCCGGGCACGTAGTGCTCCAGCACGTCCGCCTTGACGTTGCCGAACGTCGTCTCCGGCTTCGGACGGATGCCGTCCGTGAACGCTCCGAGGATCCGCCGTTTGAAGTCCGGCCGGGGATGCAGGGCGACGATCTCCGCACGGTCGGCGGCGGAGACGTCCTCGTATCCGATCCCCAGGACGTCGTACTCCACCCCGGCGGTCACCAGCGCGACCTCCGGCTCCATGAACGACGGAATGCCCGGCGTCGTGTGCAGGGCGATCGCCGTCCACACCCGCCGGACGCTGTCCTCCGGAACCCCGCGCGCCTGTAGGAAACGGCGCGCCTCGTCCGCGCTGTCCACCTCGAACCGCCGGCCGCTGCCGCGGAAGGGCTCGCCGAGGCCGAGATCATGGAACAGGGCTCCCACATAGAGGAGTTCGGGATCGAAGCTCAGATCACGCCGTCGGCCCTGCAGCGCGCCGAACCAGAAGACGCGGCGCGAATGGTGGTAGATCAGCTCGCTCGTCGTGTCACGCACCAGCTCGGTCGCCTCCCGGGCGAGCGCGGTGTCGGGTGCGCGTACTTTGGCGGCGAGGTTCGCTTCGGTCGTCATCGGCAACATCGGTCCTTCCACGCGGCTCCGCCGGGCCGGGCGGCCCGGCCGGCTCACCCCAGCATCCGTGATCGGCGGCGCTCGTGCCACGGACGACGCGCTGCCCGGGACGCGCGACGGTACGGCGACCGCACGCGCCCCCGGGCGCCCGCCGACGACATCCGTCACATCGCAGCCGCGTCAATGGTCTCGATCAAGGTGTTGGAGCGGTCGCGCGACGGGCTGGGATGCTGACACGCGCCCGAACGCCGGGCCGGTCGGGACGGGGGAGCGGCTGTGCACGTATGGACCACCACGGCGGGACGGGTGAGGGGACGGCGCGCCGAGCGGGACGCGGCGGTCGTCGCCGTCCTCGGCATCCCGTACGCCGCTCCGCCGTTCGGCCCCGACCGCTTCCGCGAGCCGCGCCCGGCACGGCCGTGGGTCGGGACACGCGACTGCACCGTGTTCGGCCCCATCGCCCCCCAGTCGGCCGAGCTCCCCGGCTCACCGGTCTGGTCGCCGGGCGACGAGGACATCCTCACGTTGAACGTCTGGGCGCCCGCCGACAACCCCGCCGGTCTGCCCGTGCTCGTCTGGTCGCACGGCGGCGCGTACGTCTTCGGCTCCTCGGCCCAACCCGACTTCGACGGCACCGCGCTCGCGGCACGGGGGCTGGTCGTCGTCACGCTCAACAGCCGCCTCGGCTTCGAGGGGTTCGGGCACGTCCCGGACGCGGACGGCGGGCCCGCCCGCCCGGACAACCGGGGGCTGCTCGACCAGATCGCCGCGCTGGAGTGGGTACGCGACAACATCGCCGAGTTCGGCGGCGCCCCGGACCGTGTCACCGTGGCGGGCCAGTCCTCGGGGGCCGGGTCCGTGGCCTGCCTGATGGTCATGGAACGGGCGCGCGGGCTGATGCGGCGGGCCGTGCTGCACAGCCCCGTCAACTCCTGCGCCCCGGTCGAGCACGCTGCCCGCACCACCGCCGAGGTCGCGGCGACCGCCGGTGTGCCCGCCACGCGCGCGGGGCTGTCGGCCGCCTCACCGCAGGCGCTCGTGGCCGCGTCGGACCGGGTCGCCGACCGGTACCGCCGGGATCCGGCCTCGGGGCAGCGCCACTACGATCCGGCGGTCTACGGGCCGGTCGCCGACGGGACGCTTCTGACCGCCGATCCGCTGACGGCTCTGGCGGCGGGGGCGGGCGGCGACGTGGAGCTGCTGGTCTGCCACACGACGGAGGAATACTGGCTGCTGGACGCCGTCGGCAGCAGCGCGAAGGTGACGACGGAGGACCGACTGGCGGTCTTCGCCGCCGACTTCGGTCTGCCCGCGGCGCTCGTCGACGGCTACCGCGACCGGCTCGCCCCGGCTCCCGTGCTCGATGTCTACCTGGCCCTCTACTCCGACCTCCTCTTCGCCGAGTACGGCAGCCGCCTCGCCGAGGCGCACGCCGGGTCGGGCGGACGCGCGTTCCTGTCCCGCTTCGACCGCCGGCGCGGCGGCCGAGGGCAGCGGGTACGCGCGTGGCACTGCGCGGACGTGCCGTTCGCCTTCGGCAACCTCCATGACGCGCGCCTGCACTTCCTGACCGGCGGCCCGCCCGGCGACGCCGACCGCGAGCTGTCGCGCCGGATGATGGACGCCTGGACAGGGTTCGCCGCCCACGGCGACCCGGGCTGGGACCCGCTGGACCCGGGCGCGTCCGACGCGCGCCCCGACGCCGGAGCAGCGGTACGGGTGTGGCGTACGGCGGAGGAGGAGGAGGAAGCGGCCCGGCAGGGCGGGTCGCGCGCGGGTGGCTTCCGGGACCTGTGGAGGGCGAGCGGGCTGCCGCTGCTCACGCCGTGAAGCCGTTCCACCGCACCCCTCCGGACGCCTCGTCAGCACAGGTCGTCATTGGCATGGACCTGACTTTCGGATTCCGCTACAGTCCGGAGCGGTACATCTGAGAGCGCTCTCAAGCGCACGATCAGCATGCGCTCCCGGACGCCTCCCGTTCCCTCCCCGCATCTTGGGACAACAGGAAGGGTCACTCCCTTGAGACACGCAACCGTGCTGCGGTCCGGTCTGTCCGCGCTGCTGCTCGTCGGCGCCTGGACCGCCGTCGGCCCCGCGTCCGCCTCGGCCGCACCCGCCCCCACCGAGTCCGCCGCCACCCTCCCCGCCGCCCCGGCGCTGCTCTCCGCGATGCGGCGCGACCTGGGCCTGACGGAACATCAGGCCCGTGCCCGGCTCGCCGACGAGAAGGCGGCCACGGCACTGGAGCCCGAGGCGAAGCGTGCCGCCGGATCCGCCTTCGGCGGCTCCTGGCTCGACGCGAGGACCGGCAGGCTGACCATCGCCGTGACGGACTCCGGCAGGGTCGACGCCGTACGGGCGACCGGTGCCGCGACCCGGCTCGTCGAGCACTCGGCCCAGGAGCTCGACGCGGCCAAGGCGCGCATCGACGCGCTGCCCGCACCGTCCGGCGTGAGCAGCTGGCACGTCGACCCCGCGACCAGCCGCGTCGTGGTGAACGTGGTCGCCTCCGAGCAGCGTGACAACGATGTCCGGGCGTTCGTCGCCCAGACACGCCGAGCCGGACCGGTGACCGTCGAGACGATTGCCGAGGCTCCGCGGACCTTCGCCGCCGGAACGGTCGGAGGCGACCCGTACTACACCGGCAACGTCCGCTGCTCCATCGGCTTCTCCGTGTACGGCGGCTTCGTCACCGCCGGGCACTGCGGCGGCACGGGGCAGTCCGTACGCGGCTGGGACGGTTCGGCCATCGGCAACTTCCAGGGCTCGTCCTTCCCCGGCGACGACTACGCCTGGGTGAACGTGGCCAACGGCTGGTGGACCGTGCCGGTCGTCCTCGGCTGGGGCACGGTCTCGGACCAGCTCGTCCGCGGTTCGAACGAGGCCCCGATCAACGCCTCGATCTGCCGCTCGGGCTCCACCACGCGCTGGCACTGCGGCAGGGTTCTCGCCAAGAACGAGACCGTCAACTACAGCCAGGGGGCGGTATACCAGATGACGAAGACGAGCGTCTGCGCCGCGGGCGGCGACTCCGGCGGGTCGTTCATCAGCGGCGACCAGGCACAGGGCGTCACCTCCGGCGGCTGGGGCAACTGCGGCGGCGGCGGCGAGACCTGGTACCAGCCGGTCAACGAGATCCTCAACCGGTACGGACTGAGGCTGCACACCGCGTGACCCCGGGGAGCCGCCGCCCCGTTCTCCCCGGCGGCGGGGGTCCCGTCGCCGGGTGACGGAGCCGGGGCCGTGAGCGGTCCCGCCGAGCCGGCTCCCGCCCGGTGCTGCGGCGAACTGACCGCGGACCGCGCGAGAGCCGGGGAAGGCAGCACTCCCGCCGCACCGCCCGGGCTCCGCCGCACCGCCGGGCACCCCGCCGCACCGCCGGGCCGTCCCGTCAACCGGCCTACACGCGGCCTTCGATGAGCGGAATCCGGCCAGCCATCGCCGGCGGGCGGCCGACTATCACCCTTCGCTTGTGATCAGCCTCCGCGCGGTTCTACGTTGACGCCTGCGACGTGTCCCAAAGCCAGTGGGGGAGCCAAGTCATGGCCGCAAACGGACGGCACCGCAGATACCAGCCGAGCCGGATCAACCGTGCCTCGCTCACGGTGACCGCGGGAGGCGCGGGCCTGGCGCTCCCGCTCATCGCGGCACTCCCGGCGCAAGCCGCCTCCGGCGAGGTCTGGGAGAAGGTCGCCGCCTGCGAGTCGAGCGGGAACTGGGCCGTCAACACCGACAACGGCTACTACGGCGGACTGCAGTTCAGCGGCTCCACCTGGGCGGCCTACGGCGGCACGCAGTACGCCCCCCGCGCCGACCTCGCCACCCGCGACCAGCAGATCGCCATCGCCGAGAAGGTCCTGGACGGCCAGGGACCCGGTGCCTGGCCGACCTGTTCCGTACGCGCCGGTCTCACCCGGGGCGGGGACTCGCCCGAGACGGTTCCGCAGCCCGACCCGCAGAGCGCGGGCAGCCGGCCCGTCCAGGCCGCGGCACCGCGGAGCGCTCCGGCCCGGCCGCCGCAGACCCGACACGAGGCGACGAAACCGACGCACGTTCCCGGAAAGCGCGACTCCTACACCGTCGCGACCGGCGACTCGCTCTCCGGGATCGCCGCCGCCGAGCAGGTCAAGGGCGGCTGGCAGCGGCTGTACGAGGCCAACCGCACGGTCGTCGGCGGCGACCCCGACCTGATCTTCCCCGGACAGCGGCTGAGTCTCGACCCCGGCCGGACGCCCCGGACGGACCCCGCCAAGCCCGTGCCGCACGCGGAGCAGGCCGAGCCGCGCCGGACGCCGAAGCCGTCCGCGTCGAAGCCGCCGGCCCCCTCAGCGGACGCGAAAAAGGCCGAGGACAAGAGGGCCGAGGACAAGAAGGCCGAGGACAAGAAGGCCGAGGACAAGAAGGCCGAGGACAAGAAGGCCGAACAGGAGAAGGCCGAACAGAAGAAGGCCGAGGACAAGAGGACCGAACAGAGGAAGGCCGAGTCCAAGAGGGCCGACGACAAGAGGACCGAGCACAAGAAGGCCGCACCCAAGAAGGAGCAGTCCGCTCCCGAACGCGCCGTGAATCACTCCGGGTTCAGCGCCCCGGTGGCCGCCGGGACCGGAACGCCGTACCGCCAGGCCGGTTCCTGGTCCAGCGGCTACCACACAGGTGTCGACTTTCCCGTGCCCACCGGCACCTCGGTGAAGTCCGTCGCCCCGGGCCGGGTCGTCTCGGCCGGCTGGGCCGGAGCGTACGGCTACGAGGTCGTCATCCGGCATGAGGACGGCAAGTACAGCCAGTACGCCCACCTCTCCGCGCTCAACGTCCGCGCCGGCCAGTCGGTCTCCGGCGGTCAGCGCATCGCCCGTTCCGGCTCCACCGGCAACAGCACCGGCCCGCACCTGCACTTCGAGATCCGGCTCGGCCCGGGATACGGCTCCGACGTCGACCCGCTGGCCTACCTGCGGGCGGGCGGCGTCAGCGTCTGAACCGTCCGCTCCGCGCGCGGAGCGAGGACCGGCTCACTCCGCCGGCCCCGCCCCGCCGGCGCGTGCGGAGCCGTGAACTCCATCAGCGGTGCCGCGCGCCCCGGCGGCAGCGGAACCGAGAGCGGCGGGGCGTGCGGAACGGGAGAGCGGCCCGTGGCCGGCTCCGGGTGGGGGACGGGCGCAGCCGGGACGGGATCAGCGACGGCCGTGTCCGGGCTCGCGCCCGTCGCCCGGTCGTCCCCGCCCGTCCGCCCGTGGCCCCTGCCCGCCCGTCCCTCGGACACGGCCGCGGCGGAGGACGCGGCTCCCTCAGCCCCGGTTCCGGGACCCGTGCCCGCCGCGCGTTCCGCGCTCAGCCGTTCCTTCGTCAGCAGGACCAGGCCCGCGGCGGCCAGCAGGCCGCACAGGAGCGCGAACAGGGCGCCCGTCGTGCCGTAGCGGAAACGTTCGTCGAACAGGGAGATGCCGATCGCCGCCGCCACCACCGGATTGACCACCGTCACCGTGGCCAGCGGCGCGGTCAGCCCCGCGCCCCGGTAGGCGGCCTGGGAGAGCAGCAGACCGGCCGCGGCGAGCCCCGCTATCACCAGCAGCGTCGGCAGGCCCGCGGGCACGGAGCCCGACGTCCACTCCATCGCCACCGTCTTGGTGAACACCGAGGCCATGCCGAACGCGACCCCGGCGGCCGTGGCCAGTGCCAGGCTCCGCAGCGCCGGGCCGCGCAGCGCCTTGCCGAGCAGTGCGATCGCGGCGACCGCCCCGAAGGCCACGGCCGCCAGCACCACCTGCTCGGGACCGCGCAGCACGTGCGGCTCGGCGTTCCCGGTGAGGGCCAGCAGGCCCACCAGGCCGGCCGTCGCCATCAACGCTCCGCGCCAAGCCATCGCCCCGGCCTTGCGCCCGACGAACAGGGCGGCCATCGGCAGGGCGAAGACGATCGTGAGCGCGCCGAGCGGCTGCACCAGGCTGAGCGGCCCGTAGGCCAGTGCCACGACGTGGAGCAGTGCGCCGACCCCGTTCAGAAGGACGGCGACCCACCAGCGCCCGTTGCGCAGCAGGTCGGACGCCGAGCTTCCGCTGTGCACGGCCACGCGCTCCTGGACGATCGCCCCGGCCGCGTAGGCGACCGCGGAGACCAGTGACAGCAGCACAGACAGCGCGAGGGAGCTCATGGCACCACGATGTCCCGTCCGGGGCGCGGCGTCGTCGTCCTGGAGGCGGCAGTTCGGCGTACTGCCCCAGTAGTACGGATCTCATGCCGGGGTCCTCCCCTCGACGGTAGCCCTGCCCGCCCCGGACGTCAGAAGTTGTGCGCCGGCGGATACCGTGAGCGGCGAACCGGGCACAGCAGGTCGCCGCGGAGCCCGCCGAGCGGATCGCCGCCGGATCGGGAGGAGCGGGGCGTGGACCTGGCACGCACGGCGTCGGTGGGCGGATTCTTCGCGCTGCGGACCACCCCGGCGTCCGGCGGCGGCCACCGGCCGCTCGCCCTGCTGTACGGCGGGCGCACCGCGCCCCTGACCGCATGTATCGACAGGGTCGCGAGCCGGCTGGAGGCTCCCGAGCGCAGGGTCGCCGCCTCCATCGCCCACCTCGGCCTCGCCGCCCGGCTCTGGTCCATCGCCCTGGGCCCGGCCGCGCTCTGCGGGCGCATCCCGGCTCTTCCGCCGGACGCCCTCCACTGGGACCCGGAGGCCGCCTCGCCCGACGATCTGTGGATCGCCGACCCGCAGGAGCTGCCCGGCACGGCGGAGCGGATCCGCGAACAGGTGCAGTACGGCCACTTGGCGCCGCTCGCGGAGGCGGTGCGGGGCGACGGGAACGTCTCGCCGCGCCTGCTGTGGGGCAACGCCGGATCCGCGCTCGCCGGGGCGGCGCGCGAACTCGTCGCCTGGGCGCGCGCGAACGAACTGCCGGACGTGGCCCGCCGGACCCGCGCCCTGACCGCGGAGCTCTTCGACCACGCCGATCTGCGCTCCACCGGAGCCCCGCACGGTCCGGCGTTCCGGCGGCGCAGCTGCTGCCTGTACTGGCGCTGTCCGGGCGGCGGCCTGTGCGGCGACTGCGTCTTCGACCAGGTGCCGGGTTCCACCCGGTAACCCCTCTCCGAAACGCGCGCACCGCCCCTCCCCGGCGCACGGGGCGGCGGGGAGGGGCGGCAGGGGCGGCAGGGGCGGCAGGGGCGGTTCGGGAGGGGCTGCCGCCTCTCCCCACCGGCTCAGGAGGGTAGTGGGGCGTCCGGCGCGTCGATCGCGTCCTCGACGCTGGGCAGCACCGGCAGGGCGCTGTCCAGCCCGATCATCCCGATCAGGCGCTGCACGAAGGGCGACGGTGCGGCCAGGCGCAGCCGGCCGTTCAGGACGGTCTGCCCCTGGAGGAGCACGTTCACCGTCGTCGAGTCGGCGAAACCCACCCCGGAGAGGTCCACGACGACCGGGCCGGAGCCGTCGCCGGCCGCCGCGGCGAGAGCCGAGCCGAGCGGGGGAACGCTGTCGATGTCCAGATCACCCGACACGGTGAATACCAGAGCACCCCGCTGATGACGGGTAGTGATGCTGACAGCTCTGTCTTCGCTGGGCGATGGAAGCACGGAAGGCACCTCGGGCGGTTCGTTGGTCGGGAGACGGGAAGCCGGTCTGCCGGACGGGTCGGCCTCGTTCCGTCCCTGCTCGCGGCGGGGTACAGGAGCAACGATAGAAGGAACAGTTGCCATTTGACAACATTCTCCATCGGGTAACAATCTGATCCACAACTGTTAGTGGATCAGATGTCGACAGGGACGATGCGATGGATGCGGAAGCAGGAGCTGGATGAGGCTAGGCGCTGTCGGCGACATCATCGCGGAGCCGGGAGGCCGCCGTGCCCGTTTGCGGGGACAGCCGCTCCGAGGCTGCCGCGTGGAAGGCCGTCAGGCCCTCCGCGAGGGCGGCGACGGCGGCCGGTTCCATGCGCTCCAGGACGGCGTTCAGCTCCCGGGCGCGGATGGCCCGGTACTCTTCGAGGAGGGTGCGACCGCGCAGGCTGAGCCGCAGTTCCACCTCGCGGCGGCTCGTGGCACTCGGCTCGCGCTGGACGAGCCCCATGGCTTCCATCCGGTCGCAGAGCCTGCTGACCGAGGGCGCGCGAGAGCCGAGAGCCTCGCCGAGGGAGCGCAGGTTCGCGCCCTCCTGCTTCTCGATCACGAGCAGGGCGCGCAACTGCGAGGGCGATACCGTTCCCGAGGAAGCGGCTTCCTGGCCACGGCCCCACAACACTTCCAGCAGCTCCGAGGCCGCGGATGCGTCGGCGGCCACCTGGTCGCGCGTACGCGGGCGGCGGGCGGAGTAGGGCATCCGTCCACTCTGTCACCCGTCAGCCCCGCTTGTCAGCCCGGACCCCGCCCCTACCCCGTCTCAGGACGAAGAATGTACGAGAGACCGTGAACCCAAGACCGGACATCGAGAGCGCTGTCAGGGCCGCCGCTCCGCATGCGCTGCTGGAGACGCTCCGCGCGATCCTCCGCAGCGCCTACGGGGCGCTCGCGGTGGAACTGCATCTCGCCGACTACGCCCTGAGAGTCCTCAAACCCCTCGACCGGCCCGACGGCGAGGACGAACCGCTGTCCCTGGACAACAGCGCCGAGGGGCGGGCCTTCGGCAGCCAGGAACCCCGCGAGCAGCAGGTCCGGCACGACGACGCGGTCGACCACTACCTCCCCGTGACCGTGCGCGGCGAGCGACTGGGCATCCTCACCGTCCGGCTGCCGCAGGCGAGCTCCACACCGCACATGGTCGGTGAGCTGACCCACGTGGCGGACCTGCTGGGCCACGAGATACTCGTCGCCGAACGGGACACCGACCTCTACCAGCGGGCCCGCCGCACCAGCCGGCTCACGCTCGCCGCCGAGATGCAGTGGCAGCTCCTGCCCGCGCGCGCCTGCACCGCGGCCGAGTTCGCCATCGGAGCCCAGCTGGAGCCCGCGTACGCCATCCACGGCGACAACTTCGACTGGGCCGCCGACGCCGACGAGCTGACCGTCGCCGTGACGAACGGCATGGGCGAGGGCATACAGGCGTCGCTGCTGACCAATCTCGCGGTCAACGCCCTGCGCAACGCCCGCCGGGCGGGCATCGGCATCGCGGACCAGGCGGCCCTCGCCGACCAGGCGATCTACGACCAGCACCGGGGCGCGTCCCACGTCTCCACCCTGCTGCTCCGCTTCGAACTCGCCACCGGCCAGGTCGGTGTCGTCGACGCGGGATCACCGCAACTGTGGCTCCAGCGCGGACGCGCCGTGCGCCGCATCGACCTGGACGCCCAGCTTCCGCTCGGCATGTTCGAGGAGTCGCACTACACGGTCCAGGAGTTCCGGGTCGAGCCCGGCGACCGGCTGCTGCTCCTGAGCGACGGCGTCTACGAGGCGGTGTCGCCGCTGGGGGAGAAGTACGGGGAGCGGGCGCTGGCCCGCGCCATCCAGTCGACCCGGCTGCTCCCGGCCGCCACGGTCCCGCGCGCCATGCTCGGCGAACTGGCCGAGTACCGGGGCACGGACACGATCGACGACGCGCTCGTGCTGTGCATGGACTGGTTCGGCCGGTAGGACGACGGACGCTGAGACCGAAGGAGGCGCGCCCCGGGGCGGGTGCGCCTCCGCCGGGGCGCACCCGCCCCCGGCGACGCGCCGAGGCCCGTCAGATGCTGAGCTGGAACTCCGCCCGGATGCGCTTGCCGACCGGCACCCGCTCCGCCGTCAGCCGGTCGCACAGGGCCACCACGATCTCCATGCCGTGCCCGCCCAGCCGCGCGGGGTCGGGGGAGTAGAGCACCGGCATCGCCGTGCTGCTGTCGTACACCGTGACGCTGATCCGCTCGGCGCTGCCCTCCAGCTCCAGCAGGTAGGGGCCGTGGCTGTAGCGGTCGGCGTTGGTCACGAGCTCGCTCACGGCCAGCATCAGATCGCTGCGGGTGTGCTCGCCCAGCGGCGCCAGGCACTCCACCGCGAGCCGCGTCAGGAAGCGGTCGGCCAGGGCGCGGGCCATCGCGATGCAGCCCGGTTCTCCGTCGAAGACCTCGGCGCTGAGCAGTACCTCGGGAGACCGGAGCCCCTGGTCGGGGTCCTCCGGCGAGGTGACCTGTTCGTTCATGTGCTCCAGCCAGGGCGCCGCAGTGAGGGCAGTGAGGTCGATGACCTTTTCCGCCATTCGTCTACCCGTGTCAACGCGTCCCACTCCACGAGATCCGCACCGATCCTACGCACGACCGGGCAGGCGCACCACGGTGACGAAGAACTCGTCGATCTGGCGCACCGCCGCGATGAACTGGTCCAGGTCGACCGGCTTGGTGACGTACGCGTTGGCGTGCAGCTTGTAGCTGCGCAGGATGTCCTCCTCGGCCGAGGAGGTCGTCAGCACCACCACCGGGATCAGCGACAGTTCGGGGTCGCCCTTGATCTGCTCCAGCACCTGCCGGCCGTCGTACTTGGGCAGATTGAGGTCGAGGAGCACCAGGTCGGGGCGGGGCGCACCGGTGTGCTCGCCGCGCCGGTATAGGAAGTCCAGGGCCTCCTGCCCGTCGCGCACGACGTGCAGGGTGTTGCGGATCTTGTTGTCCTCGAAAGCCTCACGGGTCATCAGCTCGTCGCCGGGGTCGTCCTCGACGAGCAGGACCTCGATGGGCTGGACAGGGGCGTTCATGACGGGTCTCCCGGCGTGGTGGTCAGGGCGGCGGGAGCGGGCTGCTCCGCCGCGGTGGGGGCGGGCGCATCGGGAGCGACCGGCAGCGTGAAGTGGATGAGGGCGCCTTCGCCCGGTTCGGGATCCAGCCAGATCCGGCCGCCGTGGAACTCGACGATCTTGCGGCAGAGCGCGAGGCCGATACCCGTACCCTCGTACTCGTCGCGCGCGTGGAGCCGCTGGAAGATCACGAACACCTTGTCCGAGAACTCCGGCGAGATCCCGATGCCGTTGTCCGCCACCGAGAAGTGCCACTCGTCGCCGTCGAGCACGCAGCCGACGGTGATCCGGCAGGGGACGTCGGGACGGCGGAACTTCACGGCGTTGCCGATCAGGTTCTGCCACACCATCGTGAGCGCCGTGCCGTCGCCGACGATCTCCGGCAGGGCGTCGGGCCGCTCGATCTCGGCTCCCGAGTCCTCGATCGCCAGCGTCAGGTTGCCCAGCGCCCGCTCCAGCGCCCGCTCCAGCTCGACCGGCTTCCAGCCCTCGTGGACGCGGCCGACGCGGGAGAAGGTGAGCAGGTCGTTGATGAGGACCTGCATCCGCTTGGCTCCGTCGACCGCGAAGGCGATGTACTGCTTGCCGCGGTCGTCCAGCTCCGTCCCGTAGCGCTTCTCCAGGAGCTGGCAGAAGGAGGCGACCTTGCGCAGCGGCTCCTGGAGGTCGTGCGAGGCGACGTAGGCGAACTGCTCCAGCTCGGAGTTGGAGCGGCGCAGCTCCTCGGTCTGACCGGCGAGCAGGTCCTCGCGGCTCTGCGCGTCGGACAGCTCGCCGACCAGCCGCTGCCGCATGTCCTCGACCGCCCCGGCCACGGCCTGGACGTCGGAGGGGCCCTTGATCTCGATACGAGTGCCGAAGGCCCCGGCGCGCACCCGGTCGGAGGCGGCGCGCAGCCGGTTGAGCGGGACGCCGACCACCCGATGGAGCAGCACGCTGAGCGCGATCACGGTCAGTACGAAGACGCTCACCAGGGCGATGAGCACGCGGTCGCGGGTGGTGCGCGCGTCGTTCAGCTCGGCGCGTGCCGCGTCGCGGGCCTGCGCGAGGTGGTCCTGCTGGGCTCCGTACGTCTGCCGCAGCGTGTCGAAGTCCGACTTGCTGAGCTGCAACTGCCCCGCCGTGTCCGTCCTGTTCGGACCGTTCTCGCGGACGGCGCTGATCAGCGGCTCGGCCCGGGTCTGCCGCCACTCCCGCGCGGCCGCGGTGATCTTGTCGAGGTCGTCGGAGAACGGCTTCTGGGCGCCCACCACCCGCCGGAGCTGCGCCATCCGGTCCAGCTCGGCGGCCCGGCCCGACCGGTACGGCTCCAGGAAGGAGTCGTCGCCGGTCAGAGCGAATCCCCGGACACCGGTCTCCTGGTCGAGCAGAGCGTTCTGCAGCTGGAAGGAGGCCGACCTGGCCGGCTGGATGCGGTCGACGAGATCGGTCGTGCGGTCGGATATCCGCGCCAGCACGAGCCCGCCGATCACCAGGCAGGCACAGACGACCACGACGAAGCCGCCGAGGATCAGATGCACCCAGTTCTGCACCGACAGCCGCGCGGCGAAGCCCCAGCGCGGTGCGGGCGTTGCGTTGTCCGTGCTCATGAGAGTTCCGATCCCCAGCCCAGGTGCAGCACGGCGACGTCGTCCGCGAGGCCGCCGTAGGGGGCGGCTCCCTCGCTGGCTCCGGCCACCAGTGCGTCGATGAACGGGCGCGCCGGCAGATGCCCGTTCACGCGGGCCATCTCCAGCAGTCCCTCTTCGCCGAGACGGCTGTCCGGCCCGTCGCGTCCTTCGAAGAGTCCGTCCGTGAAGAGTACGAGACCCGCGCCGGGAGCCAGCGGCAGGTCGATGGTCGGCCAGCGGCCCGCTCCGGGCAGCAGACCGAGGGCCATGCCGCCCTCCGGCTCCACCCAGCTGACGCCCCGGCCCTCGCGCAGCAGCAGGCCGGGATGGCCCGCGCGCACGATCTGGGCGTGGCGTCCGTCCGGCGCGAAGGCCAGGGAGGTCACGGTGGCGAAGACGTGGGAGTCCGAGCGCTCGGCGACCAGGATCTCCTCCAGCAGGGCGATCTGCTCCAGGTGCGAGGTCCCGCACAGGACGGCCGTACGCCAGGCCACCCGCAGGCACACGCCCAGCGCGGCCTCCGCCGCGCCGTGGCCCGAGACGTCCCCGATCACCGCGTGCACCGTGCCGTCGGAGGTCTGCACGACGTCGTAGAAGTCACCGCTCAGCAGACCGTGGGCACGCCCCGGCTCGTAGCGGGCGATGGCCTGGAAACGCTCGTCGCGCAGCAGCGGGACGGGCAGCAGTCCGCGCTCCAGCCGGGCGTTCTCCTGCGCGATCAAACGGTTGTCGCGCAGCGCGGCGGCGGCGCGCTCGACCTCCTTGCGCTGGAGGGCGTAGCGGACGGCCCGCGACAGGACCTCGGGATCCAGCCGGCCCTTGACCAGATAGTCCTGGGCGCCGCCCGCCACCGCCCGCAGTCCGGTGCCGGACTCGTCGAGACCGGTGAGGACCACGATGGCGGCGTCGCCGTCGGACTCCAGGATCTGGCGCACCGCGTCCAGCCCGTGCACGTCGGGAAGATGCAGATCCAGCAGCACGCACACCGGCGAGGTGGACGTGGCGAGGTAGCCGCGCGCCTCGGCCAGCGTCTTGCACCAGGTCAGGGCGGAGTCCAGCTCGCTGTCGGCGAGCATCTCCTCGACGAGCAGCGCGTCACCGGCGTCGTCCTCCACGAGGAGGATCGACGCGTCCAGATTCCACAGGTGGGAGGTCGGTGACGGGAGCGCCCCGTCCTGCTGCGAAGGGATTCCGGCGGTGCCCACAGGTTTCAGCGACATGCCCACGGACGCCTCGGCCAACCCTCCACCTCCTCGCACGAACGGCACAGTGGATCCGGCCGAATCGTCAGGAAGCATATGCGACAGGCGACCCGGGCGAGACCCGGTCGCACAACGGACAGAACGGAGGCCGGGCACCCGAAACGGGTGCCCGACCAGGTGGGACGGGGGTGATCCGGGTCGGCGCCCGGTCAGAGGATGAGAAGACTCACGCCTCCACGCTCATCCCCTTGCGGAGCTGCTTGACGATCCGGGTGAGCAGCCGCGAGACGTGCATCTGGGACACGCCCAGCTCCGCGCCGATCTGCGACTGCGTCATCTCCGCCCCGAACCGCATCTGGACGATCCGCCGCTCCCGCTCGTCCAGCTGCTCCAGCAGCGGCGCGAGCGTGTGCAGGTTCTCGACGGTCTCCATCGCCGGGTCCGTCTCACCGAGGACGTCGGCGTACGCCCGCTGCTCCTGACCGGAGTCGCTGTCGGCGGAAGGGGTGTCGAGCGAACCGGCCGAGTAGCCGTTGGCGGCCACCAGGCCCTCGATGATCTCCTCCTCCGGGAGGTCGAGGTGGGCCGCCAGCTCCTTGACCGTGGGGTCGCGGTCGAGCTTCGAGGAGAGGTGCTCCTTCGCCTTGGCGAGGTCCACCCGCAGCTCCTGGAGCCGCCGCGGCACGTGCACGGACCACGTGGTGTCACGGAAGAAGCGCTTGATCTCGCCGACGATGTAGGGGACGGCGAAGGTGGCGAACTCGACCTCGCGCGAGAGGTCGAAGCGGTCGATCGCCTTGATCAGCCCGATGGTGCCGACCTGGATGATGTCCTCGGCGTCGTCCCCGCCGCGGTTGCGGAACCGGGACGCGGCGAAGCGCACCAGGGAGAGGTTCATCTCGATGAGGGTGTTGCGCGCGTACTGGTGCTCGCGCGTGCCCTCCTCCATCTCCTGGAGGCGGTCGAAGAAGATCTTGGAAAGGGCCCGCGCGTCCTGCGGCGCGACCTTGCCCGCGTCCTCCACCCAGGGAAGCTCGCCGGTGCCGACGGCTGTCCGCGTGCCGGTCCGGTCGTCGCTCAGCTGCGCCGTCGCCCCGCCGGTTCGCCCCGCCATCGCCGCCATGGTGTCACCCTCCCTGCTGTCCAATGTGTCGGACGGTCGCCTGCCCTGGCGCCGAGAAGTCATGCCTTCTTTCTTCGAGATTTCTTGATCTTTCTCCGTGACGGGAGGTCGGGGCCCGCCGGGGCCCGTCCGGAAGCCGCCCCACGGGGCGGGCCCTCGCCCGAACGGAGCAGCCCGCGGCCCATGGCAAACTTGGCCGGGGTGTGTTTCGGCCTGCGGTGACACCCGGCCCGCGGCGACAGATGACAGAGGAACGGCAATGACGGTGACAGATGACGGCCCGGAGCTCGCTCCCGGAACCGACGGGTTGGGTCCCGGTATCGATCCGGAGCGACTGGCCGTCTGCCTGAGCGTGCTCGACGAGCTCGACCGCGTCGAGGTCGACCACCCGGACGCCGTCGCCGTCCGCCGGGCGACCGCCGGGATCTACCGCACGGTCAAGCAGCGCCGCCGCCAGGAGCGCCGGGCCGCGAAGACCGCCCACGACCGGGCGGTCACCGAGGCGACCGCGACCGGCTCGGCCGAACGCATCGACGACGAGACCCAGGGCGTCCTGCCCTCCTCCTCGGCCCGCAGCGAGATCGCCGGAATCCTCCAGCGCCCCCGCTCCTGCTACATCTGCAAGACGCGGTACGTCGAGGTGGACGCGTTCTACCACCAGCTCTGCCAGAGCTGCGCCGCGGAGAACCGGGCCCGGCGCGACGCCCGCACCGACCTGACCGGACGGCGGGCCCTGCTCACCGGCGGCCGGGCGAAGATCGGCATGTACATCGCGCTGCGGCTGCTGCGCGACGGCGCGCACACCACCATCACCACCCGCTTCCCCAATGACGCCATCCGCCGCTTCAAGGCGATGGAGGACAGCGACGAGTGGATCCACCGGCTGAAGATCGTCGGCATCGACCTCCGCGACCCGGCGCAGGTCGTCGCGCTCGCCGACTCGGTCGCCGCCGAGGGCCCGCTGGACATCCTGATCAACAACGCCGCGCAGACGGTACGCCGTTCCCCGCAGGCCTACAGCGAACTCGTCCACGCCGAGAGCGCCCCGCTGCCCGCCGGCGAGCTCCCGGCCGCCGAGGTCATCGGCACGTTCAACAGCGGCACGGTCGACCGGGTGGCGGCCATCCCCGCCGCCCGCAAGGACGGTCTGAGCGCGCAGGAGGTCACGGACCTCGCCCTGGTGACCGGCTCCGCCTCGCCCGCGCGCATCGCGGCGGGCACGGCGATCGACGCCGGCGGACTCGTCCCGGACCTGCACCACACCAACAGCTGGATCCAGACCGTGGAGGAGGTCGAGCCGATCGAACTCCTGGAGGTCCAGCTCTGCAACTCCACCGCGCCGTTCATCCTGATCAGCCGGCTCCGCCCCGCGATGGCCGCGACCGCCGCGAAGTACGCCTACGTCGTCAACGTCTCCGCGATGGAGGGCGTCTTCGGCCGGGGCTACAAGGGCGCGGGCCATCCGCACACCAACATGGCCAAGGCCGCGCTGAACATGCTGACGCGCACCAGCGCCCAGGAGATGTTCGAGAAGGACGGCATCCTGATGACCGCCGTGGACACCGGCTGGATCACGGACGAGCGGCCCCACCCGGACAAGATGCGGCTGGCCGAGGAGGGCTTCCACGCCCCGCTCGACCTGGTCGACGGCGCGGCCCGGGTCTACGACCCCATCGTGCGGGGCGAGGCGGGCGAGCCGCTCCACGGCTGCTTCCTCAAGGACTACGCCCCTGCCGGCTGGTGACCCGATCGGCCCATCCACCGCCGCACCGACCGTGCGGCGGCCCGAAACCCGCCCCAGGATCACTCCTGGGGCGGGTTTTTTCCTGGGCGAGGTGGCTGAAAGTGACCCACCGCACACGTTCTATCGAGCGCGGACGTGCTCATTTGGTTACGCTGATGCGAACGGACGTCATCGAGGGGCCCACGAAGGCTCCGCGACCGTCCCGGGACAGGTCTGCAACCGGGCCGCCGTCCCGCCCCGACACGGCGCCACCGCGACCGGCATAGCTCAGCCCCTGCCCCACCGCAGGGCCGTCGGTCTCCGGAGTCGCCGGAGTGTCGGCGAAGCCCTGGGTGACGCGACACAGAGGAGTGCGCGGTGACGACACCGGAACTGACCAAGCGCCAGAAGCCCCCCGCCGAGCGGTACGGGGAGCGGACTCTCCGTACCGAGAAGCTGCGGAACATCGAGGTGTGGGCCAGATCCGCGCCGATCAGGCTGGCCGGCTACGAGGACGACCTCGCCGAGCCGCACATCCTGCCCGGCATCGACTGACCCGCTCCGACCGGCGAACGCCTCACGGCCTCCCGCGGCCCGTGTCCCGCCCCTCCCGCTCCGGCGGCAGGGGCCGGGACACGGGCCGCAGGAACTCCCGGACGTAGGTCCGGCGCCACCAGCACCCGGTGTCCCGCAGCTCGCGCAGACCGGTGAAGCGGTAGTGGTGGACGCGGGCGCGCACGTGCCGCGGCGGCTCGTCGGGGAAGGGGTTGCGGCCGAGCAGCCGGAGCGTGTCCCGGTCGCCGCTCAGCAGCCGCTCGGCGAACGGCCCGAACCAGGAGCGCGCGTAGGCGGGGGAGAGCGCCGCGAACCACATCATCCAGTCGAGCCGCAGGTGGTACGGCGCGAACTGGCGCGGCATCCGGCGCGGATCGCCCGGCTTGCCGCGGAACCCGTACTCCCGCCAGTCGGCTCCGTCGTGCGCGACCGGATCCGCCGTCCCCTCCACCACGACTTCCAGGCGCGTCCGGCTGACCGTGCCGAAGGCGCCGTAGGAGTTGACCAGGTGCAGCGCGTCGTAGGACCGGTTCATCGCCTGCCGGCGGGAGAGGAGATTGCGCGCGGGGCGGTAGCTCAGGGCCAGGACCAGGGCGGTCGCCGCGAACACGAGCACCGTGTACCAGGGCGGCGGCGCGGCGAGGTCCGGCGGCGGCCCGGCGAGGGGGCTCCAGTCGACCGCCGACAGCGCGAGCGCGACGGTCAGCCAGTTCAGCCAGGCGAAGTTGCCCGAGAGGACGAGCCAGAGCTGGGTGAGGACGATCAGCCCGGCCGCCGCGCTCGCGACCGGCTGCGGCGTGAACAGCAGGAACGGCACGAACAACTGGGTGACATGGTTGGCCGCCGTCTCGACCCGGTGCACCGGTCCGGGCAGCCGGTGGAAGAACCAGCTCAGCGGCCCCGGCATCGGCTGGGTCTCGTGGTGGAAGTCCAGACAGGTCAGCCGTCGCCAGCAGGCGTCACCGCGAATCTTGATCAGCCCCGCGCCGAACTCCACCCGGAAGAGCAGCCACCGCAGCAGCCAGAGCACCAGCACCGGCGGAGCGGTGTCCCCGGTGCCGAGGAAGACGGCGAGGAAACCCGTCTCCAGCAGCAGCGACTCCCAGCCGAATCCGTACCAGACCTGACCGACCTGGACGATGGACAGGTACAGCACCCACGGCAGCGCCCAGAGCAGCATGCCGCCCCACAGCGGCAGACGGCCGTCGACCCCGGCGATCAGCGCTGCCGACAGCGCGCAGCCGCTCCAGGCGACCGCCGCGAAGAAGCGGTCGGAGTAGTGCAGACGGAAGAGCCCCGGGGCCGACCGCCAGGGTGTGCGCCGCAGCACCTCGGGCGCGGGCAGCATGCCGCGCTCGCCGATGAGCGCCCGGAACTGGAGCGCTGCGGAGAGGAAGGCGACCAGGTAGACCACGGCCAGCACGCGCTGGAATACCAGCCTGCTGAGCCAGTAGCCGTCTGCGGAGAACCACTCCCACGCTGCCATCTCCGCCAGTATCGGCCGGTCAGCTCGCGGCGACGAGCCGGCGCAGCGTCCGGCCGAGCCGGCGCGCGTACCAGTGCTGCACGGGAGGCACGAGCGGTCCGGCGAGCCGGGTGTACCAGGCGGCGGGGCGGGAGAACGCCATGACCGTGAACCACACCGTGCCGTCGTCGGCCAGCTCCACCACGAAGCACTCCTCCCCGCGCTCCGGATGCCCGGCGAGGGTTCCGTAGGCGAAGCCGGTGCGGCCCTCCTCCTGGTACGCGGTCCAGATCACCCGGCACGGCGCGGTCATCCGTATCGGGCCGAGGGCCACCGACACCCGGACGTCCCCGCCGGGCTCGGCCCGCGCCGCCGAGGCGTCGATCCGGGCCCCGCTCGCTCGGTGCATCCGCCATTCGGTCACCGCCGCTCCCGCCGCCGCGAAGTCGGCGCCGCCCCGGCCGACCCGGGTCCGGTGGTGCAGGTGGTGGTAGCCGTCGGGGAGCGGGCCCAGGCGTGTGGCGCCGATCTCCGGGTAGCTGAGCGTGCTCATGAGGTCCTGCCTTCCGGGTGGGTGGAGCGGATGCGCCGCCAGGCGAGCAGCGAGCAGAGCGCGAAGCCCAGGGCGTTGCCGAGGCCGTGGGTGGCGGCCATCCAGGCGAGGCTGGGGTGGGGCAGTCCGGTCGCCTCGCCGAGCGCCCAGCTCAGCGCGAGCAGCATCGTCGCCACCAGGACGCCGGCCGAGGTGAGCAGCAGCAGCCGTGTCGTGCGGTCCCGGTCCTCGGCGCGCCCGAGGCGCCAGGTGAGCAGGCCGACGGTCCACATGCCCGCCGTCAGGACGAGGGCGCCGGCGAGTTCGGCCCAGTCGCCGACGAAGTAGCCGACGAGGACGAGCAGGGTGCCGAGCGGCACGCTGAGCGCCGCGAACCTGCCGGCGGGGCCGTCGCTCACGCGGCAGACGAGTCCGGCGACGAGGGCCGCCGCGAAGCCGGCGAAGTGGAAGTGCGGCACCGTCAGGGCGAGGATGCCGAGCCCGAAGCCGAACAGTTCGTGGCCCGAACGCTCGGCGACCAGGGCGAGAGCGGCCACGGCCGGTGCGACCAGCGCGGTGATCAGCGCGATCGCCGGAGGGTCGAGGGTCCGGCCGCGGACCGCGCGGCGCGGGGCGTGCAGGGCGAGCAGGAGCGCGCCCAGCGCGTAGCAGGCGGCGAGCGCGGTGGCCGCCGGGCCGCGCGGCAGCCAGAGCGCCAGCGCGCCCGGTACGGCGAAGAGGGGCCACAGCCCGCGGATGCGGTCCAGCTCCCGCAGTCCGGTCAGCCGGAGCCCGGTCGGCACGACCACGAACATTCCCAGCATCACGATGGCATGCACCAGTACGGACACGACGTCCCCCGCCCCTTCTGCGATTGAACGTGTTCAACCGTCGAGTCGAGAGTAGAGGGTTTCTTGAACGCGTTCAAGAAGGCTTCGGCGGCA
The DNA here is from genome assembly GCF_003846185.1 of Streptomyces sp. ADI96-02. Taxonomy (GTDB): domain Bacteria; phylum Actinomycetota; class Actinomycetes; order Streptomycetales; family Streptomycetaceae; genus Streptomyces. Next base: position 6,298,297 of record NZ_ML123034.1, read on the forward strand.
CCGTCCGCTTGCGGAGCGCTGTCCGGTGCGGCACAGATGGTGACACCCATCCGTTCGACTCGGACAGGCAGGAGAGCTCTGTGCGCTCACCCAGGCGCTCACCCAGACGTTTCCGGCGTGCCGCGCTGGCCGTACTGTCCGCCGGGGTCCTGCTCGCCGCGGCCGGCTGCGGTGGCGGCGCGGACCGGACGACCAAGGGCACCACCGGGACCGCGGAGACCAAGGACGTCCTCCTCCAGCCGATCGCCTCGCCGGGTCCCGGACCGTTCACCGCCTCGACCGTACGCAAGAGCGCCGCGCCCTCCCCTTCCGGCCAACCCGGAGCCGGCGGCAGCTCCGCCACCCGGACGGTCCATCCGGTCCCCGGGGATGCGCCGGGACTCTACGGAGGCGTCCGCTCCCAGGCCGCCTGCGACGTCGGCCGGCAGACCCGTCTGCTGACGGACGACCGGGGCCGGGCGGACGCCTTCGCCGAAGCGGCGGGCATCGAGCGCGTGCAGATCCCGGGCTACCTCCGCTCGCTCACCCCCGTGGTCCTGCGCGCCGACGCCCAGGTCACCGGCCACGGCTACAGCGGCGGCTCGGCCGCCGCCTTCCAGGCCGTCCTCCAGGCGGGCACCGCCGTCCTGGTCGACAGCAGGGGCCTGCCCCGGGTCCGCTGCGCCTGCGGCAACCCGCTGAAGCCGCCCGCGCTCGCCCAGGGCCGCGTCACCTACCGGGGCGAGCGCTGGAGCGGCTACGACCCGTCGCGGACCGTCGAGGTCGAGCCCAGCAAGCGGGTGCTCACCACCCTGCTCGTCGGCGACCTCTCCGACGGGTCCTGGATCGAGCGGACGGCCGGTGACGGCGGAGGCCGCGACCGCACTCCGGGCGACCCGCCGCCCTACGCCCCGGACGAGGCCCCGCTCCTGCCCTCCCCGCCCGCGCCGCCGGACTCCCCGCCCTCCGAACCGGACCCCTCGGAGCCCTCGCCCCCCGGCGAGGCGTACCCGTCCGACCCGGACGAATGCCCCACGCCGGCGCCGGGCGACCCCGTCGAACCGCCGCCCGGCTGCCCGCCCGTACCCGACCCCGATCCGGACACCGGAGCGCCCGACGGATTCGACGAGGAGCCGCCCCAGGAGCCCTGGGAACTGGAGGAGGGCGAACCGGTGCCCGAACCGACCCAGGTCCTCCCCGACGAACCGGCCGCGCCGGACGGCTACGACGTCCCCGAGCCGTTCGCCGGGTGACCGGGCGGACGTACGCGGCGCTCGCCCCGGCCTCCCGCCCGCACCCTGAACCGCCCGCCCCGGGCGCGTACGGTTCACTCGAAGAATCGGACAAACAGTGGCAGAGTTACCCACATGGATGATCGGGTAGCGGGTGCCCTGTCACTCCCGGACGACTGGCCCGCCCACCCGGACCTCAGCCTCGCCCTGAACCGAATGGGCTGCTTCGACTGGGATCTGGGCACCGGCCTCATGCACATGGACCAGCCCGCCCTCGACGTGTTCGACCTGACCGCCGCCGAGTACGACGACCGGCCGGGCACGCTCGCGCGGCGCGTGCCGCGGGACGAGGCGGCCCGCCTGGACGGGCTCGTCTCGCAGGCGCTCAAGAGCGGGCGCACCGCGTACGGGGCGTACTTCCGCGTCCAGCGCCGCGACGGATCCCTCCGCTGGACCCACACCCAGGGATTCGTCCGCCGCGACGCGTCCGGCCGTCCCCGCCGCATCATCGGAATCGTCCGCGACGCCACGCAGGAGCTCGCCGACTCCGCCGCCCGGCAGGAGATCGACGAGGAACGGCGCCGGCGCACCAGCCTCGTCGAGGGCACCGCCGTGTCGCTGGCGCAGGCCCGTACCGTCAGGGACGTCATCGCCGTGCTCAAGGACTCCCAGGGGCTCGCCCTCCTCGGGGCCACCAGCCTGGTCATGGGGCTGCTGGAGTCCGGCCGCATCCATCTCGTGGCCGACGGTCCCGAAGCCGCGCACGTTCCCGGCACCCGCTACACCCGCGTGGACGAGCCGTACCCGATGAGCGAGGTGGTCCGCACGCTCACCCCGCGCTTCATCGAGTCCGCCGAGGACTTCGCCGACTCCTACCCGGTGCTGTGGCCCGACATCAGGCACCTGGGCATCACCTCGGCCGCCTACATGCCGCTGATCGCGCAGGCCCGCCCGATCGGCGCCCTCGGCCTGCTCTACCGCGACAAGGACGGCTTCACCCCCGACGAACGCAACCTCCTCATGGCCCTCGGCACCTCCATCGCCCAGAGCCTCCAGCGGGCGATGCTCTACGAGCAGGAGCACGACCTCGCCGAAGGGCTCCAGCAGGCCATGCTGCCGCGCCGGATCCCGGCCGTCGCCGGGGCGCAGGTCGCCGTCCGCTACCGCTCGGCCCGTATCGGACGGGACATCGGTGGCGACTGGTACGACCTGATCCACCTGCCCGGCGGCCGGGTCGGCGCCGTCATCGGCGACGTCCAGGGCCACGACACCCACGCCGCCGCCGTCATGGGACAGCTGAGGATCGTCCTGCGCGCCTACGCGGCGGAGGGCCACAGTCCCGCGACCGTGATGGCGCGCGCCTCCGTCTTCCTGCACGAACTCGACACCGACCGCTTCGCCACCTGCACCTACGCCGAGATCGACCTGAGCACCGGCGTCGTGCAGATGGTCCGCGCCGGACACATCGACCCGCTGGTGCGGGACGTGAACGGCGACTGCCGCAGACTGACGGCCGAGGGCGGACTGCCGCTCGGTCTCTCAGCGGAGTTCGGCCGGCTCGAATACCCGGTCACCACCGCCGAACTGGACCCGGGCCAGGCACTGGTCCTCTTCACCGACGGGCTCGTCGAACTGCCCGGCGCGGACCTCGACGAGGGCATGCAACTGCTCACCTCGCTCGTCACCAACGGCCCGCACGACCTCCAGAAGCTCGCCGACGACCTGTGCGCCGCCGTCGACGTACGCGGTGGCCAGGACGATGTCGCGCTGCTGCTGTTCCGCCGCCGGGCGGCCCAGGCGCCCCAGGCCGGCGGCCGGCTCCAGCAGCACGTCGCCCAGAACGACCCCGAGGCGCTCAGCTCGTCCCGGCACATGATCCGCGCGGCCGTGCGCGCCTGGGGCGCCAAGGAGCGGGCCGACGAGATCGAACTGGCCGCCGACGAGCTGATCACCAACGCCCTGATACACACCGACGGCGGGGCGATCGTCACGATCCGGGTGATGGCCGGACCCGAGCGGCGGCTGCGCGTCGACGTCGAGGACCGCTCCAGCGCCCTGCCCCGGCGGCGCGACGCGGGGGAGGCGGGGGTGTCGGGGCGCGGCCTGATGCTCGTCGACCGGCTGGCCGACGTCTGGGGCGTGGAATCGCGCGGCGGCGGCAAGTGCGTGTGGTGCGAGTTCCTCATGCCCGAGAGCCGCCGGAGGCCGTGGACGAGCGACGCCGAGGCCCCTCTGGGCAGCAGCACGTAACCCGGCGTCGCCGGGCGGCGACCGATCGCGCCCCATGGACCGACCGATCGCGCCCCACGGACCGACCGGCCGCCGACCTCCTGAGGGGCGGCCCCGGGCGGGCTGCGGCAGGCTGGTGGCATGCCCGAACTGCCGGAAGTCGAAGCTCTGCGGGTCTTCCTCGCCGACCACCTCGTCGGCAAGGAGATCGCCCGCGTCCTGCCGCTGGCGATCAGCGTCCTGAAGACCTACGACCCGCCGCTGTCCGCCCTGGAGGGCGCGGACGTCACCTCGGTGGACCGGCACGGCAAGTTCCTCGACATCGGCGCGGGCGGGCTGCACCTGTGCACGCACCTCGCGCGGGCCGGCTGGCTCCGCTGGAAGGAATCCTTCCCGGCCACACCGCCCCGCCCCGGCAAGGGACCCCTCGCCCTGCGCACCGTCACCACCGACGGCGACGGGTTCGACCTCACCGAGATGGGCACCACCAAACGCCTCTCCGTCCACCTGGTCCGCGACCCGCAGGACGTGCCCGGCATCGCCCGCCTCGGCCCCGACCCGCTCTCCGACACCTTCGACCGCGACACGTTCGCCGCCCTGCTCGCCGGGGAACGCCGCCAGATCAAGGGCGCGCTGCGCGACCAGTCGCTCATCGCGGGCATCGGCAACGCCTACAGCGACGAGATCCTGCACGTCGCCAGGATGTCCCCGTTCAAGCGGACCGCCGACCTCGGCGAGGAGGAGGTCACCCGCCTCCACACCTCGCTGCGCACCACCCTGGAGGAGGCCGTCGCCCGCTCCGGCGGAGTGGAGGCCGGCCGGCTCAAGGCCGAGAAGAAGAGCGGCATGCGCGTCCACGGCCGCACCGGCGAGCCCTGCCCCGTCTGCGGGGACACCATCCTGGAGGTCTCCTTCAGCGACTCCTCGCTCCAGTACTGCCCCACCTGCCAGACCGGCGGCCGTCCGCTCGCCGACCGCAGGCTCTCCAAGTTCCTGAAGTGAGCGCTCCCCGAGTGAGCGTTCCCGAAGCCGGCCCCGCACCCCGACCGCCGCACCCGCGGAGGAGGAAGCCGGGATCGCCTCACGCCATCGTCACCCGGAGGACCTACACTCCGGGCTCATGCTGCGCGTACTCGCCGTCGACGACGAACAACCCGCTCTGGAGGAACTCCTCTACCTCCTGCGCGCCGACCCCCGCGTCACCAGCGCCGAGGGCGCCGGCGGCGCGACCGAGGCGCTGCGCCGCATCGGGGCCGCCGTGGACGCGGGCCCCGACGACCCGTCCGCGATCGACGTCGTCTTCCTCGACATCCACATGGCCGGCCTCACCGGCCTCGACGTCGCCCAGCTCCTCGCCGGCTTCGCCGCGCCCCCGCTCATCGTCTTCGTCACCGCGCACGAGGGCTTCGCCGTGCACGCCTTCGACCTCAAGGCCGTCGACTACGTCCTCAAACCCGTCCGCCGCGAACGCCTCGCCGAGGCCGTCCGCCGGGTCTGCGAACACGTCGGGGAGCGGTCCGCACCGGTCCACGACACCGCCACCGACCAGATAGCGGTCGAACTCGGCGGGGTCATCCGCTTCATCCCGATCGACGAGATCGCCTACGCCGAGGCCCAGGGCGACTACGCCCGGCTGCACACCGCCGCCGGCAGCCACCTCGTGCGCATCCCGCTCACCACCCTGGAGGAGCGCTGGCGCTCGCGCGGCTTCGTGCGCATCCACCGCCGCCACCTCGTGGCGCTCGGCCGGATCGACGAACTGCGCCTGGACGCGGGCAGCATGAGCGTGCGCATCGGAACGGCCGAACTCGCCGTCAGCCGCCGCCACTCCCGCTCCCTGCGCGAGCTCCTGATGCGCCAGGGCGGGCGCTGACCTGGGACGCTTCGCGGCGAAGCCTTCCCAGCACCGACCACCCGCGCCTACACTCCGAGCCCATGTCACAGGAGACGGCACCCCGGCGCGAAGTCGTCACGGGAGAGCCCCGCCGGGTCCGGCCGCTGCCCCGCTACCGCACCCAGTCGGAGATCGACGAGCAGACCGCCCTCGGCGGCGCGTACGTGCGCTCACTCATGCGCGGGCAGCTCCGCGCCGCGTTCACCGTCTTCGCCGTCCTCGCACTCGTCGCCGGCACGCTGCCGCTGCTCTTCGCCGCCCTGAACAGCACGGCCCTCGTCTGGGCGGTGCTCGGCTTCGCCACCTATCCGCCGCTCACCCTGGCCGCCTGGTGGTACGTACGCCGGGCCGAGCGCAACGAACGCGACTTCGCCCGGCTGGTGGAGGGCCGCCCCGCACCGTGAGCGCCCCCGACCACACGGCGTCCTGGGTGGCCGTCGCCCTCGTCGTCCTCGCCACCGTCCTCGTCGGCGGCTTCGGCCTGCGCATCTCCCGCACGACCTCCGACTTCTACGTCGCCTCCCGCACCGTGCGGCCCCGGCTCAACGCCGCCGCCATCAGCGGCGAGTACCTCTCCGCCGCCTCCTTCCTCGGCGTGGCCGGACTCGTCCTGGTCCACGGCCCCGACATGCTCTGGTACCCGGTCGGCTACACCGCCGGCTACCTGGTGCTGCTGATCTTCGTCGCCGCGCCGCTGCGCCGCTCCGGGGCGTACACCCTGCCGGACTTCGCCGAGGGGCGGCTCGAATCGCGGCAGGTCCGCAGGCTGGTCAGCGCCCTCGTCGTCGGCGCGGGCTGGCTCTACCTCGTCCCGCAGCTCCAGGGCGCCGGGCTCACGCTCAAGATCCTCACCGGCGCGCCGGGCTGGCTCGGCGACGTCCTCGTCGCCACCGTGGTCACGGCGGCCGTCGCGGCGGGCGGCATGCGCTCGATCACCTTCGTCCAGGTCTTCCAGTACTGGCTGAAGCTGACCGCGCTCCTGGTGCCCGCGCTCTTCCTCGTCCTGGCCTGGCAGGGCGACGGACGGCCCCGCGTCACCTTCGACGACCAGCTCGCCGTCTTCCGCGCCGACCACCCGCTCTACGCGACCTACGGCCTGATCGTGGCGACCTTCCTCGGCACCATGGGCCTGCCGCACGTGGTGGTCCGCTTCTACACCAGCCCCAACGGCCGCGACGCCCGCCGCACCACCGTCGCCGTCCTCGCCCTGGTCGGCCTCTTCTACCTGCTGCCGCCGGTCTACGGCGCGCTCGGCCGGATCTACACCCCCGAACTGCGCCACGGAGGCGACGCGGACGCCGCCGTGCTCCTGCTCCCCGCCCGGCTCATCGGAGGGCTCGGCGGCGACCTGCTCGGCGCGCTCATCGCGGGCGGCGCGTTCGCCGCGTTCCTGTCCACCGCCTCCGGGCTGACCATGGCCGTGGCCGGCGTCATCACCCAGGATGTCCTGCCCTCGCGCGGCGTGCGCCAGTTCCGGCTGGCCACCGTCCTGGCCATCGCCGTACCGCTCGCCGGCTCCCTGCTGGTGAGCCGGGTGCCGGTGGCCGACGCCGTCGGCATGGCGTTCGCCGTCTCCGCGTCGTCCTTCTGCCCGCTGCTCGTCCTCGGCATCTGGTGGCGGCGGCTCACCCCGCCCGGAGCCGTCGCGGGACTCCTGCTGGGCGGCGGCTCGGCCCTGCTCGCGGTCGCCATCACCGTCAGCGGAGCCGTACGCCCGCCGGGCTGGCCGCACGCCCTGCTCGCCTGGCCCGCCGTCTGGTCCGTGCCCGTCGGCTTCCTCGCGATGATCCTCGTCTCGCTCGCCACGCCGGGGCGGATACCTCCCGGCACCAACGCCGCCATGACCCGCTTCCACCTCCCCGAAGCGCTCACCTCGGCCCGCTCCGCCGCCGGGAGGGAGCGATGACCGGCGCGGGCATCGCCGTCCTCCTGGTCCTGGCCGCCCTGCTGCTCGGCTCCGGATACCTGCTCGGCCGCCGCGCCGCCCGCCCGCTGCGCCCGAGCGACGTCGGCACGCCCGTCGAGCACGCCACCTTCGAGACCCTGCACACCGCCTCCCTGGCCGCGCCCCCGCTGCGCGCCGGTCTCACCGAGGAGAGCGCCGGGCGCTCCGCCCGCCGGCTGCGCTCTCTGCTGGGCACCGACGCGCTCTGCCTCACCGACCGCGAGCGGGTCCTGGTCTGGGACGGCGCGGGCCACCACCACGGCAAGGACGTGATGGATCATGTGCGGGGGCTGCTCGCCAACGGGCGCGACACCGCCTTCGACGGCGGCTGCGGAGACCTCGACTGCCCGCTGCGCTGGGCCGTCGCCGTACCGCTCACCGTCGACAACCGGGTCTTGGGCGCTCTCGTGGCCTACGCCCCGCGCGAGTCGGCGGTGCTGGCCCGCGCGGCGGGAGAGGTGGCGCGCTGGGTCTGCGTCCAGCTGGAACTGGCCGAGCTGGACCGCTCCCGCACCCAGCTCATCGAGGCGGAGATCAAGGCGCTGCGGGCGCAGATCTCCCCGCACTTCCTCTTCAACTCCCTCGCCGCCATCGCCTCCTTCGTCCGCACCGATCCCGAGCAGGCCCGTGAACTGCTTCTGGAGTTCGCCGACTTCACCCGCTACTCGTTCCGCCGGCACGGCGAGTTCACCACCCTCGCCGACGAACTCCACTCCATCGACCAGTACTTGGCGCTCGTACGCGCCCGCTTCGGTGAACGCCTGGCGGTCACCCTCCAGGTCGCCCCCGAGGTCCTGCCGGTCGCCCTGCCCTTCCTCTGCCTCCAGCCGCTGGTCGAGAACGCCGTCAAACACGGCCTCGAAGGCGCGGTACGCCTGCCGGGAGCCCCCGGTGCCGCGCCGCGACCGGCCGACGCACCGCTCAGGATCACCATCAGCGCTCTGGACGCCGGGTCGGAGGCCGAGGTGGTCATCGAGGACGACGGCACCGGCATGGAGCCCGCGCGGCTCCGGCAGATCCTGCGCGGCGAGGGCGGCGCCTCGACCGGCATCGGTCTGCTCAACGTGGACGAGCGGCTGCGCCAGGTCTACGGCGACGACTACGGGCTCGTCATCGAGACGGGCGTGGGGGCGGGCATGCGGATCACGCTCCGGCTCCCCAAGTACCGTGCGGGCGTGCACGGTTCCTGACGCCAGGACCTTCCTCCGCGTCCGGGATCAGCAGAGGTGGACGGCCAGATGGCCGAGCGGCAGGCCCAGTTGCCACGCCGGGGTCCAGACGCACACCTCGTCCTCGCCGGGCGGACCGGCCGGGTCCCCGGGGCCGGGGCCGATGGCGTCGAGGTCGGCGGCGAACAGTTCGGTCTCCTCCAGCCAGCGCCAGGCCGCCCGGGCCAGCGCCAGGTCCGCGTCGCCCGGCGCCGCACGACGCTCCGCCTCCCGAAGCCGCTCGCACACCCAGGCGCGCCAGGCGCTTCCGCAGGCGGTGAGCAGCCGCAGCTCCTCGATCCGGGCCCCGGACAGCGCCCGCAGCGCCGAGGCGTCGCGGGGGAGCGGGGAGAGGAACATCGTCAGCGCGAGCGCGTCGCGTCCGGCGCGGAACTCCAGCGTCGCCGGTGCCATCAACTCGCCGGTGCGCAGCAGCTCGTCGGCGACGTACTCGGTGGACAGCCAGTCCATCGGCACCGCCGGACCGCTGCCGCCGGGACCCTCCGCAGGTTCGGAGCACATCCCCTCTCGCCTCTTTCCTCGTTCGGTACCGGGCTTCACGGAGCATTGAACCGGGGGCGGACGCCCCGCGTGGGCAGAAGAGGAGGATCGCCTAGGAGATACGAGGGGTGTGATGAGCGCCGATCCGGGCGACGACCCGCATGTGCGCCACCTGCTCGGCGCGTACGTCCTGGACGCGCTCGACGCGGCGGAGACCCGCCGGGTCGCCCGCCATCTGCGGCTGTGCGACGGCTGCGCCGGGGTCTACGTGGAGGTGGCCGAGGCCGCCTCGCTGCTGGCGCTGCTGCGTGCGGAGGACTTACGGGAGTAGCCGGGGAGATTGCGCGAGAGCAGCCGCAGGGCGTAGTAGGAGCGGGACTTGACGGTGCCGGCGGGTATGCCGAGCACGGCGGCGGTCTCCCCGACGCTCAGTCCGCGGAAGTAGATCTGCACCAGCACCGCGCGGTGTTCGGGGCTGAGGGTGCGGACCGCCTGGCGGACGTCCAGGGCGCGCACCGCCGAGTCCGCGGTGTCCTGGACGGCCGGGGCGCTCTCCAGCAGCGTGTCGCCGACCTCGACGGGGCGGGCCTGGCGGGAGCGGCGGGCGTCGATGGCCAGACGCCGTCCGACCGTGAAGAGCCAGGGGCGCATCGAGTCGTAGGGCGCGTCGAAGGCTTCCGGATGCTGCCAGGCGCGCACCAGGGTCTCCTGCACCAGGTCCTCGGCCCGCTGCCGGTCTCCGAAGGTCAGACCGAGCAGGAAGTGGAAGAGCGCGGGGCCGTGCTCGCGCTGCAACTGGGCGATGGCCCGCTCGTCGGTCGTCGTGGTCGTCATGGCGTCCTTTCCCGCGGGGCCCGGCGGCCTCGCTGCCGCCTGGCGTATACGAACGCATTCGGCGGCGCAGGAACAGGCGGTGCACCGAGGCGTGCGACGAGCGGTCGCTCAGTGCGGCGAATGGTGCGGCGAACGGTCGGGAGGCCGGTGGGGTCGGATGATACGACCAGTTCAGCTAGGTATGCGGCAATGACTCTTGATTCGTGTGTATGACTATCCATTTATTCAGATAGTCGTATTCGTCTAGGTCTGGAGTCGAGCAGATGACGCAGCGCATCCGACCGGGCATCGCGGCCATCGCCGTCCTGCTCACCGCCGCCACCGCCTGCACGGCCACCCATCCACCCGGACCGAGGGCCGACCGCTCCCCGGCCGCCGCCCGGGGCTCGCAGGGCCGCGACGCCGAGCACCCCCGCCCCTTCACCCTCCTCGCCTCCGGAGACGTGCTCCCGCACTCCTCCGTGATCGAGCAGGCCGCTCAGGACGCGGGCGGCGCGGGCTACGACTTCACCCCGATGCTCGAAGGCGTCGCCCCCGCCGTCTCCCGCGCCGATCTGGCCTTCTGCCACATGGAGACGGTGTACGGCGCTCCGGGCGGCCCCTACACCGGCTACCCCACCTTCGTCTCCCCGCCCGAGATCGCCACCGCCCTGCGCGCCACCGGGTACGACTCCTGCTCCACCGCCTCCAACCACACCCTGGACGACGGCGCCGACGGAGTCCGGCGCACCCTCGACGCCCTCGACGCGGCCGGTGTCCGGCACGCCGGATCGGCCCGCTCCGCCGCGGAGGCCGCGCGGCCGACGATCATGCCCGCCGGACCGGGCAAGGGCGCGGCGAAGGTCGCCCACCTCGCGTACACCTACGGCACCAACGACATCCCGCTGCCCGAGGGGCAGCCCTGGACCGTGAACCTGACCGACGAGCGCACGATCGTCGAGGAGGCCCGGTCCGCCCGGCGGGCGGGCGCCGACGTCGTCGTGCTCTCCGTGCACTGGGGAACCGAATGGCAGGACGAGCCGGACGAGGAGCAGTTGGAACTCGCCCGGCGGCTCACCGCGTCCAGGACCGGATCACGCCCCGACGTCGACCTGATCATCGGCACCCACGCCCATGTGCCGCAGGCGTACGAGAAGGTCGGCGGGACCTGGGTCGTCTACGGCATGGGCGACCAGATCGCCGGTGCGATGGTCAACGACGAGGGAGAGCAGGAGCCGCGCGGCAACCAGGGCTCGATGGGCCGCTTCACCTTCGCGCCGCCGGCGGAACCGGGTGGGCGCTGGGAGGTGACGAAGGCGGAGTTCGTGCCGCAGTGGTACGACACCGGCACCGGGCGCGTCGTCAACCTCAACGCCTCCATCGACGCCGGCGCCGACCACCTCCAGGAGGTCCGCGACCGCATCCGCGCCGTGGTCCTCGGCCGGGGCGCCGACGCCGACGGGCTCGTCATGGGCCGGTGACCGCCTCGCAGCGCCGCCGCGTCACGGCACCGCGGTGACCGGCCGGCGCCCGGCCTTCACCAGGCGGACGGCGACCGAACCGACGAACCGGTGGCCGGCCGCCGCGCGCCTGGACGAGTCCGATCCGTCGATCCCCGCGACGATCACCTCGGGGCCGTCCGTGCCGCGTTCGAACCGGTGCTGCCGCTGCTCTGCCACGGCTCCGGGGCTGTCGGCTCGCCCGGAAGGCGGCACTGTGGGCGCCCGCACGGTGAACCTGCCGTGGTGATCGGGTACAAAACGGACATGGGTCGGTGTCGTGGCCCGAGGCGGACGCCGGGCCGTGCGAGCAGTTGGCCATGAAGAATAATCACACCGGACCCGACCGCCGTACCGCGCTGAGGATCGCCCTGGGCCTCGGTGCCGCCACCGCCGTGCACGTGGTCGTCGCCGATCCGGCCGCCACCCCCACCCGCCCCGTGGAGACCTCTCCCGCCGCCGGGGCCCCGCCGGCCAACCTACGGGGCAGACCATCGGCCTACCGGCTGGAACCCATGACCGCCAACACGCCGCCCCGGTACCGGCCGGCCCAACCTCCGGTGCGGACCCGTCCGTTCGAGGAACTGCCCGACCTCGGACACGCGATGGTGCTCACCTTCGACGACGGCCCCGACCCGCTCCACACCCCGGGCATCCTCGCCACGCTGCGCAAGCACCGGGTCCGCGCGATGTTCTTCGTCTGCGGCGAGATGGTCGAGGCCCACCCCGACCTGCTGCGCGCGATGGCGGACGACGGCCACGTCGTGGGCAACCACTCCTGGTCGCACCCGCTGATCCCCGGCCTCTCCCGCGCCGGGATCCGCGACGAACTGGGCCGGACCAGCGACGCCATCGAGTCGACGCTCGGCATGCCGCCGCTCTGGTACCGCGCCCCGTACGGCGCGTGGAACCGCAACTCGTTCGAGATCGGCGCCGAACTGGGCATGGAGCCGATGGCCTGGACCGTGGACACGCTCGACTGGACCACGCCGGGAACCGACACGATCGTGCGCCGGGTGCTGGAGGGCGCGGGGCCGGGCGTGGTGGTCCTCTCGCACGACTCGGGCGGCGACCGCAGGCAGAGCGTCGTGGCCCTCGGCCGCTACCTGCCGAGGCTGCTGGAGGACGGCTACCGCATCACGGTGCCCTGGGGCGTGACCTGAGAGCCGTCCCCCGACCTCGGCGGACCGGCCCCGGCGTCGTCCGCCGGGGCGCGCCGCCCGCCGGGCGTCTCGCCGGGCGGTCTCCGCCGGGCGTCTTTGGCGCGCGTCGGAGACCGCCCGTCAGCGGGTCTCGACCATCCGGGCGAAGACGACCACGTTCCCGTCGTAGCCGCCGGACTTCGTGTAGCCGCCGCCGCACGTGATCACGCGCAGTTCGGCGCTGCCCGTGTCCCCGTAGACGCGGACCCCGGGAAAGTCGTCCTTGGAGAAGACCTCCACGCCGTACACCTCGAAGATTGCGACGCGGCCGTCGTAGCGGGTGACCTCGACGAGGTGGCCCTTCTGGAGCGAGCCGAGGCCGAAGAACACGGCGGGCCCGGAGTTGTTGTCGACATGGCCGACCACCACGGCCGTGCCCAACTGGCCCGGGGCGATGCCGTTCTGGTACCAGCCCGCGAGGTTGGGGTCCTCCGGCGGGGGAGCCTCGATCAGTCCGTCCGGGTCCAGGTTCACGTCGATGACGGGAGCGTCCACGTCGATGGACGGGATGCTCACACGCGAGGCCGGGGCGTACGGGAGCGGCTGGACCCCGCCGTCGTCCACCGGCGAGCCCATGACCTCCGGCCCCAGGTCCAGCGAGGCGGCTGCCGCGGGCTGCGGCGGCCCCTCCGTGAACTCCGTGCCGTTGCGCATGAGGGCGAGGCCGGTGAGCAGCACCAGGGCGACCGCACCCCAGGGCACGCGTCTGGTCCGCTCGGCGCCGTAGTGGTCCCGGCCCATGGTTCTCCCTTCGTCGCGACGAGGTGAACGTTAGGCGCGGGTCGGCGGGTCGGCGATCAGGGAGAGGCGAACGGGTGGCGGGGCGGAGCGGACCGGTCCCGTCGCCGCACTTCGGAGTAATGGGCCGATAAAAATTCTGACGCTCTGTGACCTGGGACTCCGTCAGGCACGGCCGGCTTCGCGCGGCGTGTCGGGTCACCGGGGTGGAGCAGCGCCGAAGTGCGATCGTCCGACGAACTGGTGAGTGTTCGTCATGGGACGCGTCGCCGTCGATCCAACCCGGAGGACAGGACTCCGGGGCGCGCTTCCCGATGGAGGTTCACACGATGCGTGCTACACGCGCTCTCGCGGTCACCGTGACCGCTTTCGCGGCGGTCGGGCTCAGCGCGCCCATGGCCGCCGCCACGTTCGGCCCGAGAGACGTCAGGGTGGAGCCGGAACGGGTCCACCGTGGCGGCAACCTGCAGATCAGCGCTCGCGGCTGCGGCCATGGCGGCCGGATCACGTCCAACGCGTTCTCGGAGACCCGCCTGCCGCCGAGCGACCGTACGAGCTTCGCCGACGTCCGTATCCACGACCGGGTCACCCCGGGGCACTACAACCTCGCCGTCGAGTGCGACGGCCGGACGCAGACGGCCAGGTTCGAGGTGCTGCGCGGCCGTGGCGCCTCGGGCGGACTCGGCGGTTCCATGGGGCCCAGCTCCGTGGAGATGCAGGTCGGCGGCGGACTCGTCGCGGCGGCGGCGGTCGGCGGCGCGGTGTTCCTCGTGCGTCGCCGGCGGACGAGCCATGCGGCGTTCTGAGGCGTCGAACCTCCTGCCCGGCCCGATACGCCCGTCGCCCCGAGTCCTGGACCAGGACCCGGGGCGACTGCCGTGCGCCTCATCTGCGGCGGTCAGTGCCGGCGGCCGGCGCTGCGACGCCGTACGAAGTAGACGGTTCCGAAGGTCGCGGCGACCACCAGGGCGCCGCCGCTCGCGAGTTCGACGGTGTTCATGGTGCCGACGCTCCCGCCCAGACCGCCCTGGGCCGCGCCCGTCGGCGCGATGGCGGTGGAGCTGACGGTCGGCGCCGTCGCGGGCGCGCCGGTCGGGGTGCTCGTGGCCCCGCTGGTGATGGTCAGGGTGACGCTCCGGCTGGAGCCCGTGGAGCCGCAGGTGAACATCACCGCGTAGCTCGCCCCCCGGCGGGCCGACGTGTCGACGGTGGCGGTGGCCGTGGCGCTGCCGCTGGGGATGACGACCTGGTCGAAGACGGTCGAGGTGACGGTCGTCTCGCCCGCGCATCCGCCGCTGCCGAGGGTCACCCGGCCGCCCGGTGCGATGACCGAGGGGGCGACGGTCGGGTTGAACGTGCTGGCCGCCCCGTCCGGAGCGGCGTGGGCGGCCGACGGCGCCAGCAGGGCGAGGGCGCCGGCTCCGAACAGGGCCAGGGGGGCGACACGTATCGCGCGCATGGTGGATCCTCCGGTTCCCCGAGGGGCAGCTGCGGAATGAATTTCCACATAGCAGGAAAAATGCACCTCGATGCGCGACACGCTAGAAGCGGTGCGCGCGGCCCGCGATCGGGGTCCGGCGAATGGGTCAGTGAGGTCCCCCGGCCGGCTCAGCGGCCGGGGGAGCGGAGGATCAGCGGGTGGCCCGCGGGAACAGGTCGAGGAAGGGCGCGGCGGTGGCCGAGATGCCTCGGCCGAAGGGCGCGTCGAAGTCCCAGATCAGGAAGAGCAGGAACGCGATCAGCGCGCTGAAGAGTCCCGCCAGCAGCAGTTCCCGGAAGGTTCTGCGGATCTGGAGGGTGAAGATCAGCCCGACCGTCACCAGCGCCCCGATGATCAGACCGAACCAGACCACCCCGGGCATCGTCGCCCCCGCGCTCTGTCCCCGTGAACTGCGTGCGTCGTCGGCGGCTGCCACCTGGTCGACCAGCGGCTGGTAGGCCTGCCCCTCGTGGTCGGTCCTCGGCCGGTAGTCGGTCACGTCGGCCCGTACCCGCTCCAGCAGCCGCGTGCCGCGCTCGGTGAGCCCGCCGTTCTCCGACATGGCCCGCCACTCGTCGTGGACGACATGGCTGACGTAGGCGTCCACATCGGCGCGGATGCGGTCGCGGACCTCGGCGGGATAGACGGACGAGCGGGCCCGCACCTCGTGGAGCGCCTGGGCCTCCAGCCGTACGGACTCCTGTGCGGCGCTGCGGCCCTCCCAGACCCCGGCGATGGCCAGGCCCAGCACAATCGCGTACACCACGCCGATCATCATCGTCATGTACTCGATGACGTCGGGCGTCTCGGACGGGTCGTCGTCGTCGGCGACGCGCCGGTTCTTCACGACGGCGATGGTGAGCACGACCGCGCAGGCCGACGCCATGGCAATGCTCAGGACGAGCCATTCGGACATGGTTCTCTCCTCGGTCAGCGGGACGATCGGGGCCGCAGCACGGCGACGGCGAAGACCGCGGGGGCGGTGATCAGCAGGGTCAGGGAGACCAGTGACGGTCCGCTCCGCGGTTGCTTGCGCGCCGGTTTGCGGTACGTCGGCAGCGCGACGGGCCGGGGCTCCGGCGGCTTCGGCCGCACCGAGGCCGTCGGTGACAGCTTCGGCGCGGGCTTCGACGCGGGTTTCGGCGGCGGTGGAGGCTCCGGCGCGGGCCGCGCCGGAGGAGGCGACGGCGACGGCGACGGCGGTGGCGGTGGAGGCTCGGGTGCCGGCGCCGGCTCGACGGGCGGCGGAGGAGGCGGTGGTGGAGGCGGTGGTGGTTTCGGCGGTGGCGGCGGTTCCGGTGCGGAGACCGCCGCGCAGTTCCCGTCGCCCGCCGTGGAGACCGAGTAACTGCCGTCGCTCTGCCCGATGATGGCCACCGCGCAGCTGTCGGCGGAGGCGGGCAGCGGTACGGCTATCAGCCAGATGAGTGCGGCGGCTGTCGTGAGCCGCCCGATGTGTGATCCGTACACGCCCCGGAGCATGATCGCCGCAGTCGGCCGGCGCACGGTACTCGCGAATGATTCGCCTGATGGTGGGACTATGCGCCGTTCGTGTTTACGGATCGCCGCCGCCCGGTCGGTCCTTCCTCGGCCCCAAGTCGCCCCGGGCAGAGAGGAAAAGAGGGAGTGGAGCGCCGGTCCGTCGCGGCACGGGCACGCGCAGCGACGGGATCTTCCACGGGACCGCCTGAGTGTGACCAATAACGGATCGCTAATTTCCGTTTCCACTCGCTCTCTTGGCGGCCGGTCAGTAGCCTCTGGTCAACACTGACCATGAACATGGCCGGATCGCCGTGGCGACTTGTTGGAGACATCGATGGAGCGTCCCGCCTGGGCACCGCAAGGCACTGACATTTCGGTGCCGAGCGTGTCCCGCATGTACGACTTCTATCTGGGCGGATCGCACAATTTCGAGGTGGACCGGGAAGCCGCGCGCAAGGCCATGGAGTTCCTGCCGGGCCTTCCCAAGATCATGCAGGCCAACCGGGCCTTTATGCGCCGCGCCGTACGCCACGCCGTCGGCACCGGAATCAGCCAGTTTCTCGACATCGGTTCCGGCATACCGACCTTCGGCAACGTCCACGAAGTCGCCCAGGCAGCCGACCCGGAGGCCCGCGTGGCGTACGTCGACCACGATCCGGTCGCCGTCGCGCACAGCCGCGCCGTCCTGGAGGGCGACGACCGCACCGTCATCGCCGCCGCCGACCTGCGCCGCCCCGAGGAGATCCTGGAGAGCCCGGACATCACGGCCCTGTTGGACTTCGACCGGCCGGTGGCCGTGCTGCTCGTCGCCGTGCTGCACTTCATCGAGGACGCCGACGACCCGCGCGGCGCGGTCGCCCGACTGCGTGACGCCCTGGCCCCCGGCAGCCTGGTCATCCTGACCCACGCCTCGTACGAGGGCATTCCGACCTCGCAGGAGAGGGCGGGCGGCGCCGTCGGCGTCTACCGGGCCATCCGCAACCCGCTGGTCATGCGCTCCCGCGAGGAGATCGGCGCGTTCTTCGACGGCTTCGACATGGTCGAGCCCGGTCTGGTGTCGATGCCCGACTGGCGGCCCGACAACCCGCTCGCGCCGGAGCAGGAAGACCCGTACGCCTTCTCGGGCTTCGCAGGGGTCGGGCGTAAGGCGTGAGTATTCCCGCCCAGGCGTCCGGTGAGCGGGACGCGGAACCGGACGGCCCGGAAGGCCGGCTCCGGCGATTCGCCACGATCTGGAGCCGGGCCATCTTCCCCCTCACGGCCACCTCGCTGACCCGCCCGGAGTTCGAACAGCATCTGCTGCCCCTGGCACGGGAGTTGAACGGCATTCTGCACGCCCACCCGTTCGACGCCTCGCCCGCCCAGAGCGTCGGCCAGGCACTCGTCGCCGCGCACTGCACCGACCCGGACGCCCTCAGCTCCACGCTCGGCGTCGTCGACTCCTACCTCGTCCTGTACTGCGGCGGCAACGGGCCCGGCGAACTGTCCACCGAGGACGGCCGGGCCCGCTGCGCGCGCATCCAGCACACACTCGCCGCCGGCTTCTCCCAGGCCCTGCGTGAGCGCACGCTCAGCGAGCAGGAGGCCATCGCCCGCTCGGCGCTCACCGCCCGTTCGCAGGCCGAGGAGGCCCTGCACGCCACGGAGGCCCGCTTCCGCGCGGTCTTCGCGGACGCGGCGATCGGCATCGGCATCGCCGACCTCGACGGCAACGTCCTGGAGATCAACGACACCCTCACCCGGATGTTCGGCGGACTGGAGCACCACGTCCGCAGCCACAAGCTCAACGAGTGGGTCCACCCCGAGGACTCGCCGCAGGTGTGGAAGTACTACAACGAACTGGTACGGGGCGAACGCGACCACTACCGGGTCGAGAAGGCGTACTACCGCAACGACGGCACCGTCCTGTGGACCAACCTCACCGTCTCCCTGCTGCGCGACGCCGAGGGCAACCCGCAGTACCAGCTGGCCCTGATGGAGGACACCACCGAGCGCCGCCTGCTCAACCTCCGGCTGCGCTACGAGGCCACCCACGACGCGCTCACCGGACTGCCCAACCGGACCCTGTTCTTCGAGCGCCTGGAGAAGGCGCTCGGCGTCAGGGGCGGCGGCCGGTTCGGGCTCTGCTACCTCGACCTCGACGGCTTCAAGGCCGTCAACGACAGCCTCGGCCACGCCGCCGGGGACCGGCTCCTGGTCGAGGTCGCCGACCGGCTGCAGAGCTGCGCCACCGCCCCCGGCGAGATGGTGGCCCGGCTCGGCGGGGACGAGTTCGTGGCGCTGACCACCGGGCCCGACACCACCGACGCGGTCGACGAACTCGCCTGCCGCATCCTCAACGTGCTCTCCACGCCCGTCCGGCTCGACGGCCGCGAGCTCACCGTCCGCGGCTCGATCGGCGTCGTCGAGGGGGCCGCCGGCGAGCGCAGCGCCGCCGAGGTGCTGCGCAGCGCCGACATCACCATGTACCGGGCCAAGGCGGCGGGCGGCAACCGCTTCGAACTCGCCGACGCCGAGGCGGACGCCCGCGCCATCACCCGGCACGGGCTGACCACGGCCCTGCCCACGGCGCTGGACCGGGGCGAGTTCTTCATCGAGTACCAGCCGCTCGTGCACCTCGGCGACGGGTCCGTGCACGGTGCGGAGGCGCTGGTGCGCTGGTGCCACCCGCAGCACGGAGTGCTCGGCCCCGACCGGTTCATCCCGCTCGCCGAACACACCGGGCTGATCGTTCCGCTCGGCCGCTGGGTGCTTGAGGAATCGGTTCGGCAGGCCAACTTCTGGCAGGAACGCCACAGTGACGGCGGCCCGTTGAGGATCAACGTCAACCTCTCGCCGACCCAGCTCCACCATCCCCGGCTGGTCGCCGAGACGGTCGATGTGCTGGAACGTTCCGGCCTCGAACCGGGCGCGCTCTGCCTGGAGGTCACCGAGTCCGCTCTGATCGGCGCCGACGACGACCTCCTCAAGCCGCTGCGGCAGCTCGCCGAGATGGGCGTCGACATCGCGCTCGACGACTTCGGCACGGGCTACTCGAACCTGGCGAACCTGCGCCGGCTGCCGGTCAGCGTGCTCAAGCTGGACCGCTCCTTCACCCGGGGCATGCAGCGGCACCCGGCCGACCCGGTCGACCTGAAGATCGTCGAGGGGATCGTGTCCCTGGCCCACAGCCTGGAGCTGGCCGTGACCGTCGAGGGCGTGGAGACCGGGGCCCAGGCGGAGCAACTGCGCAGGCTCGGCTGCGACACCGCGCAGGGCTGGTACTACGCACGCCCCGGCGCCCCCGACCGCATCCACTCCCTGCTGATGGCCGACGCGGTCTGAACGCTACCGGCCGCCGGCCCGCGGCGGCCCCCCGTCCGGGCCGCTCTCCAGCAGCATCCGCTGGAGCTCGCGGGCGGCCCGGGGCGGGGCCACGTCGCTGCGGTGCGCGAGGGCGATCGTGCGCCGCAGCCCCGACCCGGCCAGCGGCGTCCGGCGCAGGTCCTGGCCCGCCCGGTTCGCGGCCATGCTCGGCACCACCGCGATCCCGAGCCCCGCCCGTACGAAGCCGAGGACCGCGTCCATCTCGCCGCCCTCCACCGTGAACGAGGGCTCGAAACCCTCGGCCCGGCAGGCGGCCAGGGTCAGCTCGCGGAGGTTGTAGCCGTGCCGGAACATCACCATCGGCGCTCCGCGCAGATCCGCGATCCGCACCCGGCCGCCCCGCCCCGGCGCGGGCCCCGCCGGAGAGGAGACCACCACCAGGTCCTCGCGCAGAAGCTCCACGGTGGTCAGCGCCGGAGAGGCGGCGGGCAGCGGGAGCACCACCAGGGCCAGGTCGAGCGCCCCGCGGGCCAGCTGGCGCACCAGGTCGTGGGAGCCGCCCTCCTCCAGCAGCAGCCGGATCTGCGGATGCCGGTCGTGGAAGGCGCGCAGCACGTCGGGCAGCAGGCCCGTGCACAGGCTCGGCGTCGCCCCGAGCCTGACCCGCCCGCGCCGCAGCCGCACCAGCTCCTGCACCTCGTGCCGGGCGGTGTCCGCGTCGGCGAGGATCCGCCGGGCCAGCGGCAGCAGCGCCTCGCCCGCGTCGGTCAGCGCGATGTTGCCCCGCGCCCGGCTGAACAGCTCCGCGCCCAGCTCCGCCTCCAGCGCCCGGATCTGCTGGGAGAGCGAGGGCTGCGAGACGTGGACGGCCTCGGCGGCCCGGGTGAAGTGCCGGGCCTCGGCCACCGCGACGAAGTAGGCGAGCTGCTGGAAGTGCATGGCACGACGATAGCCTCGCTCCATAGGCAGAGCCTATGGAGATGAGCCGGACCATGTCTTGGACCGATCGCCTCCCGAGCCCTACCGTCTTGTCCATGGCACTGGCAACGCGTACGGACCGACGGCCGTCGATGACGCGTACGCTCTGGGACTCGACCGTCGGCAAGAAGGCGATCATGGCCGTGACCGGCCTGATCATGCTCGGCTACCTCGTCGCCCACATGGCGGGCAACCTGAAGATCTTCTTCGGACCCGGCGAGTTCGACGGTTACGCGCACTGGCTGCGCACCATGGGCGCTCCCGTCCTGCACGAGGAGTGGGCGCTGTGGATCGTCCGCGTGGCGCTCGTCGCCGCCGTCGTGCTGCACGGCGTCTCGGCATACCAGCTCAGCCGCCGCGACATCAGGGCTCGCCCGGCCGGCTACGTGCACCGCAGGGCCCGCGCCAGTTACGCCACCCGGACCATGCGCTGGGGCGGCGTCATCCTCGCGCTCTTCCTCGTCTGGCACATCCTCGACCTGACCACCGGCACCGTGCACACCGGATTCCGGCCCGGACACCCTTACCAGAACGTCGTCGACACCTTCTCGACCTGGTACGGCAACGTCATCTACATCACCGCCGTGCTCGCCTTGGGCCTGCACGTCCGGCACGGCTTCTGGAGCGCGGCGCAGACCCTCGGAGTCGGCAACGCGACCCGCGAGCGCGTCCTGAAGACGCTCGCCGGCCTCCTCGCCCTCGTCCTGACGGCCGGTTTCGTCTCCGTGCCCGTCGCCGTCATGACCGGATTGGTGCGCTGACATGAGCAACTACACCCAGTACCCGACAGGTGTCCCGCTCGTCGACGGCAAGGCCCCCGGGGGCCCGGTGGCCGAACGCTGGGACACCCGCCGCTTCGAGGCCGGACTCGTCAACCCGGCCAACCGCCGCAAGCACACCGTGATCGTCGTCGGCACCGGCCTCGCGGGCGGCTCGGCCGGCGCCACGCTCGCCGAACAGGGTTACCGCGTCGTCCAGTTCTGCTTCCAGGACTCACCGCGCCGGGCCCACTCGGTCGCCGCGCAGGGCGGGATCAACGCCGCGAAGAACTACCGCAACGACGGCGACTCCGTCCACCGGCTGTTCTACGACACCGTCAAGGGCGGCGACTTCCGCGCCCGGGAGTCCAACGTCCACCGGCTCGCCCAGATCTCCGTCGAGATCATCGACCAGTGCGTCGCCCAGGGCGTCCCCTTCGCCCGGGAGTACGGCGGCCTCCTCGACAACCGCTCGTTCGGCGGCGTCCAGGTCTCGCGCACCTTCTACGCGCGCGGCCAGACCGGACAGCAGCTCCTCCTCGGCGCGTACCAGGCGCTGTCCCGGCAGATCGCCGCGGGCAACGTCGAACTCCACGCCCGCACCGAGATGCTGGACCTGATCGTGGTGGACGGCAGGGCGCGCGGCATCGTCGCCCGCGACCTCGTCACCGGGAGGATCGAGACGTACCTCGCCGACGCGGTCGTCCTGGCGACCGGCGGGTACGGCAACGTCTTCTACCTGTCGACGAACGCCATGAACTCCAACGCCACCGCCGTCTGGCGGGCGCACCGGCGCGGCGCGTACTTCGCCAACCCCTGCTTCACCCAGATCCACCCCACCTGCATCCCGCGCACCGGCGAGCACCAGTCCAAGCTCACCCTGATGAGCGAGTCGCTGCGCAACGACGGCCGCATCTGGGTCCCGAAGGCCAAGGGCGACGACCGCCCCGCCGACCGGATCCCCGAGGACGAGCGCGACTACTACCTGGAGCGCGTCTACCCGGCCTTCGGCAACCTGGTGCCCCGCGACATCGCCTCCCGCGCCGCCAAGAACGTCTGCGACGAAGGACGCGGCGTCGGACCCGGCGGCCAGGGCGTCTACCTGGACTTCGCCGAGGCCGTCGGGCGGATGGGCCGCAAGGCCGTCGAGGCGAAGTACGGCAACCTCTTCGACATGTACCAGCGGATCACCGACGAGGATCCCTACACCGTCCCGATGCGGATCTACCCGGCCGTGCACTACACGATGGGCGGGCTCTGGGTCGACTACGACCTCCAGACCACCGTGCCCGGCCTCTTCGCGATCGGCGAGGCCAACTTCTCCGACCACGGGGCCAACCGGCTCGGCGCCTCCGCTCTGATGCAGGGCCTCGCCGACGGCTACTTCGTCCTGCCCGCCACGGTCAACGACTACCTCGCCCGCACCCCGCGCACCGAGGACGTCGACGCCGGACACCCCGCCGTCGCCGAGGCCGTCGCGGAGACCGAGGACCGCCTCAACCTGCTGCTGTCCATCGACGGCGACCGCACCCCCGACTCCTTCCACCGCGAGATCGGTGAACTCATGTGGGAGTACTGCGGGATGGCCCGCACGGAGGAAGGCCTGCGCACGGCGCTGGCCCGGATCCCGAAGATCCGCGAGGAGTTCTGGCGGCGCGTCAAGGTGCCGGGCACCGGAGAGCAGTTCAACCAGTCGCTGGAGAAGGCCAACCGCGTCGTCGACTACCTGGAGCTCGCCGAGCTGATGTGCCTGGACGCCCTGCACCGCGCCGAATCGTGCGGGGGCCACTTCCGCGAGGAGTCCCAGACCCCCGACGGCGAGGCCCGGCGGCGCGACGACGACTTCTCCTACGCCGCCGCCTGGGAGTTCACCGCCACCGGCGACGCCCCCGTCCTGCACAAGGAAGACCTCGTCTTCGAGTACGTCCACCCCACCCAGCGGAGCTACGCATGAAGCTCACCCTGCGCGTCTGGCGCCAGCGCGACGCCGAGTCGCCCGGCGCGATGGCCACCTACGAAGTCGACGGCATCTCCGCCGACATGTCGTTCCTGGAAATGCTCGACACCCTCAACGAGGAACTCATCCTCGCCGGCGACGAACCCGTCGCCTTCGACCACGACTGCCGCGAGGGCATCTGCGGCGCGTGCAGCCTCGTCATCAACGGCGACGCCCACGGCCCCGAACGCACCACCACCTGCCAGCTCCACATGCGATCCTTCGCCGACGGCGACACGATCGACATCGAGCCCTGGCGGGCAGCCGCCTTCCCGGTCGTCAAGGACCTGGTCGTGGACCGGTCCTCCTTCGACCGGATCATCCAGTCCGGCGGTTACATCTCCGCGGCCACCGGCACCGCCCCCGACGCCCACGCCACCCCGGTGCCGAAGCCGGACGCCGACTCCGCCTTCGAGCACGCCGAGTGCATCGGCTGCGGAGCCTGCGTCGCGGCCTGCCCCAACGGCTCGGCGATGCTCTTCACCTCGGCGAAGGTCAACCACCTCAACGTGCTGCCGCAGGGCGCCCCCGAACGCGAGACGCGGGTGCTCGACATGGTGGCGCGGATGGACGAGGAGGGCTTCGGCGGCTGCACCCTGACCGGCGAGTGCGCCACCGCCTGCCCCAAGGGCATTCCGCTGCCCTCGATCGCGGCCATGAACAAGGAGTGGCTGCGGGCCGTCCGCAAGGTCCGCCGCTGATCCGGGGCCACGACCGGGCGCCGGGCCCGGGGCCACGACCGGGCGCCGGGCCCCGGGGCCGACCGCCCCGGGGCCCGGCCGTCCTCGCTCAGCCCCGCCGCAGCGCCTTCGCCAGATACGGGGCCGTACGGCTGCCCGCCGCGGCGGCGACCTCCGCCGCAGAGCCCGCCGCCACGATCCGGCCGCCCTCCGCACCTCCGCCCGGACCCAGGTCGAGGACGTGGTCCGCGCCCGCCACGACGGCCATGTCGTGCTCCACGACCACCACGGTGTTCCCCGCGTCGACCAGCCCGTGCAACTGCCGCATCAGCACCTCCACATCGGCCGGATGCAGCCCCGTCGTCGGCTCGTCCAGCAGGTAGACGGTGTGCCCGCGGCGGGTGCGCTGGAGCTCGGCCGCCAGCTTGATGCGCTGCGCCTCGCCGCCGGACAGCTCCGTGGCGGGCTGACCCAGCCGCAGGTAGCCGAGGCCCACCTCCAGCAGGGTGCGCAGGGCGCGGGCGGCGGCGGGCGTGCCGGCGAAGAAGTCCGCCGCCGACTCCACCGTCAGGTCCAGCACCTGGGCGACGGTGAGCCCGCGCAGCGCGACCTCCAGCGTCGGCGGGTTGTAGCGCGCGCCGCGGCAGTCGGGACAGGGCGCGTACGTGCTGGGCAGGAACAGCAGCTCCACCGAGACGAACCCCTCGCCCTGGCACGTCTCGCACCGGCCGCCCGCCACGTTGAACGAGAACCGCCCGGCGGTGTAGCCCCGCTCGCGCGCGGTGTCCGTCTGCGCGAACAGCTTCCGTACGACGTCGAACAGCCCGGTGTACGTGGCCAGGTTGGAGCGGGGCGTCCGGCCGATCGGCTTCTGGTCGACCTGCACGAGCCGGTCCACCGCGTCGAGCCCGGTGGCCGAGGCGCAGAACCGGTCGCCCGCCGCGCCGTCCCCGTCGGTTCGCCGGTCCGCCAGGACGCCCGCGAGCACCTGTCCGACCAGGGTCGACTTCCCCGACCCCGAGACCCCGGTCACCGCCGTGAACACGCCGAGCGGGAAGGCCGCGTCGACGCCGCGCACGTTGTGCCGCTCCACACCGGCCAGCCGCAGCCACCCCGTCGGCGTGCGCGGCTCGCGCGGGGGCTGCGGATCCTCGGCGAACAGGAACCGGCGCGTCGCGGACTCCGTCACCTTCGCCAGTCCCGCGGGCGGCCCGCTGTGCAGCACCCGCCCGCCGTGCTCGCCGGCCAGCGGGCCCACGTCCACCAGCCAGTCCGCCCGCCGCACCACGTCCATCTCGTGCTCCACCACGAAGACCGAGTTCCCGGCCTCCTTCAGCCTCCCGAGCACGGAGAGCAGGGACTCGGTGTCCGCCGGATGCAGCCCGGCGGACGGCTCGTCCAGCACGTAGACGACGCCGAAGAGCCCCGACCGCAGCTGGGTGGCGAGCCGCAGCCGCTGCAACTCCCCGGCGGAGAGCGTCGGAGCCGTCCGGTCCAGGCTCAGATAGCCGAGCCCCAGTTCCGTCACCGTGGCGATGCGGGCCAGCAGATCGCCCGTCAGCACCTGGGCCGTCCGCGCACCGCCGGCCGCGCTCCCACCGGCCGCACCCGGATCGTCGGCCGCACCCTGATCGTCGGACGCACCCCGATCGTCCGGGCTCCCGCCGCTCACCGCCCCGGCCAGCACCTCGGCCAGCGCGGACAGCGGCAACCCGGCCAGCTCCGCGATGCTCCGCCCGGCGAAGGTGACGGCCATCGCCTCCGGCCGCAACCGGCTGCCGCCGCAGACCGGGCACGGCTCGCCGCGGAGGAAGCGCTCGGCCTTGGCCCGCAGGGTGCGGCTCCTGCTGTCGGCGAAGGTGTGCATCACGTAGCGCCGCGCACTCATGTACGTACCTTGGTACGGGCGTTGGATCCGGCCCGCGTCCCGCACCGGATGCACCGTCACCACCGGCTGCTCGTCGGTGAACAGGATCCACTCCCGGTCCTTCGGGTCCAGCTCGCGCCATGGCCGGTCGACGTCGTGGCCCAGCGCGTCCAGCACGTCGCGCAGGTTCTTGCCCTGCCACGCGCCGGGCCACGCCGCGATCGCCCCCTCGCGGATCGACAGTGACGGGTCCGGGACGAGCAGTGCCTCGTCCGTCCGGTGGATCCGCCCCAGGCCGTGGCACTCGGGGCAGGCTCCGGCCGCCGTGTTCGGCGAGAACGCGTCGGAGTCCAGCCGCTCCGCGCCCGCCGGATACCGGCCCGCCCGGGAGAACAGCATCCGCAGCGAGTTGGAGAGGGTGGTCACCGTGCCCACCGACGACCGCTCGCCCGGCGCCGACCGCCGCTGCTCCAGCGACACCGCGGGCGGCAGCCCGGTGATCTCCCCGACGGCCGGCGCCCCGACCTGGTGGATGAGCCGGCGCGCGTACGGGGCGACCGACTCGAAGTAGCGCCGCTGCGCCTCGGCGTAGATCGTGCCGAACGCCAGCGAGGACTTCCCCGAGCCGGAGACGCCGGTGAAGACGGTGAGGGTGTCGCGCGGAATGTCGACGTGCACGTCCCGGAGGTTGTGCTCACGCGCGCCGCGCACCCGGACGTACGGATCGTGGGGGGAGTGCATGGTGCTCGGCTCCGTACGGGCGGGGGTCGGAAGGGACGAACAGTCCGATTCTAGGCGTCTGCGCAGGCGGGCGCGGAGTCGGCGGGCTTCCACCGCACCGGTGGGCGGGCTTCTACCGCGCCGGCGGGAGGTGTGCGAGGCGGGCGAGCCGCCGCAGCGAGTCCAGCAGGCCCGCGCGGTCGTACGTGCTGGTCGTGACCAGCACCTCGTCCGCCCCGGTCTCCTTCAGCGCCGTCTCCAGTTGCCCGGCCACCTGCTCCTCCGTGCCCCGGATGTGCCCGGTCAGCCCCTGCTCGTACAACTCCCGCTCCCGGGCCGTCATCGTGAGCGACTCGACGCGCTCGGCCGGGGCCAGCGGAGGGAAGACGCCGTGTGTACGCGAGTACGCCATGGCCCACGCCTCGGGAACCAGCAGCCGGCGCGCCTCCTGCCGCGTCCCGGCGACGGCGACGGTGCCCGAGACGATCACCTCGGGCCGCTCGGCGCGTGCCGAGGGGCGGAAGTCCCTGCGGTAGACCTCGATGGCGCGCAGCACCTTGTCCCGGCCGCGCAGGTCGCCGATGACGAGCGGGAGCCCGGCCGCCGCCGCGACCGCCGCGCCGTCGCCGATCGCGAGGACGTAGGCGGGTATGCGCAGGCCCTCCGCCGGGCGGGCGTGCACCTGCGGATACGTCTGCTGTGTGCCGTCGATCCAGCCCAGCAGCTCGGCGAGCCGTCCGGGGAAGTCCTCGGCGTCCCGCTTGTCGTGGCCCAGGGCCCTGCGGATGCCGTCGGTGAATCCCACCGAGCGGCCGAGGCCCATGTCGACCCGGCCGGGGAAGAGGGAGGCGAGCACCCCGAACTGCTCGGCGACGACGAGCGGCTGGTGATTGGGCAGCATCACCCCGCCGGTGCCCACCCGGATGGTGGAGGTCGCGCCCGCCACGGCGGCGGCCAGGACGGTCGGCGCCGATCCGGCGACCCCCGGCACGCTGTGGTGCTCGGAGACCCAGAAGCGGTGGTATCCGAGGGCTTCGACCTCCTGGGCCAGCCGCACGGTGTCGCGCAGCGCCTGGGGACCGTCCTGTCCCTCGCGGGTACGGGAACGGTCGAGGAACGAGAACCGGGTCGCGGCGATCACAGAGCTCACCTCCCCTTCAACGCCCGCGGCCCGGCGCAATTCCCGCGGGCGGGTATGCGGGGATCCCGGTCCGCGCGGACGGCGGCCGGGCTTCCGGATCGCGGGACAGCCCTAAGCTGGGGGAGTGGACAAGGACGCACGGCCGTCGGCCGTATTCGACCTGGACGGCACGCTCGCCGACACCGCCCACCGTCAGCACTTCCTGGAGGGCGCGAAGCGCGACTGGCGGGGTTTCTTCGCCGCCGCCGTGGACGATCCGCCGCTGGCGGAGGGTGTGCGCATGGTGCTCGACAGCGCCGAGGCGTGCCGGATCGTGTACCTGACCGGGCGGCCCGAGCGCTGCCGTCGGGACACCGTCGACTGGCTGAGCCGGCAGGGGCTTCCCGCGGGCGAGCTGTTGATGCGCCGCGACGACGACCGCAGGCCGGCGCGGCGGATGAAGCTGGACGTGTTGCGCCGGATGGGGCGGTCGCAGGAGGTGCGGATGCTCGTCGACGACGACGAGCTGGTCTGCGACGACGCGGAAGCGGCGGGGTTCGCGGTGGTACGGGCCCGCTGGGCCGACACGTCGGCGGCGCTCAAGGACGCGCAGGAGCGCGAAGGGCGCACCTGACGGCGGGAGCGCATCCGGCCGCCGCCGGGCGAGGAGGCCCGCCTCTGAGCGAGGAGGCCCCGGCGGAAGCCCCGATCCTCCGGTGATGTCCGACGCGCGGCGCGTCAGTCGTTCCCGTCGAGCCGGAAGCCCACTTTCATCCCGACCTGGAAGTGCGCGATTCGGCCGTCTTCGATGTGGCCGCGCACCTGCACGATCTCGAACCAGTCGAGATTGTGCAACGTTTCCGCCGCTCTTGCCACGCCGTTGCGGATCGCGGCGTCCACTCCTTCTTCGGAGGTTCCTACGATCTCGGTGACCCGATAGGTGTGATTGGACATCTTATGTCTCCTCTCCTGTGGTCAGGTTGCCTCAATCCGCAGTGCGGCGCGAGGGGGCGAGTCGGGCGAATGAGGAGGAGCCCGCGCCTTGACCTACGCAATGGTCCATACCAAAATTCGGCCAAACGCCCGTGCGAGCACCGCCCGCAATCCCCCACACCGGGTTTTGATCTCGTCGTGCTGTTCCGCAGAAGGTGACCAAGTGAAGAACCGCGTACTCGCCGGAGCCGTCGCGCTCGTCTCGTCCGTCGCGCTCGGCGGATGCGGCTACTTCTCGGACTCGGGCGGCGGCGACCGCACGGTCACCGTCTGGCTGATGAAGGACAGCGTCTCGCCCGGCTTCCTGGAGAGGTTCACCGCCTCGTACGAGAAGGACAACCCCTCGATCGAGCTGGACTTCGAGATCCAGGAGTGGAGCGGCATCGGACCCAAGGTGATCGCGGCGCTGGAGGGCGACGACGCACCGGACGTCATCGAGGTCGGCAACACGCAGGTCGCGCAGTACGCGGAGAGCGGAGGTCTGCGCGACCTCACGCTCGAATCGATGCGGGACCTCGGCAGCGAGGACTGGCTGCCCGGCCTGGCGCAGCCCGGCAGCATCAACGGAGTCCAGTTCGGCATCCCGTGGTACGCGGCCAACCGTGTGGTGATCTACAACAAGGACCTCTTCGAGCAGGCCGGCATCGACTCCGTGCCGAAGACGCGAGCCGAGTGGACAGCCGCCGGCGAGAAGCTCAACACGCAGGGCAACCAAGGCATTTACCTCGCCGGTCAGAACTGGTACGTACTCGCCGGATTCATCTGGGACGAAGGCGGGGAGCTCGCCGAGGGAAGCGGCGGCGAGTGGCGGGGAGCGCTGGACAGCCCCCAGGCGCTCGCGGGCATGGACTTCTACAAGGAACTCCAGGCGCTCGGCGACGGCCCCCAGGACGCGGACGAGGAGCAGCCTCCGCAGACCGACGTGTTCGCCCGCGGAGACGTCGCCCAGATCATCTCCGTACCCGGAGCCGCCGCCCTCATCGAGCAGAAGAACCCCGAACTCAAGGGCAAGCTGGGCTACTTCCCCATTCCCGGGAAAACCTCCAAGGAGCCGGGCTCGGTCTTCACCGGCGGCTCCGACCTCATCGTGCCGAAGAACGCCGACCAGCGCAGCGCCGGCATCGACGTCGTCAAGGCACTGGCCGGCGAGACGTGGCAGAAGGAGCTCGCCACCACGATGAGCTACGTCCCCAACAAGCCCGCCCTCGCCCGCGTCATCGGGGGCGAGGAGGGCGCCGCCGCGCAGGCGGCGGGCGCCACCCGCGGCCGTGCCACCCCCAACTCGCCGCAGTGGGCCCGGGTCGAGGCGGAGAACCCGATCAAGCCGTACATGACGGCGGTCCTCCAGGGCGGCGACCCGGCCCGGGAGGCGAGGGCGGCCTCGGAGCGGATCACGGTGCTGCTCACCGGCGGCTGAGGCCGCCGCACCGCCCCGGAACCGCCGCACCGCCCCGGAACCGCCGCACCACCCGGGAGCCACCGGAGCGGCCGGGCGGTGCGGCGCGGGCGGCCGGGGTCAGACCGCCGTGGCCAGCGACAGGGCGAACCGCCCCGCCGAGTCCGTCCACCACTGAGCCAGCCGCAGCCCGGCGGCGGCCAGTTCGTCGCGCACGTCCTCCTTGCGGAACTTCGCCGAGACCTCCGTACGCAGTTCCTCACCGGCCTCGAACAGCACCGCCAGATCCAGCTCCCGGATCTTCACGCTGAGCGCCCGCCGGGCACGAAGCCGCATCTCGATCCACCGGTTCTCCGGGTCCCACACGGCGACGTGGTCGAAGGCGTCGAGGGGGAAGTCGGCCGCCAGCTCGCGGTTGACGACGTTCAGCACGTTCTTGTTGAACTCCGCGGTCACCCCGGTCGCGTCGTCGTACGCCGCGACCAGCGTCTCCTCGTCCTTCACCAGATCGGTGCCGAGCAGCAGCGTGTCGCCAGGCGTGAGCAGGGAGCGCACCGACTGGAGGAAGGCGGCCCGCTCCTCGGGCAGCAGGTTGCCGATCGTTCCGCCGAGGAAGGCCACCAGGCGCGGCCCCGGAGTGCCGGGCAGTGCCAGCCCGCCGGTGAAGTCGGCGATCAGGGCGTGCACGGAGAGCTCGGGGCGCTCGGCCAGCAGCGCCTCGGCCGCCCCGGTCAGCGCGCTCTCGCTCACGTCCACCGGCACGTAACTGTGCAACCCGGGCAGGGCGTCCAGCAGATGACGGGTCTTCTCCGACGAACCGGAGCCCAGCTCGATGACGGTCCGGGCGCCCGACGCGGCGGCGATCTCCTCGGCGCGCGCCTCCAGGATCTCCCGCTCGGCCCGGGTCGGGTAGTACTCGGGGACCCGGGTGATCTCCTCGAACAGCTCGCTCCCGCGCGCGTCGTAGAACCACTTCGGCGGAAGCGTCTTGGGGCTGCGGGTCAGACCGCTGAGGACGTCGGTGCGCAGCGCCGCGTCCGTCGCGTCCAGCGGCAGGGTGCGGGTCAGCAGGAATGGGCTCACGCGGCGGGCTCCTTGAGCGGGGTAGGGAAGACATCTGCGGAGGTCGCGACCAGCAGGGTGCGGTCGGGGACCTCGCGCCAGCGCGGATCGTCGTCGTACGGCTCCGAGGCCACGGTGGTGCAGCGGCCCGGAGTCGTGAGGTACCAGAGGGAGTCGCCCCAGGCGGTGGCCACAATAGCGGCCCCGTCGGTGAGCAGCAGGTTCAGCCGGGAGCCCGGCGCCGCCGCGGCGACGTCCCGCACCGTCGAGGCGACGGCCGTCGGCACGTCGTCCCCCTCGGCGATACGGCGGCGTACCAGCGCCCAGATCAGCGCGGAGTCGCTGCGGGCGGCGAGGGACAGCAACTCCTCGGCGGGCAGGGCGGCGGCCAGTGGCGCGAGCGACGCGGGCCAGCCCGCCACGGCCCCGTTGTGGCTGAACAGCAGCCGTCCGGCGGCGAACGGGGCTGCCGCGGCCTCCCCGTCCGCGCCCGCCTCGGTGGCGTCCCGCACGGCGGCCAGCAGCGCGGAGCTGCGCACCACACGGGCGAGATCGGCGAACGTCTCGTCGCCCCAGACGGGACCCCGTCGCCGGTACCGTCCCGGAACCGGGTCGCCGTCCGCGTACCAGCCGACGCCGAAGCCGTCGGCGTTGACCGTGCCGTGGCGTTGCCGCCGAGGCTCCCAGGACTGGCGCACCAGCCCGTGCGGCGGCGCGCTCACTATCTCCCCGATCGCCACCTGTTCGCCCACGTAGGCAATATGACGGCACATCAGGCGTCCCTCGCGGTCCGGAAGCCGGAGAAGATCTGCCGCCGCACCGGGAGGTCCCAGTTGCGGAACGTGCCCCGGCAGGCGACCTGGTCCACCGCGAACGAGCCGCCGCGCAGCACCTTGTGCCCCGGACCGAAGAACACCTCCGAGTACTCCCGGTACGGGAACGCCACGAAGCCGGGGTAGGGCAGGAAGTCGCTCGACGTCCACTCCCACACGTCGCCGATCAACTGCCCGGCCCCGCACGGCGCGCGGCCCGCCTCATACGCTCCGGCCCGCGCCGGGCGCAGGTGCCGCTGCCCGAGATTGGCCCGCTCCGGCGTCGGATCCTCGTCGCCCCACGGATAGCGCAGCGACCGCCCGGAGACGGGATCGTGCCGCGCGGCCTTCTCCCACTCGCTCTCGGTGGGCAGCCGCCGACCCGCCCAGCGCGCGTACGCGTCCGCCTCGTACCAGGAGACGTGCAGCACCGGCTCGTCCACGGGCACGGGCTCCGTGACGCCGAAACGGCGGCGCAGCCACTGCCCGGCGTCGCGGCGCCAGAACAGCGGTGCGGACAGATCGTGTTCGCGGACCATGGCCCAGCCCTCGGGCGCCCACCAGCGCTCGTCCGCGTACCCGCCGTCCTCGATGAACCGCTGGTACGCGCCGCAGGTGACGGGCGCGGTGTCCAGCCGGAACGCCGCCACCTCACGCCGGTGCGCGGGCCGTTCGTTGTCCAGGGCCCAGGGTTCGGCGGACGTCCCCATCATGAAGGGGCCGCCGGGGACGAGGACGTCGGCGGGCAGCGCACCGGCGTCCGCGGGCGCCGGCGGGGCGGGCGCGGTGAGCACCGCCGGCCCCGACCGCAGCTGATGCGTGATCAACATGGTCTCGTCGTGCTGCTGTTCGTGCTGCGCGATCATCCCGAAGGCGAACCCGGCCCGCTCCAGCGGACGTCCACCGCCGTGCAGCGGAGCGCCCTCCAGCAGGTCGAGCGCCCTGCCCCGTACCTCCGAGGCGTAGGCCCGCGCCTCGGCGGGCGCGAGCAGCGGAAGCGAGGGACGGGCGGCGCGCGGGTGCTCGAACGCGTCGTACAGGCCGTCGATCTCCGGCCGCATCGCGTCCCGGCCGCCGACGGCGCGCAGCAGCCACTGCTCCTCCTGGTTGCCGATGTGGGCCAGGTCCCAGACGAGCGGAGACATCAACGGGGAGTGCTGGGCTGTCAGTTCACCGTCGTCGACGCTGTCGGTGAGCAGTGCGGTGCGGGCGCGGGCCGCCTGGAGCGCGTCGAGCGCCCGGCTGCGCAGCGCCTCGTGGTCCTCGACGCCCGGCGCGGCCGGGAAGCCGTCGGCGGCGAAGGCCGTCGGCACGGCGGCGGAGTCGGAGGGAGCACGGTGGTCGGTCATGCTGAGGTCACCCTTCCGGAATGCGGCGGAGTCGTCGGCCCCGTCCCCGGGCCGTCCGCGGAGCCGTCCGGCGCCGCCCCGGCCACCGGGCCGGTCAGCAGGCTCGGATCGGTGAGATCGCCCGGTTCGGGCAGGTCGTCCGCCGGACATCGGCCCCGTGCCACGTACCGGTCGGCGAAGTCCGCCACGGCGGACCGTACGGCCTCGCTCGCGCCCATCCGCTCCAGCGCCGCCGAGGCGGTGTCGAAGCAGACGGTGGCGGCGGCCCGCAGCTCCGGGTCGGACAGCCCGTCGCGGGCCGCCGTCGTCCAGAGGGCGTTGCGCGGCGGCGGTGCGGAGCCCGCCGACTCGGCCAGCGGTTTCACGGTGCGGTACACGGTCTCGGCGGCCTCCGGGTCGTCGAACAGGGCCGTGGCCACGGCGAGCGGCACCAGCCAACCGTCCGCGCCGCTCTGTGCGTCGATCATGCGCAGTTCGAGATGCCCGCGCGGCCTGACCGGCGGGAACAGCGTGGTGATGTGGTAATCGAGATCGGCCCGGACCGGCGGCCTGGGCGCACCGCCACGGATCCACTCCCGGAAGGTGAGCCCCTCCGGCACCTCCCACGGCCCCTCGTCACGCCGGACGCACATCACGGTCGTGTCCAGCACATGGGCGGCCCAGGCGTCGCGCGGGGCGCGCCCGCCGCCCGGCGCGAGCGTCCGCCCCGGGTCGAGATCGGCCCACAGCGCCTGCCGCGTGGACCGCCAGCCGGTCCGCCGGCCCTGCCGGAACGGCGAGTTGGCGAACGAAGCGACCAGCACCGCGCCCAGCAGATGCGCCAGTTGCCAGCGCCGTGCGAAACCGAGCGGCCCCGGCTCCTCCTCGCCCGCGTCCAGGCAGACCTGGACCGACGCGGAGGTGCACATCATGGCCCGGCCGGACGGGCCGAAGCGGTCGAGCGCCGCCTCCATCGCCTCGTACCGCGGTTCGCGCAGCCTGCGCAGCGGCTCCTGCCACGGATCGACGCCGAGTCCGACGAGGGCGAGGCCGGACCGGGCGAGCGTCGAGCGCACGGCGGCCAGATCCGCCGCCGTCGTCTCGACGCACTCCATGAGCGAACCGGCCGGCTGCGAGCTGAGCTCCAGCTGCCCGCCCGGCTCGAACGTCAGGGCGGCACTCAGCGGCAGGGCGCGCAGCGACTCCACAGCGCCGTCCAGCCGCTCCTGGGCCACCCGGAGCGCTGGACGCTCCCGGTCCTGGATGAGCCATTCGAGTTCCACCCCGACGATCCGGGGCGGTCCCGTCTTGAAACATATGCCGCGCAGTAAATCCTCCGCCGCACCCACGTCGAGGGGCGCGGATTCCGGGCGCGTGCCGGAGCCGCCGGGAACTTCCACGGACATGAGACGCCTCCTTGTCAGTTGCGTACCTACCAGCGAAACCCGTACCCGGAGATCGCACAAGAGTGCCCCGCGACACCGGAAATCCCGTAGCAGCCACACACGTCCCATGACCAGCATGCGCCAAATGCACCACACGGGGGGAGCACCGGTCCGCCCCCGGCCCCGCCCTCCCGCGCCGCTCGGCTGTGCCACGGACGCGTACGCCGCCTCGGACCCGGCGGAGGGCGGACCGGGCGCGGCGCGGCCGGATCCGGCCGCGCACCGGCGGACCGGGCCGTAGCCGGGCGGGCCGGTCTGGAAGACTGCCGCACGCCATGAGCCAGTTACCCAAGCAGCCCGCCGAAGTCTCCGTTCCGACCAGCGCCGATGTCGCGCGCCTCGCCGGAGTGTCCCGGGCCACCGTGTCGTACGTACTGAACAACAACTCGACCGTCCGGATCAGCGAACCCACCCGGCGCCGGGTCAGGGAGGCCGCCCTCCAACTCGGCTACGTCCCGCACGCCGCCGCACGCAGCCTGCGCGCCGGGCACAGCCGGGTGGTGCTACTGCCCACGGGCCGCCTGCCGGAAGAGCCGCTGCACCACTTCTTCCAGGAGCTGCAGGCCGGACTCCGCGGCCTCGACTACACCGTCGTCCAGTACGGCAACGCCGGCCTCGCCGCCGACGAGTCGGCCAGGGCCTGGGCGGAACTGCGGCCCGTCGCCGTCGTCGTCCCGCCCGGTATCACCCTCAGCCCGCACGGTACGGAGGTGCTCATCCGCTCGGGGGCCAGAGCGGTGATCACCCTGGGGCCCGAGCCGGTCCCCGGGGCCCACGGCCTGGTCATGGACCAGCGGCTGGTCGGCGGCAGCGCCGTGGAACACCTGCTGGCACGCGGCCGGCGCCGCATCGGCGTGGTCATGCCGCAGGAACCGGGCCTCGCCTCCTTCAGCGAGCCCCGCCTCGCGGGGGCCCGGCGGGCGGCGGAACGCACGGGCGCGCACGTCCGGCCGCTCCCGCTGCACTACGAGGAGCAGTCCGCGACCCGCCTGGCGGAGCGCTGGCGGGACCTGCGGCTGGACGCCGTGTTCGCGTACAACGACGCCTACGCCATGCTGCTGATGCGGGCCCTCCAGGACGCCGGAATCGACATACCCGGGGACACGGCGCTCGTCGGCGCCGACGACCTGCTGCTCGGGCGGCTGCTGCGGCCCCGGCTGAGCACCGTACGGATGGAACTGGCCATTCCGCAGCCGCTCGCCGAGACGATCGACCGCCTCGTCCACCACCCGGGCAGCGCACCCGAGCACCACGATCTGCTGCGTACCAGCGCCGTCCACCGCGAATCCAGCTGACCGCACGCCCCCGCCGCCCCCGGCGCGACGACATGCGCGGCGCACGGCGGATGTCTAGCGTCGGGGGCATGAGCCATCCGCAGAGCTACGAGCTCCTTCTGGTCCCCGAGCACAGCAGGACGGGCGGCGGCCCCGGGCGTGCGGTCCGGTCCGCGGTCGTGGCCGCCACCGGCGACACCGGCGAGTCCGGCTATCCGCGGTACGAGGGCGGAGGCATTGCGGCGGACATCGATCCGGCGACCCACACCGTCGAGGCCGTGCTGATCGACGGCGAAGAGCTGGACTACGGGATGTCGGTGCGCATCGCGGCACACGGGGCCGAGGACCTGGCGGAACCGGCGGAACCGGTGCCGGGGACCGACGCCGAGGAGCCCCCGGACCACGGCTCGACCCTCCGCGAGCCCGGCCTCCCGGGCGGCGCTGGACCCGCGGCCCCCTGACACCCGCGGCCCCCTGACACCCGCGGCCCCCTGACACCCGCGCGTCCGGGCCCCCGCACGTCAGGCCGGCAGCGCTCCTTTGCCGCGGCGGCCGGCACGGCGGAGGGGCCCTGCCGACCGGAACCGTGTCCTTCCCGACCGGCAGGACCCCTCGCCCACCGTGCGCCGCAGGTGCGGCGGCTACGCCTGCTCCGCTCCGCCCTGACCGGCCGCCGCCTGCTTCTGCTCCTCGACGGACTTGCGGACCT
Source organism: Streptomyces sp. ADI96-02 (assembly GCF_003846185.1). Taxonomy (GTDB): domain Bacteria; phylum Actinomycetota; class Actinomycetes; order Streptomycetales; family Streptomycetaceae; genus Streptomyces. The sequence continues at coordinate 6,334,943 of NZ_ML123034.1, forward strand.
CGTCCATGTCCAGCTCGCGCGCCTGGCCGATGACGTCCTCCAGAGCCGCCTCGGGCAGCGCGCCTGGCTGTGCGAAGACCGCGACGTTGTCCCGGACGATCATCAGCGTGGGGATCGACTGGATGTCGAACGCCGCCGCGAGCTCCTGCTGCGCCTCGGTGTCGACCTTGGCGAAGACCAGGTCCGGGTGGCGCTCCGAGGCCGAGTCGTACACGGGTGCGAACTGACGGCACGGGCCGCACCAGGAAGCCCAGAAGTCGATCAGGAGAAAGTCGTTGTCGGTCACGACCTGGTCGAAGTTTTCCTTGGTGAGCTCTACGGTGCTCATGCTCTGCTACCTCTTCCTTGTGCCGTTCGGGCGTGTCCGGCACAACGGTGACTGCGCTGGCGCTATTCCGCCTGCCCATGTGGCCGGAGGGCACACCCGCGACGACACTGTTTCCATGACTGATGCAGCAGAGGTTTCCGAGTACGACGTGGTCGTCGTCGGCGCGGGTCCGGTGGGGGAGAACGTGGCCGACCGGGCCCGTGCCGCCGGGCTGAGCACGGCGGTGGTCGAGAGCGAGCTGATCGGCGGCGAGTGCTCGTACTGGGCCTGCATGCCGAGCAAGGCCCTGCTGCGCCCCGTCGTCGCCCGCGCCGACGCCCGCCGCGTCCCGGGGCTCAGCGCCGCCGTCCAGGGACCGCTGGACGTGGACGCCGTGCTCGCCCACCGGAACGACGAGACGTCGCACTGGAAGGATGACGGCCAGGTCGCCTGGCTGGAGGGCATCGGCGCCGACATCCACCGGGGCACCGGCCGCCTCGCCGGTCCCCGCACCGTGACCGTCACCGCCGCGGACGGCTCCGTGCGCCGCCTCACCGCCCGCCACGCCGTCGCCGTCTGCACCGGCACCCGAGCGGTCGTCCCCGACCTCCCCGGCGTCGCCGAGGCCCGCCCCTGGACCAGCCGCGAGGCCACCAGCGCCAAGGAGGTGCCCGGCCGGCTCGCGGTCGTCGGCGGCGGAGTCGTCGGCGTCGAGATGGCGACCGTCTGGCAGGCCCTCGGCGCCGAGGTGACGCTGCTGGTACGCGGCGACGGGCTGCTGCCGAAGATGGAGCCCTTCGCGGGCGAGCTGGTGGCCGAGGCGCTGACGGAGGCCGGAGCCCGGATCCGTACCGGCGTCTCCGCCACCGCCGTGCACCGCGCCGCACCGGACGGCCCGGTGACCGTCGAGCTGGACGACGGCGACCGGATCGAGGTCGACGAGATCCTGTTCGCCACCGGCCGCGCACCGCGCACCGACGACCTGGGCCTGGAGACGGTCGACCTCAAGCCCGGCTCCTGGCTCACCGTCGACGACAGCTGCCGGGTGGAGGGCTCGACCTGGCTCTACGCCGTCGGCGACGTCAACCACCGTGCCCTGCTGACCCATCAGGGCAAGTACCAGGCCCGTATCGCGGGCGCCGCCATCGCCGCCCGCGCCGTGCGGACGACGCCGCTGGAGACGGACCGCTGGGGCGCGCACGCCGCCACCGCCGACCGCGCGGCCGTCCCGCAGGTCGTCTTCACCGACCCGGAAGCCGCCTCCGTCGGCCTCACGCTGGCCGAGGCGGAGGCGGCCGGACACCGCGTCCGGGCCGTGGACTACGACCTCGGCTCCGTCGCGGGTTCCGTCCTGTACGCCGACGGCTACCGGGGCCGGGCCCGCATGGTGGTGGACCTGGACCGCGAGGTCCTGCTCGGCGTCACGTTCGTCGGACCCGGGATCGGGGAACTGCTGCACTCGGCGACGGTCGCGGTCGCCGGAGAGGTCCCGATCGCCCGCCTGTGGCACGCGGTCCCGGCGTACCCGACCATCAGCGAGGTGTGGCTGCGGCTGCTGGAGGCGTACCGGGACGGGCCGGCGCCGGCGTAACCGCCCGGGCGGCCTGCTCGCTCCGCCGCCGGCCCCGGCCCCTCGACGTCCAGGGCGAGGGGCGGGTGCGGGCGTGGTCCGGGGCGGGGCTGGACCCTGCCGTCGCGCCGGGGAAGCCCTCATGCCGAGGCTCAGGCCGTTTCGATGGGCGGCTGCACGCTGCACGCGCCGCAACCGCTGCAACCCCGGCAGGACGTCGAGGAGGACGAGGACAGCGAATAGGTGGATCCGCTCTTTCCCGCCGTGTCGCGCACGGCGGTCACGGTGATGTCGCCGAGGTCCAATACGTCGAGGCCGAAGGACGCGGCGATGTCTCGGAACGTCATGTGTTCTCCCGGTCGAGTGAGAGGGAACAGGGCGGGCTCGATGCGCCGCTTCGGCAGCGTAGATCAGGTGGTTTGGTCGACTTCCTTATATTGAGAGGGAGTTGACAGAGTGTTGAAGCTTCTGGGCGGCCCCGGAGTGGCCGTTCCTCTTGGCCCGACGTGCAGGTGAAGGCGCGGGGCGAGACAATGCGCCAGGGCCTTCCGTCCCCTCTTCGGTTCCGAAAGCAATCGCGGACTTCCCGGGTTCTCACGGGACGGACGTTTTGCGCCGCACCGAACGCCGAGTGGGACGATCCAAGCGTTGTACGGCGTGGATCCGGCGACTTATGGCCGGGGAGGTCTCCGGCCATGGGTCGGATCCACGGGCGATTGCGGGCCCGGACTGTGCGGTCGACACTTGAGGTGGGGGCACGGGGAGCCTACGGAGGATGTGCGCGAAGTATGGCTGTAGCCGACAGTGCAGACAACGAGGACGAGGGCCCGGACGTCTACGAGGACGCGGACACGTACGTGGATCCGGACACGTACGAACTCGTCGTCCCGGAGGACGACGACGTCAATGAGGGTCCGTCAGATGTCTTTCTCGACGTCCCCACTCTCCATCTCGACGAACTCGGCCTGGAGGTCGAAGATCTCCGCGCTCGTGTCTCGCTACAGGCCGAAGTGCTGGATCTGCTGAAGCTGAACGTCGGCGCCGACGTCCAACTCGGCCGTGTCCAGTTGGATATCAAGGGCGTCGACGTCCAGGCGCAGCTCAAGGTGCGTCTGCACAACGTGGCTAACATCCTCGCCCGCGTCCTGGAGACCGTCGACCGCAACCCACAGATTCTGGAACAGCTGACCCGCGGTGTGGGCGCTGCCGTCGAGGAGGTCGGAAGCGGTACCGGCCGAGCGGTCGGCGAGTTGGGCGAGGGTGCCGGAGCCGCGGTGGAGGAGGTCGGCGAAGGGGCCGGCGGCGCCGTCGAAGAAGTGGGGCGTGGGGCCGGATCGGCGGTCCAGGACGTCGGCGAAGGTGCGGGGAGCGCGGTGGAGGACGTCGGCGAGGGAGCCGGTTCCGCGGTGGACGACGTGGGGCAGGGCGCCGGGGCGGCGGCGGAGAACGTCGCGGAGGGGGCCGGTGCGGCTGTCGAGGACGTGGGACGCGGCGCGGGCTCGGCTGCTGACAAGGCCGGCGGCGGTGTCGCAGATGTCGCCGGGGGCGCTGACGACGTGGTCGACGGGGCACGGAAGACGGTCGACGACGTGGGTGAGGGCGCGGGGAAGGCGGTGGCCGACGCGGGCGAGGACGCCGGTGCCGCGGGGACCGGCGACAGCGTTGAGCGGGCTGCACGGCCCCGTGACGCACATGGCAGAGGCAAGTCCGCCGCGCATGGGGACAAGTCCGTGCGCGGAGACAAGTCCGCGCATGGAGAAGCCGCCGACAACCGCAGGAGCGGCAGGAAACAGGTCCGTGCGGCCGAGGTGGGGACTGGCGGCGACCACGCACGCAAGGGTCGGGCCCCGATCAAACCACGGCGTCGCCCGACGCACCGACGAGAGCGCTGAGAGGCCGTGACGCCACTCGAATGGCGTCACCGGGACAAGGCGCGGACAGTGGGAAGTGAGGCGTTGCAGAGAGTGCTCCGCCTGGGGCGCCGACACCTCGATTCGCTTCCGCTTCCGCCACACAGTGAGCGGGCGGAAATCTCCCCGGAAGAGGAATTCCTCATGACAGTCAACGAATCCGACAGGACTGGCACGTCAGGGACCGGCAGCGGTTCGGTGAAGGGCAAGACGACCATAGCCGACTCCGTCGTCGCCGCGATCGCGGGCATAGCCGCGCGTGAGGTGTCCGGCGTGTACCGGATGGGCGGGGGCGTGTCCCGTACGTTCGGAGCCGTGAAGGACCGGGTTCCCGGTTCGAGCGACACCCGACGAGGAGTAAGGGTGGAGGTCGGCGAGAAGCAGGCGGCCATCGACCTCTCCATCGTCGTCGAGTACGGGTCGTCCATCAGGGACGTGGCCCGTGAGATCCGGTCCGATGTGAGCGGGGCCGTGGAGTCCATGGCCGGTCTCGAAGTCGTCGAGGTCAACATCGCTGTCGTGGACGTGCATGTGCCGGGCGACGACAGCGACGACGAGGACGAGGACGAGAAGCAGAGTCCCTCCCGGGTCCAGTAGTCCTGTCCGGCCGGGCGGGTACGGGACGCCTCTGTCCCGTACCGCCGGGTGCCTCGGACGGAAAGGCAGCCGGAAGGCATCCGCATAAAGGCTTTCACCTCGGGTGGTCGCCGCGTCATGGCGTGCTCGTGAGGAGAGTTTCCCCGAACACCGGACCGGACGACGGTCGTTGGTGCCGTGCCGGATCCATCGACGAGCCTTCAAGGTGGCGTTCTTATGGATGACAAGACGAAAGTCGCATTGGCCTCGGCGGTCGCCGGTGGCTACCTGTTGGGCCGGACGAAGAAGGGCCGTCTCGCGCTGAGCGTCGCGATGTTCCTGGCAGGGAAGAGCTTCGGCCTGGAACCGCGACAACTCGCCATCGAGGCGGCCAAGCGACTGGGTGAAGTCCCGCAGGTGGCGCAGTTGCAGGAGCAGATCCGCGCCGAAGGACTCGACGCGGCGCGCGGTGCGGTGACCGCCGTGGCCAACCGCGGTGTCGGCTCGCTCGCCGACGTGATCGGTGAACGTGCGCTGGGGCTCAGCGGCAAGGGAGATGACGACGAGGAGGAAGACGAGGAGGAAGAGGAGGAGGACGAGGAGAGCCGCGACCAGGAGGAGGAAGAGGAGGAAGAGGAGGGCGAAGCCGAGGACTCGGCAGCTGAGGACGAGGAGCCCGAGGACGAGGAGCCCGAGGACGAAGAGGAAGAGGACGAAGAGGAAGAGGACGAAGAGGAAGAAGAGCCCGAGGACGAAGAGGAACCGGAAGAGGCAGAGGAAGACGAGGGCGAGGAGGAAGACGAGGGCGAAGAGGAAGAAGAGGAGCCGGAGCCCGCGCCCGCTCGGCGTCATCGTCGAACGCCCCGCAAGGAAGCCGCGCAACCCGCCAGAGACAGAAGGGCGACGAGCAGGGCTCGAAAGAGCGCACCTGCGAAGAAGGCGGCTTCGGCGAAGAGGGCAGCTCCCGCCAAGAGGGCAGCCCCCGCCAAGAAGGCCGCGCCCGCCAAGAAGGCGGCAGCCAAGAAGGCGGCCCCGGCGAAGAAGACCGCTCGTACTCCGGCGAAGAAGGCTGCCGCGAAGAAGGCCGCCGCGAAGAAGCCACCGGCCAAGAAGACAGCCGCGAAGAAGGCCGCGCCCGCCAAGAAGGCCGCAGCGAAGAAGACCGCACCCGCCAAGAAGGCGAGCAGCCGGTCGAGGTCGTCGGCCGGCAAGACCGCGAAGAGCACGGCCAGCCGTTCACAGCGCCGGAGGTAGCCCGCCATGACGAAGACCGAGACCGAAGACGCCCCGCAGCAGGACGAGGAGACCGCCGTCAGCAGGCTCCGGGACGAGGTGGTCCACTACGTGGGGGCCCAACTCGACCGGGCGGCCGGAATGGTCGGCCAGAAGCTCACCGACGTGACCGGACAGCTCAACGACGTCGCTGAGAACGGTGGCCAACTGCCCGCGATCGGATCGCGCATACTCCAGGGCGAATCGCCGGTACGGGCCTTTCTGGCGGAGAAGACCAAGGCGGCGACGAGTGGTGTGGCCGACAAGGTGAAGGAAACCCTCGGCGGAGGCCGTAGTGAGGGCAAGGCGGGTGACACGAAGGTGACGAACATCGTCGAGGTGCTCGACGTAGGCGTTCCCCTGCGGGTCGCCTACGACCAGTGGACCCAGTACGAGGACTTCAGCAGCTTCACCAAGGGTGTGAGCAGCGTATCGAGGGACGACGAGACGACGAGCAAGTGGAAGGCGAAGGTCGGCCCCTCGACCCGCAGTTTCGAAGCAACCATCCAGGAACAGGTGCCGGACGACCGCATCGTATGGACGTCTGAGGGCGACAAGGGCACCACACACGGGGCCGTGAGCTTCCACGAACTGGCTCCGAACCTGACGCGCATCGTCCTCGTCGTCGAGTACTACCCCTCCGGCTTCTTCGAGAAGACCGGCAACCTGTGGCGCGCGCAGGGACGACGCCTGCGGCTCGACTTCAAGAACTTCCAGCGTTACGTGACGCTCACGGAGGAGGAACCGGAAGGCTGGCGGGGCGAGATACGCGACGGCGAAGTCGTCCGCACGCATGAGGAGGCCATGGAAGAAGAGGAGGCCGAGGAGGACGCGGACGACGAGGAGTACGACGACGAGGCCGAAGAGGACGAGGGCGAAGAAGCGGAAGACGAGGACGGGGATGAGGACGAAGAAGCCGACGAAGAGGAGGACGACGGAGAGGACGACGACGTAGAGGACGACGACGAAGAGGACGACGACGAAGAGGAGGAACGGTGACGGCCGTGACCGTTCCGTTCCTCATCAGGGGGCGTCGGGGGCGTCGGGGGTGTCGGTCAGTGGCGCGGGCTCCAGCGGAACCAGCGCCGCACTCCGACCACGGCGACGGCCGTCCAGGCGAGAGCGGCGAGCACGAGGCGGACCTGGTCCCCGACGTCGAGGCTGCCCGTCCAGCCGCCGCGCAGCAGGTCCATCACGGGTGAGAAGGGCAGCCAGGCGCTGATGTCGCCCGCGATGCCCGGCAGCACCTCACGCGGCACGAACATTCCCGAGCCGACCATGCTCACCAGCCAGAACGGCAGGAACGTCAGTTGCGCGCTCTCCGCCGTACGGGTGACCGCGGCCGTGAGAGCGCCGGCCGCGACGAGCAGCGCCGCTCCGATCACGAGCCCGAGCACCGCCAGGTGCGGCGCGGCCGGCGCGGGCGGGTCCAGGACCACCGTCAGGCCGATGACGAGGAGCACGGACTGCACCAGGGCGAGGAGCAGAGCGGGGAGCGCCCCGCCGACGAAGATCTCCCAGTCGCGGACCTCGCCCGTGCGCAACCGCTTGAGCACCAGGCTTTCGCGCCGCGTCACGTAGACGCCTACCAGGTTCGAGTAGATCGAGAAGATCAGCGCCAGGCCCAGTGAGCCCGGCAGCAGGATGGTGGCGATCGACAGACCGGTGCCGCCGAGATCCAGGCTCTTGACCATGCCGCGCATCGAGAAGGCCGTCACGGCGGGCACCAGGAGCGCGGTGATCAGTGCGGCCCTGCTGCGGAGGAGGAGGGTGAGTTCGGCGCGCCCGAGGGCGAGGAGGCGGGAGGCCGTGGTGGTGGTGGCGGGTGCGGGGGTGGCGTGGGCGGCGGTGGTCAGGGTGGAGGTCATGAGGTTTCCTCGGTGTCCAGGTTCTTGGCGATGTCCATGAACGCCTCCTCCAGGGAGGCCGAGCGGGCGTCCAGGGCGAGCAGGGCGACGTTGGCCTCGTGGGCCCAGGTGAGGAGCCAGGTCGCCGTGTGCTGGAGGTCGCGGGTCTCCAGGTGGACGGTCCGGCCGGTGGTCTCGTGGCGGGTGACGCCCATCTGCTGGAGCGGCGGCAGGTCGCCGAGGAAGCGGTCGTCGGGGAGGTGGAAGCTGATGCGGGAGGGCCGTTCGGCGACGACGTCGGCGACGCGGCCGGTCGTGGCGATGAGCCCCCGGTGCATGATCGCCAGCCGGTCGGCCAGGTGTTCCGCCTCCTCCAGGTAGTGGGTGGTGAGCAGAACGGTGGTGCCGTTGGCCTTGAGGTCGCGGATCAGATCCCAGGTGTCGCGGCGGGACTGCGCGTCCAGGCCCGTGGTCGGTTCGTCCAGGAACAGCACCTCCGGACGCCCGAGCAGGGCGAGGGCCAGGTCCAGACGACGGCGTTCCCCGCCGGAGAGCTGCTTCACGCGCACGGCGCTCCGGCCGGTCAGCCGGGTCAGTTCCAGGGCCTCACCGGCGGGGCGGGCGCCGCTGGTGCAGCCCGCCCACATCCGCATGGTCTCCAGCACGGTCAACTCGGTCGGGAAGCCGCCCTCCTGGAGCATCACCCCGATCCGAGGCCGGACCTTTGACCGCTGGCGGAAGGGGTCGTGGCCCAGCACCCGTACGCTCCCGCCGGTGGGCAGCGCCTGGCCCTCCAGCAGTTCCAGCGTCGAGGTCTTGCCCGCTCCGTTCGTACCCAGCAACGCGAACAGTTCCCCGCGCGCCACGGTGAAGTCGACGCCGCGCACGGCGTCGAACCCCTGATAGCTCCGTCGCAGACCGACGGTTTCGATGACGGTGTCCATGCACCCCACACTCCCGCCACTCTCAGGCACACGGCAGTGCGGTCTGTCACCGCTTCCCATGACGGATGTCACGGCCTCCGAGCTGATGCCCCGTCCTGAGGTCCGGACCGTCGGAATCTCCTAGGACCTTTCCCCGGTACGTCCTGCCCGATGGAAGGCTTTGCATGGATTTTAAATGTTTTTTGGTCATTCTGGAGGATACGAATGCGTCTCTCGCCTCTCCGATTTTTCGCCCGCCGGGCGGTGTCGTCGTCCCTGGCCGTGTCGCTGGGAGTGTCCCTGCCCTGGGTGGCGGGCGTGTCGGGCGTCGGAGGCGTAACGACGGCGTCTGCGGCTCCGGCCTCCGGGGCGAGTGGCGGCGGGTCGCTGTCGGCCGCCATGGGGGCGCTGGGCGGTGCGGTGGACGAGCGGACGGGCGAGGCGCGGTTCGCGCCCTCGTTGGGGAGCGTCTCGGGACCGGCCGACTCCGGACTGGCGGTGAACGCGCAGTTCTCCCAGCTTCTGTCCGCCGCTGGGGTGGACCGGTACGGGCTGGGCGCGGGGATGTCGCTGGGGTTGCCGTTCGTGGACGTGGAACGGGGGGTGCTGGTGCTTGCGTCGGGTGAGCACCGCATGGATGCCTCGGCGGAGACGGGATTGAAGGACTACAAGCTCAAGGACGTTTCCCTGAAGGCCGTCTCCGCCACGGCCCCCGTGCCGCACGCGTACACCCTGGAGTCGCTGAAGGACGGGTCGAAGCAGTACTTCGACGGTGTGGGCGATCTGGTGGGAGTGCGGGACCGGTTCGGGCATGTCACGAAGCTGACCTGGAAGCTGATCAACAACAAGCACCGGCTGGAATCCGTGACCGGCGGGTGGGGCTCCAGGCTGTCGGTGACGTACGAGGGCTCGAAGGTGACGTTCACTTCGCCGAGGCGCTGGGGTCAGGCGAAGGCCCCGCAGACGGTGGTGGAGCGTTCGCAGGGCCGGATCAAGTCCGTCACGGACGCGGCGGGTCAGAGGACCGGAGTGGAGTGGACGGTCAAGGGGACGAACGCCGTGGTGGTGCCTGCGGCGGTGGTGGCGCCGACGGGTGCGCGGACGGAGTTCACCTACGGCGAGTCGGAGGCGCGCTCGGGCGGGGTGGTGGCGGTGTCGAAGGTGGAGGTGAGGAACTCCGCCAACCGGGTCCTCCTCGATCCGGTGACGGTCAGCCTGAATCCGGACGGGGCGAACGGTGGCCGGAACTACACGGGATGCCCGCAGTACTGCGCCGACGGCACGGACCGGCTGGAGAACTCGGGCGACGGCTCGTTCACGTACCGGGTGCGCTTCTCGCAGACGAACGGCCAGGAGGTGGAGCGGGCCTACAACGCCCTGCACCTGCTGAAGAGCGAAGTCGCGAGGGTCCGAGTGGGGTCGCAGACGAAAGAGGTGTCGCGGACGGAGTTCTCGTATCCGGGGGAGACGCCGGACGGGGCTCCGCCGACGGCGATGAAGGCGCCGGTCAACTATCAGTTGCCGACCGAGGTGAGAGCGACCACGATCGATCCGAACGACCCTTCCCGGACACGGGTGACGGAGGCTTCCTCGCGGTTCGACGCGCTGGGTCGGCTCGTGGGCTCGGTTCAGGGAGGGCTGGAGACGACGACCGAGTTCGGACAGCATTCGATCCCGGTACGGACCGAGACGAGGGACACCGCGACCGGAGCCCGCCAGGTGGTGGAGAACTCGCTGACCGGGGACGGGAAGGCCATCGCGAAGTCGGTCACGAGGGCCGCCGCGAAGGGGACGGACGAACTCAGGACGGTCTCCGCGCAGCAATTCGAATACCACACCGGTGAGCTGGCCGGTGAGGTCTCGAAGGTCACGGCCACCGGCGATTCGACGGCCAGGGGCGGCGACCCGGGTGCGGCCGTCACATCGACCCGGAGCACTCTCGACAAGGACGCCGACGGCGTCGGCCGGCGGACGGACACCGTCACGGGGACGGACGGCGTCACGACCGTCACGGTGTCGGATCTGGCCAACGGGGCCACGCTCTCGGAGAAGGTCGGCGATCTGGGCGAGGCCAGTGCGGAGTACGACGTAGCGGACCGTCCGACGAAGTCGACCGGCCTGGACGGCGCGGTCACGACCGTGACCTACGCGATGGGATCGGGGGGCGGCTCCACGACGAGCCGCCGAGCGTCCGACGGCCTCGCGTCGCGGACGACGACGGACGAGTTGGGGCGGAATGTCCTCGCGGAGTCGAACTACAAGCCGTCCGGCAACGGAGGAAAGGGAGCGATCCTGTCCGAAGGGCAATGGCTGCGGGTCGTGGCCGCCGAGTTCGACACCTCCGGCCGGCAGGTGAGGAGCATCGACGGCGCCGGGCGGGTGACGAGGACCGAGTACGACGCATGGGGCCTGCCCTCGCAGGTCACCGGGCCCAACGGTTCCCGAACGGTGTCATCCCACGACGGCGTCGCGGGCACCACGACCAGGCAGTTGGTGCCGGCAGGAAGGGCCGGGGCATCGGTCACCAGCACGGAGACCGTCGACGACCGGGGAAATCCGGTCAGGTCCGAGACACGGTTCGGCGACGGTAGCGCCGGCGTGGTCTCCGAAAGCAGCTTCGACGCCTTCGGCAGACCGGTGAGTTCGGACCACAGCACCAGTGCCTTCACCGCCGACCACGCCTATACACCGGCCGGCCCGTCCGAGTCCGACAGTCTCTCGCCCCGCCGGGCCGGCGTCGGGCAGAGCGCCAAGGCCGAGTATCTGCGTGACGCCTTCGGCAACAAGACCAGGAAGACCCTCACCTCCCAGGGCGGCTCCACCTCGGGGTTCACGACGAAGTTCGACGCGGCGGGCCGGCCGGCGCAGGTCTCCCTGCCCGGCGAGGACGCGACGTTCTCGATGGCCCACAACCCGGTGAACGGGTTGGCGGAGTCGATGACGCGGTCTGACGGATCGGTCGCCCACCGCCGTTCGGACGGGGCCGGCCGCGCGGTCGAGGCGTGGACATCGCCGAAGGGCGACCCGGGCGCGAAGGACGGGCACGTGCGCACCGCGTACGACCCGGTGACCGGGAAGCCCGCCGAGCAGTGGGTCGTGGGAGACGAGGCAGGTTCGAGGATCGCTTACGCCTACTACCCCGACGGCAAACTGAGGGAACGTACCGATCCGGGCGGGAAGAAGACCGCCTTCACCTATACCGACGACGGCGAAATCGCCACGGCCACCGACCAGAGCGGTGCGGTGGCCGCCTATACCTACGACGCGACGACCGGCCTGATCAGCGGGGCGGTCCAGACGCGCGACGGCAAGGAGCTCGCCCGGGTCTCCTACACCCACGACACCTCCGGTCGCCTCGTGAGAGCCGATCGCGGCAACGGCGCGACGAGCACCTACACGTACAACGACGTCGGTCTGCCGACCGGTGAGAAGCACACCGGGCCCGGCGGTGAGGTCATCGCCGAGCACGCCTACACCTACACCTCGGACCGCAAGCTGCTCACCGGCATCGCCACCGTCGGCGGGAAGAGGACCGCGACCGCCCACACCTACGACGCCGAGGGCCGGCTGTCCCTGACCCACGTCACCGAGGGAGACCGGCCAGGCCAGGGGACCCTCGTCGGCCGGACCGCCTACGCCCACGACCTGGCCTCGAACGTGACGGAACAGCAGACCACCACCCGGGCCCCCGACGGCACCGAGAAGACCACCACGACCCGCTACACGCACGACCCGAAGACGTCCCGCACCACCGCCGTCACGGTCGACGGCCAGGAGAAGCGGCAGACCTACGACACCGCAGGTCGTCTCACCGAGGCCGCCGACGGCACCCGCCACACCTACAACACCACCGGGCAACTGGTCGAGACCCGGGCCCCCGACGGCACCACGGTGACGAACGCCTACAACGCCGCGGGGGAGCGTGCCACCCAGACCACCCGCACCCCCGACGGCCGGGCGAACACGCTCACCTTCCACCCGGGCACCGAGACCGATCAGAACGGCGCCACCGCCACCTACCTGACCGGCGCCACCCGCGAATCACGCACCGTCACGCCGGCCGACGGCCAGAATCCGCAGACGGGCTACTACCTGACCAACCGCCACGGCGACAAGACCCACACCCTCGGTGCGAACGGCACAGAAACGAGCCGGAGTGCCTACACCGACCACGGCCGCCCACTCACGCCCGCCGCCCGCACCGGGGCCATCACGGAGAACCCCTACGGCTACGCCGGCGAGTACACCACCCCCACCGGCCACCAGCCCCTCGGCACCCGCTGGTACGACCCGAAGGCAGCAGCCTTCACCGGCCCCGACACCCCGGCCGCCGGCATGCTCAACGCGTATGCCTACGCCACCGGCGACCCCGTCAACTTCACCGACCCCACCGGACGGAGCCCCAAGGACGCCTGGGACTGGAGCCAAGTCGGCATCGACTTCCTGTTCCTGGGACTGAACGTCGCCGCGTTGGCGCTCGGGCCCACTCCTTACGGGCTTGTCCTCAAAGCAGGAGCGGTAGCGGGCGGTCTCGCCCTCGGTCTCGACACCCTCACCATCCTGAACAAGTACTTTGGATTCCTTCCGGAGGAAGCCAGGAAGCCGTTTGAATATGCCGGTTATGCTCTGACGGCAGTGGACGTCATAGGCGGAATATACGGCGGCGCTCTGCTCGCCGGAAAAGCGGCGTCGAAGTTCACCATGCCGCCCATGGCGGAGGGGCAGGGTTCCGCCTTCGGCGGAAACCTCGAAGGGCTCGCGAAAGGGATTTCCAAGAAGTGCAAGAAGGATGGTTATGGGTGCGCTGCCCCTGCCGGATTCATCGCCGACGTGTTGAACGGAAAAAGCCCCGGACTCGACTGGTCCCAAGCGGAAGGGAGGCTGGTGGTGAGGAGTTCCTTCGAGAAGGGGATGGGGCGCAAGTTCAGCGGTCCCTACACGCGCTCACAGCTCACGACGCATCTAGCCGGACAGCAGCCGGGAACCCATGGAGTCGTCCTCGGGGCATTCAGCAGTCGGAGGAATTTTCTCACGAAGGGGCTCACTAGGATCGCGAATTTCTTCGATACGAACGGTGAAGTGGGTCATTACTTCAATGTCGTCAGATTGGCGGACGGTTCCGCAGCTGTCGACGGATTCACGGGAAAGGTCCTGGACCTTTCTGTGAAGGTCGAATCGAGCAACTATGCCAACAGATTCTATTACATGGACATGGGAGAGGTCGCGGGCGGGGTGACGGCCAATCGCGGATGGAGTCCCACGGTCGCGAACATAGGCGACACTCCTCCTCCTCTTACCGAGTGGGTGGTTCCTGACTTTCCTGAGAACTGGGTTCCCTTTTAGGGAGGCGTGAATGCATGAGGCCGGTCAGCCGATCACGTGAAGGGGAGCGGGCACCCGAGCCGCAGTCGACGCGCCGCACGTGCCCGCGCACCGAGGGCTCCCTGCCTTGCCGCCTCAGCGTGCCGGGCCCAAGCTGGAGGTATGGGTGATCAGCCGGGACCCACGCCCGTCGCCGCTGTCCAGGACGCGATCCATCTGGTGGAGGCAGCGGGGACCCGTGCGGGCGGGACACCCGCCTCGCAGCTGGCCCGCCTGGCCGGGCTGCCGCAGGCCGAGGCCGAGCCCCTGCTGCGTACGCTCACCGACGAGGGATACCTGAGGCGGCTGGACGACGGCGCGTACGTCACGGGCGGCAACCTGGGACACCGGCCCGCGGTGGAGCCGGGGACCGGGCCTGCGGGACAGGACCTGCTCGACCGTGTCCGCCCGGCCCTCGCCGGACTGCGGGACGAGACGTCGGCCGCCGCCTATCTGACCTTCTACGAGGACGGCGAGATCAGGGTGGCCGAGATCGTGGACGGACCGCGAGCGCCGCGCGTCGACCTGTGGGTGGGGTTCGCGGACGCCGGGCACGCCACGGCCCTCGGAAAGTGCGTCCTGCGGCAGCTGGACGGCGGGGAACGCGACGAATACCTCTCGCGGCACCCTCTCGACGGGCTCACCCCGCGCACCATCACCCGCCACGACGAGCTGATGCGGAACATCGACCTCGCCGTCCCCGCGCCCGTCGCCATGGACCGCGAGGAGTACGTCCTCGGAACCGTCTGCATCGCCGTGCCGGTTGCCGGCGCGCAGACGGTCGGATCCCTCGGCATCTCCTTCCGCGCGGACCGGATGTACCGCGGCAGCCAGGTGCGCGAGCAACTGCTGACCTCGGCGGAGCAGGTGACGCGAGGGCTGACCCTGCCCATCTGACGACGCGAGGGCGCATCCCGGCCTCCCGGACGGGCAGCCCCCGGCCCGACCGGGAGGCCGGGATGCGCCGGACTCCATCCGTACGCCACCGGGTGTGTTCGGCACCCGGTGGCGTACGGACACGGGGTCAGCTCGGCCGGCGCAGCTCCAGCGTGCAGCACTTGACGCTGCCGCCCGCCTTGAGGAGTTCCGACAGGTCGACGCCGATCGGATGGAATCCGCGCTCGCGCAACTGCTCCGCGAGCCCGGTGGCGTTCTGCGGCAGGACCACGTTGTACCCGTCGGACGTGGCGTTGAGCCCGAAGGCCGCGGCGTCGTCCGCCGAGGCGATCACAGCGTCCGGGAAGAGCCTCCGCAGCACGGCGAGGCTGCCGGGCGAGAAGGCCCGCGGGTAGTACGCGACGGTCGAGTCGTCGAGCACGGTGAGCGCCGTGTCCAGGTGGTAGTAGTCCGGATCGACCAGCGTCAGCCCGATCACGGGCCGCCCGAAGAACTCCTGCGCCTCGTCGTGGGACCGGGGATCGCTGCGGAATCCGGTGCCCGCGAGCAGCCGGTCGCCGACCGTGAGGTAGTCGCCCTCTCCTTCGTTGACGAGGTCCGCGGTGCGGACGTCGGGGAACCCGTTGTCGCGCAACCAGGCGTGGTAGGCGGGCCCTTCGGCGATGCGCTCGGCGTCGCGGAAGCGGGCGGCGAGCGCCCGTCCGTCGACGACCGTCGCGCCGTTGGCGGCGAAGACCATGTCGGGGAGACCGGGTACGGGATCGATCGTGTCGACGGTGTGCCCGAGGTTCAGGTAGACCTCGCGCAGTCGCTCCCACTGGGCGATGGCCAGCGGGGTGTCGACGGGCTTCGACGGATCCATCCACGGGTTGATGGAGTAGACCACGTCGAAGTAGGTGGGCCGGCACATGAGGTAGTGCCGGGCACGTGCGGTACGCATGGGTAGGGTCCCGATCGTCAGGGGCGGCCGGTGAGATAGCCGCCCATCGAGGTGAAGTACTCGGCCGCGGGCAGCTCGCGGCCGTCCTCCGTCCGTACGCGGGTGATCGCCAGGCCGTGGTTGCGGCCCGTACGGGCGTCGGCCCCGGCGACGATCACGACGCCGTCACCCTCGCGGTAGAAGACGCGGCCCGGGGTGCCGCCGTAGCGGCCCTCGGACACGACGGCCGAAACGACCTCCAGGCGCTGTCCCCGGTGGAAGGTGAAGGCGCTGGGGTAAGGAGCGGACTGGGCGCGGATCAGGCGCTCCAGGTCCTGGGCCGGCCAGTTCCAGTCGATGCGGATGTCCTCCTCGGCCCGCTTGTGGAAGAAGCTCGCCCTGGAGCGGTCCTGCGGGGTGAACGCGGTCTGCCCGGAGGCGATCAGGTTCAGGGCGTCGACCGTGACCGGCGCGATGAGGTCGACCGTCCGGTGGAAGAGGTCGGTGGCCGTGTCCGTCGGTCCGACCGGGATCGACCGCTGGACGACGATGTCACCGGCGTCCAGCTCGTCGTCCATCATGTGGGCCGTGACGCCGACTTCCGGCTCGCCGTTGATGAGCGCCCAGATCAGCGGGGAGAAGCCCGCGTAGGCCGGCAGCAGGGAGTCGTGGATGTTCAACGTGCCGTGGCGCGGCAGGTTGAAGATCTCCGGCGGCATCCAGGTCCGCCAGTTGTTGGCCACGATGATGTCGGGGGCGGCCTCTTCCAGGAGGGCGAGGAGTCCGTCGTCCGGACGGTTGCGGATGATCACCGGGACGCCGTGCTTCTCGGCGAGGTCCGCGACCGAGTCGCTCCAGATCTTCTCGTAGGCGTGCTCGCTCTTCGGGTGCGTCACGACCGTCACCACATCGTGCTCGGAGTCCAGGAGCGCTTGCAGGGTGCGATGACCCCAGGTCTGGTAACCGAACATGACGACCCGCATGAAGATGCCTCCTCGAAGTACGATGAACTGGCGACTCAGTAAAGCAAGCCTTACCTAAGATCACAACGGCCCAAGATCGGCCTCCCGGTTGACGGCCGCCGCCCGGGTCCGAGGGCGGGGGCCCGGCGACCCGGGACCCGGCCCGGTGTGGCACATGACATCGACAGGGGAGCGGGCGCCGGTCGGCTCGTCCGGGGCTCGGCCCGGGCGAACCGACCCGGCGCGCGCGCCCGACCACCACAGGACGGATGGTCCATGCTCTGCACGAGGTTGACGAACGCCCGCATTCTGACGATGGACCCGGCCCGCCCGGTCGCCCGCGACCTGGGCATCTGGCGGGGCCGGATCGTCGGCCTGGACGAGGCCGTGACCTCCCTGCCGGCCCGCGAGGTCGTCGACCTCCAGGGCGCCGCGGTGCTGCCCGGATTCATCGACAGCCATGTCCACCTGGCATGGGCCGGCCTGCGGGCGAGCACGCCGAGCATCGCGCCCTGCGAGCGGATCGAGGACATCCTCGCCGTCGTGGACGCCGCCGCCCGCCGGGAAGCCCCGCCGGGCGCCTGGCTGGATCTCGCCGGGTACGACCAGCGGGCGCTGGGCCGCCACCTCACCGCCGCCGAACTGGACCGGGTCAGCCACGGCCGCAAGATTCTCCTGATGCACGACTCCGGACACGCCTGCGTGGTCAACACCGCCGTCCTGGACCTGCTTCCGGCCGACGTACCGCACCAGGAGGGCTTCCTGGCCGAGAGCGCGATGACCGCGGCCCGCCGGCTGCGCCTGCCCTACTCGCAGGAGGAACTGGCCGACGCGATCGAGCACGCGGCCCGCGCATGCCTCGACGAAGGGATCACCGCGTGCGCCGAGGCGGGCATCGGCGGCGGCCTCCTCGGGCACAGC
Source organism: Streptomyces sp. ADI96-02 (assembly GCF_003846185.1). Classification (GTDB taxonomy): domain Bacteria; phylum Actinomycetota; class Actinomycetes; order Streptomycetales; family Streptomycetaceae; genus Streptomyces. The sequence goes on from NZ_ML123034.1 coordinate 6,352,408, forward strand.
CCCGTCGAGCTCGGCGCCTACCAACTCCTGCGCGACCGGGGCCGGCTGCCGCTGCGCGTGCAGCTCATGGCGGCCGGCGACACCCTGCGCCCGCGCGGCGCCCACCCCGACGACGGCTTCACCAGCGCCCTGGACCTCGGGCTGCGCACCGGCTTCGGCGACGACTGGCTCTCCCTCGGCGCGCTCAAGATATACACCGACGGCGGCATGATGGCCCGCACGGCCGCGCTCACCTCCCCGTACGAGGGCACGTCCCACTCCGGTCAGTTCCAGGACGACCCCGAGCGGATCGCCGACCTCATCGTCGCCGGACACCTCGCCGGCTGGCAGCTCGCCGTCCACGCGATCGGGGACCGGGCCGCCGACCTGGCGCTGGACGCCCTGGAGCGGGCCCAGGGCCTGCGGCCCCGGCCGGACGCGCGCCACCGCATCGAACACGCCGGGCTCGTCCGCCCCGACCAGCTGCCCCGCTTCGCGGAACTGGGCCTGAGCGCGGTCGTCCAGCCCAACTTCCTGCGCTCCTTCGGCGACGACTACGCGACGATCATGGGGGAGCGGCGGGCGGGATGGATGTACCGGGGCCGGGGATTCCTCGACCACGGCGTTCCGCTCGTCGGCAGCTCCGACCGCCCTGTCACCGACGGTTCGCCGCTGCGCGCGATCCAGTTCATGGTCGAACGGGCCTCCGCCTCGGGCCGCCTGATAGGAGCGGACGAAGCCGTCGACGTCGGCGAGGCCCTGCGCGCCTATACGGTCGCCGGAGCCCACGCCTGCCGATGGGAGGACAGCGCGGGCAGCCTCACCCCGGGCAAACGCGCCGACCTGGTGGTGCTCGGTGACAACCCCCTGCGGGTGGATCCCGCACGCATCGGCGACATCGAGGTCGTGTCGACCTACGTGGACGGCTCCGACGCGACGGCCCCGGCCCGGCGCTGATCCCGGCGCGCCGCGACCTTCCGACCGGCCCAGGCGGCCCGTCCGACCCCGTCCTCATCGGCCTCAGCGCGCCGCCGATGAGGACGGCGGTGCGGCGGAGGCCAGTTCCCGGGTGCTCAGCGGCATCCGCCACAGGTTGCGCAGATGCACCGCGCGCAGTTCGTCCTCCAGCGGCGACGGCGGCAGCGTCAGGACCGGGCAGGCCGCGTGCGCCAGGCAGTAACGGGCCACGGACGGACGGGTGAAGCGGTGCAGTACGGTGCGCGATCCCGTACCCACGACGAGCAGGTCGTCGGGCTCGCTCGCCGCGCTGACCAGCGCCGGTCCCGGAGTCCCGCGCACGGCGACACCGGCTACGGTGACCCCGGGGCCGAGCTCTCCGAAAGCCGTCGCGAGCGCGTCGCGCAGCCGCGCCACCGCGTCCTCGCGGTACTCGGCCAGGCCGCCGGGAAACCCCGGGCCGCCGCGCGAGCAGAAGACGTCCGGCGGCTGCCAGGCCAGTACCGCGCGCAGTTCCGCACCGCGCACCCGGGCCTCCGCGGCAGCCCGGTGCAGCACGCCGGGGTTCCCCGCGTCCCCACTGACCCCGACCACTACTCGTCTCAACGCCGTCCCCTCTCCTGTTCCGCCCTCGCCCGCAAGACCCACCGCCCCATGAAAGAGGCGACGAGAGCCCGACGCGGCGCTCACTGACGCATTCCTGGCATTCGGCGGCGGAAACCTGACGTTTCCCTGACGGACCGTCGCTCGCGGCGTCAGCGAACTGTCAGGACCCGCCCGGCGGCCGTCAGGGACCCGTTACGGCCCGGTCCCGCGCGCCGGCGCGCCCTCTAGCGTCGTTGGCGTACGCCGACCGCGCCCCGCGGCCGGCGCTCTCGTCACTCGTGGTTCCTCCGGGAGGTTCCCATGTGCCTGTTCTCCTACGACGACGACCCCGAACCCGAAGAACGGGTGCCGGCCGGAGCCCTCTTCGTACCGGCCCGGCCGGGCGGACCCCAGACCGTCGTGCGGCTCTTCCGCGGCCCTCTCGGCCTGCGCACCGCGGTCGGGTTCACGACCAGGCGGCGACTCGCCGCGACGCTGGGCGAGGCACAGCCCTGGGTACGGCTGTCCGCGCCGGCCCTGCGCGCGATGACCGGCCCGCTCGGCGTGCACGCCCTGACCGTCGACCCGGCCCTCAGCGCTCCCGCCGTCGCCGCCGCCCCGTCGGCGCGCCCGCGCCCCGAGCGCCGTCCGGTCGCGGGAGCCCCGGTCGCGAGGCCCCCGGTCTCCGGCGCCCCGGTCGGCGGCGTCCGGCGGGAGATCGCGTCATGACCGCGCTCACCACGGCTCCCCGGGTGCCGTCGGCCGAGGACGACCTCTCCGTGTGGCCCGCGTCGACCGGCCGCCTCCCGCACGGCGGCCTCGCGGTCGGCGGGGTGTCGCTGGCGGAGGTGGCCGAGCGGTTCGACACGCCGGTCTACGTCCTGGACGAGCAGGAGGTGCGGGGTCGCTGCCGTACGTACCGGGACGCCTTCCCGGAGGCCGAGGTGCTGTACGCCGCGAAGGCGTTCCTCTGCCGGGCGATGGTGCGCTGGCTGCGCGAGGAGGGGCTGGGCCTGGACGTCTGCTCCGCCGGAGAGCTGGAACTCGCCGTGACCGAGGGATTCCCGCCCGACCGGATCGTGCTGCACGGGAACGCCAAGTCGCCCCGTGACATGGCGTCGGCGCTGCGGCTCGGCGTCGGGCGGATCGTCATCGACAGTCCGTCCGAGATCGCCCGGATCGCGGCGGCCGTCGGGCCGGAAGGCCGGCAGAGAGTCATGGTGCGGGTGGTCCCCGGCGTCTCCGCGGGCGGCCACGACAAGATCCGCACCGGAACGGACGACCAGAAGTTCGGCCTCTCCCTCGCCGACGGGAGCGCGCAGCACGCCGTCTCGCGCGTCCTTGAGCAGTCACAGCTCGAACTGACCGGCCTGCACTGCCACATCGGCTCCCAGATCACCACGGTCAAGCCCTACCTGGCGGCGCTGCGCCGCATGGTCGGGCTGATGGCCCGCATCCGCGACACGCACGGAGTCGTCCTGCGGGAGCTGGACATGGGAGGCGGGCACGGCATCGCCTACCGCCCCGGCGAACGCGCCCTCGACCCGACCGCCCTGGCCCGCCGGCTGCGGCTCGAACTCGTCGAGAGCTGCGCCGCCGCGGACCTGACGGTGCCGCGTCTGCTCATCGAACCCGGGCGGGCCGTGGCCGGCCCGGCCGCCGTGGCGCTCTACCGCGTGCTCGCGGTGAAGCGCACCGGCGAGAAGGTGTTCGTCGCCGTCGACGGCGGGATGAGCGACAACCCCCGGCCCGCGCTGTACGGCGTGCGCTACGCGCCCCGCCTCGTCGGGCGCCGTTCGTCGGCCGGCACGGCCGCCGCCACCGTCGTCGGCCGGCACTGCGAGGCGGGCGACATCCTGGCGGCCGATGTGCAACTGCCGGGCGACATCCACCCCGGCGACCTCCTCGCCGTACCGGTCGCGGGCGCGTACCAGCTCTCCATGGCTTCCGGATACAACCTGGTGGGCCGGCCGCCCGTTGTCGCGGTGCGCGACGGCACGGCACGGCTGCTCGTCCGGCGCGAGACGCTGGAGGACCTGCGCGGCAGGGACATCGGCTGAGCGGAGCCTCCGCGATCAACCTCCCTGACGCGATCGCTCACGCTTTCGCGACCAACCACCCTCGACCACAGGCCCGTTGAACGGGCCCGGCGACAACCGGCAGTGCCGGTGGGGGATCGAGTGCGGCACCGGGCGACCCGGTGCCGCACTCGCGCGTGTCGGCGTCTCGGTGAACGGCCCGGCGTGCGCCCGCAGACGGGCGGCGCCCGCGTGTCGTTCGCGGGCCTCTTCCGGCCGCTCGCGGAGGAAAGCCCAAACAATACGCTTCCCTTTTCGTGTTATTTGGGGTGAATGAGGCATTTGACCCGTAGGTTGGGGAGAAACGCCACCCGAGCGGCATCACGTGTCACCGGGACACCGCACCCGCCGGGACACCGCACGGCCCCGTATCCACCGGCCACCCGGCGTCCCGCGCCGCAGATCACGACTGAGGAAAGGCAGGGCAGGTGAACGTTTTGGGGATCATCGCCTCCGCTGTGGCCGCGCTGTTCATCACGGCCGTACTCGCCAAGGGCGTCCACCGAACGGTGCTCCGCTCCCGCCCGGCGCCCGAGGGGCCCGGTCGCGGACCGCGCGCCCGCAAGCTCAGAAAGCTGGGCGGCGCGGCCCTCGCCCTCGGCACCGGCGCGGTCGTGGCCGCCGCCTGGGCACTCGGCCCGGACGGCTCCGCCGGCACGGTCGGCGCGCTGCTCGCCGGAGCCGGAACCGTCGCCGCTCTCGGACTCGTCCACGATCTGCGACCCCTCCCGTTCGCCCTGCGCCTGACCGTCCAGGCAGCCGCCGCGACCCTGGTCGCCCACCTCGCGGGACTGTCCCCGGCGGCGGCGCTGCCCGCCGTTCTCTGGATCGTCCTCGTCACCAACGCCTTCGCCCTCCTGGACAACTCCGACGGCCTTCTGCCCGCCGTCGCCGTCGTCACGGCCGGCGGGCTGTTCACCTGCGCCGCCGTCGACGGCCGGCTCGTGCTCGGCCTGTTCCCGGCGGCTCTGGCCGCCGGGTCGGTCGGCCTCCTGCTCCACTCCTGGCACCCCGCACGCGTCCATCTCGGCTCCACGGGCGCGCTGTTCACCGGATTCGCGCTCGCCTCCTGCGGCGCGCTGATCCAGTTCCACGCTCCGCAGGGGCGCACCGCGTGGGCGGCGCTGCCCCTCCTGGCGACGGTGGCCCTCGCCGACAGCGCCCTGGTGCTGATCTCGCGCCGCCGTGCCGGACGCCCCCTGGTGCGCGGCGGAGGCGACCACATCGCCCACCGCCTGCGCCGGCTCCGCGTCACCGTTCCCGGAGCGGCCGTGGTCATGGTCCTGTGGGCCCTCGTGCCGGTGCTGGCCGCGACCCTGGTGTACGCGGGGACGCTGCACCCGGCCTTCCTCCTCGCCGTCCCGCTCGCCAGCGGCGCGGCCGTCGCCGCCCTGCTGCGCGTTCCGGTGTACGCCGCCGCGCCGCGCGGCGCGGCGGCCCGGGGGACGGCCTCCCGGCCGACGGCGTTTCCGCCCGCGGCGCGGACCGCGCCGGGCAGCGCGGTGCCCCTCGGCACGGCGACGGCGAACCCGACCGTCCCGCCGCCCACCGGCCGGCCCTCGGCCGGAATCACCGCTGACCGGCGCTGACCCGCGCTGACCGACTGACGACCGACTGACGCCGGGCGGACGGCGGGCTGACAACGGGCGGACGCCGGGCGGTGACCGGAGGAAGCCTCGGGAAGTCCGGGAGAAGCGCGGGAGCGGCGTGAGAGGCTACCTCCAACGGCTCCGCACCGTGCGGCGGACGGAGCCCTCCGGCCGCCGACAGATCGGGATCCGCCCCCATGACCGCTCCCAGCGACCCCGCCCCCTCGGGCGTCCCCTCCGCCGCCGTTCCGCCACCGGGCGGCTCCGCCCCGAGCGCCGGGGGCCGTCTGCTGGCGGTGAGCGACCTGCACGCCGCGGTCACCGACAACCGGCCCCTCGTGGAGTCGCTGCGGCCCACCTCCGCCGAGGACTGGCTCATCGTCGCGGGCGACGTCGCGGAGCGCCCCGACGACATCCGCTGGGCGCTCGGCCTCCTCGCCGAACGCTTCGCCCGCGTCATCTGGACGCCCGGCAACCACGAGCTGTGGACCCTGGACAAGGACCCGGTCCGGCTGCGCGGCCAGGCACGGTACGCCCACCTCGTCGAGTTGTGCCGGGACCTCGGCGTGACGACGCCCGAGGATCCCTTCCCGGTGTGGACCGGGCCCGGCGGACCGGTGGCCGTGGCGCCGCTCTTCCTCCTGTACGACTACACCTTCCGCGCCCCCGGCACGCACACGAAGGAGGAGTCGCTCGCCGCCGCGCACGGGACGGGCATCGTCTGCAACGACGAATACCTCCTCCACCCCGACCCCTACCCGGGACGCGACGACTGGTGCCGGGCCCGGGTCGCGGAGACCGAACGCCGGCTCGCGGGGCACGACCCCGGCCTGCCGCTCGTCCTCGTCGGCCACTGGCCGCTCGTGCGCGAACCCACGTCGGTGCTGTGGTACCCGGAGTTCGCCCAGTGGTGCGGCACCGAACTGACCGCCGACTGGCACCGCCGGTTCAACGTCGCGGCGGTCGTCTACGGGCACCTGCACATCCCCCGTACGACCTGGTACGACGGCGTGCGCTTCGAGGAGGTCTCCATCGGCTACCCGAGGGAGTGGCGCGAACGCGGGCATCCGCGCGGTCTGCTGCGCCAGATCCTCCCGTACGACGAGGATCCGGGCCGCACCGCCGGCGGACCGTCCGCCGAGCGCTTTGCCGAGGGAGGTCCGTCGTGATCGAGCGGCTGCTGCCCGGGTACGTCTCCTGCGCGTCCACCCGCGCCGTGAGCGTGCCGGACCACACCCTCTTCCCGGAGGAGGAGGCACTGATCGCCAGGAGCGTGGCCAAGCGGCGCAACGATTTCGCGACCGTACGCGCCTGCGCCCGCCGCGCCATGGCCGGACTCGGCCTGGAGCCGGTCGCGGTGCTCCACGGGACGCGCGGCATGCCGCTGTGGCCCGAGGGGTTCGTCGGCAGCCTCACGCACTGCGAGGGATACCGGGCGGCGGCGCTGGCACACGGAACGGACGTGCTCTCGCTCGGCATCGACGCGGAGCCGCACGCTCCGCTGCCCTCCGGCGTGCACGAGTTGGTGACGCTGCCCTCGGAACGCGAACGGCTCGCCGGGTGGGAGCCGGACGGGGTGCACGGCATCCACGGGGACCGGTTGCTGTTCAGCGCCAAGGAGAGCGTCTTCAAGACCTGGTATCCGGTGACCCGGATCGAACTCGACTTCCACGAGGCCGATCTCACCTTCCACCGGCCCGAACCCGGCGCTTCCGAGGGCACCTTCACCGCCCGCCTCCTGCGTACCGACCCGGCCCTGCCGTCGACCCTGGAGGGCCGCTGGCTGGTCGAGGAGGGCATCGTCGCCACGGCCGTACTGGTCACGCCTTCCTGGCGCGGATCGGGCGGTCCCGCGCTCCCGTGACCGGGCGGCGGGGACACCGCCGTCCGTCCGGAGCACATGGAGCACGGAGCGCACGGAGCGCACGGAGCACACGGAGTGCGTCTGAGGTGGCCGCGGGCCCGGTCGCCGGGCGGCCTCAGGTGTCCTGCGGGACCGTCAGGGGCCGGCCGAGCCGGACGTTCCAGCGCTCCCGCCGTCCGCTCAGTTCCGTCAGCACCAGCGGGCCGACGTCCAGCCGCCAGAAGACCTCCACCGGCAGCCGGAGAGCGTGGACGACCGCGGACCGCACGATCGCGGGCTCCACCACGGCCACCACGCTCCTGTCCCGTGCCGTCGGCGGCCCGTTCGCCGCGCCCGACGGGCCGTCCGCGCCCGGCCCGTCGTCCCCGCTCGGCCGGTGGCGGCCGTCGCCGCCCGGCCGGTCGCCGTCCAACGCCTCCAGCCAGCCGCCCACCCGCTCCACCAGAGCGCGCAGCGTCTCGCCCCCGTGCGGAGCGGCCGAGGGATCGCCGAGCCAGGCCGCCACCCCCGCCGGCTCGGCCGCGCCCACCGCGTCCAGGCGCAGCCCGCTCCAGCGCCCCAGGTTCCAGCCGGCGAGCGCCTGCTCGGGGCGGGCGGCAAGACCGAGCGCGGTCGCGGTCCCGAGGCACCGCTCGGAGGGGCCGCACAGCGCGCGCGAGGCTACCGGCACGGCGTCGGCCGCAGCCCGCGCCTGCCGCTCACCGGACCGGTCCAGCGGCGCGTCACCGTCGAACCGGGCCTCGCGCAGCGCCGCGTTCATGGCCGGTGAGATCAACATCACCCGTACTGTCATGTTCCTGCCCTCAAGCCGCCGATCGTGGCCCAACGCCCCCGTATCCAGGGCGATCCGAGCTCCGGGGCTCCGCAGATTGCACCATGGCGGCACCTTCGCCCAGGCGGTAGGGTCGCGTCGACCATGACGAGGGTGGGACGGAAGCCGGTGGGAATCCGGCACGGTCGCGCCACTGTGTACCCGCGCCCCCGGTGCGGGAAGTCAGACCCGGCACCTTCGTCCGAGGCACCACGACAGGGACGCGTGTTCCCACAGGAGGTTCTGCCATGGCACAGTCTGCCGCTCCCACAACCGGAGCACCCGCGTTCACTCCCATCTCGGCGAAGGCCATCGCCCCCTGGGCGGTCTTCTTCGGCATCCTCATGCTGGTCCTGCTGTACTTCGTCGGCGCGGAGCAGGGCGCCACCGCGCTCATCTCGGGCGAAGGCGTGCACGAATGGGTCCACGACGGCCGACACCTGCTCGGTTTCCCCTGCCACTGAGCCGCCCCCGGAATCACCGGCACACAAGGGAAACAAGGGAAAGTCTCGTGAACTCCATATCTGTCAGAGCTCTGCTCGTGCGCGGCATGCTGGCGGGCCTGATCGCGGGCGCCCTCGCGCTCGTCGTCGCCTACTTCCTCGGCGAGGCCCAGGTGGACGCGGCCATCGCGCTCGAAGAGGCCAACAGCCACGACCACGGCGGCGGTGAGGAACTGGTCAGCCGGACCATGCAGGCGACCGGCGGACTGGCCACCGGCGTCCTGGTCTTCGGCGTCGCGGCGGGCGGCATCGCCGCTCTCGTCTTCTGCTACGCCCTCGGCCGCCTCGGGACCTTCGGGCCGCGCGCCACCGCCGCACTGGTCGCCGGTGCGGCCCTGCTCACGGTCTACGTCGTACCGTTCCTGAAGTACCCGGCGAACCCTCCGGCCGTCGGCAACCCCGACACGATCGGGCAGCGCACCGCCCTGTTCTTCCTGATGGTCGCTCTCAGCGTGCTGCTGGGCGTCGCGGCCGTCATCATCGGCAAACGGCTCGCGCCCCGGCTGGGCAACTGGGACGCCACCATCGCCGCGTCCGCCGGATTCGTCCTGGCGGTCGGCCTCGCCTACGCCTTCCTGCCTTCGTTCGACGAGGTCGGCAAGGACTTCCCGGCCTCGCTGCTGTGGGAGTTCAGGCTCTCGACCCTGGCGGTGCAGACGACGCTCTGGAGCGTCTTCGGCCTCGTCTTCGGCTACCTCACCGAACGGCTGCTGGTTCCGGGGAACGGCCCCGCCGTGCCCCGCGCGGCGAGCACGGTGGGCTGACGGAGCACGGTCCACGACGCGGAACCCGCCGGGACTCCGGCGGGTTCCGGCGTGCCCGGGGGTGCGCGCCTCGGGTCCTGACGCCGGGCGGGCCGCCCGGCACCCGTACGGCGCGAGCCCGGCCCCGGCACCGGGAGATCCGGCCGCCGGGGCTGTGTCAGCCCCGGCCGGCCTCGTCGACTCCGCTCACTGCCGGTCCGCCCCGGAACCGAAGTCGCCCGTGAGCGCGGCGGCGATCCGAAGGTGGGACGCCGCCTCCGCGCCGCGTCCCTGGCGCTCCAGCGTCCGGCCCAGCATGAGCCGGGCGTAACTCTCCACCGGGTCGATGTCCAGGACGGCCCGCAGTTCCTCCTCGGCCCTGCCCAGCCGCGCCGAGTGGTAGTAAGAGCGGGCCAGCAGCAGCCGCGGAGCGACCTGCTCCGGAGCCTCCTCGACCAGGCCGCCCAGGATGCGGGCGGCGGTCAGGTACTCCTTGGCCTCGAAGAACATCTGCGCCCGGTCCCACCGGTCGGCCGCCGTGCCGAACTCGTAGTAGGTGTCGTTCACGTGTCCTCCTTCGTGTGGTGCCGACCGCTGCCGGCCCGCCCCGCCGTACGTTCAGCCCTGACAACACCGCATACTCGTTGAACATTCCACTAAAATTTTCGCGTGGGCGCAGGGGTGTTCCACGCCCGCACCCGAATAGGTTGAGCGCCATGAGCAATCTCGATCGCCAGGCCACTCCCTCGGTCTGCGGCGGGCGCGGCTTCGTCGTCGCCGAACCCGTCCGTGAACTTCTCAGCCCCCGCCACGTCCCGCTCGGCGAAGGCACCGAGGTGCGCCGGCTGCTGCCCAACCTCGGCCGCCGCATGGTCGGGGCCTGGGCCTTCGTCGACCACTACGGCCCGGACGACATCGCCGACGAGCCCGGCATGCAGGTTCCGCCGCACCCGCACATGGGCCTCCAGACCGTCAGCTGGCTCCATGACGGGGAAGTGCTGCACCGCGACAGCCTGGGCAGCTTGCAGACGGTACGCCCCCGTGAACTGGGCCTCATGACCTCGGGCCGCGCCATCAGCCACTCGGAGGAGAGCCCGAAGCCCCATGCCCGCCTGCTGCACGGCGCGCAGCTCTGGGTGGCGCTCCCGGACGAGCACCGCAACGTCGAGCCGCACTTCCAGCACCACGCGGACCTTCCGACGGTGACCGCGCCGGGAGTCGGCGCCACGGTCATCCTCGGCGAGCTGGACGGCGCTGTCTCGCCCGGCACCGCCTACACGCCGATCGTCGGCGCCGACCTGGCGCTCGCCCGGGGCGCGGAGGCCCGCCTGCCGCTGGAGCCGGACTTCGAGTACGCGGTGCTGTCGATGTCCGGAGAGGCGGAGGTCGACGGCGTCCGGGTGCTGCCCGGCTCGATGCTCTACCTCGGCTGCGGCCGGACCGAACTGCCGCTGCGCGCCGCCTCCGACGCGGGCCTGATGCTCCTGGGCGGCGAGCCGTTCGCCGAGGAGATCGTCATGTTCTGGAACTGGATCGGACGGTCCCAGGAGGAGGTCGCGCAGGCCCGCCACGACTGGATGAACGGCACCCGTTTCGGTGAGGTGAAGGGCTACGACGGCCCCTCGATCCCGGCCCCCGAGCTGCCTGCGGTACCGCTGAAGGCGCGGGGGAGGGTGCGCTGAGCCGGGATTGTCGCCCGGACTGACCTCAGGCCCAGCCGCGCCCCGACCGATGAACCGCGTCACGTGAGCAGCGGCTCCGCGACAGCGGGGCCGGGTGTTCGCGGCCCGCGTCACGCGAACTTCGCGACGGCCGCCTTCCCCGGCCGGTCCGGGCCCGCCGGCGATCTGATCCGGGCGTGTACGAGGAGCGCGTTTCGGCGGCCGGTTCTGTGCGGTGCCGCTCGCGCTCCCGTCTCCAGCTTCGTACGCGGGCGGACGTTGTGCGGCGGGCGTGCGAGGCGGGGTCCCCACGCCCGGGGCGTAGGCATCGGGCACATGCTCGCGTCAAGTGCGGTCTCGCGCTCTCTTCCCGCGGCGGGTGGGGCTGCCCGATCCTGCGGAGGGATGCAACGCATGCTCCGGTGCTGGTCCGGCTGGTCGCGGGGTCGGTGCCGCAAGTGAGGCTGGTGCCGTATGGCCGCTGTCGTCCCTCCTCCCTCCACTGCCATGCCGATGCCGGAATCGATCGACGGTCCGGCCGCGCTTCGCTCTCTCCCGCCGGCCCTGCTGCCCGCGCCGGCGGCTGAGATCCGGTCCTTCCTCGTGGAAAAGGTGTCGGCGACCGGGGGACATCTGGGGCCGAATCTGGGCGTGGTGGAGCTCACGATGGCTCTGCACCGGGTCTTCGACGTCGAGGAGGGCGACGTCCTGCTCTTCGACACCGGGCACCAGACGTATGTGCACAAGCTGCTGACCGGGCGCCGGGCCGGATCCGACGGGCTGCGCCAGGAGGGCGGGCTGTCCGGCTATCCCGGTCGCGGGGAGTCGGCGCACGACTGGATCGAGAATTCGCACGCCGCCCAGGGCGTTCGTCCCGCACGGCGAACGCGGCCCCTCCTGGCCCGGGCCGGACTGTCCGCCTCGCAGATCGCCTCCACGGTCCTGCGCGCCCGTGCCGGCAAACCCAGCCTGCCCGACTGCCTCTTCGACGGGAGCGCGGTATGACCGCGGTCGACCTGCCCCAGCCCACCGTCCCCTCGCCCGCCCACACCCCGGCCCGCCGCCGCCGAACCCGCCAGGTGCGGGTCGGCGACGTCCTCGTCGGCGGTGACGCACCGGTCACCGTCCAGTCCATGACCACCACCCCCACCGCCGACGTCGACGCCACCTTGCAGCAGATCGCCCGACTCACCGCCGCAGGCTGCGACATCGTCCGGGTCGCCGTGCCCTCCCAGGACGACGCCGACGCCCTCCACCGGATCGCCGCGAAGTCGAAGCTCCCGGTGATCGCCGACATCCACTTCCAGCCCAAGTACGTCTTCCAGGCGATCGACGCCGGCTGCGCGGCGGTCCGCGTGAACCCCGGCAACATCCGGAAGTTCGACGACAAGGTCCGCGAGATCGCCGAGGCGGCCACGGCGGCGGGGATCCCGATCCGCATCGGCGTCAATGCCGGCTCTCTCGACGAACGGGTGCTGAACAGGCACGGTGCGGCCACCCCGCAGGCCCTTGCCGAGTCGGCGCTGTGGGAGTGCGCGCTGTTCGAGGAGCACGGCTTCACCGACCTCAAGATCAGCGTGAAACACCACGACCCCCTGACGACGATCGCCGCCTACCGGCACCTCGCGGCCCGGTGCGACTACCCCCTCCACCTGGGAGTGACGGAGGCCGGGCCGCCGCCGCAGGGCACCATCAAGTCCGCCACCGCCTTCGCGATCCTCCTGAACGAGGGAGTCGGCGACACCATCCGCGTCTCCCTGACCGCGCCGCCCGTCGAGGAGGTCAAGGCCGGCATCCAGATCCTGCAGGCCCTCGGCCTGCGCCCCCGCCAGCTGGAAATCGTCTCCTGTCCCTCCTGCGGCCGGGCCCAGGTCGACGTCTACCGGCTCACCGCCAAGGTCCAGGCCGCCTTCGAAGGCTTCCCCCACCCCCTGCGCGTCGCCGTCATGGGCTGCGTCGTCAACGGTCCCGGCGAGGCCCGCGAAGCCGACCTCGGCGTCTCCTGCGGCAACGGCAAGGGCCAGATCTTCATCCGCGGCCGAGTCGTCAGAACCGTACCGGAATCACAGATCGTCGAGGCACTCCTCGAAGAAGCCCTCAACGTCACCGAAACGGCCTCCGCCCCGGGCGGCGCCCAGTGACCGCCCTCGCCGCGTCCCCCGCCGCCCCGCTGGACCCGGACGACATGCGTAGGACCGTCGACGCCGTGCTGTACGCCTTCCTCGACGAACAGGAACAAGCGGCCCCCGATCTCCCCGAGATCGCCCTGTTCACCGGAATGCTCCGCACCATGCTCGCCGCCGGCGGCAAACGCGTCCGCCCCTTCCTGTGCCTCACCGGCTGGGCGGCGATCACCGACCAGCCACCGCCGCCCGCGGTATGGCGGATGGCCGCGTCCCTGGAGCTGTTCCACGCCTTCGCCCTCATCCACGACGACATCATGGACAGGTCCGACACCCGTCGCGGTCGCCCCACCGCCCACCGCGCCCTGGCCTCACACCACGCCCACCGCGCGGACGCCGACGCCCTGGGGGTGAACACCGCGATCCTGCTGGGCGACCTCGCCCTGGGCTGGTCCTACGAACTCCTGCACGTCAAGGACGCCCGGCTCCGACGGACATGGGGACCGCTGAACGCGCTGCGCACCGAAACCCTGATCGGCCAGTACCTGGACCTGACCGCGACGGGAGATCCGACGGCCGAAGCGGACACGGCGTGGCGCATCATCCGCTACAAGACGGCCAAGTACACCATCGAGCGTCCTCTGTGCCTGGGCGCGGTCACGGCCGGCGCGGACCCCGCCCGACTACGGTCCCTGTCCGCCTACGCGATCCCGCTCGGTGAGGCGTTCCAGCTGCGCGACGATCTCCTCGGCGTCTACGGGGACCCCGCCCGGACCGGCAAGTCGACCCTGGACGACCTGCGCGAGGGCAAGCACACCGTGCTGGTCGCCACCGCTCTCGACCGGGCGACCCCTGCGCAGCGCCGCACCCTCACCAGTCTCCTGGGCGACCCTTCCCTCGACCAGGAGACGGCGGACGTGCTGCGAGCGGTACTGACCGCCACGGGGGCGGCAGCCGCCGTGGAACAGATGATCACCGACCGGTTCCACGCAGCCGAACGAGCCCTGGACGGGAGCGCCCTGCGGACCCACGCCACCACAGCACTGCGCCGCCTCGCCGCCTCCACGGCCACCCGCGCATCCTGACGGAGGGGCCATCCGGACGAGACAGCTCAGCCCCCCGCCCAGCCGCTCGGGTGAACCCGCGAGCCCACTCGGCGACCTCGCCCCCGACCTGCCTCGCGGACCCCCGTACCACCTGACCGTCGCACCGGGCCGAGCAACTGCCGACCGCGCCGCGCCGGGCCGACGGCCAGTCCCGAGTAACACCGCCGCCGCCCCCTACCGGGGGAGTCATACGGACTGCTGGGGCCCGACCCCGAGTAACACCACACCACGAGGGAGCCCGCCATGCCCGAGATCCCGGACACGACCACCTCGCAACTGCTCCACGTGCCGCCGCTGTACTGCCCCATCGGCGCGGCCGTTCACCCGGAGCTCGACAGCATCAACCGCGATTCCCGGATCTATCTCGACCGCTACCACCTCCACACCAGCGATATCGACCGGGCCTGGGTCATCGCGCGGAACTACGCGGAGGCGATGGCCCGCATCTATCCCGAAGGCATCACCGACCGCGTCGCGCTCACCGCCCGATGGCTGCACTGGATCTTCTACGTCGACGACGTCCGCATGGAAACCGCCACCACCCCCGACAAGCTCGCCTCGGCGATCGGCCTCACCAGCCACCTGCTCCGCGTCATGGAGTCCCCGGCCACCGAGCCGACGGCGGATCAGACCGGCCCGGTCGCCGCGCTCCAGTCACTCATGACCTCGGTGCAGGCCGTCGCCACCCCGACCCAGCTCCACCGGTTCGTCGACGCCCACCGCAAGTGGTTCCACGCCATCCTGTGGGGGATGGCCGCCCCCGCCCTCTCCAGCCTGGACGAGTTCGTGCACCAGCGGATGCTGAACGCGGGCGGCGCCGCCAGCCTGTGCTGGTCGGAGATCACCACCGGGGAGGAGATCCCCGGCGACGAATTCCACTCTCCCGCCATGCGCGCCCTTCAGGAGTCGTCCTTCCTGATGATGGCCCTCGACAACGACCTGCTCTCCTACAACCGCGAACGCCTCATCGACGGTACGAAACTCAACATCGTGATGCTGCTCGCCCGGCTGAACGACTGCCCGCCCGAGCAGGCCATCCACCAGGCCGTCGCCCTGCGGGACCGCCTGACGACACTGTTCCTGCGCCTGCGCGAGCAGGAACACCCCAAGCTCAGCGCCCCGGGAAGGGCCTACGTCGCGGACCTCGGGTACGCCATCCGCTCCAACCTCGACTGGGGCTCGCACTCCGCCCGCTACACCGTTGTGGCCCCTCGCACCCAGCTCCCACCGGAGAACCCCGCCCCCATCCCGCTGACCCTCACCGACCATCCCGGCGACCCCAGCACGGAACCCCTGCCCTGCCCCTCGATCGCCTGGTGGTGGCAACAACTGCGCACGTGAGAACACGGCTGGTCCACGACGAACGTCCAGCCGTGGCGGGCCCGCCCCGCGGTGCGGGTCCGGTTCCGGGATCACCTGTCCCGAGAAGGGCCGCTCAGCCTCGTGCGGGCCGCACGTCGTCCACGGCGGCCCGGACGCGCCAGGAGCGGACGCAGCAGGACGGCGGGGGAGGCGACCATGTTCTGCACCCGCGCGAAGCGCGCGTACAACTCGGGCTCGTCCGGCAGGCGCCTGAGTACCACGTCGAGGAAGCCCCGTATCATCCGGGCCGGGCGGCCCGTGGGCTCGCTGGACCAGCCGCCGTCGGCGGCCGTGGCCGTCAGCCAGGGCACCAGCGCGATCCGGGCGGCACGGCGCTGGAAGCGGTGTGCGAGCCCGCTCGGGCCGTCCGCGGTCGCCAGCAGGCGGGCCAGCAGCCGAGCCTGGAGCGCCGCCACCGTGAGCCCCTGCCCGTACACGGGGTTGAAGGCGCAGAACGCGTCGCCCACCACGAGCAGCCGGTCCGGACACCCTCGGAGGCGGTCGTAACGGAGCCAGTGGTTACCGCCCACCACGCAGCGGTACACCGGGGAGACCGGGCGGCCCCGTGCCATCACCTCGGCGAAGTGCGGGCTGCGCAGCGTCGCGGCGAACCGTTGCAGTGCCTCGTCGTCACGCGGCGGCGGGAGCTCCTCCGCCGGGGCGACGAGGCTGATCAGCCGCCGCGTGCCGTCCACCGTGATCGCCGCGCCGCCGCGGTCCACCGAGGGCGGCAGGGTCATCTCGAAGGCCACCAGCCAGTCGGGGGCCTGGCCGTCGGTCAGCTCGTACATGCGCGAGCTGTAGACGAGTGGGGAGGGCACCTCCAACCGCCGGGGGGCGGGCAGCCCGGCTGCGGCGAGCCAGCCGGGCAGCCGCGACCTGCGGCCGGCCGCGTCCACGACCAGGTCCGCTTCGATCCGTACCGGCTTGTGGCCGGGGTCGGCCCGGTGGTGGCCCGTGACGCCGACCGTCCGGCGGCGGTCCGCGCTGAGGTGCAGCCCCTCCACGACGAATCCGTCCCGTACCCGAACGCCCGGCAGCGCACGGACCCTGGCCCGCAACACCGCCTCCAGGTCGGTCAGGTCGAAGGACTGCACCTCGATGCCGACCGAGCGCCGGGGAGCCCAGCCGTACGGCAGGCGGGTGGCGAAGCCCGCCCCGAAGTCGAAGACCGGGGCCCCCTGAGCGGCCAGCTCCGCGCGGACTCCGGGAAAGAGGTCCTCCACGATCAGGGCGCCGCGTGCCAGCAGCCCGTGCGGGTGCCGCGCCTGGGGCAGTCCGCTGCGATGTGCGGGGCCGGAAGGGAGTTCGTCCCGCTCCAGCACCGTGACGCGGTCGAAACGTCCAGCGAGCACCCGGGCGGTGAGCAGCCCGGTGAAGCCCGCGCCGATCACCACGGCATGGCCCCAGGACCCGTGCGAGACCTCCGGCGGGCGCTGCCTGTCCGCCGCGTGCTCCGCACGCCCGTGACCGGCTCGCTCCTTCACGGGCTCTCCGCCGGCGTCCCTCACCAGGCGACCGGCAGCTGCCAGGGGCCCCGCATGATGCCGTCCTTCCAGTCCAGCTCCTCCACCGGTACGGCGGGCCGCAGCGCGGGGAAGCGCCGGACCAGTGCCAGCAGGGCGATGGAGAGTTCCAGACGGGCGAGCTGCCCGCCGGGGCAGTAGTGCGGCCCGGCGCCGAACGCCAGGTGCTTTCCGGCGTCCGGACGCCGTATGTCGAGGCGATCGGGTTCGGAGAAGACCGCCGGGTCGCGGTTGGCGACGCAGTTGAGGGCGTTCACCGCCGTCCCCGGGGGCAGGGTGACCCCGAGCAGGTCCACCTCCGCCGTGGTGACGCGCATCAACATGCCGACGCGGCTGAGGAGCTGGTGGCGCAGGAGTTCGTCGACGGCGCGCGGCACCAGTTCCGGGCTCCGCACCAGGAGGTCCCACTGCTCGCGGTGGGCGAACAGCGCTACCAGGGAATTGGAGAGCTGGTTGTGCGTGGTGTCGTGTCCGGCCACCAGCACAGGTATCAGGTTCGCCAGCACCGTGGCGTCGTCCAGCGGGAGGCCGTCCGGCCCAGGGGCCAGCAGCGTGCTGATCAGGTCGTCGCCGGGGGCGCGCCGCTTCGCGCCGATCAGCTCTTGGAGGTACGTGGTGAGCTGCTCCGCCGCCGTGGCCGCCTCTCCGGCGGAGCCCGCGGAGGCGGGCAGGATCGCTTCGATCCACTCCCGAAAGGCGTCGTGGTCCTCGTAGGGGACGCCGAGCAGCCGGCAGAGCACCTTGACGGGCAGTGGCGCGGTCAGATGGGCGACCACGTCGGCGGGCGGTCCGGCGGCCTCCATCGCGTCGAGCATCTCCGCCACGAGCGCCTCGATCTCGGGGCGTAGACGCTCGACCGTGCGCGCGGTGAAGGCCCGGCCGATGTGCGCCCGCAGGGCGGTGTGCTCCGGCGGGTCCATGGCGTGCAGCAGCCCGTTCTGCGCGTGGAAGGGGACGACGGACGGCACCCCCGGGCGGGATGCCTCGGCGCGGCTGAAGCGCGGGTCGATCAGCACCTGGCGGACGGCCTCATGGCTGAGCGCGAGGTGGATCGGGGCGCCGTCGGCCATGACCGCCGCGGCCACAGGCCCCTCGCCCAACAGCGCCGCTCCGCTGATGTCGTGGTCGGCGGAGGGGTCCTGAGGGGACGGGAAGACAGGGCATCCGTCGCTGGTGGGCATGGCGCGGGACTCTCCAGGGGGCACATCGCAGGGGGCCTGTTGCTCCTGCGGAACACGCAGTGTGAATACGGGCGACGGGCGGGGCAAGAGGGCGTTCCACCCAGTGGAACAGCGGCTTTTCGCTCACAGGTTCGGTCCGCAGACTCTGCCCGCCCAGCACCGTCACCTCCCGGAGCGCACACCATGTCTGAACCTCTGCTCGTACCCGACCTGTACTGCCCGTTCCCCCGTGCCGCCCGTCCCCATGCGGACACGGTCGAGCGGGAGGTCGTGGCGTGGATGGAGCGCTTCGAACTCATTCGGACACCGGCGGAGCGGGAGCGGCTCTCCGGTATCAGGATCGGCTGGCTGACAGGTGCCGCACACGCCGACGGCCTGCTCGAACCGAGCATCATCGCTGCGCAGTTGACCGCCTGGCTGACGGCCTTCGACGACCGGTACGCCGACTGCCCCCGCCCCGACGAACAGGGGGTGCCCACCGCCCGTCTCGTACTGCGGCTGCGAGCCGTGATGGAGGACCCCGCCGCCGCTCCCGCGCCCGACGAGCCGTACTGCGCCGGCTTGCGCGACCTCTTCCTACGGCTCGCCGCGTGGGCCGGCCCCGAGCAGTTGATGCGGGTGCGCAGCAGTATGACGGAGTACTTCATGTCGGCGCTGTGCCAGGTGACATACGGCCTCGGCGCTTACACGCCGACGTTCGACGAGTACGTGGAGCTGCGGCGCTACACGGGGATATGCCACATCGTGTTCACCCTCGTGGACGTGGCTCGTGGGTTCGAACTGCCCGGAGCGGTGTGGGCGGGCCCGGAGGTCCGCGCCCTCAACACCGCCGCGGCGGACGTCATCGACTACGCCAACGACGTACTCGGTTCCCGCAAGGAGTTCACGCACGAGGACGATCTGGCGCGCAGCCTGCCACAGGTGCTGGCCCAGCAGTACGGATGCGACCACGCGGAGGCGCTGCGGAGGGCCGCCGCGATACACGACGAGGCGGTCCGCGCCTTCATGGCGCTCGCCTCCGAGGTGCGGCTCGCGGCGGATCCGCTGCTCGCCCGGTACATAGCGGGCCTGGAGACCTGGATGGTGGCGCACTTCGACTGGTACGGGGTCACCAACCGCTACGACAGCCACCGCGAGCAGGTGCGATGGGCGTAGCGGGCAGGCTGCCGCTCGGCCGCACGTCCTTAGAATCACTTGCCAGCCCCCACGGTCCGACAGGAGCACCATCGTGACGTATGCCCTCGACGCGAGGCCGAGGCAAGCGGCGGAACAGGCGCCCGGCGCCGCGGAGAAGGCCCTCCTGCTGCTGGAGAGCCTCACCGCGTTGTCGGCCGCAGGAGTACCGCCCACCCTCACCGGCCTCGCCACCGCCAGCGGTCTGGCGAAGTCCACCACGCACAGGCTGCTGTCACTGCTCGTCAGGCGCGGGATGGTCACCTGCACGGACGGCGCCTACCGGCCGGGCCCGGCGCTGGCCGGCCTGGCCGCGGCGGCTCTCGGGCTGCCCGTGGACCGATTACGCTCGACACTCCTGCCGCACATGGTGGACCTGTACGAACTCACCCACGAGACCGTCAACCTGGCGGTGCTCCAGGGGCCGGACATCGTCCTGATCGAGCGCGTACACGGCAGCCGCACGCAGCGATCCTCCGTCCGGCTGCCCGAGCGGGTGCCGGCGCACAGCACCGCACTGGGCCGCGCGCTGCTCGACGCCGCCGGTACGTCCGCCACCGCCCCGCCCCACGCCGGCGTTCCCGGCGATCGCACCGGCGTCCTGCTGTCCGAGATTCGCCGGCAAGGCATGTCGACGAGCCTCGGTGAACTGATCCCCGGCGTCGCTTGTCTGGCGCTGCCCATACTGGACGAGGCCCGCAATCCCGTCATGGCGCTGTCGGTGTCCGGCTGGGCCCAGAGCATGAACCTTCTCTCCACGGCGAAGCACCTTCGGTCGGTGAGTCTGGCGGCCGGCCTGGCACTGCTCACCGAGGAGGATTGAACCCGCCGGCGGTCGCGCCGCCCTCCGGCCCAGGTCTCTGCGCGTGAGCCGGGTGAGTGGTCTTGGCGGCAGTGCCGTGGGAGGACGGGCGAGGGCGGGGAGAGGTAGGGGACCACATGTCCTCACCCACGGAGTTCTCGATGAAGCGCACTGCCACGGTCGTCACCTGTGTCGCCGCGTTCCTGTTCACCACCGCCCTGACCGGGTGCTCCAGCGGCTCCGGCGACGCTTCCGGGGAGGGGGAGGGGCACGGCCCCGTCTCCTCCAGTGCCTCGCCCTCGAAGCCGGCCACCGTCGACACGAAGTCCGCCGGCAAACTCGGCACCATCCTCGTCGACGACAAGGGCCGCACCCTCTACCTCTTCCTGGCCGACAAGAAGAACAAGTCGAACTGTTCCGGCGCGTGTGCCAAAGCCTGGCCGCCGCTGCTCACGAAGGGCGACGCGAAGCCCGGAAAGGGCGTCGAGAAGAAGCTCCTCGACACCACCAAGCGCTCCGGCGGCGGCACACAGGTCACCTACAACGGCCATCCCCTCTACTACTACGTCGGTGACTCCAAGCCGGGCCAGACCAACGGCCAGGACCTCGACCAGTTCGGCGCGGAGTGGTACGTCCTGAACGCCAAGGGCAAGCAGGTCGGAAGCTGAGCAGGGAGAGCGGCGCGGTCACGGGGCGCGGCCGGCACCGCCGAGGCGGCGGCCGTGCCACGGGCGCCGTGCTCGCCCTTCTCGGCGTCCTGCTCCCCGTCGCGGTCGGCGTGGGGATCTACTTCTTCGGCACCCACCACACCCCGGACTACGACAGCGGGCTCTACGGGGAGCACGGGGCCGCCGCGGTCGACCTCAAGGCGCGCCTGGGCAGCGCCCTCCTGTGCCTGGCCCTCATCCAACTGGTTCTCGCACTGTGGATGTACGGACGCGTGCCCGGAGCCCGCTCCGCGCCCCGGTCCGTCCGGTTGGGGCACCGGGTGCTGGGGTTCCTCACCTTCCTCTTCTCGCTGCCGATCGCGTACCACTGCCTGGAGACCTACGGGATCGAGACGACGTCCCCCCGAACGGCGATCCACTCCTTCGCCGGATGCGCCCTCTACGGCGCGTTCGTGGCGAAGGTGATCGTCGTGCGCAGCCGGCGCCTGCCCGGCTGGATGCTTCCGGTGATGGGCTCGCTCCTCGTGCTCGGAGTGGCCCTTCTCTGGTACACCGCGGCTCTGTGGGTTCTCAACGGAGACTCGGTTCCGGGCTTCTCCGAGTCCTGAGCGAGGAGACACCTCCACGCCCCCGTGTCACAGCGGGCAGGTGCGGCCGTCGACGCGGGCGTCCGACACCCAGGCGGCCGGCGCGTACGCGTCGTCGTACGCGAAGTCCACCACCACGCCGACGCTGAGCGTCCCCCGGGAAGGGACCGTTCGGTTGTAGTCGGCCGCGGTCACGGTGACCAGGTCGCCCGTGGTCGTGGCCGTGCCGTTCCAGACCTGGACCCGCGCTTTGTCCGGCACGCGGAACGTCAGTTTCCAGCCCGCCTCCAGGGCCGTGTCCGACGTGATGTTCAGGTCGGCCTCGATGCCCTCGTTCCACTGGTTGCGGATCCGGACGTCCGCTGAACACGCCTGCGACGGCGGCCGGCTCGGCTTGTCCTCGTCCTCTTCCGGAGTCCGGTCGGAGGGCGAGGGGCTGACCGTCTCGCGGTCCTCGGCGGGTGCGGAGGCCGAAGGGTCGGCCGTCGCCGACCGGTCGGGGCCGCCGGGCTTTCGGGACACCTCCGGGGCATCGTCGGGCGCACCGCTCCCGGGAAGTTCGCGTTGCACGCCCGGTCGAAGGAGTGACGACGCAGGTCGCGCGTCCTGCTGGGAGGCATCGTGCAGAACGAGCATCCCGCCTCCCAGGAGCACCAGCCCGGTTCCGATCCCGGCCGCCTTCATCAGCCGGCTCCTGCCGGCGCTGCTGCCGGTGGTACGGCCTTCGGTCCCGCCGGGGAGCACCCGCCGCCCCGCAGGCCGGACCGAACGCGACGGGCGAACCTCCGCGCCGTTCGGCTGTTGCGACAACTGCCGGCGGCGCCGGGCCACGTAGGCGGGGCCGCTCCACTTGAGCGTCGCCTCGGCGACGAGTCCGGGCAGTACGTCGTCCGCCCTGCTCAGGCACTCGAAAGCCGTGCCGCAGACGAGGCATCCGTTCAAGTGCTCCAGAAGATCGGGCGGTGTCGTGGGAGCGCTCCCGCGCGCGGCGGCGTCCAACAGGCTCGCATACGACCGGCAGACGGGATCCTGCACCTGCGCACGGTGTATCAGCGAGCTCCGTTCCCGGAAGGACTCCGTCACACGGACCAGGTCCGCCGCCGTCTCGGCTCGCGGCCGGTCCAGCCGCTCGGCGACGACCGTGTCCGGCAACCCTTCGACGCAGCTCCACCACAGCAGTTCGCTGTCGTCCGGATCCATGGCGCACAGGGCGCGCAGTGCCAGTGACGTCTCGGCCGACGCCCAGGGATCCCATGGCTCGGCACCGGGATCCGCCGCGTGTTCCGTGAGCCGGTTCAGCAGGTCCGGTGCGAGGACCCGGGCCTCTTCGGGCGAGGACGACATCTCCATGGCCACGATGAGCACGGTGTTGAGTGCGGCGGGGACGGTGGGCAGTTCCTCCGCCCAGGAAGGCTCCAACTGGCGTGAGGCGCGCGTCCGTTCGCCTGCCCGTGCGGCGAGCGCCTCGGCGGCGGTGGACGTACGCGTGCACAGCCGGGCGTACGTGTCGACGGGGTCGGACTCGTCGTCCCACAGGCGGCGGCCGATGAACGGCGTCGCGGGCGCGGAGGCGTCGAGGGAGCGGCTGGTTGCCGGAGGGGGGACGAGCGACTTTGACACGAGTCCTCTTCCATGGAAGTGGGGGAGCGCGACAGCCGCCTGCGCGGTGGCCGAGGAAGTCACTGCGGGCCACGTCCGCCGAGACACTGGGCGCGGTCATGCGATGCCGAGGCTGTCATGGCCGCACTGCCGAGACAAGATCCATCCGAAGCCGGGTACGGGGCACGGCCGCGGCTCGTACGACGGTGACCCGGCGGGGGCGCGGTGGCCGGAACACCGCGCGCCGGTCATCTCCGACCGGCCCTCGTCGGGGCCCGACCGCCATCGCGCCCGACCGGCGCACCCGTCCGCGCCGGTCGGGCGCACGGATCGCCGCACCCTGCGAGCCACCCGCGTCCGCACTGGTGAGCGCCGCTCCCGGTCTTCGAGCCCCGCGACGCGGTGCGGCCCGAACGGGTCCTGGCGACCTCGCCGCACGTCCGACGGCCGACGGCGATCGGCCCGTCCCGTACCTCGCCCGAGCCCGGCCGTCGCCCGACCGGACGCGTACGGCCGAGAGCCGGGGGCGCGGAAGGACGCCTTGCCGAGGGCGTGAAAGCGGCAGGCCGTCGGAGGGCAATACTCATGGCCGCTGAACGGTTGCACCGAACCGGCCGAGTGCCGCGGGCCTCCTGCCGGCCTCATCGCTCATACCTCATGAGCAATGGGCGGGCCCGGCCCTTGATCCCCGGCCCTCGACCCCCGGCCCTCAGCCCCGCCGGACCTCGGCCGCCGGCCACCGTCGTGGCCAGCGGCCGAGGTCCGGACGTCGCCGACGTCAGGGACGTGATCAGCCGGCGGACCAGATCGACACGTTGTCGATGTTGAGCCACTTGCCCGCCGGGCTGTCCGACCAGATGCCGAGGTTCACCTTGCCCGACGACACGGTGAAGGTCAGCTTCTTCGTCGCCCAGGTGTCCTGCTTGGCGGTGAGGTGCACGGGCACCGCCGACCCGCCGTGTCCCTTCACCTCGACGTAGGCGCTCTTCTGGCCGCCGCTGGACCGGTAGTCGAAGGACAGCTCGTAGGAGCCGTTGGGCAGGGCGACCTCCTGGCTGATCCAGGAGGTGTACGCCGCGTCGTCCCACACCGCGAGCTGCCGGCGGCCGTCGCCGAGCGTGGACTCCTCCACCTTCCCGGGGCCCGTCACCTTCCACTGCGGGACCCGGGTGCCGGCGATGTCCTGGTCGAACCGGCCGTTGGCGACCCGGTTGCCCGTGATCGTGCCCGCCGCCGCGTCGACGTCGACGTCGGTGTAGCCGTGCAGGACGGGGCCGGAGCCCTCGAAGGTGAGCGGATACCAGGCGTTGCGTCCTATGCCCCCGGGCGCGGGCGAGCCGCCCGGCTTGTAGAACTGCGAGTACCGGTCGCCGTTGTAGAGGTAGGACGTGCCCTTCGAGCCGACCACCGGGATGATCTGCTCGAACTGCGTGCCGAAGGAGTTGTCCGAGGAGGGCCGCGTCGCGACGGTGCTCCACGGCGCGGCCTTGTCCCAGCCGCCGAGGGTGCTGCTCGCGCGGTACGACGTGGCGGTGGCGTCCCAGTAGTCCATGCCGGAGGCGAACAGGTAGTAGGTCCCGTTGTCCTTCACGATGGCCGGGGCTTCCTTGTGGGCGTACGACTCGGAGTAGACCGCGGGGCCGACCCCGGTCCAGTCGCCGGTGAGCGGGGCGACGTTGAGCGTGACGTTGAAGCTCTTGGCGTCGCCCCGGCCCGTGTCTCCGACGTAGACGAGGTAAGCCTTGTCCCCGTCGACGAAGACCGAGTGGTCACCGGTGGTGTTGCCGTTGATCTCCTTGGCCGGGCCCGTCGGCGTGTAGGTGCCGTCGATCGTCGGGCTGGTGGCGAAGAGGATCTGGTTGCGGTTCCGGTCGCCGTCGTTGACCTCGACGACCAGGACGAACTTCCCGTCCGGATTCCGGATGAGCTGGGGACGTCCGAGCCACAGGCCCTCCGCCAGGGGGCCCTCCGAGCCGGACTGGCTCAGGACGGGGCCCTCGTACGTCCAGTTCTCCAGGTCGGTGGAGCTGTACAGGTTGATCGTCTTCGGCTGGCCGCTGACCAGCTTCTGGCCCACCCAGTAGTAGATCGATCCGACCTTGAGGACGTTGCCGCCCTGGGCGAGGATCTCGTTCCCGTCGGTGTCGGTCCAGGCGGTGTCGTTGGCGATGACCGACGAGGGTCCCGCGGCGTGGGCGGGCAGGGCGAGGCCGCCGGTGAAGGCCAGTGCCACGGCGGCGGTCAGGGTGGTGAGGCGGGTGGCTCGCGCTCGGAGGTTCATGGGGCTCCTCGGACGATGACGGCTCTGATGGTGAAAAAAAATTATCACGCAAGCTACCCAAGAGACCCATGCGTGAAATAAATTTGAACAGCCGGTAGGCCGTCGCCCTTCCTCGGGCGCCCCCATCGCACCGGCACATCCCACAGCAGCACTGGAGTACCTATGAAGCAGAGGTCGGCTTCACCGCCGCCAGTCACGCCGGTCGTCCTCCGGCGGCGGCCGTTGCGGCAGCGGTTGACCGGGTGGGCCTTCGTCCTGCCCTTCGCAGTACCGTTCCTCCTGGCTGTCGTGGCCCCGATCGTCTACACCGCGGGCCTCAGTCTCTTCCAGGAACGCCTCATCGGCGGCGTGACGTTCGTCGGTCTTGACAACTACGGGGAGCAGCTGAGCGACCCACGGTTCTGGGACGGGGTCGCACGGGTCGGCCTCTTCCTGCTCATCCAGGTGCCGCTCATGATGGGGTTCGCACTCGGTGCGGCGCTGGCCCTGGACAGCGCGCGGCTGTACGCCCCCGCGATCTTCAGGCTCGGCATCTTCCTTCCCTACGCCGTGCCGGGCGTGGTGGCCTCCCTGCTGTGGGGTTACATCTACGGGGCGCAGTTCGGTCTGGTCGGTGACCTCAAGGAGCTCTTCGACATCGCCCTGCCGGACCCGTTGTCGAGCACGCTCATCCTGCCGTCGATCAGCAACATCGGCCTGTGGCTCTACGTCGGCTACAACATGCTCGTCCTCTACGCGGCGCTTCAGTCCATCCCCTCGGAGCTGTTCGAAGCCGCCCGGATCGACGGAGCGGGCACCTGGCACATCATCGTCGGCATCAAGCTGCCGGCCATCCGCGCGACCCTGGTCTTCACCACGATCTTCTCGGTGATCGGCGGGTTCCAGCTCTTCAACGAGCCCAACATCCTGCGAGCGATGGTGCCCAACGTGATCAGCACCGACTTCACGCCGAACATGTACGCCTACACGCTGTCCTTCGCCGGACAGCAGTACAACAGCGCCGCGGCCGTGGCCATGATCATGGGCGTGGTCACCGCGGTGGTCGCCTTCACCGTGCAGCGGCGTGGCATGAAGGGGGCCGTGTGATGCTCACCCAGGACAAGTCGCCCGACGTCGGCCGGACCGCGGCGCCCTCCCAGGAACGCGCCGAGCCCCGGCGGGCCGTCGTGCGTCGTCGCGAGCCGCGCGAGAAACCCCGTCGGCAGCGCTCGGTCGCCCTGACCGTGCTGATGACGCTGCCGCTGCTCTACAGCCTGTTCCCGCTGGTCTGGCTCGTCATGAACTCCACCAAGTCGCTGGACGACCTGTTCTCCAGCTTCGGACTCTGGTTCGGCGACGACTTCGCCCTCTGGGACAACGTGGTCGGCGTCCTCACCTACGACGACGGCATCTACGGGCGCTGGTTCGCGAACACGCTGTTCTACGTCGCGCTGGGCGCGGGCGGCTCGACCCTCCTGGCGGCCCTCGCCGGATACGGCCTCGCCAAGTTCGACTTCCCCGGCCGCCGGGCGGCACTGGCCGTGGTGCTGGGAGCCGTTGCCGTACCGGGAACCGCGCTGGCCGTTCCCACCTTCCTGCTCTTCAGCCAGATGGGTCTGACGAACACTCCGTGGGGCGTCCTGATCCCGCTGCTCGTCACGCCGTTCGGACTCTTCCTCCTCTTCAGCTACGCCAACGAGGCCGTGCCGAACGAGGTGCTGGACGCCGCACGCGTCGACGGTGCGGGCGAGTTCCGCATCTTCTTCACCATCGTGATGCGGCTGCTGTCGCCGGCGCTCGTCTCCGTCTTCCTGCTGGAAGTGGTGGGCGCCTGGAACAACTACTTCCTGCCGCTCATCATGCTCAGCGACCCCTCGTGGTTCCCGCTGACCGTGGGCCTGAACCGGTGGAACGCCCAGGGCGCCAGCGCGGAGGGCGAACTCATCGCCAACCTCGTCCTCACCGGGTCCCTCATGACGATCGTCCCGCTGGTCATCGTCTTCCTCTTCCTTCAGCGCTTCTGGCGGGCCGGGCTCGCCGCCGGCAGCACGAAGGGCTGATGTCTGCCGGAGCGCTCCGGCGGCCCGCCGGATGTCCTCCGAGCGCTGAACGTCCGAGCGCTGAACGTCCGAGCGCTGAACGCCCCAACGGAACAGCTCGCGGACCCCACGAGAAACCAAGGAAAAGGAATCAACGTGAACAGATGGTCGCGTCACCGCAGAACGACCTCCCTCCTGCTCGGCTCGGTGCTCACCGCGGTGACGGTGACGGCCTGCGGCGGCGGCGCCCAGGGCGGCTCCGAGCCCGAGTCCGTCAGTGAGAAGGAGATCCGGGCGGCACTGGAGAAGCCGACCGAACTGACCGTCTGGTCCTGGTCCGGAAGCCTGCCCGACGTCGCCGAGGCGTTCGAGAAGAAGTACCCCAAGGTCAAGATCAAGGTCGAGAACGTCGGCACCGCGGCCGAGCAGTACACCAAGCTCCAGAACGCGATCAAGGCCGGCAAGGGCGCCCCCGACCTGGCCACCGTCGAGTACAGCGCCATTCCCCAGTACGCGCTCTCGGGCGCGCTCGTCGACCTCAAGCGGTTCGGCTTCGACTCCCTGAAGGACGAGTTCACCCCGGCCACGTGGGATTCCGTCAACGTCGGGGACGGCCTGTACGAACTGCCGCTGAACGCCGGTCCGATGGCGCTCTTCTACAACAAGAAGACGTTCGACAAGTTCGACATCGCGGTGCCGACGACGTGGGACGAGTACCTGGAGGCGGGCAAGAAGCTCCAGAAGGCCGATCCCGAGTACTTCATCAGCGCGGACAACGGCAACGCGGGCCTCACCGAGAGCCTCATATGGTCCGCGGGCGGCAGGCCCTTCAAGGCGGACGGCGAGAAGATCACCGTCGACCTCCAGGACGCCGGGTCCAAGAAGTACGCCGAGAGCTACCAGAAGCTGCTCGACGCCAAGGTCCTCTCAGGAGTGGCGGGTTGGTCGAACGAGTGGTTCCAGGGCCTGGCCGACGGCAAGATCGCCACGCTCACGTCCGGGGCCTGGATGGCGGGCATCCTCAAGGGCAGCGTCGCCAAGGCGTCCGGTGACTGGCGGGTGGCTCCGATGCCCTCGTACGACGGCGAGACCACCACATCCGTCAACGGAGGCGGCAGCCTCGCGATGACGGAGCAGAGCGACAAGAAGCTCGCCGCCGCCGCGTTCCTGCGCTACGTCAGCGCCGAGGAGGGCGCGGACATCACCCAGGCGACCGGTTCCTTCCCCGCCCGCGCCAAGGCGCTCGCGGCGGAGAAGTTCCTCGGCGCCGAGGACGAGTACTTCGGCGGCCAGGAAGTCAACCGCGTCTTCGCCGACTCCCTCGCCGCGGTGGGCGAGGGCTGGCAGTACCTGCCCTACGACGTCTACGCCATCACCATCTTCAACGACAAGGTCGGCAAGGCGTACACGGGCGAGAAGACGCTCCAGGACGGTCTGAACGCCTGGGAGCAGGAACTGCTCAAGTACGGGAAGGACCAGGGATTCTCCGTCAACTGACACGCACGGGAGCGGAACGGGCCGCCGTCCCACGGCGGCCCTCCTGCTCCCCGCCGTCACCCTGCCGGCCGAGACCGAACCGCGACTTCCGGGAACCAACAGTGCCTTACGGCGTGACTCCGTCCGAAACGAACCCTCCGGAGGACCGGTGCGGACAGCCCGCCCGTCCGGCCGGTACCGGCAGCGCCGCGGCCGGCCGATCGTGGGGGAGCGGTTCATGAGCGGCGACGCGGAGTCGAGCCGGCGCCCTTCCTCTTTCGGGGCCGATGGGTGGCGGACAG
>NZ_ML123034.1:6381406-6448590 GCF_003846185.1 Streptomyces sp. ADI96-02
TGAAGTTCGTGGCGAAGGCGAGGGAGCACGGTGCGCTGACCGCCGTCATCACCGGCAGCCCGCAGTCCCCCATCGCCGCCGAGGTCGATGTGGCGCTGCACACCGGCACCGGGGTCGGCGGCTCCTGGACGGACTACTTCGCCGGACGCTCCAGCGACTCCCTGATCGGCGCGCTGCTGTGGGCCCTGGTCGCCCAGCGGATCCCGGACCGCATCTACGGCCGTGCCGGCCACGGCGACGAAGCCGAACACGCTCCCCGCAACCGCGCCGTCTTCGCCTACCCCTCGCACTGACCGGCCCACCTCCGGAACACGGGCCCGGCACGCCTTCGACCACCCCACCCACCCACCTCCCCCTTCAGCTCCCCGTACGCGACACACGACACACGCCACACGAGACAGAACGAGACACACTCATGCCCGAACTGACCATCACCGACGACGGGTTCCTCCTCGACGGCGCGCCCTTCCGCATCGTCTCCGGCAGCCTGCACTACTTCCGGGTCCACCCCGAACAGTGGGCCGACCGGCTGCACAAGGCACGCCTGATGGGCCTCAACACCGTCGACGTGTACATCCCCTGGAACCTCCACCAGCCCCGGCGGGGCGGGCCGCTCCGGCTGGAGGACGGCCTGGACCTGCCGCGCTTCCTGGAGCTCGCCGCCGCCGAGGGGTTGCACGTGCTGCTCCGTCCGGGCCCGTACATCTGCGCCGAGTGGGAGGCGGGCGGTCTGCCGGCCTGGCTGCTGGCCGACCCCGACGTGCGGCTCCGCACGTCCGACCCCCGCTACCAGGAGCCGGTCGACCGGTACTTCGAGCTGCTCCTGCCGCACATCCGCCCCCATCTGGCGACCGAGGGCGGACCTGTCGTCGCCGTCCAGGTGGAGAACGAGTACGGGGCCTCGGGGCTGCGCGACAGCGCTCACCTCGCCCACCTCGTGACCCTGCTCCAGCAGGGCGGGGTCGACGTTCCGCTCTTCACCTCCGACCAGGCGGGCGACCTGGCCGACGGCGGCATTCCCGGCATCCTGCGCACCGTCAACTTCAGCCGGGGAGCGGCGGCCCGCCTGCGGAGCCTGCGGGAGCACCAGCCCCGGGGCCCGCTGATGTGCGGCGAGTTCTGGTCGGGTTGGTTCGACCGGTGGGGGAGCGGACACAACAGGCGATCCGCGGACGAGGTCTGCGGCACGCTCGACGAGATCCTCGCGGCGGACGCGAGCGTCAACATCTACATGTTCCACGGCGGCACCAACTTCGGTTTCACCAACGGGGCGAACGACAAGGGGCACTACCGGCCCACCATCACCTCCTACGACTACGACGCCCCGCTCGACGAGGCCGGTGATCCCACCGACAAGTACGGCAGGTTCCGGGAGATCATCGCCCGGTACGCGACGGTGCCCGCCGAGCCCGTGCCGCCCGCGAGCCGCAAGCTGAGCCTGCCGGACATCCGGCTCACGGAACGGGCCTCCCTGCTCGCCCAGGCCGACCGGCTCGGCACCGCCCGGCAGGCGGAACGGCCGCTCACCATGGAGGAGTTGGGCCAGGCGTTCGGCTTCGTCCTGTACCGGACGACGCTGCCCGCCGCCGGCGACGGCGTACTGCGCCTCGGGGAGGTCCACGACCGCTGCCAGGTCTTCGTGGACGGGCAGCCGATCGGCGTCCTGGAGCGGGAGCGGCGCGAGCAGGCGCTGAGCCTGCGGTCGCCGGCCGCCGGAGCGAGCCTCACGCTCCTCGTCGAGAACCAGGGCCGGGTGAACTACGGCGCGGGGCTGCGCGACTGGAAGGGCGTCGCGGGCCCCGTCACCTTCGACGGCGAGCCGCTGTCCGGGTGGACCTGCACACCGCTTCCGCTGGACGACCCGGCGGCCCTGGCGTTCTCGCCGGCCGGGACCGATGCCGGTCCGGCGTTCCACCGGGGAACGTTCGAGGTGGCGGAGCCGGCCGACACGTTCCTGCACCTCCCGGGCTGGACCAAGGGCAACGCCTGGGTCAACGGCTTCCCGCTGGGCCGCTTCTGGTCCCGAGGGCCGCAGCACTCGCTGTACGTGCCCGGACCCGTCCTGCGCCCGGGAGCCAACGAGGTCGTCGTACTCGAACTCCACGGCAGCGCAACGGACGTGGTGCGTCTGGACGTGAGTCCGGATCTCGGCCCGGCCGAGTAGGCCGCCCGGGGGCCGTCCCGTGATCCCGGGTGAAACCACCGGCGCACACCGGAAGCCTCTGATAAAGTTTTTCCTGAAATTCAGATGTGATCATCACAATTGATAAAGTCTTTCGGGCAGGTTTTCCCGGGGCGCACGCACGAGAAGGTGAGCTGGCATGCAGCGGCTATCGGTCGACACCGACGTAACCGTCGTCGGGGGCGGACTCGCGGGGGTCGCGGCGGCGATCGGCGCGGCCCGCACCGGCGCCCGGGTCGCCCTGATCAACAACCGGCCGGTGCTCGGCGGCAACGCGAGCAGCGAGATCCGGGTCTGGGTCTGCGGGGCGACGGCGCACGGCGCGCAGAAGTACGCCCGGGAGACCGGCGTCATGGGCGAGCTGTTCCGCGAGAACCAGTACCGCAACCCCGAGGGCAACCCGTTCCTGTGGGACCAGGTCGTGCTGGACGCCGTCCGCGCCGAGCCCAACATCCGGCTCTTCCTCAACACCGACGTACGCGAGGTGGAGGCGGACGGGGCCGACGACGCCCGGACCGTGCGCGCCGTCAGCGGGTGGCAGATGGGATCGGAGCGGATCATCCGCTTCTCCAGCCCGCTCTTCGTCGACGCCACCGGCGACGGACTGGTCGGCGAACAGGCGGGCGCCTGGTACCGCTCCGGGCGCGAGGCCGCGCACGAGTTCGGCGAGGAGTGGGCCCCCGACCAGGCGGACTCCGACATGCTGGGCAGCACGATGTTCTTCTACACGAAGGACACCAAAGAGCCCGTCAGGTTCGTGCCGCCGTCCATCGCCAAGGACGTCGCCGCCACCTCCATCGTGCGCAACCGGCCCATCAGCACGACCGCCAACGGCTGCGACTACTGGTGGATCGAGTACGGCGGCGAGCTGGACGCCGTCGGCGACAACGAAGCGATCCGGGACGAGCTGTGGGCCGTCGTCTACGGCATCTGGGACCACATCAAGAACTCCGGCGAGTTCGACGCCGACACCCTCACCCTGGAGTGGGTGGGCTCGGTGCCGGGCAAGAGGGAGTACCGGCGCTTCGTCGGCGACCACGTCCTCACCCAGCAGGACATCATCGAGCAGACGCGGTTCCCGGACGCGGTGGGCTTCGGCGGCTGGTCCATCGACCTGCATCCGGCCGGCGGCATGTACGCGGAGGACGACGGCTCCAAGCACCTGTTCTCGGCCGGTCTCTACCACATCCCGTTCCGCAGCCTGTACTCGCGCAACGTCGGCAACCTCCTGCTGGCCGGACGCGACATATCCGCCAGCCACGTGGCGTTCGGCACCACCCGCGTCATGGCCACCTGCGCCGTCACCGGCGAGGCGTCCGGCGTCGCCGCCGCGCTCTGCGCCCGCGACGGCCTGACGCCGCGCCGGCTGGCCGGCGAACACCTCGACCTGCTCCAGCAGACGCTCCTGCGCCACGACGCCTCACTGCTCGGCGTCGAATGGCACGACCCCGCGGACCTCGCACGGTCCGCCCGCGCCACCGCGTCGAGCGAGCTGCGCGTGATCGGCGCCCAGCCCCGGCCCGGCGAGCACACGAGCCGGCAGCCCCTCGACGGCCACGACATCGGGCTCGTCCTGCCCGTGGAGCCCGCCATCGACGCCGTCGACCTCCTTCTCGACGTGTCCCGCGCGACGACCGTGGAGCTGGAGCTGTGGTCGACCGGCGGCGGCGAGAACCACATCCCCGTGAAGGAGCTGGACCGCGCCTCGCTCGAACTCGCGCCCGGCGAGCAGTGGGTGCGCGCCCCCTTCTCCCACGAGGCGCCCGGCGGGCAGAACGTGGTCGTGCTGCTGCGCCGCAACCCCGACGCGGCCCTGGTCGTACTCGACCGGCCGGGACCCTACGGCGTACTGGGACTGGTGAGCCGTACACCGCGCACCGACAGCGGCCGGCCGCAGTCCAACGCCTGGTCCGCCGAGGAGCTGCGCCGCCGGTGCCCGGCCGTCGTGGTGAGGGGCGAGAGCAGTGCCTACGAGGCGGGGCAGGCGACCGGTCCGCTGCAACGGCCCTACGACGGGCCGCGCATGTGGTCGTCGCAGTCGCTCGCCACCGACCCCGAGCCCTGGATCCGGCTCGACTGGGCGGAGCCCCGCACCATCGGTTGCGTCGACGCCGTCTTCAACGACGACGTCGACCTCGACCTCGTCAACCTCCACCACCACCGCACCCCGTTCCCCGTCGTCCCCGAGCTGGTGCGGGACTACAGCGTCGAGGCGCTGGTGGACGGCGGCTGGCGGACCCTGGCCCGGGTGCGGGACAACCGCGAACGCCGCAGGTCCCACCTCCTGGACGAGCCGGTCGCGGCCACCGCCCTGCGGCTGAAGGTCCATGCCACCAACGGGTCCGAGTGGGCCACGGTGGTGGCGCTGCGCGTCTTCGGAACGGAGCTGGGCTGACCATGCCGGAACACCGCACCGCCGCTCCGCGGCACACCCTTGCCCGCCTGCCCGGACTCGCCTTCGGCGGGGACTACAACCCCGAGCAGTGGCCCGAGGAGGTCTGGCAGGAGGACGTCCGGCTGATGCGGGAGGCCGGCGTCAACCTGGTCAGCGTCGGCATCTTCTCCTGGGCCCTGCTCGAACCGGAAGAAGGCGTCCACGACTTCGGGTGGCTGGACCGCGTCGTCGACCTCCTGCACGAGCACGGCGTCCGCGTCGACCTCGCGACCCCGACCGTGGCCCCGCCCGCCTGGTTCTACCGGGCGCACCCCGAGGCGCTGCCCGTCACCCGCGAGGGCGTCCGGTACTCCTTCGGATCGCGCGGCGCCATCTGCCACAACAGCCCCGCCTACCGCGAGGCCGCCGCCCGCATCACCGCCGAAGTGGCCCGGCACTACGCCGGGCATCCCGCTCTCGCCCTGTGGCACGTCCACAACGAGTACGGCGCGCCGGTGAGCGCGTGCTACTGCGACACCTGCGCGGCCGGCTTCCGCAGATGGCTCGCCGACCGCCACGGCGCCCTCGACGCCCTCAACGAGGCGTGGGGCACGGCCTTCTGGGGCCAGCGCTACACCTCCTACGAGCAGATCGACCCGCCACGCCTGACCCCCGGGACGTGCAACCCGTCGCAGCAACTGGACTACAAGCGGTTCGCGGACGCCGCCATGCGGGAGAACTTCCGCGCCGAACGCGACATCCTGCACCGCCTCTCGCCCGGTGTCCCGGTGACCACCAACTTCATGACCGCGCTCAGCCAGTGCGACACCGTCGACTACTGGGCCTGGGGCCGGGAGGTCGACGTCGTCACCAACGACCACTACCTGATCACCGACGGCCGCCGCACCCACGTGAACCTCGCCATGGCCGCCGACCTCACCCGCTCGGTGGCGGGCGGCGCTCCCTGGCTGCTGCTCGAACACTCCACCTCCGGGGTCAACTGGCAACCCCGCAACCCGGCCAAGGCCCCCGGCGAGATGGCCCGCAACTCACTCGCCCACGTGGCCCGCGGTTCGGAGGGCGCGCTGTTCTTCCAGTGGCGCCAGTCGCGGCGCGGCAGCGAGAAGTTCCACTCCGCGATGGTTCCGCAGGGCGGCACGGAGACCCGCGTCTGGCGCGAAGTGACGGCACTGGGCGCGGGCCTGGAGGCGCTGGCCGAGGTCAAGGGCTCCCGGACCGTGGCGGACGCCGCCATGGTGTGGGACTGGCACTCCTGGTGGGCGCAGAGCGCCGAGGGGCAGCCCAGCGTCGACCACCGGCCCCAGGAGCGTGCGGACAGCTTCTACGAGGCCCTGTACGACCGGCACCTGACGGTCGACTTCGCCCACCCCGAAGCGGACCTGTCCGGCTACCCGCTCGTGGTGGTGCCCGCGCTCTACCTCACCACCCTGAGCGCGGGGGAGAACCTGCGCCGCTACGTCGAGAACGGCGGGACCCTCGTCGTCTCGTACTTCTCCGGCATCGTCGACGAGCACGACGCGGTCCACCCGGGCCCCTACCCCGGCGCCCTGCGCGACGTGCTGGGGCTGACCGTGGAGGAGTGGTCGCCGCTGCTGCCCGGCGAGACGGTCCGCGTGAACGGCCCGGACGGGACGTCGGCCCGCGCGGACATGTGGTCCGAGGCGGTCGTCCCCGCCGGGGCCGAGACCGTGTGGAGCTATGACGACGGACCGTCGGCGGGACGCGCGGCGGTGACCCGCCACCGACTGGGCGCGGGCGCCGCCTGGTACGTGTCCACCCGGATGGACGCGGCGGGGACCGCCTCGGTCCTGCGGGCGGCCCGCGCCGACGCCGGGCTGGCCGAACGCGACGACCTGCCCCACGACGTGGAGGTGGTGCGCCGCTCGGGCGACGGCGGCGACTACCTGTTCGTCGTCAACCACTCCGCGCGGCCCGCCCGCGTGCCACTGCCGGACTCCGGCACCGAGCTGCTGACCGGCGAACGCACCACCGGCGCGCTCGCCGTGCCGCCCGGTGCGGTGAGGGTGGTCGGTCCGGACCGCTGACAGCCCCGGGCGGGCACGTCGAGCCGCCGTCCGTACGCGGGGCGGCCGGGCGCACCGCGCGGGCGGTCCCGGCCGCCGGCGCGTGTCCGCCCCCGGCCGGGCGTCCGCCCCGCGCGCCTCAGGCGTCCGCCGCGCAGCGGAAGCCGCAGTTGCCACTGCTGGAGTCCGGGGTGTTGGCGGTGCGCGCCGCCACCCGGTAGCGGTTGCAGTAGGAGTCGTGGCACAGGTAGGAGCCGCCGCGCATGACCCGGCTCGCCCCCTCCTCGGGCCCGCGCGGGTCTGTGCGGGGCGCCGCCGGGTGGGAGGCGGTGAAGCGGTCGGCGACCCACTCCCACACGTTGCCCACCATGTTGTGCAGGCCGTACGCGTTGGGCCGGTACGCGTCGACCGGAGCGGTGCCCTGGTAGCCGTCCTCGAAGGTGTTGACGACGGGGAACTCGCCCTGCCAGATGTTGCAGCGCCACCGGCCGCGCGGGGTGAGGTCGTCGCCCCACGGATAGCGGGCCTGGTCGAGACCGCCGCGCGCCGCGTACTCCCACTCGGCCTCGGTCGGCAGCCGCTTGCCCGCCCATGCCGCGTACGCCTGCGCGTCGTCCCACGTCACATGCGTGACAGGGTGCTGGGCCCGGTCGCCGATGCCGGAGCCGGGCCCCTCGGGAGTCCGCCATGCCGCCCCCTCGACGCCGCGCCACCACGGGGTGCCGGACGCTCCGCGCGTCGCGCGTACGCGCTCGGGGGTGAGGAAACCCGCGAACACGTAGGACCAGCCGAAGCGTTCGGCGGCCGTGACGTATCCGGTGTCCTTCACGAAGGAGGCGAAGCGCGCGTTGGTGATCGCGGTCCGGTCCAGGCGGAAGGGCGAGACGGTGACCTCGCGCACCGGCCCCTCGCCGTCCCCCGGGTTGGCGTGGGCGTCCTCGTTGCCCATACGGAACGTGCCGCCGGGCAGCGCCACCATGCCGGCGCCGACGGGGCGTCGCGCCCGCGGCAGGCCGGGCGTCGCGGGACGGGCGCCGCCACCTCCGGCGGGCGCACAGCACGCCGAACCGGCGCCGGGTCTCCCGGCAGCCGGGGGAGCAGAGTCGTGCACGTCCATGGACTCCTCCTGATCCAACAGAGATCATCAGATGCAAACATTTTGAACCATGGAAAGACTCGCACAAGAACGCGATCACGAACACGTTCCCGTCATGGAGGCGTCATGCCCAACCGCCGTCAGTTCCTCGCCGGTTCC
Source organism: Streptomyces sp. ADI96-02 (assembly GCF_003846185.1). Lineage (GTDB taxonomy): Bacteria > Actinomycetota > Actinomycetes > Streptomycetales > Streptomycetaceae > Streptomyces. The sequence goes on from NZ_ML123034.1 coordinate 6,389,263, forward strand.
GCCGCGGCACTGGCTCTCGCGGCCCTGCCCGGGGCCCCGGCCGCCGCCGCGCCGCGCGCCGCCCGCCGCGCCCCGAACATCGTGCTGATCCTCGCCGACGACCTCGGATACGGCGAACTCGGCGCCTACGGCCAGAAGAAGATCACCACACCGCGCATCGACGCCCTCGCCGCTCAGGGCCTGCGCTTCACGCAGGCGTACTCGGCGGCGGCGGTCTGCGCCCCCTCGCGCTGCTCGCTGCTGACGGGCCTGCACAGCGGACACGCGGCGGTGCGGCAGAACCCGTTCGCCGGGGACGAGGGCCAGGGCAGGCTGCGCGAAGGCGACACCACGTTCGCCGAGGTGCTCCGCACCCGCGGCTACCGCACCGGGTGCATCGGCAAGTGGGGCTTCGGGCCGGATCTGGCAGACCAGCCCAGCCACCCCAACTCCCGTGGTTTCGAGGAGTTCTACGGATACATCAACCACGGACACGCGCACGAGTACTACCCCGACCACCTGTGGCGCAACGCGGAGTGGTCCCCGATACCGGAGAACGCCGACGGAGCCCAGGGAGCGTTCGCGGCCGATCTGATCGAGCGGCGCGCGCTGGACTTCCTCGACGACCACGCCGACGAGCCGTTCCTGCTCTTCCTCACCCCCACCCTGCCGCACTTCCCCAACGTGATCCCCGACAAGGACATGGGTGCGTACGCCGGCACGACCTGGGGCAAGCCCGAGAAGGCGCACGCCGCCCAGATCACCCGCCTGGACACGCTCGTCGGCAACGTCACCGACCGCCTGAAGTCCCTCGGCATCGAGCAGGACACCCTGGTCCTCGTCACCAGCGACAACGGACCGCACGAGGAGGGCGGTCCCGAAGGCCCGGTCAACCCGGACTTCTTCGACGCGAACGGCCCGCTGCGCGGCTACAAGCGCAATCTGCACGAAGGCGGGGTGCGCGTCCCGCTCATCGCCTGGCAGCCGGGCACGATCGCGGCGGGCGTCACCGACCGGCCGACGCCGCAGCTCGACCTGCTGCCCACCTTCGCCGAGCTGGCCGGCGCGCCCGCACCCGGCGACCTGGACGGGACGTCGGTGGCGCCCCTGCTGTCGGGCGTCGCGACCGCGCCGAACCCGTATCTGTACTGGATGCGCAACGACCCCTACTCGGGCCGGCTCAGCGAGCAGGTGGACAGGAACCGCGGGAAGCGGCTGGCGGAGGCCGTCCGCAGGGGCGACCTGAAGGCGATCCGCTTCGCGCCCGCCCGCGACCGGTCGGCGCCGGACAGCCAGTGGGCGCTGGAGCTGTACGACATCGCCCAGGATCCGGGCGAGACGAAGGACATCGCCGCGGCCAACCCGGCGGCGGTCGCCGAACTGACCGCCCTGATGCGCTCCTCGTGGGCCGACTCCTACCCCCGTGAGCCGTACGGGGTGAGGCTCGCGGGCACGACCCTCGCGGTCCCCGGCCGGATCTTCACGGTCGACACGTCCTTCGGCAACGCCTCGGCCTCGGCCTGGGCCGGCCCCGAGGTGCGGCTCGTCGTCCCGACCGGCTGGCAGGCCCGCGCGACCACGCCCTCGACCGCGAGTTCCCTGGCCGGCGGCGGCTCGTTCACGGTGACCTGGGAGGTGACCCCGCCCTCGACCCTGAGGGTGGGCGCGGCCGCCACCCTGCGCGCGGAGGCCACCGCGACGTTCGGCGGCGGCGCTCTGGCGTTCGGCGACACCAGAACCGTCACCGCCGTGGCGTCGCTGCCCCAACCTCCCGCCGCCGACGCCTATATGAGCGACCTGACCTGGGTCTCGGCCGTCAACGCCTGGGGGCCGGTCGAGCGCGACGCCTCCAACGGCAAACAGGCCGCCGGAGACGGATCCCCGATCAGCCTGAGCGGAACCGTGTACGCGAAGGGACTCGGCGTGCACGCCAGGTCGGACGTCCTCTTCCATCTGGGCGGCCGTGCGAAGCGCCTGACCGCCCACGTCGGCATCGACGACTTCTCCGCCCGCCAGTCCGACGCCGGAGCGGTCAGGGCCCGTGTCCTCGGCGACGGCGTGCCCCTCTTCGACAGCGGAACGCTGACCGCCGCGGGAGGCCCGAAGCGCGTCGACGTGGACGTGACGGGTGTGTTCGCGCTGCGGCTGCTCGTGGAGGACGCCAACGGCAACGGCGCGTACGACCACACGTCATGGGCGGACGCCGGGATCACCGTCTGACCGGCCGGACGCGGGCCGCTCGGCCCCTCGGCCACGGCCCGCGTCCGAGGTGCGAGACCGTGTCCCGGCACGCTTCGAAGCTGTATACTAGCTGTATGCAGTTGTGGCCGCGGAGGGACCGATGACGTCGGGCAGGGAGAAGGCGTACGCCTTCCTCAAGGAGGACGTTCTCACCGATCCGGACCGCCAGGGCGAGTTCCTCTCCGAACAGGAGCTGGCGAACCGCATCGGCGTCTCCCGCACCCCCGTCCGCGAGGCGCTGCTGCTGCTCGCCGCCGAGGACCTCGTACGGCTGGTCCCCAAGCGCGGAGCGCAGATCGTTCCGCTCTCGGGGCGCGAGATCACCGAGCTGATGGAGCTGCGCGGCATCGTCGAGCGGTACGCGGCGGAGCGGGTCATGCCGGGAGCGCCGGACCTGATCTCCGGACTGACCGGACTCCTGGAGCGCCAACGGACGCTGAGCCGACCCGAGTTCGCCCGGGAGTTCATCGCCGTGGACCACCTCTTCCACGCGACGATCGTCGCGGCGGCGGGCAACTCCCTGCTCGACCGGCACTACGACGGGCTGCGCAGCCGGCAGATCCGGGCCGGCGTGGTGGCGCTGTACAACCAGCAGGGCAGGCAGGAGTCCGTCCTGACCGAGCATCAGGACATTCTGGCGGCCATCGCCTCCGGGGACCGGCCGGCCGCCCGAGCGGCGATCGACGCACACCTGGAGACGACGCTCAAGGTCCTGCTCGCGGGTTGAGGGCCGTCCCGCCAGGACGTGGAGGGCCGTCCACCCCCAGAGCTTGCCGGGCAGCTCTCAGGGGGTGTCCGGCCCCGATCGGCCGGACACCCCTCCGCCGGGGCTCCGCCCCGTCTCTCCGCTCTTCGGCGTGCCCTCTCAACGGGCCTGCGGCAGCCTCCGGTTGGCCAGCACCGGAATGGTCCGCCGGACCGATGCGACCTCCTGCGGATCCACGTCCGCGACGAGCATCCCGGGTGCGGCCCCGAGCCGCTGCCGCACGGTCCCGTCGGGCCCGACGAACGCGCTGTGCCCGATCCCGGTGGGCGCGGTGGACCCGGCCGGTCCGCCGCCCGCTCCGTCGTCGGAGGCCGCCGGGTCGGCCTGGCCCACGGCGGCCAGGAAGAGGGTGGCGTCCAGGGCCCGCGCCCGGATCAGCAGCTCCCACTGCTCGCGCTTGCCGGGGCCCGCGCCCCAGGAGGCCGGGAGCACCGAGAGCACGGCTCCGGCGTCGGCGTGCGCCCGGAAGAGTTCGGGGAAGCGCACGTCGTAACACGTGGCCAGCCCGATCCGGACGCCGTCCACGTCGATGGTCACGACCTCGGATCCCGCCGCCACGGCGTCGGACTCGGCATAGCCGAAGGCGTCGTAGAGGTGGATCTTGTCGTAGGCGGCCTCGACACCCGGGCCGGTGGCGAGCAGGGTGTTGGCCACCTTGCCGTCCGGCGCCGGCGTGAACATGCCCGCGACGACGACCAGCCCGCTCTCCTCGGCCAGGAGCCGTACCGACGTGGCCCACGGGCCGTCGAGCGGTTCGGCGAGCGGCGCGAGCGGGGTACCGAAGCACGCCATCGCGGCCTCCGGGAAGACGATGACACGGGCGTCCTCGGCCGCGGCCCGACGTGCCTCGGCGCGAAGAAGTCCCAGATTCCGCTCCGGATCGGGTCCCGTGGTGATCTGGCTCAGCGCGATGCGCATGGACTGTTCCAACTCCCTTGCGGACGACGGCGTTCAGTGGTTCGTTGCGGGCTCGACGAGGGTGGCGGGCTTCCCTCCGCCGGGCAGTTCCTCCTCATCGGCGTCCTTGCCGTCCCGGCCCAGGCTCACGCCGATGATGGTGACCACCGCTGTGACCGCCACGTAGAGGGCCAGCGGGATCCAGGAGTCGTACGCGTCGAGCAGCGTGGTGAACAGCAGAGGCGCGACGGCTCCGCCGATGACCCCGGCCAGCGTGTAGGCGAGGGAGGACCCGGTGTAGCGCAACCGGGGCGAGAACTGCTCGGCGATGAACGCGGCCTGCGGCCCGTACATCAGCGAGTGGATGGCAAGCGCCACCACGACGCCCAGGGCGAGCAGCGGCCAGTTGCCCTCGCCGATCATCGGGAAGAACAGGAAGGGCCACACGCCCGCCGCCACGGCCGAGACGCCGTACAGCATGCGCCGGCTGACCCGGTCGGAGAGCGCTCCGGCCAGCGGGATGAGGAAGACCTGGAACGTGGAGCCGATCAATACGGCGGAGAGCGCCGCGCCGCGCGACATGCCCAGCTCGCCCGTGGCGTAGGTCAGCACGAAGACGGTGAACAGCGCGTACAGCACGTCCGGGGCGACCCGGCTGAGGATCGCGGCGGTCAGCGCGCGCGGGTGCGAGGCGAACACTTCGCGGATCGGCGCCTCGGGCCGCGTCTGCTCGGCCTCCATCGCCTTGAAGACCGGGGTCTCCTCCAGCTTCGCGCGGATCCACAGGCCGAAGAAGACCAGGACCCCGGAGAGGAGGAAGGCCACACGCCAGCCCCACGAGATGAACTGCTCCTCGGTCAGCATGACGCCGAGGGCGGCGAGCACACCGTTGGCCATCAGGTTTCCGGCGGGCGGGCCGATCTGCGCGGCCGACGCGAGGAAGCCGCGCCGCTTCGGATCACCGAACTCGCTGGAGAGCAGCACCGCCCCGCCCCACTCGCCGCCCACGCCGACACCCTGCGCGAAGCGGAGGACGACCAGGGCGATGGGGGCCGCCACGCCGATCGTGGCGTGCGACGGAAGCAGACCGATCAGGAGGGTCGCGACCCCGATCAGGACGAGTGTCGCGATGAGGACCTTCTTGCGGCCGATCTTGTCGCCGAGCCGCCCGAAGACGAACCCTCCCAGAGGTCGGGACACGTAACCGACGGCGTACGTCGAGAAGGCCAGCAGTGTGCCGGTGGCCGGATCGTCCGAGGGGAAGAAGACCTCGCCGAAGACCAGCGCGGCGGCCACCGAGTAGATGGCGAAGTCGTACCACTCCAGGGCGGTACCGGTGAGACTGGCGAAAAAGGCGCGGCGGACCGCCGACCCTTCGAAACGTTGAGCTTGCATCTCATCTTCCCTGCTCAGGCCCGTATGCGTGCTGTCGTTCACGATGCCTCTCCTTGCTGAGGTGCGCTATCGACCTAGCGGCATACTTCTTGTATACAGGTCGTATGCGCAAGGCTTTGGCGCAAACAATCAACGTCGCGACCCCTGAAAGATGTGGAGAGACCCGTGGCACTCCTGACCTTCGAACTGCCCGACGGCACCACCCGGCGCGTCGATGTCGTCCAGGTGCTGAACGCCGGCTACGCCGGTCGCAGCCAGGAGGACGTCGCCGCGCACGTCGCCGAACTGGCCGAGCTGGGGGTGCCGGCCCCGTCGGTGATCCCCGCTCTCTACCCCGTCGCCCCCTACCTGGCCCAGCACACCGACCAGGTGAGCGTGCAGCACGGGCGTACGTCGGGCGAGGCGGAGTGGGCCCTGGTGGTGGACGCCGACGGGGACGTGCTGCTGACCGCCGCCTGCGACCACACCGACCGCGACCTGGAGGTGCACGGGGTGGCGTGGAGCAAGAACGCGGGCCCTGACGTCCTGGCCCGGCAGGCATGGCGGCTGGCCGACGTGCAGGAGCGGCTGGACGACCTGACGCTGCGGGCCTGGGTGAGCCACGCGGGCCGGGAGACGGCCATCCAGGACGGCACGCTGGCCGAACTGCTCACGCCCGGATACTGGGTTGAGGTGCTGCGCGAGCGCGGCGACCTGCGACCGGGGACCGTGCTGATCTCGGGCACCATCCCCATGGCGGGTGGCGTCGACCAGTTCGCCGACCGCTGGCGCGTCGAACTCGGGGACCCGGCCACGGGAGCGGTGATCGAGCTGGCCTACGACGTGGTGCCGATGGCCGAACCGATCGGCTGACCACGCCGCCGGGCCGGGAGCCGCCGTACGGCGGCCCTCGGCCCGCACCGCCCTCCGCCGCGGCCAGGACGAAGGGCGCGCGAGAGGGCGCGGCCGAGGTGTGGCGTGCGGTTCAGCCGACGGTCAGGACCAGCTTGCCGCGGGTGCGGCCCGCACGGCTGATCCTCCATGCCTCCGCCGCTTCGGCCAGCGGGAGGGCGCGGGCCACCGGGACGCTGAGCCTGCCCTCCTCGGCGAGACGGGCGAGCGCCGCCAGGCCGTCGGCGTCAGGACGCACCCAGACGTAGTGGCCGCCGCCGGACCGGGCCCCGGGCTCCACGATCGAGGCCAGCCGACCGGGTTCGCGCAGAAGTCGCCAGGAGACCTCCAGCGCCTCTCCGCCGACGAAGTCGAGGACGGCGTCGACGCCTCCGGGCGCCAGGGCGAGAACGCGGTCCGCCAGCCCCTCTCCGTACACGACGGGCTCCACGCCCAGCCCGCGCAGGAACGCGTGGTTGTGCTCGCTCGCGGTGCCGATCACGCGTGCGCCCCGCGCCCGCGCGATCTGCGCTCCCAGCGAACCGACTCCGCCCGCGGCGGCGTGGATGAGCACGGTCTGGCCTGCGGCCACCTTCACCCGCTCGATGGCCTGGTACGCGGTCAGCCCCGCCAGCGGCAGACCCGCGGCCTGCTCCCAGGAGAGCGACGCCGGCTTGTGCGCGAGCATGCGGACGTGGGCCGACACCAGCTCGGCGTAGGCGCCGAGCTGGACCGTGTCCTTGCGGATGTAACCGAAGACCTCGTCGCCGACCGCGAACTCCGCGACGTCGAACCCCACGCGCTCCACGACGCCGGCCACGTCCCACCCCGGAATCTGCGGGAACCGGCTCTCCATCAGCCCGTCCAGCCGTCCTTCGGCGAGCTTCCAGTCCACCGGATTCACCCCTGCCGCCCGCACCCGGACGAGCACTTCGCCGGGAGCCACCTTCGGCTCGGGGTGATCGGAGAGCTCCAGGTCGTCGGCGGATCCGTAGCGCTTGAGTGTTATGGCCTTCATACCGACAATATACATGCAAACGCGTGATACGGGCGTGTGCAACATTGTTGCCCGGCGGTTGCCCGAGAGGCGGGCGCGGTTCATACCTGCGCGGTGGAGTGAGCGGTCCGATCTTCCCCTGGGGCCGCTCGGACAAGGCTGCGCGCGCGTGCGGTGCGGCGGGTGCCGGCATCACCCGGAGCGACCCGCGCCGCCCGTGTTCCGCCGGCCCCGCCGCTCACGTCCGTCAGATGTTCACTGTCGTGTCGAAGTGCACGAAGAGCGCGTTGGGGTCGCTGGGGGAGTACAGCTGAATCGTGACGATGGTGCGGCCGGGGACGTACAGGGTCGTGGTCGCGGCGGCGACGTTCAGCTGCAGGGTTCTGACGGTCCCGTCGCACGTGACCGTGGTGCCGGCCACCCCCTGCGAGCCGTTGTCCTGCCCGACGACGACGTCGATCCGGGAGTCCGAGGGGGATCCCGTGGGGCAGGAGTAGCTCATGCTGACGTTGACGCTCGCGATGGTGGCGTCGACGGTCGTTCCGTACTGGAGCGTGCCTGTCGAGGGGTCGCCGATCACGGGAGGCGTGGGGTTGGTGGAACCCGGCTGGCCCGCGCCGTTCACCGTGGCGTTGGCCTGCCCCGAACCGTTGGAGACGGCGATGGCCGTGAGTTTGGTGTTGCCGTCGCCACCGTCGCCGGAGGCGGTGGCGGCCGTGGCCGTTCCCAAGAGGCAGGTGCCGGCCAGCAGTACGGTGGCGAGTGACGACGCGCGCTTGTTCACTTCGGGAATCCCTCTCGCGTGGACGGCCTCTTGCGGGCCGCGTTGGAGACTCCCTATCGCGCCGTCCGCGCGGTGGGTGTTCCTGCGAGGCATGTCGCGGCGGTGTTCACCTCTGTGCCCACCGGTCGGCGGTCGTCCGGTCTGGGGGCGTCGAGCGTGGCGACCACCGCGTGCGCGAAGCACCGTACGCCGTCGGGCAGCTCACAGCACGAACGCGCGACGACGGCGACGACGCCGGAGCCGCCGTGTCAGTGGGGCGATGGCGGCGGGTGCAGGCGCGCGGCGAAGACGATGATGTCGTCCTCCGGGTCGGTGCCGAAGGCGTCCACCAACTCGTCGCACAGGGCCTCCGGGTCGCCGGGTGCGTCGGCGGCTGCGGCGCCCAGGAGGCGCAGGCGGTCCTGGAGGTCGCTGCCACGTGTCTCGACGAGGCCGTCGGTGATCATGAGCAGTCGGCTGCCGGGCTCGATGGCGTGGCTGACGGCGACGGGCTGCGGCAGGCCCAGGCCCAGCAGCGGTCCGTGTTCCGTCAGATAGCGCGGCGTGGTGCCGGGGGTCAGGAGGAGGGGCGGCAGGTGGCCGGCGTTGGCCACCTCCAGGCGGGCGTTGCCCGGTTCGATGAGCACGATGCAGACCGTGGCGGTCCATCCCGGCTGGTGCAGTCCCAGGAGGCGGTCCAGGTGCTGGAGCAGGACGTGCGGCTGGTGGTCCTGGGCCGCGTAGGCGCGCAGTGCGTGCCGGAGCTCGCCCATGACGGTGGCCGCCCGGAGGGAGTGGCCGACGACGTCGCCGACCGCGAGGAGCAGCCCGTGCGGAGTGTTGACGGCCTCGTAGAAGTCGCCGCCGATCTCGGTCGAGGAGGTGGCCGGCAGATAGCGGACGGCGAGTTCCGCCCCGGGCGTACGGGGCAGGGCGGCGGGCAGGAACGTACGTTGCAGGGTCAGGGCCAGCTCGTGCTCCTGCCCGAAGCGCTCCACGACGTCCTTGTGCTCGACCGTCAGCTCCGCGTACAGGGCCATCACCCCGGCGTTGGTCTCGGTCAGCTCCTCGTTGAGGCGTTCCAGTTCGTCCCGTTGGGCGTGGGCCTCCTGCAGTGCGGCGATCAGGTCCCGGGTCTGGGCCTGGAGGTCGTCGATCGCGCTGGCCGGGGATTCGGACTCCAGGAGCGCCAGGACCTGTTCCGCCTTGAGGTCTCCGGCGGCACGTTCGGAGATGGCACAGGTGATCTCGATCCGGCCCCCGCAGGATCGGGGCGCGGACGGTGCCGGGAGGTGCGCGGCGCCGGGAGCGGGTTCGAAACGGGTCTGCGGCAGCAGCCGGGTGACGGCGTTCAGCGACTCGCTGCTCGGGGTGCGCTCGTCACGCCACTGCAGGACGGCCTGGAGGGCGGGCGGGTGCTGCTGCAGCGCGAAGGAGGCCGTCATCACGGCGGGGCGCAGCAGATCGCGCCCCAGCTCGCTGAGCGCCGTGGCCAGCCGTACCTGGTCGCGGCCGTCCAGACCGACCGCCCGGGCGATGGTCTTGGCGCGGCGGCGCAGCGCGAAGACGTCCTGCTCGGTGCTGAGCGGCGAGACCAGTAGAGCGGTGTGATCGCGGGGACGGGGAACGGACGTGTTCACCGTGGCGCCTTGGCGACCACCGCGCTGGCATCGTCGCGACGGGTCCCGGCATGCCGCAGCAGTCCGGCGGCGATGAGGGCCGGCGGGTGGTGCAGCAGACCGGCCAGATCGGCGGCGGTCCATCGTTCGCTCAGCCCGTCCGAGTGCATGACCAGGACCCCGTGGTCGGGGAGGCGGTGTTCGTACGTGCGGAGCTGGTGCATCTGGTGCCCGACGATGCCGGGGTGGGAGAGCAGAGTGGCGCGGGTCGTGGTGGTGACCAGCGCGGCGGTGATGTTTCCGATGCCGCAGAAGAGCAGCCGGCCGCCGGGCTCCAGACGGGCGACGGCGACGGCCGCGCCGCGGGTGCCGCGCAGGGCCCGGTGGATCTGCTCCATCGCCTGCTCGGGGGTCCGCGCGCCTCCGGCGCGGAAGGCCTGGACCGCGGCCCGCGCGGCCAGCGACGCCATCGGACCGTGCCCCAGCCCGTCGCACGACATCACCAGCACGCCCTCGCCGGGACCGGCGAGGGCGGCGCGTACCGGAACCGAGCGGCCGAGGGCGGAGGCGCGCCGCGGGTCCGCGTGCGGCCGGATCCCGGTCAGGGCCGACCAGTCGTGCCGCGCCGGCCCCGCCGCGCCGGGAGCGGCGGGCGTTGCGTCCTGCGGCTGGGGCGCGTGCCCGGTGTCCGTGCGCGCGGACCACGCGTCACCGCAGACCTGCTCGCCGCCGATCGGACGGGTGATCCCGCCGACGGCGGGCTCACCGGACACCGATCGAGGCCGGGGATGCGGCCAGAAGCGGGCCAACTGCACACTGCCGACTCCCGCCTGGGAGTGGATGTCGAAGGTGTCGGCCAGACGCTGGACGGCGCCGAGGCCGATGCCCAGCGTGCCGGCCGTCGACATCCCGTCCCGCAGAGCGGCCCGGACGTCCGCCATACCGGGACCTCCGTCCACCGCCACGACCTCCACCCCGGCCACGGCCTCGTTGCGCAGTACGCGCAGCAGCAGGGAGCCGTCGACGGCGTGTTTGGTGACGTTGCCCGCGAGTTCGGCGACGGCCAGCACCAGTTCGGCCGTGCGCCGCTCGCCCAGACCGATCCGCCGCCCCAGGGCGGCAGCCGCGCCGCGAGCCCCTTCCGGCTGATCGCGGAACCAGGCCACGTCCTCGCAGTCCACCAGCAGCGGTGGCTCGGGCGTCGTCACCGTACCCACTTGGTGATGGTGACGACGGTGCCGCGCCCCACTTCGGTGTCCAGGACGAAATCGTCCACGAGCCGTCTGGAGCCCGACAGCCCCAGCCCCATGCCGCCTCCCGACGTCCAGCCGTCGGTCAGGGCCAGATCGACGTCCGCGATGCCGGGCCCCTGATCGGTGAAGACCAGACGCGCTCCGCGTCGGCCGCGTTCCTCCACCAGGGCGGCGGTCATGGTGCCGCCGCCGCCGTGGACGAGGGTGTTACGGGCCAGCTCACTGGCGGCCGTGATCAGTTTGGTCTGCTCCACCAGGGAGAACCGGCACTCCTGGGCCAGGGCGCGCACCAGCTGACGTGCCCGTACCACCCCGGCGTTGGCAGTGATCTCCAGAACCTCCGGGCCACGGGAGGCGGGGCTCACCGGCCGGCCGCGGTATCCGGCCCGACGCCCTCGGAACCGGCCTCGGCCGGGAACGCGGACAGAGGTTCGCCCTGAGCCCCGGCACGGGCCTGCTCCAGCACGCGCAGCCCCTTGTCCAGGGTCAGCGCCGTCCGCACTCCGCCCAGGGACAGGCCGAGTTCGACCAGCGTGATGGCGACGGCCGGGCGCATCCCCACGACGACGGTCTGCGCGTCCAGCAGCCGCGAGATCGAAGCGATCGTCGCCAGCATCCGGCCCACGAAGGAATCCACGATCTCCACGGCGGTGATGTCGATGACCACGCCGTGAGCGCCGGACTCCACCACCGTGGCCGCGAGATCGTCCTGCAGCAGCATGACCGCCTGGTCGTCGAGGTCCGTCTGGATGGAGACCAGCAGCACCTGTCCGATCCGGAGGACCGGAACGCGCTCGCTCATCGGCTGCCGGCCTGCGGCACCGCGCGCGACAGGGCGACGCCGGAGCGGCGCAGCGCGTGCCGCAGCGCGTCGGCCAGCGTCGCCTTGGTGACGATGTCGCCGAAGTCGATTCCGAGGGCCACGATCGTCTGCGCGATCTGCGGGCGAATACCCGAGATGGTGCACTCCGCGCCCATCAGCCGGGCCGCGACGACGGTCTTCAGCAGGTGCTGCGCGACCTCGGTGTCCACCGCGGGAACGCCGGTGATGTCGATGATGGCCTGCTCGGAGCCGGTGTCGATCAGCGCCTGCAGCATCTTCTCCATCACCACCATGGTGCGCGCCGAGTCCAGCGTGCCCACCAGGGGCACACCGATCACGCCGTCCCACAGCTTCACGACCGGCGTCGACAGCTCCAGCAACTGCTCCGCCTGCGCCGAGATCAGCTCCTCGCGGGCACGGGTGTAGACCTCGATGGTGAACAGGCCCAGCGCGTCCAGCAGCCCGGCGAACGTCACATACGCCCCCAGGTCGCCGTCCCCGCCGTCCGGTGACGGCTCCAGGACCTCCTTGAGCGCGAACACGCTGACCGCGGTCTCGGTGGGCGTGAAGCCCTGCTGCGCCCGGTTGCGCGACAGCTCGGCGAGCAGCGCGCGGACCTCGCCGAACGCCTCGCCGCGCCCGTCCAGGCTGCCGCTGCCCAGAGCCGACACCAGCGCGGTGAAGATCTCCCCCAGCTCCCGCTGGACCTCCGCGCGGCTGACCCGCCCGCCCAGCGACCCGGTCACCTTGTCCGCCCACTCCGCGCCGAGGTCTTCGCCCCGGACCGTCAACAAGGCGATCAGACGATCCGAAACATCCTCACCGGCCACTGCACACATCCTCTTCACGGGGAGACCAGACAGTCTCCCTGTGACCTTAGGCCATCGGGGTGGCCGCAGGGTTCCACCCAGGACACTTTCCGTGTGGTACGGGCGGCGGTCGCCGGGCGCCCGAGCAGCGGATGGCGGACAGCCGGCGGCGTCCGGCGGACGGAGGACCGCGGACGACGCGCCACGGTCCTCCGCCCCGCTCCCGCCCCGGGAGCTCGGCTTTCAGACGGCTCTCACGAGCTACCGACTGTCCTGCTGGAGACTTCCGTGCCCTCGTCGACGCCCTTGAGCTGTTTCGGATTGACCGCCGCTCCGGTCGCGCACTGCGCGGGCGCTTCCCGTACGGTCAGGATCGATCCGTGGTCGGGGCTCGGGAAGGAGGCCTTGATCCCAGGGATCTCGAAATAGGTGTCGACACCTGTGTCTATCTTGAGGGTTCCCGTGTACGTCTTGACGGCGGGCTTCAGTTCGAACCAGCTCTGTTTGCCCGGAGGCGCCTTGAGGACGTCGGTCTCTCCGACCTCCTTCGTGTCCTCCACTCTCGTTCCGTACTTGGTTTCTATCGACGCCTGGAACAAGCCCTCTATGCCGACGGACGCCCCGCCGCCTATCTCCACAGAGGTCGACGTGGACGACCTGTACGCCCAGGTCACCCGCTGTTCGGCGGTCTCCGAACCGCAGTTGTTGAGGACTGAGAAGCCGGAGGCCGCGTCCGCCAGGCTCACGGCGGGCGCGTACCCGTCCTCCACCCCGTCGGTCTGGATCTCGCACGTGGCGCCGTCCCGTGGACAGACGTCGTTGAGAAGCCAGTTCCGTACGGCGGTGTCGGAAGGGCCCACCACCAGATAGCAGATCCCGTCCGACTCGCACTTCTTCGACCCGTCGTCGGCGTGGGCCTGCGGGGTGAGGCCGGCTGCGGTCATGGCCGCGACCGATACGGTGGCCATGGCGACGGCACGGAAATACTTGGGCATGGATTTCTCCTCCGGTGGACTTTCCGGAAAAGCTATCGTGAGCCGATGCGGAGGAAAAGAGAAATGCGGCAAACAGTACGCAAGCGCCACTTCAAGAAAAAGCAACCAGGTATTTTTTCCCTCGTGTTGGCGTTCAGTTAAATGAACGGGTGATACAGGCGGCCGGCGATGGCCGACGGTTTTCGCAGGTCTGAACGGCCCCGAGGCCACCCCGCCGGCGCGGAGCCGGTCGTCGGTCACGTGCCCCGCCCGCGCCCGCGCGTGCAGCTCAGGCCGCTTCCCCCGCGGCTACCTCCGCCCAGTGAACAGCCCCGTACCGGCCCTTGGAGGTCTCGGGGTTGGCGGTCAGCGCGGCGATGACGTCCCGGCCTCTGCCGCCTTCGTCGAAGGACTCGGGCGGTGGAGTCGAAGCGAGGTCCGCCGGCGCCGGCCCGCCGTCGGCGACCGCGATGCAGACGACGCGGTGGTCCGCGCTCTGCGTGACGTGCAGGCACACAGGCGGTTGGGCGTGCTCGACGGCATTGGTGACGAGCTCCGAGACCACGAGCAGGACGTCCTGCGCCGCGACTTCCTCGACACCCCAGGTGGACAGGGCCGCGCGAGTCACGGACCTGGCAGTCCGCACGGAGTCCCGACGGTGCGGGAGCGTTCTGGAGAAGTCAGGCTCTACCGCTGTTCGCGGCGTGGCGCTACAGGTCAGGTGGGCACGTGGCGATGTTGGGGTGCACGCCCCGGCGGTACTGCGCGTGCTGGTCATGAGAGACCTCCCGGACTGGCAACGGAGCCTCATTCGCATAGGGGCCTGGCGCTTCCTTCCTACGTGCGGCACGGTGCCGCGGCCCCAGGAACAATTCCCAGTCCTCCGCTCCCGCCAGGGACCGCCTCAGGGCTGGCGCGGGACCGCCCTCACCTGACCACGCCGGCCGTTCCCCGTTCACCGGATGCCTCGCGTACTCGGTCGGGGACGCGCCGATCGGCGCGCAGGGCCTTCCAGAGCGACCGGCACGGCTCCTCCTGAGGCACCACCCGGTTGGGATCGCGGGTATCGGCGCCGACCGGGAGCGTGACAGCGGTGATGTTCCGGGAGTCCACCCCCTCCATCCGGTGGGCCAGTCCCGCCAGCGCCCTGGCGGATCCGAGGGAGGAATCCGTGGTGATGCTGCGAGCCCCGATCCCGGCGAGGCGGTACAGCTTCGCGGGCTGCCTGAGCACGTCGACCGCGCGGAACCTGGCGGCGAGCGCTTTCACGAACGCCTGTTGCAGGGCGATACGCCCGAGGTCGCTCCCATCCCCGACGCCGTGCCGGGTGCGGACGAGAGCCAGTGCCGTCCTCCCGTCCAGGCGGTGGCTGCCGGCGGGCAGGTCGAGGTGGCTGTATCGGTCATGGATCGCCTCGGTGGTGGTGACGTCCACTCCGCCCAGAGCGTCGATCACCTCGACGAATCCCTGGAAGCCGATCTCGACGAAGTGGTCCATCCGCAGACCGGACAGCTGCTCCGCCGCTGCCACCGCGCAGGCCGGGCCGCCCGACGACAGCGCTTCGTTGAACATGATCCGGCCACCGCTGTCGTGCTGCCGGCAGGGAGCACCGCGGGGGCGGCGCATCAGGGTGTCGCGTGGAATGCTGACCACGTCCGCCCGGTGCCCCGCGGCGTCGAGATGGACGACCATCGCGGTGTCCGAACGGCTTCCGCCCTCATCCCGGCCGAATCTGCCGTCGGCACCCGCCCGTGAGTCGGAGCCCAGGACCAGTATGTTCATCGCGCCCCGGGGTTCCGCGGACGGCCGCCGGTCGCCCAGGGCCCGGTCGACGTCCACCGTGGTGAGGCTGTCGTCCAGCCGTCGCAGCAGGTAGGCCGCGCCGGAAGCGCCGAGTACCCCCAGGCCGAGTACGACGGTCAGCAGCACGGCTCCTCCGCGACGGCCGGTGCGCCGGCGATGACGCCCCGTGCCGCGCACACCGTCGCGCGCGAGTGCTGCCCGCGGTTCGGTTCCGGTGGACTTCTCCTGGTCGGACATGCTGTTCCATCACTCCCTGGGCGGACGACGGAGTCCACCGGCGGCCCCGTTCGTCCTCGGCCGGTCGTCCGGATCCACCGCTGCCGGACGATCCGCCACGGACCCGCCCACGTTTCTCCGCGCGACGGCCGGGAACAGCCGGGCGTTCGGAGCCCGGCGACGACTTCTCCGTCAACGTAGGGGGAGCGGGGTGAACGCCGCGCTGGACCGAGGTGCGAGGACGGATAAACCGGCCGCGCCACGGAGACGGACGCCCCTGAGGGCTGTCCGCGATCCCTGGCGGGCGCGGGACGACCGCTACGGCACCTCGCCGCGTTGTCGGAACGACGCCGGAGAGCCGGACCGGCGTACGACATTCGCGCTTTCGGCCCGGTGGCAGGCCACGCGAAGACGCACGGCGTGCGGGCGCACGTTTAACCCGACGTTAAGCGTGAGATGCCATGATGCTCGATCGGTGATTCTCTCGCGTCAACTCATCGAGGTGCACAGCCCGTGAAAGTAATGATCGTCGAAGACGATGAGAAGGTGCGCGAGGGGATCGCCGACGGGCTGAGGGCTTTGCGGCACGAGGTGGTGACCTGCGGAACGGGGTCCGAGGGCCTGGGTATGGCCATGACACGTAATCCGGATTTCATCCTGCTCGATCTCGGTCTGCCCGATCTCGACGGGCTGGACGTGCTGAAGATGCTGCGCACGACCCTGACCACCCCGGTGCTGATCACTTCGGGAAGGGACGCGGACGCGCAGATCGTTCGTGGACTGGGCCTGGGGGCCGACGACTACCTGGTCAAGCCCTTCACCGTTTCCGTCCTGAACGCCAGGATGATGGCCGTCACCCGGCGATGCCGGCAGGCTTCCGAGCAGGAGGAACTGCGTATCGGCGGACTCGTCGTCGATCCGCGCGGGCACACCGCGGAACTGGACGGAAGGGTTCTGCCGCTCCGGCCGAAGGAATTCCGCATCCTCGCCTATCTCGTGGAGAACGCCGGCCGGGTCGTCAGCAAGAGCGAGCTGCGGGCGGAGATATGGGAGGACGAGATGTCCTGTGCGGACAAGACGCTCGCCGTGCATCTGTCCTGGCTTCGACGCCACCTGGGCGAGACGGCGGCGGCACCCGCCTATCTCCACACGGTGAGGGGTGTGGGAATCAAAGTGGTGAACCCCGGACGCTGACGGACCGCACCCTGTCACGGGACAGCCCTGAGACCAGCGGCCTCAGTCGGGGGTTCCCGTGAGTGACGGGTGCGGGTACGGCGCGGTGAATCGTCAGCATGTCGGGAAGGACACCGCGATTCTGGCTCCGCCGGACGCCGACCGTTCGATCGCCACGTCGCCCCCGGCTCGAAGAGCGGTGCTGCGGACGATGTCGAGGCCGAGGCCGCTGGACCCCCGGCCACTGCGTCCGCGTTCGACGGCTCGGTGGTCGCGGATGCCGGGCCCGTCGTCCTCGACGGTCAAGGTGACCGACGGCCCGGTGACCGTGAGGGAGACGTCGAGGGCCGTTCCCGGAGGGGTGTGGGTGATGACGTTGTCGATCAGATTGTCGATCACGGCTATGAGGTCGCGCGGCGGGAGCGCGACGAAGACGGCTCTGCCGGCCCGCTTCAGCTCGCAGGGGCGCTTCTCGTCCTCCAGCATGGTCCACCAGAAGAAGAAGCGGTCGGTGATGATCGCATCGATGTCTGTCAGTCGCTCGAACTGTCCTCCCGCAGGGTTGCGAGACTGATCGATGATCTGGTCGAGGACTTCCTGCACGCGGGTCACCGAGCTCCGAATCATCTCCGCCTCGTGTCGGTGCTTCAGCGTCTCCGCCTGAAGAGCGAGGGCGGTGAGCGGAGTCCTCAGGCCGTGGGAGAGATCGGCGGCGGACTCGCGTTCGGCTTTCATCAGGATCTCGATCCTGCCCACCAGCTCGTTGAAGGATTTCCCCAGCACGCGGAGCTCCTTCGGCCCCGAAGGCGTCACACGGGCCCCCAGGTCCCCTCGGCTCACCCGGCGGGCGGCCCCGACGAGCCGGTCCACGGGCCGGGTGATCGACCGTCCCAGACGCTTCGCGATCACGACCGCGACCGCCGGTAGTGCGAGCAGCGCGCCCAAGGTGATCATCGTCGTGTGGAAGAGGGAATCCCACTGGCCGCTGGTGTCGATCGCCACGACCGCCCAGGAGTCCGGCTCGCCCGCTGGGGCGAGAGACCTGGCCGCCACGCGAAGTGGTCCGCACCACGAGAAGGACGTACCGCGATCGTCGGCCTCCGCTCCGCGATCGATCAGGCAACGACTGGGGTCACCGAAAACCGCGGCTCCACGGTTGAGCGACACAAGGGCCTGCGCTTCGGGGACTTGCTCCTTTTCGAGCGCGTTCAGCAACTCGGGTACCTTGGCCGATCGCTCCTCGGCGATGCTGGCGATCATCTGCACGTTGACGTCGGCCAGCTTGTCCACGTCCGAGATGTAGCTGCTCCTCAGATAGGCCACGAAGGGAAGTGCGAAGAGGATCAGACATAGGGCCGTGGAGACGCTGGCCAGCAATGCGATGCGGCTCCTCATCGCCTGATGCCCTCCGCCTTCCGGATCTCTGCGTGTGCTTCTCGGCGAACCATGGCGGCGCGTCGCGGTCGGGTCGGGAGCGGGCCGTTCGCCCGGTCCCTGGCGGCCACCGGAATTCGCGGGTCAGCGTAATCGGACCCTGGGCCGTGCGGATCAGGGAATTACCCTAAAGACTGTCCGTGGTCCCTGACGGGCCGGCGTGCGGCGCATCACGCGGTGCATCACAGGGCGGTGTTCTGTGTCGCCCCCGAGGGATACGGCGGCCGGGATGCACGCACTTCTCGCATCCTCGCTGCGGAAGAGGCGGTGTGGCGGTGAACGTGAAATAGACGAGGGCGCCGGTGAGGTCGAAAAGGCGGCCGATGACCGGCTGGAGGGGGCCCGAAATGAACAGGACGCGGCCGGCGGACGTCTGGGCGCGCTGGATTTCCAGCAGGAATTGCAGCAGGTGGTGATCGGCGTGGTGCAGCCGGCGGAGGTCGATCACGACGCTGGGCGGGCGGCGCTGGTTCACCCCGGCCAGGATGTCGTGCCGGATCTCCCGGTCGTGGCCCTCCATGTGCCCGTGAAACGTAATGATCTCGTGCGCGGTGTGTCGATGAACGACGATATCGGGCGCTGAGGTGCGGGGTGATCCTGTCGGATCCGGTCGGTAGTGGGACATGTTGTGTTCGCCTGTCGTAACGATGCTTCGGAGAGTTCCGCTCCGGGTGGCCGAAGCCGGGAGGGGACGGGCCGGCGCGCTGCGGCAGGTCGCGTGGAGGCCGCGGCCGGCGGCCTCCACGTCGCGTCGCAGGGCGGCGCCATGCGTCAACGCACTGCGATGGTAGGAGGGCGCGTATTAGTCGAGTGTTGCGGCGAGGTCAAAGAAACCCTGCGGGAGACTTGGTCCCGGCACCGCACGCCACGGGAAGCCGTCGGTACGGCGACGGCGAGGGGGAGGGCGAGGCAGGCGGAGAGGCAGAGGCCCCGGCCGTCCCGGCCGGGGCCTCACATGTGTGCTCGTGGCCGCGGGACAGCCGCCGCCGTCCCCGGCGTGGTTACGGCAGAGGCGAGCCGCCGCGGGCGGTGATCCAGAGTTCGTACCACTCTTCATGGGTGAGTTCCGGGGCCCGCCGTGCCGCGTCGCCGCACGCCCGGATGCGCTCGGGCCGTGCGCTGCCCACGACCGGTGCGATCCGCGCGGGGTGCCTCTGGAGCCACCACAGCAGGATCGTCTCGGGCGTGGTGCCCTTCGCCTCCGCGAGCGAAGCGACATGCTGTGCCGTGGCCCGCTCGGCGGCCGTCTCCTGCCGTCCGGTGAACCGGCCCTGCGCCAGCGCGCCCCACGCCTGGAGGCGGATGTTCTCGGCCCGGCAGTGCTCCACCGTCCCGTGCGGGAACCCGACGGACGCCGCCCCGGGAGTGTTCACCAGTACGCCGGACTCCACCCAGTCCCTGCGGTGCAGGCTCATCTCCAACTGGTTCGCGACCAGGGGAACGTCCAGGTGCGCCTGGAGCAGGGCGATCTGAGCGGCGCTCATGTTGGACACGCCGAAGCCGCGCACCAGCTTCTGCCGGTGCAGCGACATCAGAGCGCCGGCCACCTCCGCCGGGTCGGCCAGCGGATCCGGGCGGTGCAGGAGCAGGACGTCGACGACGTCCGTGCGCAGACGCTCCAGGCTCTCCTCGACCCGGCGGAGGATGGTGTCGCCGCGCAGGTCGTACAGGCCCGGCCGGTCGCCGTCCGCCAGCCGGATACCGCACTTGGTCTGCAGTACGATGCGCTCGCGCAGTCCGGGCGCTCGGGAGAGGACTTCGCCGAACACCGCCTCGGACTTCCCGTGCCGGTAGATGTCGGCGTGGTCGAAGACCGTGATCCCGCTGTCGAGTGCCGCCTCCACCGCGGCCTCGGCCTCGGCGATGTCCTTCGGCCCGTACGGTGTGGTGTCCCAGTCCCCGCCGAGCCCCATGCACCCGTACAACAGCCGCTCCCCGTCGAGGTTCTGGGCCGCGTCCGCATTCGTCGTCATGACGATCACCCTTCCACGGGCGGGCGTCACGGCCAAACGGCGTCGCGGCCGGTCCGGGCCGACGCGGAGGACCGGCCCGCCGCGGGGTGCGCGAACGGCACGGTCCTTACGGTGCCGTGGCGGCGGAGGAGGACGGGCCTCAGCGGCCGGGCCCCGGCGTACGCGTCCCCGAGGCCCGCTGTGCCACGATCCCGGGGAGGGTCGCGGCACCCGCCGTAATCGCTCGGAGAATCTGATCGGTTGGGCCCTCGCGGCCCGGGGCGTGGCGGAGCGGGCCGCTCCGCCACGACGCGGAGTCAGGACACCGTCGCCGCGTCCTTCGCCGCGTTGTCGCCCATCCCGTTCATGAGCACCTCGATCGCCAGGTCGACCGCGTCGGCCAGCGGCGTGTCGTCCAGCAGCGACCCCACCGACAGGGTCGCGAGTCCGTGCAGGGTCGAGAAGGCGACCTGCGCCAGCATCGTCGGGTCGCCCGGACGGACGACCGACGCCCGCTGCGCCTCCGTGAGCAGTCCGGCGGCGATGGTCAGGCTCTGGTGGCCGAGTTCCCGCAGCTCCGCGTCCGGAACGGCGTCGTGCTTGACGGAGAACATCAGGTTCAGCAGGGCCATGTGCTCCACCGCGAAGTGCACATAGGCGCGTCCCAGGGCGTCGATCCGTTCGCGTACGGGCTCCCCGCCCTCGGCCGCCGCCCGCATACGTTCGTTGAGCTGGGTGAATCCGCCTGCGGCCAGCGCCTCCAGGAGCGCCTGCCGGTCACGGAAGTGGCGGGCCGGCGCCGCGTGGCTGACGCCCAGATCCCGGGCGAGGCTCCGCAGCGAGAGCCCGTCCACCCCGGATTCCTCCAGCACCGCCTCGGCTCGCGCCAGCAGGCCGGCCCGCAGGTTGCCGTGGTGGTACGTCCCACCGCCCATCGTGATCTCCCCTTCGATGTTGTCGTTGACAACAATGATGGCACTGCCTACATTGATGATCCGGGGATCATTGAAGAGGAGTACAACACGATGCCCATGACCTACCGGGGAACCACCGCTCTGATCACCGGCGCCAGCTCCGGGCTGGGCGTCGAGTTCGCCCGCCAGTGGGCCCGCCTCGGAGCCGACGTGGTGCTCGTCGCCCGCCGCCGCGACCGGCTCGACGCCCTGGCCGACGACCTCGTCGCCCGCCACCGGATCACCGCCACCGTCGTCGACGCGGACCTCGCGCGCCCCGGAGCGGGACAGCGGCTGCGCACGGAGCTGACCGACCGGAACGTGAGCGTCCAGACCGTCGTGAACAACGCCGGATTCGGCGGATACGGTCCCTTCCGCGAGCAGGATCCCGACGAGATCGCCCGCATGATCCAGCTCAACACCGGCGCGCTCGCCGACATCACCCGGGCCTTCCTGCCCGACCTGATGGCCGACGGGCGCGGCGCGCTGGTCAACGTGGCCAGCACCGCCGCGTACCAGCCCACGCCGAACATGGCCCTCTACGGCGCCACCAAGGCGTTCGTCCTCAGCCTCACCGAGGCGGTCGCCCACGAGACCCGCAGGTCCTCGCTCCGGGTGCTGGCCGTGTCGCCCGGCACCACCCGCACCGAGTTCTTCGACGTCGTCGGCAGCCAGGACGCCATGGTGGGACGGGCCGCCACCGCCGAGGACGTCGTCACCGCGACCCGGCGCGCCCTGGACCGCGACTCCACTCCGCCCAGCATCGTCACCGGGCTGGGCAACCGCCTGACCATCGTCGCCACCTCGCTCCTCCCGCGCCGCGTCGTGGTGGCGGCGACCGGGCAGGCGCTCAAGGCATGAACGGGGCGGGGGCGTGTGCCGCGGGGGCCGGGGCGCTTTCGGCGAGCGACCTCGACACCGCCCCTCACGCCCGGCCCCGCGCGGCCCGCGAACGCCGGGCCACAGCGTCCAGGGCCACCGCTGACAGCAGTACCCCGCCCGTGACCATGAACCGGTAGGCGGAGTCGAGATTCAGCAGAGTGAGTCCGCTGGAGATGGACTGGATCACGAGAACCCCGAGCAGCGCGGCGAACGCGGAACCCCTGCCGCCGAACAGGCTGGTGCCGCCGATGACCGCCGCGGCGATCGCGTTGAGATTGACGTCACCGCCGCCGCTGCTCTGGTTGGCCGCCGCCAGCCGGGAGGCCGCGAGCACGCCGCCGAGCGAAGCGAGCGTCGTACACAGCACGAACGCGGCCGTGAGGACGGCGTGCACCGGGACGCCCGCGCGCCGGGCGGCCTCCGCATTGCCGCCGACCGCGTACATCGCCTTGCCGAACGCCGTACGCGACAGGACGTAGTGGAGCGCCAGCACCAGGGCGAGGAAGAACACGAACATCCAGCCCACGCCCCGGTCCCGGTTGAGATACCAGACGGCCGCGCCCGACCCGGCCAGCAGCGCCAGGCTCCGCCCGGCGAGCAGGCGGTGCGACGCGGCGGGCAGCCCGGCCCGGCGGCGCTCGGCCGCGCGGGCGGCCCCGGTCGCGTACAGGGTCCCCGCTCCCGCGAGGACCAGGGTGTACGCCAGCCAGGGCGGCAGGAAGTGGAGTTGGGCGAAGGCCACCAGGCCCGAGTCGAAGGGCAGGTTGATGGAGCCCTTGGGCCCCAGGACCCACAACTGCACACCGAGGAAGCCGAGGAGGCCGCCGAGGGTGATGACGAAGCTGGGTACGCCGATCCGGTTGTGCACCTGGGCGTAGAACCAGCCGATCAGGCCGGCGAGCAGCAGCGCCGCCGCCACGGCGAGCCAGGCCGGCAGACCCCGGTCCACGAAGAGGACGGCGAGGACGGCCGCGCCGAGCCCGCTGACCGATCCGACCGACAGGTCGATCTGGCCGACGAGGAGGACGCAGACGACTCCGAGCGCGATGATCCCGACCGGCACGCTTTCGAGCGCCAGGTTCGTGAGGTTGGCGCTCGACAGGAAGAGCGGGTTGAGGATCTGCATCACGACCCAGATCGCGACGAGCCCGGCGAGGACGGGCAGCAGTCCGAGGTCGCCGCCGCGCGGCCGGGCGGGCACGCGCATTCGGCGGTCGCGCGGGCCGCCGGAAGGGGCCGGGGGTTTCCGTCCCCCGCTTTCGGCGGCACCGCACGCGGTCGTGGCCGGATCGCTCATGACGCCTGACCCCTGTCCCGTGTCGCGCGGCGGCTGACCACGTTGTCGGTGGCGCCGGTGATGGCCGCCACCAGATCGGAGGCCGACGTGCCGGCCGCGTCGAACACGCCGTTGTTGCGGCCGAGCCGCAGGACGGCCACGGTGTCGGCGACGGCCCGCACGTCCGCCATGTTGTGGCTGACCATCACCACGCCCAGGCCCCAGTCCCTCAGACGTTCGATCAGGTTGAGGACCTCGGCCGTCTGTGCCACACCCAGCGCGGCCGTCGGCTCGTCGAGGATGATCACGCGGGGGTCGCCGAGGAGCGTCCGCGCGATGGCGACCGTCTGGCGCCGGCCCCCGGACAGGGTCGCGACCGGGGCCCGTACCGAGGGGATTCCCGCCGACAGCTCCCCGAGCAGGGCGCGGGCGCGGACCTCCATGGCCACCTCGTCGAGGCGCAGGCCGCGCAGTTCGCGCCCGAGGAAGAGGTTCTCGACGACGTTCAGGTTCTCGCACAGGGCGAGGTCCTGGAAGACGGTCGCGATGCCGAGCCGTTGCGCGGCGGCGGGGGAGGGGACGGTCACGGACCGGCCGGCGAAGCCGATGGCGCCGGCATCGGGCTGATGCACCCCGGAGAGGACTTTGACCAGGGTGGACTTTCCCGCGCCGTTGTCGCCCACCAGGGCGACGACCTGTCCGGCGGCGACGTCGAGGTCGACCTCGGTGAGCGCGGCGACCGCGCCGAAGGACTTGCTGATCCCGCGCAGCGAGAGCAGTGGCCCCCCTCGCCCCGGGGAGGACGGGAACTCGGCAGACATGATCGACCTTCCTCGGTGACAGGGTCACCCGACGCCCGCCGCGGCGCAGGCCGCCGCGTACGTCCGCGTGCACACCTCGGATGCCTTGAGCGGCTTTCCGCCGCCGACCAGCACCTCCGCGATGTTGCGGCGGGTGACCACGGTCGGGGTGAAGAGTTCGGAAGGGGTGCCGAAGAGCACGGTGTTCCCCCGCGGCTTCTCGCCCCGGACGAAGGCGAACGCCGCGGTGGCCGCGGCCTCCGCGACGGTTTTGATGGGCTTGGAGATGGTGTTGTACTGGTCTCCCTTGATGATCCGCTGTGCGGCGGCCAGTTCGGCGTCGTTTCCGGTCACCGGCGGTACCGTCACTCCGGCCGCCTTGAACGCGGCGATGGAAGCGCCGCCCGTGCCGTCGTTGGCCGCCACCACTCCGGCGATCCCGCCGGGGAACTTGCTGATCTGGCCGCTGACCCAGCTCTGCGCCTTGGCGGGCTCCCAGGCCGGGGTGTCGTACTCGGCGAGGAGGCGGAAACCGCTGGAGTCGACGGCGCTGCGCATGCCCTTCTTGATGAGGCCCGCCGCCGCGTCGGTCGGCGATCCGTTGACCTGGAGCAGACCACCCTCGGCCGAGGTGGCCCTGAGGTGGTCGACCAGGGAGCGGCCGATCATCGAGCCGATCTTCTCGTTGTCGAACGAGACGTAGTAGTCGGCGCGGACGGCCGGGATCGGCCGGTCGTAAGCGATGACCGCGACCCCGCGCCCCTGCGCCGTACGGACGGTCGTCGCCGCGGCGGCGGAGTCCACCGGGTCGATCACCAGGACGTCGACGCCCTGGGCGAGGGCGGAGTCCGCCTGTTGCTGCTGTTCGACCGCGTCGCCGCCCGCGTTCTGGTACAGCACCTCGCAACCGCCGCACAGCTCCTTCGTCTTCGCCGTGAAGAGCGGGGCGTCGTAGAGCTCGTAGCGGGTCGAGGCGAGGTCGGGCATCAGGAACGCGATCTTCGCGTTCGCGCCCGGTCCGCCGCCCGCACCGCCGGGTCCCGCCGACCCGTTCGGCGCCTTCGTCGAGCAGGCGGCGCCCGAAGCGGTCATCGCCGTCACCGACAGGATCGCCGCCAGCGTTCTGAGGGAACGTTGCCTCACGGGATTCTCCTTGAAGTTCCGCGCCGGGGTCCGAAGGAGCGGGCCGGTCCGGTGAGAAGAGCCTCACCGCAGTGCGCGGAAGGCCGGCCCGCGACTGCTCGGTCCTCAGCCGGAAGACCTCCCGCGCGTCAACGTAACGTCGGCCGCGTTAGTACTGTCAATGGGCATGTCAAAAATAACAAGGGGTCCGGACGGGACGCCCCCAGCGCCCCTGACGCGGGACGGCCCTCAGCGGGAGCCGGCGGCCCACTGGCCGCGCGCGGTCCCCAACTCGGCCCGGTAGCGCGCGTATCCGTCCTCGTACAGCGCCCGCAGGTCCTCGCGCGGGTCGACCGCCTCGCCGGGCGGCACGGGCGCCCGGTACCCGGGGGACAGCGAGGCCCTGGCGACCGACACCACGCCCAGCGCGCCGACCTGCTCCTCCAGCGGGATACGCACGGGCCGGCCGAGCACGTCGGCGATCAGCCGCGCCCACATCGCCGACCGCGCGCCTCCGCCGCACAGGGCGAGCGTGCCGCTGAGCCCCGCCGTCTCCAGGCAGTGCCGGGCCGCGTACCCGATCGCCTCGCAGACGGCCCGGACGGCGTCCGCCCGGCCGGTGGCCAGGCTGAGCCCGTCGAGCCGGCCCTGCGCCGACGGCTCGACGAAGGGGGCCCGTTCCCCGGCCTCCGACAGGAAGGGGAAGGCTCGGACGCCCCGGGCGCCCGGCGGGCTCTCGGTGAGCAGGGCGTCCAGATCGGCCGTGGTCGCGCCGACCAGCGCGAGCACCCATTCCAGAGCCGCCGTCCCCACCATCGCCGGCATGGCGCGCAGCCACTGCCCGGGGGCGGGCGTGCACAGCCACATGCCGGCCGGTTCGGCCAGCGGATCGAGGTCGACGCGGTCGGTCAGCACCTGGCTGGCGAGTGTGGTGCCGAGGATGAGGACGCCGTCGCCGACCTCGCGGACCCCGCTGCCGATCGCACAGGCCGGCAGATCGTAGGGTCCGGCCACGACCGGCAGCCCCTCCGGCAGACCCAGCAGCCCCGCGCCGCGACCGTCGAGCCCGAGCACCGTCCCGGGTGCGGCGGGGAGCGGCAGCAGCCGCGCCTGGTCCGCCACACCGCACGCCTCCAGGGCCGCGGGCGCGTAGACCCGCGTACGGGGGTCGAGGAAGGGCAGCGTCGCGTCGGAGGCGTCGAGGCACACCTGTCCGGTGAGGCGCTGGGCCACCGCGTCGACGCAGTACCCGGCGACGGCGGCCCGGTCCAGTGACTCCGGCTCGTGCTCCCGGAGCCAGTTCAGCAGCGGGCCGTGGCACCCGGGGAACATACCGGAACCGGTGTGCGCGTACGCCGTGCGGATCGTGCCGTCCGCCAGCCAGCGCGTCACCAGGGCGGAGGCCCGCGCGTCCATCCAGGAGATGGCGGGCCGCACCGGGCGGCCCCGCTGGTCGCGCAGCCACAGGCCGTCCCCCTGCCCGGTGAGCGCCACGGCGTCCGGCGTCCGGCCGAGCGAGGCGGCGACCTCGCGCACGACCTCGCCCACGCCCGCCGTCACCTCGTCGAGATCCTGCTCGACCCGTCCGCCGGAAGCCACGTCCAGACGCGAGGGCCGGGAGGCGGACGCCAGGGCGCGCCCGTTCCCGTCGAACGCCACGGCCTTGGTGACCGACGTTCCCACGTCCACGCCGACGACGGTGCTCACGCCTGGTACCTCCCGTGCGGGCCGATGGGTTCGAGGACGCGCGAGCCGGCCGTCATGGCCGGCCGGAACCCACGACGTCCCGGTTCGCGAGGTGGGACAGCTCCTCGCCGCGCAGGAAGCGGCCGACCTCGGCGGCGGTGATCGCCGCCGCTCGGTGCGCCGTCTGGCGTGTCGCGCCCGCGAGATGGGGTGTGGTGAGGACGTTCGGCGCATCGCGCAGGGGCCAGTCGGCCGGGATCGGCTCGACGTCGTAGACGTCGAGGGCGAGCGCCCCGAGCCGGCCCTCGCGGAGCAGGTCCGGCAGCGGCGCGTGGTCGAGCAGGCCCCCGCGCGCGGAGTTGACCAGGACCGCACCCGGCGGCAGCAGTCCGAGACGGCGGCGGTCGAGCAGGTGGTGGGTCTCCTCGGTCAGGCGGGCGTGCAGGCTCACCACCGAACTGCGGCTCAGCAGGGCGTCCAGCTCGACGAGTTCGACGCCGTCGTCCCGGACGGCCGCCGGGTCCGCGTACGGGTCGGCCACCAGAACCCGCGCGCCGAAGGCCAGCAGCACCCGGGCCACGATCCGGCCGATGGCCCCGTAGCCGACGAGGCCGACCGTGGCTCCGCTCAGCTCGCCGCCGCTCTCCTCGTACGCGTACAGATCGCCCCGCCAGACGCCCCGCTTGAGCTCCGCGTCGGCGGAGCCGATGTGCCGCAGGGCGGCGAGCATCAGCCCCACGGCGAACTCCGCCGCGGCCGGGGCGTTGCGGCCGGGGGCGAAGCTCACCGCGACCCCGTGGCGGGTGGCGGCGGCCAGGTCGACGTTGACCGGTCCGCCCCGGGAGACGGCGACGAACCGGAGGGCGGGCGACGCGGCGAGGACCCGCTCCGTGAACGGGGCCATCTGCGTCACGCACATGGCCGCCCCGTCCAGCGCCTCGACGATCTCGTCCTCCGTACCGCTCGCCTCGTGGACCTCCGCGACCGGTCCGAACGGCTCGTGGGGCCAGGGGAGGGTGAGTTCGGCGAACTCCGGCGGCTCGCCGCCCGTGCGCGCCAGCTCCCGGTTCACCGCCTCGCGGATCAGCTCGGGACGGACGAAGTGGTCGCCTGCGGCGAGGATGCGCATGACGTCGGATTCCTTCTGCGAGGAGAGCCGGGGCGTGCGGGGAGGACGATCGAGAGGGGCGATCCGGCCGGAGCGCGGAGCGCGCGTAAGCGGGGGCGACGGCCCCTTGGCCTGTGGAAATTTCTGTTAAATTTAACAGCGCCTGCGTGAAGCGGCAATGCGCGCGGAGCGCCGCGCCCGTCCACCGGGCCCGCTCCGCGTGTCGCGGGCCGCCGACGGCCCGGCCCGGACTCCGCCCCGACCCGACCCGCAAGGACCTCCGATGACCTCTCGCCTCCTCCTCGTCCGGCACGGTGAGACGGAGTGGCACGCGGAGAACCGGTACGCCGGCGTCACCGACGTCGCCCTGACGCCCCGCGGCCTGGACCAGGCGGCCGAACTGGGCGCGTGGGCCGGCCGCGGCGGTGTGGACGCGGTCGCCTGCTCGCCGCTCGGCCGCGCGCGCCGGACCGCCGGCCCCGCCGCCGCGGCGCTCGGCGTGACGCCCGAGGTCCTCGACGGCCTGCGGGAGGTGGACTTCGGCTGGGGCGAGGGCAGGACGATCGAGGAGATGGCCCGGGAGGACCCCGACGCCGTACGCCGCTTCCGTGAGGACGCCGACTCCGGAGCCTTCCCCGGATCCGAGCCGGTCGGCCTCGCCGCAGCCCGCGCCACCGAGGCCCTGCGCGACCTCGCCCGCCGGCACCCCGGCGGCAGGGTGCTGGTCGTCGCCCACAACACGCTGCTGCGGATCGCCCTGTGCGACCTGCTCGGCCTGCCCCTCGGCCGCTACCGGCACGCCTTCCCGCGCCTGGACAACGCGGCCCTCACGGAGATCGAGATCCGCGGCGGCGCCACCGCGCTGCGCTCCCTCAACGTCCCCACCACCCTCGCCCCCGCCCCCGCACCGCCCTCGCGGGCTGCGGGAGACTGACCGCCATGAGCAGGAGATCCGCCGAAGAACGCCGCCGACTCATCGCCGACCACGTCGTGGAGCAGGGCACCGCCACCGGCGCCGCCCTCGCCCGGCTCGCGGGCGTCAGCCTGATGACCGTCCACCGCGACCTCGACGACCTGGAGCGGCGCGGGGTGCTGCGGCGCTTCCGCGGCGGCGCCTCCGCCCTGCCCTCCACGGTGTTCGAGTCGAGTCTCGACTACCGCCTCGGCGTCAACACGGCGCAGAAGGACGCCGTCGCGCGCGCCGCCGCCGAACTGGTGGAGCCCGGCATGTCGGTGATGCTCGACGACTCCACCACCGTGCTCGCCATGGCCCCGCTGCTCCTCGGCCTCGCACCGCTCACCGTCGTCACCAACGCCCGCCGCGTGGTCGACGTCTTCACCGCGTGCGAGGGGATCCGCCTGATCGCCCTGGGCGGCGAGTACTCGCGCACCCACGACTCCTTCCTCGGCCTGCCCTGCGTCGAGGCGGTGGGGGCGCTCTCCGTCGACCTCGTCGCGGTCTCGACATCGGCCCTCGACGCCAGGATGGCCTACCACCAGGAGCAGGACGTGGTGCTCGTGAAACGGGCGATGCTGGCGTCGGCCGCGACGAAGGTCATGCTCATGGACCACACCAAGCTGGCCCGGACCGCGCTGCACCGGGTGGGCCCCGTCGGCGACCTGGACCGCCTCGTCGTGGACGACGGCGTCGAGGCGGAACTCCTCGGCAGACTCCGCGAACAGACCCGGGTGACGGTGGCGTCCGTCGCGCGGTGAACCCGACCTGCCCGCCATGATGGAGCGCATGGCGATCTCCCAGGGCGCGAACGCTCCGGCCGGAGGACGCGTCGAGCACGCCGTCCCGCCGGAGAAGGGCGATCTCCACCATGAGCGGTGAACCCCACGCGACCGCACCCCGTTCGCCGGCCGTGATCGGCGTCGACGTGGCCACCGCCTCCGTCCGCGTGCTCTGCGTGGACGGACGCGGCCACGTGCTCGCCGAGGCGCGCCGGGACCTGCCGCCTCCCGTGCGCGGCGGCGACGGCGCCAGCGAGCAGGACGCCCGGTCCTGGTGGCCCGCCGTACGGTCCGCCCTGCGCCGCACCACGAGCGCCCTGCCGCGGGGCGGACGCGAGGTGGTCGCGGTGGCCGTCTCCGCCACGTCGGGAACCATCGTGCCGGCCGGGGCCGACGGCGAACCGCTCGGACCGGCCCTGATGTACGACGACCGGCGGGCGGCCGACGCCAACGCCGAGGCGCAGCGGGCCGGCAGGGCCCGCTGGGACGCGCTCGGCCTGTCGGTGGGGCCCACGGCGGCCCTCGGGCGGGCGGTCCGGTGCCTGCGGACGTACGGTTCCGGCCTGCGCCACGTCCTGCACACACCCGACGTCGTCGGCCGCGAGCTGACGGGCCGTCCCGTCCCCGCCGACTGGAGCCACGCCCTCAAGACCGGTTACGACCCCCTGGCCGGGGAATGGGCGCACGAGGTCTTCGACGCGTTCGACTTCCCGCTCGCCCTGCTGCCGGACGTGCGGGCCCCCGGCACCGAGGCCGGACGCGTCGGCCCGCGCGCCGCCGAGGCCACCGGACTGCCCGAAGGGTGCTCCGTACGCCTGGGCATGACGGACGGTTGCGCGGGCCAGATCGCCACGGGGGCGGTCGAGCCGGGCCGGTTCGTCGGCGTCCTCGGCACCACGTACGTCCTCAAGGGCGTCTCGGCCGACCTCGTCCGCGACGCGACCGGAGCCCTCTACAGCCACCGCCACCCCGACGGGTGGTGGCTCCCCGGCGGGGCGTCCAACACCGGAGGCGAGTGCCTGGCCGACGTTGACCCGGCCCGCCTGCCCGCACTGGACGCCGCCGCCGGGGCGCGCGGCCCCGCCGCGTACGTGTGCTATCCGCTGCGCCGGGAAGGAGAACGGTTCCCGTTCGTCTCCGGCGCGGCGCGCGGCTTCGCGCTGGGCTCCCCGCGCGACGAGGCGGAGGCCCACCGGGCCGCGCTAGAAGGGGTCGCCTTCGTGGAACGCCTGGCCCTGGAACGGGTGGAACGCCTCGGCATCCCCGTGTCCGGCCCCCTGTACGCCGCCGGGGGCGGCAGCCGCAGCCCGGTGTGGACGGCGATCCGGGCCACCGTCCTGAACCGCCCGGTCCGGGTCGTCGAGCGGGCCGAGACGGCGTTCGGCGCCGCACTCCTCGCCGCGAGCGGCACGCTGCACGAGAACCTCTCGGCGAGCGCCGAGGCCATGGTGCGCGCCGGCGCCCTCGTCGAGCCGGAGCCGGACGAGCGCTCCGCCCTGGACGACGGCTACGGCCGTTTCACGGCGGCGCTGCGCGAGCGCGGCTGGCTGCCCGAGGACTGACGCGACGCGTGCGGGCCGGGAGCCGCGTTTGTCGTGGAGCGCCTGCACGGCGTGGGGGACAGCCCGTAGGGTGACCCGGGTGAACCATCGCTCCACCGGTACATCCTCCGGCCTCCGGCGGATCAGCCCGTACACCCCAGCGCCCGAACACGCCTGCCCGGTCGGCGAGACCTCCGGCACAAGCCTCGACGACCTCCTCGTACAGGTCGCCCACGGTGGCCGCAGCGCCTTCTCCACGCTCTACGATCTGACGGCGCCCATGCTGTGGGGCATCGCCAGGGAACGGGCCGAACCCGGCACACCGGTCGAGGACCAGCTGCGGGCCATCTACGCCCGGATCTGGAAGCACGCACCGTCCTACCGGCCCGGACCTCACGCCATCGCCTGGCTCGTGCACGAGGCCACCGCCCTTCCCGGCAGGTAGTGCCCTGGTCCTGGGGAGGCGGCGGGTTGACCGGGGTGGTGGCGTGGTCGGGGGCGACGACGGGGTGCCCCCGGGGAGCGCCCGCCCGGGGCGCTCCTCCGTTCCGCGGCGCGCGGGGTGCGTCACGCCGAGGGCGGGGCCGCGAGGGCGTCGTCCACCGTGGCGTACAGGTTCAGGAAGGTGTCGACGCCCACCACGGCGAACAGTCGGCGCACCCCCGGCGGGAGGGCGGCGATCCGCAGGTCGGCCGCGTGGTGGGTGGCGATGACCACCTGGAGGAAGGCGGAGTCGGCGAAGGTGATGCCGCCGGCGTCCAGGACCAGGCCGCCGTGCGTCGTGACGGCGTCGTCGATGGCCGTCCGCCAGGGGTCGAGGGAGTCGTGGTCCAGGTCGCCGGCGGGGGCGAGCACCGGCAGCGGGGAGGCGTCGTCTCTTCGGGGCTCGTGGTGTGACATGCGCTCATTATGGTCGGGCGTGACACCGCGTCAGCGCGGGGGCCGGGGCGGACGATCAAGGGGCCAGGGACGCCTGTGCCGAGGTCAGGGACGGGTGGACGGTGAACAGGTCGCGGGTGCCGGTACGGGCCAGGCGGCGTTCGAAGGACGGGCTGAGCGGTCCGACGAGGAGGGTGTGCCGGCTGCCGCGCAGGTCGAGCAGCAGGCCGAGGAGGGCCTCGTCGCCGAAGTACAGGGCGCCCAGATCGACGATGACGGGATGTCCGGGCGCGGCGGCCCGGGCGAAGGCGGCTTCGAGCTCCCGCTCGTCGCTGATGCCGACGGTGCCCCGCAGGGACAGCACCTGGGCGAGCGGGCTGCCGAAGCACGTCTCCAGTACGAGCAGGCCGTGGTCCGTCGGCGGGCCCGGCGGGTTCGGCGCGGCGGCGTCATGACGGGTCCGCCCGTCCCGGGAGCCCGGTCCGGCGGTCATGACGACGGGGGCACGCGCAGCGCGAGCAGGGCCGTGTCGTCGCTGGCCCAGCCGCCGTGGTGGGCGGCCAGCGCGCCGCAGATCTCCTTGACCGTGGTCTCGGCGTCCAGGCCGCGGGTGCCGGCCAGTGCGGCGGCGAGTTCGTCCTCGCCGAACACCGGTTGCGCGGAGCCCAGCGGCGAGCCGGGCCGGGGGCGGGCCTCGCAGGCGCCGTCGGTGTACAGGAGCAGCAGGTCTCCGGGGGCCAGCCGGAACCTGACGTCGGCGAGGCGGACGTCCGGCACCACCCCCAGGAGTGTTCCGGGCGCGCCGAGTCGGTGGACGCGTCCGTCGGCGCGGCGTACCAGCGCGGGCGGGTGCCCGGCCAGGCTGATCCGGCCCGCGAGCCCGGCGGGCGTGAGCCGGAAGGCCGTGTAGGCGGCGGTCAGGAAGCGGGGCGCGTGCTGGGTGAGCATCGCGGTGTTCAGCTCGCCCAGGAGCGCGGCCGGCGACGGGGCCCGGGAGGCGATGGCCCGCACGGTGTAGCGGGCCATCGCGGTGACCTTGGCCGCTTCCACGCCCTTGCCGCACACGTCGCCGAGCACCGCGGCGAAGGACGCGCCGCGGGTGGGGAAGAGATCGTAGAAGTCGCCGCCGACCTCGACGCCGGTGACGCCGCCGGCGGAGGCCGGGAGGTAGGAGGCGGCCGTCTCCAGACCGGGGATCGCGTGCAGGGCCGGTGGCAGCAGGCCCTGCTGGAGGGAGTGGGCGAGTCGGGCGGAGACGCGGTGGGCCTGCCGGGCGGACTCCAGCGACTGGCGCAGGTGGATCTCGGCGGACACCGAGCGGGCCAGGGTCTCCAGCGTGGTCAGGTCGGCGTCCGACCAGATCCGGGGGGAGTCGTCGATGACGCAGAAGCTCCCCAACACCTCACCGCCCGGAGCCAGGAGGGGGAAGCCGGCCCAGGCGCCGATGCGCATCGGCCCCACCGAGGGATGGTCGCGGGTACGCGGGTCGCCGGCCGCGTCGTGCACGACGAACGGCTCGCCGCCCAGCCCCACCAGGAAGTAGCAGAAGCTCTCACGGACGGGGTTCTGACGGTCCGCCGCAGCGGTCGCGTCGACCCCGACGCACGACTTCCAGAACGAGCGCTCCCCGTCGACCAGGGTCACGAAGGCCCGGCCCGACCCGGTCACCCGCGCCGCCAGCGACGCGAGGTCCTCGAAGACCTCCTCGGGCCCGGTGTCCAGCAGACCGGTGGCGGCCACCGCCGCCAGCCGCAGCGGGTCGGACAGGGCGGCCGGAAGGCCGTCTCCGCGCACCCCCGCGACAGAATCCAGGTCAACGGTCACCGGGCTGATCATCACTCCTCGCACGCGTCGGGCTCCAAGGAAACCACGTTGCCCGGAGGCCGGGGGCACCCCCTGCCCGCCCCCCTGCCACGACGGCCTTCGAGCGGATGCCGCACCAGGCGAGTGAGGCCCCTCATCACGGGTAAGCGTGGCTTGCCCCAGGGGGATCGAAGGGGCGCGAACCGGCGGAGGAACGATCTTCATGACCACGTCCATACAGACCGCGGAACCGGACACGGAACCGCTGCCGCCGCTTCCGCGGATCGACGAACCGCTGAAGGTCGCCCCCAAGGACGCCCGCGCACTGGGCAAGTTGTTCTTCGGCCGACTGCACGTCCTGGAGGAAGGCACTCCGGAGTACCAGTACGCGCGCAACACGCTGATCGAGATGAACCTGTCCCTGGTGCACTTCGCGGCGAAGCGGTACCGCAACCGCGGCAACGGCCAGATGGAGGACATCATCCAGGTCGGCACCATCGGCCTGATCAAGGCGATCGACCGCTTCGAGCTGTCGCGGGAGGTCGAGTTCACCTCGTTCGCCATCCCGTACATCGTGGGCGAGATCAAGCGCTACTTCCGCGACACCACCTGGTCGGTCCACGTCCCGCGCCGCCTCCAGGAGCTGCGCGTCACCCTCGCCAGGACCAAGGAGGACCTGGCCGGCCGGCTGGACCGCGATCCCACGGTCGCCGAACTGGCGGCCCACCTGGAGATCAGCGAGGAAGAGGTCGTCGAGGGCCTCGTCGCCGCCAACGGCTACGTCGCCGACTCCCTGGACCTGCCCACCGAGACGGAGCAGGGCAGCTCCCTCGGCCGCACCCACGCCGACGTGACGGGCGATGTCGATCCCGGCATGGAACTGGTGGAGAACATCCACGCGCTGGCCCCGCTGATGAAGACGCTGAACGAGCGCGAACGGCTCATCGTGCAGATGCGCTTCGGCCAGGAACTGACCCAGGCCCAGATCGGCGAGCGCCTCGGACTCTCGCAGATGCACATCTCGCGCCTGCTCACACGCATCATCGGCAAGCTCCGCACCGGCATGTCGGACGAGGACTGACCCTTCGAGGGGGCTCACCCGACGAGTCACGGCGGGCGCGACGGGCGACGTGCCGGAGCTTCGCGGCGGCCGGGAGTCACCTGCGGTTCCCCGGGTATACGAGGGTGGTCGGACGATTCTCAGATCAGGCGGTTGCATGTACCGGACGGCGCAGGACCATCAGCAGTCGAGGGGCGACGGGACCCTGGGGGTGTCGGCCGTCTTCGAGGGCGGCGAGGACATCGCGGAGGCCCGCGACGTCGCCCGCGCGTTCCTCGGAGACGTGCAGGGCGTCCACGGGCTGCCGGTGTCGGGCCGTGTGATGGGCACGGTCCAGCTCGTGGTCACCGAGCTGGTGACCAACGTGCGCAAGTACGCCCCGGGTCCCTGCCTGCTGACGCTGGACGTCGAGGACGGTGCGGTCCGGGTGGGCGTGTGGGACAGCAACCCGAAGCTGCCCTCCATCCTGGCGCCCGACCCGACCCGCATCGGGCAGCACGGTCTGGAGATCGTGATGGCCGTGTGCCACAGCTTCACCGTACGACGGGAGCCCGTCGGCAAGCAGATCGTCGCCGCGGTCCTGCTGGCCGACGACCCCGCCGGAGACGTGCTCGGCTGACAGGGCTGAAGCGGGAGCACGTCCAGGGCTGAAGCGGAGGCACGTCCGACCTCCTCGCCCTCAGCCGCGCGGGGATCGAGCCGCCCGGTGCGTCCGTCGGCCGGACACACCGGGCGCGCGACGTCGGCGGCGCGGGGCGCGGTCAGCGGTCCGGACGCTCGTCGGGTGTCTGCCACGAGTCCTGCCGCGCGGCGGCCTGCGGGTTCTGGTCCATCGGCGAGGGCCGGACCCCCGGGTCCTTGCGGCGTGCCGCGCGGCGGCTGCCGAGCCAGAACGCGCCCAGCAGGAGCACGGCGACCACGATGCCGATCATGATCAACAGGAGGGATGGAGTGACGTCGGCCGCGAGAGGAACGGAAGAAGCGTTCATACCGGCCGCCTACCCCCTCTGCCGCTTCTGTCACCGATCGGGGACACCGAGTCGGACGGACCCGTCCGACAGCCCGACCCCGTGACCCGCCGCCCCTCGCCCGTCGCACCCATCGGGCGGTCCGCTGGGTCCTCGACGGGTGCGCCGGCCTCACCGCTCAGTGCCTGTGAGCGTTCCGTACGCTGCCGAGAACGTGCCGCACGGGCTCTCCTCTTTCTCGCCAGGAACGCCACCCACTCTCTCTGACCTGCGGGAATGCCTCGGGCATTGTTCTCGCGGCTCCCTCCGTTCGGCCGGAATGCTCGCCTCCGCAACCGCTGTTCCAACCGGCCGCACTGTCAGTGCCGCGTGGTCTAGTCGTGACCGTCCCCAGGGGCCGGAACCGTGTCGTCCGCGACGTCGGCCGTAGCCGGCCGCGCCTGCGGAGGCGCTCCACCCCATCTGATCGACGAGAGAGCATTCCATGAGGACGAAGAGCAGTGCCCTGACGGCCGCGATGTGCGCGGCGCTCGTTCTGGGCGTCACCGCGTGCGGCGGCGGCAGCGGCAGCGGCGACAGCGGCAGCGGTGACAGGAAGAGCGAGGGCAAGGGCGGCAGCCCGGCCGGGGACGGCGGTAAGAGCGGTGACCAGCGCGGCGACGACGCGCCGGAGGGCAAGGGCGGCAAGGGCGGCAGCGCGCCCTCCGGAGTGGAGAAGCGCCCCGCGAACGAGATCCTGCGCGCGAGCCTGAAGGCTCTCAAGGAAGCCGGGACCTGGCGGATCACCGCGGACGGCGGCGACACCGGTTCCGCCGACTTCAGGATGGACACCTCCGGCAACTGCGCCGGGACCTTCACCAACCTGGGCACGACGAGCCAGGTCCTGAAGAAGGGGGACAAGGTGTGGCTCAAGATGGAGGACGCGTACTGGAACACCTCGGAGGGCAAGCAGACCCTCGCGAAGGTGCCCGAGGCCAAGGGCAAGTACCTGTACGGAAGCTCCGAGTCCTCGTTCTCCCTGCTCATGGTCTCGGCGACCTGCATGCTCGGGGACGCCTTGGCCGGGGGCGCGTTCGCGAAGGACGCGCCCGAAGCGGTGAAGGGGCCGGTGGCCACGGTCGACGGGCAGAAGGCGGTCGCGGTCGAGGTCCAGGAAGGCCAGGGCGCCGAGAAGAGGACGAACGTCTACTACGTCGCCACCGAGGGCGCTCCGTACCTGCTGAAGGCCACGACGGGGAAGAAGGAAGCAATCCGGCTGTCGGGCTTCGGCGAGACCTTCGACGTGCCGGCCACCCCCTCGGCGGGTGAGTCGGTCGACGCCGCGAAGGTGGAGAAGGCGTCCTCCGGCATCACCGGCTGAGCCGTACGCCGGTAGCCGGCGCCGCCCGGTTCCGGTCGTGAGGCCGGGCGCCGTACGGGAAAGCGCGCACGCGCGCTGAGCAGTGTGACCCGCCGTCAGGCCGGGGTCCCCTCGTGCACGGGACGCGGCGGGGCTGCCGGCCGGCGGGACGCGGCGGGGCTCCCGGCCGGCGGGACACGGGGGCCGCCGGCCGCGCCGGGCCGGGTGGCCGCCGTTCTCCCGCCCGTCCGGGCGCGGTTCGGCCCGGCCGGTCTCCCTGAGCGGTGGCGGGCCGTCGCCTCCGCCCCGGGGCGCGGCGCCTCGCACCCTCTTGACCGGGCGGGCCCCGGCCACCACAGTTACCGACCGGTAATCGGGCTGTCGTCGCCGTCCGGCCCGTCCGTCGTCCGGTGACAGCGGCTGCGCCGTCAGGCCGCGGCAGCCATACGGAGACGAGGAAGCGATGACGGACAACGCGCGTGCGGCCCTGGAACAACTACGTGACGCGAGCCAGTTCGAGTGGTATGTGATCCCACTTCTGCTGCTCGTGCTCTACGTGTACGCGGTGGAGGTCGAGCGCAGGAACTGGAACGTGCTCTTCGCCGGTCTCGCCCTCTGGGGCATGGACTGGTTCAACGAGATCTGGAACGCACTGGTCTTCCACTTCACCGGCCGGGCCCCGGTCTGGGGTGCGCGAGGGGACACCGCCTACCAGATCCTGATCGGGCTGAACATCGAGATCTGCTTCATGTTCGCCGTCATGGGCATCGTGGCGGCGAAGTTCCTGCCCCCGCGCGAGACCCGCATCCTGGGGCTGCCGAACCGTCCGGTGCTGATCGCGGCCAACTCGGCCGCGGCCGTCGGCGTCGAGATACTGCTCAACAAGGCCGGCGTACTGACCTGGGAGTGGAGCTGGTGGCAGGCCGGCTTCCCGTTCGTGCTCTTCCTCGTCGGATACGTGCCGTTCTTCCTGGCCTGCTTCCTGGTCCACGACATGCCCAAGGTGCGCACCAAGGCCATCACGGTCGGGGTCATCCTCGGCATCGACGCGCTCGCCCTCGTCGTGTTCGGGGCGCTCGGCTGGCTCTGAACGCCTTCATCCGGACCGCCCGCCCCCGGCTCAGGCCATTCCGGTTCCGCCCCGTCGCCCGGGGGACGGAGCGCGGGGCGGGCGGTCCCGCGTCGGCGTCGCCGGCTCGGCGGCCGGTGGCGAACCGCTCAGGTTCCGTGAGTGAAACGAGCGCACCCGGCCCTCGCGGTATCGGCGCGATCCGACGGCGTACACCGCCTGTCGGCCGCCGCCGGGCATCGCCGCACTCCTGCCGCCCCTGCCGCGTCTACGCCGCTGAGCTGGACTTTCACAGGATTTGTCGGGACCGTGCGGAGTGTGACGGCTCCATCCGGTACGGCCGCCGCGCACATCGGTGCCGTCCGCGCGCAACCGCCGTACGACGGCGCGCCGCCGCCGTCGCGGGCCCGGCAGAACGTGCCGTGATCCGGACGGACAGCATGGCCGTGCCAAGAGTGGAGGGACGACAGGCCCCGCCGTTCCCGGCCGGCCGACGGACCTGCCGTCCCCCTCGGCGAAGGCCGGCGACATAGGGCCCCGGCGGGGCCGGAGAAAGGAACGCACATGGGCGACGCGAAGCAGGAAGCCGATCTGATCGACATCCGCCTCCTCCGGACCTTCATGGTGGTCGCTCAGGAACTGAGCTTCACCCGTGCCGGAGCGCGGCTCTTCCTCAGCCAGCAGGCGGTCTCCTCCCAAGTCCGTTCCCTGGAGGCCAGCCTGGGCATGCAACTGTTCCTCCGCACCACACGCAACGTCGGACTGACCCCGTCGGGGCAACTCCTCCTGGAACGCATGCAACCCGTCCTGCAGGCCATGGACGAGGCGATCAACGACGCCCGGGAGGCCGGCGTCGACAAGGGCGCGATCCTCCTGATCGGCCACACCGCCTCCGTCGAGCACCGGCTGCTGCCGCGCGCCGTCGGCCTCCTCGAACGCACCGCCCCCGAACTCCGGCTGCGCAGCGAGCAGCACACCGAGGTCGGCCTCAGGAACGCCGTGGCCGAGGGGCGCGTCCACCTCGGAGTGGGCCTGGAGCTCGGATTCCGCGCGAGCCGCATCACCAGCCGTGCGGTGGCCCGCGAGAGTTGGTGTGCCGTGGTGGGCGCCCAGCACCCGCTGGCCGGCCGGGAGCGGCTCGTGGTGGCGGACCTCGCGGGATACGAGTGGCTCAGCTGGCCGCGCTCCAGCCATCCCGGCCACTGGCGCGCCGTTCAGCGGCTCGCGGCCACGACGGCTCCCCCCACCGAAGTGCGGGAGACCTGGCTCAGCATCGCGCACTCCCGGCTCACCAGCGGCGAAGCCGTGATGCTCCAGCCGTCCTCGTACATGGCACAACCCGCGCAGGGACTCGTGCCGCTCCCCCTGGACGACGCTCCGCCCTGCCACTACTCCGCCATCTGGAGCACCTTGGCCACACCGCCCGGTCTGCAGCAGTTGCTCGCCGCTCTCACCCGGGCCGCCGACATCCCGCTCCCCGCCGCGACGGCGCTGGGCGGAGGCGGCGTGCCGGCCCGGTCACCGAAGTGACCGGGCCGGCACGCCGGGGGGAGCGGGACGAGCGCACAGGGGCGCGTGCGTCGTCGTCCCGCTCCGCGGGGGGCTGTCCGGCGACCCCTGCCGGTCACCGGACGGAACGTCTACGCGCAGTACATGCCCCGCTCCTCCGCCGTCATCGCCCGGCTCCGCTGCGTCTTGACGCTGGGCTGCTCCGAGGTCGGGCCGGTGGCCTCGAACGGGACGTACCAGTAGCGCTTGCCGTGGAAGCGGTCCTTGAAGATCAGTTCGTAGGTCCCCTTCACCTTCTGCATCCGGGGTGCGCGCGTCACCCAACCGACCTCGCCCGCCGGGACGTTGAGCAGGGTGGTCTGGGTCTCGGTGTGCGAGCTCGCCCAGGTGCGCTTGTAGGACTCCTCGAAGGCCAGCTTGAACACCGGCCCGAACGGGAACTTGCTCTCCAGCTCCTGACGGAGCGAGACGCCCATGGTGTTCGACTCGCCGGTCGTGTCCTCCCACGTCCGGCTGGACATCTGCGGATCCTCCGTGCAGTTGTAGGCGACATCCCCGACCTGGTGCGCCTCGCCGGGCACGATGTCCGCGTCACCCGCCGGATGGAACACGCAGAACTTCGTTCCGTTGTCGCACTTCGACAGGAGCTCGGCATCGCTGGGGCGGGTGTCCGCGGCCTGGGCGGAGGGCATGGCGATTACACTGCCGCCGGTGATGACGGCGGCCAGTACGGCCGCCCAGCGGGCACGGGTACGCGACATGGTTCAGGATCTCCTTCGTCGGGCCTGCGCGGCGCATGCCGTCAGCAGTGGTTCGCCTTCTCTTCATCGGTCATGGGCCGGGTGCGCTGCGCCATGCTGCTGGTGCCGAGGGGGCCGGTGGCCTCGAACGGGACGTACCAGTAGCGCTTGCCGTGGAAGCGGTCCTTGAAGATCAGCTCGTAGGTCCCCTTCACCTTCTGCATGTCCGGGGTGCGCGTCACCCAGCCGACCTGGCCGGGCCGCACGTCCACGGAGGTGGTGGAGCTCTCGGTCGTCGCGTGCCGCCACGTGTGCTCGTAGGAGGTCGTGATGCTGGTGCTGAAGACGCCCTCCCAGCCGAGGCCGACGGTCATGGAGAGTCCGAGGCTGTTGGACTCCTCCGTGGTGTCGGACCATCCGATGCTCGAACGCTGGGTGAGGGAGGTGCAGTTGTAGTCCTCGTCCCCCACCTTCCGGGTCGGTCCGGCCACCTTCTCCATCGAGCCGGAGGGGTGGAACACGCAGAACTTCGTTCCGTTGTCGCACTTCGACAGGAGCTCGGCGTCGCTGGGGCGGGTGTCGGCCGCCTGCGCGGAGGGCATCGCGATCAGACCGGCCCCGGTGGTGACCAGTGCCACCAGCACGGCCGCTCCGCGGGCACGGTTGCGCGACATCATCGCCCGCGCACCCGTGCGGGGGGAGGGGCGCGCCTCGGTGTGTGTGCTGTCGGTCACTGTCTCTCCCGTCACCGGAACTCGACGGACTGGGCGATGTCGTTCCACGGCCCGTCGATGACCGGCGTCAGCTGCGGGAAGGGCTGGGAGCCCTCGCCCTCGATGTACGGCTTGTCGTGCAGGACGACGTCGCACTCCGCCCAGCCCTGCACGGCTGACACCTTGCCCTGCCACTCCTGCGGGAGGTTGTAGTAGAACTCGGCCGTGTCGTCGTCGTTGCAGGGGCGGCTGCCCCACAGGGTCAACGAGGCGCCACCGAAGCGCCAGTTCTCGAAGAGCGTGCCGATCACCACGTCGGTCGGCTGCTCGACTCCGGTCTGCGCGCTGCCCGCTCCGTCCTTGATCCGCTGGGCGGCGTACGCCTCCGCCTCCGCCTGGGTGTCGAAGCACTTCTGCTCGTCGTTGTCCACGTTGCCGGCGCAGTGGCTTCCGGTGCTGTCGGGGGCGGCGCCCGCCGAGCCGATGGTGAGAGTGGCCGCACAGGCGACCCCCAGGATTCCGGCGGTCGTGATCAGCGCCAGCCCGGTCTTCCGTTTCCTGCTTCCCATGCGCGGTAACTCCTGTCGCTCGAAAGGGCATGTCCCACGCGCATTCGCCTCCGCGGCGTGGACTGCGGGCACTCGGCCACGACGGGACACGGCGGCACTCGGTCCGCCGGGGATTTCCCGCGGAGCGGTGGCCGGGGTCGGGCCGGGAGGTCGGACGAGGCGGGCGTCCCGGGGCCCCGCCGGTGAGGCGGGGGAGAGGTGGGGGGAGGGGACCGGCCGGCTCCGTCGTGCCGAAGATGCTTCATCTTGCAGCCGACGGCCGGAACGGTTCAACAGAAAGCCCGGTTCGGGAAGGAGTTGTTGTGAATGCCGTTGAGGAAGAGGCGTTTTGCCGGGCTCTGCCCATTTTATTATCGAGGAAGCCCTTGTGAACCGTTCTTTGTTACCGGTGAGTTATCCCGGTGGGTGCGGAGGCGCGGAGGTTCTCGCGATGGACGTGCGGGCGCGTTCCGGGGCCAAAGAGGGAGTTTTCCAGGCTCCGCCGAGAAATGCCGGACCTGAAATGGGGTGAAGATCGCTCGCGCGAGGTGAGCACTTCCCGTTCGCGTGCGGACCGCTGCTCGCCATAAGGTGAACGTTTGCCCGCTCACGCCCCGAGCCCCGGCCGCGGACGACCCGCGGCCCGTGAGGCTGGGCCGACCCCGCCCGGCCGTCCGCGTCGGAACGCCCTCGCGACGGCGTCCGGGCGGCCGGGAGACGATCGGCGCCGCATACCCCAGGCGCTGCGCAGGGTGACGGACCGGAGCCGGCCCGCCCTGCCGGCGCGACCTGGTGGCCGCCCCCGCGC
This sequence comes from Streptomyces sp. ADI96-02, assembly GCF_003846185.1. Taxonomy (GTDB): domain Bacteria; phylum Actinomycetota; class Actinomycetes; order Streptomycetales; family Streptomycetaceae; genus Streptomyces. The sequence goes on from NZ_ML123034.1 coordinate 6,431,768, forward strand.
GGACGCCCGTGCCGCGCGTCGGGAGGGACGGCGGACGGGCTCCTCCGGCGGGACCGGTGGGTCGCGGACCGCGACTCCGCCGGCGGCGCGAGGGCCCCTGACCGCCGCTACGGAGAGTCACCGCCGGAGAGGCCAAGCAGCTTGTCCGGAACGGCAGGTGAGGGCACGTCAGCACCGGGGGACCAGCCCCCGCCGCCCCCGCTCCGCGAGACGCCCGGAACGGCTCCTCCGCCTCCGCGACGCCCGACGCCACGACTCCTCGCGAGCCGGCGGCCCGAGCCCCGGCGCACCCGGGGAATCTTGTCCCGGCCCAGAGGCCGTGGCACTGTCGAAGCGGCACGAACGCGCACGGAGACACCGGGCCCGGCGCGTGGAGCGCCCCTTCGCGCCGCCGTCGGCGGGCGGTTTCGCTTCTCGGAGCCATCCATGAAAGAGGACCCTTGTCGAACTGGCCCGCTGACCCCTTGCCGAAGCGCCGCTCGATCCTCGATGTCGCGCCGCCCCTGCCCGACCTGGGGCGCCGCCTCTGGGAAGCCGAGCCCGGTCCCGTCCTGACGTACGCGCGGCTGTGCACCAAGGACGGTGCCGCGGCGGCGGAACTCGCCGCCCAGTCGGCGAGCCACGAACTGCACAGCCCGCGAAGAGGCGGCGAGCGACCCGGCACACTGCCCACCGTGCCCGTCGCACTCCGGCGCGTCCTGGACACCGCCGCCGTGTGGGCCACCACCGGGAGCAGGGCGGCGGTCCTGGCCCCCGGCCTCGCCCAGTGGATGAGCCGCGACCGGGCCGAGCGCCGGACGGGTCGGGCTCCGGACTCCCTCGCCCTGCGCGGCCTGCGGGACTTCGAGCCGGCCGACGGCGAACTCTTCTGGTGGAGCTGCGTGGAAGGCGTTCCCGTCGCGGAACTCGCCCGCCGACTGGCCCGGCCGGAGGAGTACGTCTCGGTGGAGGTGGACCGGGTCACCGAGCGGTTCCGGGAGCGCTGCCGGGTGACGCACTCCCTCCAGCAGCCGGACCCCGTCTGCCGCTCGTACGCCGGACTGCTGGACGCCGCCGCCCGCGAGTGCGCCCCCACCATCCCCGCGGACCTGCTCCAGCACCTCGACGGATGCGCGGGCTGCACCGAGGCGTTCACCTGCCTCAGCCCCGGCAACCCGATGCTCCCCGTCCTGGCCGCCGAGGCCGTACTGCCCTGGCGCGGCTCCGTCTACGTCTCCCGCAGGCGGCAGCAACTCGCCGAAGGGGCCGCCGCGCCCACCGGCCGGGACGACGATACGGAGCACCCGTCGGCACGGGCCGCTCGCGCCGCGCCGTTCGGCGGCCGTCTGCGGCTGGTGGCGGCCGTCGCCGTCGCCGTACTGCTGCCGACGATCGTCGTGGCCGGGGCCACGAGCGACGGCGACGCGCCCCCGCGGGCGGCGTCGCCGGGGCCGGCCGGGCCCGTTCCCGTACCGACCGGGGCCGGCGGGCCGACGGACGGCAGGACGGCGACGGTCTCGGCCCGTCCGACGGACAGCCCGTCGCCCTCGGCACGTTCGTCGACGCCCGGCGCGAAGCCCGGCTCCTCGCCCGGTACGACCCCCGGCTCCTCGCCCGGAGCTTCGCAGGACGAGAAGCCTCCCGCCGACGAGCCGTCCGCGGATCCGCCGCCCCCGGTCTGTCCGGCGCGCCTGAACGTGAGCAACAGCTGGCCCGACGGCATACAGGCCGACCTCACCCTCGTACCGGGCAGAGCGCTGGAGGAGGGCTGGGTGGTCAGCTTCGCGCTCGCCGAAGGAGCCGAGGCCGAACGGGTCTGGCACGGGCGGGCCACGACGCGGGGAGACCGGGTCGCCGTGACGGCGGACACCTACAACCGGACGTACGCGGCGGGCGCCACCGTCACCATAGGGCTGGTGCTGCGCGGCCGGCGGCAAGGACCCTGGCTCTCGGACGTCCGGGTCGACGGCCGGCCCTGCCGGTTCTGACGCGGACCGGCGTGAAGCCTCAGGCCAGCCGTTCCTGCACGAGGTCGCGGAGCTCGCGCCGGTCGCGCAGGCCGTGCTTGGTGTAGATGTTGCCCAGGTGGTATTCGACGGTCTTCGCGCTCAGACAGAGTTCGGCCGCTATCTCACGGTTCGTCCAGCCCCGGGCCACCAGGTCGGCGACGTCCTTCTCACGGTCCGACAGGTCCCCCCAGACATCACGTGCCGTCGTGGTCGTCCCCGGTCCGTCCCCGGCGCGCGAGCGGGCCTGCTCCGCGAGGACGTCCGCGCCCATGACCCGGAAGCTAGACTCCGCCTCGCGCAGGGCCGCCGCTCCGGAGTCCGTCTCGCCCCGCTCCAGCAGCAGTTCGCCCAGGTCGCACCGTACGAGCGTCCTGATCAGCACCGGATCGCCGCAACCGTGCGGCACGGCCAGGGCGTTCCGGTAGGCCAGGGCCGCACCGTCGAAGTCGCCCCGGGCCCGTGCCACGGCCCCCCGGACCCAGTCGCACGCGATCGGGTGCAGCGCGCCCCGGCCGTCGGCGGCCTCCAACCGCCGGAGCACCTGTGCGGCCCGCTCGACCTCGCCGCTGCGCGCGCGGGCGACGCCCAGGATCGGCAGATGCGGCAGTGCGTAGAGCCGGGCGCGGCCGGCGTGGGCGGGATCCCGGTAGGCGCGGTCGAGGTGGGAAGCCGCCCGTTCGTAGTTCCGCGCCCCGAACTCCACGATCGCCCGGGTGGCGGAGAGGTGGAACCCGGGCCCCGGGAAATCCAGCGAGAGCTCCAGCTCCGCGGCCTCGAGGAGGTCGGCGGAGGCCTCCTGCGGCTGCCCGGCGAAGGCGTGCAGGACCGAACTCAGGCCGTGCACGGCGAAGAAGTCCATCGGCCGGCCGGCCGTCCGCGCCACGTCGCGCGCCACGGACAGCGTCCGCCCCGCCGCCCGCCAGTCGCCCAGGAAGAAGTGGCACCACACGCTGTACAGCAGGGGGCCGGTCATGGAGATCCGCGACATGCCCCAGTTCCGCCGGCGCGCGGCCACCGAGAGGTCGCCGAGAGCGCCGGACAGGTCGCCGGAGAGCATCCGGAACATGCCGCGGTAGGTGAGGGAGTCGGTCTCCGCGGAGGGGACGTCGGCGGGATCGTCGGGCAGGTGCCCCAGACGGAGCAGTCCCCGCGCCGGGCTGCTGACGAGCGCCTGCCCGTAGGCCGCGTTGGCGTGGGCCATGCCCCGGACGACATCGTCCGGGCTGTGCCTGAGCGCGAACACCGAGGACGCCATGGCTTCCTCACCGCGCCCCAACGAGCAGGCCGTCATGCCGGATTCGGCCGCCGCGACCGCCGCGCTCCCGCGGTCGCCGAGTGCTTCGTAGGCCGTCCATGCCTCCCGCAACTGCCGGTGCGCGGAGGTGTCCTGGCCCGCGGCGAAGTCCAGGAGGCCGAGAACCTCGCTGCGGCGAGCACCCGTCGGCGTGTGCAGCACGCGTTCCCGGTGGTGGAGGGCGGACTGGTACTGCCCCGTCACGACCAGCAACCGTACGGCGCTCAGCAGCGCCTCCTGCCGCCCGCTCGAACTCGGATCGACCTGGGAGGACGCCAGGCTGCACCGGGCGGCCAGCGCCAACTGCCCCGCCTCCGCCTCCTGCCGGGCGGCGGTCCGCAGCGTCGCCGCGAGGCCCGGGTCGAATCGCTCGGCGGCGGCCACCTGGTGCCACCACCGCTCCGGTGGTTCGACCATGTCGGCCACCCGGCGGTGCAGCCGGGACCTCTCGGGCTGGGACAGCGCCGAGTACAGCGCCTGCCGTTGGCCCGTGTGCAGCAGGCCCAGCAGTGGCACACCGCTCTCCTGCGACCAGACCACCATGTGCCGGTCCGCCAGCGGCTGCGCGTCCGCGAGCACGGTGTCCGACTCCAGGAGGCGGCTGAGCAGCGGAACCGGGGCCGGGGTGTCCAGCACCGCGAGCAGGTCGAGAATCCGGCGGCCGGCCGGGTCGGACGTGCGGGCCCACTCGGCCACCACCTCGGCCAGGGACGAGGGCATACGGATCGCGAGGCGGTCGGCCGGCACGCCGGGCAGTGCGCCCAGCACGGCCTCCAGATAGAGCGGGTTGCCATGGCTCCACTCCACCAGGGTCATCACCCATGGTTCGGAGGGAGTCCGGCCGAGCCGCTCACGCACGTACGAACGGGCCTCGGGCACGGTCAGGCCGCCCAGTTCGATGCGCTCAAGCCGCCGCTCCATCGTTTTGATGCCCATGTCGGCGACGGTGCGCGCGGGCCGGTCCGTGCCGATGACGACGAGCACACGGTCGCCGCGGAGCCGCAGCAGCGCGAAGCCGCACGCCTGAAGGGTGTTGAAGTCGACGTCCTGGGCGTCGTCCAGGCGGAGCAGGACGGGGCGGGCGGAGTCGAGCGCGCCGAGGAGCTCGGCGCCGACGTCGAGCACGGACGGATCGGCGGTGTCGCCTCCCTCGTGCGCCGCGCCGGCGCGCGTCCGGCCGCCGCCCGTCCCGGCGGCGCCGAGGCCGCCTGGGCGCACCGGGGCCAGCAGCCGGTCGGCGGCGGCGAAGGGGCTGTTCTTCTCGTGCGCCGAGCCTTCCAGGGAGAGCACGCTGAAGTGCTCGTGGACCGAGGCGACGAACGTGTCGACCAGGGCGGACTTGCCGATGCCCATGGGGCCGGAGACCAGGACGACGGTCGGAGTGCCCGCCGTCGCTGTGGCCGCCGCGCTGCGGAGCCGTTCCAGCTCTCTGAAGCGGCCGACGAACGGCCGGGACGGATCGTCGTCCATTTCACCGCCTCGGCGCTCGAAGGATGGCGTCACGCTCCGTGACAAGCGGTCCGTCATGGGCCGGTTTGCGAAGTCCAGGATATATCCATCCGAACGGTGGGCAGAGAGCGCCCGGAACCGTCCGTCACGGCCTCGGCAAGCGGCCTGACGTCGGCGGACCCCGTCCGGGGCGCCGCGTCGCTGCTCCCTCACCACGGTCCCTGACAGCCCGGCGACTCGTCCTAGGGATTTTCCCTGGTACGCACGGAGCGTGTACGAGAGAGAGTTGCCGTCGGCCTGCGCGTACCGCGCGGATCGCCGGGCGCGACGCCCGCCGTGGTGCGGCGCTGCCCGGCCGACGGGGCTGGGGGTATATGTCCCCGAATCGTTGAGCTGCGGATACGCGACGGCCTGAAATGCTCAGTCTGATTGATCACTTCAGCACGTAAGGGATAGCCATGCGATAGAGCGCCCTTACAGTTGCATCAAAATCGTCGCCTCCGACGGTCCGTCCGGGCAATGCGAGAGGGAATCCCGCCGAACGGACGAAGAGGCAGCTGTCGGGTGAGTGCCTGCCACCGGTGGGTGAAACAGTCTGCTGCCTCGCGCAGTGGGCGCTTGGTTGGTATGTAGCGGGCCTTTGCGGCCCGCCTGTCGTGACGCTGCGGATGGTGCCGGAGGAACAGGCGAATTCCGGGCGGCCGAAGAGCGCCCCAGAAATCCATTGCCGCTTGGCGGAACTCCGCCGGTACAGCCATACGGAAAATCCATGAAATCTGGTAACCAAGATTCGAGCCCCGCCCTTTCGGCATATTCGAGTGGCAAAAGGTGGCCCACTGTTGTTCATGGTGGATCCGGCCGGATTTCTGGCGGACTTGTTCAGCGGAGCAGCCGATGAGTGACCGGAAACGCGACGAGCGCATCTCGGTCATGCTCACGCTGCTTTCGCAGCGCGGTGAACTCCAGGTCCGCTTCCTGCCGAACATTCTCGGTGTCTCCGGTGCCACCGTCCGACGTGATCTGGCGGTGATGGAGAGCACCGGGCTCATACGCCGCTCCTACGGCAAGATCACCGCGGCCCGGCGCGGAGCCGAGCTTCCGGTGAGTCTGCGGCACTCGCAGAACACCGAGGCCAAACGCCGTATCGGGGCCCTGGCCTCCTCCCTCATCCCCTCCCGGCCGCTGGTCATGGCGTTGAGCGGCGGCAGTACGGTCGGGTTCGTCGCCAAGAGCCTGGCCGCCCGCAGCGATCTGACGGTCGTCACCAACGGGCTGGACACCGCGACATCGCTCATGGCGCGGCAACTGGTCCAGGTCGTCGTCACCGGCGGGACCGCGAGATCGCTCTCGAACGACCTGGTCGGAAAGGGCGCCGAGAAGTCGTTGCGTTCCTACCGCTTCGACTTCGCGATCGTCGGCGCGGACGGGATCAGCCCCGAAGCGGGTTTCACCCGGCACAGCACACGCGGCGCGGAGATCGACCGCATCATGCTGGAGCAGGCGGAACACCGGATAGTCGTCGCCGACAGCACGAAACTCGGCCGGGTCCGCCAGGCGAAGATCGTCGACACCGGATCGGTGCACACTCTGGTGACCGACTCGCACGCGAATGCCGCGATGGTCGCGGCCCTTCGGAAGATCGGTGTGACGACGACCATGGTGGTAGTTCCGCCCCAGTCCAGGAATGGGCACCCGCGGATTCCCTGAATCGGTCCGCATTCCCCGAGCCGACGCGGGTCGGCCGGCCGTCGCCACCCCGCGGCCCGGCCGTCCGCTCCCGCGGCGACGGTCCGCCGCGCCCCTCGCCGCCGGTATGCCGCGCCGCCCACCGCGTACCGGCGTACCGGCCGCGGTCCGCGCCCTGACGATCGCCCCGAGCACGCCCGACGGACTCCGTCGGGCGTCACTGTGTGTCGCCTTCTGTCCGGCGCGAAATCGCCTGTCCGTTTTCCGTCGGCACCGGGCATTCACTGGTTCGACCATTCGGTATTGGTGCAACCAATTTCCCTCCTGAGCTGCGAGGTTGTGCCACGCCCGTTCGGGCGCGGCACCTTGGGGCCTCCCGAGGGGAATGGTCGATGTGGTGGGGTTTGTCATATTCGTCGAACAGGTTTTCCGGCCATCGCAGCGCTCATGCGGGTTGCGCATTTGCGCGGCGCCGCCTCCGCGTTCTCCGGCGACGGTGGTGGTTCGAGGCCGGCGCCTCCTGAGGTCTGAACCAATGGCGAGGTCATGTGCGCAGGTGGGAGAAGTCCCAGGTCATGACTTCGCGCCGCTGAGGGATGGGTGGGGAGTCGGGGATGAATCCGGCATACCTCCGCCGGCTCGGCTCGATCCCCTGAACGGTCAAAGCGGCACGGATGCGGCATCCCGCTCCGGCTCGGGCCGGTGGTGCGATGACTTTCGCGGCAGGAGGTGTTGCACTGCGTCACCCGAAGCCTTGTGGGGCAGGGGGGTAACTCCTACAGTGATGCGGGAGCGCTCCCGTCCGTCGGCGATGAGGAAGTGCGAACCCCCCCGCGTGTCACCTTCCCCCACTCATGCCCTGCCGACGGAGGTCGTCAGACATGCTCATGACACACTCGAAAACACCTCTGGTCTGTACCACTGTCGGTGACCGGACCGCCCAGCGCCGTCCCCGGAACGGGACGCCGGGGAACGGCAGCCGACAGAGGGCCGAGACGAACCCCGGCAACGGTCACTCGTTCCACCTGCCCCCGCACGAGGACCGCCGCCCCACCGACCGCACGCCGCTGACCTGCGCGTCCACCGGCGGCTGACCCGGGCCGGCGTCTCGCCCGCACCCCGACCCGGCGGACGCATCCCGCGCCCGTCGTCCCCCGCACCACCCGCATACGGCCGTCGTCCCCATGTGCGCACGTGACCGCACACACGCACGCACCGGGCCCCGGTTCCCCACGAAGAGAGGGATCACCATGGCATCGCGTTCTTCCCGGCTCCTGACGTGTACGGCGCTCGCCGTCGCCGGAGTACTGTCCCTGGTCTCCGCCCCCGCCTTAGCGACCACCGCTTCTCCCGACGCCGCGCCCGCCCAGGTGCAGGCAGCCGCCCAGAAGGTCTCGGTACCCGCGTACTTCTACCCCGGCGCGACCTGGGACCGGCTCATCGCGGCCGGCACCCGCGCGGGGATAGCCATCGCCAACCCGGACAACGGCCCCGGTGGCGGTGTCGACAGCCAGTACACCAACGTCATCAGAAGGGCCACCTCGGCGGGCATCAAGGTCATCGGCTACGTGCCGACCGGGTACTTCGGCACCACGGGCATGACCACCCGGACCGGCTCCACCAACCCCAACGACTGGATGCGGCAGATCAAGGGGGACGTCGACACCTGGTACCGGCTCTACGGCTCCGCGGGCGTCGCCGGCATCTTCTTCGACGAGGGCCTGGCCCGGTGCGGCTCCGGCAACGTCGACGTCAACCGCTACATCGAGCTGAAGCGGTACGTCGAGGGCCTCCGCGGCGCCGCCGCGATCGTCGTCGACAACCCCGGTACGGGCGTCGATCAGTGCTACAGCCAGGCGGCCGACACCCTGGTCACCTTCGAGGGCAGCGGCAGCTCCTACCGCAACCACCGCCCGCAGGCGTGGGAGGCCACCGCCCCCGCCGACAAGATCTGGCACATGGTGTACGACGTGCCCGACCAGAACAGCATGCGCGAGATGATGAACTTCTCCCGCCAGCGCAACGCCGGACACATCTATGTGACCCCGGACAACCTCGCCGCCCAGAACCCGTGGGACTCGCTGCCCCCGCAGGCGTACTGGGACACCGAGTTGAGCCTGGCCGCCGGCGCCTGACCCACCGGCTCCCCGCCGGCCGGGGCCGTCCGGCGGGGAGCCGCGCTCTCCCGACCAGCCTTTCCCGAAGCCCGCCCCCCTGTCCCACCCCCGAGCCGCGCCGACGAGCCCCCCGCTCGCGGCGCCCCGGAGGGCGGGGCCGGAGCCGCTCCCCCCGCCGCGGCCGGCCCCGCCCGCCATCGACGGCGACTCCGCCACGCGGAACCGCCCCAGTTGACCGCCCTTCCCCCTGGAGTCCCCATGCGTTCCCGTCGCCGTACCAGGAACCGGTCGATCCTCGCCGGTGTCGTCGCGGCCACCACTCTCGGCGCTGTCGCCGCCACCCTCGGCCCGGCCACCGCCGGGGCCGCCCCCGCCGTGTCGCTGCCGCCGGTCAACGCGCCCTTCGACTACCAGATCGGCGGGGCGTACACACCGCCCGCCGGAGTGAAGGTGGTCAGCCGCGACGTCAAGGCGTCACCGGCGGCCGGTCTGTACAACATCTGCTACGTCAACGCCTTCCAGACGCAGCAGGAGGGAGACGTCGGCGGCCCGCAGGACTGGGACAGCGACCTGCTGCTCTCCGACAGCGGCGGCCCGATCGTCGACCCGGACTGGGACGAGGTGATCCTCGACATCACCACCGACGCCAAGCGGCAGCGGATCGCCGCCAAGATCAACGGCCTCATCGACCAGTGCGCCTCCAAGGGCTTCAACGCCGTGGAGCTCGACAACTACGACACCTACACGCGCGACGTCGTCGAGGGCAGGATCACGGCCGACCACGCCCAGTCCTACATCCGCCTCCTGTCCCAGCACGGCCACGCCAAGGGCCTCGCCGTCGCCCAGAAGAACACCGTCGAACTCGCGGGCAACCACAAGGCCAACGGGCTCGACTTCGCCATCGCCGAGGAATGCGGCGACCCGCGGTGGAACGAGTGCTCCGACTACATCGCGGCCTTCGGCAACAACGCCATCTTCATCGAGTACACCAGCGCCGGCCTCAAGAACGCCTGCGCCTACGGCGACCGCGTCAGCGTCGTCCGCCGTGACGTCGACGTCTCCACGCCGGGCAGCGGGGGGTACGTGCGCCAGACCTGCTGACTGACCCGCGGCAGCCGCGGGGGAACAGCGACAGGGCGGGCCGCGAGGCGCGTGCACCGGAGACGGTCACGCCCCGCCGCCCGCCCCTCCCCGTCAGTGGGGCCGCTGCCAGGAGATGCCGTGGACGCCCGCGGGACACCGGCTCGGCGCGGAGTGGACGCTGTGCGACGCGTCGGGGGCCATCCGGTGCCGGTACGCGGGCTCCGCGTCGTAAGTCTCCCGGTAGTAGCGGTGGCAGACCTCCGGCAGCGCCGCCGGATGGAAGTAGACGTGCAGCAGATAGTCCCGCAGCCGGGTCCGGGTGCGCCGCTCGTAGTGGTCGTCCACCCCGCTGCCCGGCTCCACGTGCACGGTGTACGCGACGACGACGGTCTCGTTCTTCTCCAGCCGCCTGCCGAACCGTACGTCGATGACGACCGTGCCCAGGTCCGGAAGGAAGCGGACATCGCCCGCCACACCGCAGCGCACCTCCGCCCGGACCGCCCGCGCTCCGCCGTCGAAGGTGTGGACGGTGGTGAAGTGGTCGGCGCCCTCGCGCGTCGCACGCATCACCTGCTGGATGGAGAGCGAGGTGAGCCGGAACCGCTCGTCGATCGTGACCGTCTCGTGGATGCTCAGCGTGCTGACGTTCTCGTTGAGCACCGCGAAGTCCGCGCCCAGCGCCTGTTCCGCCAGGGAGTTCTCGCCGAAGACGCGGCGGGAGGCCGCCAGGTCGTGCGCCGGCGCCGCCATCCGGCCGCGCGGCCGGTAGGTGCGGATCGAGGACCGCAGCGTCCTCGGCGGCAGCGACAGGATCGACTCCAGCGCCTCGACGGCCCGCAGGGAGTCGGCGCGCTCCGGTTCGCTGCGGCCCCGCTGCCAGTAGCTGAGCGTCGTCAGGCTGATGCGGATGCCCTGGGCGGCGAGCCGGTGGCGCACCCGCTCCAGGGAGAGCCCGCTGCTCCTGAGCGCTCCGTGCAGGACCTCCGCGAACGACGGCGGCCCGTCGGGACCGGGCGTCAGGGCGTGGGGGGCCTGGGCGGGCGGGGTCTGTGCGTGGGAGGTCAAAAGCGGGCTTTCCGGTGACGTCCTCCGGATGGATGGACGGTCGTACGCGGGACCGGGACGACGGACGGGCCGCCCACCGTATCCGATGGGCGGCCCTCGCCGGTCCGTGCCGGCCGAACCGGTCAGCCGGGTTGATCAGTTGACGTCGAGCGTCAGACCGTAGTGGGCCAGGGCGTCGTCCAGGGGCTGGAAGTAGGACGAGCCGGGGGAGTCCACGGTGCCGTCGCACTGCTGGGCGCTGGGACCGCCCGACGTCATGCCCTGCGCCTGGTTGCCGGAGATGTACGCCCCGCCGCTGTCGCCGCCCTCGGTGCACACCGAGGAGCTGCCCAGGCCGGTGACGACGGTGTCGGGACCGCCGTTCGGGTCCGTGTAGGTGACGGAGACGTCGTACGACTCGACCTTGCCGCAGGTCCAGAAGGTGGTGCGGCCCGACTTGCACAGGTCGGCGCCGACGGGGGCGCGCTCGGAGCCCTCCACCGCGACGGTGCCCGCCCGGTCCCACGTGCTGACCTGGGTGGAGATGGCGCTGCCCTCGTCGACGGCCGCGATGCCCATGTCGACGCTGTCCTTGCCCAGGGCGAACCGGCTGTCCGTCCCCTCGGCGAAGCGCGCGCCGTCGTGCGACAGGACGGGCAGGTTCTCTATGCAGTGGCCGGCGGTGACGAGGAACTGCTTGCCGGAGGCGTCCCGGGCCCCGTAGCCGACGGAGCAGTTGTAGCCGTCGAACGTCATCTGGTCGCCGGGGTCGACGGTGGCCTGCGGGCTGAGCCGCTCCGCGGACTTCACGACGCGGACCGCGTCGCCGTGGCTCCGGGCCGCCTTGAGGAAGGCGGCTGCCGCGGCGCCGCGGTCGCTGCTCACCTCGACGACGACGGAGTCGGACGCGAGGTCCACCGACCAGGCGCTCACGCCGCTGGGGGACTTGGCCAGGGCCAGCCGGTCCAGCTCGGCCTTGACCGCCTGGAGGGCGTCCTCGCCGTGCTCGGCGACGCGCGCCTTCAGGCCCGCGCCCTCGATGCGCCGCTCGGCGGCGGCGCCCTCGGCGTTGACGACCAGGTCGCCCCGGCCGTCGAAGTAGGCGCCGTCCATGGCGACGCCCTGCTTGCCGAGCGAGGCCACTCTGTCCTGCTGGGCGGCCTGGCGGTCGAGCCGCTGCACTGCGGCGCTCTCGCTGACGCCGAGCGATGAGGCGAGCGCCTGGACCATGGCGCTGTCGTAGCGCGGTCCGGTGTTCTCCACGGCCTGGGCGCCGGTGACGGCGGTGAGGGAGAGCAGGGCGCCGGCAGCGGTCGCCGCGAAGATCTTTCGGGAAACTCCCACGGATGTTCCTTCCGGTCTCGGAGCGCACGACCGTGATGGGGGGATCGCGCCGGTGTGTGGGGGCCGGGGCGAGGGGTGACCGTGCGTCCGGTGGTCGGCGAGCTGATCGCTGATCACGTCCGGAACTCTGTCTCATGATCACTGGCTCGATCAAGAGGGTGATGTCTGTCTGAATTTCACAGAGTTGGAGCTCTCTGTTGAAGATCACTGCGTGCTCCGCGAACGACACGGGACGTTTCCCCGCAGGTCCGGCGCCGAAGGTGTACGTGCGGCTGGTGCGGAGGGCCGCGTGACGGGCCCGTAGCACCCGTACCGGGCGGCGCCTCCGGCGCGTCCAGGAGTATCGGAGCGGCGCACTCCGGCAGGCAATAGTCTGGACTCATGACGACGCCATCAGCCGAGGGGCTTCGGGCCGGAGGCCGCTTCGGCCGCCAGGCGGAGGCCGAACGCAACGACATGCTCGTGCTGGCAGCGGCACGGGCCGTCTTCGCCGAACAGGGCGCCCACGCGCCGGTCTCGGCGATCGCCGAACGGGCGGGGGTGGGCATCGGCACGCTCTACCGCCGCTACGGGAGCAAGGTCCAGCTGCTGCACCGGCTGTGCGTGGTCGGCATGGAGGAGACCACCGCCGGGCTGAGGCAGGCGCTGGAGGCCGGGGGCAGCGGCTGGGAAGCCCTGTCCGGGTACATGAAGCACTCGGTCGACGTGCGGGCGGGCGCGTTCGCCTCCCTCGCGGGCACGTTTGCCGTGCCGGACGAGGTGTCCGCGGCGAACGAGCGGGCCAAGGCGCTGCTGGAGGAGCTGCTGGCACGCGGGATCGCCGACGGGACCGTGCGCGCGGACGTCACGACCCTGGACGTCACCCATGTCATCGAGCTGTTCAGCCGCTACCCCCGGCGCACCGAGGAGGACGACCGCGCCCGCATGCGGATGCTGGCGCTGACGCTCGACGGACTCCGCGCCGGCCACGTCGGACTGCCCGGTCTGCCCCCGCGGTGGAGCGACTACCACCGGACCTGGGACACCAGGTAGAGGCGGGGGGAGCGGGCCGCCGGCCGGCTCGTCCGCGCGCTCTGCGGCGTTCGCGCGGTGAGCCGGCCGGGCGGCGGAACGGCCGGGTCGCGGCCCCCGTCATTTGACGGAGCCGGCCATCACTCCCTGCACGAAGTGCCGCTGGAAGGCGAAGAAGACGGCGACCGGGACGATCAGCGACAGGAAGGCGCCGGGTGCCAGCACGTCGATGTTGCTGCCGAACTGCCGTACCTGCGACTGGAGTTCGACCGTCAACGGCTGAGACGAGGTGTCCGCGAACAGCAGGGCCACCAGCATGTCGTTCCACACCCACAGGAACTGGAAGATCGCCAGACTCGCGATGGCCGGGCGGCCGATCGGCACCACGAGCCGGGTGAAGATCCGCCACTCGGTTCCGCCGTCCATCCGCGCCGCCTCCAGCATCTCGCGGGGCAGGTCGGCGAAGAAGTTGCGCAGCAGGAAGATCGCGAACGGCAGGCCGTAGGCGACGTGGAAGAGCACCACCCCCGGGATCGTCCCGAACAGCCCCAGCTGGCCGAAGAGTTTGGCGACCGGCAGCAGGCCGATCTGGACCGGCACCACGAGCAGTGCCACGACCAGCAGGAAGATCCAGTCCCGGCCGGGGAAGTCGAGCCACGCGAAGGCGTACCCGGCCAGCGCGGCGATCACGACGACCAGGACGGTGGTGGGCACCGAGATCATCACGGTGTTCCAGAACGCCCGTGTGATACCCGTATTGGCCAGGAGCGCGGTGTAGTTGTCGAAGGACAGCCGGCCCGGACTCGCCAGGGAGGTCCACCATCCGCCGGCCGCGTTGTCCCGTGCCGACCGCAGCGAGGACAGGAACAGGCCCGCGAGCGGGGTGATCCAGACCAGGCCGACGACGATCAGGAACCCCTGGACCAGGCTGTTGCCGAGCCAGCCGGAGAGCCGGCTCGCCGCGGTGCGGCGGGGGCGTGCGGGCGACGCGGTCGCAGGCGTCGCCTCGGGCTCCGGCCGGGCCGGTGCGATGACGCTCATGACTGACTCCTGCGGAAGCGGCGGACGTTGAAGACCATGGCGGGCACGACGAGCAGCAGGAGCAGCACCCCGAGCGCGCTGCCGAGCCCCTGGTCGTTGCCTCCGCCGAAGGAGACGAGCCACATCTGGGTGGCCAGTACGGTGGCGTCCTCCTGCACCGGACCGGGCGCGATGATGTAGACGAGGTCGAAGACCTTCAGCACGTTGATCACCAGCGTCACGAAGACCACCGTGAGGGTGGGGGCCAGCAGCGGAACGGTGATCCGGCGGAACACCTGCCACTCGCCGGCGCCGTCCATCCGGGCCGCCTCCAGCGTCTCGCGCGGCAGCGAGGAGAGGCCCGCGCCGATGAGGACCATGGCGAAGCCCGTCCAGATCCAGAGGTAGGCGCCGATGATCGCCGGGGTGACCAGCGCCGGGCCGAGCCAGGAGACGCCCTCGTAGGGCGGGGCGAAGTTCGCGGCGGGGAGCCGCAGCGTGTACGAGCCGGGGCCGAGGTCCGCGAAGCGGAAGGAACCGTCGTCCGCCGTCGTGGCCCGGCCGACCGTCTCGCCGTCCCGCAGGGCTTCGACGGACAGGCCCGGCAGTCCCTTCTCGGCCTTGTCGACCTCGCCCCGCACACCGCCGCCGCCCGGGGTGAAGTCGAGGTACACCACACCGCGGACCTCCGTGCCGGCGGCCTGCCGGGAGGCGGCCGGAAGCGCCGGCCCGGCCTCCGGGGGCAGGTCCTTGGGCGCCACGCCGACGAGGCCCAGCAGCGCCGTCCCGCCCGGGGACACCGCGTCCGAGGTGGTGTACGAACCGTCGCCGCGCTTCGTCAGCCCCTGGCCGTCGCGGGCGCGGGCGGACGGATAGGAGGCCGCGTCCTTGAACGTGTCGTGGACGCCGACGACGGCGGCGTTGAGGACGCCCTTGTCGGGGTTCTCGTCGTAGGCGAGGCGGAAGATGATGCCGGCGGCCAGGAACGAGACCGCCATCGGCAGGAACAGCAGCAGCTTGAACGCGGTGGCCCAGCGGACCTTCTCCACCAGGACGGCGAGGATCAGACCGAGCCCGGTGAGCAGTGTGGGAGCGACGACGATCCAGATGGCGCTGTTGCGGATGGCCTGGAGCGTCGCCGGGTCGCGGAACACCTCGGCGTAGTTCCCGCCGCCGACGAACCGGGTCCCGCCCGCGTCGAAGAAGCTGCGGCCGATGGAGAACAGCACCGGGTAGACGACGAGTGCGCCCAGGAGCAGGAGAGCCGGCAGGACGAACGCGACGGAGATGATCCGTTTGCGCCGGCGGGCGCGCTGCTGGGCGAGTCTGCCGGGGTCAGCGGGAGGCGCGGGATCCGGGGACCGCTTGCCGGTGTCCCGGGCGGGCGCGGTCGCGGCGGTCACGAGGTGGCCCGGTAGGCCTTGGCGGCGGCGGCTTCGAGGCGGGCCGCGGTGGCGGCGGGGTCGGAGGGGTCGCGCAGGAAGTCCTGGAGCAGCTTCCACTCGCCCGTGCCCTTGGTCCCGCCGAACGCGGCGGGCGCCTGGTCGGACATGTCGAACCGGACCGAGTCCCCGGCCTTCACCAGCGACTCGGCCGTGCGCCGCGTCGTGTCGTCGCCGTAACGGGCCAGGTCGAGGTTCTTGTTGGGCGATACGAACCCGCCCGCCTCGGCCCAGACGGCCGCCGCCTCCGGGCCGGCCAGGTACTCAGCGAACGCCATGGCGGCCTTCTGGTTCTTGCCGTCCTTGAGCACCACGGCGGCGTCGCCGCCGCTGACCACGGGCGCCTCTCCGCCGTCCACGGACGGGAACGGGAAGAAGGCGGCGTCCTCACCGATCCGCTTGCCGAACTGGTCCTTGGCGACCCCGGCGACGAAGTCGCCCTCGTAGACCATGCCGGCCTCGGGTTCGGGGCCGAAGACCTTCTCGACGGATCCGGGGAAGTCGGTGCTGAGCGCACCCTTCTGGCCGCCCGCTATCAGCTCCTTGTCGGCGAAGAGTTCACCGAGGGTGGAGAGCGCCTTGACCACGGTCGGGTCGGTCCACTTGAGGGTGTGGGCCGCCAGCCGGTCGTACTTCTCCGGGCCCGCCTGCGAGAGGTAGACGTTCTCGAACCAGTCCGTGAGGGTCCAGCCGTCCTCGCCGGCCACGGCGAAGGCGGAGAGCCCGGAGTCGGACACCGCCTGGGCCGAGGTGAGCATCTGCGCGTAGGTCTTCGGCGGCTCGACGCCCGCCTGGTCGAGGGCGTCGGGGCTGTACCAGACGGTCGACTTGTGGGCGGCCTTGAAGTACACGCCGTACAGCGAGCCGTCGACACTGCCGTACTTCTTCCAGACGCTCGCGTAGTTGGTGTCGACCGCCGCGGTGGCCGCGGGGGACAGCGGCTTGAGCCAGCCCTGCTTCGCGAACTGCTGGAGCACCCCGACCTGCGGCACCATCACGACGTCGGGGGCGTTGCCGCCCTCGATCCTGCTGCCGATGACGGTAGAGGTGTTGTCGCCGGTGGGCAGGAACTGGGTCTTGGCGCCGGTCTTCGCGGAGAAGGCGTCGAGCACCTTCTGGAAGTTCTTCTGTTCGGCGCCCGTCCAGACGGCCGCCACGGACAGGGTCTGCCCCGCGAGGTCCCCTCCACCGCCCCCGCCCGCAGCCGTGACGGGATCACCGCCGCAGGCGGTGGCGCCGAGTGCCAGGGTCAGTGCGGTACAGCTCAGGAGCATGGTGCGTCGTCGCATCGGTTCTGCTTCCTCGGGGGAACGGAGGGGGACAGTGGGGGAGGGGTGTGGGGGGG
>NZ_ML123034.1:6448642-6456763 GCF_003846185.1 Streptomyces sp. ADI96-02
CGGGGGGAAGGGGGTGGCCGGGGTCGGGGTGTGTTCAGGTTGAGGGGTGGTCGCTGATCCACCAGGCGGCGGTGGAGCCCGGAAGGACGCCGACCGGGCAGGGGCCGCTGGAGAGCAGCGGCGCGCCGGAGACGGGGGCCGGGACCGGGGTGGTGCCGAAGTTGACGGCGCAGACCAGACCGTCGCACCGGACGAACGCGAGGACTCCGGGCTGGGTCTCCAGCCACCGCAGCGATCCCTCGCCCAACTGGGGCAGTCCGGCGCGCAGTTGCAGGCCGTCGCGGTACAGGTGCCAGAAGGAGCGGGTGTCGGCGAGCGCCCGGTCGGTGGCGTGCTCGGCGAACCAGCCCGGCTGCGGAAGCCAGGGTTTGGCCCCCTCGGCGCCGGAGCTGAAGCCGAACGGCGACGCGTGCCCGGACCAGGGCAGCGGGACGCGGCAGCCGTCCCGGATCCGCGCCCGGCTGCCGGTGCGCCGGAAGATGGGGTCGGTCAGGACGTCGTCGGGGAGGTCGACGACCTCCGGCAGGCCCAGTTCCTCGCCCTGGTAGATGTAGGCCGCGCCGGGCAGCGCCAGCATCAGGAGGGCGGCGGCCCTGGCACGGGCGGCGCCGAGCCCGCTCTTCTCGGTGCCCGACTCGCCGTACCGCGTGACCGTGCGGACCTGGTCGTGGTTGTTGAGGACCCAGGTGACGGTGGATCCGGTGCCGGCGATGTCCTGCATCGCCTCCGAGATGACCTTGCGGAAGGCGTCGGCGTCCCACGGGGCCCCGAGCAGGTCGAAGAAGAACGCCTGGTGCAGCTCGTCGGGGCGTACGTACAGCGCGTGCTCGCGGGCGGTCGGCACGGAGACCTCGCCGACCAGGAGGCGTTCGAGGCCGTCGCGCGCGGTGTACTCCTCGCAGACCGACCGCCAGTGGCGCCAGACGTCGTGGACCTCCGGCTGGTTCCAGGCGAGCGGGTTGACCGAGTCGCGGGTGCGTGCGTCGGCCGCGGGGTCCGGGGAGTCGGGCAGCTCCGGGTGCTTGAAGAGACCGGCCGCCACGTCGATGCGGAACCCGTCCACGCCGCGGTCGAGCCAGAAGCGCAGCGCCTGGTCGAAGTGCGCGCCGACCTCGGCGTTGCGCCAGTTCAGATCGGGCTGCTCGGGCGTGAACATGTGCAGGTACCACTGGCCCGGCGAGCCGTCCGCCTCGGTGACCCGCGACCAGGCCGGGCCGCCGAACATCGCGTGCCAGTTGTTGGGCGGCTCCGCCCCGTCCGGACCCCGGCCCTCCGCGAAGTGGAACCGGGCGCGGGCGGCGCTGCCGGGTTCGGCGGCCAGCGCCTCGGTGAACCACGGGTGTTCGCTGGAGCAGTGGTTGGGCACGATGTCGAGCAGCACCTTCACCCCCAGCCGGTGCGCGTCGCCGACCAGCAGGGCGAACTCGGCGAGGTCGCCGAAGACGGGGTCGACGTCGCAGTAGTCGGCGACGTCGTAACCGTGGTCGTGCTGGGGCGAGGGGTAGAACGGGCTCAGCCAGATGCCGTCCACGCCCAGCTTCTTGAGGTAGGGCAACCCGGCGCGGACGCCCGCCAGATCGCCGATTCCGTCGCCGGTGCTGTCCAGGAAGCTGCGCACGTAGACCTGGTAGATCACCGCGTCGCGCCACCAGGGGTGGAGGACCGCGGAACGTGTGGGGCCGTCGCCGACCGGTGCTGAGAGCTTCACCCGTAGACCTTGTTTCTGCGTGAGGGGTGCCGCAGCTGAACCCTGCGGTTATGCATACATGTTAAGTAGCGATGTCGAGAAGGTGTCAACGGTCAGGCCGAAATGCAACGGTAGTTGGGCGCTATGCCCGCATTTGGAAGGGCGCAAGGGCGTCGACAGGCAGCCGAACGACGTCGGCGCACTACTTAACGGGTAAGTAGAAAGAGCTGGAAGGGGTCAGCCGCGGCGGGCGATGGCCGCCAGCTCGACGGCCAGCCGGCGGACCGCCGCCTCGGGCTTCTGACGCTGGGCCATCGCGTCCTGCACGACGGCCTGCACGGCGAGGCTGACCTGGTCGTAGCGCGGGCTCTTGGGCCGCGGCGCGGCCGACAGCACGCTCTCGCGCAGCGCCGGCAGGTACGGGAAGCGGCGCACCAGCTCCGCGTCCCGGTAGAACGAGGCCCGCACCGGAGGCAGCGAGCCCTCGGTGAGCACCCTGCGCTGCACCGGTTCGCCGGTGAGATAGGCGATGAGGTCCTTCGCCGAGGCCGGATGCTCCGCCCGGGCACTGACGGCGAGGTTGGAGCCGCCGAGCACACTGGTCCCCGACCCGTCGCTGCCCGGCAGCGGCACCGCGCCGAACTTCCCGGCGATCTTCGAGTCCTCGCCCGCGGCGGCGGCGAAGGCGTACGGCCAGTTGCGCAGGAAGAGCAGCTTCCCGTCCTGGAAGGCCCGGCGGGACTCCTCCTCCTTGTACGTGAGGGCCTGGCGCGGTATCCAGCCGTCGCGCACCCCGCGCGCCAGGACGCCGATGCCCCTGCGCGCCGCGGCCGAGTCCACCGTGACCCGCTCGCCCTCGTCGCCGAGGATCGAGCCGCCGGCCGAGTAGACCATCTCCGCCGCGTTGACGGTCAGGCCCTCGTACGGGAGGAACTGGCCCGCGTAGCCGCCGACGCCGTACTTCGGGGCGATCGTGCGCGCCTGCCGCTCCAGCTCGGCCCAGGTGTGCGGGGGCCGCTCGCCCTCCCGGTCCAGGAGGTCCTTGCGGTAGTAGAGCATCCCCGTGTTGGTCACGTACGGGACGGCGTACAGCTTCCCCGCGTACGTCGCCGTGCCGACGACCGGCGGCAGGAAGCTCTTCAGCGGGAACCTGTCGCGCTCCAGCGGCGCTATCCAGCCCGCCGCCGCGAACTCCGAGGTCCAGGCGACGTCGATGTTGAGGAGGTCGTAGCGCCCGGCCCCGGAGCGCAGCTCCGTGATCATCTGCGCCCGGCTCTCGTCGGCGGACTCCGGAAGCTCGACGAGGGTGACCCGCTCCCGGGGGTGCGCGCGGTTCCAGTCGGCGAGCAGCGGGCCCAGGTAGTTGGTGAGGTCCCCGGCCGTGGCGAGCGTCATCGGCCCCCGCCCGGCGTCACCCCCCGCACCGGCCGTGCCGTTCGCCGCCCCGCCCGCCCAGCCGGTCAGAGCCACGGCGGTGGCCAGGAGCGCCCTGCCGGCGGTACGCGTCCACCGCATCGGTCCTCCCCGCCGCCAGGCTGCCGGACATCGCCGTCCCGGCCTACGGCATGTATACCCGTTAGGCATGGGCGATACTAGGACCCGATCAGATCGCGTGAGCGATCCGGGCCGCCTCTCCGGGCGGTGAGGCACGATCGGGCGCCGGCCCGAGACCAGGAGAGGAGGGAGCGCGAGTGCGGCTGCCCCTCCTGGCACTGCTGTCCCGAGGCCCGGCCCACGGGTACGAACTCAAGCAGGACCTTGAGCAACTGCTGGGCGCCGCGTACCCTCAGCCGAACGTCGGGCAGATCTACGTCACGCTGAGCCGGCTGGAGAAGTCGGGGCTGATCGAGGGCGAGGAGATCGCCCAGTCCAGCCGCCCCAACAAGAAGATCTACCGACTGACCGACGCCGGGAGAGAAGCGCTCAGCGTCTGGTTCGAGGAGACGGCGGACGAGCCGCGGGTCCGGGACGACTTCTTCATGAAGCTCGCCCTCGCCTCGCACACCGGCCTGGCCGACCGGATCGGTCTGATCAACAAGCAGCGGCGCCAGTACCTCACGACCATGCGCCAGCTGTCGAAGCTGTCCACCACCGAGAACCGCGACGAGCCCGTCGCCCAACTCCTGATCGAGGGAGCCATGCTGCATCTCCAGGCCGACCTCGACTGGCTGGAGCGGTGTCAGGAAGAGCTGGAGGGACGGGAATGAGCCGACCGGCCGAGCCCGTCCCCGCACTCCGCGCCCAGGCCCTCACCAAGACCCACCGGGGCGAGGGCGCCGCCGCGCACGCCGTCCGCGGCGTCGACCTGACCGTGCGGCGCGGCGAGTTCGTCGCCGTCACCGGCCCCTCCGGCGCGGGCAAGTCCACCCTGCTCCACCTGCTCGGCGGCCTCCAGCGGCCCGACAGCGGCAGCATCTGGCTCGACGGCGAGTGCACCGACTCCTACGGCGAGGCGCGCTGGGCCGTCGAACGCCGCCGCAGCATCGGCATCGTCTTCCAGTTCTTCAACCTCGTCTCGAACCTGACCGTCGCCGACAACATCGAACTCCCCGCCCTGCTGGCCGGCGCCTCCTCGAAACGCGCCCGCACCGCCCGCCGGGAACTCCTCGGCGAACTCGGCCTGGAGGGCAGGGCCCGCAGCATGCCCGGCGAACTGTCCGGCGGCGAGCAGCAGCGCGTGGCCCTCGCCCGCGCGCTCGTCAACCATCCCCGGCTCCTCCTCGCGGACGAACCCACCGGAAGCCTCGACAGCAAAGGCACCCGCGAGGTGATGCGCCTGCTCTCGCGCTTCCACGCCCGCGGCCAGACGATCCTGCTCGTCACCCACGACGCCCGGCTCGCCAGCACCGCGGACCGCGTCATCAGCTTCTTCGACGGCCGGATAACCGACGACGCCGACCTGGGCGACCCGCCCGCGCGGAGCACCGGGCTCTCCGGCGTGCTCGAACTGAAGGACTGACCGTGCGGGCGACGCTGCGCTGGGCGCACTCCGATCTGCGCACCCACCGCGGCCAAGCACTGTTCATCGTCGGCGCCACCGTGGGAGTCGTCACCGCGCTGCTGCTCGCCGCCGCCCTGTTCGGCTACGCCACCAACCCCTGGCAGCGGATCTTCACCGAGTCCCGCGGCGCGCACGTCTGGATGCACACCGCCGCCTCGGCCGACCCCGGGCGGCTCGCCTCCCAGGACGGCGTCGACGCGCTCTCCGGTCCGTACCGCACGGCGTTCGCCACCGTCGAGTCGGGCGGTGTCCGAGCGGGCGTGGAACTGCGGGCCGCCGGCGAGGAACCGCCCGGGACCGGCCGTCCGCTCCTCACCGCCGGACGATGGCTCACCGCAGCCGAGCCCGACGGCGTGGTCCTGGAGAACAGCCTGGCCCGCGCCCTGTGGGCCGAGCCCGGCGACCGGCTCACGGTGCCGGGGAGCGACCGCGCCCTGACCGTCGTCGGGGTCGCCGACAGCGCCGAGCCGCGCTACCGGCCCGGCGAGCGGCGCGGCACCGTGTGGGCGCTGCCGGCGGCGGCGAAGCACGCGGGCGGTACGTGGTCGGGGCAGGTCACCGGTCTGCTGCTGGCCGAGCCGGACGACACCGATTACGCGATCCAGCGCGCCGTCACCGTGCTCGGGGCCGGCAACGTCACCGACGTGTCCAGCTGGCAGCAGGCGCGCGGCGAGGCGGAGGGCGACACCCGGCTGCTGGGGCAGGTGCTCGCGCTCTTCGGGCTCGGTGCGCTGATCGCCGCAGCACTGGCCGTCTTCGGCGCCATCAGCACCCGGGTGCGCGGCCACCTGCGCGACATCTCCGTCCTGAAGGCCGTCGGCTTCACGCCCCGCCAGGTCACCCGGGTCTTCGTGGTCCAGCACCTGGCCCTCGCCCTTCTCGGCGCGCTGATCGCCACCGTCCTGACCAGGTCGTTCGGCGCCGGGATTCCCGGCCGGCTGGGCGAGGCGGTGCACGTCTGGCAGGGCTTGCCCGGCCATCGGGCGATCCTGCTCGCCGTGCCGGCCGGCGTCGTCCTGTTCATCGGCGCCGCCACCTCTCTCGCCGGCTGGCGCGCCGGACGCGTGCCCCCGGTGCCCGCGCTGCCGCCCGAGACCGCGCCCTCCGGCCGGCTCTCCCGCACCACCCGCAGAGCCCTCGGCCTCGGCGTGCCGCCCGCACTCGTGCTCGGCTGGCACCGGGCGCTCGTGCCCGGCACCCGCACCCCGGCCACCATCGTCCGGCTGGCGCTGCCGCTCCTGCTGATCACCGTGGCCCTCAGCGCCTGGACCGCTCTGGGCCGCTTCGACAGCGAACCGGAGCGGATGGGCACGGCCGCCGCACTGACCGTACGGGCCGATGGCCTGGGCGAGCGCGAGATCAGCGCGTTGCTGGAGGCGGACGACCGGGTGGTGGCCGCCCACCCGGGCGTCGAGGTCGCGGCGCTCGTACCGGGCCAGACCGGGACCATCGCCCTGCGCGGCCTCGGCACGCGGAACGAGCCCTACCCGTTCGCCGTCGTCGAGGGCCGGCCGGCGGCGGGCCCGGACGAGGCCGTCGCCGGCCAGGGCCTGCTCGACCTGCTCGGCGTACGGGTCGGCGACTGGGTCCGCGTGACGGCGGGCGGTCAACCGCAGATCCTGCACATCGTCGGCCGGGCCATCGAACCGGAGAACAGCGGCCGGGTGATCTCCACCTCCCTCGACACCCTGCGGCAGAACGACCCCGGCCTCACGCCTTCCATGCACCTGCTGCGCCTGGAGCCCGGCGCCGACCCCGCGGAGGTGCGCGCGGACCTGACGGCCGCCTCGGGCGGTCGCCTGGACATCCAGGAGGCCACGAGCCCCGGCGACCGCCTCTCACCCGTGCTCGGCGTGGTGGCGGGACTCGTGGCCGTGCTGGCGCTGATCGGGCTCATCGAACTGTCCACGGCCATCGGCGGCAGCATCCTGGCCGGTGAGCGCGACCTCCTGGCGCTCAAGGCGATCGGCTTCTCCCCGGGACAGATCACCGCCGTCACGGTGACGGCCGTCGGCTGTACGACGCTGTTCGCCGCGATCACCGGCGCGGTGCTGGGAGTGCCGCTCGCCCACGCCCTGATCGACGCGGAGGCGCGCAGGATCGGGTTGGGCTCCGGAGTGGCGCAGGCTCCCGCGCTTCCGCATCTGGCGCTGCTCGTCGCGGCTGCCGTGCTGGGAGCGGCGCTGCTGTCTGTCCTCCCCGCCGCGCGAGCGGCCCGCCGCCGACTCGCGGACACCATCAGCGCCGTCGGCTGAGGCCCGGCATCCCGCGCCTCCGCGGCTACGCTGGGTGCGATCCCGGTCACGTGAAGGCATCAGGCGCGATCCCGTGCGGTACGCGGCCCCGCCGCGCCGTGAGGCCGGACGCGAAACCGAGCGACACGATCACCAGAAGGGGAACGCCTCTCATGACCTCCACCTCCACCTCCACTGGGCGGGTCGCGCTCGTCACGGGAGGCTCCGGCGGTATCGGCCGCGCCTGCGCCGAGCGACTGGCCGCCGACGGATACGCCGTCGGCGTGCACTACGCCGGCAACAGGGCCAGAGCCGAGCGCCTGGTAGAGGAGATCACCTCGCGAGGCGGCCGGGCGATCACGGTCGGCGGGGACGTGGCGGACGAGGACGCGATGCGCACCGCCTTCGATGCCGTGGAGAACGCCTTCGGCGGCATCGACGTCGTCGTGAACACCGCCGGTGTCATGGTGCTCGCCCCGATCGCGGACCTGGACCTGGACGACCTCGACCGTATGCACCGCACCAACATCCGCGGCGCCTTCGTCGTCTCCCGGCAGGCGGCCCGCCGGATCCGCGGCGGCGGAGCGATCGTCAACTTCTCGACCAGCGTCACGCGCACGCAGTTCCCCACGTACGGGGCCTACGTGGCGAGCAAGGCGGCGGTGGAGGGCATGACGCTGATCCTCGCGCGCGAACTGCGCGGCAAGGACATCACCGTCAACGCCGTGGCGCCGGGCCCCACCGCCACTCCGCTGTTCCTGGACGGCAAGGACGAGCAGACCGTCGCCGGCCTCGCCCAGGCCGTCCCCATGGAACGCCTCGGGCAGCCGGAGGACATCGCGGAGACGGTCGCCTTCCTCGCCGGTCCGGCCCGCTGGGTCAACGGCCAGGTCGTCTTCACCAACGGCGGGCTCGCGTGACGCCCCTCCGCCGCCCATGACGGGCCACCGCACGAGTTCCCCGCTCGGTGGCGAAAGACGGGATTGGGCGCTTTCCCCAGGGTCATGTCGTGGCCCCTTGACTTCTATGGGGGGAGAAGCTTTCTCTCTCTTTTGGAGTCGGTCATGCCTGGTCGTCACGTTTCTCCCAGCCGTCGTGTCGTGTCGTCGTGTGTGGCGGTGGCGGTGGGGGCGTCTTTGCCGTGGGTTGCGGGAATGGGTGTCGCGTTCGCGGCCCCGGGCGCTTCGAGTGCGACGTCG
>NZ_ML123034.1:6458347-6458921 GCF_003846185.1 Streptomyces sp. ADI96-02
CCAGCACACAGCAGCGCGACGAGCAGGGCAACCTCGTCCGGAGCGAGACGTCGTACGGTGACGGCACGCCCGGTGCCGTGACCGAGACGGAGTTCGACGCCCTGGGCAAACCCGTCAGCTCCGACGACAGCACCAGCCCGTTCACCACCAGGCACGCGTACACGCCTGCGGGACTGCCCGCGTCGGACAGCCTCACCCCCAAGGAGTCCGACGCGTCGGACGGCGTGAAGGCGGAGCACACCCTGGACGCGTTCGGGAACAAGACAAACAAGGCCCTCACGTCGAAGGGCCAGTCGGTTTCCGGGTTCGAGACGAAGTTCGACGTTGCGGGCCGGGCGACGGAGGTCTCCCTGCCCGGCGAGGGCGGGACGTCCAGCATGGGCTACAACCGGGTGAACGGGCTGGTGGAGTCGGTGGCGTTGCCGGACGGTTCGGTGGCGCATCAGCGGAACGACCGGTCCGGGCGGACGGTCGAGGCGTGGACCTCGCCGAAGGACGCCCCGGACACGAAGCAGGACCATGTGCGGACGTCGTACGACCCGGTCACCGGTGGTGTGTCCGCGCAGTGGACCGA
>NZ_ML123034.1:6459627-6547725 GCF_003846185.1 Streptomyces sp. ADI96-02
AAAGCGCCTGGAAATGGTTCACGGACGACTTCCTCGGCTGGGAAGGAATGCCCTACCTCGACATGGCCCTGGCCGGCATCGGCCTCGCCGCCGCCACCATCGCCTCCGGCGGCACCATGACCGTCCCCGTCGCCATCGCCATCGGCGCCGCCGCCGCCACCGTCGGCTCCGCCGCCGACCAGATCGCGGCCCACGCCAACAACGGCCAGGGCTTCATGCCGGACGACGTCCGCACCGGTTTCGACGTCGTCGCCCTCGCCGGAGGCATCGCCGGCGGCGTGGTCGGCGCAGCGAAAGCACCCGCAGCCGCGAAGAAGATACAGGGGTCAGCGCAGAGCCTGTACGGCAAGGCGCAGGGAGCGTACAAGAACTGGAAGAATTCCGGTTCGGCGCAGCTCGTGAAACCGTCCACCCCTGCTGCACCCTCGCGCGGCGGACTCTTCTCCACTTCGCCAAGGCCGCCCGCAGAGGTCCCGAGCAACAATCTGTTCTTCACCAAAGAAGTAGGCTACGACGTGCCGTGGCACAACAGCCAGGTGGATCAGTACCGGAGCGCCAACGGAATCCCGGAAGCGTTCGGAGCCGACGGGCCGACTGTTTACCTGGGAACCGCTCCGCGACAAGGAAGCCGTAGCCCGGTGATGGTCACAGAGCAGTTCGCGCGTCAGCCCGATGGTAGCTGGGCGAAAGGCCCGGTGAACTATGCCGATCCCATGGCCAACCTTCCGGTTGAGAAAGTCCCGCAGACCGTACTCGTCCGGCACCCCAATGGGAACTACTATGCGACGGAGAGCTGGAAATCGCCGGAAACGGCGATCATGAATAAGGATCTCAACAGGATCATGTTTACGGTCCAGCGGACCTGAGAGTCGACGGACCTGCTGCGCGTGTCGAACCGTCCCGCGTGCGGCCAAGGACGTCCCGCCTGTGCGAGCATTCCCACGACCGCGCAGCGAGGGAGTGCACGTCGATGAACCGTTCTGTTCCGCACGCGGAGGGAAGGAGGCGGCCGGGCTATCCGGCCGCCGCCGCCGTTTTCGCCATCGGGATGGCGGGCACCACGTTGCCCACCCCGTTGTACGGCCTGTACCGGGAGCAGCTCGGATTCTCCGAGCTGATGGTGACGGTGGTGTTCGCCGTCTACGCGCTCGGGGTCATCGCCACCCTGCTCCTCGCCGGGAACGTCTCCGACGATGTGGGCCGTCGGCCCGTTCTGCTGGCCGCGCTGGGATTCTCGGCCGCCAGCGCCTTCTGCTTCCTCTTCGAGGGCGGGCTCCCCGCCCTGTTCGCGGGCCGTCTGCTGTCCGGCTTCGCCGCCGGGCTGCTGAGCGGCGCCGCGACGGTCACGGTCATGGAGTTGGCCACACGCGGGCACGAGGCACGGGCGGGTCTGGCGGCGACCGCCGCGAACATGGGCGGTCTGGGCTGCGGCCCGCTGCTCGCCGGTCTGCTCGCCCAGTACGCCCCCTGGCCCCTGAAGCTGACCTTCGTGGTGCACCTGTCGTTGATCGGCGTCGCCGCGGTGCTGACGTGGCTGCTGCCGGAGACCGTCGCCTCCCGCGCCCGCCGGCTGCGGCTGAAGCCACAGGGGCTGGACGTACCGCCACAGGTGCGGGGCGTGTTCACCACCTCGGCGCTCGCCGCCTTCGCCGGGTTCGCCCTGCTGGGCCTGTTCACCGCGGTCGCGCCGACGTTCGTGGCCGAGACCCTGGACGTGCACAACCTGGCCCTGGCCGGAGCCGTCGTCTTCTCCGTGTTCCTCGCCTCCACGGTCGGTCAGGCGCTCATGGGGCGGGTCGGGGCGCGGCGGGCCCTGCCGGGCGGCTGCCTCGTCCTGGTCGCGGGTCTGGCGCTGGTGGCCGCCTCCCTCCTGGCCGAGTCGCTGCCCGTGCTGGTCGCGGGAGCGGTCTGCGGTGGTCTGGGGCAGGGGCTCGCGTTTCGCGCGGCGATGACGGCGATCAGCGCGGCGGCCCCGCCCGAGCACCGGGCAGGCACCGTCTCCGCCTTCTTCGTCGTCGCCTACCTGGGCATCTCCCTGCCCGTCGTGGGCGTCGGCGCTCTGACGCTCTGGCTCGGACTGAGGAACGCCGGCCTGGTCTTCGCCGTGTGCGTCCTGCTGCTGGCCCTGGGCGTCGGTCTGTACCTGGCCCGCCGGCCGTCCGTCGAGGACTGAGCCGCGGCGGGACGGGCGTCGGAGGCGACCGCCGCCCCGCCGCCCTACAGCCGTCCGGCTTCGACGACGCGGCGCAGGAACCGCCGGGTCCGTTCCTCCCGGGGTGCGCCGAAGACCTCGTCGGGAGTGCCGCGCTCCAGCACCACTCCCGCGTCCAGGAAGCACACCTGGTCCACCACCTCAGCCGGGGGCGTACCGCCAGCGCCCGGACGATCGCCGCCCGTTGCTGCTGCCCGCCGCTGAGCCGGTCGGGATACTCGTCGGCCTGCGCCGCGAGCCCCAGCCGTTCCAGCAGCTCGCGGGCGCGCTCCTCGGCCCGGACCCGCGACAGGCCGTGGACGTGGCGCGGGGCCAGGGTGATGTTCTGCAGGACCGTCAGATGCGGGAAGAGGTCGTACGCCTGGAAGAGGACGCAGATCCGGCGACGCACCGCGTCCGCGTCGGCCCGCGGGTCCGTGATCTCCACACCGTCCAGCCAGACGGCCCCGTCGTCGACCTCTTCCAGGAGGTTCGCGCAGCGCAGCAGCGTCGACTTCCCGGACCCCGAGGCGCCGATGAGCGGGAACGGGCGTTGCGGCAGGGTGAACGCGGCGCCACCGGGGCACGGCTCGGACTACGGCGAGGGCTTCGGCCGCGCGGCGCGGCTCCGGCGTCCGAGTACGAATCTGATCGGGAAGAGAGCGAGCCACGACCAGAGGGCCGTCGGCGCCGAGGCGGTGTAGGCGAGGACGATGCTGACGCCGAACACGAGTGCCGTCGCGCTCAGGTCGGCGGTCACGGAGCGGACCACCCTCTCCGCGTCCGGGTCGGTCCGCCCGGCGCCGCGGGGGCCGGAGCGGCCGGCGTGCAGCCAGGCCAGCTCCAGCAGGTTGGTGATGGTGACGGCTCCCGCGTAGATGGTGACGGCCAGCGGCTGCGAGGCGTACTCGGACAGCAGTGAGGTGGGGAAGGGGAGCAGGGCGATGGCGCAGAGCCAGACGAGCTCCAGCAGGACCGAGAGCCTTCCGGTGCGGTGCACCAGAGGTGTGAGGCGGCGGTGGTCGCGCCAGAAGCCGGCGAGGATCATGAAGCTCAGCCCGTAGGCCCCCAGATCGGGCAGCACGCCGCGGACGGCGTCGTGAAAACCGGCGGAGTCCAGTCCCGGCTCCACGCGCACATCGAGGACCAGCAGCGTCATGGCGATCGCGAAGATGCCGTCGGACAGGGCGATCAGCCGGTCCGCGCTCTTGTCTGTCTGCGCGTTGTTCACCGGGTCAGCGTCCCCGGCGGTCCCGCCGGGCGGGCGTATTACGCCGACGGCGGGCATGGCCTCGCGATGCGTTCCCCTGATGCGTTCCCGTAATTCCTTTCCGTGACTTCTCCGCGTGATTCCCGCGCGAGAGTTTCCCCGCGGCAACTCTCCTGGTTTAGCCGCCGGAACCGGGGAGAGACGGAGGGCGGCAAGGTTTTCCAGTACGACGGGATGTGAGCGGTTGTGGCTGCGGACGAGAAGGCACAGGCCAAGGGCGAGCAGGCCAAGGGCAAGGTCAAGAAGACGGTCGGGGGCGCCGTGGGCAACGAGTCCCTGCGGGCCGAAGGGCGCGCGGAGGAGTCCAAGGGCGACCTGCGCGACGCCAAGGAGAAGGCCAAGGACGCCTTCAAGGACAAGTAGCGGCGCCTGCCCCGCCCGTCCCGGCACCCGCTTCCCCGGGGTGCCGGGACGCGGTGTGTCCGCGCACCCGGCGCCGGGTAGGCAATCGGGTCGACGGTACCGGCCGGGTCCGTCCGGGCGTCCGGACCCCGTCCGGACGCCGTTCGGGCCCCGCATCGGCCGAAACGGGCGGCCGAGGCGCCCGTTGTGCGCGCCGCCACCGGTCTGACCAGCGGTGCCCCCCTGGGGGAAACGGGCGTGAACGGGCACAGGGGATACGGCGAAGAAGCTGGTCGAGCCACTCGCCGTGCTTGTAGAAACGACACAGGGGACCGAACGGACGGGCTCCGGCCCGAACAGGGCCGCCGCGAGGATCAGGGAAGTGCGACCGTGGACACCGAGGAACGCCGCCGGGGAATTCTCGACACCGCCCGAAGGGAAGGGTCGGTCGAGGTGAACGCGCTCGCGGAGTTGTTCCAGGTGGCCAAGGAGACAGTCCGCCGCGATCTGCACCTCCTGGAGGAGCACGGCCTCGTCCGCCGGACCCACGGGGGCGCCTACCCCGTCGAGTCGGCCGGCTTCGAGACCACGCTCGCCGTCCGCACCACCCGCAACGTCCCGCAGAAGTCGCGGATCGCGGTCGCCGCCGCCGACCTGCTCCAGGACGCCGAAACCGTCTTCATCGACGAGGGGTTCACCCCGCAGCTCGTCGCCGAGGCGCTTCCGCGCGACCGGCCGCTCACCGTCGTCACCGCCTCCCTCGCCGTCGCCACCGTCCTCGGCGACGCCGACAAGATCGCGGTGCTCCTGCTGGGCGGCCGGGTGCGGGGCGGCACGATGGCCACCGTCGACCACTGGGCGACCAGGATGCTCGCCGACTTCGTCATCGACCTGGCGTTCGTCGGAGCCAACGGCATCTCCCGCCAGTACGGCCTGACCACCCCGGACCCGGCCGTCAGCGAGGTCAAGGCGCAGGCCATGCGCAGCTCCCGGCGCCGCGTCTTCGCCGGCATCCACGCCAAGTTCGGCGCGGTGAGCTTCTGCCGGTTCGCCGGCGTCGAGGACTTCGAGGCCATCGTCACCGACGTCGGGCTCCCCTCCGCCGAGGCCCAGCGCTACTCCCTCCTCGGCCCGCAGGTCATCCGGGTCTGATCCCGCCCGGCCGCACGGCCCTCCCGCGACCCGCCCGGCCCCGCCCCCGGGCCCGGTTCGCCCTGCCCCCGCACGCCCGATCACCGAGCCGCTACGACTGATCAGGAGTACCCATGCGCCACCACCGACGACGGCACGGACCACGCCGCCTCCTCCGCCTGTGCGCCGGAACAGCCGTCCTCGCCCTGCTCGCCGGATGCGCGGGGGCGGGCGGGACCTCCTTCGGAGGCGGCGACGCGCTCAACGTCCTGATGGTGAACAACCCGCAGATGGTCGAACTGCAGAAGCTCACCGCGAAGCACTTCACGAAGGAGACCGGCATCACGGTCCGCTTCACGGTGCTGCCCGAGAACGACGTCCGCGACAAGATCAGCCAGGACTTCTCCAACCAGGCCGGTCAGTACGACATCGCCACCATCAGCAACTTCGAGCTGCCGTTCTTCGCCAAGAACGGCTGGCTGCACGCGCTGGACGCCTACGCCGACGCCGACACCGCCTTCGACCAGCAGGACATCCTCCCCCCGCTGCGCGAATCGCTCACCGCCGAGGACGGCAAGCTCTACGCCCAGCCGTTCTACGGCGAGTCGTCCTTCCTCATGTACCGCAAGGACGTCTTCGAGGCGGAAGGGCTCACCATGCCGGCGAAGCCCACCTGGACGCAGGTGGCCGGACTCGCCGCCCGCGCCGACGGATCGCAGCGCGGAATGAAGGGCATCTGCCTGCGCGGGCTCCCCGGCTGGGGCGAGGTCATCGCACCGCTGACGACCGTCGTCAACACCATGGGCGGCACCTGGTTCACCGAGGACTGGAAACCGCGGCTCACCTCGCCCGAGTTCCGCAGGGCCACGGAGTTCTACGTCGACCTGGTGCGCGAGCACGGCGAACTCGGCGCACCCCAGTCCGGCTACGCCGAATGCCTGAACAACATGACCCAGGGCAAGACGGCCATGTGGTACGACGCCACCGCCGGCGCCGGCTCGCTGGAGGCCGAGGGCTCCCCGGTGAAGGGGAAGATCGGCTACGTTCCGGCCCCCGTCGAGCGCACCGACAGCTCGGGATGGCTCTACACATGGGCCTGGGGCATGCAGAAGGCGTCCAGGAAGCCCGACGACGCCTGGAAGTTCATCTCCTGGGCGTCGAGCAAGGAGTACGAGGAGCTCGTCGGTTCCACGAGCGGCTGGGCCAACGTACCCGCCGGCAAACGCGCTTCGACCTACGCCAACCCCGCCTACCGCAAGGAGGCGGGCGCGTTCGCCGACGTCACCGAGCGGGCCATCTCCGAGGCCGATCCGAAGAACCCGGGCACCCAGCCCCGTCCCACGGCGGGCATCCAGTTCGTCGGCGTACCGGAGTTCACCGACCTCGGTACCAAAGTGGCACAGGAGATCAGCGCCGCCATCGCGGGCCGCCAGTCGGTGGACGCCGCGCTCTCCGCTTCCCAGAAGCTGGCCGAGAAGGTCGCCGAGGAGTACCGATGACCGCCACCGCCACCCGGCCGCCGGCCGCCGCGCAGGCGGCCCCGCGGAAGAACCCTGCCCGGGGCGGGAGAGCACGCGCGTGGGCGACCCGCGCGCCGCTCCTTCCCGCACTCGTCTTCCTCATCGCCGTCACCCAACTGCCCTTCGTGGCAACGCTGGTGATATCCCTCTTCGACTGGAACTCGCTGAAGCCGGACAAGCGCCGCTTCACCGGCCTGTCCAACTACGCCTCCGTCTTCACCGACCCGGCGCTGCGCGAGTCCGTCGTGACCACCGTGGTGCTCACCGCCTCCGTGGTGATCGCCAGCGTCCTGCTGGGCCTCGCCTTCGCCCTGCTGCTCGACCGCGCCTTCTTCGGCCGCGGCCTGGTGCGGACCCTGCTCATCACCCCCTTCCTGATCGTGCCGGTCTCCGCCGCGCTGCTGTGGAAGCACGCGCTCTACAACCCCGAGTACGGGCTGTTCAACGGGGCGCTGACCTGGATCGGCAACCTGTTCGGCATCGAGGACATGGTCCAGCCCGACTGGACCTCCACGATGCCGCTGATGGCCGTCGAGGCGGCACTCGTATGGCAGTGGACGCCGTTCATGATGCTGATCCTGCTGGCCGGACTGCAGAGCCGGCCGGCGGAGATCCTGGAGGCCGCACGCCTGGACGGCGCGGGCCCCTGGCAGATCTTCCGCCACCTGACCCTGCCCCACCTGCGCCGCTACCTGGAACTCGGCGTGCTGCTCGGATCGGTCTACATCGTGCAGAACTTCGACGCGGTGTTCACCATCACCTCCGGCGGTCTCGGCACCGCCAACCTTCCGTACACCGTCTACGAGACCTTCTACGGGGCCCACGAGTACGGGCTGGCGTCCGCCGCCGGTGTGGTCGTGGTGATCGGCACCATGATCATCGCCACCTTCGCCCTCCGTGTGGTCTCCTCCCTCTTCCGCGAGGAGGCGAGCCGCGCATGAGCGCCTCGACCGCACCGACCGCACCCGCTCCCGCCGCCCGTGGCCGCACCGCGCCCGGCTCGCCGCCGCCGCGCCGGGCCCGTCGGCGCGCCACCCTGGCGGCCGTCGCCGCCTGGACGGTGGGCGTCGTCTTCTGCCTGCCCGCCCTGTGGATGGTGCTGACGTCCTTCCACGCCGAGGCCGACGCGGCGACCAACCCGCCCTCGCTCGCCGCCTCGCTGACCCTGGACGGCTACCGGACGTTCTTCGGCGACGGAGGCGGCGCCACGCCCTGGCCGCCCCTGGTCAACTCGCTGTCCGCGTCCGTGTTCTCCACCGTCCTGGTCCTCCTCCTCGCACTGCCGGCCGCCTACGCGCTCTCCATCCGGCCGGTGCGCAAGTGGACGGACGTGATGTTCTTCTTCCTCTCCACCAAGATGCTGCCGGTCGTCGCCGGCCTGCTGCCCGTGTACCTCTTCGCGAAGAACGCCGGCCTGCTGGACAACATCTGGCTGCTCGTCCTGCTGTACACCTCGATGAACCTGCCGATCGCGGTGTGGATGATGCAGTCCTTCCTCGCGGACGTGCCGGTCTCCATCATCGAGGCGGCGCAGGTCGACGGCGCGCGGCTGCCCACGGTGCTGCGCCGGGTCGTCGCCCCGGTCGCCGGGCCCGGCATCGCCGCCACCGCCCTGATCTGCTTCATCTTCAGCTGGAACGAGCTGTTGTTCGCCCGGGTGCTGACCGGCGTCGTCGCCGGGACCGCACCCGTCCACCTGACCACGTTCGTCACGAGCCAGGGCCTCTTCCTCGCCCAGCTGTGCGCGGCGTCGGTCGTCGTGTCCCTGCCGGTGCTCGTCGCCGGCTACGCCGCCCAGGACAAACTCGTCCAGGGCCTTTCCCTGGGAGCAGTCAAATGAGGGCAGCCATCGTCGAGGCCCCCGGCAAGGTGTCCGTCACCACCGTCCCGGACCCTTCGCCCGGACCGCGCGACGTGGTGGTCTCGGTGGCCTCCTGCGGTCTGTGCGGCACCGATCTGCACATCCTCCAGGGCGAGTTCGCCCCCACCCTGCCGATCGTCCCCGGGCACGAGTTCGCCGGGGAGATCGTCGCCGTCGGCGCCGACGTCACGGAGCTGTCCGTCGGCGACAAGGTGGCCGTCGACCCGTCCCTGCACTGCCACGAGTGCCGCTACTGCCGCTCGGGCAGGGGCAACCTGTGCGACAACTGGGCCGCCATCGGCGTCACCGTCCCCGGCGGAGCGGCCGAGTTCGCCGTCGCGCCCGCCGCCAACTGCGTACGGCTGCCCGACCACGTCGACGTCCGGGACGCCGCGCTGATCGAACCGCTGTCCTGTGCGGTCCGCGGCTACGACGTGCTCAACGGCAACCTGGGCGCGGAGGTGCTGATCTACGGCTCCGGAACCATGGGCCTGATGATGCTGGAGCTGGCCAAGCGCACCGGCGCCGCCTCCGTGGACGTCCTGGACGTCAACCCCCAGCGCCTGGCGACCGCGACGCTCCTCGGCTGCTCCGGGTCGGCGGCGCGCGCCGAGGAGTTCGACCGCCCGGGCGGCTGGGACGTGGTGATCGACGCCACCGGCAACGCGGCGGCCATCCAGGACGGCCTCGGGCGGGTCGCCAAGGGCGGCACGTTCCTCCAGTTCGGCGTCGCCGACTACGCCACGACGGCGGTCATCGAGCCCTACCGGATCTACAACCAGGAGATCACCATCACCGGCTCGATGGCGGTCCTGCACAGCTACGAGCGGGCCGCGGCGCTGTTCGCGGCCGGGGTGCTGGACCCGGAGGTCTTCATCAGCGACCGGCTGCCGCTGGAGCAGTACCCGCAGGCGGTCGAGCGGTTCCAGGCGGGCCTCGGCCGCAAGATCGTGGTCCAGCCCTGACCTGTCCGCGCCCCGCGGCTGACGCCGCGCCGCCCGCCGCCCCCCGAAACGCGAAACGCGAAACCGGACGGCGGGCGGCGGGCGTGGCGCGTGGTCCGCTCAGCCCGGGACAGCGCCGAGGCTGGAGCGACGCACCACCAGCTCCGGCTGGAGCACCACGCGCCGGTGCTCGTGCGCCCCCGGCACCGCCCCGGCCTCGGTCTCCTCCAGCAGCAGCCGGGCCGCCAGCGCGCCCATCGTCGTCGCCGGCTGCCGTACGGAGGTCAGCGGGACGGCCGCCGCCGCCGCGAACTCGATGTCGTCGTAGCCCACCAGGGCCAGGTCGCCGGGGACGGACACCCCGGCGGCGAACAGCGCCTGCAGAACCCCGAGGGCGAGCAGGTCGTTGGCGCAGAACACGGCGGTCGGCCGGTCGGCGAGGCCCAGCAGCCGCGCCCCCGCGTCACGCCCCGCCGCCACGTCGAGCCGTCCGGTCGGCAGCTCCCGCAGGGCATCCGGGCCGAGACCGGCCTCGGCCAGCGCGCCGAGCGCACCGGTGCGGCGGTCCTGGACCTGGTTGAAGCCGGGCGGACCGCTCACGTAGGCGATGGAGCGGTGCCCGGCGTCGATCAGATGCCGCACGGCGAGCGCGCCGCCCGCCACGTCGTCGACCGACACCGAGCACTCGGTGGTGCCCTCGGCGACCCGGTCGACCAGGACGAACGGGATGCCGTGCCGGCGAAAGGCGTCGATGTTGCGCCCGGTCGCGTCGGCCGGGGTCAGCAGCACTCCGCGCACCCGCTGCTCGGCGAAGAGCGCCAGGTACTCCGCCTCCTCGGCCGGGCTCTGCGCACTGTTGCAGACCATGACGCCGAGCCCCGCCTCGCGCGCGGCCCGTTCCGCCCCGCGGGCCACGTCCACGAAGAACGGGTTGCCCATGTCGAGCACGAGCAGCCCCATGATCCGGCTGCGCCCGGCCCGGAGCTGACGGGCCGACTCGCTGCGGACGTAGCCGAGCCGTTCGATCGCGGACCGCACGCGGGCCCGTGTTTCGGGACCGACGGAGTCGGGACGGTTGATGACGTTCGAGACCGTGCCCACCGACACTCCGGCGACTCGGGCCACGTCCTTGATACCCACCGACCGGGCCATCAGACGGAGACCTCCAGAGGGGCGAGGAACGCCGGACGAACCCTCACCCTACCCGCGGGTCCGGCCGCCGCGGACCGGGTGGCGCGGGAGGGCGACGCGCGAGGTGTCATACGGAGGGCTCCTGTGCGGTGCGGCGGCCTGTGCGGGCCCGGACGGCGTACGAAGGCGCGGGGCGGGTGCGGGACGGCGGCGGTCAGAAGTCGAACGCGTCGATGTTCTTCCCGTCGAACACGGTCGGCTTGCCGAGGCTGACCACACCGTCCTCGCCGATCGTGAAGGAGCCGAGGTCACCCGCCTCGAAGGTCTGCCCCTTCTCTCCCGTGATCTGCCCGGACGCCAGCGCGATCGAGGTGTGGCCGGCCAGTTCGCCGAGCTTGGCCGGGTCCCACAGCTCGAAGGCGTCGACGGTGCCGTTCTTGACGTACTTGCGCATGTCGTTGGGGGTGCCGAGTCCGGTGAGCTTCACCTTGCCCCGGTACTTGGAGCCGGACAGGTACTGGGCGGCGGCCTTGATGCCGACGGTGGTCGGCGAGACGATCCCGGCCAGGCGCGGGTACTCCTGGAGCAGGCCCTGGGTCTGCTGGAACGACTGCTGGGCGTCGTCGTTCCCGTACGCCACCCTGACCAGCTCGATGTCCTTGTACTTCGGGTCCTTCAGCTCGTCCTTCATGTAGTCGATCCAGAGGTTCTGGTTCGTCGCGGTCTGCGCGGCGGAGAGGACCGCGATCTGGCCCCGGTGACCGATCTGCTCGGCGAGGAGCTGGATCTGGGTACGGCCCAGGTCCTCGGCCCCGGCCTGCGAGACGAAGACGTTGCGGCAGTCGGTCTTGGTGTCGGAGTCGTAGGTGACGACCTTGATGCCGTTCCTCATGGCCTGCTTCAGCGCGGTGCACAGGGCGCCCGGGTCCTGCGCGGAGACGGCGATGGCGTCGACCTGCTGCTGCGTGAGGGTGTTGACGTAGGAGACCTGGCCGGCGGTGTCGGTGGCGCTGCTGGGACCGACCTCCTTGTAGCGGGAGCCCAGCTCCGTCACGGCCTTCTCGCCGCCCTTGTCCGCGGTGGTGAAGTAGGGGTTGTTGACCTGCTTGGGCAGGAAGCCCACGGTCAGGCCCTTCTTGGTGGGCGCGTTCGGGTCGGCCTTCCCGCCCGGTGCGGCGGACGGGCCCTCCTTCCGCACGTCGCTCCTGGACGTGCCGCCGCAGGCGGTGGCGGCGAGCGCGAGGGAGGTGACGGCGGCGAGGGCGGCACAGGCACGGCGGACGGAGGAGCTGCGCATGGCGGGGGAGTCCTTTTCGGGAGGCTGGTTACGGTGCCGGGGTCGCGGCCGGGGCGGCTCTGCGCCCCGCCTTCGCGACGGATATCTGCCGTGCGACCCGCGGGCCGAGCACGGAGACGACGAGCAGGACGCCGGTGACGACGATCTGCGACTGCGCGGAGACGTTCAGCAGGCTCATCACGTTCTGCAGCGCGCCGAGGAGGAAGACTCCCGCGATCGCGCCGCCGAGCGTGCCCCTGCCGCCGTCGAAGTCGATGCCCCCGAGCAGGACGGCGGCCACGACGGAGAGTTCGAGGCCGGTGGCGTTGTCGAAGCGGGCACTGGCGTAGTGCAGGGCCCAGAAGACACCGGTGAGCGAGGCCATCAGACCGGTCAGGGTGAACAGGACCAGCTTCTGCCGCTTCACCCGGACGCCGGCGAACCGGGCCGCCTCCTCGTTGGCCCCCGTGGCGAACAGGGAGCGTCCGAACCCGGTGGCGTGCAGCGTGAGCACGGCGGCGGCGAGCAGCGCCAGGAACGGCGCCAGGGCGTACGGGACGAAGGTGTCGCCGATCCGCCCGGACGCGAACTCCAGGTAGGGGCCGGGGAAGTCGGTGACGGCGTCCGAGCCGAGGACGATCTGCGCGATGCCCCGGTAGGCGGCGAGCGTGCCGATGGTGACCGCGAGCGAGGGGAGGCCGAGGCGGGTGACGAGCAG
Source organism: Streptomyces sp. ADI96-02 (assembly GCF_003846185.1). GTDB lineage: Bacteria > Actinomycetota > Actinomycetes > Streptomycetales > Streptomycetaceae > Streptomyces. The sequence goes on from NZ_ML123034.1 coordinate 6,472,012, forward strand.
CCCGTTGACGAGTCCGCACACGGTGCCGAGCAGCAGGCAGAGGGGGATGATCACCTCGATGGTCAGGCCCTGGTTCCACAGCGCGCCCATCACCGCGCCGGAGAGCCCGGCCGTCGAGGCCACCGACAGGTCGATCTCGCCGGAGACCACCAGCAGCGTCATCGGCAGGGCGATCAACGCGATCGGCAGGGTGTTGCCGATCAGGAACGACAGGTTCAGCGCGTTGCCGAACCCGTCGACGAAGCCGAACGACAGCAGCAGGACCACGACGAGGAGGGCCCCGACGACCGTGTCCCAGCGGATGGCGCGCGATGCGAAGTCAGCCATGGCGGGCGTTCCTCTTCTTCAGGGCGGACGCCACGCGCAGGGCGACGATCCGGTCGACCGCGATGGCGAGGATGAGCAGGAAGCCGTTGATCGCGAGCACCCACACGGAGCTGACGCCGAGAGCGGGCAGCACGCTGTTGACCGAGGTCAGCAGGAGCGCGCCGAGCGCCGCCCCGTACACGCTGCCGGAGCCGCCGGTGAAGACGACGCCGCCGACCACGACGGCGCTGACGACGGTGAGTTCGTAGCCGGTGCCGGTGCCGGAGTCGACGTTCCCGAACCGGGCCAGGTACAGTGCGCCGGCCAGTCCCGCGAGGGCCCCGCAGAAGGTGTACGCGAGGAGGATGCGCCGGCGCACCGGGATGCCGGCCAGCCGCGCCGCCTCCGGGTTGGAGCCGAGCGCGTACAACTCGCGTCCGCTGCCGAAGTGCTTGAGGTAGTACGCCGTGGCCATGAGCAGCGCCAGGGCGATCAGGGCGAGCCACGGCACCGCCGAGACGCCGCCGGAGCCGAAGTCGACGAAGCCGCCCGGCAGGTCGGCCGCGGTGATCTGCCGGGAGCCGACCCAGATGGAGTCGACGCCCCGGATGACGTAGAGCGTGCCGAGGGTGACGACCAGGGCCGGGACCTGGCCCAGGCTGACCAGCAGCCCGTTCAGCAGGCCGAAGCCGACGCCGAGCAGCACGGACAGCGCCACGGCCGTGAACGGGTTCCCGCCGCCCTGGAGGTACGCGCCGGCGGCGAAGGCGCTGATGCCGAGCGTCGAGCCGACCGACAGGTCGACGTTGCGCGTGATGACCACCAGGGACTGGCCGGTGGCGACCAGCACCAGGATCGTCGCGTTGAGCAGCAGGTCCTTGATCCCCTGCTCGGACAGGAACGCGCCGTTGCCCGCCTGCGTGACGGCGATCATCACCAGGAACACGACCAGGATGGCGAGTTCGCGCATCCTGAGGACGCGGTCGACGAGCCGGGCGCCGCTCGCGGCGGTCGTCGCCCCGGCGGGCGCCGGCTCGGTCGCGGTCGTCGTCATGCGGCGGCCCTCCCGGTGGCTGCGGCCATCACGCTCTCCTCGGTCGCTTCGGAACGCTGGATCTCGGCGGTGAGGCGGCCCTCGTGCATGACGAGCACCCGGTCGGCCATGCCGAGGATCTCGGGCAGGTCGGAGGAGATCATCAAGATCGCCACTCCGTCGGCGGCCAGCCGGCTCAGCAGCCGGTGCACCTCGGCCTTCGTGCCGACGTCGATGCCGCGCGTGGGCTCGTCGACGATCAGCACGGCGGGAGCGGTGGCGAGCCACTTGGCGAGGACGACCTTCTGCTGGTTGCCGCCGGACAGGGTGGACACCGCGTCGGCGATGCGGGCGTACTTGACCTGGAGCCTGACCGCCCAGTCGAGCGCCCGGTCGCGCTCGGCGCCCCGGTCCATCAGACCCGCCCGCACGGTGGTGCGCAGGCCGGTGAGGCCGATGTTCCGCTCGATGGACATGCCCATCACCAGGCCCTGGGCCCGCCGGTCCTCCGGGACGAGCGCGAGCCCCGCGGCCATGGCGGTGGACGGAGCGCCGTTGGCCAGCCGCCGCCCGGCGACCTCGACCTCCCCGGCGTCCCACCGGTCCACCCCGAAGACCGCCCGCGCCACCTCCGTACGCCCGGCGCCCACCAGTCCGGCCAGGCCGACGATCTCGCCGCACCGGACGTCGAAGGAGACGTCGGTGAAGACGCCCTCGCGCGTCAGCCTGCGGACGCTCAGCGCGACCGGGCCCGGCTCGACGGCCTGCTTCGGATACAGCTCGTCCAGATCCCGGCCGACCATCCGGCGGACCAGGTCCTCCTCCGTCATGCCCGCCAGCGCCTCACTGGAGACCAGCGCGCCGTCCCGCAGGGTGGTCACCCGCTCGCAGACGCCGAAGATCTCCTCCAGCCGGTGCGAGATGAACAGCACCGCCGAGCCCTGCTCGCGCAGCGTGCGGACGACGCCGAAGAGCCGCGCCACCTCACTGCCGGTGAGAGCCGCCGTCGGCTCGTCCATGATCAGGACGCGGGCGTCGAAGGAGAGCGCCTTGGCGATCTCGACGATCTGCTGGTCGGCGATCGAGAGGCCGCGCGCCGGGCGGTCCGGGTCGAGTCCGACGCCGAGCCGCTCCATCAGCGCCGCCGTGGCGGCACGGGTGGCCCGGTGGTCGATGCGGCCGAGCGAGCGGCGCGGCCGACGGCCCATGAAGATGTTCTCGGCGATCGACAGGTCGGGGAAGAGCGTGGGTTCCTGGTAGATGACGGCGATGCCGGCCTCCCGCGCGTCGGCGGGCCCGTGGAAGACGACGGGTTCGCCGTCCAGCAGGACGCTGCCCGCGTCGGGCCGGTGCACGCCGGCGAGCGTCTTGATCAGGGTCGACTTGCCCGCGCCGTTCTCCCCGGCGAGGGCGTGGACCTCTCCGGGGAACAGGTCGAGGGACACGTCCCGCAGGGCCCGCACGGCGCCGAAGGACTTGGAGATCTCCCTCAGCGCCAGCACGGGGGCCGGATCCTGTGCGGACCGGTGGGTCATTGGGGGCTCCTCAACGGTGCGGAGGGCGTCCTCGCGACACCGTGAAAGGTTTCAAATGAGTTGCCGGGACGGTAGACACGTGACGCGGGCCGAGTCAATGGGCGCGCGGCGAAAAGCCCGGTCGCCGCCTTCGCGGGTGAACTGCCGTGCGGGCGAGGGCGTTCGAGGGGTTGACAGTGCCAGGGGCAGGCTCATAGCTTCACCGCGTGAATCGTTTCAGATTCATTCTCGTTCACACCGAAGTCACACAGGAGCGCCGAAGTGACCGAGCCCGCCGCGGTGAAGGCCGCGCTCACGTCCCAGGCCGTCGAGACCCCTTCATGGGCTTACGGGAACTCGGGAACCCGCTTCAAGGTCTTCGCCCAGCCCGGCGTGCCGCGCACCCCGCGGGAGAAGCTGGACGACGCGGCCAAGGTGCACGAGTTCACCGGCGCCGCGCCCACCGTCGCGCTGCACATCCCGTGGGACACGGTCGACGACTTCGCCGCGCTCGCCGCGTACGCCGAGGAGCGCGGCCTGCGCCTGGGCACCGTCAACTCCAACACCTTCCAGGACGACGCCTACAGGCTCGGCAGCGTCTGCCACCCGGACCCCGCGGTGCGCCGCAAGGCGCTGGACCACCTGACCGCGTGCGTCGACATCATGGACGCGACCGGCTCCAGGGACCTGAAGCTCTGGCTCGCCGACGGCACGAACTACCCCGGCCAGGACGACATCCGCGAACGGCAGGACCGCCTCGCCGAAGCCCTCGCCGCCGTGTACGCGCGCCTGGGCGACGCCCAGCGGATGCTGCTGGAGTACAAGCTCTTCGAGCCGGCCTTCTACACCACCGACGTACCGGACTGGGGCACCGCGTACGCGCACTGCCTCAAGCTCGGCCCGAAGGCGCAGGTCGTCGTGGACACCGGGCACCACGCCCCGGGCACCAACATCGAGTTCATCGTCGCGACGCTGCTGCGGGAGAGGAGGCTCGGCGCCTTCGACTTCAACTCGCGCTTCTACGCGGACGACGACCTCATGGTGGGCGCGGCCGACCCCTTCCAGCTCTTCCGCATCATGTACGAGGTCGTCCGCGGCGGCGGGTTCACCCCGGACATCGCCTTCATGCTCGACCAGTGCCACAACATCGAGGCGAAGATTCCCGCGATCATCCGCTCCGTGATGAACGTGCAGGAGGCCACCGCGAAGGCCCTGCTCGTCGACCGGAACGCCCTCGCCGCGGCCCAGCGCTCCGGCGACGTGCTGGCGGCCAACGCCGTGCTCATGGACGCCTACAACACCGACGTGCGCCCGCTCCTGGCGGAGGTCCGCGAGGAACAGGGCCTCGACCCGGACCCGATGGCCGCCTACCGGCGCTCCGGCTGGGCGGAACGGACCGCCGCCGAGCGCGTCGGCGGCCGGCAGGCCGGCTGGGGGGCGTGACCCTCCGCCCCGGCACGTCCACCCCTCCCCTCGCGAAGGACCGACAACACACCATGGCACTCCACCCCGAAGCCGCCGCGCTCCTGGCCCGCTCCCACCGGCTGGGCGCGGACCCCCGCAACACCAACTACGCGGGCGGCAACGCCTCGGCCAAGGGCGTCGAGCCCGACCCCGTGACCGGACGCGACGCGGAGCTGATGTGGGTCAAGGGCTCCGGCGGCGACCTCGGCACGCTCACCGCCGACGGCCTCGCCGTGCTCCGCCTCGACCGCCTGCGCTCGCTCCGGGACGTCTACCCGGGCGTGGAGCGCGAGGACGAGATGGTCGCCGCGTTCGACTACTGCCTGCACGGCAGGGGCGGCGCGGCACCGTCCATCGACACCGCCATGCACGGCCTCGTCGACGCGCCGCACGTCGACCACCTCCACCCGGACTCCGGCATCGCCCTCGCCTGCGCCGCCGACGGCCCCGGGCTGACCGCCGACTGCTTCGGGGACACGGTCGCCTGGGTGCCCTGGCGCCGACCCGGCTTCCAGCTCGGCCTGGACATCGCCGCGGTCAAGGACGCCAACCCCCGGGCGATCGGCTGCGTACTCGGCGGCCACGGCATCACCGCCTGGGGCGACACGTCCGAGGAGTGCGAGGCCAACGCGCTGCGCATCATCCGCACCGCCGAGGAGTTCCTGGCCGAGCGCGGCAGGCCCGAGCCGTTCGGCCCGGTGATCGAGGGGTTCGCGCCGCTGCCCGGCCCCGAACGCCGCCGCCGCGCCGCGGCCCTGGCCCCGTACGTCCGCGCCCTCGCCTCCCGGGACCGGCCCCAGGTCGGACACTTCGACGACTCCGGCGCGGTGCTGGACTTCCTCTCCCGCGCCGAGCACCCGAGGCTCGCGGCCCTGGGCACCTCCTGCCCGGACCACTTCCTCCGTACGAAGGTCAGGCCCCTGGTCCTGGACCTGCCGCCGACCGCCGGACCGGACCGCGCCGTCGAGCGCCTGCGCGAGCTGCACGCCGCCTACCGGGAGGAGTACGCCGCCTACTACGCCCGCCACGCGGAGCCCGACTCGCCCCCGATGCGGGGCGCGGACCCGGCGATCGTGCTGGTCCCCGGGGTGGGCATGTTCAGCTTCGGCAGGGACAAGCAGACGGCGCGGGTGGCCGGCGAGTTCTACCTCAACGCGGTCAACGTGATGCGCGGAGCCGAGGCCGTCTCCTCCTACGCGCCGATCGAGGAGGCGGAGAAGTTCCGCATCGAGTACTGGGCCCTGGAGGAGGCCAAGCTGCGGCGGATGCCGAAGCCGAAGCCGCTCGCCACCCGGGTCGCCCTGGTGACGGGCGCGGGCAGCGGCATCGGCCGGGCGATCGCCCACCGCCTCGTCGCGGAGGGGGCCTGCGTCGTCGTCGCGGACGTGGACGCGGAGCGCGCCGCGGCCGTCGCCGCCGAACTGGGCGGCCCCGACAGGGCGGTGGCCGTCACCGTCGACGTCACCAGTGAGCAGGCGATCGCCGAGGCGTTCGAGGCGGCGGCCCTCGCCTTCGGCGGCGTCGACCTCGTCGTGAACAACGCGGGCATCTCCATCTCCAGGCCCCTGCTGGAGACCACGGCCGAGGACTGGGACCGCCAGCACGCCATCATGGCGCGCGGCTCCTTCCTCGTCTCCCGTGAGGCGGCCCGCGTGATGCGGGCCCAGCGGCTCGGTGGCGACATCGTCTACATCGCCTCCAAGAACGCCGTCTTCGCCGGTCCCAACAACGTCGCCTACTCCGCCGCCAAGGCCGACCAGGCCCACCAAGTACGATTGCTGGCAGCGGAGTTGGGCGAGCACGGTATCCGGGTCAACGGGGTGAACCCGGACGGCGTGGTGCGCGGCTCCGGCATCTTCGCCGGCGGCTGGGGGGCCCAGCGGGCCGCGACGTACGGGATCGAGGAGGAGAAGCTCGGCGAGTTCTACGCCCAGCGGACCCTGCTCAAGCGCGAAGTGCTGCCCGAGCACGTCGCGAACGCGGTGTTCGCCCTCACCGGCGGCGACCTCACCCACACCACCGGCCTGCACATCCCCGTCGACGCGGGCGTCGCGGGAGCCTTCCTGCGATGAGCGCGCGCACGAAGACGTTCGCCGCGGTCGACCTCGGCGCGTCCAGCGGGCGCGTCATGGTCGGCCGCGTCGGGCCCGGCACCCTGGATCTCACCGAGGCCCACCGCTTCCCCAACCGGCCGGTGCGACTGCCGGAGGGGCTGCGGTGGGACGTGCTCGGCCTGTACCGGGGCGTGCTCGACGGGCTGCGCGCGGCGGGCCCGGTGGACTCCGTCGGCGTCGACAGCTGGGCCGTGGACTACGGGCTCCTGGACGCCGACGGAGCCCTCCTCGGCAACCCCGTCCACTACCGCGACGACCGTACGCGGGGCGCCGCCGAGCAGGTGTGGAACACCGTCCCGCCGCACGAGCTGTACCGGGCGACCGGCATCCAGTACGCCCCGTTCAACACGCTGTACCAGCTCGCAGCCGCTCGCGGGACGGTTCAACTCCGCTCGGCCGAGCGACTGTTGCTGATCCCGGACCTGATCTCCCACTGGCTGACGGGGGAGCAGGGGACCGAGATCACCAACGCCTCCACCACCCAGCTCGTCGACCCGCGCACCCGTGACTGGGACCGGTCCCTGGCCGACCGCCTCGGCGTCGACCTCGGCCTGTTCGCCCCGCTGCGCCACCCCGGCGACCCGGCCGGCACGCTGCTGCCGCACGTCCGGGAGGCGACCGGCCTCGGGCCCGTGCCGGTGACGGCGGTCGCCTCCCACGACACCGCCTCCGCGGTGGCCGCCGTCCCCGCCGCGCGAGGCGAGCGCTTCGCCTACCTCTGCACCGGGACCTGGTCGCTGGCCGGACTGGAGCTGGACGCCCCCGTGACCACGGAGGCGAGCCGCGCGGCGAACTTCACCAACGAACTGGGAGTCGACGGCACGGTCCGCTTCCTGCGCAACATCATGGGCCTGTGGCTGCTCCAGGAATGCATGCGCGAATGGGGCGAGGACGACGTCGGGCCGCTGCTCGCGCGCGCCGCCGAGGCCCCGGCGCTGCGGTCCGTCGTGGACGCCGCCGCCGAGGACTTCCTCGCCCCGGGATCCATGCCCGCGCGCATCGCGGCGGCCTGCCGGGCCGCCGGGCAGCCGTCGCCGGCCACCCGCGGCGAGATCACCCGCTGTGTCCTCGACTCGCTCGCCCTGGCCCACCGGCGCGCGGTCCGCGACGCCCAGCGGCTGGCCGACCGCGCGGTCGACGTGGTGCACGTGGTCGGAGGCGGGGCCCGCAACGCGCTGCTGTGCCAACTGACGGCGGACGCCTGCGGCCTGCCGGTCGTCGCCGGTCCCGCCGAGGCCGCCGCCCTCGGCAACGCGCTCGTCCAGGCGCGCGCGCACGGTGCTGCCGGCGACCTCGCGGCGACGCGTGAACTCCTCGCCCGCAGCCGGCCGTCGGCCCGCTACGAGCCGTCCGGCGACCGGGCGGCCTGGGACTCGGCGGCGCGGCGCGTCGAGGACGGCCGCGGAGCGTAGCGGTACGCGGCGGCGAACGAGATCCCGCACAGGCCGGAGGGCGTCGCGGCCTCGCGCGCGGGCCATTCTGAAACGATGTCTGAGTGAACGTCAACACCCGTGCAAGCGAAGCCAGTTGGGGTGAGCCTTCGGATCCGAAAGTCCAGTACGCGGCCTTGACGCCATGCGGCGGCACCTCGAACCTGGCGAGTGAAACGATTCACGCCTGATTCATCCCCTCGCCGTATCGGAGCCGAGTGTGATCAGCAGACGACGACTGCTCAACACGACCGCCACCGCCGTGGGCGCCTCCCTCCTCGCCGGGGCCGTGCCGGCCGCGGCGCGGGCCGCGGAACGTGGCGCGACCGGAGCCGGGGCGCTCCGGGTCAGCAGGCCGACAGCCGAGTACGCGCGCGCACCGCTCGGCCTCGGAGCCGCCCGCCCGCGGCTCAGCTGGCCCCTGGCCTCGACCGCGCCGGGCCGCGCCCAGACCGCCTACCAGGTGCGCGTCGCCCTCAGCGAACGCGCGCTGGCCGAGCCCGACGTGTGGGACAGCGGCAGGGTCGAGTCGGCGGACTCGGTGCAGGTGGTCTACGGCGGCCCCGAACTGCGCTCCCGCACCCGCTACTTCTGGACCGTGCGGGTGTGGGACAGCGCCGGCCGGGTCTCCGCCTGGTCCGAGCCCGCCTGGTGGGAGACCGGCCTCACCGAGGCCGCCGACTGGTCCGCCCGGTGGATCGGCGCCCCGGCCGCCCTCGTCGGCGCACCCTCCCTGGAACCCGCCTCCTGGATCTGGTTCCCGGAGGGCGACCCGGCCACCGGCGCCCCCGCCGCCACCCGCTACTTCCGCGGAGCCTTCGACGTACCCGAGGGCGTCACCCGGGCCCGCCTGGTGCTCACCGCCGACAACGGCTACACCGCGCACCTGGACGGCGACGAGATCGCGCGGGCCTCGGCCGACGAGTCCGCCGAGACCTGGCGCAGGCCCTCCCTCACGGACCTGACCGACCGGCTCGCCCCCGGCCGGCACGTCCTCGCCGTGGCCGCGACCAACGCCGCGCCCGGCCCCGCCGGACTGCTCGGCGTGCTGGAACTGACGACCGCCGACGGCACCCGCTCCGTCGCCACCGGCGGTGGCTGGAGGGCGGCGGCCGAGAAGCCCGCCGGCGACTGGACGGCGGCGGACTACGACGACGGGGCCTGGAGCGCCGCGAAGGTCCTCGCCCGCTGGGGAGCCGGACCGTGGGGCAGGGTCGCCGCCTCCTACGCGCCGGTCGCGCAACTGCGCCACGAGTTCCGGCTGCGGGACGAGCCGATCCGCCAGGCCCGGCTGTACTCCTCGGCCCTGGGCCTGTACGAGGCCCACCTCAACGGCGAGAAGGTCGGCGAGGACCGGCTCGCACCCGGCTGGACCGACTACCGCAAGCGCGTCCAGTACCAGACCCACGACGTCACCCGCCTCCTGAGGCCCGGGGCGAACGCCGTCGGCGTCGAGCTGGCGGCCGGCTGGTACGCGGGCAACGTCGGCATGTTCGGCCCCCACCAGTACGGCGAGATCCCCGCCTTCCTCGGACAGCTGGAGATCACCTACCGGGACGGCTCCACCGAGCGCCTGCTCTCCGGCTCCGACTGGCGGGCCGCCACCGGGCCGATCACGCTGGCGGACCTCCTGACCGGCGAGACGTACGACGCCCGCCGGGAGACGGACGGCTGGCTGCGCGCCGGATTCGACGACTCCGCCTGGGCGCGGGCCGAGGCGGCCGGGAAGGTCACGGCCGAACTGGTGGCGCAGGTCGACGCGCCCTGCCGCGTCGTGCGGGAACTCCCGGCCCGCGAGGTCACCGAGCCCGAACCGGGCGTCTTCGTCTTCGACCTCGGCCAGAACATGGTCGGCACCACCCGCCTCCGGGTCGCCGGCCCGGCGGGCGCCACCGTACGACTGCGCCACGCCGAAGTGCTCAACCCCGACGGCACCCTCTACACCGCCAACCTCCGCACCGCCGCCGCCACCGACCACTACACCCTCAAGGGCCGTGGCGAGGAGACCTACGAGCCGCGCTTCACCTTCCACGGCTTCCGCTACGTCGAGGTGACCGGCTATCCGGGAAAGCCGCCGCGCGACGCGGTCCTCGGACGCGTCATCCACACCGACGCGCCCTCCACCATGGAGTTCGAGACGAACGTCCCCCTGCTCGACCAGCTCCACAGCAACATCACCTGGGGCCAGCGCGGCAACTTCCTCTCCGTCCCCACCGACACTCCCGCCCGCGACGAACGGCTGGGCTGGACCGGCGACATCAACGTCTTCGCTCCCACCGCCGCCTACACGATGGAGTCGGCGCGCTTCCTCGGCAAATGGCTGTGGGACCTCCAGGACGACCAGAGGGCCGACGGCGCCTTCACGGACGTCGCCCCGCAGGCCGGCGCCCTGGGAGCGGGCTCCGCCGGCTGGGGCGACGCGGGCGTCACCGTCCCGTGGGCCCTCTACCGGGCGTACGGCGACACCCGGGTCCTGGAACGCTCGTGGCCCTCGATGCTGAAGTGGCTGGACTACCTGGACGCCCACAGCACCGGCCGGCTGCGCCCGGCCGAGGGATACGGGGACTGGCTCAACATCGAGGACGACACGCCCAAGGACGTCATCGCCACCGCCTACTACGCGCACAGCGCCGACCTCGTCGCGCGGACCGCCCGGGTGCTGGGCCGGGACGCCGCCCCGTACACGGCCCTGTTCGGCGAGATCCGCGCGGCCTTCCGCGCCGCCTACGTCACCGGAGGCGGGCGCGTGAAGGGCGACACCCAGACCGCGTACGTCCTCGCCCTCTCCATGGACCTGCTGGACGAGCCGGAACGCCGGACGGCTGCCGCCCGGCTCGTCGCACTCGTCCGGGCCGAGGACTGGCACCTGTCCACGGGCTTCCTCGGCACGCCCCGGCTGCTGCCCGTCCTCACCGACACCGGCCATACCGACGTGGCCTACCGCCTGCTGCTCCAGCGGACGTTCCCCAGTTGGGGCTACCAGATCGACCGGGGCGCCACGACCATGTGGGAGCGCTGGGACTCCATCCGGCCGGACGGCTCCTTCCAGGACGCCGGGATGAACTCCTTCAACCACTACGCGTACGGCTCCGTCGGCGAGTGGATGTACGCCCACATCGCCGGTATCGCACCCGCCGCCCCCGGCTTCCGAGAGATCACCGTGCGGCCCCGGCCCGGCGGCGGCGTCACCCGGGCCCGCGGCCGGTTCCAGTCGCAGTACGGGCCGATCACGACGGAGTGGACGACCGAGCGCGGCGGGTTCCGGCTGGTCGTCGGCGTGCCCGTGAACACCACCGCCGAGGTGTGGATACCGGCCGCGAAGGCCGGGGACGTCCGGCACGGGGGCGGTGCGCGGCACCTGAGGACGGAGGACGGCTGCGCCGTCTTCCACGTCGGCTCCGGGCAGCACCGCTTCACGGCCTGAGCCGTACAGTACGCCCGCGACGCGGCGCGCCCCGCCCGGCGGACCGGACGGGGCGCACCGCGGACCGGGCCCGCTCTCAGCTCTCGCTCCGGGACCTCCAGAGCAGCCAGACGAAGTACGGAGCCCCCACCACGGCGGTGACCAGGCCGACCGGGATCTGGGCCGGCGCGATGACGTACCGGCCGATCAGGTCGGAGACCACGACCAGCAGCGCGCCGAGCAGCGCGCTCACCGGGATCACCCGCACATGGCGCCGGCCGACCAGCGCGCGCGCCGCGTGCGGGGCGACGAGGCCGACGAAGCCGATCACGCCGACCGCCGCCACGGCGCCCGCCGTGAGCAGCACGGCGAGGCTCAGCAGCCCCAGCCGTGTCGCGCCGAGGCGGACGCCGAGCAACTGCGGGGTGTCGCCGTCCAGCCCGATCAGGTCGAGATCGCGCCGCATCACGGCCAGCACCGGCAGCGAGACGGCGAGCGCCACCAGCACCGGAGTCAGCTCCGGGAACGTCCGGCCGTAGGTGGAACCGGAGAGCCACACCAGGGCCTTCGTCGCGTTGTACGGGTCCGTCAGCACGATCAGCAGGCTCGTGAACGCGCCGGCTCCGGCGGAGACGCCGACACCGATCAGCACCAGCCGGTTCTGCTCCAGGCCGCGGCGCGCGGCCAGCCCGAACACGAGCGCCGCCGCGGCCGTCGCACCGGCCAGCGCGGAGCCGCCGATCAGCCAGAAGCTCGCCAGCGGCACGACCGTCAGGACGCTGACCGCGCCGACTCCCGCGCCGCCGACCACCCCGAGCACGCCGGGTTCGGCGAGCGGGTTGCGCGAGACCGCCTGGACGACCGCGCCCGCGACCGCCAGCGCCGCCCCGGCCAGCAGGGCCGCGGCCACCCGCGGCACACGGGTGTCGAGGACGTAGGAGACGAACGTGCCGGAACGGCCGGTGAGCCAGTTCGCCGCATCGCCGAGCAGCAGGGTCGCGTCGCCCAGGAGCGTCGCCGCCACCACCGAGCCGGTCAGCGCCAGAGCCGTCACCACGAGGGTGAGGACGAAGGCCCGCCGTCCGCGCAGCCGGGCGAAGGCGGTCGAGCCGCCGTCCGATCCCAGGTCGCGCGAGCGGTGGGCCAGGCCCACCAGGACGACCGCGCCGAGGCAGGTGGTGACGATGCCGGTCGGCACCTCGGCCCCCGCCTGAGCGCCGAACACGGCCCGCAGGGCCACATCGGCGCCCAGGACCACCAGCACCCCCGCGACCGCCGACGCCGGGATGAACGCCCGGTGGCGTATCAGGCCGGGAACCCACGTACTGAGCAGGCGTACGACGGCCGGCGCGCACAGGCCGACGAACCCGATCGGCCCGGCGACCGTCACCGCGACGGCCGCCAGCAGCACGGCGAGCGTCACGGCGACGCTCCGGGTGACCCGGGGACTGACGCCGACCGACGCCGCCCCGTCGTCGCCGAGCGCGAGGATGTCGAGCCTGCGGCCCAGCAGCAGGAGTCCGAGGAACGCCAGGAGCGCGACCGGCGTGAGCCGGCCGATGGTCTCCATCCCGATCTGGGCCAGCGAACCGTTGCCCCAGGCGAACAGCCCGGTCGTCTGCTGCGAGCGCAGGAGCAGCAGCATGCCGCTCAGCCCGCTCAGCGCGAGAGTGAGCGCCGACCCCGCCAGGACCAGCCGGATCGGGCCCGCCCCGGCCCGCGACAACCCGAGGACGACGCCCGCCGCCAGCAGGCCGCCGAGGAACGCCGTGCCCCCGGCCGGTACCGCCGGCAGGGAGACGCCGAACGCGGCGACCGAGACCACCGCGAGATACGCGCCCGCGTTGACGGCGAGCGTGTCGGGCGAGGCCAGCATGTTCCGCGACACCGACTGGAGCGCCGCGCCCGCCGCCCCGAGGGCGCAGCCGACGATCAGCCCGGCGGCGAGCCGGGGCAGCCGGGACGCCAGGACCACGGCGGACGCCTGGTCGGGCGAACCCTCCTCGGGAGCCGCGCCCGTGACGAGCCGCCAGAGGGTGTGCAGATCGACGGAGGCGGTGCCCTGCCCGATGTGGACGACCGCGAGGGCGGCCAGGGCGAGGAGCGCGGCGAGTGCCAGGAGCGGCATCCGGCCGCGGCCGGATGCGGCCGGGGACGCGGTCGCCCCGGCCTGGGACGGGGGAGCGGTCCCCGGCGCCGGTGGGGATGCGGACACCGGCGCGGGGGCGGGGTCCGTGGTGCGGGTGCTCATGCTCAGGCGGTCAGCGCTTCTGTGAGCGCGTCGATGTAGGCGCGCATGGACGCGGTGCCGCCGAACATCCAGATGCCGTCGGGCAGCCGGTGGACCTCGTCGTTCTTCACGAACGGGAGCGACTTCCAGACGGCGTTGTCCTTGAGCCCGTCGGCGAACGGGTCGCCGCCGTCGGAGTCGTTGGCTATGTAGGTGAAGCGCGCGTCGCCGAGTTCGGTCAGACCCTCGACGTCCGTCGCCGCCAGTCCGTACGCCTTGTCGCCCTTCAGCTTCCACGGGTCGACCAGGCCGAGTTCGGTGTTGACGTCGGCGAGCAGCGAACCGGTCACGAAGGGGCGCACCGACACCTGGTTGCCCTCCTTCCAGCCGTCGGCGAAGGCGACCTTCTCGCCGTCGAGCCCGGCGTCCGCGAGCTTCTTCCGGCCGTCGGCGACGGCCTCGCGGAAGGAGGCGACCTCGGCCTTCGCCCGGTCCTCGGTGCCGGTGGCCCTGGCGAGCAGGTTCATGGTGTCGACCATCTGGTCGATCTGCCGGCCGGCGTCGGCGGAACGCACCACCACGACCGGTGCGGCCTTGGAGAGCTGCGCGATGGCGGCGTCGGACAGGTCGGTGGTCGCGACGACGAGGTCGGGCTTGAGGCCCGCGACGGTCGCGACGCTGGGCTCGCCGCGGGTGCCGATGTCGGTGACGCCGTCCTTGAGCGGGGCCGCCTTGTCGTACGCGGTGTAGCCCTTGACGTCGGCGACGCCGACGGGCTGGACGCCGAGGGTGACGAGCGACTCGACGACGTTCCACTCGGTGCCGACGACGCGCTCGGCCGGTCCGTCGAGCGTGATCTTCTTGCCGCGGACATCGGTGATCGTCAGCGTGGAGTCGGCCGCGGACTCCTTCTTCGGCGCTTCGCTCGTGCCGCAGCCCGTGAGGGCGAGGGCCGCCGCGGCTGCGACGACGGGCCAGGCCAGGTGCTTGGTGCTCATGAGGAGGGGTGGGGCCTTTCGGTGCGAAGGTGGTGGCGGCCCACCGCGCGGGTGCGGGGGACGCCGGTGGTGGAGTCGGGTTCGACGTCTATGCGGATGCCGTACGCCTCGGTGAGCCGTGCGGATTCGTAGACCTGTGCGGGCGTTCCGGCGGCGACGATCCGCCCCGACGTGAGCAGGACGACCTGGTCGGCCACCGCGGCGGCCTGGTCCAGGTCGTGCAGGACGACGCCGACGGTCACGCCGTGGGTGTCGGCGAGGTCGCGCACCAGGTCGAGGATCTCGACCTGGTAGCGCAGGTCCAGATAGGTCGTCGGCTCGTCGAGGAGCAGCACGTCGGTGTCCTGGGCGAGGCAGCAGGCGAACCAGACGCGTTGCAACTGCCCGCCGGAGAGGCTTTCGACGCCGCGGTCGGCGAAGTCAGCGAGGTCGGTGACCGCGAGCGCGTGCTCGATCATCCGGGCGCCGTCGGGGTCCGTGCCGCGGAGCCGGTGCCGGTAGGGGTGGCGGCCGAAACCCACCACGTCGCGGACGCTCAACCCGGCCGGGGACGTCCGGCTCTGGGCCAGCAGCGTGACGCGGCGGGCGAAGTCGGAGCGGGACAGGGCCAGCGCGTCGACGGGCTCGGCGTCCTGCGCCGCTACGGTCACGGAGCCGGCGCGTGCCTTGTGGAGCCGGGCCACGGCACGCAGCAGGGTGGACTTTCCGCTGCCGTTCGGGCCGATGAGCGCGGTGACGCGACCGCGGGGTAGCCGGAGGTCGGCCTGGTGCACGACGTCGGTGCGGTCGTACGCGACGGTCATGGAACGGGCGTCGAGGCCGACGGGCGCGGGGGAGACGCCGTCGTCGGGGACGGGCTGCCGGCGCGGCGGGCGGTCTTCTCGGTCGAGGGCAGGAGCGATCACGAACGTGAGGTTAGCCTAGCCTAAATTCACCCCATGACGCGGTATCCGGAACTTAAGACTCCGGATACCGGGGTCGCGAGGGTCGATCGCCCCGGAGGTCTCTTTCGCGTGACATGGCCCACAGGTCGGCCCTCCGGTGTGACGGCGCCCACCTCGGGCGGCGGTACTTTCCGGCCGAACCGGCGTGTCGTGACGGCAGGTCAATTCAGCGATCACCGCAGGTCGGACGGTTCTCCCGGCGGGAGCCACCGAAGATCGTCCACATGGTGGACAGCTCGCGCCGACCCTTCTGAGCTGCCCGAACGACCATCCGGTCGGGTCGAACGAACGTCTACGGCTGGAAGCCGGTCGTCGATGTGCGCCTACTTTCCGCATGCGCAAGACTCCTGACCGCAATCAACACCCGAGCGAGGAGTTTTCACCAATGCACCGCAACACTCACGCAATCTTCACGACCCTCACCGCCGGCGCCCTGCTGCTGGGCGGTCTCGCCACGGCCACCGCCAGCGCGCACGCCGCTCCGGCCAAGCCGCAGAGCCTCTACGCCCCGTCCGCGCTCGTGCTCACCGTCGCCCGCGGCGAGGACCCGCTCACGGCCACCGTCGAGCGGGCCGTCACGCTCACCTGCGCCCCGCGCGCCGAGGGCTCCCACCCGGCGGCAGCCGCCGCCTGCAAGGAGCTGAAGGCGGTGGACGGTCAGTTCAACCGGCTCATGGACGCCCCCTCGACCAAGACCTGTACCAGGCAGTGGGACCCCGTCTCGCTCACCGCCCACGGTGTCTGGCAGGGCAAGCGGGTCGACTTCGCCGCCACGTACGGAAACCCCTGCGAGATGCAGGGCAGCGTCGACAACAGCACGGTCTTCGCCTTCTGAGACCGCCCGGGGCGGGAGCCGACGCCGACGTGACGGGGCGCTTCGCCGCCGTCCCGGCGCACCCGGTTCCCTCCCCGATCCCGGCGTGCCCCGCACACGCCGACCCGACACGATGACCGGGACCAGTCGGTCGCCCCGGCCGTTTCCGCCACGGCCGGACGCGCCCGCCCCGGTCAGCTCGGGTCGGGGCCGCCCCTCACGAGGGCGGCTCCTCCTGCGTCACACGCGTCCCCGGATGGCGCAGAGAGCACAGATACGCGAGAGCCAGCGCGATCGCCATCCCGTAGAAAACCCACTGGTTGGCCTCGGCGAAGTCCACCCGGATCGCCTGCATCGAGTCCCGTACCACCTCGGCCACCGGCCCGCCGCCGGACGGCCCGCGGGAGTCCGCGTTACCGGTCACCGACTGCGCGACCGCCTCGGCGGCGTCCCGCGCGGCCCCCTCGGGCACGCCCCTGCCCCGCAGGGTGGCGGCCACCTTGTCGGCGGTCGTGTGCGTCAGCACGGTGCCGTAAACGGCCAGTCCGATACTGGCCGCGAAGTTGCGCACGGTCTGGGTGATGCCGGTGACCTCGCCGTAGGACGCGTCGATCGACCGGTTCACCGCGTCCGTCGACGCGGGCGCCAGCAGCAGCCCGATGCCCGCGCCGGCCAGGGCCGCGTACGGCCACTGGTCGTGCATCGACAGCGTGGTCAGCTTCCCCGCCCAGAGGGCGAAGCCCACCGCGCCGACCGCCGTGCCGAGCCGCATGGCGGGACGGGCCCCGCGCTTGTCCAGGATCCGGCCGCCCCACTGCGAGGAGAGGCCGAAGCCGATGAAGAAGTACAGGAGGTACAGCGCGGCCTGGTTCGGCGACGCGCTCAGCGAGACCTGCGCGTACACGGAGGCGAAGAAGAACACCGGGACGAACGCCATCATGGCGAAGAACAGCACCGCCGTGTCGACCCGGAACGCCAGGTCCCGGAAGACCCGCAGCTTGATGAGCGGGTAGCGGGTGCGCAGTTCCAGCCGGCAGAAGAGCACGAGCACCAGCAGCCCGCCGACGATGCACCCCCAGGTCGCCGCGCTGCCCCAGCCCCAGGTGGACGCCTGCTGGAGTCCCAGCACCGTCAGGCCCATGCCGATCGCGACCAGGGCCGCCCCGGGCAGGTCGAGCGGCTCGCGGCGGGTCCGCTCCGGGATGTGGGCCAGCAGCGTCAGCACGATGGCGATCACCGCGACCGGCACGTTGACCCAGAAGATCGCGCGCCAGGTCCAGTCGGTGAGCCAGCCGCCGAGCAGCGGCCCCACCGCCGTCAGCGCCCCGGAGAGCCCGAAGAACAGCGCCAGCGCCCGCCCCCGGCGCTCCACCGGGAATACCGCGATGACCACGGCGAGCGCGGCCGGGAACATCAGGGCCGCGCCGATGCCCTGGACGGCCCGGAAGCCGATCAGCCACGCCTGCGCGAAGTCGCCGGACGGCACCGCCCCGCAGAGCGCCGAGGCGATGACGAAGACCAGCGTGCCGATGAGCATCACCCGGCGGTGCCCGTAGATGTCGGACAGCCGCCCGCCCAGCGCGAAGAAGGCGGCGAGCGCGAGCAGGTAGGCGTTGACGACCCACTGCATCTGCGAGGAGGTGAGACCGAGTTCGTGGATGATCTCCGGGGCCGCGATGGCGACGATCGTCTGGTCGATGAAGGTCATCGACACCGCGAACAGCATCGCCGCGAGGGCGAGCCTCTGGTTCGGTGCTGTCCCGCCGCGGCCCGGATCCGACGGTCCTGACGACGTCGGCTCCGGACCGCCCGGGTTCGGGGTTCCTCCAGGCATGGGCCCATCGTGCTCGGCCCCGGGCGGGGCCGCACGCCGAGCGCGGTCATCCGGGCGGCGCGAGGAGGCCGGCGCCGGCCCGGTCTCACGGCAGGTTCTGCTCCGCCCAGATGATCTTCCCCTGCGGGGTGTAGCGCGTCCCCCAGCGCCGGGAGAGCTGCGCGACGAGGAACAGTCCCCGTCCGCCCTCGTCCGTCGTCCGGGCGTGCCGCAGCCGGGGCGAGGTGTTGCTGGCGTCGGAGACCTCGCAGATCAACGCCGACTGGAGCAGCAAACGCAGCCGCACCGGCCCGGACGCGTAGCGGATCGCGTTGGTCACCAGCTCGCTGACGATCAGCTCGGTCGTCATCGTCAGCTCCGTCAGCCCCCACTCCTCCAGCCGGCGCGCCACGTCGCTCCGGATCGTCCCGACGGCCGCCGGGTCGAGAGGCACGTCCCAGGAGGCCAGCTGATCGGGGCTCAGCGCGTGGGTGCGGGCCAGCAGCAGGGCGATGTCGTCCGGCTGGGGCGCCGGCAGCAGCTCCGCCACCACCGCCGAGCACAGCTCCTCCAGACCCAGCCCCGGCCGCGCCAGGGCGTGCCGCAGCCGGTCCATTCCGTGCTCGATGTCCTTGTCGGCGCCCTCGACGAGCCCGTCGGTGTAGAGGCCCAGCAGGCTTCCCTCGGGCAGCTCGACCTCCCTGGCCTCGAAGGGCAGTCCGCCGAGCCCCAGAGGCGGCCCGGCGGGCAGCGCCGGAAAGCTGACCGTTCCGTCCGGGGTGAGGAGGACCGGCGGCGGATGACCCGCCCGCGCCATCGTGCAGCAGCGCGTCGTCGGATCGTAGACGGCGTACAGGCAGGTCGCGCCCAGCACCGTCGTGCCGCCCCGGTCGGCTCGCTCGCCCGACGTCTCCTCCTCGCTCAGCCGCAGGACGAGGTCGTCCAGCCGGGCCAGCAGCTCGTCGGGCGGCAGGTCCATGTCGGCCAGCGTCTGGACGGCGGTACGGAGCCGGCCCATCGTCGCCGCGGCGTTGATGCCGTGCCCGACGACATCGCCGATGACCAGACCGACCCGGGCGCCGGAGAGCGGGATCACGTCGAACCAGTCGCCGCCCACACCGTCCTTCGCGTCCGCCGGAAGGTAGGAGGAGGCCACGTCCAGGGCCGTCCCGCCGCGCAGCGTGCGCGGCAGCAGGCTCTGCTGGAGGACGAGCGCCGCGGTGTGCTCACGCGTGTAGCGGCGGGCGTTGTCCACGCACACCGCGGCCCGCGCCACCAGTTCCCGGGCCGGCGCCACGTCGTCCTCGTCGAACGGCACGGGGTTGCGCGACCGCATGAACGTGGTGAGCCCGAGGACGGTCTCGCGCGCCCGCATGGGCACGGAGATGAGCGAGTGCAGTCCGAACTCCCGGATCCGCGAGGCCCGTACGGGCTGTTCCACGGCCCATGGAGGACTGTCGGGATCGAGCATCGGCAGAAGGACCGGGTCGCCGTCGACGAGGAAGCGCTCGTCGTGCGACGGCAGGACGAAGTCGACGGTCTCGCCGATCCGTACAGCCGCCTCCGGGCATCCCTCGCGCACCGAGCGCATCGCCGTGCGGCGCAGCAGCAGCCGGCCGCCGTTCTCCCCGCCGGACATCAGCAGCCCGGCCCGGTCGTCGCCGAGCGCGGTGTCCAGCAGGTCGACGTAGACGTAGTCGGCGAACCGGGGCACCGCGAAGTCGGCGAGCTCCTGTGCGGTGCGCTGCACGTCCAGAGTGCTGCCGATGCTCGCGCCCGCCTCGTTGACCAGCGCGAGCAGCCGGCGCGCGTTCCACCGGTCGGTCACGTCGAGGACCATGTAGCCGATGCCGATCCGGTTCTCCTCGGCGTCGGCCAGCGGGAAGAACGAACTCGAATACGCCCGCCGGCGATGTGGATCCGACCAGCTCCACCCCAGGTACTCGTAGTCCGTGATCGGCGCGCCGGTCACCAGGACCTGCCGCATCAGCCGCTCGGTGGTCGCCGCCAGCTCCCCGGGCAGCACCTCGTTCGGGCGGCGGCCCAGCCGCTGCTCCCGGGGCACTCCGCCGAACCGCTCCAGGGTGTCGTTGAGCCAGAGGTAGCGCAGCTGCGGATCCAGCACCGCCATCCCCACCGGGGACCTGGTCAGGAAGCCGTCCAGCACCGAGCCCCGCACGGTCCAGCGCCGGGTGCGCTCCCGCCCCGAGACCAGGAAGCCCTCACGCCCGGCGACCAGGAACGAGCCGGACACCCGCAGGTCGGCATCGACCGGCCGGCCGTCCCGCGCGCGCAGCGCGACCTGCCCGCTCCAGCCGGCCCCGCCGCGGCAGTGGTCCGCCACCGCCGCCGTACGACGGAGGTCCGGCGGCCCGCCCAGGAGCAGCGCGGAGGACCGGCCGACGACCTCGGCGGCCGGGTATCCGAGCAGCGCCTCCGCCCCGCGGGTCCAGCCCATGACCGTGCCGTCCCCGGCGATGACCGCCGCGGCGTCGTCGGCCACCTGCGCCGTCCCCCAGGCGTCCACGGAGGACACCGGGCCGGGCCCCGCCGGGGGGCCCTCATCGGCGGATGCCATGCATCTCACCACCATCTCTAGGTTTCCATGGTCGCTCCTCGCCGGGCGGTGCGCACCGGTGCGTACTCCGGACGGGGCGGGGACGGGGCCGTTCCCCCGTTCGGCGGCGTGACGGAGCGGTTCGTGCCCCCGTTGGGAGGAGAGACGAGCGGTCGCTCGTCCCCCTGCCCCGCGCTGGACCCGTGTGGGAGGACGGCTCCGGCTCCCGAAGCGGGAGCCGGAGCCGCTTTCGTCCGCCGGATCAGTAGCGGAAGCAGATCCTGCGTTCCCTGAGCCACCGCCCGAGCAGGTCTGCGAACGGAACCGTCACGCACCACCTGCGCGGAGGCGTCGCCGGTGCGGGAGGAGCCGAGGAGGGCGCGGGCCGCACCGGGGGCGAGGGCCGCGGGGAGGGCTCCGAGGCGCCCGGCGTCCCGGACGGGCCGGGCGCGGGGGCCGTCGGCGCGGGAGGCGGGGTGGGCGCGGGGCTCGGAGTGCCGGTAGCGGGCCGGGCGGGCGCGGCCATCTCCGTGAGCATGGTCCGGTAGACCCGCGAGGACCGCGGATTGCGCTTGCACTGCCAGACGCCGTGCGGACAGTAGTCCGTGATCGTCTGGTACAGCGGATCGTGCCGGTCGATCCATTCGAGCATCCGCCGCATGTACACGGGGTTGTCGCCGTTGCGGAAGAGGCCCCATTCCGGGAACGAGATCGGCTTCCCGTGGGCCGCCGCGAAGTCGACGTGCTTCTGGAGCCCGTACGGGTCGTGGATCTGGTCGTCGAACGACTCGCCCGGAGGCTGGTCGTAGGAGTCCATGCCGATGATGTCGACGACGTCGTCACCGGGATAGCACTCCGTCCAGGGCACCGCGTCCCGTCCCCGGCTCGGCGTGAAGTCGAAGCGGAACCGCTGGCCCGGCACGTCCCGCATCGCCGTGACGATCCGCTGCCAGTACGCCTTCCAGGCCGCGGGATCGGGGCCGCAGCGGTGGGTGTAGGTGGTCCCGTTCATCTCCCAGCCGAGCACGACGACCGTGTCGGGCACGCCGAGCGACACCAGCCGCTCGGCCAGCCTGGTGAAGTGCCGGTCGAAGTCGCCTGCCGCGCCCGACCGCAGCAGGGAGCGGACCTCCGCGTCCGGGACGCGCTCCTCGTTGCGCTCCAGCATCGGTACGTTCAGGACGAACAGCCGGTCCTCGTCCTCGGCGCGCCAGTCCGCCCAGGACGTCAGGAAACCGGGGGCGCCCTCGATGTTGACCCACAGGTCGCCCGGGAGGTAGGTGTGCCCCACGCGCAGGTCCGCACCGCCCAGCCACCGCGACAGTTCCGCCATCCTGCTCACTCCGGCGGGTCCGTAGTCGAGGTAGGCGCCGTGGGCGGTGGCGCCCGGGACGGCCGGCGGGCCGGGCGCGGCGCTGTCGACGGCGTCGGCGCCCGGAGGCGGTTGGCCCGCGATGCCGCCGCCCGCCAGGAGGCTCAGAGCGACCGCCGCGACGCACGTGCTGATGAGTCGGCGCTTGGCCGGCATGGCTCCTCCTGGCTGCGGTGGCGATTTCCGGCGGTTTCGGCCCGGTGGGGAGAGGGGTTCATCATCGTGTACCGCCCTCGAACGCGGTGGGCCATCACTCGTGTGCGGCGTTGCGGGCGTGCCGTTCAGGTGAACGCGGGGCCGAACGTGAGCGGCAGCGAACCGACGCGGTTGTCGAAGTTCGCATCGATGAGCCGCGGATCTCCCGGACGGGGGACGACGCGCCCGCGCGTGAGGATCTCCCGGAAGAGGGCTGTCATCTCCAGGCGGGCCAGGTGGGCGCCGAGGCAGTGGTGGGGGCCGCCGCCCCCGTACCCCAGGTGCGGATTCGGCGACCGGGTGATGTCGAAGATATCCGGGCGCGTGAAGACCGCCTCGTCGCGGTTGGCCGACGCGTAGACGAGCGCGACCCTCTCGCCGGGCCGGAACGTGCGACCGCCCAGCCGGAATTCCGCCACGACGGTCCTGCGGAACTGGATGATCGGCGTCGAATGGCGGACGATCTCGTCGACCGCGCCGCCGATGTGCCGGTCGAAGTCGGAGCGCAGCAGCGCCTGTTGCTCCGGATGCCGATGGAGCAGCGACAGCCCGTGGGCGAGGGCGTTGCGCGTGGTCTCCACGCCGGCCACCAGCAGCAGCGAGAAGAACGCGCCGAGCCGGCGCGCGGAGAGCGCCTCGCCGTCGACGTCCGCGCACACCAGGGCCGAGACGAGATCGTCCTGCGGACGGCGGCGGCGCTCGTGCGCCAGTCGCGCCATGAGGAGCCGCATCCGGGCCAGGGAGGCGAGCCCGCGCCCCGGAATCCGGATTCTCGCCCGGCCGCGCCGCGCCACGCCGACGTGCTCCGAGGCGTGGTCGATCTGCGCGGCGATCCGCGCCCGGTACGCGCCGGGGATGCCCATCAGGTCGCAGATCACCTCCAGCGGCAGCCGCGAGGCGGCCGACGGCATGAAGTCGCCGGAACGGGCCTGGACCATCTCGTCGACCAGCCTGCCGGCGAGCCGGCCGATGTTCTCCTCGGCCGCCGCCAGCAGCCGAGGCGTGAAGCGCCGGGAGACGATCCGGCGCAGCGCCGCGTGCTCGACGCCGTCCATGCTCACCATCGAGTCCCCGAACAGCGCCCTGGCCCAGCGGGCGGGCTCCGGCGTCGTGACCCCCGGGGCACTGGCGAACACCTGCGGTGTGCGGCTCGCCGTCCGCACGTCCGCGTGGCGCACCAGGGCGTAGAAGGGTTTGCCCGACGTGCGGGCGGCGCCCGGTCCCGGGGTGAACAGGACGGGTTCGTCCAGCTCCCGCAGCCGGGCGAACGCCCTGAGGCGGTCGGGGCGCGGCAGCCGCCAGAAGTCCGGGTCGGCGAGATCGACGTCCGCCGCGTGGCGTACGCGGTTCCCGGACGTCCGGTGCGCAACGGTCATGATCGACACCTCCACGGGTTCGACGGCCGGGCTCCGGCCCTCAGCCATGTTCCGGTCCGGGGCGCGCACCGCGCCTCCCGACGCGGCCGACCCGGGCGGATGGCCGCGCATGTCACGCGTTTGCCCGAAGCGGGAGGGCCGAACGCCGCACGCGGAGAACTGTTCCCCGCTCGCCTCGTTGACGACATCGCCGTCAACGGCCGCCACCCGCAAACCAGTCGACGAGAGGCAGGCAGCCCCCCATGCCCCCTGCGCCCCCCACCAACTCCCCGACCGCTCCGAATTCCGCCGGTTCCCCGACCCCCGCGACGGACCGGGCCGACGCACCCCCCGCGACGAGCGGGACGTCCCGCCGCGTCGCCCTCCGCACCGCCTTCACCGCCGCCGCGGTCGCCGGCGCCGCCGCGGTCCTCCTGCCGGTCCTCGACCGGGAGGCGGGCAGCGCCACCCGTTCCGCGCCGGGACCGGCCGCGGACCGGCCGGACCGCGGCCGGGCGACGGAGCGGTTCGCCGAGACGTACCGGGGCCGCGAGATCCGGGGCACGGCCACCGACGTCGTGCCGGCCGGCCGCGGCCTCCCGTCCGGACAGGTCACGGAAGTCCTCATCGACGGCAGGCCGCTGCACGTCATGAGACGGGCGGACGGCACCTATCTGAGCGAGGTGAGGCACTACGAGTCGTACCCGACGCTCCTGGAGACGGCGCGCGCGGCCGTCGACGAGCTCGGCTCCGCCCGCCTCAGGGCCCCGTCGCACTCCATGTGAAACCAGGAAGGACCGCACCCGTGCACACCCGCAGGAACCAGCGCGATCTCACGCGCACCGAGAAGCGCCGGCTCGTCGACGCGATCCTCAGGCTCAAGCGCTCCGGCCGCTACGACGACTTCGTCGTCATGCACCGCGAGTTCTACGTGATGGACACCGAGGGCCAGCCGCGTCCCGCCCATATGACGCCCTCGTTCTTCCCCTGGCACCGCCGATACCTGCTGGAGTTCGAGAAAGCCCTGCAAGCCGTGGATCCGAAGGTCAGCGTCCCGTACTGGGACTGGACCCGGGACAACACGCCCGCCGCCTCCCTGTGGGCGGAGGACTTCCTCGGCGGCAACGGCAGGGCCGGCGACCGGGAGGTCACCACCGGGCCGTTCGCCTACCGCGCGGGCAACTGGAAGGTGGGGGTCGGAGTCACCGACGAGAACTACCTCACGCGCAACTTCGGCCGGCCCGAGGACCCGGTGGCCCTGCCCACGAAGGAGGACGTGGCGCGCGCCCTGAAGGACCCGGTCTACGACACGGAGCCGTGGAACAGCACCAGCGTCAAGGGCTTCCGCAACCGCGTCGAGGGATGGGGGATCCACCAGGTGCGCGGGGTGGCCAACCACAACCGGGTCCACCAGTGGGTCGGCGGCCCGATGGCCGGAGCGGCCTCGCCGGAGGATCCGGTGTTCTGGCTGCACCACTCCTTCATGGACCTGCTCTGGGACCGCTGGCAGAAGGCGCACCCGCGCTCCGCCTATCTGCCGGGCCGCGCACCGGCCGAGCCCGGACCCGGCCGGAAGACCGTCTTCGGCCTCCACGACCCCATGCCGCCCTGGAACGTGACGCCCGCGAAGCTGACCGGCCACGGCAAGCTCTACCGCTACGCCTGACCCGGCGGCGACGAGAACGGCCGGTCTCCTCCGCGCGGGAGGAGACCGGCCGTTCTCGTCGCCGCCGTACGCCGCCTTCCTCAGCGGCCGAGGACCGGAAGCCCGGCGAGCCGGTCGCGCCAGTCCCGGGCGGCGGGGAACCGTGACTTCACCGTCCCGGCCGCCCGCTCGCGGACCGCCACCTGCGACTCGCGCAGCCGCAGCAGCGGCTCCAGCCCCGGCCGGGCCAGCAGCAGCCGCTGATTGACCACCCGCACCGGCCGCCAGTGGTCCTTGTACTGCTCCGCGCCGCGCAGCAGGCTCAGCACCTCATGGCCGGCGTCCGACGCCTGCTGGGCCACCTCCCGCAGCAGCAGGGTCGACACATCGACCTTCCGCTCCCGCAGCCCCGGGTCCGCGCCGTACAGATAGCCGCCCGCCAGACGCCCCGACTGGAGCGTGAGGTTGGCCACCACCACCGTGCCGTCCAGCCGGAACTCGGTCATGGCCGCCGTGCCGTCCCCCGCCATCCTCCCGACGGACCGGATCAGGTGGTCCGAGAACCGCGTCCTGAGGTGCTCGGGGTTCACCCCCCGGTCGCGCCACTGAAGTTCGTGCAGGCGCAGCAGCGTTCCGATCGCCGCCGGAACCTCGCTCGGCGGGATCCGGCGCGTCTCGACGCCCAGCGCGTCGACCCTGCGCAGTTTCGCCCGCAGCCGCTGGCCCCGCGCACCCGTCAGCGGGCTCGCCAGATCCCCCAGGGGCCGTGCTGGCAGCTCCATGCACGTCGAGTCCGTGAGCCTGCTCCGGCCGCCCGCCCACCGGCCGAACAGCAACTGGGCCGACGCGTCGGGCCGGACCTCGCGCAGGTCGACGACCGCGTGCCGGGCCGCCCGCTCCAGTCCGCGACCCAGGGCCCCGACGGCGTACCCGGCCTCCTCCTCGTCCAACAGGATGTCGAAGAAGTCGCTGATCGCCCCGCCCATCGGAACGAGCAGCGGCATCGGCCGGTGCGCCAGCATCAGCGGCGCCGCGCCGATCAGCCGTCCCGACCGCCGTACCAGCAGCACCCGCAGGCGGCCCTCCTGGCCGTAGGAGATCCACCACGAGTGGAGCCAGGCATGGCTCTGGAACGGCGTGGCGGTCGCGCACCGGCGGTGCAGCGCGTCCCACTCCCCGGCCAGCGCGCCGAACTCCCGGAAGTCCCGGCACAGCGTCACGGACAGGCGTCCCGCCCGGCGCGCCCTCATCGAGCGAGTTCCCGGTCGCCCGCGGGGACGCCCTGGCCGCCGGAGGCCGTCGGCCCGGGGACCTGGGCCGAGACGCTCCAGCCCGCGCGCCGGGGCCGTACGAGCAGGACGAGTCCGCCCAGCAGACCGCCCGCCGCCGCGCCCACGGCGGTGCCGAGCGGCGCCGACGGCGAGACCGGCTGATCCGGTGTCATCGCGTGGGTGAACTCGATCAGCTTCACGCCGGTGTCCTCGGAGACGTGTTCGCTGCTGACGACGACGGCCTCGATGACCGCGTTGGCGATGTCGGCCGCCCGGCGCGGCTGGGTCGACGTGCCGGTGACCGCGATCATGGGCGAGTCGGGAGACGTCTCCGACCGCACCCGGGAGCGCAGTTCGCGCACCGGCTCACCCGCCGCGCCCTGGGCGTAGGAGAGGGTCGCGTCGCTGGTCACCAGACGCCCGAAGGACTGCGCGTAGCCCAGGGCCGCCGACGGGTCCGTCTCCTCCTGGGCGACCGCCATCGCGTAGCTGGTGGCCTCGTACCGCGGCGCCGTCAGCAGGCCGTACGACAGTCCGGACGCGGCGCCGAGCAGCACCAGGGCGGGCAGGGGCCACCACCGGGGCGGCCGGGGGACAGCGGTGCGCGGACGGCGTCGAAGGACGTGTCGCCGTTGCTCGGGAGAATCGGTCATGGCAGGGCTCTCCGGTTCGGTGGGACGGTGTCGAGGGCGTACGCGTACACGTCCATCAGGCGCGTGCTGCTGCGCCGGATGTCGTAGTGGCCGACGGCGCGGGGCGGCGGCAGCCGGTCGCAGGAGGGGGCGTGTATCCGCCGGCGCAGCAGCGCCGTCAGCTCGTCCGGACACCCGGTGATCCGGGTCGCGCCCGGGGCGTGGGCGGTCGGCAGGTCGTCGATCGCCGGGCAGGCGCCGTGCAGGACGGGCAGCCCCGCGGCGAGCGCCTCGACGGCGGCCAGTCCGAAGGACTCCTCGCGCGACACCGAGACGAACGCGTCCACGGCGCTGAGGAGTTCCGGCACCCCGGGCACCGGGCCGCGCCCGTCGCCGCACTCGCCGAGGAAGCGGATCCGGTTCGCCGCGCCCAGCCGCCCGGCCAGCGCCCGCAGCCGCCCGGCCTCCGGCCCGTCGCCCGCCAGCAGCAACCGTGCGCCGGGCAGCGCGGCGACCGCGCGGACGAGGACGTCGAACCGTTTGCCGGGCACCAGCCGGCCCACTCCGCCGACCACGAAGACGCCGTCGGGAAGCCCCAGGGCCGCACGGACGGCCGCGCGCCGCTCCGGCTCGAACCGGAACCGGTCCGCGTCGATGCCGTTCGGCACCAGCCGGATCCGGTCGGCCGGCACCCCCCAGTCCCGCAGCCGGCCCGCGACGGTGGGGGAGACGGCCACGGTGGCCGAGCCGAGCCGTTCGGTGCCGAGGTAGAGGGCCCGGACGCCCCGGGTGAGCGGACGGCCCTCGATCTCGTCGCGGCCCAGGGAGTGCTCGGTCGCCACCGTCGCGCGGACCCCGGCGAGCCGGGCCGCGATCCTGCCGTACACGCAGGCCCGGTAGAGGTGCGTGTGCACCAGGTCGTAGCGGCCGTCGCGGATCAGCCGGACCAGCCTCCCCACGGCCGAGAGGTCGCGGTTGCCGCCCATGCCCAGGTGGACGACGCGGACTCCGTCCGCCCGCAGCCCCGCCGCCACCGCCCCCGGATTGGTCAGCGTGACGACGTCGCACGGCACCGGCATATGACGCAGCAGCAGCCGCAACTGCTGCTCCGCGCCGCCGACCCCGAGCCCGGTGATGACGTGGAGCGCCCTCACCGCGCACCGCCCGCACCCGATGGGGAGACGGCCCGCGATCCCGCGCCTACGACCCGTCCGTACCGCAGCCCGTGCCGCAGGTCCTTCGCCCACAGCCGCACCCCGCGGTCCGCCTGGCTGACGTGCGTACGCGGCAGCGCGTACCGGCCGGCCGGCGGGCCGGGCTCCAGCGCGCAGCCGTAGCCGTACCCGGCCGCGCGGACGGCCGCGAGGACCCGCCGGTCCAGCGTGCCGTACGGGTAGCAGAAGCCCTCCGGCGGTGTGCCGGTGAGCTCCCCGATCAACTCCCGGCTGTACCGCACCTCGTGCCGCAGCTCCTCGTCCGACAGAGCCGTCAGGCGGCGGTGCAGCAGCCCGTGCGAACCGACCTCCATGCCCGCCCCGGCGACCCGCCGGATCTCCTCCTCGGTGAGCAGCGGCTTGCGCGGGCCGAGCGGGTCCCAGTCGTTCACGCCTCCCGGGCGGCCCGGCAGGACGAAGACCGTCGCCGTGCAGCCGTGCTCGCGCAGGACCGGCAGGGCCTCCCCGAGGAAGTCCGCGTACCCGTCGTCGAACGTCAGCCCGACCAGACCGCGCCGCCCCGCCGCCTCCGCCCGCAGCAGCTCCGCCACGCCGACACCGGTGAGCTTCCGGCTGCGCAGCCACGACAACTGCTGACCGAGCCGTTCGGCGGAGACGGTGATCCCGTACGGGTCGTCCCGGGGATCGGCGACCGAGTGGTAGGTGAGGATCCACGGGCGTCTGCGGGTGTGCGGGCGCGGCCGGGGCGGGGCAGTGCCGGAGCCGGGTGCCGAGGGATCAGCGGCCATCGAGGAACCTCCGTCGGATGAGTGCCAGCAGGGATGCGAGGTCGGGCGAGCGCAGCGCGAGCCCGGTCAGGAAGAACACCGCGGGGACGAGGGCGCACCCGGCGGCCAGGCTCAGCACCGGATCGGACACCAGCGGAGCCGCGGCCCAGCCCGCCGCACCGGCCGCCAGCGCCGCGCCCGACAGCCGCCCCAGGCCGAGCACGACGTCCCGGGCGCGGATGGGGACCACCCGGGTGCCGAGCCCCATCAGCAGCAGGAGCGCCGCCGAGCTGATCCCGAGCGCGTTGGCCGCGGCGATGCCGTCGACCCCGAACCGGTAGGTCAGCGCGTACCCGGCCCCGATGGTCACCAGCAGGCCGGTGCCCATCGCGAACGCCGGGAACCAGGTGGGCCGGCCCGAGGCGAAGAACGGCCGGCTCAGGGCGCCGACGAGGCAGTGGCCGAGCAGCCCCAGCGCGTAGACCCGCATCACCTGGGCCGTCGCCCCGGTGTCCGACGCGTCGAACGCGCCGCGCTGGAAGAGCACCTCGATGATCTGCGGCGCGTAGCCGAGGACCACCGCCGTGCCCAGCAGCACCACCAGCCCCGCCAGCGCGAGATCCCGCTCGACCCGCAGCCGCGCCTTCTGCCGGTTCCCGTCGGCCACGGCCTGCGCCACGACCGGGAAGGTCACCGTGCAGATCATCAGGGACAGCACCATCGGCATCTGCGCGACCTTCTGCGCGTAGTTCAGATGCGAGATCGCGCCGGCGGGCAGCGTGGACGCCAGGAACCGCTCGACCAGCACCTGCGACTGACGGCTCAGCACGAACAGCACGACCGGTGCGAGCACCGCGAACCCGAGCAGCGGAGCCGAACGCGCCGCTCCGCGCCTCCGCCGCGGCAGGCGGGGGCGGCCGGGCGGCGCCAGCCGCAGGAAGGCCGGGAGCTGGATCAGGATCATCAGGGCGCTGCCGGCGGCGACGCCCGCCGCCGCCGCCCGCACGCCCCACACCGCGTGCAGCGCCAGCGTCATGCCGATGATGCCGAGGTTGTACGCGGCGTAGACGCCGGCGGGCGGCAGGAAGCGTCCGTGCGCCCGCAGCGCGGCGCTGAAGTAGCCGGTGACGCCGAACGTCAGCACCGTGACGGCGGTGAGCCGGGTGCAGTCGACGGCGAGGCGGGGATCCGCCAGTCCGGGGGCCAGCACGCCGACGACCCACCCGGCGCCCGCGATCAGCAGCGCCGAGCCCGCCGCCAGAGCGAGGAACAGCCGGGGAAGGGTGGCCGCCACCAGGTCACGTACGGGGTCGGCTCCCGCCGCCGCACCGCCGGCGTCCGCCGTCCGCCGGGACAGGGCGAGGCTGAACGCGGGGACGAGGAGCAGGGCCATCCCGTCCTCGATGAGCAGCGTGGCCGCCATCTCCGGCACGGTCCAGGCGATCAGGAACGCGTCGCTCGCTCCGCTCGCCCCGAAGAACCGCGCGATGGCCTGGTCCCGTACGAGACCGAGGACCGCGCCCACCACGGTCAGCGCCGCCGTGGCCGCCGCCGCCCGGGCCAGGAACGCACCGAGCCGGGGCGTCTCGGCAGCCGTGCCCCGGGCCGCCTTGGGCACGGGAGCGGCAGCGGGGGGCCGCACCGGGAGCGGCGGCGGTCCGGGGGCCGGGCGACGGGGCGGCGCGGACCCGTCCGCCGTACGGCGCTCCGCCCGCGTCCCCGTACCGGTGTCGCTCATGCCGCGACCGCGGCCTTCTCCGGCTCGGCCAGCGCCCACCAGGCGGCGAGCCCCAGCACGACGCCGGTGAGGACGGACGTCGGCCCGCCGATGTCCGCGTACAGGAAGTCGACCGTCTGCCAGGCCATCAGGGCGACCGCCGCCAGGCCGCAGTCGACGGCGGCATGATCGCGCGCGCGGGCCAGCACCAGGCGGCGCACGGCCCCGGTGAGGATCGCCGCCCAGCTCCCGACGACCGCGGTGAGACCGATGAGGCCCTGCTCGCTGAGGACCAGCAGGTACATGTTGTGCGGGGACAGGAGCGGCTGCCGGCGGAACGCCTGGCCCGCCCCCGCGGTGTCGCTGCCCGAGGAGAGACCGATCGAGGCGTGGGAGTCGCGGTGCGCGGAAAAGCCCTTGAGGCCGACTCCGGCCGCGGGCCGCTCGCGCCACATCGCGCCGGCCGCGCTCCACATCGCGTAGCGGTCGCTCACCGACCGGTCCGGGGCCCGTGCCACCTGTGTCACGCTGGCGGCCCGCTCCGCGATCATGTCGGAGCCGATGCCGAACCCGCCCACCAGCACCACACCGGTCGCGCCGAGCACGGCCAGCGTCGTCAGCGCCTGCCGCCGGCCGGTCAGGGCCAGCACGACGAGGAGGGCGGCGGCCGTGGCGATCCACACGCCCCGGCTGAAGGAGAGCGCGAGCGGCACCGCCAGCGCCGCCGCGACGGCGGCGGCGCACGGCCGCAGCCAGACCGGGGCGTCGCGCGGGGCGCGCAGCGCGCAGGCCGCCGCGGCGAGCAGCCCGTAGGCGACCACCGTGGCCATGCCCATGATGTCGCTGGGCCCGAAGGTGCCGACAGCCCGGACCTCCTCGCCCATGTACGAGGCGCCGGTCCCGGTGGCGTACTGGTGGACGCCGACGACGCCCTGGACGGCGGCCAGCACCACCAGGGCTCCGGCGACGATCCGGAAGTCCCGGGCGTCCTTGAGCAGCAGGCAGACGGCCGCCGGGACCAGGACGAAGACCTGGAGGTAGCGGACCAGGCCGGGCAGGGCGGCGACCGGGTCGGCCGCGGTGACGGCGGCGACGGCGAAGCCCGCGGCCGGCAGGCCCAGCACCAGGGCGGCGACCGCGGTGAGCGGGCGGCGGCGCAGGTACAGCAGCCGTCCCGCGCACACCAGCACCGCCACCGCCGAGGCCAGGTCCGCGGGCCCGATCTCCGGGCCTCCTCCCGTTCCCGCCGCCGGAGACGGCAGGGCGGGCAGCGCCACGATCGCGAGCAGCGGCAGCAGCGGCCACCTCTCGGCCCACCGGCCCCGCCACCGGTCGCGGCGGGCGCGGGAGGCGGCGGCCGGGGCGGCGGGCGCCGGAGCGGTCAGGGTGGCGGCCATCGTCAGCTGCCCCCCAGCCGGAACAGCGAGCCCGCCGTCCGCGCCAGCACGCACGCGTCCTGCCACAGCGACCAGGTGTCGATGTAGCGGTTGTCGAACCGGGCCCGCTCCTCGATCGAGGTGTCGCCGCGCAACCCGTTCACCTGGGCCAGTCCCGTCAGGCCCACGGGCATCCGGTGGCGGTCCTGGTAACCGGGGTGGGCTCGGCTGAACTGCGCGACGAAGAAGGGTCGTTCGGGGCGCGGGCCGACCAGGCTCATATCGCCGCGCAGCACGTTCCACAACTGCGGCAGCTCGTCGAGCGAGGTGCGGCGCAGCAGTCTGCCGACGCGGCTCACGCGCCCGTCGGACGCGACGTTCCACCGGGTCGCCGACTCCTGCGCGTCGGCGGGCCGCAGCGTACGGAACTTGAGCAGGACGAAGGGGCGTCCGTACCGGCCGACCCGCTCCTGCCGGAAGATCACGCCCGGCCCGTCGGAGAGCCGCACCGCCAGCGCGCACGCGCCCATCACCGGCGCCGCGACGACCAGCCCCAGCCCGGCCAGCAGGGTGTCCATGGCCCGCTTGGCCGCGTGGCCCACCGGCCGGCGCGTCCGGTCGTGCAGCGGGTGCGCGGTGAAGCCCCACAGGTGGTCGGGGCGGCTTCCGGCGGAGCGCGCGGGGACCGCGCCCGCACCGGGGCCGGTCACCAGCCACATCCGGCAGCCATGCCCGTCGAGCAGCGCGAAGAGGGCCGCGCCGTCGGGCGTGGAGTCGACCGGAGCGGTGAACACCGCGTGCCGCACGCTGTTCTGCACCACGGCCCGGCTCGCCTCGCGCGGGCCCGCCAGCACCGGCAGCGGGGCCGCGCCGGAACGCGCGGGAGCGCTGTGGTCGCCCGCCGGGTCCACCAGGCCGACCGGACGCAGCCCGTACTCCGGATGGTCGTGCAGCGCGGCCGTCACCTGGCGGGCGACCGGACCCTGCCCCACGACCAGCGTCGACGCCGGCCGGCGGACGCCCGCCCGCTGCCGCGACCGGTACACCGCCGCGCGCCCCGCCGCGCAGAGCGCGCTCTGCGCCGCCGCCGCGTAGGCCAGGACGGTCCAGCCGATGGCGTGGTGCGGGGCCAGGACGCCCAGCGCCTGCATCGTCGCGTACCACTGGAGGAGCGAGAGGCCGAGGAGCGCGGGCAGTTCGGACAGTGCCGACGGCGACAGGCTCAGCCGGTACAGACCCCGGTAGGCGTGGAGCGGAAGGAGGACGGCGGCCTGCGCCGCGAGCACGGTCCACGGCAGGGAGGCGGGGGCGAGGAGGGCGAACACGAGGGCGGTCGCCGCCGCGTCGGCCGCCAGGAGCTGTGCTGCCGGACCCCAGCGGGCGCGTCCGCGCGAGGCGCGCGGGGCGCGCGCGGCTCCGCCGCCGCTCCGCGGCGGATGAACGGTGTGGGCCTGTACGGCCGTCGCCGGACCGGCGCCGGGAACCGGTGCACTCTCCATGGTCATCGCTCGGTGCGCTTCCTCGTCGTGGGGCCGGACATGCCGACAAGTTCCTGATAGAGGCCGGAGACCGCCCCCGCGGTCCGCCGTACGTCGAATGTCGTCCGGGTGTGGCGCAGGACCCGGCGGGACACCTCGTCGCGCAGGCCGGCGTCGGTGAGCAGGGCGGTGAGCGCGCGGGCCAGGGCCGCCGGGTCCTCGGGCGGGACGAGACAGCGGCCCTGGCCGGGCGGCAGACTCTCCCGGGCCCCGCCGACGTCGCTCATCACGACGGCCCGGCCGCAGGCCATGGCCTCCAGCGGGGCCAGCGCCATCCCCTCCCAGCGGGAGGGCAGAACGAGGACGTCCGCCGCGTGGATCCAGGGCACCACGTCCTCGCACGCCCCGGTGAACACCACGTCGGCCGGGGCCGCCCGGCGCAGTGCGGCCTCCTCGGGACCGTCGCCCACCAGGACCAGCCGCGCACCCGGCACGCGCATCCGCCGCCAGGCCCGCAGCAGGACGTCCTGCCCCTTCTGCCGGGTCAGCCGGGCGACGCAGACCACGAGCGGGGATCCGGGGGGTGTCCGGGCGAGCGGGGGCAGCGCGGCCCGGGCGGCGGTGCGCTCGGCGTCGCCGCCGGGGCGGAAGCGGGCGAGGTCGATGCCGTTGTGGATCACCGACCAGCGGGCGGCGATGCCCGCCTCCTGGCCGGTGCGCCGCTCCGACTCGCTGACGCACAGGATGTGGTCGGCCCACCGGGCCCCGAACCTCTCCCAGCCCAGGGCCAGTTCGGCGGTACGGCCCTGCACGGCCTCGAACGACCAGGCGTGCGGCTGGAAGACCGTCGGCACCCGGCCCCGTACGGCGATGCGGCCGGCGAGCCCGGCCTTGGCGCTGTGCGCGTGCACCACGTGCGGCCGGCAGGAGCGGACGATCCGGCGCGCGGCGGCCACCTCGCCCGCCAGCCGGGGGCCGGGGGCGCGGGTGGCGGACCAGCCGCGGACCTGCGCGCCAGCGGCGGCGGCCTCACGGGCCAGCGGGCTTCCCGGCGGGCAGGCCACCACGGGTCGCATACCCGCCCCGGCCTGGGCCCTGACGAGATCGGTGACGACCCGGGCCACTCCGCCGTCCAC
The DNA here is from genome assembly GCF_003846185.1 of Streptomyces sp. ADI96-02. Lineage (GTDB taxonomy): Bacteria > Actinomycetota > Actinomycetes > Streptomycetales > Streptomycetaceae > Streptomyces. The sequence continues at coordinate 6,506,751 of NZ_ML123034.1, forward strand.
GGGCTGAACCAGATGAAGGACCGTCAATTGTCTTTCTTCAGCAGGACGCATGTGCAGCACGTACGGCTCTCTTCGCTCAATCCGGTGAGTAAAGCCGAAGTGCACTTTGGCAGATATATGGCGAAATCGTGCGCGTGACTCGCTCATACGACCACCTGGGGACCGCCTGAACGGCAGGCTCCTCCCGCCGGTCCGCGAAGGGCTCGCCGACGTGCCTGCGGCCCCCGTCGCCCAAGCGGGAAAAGGGCTGTGGAGGGGTGGCGCGGGGAGGGGCCGCGGGTGCGCCGACGCCCACCCCGCGGTACGGTCGTCACTTTTTCCGACCCGTTCCGTGCCGCCGATCGCCACACCGGATGGCAGCGCCATCCACCGTCGGGCGAGCGCCCGCCGCCCCCGGGCCGGCCCTCATCGGCCGCCGGCGCCCGAACAGGCGATCACGACGGGCGGCGGCCCGCCGGCCGGGCTCCAATGGACGGGTGACGGCTCCTCCGGACGACTGCCTCGCGCGCAACGAGTGGATCTGCGGCGCGTACCTCTCGAGCCGTCGGGAGATCCTCTGGGACGCCGCCCTGCAACACCTCCAGCTGACCGCCGTCTCCGTGCTGATCGCCCTGGTACTCGCCGTCCCGCTGGCCCTCGCGGCCCGCAGGTGGCGCTGGGCGGCCGGGCCCGTGCTCGGACTGACGACCGTCCTCTACACGATCCCCTCGCTGGCGATGTTCTCGCTGCTGCTGCCGCTGTACGGACTCTCCGCCGCCCTCGTCGTCGCCGGACTCGTGCTCTACTCGCTGACCCTGCTCGTGCGCAACATCCTCGCCGGCCTCCGGGCCGTCCCCGAGGAGACCCGGCAGGCCGCGCGCGGCATGGGGTACGGCCCCGTGCGCCTGCTGCTCGCCGTGGAGCTGCCGCTCGCCCTGCCCGCGGCCATGGCGGGCCTGCGCATCGCGACCGTCTCCGCGGTCTCCCTGGTCACGGTCGGCGCGATCGTCGGCTTCGGAGGACTCGGCAACCTCATCTACTCCGGCATGAACACCTACTTCAAGGCACAGGTGCTGACGGCCTCCGTGCTCTGCGTCGTCATCGCCGTCGTCGCCGACCTGCTGCTCCTGGGCGCGCAGCGGCTGCTCACCCCCTGGACCCGGAGGCGGACGTGAACACGCTCTCCGCGACGTGGTCCTGGCTCACCACGGCCTCCCACTGGTCCGGCCCCGACGGTGTCTGGACCCGGCTCGGCGAGCACCTCTACCTCACCGTCGTCTGCCTGCTCATCAGCTGCCTGATCGCCCTGCCCGTGGCGCTCGTCCTGGGCCACCTCGGCAGGGGAGGCGCGCTCGCCGTCAACGTCTCCAACATCGGCCGGGCCGTGCCCACCTTCGCCGTGCTCGTCCTGCTGCTGCTCACCCCGATCGGCACGTACGGGCAGTGGTCGACGGTCATCGCGCTGGTCCTGTTCGCCGTGCCGCCGCTGCTCACCAACGCCTACGTCGGGATGCGCGAGGTCGACCGCGACGTCGTGCGCGCCGCCCGGGGCATGGGCATGACGGGACGTCAGGTGCTGGCGGGCGTCGAACTGCCGCTCGCGCTCCCGCTGATCCTCACCGGCGTCCGCATCGCGGCCGTCCAACTGGTGGCCACCGCGACCCTCGCCGCGCTGGCCGGCGGCGGCGGACTCGGCCGGATCATCACCGCCGGATTCAATCTCGCCTCCACGCCGCAGGTGGTGGCCGGCGCGCTCCTGGTCGCCGTCCTCGCGCTCCTGGTCGAGTGCGTCTTCGAGGCGGGGCGGCGCGTCGCGCCCGACCGGGGACGGGAGGCCGCGTGATCCCCGCCCGCGTCCGCCGCGCCCTGGCCGCGATCCTGCTGGTCGCCACCGCCTGCACCTCCGGGCCCTCGCTGGAGGACCAGGGCGAGGTCACCGCTCCGCCCGGGGACAGCAGACGGCTCACCGTGGGATCGGCCGGGTTCACCGAGAGCGACCTGCTGGCGCAGATGTACGCGCTGCTGCTGAAGCACGCCGGATACTCCACCGAGATCATCTCCGTGACCAACCGGGAGATCTACGAACCCGCCCTGGAGAAAGGCCAGATCGACGTCGTGCCGGAGTACGCGGCGACCTTCGCCGACTGGCTGAACACCAAGGCCCACGGCCCCGACGCGCGCCCCGTCGGATCGCCCGACCTCGCCGCCACCATGAAGGCGCTGCGCGCGTCGGCGGCCCGGCGCGGCCTGACCGTGCTCGCCCCCGGCCGGGCCGTCGACCAGAACGCCTTCGCCGTCACCCGGGCGTACGCGCGCGAACACCACCTCAGGACGCTCAGCGACCTCGGCGCGTCCAAGCTGCCCGTACGGCTCGCGGCGGGCGACGAATGCGTACAGCGGCCCTACTGCGCCCCCGGGCTGAGGAAGGTCTACGGCATCGACATCGTCGCGGTGGACCCCAAGGGGGTCGGCACCACGCAGGCCAAGCAGGCCGTGCAGAACGGCCAGGACCAGATGGTCCTGACCACCACGACCGACGCCACCCTCGACGACTTCGGCCTCGTCCTGCTCGCCGACGACCGGCGCCTCCAGAACGCCGACCACCTGGTCCCCGTGGTCAACCGCTCCCGCGCCGGCGGCCCGGGGGTGCGCCGCGCCCTCGACCGGCTCAACACCGTCCTGACCACGGCCGACCTGGCCGACATGAACGAACAGGTCGACAGCCGGCGCAGGCTCCCCGAGGACGTCGCCCGCGACTACCTGGAGTCCAAGAAGCTCATCCCCAGGACCTGAGGGGACCGGCCCTCTCACGCGTCCGAGACGGAGTCGAAGTCCACCTCCTCCCGGCCCACCCCCTGGGCGTCGGCGTCCACCGACCGGCGCAGCGCCTCGTGCAGTTTGGCCGGGGTCAGCACACCGAGGAACCGCGCCCCGTCCAGCACCGCCACCCACCCCGCGTCGTGCTGGAGCATCTCGCTGAACGCCTGCTTCAGCGGCGCCCCCACCGGCACCCACGCGTCCATCCGGCGGGCCAGCGCACCCACCGCGTCCCGCTCCCGGGCCCGCCGCAGCGCGTCCGCCGACACCCAGCCGTGCAACTCGCCGGAGGCGTTGAGCACCACCGCCCAGCGCGCCCCCGACGTCCTCAGCCGGGCCGCCGCCTCCCGGGCGGGCTCCTCCAGCCGGGCCACCGGCGGCTCCTCCAGGTCCTTGGGCTCGACCGCGGTGACCGACAGCCGCTTCAGCCCCCGGTCGGAGCCGACGAACCGGGCCACGTACGGGGTCGCCGGAGTGCCGAGCACGGCGGCCGGCGTGTCGAACTGCTCGATGCGCCCCTCGCCGTACACCGCGATCCGGTCGCCCATCCGCACGGCCTCCTCGATGTCGTGCGTGACCATGAGCACGGTCTTGCGCACCCGCTCCTGAAGCCCCAGGAACTCGTTCTGCAGCCGTTCGCGCACCACCGGGTCCACCGCCCCGAACGGCTCGTCCATCAACAGGACCGGCGGATCGGCGGCGAGCGCCCGCGCCACCCCGACCCGCTGGCGCTGGCCCCCGGACAACTGCGCCGGATAGCGCGGCCCGTACGTCTTCGGGTCCAGGCCCACCAGGTCCAGCAGCTCGGCGGCCCGCTCCCGCGCCCGTGCGCGCTTCCAGCCGACCAGGGCCGGCACGGTCGCGGTGTTGTCCAGGACGGTGCGGTGCGGAAAGAGGCCGACCTGCTGGATCACATAGCCCATCCGGCGGCGCAGCTTCACCGGGTCGACCGCGGCGATGTCCTCGCCGTCCACCAGGATCCGGCCCGACGTGGGCTCGATCAGCCGGTTCACCATCATCATCGTGGTCGTCTTGCCGCACCCCGACGGGCCGACCAGCGTCACCAGCTCGCCCTCCGCGACCTCGAAGGAGAGCCCGTCGACCGCGGTCGTGCCGTCCGGGTAGACCTTGCCGACCTGCTCGAACCGGATCATGACTGCACGCTAGGAGGGAGCCGGCCGCCGCGCACACGCACCGGGACCGTCCGGGGCACTGCCCCGGTGCGGGAGAGCGGCGGCCATGTGCTGAACTGGCCCGGAGCATCGGATTCAGGAGCACCTTGTGAGCAGTTACCGGCAGCCCGGCGTCGTCCTCACCGACCGGCGGTTCACCGTCCCCCTCGACCACGCCGACCCCGGCGGTGAGCGGATCGAGGTCTTCGGGCGCGAGGCGGTGGCCGCCGGACGCGTCGGCCAGGAGCTGCCGTGGCTGGTCTACCTGGAGGGCGGACCCGGCTTCGGCGCCCGCAGGTTCGTCGGCGCGGAGGCGTGGCTCGGCCGCGCGGTGCGCGAGTACCGGGTGCTCCTGCTCGACCAGCGCGGAACCGGACTCTCCACACCGGCCAACCGGCAGACGCTCCCGCTGCGCGGCGGCCCGCGCGAACAGGCCGACTACCTCGCCCACTTCCGCTCCGACTCCATCGTGCGGGACTGCGAGCTGATCCGGGCGCAGGTGACCGGCGGCGCTCCCTGGACCGTGCTGGGCCAGTCCTTCGGCGGGTTCTGCGCGGTCCGCTACCTCTCCGCCGCGCCCGAGGGGCTGAAGGCGGTCCTGATCACCGGCGGCCTGCCCTCGCTGGACGCCCACGCCGACGACGTCTACCGGGCCGCGTATCCGCGCATCGAGCGCAAGGTCGCCGCCCACTACGCGCGCTACCCGCAGGACGCCGAACGCGCCCGGGACATCGCCGCGTACCTCGCCGAGCACCGCCCCGAGAGCGCCGGCCACCGGCTGACGCCTCAGGGGTTCCAGTCGCTGGGCATCATGCTCGGCGGCGGCAGCGGCAGCCACCAGCTCCACTACCTGCTGGAGAACGCCTTCGTCCGCACCCCGCACGGCGCCGAGCTGTCCGACGCGTTCCAGGAGGCCGTGCGCGCGGCCTGCTCCTTCGCCGGGCACCCGCTCTACGCCCTGCTGCACGAGTCCATCTACGGACAGGGCGGGCGCGCGACGGACTGGGCGGCCGAGCGCGTGCGCGCGGAGTTCCCGCAGTTCGACCCGGAGCGGGCGACGGCGGGCGACGGGCCGCTGCTGTTCACCGGCGAGACCGTCCACCCCTGGCACTTCGACGTCGATCCGGCGCTGCGCCCGCTGCGCGAGACGGCGGAACTCCTCGCCCGGCGCACCGACTGGCCCGCGCTCTACGACCCCGAACGGCTCGCCGCCAACGAGGTGCCCGTCGCCGCCGCCGTCTACCACGACGACATGTACGTGGACACCGCGCACTCGCTGCGGACGGCGGCGGCCGTACGGGGGCTGCGCACCTGGGTGACGAACGAGTTCGAGCACGACGGGCTGCGGGCCGGCGGGCCACGGGTCCTGGACCGCCTGCTGGCCATGGTGCGCGACGAGATCTGATCCCGGGCGGCGGGCGGGCGGTGTCCGGCCGGCCGGCGCGGCTCAGCGCTGGAGGGCTTCCAGGGTGGCGTCGAGTCCGGCGCCGGAGCGCGGCGCGCGGTTGTGCGGCAGCTTGGAGAGGACGGCCGCCATGCCGCAGGTGTTCGTCACGGCGGAGAACACCAGCCCCGCGCCGACGCCGGCCGACAGCCGGCGCGCGGCCGGGAAGCGGATGCCCGCCACCAGGCCGGCCACCACGAGCGAACCGGCCGCGAGCCGCACCTGACGCTCCATCGGCCAGACGGCGCGAGCGCCCTCGGGGCGGTCCAGGCCGCGGCCGTCGCCCTCCCAGGCCGAGGTGCCGCCGGTCAGCGTCGTGGCCTGGATGTCGGCGCCCGCCAGGATCTCGCAGGCGCGCGTCGAACGCACGCCGGAGGCGCACACCACCAGCAGGGACCCGCGCGCCGAGGCGGACTTCAGCGCCGGGAGCGCGTCGGGCAGCCTGTCGAGCGGGATGTTCAGCGCACCGGGCACATGGCCGCCCGCGTACTCGCCAGGGGCCCGCACGTCGATGACGGTGAACTCCTCCAGACGGGCTGCGGCCTGGGCGGGGGAGAGGGATGCGGGGGTGGTCACGAGCAGGTCCTTTCGGTCGCCGGAGAGGGAGGCGGAGACTCGGTCGCCTCCTTCCCCCGTCGGGCTGACCCCCTAGAATACCCCTCGGGGTATCAGGAGGAGGTTCGGTGGAACTCGACATGACGGCCGACGAGCTCAAGGCGGTCCTCAACCGCCTCCGCCGCGCCCAGGGCCAGCTCGCCGCGGTCATCCGCATGATCGAGGAGGGCCGCGACTGCGAGGACGTCGTCACGCAGATGGCGGCCGTCTCCCGGGCGCTGGACCGGGCGGGTTTCGCGATCATCGCCACCGGGCTCCAGCACTGCCTGGCGGACGCCGCCGCCGAGCCCGCCGACCGCGACCGGATGCGGGCCCGCCTGGAGAAGCTGTTCCTGTCGCTCGCCTGACCGCCTGGACAGCCCTTAGCCTGCGGGCATGACGCAGCAGCGACTCGAACCCATGCCCGCCGACTGGAGCCGCGCCCTCGCCGTGGTCGCCCACCCCGACGATCTGGAATACGGTGCGGCGGCAGCCGTGGCCGAGTGGACCGACGGAGGCCGCGAGGTCGTCTACCTCCTCGCCAGCCGGGGAGAGGCCGGAATCGACACCCTGCCGCCCGAGGAGTGCGCACCGGTACGTGAGCGCGAGCAGCGGGCGAGCGCCGCCGTCGTGGGCGTGCGCGCGGTGGAGTTCCTGGACCACCGGGACGGGGTGATCGAGTACGGCGCCGCTCTGCGCCGCGACATCGCCGCCGCCGTACGCCGTCACCGGCCCGAACTGGTGATCACCCTCAACCACCGCGACACCTGGGGCGGCGGGCGCGCCTGGAACACGCCCGACCACCGGGCGGTGGGCCGCGCCACCCTGGACGCGGTGGCCGACGCGGGCAACCGGTGGATCTTCCCGGAACTCCGCGAACAGGGCCTCGAACCGTGGAACGGGGTGCGCTGGACAGCCGTGGCCGGCAGCGACCGCCCCACCCACGCGGTCGACGCGGCGGCGGGGTTCGAGCGCGCGGTCCGTTCGCTGCTGGAACACCGCAGCTACATCGAGGTGCTGACCGACCAGGAGCCGGAGGCGTACTGCCGGACCTTCCTCACGAACGCGGTCGACGCCGCCGCCGAGCGCTTCGACGGCCGCCCCGCCGTCGCCTTCGAGCTCTTCGCGCACTGAGCGCGTACGACGTTCCGCGGAACCGAGCAGGATGCTCCGCCGATCGGGCAGGGGGAGAGCAGGGGAGAGAGATGGGGGAGACGTGAGGGAACACGACCGGGGCGATCCGGAACTCGACGCCGTCCTCACCGGGGTCGGCCCCCGGCTGCGCCGTCTGCGCAAGGATCGCGGGGTCACGCTCTCCGCTCTGTCCGCGGCCACCGGAATCTCCGTCTCCACACTCTCCCGGCTGGAGTCCGGCGGCCGTCGGCCGAGTCTGGAACTGCTCCTCCCGATCGCCCGCGCCCACGAGGTCCCGCTCGACGACCTCGTGGGCGCGCCGCCCGTCGGCGACCCCCGGGTCCGGGCCGAGCCGATCGTGCGCAACGGCCGCACCATGCTCCCGCTGACCGCGCGGCCCGGCGGGCTCCAGGCGTACAAGCTGGTGATCGAGGCCGACGCCCACGACACGCCGGAGCAGCGGACCCACGAGGGCTACGAGTGGCTGTACGTGCTCTCCGGGCGGCTGCGCCTGCTGCTGGCCGAGCACGACCTGGTGCTGGAGCCGGGCGAGGCCGCCGAGTTCGACACGCGGCTGCCGCACTGGTTCGGTCCGGCGGGCGGGAGGCCGGTGGAATTCCTCAGCCTCTTCGGGCCGCAGGGCGAGCGGATGCACGTACGGGCCAAGCCGAAACGCGGCTGAGCCCCTGCCGCGCGGGCCGCTCCGAGGTGGTTCCCAGAAAGGCAAGCGACCGCTTAGTATGCGCCGGAGCAGTGGTAATGCCGACAGTGTCGTGGAGGCCCCTCATGCAGGCATGGCGAGTGCACCGTAACGGCGAGCCGGGCGAGGTGATGCGGCTGGAGGAGGCGGACCGGCCGGTCCCCGGCGAGGGGCAGGTGGCCCTCCGGGTCCGGGCGGCCAACGTCAACTTCCCCGACGCCCTGCTCTGCCGCGGCCAGTACCAGATCCGGCCGCCGCTGCCGTTCACCCCCGGGGTCGAGGTGTGCGGCACGACCGACGACGGCCGGCGGGTCCTCGCCACCCCGTCCCTTCCGTACGGCGGCTTCGCCGAGTACGTGGTCGCCGACCGGGCGGCCCTGCTTCCCGCGCCCGACTCCCTCGACGACGCGGAGGCGGCGGCCCTGCACATCGGCTACCAGACCGGATGGTTCGGCCTGCACCGCCGGGCCCGCCTCCAGCCGGGCGAGACCCTCCTCGTCCACGCGGCGGCGGGCGGTGTCGGCAGCGCCGCCGTCCAGCTCGGCAAGGCGGCCGGCGCAGTCGTGATCGGCGTCGTCGGCGGCCCGGAGAAGGCGGCCGTCGCCCGGCGGCTCGGTTGCGACCTCGTCGTCGACCGGCGCGAGGAGGACATCGTCGCGGCGGTCAAGGAGGCGACCGGCGGGCGGGGCGCCGACGTCGTCTACGACCCGGTCGGCGGCGACGCGTACGCCAAGTCCGTGAAGTGCGTCGCCTTCGAGGGGCGCATCGTCGTCGTCGGCTTCGCCAGCGGCTCCATCCCCGCACCGGCCCTCAGCCACGCCCTGGTGAAGAACTACTCCGTGGTGGGACTGCACTGGGGCCTCTACGCCGCCAAGGACCCGGCCGCCGTCCGCGCCTGCCACGGCGAACTGACCGAGCTCGCCGCCCGAGGCATCGTCAAACCCCTGGTCAGTGAGCGTGTCGAGATGGCCGGGGCGGCTCAGGCGGTCCAGCGCGTCGCCGACGGCGCCAGCACCGGCCGCATCGTCGTCCTGCCCACCGGAGGCGCCCGGTGACCACCGTCGACGCCGCGGAAGTCCGCCGCCTCACCCGCGACCTGCTCGCGGCCCACCCGCCCGCCACCACCGGGCGCACCGACTTCCTGCGGGCCCGCTTCGACGCCGGCCTCGCCTGGGTCCACTACCCGGTCGGCCTCGGCGGGCTCGACGCGCCCCGTTCCCTCCAGCAGACCGTCGACGCCGAACTCGCCGCCGCCGAGGCTCCGGACAACGACCCCCGCCGCATCGGCATCGGCCTCGGCATGGCCGCGCCCACCCTCCTCGGCTTCGGCACCGACGAGCAGAAGCGGCGCTTCCTGCGCCCGCTGTGGGTCGGCGAGGAGATCTGGTGCCAGCTGTTCAGCGAACCCGGAGCCGGCTCCGACCTCGCGGCCCTCGCCACCCGGGCCGTCCGCGACGAGAACGGCGACTGGATCGTCGACGGCCAGAAGGTCTGGACCTCCAGCGCCCATCTCGCCCGCTGGGCGATCCTCATCGCCCGCACCGACCCCGACCAGCCCAAGCACCGCGGCATCAGCTACTTCGTCTGCGACATGACCGACCCCGGCGTCGACGTCCGCCCGCTGCGCCAGATCACCGGCGAGGCCGAGTTCAACGAGGTCTTCCTCACCGGTGTTCGCATCCCCGACAGCCGGCGGCTCGGCCCGGTCGGCGAGGGCTGGAAGGTCGCCCGGACCACCCTCATGAACGAACGCGTCTCCATCGGCGGCTCCCGGCTCCCGCGCGAGGGCGGCATGATCGGCCCCGTCTCGCGGACCTGGCGCGAACGCCCGGAGCTGCGCACCCACGACACCCACCAGCGCCTGCTCACGCTCTGGGTGGAGGCCGAGGTCGCCCGGCTCGCCGGCGAACGGCTGCGCCAGCGACTGGTCGCCGGACAGCCCGGCCCCGAGGGCTCGGGCATGAAGCTCGCCTTCGCCCGCCTCAACCAGGAGATCAGCGGCCTGGAAGTCGAACTCCTCGGCGACGAGGGCCTGTTGTACGGCGACTGGACCATGAGCCGCCCCGAACTCGTCGACTTCACCGGACGGGACGCCGGCTACCGCTACCTGCGCTCCAAGGGCAACTCCATCGAGGGCGGCACCAGCGAGGTCCTGCTCAACATCATCGCCGAACGCGTCCTCGGCCTCCCCGCCGAACCCCGCAACGACAAGGACGTCCCCTGGAAGGACCTGAGCCGATGACCGCGCCGCACCAGCCGCCCGCCACCCCCGACCTCCTCTACTCCGCCGAGGAGGAGGACCTGCGCTCCGCCGTGCGCGCCCTCCTCGCCGACCGGGCCGACGCGCCGGCGGTCATCGCCGCCACCGAGTCCGCCACGCCGTACGACCCGCGGCTGTGGGAGGCGCTGGCCGCCGGCATCGGCGCTGCCGGACTCCTCGTGCCCGAGAGGCTCGGCGGGCAGGGCGCCTCGCACCGCGAGGCCGCCGTGGTCCTGGAGGAGCTGGGGCGCAGCGTGGCGCCCGCGCCGTATCTGACCAGTTCCGTCGTGGCGACCGAGACGCTGCTCGCGCTGAGCGGTGAGTCCCGTCATGCCGCGGACCTTCTGCGCGAGCTGGCCGCCGGCCGCCGAACCGCCGTGCTCGCCGTGCCGTTCGGCACGCCGCCCTCCGGCGCGGACGCGGCCACCGCCTCGCTCGACGGCACGGTGCGGGGCGTCGCGGACGCGGCCGTCGCCGACGTGCTGCTGGTGCCGGCGGCCGACGGCCTGTACGCGGTCGTGGCGGACGCTCCCGGCGTCACCGTCGAGCCCCTCGTCCCGCTCGACCTGACCCGCCCGCTCGCCACGCTCACCTTCGCCGGTGCGGTGGCCACACCGCTGGCCGGTCCGGACGCGGGCGCCGCCGCGGTACGCCGCGGACTCCTCGCCGGGGCCGGACTGCTCGCCTCGGAACAGCTCGGCCTCGCCGAGTGGTGCCTGGCCGAGACCGTCCGCCACACCCGCGAACGCCGCCAGTTCAACCGGCCCGTCGGCTCGTTCCAGGCGCTCAAGCACCGGATGGCGCACCTGTGGCTGGAAGTCGTCTCGGCCCGGGCCGCCGCCCGCAACGCCGCCGACGCGCTCGCCACCGGCAGCCCCGACGCGCCGCTCGCGGTCGCCGTGGCCCAGGCGTACTGCGCGGGCGTCGCGGTCCACGCGGCGGAGGAGTGCGTGCAGTTGCACGGAGGCATCGGGATGACCTGGGAGCACCCGGCGCACCTCTACCTCAAGCGCGCCAAGGCGGACTCGATCGCGTACGGCAGCGCGGGCCGGCACCGCGACACCGTCGCGGGACTGGTGGAGCTGCCGGCTCCCTAGGGTGGCCCGCGACGGGGCGTCGTCCGCGTACGGGGGCGTACGCGGACGACGCCGACCCCGACGCCGCGCGGTGCGGCGGCGTCAGGGCGGGGAGTCGAGTCCTTCGAGGCGCGCCCAGCGTGGTGGCGGGGCCGGTCGCTGCTCGACCTCGTACAAGGACCGCCAGTGCTTTCCCGTGAGCAGGAAGCGGTCGGTTCCCGGCAGGGCCGCGATGCCGTTCATGACATGTGCGGTGACCGGCAGTTCGTCACGGCGCATGTCCGAGGCGTCCACCCAACTGCACACCCGCCCGTCCGCCAGGTCGATGCCCAGGACGTACGGGGTGCCGTGGACGACGGCCCAGAGCACGCCGTCGGCCCAGGTCAGGTCGTTGAGGGCGGAGGCGGGCCGGTCGCCGATACGGACGGCCACCGCGCGGTGGCTCCGCAGGCTCCCCGGATCGCGCACCATCAGCCGGTCGGAGCCGTCGCTGGTGACCACATCGGTTCCGGTGAAGCACATCCCCCACCCCTCGGCGTCGTAGGGAACCCGCTCGCACGTCATGTCGCGCACGCGCCAGCGCAGCGCGATCCCTTCTCGCCAGGTCAGTTGCCACAGGACGTCTCCGACCCGGCAGATCCCCTCCGCGAAGAGATCGTCGGGAAGCCGCCTGCTCCACCGCACGGTTCCGTCGGCCGCGTCGAGCCGGCGAAGCGTGGAGCGACCGTAGCGGCCGGTGCTCTCCCAGATCGTTCCACGGTCGATCTCTATGCCCTGGACGAACGGCTGTCCCCGGTGGGGGAGCCGGTGCAGGGTCCGGAAGCTGCGAAATCTCAACGCCCCTCCTCTGACGGGGGATCGGCCGCACGGCGGGCTTCCCGGGAAGCGATACCCGTGTCGGGGCGTGCGGCAACCCGAAGAGCGCGTCGCCTCGTGGCCGGGCCGGGTCGTCCGCCGCCCGACTGTGAATACCCTGCGTCACCATGGGTAGCGTTCGGCCGTCGGCCGGGAGCCCTCGTCTCCCCGCCCCGACCAGGAGGAGCCATGAAGCGCGATCGCCGGCACGTCGTGATCGTCGACCGTTCGGACTACGGGAAATACCGGCACCAGGACGGACGGCCGTTCCTCGACCCCGAGCGGTACCGGGTCACCCTGCTGACCCGTCCCGGACGCGGGCGCGATGTGCGTCCCGAGGACGCGGTCACGGTCGTGCACACCGACACCTACAGCGAGCGGGAGGTTCTGAGCACCGTGCCCGCTCTGGCGGCCGGTGCGCCGGTGGACGCGGTGGTCTCGCTCTCGGAATGGACGCTGCTCCCCGCCGCCCGGCTGCGTGAGGCTCTGGGGGTGTCCGGACCGGGATGGAGCCGGATGGAGCCCCTTCGGGACAAGGTGCGGATGAAGGAGTACTTCGCCGCTCGCGGGGTGCGCACGCCGGAGTTCACGGCGATCGGGCGACCCGGAGACGCGGCAGGACTGCTGGAACGTCACGGCGCGGTCGTTCTGAAACCGGTGGACTCCATGGGCTCCGCCGGTGTGCACCTCGTGGGGAGCCGGTCGGAACTCCGGCGGCTCGACCGCGAAGGGCTGAGTGCCGGGAGCCGTTACGAGGCGGAGGAGTTCATCGACGGCCGCCTGTTCCACATCGACTCGGTGGTGGACCGGGGCAGCGCCCTCGTGGCCACGGCCTCCACGATGCTCGATCCCGACACGGTCTTCCCGGCCGGGGGAGTCTGCCGCTCCGTGCTGCTCGACGACGGGCCGGAGCGCGACACCGTGCTGGCCTTCAACGATCAGGTGCTCGGCGCGATCCCGTGGTTCTCCGGCGTGACCCACCTCCAGCTCTTCCTGGACCGGGCCGGTCAGCCGGTGTTCTGCGAGATCGGCGGTCGACCGGGCGGCGGCGGCATCGCGCCCGCCTTCCGGCACCGGTTCGGCGTGAGCCTGGTGCAGGCCGCTCTGCTGCCCCAAGTCGGCGAACCCTTCCCGGAGTTCCAGGAGGCACGCCCGCCCGCGGAGCGCTCCAGCGGCCACGCCGTCGTCTACCCGCGCGAGCTGGGCGCCCTGGTGGCGTACGACCGGGTGCCGCAGGAGGAGTGGATCGTGCAGTTCAGCCCGCTCTACCGGCCCGGGCAGCAGATCGTCCCGGCGACCAGCTGGGGTCAGGGAATAGCGATGATCACGGTGTGCGGTCCAAGTGCGCGTGCCGTCGCGGAACGCCTGGACCGGGCACACCGGACCCTGCGGGTGACCGTACGGCCCTGAGCCGCGCGGCGGGGCACGCGGCGGCGGGACACCGTGCCTCCCCGCCCCGCGCGCGGGTGAACCGGCTGTATCGGGGCCCGAGGCCCGCGGCCCGGTGTGCGAGCATGCACCGGTGTCCTCATTCACCACCCACGTTCTGGAACCCGCCGACTGGCGCCTGTACCGCGCCCTTCGGCTGGCCGCCCTCACCGACGCGCCCCAGGAGTTCGGCTCCACGCTGGCCCGCGAGGAAGCCCTCACCGAGGATCAGTGGAGACGCCGGCTCGAAGGCCGCGGCCAGTTCGTCGCGAGGCAGGACGGCGATCCGTGCGGTATCGCCGGTGTCGTTCCGGCGGAGCCCCGGGTCGCCGAGCTGGTCTCCGTCTGGGTCCGGCCCCGCTCGCGCGGACAGGGCGTGGGCGGGCTGCTGCTGGACGCGGCGCTGGGCTGGGCCGAGGAGCACGGCTGCGTCGAGGTGCGGCTGACGGTGAGCGAGGGCAACGACGCGGCCGAACGCCTCTACTCCCGTCACGGCTTCCGCCGCACGGCGGCCGGCGGCCCCGCCGAAGACGCCGCCGCGGACAGGCGGGAATTCGCCATGGTCCGCACGGAACACCTCCTCAGAGGGGGACCGTCCCGCACGGGCACGTGACCGGCCACCGCCACGGGTGACCGACCGCCGCCACGGGCACGCGGCCGACCACCGCACAGGTGCCGTTCGAGCCGCACCGGTGCACGCGGGGCGCACAACCTCGGTCTCCGCCACCTGCGGTGCGCCGCCCGGTGCGTCCTAGCCTGGCGTGGTGCCGGGCCGGCACCACGCCGGCGGAGGAGGGAGTCGTACGGTGACGTACTACACGCAGGGGTTCGCGACCTTCTACGACCGCTACTTCACAGGCTGGGTCCGGGACTACTCTCCGGCGCTCGCGGATCACCTGGACAGGACCGGCGGCGGCCACGGTGTGCTGGACCTGTGCTGCGGAACGGGTGTGACGACGGCCGTCCTGAGCGAACGGGGCCGGCACGTCACGGGCCTCGACCGGTCCGCCGCCATGCTGCGGATCGCCGCGAGGAGATCGGCGGAGGAGGTCCGCGCCGGCGGTGTGCGTCTGGTCGAGGGGGACGCACGGGACTTCTCGCTTCCCGAACCGGTCGGCGCCTGCGTGTGTCTGGACGGGGCGCTCAACCACTTCGAGAGCCGGGAGGACCTGGTCCGCTGCTTCACCAGCGTGGCCGAGGCGCTGCACGCGGGGGGAGAGTTCGTCTTCGACCTCTTCGAACTCCCCCACTTCCGGCACTGGAACAACCTCACGCTCATCGACGAGGACGACACCGTCGTGGCGAAACGCGGGGCGTGGGACGACGAGGTGGGTCGCGGCATGCTGAGGGTCTCCGGCGTGGTCGGCTCCGACACCGGCATCGTGCGGGTCGAGCAGACACTGCGCAGCCGGTACTACTCCGCGGCCGAGGTGACGTCCGCGCTGGCCGAGGCCGGGCTCGTGCGGGTCGAGCACGACGTCGACGCGCGGTACTCGACCTGCGAGTCGGGCTCGTGTTCGAAGTCGGCAGTCCCCTGCCGTACGGTCTACCGTGCGCTCAAGCCCGTCCGGTGACTTCTACCGGTCGGACCCCGAAGATCCCTCGACCATCTGTCGCAGGGCGGGCGTGACGCGGGTGGCGACGAGCTCCACGGTCGTCCAGTCGACGGGCGGGCGAGCGCCCAGGATGAAGTCCCTCGCTCCGAGAGCCGCGTACGGCGCCAGATCGGCCACGCAACTCTCCGGGGTGCCGAAGCTCAGATACTCGTCGAGCAGAGGCGAATCCGGTGGCAGATGCCCGAGCAGCGCCTCCCGGCGGCGCATCGCCTCCTTCTCGTCCTCGGCGAGGACGGCCCGGAAGGTGATGGACTGCCGGATGTCCGCCGCATCCCGGCCCGCCTCGTCGCAGTGTTCGCCCAGAGCGGCGCACATACGGCGGTACGCCTCGGGAGTGCCGGGCAGGGTGTTCCAGATGTCCGCGTGCCGGGCGGCGGCCCGCAGCACCCCGGAGCCCGCGCCTCCCAGGACCAGCGGGATGTGGGGCTGGAGCGGTTTGGGCGCCAGGTGCGCACCGTCCAGGGTGTAGTGGCGACCGCGGAAATCGGTGCTCTCGCGGGTCCACAGGGAGCGCACGACGCGGCAGGTCTCGTCCAGCATGACGGCGCGGTCGGCGGGCGCCGGACGCTCCAGGCCGAACTGGTCGTACATCAGGTCCGGACCGCCCGAACCCAGGCCGAGTTCCAGACGGCCGCCGGAGACATGGTCGAGGGTCGCCGCGATGGCGGCCACCGAAGCCGGGTGCCGGTTGGGCACGGCCAGGACCAGCAGCCCGCAGCGGACTCGCCGCGTCCGGGCCGCGAGCGCGGCCAGCAGAGTCGGCCCCTCCAGACAGGGACCGCCGGGCCCGCCGAGCGGTGGTCGCAGATGGTCGAAGAGCGACACCCAGTCGTATCCCAGCGCCTCCGCCCGCTGCCACAGCTCCAGGCACGCCCCGAAACTCTCGTACTGCTGTCCGGAATGGACGCCGAACCGCACCGCCTCACCGTGGATCCGCACCGTGCCGCCCTTCGTCAGGGAACCGCTTCGCCCATCATCGCAACGCCCGCGGACCGACCGCGGACTTTCGGGCACATCGAGCGAGGAGAGACGCACACGATGGACATCCGACGCTCCCACGTCGGCACCACCGAGGGACACCCCGGCCAGGGGCCCCGTCCCGTGGACGCCTACACCCTCGGCGGCGAGGACGGTCTCGCGGTCACCGTCTGGACCTACGGGGCCGCCCTGGTCGAAGTGCTGGCGCCCGACCATGCGGGCCGCAGGGCCAACGTCGTGGCCCGGCTGCCCGATCTGGCCGCCTACCAGGACCGGGCGCGCAATCCGTACGTGGGCGCCACCGTCGGCAGGTACTGCCGCGGGATCTCGGACGGCAGGTTCCGGCTGGACGGCGCCGAGTACCGGCTCGACCGCAACGACGGCCCCCACCACATGCACGGCGGCACCTGGGGGACGGACCGCTCCGTGTGGGAGGCGGAGGCGGACCGCGACGGTGGCGGGGCCGTGCTGCGGATGCGGTTGACCAGTCCGGACGGCGATCAGGGCTATCCCGGCGAACTGCGGGCGGAAGCCGTCTACCGGGTCGGTCCGGACCGGCGTCTGACCATCGAGTACCGGGCGACGACATCGGCGCCGACGATCGTGGGGTTCACCAACCACGCGTTCTGGAACCTGGCCGGATCCGGAACCGTGGACGGACACCGGCTGCGGCTCGGGGCGCGGCACGCCGTGGCCTTCGACGCCCGGCTGATGCCCCTCGCCGGCGCGCCCGTTCCGGTCGACGGCACCGCACTGGACTTCACCCGTCCCCGCCCGCTGGACCACGTGGCGCTGGACAACTGCTATCTGCTGGAAGGAGAGGGGTGGGCGGCGACCCTTTCCGACGGGCGCACCGGGCGCGTGATGCGCGTGTACACGGACCAGCCCGCCGTCGGCGTGTACTCCGCCGACCACTGGGCGCAGAGGCCGCGCGCCGGGCTGTGCCTGGAGACCGGGCCCTTGCCCGACGCGCCCAACCGCCCCGACTACCCGTCCTGTCGACTGGACCCGGGCGACCGGTACCGGGCACGGACCGAGTACCTGTTCTCCGACCGCTGACACGCCCGCCCGGCCGCCCGGATCGCTCAGAGGCCCGGTCCGGTCCGGACGGTGACGGTCTTGGGCCGCTGGTACTCCGTCAGCGCCAGCACACTGAGGTCGGTGCCGTGTCCGGAGCCGCGCCGACCGCCATGGGGGAGCTCGGCGGTCTGTGCGAGGTGGCAGTTGACCCACACCTCGCCCGCGTCCAGCGCCTGCGCCAGCGGCAGGGCACGGGCGAGGTCCCGGCTCCACACACTGGCGGCGAGGGCCTGCGGCACGGAGCCGGCCAGCCGCAGAGCGTCGTGCGGGTCGGCCGCGACCTGGACGGTGAGAAGGGGGCCGAAGACCTCCTCGCGCACCGCCGGGTCGTCCTCCGGCAGCCCGGCGAGAACGGTCGCGGGACGCCAGTACCCGCCCCGCTCCTCCTCCGTGACGTCCATCGGCCCGGACCGGCGGACGGAAGCGGCGGAGCTCCGCAGCAGCGTGTCGTAGCGGGCCGCCTGCTCGGCGTTGTTGAGCGGGCCGAACGCCGGGCCCGCCGGCCGCGACTCCATGGCCTCCACCAGCCCGGCCACCACCGCGTCGTGATTCTCCCGCAGGGTGATCACCCTGGCCGGAGCGGCGCAGCTCTGCCCGGCGTTGTACGTGCACGCGTCCATCAGCGCCCGGCAGGCGTCGGCTGGGGCGTCGGGCAGGACGATCACCGGGCTGTTGCCGCCGAGCTCCAGGCTCACGCGACGCGTGCCGGCACGGCCGAGGACGTCCAGGCCGGCGGCCGGACTGCCGGTGAAGGCCACCGCGTCCACCGGGCCCGCGGTCAGTGTGCGCCCGGTGGCGCGTCCTCCGACGAGGGTCTGCAGGACTCCCGGTCCCAGCTCCTGCCCGGCGTCGCGCGCGAGCAGCAGTCCGCTGTCGGGTGTGGTGGCCGCCGGCTTGAGGATCACCGCGTTGCCGGCGGCGAGCGCGGGGCCGATCCGCCAGGCGGCCATGAGCAGCGGGTAGTTCCAGGGCACGATCGCGGCGACCACGCCCAGCGGCTCCCATCGCACCCAGCTCTCGTGGCCGGGGATCAGCTCGCCCGCGGCCGGGGACGTGCCCGTACGCAGAGCGCCCGCGTAGAAGCGCAGGACGTCGATGCTCGCGGCGACCTCGGCAGCGGCCTCGGAGGGCGGTTTGCCCGTCCCGGCCAGCTCGGCGGCCAGGTACGCCGGCGCTTCGCGTTCCATGAGGTCCGCCAGCCGGGACAGGCGCCGTGACCTCTCGCCGCCGCTGAGGCCGCCCCAGCCGCGGGCCGCCTTCCGCGCGGTCCTGACCGCGGCGGCGACGTCCGGGCCGTCGGCGGCCCGCATCGTCCCGCGCGCCCCTCCGGTTCGCGGGTCGGTCAGCCGCCACGGAGACCCGGCCGGCGGGTCGCCGGTGAGAACCGGTGGGGCCTTCTCGGCACGAGGGGAAACAGGACGGGAGGCCATGGCCACTCAGAGTAGAAGTGTCACCCGTCGCGCAGAACACACGCGTGAAGTATGGCCGAAAGCCGTCCGGAACACGTTGCTGCGAGCCTCGGGGGCTCAATTCTTTCTCTTCTCGAATCACTCGGGAAACAGGCGCAACACCGGTAACTCTGTATCTCGCGGCCACCGGGAACCCACTTCTCTTTCCGCCATTCTCGCGCCTCGGCTTTCACACGCCCGACCGGCTGGGTAAGACGGTGGACTGGGAACAGGAGGCCGCATGACTGACGAATTCGACGCACAACGGCATATCCGCAATGTGCTGGAGAAACGCGCGGTGCTGCTCGCGGGCCCCGACGGCGTCGCGCTGTCGGGCATCGAAGGGGTCGAGGGCGCCGCGGAGATGATCGACCGCGATGTCGAGATCGGCGTCGACCGGCTCGTGATGCGACCGGGAAGCGCCTTCGAACTCCACACCCACCCCGGGGCCCACCTGCTGTACGTGCTGCGCGCCCGCGGCGTCATCCACGTCGACGGGATCGACTACGAGATCGGCCCGGGCGACACCATCTACGTACCGGCGCGGTACGCGCACGGCGTACGGACCCACCGGGCCGCCCGGGAGCCCTTCGAACTGCTCGCCTTCGGCGTGCCCCACATGCCGCTCACCTCGCCCGAGCGGATGACGCTCGTCCCCGAGGAGCCGCTCGCGGCCGATCCCGGGCCGGGCTCCCCGGCGCGTCTCGGAGAAGCGGCACATGGCTGAGCCGGCCGCCGTTCCGGACCGCGGCCGACGTCCCCCGACGGACAGCGGACGGTGGGAGGTCGCGCGCCTGGACGCCGAGGTCCACGCCCTGCTGTGCGCGAGCGACGCCCTGCACGCCCGCCTCAGCGGTACGCCGGTTCCCCGGCGGGACCCGGAGACCACCAGACGCCGGGTCAGAGCCGGGTGCGTCCGGGTACTGCGCAGCGGCGGCACGGCCGTGGCCTCGTTCACCCTGACCACCGAACCGCCCTTCCCGCCGGACGAGGCGCGCTTCGCCCCGGCCGCGCGCCCCCTCTACCTCAGCCGGCTGTCGGTCCTGCCCGCACTGCTCGAAACCGGTGAGCCGGCCGGACTGCGCTGCCTCCGTGAGGCCCTGCGGGAAGCCCGTGCCCGAGGGGCCGACGTTCTGCGCGCCCAGGCCAATCCGGACCTGCGCGGCTCCTCGGCGCTGCTGGCACAGCTCGGCTTCGAGCAGCAGGGGCCGGTCCTGGAGGACGCCGGAGTGCGCCGCGTGCACCTGCAGCGGCGGCTCACGGCGACGTGACGTCAGCGCGGCCGTGCGACGGGGTGTTCATCCGCTGCCAGCCGCCGGGCGAGGTCGGGGCGCAGCACCTTCCCGGTGGCCGTCCGGGGGATGGCGTCCAGGGCCACGATGCGGTGCGGCAGCACGGCGGCGGGGAAGACGGCGGCCAGACGCTCCCGGAGTCCCGCCGTCGCCGCCCCGGGGGCGAGAACGACGGCGGCCACGACCTGTTCGCCCAGCAGCCGGTGGGGGAGAGCGGCACAGGCCGCGTCGCGCACCTCGGGCACGGCCCGCAGGACACGGTCCATCTCGTCCAGGGACACGGCCTCGCCACCGACCTTGGCGATGTTCTTGATCCGCCCCGTGAGGGTCAGGAACACGCGGCCGGACGCCGGATCCCGCCAGATCCGCCCCAGGTCCTCGGAGTGGAACCAGCCGCCGCGCAACGCCCGGCCGGTGGCCTCGGGGTTCCCTTCGTACCGGGACATCACATGCGGACCGCGCATGCAGACCTCGCCCGCCTCGCCCGGGGCCGCCGGGGTGCCGTCCTCGCGCAGCACGGCCAGTCCGGTTCCGGGCAGCGGCACGCCCACGGACGGAATGCCCTCGTCCAGGACGAGCCGCCGGTACAGATCCTCCGTCAGGCCGTGCGGCATGGTGGTGGCGAAGTTGGTGGTCTCGGTCAGTCCGTAGCCCTGCACGACCGGCACCCGCAGGCGCTGCGCCACGGAGCGTGCGGTGCCGGAGGTCAGCGGGGCGGCGGCCGTGACGAAGCAGCCGAGATGGTCCTGCTGCCCGGGCCGGCGCCAGGTCTCCAGCAACGCGTCCAGGACCGACGGGACGACGCTGGCGATCCGGGGGCGGTGGCGGACGATCAGGCGCGGGTGCGTCAGCGGATCGAAGCCGTGCGCCAGTACCACGTGAGCCCCCGCCACCAGCGGCGCCAGGACCGTGAAGTGCAGGCCGTTCACGTGGTGGATCGGAAGGCATCCCAACAGCCGGTCGCCGGGCCGCAGCCCGTGGTGCCGGGTGAGCATCTCCGCGTTGGACACCAGGTTCAGATGGGACTGCACGACCAGTTTGGAGGCGGCGGTGGAGCCGGAGGTGGCGAACACGAGGGCGTCGTCGGGGAGCGCGACGGCCCGGTCGACGGCAGGCCGGCCGTCCGCACGCGGGTCGCACGCGCGCCGGACGCCGGGAAGGGTGAGCTGCCGGGGCGGACCGGGAGCCTGCGCCCGGACGGGCAGCGCCGGCGAGCGCAGCACGGTCCTGACGCCCAGCCGTGCGGTCTGCGCCCGCACGCGCTCGGGAGGGTCGTGCGGTCCCAGGAGCAGGACCGCGGCGCCGGTCCGCAACAGCGCCAGCACCGCGAGCACCGAGCTGACGTCGTTGGCGGGCGCCAGTCCCACCACGACACCCGCGGCAGCGCCCACCTCTTCCCGCAGCCGGCCCGCCAGGCGGCGGCTGAGGAGTTCCGCGTCGGCGAAGGTGAGGGTGTCCTCCCCGCCGTCGGGGTCCACCGCGGTGAGATAGGGCGCCGGTCCGAGCGCGCGGGCGTTGCGGGCCAGATGGTCCAGGACCGTCGCCCGGTTCCGCGGCGGACCGGGCCGGCCGGCGGGGGGAGTCACGACCGCTTCGTTCCGCCGCGCCATCAGCCCTCTCCCCGCAGCTCCCGGACGGCCTCGGCCACCGTCCGTACGCTGTGAAACGTCTCCCGGGTGAGCATGCGGTCGGGGAAGAACACCGCGAAGTGCTCTTCCAGGTGGGACAGGAGACCCACCAGCGCGAGGGAATCCAGACCGGCCTCTTTGAGCGGGGCGTCGGCGTCGGGAAGAGAAGCGGGCGCGTCCGCCCGCGCGGAGTGGTGTCGGACGGCTTCGGCGACGGAACGCATGATTTCGTCCACGGAGCCACGATAGGGCATGTGCTTTCGGCGGGGGAGAAGACGAACAGTGATCGACTTTTTCGCACTCCGAAACAGGGCCGGTCATTCGACGGGACGGCGTCATGACGAGAGTTGATCCGGCCAGATGATGGCCTGCATTGCACTCGCTGCCGTCGAACCGCCTGACTACCGTGAAATCACTGGGTGAAGGGTGTGGGCTTTGACCGAAGCGGAATTAGTCGAACGGGAAAACGATGTTCACCGTTCGATGAGACGGTCTCTTCTGCACGGCGCCACTGTTCTCCCGCCTCCCTCACCCGCACCTCTGCGACTGCGCTCCGGACCGTTCCCGGCCTGTGGCGGACAGAGCCTCCTCGACATGGTGCGGGAGCACGGCTTCGCGTCGGCGAGGCTGGGGAGCCCCCTGCCGGTGCGCCAACTGCTCCAGTTCGGCTCCCTGCTGGGGACACCGCAGCCCGAAACCGATCCCGCGGTACTCCCCTTCACCGAGGAGCGGGTGGTACTCAACCTGCGCAGCGTACGGAAGCGAACCGCGGACCCGGCGCTGCAGCCCTTCGCCCGCGACGCACTGGCCCTGCACAGCGAGGGCAGCGGACGCGGCGTCGCTCAGCAGCCTCGCTACATCGTGCTGATGTGCCGTGCTCCAGGAGGCGCCGCCGCGGCGCAGACCGTGCTCGTGCCGATGGCCGAGGTGGCGAGTCGGCTGGACCGCGAGGAGAGACGCTTGCTCACGGCCACCGTCTATCGGGCCGGTACTCCGCCTCCCGTACTGCGCTACGAGGAGGAGCGCCCGGTCTTCTCCTTCCGCGACTTCATGGGGCAGCGGCTGCGATGGCGCTACACGCCCGAACCGGCCCGCGCCCGCGAGCCGGAGCCCGAGCCGGAGCGGGTCAACGCGGCCCTGCGGCGACTGCTGGCCGCGATGTACACGACGCGCGCCTCCGGCGTGCGCTGGGAGGCGGGCCTGCTGGTCGTGGTGGACAACCGCCGCTTCTTCCACGGCAGAACCGCGGCGCCCGCCTCGGGAGTGGGGCTGCGCCACCTCCAACGGCTCCGCGTCCTCTGACGGGCCTTCCCGGACGATCCGCGGCCCGCCCGAGGAGATCTCTCCGTATCGAGTCCGCACTTGGGAGTGAGTATGCGACTGTTCGCTTCCGTTCCTCAGCTCAAGACGCCGGCGGTGCCGGACGAGGCGCGGGAAATGGCCCGCCACCCTCCTGCCCCGCACCGGGACGACGCCGTGTTCCTGCCCCATGTGGACGCCGCGGCCCTGGACGTCTTCGCCCGGGCACGCGATCCGCGAGACCCCTTCGAACTGCGCGACCTGTGGCTGGGGCGGGTCGAGCACGCGCTCGGAGCGGACGCGCTGCGGCCAGGGCTCGCGGAGCGCTGGCGCTCGGCCCGGCCCCTGCGGACCGTGGACGCCGAGGAGGTGCTGGGATCACGGGCCACCGTGCGCATGGTGAAGGAACTGTTCAACTGGTTCTTCCGCGACGACCTTTACGGCGCGTTGCGGGAGCGCTCCGACGTGATCCTGTCCGGCGGCTCGGTGAGCGAGGAGGTGTGGGGTCTGCCCGGAGCGCTCAAGCAGTGCGTCCGCTACGCCCTCGACCGGGACTGGTACGGGTACTCCGATTCACGCGGCCGGGCCGCCGCCCGCAGTGCCGTCGCCGGCTACGAGAACGCCCGGATCGAGGAGGGCGGATACGACGAGTCCGAGGTCGCCATCACCATGGGCGGCACAGCGGCGATCAGCTCCCTGGCCGATCTGATCCTGACGGGCCCCTACGGGCGGCCGAACGACAGCGGCTCTCGGCCACCGGTGCTGTGCGCCATCCCGAACTACCCTCCCCTGGTCGAGACCTCCGCCCGCCGCCACCCGGTGAGGCTGGTCCCGCTGCCTTCGTCCGGGGGCCGTGTATCGCTCGCACCGCTGATCGAGGCGATCCGGCCGGACACCCCCATGGTGCTGCTGCAGACGGCCGGGAACCCCACCGGGGCCGCCGTCGCGGAGGACGAACTGGCCGCCCTGATCCGGGCGGCGGCGCCCTCGTGCGTCGTGGTCCTCGACGAGTGCCACGAGTGGCTGGGGCCGGAACGGCGTCGTTCGGCGGCCCGGCGCTCACCGCACGTGGTGCGGGTCAGCAGCCTCTCCAAGGCATGGTCGGCACCGGGTCTGAAGGTGGGATGGATCCTCGCCGACAGACGCCTCGTGGACGAGTACCACGAGTACGCCTCCACAGCGTTCGGCGGTCCGCCGTCCTTCTTCTACACCGTGGTGGAGGTGCTGGCCCGGATGGAACGGTGGATGGCCGAGGGCCTGGTCGAACCCGGAGCGGCCGAGTGCGCCGAGTTCGAGGCGGGCTACCGGCTGCGGCCGGACGGGCTGCGGGCCGCGTACCGGAGCTACCGTCTGGAACGCCGTGCACGCGAGGAGTCCCTGCGCGTCGTGCGAGCCGCGGCGGTGGCCGGACTGGAGGACCTCCCGGCACGCGTCGTCCCTCCCCTGTACTCCATCAACGCGACGGTGCAGTTCCCTTCCTTCGACGACTCCTACCTGTGCTTCAGACGCCTGCTCCACGACACCGGCGTCTCCGTCTTCCCCGGAGTCCTCACCTTCTGCCTGGGCGGCGGACCCGTCCGCGTGACCACGTCACGCCCCTGGGACGACCTGGCACTCGCCTTCTCGCGCCTTGGCCCCGGGACTTCCGCGTGACCGGCCCCGGCCCAGCAGACGCGGGCGGCCGACTGCTGCGGGCACAGGGCTCCACCGTCCTCGGAATGGTGCATCTCGCGCCGCTACCCGGCACGCCCTTCCACCGCGACGGAAGCCTGCCCGAGATCATCGACCGGGCCGTGGCGGACGCCCTGGCCCTGAGGGAGGGCGGCGCGGACGGCTGCCTGGTGCAGACCGCCGACCGCGTGGCCGGTGCGGCGGACGACAGCGACCCGGCCCGCACCGCCGCCATGGCACTGGCCGTGCGCGCGGTCCGCGAGGCGGTCGGCGCGGACTTCCGCGTCGGGGTACAAATGATGCGGAACGCCGTACGCGCGTCGCTGGCCGTGGCACGGACGGCGGACGCCGACTTCGTACGCGTGGCCACACTGGTGGGGGCGACCCTCTCCCCGCACGGGCTGGTGGAGGCCGATCCGACCGGCGTCATGGAGTACCGGAAGAAGATCGGAGCCTGGGGGGTGCGGGTCGTGGCCGAGGTGTCGTCCATGCACTTCTCCTGGCTGGGCGGCAGTCCGCCCATCGGGCAGGTGGGACGCTGGGCCGAACAGGCCGGAGCGGACGCCCTCGCCGTGAGCGACCCCGACGAAGCCGCGCTGCTGAGGACGGTGGCCGCCCTGCGCCGAGCCTGCCCCGGCCTTCCGGTGCTCCTCGCCGGGCACACCGACCACGCCAACGCGGGCCGCCTGCTGGCCGCGGCCGACGGGGCGTTCGTGGGCGGCTGCCTCCAGCCGGGCGGTTGGGGAGGCCCGGTGGACCCGGGGCGGGTCAGGGCGTACGTCGCCGCGGCGGCCGGGGCGGGACGTCCCCGCGTCCGCCCCCGAAGCGGTACGGAGGAGGCCGGACATGCCTGAGCGATGCCGTCCTGAGGTGATGATCCGTCAAGCTCTGGCGCTGGCGGACGACGTGCGCCTGCTGACAGCGCCCTGCGGACGCCGCGCCGGCGAACTGCTGAGCCCGGCCGAGTGGGCCACCGTGCGCAACGTCCATCTCACCGGCGACGGAGACTCCTACCACGCGGCCCGCGCCGCGGAATCGGCCTTCCGCGCCTTCGCCGCCGTCGACTGCCGGCCGTGGAGCGCCCTGCGCCTGCTGGAGTACGGTCCGCGCCCCACCGCAGGACCGGGGAGAGACCTGGTGGTCGCGGTGTCGGCCTCCGGTCGGACCGAACGGGTCCTCCAGGCGGTCGCGCGATGCCGCGCGAGCGGCGCCCTGACCGTCGGCGTCACCGCGGGCGCCGGGAGCCCGCTCACCGAGACGGCGGAGCGGACCCTTCTGATCCGGCCGCCCGTCCTGGAGCCCTCCCCGGGCATCCGCACCTACCAGAGCTCGCTGCTCGGTCTGCTGCTGATCGCCGTGGCACTGGGCGAGGGCCGCGGGGCGCTGGACGCGCCCGCGGCCGGCCGACTCCGACGTGAGCTCGCCGATCTGGCCGGGCCCGTGGACACCACCGTACGGAGCACGTCGGGCGCCGGCCGGGCGCTCGGCGGGGAACTCGCCGACGCTCCCGCGATCCTGCTGGCCGGCAGCGGCCCCGGGCAGGGCACGGCCCTGTTCTGCGCCGCCAAGATCATGGAGGGTGCGGGGGTTCCGGCGGCCGGGCAGGACCTGGAGGAGTGGTGCCACGTCGAGCGTTTCGCCTCCCCGGCGGACCTGCCGCTCATCGTCCTGGCCCCGCCCGGACGCACCCGGAGAAACGCCCGCGCCGTCGCCGTCCGGGCCCGGGACCTCGGCCGCCGGGTCGTGGCGGTCGTCCCCCATGAGTCCTGCGGGACGGAGTGGACGGAACGCGAGGCGGGGACCGTACTGCCCGTCCACGGAGACGTACGCGAAGAGTTCGCCCCCCTGCTCTACCACCTCTTCGTGCACCATGTCACCGCCGCGCTGGCTCTGCGGCTGGGCCGGGAGCCGTTCGAGGGCGGCCGGGCCACGGCGTCGGTGACGGCGCCGGGCCGGAAGAAGGGCGGTAGGGCACATTGACGTGACCAGGGTGCGCTACACCCCCTCGCCGGTCGGGCCGCCCAGCGTCGGCCTGGCCCACGCAGCCCTCTTCAACTGGGTGTTCGCCCGCAGCAGGGGAGGAGTGTTCGTGCTGCGGCTGGAGGACACCGATACGACACGGGTGCGACCGGAGTACGAGCAACCCCAGCTGGAGGCCCTGCGCTGGCTGAACCTCCCCTGGGACGAAGGGCCGGAGACCGGCGGCCCGCACGCGCCGTACCGGCAGAGCGGGCGCGGTGACCTGTACGCCGAGATCCTGCGGCGTCTGCGTGAGGCCGGAGAGGTGTATCCGTGCTTCTCCACCCGTCAGGAGGCCGCCGCGCGTCGAGCGGCGGCCGGCGGCGATCCGCGACTCGGCTACGACAACTACGACCGGCGGCTGACGCACCGACAGATCCAGGGCTTCCTCGCCGAGGGGCGCCGACCCGTCTGGAGGCTGCGGATGCCCGATCGCGACGCGGTCGTCGACGACCTGGTCCGGGGCCGCATCGTCTTCCGGGCGGGCAGCGTTCCCGACCCCGCTCTCACCCGCGGCTCCGGCGCGCCCCTCTACGCCCTCGCGAATCCGGTCGACGACGCCGTGATGGGCATCACCCACGTCCTGCGCGGCGAAAGCCTGCTTCCGGCGACCCCTGGCCACCTCGCCCTGCACGACGCGCTCCACCGCATCGGCGTGGCCGCCCACGTCCCCCGGTTCGGCCACCTGCCCTCGGTCGTGGGGGCGAACCGCCGCCGCCTGGGCCGCAGCAGCCCTCAGGCGCACCTGCTCCGCTACCGCGACGAGGGCTGTCTGCCGGAGGCCATGGTCAACCACCTCGCCCGGCTCGGCTGGTCGCCGCCCGACGGCCGGGAAGTGTTCACCCTCGCGGACATGGTCGCCTCCTTCAGCCTGGAACGGGTCAGCCCCGCCCCGGCGCGCTTCGACGCCGACCGGGTGCGCGCCCTGAACGCGGCTCACATGCGTCTGCTCGACCCGGACCGCTTCCTCGCGGCAGTCCGGCCCCACCTCGAACGGGCCGGGCTGCCCGCCCGGGGCCCCGCCGAACACGTGCTGCGGGCCGCCCTGCCCCTGGTGCGGCCCCGGATCACCGTGCTGCGGGACGCGCCCCCGCTCCTCGCCTTCCTCCTGCTCGGGGAGGAGGAGTTCCGCGGTGCCGAGGATCCCCGCGCCGGTCTGCCCGCGGACGAGGCGCGAGCAGCACTGCGCCGCGCGGCTGCCGCACTGCGGTCCCTCGACCCGTGGGACACGGAGGGGATCGCGCGGGCGATGCGCGGAGCGGTCGACCGCGGCCGGCTGGGCGCCGTGCGCGTGGCCGTCACCGGCGCCTCCGTGTCGCTTCCCCTCTACGAGTCGGTGCATCTGCTGGGGCGGGACCGGACGCTGATCCGGATCGGCCGGGCTCTGGCCCTGCTGGAGGGCGCGCAGGCGACCACCGGGCCACCGCCGGCGGGCGGGGGACGGTGACCCGGCGGCCGGCAGCCCGGCGGACCGTCCCAGGACACGCCGCGGCGATCGCTCCGCGGCCACCGCGCACGTGAACAGCCGTCGTCCACGTCACCAGGGGAGCGCATGTCCGACAGCACACAGCGGGCCGAGGCCCGGCATCGCTCCGATTTCGGGGTGGTCTTCGCCGCGACGCGCAGCCATGTCCCCTTCGCCATGGCATCCATCAGCTCGCTTCGCGCCCACTCGCCCTCCGTACCGGTACGGCTCGTGGTGGACGCCCCGGACGAACGTGCCGAGGCGGCGGCGCGACGTCTGCGGGTCGAACTCGTCACCGCCCCGCTCGCGGTCGAGAACGAGTTCATCCGGTCCAGGCTGCTCAAGATCGGGGCCATCGGCTCGGCCCCGTTCGACGACATCCTGTACATCGACTCGGACACCTTGCTCCTGGACGACGTGCTGGAGGTGCGCGGGCTGCGAGAGGCGGAGCCACACGGGGACCGGCCGTTGATGATGCTGCTGCGCCGACCGGTCATCCCCACCCTGATGGGTTTCGGCCGCCTCAACTTCACCGCTCGCGACCCCTCGGCGGACGACATCCGCGACCTTCTCCGCCGGGCCTTGGACATCCGGCTCACCTCGGCGGAACTCGATCGGCTGCTCTGCTGGAACTCCGGTGTGCTGCTGGGGCGCGCCGGCACCCTGCGCCCGCTGTGCACCCGCTGGGCGGAGCTCTACCGGCGGATCGCCACCGGTCCGCACCGCGCGGCATTCGTCCCGAACGACCAGCTGTGCCTGTGGCTGGCGCTGCACGAGGCCGCGGACCGCGCGCTGGTGGGGGAACTGCCGCTGCGCTGGAACTTCATGCCGGGTCTGGCGCTCCGCGCCCCTCTCCACGGCACCACGTCGCAGGACCAGACTGCCTATCTGGAGGTCGCCCGTCTGAACGGGGGGAGCCTGACCGGCGAGGCGTTGCGTGAGGTGTCACTCCTGCACTTCGCCCGTAACAAGTACGACGACTGGGCGCTGGAGCTGGCCGCCCGAGCGCTGGAGGAGGCGGGGGTGGATCTCCCGCTTCCGGCCCGGGACCGGCAGTCTGCCTCCGGAGGCTCCTGAGGGCCGTCCCGCAATCCCTGGCGGGCGCGCGACGACAGTTACGGCGCCTCGCCGCGTTGTCGGAACGTCCGCATACATTCAGTAGGCGGGGGTGTACCAGGATCTTTTACGTGCTGTTTAATTGCATACTGTTCGCAATAACAGCCGATCTTGAACAGGGATGTGCAGAGTATGACGGCCCGATCGATACGGGGTGCGGCTGCCGCCGCGTTGGTGACCGCACTGTCCCTGACCGCGGCAGCCTGCTCGAACCCGGACGGCTCGGACGGCGGTTCCGGATCCGCGTCCACGTCCGCCGTGGTGGGCATCGCCTACGAGCCCGACAGCCTGAGCCCGCTGCTCGGCTACGGGAAGGACGGCAACTCCAAGATCTTCGACGGGCTGCTCGCCCTGGACGCGGACATGAAGCTCCGCCCGGCACTCGCCGTCGAACTGCCCCGGATCAGCGCGGACCGGCTCACCTACACCTACAAGCTCCGCCCGGGGGTGAAGTTCAGCGACGGCAAGCCGTTCGGCGCCAAGGACGTCGTCTTCACCTACCGCACCATCCTGGACGAGAAGACGAACAACCCCTCCCGCACCGAGCTGGACGCCATCGAGGACGTCACGGCCAAGGGCGAGGACACCGTCGTCTTCACCCTCAAGTACCCCTACGCCCCGTTCGCCCAGCGGACCGTCCTGCCCATCGCCCCCGAGCACATCGCCGGCGAGCAGGACGTCAACACCGGTGCCTTCGCCACCCGGCCCGTCGGCACCGGGCCCTACGTCCTCACCAAGTGGTCCAAGGGCGAGAAGCTGAGCTTCACCGCCAACCCCGACTACTGGGGCGGCGCACCCGAGGTGAAGAAGTTCACCATGGCGATCATCAAGGACGACGACGTGCGCGCCACCCGGCTGCGCTCCGGCGACCTCGACGCCGCGATCCTGCCGCCGAACCTCGCCAAGGGCTTCGCCGACGACGCGAACCGCAGGACGTACACCGCCACGACCTACGACTACCGCACGGTGACGCTGCCCACCGGCAACAAGGTCGCCGGCGACACCGCGGTGCGCCGGGCCCTCGACGTGGCGGTCGACCGCCAGGCCATGGTGGACTCCATCCTCAACGGCGCGGGCAAGCCCGCCTACGGCCCGGTGCCCACCGACAGCGAGTGGTTCGCCCGGGGCACCGAGCGCCGCCACGACCTCACCGCCGCGAAGAGGATCCTCGACGAGGCCGGCTGGAAGCCGGGCAAGGACGGCGTCCGGGTCAAGGACGGCGTCCGCGCCGCCTTCCCGCTCTGGTACCTCACCGGTGACAAGCTCCGCCAGGAGCACGCCCTCGCCTACGCCTCGGACGCCAAGAAGGCCGGCATCGACATCACCACCGAGGGCGGCACCTGGGAGGTCATCGAGCCCCGGATGAAGAACGACGCGGTCCTCGCGGGCGGCGGCTCGCCCGCCGACCCCGACTTCGACCAGTACAACCTGCTGAAGTCCTCCCTCGCGGGCGACGGCTTCAACAACATGGCCTGGTACGACAACAAGGCCGTCGACGCCGCCGTGGAGGCGGGCCGCAGGAGCGGCGACAAGGCCGAGCGCAAGAAGGCGTACGACACCGTCCAGCGCGAACTGGTGAAGAACCCCGGCTACACCTTCCTCACCCACATCGACCACCTCTACGTCGTCGACAAGAGGTTCGGCGCGCTGAGCACCCAGGTCGAGCCGCACGACCACGGACTCGCCTCCGGCCCCTGGTGGAACGTCGAGAAGTGGCGGACCGGGGGCGCGGAGAAGTGAGCCGCCGCCTCCCCTGGGGGCCGATGGCGCGGATGGCGGGACGGCGGGCCCTGTTCGCCGTCCCCGTGCTCCTCGTCGTCACCTTCGGCGTCTTCGCCGTCGCCGCCGCGTCCCCCTTCGACCCCGTCAAGGCGTACGCGGGCACGGCGGGGCTCACCGCCTCGCAGGAGAACCTGGACCAGCTCCGCGCCAACCTCGGCGTCGACCAGCCGCTGCCCGCCCGCTGGTGGAACTGGCTGACCTCGGCCCTCCAAGGCGACTTCGGCGACTCCAGCGTGATGCGCCAGCCCGTCGCCGACGTGATCGCCGAGCGGGTCGGCTGGTCGGTGCTGCTGGCCGCCACCGCCTTCGCCGTCGCGATCGTCCTCGGCACCGGCCTCGGCGTGCTCGCCGCCCGCAGGCCCGGCGGCTGGCTCGACCGCTGCGCGAGCTCCGCCGCGTACACCCTGGAGGCCGCCCCCGCCTTCTGGCTCGGACTGCTCGCGATCTGGTTCTTCGCCCTGACCCTGGACGTGCTGCCGGCCGGCGGACTGACCGACGCCGCCAGCGACACCGTCACCTTCGGCCAGGTCGCCTCCCACCTGGTGCTGCCCGCCGCCGTCCTCGGCGTCTCGCAGCTGCCGTGGTTCTTCCTCTACGTACGCCAGGGAGTCGCCGACGCGCTGGCCGAGGACCCGGTGCGCGGCGCCCGCGCCCGCGGTCTGAGCGAGCGGACCGTGCTGCTGGGCCACGCGCTGCGCTCCGGCATGCTGCCGATGCTCACCCTGATCGGGTCCCGCGTCCCCGAACTCATCACCGGGGCCCTGCTCGTCGAGACGGTCTTCAGCTGGCCCGGCATCGCCGCCGCCACCGTGGAGGCGGCCACCTCCGTCGACTTCGCGCTGCTCGCCGCGCTCACGGTGCTCGCCACTGCCGCCGTGCTCCTCGGCAACCTCCTCTCCGACGTGCTGTACGGACTCGCCGACCCCCGGGTGGCCTTCGATGGCTGACACCGCGCTCGCCCTGCCGGGCCGCAACCGCCGCCGCGTCCGGGTCACCGCCTCCGCCGTGATCGTCGCAGCGGTCCTGCTCGCCGTCCTCCTCGTACCGCCGCTGGCCCAGTTGGACCAGCAGGCCGTCGACCTGTCGAACAAGCTCCGGCCGCCGTCCTGGGCCCATCCGTTCGGCACCGACGACGTCGGACGCGACCTGCTGCTGCGCTGCGTCTACGGACTGCGCGTCTCGCTGCTCGTCGGCCTGGTCGCGGCCCTGACCGCCACCGTCGTCGGCACCGCCGTGGGCGCGCTGGCGGCGGCCTTCGGCGGCTGGACCGACCGGGTCGTGATGCGGCTCGTCGACACGTTCTCCTCGGTGCCGCACCTGCTGCTCGGCATCTTCATCGTCGCGATGTTCCGGCCCGGCGTCTGGCCGGTGATCGTCTCGGTCGCCCTGACGCACTGGCTCTCCACCGCCCGCATCGTCCGCTCCGAGGTGCTCTCGCTCCGCTCGCGCCCGTTCGTCGACGCGGCCGTGTCCGGCGGCGCCTCCCGCTTCCGGGTGATCGCACGGCACCTCCTGCCCGGCGTGCTCCCGCAGGCCGGACTGGCGGCGGTGCTCATGGTGCCGCACGCCATGTGGCACGAGTCGGCGCTCTCCTTCCTCGGACTCGGCCTGCCCGCCCACCAGGCGAGCCTCGGCAACCTGGTCCAGTCGGCGCGCGGCTCGTTGCTCGCCGGGGACTGGTGGCCGACGCTCTTCCCCGGCCTCTTCCTGATCATTCCGACCCTCGCGCTCGCGGGACTCGCCGGAGCCTGGCGCGACCGGATCAACCCGCGCCGGAAATCGGAGCTGATGCTGTGACCCGCACCCCTGAGAGCGCCGCCCGCCGTCCCGCCGCGACCGGCGGCGCGGGCCTCCCGGCGGCCCCGGCCGCCACCCCCGTCCTCGCCGTCCGCGACCTCTCGGTCCGCTTCCGGATGCGCGGCGGCCGGGACATCGCCGCGGTCACCGACGCCCGCTTCTCCGTCGCACCGGGGGAGTGCCTGGCCCTGGTGGGCGAGAGCGGGTGCGGCAAGTCCGTCCTGGCCTCCGCCCTGCTCGGGCTGCTGCCCGCCAACGCGCGGACCTCCGGCAGCGCCGTCCTCGACGGGGACACCGACCTGCTCACGGCAGGCGAACGCACCCTGGCCCGCTCCGTACGGGGGCGGCGCATCGGGCTCGTCCCGCAGAGCCCCGCCGCCCACCTCACGCCGGTGCGCACCGTCCGGGCCCAACTGGAGGAGACACTGCGCGAGCTGACCGGCGTGCGCGGCTCCGACGCCGTACGGGAGGCCGCCCGGCAGGCCGCCGCCCGCGCCTCCTTCCCGGACGGGCACCTCGACCGCTACCCGCACGAACTCTCCGGCGGCCTCGCCCAGCGCGCCGCCACCGCGCTCGCCCTGATCGGCGACGCACCGCTGCTGCTCGCCGACGAACCGACCACCGGACTCGACCGGCACCTCGTCGAACGGACCGTCGACGAACTGCGCCGCCACACGGACGAGGGCCGGGCGCTGCTGATCATCACGCACGACCTGGCAGCCGCCGAGCGCGTCGCCGACCGCGTCGCCGTGATGTACGCCGGACGCATCGTCGAGATCGCCGGGGCCGCCCGCTTCTTCGGCGCCCCCGGGCCCCGCCACCCGTACGCCAAGGGCCTGCTGGACGCCCTGCCCGAACGCGACTTCGCCCCGATCCCCGGCATGCCCCCGGAGCTGGGCGCGCTCCCCGAGGGCTGCGCCTTCGCCGCCCGCTGCGTCCGGGCCGACGCCCGCTGCACCGGCGAACGCCCGGCCTTCGAGGCGGACCTGGCCTGCCACCACGGCCTGACCGGCCGCGAGCTGCCCGCCAAGGAGGCCGCAGGTGCTTGACCTGAACCGGATCACCGCCGGCTACGACCGCCGCGACCCCGTCGTACGGGACGTCTCGCTGCACGTGGGCCCCGGCGAGGCGGTCGGCCTCCTCGGCCCCAGCGGCTGCGGCAAGTCCACCCTCGCCCGGGTCGCCGCCCTGCTGCACCGCCCGGACGCCGGCACCATGACGCTGGACGGCACGGTGGTACGCGGCTGGCGGCACCGCGCACCGCGCGAGCAGCGGACGAGCGTCGGCGTCGTCTTCCAGCAGCCCCGGCTCTCCGCCGACCCGCGCCTGAGCCTGCGCGAGCTGATCGCCCAGCCGCTGCGGGCCACCGGCCGCCGCGCGGAGGTCCCGGCCCGGCTGGCGGAACTGGCCCCGCGGGTCGGCCTGTCCGAGGAACTGCTGGAGCGCCGCCCGCACGCCGTGAGCGACGGCCAGCTCCAGCGCGCCTGCCTGGCGCGGGCGCTGGTGCTGCGGCCGAAGCTGCTGATCTGCGACGAGATGACCGCCATGCTCGACGCCTCCACGACCGCCGCCCTGGTGGCCGTGGTGGAGTCCTACCGCGCCGGGTCCGGCGCGGCGCTGCTCGCGGTCGGCCACGACCAGGTGCTCCTGGAGCGCTGGTGCGACCGCACGGTCCGATGGACCGCAGAGGACGCCGACGCCCCGCTCGCCGCCGCGCGTTGATCCGGTACCG
This sequence comes from Streptomyces sp. ADI96-02, assembly GCF_003846185.1. Lineage (GTDB taxonomy): Bacteria > Actinomycetota > Actinomycetes > Streptomycetales > Streptomycetaceae > Streptomyces. The sequence continues at coordinate 6,541,133 of NZ_ML123034.1, forward strand.
GCCGCCCCGGGGCGGCCGGCACGCGGCGGGCGCCGCCGCCGTACGGCGAACTCCCGGCGGGAGGCCGCCGACCGGCAGGCGAAGATCACGCCAACGTTTGGCAGGTACCTGATGGAAGTGGGGTGTGCGGCTCCATACTCGTCGCGACCGCACCACCGCCCCCCGAGGGAGAACCGCATGGGCCACCCCACCCGCCGCCGCATCCTGACCACCGCGCTGCTCACCGGAGCCGCCGCCGTCACCGTCCCGGCGGGCGTCGCCGCCGCCGCTCCGGCCGCGTCCGCGCGTCCACGCGGCCCGCGCCCGCTGGCGCGCGCCCACGCCCACAACGACTACCTCCACCCCCGTCCGCTGCTCGACGCGATCGAACACGGCTTCACCAGCGTCGAGGCCGACATCTTCCTGGTCGGCGGCGAACTGCTCGTCGCCCACGAGGCCGACGAGATCGACCCCGCGCGCACGCTCGCCTCGCTCTACCTGGACCCGCTGGAGGCCCTGGTCCGCCGGGGACACGGCAGCGTCCACCCGCACCACCGCGCCCCGCTCCAGCTCCTCGTCGACATCAAGGCCGACGGCGTCGCCGCCTACCGCGAGCTGGACCGGCAGTTGAGCCGCCACCGCCGCATCCTGACCGGCTACGCACACGGACGGGTTCGCCCCGGCGCGGTGACCGTCGTCGTCTCCGGCGACCGCGCCGCCCGGGTCCCGATGGAGGCTCAGCGCACCCGCCACGCGTTCTACGACGGCCGCCTCGACGACCTCGGCACCCCGGCCCCCGCCTCCTTCGCCCCGCTGGTCAGCGCGAACTGGACGTCGGCCTTCGGCTGGCTCGGCGCGGGCCCCATGCCCGGCGCGGAACGCGACCGGCTCCGCGCGCTGGTGGCGACCGCCCACCGAGAAGGACGGCGCATCCGCTTCTGGGCCACCCCCGACCAGCCCGGCCCCGAGCGCGAGGCCGTCTGGAGCGAACTGCTCGCCGCCGGCGTCGACCACCTGAACACCGACGACCTGGCCGGACTCCAACGCTTCCTGCGCGCCCGCGACCGCGCGCGGCCGTCCGCGTAACGCGCCCCGTCGGCCCGTACCCGTTCGGCGGACACGCCAGTGCGCCGAACGGCCTCTCCGCTGCGCCACACTGGCGGCCGAAAGCCGCAAATCCGGCGCGGCGGAGGAGGTTGGCCATGGCCATTTCGATCTCATTGGTGCTGCTTCTGCTGATCCTCGCAGTGATCTTCCTGCGGAACGGCGGACTGAAGATCTCGCACGCACTGGTCTGCGCGCTGTTCGGCTTCCTCATGGCCAGTACGAGCATGGCGCCCACCATCCACGACGGGATCAGCGCCACCGCACGCCTGGTCGGCGACCTGCATCCCTGACCTCGGAGCACCGTCGCCGTCCGCCGAGGCACAATGGGCAGATGTCTTTTCCGCCTCCCGGACGGCACTCGGGCGCCGCTCACCACGAGTACTGCAACTCCGGCCTGTGCTGCCGCTGCCAGATGCGGACCTGGACGACGAAGGCCGGCTCCGAACGGCTCTGCGGCCCCTGCGCCGCCTGCTGCCACGCGTGCGGCCGGGCTCCCGCGCCCCATCTGGACGGGCTCGACGGCGGTCTGTGCGCCGAGTGCCGGGGACTGTGCGGCCGGTGCCGCAGCCCCAAGCGTCCCGACGGGACCTGCGCGTGCGACCGCTGGCGGGAGAACGCCAAGAGCAACGCGCCGGGCTACGTGCTCCAGGCGCTGCCGCCGCAACTCCTCCAGGCCCTCGGCGGCCGGGTGCCCAGCGCCGTCCAGGACCTCATCCACCAGGAGCTTGCCGTACGCACCCCCGGCCTTCTGCGCGAGCGCGTCGAGCGGCGCTGGAACCTGCGCTGGGCCCACGCCCTGAACGAGAAGGACGAGGACGGCCGCCGCCGCTGGAGCGCCCAGGACATCGCCGAGCACCTGCTGGCGCCCGGCGCCTGCGCCGACCCGCAGTGCGAGGACGGCCACCTCGTCACCACCGACGCGCCGTGCACCCGCTGCCGCCGGCCGCTGCACCGCTTCGTCACCTCCGTCGCCGACCACACGGCGAGCCCGGAGCACGCGCGGGCGACGGCGGCCGGCATCCGGCGGGCGATGCTGGAGAACCGCTCGCGCGGGAAGCCCCCGCCGCGCTGAGCCCCGGGGGCCCGGCCGGACGGGCTCAGCCGTCCACCAGCCGGGAGCGGATGAGGAAGCGCACTCCTTCCGGCGCCTCCAGCGAGAACCCGCTGCCGCGCCCCTCGACCACGTCGACGATCAGCCGGGTGTGCGCCCACACCTCGTACTGGCTGCGGGACATCCAGAACGGGACGGGCTCCGCCACGCCGTCCACGTCGAGGGCGGCGAGCAGCACGTCGGAACCCCCGGTGCGGAACTCACCGGCCGGATAACACATGGGCGCGCTGCCGTCGCAGCACCCGCCCGACTGATGGAACATCAGCGGGCCGTGGTCCGCGCGCAACCGCCGCAGGAGATCGGCGGCCCCGGCGGTCAGCTCGACGGCGGGTGGTTTCGTGTCGTGTTCCATCGATCGTTCCTCTCCCGGCCTGAGGCGACGGGGTGCAAGTGAACTCCATCGGACGTTGCGACCAGGTTGCACGTTCTATGCTCGCGGCCATGGAGCAACGGGAAGTCGTGAAGCGCGTGATCGGCATCCTCACAGAGGCGCGCGAAATGCAGCGCCTGCTGGAGGCGGACCTCGAACGGGAAGACCTGGATGCGGGAGCGGGGGCCGTCACCGCCCTGCTCAACGAGACGATGCCCCACATCGCCATCCCCGACGACTTCTCCGTCGAGGAGGTGGTGACCGTGGTCGGGCGCGAGGTCGGCGGCGCCGTCGAACAGCTCGTGAGCGCCTTCACGCTCGCCTTCACCATGCTGGCGCAGGTGCACGACTCCGGGCAGACGGACGTTTCCTCGGCCGACGTCCTCCAGGACCTCGCCCTGCGGGTCGAGGGCGGCACCGACGAGGGCGAGGACCCGCTGATGTAGCGGGAACTGCGTTCCCCGGCGCTCGTATGCATCATGGAGGAGGTACCGCATCCCCCTCGCGGCATGGAGGCAGCTGTGGGAAAGAGCACCGACCTCGCCCGCGCCAAGGCGCGGAGGCTCAAAGGCATGATCAAGGAATCGGACGGCATCGCGCTCGGCGACGAGCGGCTGAAGGCCGAGGGACGGCGGGAGCAGGCCGCCGCCCGCCGGCAGGAGGAACGGGCGCGCGAACCGCGCGGCGCCTTCGAGCACTGAGTTCCGGAGTTTCGAGCAGTCCCTGTACCGAGCAGTTCCCGTACCGAGCAGTTCCGGTAGGGAGAAGGGCGGCGGAGCCCGTGCCGCGCACGGCGGCACGGGCTCCGCCGTGCCCACGCGAAGAGCGCCTGGCGGCGTCGTGTCGTACCCGGTGCTCAGCCGTAGCCGAAGATCCTTCCGATGAAGAACCCCGCGATCACCAGCGCGCCCAGCATGATGAGCCCCATCCACACGACGGGGTGCTCCCAGATCCCGCCGTCCGGCCGCTCCTGGTGGGCGTCGCCGATCGAGCCCTCGGCGGGCGGTGTCTCCTGCGGGGGAGTGCCGGTGCCCGGAGGGACCCGGGACCCTGGGGTGGTCCGCGAAATAGCCATACTCCAAGGATCTCTCCGCCAGGCCCCCACCGCATGTCGCCCGGCCCCCGGGCGGGGCCCGCCGCCGCGCCGGCCCCGGCCGCCCGCACAGGGCCGTACGGACGCAGCCTCCGGCCCGGAGAGCTGCGGCGGCGGGAATCGGGGCACCGTCAAGGCATGCCCGGAGTCTCCGCCCCCGTCATCAAGGCCCCCGTCGTCAAGCTCGTGCAGCGCACCACCGAACCCGCGGGCGTGCAGACGCTGCGCTCGACCGCCGCCGCCGTCATCGCCTACTCCCTCGCGGTGGCGCTGCTGCCCCAGCCGGCGCCGCTCACCGCACCCCTCACCGCGCTCCTCGTCGTCCAGGTGACCCTCTACGCCACCCTCACCACCGGTATCCGCCGTGTGAACTCCGTCGTCGTCGGCGTGCTCATCGCCATCGGCTTCAGCGCCCTGGTGGAACTGAGCTGGTGGAGCCTCGGGCTCACCATCTTCACCTCGCTGCTGATCGGCCGGCTGGTGCGGGTGGACGAGTTCGTGCCCGAGGTGGCGATCAGCGCGATGCTCGTCCTCGGCGTCTCCCAGGTCGCCGACACGGCCTGGGAGCGGGTGTGGGAGACGCTGATCGGCGCGGTCGTGGGGCTGCTGTTCAACCTCGTCTTCGCCCCGCCCGTCTGGGTCCGCTCGGCGGGCTCCTCCATCGTCGGGCTGGCCGACCGGATGGGGGACATGCTCCGCGGCATGGGCCAGGAGGTCGCCGGGAACATCCCCGTGTCCCGGGCGGCGGCCCGGCTGCACGAGGCCCGCAGGCTCGACCACGACATCGTCGAGGTGGACGCCTCGCTGCGGCAGGCGGAGGAGAGTCTCACCCTCAACCCCAGGGTGAGACAGGGGCTGCTGTACCGGGTCGTCCTGCGCACCGGACTGGACACCCTGGAGATCTGCGCCGTCGTCGTACGGGTCCTGTCCCGCACGCTCACCGACCTCGCGAAGGCCCGCACCGAGGAGGAGCTGTTCCCGGCCGATGTGGCCGCCCCGCTCCGGCAGTTGTTCGGCCATCTCGCGGACGCCGTCGAGAGCTTCGCCGAACTGGTGACGACCCCGCTGGCCGCCGACGGCGAGGCGGCCGAGGACCGGCTCGCCGAAGCCCTCACCCGCAGCCGGGCCTCCCGCGACCTCGTCGCCGACCTGCTGCTGGAGGACGTCCAGGAGCACCCGCGCCAGTGGCAGCTGCACGGGGCCCTGCTCGCCGAGGTCGACCGGGTGCTGGCCGAGCTGGACACCGACGAGCGGGCGAAGCGGCTGGGCGAGGAGCTGGACCGGCGGTCCGCCGAGGTGCACGACCGCCGGCCCCGGCTGAGCGCGCTGCGCCGTCGGCTGGGCCGCCGGGCCGCCTGACCTTCCCGGGAGCGCGCCCGATCCGCCCGCCCCGGCGGGAGGCCGCGGGATGCGGAAGCGGCCGGTCGCTGGTTCGCTGGGGGAGACGGTCCCGTCGTCCGAGGAGCGAGGAGTGGTGATGAGCGGTTCCCAGGAGCCCGCCGACCTGGCGCGGCAGATGCGTGACAAGGCCCAGCAGCTCGCCGAGGCCGCCGAGCGCGCGACAGACCCGCAGGAACGGCAGCGGCTGGAGAAGAAGTCCCGCACGATCCGGGACCGGAGCGAGCAGCAGAGCGCCATGGCCAGCGGGGACATCTACCCCGAGAAGTAGCCGCCGCCTCCACGCGGCGCATTCCGCGACCGCCCCCGGGCCCGCCCGGAGGCGGTCGCGGCGGCCGTTCCGGCCCCCCGCCTCCCCGGCGCGGCGGGGCCCGACGGGGGTTCAGCCCGCCCACTCCAGCAGCCGGTCCGCCGTCCAGGTCGTCACCACCCGGTCGGCCGGGACCCCGCACTCCTCGGCCCGCGCGCACCCGGCCCGCTGCCAGTCGAGCTGGCCGGGCGCGTGCGCGTCCGTGTCGACCGCGAACAGGACGCCCGCCCCGACGGCCCGGCGCAGCAGCGCGCGCGGCGGGTCCAGGCGCTCCGGACGGCAGTTGATCTCCACCGCCGTGCCCGCCTCGGCACACGCCGCGAACACCCGGTCCGCGTCGAACCGCGACTCGGGCCGGCCGCGCCCGGAGAGCAGCCGCCCCGTGCAGTGGCCGAGCACGTCGGCCCGCGGATGGCGCACCGCCGCCTCCAGCCGCCGCGTCATCGCCGCGGGGTCCATCCGGAGCTCGGAGTGGACCGAGACCACCACCACGTCGAGCCGGTCCAGCAGCGCGGGCTCCTGGTCCAGCGATCCGTCCGACAGGATGTCGCACTCGATGCCTTTCAGCAGGCGGAACGGAGCCCACGACTCGTTGAGCCGGTCCACCACCGCGAGCTGCTCCCGCAGACGCTCCGGCGACAGCCCGCGCGCCACCGTCAGCCGCGGCGAGTGGTCCGTGAGAACCGCCCAGGCGTGGCCCAGTTCCGCGGCGGTCCGCCCCATCTCCTCGATCGGGCTGCCGCCGTCCGACCAGTCGGAGTGCACATGGCAGTCGCCCCGGATCCGCGCCAGGAGATCCCGGCCGCCCTCGACCGCCGGCGCTGCGGCGGCCTCCTTCTCCAACCGGTCCAGATAGCCGGGAACCCGGCCGGCCACCGCCTCGCGGATCACTTCGGCCGTGCGCGGTCCGATACCGGGGACCCGCTCCAGGCTCTTCGCCTCGACCCGCCGTGCCGCCTCGCCGGCCGCCATCGCGTCGACGGCGGCGGCGGCCGTGCGGAACGCCTTCACCCGGTAGGTGGTGGCCTGCGAGCGTTCGAGCAGGAACGCGATCCGCCGCAGCGCGGTGACGGGTTCCATCGGCACCTCCCGTGAAGCGTCGGCCGGGGCGGTGCGTCCGCCCGTGGAGCGTCGGAGCCGTCGAAGGACGGCGCGGCGGTCCGCCTGACCCCAGCATGGGCGCAGCGGGGCCCGGACGGCCACCGCACCCGGCCCGCCCGCCCCC
>NZ_ML123034.1:6547798-6709069 GCF_003846185.1 Streptomyces sp. ADI96-02
GCCCGCCCCCGTCGTACCGGCGGCCGGACGGCTTCCCGCCGGCGGCCGATGTGCGGGGCCCCCGGAGCCGGGAGCATGCTGGCTGTGTGACCCGGCACGATGCGCCCCGGCAGTCCCAGCCCGTCCCCGGGAGCGGGGCCGCGGGGGACCGGGACGAGCCCGGCGGCGTACCGGACGAGCTGTCCCTCGTGCTCGCGCAGGCGGTGGTCAGCGCCGTCGAGTCCACCGGAGGCTATGCGGGCGGAGTGTTCCTCCGCTCCGGGACGCCGGGACTCCTGCGGCTCGCGGTCCTCGCCGGGCTGCCGGCCCGGTTGTTCCGGCCCTGGTGGCGCATGCACGCCAACCGCCCCTTCCCGGTGTCCGAGGCGTTCCGCTCCGGGCGACCGGTGCTGCTCGCCGACGCGGAGGAGGCCATGCGCCGATTTCCGCAGCTGATGGCGGGGCTTCCGTTCCCCTTCGGATCGCTGTACGCGCCGGTGGCCGGCGCGTACGGGAGCGTCGGGGTGCTGTTCGTCCTGCGGGAGGCCACCCCGGGGAGACCGGTGGCGCCCGAGGACGGCGATCGCCTGCACCGGCTGGGCAGCCGCCTCGGCTCGGCCCTGGACGACCTGGAGAGCCGCGGCGTGGCCTGCGCCTGGGAGGGCGAACCGGTCCCCGTCCAGCTGCCGGCCGCCACAGCGCCGCCCGTGCGGGTGGGCCGCTTCGACTGGGACCTGCACTCGGGGGCCGTCAACGCGGACGACGAACTGTGCGCGATCCTCGGGACCGAGCCGGCCGAGTTCCCCGGCACCGTCGACGCGCTCGCCGACCGGCTGGTCCCGGAGGACATGTACGGGCTGTGGGCGCTCGCCCGGCAGGCGGTGGAATCGGCCGAGCCGATCGTCCGGCGGATGCGGCTGCGCGGTCCCGACGGCCGCTCCCACCTGCTGGAGCTGTCGGGCCGCTGGACCCACCCGGACGGTGACGCGGAAGTCAGCCACCTGAAGGGCTTCCTGGTGGACCTCGGCGCGGGCCCCGTCATCCCGGAGGCGGCCGAGCGCCTGCCCCGGGGCATCGTCTCCCTGGACCGGCTCGGCCGCGTCACGTACGCCAACGGCCTGGCGGAGGAACTGCTGGGCCTCCCGCGCACCCGACTGGTGGGACAGGTCGCGCGGGAGGTGCTGCCGTGGTTCCGGGACCCGGCCTACGAGGACCACTTCCGGGCCGCGCTGATCGCCGGCGAACCCGTCCACTTCCTCGCCCGGCCCGCCCCCTCGCGCTGGCTGGCGGTGTCCCTCTACCCGGACCACGAAGGCGTCAGCGTCGTGCTGGAGGCGAGCGAAGAGCCCGCCTACGCCCCGGGATCCGTCACCGTGCCGGGCCGGGGCATCGGCTCCTCCGCCGACCGCTCCTCGGCGCTGTACCGCCCGGTGGCCCTCGCCATCGCGCTGACCGAGGCGGTCACGGCCCGCCAGGTCTCCGCCGTGGTCACCGAGGAGCTGCTGCCCGCCTTCGGCGGACGGCAGCTCGCCATCTACCTGCTGACCGACCGCCACCTCCACCTCGCGTGGGAGACCGGATTCCCCAAGGGCTTCCTCGACCGCTTCGACGGGGTCGGGCTCGACGTCCGCATCCCGGGGGTGGAGACCCTGACCACCGGCCGCCCGATCTTCTTCGAGTCGATGCAGCGGCTCGCCGAGGCGTACCCGGGCATCCCCATCGACGCGAACGTCGGGGCGCGCGCCTTCCTGCCGCTGATCGCCTCCGGACGGCCGGTGGGCTCCTGCATCCTCGGCTTCGACCGGCCCCGCGGCTTCAGCCCGGAGGAGCGCACGGTCCTGACCGCCCTGGCCGGACTCATCGCCCAGGCCCTGCAACGCGCCCAGCGCTACGACAGCGAGTCGGCGCTCGCCCGCGGCCTCCAGGACGCCCTGCTGCCGCACCGGCTGCCGGAGGTCGAGGGGGTGGACACCCTGGGGCGCTACCTCTCCGGCACGCAGGGCATGGAGGTGGGCGGCGACTGGTACGACGTGATCGAGACCGGACACGAACTCGCGCTCGTCATCGGCGACGTACAGGGCCACGGAGTCTCGGCCGCCGCGACGATGGGGCAGTTGCGCAGCGCCGTACGGGCCTTCGCGCTGAGCGACCACGATCCGCAGGAGGTGATGAGCGGTACGAACCGGCTGCTCATCGATCTCGACTCGGGCCAGTTCGCGAGCTGCTGCTACATCGCCCTCGACCCGCTCACCGGTGCGGCCCGCGCGGTACGGGCCGGACACCCGCAGCCCGTGCTGCGGCACCCCGACGGCCGGACCGAGGTGCTGGAACTGCCCGGCGGGATCGTGCTCGGCATCGACGGCCGGGCCCGCTACCCGGTCACCGCACTGCGGCTCGAACCGGGCGCGCTGCTGGCCCTGTTCACCGACGGGCTCATCGAGCGCCCCGGGACGGACATCGACGAGGGCATCGAGCGGCTGCGCGCCGCCATCGCCTCGTTCGGCTCCGTCCGGCTGGGCGAGACGGCGGACCGGGTCATCGGGCAGGCACGCCGGGCCGCCGACCGGCCCGACGACATCGCGCTGCTGCTCGCGGCCCGCCGCACCGGGGCCCGCGGCGGGCCGTCCCCGGAACCGCCGGCCGGGGCCCGGCCGGATCTGTGGCGGACCTTCCGCGGGAAGGACCCGGGGGCGGGCCGGCCGGACGACGGCCGGTGACGGCCGCGCCGGGCCGGCGGGCGTGCGCCCAGCGGTCCCACCGGGTCCGCCGCCGGGCGGGCGGCGGACTCCGGCGGGGCCGGCGCGGGCGTCAGGACCCGGCGGGCGTCCCACCGGCCGGGGCGGGAGCGCCGGAGGCGTCGAGCATGGCCTCGCGCTCCACGACCTTGATCCGCTCGCGGCCCCGCGCCGCTCCGAGGGCCTGCTCGTGGGCGTCCAGCCGGTGCCAGCCCTCGCGGGTTGTGTAGCGCACGCCGCGGCCCTCCAGGAAGGCGACGACCGCGTCGGGGGCCGGGTGCTCGGGGGCCGGGAGGCGGCCGGCGGCGCGGTCCTCCAGGAGGCAGGCCACCGTCTCGTTGGCGTCGCCCTTGGTGTGTCCGATCAGGCCGATCGGACCGCGCTTGATCCAGCCGGTGACGTAGACGGAGGCCATGTGCTCGCCGCCGCTGATGACGCGTCCCGCCTCGTGCGGCACGGTGCCGGAACCGACGTCGAAGGGCAGCTTGGACAGCTCCTCCGAGTAGTAGCCGACGGCCCGGTAGACGCTCTGGACGTCCCAGTCGGTGAACGTGCCGGTGCCGCGCACGTTGCCGGTGCCGTCCAGCTCGGTGCGCTCGGTCCGCAGGGCGACGACCTCGCCCATCTCGCCGAGGACCTCGACCGGGGACTCGAAGAAGTGCAGGAACAGCTTGTGCGGCCGGTCGCCGACGTCGCGGATCGCCCAGTTCTCCAGGGTCGAGGCGACCATGTTGGCCTGCTTGTTCGCCCGCCGGGTGTCGATGGAGCCCTGGTCGTAGTCGATGTCCTCGGGGTTGACGATGACCTCGATGTTGGGGGAGTGGTCCAGCTCCCGCAGCTCCATCGGGCTGAACTTCGCCTGGGCCGGGCCGCGCCGCCCGAAGACGTGGACCTCCAGCGCCTTGTTGGCCTTGAGCCCCTGGTACACGTTGTCCGGGATCTCCGTCGGCAGCAGCTCGTCCGCCGTCTTGGCGAGGATGCGCGCCACGTCGAGCGCCACGTTGCCGACTCCGAGCACGGCGACCTTCTCGGCGTTCAGCGGCCAGGTGCGCGGGACCTCGGGGTGCCCGTCGTACCAGGCGACGAAGTCCGCCGCGCCGTAGGAGCCCTCCAGGTCGATGCCGGGGATGTCGAGCGCCCGGTCGGCGTCCGCTCCGGTGGAGAAGATCACGGCGTCGTAGAAGGACCGCAGATCGTCCAGGCCGATGTCGTTCGGGTAGTCGACGTTGCCGAAGAGGCGGATCTGCGGCTTGTCCAGCACCTGGTGGAGCGCCTTGACGATGCCCTTGATCCGGGGGTGGTCGGGGGCCACGCCGTAGCGGATCAGGCCGAACGGCGCGGGCATCCGCTCGAACAGGTCGATCGAGACCCCCGGGTCCTGGGCGACCTCGGATTTGAGCAGCGCGTCCGCAGCGTAGATACCGGCGGGGCCGGCTCCGACAATGGCGACGCGGACGGGGCGTGTCATGGCGTGTTGTTCCTTCGGGGGACGAACGCGGGCAGGTACGGCGCAGGCGAGAAGTAAGGCTTGGCTTACTAATCTCCACCCCACACCGTACGTCCTCGGCGCGCGGCCCCCGGGGCCGGGTCCCCCCGCGACCGCCGTCGCCCCCTCCGCGTGACGCGCTATCACGGTGGCTTTATGGGCGATTTTACGCATTTAACCCCGCTTGCCCATAAAGGGTGTATGGGTTCTCCTAGGGCTTTTGGCGTTGTTCCAGGGCGGGTCCCCGCGAGGGAGTGGTGAGCGTCACTCCCGCCGGCCCGGACGGAGAAGCGGAAGCTTCGGTTCCCTTCTGTGCGAAGAAAGTTGACACCCCGCCGATGCGGAGTCGATCAGTAATTCCGTTATTCGATCTTGCGGAAATGGATGATCCATAATTCCGGGCTTGTTCCGCCCGGTGTTTCTCGCCTACGGTCACCGTCAATCCGGATGGAACGCCGAATCCTGCCGCCGTCCGGGAATCCGAAACCCACTCACGTACGGCAGGAGCGGGGGACCCAGGTAAGTCGCCGATCCGGGTATCCGGAACGGCTCGGGGTGAAGTCGCGCACCGCGCGGCCAGACATCTCCCGTCTGAACCCGACAGCTCACCTCGCAGGCGCCGGAGAGGAAATTCGTCATGCCCGCACAGGGTAAGCACCGCCGTACCCAGTCCATCGCGCTGAGCCGCCGCATCGCCGCCGTGACCACGGGCGGAGCCGTTCTGGCCCTGCCGGTGCTCGGTGCCGCGACCGCCGTCGCCGCGCCCTCCCACGGCGTCGCCGCGGAAAGGACCGTCGCGCAGGCCCCGGCTTCCGGCCAGGCGAATTCGGCGGCGAAGGCCGCCCCGTCCACGCATTCCGTCGTGGCCGGTGAATCGCTCGCCAAGATCGCTCGCGCATATTCGCTGAGCGGCGGCTGGGAGAAGCTCTACGAGGACAACCTGAAGATCGTCGGAGAGAATCCCGATCTCATTCACCCGGGTATCACGCTGGCCGTCGGCGCCAAGGCCGCGGAGAAGTCGGCAACGGAGGCGGACGACGCCTCCCGGAAGTCCGCCCCGGCTGCCGGGCGTTCCGCTGAGGTGGACCGCGCGGACCGCTCCGAGCGGGAGGCCGCCCCGGTCGCCCAGGCCGCCCCCGCGGCCGAGGAGGCCACCACCTACACGAACGACCTCGACGGCTGGATCAAGGAGGCGCTCGCCGTCATGGCCGAGCGCGGCATCCCCGGTACGTACGAGGGCATCCACCGCAACATCATGCGCGAGTCCTCCGGCGACCCCAACGTCGTCAACAACTGGGACTCCAACGCCGCCGCCGGCACGCCCTCCAAGGGTCTGCTCCAGGTGATCGACCCGACGTTCGAGGCATACCACGTGCCCGGCACGTCGACGAACAGCTTCGACCCGGTGGCCAACATCACCGCGGCCAGCAACTACGCCGCCGACCGGTACGGCTCGATCGACAACGTCAACGGCCCTTACTGATCGCCGCCGCGGACGCCCCGTCCGCCTGAAGCAGGGCCCCGGACCGCACGGTCCGGGGCCCTGCGTCGTACCGCCCAAGTTACTGCCTGGTTTCTAGTGACTTCGTCGGCGATCAACAGTAGAACCTGTTGCACTCTGTCGAGAGTGAGGGGTGTCACATGAACGACACTACCAAGCACGATGGCGCTTCCCGTGGTGTCTCCCGCCGTAGATTCATCAGTGGAACAGGTTCTCTTCTCGGTGCTGCCGCGCTCGCCGGACACGTCACGCCCGCACGGGCGGCGGCACGTGCGGGCGCCGCACCGATCGGCAACGGCGCCCATGTGCCGGTGCTGGTGGTCGGCACCGGGTACGGCGGGTCGGTCGCCGCCCTCCGGCTCGCCGAGGCCGGCGTCGACGTCCATATGATCGAGATGGGCATGGCCTGGGACACCCCGGGCGCGGACGGCAAGATCTTCGCCAACACCGCGCGGCCGGACGATCGCTCCTTCTGGCTGCGCACCCGGACCAAGCAGCCGATCAGCAACTTCCTGGGCTTCCCGATCGACAAGAACGTCAACCGCTACACCGGGATCCTCGACGCCGAGGAGTTCGCCGGCATCACCGTCTACCAGGGCCGAGGCGTCGGAGGCGGTTCCCTCGTCAACGGCGGCATGGCCGTCACGCCCCGGCGGGAGAACTTCGGCGCCATCCTTCCGTCGGTGGACGCCGACGAGATGTACCGCACGTACTACCCGCGGGCCAACGCGGGCCTCGGCGTCACCACCATCGACCCGGCCTGGTTCGACACCGCCGACTGCTACCAGTACGCCCGGGTCGGACGGAAGCACGCCCAGCGCTCAGGCTTCCCCTTCCTCTTCGTCCCCGCCGTCTACGACTGGGACTACATGAAGCAGGAGGCGGCCGGAACCGTCCCCAGGTCCGCGCTGGACGGTGAGATCCTCTACGGCAACAACCACGGCAAGAAGTCCCTCCAGAAGACCTACCTCCAGAAGATCGCCGCCACCGGCAGGGTCGCCATCACGCCCCTGCACAAGGTCACCTCCGTGTCCCCGGCACCGGGCGGCGGCTACACCGTCCTCATCGACCAGCTGGACACCTCCGGGCGGACCACGGCCACCAAGTCCGTCACGGCCGACAAGGTGTTCTTCGCCGCGGGCAGCGTCGGCACCAGCAAGCTGCTGGTCACGCTCAAGGCGACCGGCGCCCTGCCGCTGCTCGACGCCGAGGTCGGCAAGGGCTGGGGGGACAACGGCAACGTCATGTGCGGGCGGGCCAACCACCTCTGGGACGCCACCGGAAAGATCCAGTCCTCCATCCCCACCGGGGGCATCGACAACTGGGACGCGGGCGGAGCGTTCGCCGAAGTCGCTCCGCTGCCCACCGGGATCGAGACCTGGGCCTCGTTCTACCTGGCGATCACCAAGAGCCCGCACCGCGCCGAGTTCACCTGGAACGCGGCAGCGGGCAAGGCCGAACTGAACTGGCGCACGGCCTGGAAGCAGCCCTCCATCGACGCCGCCAGAACGATCTTCGACAAGATCAACAGGAAGGAGGGGACGATCTACCGCAGCGACCTCTTCGGCCTCAACAAGGTCTGGGGCGACCACCTCACGTACCACCCGCTGGGCGGTGCGGTGCTGGATCGGGCCACCGACAACTACGGCCGGCTGCACGGCTACGCGGGCCTGTACGTCATCGACGGCGCGCTCATCCCGGGCAACACCAGCGTCAACCCGTTCGTCACCATCACCGCGCTCGCCGAGCGCAACATCGAGCGGATCGTCGCCGCCGACCTGTGAGCAAGCGGGGCCGGCGGGTGCGCCCGGGGCCGGGCCGGGCGCACCGGCCGGCCCCGGGCGCCGTCAGTGTCCGGGCAGGGCGCACACCGAGTCGATCCCCAGCACGTGGTTGAGCCGCCCGAACGCCAGCCACGAGCCGATGCTCATGCTCAGCTCCACGATCTCCACCTGGCTGTAGTGCGCGGTCATCCGGGCCCAGAAGGCGTCGTCGAGGCCGTGGTGGTCCAGTGCGTACCGTTCGGCGTACTCCGCCGCCAGCCGCGTGCGATCGTCGAACGCGGCGGCCGTACGCCACCCGGCGACCGCGCCGGCGAACTCCTCCTCGACCTTCGTCCCGTCCCGCTCGGTCCGCCAGTCCAGGCAGAACAGGCACCCGTTGATCTGCGCGATCCGCAGCCGGGCCGCCTCGAACTCCCGCAGCCCGAGCGTCGTGTGCTCGTACACGGACAGCGAGAGGGCGGCGGCGGCCACGCCGATGCCGGGGACCATCCGGCCCCACACGTAGCCGATGGGCTCCTCGCCCTCCGGGATGTCGATGATCATCTCTGTCTCCTTCCCAGCCTGCCGACCGCAGGCCGCAGCGGGACGTCGAGTGCGTCGTACAGGCCCGGCTCCGCGTCCACCAGCCAGTCGATGGCGGAGACGAGCCGCCCGACCGCCGTGGCGTTGCCGCCGGCCGACCGGTTCTCGCCCTCGTCACTCGCCTCGACCGTCACCTCGATCCGGGGCCGTCCCTCGATCACCACCCGGTGCGCGCCGACGCCGTCGGGCGGAGAGGGCCAGTCGGGGGCGCACGAGGCGTGGATGCGGGTGATGTGCTCGATGACGATGCGGGGCTCCCCGCCGACGACGCCCTGCACCTCGAACCGGACGGCCCCCTGGGTGCCCGCCGCGAACTCGCCCATGGTCCGGGTGCGTACGGTCCGTTCCAGCGCGCGGCGGTCCAGCGTCTCGCGGATCTCGTCGAGCGCGACGCCGAGCGCCCGCGCCATCAGACGTATCTGGCCGCCCCACACCATCGTCGGGACCGTCTCGGCCAGCATCGGCGGCGCGTAGTCCAACGGGTGCCCCATGCCGATCAGATCGCGTACCGACTGCTCCTGCTCGTACGTGGAGTAGTCGAAGATCTCCTGGCAGCGGATCACGTCCACCTCCGTTCCCAGCCCGCTGACCAGCAGGGGCAGCACGTCGTTGCCCCAGCCGGGGTCGACGCCGGAGGCGAAGAGGGAGCCGCCGCCCTCGGCGACGGCGGCGAGGACCGCGTCGCGCAGTTCGGGCGGGGCGTTGCGCTGGTCGTAGAACGGATAGAGGGACGGGGTGACGACCACCGCTCCGGCCCGGATCGCCCGGCCGACGTCGGCGAGGGCGTCGTCGGTGCGGATGTCGCCGGACGCCGCGTAGACCACCGCCCGCGGCCGTGCGGCCAGCACGGCGGCGACGTCGTCCTCGGCCCGCACCCCGACGCTCCTCCCGAGCCCGCCGAGTTCGCCCGCGTCACGGCCTGCCTTGGCCGGGTCGTGGACGAGGACGGCGGTGAGGGACAGCGCCGGATGCGCCTCGACGGCGCGGATCGCCGCCCGGCCGACGTTGCCGGTACCCCAGACAACCGTGGGAATCATGCGCGGAGGGTAGCGGCCGGGCCCCGCGGTTCCCAGGGCCGTGACGGGACGAGAACGAACGGACGTCCCCACAGCCCCCGCCCGGGTCGACCGACGCGCCGGGACGCGCCTGAACCCGCCGAGCGAGGAACCTCGGTGACGGGCCGTCAACCGGGCTCGCGGGCAGCCTGCTTCAGATGGACACCGCACCCCGGGCCAGCAGCAGGGCCACGTCCGCCGCTGCCACGACCACCGCTCCCGCCAGCGCGCCCTTGCGCCACCACCGGCCGAGGAGCCCTCCCGCCGAAGCCGCCCCGCAGGCCAGGACGAGCGCCGCCGCGCCCCCGGCGCCCGCCGGCCCGGGGGGCCCGAGCACCAGTACGGCCGTGGCCGCCACCAGCGGCACGGGCAGCAGCAGCCGGGTCCCCGCGCTCCCCAGCCGGTGCGGCAGGCCCCGGATTCCGGCCGCCCGGTCCTGCGGGATGTCCGCCAGGGTGTCGCCCAGGTGCGCCGCCACGCCGAGCAGCGCCCCGGCGGCGAGCGCCCACCACCGGGGCCAGGCGGCGACGGGCAGAGCGAGCGTCACCACGGCGGGCAGCGCGCCGAATCCGACGGCGTACGGCAGCCAGGAGAGCACGGTCGCCTTCAGCCGGACGTTGTACAGCCAGGCGGCGCCCACGGCGGCCAGGTGCACCGCCCCCGCCCGCCCGCCGCAGGCCAGCGAGAGCACCGCGCACAGGGCGAGCGCGACCGCCGCCGCCGTCCACACCGCGGAGACCGCCACCGTGCCGTCGGCCGCCGGTTTGCCCCGCCGGCCCGCCCGGGCGTCGCGCCCGGCGTCGAAGGCGTCGTTGCACCAGCCCACCGACAGCTGCCCCGCCAGCACCGCCGCGCCGACCAGGGCCAGTCGGCCCGGACCGTGACCGGCTCCGAGGGCCAGCGCGCAGGCGAGCGCCGTCACCGCCGCCACCGGCCCCGGATGGCAGGCGAGGGCCAGCCCCAGCCCCGTCCTGCCCGGCCGCACGGCAGCCGGTTCGGCCCATCTCGCCGCGTCCATCGGCCGATCGTAGGGACCCGCGGCCCCGTCAACACGACCGCCGCACGGGTCTTTTGCGCCGATTCATTCCTCTTTGTGGGCAGGATGGGCCCATGACGCCTCCGGAGCAGGAGCCAGGATGACTCGAATCGCCGCCGTCCACGGGGTCCTGCCGCCCCACCGCCACAGCCAGCGCGAGGTCACCGACATGGTGGCCCGCACCTGTCTGCCGCCCGGGGCCGACCGCCGCGTCCTGGACCGGCTCCACGAGAACGCCCGCGTCCGCACCCGGCACACCGTGCTGCCGCTGGACGGCTACCGCGAGCTGGACGGCTTCGGCGCCTCCAACGACGTGTTCATCCGCTCGGCGCTCGACCTCGGGGCCCATGCCGTACGCGGCGCGCTGCGCGCCGCCGGACTGCGCCCCACCGACGTGGACCTGCTGATGTTCACCTCCGTCACGGGCATCGCCGCGCCCTCCGTCGACGCCCGGCTGGTGGCCCGCCTCGGGCTGCGCTCCGACGTGAAGCGGCTGCCGGTCTTCGGGCTCGGCTGCGTCGCCGGAGCCGCCGGGGTGGCCCGGCTCCACGACTACCTGCTGGGACGGCCCGACGACGTGGCGGTCCTGCTCTCGGTGGAGACCTGCTCCCTCACCTTCCAGCGCCACGACACGACGCCGGCCAACCTGGTGGCGACGGCGCTCTTCGGCGACGGAGCCGCCGCCGTGGTCGCCCTCGGCGCGCGCCGGTCCGTCGCCGGCCCCGAGATCGTCGACACCCGCAGCCGGATGTACCCGGAGACCGAGCACGTCATGGGGTGGGACATCGGCAGCACCGGATTCACCGTCGTCCTCGATCCGGCCGTGCCCGACGTCGTACGCCGCCACCTCGCCGACGACGTCACCGACTTCCTCGCCGAACACGGCCTCAAACCGAAGGACGTGGCCCACTGGGTCTGCCACCCCGGCGGCCCCAAGGTGCTGGAAGCGGTCGCGGAGGTCCTGGACCTGCCCGAGGGGGCGCTCGACGTCACCTGGCGCTCGCTGGCCGAGGTCGGCAACCTCTCCTCGTCCTCGGTCCTGCACGTCCTGCGGGACACGATCGAACAGCGCCGCCCGGAGCCGGGCACCCCCGGGCTGCTGCTGGCGATGGGCCCCGGGTTCTGCTGCGAACTGGTGCTGCTGCGCTGGTAGGCGCGGGAACCGGCGCACCCACGACCCGGAGCCACGGCCCGGAGCCCACGGCCGGCCCACGGCCCGGAGCCCCACGGCCCGGAGCACCCATGACCTGGAGTACCGCATGATCCGGAGCACCGCATGACCTGGTACACCGCGCTGGTCCTCGCCGTCGCGGCCGAGCGACTCGCCGAACTCGCCGTCGCCCGGCGCAACACCCGCTGGAGCCTCGCCCGCGGCGGCGTCGAGGCGGGCCGCGGGCACTACCCGGCGATGGTCGCCCTGCACACCGCCCTGCTGGCCGCCTGCCCGCTGGAGGTCCACCTCGCCGGGCGGCCCTTCGCACCCCTCCCCGGCTGGAGCATGGTGGCCGTCGTCGTCGCCGCGCAACTGCTGCGCTGGTGGTGCGTCAGCACGCTCGGGCCCCGGTGGAACACCCGCGTCATCGTGGTGCCCGGCCTGCCGCTGGTGACCGGCGGCCCCTACCGCCTGCTGCGCCACCCCAACTACGTCGCCGTCGCCGCCGAAGGGCTGGCGCTGCCGCTCGTGCACGGCGCCTGGGTGAGCGCCCTCGCCTTCACCGCGCTGAACGGCGTGCTCATGGCCGTACGCGTGCGGTGCGAGGACGGGGCCCTGGCCCGCCCGGCGGCGGCGGAACTGCGGGCGTGATCGACATCCTGGTGGCGGGCGGCGGTCCGGCCGGCCTGGCCGCCGCCATCCGGGCCGCCCTGGCGGGCCTGGAGGCCGTCGTCGTCGAACCGCGCGCCGCCCCCGTCGACAAGGCGTGCGGCGAGGGCATCATGCCCGGCGGCGTCACGGCCCTGCGCGAACTCGGGGTCCACCCGCGCGGACACGCCCTGCGCGGCATCCGCTACACCGACGGCCGCCGCAGCGCGCAGGCGGACTTCCGCGGCGGCCCGGGCATCGGGGTGCGCCGCACCGAACTGCACGCCGCCCTGCACGCCCGAGCCGCCGCCCTGGGCGTCCGGTTCGTCACGGGCAGGGTCCGGGAGATCCGCCAGGACGAGCACACCGTCACCGCCGCCGGGCTCACAGCACGCTGGCTCGTCGCCGCCGACGGACTCCACTCGCCCGTGCGCCGCGCCCTGGACCTGGACCGCCCGGTCCCGGGGCCGGGCCGCTACGGCCTGCGCCGCCACTACCGGCTCGCCCCCTGGACGGACCTGGTCGAAGTGCACTGGTCGCGGCACGGCGAGGCGTACGTGACGCCCGTCGGCGAGAACCTGGTGGGCGTGGCCGTCCTGAGCCGCCACCGGCGCGGCTACGACGAGCACCTGGCGGACTTCCCGGCCCTCGCCGCCCGGCTCACCGGCCCCGCGGCCACCCCCGTACGCGGCGCGGGCCCGCTCCGGCAGCGGGCGCTGGGCCGCCGGGCCGGGCGAGTCCTGCTGGTCGGCGACGCGGCGGGCTACATCGACGCGCTGACCGGGGAGGGCGTCGCCCTCGCCGTGGCGACCGCCACGGCCGCGGTCGACTGCCTGGCCGCCGGACGGCCGGAGGACTACCCGCGCCGCTGGGCCGGCCGGACCCGGCGCTACCGGCTGCTCACGGCGGCGCTGCTGGCGGCGGCCCGTCCGCCCCGCGCGGGCCGGCTGATCGTCGCCGCCGCCCACCACGCGCCCGCCGCCTTCCGCACGGTGGTCCGC
Source organism: Streptomyces sp. ADI96-02 (assembly GCF_003846185.1). Classification (GTDB taxonomy): domain Bacteria; phylum Actinomycetota; class Actinomycetes; order Streptomycetales; family Streptomycetaceae; genus Streptomyces. The sequence goes on from NZ_ML123034.1 coordinate 6,560,759, forward strand.
GCCCTCCAGTGAGGCCGAATGGCGAGGCCCTCCGTTCCGGCATAACGTCGGTCGCGTGAGCGCCCGCGTTCACCCGACCGACGGTGAGAACGACCGCCCTCCGCGGGGCGCACTGCCCCTCGGCACGAGAGACGAACCATGACGGGCTCCCCAGCGACACCCTCCCGACCGGCCAGGACGTCAGAGCCGGGCCGCCGCCGCGGCAGCGGCATGGCTCTGATGGTCATCGCTTCGTGTCAGCTCATGGTGGTCCTCGACATCACCATCGTGAACATCGCGCTGCCCAACATCCAGGACGCCCTGGGCTTCTCCACCGAGAACCTGTCCTGGGTGGTCAACGCCTACACGTTGACCTTCGGCGGCCTGCTCCTGCTCGGCGGACGCCTCGGCGACATCCTCGGCCGCCGCCGGGTCTTCATCTTCGGCATCCTGCTCTTCGTCTTCGCCTCGCTGCTCGGCGGGTTGTCCCAGGAGTCGTGGCAGCTGCTCGCGGCACGTTCGCTCCAGGGCGTCGGCGGCGCGATCGCCTCGCCGACCGCGCTGTCGCTCATCACCACCACCTTCCGCGAAGGGCCCGAACGCAACCGGGCCTTCGGCGTCTTCGCCGCCGTGTCGGCGGGCGGCAGCGCGATCGGACTGCTGGCCGGCGGGGTGCTCGTCGAGTGGCTCGACTGGCGCTGGGTCCTGTTCGTCAACGTCCCCATCGGCCTGCTCATCGCGCTCGCCACACCCCGCTACATCCCCGAGTCCGAACGCCGTCCCGGCCATTTCGACCTCCTCGGCGCGCTCACCTCCACGCTGGGCATGGCGCTGCTCGTCTACGGCTTCATCCGCGCCTCCGAGGACGGCTGGAGCGACACCGTCACCCTCGGGTCCTTCGCCGCTGCCGTGGTCCTCCTCGGCCTGTTCGTCACGACGGAGAGCCGGTCCAGACAGCCCATCACACCGCTGTGGATGTTCCGCGACCGCAACCGCTCCGGGGTCTACGGCATGATGCTCACCCTCTCCGCGGCGCTGTTCGGGATGTTCTTCTTCCTCACCCTGTTCGTCCAGGACGTGCTCGACTTCAGCCCGCTGCGCGCCGGCCTCGCCTTCCTGCCGGTGAGCGTCGTCATCGCCGTCGGCGCGGGCCTGGCCTCGCAACTGCTGCCCCGATGGGGACCGAAGCCCTTCATGGTGACCGGCGCGATCCTCGCGGCCCTCGGACTCGGCTGGCTCACGCAGACCGACGTCCACAGCACGTACCTCGGCAGCATCCTGGGGCCGATGATCGTCTTCGGCCTCGGCATGGGTCTCCAGTTCGTCTCGCTGACCCTGATGGCGGTCTCGGGCGTCGCCTCGAAGGACGCGGGCGCCGCCTCCGGCATCCTCAACGCCACCCAGCAGGTCGGCGGGTCCCTCGGGCTGTCGATCCTGGTGACGATGTTCGGCTCGGCCAGCCGCGACGAAGCCGCCGACCAGGTGCCGAAGTTCCTCAAGGAGGCCACCCCCGCCCAGGTGCTGGAGTTCCGCAGGACCGGCCAGCTGCCACCGCCCTGGGGCGACCAGGTGCTCACCTCGGGCGTCTCGGGCGCCTTCGTCATCGCCGCCGTCTTCGCGGTGGTGGCCGCGGTGATCGCCGTGTTCGTCATCCAGGTCAGAGCCGACGACCTGGCCCGCCTCCAGGGCGGCGTGTCGCCGGTCCCCGGGGCCGGGAGCGGGGATCCCGACGGGCAGGAAGGGTCCGAGACCGGCCCGCCCGGCCCGCTGCCGGCGCAACCGGAACCCGGACCGCTGCCGGGACCCGGCCCCCGGCCGGGGCCGGACGACCGCGACTGACCGCCCGGCGGGGGCGACCCTCCCGCGCGTGTCCCGGCCCGCGCGGAACGCGCCGCCCCGCCCGGGTGGATCGCGCCGCTCGCGTTCCATCAGAATGCTCCCCGTGGCGCAGAGATCCAACAGCACGAGGGAGCAGCATCCAATGGCCGGCAACGCAGACATGGTGGCCTTCGTCCGGGCGCGGCTCGCCGAGGAGGAGCAGACCGCGCAGGACGCCGGCGGAGACCGGTGGCGCTGTCCCGCCGACATCCCCGGCGAGATCCACGACCGCACCGGCGGCGTCGCGTTCACCCTGCGCGGGCGCGGTTTCGACCACCACATCGCGCTCCACGACCCCGCCCGCACCCTGGAACGCATCGAGACGCACCGCGTACTGCTCGGCGAGTACGTCGAGGTCGCCGACCTGGACACGGACCGCCCGGCGCAGGACTTCCCCTCCGGCCGCGCGGTGGGGCTGGGTTTCGCGGTACGGCAGCTCGCCGCCGAGTACGCGGGGCACCCCGACTACCAGGCGCGCTGGCTGCCCCGGTTCATCCAGTAGCGTCGTCGCACGCCCGGTTCCCGCCGTTCCCCGTTCCGCCCAAGGAGAAGCATGTCCTCGACGACGCGTTCGTCCCGTCTGCTCGCCGGACTCATGGCCGGGTCGGGGGTGCTGCACTTCGCCGTGCCGGCGGCCTTCGACAGCACCGTGCCCCGGATCCTGCCCGGCCGGGCCCGCACCTGGACGTACGCCAGTGGAGCGGTCGAGCTCGCGCTGGCCGCCGGGCTCGTCCATCCTCGGACCCGGCGCGCCGCCGCCCGCGCCACGGCGGCGTTCTTCGTGGGTGTGTTTCCGGCCAATGTGCAGATGGCCGTGGACTGGCGAGACCGGCCGCGCCCGCAGCGGGCCGCCGCCCTCGCCCGGCTCCCCGTCCAGTTGCCGCTGGTCCTGTGGGCGCGTGGCGTCGCGCGGGACGCCCGGCCCTCCCGGACGGAGGGCCGCCGATGTGGTGCGAGCCGGTGACCGCGAAACCGATCCGCAGCTAAATGGCGTTGCTCTCTGGTGAGGAGTGATCCCGCCGTGTAGCGTCGCCGGAAGATGTCGTGGTTCGCAGTACCTGCCCGCGCCTGGCGCGGGCGTTTTGCTGTGCAGTGCCTGAGAACCAGGGCGATCACCTCCGGGTCCGCGCGGTGCGGATCCGTTTACTGCTGAGAGGTACGGGCATGGCCAGCGGAACCGTCAAGTGGTTCAACTCGGAAAAGGGCTTCGGCTTCATCGCGCAGGACGGCGGCGGCCCCGACGTCTTCGCGCACTACTCCAACATCAACTCCACCGGCTTCCGTGAGCTCCAGGAAGGCCAGGCGGTGACCTTCGACATCACCCAGGGTCAGAAGGGCCCGCAGGCGGAGAACATCACCACCGCCTGATCCGGCTGACACCACCGGGCCCCGGAGCGCATCGCGCTCCGGGGCCCGCGGCTGTGCCACGCCGGGCGCGGCTCCGCGGTCAGCCCGGGGCCTCGTCCGGTGTCGGGTGCTCCGGGAACGTTCCGGCGTTGCGCGCCTCGTACCGGCCCGCACCCGCCTCGTCCGGATCGGGCTCCGAATCCCGCGATCCGCCGTTCCGCTCGTCGAGAGAGCGCTCCACCCGCTTGGGCAGCGGTATGTCGAGGGGATCCTCGCCCTCCTGGGTCTGCTGGTCCGGCATGTCGGCCGGTACGGGCGGCGGACTGCCGGACTCCCCGGTGTACGCCGTGCCCTCGGGCCTGCGGTCGGTCATGGTCGCTCCTTCCGTTGGCGTCCCCGAACGGCCGGAAGGCCGCTTCGCCCTGTGCGTACCCCCATCAGGCCGAACGATGTCCAGAAACGTCCGCCCGCTCCGGCTGGAGATGCGGGGCGGCAGCGGTGGGGCGAGCATCTAGAGGACACCACACCCGGGCCGGACGCGCGCCCTGGTACGGCCTGCCACGTATGCCCGCGCGACGCCGGGGTACGGGGCGGAACGTCCAGCTCCTCGGCGTACGGCGAACCAGGCGGAAGGAATCCCTCCATGCTCATGGCCCACCCCACCGTGCTGCGCAACCTCCTCGAACAGTACGCGGCCCTCCAGGCCCTCGACGCGGAGAACGGCAGTGAGGAAGCGCGCCGCCGCATGGAGGACATCGCCTACACCCTCTGCGTCTCGACCGGCACCGCGGACATCGACAGCGCCCTCGTCGCCGCCCGCCACCGGCTGCCGGGCGCACGTCCCGAGGACGACTCGGTCCTCTCGGTCTGAATTCCGACGGTACACCGGCGGGCGGCGCCGCGGACGATCGTGAGCGGCGCCCGCAGCACCCCCGGTCCGGCCGCACAGCTCGTGAAAGGAAGTACCCCATGCCGCACACCGATCCCGACGCCCGCCGCGTCCTCGCGATCGTGACCAACTACGGGGTCGAACAGGACGAACTCGTCGTCCCCGTGAAGCACCTGCGCGAGCAGGGCGCACAGGTGAGCGTGGCGGCGGTCTCGGACGACGGGATCCGCACGCTCGTCGGCGACCGCGATCCCGGCACGACGGTACGACCCGACCTGACGCTCGCCGACGTCGACCCGGCCGCGTACGACCTCCTGCTGATCCCGGGCGGCACCCTGAACGCCGACGCGCTGCGCCTGGAGGAGGCCACCATCAGGATCGTCTCGTCGTTCGCCGCCTCCGGCCGGCCCGTCGCGGCGATCTGCCACGGGCCCTGGGCGCTGGTGGAGGGCGGTTACGTCCGGGGCAAGACGCTGACCTCGTACGCCTCGCTGCGGACCGACATCCTGAACGCCGGCGGCACCTGGGTCGACCAGGCCGTGGTCCGGGACGACTCCACCGGCTGGCCGCTGATCACCTCACGCACGCCCGACGACCTCAAGGACTTCCTCCGCGAGATCGACACCGTGCTCACGAAGGGCTGAGCGGGTCCCGAGGGCCGGGCGGGACCCGTGTCCCGCCCGGCCCTCGCCCGGTCATGACACGCCGGTCATGACACGCCCGTCAGGCCGCGTACGGCGACGGCCGCCGCGTCCGCGATCAACGCGTTGTCGTACGCCGCGTCCGCCGTCCCGCGGTTCGACAGGACGGCCACCACCAGCGGGGCCGCGCCGGGCGGCCAGACGACGGCGATGTCGTTGCGCGTCCCGTACGTGCTGCCGGCTCCGGTCTTGTCGCCCACGACCCAGTCCTTCGGGACCCCGGCCCTGATCAGCTCCCCGCCGGTCGTGTTGGTCCGCAGCCACGTCGTGAGCCGGGCCCGCTCGGGGCCCTCAAGAGCGTCGCCCAGCACGAAGGCGCGCAGGCTCCCGGCCAGCGCGCCGGGGGTGCTGGTGTCCCGGATGGCGCCCGGCGCCCACTCGTTCAACTCCGTCTCGCGGCGCTCCATCCGGGTCACGTCGTCCCCCAGCTCCGCGAGCATCGCCTGGAGCCCGCGCGGCCCGCCGAGCGCGTCGAACATCAGGTTCCCCGCGGTGTTGTCGCTGTAGCGCACGGCCGCGTCGCACACGTCGCCCAGGCTCATCCCGGTGTCCACGTGCTTCTCGGTGACCGGCGAGTAGTCCACCAGATCCTCCCGGCCGTACCGCACCGTCCGCTCCAGCCCCTCCAGCCCGTGCTTCCGCAGGACCGCGCCCGCGGCCAGCGCCTTGAACGTCGAGGCGTACGCGAAGCGTTCGCGGTCCCGGTGGGCGACGACACGCCCGCTCCCGGTGTCGACGGCATGGACCCCGAGACGCGCGCCGTACTTCGCCTCCAGGGCACGGAACGCCCGGCCGGACGCCTGCGCCGGGTGTGATCCGGCGGCGCCCGAAGCCCCGGAGGCGGGCGGCGGAGACGCCACCGCGCTGCTTCTGCCGCAGCCGGCGAGGGGGGCGAGGGCGATCACGCCGCCGAGCATGCCGAGCACGGAGCGCCGCCCGCGGGGGTTCTGCATGGTCCGTTCCTCCTGGTCGTCGCGGTAGTCGAAAACGTACCCGACGGCCGACGGGTACGGAGCGGCGATAGGGCCGGAGCGCACTTACCGGCCGGCCCGTCCCCGGGTTACCAAGGAGAGAGGCTGCAGGCCAGTCGACCTCAAGCTCAAACGGGCCGATCCGAGGAGGGCTCATGGACGCCCCGACCGCCACCACGGCCGACACGGACACGGTGGACACCCCCCAGGAGGACCCCACGGTCCACATTCTGTGGATCAACGCGGGACTCAGCTGCGACGGGGACTCGGTGTCCCTCACCGCAGCCACCCAGCCGAGCATCGAAGAACTCGCCCTCGGCGCCCTGCCCGGCCTGCCCAAGGTCGCGGTCCACTGGCCGCTCATCGACTACGAGTGCGGGCCCGTCCAGGGCGCCGACAACTTCGTCGACTGGTTCTTCAAGGCGGACCGGGGCGAGCTCGACCCCTTCGTCCTGGTCGTCGAGGGATCGATCCCGAACGAGCGCATCAAGCCCGAGGGCTACTGGTGCGGATTCGGCGACGACCCGGAGACCGGGCAGCCGATCACCACCAGCGAATGGCTGGACCGGCTGACCCCCAAGGCGCTGGCCGTCGTCGCGATCGGCACCTGCGCCACGTACGGCGGCATCCACGCCATGGCGGGCAACCCGACCGGCGCCATGGGCGTGCCCGACTACCTGGGCTGGGAGTGGAAGTCGAAGGCGGGCATCCCGATCGTCTGCATCCCCGGCTGCCCCGTCCACCCGGACAACGCCTCCGAGACCCTGCTGTACCTGCTCTACCAGGCGGCCGGGGCCGCGCCCATGATTCCGCTGGACGAGGAGCTGCGCCCCACCTGGCTGTTCGGCGCGACCGTCCACGAGGGCTGCGACCGGGCCGGGTACTACGAACAGGGCCAGTTCGCCGAGGAGTACGGCTCCCCGCAGTGCCTGGTCAAGCTCGGCTGCTGGGGCCCGGTCGTCAAGTGCAACGTTCCCAAGCGGGGCTGGATCAACGGCGTCGGAGGCTGCCCCAACGTCGGCGGCATCTGCATCGCCTGCACCATGCCCGGCTTCCCCGACAAGTTCATGCCGTTCATGGACGAGCCACCGGGCGGCCACGTGTCGGCGGCGGCGAGCGGAGTGTACGGCTCCGTCATCCGGCGGCTGCGGCACTTCACCGGGAAGACGGCCGACAAGGAACCGAAGTGGCGCACCCCGACCGACACCATCAAGACCGGCTACCGGCCGCCCTGGTGACCGCGAGCCGGGCAACCCGGTGAGCGCGACGGCCAGGAACAGCGGCACGACCAACAGGAAGGCGGCGCGGCACCATGGCGACTGCGAGCGGCAAACCCGCCGTCGACGCTGACGGCCTCATGGAGATGTCGTGGGACCCGATCACACGCATCGTCGGCAGCCTCGGCATTCACACCAAGATCGACTTCGCCGCGAAGCGGGTCGCGGAGTGCTACAGCACCTCGTCCATCTTCCGCGGCTACAGCGTCTTCATGAAGGGCAAGGACCCCCGCGACGCCCACTTCATCACCAGCCGCATCTGCGGCATCTGCGGTGACAACCACGCCACCTGCTCCGTCTACGCCCAGAACATGGCCTACGGCGTCAAGCCCCCGCACCTCGGCGAGTGGATCATCAACCTCGGCGAAGCGGCGGAGTACATGTTCGACCACAACATCTTCCAGGAGAACCTGGTCGGTGTGGACTACTGCGAGCGCATGGTCCGCGAGACCAACCCGGGCGTCCTGGAACTCGCCGAACGCACCGAGGCCCCGCACGCGGGCGACCACGGCTACCGCACCATCGCCGACATCATGCGGTCGCTGAACCCGCTGGAGGGCGAGTTCTACCGCGAAGCCCTCCAGGTCAGCCGCTACACCCGCGAGATGTTCTGCCTGATGGAGGGCCGCCACGTGCACCCCTCCACGCTCTACCCCGGCGGCGTCGGAACGGTGGCGACCATCCAGCTCTTCACCGACTACCTCACCCGCCTCACCCGGTACGTCGAGTTCATGAAGCGGGTCGTCCCGCTCCACGACGACCTCTTCGACTTCTTCTACGAGGCGCTGCCCGGCTACGAGGAGGTCGGCCGCCGCCGCATCCTGCTCGGCTGCTGGGGCGCGCTCAACGACCCCGCGCACTGCGACTTCACCTACGCCAACATGGAGGACTGGGGGCGGCGCATGTTCGTCACCCCCGGCATCATCGTGGACGGCAAGCTCGTCACCAACAGCCTGGTCGACATCAACCTCGGCATCCGCATCCTGCTCGGCAGCTCGTACTACGAGGACTGGGCGGGCATGGGCAAGTTCGTCGAGCGCGACCCGCTGGGCAACGAGCTGGACGAGCGCCACCCGTGGAACCAGCACACCGTGCCGGCCCCGCAGAAGCGCGACTTCGACGACAAGTACAGCTGGGTGATGTCGCCGCGCTGGTTCGACGGCACCGACCACCTCGCCCTGGACACCGGCGGCGGTCCGATCGCCCGCCTGTGGTCCACGGCCCTGTCGGGACTGGTGGACATCGGCTACGTCAAGGCCACCGGCCACAGCGTGCAGATCAACCTGCCCCGCACCATGACCAAGCCCGAGATGGCGCTGGAGTGGACGATCCCCCGGTGGAGCAACGCCCTCGAACGCAACCGGGCCCGCACCTACTTCCAGGCGTACGCCGCCGCGGCAGCCCTGTACTTCGCCGAGCGGGCGATGGAGGAGGTGCGCGCCGGACGCACCCAGACCTGGGAGCAGTTCGACGTCCCGGACGAGTCCATCGGCGTCGGGTTCACCGAGGCGGTACGCGGAGTCCTGTCCCACCACATGGTGATCCGGGACGGCAAGATCGCCAACTACCACCCCTACCCGCCGACCCCCTGGAACGGCAGCGTACGCGACAGCTACGGCACACCCGGCCCGTACGAGGACGCCGTCCAGAACACGCCCATCTTCGAGGAGAACCCGCCCGAGAACTTCAAGGGCATCGACATCATGCGCGCCGTGCGCAGCTTCGACCCGTGCCTGCCGTGCGGCGTGCACATGTACGTCGGCGGCGGCCGGACGGTCGAACAGACCCACATGCCCACCGGACTGAGCGGACTGGGCGGCTGACCCGCGGCGCGCCGCACACCCGCGCCACGCCGAGCCGTCCGATTCCCGACGAGAGGGGCCCACGATGGCGGGAGCCGACCCGGGCGCACGCATCACCACCCTGCTCGACCGACTGGGCCGCGAGGCCGGAGAGCAGGCGCGCGAAACCGCCGACGAACTCGTGCGCACCGTCGTGGAGTTCTACGGCGAGGGCCTGGCCCGCACCGTACGCCTGCTCCGCGCCGCACCGGCCGGAGCCGATCCGCTGGCCGTGCTGACCGCCGACGAACTCGTCGGGGACCTGCTGATCCTGCACGACCTCCACCCGGAGGACACCATGACCCGGGTCGGCCGCGCGCTGGACAAGGTCCGCCCCTACCTCGGCTCGCACGCCGGCGACGTGGACGTCGTCGGGCTCGACGCCGAAGCCGCCGAAGGGCCCACCCTGCGCCTGCGGCTGCGCGGCAGCTGCGACGGCTGCCCCTCCTCCACCCAGACCGTGCGCTGGACCATCGAGGAGGCCGTCGCCCGGCTCGCCCCCGAGATCGCCGGCATCGAGGTCGAGGGCGTCGCCGAGGACGGCCCCGAGCCGCAGCCCCTCCTCCAGATCCTGCCCCACCCGCCCGACGACGCCCCGGGCGCACCGCCCCCCGCCGACCGGGAGCGCGGCCCGGACGAACCGCCCCACTGGCACACCCTCCCCGCACCCGCCCTGCCCGCCCGCGACAACGCCACCCGGGTCGCCGACGTCGAGGGCAACGCCCTGCTGCTCGTCCGGCTCCCCGGCAACCTGTACGCCTACCGCGACCGCTGCCCCGCCTGCGGGGCCGGCCTGCGCACCGCCGCGCTCGACGGCGAGTTCCTGAGCTGCGCCGCCTGCGCCGCCCGGTTCGACGTACGGCACGCGGGGCGCGGCGAGCACGCGCACCTGGAGCCCTTGCCGCTCCTGGAGGAGGACGGGGCCGTCCGGGTCGCGCTGCCCGAGCTGCTGGGGGCCCGGCCGTGAGCGCCGGGATCCTGGCCCAGTTCACCCGCAGGCCCCCGCCGCCGGGGGAGCGGTGCGAGCTGTGCGGTGAGCCGCTGCCCGAGGAGCACCGGCATCTGGTCGACACCTCCCGGCGCTCCCTCAAGTGCTCCTGCCCGCCCTGCCATCTGCTCTTCACCCGGCCCGGCGCGGGACAGGGCCGCTTCCGCGGCGTCCCCGACCGCTACCTCGGCGACCCCGGCTTCACGCTCGACGACGCCGGATGGAACCGGCTCCAGATCCCCGTCGGGCTCGCCTTCTTCTTCCGCAACTCCGCACTCGACCGGTTCGCCGCCTTCTACCCGAGCCCGGCCGGAGCCACCGAGAGCGAACTCGACCCGGCCACCTGGGACGCGGTTCTCGGCCGCACCCGCCTCGCCGCGCTGCTCCAGGACGACGTGGAGGCGCTGCTGCTGCACGCGGAACGCGGCGAAAGGTCCACCTGCACGCTCGTCCCCATCGACGTCTGCTACGAACTCGTCGGGCGGATGCGGCTGCACTGGAAGGGCTTCGACGGCGGAGCCGAGGTCCGCACCGCCCTCGCGGAGTTCTTCGAACGCGTCGCCGACCGGACGCGTCCCCTGCCCGCCGAGACCGACGCCGATGCTGACGCCGCTGACGCCGCTGACGCCGCTGACGGCGGTGACTCCCGGAGCGCCGGGCCCGCCGCACCGGAGACGGGAGGCGCACCGTGACCGATCTCGACTTCCGCTGCACGGGCGCGCGGCCCGAACCCTACGGCGCGAGCCCGACCCTCCTGTTCGGGCTGCGCATCGAGGAACGGGACCACCAGCCCGTGCACGCCGTCGCCCTGCGCTGCCAGATCCGCATCGAGCCCGCCCGGCGCACCTACGACCCGGACGAAACCGGCCCGCTGGGCGACCTGTTCGGCGAGCCGAGCCGGTGGAGCAACACCCTCAAACCCCTCCAGTTCGCGCACGCCTCCATCACCGTCCCCGCCTTCACCGGCACCACCCACGTCGACCTCCCGGTGCCCTGCACCTACGACACCGAGGTCGCCTCCGCCTCGTACTTCCGGGCCCTGGCGCGCGGCGGGATACCGCTCGTGATGCTCTTCTCCGGCACGGTCTTCACCGGCCGCAACGGCTTTCGCGCCGAACCGATCCCCTGGCACAAGGAAGCCTCCTGCCTGATGCCCGTGGAGGTGTGGCGCGATCTGATCGAGGCGTACTTCCCCAACACCGGCTGGCTGCGGCTGCGCGGGGACTGCCTGGAATCCCTGCGCCGCTACCGCTCCGCCCGCGCCCTCGCCTCCTGGGAGCAGGTCGTCGAGGAACTGCTCGCCACCGCGCGGGCCGACGGCTCCGCCGGAGCGAAGGAGGCCGAGTGAGATGAGCACCCCGCACGAGACCCCGGACCTCACCCCGCCCCCGCCCGACGCGCTCGACCGGGCCCGCGCGGTCGCGGACGCCGTCCTGTTCGAGGGATACGTCCTCTACCCGTACCGCGCCTCGTCCGCGAAGAACCGGATGCGCTGGCAGTTCGGCGTCCTGGTGCCGCCCGCCGCCACGGCCGCCGGCGGCGAACACGCCGAACAGCGCACGGACGTCCTGCTGGAACCCCGCACCGCCCACCGGATCGACGCCGAACTGCGGTTCCTGCACGTACGCAGGCGGACCGTCGAACGCCTGGAAGCCGACGGCTCCTACACCGAGGTCCCCGAACTCGAACTGGCCGACCGCGTCCTCGTCCCCTGGGACGAGGGGCACGAGGAACGCGTCCGGCTCCACGCCCCGCTCGGCGAACCGACCGCGGAAGCGGCCCACGCCCGGACCGTCACCTTCGACCTGCCTCCCGCCGTCGAGCACGAACCGGTGCTCGACGGCGACGGCCGCACCCTGGGCCGGCTGGTACGGCGGCGGGGGCGGCTGTCCGGCGAGATCCGCCCCCGGATCGACCGACTCCCGGGCCCCTACCGCGTGTCGCGCCTCACCGTGACCGTGCACAACACCACCGAGGCGCCGCCCGCAGCCGACGGCGACCGTCAGGGAACCCTCCCGCACAGCATGATCGGCGCCCACCTGCTGCTCGCCCTGGACGGCGGCCGGTTCCTCTCGATGACCGACCCGCCCGAGTGGGCCCGCCCCGCCGTCGCGGAGCTGCGCAACGAACACACCTGGCCGGTGCTCGCCGGGGCGGACGGCCGGGACGATCTCGTGCTCTCCTCGCCGATCATCCTGGAGGACCACCCGGTCCTCGCCGACGAGAGCCCCGGACCGCTCTACGACGCCACCGAGATCGACGAGATCCTGTCCCTGCGCACCGCCGCCCTGACCGAGCGGGAGAAGCGCGAGGCGCGCGGCACCGACGACCGGGCCGCCGACGTCATCGACCTGGTCGACACCATGCCCGAGGCCGTCCGGGAGCGGCTGCACGGAGCGATCCGGGGGCTGCGCGAGGTCACCGGAGAGGAACCGGCCCCACCCGCCCCGCCACCCGCCGGACCGGACCGGGGCCTCGGGCTGCCCGACGGCGCAGGACACCCCTGGTGGGACCCGGAACAGGACCCGGAGGCCGCCGACGCCCCCGCCACCGTCTGCATCGACGGCCGGACGGTCGGCGCGGGCAGCCGCGTCGTCCTCACCCTCGGCGCGCGCCGCTCGGACGCCCAGGACGCCTTCCTGCGGGGCCGCCGCGCCACGGTGGAGGCGGTGGTCGGCGACCTCGACGGCGAGACGCACCTCGCGGTCGTCGTGGACGACGACCCCGGCACCGACATCCGCCGCCAGCAGGGCCGCTTCCTCTACTTCCGGCCCGACGAAGTGGCTCCCGACGAAGTGGCTCCCGACGAAGTGGCCGCCGACCTGGAGGCGCCATGACGACGGCGGGGGAGCCGCGCCGCACGCTCGTCGCCGGGGTCGGCAACATCTTCCTGGGGGACGACGGATTCGGCGTGGAGACCGTCCGCAGCCTCGGCCGCCTCGACCCGGCCGCGCTGCCTCCCGGCACCGAGCTGATGGACGCCGGCATCCGCGGAGTCCACCTCGCCTACCGGCTGCTGGAGGGCTACCGCACCCTCGTCCTGGTGGACCTGGTGAGCCGGGGCGGCCCGCCCGGCACGCTCCGCACCATCGACGTCGGCCCCGAGCCGCCGGAGGTCCGCCGCGCGCCCGGCCCGCTGGACACCCACGCCATGGACCCCGCCACCGTCCTCGGCCTGCTGCACGACCTGCACGCCGGGGCCGGCGGCACCCTGCCCGAGGCCGTGTACGTCGTGGGCTGCGAACCCGGCGACACGAGCGAGGGCATCGGGCTCACCGAACCCGTCGCCCGGGCCGTCGAGACCGCCGCCGGCCTCGTCCTCGACCTGCTCCGCCGCCCCGCCGCCGTGACCCGGCGGCACTGAGACAACCTGGAGGCCAGGATGACGTACTGGAACTGGATCGGAGCCGCCGCGGGCCTCGCGGCGGTCTACGGCATCGTCAGGAACCTGCCGGACGCGCGGCGCTACCTGCGCATGCGCCGGATGTAGTCCTCATGGCCGGGACCGTGCGCGCCGAGCGCCCCGTGCGAGCCGCGGTGGTCCCGTCCGCCGCCTCCGGCGGGCTCGCCCCCGCCGCCGACGTCCTCCAGCTGGACATAGCGTGCGAGGAAGAGATGGAGAGTGCTGTGCAGTTCCCCCAGTCGAACGAACCACAGCGCCAGGTTCATCGCGCCGGGCGGTGCGATGGCGTACACCCGGCGCGCCGGGCCGGAGTCCGAGGCGCACCAGCGCGAGGTGACCTCGCCGCACTTCTCCATGCCCCGCAGCAGCCGGTAGACATGGGCCGACTCGGCTTCCGGCCAGCCGAAAGCGCCCAGTCGCTGCACCAGCTCATAGCCATGACCCCGACGTTCGGCCAGCAGCAGGAGCAGGACCGGGGTGAGCAGCGCTCGTCGCTCCACCTCGTGACCAGCCATCGTCCTCCCAGCGTAGCCAGCGGCGCCGGACCCGCACACCGGGGCGGGCGCGGCGGACGCACGGGCGGGTGAGTGCCGTGCACGAACTGTCGATCGCGACGGCCGTCGTCGACCAGGTCGAGAGCGCCGTCCGCGACCGCGCGGAGCACGCGACCGTCCGTTCGCTGACCCTGCGCGTCGGCGAGCTGTCCGGCGTGGTCCCCGAGGCTCTGGACTTCTCCTTCGGCGTGGCGGCCGAGGGCACTGTGCTGGCGGACGCGCGACTGCTGATCGAGACTGTTGAGGGACGGGCCCGCTGCGAGGGATGCGGCCGGGACACCGCGACCGGGATGCCCCCGGACCTGTGGTGCGGCACGTGCGAGCGGGCCATGACCCTGACCGGCGGACGGGAACTGGAGATCGCCCGGGTCGTCCTGGACGACGGGACCGGGCAGCCACCCGACCGGGACGCCGACGCCCCGGTCCGCGACGAGGAGGCGAGCCATGTGCCGCACCGTTGACCTGCATCAGGCAGTACTCGCCAAGAACGACACCAACGCCGTGGAGCTGCGCCGGGTCCTCGACGGGAGGGGCACGGTCGCGGTGAACCTCATGTCGAGCCCCGGCAGCGGGAAGACCGCCCTGCTGGAAGAGCTGCTGACCCGCGCCCGGGCCGCCGGCACGCCCGCCGCCGCCGTCACCGCCGACCTCGCGACCGAGAACGACGCCACCCGACTGGCCCGCTCCGGAGCCCCGGTGCGGCAGATCCTCACGGACGGCCTGTGCCATCTGGAGGCCGGCATGCTCCGGCACACACTGGAGGACTGGCTGCCCGAGCGCACCAGGCTGCTGTTCGTCGAGAACGTCGGCAATCTCGTCTGCCCGGCCTCCTACGATCTGGGCGAGACCCTGCGGATCGTGCTCGCCTCGGTCACCGAGGGCGAGGACAAGCCGGTGAAGTACCCGGCCGCCTTCGGCCTCGCCCAGCTCGTGGTGGTCACCAAGACCGATCTGGCCGAGGCCGTGGAGTTCCGGCGGGACACCTTCCTCGGCGGCGTCCAACGGGTCAACCCCGGCGTCCCCGTCATCGAGACCTCCGCCCGGACCGGCGAGGGCGTCGACGCGCTGCTCGCCCACGTACTGCGCGCCGCCGACGGCCGGGAGACCCACACCCCCGTCCTGGCCCGGCAGCACGGCGAGCACCCGCACCACCACGGCACCGGCGAGGACGCCGCCGCCCCGCACCCCTCCGCGCACCGGCACCCGGCAGCCGCGCCCGCACCGGCCCGGCCGGGGCGATGACGTCGGCGGACCAGGCGTCCAGCGGCGCGGCGGACGGTGAGCGCGTCCGCCGCCAGATCACCGTGCGCGGCGCGGTCCAAGGCGTCGGCTTCCGCCCGTTCGTCTACACCCTGGCCGAGGAGCACGGCCTCACCGGCTGGGTCACCAACGGCCCCGACGGAGTGCGGGCCGAGGTCGAGGGACCGGCGGCGGACGTCACCGCCTTCGCCGAGGCGATGGCCACCCGCCCGCCGCCCCTCGCCGTCGTCGCGTCCGTCGAACAACAGGCCGTGCCCGCACTCAACGACGGCCCCGGCTTCACCATCCGTCCCTCCGCGTCCGGCCCCGGACGCACCCTCATCCCGCCGGACACGGCCACCTGCGACGCCTGCCTCGCCGAACTCGCCGACCCGGCCGACCGCCGCCACCGGCACCCGTTCATCACGTGCACCCACTGCGGGCCCCGGTTCACCGTCGTGACCGCGCTGCCCTACGACCGGCCCCGCACCACCATGGCCGACCTCCCCCTGTGCGCCGACTGCGCACGCGAGTACGGCGACCCGGCCGACCGCCGGTTCCACGCCCAGACCGTGGCCTGCCCGAACTGCGGCCCCCGCCTGACGCTGCGCCGCGCCACCGGCGACCCGGACGGAGCCCACGGCGCGGACGCGCTCGCCGAGGCCCGCGGGCTGCTGGCCGGCGGCGCGATCCTCGCCGTGAAGGGCCTCGGCGGCTACCACCTCGCCTGCGACGCCGGCGACGCCACCGCCGTACGCACCCTGCGCAAGCGCAAGAACCGCGGCGACAAGCCCTTCGCCGTCCTGGCGGACTCCCTGGAGACCGTACGGCGGCTCGCCCGCGTCGACGCCGCGGAGAGCGACCTGCTCACCGGCCCCCGCAAACCCGTCGTCCTGCTGCGCCGCCGCCCCGACGCCCACGACCCGGACCGCACGGTCGCGCCCGACGTCGCGCCCGGCAGCCCCGACCTCGGCGTGATGCTGCCCTACACACCGCTGCACCTCCTGCTCCTCGGCCTCCCCGGCGATCCGCCCGGCCCGCCCGTCCTCGTCATGACCAGCGGCAACCGGTCCGGCGAGCCGATCGTCACCGACGACGCCGAAGCCCTCACCCGGCTCGACGGCCTGGCCGACGCCTGGCTCGCGCACGACCGGCCGATCCACGTCCCCTGCGACGACTCGGTCGTCCGCGTCTGCGCCGGAGCCGAACTCCCGGTCCGCCGCTCCCGCGGCTACGCGCCGCTGCCGCTCGCCCTGCCGCTGCCCGTCGTGCCGGCGCTCGCCGTGGGCGGCGACCTCAAGAACACCTTCTGCGCCGGGGACGACCGCTACGCCTGGCTATCCGCCCACGTCGGGGACATGGACGACCTGGCCACGCTCACCGCCTTCGAACGCGCCACCGCCCACCTCACCGGCCTCACCGCCGTGACCCCCCGGCTGCTCGTCGCCGACCGCCACCCCGGCTACCGCTCCACCCAGTGGGCCCGCCGCGCCGCCGAGGAACGCGGCCTCCCGCTGCGCCAGGTCCAGCACCACCACGCCCACGTCGCCTCGGCCATGGCCGAACACGCACTGGACGGCTCCGCACCCGTGATCGGCGTCGCCTTCGACGGCACCGGGTACGGCGACGACGGCGCGGTCTGGGGCGGCGAGGTGCTGATCGCGGACTACGACGGCTTCCGTCGCTTCGCACACCTGCGGTACGTTCCGCTGCCGGGCGGCGACGCGGCCGTCCGCAACCCGTACCGGATGGCGCTCTCCCATCTGCGGGCCGCCCGGCTGCCGTGGTCGCCGCGGCTGCCCTGCGCCCAGGCCGCCCCGCACGGCGAACGCCTCCTGCTGGAGCGGCAGCTGGAACGCGGCCTGAACTGCGTGCCCACCTCCAGCATGGGCCGCCTCTTCGACGCGGTCGCCTCGCTCGCCGGCGTCTGCCACCGGGTGGAGTACGAGGCCGAGGCCGCCGTACGGCTGGAGAACGCGGCACTGGCCGGCGGCTCCCGGTCCGCCGCCGACGACGAGCGCGAAGGCTCCTACGGGTTCATCCTGGGAGCAGCGGATCCCGACCGCCCGGCGGTCCCGCTGACCGCCGACCCCGGGCCCGTCCTGGCCGCCGCCGCGGCGGACGTCCTCGGCGGTGTCCCGGCCCCCGTGGTGGCCCGCCGCTTCCACCGCGCGGTCACCGCCCTCGTCCGCGAGGTCTGCGCGGCGGCCCGGCACGCCACCGGCGTCGCCACCGTGGCCCTGACCGGCGGCGTGTTCTGCAACGCCCTGCTGACCGAGACCTGTTCGGCCGGGCTGGAGGAGGACGGCTTCACCGTACTGAGACACCGCAAGGTGCCGCCCAACGACGGCGGGCTCGCCCTCGGTCAACTGATCGTCGCCGCCCGGACGAAGGAGTGAGGGAGGAACGCGCCATGTGTCTGGCCGTACCCGGCCGAGTGCTGGAGATCGAGGAACGCGACGCCACGCGAATGGCCAAGGTCGACTTCGGCGGCGTCGTCAAGGAAGTCTGCCTGGAGTACGTCCCCGACATGAAGGTGGGGGACTACGCCATCGTCCACGTCGGGTTCGCCCTGCAACGGCTCGACGAGGAGTCCGCGCGCCAGACCCTCGAACTCTTCGAGAACCTCGGCGTGCTGGAGGAGGAGTTCGGCGACCACTGGGGGAGGGCGGCCCGGGACGCGGGCGCCGAACGCCCCGCCGGAACCGGAACCGGCCCCGCCGCTCCGGTGCCCGCCGCGCCCGGCTTCCCGCCGACCGGCACCGGCTACCCGGCCACCGGCCCGGCCGTCGCGGCCGACGCGGCCGACAAGGAGGCACGGTCATGAAGTACCTCGACGAATTCAGCGACCCGGCCCTCGCCCGTCGGCTCTTCGACGACATCCGGGCCCACACCACCCGACCCTGGTCCCTGATGGAGGTCTGCGGCGGACAGACGCACTCGATCATCCGCCACGGCATCGACCAGCTCCTCCCCGAAGAGATCCGGCTGATCCACGGCCCCGGCTGCCCGGTCTGCGTGACCCCGCTGGAGATCATCGACAAGGCCCTGGAGATCGCCTCCCGCCCCGATGTCGTCTTCTGCTCGTTCGGCGACATGCTCCGCGTCCCGGGCAGCGGTCGCGACCTCTTCCAGGTCAAGAGCGAGGGCGCGGACGTCCGCGTGGTCTACTCGCCGCTCGACGCCCTGCGCATCGCCCAGGAGAACCCCGACAAGCAGGTCGTCTTCTTCGGCATCGGCTTCGAGACCACCGCCCCGCCGAACGCGATGACGGTGTACCAGGCGAAGAAGCTCGGCATCCCCAACTTCAGCCTCCTCGTCTCCCACGTACGCGTCCCCCCGGCCATCGACGCGATCATGAACTCGCCGGACTGCCAGGTCCAGGCGTTCCTCGCCGCCGGGCACGTCTGCACGGTCATGGGCACCACCGAGTACCCGGCTCTGGCCGCACAGCACAAGGTCCCCATCGTCGTCACCGGCTTCGAGCCGCTCGACATCCTCGAAGGCATCCGCCGCGCCGTACGGCAGTTGGAGGCCGGGGAGCACACCGTCGAGAACGCCTACCCGCGGGCCGTCGACGAGCAGGGCAGCCGCGCGGCACAGGCCATGCTCTCCGACGTCTTCGAGGTGACCGACCGCTCCTGGCGCGGCATCGGCATGATCCCGCGGAGCGGCTGGCGGCTCGCGTCCGCGTACCGGGAGTACGACGCCGAACACCGCTTCTCCGTCACCGGCATCGAGACCGAGGAGTCCACGGTCTGCCGCAGCGGCGAAGTCCTCCAGGGCCTGATCAAACCGCACGAGTGCGCCGCCTTCGGCAAGGAGTGCACCCCGCGCAACCCGCTGGGCGCCACCATGGTCTCCAGCGAGGGGGCCTGTGCCGCGTACTACCTGTACCGGCGGCTCGACACCCCGACCAAGGAGGCGAGCTCCGTTGGCTGACATCGCCCCGGCACCCGCCGACTTCTCCGGCTGGACCTGCCCCGCACCGCTGCGCGACCAGGACCGGATCGTCATGGGCCACGGCGGCGGCGGAACACTCTCCGCCGAACTGGTGGAGCACCTGTTCGCCCCCGCGTTCGGCAGCGACGTCCTGGCCGAACTCGGCGACTCGGCCCATCTGTCGATGGGCGGCGCGCGGCTCGCCTTCTCCACCGACTCCTTCGTCGTGCGCCCGCTCTTCTTCCCCGGCGGCAGCATCGGCGACCTCGCCGTCAACGGGACCGTCAACGACCTCGCGATGGCGGGGGCCGTGCCCGCCTACCTCTCCTGCGGCTTCATCCTGGAGGAGGGCGTCGAACTCGCGGTGGTCGGCCGCGTGGCGCAGGCGCTCGGCGACGCGGCGCGCGCCGCCGGCGTGGTCGTCGCGACCGGGGACACGAAGGTGGTCGACGCCGGGCACGGCGACGGCATCTTCATCAACACCGCCGGGATCGGGCTGGTCCCCGAAGGCGTCGACATCCGTCCGCAGCGGGCCGCGCCCGGGGACGCCGTCCTGGTCAGCGGCGAGATCGGGGTGCACGGCATCGCGATCATGAGCGTGCGCGAAGGACTGGAGTTCGGCGTCGGGATCGAGAGCGACACCGCGTCGCTGGCCGGTCTGGTGGCCGACATGCTCGCCGCCTGCCGCGACCTGCACGTCCTGCGCGACCCCACCCGGGGCGGACTGGCCACCTCCCTCAACGAGATCGCCGCAGCCGCCGGGGTGGGCATCACCCTCGACGAGGGCGCGCTGCCCGTGCCCGACACCGTCGCCAACGCCTGCTCGTTCCTCGGCCTCGACCCGCTGTACGTCGCCAACGAGGGAAAGCTCGTCGCCTTCGTACCGCCCGAACACGCCGACGCCGTCCTGGCGGCGATGCGCGCCCACCCGCTGGGCAAGGACGCGGTGCGCATCGGCACCTGCGGGGAGGAACACCCCGGCATGGTGGTCGCCGCCACCGGCCTCGGCGGCACGCGTGTGGTCGACATGCCCCTGGGCGAACAACTCCCGCGGATCTGCTGACCTTCGGCAGTTCGGCGGTCCGGCGGTCCGGCGGGGCGCCGGGGGTGTTCGGGGGGCGTGCGCCGCGTCGGGCGGGTGCGCGGCGTCGGGCGGAGTGCTCCTGAGGACTCCGCGCACGAGGAGCGAACGACTGCCGCCGTCGGAGCACGCCGGTACCATCGGACGCCGTCGGGCCGGTGGTCCGGCGGCCGGCGACGGCCCGGCGCGACAGCGAAACGGAGGGGGTCTCGATCACTCCGCCACGGAAGGTTAGGGTGGCCTAAGTCGAATCGGAGCCGATCGCGGGGCGGGCGGGGCGATCCGGGCCGGGCGGTCGCGTTCGCGCGCACCGGTCCCCGGGCCGCGGTGGTGCCGCCGGCCGCGGGGCGCGGGCGGTGTCCGACGGCGCAACCCCTGCCCACCCCGAGCCCGTTCGCCGCGACCGGGCCGACCACGCCTCACGAAGGGGCAGTGCCCATGACGATCCACCGAGCCGTCGTCGCCCGCGTCCAGCCGCTCACCCCGGCGATGACCCGCGTCACCTTCCACGGCGAGGGCCTCGCCGCCTTCACCTCCACCGGCGTCGGCGACGAGTACGTACGCCTGTTCTTCCCGCACGGCCCGGACCGCCAGGACGTCTCCCTGCCCCGCTCGACCGAGCAGGGAGGCTGGGAGACGCCCGAGGGCCGGCCCGTCGCGCCGATGCGCACGTACACGGTCCGGGCGGTGCGCCCGCAGGCCCGCGAGATCGACGTCGACTTCGTCCTGCACGAACACGGTGTGGCCTCCGGCTGGGTCGCGTCGGCCCGCCCCGGGACGTGATCGGCCTCAACGACCCCACCGGCCTCTACCGCCCGCCGGCCGATCTCGCCCGGCAGGTGCTGATAGCCGACCAGACCGGCCTGCCGGCGGTCGCCCGCCTGCTGGAGGGCACACCGGACGGAGTCAGGACGCGGGTCGTCCTCGAAGTGCCCGACCCCTCCGCCGTCCAGCCGCTCACCCGGCCCGCCGACTGCACGGTGACGTGGACCTACGGAGGCAACGGCCGCGGCCCCAGCCGCCTGGCCGACCTGGTCGAGGCCGCCGTGCCGCCCGGCACCGACCTCACGCACGGCTACGTCTGGGTCGCGGGCCAGACCAACGCGCTGCGCGCCGTGCGCCGTTACCTGCGCAAGGACCTCGCTCTGCCCGCCGAGCGCTTCAAGGTCGTCGGCTACTGGATCCCGGGCTCCGACACCTGGAGCGAACGGTACGAGGCGCTGCCCGGGGCCGTCCGCACCGAGCTGGAGGCCCTCTGGGACCGGCCCGCCGAGGAGTTCGAGGACCTGACCATCCGCTACGAGGCACGCCTCAGCGACCTGGGCCTGTGAACCCGGACGGGGCGGCCCCGCCACCGCGTCGCCGCCCCGTCCACCGCCCCGGCCGCGCCCGAACCCCGATCGACCGCCCGCACGGGCCGAACCCCGACAGCGAGGTCCCGCACCCGCCATGCCCACCGCACTCCTCAACGGCATCACCGTGTCCTACGACGACACCGGTGCCGGCGAACCCGTCGTCCTCGTCAACGGAACCGGCGTCGGCAGGACCGTCTGGCGCGCCCGCCAGACCCCGGCCCTGGTCGCCGCCGGCTACCGGGTGATCGCCCTGGACAACCGAGGTCTTCCGCCGAACACCCAGCCGCCCGGCGGCATCACCCTGGACACCATGGCGGGGGACGTGGCCGCCCTCATCGACCACCTCCGCCTGGCGCCCTGCCGGATCGTCGGCTACTCCCTGGGCGCCTCCGTCGTCGCCGAACTCCTCCTCACCCGGCCCGGACTCGTCCGGCAAGCCGTGATGATGGCCGGACGCGCCCGCCCCGACCCCTTCGGCACCGCGTACAACCGCGCCGCCCGCGACCTGATCGACGGCGGCGCGACCGTCCCGGCGAGCCACCGTGCCGTCTTCTCCGCCCTGAGCTACCTCTCGCCCCACACCCTGCGGGACCCGCGCGCCGCACAGGACTGGCTCGACGTCTTCACCTACGCGCAGGCGGCGACCGGACCGGGCATCCGCGCCCAGTACGACGCCGTCGGCC
The DNA here is from genome assembly GCF_003846185.1 of Streptomyces sp. ADI96-02. Taxonomy (GTDB): domain Bacteria; phylum Actinomycetota; class Actinomycetes; order Streptomycetales; family Streptomycetaceae; genus Streptomyces. The sequence continues at coordinate 6,582,887 of NZ_ML123034.1, forward strand.
CCACGGACCGGCTCCCGCGCTACGCCGCCATCGACGTCCCCCTCCTGTGCGTGGGTTTCGCCGACGACGTGATGATCCCGCCCGCCGCGACCCGCGAGATCGCCGACACCGTCCCCGGCGCCCGCTACACCGAGATCGAACGCTGCGGCCACTACGGTCATCTGGAACGACCCGCCGAAGTCAACGCCGTCCTGCTCGACTTCTTCGCCGGGAAGTCGGGCGGGGCGGCGCGGGGTACGTCGTGAGCAGCCCCGTGCCCGGCGGTGTTCCCGCATATCGGCCGTCCGGCTGGGCAGACGCTCAGGACGCGAGCAGCGAAGGAGTGTCGCATCCGATGTCCATGCCCAGCTATCCGCAGCAGTCAGGTTGGGACGAGCCCCGGTACGGCAGTCCGGAGCCTGCCCGGACCAACGGGTTCGCCGTCACCGCCCTCGTCCTCGGCCTGCTCGCCTGCCTCTTCTTCTGGACCGTCGTCGGCGGCCTTCTGCTCGGCCTGCTCGCGGCCGTCTTCGGCATACTCGCGGTGCTCCGCACGCGGGGCGGCCGGGCCCCGCGCCGGGTGATGGCGATCGTCGGCGCGTCCCTCGGCGTGCTCGGCCTCCTCGGCTCGGCCCTCGTCCTCGTCGTCGGCCTGTCCGTCCTCGACTCCGAGAGCTACTCGGGCTTCGAGGACTGCATGCGCGACGCGGGCAGCCGGTCGGCGGAGGACCGCTGTGCCGAGGACTTCGCCGACAGCCTGACCGGCTGACCGGGCGCGGTCCGCCGCCTCAGCTCACCGCCCCGGCAGAACACCCGCGGCGACCAGCATGTCGTAGGTACGCGTCTGCTCCTCGTCGAGGTCCGAGTACAGCAGGGCGTACGCCGCGTCCTCGCCGCGCAGCACCGCGACCGGGTCCCAGTCGGGGCCGAGGGCGGCGAGGACCGCGGCTCGTCGGCGTACCTCGTCGGCGGTCAGGTCGAGGGCGAAGGGCACGAGGCCGGCGGGGCCGTTCTGGTTCATGGCGATACTTCCGATGTGTCGGGGCTCTGGTCCTTCTTTATCAGGGGACCGGGCACCTAGGGAAGGGCCGTCCGGCCCGGTCCGGATCCGCCGGTGACCCATCTCACGCCTCACACCTTCACGCCTCACGCGCTGCGCCTTCAGGCCGCCGGGCCGGGCTTCGGGCGGCTCGGCTCGGCCTTCGGGCGGGCGCCGAGCAGACGCTCCTCATAGGTGTCCAGGAAGAGCATGAGCGACAGCAGGACCGGCGGCAGGAGCAGGGCCAGGACCGACATGGTGCCTCCGCGTGCGATGGGTCGGTGGGGACGGTGGCTGTTCGGGTTGCCCGATCCGGTCGGCGTACCCCTGGGCCGGGTGAAGGTTGTGTGACCGTGTGACCTTCCGCCGCGCCTGGCCTCCGATGGCGCCGGGGCGCGTAGGGGTACGGCGGGAGACGCGGATGAGGCCGCTGGGGCGACCGATCGCCGAAGCGGCGAAGGTTTGTGAGGCTGCCGGCCGGGAAGCGATGCCCGTGACCGTCGGAACCGACAAAACGGTGGAATCCGCACGGATCGGCCAGTATGGAAGGAGGGTTCGATGTCCTCGAAGCGACGCCGCAAGAAGAAGGCCCGCCGCAAGAACGGCGCCAACCACGGCAAGCGTCCCCAGTCCTGAGGGGCGGAGAGCGGATTCGGGGGCGGCACCGCGCGGTGCCGCCCCCGAATCCGCTCTCCGCCCGTTGGTTCGTCGCGGTCGGCGAGTCGGCTGCCATGGCGCGCCTGAATGCCGCCCGGCCCGACGCGTCTGCGCCGAGAACGGTGCTCACCGGCTCAGCAGCCGCATTCCGCCGGTCAGTTCGCGCAGGCAGCGCACCGCGAGCTCGGCGGGCGAGTGCGGGCCGGCGGCGGGAGCGTCCGTACCGGCCCACGCTTCGAGTGCCACCCTGATGGCATCCGTGGCCGCGGCCGCCGCGAGCCGTACCTCCAGCGGGTCGGCGTCCGGCCCGGCCAGGCGGGTCAGCACCGGCAGCAGGCGCTCCTCGGAATCCTGGTTCACCCGGTACCAGACCGCGCGCAGCGCCGGGTCGCGCTCGGCCGCACGCAGCAGTCCCCGGGTCCACTTCAACTGCTCCGCGGTGGCCGCGTCGGGTGCCGCGAGCGCTTCGCGGACGGCGGCCTCCAGGGTGGGGTGCAGCGGGCCCGGTTCGGCGGCTTCGAGCAGGGCCCGCCACCGCTCGGCGCCGCCCGAGAGCAGCGGCCCGACCGCGTCCTGCTTGGAGCGGAAATAGCGGTAGAAGGTGCGCAGCGCGACCCCGGCCCGACGGGCGATGGCCTCGGCGGTGGTGCCGTCAGGTCCGTGCTCGGCGAACAGCGCGGCGGCGGCACGGGCGATGTCGAGCTGGGTCGCGGCCTTGCGGCGCTCGGTCAGGGAGGGCTGGGTCACGTGCTCAGCGTACGCCCGGCACCTCGGCTGATGCGCGAAATGACATCATGGCAAAACGTGCCACTCAGGCGTACGGTGTATTAGGCGCGGGCTCCTCGATTCCCACGGGCCGGCCGCTTCCACCACCCCATCGCCAGAAAGCTGGACCGAGATGAGCCCGAACCCCGTCACCGACCGCTACGAGGGCCGCCGCGCGTTGATCACCGGCGGTGGTTCGGGCATCGGCCAGGCCACCGTGCTGAGACTGCTGGCCGAGGGCGGCAGGGTCGTCGCCGCGGACGTCAGCGAGGCCGGGCTGGGGGATACCGCCGAGAAGGCGGGCGCCGCCGCCGAGCGCCTCACCACACTCGTCGTCGACATAGCCGACGAGGGCTCGGTGCGCTCGGGCGTCGCCGCCGCGGTCGCCGCGCTCGGCGGCCTCGACGTGCTGGTCAACGCGGCCGGCATCCTGCGCTCCTCGCACACCCACGAGACGAGCCTCGCCGACTTCAACAAGATCGTCGCGGTGAATCTGACGGGTACCTTCCTGATGATCCGCGAGTCGATCCCGGCACTGCTCGACGGCGACGGCGCGGCCGTCGTCAACTTCAGTTCCACCTCGGCGGCGTTCGCGCACCCGTACATGGCCGCGTACGCGGCCAGCAAGGGCGGCATCCAGTCGATGACGCACGCGCTCGCGGCCGAGTACGCCAAGCAGGGCATCCGCTTCACCGCCGTACAGCCCGGCTCGATCTCCTCCGGCATGACGGACGGCACCGGCGCGTCCCGGGCGAGTGTGGGCCCCGGCCTGCCCGAGGACGCCGACATGTCGCTGTTCGTGAAGCTGGCGCCCGCCATGGGCCAGGGCTTCGCCGGCCCGGAGACGGTGGCGTCGGTGGTGGCGATGCTGGCGAGCGACGACGGCCGCTTCATCACCGGCACCGAGATCCGCGTCGACGGCGGCACGCACTTCTGACCCGCCGCCCGCTCACCGCGCCCCGCCACGACACCGATTGCCGGTCGGGCTCTAGGCCCGCACGGCTCCTTGCTATACCTTGCATCTAATAAGCTTGCTAGACGCCGCGTCTAACAAGCGAGGGCGGCGCTCGGCGGCCATCGGCCCCATCCCGTGGGAAACGGGATGGGGCACCGGACGGGCGGCGCCGGATCGATCCCGCGATTCGTCGATCTCCCGATTCAAGGAGCCGCACCATGGCAAGCAGCACCTTTCGGCCGAAGGACCAGGAGCAGGACCGGCTCGCCGACCGGGACGTGGCCCGGCGGCTGCTCGCGTCGTCCGCCGAGCTGTCGTACGACCCGGCCACCGAGGTGGACTGGGACACCCCGCTCGACACGGACCACCACGGCGCCAGCCCGGAGTGGAGCACGCTCTACGGGACCGCCTACTGGGCCGAATTGACCGAGGACCGGCGCAGGGCCCTCACCCGCCAGGAGGCCGCGTCCGTCGCCTGCACGGGCATCTGGTTCGAGATGATCCTGCAGCAGATGGTGCTGCGAGACATGTACGCCGAGGACCCCACGGACCCGCGCTTCCAGTGGGCGCTCACCGAGATAGCCGACGAGTGCCGGCACTCCATCATGTTCGCCCGGGGCGCGGCGAAGCTCGGCGCACCCGCCTACCGGCCGCGCCGGGCGGTGGTCGAGCTCGGCCGGGTCTTCAAGACCGTGGCCTTCGGCGAGGCGGCGTACGCGGCGATCCTCGTCGCCGAAGAGGTCCTCGACGTCATGCAGCGCGACTGGATGCGCGACGAACGGGTCGCGCCCTTCGTCCGCACCATCAACAACATCCACGTGGTGGAGGAGTCGCGCCACATGAAGTTCGCCCGCGACGAGACCCGCAGGCGGCTGCGCGGCGCGGGCGCGGTGCGCCGGCAGATCAACGCCCTCGTGGTGGCGATCGCCTCCTACTGCATCGTCACCAGCATGGTGAACCGCGACGTCTACCGGAACGCGGGTCTGGACGCCGAACGGGCCCGCGCCGAGGCCAGGGCCAACGAACATCACAAATCCCTGATGCGGTCGAGCTGTTCGGGCCTGATGGAGTTCCTGGCCTCCGCCCGGCTGCTGACCCGGCCGGCCCTCTTCTTCTACCGGCGCGCCTCGCTCATCTGACCCGGCGGCGCACACCGGGGCACGCCCGTAACGGACCGGCAACGGGTCCGGGACGGGCCGAAGCCCGCGCTCCGAGCCGACGACCCCTTCCGGCCCCGGTCCCGGGCCGACGAACCGAGACGACGAGATGACCTACGCCATCACCCAGACCTGCTGCAACGACGCCACCTGCGTGGCCGTGTGCCCCGTCAACTGCATCCACCCGACGCCCCAGGAGCGGGCCTTCGGCAGCACGGAGATGCTGCACGTCGACCCGGCGGCCTGCATCGACTGCGGAGCCTGCGCCGACGCCTGCCCGGTCGACGCGATCTTCCCGGTGGACAGCCTCTTCGGCGCGCAGAAGCGGTACGCGGAGATCAACGCCGCATACTTCGCCGACCGGGAGCCCGAACCGGCCCCGGACGGGCCGAACTTCCACCGCTGGGGCGCGCCCTCCTTCGAGCGCGGCCTCCCGTCCGACTTCGCGCCGATCCGCGTGGCGGTCGTCGGCACCGGTCCCGCCGGCATGTACGCCGCCGAGGACCTTCTCCTGCACACCAACGCCGAAGTGACCCTGATCGACCGGCTGCCGGTCGCGGGCGGACTCCTACGGTACGGAGTGGCCCCCGACCACCCGTCGACGAAGAAGGCCGGCGAGGCGTTCGCCCGCTTCCACGCGCACCCCCGGGTGCGGATGCATCTGGGCGTCGAGGTGGGCAAGGACATCACCGTCCCGGAACTGGCGGCCCACCACGACGCGGTGGTCTACGCCGTCGGGGCCTCGGCCGACCGCCGGCTCGGCGTCCCCGGCGAGGATCTGCCCGGCAGCGCCTCCGCCGCCTCGTTCGTGTCCTGGTACAACGCCCATCCCGACGTCGCGCCGGACGCGGTGCGGCTCTCCGCGCAACGGGTGGTCGTCGTCGGCAACGGCAACGTCGCGCTGGACGTGGCACGGCTCCTCGTGATGCACCCGGCCGAACTGGCCGCCACCGACATCGCCGACCACGCGCTCGCCGCGCTGCGGGACTCGCCCGTGCGCGAGGTGGTGCTGCTCGGACGGCGCGGCCCGGAGCACGCCGCCTGCACCGCCTCCGAACTCCTCGCCCTCACCCACCTGCCGGGCGTCGAACTCGTCGTCGACGACCACGACCCGCGGACCGGCGCGGCGATCGACGGCGCGGCCGCGGGAGACAGAGCGGCGCTCCTGCGGGACGTACCGCGCAGGGCCCTCGACTGGTCGAGCCCGCCGGAGCCGGGCCGGCGCATCGTCTTCCGCTTCCACTCCGCCCCCGTGGAAGTCCTCGGAGAGGCGGCCGTCGCGGCGGTCCGCGTGACGAGCGGCACGGGGGAGCAGGACATCCCGGCTGGCCTGCTGCTGCGGGCTGTCGGCTACCGGGGCCTGCCGGTGCCCGGCCTCCCCTTCGACGAGGGCGCCGGGACCGTGCCGCACGAGGGCGGGCGGGTGACGGGCGTGTCCGGCGCGTACGTCGTCGGCTGGATCAAGCGCGGCCCGTCGGGCGGCATCGGGGCGAACCGCACCTGTGCCGCCGAGACCGTGGGCACGCTCCTGGCCGACGCCGTGGCCGGGGCGCTGCCCTCGCCGGTCCACCCGCGCCGGGCCTTTCGCCGACTGGCCCGGAGCCGGGGCCGGAACGTCGTCGACGCCCGGGGTCTCGCCGCCATCGACCGGGCGGAGGTGGCCCGGGGCCGCCAGCACGGCCGTCCCCGGGTGAAGCTCGCCACGGTGCCCGCGCTGATCGCGGCGGCCAAGGGCCGCCGATGGCGGAGGACGCCGGTCTGACCGCGACACGGCCGGGCCCCGTCGGATGAGGTGCGTTCCGACGGGGCCCGGCCGTGCGCTCGGGCCGAAGCCTCCGAAGCTGCCGGAAGCCCCCGGAGTCCGGATGCCTCGAAGCAGCCCGAAGTCCTCAGGCGGCCTGCAGCTTGTCGTCCCCGGCGGGCGCCGTCCGTCCGGCCCGCTCGGCGGTGTGCCGCTCCAGCAGGGCGTCTGCCGCCGCCAGGGCCTGGGGGACGTCTCTCGTGCCGGTCATGACGCACAGCGTGTACGTGGCGTCCTCGACCGCGCGTGCCGTGGCCGCGCTGGGCAGCCGGTCGTCCTCGATACGGGCGTCGGCGTAGCGGGCGAGGGCGGCACGGAGATCCTGAGGGCGGGGGTTCAGCACAGCACGTTCTCCTCGGTTCGATCCAGGACTGGTGATCCGGCGCGCTCCGGGTGACCTGAGGATTTCACGGTCGCACGGTGCGGTCCGGCCACACGGATGCGGCGCGGCGCGCGCGACGTTGCGGAGCCGGTGAGGTGCGTATGCCCCGAAGTGCCGCGTGTACGCCTTACGCAGACGATTTTCCTGTGAACTCGTCGACGATCGGACGAATATCCCGCATCCGGGCTCACCTGCCGGTGAACGACCGGTCGTGGAAGCGTCTCTGACATCCCTTCCGCGGATCCGGTGAGCGAGACGGCCGCGCGACGGCCCGGGCCCGGGAGACGCTGGGCCCCGGCGCGGGTGACGGCGACCCGGCCGGCCGTGGGATCATGCCGTCATGGATCTCTCCGCACTTGAGCTGGCCGTTCAGCGACTCCGGGACGCGGAGGCCGCGCTGGACGCCGCCCGCGCCGACGTCGAGATGGAAGCCGTGACGGCGGTCCGCCAGTCCTGCCCGGTGGCGGAGGTGTCCGAGCTGTCCGGGCTGACGCCGCACGACCTGATGCGGATGGAGAAGACCACGGGCGACCTCCGCCCCTGACCGACGTCCTGACACGCTGTGACCTGACGCTCCGTGCCCTGACGCTCCGCCTCTCCGTGCGGGTGCCCCGCCACCGGGATCTCGACCTCCCAGGCCTCAGTGACCCCGCGGGCCGCCGGCCGCCGCCGTCAGTTCGGCCAGCTTCTGGAACTCGCCCAAGTCGTAGTTGGCCAGCGCCGAGTCGAGATTGGTCAGTGCGCCGAGGCGTTCCACGAAACCCTTGGGGTCGTACTCGATCTGCAGGGCGACGCGGCTGGAGGCGTCGTCGAGCCGGTGGAACGTGACCACGCCGGCGTGGTGAACGCCCTCGGTCGTCCTCCACGCGATGCGGTCCTCCGGCACCACCTCGGTGAGCTCCGCGACGAAGCCCTTGTCCGCACCGGGCAGCGAGAGCTGCCAGGCGAAGCGCCGCTCGTCCAGCGGGTCGACGCGCTGGACGTGGCTCAGGAACCTCGGCCACTGGGTGACGTCGCTCCACAGTGCCCAGGTGACGGACACCGGGGCCTTGATGTCGACGGTCTCGACGAGTGAGGAGGACATGTGCGACCACCGTGCTTTCTGCCGGGAACAGGTTCGCTCTCTGGTACCCGGTTGCCACCGGCCCACGCGGCCCGACCGACGCGACCGTGCGAAGAGGCGCATACTCGGTAGCAGTCGGATCGTTTGGAGGATCCCATGATCGTCCTCGGTGTCATTCTCCTGGTCATCGGCCTCTTGGCCGGCATCTCCGTCCTGTGGACCATCGGGGTCGTCCTCCTCGTCGTCGGAGCCGCGCTCTGGCTGTTGGGGACCATCGGGCACGCGGTCGGCGGGAGGCGTCACTACTGGTAGCTCCGGGGCGGCGGGATGACCGGGAGGAGCCCGTCGCGCGGTGAGGCACGGGTCCGGGCGGCGGCAGGGGAGCGGCGCAGGCCGTCATTCGACGGTGACGACGACGGAGGGCCGGCCGCTCGCGCCGTCGGGGACCGTGCCCGTGCGCTTCTGCGTCTGCACCCGGCCGCCGCGCTCCGTGGCGCGGGCGGTGATGGTGTGGCTGCCGGGCGTCGCCCTCCACGGGAAGGACCACTGCCGCCAGGTGTCGATGCTCGCCTCGGCCGCGAGCTCGGCCTCCTGCCAGGGACCGTCGTCGATCCGCACCTGAACGCGCTCGATCCCGCGGTGCTGGGCCCACGCGACCCCGGCGACCGTCACCGTCCCGGCCCGCGACCGCGACAGCGGCTTCGGCGTGTCGATCCGGGACTGGGTCTTGACCGGCGCTTCGCGCGCCCAGGTGCGCTTGACCCAGTACGGCTCGAAGTCCGCGAACGTCGTCAACTCGATGTCCTCGATCCACTTGCACGCCGACACGTACCCGTACAGGCCGGGCACGACCATCCGCACCGGGAAACCGTGCGTGAAGGGCAGGGGCTGCCCGTTCATCCCCACCGCCAGCATGGCGTCGCGCCCGTCCATGACGTCCTCCACCGGCGTGCCGAGCGTCATGCCGTCCACCGAGCGCGCGACGAGCTGGTCGGCCGGACCGCCCCGCGACGGCGGCCGGACCCCGGCCTCCCGCAGCAGATCCGACAGCGGCGCGCCGAGCCACCGAGCGTTGCCGACGTACGGCCCGCCGACCTCGTTCGACACACAGGTCAACGTGATGTACCGCTCGATCAGTTCGCGGCGCAGCAGATCCTCGAACGTCACCGTCAGCGGCCGGGCGACCCCCTTGCCGTGGATGCGCAGCCGCCAGGCGCGGGCGTTCACCTTCGGTACCACCAGGGCCGTGTCGACACGGTAGAAGGCGCGGTTCGACGTGGTGAAGGGACTGAGTCCGGGAACGTCGAGCTGGACGCCGGCCGGCAGCGGCGGCGCCGGCGACGCGGGTGCCGGCAGCCGTACCGCCTCGCGCGACGCCACCGCGGCCTGCGAGGAGTGGCCCGCGAGGTAGCGGCCCAGCAGACCGACGCCCGCCGAGGTCACCGCGGCGGCCGACGCGGTGACGACGAACCCCCGCCGGTCCCAGCCCGCAGCCCGGTCCGGCCCCGGCGGAGCCGCGGCGGCGCGCGGCGGCAGGGTCAGCCGCCCGGTCAGCCGGTACAGCAGCCCGGCCCCCGCCACGGCTCCCACCACCGAGGGAAGCGCGTCCGTCCACCCCGACGCGTCGGGCCGGGACACCGCCGCGCCCGCACCCACCAGACCGAAGATCAGCACCCCCGCCGCGCCCACCCGCCGGAACCGCAGCGCCACCAGTCCCAGGACCACGGCCAGCACCACCAGGGCGGCGAGGATGCCCAGTTGGAGGACCGTCTTGTCGTTCTCGCCGAAATGGCGGATCGCCCAGTCCTTGACCGGCGTCGGGGTACGGTCGATGGCAGCCCCGCCCACGGCGGTGATCGGCCCGGCCGCCGGCCGAACGGCGGCCGCGACCAGTTCGGCGACCGCGAGAGCCGCGAATCCGGCCAGCAGACCGCTCAGCGCCCCGAGCGGAAGGCGGACCGCGAGCCCTGGTGTCGTCGTCACACCCCTGATCCGAACCCATGGCGTCCGCGGCGCGGCTCCGACCGGGCCGTCCGGTACGGAAGCCGCGCGCACGCGTCATCCGTACGGGTCACCCGGCGGACGGCGTCGTCAGACGTGGAAGGGCACGGTCGTGATGACGATCTTGGGCAGCTCGCGCAGGGCGCGGCGCAGGCGCGGAGCGGTCCGGCTGTGCAGGAGCTGGTGGTGGCGGCGCCGGGTGATGATCTCCGGGAGGAAGACCGTCACGGTCAGCTCCGGCCGCTGCCGGTGGAGCGTCTCGACGTAGTGGACCAGCGGGGCGACGGTGGCCCGGTACGGGGACACCACGACCTCCAGGTGGATGTGGTCGCCCCACAGGTCCCAGTACTCGTGGAACCGCCGGGCCTCGTCCTCGCTGGGGCTGATGTGGAGCGCGAGCGTCGGCTGTCCCAGGGAGGCCGCGTAGGCGAGGGCCCGCAGTCCGGCCAGGTCGAGCGAGGCGATGGCGACCACGGAGAGGTTCTGGATCGCCCGCGGGGTCTCCTCGCTCTCGCCGGTCGCGGCGGCGGCCTCCCGCTGTGAACCCGTCGGCGCGGCCGGTCCGGTGGACGCCGGGGCCGTGTCCTCCGGCACGGATCCGGCCGGCAGGCCGATCGGCACTTCGACGGCGTCGGTATGCAGCCGCAGCGCCTTGTTCACCGCGTCGTAGTGGCTGCGGATCCGCATGGTGAGCAGGACGAACCCCCCGACGGCGAGCAGGGCCACCCACGCGCCCGACGCGAACTTCGTGATGGCGGCCGTGACGAGCACGAGCGCCGAGAGCAGCCCGCCGACCGCGCTGAAGAACAGGCTCCTGCGCCAGTGCAGGTCGCGCAGGCGCCACCAGTGCACCACCATGCCGGTCTGGGAGAGCGTGAAGGCGAGGAAGACCCCGACGGCGTACAGCGGGATCAGCGCCGCGGTGTCGCCGCCGAACACCGTGTAGACCAGGGCGGCGGCCAGGGAGAGGAGGAGGATGCCGTTGCTGAAGGCGAGGCGGTCGCCCAGCCGGAGGAAGCTGCGCGGCGCGTGGCCGGCACGGGCCAGCAGGTAGAGCACGCGGGGGAAGTCGTTGTACGCCGTGTTGGCGGCGAGCAGCAGGACAGCCGCCGTGGCGGCCTGGACGAACACGTACAACGCGCCCGAGCCGAAGCTGCGGTGGGCGAGCTGCGACAGCACGGTCTCGCTGCTCCTGGGCACCACACCGCTGAAGTGCACCACGGCGACGGTGCCCGCGAAGAGGGCGACGAGCAGACCGATCATCCACGTCAGCGTCGTGCGGGCGTTGCGCCACTTGACGGGCTTGAACGCGGGCACGGCGTTGGAGATCGCCTCGATGCCCGTCATGGCGGTCGCGCCCGAGGCGAAGGCCCGCATGATCAGCAGGACGCCGACGCCCTCGGTCGCCGTGAGCTGCGGGGTGGGCTGCGGGTGGAACCCCTGGCGCGCGGCGTCGGCGAGTCCGAACCCCACCAGGAGGAAGACCGCGATGATGAAGAGGTACGTGGGTGCGGCGAACAGGAACCCGGCCTGCCTGATCCCGCGCAGGTTCCCCGCCAGCAGAGCGGCGATCGCGGCCAGTCCGATGGGCACCGCGGCCGGGTCGAGCGAGGGGAGGGCGGAGGTGATGGCCGCCACCCCGGACGCGATGGAGACGGCGACCGTCAGGACGTAGTCGGTCATCAGGCCGGCCGCGGCCATCAGCCCCGGCACCCGCCCCAGGTTGTCGTTGGCGACGATGTACGACCCGCCGCCGTGCGGATAGGCCCGGATGGTCTGCCGGTAGGAGACGCCCACCGCCACCATCAGCACCGCGATCGTCGCGGCCACCGGCAGCGAGTACGCCAGCCCGGCGGTGCCCGCCAGGACCAGGACCGCCAGCATCGCCTCGGGGCCGTACGCCACGGAGGAGAGGGCGTCGGCGGACAGGACCGGGAGCGCCACGAGCTTGCGCATGGTCTCGCCGACGACCGCGCTGCTCTTCAGGGGCGCCCCCAGCAGCGCCCGCCGCACCACGTGCGCGCACCGCGCGACCCCGGACCCGGGTGCGGTGTCGGGCGCGTCGGACGATTCGTCCGGCAGGTGGGCGACGGGCACGAGGCGGTCGAACCCGGCGGGCCCGACCTCCGCGACCGGGGGGAAGCGGCCGAGATGCGGATCGAGCGGAAGCCCCCGCCAGGGCTGGTCCGGTGGCCGGGACACCTGTGCCCACTCCCGGCCGACCTGCCGCAGCGTCTCGCGCTGGTCCGCGTCCAGGCCGCGTATCACGTCGGATGGGCTCGGTGTGCCGGAAACGGGCGATGGCGCGACACCCTCACGGTCAGACGTTCCACTCACGCCGTCGAGTCTCCCGCCAACCGCGCGCCGTGATCGCGCAACACGCTTTGGGGCCGTCGTGCAATTGGCCGGGCCGCGGGCCTGCCCGGTCTCCCGGACAGGCCCTCTGCGGTCGCTCGGCTCGCCTTGAAAGCCGCTCAGCTCACCTTGAAGACCGGCGAGGTCCCGGTGAACGGGGTGATCTTCCCGAGCAGGTTCTTCGCGTCGCCGTGGTGCACGATCCGGTAGTCGCCCGGAACCGTGTCCGCCGCGATCTTCCAGGTGATCGTGGCCTTCGACGTACCGGTCAGACCGTTGATCCGCTTCCACCGGTACGTGGTCGCCCAGTCGCCGTCGTCCAGCACCCGCACCCATGTGCCGTCGACCAGCCGCTGCACCTCCAGGAAGGTGCCGCCCCGGCGCAGGTTGTTCTTCGGGTGCCCGGTGGCGAACTCCACGGTCGCCGTCGCACCCCGCGCGTACGAAGCACTCGGCGGGGACATGACAGATCCGAACGAGTGGTTGGGCGGCGGGTTGTCGTACACGACGCCGGTCTGGAACGTGAACTGCCTGCCCGACTCGTCCGGCGGCGTCGTGCCCCGGTCGAGCGCGGTCCCCTGCTTCAGGGAGGCCGCCACCCGTGCGAACTCCTGCTGGTAGGCGGGCAGGGTGTACCGGCCGTACAGCGTGGAGCCGCCCTCGTACTGCTGGGCGTCGTACTCCTCCGGAGTCGTCACGTACTGGCTGTAGGAGTTGGCGTACCCCTGGAGCAGTACGCGGTCGAGCGGGACGCCGAGCTGCTGCGCCACGGTGCGGCGGACCCGGAGGCCGGACGTGATGGTGAACTCGCCGGGCCCCGCGACCAGGTACAGCTCGCCGAGCTTGACGATCTGCAGCGGGAGGATCTTCGGGGTGACCGGGTGGACATTGCTCAGCAGACCCGTGGGGATCAGGCTCGCCTTCGGGTACTGGCAGGTCGCCAGCCACGACGGGGTGTCGATGCGCAGTGCGTCGATGATGCCGGCGACCGGCGTGCGCGTACCCTCCTCGAACCCCGGGATCGCCGGGCCGTCCTCGACGCTGCCCGCCAGCGTCGACGCTCCCACGACGGCGGGACACGTGCGGCGCTCCTGCCCGTCGGGGGTGTAGGCCCCGCTCACGGTGACGTTCTCCATGTCGACATACGTCATCCGGGAGTCGACACCGCCGCCGATGGGCTTCGCGTCGCGGTAGATCTCGCGCGCCTTGTCGAGCTGGCGTTCACCGATGATCCGGGCGTTCTCGAACTCGTCCTCGGTGGGCCCGGAGCCCGGCTTCAGGTTGAGGTTGGGGGACATGTCGCCGGCGTTGGTGTTGGGGAAGGCGGCGACGAAGCCCGGAGTGTTGTCGAGGTAGCGCACGCCCTCCCGGTCGTGCTCCCAGGCGTAGGAGGCGTAGCCCTTGTTGTCCGGGCTGATCAGCGTGTTCTTGTTGGTGATCGAGGTGTTGTGGGTGGCGAACCAGCTGATCGCCCCCGCGTCCTTGTCGCCCTGCCGGAAGCGCAGCACGGTCATGGCCGGGTCGATCGCTCCGGGGAAGGCGGCCCGGTCGGACGCCGGATTGCGGTCGAAGGCGGTCCGGGAGCGGTTGACGCTGGCGTTGGTGAGGGTGCCGGTGCCGAGGCTGACGGTGCCGGGCTTCAGGTCGTCGTGCGCCTTGGCGACGGACTCGACGATCCCGTCGACGACGGCCCGGTAGGTGGCGCTCTGGAAGCCGAGCACGGACAGGTTGTAGGCGACGTGGTGGGAGTAGCCGCCGGGCCCGGAGTGGGTGTGCGTGGCCGACAGCAGGACGTTCGCCTCGTCGTAGAGGCTGCCGTACCGCTCCTTGAGCCGGGCGATGACGCCCTGCTGCACGGACTGGAAGATCATCGCGAGGTCGGCGTTGACGTACACCACGCGTTTGCCGGTCGACCGGTCCGCGACGACGAACGCGCGGGACCGCTGGCGCTGGTGGATGCCGGACGTCTTCTGGTCGAAACTGGAGTAGCCCATCATCCCGGTCTCGGCGGCCTCGCCCGTGACGTCCGCGATGCCGCGCCCGACGAGGTAGCCGCCGTCCGCCGAGGCGGCGGCGGCGTCGGAGGCCGCGGCGGGGGAGGGGGCGCCGAGGGAGACCGCTCCCAGGACCGCGGCGACGGCCATGGCGGGGAGTGTGCGCCGGGAGCGGCGAGGTGTACGGGGTGGCAAGGGAACCTCCTGGGGGCGGGTCGTGAAGGACACCGGGTCCCGGTCGGCGGCTCTCCGACGTGGGCGGGGCCCGGAGCGGTGCCCCGACGGTAAAGGTGTGTGACCTGCGTCGCCTAGATATCTACCAGCCAGTAAATGAGGACTTCCCTTGATCGGCGCCCGTTTTGGCCTGGGTGGGGACCTTATGGGGTGTCACTTCGTACCGCCTGAGAGGGAGTCGCCGGGCCGGGCGGGCCGTGCGGCGGGGCGGACGGGCCGGCGGGCGTCCTCCGCCGGCCCCGCCGGACGTGCCGCCGGTCGCTCGCCCCGCCTGCCTCCCGCGCGGGCGGCGGAAGCGCGGGCTCGCATCCGTAAATCGAACAGACGTAGCATTCTGGAGTGACCACGTTCGACTTCCCCCAGGATCTGCGCGAAGCCCAGCTCGCCCTGCACCGGACGCGAGCCGAGCTCGACCGGTACGTACGGACCCTTCCGAGACCGGTGGGGCCGGTGGCCGTACGGCGGAACGGCGAGCACCCGCACACCGACGGCCGCGCCCTCCACGAGGACGCCCCCGTACCCGGCCGCACGCGGGAGCAGAGGCGCCGGGTCGCCGAGTACCGGGCGCGGCTGAGGGACCTGGGCGCCGTCGTGGCGACCCACCCGTTCTGGCGGCAGTTCGAGCGGGGCGGGTCCGTCGGGGGCCGGACGCGGCTGCGGCCCGCGCCCGAACGGGCGGCCGGCACCGTCCCCGAACGGGCGGCCGGCACCGTCCCCGAACGGGCGGCCGGGAACGAGGCCGCTTAGCCATGCCCGGAGGCGACGTGTCCGACCTGGACAAGAACCGGGCCCTGGTCGACTGGCTCCGCTACCAGTTGCGGTACGCGGAGAGCCGGGTGCGCGAGCTGGAGGCGGCCGAACGGCGGGAACGGCGACGGGCGGAGCGCGCGCGGGCCGAGCAGTCCTGGAAGATCCAGCCGCAGCGGTCGAACGAGTCGGCCCTGCTGCACCGGGGAGGCTGCGCGCTGTACGAGGCGCCGATGGGCTTCGTCAACCGGCGCGAGGCGCTGATCGCGCTCGCGGATCCGGACATCCGGGCGTGCGCCGTATGCCGGCCGGAGACCGGCCTGCGAGAAGGCGCACGAGCCGTTCCGTAGGAGCCCGGCCCCCGGCCGGTGCCGCCCCGGCGGTGACGCCCCGCCGCCGCAGGCGGGCGAGGTCAGAGGAGGTCGTCGGGGGCGAGGTCGGGCCGCAATCGGTGCCAGGAGGGCTGGCGGAGGCGTCCGGCGCGGGTCCGGGTCGCGTAGCGGACCTCGCCGACCAGCCGCGGCAGCGCCCATCGGACCGGAGCCACCGGAGGAGTCTCGGCGAAGGGGCAGTGGTCGATCTCCGCCGCCCCGAGCAGTCGCCCGAGGTTCGCGCGCTCGGCGTCGCTCCACCCCGTGCCGACGTTTCCGGCGTAGCGCAGCGCCCCGTCGCGGCGTTCGCCGACGAGCACGGCCGCGGGCAGACCGGTGAGCCGGCCGTGCCCGGGGACCCACCCGCCGACGACGACGTCGACGGTCCGCACATGACGGATCTTGATCCACGCCTTCGACCGGACGCCCGGTTCGTACGGGGAGGCGAGCCGTTTGGCGACGACGCCCTCCAGCCCCGCCGCCCGGGTCGTCTCCAGCGCCTCGGCCCCGTGGCCGACGATCGCGGCGGGCGTCGACCAGCCGGGCCCGTGCAGCGCGAGCCCTTCGAGCAGGCGGCGGCGCTCGGCGTACGGGAGCGCGGTGATCAAGCGGCCGTCGAGGTGCACCAGGTCGAACAGCATCAGGCGCGCGGGCACCCGCTCGGCCATTCTGGCCGCCTTCGCGGGGGAGCCGGAGAGCCCCATCCGGGACTGGAGGCGTTCGAAGTCGCTCCGCCCCCGCTCGTCGAGCGCCACGATCTCGCCGTCGAGGACCGCCGGGCGGCTTCCCAGCGCTCGGGCGAGGGACAGCAGTTCGGGATAGGCCGACGTGATGTCCGCCCCGGACCGCGACCGCAGCACCACCGTGCCGTCGCCGGGCAGATAGACCATGGTCCGCTGGCCGTCCTGCTTCACCTCGTACGCGAACAGGCCGTCGGACCCCTCCGGCGGCAGGGCGCCGGGCGTCGCGAGCATCGGGGCGATCGCGGGCAGATCGCCCGGGGACCGGTCAGGAGGCACTGCGCTTCTCGGCCGCCGTCTTCTTCTCCGCGCTCTTCCTCACGCTCTTCCCCGCGTTCCCTCCCGCGCTCTTCCGGGCGGTCGACGCCGTCCGGCCTGTGCTCTTCCCGGTGGCCGTCTTCTTCGCGGCCGGCTTGCGGGCCGCCTTCCGGGCCGGGCGCATCTCGTGCACCGTGGCGTCCTCGTCCTCGCTGCGGGACTCCTTCGCCGCCTTCACCGACGCGTTCAGCGCGGCCATCAGGTCCACGACCTCGCCCTGCTTCTCCTCCTCGGCGGCCGGTGCGGGCAGCGGCCTGCCCTCGGACTTCGCCGCGATGATCGCCTCCAGCGCCTCGCGGTACTCGTCGCGGAAGCCGCTGAGATCGTCGATCGCCATCGTGCCGGTCAGCTGGACGGCCCGCTCGATCTCGTCGTCGTCCACCTCGACCTCCCGCGGCGCCAGGGACTGCGGGCTGCGGATCTCGTCCGGCCACTTCATGGAGTGGAGCACGATCGCCCCTTCCCGCACCCGCAGCAGCCCCAGCCGTTCCCGGCCGTGCCACGCGAACTTCGCCACGGCCACCTTCTCCGACCGCTCCAGGGCCCTGCGCAGCAAGGTGTAGGGCTTGGCGGCGACCTGGCCGTCGGTCGCCAGGTAGTACGAGTCGCTGATCCCGATCGGATCGAGGGTGTCGCTCTCGACGAACGCGACGATCTCGATGGCCTTGGCCGTCGGCAGCGGCATCTGCGCGAGTTCGTCGTCGCTGACCGGTACCGTCCGGTCCTTGGACAGCTCGTACCCCTTGCCGATCTCCTCCTGGGGCACGACCTCGCCGTCGATCTCGCAGATCTTGCGGGTCCGGACCCGGCCCATGTCCTCCAGGTGCACCCGGTGGAAGTGGATGTCGTGGTCCTCGGTGGCGGACACGATCTTCACCGGGATGGTGACCAGCCCGAAGCTGATCGCCCCGGTCCACAGCGGCCTCGGCATGGCTACCTCCAGGCCCCCCTGGCGGTACCGGTTCGACGGCCCCGCCGCCGCGTCACCTTCCCGCGACCGGGCGCCCGCGCGCGGCCCTGATGCGGGGACCGCGCTGCCGAGCCGGGCGGGCGCCCGGACAACGCCTGCCGAGGCGCCCACGCGTCCACGCTATGAGGCGGAGGCGGTCCCTGCCACTCACGGGGCGGACCGCCCGGTGGTTCGCGCGGTCAGTCCTCGGCCGTGACCTGCGCCCGCGGCTCCGGGGCCACCGGCGGCACGAAGCAGGCCGTGACGGTCTTGCCCGTCCGCTGCGGATGGGTGTGCCAGCTGTCGGCCAGCGCGTCGACGATGGCGAGCCCGCGCCCTCCGGTCGTCGTCAGGTCCTCGGCCTTCTGGTCCGGCGGGAGGGGGTCGGAGTCGTGGACGCTGACGTGCAGGCAGTGGCTGTCCCAGGTCAGGACCAGCTGCGCCTCGCTGTGCGCGTGCACATGCGCGTTCGTGACGAGCTCGGAGACGCTGAGCAGCACCGCGTCGACCGTCTCCGGCGACTGGCCCGCCCACTCCAGGGACTCCAGCCGCTCCCGGGTCCACTGCCGACAGGCCCGTACCCCACGCGATACGGGGAACGACTGCGCCCACCCCACCGCCCGCATCGACGTATCCCTGGTCACCGGAGTCTCCCTCGGTCGTGTGCCGGTACTCGTACCCGCGTTGGGGCGGGATACCGCTCCCGATCGGAGACCGCCGCCCGGACGCCCGGCCCCGGGCGCGGCCCGAAGCCCCGCCCGAAGCCCCGCCCGAAGCCGCGTCCGGACCCGTACCGCGCGCCTACCAGCTCACCCTCAGGCTCCGAGGGCTGCGGGACGTCGTGCCGGTCCGCCACACGACGGTGTCCACCGGGTCCTCCAGGCGCAGGCCGGGGAAGCGGGCGGCGAGGCCGTGCAGGGCCAACTGCAGCTCGGTCCGGGCCAGCCACACCCCGAGGCAGTAGTGCGCTCCCGCACCGAAGGAGAGCGTGGGCGCCTCCAACGGCGCGAACAGGTCGTGCAGGGTGTGCGGAGGAAAGACCTCCGGATCGCGGTTGGCCATACCGCAGTCGGCGAGCACGACCGCCCCCGCCGGGATCGTCACACCGCCCACCTCGACGTCCGCCGACGCGCGGCGCGTGGAACCCCGGTCGTCGCCCAGCGGGATGAGATGGACGATCCGGTCCGCGACGCGCCCGCCGGCCTCCTCGTCGGCGCCCAGGCGGGACCAGACCTCCGGCCGTTCCCCCAGCAGGTAGAGCAGCGCGTTGCCGAGCATGGTCATCGTGCTGTCGTGGCCCCCGACGACGAGACCGCAGACCAGGCTGACCAACTGCGCCTCGGGAACGCCGCCCTCCGCGTCGGCGGCTGCCACCAGGCCGCTGATCAGGTCGTCGCCCGGTGTGCGCCGCCGCTCGGCGAGCAGGTCCGCGCCGAACACGCCGAACTCCTTCAGCACCGACTCCACCTCCTCGCCCGAGTGCGAGCCGTCGGAGAAGGCGTGCTCGCTCCAGTGCCGCAGCCGGCTCCGCGCGGTCTCGTCCAGCCCCATCAGCCGGCTGATCACGGCCACGGGCAGCGGCAGGGTGAACTCGGCCACCAGGTCGGCCGGCCGTTCCCGGCCGTCCAGCCGGTCGAGGAGTTCTGCCACGATGTCCGCGATCCACGGCCGCCAACGCGCCACCGCGCGCGGGGTGAAGGCCCCGCGCAGAGTGCGGCGCAGCCGCAGGTGGTCCGCACCGTCCTGGTTGAACATCAGATCCGGGCTGTTGACGAGATCGGGTACGTCGGACAGGGCCGGCGCGTCGGCGGCGTACAGCAGGGCCCGCCCGAACCGCGGATCGGAGAGCACCTGCCGCACGTCGGCGTGCCGGCTCACCAGCCAGGCCGGTGCGCCTCCCGGCAGGGCGGCGAGGCGCGGCGGCCCCGCTTCCGCGAAGCGCAGGCAGTGCAGCGGGACCGCGGAGGAGGCGGGCTCCGGGTGATCGGTGGTGGTCATCGTGGCTCCTGGGCCATAACGGTGGGACGTGCGCGGGTGACAGGACGGAAGGACGGGAGGGACCTGGCGAAAGGACGGGCGAGCGGGCCGTGCGGGCGCGGAACCCGGCGTCACAGGGCGACGAGCACCTTGCCGCGGTCGCTTCCCCGGTCCTGGTACAGGCTGGCGTAGGCGGCGGGAATGCTGTCGAAACCGTGGTGGAGCGTGTGGTCGCAGACGACCTCGCCGCGCCGCACCTGGCCGCCCAGTTCGCTGTGGAGGTCCTTCCAGTTCTGCTCGGTGAACCACTCCAGCGAGAAGATCCCCCGCACGGTCGTGCGCGGGAACATGAGATAGGGCAGCAGCCGCGGGCCCACGGTGTCGTTGCCGACCTGCGTCGCCCACTGCCAGCACACCGCCACCTGGCTGTCGACGGCGAGCAGGGAGAAGACCGCGTCGGTGACCGTGCCGCCGAGGTTGTCGAAGTAGCGGTCGACGCCGTCGGGCGCCGCCGCCGCGAGCGCTTCGCGGACGGTGTCGGCGCTGTCCGTGTGCCGGTAGTCGATGACCGTCTCGAAGCCCAGGCGGGTGAGGTAGTCCGCCTTCTGCGGGGAGGAGGTCGTACCGATCACCCGGGCCCCCGCGAGCGCCGCCAGCTGGCCCACGAGCGCGCCCACCGCGCCCGAGGCGCCGCTGACGACGAAGGTGTCGCCGGGGCGGACCGTCATCACCTTGGTGAGCGTGCCCCAGGCGGTCATCCCGGGACCGCCCATCACGCTCAGCGCCGTGGGCAGCGGCAGGGCGTCGTCGTACCAGGACGGATCGAGGCGGCGGTAGGCGGGGAACACCATCGGGAACGTGCCGGTCTGCCAGGGCTCCGGCACTCCGGTGGAGACCACGTGCGACCGCCAGCCCCCGAAGCCCTGCACCAGGTCGCCGACGCGGTGGGCGGCGCGGGGACCGGCCTCCACCACCTCCATGATCGTGTCGGCGCCCATGTGCCCGCCGATCGGGGTGTCCAGGGCGATGCCCTGGAGGTAGGGGTCGACGGAGACGTACAGCGTGCGCAGCAGCATCTCGTCGGGCGCCAGACGCACCTCGACGTCCTCGACGACCTTCTCGTAGACGCGGTCCACGTCCGGTACGCCCTCGACGTGCTCGCGGACCACCCATTTCTCGATCCTCATGAGATCTCCTCGCTCTCCTCTGTCTTCTCGGTCTCGGTCTCGGTCGTTCCAGTCGTCTCGGCCTTCTCGGTCCGCGCGGCGGCGGTCCACCGGTCGACCGGCCCGGACGGCTCGGGCCGCACCGGAACCGGGATGACGCGATGCGTCGGCGGTGGTGCGGTGGTGTCGACGGACGCGGTGAAGTCCCGGCCGTCGTCCCGGCAGACGAACTGCATGACATGGCGTCCGGCGGCAGCCGCCCGGATCAGCCCGCCCGTGGTGGCCCACACCCCGGACAGGTAGAAGTCGCGCAGCCCAGGCAGTCCGGGCCCGTGCTTCTTGACCAGTTCCTCCAGCGTCTCGCCGCTCTCCACGAACGGCTGCCAGCCGAGGACGGTCCCGTCGTAGTTGCCGGTGTAGCGGACCTGGGTGAGCGGGCTGGAGACGTCGCGGACGACGATCGCGTCCCGGATGCCGGGGAAACGCTGCTCCAGGAAGTCCACCAGCGTCTCGCGGGCTCGCCGTTTCGCCGCGTAGTAGCCGCGGCCGTGCCGTACGGGCAGCGTGTGCAGCTTCTGGCCGCCGCGGCTGCGGGTGACCTGCTCGGGGCCCTCGTCCAGGGCCCGCCAGGGCGCGATGTCGCAGAAGTAGGTGGCGTAGACGACGGTGGTGCCGTCCGGCGAGAGTTCGGGGTAGTGCCGGCTGCGGAACTGGACGTTGATGCTCGGGTGGCGGATGCCGGTGAGCTGCGCCGCCGTCGCCTCGTCGAGCAGGTACGTCGTGCACGGGTCGCCCTCGGGAAAGGGACGGGAGAGGCCGAGGAAGAGCGTGAAGTACCCGGGGAAGACCATGCCGGGTTCGTGGATGGTCTTCGTGTAGAGCCGCTCGTACTCCTCGCCCAGGTACTTGCCCTCCAGGAACTTCATGGTCGTCGTGTAGCCGTCGCAGGCCGACACCACGATGTCGGCGCGCAGTTCGCTCCCGTCGCTGAGCCGCACGCCCGCCGCCCGGCCGTCCTCGACGATCACCGTCTCGACCTTCGTGTTGTACGTGACCTCGCCGCCGAGCCGGCGGTAGCGGCGCTCGATCGACTCGGCCAGACCGAGCGAGCCGCCCTCGGGGACGCCCGCGGAGAGGTTCGCGTGCGAGGCGAGCTGGAAGTGGAAGGGGAGCACGGGGAAGGCGGGATGCTTCTCGTAGAGGATGAAGTTGAACGCCTGGCGCAGCAGCGGGTCCTGGAACTTCGCCGAGTAGTCGCTCATCAGGACGGTGATCGTGGTGCGGACGGCGTTGAAGTACGGCAGGAACGAGGCGAGCATCCGCCAGCGCTCCACGCGGCCCATCAGGCCGACCGGTTTGAGGAACGGGTAGACCGCCAGCGCCTTGCGGAAGCTGCGCAACTGCGCGCAGAACTTGGCCACGAGCCGGGCGTCGGCGGGGGAGAGCTCGGTGAGGTGGGCCTGGAGGCGGTCGGGATCGGAGTAGAAGTGGACGGCCCGGCCGTCCTCGCCGCGCACGATGTTGAACACGTCGAAATGGCGGATCTCCTTGCCCTGCAGGGCGCCCAGCTCCAGCCAGATCTGGTGCATCTCGTTGCCGGGGCCGCTGCCCAGGAGCCAGCTGACGCAGGCGTCCAGCGTGAAACCGCCCCGGTCCCAGGCCGTGCAGCAGCCGCCGGGCAGTTCGTGCATCTCCAGGATGCGGGTGCGGTAGCCGTTCATCTGCGCATAGCAGCCGGTGGACAGGCCGCCGAGGCCCGCCCCGATGATGATCATGCTTTCCCGGGGTGGCCGCCCGCCGCGCCGTCGGCTGTGCTTCGTCTCGCTCATGAGCCGTCACCCTCCTGTGCCGACCACCGGTCGAGCTGGGGCAGGCGCCCCAGCCTGCCGGGGTGCCAGGGCTCGGCGCCCTTGCTCTCCCAGGCCCGGAACTCCAGGCCCAGCTCCTCGCAGAGGTACTGGGTGGCGAACCGGCCGGTGGACGCGGCGCGGATCAGACCGCCCATGCCGACCCACTGGCCGGCCATGGAGAAGCCGCTCAGGCCGGGCAGCCGCATCCGGTCCTTGCCGACGATCCGGGCCGCGACGTCGTCCGCGTCGGAGAACGCCTTCCAGGCGAGGATGGAACCGTTGAGGTTGCCCGTGTAGCGGTGGGTCGTCGCGGGCGAGGCCACGTCCACCAGCTCGATCCGGTCGGCGATCCCCGGGGCGCGGCGCTCCAGGAAGTCGCGGACGAAGTCGTCGACCTGGCGTTTGCGCCGGCGGTACTCCTTGCGGTCCGCCGTGCGCAGGTCCTTCCAGTACGCGAAGTCGCTGAAGTAGGTGCAGTGCAGGACGGAGCGGCCCGGCGGAGCGAACCCGTCGGAGTAGCGCGAGCGCGCCTGCACGACCAGGCTGTTCTGCAGGGCGCCGGGGAGCTGGGCCGCGTCCTGCTCGGTCAGCAGGTGGGTGGTGCTGTGGGCCTCCGCCGGGTCGAACTCGCCGCGCAGGCCGACGAAGGCGGAGACGACCGCGGGGAACAGGGTGCCCGGCCGCTGGAGGAGATCGGTGTACAGCTTGTCGATCCGGGGCCCGGTGTACCGGCCGCCCAGCAGCCCGTAGACGGTGGTGTGGCCGTCGCACGCCGAGACGACGTGCTCGGCGTAGTACCGCCTGCCGTTGCGGAGCTGGACGCCGATCGCCCGCCCGTTCTCGACCAGGACCCGCTCGGTGCGGGCCCGGTAGGTGACGGTGCCCCCCAGACTGCGGTAGCGGTCCTCGATCGAGCGGGCCAGGCCCAGCGAGCCGCCCTGCGGGAAACCGGCGTTGCCGTGGTGGGCGGCGGCCATGTTGAACAGGTACGGCAGGAGCGGGAAGCCCTCCGGGTCCTGGAAGAAGATGTTGCGGAAGGCCCGCCGCAGCAGCGGGTCCTGGAACTTGTCGGCGAACACGTGCATCGGCGTCGCGGCCGTCCGCCAGAAGAGCCGGAAGGCGGGCAGGACCGTGCGCAGCGTCGCCGCCCGCTCCCGCACGGTCCGCAGCGCGGGCGCGGTGAGGAAGGGGTACAGGTCGATGTCGATGAACCGCCTCAGATCCCGGGTGAAGGCGCGGATCAGCGGAGCGTCGGCGGGCGAGACCTCCAGCAGGTGCGACTCCAGCCGGTCCGGCTCGTTGTAGAAGGTCACCGAACGGCCGTTCTCGTCCTCGACCTTGTTGAACAGCTCGAAGTTGGTGACCGTCTTCCCGTCCAGCGCTCCCAGCTCGCTCCACACCTGGTGCGCGTCGTTGCCCGGCGCGGTGCCGATCAGCCACTCGATGCAGTAGTCGAAGAGGTAGCCGTCGCGGGACCAGGCGGTGCAGCACCCGCCGGGCAGCACGTGTTTCTCGAAGATCCGGGTCCTGGCGCCGCTCATCTGCGCGTAGCAGCCGGTGGAGAGGCCGGCCACGCCCGCGCCGATGACGATGACGCGCGGCGCTGTGCCCGGGGCGCGCTCCCGGTCGGTCCAGTCCGTCCCGTCGTCAGGCGCCATGGGTCGCCGCCTCTCCCCTCAGCACGGCGCGCACCAGGTCCGCGTTGCGGCGCAGGTGCTTGGCGTCGAGCATGTCGGCGTGGACTCCGGAGCCGCGCAGTACGGCGTTCGCGCCGGTGGAGCTGCCGTGCCAGGTGCCGTGCTCCCCGGCGGCGTACAGCGCGGCCTTCTCCTGGTCGGTGATGACGCTGACCGCCGCCGCCACCGTCCCGGTGTTGGGCGTGCGCCCGCAGAAGGCGAGGTACTCCGCGGCGTGCGCGAGCGTCTCGCGGGTGACGGCCTCGGAACCGGTGTGCTTGCGCAGATGGTCGGAGAGTTCGGCCTCGAAGGCGGCGATGCCCTCCTCGTCCGGTGTGTAGGCCCGCAGGATGCGCCGGGAGTCCAGGACCACCACATGGCCGACGTGGCGTCCGCGCCTCTCCAGCTCCTTCGCCGTCTCGAAGGCGAGGTTGCCGCCGAGCGAGTAGCCCAGCAGCAGGCAGGGGCCCTCCGGCTGGGCGGCGGCGACCAGGTCGGCGTAGCGGGTCACCTTGTCGTCGCCGGAGAGGTAGTTGAACCCGATGACCTCGTACTCGGGCAGCCGCTCCGCGAGCCCGCGGTAGACGAGTCCGTGCCCGCCGGCGGGCGGGAAGCAGAAGAGCGGCGGGGACTGGCCCGCGTTGAAGGTCAGGAAGGGCAGTTCGTCGGTGGTGGTGCTGTGCAGGACGTCCGCCACCGTGGCGGCCATGCCGTGCAGGGTGGTGACCTGGTAGAGGCGGCTGACTGGGACACCGACCCCGAACTCGGTCCGCAGGTGGTGGAGAAGTTCGATGAGCTTGATCGAACTGCCGCCGACCTCGAAGAAGTCGTCCTCCAGACCCACCTGTTCGAGCCCGAGGACGTTCATCCAGTGCCGCGCGAGGCTGACCTCGTACACGGTGACGGGCTCCTCGTGGGGCTGCTCGCCGGTCTCGGCGCGAGGCGCGGGGAGCGCCGCGGTGTCCACCTTGCCGTTGGCGGTGAGCGGCAGCGCGGGCAGCTCGACGACGTAGGACGGGATCATGTACGAGGGCAGCGAGCGCGCCAGGTGGCGTCGCAGGGCCCGCCGGTCCAGCGCCGCGCCGGGCGCCGGTACGCAGTAGGCGCAGAGCGCCGGCTCCCCGCCGGTGTCCGTGCGGACGGTCACCACGGCGCGGGCGAGCGGGGACCACTGCGCGAGATGCGCCTCGATCTCGCCGATCTCGATGCGGTGGCCGCGCAGCTTGACCTGACCGTCGGTCCGGCCCAGCAGGTGCACCCGGCCGTACGCGTCCCAGCGGGCGATGTCGCCCGTGCGGTAGAGCCGTTCGGGCCCGGCGTCCGGCTCCCGGCTCAGGGTGCGGGTGACGAAGCGGGCCCCGGTCTGCTCCTCGTCGCCCGCGTAACCGAGCGCTACCCCGTCGCCGCCGATCCACAGTTCGCCGGGCACGCCCGGCGGGACGGGCTCGCCGTGGGCGTCCAGGACGTGGAGCGTGCTGTTGGGCAGAGGCCGCCCGATCGGCACCATCAGACCGGCTTCCAGGTCGTCGACGGGGCCCTCGAAGAAGGCGCTGTCGATGGTCGCCTCGGTGAGACCGTAGGAGTTGACGAGCCGGGTGGCCGGGCCGCACAGCTCGCCCAGCCGCCGGAACTCGCCCACGCTCCAGGCGTCCGAGCCGACCACCAGCAGCCGCAGGAAGTCCAGCCGCAGGCCCTCCCGTACGCAGTGGTCCATCACGCCGCGCACCACCGCCGGGACGAACTCCGCGCAGTCGACCCGCTCCTGACGCATCGTCCGGTACAGGCGCGGGGTGTCGAAGAGGAGATCGCGGTCGGCCAGCACCAGATTGCCGCCGGAGCAGAGCGCGCGGACCAGGTCGCCGGTGAAGACGTCGAAGGAGGGGTCGGCCATCTGGAGGTGGACCCGGACGTCCGTCTCCAGTCGGTACTCCTGGCGCCAGGCCGCGTACGCGGAGGCGATGTTGCGGTGGCTGACGCGGACCGCCTTGGGCCGGCCCGTCGAACCCGAGGTGGTGATGACGTAGGCGGGCGCGTCCGGGTCGACGGCCTCCGGGGGAACGCCGGCCGCGGCTCGCGCGTCGTCCCCGGCCCCGTACAGCTCGGCCAGGCCCACCGCGGCGACCGCCGGGTCCGACGCCTCCCGCGCCAGCCCGTCGGCGACCACGACCAGTGCCGCGCCCGTCGTACGCACCAGGTGGGCGAGCCGGTCGGCGGGCTGGTCGGGCCGGACCGGCAGGTACGCGCCGCCCGCCTTGAGCACGGCGAGCAGGGTGACGACCAGCTCGGGCGACTTGTCCAGGCACACCACGACGACGGAGCCGCTGCCGACCCCCAGGGCGCGCAGCCGGCCGGCCGCGCGGGTGGCGCGCCGCTCCAGCTCCGCGTAGGTCAGCCGGTGCGTGCCCTTCGCGGACGGCATGGTGACGGCGACCGCCGCGGGCCGTTCCGCGGCGACCCGGCCGATCAGCGCGTGGACCGGGGTGAACGGCTCGTCGACGCCGGTCGTCGCCGGGGCGGGTGCTATGGGCAGCGCGGGACGGCTCCACTCGCCGACGAGCCGTTCCCGTTCACGCCCGTCGAGCATCTCCAGACGCGAGGTGGCCGCCTCGCCCGGCGCCCGCGTCATCCGGTCCAGGAGCCGGGTGTAGTGGGCGGCCATGCGCCGCATGGTCTGCGGGAGGAAGAGGTCGGTGTTGTACTTGAACACGCAGTGGAAACGGCCCTCCGCCTCGTCCTCGTACGCGGACAGGGTGATGTCGAACTGTCCCTCCTCCTCAGGGAGTTCGATGTACTCCAGCCGGAAGCCGTACTGCTCGGTCGCCACCTTGTGGGTGAGGAGGATGAACATCGCCTGGAACACGGCCGAGCGGCTGGGGTCGTGCTGGAGGCCCAGCTCCTCGACGAGCAGGACGAACGGGTACTCCTGGTTGTCCAGGCCGCCCAGGACGGTCCGGCGCACCTGTTCCAGCAGCTCGGCGACCGTCGGATCGCCCGTGAGGTCCGCGTGGAGCGGCAGCGGGTTGACGAAGTAGCCGTAGACGGACGCGAAGTCCTGCCGGGTGCGGCCGGTCACCGGACTGCCGACCACGATGTGGTCCTGCCCGGAGTAGCGGTGCAGCAGCAGGTAGTACGCGCTCAGCAGCACCATGAACGGCGTGACCTGGTGGGCGCGGGCCAGCGCGTGCACCCGGGCGCTCAGTTCGGCGTCGAGCGCGAAGAACTCCGAGGCCCCGTTGTGGGTCTGGACGGCGGGACGCGGCTTGTCCACCGGGAGATCGAGCAGCGGGACCTCGGCCGGCAGGTGCGAGCGCCAGTAGTCGAGCATCCCCGCGGCTCCGGGACCGGCCAGGAACGTGTTCTGCTGGTTGAGGAAGTCCAGGTAGCGGGCCTCCAGCGGCGGCAGCTCCGGCGTGCGGCCGTGCCGCAGCGCCTCGTACACCGAGAACAGCTCGTCGATGAACGTGAACGTGGAGATGGCGTCGGAGACGATGTGGTGGACGGCCTTCATGATGATCCAGCGGTCCGGGCCCCTCTTGAAGAGGCGGAAGCGGACCAGCGGGTCGGCGGCGAGATCGTAGGGCCGCCGGTACTCCGCCACGATCGTCTCGTGGATCGCGTCCCACTCCTGGCCCTGGACGTCGAAGAGCGAGACGTCGGCCTCGGCGTCCGCGTGGACCCGCTGCACGGCCTGCCCGTCCTCCAGCAGGAAGTTCGTGCGCAGCGCCGGGTGCCGTGCGACGAGGTGCCGGACGGCCTCGAACATCAGGTCCGGCTCCAGCGCGACGTTCACCTCGACGGCCCCGCCGATGTTGTACGCGTAGCCGTCCGGGTTGAGGTGCTTCAGGAACCAGAGCGCCTTCTGGTTCTGCGTCAGCGGGTAGCGCCGATCGTCCTGGTGCAGTTCCACCGCGCGGGACGGTCCGGTGTCCTCGGCCGAGGCCAGCTCGGCCAGGCCGTCGTGCAGCTGCGCCGCCAGCTCGCCGGCCGGGGTGCCGCTGAGCAGCGCCACCACCGGCAGGGCGACGCCCAGCTCGGCGTGGATGCGGGCCCGCAGCTCCATGGCGAGCAGCGAGTCCAGGCCCAGCTCGCCCAGGCCCGTGGCGGAGTCGATGCGGTCCGGGCCGGTGCGCAGCACCCCGGCGGCGATCGCGGCGAACCGTTCGCCGACGAGCGAGCGGCGCTCCTCCTCGTCCGCGGCCCGGAAGGAGTCGAGGAACCCGTTGCCCGACGCGCTGTCCGCCGGCGGGGCGGCGGACGCCGCCAGTTCGCCGACGAGCGGCGGCGGGGCCGGGTACCAGGCGAGGAACACCGGCCAGTCGACGACGGTGGCGACGACCAGCTGCGCGTGCTCCTGGCCGATGACGCGCTCCAGGACCGACATGCCGGCCTCCGGTGCGAGCGAGCTCATGCCGCGGCTGTGCAGGTAGTGGTCGACGAGCCCCAGCTCCTCGATCATTCCGGTGGCCCACGGGCCCCAGTCCAGACTCAGCGCCGGCAGGCCGCGGGCCCGCCGGTGGTGGGCGAGGGCGTCCAGGAAGGCGTTGCCCGCCGCGTAGTTGGTCTGGCCCGCGGTCGTCAGCAGCGAGGCGATCGAGGCGAACAGCACGAAGTGTTCGAGGGGTTCGTCCATCAGGTGCCGGTGCAGGAGGTACGCGCCGACGGTCTTCGGATCGTGCACCGCGTCGAAGGTGGACCGGTCCAGATCGGTGACCAGGGTGTCGCGGACCTGGCCGGCGAGGTGGAAGACCCCGCGCACGGGCGGCGGCCCGGTGCGCCGGTAGGCGTCGAGCCAGCTCGTCAGGGCGTCCTCGTCGGTGATGTCCAGCGGAGCGAGGACGGTCTGCGCGCCGAGGGCCTCCAGCTCCCGCAGCAGTCCCACCGCCCGGCCCTCCGCGGTCGCGGGATCGACGCCCGCCCACTTCTCGCGGGCGGGTACCGGCGTGCGCCCCACCAGAATGAGCCTGCGGGCCCCCCGGCGTACCAGCGTGCGGCACAGCAGCCGGCCCAGCGCGCCGAACGCGCCGGTCACCAGATAGCTCCCGTCGGGCCGCAACCGCAGCGGCAGCGGCCGGGTCAGGGCGTCCGCGGGACGCAGCCGGCTGGTGCGGCGGCCGTCCGGGCGCAGGGCGATCTCCTCCTCGTCGTCGGTCAGCGCCTCGCGCAGCAGGGCTTCGGCCTCGGCCATCACGTCCAGCGGCCCCGGTCCGCGCCGCGGATCGAGGTCGATGAGCTTGCCCGGATGGTCGATGAGCTCCTGGTGCCGCAGGACGCGCCCGATCCCCCAGGCCGGAGCTCCGAGCGGTTCGACCGCCTCGTCGGCCAGGACGGGCTGCGCCCCGCGGGTGACGATGTGCAGGCTGCCGCCGACACCCCGGGCGAGCAGGATCCTCGCGAGGGCGATCAGCGAGTAGCCGCCCGCCCCCGTGTGGTCGGCGATGCTCTGCCGGTCGCAGGCGGCGAGGGCGGGCCGGTCGAGGTTCCACAGGTGCAGCACCGGGCCGCCGAACGGCGTGCCGCCGCCGTCCAGATCGGCGAACAGGCGCTCCAGGTCGGCGTCGGAGGCCGGGCCCACGGTGAAGGAGCCGCCGTCGCCGGAAGCGGTGTAGCCCTCGCCCCGGCGCACCAGGCGGCAGCGCTCGCCCCGGGCCGCGGCGAGTGTGGCGAAGGCGTCAGCGACTCCCTCGCGGTCGGCGAGGAGCAGCCAGCCGTGCTCACGGGCGGCTGTCGCGGCGGGACCGGTTCCTTCCTCGGCGGGCCCCTGGAGGCAGGGCGTCCAGACCGGTTCCGCGAGCCAGGAGTCGATCGTCGTCCGGGCGACCGACGTCGCCGCCTTGGCGATGTCGGCGGCCCGGAATCCGTTGATCCGGCCCAGCGGCTCGCCGCCGTCGGCGTACAGGGCGATGTTCCCCAGCGTCGTGTCGGCGTCGGCGGCCGACAAGGTGGCGTGCGCCCAGAACGGCTGGTCGCCGATCGGGTCCAGGGCCACCTCGTCCAGGGACAGCGGCAGCCGGATCCCGGCGTCCGGCGCCGCGCCGTGGAGGATCTGCGGAGTCAGCAGGGCCTGGAAGCAGGCGTCGAGGAGGACGGGGTGGAGGTGGTGACCGGCGGCGCCGTCGCCGATCGCCAGGGGCGGCCGGATCCGGGCGAGGACTTCTCCGGGACCGACCCAGACCTCCTCGACGGCCTGGAAGGCGGGCCCGTAGTGGTAGCCGAGGCCGGCCAGCGCCGCGTAGCACTCCGGGCCGTCCAGGTGCCGGACGGTACGGGTGCGGATCGCCTCCGCGTCGAGCGGCGGGCCGCCGCCGCGGCGCTGTCCGGTGCGCACGACGCCGCTCGCGTGCACGGTCCGCTCGCCGTCGTCGCCGGAGGCCGAGGCGACGGTGAAGGCGGCGCTCTCCAGGGAGAGCGAGACCTGCACGGTCCGGTCCTCGCCGTCCGGCAGGAACAGCGCCTTGCGCAGTTCGACGTCCGCGAGCACGGCGGTGGTTCCGCCGGTCAGCCGCCGTACGGCCTGCGCGGCCATCTCCAGGTAGCCGGCGGCCGGGAAGACGACGGTGTCCTGGATGCGGTGGTCGGCGAGGTAGGGCAGCGCCTCGGTGTCGAGCCGGGCCTGCCAGGTGGGCTGGGTGTGGTCGGTGCGGCGGCCGAGGAGCGGGTGGTCGGTGTGCCCGAGCCGGACCTGGGCGACGGGCTTCGGCTCGGTCCAGTGCCGGTCGCGCCGGAAGGGGTAGCGGGGGAGCGTGACCGGCCGGCCGACGGGCTGGAGCACGTCCCAGTCGATGTCGACGCCGAGGTTGTGCAGGGAGGCGAGGGAGGCGGCGAAGCGCTCGCTCTCGTCCTCCTGGCGGCGGATCGAGGGCAGCGTCAGCCCGGAGGCTCCGCCGGCGTCGAGGCATTCGCGGATCGCGTGGCCGAGCACCGGATGCGGGCCGATCTCCAGGAACACCTGGTGCCCGTCGCCGGCCAGCCGGTCGACGGCCGACCGGAACCGCACCCGGTCGCGGACGTTCTTCCACCAGTACGCGGCGTCCAGCTCATCGCCCCGCGCCACGCCCTCGTCGCCCGTGAGGTAGAGCGGCACCTGCGCCGGACGGGGCTCCAACGGGGCCAGCTCAGTGAGGAGTTCGTCCTTGATCCGCTCCATGCCGACGCTGTGGTACGGCACTTCGACGGTGAGGAACCTGGCGAACAGCTGCTCCGCGCGCAGCTCCTCGGCCAGCAGGCGCAGCGCCTCCTCGTCCCCGGCCAGCGTGATGGCGGTGGGGCTGTTGACGGCGGCGACGGAGACCCGGTCGCGGTAGGGGCGCACCCGGCGCTCGGCCTCGTCCTGCGACAGGCTCACCGCGAGCATGGTGC
The DNA here is from genome assembly GCF_003846185.1 of Streptomyces sp. ADI96-02. GTDB lineage: Bacteria > Actinomycetota > Actinomycetes > Streptomycetales > Streptomycetaceae > Streptomyces. Next base: position 6,614,419 of record NZ_ML123034.1, read on the forward strand.
CGGTCCCGGCCAGGGACTGCTGGAGCCGGCTGCGGTGCACCACGATTCTGGCCGCGTCCCGGAGCGTGTACACGCCCGCCTCGTGGAACGCCGCGATCTCCCCGGTGCTGTGCCCGACCACGGCGTCCGGCCGGACCCCGTAGGCACGCCACAGAGCGGCCAGCCCGACCTGGAGGGCGAAGTTCGCGGGCTGCGCGAGCCAGGTCTCGCCCATGCGCGAGGCGTCCTCGTCGGCGGACATCTCCTCGATCAGGGACCAGTCGGCGAACTCCCGCAGAGCCCGGTCGCAGCGGGCCACGGCTTCTCGGAAGACCGGCTCCTGGGCCATGAGCTGGCGGCCCATGCCCCACCACTGGGGACCCATGCCGGTGAAGACCCACACCAGCCGCCTGCGGTCCGCTTCGCGTCGCTGGTCGGCCAGGACCCGCGGGTGCGACTCGCCGCGCCCGAAGGCGGCCAGCGCCTCGTCCAGACCGGCCCGCGAGGAGTAGACGACGGACAGCCGGGACGGCAGGTGCTGGCGGCGGTGCGCCAGGGTGTGGCCGAGGTCGGGCAGCGCCACGGGGTTCGCGTCGTCGGCCAGTTCACGGCGGATTCCGGCGGCCAGGCCGGACAGGGCGTCCGGATCCCGCGCGCTCAGCGGCAGGATGCTCCAGCCGCGCTCGGAGGCGGGCGCCGCCGGGGCTTTCGGCGTATGCGGCGGGGCCTCCTCCAGGACGACGTGCGCGTTGGTGCCGCCGAAGCCGAAGGAGTTCACACCGGCGCGGGCCGGGCCCTCGTGGTCGGGCCACGGGGTGGGCCGGGTGGGGATCTCGTACGGGAGCGCCGCCGGGTCGATGGCGGGGTTCAGGTTCTCCAGGTTGATGTGGGGCGGGATGACGCGGTGCTTGAGGCTGAGCACGGTCTTGATCAGCCCGGCGATCCCGGCGGCGGACTCGGTGTGGCCGATGTTGGTCTTCACCGAGCCGACGTACGCGCGAGCGCCGGGCTCGCGTCCTTCGGCCAGGGCGCGGGCCAGCGCGAGGGCTTCGATCGGGTCGCCGACCGGCGTCGACGTACCGTGCGCCTCCATGTACTGGAGCGCGCCGGGCGTGATGCCCGCCTCCGCGCACACCCGCCGGATGAGGTCGACCTGCGCGTCGGGGTTGGGCACGGTGATGCCGTTGGTGTGGCCGTCCTGGTTGACGCCGCTGCCGAGGATGACCGCGTGGATCCGGTCGCCGTCGCGGACGGCGTCGTCCAGCCGCTTCAGCGCGACCAGGCCCACGCCCTCCGCCCGTACGTAGCCGTCGGCGGCGGCGTCGAAGGTGCGGGAACGGCCCTGGGGCGACAGGAAGCCGCCCTTCGTCTCGGCGATGGTGTACTGCGGGGCCATGTGCAGCAGGGTGCCGCCGGCCAGCGCGAGGTCGCTCTCGCCGTTGTTCAGGGCCTGGCACGCCAGGTGTACGGCCACGAGCGAGGAACTGCACGCGGTGTCGACGGACAGGCTCGGGCCGCGGAAGTCGAAGCAGTACGAGATCCGGTTCGACACCATGGTCATCATGGTTCCGGTCGCGGTGTGCGCGGCCAGCGTGGTGAAGTCCAGGTCCGCGAACTGGAGGATCTTGTAGTCCAGGGTGAACGCGCCGACGTAGACGCCGACGTTGCTCCCGGCGAGGTCGGCGGGCCGCTGGCCGCCGTCCTCCAGCGCCTCCCAGGCGACTTCGAGCAGCTTGCGCTGCTGCGGATCCATGTGGTCGGCCTCGCGCGGGCTGATGCCGAAGAACGCGGGGTCGAACTCGTCGAATCCGTCGATGTATCCGCCGCGACCGCCGACGAGGCGTCCGGGCTTGTCACGGTGGCGGCTGGCGAGCGTCGCGATGTCGTACCGGTCGGGCGGCGTGGGGACGATGCAGTCCTTGCCCTCGACCAGGTTCTGCCAGAACGTCCGGTGGTCCGAGGCGCCGCCGGGCAGGCGGCAGCCCATGCCGACGATCGCCACCTTGTTCCGTAACGCGCGGTTGTTCGCGTCGCCCATGGCAAGCTCCTCAAGTCGTCGTGCCGCGGCGGGGAGTGGCCGCGGCGAATCGTCGTGCCGCGGCAGGGGAAGGCCGCGGGCAGGTGCGTAGGGGGTGTCGGTCCGGCGATCGGAGGCGGGCGGGCACACCGGTGGTGCGAGCGGTGGGTGTGCCCGGTCCGTCCCGGTCTCCGGTACTTCGCCGGGCCGGGTGCCCGGGCGACGCCGTACGGGAGGTCAGTCCGGCGTGGGTCGGGCGCCCGTCCGAGGCCGCCAGGGGTGCAGCAGGCTCGCGAGGATTTCGCCGGTGCCTGGGAAGGAGGCGGGGTCGTGGAGGCCGACCTGAGCCGGTTCGCGACCGGGGTACCAGGTGAAGCTTCCGAAGAGGTGGTCCCAGCACGACAGGTCGGAGCCGTAGTGCCCGGCTTCCGACAGGTCGGTGCTGTGGTGGAGCCGGTGCTGCTCGGGACTGGCCAGCAGGTGGTTGAACCGCCCGATGCGCACGTCGATGTTGGCGTGGACGAAATAGCCCTGGGCGGCGACGAAGAGCCCCACGACCAGCACGGCCGGACTGGAGAAGCCGATCAGGGCCAGGGTCAGTTGGACGAGGCTCTGGGCCAGCACGATGTCCAGCACGTGGTTGACCCCGTTGTTGGCCACGTTCACCTTCCGCGGAACGTGGTGCACCCCGTGCAGCCGCCAGAGCAGGGCGTTGCGGTGGCCCAGGCGGTGCACGAGGTAGCTGACGAGCGATCCGGCGAGCAGGGCCGCCGGGATCTCGGCCCAGAGGTGGCGGGCCGGCCCGTCGGGGGAGATGCGTCCGACGGCCGTCGTGACGAGGAGCTGCGCCAGAGCGCTTCCGGCCATGGTGAGCAGGAAGTAGACCCCGTACCAGCGCCACTCGTCCTTTCCGGGATGCCAGTCCCGCTCGTACGGAATCAGCCGTTCCAGGAGTGACAGATACGTCAGGACGCCCACCAGGAAAAGCGGACTCACCCGGGCCGGATCCCATGGGAGGCGCAGCGCGGCCGTGCCCACGAGGACGACGGCCAGCAGAAGGACGGGATAAGCGGTCACGCGAAGAACGGAACGCAGGGTGTCCCTGGCCGCTTTCCGACCCTCGGCCGGTATTCCGGCCGAATGGATCTCGCCCTTGGCGGACCCTTCGCACTCGTCCATCGTGCCCCTCCACGAGCGGTGTGACAGGAGAGAACTTCGCTCAGCCGCAGGTCGTCCTGCCTGAGTCAGTCGCGGGCACTCGGGGACGCGGCGGACGCCGCTCGTGTGCCGATGTATTCGAGACACCCGGCTCCGCTGGAACGGGCCGTGGCGCGAACTGATGCCCCCGGCTTCATCAGTCGAGGTCATCTATTTCCCGTTCCATCGTCTTTAACCGCAGCCGACATACGGAAATGCCGGGCGGCGCCCGGTGGAAGGGCGGGCCACTCGTTGAAAGTCGGTCAATTAATAGGAATAATTTCCTGATGAGGTTGTGGGAATCGTGAGAGAGGCGCGCTTTTCCGCGCCGCAGTGCGTATTTCAGCGCACAGGCGCGCCGTCACCGCCGATCGTGCGCCCGCGCGCAGGACATAGCTCCGCGCGCCGCCCTGGACGCCCGTACACGCCCGTACACGCCGAAGGGCCGCTCCGGCCGCCGCGAGGCGTACCGGAGCGGCCACAGGTCCTCCCGCTCCGCTGGATCAGGCGCTCTCGCGCGGGACCTCCTCGTTCCAGGTCCGCGAGAAGACCCGTCGACCGTTCTCGTAACCGTCGAGCGTCGCGTCCACCTTGAACGTCTCCTCGTCGGAGGTGAGCACGGTGCTGGTCTCCACCCGTACGTCCCAGTCGTCCCGCCGGAACCGCATCGTCCAGGCCGCCCTGCCGCGCAGCGACCCGAAGTCGTCCGCCACCGAGCTGTACGTCTCGCACGCCCGCAGCCCGACCTCGATGCCGTTCTCCTCGAACCTCCGCAGACCGTGGTCCTTCACGACGTCCAGAGCCGAGTGGTAGTCGACCAGGCTCCTGGTCACGTTCCAGCTCTGCTCGGGCTCGGTGAGCGGGGTGACGTCCGGGGGAGCGCAGCCCTCCGGCTCCCCGAACGGCGACGTCGGCGCGTTGTCGGGCTCCTGTGCCGGCCGCACCGGAAGAGTGAGCGAGCTGCCGCTCTCGTGCACGGTGAGCAGGACCGGCTTCGGAGCCGGCCACACCAGCGGCCAGTACGAGGTGGAGAGCGACAGCCGGACGCGGTTCCCGGCCGGGAAAGCCTGGGCCACACCGTTCAGCGGGATCCGCACACGGTAGCGGCGGCCCGGCTCCAACTCCTCGGGCCGCTCCTCGGACGAGCGATGCGTCAGGTTCAGCACGCCGTACGTCACCCGCGTGGCCCGCCCGTCGGGAGCGACGTCCGAGAGACGCGCGGTGACCTGCGCCACCGGCTCGCTGGACTCCACCTCCAGCTCGACGGAGGGCGACCCCAGGATCTCCAGCGTCCGGGGCAGCGGCTCGGAGGTGAAGACCAGCGAACCCCCGTCCTCCTCGCGCTGGTCGTAGGGCAGGTCGGGCGGCGCGTTGTACGAAGCCCACTTTCCGGCGAACTGCCCCACGGAAAGAGGAGATTGCACGGTCAGCACCCGCCCGGGACCGGCCTCCCCTCCCTCGTCGCCGGCTTCACCCGGCATGAGGACGGCACGGTCCCGCAGCGCGTGGCGCTCCTCGCGGACGTGGGGCGAGGGCCAGGACGGCTCACCCACCCACCGTCCGGGCCGCTCCTCGTACGACGTGGACGGAGGCACGCTCTCCTGCATCCAGGCCCGGAGCATGGGGCCCTCCATCACTCCGTTGTCCACGCCCTTGAGCCAGTGGTCCCACCAGCGCACCACCTCCTGCAAGTACCCGATGGCGGGGCCCGGTTCGCCCAGGTGCGGCAGTTTGTGCGACCACGGTCCGATCAGCCCCCTGCGCGGGACGTCCACCCGGCTCAGCAGCCGGGTGACCGCGTTGGAGTACCCGTCGGCCCAGCCGCTGGAGGCGAGCACGGGACAGCGCAGCGCCGTGTAGTCCTCACTCAGCGAGGCGTGCCGCCAGTAGTCGTCACGGCGTTGGTGGCGCAGCCACTCCAGGACCCACGGCCGCGCCGACTCCAGCCGCTCGTGCCACATGTCCCGCCAGCGTTCCCCCACGACCCGGGGATCGGGCGGGCAGGTGGCGTAGGCGAACATGGTCCCCGCCTCGGCCAGGTTGTCGGAGAGCATCGCTCCGCCGAGGTAGTGCATGTCGTCCGCGTACCGGTCGTCGGTGAACGAGGCGATGACGATCGCGCCGAGGCTCGGCGGCCGGCGGGCGGCGACCTGCAGCGCGGCGAAGGCCCCCCAGGAGATGCCCATCATCCCGGTGGTGCCGTCGCACCACGGCTGTTGCGCCAGCCAGGCGAGCACTTCCTCGGCGTCCCGCTGCTCCTGTTCCAGGTACTCGTCCCGCAGCACGCCCTCGGACTCCCCGGTGCCCCGCAGGTCCACCCGGACGCAGGCGTAGCCGTGCCCCGCGATGTAGGGGTGGTGGATCGCGTCGCGGGTGGAGGTCAGGTCGTTCTTGCGGTACGGGATGTACTCCAGGATGGCCGGCACCGGCTCCTGGTCGGAGGAGACCGGCCGCCAGACGCGGGCGGAGAGGCGCACTCCGTCCGGCATGGGGATGGTGACGTGGTTCTCTTCCCTGGTCTCGCAGGGGAGCTGGTCGACATGGCGCATGAGGGATGCTCCTTTCCTCAGCCGGTGGGGGGCGGTCAGGCGGACTTCAGGTCCCGCCCGCCCGGCGCGGTCTCGTCGAAGGTGAGGCCGAGCGCGGCGACGCACCGGTCGAACTTGCGGCGGAGGTCGGCCTCGTCGTCGCCGCCGGTGAAGATGTGGGCGACCTCGTAGCTGTAGCTGTCCTGCTGCGAGACGGACGAGAGGCGCTGGCCCTCGGCGGGCACCACGTCGATCCGTACGCCCGGTATCTCCTTCTCGATGCGGGCTATCTCGTCCGGACCGGGCACCTCGTGCACACGACCCTCGCCGAACCAGCGGTAGTACCACTTCGCCGCGAGCCGGTACGGGCCGCCGGCCACGGGAAGCGCGGGGTCCTTGTCGAGCGCGAGGCTGAGCATGCGGTGGTGGTTCGGCGCCCCGTCGACGTAGTCGAAGAGCTCCGCGTGCGACTGGGAGTGCCGGGGGTTGATCTCCAGGAGGCTGATCTTCTGCGTCTTGGGGTCGTAGAAGTACTCGATGCTGAAGGTGGCCCGGTCCATGCCGATCTGCTCCATGGTCCGCCGGCTCACGTCGTGCATCTGCCGGATCACCGCGTCGGGAAGGGTGCTCGGATACTGGTGGCGCAGGAACGACGAGGAGCCCGGGTAGTTGATGGAGTCCAGGGCCCCGTAGACGACGACCTCGCCGTCGTGGACATAGCCCTCCACCGCCGCCTGGAGGCCGGTCATGGCCTCCTCGGCCAGACACACCTGGCCGCCCACGTCCCGCATCTCCGGAGGAAGGTCGAGCAGGCCGAGCACGTGCTCGAAGGGCCTGCCGACCCGGGCGATCCCGGCGCGGATCTCCTTGACCGCCTCCCGGAACTCATCCATGTCCGCCACGCCGTAGGCCAGTTCCGAGGAGTACGACAGGGCCGGCTTGAGCCACATCGGGAAGTCGACGTCCTTCGGCGGTCGCGGGTCGTCGCTGTCGAGGTCCACCCGCCCGAAGCGCGGACAGTTGTCGACGACCTTCGCCTGCTCCAGCCGGCTCCAGTACTTGTGCTCGCACTTGACCACGGATTCGAGACTGGTCGTACGTGTGCCGTACTCCTCGCCGAGCATCGGTACGAGCGTGCTGACCGGGAAGTCCCAGTAGCCGACGATCGCGTCTATCTCGCCGTCGAAGGAGTCGAGAATCCGCCGCGCCTCGGCCAGCAGATCGGGGACGGACACCTCGCCCTCCTGGAGCTCCTCGATCGTGAGCAGGGGGTGGAAGGCGTAGGAGTCGGCGTCCGGCACGGCGTTGAGCATCGAAAGGTTCGCCGGATCCAGACCGATGATGAATACGTTGTGACGTCGTGTTTCTGACATATCGTATGCCTTTCTGAGGAAGGGGATCCCCGGCGCGTACCCGGCTCCTCCGCTTCGAATCAGAGAGCCGAATCACCTGGGATATCCACGAATTCGGGAACAGACCGCGCTGATTCAGGGCGATGGCCTCGTGCGACACGCCCGTCCGCACCCGGTGAACCGGGGTACGGCGCACAGGAGCTGGGCCCCTCCGAGGGGCCGTGTCGCCCCGGGCCACCGCATGCGTATGGCCCGGCGCGGCGGCCGGGCCATAAACGCGCGTCGTCCTCTGCCGGACCGCCTGACCCCGGAGCGAGCCGGTAAACCTCGATGTGTGAGGTCGGACGAGACGGGCACGCGGTGTCGCAGAGAGCGCTGCGGAAATTCCCAACGGAATCCCGGCGCCGCCCGGTTGTCCACGACGACGGGCACTTTCCCCCTTCATCGAGGAGCGTATTCATGAGTGAGAAGATGTGGGCCTACCAGCCGACCACCGGACACACCTCGGGCACCGACCTCATCGGTTTCAAGGTCGAGGCGACCGACGGGAGCATCGGCAAGGTGGACAAGCACTCGGACGACGTCAACTCCTCCTACCTCGTGGTCGACACGGGTCTGTGGATCTTCGGCAAGCACGTGCTGCTGCCGGCCGGCACGGTACGCGCCGTGGACCAGGCGGAGCGCAGGATCTTCGTCGACCTCACCAAGGACCAGATCAAGGACTCCCCGGAGTTCGACAAGGACAAGCACGCCGGCGACGCCGGATACCACCAGCAGGTCGGCGGCTACTACGAGAGCCACCGCCGCCACTGACGCCATCGCAGGACAGTCGCCCGTGCGGGGCGGGCCGGGAGACGCACCGGGCCCGCCCCGCAGGCAGGCGCGCACCTGCCCGCACCGCAGACCCCGCCACCAGGCCGCCGCCCCTCCCACACGCCTATGAACCCGCGCCCCGCCGCTACCGCCCTGCTGCGCCGGTCCGACGGTGTGCCGGCGCGCCCGCGCCTCAAGGCCGCCGCGTCGCTCGCGTCCGGCACACTGCTCGCGGCCCCCCGAACCACAGGCGACGCTGTTCACCTGAGGGGCACGGGGCGAGCCCTACGCTGGAGCCGCAGCTGCCCGATCTCCGCAGCGTTCTTCATCAGCTCGGCGTTCACCCAGGCCACCATGTGCGCGACGGTGTGCCGGGGATCGTTCGGCCACGGGAACGGGGCGACCGCGGCCAGGTCGTCGGCCGTGAGGCGATCCAGGGCCGCGAGCCACTCTGCGCGCAGGCCGACCAACTGGTCGACTGCGGCCCGGCCGGGTCCGGGCCAGGCGATGTCGTCGCGTTCCCGTGGGGCCTTGCTGCCGGCGTGGTCCGTCGCCGTGCTCCACCACCAGCTGATGTGCCAGCTCAACCAGGCGATCGTCGGCAGCGGCACCGGATCGGGCTCGTTCTCCGCCCAGTCGGCCGTCCACGTCCCGTCGTCGGCGCGACGCAGCGTCCAGCAGACGGCTGCCGGCTCCCACAGGAAGTCCTCGGGTTCTAGCCGTTCCAGGTGGTAGGTGAACAGCGCCCAGGTCAGATCGAACTGCCAGCGCAGTAGATCGAGCGAGAAGACGGGTTCCTCCGGAGAATCAGTCACCTGGGGACCCTCGCACGGCTTCGACGGCCGGGAGCACCGAATATCCGACCGGTCTTCGCGACCGGAACCTTCGGCCCCGTGTACGCCGCCCCGCGCGATCGCCGCGGCCCGGAGGCGGTTCTCGACGTCACCGTCTGATCAGGGCATTCCCGGGCAGGAGATGCCGTGCCGCGAAGAGCGGGGCCGGTGTGCCCGCCTCCGCGGTGAAACGTCCGGGTCGGTGACCCGGGCGCGAAGGACCGGCGCACCGACACCGACGAAAGGCCACCACCGATGTCCCCTGTGACCGAGCAATGGGGAGAGGTCCTGCGGACCCACCTCGCCCTCGGCGAAGACCGCCCCGCCGTGCGTGCGGCGGCGACCTTCTCTTCCGAGGCGGGTTTCTTCGCCGCCGTCGGCCGGGAGGGCGAGGACGCCTGGCGGTACTTCCGTGACGTCGCCCCCGCGCTGCAAGAGGAGGCGGACGGCGGGAACCGGGGCCGGGACGACGTCGAGGCCCTGAGCACGGTGTGCGAGGAGACCCTCCACCCGCGCGGCCTCCGGCTCGCGGGCGTGGACTGGCGGCGCGAGAGCCTGGAGCGGGTCACCGACGCCGTCACCGGGACCGAACTCGACCTGGCGCTGCTGCGCGACGGCAGTCGCAGCATGTGGGTCGTCAGGACCCGGCAGGGCGTCTGCACCTTCGTCCTCGTCGACGGGGAGACGGAGGGCCACGCCACCGAGGCCCGCTCCCTCGCGCTCGACTTCGACTCCTTCCTGGCCGGCCAGGGCTACTGACCCCGGGCGGCCGGCCCGGACCCTCCGGCCGGCGGCTCCGGGGCGTCGCCGGCCAGCTCGGGTTCCAGGCCCTCGCCCATCCCCGTACGCCGGCGGCCCGCGTCCGCCCGCCACGCCTCGAACGCCCAGCCGGTCAGGACCACCACCGCGCCGCCGAGCAGCCAGCCGCCCACCACATCGCTGAACCAGTGCACGCCGAGAGCGATCCGGGTGAAGCCCACCCCCAGGACCGACACCACCGCCACACCCCAGCACAGCGCCCGCCAGGCACGCGGCACCATCGGCAGCAGCACCAGCAGCAGGACGGCGAACGACGTGGTCGCCGTCATCGCGTGCCCCGACGGGAACGAGTACCCGGGCGCCTGCGCCACCGGATCCTCCAGGGACGGCCTCGCCCGCTCCACGACGACCTTCACGAGCACCCCGATCAGCGCCCCGCCGCCCGCCGTCAGCGCGGCCCAGGCGGCGAGCCGCCAGGCGCGGCGGCGCAGCAGCCACAACGTCACCAGGGCGACGGCCCCGCGGAGGGTCGCCGGGTCCCACACCCAGTCGGACAGGATGCGCAACGTACCGGTCCACTCGGGGTGTTCGAGGGCGATCGCGTGCAGCCGCCGGGCCGCGCCCGCGTCCAGCCGCCGCAAGGGGGGCCAGCGCCCCTCGACCAGGACGAGCAGCAGGGCGAACGGGACCGCCGCGAGGCCGGCGACCGCGACGGCTCCCGGCAGGCGCACGCCGAACCGGCGGTCCGCCCGGCGGTTGCGGCGCTCCTCGGCCGCGGAGGTCGTGTCGAGTGAGGACATGTCAGGCTCCCGGATCAGCGGTGATCGGACCGGGCTTGCGCGCGCGGGCGGCTTCCAGCTGGGCGGCGAAGGAGAGTCCGACGAAGAGGGCTATGGAGGTCAGGTAGGCCCACAGGAGCAGCGACATGAAGGCGCTGAGCGGTCCGTAGACGGTGTCGAAGGAGCCGCTGATCCCGAGGTAGAGGCTGAGCAGCCAGCTCAGCAGCGTCCACAGCACCAGGTAGACGGCGGCGCCGAAGGCGAGCCAGGTGTACCCGGGCTGTTTGCGGCGCGGCGAGCGGCGGAAGACGGCGCTCGCCGAGATGAGGGCGAGCAGCAGGCCGAGCGGCCAGCGGAGCAGGTCCCAGGCCGTCCTGGCGCCGTCGCTCAGACCGTAGACGGACGCCGCGGCTCTCACCAGGTCCCCGCCGGCCACCATCATGACCGAGCCGATGCCGAGCGGCAGGCCCGCGCTCACGGACATGACGAGGCCGCGCAGGTACTTGCGGTGGAAGACCCGGTCCCGCTCCACGCCGTAGATCCGGTTGGCGCCGCGTTCTATCTGGCACATCGCCGTCGTGACGTTGGCCAGCGAGAAGGCGAGCCCCAGCCAGAGCGCGATCCGCGGACCGTCGCCGCCTCCCTGGCGGTTGCGGTCCAGCGCGTCCTCCACCACTCCGGCGCTCGGCCCCTCGCTGATGCCGCGGATCGTCAGCTCCGCGAGCTTGCCGACGCTCTCGGTGTGCAGCTCGGTGGAGAGCCCGACGAAGGCGATCACCAGGGGAATGACGGCCAGCACCGTCTGCAGGGCCAGCGCGCGGGCGTGGCTGAAGCCGTCCGCGTAGCGGAACCGGACGAACGCGTCGCGCAGCAGCGGCCAGCGGCCGTATCTGCGCAGCGCCGCCAGCGCCTCGTCGGCGGACAGTTCGTCACCGGTCATGTCACGGGTCACCGGTACCCGGGTCGCGGTTCCCATCACTTCTCCCGGGCGGGCAGCAGGATCGTGAGGGCGCCGGGCCTGACCTCGGCGGCGATCCGCAGGCCGGGGCCCACCGGATCGCCGTCCACCTCACGGGGCTGCGGTCGCGCGAAGGCCAGTTCGGCACGGCGGAAGGTGAAGAACTCCACCGCGCCCCCGCCGCCCGCGCGTCGACCCGTACCGCCCGGCGCGCCGCCGTCGCGCGAGGGGCCGCGCAGCAGCACGCCGGCCGCGCGCAGCCAGCCGCCCGCCCCGCGCGGGTCGAAGAGCGCGAGGTCGAGCACGCCGTCGTCGGGCCGGGCGTCGGGGACGGGCGCCGCGCCGCCCTGCACCGTGCCGATGTTCGCGAGGAGGACCATCCGGGCGGTACGGCGAAGCTCCGGCGCGCCGTCGAGCGTGATCGCCAGGCGCATCCTCGGCGCCCGCAGGCCCTGGAAACCGGCCAGCACGTACGCGGGCCAGCCGAGGGCCGACTTGGCGCGGTCCGAGGTCCCTTCGAGCATGGCCGCGTCGAGACCGGCGCCCGACATGGCGGTGAAGTGCGTGGCGGGAATGCCGTCGCCCTCGACGCGGCCGAGGTCGAGCGCGTGCGGTTCGCCGGCGAGACCGGCCGCCAGCGCGTCGGCGGGGCCGAGGGGCAGGCCGAGGTTCCGGGCGAGCAGATTGCCCGTGCCGCAGGGTACGAGGACCATCGGCACACCCGTGCCGGCCAGGGCGTCGGCGACCGCGCGGACCGTGCCGTCCCCGCCGCACACCACGACGAGGCCGGCCCCGCCGCGGACCGCCTCCGCCGTCTGGCCGCCACCGGTCTCCCGCGCCGTGGTGTCGACGAAGTCCACGTCCCGATAACCCTGTTGGGCCAGGATCAGCCGCAGTCTGCCGCGGGTCGCGGTGTCGGTCACCGTCGGGTTCACGATCACGACCGCGTGCCCGCGCGCCGGGCCCGGCCGGCTCTCGGCGGCGGCCACGGCGATGTCGACCGCGTCGGCCGGGGGCGGCGCGGCCCACGCGTCGTCGGCGAGCACGGCCCGGCCCACGACGATCAGCGACAGCGCGCCGTTGAGCAGGCCGCCCACCACGTCGGTGGGGTGGTGCATGCCCCGGTAGAGCCGGGCCGCTCCCACGAGGAGCGGGATCAGCAGCAACAGCGCGCCCACGACCTTGCGCCACGGGCCGCGGGCCCGGGACAGGACGAGAACGGCGAGGCCGGCGTAGAGCGCGGTGGCCGCGCCGGTGTGCCCGGAGGTGTAACTGGAGGTCGGCGGGGAGTCGTCCAGGCGTTCCACGTCCGGGCGGGTGCGGTCCACGGACTCCGTGATGACGAGGAACACCAGGGACTGGAGCGAGACGCCGAGCGCGAGGAAGACGGCCTCACGCCACAGCGGGAGCCGGGGGGCCAGGACGAGGAACAGGCAGACCAGGAGGGTGACCGCCACCACCGTGGCGGTGTCGCCCGCGCCGGAGGCGATCTCCGAGGCGGTGGTGAGAGCACCGCCGCGCAGACGCTCCAAGCCCTCGTTCACCGCGTCCTCGGCGGTCAGCGGCCACAGGTCGCGCGCCGGGCCGGTGATCAGCAGCCCGATCCCCGCCATCATCGCCGCCTGACAGACGGCGAACGCCCCGATACGCGCCGCCGCCCGGCCGCTTCCGCTGGTCAGGGCGGGCGAGCGGCCCGGTCGTCGTGGACTCGGCGTGCTCGCGGCACCGGTCGCTCTCGCCGGAATGGCAGTCGGCATCAGATCCCCCACGGTCGGCCCGCCGCACGGCGGCGCCGCAGAAGGGTGTTCTTCTCCGGCGCTACGCCGTCTTCCCTGAAAGCGGCACGGCAGACCTGGTGGAGCGGGACGAGGTATCCGCCCGCACAGCGCGGGCGGATACCTCGGCGCGCGGGCCGAGGCGGCCGGGGGAGGGCGCCCGCGCCCGTCCCCGCGCCGCCGGGGACGGCGGTGCCGCGCTCAGCCGTCCGCGTTCCGCGAGCGGGGCGGAAGCTCCGCGGTGTCGAGGAAGAAGGCGTCGATCCCCTGCACCGACTTGATGAACGCGTCGAGGTTGACGGGCTTGGTCACATACGCGTTGGCGTGCTGGCGGTAGGCGTCCTCCACGTCGTCGGGGGCGGCCGACGTCGTCAGCACCACCACCGGAATCCCGCCGAGCGAGGCGTCGTCCTTGAGCACGGCCAGCAGCTCACGGCCGTTCATCCGCGGCATGTTCAGGTCGAGGACGATGAGGTCGGGCCGCTCCTTCTCGGGGTCGCGCAGGTACTGGAGGGCGGCGAGGCCGTCGGTCACCTGGTCGATGGTGCGGGCCATGCCGCGGTCGACCAGGGCCTCCTCGATGAGCAGGGCGTCCGCCGGGTCGTCCTCGACGAGGAGGACGCTGTAGGGGCGGTCGACGGTGAATGCGTTCACGTTGGGGCTCCGGTGGGTGGGGAGAGGACGGGTGGGGGGCTCGGCGGTGAAGACCAGACCCGGCCAGCGCCTGCGGGCGCCCTGCCTGCTGATCCCCCACGCCGCTCCGAGCTGGGGATACTTCGCGCCCGCCCTGGCTGCCGATGAGGCTTCGGCCTGGGCCTGCTCGCTGACTGCCCTGCTGATGTAGGCGAGGACCCGGAGCCGGGCGAGCGCGTCCGCGCCCCCGGGACCCGCGTCCTGCCCTCCGGCGTGCGCGGCCTCGGGCCGCGCCGCCGGTGAGCGGCCTGTCAGACTCTGTTCGGCGATCCGCCGGGCCAGTTCCTGTACGCCTCTCTCCGTGAGCACGTGCAGCAACTCGTGATCATCGGAAGTGGAGAGGTCGTGGCCCATGGACGTCAGCGTAGGCGCTGCGGCGGACCCGCGACAACAAGCGTTGTCGCCGACGGTATTCTGTTCCGGCTCGGAGCCTCCGGGCTCAAGACCGAGGAGCACCGCCGTGGGCCTGGACGCCGCCGCGCACACCCGTAAGCCGATGAGGCCCGCGACCGCGGGGTGGACGACGCGTCACTGGCTCGCGATCAGCACGGCCGCCGCGCTCTCCCTGCTGCTCGCCCTCATCCTCTGCGGCAGCTGGGTCCTGGCCAGGTCGACGACGATCAACACCCGTCTCGTCGACCACTCGACCCCGGCGCTGCTGGCCTCGGTCCGGCTGGAGAGCGCCCTGATCAACCAGGAGACGGGGATACGCGGTTACGGGGCCACCGCGAAGCCGACGTTCCTCACCCCCTACCGCGACGGCCTGACGAAACAGCGCGAGGCCGTGCGCGCGCTGCGCGCCGCGGCCGAAAGCGACGCCATGACCGAGCGCGACCTCGCCGACGTGCAGAAGCGCGCCGGAACCTGGCAGGCCCGCGTCGCCCGGCCCATCGCCTCGGCTGCCGACCCCAGGGCCGAGAGCCGGGCGCGCTCGCTGGAGGGGAAGACCCTCTTCGACTCCGTACGCTCGGCCCTGGCCACCCAGCAGGCGCATCTGGAGGCCCAGCGGGCCGCCGCCCGGGCCGACCTCCAGGACGCCCGGACCTTGCGGAACTGGTCCTTCAGCGCCATCGCCGCCACCATCCTCGCGCTCACCGCACTCGTCTTCATCGGACTGCGCCGGGGCGTCACCAGCCATCTGGACCGGCTCTCCGACCACGTGCGGGTCGTCGCCGGCGGTGACTTCAGCCATCCGGTGACCGGTACCGGCCCCGCGGACCTGCGGCTGCTCGCCGCGGACGTGGAGAGCATGCGCGCCCGGCTCGCCGCCGAACTCGACTTCCGCGACCGGGCCCAGGCCGACCTCGCCGCCCAGGCCGAGGAGCTGCGCCGCTCCAACGGTGAGCTGGAGCAGTTCGCCTATGTCGCCTCGCACGACCTCCAGGAACCGCTGCGCAAGGTGGCGAGCTTCTGCCAGCTGCTGGAACGCCGCTACGCCAAGGACCTCGACGAGCGCGCGTCGCAGTACATCGCCTTCGCCGTCGACGGGGCGACCCGGATGCAGAGCCTCATCAACGACCTGCTCGCCTTCTCGCGCGTCGGGCGGTTGACGGCCGAGCACCAGCGCGTCGACCTGGAGGAGAAGTTCGAGCGGACCGTCAGCTCGCTCAGCGTGGCCGTCGAGGAGTCCGGCGCGACCATCACGCACGACCCGCTGCCGACGCTGTCCGGGGAGCCGGGCCAGCTCAGCATGCTGTTCCAGAACCTCCTCACCAACGCGATCAAGTTCCGGACCCCCGGCCGGCCGCCCGTGATCCACCTCGGCTGCCGGGCCGTCGGCGACGGCTGGGAGTTCGCCGTCACGGACAACGGCATCGGCATCGACCAGGAGTTCGCCGAGCGGGTCTTCGTCGTCTTCCAGCGCCTGCACACCCGAGAGCAGTACGCGGGCAACGGCATCGGACTGGCCCTGTGCAAGAAGATCGTCGAGTACCACGGGGGCAGGATCGCCGTGGATCCCGGCCACGCGCCCGGCACGCGGATCGTCTTCACCCTGCTGGAACCGACCGCGCCCGTACCCGCCCAGCAGGGCGGGGAACCCGGCCCCCGCGCGAGCGCCGTCCCCGCCGTGTGACCCCGCGCCCCTCCCCAGTACGGGGCGGAGGCGCGTTCCGGGCGTGGGAGGACGCCGAAGGCGGCCGTGACCTGCCTCTCTGTCGAACATGTCCGCGAAAAGGAGGGTGTGAGAGCCGGGGCGCGGGGAAGACGCCGTACGTATGGCGGAGAAAGAAGTGACCTCGGAGAACGGTGTGGCCCCCGGTGAAGACCCGGAGCACACCGCGCACGCTGCCGACCCCCTCCGCTTCCCGGCCGCGCGGCGGGTGCCCGCGACGGCGGGGGAGGCCCGGGACCAGGTGAAGGCCCTGCTCAGCACCCAGTTCTGCGATCTCAGGGGCGAGGACCTGGATGACGTGGTGGTCGCCGACGCCCTGCTGGTGACCTCCGAACTCGTCACCAACGCGATCCGCCACGCGGGCGGCCTGACCGCCTTCGACGCCGTCCTCGTGGACGACGCCCTGCTCGTGGAGGTGGCCGACGCGAGTCACCGGCTGCCGGCCGCCGCGGGTCCGATGGACACGGCCGTGCTCCGCATGGGCGGTCTGGGCTGGTCGATGATCTGCCGCCTCGCCCGGCATGTGGCGGTGATCCCGGGACCGGAGGGGAAGCGGATCACCGCGCTCGTTCCGCTGTACTGACCCGGACCGGCCGAGGTCGGACGACCCGCGTCGGACCGGGGGCGCCCGGTCCGACGCGGAGCGATCAGTGCGGCGCCAGAGCGCTCAGCAGTTCGTCGCACAAGGCCATCGTGCCGACGTTGTCCGCCGCCGAGGAGAGTGACGGAGCGCCGTGCGCCACGGTGTCCAGGAAGTGCCGTACCTCCGCCGCGAAGCCCCTCAGGTAGAGATCCTGATGGCCGCCGGAGGCCGGTGAGTTGACGGACCGGACCACGACCGCCTCCTCGCCCAGCTCCTGCCAGGGCTCCGCACCGCCCGGAGCGGCCGGCCGGGCGTGGTGGTGGGTGAGGGAGGTGAGGTTCTCCACCCGGGCGAACCCGCGCTGCCCGGTGACGGTCAGCTCCTCCTGCTCCCGGCCCCACGCGGGCACGCCGGCCAGCGTCAGGTTCCCGATCACCCCGCTGTGCGTGCGCAGCGTCATGGCCATGCTGATGTCGGCGCCCCGCGAGTTGCGGAACCCCGTGACCTCGGCGACGTCGCCGAACAGCCACCGGACCAGGTCGACGAGGTGGATCGCGCCGTACTTGAGATAGGTGTCGTCCCGGAGCGTGTCCGTCCACGGGCTGAAGGCGAAGAACCCCTGGAAGGAGACGACCCTGCCGAACGCCGCCTCGTCCGCCATGAGCGCGGCGAGTCTGCGGTAGGCCGGGGCGTGGCGCTTCATGAAGCCCACCGTCACCTCGCGCCCGCACCGCTCGGCGGTCTCCGCCACGCGCCGGGCCTCCGCCTCGTTCAGGCCGAGCGGCTTCTCCACGAAGACGTGAGCGCCCGCCTCCAGGCACTCCTGCGCCACCGCGGCCTGGTCCTCCGGGGCGACGCTGACGAAGACGGCGTCGAGAGCGTCCTCGGCCAGCATCCGCCGGTGGTCGCCGTGCCCCCGGTCCGCGCCGTGCAGAGCCGCCGCCGCCCGGGCCGCCGCCTCGTCACGGGTCGCGATGCTCGTCAGGCGCGCACCCGCGAGCTCCAGGGCGGGGTAGAGGTTCGCACGGGCGTGCCTCCCGTGCCCGATGAACCCGATCCGCAGGTCCTCGACGCGCTGTGCCACTGGTTCCTCCTGGTCGGTGTCGGTGCCGGAGCCCTGCGGGATCACGCGTGGGCCGCGTAACCGGGCAGCACCACGTCGTCGATGAGCTCGTTGCGCTCGTCGTAGGGGATGAACGCGCTCCTGAGCGCGTCGACCGTGACCGCCCGCAGGTCGTCGAGCGTCCAGCCGGCCTCGGCGACGAGCAGCGACATCTCGCGGGTCATCGTCGTCCCCGACACCAGCCGGTTGTCGGTGTTCACGGTGACGCGGAAGCCGAGCCGGCGCAGCTCGGTGATCGGGTGCTCCGCGATCGAGGTCGCGGCGCCCGTCTGGAGGTTGGAGGTGGGGCACATCTCCAACGCGATCCGGCGGTCGCGGATCCAGGAGGCGAGCCTGCCGAGCTTCCCGTCGACGATGTCGTCCATGATGCGGACGCCGTGCCCGATGCGCTGCGCGCCGCAGGTCTGGAGGGCCTGGTGCATGCTGGGCAGCCCGTGGGCCTCGCCGGCGTGGATGGTGAACGGCACGCTCTCGGAGCGCAGGTGGTCGAAGGCGGCGAGGTGATCGGCCGGCGGGAAGCCGTCCTCGGCGCCGGCGATGTCGAACCCGACGACGCCCGCGTCCCGGTACGCCACCGCGAGGTCGGCGATCTCACGGGTGCGGCCGAACATGCGCATGCCGCACAGCAGGGTGCCGACCCGCACCGGAGTGCCGGCGGCGGCGGCCTTCGCCCGGCCGGCGGCCAGGCCCTCCTGCACGGTCTCGACGACCTCGCCCAGGGTGAGCCCGGCCTTCAGCATCAGCTCGGGCGCGTAGCGCACCTCGCCGTACACCACGCCGTCGGCGGCGAGGTCGAGCACGTACTCCTCGGCGGTGCGCAGCAGTCCCTCGCGGTGCTGCATGACGGCCAGGGTGTGCTCGAACGTGGCGATGTAGCGGACCAGGTCGCCGGAGTTCGCCGCCTCGACGTACCAGGCGGCCAGTCCGTCCGGGTCGGTGGTGGGCAGCCGGTGGCCGACGGCGGCGGCCAGTTCGACGAGGGTGGCCGGGCGCAGTCCACCGTCGAGGTGGTCGTGCAGGACGGCCTTGGGCAGCTGTGCGATGGCGTCGGGTGAGAGGGCGGCGGTGGTCATGCGGGTTCCTCGGTTCAGCGGACAGGTGTACGGGGGAGAGGGTCGGGGGTGTGCGGGCGCGGGGCTCCCGGTTCAGTCGGCGGTCAGCCGGGCGACCAGGCTCGCGGCGATCTCGCGGTCCACGTCGGCCGGGACGGGCTGCGCGCCGGGTGCGAGGGGCAGGGCGGCCACGGCGGCGAGGCTGCGGGCCTGGAGCGTCAGTCCCAGGTCCATGGCCTGGATCGGGTTGCCCTTGGCCGCGGTGAGGTTGATCATCGCGGTGCCGGCCAGCACGGTGATCTCGCGGCCGTCGGACAGGCGGTGGACGGCGCGTTCGTCGCCCGCCGTCCCGTACCGCCTGATGGACGCGGTGCGCGCGGCGAGCGCCGCCTGGTCCACTTCCCAGGCCCGGTGGCCCACACCGGCGACGATCGTGCCGTCGGCCAGGGCGTCGAGCTGGTCGGCTCCGACGACCCCGGGGTGTCCGGTGGCGAGGAACAGCAGACGGGTGCGGGGCAGCAGGGTGTCGAGCGGGCCGACCTCGTGGCCGTGCATCACCGCTTCCAGCGCCCGGTACGGATCGGTCTCGGCCACCGACACCCGGGCCCCGAGCCGGGCCAGGGTGTTGGCGACGCCGAGCCCGCAGGGCCCGTAACCGACCACGGTGGCCCGTGCCCCCGGCAGCATCAGGTTCGTCGCGTTCATGAAGCCCTGGACCACGCTCTGCCCCACGCCGAACTCGTTCTCCACCAGCAGCTTGAGGCGGCTGTCATTGATCACCACGACCGGGAACGGCGGCGGGGACGGCAGGGCGCGGATGCGCAGCGCCCCGGTCGTCGTCTCCTCGGTGCCGCCGACGAGGTGCGGCGGTCCGCCGCCCTCCAGCGCCGCGACGGTCAGGTCTCCGCCGTTGTCGAGCAGCAGATGCGGGTCGCACGCGAGCACCCGGTCGATGTGGTGGCGGTGCCGGTCGGGGGTGTCGTCGCGCCGCCCGTACACGGTCGTGCCGCTCGCGCGCAGGGCGTCGGCGGTGTCGTCCTGGGTGGTCCCGGGGGAACCGGTGAGCGTGACCTCAGCCCCGGCCTCCGTGAGCAGAGCGACCAGGGCCGCCGTCTTGGGCTCGATGTGCAGGCACATCGCGATCCGCTTGCCGGCCAGCACGGCACCGTGCCGGCGCACGGTCTCGCGCAGCAGCGGCATGTGGCGCAGGGCCCAGTCGGTGCCGTCGTGCCGGACGGCGGAGAGGAAGGGCAGGGACATGGTCACTCCTACGAACGTGGCGAAGTTCCGGCGGCGCCGGAGTACGGGCGGCGGTGCGGAGCCGTGGAGCACGGCTCGCGGGCCGGGTCAGCCGTACAGATCGCAGCGGTAGGAGTGGTCGCCGAAGATCGGCATCCGGTGGGTGCTCCATCGGGGCGCGGGCCGCGCCATGGTCGATCACCTCCGGTTCCTTCGGTCTCAGCGTCGACAGCTCGCAGGTTATACGTACTACGTCAGAGGAACAAGCCCGTGGGCCGCGTACTCCGAGGAGCACGCGGCCACAGTCCGCAGAGGTCCGCAGGGCCCGCGCGGACCCGGCGGGGCGCGCGGCTCAGCCGGCCATGAGGGGTTCCGCGCGTATGGTCAGCCGCGTGCACTCCGCGACCACGGCCCGCAGGCTGCCGTGCTCGCGGAGCAGCTGCCGCTGGATGCGCGCCCCGTTGCCGCGGGCGAGGAGCGCCGCCAGGCCCTCGCGGGCGCGCTCGGCGTCCCCGTTGTCCTCCAGGGCGTCCTGGACCTGCGAGAACAGCGCCTGGACGACGGTCTCGGCCGGGGCCTCGCGCATCGTGCGGGGATCGATCAGCGGCCCGTCCAGCCCCGACCGGCCGGCGCGCCACGCGGCGAGGCGCAGCAGTCCCACCGGCACGGCGGCCGGAGGCAGTCCGGCCCGCCATTCCCGGGCGGCCGTCTCGACCAGGGCCCGTATCAGCGCGGCGAGCACGACGGTGGTGGAAGCCTCCAGGCAGACGTCGGCGACCCGGATCTCCACCGTCGGGTAGGCGGCCGACAGGCGGGCGTCGAAGTAGACCATGCCCTCGTCCCGGATCGCCCCGGTGGCGACCATCCGGGCGACCTGCTCGTGGTAGCGGTCGGCACTGCCGAAGACCTCCACCGGTCCGGCCGAGGGCCACCGGTTCCACACACGGCTGCGATAACTGCCGTAGCCGCTGTCCTCGTCGTGCCAGAACGGCGAATTGGCGCTCAGGGCGGTCAGCACGGAGAGCCACGGGCGGATGCGGTCCAGCACGGCCACGCCCTCCTCGTCGGATTCCACCGAGACGTGGACGTGGCAGCCGCACGTCAGCTGCTCCAGCGCGGTCAGCCCGAAATGCTCGGCCATCCACCGGTACCGCTCGCCCGCGTTGATGGACGGACTCACCGACAGCGGAGAGGTGGCGATGGCCGCCACCGCCGCTCCCGCACCGGCCGCGTGGGCCGCCGCCTGCCCGCGCAGGCGCACGATCTCCTCCCGCAGCTCGTCCAGCGAGGTCACCGGGCGCGTCGCGAACTCCACCTGTTCCTTCTGGAGCTCCTTCTCGAAGCCGCCCTCCAGGGAGTCGACGGGCCCGGGGGCCGCCGAGGCGAGCACCGCGGCGGACAGCGCCTGGGCCTCGCCCGTCTCCGCGCTCACCAGGAGGAGCTCTTCTTCGACTCCGATACTGCGCACGTTCATCCGATCCCTTCGTGGCGGGTGACGTCCCCCGGGCGACGTACGCGGACCGTCCGCGGCGTCGTGCCGCGCGTGCCGTCCGGCACCGGAGGCCGCGATCATGTGGACATCACCTCAGGGGAGCGAGTGCCCCGGTCCGCCCCGGCCACGCCCCGACGCCGGGTGCTGCGCGGCGGGGGCGGTGCCGTCCCCGGGCGGCACCGCGCAACCGCCCCTGAGGGGACGGCCCTCCGCCGGATCCGCCGGAGAGCGCCCTGCGGGCCCGACACGCCCCGCCGCGGGTCCGCGGTGGTGATTTCGGATGAGTGTACGTTCGTACGCTCTGAACGGTAGGCTGCTCGCATGAGTCTTGCGACGACGACCCGGCCGGGTCCGACGGAACGTCATGCCCGCGTGGCGGTGGGCGTGCTGTTCTTCACCAACGGGGCGTTGTTCGCCAACCTCCTGCCGCGGTATCCGCAGATCAAGGCCGAACTCGATGTGACGAACGCCGTCTACGGGCTGGCCGTCGCGGCGTTCCCGGCCGGGGCGATCGCGGCCGGGATGGCGGCGGGCGTCCTCATCCGCCGGTTCGGCTCGGCCGGGGTGGCGGTGGCCGGAACCATTCTGACCGGCGTCTGGATCCTGGCCGCGGGGCTGGCGTCGTCGTTCACGGTCTTCGCCGTCGCCCTGTTCCTCGCGGGAGCGATGGACGCGATCACCGACGTCGCCCAGAACGCTCACGGCCTCCGGGTCCAGCGCCGCTACGGGCGGTCCATCATCAACTCCTTCCACGCCGTCTGGTCGATCGGCGCCGTGACCGGCGGCGCGATGGCGGCCGGGGCGATCGCGCTCGGCCTCTCACGGGGGGTGCACCTGGGCGTCTCGGCGGCCGTGTTCGCGGTGGCCGCGCTGGTCGCCCTGCGCTTCTGCCTGCCGGGGCGCGAGGCGGACCGGGCCGACGACCCGGCTGACGGCCCGGCCGGGGACGCCTCCGGCGCGCCGGGCCGGGCGGGCAGTGCGGGCCCGGGGCGCGGGCCGCGTACGTCGTGGGTGCTGGGCGCACTCGTGCTGATCGCCACGGCGGGGGCGCTGGTGGAGGACGCGGGCAGTTCGTGGGCCGCCGTCTACCTGTCGGACGCGCTGCACGCGCCGGTCGCGTTGGCCGCGTCGGGATTCATCGCGCTCGTGGGCGCCCAGTTCGTCGGACGGCTCGTCGGCGACCGGCTGGTCGACCGGTTCGGCCAGCGGGCCGTGGCCCGCGAGGGAGGTCTCCTCGTTGCGGTGGGCATGGGCGTCGCCCTGGCGTTTCCGACGGTTCCCGGGACGATCGCCGGCTTCGCCGCCGCGGGGCTCGGAGTGGCCACGCTGGTTCCCGCCGCGATGCAGGGGGCGGACGAGCTGCCCGGCCTCCGCCCCGGCACCGGGCTGACCCTCGTGTCCTGGCTCATGCGGCTGGGCTTCCTGTTCTCTCCGCCCGTCGTCGGGCTGATCGCCGACGCGACGAGCCTGCGCACGGGGCTGCTCGTCGTGCCCGCCGCCGGGCTGCTCGTCGTACTCCTGGCCGGTGTCCTGCGGACGCGCCGCGGCTGACTGCCCGTCACCCCTGGCCCGGCGGGCGGTGGCCCCGCGCCGTTCGAGGGCGGGCGCGGGCGACGTACCCGGCGGTCTCGCCCCACCGGGTCCGTGTGCCGCCGTGTCGCCGGGAACGGCGGGCCCCGGAAACCTACGGTGGGGTGATGCGACGTGCTCCCTGGTGGGTGCTGCTGTCTGCGGGCGGCGCCCCTGTACTCCTGGTCGGTGGTTGGACGATTGCGCAATTGCTCCAGGGCCCCGCCTACGACCCGGTGGGAGACACGCTGAGCGTGCTGGCGTCCCACGGCGCGCGCGGCTACTGGCTGATGACGGGCATGCTCATCGTGCTGGGGGCCTGCTACGTGATCACCGCGCACGGGCTGCGGGAGGCGGCGACCGCCGGGAGGGCGGCGTTGGCCGGCGGCGGGCTCTGCGCCATGGCCCTGACGCTGGTTCCCGCCCCGCTGCGGGGCGGTTCCTTCGGCCACGGAGTGGTGGCCGCGTCCGGGTTCGTGCTGCTCGCGGTGTGGCCCGCGCTGGCCGCGAGCCGGGGACGCAAGACGGTGCCCTGGGCTCTGCGGTTCAACGTGTCGATCCTGGCCACCTCCCTGATGTGCGCGAACGCGGTGTGGTTCGTGGTCGAGCTGCAGAGCGGTCAGGCTCCGGGCGTCGCCGAGCGGGTGCTGACCTTCGTCCAGGCACTGTGGCCGCTGGTCGTGGCCGCCTCCTGCCGGCTGTGGCCGCCCCGGCCCGCGGAGGCGACGTCCTGACCGCGGGACGGACGGGGAGCCCGGGGCCGGGGCCGTCCGGACGACACCGAGATCCGCCGCACCGCACACCGCGCCGGGACCCCGTCGCCCGCTCCGCCTCTACGTCACGGTGATGGCCTGTACGGGGCAGACGCGGGCGGCCTCACCGACCGTGGGGCCCCTGTCCTCGCCCCCGGAAGGCGGCAGGACCTCGCTGAAGCCGTCCTCGTCCTGGGTGAAGATCTTCGGGGCCGCGAGCGCGCACTGGCCGGCGCCGATGCACACGTCCCGGTCGATCTCGATGCTGATCGGCATGATCACGCTCCTTTCGGTGGGGCTGCGTTCACCGGGTCGCGGGATTCCCGGGTCAGGGCATTCCCGGATCACGGTGTTCACCAGGTCACGGGCAGTTCGAGCATCCCCTGGACCGTGTCGCCGGGTTTGAAGGGGATGGTGTCCGCGGGCCGGGCCAGCCGCAGATCGGGAAGCCGGTCGAAGAGGGTGCGGAGCGCTGTCTCCATCTCGGCGCGCGCCAGGTTCTGCCCGAGGCACTGGTGGATGCCGAAACCGAAGGCGACGTGCTGGCGCGCGTACCGGTGGAGATCGAGCTCGTCCGGCTCCGGGTACACGGCGGGATCGCGGTTGATGACCGAGGCGGGCAGGACCACTCCCTCGCCGGAGCGGATCGTCACTCCGCCCACCTCGATGTCCTGAACCGCCAGCCGGGACATGCCGTCGGCGATGGACAGGTAGCGCAGCAGCTCCTCGACCGCCGAGGGCACGACCGCGTCCGTCGAGCGCAGTCGGGCCAGCTGATCGGGGTGCTGGAGGAGCGTGAACGTTCCCAGCGAGATCATGTTGGCCGTCGTCTCATGACCTGCGACGAGCAGGACCTGGGCCAGACGGACCAGCTGGTCCCGGTCGATCGCGCCGGTGTCGAGCTGCTTGCTGATCAGCTCGTCGAGCAGCCCTTCACCGGGATCCCTCTGCTTGCGGGAGATCAGCGCGCGGAAGTACTCGGAGAGCGCCGCGCGTGCGGTGTCGACGTCGTCGGCGGTCGGGCCGCGCAGGAGTTTGCGCGACTGCGCCTCGAAGAACTCGTGGTCGGCGTACGGAACGCCCAGCAGCGCGCAGATGACCATCGAGGGGACGGGCAGCGCGAAGGACGTCACCAGATCCGCGGGCGGCCCCTGCTCGATCATGGCGTCCAGCAGGCGGTCCACGGTCTCCTGGATCTGCGGGCGCAGGGCCGCGACCCGCTTGACGGTGAAGCTGGGGATCAGCGTGCGGCGCTGGGCGTGGTGCTCGGGGTCGTCGACGCCGAGGAGTTCGATACGCCGCTGGGCGGTGCCGGCGAGCCTCGCGGTGAGCATCGGGAAGGCCGGGTTCTCGCGGGCGGACGACAGGCGCGGGTCGGCCAGAAGCGCGCGGGCCTCCGCGTGGCCGGTGACCAGCCACACCGTACGGCCGTCGTAGAGCGTGGCGCGGCTCAGCGGTGTCGCCTCACGGCCGGGCGCGCGGTAGCCGGTGGGCGGGTGGAAAGGACAGGTGCGGTCCTGCGGGAACGAGACAGCCGGGGATTCTGGCATGCGGGCCTCACAGACGGGTGACGGATGAGCCTGCCGATCCCTCTACTAGATGCCCAAGGCTCCTAATTGGGCTAGGTGATGTTCGGCCAACTCCGTGTATGACCCAAATAACGTGTCGGCCGCCATCGCACCCTCGCGGGCCACTCCGCCGCCCCTCGACTGTCAGTGCCCGCTCTTACCGTTGTCGGCAGGTGCTGGGGAGGCCAGGGCCGGTGAGAGGGACGGAGCGATCGATGGGCGAGATCACCGTGAGCAGCGGCCATCTGGGACGGCTGCTCGCCGACAGCGTCGGGCGCCGGGGCCACCGCTCGTACCAGGCCGTGTTCGCCGAGCTCGCGGACGCGCATCGCGGCCGGCCGGTGACGGAGATACTGCCGCTGCTGATACGCGCCGCCGATGAGGCGCTGCTCGGGTTCTCCGCCGAGGACCTGCGCGAGCAGGCCGAGGCGATCCACTCCGGCCGGCGGTACGCCCTCCGCGTCCGCGTGACGTGAGGCGGGACGGGCGGCGGCGCCCCGGACGCCGGTCCGCCGCGTGCGGCCGGCAGGGGACCGCCGGGTCAGGAGCGGGCGGTTCCCGCTCCTGACGAGGGAGTCCGGGGCGCGCCCGTCCCGGCGCGCGCCGTCATCAGCTCGGTCGACGGTCCCCCGCGGACGGAGCTCAGACCATCTGGCCGTCGTAGTCCGGGAGCTTGAACGTGCGCTCGGCGTGACCGCCGACGAGGTCGCTGGAGCTGTTCCCGATGTTGGCGATGATCTTGTAGCCCTTCGCCTCGATCTCGGCCCGCTTCTTCGTCTTGTACGCCTTGACGTCGAGGAGGTCCAGGAGCTCGGTGACGTAGAGCCCGTCGACGGGGTAGCCGGTGTCCTTCAGGTTCCGGTCCGTGAGGGGTCCGACGAAGCCCGGGCGGGCCGTGACGAAGAAGACGTCCACGCCACGGGAGTCGGCGTAGCGGGCCAGGTCCCGGATGTCGGCGACCGCGGGGGTGGGCTCCCAGAACGGGTGGAAGTGCGTCTCCAGGGCGGTGTTGTCGACGTCCAGGACGATCGCCTGCTTCTCCGAGCCGGCGTTGCCGCTCCGCGCCTCGATCCAGGGGCGCGCCTCGGCGGCGACAGCGGCGACGTCCTTCCGCCAGGTTTCGTAGTCGACGGCGGCGGCCGAGGAGGTGTCGCCGACGGTGGTGGCGGCGGCCGGCGCCGTCTCGGCGGCGGTGGCCGTGGTGGCCGGGATCGCGACGAGGGCGAGGGTCGCGGCGAGGGCGGCGACGGCGCGCGGGGTCCTGGAGTTGGCATGCATGGAGGTCTCCTGCAGTGGGAGTTGCCGACGAGTGGGGTCGCTCCGCACGAACGGGGTTACGTGCGGGTACATATGATGGGTGTTCAGCGAATCGCGAACCACTGACCGCCAGGGGTACTTGCGTTGCGCCGACTCGTCTGTCGAGTGCCGGTCGCGGCCTCCCAGGGGGGCCCAATTAGCCGCTGCGCAGGCAACATGGCGGGGCGGGCGGACTTCCCGCGCCGCCGCCGCCGCTTCGCCCGACGCCTCCGCCTGCTCCCGCAACGCTCGCCGGGTGTGAGTGTTGCGCCCGGCGTACCGTGATGTCGCCCGCCGCCCGGCGGCCCTCCTCGCCCCCGGGCCGCGGTGTGGAGCCGCCCGTAGACACTCGCGGACGTCGGGCCCCCGGATCGCCCGCACGTACGCGCCCACGTCGTGACGCGCCGGGCATCCCGTACAGAGCAGCCTGCTTCAGTACAGGAGCCCGGCGGGTGCCCGGCCGGCCGGTCAGCGCACGGTCCGCACCAGCTTGTGGTTGGCGAACTCCTCCATCCCGAACCGACCCAGCTCACGGCCGAAACCGGAGCGCTTCACCCCGCCGAACGGCAGCTCGGCCGCGGTGCCCGCCGGACCGCCGACGAACACCATGCCGGCCTCCAGCTGCCGGGCCACCCGCTCCGCCTGCTCGCTGTCGTCGGTCTGCACCGAGGCGCTGAGGCCATAGGGCGAGTTGTTGGCGAAGGCGACGGCCTCGTCCTCCGTACCCACCCGGAACAGCAGCGCGACCGGGCCGAACAGCTCCTCCTTGTAGGCCCGCATGTCCGGAGTGATTCCGGCCAGCACCGTCGCCTCGTACCAGGCGCCCGGGCGGTCGATCCGCTTGCCTCCGGCCAGTACGGTCGCCCCTTTGGAGACGGCGTCCTGGACCTGCTCGTCCAGTGCCTGCACGGCCTTCTCCGAGGAGAGCGGCCCCAGGAAGGTGTCCGGGTCGGTGGGGTCGCCGGGAACGATGGCCCGGACCGCCGCGGTGTACTGCTCGGCGAAGGCGTCGTAGTGCTCGTCCAGCGCGATGATGCGCTTGGAGGCGTTGCACGCCTGGCCCGCGTTGATCATCCGGCCCGTGAGGGTGTTCTTCACGACCCGCGACAGATCCGAGACACCGAGGATCAGGTAGGGGTCGGAACCGCCCAGTTCGAGCACGACCTTCTTCAGGTTGCGGCCCGCGATCTCGGCCACCGCCGCTCCGGCCCGCTCGGAGCCCGTCAGCGACACGCCCTGGATCCGGTCGTCGGCGATGAGGTCCGCGACCTGGTCGTTGGTGGCGAAGACGTTCACGTACACGCCCTCCGGCACCCCCGCGTCCTGGAACAGGCTTTCCATCTCCAGGGCGGACTCCGGGCACTGGGGCGCGTGCTTGAGCAGGACGGCGTTGCCGAGCATCAGGTTGGGGGCCGCGAAGCGGGCCACCTGGTAGTAGGGGAAGTTCCACGGCATGATCCCCAGCAGCGTGCCGACCGCCTCCTTGCGGATGACCGCGCGCCCGCCGGACGCGACGTCCAGTTCCTCCTCCCGGAGGAACTCCTCGCCGTGGTCCGCGTAGTAGCGGTAGATCGAGATCACGACGTCGATCTCGCCCGCCGCCTGTTTGACGGGCTTCCCCATTTCCCGCGTGATGACGGCGGCGAGGTCCTGCTTGCGCTCCTCGTAGAGGTCCGCGACCCGTCGCAGCACCGCCGCACGGTCCGCCGGCGGACGGACGGCCCACTCACGCTGCGCGGCGTCGGCGAGCTTCAGCTTCTCCAGCAGTTCGGCATCGGTGGCCGTCGGGTACTCGCGCACGGTCTCGCCGGTCGCGGGGTTGACGATTCGGTAGCTCTCCATGACGTCCTCTCGTTCGCCGGGCGGAAAAACGCAGGCGGAGCGGTGTCTCCGTAGGTTTCCGGACGGTACGGGCAACCACCTACCCGCCGGACAGACCGGGACACCTCGCGCCGGCCCGCGCGACTCCGGTCTATCCGACGTCGGGCCCGACCGCCCGTCGGACGGCCGCCGCGGCGGACCGGCCGGTTGCGGCAACGTGGTGAGAGACCGTGCCCGTCCTCGCACGCCCGGCGAGGGAAGAGGCGGTGACACCATTCTGCCCGGCCCACGGACCCCTGTCACCGTCCTCCGGAATGATCTTCAGTACCGCCGTGTGCCCATAAGCTGCTGTCCGGCGATCACAACACACGTATCGGAGAGGAGAGTTGACGGTGGAAGATGACTCTGCCGCGCTCGCGCGGGAACTGACGGACATGGCCGCGGAGGACCAGCGCTCGTCGGTCCTGGCGAACAGCGATGACCCGGCCGAGCAGTTGGCCTGGCGGCGGCTGACCGCCCGGAACGGCGACCGGCTGGGCGAGATCATGCGCGAGTCCGGCTGGCCGACGGCCGAGCGGGTCGGCGAGGAGGCCGCACGGTCGGCGTGGCTCATCGCCCAGCACGCCGACCGGCAGCTCGACGTTCAGCGGCACGCCCTGCGGCTGATGCGGGAGGCGGTGGCGGCGGGATCGGCGGACGCCCGCGAGCTGGCCTTCCTGCACGACCGCACCCTGGTCAACGAAGGCCGCGAGCAGATCTACGGGACCCAGATCGCCGGTGTACGGGACGGCGTGCCGCTCCCGTGGCCCTGCGAGGAGCCCGAGCGCGTGGACGACCTGCGCGCCGGGGCGGGCATCGAGCCCTTCGACGACTATGTCGCCAGGTTCTCGCCGTCCTGAGTCCCACCGCGAGCGGTTCGACCGCCTCCCGGGGCCGGCCCGCACGCGGCTCCGGGCCCGGGAGGCATACGGCTCCCGGGCCCGGCCCCGGACACCGCCCCGGCCTCGAACGGCGGGCGCGCACCGCAGGCAGTCGGGTGGATAACGGGCGGTGGGGCGCCACGTTTGCCGGCGGAGGGGAAGCCTCCGCACACGGCCGCGACCAGGGCCGGGTGAGCCCACCGGGCCGCGGCCGTAGCAGCGGCAGCGGCTCACGACACCAGCTCACGACACCGGCTTACGAGCCGTCGACCTGAAGCGCCGTCCCGCCCCTCACGACGTACTCACACGGAGGAAGACACATGACCCGAGCGCCGGCACGTACCTCACGCCCACGACGCGTGCTCACCCTGACCGCGACCGTGGCCGCGGTGACCCTCGCGGGCGCGCTGCCCGCCGGGGCCGCCCCGCCGGCCTCCCACCCGCAGGGGTGCTCGGTGCGCACGCTGCAGGGCGACTTCGGCGGGAACTTCAGCGGTACCTCCGCCAGCGCCGGTCCGCTCGCCTACCAGGCTCTGGTGACCTTCCACGGCAACGCCACCGCCACCGCCAGGGCCACGCTCATGACCGAGACCTCAGGTCCGACGAGCTTCACGTCCACCATCACCTACACCCTGAAGCGGGACTGCACCGGAACGCTGACCGCGCAACGCAGCACCGGGCAGACCATCCACTACGCCATCACGGCCCTCGCGGGCGGTACGGAGGTGGCGCTGCTCCAGACCGACCCGGGGTCGGTCGTCACGGCCCAGCTGAAACGCGTCCGTCGCGGCTGATCCGGTCGAGGTGAACCGCGCCGCCGGTGCAGGGCTCCGGCGGCGCGGTGGTCGCGCGACGTGCTCCGCCTCGCGGGCCTTCAGGGCGCGAGGTGTTCGTCGAGGTCGTCGAGGACCTGCTGGAAGGGTCTGCGGAGGGCCACGGCGGCCGGGCGGTCGTCGACGCGGCCGTAGACGGCGAGACGGGCGCGGGCCGCCGTGAGCGGAGCCCTCGGGCCTGCCGTCGGACGGTCGCCCGGCGGGCCGTGTCCGGTCGCTCGCCGGACGAGGCCGGTTCGAGGCCGGATCCCGGGTTCGTCCGCCTCCAGTGCGCGGGTGATCGCCTCGGCGGTGGAGGCGGCGACGGCGGGCAGGTGCCGCCGGGCGTCGGCCAGGGCCGGTGCGAGGTCGTCCCTGCCGGTGAACAGGGCGACCTCTCCGGCCAGGGCCGTCAGGTGCGGGGCGAGTCGGTCGGCCAAGGCCACGCCGCGAACCAGGCGGTCCACTGTCCCACGGTGCCGGCGGCGCAGCGGGTTGAAGCGCATGGCGCGTTCCGCTTCGCGGGCCCGTACGGCGTGGGCGCGGACGGCCTCGGCCCGTCCCGTCACGGCGGTGAGGTTGTCCCGGGCCGTGTCGGCATCGGCGTCGAGGGCCGCGACGGTACCCATCAGCGCCTGCGTGAGGTGGGTGCGGCAGACGTCGGCGAGCGCTGTCAGCGTCCGGCGGGGATCGGGGGGCCACAGCAGCGGCGCGAGCACCATGGTGACGACCGCTCCCGCAACGGTCTCCCAGAACCGGTGGAAGGCGTAGGCGTCGGGGGAGGCGCTGGCGAAGACGAGCAGGGAGGAGGCGGGGACCTGGACGTTCAGCGGGCCGCCGGCTCTCAGGAACATTCCGGCGACGAGGCCGAGCGCCACGACCAGCGTGAGCGAGGCGGTCGACGGGTGCAGGACGTTCAGCACGGCGATGCCGATCAGGACGCCCGCCATGACGCCCAACACGCGTTGGAGCGAGGCGGCCAGAGCCGTCCCGGGGTCGCCGCGCAGCGCCACGAGCGGGACGACGGCCGCGTAGACGGGAGGGCTGTCCGAGCCGAGCCACACGGCCACCTGCCACGCGACCGCGACGGTGACCACGATCCGCGCCGCGGCCGGCCCCTCGGCGGCCACCGTGTCCCGCACGTGGCCGAAGCGCGCCGCGCGGGGCGCGAAGGCGCTCATCCGTACGTCGGGCCGTCGTACCGGAGGCGGGAGCCCGGGCCGGTCCGATCGGCGCCCCGGCCCAGGACGCGGGTGGTGCGGGTCAAGAGCCTGGCCCTCCGGTTCACGGTACGGCGGCGGTCGCGCGGCCGACAGTGGACAGCGTGCGGGCCGCCGGACGCCCCGACCGGCCATTACGTCCCCCGGCGGCATGCCGCACACCATCACACAACCCTGATCGTCCGGGGGTTCGACTCCCGTTCGGGCGTGCCCGTTCCGAGCATCCGAAAGAATGACCGATTGTCCTACGAATTGCCTTGCGCGGGTTCGGGCCGCAGCATGTAAACCACCCCGGCGGGAGGCGGCCGGCTCAGCCGCTCGCGGCCCTCGACGACGGAGGACCCGGATGGCCTCGTACTTCGAGAACAGCAGCGATTCCCTGGTACCGGACGCCCTGAAGGGCTTCGCCCGTGCCCACGCGGATCTGCTCACGCTCGACCCCGACCACGGATTCCTGCTCACCCGGGACTCCGCGCCCGCCCGGCGGGTCGGACTGCTCTCCGGCGGAGGCTCCGGGCATGAGCCCCTGCACGCCGGATACGTCGGGCGGGGCATGCTCGACGTCGCCTGCCCCGGCCTCGTCTTCGCCTCGCCGCACAACCGGCAGGTGTACGAGGGATCCCTCGCCGCGGCCCGATCCGACGGGGTGCTGCACATCGTCAAGAACTACACCGGCGACCGGATCAACTTCGGCATCGCCGCCGAACGCCTCGCCCGCCGGGGCGTCCCCTGCGCCCGCGTCCTGATCGACGACGACCTCGCCACCGAGTCCGAGGAGATCATGTCGGGGCGGCGGGGCACCGGAGGCACCGTCCTCATCGAGAAGGCGCTCGGAGCCGCGGCCGACACCGGGCTCGGCCTCGCCGAACTCCAGGAGCTCGGCACCCGCCTCGCCGCGAACTGCCGCACGCTCGCCGTCGCCTCCGCCGCGCACACCGCGCCCACGACCGGCAGGCCCGCCTTCCAGCTGGATCCGGAGGAACTGGAGTACGGCGTCGGCATCCACGGCGAACGCGCCCGGAAGACGATCGTCCGGGGTCCCCTCGGCCCTCTCGTCGAGCGGATGACCCTCGCGCTCCTCGACGCGCTCGCCCTCGCACCCGGCTCCCGTGCCATCGCCCTGGTCAACGGGCTCGGCGCGGTCACTCCACTGGAGTTGTACGCCGTCCACGCCGAACTCGCGGGCCTGCTCGACGACCGGGGCGTCGACCTGGCCCGCGCGCTGGTGGGCGAGTACGTCACCGCTCTGGACATGCGCGGCTTCTCCATCACCCTGCTCGCCGCCGACCAGCAGACCTTGAGCCTGTACGACGCCCCGGTCCGGACCGCCGCCCTGCGCTGGTGAGCGGGGCGGGCGGGACGCCGCCGAGACGCCCGCCGCCCTCCACGGCACCCGCACCCGAGAGTCTTCGAGAGTTCCCCGAGCACGGGAGGCACCCCATGACGACGAGCACGTCGCACGACGCGTTCTCCGCCGAGGTCTGGATGCGCCGCTTCGGCGCGTCCGCCCACGCCGCCAAGGCCCGCCTCACCGCACTCGACCAGGAAGTGGGCGACGGCGACTTCGGAACCAACCTCACCGCCGGCGCCGACTCCGCCCTGCGTCACCTGAACGGCCTCCCCTCGCCGGGCGGTGACCCCGCGGCGCCCCTCGACGCCGCCGCCACCGCCTTCCTCGACGAGGTCGGCGGCACCAGCGGCCCCCTCTTCGGCCTGCTGTTCCAGGCACTGGCCTCGGCCGTGGCCGAGGCGGGCGCCGCTTCCACCGCCGCCTTCGCCGCCGGCGCCGCGGACGGCCTGGCGGCCATACGCCGAGTGGGTGACGCCGCCCCCGGTGACAAGACCCTCGTCGACGCGCTGGCCCCGGCGGCGGAGGCGCTGCGCGCCGCCCCGGACGGCACTCCGCCGGAGCGGGCGCTGGCCGCCGCCGCCGAGGCCGCCTGGGAGGGCGTCCGCGAGACCGCCCGCCTGCGCGCCCGGATGGGCCGCTCCAGCTACCTCGGCGAACGTGCCGAGGGCGTTCCCGATCCGGGCGCGGTGGGCATCGGACTGCTCTTCTCCTCGGCTCAGGGCGTCGTCGACGACCTCGACGCACGGCTGAGCTGAGCCAACCGCGCTCCTTCCGCCGCGACTGCCTCCGCCGCTACTGCGACGCCGGCCGGTGCGGCGGCCAGGACTCGACCCAGGACGTCAGATCCGAGGCGTGCAGAGTGGTCACCCACAGGTCGGCCCGCGCCGCGTCCTCCTGCCCGGGGTGCGGGCCCACGCCGAGCACGCGCAGCCCGGCCCGCCGGGCCGACTCGATGCCCGTCATCGAGTCCTCGACGGCCAGGGCCCGTTCC
Source organism: Streptomyces sp. ADI96-02 (assembly GCF_003846185.1). Lineage (GTDB taxonomy): Bacteria > Actinomycetota > Actinomycetes > Streptomycetales > Streptomycetaceae > Streptomyces. Next base: position 6,648,004 of record NZ_ML123034.1, read on the forward strand.
GGCGCCGCGCCGCAGAGCCGGGCAGCCGTCGCGTAGACATCCGGCCACGGCTTCGGCCGTACCGGCTCCCCGCGCACCGCACGGGTGTCGTCCTCCTCCTCGGTCGGTACGACGATGTGCCCGAAGTGGGCCAGCAGTCCCGCCCGGTCGAGGCTCGCCTCCACGACCTTGAGCGGGCAGTTGCTCGCCACCGCCAGGGGGAGCCGGCCGGAGAGCCGGCGCACGAACTCGACGGCTCCGGGCATCGTCACCGGGTCGTCCGCGACCCTCAGCATGAAGTGGTGCAGCAGCGAGTCGGTCATCTCGGCGACCAGGTGGGGCTTGTCGGACTCCTCGGCCATCAGCCGGCCGCAGTCGGTGTAGTGGACGCCTTTGGCCCGCTCGGCGAAGCCCGGCGCGGGCGTGATCCCGAACCCTCGGAAGACCTGGTTGCGGGCGTCCTGCCAGTGCCGTTCGGTGTCCATCAAGGTGCCGTCGCAGTCGAAGACGACGGCCTCGGGGGACCAGTCGAACAACGCGTCTGTCGTGTTGGTCATGGTGTGCCGCTCCTGTGGGGAGGGGGCGGTCGGGCTTGTGGCGGGACCGCGGATTCGTGAGGTGTGCGTTTCCCTGAGGCGGCTCTGGGGACGTCGTACGTCCGCCGTTCTCATGCGGGGGCAGGGGAACGCGTCGACGCATTCCCGACCGAACCGCGAAACATCACTGCGGTCACGCTATTTACCTGCCGTAAAGCAATGCAATCACTGCTTCGAGTGCTCGACTGCGGGTGATGCGAGGTGTAAAGGCCGCGTTCCGACGTGTTCCCGGAATGCCTGCCCCGGCTCACCAATGCGGCTCACACGGAAGCGAGTTGGCTAAGCGTCGCACACGAAGAGCGAATCGACCGCCGGCGGATGCGCCTTCACCCGAATGGCCAACACACCCATCGAAATCCAGGAGGAAACCACTCCTGGGCGTGTCTGCTCGAAAGAACGTAACAATATGCGCGTGGGAGCCGGTTTTCTGTCACCGGCGTACGCGGGCGCACAACATTCTCGCACCATCGCGGGAAGGCGGCGGTCGCAGTCGGGCGGCGTGTCCAGTGGACATGTGAGGGCGGGACGGAAGATTCGTTTCCTCGGCGACGGCTCCGAAGGCGCTGTCCCCTGCGCTCCATGACGCCGGCCGACGGACCGGTGCGTTTCGTTGTACGAGGTCCGAGATACAGGCGGCGATCGTCGAATTACGTCCCTAAGGGCTGTCCTGAAACCCCTGGTGGATCAGCGGGCAGTGTCAGATGCGGTGCGGGGATCGAAATGTTGACCCGGGAAGGCGAGTTCGACCGCACACGGGTCCGTCCCGTTCGCGTTCGGAATGGATTTCTTGATCTTCATCGACGACCATCGGGGCAAACAACCTGCCCGAGCGCGGAAAGACTGTGGAAAGATTCCGTTTTCCTCGGTGTTTCAGCCGAATGGATCTCCGTGCGGGCGGGGCGGGAGACGGGCGGCCCGGCCGGTGGTGAGCGTCCCTCGGTGCATGATCTGCTTTGACTATCTGCGGCGATTCCTTCGAGCTTTTCGTAGGAATCCCTCCGGGACGGGCGGCCGGCTCCGGCTCGGCCGCCCGGGGCGAGCGGACCTCCTCAGGGCGTCTGCTCGGAGGCCGCGGCACGCTTTTCGAGTTGCTCGGCCGTGTCCGCCGCCCACTCCTGGAGCATCCGGGTGGTCCGCAGTCCCAGATCCAGCGCGTAGGCCCCGAACGGTGGACTGCCCGGCGCCGTACGGGCCGCCACGTCGTCCTTGACCTTCAGCAGGGCGTCCAGAGCGGCGCCGTGCCGCGCCTCCTGGGCTCGCATCACGGCCGCCGCTTCGTCCGGCGGGATCAGGGTCACGAGGAAGGCGCGCAGGCCGGACTCGTTGCGCACGCTGCGATAGGGGTCCTCCGCGGTGACCCACCGGGCGATCTCGTCCCGCCCGGCGTCGGTGACGGTGTAGACCTTGCGGCCCCGCCCGCCGCCCGCGTCCTCCACGGTGACGGCGCCGCTCTGCGCCATCTTCGCCAGCTCCGGATAGATCTGGCTGTGCCTGGCCTGCCACACGAGGTTGACCGAGGTGTCGAAGTGCTTGGCCAGTTCGTATCCGGAGGCCGGGCCTTGATGGGCGAGCGTTCCGAGCAGGGCGATGCGAAGGGACATGCGTACACCATACTTCGGGATTGACGTGTAAGTTTTGACATGTAAGGTCTGACACGTGAAACGAGAACCCCGCACCAACAACGGCCTCCTCCTGATCGCCATCCTCGGCGGCATGTTCCTCGCGATGCTCGACCAGACGATCGTCGGCACCGCCCTGCCCCGGATCGTCGAGGACCTCGGCGGCGAGAGCCTCTACACCTGGACCGTGACGGCCTACCTGCTCACCGCGACCGTCACCGTCCCGCTCTACGGCCGCCTCTCCGACCTCTACGGTCGCAAGCCCCTGCTGGTCACGGGCATCGTGGTGTTCCTGACGGGCAGTGTCCTGTGCGCGCTGTCGCAGAACATGGGCGAGCTCATCGCCTTCCGCGCCGTCCAGGGGCTGGGGGCCGGGGCGCTGCTGCCCCTGTCGCTGGCCATGGTGGCCGACACCGTCCCGCCGGAGCGGCGCGGTCGGGCCCAGGGGGCGGTCGGCGCCGTCATGGCGCTGAGCTACGTGGTCGGCCCCTACCTGGGCGGGGTGTTCACCGACCAGGCCAGCTGGCACTGGGTCTTCCTGGTCAACGTCCCGATCGGCGTCCTCGTCCTGGCCATCATCTGGAGGCGCCTGCCCGGAGGCGGCGGCGTCCCGAACGCCGGCCGGCCCGACTACGCCGGCATCGGCGTGCTGACCGTCGGCATCAGCTCCCTCCTGGTCGGCCTGACCATGAAGGGCGTCGACGACAACACCTGGACCGACGCCGCGGTCATCGGCCCCATCGTCCTCGCGCTCGCGCTCCTGGTTCCGTTCGTCGCCATCGAGAAGCGGGTGGCCCAACCGATCATGCCGATGGGCCTGTTCCGCAACCGCGCGTACACCCTGGCCAACGTCGCCTCGTTCTTCTCGGCGTTCAGCCTCTTCGCTGCCGTGGTGTTCCTTCCCCGCTACTTCCAGGAAGCGCTGGGCCACAGTGCCAGCACCAGCGGCCTGCTCCTGTATCCGCTGATGATCGCCATGGTGGCGGGCAGCCTCGTCGCCGGAATCCTGATAAGCGGCTCGGGGCGCTACAAGCCCTGCCTGCTGGGCGCGGCCGTCCTGGCCGCCGCCGGCTCCGCGCTGTTCACCCAGCTCGGCCTGGGAACCTCGCTGCCGGCGATGTCGATCTGGATGCTGCTCATCGGCCTCGGCATCGGCCCCACACTCTCCGGTCTGACCCTCGTCACCCAGTCCGCCGTGGAACCCGGCGACATCGGGACCGCCAGCTCCAACATCACCTTCTTCCGCCAGATCGGCGGCTCGGTGGCCCTGGCCATCGCCGGGTCCCTGTACGCCGACACGCTCACCGCTGACATGAGTGGCGGACTGCACGAGGCGCAGGCCGCCGCGACCGCCGCCGCCCTGCCCTGGCTGTCCGCCATCGGCGCGGTCGCCACCTTCGTCGCCGTGGCGTTCCTGCCCGCTCCCCGGCGGAGCCTGCGGCAGGAGGCGTCCACCGACGCCCCGCTGAGTTCACCGGTCTGACCGGAATCCCGGCCGCGCACCGCCTTCCCCGACCTGACGCCCCCCGCAGCCAACCCCACCCCGCGCCGACCGGCTCGGCGCCGGGAGCAAGGAGTCACGATGACAACGTCCGAGGACCGTACCGGACCGGACACACCGCCGTACCTGCTGGGCCACTACGCCCCGGTGCCCGACGAGTTCGACGCCGTCGAGCTGACGGTCACCGGTGCCCTCCCGCCGGAACTCGACGGCCGCTATCTGCGCAACGGGCCCAACTCCCGCCCCGGCGAGGACCCGGGCCACCTCTTCACCGGCCACGGCATGCTGCACGGCGTCCGCCTCCGCGACGGGCGCGCCGAGTGGTACCGCAACCGCTGGGTGCGCACCACCAGGCTCGCCGGCGCGCCGTACAACCGGCCGGACGGAACCCTCGACCTCGCGGCGGTGAACGCCAACACCCATGTCATCGCCCACGCCGACAGGCTTCTCGCCCTCGTCGAGAACGGCCTGCCCTACGAGGTCACCGGAGAGCTGGACACCATCGGCCCCTGCGACTTCGGCGGACGGCTCACCACCGCGATGACCGCCCACCCCAAGCAGGACCCCGTCACCGGCGAACTCCTCTTCTTCGGCTACAGCGCGCGCCCTCCCCACCTCGTCTACCACCGGTTGTCCGCGTCCGGCGAGCTGGTGGAGAGCCGGGACGTCTCCGTCCCGGCGGGCACGATGATGCACGACTTCGCCATCACCGAGAACTACGTGGTCTGGCTGGACCTGCCCGTCGTCTTCGACCTCCGCCTCGCGGGCGGCGGCGGCATGCCGATGCGCTGGGACGACGGCTACGGAGCCCGGCTCGGGCTCATGCGCCGCGACGGCACGGGCGACGTCCGCTGGTTCGACATCGAGCCCTGCTACGTCTTCCACGTCGGCAACGCCCATGAGGACGAGGCCGGGCGCGTCGTCCTCGACGCGGTGCGCTACTCCCGCTCGGCCTTCACCGCCATGTGGCAGACGATGGGCGGCCCCGTCGGCAGCCCGGTCGCCGACACGGGGTGGGTGCTGGGGGAGACGCAGGGCGGGAACGTGCACCGTTGGCGGCTCGACCCGGCCACGGGCCGGGTCGACGAGCGGCCCATCGACGACCGGGGCGTGGAGATGCCGACCATCAACGACGACCTGACCGGCCGGCCCAGCCGGTATCTGTACACGGTCGCCGAACGCGCGATCATCAAGTACGACACGCTCTCGGGCGCGTCGCACGCCTACGGCACCGGGGACGGCTCCTCGCCCGGCGAAGCCGTCTTCGTGCCCGCCCGGACCGCGACCGCCGGCGAGGAGGACGCGGGCTGGCTCCTGACCATGGTCTCCCACGGTCCTACGCAGGGGTCGGAGCTGCTCGTCCTGGACGCCCGGGACCTGACGCGGGTGGCCGCGGTGGAGATGCCGCGACGCGTCCCCGCCGGAGTCCACGGCAGCTGGATACCGGAGCGGGGCCCGGACGCGGCCGGTGAGCGCCCTTCGCAGGACTGAGCAGCGGTGGCGGCGGCCCGAACCGGCCGCCGCCACCCCCGTTCCCGTACGCCCCGCCGTGCCGGGCGGGATCCAACGGCCGGGGCGGCCGACAGCGCCGGCCGCCCCGGCGCGGGACGGTCGTTCAGCGGGTGACGCGCTTGCTCGCCGTCGTCTTCTTCGCCCCACGCTTGGCGGCGGTCTTCTTCGCCGAGGCGGGAACGGCGGTCTTCTTGGCGGGGGTGCGCTTCGCCGTGGCCGACTGCGGCGCGGCGGCGCGGGCGGCCTGCTTCTCCGTGTCCGCTCCGGCGTTCGCGAGCGTGCCCGCGCTGCTCTCCAGATGGGCGCGGACGAACCACTGGAACTGCTCCAGCCCCCGCAGGTGCTCGATGAGAAGGTCCTCGGTGACGGGATCGATCTCGCTCACCTCCGCCAGCGCCTGCCGGTGGTCCTCGATGACGCCCGTGTACACGAGGTCCAGCGCGCCGAGGTGCGCGATGGCGTCGGCGCGGCCCACGCTGTAGTCGTCCCAGGTCCGCTCCGCGACCAGCGCCCCCGGCGTGCCGTGGGGCTCCCCGCCCAGCGCCGAGATCCGCTCGGCCGCCGCGTCGGCCATGTCCCGGACAGCGGCCGTCTGCGGGTCCAGCATCTCGTGGACGGCGATGAAGTGCGGCCCGACCACGTTCCAGTGGATGTGCTTGAGGGTGAGCGACAGGTCGTTCAGAGCGTGCAGCCGCAGACTCAGCAGGTCGATCACCCGCCGGCCCTCGTCGGTGTCGAGCCCGGGGACGGTGTAGCGCGGGGCGGGGGCGGAGGGTGACATGTGGCTCCTTGACAGATGGGGTCGACGGCCGTGCGGGCTGATTCCCAGCCTTCTTCTGCCCTGCTGGGACCGGCTCTCACGTTTCCCCGCCGGGTGTTGCCCGGCGGGACATGCCCACGGTGCCAACGTTGCACCGCAACACAGGGGCGACGCGCCGGATGAGCCCGACCCGAACACCGGGTCTGATCAGCGCGAACGGAAGTTCCGCCGAGCGCAGGTCCGTTGGCGGCGGAGGTTTTTCGTTGCCCCTTTCCCTGATGCCGTACTGCAACGGCCGCGTGACGCCCCATGCTGTGTGTCACCCACTTGGCGGGCCCCGCCCGGCGGGCACCTTTCCCACGCCCCCGGACGCGGGACGGATGAACGGAGAATCGCGTGGATCGGCCAGTGCCGCAGTGGAGGACCTTCTCGCAGTTCCGGCTCGGGGACGCCGCAGACGTCGGGGACGCCGGGGCCGACGACGCGGCCGGGTACATCGGAGGGCAGGTGCCGGGCCGTGGGTGAACTGCGCCCCCTGGGGCAGGACCTGACGAACGAATCACGGGCGCTCGCGGAAGCCCTGCGGGAACTGTTCGCGGGACTGGACGTGTCGGTGCGCCGGTACGCGGCCCGACGCCGACGCGACCCGGGCACCTTCTCCCGCTACCTGAACGGGACCCGCTTACCCCCCTGGGGGGTGATCATGGACATGCTCGCGGATCTGGCCGAGCACCGCGGAACCACCGTCACCGCCGAGACCATCGAGCTCGTGCGCGAACTCTACGGGTCGGCGTTCGACGCCAACTCCTCCCCGAAACACGCCGTCCAGATCATCGAGCAGCAGTTGGCCGACGCGGACCACGTATCGCGCCGCTCCAGCGTCCGAGGCGACGTCCTCGGCGACGCCCTGCTGGACCGCAAGCACCGCATCGCCCACCTGGAGGTGCGGCTGAACCAGATGGAGGCGGTGCTCGCCGCCGAGCGGGAACGCGCCGACCAGCTGACAGCCGCCCATCCCGACGTCTCCGAGCTGCTGGGCGAACGCGACCTCCTGCGACAGGAGGTGACACGGCTCGGAAACGAACTCCAGGAGGCGCGGGAGCAGCGCGCGGACGCCGAGGCGCGCTGCGATCTCCTGGAGCGCCAGCTGGAAGTCGTCGAACGCCCCGCGGCCCTGAACCTGCCGCAGCCTCAGCCGCTGACCACGCCGAAAGTCCTCGTCGTGGACGACCAGCCCGACAACCTGCTCGCCATGACGGCGGTCCTGGGCACGCTCGACCAGGAGCTGGTCACGGTCTCCTCCGGCCGGGACGCCCTCAAGGCGCTGCTCCACCACGACGACTTCGCCGTGATCATCATGGACGTCCAGATGCCCGAGATGGACGGCTACGAGACCGCCGCGCACATCAAGCGCCGCCCGCGCAACCGGGACGTGCCGATCATCTTCCTCACCGCGATGGGCGTCGACCCCGAGCACACGGCCCGCGGCTACGCGGCCGGCGCGGTGGACTACATCAGCAAGCCCTTCGACCCCTGGGCCCTGCGCGCCAAGGTCGCCGTCTTCACCGAGATCCACCTCGAACGACGGATCGCCAACTCCGGTCCCTGACGCGCGCGGCCCGCGTGCGGGGGCGCTACTCGGCCGCGTCCGGCGGCAGGAAGCCGTGCTCGGACAGGTCGAACCAGTTGCCCTCCGGGTCGGTCGCCCGGTACTCGGCGAACGGCCGGTCACCGCCGCGCAGCACCGGGCGGGCGACACCGCGGTCCGTGATCCGGTCGGCGACGGAGGCGACGTCGGACACCTCGAAGCCGAAGTGGTTGAACCCGGCCGGCACGTCCCCGTCCAGACGCTGCTGGATCAGCGCGAGGTTGATGTATCCGTCGGTGACGAAACGGCTGCCGTCCGGGTCCTGGTGGAACTCCTCCATCTGGAGGGTGTCCCGGTAGAAGGCGGCGGCAGCGGCGGCGTCCTGGACCACCAGGGCCAGGTGCTTGAGGCGGGGCCGGTTCACGTCTGTTCTCCTCGGGTTTCCGGAACGGTCATGTTGTGAAAGGCGGTGATGCGCGCGCCGGTCCCGTCGTCCGCCACGACCGCCTGCGCGTGCGTGGTGAGGCCACCGGGCTCGATCACGGTCACCACGTGGACCAGTCGGAGTCCTCCGGCCAGCGGACGGACCAAGCGGATCTCGGGGACCAAACGGGTGTCCCGGAAGGGCCCGGCGAACAGGCGGGCGTGCCCGGCCACCACGGCTTCGCGGCCCCGCAGCTCCTCACCGCGCACGGTCACGAAGTCGACGTCCTCGGCGAAGACCGCGCCGAACGCCTCGGCGTCGCCGCGCCGCCAGCCCTCCGCCATCGCCCGCCAGAGGGCGAGCACGCCGTCGCTGTCAGTCATCGCGGCCCCCGTCACCCGGCAGGACGCCGCCCGTGGCCGGCCGGTGCACCCGCAGCGCGAGCCGCCGGCACTCCGCGTCCCAGGCGGACAGGGCGTAACCGTGCGCCCCGTGCCGCCGCTCCACGTAGCAGACGACGTTGACCGGCCAGCCGCTGCTGCGGAAGACATAGCGGTCCATCTCGGTGGGGCACTCGTCCAACGGATGGGCGCGGGCCTGCCGGGGGCCGAGCCGGTGCCAGTCGGGGTGCATGTGGACCGAGCCCAGGATGTCCAGGTTCCGGCGGTCCGCCTCGCGCGCGATGCGCAGCAGGTCCGCCGGGTCCAGCCACCACGCCCGGACCGGGTTCTCGTAGGCCGCTCCGAAGCGCGGGACGATGGTCGCGGCGAACTCCTGGCGGGCGTTCGGGTCGGTGGTGCGGGCGTTGCGTCCGAAAGCCACGTCGTGAACCAGCCAGTCACCGTCCGCAGCCGTTCCCAACAGCACCGCGAAACACGGCACCGGATCATTCTCGGTGATGTTCGCGTATTCCCGGACCGCTGCCGCGAGAAAACGATCCAATGCGGATTCGGAAAACAACACGGAGGAAGCATCCGGCGCGCGGACGGCATCCTCGCTCTCGTTCCTGGTATGCGTCAGCACATAACCCACCTGTTCGGATTCCGGCACTCCGAAGGCCGGCATCCGACCGTGTCACCGGCTGCGCCGGACGGCAACCGACCGGCGGCCGAGGAGTGCCCGGCGAACCGAAATTGTCGACCTCTGTCCGGAATGCGGGCCTATTGCATTCGGCGATAACACTTCTGTCCCCCCGGCCGCGCCCGCCGTACTATCGCGCCATGCGTCTGGACGTACGGCACCTGGATCTGGTCCTCACCATCGCCGAGGCGGGCAGCCTGCGGCGCGCCGCCGCCCGGCTGCACCTCACCCAGCCCGCGGTCACCACTCAACTGAAGCGGATCGAGCAGCACTTGGGCGGTGAGCTCTTCGTCCGTCTGCCGGACGGAGTGCTGCCCACCCGCGCGGGCTCCCTCTTCGTCCGCGACGCCACCCGCATCCGGCGGGACCTCGACGGCCTGACCCGCACCGCCCGCCGCGCTCTCCAGGGGGACGCGGAGGCGCCGGTCCGCGTCGGCGGCGTGCCGGCTCAGCATTTCAGCCTGCTGATCAAGGCGCTCGGCACCGTGCTGCCCGAACGCGGCGCGACCAGCCGCACGGTCCGGTCCACGGCCACCGCCACCGCCCTGCTCGCCTCCGGTGAACTCGACGTGGCGGTGCTGCGACGGTTCCCCGACTCGCCTCTGGCGCTGCCGCCCGGAGTCGCGCACCGGACCCTGCTCACCGAGCCGATCTTCGTCGGGGTCTCCCTGGACCACCGTCTGTCCGGCGCCGGGCGGATCGCTCTCGGCGAGTTGGCGGACGAGGACTGGGTGATGCCGCCACCCGACGACAGCGGCATGAACGGCCACATGGCCGACACCTGCCGGCGTACCGGGTTCGAGCAGCGCGTCGCGCACGTCACCGACGAGTCGCACGTCGCCTTCGCCCTGACCGCCGCCGGCGACGCGGTGTGCCCGCTCTACCCGCTGGGCAGCGCGCGCGAATCGCTGGCCACCCTCACGCTCACCGGCGACCCGCTCTTCCGCGACCTGGTGCTGGCCTGGCGCACCGATTCCCCGGCCGCCCCGGCCGTGGACGCACTGTGCGCACACATCGCGCAGGGATATCTCGCCCTTGTCGAGACCGACGACGTGTATGCACAATGGTGGCGACGAGGTGGAGCGGAATTCGCTCTTCCCTAGAGGATTCAGAGGAGTTCCGGTGCCGGTCCGGGGAATTAATCATGCGGTTCTGTGGGTACGCGACGCGGACGCCAGTGCGCGTTTCTACACGGAAGTCCTCGGATTCGGTGTGGTCGGTGAGTCCGGGGAGGCGCCGCGTAAAGCGATTTTCCTTCGGGCGCCGGAATCGGACAACGACCACGACCTCGGCCTGTTCGGCATCGGTGCGGAGGCCGCCGAGACCCGTGCGGGACGGGGTGAGACCGGGCTCTACCACATCGCCTGGGAAGTCCCGACCCTGCACGATCTGCGCGCCGTCGCCGAGCGGCTCGCCGAGCGCGGGGCACTGGTCGGCGCGACCGACCACGGCACCACCAAGGGGGTGTACGCCAAGGACGTGGACGGCCTGGAATTCGAGGTGTGCTGGCTGGTACCGCACGAGCTGATCGACGACGAGGCCCGCGCCCGCCGCGGCCCGCTGGACATCGACGCCGAGATCGCCCGGTTCGGCGCGACCACCGAGGGGGCCTGTGCCCGCTCGGCCCGCGGGGCGTCCCCTGCTCCGAGCGCCGGCTGAGGCCGCCCGGCCGGAACCGGAAGAACCCGCCCCGCGGCAGTGCGCGGGCCGTGCGCCACGGGGGATGATGGAGATCGTGAGGTCGCCCCGCCGAACCGGCTCCGGAGACGGGCCCGGCGCGGCACCCTCCGCCGCTGTCTCCGAGGGGAGCCGTTCATGAGCAGGGCGAAAGAGTTGTTCATCATCGCCGTGGATCCGGGACCGGAGCAGGCCGTGGGGCAGGGTGACCTGTCGCTCGCTCTCGCCGGGGCCGAGCTGATCGACCTCGTCGAGGCGGAGGTCGTCACGGTGGACGGCGACCGGATCGTGCCGGGCGGGCGGGCCACGCCGGGCGATCGGCTCCTCGGCGAGGCTGCGGAAGGGCTCATCCGGCAGCCGCCCTACGAGCGGATCGAGGACTGGCTGTGGCGCCGGGGCCGAGACCTCTCGGCCGCCTACCGGGCCGCCCTGGAGGAGGACGGTGAGCTGACGCGAAAGCGAAGCGGCCGTCGGCCCTTCGGCTCGGAACGCGTGGAACCGGTCGATACGCCCACCCGCCGCAGGGCGGCCGAGCGCTGGGAGGCGAAGGAGCCCGTCCTGGCCGACCTCGCCTCGGCGGTGGGCGTCGACGCCGGACGGTCCGACGACGAGCCCGGCTTCGACGACGACGCCGTGACGACCGTCCTGGCCGCCGTTCACGACGCGGTGATGGAGTTGGAGGCCGTACGCCAGCGGCGGACCATCGAGAACGCGGCCTTCGCCAACCTCTGGCGCGGACCGTGAGACGGGCCCGCCGTCGATGCGGACGGGAGGCCGTCGAGCGGACGGCAGGTCGTTGAGACGGACGGCAGGCGGGCTCGACGGGCGGGCTCTGCGGACGGGCTCTGCGGGCGCGGAGCCCGTCAGTCTCCCCGCCCGGCCCGGCCGTCGGTCCACAGGCGCGGGCCGCCGTGGTCGCGCAGGCGGCGGAAGAAGGAGAGGACGCCCGCGCCGCCCGTCGCCCACCCCGGCCCCGACGCCGACAGCGTGTTGTCCGGGATCAACGGCCGTCGCCGGGTGCCGCCGCTGCGGGCGAGGATCAGCCCCGCCACGTCCTCGGCTCCCCGCAGCAGAAGACCGTCACCGGTGGCCGCCGCCGCGTCGACGAGGAGTTCTCCCACGCCCGCCAGCCCGCAGCACTGCGAGACGGGGCTCATCCTCGGCGCGAGATCGCGGCACGTCCGCGCACAGCGCACCCCGAGGTCCGTCATCCGCCCGTCCCCCTCGTGCCCGCCCGCCTCGATCAGCACGGTCCCGACGCCCGCCAGCCCCCGGCACCAGGAGCCGTAACGCCGATGGGCCTCCGGGCGCGACGCCAGCTCCAGCAACCTCGGCGTGTGCGAGACGAGTACGGCCAGCCCCCGCCGGGCGGCGTTACCGGCGGACGGGCCACCGGTGAAGCGGTGGTAGGCGTGCAGGAAGTGCACGACGCCCGCGAGGCCGTGCGCGAAGCCGAACGTGAAGGCCGCCTCCGAGGCGGCGGCCGACTGCTGCGGCTCCGCGCGCTCCCGCCCGCTCTCCGCCGCGAGCAGCGAACCGACGCACTCGCGCGCCGCGGCCAGTCGCGCGTCCCCCTCCTCGACCCGCCCGGCCGCGTACGCGCGCCGGGCCAGCGCCAACAGCCCCGTCCCGGCCCCCGCCGCCCCGCCTATCTGGTCGCCGGTGTCGTCGTACGGGCGCAGGTGCGCCGCCGGGACGGACGCCGCGGGTGTCCCGGTGAGCGCGGCGGCGGAGTCGAGGAAGAGATCGACGCCGGTACGCCCGACGTGCAGTGCGGCGGACAGTCGCGGCAGGGCGGGGTGGCCGGCGGTCCGCCGGGCGAGGGCGGCCACGGCCTCGGACACACCCGGCCGGTCCGTGTGGTGCAGCAGCTCCAGACCCACGCCGGCCGCACCGTCGTACAGCGTCAGCCCGAAGCCGGGCCGATCGTGCGGGGACCGCGGACGTACGGGCAGGTCGGCGGCCCGGGCCGCGCAGCTCGCGGCGGTGTGCCCGATCAGCTCGTCCAGCAGGGCGCGGCCGACCCTGGGCGGGGACGGGAGCCTGCGCCCGGCGGCAGCGGGCAGCCTCGCGCGATCGCGCCACCGCCGGGCGCAGGCGGCGCGCCGTTCGGGTCGGAGGTCCAGGAGCCCGGCGACCAGTTCCCGCGTCGGCCGGTGCGCGGAGCCCGGCAGCACCGCGGTCAGGCAGGCGAGGGTGCGGTCGCGGTTGACGGCCGCGACCGCGTCGACGACCACCGGCTCCATACCGGTGAGCGCGAAGTGCAGGGTCGCGCCCAACGCGTACAGGTCGTCGGAGGGATCGGGACGGCGGCCGGCACGGTACACCGGAAGCGAATAGCCCGGCGTCGCGCCCACCGGCCGGTCGCCGTGCAGGGCGCTGACACCGAAGTCCACCAGGTGCGCGACTCCGTCCGCGTCGAGCACGATGTTCGACGGCTTGAGGTCGCCCACCACGACGCCGCGGGCGTGCACACCATCGAGCAGGGTGATCAGACGGTCCGCCAGAGCGGTGACCCCGCGGCGGCTCGCGGTCCCGCCGCCCGGGGCCGGACCCGCGGGCGGGCCGGGGGCGTCGGCCTCGTACGGTCCTCGGCCCAGTACGTCCCGGCACAGGTCGCCGGGTCCGCAGTCGGTGATGACCAGGAACTCGTCGTCCCCGTGCCGGAGGTGGTCGCGGAGCCGGGGGACGCCGTCCAGACCGGAGAGGGCGTCCAGGACGGCGTGCTCGTGGCGCAGGCGACCGCGCGCGTCGAGACCGTCGGCGTCCTCCCCGGTGTAGGCCCTGGCCTGTTTGACGATCACCTGCTCGCCGGTCACACCGTCCACGGCGCGGTAGACGTCACCGTGCGGAGAACGGGCGATGCCCGAGGTGATCCGGTAGCGCCCGCCGATCAGTCGGGCCGGGCGGTCGCCGGGCGGCGCGGGCGGGCGGAACGGGTCGGCGGCCCACGGCGGCGGGCGGAACCGCGTACCCGCCCGCCCGGGGAAGCGCGCTCCGCCGGGGCCGGTCATGACGAGTGCGGCGTCGTCGGAGCCCGCCGCCCGGAACGGGCCGTAGCGGTACGAGACGGGGGAGTCGGGCCGGATCCGCCGGTCGCTGAGGACCCGGGGACCGGGCCGGCCGGCCAGCAGGCGCGCGAGTTCGCCGCCGAGCGCCGTCACGTCGTCCGGGCGCGGATAGACGGTGACCGCCTTCCCGACGAGCGCGGGATCGCGCACGCCGCTGTTCATCGCCCGCAACACCTCCGCCCCACGGGCGAACTTGGCGCTGCACGCGTAGCGCAGCAGCACCGGAACGACCAGGTCCACGACCTGTGACAGGTCGTCGGCCCGCGCCGACACATGCAACTTCCAGCCGTGCTGAGGGAGTTCGTTCGTGAGTCCGGCGGCGAACAGGCAGAGCCACGGACCGTCGGCGACGACGCGCCGCTCGCGGCCCGCGAGCAGCGACGTCAGGCGGTCCTCCAGGGCGCGACCGCCGTCGGGCCCCTCGCATCCGGCGTCCGGGCTCCCGGGCCCCAGGGAGGGGGACGGGCCCGCGCGGTACGCCGCTGAAACGCGCGCCTCGGGACCGTCCGCGTCGGCCGGGGCCGTACCGGCCGACACGGCGCGGCCTCCTCTAGTCGCAGCCGAAGCGGGTCGTCGCCGTCGGGAAGGGGTCGGGCAGACACGCCTCGACACGGCGGCTCGGGTCCGCCTGGTCCTCGAAGGCGATGTCTTCTTCCTCCACGGCCACGTCGAGTGGTCCGGCGTCGCGGATCTGCAGTACCAAGGGGCTCATGGCGGTCCTTTTCTGTGCGGAGAAGGAGGTGAACGGTCCATGGTGCCGGGCGGTCGTGCGTGCTCCGGTCAGTCTCGCGAACGAGGGCCGCGCGGGCAAGAGGCGCGAACGGCCCCGTCGGACGGCCTCCGTCGCCCCGCCCGCTGGGCAAGTCGGCTTGTTCTCCCGCACGGCTGCCTCACCACCCACTGTTCGCCGTCGGGCAGTCCTGATTGGCTTCGGACGCCGGGCGGCGACCGTCGGGCTCGGACCACCGGCGCCTCCTGCATCGCCCCGCCCCCGACCCCGGGATTCCATCGACTTGAGGAAGAGGTCCTTCATGCACGTCACACGCCGTCTCACCGCGATGGCCGCCGCTGCCGCCGCGATCACGCTCGCTCTCGTAACCCCCGCCGCAGCCGCCCCGGCTCCCGCTCCCGCCGCCCCGGCTCCCGCTCCCGCCGCCCCGGCTCCCGCTCCCGCCGCCCCGGCGGCGACCGCGTCCGCGGTGGGCCCGGTGCAGCTCCCCATCGGCGGGCTGGGCAGCGGCCCGTACAACGTCGCCGTGCAGTCGGCCGTCGGCACCGCGAGGGACAACGCCGTGGCCAGAGGCTTCGATCCCGCCCGGTGCACCCTGGTCAAGGGCCCGACGATCGTCAACCAACTCCCCAACGGATACGTGCAGGTCGCCGTCGAATACCTCTGCGCGGGCGATCCCTACGCGTCGGGTCCGACGTTCGTCCTGAACCGGTATCACAAGAGCTCCGACACGCAGAGCAACAGCTGGTACGCGCCCGCCGGATACCAGTTGCAGGGGCCGCTGGGCTCGCTCTACACGTACGCGGCGCCCGACACCACCCCGCTGTACCTCTGCCAGGTCAGGGGCGACCACTTCACCAGCACGGACGTCAACTGCGAGGGCCAGCAGTACGTGACCCGACTCGGCTGGCTGTACACCAGCCCGCCGGCAGGCGTGGGCACGGTCCAGCTGCTCCGCTGCCTGCGCAACGAGAACCGGCAGATCTTCGACTCCATCCAGCCCAACTGCGAAGGGCAGATCCACGGAGGCGTCCTCGGATACACCCTGGCCTGACCCCTGTGGCGACCACCTCTGCCGGCAGAGGTGGCCGCCCGGCGCGGCAGCCCGCCGTCGGGCGCCTCTGCGCAGGTGGCCGGACGTGAGCAAGTGCGCAGCCATTGCTCAGATATGACGCGCGATCAGTGGGGAGCAGCGGTCGGCCATCGACGCGGAGGTGAGCGTCGGTCCTGCCTGCACACCGTCGCTGACCTGCGGAAACGGAGTTCCGTCCGTCCGCTCCGACCGTGTTTCAGCCGATCGACACGAAACACCACGAGAACCTTCACGACTGTCACGTCCGGTCGAACGCGCGTAGATTTCCAGGCGATCCCAGACAGATCTCTCCCTTCTTTGACCAGCCTGCGGACGACGACGATGTCGCCGCTCCGGCGGCCGGTGTCCCATCGGCCGACATGTCCCACGTCGAAAACGGATTGTCAGCCACATGCCCCGTCACGCCTTATCCCTCAGCCCCGCGTCCGCTTTCCGCGCCGCCGCCGGCGCCCCGCTGCCGCCGGGCGCGACCACGAGTCCGACCCGGGGTTCGTCGAGGTCGGGCGTCCGCGTCCTTCCCGAACGGGAACCGGGCAGGGGCGGTGCCACGTGATCGTCTCGCTGGTGGGCTCGGACGGGGCCGGCAAGTCGACGGTCTCCCGGATCGCCGCCGAGCGGATGTCCGCCGCCGGCGCGGGGATCGAGCGGGTGGACCGATGGGACATCATCGGCAGCCCCGCCTACCCCGCCACCCGGTTCCTGGGATCCGATGTACGCGACACCCGGCTGTGTGTCGCGGAGATGCCGAACACGTCCCGCTTCCTCTTCCTGATGTGGTCCATGTCCCACGCGCTTCTGGGACGCGGCCCGGAGTCCGTGCGGCCCGACCGGATCACCCTGCTCGACGGATACTGGATGAAGCACGCCGCCGGAGAGATCGTCTACGGTCTGGACAGCGCCTGGGTCGAAAGCGTCGTCGCCGGCCTCCCCGTCAGTGAACAGGTGGTCTACCTGCGGCTGGATCCCAAGGACGCGTGGGAGCGGAAGGTCGGGCGCGACGTCGTCCCGTACGAGTGCGGGATGGACCCGGACTGCTCGCAGGACAGTTTCCTGACCCACCAGGGCCGCATACTCGACGTGCTCGACGGCTGGGCCGGTCAGCGCGGATGGCAGATCGTCGACGCCGCCGCGCCCCTCGACGACGTGGTCGACCAGGTGGTCTCCACCGTCACCGCCGCCTCCGCGGTTTCCACCCGTTCCGCTGTCGCCGCCGCCTCCGCGCAGGCCGCACCGCCGCAGCGGTGAGCGGCCCTGGAGCGGCCTCCGGCCCGCCCGGACCGCCGGTCCCGCCGCCCGACCTTCACCGAGGCCGGTGGCGGGCCCGCCCCGGACCGCGCCCGCCTGCCGCCGACCCGGTCGCTCCCGCGGCGCTCCGCGCCCGCGCGGACTCCGGCGACCGGTGAGCCCGCACGCGGGCCGCCCGTGCGCGGGAGCGCACCGGGCCGTCTGACGACGACGCCCCAGTCCATCAGGTCCGTACGGCGGGCCGGTGGCCCCCGCCCGCGTCGCCTCGCACACCGCGCTCGCCGAGGCACGCCCGCGCAGCCTTCACCCCTCTCACCAAGGAGACCCACCCCATGAGTTCGACGCGTCTCGCCATCGTCGGCGGCGGCCCCAGCTGCACCTACGTGATGGACCGCCTCGCCGCGGCGGCGACGGCGGCGGCCGGGCCGCTCTCGCTCGACGTCCATGTCTTCGACCGGGCAGGGCTGTTCGGGGCGGGGCAGGTCCACAGCCCCGAACAGCCCGTCACCAGCGTCCTCAACCGCATCGCCGGACAGGTTGCGTTCGCGGCCGACGAGAGCGTCGTCGACGCCGGGCCGCTGCTGCCGCGCGAGGACCGGCCGACCCTGCACGCCTGGTGCCGCGCCCGGTACGAGGAGACCGGCGACCCCGTCTTCGACCTCGCGGCCGAGGACTCGCCGAAGCGCTACGTCCACGGCCTGGCGCTCGCCGACCGGTTCCGCAGATACGCCGCCATCCTGGGAGACGTGGCGGGTGTGCGGGTCCACCTGCATGAGCGGGAGGTGACGGACCTGGAGGAACTGCCGGACGGCAGACTCGGAGTCGTCGCCGGCGGTGAACGCGTCCTGGAAGCCGACGACGTGCTGCTGCTGACCGGGCACTCCTCCAACGACCCGGCCCGCTACCCGCGGCAGGCGGAATGGCAACGCTTCGCCCGAAGCCACCGAACCGGGTTCGTCCCCTCCGTCTATCCGCTCGACAAGGCGTTCGCACCCGGCGAGGCCGGCCCCGGAACCACGGTCGGCTGCGCCGGCATGGGACTCACCGGCATCGACGTCATCCTGCACCTGACCGAAGGCAGGGGCGGGGTGTTCGTGGAGCAGCCGGACGGAACCCTGGCGTACCGGGCCTCCGGCCGGGAGCCCGATTCCGTCGTCATGTTCAGCGGCTCCGGACTGTTCACCTTCACCCGCCCGTTCAACGCCAAGGAGCGCGACACCGGAAAGCTGGAGCACCGAGGCGTCTTCCTCACCGAGGACGCGGTGCTCCGGCTGCGCCGGTCCGTGGGCCGGCCCGTCACGATCGGCGACCGTCCGCAGCGGCAACTCGACTTCCGCGCGCACGTCTTCCCCCTGGTGGTGCTGGAGATGGCCCACGTGTACCACACCACCCTGCTGGGCGGCGCGTTCGGCGACCGAACGGCGGCGGCGGTCCGGCCCGTGTACGAGGCGTTCCTCGCGGACGGCGGCGGTGGGGCCTCCTCCGAAGCGTCCGTCCGGCGTCTCCTCGCCCCGCTGGAGGCCGAGGTGGACCGCGCGGCGGAGACCATCGACGCGATCCTGTCCGGCGGGCTCGCACTCGCCGAGGCGCGGGAACGCGACGGGGACGTGGAGGCGGCGCTGCGCCGCTTCCTGGAGGTGGTGTTCGGGCCCGAGCGGGCCGGGGCCGTCGCCGCGCTGAGCGGTGATCCTGCGGAGTTCGCGGACGCCGTCGCAGCCGCCGATTCGCCCTGGCGCCACCCGAAGAGCGTCGCCGGCCAGCGCTTCTCCTGGGAGCGCCAGATCCGTCCGATCGACCGCGACGCCTCCGCCACCCCCGCGCGGTACCGGGCGGCGATGCTGGACTTCCTCGACCTCGACCACCGCTGGGCCGTCCAGGGCAACCTGGCCAACCCGGCGAAGGCGGCGGCCGACGGCGTCTGGCGGGACCTGCGGAACGTGCTGGCGGCAGCGGTCGACTTCGGGGGAGTGAACGCGGCGTCCCACCGCGACTTCCTCGACGTGTTCATGCGCCACCTCAACCGCTTCGTCAACGGGTCCGCGCTCCGGCCCATGGAGAAGATCCGCGCGCTGGTCCGGCACGGCATCGTCGACGTGTCGGCCGGTCCGGGGGCGGAAGTGGCGACCGACGAGGAGAGCGGACGTTTCGTGGTGCGCGGGATCACCGGAGCGGTGCTGCCCCTCGACATCCTGGTCGACGGGCGCGTCCATCCCTTCGACGCGGCGAACGACGTCCTTCCGCTCTACCCCAACCTGCTCGGGCGCGGGCTCGTCCGCACCTGGCGCAACCCCGGCGTCGGCGAACCGGACTTCGCGCCGGGCGGCCTCGACCTCACCGAGGAGTTCCACCCGGTGCGGGCCGACGGCGAGGTGGACCGGCGGATCACGGTGCTCGGCTGGCCGAGCGAGGGCGTCATGTTCTTCCAGTACGGCGCGCTGCGCCCGGACCAGAACCACCACCTGATGCGGGACATCCTGTGCTGGATGCGGGAGTTCTGGGGTGATCGGGGCCCCGCGTCCGAATCCGGCGGTTCCCTCGCCGCCGTCCGGGCGTGACCACGTACGACATCAAGGAGAACCCGCATGGAAGACACCACCTGGCCCCGCGTGGAGCGACTGCGGCACTGGCTGGACGCCAACGCCGGTCCGGAGGCGACGGGGGACGTACGGCTGTGGCGCGTCCTGAAGATCAGCGAGGAGGTCGGCGAGGTCGCCGAGGCGATGCACGGCGCGACGGGAGCCAATCCGCGCAAGGGCGCGTCCCACACCTGGGACGACGTCCACACGGAGCTGTGCGACGTGATCGTGTCGAGCATGATCGCGCTGACCACGTGCACGCCGGACGCCGCGAGGCTGCTCGACGAACGACTCCAGCACCTGGTCGACCGCGTGATGCCGCCCCGGGCCGCCCGGTGACCGAACGCTGACGGCTCGCGCGGGCCGGTCGGTGCGTCCGCCGCACGCCCGACCGGCCCCGCGACCTCCTCCCGGCCGCCCCGGGCGGGCCGTCGCCCCTGCCCGGACGGCAACTGATCGATCGCATGATGAAGTTTTTCATTCCGCAGGGTTGTCTTCATCTTGGTGAACCTCTTCACTGTGACGTACCCCGGACGTCAACCTCTGAGGCGGAACGCACCATGAGCGACGCGAGTGACGCGGTCTCCGGCAAGGACATGAACATCGAGGCGATGGTCGCCACGGTGGGCCTGCAGATCAAAGTCCTGCGCAAGCTGGCCGGACTCACACTCGACGAACTCAGCCGCCGCTCCTCCGTCTCCACCGGGCTCATCAGCCAGGTGGAGCGCGGCAAGGGGAACCCGTCCTTCGCGACCCTGGTGCAGATCGCCCACGGCCTCGAAGTACCGGTCGGCCGCCTGTTCCACCTGGCCGAGCAGATCAGCCCCGTCGTACGGCGCGACGAGCGCCGCACCCTGGACTTCCACAACACCGGCAGCGGTGAACCCGACGACGCCCGCTACGAGTTGCTGACCCCCAGCCTCAACAGCGCCCTCGAAGTCATCTGGGTGGAGACCCAGCCGGGGCACGACACGAGCAGCACCCCGTTCCGCCACAGCGGCGAGGAGTTCGGCATCGTGCTCTCCGGCGTGAAGGACGTCTATCTCGACGGAGTACGCCACCGGCTGCACGCCGGAGACTCCATCACGTACTCCTGCAGCATCCCGCACTGGTACGCCAACAGCGGCGACGAGCCCGTGACCTCGATCTGGGTGATCACTCCGCCCACCTGGTAGTCCCGCGGCCCTCGACGCCCCGCGGCGTCGCGACCCCTTTTGGCCGCGACGCCGATCCCGCACGGCCGAAACCTGGCCGACGCAATTCCCACCTGCGAGGTGCCCATGGCATCGCTCACCGATCGTTCCCCCGCCTCTCCCGGCGCCCCCTCCCCGCGGCGCACCCTCTTCGCACTCGGCGGAGGCAACGCCGTCGAGTGGTACGACTGGATGGTCTACGGCCTGCTGGCCTCCTATCTGGGGCCGCAGTTCTTCCCGTCCACCAATCCGCTCTCCGCCACCCTGTCCGCACTCGCCGTCTTCGCCGTCGGATTCGCCGCGAGACCCGTCGGCGCGCTCGTCTTCGGAACCCTGGCCGACCGCGTCGGCCGACGCCGCATCATGCTGCTGTCCATCGGCGGCATGGTCGTCAGCACCGCCGTCATCGCCGTACTGCCCACCCACGACAGCATCGGTGTGTGGGCCGGGGTGATCCTGGTCGCCTGCCGGATCGTGCAGGGGATCTCCACCGGCATCGAGGCCCCGCTGAACTCCGCGTACGTCGTAGAGATGGCCCCCGAGGGCCGGACCGCGCGCTACGGCGGCATCATCAGCGTGTACGTCCAGTCCGGCATCATCGCCGCCTCGCTCGTCGCCTTCGTGACGAGCACGGTGCTGGGCGCCACGGCGATGGAGGAATGGGGCTGGCGCATCCCCTTCGCCGTCGGGGCCGTCGGCGGCGCGGTCTTCCTGCGGCTGCGCCGGAGCCTCCCCGAGACCCTGCACACCTCCGGCGAGGCCCCGGCCGCCTCGCGCGTCTGGGCCGACGTCGGCCGCAACAAACTCGCCCTGCTGGCCATCGTCTTCGTCGTGGCCGGCGCGCAGGCGCTCAACTACACCTGGTCGACCGGACTGCCCAACCTGGCCCGTACCGTCCACGGCGAGAACCCCAGCGCGGTCTTCGCCGTCAGCACCCTCAGCGGACTCTGCGTCGCGGCGCTCTACCCGCTCGTCGGACGGCTCGCGGACCGCAAACGGATCTCCCGCACCTTCCTCGTCGCCCGGCTCGCGGCCGTACCGCTGGTGTTCGCCGTCCTCCTCTACCAGGCCCCGGGCATGGTCCTCTTCACGGTCGTGATGATGATCGGGGCGCCCGTCCTCGCCTTCACCATGGGGCTCTACACCACGGTGTCCGCCACGCTGATGCCGATGAGCTGCCGGGTCACCGGGGTGGGCATCGGCTACGCCGTCGGCGTCGCGGGATTCGGCGGCACTGCCCCGTACATCCTGCTGTGGCTCCAGGACATCGGGCTGTTCTGGGTGTTCCCGGTGTACGTGGCCGTCCTCTGTCTGCTGAGCGCGCTGTTCTACACGCTCGCCTTCCGCCGCGGTTCCGTCCGCGTCGGAGGCTGAAAGGAGTACCTGTGTCTCCGAACCCCGAGAAGTTCTCGGCAGAAACGATTCCTCTCGACGCGGTGGAAGCACCCGTCGTCCAACGTTCCGACGTGATCGTGGTGGGCGGCGGCCCCGCGGGGGTCAGCGCCGCCGTCTCCGCCGCCCGCAGCGGCGCCACCGTGACCCTGCTCGAACGGTACGCGGCCCTGGGCGGCCTCGCCTCCGGCGGAATGGTCCTCGTCCTGGACGACATGGTCAACGGCGACGAGATCACCGTCACCGGAGTCGTCGACGAATACGTCGAGCGCCTGACCGCGTTGGGGCTCGCCGTCCACCCGCCGGCCGAGGAGCGCGTCTCGTCGCCGCAGATGTGGGCCAAGTGGGGCCGCTGGGGCGCCTACGACTTCCACTCGCGGCTCAGCCCCAAACCGATCTGCTACGCGGTCGCGTTCGACCCCGACGGCTGGAAGCGCGTCTCCAACGACCTGGTCCGCGAGAGCGGGGTCAACCTGCGGCTGCACAGCTGGTTCTCCCGCCCGATCGTCCAGGACGGCGAGATCAGGGGCGTGGTCTGCGAGACCAAGTCCGGCCCGCAGGCGGTCATGGGCAGCGTCGTCGTCGACACCACCGGTGACATCGACGTGGCATCCCGCGCGGGCGCCGCGCACACCCAGGACAGCTACCTCACCACGCTCGTCTTCCGCCTCGGCGGAGTCGACACGGACGAGGCGGAACGGTTCGAGCAGGCGCACCCGCGCGAAGTCCGCGCCATCAACAGGAAGATCAAGCGCATGCTCGGCGGCGCCTGGGAGCTGTGGTGGCTCAAGACGCCCATCCCCGGTGTCGTGTGGTGCAACTGCCCCCACCTGACCGGATTCGACGGCACCGATCCCGCCTCGCTCACCGAGGCCGAGTTCGAGGCGCGGGCCCGCATCGCCGCCGTGCTCGACACGATCAGGCAGGACCTGCCCGGCTTCTCCGGCACGTATCTGCTCGACGTCGCCGAGCAGATGGGGGTGCGCCAGACACGACTCCTCCAGGGCGAGTACGTCATGACCAAGGACGACATCACCAGCCGCCGGCACTTCACCGACTCGGTCGCCCGGGGGAGGGACTACTACTACCCGTACCGCTCGCTGCTGCCCAGGGGCGTGGAACAACTGGTCGTCGCCGGCCGCCACTACTCGGCCACGCCCGAAGCCCAGCGCATGTCCCGGGAGATCCCGCCGTGCATGGCGATGGGCCAGGCCGCGGGCATCGCCGCCGCGGCGGCCGTCGAGCAGGGCGTCCGCGTCCGCGACGTCGACCCCGCCGTCATCCAGCGCCGGATGCGCGACCAGGGGGCCGACCCGGGCGACGTACCGGCGGCCAACGCGACCACCGACCAGTCCCAGGAGGTCCCGGCATGACCGTCACGCAACAGCTCACCGGCATCACCGTCATCGACTTCACCCAGGTCTACATGGGCCCCTCGTGCACCCAGCTGCTCGGGGACTACGGAGCCGACGTGATCAAGATCGAACGCCCGGGAGCCGGTGACACGACCCGGACGACCATCCCCGACCCGGCGGGCCTGGACAACCCGATCTTCCTCTCCGTCAACCGCAACAAGCGCAGTGTCGCCCTGGACCTGCGCACCCCCGAGGGCCGCGCGGTGGTCGAGGACCTCGTACGCGGAGCCGACGTCGTGGTGAGCAACTTCCGCGCCGGGGTGATGGAACGCCTCGGCCTCGGCTACGACGCCGTACGACGCCTCAACCCGCGTGCCGTCTGGGCCTCCGGCACCGGATTCGGCCCCGAGGGACCGTACGCCCACAAGGGCGGACAGGACGCCGTGGCCCAGGCGTACAGCGGCGTCATGTGGCGGCGGAACTCGGAAGAGGACCCGCTCACCCTCTACCCCACCACCATCTGCGACTACATCACCGGCCAGCACCTCCTCCAGGGCATCCTGCTCGCCCTGCTGCAACGCGAACGCACGGGCGAGGGCCAGCGCGTCGACGTCAGCATGTACGACTCCATGCTGCACCTGCAGATGCAGGAGGCGTGCCAGCAGCTCATGCGCGGCACCGAGATCAACTGGGCCGCGATGCCGCTCACCGGCGTGTTCGCCACCACCGACGGGGCGGTGTGCGTCGTCGGCGGCTTCACCCGCAACCCCCTGCGCGCACTGAGCCTCGCCCTCGGGCTGGACGAGGACCTGTCCGCACGCGGCGATCTCGCCACCCTGGCCCAGCAGTTCGCCGCCAGGCCGCGGCTCCAGCAGATCTTCGCCGAGCGCCTGGCCACGGAATCCACCGCGCACTGGATCGAACGCCTCGAACAACAGGACATCCTGTGCGCCCCCGTGCACAGCCTCCGCCAGGCCCTCGACGACGAGCAGACCGCGGTGAACAACATGATCGTGGAGATGGACCACCCGACCGCCGGCCGGGTTCGCGCCCTCAACGCCCCCATCCGGCTCTCCGCGGCCGGGCCCACCGTACGGCACGTCCCACCGCGACTCGGCGAGCACGGCGCCGAAGTGCTCACCGCCCTCGGCTACACGCCCGCCGACATCGACCTGCTGCGGGAGAAGGGAGTGCTGGCATGAGGACCGACGACGCGCGCCCGCCGACGCCCGAGCCCGGTACCGGGGCGACGGGCGCCGCCGAGATCCACGCCGACGGCGTCCGCTGCACCCGCGACGGACACATCGCCCGCGTCACCATCGACCGGCCGCACGTCCTCAACGCCGTCGACCCCGCCGCGCACGCACGGCTGAGGGAGATCTGGGCCGGCATCGAAGCGGACCCGGACGTCAGGGCCGTCGTCCTGACCGGCGCCGGGCAGCGGTCCTTCTGCACCGGGGCCGACATGTCCGCCGGAGCCGTCGCGGCCTCCGGACTGGAATACTGGGCCGGACTCGACCCGGACGGCTTCGGCGCGCTCACCCTGCGCACCACGCTCGACGTCCCGGTGATCGCCAGGGTCAACGGCTACGCGCTCGGCGGAGGCATGGAACTCGTCCTCGGATGCGACATCGTGATCGCGGCCGAACACGCCTCCTTCGGCCTCACCGAACCCCGCGTCGGGCGCATCCCGCTCGACGGCGGCGTCGCCCAGCTCCTGCGCCGGCTGCCGCACACCCAGGCCATGGGAATGCTCCTCACGGGGCGTCGCGCACCGGCCGCCGAGATGCACCGGATCGGCCTGGTCAACGAAGTCGCCGCCGAGGGCGAACTGGACGCCGCCGTCGACCGCTGGACCGCCGACGTCCTGGCCTGCGCCCCCACATCGCTCAGGGCGATCAAGCAGATGGCCCGCGCCTCGGCCGGACTCTCGCCCCGCGAGGCCCACGCCCTGCGCACCCCCGCTCTCGTCGCCGCCCTGGACAGCGAGGACGCCGTCGAAGGGGTGCGCGCCTTCCGTGAGAAGCGCGCCCCCCGCTGGCCGGGACGCTGAGGACCGTCCGCCCCGAACGCCACCGCCCCTCCGGCCCCGAACCGGCGGGACGCCCCCGACCCGACCACCCAGGACGTCCCCGATCACCCACGACATTCCGATCACTCACGACGTAGGGAAACCTCATGGCGCAACCTCTCGCACGCGGAGTCTGGGGTGTGGTCTCCACACCCTTCCTCGGCTCCGCACTCGACATCGACGAGACCGGCCTGACCCGGCTGGTCCGCCACTACCAGGACATCGGCGTCACCGGCCTGACCGTCCTCGGCGTCTTCGGCGAAGCGTCCCGACTGGCGTCCGAGGAACGCCGCACCGTCCTGGAGACCGTCGCCGACAGCGTCGACCTGCCGCTCGTCGCCGGCGTCACCTCGCTCGCCACCGCACCCGTCATCGAGGAGGCCCGCCTGGTGACCGACACCCTCGGCGACCGCCTCGCCGGGCTCATGGTCCAGGTCAACTCACCGGACCCGCTGACGCTGGCCCGCCACCTGAACGCGGTGCACGAAGCGACGGGCGCGCCGCTCGTCATCCAGGACTACCCCGAGGCCAGCCGGGTCGCGATCGGCACGGCCGACCTGGTCACGGCGGCCGGGGCCGTACCGTCAGCCGTCGCGATCAAGGCCGAGGCCCCGCCCACCCCCTCCGCCGTCGCCGTGCTGGCCGCCGAACTCGACCTGTCGGTGTTCGGCGGCCTCGGCGGACTGGGCCTCCTCGACGAGCTGGCCTGCGGCGCAGCGGGCGCGATGACGGGCTTCTCCTGTCCCGAGGGGCTGATCGCCTGCACCCGGGCCTGGGACGAAGGCGGCTACCCGGCCGCCCGCGACGCGTACCTCCCCTACCTCCCGCTGGTCAACTTCGAAGCGCAGGCCGGTATCGGGCTCGCCGTACGCAAGGAGGCGATCCGGCGGCGCGGGCTCATCCTCGAATCCGGCGTACGGCCCCCGGCGAGGCCGCTGCCGGAGACGCTCGTCCCGCAACTGGCGCGCCACCTCGCGGCGACGCCCGGCGCGATACTGCGGGAGGTGCACTGATGGATCTCGGCATCACCGGACGGACCGCCCTGGTCGCCGCCTCCACCTCCGGACTGGGCCGCGCCGTCGCCGAGGCCCTGGCCGCCGAGGGCGCGCGGGTCGTGGTGACCGGGCGGCGGGGCGAGGCGGCCCGGGAGATCGCCGCGCGACTGCCCGAGGCGATCGGCGTCGAGGCGGACCTGGCCGCACCCGACGGCCCCCGCCTCATGGCCGAAGCGGCGCGAAGCGCCTACGGCGACCCCGACATCCTCGTCCTCAACGGCCCCGGCCCCAGGCCGGGACGGGCCGCCGACATCACGCACGACGAGGTGTCCGGAGCGCTGGAGACCCTGGTGCTGGCCCAGCAGCGGCTGACGGCCCTGGTCCTTCCCGCCATGCGCGCCCGGGGCTGGGGCCGGATCCTCGCCATCGGGTCCAGCGGCATCGCCGCCCCGCTGCCGGACCTCGCCCTGTCCAACCTGGGACGCGCCGCGACGGCCGCCTACCTCAAGACGCTGGCCGCCGAGGTGGCCGCCGACGGGGTGACGGTCAACCTGCTGCTGCCCGGGCGCATCGCGACCGACCGTGTCGCCGGACTCGACCGGGCCAAGGCGGCACGGGAGGACCGGTCCCGGGAGGACGTCGAGGCCGAGTCCCGCGCCGCCATCCCGGCGGGCCGCTACGGAGCGCCCGCCGAGTTCGGCGCGGCGGCGGCGTTCCTCTGCTCCGCTCCCGCCTCCTACGTGACGGGGACCGCGCTGCGCTGCGACGGAGGGCTGGTGCGCGGACTGTGAACACGCCCCCGCGCGACCTCGCGCTCCTGCCCAAAGCCCATCTGCACCTCCACCTGGAAGGATCGATGCGGCCCGGCACGCTCGCCGACCTGGCGACAGCGGCCGGGGTCCCGGCCCCCGACGTCCGCCGGTACACGACCTTCGCCGAGTTCGGCGCCCGCTACACCGCTGCCGTGGACCTCGTACGCACCGAGGCGCAGCTGCGCCGCGTCATGCGCGAGGTGGTCGAGGACGCGGCTGCCGACGGGGCCGTGTGGGTCGAGCCGTCGGTCAACCCGCGCGCTCACCGCGACCGCCTGGGACCGCCCGCTTACGTCCTCGACCTCCTGCTCGACGAGGCCCGGACCACCGCGGACCGCCTCGGCGTCGGGTGCGGCCTCATGGTGACCGCGCAGCGCCACCTGCCGCCGGAGGACGCCGTCGCCCTGGCCCTCCTGGCGGCGTCCAGGGCAAAGGCGGGCGTCGTGGCGTTCGGCCTGGCCACCGACGAGGCGCGGTACCCGCCCGGACCCTTCGCGCGCGCCTTCGCCATCGCCCGGGAGGCGGGACTGATCAGCGCGCCGCACGCCGGTGAACTCGCCGGTGAGGCAAGCATCCTGGGAGCGGTGCGCGATCTGGGCGCGGACCGGATCGGCCACGGGGTGCGCGCCGTGGATTCGCCCGGTCTGATGGCCGAACTCGCCGCCCGGGGCACCGTGCTGGACGTCTGCCCCACCTCCAACGTCTCGCTCGGCGTCGTGAGCGCGCTCCCCGATCATCCGCTGCCCCGGCTGATCGAGGCGGGGGTGCGCTGCACGCTCGGCGCCGACGACTCCTTGCTGTTCGGTGCGGGGCTCCTGGACGAGTACCGCACGGCCCGCGACGTACTGGGCCTCGACGACGCCCGCCTGTCCGACATCGCCCGCTGGTCCCTGGAGGCGTCCGGGGCTCCGCGGGGGACGGTCGCGGACGCGGTCGGGGCCGTCGGGGCCTGGCTCGAAGCACCCGCCGCCGACAGCTCCCTCAACCCCGCAGAAACATACGGCCGTTGGCCGAAGGAGGCATCATGACCACGAGCCCGACGACTGTCCGCACAGGCAACCTCATCGCCGGCCGCCGTACGTCCGGCGAAGGCGTCGAACGCCGCAACCCGGCCGACCCCGCCGACCTCGTCGCGGTCACTCCCGCCTCCGGCGCGGAGGAGGTGGACGCGGCGGTCGGCGCCGCCGCCGAGGCCCAGCCCTCATGGGCGGCGCTGCCGGCTCCGGCGCGCGGCGCGATCCTCATGGACGCGGCGGAGATCCTGCGGGCCCGTCAGGAGGCCGTCGCCCGCGACCTGGTGCGCGAGGAGGGCAAGACGCTGGCGGAGGCCCGCGGCGAAGTGAAGCGGGCCGTCGACGTCCTGCGCTTCTTCGGTTCCGCCGGCTGGCATCCGGCGGGGCAGAGCCTGTCCAGCTCGCAGCCGGACACCCTCGTCCACACGCGCCGCGAACCGCTCGGCGTGGTGGGCGTGATCACCCCCTGGAACTTCCCGGTGGCGATCCCCGCCTGGAAGACGGCTCCGGCCCTGGTCAGCGGCAACGCGGTGGTACTCAAACCGGCCGAGATCACTCCGCTGTCGGTGTACCACCTCAGCGAGGCACTCGTGGCCGCCGGGCTGCCCCCGGGCGTGCTCAACGTCGTTTACGGTCCCGGCTCCGTGGTGGGGGAGGCCCTGGTCGCCGACGGCCGGGTCGCGGCGGTGTCGTTCACCGGCTCCACCGCCGTGGGCCTGCGGATCGAGCGGGCCCTGCACGAGCGGCGCGGACGCGTCCAGGTGGAGATGGGAGGCAAGAACGCGCTGGTCGTCCTGGACGACGCGGACGTCGCGAAGGCGGCCCGTATCGCCGCCGCCGGTGGGTTCGGACTGACCGGCCAGGCGTGCACCGCCTCGTCCCGCGTCATCTGCACTCCGGGCGTCCACGACGCGCTCGTCGAGGCCCTGATCGCGGAGGCGGCCCGCTACCGTCCGGGCAACGGCCTGCACGACGGCACGCTCATGGGGCCCGTGGTCAGCGACGCGCAACTGGAGTCCGATCTGGCCGCCATCCGCCGGGCCCGCGACGAGGGCGCGACGGTCGCGGCCGGAGGGGAGAACACCGGCGGCCTGATGCTGGAGGCGACGGTCCTGACGGACGTGGGCCGCGACGACGCCGCGGCCCGCGACGAGATCTTCGGCCCGGTCGTGGCCGTGCTGCCGGCATCGGGCCTCGACGAGGCGGTCGACCTGGCCAACGACTCCCGTTTCGGTCTCGCCGCCGCGATCTGCACCCGCGACCTCGCAGCCGCCCACGAGTTCGCCGACCGCGTCCGGGCCGGCGTCGTCAAGGTCAACCGCCCGACCACCGGACTGGACCTCCACGTCCCGTTCGGCGGCGTGAAGGACTCCTCCAGCAACACCTACCGCGAACAGGGGGCCGGCGCGGTCGACTTCTACACCTGGTCGAAGTCGGTGTATCTGGGCTGGGACCGCTGAGGCCCGCACCGGGCGGGAGGCGCGACGCGGGTCCCGTGGCGCCTCGTGCCCGGTGCGGCTCGGCCCGACGCGACCACGGAACCCGCCGACCGTAAAATATGCGCTGCATGCAATTATTGCTTACGCAGGTAGTAGGCGTACGCTGGTGGGTGATCGGCGGGGATACGCCGATCGCCCCCAGCTCTCCGGAGGATCGTCGGTCCTCCTCGATGGAAAAGGAACGACATGGACCTCGGTTCCGTCCTGGTCGCCGGTGCCGGTGGAGTCATCGGCCGCAGCATGGTCGAAGACTTCGCCGCCCGGGGCACGCGCACCCGCGGAGTCAGCCGGCGGGCGCCCCAGGCCCCCACGGCCTGGGAGCACCTCTCGGCCGACCTGTCCGATCCGGCGGCGGCACGGGACGGCCTGCGGGCCGCCGCGGACACCGACCGGCTGGTCTTCGCCGCCTACGTCGAGCAGACGGACCCCGTGGCCCAGGTGGCGACGAACGTGGAGCTGCTGGACAACACCCTCCAGGCCCTCGCGGCCAACGACGCCCCGCTGAAGCACGTCACCCTGTACCAGGGGCACAAGTTCTACGGGTCCCATCTCGGACGGTTCAAGACGCCGGCGAAGGAGGACGATCCGCGCCTCATCGGACCGAACTTCTACTACGACCAGGAAGACCTGCTGCGTACGCGCGCGGAGGAGATGGGCTTCCGGTTCACCGTCTTCCGCCCCGAGGCGGTCATGGGTTACGCGCAGGGCACACCCATGAACCTGCTCATGGTCATCGCCGCGTACGTCGCGATCAGCAAGGAACTGGGCCTTCCGCTGCGCTTCCCCGGAGCCCGCGCCGCGTACGACGACATCTTCTACCAGATGACGGACGCGCGGCTCCTCGCGAGCGCCACCCACTGGGCGGGGTCGGCCCCTGGCGCGGCCGACGAGGTCTTCAACATCACCAACGGGGACGTCGTGCGGTGGAGCCACCTGTGGCGAGCGGTCGCCGCGCACTACGGCATGACGCTGGAGGAGCCGAAGACGATCCGCCTGGAGGAGCACATGCCGTCCCAGGATGCCGTCTGGCAGCGGATCGTCGCGAAGCACGATCTCGTCCCCACTCCTTACGGCGAGCTCGTCGACTGGCGGTTCGGCGACATGATCTTCCACTCCGCCTGGGACAACGTGAGTTCGACGATCAAGCTGCGGCACGCGGGATTCCAGGACAGCTTCGACTCCGAGCAGCGGCTGCTCGAACTCCTCGACGACCTGGGCCGCCGCCGCATCGTGCCCCCGGCCTCCTCCTGAATCCGAGTCCTCACCCCCGCCCGGCCGACATGACGCTCGAACGGCTGACGACCCCGGCGGAGGGCTGGTGGCTGCCCCGCAGCGACGCGCCCTGAGAGATCCCGCGTGTCGCGACGAGTCCAGCGACGTCCGGCGGTCGTACGGTCGAACCCTGCGACCGAGGAGGCCTCTGATGCACAGCGTGACCTACTCGATGGGCGTCTCACTCGACGGCTACATCGTCGGGCCGGACGGCGACTTCAACTGGACGGCACCCGACGAAGAGGTCTTCCGCTTCGTCACCGACGAGATCCGCGAGGTCGGCGTCCACCTGCTGGGACGGAGGCTGTACGAGACGATGCTGTACTGGGAGACCGCCGACCAGGACCCTTCGCTCGACGACTCCATGCTGGAATGGGCCGCGGTCTGGAAGCCGCTCCCCAAGGTCGTGTTCTCCACCACGCTGTCGGCGGTGGAGGGCAACGCCCGCCTGGTTTCCGGCGGCCTGGCGGAGGAGATCGAGCGCTTGCGGGCCGAGCCGGGGGAGGGGAACATCGCGATCGGCGGCGCGGCCCTCGCCGCCGAGGCAGCCGCGCTGGGCCTGCTCGACGAGTACCGGACCCGGGTGTACCCGGTGCTGGTGGGCGGTGGCGTTCCGTTCTTCCCTCGGCACGAGCGCCGGGTGGACCTCGAACTCGTCGAGACCCGTACCTTCAGCTCAGGAATCGTCTTTCTCCGCCACCGCGTGGCGCGCCGGCCGGCCCCGGCCTGACGACGGAGCGCGGCGATAGGGCCACTGTCCGCGCACGGACGGTGGTCCGCCGGGGCGGAGCACACATCAGGGTGACGGGATCACAGCCCTCCGGGCCCCTTTTAGGGGTTGTTCTGGGGGCGCGGCGTGAGGGCGTGCGTTTGTGTTGTCCGTGTCCCCCTCTCTCGGCGGTCTCGGAGTATGTGATGTCGGTTCCCCTGTCGCGACGTGCGGTGTCCATGGCTGTCTCGGTTGCCGTGGGTGCTTCGCTGCCTTGGGTCGTGGGCGTGGGCGACGCGTTCGCCGCACCGGGCGGAGAAGGGTCGATATCGGCCGCGACGGGGTCGCTCGGAGGTGCGGTCGACGAGCGGACCGGTGAGGCGCGGTTCTCCCCGGCCCTCGGCGGGGTGTCCGGGGCCGCGGGTTCGGGATTGCAGCTGAAGGCCCAGTTCTCCCAGAGGCTGTCGTCCGCGGGCGTGAACCGCTTCGGCCTGGGGCAGGGGATGTCGCTCGGGCTGCCGTTCGTGGACGTGGAGCGGGGGACGGTGGTCCTGCCGTCGGGTGAGCAGGTGATGGACAGCTCGAAGGCGTCGGGATTCAAGGACTACCCGCTGAAGGACGTGGAGTTCCGCGCGGCGGCTGGCCCCTCCCCGGTCACGCACGCCTACGAGATGAAATCGCTGAAGGACGGCTCGCGGAGTCTCTTCGACTCCGCGGGCGACCTGGTCGCCGTCGAGGACCGGTTCGGCCATCTCACGAAGCTGGTGTGGACGATCGTCAACGGCCAGCACCGGCTGTCGTCGGTGACCGGAGGCTGGGGATCGAAGCTGACAGTGAGGTACCGGGGCGATGCGGTGACGTTCGTGTCGCCGAAGCGGTGGGGGCAGACGGCGGCCCCGGAGACGGTGGTGCGACTCGACCAGGGACGGGTGAAGTCCGTGACGGACCCGGCCGGTGCGAGGACCGACGTCGAGTGGGCGGTCAAAGGCGCTGCGCGGGTGAACGTCCCGTCGGCGGTCACTCTGCCCACCGGAGCGCGCACGGAGTTCGACTACCGGGAGTACGAGCCCCGGTCGGGCGCCGTGGTCGCGGTCTCCGCGTTCGAGGTGAAGGACTCGCACGGCGGGACGCTGACCGACCGGGTGTCGGTCAGCCTGGACCCGGACGGCGCCAACGGCGGCCGGAACTTCACGGGGTGTCCGCAGTACTGCGCCGACGGCACGGACGGCCTGGAGAACTCCGGCGACGGGTCGTTCTCGTACCGGGTGCGCTTCACACAGCGCTCCGGGCAGGAGACCGAGCGTTCGTACAACGCCCTGCACCTGCAGAAGAGCGAGGTGGTGCGGGTCAGGCTCGGTTCGCAGACGAAGGAGGTCTCCCGCACGGACCTCTCGTACCCCGGCGAGGGGGCGGACGGCGCGCCGCCGAAGGTGAAAAACGCCCCGGCGAACTACCAGACGCCTTCGCGCGTGGAGGTCACCACCACTGACCCCGAGGACGCCACGCGGAAGAAGACCAGTGAGGTCTCCACGGAGTTCGACGCGATGGGCCGGCAGATCTCGCAGACGCGGAACGGGGTACGGACCACCACCGAGTTCGGGGCCAACTCCCTTCCGGTGCGGACGGAGACGAAGGACATCGCGACGGGGGCCCGTGAGGTGGTGGAGAACGCGCTGACCGGCGACGGGAAGGCCGTCGCCAGGACCGTCACGAAGGCGGCGCAGGGTGCTGCGCACGACCTGGGGACGGTGTCCAGCCAGGAGTTCGAGTACCACGGGGGCGAGTTGGCGGGCGAAGTCGCGAAGACGACGGTCACCGGCGATTCCCGCGCGAAGGGCGGAGACCCGGGTCCGGCCGTGACGTCCACCGCGAGCACGGTGGAGAAGGACGCGGCAGGCGTGGGGCGACGGACGGACAAGGTGACCGGCGCGGACGGCGTGACGACCACGACCGTGTCGGACCTGGCCGGCGGAGTGACACTGTCGGAGAAGACCGGCGACCTGGCGGAAGAGGTCAACGAGTACGACGTGGCCGACCGGCTGGTGAAGACGACGGCTGACGACGGGACGGTGACGCGTGCCTCGTACGAGACGCGGCGGGGCGTGGTCGGCGGTGCACCAGGGGGAACGTCGACGACGAGTCGGCGTGAGTCGGACGGATTCGCGTCGCGGACGGTGACGGATGAACTGGGCCGCCGGACGGCGTCCGAGACGAACTACCAACCGTCCGCCGACGGAGGCCGAGGCGCGATGCTGCCCGAGGGCCAGTGGCGGCCGACGGGCGCGGCGGAGTACAACACCGCCGGTCAGCAGGTGAAGAGCGTCGATGCCGGCGGGCGGGAGACCACCGTCGAACACGACGCGTGGGGCATTCCCGCGAAGACGACCGGTCCCGACGGAACGGTGACGTTCAGCAACCATGACGATGTCGCGGGTACCGCCACCGACCGGACGGTTCCCGGGGGTCAGGCGCGGACGACCGTCACGTCGAGCCGAACGGTCGACGACCGCGGCAACCCGGTCGGGGACGAGACCACCCACGGTGACGGCACGCCCGGCATCGCGGCGGAAACGGTCTACGACGCCTTCGGCAGGCCCACCCGGTCCCAGGACGACACGAGCCCGTTCACCGCCGAGCGCGCCTACACCGCGGCCGGGCTCCCGCAGACGGACACGTTGGCCCCGAAGGAGAAGGGCTCCGGGACGGACGTGGTGGCCGACTACGCGCTGGACGCGTTCGGGAACAAGACGCAGAAGACGCTGTCCAAGGGCGCCGAGTCCGCTGAGGGCTGGAAGACGGTGTCCGACGCGGCCGGGCGGACGAAGGAGATCACGGCTCCGGGCGGCGCGGGAACGTCGAGCATGACGTACGGCAAGGCCAACGGACTGGTGGAGTCGGTGGCCTTGCCCGACGGTTCGGTGGCGCACCAGCGCGTGGACGCGTCCGGGCGTGGTGTCGAGGCATGGGTGTCGCCGAAGGACGACCCGGGCGCCAGGCGTGAGCACGTGCGGACCTCGTACGACCCGGTCACGGGCCAGAAGAACGCGGTGTGGCGGTCCGGTGATGAGGCCGGTTCGAAGATCACCTTCGCGTACCACCCGGACAGCACCGTGAAGGAGCGGGTGGATCCGGGTGGGAAGAGGACGTCGTACACCTACAACGACGAAGGAAAGCCCGCCACGGTCACCGACCACACCGGTGCGGTCACCTCCTACACCTACGACGGGAAGAGCGGCCGGATGACCCAGGCCGTCCAGTCACGGGCCGGGAAGGAGCTGGCCAGGGTCTCCTACGCGTACGACGCCTCCGGCCGCCCCGAGAAGATCGACCGGGGCAACGGCGCGGTGAGCACGTACACGTTCAACGACGCGGGCCTGCCGACGGGCGAGAAGCACACGGCGCCCGGCGGCAGGGTCATCGCGGAGCACGCCTACTCGTACACCCCGCAGCGGCAGCTCGCCACCGACGTCGCGACGCTGCGGGAGAAGGACGGCAGCGAGAAGAGGACCGCGACCGCGCACACCTACGACACCGAGAAGCGGCTCACCCGTACCCACGTCACCGAGGGCCACACGCCCGGCCAGGGAACCCTGGTCAGCCGGTCCGACTACGCCTACGACCTCGTCTCCAACCTCTCCGAGGCCAAGGTCACCACGCGTGCGGCCGACGGCACCGAGAAGACCGCCACCACCGGCTACGAGCACGATGCCGCCTCCCGCACCACCCACATCACCGAGGACGGCCAGAGGAAGGCGCAGACCTACGACAGCGCCGGTCGGCTCACCCGCGCCGCCGACGGCACCACTCACACCTACGACGCCGGCGGGCAGCTCACCGCAACGCGTGCTCCCGACGGCACCACCATCACGAACACGTACAACGCGGCCGGGGAGCGCGACACCCAGACCACCCGCACGCCTGACGGCGCCGAGAACACTCTCACCTACCGCCCCGGCACCGAAACGGGCCAGGACGGCACGACGGCGAGCTACCTGACCGGCCGCAGCAGGGAATCGCGCACCCTCACCCCGGCCGACGGCCAGAACCCGCAGACCGGCTACTACCTCACCAACCGCCGAGGCGACAAGACCCACACCCTCGACGCGAGCGGTACGGAAACGGGCCGGACCGCCTACACCGACTACGGCCGTCCCATCACCCCGACCCCACGCACCGGATCCGTCACCGAGAACCCCTACGGCTACGCCGGCGAGTACACCACTCCCAGCGGCCACCAGTCCCTCGGCAGCCGCTGGTACGACACGCGGACCGCCGCGTTCACCGGACCCGACGCCCCGGTCGCCGGCATGCTCAACCCCTACACCTACGCCACAGGCGACCCCGTCAACTACACCGACCCCACCGGACAGAGCCCTGAACAGTCCGGGAACTGGTTCACGGACTCCTGGTTCAACAAGGAAGTCCTCGGCTGGGAGGGCATGCCCTACCTCGACATCGCCCTCGCCGCCGCGGGCATCGCCCTCACCGCCGTTTCCGGCGGAGCAGCAGCCCCTGCGGCGACCCTTTTCGCCGGACGCGCGATCAAGGCCGCGCTCACCATCGGCGCCCTCGCCACCATCCCCGCCGCCGCCGACCAGATCGCCATCAACACGACCGGACAGGGCTTCATGCCCGAGAACGTCCGCACGGGATTCGACGTCGCCGCACTCGCCGGGGGCATCACCGGCGGCCTCATCGGCATCAAGAACGCCCCCGGAGCCGCGACGAGGATCAAACAGTTCGCGGGGAACATTCATGCCAAGGCATTCCAGGCGAAGAATGTCGAACTCGTGCCGCCCGTGGAGAAATTCGGCCCCAATAATTTCACGTCGAAGATCGAAGCTCTTGACGAATATCAGAAGTCGAACAAAATGAGTAACGGTGATCTTTTGAATCTGAAGAAGCACAAGCTGGGAAGCGGCGCTCTCCCGGAATTCAGTGAAAAATGGGTGATGGCCAAGAAGAAGAGCGGCGACGCCTATCAATTGATAAGCAGGGAGACGGCTGCCGAAGCGAATTCCGCATACTTTTGGAATCGCCGCTACTCTTCCATCAGGTACAGGGCGACCGTCACGGACACGCCGGTGAGCCCCGCGTCCCCGGGAGGTGGGGGAAACGTACCCCGCGCCCCCGGCGATGCTCCTGGCGTTTCCGGAATCCCCCACCTTTCCGACGCCGCCAAGGCGATGAGTGCGGCGTCCTGACAGGCCGGCGGCCGGCCGGACCTGGAGCGTGGCCACCGCCGCAACCTCAGGAGGGTGCGTCGGTGGGGCGACCCGCGTCCATGGTCCAGGCGGCGAGCAGGCGCAGGGCGCTGTCGGAAGGGGAGCCGGGTTCGGCGGTGTAGAGGTAGAGGGCCTGGTCGGGATCGTCGGGGAGGGTGAGCGATTCGTATTCCAGGCCCAGCTCGCCGACCAACGGATGCCGGTAGAGCTTGGTGCCGTGTGTGTACTCGTGCACGTCGTGGTCGGCCCACCACTGGCGGAAGTCCTCGTCGTGGACGGACAACTGCCCGACCAGCTCGCTCAGGCGCGGATCGTGGGGATGGCGACCGGCGTACAGGCGCAGAGCGGCGACCGTCCCCCGGGCGGCCCGTTCCCAGTCGGCGAGCAGGTCGCGGGCGGTGGGGTCGAGGAAGATGAAGCGGGCGAGATTGCGGTCGCGGTGGGGCAACGCGTCGAAGTCGGTGTAGAGGGCCTGGGCGAGAGAGTTGGCGGCCAGGACGTCGAGGCGGTGGCCGAGGATCATCGCCGGGGTGCCGGGCAGGGCGTCCAGGATCCGGCGCAGGCCCGGTCGTACGCGCTGAGGCCGCTCCGCGGCCCGGCGACCGCGGGCGGGCCTGCGCCTCGCCAGGTTGAAGAGATGGGCCCGTTCGGTGGCGTCGAGCCTCAGTGCGCGGGCGACGGCGTCCAGTACGTCGGCGGACACGTTCGGGTTGCGTCCGCGTTCGAGCCGTACGTAGTAGTCGACGCTGACGCCGGCCAGCTGCGCCACCTCCTCCCGGCGCAGACCGGGAACCCGGCGCCGTCCGGCGTGAAGGGCCGCGCCTGCCTCCTCGGGGTGGATACGGGCCCGTCGGGAGCGCAGGAAGTCCCGCAGTTCCGCGTGGGGCTCCGGCCCCGGCGTCGTGTTCATCCCTTCAGGCTATGACGCGCCCGCCCGACCCGACCCCGCGCAAGGGGGGCCTGCCGGACCCCCTGTACGTCATGCCCCCTTCGACGACCTGCCGCGAGGCCGTCGCGATGGTCTCCTTGATCTGGGCGCACCGCGCGCCACTACGAAAGGAATCACCATGGCCAAGCCCTTGATCGTCATCACCGGTGCCAGCTCCGGCATCGGCGCCGCCACCGCTCGCCTGCTGTCCGCACAGGGGCACCCGCTTCTCCTGCTGGCCCGCCGGTTGGAGAAGCTGGAGGAACTGGGCCTGCCGAACACCCTGTGCCGCCAGGCGGACGTCACCGACAGGGCCGCCGTCGAGATGGCCGTCCGCGAGGCCGAGGAACGGTTCGGACCGGTCGACGCCCTGGTCAACAACGCGGGCGCGATGCTGCTCGGCCGGATCGCCGACCAGCCCGTGGAGGAGTGGGACCGGATGATCGACCTGAACGTCAAGGCGGTGCTCTACGGTACCCGGGCGGTCCTCCCCGGCATGATCGCCCGGCGCGCCGGCACGATCATCAACGTCAGCTCGATCGCCGGCCGCAAGACCTTCCCCAACCACACCGCGTATGTCGGCACCAAGTTCGCCGTGCACGCCATGTCGGAGAACCTGCGCGAGGAGGTCTCGTCATCAGGCGTGCGCGTGGTGACCATCGCCCCGGGCGCCGTGGAGACGGAACTGCTCTCCCACACCAGCGACGAGAAGATCAAGACCGACTACGAGGCGTGGAAGAAGGCGGCCGGCGGCGCGCTGGACCCGCAGACGGTCGCCGAGGCCATCGCCTACGCCTACCAGCAGCCGCAGAACGTCACCATCCGTGAGATCGTCCTCGCCGCCACCGGCCAGGAAGCCTGAGAACCCGCCCGCCCCTCTCCGACCCCGACGCCGGCGACCGAGGAGACGGTCGAGGGGGGAGTCCGGCGGTGCGTAGGCGGATGACTACGGAGTGAAGACGAACGCGCTGTTCCCGAGGGCGTCGGCGAAAGACCCGTTCCCGCCCTGCAGGAGCGAATGGCGGTTGAGCAGGTAGGTGAAGCGAAAGATGTGGCACCTGATCTTGTTCTTCATCTTCTGCATCGATTTCTCCGAGGCGATGAGGGGGAGCCGTCTGTTCTCCGGTACGTATCCACCGTCGCGCGGAAGCCGACCGCTTCCCACAGGGAACCCTCCTAGCATGTCGACATGTCTGTCTGTCGATGTGGCCGGCGGGCGCGTCGCACGAACCCTTCTCCGTAGATCGCTTCGCCCGGCCCGACGAGGGCAGCGCCTCCGCCGGGCCGGGCTATAGCGCTGCCCTGGCGTAGCACCGCCACGGACAGCCTGCTGGAATGCAGAGGATTCAGCGGGTTGCCGGCGCGGTCGTCGGCGCGGCGGTGGGCGACGCCTTGGGCGGCCCTTTCGGATTCGGTCCCCGTGGAGTGTTCTCCGGCGTAGTGCGGTCCGGAGAGGTGGACGTGGGCCGTCGGGAACGCGAGCCGGTAGGCGTGGCGGCCGGGGTGGTCGACGGCGGCGTGCACGACGGTGACCACGCGGGGCACGGGGCGTCCGGCGTCCGCCGCGCCCTTCGCCATGGCGGGATCAGGGTGCCCCGGACGTAGCCGGGCGGGGTCATCCAGCTGATCGCGGTGTCGGCGACCCCGTCGGCGGCGCGGGCGCGAGGGCGGGCCGCGGGACGCCGAGTCCGGTCTCCACCCTGGGGTGCCGCAGGCCGGGGAGGGCGACCGCGCTGCCGTCGGCCGGAGGCGTGGAGCCGTTTCTTTGACATTGCCGGCCGAACCGGTGTTGAGGGCGTGACGGCAGCGGTTCCCTTCGATCAGCCGAACAGCGGCTCGGCCAGGAGGAAGACGTTGAGGCCGCAGATGAGTGCGACGGCGGCGACCGCGGTGATGGTCGTGCGCGGCCGGTTGACCAGGGCGCCCATGAGCTTCCTCCTGCTGGTGAAGATGATCAGAGGGACCAGCGCGAAGGGGATGCCGAAGGACAGGGCGGCCTGACTGAGGATCAGCGCCCTGGTGGGTTCCACACCGACCAGCAGGATGCCCACCGCGGGAAGCATGGTGGCCGCCCGTCGCACGATCAGGGGGATCCGGCGGCGCAGGAAGCCTTCCATGATGATCTGTCCGGCGTAGGTTCCGACGCTCGACGAGGCCAGCCCGGCGACGAGCAGCGCCACGGCGAAAGTGATCGCGGCTGTGGGTCCCAGGAGCGAGCCCAGTGCGCTGTGCGCCTCGTGGAGGGTGTCCGTGCCGGTGTGACCGTCGCGGTGGAAGACGGCGGCGGCGACCACGAGCATCGTCATGTTGGCCAGGCCGGCGAAGGACAGCGCGACCACGATTTCGCGGCGGGTGTGGCGCAGCGCCTTGCCTTGGCGCGCGGGGTCACTGGCCGTGGACCGGGTGAGGGCCGAGTGCAAGTAGATCACGTGCGGCATGACTGTGGCGCCTACGATGCCTGAGGCGAGCAGGACGCTCTCCGTTCCGGCGAATCCGGGTAGCAGACCTGCTGCTGCCTCGCGTGACGGGCCGGCACCGATCGCCTGGTAGAGAAATCCGCTCAGGACGACCAGGAGCATGCCGGCCAGCACCATCTCGAAGTGATGCCTGCCCCGGGGGGCGAGCACCAGAAGGAGGACGGAGACGGCCGCGGTGATGAGAACGCCGGGGATCAGCGGGACGCCGAACAGCAGACTCAGGGCGACGGCCCCGCCGATCAGCTCCGCCAGATCAGTGGCGATGGCTACGATCTCAGCCTGGACCCAGAGCAGCAGAGTGAGCGGACGCCCACATGTGTCGCGGCACAGCTCTGGCAGGCTCCGCCCGGTCGCCATGCCCAGTTTCGCGGACAGGTACTGGACGAACATGGCGACGACGTTGGCGACGACGATCACCCAGAGCAGCTGGTACCCGTAGGCGGCTCCCGCAGCCGTGTTGGTGGCGAAGTTTCCCGGGTCGACGTACGCCATGGAGACGACGAAGGCCGGGCCGAAGAAGGCGGCCCGTCGTGCCCATCTGCCGACCGAACGGGGGAGCGGAGGCAGCCCGTTCTGCTGCCTCGGGGTGCCGGGCACCGCCCCGGATGGGGCGACGAGGTTCGTCCCAGCGGCGTGGTCTGTCATGTCGGTATCGGTCACGGCGTCGAAGGCTTCCGCCCGATCCGGGGGCCCTCTGCCCGCCGGGCCACCAGACGCCCCGCGGTGTACAGGCATACGAGGATGGCCAGGGCCTGTTGCTGAAACGTCCCGTAGGCGGCCGCAGCTACCAGGATCAGGAGATTGAGAGCAAGAAGAACTGCGGTGTTGAAGGACAAGCGATCCTCAGCGGAGAAGGCGACGGATGAGTCGGAAGCCGGGACAGCAGGTCCACGGTCCTGCTGTCCCGGCACGGTGCGTGTTGTCTCAGCGGCTTCCACCACTGGTGCGGATGGAACCGTTGACCCCCACGGGGAAGAAACCGCCGGAGGTGGCCTTCTTCGGCGTCAGGTAGACGACGTTGAGCACCCGGTCGGCGCTGCGGCCGAAGGCCAGCCCGTTCTTGTCGGCGGGCACGATGTTGGCTTTGCCGTTCCGTACGATGCCCTGGTCGTCGTCACTCCCGCCGTCAAGACTGTCCCGTGCGTCCGAGATCTTGCCGGCCTGATCCGCGAGGCCGCGTTCGAGCAAGGACACCCGGATGTTCGCGGCGTGGTACGCCTCGACCGCGAGAATGCCGGCGGCCGCACTGAGGTACGTCTTGTTGGTGATGAGAGGGGCCGCGCCCTTGTAGGCGGTGACGCCGACGTCCTCGAAGATGTAGGCCGCCAGCAGGAAGTTGTTGTCGTTGGCGTAGGGGTCGAAGGTCTCGTGCCGGCCGATGAGCCCCGCGGCGCGCGCGGCAGCGGTGAAGCTGCTCTGGATGTCGATCTGTGGCTGTGCGACGGTTGCCGAGCCCAATGCTCCGCGCAGGAAAGCGACGTGGTCCACTTCGTCGCGGGCGATCTCCTCGGCGTACTGACGTACCGCACGGGTACGGAAGTTGACCTTGCGTCCGCCGGTGACCGATCCTCGCTTGCCCTTACCGGTTGTCAGGTCGTCGGGAAGGCCGTGGCCGTATACGGCGTAGGAGTAGAACTGCGCCTCCAGATACTCCAGGTTGAGGGCGAAGTTGAGGATCGCGGAGTCGCTGGGCGCAGCAGAGTCGGCGCTCTCGGTGGAGGTCGTCGATTCGGCCGCGGTCGCGGTTCGCGTTGCGGCCGAGGTCAGCAGACCGGCGCCGACCACACCGAGGCCGGCCGTGCCGGCGCCCCTCATGAAGCGACGGCGGTCGACATCATTCTCGGCGCTACGGCTGATCAGTTCACGTACAAAGGGCTTGCCGAACACGGCGAAATCCTTCCGTTTGGTGATGCATGAGAGACATGAGAGCCAACGGCGTAGCGCCGTCGGCCGGCCGGTGCGAGCGGCGTGGGAGCCTCGACCATCCAGGTCGGCGAAACGTCCGATTTCGTCCCGCCGAGGCAGCTCCCTGCTTGTCTGTGCGGCCGAAGTGACCTGCCGCCCGCTGGGCGTGTCCCGCTGCCGCGAGGTGCCCGCCGAGACCCACGGCGCCGACACGTCGGCACCCGTGGCCCCGGCCGACCGCGAGCATCTCCGGGCGGTAGGAAACCCATCCCGAACATGACTCATCACGGCAGCCATCGACAC
The DNA here is from genome assembly GCF_003846185.1 of Streptomyces sp. ADI96-02. Lineage (GTDB taxonomy): Bacteria > Actinomycetota > Actinomycetes > Streptomycetales > Streptomycetaceae > Streptomyces. The sequence goes on from NZ_ML123034.1 coordinate 6,690,604, forward strand.
AGCATCAGCTATTGCAAATCGATTGCAATAGTCGAATTCCCCACAAGGTAGCGCATAGGCGGGCAAGTTGTGCAAGAAGGTGAGGTATCTGGTCTGGCCGGTCGTGGAGACCCCGAGTTGATGGGGACGTGCATGGTCGACGACTCCTCAGATCTCGGAGGTAACGAGGACTCACGCCCCTGGGGCACTGCGCTCCGCGGTTCATGAGCCGCCGACTCCCGCTTCTGTGCGCGCTTCGGCACCCTTGATTCGAGACTGGCCCCCCACTGGATCGGTCGGACCGGTCGCAGCGCGAGGAATTGACTCCATCGGCCTAGCCATCGCCTGAATATGCCGCACAAGAGAACGAATCCAGCGCACGTGTCCGTTGCCTTTCGGAGGAGGTGCTTCGACGCGTGCGGAACCGGCACTTCGAGGGAGTGCGGCTCCGGATCAGGGGTCGGACCGACGCAGGGAGTCCGGCGGCGAAGCTTCGGGGCTCCTGGACGCCTGAGGCCGGTGGCTTCTTCGCACACCGGAGGTGGGGGCCCTGGGGGCTCTCCCTGCCCGGCAGATGGGCCCTGCCGGAGGCTGAGGACCGGCGGGCCCGCACCCGCATAGCGACGTTGGTTCGCCCCGAAAGACGGGTCGGCCGATTTCCGCGCGTAGGCCGGACAGCTGCGGGCCCGGCTCCCGTCCGCTCGGATGGAACTCCACGTCAATCGAGGCTTTGTTCGGTGTCAGTTCCCCGCTCCCGGCCAGCGCCCGTAGCCGAGATCGCATGTGTCAGGAGGGCTGATCACCGCGGTGTCGCCCTGCATCCTGCCCGTCCTGCCGGTGGTGTTCCTGGCAGGCGGCACGGGCGACCATGGCCCGTGGCCCCGGCCTGCGGCAAGGGGACCGAGATCGGACACTCCCGCGTCTGAGGGCAGAGCGTCCAGTCCCCCTAACCGTCGTCCGTACGCAGTGGTCGCGGGCCTCGTGGCTGCTGGTCCTCACCGGGCTCGGCCTGATCTTCCCGCCCGCGGCGACCCGGTCGGCGACCCGGCGTCCCGCGAGAGCGAACACCAACAGAGGTACAGCGGTGCCGAGGGCGAAGGACAGCGTCAGAACCACGATGTCAGCGCTGATCTCGCCCCGGACCCCTGCAACGGTGATCGCGGCGAGGACGGGACCGGCGCACGGGACGTACAGCAGGCCGAGTCCGAGTCCCAGGCCCAGGGCGAAGGCGCTGCCTGCCGTCGAAAGCCTGCTGGAGAAGCCCTTCGCCCGCATTCCGCAGCGCCTGTTCCGTAAACGCGCACGGGGACTCCGGATCCTGGCCGGATCTCTGATGATCATTCTCGCCCTGGGGCTCGCGTTCGACGTCACTGCCGCGACCCAGCGATCCCTCCCGGACTGCACCTCCGGCGTTCAGAAGAAGATCGAGGACAGCGAAGCTGCGCGCCAGCACCTCTCCGGCCTCTACGACGACTCCAACAAAGAGCCCTCCCGCTGCGAGGACGGCGTCGACGAACTGCGCTCGTGCGGACAGGCTCCGCCGCTCGAAGGCATCGACTCCTGGTTCAACACCCCCGACAACGAGCCCGTCGACCACAAGGGCCTGCGCGGCAAAGTCAGCCTGGTCGACTTCTGGACCTACTCCTGCATCAACTGTCAGCGGGCAGTGCCGCATCTACGGGACTGGGACCGCGCCTCCCGTGACGCCGGACTGCGCATCGTCGGCGTGCCCTCGCCCGAGTTGGCCTTCGAGAAGAAGCGCGGCAATGTCATTTCCGGCGCCAAGAAGCTCGGTGTGACCCTGGCCCGTCGCCCTCGACAACGACCTCACCACCTGGGACAACTACCGCAACCGCTTCTGGCCTGCCAAGTACCTCGTCAACGCCAACGGCACCGTCCGCTACTTCAAGTTCGGCGAAGGCCAGTACGACCAGACCGAGAAGATGATCCGGGCGGTGCTCAGGCAAGCAGACTCCACCGTCAGCCTCCCCGAGCCGACAGGCCGCACCATGGACGACCTGACCGCCGACCGGACTCCTGAGGCCTACCTGAGCAACCTGCGCATCCGCGGCTGCGTCGGCACTCCCCTGGTGGACGACAAGCCCACTGCCTACAGCTTCCCCCAGGGCTCGCTGCCGCTCGACAAGCTCTCCCTGGACGGTACCTGGACCGCCGGCTACGAGCACTTCGTCGCAGGCCCGGATGCTCGCCTCGCTTTCGCCTACCGCGCTAAGAACGCCAACCTTGTTCTCGCCGGCACCGGAAAAGTCACCGTCTTCGTGAACGGCGAGACCACCAGGACGATCGACGTTTCCGGATCGCCCACGCTGTACCGCCTGACGGATGACAGGAGCGCGCGCAACGCACACCTCGAACTGCGCCTCGACGAGGGCCTACAAGCGTACGCCTTCACCTTCGGATAGTCCGGAACGCATGAGTCCGATCCTGGTCCGGCCCCGCACCCCCGGAGGGCGTGCCGAGTTGATGCTGCGGCAGGGGAGGATCCGGCACCGTTCTCGCCGTACATCCCTCATGGCAGCTTCGCGCCGCCGGGGGTGGCATAGACGACGAGGTTGTCCCGGTATTCGCCGCGGCTTCGGTCGTAGGCGCCCGAGCAGGTGATCAGGTGCAGGGCGGACGGCCCGCCGGTCGCATAGACCTGGCTGTCGGGGAAGGCGTCCTTCTCGTACTGGCGAAGCGCCCGGATCGTGAAGGCGATCGTGGACCCGTCGTCGCGCACCAGTGTGACCTTGTCGCCCGGGTCCAGCGTGGAGAGACCGTGGAAGGCTCCGGGGCCGGTTGCCGAGTCGACGTGGCCGACGACGATCGTCGCACCAGGGCCCCCGGGCCGAGGACCGTCACTCCACCACCCTATGCGTTCGGGTTCGTCGGGAACTCCGAGGCGGCCGTCCTGCTGGACTCGCAGGCTGATCAGGGGCTGGTCAAGCCCAAGGGCGGGTATGCGGATGCGGACAGGACGTGCAGGCGTCTGGTTGCCGGAGGCGGCAGCTTCAGCGGATCCCCGGTGAACCGGCATACTGCCTCTGTCTATTCGTACCGGTGCCTGCTCCGGGCCGGTTTCCAGGGCTGAGACGCCGACGCAGGCCAGAGCTACCCCAACGGCAAGAGAAGCCGCTCCTGCGGTTCTCCGCGTTCCGGGTATTCGCCTCGGCCGCGGGCGGCTTATGCCTGTGCGTCGGCTCGGTCGTCCGACCCGCCCGCGGCCGGTCGGACGACCGGAGAAGAACGGGCTCTTCATCCCTGGCCGGCGCCGCGTCGTCGGCGCAGGGCGAGCACTCCGGCAATGGCCAGGAGAGCCCCGCCGCCCAGGGTGGTGACGGGCACGACGGGGAAGCCGTCGCCGGAGGCGAGGCCGCCGAGGCCGGCGCCCACGCCGCCGTCGGGGTGGAGTGAGTCGGCCTGGTTGACGGCCGCGGTGTTGGGGAGCGCCACGTAGGGGAAGACGTCGCCGGGCTCGCGGTAGGGGGTGTCGACGGCGTCACCGGCGGCCAGGGCGGGCACGATCTTGCCGGTCTGCGCTGCGCCTTCGAGGGCCTGGAGCTCGATGTCGACGACGTCGTCGTTGAGGCGGCGGCCGTTGGGGAAGCCTGCCAGGTCCTTGCCGAGGACGCCGAGGCGGTTGGGCTTGGCGGCGGGCGGGACGGACATGTTCAGGCGCAGCATTTCCGAGGGGACGACCGCGGCCTTGTCGACGTCCTGGTTGAGGCGCTGCGAGTTGAGGTCCGCCTTGATGGGGCCGCACTCCTTGCAGATCCCGGTGAGAAAGATCTCGACGAGGTCGTTGCGCGGGATGGCGGGGGCGGGGAGCTTGTAGATGTTCTGGATGAGCTTGGGGACGATGGGGTCCTTGACCTTGTCGACGACCGGGGTGACGGTGGCGTCCTTCTCCGGGCTGAGCGCGTTGAAGGCGTCCTTGTACTTCAGGGGCACTACGACTTCGTTGACGAGCGGGTTCCCGAGGCGGGAGACCTGCCGCCAGTCGTCGGTGTTTCCGTCCTCGGCGGGTGCCCCCGGTGCGTCCACCGCCTTCGCGTCCTCGTCGCCCTTGCTGTCCGTGCCCGTGATGTTCGCTCCTCGGCGGTCGGTGGTGGACCATACGCCGATGACCGGGTTGCGCTTGGCGTCGCCCTTGAGCGCCAGAGTCGACTTGGGCACCTGGACGGCAAGGGTGTTGATGTTGTAGCCGGCCAGCGTGTTGTGACCGGTCTCCGAAAGGTCGCCCCCGTACAGGAGGTCGAAGATCCTCAAGTCCAGGAAGAACGGGTCGGACGCCTGGCCGGCGAAGGCTGTCCCTCCGCCCGGCAGCGGAACCACGGCCTCCTTGCGCAGGGATGCGTAGTCGGGCATCGACGCCTTGCCGACGTTCGAGGGTGCGACGGGGGAGTCCTTGAGGAGCGTTTTGGTCTTTCCGCTGCTGTCGGTGGCCTTCAGGCTGTAGGTCTGCCGGAAGTTCAGGGCCTCGTCGTTCACCGACTTCACGACCCCCGTGTTGTAGAGGAACTGGTCGGCGCCGTCGCGGACGTGGTCGGTGAACTCCCACGTGTACGTCGTGTCCGGCTTGCCGTTGCCGTTCGCGTCGATCTTGATGTTGTAGCGGGCGTCCTGGGCGAACGGGTAGAAGTTCGGTCCGCCGTTGGGCTCCTGGAACGGAATCCAGTTCGCCACCAGGGTGACGGTGTCGGGCTTGTCCGGACTGGTGAAGGCGTAGACGTCGGTGTTGTCGGCCCTCGGGTCTCCGGCGATCATCGGCGCCTCACGGTGGCTGGAGGCCGAGCTGGAGGCGGGAGCGAGGCCGGTGACCGCTGCGGCGGTCAACAGGGCCAGCGCGCCGGTGGCGGCGAGCGCGCGCTCGGCCGGGTGGGAAGCAGAGCGTCGACGGAGCATGCGGGGAGAATGCATGGGTGGTCCGTTTCCGGTGAGAGCCGCTTGCCCTCGGGAGTCCTGGCGGGGCGGCTGGGAGCTGAGGCTTCCCAGCGCCACACGGGCCGCGATTGGTCGCTCCGAGCGACGATCAGCGCGGAATGAATCCCATAATGTGACGTCGGGTTGTCATCAGGTCACCATGAGGCGTAGGGGCTCGCAACGACAGCGGGGCCGAACGGGGCCTCATCCGCCAGGTCCGGCAGTGGAACCGAGTGGGTCTTCGTCCGGGCCCTCAGCACCGCGGGAGCTCACCTGCCGCCATGCCGGGCATCCCTTCGAGGGCGCGCCGGGTGCCGGGCCAGGCGGCGAGATGTGCGGCGACGACGGGATCGGTGCGTCCCAGAAACGCGAGGTGCCGGACCGCGTGGGACGCCACGTGCCCGATCGCCAGACCTGGCGGAGAGGGGGTGCCCGGGCTGGGAGAGCGGGCGATCACGGGCGGATTCGGTAGCGGGGTCGCGGGGCTTTCCTGGTCGGGGTCCGGGTGCACGAGGTAGGTCAGGACGATCCGCCCGTCACCGGCGGCGCGCCAACTGGTGGAATGCACCAGGTGTCGCTCGTCACCGTCATGCAGGCGGGCCAGGAGCCTGGCGCTTCGGTCGGGGCTGATGTTCGTGCCCAGCCCCCTCATCAGCCGGCGGTAGGCCAAGCCTCTGATCGGCTCGTGTCGCAGAATGAGCGCTTCGACGCACACCGGAGGCGATGCTGCATCGGGTGCGTCGCAAGGGGTGATCGTCATCGCGCATGACTCCAGCGTCGGCGGGACGGGCCGGTGATCAGGGGGCTTTCGTCCTGCCTACCTTATTGCAATGTATGAGTAATTGCGCAATTCGGGCATGAGGGAGGGTGGCGCTCTACTCTTGGATGCGAATGGGACCCCGCGTGCCGTCACTTCGCTCGTGCCGGCGCCATTCGGTGCCGTCCCGGGTGTCGTGCAGACGTATCCCGCCGGCAGCAAGGGCATCGCGCAGCTCATCGGCCAGGTCCCAGTCGCCGCCCGCGCGCAGGCGGCTGCGAAGGGTCCAGCAGCGGGCCGAGAATCCGCGCGAGGGTGTGCTCCGGTTCCGCCATGCCGCGCCGGGCCTGCCGGGCGAGCAGATGGATCATTCCGTGCAGCACCGTGCGGGCCCACTCCCCGCCCTGGTCCTCCTCCATGTCCGCGCTCCAGGCCGCGATCACGGTTTCGAGCTCCACCATCGCCTCGGCCATGGCCCGGGCGTCACATGCGTCCCTGGCTACGCCGAATCGTGCTTCCGACGCCGCGACGGCCTCCTGGAGAGTGGTCGTGCCACCCGTAGGCGGAAGGTCGGAGGAGCCCTGATCGGTGCTGGCGGAACGATGCAGAACAGGGAGGGCGCCGCTCGCCCCTCTGCCACCCACCAGATCTGAGGAACCACCGCGACCGGAAGACCCAGTGTCCCGAGGAGGTTCAGACCGTCCAGCCAGACGGGCGGGTGTCCTGCCTTGTACACCTCGTATACGGGCAGCGCCGCGAAGCCCACCGTACAGGCCGCCGCGGAAGCCATCACCGTCACACCGTGCCGCCGTGCGACCCGTTCGCACAGGATCTCCCCGAGTCGCTGGGTGTGCCAGCGCTCCAGTGCGTAAGAGGGACTGCCGGGGCCCGAGAACACCCAGCTCGCCCTGCGCACCCGGTCACGGATCCGGTCACCCTCATTGTCGGCCGTGCCGATGGAGGAGGAGTCCGCGTCCGGCGCGACCTCGGTGGTGAGCCCGACGGACTTTCGAAAATACTCCCGCGCACGAGTGGAGATGTCATCCCTGTTGACCTGAAATCCGTACGGCGTTTCCAGGATCACCGCGTCACGGTCGCCCCCTCTATGGGCGGCCAGCTCACGGTGCAAGGTGACCATGGTCGGACTGGTCTCACCCGAACCCATCAACGCCAGGATCCCGCGCCCCTCTTCCACACCCATCCGCCCCCTCCATTCCGGCGAGCGGATACCGGCTGCACCGCCCGTAGGACCCGAACTTCCGGCAGGGCCCTATTCGTACCCACGCGACATCGGTCGCATACCGCAGGGTCCACGAGCAGGGGGGCACGCCGAAGGCGGCAGCGCCGGGGAGAGGGTCTGTCGCCTTCCCGAAGCCCTGTCACCAGGGTCCGGCAGCGGCGCGCAGCACCAGGCCCAGCCCGACCGCCAGTACGAGTCCCGATGTCGCCACCGGGCCCCAGCGTGCCAGCCTCCGCAGCCTCTTCCAACGGGCAGCCGCCGAAGTGCGCGCAGCGAGGTCGATGCGGTCGCGCAACCGGACGAGCAGCAGGCCGGCCAGCGTGAGCGTACCGGCCATACCGAGTCCGTAACCGATGACCAGAAGGACTCCGAACGCCGTACGGCCCAGGGCTACCGCTCCGAGCAGGACGACGAGTGCGGAAGGACTGGGTACGAGACCGCCCGCGATACCCATGCCCACGAGCCCGCCGCGTCCGGCGGCGGGGGCGGGGTGCGAGTGATTCGCAACGGAACCGTGGGCGTGACCGTGGCTGGCGTGCGTGTGATGATGCGGCTCGGCCTGAACTGTGGTCAGGACCGCGACCGGCGAGGCATCATCACCGGTCGGAGCCGGAGCCGGAGCCGGAGTCGAGCCGTGTTGTGAGGCGGCGTGCTCGTGGTCTTGGTGATGATGGCCAGGACTGTGATGATGGCCGTGGCCATGGTGGTGGCCGTGTGCGGGCCTGTCTTGTACCGCGGCGCGCAGCAGCCACAGTCCGATTCCTGTCACCAGCAGGCCGCTGGCCAGTCCCAGCGAGGCCAGCACGGTTTCACCCGCGAGTGTCGTTGCGATGGGCAGCGCGAGGCCCAGTACGAGGACTCCCGCGGTGTGGGTGAGGGTGACGGTCGCGCCGACGGTCACCGCGTCTCGGGGTGTGCCGCGCCGGCCGGCGAGGTAGGCGGCCATGATGGTCTTGCCGTGTCCGGGCATGGCCGCGTGCGATGCGCCGAGAACGACGGCCAGCAGGAGTGCCAGGAGCCCGACCGGGATGGTGAGTTCGCGCGCTCCGACCAGCGAGTCGAAGGTGCCGGAGACCTTGCCCAGTGCGGCCGCGAACGGGCCGGGAACGAACTCCCCGCCGGGCAACGCGGCGGATGCCGCCGACGCCCCGCCGGATCCGCCCGGCTCGGTGCGTAGGGTGGCGGAACGCTGGTTCAGACGGGGTGTCAGCGGATCGGCCGGGTAGCGGCGAAGCTCGTCGGTGGCCGAGACAGCAGGTACGTCACCCGAATCGAGGGTGACGCCCCGCCCCCGCGCGGTGATCTCCTGCCAGCCGATCCTCCGGCTGTCGTACGAGGTCTGGACGCTCACGTTCGAAGGCCGCCGCAGATCCGCTTCGGCGGTGAGTTCGCAATGGAGGCGGCTGGTCTGCAGGCCCGCTTCACCGGGGTGGTAGGAGAAGGCGGAACTTCGGACGCCGAAGCGCAGGGGCTTCTCGCCGGTGCTCACCCGCAACCGGTCTGCCGCCGAGGCGCAAGCCGTACGTGCGTAGGCGCGTGCCTCGGCCGCGTCGATGCCTCCCCGGCCATTGCGGTCTACACCGGGGCGTTCCTGTGCGGCGGCGATTTCGGCCCGGTCGACGACGAGACGGACATCGATGCGGTCCTGGTGGAGGGTGAGACCGGTGTGGTGATTGACCGTGAAGTTCCCCAGTGGATGCGCGGCAGCGACTGGGGCGTTCGCCGCACTGACGGCGAGCGTCAGAGTCAGCAGAGCCCCAGCCGCCGAGGCCCGGCGGCAGGCGGTGGAGGTGGTGTTCATGAGGTGCCTTCTATCCTGCTGAGCGCGGCACGGGCGCGCGGTGCGTGCAACGGGTGGAAGTGTGGGTCGATCGCCAGAGCCCGCGCGAGATCCTCGCGGGCTGACGGATCCTCCAGGGCCAGGCGGATCATGGCCCGGTGGTAGTGGAACAGGGCGCTCGGCGTGCCGAGGTCCAGGGCGCGGTCCGCGTATCGCAGCGCCTCCGCGTTCCGCCCGGCCCGGTGCAGCGCCCAGGCGTAAGCGTCCTGCACGGCGATAAAGGGCCGTTCCCGGGCAGCGGCGGCGCCCATGCCGACGGCCAGTCGGGCTGCGCCGTGGTCGGCTTCGAAAAGGATCGCGTCCACGTCGGCCGGCTCTCCGGAGGCTCCGCGCACCTTCTCGTGCGCGCGCAGGACCTCGTACTGATCATTGGCTTCTTCGGTGTCGCCGAGGGACTGCTGAAGCTCGCCCAGGCCGAGAAGGTACTGCGGCAGGGGAACGATCTCGACGGCTGCCGTGTAGTCGGCCACGGCCTGCTGGTCGTGGCCGAGTGCCGCGTGCGCGCGGGCCCGTGCTTCCAGCAGCGGAGCGTCTTCCGGAGCGGCACTCAGACCGTCCTGGGCTTCCCGCAGCGCGGTGCGCGCGTCGCCCGCATCCTGCGCGAGGGTGGCGAGATGGAGCCGGGCGAACGCCTTGTCCCCAGGCGTCGCGGCGCTCTCCAGCGCACGCCGCATGAGAGTGCGCGCCTGAGCGATGTCGCCCCGCAACTCCCAGGTGTAGGAGGCGCGGGCCAGCGAGGACACGTCGGGACGCAGATCCGTCATGCGCTGCACAGCACGGTACGACTCCTCGTAGCGGCCGAGCTGCGTGTAGGCGTCGGCGAGAACACCCTGTGCCGCCGCGTTCGACGGATTGGTGGCAGCCGCCTTGCGCCCCCAGGCCAGAGCCGTCCGGAAATCGTGCCGCGCGGCGGCCAGTGCCCCCATGGCCGTCTCGGCCTGGTAGTTGTCGCGCGGCTGGACCTTCAGGGACCTGCGAAGCGCGGAATCGGCCTTGGCGTACAGCGCGGGATCCGCGGTCGTGCGGCCCTCCTGCACGTACGCCATGCCCAACTGGGCCCACCCGGCATGATTCCGGGGCAGTCGGCGCAGGTCCTCCAGGAGCGCGGGAACACTTCCTCTCGGCGGTCCCGCCGACGGCCCCCGCACCGAGATGGGGTCCGTATCGCCCGGACCGAGCCAGAGGGCTCCCGCGACGAAAAGCCCCACCCCCAGGCCTACGGACACGGACAGACCGCGCCGCCATCGGCGCACGGCTTTTCGGGGCCGCACATCTGCGGTCGGGCGCTGAGTCACAGTCTCCCTCGGTCCAGGAATGGAAGAGCCCGGAGTCGGTGAACACCGGGCAGAGGCTATGGTTCACACATCCATCCAGGTGACCGGACGCCCGGTCGCCTGGAAGGGCATGCGAGCGGACCGGCTCCCCGGTCGCCAGAGCATGTAGTGAGCAGTCCATGTGCGCAGCGCTACCAGATCACGAGAGTCCTGGCGCTGCCCGCCGGGCGCGGCCATTCAGCGGCACCTGATACGGACGATCACACGACCGGCTCCAGATCCGGAAGATCGAGCCCTCCGGGCCCATCCTTCAACTAGTAGGCCCTGTTACTGAGGTTTCAAGGTGGGGTCGGTGGGTTGATGGCCAGTCTTGTGGCGAGCTGCGTTTCGTGTCTGCGGTCGTGGGCGGAGCCTTTCGACGTCCGGACAGGGGTGGCGGTGGGCTGCTGTATATCGTGCGCCGGATCGCCGGTTTGGCCAATCGGCGATCCCGCGTTATGGTGCCCGCCTCGTGCGGGCCGATGATCAGCGTGAACGGCTGCTGGGGCGGCAGGCGGTGGCCGCCGGAGTCGCCGGCGCACCGGCGGCGAGTGGGTCTTCTGCTCGCGACCCGGCTGCCCCTGGCGCGTGCAGGTCTGGTGGGTGGGAGTCTCGGAGAGACCCGTCAGCAGCGAACTCGGAATGTGCGGGGACGCGGTGATGGCCCAGGTGGGACGGTCCGTACCGGGACCGGCTCGGATGGTCCAGGTGGCTGCGTTCTGGGGGTGCTGCGCGGTCAGTGGGTCAAACTGAACCCCTGCGTCCCCGTCGGGGGACGTCCAGCGGATCCCGTGCCCGTTCAAGGCGTGCTTCCATCCGGCCTCCGTGAGCGGCTGAGTGGCTGCGGTGACCATCTTCTCGTCCACCGGGGCGCCAACGGCCGTGTCCCAGCCGTCACCCTCGGCGAGGTGGATCAGGAGATCCTGCAGCACCGGGGTGTTGGTGGCGGCCGGGTACGTCCGGATTCGGCCTTATGCCAGCGGCCGAGACCCCCGGATCAACCGGGCCTTGAGCAGGCGCCTCCTCAACCCGGGCGCCGATCGCGCGCCGAGGTGAAGTGCGGTCGAAGGCGCCCGGGGTGCTCTGCCGCCCACCACCTGGCGAACCGCGAACTACGTCCCATGGAGAGGGGGTCGGCTGCCACGCGCGCAGGTTCCGTGAGGGGGAGGCTTATCCGGCGAGCGGAGCGTCCGAATCGAGGGCGCCCTCGGCGGTCGGAACCGTGACCTTGACCGCTCGTCCGAGGTCGGTGAGCGTGAGGGTGGTGGTCGAGGACACCGCGCCCGGGATGTTCATGGACAGGCGTATCTGCACGGCCCGCTGCTGCTTGTCGACCCACACATCGGCGGTCGCGGGAATCTCGCCGCCCAGCATGTCGCGGAGTTGCTCCGACTTCCCCAGCATCTCCTTCGACATGTTGAGGACGAGCGCCTTATGGCTGAGCGGAGCGTGGTAGCGGGTCGTCGCGGTACCCGCCACTGTCTCCGTGCCGAACCGGTCGTACTCGGAGCTCATGGATGCCTGCCGAAGAAGGTGGGCGGGGTCGTTCCCGGGTGCTCGGAGAGCATGCTGGACCTTGGCATCGGCGCGACCGGTATAGGACCAGGGCACCGTTTCCGTGCCGGCGGTACCACGGACGTAGATCCGCTCGGGGGTGAGGACCAGATCGAACTCGGCGACGTCCTCCACCTTCGAGTTGACGGTCCCCGAATTCCGCGCGAAGTCGTGGGCGCCCTTGGCCGTGATCGTGTGTGTGGGTTCGCCCGGGGTGGTCCCCATCTCGGTCTTCATCACCGTACGGGCGCTGGTCTCACGGGTCTTCTGGACGGCGGCCCGAACCGCCTGCGTGTAGTTGGCGTACGGTGAGGCAGCGGCTGCCGAGCCATTCCCGGCGGCCTGGGCTTCGCTCTCCGAAGTCTGCTGCGCACAACCGCTGCTCAATGCCGCGGCGACGCACGCCATCGCCACACTCGGAACTCGACGCCTCATGGTCGTTGCCTCACATTCGCACAGGACATCCGCCCGATGCGGCATGCTCCCTCTGTGCCGAGCAGCCTATGAGGCCGCGCGCTGCGCCCTCGCTCCGGGGCCGCTCCACCCCACTGTCGCCACAGGGCGAGCGCTTCCAGGGACGCGCGGAGCCGGAGGCTTCGGCGTTAAGTCGCCGAGCAGGCGACGGCACAGGGCTCCAGGCGCGCCCCACCACCCTGCTGCTTTTACGCCGCGCCTGCTACGGCGCGGGAGTGGAGGTGAGGGTGAGGGTGTCGTCGCAGGCGGCGGTCGGCAGGACCGCCTTCGCGGCTACGGCGGCCGCCCACCGGTCGTCAGTTTGGCCGTCCGGGGTGCGTTCTGCGCCCCAGACCCACCGTCCGCTGCTCTCGGTCCGGTCCAGCACGGCGACGGCGTAGCGCTGCCCGGTGACCAGAGGCTGGTAGAGAGGTTCGGCGGTGGTGTAGGTGCCCTGGGCGGTGCGGGAGACGGCCTGAGAGAGGTCCATGTCGCTCTGGGAGCTGCCCTTGAGGGTCTTCTCCACGGTGAGGGTGGCGACTTGCACCCCGGTGCTGGGGTCGTCGGCGTCGGGGATGTAGCGGGTGGGGCCCGTGACGGTGCCGATGACGACGGTGGGGGCATAGGCGGCGACGTACTCGGGTGTGCCGGCAGGCGGGGCGCACACCGAGGAGACGGTGACGTCGCCGTCGTTCGTCAGGAGGTAGGCGCCGGTGGTGGCCGTGAGGACGAGGCCGGCGGCCGCGGCGGTGATCCAGGCCCGCTTGCGCATGACTATCTCCAGAGCTTCGAGTAGTTGGCCTTGTCGACGGCCTGGGGGGAGGTGATGGGCGGTGACGCGATGTCCGTCCACATCAGCGACAGGACCCGGCCGGACTTGTGGCACAGGCCGAGCGCGTGACCCACCTCGTGAGCGGCGGCCGAGTTCATGAAGGCGCGGCCGCGACCGCTCATCTTGTCCCGGTTGAACCGGACGTAGTCGGTGGCGCCGACGCCGGAGTCGCGAACGTACTGGGCCACCGCCGCCCGGCCACCGGTGCCGCCCCCGTAGTCACGGAACTCAAGGTCGTTGACGGTGGTGGCGGAGTCGGGGCGCAGCTTGATCTTCGCTCCGGAGAACTGCCATGCCTTGAGGGCGTGTTCGCGGGGCCCGTCGTAGCGGGTTCCGTCCGTCCAGCGGATCTCTGCGTCGTCGACGGCGGATTCACCGCGGCGCTCGCGCTCGCCGCTGATGCAGGGTGCCGGGGCCACGGCCACCGCACCGCGGCTCAGTTGGTCCGCGACGACCGAGGGAAACGTGGGGATGAGGATCAGGGGTACCGCGAGAGCTACGACGGCCGAGACTCCCTGTGCGTTCGGTGTCACAGTATGTGATCCTACGGGCTGTGCGGGGCGCTTCGGCCGGTGTAGGAGCCGGTGCGCCACAGTCTGGCGTGATGTGGAGGCCCCTGGCCGGAGCGGTGCCCCTCGAACGGGTGAAGGACCACATGTTTTTTCTGGAAGGTCCCACCGCTCAGTGATGATGCCGTCCGTGAGCTCTATTCTCCCGTCGCGCCGCATTGCAGCCTGCCTCACACCGCCCGCCGTCGCTCCGGTGCCGGTACACGGCACGTTGGTGCTACACGGCACGTTGGTGCGTGATGCGAGCCGAGGAGCGCCGTGCGGACGTTGCCGAGGTGCATCGTCTTGAGGAAGCCAGGGAGTCGGAGGGCCGTAGCAACGAGGGCATCCTGCGGCGGCTGCTGCATCGGGTCGGGGTGACACGGCTTCTTGCTCCGGAGAAGACCTGGAGTCCGCCGACGGGCAGTTGAACGGAGTCCTGCGGCTGGCCGATGACCGGGACCACGACCTGCTGGAGCTGGCACCCACCACGGCTCGTGTACCGGGACCATCGGCGCGCGTTCTTCACCCGCAACACCCGCAACACACTCAACACTCGCCGACACCTCCTCGACGCCGACGGACGACCCTTGCTCGACGAGCACGGCCGCCCCTCCGGCCCGGTCTACGGGCCCGACGCCATCGAGGACGTCACGTTCATCAGGCACCGCACCTGGGTCCGCGGCACCTGGATCAATGAGCGTCTTCCTCCGCGACCCGGCGCGACGCCGGCCTTCGGCCGCACGAACCCTTCACCCCGCAGGAACGCGACGCTGCGGCCGCGTGGCCCTGGCCTGCGTACTCCGACTCACTCACCGACGCCGAGAACGCCGCCCTCTTCCGGTGGCGGGATGCCGCCGGCACCGGACATAGCGCCGCCGCCTCCTGGCACCTCACGCAGCGGTCCGTCCCGCTCGGTTTTGACCACGTCGCCCGGACCGGCGGGGACGCATCTGTGACAAGGCCGGCTTGCGGAGTTCGGGTCGCTTCTTTCGGTATCGGCATGGAGGTCCGGGGGCAGCGGGGCCAGGTCGGCCCGCTGCCCCCGCTCGCCGCCAGCGGAAATTCGGGCGCTCTGCCGCCTTGACCGGTGAAGTCAGTCACCCTAACGGGGTAATGCTCGGCGGATCACGGGACAGTACATTAAGAACGGTAACGCTGAAGGTGATACCGGGCCTCAGCCATTTCTATACTGGACGCCCGGCGTGGCCCGCCCTGTACCGGCAGCAGAACTCCGAAGTGAGGCCGATACGGCCGCTTCTGTTGCCCACTCCAAGGACATGACCGGCTGTGGGACCACGTAGCTGGATGACGATCGACGTCATGTCAGCCACACCCCGGCGGTCAGCCGACGCACGGTCTTCTTCCACCCCCTGATCGATCTGCCGCCTTCGGGCTCACCGGTATCACTCAACGCGCCTGCCTTTCGCTTCTATCCGTTTCGGCGACGAGCCCCCTGCGGGCTCGAACTGGCGTTACCGGGCAGGGGGAGCCGGCCGCCGCTGCCAAAACCCCTACGAAAAAGTGGAGTTGACGCATGAGTGGATGCGGCTGCGAGCAGTCCCCGATGGCTATCGGCGACTGTCAGCCCGCCAAGCCGGCCTGCCCACCCGTTACCTGTGCCGGTTCCAAGCGGTGCGAGCGTTGCGAGACGACTCCGCTGCGTGACTCCGCGCCGTACCGAGTCGCAGCGACCGTGGCCAGCACCGACCCGACGCCGTACTACACCATCGCCAACACCCACGCCGCACTGGACCCTGTCGTGGCACAGACCATCCTGAACAGCGGCACGGGCACGTTCCCGGCCGACGACGGGACGCACAACGGGCAGCACACCTGGCTCGCCGGCGTCGTGCACATCGACCCCGCGTCACTGCGCGGCGACCCCACCAGCGTCACGATCAGCGCCTCAGTGCATGTGCACAACGAAGGTCCGGCCGCGGCGTGCCGGCTCTACGGACGCTTCGCCCTGTGGAACGGCACGATCCCGATCCGCACCGATCTCCTGGGCCCGCCCGATCTGTCGGCGGGCGGTGACGACGGCGGCGTCATCCCGCCGACCACCGTGCCCCTCGCGGACGTCCTCGCCGGAAAGATCGTTGTCGAGCTCAACCTGGAGACAGGCAACGACGACGCCTGCCAAGTCGGCCCCAAACAGTGGACCGTCGACAGTTTCGCCCTCACCGTCCAGGCGTCCGCCCCAGGTTGTGGCAGGCCGTTCCTGCGTACGACCTGCCGCGACTGCGACGGCGCGGTCACCTGCACGACCGACACCCTCGACGGCTCGTCCCGCCCCTACGCCCCCACCCCGCCGGTCATCCCGATCTCCTCCTGCCAGGACGGTTGCACCACCGCCCGTCCTCCGTGCATCTCCACCGACCGGAGCAACGCCATCACCCGCGGCAGCGACGGGTGTCTGTACGCGCCCGACACTCCTGTTCTGGACCCGTCCCCGTGCAATGCCGCACGGCACACGACCGGTGGTCTGCTCGTGCCGCGGATCGACGTCACGGGTATCGCTCCTGGAGGCAACACCAGTAACCAACGGTCGGTGGACATCGACGTCACCGGGACGCCCGGCTGCCCCGAACGGTGGGAGATCGGCGCCCGCCTCACGCCGGTGAGCGCCTTCCTCAACACCGAGCGGCAGCACGCCAACCTCCTTGCCCGGGTCGGTACCGACGTGCCGATCCCCGAGTCCGACATCGTGCTCCCGGAAGCCGGCGTCTACCACATCGACAGCGACGTACGGTACGCGCTCGGTTCCGCCACCGGCGGCAGCGGCTACATCATCGGCTGGCTCCGGGACGAGACCACGGACACCCTCCTGACCAGCTTCACCCAGATCGCGGCGATCAACGCGGCGAGGCAGGAGCAGCATGGTGGAACCACACACATCATGAGCGAGTACACGGTCGCCTCCGGCCCACGGACGGTCCGCCTGCACCTGATGTTCGTCCTCACCGGCGGCAAGATCTCCGACGCCGAGGCCGGTGGCACCGACAGCAATGGCGCAACCCGGATGCGCTTCCTGAAGGTCAGGGATTAGGAGCCTGCTTCGTCGATGAGGGGGGCATGCCTTCACGGTCACCGGTGGTCAGGCGTGTGCGGTGCCGCAGAAGTGGGAGGGGTATCCGCACGTCGAGGTCCTGGCGCAGGTCGCCCCCAGAGCTTCCCGCACCGTTCCACCGGGTGGTCGTCGGTGACGCTGCCGCCACCTCGGTGCTGGACTTCTCCCGGCTCTTCCTGCACCCGTACCGGCCGGCAGGCACGGGCACACCCCCGGACGCGCGGACCGGGGCGGTACGGGCGGATCAGGACGGGCCGCGCTGGTGCTGTCCACCTCGGGGACGACCGGGCGGCCCAAGGCGGGCCCAGCTGGCCCATGGTCCTCCACCCACCACTCTCACCTGCTTCCATCCCGTCCGCCTTCGCCCCACACGTCGTGGAGCGGTCGTGGTTGAGGGTGTCAAGGTGGAGCGCGCCACCGTACGAACGACCCTGATGGCGGCGTACTCGGCGCCGAGGTCCAACAGCCCCTTGTGGGTACCGCCCGACCGGGGGCACCAACTGGATCGGCTCGCCACGCTCGTCGACGAGCTGGCGATGAGCCTGGCCCCGCCCCATTGAGCGGCTCGCCGATGATCGTCTTCAGGACGGTAATGGGATCTGTTGCCGGGCGGAGAGCGAGAGGGCCTGTATGGGCCGAGGTTCCCTGGCTGCTGCCCGAACGCGCGACCCATGGGAATTGACGCGTCCCGATCTGTTCAGCAGATGCTGCGAATTGCGCCATGGGCCCGACCTGCCGAATTCTTCTGGAAGCGTGCCGGGCGCTCCGCTGCGCTGGACCGTGCGGTCAGGACAAGTTCCGAGATCTCCTTGTGCCCCTCGAAAGGAGCGGGTTTCCCCACAGAGGCGGCGCGGCAGGCCGCACCGAACTCCACGACGCCTTCGTCTCCCTCGCCTGCAGCCTCATCTGCTACCGACGCCTCAAGAAGGCCCACTCATGATCGTGTTACGAGCTCTTATGGTCGAAGCCTCCGGGGGCCGTGCGCGCCGCGCACCTCGGAAAGGGGGTGCGCGGCGCGTCAGTTGCGGACAGGTTCAGGGGATCCGGGCGACGGACCGCATCAGCGTCGCCCGAACGCCCAACCCCTGTCGTCCTGAAACTGTCCGACCAGCCCGACCGGGCAAGCCACACCCAGTGTGCCTGGGTGACCCAACCCTATGAATGGCTCGATCAACCCGATCAAGAAGGTAGAACCCCTCTGGCCAGCTCATTTCACCCTCCAGCACAGGATGAAAGAGGCTCGCTGTTCGGAAAAGGCGCGCCGAAACGGGTGAGAAGCGACCATTCAGTTCCAGGAGTAGAAGTCGCTGACGCTGTAGTAGAATTCACCCTGGTTCATATAAG
This sequence comes from Streptomyces sp. ADI96-02, assembly GCF_003846185.1. GTDB lineage: Bacteria > Actinomycetota > Actinomycetes > Streptomycetales > Streptomycetaceae > Streptomyces. The sequence goes on from NZ_ML123034.1 coordinate 6,708,457, forward strand.
CGTCGAGCAGCGAATCAGGGTTCGTCGTCCAGCCCGCCTCGTCATACCTACTGCTGATCACCCGCGCCGGAGAGTCGAAGCGCTTCATGATCACGAATTCGCGCTCGGGGAATTGGAACATCCGTGCCTGCTGCCACGGCACCCTCCTGGCCTCTCCGTTTATCATTTTGATATCTCCTCCTACCGCAAAGTATCTATTATTGTGCCCCCTCAGTTCGGTAACATAATGCATAGATCGGTCCTGTTTTGAGAATGCATCGTATTTCCGAGATTTCATTCGATATTCAATAACTACAGAGTCGTCGACCCCCTCCCCACGCAGAAAATTCCCGACAGGCACCTTCGTGTAGTGTTCCTTTTTCGCTGCGGCCAGCGCCCTGTTTTTATGGTATTCGTCGAAATTTATCTTTTCCTGAATTTTTCGCATTTTCCGGGCTCTTTCAGTCGTCTTCTTTGCTATTTCAGATATTTTCCTGCCGGCGATTCCTCCGGCGACGCCGGCTCCGGTGATGCCTCCGGCGAGGGCGGCGATGTCGAATCCGGTGCGGACGTCGTCGGGGAGGAATCCTTCGCCGGTGGCATGCGCCCAGATCTGGTCGGTGGCGGCGGCGGT
>NZ_ML123034.1:6710608-6711248 GCF_003846185.1 Streptomyces sp. ADI96-02
GCGTCATGACGGTAAGAAACCTTGGCGAGTTCCTTCTCACCGCGTGACTGCACGGCCTGGATCATCCGGCCGGACTTCGCGTCGTACGTGTAGCGGGTGACGGCACCGGTGTGGTCGGTCACCGAAGCGACCTGCTCGTCATCCGTGTACGTGTACGCGGTCTTCTTCCCACCCGGGTCGATCCGCTCGCGAGCCGAGCCGTCCGGGTTCGACGCATAGGTGATCTTCGATGCGGCCTCGTCACCGTCGACCCACCGCGCGGACACACCACCCGTGACCGGGTCGTACGACGTACGGACGTGCTGAACCTTCGCACCCGGGTCGTCCTTCGGCGAGGTCCACGCCTCGACCGTCCGCCCGGCCCGGCCGGTGCGCTGGTGCGCCACCGAACCGTCCGCCAATGTTACCGACTCGACCAGCCCGTTCACCTTGTTGTAGGCCGTGGTCGACGTCCCGCCACCACCCGGCAGCGAGACCTGCGCCGTCCGGCCGGCGGCGTCGAGCTTCGTCTTCCAACCCTCGACGGATTCGTCACCCTTGGTGAGCGTCTTGTGCGTCTTGTTCCCGAACGCGTCCAGGGTGTATTTCGCCTGCGTGCCTTCGGCAGTGCCGGGCTGCTTCGGGGTCAGGGTGTCGGTCT
>NZ_ML123034.1:6711273-6732232 GCF_003846185.1 Streptomyces sp. ADI96-02
CTTCTTCTCCACGATCGTGGCGGCGGGTCTGTCGGCTCCCGCAGGCAGGGTCTGCCCGGTGGTGGTGCCCTCGACGTCGTCGTGGGTATTGAGGGTGACCGTGCCATCGGGGGTGGTGGACTTCGCGGGACGGCCCCACGCGTCGTAGCCGATCGTGGTCTCCCGGCCGCCCGCGTCGATGGTCCTGACCTGCTGGCCGGAGGTGTTGAACTCCGCTCCGTACACCTGGCGCCACTGTCCGTCGGGCAGCATCCCGCCCCGGCCGTCGTTCCCGGAGGGCCGGTAGTTCGACTCCGTACGGACCTCCCGGCCCAACTCGTCGCTGACCGTGCGGGTGGAGTAGCCGTCCGCCTCCCGGCGGCCCGTCACCGACGACCCGCCCGCAGCGCTGTCCGTGCCCCGAAAGGTCTGGTAAGAGGTGGTGGTGACCGTCCCATCAGGACTCGTCGACTTCACCGGACGATCCGCCGCGTCGTACCCGGTGACGGTCTCATCGAGGTCGCCGGTCCGCTCCGACAGGGTGCTGCCGCTGGCCAGGTCGGACACCGTCACGGTCTCCACCCCGTCCGCACCCGTCACCTTGTTCGTCCGACGCCCCACGCCCTCCGCGTCCCGGTCGACCGTGCTGTCCGTGGAGGTGACCGCCGTGCCCGGGTCCCCGCCCTTCGCCGACGCATCACCCCGGGCGGTGGTCTTCGCGACCTCGCCGGCCAGTTCACCGGTGTGGTACTCGAACTCCTCGGTCGAGACGGTCCCCAGCTCACCGTCAGCGTTCTTCGCGGCCTTCGTGACCGTCTTCGCGATCGCCTTCCCGTCCCCGGTCAAGGTGTTCTCCACGACCTGCCTGGCCCCGGTCTCGGTGTCCTTCGTCTCGGTGCGCACCGGGATCGAGTTCGCCCCGTACTCGGTCGTCGTCTCCACCCCGTCCTGGACCTGCGAGGTCTGCCGGCCCATCACGTCGAACCCCGTGGACACCTCGGTGTCCTTCGTCCGGGACGGGTCCGACGGGTCGACCGTGCTCACTTTCACCCGGGAGGGCATCTGGTAGTCCCCCGGGGCGTCCTTCACCCTCGGCGGGGAACCGTCCGCCCTCTCACCCGGGTAGGACATCTCGGTGCGAGATGTCTCCTTGGTCTGTGATCCGATCCTGACCCGGTTCACTTCGCGCTTCTGCAGGTGCAGGGCGTTGTAGGTGCGTTCCACTTCCTGGCCGTTCTGCTGGGAGAGGCGTACCCGGTAGGTGAACGAGCCGTCGCCGGAGTTCTCCAGCCGGTCGGTGCCGTCCTGGCAGTACTGCGGGCAGCCGGTGTAGTTCCGGCCGCCGTTCGCCCCGTCCGGATCCAGACTGACCGTCACCGGATCCACAATGGTCTTCCCGGCGGCGTCCTTCACCGCCACCTCCGACACCGCCACCACACCCCCGGAACGCTCCTCCAGCTCCGTGTACTCGAACTCGGTTCGTGCTCCGGCCGGCGAGACGACCGCCTTCGGGACCACCACGGCCCCGGCCCCCTCGACGGTCCACTCCACAGCGGTCCTGTCACCGGAGGGTGCGGTCACCGACCTCACCCGGCCCTGCGCCAGCTCGACCACCGTCTCCGGGGCCTTCGCCTGACCCCACCGCTTCGGCGAAGCGAAGACCACCTTGGAACCCTCGTAGCGCACCGAGAGCTTCGAACCCCAGCCTCCGGTCACCGAATCCAACCGGTGCATGTTGTTCACGTTCTTCCACGTCAGCTTCGTGACATGACCGAACCGGTCCTGCACGGCCACCAGGTCGCCCGCCTGGTCGAAGTACTGCTTCGACCCGTCCTTGAACGACTCCAGCGTGTACGCGTGAGCTACCGGAGCGTCACCGGCACCACGGGTCAGCTTCACGTCCTTCAGCCTGTAGTCCTTCAGCCCCGACTCCGCGGAGGCATCCACACGGTGCTCAGCCGACGAGAGCACCAGCACACCCCGGTCCATGTCCATGAACGAAAGGCCCAGGGACATTCCCGAGCCCAGCCCGAACCGGTCCACCCCCGCGGCCGACAGCCCCTGCGAGAACTGGGCCTTCACCTCCAGCCCCGAACCCGCCGGCCCCGACACCCCGCCCAGCATCGGCCCGAACCGGGCCTCGCCCCTCCGCTCGTCCACCGCGCCGCCCAACGACCCCATCGCCGCCGCCAACGAACCCCCACCCGAACCACCCGACGAAGCCGACACACCCGCAGCGCTCGACGGGGCCGCAGAAGCGAAACCCACCCCCGCCACCCACGGCAACGACAGCCCCACCGCCACCGACACACACGACGCCACAACACGGCGACCAGCGGAAACACCAGCGACACGACCACGTACAGACATCACACAGCCTCACAGACAGTGGTGAAGACAATGATTCACCCCCAGAGAAACCCAAAAAAAAACAGCACGAACATATGGAAAAACCACAGATTCCCCCCGGCCGCCGTCCAGGAAACGCACGCACCGCACCACACAGTGCGCAGCGCACAACCACTGCCTCCGACATCTCCGCGACCCCGGCCCTCCTCACACGGGCCGCCAGCCCAGCCACCGGTTCGACCGTCCCGATCTGACCCTCCTGCCCACGGCCCCGCCCCCCGACCCGCCCACCGCCACTGACGGCGGTCTCCGAACGGAGTCCCCGTGGGGATGAAGCACTCGCGCCGAGTTCAAGACGGACGCGGTCGCGTTGTACCAGTCGCGGCCGGGCCCACCCGCCGCACCAGCGCCTGCCCCTGGGCATGCCACTGGGCCGCCGCCGCGCTCACCGGCTGGGAAGCCACCGGCGAGGAGAAGGACGACGTCCTGCTGGTGATGTGCGAGCTGGTCACCAACGCCACCGGACCCATCCGCGCCCACCTCTCCCGCGACACGGCCGACCGCTACCACGTCCAGGTCGACGACGGCGGCCCCGCCCGCCACGACGAACACGACGACCAGGACGGCGACGAGCACGGCCGCGGCCTGGTCCTCGTCGACCACCTCGCCGCTCGCCACGGCCAGCGCCGCGCCCCCTACCCCTACCAATCCCGAGCCCGGGCCGTCCTCACCCCCGCCACCCGAGCCGAACCGCGCGCCGCGATCCCGGCCGCCCGCACCCTGGAGCCGACGTCATGACCACTCACCCGACCCACCCGAGCCTGCTGCGCGCCCCTGCCCCCGCCACCCCGGAGCCGGCTCCCGACCGCCCCCTCGACCTCCGCGTCCAGCGCATAACCGTCGACGAGATCACCGTCACCGAACCCCGCCAAGTTCTCGCCCACGCCCGCCAAGCGGCCCTCACCGACCCCGACACCGCCGCCCTCCTCGGACACGGCCCCCTCACCCCGCTCAGCCTCCCGGCCGCCGCCGCCCTGCTGTGCGCCCTCCACGACGACGAAGAGCTGGCCACCATGGGCTTGGAGCCCACCGGACACGTCACCCGCATCAGCGCCGCCCGGACCGACCAGCCACCCGACGTCCTGGAAATGTCCGACCAGCCCGACTGGACGAGCTGATGACCGCACGCTCGCTGCGCCGGCTGCGCTACCGCGCCCTGGCCGCCCTGCGCCGTACCGCCCTCCTCCAGCCGGCCGCCCGGCCGTCCGGCACGCGTACACGCAGCCGTGCGCCGAACGCCCACCTCGCCTTCTGCCCCGGCCCCGTAGAAGTGAGGACGGCTGATCAGGATCCGGACCGCACTGAAGAAGACGACCTCGCTATAGGGAATTTCCCTGAGACCCTGATCCTTTGCGCGGTTTTTCATGGGTGGGTTGGGCAGATGCGGAACTCGCAAAAGGGTTCGGTAGGCGTCGTATCACGGGTTGGAAATTTCCTCGATCGCGGCGGGCGGGTCGGGCATTACTTTAATCTCGCAAACTTCCAAAATGGATCTGTGTCAATTGACGGATGGACTGGGAAACGAGATCCACTCACTGAAGCGACGGGCCGCCAAAGCCACGCGTCCGGTGCCCATCCCGCCCGTACTTGTCCGCATGCTGCGCGAGCGTATAGAACGCTTCGGTGTCGCGCCTGACGGACGTCTGTTTCGCAACGCGGCGGGAAACTACATCGAGGCCGCGGCATACGGCATCACATGGGGGCGGGCGTGTGAGGCCGCACTCACCCTCGACGAGCACGCTCTTGCGCTGGCGAAGCGCCCCTACGACCTGCGCCACGCGGGAATCTCGTTCTGGCTCGCCTCCGGCGTCGACCCTACGGAGTGTGCGCGCAGAGCGGGGCAGAGCATCCAGGTCCTCTTCCGCTACTACGCCAAGTTCCTGGCCCAGGCGCGCAACCACGCCAACGCGTTGATAGAGGAGTCGATGCGGCGGTGGGACGAGCTGGAGAGCGGTGCGTAGGGCGCCCGGGTCGGACCTTGGCCCGGAAATGCCCCGGAACGGCTGGTCAGAGGTGGGACAGCGGTGGGAGATATCGGGAGTAGCCTCGTAGTTCGACCCACGGGTCCAATGTGCGCAACGAAGGGCGCCTGCCAGGGAAATCCCCTGGTCAGGCGCCCATCTGCTGTGTCTAGAAGAAGCCCAGCTTCTTCGGCGAGTACGACACCAGGAGGTTCTTCGTCTGCTGGTAGTGCTCCAGCATCATCTTGTGGTTCTCCCTGCCGATGCCCGACTGCTTGTACCCGCCGAACGCGGCGTGTGCCGGGTAGGCGTGGTAGCAGTTCGTCCAGACCCGGCCCGCCTTGATGGCGCGGCCCGCCCGGTAGGCCGTGTTGAGGTCACGCGTCCAGACGCCGGCCCCGAGCCCGTACAGCGTGTCGTTCGCCGTGGTGATGGCGTCGTCGAAGTCCGTGAAGGACGTCACCGCCACGACCGGGCCGAAGATCTCCTCCTGGAAGACCCGCATGCGGTTGTCTCCCTCGAAGATCGTCGGCTGGACGTAGTAACCGCCCTCCAACTCGCCTCCGTGCTCGATGCGCTGACCGCCCGTCAGGATCTTCGCACCCTCCTGCTGACCGATGTCCAGGTACGAAAGGATCTTCTGGAGCTGGTCGTTGGACGCCTGGGCGCCGATCATCGTTTCGGTGTCCAGCGGGTTGCCCGCCACGATCTTCTCGGTGCGGGCGATACCCGCCTCCAGGAACGCCCCGTAGTGCCCGCGCTGGATGAGCGCACGGGACGGGCACGTGCACACCTCGCCCTGGTTGAGGGCGAACATGGTGAACCCTTCGAGCGCCTTGTCGAGGAAGTCGTCCTCGGAGCGCGAGACGTCGTCGAAGAAGATGTTCGGCGACTTGCCGCCCAGCTCCAGCGTCACCGGTTTGATGTTCTCGGAGGCGTACTGCATGATCAGCCGCCCCGTCGTGGTCTCCCCGGTGAACGCGATCTTCGCCACGCGCGGGCTGGAGGCGAGCGGCTTGCCGGCTTCCGCGCCGAAGCCGTTGACGATGTTGACCACTCCCGGCGGCAGTAGGTCGGCCACCAGACCCATCCACAGGTGGATCGACGCCGGTGTCTGCTCGGCCGGCTTCAGGACCACCGCGTTGCCCGCCGCCAGCGCGGGGGCGAGCTTCCAGGTGGCCATCAGGATGGGGAAGTTCCACGGGATGATCTGGCCGACGACGCCCAGCGGCTCGTGGAAGTGGTACGCGACGGTGTCGTCGTCGAGCTCGCTGAGGGAGCCCTCCTGTGCCCGCAGCGCTCCGGCGAAGTAGCGGAAGTGATCGATGGCGAGGGGAATGTCGGCGGCCAGCGTCTCGCGTACCGGCTTGCCGTTCTCCCAGCTTTCGGCGACCGCCAGCTCCTCCAGGTGCGCCTCCATCCGGTCCGCGATCTTGTTCAGCACGGCGGCGCGGTCCCCGGCCGACGCGGCCCCCCACGCGGGAGCGGCGGCGTGCGCCGCGTCCAGGGCCAGCTCGATGTCCTCTGCGGTTCCCCGCGCGATCTCGGTGAACGGCCGGCCGTTCACCGGGCTCGGGTTCTCGAAGTACTGCCCCCGTGTCGGCGGAACGTACTCCCCGCCGATCCAGTGGTCGTACCGCGACGCGTAGGTGACGATCGCGCCATCGGTCCCCGGCGCAGCGTAACGGGTCATCTCTGTGGCCTCCCGGATCCGGTGCCGCCCGCCGTTGGACGGCCCTTGGCCGGGATGGTAGGCGGACGGACGTTGCAATGCCGTTGCAGAGAAGGAGGGGACGGGACCGCGACCGTGCGAGGAGCGTGGGAGAGGCGCTTGCCGTCCGCTGCGGTCCGCGCGTGTCGGGCGAAGAAAGGCGGCGGTCCTGGGCCGGCCCTCAGACTCCCTGTTCCGCGTCGAGGCCGGTGATCCTGGCCCGTACCGACGCCCGCCGCTCCGGCGGCACGGCGTCCGCCAGCGCCCGCCACACCGGCAGGTCCTCCTCGCCCCACGGGCTGTACGCCCAGTCGGCCAGCAGCCCCGGATCGCGCCGCGCGATGACCGCCGCCCGCAGCTGATCCGCGATGCGACGTCGCAGCCGTACGACGGACGGAGCCTGCGATCCCGGCAGCAGCGGACCCGCGTACGCCTCCAGCGCCGCCGCCACCGCGCCCGAGCCCAGCCGGCGCGCCACCGTGTCGAAATCGGCGTCCACCGGAACGGCGAGGCGGTACGGGCGTGAGCGCAGCAGATCCGGGCCCAGCAACCGTCGGAGCCGGGAGAGCTCGGCCCGCAGGGTCACCGGGGTCACCGACTCGTTCTCGTACAGAGCGATCAGCAGTTCGTCGCCGGTCAGTCCGTCCGGGTGGCGGGCCAGGGCGACGAGGATCTCGCTGTGCCGCCGGCTGAGCAGGACCGTGCGGCCGCCTGCGACGAGCAGGGCCTCGTCCCGGCCCAGAGCGCTCAGCACCACCGCGTCGCCGTCCGAGCGCGGCTCCCGGAGGGCGAGCTGCGACTCGGCGGCGCGCGCCACCGCCTGGACGAACGCCAGACTGTGCGGGTGCGCCAGCCGGTCACCACCCGTGATGTCCACGGCTCCCAGCACCCGGCCCGTCCGCGGGTCGTGCAGCGGCGCGGCGGCGCACGTCCACTGCTGCACCGGGCGCAGGAAGTGTTCCGCGGCGAAGACCTGCACCGGCCTGTCCACCGCGATCGCCGTTCCCGGGGCGTTGGTTCCCGCCACGGTCTCCGCCCAGCGTGCGCCCTCCACGAAGGTCATCAGCTCCGCCCGCCGCCGGGCTGCGGGATGGCCCTCGACCCACAACAGCCTGCCGTGGGCGTCGCAGACGGCCAGCAGGTGCTCGCCGTCGGTCGCGTACGCGCTCATCAGCTCACGGATGACGGGCATCGCCGGGGCCAACGGGTGGGCGTCGCGGTACGGGCCCAACTCGTCCGCGTGCAACTCCACGTGGGCCGCTCCGTCCGGGCTCACCCGAGCGCGCGCCGAGCGCCGCCACGACTCGCCGACCACGGATCGGACCGGCCGCTCCAGTCGGCCCGCCGAGGTGAACACCTCGTGGGCGCGGCGCAGCACGCCCAGCCGTTCGCCGGGATCCGCGCCGGAGGTCAGGGCCACCCAGGGGTCCGTCAACTCGCCCTCCTGTCCGAGGCGGCAGCCGTCCCCTGCCATCCTGGTCGCCGCCGGGCCCCGCGGCAACCTCGGCGGGCGGGGAATCCCTGTGCGAGCGGCGGGCGGTGCGCCGTGCTCGCTCAGGCGGTGCCGACGAGCCGGAGGTAGCGCTCCCAGTCCCAGAGGTCTCCGGGGTCGGTGTGGTCGCTGCCCGGCACCTCGTGGTGGCCGATGATGTGCTCCCGGTCCTTGGGCAGCCCGTGACGGTCGCAGATGTCCGAGGTGAGTCGCGCGGAACGCAGGTACAAGGCGTCCGTGAAGTACTCCGGCCGGTCGACCCAGCCCTCGTGCTCGATGCCGATACTCCGGACGTTGTAGTCCCAGGCGCCCGCGTGCCAGGCTATGTCCCGCTCGCGGACGCACTGGGCGACATGGCCGTCGCCGGAACGCACCACGTAGTGGGCGGACACCCGCGACGCGGGGTTGCGGAAGATGGCGATCGTGGGGGTGAACATCTGCTGCGCCACGTGGATGACGATCCGGTCGACCCTGCGTGCGCGAACGCCCTTCGTCACGGTGTAGTTGGCCGTGTCTGCCGGTGCCCAGAGGGCGCCCGCGTAGTCCCTGGCCCCGGGCGGTGTCGCCGGCGCCCGGACGGACGACGGCAGCAGCGCGGCCGAGGCGGCTGTGACGGCGGCGCCCTGGAGGAACGATCTGCGGCGCGTGGAGCTCCTGGGGACGGGCGGGAACCGCTGCGGTGCCGTGCGGGCGTGCGGTGCAGTCGGTACGGGCGGGGTGGGTAGGGCGGCGAGCCACGAGAGGCGGCGTGGTCCGCCGTGGAAGACGTGGCGAACAGGCCCGTCGGTTGCCTCGAACGTCGCGCACGTGTTCGCTGTTTCCCTTGTGCGGGCCTCGGGCGTACGGCGACGACGACGGGCCACGAGCCGAGTTCGGCGACACCGACGGGGACAACGACAACGGCGGCGGCGACGGCGGCGACAACCACAACGACGGCGACGGCAGCGAAGACGGCGTCAGCGACGACCGCGGTGACACCACGGCGGCTCCGGCCCGCGGCGGTCTCGACCCGAACCTGACGGGGCGGGCGACCGCAGTCCGCCCCCCCCGTGACGCGCCGCGTCACCCGCGCCCGCTCCCGACGGGCTGCCGGCCGTGCCCTCCGCCTCCCGCCTCAGCTCCCCGCGGCCCCCACATCGGCGGCACCGGCCCCATCGACGCCCGTGATGAGCCCGTCGGCAGCCGAGCCCCCCGCCAGCGCCCCCGCCGGATCGTCGTCCGCCGGTCCTGCGGGCACCCAGCGGCCCCGCTCCTTGCGGTACGGCCACCAGCGTCCGTCCCGGCCGTACCGCAGCTGGAGATCCTGGTCCACCACCGTCCAGCGCCCCTGTCCGGCCCGCAGCCGCGGTCGCTCGCCCTCCTCCCAGGCGGCCGCGAGCTGTGCGCGGGCGTGCGCCAGCGCTTCCGGGCCCGGCTCCCACTCCTCCTCCAGCACCGCGAGCGCGACGGTCCCGCCGTAGCGCCAGGCGCGTACCGCCGCTTCCAGATCCGGACGCCGACGGCCCGATCCGGCAGCCAGCCGAGCCGCCACCGACGCCTGAGGGCGACCGTCGGCAGCCAGGCGCACCGCATCCTGCTCCGGCGTCAACTCCACTGCTAGCGGCTGCCGTTCGTGGCCCGGTGCTACCGCGTCCAGGAGCATCCGGCGGGCCCGCAGCGCACTGTCGGCGGCCAGCACCTCCAGCGCCGCGGGGTCGATGCCGGCCGCCGGGCCCGCCTCGGTGTCCAGGGACGGCGGCCGGCCCGGTTCGGCGGGCACCGGCGGCGGCTGCGGCAGCGGCGGCAGAATGCCCTCGGCCGCGAACGCCTCACCGGCCGGCACCCCGTACGCCTCCCGGCCGGCGGCGGCCTCCGCCTCCGTACCGTCCCGGACCTCGGCGGCACGGGGAGCGCGGGCCGCACTGCGGACCTGGAGTTCGTCCACGAGCCGCCGCTCGTCACGCCCCCGCATCAACAGCAGCACGAATGGATCCGCGTCCAGCAACCGCGCCACCTGGTAGCACAGCGCCCCCGAATGCGGGCAGTGGTCCCACGCCCCGCACGCGCACTCCGGCTCCAGGTCCCCGATGCCGGGCAGCAGATCCACTCCCGCGTCGGTGGCGTCCTCCACGAGATGCGGCGGCATCTCCCGGTCCAGCAGCGCCGCGATGTGCCCGGCCCGGTCCACCGCCATGTCCAGGAACCGGCCCCACGCATCGTCGCCCAGCTGCTGGAGCAGGACATCGCTGCGGTACGCCGTGCCGTCCCGGTCGCGTACGACCGCCGTGATCCGGCCCGGCCGTACGGAGACCGCGCCGACGCCGCCCTCCCGGGCCAGCCGACGGCCCCTCTTCATCTGCTCCCCGTCCAGGGCCGTGTCCTCCAGGGCCTTCAGCCACGCCCGGCCCCACCAGGTCTCCGCGAAGCCCCGGCCGCGCGCGGGGGCCGGCGGGGCGAACGTGCGCTCCGGGACAGGGCCCCCTCCCGCCGATGGCGACCTTGAACCCGTCTCCTCCTCGCCGTCGGCGGAACGCGCTCCGTCGTCGGCGTACATCCCGCATTCGTCACTCATCGTGAGCCCCCTCGCAGTCGGACCAGGTCGGCCAGTTCCGCATCGGTCAGTTCGGTCAGAGCCGCCTCGCCGGAGCCGAGCACCGCGTCGGCGAGCCCCTGCTTGCGGGCGAGCATGTCGGCGATGCGGTCCTCGATCGTGCCCTCGGCGATTAGACGGTGGACCTGGACCGGCTGGGTCTGCCCGATCCGGTAGGCACGGTCCGTCGCCTGTGCCTCGACAGCCGGGTTCCACCACCGGTCGAAGTGCACCACATGCCCGGCACGGGTCAGGTTGAGGCCGGTCCCCGCCGCCTTCAGGGACAGCAGGAACACCGGAGCCTCGCCCGCCTGGAAACGGTTCACCATCTCCTCGCGCCGGGCCACGGACGTTCCGCCGTGCAGGAGTTGTGTCCCCACCCCGCGTGCGGCCAGGTGCTCCTCCAGCAGCCGGGCCATCCGCACGTACTGGGTGAACACCAGCACCGAACCCCTCTCGGCCAGAATGGTGTCCAGCAGTTCGTCCAGCAGTTCGACCTTCCCCGACCGGTCCGCGATGCGTGGCCGTTCCTCCTTGAGGTACTGCGCCGGGTGGTTGCAGATCTGCTTCAGGGCCGTCAGCAGCTTCACCACGAGCCCTCGCCGTTCGAACCCGTCGGCGGCGGAGATCTCCGCCAGCGTCTCGCGGACCACCGCCTCGTACAGGCCGGTCTGTTCGGCCGTCAGCGACACCGCCCGGTCCGTCTCCGTCTTCGGCGGCAGCTCCGGAGCGATCCCCGGATCGGACTTGCGGCGGCGCAGCAGGAACGGGCGCACCAGGGCGCCGAGCCGCTCGGCCGCCGCCGGGTCGTTTCCCCCCTCGACGGCGGCGGCGTAGCGGGTGCGGAACGTGCCGAGCCGGCCCAGCAGGCCGGGCGTCGTCCAGTCCAGGATCGCCCACAGCTCCGAGAGCTTGTTCTCCACCGGGGTGCCCGTGAGCGCGACGCGGGCCCGTCCGCCGATGGTCCGCAACTGCTTGGCCGTGGCCGAGTGAGGGTTCTTGACGTGCTGCGCCTCGTCGGTGACCACCATGCCCCAGGAGACGGCGGCCAGCCGGGGCGCGTCCAGCCGCATCGTGCCGTACGTGGTGAGGACGAACTCGCCGTCCACCAGGTCGTCCAGGGAACGCGACGCGCCGTGGAAGCGGCGCACGGGAAGGCCCGGGGCGAACTTCTCGATCTCCCGCTGCCAGTTGCCCATCAGCGACGTCGGGCACACGACGAGGGTCGGGCCGGCCGCTGAACCGTCGCTCTGGCGGTGCAGGTGGAGAGCGATGAGCGTGATCGTCTTGCCCAGCCCCATGTCGTCCGCCAGGCAGGCTCCCAGCCCCAGGGAGGTCAGGGTGTCGAGCCAGTTCAGACCGCGCAGTTGGTAGTCGCGCAGCGTCGCCGCGAGGGCCGCGGGCTGCCCGATCGGCTGCTGCGCGGCGGACTCGGGGTCGGCGAGGCGGTCGCGCAGCCGCTTCAGCCAGCCGGTCGCCGCGACCTCCACGCGACGGCCGTCCACCTCCGTCGAACCTGTCAGCGCCGCACTCAGCGCGTCGATCGGGGTGACCTTGCGATCCCGCGTCTCCCGGGCGCGGCGCGCCTCCTCCGGGTCGACGAGCACCCACTGACCGCGCAGCCGCACGATCGGCCTGCTGGATTCCGCCAGCCGGTCCAGCTCGTCCCGACTCAGGCTCCGGTCGCCCAGCGCGAACCGCCAGTCGAACGCCAGCAGTGCGTCCGCGGACAGGAACGAAGGAGTGTCCGCGGACGCGCGCCCCCGGCGGCCGAATCCGTCCGCGCCCCCGTCCCTTTCCCCGTCCTCGTCCCCGTCCGGAGCGTACGGGCCGATCACCGCCCGCGCGGTCAGCTTCCCGGCCAGTTGCTTCGGCCAATGGACCTGCACACCGTTCGCCGCCAGGGCCCGCCCGGCGGGACCCAGCAACTCGGCGATCTCCTCGTCGACCGGCTCGACCGCGTCCGGCACCGCGGCTGACAGCAGCGGAGCCAGCGGAGGCCAGGCGCGCGCGGCGCGGCGCAGGGCGAGCAGGGCGTCCATCCGCGCTCGCGGGCCGAACGCCGCAGCCGTGCGCGAACCGCCCGCCCAGACCTCGGCGGCGTCGGCGACCAGCGAGGGGTCGTTGACACTGTGGATCTGCGGCACCACACGGAACGACGGTGCGCCGGACGCCATCCCGCCGGCGATTTCCGCCTGCGGAGCGTCGTCGGGATCGGTTGCGGAGCCGCCGGGAGAGATCCCCGTGTCCTCCGGTACGAGCCCCGAGACGTCCTGCGGTAGCAGTCCCGAGACCTCGATCCGCAGGGAGAGCCGTACGCCCGCGTCGTGACCGGCGGCCACGTCGGCCGCCCACGCGCGGGCCGCGGGCAGGTGCTGGGGCTCGTCGGCGGCGAACGCGGGACCCGCGGCGGCGATCCCGGCGGCAGGCGTACGGGGCAGTACGTCCGCCACCGCGTCCAGGAACGCGCGCAGCAGTCGCTCCGGTTCGGGAAGCAGCGGCTCTCCGTTCGCCGTCGTGCCTTTTAGGGGAGTGGCGTGCGCGGTGGGCGGCATCGAGGCCGCCAGCTCCCTGATCCGCCCGATGTCCTCGGCGTCGAGCGGACCGATCCGCCAGGCGTCGCGGTCGGTGGAGCTCAGTCCAGGCAGCAGGAGTCCGCGGGCGGCGAACTGCAGGGCCAGCAGTCCGGCGGCGCCCCAGAAGGCCGTCGCGGGGGAGACGGACCCGCCGGCGCGTGCCCGGGTCAGCACCGGCAGGGCGTCCCGTACGGGCAGGTGCAGCGCCGTCACGGTACGGGGCCGCAGGTCCGCCGCGACGACGGTGAGCTCGGACGGGGAGCCGAGGCCGGGAGGAGGGGTGCTACCGTCCGGGTTCCAGAAGGCGACCCGACCCGTACGCGCCGGATCCGCCGGGACGAAGATCGCGGAACAGCGGGAGAGTTCGGCGATGTCGGAAGGTGTTGCCGCGGGGTGCCTGTGCACAGCGATGCCGGATTCCTCAAATTTGACTAGTGGGCTCGGGGTCGCCGAGGGTACTCCATCCCGTCACGCCCCGGGTCACTCCGCACAGTGGCCTGTGTCACTCGGCGACGCCGCCCCGCCGCCATGGTGCGCTCAGCGGCACCACCGGGCACGGGGGCCTGCCCCCGTACGAACGGGGTGGTGGCGCCATGGCCCACCTCGGCCTCCGATCCGTACGTTCTGTCAGGTCAGCGCTCATGTGTTCCAGAAACCGGAGACGTCATGTCCCAGGCGACAGCCGCCGTTGAGGATTCCACGGGAGACGGCGGTCCGGGCCGCCCCCGGCTGTCCGAAGCCTTCCCGCCCGCCGACCTGCCCTCCCCGCCCCGGGGCTCCGCGCCCGGAACAGCTCGGGAGTCCGAGCCCGGTGCGGCCCAGGACTCCGCGGCCGATGCGCTCCCGGCTGGAGGAAGGCCCGACACCGGGCCGGCGGGCGGCGGAAGCGACTTCGCCCCGCTGCTGCGCGCCGTCCGGGGCCAGGGCCTCCTGGAGCATCGTCCCGGCTGGTACGCGATCGGGATCACGGCCAATCTGCTGGCCCTGGCCGCGGTGCTCACCGGGTTCGTCCTCCTGGGGGACACCTGGTGGAGCCTGCTCCTGTCGTTCCCGCTGGCGGTCCTGTGGGCCCGTACCGCGTTCGTGGCGCACGACGCCGGCCACGCGCAGATATCCGGCGACCGCCGTACGAGCAGGGTGATCGGACTCGTCCACGGGAACCTGCTGCTCGGCATGAACGAGGCGTGGTGGAACGACAAGCACGTCCGCCACCACGCCAACCCCAACCATGTCGACAAGGACCCGGACGTCGCCGCCGACGCGCTGGTCTGGACGCAGAAGCAGGCCGCGCAGCGCGAAGGGTTCGCCCGATGGCTGACCCGGAACCAGGCGCGGCTGTTCTTCCCGATGCTGCTGCTCGAAGGGTTCGCGCTGAAGATCCACGGGTTCCGGTACCTGGGCCGCCAGCCGGCCCGGGAGCGCGCTCTCTCCGCCCTGCTGATGACCGCGCATCTCGCGCTGTACGCGACGCTGCTGCCGGCCACGCTGTCCGTCGGGAAGGCGGTCGTCTTCTTCCTGGTCGTGCACGCGCTGTTCGGACTCCACCTCGGGATGGCCTTCGCCCCCAACCACAAGGGCATGGAGATGCCCGACCCGGACGGGGAACGCTGGGGCCACCTCCGGCGCCAGGTGCTGACCTCCCGCAACGTCCGCGGAGGCGTCCTCACCGACTGGTTCCTCGGCGGGCTGAACTACCAGATCGAACACCACCTGTTCCCGAGCATGCCCCGGCCTCACCTACGGCTGGCGCAACCCCTGGTCAGGGCGCACTGCGCGAGCATCGGCATGCCGTACGCGGAGACCGGACTCGTGGAGTCCTACCGCCAGGCCCTGGCCCACATGCACGAGGTCGGCGACCCGCTGCGGTGACGGCCGGGGGCGTCCGCCACGAGGACCGGCGGGGCGGGGAACGCGCGGGTCCGCGCGAGCGTTGAGGGATGCAGGAGCGGCGACGGCCGCGAAGGAGGCATGGACCATGTCGAACGGTGCGAAGGCAGCGGTCGCGGGAGTTGTCGCGGCAGCCATCCTCTGGCCCCTCATCGGGTTCTGGTGGGCGCTGCTGGTGGTGATCGGCGTACCGGTGGCGGGCTATCTGCTGCTGGACCCGTCCCAGCGGCGCAGACTCCGCAGGATCAACCGGAAGGGCATCGACCGCTGAGCCCGCGCGCCGGCGGCTCCGGTCGCCGGCGCGGGACCAGGGCGAGCCCTCGGGAGACGTGCGCCAGGCGCGGGCCGGGTCTTTGCAGGGTGACGTGCGCCAGGCGCGGGTCTCAGGGGGAAGGCGTGCGCCATTCGCCGGTCAGGCAGGCCGCACGGCCAGCTCGTCCAGGGCCTTCAGCAGGCCGGGCAGGGCGGGACCACGGCCCACGGGCAGTATGTCGCCCGGTGCTTCGTCCAGCAGGATGAAGGCGATGTCGTCGGTCCGGGCCACCATCGACCATCCCGGCCCGTCGACGCGCAGCGTACGAGCGTCGGCGGAGGCGAAGAACGAGCGGATACGGCCGGGCGGCGGTGGAGTCCGCGTGTAGGCGAGGGCCTCCGACAGAGCCCTTCGCACGCCGGGGTGGCGCGGGAGGGCCGCGGTCCCGCCGCCCGCCTCACCGGGCACGGGCGAGCCGTCGACGGCCGGGGGCCCCTCCGATCCGGTCTCGATGCCGGTGCCGGTGCTCGGAGTGTCCTCGCCCGCGCCGCTCGGGCGGAAGCCCGCGTCGTCGACCTGCTCCCGCCAGTCGGACCACCGCCCCGCGATCTCGTCCGCCCCGAGCCGCCGTTGCGCGGGACCCCAGCCCCGCGAGTCCGGGGGCGTCAGTGCGGCGGGACCGCCCTCCTCGGTTTGCGGGTCGTGCGGCGCGGGAACGCCCGGTGCGGCGACCGCCACGGCCAGAGGCCAGCCCGGCAGCGCGCACACCACCGAGCGGTCGTCGGGGGACAGGTCGTACTCCATGCCGCAGTCCCAGGCGGCGATCGCCACCGCCACCGTCGAGACGTCCTCCACCACCACCGTCCACCTGGCGCCCGCACTGTCCTGACCGAGGACGAGGCCGTAGCCCTCCTCGTACGGTTCGAGCGCGAGCGCGTCGCACGCGGCCACGTAGTCGTCGCCCAGCACGCTGGGGTAGCGGGCGGGGGTGAGCAGCACGGCGGTCAGAACGAGCAGCGCGTCGTCGTCGGCGACCGCGTCGTCCGCGACGGCCACCGCCTCCTCCTCGTCCTTCATCGCACAGCCACCTCATCGCCCGTCGGGTCGTCCGCTGGTCCGTCGGCGCACCCTAGCTACTGGGTAACCCTGCCGTCGAGGCCCTGAACGACGACGGCGAGGCACGGCGGACGACCGTGCGCCCCGACCGTTCGGGCCGATCCGATGCGCCCGAAGGCCCTGTGGCGTGGGCCCCGCCCGCGTAAGGTGGCTGCTCCGGCCGAGCGAGGGGGCAGCGTGGCGAAGCGTTACGACCGGCTCAAGGAGATTCAGCGCCTGGATCCGGAGCGGGACTTCCTGGAGATCTACCGCCTCACCGTGGCCTACGAGTTCCCCTGGGATGTCACCCGTGCCCTGGAACTCGCCCTCTACCGCACCTATGCCGTCCCCAGCATCGGCCGACTCCTCGACAGGACAGGTGAGTTGACGGAGCGTCCGCAGAAGCGCTACGACGACACCGCGTTGCTCCTGGACGCCGTCGTGGAGCACGGGTTCGAGAGCGAGGAGGGCCGCACGGCCGTCCGCCGGATCAACCAGATGCACGGCGGCTACGAGATCAGCAACGACGACATGCGCTACGTCCTGTGCACCTTCGTCGTCACACCGAAGCGCTGGCTGGACGAGTTCGGATGGCGCCGGCTCTCCGATCACGAGCTGCGGGCCTCCACCGCCTACCACCGCGTGCTCGGCGCCCGGATGGGGATCAAGGAAGTGCCGCAGACCTACGAGGACTTCGAGCGCACACTCGACGCGTACGAGGACGAACACTTCGGCTGGGACGAAGGAGCCCGCCGGGTCTCGGACGCGACACTCGCGCTCATGGCCTCCTGGTATCCGGCTCCGCTGGCCCCCGTGGTGCGCGGAGCGAGCCTGGCCCTCCTGGACGACTCGCTGCTGCGGGCCTTCCGCTACCGGCGGCCCGGTCCCGTCGCCCGAGGGCTCACCCGGGGCGCGTTACGGCTTCGGGCCCGTGCCGTACGGCTCCTGCCGCCGAGGAGGTCCGCCCACTTCGCCCGCCGGAATCCCATGGTCAAGGGGTACCCCGACGGCTACGAGATCGCCTCGCTCGGCACGTTCCCCACGCCGGGCGTCCGGGGCTGCCCGGTGCCCCGCCGGGATACGCCGCGGACTCCCGCGGAGTAAGGACCCGGCGGTCAGCGCCCCGGGCGGCAAGCCGCCGTGCGGGGCCCGTCGGCACGGCCCCGACGCCGTCAGGATGGTCGTACCGCGAGGGCGAGAAACCGGTCGTCCTCGTCCTGGTAGGAGTCCAGCCGCCAACCACCTCGGGCCAGCAGCGGGCCCAGCCGGGGCTCGGCCCGCAGGTCGTCGTCGGTGATCGGGCGGCCCTGGCGTGCTGCCAGCGCGGCCCGTCCGATGGGGTGGAACAGGGCCAGTACACCGCCGGGACGCACCACTCGCGCCAGTTCCGCCAGGTTCGCGGCGGGGTGCGCGAGATGGGAGATCAGCCCCGCCCCCAACACCGCGTCCAGGGTCGCGTCGCGCAGCGGCAGCCGGGCGACGTCGGCGTGCAGGGGCGTCGCGCACTCGTCGCGCCCGGCCCGTGCCGCCGCCTCCAGCATGGCCGGGGTGAGGTCCACGCCGATGACCGTGCCCCGCGCGCCGACCGCGGCGCGCAACGCGGGCAGCGCCCGGCCCGTTCCGCAGCCCGCGTCGAGCACCGCGTCTCCGGGCCGCAGCCCGAGGGCTCCGGCGGCGGATGCGTAGGCCGGCCCGTCGTCCGGGAACCGGCTGTCCCAGTCCGCGGCGCGCGGGGTGAAGAAGTCCAGGACGTGAGCGCGGTGGTCGGTCATGGGGACATGATCGCGCACCGGAGGTTCACGGGACAGCGACGTGGACGGCGGCCGGACGGGCGCGGGGGAGGCCCCGGGGCGATGGACCGGGGGCGGGCGAGGATCCGGGCGAGGGGCCGGCCCGGACGCCGCTGTCCGGGGGCGTCCCGTCGCCGCCGGCCGTACACCGTTTCCCTGCACCCGAAAAGGTCAGTGCAGGCGCCGTTCCGGGCATGCCCGGGGGCGCCACGGCTCCGCCCCCGCCCCGCCCCGGACGCGTGCTCCCCGGTGCGGGGCGGGGACGCCGCCGTGAGAGTTGTCAGCGAAATCCGGCCGTCGCTGACAGGGGAACCTCCGAGGCGGAGGGGGCGCGGAATCGACGGCACCGAAGGGGCAGCGCGGAAGCCCGCGTGGACCGAGCGATGGATTTCGGCCGTATCACCATCCACTCCAACCTCACGCTGCATCTGTTCGGCACCCGGGGCAGGACAGCCGGGGGTTCCCGTGGGACGACCTGCCCGAGGGTGACCTCGTCGCCGTCCCGCCGGCCGGCACACGCCGACCGGCAGGACTCCTTCGTGGCGATCGACTCCATGGGAACGCGGCGCATCCCGCCCGTCGCCGCAGTCGATGGCTCCCCCGGAGCATGCGCGCACCCCGAGGGCGACGCGTTCCGGCACGCGGAGGGCGGCATGACTTGTGCCTCGATCCGGACCGGGAGACGCCTGCCATCCCTGCGATGTCCCCGACCGGAAGACCGCGAGGGACATCCCCGTCCGAGCGGTCGAGTATGCCGGGCGCATACACACCGCACGGCTTCCCGCCTTCGTCGGTCGACTGCTCCAGAAGCCGGCCGTTGGTCAGTCGGCCATGTCCGCCAAGGCCACGACCCTGTCGATGCCCACCCGGACCACGAGCTCACCGGGCCCGCCGTTGCGCCGACCGAACTCCTCGGCAGCCTCGGCGCCCACGTAGCGCCTCGCGATCAGCGTCGACCAGCGCCGCAGTTCCTCCGGATCCTCAGTCAGATCGGCCCGCCCCCGCACCACGGCGAACGCGTACGGCGGACGTTCGTCGTCCACGCACAGCGAGACTCGGCCGTCGCGCGCCAGATTGCGCCCCTTCACGCTCTCCTTGCCGGTGTTGAAGACCACCGAGTCGCCGTCGAGCAGGAACCAGACGGGTGCGATGTGCGGACTGCCGTCCGCGCGCACGGTCGACACCTTGGCGGTCCGGGTCCCCTCGGAGAGGAACGCCCGCCACTCTTCTTCGGTCATGTGGTGTGCCATACGCCCATCTTGGGCCCGATGTCCGCATGGCGCGAAGCGACGCCCCGGGCAACCGGGGCCGCTTGCCCGCACGAGAGCGTTACGCAAGGCTTACGCGCGTAGCGGGGGGCAACGGGGCACGACGGCACGGGGAGGACGAGCACATGGCGCTTGACCGGGGACTCGACTGGCTTCTCGACGATCTCACGAAGAGGGTGCGTCACATACGGCACGCCCTGGTGCTGTCCAACGACGGGCTGGTGACCGGTGCCAGTACCGGTTTGGCCCGGGAGGACGCGGAGCACCTTGCGGCGGTGTCCTCCGGTCTGCACAGCCTGGCGCGGGGATCCGGCAGGCACTTCCGGGCCGGCCGGCCCCGTCAGACGATGGTCGAGTTCGACGAGGCACTGCTCTTCGTGACGGCGGCGGGCGAGGGCAGTTGCCTGTGCGTGCTCACGGCGGCCGAAGCCGATGTCGGCCAGGTCGCCTACGAGATGACCCTGCTCGTCAACCGCGTGGGCGAGCACCTGGGCGTGTCGGTGCGCCAAGGCGGCGCGGACGGCTCCGAACCCGTCTGACGGCGGCCGACCCTCACCCTCACCCTCTCTGAGCTGCGGATTCCGTTGCGCGAGCAGAGTTATCCACAGGGTCGACGGAAAGTGACTCTCTCGGACTACCGTGATCACGGAGAGTATTCGAACCTCACGGGGGAGGCGGCCATGACCGTCAAGGAAGCATCGCGCACGCAGACGGGGAACGTCGGTGCGGGGTGGAGCGATCCTGCCGTCACGCTGGCCGCAGGGCGGGCCGCGCAGGAACTGGGCCTGCGAAAAGGTGAGTTCGAGCTCGCCGTGCACATGGGGCTGATCGCGGTGGATCCGGTTCCGGGCGGTGGCAGGCCGAGGGTGCGCGAGGCGGAGATCGCCCGACTGCGCGAGCAGCCCGACTTTCCCGACGGCGTCGCGGAACGCGTGCGGACGGTGGGGACCGCGGAGGGTGCCGCCCTGCTGCGCGTCGCTCCCGCCCGCTTCACCCGGTTGGCCAAGGCCGGTTGCCTCTCGCCGGTCACCTTCTGTCTGAACCGGTACCGCGCGGTGGTCTGGCTCTACCTGGCGGACGAGATCGACGCGTTCGCGCTGAGGGAGCCCGAGCTGCTCGCGGGCCCGATGCCACCGGAGATGCGGGACGCGCTGGAGGCCGGGGGAGACCGGCGTGCGCGCAACTGGCGGTTGCAGCGGGTCGACAGGCTGCTCAAGCGCACCCGTGACCCATGGGTCCGCGCTGCGATCGAGGCATCGGCGCTGGATCCCGTGCAGTTGGCGGAGGTGGTGGACGACCCCTATGAGCGTGCCTATCTGCTCCGGGTGCGGCCGGAGCCGGTCTTCGGTCGCCCGGTGTCGATCGGGGCCAGGGAAGCGATGGCGCGGCTGTCCCTGGCGGACGATCCCGACGAGATCCTGTGGCGGCGGGTCAACGTGACGCTGGAGCTGGACCGGGCCCGCGAGGAGCGAGCCGCGCCACATCCCGGGGACGCGCGCGCCGTGCCGGCGGTGCCGGGTGCTTCGCCGGTGAGGCCCGGCGTGCGCGTGCCGTCCACGACCCGCCGGGCGCGGCCACACGTGCCGACGGCCGGAGTGCGGAGTCGATCCACCGGGGCGGTGGCCGGGCCGGCCGCCGCTGGGGAAGAACGACGCGGAACAGCGCCCGGCCGGAGCGAGTGCAGAGGTCAGGGGCTCGACGGGGGCGAGCGCGGCGGGAAGCGGCCCGCCGGAAGCGGGTGTGGCGGTCCAGGGCCCGGCGGGCGTGGGCGCGGCCGAGGCGGAGCTGGCGGCAGGAAGCGAGAGGCGGGGGCGGGCGGGCTGTTGGAGCGGCTCGGCCGGTGGCGGAGGCGTGAGGGTTGGCCGACACGGGGCGAGGGATGATCGATCGCGCGTACCCGTGCCGGTTCGGCATCGTGGTCATGGGCTGATCAGGCGGCAATCCCGCAGGCCGGCCAGGACCGGGAGGG
>NZ_ML123034.1:6732257-6741651 GCF_003846185.1 Streptomyces sp. ADI96-02
GGAGGGGGAGGGGGGAGGGGCCCCTGCATCAGGTGCCGGCGTCGAGGTCCGGCAGTGCGCGGCCGGCCGGGCCGCCCGCTTCCGTGCCGCTCGCGTCGACCGGGCCGACGACCGTCCCCGCCCAGGAAAGCGCCGTCCATCCCTCCTCCGGCGAGCCGTCGACGACCACCACGCCCGTGTTGTCCAGATGGTGTTCGGCGGCGAACTCGACGGTGACGTTCCGCGCGCGGGCCGCGGCCCACACGCGGATCGCCGCACCGTGACTGACCAGCGCGACGGACACGGGCACGACACCAGCCCCACCCGACCCTCCGGCGTCTCCCGTCTCATCCGCTTCACCCGCCCCGCCCGCGACGCTCCGTGCGGCCTCGGCCTTGCGGGCGACTTCCACGGCTTCGGCGACAACGGAGTCGAAGCGGGTCAGTGCCTCCACCCCGTTCTCGCCGCCCGGCATTCGGCGCGCCGTGTCCCCGGCGGACCACGCGAAGGCGGTCGTCATGTAGGCGAAGGCGGCCTCTTCGTCGGCCCGCATCTCCAGGTCGCCGGCCGACAGCTCCCGGATCCCGTCGCGGACCCGGACCTCCAGGTTACGTTGGGCGGCCAGCGGTGCGGCGGTCAGCTGAGTGCGCGTCAGGGTGGAAGCGTACAGGGCGACGATGTCCTCGCCGGCGAGCGCGCCGGGCAGGGCCTCGGCCTGACGCCGACCCAGCTCGGTCAGGCCCGGTCCCGGACGTGCGGTGTCCAGAAAATGGCTCAGGTTCGACGGTGTCTGGCCGTGGCGGATCAGCAGCAAACGCATAGAACGGGTCGGGCTCCAGGCTCGGGCGCGCGGGCGGCGGCAGATAGGTGCATGGCCCACCCTCTCATCGAGCCACCGGCTGAGCACAGCGCTTCGGCGAGCCTGTCCGTGTTGGGGGAAGTGGCGTTGGTTCGAGCTGAGTTGATGGGCGAAGGGGCGCACGGGGTGACTGCGTGCTTCGGGGGCGATGGCAGTTCTGTGCGCCCCACCGCCATTCGGGCGATGAGATTCATCTGGAGGAAGAATCCATGACCATACCCAGGAGATCGTGGCGTGCCGCGGGAACGCTCGTGGCCGCTGCGGTCGTCGGCCTGACCGGTGGCGTCATCGCCGCCGGACCGGCCGCCGCTCACACCCCCACCTGGGCCGTGACCTGCGCCGAGGTGAGTGTCGACCTCACCAACTACACGAGCGACGTCCCCAACACGGTGACCGTCTCGGTGGACGGCAAGGACCTGTTTCCCACCGGGACATTCGGCCGTGAGTTCCACAAGAAGCTCACGCTCCCCGAGCACGACAAGGAAGTGACGGTCCGACTCGTCGTCAAGGACGCCGAAGAGGGCGGCAAGCACTCGATCGACCAGACCAGGACCGCGCCGGTGTGCGAGGGGGAGACCCCGCCTCCCACGCCGACGCCCACCGAGTCGACGCCGTCGGAGCCTCCGGCCACCGAGACGCCCGCGCCGAGTGAGACTCCCAGTGAGAAGCCTTCGGAGTCGGCGCCCGCAGTGCCCGCTCCGAGCCCCAGCGCGCCGGATCTGGCCGAGACCGGTTCGTCGTCCGCCACTCCGGTGATCGGCGGAGCCGCCGTCGCTGTTCTGCTCGCCGGTGGCGGCATCCTGTGGGCCGTCCGCAAGCGGCGTACCGCCCAGGGCTGACGCCTTCCGCGACCGGCGTCCGCCGCTCACCGCGTGTGATGAGCGGCCACCCGGTCCGCCTCGGCCGACGCCTTCCAGGCATCGGCCGAGGGGCGTATCGCACTACCGAAGCGGTGCGGCACGCCCCTCGCTGCTGTCCAGCACCGTCCTCCACCTGACACACGCTCCGTCAGCGGCCTTTGGCCGGTGGTGCGTTCTACGGACGGGGCGACGGCGTTCCGTCGGCGGGCGTCGGCGGGGAGCCGATCTCGCACCAGACGGCTTTGCCCTCACCGCGCGGTTCGACGCCCCAGCGGTCGGTCACCGCGTCGAGCAGCAGAAGCCCGCGCCCCGAGGTCGACGTCTCGCCCGGACTGCGCCTGCGGGGCCAGGTGCTCGACCGGTCCTGCACCGAGAGCCGGATCCGGCGTACCGGTTCGGGCAGCACCTCCAATGTCAGCACGGCTCCGCCCTCGGTGTGCAGCAGCACGTTCACCAGCAGCTCGCCCGTGACCAGTTCCGCGTCGTCGGCGAATTCGGCCATGTCCCAGTCGGCGAGCGCCTGGCGCACGATGGCGCGGGCGTCCGAAAGGCCCTGCGGGTCCGCCTGGTGGATGTACTGGTGGATCCGGGGCGCATGCGACGATCCGACGTCGGGGCTGCGGCGCAGGACCAGCAGGGCCACGTCGTCACCCGAACCCCACCGCTCCCACAGCCGCTCCGAGAGGTGGTCGGCCAGCGCCTCGGCCCCCGCGGGGCCGGCGCTGAGTTCGTTCCGCAGCGCGTCGACGCCGGTGTCCAGGTCCGTTCCGGGCTCCTCGACCAGGCCGTCCGTGTAGAGGACGAGCGTCTCGCCCGGCACCAGGTCGAGCCGGGTCTCGGGGAACTCCTCGTCCCCGAAATCCGTGGAGACGCCCAACGGCATGCCGCCCCGTACCTGAGGGGTGCCGACGCGACCGTCCGTGTGTCTGATCAGCGGCCCGAGGTGTCCGGCCCGGACCACCCGCGCGGCTCCGGACGCCAGGTCGACCTGCGCGTAGGTGCAGGTGGCGAAGCGGTCCGTGTCCAGTTCGGCGAGGAAGCGGGAGGCGCGCGCGAGCACCGTCGCGGGCGGGTGCCCCTCACCGGCGTACGCGCGCAGCGCGATGCGGAGCTGGCCCATGATCGCGGCGGCGTGGGTGTCGTGCCCCTGGACGTCCCCCACGACCAGCCCGTAGCGGTTCTTGGGCAGGGCGATCACGTCGTACCAGTCGCCGCCGACCTGCCGGCCGCTCCACGCGGCGTGGTAGCGGACCGCGATCTCGCCGCCCTCGATGTCCTGAATACGGGGCGGCAGCATCGCTGACTGGAGCTGCGTGGCGAACTCGCGCTCCTCGTCGAAGAGCATGGCCCGCTGGAGCGACTGGGCGACGATGGCCGCGAGCCCGAGGCAGAGGATGCGTTCGTCGGCGTTGAAGGCCGTGCGGTCACGGTAGAAGAGCGCGAGTCCGCCGAGCGACCGGGCCTGGGCCACCAGGGGCAGATACGCCGCCGCCTGAAAACGCAGCCGGCCCAGATGCGGTTCCAGCGCCGGATAGCGGCGGGCGAGCGCGGCGAGGGAGGTGATGAAGCGCGGACGCCCGCTGCGGATGGCGTCCGCCAGCGGAAGGTTGCGGTCCAGCTCTCCGGAGCCGAGCCCGTCGAGCGCCTCCAGGGACTCGCCGCTCAGCGCCACGATGTTCACCGCCGAGTTCTCCACGAGCCCCAGGGTCAGCCCGTCGGCCGCCAGCCTCGCCAGCGCTCCCGCACCCGTGAGCGCCGCCGTCACGTCGTCCACGGTGACGGCCCGCGACATCGCGCTAGTTGTTTGTTCAACGATATCGGTCTGACGCTGACGCCGCTTTTCCAGATCGAGAACGAAGGCCGAATGGGTGACCTCGGCCGTCGCGTCCCGGACCACTCCCACGATCCGGTGGGCCGTTTTGTCTTCGGAGCGCAGGATGCGGGCCTGGACATGGGTCCACTGCGTGTCTCCTCCGTCGAGCGGCAGCCGGAAGTGGATGTTGTAGGAGTTGCTGCCGTTGGTGACGGCCTCCTCCGCCGTCACCTCGATGCGCGTCCGCTCCGACGGTTCCAGTCGTTCCATGAGCGCTTCCGGACGCGCCTCGTAGGCGGCGCGATCCATGCCGAACACGGCCAGCCCCGCGTCGTCGATGTCCAGAACCCCGGTCGCCACATCCCATTCGAAGCTGCCTGTGCGGTTCATGGCCAGGCGTTCCGTCGGCAGGATCTCTCCGTCCGGCTTCCATCCGGCGCGGCGGGCCGGATCGGCGTCGCTGTCCAGCCGCCGTTCGTCGTCGTCGGTCATTCCTGCTCCGGAGGTCGTCCGGCGGGGCCGTGCGCGGGCGTGCCCCCGAAGCCTCAATTGTCGAGCCGGTCCCGCCGGAGTGCCACAGCGACCTGGCCGGGCGTCCCCGCGGAGCGAGCGCCGGGCCGCGCACTCCGTCCCGTCCCGCACGCCCCGTTGCCGCCCGTCTCCACGAGACCCCACGCGGCCGTCCCCGGCCGTGGCCACCCCCGAGGCGGGGCGGCGGGCGGCAGGCCGCAGAATGGCGGGGAAAGATCGTCCGCCCCCGAGTGGACGGTCCCTCCAGGTCGCCAGCTGCCCACCGAGCGGAGTGCACTCATGAACGACGACCGGCCCGTCCTGCTGGACATCCGGGGCCACTGCCTGCACATCACGCTCAACCGGCCCCGCGCTCTCAACGCGCTCGACCACACCATGGTGCGGCAGCTCGGCGAGGCGCTGTCCCGTGCCGAGAGGGACGGAACCATCGCCTCCGTGGTGCTCGCGGGGGCCGGTGAGCGCGGCCTGTGCGCGGGCGGCGACATTCGGGCCGTCCACGACGACGCCCGGGCCGGCGGCCGTGCGTCCCTGGAGTTCTGGCGCGACGAGTACCGCCTGAACGCGCGCATCGCGCGCTTCCCCAAGCCCTACGTCGCCCTGATGGACGGCATCACGATGGGCGGAGGAGTGGGCGTGTCGGCCCACGGCGGCATCCGCGTCGTCACGGAGCGCTCTCGTGTCGCCATGCCCGAGACCGGCATCGGGTTCGTCCCGGACGTCGGCGGCACCCGCCTCCTGGCCGCCGCGCCCGGCGAGCTGGGTACGCATCTCGCGCTCACCGGCCGTAGCGTCGGAGCGGCCGACGCGCTCCTGTGCGGACTCGCCGACCACTACGTCCCCGCGGCCCGGCTGCCCGAGCTGACGGACGCCCTGGCCGAGGCCGCCACCCCGGCGGAGGTGCTGCGGACGGTGGAGCGGTTCACGTCAGAACCGCCCGCCGGAGAGCTCGCCGCGCAGCGCGGCTGGATCGACGCCTGCTACGGCGCGGACACCGTCGAGGAGATCGTCCGACGGCTCGACGGGACCGGCGACCCCGCTGCGGCTCAGGCCGCCGCCACACTGCTGACGGCCTCGCCCACCGCGCTGAAGGTCACCCTGGCCGCCGTCCGGCGCGCCGCCCGGCTCGACAGCCTGGAGGCCGTCCTGGACCAGGAGTTCCGCGTCTCCAGCCGGGCTTTCGAACAACCCGACCTCGTCGAGGGCGTACGAGCCCGGATCGTCGACAAGGACGGCAGCCCGCAGTGGAAGCCGGCCACCCTCGCCGAGGTCGACGCCCAGCACGTCGCCGCCTTCTTCGCACCGCTCGGACCGGACGCGACGGAACTCGGCCTCGCGCCCCGCCCGGCCACGCCGGACGCCTGACCGAGGAAGCGGCCCCGCCCGCACCCGGGCCGGCGGGCGACCGAGGGCCCCGCCGCGCCGCTCACCGGTCGGCGTCCGCCACGACCCCACTCACCTGTCCCTGCTGCCGGACAGGCTCGGCTGGAGCTCCCGCACCAACGCGAACAGCCTGCCCTCGTTCCCCGCCAGCCCCGCGCCGCGCAGCGCGCGATCGGCCTCCCGCATCGGCGACGTGAGCAGCGGCAGATACAGCGGCCCTTCCTCCGGGTCGCCGAGCGCCGCGCGGGTGGCCTCCAACAGACGGACGTACGCCTGTGCCGCCGCGATCTCGACCTGGTTCATCTCAGCATCTCCTGTCCAGAGGTGTCGGACCGTCAAGCATGTCGCACGGGTCTGACAACGCCTCGTCAGGAACGCCCTCGCGCACCGGGGAGACCCGCCGGTGGCTCAACCTCCAGATACCGGCGTCGGCGGGGACCCCGGTACAGCAGTACCGTCCAGCCGAGCCGCCGCAGCACCTCGGCGCATTCCGCCAGCGCTTCCTCCTCCCGGTGCGCTGCCCCGCTGCCGAGCGGCCCGGCCCACTCGACCCGCACCGAACCCGGCGACTCGCCGTCGCGCACCCGGTATCCGGCCGACACCCGGCGGCCCGAAGCGTCGACGGCCGACGGAGCCACGCCCGACCCCTCCAGCGCCAGCGCGACGGCACGTTCGGGCCGATGCAGCTCCCACGGAGCCGGCACGCCCTCGCCGCCGGCCGGTCCGGAGTCCGTCAGCCGGCGAATCTCCAGCAGCCCCGCGAACGCGGTCCGCACCGACGCGGCGCGAGCAGCGCCGTCCTCGACCGGTGGCGGCCCGTCCCCGGTCGCCGGCGCGAACCCGCCGCCCTCCTCACCCCTCATGCGTCCCCCTCCGCCTCGTACAGCGCTCACGCGCACCAGTGTGCACGGCGGGAGACGCCCGCTCCGGAGAGGGCGTGCGCCAAGAAGCGGTCGCCGGGCCGGTGCCGTTCCCTGCTCTCGCTACAGTGATGCCCCTGACGGTCGGCCCCCCGAGCAACCTGACCACTGCCACGAAACCCGAGGACCCGCACCCGTGCCGGACGACGAACGCACCGCCCAGCCGAACGGCCGACGCACCGCCATATCCGGCGACGGGCGGGACGCCCTGCGCGCAGACTGTACGAACTGCTTAGGGCTCTGCTGCGTGGCCCTGACGCTGACGGCCTCCGCGGACTTCGCCATCGACAAGGACGCCGGGCAGCCCTGCCCCAACCTCAGGGACGACTTCCGCTGCGGCATCCACACCGCCCTGCGGCCCAAGGGCTTCCCCGGCTGCACCGTGTACGACTGCTTCGGCGCCGGGCAGCAGGTGTCGCGGGAAACGTACGGAGGCCACGACTGGCGGTCGTCGACGCCCGCGACCGCGGCGCAGATGTTCCAGGTGTTCCCGGTCATGCGCCAGCTCCGCGAGTTGCAGTGGTACCTCACCGACGCCCTCGAACGGCCGGCCGCACGCTCTCTGCACGCCGAGCTCCGGCGCGCGCTGGAAGCGACGGAGCGCCACACCGCTCGCCCCGCCGTCGATCTCGCGGAACTCGACGTGGCCTCCCACCGCGGCCGGACCGCCCCTCTCCTGAGGCGCACCAGCATCCTCGTGCGGGCCGCCGCCCCCCGTCGCGCACAGCGCGAGCGTCGAGGCGCCGAACTCATCGGAGCCCGGCTGCGCGGCGCCAACCTGCACGGAGCCGACCTCCGGGGCGCCTACCTGATCGCCGCCGACCTGACCGGCGCGGACCTCCGCCTGGCCGACGTCATCGGGGCGGACCTCCGCGACGCCGACCTCTCCGACGCCGACCTGACCGGATGCCTCTTCCTCACCCAGACACAGCTCAACGCCGCCAAGGGGAATGAGGCCACCGTGCTGCCGCCGGCCCTGAAGCGGCCCACGCACTGGATCGTCCCGTCGGCGGCGGCCACCTGACGATGCCGTGGCATCGGCGCTGCCCAGCGGCGGACGGCCGGCGGCGGACGGTCAGCCGCGCGACGGGGGAGCGTCCTCCTCCACGGCGGCCTTGAGACGTTCCAGCGTGGTCCGGATGTTGCCGCGCTGGAACTGGGCGAACGTCCTCCCGCGCGTCGCTACCCGGTCGAACCCGTCGGCCAGGAAGTCCGGCCAGGACCGGCGGTCGTCCATCCAGGTCTCGGTCACCCGGGTCGCCCCGCCCACCGCCTCGAACCGGTACTCCCACGTGGCGATGGGTCCGGGCAGCCGCGGACGCCGCAGGCCGATCGCGTGGACCCGGAACGCGAAGCGCTCACCCGGGTCGGCCGCCGTCACGGTGCACCGGGTCGTCCAGCTCATCGCGCCGCGCTTGTTCCGCCCCTCGAAGACCATGCCGACGTACGCGCCACGCCACTCTCCCCGCACGGTCGCGCCCCGGTTCTCCGGGCTCCAACGGCCCATCGCCGTAGGATCGCTGAGCCGTTCGTAGACCTGTTCGGGGGTGGCGTCGATGAGGATGCTGTCCTCCACGGACATGGTGCGGGGCATGGCACGACTCCTTGTCCACAGCCGTCGTCCGGCCAGACGATGGGACCGGACGGACGTGGAGCCGACCCCCGCACCACCTTACTCGTGAGTAAATTCGATTCCGCCCCGGGGGAGAGGAAGTGCTCCCGCCTCAGCGCGCCCGGCGCACCCGAGTGCTCCGAGCACGGCCGTCGTGCCGGTGGGGCGGAGGGAACGATCCGCCTCCACCCCACCGGCCGTGTCGGGTGTCAGGCGCGCCACTCCGCCGTGCGCTCCGGCGACGCCTGGGCCAGCGCCCGCGTGACGGCGTCGGCATCGTCCCGGCTGCCGTAGACGGGCGTGCCCGGCTGCTGACGCCACGAGTCGTCCAGCCCACCGCTGTCGACGGTGTCGAAGCCCAGTTCGTCGATGAGGTCGCGCACCGTCTGCTTCGCCGCCGCGTCGTCCCCCGCCACCGGGAGCGCCTGCCTGCCCGGTGTGCCCTGCGGACGGCCGCGGTCGAGGATGTCCTGCGCGTACGTACCGTTGAACGCCTTGATCACCGGGTGGCCGATCTGCCGCTCGGTCCACCGGCTCTCCGGCAGCCCGTCCTCGATGGCGGCGATCCGGCCGTCGCGCTGCGGGTAGTAGTTGCCGGTGTCGATGACCACGGCCCCCTCCGCCGCGCCGTCCAGGAGACCGGAGGGCAGATCCGGCACGGCCTTGAGAGGGACGGTCACGACGACGATCCGGGCGCCGTTCGCCGCCTCGGACGCGGTGACGGCGGTGGCTCCCGTCTCCTGCGCGAGGGCGGACAGGGTCTCGGGGCCACGGGAGTTGGCGACCGACACCTCGTGTCCGAGTCCGGTCAGACGCCTGGTCAGGTTGCCGCCGATGTTTCCCGCGCCGATGATGCCGATCTTCATGGGTCCGACCTTCCGATGCCTGCCGCGTGAGCTGTGAGTGGTGCTCTCGCATCACCAACTCGGTGCATCGGCAGGCTATTCCGCGCGGCTCCCGCCGCCCGTGCGCCGCGCCCGCCGCTCCGCCGCCCGTGTGGGCCATTTGAGTGTCGTTGGCAGCCGCATCCGCCGTACGGGGAAGGATGTCCCACCGCGCCCATCGCCGCGGGTCCATTCTGGTCGCCGAGTCCGTACGGGCCGACGAACAGAAGGAGCGTCGTAGTGACGACGAGTGGCATCCCGCGACCGGTGGAGACCGAAGTCGCCGACCCGAGCGATGTGCTGGTACGGCGCAAGGAACCGGGCAACGTCGTCATCAAATGGCTGACCACCACCGATCACAAGACGATCGGATCGATGTACCTGATCACCTCCTTCGCGTTCTTCTGCGTCGGCGGGATCATGGCCCTGGTGATGCGGGCGGAGCTGGGCCGGCCCGGGCTCCAGATCGTCTCCAACGAGCAGTTCAACCAGGCGTTCACGATGCACGGCACCGTCATGCTGCTGATGTTCGCGACGCCGCTGTTCGCCGGGTTCA
>NZ_ML123034.1:6742810-6768286 GCF_003846185.1 Streptomyces sp. ADI96-02
ACGCCGCTACGCGGACTACCTGGCCGCCGACGGCTTCACCGCGCTCAACACGGTCTCCACCATCTCCTCGTTCCTGCTCGGCCTGTCCATCCTCCCGTTCTTCTACAACATCTGGAAGACCGCCAAGTACGGCAAGAAGGTCGAGGTCGACGACCCCTGGGGCTACGGCCGTTCGCTGGAGTGGGCCACCTCCTGCCCGCCGCCGCGGCACAACTTCGTCACCCTGCCGCGGATCCGTTCCGAGTCCCCGGCGTTCGACCTGCACCACCCCTCGGTCCGCGAGATCGACCGGTCCGCCAACCTCCAGCCGCTGTCCCGGACCGTCGCGCCCGGGGACAACCAGGAATGACCCCGTCACGCGCCGGCACGGACGGCCCGACCCCGACTGCAGGAGGACGAGTGGAACCGGACGACGACAGCGCGCGCGGCCTCGCCCAGTTGGAGGGCTTCCTGCTGCTGAACGCCGAGGTCGAGCGGGCGCGGCGGCAGGCACGCCGGTTCACCGACGAACTGCCCTGGCTCACCACCGCCCAGCGCGACGACGTAGAACGCGTCTACCTCGCCGATCGCGTCGCCGTGACCCGGGCCTCGCTCACGCGGGTCCGCGACCGGGCCCTCGAACTGCGCGGCGAGTACACCGAACGCTATGAGCGGCTGCGGGCCCGCTGCCTCGCCGTCTCGGCCCTGACGGTGTGCGCGGCCACGGGCGGCTGCACAGCGCTGACCCTGCTCGTCCGCTGAGCCGAACGCCCGGCGGACGAGCAAGGGGGCCACGCGGTGGTCGACGCAGGCTCAGCGGGCTCCGAACTTCTGCGTCCACACCGGCCCGTCGCCGGAGTCCTGCTTCCCCACCCCCATCTCCTTGAAGGAGCAGTTGAGGATGTTGGCGCGGTGCCCGGGGCTCTTCATCCAGGCGGACACCACATCGGCCGCGGACCGCTGCCCCTTGGCGATGTTCTCGCCGTAGGTACTCCAGCGGTACCCGGCCGCGGTGATCCGGTCGCCCGGGTCCGTGCCGTCCGGTGACGTGTGTGAGAAGTAGTTGCGGGCCGCCATGTCGGCGGAGTGCCCCTGCGCCGCCGTGGCCAGCAGTCCGTTGGAGGCCACCGGACCGCAACCGGCCTTCGCCCGCTCGACGTTGACGAGCCGGGTGACCTGCCCGCCGACCGACGCCTGAGGAGCGGGCGCCGGGCGCGCGGGCTTCGGGCCCGTGGTCGCACTCCGGGGCGCGGGCGCCGGAGCGGTCTTCTTCGGTGTGGGCTTCGGCTTGGGTGTGCGGGAGGGCTCGCGCGACGGCGAGGCGCTGGGCGACGGGGAGGCGGACGAGGCGGAGGGCGACGGCGGGGCCGAGGAGGGGGCCGCCGACGAGGCGGTCTCCGCGCCGCCCGCCGGCGCCCCGGCGGTCACGGCCCTCGCGTCCGGCTCGGCGTCGTCCACGTACAGGTGCACCGCCGCACCGCCCGTTCCGAGCGCCGCGACGGCGACCAGGGCGGCCACGGCCGAGTTCCTGCGGCGGCGGCGCGACTGCTCGCGCCTGCGCTCGGCGCGCCCCGCACCGGCGAGGTCCACGGAGCCGGCGGGCCCCGCGAGGTGCGCGGCCGGGGCCATCAGGTCCGCAGCCGCGCCGCCGCCCGCCGTCACCGCCACGGGGACCAGCGCCAGCCCCACCAGCAGGCTCTCCGCCGGCACCAGACGGGAGCCGTGCCCCGAGCAGACGGTGCACTCACGGGCGTGCCGGGCGAGCCGCTTGCGCCACAGCGCCGACGGAACCCCGTCCCACCCTCGGACGATGTCCTCCAGCAGCACGCACGGCGGCTCGGCCGCCAGCGCCCCGACAACGACCCGGGCGGCCTCCAGTTGCGCCTTCATGCGCTGGACGCGCACGGCGGTGTGCTGCGGCGTCAGCTCCAGCGCCGCCGCGACCTCGGCCCGCGAGAGCCGGCCCGCCGCCTCCAGCCACCACAGGGACAGCAGCGCGCGGTCGTCCTCCTCCAGCCAGCGCGTCGCCTCCGCCACCTGGCGCCGCTGGCCGGTCAGCCCGAGCCGCAGGATCGTCAGCTCGACGAAGTCGGCGCTCGGATCGGCCAGGTCGTACGCGTGGTCCGACCGGTCGGACCACGCGGTGCCCGACCGCCCCTCGCGCCGGCGCCCGCGTATCTCGTTCATGGCTATCGCCACCAGCCACGAACGGAAGCGCTCGGGATCGCGCAGCTCCGGAAGGCCGCGCAGCATGCGCAGGACCGTCTCCTGCACCACGTCGTCCACGTCCGCGTGACCGTTCAACGCCCGGCCGACGACGTTGTAGAGCAACGGCAGACACGACGCGACGAGCCGGTCCCTGGCCGTCCGGTCACCGCCGCGCGCCGCGGTGATCAAGGCTGTCCCGTGATCCATGCCCATGCTGTGCTCACTCTTCCGGGGTCCTGTGCTGTCACTTGCCACACTCCGGAGATGCGCTGCCGCCGCGGCGATAACAGGAATCCCGCGGTGAATCCCGAATCCCGCGGTGAATCCCGAACGGTCGCCGCGGGTCTCGGCCGGTCGGGCCTCAGGTGCCGCCGGAACCCCTTCACCAGGGCTGCCGCGTGCGGGCCGCGACGACGCCGCGCACCCGTCCCGTGCCACGGCAGAGCGGGCGTGTGGGCACGGACGGGTGCACGGAGTCGTCGTGGCACGGCCGGTCGCGGTGCGGGGGCCGGCCGCCGATGGGGCGGTTCAGGAGCGGGGCGGACCGTCCTGCTGGTCGCGGTCCGCGCCCAGCTGATCCTTGAGCTTGTCCTGACCGGTGTCGACCTGTCGGCTGTACTTGCCCTGGGTCCGGTCGTCGACCATGTCTCCGGCCTTGTCGATGCCCTTGCCTGCCTGGTCCTCGTGACCCTTGAGCATCTTCTTGATCCTGTCCAGTGCGGACATGCGTCATCCTCCTCGCTTCGGCGCCCCCACCCGTCCAGGGTCACCGCCCCGGGCCCGTCCCGCATCCGCGCGGGCCCCACCCGGACGAGACCACCGGTCAGCCCGACGCGCCGCGGACGTGTGAAGCGTCGCGTGCTGGGCACATACCGGTGACCAGGAGGAGGTGGTGGCAGTGGGCCGCATCCGTATCGTCGTCCGTCGACCCCCGCCGCCCTCCGGGCCGCCCCCGCTGGACCTGCGCACCCCGTCCGGACGCCCGCTTCCGTACTGAAGCCCGACGCGCCCGTTCACCGGCCGCCGTCACTGCTCGGGCAGCGCCCCGCCGCCGGAGCCGCGTCGGCGCCTCTCGTCGTCGTAGCGCGATCCGCGGGGGCCCGAGAGCGGTGCCAGCTGCTCCACCAGCGCCTCCAGTTCCTCCACGGCGTACTCGGTCTCCCGGCGGATGTTGCGGTGCTCGGCCACGACGGCCCCGAGCAGCAGTGCCGTGAGGGCCACGCTCCCGTTGAAGAGGGAGAGATTGAGCATGATCTCCGTCAGCGAGTGACCGGCGAACGGCCCCAGGCCGTCGGTCCCCGCGATGATGGCCAGCACCGACACCACCAGGGCGCACGGGGCACTGCCGGGCAGCTGGAAGCGGAGGGCCGCCCAGATGATCACCGGGAACACCAGGTAGATCATCGACAGCGAGCTGCGTGTGGCGATCAGTCCCGCCGCCATGACGGCCACCGCGAGGAGCGACGCCTCCAGCCACCGGCCGGAGATCCGGGGCCGTCGCGCCCGGGGCAGCACCAGCAGCACGGGCGCGACCACGAGCACCCCCATCACGTCCCCCGCCCACCACGACGACCAGACCAGCCAGAACCCGCCCGCGGGCACCTTGCCGTCGAGCAGCAGCGTCACGCTGCCCATCGTCGCGCTGATGAGCATGCCGGCGAACGCGCCGAGGAAGACGAGGCAGATCCCGTCCCGCAACCGCGCCAGCTCGCTGCGGAACCCGACCCTGCGCAGCAGCGCGTACGAGGCGAGTGGCGCGATCGTGTTGCCCAGCACGATGCCCACCCGGGACACGTCGACGGTGTCCCCGAGAGTGGAGACGGTGAAGAACGCGCCCAGCGCGATACCCGGCCAGACGCGAGCACCGAAGAACAGCAGTGCGGCCAGCGCGATGCCGGTGGGCGGCCAGAGCGGTGTGACGACGGCCCCGTCCACCACGACCTGCCGGGTCAGGCCGAGCTGCCCCGACAGGTAGTAGGCGCCGGCCACGCCCAGGACCTGCGCCACCCGGACGGCCCGGTCTCTGGCTCTCTCGCTGCGGATCACAGCTCTCATCAGACACCGGCGCCGCGGAGAGGCGGCCGGTGACACGCGCGGACGGCAGGGCGTCACGGCGTTCCGCGACGGGCGGCGGCGTGCCGCAGGACCAGTACGGCGGCGTCGTCCTCGTGCCCCGTCAGCTCCGCCGCCCCGAGCACCTCGTCGGCCAGCTCGTCGGCGCTCGCCCCGGCGTTCGCGGCCACCAGCCGCCGCACCCGGTCGAGCCCCTCCTCGATCAGGAGCGACGGGCCCTCGACGACGCCGTCGGTGAGCAGTACCAGCGCGCCGTCCGCGTCCAGGGTGCGCCGGGTGACCGGATAGCCCTCGCCGGGCTCGATGCCCAGCGGCAGGCCGCCCGGGTCCTCCGTGATGCCGGAACGCCCGTCGACCGTCGCCCACACGCAGGCCACGTGACCCGCCCGCGCACTGTGCAGCTCCCAGGTCTGCGGATCCAGGCGCAGGAAGGTGCAGGTGGCGAAGAGGGAGGAGTCCACGGAGAGCAGGAGGTCGTTCGTCCGGCCCATCACCTCGCCCGGATCGGCGGCCGTGCCCGCGATGGCGCGCATGGCGATGCGGACCTGGCCCATGAAGGCGGCGGCCTCGACGTCGTGCCCCTGCACGTCCCCGATGGCGAACCCGAGAGCGCCGTCGGCGAGCGGGAACCCGTCGTACCAGTCCCCGCCGATGTCCAGACCGTGGCGGGCGGGAGCGTACCGGGCCGCCGACTGCAGGCCCGGTACGGCGGGCAGGGTCGCCGGAAGCATGTCGCGCTGGAGGGCCTGCGCGAGTTCCACGCGGGCCTGGTGGAATTCCACCTCCCGCCGGGCACGGGCGGTGAGGCTCTGCAACGAGGTGAGCAGGTCCTCGGCGCTTACCGAGCGGGGAGACCGACGCCGGTTCATGGGCTGCTCCCGGTGCGTGAGTCCCTGAATCATATGGTGCGCGTCCGGCGACGGCATTTCGGGGACGACGGGGGAGGGGAGCGGGTGGAGGCCGCTCCCCTCCCCCGTCGGCCCACGCACCCGGTGCACAGCCCGTCCGGCCGCCGCACTGGCCGGATGGCCCCGCGCGCCGAGCCGTTGTCAGTGGCCGGTGGGATGCTGCCCGCATGGACGAGCTGATGAGGCAGCGACGGGTGTACGGAGCGGATCACGACGACCCCCACCCCGGGCCGAAACCGGGACACGACTACCGCGAGCTGGTCGGCGGCCCGCTCGACGGCCTGCTCCTGGACGTCACCGGATGGAGTGAGCGGACGTTGCGCGAGGGCGTCGGGCTGGTCACCGAGATCGGCGTGTACGGGCCCGGCGGCCGGGCCGAGTACGGACCGCGTTCGGGCGACGGCCACCGGTGGGACTGGCGGGGTGATGTGCGATGAGGGCGGTCCGGCGATCCCAGGGATCGCCGGACCGCCCTCGACGGGTACGGCGGCAGGATTCGAACCTGCGACCTCCGGTCCAGAGAACCGGTGCTCTGACCACTGAGCTACGCCTGGGTCACAGGATGCCCACTGGCCCGGCTCACCGTCAATCGGTTTACGCGCGGGCGGTGTTGAGCACGGTCGCGCGGAACGCCCCCACGATCGGGCGCAGATCGACGCGGTGCCAGGCCGCCCACAGCCGTGCTGATCCGCCGTGCCAGGGGAGTTCACGCACGGCGACCTCCGGGGCGGTGGCGCGCACCATGCTCCGCTGGACCAGGGCCAGGCCGAAACCGGAGGCGACCAGCCCGAGTGCGGTGAGAGGTTCGGCGGCGACCAGTGTGATGTCCGGGGCGAAGCCGAGTGCGACGCAGGAGGCGACGAAGGCGTCGCGCCCCGCGGGGTCGCGACCGTTCTCCACGGCGATCCACGGCTGCCCGTCCAGGTCTTCCGGGGCGAGCTCCGCGCGCCCGGCCAGCGGGTGTCCGGTGGGCAGCACCAGCAGCAGCGGGTCCTCCAGCAGCAGGGCCGACCGCAGATCGGGATCGTCCTCGGCGGGCGGTTGCTGTACCAGCGCGATGTCCAGGCTGCGCTGCCGCAGTCCTTCGAACTGCTCGGCGGCGGGCTGCGCGTACAGGGCGATGTGGATGCCGGGCCGCTCGGTGCGCAGCGAGCGCAGAGCCGACGGCAGGATGCCCGTGTGCATGGCGTCGGGTACGTAGCCGACGCACAGCCCGCCCTCCTCGCCGCGCCCCAGGCGTCGCCCCAGGTTCTCCAGTCGGCTCGCGTGCGTCAGCAGGGCCCTGGTCTCGGCCAGGAACACCCGGCCGTCGGAGGTCAGGCGGATCCGCCGCCGGTCGCGTTCGAACAGGACCAGGCCCAGCTCCTTCTCCAGCTGGGCGATCTGACGGCTCAGCGGCGACTGCGAGATGTGCAGCTGCTCGGCCGCGAGGCCGACGTGCTCCGTCTCGGCGACGGCGACGAAATAGCGGAGTTGGCGCAGATCGAGCATGGCACGTCCTCTTCAGACCTTCGGGGACTCAAGTCAGCCAGAACAAGTCTTGGACAGTCTCAAGGAGGCGATCCTAACCTCGGAGGTGTCAGGACGACAGCACGCCGGCGTCCGGGCTCTTCCGCCCCCGCGGCACCGGCGACACGGACCGTAAGGAACCGCTTGTGAGCATCACCCGCCTCCTCCCCGGACGCCTCGGCTTCGGCACCGCCCCGCTCGGCAACATGTTCCGCGCGATCCCCGACGAGGAGGCCGCCGCCACCGTCCAGGCCGCCTGGGACCAGGGCATCCGCTACTTCGACACCGCGCCCTTCTACGGGGCCGGCCTCTCCGAGATCCGGCTCGGGGACGCACTCGCCGAGCACCCCCGGGACGCCTACGTGCTGAGCACCAAGGTCGGCCGCGTGGTCCTGGACGAGGTCGAGGACCCGGCGGCCCGCGACTTCGGCGAGAAGGGCGGACTCTTCGAACACGGCCGCCCGAACAAGATGGTCAACGACTACACGGCCGACGCGACCCTGCGCTCGATCGAGGACAGCCTCCAGCGACTGCGCACCGACCGTCTGGACATCGTCTACGTCCACGACGTCGCCCAGGACTTCTACGGCGACGAATGGCTCGCGGCCTACGAGAGCGCCCGCACCGGAGCCTTCCGCGTCCTCGACCGGCTCCGCGACGAAGGCGTCATCAAGGCATGGGGCCTCGGTGTCAACCGCGTGGAACCCCTCGAACTCACCCTCGACCTCGACGAGCCGCGCCCCGACGCGTTCCTCCTCGCCGGCCGCTACACGCTCCTGGACCACGACCGCGCCCTGCAGCGCCTCCTGCCCGCCGCCGCCGAGCGCGACGTCGACGTCGTCGTCGGCGGACCGTACAGCTCGGGCATCCTCGCCGGCGGCGCGCACTTCGAGTACCAGAAGGCCCCGGAGCACATCGTCGCCAAGGTGGAGCGGCTCAAGGCGCTCGCCGACGAGCACGGCATCGGCATCAAGGCCGCCGCCCTCCAGTTCGCCCTCGCCCACCCCGCCACGGCGGCGGCCATCCCCGGCGCCACCCGGCCGAGCCGGATCGCCGAGGACGTCGCGGCCCTCGACGAGCCCATCCCCGCCGCGTTCTGGACGGCACTGCGCGAACAGAACCTCATCTCCGCCGACGCACCCGTGCCCACCGCCTGACCCCGCCCGACCGCTGAACACCCGGGCGCCCGGACCGCGTCCGCCGGGCGCCCGGCGGACGTTCGCCCACGGGTGAGGGCGAGGGGCGGCAGGGGCCCTTGATCCGATAGGTTGGCCGGTCATGCGGGCTTTGAGTGCTGTCGGACACCGTCGGCTGGGCGCGGCGGGCGCTCTGGCCGTCGCCACGGGCGGCTGGTTCTCCGGGAAACTGCCGCCCCACGACCCGTGGGGCCTGTGGATCGACCACGGATCCACCGTACGGACCGTCGCGGCCGTCCTCGCCTACGCCGGGCTGACCGTGCTCGTCGTCGCCTGGTGGCAGTACGGCAAAGCCGCCTCCACCGTCCGCGAGACCCTGACCACCCTGGCCTGGTGGACCGCGCCGTTCCTCCTCGCGCCGCCGCTCTACAGCGCCGACGTCTACAGCTACATCGCCCAGGGCGCGATGGTCCTCGAAGGGCACGACGTCTACACCGTCGGCCCGTCCGCCCTGGATCCCGACGGGATCGGCGGGGACGCGGCCGGCGGCGTCGGCAACCACTGGCGCGACACCCCCGCCC
The DNA here is from genome assembly GCF_003846185.1 of Streptomyces sp. ADI96-02. Classification (GTDB taxonomy): domain Bacteria; phylum Actinomycetota; class Actinomycetes; order Streptomycetales; family Streptomycetaceae; genus Streptomyces. The sequence continues at coordinate 6,751,205 of NZ_ML123034.1, forward strand.
CCTACGGCCCGCTGTTCCTCCTGACGTCCGCCGCGATCGCCCGGATCACCGGCGGCACGATCGTGCCCGCCGTGCTGGCCATGCGCCTGGTCGCCCTCGCCTCGCTCGTCCTCATCGTCTGGGCCCTGCGCCGGCTCGCCCGCGAGCACGGCGGCAGCGAGAGCCGCGCCCTGTGGCTCGCGGCGCTCAATCCGCTCCTGCTGATGCACGTGATCGGCGGCATGCACAACGACGGCCTGATGATCGGGCTGATGCTGGCGGGCCTGGCGCTCGCCCTGCGCGGCCGGTGGGTGGCGGGCAGCGCCCTCGTCGGCCTGGCCATGATGGTCAAGTCCCCGGCCGCCGCCGCACTGCTCTTCATCGGGGTGCTGGTGCACGCGTCCGCCACCGGCCCGCGGGTACGACGCTGGGCCAAGGGACTCCTCGCGCCCGGTCTCGTGGCGTGCGCGGTCGCCGGAGCGGCCACCGTGGTCAGCGGGACCGGCTTCGGCTGGCTGCGGACCCAGGGCGTCGCCGGAAACATCCACACGGCGCTCTCGGTCACCAGCGACGTCGGCCTCGGCCTCGGTCTGCTGGGCGAGCTGCTGCTCGGCACCGATCCGGAACCGATCGCCTCCGCCGTCCGCACGCTCGGCCTGGCGGCGGCGCTCGTCGTCGTCGTGGTGCTCGCCCGCCGGTCGATGACCGGTACACCGAGTCCCGTCCACGGGCTCGGACTGGGCCTGCTGGCCGTGGTGGCCCTCTCGCCCATGGTGCAGCCCTGGTACCTCCTGTGGGGCATGGCGGTCGTGGCCACCACCGAGCAGTACGGGCGCGCCGTCGCGGTGGTGAGCGTGCTCTCGGCGGCGCTCGTCTACGAGACCCACCCCACCGGGGCCACGCCGCCGTACGGCTTCGTCCTCGCGGGCATCGCCGCCGTCGTCGCGACCCTCGCCGTCCGGCGGGCTCCGGTGGTGCCCGAGGGGGTCGGCCCGCCCGGTCCGCGCACCCCGCTCCGCCCCGGCGCCGAACGCGCGGCCACCGGACGCGGCAGCGGGCCGGCCGCCGAGGACGACATCCGCGCGAACGCCGGGAAGGCGGGCGCCTGACCCCCCGCGGCGACCCGCGCACCGCCCCCGTACGGCAGGAAATCCCTCGACGCCGCGCGAGCGCCTCCGGTACGCTGCCACCGTCCTGTCGTCTCCGATAGAGGTGGACGTTGCGCATCTGAGGTCCGCGAACATCACGCGGTACGGCCCCGTCCGTACAGCGGTCATGACGCTGTCGGCACATCTGCCGCCCGTGACCGCCGCGTGGATGCGCCTCGGTGCTGAGCGCCCCTCGGAAGACGCCGTCCCCCTCGGACGGCACAGGGCTCGCCCATCCCACCCCTCTCGGGTCTCCGGCCCGGTCGCCGCGTGCTGCTCGCCCACGAAGCCCCCTTCCCGCGCCTGCGACTGCGAGAACCACGATGAGCCATCCCACCGCGCCCAACGCCGCCCTGGCCTGCTCCGGCCTCACCCTCCGCTGGCCCGACGGCACTGCCCTCTTCGACGGGCTCTCCGTCACCGTCCCCCGGGGCCGTACCGGACTGGTCGGTGCCAACGGCACCGGCAAATCCACCCTGCTGCGCCTGCTCGCCGGACTGCTGAGCCCCACCGGCGGCTCCGTCACCACGGGCGGCCGACTCGCCCACCTCCCCCAGAACATCACCCTCGACACCGAGCTGACCGTGGACCGCGCCCTGGGCATCGCCGAGCGGCGCGCCGCGCTGCGGGCCATCGAATCGGGCGACGTGCGGGACGAGCACTTCGACACGATCGGCGACGACTGGGACGTGGAGGAGCGGGCCGCGGCCACGCTCGGCTCCCTCGGACTCGACGGCGTCGACCTGGACCGGACCGTCGGGCGGCTGTCCGGCGGCGAGACCGTCCTGCTGCGCCTCGCGGCCCTGCTGCTGGAACGCCCCGACGTCCTGCTCCTCGACGAGCCCACCAACAACCTGGACCTGTTCGCCCGGCGCAGGCTCTACGACGCCGTCGACTCGTGGCGTACCGGCATCCTCGTCGTCGTCAGCCACGACCAGGACCTCCTGGAACGCGTCGACCGCATCGCCGAACTGCGCGCCGGCTCCGTCAGCTGGTACGGCGGCGGCTGGTCCGACTACCAGGAAGCGCTCGCCGTCCAGCAGGAGGCCGCCGGCCGTATGCTGCGGGCCGCCGACGCCGACGTACGCCGCCAGCAGCGCGAACTGGAGGAAACCCGGATCAAGGTGGCCCGCCGACAGCGCCACAGCAAGAAGATGGACGCCGAGCGGCGCGCCCCGCGCATCGTGGCGGGCGAACGCAAACGGTCCGCCCAGGAGTCCGGCGACCGGCTGCGCGGCCTGCACGAGGACCGCCTCGACGCCGCCCTGGAGCGACGGGAGGAGGCGGCGCGGGCCGTCCACCAGGACGCCGAGGTCCGGATCAGCCTGCCGCACACGGCCGTGCCGGCCGGCCGCACGGTCCTGACCCTGGACGGCCTGACCCTCTCCCACGGCAAGCTGCGCGAGGCCGGCCTCCACGTGCACGGCCCCGAACGCATCGCCCTGGTCGGCCGCAACGGAGCGGGCAAGACCACCCTCCTGCGGACGCTCGCCGGAGAGATCGCACCGCGCTCCGGCGAGGCCGCGGTCCTCGTGCCGCTGCGGTTCCTCCCGCAACGTCTGGACGTGCTCGACGACACGATCAGCGTCGCGGCGAACGTCGCCCGCACGGCTCCCGGCGTCACGGACAACGAGATCCGCGCCCAGCTCGCGCGGTTCCTCTTCAAGGGAGCGCGCGCGGACCGGCCGACGGGCGCCCTCTCCGGCGGCGAACGCTTCCGGGCCGCCCTGGCGGCGGCCCTGCTCGCCGCGCCCGCCCCGCAGCTGCTGATGCTCGACGAACCGACGAACAACCTCGACGTGACCGCGGTGCGCCGGCTGACCGACGCGCTGGCGTCCTACGAAGGGGCGCTCCTGATCGCCGGCCACGATCTGGCGTTCCTGGAATCCGTCGGGATCACACGCTGGCTCCTGCTCTCCGACGAACTGCGCGAGACGAACGCCGAGGAGGTGCGCGGCCTGCTCGAAGGCTCCGGAACGGACTGATCCGCCGATCGGCCGGCCGCGGGGGAGGGAGGTGGCGGCGTCCCGCGCGGGACGCCGGACGGGCCGGTGCGGCGACTGCCTCAGGCCGCCTCGTAGCGATGGGCCCGTCCGCCCCGCCATTCCACCCAGACCGGATTGTCGAGGATGCGGTCGGCGTCCTCCAGGCCCGCCTCGGAGAGGAACACGATGACGTCGTGATCGCTGTGGGCCAGCCCGAGTATCTCGTCCCGGCCCTCGTAGTGCACGGTCACCCGGCGTCCGCCCGAGGGGGTCGGCCGGTGGATGACGATCGGGGGAGTTGACATGCTTCCACCCTGCGACCGCGCTTCCCCGCCCGCATCCCCGGTCCGCCCGGCCCGGAATCGGTCACCGGCCGGCCGGAGGCATGTCAGGGCGTACGGGGCGGGCTCAGCGGGCCGTCGCCGCGAGTTCGACCGTTGTTGTGACGCGGACCAGCGACGGCCCGCGCGGAGCCGAACCGAAGCCGAACTCGACCGGCGGACTGAGCGGTGCGAGCCCGCCGAGGTCCGTCCCGTCCAGCACGACGCCCGCCTCCCGGACCGGCCGGTGGTCGCGCGCCCCGTACCACTCCCGCCGCCCGGAACCGGCGCTTCCCCGGGTGCGTACGCCCGGCATCAGCCGGGCCGGAACGTCGCAGAGCGCCGCCCAGTAGGGGCTCCGGGCCAGTGGCGCGGGCACGGCGGTCAGCAGCAGGCCCAGCGCCGACCGCCGTCCGGTCCGCAGCCACAGGCGCAGCGGGCCCGCGTGGACGCGCCACTCGGGCCCGTCGGCCGTCACCGAGACGGGCAGGACGTCGATCCGCTCGAAACGGTACGTGGCGGAGACGAACTCCGCGATCCGCCGCGTGGGCGCCAGCAGGATCCGTTCGCCGTCGGGATGCTGGATCATCACGTCGCTGAACGCCCCGAACGGCGAGCGGGGCCAGTGCCCCACCACCAGCCGGGTTCCCGAGGCCGTCCCCACACCGGCGATCCAGCCGTCGAACCGCAGCCGCTCCACTGTCACGTCCGCCAGTCTCCCCGGCCGGCCTACTCGAAGCGCGACGGGTCGCCCGCGCCGCGGCGGACGATCTCGGGCTCCGGGCCGGAGAAGTCGATGACGGTCGTCGGGGCGGTCCCGCAGTCCCCGGAGTCGATCACGGCGTCCACCTCGTGGTCGAGCCGTTCCTTGATCTCCCAGCCCTGCGTCAGCGGCTCCTCCTCGTCGGGCAGCAGCAGCGTGCTCGACAGCAGCGGCTCGCCGAGTTCGCTCACCAGCGCCTGGGTGACGGTGTGGTCGGGGATGCGGACCCCGACCGTCTTCTTCTTCGGGTGCATCAGCTGCCGGGGCACCTCCTTCGTCGCGGGGAGGATGAACGTGTAGCTGCCGGGGGTGGCCGCCTTGACGGCCCGGAAGACGTCGTTGTCGACCCGGACGAACTGGGCGAGCTGGGCGAAGTCGCGGCACACCAGGGTGAAGTGGTGACGGTCGTCGAGGTGCCGGATCGACCGGATCCGGCCGATGCCCTCCCGGTTGCCCAGCTGGCAGCCCAGCGCGTAACAGGAGTCGGTCGGATACGCGACGAGCGCACCGGAGCGGATGCTGTCGACCACGGTGGCGATGGTGCGCGGCTGGGGATTGTCGGGGTGCACGTCGAAGTACTTGGCCATCCGCCGAGCTTACGCGGTCGGCCGCGGCGCGCGCGGAGGACGTCGGAGCGTCGGAGAAAGGCGGAGTCGGCGGGAGGCGGAGTCGCAGGGAGCCGCGGCCCCGCCGCGCGTTGTGCGCGACGGGGCCGCGGCCTCCTCGAACCGCCGGGTCCGGCGGCTGTGCCCGCGAGGGCCCTCAGCGGACCGCCGCGCCCACCAGTTCCTCCAGGACGTCCTCCATCGTCACGAAGCCGATCACCGTGCCCCGATCGCCGGCGACGGCGGCGAGATGGGTGCCGGCGGCGCGCATCGCCGTCAGGGTGTCGTCGAGCGGCGTGTCGATCTCGACGCGGATGATGGGGTGCACCGCGCTCGTGGGCAGCGGCCTGGTCCGCTCCGCGACACCGAGCGCGTCCTTGATGTGGAGGTAGCCCAGGAGGCCGTCGTCGGGGCCGGTGACCGGCAGCCGGGAGAACCCCGAGTCGACCGCCGCCCGCTCCAGTCCCTGCGCGGTGATCCCGAGTTCGACCGTGACGGTCCGGTTGAGCGGCACCATGACCTCGCCGACCGGCCGGGTGCCGAGCTCCAGGGCGTCCTGGAGGCGTTCGCCGTCGGCCGGGGCGAGCAGTCCGGCATCGCTGGAGTCCTTCACCAGACGCACCAGCTCGTCATCGGTGAAGACGGAGGCCACCTCGTCCTTCGGCTCCACCTTCAGCAGGCGCAGCAGCATGTTCGCGAACGCGTTGATGCCGAAGATCACCGGCCGCAGGGCCCGGGTCAGGGCGACCAGGGACGGCCCCAGCGCCAGCGCGGTCGCGGCGGGGGCCGCGAGCGCGATGTTCTTCGGGATCATCTCGCCGATGAGCATGTGCAGGTACGTCGCCAGGGTCAGCGCGATCACGAACGCGATGGGGTGCACCAGAGCGTCGGGCACGCCGATCGTCGCGAACGGCGGCTCCAGCAGGTGGGCGATCGCCGGTTCGGCGACGGCGCCGAGGACCAGCGAGGAGATCGTGATGCCGAGCTGGGCGGTGGCCATGGCGGCCGACAGGTGCTCCAGACCCCACAGGGTGCTCCGGGCCCGCCGGCTGCCCGCCCGGGCCTGCGGCTCGATCTGGCTCCGGCGCACGGAGATGAGCGCGAACTCCGCGCCGACGAAGAACGCGTTGGTCAGCAGGGTGAGCGCGCCGATGGCGAGCTGTACAGCGGTCATCGGGCGTCCTCCTCCACGAGGGCCGGGGCCGCGGCGGGCGCGGTGATCCGCACCCGGTCGGCGCGGTGGTGCTCGATGTCGAGCACGTCGAACTGCCAGCCGTCCACCACGAGCCGGTCGGTACGGACGGGAATGCGGGCCAGCCGGGTCGCGAGGAGACCGGCGAGCGTCTCGTACGGGCCGTCGGGCGCGGGGAAGCCGATCCGGCCGAGCTGGTCGAGCCGGGTGCCGCCCCCGGCCTCCCAGACCGGGCGGCCGTCGCCGAGCGGTTCGGCCGGCGCGAGATCGGGCCGCTCGTGCGGGTCGTGCTCGTCGCGGACCTCCCCGACGACCTCCTCGACGATGTCCTCGACGGTGGCGACGCCCGCCGTGCCGCCGTACTCGTCGATGACCACGGCCATGGTGCGGTGGCGGCGCAACTGCGCCAGGAGCCGGTCCACGGGCAGCGAGTCGGGGACCAGCAGGGCCTCGGTGGCCAGCGCCGTGACCGGGGTCCGGGCGCGTTCGGACTCGTCCAGGGCGAGCACGTCGCGAATGTGTACGGTGCCGATGACCTCGTCGAGGCTATCGCGGTAGACCGGGAAGCGCGACAGCCCGGTGGCCAGCGTGAGGTTCGCGGCGTCGGCGGCGGTGGCGCGGGCCTCGACCGCCCGGACGTCCACGCGCGGCGTCATCACGTTCTCGGCGGACAGCTCGGCCAGGTGCAGGGTGCGGACGAAGAGCTCGGCGGAGTCCTCCTCGATGGCCCCCTCGCGGGCGGAGTGCTGTGCGAGCGCGATCAGCTCCTGCGGGGTGCGGGCCGAGGCCAGCTCCTCGGCGGGCTCCAGGCCGATGCGGCGCACGGCGCGGTTCGCGGTGTTGTTGAGGTGGCGGATGAGCGGGGCGAAGCAGGCCGTGAAGGCGCGCTGCGGACCCGAGACGACCTTGGCCACCGCGAGCGGGCTGGAGATCGCCCAGTTCTTCGGAACGAGCTCGCCGATCACCATGAGCACGACGGTGGAGAGCGCCACGCCCAGCAGCGTGGCGACCGTGGACACCGCGCCGGCCGGGAGGCCGACCGACTCCAACGGGCCGCGGAGCAGCACGGCGAGGGACGGCTCTGCCAGCATGCCGATGACCAGGGAGGTCACGGTGATGCCGAGCTGGGCGCCGGAGAGTTGGAAGGTGAGCCGCTTGGCGGCCTTGAGGGCGCTCTCGGCGCCGCGCTCACCGGCCCGGGCGGCCCGTTCGAGCTCGCCGCGCTCGATGGTGGTGAGTGAGAACTCGGCGGCCACGAACACCGCGCACGCCAGAGTCAGCCCGAGGGCGAGAAGGAGCAGGAGCACTTCGCTCACCGTGTCACCTCCGTCCCCAGGTCCGCCGGGGCAGGGATGACACGGTTCGTACTGGGAGGCTCACCCATTGCGGTACCGCAGCTCCTTCTCTGTTCGGTCGCCAGGCCGACGTCCGGATCTCGGGTCGGCGAGAGGACGGGCGTACACCCGTCCTGCTGATAGTAAAGGGAGCGCAAAGGAAACGGGAGTGGCCCGCGTCACAGCGCTCTCCCGTGCTGAACGGCCCGTGCGGTGTTCGCCCGCGCGGCGGGGCCGGACCGGACGGCCTGCGCCGCCCGGGTCGAGGCGGAGGGTCGGGACACCGGGGTACGGCGCGGCGGGCCGGATGCGGCGGGCCCCGGGGAGAAGGTGGTGTCACCACAGCGCACCCGTGACGAGGAGAGCGATGAACGGCTGGACCGCGGCTTTCGACGCCGGACGCCCCGACGGGCGGACCTGCCTCCACACCGACCGGATCGACCCCGACGTACGGCCCCTGACGAGCGGCTGCGCCGAGTGCGAGGCCCTGGACATGACCTGGGTCCATCTGCGCACCTGCCTGACCTGCGGTCACACGGGCTGCTGCGACAGCTCCCGGGGCAAGCACGCCGCCGCGCACGCGGAGAGCGCCGGCCACCCCGTGGCCCGCTCCGCCGAACCGGGCGAGGACTGGGCCTGGTGCTACGAGGACGACCTCTTCCTCGAACGGGAGCCGTCGTGAACGACGGCAGCCACCGGCGCCCCGAAGGCGTCACCGACGCGACCGTCGAGGCGCTCGGCGCCCTCTCCAGAGCCCTGGAGACCACCGAACGCGCCCGCGGCGCGCTCTACGAGTTCCACCAGCTGACCGGCGGCGCCGACCTCGCCCTCGACGAAGCCGTCCGGCTGCTCCGCGACGCCGGACACGACGCCCAGGCCCACCGCGTCGAACGGGAGATCCTCGGCCGCAACGTCATCCCCGGCCACTGGACCTTCCAGATCGTCGAGGAATACGACGCCACCTACTACGAAGCCTTCAAGAAGGCCGAGCTGGAGATCAGGCGGCAGCTCGCCGACGGCCGCGACCACCTCTACGAAGCCGAGATGAAGGAAGACCGGCGCACCGGCGGCCACCCCGACCACACCGCTGCGTAAGGGCTGCCCCGCACGGCATGACGGGGCAGCCCCCGGGGCCGTTCGCCGGGTTCGGGCGACGGGCCCGCGCGTCGCCTGCATCCGGCGGGCCGCACCGTGCGGAAGATTCGGTAGCCGTCCGACCGGGAGGGGAGCCGTGCCAGCAGCCGACGTGGTCGTCGTGGGCGCCGGGTTGGCCGGGCTGACCCTCGCCTACCACCTGTGCGCGCCCGGCGCGTCCGTCCCGCTCTCGGTGGTGCTCGTGGACGCCCCGCCGGGGCCCCTGAGGCCGCCGCCGCGGACCTGGTGCTTCTGGGAGCCGCCCGGCGGCCCCTACGACACCGCCCTCGCCGCCTCCTGGCCCCGGCTGCGGGTACGGGGCGCCGACGGCACGGCCACCGTGGTGCGGCCCGCTCCCCACCGCTACAAGATGCTGCGCTCGGACGCCTTCGAGGAACTGGTCGAACGGCGGCTCGCGCGGGCCCCTGCCCTCCGCCGGGTCCGGGCGACCGTGACGGCGGTACGCGACGCGCCCGACGGCGGCGGCGAGGTGCTGGCGCTGGACGAGCGGGGCGAACCCCTGGTCCTGCGGGGCCGCCGGGTCTTCGACTCACGGCCGCCCCGCCGCCTGCCGCCCGCCCGCACCACCCTGCTCCAGCACTTCATGGGCTGGTTCGTCCGCACCGGGCGTCCGGTCTTCGACCCGGCCACCGCGGACCTCATGGACTTCCGCACCCCGCAGCCGGAGCGGGGCCTGTCCTTCGGCTACGTCCTGCCCCTGAGCCCGTACACCGCCTTGGTCGAGTACACGGAGTTCTCCCGCGCCGCCCTGGACACCGACGGCTACCTGCGCGCGCTCGGCCACTACACCCATGACGTCCTGCGACTCGGGGAGTTCCGCGTCACCGCCCGGGAACGGGGCGTCATCCCCATGACGGACGGCCGCTTCCCGCGGCGCGAGGGGCACTCGGTCTTCCGCATCGGCACCGCCGGAGGCGCGACCCGCCCCTCCACCGGATACACCTTCACCGCCGTGCAGCGGCAGAGCCGGACCGTCGCCGCCCGACTGCGCGCCGGCCGGGACCTGCGCATGCCGCCGCCGTACGGCGCCCGGCCGCGCGCCATGGACGCCGTCCTGCTGCGCGCCCTGGACAGCGGGCGGGTCGACGGCGCCGAGTTCTTCGCGAGGCTCTTCCGCGAGGTCCCCGGCGAGCGGCTGCTGCGCTTCCTGGACGGCTCCACGCGGCTCCCCGAAGACCTCCTGATCGGACTGCGGACCCCGGTCGCGCCCATGCTGCGGACCGTCGCCGAACTCCCCTTCCGGGCCCGCCGAGCGCCCGACCCGCACGAGGCGGACCCGCACCGGGTGGACCCGCCTCCGCCCCCGACGCCACCGACCGGCCACGAAGAGAGCACCGCATGACCCTGTCGCGCGGCGACGCACCGTCCGCAGCCTCCGCACGCCGTCCCGCAGCCCGTGACCGCCCGCGCGGCGGACACCGCCGCGGCCGGGACCGGCGGGCCGCCGTCGTGCCCGGCCCCGACGGCCGGGCCCGGTTCACGGGGCGGCCCCCCGCCGTGGCGGTCGTCGGCGGCGGCATCGCCGGAATCGCGGCGGCCACCCTGCTCGCCGAACGCGGCGCGCACGTCACCCTCTACGAACGCGAACCGTCCCTCGGCGGACGGCTGTCGGGCTGGCCCACCGAACTCGCCGACGGCACCACCGCGACGATGAGCCGGGGCTTCCACGCCTTCTTCCGCCAGTACTACAACCTGCGCGGCCTGTTCCGGCGCGTGGACCCGGGGCTCGACACGCTGACCGCGCTGCCGGACTACCCGCTGCGGCACAGCTCGGGCCTCCACGACAGCTTCGCCCGCGTACCGCGCACCCCGCCCCTCAGCGCGCTGGGCTTCGTCGCCCTGAGCCCCGCCTTCGGCCTCCGGGACCTGGTCCGGATGAATCCGCGGGCCGCGCTGAGCCTGCTGGACGTGCGGGTGCCCGAGGTCTACGACCGGCTCGACACGATCAGCGCCCACGACTACCTGGCCCGCATCCGCTTCCCCGAGGCCGCCCACCACCTGGCGTTCGAGGTCTTCTCCCGCAGCTTCTTCGCCGATCCGCGCGAACTCTCCGCCGCGGAACTGGTCCTGATGTTCCACATCTACTTCCTCGGCTCCAGCGAGGGACTCCTCTTCGACGTCCCCGGCGAACCGTTCCCCACCGCACTGTGGGAGCCGCTGCGGCGCTACCTCGAAGGCCACGGGGCCCGCGTGCGCACCGGGACCCCGGTCCGCCGCGTCAGCCCGCTCCCCGACGGCGGGCTCCGCGTCCACACCGACGACCGCGCGGAGCGCCACGACGCGCTCGTCCTCGCCCTCGACAGCGGCGGCCTGCGCACCGTCGTCGCCGCCTCCCCGCACCTCGGCGACGCCCGGTGGCGTGCCCGGATCGCCGCCCTGCGCACCGCCCCGCCGTTCCTCGTCTCGCGCCTCTGGCTCGACCGCCCCCTGGCCCCCGGCCGCCCCGGCTTCCTCGGCACCAGCGGCTACGGTCCGCTGGACAACGTGAGCGTCCTGGACCGCTGGGAGGGCGAAGCCGCCCGTTGGGCCCGGCGCACCAGGGGCGCGGTCGTCGAACTGCACGCCTACGCCGTCGCGCCGGTCGCCGACCGCGCCGCCGTGCAGCGCGCCGTCCTCACCCAGCTGCACCGCGTCTACCCGGAGACGATCAGCGCCCGCGTCGTCGACGAACGGCACGAATGGCGGGCCGACTGCCCCCTGTTCCCCGTCGGCGGCTACCGCGACCGGCCCGGCGTCCGCACGCCCCACCCCGCCGTCACGGTGGCCGGGGACCTGGTCCGCACCGACCTGCCGGTGGCCCTCATGGAGCGCGCCGCCACCAGCGGATTCCTCGCGGCCAACGCGCTGCTGGAGCGGTGGGGCGTGCGCGGCCAGACACTCTGGACCGTGCCCCGCGAGGGCCGGTCACCGCTGCTGCGCCGGCTCGCCGCGCTGGGGGCCGTCTGACGGCCCCCGGCTCCGCGCGGGCGGGGCCCGCTCAGCCCGGGAACCGCCCGCCGTCGCGCAGTTCCCAGCGCCGCTCCGCGTACGCCATGTCGTCCCGCCACAGCCGGCCGGCCGAGGCGCGCATCAGCGGGCGCAGCAGGGGAGCGGCGGCCCGTGCCACCGCGAAGCCCCGCCGGTCCGAGGCCGCGACCAGCGCCTCGGTCACGGCCGTGCGCGGCCTGCCCAGCCCGTCCGGTCCGAGCGGCGTGGCGTGCGTCTCCACCACCGAACCCTCGCCCTCGCCCTCGACGATGTGCATGACGACCGTACGCGGCTCGGGGGCCGTGAACCGGGCCCGGACCGGCACCACCACCCGCCCGGCGACACGGAACGACACCTCCACGGCGAACCCGTCGTCATCCGCCCCACCGCCCCCGGGCGTCCCGGTGACCGTCAGATCGACGAAGGAGTACGGGTGGAACCACGCCCCGTGCCACGGATCGAGGCGGTTGGCCACCACGTCCTCCGGTTCGCAGCGGCCGACGCTCTCGTACACCGCGTCGACGGCGTCCCGCAGGCCCGGCCGCGGCGGGACGAACGGCCGCTCGGACGGTGTCTCGCCGCCCGCCCTGTCGAGCCGCACCCAGAGCAGCACGCCGTCGTCGAAAGCGGGAAAGGGCTCCCACCCGGCGAACGGGCCGCCGTCCAGGGCCAGTCCGTGCCAGTGGCAGACGAGTGTGCCGCAGCGCACCCGGCTCTCGCGCAGGGGAGCGCCCAGGTGCGGACAGGCGCCGGGCCCCGCGCGCACCAGGCCGTCCGCGTCGCGCCAGGCGACCACCTCGGCCCCCGCGACGGTCCTGCCCAGCGTCTGCCCGGGCGGCAGGCGGCGCGACGCGCCGATCACGTACCAGTTGCCCGACGGGCGCGCCGAGGCCCGGTGCAGGGCCTCGGCGATGAGCCCGGGTTTCGCCTCGCGCCAGGTGGGAGGCTGACGGTCCCACGGGACGGGATCGCGCCGCAGCCGCACCGGAACACGCGGGGAGCGGGCACGCCGGCGGGGAGAGCTCACGCCACCTCCTCCCGCACCGGCCGGGCGGCGTCCCTCTGCCGTGATCCGCCCGGCCGCGCCTCCGCGCCCCGCACGCCCGCCGTCCCGGTGCGGCCCAGGAACGCACGGGCGGTCAGCGCCCGCACCAGCCCGTCCAGCGCCACCGCCGCCCGGCGTCTGCGCGCGACGACCGCCCGGCGGCGCAGCACCGCGTATCCGTCCGCCTCGATCGCGTCGAGGATGCCGCTGTAGAGCACGAACGCGGTCCGGATGCAGGGCCGCGACACCGGCGACAGCATCGCTACGCCGGGCAGGGCCTCGCGGTAGACGCCCCGGTTGTGCGCGGCGGCGGCGCGGAGCACCGAGGCGATCCGGCCGTCCCTCGCCCCCGTGCTCCTGCCCCACTCCAACCGCTCCCTGTCCACCCCGTGCGCCGCCAGCAGATCCGCCGGCAGATAGAGCCGCCCCCGGTCGAGGTCCTCGCCCACGTCCCGCAGGAAGTTGGTCAGCTGGAAGGCCACGCCGAGCGCCGCCGCGTGCGGCGCGGCCTCCTCGCGCGGCCCCACCGTGCCGAGCACCGGAAGCATCTGCAGACCGATCACCGCGGCCGAGCCGTGCATGTACCGGCCCAGCTCCTCGTACGAGGCGTACCCGCGCACCGTCAGATCGCTGCGCATGGACGCCAGGAAATCGGTGAAGTGCCGGTGTTCGATGCCGTACCGGCCCGCCGTGTGGGCCAGCGAGCGGATGACCGGCTCCTCGGCCGCCCCGCCGCGCAGGCCCGCCGCCAGCTCGGCCTCCAGGGCGAGCAGGGCCCGCGCCCGCTCCTCGGCCGTGGCCCCGCTGTCGAGGTCGTCCACGATGTCGTCGGCCCACCGGGCGAAGCCGTACAGGGCGTGCACCGCGGCCCTGCGGTCCACGGGCAGCAGCCGCGTCGCGAGGAAGTACGTCCTGCCGTGCCGCGCGTTCAGCGCGCGGCACCGGTCGTACGCCGCGCGCAGGGCCGGGTCGTGGATGCCTGCGGCGTCGAGTTCACGGGCGGTCATGCGGGGGCACCTCTCACGACGGAGCGCCGGACGGTCCGGACGGGGCGGGGACCGGTGATCCTCTCCGCCGCCAGCTTCCCGGAGATCAGGACGGTCGGCACGCCGACGCCCGGCGTGGTGCCGCACCCGGCCAGCACCGCGTTGACCGTGCCGCGCACCAGGTTGCGCGGCCGGAACGGGCCCGTCTGGGGGAAGGTGTGCGCCACGGAGAACGGGGTTCCCGCCGCATGCCCCGCCGCCGTCCAGTCCGCCGGCGTGACCAGCCCCTCCTCCTCGATCGCCGCGCCGAGACCGGGCATCTCCCGCCGCTCCAGCTCGGCCAGCAGCTCGTCCCGGTAGCGGGGCCCCAGCTCCCGCCACTCCCGCGCGCCCGGCCCGACCTCGGTGTTGGGGCACGGCGCCAGCACGTAGTGCAGGTGCTTGCCGGGCGGGGCGAGCGAGGCGTCCGTCGTGGTGGGCCGGGTGATGAGGAGGGAGGGGTCGGACATCAGCGTCCCGGCCCGGGTCAGTTCGTGGAAGGTGCTCCGCCAGGCCGCGCCGAAGGAGATGGTGTGGTGGGCCAGACCGGGCCATGTGCGGTCCGTCCCGGCGTGCAGGACCACCGCGGAGGGAGCGTGCCGCAGCGCCAGGGGCCGTACGGGGCCGCGCCCCAGGAGCCGGTAGCTGACGGGAAGGTCCGGCGTCAGCACCACGGCGTCGCAGGGGATGCGCTCCCGGTCGGTGACGACGGCCGTGACGCGGTCGCCCGACCGCTCCAGCCGGGTGACCGTCCGGTCGTAGCGGAGGTCGGCCCCCGCCCCGGCGGCCGAGTCGGCCAGGGCACGCGGCAGCGCGTGCATGCCGCCCTTGGGGAAGTAGACCCCGGCGATCGTGTCCATGTAGGCGATCACGGCGTACGCGGCGAGCGCCCGCGCGGGCGGCACCCCCGCGTACAGCGCCTGGAACGAGAAGACCCGGCGCAGCCGTTCGTCGGAGACGAAGGACCCGATCCGCGCGTCGAGCCGGCCGAAGCCGCCCAGTGCCGCGAGCCGGGCCAGGTCGGGATGCGCGAGCTGGAGCGGCGAGTCGAAGTTGGCGTCGATGAAGCGCCGCATCTGCACCCGGTACAGGCGCTCCAGCCAGATCCGCAGCCGCCGGTAGCCGACGGCCTGCCGGGCGCCCGCGAACTCCTCGACCGCGGCCTCCATCGCCGCTCCGTCCGTGTGGACGTCCAATTGCGACCCGTCGGCGAACCGTGCCCGGTAGGCCGGATCCAGCCGGACCAGCTCCAGCCGGTCGGCCAGCCGGTCCCCGACGGCGGCGAGGGCCTCCTCCACCAGGTCCGGCATCGTCAGCACGGTGGGACCGGTGTCGACGCGGAAGCCGCCCGCCTCGCGCAGACCGGCCCGGCCCCCCGGAACGGACTCCCGCTCCACGACCGTCACCCGCCGTCCCGCGCCCAGCAGATGCAGCGTCGCGGCCAGGCCGGACAGGCCGGCGCCGACCACCACCACATGGTCGACGGGCCCCTTGACGGTGATCACCGGCCGCCTCCTCCCTCGTCCGCCGACCGGACCCGGGCGGAGGACGGGCCACCGTGGCCGCGCGCCGCCGAACCGTCCCGCGCCGCCCCTCCGGCGACGGTGCGCAGCAGCCCGAGCAACTGGCCCCCGGCGTGCTCCTCCACGTCGACGGCCCGGGCCAGGCGGAGCACGGCGCGATCACCGAGGCGGTCGGCCTTCCGCTCCACCAGGGCGCGCGCCCCGCTCGCCTCGAACACCTCCCGCACCCGGGTGAGGCCGTCCTCGGTCAGTTCCCGGTCGCCCACGGCCCGGTCGAGGAGGGCCAGCGCCGCACCGTCGCCCGTCGCCGCGGACCGCGCCCGCGCCACGGCGAGCAGATAGGTCGGCTTGCCCTCGCGGATGTCGTCCCCGGACGGCTTCCCGGTCCGGCCGGGATCCCCGAACACGCCGAGCAGATCGTCCCGCAACTGGAAGGCGATGCCGGCGGCCCGGCCCGCCGACCGCAGGGTTGCGGTCGTACGCCCGCCCGCGCCGGCCAGAGCGGCTCCGATGGCGAGCGGCCGTTCGACCGAGTACAGGGCGCTCTTGAGGCACGCGGTCCGTATCGCCCGCGCCGCGGAACCGCCGCCGGTGGCCTGGCCGTGCAGGTCCAGGTACTGCCCGGCCACCATCTCGGTCCGCATGGACCGCCACACGGCCGCGACCCGGCGTCGTGCGGCGGGATCCAGGTCCGTCTCCGCGACGGTGTCGTCCGCCCACACCAGCGCGAGATCCCCGGCCAGTACGGCGGCCGAGGCGCCGAACGCCGCACCGCGCTCCGACTCCGGCGAGAGGCCGGCCCCGGTCGCGAGCGCGATGTGCGCGGCGGGGCGGCCCCGGCGCAGTTGCGAACGGTCCATCACGTCGTCGTGCATCAGGGCGCAGCTCTGGATGAGCTCCAGCGCGACGCCGAGCCGCAGGGCGGCCCCGGCCGCCGCCGCGTCCGCGCCGCCGCACGCCCGCATCGCCCACCACAGGAGCCGGGGCCGGACGAGCTTGCCGCCGTCCAGCGTGAAGTCGGCCACCCGCCCGGCCACGTCCGCGGCGAAGAGCGGATCGATCTCGGCGGCGCGGGCGACGCGCTCGGCCAGGACCGTCCTCGCGCAGTGCAGTACGGCGTCGACCACATCGGCGTCGACGCGGTCGGCCGTGTCGGCGGCACGCCCGTGCTCCGCCCCGCCGGAAGCCGCGAAGCGGTCCGCGCCGACGAGGTCGGGGCGATCGGCGAAGGAGTGCTCCACGGCCTGGATACGGACCATCTCACGTCCTTCCGGTCAGGGTGGTGCGCGAACGGTTCGTCATCCTTTCCCCGGGCGCGCGCCCTTCGGATGCGTCGGGCGAGAGGCGTACGAAGGCCGCGCGGGGGGACGCGCGGTGCTGTCAGAGACGATCACGACATGAGCGCCCGCCCGGCGGTGAAACACCCGGGGCAGGACCGCCCCGCCCGATCGGCCTACGCCCGGCCGGCCCGCGCCCGTTGGGCCCCGGGCGTGAGCGGCCGTCCCGCGGCGGTGGTCGCGCGGGACGGCCTCGGGAGTGTGCGGGACACTCCCCGGGGAGCGCCGGCTCCCCACCCCTGCTTCGGCGGCGGCGCGGCGGGCGGATGCACCTCGATCCGCGGTCCGCCGTTCTCGTGTGCCCCCGGCCCGCCTACTTCCGCGGCGCGGGGGCACACGGCCAGTGCTCGGAAAGGAGCCCACCATGCTCGGTATAGCCGCGGCCGTCCTGTTCTTCATCGCGTTCCTCATCAACGCCGCCGACATCTCGACGAACGACGTGTTCGCCTCGACGAACGTCATGCTGCTCGGCCTGATGCTCCTCGCCCTGCACGTCGCGGGCGTCGGGTCCGGTCTGCGTACGGGAGGTCCGCGCAGGCGCTGACGCACGTCGTACGTCCGGCAGGACCGAGGGCGGCCCCGTACACCTGCGTACGGGGCCGCCCTCACGCCCTGCGGCCCCGGGCCGCCGCTCCCGCTACAGCACCTTGGACAGGAACGCTCTGGTGCGGTCGTGCTGCGGGTTGCCCAGCACGTCGCGCGGG
>NZ_ML123034.1:6768311-6820706 GCF_003846185.1 Streptomyces sp. ADI96-02
CGCGAGCGCGCGGGCGATCGCGACCCGCTGCTGCTGCCCGCCGGAGAGCTGGGAGGGGTAGCTCCCCGCCTTGTCCGCCAGGCCCACCCGGTCGAGCAGCCGCTCGGCCCGCTCCCGGGCCACGGCCTTCGTCTCGCGCTTGACCTGGACCGGAGCCTCCATGACGTTCGCGAGGGCCGTGATGTGCGGGAAGAGGTTGAAGCGCTGGAAGACCATGCCGATGTCCCGGCGCTGCGCTGCGACCTCGCTCTCCTTCAACTCGTAGAGCTTGTCACCCTTCTGGCGGTATCCGACCAGATGGCCGTCGACCCACAGCCGGCCTGCGTTGATCTTCTCCAGGTGGTTGATGCACCGCAGGAAGGTGGACTTGCCGGAGCCGGACGGACCGACCACGCAGAACACCTCCCGGGGGGCGACCTCCAGGTCGATGCCCTTGAGGATGTGCGCGGAGCCGAAGGACTTGTGGACGCCTTCGGCCTTCACCATCGCGGTCATACGGACGCACCTCCCCGGCCCGCGGAGACGAACCGCAGGTTCGACCTGATCCTCTGCCACGGGGTGGGCGGCAGTTGCCGCTGCGAACCGCGGGCGTAGTACCGCTCGACGTAGTACTGGCCGACGCTGAACACACTGGTCAGGGTCAGGTACCAGAACGAGGCCACCAGGAGCATCTCCATGACCGCGAACGACGTGGCGCTGATGTTCGTCGCGGCCCGGAGCAGATCGGTGTACTGCACCACCGAGACCAGCGACGACGTCTTGAGCAGGTTGATGAACTCGTTGCCCGTCGGCGGCACGATCACGCGCATCGCCTGGGGCAGCACCACACGCCGCGTGGTCTTGCCGCTGGACATGCCGAGCGCGTGCGACGCCTCGGTCTGGCCCTCGTCGACCGACTGGATGCCGGCCCGGACGATCTCCGCCATGTAGGCGCCTTCGTTCAGGCCGAGGCCCAGCAGGGCCACCACGAAGGGGGTCATCACGTCGACCATCTGATCCTTGTAGAACCCGAGGTTCAGGATGGGGAAGATGAGTGCGAGGTTGAACCACAGCAGCAGCTGCACATACACCGGAGTGCCGCGGAAGAACCAGATGTACAGCCAGGACACCGCACCCGTGACCGGGTTGTTCGACAGTCGCATCACCGCGAAGACGATGCCCAGGACGAGACCCATCAGCATCGACAGCACGCTGATCAGCACCGTGTGGCCCAGGCCGGAAAGGATTCGGGAGTCGAAGATGAAGCTTCCGACGGTGTCCCAGTCGATGTCACCCTGTGCGAACGAATAGACGAGCAGAACCAGCAGAGCCACCACGACCACGCCGGAGACCCAGCGTCCCCAGTGCCGCACGGGAATGGCGTTGATCTGCTCGGGGTGTGCCGCGGGCGGCGGCTCCTTGCTCGCCGACGGCCTTTCCGGAGGCTCGTCGGCCGGCGGTCGGTCGGAATTGTCAGTCACCGTGGCTGCCCTTCGGCGGAACGGGGCGAAGTACGTCAGGGATCACTTGCCGGCGTTGATGGTCGCTTCGGTCACGGCGCTGCTCGTGACGTCCCACTTCTTCAGGATCTTGGCGTACGTGCCGTTCTTGATGATGGCGTTCAGCGCGTCCTTCAGCGCGTCGCGCAGTTGGGTGTTGTCCTTGCTGATCGCGATGCCGAACAGACCGGCGTCCACCTGGCCTCCCGCGATCTCGAAGTCGTTGCCGCCGCCCGCGGTCTTCGCGATGTGCGCGGCGACCGGGTAGTCGTTCAGGTCGGCCACCGCGCCGCCGGACGTCACCCGGGTCTGGGCCTCGGCGTCGGTGTCGAACGCCTCGATGGTCAGCGTGCGCTTGCCGTCCTTCTTGCACGTGGCGGCCTGGGCCTTGAACGTGTCCTCGTAGATCGTGCCGCGCTGGACGGCGACGGTCCTGCCGCACAGGTCGTCGAGCGAGGCGATCTTGTTCGGGTTGCCCTTCTTGACCAGCAGCGAGACGCCGGAGGTGAAGTAGTCGACGAAGTCGACGCCCTCACCGGTCTTCTTGCCCTTGTCGTCCAGTCCTTCCTGGCGGGCCCTGGTGTCGCTCATGGCGGCCATCACGATGTCCTGGCGGCCGGTATTGAGCGAGGAGATCAGACCGTCGAAGGTGCCGCTGGTGAATCGGAACATGACGCCCAGCTCCGCACCGAGCGCGGCGGCGATATCGGGGTCGATTCCGACGATCTTGTCGCCCTGCTCGTACTCCATCGGCGTGTATGTGGCGTCCGTTCCGACTTTGATGACGCCGGAATCCTGGTATTTTTTCGGCAGTTTGTGGAACAGGGGAGCGCTGCTGCCCCCGTTCTCCCTGGAACTCGATCCCGTCTGGTCACCACAACCGGCGAGGATCAGTGCGCCGGCGAGCGCGATCGCGCCGACCGCGGCAATTCGGGGCCTGGCTGCGGTCGTGTCAGGGGTGGTGTTCGGAGTCATGGTGGTGCTCCTGCGACAAGTGGGGGAATGTCCAGTCGCTCGTGCCGTCACATTCGAGTGCGGCGACCTGGCGTGTTCCGACATCTTGCCATTCGGAACTGGCTTGTTCGCCGAACTGCGCGACGAGCATTTCGGTGTTTCCGCTTTTCTTCTTCGTACGCTTCTCCGTCCGCGCCTTCCGGCCCGCACACCGGTGCACATCTGCGTTCGGCCTTCCGCGCCCCGTTGTTGGATCGGCCGGCCCGAGGGGAACTGAGCAGTGATGATGAGCGGTTCCTGTTCGCCGCACTCACGGAACCGTACGGCAGCACACGCCTGTGACCTGGGCTTTCTTCGGGAAATGCGTCTGGTGGAAGCGGGCGTCGTTCCGTTCGGGGCAGCCGGGCGATGTCAGTGGCGGATGCCAGGGTTCCGGTTGTGGGACGAGCCGGACGACCGGCGCCAGGACCCTGAACGGTTGCCGTACCAGCACAGCGAGAAGAAAGGACGGTCAGCGTCATGCGGCGTTGGGAATTCCACCGGGAGGACTCGTCGAAGTTCTGGGAGGCCGGGCTGTCGGGTACGACGGTGACGGTCCGCTACGGACGCACCGGCACGCAGGGCCAGGAGCAGCACAAGGAATTCGCCGACGACGCGGCGGCGCGGGCTCACCTGGCCCGGACCATCACGCAGAAGGAACGCAAGGGCTACCAGGAGGTGACCGCCGGAGCCACCCCGGCCGTCACCGTACGTGCGGACACCGGGACGGCCGAGGAGCCGGAGACGCCTGTGCCGGACGCGCCTGTGCCGGACGCGCCTGTGCCGGACGCGCCCGCGCCGGAGACGCCCGCGCCGGAGACGCCCGCGCCGGAGACGCCCGCGCCGGAGACGCCCGCCCCGGACGCGCCTGTGCCCGCGAACCGCCGGGACGAGGACACCTTCCGGCTCCCCGCGACTTGGCGCGAGCGGATGTACCCCCGCAGGGGCGGTGCGCCCCGCCGGCCCGCGGCCCCCGACCCGGCGCTGCACGTGCGGACGCTGGAGTCGCTGCGCGACCGCGGGCACTGGACTCCGGCGACCTTCAGCGAGCGGACCGACCCCGCGCTGGTCCGGGCCGCCCTGGCCCATCTGGAGGGCGCGGCCGATCCGTTCGGCGCGGCCGTCATCGGCACCATGGCGACCACGCTGGACATCGGCCGCGCGGCTCTCGTCGACGCGTGGGCCGCTGCGCACGGCCTGCCGTTCGCGGCGTGCGCGGCTGTCGCGATGCTGGACGTCGAGGTCGTGTGGGAGCACGAGGAGGATCCCCGCCTGACACGCCTGCGCGACAAACTGTGGAATCGGTCCTTCGCCCTGTTCGGGAGAGCGGACTCCGCGGACGAGAGCGACGAGCTGGCCGAACTCGGGAACAGGGTGTCCGACATGGCCGGACCGATCCACCCGTCCGTCGCCGCCGTCACCGTCGCCGATCCGCCGCTCCGCCACGGGCGGCGCGAAGCGCTCGACCGGGTCCGCGAACTGCTCGCGGCCTGCGACGACGAGACCTACCACGAGGCCGTGGCCCGGCTGGCCGAGCGCCGCGAGGGCTTCGCCCGGCAGGTCGTGGCGGCCTACCTCGCCCCCGCCGAGACCGCCTGGGTCGCCGACTGCTTCGCCGATCCCGCCCGCCTGGCGGGCCTCGGCGGGGATCTGCGCGCGTTGCTGCGGTGTCTGCCGGTGACGGCGGAGCAGATCTCCATCCTGACCGAACACGACCGGGAACCACCCTCCCCGGCGGAGTTCGCCACGGTGGCCGACGGGGCCGGCACGGCCGTGGAGGACCTGGTCACCCACGGACTGGAGGTGTGGGGGAGCTGGCGGCACGGGTACCGCAATCCGACCGACCTGCGTCGTGCGCTGCTCCACGTCCCCACGGACCGGGCGTTCTCCTTTCTGCTGGACCGCGTCGGCGACAAGGCCGTGCGGCCCTACGTCGTCCAGGCCGCCGAACGCTATCCCGTACGCGCGCTGCGGCTGCTGGCACGCGCCGCCGCGGCGGACGGGCCGGACTCGGTGACCCGCTCCCTGCTCGTCTCCCACCTCGGCGCCCACCCGGAGCTGACCGAGGAACACCTCCACACGCTCGACGCGCCGGGCGCCGAGACCGTACGGACGATCCTCGAAGGCTCCGGTCGACTGCCGGACGCCACGAACCTCCCGGACCTGCTGACCAGCCCTCCCTGGACGAAGCCGCGGAGGACCGCCAAGGCTCGGACGGTACCGGGCCTGACCCCGCCCGCCGAACCGCGGGAGGCATGGCTGCCCGGCGAGCGCGAGGAGTGGGCGGCCACCCCGAGCGACTACGTGCCCTGGCCCTGGCCCCAGTCCATGCGGTACGACGAGGGACTGCTGCGGGAGGGAAGGCTGTCCGACCAGGTGCGCGTGGCCGGCTGGTACATGGAGCTCCCCACGGCCCGGATAGCGCCACTGCTCGACGACTGGGCGCCCCGCTACTTCAGCGACGGGCGCGAGGTCCTCAGGCCGTTCACCGCCCTGTTCGGGCTCACCGCCCACACGTTTCTCGTCCGGCTCGCGGCCCGTCAGCCGCACATCGCCGGACGACTGCTCATGCCGTTCGTGAGCGCCGACATCGCCCGTATCGCGGCGGACTGGCTGGTGCGGCTCGCGGCGTCGGCGCCCGTCGCGCGCGCCTGGCTGGACCGGCACGGACCGCGCGCCGCCGAACTCCTCGTACCGGACGCGGTCGGTCCGACGGGAGGGGCCCGGCGGGCCGCGGAGGCCGCGCTCCTGCGCATAGCCTCCCGGCACGGCGACACCGCGGTACGCGAAGCGGCCGAGGCGTACGGGACTGAGGCAGCGGCCGTCATCGGCCAACTGATCGACACGGCCGACCCGTTGCTCACCGGCCTGCCCCGGACCATGCCCAAGGCGCCCGACTGGTCCGACCCAGGGCTCCTGCCGCAGATCGCGGTACGCACCGGAGGCGCGCTGCCCGCCGAGGCGACCCGGCACGTCATCACCATGCTCGCCCTGTGCAAGCCGGGCGCACCGTACCCGGGGCTGGACACCGTCGAGGAGTTCTGCGAACCCGATTCGCTCGCCGAGTTCGCGTGGTGCCTGTTCCAACGCTGGCGTCAGGCCCACATGCCGGCCAAGGAGAGCTGGGCCCTCACCGCACTGGGGCGGGTCGGCGACGACCAGACCGTACGCCGGCTGACCCCGGTCATCCGCGCCTGGCCGGGCGAGTCGGCGCACCGGCGTGCGGTGGACGGCCTGGACGTTCTGGCCGAGATCGGCACGGACGTGGCCCTGACGCATCTGCACGGCATCGCGCAACGGGTGAAGTTCACCGGCCTCAAGGAGCGCGCCGTAGAGAAGATCGCTGAGGTGGCCGCGACCCGGGGCCTGACCCCCGATCAGCTGTCCGACCGGCTCGTGCCCGACCTCGGGCTCCGCTCCGACGGGACCGCGGTCATCGACTACGGACCGCGCCGATTCACCGTCGGCTTCGACGAACTCCTGCGCCCCTACGTCCTGGACGGCGGCGGCAAACGCCGCAAGGACCTGCCCAAGCCCGGCACCGCCGACGACACCGACCTCGCGACCGCCGAGCGGAAGCGGTTCAGCGCCCTGAAGAAGGACGTACGGACCGTCGCTCGCGACCGGATCCGGCGGCTGGAAACGGCGATGGTGCGGGGCGGCGACTGGACGGCGACGGAGTTCCGCGAACTGTTCGCACACCATCCCCTGATGCGGCACCTGTCCCGCCGACTGGTGTGGCGGAGCAGCCACCCGTCCGGCGACCGGACCTTTCGCGTCACCGAGGACGGCTCCCTCACCGGCCAGGGCGAAGAGGCGTACGCGCTGCCGGACGACGCGACCGTCACCCTCCCGCACCCGCTGCACCTCGCGGACGCCGTCGACGCGTGGCGGGAGGTCTTCGCCGCGCACGGGATCCTCCAGCCCTTCCCCCAGCTCGCTCGCCCCGTCCTCGCCTTCACCCCCGAAGAGGCGAAGGGGCGGCGGCTTCCGCGCTTCGAGAAGGAGTCGGTCGCCGTCGGCGCGCTCCTGGGCCTGACCGAGCGGGGCTGGCAGCGCATGGAAGTCCTGGACGCCGGCAGCTTCGGAGGTGTCTTCAAGGTGCTCGGTCCCGGCCGGACGGTGAACGTGATGCCCCGCGACGGCTTCAACGTCAACGACATCGACTACGCGGGCACGGTCGAGCTGTCCGACGTCTCGATCGACGGCAACGCACGGCAGGGAGACGCGTGCTTCGGCGAGATCGACGCCCTCACCGCCTCCGAACTGCTCCTCGACCTGACCTCCCTCCTGGAAGAGCCGCGGTGACAGCAGTGCCCGGCCCGGCGCGTCGGCTCGTGACCGGCCGGAGCGCCCGGCCGGTCACGCTGCGCGATCGCAGGAATGGCGCGCCGAGCGGAACGAGCGGAGCCTTGGGGGGTGGGACGCCCGCGATCGACGCGGCCCGCACGTGCTGGAGGTGACCCGTGTCCGCAGCCCTGCCGGCGCTGACCGCCCCGACCGGTCGGCGCGTACGCGTCCTGCCCGGCGTCTACGCTCCGCAGCACGACACGCATCTGCTGCTGCGGGCGCTGGCCCGGGAGGCCATCCGTCCCGGCGCCGACGTGATCGACCTCGGCACCGGAAGCGGACTCCTCGCGGTGGCCGCCGCCCGCCGTGGCGCGAACGTGACCGCCGTCGACGTCGCCCGCCGGGCCGTGCTGACCGCCCGGCTGAACGCGCTGATAGCCCGGCGGCGG
Source organism: Streptomyces sp. ADI96-02 (assembly GCF_003846185.1). Taxonomy (GTDB): domain Bacteria; phylum Actinomycetota; class Actinomycetes; order Streptomycetales; family Streptomycetaceae; genus Streptomyces. The sequence continues at coordinate 6,775,522 of NZ_ML123034.1, forward strand.
GTCGCCGTCCACCGCGGCGATCTGGCGGCCCCCGTCCCGGGCCGCACCTACGACCTGGTCATCAGCAACCCGCCGTACGTGCCCTCCCCGCACGGCCCGCCCCCGCGCCGCGGCAGCGCCCGCGCCTGGGACGCCGGTCCCGACGGGCGGGCGGTCGTGGACCGCATCTGCGAGGCCGCCCCCTCCCTGCTGCGAGCCGGCGGCGTTCTGCTCATGGTCCACTCCGGGCTGTGCGGCACGGAGAAGACCCTGCGGCGGCTGGCGGAGCACGGACTGTCCGCCACCGTCAGCGACGTGGCCCACGTACCGTTCGGGCCGGTCGTCCTGTCCCGGATGTCCTGGCTGCACGGCCGGGACCTGCTGGACCGGCGGGCCGACCGGGAGGAGTTGGTGGTCGTCCGTGCCGAACAGCGCTGACCGCCCGTGCCGGATCACCGTCGGCCGCGACGGCCCCCTGCTGGTGGAAGGGCCCGTCGAGGTGGTCGGCGACGACGGAGTCCGCTACACGTCCGACCGCTTCACCGTCGCCATCTGCACCTGCCGCCGGACCCGCACCCACCCCTGGTGCGACACCAGCCACCGCCGACGCGTCAGGCCCGGCAACGGCGGCGCCCCGGGCGACAGCGGCGGAGCGGCCTGATGCCCGCCCGCCCCGAGCCCCGGCGGCACCGCCCCGCCCTCCCGGATCCGCGCGGCCCCCTGTCCGCCGCCGTCACCGCAGCCCTGCGCGGCCCCGGGCCGCACGGTGTCGGACCCGCCCTGGTCGCCCGCGCGGACCCTGGCGGCGACGACCTCCAACTCGCCCTCTACGTCCTGTACGAACTGCACTACCAGGGCTTCGCGGGCGTGGACGCCGAACGCGAGTGGGACCCCGGCCTGCTGGAGCTGCGCCGCGCCCTGGAGCACCGCTTCCTGCGGGCGCTGCGCGCCGGCGTCCGCACCGACGGTACGGTGGACGGCGCGCTGGCGCCCCTCCTCGTCGAGCCGGTCGGCGACGACGGCCGCAGCGTCAGCCGCTTCCTGGACGCCGAGGGCGAGCTGTGGCACGTACGCGAGTACGCCGCCCTGCGCTCGCTGTACCACCTCAAGGAGGCCGACCCGCACGCCTGGGTGCTTCCGCGCCTGTACGGGCGGGCCAAGGCGGCGATGGCGGCGGTGGAGTTCGACGAGTTCGGCGCGGGACGGGAGGCGGACGTCCACGCCCGGCTGTTCGCCGACCTGATGGCGGACCTGTCGCTGGAGACGGCGTACGGGCACTACCTGGACGCCGCGCCCGGCGAACTCCTCGCGACCGTCAACCTCATGTCGCTGTTCGGGCTCCACCGCTCCCTGCGGGGCGCGCTCGTCGGCCACTTCGCCGCCGTCGAGATCACCTCGTCGCCCGGTTCGCGCCGGCTCGCCTCGGCGCTCCGGCGGCTGGGCGCGGGAGCCGCGGCCCAGCGCTTCTACGACGAACACGTCGAGGCCGACGCCGTGCACGAGCAGGTGGTGCGGCGGGACGTCGTCGGCGGGCTCCTCGCCGACGAACCCGCGCTGGAGGGAGACATCGCCTTCGGGATCGAGGCCACCGGGCTGCTGGAGGACCGGCTCGCCGCCCGTCTCCTCGCCTCCTGGCGAAACAGCGCGACAGCCCTGCTCCGGCCGCTCTCCCCGGCGCTCACGCCCGCCGAACGTCACTGAACGCAGCAGCACGAGATGCGGTCCGGGCCGACTCCGGTGACGCTGGGGCTCCGGCCGCACCGCGCAGCGTCCGTTGCCGACGGAGGACCCACTACGGAGGACACCGCCATGAACCTGCCCGACAGCCCCGTCGAACGAGCCCGCCGCACCCGTGAGCGCGCCGAGGAGCTGAGCCGCGCCGCCGACCGCGCGACGGACCCCGAGCACAGCCGCCGCCTGCGGGAGAAGGCCCTGCGGCTGCTCGGCGAGGAGCCGGAGCCGACGGCGGGACAGCCGGGCCCGCACCCGTCCTGAGCGGCTCCGGGCCGTTCGGCGCGGCGGGCCGCGCGGGCGGCGGACGCGGCCCGGGATCAGGCGCCGACGGTCCCGTCCACCCCTTCCCGCAGCAGATCCGCGTGCCCGTTGTGCCGGCCGTATTCCAGCAGCACGTGCACCATGACCATCCGCAGCGAGACCTCCTCGCCCCACCGCGGCTGGTAGCCGGCCAGGTCCAGGGACGGGGCCTCGCGCTCGATGCGCCGCGAGGTCTCCACCTCGGCCTCCCAGGCGGCGAACGCCTCGGCCCGGCCCGACCCGCTCACGTCGTACGCCGCCTGGAAATCGATCTTCTCGGACCAGAGCATCGGGGTCTCGCCGTCCTCGAACGTCCGCCGGAACCAGGCGCGTTCCACCTCGGCGAGGTGCCGTACCAGGGCGAGCAGCGACAGGGTCGACGGCGGCATGGACCGCTCGCGCAGCTCGTCGTCGGTCAGCCCCGCGCACTTCATCGCCAGGGTCGCCCGGTGGTAGTCGAGGAAGGCCCGCAGGGTCTCGCGCTCGCTCCCGAAGGAGGGAGGGCCCACCCGCTCGTCGCTCGTACTCGTCATGATCATGCTCCTCATCGCCGCGTGCCGGCCGCCAGTATCCCGCCCGGCGGACTTCCGCGCACGGGACGACCGCCGGGCGGCTTCAGGGCAGCCGCACCCGGACGGTCTGCGTCGCCCCTCGGGTGCCGGACAGATCGCCGAACACGAGACGCAGAACCGCTCCGGCGGCGGCCGAGACGACCGTCGCCGGCCGGGCGAGGACCGAGGCGACGGGTCGGTTCCAGGTGACGGTCAGGGCCGTGCGGGTCCGCGTCGGGTCGCCGACGCACACGGTGGCCGTGCGGTCGGCGTGTTCGGTGACCATCACCGAGCAGGGGCCGTCCGCCACGAGCGGTCCGGCGACGGCGGCGGACCAGAAGTTGACGGCGCTCAGCCCGAGCGAGGGGACCGACACGCCCTGCCGGTCGTCGGTGTTGGCCAGCACGCGCAGCCGGCCGCCGTCCGCCGCCCTGGCCGCCGTGCGCCGCTCGGACGCCCCGGGCAGCAACTGGTAGGTGTACGAGCCGTCGGAGGGATCCCGGCCGTGGTCGAACCAGAGGGTGAGGTAGGTGCGCGAGACGTCGGCCGTCGAGCCCCCGGTGTTGATGTCGCGCCAGCGGCCGGTCCGTTCCTCCCGCAGCGCGCCGACGGACGCCCGGCCCGGGAAGACGTAACCGCCGTGCCCGGCCAGATGCGCCCAGGAGACGTCGGCCGGCGTCGCCGACCACGGGCGGCCGGCGGGCGTCGCCGCGCCGTCGACCGTGAGGACGGCGTCTTTGGCCTGCCCCAGGTTCCGGTTCTCGACGGTGGTCTCGACAGCCGCGCCGTCCCGGCAGCGGATGCCGGCTCCCAGGCATACGACGGTGTCGTCGAGGAAGAACCACGACTTCCTCGCCAGCAGGGTGCTGGACAGCCCCTTGAGGTGCTGCCCCACGGTCGCCCGCTTCCCGTCCGTGACCCCGCCGACCCAGTCCGCCTCGGGCAGCGACACACCCCAGTCGCCGCCCTCCCCGTCGGCGAGAGGTCTGCGCGAGACCGTCGTGCCCGGCAGGCGGTAGGGGTCGACGGTCGGCCAGAAGGCGTCGCTGTACTGGCCGTTGGCGAACGTGTCGCCCCACCAGTAGAGCATCCCGGACCCGGTGTGCCAGCCCCGCGGGTTCTCGCCGTTGCCGCTCTCGTAGTACGTGGTCCGCCGGCCGGCCATGCTGAGCGAGGCGGCCCAGCCCGGTCGCCGGTGGGTCGCCCGCGCCATGTCCGGGAAGAGGCGGTGCCCGACCGGTTCGGGGAGCGCGGCGAGCCCGGTGTCGTCGACGACGGACGCGATCCGGGCGAGGGCGCTGGGCGCGAGGGTCGGGTCGTCCATCGGAGGGCTGTAGCGGTCGCGTTGCACCCAGCCCTTGACGAGCCCGCGCCACCGGGCGCTCTCGGCGGCCGACGCCCCGGCTCCCAGCAGCACGATCGAGGCGAGGATCGAGTGGCCGCGCCGGTGGTCGTCCTGTTCGCCGCGGCTGACGGCGCGGCCCGCGACACCGTCCATCACCAGGCCGTTGTACAGGAACGGCGCCCAGGCGTTCTCGACCGCGTCGAAGACCACCTGGCGCTTCGGATCGGTCACCTCCCACGCGGTTCCCTTGAGCAGCGCGAACAGCATGCCGAGCCCGCCGAGCAGCACGGAGCCGTAACTGCCGGTGTAGGGAACGGTGGTGTGCTGGACGAACGAGCCGTCGGCGTAGAGGCCGTCTCCTTCGGCGACCTGCGGGAAGACGGGGGAGAGGGCGTCGCGGGCGAGGGTCAGCTTGGCCGCGCTCGCGCCCACGATCCCGCGCAGGGCCAGCACCCGGCAGAGGTCGACCCGGTTCGCGCCCGTACTGGTGCCGGTGTACGAGGCGACGGCGGAGTCCGGCACGAAGTGGTCGACGGCCGCGCAGTAGCGCCCGATCCGGTCCGGCGTGAGGGCGTCGGCCATCAGGACGCAGACGTCGAGCAGCGCCTGGGGCGCGCCGATCTGCCAGCTGTACCAGTTCCCGTACCGGCTCCGGCGGTCGTTGTAGACCTGGCCGTCGAGGTGGTCGAGGCCGGTGACGACCGCGTCGCGCAGACCGCTGTTCCCGGTCAGTCCGGTCCCCTGCTGCCGGTAGGCCTGCGCCATCGTGTGGAGGCGGGTGAAGCTGTCGGCCATCCTGGCCGAGAGGCCGGAGGGATCGGCGTCGGCGTCGGCGCCAGGGCCGGAATCGGCGAAGACGGCGTCCGGCCAGAGCGATCCGTCCACCGGGTCCATGGCGTCCAGCCAGCGCGCCGCGCGGGTTCCCAGCGCGGCCAGCCGGCTTCTGAACGGCTCGGCGGTCGGGCTGAATCCTTCGCCGAGGAGCAGTGCGCTCCAGGTGGCGCGCAGCGAGGCGTAGGGATCATCCTCGGCGGCCGAGGCACGGGCCGCCGGGGTGAGGAGTGCGCCGCCGCCCGCGGTCGTGAGCGCGGCGGAGGAGGTCAGGAAGCCGCGGCGCGACCAGGCAGATGTCATGGGAGGCTCCGGGTCGGTCGGTGACGTGACGTTGCGTGACGTCCGGCCGAACGGGACCGTATCCGGAGGGGGAGCGTTTCGAGCGGAGGCCGACGACGGGGCCGGGGCGTGTCGGGCGGGGGGCCGGGCGGGCACGCGCACGGCCGGGTCGCCCAGGCCGGGCACGCGTACGGCCGGGGTCGCGTACGGTCGCCGCACGCGTCCCCGGCCGTCGCCGGATCAGACCGCCGCCACCGTGCGCGGCAGCACCGAGATCAGCCGGGTCACCGCTCGCGCCATCGCGTCCCGCCCCTGCGCGAGGTAGGCCCGCGGATCGACGCCCCGCGCGTCCTGGGCGAGCCTCTCCCGTATCGCGCCGGTCATGGCGATGTTCAGCGCCGTCCCGATGTTGACCTTGGCGATGCCGCCGGACACCGCCCGCGCCAGCTCCTCGTCCGACGCTCCGGACGAGCCGTGCAGTACCAGCGGCACCGGCACGGCCTGCCGCAGCCGGCCCAGCAGCTCGTGGTCGACGCGGGCGTCCCGCGAGGTCATGGCGTGCGAGGTGCCGACCGCCACGGCCAGCGCGTCGACCCCGGTGGCGGCCACGAAGGACCTGGCCTCCTCCGGATCGGTGCGGGCTCCCGGCGCGTGGGCGTCGAGCGGAGCCTGGCCGTTCTTGCCGCCGACCTGGCCCAGCTCGGCCTCCAGCCACAGGCCGTTCTCGTGCGCCCACACGACGGCGGCGCGGGTGGTCGTCAGGTTCTCCGCGTACGACAGCCGGGCGGCGTCGAACATCGCCGAGCTGAATCCGCAGTCCGCCGCCCGGTGCAGCAGCTCGGTGGACTGCACATGGTCCAGGTGGAGCGAGACCGGGACGGCGGCGGCCTCGGCCACCTCCGCGGCGGCGCGGGCCAGCGGGCGCGGCCTGCCGCCGTGGTAGGCGACGGCGTTCTCGCTGATCTGGAGGATCACCGGCGTCCCGGCGGCCTCGGCGCCCTCCGCGATCGCTTCGGCGTGCTCCAGGGTGATGACGTTGAACGCGGCGACCGCGGTGCGCTGCGCGGCGGCTGCGGCGATCAGGTCGCCGGTGGCGGCGATGGGCATGGCAACTCCGTGGTGAGAGGCCGTCAGGCCGTGCTGAGGATGACCGAACGCGTCAGGTGGCGCGGCCGGTCCGGATCGAGGCCGCGGGCGGCGGAGACGGCCAGGGCGAGCCGCTGCACCCGGACCAGCTCGGCCAGCGGGTCGAGGCCGCCGGCCACCCACCGGGCGCCCGTGGCGTGGACCTCGTCGGCCAGCCCGGCCGGGGCGTCGCCGAGCATCCAGGTCGCGGTGGACCGGGTGGAGATGCTGATCGGGCCGTGCCGGTACTCCATCGCCGGATACGCCTCCGTCCAGGCCAGCGCGGCCTCGCGCATCTTCAGCGCCGCCTCGTTGGCGAGCCCGATGCTCCAGCCCTGCCCGAGGAAGGTGAACTGGCCGCACTCCACCAGCCCGGCCGGCAGCGGCTCGGCGAGCGCCACCTGCGCGTCCTCGACGACCGAGTCGGGGTGCAGGCCCAGGTGGGCGCGGAGCAGCGTCAGGGCCGACGTCGCGAAGCGGGTCTGCACGACGGACTTCTCGTCGGCGAAGTCGAGCACCACCGTGTCGTCGGCCATCGCCGCCATCGGGGTGTTCGGGTCGCCGATCAGCACGGTCCTGCGAACGGTGCCCCGGGTGCGGGCGAGGACGCCGAGCACTTCGGTCGTGGTGCCGGACCGGCTCAGCGCCACGACACGGTCGTACTGCCGGGCGGCCGGGAACTCGGACGCGGCGAAGGCGTCGGTCTCGCCCTGTCCGCTGCCCTCGCGCAGGGCCGCGTACGCCTGGGCCATGAAGTACGAGGTGCCGCAGCCGATCACGGCGATGCGCTCCCCGGTCCGCGGGAGCCGGCTCGCGAGACCGTCCGCCATTCCCGCCGCCCGCTGCCAGCAGTCGGGCTGACTGGCCAGTTCCTGCGCCACATGCGTCATTGCTCTTCCCGTCCCTGGTTCCGGATGCTCGAAGCTGCATATTAGGCCCCCGTTTCAAGCAATATCAAGCAGCAGGCTCAAGGTCGTCCGTGGCTGCCCGCCGGACTCCGACCCCGGCGCGAGCAGGGCATCCGTACCGGACGGCCGCGAACACCGCGACAGGGCTCGTCGCCGATGCGCACGGTCCGGTGCGCGTGAACGCAAGAAGTGAGCATCCGGCGCGCACATCGCGTCATCCGGGCGGTGCTCGGGGCGGGTGTCGCCGCACGTCCCGGCGGGGCTCCCGAGCGCGCCGTCCACGTCCGCGGCCGGGAGGCGGCGGTGGGTAGGGTGGCCTGGTTTGCGGGAATGAATTCTTCGACGTACAGGGGTGGTTCCATGGATTCACTGGCCGGAAAAGTCGCTCTGGTCACCGGTGCGAGCCGGGGGATCGGCCGGGGAATCGCCCGGCGTCTCGCCCGTGACGGCGCTCTGGTCGCCGTGCACTACGGGACGCGTGAGCCGGCCGCCCTGGAAGTCGTCGACGCGATACGGAAGGACGGCGGGAGAGCCTTCGCGGTCGGAGCCCCGCTCGGGGTGGAGGGGGACGCCGAAGCGCTCTACGGCGGGTTCGCCGCCGGGATGGCCGCCGAGGGCGAGAGCCCGGTGCTGGACATCCTGGTGAACAACGCTGGTGTGAGCGGGTCCGGGCGGATCGGCGCGGCGTCCTCCGAGAACTTCGACCGGATGTTCGCCGTGAACGTGAAAGCCCCGCTGTTCCTCATACAGCGGGGCCTGGAACTCCTGCGCGACGACGGGCGGATCGTCAACATCTCGTCGGCCGCCGCGCGGATCGCCTTCCCCGAATCCGTCACCTACGCCATGACGAAGGGCGCCGTCGAGACGATGACCCGCGCGCTGGCCAAGGAGGTGGCGGGGCGCGGGATCACGGTGAACGCGGTCGTCCCCGGGTTCGTGGCGACGGACATGAACGCCGGACGGCGCCGCACGCCCGAGGCGGCGGCGGCCCTGGCGGCGCACTCCGTGTTCGGACGGATAGGCAGCCCCGCCGACATCGCGGACGTCGTCGCCTTCCTCGCCTCCGCCGACGCGCGCTGGGTCACCGGCCAGTGCGTCGACGCCACCGGAGGCACCGGGCTCTGAACCGCGCCCGCCCGGGGCCCGCGACGCGGCGGGGGAGAGGCGTACTCGACGCGGAGGACGGCGGCGGGGAGGAGGGAGCCCGGCCACCGCCGTGGGCTCCCTCCTCCCCGCCGCCGCCCCGGCCCGCGCCCGCGGCTACGAGGGCACGGACGCACCCGGCGGCGTCTCCGCGGCCTCCGGCTCCAGCGGCGGATCGCTGAGCTGTTCACGCACGTAGTTCCACACCACGGCGATCAGCGCCGCCGCCGGAACGGCGAGCAGGCTGCCCACGATGCCGGCCAGGCTCCCGCCCAGCGTCACGGCGAGCAGCACCACGGCCGCGTGCAGCCCGAGCCCGCGGCTCTGGATCATCGGCTGGAACACGTTGCCCTCCAACTGCTGCACCACCACGATGATCGCCAGCACGATCAACGCGTCCGTGATGCCGTTCGAGACCAGCGCGATGAGCACCGCCACCAACCCCGCGAACAGGGCGCCGATGATCGGCACGAAGGCGGAAACGAACGTCAGCACCGCCAGCGGCAGCACCAGCGGCACGTCCAGGAGCCACAGGCCGAGCCCGATGAAGACCGCGTCGAGCAGACCGACGAACGCCTGGGACCGCACGAACGCGCCCAGCGTGTTCCAGCCGCGTTCCGCCACGGTCGGGATGTCGGTGGCGAGCCGGCCGGGGAGCTGGCGGGTCAGCCACGGAAGGAAGCGCGGGCCGTCCTTCAGGAAGAAGAACATCAAGAAGAGCGCCAGGATGGCGGTGACCAGCCCGTTCACGACGGTGCTCACCCCCGTGACGACGGTGGTGACCATGCTGCCCACGCTGTCCTGGAGACGCGCGGTCGCCGAGTCGAGGGCGCCGGTGATCTGGTCGTCCCCGATGTTCAGCGGAGGCCCGGCCGCCCACTCGCGCAGCCGCTCGATGCCCTCGACCACGCCGTCGGCCAGCTCGCCGGACTGGTCCGCCACCGGCACCGCGATGAGCGCCACTATGCCCGTGCCGACCAGCAGGAACAGGACGGTCACCACCGAGGCGGCCAGGGCCGGAGCCCAGCCGCGCCGCCGCAGGAAGCGGGCCACCGGCCAGGTCAGCGTGGTGAGGAAAAGGCCGACTATGAGCGGCCACACGACGGACCACATCCGGCCGAGAAGCCACAGCGTGACCCCGGCCATGACGATGACCAGCAGCGATTCAGCGGAGACACGCGCCGATCTCCGCAGGGCGGCAGCGGTCCTTCTCGAACTCAGCGTCGAAGACATGGCGTCACCCTATGGGCTTCCCGCCTCCACCCCGGCACGCCCGCCCATCCGGAGCGGAACGCAGGATCCGGTGAAATGCCCTGGTGAGGGAGGGTTCGCCGACCATCGGCCCGTGATCCGCGCCGCACTTTCGCCCCGGCACCGTGCCACGGCCGCAAACTGGGGTACGAGCGCCGCATGACCTTGCAACATCCGGCGCAGCGCGGCGGAAACGAGCGCGGCGCCTTCGGGACACTCGCCGAGAAGGCGTCGAACTTCACCAGCAGTCCGGCCTTCTTCGGCGTGTGCCTGCTCCTCGTCGGCACCGTGATCGGGGTGCACATCGCCAAGGCGCCCCTGACGTGGATGCTCCTCGCCGGCGAATCGATGACCGCCGTGACCCTGCTCCTGCTCGCCCTGCTCAAGAACAGCGAGCGCCGGGCGGAGCACGCCGTCCAGCGCAAGCTCGACGCCATCGCCGCCGCTCTTCTGGAGGGCCAGCGGGGCGACGTCGGCCCGGCCCAGCAGGAGCTGCGCAAGGCCATCAGGATCGAGGAGGAGACGTGATCAGCGCAGCGCCGCGGGCAGCTCCTCGCGGTGGATGACGCCGAGCCGCTGGGTGGCCCGGGTCAGCGCCACGTACAGATCGCTCGTGCCGTACCGGCCCGGCTCCACGACCAGCACGTGGTCGAATTCGAGCCCCTTGGCCTGGCGCGGGTCCAGCAGCACCACCGGGCGGGTGAGGTCGGGCTCGCCGCCGGCCGCGACTCCGTCCAGCGGAGCGGCGATCTCCTCGTGCAGCTCCCGTGGCGCGATCACCGCCAGCCGCCCCTCCCCGGGCGTCATTTCCACCACCGCCCGCGCCACCGCGCCCGCCAGATCCGCGCCCGCGTTCCGCCGCCACGGCGTCCGGCCGGTGGAGCGCACCGCCCCGGGCGGCTCGAAGGCGGGGTCCTTCTCCCGCACCACCGCTGCGGCCAGTTCCATGATCTCGGCGGGCGTCCGGTAGTTCACCGTCAGCTTCACGTGCTCGAAGCGGTCGCCGACGTACGGCCGCAGGATCTCCTGCCACGAACCGACGCCCGCCTCCTCGGAGGTCTGCGCCGGGTCGCCGACCAGCGTCAGCGACCGGGTCGGCGAGCGCCGCATCAGCAGCCGCCACGCCATGGGCGACAGCTCCTGCGCCTCGTCGACGATGATGTGCCCGAACGCCCAGCTCCGGTCGGCGGCGGCACGTTCGGCCGCGCTGCGGTGATCGGCCTCCTCCTGGCGCTCCGCCATGCGTTCGGCGTCGATGATGTCGTGGGCGGCGAGGAGTTCGGACTCCTCGTCCTCGAACTCGTAGGACTGCGAACCCCGTGACAGTTCCAGGACGCCCTGCGCGTAGGCGACGCGCTCCTGCCGCTCGGCCTCGGCGGCGGCCCGCTCGGCGCTGTCGTCGACCCCGAGCAGTTCGGCCGCCTCGTCGAGCAGCGGTACGTCGCCGGGCGTCCAGCGCCTCTCCAGGGGCGAGCGCCTGATGGCTTCGGCGTCCGCGTCCGACACGTAGACCGGATCGGCCAGGTACTCGGTGAGGAAGCCCTCCGGGGTGAGCGGCGGCCACAGCTCGTCGACGGCGGCGTGCACCTCCTTGCTCACGGCCACGCCCCGCCCGAGCTGCGCGATGTCGTCCGGACCGAGGAAGTTGGGCCCGCCGTAGGGGTCGGCGCCGATGCGCTCGGCGAGCTGCGCGGTGAGCGCGTCGATGACCCGGAAGGCGAAGTGGGGGCGGGCGAGGTTGTGCGGCAGCAGGGTGTCGCGGGCCGCCTGCCGAGCTTCGTAGGCGATCTCCCAGTCCAGGATCAGGTCACCGCCGTCGTCGTGCGGAATGACCAGCGCGGCACCGGGTTCGGGCAGCCGCTGCCGGTCGCGTACGGCGAGGGAGAGCGCCTCGGCCATCGCCTCGCCGCCCTTGACCGCCGCCGCGCGCGGCGTGTCGGAGCCCGTCGCCCGCACTCCGGGGAACAGCTCCGCCTGCGTGGCCAGCAGGACCCCCGTCTCACCGAGCGCGGGCAGCACCTCGGCGATGTACTGGAGGAACGCCGGGTTGGGGCCCACGATCAGCACGGCGCGCTTGGCCAGCAGCTCGCGCTGCTCGTACAGGAGGAAGGCGGCCCGGTGCAGAGCGACCGCGGTCTTCCCGGTGCCGGGGCCGCCCTCGACGACCAGCACACCGCGGTGCGGGGCGCGGATGATGCGGTCCTGGTCCTCCTGGATGGTCCGCACGATGTCGCCCATGCGGCCGGTGCGCGCGGCGTCGAGCGCCGCCAGCAGGACGGTGTCGCCGTTCGGATCCTCGAAACCGGTCCGCTCCCGGTCCCCGAGGTCGAGGATCTCGTCATGGAGCTCGGTCACCGAACGCCCCTCGGTGGCGATGTGGCGACGTCTGCGCAACCCCATCGGGGTGTGGCCGGTGGCCAGATAGAAAGGCCGGGCGACCGGCGCGCGCCAGTCGATGAGGAGGGGCGTGCGCGCGGAGTCGTCCTCGCGGATGCCGACACGGCCGATATGGTGCGACGTGCCGTCGGCGAAGTCGATGCGGCCGAAACAGAGCGAGCCGTCCACCGCGTTGAGCGCGGCCAGCAGGCCCGAACGCTCCGCGACGAGGACGTCCCGTTCCAGCCGGGCCTGGAGCCCTGTCCCGACCGGCGTCAGCGCCTCCTCGACGCCCCGCGCGGCGACTCCGCGCAGATCGTCGACACGGTCGTGGAGCCGGTCGATGAATTCCTGCTCCTCGTGCAATTCGACGCTCTCCCGGTTTGACAAAACAACTCCCCGCCGGATATGGTTCCTCTTGTAAGGCCCCTTCGCGGGGCCTTTCTTCGTTTCACGCAGAAGAATCCAATATACGCGCGAAAATCCCCGGGGCGCAATTACGGACCGGGGATTTCCGCTGTCCCGGCGGGCGGCGGGCGGCGGGCGGCGTCGGGCCCGGAGCGCACCTGTCGGCGCTGAGAGGCCGGCCCCCGCGCGAGTGCGCACCCAACTCTGCGTCCGTCCAGGTGCATTCCGTCCGGAGGGGGCGTGTCCTCACGTCCGCGGCGCGTCTGCGGGTAAGGGTTGGATCTCGGAACCATTCGTTACGTACGCACTCCGAGAGGGAGCACTCATGCTTCGCCGTATCGCGTTCACCCTGGCCACCGTCGCCGTCGCCGGATTCGTCGCGGCCGCCCCCGCCGCCGCGTCCGACCGGGAGGGCGGAAAGGTCGCCGCCGGCTACCAGGAGATCGAGGGGCACCGCGCGAGCGGGGAGTTCCTGAACCTGGGCGGCCCGTACGGGATCACCTACGCCAAGGGCGAGATGGAGCACCTCCGCGCCGAGCGCGGCTACTTCTACGCCGAGTACCTTCAGGGCCGCTGACCTCTCCAGCGGCACGACCGGGCCCACCCCGCACGGGGTGGGCCCTGTTCCGTCACCGCGCGGAGAGGTGGTGCGGGTCAGACCTCGCCGAGGTCCGAACTGAGCCAGTGGCGGGGCTGCATGGAGATGACGACCTGCTCCCCGTGTTCCCGCCAGGCGAAGTCGACGTAGGCGTCGACCTTCTCGGGCCGCAGGTAGCGCGACGCCATCTCGACGAGTTGTTCACGCGTTGCCGGGAGCGTCGAGACGACGGGGCCCTCGACGGACACGTACCGAACGGTCGGCGTGACGCGGTCGACCATCAGGCTGAACCGTCCGGCCCCGGCGATCAGCCTTCCCTTGCGGGAGTCGCGGCCCGTCATGATCCAGAGGTCGCCGCCCGGCGCGTACTGGTACCAGATGGGCACGGTGAGCGGGGCGCGCCCCTTCTCCGCCGAGGCCACGGCCAGCGCGGCGACATGCGGCTCGGCCAGGAATTGCTCGCGTTCCTCGTGGGTCAGCGCCACGGGCACTCCTTCATCGACTGGTCGTGCTGCGTCCGGTTGTCCTGTCTCCAGGATGCAGTACCGGGCGTCCCGCGTCCCGTCGCCGCCGCACGCGTCGGCTTCTTCCCCGAGCCACCGAGGCCGCTGAGCCGTCAGCCCGCCGTCAGCCCGCCGGCTCAGCCGGTCGCGCCGTCGTCCTCGGCCGGCAGCCAGGCGCCGTGCAGGCCGAGCGGCACGCGGACGGGGATGCGCACCCGGGCCACGGGGCCGCTCGCGGGGTCCTGGTCCGGGATGATCAGGAACCAACTCGTGCCGTCGGTACGGTCGGTGGCGAAGGTCATCCAGTATCCGCCGTCGCTGTCGCCGCCGTCCGGTCCGGGCGCCGGGGCGAACACCGGCTCGCCGACGGAGAGGTCTCCGGCGTTCCAGGTCTGCGAGGCGGTCTCCGAGCCCCGGTGGTCGTACCAGCGCAGCGCGTCGTACTCGCCGGACAGCAGCCCGGCCGTCCGGCCGCTGTCGGCGGCGACGGCCGAACGCCGGTGCGGGCGGCCGGTCATCCGGTCGTCGATGCGGGGGAGCTCGATCCTCCGGTCGTCCAACTGCGTGCGGCGCAGGGTGCCGGCGACCGGATCGATGACGGCCCTCGTCAGCCCCTTGTACGTTCCGCTGCCCGCGTCGAGAGGGGCCGGCCCGAGCGTGAGGCTCGGCCACTGCACGTACTCCAGCACGACGTCGCCGTCCGGGGCGTTGTCGTAGGCGTTGACGGTGTGCCAGAGCCAGAACGCGTCGTCGTGCGCCCAGCGGACGGGCCCGCCGTCCCGGGGGATGAGCACCACCCGGGTTCCCTCCTCGGGGCGCCAGGCGATGAAGGCCCCGCCGCTCATGGCCGCCTCGATGTCGAAGAAGGCGGGCGCCAGGACGAGGACCAGGTACCGCTCGGTGAGAGCCATGTCGTGGATCATCACGGGTCGGTCGGCACCGGCCACGGGCGTCGGGCCCCGCCGGACGGTCCCGTCCGGACCGATGAGCGACCAGGTGAGGAAGGGCGGTTCCAGCGCGTAGCAGAAGACGGCCATCTCGCCCGTGACCGGATCGATCTTGGGATGCGCCGTGATGCCCGCGGGCAGTCGCCCGCCGAAGGTCTCCTTGCGCAGGGTCTCCAGTTCCGGGCTCATCAGGAACGGGCAGCCGGACTCGGCCAGGGCGAGGAGCCGCCCCGCGTGCCGCACCACGTTGATGTCGGGCATGTCCCTGAAGGTGTTGGCGAGATCGGGCCCCACCTCCTCCGGACCCGGGGTCACCAGCGATTCGACGCCGCCCCACAGGGCGTGTCCCGCACGTTCCTCGGCGCGGAGGCTCGGCGTCCGCACGAAGCGGTTGCGGTAGCCGGCCGAACCCTGCGAGACGCGGACGCTGTGGAGCATCCCGTCGCCGTCGATCGGATACAGGTAGGAGCCGATGGGCGTGAAGCGGGGATTGGGCCCGTTGCGTACGTAGGAGCCGTCGAGATCGGCCGGTATCTCGCCGACGACCTGGAGAGCGGCTTCGTCGACCTCCTCGGTGACCGGGGCGAACCGTCCGGTGAGGTGGGCGACCCGCGACGGGTCGAACGTGGCGGCCTGGGCGTTCATCGTGACCTCCTGCGGCGTAAGGCAGCGGCGTGCGCTCCCTCGATTCGACCACCGCGGGTGCCGCCGGGCGACTTGTCGCGTCGGGGAGGAGCCGTGGTTCGCGAAGCTCGCGGGCGGAGCGATCGCCGAGCGCCTCCCGCGTACGTCCAGAGGGCGCGTACGTCGAGGGGGCGCGTACGTCGAGAGGGCGCGTACCCGCCCCGTCCGGGCCGGTACGCGCCCCCTCATGCGGCGGGGTGGCCGCCCGGTATCAGCCGCCCGGCAGGGCCTCGCGGGCCGAGCCGGCGACGGAGCGGACGGCCTGCCCGGTCCCGTGCACGGCGTCGGACGCCGACCTGCCGGCCGTCGCCGCCACCCGCTGGGCGCGATCGCCTGCCCAGGTCGCCCCACGGTGCACCGTCCTGTTGCCCCGGGACACCGCCGTGCGGGTCCGGTAGGCGAGTGACGGCTTGCCGTGGGTGTCGGCGGCGGCGATGAGCAGCCCGCCGATCAGGCCCAGGTTCTTGGCGAACTGGAGCCGTTGCAGCGTGCGCCGATCGGGGTCCTCCTCCTTCCACCAGGCGTGGCCGGCGAGAGTCGTCGGCACGAGACTCGCGGCCAGGGCGAGCGAGGCGAAGCGCGGGAACCTGCCCAGTGTGAGCAGCGCGCCCGCGCCGAACTGCACGGCCGCGTTGATCCGGACCAGGTGGACGGGGTCCTCGGTGAGCGGGCCGATACGTCGCGCCAGGGGCACCGCGACCGCCTCGGCGGCCGGGGCCGCCCCGTGCGGGTCGCGCAGAGTGCGCAGGCCCCCGGCGACGAAGGGTGCGGCCAGCAGGGGCCGGGCGATTCTTCTCAGGACAGCCATGCCCCGTCGTCTGCCCGGTGCGGCGCCCGGCATACGTGGCCGAGGACGGACCGCGTCCGGCGGTACCGCGAGCGGGGGACGCGGAGCTGATCGACAATGACGGGCAGGAGCCGGCGGCGGCCGACCACGCCGCCGTCCCGGCCGAGAGGAGGAACGGCGGCATGGGCGGACAGCCGCTGCCGGCGCACCGGGCTCCGCGCCCGGGGAGCGCCGCGCGCGCGAGGCCGGGCACGCGGTCCGGAGCGAAGGGGACGCGGGTGTGATCACCGGCGCTGACAGGGCCCCGATCCTCCGCCGGGCGGTCCGGGTGACCGTCGCGGTGAGCGCCGGCTTCTACCCGCTGCTGTACGCGGCGGGGCAGCCCATCGCGGCCGTCTACGCGCTCTTCGCCCCCATCGCGCTCGGCCTGCTCTCCGCCATCCCCGGGTCCGGCCGGCAGCGGGCGTCCGTCGTGCTGCGGGCCCTTCCCGTGGCCCTCGTGCTGGTGATCCTCGGAACGTTCCTCGCGGCTCACACCTGGGCCGCCGCCGCGGGCATGCTCGTCGTCGGCTTCGTCCTGGCCTTCGCCGCCGTGGCCGGGCCCCGTGCGGCCGGAGCCGCCCCGGGCCTCCAGCTCTTCTACATGCTCGCCTGCTTCCCGCCGTACGCTCCCGGGTCGCTGGCGGAGCGGCTGTCGGGGCTGGCCGTGGGAACGCTGGTGCTCGCCCTCTGCGAGATGCTGCTCCCGGAGCCGCCCGCCGACTCCTACCGGGATCGGCTGGCGACCGCGCTGGACACGGCCGCCCGGGGCGCGTCGCCCGGCGGGCCGACGCCCGGGGAGCTTCGCGAGGCCGGCTCCCGGCTCCGCCTGCGCGACGTCCCGCCCGCGGAATGCCCGGCGGGCGCCGGCCGCCGGGAGCGCGCGCTGGAACAGGGCGGGCGCACCGTACGCCGCCTCCTGGACCAGTTGGCGGCGCTGGCCGCGGCCCCGTCGCCGGCCGTCGATCCCGCTTCCGCGACGCTTCTGGGCCGGGTCGCGGAGCTGTGCACCGCCTCCGCGCGCTTCCTGCGCACCGGAAAGGACCAGCCGGCCGCCGGGGAACTGGAGCGGGCCATGCGGAGCTTCCAGGCGGAGCGCGTCCGTCTGACGTCCGGGCCGCCCGGCAGCGCGCCGCCGGACGACGTGCTGCGCCATCAGTCGCGGGTGCTGGCCCTGGCCGAGTCCGCGCGCATGGTGGAGATCACCACCGACATCGGGGTGCACGGCAGGCCGACCGAACCGCCCGTACCGCGCCGGCTCTTCTGGTACGCCGAACTCTCCAACCCGAGGCTGTGGGCCCGGCGGGTCACCGGGAACGTGACGCTCAGATCGGTGCTGTTCCAGAACGCCGTGCGGACGGCACTCGGCCTCACCGCGGCCCGACTGGTGGCCGGGTACCTCGATCTGGCTCACGGGTTCTGGGTGCTGCTGGCCGTGCTGACGCTCGGACGCACCACGGCGGGCGAGACCTGGCAGGCGGTCCGCCGGGCAGTGGCCGGGACGGCCGTCGGAGCGCTGGTGGCGGGACTGCTCCTGGTCGGACTCGGCACGCACACCGACGTCTACGCCGGCCTGCTGGCCCCCGCGATGCTGGTCGGCTTCGCGCTCGGGCCGCTGCTCGGGCTCGCCTACACGCAGGGACTGTTCACCCTGATCGTGGCCACCGCTTTCGCGCAGGTCTCGCCGGTCACCTGGCGGCTCTCCGAGGCCCGGATGATCGACGTCGTCACCGGCAGCGTGATCGGCCTGCTGTGCGGGCTGCTGGCCTGGCCGGCCGGGGCCGGGCGGGAAGTCCACCGCGCGATGGCGCGGCTGCTGCGCTCCTGCGGCACGCTGGTGCCGGTGACGGCCCAGGAACTGCTGCAACCGTCGTCCGGCGCGAGCGCCTCACCCCAGACCCTGCCGAGCGTCCATCTCCTGCGCCTGGCCGAGGCGGCGTACGGGCAGTACCGCAGCGAGTCCGCGAGCGCCCGGGAGCCCGGCGGCGCGGACTGGCACGCGGTGCTCATCTCGGCCAACCACATCATCCTCGGCGCCCACTGGCTGCCTCGCTTCGGCCTCCGCCCGCTCGCGGCCCCCACCGCCCCGTCCATCGAGCGGGCCAGGGGCACGGCGGCGGACCTGGAGGCGGAGGCCGACCGGATCGCACTCCTGCTCACCGGCGGCCGACCGGTGCCCGGCGCGTCTCTCCTTCCGGCGGCGGGCGGTGTACCGCAGGCGCCGCTGCCGGTCGACCTGGAGGTGTGGATGACGGGCCTCGCCCACCAGTTCCGCCGCATCGAGGGGTCCATCACGCCGCCGCGTCCCTGAGCGCACGCGGCGGGCCGCACGCCCCCGGGGCGTCCGGTCAGGAGGCCGTCGCGTCGATCAGCACGCCGGGGTTGAGGATCCCGGCCGGGTCGAGTGCGCGCTTGGCGGCGTGCAGCACGAGCGCGAACGGCTCCGGCCGCTGGCGGTCGTAGCCGGGCCGGTGGTCGCGTCCCACCGCGTGATGGTGCGTGACCGTCGCGCCGTGCTCGCCGAGCGTCTCGGTCGCGGCGGACTTGATCTCGTCCCACATCGCGACCTCCTGCCCGGGGCGGCCCGGAGCGACCACCGTGAAGTAGGGGGCGGCTCCGTCGGGATAGACGTGAGTGAAACGGCAGTTGATCAGGCCGGGGGATCCGGTGACCCGGTGCACGGCGGCCCCCACCTCGCGGCGCACCGCCTCGTACAGCTCCGGTACGCGGTCCCAGGTGCAGGCCGTCTCGAACGTCTCGCTGATCACGCTCATCCTCGCCAGCCCGTCGCGGACGTACGGCATGCGCAGGAACGCCGAGCGCCACGCGTCCGCCGCCGAGCCCCCGCCGTCGGGGGCCGGGTCCGCGGGGGAGCCGCCGTGGTCGCGGGCCAGGGCGACGAGTTCGGCCAGCCGGCCGTCCACCGGGCCGTGGGCCGACTCCACCCCCAGCACCAGTACGCTCTCCCCGCCGCGGGCGACCCCCGACAGTGCGGCCTCGCCGGGGTCGAGCAGACGGCAGTTGGCCGGGTGCAGGCCCGACTGGGCGATGGCCCGCAGGGCTTCCACCGCGGCCGGGAAGCCGGTGAACGCCACCGAGGCGGAGACCTTGTGCAGCGGCCGGTCCTGAAGGCGCATCCACGCCTCGGTGATCACCCCCAGCGCGCCCTCGGAACCGAGGAACAGCCGGTCCGGGGAGGGGCCCGCTCCGGAGGCCGGCAGCCGCAGCGACCGGCTGACGCCCACGGGCGTCACCACGTTCAGGGACTCGACCAGGTCGTCGATGTGGGTGTGCAGGGTGGCGTAGTGGCCGCCGGCCCGGGTGGCGAGCCATCCGCCGAGTGTCGAGAACTCGAAGCTCTGCGGAAAATGCCGCAACGTCAGCCCGTGCGGCCTGAGTTGTGCTTCCAGATCGGGACCCAGAACGCCCGCCTGGACGCGCGCCGCCCGGCTGACGCGGTCGATCTCCAGCACCCGGTTCAGCCCCGAGAGGTCCATCGACAGGACGCCCGCGTGGAGACCCGCGCGGTACTCGACCCCGCCGACCACCGAACTGCCCGCTCCGTACGGGACGACGGCGACGCCGGCGCCGGAGGCCCAGTCGAGGAGGTCCGCCACGTCCCGCCCGTCCCGCGGGAAGGCGACCAGGTCCGGGGCGGCCGACAGGTCGCCGTCCAGGGCGCGCACGACGTCGCGGAATGCCTTGCCGTACGTGTGCGCCGCCCGGTCGGCGGGCGCGGCCGACATCAGGTGGGCGAGCGTCGGAGACATCGGTATCCGGGCGGGCGGCAGGTCGAGCGAGGCGATGGGGGGAACGGGCCGCGGGGCGTGTGCCGCGCCGGGGACGAGCTGCGCCAGCGCGAGGCATTCCGCGTCGGGCAGCGCCCGTTCCGGGGATCCCCAGCCCCACCAGGACCGGGCGTGGCCGGCTCGGCGCGATGTCGAGGTCGTGTCCATGGGCATATGACCTTCCGGTAATTTACCGCGAGGTAATTTACTGCAACGTATAGTCCGGGCATGGACACGGCAAGAGGTGCGTCGGACTCCGCGGCCGAATCCGCACGGGCGAAGCCCGCGGCGGCGAACCCGGTGGGGACGAAGGGCGTTCCCCGGGCGCGGCGCGAGGCGCAGATCCTCGGCGCGGCGACGGAGGAGTTCGGCCGGCACGGACACGCCGCCGCCTCCATGGCCTCGATCGCGCGGCGCGTCGGCGTCACCAAGCCCTTGCTCTACACGTACTTCGGCTCCAAGGACGGGCTCTACCTCGCCTGCCTGGAGGCGATCGCGGCCCCTCTCGTGTCGGCCGTCGACGCGGCGATGGCCGAGGGCCCGCCCGGATCCGGCACTCCCGGGGCGAGCGTCCCCCAACTCGTCCTGGAAGCGGTCTTCCGCACCCTGGAAGGGCGGCGGCACGCCTGGTTCGTGCTGTACGACAGGACGTTGCGGCCCGGAAGCGAGCTGCACACCGCCGCGCGGCGCCACCGCGGACGGATCGACGCGCTCGCGGTCTCGGGGACCGCCGAGGTGCTGCGCGCGCACGGCGACGACGATCCGCTGGACGCGGACGCGCTCAAACACGTGTGGACCGGGACGGTGAGCGCGCTCGTGGGCTGGTGGATCTCCCACCCCGACCAGTCCGCCCGGGACATGGCGGTGCGCTGCTCCCGCCTGCTGGCCGCGATCCGGGACGGGGCCTGAGCCCGCCGCGTCCACTTGCGGCGGGGCCCGTACGCGTATCACGGGCGTGGGTCCGTACGCCGAGGACGGCCCCGGCGGCGTGCGGTGCCGGGGCCGTCCTCGGGGCGGGCTGTGCTGCCGGTCGGTCAGGGGCGGGCGGTGAGGTAGCCGCCCATGGAGGTGAAGTACTCGCTCGCGGGCAGCTCGCGGCCGTCCTCGGTCCGTACGCGCGTGATGGCCAGGCCGTGGTTGCGGCCGGTGCGGGCGTCGGCTCCGGCGACGATCACCACGCCCTCGCCCTCCCGGTAGAAGACGCGCCCCGGCGTCCCGCCGTAGCGGCCCTCGGACACCACGGCGGAGAGGACCTCCAGCCGCTGTCCCCGGTGGAAGGTGAAGGCGCTGGGGTAGGGCGCGGACTGGGCGCGGACCAGGCGTTCGAGGTCCTGGGCCGGCCAGGTCCAGTCGATGCGGATGTCCTCGGTGGAGCGCTTGTGGAAGAAGCTCGCGCGGGAGCGGTCCTGCCGGGTGAACTCCGGCTGCCCGGAGGCGATGAGGTCGAGGGCGCCGATGGTGACCGGGGCGATGAGGTCGACGGTGCGGTGGAAGAGGTCGGTGGCCGTGTCCGTCGGTCCGACCGGGATGGCCTCCTGCCGGACGATGTCGCCGGCGTCGAGCTCGTCGTCCATCATGTGCGCGGTGACGCCGACCTCGGACTCGCCGTTGATCAACGCCCAGATCAGCGGGGAGAAGCCCGCGTACTTCGGCAGCAGCGAGTCGTGGACGTTCAGCGTGCCGTGGCGCGGGAGGCCGAAGATGCGCGGCGGTATCCAGGTGCGCCAGTTGTTGGCGACGATGATGTCCGCGTCCGCCTCCTTGAGGCGCTCGAACAGCTCCTCGTCGTCGGGGCGGTTGCGGATCAGGACCGGGACGCCGTGCTCCTCGGCGAGGTCGGCGACCGAATCGCTCCAGATCTTCTCGTACGCGTGCTCGCTCTTGGGATGGGTCACGACCAGCACGACGTCGTGCTCGGACTCCAGGAGGGCTTGCAGGGTGCGGTGGCCCCAGGTCTGGTAACCGAACATGACGACCCGCATGGGGTTCCTCCTTGGAGCAGGGATAGATCGCGGCAAGTAAAGCAAGCCTTACTTTATGCTGCAACAGTGCTACGTCGCGCAGCGGTTGATGAGCTGTCAACGAGCAGCCGTCCGTTTTGCCCCGGTCGACAACACCGCAAGATTAGCTTAGGCTCACCTAAGTTCAAGTGGGCAGCTCTGTCGGCGTGCCCATCTTTTCGTATTTTCCCCCACGCCTGACAGGCGGCTTTCCCGCACGATGGGAGTGACATGTCACAGGTTCTTCCTGGCGACGCACCACTGGTCCACGACCTCATTGGCATCGGCTTCGGCCCGTCCAATGTGGCCATGGCGATCGCGCTCAGTGAGCACAACGCCAAAGTCGGCAGGGAGGAGTCGGTCACCGCTCACTTCTTCGAGCAGCAGCCGAGCTTCGGCTGGCACCGCGGCATGCTCATCGACGACGCCACCATGCAGGTGTCGTTCCTCAAGGACCTGGTGACCCTGCGGAACCCGTCCAGCGAGTTCAGCTTCCTGTGCTACCTGCAGAACAAGGGCCGGTTGATCGACTTCATCAACCACAAGAACCTCTTCCCGCTGCGGGTGGAGTTCCACGACTACTTCGAGTGGGCCGCGGCCAAGGTCGACGACATGGTCTCCTACGGCCACGAAGTCGTCTCCGTCACGCCGTTCGTCCACGACGGCGTCGTGGAGTACCTGGACGTGACCGTCCGCTCCGGCGGCGGTCTGGAGACCCATCGCGCGCGCAACCTCGTCATAGGCACCGGTCTGCGCCCCCGGATGCCCGAGGGCGTCGAGCGCGGCGAACGCGTCTGGCACAACTCCGACCTGCTGCGGAAGGTCGACGGACTGGAAGGCGCCTCGCCCTCGCGGTTCGTCGTCGTCGGCGCGGGGCAGAGCGCCGCCGAGAACGTCGCCTACCTGCACCGGCGCTTCCCGGACGCCGAGGTCTGCGCGGTCTTCTCCCGCTACGGCTACAGCCCCGCCGACGACAGCAGCTTCGCCAACCGGATCTTCGACCCCGGCGCGGTCGACGACTACTTCGCGGCGCCCGACAGCGTCAAGAACCGGCTCATGGCCTACCACGGCAACACCAACTACTCCGTGGTGGACATCGACCTGATCGACGACCTCTACCGGCAGATGTACCGGGAGAAGGTCCTCGGGACCGAGCGGCTGCGCTTCATCAACGTCTCCCGGGTCACCGGCGTCGAGGAGGCCCCCGACCGGGTCCACGCCCTCGTGAAGTCCCTCGTGACCGAGGAGGAGTCCTCGCTGGACGCCGACGTCGTGGTGTTCGCCACCGGCTACAGCCCCGCCGACCCGCTCGGCCTCCTCGGCGAGGTCGCCGAGCGCTGCCTGCGCGACGACGAGGGCCGTGTCCGCGTCGAGCGCGACTACCGGCTCGCGACCGACCCCTACCTGCACTGCGGCATCTACCTCCAGGGCGGTACGGAGCACACGCACGGCATCACGACGTCGCTGCTGTCGAACACCGCGATACGGGTCGGCGAGATCCTGGACTCGCTGCTCGACCGGCGCGTCAAGGCCACCTCTGACGAGGCCAGTCCGGTCGCCGGGGGAACCGGCCGCTAGGGCCTGTCCGACCATTCCCGTCGTCGCCCGCAGGGCGTCGTGAGGCAGGCGGGAATTATCAGACAGGCCCCAGACCGCCCCCGGCGCACGCGGGTCGAGCGCCCGGCCCCTCGGCCGCGTGCCGGGGGGTCGGGCGCGCAGCCGCTCGGCGACTCCGCGTCAGGGGCGCATACGGCGGCACGCGCCCCGCGCGAGCACCAGGCGCACGACCGGCCAGGCGCACGGCCGATCAGGCGCACGACCGTCCGTGCGTCTCTGTTCGAACCAAGGGATATCGTTCGTCGACATGTGCACGACTGCAGTGGAACGCCCCGTGCCCGGGGAGGCTACGGACACCCGTGGGCGGCGGGTCGCGGGGCTGGGCATCCTCGCGGTGGCTCTGGTGATCGCGGCAGGCGTGTCGCTGGCCGTCGGCGCACGCGCGTTGAGCCCGGCCGAGGTCTGGCACGGGCTGTTCGGCACGCCCGACCCCGACCAGCGGCTCACCGAGATCCGGCTCATCGTGCAGACCGTGCGCGTGCCCCGGACCGTCCTCGCGCTCGTGGCGGGCACGGCCCTGGGCGTCGGCGGTGCGCTGATCCAGGGCTACACCCGCAACCCCATCGCCGACACCGGTCTGCTCGGGGTGAACTCGGGCGCCTCGTTCGCCGTCGTGGCGGGCATCGCCCTGTTCGGCTTCACCGACCCGTTCCAGTACGTCTGGTTCGGCTTCGCGGGCGCGGCGGTCGCGGGGGTCGTGGTCTTCGGCCTGGCGAGCATCGGCAGGGGAGCGGGCAATCCGCTGACGCTCGCCCTGGCCGGGCAAGGGGTCACCGTCTTCCTCGCCGCGATGACCACGGCGGTCGCGCTGACCGACAAGGAGTCGCTGAACGCGCTGCGCTTCTGGAACGCGGGCTCCGTGGCCGGTGTCGGATTCGACGTCATCCGGCCCGTGACCGTCTTCGTGGCCGCCGGACTGCTCCTCGCGCTGATCACGCTGCCGGCCCTCAACCTGCTCAACCTCGGCGACGACGTGGCCCGGGGGCTGGGCGTGAACATCGCCCTCAGCCGGACCGTCGGCATCGCGGCCGTCACCCTGCTGGCGGGCGCGGCCACGGCGGCCTGCGGCCCCATCGCCTTCCTCGGGCTCATGGTGGCCCACGTGGCCCGGTACCTCACCGGCCCCGACTACCGCTGGCTGGTGCCGTACGCGGGCCTGCTCGGGGGCGGCTTCCTGCTGGTCTGCGACATCGTGGGCCGCCTCGTGGTGCGGCCGGGCGAACTGGACGCGGGTGTCGTCGTCGCCCTGCTGGGCGCGCCCTTCTTCGCGGTCCTGGTCTGGCGAGGGAAGTTCAAGAGCGCATGAACGGGACTGAAGTGAACCCATCGCTGGCGCCGGGCGTGCGGCTCGGCCACGTGTCGTTCGTCTGGCGGCCCTGGCTCGTCCTGGTCACGCTGCTGCTGGCGGCCGCGACCTTCCTGGTCTTCTGCCTCTCCATCAGCATCGGGGACTTCCCGATCGCCCTGCCCCGGGTGATCGCCACGATCCTCGGCCGAGGCGAACAGGTCGACGCGTTCGTGGTCATGGACCTGAGGATGCCGCGGGCCCTGGCCGGCCTCGTCGTGGGCATCGCCCTGGGCACGTCCGGGGCGCTCACCCAGTCGGTCGCCCGCAATCCGCTCGCCAGTCCGGACATCCTGGGCATCACCGGCGGAGCCACCGCCGTCGCGGTGTTCCTGGTGACGGTGACGGGCGGGACCGCGGCGGCGGTCGCCGGCTCGGTGGGGCTGTCGGCGGCGGCGCTCGCGGGCGGTCTCGGCACGGGGCTGCTCGTCTACTTCCTGGCGTGGCGGCGCGGCGTCGACGGCTTCCGCCTCATCCTCATCGGCATCTCGGTCACCGCCGTGACGCAGGCGATCACCACCTGGCTGCTGGTCTCGGCCGACATCCGGGACGTGGCCCGCGCCCAGGCGTGGCTCGTCGGCTCGTTGGACAACCGGCCGTGGGAGGAGGTCCGGACCGCCTTCTGGTGCACGCTGGTGCTCCTGGCGGTCGTGGCGGCCGTGGCCTTCCAGTTCAAGCCGATGCACCTCGGCGACGACGTCGCCGCCGGACTGGGCGTCCGCTTCAACCGGGTGCGGGCGGTCCTGCTGCTGTGCGCCGTCCTGCTGGCCGCCGTGGGAGTGAGCGCCGCGGGGCCGGTGCCGTTCGTCGCGCTGGTCGCGCCGCAGGTGGCGATGCGTCTGGCCAAGTGGCCGACGCCACCGGTCATCGCCTCCGGTCTGGTCGGGGCCCTGCTGCTGATCGGCTCGGACCTGGTGGCCCGCGCGGCGCTGCCGATCAGTCTTCCGGTCGGCGTGGTCACCGCCGCGATCGGCGGCCCGTTCCTCGTCTACCTGCTGGTACGGGCGAACGTCAGGTAGATGGTAAGAAGTAAGGCGAACCTCAACAAGGGGGACTTGTGGCCGCTCAGTTCATCACCGGGACCGCACCCGGGGCCCCGGACACCGCACGGCTCGCGGCCCGCGGCATCACGGTCGGGTACGGGGGCCGTACGGTCATCGACGGGCTCGACGTGGCGATTCCGCCCGGAGTGATCACCACGATCATCGGCCCCAACGGCTGCGGGAAGTCCACGCTGTTGCGCACCCTGACGCGACTGCTCAAACCGGCCGGCGGCACGGTGGTGCTGGACGGCGAGGACATCGGCACGCTCCGGACGAAGGACGTGGCGAAGAAGCTCGGGCTCCTGCCGCAGGCGCCGGTCGCCCCGGAGGGGCTGACCGTCGCCGACCTGGTCGCCAGGGGACGCCACCCGCACCAGAGCTGGCTGCGACAGTGGTCCTCCGACGACGCCGACGTCGTACGGCGGGCCCTGGCCATGACCGGCGTCGCCGACCTGGCCGACCGCCCCGTCGACTCCCTGTCCGGCGGTCAGCGTCAGCGCGTCTGGATCTCGATGACCCTGGCTCAGGGCACCGATCTGCTGCTGCTGGACGAGCCGACCACCTACCTCGACCTGGCCCACGCGATCGACGTGCTGGACCTGGTCGACGACCTCCACGAGTCGGGGTGCACCGTGGTCATGGTGCTGCACGACCTCAACCTCGCCACGCGCTACAGCGACAACCTCGTCGTCATGCGGGACGGGGCCGTCCTGGCACAGGGGCATCCGCGCGACGTGGTCACCGCCGAGCTGCTGCACGACGCGTTCGGCCTGCACGCCCGTGTGATCGACGACCCGGTCGGCGACCGGCCGCTCATCGTGCCGATAGGCCGTACGCACGTCCGCGTCGGCCAGTAGGCCGCGGAAGGCCGACGGGAGGCCGTCCCGGCGGCTTCTGACGGGACGCCGGCCCGCCCTTCTCGCGCTGCTGCGGGCAGGTGCGCGGAGTCCTGCGCCGGTGTGGGGGAACCAACTGATCTCCGACTCAGGAAAGTTAAAAAGTTAGGCTAGGCTGACCTCACTATCCAGGCTAAGGTTTGGCTGCCCTGACACAGGGCGCAGTGGACAGCACGAAAGCAAGGGATTCCGGATGCTTCTCCATCGAACGACGCTCGTGAAGCCGTGGCAGCGGCTCGCCGCGGCAGTCTCCGCCGCGACTCTCGGCGTCGGTCTTCTCGCGGGTTGCGGTTCCGACACGGCGGACGAGAAGAGCGACAAGGCCCCCGCGGCGGCGGCCGACGGCGCGTTCCCGGTCACCGTGGAGCACGCGTTCGGATCCACGGAGGTCACCAAGGCTCCGAAGCGGGTCGTCACCGTGGGCTACACCGACGACCAGGCCGTCCTGGCCTTCGGCATCAAGCCCGTCGGCATGGTCGACCAGTACCCGAACCCGGCCGGCCAGTCGCCCGACATCAATACCCAGTGGCCCTGGGTGAAGGACAAGTGGGGCGACGCCCGCCCCGAGGTCATCATGAAGAACGGTGACGCGGGCCCCAACTTCGAGAAGATCGCCTCCCTCCGCCCGGACCTGATCATCGCGGTCTACTCCGAGGTCGACAAGGCCGCCTACGACAAGCTCTCCAAGATCGCTCCGACCGTGGGCCGCACCAAGGGCGAGAAGGAGCTCTTCAGCGCCCCGTGGCAGGACAACGCGGTGCACATCGCGAAGGCGCTCGGCAAGGAGAAGGAGGGCGCCGAACTGGTCCAGGGCATCCAGGACAAGCTGGACGCCGCCAGGAAGGCCAACCCGGAGTTCGCCGGCCAGACCGCCGTCGCGTTCTCCTGGTACAAGGACTCGATCGCGCCGTTCACCTCCACCGACGTGCGCGGCCGGCTCCTGACCGGCGCCGGCTTCACGTACCAGACCGAGATCGACAAGATCGCGGACGGCGGCTTCTCCACCGAGCTCTCGCCCGAGCGCATCGACCTGATCGACGTCGACCGCGTCTTCGTCATCAACGACAAGGCGGACACCGAAGCGCTCAAGAAGTTCAAGCTCTTCAGCAACCTGCCCGCCGTCAAGAACGGCAAGGTCTCCTACCTGCTCGACAGCGAGGGCCCGGCGGTCGGCGCCGCGATGTCCCAGGGCACCCTGCTGTCCCTGCCCTACGCGATCGACGAGCTCGTCAAGTCGGCCAAGTAGAGATGACGATCCGACAGTCCCGTCCCCGGCGAGATTTGGTTCTTGTGTGAGTGCCACCGACACCCGCGTCGTCTCGACGAAACTGCGCACCGCGACCGGGGGCGAAGCCGCCCGATGGGTCGCCCGGCACTGCCGCGAAGCCCCCTGGCTGACGGTCTCCACGGTGCTCACCACGGTGGCCGGAGCCGCACTCCAGGTGCTCCCGGTGCTGCTGCTGGGCCGGGTGGTCGACGGGGTGGTCGGGGGCGGGTCGCGCTCGATACTGCTCACCGTCGGCGTGCTGATGGGGGCCGCCGCGCTGCTCGGCGCGGCGGCCACCGCGGCCTCGACGTACCTCATCGGGCGGCTCGGAGCGGATCTGCTCGCGCGTCTGCGGGAGGACGCCGTCCGGGCCGTGCTGGGGATGCCGAGCGCACGCGTCGAACAGGTCGGCCGGGGCGATGTGCTCTCCCGCGTCGGCGACGACGTGGCCGTACTGTCCAAGGGCATCCGGACGGCCATTCCCACGGTCTTCTCGGCGGGCGTGCTGGTCGTCATCGCGACGGTCGGCATGTTCGGACTGGACTGGCGGCTCGGCCTGGCCGGCGCCTGCGCGCTGCCCGCGTACGCGCTGGCGCTGCGCTGGTACCTGCCCCGCTCCGCACCGCTCTACCGCAGACAGCGCATCGCCCAGGCCGACCGCGCCCAGGCGCTGATCAGCGGACTGAACGGGATCGACACCGTCCGGGCCTACCGCCTGGAGGACTCGGTCCGCGAGAAGGTCACCACCGAGTCGTGGCGGGTGCGCGATCTCGGGGTCGACGTGTTCCGGTTCTTCGGCCGGTTCGTCGGCAGGGAGAACCGGGCCGAGTTCATCGGGCTCGTCCTGATCCTGGTCGTCGGCTACGCCCTGCTGGAGGCCGACGCCGCCACGCTGGGCGAGGTCTCGGCGGCCCCGCTGATGTTCCACCGGCTGTTCACCCCGCTGGGCGCGATCATGTTCACCTTCGACGAGGCGCAGAAGTCGGGCGCGAGCCTCACCCGCCTGGTCGGCGTGTTCGGCGAGCCCGCGGAAGAACGGCTCGTCGGCGACGTGTCGGTGCCGCCGGCCGGCGCCGCGCCGCACCCGGTCGCGGTGAAGGGGCTGACCTTCAGCTATCCCGGCGCCGACGAACCGGTCCTGCGGGACGTGTCCCTGTCCATCCCGGCAGGCGGCTCGCTCGCCCTGGTCGGGGCGACGGGCGCCGGCAAATCGACCCTGGCCGCGCTGATCGCCGGAACCGGCACGCCGCAGGCCGGATCGGTGCGCATCGGCTCGCACGACCTCGCCGATCTGGACGAGGCCGGCGCGCGCGCCCTGGTGAGCATTCTGACCCAGGAGACCCACGTCTTCTCGGGGACGCTCGCCGACGACCTGAGACTCGCCGCGCCCGACGCGAGCGACGCCGAGCTGATGGACGCGCTGCGCACCGTCGGCGCCGGGGACTGGGTCGAGCTGCTGCCGGACGGCCTGAACGCCATGGTCGGCGAGGGGGGCGAGCGCCTGGACGTCACCAAGGTGGCCCAGATCGCCCTGGCCCGGCTCGTGTTGAGCCGGTCCCCGGTCGTGGTGCTCGACGAGTCGACCGCCGAGGCGGGCAGCGAGGGCGCCGCCGAACTGGAACGAGCCGTGCTGGCCGCGTGCTCGGGCCGCACCACGCTGTTCGTGGCCCACCGCCTGACGCAGGCGATGGCGGCGGACCGCATCGCCGTGCTCGACGCGGGACGCGTGGTGGAGGAAGGAACGCACAGGGAGCTGGTGGCCCTGGGCGGCCAGTACGCCCGACTGTGGCGCGCTTGGCGAGAAGGTAGTTAGGCGAGCCTTACTGAGGCTAGGCTAACTCGCATACCTTGGAAGGATGCTGAGACTCCGATGATGGAACCGAGCGCTCCCCGCGTACTGCTTTCCCCCACCCGGCTGGCCGACGTACGCCGTCGAACCGGCGACTACGGCGACCGGACCATCGTCGAGGCGTGCGCCGTCGCCCTCGCGTACTGGGCGACCGGCACGGGCCCGGAGGGCATCGACCTCACGCCCGCCACGCTCTTCGCCGACGTCCTCGGATGGGTCGAGAACGGCGGCGGCGGAACCGACGGCTGGGAGACCGACGCGCGGGCCGGGAGCATCGGCCTGCCGGCCGGCGTGGCACAGGCCGACGCGCAACGCGCGCTGGACGACCTGGCCGACTTCCCCGACCGGCCCCTCGGCACCCTGGGCCCGGACGGTCCGGCGGCCAGGATCGAGGCCCTGGCCCGGTGGAACGACACCCACGCCGACCGGATACGCCCCACCATCATGGAGATGTTCCGCGAGCAGGCGCGCCTGAGGCCGGACGCCGTCGCCGTCGTCGACGAGCACCGGTCGCTGACGTACCGCGAGGCAGCCGAGCACTCGGCGCAGTTGGCCCACCACCTCGTCGAACGCGGCCTCACCGGCGAGCAGGTCGTCGGCATCTCGCTCGGCCGCTCCGCCGACATGGTCATCGGCCTCCTGGCCGTCCTCCAGGCCGGGTGCGCGTTCGTGCCGCTCGACCCCCAGTGGCCCGCCGCCCGCCGCGCCGTCGTCGTCGAGGACGCCCGGGTGGTGCTCCAGCTCAACGCCACCGGCAAGGCCGACGCCGGTGAACCGGACGCCCTCGCCGTGGACCTCGGCGACTGGAAGTACGCCGCCCACCCGGCCGAAGCCCCGCGGACGGCCGTCGCCGGGACCGCCCTGGCCTACGTCATCTTCACCTCCGGCTCCACCGGCCGGCCCAAGGGCGCCATGATCCGGCACGAGGCGATCAGCGAGCGCCTGCTGTGGCAGGTCGAGGAGATCCTGCGGTTCGGCCACGACGACGCGTCGCTCTTCAAGGCCCCGCTGTCCTTCGACATCTCCATCAACGAGATCTTCCTGCCCCTGGTCTCCGGCGGCCGGCTGGTCGTCCTGCGGCCCGGCGGCGAACGCGACCCGCACCACCTGCTGAGCGTGATCGCCGAACAGCGCGTCACCTTCACCTACCTCGTGTCGTCCATGCTGGACGTGCTGCTGGAGATCGCGGGCGACACCGGACGCCTCGACAGCCTGCGGCACGTCTGGTGCGGCGGCGAGGTCCTCACCCCCGAGCTGTACGAGCGGTTCCGCACCCGGCTCGACATCCCCATGTACCACGGCTACGGCCCCGCCGAGACGACCATCGGCGTCTCCCACGTCATCTACCGCGGCGCGGCCGAACGCCTGTCGACGTCCATCGGCAAGGCCAACCCCAACACCCAGCTCTACGTCCTGGACGACGAACTGCGCCCGGTCCCGGTCGGCGTCGGCGGCGAACTGTACGTCGGAGGACTCCTCCTGGGACGCGGTTACGTCAACGCCCCCGGCCTCACCGCCTCGCGGTTCGTGGCGAACCCCTTCGCCGCGGACGGCTCCCGGCTCTACCGCACCGGCGACCTGGCCCGCTACGCCCCGGACGGCTCGCTCGACTTCCTCGGCCGCGCCGACAACCAGATCAAGATCCGCGGCATGCGGCTGGAGATCGAGGACGTCGAGGCCGGACTCGCGGAACACCCCGGCGTACGGCACACCTGCGTCGTCGCGAAGAAGAACACCGCCGGCGGCACCTACCTGGTGGGCTACGTCATCCCGGCCGCCGGCGAGCAGGACCTGCGCGCCGACGACGTCAAGGCATGGGCCGCCGCCCACATGGTCGAGTACATGGTGCCCACCCACCTCGTCGTCATGACCGAGTTCCCGCTCACCGCGAACGGCAAGATCGACCGCCGCGCCCTGCCGGAGCCCACCGTCGACGCCGGCTCCCTCGCGGCGCCCGCCACCGACGAGGAACGCACGGTGTGCGCGGCCGTCGCCTCCGTCCTGCGACTGGAACAGGTCGGCGTCGACCAGGACTTCTTCCAGCTCGGCGGAGACAGCATCCTGGCCATCTCGCTGCTCAGCGCCCTGCGCGACGCCGGCCTCTACGTCACCGCACGGCAGATCTTCACCCACAGCACGGTCGGCGCGCTGGCCGCCGTGGCCGGCCGCGAGGACGTCGCCACCGTGGACCACGGCGACGTCGCGACCGGCTCCGTGGTGGGCTCGCCCATCGTCCAGTGGCTCGGCCGCACCACCGACGCGATCGACGGCTTCGTGCAGTCGGTCGTCCTGAACACCCCGGCCGGCCTGACCCCGGACGCCCTCGACCGCATCCTCGCCGCCGTCCTCGAACGCCACGACATGCTGCGCGCCAGGCTGGTGCGCGGCGAGCGCTGGAGCTTCGACATCCCGCAGGCCGGAACCGCCGCCGCCGGATGGCAGGAGAGCGACGGCCCGCTGGAGGAGTGCGTCGAGCTCGCCACCGGCGGACTCGACCCGGACGACGGCGTGATGCTCCGAGCCGTGTGGCGACGCGAGGCGCGTCAGCTCGTCCTGGTGGCCCACCACGTCGTCATCGACGGCGTGTCCTGGCGCATCCTCATGGACGACCTGGCCACGGCCTGGCGCCAGTTCACGGCGGACGCCCCCGTCGAGCTGCCTCCCGTCGGCACCTCCTTCCGCCGCTGGACGCAGCTGCTGGAGCGCACGGCCTTCGACGCCGACCGCGCGTACTTCGGAGCCCCGCCGCCCGCGCCGGACGCCCTGATCGGCAGGCGCGTGCTGACCGAGGCCGACACCGTGGCCCGGGAGCGGACCCGGACCCTCTCCGTCGGACCCGGGGTGACGGCCGCGCTGCTGGGCGAGATACCCGCGAAGTTCCACGCGGGCGTCAACGACGTCCTGCTCACCGCGCTCGCCGTCTCCCTCGCCCGCTGGCGTCGCGACCGCGGCCAGGACCAGACGTTCGCCCACATCGAGCTGGAGGGCCACGGCCGCGAGGGCCGCTTCGTCGCGGACGCGGCCGGCTTCGAGCCGGAACTCTCCCGGACCATCGGCTGGTTCACCACCCTCTTCCCGGTCACCGTGGACCCCGGCGCGGCGGACGACCTCACCGACCCCGCCTACCTGGCCGCCGCCCTCAAGGCGGTCAAGGAGGACCTCGCGCGGGTGCCGAGCAACGGCCTCTCCTACGGCGCCCTGCGCTACCTGACCGCCGCCGGCCAGGCCGCCCCCGTGCCCCAGGTGCTCTTCAACTACCTCGGCCGCTTCGACGCGGGCTCCGCCGGGGACTGGCAGCTCGCCGGAACCACCGGACAGCTGGGCGAGAAGCGCGACCCCCGGATGCGCATGCCGCGCGCCCTGGAGTTCAACGCCATCGCCGAGCCCGACGCGAGCGGGGCCTACGAGCTGGTCACCACCGTCTCCTGGCCCGAGGGCGTGTTCACCGACGAGGACGTCACCACCCTCGGCGGATACTTCCAGGCGGCCCTGACCGCGCTCGCGGCGCTCGACGAAGGCGGCCACTCGCCCAGCGACTTCCCGCTGGTGCGGCTCTCCCAGGCCGACGTCGACGACCTGGACGGACCGGCGCTGCGGGACGTCCTGCCGCTGACCCCGCTCCAGGAGGGCCTGTACTTCCACTCGGTCTTCGACGACGACGCGACGGGCAGCTACGTCGAACAGCAGCTGCTGACCCTGGACGGCGACGTGGACGCCGACCGCCTGGCGGCGGCGGCCACCCGGCTGCTGGAGCTCTACCCCAACCTGGCCGCCCGGTTCACGGCCCTCGCCGACGGCCGGGTCGTCTCCGTCTTCGAGAGCGGCGTACGAGCGCCCTTCACCACGCTGGAGCGGCCCTCCATCACCGACGCGGAGATCCGCGAGCTGGCCGAGCGGGACCGCCGCGCGGGCTTCGACCTCGCCACCGGGCCGCTCATGCGCTACACCCTGGTCCGCGCCGCCGACCGCACGGTCCTGGTGCAGACCGTGCACCACATCATCGCCGACGGCTGGTCGGTGCCGCCGATGCTGCGCGCCCTGCTGGCCGAGTACCACGCGCCGGGAGCCGTCTACCCGCTCGGCGGCTACCGCGACTACGTCAGCTGGCTGGCCGAACGCGACCAGGACGAGAGCGACCGGGTCTGGAGCCGCGAACTCGCTGACCTGCCCGGCCCCTCGCTCGTCGCCGAGGGCCACACCCCCTCCGAACGGTTCGCCGACGTCACGGCCGAACCCGCCGACGACGTCGACCCCGCCGCCCGGTCGGCCGGCGTACCCCTCAGCGTGGCCGTGCACAGCGCGTGGGCCGTGACGCTGGGCGGCATCCTGCACGGCGCCGACGTCGTCTTCGGCTCCACCGTGTCCGGACGCGACGCCGAGGTGCCCGGCATCCGGGACATGGTCGGCCTCTTCATCAACACCATTCCCGTGCGCGCCCGTTGGACCGCCGCCACCACGGCCGCGGACCTGCTCGCGGCGGTCAGGGACCACCAGAGCCGGGTACTGGCCCACCAGCACGTCTCGCTGGCCAGGATCGGCCGCCAGGCCGGGGCCGGCTCCCTCTTCGACACCCTGGTGGTGTTCGACGTCGCCACCGACGTGGCGGCCCTGCGCGGTCCGGACCACACCCTCGCGATCACCGACATCGTCAACGAGGGCGCGCCGCACTACCCGCTGACGCTGGTGGTCGAGCGCAGCCTCGACGGCCGGCCCCGCTTCAACCTCATCTACGACGGCGCCCTGCTGCGACGCGAGAGCGCCGAGGCGATCCTGGACACCTTCACCTCCACCCTCGCCGGCCTGCTCGACCGGCCCGACGCCCCGGTCGGCGCGCTCGCCCCCCGGGCGGCGAAGGCCCCGGCCCGGATCGCCCCCACCACCCTGGGCGAGCTGTTCGACGCCGCCGCCGCCCGCGACCGGTCGGCCACCGCCCTCACCCAGTGCGCCCTCGACGGCACCACCAGGTCGATGACCTACGGCGAACTGGCCGACGCCAAGGACGAGCTGTCCCGCGCCCTGCGCGCGGCCGGAGTCGGCCCCGGCCGACGGGTCGCCGTCGCCGTCCCGCGCTCACTGGAGCAGGTCGTCGCCCTCGTCGCGGTCGTCTCCGCCGGAGGCGCGTACGTTCCGCTGGACCTGGCCTACCCGGACGACCGGCTGGAGTACATCCTCGCCGACGCGGCCCCGCAGGTCGTCCTGGTGGACCGGGAACAGCGCGACCGGTTCACCCGGCTGCTGGACCGGGCCGGCGTGCACGCCCGGGTGCTCGTGCAGGGCGACGAACTGCCGCCGGCCGACACCGCGCCCGACGTCGGCCCGCACGACGCCGCCTACGTGATCTACACCTCCGGCTCCACCGGCCGGCCCAAGGGCGTGTCCGTACCGCACGCCGCCGTGGTGGCGCTGCTGGCGAACACCCAACCCGACATGGGCTTCGGACCGCGGGACGTATGGGTCCAGTTCCACTCCTTCTCCTTCGACTTCGCCGTCTGGGAGCTGTGGGGCGCTCTGGCGCACGGCGGCGAGCTGCTGGTGCCGGAGTACGCGCTGACCCGCTCGCCGGTCGACTTCCACCGGCTCGTCCACGAGCGCGGTGTGACCGTGCTCAACCAGACCCCGTCGGCCTTCTACCAGTTCATCGAGGCCGACCTGCACGCCGGCCGGCCGCTCACCGCGCTGCGCCGCGTCATCTTCGGCGGCGAGGCGCTGGACCTCGGACGGCTGCGCGGCTGGGTCGAGCGGCACGGCGCGGTCGCGCCCGAGCTCGTCAACATGTACGGCATCACCGAGACCACCGTGCACGTCACCCACCGGGTGCTCACCGAGGAGGACTTCGGCCTCGGCGACGACGTCAGCCCGATCGGCGGCCCCATCCCCGGCCTGGTCACCTACCTGCTCGACGACCGGCTCCGGCCAGTGCCGCCGGGCCGGGTGGGCGCCATCTACGTCGCCGGCGACCAGGTGTCGCTCGGCTACCTGGGACGCCCGGGGCTCACCGCGGGCCGCTTCGTGGCCGACCCGTACGCGGCCGACGGCTCCCGCATGTACCACACGGGCGACCTCGCCCGCCGCACGCTCGACGGCGAGCTGGAGTTCGCTGGCCGCGCCGACGACCAGGTGCAGCTCAAGGGCTTCCGCATCGAACTCGGCGAGGTCGAGGCCGCGGTCCGGCAGCTCGACGGCGTCGTCGACACGGCCGTCACCGTGGCGGACGGCGGCGACCACCTCGTCGCACACGTCGTGGGCGGCATGCCCGCCGACTTCGCCGCCCTGCTCGCCGCCAAGCTCCCGGTGCACATGGTGCCGGGCCGGGTCCTGCCCCTCGACGCGCTGCCGCTGACGGTCAACGGCAAGCTGGACCGCAAGGCGCTCACCGAGCGCGCCGCGCGGGAGGAGACCCGGGCGGAGAGCCCGGCGGGGCCCGCGGCCGACTCCGCCGTCGACGCCCTGGTCGACATCTTCGCCCACGCGCTGCCCAGCGCGGACGTGGACGCCGACACCGACTTCTTCGGCGCCGGCGGCGACAGCATCGTCGCCATTACGGTGATCAACCGGGCCCGTGCGATCGGCCTGCCCATCGCGCCCCGGGACGTCTTCCTGTTCAAGACGCCGCGCGCGCTCGCCGGCCACCTCGCCACCAGCGCCCCGCGCGCCGCCGCGCCCGCACCGGCGCGCCACGAGGACGGCCCGCTGCCCGCCACGCCGATCATCCTGCGCCAGCGGGAACTGGGCGGCTCGCTCGACCGGTTCGCCCAGGCCAGGAGCCTGGTCGCGCCCGAGGGAACGAGCCTCGACGACATCCGCCGCGCGGCTGACACCGTCATCGCCGCACACCCGGCGCTGCGCCTGCGGCTGCGGATCGAGCACGGGGTGTGGAGCCTGCGCACCGAGCCCGCCCGCGAGGCCGCCGTCGAACCGGTGGACACGGCCGACGCGACCGCCGCGGCGAACGAGGCCGCCGGCCGGCTCGACCCCGAGGCCGGGAACGTCGTCGCGTTCTCCTGGCTGGAGGCGACCCGCACCCTGGTGGTCGCCGTCCACCACCTTGCGGTCGACTCGGTGTCCTGGCTCGTCCTCCTCGACGACCTGGCCGGCGCCCTGACCGGGGCCGCCCCGGCCCCGCCGACCACGTCCTACGCCGAGTACGCCGAGGCGCTGACGGTCCGGTCGGCCGACGCGGCCGACGACCTCGGACACTGGATCACCACGCTCGCGGCGCCGCCGCTGCTGCCCTCCGTCCGGGAACCGCGCGAGACCACGGTCGTCCTGCCGCCCGAGGCGAGCGACCGCGTCACGCGCACCGCGCCCGCCGCCCTCGGCGTCGGCCTCACCGAGCTGCTGTGCGGGGCCCTGCGCACCGCCCTGACCCGCGTCCAGCCCGCACCCACCGACCTCGCCGTCGAACTGGAGCGGCACGGCCGCGTCCCGGCCCTGGAACACCACGACTACTCGCGCACCGTCGGCTGGTTCACCTCCATCGCCCCCGTGCGGCTCACCGCGCACACCGACCCCGTCGAGGCGGCCCGCGAGATCGCCGCCCGCCAGCCGGACGAGCACGGGCACGTCGCCTACGGACGGCTCCGCTACCTCAACCCGCAGACGGCCCCGCTGCTGACCGCCCGGCCGCAGGTCCTCTTCAACTACCTCGGCCGGGGCAGCGAGTCCCAGGCGCTCCAGGTCACCGGCGAGGACCAGGGCAGCCCGTACGCCGTCGAGGTCAACGCCTGGACCGACGACGCCACCGGAAGCCTGCACGCCTCCTTCACCCTCGCCGAGGGCGTGCCCGACGAGATCACCGACCACTGGCTCACCGCGCTGGAGCAGATCCAGCGTGCCTCCGCGACGGCCGAGCGCACCGCGCCGGTCACCCCGCTCCAGCGGGGCCTGTACTTCCAGGCGCAGATGGCGGGCGCGGCCGGACACTACGTCGCGCAGAGCTACTTCACCTTCGACCGGCGCCTGGACACCGACGCGCTGGCCGACGCGATGGCGTACGTCATCGCCCGCCACCCCGTCGTGGGCGCCGGCTTCACCACCGACGACGACGGCAGCCCGGTCCAGGTCCTCAGGGCCGGTCGCCGGATCGACGTCCGCACGGTCGAACTGGCCGCGGACGCCGACGTGGAGGACCTGCGTTCCCGCGACCGCGCGGCCGGGTTCGACCCGGGCGAGCCGCCGCTGATCCGGGTGACCGTGGTACGGCTGCCCGAGGGCCGCGACGGGCTGCTCCTCAGCTACCACCTGCTGCTCTGGGACGGCTGGTCCCGCGAGATCGTGCTGCGCGACCTGTTCGACGCCTACCGGGCCGTCCTCGCGGGCGAACCGCTGGACGCCTCCCCGGCCGTGCCGAGCTTCGAGGACTACGCGCGGTCGCTCGACGCCCGGGACCCCGCCGTGTCGACCCGCTTCTGGGCGGAGCACCTGGCCGGACTGCCGGGCCCCACGCTCCTCGCCGGAACGGCGCCGGTCCTCTCGGAGGAACTGCCGAGCCCCCTCGTGCACACCCTCTCCACCGAACTGTCCGACCGGCTGCGCGAAGCCGCCCGGGTGCACGGAGTCACCCTGAACTCGGTGCTGACCGGCGCGTTCGGCCTCCTCCTCGGCGCCCGCACGGGACGCGGCGACGCCGTCTTCGGCGTGACCGTCTCGGGCCGCGAGGGCGAGGGCCACTCCGACATCGTCGGCGTGCTGCTCAACACCGTGCCCCTGTGGACCCGGGCACGGCCCGGCGACACGGTCGGCGCGTACCTGTCGGCCGTGCAGGCGGCCCGCGTCGAGGCGATGGAGCACGAACACCTCGGACTTGGCGAGATCCAGCGGGCCAGCGGGCACGACACCCTCTTCGACAACCTGTTCGTGCTCCAGAACTTCCTGGACATGGACGCCTTCGCCCGGATGAACGCCCGCCACGGCATCACCTCCGTGCAGGCCGACGACTCCACGCACTACCCGTACACCTGGGTCGTCACGCCCGGCGACCGGCTGACGGTCAAGCTGGAACACCGCCACGGCGACCCGGACCACGCCCGCGGTCTCCTCGACGCCTACCTGCGCGTACTGGCGGACGTCGCCGGATCGACCGGACTCCTGGGCGCGCTCCCCGGACCGGGGCCGGACCCCGAGCCCGCCGAGCGCACCGAGGTCGGCACGGACACCGTCGTCGACCGCTTCGACCGGGCGGCCGACCGCGACCCGGACCGGGTCGCCCTGGTCGCCGGGGACGCGCGGTGGACGTTCGCCGAACTCCGCGACCGCAGCCGCGCCGTGGCGGGCGTACTCGCCCAGCGGGGCATCGGCCCCGAGACGACCGTGGGCCTCGCGATACCGCGCTCCCTCGACTGGATCGCCGCGCTGTTCGCGGTGCTGCGCGTCGGGGCCGCCTACGTACCGCTGGAGCTGGACCACCCGGACGAGCGCATCGCGGGGATCGTCGCGGACGCCCGGCCCGAGGTGATCCTCACGGTCAGTGCCGTCTCGCCCCGGCTGAGCGGCGAACTGATCGAGCTGGACCGGCCGTTGCCCGATGCCGAGCCGTACGTCACGTTCGCGCCGGACGACCCGGACCGCCTGCGCCACCCCGCGTACACGATCTACACCTCCGGCTCGACCGGGAAGCCGAAGGGCGTGGTGACCGAGTACGCCGGGCTCACCAACATGCTCGTCAACCACCAGCGGCGGATCTTCGAACCGGTCCTCGCCGAGCACGACCACCGGGTCTTCCGGATCGCGCACACCGTCTCGTTCGCGTTCGACATGTCGTGGGAGGAGCTGCTGTGGCTCGCCGACGGCCACGAGGTCCACATCTGCGACGAGGAACTGCGCCGCGACGCGCCCCGGCTCGTCGAGTACTGCGGTGAGCACGCCATCGACGTCATCAACGTGACGCCGACGTACGCGCAGCAACTGGTGGCCGAAGGACTGCTCGACAACCCCGAACGGCGGCCGGCCCTGGTGCTGCTCGGCGGAGAGGCCGTCACGCCGACGCTGTGGCAGCGGCTCGCCGAGACCGAGGGTACGGTCGGCTACAACCTGTACGGGCCCACCGAGTACACCATCAACACCCTCGGCGTCGGCACCTTCGAGTGCCAGGACCCGGTGGTGGGCGTGGCGATCGACAACACCGAGGTCTACGTCCTGGACCCGTGGCTGCGTCCCCTGCCCGACGGGGTGCCCGGCGAGCTTTACGTGGCGGGGATCGGCATCGCCCGCGGCTACCTCGGGCAGAGCGGGCAGACCGCGCACCGCTTCGTGGCCTGCCCGTTCGGCGAGCCGGGCGAGCGCATGTACCGCACGGGGGACCTGGTGGTCCGCCGCCCCGACGGGAACCTCTCCTACCTGGGCCGCACCGACCAGCAGGTCAAGATCCGCGGACACCGGGTCGAACCGGGCGAGGTGGAGGCCGTGTTCGCCGCCCACCCGGCGGTGCGCTTCGTCGCCGCCGTCGCCCAGCCCGATCCGCAGGTCGACGGGGCGTACCGGCTGGCCGCCTACCTCGTACTGGAGGACTCCGCCGATCTGGCGCGGGTCGCCGGCGAGGCGGGGGCCGGACTGCCGGACTTCCTGCGCCCGACGCACTTCGCCCGGGTCGACGGCATCCCGCTGACCGTGAACGGGAAGGCCGACACCAAGGCGCTGCCGGAGGCGAAGCCGCTCGGCGCGCTGACCACCGGCGGGGAGCGCGGCCCCGAGACGGAGACCGAGACCGTGGTCTGCGAGTTCTTCGCCGAGGCGCTGGACCTGGACGACGACGAGGTGAGCGCGGTGAGCGACTTCGTCTCCCTCGGCGGACACTCCATGCTGGCGGTGCGGCTGATCGGGCTGCTCCGCCGGGAGTACGGTCCTTCTGTCACCATCCGCGATCTGTTCACCCTGCGAACCCCGGAAGCGATTGCCCGCCACCTTGATGAAAACTCCTGACACGCAGCGGCCCCGACCGGGGTCGGCCATCCTGCGGACCGCGCTGCGCCGCAACATCGGCGCGATGATCTCGGGCACCGTCCTCATGGGGCTGTACCAGGCCGGGGAGACCGCCTTTCCCATCGCGCTGGGCCTGATCGTGGAACACACGATGCAGGACCGCAGCCCGGGCTCCCTCGGCGTGTCGATCGGCGCGCTGGCCGTCATCATCACGACGGTGTCCCTGTCGTGGCGGTTCGGCATGCGCGTCCTGCAGAAGGCCAACACGACCGAGGCCCACCGCTGGCGGGTCCAGGTGGCCGCCTGCGGGCTCCAGCCGGTGGCCCGGGACGTCGACCTGAAGTCCGGCGAGATCCTCACCATCGCCACCGAGGATGCCGACCAGACCGCCGACATCATCGAGGTGGTGCCGCTGCTGATCAGCTCCCTGGTCGCCGTGGTGGTCGCGGCGGTGGCGCTGAGCCTCGCCGACATCCGGCTCGGGCTCCTGGTCATCGCCGGGACGGTCGCGATCCTGTCGATCCTGGCCGTGATGTCGAAACGGATCGGCGCCAGCACCCAGGAGCAGCAGGCCCGGGTCGCCCGCGCCGGCGCCAAGGTCGCGGACCTGATCATCGGCCTGCGCCCGCTGCACGGCTTCGGCGGCAACCACGCGGCGTTCGGTTCCTACCGCAAGGTCTCCACGGACGCCAAGCGCCAGGCGATCACCGTCGCCCGGGTGAACGGCACGTACGCGGGCACCGCGCTGGCCCTCAACGCGGTCCTCGCCGCCGCCGTCTCCCTGACGGCGGGCTGGCTGGCGTTCGAGGGGCGGATCAGCATCGGGGAACTGGTCATGGCCGTGGGCCTGGCGCAGTTCATCATGGAACCGCTGAAGATGTTCTCGGAGATGCCCAAGTACGTGATGATGGCGCGGGCGTCGGCGGAGCGGATGGCCCTGGTGCTGTCCGCCCCGCCGGTGGCGACGCCGGGGCCGCGGCGCCCCGAGCCGGGCGGCGCTCTGGAGGTCGACTGCGTCCGGCACGGGACGCTGCGCGGGCTGAAGTTCTCGGTGGCCGCCGGCGAGTTCGTGGCGATCGCCGTCTACCAGCCGCGGTCGGCCGCCGACCTCGCCTCCGTCCTCGCCGTGAACGTCGCGCCCCACGCGTACGAGGGAGCGGTGCGGTTGGGCGGGGAGGAGATCCAGGACCTCGCGATCGAGGCGGTGCGCGAGCACATGCTGGTCAACCCGTACGACGGGGAGATCTTCGCCGGCACGCTCCGGACGAACATCGACCCGTCGGGCTCCGGCCGGGCGGTCTCCGAGGCCGTCGAGGCGTCGATGCTCACCGACGTCGTCGCGCTCCACCGCGATGGACTCGACTACGAGGTCCGCGATCGCGGGGCGAATCTCTCCGGCGGGCAGCGGCAGCGGCTGTCGCTGGCCCGGGCCCTCGCCGCCGACACCGAGGTGCTGGTGCTGCACGATCCGACGACGGCCGTCGACGCGGTCACCGAGCAGCTCATCGCGCGCAACGTCGCGCGGATGCGGCGGGGCCGGACGACGCTCGTCATCACCAGCAGCCCCGCCCTTCTGGACGCCGCCGACCGGGTGCTCGTCCTGGACGACGGCGTCATCACCGCCGAGGACACGCACCGCAACCTCCTCGCCGGCGACGAGGCGTACTGCCTGGCCGTCGCCCGGTAGCACCACCAGGGGCTCCGGGGACGTGTTCCGCACACGTCCCCGGAGCCGTTCAGGCGAGAGCCCAGGCGACGTCGGTGAGCAGGGCCTGCCGCCAGCCCGCCCGGTCGTGGCCGGACGCCGACCGCGAGACCCGCACCGCCGCGCCGGCCTGTTCGGTCAGCGTCTCGGTCAGCTCGCAGTGGGGCAGCATCCGCGTCTCGTGCTCGCCCACGTCGAACGCGCACCGCAGCCCCGACAGGTCGGGGCTCCGGCGCAGGCGCTCGGCCACCGCGCCGCCGAGCGCGCCGCCCAAGGGGTCGGGCAGGTCCACGGCGCCGGGGGCCCACCAGAAGGACCCCGACTGGCAGGCGACGCGCGAGACCAGGCCGGGGAACTCCAGCGCCGCGTACAGCGCGCTCAGCCCGCCCAGGCTCTGCCCGGCGACCACCATCCGCTCCGGGTCGGCCGGCACGCCGGACTTCGCCACCAGGGGCAGCAGTTCGTCCCGCACCGCCTCCCACAGCTCGGGCCGGCAGCCGAACTCGGCCTCCCGGTCCTTGGACGGGAGGAAGACGAGCGTGACGGGAGGCATCTCGCCGGCCGCGTGGGCCGCGTCGAACGCGGTCATGGCCGGGTGGAGGTGCAGCCAGTCGTCCCCGTCGAGCAGCAGCACCACCGGCCCGCCGCCGCCCACCGGGTGCACGCGCACGGTGCGTCGTCCGCCGAGCCGTTCGCTCGCCCAGCGGATCCGGGTGCGGGGGAGGGGCAGGACCTCGTCCGGGCCGAGGCCGGGCCAGTGCGGCTGGGCCGGGGCGTCCGGCGTCGCGGCGACGGACCGGTCACCGCCCGCGCCCGCCGGGTTGAACGGATCGGCGTACGCGGCGTCCCGGGCGAGGACGCGGTAGGTCACCCGCAGCCGGGCGGGCATCGCCACCTCGGCGTACCAGCAGTCCGTGTCGGCCCAGCGGCGCAGCGGGACGGGCGGCGACCAGCTCTCGAAGTCGATCACGGCCTCGGAGCCGCGCCACAGGAACAGCGTCCGCCACCCGCCGTCCTCGGCGGGCACGGAAGCGGGAGACCGGGCCGCTGCCCAGAAGGCGTCGGCGCCCGGCCGGCCCGGCAGACCGAAGGCGGCGAAGGGGCTCTCGTCGTCGGCGACGGGGCCGGAGCCGGGAGCGGTCATCGCCGACCGGTGAAGCGCTCGTCCGCGCTCCGGGGGTATGTGCTCGACGGCGTGTCCGTGCCGTTCACCGGGCTGACCCGTTCGATCACCGGGCGCATGAACGTCTCCTTGTGAGAGGGAGGGGGAGAGGTTAGGCTCATCCTGCATTAGGTGAGCCTAACCTAATGCGCATGACCTGCCGTAGCCGATCCGGCTCCTGGCTCCCCGACTCCCGAACAGGCCCAAGTCCCTTGCCGAGCAACGCGTCCACGATAGCGCCGCAGCCGGTGGGGCCGTATGTCGCCGTCCGGGGGATGATGGGACGCCGAAGCCCTGGCACGAGGCTCCCGCGGGCCCGCCGGACCCGCCGGGGACCGACGGCATCTCCGGCGGCCGGACGTGCGCGACGTCCGGCCGCCGACCGTACCGACCAATTGACGCACACTCATGACACGGCCCCTGCGGGCCGGTCGAACCCGTGGAGGAACCGAGCCATGAGCACCAACCCCTTCGACGACCCCGAAGGCCGCTTCCTGGTCCTGGTGAACGACGAGGGGCAGCACTCGCTCTGGCCCTCCTTCGCCGAGGTGCCCGGAGGCTGGACGGTCGCCCTGGAGGAGACCGGCCGCGAGGCGGCCCTGGAGTACGTCGAGACGCACTGGACCGACCTGCGCCCCCGGTCCCTCGCGGCCTCCACCGACTGACCGTTCACGACGAACCGCCCCGGCGGGCGAGCGCACCGGCTCGACGCCCAGGGGCGGAGCGCGCCGGCCACGCGGTTGTGTCCGGGCCGCCCCGGGGGCGGCCCGGCCCTCCGCGTCGGCCTCCGGCACGCGAACAGGGCCTGCCGTCCCCGCATGTCCGGCTGACGGGGTCGGCGACCAGCTCGCCCCGGTCGCCGGGCAACCGCCGCTGGAGCCCCCGGCCACGCGCAGACGCCGTGCGCCGGTACGGTCGCGACCCTGTCGCGGCCCGCCGGCGCGGAGCACTCCCCGCAGAGCCTCACACCGAGCGGACACGCAGCCGGGTGCTGCTCGGCGACGCCCCGCCCGGGCCTGCCCGATGCGCACCGGACGCATGGAGGCGGCGGCCCGCGTCGGCATCGGCGGCGTCGGAAGACCCGCCGTCAAGGCGGCCGGGACGCGCGCACCACGCGTGCTGACGCCCTCCCTCCCCGATTCCCGGGCCCGGCGGCCCAACTCTCCCGCGCGCAGGCGCGGATGACGCGGCGGAGAGCCGTTCTCCGCCCGCGGTACCCGAAAGGAACGTCTTGATCACGGCTTCGCCGCGCCCCGCCGCGCGACCGC
The DNA here is from genome assembly GCF_003846185.1 of Streptomyces sp. ADI96-02. Lineage (GTDB taxonomy): Bacteria > Actinomycetota > Actinomycetes > Streptomycetales > Streptomycetaceae > Streptomyces. Next base: position 6,820,170 of record NZ_ML123034.1, read on the forward strand.
ACACGCTCACCGCGCCGCCGTCCGTCGTGCGCTCCGCCCGCGCCGAGGACGCCGCCGCACTCGCGGAGCTGTCGCTGCCCTTCGTACGGTCGGGAGCCCTGCGGGAGCGGCCGGTCGCCCTCTACGCCGCCCACGCGACCGACTTCCTGGTGGCGCAGGACGCGGACGGGGCTCTCGAAGGCTGCGTCGGGCTGCGGTCGTACGCGGCGGAGACCAGCGGGAGCACCGGGCCCGTGGGCGTGCTCTACAACTTCTGCGTGGCGGGCCGCCGGCAGGGGCGCGGCGTGGGAGCCGGGCTTCTGCACGCCGCGCTGGCCGGAGCGCGCGTCCGGGCTCTCGTCGCGCTGTTCACGGCGACGACGGGCGGCGGCGACCTGTTCCTGCGCCACGGGTTCGCACCGGCCTCCGCCCGCCAGGCTCCCGCGGCCTGGGCCGACTCCCTGGACCCCCGGCGGAACGCGCGGATCCTCGCCCGGTTCCTGTGAGATCGTCGCCCGGTTCCTGTGACGGCGGGCCGCGGGGGCCGTCGGCGGCCCG
>NZ_ML123034.1:6820731-6887240 GCF_003846185.1 Streptomyces sp. ADI96-02
CGGGGCCGTCGGCGGCCCGCCGGCGGGCGTGAGGAGGGCGGGGGCCGGGGCTCTGTCCGCCCCGGCCCCGCGCCGGGTCACACCGTGCCGGTGGCCGGGTCTCCGCTGTCGTCCAGGACCACGGTGGTGCCGGGGCTCGTCTCGCCGAGGACGCCGCGCACCACCGCGTGCGGCACCCGGCCGTCGAGCACGTGCGCCGTGCGGACGCCGCCCCGCACGGCCCGCAGGCAGCCCTCCATCTTCGGCAGCATGCCGCTCGCCAGCCCGGGGAGCAGCCCGTCCAGGGCGTCGGCCGTCAGACGCTCGATCACCTCGGTGCTGTGCGGCCAGTCCGCGTACAGCCCCTCCACGTCGGTGAGCATCACCAGCCGCTCGGCGTCGAGCGCCACGGCCAGGGCCGAGGCGGCGAGGTCGGCGTTGACGTTGTAGATCTGACCGTCCCCGCCTCGGGCCACCGGGGAGACGACGGGGATGTGTCCCTGGGCGAGCAGCGCCCGTACCATGCCCGGATTCACGTCCACGACCTCGCCGACGAGCCCGATGTCCACGGACCGGCCGTCCACCAGGGCGGGACGCCGCACCGCCGTCATGGTGTGCGCGTCCTCACCCGTCATGCCGACGGCGAAGGGGCCGTGGGCGTTGAGATGGCTGACCAACTCCCGCTGGACACGGCCGCTGAGCACCATCCGCACCACCTCCATGGTCTCCGGTGTGGTCACCCGAAGACCGGCCTCGAAGTGCGATTCGAGGCCGAGGCGGTCGAGCATGGCACTGATCTGGGGGCCGCCGCCGTGCACCACGACCGGGCGCAGGCCCGCGCGCCACAGCTCCACGACGTCCTGGGCGAACGACCGCTGGAGACCCGCGTCCACCATCGCGTTGCCGCCGAACTTCACCACGACCACACTGCCCCGCAGCTCCGGCCGGAGAGCCGGTCCGGCGGCGGGGGCCGCGTCCGCGCGCTCCGTGACGACCGATCCCATGTTCTGCTCCCACCCTGTTCACGAGTCGTACGCGCCTGTCCGGGCGCCGCGGCCCGGGAACCGGGCCGCGGCAGCGCATTAACTTAGCCTAACCTAATCATCCGCTCGATCGATGCGGACGCACCCGCGCCGGGGAACGTCGGAGGGCGCAACGCTCCTGCGTGCGCCGGGAGTTGCCGCGCGCCGCATGATGCCCCGCCCGGAGTGCTCGGCGGCGCCGAGAGCGTTTCGATGAGCGTTTCGAGCCGCCCGCCCGGCGTCTCGCCGCCGACCGCCCTGTGAGCGGCGGCCGATTTCCCTCCCTCCGGCTCCTGTTGACCGTGCAGGCGGGTTGCGACGGCCTCCGGATACGGCGACCGCCTGCCAAGGGAGCTTCGCCATCCATGTTGTGGGCGACGAATCCATTTACTAGATGTTTCTTCTGCGATACGGTTCGGCGCGTCAAAGCGTGAGGAGTAAACATGGCGATAACCAAGGAAGCACCGCCCGTTGTTCGCGCACCGGACCGCCCCTCGCCGAGGGCCGGCCGACCCACGCCGCTCAGTTCGCGGGACCGGACCTTCGGATTCATGATCGCGGCCCCGGCGGTGGCCCTCTTCGTCGCCGTGGCGATCTACCCCCTGGCGGCGGGATTCGGGACGAGCCTCTACGACCAGTCCCTGGTCCGGCCCGAGCGCGAGTACGTCGGACTGCGCAACTACGCCGACGTCTGGCCCGACTTCGTCGACCGGCTGGGCAACACCCTGGTGTTCTCCACCCTGGCGACCGTCTTCCCGCTGCTGATCGGCGTGGCGCTGGCGCTGCTCCTCAACGCACGACTGCGCGGCCGCAACCTGCTGCGCGGCGCGCTGATGCTCCCCTGGCTGCTCCCGGGCGTCGTCGTGTCGTTCCTGTGGGCCTGGATCTTCAACGACAGCTACGGGGTGATCAACCACGTCCTGTCCCAGGTCGGCCTGCCCGAGGTCGACTTCCTCGGACGGCCCGCGACGGCCATGGCGGCCGTCGTCGTCGCCAAGACCTGGAACACCTTCCCCTGGGTGATGGTGGTGGTCCTCGCGGTCCTCCAGACCCTGCCCCGCGAGCAGTTGGAGGCGGCGGCGATCGACGGCGCGTCACGCCGGCAGCGCTTCCGGCACGTGTCCCTGCCGCATCTGATCGGCCCGGTGGCCCTGGTGACGATGCTGGAGTTCATCTACAACTTCGGGTCCTTCGACATGATCTTCGTCATGACGGGAGGAGGACCCGGCACCTCCACCATGACCCTCGCGGTCAGCCTCTACCAGTACGCCTTCACCGAGTTCTCCCTGGGACGGGCGGCGGCCATGGGGGTGCTGTGGCTGGCGGCCCTGTCCGCCGTGTGCGGCGCCTACTTCCTGCTCAACAAGAAACTGGAGGCGCGACGGTGACCGCCCTGCCATCCGCACCCGCCCGGCGCGGCTCCCGCCACGTCGGCGAAGGCATCACGAGGCCCTTCCTCAGCCTCCCCGGAAAGCTGGTCCTTGCGGTCCTCGCGCTGTTCGGCCTGCTGCCCGTCTACTGGCTGGTCGCCACCGCGTTCATGCACCGTGAGGACGTGTTCTCGCCCGACCGGCCCCTCTTCCCGGTCGACCCCACCGTGGAGAACTTCCGCGCGTTCTTCGACGACTCCAAGCTCCTGGCCGCCCTCGGCAACTCCCTCGTCGTGTCGGCCGGCACCGCGCTGCTCTCGGTCCTGGTGTCCGGGCTGACGGCCTACTCCCTGTCGAAGTTCCGCTACCGGGGCCGCAACCTCTTCATGGTGATGTTCCTGGTCGGCCAGCTCGTGCCCGGAGCGCTGCTTCTGGTCACCCTGTACCTCATGTTCAGCGCGGCCGGACTGCTCTACACGTACACGGCCGTGATCCTGGCCTTCACCACGTTCACCCTGCCGCTCACGGTCTTCCTGCTCAAGGGCATCATCGACGGACTGCCGGACGAGATCATCGAAGCGGCCAAGGTGGACGGACTGTCCAACCTCGCGATCCTCTTCCGGATCGTCTTCCCTCTCATCGCACCCGGCCTGGTCACCGCCGCCATGTTCGCGTTCATGCGCGGCTGGAGCGACCTCCTCTTCGCCCTCACCCTGGCCGGACCCGACAAGCAGACCCTCCCCGTCGGCATGACGTCGGCCTTCATCCACGAGGGCGCCGCCGACTGGCCCGCCCTGATGGCCGCGTCCGTGATCACCTCGCTTCCCCTCGCGCTGATCTTCATCGCGCTCCAGCGGTACTTCGTGTCCGGCCTGGCCGCGGGAGCGGTCAAGGGCTGAGCCGCCCGCCACGTCTCATCGATGCACACAGGAGCTCCCCATGTCCCACCTCCCCGCCCCCGGCCGCGCCCTGTCCCGGAGAGGGGTCCTCACCGGCCTCGGCGCTCTCGGCGCCGCGAGCGCCCTCGGCCTCACCGGCTGCTCCACCAGCACGCCCGGCAGCGGATCGGCCGCCGCCGGCGCGTCGGAGACCGACTCGATCAAGTTCTTCGGCAACGCCCTCGGCGACAACGCGCAGAAGGCCGCCTGGCAGACCATCATCTCCGGCTGGCAGAAGAAGTCCGGGAAGCGGGTGGAGCCCGTCGTCTACCCCTACGACCAGGCGGCGACCCAACTGGTGCTCGCGGCCAAGTCCGGTTCGTTCGAAGGGGTCGGGCAGGGCCCCTGGCAACTGCTCGCCCCCTCCGGCATCCTGGCGGACCTCTCCGACCTGGCCGCGCGCATGGACCTGCCCGAGGAGGTACTCGACCCGCTCCGCGTCGACGGGAGGCTCCACTTCCTGCCGACCACCGCATCCGGCATCGGCATGGTGTGCGACGGCCGCATCGCCGACGAGGCGGGCCTCGAGGACGGCATGAGCGTCGAGGACTTCGCCACCGGCCTGGAGAGGATCAAGCGCCAGGACCCCGACCTCATCCCCTACGCGGCGGTCACCAAGAACCCCGACCTCAAGGACGCCGTCCACTGGATGTGGGGCTGGGGGAGCGACGTGGTCACCCCCGACCTCGCGTGCACCATCGGGGACGCCGCGAGCGTCGAGGCGATCACCTGGTACCGGGAACTCCAGAAGGCCGGGCTGACCAAGGCCGGCGTCGCCCGCACCGACGCCCGCATCCTGTACGCCCGCGGCCAGGCCGTCCTCTACGACGACGCCCCGCTGGCACAGACCTTCCTGCGGTCCAACGGCGGTTCCGCGTCGCTGATCGAGGCGACCCGCCCGCTTCGACGCCCGTCCGCCGAAGGCCGCCCGTCCGTCAACCGCTTCTGGGGCAACGGCCTGTTCTGCAGCGCCGGCAAGGGCGAGAAGACCAGCAAGTCCTTCATCTCGTACGTCGCGACCGACCTCGGCGCGACGACCGCGCTGTACAAGCAGTCCGCCCTGGCGCCCGCCGACCCGACCGTCGCCGACCGCATCCCGGAGCTGCGGAAGGACGTCTTCCAGACCGGTTTCCGCAAGGTGATCGCCCAGCACTCCCGCGGCGCGGCCTGGGACCGGCTGTCCACCGCCGCCCAGATCGACACCGCGATCGGCGAGGGCGTGGCCGCCGTACTGGCCGGGCAGACCGGCGTGCAGAGCGGCCTCAACGCCCTCCGCAAGAAGATCGACGACGCTCTCCAGGACGGCAGCTGAGGCGGTCGCGCCCCGGCGGCACGGTCGGAGGCACGACGGGGCGCGATACTCTTCATCCAGTAAATGAAACCGAAATCCATACAGCGGATCGCTGATGATGTTCTCAGCGGTAGCTTCCGTCCGAACTGGAGGATCATGCCAGCCGAACCCGGCGCCGGTACGCAGGCGGTCGAGCGGGCCATGTCGCTTCTCGCCTGCTTCACCGACGAGCACAGTGAGCTGCGCATCTCGGAGCTCTGCGCCCGGACGGGACTGGGGCAGTCGACCGTGTCCCGCATGGTCTCGTCGCTGGACCGCATGGGCTTCCTCGTGCAGGACGCGCGAACCGGCCTGTACTGCCTGGGGCCCACCGTCGTGACGCTGGGCACGGTGGCGCTGAACAGCTCACCGACCTACCGGGCCGCCCGCCAGATCGCGCAGAGCCTGGCCCACGCCACGGAACTCGGCGCGAACCTGGCCGAGTTGCGCGGCGACGAGCTCTTCTACCTCGGCAACTTCGAGGGGGTGAAATCCCCGAAGTCGTTCACCATGGCGGGGCGCACCGCTCCGCTGCACGCCACCGGCATGGGGAAGACGCTGCTGTCGGCGCGGAGCCCGGCGTACGTCCGCGACTACTACGCCAGGGACCTCGGCCCCGCGTACACCCCGCACACCATCACCGGGCCGGCCGCCATGGACCGGGCGCTGGAGGAGATCCGCAGCCGGGGCTACGCCACGGAGATCGAGGAACTGGCCTTCGGGCGGGCCTGCGTGGCCGCCCCGATCAGGGGCCGCAGCGGGGACGTCGTGGCGGCCCTGTCGGTCAGCGGCCCGCTGTCCGAGCTCGATCTGCCCGGACGGCAGCGGGAGTTGGCGCTGATGGTGGTCGAGGCGGCCGACGAGGTGTCGATCGCGCTCGGGTTCACCGTCGTCCACACCCCGCAGCCCCGTCTGTCCTAGAGGCATCGCCGTGGACGCCGAGGTCGCGCGCACCCCGCTCCCGCGGGCCGCGCTGGGGGAGTCGCCGCGCTACGACGCACGGACGGGGACCCTGAGCTGGGTCGATCTGATCGCGGGCCGCCTGTGGCTGGCCCGCGTATCGCCGGACGCCGCCGCGGACTCATGGGCGCCGGAGCCGAAGCCGCTGGCGGAGGTGTCCGGCCCGCTGAGCTGTGCCGTGCGCACCCGGGAGGACGGCTGGCTCCTGGCGGCCGGCGGCGTACTGCTGCACCGCCGTGACGGCGGGGCGACCACCGTCCTGGCCGTTCTGGAGGGCGAGCCGGACCGGGCCCGCCTGAACGACGGGGCGGTCGACGCCGAGGGGCGTCTGTGGGTGGGTTCGATGAGCGTTCCCCGCCCGCTGGAGCCCTGGGGACGGCTGCACCGGGTGGACGGCGTCGGAGCGTCGCCGCGCACCGCCGTCGTACGGGAGGGGATGACGGCCGCCAACGGCATCGGCTGGAGCCCCGACGGGGCGACGATGTACGTCGTCGACAGCGGGGACCGGCTCATCCACCGGATGAGGGCCGGCGCGGGCGGCGGCATGGAGCCGGCCGGGCCGCCACTGGCGGCACGGGGCGGGGTGCCGGACGGCATGGCCGTCGACGACGAGGGCTGCCTGTGGGTGGCCCTCTGGGACGGCGGGGCCGTCGTCCGCCTGAGCCCCCGAGGGCGCGAGCTGCGCAGGATCGCCCTGCCGTGCTCGCGCCCCGCCGCCTGTGCCCTGGTCGGTTCGCGGCTGGTGGTGACGACGGCGGCGGTCGCGGGCGAGCCTGCCTCCGGCTGGACGTACGCCGTCGAGGTCGGGGTCCCCGGCCCGGCCGCGCACCGCGCCCGCACCTCGTCCGCGCCGGACGGGCCGGCTGCCTGAGGCGGGCTCTTCGGACCGCCGGAGCCAGAGCGGCGGCGGTCCGGGGAGCCCGCTATGCGCCGGGCAGGTCCGGTTCCTGCTCGCCGAGAAGCCTGCGTCGCAGGTCGGGGCGGAGGAACGCGGCGGGTGAGGCGATGGAGAGCCCGCCGTCGACCGGCAGCACCACTCCGGTCACGAAGTCGGCCGCGGCGAGGTAGAGCACCGCCTCCGCCACGTCGGCGGGCCGGCCGACCCGGCCCAGCGGATATCCCTCGGCGACCTTCGGCAGGTCGTGATTGCCGATCATCCCCGGCGAGACGGCGTTGACACGGACACCGCGCGGTCCGTAGTCGAGGGCCAGCTGCCGCACCAGCCCCTCGACCCCCGCCTTGGCCGCCGAATAGGCCGGCAGCCACGGCGCGGCCAGGGTGGCGTTGACGGAACTGACCGCGACGATGCTGCCCCCGCGGGGCAGCACGGCGAGGGCCGCGCGCGCCGGGAAGAACGCGGTGTCCAGAGTGTTGGAGATGCCGCGGTGCCACTCCCGCGCGGTCGCCGCGTGCGCCGGCGCCGGGGCCATGACGGCGGCGGCGAGGACCAGGACGTCGAGGCCGCCGAGCCGTTCGACGGTACGGCTCACAGCCGTGTCTGCGCCCTCCTGCGTACTGGCGTCGAGGGCCAGTCCCTCCGTCAGGTGGGGACCGTGATCGCCGTCGATCCCGACGCCGACGACCCGGTCCCCCGCGGCGGCGAAGGCCGCGGCGATGGCCGCTCCGATGGGGGAGGAGCTGCCGATCAACAGGACGGCCCGGCTCATGTGCGCGCCTTCTGCCAGGCGGGGAGCCGGAGTTCGGCCAGGATCTCGTCGAGGGCCCGGGAGGTGACCGGGTCGAGGTCCTGGGCCGGGAGCCGGACGGCGGCGGACTCGATGACGCCGCGCCGCCGCAGGACTTCCTTGTGCACCGCCCACGCCTGCCCGGGCCGCATGCCGATGTGGATCAGCGGCAGCAGGCGGGCGTGCGCCGCGCGCGCCTCGGCCCGGCGGCCGGCGGCGAGGTCGTCGAGCAGGTCGCGGAGCAGGTCGGGGAACTCGCAGGCGGGCATGGTGCCCACACTGCCGTTGTCGTACTCCTCGATCAGCGAGGCGGCGTTGAGGCCGCCGAGGACGGCGAGTTCGCCCGCGGCGGCGCGGACCACGGCCGAGACCTTGACGGGCGTGGGCGGGGCCTCCACCTTCACGGAGGTGACGGCCGGCACGCGGGCGAGGGTGGCGATGGTGGCGACGTCGATCGGCACGCCCGTGACGCCGGGCGCGTCCTGCACCATGACACTCGACTCGGTCGCCTCGGCCACCTCGCCGTAGAAGTCGACGAGCTGCTGCTGGCTGGGCTTGGCGAGGAACGGGGGGAGGACCATGAGCTGGGCCCCGCCGGACGCGGCCTGTCGCGCCTGTTCGACGGCGACCACCGTGCTCGTGCCGTTGACGCCGGCGACGAGCGGGAAGTCCGCGCCCACCACCTGTCTGACCTCGCGCAGGATGACGGCCCGCTCGTCGGCGGTCAGGGCGAAGCCCTCGCTCGCCATGCCGAAGACGGCCAGACCGTCCACTCCGGCGGCGAGCTCGAACTCCACGAGGGAGCGCAGCGAGCGGGTGTCCAGCTCGCCGGAGTCGGTGAACGGCGTGGCCAGGATGGGGACGAGACCGGTGACCGTGCTGCCGTGCGACACGATCAGCCCTCCTTGACGATGTCGTCGAGGACGTCTTCGTCGACGTCGACGCCCAGTCCGGGGCCCTGCGGGAGGGTGAACCCGGTCGGCCCTCCGGAGATCGGCGTGCGCAGGATCCGCTGCGCGAAGGGCAGGGTCGTCGGCTGGAACTCGAAGAAGGGGCAGTCGGCGACCGCGGCCGAGACGTGCAGTCCGGCGGCGAGCGCTACGCCGAGGCCCACGGAGTGGTGGCAGGCCACCGGCACGTGGCGGGCGTCGGCGAGCGCGGCGATGGTCATGGCCTCGGTGATCCCGGTGCGGGCGACGTCGGGCTGGACCAGTCCGACGGCTCGCCCGTCGAGCCAGTCCCGGAACTCGTAGCGGTTGCGCAGGGCCTCGCCCACCGCGATCGGGGTGGTGACGCGCGAGGCGAGCTCGCGGTGGCCCTCGGTGTCCTCGGGGGCCATCGGCGCCTCGAAGAACAGGGCGCGGCGGCGGTCGAGTTCACGTCCGAGTTCGAGCGCTTCCGGCAGGGTGTAGACCCAGTGCGCGTCGACCGCGATGCGCAGTCCCGGCGCGGCGGCGGCCACCGCGTCGTACGTGGCGAGGTCCGCGTCGACGCCCTTGCCCAGCGCCAGCTTCACCGTGGAGGCGCCCTGCGCCGCCCAGTCGGCGGCGAGCCGGGCGCGGCCCTCGTCGGTCGGTTCGGGGAGACCGGACACATAGGCCGGGATCTCGGTGCGGTAGGCCCCGCCGAGCAGTTGGGCCACGGGAAGCCCGCACGCCTTGCCCGCCAGGTCCCACAGGGCGATGTCGAGGGCGGCCAGGGCGTCGGCCTGATGGCCCACGAGATGCCCGCGTTCCCGCATGAGGTCGCGCATCCCGTCCCAGAGGGGCCGCACCGCCATCGGGTCGCGTCCCACCAGCCAGGGTCCGAGCATGCGGTCGACGATCGCGGCGACGACCTCGGGGCCGACCGGCGCCAGCGCCTCGCCCCAGCCGTCCACCCCCTCGTCCGTCCTGATCCGGACGAGGACGCTCTCCATATGGGCGGAGTACAGGCTGCGCCAGGGCGGGCGGACGAAGTAGCCCCGCTCGGCCCGCGGAGCCGAACCGTCGTCCAACTTCCCCAGGTAGGCCGACTCGGTGGCCTGTTTGAGGATGTATGTCGTCACCTGCGTGATCCGCATGATGCTCCCTCTCGGATTGCTTGATTCGCATTATGGACTGGTGCTTGCGCATATTGAAAGTACTATCCACGATCAGCATGCCGATCGTATCCATGGTTCTGGAGGAGCTGTGAACCTGAGGGAAGAACTGACGGAGCGGAAGGTGCTCGCCATCATCCGCGCCGACGGGCCCGAGTTGGCCCTGCGCTGCGTCCGCACCCTGGTGGAGGCCGGCATCACGGCCCTGGAGGTGTCCCTGACCACGCCGGGCGCGCTCGACGCGATCGCCCGAGCGCGCACGCGGTGCCCGGCGTCGGTCCTGATCGGCGCGGGCACCGTCCTGACCGCCGACCAGGCCGACGCCGCCCGCGCCGCGCGGGCGGATTTCGTCGTCACCCCGGGAATCACCCCGGGGGCCCGCCGCAGCGCGGCGAGGGGCGTTCCGCTGCTGTGCGGGGCGCTGACCCCGACGGAGGTGGTCACCGCCCTCGACCTCGGCGCGGGTGCCGTGAAGGTGTTCCCGGCCGGCCTGCACGGTCCCGGCTATCTGCGCGAACTGCGCGCCCCGCTGCCGCACGCGCCGCTCGTCGCCGTGGGCGGCGTCGACGCCCGCACCGCTCCGGAGTACCTCGCGGCGGGGGCCCTGGCGGTCGGCGTCGGCTCCCCTCTCCTCGGGTCGGCGGGACGGGAGGGCGGCGACAGCCAGGACCGACTGGCCGCCCGTGCCGCCGCGTTCCTGGACGGCCTCGCGGTGCCGCGGCAACCGGCCGAGAGCGCCGCGGCACTGCCGGGCCGGACCCGTCGGGAGCGGCCATGACCGACGTACTGACGATCGGCGAGGCGATGGTGTCGGTGCGGACCCGCGCTCCGATGGCGCTGGGCGGCGCCGCCCACCTGTCCGTGGCCGGCTCCGAGAGCAACGTGGCGATCGGGCTGGCCCGCCTGGGGCATGCCGCCGCCTGGCTGGGCGTGGTGGGGGAGGACCAACCGGGCGACCTGATCCGCAGGACGCTGCGGGCCGAGGGCGTCGACACCCGGTTCGTCCGGTCCGCCGAGGAGTCGTTCACCGGGTTCATCGCCTTCGACCAGCCCGCCCACGACGTCACCCGGGTCAGCTACCACCGCAAGGGCTCGGCCGGGTCCCTCCTCACCGCCGAGGAATGCCTCGCCGCTCTGGACGCGGCCTCGCCGTCGCTGCTGCATCTGACCGGCATCACGCCCGCCCTGTCCGCCTCCTGCCGTGCGGCGATGCTGGCGGTGGGCGAGGCCGCACGGGCCGCGGGCATCCCGGTGAGCCTGGACGTCAACCACCGCAGCCGCCTGTGGACCCGGCTGGACGCGGCGGACGCGCTGCGCCCCCTGCTGCCGGTCGTCCGCACGCTCTTCGCCTCCCACGACGAACTCGGCATCCTCGCTTCCGGGCCGCACCCGGCCGAGGACCTGCTCGCCCGGGGCGTCACGGACGTCGTCGTCACCGCCGGTGCGGACGGAGCCCGCTGCCACACCGCCGACGGGACCTGGCGCCGGGCGGCCCTGAACGTCACGGTGGTCGACAGCATCGGCGCGGGCGACGCCTTCGTCGCCGGATACCTCTCCGCCCTGCTCGACGGGCTCCCTCCGGCCGACCGGCTGCACCGCGGCGTCACGGCCGGCGCGTTCTGCGTAGGGGCCGTCGGCGACTGGGAGGCCCTGCCCACCCGTCGCACCCTCGGCCTGCTGGCCGCCCATGACGAAGGCGCCGCGCTCCGCTGACGCCCCGGACGCAGCCCGTCGGCTCCGCCCGCGCGCCGACCCGAACCGCTCGCACGCCGTGAACGGTGCCGGGAAGTTCGTACCGACGATTGACCAACCCGCGGCTCAGTCATACGTTGACCGCACTATGGGTCACTCATTCATCATGAGGATCGAAGTTGCTCAGGAGTGGTTACGAGAGCGCTCGATCCGCGACCGCTCGCCATCCCGCAGGTCGTTCCGTCCCACGGAAGGAAAAGCCATGCGTCTGTCCTCCCTCCTCACCGCGCGGGCGAAGAGGTCCGTCGGCGTCGCCCTCGCCGCCGCCCTCGCCGCCGCGGCGCTCGCCGCTCCCGCCCACGCCGATCCGCCGACCGGCTCCACCGCCCCCGACGGCTACCGACTGGTCTTCTCCGACGACTTCGACGGGAACGCCCTGGACACCGGCGCCTGGGGCATCCGCCAGCGGTCCTGGGTCTCGGACGACAACGTCGAGGTCGCCGGGGGTGTCCTGAGCCTCGATCAGACGCGGGTCACGACGGCCACCGACGCGTCCGGTTTCCGGGGCGCGGGCATCGCCACCAAGAAGCACTACGGATACGGCTACTACGAGGCCCGCGTCAGGCTCCCCAGCAACGAAGGGGCCTTCCACCAGTCGTTCTGGACCCAGATCTGGGACGGGCAGTACGGCAAGCCGAAGTACCAGGCCCTCTTCAGCGAACTCGACTTCTTCGAGTCGTACAAGGGCGGCACGCACGGCGGGTACTTCACCTGGAGGTCCAACGAGGAGGACGAGCGGCTGTCCTCGTCGGCACGCGTGGGCATGGGCGACCCCGACGGCGCCTCGTACAACACCTACGGCGCGCTGTACGAGGCGAAGAAGCTGACGTTCTTCCTCAACGGCCGGGAGACGGGCTCGCTCACCTACGACTCCATCCCCAACAGCCCGATGTCCCTCTGGCTGTCCACCATCCCGGAGGCGGAGAAGCTCGGCGGCCTGACGGAGCCCGTCGGCCACAGCTACGGCACGATGGACGTCGACTGGGTGCGGTACTACACCGCCGACGGTCAGGTCCCCGCGACGGTGCCCGCGTCCGTACCCGCGTCGCTCATCGACTACGCGAACGACTTCGAGAGCGGAGCGGCGACGAACTGGACGGCCGGCGGCGGATCCTGGTCGGTGGGGACCGACGGGACGAACCGGGTCTACCGACAGAGCGCCGCGACCGGGGACGTCTTCTCCCTCTACAACGCGCCCGCCACCCACTTCACGAGGTGGAAGAACTCGACCGTCTCCGCCGCGGTCAAGCTGTCGTCCGACGGAGGCGGCGCCGGAATCGTCGCCCGCTACACCAATCCGGACAACTACTACTACCTCCGGCTCAACGCCGCGACCGACCGGATCGAACTGCTGAAACGGCAGAACGGCTCCGTCACCACGCTGGCCGGCCACAGCACGGCGCTCACGCCGGGGACGGCCTATCAGGTGTCGCTCAGGGTCAATGACGCGAAGCTGACCGCCCAACTGAACGGAACCGAGGTCATCAGCGCCACGGACCGCGCCATGACCTCGGGAGCGTGGGGAGTGAAGGGCTACAACCAGCCCTTCAGCGTGGACTCCGTGAGGATGACGTCTCCCTGACGTCCGGTCACCGATCCGGTCCCGGAGGCGCGCCGTCGACGCGTTCGACGCCGCGGCTCCGGGACCGCCGTGATCACCGCTCTCAGAGCTTGCGCGCCACGGCTCCGTACATGGCGATGGCGCGGTCGTCGATGCCGCTCTGCTCCGGACCGGGACGCCACCGGTGCACCTGGACCACGCCGGGTTCGACCAGGTCCATCCCGTCGAAGAACGAGGAGGCCGTCGGCAGATCGCGCAGAGCCATGGGCATGCCCTGCTCCGCGTACTCCTGCGACACCCGCCCGACCTCCTCGGGGGCGAAGTCCGCGGTGCCGATCGTCATCGCCAGATAGCTGCCCGACGGCAGCGGGTCGAGCAGTCGCCGCACCAGGCGGCGGTCGTCCGGCGGCAGGATGAAATGGAGGATACCGATGATCATCAGACCCACCGGCCGGCCCAGGTCGATCAGCTCACGGAACTGCGGGCTGTCCAGGATGGCGTCGGGGTCGTGCATGTCCGCGTCCACGTAGGCGGTCGCGCCCTCGGGCGAACTTTGCAGGAGGGCGCGGGCATGGGCGAGGACGATGGGATCGTTGTCGACGTAGACCACGTGCGCGTGCGCAGCCGCCTCCTGCGCCACCTCGTGGAGGTTCGGTGCGGTGGGCAGACCGGTCCCGATGTCGAGGAACTGGCGGATTCCGCGCTCCTGGGCGAGGTAGCGCCCGGCGCGGTGCATGAAGCGCCGGTTCTCCCGCATGTGCACCGGCAGGGCGGGCCAGTGCCGGCACATGGCGTCACCGGCCTCGACGTCGACGAGGTAATGGTCCTTGCCGCCCAGGATGTAGTCGTACACCCGCGCGGAGTGAGCTGTCGTGGTGTCGATCCGGTCGTGTGGACTGGGCATGGCGGCTCCGCTGTGCTCCTCGACGTCGATTCTGCCCCCAGACGGTACCGTGCCCGAACACACGCTCAAACGGCGAGGCCGGTCCGCCGCACCTCCGTTGGGCGGCGCTCACGTTTCGTCGATGGGGAGAAGAAGCCTCCGCTTCCCGGGACGAGCGGTTCGACGACCGCGACGACGGACGCGAAGGTGCTCCTCACCCCAACGGCGCGACGGCCCGACCACCGGGCCCGGCCTCGGCCCTGCCGCGAACTCGGCTGAAGAAGCGGAGGAGCGGCCCGAAGGGCGTGGACGGCCGGCGGGCGGCGCGCCGCGGGATCACCGTACGAATCGTTCGCCGACCCGCGATCGGTTCACGGACGCCTGTGAGGGGCTTCGCCGATGACGCTCCCCGGTCGCCGGCCAGTTCCTCCGGGCGGCTGATGGGATGGGCGAGCAGAACCTCGTCGATGACCGCGAACGCGTCGGTGAGCGTGCGGGCGTGCGGTTCCAGTTGCACGACGGTGTCCTCGGAGACGTCGGGCAGGCAACGCACCTGATCGCCGGTCAGGCAGCCCTCGACGAGCAGATCTCCGCTGTGGGCGGATACCTGCCGCAGCGCGAACAGGCGGTGCAGCAGCAGAAGCTGACGACGGGCCTGGGGATCGGCGGCCTCGCCGGCAGCCGCGAGGAGGGCTCCGGCGGCCTCAAGGTGCGCGTGCGCGTCCACCAGTCGCAGGGCGGGGGTGACGGCGCGGTTCCAGCGGCCCAGCGGGTTGCCCGCCTCTCCGCCGCGCAGCCTCGCCCGGGCGCGGTGGTGCCAGATCCGCTCGATGTCCGCCAACAGGTCCTGGAGGAAGGCGGGATCCGCGAGATCCCGGTCCGCGGGACCCAGCTGAGGGGAGGGCGCCGGGTCGAAGTGACCGAGCAGCATTTCCCCGGCCGCCTTCACCCAGATGACAAGGTTGTCACCCTCCGCGGTGATGGTCCCCTCGTTGGCGGCGACCTGGCCCGCTATGCCGTTGGCCAGGAACAGCCCCTGAGCGCCGCAGCGTTCACGGCACTCCGTCATGACCGTACGGGCCTGCCAGGTGATCCAGCCCTTGGCTATGGCGGTGAACCGCTCCGCGTCCTCCCGGTCCGCCTCCGTGGCGGCTTCGGCCCATCGCCGCAGCGCGGTGCGGTGCAGGAGGGTCGCCGCGTACGCGGTGGCGATGGACGCCAGCAGCGGAGCGTGGTGGCTGCGGTGGGCGAACAGCGGGACGTTGCCCCCGGTCACTCCGGAGGTCTGCCGCGTGTGCGCGTGCCGGACCGCGACCGCGACGGCGTGGCGGGTGACGCCGAGGCTGTAGGCGCTCATGCAGAGTTTGCCGGCGGTGACCCGGCCGACGGAATGCAGGAAGCGCTTGCGGGGGCTGCCGACCGAGCTGCTGAAGACGCCCTCCGGCGTCAGGCGTCCGTGGTCGGACTGCACCAGGGCGGAGTACGGCAGGCGGACGCGGTCGAACGAGGTGGCGCAGTGGTCCACCGGTGCGGTCGCCGTCTGCGGCAGCCGGTGGATCCCTACGCCCGGCAGGGGAGATCCGGCATCGTCGCTGAGGGGGGTGAGGAAGAGGAAGACACCCTGGTCCTTGCCGTCCGCGATGAGCCGCGCCGCCACGACGGCGGTCTTCGGGCCGCCGGTGGAGCTGGTGTTCGGCATGAACTTGCGGGCGCCGGGGTGAGGCGTGTGGAGAACGAACTCGGCCGCCTCCGCGTCGTAGACGGCCGTGGTCTCCAACTGCACGGCGCTGTTGCCGTGACCCGCCTCGGTGCAGAGGAACGTTCCCGTCCTCCGCAGCTCGACGAACTCCCGCAGGTCGCGCTCCGGTCCGCTCGACGCGTGGTCGAGGAGGCTGCCCAGGAACAGGTTGTAGTGGATGCTCGCGACCGTCCCCAGTCCCGCGTCGACCGGCCCGACCCACTCGTGCAGCGCCGCCAGCCGCTCCACGTCGCCCACGAAGCCGGGGACGTCGTCGATCGCCCGGTTGATCAGACCAAGCCGTTCGTACGACAGGGCGGCCCGCTCGCCGGGCGTCAGACCTTCCTGGAAGCGGAACGGCTCCGTGCTCAAGAGCCTGCGCCAGGGGGCGTGATGGTCGACCAGCCGCTCACCGAAAAGCGCGTGTTTGAGCGCCGCGGCGGTCGAAGCTGCCGGGTCGGCGGAGAGAGAGGAGGGAGTCACGCTTCGGAACGGTAGCCGATAGGTTGCTTCGTTCCGGAGTGACGATCGACACGATTGGGAGCGGCCCGATCACGGTAGTAACCAATGTTCCGGTCCCCCGCGGAATAGGGGTCCGGCGGGTGGGCGGACGGGGAGCGCACGGTCGGGCACCGCCCGCCGCCGCCCACCCGCCCGCCTTGGGGTCAGGAGAGCTTGCCGCCGTAGTCCGGGAGCTTGAAGGTCCGTTCGGCGTGGCCGCCGACGATGTCGGACTGGTTGTTCCCGATGTTGGCGATGATCGTGTAGCCCTTCGCCTCGATCGCGGCCCGCTTCTCCGTCTTGTAGGCGCTCACCTCGGTGAAGAGGTCGGGCAGGTCGCGCGCGTACAGACCGTCCACGGGGTAGCCGGCCGTCTTGAGGTTCCAGTCCGTCAGCGACTCGATGATGCCGGGCCGCGCGGTGACGAAGAAGACCGCCACGCCCCGGGAGTCGGCGTAGCGGGCCAGTTCGCGGACGCCCGCGACCGCGGGGGTGGGCAGTTGCCAGAACGGGTGGAAGTGCGTCTCCAGCGCGGTGTTGTCGATGTCGAGGACGATCGCCTGCTTCTTGCCGCCCGTCTGACCCGTACGGGTCTCGATCCAGGGGCGCGCTTCGGCGACGACCGCCGCCACGTCCCGCTGCCAGGTGCCGTAGTCGACGTCCTGGGCGACGGTGGTGGCCGCGGCGGTGCTGGTGGTGCCGGCGGTGCGAGTCGGTGCGGCCTCCGCGGCCGTGGCCGAGGTGACGGGGCCGACGACGATGAACAGGGATGCGGCGAGGGCCGCAGCGGTGCGCTTGGAGGTGGCGCCTGCATGCATGTGGGGTCTCCTGGGTGGGAACGTGCCAGCGGCTCGTCCGCCGCGATCGGCGAACGGGATGTCATGTTCACGTCCAATGATGAACGCTGGGCGGCGTTCTTCCTACTGGTCGGTAGCGACATCTTTTCGAGCTGCCCCCGGAACCTTGATCCGCGCCGACGCGGCACGGTCCGCGTCGGCACACCACCTCGGGCCCGGCTCCCGGCGCTGGGCGCGGGGAGCCGGGCCGGGACGTGCCCCGGCCCGTCGGCCGGGGCGGTGTCAGCGCGTGGTGAGGACGATCCGGCTGGAGCCGTCCGGCAGGCCCGCGATGCCCACCTGGTCGCCCGCGACGTACGCCGCGCCGCCCGCGCCGCCCACCGGCCGGAACGGAGTCCACTCGCCGCCGCTCCGGCGCACCGCGTGGTAGACGTTCCCGTCGAGTCCGACAGCCGCCACCTGGCTGTCGCCGCCGGGCATGCCGGTGATCGCGACGGAGGAGGCGCCCATCATGTCCGTGGAGACCCCCGCGGGCCCGTTCCAACCCTGCCAACTTCCGTCGGCCCGGCGGATGGTGTGCCAGATGTTGCCGTCGTTGCCGATGGCCGCGATCTGGCTGTCGCCGTTCGGGAGGGCCGCGATCGACAGCTCGCGGCCGGCGAAGTCCGGCGCGTTGACGCCCGCCACGGTCGACCACGGGCTCCAGCTCCCGCCGGCGGCCCGGATGCCCATACGCATCCGCCCGTCGCCGCCGAACACGAGGAACCGGGCCGACCCGTCCGGCATTCCGGCCGCCGCGATCCGGCCGGCCTTGACCCGCCCCGCGTCGGTGCCGGCGATGGCCGCCCAGCCCTGCCAACTGCCGTCGGCGCGACGGATGTTGTGGTAGGCGTAGCCGTCCTTGCCCACGGCCGCGATCTGGGCGCTGCCGTCGGGCAGACCCGTGATCGCGATGTCCGTCGCGGCGAAGCCGACCTTCTTGTTGTCGGCGGCCGGAAGGGCGTTCCAGCCCTGCCATGTGCCGTTCGCCCCGCGGATGTTGTGCCAGATGTTCCCGTCCAGCCCGATGCCGAGCACCTGGACGCCGCCGTCCGGCGTGGCGGATACGGCCTGCCGCGATCCGACGTACCGGAACGAGTCGCCCGCGCCGCTCAGCGGGCTCGGGGCGGTCCAGGTCCCGTTCGCCGAGCGGCCGGTGCTGAGGAAGGTGTGGGGCGTGGCACGCTGCGGCAGGTTCTTCGAGATGATCTCCCGCTGGAGCTCTCCCGATCTCACGCCGTTGGTGTTCTGGTTCACGTCGTCGGTCATGACGATGTTCATGTTGTCCGTGACGTTGGCGTGGTTCCAGGTCGACCGCATCTTCCCCAGCATCTGCCGGTTCAGCTCGCGTTCGAGCGTCAGCAGGAAGTTGTCCGCCACGTCGGACGGCACGAGCTTCAGCTTCTCGGCGATCTGGAGCATCGCGGCGGCCCCGATGGAATGCGTCGGATCGATGATGCCCTGGAGGACGAAGAACTTGTCCGCGCTCGCTCCCGGAGCGCGGCCCAGCACCTCGTCACCGCGCTTGAGCACGGCGTCGAACGTCTTCTGCGCGGTCCGGGGGTCGAGTGTTCCCTTGAGGATGTCCTGCCAGTCCGA
Source organism: Streptomyces sp. ADI96-02 (assembly GCF_003846185.1). Classification (GTDB taxonomy): domain Bacteria; phylum Actinomycetota; class Actinomycetes; order Streptomycetales; family Streptomycetaceae; genus Streptomyces. Next base: position 6,838,966 of record NZ_ML123034.1, read on the forward strand.
GCTGACGCCGACGTAACTGCCCCGGTAGTCCTGCACCTGGCCCTGCTGCCAGGCCCAGGGGTAGTTCGTGCTTTTCGTGTCGTCGACGATGACCACGTGCTTGCCGGCGGAGACGAACTGGTTGTACGTGGACGTCGGCTTGAGCGACCCGTCCGCGATGGCCGGCTTGCCGGCGCCGCCCCCGAGCGCGTTGCCGAGCGCGTCGACCGCGGCGCGGCTGTCCGCCGCGGCCGTCTCCGGCGGGACCGCGGTCGTCAGCCGGACGATGACGATCTCCTTGGGGTGCCTGCCGATCCAGTCGGCGAGCTCGTTGACCTCGCCCCGGACCGTTCCGCCCGCTCCGGTGGAGTCGAAGAACTGCCGCCCCAGCGGGCCCCCGTGGTACGTGAACCACTTGTCGCCCTGCTTGCACAGCCGCAGGTCCAGGTAGCGCGAGCCGCCGTCGAGCTGCTCCACCAGTGAGCCGCTCTGGGTCCGCGACATGCTGGCCGCGACACCCGGCCAGGCCCGGGACGCCTCGGCCGACTCCCCGTAACTGCAGATGCCGCTGTCCTCGGTGATGGTCGAGGTGCCGGCGTCGTGACTGCCCGGCATGACGATCTGGTTCAGCGGGCGATCGCCGATCGTGCCCTTGAGCTGGTCCATCCAGGAACCCAGCTCGATCGCGTTCGTCTGCACGGCGGTGTCCTGCCGGGGTGCGCGGTCCGCCGCGAAGGCGGTGCCCGCGACAGCGCCGGGAAGTGCCAGGAAGACGACCAGCGCGACGGTGGAGGCCCCCGCTTCCAGGCGTCGGTTCCGTCCCGTCCTGTGCTGCGCAGCACTGCGCATGACATTGCCCCCTCGGTGAGATGACGCGGTGGTCGCCCGTGGTGGACGTGCCCTCCGCGGGAAAGGATCCGGCTGCCCTCGCGGTCCGGGGCCCGTGATCGAGCGGAGGCTATGGCTCCGAGCATGTCCACGGCAAGAAGAGGTCCGACCGGGCGGATGGCCCCGGGCGGAGCGCTGGTGGGGCTGTTCCGGGCGTGCGGGGGCGTGACGCGGAGCGGGGGACGGTCTGGGCAGTGCGTTGAGGGCACGGGCCCGTCAGCGCGCCGTGCGCACGCTCCTCGTCGCGGCGCGGGGTCGCAGCCGAAACGCTCGCCCGAGGTGAGCGTTTCGGCTGTCGCGCGGGCGCGGTACGGCGGCCGGTCGGCCGCCGTACCACGCCTCAGGCCGTCCTGCCGCCGGGATCGGTGACCGGTTCGTCCGCCCGGATCCGCCGGAACATCGCCGCGGCGCGGTCCGCGTCCCAACGGATCACATGCCCCTTGGAGGTGGGCAGGCCCACCGCGTCCACCGGCACGGACACCCGCCGCACCGTGCCGCCGGAGCCGCGCAGCGACCGGAACATCCCCGCCAGCCGCTCCAGGTCCATGTCCCGGTCCACGACCAGCGTGCCGAGGCCCGCGTCGAGCATCCGGTACAGCTGAAGGGGGTCGAGGTAGGTGTCCGACGCGGCGGCCTCGCGGGCCAGCGCCGCGAGGAACCTCTGCTGGTTGCGCGAGCGGCCGATGTCCCCGTCGGCCTCCTGGTGGCGCTGGCGGACGAACGCCAGGGACTGTCTGCCGTTCAGCGTCCGGCAGCCGCGCCGCAGGTCGGCCCCGGACTTCTCGTCCTTGATGTCCCGGTCCAGGCAGAAGGGGACGCCCCCGACGGCGTCGACCACCTTCACGAAACCGGCGAAGCCGATCTCCGCGTAGTGATCGATGCGCAGACCCGTGTTGCGCTCGACGGTGTGGGCCAGCAGCTCCGGACCGCCGTACGCGAAGGCCGCGTTGAGCTTGTCCCTGGTGGGCGGCACCCGCTTGCCGGTCGCCGGATCGTGGAACCCGGGGATCGTCACCCAGGAGTCGCGCGGCAGGCTCACCATCACCGAGCCGTGCACGCCGGTGTGCAGCACCATGATCGAATCGGTCCTGCGCCCTCCGCCGCCGCCCGCCCGCAGATCGCGCACGTCGGACGCGGAGAGGCCGTCGCGGCTGTCGGAGCCGACGATGAGGTAGTTGGTGCCCTTCCCCGCCGCCGGGCCGTTGCCGTACGCCCCGAGGTCCACCTCCTGGTTCAGCTCCGCCGCCGCCCAGGCGTACGTACCGCCCGCAGCCAGCGCCAGCGCGACGGCCAGGGCGAGGGCGGACCGGATCACGCGCCTGCGCCGGCGCGGCCGGCCGCGCCGCCCGCCACGCCGCCGGGACTCGGTCCCGCGCCAGCCGTACGCCGAACGCCGTGCGCCCGGCGGGGCCGGGGGGACGAGGACCGGCGGATCGGTCGCGACCGGTGCGCGGCCGGCCTCGTGCGCGCCGTCGGGCCGTACGGTCATCGCGGCTCTCCCTTCGCGCCGCCGACGACCGCACCGCTGAGGGGCAGTCCCCGGTCGCCCGGCGGCGGCTCCTGTGTCCGATAGGGGTCCGCGGTGCCCGTGCGGTGCATGCGGTGCCAGGTCAGCCGGCTGCCGAGCAGCGCCGTCATCACCGAGTGGAGGACCACCAGGTAGAGCATCTGCCGGTAGACGAACATCTGGAGCGGCAGCGACCACAGGGCGCGCAGCCGTTCCCCGTCCAGCCACAGCGCGTACCCGGCCGTGGCCATCTGCACCACGAGGAAGGCGAGCCAGACGACGATCGCCTCGCCCGGATCGCGGAAGCACACCCCGTACAGCGCGAACACGTCGACGACCGGCGCCAGGAGCGGCAGCAGGACCTGGAACAGCGCGAGGTAGCTCAGCCCGCGGCGGCCGAACCGGCCCGCCGTGCCGAGCTCCCGCACGGCCCGCCGGTGCTTCCACATCGACTGGAGCGTCCCGTAGCACCAGCGGTAGCGCTGACGCCACAACTGGCTCCATGTGTCCGGGACTTCGGTCCAGGCCACGGCCGACTCCTCGTAGACGACCCGCCAGCCGGCCCGCCACAGCGCCATCGTGAGATCGGTGTCCTCGGCGAGGGTGTCGTCGCTGACACCGCCGACGCCCAGCAGGGCGTCCCTGCGGAACGCGCCGATCGCGCCCGGCACCGTGGGCATGCACTCCAGCACCTCGAACATGCGCCGGTCGAGGTTGAAGCCGAGGACGTACTCCAGGTGCTGCCACTTGCCGAGCAGATGGCCGCGGTTGCCCACCTTGGTGTTGCCGCTGACCGCCCCGACGGCCGGGTGCGCCAGCGGCTGGACCAGGCGGCGGACGGCGTCGGGCTCCAGCACGGTGTCCGCGTCGACCATCACCACGACGTCGTGCCGCGCGTGCGCGAGACCGGTGTTGAGCGCGCCCGGCTTGCCGGTGTTGGGCCGGCGCACCAGCGTGACCCGCGGATCGGCCAGGCGGGCGACGGCCTGTGCCGTCCCGTCCGTGGAACCGTCGTCGACGACGACGATCTGGAGGTCCACCCCGGTGGAGGCGAGCAGTGAGCACACGGTGCCCGTGATGCCCGCCTCCTCGTTGTGCGCGGGCACCAGGACGGTGACCGGACCGGTCACCTCGCGCAGGCGCGGACTGCCGGGGCGCCACCTGCCGCGTCTGCGCACATGGACGCGGGCGAACCAGACCAGCATGGCCAGCCGCAGCGCACCGAGGACGCCGGCCGCGATGAGGACCCACGCCATCGCCCGGGAGAAGGCCCGTCCCAGCTCCTGGGCGCGCATCAGGCCCACGCCCTTGATCTGTTCGAGGACCGGTGCCCGGTAGGCGGACCCGGTCGTGCCGAGCCCGTCCGACACGGTGGTGAACCGTGTCACGCCGGGGTCGCGCAGCGTCGAGCGGGCGGCCCGGAAGCCGAGGTCGGTCTGGCTGTACTGGCGTACCACGCCTGCTGCGGACTTCCGGCTCTCGCGGTCCGCCGCCACCACGAGGTACCCCTGCCCGGCAGCCCGTCGGGCGGCCGGCCACTCGCCGCCGCACAAGGTGTCCGCCGTGGTGGTGTGCGGCAGCCGCAGCAGCCGGGTGTGGATGCCCGCGGCGCCCGCCAGCGCCGTCTGGGTCAGGCCCAGTTCCATCCGGGCGCGGACGCGCGAGGCCGCGCCCAGATCGCCCCCGGTGTAGGTGTACGACCCGATCTCATGGCCTTCGTCGCGGATGCGGCGCACCAGCTCGGGATGGCGGGCGGCCTCCATGCCGTAGAGGAAGAAGGTGGCCCGCACGCCGTGCTCGTCGAGCAGGTCGAGCAGGCGGGGCGTCCAGACCGGGTCGGGTCCGCCGTTGAAGGTGAGGGCCGCCGTGCCGGGCGGCATGGCGGCCGTCGCGACGTCCGAGCCGCTGAACCGCAGGACGGGCCGGCCGGTGTCCGCGCCGCGCGGGATGGGTCGGGCGCAGGGTTCCTTGGTGCGTGCGGCGTCGACCTCGTGGGTGGTCCAGCCCTCGAAGAGGAGGGTGACGGCGACGACGGCGATGATGAGCGACAACAGCACCCAGTGCCCGCGTGGGGGACGGCGCAGTGCGTGCCGGGGGCTCATCCGCGCGTGCCCCCGGCCCGGCTGGGCGAGGGGCCGGGATCCGGCCGCGCCGACGGCGAGCGTTCACGCAGGCGGACCTCCTCGCCGGCGGTGCCGCCGTGGCTCCGCCCCGCTTCGTGCTGCCCGGGAGCGGTGGGGAACGAGGCTCCGGTGCCGGGCGGTCCCTGCTGCCCGGCGGGCTGCCAGAATCCGGCGACCAGGAGCGCGGCGAATATCAGATAGGCCCCGCAGGCCCCGCCGAGCGCTATCGCCGCCGAGCGCAGCACTTTCCGGCGAATGCCTGAACGTTCAATGAATATAGGACGGTTGACCTGCTGGTTCTGCGTCTTGCCGTGGGGGGTGAGATGCATGGACGGGAGTGTAACGAGATGATTCGCTCGTTTGCGTGAGCACCTGAACACATCAGTGTTTCCTTGACCGGGACGAACCGTGCGGGGTCTGAGCAACCGTTGTCCCGTCGTACCGGTGGGTACGGAGCGGAAGTGCACGAGATCTGCACGTTCCCGGCTGGACATGTGCAATCTTTACGTCGCGCCGGTGAGCGCATCCGCCCGCGGTGCGCGGGTGCGCACACGGGGAGACGCGGATGGGCGGACTCCGCGGCGGAGCCGGCCCACCCGCCCGGAAATCGCGGGACGGCCCTCAGCCGTTCGGCAGACCGATCGACTGAGGGAGCACGGGCGTGTGCGGCGCGCCTTCCCGGGCTCTCCGGCTTCGGCCGGGAAGGCTGTGACCGGCGTCCGACGGTCCCGGGGGACGCCCGGAAGCGGCCCCCGGGACCGGGGCCGTACGGGGCTCCGGTCCCGCGACCCGCCCGCACGCCGTGCCGCGGCGCTCCGACGGCACACCCTCACCCATGCCGACCCCGGAAGGAAGCCACCAGATGGGCACCCAGCCGCACCAGCCGGTCACCCCCGAATCGGACCTCGCGGAGGTCTTCGAACTCGCCCAGCAGCTCCGCGTCGACTCGATCCGCTCCAGCACCGCCGCCGGCTCCGGCCATCCCACCTCCAGCATGTCCGCCGCCGATATCGCGGCGGTGCTGATGGCCCGCCACCTCCGGTACGACTGGCGGGACCCGCGGAACCCGGCCAACGACCATCTGATCTTCTCCAAGGGCCACGTATCACCGCTGGCGTACTCCATGTTCAGCGCGGCCGGCGCGATCGAGGAGGACGAACTCCTCACCACCTACCGCCGCGCCGGCTCACGCCTCCAGGGACACCCGACCCCGGTGCTGCCGTGGGTCGACGTGGCCACCGGCTCGCTCGGCCAGGGCATCGCCTACGGCGTCGGCGTCGCGCTGGCCGGGCGCGACCTGGAGCACCTGCCCTACCGGGTCTGGGTGCTGTGCGGGGACAGCGAGATGTCGGAGGGCTCGGTCTGGGAGGCGCTCGACAAGGCCGGCCGGCACCGCCTCGCCAACTACACGGTGCTCGTGGACGTCAACCGGCTCGGGCAGAGCGGTCCCACCGAGTTCGGCTGGGACACGGACGTCTACGTCCGCCGCGTCGAGGCGTTCGGCTGCCGGGCGCTGACGGTCGACGGCCACGACCTGGCCGCCGTCGACGAGGCGCTGCGCACGGCGGCGGACGGCGCCGCGCCGACGGTCGTCGTGGCCCGGACCGTCAAGGGCAAGGGCTTCAGCGAGGTCGAGGACGCCGAGGGCTGGCACGGAAAACCCCTGCCCGAGGACATGGCCGCCAGGGCGCTGGAGGAACTGGGCGGCGTCCGGCACCTGACCGTGCGCGGACCGCGGCCTCCGGACGCCGCACCCCGGGCTCGCGCCGCGGCCGCCGCGGTGGAGCGCCCGAGGTTCGAGGTCGGGGAGGAGGTCGCGACCCGTTCGGCCTTCGGCAAGGCCCTGGTCGCCCTCGGAGCCAGGCCCGAGGTCGTCGCGCTGGACGCGGAGGTGGGCAACTCGACCCACTCCCAGGACTTCGGCAAGGCCTACCCGGACCGGTTCTTCCAGTCCTACATCGCCGAACAGCAGATGATCGCCACCGCGGTGGGATGCGCCGTGCGCGGCTACTACCCGTACGCCACCACCTTCGCCGCCTTCCTCACCCGGGCGCACGACTTCATCCGCATGGCGGCCGTCTCGCAGGTGACGATGGGAATCTGCGGCACGCACGTGGGCGTCGAGATCGGCCCGGACGGGCCCTCCCAGATGGGCCTGGAGGACCTGGCGATGATGCGCTCCGTGCACAACTCCACCGTGCTCTACCCCAGCGACGCCACCTCGGCCGCGGCCCTGACGATCGCCATGGCCGACCTGGAGGACATCGCCTACCTGCGGACCACCCGGGGCGGCTACCCGGTCCTGTACGGACCTGACGAGCAGTTCCCCGTGGGCGGTTCCAAGACCCTGCGCGGCGGCGCGGCCGAGGACCGGGTGACCCTGGTCGGCGCGGGCGTCACCGTGCACGAGTGCCTCCGGGCGGCCGACGAACTGGAGTCCCGGGGCGTGCCCGCGCGGGTGATCGACCTGTACTCGGTCAAGCCGCTCGACGCGGAGGCGCTGGTCCGTGCGGCCCGCGAGACCGGCGCGCTGGTCGTCGTCGAGGACCACCACCCGGAGGGAGGCATCGGCGAGGCGGTGCTGAGCGCTCTCGCGGCCCTGGGCAGCGATCCGGTGTTCGCGCACCTGGCGGTCCGCAACCTCCCCGGCTCCGGAACCCCGGCCGAACTGCTGGACGCGGCGGGCATCTCGGCTCCCGGGATCGTCGACGCCGCCCTGGGCATCGCAGGCGTCTGAGGGCGGGGCGGCGGACGGGCCGAACCGGGCGCCCGCCCGCCGTCGCCGCTTCCGGGCGGGCCACGGGGCGTTGTCAGTGGCGTCTTCTAGGGTTCTGCCCAGTGAGACCTGCTGGAACCGCGCAGGTCCGGTCCGGGGAGGGGACTGCCGTGTCCGCAGAGTCCACGACGTATCTGGAGCTGTCGCAGGAAGGCGCCGGTGCGCACAAGTTCTACGAGGTGTCCGTCGACGGACTGGCGGTGACCGTGCGGTACGGCCGGATCGGCGCGGGCGGGCAGACGCAGACCTCGACGTTCGCATCCGCCGCGAAGGCGCGGAGCGCCGCCGCCAAGAAGATCGGTGAGAAGGTCCGCAAGGGCTACGCCCCGGCCGTCCCCGGGCAGCGCGCTCCGAGGACGGTGAGCAGGCGGCAGGTGACCTCGACTCCCTCCACGGCGCGTGCCGTCGCGCCGGTGCTGTGGCGGTTCCGCACGGGCTCCTCGGCGTTCGGCATCCACGTCGACGACGAGCGCTGCTGGGTCGGCAACCAGGCGGGCGACGTCTACACCCTGGACCACGAAGGCGGCGTCCTCGCCCGCTTCACCCTGCCGGACGGCGTGAAGTGCCTGGTGGCGGACGATTTCTGGATCTACGCGGGCTGCGACGACGGCAAGGTCTACGACCTCTCCTCGAAGCTGCCGTTCGCCGCGTACGACATCGCGGCCGACGTCGACATCTTCTGGCTCGACATCCACGAGGGTGTTCTGAACGTCTCGGACCGCGCCGGACGGCTCACCGTCATCGACCACGAGGACGAGCACCAGTGGGCGCGCGGCGGGCGGGGCGAGCACGCCTGGATGGTCCGCGCCGACGACCGGGCCGTCTACCACGGCCACCACCGGGGTGTCACCGCCTACGCCCCCGACGGCGGCGGCGAGTTGTGGCACACCCCGACGCGCGGCGGCGTGCTGTTCGGCTGGCAGGAGGACGACGCCGTGTACGCGGGCACCGCGCACCGCGTGGTCCAGCGGCTGGCGAAGGACAGCGGCGCGATCGAGGCGACGTACGCCTGCGACAGCGCGGTGTACGCGTGCGCCACCTCGCCCGGCGGGCGTTTCGTGTTCGCCGGTGACGCGTCGTCGTCGGTCTACTGCTTCGACCGGGACGGGACGCGTCTGTGGAAGCTCGGCACCGGAGGCGGCTCGGCGCTGTCGATGCAGTACCGCGACGGCCGGCTCTACCTGGTGACCACGGACGGCTCGCTGGTGTGCGTCGACGCGAGCGAGACGGCCGTCTCCGCAGCACAGCAGGGCACGGTCCCGGCGGCGCGGGACGTCAAGCTCGCCGCGGCGCTGCCGACGTACGCTCCGGCCACCGGTTCGGCGGCGGTCGCCACCCTGCCGCGGGCGCCCGCGGGCGCGATCGTCGTGGAGTGCGTCCAGGACGGCGGTCGCCTGCGGGTCCACGTGGTGTCCGGCGGCTACGACGCCTCGTGGAACGTCCAGTTCCCCCGCGCGATACGGGAGCCCGGCGTACGTTACGTCGTCGACGCCCTGCATCCGGCGGCCGGCGGCTTCTACCGGGTCCGCGGTGACATCCGCCGCCTGCTCTGAGACCGGTGCGGCAGGCGCGGGGGAAGGCGTCCGCTCGGCGGACTCGGCCGGCGAGGGAGCGGCACGGCCGGGCGGGGCCCGGACAGGCCGAGGGCCCGGACGCGTCGGGGGGAAACGACGCGTCCGGGCCCCCGGCCGCGGCGACGGTGGTGGCGCATCACCTGCCGGGGAGGAGGCGGTCCGCCGACCTCACGCCGCCTGCGGGAGAGGGCTCAGCAGGTCTTGCGGACGTAGCCGGGCGAGCCCGCCGGGGTGACGTTGTCGTCGCGCTGCACCACGCTCACGCGGTTGCCGTACTTGCACGCCTCCGCCATGCCGCCGTTGGTGTACTCGATGAAGATGACGTTGTCGCCGAAGGCCGAGACGTACTTCCCGCACTCCTTCCAGGCCCCGCAGTCCTCCGCGATGAGGAAGTCGAGCCCGTTCGCGGCACGGTTCGCCGCCAGCTCGACGGTGTTCTTCTGGCCTACGGCCAGGCCCTTCTGGTGCCCGTAGGAGGAGAGGATCCGGATGTACTCCTGGGCGTGGGACGCCGTGATCTTTCCGCCGACCACGTCGCGCGTGAACGTGTCGTAGTTGTCGAGCTCCAGGGCCTTGAAGCCCTTGGACGCGCAGGTGTCGATCTGGCCCTTGATCTTGTTGGCGATGCCCTGGCGCTTGGCCGAGGTGGTGATGTCGAGGATCGCCTCGTCCCACGCCGGGTCGATGACCGTGTTGCCGTTGCCGTCCTTCAGCAGCAGGTTCTGGTCCCAGTCCGCCGGGCCGTCCGTGTCGCCGATCCGCTGCGTCTGGAAGGCGTTGACATAACAGATGTTGTACAGGCCGGAGGCCGGTGCGGCCTTCCAGTCGCGGCTGACGACGCTCACGCCGGCGGGAGGCTTGTACGCCCCGCCGATCTGGTAGTCGAACCCGGCCTTGACCGGTGGCGGGGTGAACGCCGCCGCCTCGGCGCCGGCGGGAAGGGCCAGGGTGGTGGCGGCGACGCCCGCGAGGAGGGCCGCCGTGGTGCGGAATCGCTTCACAAGACTCATACGGTGAGCTCCGTGATGTGGGGGGTACGACCCCGCCTCGGCTCGGTTGACGGCCTGGCGACTCGGGCCGGGCTGCGCGGCGGGACCGCTTACCGGCTGGGCGTACCTCTTGCGCGAGGTGCTTCCGACCTCGGCGCTCCAGGGAGTAAACCGAGCGCCACTCGTCGCGTCAAGAGCTCGGTTGATGCTCGCAGTTATTCGTTTCCCGCATTCATCGAACAGATGCGAGCAAGGGGAGCGGGTTCGGCGCGCAGGGGGACCTGAAGCGGGAGCGAGACGCCGCACCTCGCCGTCGGCCTCACGGAGTTCTCACGGTCGGGAGCCCACACTGCGCGCATGACGCTCCTTTTCGGCAGCCCGCGTGCCCCGGCCCGCTCCGCACGACGGGCTGCCGCCTCCGGAGGCGGGCCGTACGAGCCGCGGCTCCGCCTCAGCGCTGCTGGGGCTGAACCGCGGTGACGGCCACTCCCGTGGCGGCGATCGCCTCGAGCGCGGGGCCGTCGGCGCCGGCGTCGGTGACCAGGTGCCGCAGCTCGCGGGTCGAGCAGATGCGCGCGAAGGTGGTGCGGCCGACCTTGGTGTGGTCGGCGACGACCACCACGCCCTCGCTGCCGGCGACGAAGGCCCGGTTGGTCGTCGCCTCCAACTGGTCGTGGGTCGTGCACCCGTGGGCCGCGCTGATGCCGTCGACCCCCAGCACCGTCACGTCGGTGTGGTAGTCGGCCAGCGCCCTCTCCGCACCCGGACCGACCAACTCGTAGGTCCTGCTGCGGGCGTGGCCCCCGATGACGACGAGTGACACGTCGGAGAAGGGCACCATCTCGGCGGCTATGTTCACCGCGTTGGTCACGATGGTGAGAGGGCCGCGCTCGGCGAGGAGGCGGGCCACCTCGGCGGTGGTGCTGCCGCCCGTCAGCCCCACGACCGCTCCCGAGGGGATCAGCCGCACCGCGGCCTCGGCGATCGCGCGCTTCTCCGCACGGGCACGGTCCACCCGGCGCAGCAGCGGCACTTCCATGCCGTCGTCGACCATCACCGCTCCGCCGTGGGTGCGCCGCAGTACCCGGCGGTCGTCGAGGAACTGCAGGTCGCGCCGGACCGTGGCCGCCGACACCTGGAGCAGGTCGGACAGTTCGACGACGTCCGCGCCGCCCTGTGACGTGATGTGCTTGATGATGCGCGTATGGCGCTCGGCCCTCAGCATCCGGCGATCGCCGTCGCCGCTCACGCCGGCCGAATTGGAGCCTTCTGGCGACACTGGACCCGCCCCTTCCTTGGCCTGCCCCGAAGGAAGCCCACCCAGGGCTTCGTCGGGCATCCGGACTCCCCGGCGCGAGCGACAACGTACCGGCTCCACGGCTCGTACGTGTTCGACTGCTGAGGGTCCCGGTCACCGAGTGACGCGATTGAGCCACCAGGGTCCGACAGGAAATGAGCAGTTTCAAGCACTTGACGCGACTGACTCTGCTCGGTTTACTCCGTTGCAAGCCGGGGTTGAGAACCCGGCACCAGAGATACACCCAGCCGGTAGACGCCGTTTCCCGTCGTGAGCCCGGACCAAGTCGCCAGGTCGAGCGTGAGTGACCGAGGCGGGGATGTATCCGCGCACGATGGAGCTCATTCCATGAGCCTGCAACGCGTTCACTCGGGAATCGTCCTGGTCGCCGTCACGAGCGTCGCCGCGGTGCTGATCGCCGGCTTCCGCACGTCACGCTCCGCCGCAGCCGTGCTCCCCGTCCGGCCCGGACCGGCCGGATCCGCGGGACGGGACGCAGCGGCGACCGCTCACGCACCGCACCCGGCGGCGGGCCCGGACCGTCGCGGCCGTCCCGAGGCCGTCACGGCCCCGCCGCCCCGGATCAGCGGCGTGGCACGCGGACCGGGACCCGCCGCACCGAGCACGCTCCCGTAACCCCGGGGTGACGGCGGCACCCGGGCGTCCCCCACCGGACACCCCACCGGACACCCCGCCGGCCCCGCCCCCGCAGCGCGGCCCCCTCGCCGTCGCCGCCTCCGCACCCGTGCGGCTGAGCTCATGAACTTCGGGCCCCGACCGGCCCGTCGCCTCACTCCCCGGGACACCGGTCCGGGACCCGACCCGACCGGGTCACCTCTCCTCGCCGCGCTGCCCGCCCGACGGGCCGGCGACGGCAGGCGCGCCGCACGGGGGCGGCGCCGTCCTCACCCCGTATCCGCACTTCTGGAGGCAGACATGAACGCAGTCGACCGCATGCCCGGCGCACCCACCCGCCGCGGGGTGCTGCGCGGCGGTGGAGCGATCGCCCTCACCGCCGCCGCCGGGGCGGCGCTGTCCGGGTGCGGCGCCGACGACGGGATGTCCGCCGACGGCACGGTCCGCGTCGACCTGTGGCACGGCCAGGCCGACTCGGCCCTCGCGGCGATCAAGAGACTGGTGGCGGACTTCGAGGCGACCCACCCCAAGATCCGGGTCGGCATGGGCGGCGGTGTGATCGCGGACGCCATGCTCCAGAAGGTGACCGCCGGACTCGCCTCCGACTCCGTCCCCGACATCGCCTACATCTTCGGCTCCGACCTCGCCAGCATCGCGCGGAGCCCCAAGCTGGTGGACCTGACGGACCACCTCCGCGACCGGGGCGACACCCCCTGGAAGCAGTACTGGCCCGCCGCGCGGGACGCCGTCACCGTCGACGGCAAGGTCCGGGCCGCACCCGCCCTGCTCGACTCCCTGGCCGTGGTCTGCAACAAGAAGGTCTTCGACGACGCCGGAGTGCCGCTGCCCGAGGACGGATGGAGCTGGCAGGAGTTCACCGACACCGCGAAGAAGCTGACCGACACCGGCAGCAGCACCTTCGGCACCGGCTGGCCGGGCGCCGGCGACGAGGACACCGTGTGGCGCATGTGGCCGCTGATCTGGGAACTCGGCGGCGACGTCATAGCCCCGCGGAAGCGTGAGATCGGTTTCGCCGGGGAACCGGGCGTGCGCGCCCTGGAGGTCGTCCGGACGCTGGTGGAGGACGAGAGCGTCTACGTCGACCCCAAGCCCGGCGGCGAGCAGATGTACCAGGTGTTCGCGTCCGGCCGGATGGGCATGGTCGTCACCGGACCGTGGCAGCTTCCCGACATCCGCCAGGCGAAGGTCGACTACCACGTCGTCCGGCTCCCCTCCTTCAAGGGCTCCTCGGTGACCATTTCCGGGCCCGACACCTGGGCCGTCTTCGACAACGGCCCGGCCCGGCTGAAGGCCGCCCGCACGCTCATCAGCTGGCTCATGGAGCCCGAGCAGAACGTGCTCTGGGACGTCGAGGCGGGCAGCCTCCCGCTGAGCCGGACCATGGAGAAGCAGCCGCAGTGGATCGAGCACACCGAGCAGGTGCCGGGCCTGGCGGTGTTCACCGCCGCGCTGGAGACGGCACGGGTACGGCCGGTCGACCCGTCCTACCCGCAGATATCGAAGGCCTTCGGCGAGGCGGTCATTTCCGTGCTGCTCGGCAGGAGCACCCCGGAGAACGCCCTCCGCGCGTGCGCCGACAAGGCCAACGCCGCCCTGGCCAAGTCACGTTGAGGAGCACCTGATGCCCAACCTGCCCAAACCCCTCACCGTGGCCGGCCCGCGCAAGGAACGCACTCCGCTGTCCCGCACGCGCCGCCGCGAGGCGTCGACCGCCTGGCTGTTCGTCTCCCCGGCCGTCCTGGTCATCCTCGGACTGAGCGTCGTCCCCCTCGTATGGTCGCTGCTCCTCTCCTTCCAGTCGGCCGACCTCGTCGCCCCCTCCACATGGATCGGACTCGACAACTACCGCCAGCTCTCGAACGATCCCGAGTTCACCCAGGCGGTCCGCAACACCCTCCTCTACACCGCCCTGTACGTCCCGCTGAGCATCGGCGTGGGCCTGGCGCTCGCGCTCGTGCTCAACCGCCGCATCCGCTTCGCCGGCCTGTACCGCACGCTCTTCTTCGTCCCCTTCGTCGTCTCCGCCACGGCCCAGGGCGTCCTCTTCTCCTTCATCCTCGACCCGCAGTTCGGGGCGGCCAACTCCGTCCTGCACCGCTTCGGCATCTCACCGCAGGGCTTCCTCTCCGACCCCGGCCAAGCACTCCTGACCCTTGTCGCCGTCTCCCTGTGGAGCGGCTCCGGATTCTGCGTGGTCATCTACCTCGCCGCACTGCAGGACGTACCGCAGGAGCTGATCGAAGCGGCCACCCTCGACGGTGCGGCGCGCAGGCACCAACTGCGCCACGTCACCCTGCCCACCATCGCGCCGGTGAGCGCCTTCCTCGTCCTGTGGCAGACCATCAACGCCCTTCAGGTGTTCGACCTCGTGTACGTGACCACCAAGGGCGGGCCGCTCGGATCCACCACCCTCATCGTCTACTTCATCTGGGAACAGGCATTCAAGAACTTCACCGCCGGATACGGGGCCGCGGCGGCCTACGTCCTGGCCGTCGGCCTCTTCGCGATCGGCGGGGTGCTCCGACTGTTCCGCCGCCGTGCCGTCCGCCGCCTCGAAGGAGCCACGACATGACCGTTCGCGCGCCGGGCCGGCCGGCTCCGGACCCCACGGTGACGAAGACCCCGCAGGCCGCCCCGACGCCGCCCGCGACCAACCGGCCGCGCCGCCCGCTGCTGCCGTTCAGCCCGTGGCACCTGCTGCTGGCCCCGCTCGCCCTGCTGTTCGCGGCGCCCCTGATCTGGCTCGTACTCAGCTCGGTCATGACCAACGCCGAGATCAACCGGTTCCCACCCGCCCTGTGGCCCTCCGGAATCGACCTGGGCGGATACGAATTCGTCATCGGCAACGCCATGTTCCCGCGATGGTTCATGAACTCCACCATCGTCTCCGCCGTCGCGGTCGCCTCCAACCTGGTCTTCGGATCGCTCGGCGGCTACGCCTTCGCCCGGATGCGGTTCGGCGGATCGCGGGCCCTGCTCGTCCTCATGCTGGCGACGATGGTCATCCCCTTCCAGCTGACGATGATCCCCACCTTCATCGTGATGAAGGAACTCGGCCTCATCGACTCGCTCGGCGCGCTCATCGTGCCCTCGCTCGTCACACCCTTCGCCGTCTTCCTCCTGCGGCAGTTCTTCCTCTCCCTGCCGAGGGAGCTGGAGGAGGCGGCGTGGATCGACGGCTGCGGCCGGCTGCGGGTCCTGCTCCGCGTGGTCCTGCCGCTGTCACGGCCGGCGCTCAGCACCGTCGCCGTGCTGACGTTCCTCACCACCTGGAACGACCTCTCCTGGCCGCTGATCGCGATCCACCAGGAGGCGGGCTACACACTGCAGTTGGGCCTGACCACCTTCCAGGGGCAGCACCACATCCAGTGGTCGGCCGTCATGGCCGGCAACGTCCTCACCGTGCTCCCCGTGCTCCTGGCGTTCCTCGCCGCCCAGAAGACCTTCATCCGGTCCATCACCTCCAGCGGGCTCAAGGGCTGAAGCCCGCCGCCGTCCCGTCCCGCTCACTCTCAGAAAGCCCTGCCATGCCCACCTTCGACCTGCTCGTCGTCGGGGACGCCAACCCCGATGTCATCGTCGGTCCACTCACCGGACCACTCGCCTTCGGACAACGTGAACAGCTCGTCGGAAGCGGCGCGCTGACCCTCGGGGGATCCGCGGCGATCACCGCCTGCGGAGCCGCCGGACTCGGGCTGAACGTCGCCTTCGCGGGTCGCGTCGGCAACGACGACGCAGGTCGCTACGTCCGCGAGCGCCTGCGCGAACGAGGCGTCGACGTCACCGCCCTGCGCCTCGACGACACCCTGCCCACCCCGCTCACCGCCGTCGTCACCCGGGGCGCGGACCGGGCCATCCTCACCGCCCCCGGCACCCTCGCGGCCACCACCGGCCAGGACGTCCCGCACAGCCTGCTGGCCTCCGCCCGCCACGTCCACTTCGCCTCCTTCTTCCTCATGCCCCGGCTCGCCGCCGATCTGCCCGCACTCCTCGACGCCGCCGCCGCGGCCGGGGCGACCACGTCGCTCGACACCAACGACGACCCGTCCGACCGGTGGGACCGCGCGCTGCTGGAACCCGTACTGGAGCGGATCGACGTCCTCCTGCCCAACGCCTACGAGGCCGGCCGGCTGGCCGGCCCCGAAGCGGGCCGATCCGTCGAGCAGGCCGCTGCGCTCCTCGCCGCGCGGGGAACCCTCGTCGCGGTCAAGAACGGCGCGGACGGAGCCGTGGGCCACGACGGCAGCTCCCTGTTCACCGCCGACGCCCTGCACGTGACGGTGCGGGACACCGTCGGCGCCGGCGACAGCTTCAACGCCGGCTTCATCGCGGCCCGGCTCGCCGGCCGCACCTTCCAGCAGGCACTGGAGACAGCAGCCGTGTGCGGCGCCCTGTCCACCAGGGCCGGCGGCGGCACCGACGCCCAGCCCACCTGGGACGAGGCGCTCGCCCATCTCACCCGAATCGGAGCCAGCCCATCATGACCCGAACCAAGATCGCTTTCATCGGCGCCGGAAGCGTCGTCTTCACCCAGGGGCTGCTCGCCGACCTCTTCGCCTTCCCGGAACTCGGCTCGGCCCACATCGCCCTGCACGACATCGACGACGAACGCCTCGCCACCGCGCAGGCAGCCGCCGCGTACATCGCCGACCGGCTCGGGGCCGCCCCGCACATCACCGCGCACGCGGAGCGCCGCGAAGCCCTCACCGGCGCGGACTTCGTCATCAACATCGTGCAGATCGGCATGGGCGAGGCGACCCGCACCGACTTCGAGGTGCCCGCCCGCCACGGCGTACGGCAGACCATCGGCGACACCCTGGGCATCGGCGGCATCTTCCGCGCGCTGCGCACCTTCCCGTTCCTCAAGGAACTCGGCGCCGACATGGCCGCCGAATGCCCCGACGCGTGGCTGCTGAACTACACCAACCCCATGGCCATGAACACCCAGTACCTGCGCCAGGCGACGGGGCTGACCCGGGTCGTCGGACTGTGCCACTCGGTCCACTGGACCATGCACGACCTCTGCGAACTCGTCGGCGTGCCCTTCGAGGAGGTCACCTACCGCGCCGCCGGAGTCAACCACCAGGCATGGGTGCTCCAGTTCGAGCACCAGGGCGAGAACCTCTACCCGCGCCTGGACGCCCTGATCGCCGACGACGCACAACTGCGGCGCCGGGTCCGCGTCGACATGTACCGCAGGCTCGGCTACTACCCGACGGAGACCAGCGAGCACTCCTCCGAGTACGTCCCCTGGTACCTGGGCCACGCGAGCGAGGTCGAGCGGCTGCGGCTCCCGATCGGCTCGTACCTGGACATCGTCGACGAGAACGTCGCCGAGTACGAGAGGACGCGCGCCGCGCTCGCCGCGGGCGGCCCGGTGGAGGTCGAGGGCACGATGGAGTACGCCCCGCAGATCATCCACAGCATCGTCACCGGCACCCCCAGGACCGTCTACGGCAACGTCGCCAACAACGGACTGATCGAGAACCTGCCCTTCACCGGCACGGTCGAAGTGCCCTGCCTGGTCGACGGATCCGGCGTGCAGCCGACGCGCATCGGGAACATCCCCCCGCAACTCGCCGCACTCAACCGCACCTACCTGAGCATGAACGACCTCGTGGTGCGCGCCGCTCTGGAGGACGAGCCGCGCCACATCCGGCACGCGGCCATGACGGACGCCGCCACCGCGGCCACGCTGCGCGTCGAACAGATCTGGGAGCTCTGCGACGACATGGTGCGGGCCCACGGCACCCGCCTGCAGCCCGGCCTGCGCGCCACCCTCAGCACCTGAGCCACCCATCCCAGCCACGGAGAACCATGTCCCACACCCGTACCGAAATCGAGTCCCAGCCCGCCATCTGGCAGCGGGTTCTGGACGAACTGCCCGCCCACGCGGCGTCGTTGCCCGCAGCCGGCGAACGCGTCGCCGTCATCGGCTGCGGCACCTCGCTCTTCATGGGCCAGGCGTACGCCAGGCTCCGCGAGAACGCCGGGCACGGCGTCACCGACGTCTACGCGGCCTCCGAGGCCAGGCTCGGCCGACGCTACGACCGCATCCTCGCCCTCACCCGGTCGGGCACCACCACCGAGATCGTCGAAGCGCTGGGCCGGGCCGGCAGCGCGGCCATCACCACCATCACCGCGGTCGGGGACTCCCCGGCCGCAGCCGCCTCGCACGCCGTCATCCGCCTCGACTACGCGGACGAGCGGTCCGTGGTGCAGACCCGCTTCCCCACCGCCGAACTCCTCCTGCTGCGCGCACATCTCGGACTCCCCGTGGCCCAGGCGCTCACCGACGTGACGAAGGCGCTGACGGTCCCCCTGCCCGCCGCCCTGCTCGAAGCCGAGCAGATCACCTTCCTCGGCTCGGACTGGAGCGTGGGCGTGGCCCACGAAGCCGCGCTCAAGGTGCGCGAGGCAGCCGGTCACTGGACCGAGTCCTACGCGGCGATGGAGTACCGGCACGGCCCCATCGCGGTCGCCGGCGAAGGCCGGGCGGTATGGAGCCTGGCCCCCCTGGACGCCTCGCTCGCCGACCAGATCGCGGCCACCGGAGCCCACCTTCGCCTGCCGGAACTGGACCCGCTGGCCGAACTGGTCGTCGTCCAGCGCCTGGCCCTAGCCCTCGCCGATAAGGCGGGCCGCGACCCGGACCGCCCGGAACACCTGAAGCGCTCGGTGATCCTCAGCCCGACCGGCTGACCAGGGCTGCCGTGCCGGCCGGACCGGACACCCAGGAGCCCGGTCCGACCGACACGGCGCCCTCGGGCACTGTCCCGCACGCCGGGGGCGGTAGCCGATCCCCATCCCGCAGCGCCAGGCCGTACGGAAAGGCGTCGTCACGACGGGCGACGCCTCCTACACGGACTGATCGCGCCGGGCGCTCTGCGCCCAGGGATGGCGGTCCACCAGGTGGACGAAGTGAACGACGTAGCGCTTGATCCTGTACCTCATCGTGTTCTCCAGCTCCGAAGGGCGGTCCGCCCCGGGTTCTCGGTACGCGGTCCCCTTGCCGTGACCGGCGGCACCCTCGCCGGAAGCCGCCCGGTGAGGGTGCCGCCACGCGGCCAGTCACCAGAGACCGCAGGCCGCCCCGGCACATCGCCATTCGCGGCCATTCGCGGGTCCAGCCTCGTCACCAGGATGATTCCGGACGAACGCCGCAGCAACCGCAAGGCGGCGGTCTCAGCGCCCGGAGGCAGGCCGGGGCGAGAGTCGGGGCGTGAGGCGCGCGTACGGAGGAAGTTCCGCAAGAGGGAGGGACACAGCCCTGACCGGCATCGGCGCATCAGCGCCGGGGAAACGGGAGAGCGAAGACTGTGCTGGTCGGGTCTACTCTCGGACTGGTTACCGTCGGCTTTTCGGGCCGAGCGAGCGGTTGCCTCCCAGCCGTGCACGTTCGTCATGTCACGGACCGTCCGGCGCTCTCCGCACCGGGCACCCTCTTGCTGTCTGGTTCCAGCAAACCAGTCCCACCGCGGAGACGGGCCAGGAACCATCCCTAGGTCTGTGGACCGCGGGCATCCCCCAGGTCGTTTCGGGTTCGGCGCTTCTTCGTGACGTCCTACCCCTTGCCTATCGGAGCATCGCACTCCGATACTCCTGTCGGAGCACAGCGCTCCGACAGGAGGTCCTGATGGAAACCACGTCCCTGCTGGCCTTGTCCGCACCGGCCTTCGTATTGCTGATCATTCTGGAGATCGTCTACTACCGGCTTCACCCCGACGAGAACGCCAGCGGTTACGGAATCCGCGACACGGCGACGAGCCTCACCGTGGGCGCGGGCGCGGGCGTCGTGGACATCCTGTACAAGGCGATCGCCCTCGCCGTCTTCATGGGCCTGTACGAGCTGACGCCCCTGCGCATCGAGGTCACCTGGGTGACCTTTCCCCTGATCCTGCTGGCTCAGGACTTCTGCTACTACTGGATGCACCGCGAGCACCACCTCGTACGCGTGCTGTGGGCCAGTCACGTGGTGCACCACTCCAGCGTCAACTACAACTTGGCCACCGCGGTCCGACAGCCCTGGACGGGTCTCACCTCGCAGATCTTCTACATCCCGCTCGCCCTGGCCGGCGTACCGCCCTGGGCGATCCTTCTCTGCGGCGGAATCAACATGCTGACCCAGTTCTGGCTGCACACCGACCGCATCGGCAAGCTGCCGCGCTTCGTCGAAGGGGTCATCAACACTCCCTCCAACCATCGCGTGCACCATGCCTCGCAAGGCGGCTACCTGGATCGGAACTTCGGCGGAATCCTCATGGTCTGGGACCGCGTCTTCGGGACGTGGGCCGAGGAGACGGAACGCCCCGTGTACGGGCTCACCAAGAACATCGACACCTACAACCCGCTGCGCGTCGTCTCCCACGAATACGCCGCCATCGGGCGTGACCTGGCCCGAGCGACACGGTGGCAGGACCGGGTCCGTCATCTCGTGGGCCGACCCGGCTGGCAGCCGGAGCACGCGGCGAGCGCCCGGCTCGCCCTTCTGGACCCCGGACCCGCCGCCCCGCAGAGCGTGCTCTCCGCCGCTTGCTGCTCAGGCTCGACCACCGGCACTCCGTGCGCCTGCGAGCCGACTGCCAACGAAGCGGGTCGATGAGAGGGCGGCGGACGACCAAGCCCGCGCAAGGCGGTGTCGTGTCCGCACAGGGTGACGTTGCCTCGCGGTCGTGGGAGCTGAGCGAGTCCGTCGTCGTCGAAGCCCCGCCCGACCAGGTGTACGCGGCGATCAGTGACGTACGCCGCATGCGGGAGTGGAGCCCCGAGTGCGTCGGGGTCCTGGTCTACCGGGGGAGGAAGGGGCCGCGCCCTTCCTTCATCGGATTCAACCGCAACGGGGCCCGACGCTGGTTCACCTTCTGCCGGGTGACCGTCTCGGACGCCCCCGGGGAGTTCGCCTTCCGTGTCTCGGTCGCCGGGCTGCCCATCGCCACCTGGGGGTTCCGTCTGACCCCGGCACGGTCGGACCCCGCCGGAGCCGACTCAGAATCCACGCACGTCACTCAGTACTGGCGCGATCTTCGCCGAGGCGGTCGTGGACGGGCCGCCGACCTTCTGGGTGCCGCGATCGCCGGTACGTCACCGCAGGAGCGGGTACGCGCGAACCGATCAGGCATGATCACGACGCTCGGCCGCCTGAAGCGTTCACTGGAAGCCGTGCCGGAGGCGGAATGACGGCATCGGCGCCCGGCCCGGCCGCCGGGCGCCTCATGGCCACTCCCATGGGCCCGGCCGGACCGGTGCTCGCTCAGACCGCGGCCGACGTGATGATGCCGCCGCTCACTCGGTAGCCCAGTCCCAGTCGACGTACGCCGCTGCGCCGGTTCGGCGGGCCTCGGCCACGGCGTTCAGGCGGGTGAGATCCTCGGGCGGCATCAGTGCCTCCCATTCGGTCAGCGGCAGGACGCGCACCTCGTCGTGTTCGTCCGGGCGCAGGACGATACCGCGGATCTGCGCCGCGGTGAGGCGGCCACCGTCGAAGACGCAGCCGAGCGTGCTGTACGGCCACCCGCCGCCGGGCAACCCGTAGACGGCGGCCAGGAGTCGGGGCGGCCCGACCGGCGTGAGGCCGGTCTCCTCCTGGCACTCGCGTACGGCCGTCTCCCAGGGCCGCTCGCCGGGGTCCATGGTCCCGCCCACCAGTTGCCAGGGGTGCGCGGGGGAGTAGACGGAGTGCAGTTGCAGCGGGCGGTCGTCCTCGTCGGTGAAGTAGACGCACGCCCAGGCCGTGGCCTTGAGGACCGTCTCGGCGTAGTGCTCGGTTCGGGCGGAGCTGCTTCGCTGCCCGCACGGGGCGGACGGCTCTTCGAGGCGCGTCATCCGCATCGACTCCGCACTGCCCGTGAAGCCGAACTCCCGGTAGAGCGGCGCTGCTTCGGCGCCGGCGTGGACCTCGTACAGCGTGACGTGCTCGACCCGGGAGAGATGGTCGAGCAGTGCGGAGACCACCGCGCGGGCATAACCGCGGCGTCGGACGGCCGGATGGGTGGCGACGACGTGCACACGAGCGGCGAGGCCCCGGGGGTAGGTCGGCGCGGGCAGCACGGGCTGGATCAGCGCGAGGGCGCAGGCGGCCAGCTCGCCGTCCGGCGCGTCGATGACGAAGGCCCGCGCGTCTCCCGCCGGGGTCAACCGGGGCGCGAGCTCGATGGCGCACTGCTGGATCCACGGGTCGGTCATGGGCGCGGAGAGGACGTGTTCGGAGCGCAGTCGTGTGATGCCTTCGGCATCGGCCGACGTGGCCGCGCGGACCGTCGGACGTCCGGTGTCGATCTTCGGGCCCACTGCGGCGATGGTTGCCGTGTCGCGGGTCATCAGGCTTCTCCTGTCTGCGAGGTGCGAGGTGCGAGGTGCGAGGTGCGGGGTGCGAGGCGGATGACGGCGGGGGCGCGGTGGTCAGGTGACCGTCTCCGAGCCCCCCGCACGGGTCTGGTAGCCGGCGGCCTGGAGGCGGAACATCACGGCGTACGCTCCGCCGAGCGCCATCAGCTCCTCGTGGGAGCCGGACTCGGTGATGCGGCCGTCGTCGAAGACGTAGATGGTGTCGCAGTCCACGACGCTGGCGAGCCGGTGGGAGATCAGCACCGTGATCTGGTCCTCGCGCAGGCGTCCGCGCAGCACGGCTTCGTACACGGCGTGTTCGGAGGGCGGGTCCATGCTCGCGGTCGGCTCGTCGAGGAGCAGCAGCGGTGCGTTCTTGTACAGGCCGCGGGCCACCGCCACCTTCGCCCACTGCCCGCCGGACAGTTCCTGACCGCCCTTGAAACGCTTGGACAGCAGCGTCTCCCATCCGTTGGGCAGCGACGCGACGACGCCGTCGGCGCCCGAAGCCCGCGCCGCGGCCAGGACGCGTTCGGGGTCGGCCCGGGTGAGCGTGCCGGTGGCGGCGGTGATGTTCGACAGGGCGCTGAACGGGAAGCGCACGGGTTCCTGGAGCACGCAGGCGACCTGCCGGTGCAGCGACTGGGCGTCCATCTCGCACACGTCGACGCCGTCCCAGCGCACACTGCCCCGCTGCGGCTCGTACAGACCGGCCAACAGCTTGGCGCACGTCGACTTGCCGGAGCCGTTCAGGCCGACGAAGGCGATCTTCTGCCCGGCCGTCAAGCACATGCTGACGCCGTCGAGCGCAGGTGCGTCCCTGCCGGGGTAGGTGAAGCGGACGTCGTCCACCGTGATCGTCCGCACGGTCGAGGGGGCCTCCGGTCCGGCCCGGCCGGGGAGGAGCCGGCGGCTCCGTTCCTGGACCGCCAGGAGATCGGACACCCACAGGGCGTGCTCGTACACGAGGTGCGCGACCTCGACGAGCCGGGTGAGCGCGGCCTGTCCGGACTGGATGGCGAGGACCGCACCCGCGCCCGCGGCGAGCGGAAGCCATCCGGCGATCAGCATCCCGGCCAGCGCGGCATAGGTGACGCCGGTGCCGAGGCCGCCGACGGCACGGCCCGCCAGGTGGAGCAGCGCCGCCTGCACGCCCAGCCGGGTGTCCTCATCGGCGATTTTGAGAGTCAAGCGCCGGTGTTCGTCGAGCAAGGCTCCCTGGACGGTGTCGGAGCGCAGTTCCGCGGCGGCGTCGACGTCGAGCAGCAGCCACGAGAAGACCCGTACGCGGCGCTGCAACGCGTTCCACCGCTTGAAGGACGCGAACCGCGCCCGGGCGCTGCGGACGGCCGCGAGACCGACGGGCAGCACGGACAGCAGGAGCAGGGGCAGGAGGGCCGGATGGAGGACGCCGAGCACACCGGCCGTTCCGGCGAGCGCGAGCACGGCGGAGGCCAGGGAGACGACCTGGCCGACGATCTGCCGAGCGTAGAACAGCCCGCGGTCGTTGGCGCGGTGGACTTCGTCGTGCCAGTCGGCGTCCTCGACCGCTTCCAGTCGTACGTGCGCGGTCAGATGGAGGAAGTCGCACTCCAGGGCAGTGCGGATCTTCGGTGTGACGCGGGCCTGGGCGACCGCGACACCGGACTCCAGGAGGGCCCGTGCGCCCAGGAGGCCCACAAGGAGCAGGAGTTGCGGGAGAGCGGCGCGCACCCGGTCGGGAGTGGGGCCCTGCGCGAACAGATGCTGGAGCACGGCGACTCCGGCGATCAGACCGAGGGCGCTCATCGCGGCGGAGGCCAGCTGGAACACGATGACGCACAGAGTCGCGCGGCGATCGGCCCGCCACGCGAGCCGCCCGATCAGGGCGGTGATCCGGGGGAGTCGGCCGAGGACCTGGCCGACGGTGGCACTGGCGGCGGCCCCGTCGTGCAGCGACCAGTAGGCCTCTTCCAGCTCGTCGGTCAGGTTGTCGTCCTGAGGCCCCGCGGTCACGAAGGAGGGCGGTGGCGGCAGCGGGGCGGTCCGCGGACCCGGAACGGCGCCTGCGGACGTGGTACCCGTGGACGTGGCTCCAGCGGTGGAGGCGTCGGCGGCTTCACTCATGCCGTACGCCAGCTGTCCGCCGGCGCGGAGCCGCAGCCGTTGCCGCAGCCGTCGAGATCGGCGCGGTACGTCGTCGCGCAGGGCCTCCGTTCGAATGCGGGCGGCCGGTGAGCGGGGGGAGAGGCGGAATGCACGGCGTCCTCCATCCGAGCGGCGTTCTGGCACTGGTGCTCTAAAAAACGCGTCGGATGGGGTCGCGTAACGGCCTGCCGGAGGGCCAATCGGTGAACGGGTGTTCTGTGGTGCGGGTTCGCCGTGCGGGCGCTGGACGGCGCCGCTCCAAACTCGTTCGATCGGGTTGGCCGAGGACGCGGAGTCCCGGCGTTCACGCGCCCGCGTGCGCGGGGCACGCGCCGGGGCGGTCCGACCGGGCGTCGGATCAGCGGTCGGACCACGGCAGCCCCAGGGCCGCATAAGCGGTTCATCCTCTTGAGGGCCGTAACTATGTAGCGGAAATGTGTTTATCGGCCATAATCGTGATGATTGACGGCACGAGTGAGTTATCAGAGTGAAATTCTCTTTCCTTCATGGCGGGTTCTGCGTCCGGTATGCAATAACCAGGGGAGGCGATATTCCCGCAGAGGAAAGAAGGGTCTATGAACAGTCTGTCTTCCAGGCGCCGGATGGCCGTGATGCTTGCCGGGTGCGCGCTCGTCGGCTCCGGGATCCTGACCGCCGCGCCTGCCGGTGCGGCGACACTCTCCCCCGCTCCGGCCGCTGTCCTGGCGGTCGGCCCGCAGTGGGGCACGGTGATCACCGAACAAGATGACCTCATCATCCGCGCGTGGCCGTCCACCCGCGCCGACGACATCGGCTCGTTGCCGTCGGGCGACCGGATCAGGCTGTCCTGCAAGACACCGGGCGGGACGTTCACGATCGACGGTGTGAGCGGCGGAAACCAGTTCTGGTACAAGCTCGCCGGCAGGGACGGCTACGTGACCGCCCACTACGTGAAAATCGACATCGACCGGCTGAGGGATCTGCCCGACTGCCCCCGGCAGTAGCTGGAGGGGACGGTGACAAAGGAAACGGGCTCACCGTCAGGTCCATGAAATCCGGGGTGCGGTCGACGGACGCCGACCGCACCCCGGTCCGTTTTTCGCGACAGGAAGAAATGGCCTCGCCCTGTCGACTCGAGGCCACATGATGCCCAGCATTGCCGGGGAGCCGATCTCCGGGCGGCCTCACCCGGGTGTCACTTCGCCGTCGGCGACCCGGACGCCGAGCCGGTCGGCCACAGCGGTGAGGGTCCTGCCCAAGGGGAGGGCGACACGGGTGGTGGCGAGCCGGTCGCCCCGGGTCGGGTCCTGGTTGACGATCACTACCGGGCGTCCTGCCCGGGCCGCCTGGCGGACGAACCGGAGACCGGACATCACCGTCAACGAGGAGCCCAGCACCAGCAGCGAAGCCGCCTCGGCGACCAGCTCCCGGCAGTGCTCGACCCGCTGCGGGGGCACGGATTCCCCGAAGAACACCACGTCCGGCTTCAGGATGCCGCCGCAGACCGCGCAGGAGACCACCTGGAAGTCGCCGACCTGTTCGTCGGTGAGGTCCGCGTCGCCGTCAGGATTGATCGCGGCTGCCACGGGCGCGAAGCCCACGTTGGCCCGCGCCAGCCGCCGGGCCAGATCGCGACGCGGGCTGAAGGCGCCGCAGGAGAGGCACACGACCTGCCCAAGGCTCCCGTGAAGCTCCACGACGTCCTCGCTCCCGGCGGCCTGGTGCAGACCGTCGACGTTCTGGGTGATCACACCCGAGACCAGGCCGTGCCGCGCGAACGCCGCCACGGCCCGGTGCCCGGCGTTGGGACGCGCGGAGCCGAAGGTACGCCAGCCGAGATGGCTGCGCGCCCAGTACCGGCGCCTGGCCCGGGCGCTGGTGGTGAACTCCTCGTAGGTCATCGGAGTGTGCCGGTTCAGACTCCCGCCCTCGCCCCGATAGTCGGGGATGCCCGACTCCGTGGAGATGCCCGCCCCGCTCAGCACCAGCACACCACCGCCGCGCAGGGCATCGACAACCGGCTGAGGGTCCGTG
Organism: Streptomyces sp. ADI96-02; assembly: GCF_003846185.1. Taxonomy (GTDB): domain Bacteria; phylum Actinomycetota; class Actinomycetes; order Streptomycetales; family Streptomycetaceae; genus Streptomyces. Next base: position 6,865,219 of record NZ_ML123034.1, read on the forward strand.
GTGCCGGGCGGGAGCGCTTCGGTAGGGGTCCAGCTCAGAGTGGGACGCATGCGCATGCCTCCAGAGTACGGAAGGAGGCCGCCGGCCCGTACGGAACGCCGAAGGGCTGTCCCCACGGAACACCGAAGGGCTGTCCGAGGCCTTCACGGCGATCAGCCGGCCGAGGCGGCGGCGGGAGCGCGTACGGTGAGAAGGAGGTCTTCGTAGGTGTGGTGGTGGCGTGCGGTGGCGCGGTGATGGAGCAGACGGGCGGCCCGGGCCGGCTCGCCGGCGTCCACGAGGGCGCGGGCGAGGGTGTCCTGGACGATCTCGCGTTCCACGCGCACGCCACCGATCCTCTCGGCTCTGTCGCCCAGGGCGGTCAGCAGGTCCGCCGCTGTACGGGGGCGGCCTGCGGTGATCTCCGCCAGTGCCTGGACCACCGGCGCGAGGACCTCGCGGTAGTCGGGGCGGTCGTCGTCGGCGGCTCGCCGGGCAAGGGCGTTCAGATCGTCGGTGGCGGCCTCCACGGCCAGCGCGAGGGCGAGGTTGAACGTGTGGAAGACCTCAGCCATCCCGCCCGGCGCGGCGAGCAGGTCCCGTACATGGGCCGGGTCGCTGCGGCCCGCGGGTGTCTGCCCGGCGAGCAGCAGACGCCAGTTCGTCGCGGCACGCATTCCGACATCCGTACGCGCCAGCGCCGCGTCCGCCCGGTGTCGGGCGTCGGGGAAGTCACCACAGGCGATGGACTGCAGAGCGGCGTGCCAGTTCAGATGGCGCGTATGCATCGCGTCCGGATCCACCGAGAGCCACTCGTCGAGGAATCCGATCGCGGCGGGGCCGGTCCCCAGCTCGTGTTCGGCATGTGCCAGGGCATGCGCTGCGACACCCGAGCGGGAGTGCACGGTCAGTGCCCGCTCGGCCAGATCGTGCGCCTCACGCACGCGGCCCTGCTCCGCACGGGTCGCGGCCAGCCAACTCGTCCACGCCCAGTCGTCCGGGCCGGCCAGCTCCCACTGCCGCTGCACCAGAGCGTCCCCGTGCGCGCGGTAGGAGTCGTCAGCGCAGGCGGAAAAGGCTCCCAGCATGAGCCCGGCCGGCCGGTCGGCGGGCCAGCGGGCGAAGTGGCCGACCAGGTGATCGGCCGTCAGCCGGTACTGCCGGTGGGTATGGAGGAAGATCCCGTACACGAGGCTCGTCTCCCGCTCACCGGCCAATCGCGCGTCCCGGTGCGCGATCACCAACTGCTCCCTGAGCTCCGCGTCGTCGAGCCGGTCGGCCGTCGCCAGGGTCAACAGCCCCCGAGCCACCCCGCAGGACGGAGCGTCCGCCACCCACTCTCTCAGCAGGGGCAGCGCGCGCCCGCTCAGGGACAGCAACTCGAACACCGCCCCCTCCCGCACCCGCGCGCCCGTCACCACGGTCTCCCGCTCCACCCGGTCGGATCCTCTCAGCTGCCTCTGTTCCGCCTCACACGCTGGAGGAGAAGACGGCGGTGCAGACGATGCCGCTGTTGCCGCAGTCGTTGCGCCCCAGGTGCAGCGGCAGACCGGTGTGGTTTGCGCTCACGGCCCCGCTTCCGGCCGCGGTGGCGCCGGCGGTCTGCGCACCGCCCTGGCTGGCGCAGGTGTTGCCGAACGCGGCGTTCCCGACACCGATGACGTTCGCGTGTGCGGCTCCGGCCGGCAGCAACGCCGCGCCGGCCACCGCACCCAGCGCCGCGACGCCCACGCGCCCGGCACTGTTGAGGCCCCAAGTCCCTGCACTCATGGTCTTCCTCCTTCGTCGGGCCCGGATGCCGGCGCCCGCCCGTGACCACCGCCCGGCGATCACGGGCGGCACAGGCCCAACGAGGTGGCCAGGCCCGCGACACGCGTGTCACACCGTCCAGGGGACATGGCCGCACCTGTTGACGGCCGGCCGATCGAAGGTTCCCGGCAGCGCGGACCGCTCCGGGAGCCGCGTCCGGCTCCTCGCCCAGGGCCCGCCGTCCGGATGTCCGTGCCCGCCGGCCGTCAGGCGCCGGCGGCCGGGCATCAGGCGGAGGCGTCCTCGGTGGAGCACGGGTCGCAGCAGGCGGGGGCACGTACGACGCATACGGTGACCGAGTCGGCGTTGTTCGTCGGGTCGGGGTCCTTCTCGACGCCTGCGGCGGTCGCGGTGTTGGTGATCCGACCGGTCACGGCGGCCTTGGCCCGCACGACGACGGTGGCGCCCGCCCCGTCGGCCAGGTCGCCGACGGTCCACCGCCCCGTCGTCGGATCGTGGGCCCCCTGGGACGGCTCGGAGGACAGGAAGCGCAGGCCGTCCGGGAGCCGGTCGACGACGGTGACGCCGGTGGCTCGGTTCGGCCCGGAATTGCGGACGGTGATCCGGTAGGTCACGGTCTGGCCGATCGTGACGGTGGTCGCGTCAGCCGCCTTCACCACGGCCAGATCGGCGGCCGGGTTGACCTCGGTGACCGTTTCGTTGGACGTGGCGGCCAGCGCCTCGGGGGTCGGTCCCAGCCGGTTCTCGTAGGCGGCGGTGGCGCTGTTGGCGATGCTCCGGCCTCCGGCCGCCCGATCGATGGTGACCCGGTACTCCACCGTGGTGCCGCCCGGCAAGTCCGCGGTGTTGGCCAGACTTCCGCCCCGGACGCTGGAAGCGCCGTCGCCCAGATGGAAGACGACTCTGTCGCCCCCGGCGTCGTAATACGCCTGGTCGTCGCCGCTCCGGTCCGTCTTCGGCCCGGCGTTGGGGCCGTCGACGACGCGCAGCGAACCGGGCAGGTAGGTCGTGCCCGGCGGGATCGCATCGGTCAGGGTCAGGGCTTCGGCCGCGCCCCCGCCCTCGTTGGCCGCCCTGATGCGGTAGGTGACGACGTCCCCCACCTCCAGAGGCCCCGTCGGGGCGGCGGTCTTGGTCAGCACCACGAGGGGGGCCGTACCGAAGAAGATGCCGTCCAGGAAGTTGCCCACCGCCTGGCTGCCGCCTGCGGCGGAGACGGAACGGAAGGCGAATCGAGTCGTGGTCTGACCTGCCGGCACGGTGTAGGTGCCCGTGTAGTAGCCCCAGACGGAGTTGCCGTCGGTGAAGCGCCGCTGTTCGGCCGTGGAACCCGGCGCGCCGATGTCCAGGGCCATGGTGTCCTGGCCGGCCCTCCCGCGGTGGTACAGCCGCCAGTACAGCTTGGAGCCGGGCGAGGTCAGCAGGTCCTGGTAGAGCGTGGCCACCTGGTTCGCGTTGAGCTCGGCGAACTGGGACCCGTGGGCGGCCGGCACCCCGTTGAACCCGGAACGCCACAGCTCGATCTGGTGGTCGGTCGCGGTGGTGCGCCAGCCCGGGACCCGCTTCGCGGCCCCCGTCTGCGACGCGTCCGGAAGGATCTCGTAGTTGGTGACCACCGGCTCTTCGAAGCTTCCATTCACCAGGGCGACCCGTAGCGGGGCAGGAGAGGGTGTAGTCACTGGCTTCCCCTATGTTCGGCGCGGCTCGATGGGGGTCCGGCCGACCGGACCGGGTCCGCGGCGGCGATGGATCCGCCGAAAGTCCAACGCGGATCAAGAAGTACCGACAGCGCCGGTGCGTCTGTCCCGGCCAATCCGGAGCAGCGGGTTTACGCGCAGCGACCGCCGAGCCCGACGGCCCCGGCCCGCCTGCCCCTTCACGCTCGGTTCACTTCTGACCCACGGGGCGCACTCCTTCCTGCCGGCGCCTTCGAGGACAGCCGAAAACACCGGGGCCGTACGTCGAATTCGCCCGTCACGAGGGTGATCGGCCAAGCGGCCGATTGACGCTTGCCGTCCCGGCGGGCGGCGGACAGCAGCCGGCCGAGGGCAGGTCACCGCCGGCCGCGAGGCGGTTGCCGCGCATGCGGGCGATATGAGGGGAGCGCGATCGCCGACCTGGACGGGCCGTTCCGCAGAACGCGGGAGGGAGAAAATCTCCACCCCTGTCTCCACCCGCGGGTCCAGGCGTGACGTGCCTGATCAGAGCAGGCTACGGGGCATGACAGCGACCCAATGGATCACCGATATCGCCCTCGTCCTGATCGTCTTCCGCCAACTCCGGGAAGGGCGCCTGGGGCCCAGGTCGTACCTGCTTCCCCTCGGGATCATCTCCTTCGTGGCCTACAGGTACCTCGACACCATCCCCACCGGCGGCAATGACCTGAAGCTGATCGGGGTGCTGGTGGGAGTGGGCGCCCTGCTCGGTGTCGCGGGCGGCGTGTTCACCCGGCTACGCGTCGTCGGCGACCACGTCCTCATCAAGGCCGGTCTGATATCGGCGGTCCTGTGGGTGATCGGCATGGGCGCCCGCATCGGCTTCCAGCAGTGGGTGGAGCACGGCGGCGCGGACGACGTGGCACGGTTCAGCGTGGATCACCACATCACCGGCGAGCAGGCATGGCTGGCGGCCCTGCTGCTGATGGCGCTGACCGAGGTGGTCTCGCGGCTGGCCACGATCTTCGTACGCAGCCGGATGCTGCCGCGCCCGGGCGGCTTCGGGGCGTCCGTCCGGCCGGGGGCTGCGACAACCCGGGTGAACTGACCGTGGGCTATGGTCGCGGCATGCCAGCAGTACAGCCCCGCCGCCCCGCCGCCCTGGTCGGGCCGGTCGGCGGGCGGCTGCCGGAACGGACGAACCGCAAGCAGTGGGTGCTGCCGGCCGCGGTCATCGTCGCCGGGATCGTCACGATCCGGCCCCTGGACGTCAGCGGCCAGGGGCTGGCCGTGGCCCTGCTCCTCCTGGTCAACTGCGCGGTGATGGCCGCACGGCTGCTGCCCGAGACCGGGCTTCCCCCACGGTTCACCGTCGCCTGGATGGTGTCCGGAATTCTCGCGGCAGCCGCCCTGATGGCGGTCAGCGACTCCGGTACGTCCTACCTCTTCGCGTTCTTCCTCGCCGCCTACATCGGATACCGGCTCGATACCGGACCGGCCCTGGCGCTCGCCGCGGCCTGCGGTCTCCTCTGCGGCGGAGCACTCTTCCTGGTCGGCGAGCGGGACACCCTGTCCCTGGCGACAGGTCTCGCCACCGGCGCTCCGGTGCTGGCCGGCATAGCCGGACGCAGCCGGAACGAGGCCACCCAGGCGGTGATCGCGGCGGCGGAAGCCTCCGAGCACGCCGCCCGTGCCGAAGCCCGGACAGCCGTGCTGACCGAGCGCGGCCGGATCGCCCGGGACATCCACGACGTCCTGGCGCACGCGCTGGCCGGTGTGAACATGCAACTGGAACTGGTCGACGCCCTGATCGAGACGGGAGACCTGGACAGGGTGCGCGAGGCCACGGACAAGGCGCACAGCCTGGTCAAGGACAGTCTGCGGCAGGCCCAGTGGACCGTCCACGCCCTGCGCGAGGACTCCCTGCCCCTGGTGGAGAGCCTGGCCGCGATGCTCGATTCATCCGGCCACCGCAACGCCCTCACCGTGACCGGAACGGTGCCCGAGCTACCTGCGCAGGTCACTCAGGGACTCCTGCGCATCGCCCAGGAAGCCCTGACCAACGCCGCCCGGCACGCCCCCGGCGGCGCGGTCGGGGCACACCTGACGTACTCCGGCGGATCGACCACACTGATGATCAGCAACCGCCCCGCCACCGAGCGGGTGACGGAAGGCTGGGGGAGCGGGATGGGACTCATCGGCATGAGGGAACGGGTCGCCCTGCTGGGCGGGGCGCTCACCGTCGGGCCGGTCACCACCGGGGCCGACCGGGGCGGCTGGCGCGTGGAGGCGGTGATCCCCGGATGAGCGGAGGCGATCCCCGGATCAGTGGAACAGACACCGGCTCCGTATCCATCAGGGTGATCGTGGCCGACGACCAGGCCGCGATCCGTGAACCGCTCGCCGCCGTTCTCGCCCTGGCTCCCGACATCGACGTCGTCGCGACCGCGGCGGACGGGGCCGAGGCGCTGGCCGCAGCGGCGTCCGTTCCCGTGGACGTGGTGCTCATGGACCTGAGGATGCCCGTGATGGACGGGACCGAGGCGACCCGACGACTGAGCGAGGACCATCCGCGAGTGGCGGTGGTGATCCTGACCACTTTCGCCGACGACGACTCGATCATGGCCGCGCTGAGCGCCGGGGCCCGTGGCTACCTGACGAAGAACGCGGGACGCGAGGACATCGCCCGGGCCGTCCGGGCCGCCGCCGCGGGGCAGTCCGTGCTCGACCGCGCAGTACAGGCCCGGCTCCTCGCCGCGGCCCGGACACCCCGTCCCGCTCCGGAACGGCCCCTCCCCGCGGACCTAACCCCTCGCGAACGCGAAGTGCTCACTCTCATCGGACAGGGCCTGCCGAACCGGGCCATCGCGGAGACGCTCTTCATCAGTGAGGCCACGGTCAAGACCCACATCAACAACCTGTTCGCCAAGGCGGACATCCGCAACCGTGTCGATGCCATCCGCCGTGCCGTCGCAGCCGGACTCGCCTGACCGGCGAAGACGGCGTCCGGCCGCCGGTGGCCACGCCGCCCGACCCTGCTGTCGGGGCCGCCGCGCCGCTCCCGTAGGTCACTCGTACGGCCGAACGGGCCGCTCTGCCCCCCCCGGGGCGTGTCGGATGCCGGAACTGCACCCCGGGTACCGCCGCCGTGTCGGTTCGGCCGCACGGCCGGTCACCCGACTCCCACAGCGGATGCCCCGGTGAGTTGAGGCCACTCGGTCGGGCCTCGCGCCGACGGTTCGCCGGTGCCCGGAGGCATGGGTAGCGCAGAAGCGATGTCGCTGATATGGCTGGAGGCGCCGGAGATGTCCTTCTGCTGCATTCACTCCCCATCCGTGCGTGAATGAGGTCACTCAATTTTGGAGCGGATTTCCGGAAGGTGAATTGCGGACGGTTTTCACGTCTGTGGAAGTCATCGACACGGGTCGCCTGATAATCCTCACAAACACTGGAGCACAGTCAGGAAGGAAAGCGCCATGACGCGTAAGAATCGCACCATCCGTACTCCCGACTCCCTCCTGGAGGAGAAGCTGATCGATCAGGACGACCTCACCGGCGTGCGCGAGGTCGCCGAGCACTATGCCGTGAGCATCACCCCGGCCATGCAGCAACGCATCGTCGACCTGGACGATCCGGTGGGGCGGCAGTTCATCCCGAGCGAAGCCGAGCTGATCACGACTCCGGAGGAACGCGCCGACCCCATCGGCGACGACCCCTACACTCCGGTGAAGGGAATCACCCACCGCTATCCCGACCGGCTGCTCATCAAGCCCATGCATCTGTGCCCCGTTTACTGCCGCTTCTGCTTCCGGCGTGAAGTCGTCGGCCCGGGCGAGGGAATGCTCTCCGCGGACGAGATGGAAGCGGCGCTGGACTACGTCCGTTCGCACACCGAGATCTGGGAGGTCATCTTCACCGGAGGCGACCCCCTGCTCATATCCCCGGCCAGGCTCCGCCCCATCCTCGCAGCGCTCGACGCGGTCGACCACGTCAGGACCATCCGCTTCCACACCCGGGTCCCCGTCGTCGACCCGGGGCGCATCACCGACGAACTCGTCGAGACCCTCACCATGGACACCCCCGTCTGGATCGTCGTCCACACCAACCACCAACAGGAGATCGGCGAGGACGCACGCGTCGCGCTCCGACGTCTCAGCGATGGCGGGATCCCGCTGCTGAGCCAGACCGTGCTCCTCAAAGGCGTGAACGACAACGCCGAGGCCCTGGAGGGCCTGTTCCGCACCCTGGTCGCCAACCGGGTCAAGCCCTACTACCTCCACCACGGCGACCTCGCCCAGGGAACCAGCCACTTCCGCACCAGCATCGAAACGGGCCAGGAACTGATGCGCTCCCTGCGCGGCGATGTATCCGGAACCTGCCAGCCGCTCTACGTCCTGGACATTCCCGGAGGCCACGGCAAGGTTCCCATCGGCCCCACCTACCTGCGGACCGATGGCGAAGCCCACCAGGTGTCCGACCCGTGGGGCGAACAGCACGCCTACCCGCCGCGAACGTCGGACGACACCTGACGACCCTCCCCGCCATCCGCCTGGGACGGCGAACACAGAACAGGAACGGCCGATGATCGTCTCGCAGCACAGCTCGCCCGACCCCGTCGAGATCTTCAAACTCTACGAATCGGTGGACTGGCAGATCGACACCCGGGACATGGACAAGCTGTGCCGGGCACTGGAGAACTCCCACATCGTCATCACCGCCCGGGACGAATCCGGAGCGCTTCTCGGCCTCGCCCGGACCGTCTCCGACGACGAAGTCGTCTGCTACGTCCAGGACGTCGCGGTGAAACCCGAGTTCCACCGACAGGGCGTGGGGTGTGCCCTGGTGCGATGGCTGGTCGAGCGCTACGCACACTGCCGCTACTTCCTGCTCACCACGGACCCGGACACCACACCGGAAGGGAGCAGGAACCACGCGTTCTACCGAAGGATGGGCCTCCATCCCCTGGCGGACGAAGGGCTGACGGGGTTCATCCTTCCGCGCGACCGCACCACGCGCTGACGCCGGGGCCCGTGCGCGGCTGCTTCAGCCGGTCCGCCAGTGGGGGCGCGGAGTGTGGCTCGCGCCGTGGTTGTGATGCCGTGCGCCCTCCTGCCGAGGGGTGCCGGGCGGATACGAAGGACATGCTGGCTCCCGTGTGCGGGCGTCGCACACCGTTCGCTGAGGGCCGTCCCGCGCGGCCCCAGGAACCACGGCCGATCATGTGGGGAGCTGGCCATGGGCGACAGCCGCCGTGCGGGGAAGATCGCCGGGGTTCTGGGCGCTCTGGCGGCAGCGGAGGCCGGTCGCGCCGTTCGTCGGCGGAGTGGCCCTGCCGGCCAGGACCCGCGAGGGGAGGCACGGGCGCGGGCGGGTGCCACGCGGCGTGCGCTCGAAGACCTGGGACCCCTCTACGTCAAGGTGGGGCAGATGCTCTCCACCCGACCGGACATGGTGTCGCAGGCGATGGTGGAGGAGTTCCAGAAACTCCACGACCGCGTGGAGCCACGCCCGTTCGCGCATTTCGAGCCGGTCCTGGCCGCCGAGCTGGGCCGGGACTGGGGCACACGCTTCCACCGCGTCGACACGGACCGGCCCATCGGCACGGCGTCCCTGGCCCAGGTGTACGGGGCCGTGCTCGCGGACGGCACTCCCGTCGCGGTGAAGATCCAGCGGCCGGGCGTACGCGCCGTGATGGAAGCCGACATGGCGCTGCTCAAGAAGCTCGCACGGTTCGCCGGCCGGCGTGCACCCCGTCTCAACGCGGTCATCGACTTCGAGGCGATGCTCGGCGTGCTGTTCGACGCGATGCGCCCCGAGCTGGACTTCGTCCTCGAAGCACGGAACATGCGAACAGCAGGCAAGGCCGCGGCCGGCTTCAAGCACGTCACCGTGCCCGACGTCCTCACCGCCACACCGCGGGTGCTGATCCAGACACTGGCCCCCGGTTGCTCCATCCGCGACGCGGACCCGGCCGCCTTCACCCTTCAACAGCGAACGGACATCGGCCGTGACCTGCTCGCGTTCATGTACCGGGGCTACTTCCTCGACGGGTGGTTCCACGCCGACCCCCATCCCGGCAACATCTTCGTCCACCCCGGAGAGCCGGCCCATGTCATCGACTGGGGCATGGTCGGCCGCATGGACCGCTCCCTGAGCACCCACATCCTGCGGGTCCTGCTCAGCGTCGCCCAGAACGACGGAACGGCCTTGGCCCAGGCATGGATCGAGCTGGGAGAAGCCACACCGTGGGCCGAGGTCAGCGCCTTCAGCGCCGACATGGTCGCTCTCGTACCGAAGGTCGCTGCCGCCTCGCTGGAGGACCTCGACTTCGGCCTCACTCTGACATCGGTCCTCGAACGCTCCACCAGACGCGGCATCAGGACCAGCCCGATGATCGCCGTGCTGGGGAAGTCCTTCGCGAACATCGAGGGAGCCATCCGGCATCTGAGCCCCGAACTCTCCCTCCTCGACGTCTTCGAGGCGGAACTGCTCCACATCGTCCAGGGCCACATCGGAAAGTTCGTATCCGGTCCCCAGGCCTTCCACACCCTCATCGAGGGCATCGAGAACGGCACGCGGACCTCACAGCACGTGCGGAGCATCATCCGCGACCTCGCCGAACACCGGCTGACTCTCAACGTCGCCCGTCCCCAGGGACCGCCGGCCGCATGGGCTCCCTTCGGGGGAGCGTCCCAGCGGCTGCGCGACGCGGCCCTGCTCACCATGGTCGTCCTGTGGTGGCGCCGCTCCCGCACGACTCGCTGACTTTCGACCGCTGACCGCCGACCCTCGCCCCGGCCGCCTCCGATACTGGGCCCTCGGCTACGTGGACGAGGACACACCCGGATACAGCCCCTTCTACGTGGCATACGCCCAGGCCATGAAAGAAGCGTGGGCCTCCGGCAGGTCATGGGCCGAACTCGGCAGGCGCAACCCGACCTTCCAACGGAGGTACGGACGGTCTGCGGTGCTGAGGGACGACGATCAGCAGCGCGGAGGATCGGTCGACTCCGCGACAGGGCAAGCCCGGCGCCTCCACTTTTAGTGATATTGGCAGATGGGCATCACTTCGTTGGACGGCTGACCCACCGGCCGGCGCAACGGACCGGCAGGACCGGCGCTTCCGCGGCACGGCGCACGTGCCCGTCAACCCCAGCGAAGAAAGACCGGAACCAGCCATGGGGCGCAGTTCCCCCAACACCCTCCTGGCCGCGCTGCTCGTGGAAGCGCGGTGGAACGCCGGCGAACTGGCACGGGCGGTCAACGCCCTCGGCCGCGCCCACATGTTGGACCTCCACTACGACCGCACCTCGGTCGCACACTGGCTGTCCGGATCACGTCCGCGCCCGCCCGTACCCGACTTGGTGGCTGACAGCCTCACCACCCGAACCGGCCGGATGGTCACGGCCCAGGACACGGGTCTGGCACGCCCGGCCTCCTCACAGCCCTCACCTTCACAGGTCTGGCCTGGCCAGGGGAACCCCGTAGAGCATCTGAACTCTCTCGTCCGCACGGACACGGACCCTGCGCGCAGGACGATCCTGCTCCAGTCCGTCCACGCCCAACCTGCCTATCCCCTGAACGCCCTCGACCGGCTCGCGTGGCCCAGCACGCCTGCCGAACCCGTTCCGCGCCGAGCGGGACGGACGCTGCGGGGCACCGCGGCGGATGTAGAACGCCTGCACCTCATGGCGGTGGTCTTCGCCGGCTTGAGCGAGCAGCACGGCGGAGCGCACGCCAGAACCGCGCTGGCCGCCTACCTCGCCGACGACGTCAGTCTTCTCCTCAACGCCGACGCTCCGGACACCCTGCACAACGAGATGCTCATCGCAGCCGCTCAGCTCACCCACATCCTTGCCACGATGACGGCCGACTCCGGCCATCTGGGTCTGGCCCAGCGCTACTACCGCACATCCTTGAGTCTGTCCCACGCCGGCGGCGGCCGATCCACCTACGCGATAACCCTGCGCAGCATGAGCGCCCAGGCGCTGCGCCTGGGCCACCACCGTCCCGCCCAACGCCTGGCGGACACCGCATTGGAGGCGGCGGGGCGGTCCGCCCCGCCGGCCGTTCTGGCCTATCTGCACGTCCAGCGGGCGCTGACCCACGCCCATAGCCGGCAACGGAAGGCCGCTGTCAGCGACCTCGCCACAGCCACCCGGCAGCACGAGCGGTCCTCCGGACCGCCCGGCCCCTTCAGCGCCTATCCACAGGCCGGACTCGAATACCAGAGCGCCCGGGCTTTCCTGGCTCTGGGGAACTCCGCACACGGTCTGACGGCGCTACGCGACTCAGCCGCCCACCGCGATCCCCGGCAGCGCCGTGCCGCCGCCCTCACCCATGCGGCCCTCGCCGAAGCTCTCCTGAGCCTGGGGCGCCTGGAGGAAGCGTGCGCTCACTGGCATGTCTTCCTCGACGACATCCCCCACCTGGAGTCCGCGCAGATCGACCGTGCGCTCGTCCGAATGCGCGCGAACCTCCAGCCGCACCGCCGCCAACGGCATGCCGCCGTCCTCTGGAAGCGGGCCCGGGTCGTCGCCGCACCGTTGAGGAGTACATAACAGAGACTGGTCCTCAACGGGGGAGAGGTGTGGCTGCGGCTGTGGCTGCCACTGTGCCGCTCGCCAGCCGATGAGGACGGACAACGCTTCGGGATCATCCATGCAGAACGAATATGCCAAAGGCACACGCCGACATGAATCTGTGCGTCGCCCGGAGGGCGAGTTCACCAGGGAAACCGTTCTGCTTGAGCCATTCGCTCGAGACCGGCGATTCCTGACGACCAATCAGTCCGTTCCGGGCCGCGCCCTCGTCTGCGTCCACGTCGCGAGGCGGCGGTCGACGCAGTCGGCGATGGCCGGGGCGACCGCCGTCATCTGAGAACGCCAGCCGGGAACGGCGTTGAGCTCGCAAATCGTGTGCGTGCCGTCGGCGGTGAACAGGAGGTCGACTCCGGCGATGGCGAGCCCCACGGCCTGTGCGGCGCGCACCGCCAGGTCCTCCGCCTCCGGATAGCGTCCGAGGCACAGCGTGGCAGCACCTCCCTGCGCGATGTTCGACGCGAGACCTCCGTTGCCGGAGGTGCGCACCGCGGCGGCCACGGGTTCGCCGTCCACCACGATCAGGCGCAGATCCCGACCGTGCGAGTGGGCCACGTACTCCTGGAAGAGGTGGGGCGTCCCCTGCGCCAAGGCGCCCGCGACGCTGCGCAGCAGGTGCGCGTCGGGGGCGAGGAACACCTGCTTGCCCTTGTGGCCGGTGACCGACTTGACCACACACGGTGTGCCCAGGCGGGAGGTGCGTACGACCCCTTCCAGAGGGGCGGTCGCGTACGAGAGCGTGTGGGGCACCGGCAGTCCGGCCAGAGCCAGTTCCTGCGCCTGCCAGATCTTGTTCCGGCAAACGAGCTGCGCGTTCAGCGGGTTGAGGAGCGTGGCCCCCATCCGCTCCAGATGCCGAAGAAGGGTCACCTCTCGGTCGTGACTCATCGAGCCGGGCATCTGACGCACGCACACGACCTTCGGCGGCGCAACATCCGCGCCGCCCAGAGTCCGGAGGAACAACTGCCCGTCACCGACGCCGAAGACGAATTCGTCGGTGTGCCAGACGGCGAACCCGGGTCCGTGACGCGTCGCGAGGACATCGGCCAGTTCGCGGGTCGCACCCTGCAACGGAACAGGGCGCTCACGCACGAGCAACCACACGTCGACGGACGGCTGTAAGCCCGTGTGCGCCATGCGTGTCCACTCCACTTCTTCCACTTCGCCACCAGGAGCGGTAGAAACCTATCCCGCCGGACGGGCGAGCGTCACGAGATCTCCTGGCGTCACCGCGTCCCTACGAGGTCCCGGCGGATCAGATAGCGCCGCCGATCAGATGTTGATGCTCCATCACCATCATGGACCGGTCCTTGAAATGACGATGTCTCAGGTAGGTGTGCAGCACCGATCATCCCGAGGAAGTCGCATACGCGGCCTGATCCGCCGGAACCTTCCACGACTCGGCAACGCACCTGCCCGTGGTCAGGGGATCCGATCGGGAGGCGACGCCCGTCTTCGTGACCGCGTCCACGGAGCACATCCACACCTGGGCCTACGGGGAGCGGCGGGGCACGCTGCTTCAGCGGTACCGGTACGGGACGGCGCCTGGACCAGGAATCTCTCGGCTCGGTTCCGGGCCGCTTGGGAGCGTCGGCTGCCGCGCCGTCGAGGAACGGTCAGCTTGTCGGAAACGGCTTGGCTCCATGAGATCCACACCCCGGGCACCAGGGCCGGCGGCGGAGATGAACACCCGCATGTGCAGACTCGCACTCGTCACGGGCGCCAGCTCAGGAATCGGCAGGGCATTCGCCGAGCGGCTGGCCGCCGACGGCTACGACCTCGTGATCGTCGGACGGCGTCGGGAACGGCTGGAGGAGTTCGTCGCCGCCCACCCGGAGGTCGCGGTCCGGGCCGTGGTGGCCGACCTGTCCACCGACGAAGGCATCGACTCCGTCTCGCAGATCTGCGCGAGCGCGTCGCTCACTACATGCCAATGGCGGAACTACCTGCGGACAAGGCCCGAGAGCTGGTCAACGTCAAGGTTCTGGCCCCCACCTTGACACCCGCGCCGCCGTCGTCGGCATGCGTGACCGAAGGCAGGGCGCCATCGTCAACATCGCCGGAATGATCGCCTTCAGCGGCCCCGCGCCTCACGAGCAGCTGCCCCGCCGGGCCGTCTACGCAGGCGCTCTCGCGCATCTGGTCGCCATGTCCCAGACCCTTTCCGCCGAACTCGAAGGCACCGGCGTAAAGGGGTCGAGGTCGTTTGCCCGGGCGTCGTCGCCACCGAATTTCACGAGCGACAGGGCCTGGACCTGAGCTCCGTGCCCCGGATGAGTGCCGACGACGTCGTCACCGCTGCCCTGCGCGGACTCGAACTGGGCGAGATCGTCTGCGCTCCCGGTGTCGAGGACGCAAGCCTCCTCGACACCGTCTTCCAGGCCGACCTCGCGGTCTTCGGCGCGCAGAGTCCCGAACTCGCCACCCGCTACCGGGCCGGCTGACCGGCGTCGGTCCTCTCTCATCCAAGGCGCCCACCGAACTGTCGCGGAGAATTCCGCCTCACCGAGCGGTAGGCGGAGCTCCTGCACACAACGATGGCCCCGGCTGGTTCGCGACGCGCTTCTCACCTCCCACTTGACCGTTATTACACTGCGGTCACGAACGAAGACCGCAAAGGCCCGCCCCGGGACGCGGGCAGTGGTAATCGACTTCGTCGAAGCGGCATTGCGTGTAGCGGCTGGGGCGCGCACGTCATCGTGACGAAGGGCTGGTCACCGGTATCCGCGAAAGCCGGACGAAGAAGTCCGCGCGCGGAAGGCTGGTCCGGCCCCGAGGCGGACGGCCTGCGGTGGAGCCCGTGATACGGAACGGCCGCCCTGGAACCGGCCGAGGCGGGCTCGTCGGCCCCGCGAGTGCCGGACCTCGCGCCGTGCATGTTTTCGGGGGCCTGCGGGCCCGCGCGACCCCGGGACGTCCAGGCCGGTCGGCCGCCATTCGTGTGGGTGACTCCCTACGACCTGCCGGTTCCACCGACCTCATGGTGGGAGAACTCGATCCCGGAGGTGGGCGCGTGCTGGAGAATCCCGCTGCGGCCCGCCGCACGACGCCGGGCGGGCGACGCCCAGTACCTCGCGACGAAGATTGTCCCGCCGTCACCTCGGCGTGCAGCCAGTTGCTCGCGTTGTTCCAGGCTCAATCCTGTCTGTCTGGAGTGGATGGAGCAAGGAAACGGGCCGCCGAATTCGTCGGCAGCCCGTAACGCAATGCCGAGGTTAAAGCGTCACTTGGCTGGTGACGATCTGGTTGAACCCAGGGACACTCTGGGAGAGCAAAAACGCTTTGATCGTTGCGGGCCCCGGCTTGAAAAATGGCGCTGACGGAGGGGAAAGCGGCAGAACCAGCGTCCTGAGGGATCCGTCGCAGGTTGCGGAAAGAGAGCTGGGGGGCGTGCCGATGGCCTGGCCCTGGATTACCTGGGCACTGATGAACGCGTCAGCCGGGGATCCAGTCGGACAGGAGTAGGACACGGTGACGTTAATCGTGTTGATGCTGCTGCCGACAATCTGGATGGTCCCGCTGGCAGGGTCGCCGACCACGGGAGACGAATCATCCAGCGTGGGCTGTCCCGCACCGTTCGCCGTAGCTGTCGCAGACCCTGACCCCGTGTTGACCGCGACAGCAGTGACGTTGCCGTCGCCACTGGAATGCCCCGAAGCAGCAGCGGTGCTCGCTGTGACGAACAAGCTGCCGCCGACAAGTGCCATCACGGCCAGTGATGCGGCGTGACGCATGTTTCACTCCTCTGCTGATGACGGATTCAGTGAAGGAATTCATACGGTAGGCGGCAGAGCCCGAGCCGTTACCTCGCCGATCCGCCTGTTGAAGATCACCTTAATGTCGCACCGTCCGACAGGAACACCATGTGAAAGGGCGTGGGAGCCCAGCCATTCCCGGGAGAGCCGCCGCATCGGCAGTCGTACCTCTGGATCGCCCAGCATCGCAGTGAACACCTCGCTGGGCGTGCCCGACGATCGCCCAGCGGAACGCCCTCGCTCACGTCGCCCGCCTCGCTCAAGGTGTCGCCCTCACGGCACCGCAGTAGGGTCTGCTCCAAGCGTGACCAAAGACTTGCGCTGCTCCGCGCTCAGCCGCGCCCGCCGGGTACGTCGATCGCGAGTCGGCCCAGCGTTGCGCCGGCTCTCAGCCGGCCCTCTCACCCCGCGTTCTCCAACGACGTCCGCTCTCGCCGGAGGGGCCAAGCCCGTCGGCATCGCACGGGGGTTGATCCTCACGGTGGGCCGTCGCCAGGGTCTCATGCCGTCTTTCGCATACGCCTGGTGAGGCGCTGCAATGGGTGGACGTTGACGCTGAAGTCCGAACGCATTTTCATCGACGTCCATTTCATCGAAGCCGGAGCGGTCGTGGAGTGGACGGGGTCGACGCAGCGTTCATTTCTTGGCGTAATCCTCAGGAATATCTCAAGCTGATTGCGTGGATCCCAGGCGTTCTACGAGGGCTCCTCTGCTCCGACACCACCACAGGCCGGACGGCGCACGCAGAGATTTTGTTGCCCGTGCTCACCGGTGTCATGTGACGCTTGGCGGCGGGCACGGCCTGGCCGATCTCTCGTTCGCTCATCCGAAGGACGCTCAAGACGAAGTGGACGAATACGGTGTCGATGATGAAGAGTGGGACGACTTGTCCTACCGGCTTCCTGACCGATCTCATTCCCCCCCCGCCAGAGCAGATCAAGCGGGCTCAGATCATCCGCGAGGCCGGAATGTTCACATCGGGCGACGAGTTGGCCGCCCCTGAAGAGCTTCACTGGCCGAAGACCGCATGACGGAGACCGTAGCTGTCCGGTTGGGCGATCCGCCCGAGGGGACCCCTTGTTTGTCAGGACGGCTGAGGATGGCTGCATGACTACTGGTTGCGGCTGGTAGAAGGTCTTGCTGCAGAGCTTCGCGAAGAGGACGTCGGCTCGTCGTCGAGCGACGCAGAGCAGGGGTTGGGTGTGGTGTTTTCCCTGGGCGATCCTCTTGTCGTCATAGGCCCGGGATTCAGGGTCGCCGCCAGGGCGGCGAACGGGGAAGGGAAGAAGGCTCGTTCCTGGGTTGGACCAGCGTAGGCAGCGAGGTGACAGGCGGTCGGGAAGGTGCCGCCGTCACCAACCTCGATCGGGACTCACGCTGAGAGCATCAGCAACTGCGCCCGGCCCCATGTATTCGGCTTCAACACGTCGCAACGCTGACGACTTCGAGCTGATGTGCCGAGAGTCGACAGACCGGCTGGCGCTTGGGCCCCCGCCACAGCTCGGCGCGGACGGCCTTCGGACGCCTACGCGGTATCGCCCTTTCGGACCAGCCACGTTGGCATTCTGCCACGGTCCGCACTCAGCGAGACGGGTAACGGACCCGCCGCCTCTCATCATGATCCCGACTGGGGCCAACAACGTTCGAGAGCGGCTGAGGCTGAACGCCTCCGCACCGTTGTCCGATCTGACAGATCGGACAACGATGACTGGTCTGCGCGTTTCCCGACCCAGGGTCCTTTGCCCGCAACAGGGCGGATCCGAGAGGGAACTGAGCCAAGGTCGGCGCCGCCCGAGGACAGGAGTCGCGGCTCCGCGCCGCTGAACATCAGGACACGGAATCCGTCAGACTTCTGCTCGAACTACACGGGCCTCGACCGGGCGGCGAGCGCCGTCACGGAGCGGCCTGGTCGTCGGCTGGATGGACGGTGAGAACTGAGAAGTGACCCATCCTCCACTCCTATGCCCGTCCGCCCCGCCCACACGTTCCGGTGCTGGTCAGGCGGTGCTCGTGGCGAGGTCCTCTCCGGTGCTTTCGCCGGCGAGACCGGTCCCCTTGACGCCCTCGCCCGGGATCATCATGGCGCCGAAGAGGCCGCCCATGAGTTCTTCCAGGTTCAGCTGGGTGGCTCCCGCCGGGGCCACCGGCTTGACCCCCGTGCTCATCTTCAGGCTGAGGCCGAACTTCTTGACCTTGGCGTTCTCAGTGAGCTTGGCGAGGTCGACGTACACCTCGGTAAGCGCGCCGTTCTTGAGCGTGAAGTCGGCCGTGGCCTTGGTGTCGGGGATCTCCTTGAGATCCTTTTCCGACGGCATTTCGACGCCTGCCGGGAGGTCCTTGGCGAGCGGACGGATCGCGGTGAAGAGTTCCCCCAGCAGGGTGCGGACGGGCGCGGTGGCGGTGATGTGCTCGGTGCCGTCGCCACCTCCGGCGGTGGTGAACTCGACCTTGCGGGCGACGGCCTCGCGGAGGGACTCCAGGAGCTTCTTCTGGGTCTTGGCGTCGAGGGAGGGTGCGGCCGACGGTTTCGCCCCGAGCTCTTGGCCGACCTTCCCCAACTCGTCGGTGCTGAACTTGATCCATGAGCCTTCGAGCACCTTCTTGAGGTCAGCGGCCTCCGGAGGCAGCTCGTCGGCGGACGGCAAGGGGGCGCCCATCGCGCGGGAGAGGGCCGCGACGTCGGACCGGATATAGGTGGTGCCGGCGACGGCGCGGTACTCGACGAGGTCGCCCGAGGGGGTACTGACCTTCATGGCGGTGCCGACGAAGTCCTTCTCCTCGGACTCGGCGATCGGCTTCGTGGACTCGACGGTGACTGTGATCTTCGCGCCGCTGATCAGCTTCGCGGCCTCGTCGGGGATCTCCTCGCCGGGCCCCGGGTCGGACGCGGCGTCGAGCCGCTTGAGCGTCTGGGCGTCGGTGTCCAGGTCCAGCTCGAAGGAGACGGACTTCTCCCTGCCGAGCTTCTCGAATGCCTGGTTGAGCTGCTGGCCGGCGGACACCTGTTCCGCCGTGCCGCAGGCGGCCGTACCCGCCAGGACGGCGCCGACGACTGCGGTGGCGGTGAGGGTCTTGCGTATGGCGGTAATGATGATCTCCTCGTAGACACGACCACTAATTGCACGTGTGATCGAAATGGGGGACTCGCGACCACCCCACATGGTTGCCCCGCTGTACGAGATCGGCGTGCTTTGACGCAGTGCTGCCCGGGGCGACGTCGGTGAATGAGCCCGGTATCGGGGTGTGTACCCCTGATGTTCCGGCTGAGCGAGGAGAGTGCGGCGTCGGCCTGTGCGGGCGCGTTTGAGTGGACGAGCCCCTTGCCGACGTGCTTCAGGGCGCAGGGCGAGACGAGTGCAAGGGCGTTGGGTCTGTTGACGGGCATGTACCGGGTTCTGGCCGAAAGTGGTGGCACTCTGCCGGACCGGGGCGGCGAGCCCAGGGAGGGTCAGCGGCGGCGTTTGACGATCACCGTGATGCCGAGGCCGAGGCTCACGGCGAAGACGGTGCCGAGTGCCGGCCACTGCCAGGGGAGGCCGGATGCCGCGTCCGCAGATGTCGTTCCCACCGCGGCTGTCTGGTCGGTGCTGGGGGCGGGGGTCTTCGCGGGGGCTGGGGCGGCCAGAGGGTCGACGTCAGGCGCCCCCGGGTCTCCCGCGCGTTCGAGCAGCGGCATGCGGGGGCGGATGTTCCCGTAGCCGATCCAGTCGTTGCGCTTGGCGCCGTCGCGGGGGGCGCCGGCGGTCTGGATGAGGACGCGGGCCACCTGGTTTGCGGTCCAGTCCGGGTGAGCCGACCACGCGAGCGCGGCGGAGGCGGAGGCCAGGCTGGTGGCGTACGAGGTGCCCCCGTCAGCCACGCACCAGCCCTTGTTCTCGTTGCAGCGGATCGGGGCCTTGCCGCCGAAAGCGGACAGATCCGTGTCGGGTCCGTGGGAGCTGAACGCCAGGGGGTCGGCCTTCTCGTCGACGGCTCCCACGCCGATGACTCCCGGCAGCATGGCGATCGTGTTGTTGAAGTTGTTGCCTGCCCCTTCGTTTCCCATGGCGGCGAAGATGAGCGCGCCCTTGCTCTGGGCGTACTGGACCGCCGGCCTGATCTTGTCCATCGACCAGTCCGGAGTCACGCCGATGGACAGGTTGATGACCTTGGCTCCGTTGTCGGCGGCGTACCGGAGCCCCTTGGCCGCCTCGGCGCCTACAGCGAAAGCCATGGGCGTGCCGACGCTGGTGCGGATGGGCAGCACCTTGGCGCCGGGAGCGAGGCCCTTGGGGCCGCCTGCCGAGCCGTCGCCGACGATCGCCGCGGTCATGGTGGTCCCGTGCCCGACGAAGTCGTCGTGCGGCGGGTACTGCTGATCCGGGCGTTCGAACGGCGGTTCCATGAATGACACGCCTGGAAGGACGGACTCGCTCCTCAAGCCTGCGACCTCTTTGACGCCGCTGTCGATGACGGCAACTGTGATGCCGGTGCCGTCTGCGACCTTCCATATCTCCCGGGCTTTCATGATCTTGAGGTAGTCCGGGGGGTCGGTATCGGCGGCCGCCGGTATCACCGTGCCTGCGCTGACCGCCAGCGCCGCAATGGTGACGCCCGCCGCCCTCCGCCACGACCCATGTCGACGTACGGTGTCCTGCATTTTCGCCCCTCCGTGTCCCATGCGCTGAAGTCTCGCGCGGACCCACCTCATCACACGGGACGCCGACCGCTTGTGAGCGGTCGTGCGGTTCAGGGCCGGCCGCGGGAACCTCGTGCGACTCCGAGGCCGTACAAGCTGCTCAGGGCGCCCGACAGCCCCGCCGATAGGTGCCTGCAGCGCGTCCAACTCCGCGTCGACGTAACCGAACTCGCGGGCCATGTGCACCAGAGCCTCCCGCAGCAGGCTCTGGCGTTCTGCACGGCTCATGGCCGGCGCGGCGGTGATGGTGGCGGCCATCCGCGGCCTGGGGCCGCCGTCGTTGGTGCCGAGCGGCGCCAGGTCGA
Organism: Streptomyces sp. ADI96-02; assembly: GCF_003846185.1. GTDB lineage: Bacteria > Actinomycetota > Actinomycetes > Streptomycetales > Streptomycetaceae > Streptomyces. The sequence goes on from NZ_ML123034.1 coordinate 6,885,961, forward strand.
CGAGCGTGTCCAGGGCCGGCAGGACGCCGTTCTCGGCGGCCTGCGTGCACGTCATCCGCAGTGCGGTCGTGGGCGGGGCCGCCCACGACAGTCCAGCTGGGTCGCCGGCGGCGTCCTGCAGCAACTCGGCAGCCGCTCGTGATCGATACAGCGGTCCCATGTGCGGATGTCCGATACGCGACGAGGCCGGGCGAGAACCCTGGCGAGAAGAAGGCTCCCCACAGCGGGGCACCCGTCATGCCGTCGGGTCGTCCTGCCCGGCCCCCGCCCGTACCGCGCGGCGTCGAGACCGGTCCTGCCCGGTGCCGGGCCCCTGCGCACCTGGGAGACGCGGCGGAACCATCTCCCGGTCGCCGACGACTTCTTAGGCAGGCGGTCGAGATCGCGTCCGCCTAATGATCACCGACTCATCGAGGAGGCACCGGTGCGCAGAAGGCAGTTGCTCCAGGCGTCAGCAGCGGGAACGGCGGCCGCGACCGTGGGGGCCGCAGCATCACCGGCCTCGGCGCGCGGCCGTTCGAAGGGAAACCGGCCGACACGCGTCCAGATCCTCCTGTACGACGGTGCCGAGGAGCAGGACTTCATCGGCCCGCGCGACGTGTTCGGCCATGCCGTCCATGCCGGCGGCTCGGTGGAGACGACTCTGGTCCGGCACGGCGGACCGGGCGAAGTGAAGGCCCTGTTCGGCACGAGGATCGTGGTGGAGCGGGAGTGGGATCCCACCGACGCGGACATCCTCGTGATCCCGGGCGGGGGCTGGGGGAACCTCGATGGGCCAGGTGTGCACGCCGTGCGCAAGAACCCGGCGATGCTGCGGAATCTGCGGAGGGCGCGGCAGTCGGGCGTGGTCCTGGCCGGGATCTGCACCGGTGTGATGGCCCTGTCGGCGGCGGGGCTCATCAAGGGGCGGCCGTGCACGACGCATCACCTCGCTATCGACGCCCTGAAGGAGGAGGGCGGTGAGGTGGTGCGTGGCCGGGTGGTTGACGACGGGAACCTCGTCACGGCCGGGGGTGTCACCAGCGGCCTGGACCTGGCTCTGTGGCTCGTCACCCGCGAGCTCGGCTCCCCGGTGACTGCCAGGATCGAGAAGGTCATGGAGTACGAGCAGCGTGGCGCGGTCTGGCGCAGGGACTGAGGTCCGCCCCGGCCCTGGTCCGCCCCGGCCCTGGCGAGAGGGGGCGGCGGGCGGGTGGCGACCGGTGGGCGAGGGAGCTTGACGGGCGAGGAGCAGGCCCGCGTTCTCCTGCCGTCGCTCCAGCGGGCGGCGGGCGGCGGGC
>NZ_ML123034.1:6887510-6907715 GCF_003846185.1 Streptomyces sp. ADI96-02
GGAGGGCGGCGGGCCTCGGGCGTCGGGCGTCGGGACGACGGACTGACGGGCACGGTGTTGCGGGCGTGGCGGGGAGCCCGGGCGCGGGCGCCCCGCGTTGGTCAAGGGGCCCGCGACGCCGGGTGGCTGGTGTCGCGCGTCGGGTGGCGGTCCGGCAGATCGGTGTGAGAGAGCCTTTCCCCGAGCGGCTGGATGGCGTGGGGAATGCGACTGTGGTGGTCCGTGAGCCGGGAGTGAACCGGGGCACTGCGTTCGGTCGGGCTCGGAGGGGCGGACGGAGTACGGTACGCCTGCCGCGACGGTATTCCGGGCCTGAAGGCCCGGCGGTCGCGCCCGTCGGGCCCCCGCGGGTGTCGTTGCCGCCGTGGTCCACCTCGGCGGAAGTCGCGCCAACGGACTCCCGGGAAGCCCGACTTCCGCAGTTTCGGAACTGTGACAATCGGCTCCCGCCTGCACTCTCGCACCGCCTGACGCGAACAATGCACCGTGTGTATACATCGGGCTTATACGCCATGCGTATAGTCCCCTGCATGTCCATTGGTCACAGCCTCTTAGGGCTCCTGGAATCCGGTCCGCGCCACGGTTACGACCTCAAGCGGGCGTTCGACGAGAAGTTCAGTCACAACCGCCCGCTGCACTACGGGCAGGTCTATTCGACGATGTCCCGCCTGCTGAAGAACGGCCTCGTCGTCGTCGACGGCACCGAGACGAGCGGCGGTCCCGAGCGCAAGCGGTATGCCATCACCGACGCGGGCGTCATCGACGTGCAGGGCTGGCTCGCCACGCCGGAGAAGCCCGAGCCGTACCTTCAGTCGACGCTCTACACCAAGGTCGTCCTGGCGCTGCTCACCGGACGCAACGCCGCCAACCTCCTCGACACGCAGCGCTCCGAGCACCTGCGCAGTATGCGGATCCACACCGACCGCAAGCGCTACGGCGACTTCGCCGACCAGCTCATCTGCGACCATGCCCTCTTCCATCTGGAGGCCGACCTGCGCTGGCTGGAGCTGGTCGCGGCGCGCCTCGACAAGCTCAGTGAGGCGGTGACCCGATGACTCCTCCCGCAGGTTCCCTGCTCTCGGCTCAGCAGCTCCGCAAGGCATACGGCCCCACTCCCGCCCTCGACGGCGCGGAGTTCTCCATCCACCCGGGCGAGGTCGTCGCCATCATGGGCCCCTCCGGCTCCGGGAAGTCGACGCTGCTGCACTGCCTCGCCGGCATCGTGCCGCCTGACTCGGGCACGATCCTGTACGAAGGGCGCGAGCTGTCTGCCATGCACGACACCGAGCGCAGCGCCCTGCGCCGCAGCGAGTTCGGCTTCGTGTTCCAGTTCGGCCAACTGGTGCCGGACCTGACCTGCGTCGAGAACGTCGCCCTGCCGCTGCGCCTGAACGGCACGCCCCGCAGGACGGCCGAGCGGGCAGCGCTGTCCTGGATGCAGAGACTGGAGGTCGACGGGCTGAGCGGGAAGCGGCCCGGCGAGGTCTCCGGCGGACAGGGCCAGCGGGTCGCGGTGGCGCGGTCGCTGGTCACCGGCCCACGCGTGATCTTCGCCGACGAGCCGACCGGGGCGCTGGACTCCCTCAACGGCGAGCGCGTCATGGAGCTCTTCACGGAAGCCGCTCGCTCCACCAACGCGGCCGTGGTCCTGGTCACGCACGAATCGCGGGTGGCTGCCTACTCCGACCGCGAGGTTGTCGTACGGGACGGCAAGTCCCGGGATGTGGAGCACGACGTATGAAGGCGCGCCGATGGGCTGCTGACATGATGCTGGGCGTCCGCTTCGCCTTCACCGGCGGCCGTGAGGGCTGGCTGCGGGCCGCCCTGACCGCCGTCGGCGTCGGCCTCGGCGTGGCCCTGCTCCTGATGGCCACGGCACTGCCCAACGCGTTCGTGGTCCGGGCTGAGCGGGAGAACGCCCGTACGGACATCGGCTACTCCGCGGCCGATCTGAAGAGGGCCGACGACACCCTCCTGGTCGCCGATGTCAGCACCGACTTCCGGGACACGACCGTACGTGGTCGGGAGGTGCAGCCCGAAGGGGCGAAGGCGCCGCTGCCGCCGGGGCTGGACAGGTTCCCCGCGAAGGGGGAGATGATCGTCTCGCCCGCGCTGAGGGAACTGCTCAAGTCGGACCCGGGCGCGCTGCTGCGCGAGCGGCTGCCGGGCGCGATCGTCGGCACCATGGGCGAGGCCGGACTGGTCGGCTCGGGTGAACTCGTCTTCTACCGGGGCGCCGACGGCCTCGCCTCCCGACTGGACAGCGAAACCAGCAGGGCCGAACGCGTCGACGGCTTCGGGATCAAGAACTCCGGCAAGGACCAGTCCGACCCGATCCTCATACTGCTGAGCCTGGTCGGCCTGGTGGTGCTGCTGATGCCGGTCGCGGTGTTCATCGCTGCGGCCGTGCGGTTCGGCGGCGACCGCCGGGACCGGAGGCTGGCCGCCCTGCGGCTGGTGGGCGCCGACAGCCGCATGACCCGACGGGTCGCCGCCGGCGAGGCGATGGCGGGCTCGCTCCTCGGACTGGTCTTCGGCGCCGGGTTCTTCCTGGTCGCCCGCCAACTGGCGGGCGGGGTCGAACTCCTCGGCTACAGCGTGTTCCCGAGCTATCTGAATCCATCCCCGCTGCTGGCCCTGCTGGTCGCCGTGGCGGTGCCGACGGCGGCGGTGCTGGTGACGCTGATCGCGCTGCGCGGGGTGGTCATCGAGCCGCTCGGGGTGGTCCGCGCGGGGCGCCCGGCCCGGCGCCGGCTGTGGTGGCGACTGCTGCTGCCGCTGGCAGGGCTGGCCCTGCTCTTCCCGATGATCACCAAGGGCGTCGAGGGCGACTTCAACGAGTACATGGTCGCCGCCGGTGTGATCCTGCTGCTGGTCGGCGTGACCGCGCTGCTCCCGTGGGTCGTGGAGAGCGTCGTCTCCCGGCTTGGATCCGGCTCGGTTTCCTGGCAGCTCGCCGTGCGCAGCCTCCAGATGAACAGCGGCGCGGCGGCCCGCATGGTCAACGGTGTCGCGGTAGCTGTCGCCGGGGCGATCGCCCTCCAGATGATGTTCGTCAGCATGGAGAGCGACTACACCAAGCCCACCGGGCAGGACATGTCCCGGGCGCAGATGGAGGTGACCCTCCCGGCCGGTACTCCGACGGCCCCGGCCGCGGCGAACCTCCGGGAGGCCAGGGGTGTGAAGTCCGTCCTCGACTTCTCCTCGGGTTATGTGGGAGACGCCTCCCAGAACGCGGAGAACACCACGCAGCTGGCCGTGGGGACCTGCGCGGCCCTGCGCGGGATCGCCGACGTGGGATCGTGCTCCGACGGCGACGTCTTCGTCGTCCGCGGCGCCGAGGGGGACTCCGGCACGGACATGGCGAAGCTGGCGGCGGTCGGCCGGGAGCTGTACCTCGACCCGTCCTACGACGACGCCCCCAAGGGCCTGGAGATCCCCTGGACGGTGCCCGAGGGGATGAAGACGGCCGAACCGCGGCCCGGCCTGTTGGGCGACGAGGAGCGAGGCGGGTTCCTGCTCACCCCGAAGGCTGCGGGGCCGGACCTGGCCCCCGCCCTGACGGGGCAGGCGTACCTGCGGCTCGACGAGTCGGTCCCGGACGCCCGGGACCACGTCCGCAACACCGTGGCGGTCGTCGACCCGCTGGCGCGGTCCCGGACCCTGTCCGACGCGGAGTCGGCCGGCGGGTTCGGCGCCATACGCGACGGCCTGCTCATCGGGGCGACCTGCGTCATGGCGCTGATAGGCGCCAGCCTCCTGGTGGGGCAGCTGGAGCAGTTGCGGGAGCGCAGGAAGCTGCTGGCGGCCCTGGTCGCCTTCGGCACCCGGCGCCGCACGCTGAGCCTGTCGGTGCTGTGGCAGACGGCGGTCCCCGTCGCGCTCGGCCTGGTGCTGGCCGCGACGATCGGCCTGGGCCTGGGCGCGGCGCTCCTGACGATGACGGGGGAGGCGGTCCGCGTCGACTGGGCCGGGGTCCTGTCCATGACCGGCATGGGCGTGGCAGTGGTCCTTGCGGTGACCCTGTGCAGCCTGCCGCTGCTGCTGCGGCTGATGCGGCCGGACGGGCTGCGCGCGGAGTAGCCGTACGGGCGCCCGCACACCGTACGGGCGCCCGCACGGCGTGGCGTTGCGGTCGGCGACCGGTCCGGCCGCGCGGGGGCGGCGCGCGTCAGGCTCGCCGGGGGATCACGTTGCCCGCCGCGTCGCAGCGGACCATCCATGGATCGTCGCTCCGCGGTTCGTAGACACGGACGTCGACCTCGGTCGACTGCCGTCCGCCGGGGACGTCGGCGTTGGCCACGGTGCAGATGATCTGGGCGAGGCCGAGGCCCCCCATGCCTCGCATCAGGGCGACCGACTCGGCGAGTCGCAGGTCGACCGTCCCGTCGGCTACCCCGGCGGTGAGGCGGTCCTCGCTCGCTGCCACCTCGGTCGTCAGCCCGCGGGCCCGCTCCGCCTCGTCCGGTCCGCGCACCAGGAGGTCCAGGGCCGCCTGTGGATCCGGGGCGGTGGCGGCAGGGCGGGAGACGGCCTGCAGCCCGTCCCTGCCGACGAAGTAGAGGCGGACTGACGCGCCGCCACTCTGGCCCTGGAACCCGGAGGCGGGGGCGCCGGCCGGGACGGGCCCGGTGGAGCCGAGCCCGCACCCGGCGGCCCCCCAGCCCGTCAGCACGGCCAGAAGGAGAGGCAGCAGAAAGCCCCGGAGCCTGGTCACGACACGCCTCCGTCCGGCCGCGCGTGGGGGAGGGTCACAGTGAACAACGCGCCGCCGCCGGGGAGGTTGGCGGCGGTGAGGGAACCGTCGTGAAGGCGCACGTTCTCCAACGCGATCGCCAGCCCCAGGCCGCTGCCGGTGGACCGGGCACGGGCGGAATCAGCCTTGTGGAAGCGGTCGAAGACGTACGGGAGGACGTCGGGCGGGATGCCCGGGCCGTGGTCGCCGACCTCGACCACCAGCGCCTGCCCGGTTACGGCGGCCCGCACGGTGACGGGCGGGGCGCCGTGCCGCAGGCCGTTGCCGACGAGGTTGGCGAGGACGACGTCGAAGCGGCGCGGGTCCACACGGACCCGGACGTCGCTCTCCGGCAGCTCGCAGGCGACCTGGGAGGAGTCCTCCCAGCCGCGCAGCTGGAGCGTCTTGCCGACGATGGTCCTCAGATCGGCGTCGTCCGAAGCGAGCGTGGCCGCCCCCGCGTCGAAGCGGGAGATCTCCATCAGGTCCTCCACCATGGCCGCCAGCTTCCTGGTCTCCTCGCTCACCAGGCGCAGCGCCTCGGCCGTGTCCGGGGGAAGGCCCCCGGACCTGGCGTCGGCGTCCAGCACGCCGGTGACCGCGACCATGGCCGCCAGCGGCGTACGCAGTTCGTGGGAGACGTCCGCGACGAAGCGCCGGGCATGGGCCTCCATCCGCCGCAGCTCCGCCGCGTCCTTCTCCAGAGTGGCCGCCATCGTGTTGAAGGTCACGGCGAGACCCGCCAGTTCGTCGCCGCCGACGACCGCGGACCGGGTCTCCAGCGCCCCGGACGTGAGCTTCTCGGCCGCGACGCGGAGCCTGCGCACCGGGCGCAGCACCTGGCGGGCCGCGAACAGGGCGGGGACCACGGCGAGCAGCAGGGCCGGCGCCGCGCCCGCCCAGGCCGCAGCGATCAACGCGGACACGTCGGCCTGCTCGCCGTCCAGCGGCACGACGGCGTACACGATGAGCTCCGGCACCACGTCCGGGTCCCTCTGCGGGGTGGTGTGGTCGACGGGCATGACGATGTGGAGCCGGGGGCTCTCGGAGCCGGAGCGTTCGACGTACGCGCGCGACCCGTCCCGCATCGCCCGCCGCAGCGACGCGGTGGCGGCGTCCTGCGCCCCCACCGCAGGAGCGCCCGCGAGGGTGGCCGCCGTGCGCCAGCGCCGGGGGCCGCCCGCCCGGTCCAACTGGCGGACGAAGGAGGCCAGATCGTCGCCGCTGGGCTTGGTCGGCAGGTTCGGCGCCAGGGAGCTGACCTGCTGGCGCAGGTCGCGCACCGCGTTGTCCTGCGCCCGTTCCACGATCGTGCCGCGCGCCTGGCGGAAGGTGAGGGTGGCGGTGAGCAGCGAGCTCAGCGCCGTGACGAGGATGAACGCGATGATCAGGCGCGGCCGCAGCCCCTGGGGGAAGCCGAGCCTCACGATGGCAGCGGCCCGAACCGGTAGCCGAAGCCCCGTACGGTCTGCACGTAGACCGGTCGGCGGGCGTTCATCTCGAGCCTGGCACGCAGCCGCATCACGCAGGCGTCGACGAGACGGACGTCGCCGTAGTAGCTGTGCTCCCAGACGTCCTCCAGCAACTGCTGCCGACTGAAGGTCTGTTCGGGCGACGCGCTCAGGAACAGCAGCAGTTTCAGCTCCGAGGGCGCCAGTGACAGCTCCGCCCCCTCCTTGCGGACGATCAGCGCCTGCCGGTCGATCTCCAGGTCGCCGAAGACGCTCGTTCCGGCCGGGGCGTCGGCCTGGCGCGGTGCGACCCGGCGCAGCACCGCGCGCATCCGCGCCTCGATCAGCGCCGTGCCGGCGGGCTTGACGATGTAGTCGTCCGCCCCCGCCTCCAGGCCGACGACGACGTCGATGTCGTCGCCGCGCGCGGACAGGATGATGATCGGAGTCTGCCCGGCCGCCCGGACGCGGGTGCAGACCTCCAGCCCGCTCATCCCCGGCAGCATGAGATCCAGCAGCACGAGGTCGGGCCGGAAGTGCGCCAGGGCCTCCAGGCCGTCCTCCCCGGTGCCCACACCCTCGGTCTCGTGCCCGTTGCGGGACAGGCCGAGGAGGACGCCTCGGCGTACGGCGGGATCGTCTTCGATCAGCAGCACACGGGTCATGGACAGCGCTTCCTCCAGCGGTGCGGTAGTCGTCCACCGTACCGGTCGGCTCAGGTCAACTGCGTGATGTCCACGGTGTCCGCTCCGAGGACCGGCACCGGGAGAACCGCCCACAGCACGACGGCCCCGACCGTCAGCGCGGCCACCACCCGGGGCCCACGTCGTCCTCGCGCCCAGCCGGAGCGGAACCGCACCGGGTCCTCCACGAACCGGCACGACGCCTCGGCGAGCACCAGGGACACCGCGATCGCCACCGCGGCACCGCCCCATTTCCCCAGATCGGCGAGGCGCGGGAGTAGCAGGAGGTAGACGGGCCAGTGCCACAGGTACAGGCTGTAGGAGACCTCGCCGAGCCAGGTCGGGACGCGGCTCCCGACCAGCGCCGCCGCCCGGCCCCGGGGGGCCTCGACCAGCAGCACGATCAGCACGGTGGCGGCCAGGGAGTGAACGAAGAGACCGCCCTGGAAAACCAGGGGTGTCTCCTCGCCCCTGGTGACCGCCCAGGACAGGCCCAGTCCGGTCAGCAGCGCCGCGCAGGCCCCGTCGGCCGCCCACCCGGGCGTCCGGCGCACGCGCCGTCGCACGGGCTCGGTGGCGGCCACGGCTCCCAGCAGCAGCGCCGCCGCCCGGGTGTCCGTGCCCTCGTAGGCGCGGGTGGTGTCCACGGCGGCGCCGAGCTGGAGCATCAGGGCGAGCGACACGAGGGACCCGGCCCCCGCCACCGCCAGCACGATACGCTGCGCGTGCCGGCGCCTCGCGACCAGCGCCACGACCACCGGCCACACCAGGTAGAACTGCCACTCCACCGCGATGCTCCACATATGGGCGAAGACCCGGCTGTCGGACGCCTGCCAGTAGCCGACCTGCTCGGTGATGTAGTGCCAGTTCACCCCCTGGAGGGCCACCCAGGGCGCGTCCTGGACCGCGAACCGCAACTGGGCTGTGGTCCCCCAGGCCCAGGACGCCGGCAGCGCTACCGCCACCATGCACACCAGGGCGGGCAGCAGCCGCCGGGCACGGCGCGTCCAGAACCGCACCAGCGGCACGCGCCGTTCGCTCTGCGCGGTGCCGAGCAGGATCCCGGTGATGAGGAACCCCGACAGGGCGAAGAACAGGTCGACGCCGAGGAAGCCGCCGTTGAGGAGACCGGCGTGGAAAAGCAGGACGGCGGCGACGGCCACCCCGCGCAACCCGTCCAGGGCGTGGACGTGCGACTGCCGCCCGCCCGCTGCTCGGGCCGTCCGCCCCCGCACGACCGGTGCCGTGTGCGCCATCTCAGCCGTCGCAGCCGAGCGTGGCGAACCGCTTGTCGCCGGTCCACTTCCCCGCCGCCCAGGCGTCCGGCTTCGCCGGGGTGAACCCCTCCTTGTTCCCCAGCTCCTTGACGAACCAGTTCGCGAAGGCGGCCGCACCCTGCTGGCAGTTGTGGATGCCGTCGGCCGCCCGCTCGGCCTTCGGCGCCGAGGCGTCCTCGCCCCACAGCTGCCCGGAGTCCAGGAACAGCGCGTTGTCCGCGTTGGCCTCGGCGGTCTCGGCTGCCGACTCCGGGGCGCTCTTCAACCGTTTCTCGTGCGGGCGGTAGAAGTCGTCGATCCTTATCGGGGGAGCCGAGACGAACACCGCCTTGGCCCCGGCCTCCTCGGCGGCGCTCACGAGCTTCTCGTAGGCGTCGCGCTGCTGTTGCGGCGTGCCCCAGTCGTAGGTGGTGATCTGGTAGGCGATCACGGTGGGCTTGAACGACTCGATCTGCTTCTCCAGCGCCTTCCAGGTGTCGTCGGAGATCTTCTCGGTGATCTCGTCGCCGCCCGCGACGATCGTGCCGCCGCCGTCGGAGGCGGCGTTCTGGAACGTCACCCCGGCGGCGTCAAGGGCCGCGCCGAGGGCCGGAGCCTGGGCGCCGGCGATGGAGTCGCCCACCCACAGCACCTTGGTGTCGCCGCCGCGCCCGACCGGGTCGCCGGCGGCCGTCCTGTCGGTCCGGCCGCTTGAGCGCGTGCCCTCACCCTCTCCACCGCCGCACGCGAGCAGGGCCGCCCCGAGGACGACCGCGGCGGTCGCGGCGGTCAGGGTACGGCGGGAGGTGGGGAGAGGGCGGTGGCCGGTCGAGGTCTTTCGTGCGTTGTCCATGACCGCAGTAGAGCAACGCTTTCGGCTCCGGACGGCGGCCGTCATCATCTGCTCATACGGCGGGAGAAGAACGCTCACAATCGGGTCGGGGAGTCCCGTCCGGCCGCGCGCCCGTTACCCGCGAACCCGTGCCCCCCGCACTGCTCGGAACCAGAACCACATCATCGCCCCGGCCCCGCCACGCGTCCCTGGTCCGACCGCTCCGGTACCTGCCCGTGACACGACGTCAGCCTGCAGCCCGGGGCGGGGCACATCAGGGCTCCGGACACTCCTGTGAGCGGCGGCTGCCGGCGGCCCCCGCCCCTCAGCCGCGCGCTGGCCCCCGCCTGTTCTCACGGTGGCGTCGAGTGGCCGGCCAGTGCCGCGGATGTCGGTGTGTTTGCGGGTCTTGGCCCGACGACGGTCATCGTCCAGCCCGTACCGCCAGGAGCGAGTGTGCCGACAGGCCGCCCCTCAGTGCCGGGCGAGGCTGCGCTGCTGAAGCGCATGCACTGCTTCCTGCACATCGACGACACCGAACGTGCCTCCGTCTAAAGGGAGTTCACTGCCGACGACGCTCCGGGCTACGACGCCCTGCCCGAGTGGGGGCAGACCCTGGCGCGGATGCTGTTCTTCAACCTGTGAGGCAAGGGTGGCTTCACCTCGTCCACCGGTGGCCCGCCTCGGCGGTCAGCTCCCCGGCTTCTTCGCGCAGCGGGTTCTGTGGGACCCGGCGAACCGAGCCGGCCCCCTGCTGATCACCCTGAACAAGAGGGACTTCTCCCCGAGAGGGCGTTCCAAGGACTACGCGTTCAGCCGGACCCGCTTCCACGGGGAGTCGTAGAACTCGACCGCGCCCACCTCGACGACCGGGCAGCGCTACCAGCAGCACGCGCAGCAAGGCAGCCACATCTCGCTGTTCCTGCGCGACAGCAAGGTCACCGCTTCCGGCAAGGCGATGCCGTGGGTCTTGCTCGGTCCGGCACCTACGAGCGGCACGCGGGCAGCAAGCCGAGGACCGCCGGACCGTACGCGGTCACCGGGCACCTGGTGAACGAGACCCGCGCCACCGGCACCTGCCCCTCTCCGTGGTCGAGGGCTTCCTCCACCTCGGTGCTACCCCCCCCGTCGCACCCGGATGACGCTCATGGCGCAGGAGCTCACCGACGACACGTTGCTGCGCGTCGTGCGCGCGGAGTCCATGGCTATGTAATCAAGGACTCGGCGGACTGGGTCTTTTCCACCGCGATCCGATCAGTCGCGGACGGGGAGCCCTTCCTCGCGGGGCCGGCCATCCGGCGTCTGTTCTCCCGGTTCACGTTCCTGCCGATCCACGACCCGGCGGCAGTGCCCAGCGAACTGGCCGACCTCAACTCCAGGGAACTGGATGTCGTCCGCGGTATCGGCAACGGCCTGTCGAACCGTGAGATCGCCAGACGGCTGGGGGTCGCCGAGAACACGATCAAGGCATACGCTTCCAGCATCCTGACCAAGCTGAACGTGCGCAACCGTGTCGAAGTCGCTCTGACCGCGTGCCGGTTGGGCCTCGTGCCGCTCTACCCCGCCCCGCTCTCCACCCAACGAGGAGCACCCGACCCTTCCGTCCCCCGACAGTCCGCCGTAAGCAGTCAGGCGCAGCGGAACCCATACATGAGCAAGGCGCGGAGACCGGCGAGGTGAGCGTTGTCCCGTAAATGATCTCCGACGTGCGTGTTGAGAGCAGTCTCCTTCCTCGGTCAGCCGGCGAGGGTGAGGTTGTGGAGGCGGCGATGCCGAGCATGGCGTGGTGGACGCCGTCGCCTTTGAGAGACGGCAGTCGCGGTGGATCTTCCAGGTCTTCATGCGGGCGAAGGCGTGCTCGACGCGGGCGCGGACCCTGCGGTGGGAGGTGTTGGGTTCCTCTCTCCAGGCGGGGAGTTCGGTCTGGCCGGGTTTTCTGCGGTGCGGGATGATCAGAGCGGTTCCCCGGTAGCCGCCGTCGGCGATGACCGTGGTGCGGCCGACGCGGCCCCGGCGCCGGGCTCCTCCCATGCTCCACAGTCGTTGCGGTTGCCGGGTACGGGCCGACCGGCGGCCACGACAAGCCGAGTACCGGCGTCGATGACGACCTGGCGCGCGCAAGCACGCCCGCGTCGACGTTGCGACTCGGAACGGGCGACGGCCGAACTCCTCAACTACCTGGCCGCCACCTGGGACAAGCAGGACCAGCCGCTACGCGAGCACGCCCAGGCCCTCGCCCGCGCCCTGCGCACCCGGTAGGAGGGGATCCGCCCATCTCCGCGTCCACGGCCACCCGGCGCGCGTACCGTGAGGTGACGACCCGCCGGGAGGACCAGATGAGCGCGCAGCCCGACCACGCACCCCCCACCCCGTACGTCCCCGCGCCGGGAGCTCCGGCCGAACTCCTCGCCCGGCTGCGCGCCGACCGGCCTGCCGCTCAGTGGGTGCCGGCCTTCGAGCGGTAGTGGACAGCCGCGCTCGATGAATCGCGCCGCCCGTTCTCCCCTGCCGCGCTCTACGAGGTCGTAATCCACCACGGCACCGCCCGGCGGGCGCGCGTGGCCGAGGCCGACATGGAGCCCCCGCCGCTGTACCGACCCGGCGGCCCGGACAGCCTCCAGCGGCTCCGCGACCGAGGCGTCTTCGGTCACCCGCCCGGCTCGCGTCACCCTCCCAGGCCGTCATCGCCCACCGCTCCACCTGGAAGACCACACAGGAACACACCGACCTCAAGGTCCGGGCGGCCCCCCGACGGCAGCTCCGGGACCGGATCCGGGAACCCGAGGAACTCCGCGCCCAAGCCACCGCCCAGCAGCAGGTGCGACCCGGCGACGCATCACGGGCACGGACGGGCTCTGCATCGCCTCGCCGCCGAACGGGCCGGGCTGACACGGGTTGGGCCGAGTGGCCCGGCTGTCCGGACCGCGAACTGTCCGGTGCGCCTGGACGCACCCCTTCAGTCACGCTAAGTGTATAAGTCGTAGCTGATGGGAATGGTTCGCTGGTCAGGAGTGTGTCTGACCGTGTCGCACGGAAAGGGTACGAACGTGAGTGGAAGGTTCATCAGGAGAGCGGCGCGCACTTTCACCGAGGAGCCGTCGCGTCTGTTCTCCGCCGAATTGTCCCGTGGGCGGATGCGCCGTGGTGTGGTGTGCGGTGTCGTAACCGGTTGGCTGGTGGCAGGCGGTGTCGTCATGGCGCCGTCCGCGGTCGCGGCGCCGGCGCCGCCGGTGACGTTCACCGCGGGTGCCGACCAGCCCTTTGCCGTTCCGGCGGGGGTCAACGAGCTGATGGTCACCGCCACTGGTGCGGCAGGTGGGCAGGGCAGTGACGAGAACGATAATCCCACTGCCCCCGGTGGCCGGGGCTCGACCGTCACGGGGACCATCTCCGTACCTCCCGGCACCGACACTCTGTACGTCAACGTCGACACGGGTGGGTCTCTCCCCGGAGGAGGGGTGGGCGGAAACGGCGGCTTCGGGGGCGGGGCCAGTGACGTGCGTACCTGCGTCTCGACCGCCGCCGGCTGTGAGGCGACTGGTGATCCGGCCACCGACCCGCGTCTGATCGTGGCGGGTGGAGGCGGCGGCGGAAGCGGTGTGAGCGCGGATGTGCCTGCTTCTGAGTCATCCGGGGGTGACGCCGGGGACGTCGGCCAGCCCGGCGGTGAGCTTCCCGAGGGAGCCGGAGGGGGCGCTGGTGGGACCCAGGCAGCCTTTGGCGCGGGCGGTGCCGCCTGTTCCAGCGGTGGGTTGGTGTCCGCCGGGGATGACGGCGCGGCGGGCTTCGGCGGTGGCGGCGGGTTCGGCACGTACGGCGGCGGTGGAGGCGGTTCCGGATGGTTCGGCGGTGGCGGCGGTGGTGGCTGTGCGAACCTGACGGATGGCCCCGGCGGTGACCCTGTTCAGGGGCCGGCGGCCGGTGGCGGTGGCTCCAACTTCGTTCCCGCCGGTGGTTCCTCGACCCCCGCGTCGGGGCCCGCTCAGGTGACCATCACCTACGAGCTGCCCCAGGACTGCGCGAACGCGGTTCCCTCGCCGGGTGTCCGGCAGGGGACCCCGGGCAACGACGTGCTGTTCGGGACCCCGGGTGACGACGTCATCTTCGGCTATGGAGGCAACGACGTCATCGACGGACGGGGCGGCAACGACCTGCTCTGCGGCGGCGCGGGCAACGACGTCCTGATCGGCGGTGACGGTCAGGACTTCCTTGACGGCCAGAACGGCAACGACACCGTTGGCGGTGGCAACGGCGACGACACCCTCCACGGAGGCAGCGGCAACGACGTCCTCAACGGCGGTGCCGGTGACGACGCCCTGTTCGGCGAGGCGGGCAACGACTTCCTCGACGGCGGCCCAGGCGCCAACACCAACGACGCCGGCCCCGGCCGCAACACATGCGTCCGACCTGCCGGCGGTCCGGGCTGCAACAACGCCTGAGGGCTGGGCACGATCGCCCTCACTCTTCCCGCACAAGGACGCCTCTCCACCCGCAGCGGGGGAGAGGCGTCTTTCTGTCCGGGGCCGGGAACGGCCCACGGTGGGTGCGGCGGCCAGGACATCGACTCGGGCGCGGCCACCCGGGCCGGCGTCGACGACGGGGGAGCACAGGCAGGCCGAGAGGCATCGGGCGGTACGGGGTCGCTTCCGTGCGGGTCTCGGTCGGACGCCCAGGGGATCTTCCCACCTGGTGCTTCTTCCTCTGGAACCTCAAGATCCCAGTCTCCAGGTGTCCACGATCAAGGGGAAGCTTCACAACCAGCCACCATCCCACACGCCAACGACGCCCTTCCAGAGTCACAACCCGTGAGGCAGGAGAGGGTACGCGCGGCGGCATTCCCTGGCTCGATATGGCCGCTGCGGCATCTAACCTCGGGCTTTCGCTTGAGGCCCGTCCGGATCATGGGCGGGAACGCGAAAGTGCCCTCTGAGCTGGGACGATGAACCTTGTCTAGGGGTTCTGTCGGTCCAGGTGGAAGGCACTTTCTACGTGCAGGGTATCGGTTCGCGTCCCAAGCTCCATGTCTCTGCTGACGGTGCCGGGGTGGTTGGTCACGCCGGAGCGCGGCTACTGGCTGATCTTGCTGATGCCACGGGGCTGACCAGCTCGTACTTTGCCGCTCTGAGCCCACTTCGGCCACGCGGCACTGGTCATGCCCCGGGCCGGATCGCCGTCGATCTCGCGGTGATGCTCGCCGATGGCGGCGAGGCGATCGGGGATCTGGCCGCGTTGCGGGACCAGGGCGAGGTGTTCGGCCCCATCGCCTCGACGCCGACGGCCTGGCGGCTGCTGGCCGCCATCGACGAACGTGTACTGAACCGTCTGCGCTCAGCCCGTGCCCAGGCCCGCGAAGTGGCCTGGTTGCAGGCGTACGAGACCCGCTACGGCATACCGGCGGCGAAAGCCGGCGGGCGGGAACTGCCCGGCCTGGTCCTGGACATCGACGCCACACTGGTGCCCTGCCACTCCGAGAAGGAGGCGGCCGCACCCACCTACAAAGGAGGCTTCGGCTTCCACCCGCTGGTGTGTTTCCTGGCCAATACCGGCGAGGCCCTGGCCGGACGGCTGCGACCCGGCAACGCCGGAGCCAACACTGCTGCGGATCACATCACGCTCCTGGACGACGCTCTCGCACAGATCCCCGATGCCCACCGGCACGGCACCGACATCCTCGTCCGCACCGACAGCGCCGGATCCGCGAAAGCATTCCTCACCCGCGTTCGGGACCTGCGAACACGGGGAATCCGCACCTTCTTCTCTGTGGGATACGCGGTCACCGAACCGATCCGCCACGTGATCCGGGCCTTGCCCGAGCACGTCTGGCACCCCGCTCTCGACCAGGACGGCGCCCTCCGCGAGTCCGCCGAGGTCGCCGAACCGACCGGCATGACCGATCTTGCCGGCTACCCGGCCGGCACCCGCATCATCGTCCGCCGCGAACGCCCCCACCCCGGAGCCCAGCTCTCGCTGTTCGACCAGGACGAGGGTATGCGGCACCAGGTGTTCCTCACCGACACCCCCATCACCTCCGGCCCGGCCCAGTTCCTGGAGGTCCGCCACCGCCAGCACGCCACCGTTGAGGACCACATCCGGTGCGGCAAGACCACCGGATTCGGCCGCTTCCCCTCCCGCCGCTTCGGCGTCAACGCCGCCTGGCTCGAACTCAGCCTTGCGGCGATCGACCTCCTCGCCTGGACTCGAGTCCTCCTGCTGGAAGGCGAACTCGCGACTGCCGAGCCGAAGAAACTCCGCTACCGGCTCCTGCACGTCGGCGCCCGGATCACCCGGGGCGGCCGCCGCCTCCGCCTTCGCATATCCGCGACCTGGCCCTGGCGACATGAACTCGCGGCCGCGTTCCACCGTCTGGCCGCACTGCCCCGTCCCGCCAGCCGACCTGCCGTCCCTGCCCACCTCGACAAAGACCTCGGAGAACCCGACCTCGCGCCGGGCCGTCACTATGCCCACCGGCCGACACAGCCTGAAACAGTCTCGCTCGGTTGCCCACCAGCTCCAACTGAAACGCCGAGGCTAAGCCTATGCGAGAGGTCGTTCAGGAGCCAACCCGCTTATCGGAAAGGAACCTCATACCCATCCGTACGCGCGCTGTCGCCCGGGCTGCCGTGGCGCGGCGTTGAAGGGCTTCGGCGGTGGTTGCGTTGGAGGCATTCGGACCAACTTGGGATGTGTGAGAGGCCCACGCGCTGACATGCCGGGGTTCGAGGGATCGCTGCGATATCCATGCCTGTATGGGCCGGCGTTCAGGACCTGGCCCACCTTCGGAAAGGAAACCTCGTGCGTATCGGTACCTCACTCGTGGCCCTGTCGCTGGCCGCCGCCGGTGTCGCTTTCTCCGCCACGCCCGCCACGGCCACCCAGCATGGAGGCGGCGACTCCGGCCCCACGGCCATCGCCGTCTCCAAGGGCTCGGGATCCGCGACGGCGAACGCCATCAAGACGGGCCCGATCACGGTGACCAACCCGACGACGACGCCCCCCGGCACCGGTACTCCGGGAACCTCGTCCATCATGATCACCGACGCGACCCTGAACGGCGCCACCGTCACCATCGACATCTCGTACTCCTGCCCTTCCAGCCTCCCGGCCGACACGCAGCTGTTCACCTTCACGACCCAGTTGTCCGGAGCATTGTCCAGCACCCTGTCCGACCCCGCCTGCGACGGCACACTCCAGACCACCGAGATCGACGTCACCAGCGGGACCTCCACACCCTTCGCCCCTGGCACAGCGACCATTACTGCTGCGCTGAACTCTCCGAGCGACCAGATGGCCCCCTTCGCTCAGGACGAGTTGAACACCCGTCTGTAGTGCCTTGACCGCAAGGCCGCCTGGACAGTGAGGTTTTCTCAGCGAGTCACTGATGTGAGGGATCGTCGTCGGTGCCGTCGTCGAAAATGACGTTCAGGGGGTTCGGTGCCGTGGCGGCTGGTGGTGGTGAGATCGTGCACCAGCCGCTTGTACACGGCGCCGGAGAGGACCCAGGTGCCGTCGTCCTTTCCGTGTTCCGCGACTTCGGGTCGGATGCCCTTCATCGCGATCAGCACGCCGACGACGGAACGGCCGGACAAGGCGATCCGCAGCCGATCGTGGCTTTCCTCGGCGGGTGTGGCCGGGGCCCGGAAGTGAGGGGACGTCGGCGGCGCGTTCCTGGATGAAGTCCCACAGGTCGCGGTGGCAGACCAGGTGCACGGTGCCGACGGTCGCCCGCCCTGCCGAGCACGATGCTGTGCTCGGCGAGGACGCTCTGGGGGCGCGGAGAGGCCGCTGTGGGCGGAGTCGCCTTCTTCGTCCGCGAGGGCGTTGGCGACGGTCTCGGTTGCGGCCTGCCGGTGCGCGGCGTCGACCTGGATGAGGTCGCCGTCCCTCGTCCGGTCGGCGTCACCGTCCTCGCCCTCGGGTGCGGCCGTCGCCGCGTCGGTGTCCAGCTGCTGCGGAAAGCCGGGCCCGGAGCACCTGTCCTGTTCGTGCTCCGGCTGCTCGACCGCTGGTGCCTGCTCCGGGACGGGGGGAATGTCGACGGCGGCGGAAGGGTCAGGCAGGCGTGCGAACAGCTCGCACATCGTGTCGCGCAGTTCGCGGACCACGCGCGCCACGTCCGCGACATCCTGACGCAGCACGGGGAGCGACGTGGTGACCGCCGAAAGCGTGCGCGCGGCGTTGTTGACGCGGTTGCTTGTTTCTCGGTTCTCCACCCCTTCTGCTGACTTCCCGCAATCGCCGCAGCCCGTCTCGATCCAGTCCAGCGCCATCAAGTAGTCAAATGGGTTAAAAGGGGTTAAAAACTGGGGTAAACGATGCTAGGGCGAGTGTGAAAGGAGACCCGCCCATGGCGTCCGAGGAAGGGCTGTTCGCGAACGTCGCCGCACTGCTGGAGGAGGAGCCTCAGCTCCCGTCCCTCGCGGAGCGCGCCCGGTTGCGCGAGGCCGCCGGTATCACCCAGGCCCGCCTCGCGCAGGCCCTGAAGTCGACCGTACAGTCGGTGAAGAACTACGAGAACGGCCGTTCCGAGCCGAAGTCACCGCGCCTGGAGGCGTACCAGCGGCTGCTGAACGGCTGGACGGCGAAGTACCCCGCGCCCAGCACCGCCTCTACGGCCACGCCGCAGCCGGCCCCGGTCCCGGGGACGTGCACCAGCCCGGCCGCGCCCGAGGCCACCGAAGCGGAGAGCGCCGCTCCGGTGGAGGCATCTGCCGCCCAGGTCGCACCGAAACCCCCGGCCGCCTGCCCGGCGGCGTCCTCGCGCTGCCCGGCGGCGAAGAAGGCCGCGAAACCCGCGCTCGACGCGCGCTTCCCGCACGGTCCGCTCGCGGTACTGGACGGTGACGTGACCGCGTACGGCACGGGCGGCATCGTGCTCGACTGCCCCGCCCGGACGGTCCCGGAGCTGCCCCTGGTACGCAAGCGCCGACAGCGACAGGCCGTAGTCACCGGCGGCATCACCGTGGAGACCCGGGCCCGCTTCGGATACACCGCCGCACCCGGAACGACCGACGACGGCCGCTTCCGCCGCCTCGCCGGCCACCTGCCTACGCCCGCGGCCTGTTCGACGCCCGGGACACCGGAGTGGCTGACGGGCACCTGCGCGCGATCATCGCGGAAGGCTTCAGCGACCAGTACTTGCAGGACGGCGGAAGCCGCGCCCAGGGCCTCTCGGACGTCGCCATCAACGACATCGACTACCTCGACCTCGACTTCTGAGCCCACACTGCGCGCGGCGCTGTGAGCGCCGCCTGTTGAGCCGAAGCACGATAGTTGCCGCCTATGCAGGCTTGTTGTCACCAGCGCTCCCTTGGTCGGAGCTCACCGGCGGAGGAGCGCTTCGGCGATCGTGACGGAGGGCGGGGCGATCCGGGTCTCGCCGTCGTCGATGTCCCAGAGTGAGTTCTGCAGCAGCCGCCCCAGCGTCCAGCCGGTCGCGCGTGCGCGGTCCAGGCCGAGGACATCGGTGAGCAGGTCGAAGCGGCGCCGCACGATGCGCTGGGCGTCGCCCTTCGCGACGACGTCGTCCCACCTGCTGTCCAGGGCGGGCCACAGATCGAATCCCGGGTCGCCGGCGAGTGGTTCGGGATCGATGGCGATCCACGGCTCGCGCTGTGCGGCGAGAACGTTGCCGTAGTGCAGATCCCAGTGCAGTATCCGGTCTCCGGGTTCACCGGCCAGTTCGGCCACCGCCGATGCCCAGCTGCGCAGGAGTCGCCGGTCGGCCCGGTCGACCAGATGCGTGACCGCCCGGGGGACCTGCTCCAGCATCTCGGAGGCGATGTCGCCCAGACCGCGTAAGCCCCGCGGGGCGGGGACGGCGACCAGCCGCGCCTGAAGCTCGGCGAGGATGCTCATCGCCACGTCGTCGTCGACGATCGAGGCCAGCGTGCGAGCTCCGTCCAGGCGCTCCAGGAGCATGCTGCCGCTCCCTGGGTCGTGATCGAGTAGCCGCACCATCCCCTCGCCGGCCCATGTTCGCAGGCCGATCAGCGCGGCGGCGGTCTCCTGCCTGGGCATCTGGAGCCTGAGGACCGCGGGTATGCCGTCGGGGAGTCGCACCGGCAGCACCAGAGAAGCTTCCCCGGCTCTCGCAGCACCGTCCCGCTCCAGATCCCACCGTTCCAGCATGTCCGCCACGAGAGCGAACAGCCCGGTCAGCCAGGCCCTTCCCTCCTCGCCGAAGCTCGTAGCGTACGACATCGCCAGTTGATGCGGGATCTCGTCCGCTGCCAATGTGTTCAAATCGGGCCTCCTCGACAGGGAAGTCGGTGCACGTCGCAACCTACCGGACGCGACGGACAGCCTTCCGTTACAGCGCACGCCACCTCCAGACCGGTGCGGGTTCCGGCCGTGACCTTGTGAAACCACCGCAAGCAGCCCGCCGTCCTGACAGGTGACGGGCCCAATCGCTCAACTCGCCAAAGTCCCCTGGTGGAAGTACATCCGCCAGCCCGTTTCCGTCAGATGCCACAAAGAGCTCCGCCACGCACGACGTCTGCTGTTGTCGGCGAAGTACGTCAGATGAACAACGCCGGGAGTGAGTACAACCCCTGCCATCTCGCTGACCACCACCGGGGACTCCGGGACCACCGAACCAGTACTCGTCACCGTGAGAATCGACGCTGCGTCCCAGTGTCGTCCCGACGCTCCGATCTCGGTGAACTTCGGGTCCAGAAGCTCCGAGACCAGAGCTGGCGAAGCACGCACGTCGGGGTCGAGAAGCCGCATCTCTGCAGTAATCGCCGCCCGAACGAACCGCTCGGTCTCGTCTGCCACGCACGCACCCTAAGGACATCTCTCTGGTCTCGGCACAGCGAATAGGCGACGGTGCGGGCAGCGACCGGCAGTGCCGTCATTTCGCGTCAACATTCCGGGATGCGTTGATCACCAACTGCCGTCGGAACTCACGCTCTGGCTCAACTTCTGTAATCCGTGACTGTTGGTCACCGATCAGACCTGGAACAGGGCTTCCCGTTGTGGCGGGATCGGAGGGTCAAGGACGTTGCGGAGGCGGGTGATGTCCTGGCGCCACTTCGACCAGTTCGCAGCTTCGGCCCACAGCTCGGCGAGTTCAGACCGGTTGGAGATCACTTGGTCCAGGGCGTCGACGGCGAGCATCCGAAGGTCTGCAGCCAACTACGGTAGCGGCTCTGATGGGCCATAGTTCGAACACGCCGGATCGCCGTCAGGATGCTGGGCGACGACCAGGGCCGCCGCGCCCACGGCTCGCTCGCCGTCGTAGATTCCC
>NZ_ML123035.1:0-66840 GCF_003846185.1 Streptomyces sp. ADI96-02
GGGGGCGGAGGGGCATAAAGCCCCTAGAGGGAATTCCTGACGGAATTCCTGCCCCCGGAATTCGCCTGACGGCGAATTCTTTGTGGTTTATGCCGGGGCCGCTGACGCGTCCCTTGTTTGGGATGTGAATTCGCCTGACGGCGAATTCTGATGTGGGAGTGATTTCTTTGTTGTTTATGTTGGGCCGCTGGCGCGTCCCTGTTTGGGGTGCGAATTTGCCTGACGGCGAATTCTGGTGTGTGGGTGGGGTTTGTGGGTTGTGTTTTTGCCTGGCGGCAAATTGTTTTCTGTGTTTTGTTTAGCCGCTGGCGCGGCCTTTTGTGAGTCGGTGGTGTGGGTTGGTGGCGTTCCGGTGTTTGAAGGGGTGCGCCTGGCGGCGTTTTGGCGTGGGATGTTTTGAGTTGTTTCAATGGTTTTGTTGTGTTTATGGGTGGGGGTGGGCGGTGTTGTGGTGGAGTGGGTACTTGTGGGCCTGCTGTTATGGGCGTTGGCGGTTCTTTGCTGGGGCCGCTGACGCGGCTGTTGTGCCTTCTATGCGGTGCGGTGGCTTTGCCCCTTGAGCCTTGGTGTGGCTGGCGTAGTCGCCAGGTGGGCCGTGTCTTTTGAGTGGGC
Source organism: Streptomyces sp. ADI96-02 (assembly GCF_003846185.1). GTDB lineage: Bacteria > Actinomycetota > Actinomycetes > Streptomycetales > Streptomycetaceae > Streptomyces. The sequence goes on from NZ_ML123035.1 coordinate 613, forward strand.
TGCAGGCTGGGTCTGGGCGTCGTGTTTGCGGGTGCAGGGCCCTGGGTTGTGGGGCCGCATAGGCAGCTACGGTGGGCCGATGTCCAGTCCTCTTCCTGTCAGCGGGCAGGCCGAGCCGGTGCCGGCTGGGTGTTCAGTGCGTTCGGAGCTCGCTTCTGCCCTTCAGGCCCAGGGTGCTGACGGGCGGCGGGCGCTGAGCCTGTTGTTGGACGCGGCTCACGTCCTGAACGGGCCTGCTGTGTTCCAGGCTCCTTACGAAGTGGCGCAGTCGTGCTTGCGTGGGGCGATGGACAGTGTGGGGAAGATCGCGGGCATGGACTTCCCTGGGCTTCTTAGCGCTACCCGGGCTGTCACCGAGGCGGCCGTGGCCGTGGCCGCTTCGTGGCAGCAAGGTGATGTGGGGGATGGGGATCTCGACGTCCTTGTGGATGCGGTCGCCCAGTTGCACGCCGAGCGGGCCGATCGTGGAGGGTTTCGTACACGGCAGATCGGGCGCTTGGTGCTTGAGCAGACCCGCCAGGAGATGGGGCTCGCTGAGACGGAAGCAGCCCGCAGCTGGAGCGCTTTCTACAGTGCCGCCTCCAGCGTGCTGCACGGTTCCAGGAGCGGGGCGGACGAGGCGCGCCGCCAGTTCGACGGCGTCACTGCCGCCATGGAGCAGCTGTTCCTCGGTTTGCCTGAGCGGGCCGACCGATTGCGGGAGCTTGCCCGACTGGATGCCCCAGTGCAGGAGGACGCGGATGAGATCGCGCGGATGACTGATCCGCGGGCAGGGGCGTACTTCTTCCGGGCGGCCGTGAGCGGGCACTGGCTCGGGTTGTTGTCGCTCTCCCGGCTTCTTCCCGAGGAACGCCGCTGGCCGGCTGCACCGTACCTGCGACGGGTACTGGCCGATGAGCCGGAACGAGTCTGTGGCTGGGTAGCGGAGAACCTGGATGCGATCCGTGCGCAGGGGCCTGGTGCGCTGTCGCAGACGGTCGCTCTGGTGAGTGAGACGGGCATAGCCGCGTGCGGGCTGATGACTACGCTCGTGCGAGCCCATTCCGAGAGGTTCGTCCTGCTCCGCGCCGCGTTGTGGGCCAGAGACATCCCTGTCTCCGAGCGCACCGGAGCGTGGGTCATCGTTGCGGAAAGCATTTTGCGGACCCGTTCGTTCACCACACACGAGTCATGGGAGAGCGAGCAACTGCTGGGGGCTCTGGTCGCCACCGCTCACCCCGATGGTCGGCTGCGCACCGGTCAGGACCGGCTCGGCGGGATCATCCGCTTCGCGCTCGCCGGTGTTCTGGCCGACCATCTGGATGACGAGGCCACGAGTCTGCAGGCCGAGCTCGTCAACGAACTCGCAAAGGTCACGTTGGAGGACCCGCCGCAGCACATGGTGGTGACGCTGATGCGTGCCGTGCTCGATCTCTGCCTGGCTGAGGCGCAGTTGGGTGTGTCGCTCGTGCAGCGGCTGCGAGCAGTGCACGCGAAGCTGCCCGCCACCGCGCACCGGTCACGGCTGGTGGCTGTGCACCTGAGTGAGTGCTGGGCCCACGACAGTCTGGATACGCAGGCTGCGGCCGCGTGGTGGCAGGCCGCAGTCGAGGTCGCCCGGTACATAGGCGGCGGGTCGTGGCCGAGTGCGGACCTGGCCGATTTCCTGGCGCTCCTTGGCACCCGGTGTCCGCAGCCGCTGCGGGCGCAGATGGAGGCAGCGCTCGGGGAAGGTCTGGGTGCGCCGCCGGGCGCGGAGGAGATGAGTGCGTGGGCCGGGGCTTTCCCGGGGCCGGTGCCTGATCAGTGGCGGATCGTTCGAGGACTGTCGGTGGTGCTGCCCGAGGCAGTGCGTGCGCCGTGGCAGCCGCTGCTTGCTCTGTTGGAGGAGAAGTACGGGCCGCCCCCTGGGCGGCCCGAGCCCGTGGTGAAGATCAGCACCTGGGTGGAAGCCTACGGAGGGCTTCAGTTGGAGACCTTCGCGAGCCAGGCCCAGGACGCCGGAATGGTCACTGCTGTTGTTGCGCTCGCCGCTGCGCCTGTCGATGACGACGATGGTGATGGTGATCGCGCCGCCCTCCTGGGCGAGCTCGTCGCCCAGGACCCTCAGGAATGGGCTGGCGGGCCGGGTGCGATCGCGGCGGCCGCCGCGCGCCCGGCTCTGCAAGCCGCCTACTTCAATGCCCTGCACCACGCCTCTGCCAGCGGCTTGCTGGCTCCAGGAATGCTGGGTTCCCTCGCCGAGGCAGCTTTTGCCGTGCGTCCGCAGGACGCCGGCGCTCCGGGAGCCGTCCGGCTCCAGCTGGTCATATGCAACCTCCTGCACCGTACCTGGGATCGTGGTGAGTCCATGGGAGCCGCGGAAGCGGATGCCGTGGTGTGGCTGCACGGCCTGGTTTCGGGCTGGAGCACACCGCGTCTGGGTACTTCCATGCCGCTGGCGGCGGCCACGGTGGTGCCAGGCGGCAGTGCCCTGCTGTCGCTGATCGCGTGGGGGCTGCGGGAGACGGTGCGCAGCGGTCAGGGCCTGCCCGAGGAGCTGACAGCCACCCTGGAAGGGCTGCTGGGTGCTGAGCCGGACGACCAGGCCCTCGCCGTCATCGGGTTCTGTCTCACTCAGCTGCACGTGTGCGACCCGGTGTGGACGGCCGCCCACACCGGGTCGCTCCTGTCTCTGGATGCGGTGTGGCGCCCCGCGCGGGTCTGGCTCGCCCACGGCAGGCCCGACTCATCGTTGCTGGCCCGCCTGGACCGGACCGGCCTGTGGTGCGCCATGTGTGCGTCTGATGCGGAAGGCCCCATCGACCGGGCCTTGCATGCTCTGCTGGACGAAGCCGAGCCCCTGGGCTCTGCTGGGGAGTTCATTGCCGGGCTCGCCGGCTGTCCCGGCGGGGACGAGGGCGTCTCCACCATGCTGTCCCGGCTGGCCACCTACACCGCTCGTGCCGGGAGCGGTGAGGTGGCCGGGCGGGCCGCTGTCCTGTGGCGGGCCGCTCTGGACGCCACTCTGCCCGGGTCCGCGCTGCGCGGGGCGGGGCACTTCGCCTTTGCCGATGCTCTCGATGAGGACACCTGGCTGGAGCTCACTGCCGCTACCCTCGCCCAGCAGCCCAGCCTGCACGACACCGACCGCATCGCCGCACGCGCCGCCCGCACACCGCGCTCCCCTACCGCCCAGCTCATCGCTGCCGCCGCTCTCGACCACGGACCCGTCGACGGCTACCGGCGCACCAGGACCGTCCATTACGCGGCCGCCCTCTACTCCCAGGCCCCTGACAACAACAACCCCGAGCGTGACGCATTGCGGGTGGCCCTGATCAACGCAGCCGCCATCGACGACGCCTATGCGGGCTGACGGGCCTTTACGCGTCGGTCGCATTCGGCGCAACGTGTGTGACAGGCCCACCTTTTCTGTTCACCCGGCTTTCGGGGTAAGTGGGGTCTTCTTCTGACCTGGGAGTAGTAATTCCTCCCGCGGCTGCGCGTGGGTTTCGGTCCACGGAGTTCTCCTTCCGGGAAGCACTCGGAGGTCGTGGCGATTTCCCCCTTTATTGGCGGGATTTCCCTGTCGCTGAGAGTCGTCTGACGGCTGCTTGTACGGTTGCTTTTTCCTGCAGACCCTCGATGCTTTCTTTGTTTGCTGGGAGCACCAGAGTTGAACTGTCACCCTGGAAAAGGTTCAGCAGCTTCTGTGCTGCCGCCACCAGCTCTGTGAATGTTTCATCCGAATCGAGCCGTGGAGGTTTTCCCTTGCAGGTGAATGTAGATAGTTCCTGATTCGACAGGGGGACATGGCAGTCGGTTTGGAAACGTGCCGGGGAAGTCTCTCCGTTCCATCCGTGATGCTTGTCGGCAGGGCAGTAAAGTTCCTCGAGGAGAGCGTTGCGGGTGACTGCCAGAATTCTTTCTTTCAGCATCTGATGTTCGTCAATAAATGCTGAGCGCACGGCGTCCCGGCACGTCGCCGCAGCCAAGCGGTCGCGCCATCCGAGGGGCGGCTGCAGCACGAGTCGGAGCACGAGGTGTTCCCACCCGGTGCCCTGCATCGGGTGGGCCGCCGCCCCCGGCTCCTGGTGGGAGTCCAGGCGGTCGAGCCAGGAGCGTCTTGCGTTCCATCCGCCGCTCCCCTGCCCGGCGAGAATGCGACGGAGTTCGCAGGTGAGCGCAACAGCAGCAAGGTATTCCCGTGCAGCAGCAGGCCGCCAGGTCTCCTGCCCCCGCGGCCGCGCCCGGGGCGCAGCCACCACGTACAGCACCTGGCTGGCGTCGAGGTGCTCGCTCTGCCACGGAGTGAGGTCGGCGCCGCTCGCCCGCATCAGGAGACCGGATGCCCCAGGGGCGAGAAGGTTGGTGCCATCGCGCCGGCCCCGGGCGTCCCTGCCGCCGCCTCGTTGGTGGTCGGTTCGTGCGCGGTTTCCTGCACCGATGCGGGACAGGGTGTCGAGAAGGTCGCTGTAGAGGTTTCCGGAATGCGAATACCGGACTGCCTCCAGTCCTGCGCCCAGCTCGTCCGTACCGTCGAATCCACTGCTCGGGTAGAATGTGTATTTCCTGTGGAACCTCACGTTGCCAGGATTCCCAGGAACGGGAACAGCTTTTCCTGCGTCATGCACGGAATGTTCCTGAATTACATTTTCATAAATCCTTTCTGCCGCTTCGGCGAAGTGTTCTGCTGAGTCGTCAGGCCATCCTGAAGGGGAATTGTTCAGGAAGAAAATGGGCGTGATGATTCTGGTCACGAAGCTTACGGTAAAGCTGTTCAGTTGCTCTGAATTGTGTGACCTGCTGCCATCATCCTGTCGCTCGTGGTCCAGGTCCTGTTCCTGCTCGTGACGCTGCGTCGGGGGTTGTACTTGATCCACGTCCAGCTCGGCCGGAGGTTCGACGCGCTCGATGCGACCGGGGTCAGCGGCGTCCTGGCGGGCAAGGCGGGAAGCGAGGTGTTCCTGCACAGCGGAAGGTGTAAGTCGGCGCAGCGCCTGCACCCGCGGGGCCCCCAGGCTGGAGGCGTCCAGCAGGGCGTCGAAGGCGTCGTGGCTGATGGCCACCTGGTTGGCATCCATGGCCCCTCCTGTCTGGGTTGTCATCGCGTGCCTCCCTCGCTGTACTGCTCGCGGATCTTGGTGCGTACGCGGGCAAGGCGGCCTTCCAGCTGCTTCACGCTCAGGTCGGCGAGTTTGGCAGCGTCCTCCTGCGTGCATCCCGCTCCGCGCCAGGCCACGGCCACGCGGAGTTCGGGCGTGGTCAGCAGCGGCAGGATGCGGTCGATCGTGTCGTTGACGACGGCGGTGTGGCAGGGATCCGCGGCACGCTGGTCGGGAAGGGCGAGGACGGGGTCGTCCTCGAGCCCGGTACAGGTCTGCGCAGCCCGGTCCCTGGTGTGCTGCTTGCTCCAGGCCACGTAGACCCGGCGGAAGGCGAAGATGCAGGCGCGCACGTAGTAGGTCGTCAGTGCCGCCCCTTTTACGGGGCTCCATCTTCCGCGGACCAGTGCGTTGGCACGGAAGGTCTCCAGACCGTCCAGGACGGAGTCGGTCACCACCCCGTAGCGGTCCTCCCAGGGCCAGTCGGGGACGATCAGGGCAGCGGGGACCGGACACCCGTTGTCACGGGCCTGGCGGAAGATCTCCCCGGTCTGGGTCCAGTTGAGCAGGACAGGCCAGGCGTACTCCATCAGCCGGCCGGCGAATTTCTCGAACATCGGCCCCTCGAAACCCTGCCCGTGCAGGATCCGGACCAGCTCGGCATCCCTGGCACGGCGGTCGGCCCGCTCGAGTCCGCTCTCGCCGGGGGCACCCGGGGCCATGAGCTGTTCGAGACGGTCGAGGTCGCCTTCGAGCGTGAGCAGTTCCGCTCCGCCGTGCAGGGACAGGCCGAAATGGTGGGGAGTGCCCGCCGCATCGTCAGACATGTGCACTCCTTTGTGCCGCGGCCGGATCGTCGGTTGACTGGGTTTGCCTCACCCCCACCTCATAGGGCCGAGCCGCGCTTTTCCCCTCGGCTCCCCCGCGCATCCCTTGCGTGACATGGGTCACCCGAGGGGGGCGCGGGGCCCGTTCGCTACAGCATCAGCGAACCCGGCCGGTGGTGTCGGGCTTTCTTACGGAGCTGCTGTGAACGACCACGATCCCCTTCTCGACCAACGCACCGCTTTCGTCCTCCTGCTCGGCGTGCTGGCCGCCGTCGGGGCGGGTGCGCTGACCCGCCTCAACGACGGCACCCTCGCCGCAGGTGTCCTCGCCGCCGGGGGTGCCTTCGCGGCCGCGGTGTATTTCTTCCACAAGATCATCCGTTGATCGGCCGGCCGGCTGATGTCTGTCTGCTTCCACATCTCCCAGGGGCGGGTCCGGTCGGCGGCGTCTGCGGCACCTTGGCCGCCCCGTGCCTGAAGACGCCGACTGCGTCCGGGTGATGCCCTGTTGCGGAGGGGCAGCGGGTGCCGGGCCGGGCTGATTGTCAGTGCCTGACGGTACGTTCACGGCGTGAGGCCTGGCTTCGGTGGCGGGTACGGCGGCCCGCGGGCTGTGGCCCGCACGGTGGTCAGGTCCATTCCCCTGAGCCGGAAAGCGGCGGCGGGCTGCGAGCGAGAACGGGGTTCGGGTGAACGAGCATCAGTGGGAGCGGGCGCTGGAGACGGGGCACCGCAACCGCGGGATCATCGAGCTGGCCCATCACCACTGCACCCGGATGCAGTTCCGCTACTCCGGCGGCCACGGCCTGGCGGAAGCGGAGAGCGGGCTGCCCATCGACATGCGGGAGATCTACTGCGAGGTCGGCGGCCACGGCAGCATGGCCAGCAACCTGGAGCTGATCGCCGGAGACTACGTGCGCGAGCACTGCCGTGACTGCCCCTCACGTGCGCCGACGGGCCGGATGCCCAATCTGCTCACCGTCGTGGACGCCTCGGATGCCACCGCCGAACAGCAGCATCAGCAGCACAAGGCGCTGCAGGAGGCGGCGGCGCTGCAGGCACGGCGGCGGCGTGCCGCTCGGACGGCGCTGCTGGCGGCGAACGATGCCGGAACGCACCAGCTGCGTGAGGACCTCAACATCGTTGACTCCCCCGGTCACAGTCCGGATGAACGGGTTGCCGCTGCACACCGGCGGCTGGCCGTTGCAGCCCGCCGGGCCCCCGATCTGTTCTCCGGCGATCTGGTCGGGCAGCTGTTCCCGCTGGTGCGTGAACAGCATGAGGACAGGCTGCTGACGCCGTTGCGTTCCCTGGTGCGGGCTGGTGTCACCCGGGCGGACCAGGTGGCTGCGCTGGCCTGCGAGGTTCTGCGCGTGCGGCCCTCGTCCGAGGCTGCCGCCTGCCTGGTCGACTTCCCCCGCTCCTACGGGCCCCAGGACATCACCCGTGAAGTGATCATGTCGTGTGTGCGTCTGGTGGCCGGGCCCGTGTACACGCGGTCAGGGCGTCGGCAGAGCCCGCGGTCAGCCGATCCGGCCGGTCTCATCGCGGTAGCCGACGCGCGTCTGCCGTTGGCCTTGGACCTGGTGGCCGAACTGTTGACCGCTTCCGTACCCGGGCGGCCCGCGCTGGTTCTTCCCGCGGGCAGTGCCGGGCGTACCACCGGAGCCGCGGTGCAGCCGGTGCGGGAGGCGGAGGTACGGCGCCATCAAGGGGCTGTTGCGGCACGCCTGTTGCTGGCAGGCGGGCGTTGCAGGTGGCAGGACATGTCCGGGTCGTTGCGCGAGGCCCTGGCGCAGCCGGACGCGGACCATTTCGATCTTGTGCCTTCCATGGAGGTCGCTGCGGCGGTGGCTGAGGCCATGCTGGGCGAGTTCGAGGTGGTCTTCGCGGATCTTGCCCGCGTGACCCCTCGTTGCGCCGAACACGCCGAGCGGTTGGTGAAGTGTCTCGATCACCTGCGGCGGCTGCTCAGCCAGGACGACCGGTTCCTGCGCCGGCAGGTGGCCCCCGAGGTGCGGGAGGCCGTTGCCCCGATGCTGTGCCAGGCGGCCGTCGGTCTCCTGGACGGCCGGTGGGGGCAGGAGGCGGGATTCGAGGTGGCCACACTGGTGGACGATCTGGCGAAACAGTTCCCTGAGGTCATGGCGGTCCACGCGGAGACGTTGCTGGGCCACATGCTCCTGCTGCGGACCCCGCCCACGCCGCACAGCGCGCTGGTGCACCCCTCCTCCGCGACGGGTGTTCCCCCGGTGCTGGAGCATCTCAGCCGGGAACACCGGGTGCAGGCCGTACTTCGGGAGGTGCGCAGTGCCCTGGCACGCTGCGCGGGACAGGCTCCGGTGCACGTCCTGGATGCGGTTCTGGCTGCGGACGCCGCCACGGATCAGTATGTGCAGGCCGGACAGCGGACACCGGAGCAGGTGCGGTGGATCCGCCGTGACTGCCTGGAACTCGCCTGCCGGATTGCCGGCAGGTACGCAGAGCGGCCCGGTGTCGTGGCGCGGACGCTGCCGCTGCTGTACCGGCGCCTGCTCGGCGAGGACACGCTGCTGCGGGCAGCAGCCGTGGAGGGCTGGGCCGGGCTCGCACAGCGGCATCAGCTGCCCGGCAGTCTGGCCGACTGCGGGCCCGTCCTGATGCAGGACCCCTATGTGGCCGTCGTACGGGCCATGCTGACCCACGGCCGCCGTCTGCTGCACGACCAGCACATGTGGTCCCTGATCAATCTGGCAGCGAGCGTTGCTACCGCCTACCAGGATGACGCGGAACGGCAGGACCTGGTGGCCCTGGCGCTCGACGTGATCTTCTACGAACGCACGCGGTGGGACGCGGCGCAGGTTCCGCAGGTCGAGCTGTGGATTCTCGGCAAGGCTCAAGCGCTGTCCGCGCACCGCTCCGAGCGGCTGGCGGACCGTGCCGGGTGGAGCAGCACCACGGCGTGCAGCGAGGCGATGGCCGCCGTGCGGATGGCTGCGTTGAGCGACCCCGACCTCAACGACCCGTTCAACAATCATGACGATTTGCGCTATGTCCTGCTGATGGACACGGCCGGCGGAGGGGTGCATGTGCCCTTCAGCAAGTTCCAGGAACTGGTCTCTGCCGACGGGCTGTGGGATGCCGTGGTGCTGGTGGAGGTCCTCCAGCGGTTCGGGCGCTGGTCGCAGGCACATGCCCTGGCGTGCCACGTGAACGAGCTGCTGCCCCCTGTGCCCGCCTATGACGGTCACCGGGACCTGCTGCGGCCCGTGCTCGATCACGCCCTGTCCCAGGCCGATCCGGCACACCGGTCCGGGCACACGCCCGTGTGGCCTCTTCCGGAACATCAGGGCGACCTGGAAGACGTCTTTGTTGCTCAGCGTGACCTGGCGGTCCATGCGCGTCTGGCGCTGCGCGGTGAAACGGCCGGCGTGATCGCTGCTCCGGGTGGGACGGATCCCGCTGCCCGCAGGGTCGCGGCGGCATCGGCACGCCTGGAGGACATCGCCTGCCGCGTGGAGCAGGACCATCTGCCATCCACCGCCACGGCCGGGTTCCTGCGGGTGTGGGCGGGATCTCTGCGTGTAGCGGCGTATCTGATGCGGGCTCACGAGGCGTTGCGCCGGGCGGACGCGGACCAGGAGCGGGCACATGCCCAGGCTGCCCGGGTCCGTGCCGAGGAGCTGCGGGAGGAGCTCGAGGGCAGTGACCCGCTGCACGGTGCGCTCGCTGTCTGGCTCGAGCAGGTCCTGGCGGGGGGCGTGCGGGGCGACCGGCTGGCCGGGCTGCTGGCCGATGTGCCGGTGCCGCTGCGGGCCGCCCGCGGCGTCACTGCGCGGGGCGGTGTCCCGGTGCCGTCCGCTGACGCGGCGGCCGAGGAGGATTTGGTGCTGGTCTGTCTGCTGTGGCTCGACGAGCGCCGTGTCACCCACGGCCAGGTCGTCCATCCCGCGCGGGCTTACACGCTGCGCGTCGAGTTCCGCATGGATGCCTGGCCGGACTGGGCCGACCGTCTGGAGGTCGAGCTGCTGTCGGTGTTGAGCCCTGACGAACTGGTCGTGCCGTCCTTCTCCTTGTCCCGTCCTGCGTCCCCCGCCGGCGGCCGCGCGGAGGAAGGCGAGGACGGCGTTTCGGTTGGCGGTGAAGGCACACTGGTCGTGAGATTCGCCCTCGGAGCAGGGCAGCCGCCTCAGGCGGTCCGGGTGGTGGCACGCTTCTGGTCGCAGGAGGGCAGGGTGTGTGCCGCGGACCTGGCCGGCTACCCGGAGCTGCGTCTGCGCCCCTTCGACTCCACCCGCGACGCGCTGACCTCGCTCCCCCAGATGGATTTCCGCCTGCTCACCCTGCACGAGAGGGTCCGGGAGTTCACCGAGGACGAGGAAACCCTGCAGGCATTCGGGCGCCTCTTGGCCGCCGTCACCGCCGTGGCCGCCGAACTCACCTACGACCAGCTTTTCCGCCGCGGCAGGTATGTGACCGAGGCCCGCTTCCACGACGAGGTCGAGCAGCGCCTCCAACAGGATCCGCTCCTCGGCGGCCGGGTGGCCCGCGCCACCCGGCAGGGGCTCGGCATCACCGACGTCGTGCACGACGGCGTGACCTGTGAACTCAAAGTCGAACGCAGCAAGCACTTCGACATCGACCGCTCCCGCCGGTATCTGGGCCAGCCCACCCAGTACGCCTCCGCCGTCCAGCAGCAGCTGTCCATCCTGCTGGTCCTGGACAGCACCCGCAAGACGCAACCGGTCGGCATGCAGGAGAACTACCTGTGGCTCATGCGACCGGAACTCCACGGTGCTCCTGATGCTCCGGCGCCCTCACTGGTGGCTGTCGTCGTGGTCAACGCAGGGCTCCCCGTTCCCAGCAACTGGTCGCGTCGCACCATCGCCGCCACTCAGATCGACCTGGCCAACGGCGCCTCCAGCGGGCCCGTCTGAGCCCACACCAGGTGAAGCAGGGCGCCTGGGGCCCAGTCGTCGGCGGCAGCTGATCGGCTGCGGCCAGGTGAACCAGTCTCGCCTCCGGTTCAGTTTCGTGGTGTGGCCACGCCGAGTGACGACCGAGGGCCGTTGCGGCAACCGGCTTCGCCAGGAGATCCCCCTTCATACCTTGCATTCCAAAACGCCGAGGCGCAGCAAAGCCTTCGATTCCACTGGGGCGGGCTCAGGTCCGGCTCCGACTCCGAAGCAGGCCCTGAAGCCGTCGGCCGCTTCCCTTCGTGAGCCTGCTGGCTCACGCCCCCGCCTGCGTGCGGCCTGACGCGCACAGGTCTCGTCTCCCCTGCCGAGACTCATGTTGGGGCCGAAGCCACTTCCGCGCTCGGCGGCCTTGCGGGCTCAGGGCCGCTCACAGGGCCTCGTCGGTGCTCTGCAGGATGTGCGCTGGCGGGTTGTCCAGGTAGTCGTTGAGGAGCTGGAAGGTTCGCAGGTGTGAGGGCAGTTGCTCGTACCAAGCCAGACCGCGGGTGTTGCAGGCGTGACAGAGCAGGCCACGGACGCAGGTGCCGCATCTGGTGTCCCCGGGGCAGCAGCTGTGGTCGTGGTCGAGGTGCCATGCCGCTTGTCCTTTGTTCGTGCGGCAGATGCCGCAGAGTTCCTCCTGCCTTTCGGCGAGTCGGACAAGGAATTCGACGGTGACGTTGAACTTTTTCGACTGGCTTCGCAAGGAGGCGCAGGAGGGGCAATACGGTTGGGGAAGACCGTCCCGGCGCACCCTGAATGTCTCGATCGGAAGGATCTTGGTGCAGGCTCTGCACTCGCTGGTGTCCTGGGCGCGAAGTTCGGCTAGGTACCGGGGGTCCCGGGTGCTGCGGACAGGGTGCAAGACGCGTCCTTTGCGGCGTTGCGTGTAGTGGGCCCGGCACAGGCCTTGACCCAGGTGCGGTCTGTCGCAGCCCGGGAAGTCGCAGCCGGTCTTGGGTTGCTGCACCGGCCTCATTTCGGTGCCTCGCTGGGATTGTGTGTAGTGCGCTCTGCACCATCCCCGTGCGTCCTGAAGCTTGTCGCACCCGTCGAACGTGCAGGGCTGGCCGGGAATGTGCAGGGGGCGCAGTTCGCGTCCTTGCCGGTATTGGGTGTAGTGGCCTGGGCACCAGCCCCGGGTGGTGGCGTACTTGTCGCAGCGGGGGAAGGAGCAGTCGCGGCCACCCGGCTTCTTCAGAGGTGCCAGGGAGCGGCCCAGGCGGTTTTGGCTGTAGTGCGCCGAGCACAGGCCCCGGGCCTCCGCTGGAAGGCCGCACTCCTCGTAACTGCAGGGGCTGGGTGCTTTCGCCGGCAGGGGCTTCAGGGGCCCTCTCCTGCTCTGGGAGTAGTGGGATCCGCACAGGCCAGCGGTTCGTGCGGGCCTGGGGCATGTTTCGAAACTGCACGGGCTCTCGGCCTGTTTCGTGCGCAGTGGGCGCAGTTCCTGGCCTCGCAGAGTCTGGGTGTAGTGCCCGGTGCACCATTGCTTGGACTTGGATGGTTTGTCGCATCCGGGGAAGGCGCAGAGCTCGCGTCGGGTGCCGGTGGGGGTGAAGGTGCCCAGCGGGCGGAGGGACTGCCCGCGTTGAACTTGGGTGTAGTGCCCGTTGCACAGTCCGCTTCGCCCCTTGCAGGGGTGTGTGCATCCTGAGAAGGTGCAGTGCTCCGGGCGTTGGTCGGCGGGCCTGTCGTCCAGGAGTAGTGGCCGCAGAGGCTCGTTGCGCCACAGTTGGGTGTAATGCGCGGCGCACAGTTGCTTCGCGTGGTAAGGCCTGCTACAGCCGGTATATGTGCAGGCGGCGGGGTTACTGAGGGAGCGCTCGCGCAGTTCTGTGAGTGGCTTCCCTGCCGTTTCTTGGTTGTAGTGTCCGTTGCACAGCCCGCGTGCCACGACCTTGCCCGCGCATGGCGTGAAACGGCAGTTGACGCTGTCCGGTGCAGGAGCGTGAAGCTCTTCGCCGCCTGCGTGTTCTCTGTGATGGGGACGGCACAGACCGCTTGCGTGGTGGGTCCGGGTGCAGTCGGGTACCTCGCACCCTGTGGGTGCCGGCCCGTTGGGGCGGCGGGTTCTGAGCGGGATTAGGGGTTTGCTGGCTCTGGCTTGGGCATAGTGGCCACCGCACAGTCCCAGGGAGCGACTGGGGTTTTCGCAGGAGCTGAAGGAGCAGGGTGCCTTGGCTGGCGCGGTCCTGCGAACGTGGCGCAGCGGGCGCAGGGGTTGGCCCATGTTGCGCTGGGTGTAGTGACCCGCGCACAGCCCTCCCGATTTGGCGCGTGCGGGGCGCGTGCATCCTTCGAAGTCGCAGAGGGTCATGCCTGGTCTCCGTCTGGGCAGGCAGGGTTTGTTCCCCATCGGAGGAGTGCGCGCCGGATGCCGATTGCCGCGGTATGCATCATGGCTGGGACGATATGGGGTGGGTGTGACAGTGCCGGGCGGGGCCGTCAGCGGATGAATGGGGTGCGTCACGCTGACCTTGACTGCAGTTGGCTTGACCTTTCGCGGCTATGGGCAGGGCGGTGCGCTCCAGCCAGGGCTGTGGGGACGTGGCGGGTCGGCCGGTCTCACGTTGAGGGCTTGTCGGTGGAAGGCCGTGCAGCACAGGTATGCCCTGCCGGCTGCCCGTGGCTGCCGGGTGAAATGATGCGGTGGGTAGGCCTGGGACCGTTCAGAAGTTGCCGACGGCCGCTACCCGTCGACAACGGGGGTAAGCAATGCGTCTGGACGAGCTGTTTCCTTCAGTGGCCGCGCATCTGCCGACTGGGAAGGAAGTGACCGGTGGGCTCGGCGATCCGGAGACGGTTCTGGCCGTGGCACTGGTGCTGCGCCAGCAGCAGGATCAGCTGGAGGAAGCACCCCATCTGCTGGATCAGTTCACTCACGCAGCGCTGAGCGATACCTGGCGGTTGAGGGCAGCGCACCCCGCGGTGCCAGAGCAGGCTTGTGTGGTGCTGGCGATGTTGGTGGGGTGGTACCCGGCGCGGCGGGGGTATGAGTACGCGCAGCCATTGGAGATGTGGCGGTGGCTGCACAGCGCGTTGGGTGCTCCTGTCGCCCTGGGGGCCACCACCGCTGATGTTGACCTGGCCGCGGTGGACCGCGCGCTGCGCAGTAGCACGTGGCGCCCGCTGGCAGGGCACGCCTTGATCATGCTGGCCCCGATCTTGTTCCACCTGAACACCACCGCTCACTCGGCGCAGGACCTGGCGCAGCAGCTGTGTCGGCCTGTCCTCGTCCTGTGCGGGGTCATGCTCGCCCATGGCCCTGCGTCGGTGGTGGAAGCGGCGGTGGCTCTGGTGCATCACCTGGTGCGGGCAGGGCGGCATCACGACGCGAAGGTGCTGGGTCACGTACTAGAAAGAATGCTGTATACGCGTCCTGGGCACACCATGGCGGGCTCGATCGCTGTGCTGCTGGCTGGTGCACAGCCTCCTATCACCCATCAGAGGCCGGAGGTGATCGCTCAGTGGGCCCTTGACCGCATCGGGTTGGACCCGCTTACGGTGCTCTCCTTGAAGACGGTCGCGGCGGCGCGGATGGAAGTGCCTGAGCTGGCTTCCTCCTTCGACGACGTCGTCTCGCAGCTGCAGAAGGTCGTCGCTTTCAACGAGCGGGAACAGGACGTGGCGCAGCGGTCTCGGGACCGGGGCGTGGTGTGGTCCGTGTGCCAGCCGCTGGTTCATGCTTTGCTGCAGGCAGGTGATCAGGAGCGGCTGATGCAGTGGCTGTCGGTCTGGTACGGCACCAGGTCCGATGAGCGGCGTTCCGGAGGGTGCGTTGTGCTCGCGGCCGGCGGTAGCCGCGCTTGGTATAGGCCGCAGACCGCTCCTCCCGAGGAGGATGACGCTGGGCTGGTGCGGTTGGCTGCTGCGATGAACGCGGCCCTCGGGCGGAGCCTGGTCACACCAGGTCTCAGCGATGCGGTGCTGGTGACACCCGCTACCGGCAGCAAGTCTTTCGAGCACGTCGACGAGCTGGAGGCTGCGCTGCTGGCGTACGTCGATGTGGACGATCTGGCGCAGTACGCGCGTGCCGAAGACGCTGAGGCGTTCGTGGCGCTGCTGCCTGCCCTAATCCCTGTGCAGGCGCTCCTGGCGCGTGGGGGCGGTCCTGTGTTGCCCTTGGCTGTCAGTCTGCGCCAGCCGCTGCCGGACCGGCTGGTGAAGTCGGTCCAGTTGTGGTGCGGAGATGCCCCCTTCTCCCGGGCCGAGATCGAGGTGCTGGAGACGGTGTTCTCATGGGCTGGCATCCGCTGTGACGTCGTGGAGGGCGAGGAGGTGACGCGTTCTGGCTTCCTGTCCTCGTACGAGAGCGACGCCTACGACGTGCTGTGGGTGGTGGCACATGGCCATCACCCGGTGCTGGACCCGGACGAGTCGGCTGTGCTGCTCACCTCAGACGAGCAGGTGACGCTACAGGAGCTGGCATCCGCTGCGCTGCCGTCCGCGACGGTACGGAGACTGCTGGTTCTCAACACCTGTCACAGCGCTGCCGCTAATGCCCAGGGCCCTTATGACGATCATGGTCTTGCCCGTTCGGTAGCTTCCCCCAGGCAGGCCGTCGTCGGGCATTTGTGGCCGGTCCCCGGAGGAGCGGCCGTTGTCTTCGGCGCCCTGCTGGCGTGCGAGCTGGCGGATGGGAGCGGCTTCACGCAGGCTTTCGAGGCTGCGCTGCGGGCGTTCCAGCATCCCTGGCACGACATCGCGGGCCTTCTCGGCGACCGTGGCCTCGGTGCCCAGATCGCCGAGGCACTGCACGAGTTCCGGGACCCCACGTTCTTCGACCGGAGCAGTCCCACTTTCCTCGAGTAGAGCGCTCGGACCGCTGCGAAGGACATCGTCTCGTCTTCTGGTCAGGCCTCAGTGATCCAATCCGTGGGAATCAGGGCTGTTCCGCCTCTCCAGTTCTCCACGACGGCTTCGCGGAACCAGTCGTCACGGAGGTTGACGTGATCGCAGACGATTACCTGGAGTGCTCCTTCGTTCAATGAGACGGCCTGGGAGATCAGTGAGAAGTACGCGCGGACAG
Organism: Streptomyces sp. ADI96-02; assembly: GCF_003846185.1. GTDB lineage: Bacteria > Actinomycetota > Actinomycetes > Streptomycetales > Streptomycetaceae > Streptomyces. Next base: position 16,469 of record NZ_ML123035.1, read on the forward strand.
CCTCCCAGTCGGCGTCCAGGACGGTATCGGCATCGTGCACTTCTTCCGGGAAGAACGCCTGCGTGGGCTGGTCCAGCATGAGGAAGCCCGGCACCGGCCGGTTGTGCCGGTTGAGGTAGGTGTGCAGGGCCAGGTGCGCGACGAGGTGGTAGCCGATCCAGTTCTTCGCGCTGCCGATGCGGGTCAGTGGGCGGCGTCCATCCGGGGTGCGTAGGACGACGTTGAGCAGGCTGGGGCTGATCCGGACTTCCTCTGCCGTATCCGCGTGCTCGAGGTCGAGGGTTCTCGCCCAGGTGGTCATGAGGTCGGCGACTTCGTTGAGGCGGTTCTCTGTCTCGGCGCCGACCTCGTCGGCGTCCACCATCAGCTGCAGTGCCTCGGCCTGCTCATTGAGCCGGTCGGCGTTGCGGTGGAGGTCTGCCAGTTCGTCCTTGCCCAGGGGGGTGGTGCGTTGCAGCTCTTGCAGAATCCGGCCCTGGATGTGGGCGAGGCGGGTGCGCTGGTCCTGTGCCTGTCTGAGTTGCCGGTCGCTGGTGTTGATGGCGTCGAGGGTCGCGGCATTGTTGCGCAGCCTTGCCTGGATCTCGTTGCTGCGGCCGTCGAGTTCCTCGCGGTGGCGGTTGCGGGCCGGCTGGAGAGCGGCAAGGTCGTCCAGTTCACGGTCCAGTCGGCGTGTGAGGCTTTCGAGGTCGCCGATGTCAGGGTCGGGAAAGGGGAGTTGTTGCGAGCAGACGGGGCACGTGTCAGATCCCGCGTTCTCCGGGTGGGCGGCTGCGAGCAGTCCGATGGGCTTGAGTCGGCTGAGCTGGGTGTGCAGTTCCCCGGTCAGCGCGGTGCTCTCTTCGTTCCAGGTGTCAAGAATGCCCCGGGCATTGGTGAGTTCCTGGAGCTGGCTGCGCAGTTCACGGCGTTCGGCGGCAAGCCGATCGCGGCGGCTGTCCTGGCCGGGCAAGGAGGGCACATCAGGAACTGCTTCGAGGGCTCGGTGCAGCAACTGGTCGAGCGCTGCGGCGGACACCGCTTCGGGGATTTCGGCGATCATGCCTGCGTCCGCCGCCATGCGGGCCAGCGCGATGCGGTGGGCTTCACCGCCCTCCACTCGGCGTCTGGCTTCCTCGATCAGTTTGCTAATGCGGCGCTGCGCCTTTTTGATCTCGGCGAGTTCGTGGCGTCGGGCTGCCTGCTCGGGTCCTGCGGCTCCGAGGAAGTAGGGCAGGGTGTCCTTGATCGCCTGGGCGATCCCGGGTTCTCCCTGACGGTGGAAGAGCAGGGTCTGGTTGGCGATCTCGTTCTGTTTTTGCAGACACAGCAGCGCGGCCTGGGAGATGGAGACATCGAAGGCGTGGCGTCCAGCTCCTGGCGGTGGCTGGAAGCGGAAGTCTTCGATGCCGATGCGGGCGCTGAGTTCGGCTCGCAGAGCGGTGGCGTCCGCGTTCACGTTCAGGTGGCTGGCTGTGGGCAGGGTGAGCGTGTGATCGCCGATGACGAGCATGGCCTTGTTCGTCGAGGCGCCCTTGGGGGCGGGTCTGCCGAGGACGAGTCGGGTAGGGCCGATCTGGACAAGCAGCGCATACCAGCCGGTTGTATTGGTGATGACGCCGTCGGGAAGGGTGAACGTCTGCCGACCGAGGCAGTACTCGACGATTCCGAGTACCGCGGATTTCCCCGTCTCGGACTCTCCGGTGAGGATGTTGAGGGCACCGGGGCGGAAGTGGACCACCCGGGGGTCGGGCCTACCGTCGCGGTGGTAGAGGGCGAGGGCGAGCAGATGCATGGGGTGCAGGCTCCTTTGGAAGGGTTAGGGCCTAACGCCCAGCAGGGTGAAGACGGTGGCGGGGTCGGCGGCGGCGAACCATCGGCCGACAAGCGTGGCGGCCCGGACGCAGGTGACAGCTTCTTCACCGTGCTCGCCGGGATCAGGCTTGCTGGGCTTTCGGGCCGCTTGCAGGCCATCAGGGGAGAGCGTCAGCGCGCGGTGGCGGATGCCGAAGCGGATGCAGCCCTGTGTGTAGCCGCGGAGGGCTGGTGCGCGTTGAGGGAAGGCGGCTCGGATCATGGCGTTGTCGGCAAGCCATCCAGCGAGTTGGGTCCGGGTGTCGCGGGGCAAGGCGCGCCGTGAGTCAGGGGGCAGGATCAGCGGCAGGGCAAGGAATGCGGTGGGCCATGGGAGGGCGGCCTCGGGCTCCGTGTGTGCCGCGGTGTATGCGGCGGCACAGTGCATGAGGATGTAGGCGCCGAAGGCCGGGTTGAGGAGCGCTGCCGCTTCGGGAAGCTGCGGTTGGGTGGTGGGCACTTGCTACTCCCCGCTCGTCGTCTGGTCGGGTGCCCGTAGCAGTTCCCGGAAGTGGGGATGCCAGCCGAGTGGGTTGAGCTCTGTCCGAGCGTTGTCCGCGAGTGAATGCAGGGTCCCCCGGGCGATCCAGCGCTTGTCGACCTGTCGGAGTTTGATGTCCTGGGCCGCGCCGAAGGTGCCGTCCAGGATGTTCTCGCCGACGGCCTCAGCGTCATTGCCGGCCTTTCCCGCTTCGAAACGGTCGGCGTGTTTGGCGAAGACGAGGTTCCATTCCTGGCGCAGGTCGCTATCGAACTGCGCCAGTTCGCCGGGGGTGACGTGGTGGCGGTAGACCCAGCGTGAGCGGTGTGCCCAGGCATGGTGGTACTCGCCGATGTGGGCACGGATGCTGCGGTTCCCCAAGCCGATCAGTTTCAGCTGCGCGACGAACACATGGCCGTCGTACTGGGCGATCTCCTGCTCGGTCAGGTCGTCGAGGCTGTCCACCACGGGCAGGGCGGTCTGTGTGTACTTGCTGAAGACGTAGTCGATCTGCGTGCGCAGTTCCTCAGCTGTGACCGATAGGCGTCTGCCGGGCGTGGCGTGGTCGAGCATCTCGTGCGACACCGTCCACCACCAACCCTTCAGCTCTTCAAGGATTTCCTGGCTCTGTCTGTCGTTCTTCCAGATCCCGACCACTTCACGCAGCGTAGAGTCGACCTCTGACACTCGTGGTGCCTGATCGTCGAGAACGACGGCTCCGACCAGGGCTGCGCGGGTTTGCGGGCTGCAGGACATGAATCGTGCACGCCAGGGTCGTGTGGTCCTGGCACCGTCGGGATCCTTCGCCACGGCCTCAAGGACCGCCAGCGCTCCGGGTACGTCGCGGTCCTCTGCCTTGAGTTTGGCCAGCAAGCTACCCGGCGGGACGCTCTGCGTGGTGACCAGGCGCAGCATGGGCATCTGCCCGGGCTGTACGTGGTCGAGAGCGTCACACCACGAGTTGATGGAGCGCCAGAGGTCAGCGCTGGTCAGCCCGAGTTCGCCTGGGTGACCGTGATGCTTGGACTGCACGAGCTCAACGGGGTTGTCCTCGTGGAGGATGTCGATGTCATCGAGCATCTCCATGCGGAGTTCGGCCTGAGGGTCCTTGAACCAGCGGCGGGCGAGCTCTACCAGCGCCCATTCACACTGATACAGGTAGCCGATCATCTGCCCGGCTGCTGAGTGCGGCATCTTCTGCATCACGATGGGCGAAACTATAGTTACGCGTCGTGATATCGGGCAAGTCGCCTCACGATGCAACTCGCTCCGGCAGCAGCCAAGATGATGCCGCCCTGCCCGATGTGTGTGAGCTCCGGCCGTCGGGCAGACCGTCGTCGAGCTGGATGACGGCGCTGCAACCAGATGCCCGCGGGGATGAACCGGTCACGGGTGGCTTTGTTCACGACTTCCGACGTGCAGATGACGATGACTTCGCGAGGCACCCTGCAGACCGGCGAAGTCGATGTTCACGAGAACGCAAGGCGCCTGCCGGCACTCGGCAACGGTACGAGGACGGGTGCCACCTGCGCCCGTAGCCAGGGCTTTTGCCCCAGCATCCAGCCTGGCGATAGATGGCGCTCCACCAGTCGTCACAGAGGCGCTGCCCGTTCTCACGAAACATCCGGCGCGGGAGGTGCCTCCCGAACTGCTGTCGAAACGCTGCTCTGCGACGTGTACAGAGCCATCACGAGGCACCGTACGGAAGATCTGCTGCCACACGGCCGACATTTTAGAAGCATAGGTAGATGGTCCCGCCCCGGACTCAAGGGCGGACTGCCCCGATGCGGGCAACGGCCAGACCGACGAGCGGTCTCGGGTCAGCCGATCCCGCACTCGAGCTCAGAGAGATGTCGTCGACACCCCCCGCTACATCGCATTCGATGTCCATCCGTCGAGAAGCTGGGCTTCCTGTGGAGGACAGCAGGGACGCCGGGATCGCCGCGCAAGCATGTACGGGTGCCGTCTTCGCGTTGCGGCAAGGCACTGGAACTGGTGATAGCACACAGGGTCCGCGGCCTAGGCCGGCAGTGCTTCCGGGGGCGACCTGCGACCCCGCGTCATGCATAAGAGCTCCGATCCCACGTCGTCGCTGGCCTACTGCCGGGAACCGATCTGCGCTGTCACCGCGTCCACCGTCCACCGTCCGACATCGGGCAGGGGCCGGAGCTGGCAGTGGTTGTCGAGTGCCATCTCCGAGGCAGGCATCGCGAGTCCTCCGCGCGACCTATCGAATCTCGCTGCCCGCTGGGGGCGGATCAGACAGACTTACGTGGGCAGCGGTGGGACCGCATCGTTTCTGACAAGGACCATGCCCATGGGGAGAGATCCTGTCTGGAGAGAAGCCCATGACCAATCGCACAAGAACCGCCACCGCGTTTTTCGCCGCCATCACATCGGCTCTGCTTCTTGTGGGTTGTGGCGGGCCCGTGGCACCCGAAGTAGCGGACTTGTCAGGTAAAACCTTTGAGGAAGCCAAGAAGGATGCTATCCAGGCCGGATACGGCAGCGAGTTCGGCGTCAACGGTCAGTCTGCCAACGCCTACACCGCCCCTGGAAGCACCAACAACTACCATGAGCGGGAGTTCGACGAGGATGATCCAGCCCACTTCTCGTGGACCGTCTGCTCCCAGGACCCCAGCGACCTGTCTTCTGAAAAAGACGGCAGCGACTGGGTCCTCTTTCTCTACCTAGTCGAGAAGCCGTCAGACTGCGAGGGCGGCGAGATCACCGCTGAAGCCCGCGAACGATACGTCGCCATTGCCAAACAGGGGAAAGCGCTGGCGACGGAGCCCACCGCAGATGACACAAGCGACATCCCGACAGAGGACAGCTACCGCACCATTGACGACCCCGACTTCACGTACACCGGAGACTTCACCCTTGACACCGGTCTGCCCGATCCTCAGGAACGGGACGCTTACGGTTCCTACCGTTACAGCTTGTGCGAAGGCTCTGACTACGCCACCGCCAGCGACTGCTATCCCACCGAGTGGCAGAGGGTGTACGAGGAATACCGCGAAGAGTACAACTAGTACTCCAGCCGCAGATCGTGATCTTGCTGGTCGGGCCGGTGCGGCCACGGTTGATCATCGCGAGTTGTGTGGACCTACGAAGAGACGGTGGCCGCAGGTCACAACATGATCCCGGCAGTTGGCAGGAGGCATTCGAAATGGCCATCAGCCGGATCGCTGGCCGATTCGCACGGTGAAGAAGCGCTATGCCGTGGGTGTTCCGTCGGGGTGGTCGTTGATCCATGACAGGCCGCCCAGGTCGAGCCTGTGGCGGGCGCGGGTGACAGCGACGTAGGCGAGGCGTGCTTCGACTCTGTCGATGGGGCGGGGACAGGGCGCCCGTTGGCGTCTTTCTTGTCGGTGTCGCGGGGTGGGGTGAAGTCGTCGGCGATTATGACGCTTGCCCATTCGCGGCCCTTGGACTTGTGGGCGGTCGAGACGGTGACGTGGGCGGTGCTCTCGGGTTCGAGGCGGTGAACAGCGTTGAGGATGGCGTCGGTTCCGTGGGTATCGACGAGGTCGACGAGCGGCTGGAAATCTCGTCCCGCGGGGTCGTTCGCAGCGTAGTCCTGCAGGTCACTCCAGGTGGGGAAGAGTAGAAGTTCGGGGTGGAAGGTGCGCGCAGGGGTGCGGTGGCAATGGAGAGCCAGCGGTTGGCTTCGTGGGCGAGGTCGGGGCCGAAGCGGAAGGACTGGGCCAGGGTCAGGCCCGTGCCGCAGAAGGCGGTCATGATGCCGCGGGCGCCGCGCCACTGGTAATGGCCTGGGCGGAGTCTCCGACCATGACGAGCTGGGCATGGTCGCGCTGGGCGTTGAAGACCCCGTGCGCTAATGGACGGGCTGTCCAGTCCCGGCCATGCCGGCCGTCGCCGGGTTTCGCTCTAGGTGACGCGGATCCGCAGCACGTACCGCTCGCCGGCCCAGTCGCCGCCACGACCTTCAGGAAGACCCGCAGGGGGGAGGACACCAGGGCGGGCAGGTCTACACGCACGAACATCGTGTTCCTTGTGCAACTCGGTATGGAGCTGGAGGACAGGGCGGAGGTCGAGGGCCCCATCGCCGACCAGCACACCGCACTTGACGGCGTCCGCCGTGACATCGCGACGGTCTGGACCCCGGACGGTCACAGCCGGTTCGAGCTGGCGAAGCACCGCAGCCTCGCGCGATCAGCGCCGGGCCGCACATTCTGGGCACGCACCGCGTCATGTTCGCCGTCAACGACATCGAGGACACCGTTACCTGCCTGCACCCTCACGGCGTCGAATTCGCGCGCGAGATGGCTCGGTCCAGGAACAGCTACCCGATCTGCTGCATCCACAGTCCGGAGGGCATCATCTTTGCCGTGGCTCAGCAGCTGCGCCAAGAGACGATCTCATTGGAATCACCAAGAACCTTCGAAAATCTCTTCGAAAGTGATGTTCCACTCCGAGATGGGATCCTCAAAGGGGCGTGGTCGAACTGTTTGATCTTGGCGTGTGTCTGCTGTGCGAGTGCTTCTTCATCGTCGACTTCGTCGCGCTCGGCATGGTAGGTCTGCAGTGCGCAGAGACTGTAGATCAGGGATTCGACATCACGGTGGATGAGGAGGTGCCGTGAAGTGCCTTCCAGGAAGGCATAGATGTGTTCGGTGTCGGGGTCCAGGGCCAGGACTGAGTCATTGAAGTAGCCCAGGAAGAGCCATTTTTGCGCCTCGGCGGGGTAGGACCGCCCCGTGGTTTCGAGGAACTCACCGAGGTACACGGACTCTTGGCTGGGATTTTTGACGTCCATGCGTGAGAGGAAGAGGTCGTCGTGCGGGAGACCCACTTCGTACAGGATGCGAGTCGAGCGTGACAGCTCGGCAGACGCTGCCAGATGCGCTCTTCGGGATGGAGCCGGCCAGGGCCCGTGCTGTCGGTGACGACTTCCTTGCGGCCTTCGGTCAGCTTGAACTCGAAGGAGGCCGAGAACGGGAAGTTCAGAGTGTGCCGCACGTCGTCCAGGACTCGGGACCACCAGCTTTCCCGTTCGGCGAAGGCCAGGGGGTCGAGGTCCTTGAGGCCGGTCATGAGGCTGCGAAGGACGGGGAGCGCGTCCTGAAGGCCCTCTGTAGAGGCGAGGCGTGGCAGGCCGCGGTCGAGCAGCATCAGTGCTTCGTTGAACAGATCCACGCTTGCGCTGACGTACATGTCCGGAATTTCCTCGGCCAGGAAGACGGCTTGGACGGCGCCGTCCGGCCTGACGCACAGCTCGGCTCCTCCATCCGTGCCCAGGCGCAGCCAGCGGCTGAGCATGCCGGGCGGGGACGGACGCTTTTACTGGGAGGCGAACGCTGCGAGTTGGGCGGCGTCGTTGGTGGCCGCCGCGCGGAAGTAGGGCGCGACAGCGACCGGAACACCTTGGTCTCGCAGCGCGCGGACAGCGTCCTCAGGTACCGGGGCGCCGTGGAGGGATACGGGGTGGAATCGGCGGACTCCGTCAGTGCCGAAGTGCGTGGTGATCGATTCGGTTATGACTACGTATTGCTCCTCAAGGCGGTGTCAAAGGTCAGGGCACATTTGGGGTTTCCCTCGTATTGCCCCGGTTGTGATGCGGAGGATGTGGCCTGCGGCTGGTTCGAGGGTCAGCGTGGGCGCCAGGTGCGGATTTCCAGGTGGGTGATGTGGGCGCCGGGGTGGATGCGGCCGGTGTCGACGAGCCACTGATGAATGGCGGTCGTGACGTCTCCGCCGGAGCGGTCGACGCGGCGGGCGAAGTCTCCTGCATCGAAGCCGCCGGTGGCGGCGGATCCGTAGGAACGCTCTTCGGTGTGGTCGGTGCGCTGGATGACGTCGCGGCGGATACCGGGTGAGTCGGTGCGGCTTCCGGAGGCGTGGACGTAGCCGGTCTTGGCGAGGCGCACGGTGAAGGCAAGGCGCAGGCCCTGACGGGCGGCTTCAGCGATGAGGGGGCGCAGGCGGGCAGAGCCGGAGGCGATGGCCTGTGCTCCTGCGCGGCCGGTGCCGGTGCCGGTGGGGGTGATCAGGAGTGCTTTGGTGCGGACGCGGGCTTTGGTGCCGGCGGCGGTGGTGCGGCGGGTGATGTGCCCAGCGGCGATGGCCGCGAGTTCGGCGGTGTCGGTGATACCTGCGCTCTGGACAGCGGTGAGGACTTGGGTGAGGGCGGGGACGAAGACTGCGCCTTTGTTCTTTGTGTAGAACTGGGAGACGAGGGAGGGGTCGCGGTTGATGATGCGGGCGATGTCGCGTTTGGTGTAGCCGGCTGCCTGGAGCTGGTCGGCGAGCTGGGCTGCGTCGTTGAGTTGTGGTGCGGGGGCGCGTCGGCGGCGGGGCGGCATCAGGACCCCTCGTTGTTGGGGGAGGTGGGCTGGATGGTGCGGCCCTTGTCGCGCAGGGTCAGGAGTTCGTCTTCGGTGGTAGGTGCGGTGAGGGGGCCTGTGAGGTGGCCCTTGTTCAGGTAGTCGCCGGGCTGGCCGTGGTAGGGCCAGGCCTGGGGCTGGGTGAGGTAGACGGCGTCGGTACGAAAGGCAACGACGCTGCCGGGCGGGGCGTGGAGAGCGCCGACGTAGGTGTTGTCGTCGCGGTGGCGCTGGGAGAGCAGGGCGGCTCGGGCGGAGGACCAGATGTGGGCGGCCCATTCGGGGTGGGCGTTGGGGTCGCGGGTGAAGCCGGTGGGGCGTTGCCAGGTGATGGTCTGGTCGTCGAAGCCGATGATCTCGGCATCGGTGGGGACGTCACGTTCTGCGGTGCGGGGTGTGGTGCCGGTGACGGTGCGGGGGCGTTGGGCGAAGGCGCCGATGCCGTAAAGGAGGATGGCGCGCACCGCCCGGGCTGCGAGGTGGGCGGCGGTGCGCTGGGCGGGGTCGCCGTTGAGGTCGGCCTGGGCAGTGAGGGAGGACCAGGCTTCCTTGAGCTTCTTGGACCAGTCGTCCAGGGGCTTGCCGTCGTCGAAGAGGATGCCGTCGAGGATTTCGACCTTCCACGGGCCGTGGGGGTTGGAAAGAGCGGTGTGGATCTCGGGCCCACCCGCCCAGGTGGTGAACGTGGTGCCGGGGGTGGCGGGGTAGTGCCAGGCCCGGTCGCCGGGGGCTGGCGCGGGGAGAATGCCGACGTGGCCCCAGTTCTGGGGGACGGTAACGCGGACGTGCCAGTGCCCGCAGGCGAACAGCGCTTTGGCCTGTTCCTTTTCCGACCACGCGGCGAACCTGGCGGCGGTGACACGGCGGGGGGTGCCGATGCCGGCTTTCCAGGTGTGCTTGGCGTAGGCGAAGGTCCGGTCGTACTCAACCAGGGCAGGGAGCTGCTCAGGGACACAGGGCGGGGTCAGGAGTTCGGTGCGTCCCTGTCCGGCGGTCGCGTGGAAGAGGCCGCGCAGTTCTTCGGACAGGACGGGGTAGCCGCCGGCGTACTGGCCCTTGGTGGGGATGGTGCGGGTCCACAGGTCCCGGCCGGTCTGGGACGGTGAGCCCATCAGGACGGCGTCGGGCCAGTGGCGGCGCAGGGCTTTCCACAGCAAGACGAACGCGTCGCGGATGACGGCGGGCTCGGTGCCCTCGGTGTCGAACCACTCCCCCGCCGAGCGGATCTCGACGTGCTGTTCGCCCTGTTCGCGCTGGTAGCGGCCGACAGGGTTGCGGGGGTGGACGAAGTGGCCGGCCATGCGGTCCTTACCCCGCCCGGTGTCCGTGCGCCAGCCGGGTGTGGGGGCGTTCAGCCAGGCTCCGACGGCGTCCTTGAGGAAGGGGTGCTGGTCGGCCTGACGGTGCCAGGGGGCGCCCGCGGTGATGTAGATCCGCTCAACACCGTCCGGCAGAACGTGGAAGACGGTGTTCAGGATTTCTGCGGCACTTGCGGTCGGCAGGTCGAGGCGGAACGTCTGGTCGCGGTGGACCAGCACACCCGCCTCGGTATCGAGAAAGACGGTGCTGCGGGCCTGCTGGGTGAAGTTCGGGTGCGTGGAGGCCAGGTTCGCCGTGTGGGCGAACCAGCGGTCTCCCTCAGGGCCTTCCGGGATGCCGGGAAGGGTGCGCTGCGCTCCATGGGCCGCGAGAGGAGCAGCCGTGAGCGGGGCCGGCGCAGAAGACGACGCAGAAAGCGACGCTGAAAGGGCTGCAGGCGGCTCGGGTTCCGCTGCCGCTTCAGGGGCGGGGCGGGTCATTGCCGGGGCGACCGTGCCTGCCCGGGACGGGGCCTGCTCCTGTGCGGGTTCGGGACCGCTGGGCGGTGCTGTCTGCCTGGCAGGCTCAGGGGGTGCGACGGCTGCGCCGGTCGGGGCTGCTGGTGCGGGGTTGGTGAGCTGGTCGGGGGCGAGAATGGGAGCGATCGCCACGATGTCGGCGAGGCTGAGTCCGGCTGCGGGCGCGATGCGCTCCGCCTTCGCCTTCTCGTATCCGGCCAGCGCGGTGATCTGCCGGGCGCGGTCCGTCTCGAGTTTGGCGAGGGTGGCCTGGGTCTTCTTGATGTCATCGCGCAGAGCCCGCAGCTCGGCCAGCTGTGCGTTGTAGGTCTTTGCGTCCATCACGATCCCTTGGGCCTGCAGGTCAGTTGGCGGTACTGCTACGGGTTGAGACGTACGCGATCGCGCCGCTCGACTGCGAGGGCAAGCGGGTTCCTAGGAGGAGATCCGCGACGTCCCGGTCGGTCTGGCGCGGTGCGGTCAGATGTTTTATCGGGGTGGCCAGGTCGCTGACATATCCAGTGAGGACTGCATCGGGAAATGCGTGCCGCCCGCCTTCGCCTTTCTCCCACCTGTCCAGGCCGGTCAGGACCGCCACCACATAGCCCGACACCGTCACCGGCAGTACTCCCCCGGCCGCGACGCTCGCGGCATCACAGCGCCACCAGCCTCTCAAGCCCTTGAGGAGGTCGTCGGGGCCAAGGTCTGGCGCGTAGCCTGCCCATTTCCGGTGGGTGTCATGGACTTGTTGTGCCGCGTCGACGCGCAGGACCCCGAGCAGGTCGGCGTCCAGGCGGTCCACGGGCGCAGGGGCGCGTTTATGCAGGGCCTGGACGACCCAAAGCGGCGTCATCACGCGAACACCGCGCCGGGATAGACCGGGCAGTACGCCTGCTCTGATGAGACGCCGGTATGTGGTAATCGCACAGCCGAGTTCTTCTGCGGCCTGTCCGGTGGTCAGCAACATGGCCTGCCTCCTCGGATCCGGGCGCTGCCGCGCTTGGACGCTATCGGCAGTCCCACCATCCACGCAAGTCTGATCAGATATCTGATTCTAGTTGGTGTAGCCCTTGGACGGGGCCGCAAGTTCCTTGGCCCGACTGGTCGTACAGTCCGTCGCTGAGCGGCTGGAAGTGCCCGACCGGCCCGGTCGCGGGACAGGGCCAGCCGACCGTGGCTTCCGGGACGGCACCCCACCACCTCCGGACGCCGGGGTGGCGGTCAGGAGCAGGCGGCCCCGGCGCACTGAGGCTGCGAGTACGCGCCTGCTGCATTTCGCCAATTCGCCCTGGCTGGACCGTCGGCGTCACCGACCATCAAGTGTGCAGGTGGGAGGGCTTCACTGGGGTGCTGGGTGCCGGACCAGCTGTGGGGTGAGGGCAGGTGTGGCAGGGAGCCGGGAAGCAGGTCGCCCGAGGTGGAGCCGCCTGGAGCATGGAGAGCCGGGACGGCAGGGTTGGGGTGGCTGTGGTGGCTTGATCGAAGCTTTGCCGGACTGTGCCTCGTAATGATCCACCAGTTTTTGTCAGTGCCCGCTGCTACACCAATTCCTTAAGGGACGGGCCGCATTCCGCGGCCCGCCGGCGGGAGGGGAACAGCATGTCGAAGGTGCCGGACGGGTTCCATCGCGTACGCGGGCACATCCGCCGCAACCCGAAGCCGCGCAGCGCGAAGCGGATGAGCGGCTGGATGATCGCCGGTCTGCTGGCGGGCGCGTGGCTGTGGGGGCAGGTCTTCGGGTTCGGCGAGTCCGCTGTCCCCACACCGGCTGCTGATCCGAAGCCGGCCGCCTCCGCACAGAGCGCACACTGATGGCGCTGCCGCGGTTGCGGCGTCCTCGCGGCACGGCCGAGGTAGTCTCAGCCGCTGTTGTCGTGGTGGCCATGCTCGTGCTCGCCCTGCGGATGCTGGTGGCAGCGGCAGGCGCGTTGGTGCAGGCCTGGCCCGTTCTGCTGGCACTCGTCCTGCTCGTGGGAGCGGTGAGCGTATGGCGCCTGCGGCAGGCGAGCACACGGCGGCGCCGGGAGGCAGCGCGGGTGGCAGCGCTTCGGATCACCCTCGTCGAGTTCGACGCGATGGACGACCGGCACTTCGAGCATGCCCTGCGGGACCTGCTGGTCCGCGACGGTTGTGCGGCCCGCAGGGTCGGAGGTGCCGGGGACCAGGCCGCCGATGTCATCGGGGACCATCCGCGGCTCGGCCGGATCGTGGTACAGGCCAAACACACCCGCGTCAGCGGGAAGGTGGGCTCCTCGGTGATGTACGCGGTGAAGGGCACCGCCTGGCCGGTACACAAAGCGGCGCATGCTGTCGTCATCACCAACGGGACCTTCACCCGTGACGCCATGGCGTGGGGCGAGCGGCACAGCGTGCACTGGGTCGACCGACACAGGCTGGAGCGCTGGGCCCGGGACGGCGCAGCGTTGCACGAGCTTCTAGGCCTGTCCGCAGCCCGTGCGGGCCGGTTCAAGCGGGCTGCCTGATCCTCAGGATCCGGATCCCTCGTTCATCAGGTCGGGAGGTGTGGTGTTCGAAGAAGACGGGTCGCTCGACCCGCTGCTGAAGTTCCTGCTCTACTCCGTTCTTACGCTGGCCATCGGCAAGATGCTCTGGGAGTGGATCACCGAGGACGTCAGCCGGTGGATCACTGTGGGCCTGTGGGGTGTGATCACTGGCCACCCGTGGTGGACCGGGGTCATCGTGGCCGGCGGGCTGCTCATGTTCCTCATGCTGGGCCGGCTGGTGGCGTTCGTGTCCGACGCCTCGTCCGCTGTCTACGCCAGCCCGCAGGACACGCTCATAGCTCCCGAAGCCTTTGCCGGACCGGACATGCTCACCTTCAGAATGAAGGAGCTGTCCTCGATGAGCGCGACGGGCTTCGAACAGGCATGTTCTGACCTGCTGGCACGAGACGGATTCCTCAGCCCACACCGGGTTGGCGGCGCCGGTGACCTCGGCGTGGACGTCACCGCCCGGGACAGCGACAACCGTCTCCTGATCCTGCAGTGCAAGCAATACCAGAGCCCGGTCGGATCGGGACACGTACAGAAATTCAACGGGACAGCTCGCCCCCACCACGGGGCCGACCTGCCCATCATGATCGCGCTCAACGGATTCACCCGGCCCGCGACCGACTTCGCCCAACACCACAAGCTCATCCTCGTCGGACGCCCGGAACTCAAACAGTGGGCCCACGGCCAGCACCTCTACGACGTCCTCGGCATCCGAAACACGACACAGTGACACTGCATCAGCGCCGCCGTTGAACAGCACCAGGTCAGTCGCCGGATCTGCCAGGTTGTGTACGGGTTGCCGAACGGACAGGCCAGCACGAAGCCGTGGTCCGAACAGAAGGGTTCACCCCCGCGTTCTACCAGCCGTACTACGCCCGGCGCATGCCCGGTAGCTAGCGCTCAACCGCACGGACGTGGGCATTCACCGCAGGAACGATTCGCGGACACACCCGTCGGGGCTGGAGAGTTGCAAAACCTGAGCAGATTGGAGGAGGCGCTCCAATCCGTGGTTCGACACGACCCGAACTTGACTGCCCTGGCCACCTCACCGCCGCTCTGCTCAGTGCTGTGCGCTTTGAATCGTGACCGTCACGGTCTGTTGCCGCAGTCGGTGATGAGTCTGTATGAGGCCGCCCTAAGCATGCTTTTGGTGCGGCGCGACGCTGAGCGCGGCATCGGCGCTGCGGGAGTTCAGATCAGCGAGCGACAGAGCGTGCAGTTACTCCAAGCCCTGGCCTACTGGCTGATACGCAACGGCCACTCCCAGACCGATCCGACGACCGCCATACGGCTCCTCGGCCCAGTCCTCGCGGCCATGCCTACCGCACCCGGCGATGCCGCGCAGGTTCTCAGGCTCCTGCTCGAACGATGCGGCGTACTTCGAGAGCCTGCCCCCGACCGGCTGGAGTTCATCCACCGCACTTTCCAGGACTTCCTGGGTGCCCGGGCCGCCATTGAGGCCGAGGAAATCAGTCTGCCGGTAGCCAACGCCCACGAGGATCAATGGCGCAACGTGGTGAAGATGGCCATCGGCCACGCCCGACCACGAGAGTGTGCGCAAATGGTCCAAGCCCTGGTGGCTCGCGGCGACCACGAAGAGCCGCACCGAAAACAGCTGTACGCGCTGGCCGCCTCCTGCGTGGAGTACGCCACGGAACTTGCCCCTGAGGTCCTGACGATCGTGCAGCAGCGGAGCCGTGACCAGGAGCTGTAGGAGGGGAGCAAGCCCGCCCGGTGGCCCACCGCAGGGCGTCCGGGCCGCAGGACGCCACCTCACAGGAAGGGCTTGCGAGGCTCAGAGCCTTACCAGAACGGTGTTTCGGCACTCTGCGCTGCCGACTCACCGCTCGGCCCTCGCAACGCGAACGGCGAGCGTGCTCCCGACTCGGGGACATAGCTGGGTCTCCGGAACCGGTACAACGCTGGCGCCTGCGGGCTGGAGTGGGGTCAGTAAGAGAACTCGATGTACACGATGTCGGTAAGCGCCACCATATGGAGCTTGCCGCTGGGCGAGACGTTGAAGTACGCCTCGCCGACGGCGTCGGCAATGATTTCTCGGAGTTCACTGTCGTCGGCGTTGCGGTATCGGGCTTGGAACAAGCGGGCGGCATAGGCCGTAGGAAGCCATTCGGTGATGTGGCGTACTCGGCCGTCGTCGGAGGAGCCGGCTGCTCCGGTGAAACCGAACCAGGCTTTGAAGTGCACGAGCATGCCATCGTGGCCGGTGGAGATCAGGTGGTGGGCGCGGCGTCGCACGCGCGGCTGCCAGAGGCGTACGACGTCTTTGGCAATGGCCTGGGATAGCACGCTGCCCGGCGCGCTCCGCCGGCCCTTCATGACCTCCTTGACGAGGCGGGGCTTGGTGCCCAGTCGGCTGGCCAGGGCCCCTAGGTCGGCGTAGCGGGTTGCGAGAAAGCGCAGGCGGGCGCTGTCGGAGCGCGGCGGTTGGCGTGTCCAGTGGTGGGTGTCGGCGAAGTCGAGCGCTTCGGCGATGGAGGCGGTGTAGAAGTCGTCGAGCATGTTTTGGCCCTTTACAGGACGCGTGCCCGCAGCATGCTGCGGTTTGCACGGCGTGTTCCAGTGGTGACAGGTGCGGTGCGGTGGCGGTCAGGCGGTGTGGCCAGCAGGCGGCAGGCGCGCAGGGCTTGTTCGATCTCTGGGTGCTCCCAGGACGGGGTGGAGAGCACGTTGGGGGCGTCTGGATGGCCTTGCAGGTGGGTGAGGTGACGGGCGGCGTTCAGGAGGGGCTGTGCCCATGCGGGCATTTCGGCCAGACCGTTTCCTGATCTTTCGTGCAGGCTTTTGATCTGCTGGCTGCTGTAGCCGGTCAGGGCGCGCAGGGCGACGCACGCCGCGTGGACGGGGTGGGCGACGCGGGTGTGGATTCGGGCGGCGATCTGGGCGGTATGGGGGTGGCAGGGGTCTTGGTGTGGTCCGGGTACTGGCAGAGGTGGGGTGATGCCGGTCGGCTCGGAGCCGGGAATGAATGTGAGGGTGAGGGGCTCGCGCGGTTGCGGGGGCAGGCGGAACCAGAGTTCGGCATCACGGGGTGGGAAGGCGGTCGTGTGCTGCCACCACGGGTGGTTGTCGGATTCCGGCGGACCGCTCGGGGGATTCCAGTGGGTGGTCGCGGCGCGCGTGGTGTCCAGCACGCGGTGGGGAATCGTGTCGAGAAGGGCGGCGGTGGGGCGCGGGAGGGGGCCGTTGCAGAGGAGGGTGAGACGGGTGCCGGTGAGGGCGCTGAGTGCCAGCAGGTGTTCCCATTGAGGTTTGCTGAGGCGGTGGGCCCGGCAGACGGTCGTGTGGGTGATCCCGAGTGCGATGAACCAGGACGCGGCGATGCGCCAGCTGCGGTCGGAGTTGTTGGTCCATGCGGGTAAAGGGTGCGCTTCGTCGGGGACGGGCAGGTGTTTGCCGAGGGCGCGGATCAGGTCGTGAGCAAGGTATGCGCCGGTTCCGGCCAGGGGTGTGGGGTGGACGGTGATGCGTCCGTGGGGCGGGGTGGATGCGGCGAAGGCGAGGCGCATGTAGTGCGGTTCGTCGTGTGGGGTGACGACGACGGTGACGAGGGGCAGTGCGGTGTGGTGATGTGGCTGCCAGGTCGGGCACCACTTTTCGCCTCTCTTCGCGTCGTCGGGTTCTGCCGTTTGTGGTGCTGTGGGGGTCAGAGTCATGTTTTGGCCGCTCTGGGGGCCAGTTGGCGCAGTAGTTCCTGCGGGCCTCTAGTGATGTGCTGGGTGCTGCGGTGGGTGAGGGTGGCCCAGCGTCGGAAGTTGCCTTGGGCCCATGTCTGGTCGAGGTCGCGGAGTACGGCGGGATCGGTTCGCTTCCAGTGGGGGTGGAAGGCGGGGATGACGGTGGTGATCTCGTCTTCGTCGATGACGTCGAGTTCGTGCCAGCAGGTCACGCGGGAGGCGAGTACAGGGGTCGTACGCAGGGCGCGGAGGCGGTGGCTGCCGGCGGCCAGGGCGACGGTCACGCGTGTGTGCGGGTCGTCGTAGAGGTAGCGCACGTATTCCAAGCAGGACGCGGAGAGTTGGTGGGCTTCGTCGATGGCTAGGAGCCGTGGGGGGTGGTGCAGGGCGTGGCGGATGAGGTCGTCGCTGGTGCCGGGGTCTTTGGGTGGGGGGCTGGGCAGGCCGAGGGCGTGGTGGATGCTGTGGCGGAGGTCGTCGGGGCGGGCTTGGGGCTGGGGCAGGAGCCGGATGGGGTGCCAGGCGGGATGCTGGTCCAGAACGGTATGGAGAGTGAAGGTCTTCCCTGCTCCTGCGGGAGCGGCGATGCACAGCATGCCTTGTTGGGCGACTGTGGCGTTGAGGGCAGATGTGGCGGCGGCGACCTGGCGGGTGCGCACGGTGCGAGCGCCGGTGAGGTCGAAGTGGTGGCGGGCGGAGCGGACGTTTCCGTGGGCGGTGCTGATGGTGGTGGTCCGCGTGGTCCGCGTGGTCCGGTAGGAGGGTGCGGTCATCGGTCGTCGTCGCGCCGTACGGGGCGGGCGGGGCGGGCGCGGCGGACGGCCCAGCGGGCAATGGTTTCGTCGACTTCGCTCAGTCCGCGGCGCTTCATGCCTTCGAGGACGTGGTGGGTGATTTTGGACCACATGCGGAAGGTGCCGCCGCCGGCTTCCAGGTCGATGAAGTTGATGAGGTCGGCGGGAACGGAGGCCCAGACGGGGTGGAACAGGGGGATGTTCTTGAGGACTTCGTCCGGTTCCATGGGCGTGAATTCCTGCCAGATGTAGATCCGGGAGGCGAGAGCGGGCTCGTTGTAGAGGGTTTTGTAGCACTCTTCGCCGCCGACGAACAGGACGGCGGGCCGGTTCTTCTTCCTGCCTGTGTCCCACAGGTGGCGGACGAATTCGAAGCACTCGCGGCTGAACTGCTGGGCCTCGTCGCAGACCAGGACGTAAGGGCGTCGGGCCAGGGATTGCTTGAGGAGCCGGTCGAATTCGCTGGGGTGGGCGGGGGGCTTGCCTTCCAGGTGGAGGGCTTCGAACAGTTCCATGCGGATGTCTCGCGGGGTGGGGCGGGAGCGGAACTGCAGGAGCAGGACGAGGTCGGGTGCGACTTCCTTGAGTGCGGCGAGGACGGAGAAGGTTTTGCCGAGACCGGCGTCCCCGTAGATGCAGGACATGGCGCGAGCGTCGATGGTGTCAGCGATGTTCTCGCCCGCTTCCAGCAGGGCTTCGGTGGCCACGATGCGGGCGTCGGCCAGGTCGAGGTAGAAGTCGGGGTCGTCGCTTGTCTCGGCAGTGGTGTCGGTGATGGTCATGGGCTCTGCTCCTTGGGTTGTGGGATGAAGGGGTGGTTCAGGAATCGCTGTTGGTCCGGGCTGTGGCGTGGTGATGACCGGTACGGGCGGCGTGGGATGCAGGGCGTGTGCTGTGCCGAGGTCATGGCCGGTGGCGGGGTCGGTCAGTTCGATCTGCCCCTGTTGCGGTGAGGGGTGAACAGTGACCCGGGTTCCGGCGTGGGCTTGGGTGAGGGCGCCGGTGTAGGTGCGGCCCTGCCAGCGAATGTGTCCTTGGGGCCCGATCCGCCGGTGTGCTCCTGGAGGTGGGGTCATGCGGTGTCCTTGGGGGTGCTGGCCGACGGGGTCGGGATCGCCCAGCGGGCGCCGGGGATCACGCGGCGGGGCATGTAGCCGGCGGGGACGCCGTCGTCCTTGGGCCGCGCAGGGCGGGTAGCGGTCAGTTCTGCCACGGCTTGTTTGCGTGTCATCGTTCCGGCCAGGCGGGCTGGGCCCGGCTGGGTGGCGGGCTGGAAGCGGCGGCGTCGTCGGCGCTGCGCTTCGGCCAGGTCGCGGCGGATGCGTCGGACACGGTCGTCGCGGGCCTGGTAGACGGCTTGGATCTCCTCTTCGCTGGCCTCGTCAGCCAGGTGGGCGGTGCCCAGATGTTGGTGCGTCTGGGCGTGGAAGACCTCGATGGCACGGGGGTGGTGGGGCTGGTAGCGCACGGTGACCTGGGTGCCGGTGCGGCCGGTCATCCATGCGCCGATGTAGTCACGGCCCTGCCAGCGGATCCCGTGCCCGTGGATGATGCGGGTGGAGCGTTCGCCTTCCATCAGGAAGACGTGCAGGTCCTTCAGCGGTGGCTCTCTCAGGGGGGTGGTGTCGCTGTTCCAGCTGTCCATGGGCGTCAGATTGCCGCGGCCCGCCATGCGGTGCTCGGTGTTGCGGGTGCGGACCCATTGGGCGAAGAGGTCGACGAAGTTCTCGAACGTCAGCGCCGGGTCTTTCTCCCCCGCCCGGTGCTTCGTGTCCAGCTTCTGGGTCTTGGTGTAGCGGGGCAGGGTGGAGAAGAACATGCTGGTTGCCGCACGGTTGAGGTTCTCGATGCTTCCTTTGAGGTGCGGGGTGTAGGGCGGCAGTACTTCGACGTGGACGCCGAAGCTGCCCATGGCCTGGGTGACGGCTCGGGAGAGGAAGTCCTTGCCTCTGTCGATGCGGATACGGCGGGGCAGTCCGCCGGCCGGACCGTGGATGTCGTCGGTGAGGATGCAGGAGCGCAGGGCGGCCAGGATCGATCCGCGGTGCGGGTAGTGCGGGGTGACGGCCCAACCCATGGTCACGCCGGTGTGGCAGTCGCAGAACCAGGTGATCCAGGGCTTGACCAGTCTGCCGTCGGCCCACACCAGCACGGGTGCCTGTTTGTGGTCGCCTTCCCATTCTTCGTTCCGGCAGGTGGGCGGGCGCTTCAGGTGGGGGTCAAGGGCTCGGGAGGCGGGGATGCCGGATCGGAGGCCTGCCAGGTCGCCGGGGGCGAGGTCCAGTTTCACCGCCCGGTGCAGCGTGGACAGGCTGGGCACCTGCTTCGGGTCGTCAGCCTCCTCGAGCATCTCTTGATGCACGCGTTTGATGTTGCCGCGGTAGTAGGCGAGCTTGATGCGAACTTCGTCGGTGACGCTGTAGCGGCTGCGGGGCGCAAGGTCGGCGGTGCTAGTGGCCTTGGCCTTTTCCAGGCGCCGCCAGACGGTGCGCTCATGGACGCCGACCGTACGTGCGACGGTCTTCACCTCGGCGCTGGTCAGTTCCCCACGTTCGCGCAGCACGACCAGTGAGCGGACTCCGGCGGTCAGCAATGCCCTCTTTTCGCGGGCGGAAGGGGCAAGGACGGGTTCGTCCGCGAGGGTGCCGATTGGGGCCCGGCGCATGGGGACAGCACTCCCTTCTTGTTGATGCGGTCTGTCGGTAGGGCTGAGAGGGTTTGAGGGGCAGCACGTCAGCCGAGAAGGCCGATGTGGGAGACGTATGCGTAGCTGCGGTGGTCGGAGTCCAGGTCGCTGATCTCCCACTCCCACTGGTGCTCCAGTTCGAGGAAGTTCTGGCTGGCCCAGGCCTGCACGATCGGGCCCCAGCGGTAGATGTTCTTGTTCCTCACCCGCAGTGGGCGCCGATGGCGGGCTTCGACGCCCTCCTGGTCGACGGGATGGATCTCGATGCGGGTTCCGCCGCCGGCGTTGAGGTAGCGGGTCAGCCACGGGGCAATGTTGTGGCGCCGTAGGTCCCGGAAGGCATGCCGCACGCGTTGCTGTGTGTCCAGGTCCGGCACGTGGTCCGTCGACAACCACTGAGTGAGAGCGGACGGATCCGTTGTGATGTGGTGGGATTGAAGGGCCACTGCTGCACCCTTCCTCGAGGACAGGTACTTCACCGCTTGCTCCAGGCGTTCCCGGTCGTTACGGGTCCATTCGACGTCGTCGAAGACTCGCACGTCCAACGTCTTGGCAAGGGCTCGTCCTCCTTCGAGGCCCTCGGCGCCCAGTTCTCCGAATCCCATCGCGTGCTCCTGTGTGTCGTTTGCTGTGCGGAATTGAACGGCACAGCGCGTGGTCGGTCCGCTGTGTGACGCCAGAGGCACAGGCAGGGCAAGTGGCGTGGGCCGTTGCCGGTGACGTGTTGTTTCACACCGGATGGCAGGACGATATGCCAGCACTCGGTTCGCTAACCGTTACGCGGACGTTGCGCGAGCGACCGCGCAACGCGCGTAGTCAATGACCTGAGAATCGTTCATTTCTGAACCATCGCAAAATTCGCCTTAGGGACGCCGAAGGAACAAAGCGGTTACGGCGTGGAAGCAGAGATGCGCGGCGCACAGCCCGCAGCTGCTGCCACGGTCGGCTCAAAAGCCTAGGTGGGAGTGGGGTTGGCAGATGTTCTGCGGTGTCGCGCAGGAGGGTTGCCACACGACTCAGGAAGTGGGGTCAGGCCGATCATTCGTTGTTTCGCGTGGCGATAGGGATGGACGCCAAGCCGACTGGTGGGCCAAAAGGGCCGTCACCGTAGTACCCACCACTGACAACACGTGCGACTACCAGAAAGTAACCTGATCACCCGTCACTATATTTGGCGGAAACGCACTCTGCTTTGGCTTTATATCAACCCGTTAGGGGAATGCGTGTTCGATGTTCCGCATCGCGCGGGTGCGCAACTACGTAGTGACCTGAAGGCCTGAACCCCGTCCCGCTGTACGCCGATAATTAATGGCTTGTAAACGCGCCTTGGACCACTCTCCTTTCACTCACACATTGAAGAATCAGGGGTCTCTCGAGCTGCACGGGCACACATCACTTCCTTCCGTCTGGCCGGTTTCATTCCCTTCAGGAAGAGAGGAAACGATTCGCTCCTGACCCGTTGTCAGAGGTAGCCACAACGATGAATCGCATGAGTCTCACTTCCTGCCTGAAGGACCCCGCCTCCGCCATCTCGCGCTTCTTGGCGGAACACCTCCCCTTCCCTGACGTCGTGCTGTGCGACTACCGCGATCGCCTGGCCCAATACTCACCTCCGATCAAGCCCGCGCCTGAAGCGGGCCGGCGCGCCGAGTACCGGATGCTGGGGCACACCATCGACCACCGGCTCCGTATCAGCCTCGGTGTGCCCACCGGTCAGCCGATCCGGGAGGGTGTGGTGCGCGCCGCGCTCGACGACGACGGGTGGCCCAGCATGGAAGTCATCGGGACCGTGCAGGCGGCGGGGCAGGTGCTGCTGGAGGAACTGTCCCGGTACGAGGACGCTGATGGTCGGCCGCTCGCCCTCGACGACGCATCCGAAGACCGTCTCGTGCGTCTGTGCCACGTCGCCTCCAGTTTCGAAGCGATCTTCCGCTGTGTGGGGTGGGTACGCGGCAACAATCTCGGTTCAACCCGCCCCGGGGACACCCTCGATGACATCGCCGCCGCGGTGCCCGATTACGTGGTGGCCGACATCCGCAGCCAGATGCGGCTGGCCGGCACGTCGGGCCCGTTCGACCGCTTCATCAAGCTGCCCGCCGCTGCACGGATCGGCGGCCCCGTGTTCGACGGCAGTCGCGATGTCGGCGGAGCGGACGCCGACTTCATCCTCGACAGGCAGCTGATCGACTGCAAAGCGACCATCCGGCCGGAGCGGATGAGCCGGGCCGAGATCTACCAGCTCGCCGGCTATCTCCTGCTCGACTACAGCGACGCCTACGCCGTCACAGATGTAGGACTGTACCTGTCCCGGCAAGGCGCGCTCATCGACTGGAGCGTGCAGGACTTCCTGGATCTTCAAGGATGCCGACTCACGTTGCCTGAGCTACGGGCAGCATGCCAGCACGCATTGACCGAGGGCTCCGCCGGCGCGCCCGCGCCCGCGGAAGCGATGCGGCGCCCGCTCCCCCGCCCCCGCAACGCGCCTGCCGTACAGGAGAGCCTCTTCGACTGAAATTGCTGGCCGGAGGCGGGGCTGGGTGGGTGCTCAACCACAACGCACGCCACGTCTCCGGTCAGACGTTGGCGCGGCCGTCGGCCCGTCGCGTCGCGCGGGCCTTCGGACACCCAACCTGTTGGACATCTCAGGTCTGCCGGGCTGCACGGGGCTCTCGTCGACGTAGCGGCCGACAGCCGCTTTGTGCCTACCGGGCAGGCAGCCTGCGAGAGTCGAAGACCGTGCCTGCGAGAGGATCGGTCGGCTTTTCGAACCTGGTGACCTCGCGAAGCATGTGGGTCCTGATCACCTCCCTGGGTGCGAAGTAGGCGTTTGCCCGGTCCCGCAGTTGGTCCAGTGGTGCGTGGGCGGGGTTCAGCAACGCGCTGCGCACTGCGGACTCCACGGAGCGCATGGCGCGGGCCAGTTCGCTGTCGAGCAGCTCATAGCCTGCGTGTACCGCTCGAGCGAGGGCGCTCTCGGCAGCAGACCTGAGCGGCTCGCTCTTCTCGTCGAAGTCGTCGACAGGAAGCACTCTGCCTGCCTGGGCGTCCTCCAAGACGCGGACGAGGAAGGTAAGCCACGCACGACAGCACACGCCGGCGTCGTTGACGACGTCAATTCTCCGTGCGATAGCGTCCTCCAGCCTCTGCCTGCTGTCGACGCGTTCTTTTCTGCGCTGAACAGTCAGAGGGCCGATCGTCGCAGCCAGCGCTGCGATCAGGGCAGCAGCGACTGCCCCCAGCAAACCGATCTTCGCGGCATCCACCAGGCCACAGTAGCCAACGCTCGCCCGCACCACGCTCTCGATGCATCCGCCAGGGACTCACTGTCCGGCGCATCGGCTGCGTGCAGCCAAGCGCGCCCTCCGGGAGCTGCCTAACGCAACCGGCCGCCCAGGTGACATCGGTGTGCCAGTCCGGCCTTCGCGACTTCCCGATCCGAAGCCGCCGACCCACCGGTCAAGGGGCCCAACACCCATGAGAGCGCCCGGCGAAGCGCGATCCAGCACCTGACCCACAGTATCCAAGACCGGTCTCGTGACCGGACCGGTCAGCGCCGTTGGCTGGCGAGCACGGTGAGGTAGTGCTCGTACTGGTCAGGAGTCAGGCGCTGACCGGACCATCCGTGGCAGAAGAAGCAGCGGGGCCCGTTCCAAACCCAGAAGCTGTTCAGGTCGAGGAGCTGGGCCAGGGTCATCCGCTCAGTGTCCAGGGTGAGTGAGCGGCCGTGTCGGCAGCCCCCGCCTCCGGCGTGGGAGCGGCCCTGGTAGTGGCCGCTGAGGTTGGAGCCGTACACCCACACCTCGGCCAGCACCGGGCTCGCCACGAACGGAGGGGGCGGCTGCGCCGGCATCGGGTGCACTCGTGCCGGGCTCGAGCTCTACACCACCTTCAAGGGTGTGCGCAATCCACTACCCGCCAGCAGTGGGCCGCTTGTTGCACAGCGGTGGCAGACTGCAGTCCATGGGTGAGGGCAAGAGTGAGGTGCGCACTACACGGACGTGGGCTGATGAGGTGGCGCAGGTCCTACGGAGCAACAGATTGCACTCCGCGGAGAGGGAGCTGACCTGGCCGGAGGCGCTGGAACAGCTGCGTGCGCGGGCTGGCGACGGTCCCTACACCGGGCAGCAGCGGCAGCCTTGGGAAGCGACCATTTCCGATCTCACGCATGCGGCTGTCCAGTTGGGTCCGGCGGTACGACAACAGTTGGAGCCTCGTCTCTCCGAGCTCCTTTCCGCTCTGTCGACGCCACCGAACGCCAGCGCCACAGACCGCATCGCCAAGGCGGCGCGGCTGGCTGATGAGCTGCTCATGCAGGCTGATAGTGGGCAGTTGCTGCCCGCGGCGTGGCAGGACTTGGTGGGCTCGGCACGCGATGATGTCGGCTTCGACGCACTCAACGGGTGCCGAAAACTGCTGTACGTGTTGTTGCAGCGTTCACAGCAGCGAGCCGAACAGGTGTGCAGCCAGTTGTCCGGGGTGATGCGCGATGACGCAGTGTCCGTACAGGGGGCCCAGCTGCGGCTGGGTGATCTCGATGTCTCTGCACCGTGGAGAGACATCGCGGGTTGTGCGGCCGGCTGGAGCCCACAGGCACGCGCTGATCTGTGCGAGCGGCTGGTGGTGACTCAGCCCCTCACGGCCCATCACGTGGTATGGCACGCATTCAGACGGGCAGCGATCAGCAGGATGGTCGAGGAATACGGGCCCGTTACGTTGTACGACAGCGAGTGGTTGCGCGGGAACCTGCTCAAGGACGGGCCCTTCAGGGGCGATCTCCCTGCCGAGACAAGAGCCGACGACGGCTTCTTTCCCGCTGAGATGCTGCCCGAGGGGAAGGATGTGGTGATAGCCAGAGTCGATTTGGGTTCCGGAGCAAGGGCCGACGCTCCGGCCGACTCCCGAGTCTTGGTGCAGTCGTTGATTCTGGCAGCCACATTCCCCGAAGACCAGCACGGCTGGGAGCTCTACGAGGGCTACATACATGTCGCCGATGGTGCCTGCGGCTGGAAGGTTTTCAGTCTGCTCGACGAGGACATCGACGCCCGGATGCCTTACGGGCCGATGGACATCACTGCGAAGCGCCTGTCCGAAATGGCACCGCGCGTAGCTCCGCACCTGGCTTCCGGGCTTGCGAACGTGTCCGGTGTAGTCGATGCCATCGGCTGGTGGAAGGCCTCGGGAGTGCAGCCTCCGCACGCGTCAGTACTGCTGGATGTGCGCATCCTGGAGACCGTGGCGACGGCGGTGTGCGGGCACGGCCAGACCTGGTACGGATATCTCGACGCCTTCCACAAGAACTCATGGATCCGTCGCTCCATGACATCCGAGCTGTTCGATGTGGTGTGGCATGCGCGCGATGACCTCCACGGGTGGAGCCCGCAGGAACAGGAAGCGATCACCACGATCCATGACAAACTGCTGCGTCATCGAAACTGGGAATCTCGCGCTGACATGGCCCAGGTAGCTGTCGAACTTCCCTCCTTGGCAGCAGCTCTCCCAGAGCACACCCTGCAGCATCGCCGGACCGCTGCTGCAGCCCACCGGATATCAACCCCTGCCGGCGTACGCGTCTGGTACACGGACCTGGAGAACCGGTGGACGCGAACCCTGGGCCGCCTGCGGCTGGTCCGCAACGCCCTCGCCCACGGCGGCCCAGTCACCGCGGCCGCCGCAGCCAGCGTCGCCCCAGTCGTGCACCAACTAGCGGGAGGGGCACTGCTGTCCAGCCTCACCGCACTCGCAGAAGGAACGCCTGTAGCTGATCAGCACGAGGCGCACCGCGATCGATGCGATGCGTGGGCCCGGGACCGTCTGTCAGGCAGCACGGCCTACAAGCCCTAGCAGCTGACTGCCGCGATCTTCGTCACTGGCAAGCGGCCGGCCCGCGCCCGAGTCCGCGCCGGCGCTCCAACGGACGCTTACCGCAGGGCGAGCACACAACAGGAAGCCAGAACCTCAGCCAGCAGATCCTCCGCTAAGCTCTTTCCAGGGCCGGTCACTTCGGGTGTAGTGACTCGCAATCACTCCGGCCCACCTGGGAGAGACCAGGGTTC
Source organism: Streptomyces sp. ADI96-02 (assembly GCF_003846185.1). Taxonomy (GTDB): domain Bacteria; phylum Actinomycetota; class Actinomycetes; order Streptomycetales; family Streptomycetaceae; genus Streptomyces. Next base: position 42,691 of record NZ_ML123035.1, read on the forward strand.
GAGTCCCTGTCCGCTGTGCGGGTCGTCCAATAGGCAAAGACACTCCCTTCCTTCCTCATCTGTCCGTCTTTCACGTCACAGTCGGTCGTGTCCGTTCGATGTGGGGCTGGTCAGGTGTGTGAACTGCAGGCCCACCACGGCAGCGTCTGCCTCGAGATGACGGATCACGTCCTGCTGCCGTTTTGCTAGTTCGGTGATCACTCGGTGTGCTGTCCAGGTGGCTTCCGGAAGTTGAGCCGAACTGGCCACCGCATACCAGTTACCCAGCACTTCCAGTGTGAGATCGAGAGTTCCGCGGGCCCCATGAACGTCATGGCTGTCCGCGACCGACGCGAAAACCCCTTGGTGCAGTGCTGTGTTGCGCAGCACGTACATCCAGCTGAGCTGAGCTCGGCAGCGTTCTTCGGCGTCCCTGAGCCATGCTGCGCACTGCTTCGGGCTGCTCATGCGGGCTCGCCAGACGTCGATGTCATAGGCGGGCAGGCCGTGCAGGACGGTCCTCAGGCGTGACAGGGCTGCTGAGCCGATCTTCACTTCCTGAGCGGCTCCGGGTGGCTCGGCAAGCAAGTCGGCCCACCGATTGAGGTCGCTCAGCAGGCCATGGCCGTTGACCTGGGCTGCTCGGTCGATTTCGTTCAGCGGCTGGAGATACAGGTTGTCGGCGTCTGCCGCCTCCAGTTCGGCAGTGGCCGCTCGGCCACGCGCCTCCCGCAGTTGCTGTTCCAGGGCCGACTGAGCGCCCTTCTTGGCGAGGTGCCGCTCCAAGCCCTCCACAGCACGACCGGTCCCCGCCGCACGCTCCGTCACCTCGCCATGGATCGCGCTGGCGACACGACGCACGCACTGATGGGAACTGAGCAGCTGCTGGCGCATTGCCTGAAGGCTGAGAGCGCGGGCGAGTTCCACATGAGCGGCACTGTCGTTGTAGCCGTGACGGATTCCGGCCGCTTCGATGGCGGCCCAGGACAGGGCTGCGCTGGTGAGTGGTGAGGAGGTGGAACGTGCGATGTGGGCCATGCGGAGGCATTCGCGGATTTCCGCAGGCCAGTGCCTGGTCAGTGGCCACGCAGTGTCGACCGTGGGCCCTCGAGAGGTGTAACGACGCGAGCGGTCGTCTGACTCCTCGAAGACCAACGTCTCGGGCGCCAGGCGCAGTTCGGCAAGCCGGTGGCCCGCGACATAAGTGTCGAGCGCCTCTTCAATCCGTCGCCTGGCCAGGTGAACGGCGACGCCCCGGTCAGGTGCCATGACGGACAAGGTCAACAGGACGGCAGCAGCAGCGCGTTCCCCTTCCCGTGGGTCCTCGCCAGGGTGACGGCCGTGTAGCGCTGCGAACTTCCTCAACTTCGCGGTCCCCTGGCTCCAGCCGTCCGGTGCCTTCTTGCCGATTGGAAACTGCCGGACATTGGTGTCGGCGTCGAACAGCTGGCCAAGCCCGGCCAAGGTGCGGGCACCCTCCACGACGGCAGCCACCCGGATCTGGCGATGCGCTGGCCGCAGCACCGAGAGTAGTCCCTGCCCGCAAGGCGCTTTCCGAAGGAAGCGCTGCAGATCCGCAACCAGGCATTCATAGTCTCGTCCACGCCACACGGCGAGACTCGCGACCTCGGCGATGGCGCGCTCGGCCGCCGTCACAGGCATTGCTGTGTCCCAGGCCTGCTGAAAGAGATCCAGAACGATGCGCTCGATCTTGGGTACGAACGCTGCCAGCTGATGAGCCAGAACGCCGCAGCGGGACGGCTCTTTGAGATCGTTCCGGCCACGGAACACCATGTCTGCCAGCAGATCGTGGATATCCGCGAGCGGCTGCTTGGCCGGGATTACAACAGTCTCCAGTGCTAGCACTGACTTTAGGGTTCGCTCAATGACCGTGTAGGCCAGCTTCTCGTTCGGCTGGGCGTCTTTGCTGTCGCTCGCGCCGGCTCGGGATCGGAGCACAGCTTCGGCGCGGCTGAGGGAGAGTACGGCTGCTCCCCCGGCCGCCGCGTGCTGCGTGGCATACGCACCGGGATGCATCGCTCTCAACGTCGCCTGTATCAGCAGTCTTTGATGGCCAGCCAGACCAGCCTCGCTCATGCCGGCGACAAGCTCCGGCTCAGATCCGGGATAGAACATCCCCGGACCTTACCCAGTGAACCGAGCCAACAGCACGAGGGCCCGCGTCCCGCACCTCCTGGTCAGGTCAGCCTAAGGCAGCATCTCTCGGCCTTGCGCTCAGTGCGATCCGGTCCGAAGTCTCCAAGTTCTCCACCTGCGCACCGTACCGAGACATGGTGCCCTTGCTTATTCCCGCTTGCCCCAGCGTGGCCTGTCGCGCCGCCACCCACAACAGCATCGGCCTGGCTACTGCTCCCTTCAGATTCCGGAGGCGGGTGCAGCCGCCTGATGAGCGTGTGCGGTGACATGCAGGGCAGCCAAGAGCACGAGTGCCACCGTCTGAGGGGCCGTCTCCGTGTCGGATAGATCGTGGAGTTCGCTGTTGCGGAGGTTGAGTCCTCCGTCGCTGTCGACGAGTAGGAGACGCAGGAAAGCCTGCCAGTCGGCGTGCATGCCGGCGTCGGTCGCGCGGTCGATGAGGGTGGCCAGGAGGGTCACTCGGCCGCGGCTGTCGCCCTGTGGCGGCTGGATGATCGGAATGCGGTGATAGCGCAGGGTCTCCCGGAGGATTCCTTCGATCCGGGGCAGGGCGATCGCGAAGGCTGCGTCGTACTCCCCGCTCCAGTAGTAGCGGAAGGCGCGCGCGAGCTTGGTGGCGCGGATCCCCGTGATGATGGGGTCGGCCGTGAACAGCTGGGCAAGCTGGGCGGTGGTCGGGTCGAAGCGGTCTCCCACCGTCTCCAGGAGGTGGTGCACGTAGACAGAGGTGATCATCATTGCGGTGACGTGCCACTCGCTCTCGTCGTCCGCTGCCGTGCGCACTCGGGCCTCCGCCACAGGAACGGGGCCGGCGGCATTGATCCGGATGCTGGGGATGAAGGAGGACAACAACCCCTCGGATGCCAGCCTCCTTGCATGTTCCTGGGCAGCCTGCCGCGTTCCGCAGGGGGCCGGCAGGCTGGCCAGTGCGCTGAAGGCCTGCCCGAGGGTCTGCGCCTGGCCAAGGACCCTCTGGGAGTAGTCCTCGATCTCGTCTCGCCGCAGAGGGAACTCAAAGTGGAAACTTTCCATGCCGAGTTGGTCCGGAGCGATCGCCTGCATCCGTACCCGAGCGTCATCGAACAGGTCCTCCAAACCGTAGTCACGTGCTGCGGTGGCTGCCGCGTTGAGCCGGTCCACGCGGACAAAGCCCGTGAACCGTTCTGCTTCGGTGAGCAGCGCTTCGACGATCTGTCGCTGCAGTGCCGTCCGTTCTTGCGGGTCTTGCGTCCCCGCGATACGCAGCTGCAGCAGTTCCACCACCACCGGAACGTCCCCTCCGTGGATGCCGGTGGCCCTGCTGAGGAGTGCTTGCACGGCAGCATCTGAGGCGTGGCGGCCAACCAGCTTCCTCAAGATCTCCAAGACCAGGCCCGGCGCCGCTTCCTGGGAGTCGTCGAGAAGCTCAGACACAAAGCTGATCATGGCCTGCTTGGTGGTGAGTTCCAGGTCGCGCACGCTCAGCCGTACCGCAAGGTCGTACGCGAAGCACAGGCAGTCACTGGCCCGGCAGCGCCCCGCGGAGCGGTCCGCCATACCCAGAAATCGGGGCACAGCCTCCGTGTAGTCTTCGATCGCCTTCCGGGCATGCGGGAAACTCTTGCGCGCCTCCCACACCAGGTGATGCAGGCGGGCACGCAGCATGGGGTGGCCCACAGCCTCCGCATAACCGGCCCAGGTCTCCATGGCACTGTCCGAGACGGCCTGAGGGTTCGCAGGCCACCGATCGGCGCCCCGGCCGATGAAGTCCCCCGCCAGCCCTCCCCGTTCCGTGACGTGGAAACACAGGGCAGCCCATATCGCGTCAGCTTCGGCTGCGGCCTGACCTTGCCATGCCTCTGCGTTGGCATGCTCGATCCAGCGCTGCAACAGCTCCTGGAGAGAAGCGAACTCAGCAGCTGTCGCGTCGATGCAAGCAAGCACGGCCGGGTCGATTCCCATCTGAACCTCCTGGAAGACCAGTATCGGCCGCGTCACATCTGCCACCTACCGGTTTTCATCTGCGGCAACACCACATAGGACTACGCCCGCGGTCCTTCCCCCGGCCCCCGACACCAGAGGGTGCACACCTGCACAAACGCGCGCAGCCGAAGATGGCACCAACCACCGCGCCCGTAGGGCCACATGGGAAGTGTCACCACGCTGCCCAGCAGAGATGTCACGTCCTGCCACTGGTGACCTCACAGCCGTGCCATCGAGCGCAACTACAGAGGCACAGCTCACAGGGTCGAAGCCATCAACCTGACGCTGGCTCAGTAATGACACCACTGCGCTGGCATCGCAACGGCACTTCACAGGCGACCGACGATGTCCTGGAGGATCACCACGGGGGTGGGTATGGAGCTGGCGGCATTCTTCAGCAGCGGTGGCGGATGGGCGCAGCCCTGGGTGCTCGACATCGAACTGGTCGAATCCCTACGGTTCGGTCCGCCGGCCGGGCACACCGACCTGGACGTGGCAATCGCGCTGACCCGGCTGCTGCACCACGACTTCGTCTCCTACGGCACCGACGGCCAGGGCCGGCATCTGGACGACGAGAGCGTGCCCCTGGTCATCAAGGCGCACCGCGCCGTCCTGGAGCGCCTGGCCCTCAAGCCGCCCGTCTGGCCGTTTCGTACCTTCGACGGACCGCGCGGGTTCGGCAGCTACTGGCGCGCCAACGATATGAGCGGCAGTTGGAAGGCGCGGCGGGACTGCATCGAGCAGATCCTCGGCCCCACGCGGGACGCGCTGGAGGATCTGCAGGAGCTGGAGTACGAAGCCCGGTTCACCAAGGGGCCGTCGGGCAGCTTCAAAAACCTGATCTTCGCCGCCGACGGGGTCAAGCCCGAGATCGTGCTGCGGGACGCGGTGAACAACGAGGTCGAGATCGTCCGTCACGCCGACACATGCCTGGTGTTCACCGACCCCCTGCCACCTCACGGGCTCACCTGGCGGCAGATGGTCGCCTGGTGGCAGAAGAACCACCAGCCGGGCGCCGACGAGAAGACGGCCGCCGAGGGGCTGTACCGGCGTCTGTACCGGTCGCTGGACTCGAAGCCCGAGCAGCTCCTCATGATCACCTACTGTGCCCGGTATGCCGAGGAAGGAGGCTTCGACCTGCCCGCGCTGATCCCCCAGGTCTACCTGCACTACGACCCCTACACGCGCAAGAGCGGCAAGCAGTCCGGCACGCTGTACCGGCAGCGGATGGACTTCCTGCTCCTGGCGCCGGACCGCTCCCGCATCGTCATCGAGGTCGACGGAGTACAGCACTACGGGCGGCCCAACCCTCCCGACGAGCAAGGGCGCATCACGCATACCGCGGTGCCGCGGCTGTACGCGGAGATGGTCGCCGAGGACCGTCGGCTGAGGCTCGCGGGATATGAGATCTACCGCTTCGGCGGCTGGGAACTGAAGGAGCCGGGCGGGAGGCAGGTTCTGGAGTCCTTCTTCACCAGCCTCCTCGCACGGCACCAGAAGCCGGCGCTGTAACGCGGTCTGCCGCAGTGAAGCTGCCCTTCGAGGAGACGTGTACGGTCGCCAAGGTGAATCCAGATGCAGCGTCCGACCCGCGCCGACTCGGCGTGCCCAGGGAAGTCGTGGACGAGGGCGCGCGTACGCTGCGCCATGCCGTCGAGTCACTCGACGCCTTCGTCGGGAGTCTCACCGAAGGCACCGCGGTCGAGGGGATGTCGCCCGCCGATGCGGGCTGGGTCAGTTCCTCACATCACCGGCACCGCACAGCACGTTCCCGGTTGTGGGCGTGGGCCGGCTGGAGCACTCAGCTCACCCTCGGGAACATCGTCGATCACGTCCAGGCGATCGAGCGGACGCTGGTGGGCGAGCCCGTGGCCATATGGTCGCTCGTCTCGCTCTCCCGCGTCGTGCAAGAGGGCGCCATCCGCGTGTGCCATCTCTACGAGCCCGGGCTCAGCCCCGAGCAGCGTGCGGTGCGCATCGCCGCCGCGTGGCTCAATGGGGCCCGGCAGCATCAGGTCGCGGCCAAGGACGTCGGCGTGCAGGCGGTCCCAGAAGCGGAGAAGATCTGGCAGGTGGCCGAGCGGACCGTCCAGCGCGCCGGAATGAGCATCGGCCTGGACAGACGGGGCCGTCCGGCCTCGGCCGTGCTGGGGTCGGTCAAGGCGCCGTTCAAGGTAGACCTCACCGGCATCGCCGCGAAGCGGCCCACGCATCTTCCTGCCTGGTACCGCATATCCTCCGCGGCCTCCCACAGCACCGTGTGGATGGTCGCCCAGGCTTTCGCTTCCGACGACGACCACCAGCCGGTCATGCGGGCCGACCCGGAGATCGTCACCGCGGCGGTGCTGGCCGTTCTGGGAGCGTTCGAGGACTTGGTGCAGACGCTGGGCGACTACTACGGCAAGAACCCCCACCAAGCGCTTCTGACTATCCGCCGGCGCACCGTGGCGGTCCTCGACCGCCAGCGGAAGTGGCGGCAGCAAGCGCAGGACGATGCACGCCTCCTACTCGGAGAGAGCGGCACCTGACCCCCTCGTGCGCCGTACCGTCTTCGCCGCCCCGCTGGTATCGGTCCTGGTCGCGTCGGCCTGGCTCTGAGGAGATGGTCAGGGCCAGGCCGGCAGCGGGGAGGCCCTCAGAGGGAGACGAAGCGGCAGTGTTCCGGGCTCCAGCTCAAGTTCGATCGCAGGTCCCCGGCCAGTCACCCGGCGCAAAATCGCGCTGGAAGGGTAGGGAGTGGTGCCCCAGATGCCCTGGGCGCCTGGCCGGTCCAGGACAAGGACCCGGTCGCTGTAGTCGGCCATGCCGGCCGGCAGGTGCGCGGCGGTGACCGGGACGTCAGGGTCGTCCGGGTCTTCGGTGACGACCTGCGAAGTGACCAGGACGGCCAAGTTGTATGCGCGGGCCAGGGAGCGGAGTTCTGCCATGGTCGCGGCGGTGTCACGCCCCTGGTCGGTGAAGTCGCTGAAGTGCCAGAGGGAGTCGACGACCCACAGCCTGAGCGTGAAGCCTCTGCGGGCTGCGGCCAGCAGGCCGGCTCGAAGGCTGTCGCGCGCGCTGGTACCCACTCGCGCGCCGTGCCGGAGCAAAGGGGTGGCGTCGAGTTCGGGCACCGCGGTGGCCGTGAACGTCTCCCAGCCGCCGGGAGGGACCTGCGAACGTACGTCGAACCCGTACCGGGCGGCGATGACCTTCTGGGCCAGAGCCTTGCTGGTGATCTCCCCGGAGGTGAACAGTGCGCCGATGCGCTGCTGTGCGTTGTGCAGGGCGACGTTCAGCGCCAGGGTGGAGCGGCCGGCCGTCGGCAGTGACACCAGTGCCGTCACCGTCCCCGGGGCAAAGGATGCAAGCGTGGCGGCGTCCGCGCCCCACGGCCAGAGGCACCGCGGCGGCACGGGGGGCTGGGTCGTGGGTCGAGGGCTGGTGGCGGGTGTTGCCCGGACGGCGCCCGCAGTCGTGGCTTCGCGCGTCAGGAGGTCGACGGCCGCTGCTCGTCCCTGGGCGTTGAGGGGGGTGGGCAGGCGGCCGGCGGCTGCGGCTTGCCTGACGCGGCGCAGTGCTTCCTGGTAGCCGCATCCCACGGCGGCGTTCAGATCCCTGGCGATGCGCAGGCACGTTTAGACGAAGCACGTGCCGTAGAGAATAGCCAGCTGCTCCTGACGGCCGAAAGGGCCGGTTCACGCCACTGGCGGAGCCGCTGTCAGGGCCGGTGACCGGCGCGGTGTTCAGCTCACCGGGAGCCGGGCGTGCGCGGCCCGCTGATCAGCGGCTTTGCGGGGGGGGGCGGTCAGAGGAAAGCGGGAGTGGGGTTCTCGTCGGTCCAGTCGCCGTCGAAGAGGGCCGCGACGAGCTGTGCGTGTTCGGCATCAAGCTGGCCAGCGCGCACCTTGGTGCGGGTCTTGGCGAACCAGGAGCCGATCTTGACGGTGTGGCCGTCGACCGTGATCGTCTCGCGGGCGGCCGGGGCGCGGCGTTCGCGGTGGAGGAAGAGCTCGAGGATCTGAACGGTCTCTTGGAAGGCCCGTCGAGCTGTGGGGCGCGGCGCCAGGGCGCTGGTGGCGGGGGTGAGGCCGAGGGCGGCCAAGAGGCGGTGCTGGCCCGGGACAAGGGTTTTCCAGGCGGTGAGCTGGCGGGTGGCCCAGCTGCCCAGGTTGACGCTTCCAGCGTGGGTGTCGGGGGTGAGGGGCTGGCCGGTCTCCACGTGGCGGCGCACCTGATGGTATTTGCGGTGCCAGTCCGGGCCGTGCGGGAGCTGCCAGTGGGGATCGATGGCGGTGAGGTCGGCGGCGCGGGCGGGGTCGAGACGGCCGTGGGCAGCGAGGTGGCGCTGTTCGGCGAGCCAGGCGCCGATCGAGGTGGTGGCGGGGGCGGCGAGGTGGCCGTGGAGCCGGTGGTAGTCGGCGGCGGTGGTGAGGCGGGCGCGCCAGGCGGCGTCGTGCTTGTCCCAGATCATGCCGAGGGCGTCGAGTTCGGCGGTCCACTCGGGTTCGAGGCGGCCGGCGGTTGCGGCGTCGCGCATGGTGGTGATGAAGCGGCCGAGTTCGAACCCTGCGGGGTCGGTGTGGTCGGTGGGAACGTCGAGGTGGCCGTAGGTGTCGTGGAATGCCTGGGCGGAGGCGAGGCCTTCGCGGCGGGTGCGGTTGATTGCGCCGCGAGGGTTGAAGGCGATGAGGTCCATGGCGCGGGCGATGCGTTCGGGGTGGATCGTGTAGTCGAAGTGCCAGCGGTGCTGGATGAGGCGGCTGGTCTCGGTGGTGAGGCGGTTGGCCTTGTTGGGGAGGCGTTCGAGGATGCGGTGGTCGTGGCTGGCCAGGGCGGTGGTGATGGCCCAGACGGGTTCGTAGGGGGTGCCGAGGATGTTCTCGGGGTCGTCGCTGGGCGGGATGTAGACGGGGACGATGAGGCTGGCGGTCTTGCCCGAGACATCCAGGCGCAGGGCGCGGCCGAGGCCCTGGACGCAGCGGGTAACGCTGCTGGTGGGGTCGGCGAAGACGACAGCGTCGACGCTGGGAATGTCGATGCCTTCGGCGATCACTTTGGCGTTGGCCAGGATCGCGCTCGGTGAGGCGGCGAAGTGGGCGAAGATCTGTGCGCGTTCGTCAGCGGTGTGGTCACCGTGGACGAAGGAGACATAGGGGTCGAGGCCGGGGAAACAGTCCGGGTCGGCTTTGCGGAGACGGCGCAGGGTGTGGGGCAGTTCGCGGGTGAAGCGGACGGAGTCCTCGACGAGGTGGAAGAAGACCAGGACCCGGCGCATGGAGTGCTTGGTCATGGCGTTCAGGACGGCGAGGTGCAGCGCGGTGGTGCGCAGCGCCTCCTCGGAACCTGTGCCGGGGGTGGTTGTGCCGGGGGCGGGGAGGTTGAGGCGGGCGCGGAGCTCGTTGTCGGTGACGGCGGGGACCACGATGCGGTAGTCCGCGGCCACGCCGTCGGCGATGGCCTGGGCCAGGGGGTACTCGAAGACCTTCTTCCCGTAGACGGCCTCGTTGTCCATGCTGTTTGCCGCGGTATCCACGGCGGACTCGGTCACGGGGCGGGGCTGGCGGCGGGTGGTCGAGGCGGAGTCGGTGAGGTCGGGGGCGGCGAAGCTGCGTGGGGTGGCGGTTATGTAGAGACGGCGCTCGGCATGGATCCGGGCCGCGTCGTTGATCACGGCCCACTTCTTGTCCGCCCGGCCGGCGATGCGGTGGGCCTCGTCCATGATCGCGAGATCGAAGGGTGGCACGGTGTAGCGGGTGTGCTGCGTCGCCTCGATCTTGTCGAGTGAGTCGTAGGTGGAGATCACCGTCAGGGCGGGGAGCTGGTCGTCCCTCTCCCCCACGACCGACATCAGCGCCGCAAGGGCATGCGGGCTGCTGGTGGAACCGACCCGGCGGGCGGCAAGCGCGTCATGAACGGTGGTGTCCATCGAGGACACGATCACCATGTGCTCCAGGTGGCCGTCGCGGCGCCATGCGAGTGCGGTCTGCGCGGCCAGGTCCAGCGTGGGCACGACAACCAGGACCAGGCGGGCGCCGAGCTCGTCCGCAGCCCGGATCGACGCCAGCGTCTTGCCTGTCCCCGTCGCTGCCACGTACAAGGCCCGGGTATGCGGGCGGCGCAAATGTCCGACCACCGCCCGCAGGCCACGCTCCTGGTCCGGACGCAGCACGGGACGGTCGGCGGGACGCCAGACGGTGGGCTCGACCGATGTGACCATGCCCGCCATCATCCCGTATCGAATCGGAGCGGACTGGTGGGTGATCCAGAAGCTCCCCGCCCGGCGGACGGCGTGGTGCGCGTTCTGCCGTCAGCTGGATCATCAGCTCGGCGGTCCGAAGGCCGCAAATCATGGCGGTGCAGCACGGATGCCTAGTGCACGATCCCCGTCTTTCCTCAGCCCAGCGCATCCCATCGGCTCGTGGCCGTGACCCTCGCCGCTCACACCTCTCCCGGCAGCACGACCGGCGTCGCAGAGGCCGGTCACCTGGCGCGCATGAGCAGGCTCGCACGCCTCGATCTGATGGACGCTGTGGAGCTGCTCGTCGCCCGTCAGGCTCTCGGCTCGTGGAATCTCGACCCGTACACGGACGACCTCACTTGGATCACCGGCTCGCAGCGATCCCCGGCAGGTACAAAAAGCGGCCTGTAGCCGACCCGCGCCGGGTGCCAGGCCGCACTCCGGGGTTCACGTGGCTCATCGACTCGGCATGTGTACGGAGTCATGTGGGGATGGAGGCCACGGTCCGGTGTGGCTCTGCGCGGATGATGCTGCGGGGCTGGTGTTAGGTCGCAGGGGATCGGATCTGCTGGCGCCGAGCAGCATGTCAATAATGGCGCTGTTCTCTTGGTAGATCCTGCCCTCAACGCCACTGCGGTCGCGGGGAGGTTCATGGTCGTTCGTCTCCCTGCCGGCTCGTGGAAGTCGGCTCCAGTCGGGCTCGGAATCAGCAGCGCTGCGGTGTGCGGCATCGTCCATGGCGACGAGTGTGGCGCGGTAGCGATCATGGACCACCGCGGCGATGGCGTGACCCCATGGGTCGTGGTCCCCGGCGTAGTCGATGGCAATGCCTGCGTCGCAGGCGAGAGCGAGCAGGGTGTGGTCGACGGCGCTGAAGGTTCCCCTCGTGCAGGCGAGCGGTCTGGTGACGCCGCGTTCGAGTGCTTCGTCGATGAGGGAGACGTTCTCGACGACGAGCAGTCTTTGGCCGGCCTGGAGAGTCGGGGGGTGTGCGGTGAGATCGTGCAGGGTGAGGTGGACGGGGCGCCGGTCCTTGTAGGCGAGGTTGAGCGCTCGGTCGCTGGGACCGTCGCCGGTGGCCTGGACGTTGAACAGCAGGACCGTCTGGGACAGGCGGTCGGCAACGATGCCGAGGCGGGCCAGGAGCCCGCGGTCGCCCGCCGGCGTGTCGGGCTGTTCTGCGTTCAGGAGGTCGCGGGCCAGAAGGACGAGTAGTGCACCGCGGCCGTTGTCGTTGAGGTCGAAGTAATGGGGGTCGGCGGCACAGTGATGGGCGAGGCGGGCCAGTGAGAGCCGCCTGGGCAGGGGCAGGAGCGCATGGGCGCGCGCCAGGGCGTCAATGAGGAAGCGCCGTTCCTCGAGGGTGTCTTCGCTGATGCCGTAGGAGCGCAGGCGCTCGTTGAGGAGTGGGGCATCGGGTAGCGCATGCGCGGCATGTGAGTCGATTTCTGTGCGCAGGCGGCGGGCTGCTGTGCGCGTGGTGGCGGTGTCTGGGATGTGGAGGCCTGCGGCCTCGATGAGGTTGCGCAGGTCGTGGTGTGTGTGTCCAAGGGCGGTCAGGAGTCGGGGTACAGGGATCGTCGTGCCGTTGTCTCCGGTCCGTAGAGGACGGCGGCGTCCTTGAGGCGTGGTGTGGGCGAGCCAGCCGGCGATGCGTGCCCGGGCGGGCCGGGTGAGGGGGACGGTGATGGTCTTGATGGTCTCGGGGGCGTCTCCTTGGGCCAGGCGGTTGGCCAGGGACTGCCAAAGGGGCCGGATGTCGGGGTCATGGAGGTCTGAGGGCATCAGGCGCTCTCTTCGGTCTCGGGCTGCTCGTGTAGCCGCGGCGTGGGGATGCTGGCGTGGATGCGGGTGGTGTGTGGTGTGCCTGTGCCGGTCCAGATGCTCGGGATGGTGTAGCGGGCGGTGCTGGTCTTGTGGATGCGGTGGATGCCGATGGACTGGGTCTCGGCGACGAGGAGCGGGCGCATGGAGGGCAGGGTGACGACGGCGTCGAAGTCCCAGGTACGCAGGAGTTCGAGGAGTTTGCGCAGGTTGCGTGAGTCGAGGGCGGCGTCGAGTTCGTCGATGAAGACCATGTGCGGCCCCTGGTAGCCCTCGGTGGAGTAGAAGGCGTGTGCTGCCGCGAGTAGCGGCAGCATGGTGACCAGTCGCTTCTCTCCTCCGGAGAGGCTCGCGAGGGGGTTGTTGCGGGTGGTCAGTGTGCGGAAGACCTCGGTGTCGCTGGTGGGGTCGTCACGGAATTCGTTGTGGGTGAGTGCGATCTCCCATGTGAACCAGTTGCGGTAGTTGAAGACGTGCTCTACGCGTTTGGCCCATGTGGGGTGGTTGGCTTCTTCGTTCTTCAGCTGCTCGATGAAGAAGTCGTACATGCGGTCGAAGTTGCCTGTGAGGTCGGCTGCCTGGATGAGCTGGAGTGCTTCAGTGGCGATCGGGTCGTTCTTGGGCTGCCACTGGAGGCGGATTCCGACGTTGGCTACGCCTGTCCGGACGCCGTCGAGGGTTTTGGTGATGTCGTCGACGATGCTCTGTGCCGTGTCGATGCGAGTGTTGATGTCTCTGCGGAGTTCGGAGAAGACGACGCCCTTGACTTCGTTCTGCACCTGTTCGCTGAAGTCGTTTTCCAGCGTGGTGATGGTGTGGGTGAGGCCGGCCAGGATGGCGCTGAGCGGCTGCATGTGGGGTTGCGCGGTGCCGGTTTCGCTTGCGTGGCCGAGGTGGATGACTGTGATGCGCCGCCAGGTGGTGCCGGGGATGTCCTCGGAGACGACGTGCCGGTTGATTTCCAGGAGTCGGCTGAGGTTGTCGCGGATGCGGCGGTCAAGTCGTGTTCTGGCTTCACTCTCGGCTGTGGCTGCCTGTTCGCGGGTCGGCGCGCGGCCGAGGCCTCGTTGTTCCAGGACCGCCTGGGCGATGGCGAGTGCCTCGCCGGGTTGTTCGGGCCGGTGAAGGCTGTCGCTGTCTGCGAGTTCAGCGACCAGGCCGTGGTCGAACAAGCCCTGCAGTTGAGTCAGGGCCGCTGCTCGGTCTCCTGCCGCGGCCTCAACACGCGCGGTGCAGGCCTTGGACGCATCGCCTTTTCGCGAGTGGTCGAGGCGGGCCTGTTGATCGACGTTCCGGCGGCCGGCAAGGCGGGTGTCAAGGTCACTCTGTTCTTTCAGGCGTTGTTCGAGTTCGGCGGAGAGCTGCTGGTACGGGCGTTCGTGCTGGCGGACCTCCTCGTCATGGCGGTGGCGCGCATGGTCGGCGGCGCGCTGATCGTCGTTGGCGCGTCGGCGAAGGCGTTCCGCCTGCTCTTTGGCAACGGCGGCGTTGCTGAGGCTGCCTGCGGCGGTCTGGGCGGTGAACTGCGCGCGCAGCGCGGCGTCGCTCCAGCTGGAGAGGGAGGCGGTGAGCGTCTGCAGGCGGCTACGGTAGTTCCGCAGGGCTTCGGCTTCTACCGGGAGCTCGGCGAAGGCGTTGCGTGCCGTGGAGTGCAGGTGGGATGCGGCTGTAGTGAGCAGGCGTGTCCGCCGGCCGAGTGCTTCCTCGGCTGCGGTCGCTTCCTTCGTCGCCTCCTGTGCACGTCGGTGGGCTCGGTCGGCTGTTTCCTGGGCTGGGCTTACGAGGTCGAGTTCGCCCGGGAGGTTCCGGCGGTCTTGTTCCGTTTCACGTGCGGCTTGTCGTGCATGGCTGAGTGCGTGGTGTGCTTGGGCGGCTTCGGCCTGGGTCTTGTCGGCGTGCTCGTTGGCGGCGTGCAGGGTGCGGGTGGCTGTGATTGCGGACTTTGTGGCGACTGTCGTGGTGGTGATGTGCCCGGTCAGCTCGGTGCACAGGGTCAGGGCGGCTTCCACGGCCTGCTGGTTCATGGTGAGGCTTGCGTTGGTGCAGGCCTGCTGTGCGGTGCGGGAGGTGGACTGCCGGTGCTCCTCCGCGGCGGCGGCGGTTTGTGCCGCGTCACCAGCGGCGGCGTTCTTGACCTCGGCTTCGAAGGCAGTGGTCGCGGCGGCTTCTTCAGCGCTGCGCCATGGTGCCGGGTCGGGGCTGGCCTGCTCGCGATCGGCGGTGGTCAGGTCGCGCTTGAGGGTGTCGACAAGCGTGCCGGATGCGGCGAGTGCCGTCGTCGCGTGGTGACGCTTCTCGTTCAGGTCGGCGAGAAGCTGCCGGCGAGCACGTTCACGGGCTGCGGCGCCGATGTGGCAGGCGTCCCAGGTGGCAGGGGACGCGACGGCCAGCGGGCCGATGTATGCGGTGCCGTCCAGTCCGACGGCTGCCTGCCCGGGCAGTGGTCGTTCACCGGGCTGCAGGAGGCGGATTCCTGCCAGGATCCGTCGGACCAGTGCCAGGTCGACCGGGGTGTGGGAGTCGGGCACCAGGACGTCGGCCAGGGACGGTCCTTGGTGCTCGGGGGTGAGGGTGAGGGTGATGTCGCCGACTGTCATTTCGCCTGTGGGCGAGATCCAGGCGTCCAGGAGTCCGGCCGCGAGCAGCGCTCCTTCCAGCCGGCTGGCTTCATCGGGCTGGAGGTGCTGGGCGAACTCGACGGCCTCCCACAGGGGCGTCCCGGCCCGGCCGTGTCGCGAGGCCCTCCATTCCGGTGGGGTGGGAGGGGTGGCGCCTTGACGGGCGTGGCGGATCTTTTCGTCGAGGTCTTCCAGGGATGCGCGGTCCGTGTTGAGGCGCACTTCTGCTTCGGCGAGGCGGCCGGAGAGGGCTTCCACGGCGCTGCGGTGTGCTGTCGCGGTGTCCTGGGCGAGGTGGTGCGCCGCATCGAGGTCGAGGGGACCATCTGTGAGGTCCGGCAGGCGCAGGCCGGCTGGGTCGAGGATCTTCAGGTCGTGGGCCCATGCGTGCACATGGCGTGTCCAGGTGCGTGCTTCCTGGTCCGCGGTGCTTCGTGCGTCGCGGGCTGTCGCCTCCGCGGCGTCTGCGAGGGCTTGTGTCTGCTGGGCCTGGGTGTGTGTAGCGGTGGCCTGGTCCTGGGCACGTGCAGCGTCGGTGAGGTCACGGGCGGCCTGCTGGATCAGGAGCTGGCGGTGGCTGAGGTCGCTGTGGGCGGTCTCTTCCAGGGCGTCGAGGAGAGATTCCTCCTGGCCACTGGGCTCCGTGTGTGTCGCGGGGTTCGGGCGTGGGGGTGTGGTGCGGGTGGCCTCGCGGGCGGCGTGTACGAGGTCGTGCAGGGAGCTGGGGGTGTCGGTCAGCGCATCGGCTTTGTCGCTCAGCGCGTCTGTGATGGACGTGGCTTGCCGGGCTGCCTTGGCGGCGAGCTCGCCCGTTGTGGTGGCACGCGCGGATGCTTCGTCCGCAGCTTGGGAGCGGGCATCTGCACGTTCTTCGTAGGCCCTGACGTCGAGCTTTGTGAGGGCGTCGGCGGTCTGGTCGTTAACCCAGGCACGGATGGCTACGGGGTTGAGCGGGGTCGCGTTGCACAGGTCGTCCGGGAGTGCCGGAAGTCGCTTGAGGTGGGTGCTGTAGCGCGACAGCGCGGCGCGGGTGGCCTCCTCGGCCTGTTCCAGCGCGTCGGTCGCGTCCTGCGCGTGGCCCTCTGCTGTTTCGGCGTGCTGTCGCTTGTTCTCGTAGGTGTCTTGAGCGGCGCTGTGCTCGTTCTGCTCGTTGGTGAAGCGCTCCAGCGCTGCCTGGACGCGTTCGGCTGTCTGGGACTGTGCCTGGCCCCATGCGGCTGCCTGTTCGCGGGCGGCTACGGCGGCGCCGTTGTCGGCAGGTGTCTGGTGCTGCTGGGTTTCGCGGAGGGCGCTGGCCAGCGGCTCGTGAAACGCCGCGGCGCCCAGGTCCCCGGCGAGTCTGCCAAGGTCGTGTGTCGTCTTGGCCCAGGACGCCAGGGCTCGGTCGGCTGTCTGCTGGTCGGCCGCGCTCTGGGCCTGGCGCTCTTGGTGGGTGGCTTGTGCTTGTTCGGCGTACTGCAGGCTGTCGGCGGCACGCTTCTCGCAGTCCTGGGCGTGGCGGCTGAGGTCTGCGAGGCTCGTTCCGGGATGCTCGTTGAGCCGGTTCTCAAGGGTGCGGATTGTGCCGCGTAGTTGCGCTGCTCGATCTTCGTCCTCTTGGAGGGCTGCGGAGGCCTCGTTCTGTCGCTGTCCTGCGAGGGTCTGTGCGTTCAGTGCCTGGTCGCGGGCGGTGACGGCGTCGGCGTGCAGGGTGTGGAGGGTTGTGTAGGTCGTGGCGGTCGTGGTGGCGGCAGCGGCGACGTAGCGGCGGTAGGCGGTTCGGACGTCGGACAGGATGCCGCGCTCGGTGTGTGCCGCTTGCAGGTGGCCCTGGAGCTGTTCGGCCTTGCTCAAAGCGTCGGCAAGGCTTTGGACGCGGCGGGTTTCGAGGGCGGGCAGTGCGGAGGTGAGGGTCTCCTCCATGATCCGGGGGCTGATCTTGTCTCCGGCCTGGACGCTGCGCAGGGCGCGCAGCACTGTGGCGAGGGCGTCGGTCTGGGTGCCGTCCAGCGGCTGGTACATCAGCTCGCGGACTGTCTCCGGATAGTCCTCTTCCTTGCGCAGCACGGAGGTGTGGTCCCGGCATTGCTGTTCCAGGCGGGGGGAGGAGGTGAACAGCAGGCCGTCGAATGCCTCCATCTGGGCGGCGAGGTCGGTGATGGTGACGGGCATGCCGTCCCGTTCGAGGATGAGCTGGGCGTGGACTCGGGCGGGGACGAGGAACCAGGCCCGGTCCAGGGTGTTGCGCTGGCCTCCGCCGCTGTGCAGCCACAGGCCGGCTGTGAGCCACCGTGTACGGGAGTGCAAGCCGTCGGGGTCGGTTCGTCCGTACTCCTGCCACCAGGTGCCGCTCTTGGGTGGCCCTGGCCTGCCGAGCGTGTGGATGCCTGTCAGCGTTCCGGCGGCCTCTGCTGCGGCCGAGAGGTTCTTGGCGGCGACGTTGCCGTCGACGAAGGTCGGGAACAGGACGGCGCTGGTCAGGGACTTCCCGGAGCCGTTCATGCCGACCATGGCGATGCTGCCGCCTGCGTAGGCGAACTGCTCGTTGGCCCAGAGCCAGGAGTTGACCACTCCGGCCCGGGTAGGCTGCCACCGACCTCGGGCGGTGGGGTGCGGGTCGAGGGTCGGTACATCGGTGAAGGGTCCGGCCGCGTCAGCCAGGTGGTGGTGGCGGGGGGCGTCATTCATCTCGGCTGTGTTCCTCGTGGGCTTCGGTGGCCGGGTGCGGGCGGGGTGCGTCGGTGATGCTGAGTTGCCAAAGGTGGATGGCGGGTGTGGGCTGCCAGCCGGTGCCGGGCGGCGGGTCGGCGGTGCACGCACCGATGGAGAGCAGGTGGTGTACCGCGGCGGTGGCGAGGTTTCTGGTCTTTCCTGTGCCTTGGTAGTTGCGGGCCCACCACGGTCGCTGTCTGAGGTGCTCGGTGAGTACGTCGGTGGCCCAGTGGAGGCCGAACCAGGCCATGGGGTCGTCCCGGCCTGTCAGGGCCTGGAGCAGAAGCAGGGCTGCTTGCTGCTCGAGGGTGCGGCTGCGGGGGAAGGTGAGGTCCGTGGTGTGTCCGGCCGGGTCGGTGATCATCCACCAGTCCTGGCGGACGGTGCAGGCGAGACCGGCGGCCGCGGCGACGTCCAGGGCCTGCTCGCGGCCGCTCCACGAGGAGAGGTAGGCGCCTGGCCCGGTGGCGGGGTCGGGCGCGAGACCGGGGTTGTCCAGGACGGCGCGCAGTGCCGTGTGGCGGTGGTGGCGTGCCGTGTCGATGGGGAGTGCGTCCTCGGGCGGGGGTGCCTGGTCTGGGCAGAGGGCGGAGATGTGGCTGTCGGGGTCGTCCAGGTCGATCGGGAGGAGAGAGGGTGCTGGGCAGGCGATCAGCAGGGCGAGGCGTTCGCGGCGTGCGGTGATGGTCAGGTCTGCGTCGGTGTCCTGTTCGAGGACGTTCAGGGGCTGGTCGGAGGTGAGGAAGTGCCAGGACTCCAGGAGGCGCAGGGCGTCGATGAATGCCATGCGGTGTGCGGCGGCGGTGGCTTGCTTCTGTCCTGCGGTGGCGACCGGCTGGAATCGGGGAAGCCGGCCTGTTGAGGCTTCGGTGCCGCATGCCTGGATAACGGCGCGCTGGAGGTGGTTGAACGTGGTCTGAGTAGCACGCCACATCTGTTCGCAGATCAGGGCGGTCAGGATCTGCACGAGAGGAGAGACGGGGATGCGGGCGGACGGCTTGCTGCGGTGCAGGAGGGGGACGCGGCCGGCAGGTGGGTCGTAGTGCCGTTTGTAGAGGCGGCCGATGCCTGCTTGGCGTTCGATGTGGAAGCGCCAGCCGGGGTTTTCGCTGAACCAGCGGGTGATCTCGTGTCGGTGGTGACAGGCCAGGCGGAACTGTTCGGGGTCGTCCTCCTCTGCCAGGATCTGGTGGCCCAGCAGTCTTGCCACCACCGGCTCGGCTTCGGGGCTGAGCGGTAGCTGATTGCCGGCCGGGGCGGGGGGTGTGGTGGTCATGCCGCTTCCTCTCCTTCTCGCGGCGGGGTGCATCGAATGCGGATGAGGAAGTCGCGGGCGATCAGCTCTCCTTCTTGCAGCACGACGCTCACCGCGTGTCCTGGCGTGCCGACCCACAGAGTCAGTTCAGCCCCCACCGTGGCGGCTGTCCCCGTGCCTGCCGTGTCGTCGAAGCTGTTGAGGGCTTCCTCGAGCAGGTCCACGAGGACTTCGGCGTGCGCGATGTCCAGTCCGGTGAAGTGGGTCAGCGGGACCACTCCGGGCGTGGCCAGTGCTCTGGCGATCGCTTCCGTGCGCGCGATCTCGGCTTCGTTGGCGGCTTCTGCCGCTCGCCGCTGCTCGGTGAGGTCGACGACCTTGCGGGGCGCTCCGGTGGAACGCGCACCGCGGTCATGGGGCCGCAGGACCAGCTTGATGGTGTGGCTGCCTGCGCTGTGAGCAGCGTGAAGCGGGGCGAGGGACTCTTCGACGGCTTCCACGGGATGCCGGGCGGGCCAGATCCCGAAGGCCGCGGCGAACACTTGCTGAGTGCCGGCCTCGGTGGGCTGGGCGTGCAGCATCCGGGCGATCTGGCGGAAGTCCTCGCCGACGTCGCTGCCCCGGGCACTCGCGTAGAAGCGTCGGTCGATGGCTCCCAGCAGGGCGTGGATGGCGTCCGCCGCCGCGTTGACCAGACGTTCGATCGAGCCGTGGGGTACGAACCATGCCTCGAGATCGGCCAGGTCCCGTTCCCGGTCGGCCGTCCACGCCTGCTGCTCGGCCGGGTCGAGGATGCCGGCGCCGGCGATCGCTCGGTGGACGACGTTCTTGGTGCCGACCTCGGCCAGTGCGCCGAAGGCCGCCCTGACCTGGTTGAGGGACTGCTCGGTGCGGCGTGCGAAGTGCTGCAGGGCCAGCAGAATGTGGCGGCGGCTGGTGATGAACACCTCGTCGTCGGTGACGTCCCCTTGCGCGAGGGAGCCTACCGCGCTGTAGAAGTCTCCGCCTGCCTCCTGGAGTTGTTCCAGGTGGGCGCGGACCTGGTCCAGGGTGGGGTCCAACATGTCGGGATCCTCGTGGTACTGCTGCAGCAGGACCTGAAGGGTCTGCTCAACGGCGTCGAGCAGACGCGGTGGAAGCCGCAAGGACCGGTTCAGCCGACGGGCGATGTCCCGAATGCCGGCCACGACCACCCGGCCCTGTCGCGTGAGCGCCCACGCCTCACGGCGCCGGCGTCCGTCACTGAGGCTCTCCACGGCCGCTGTGTGGTCGACGCTCGGCGTGACGTATCCGTGGGCCTTGAGGACCTCGAGGACTTCGACGAGGTCTTCGTTGCCGGCCGCGTTCTCGTAGCCCACCTCGGCCAGCAGCTTGCGGATGTCGGACAGCGTCCACATCGGGCCGCGGCTGCTCGCCACCAGCAGAGCGGCGAGTACGGCGCCGGTCAGTCGTTGTTTCCCGGCCTGTCTGTCGTCGGTGAAGACGTCGAACAGGCCGGTCTCCAGAACGCTCCACCAGTCCTCGGCCACGTGGGCCACCCTTCCCTTTTGAACGCGCTCTGCTGCGGGTGCCGTTCGAGGCTGCTTGCCCCTGGGCAGGGGCGGGCAGCCCCGTCCGGCGGTCCGGACGCGACGACTTCAACGACGATAGAGGAAGGGTCTGACAATCCAACCGAATAGAATATATAAGCGATATATAGTGCATGCGTGCGGACACATAGACAGGCCGGCCCTGCCGGCCAAGGCCAAGGCCGGCCTGCGACGTTCGCAGCGAGCTATTGCAACGACCAGGAGCAACCCCAGGCGCGGTCCGTCGCTGTATGCGGCTTGCGACTGTTGGCTGCTGACCGCTGTCGCAGCCGCGCGAGACCGCGCGGACCGGAGCCGGAGCCGGCCTCACCGACCGCGTGTCGACGACCGCCGTGGCCGGCTCCGGCTCCCGCCCCTCCCGCCGGCACACCTTGGAGCGCAACTGGTGGTGGAGCTCGGCGAGTTGCCCCCCCTGCCGAGAGAGGAGGAAGGCGTACCCGGTCCGCGGGGATGCCCGTCGGCACCGGCCGTTAGGAGATCCTCGCTCGATCAGGATGCGTGCCCAGGCAACGCTCCTCCGAGCAGGCAGCACCGGCGCCTTCGCTCTGCCTCACGGCACGGCGCGGAAGCCGCTCGTGCACGGCGGCTCCCGCACCGTGCCGTGGGCGGTTGAGGCCGGACGGCCGGATACCGGCCCTGCCCACCCCGCGCTTGCGGGCGGGGCGGTCCGGCGGTCAGCCCTCGAACCGCCGAATGGGCGCGGTCCAGGAAGGTTCCGGCGCCGCCGACCACACGCCCGCTTCTTCAGAGGAGCCGGCTGGGAGCACTGTTCCCCGGAGGGCTTGCTCCGGTTCGATGCCCAGGGCGGTCAGTGCGGTGATCTGCAGCGAGGTCAACTGTGCGGTGCCGCTGCGGTGCTTGGTGATCCAGCGATCGAGGAGGACCTCGTCGCCGTGGAGGTTCTCCCGGTGTCCGGCAGGGACCTGGATGTGGCCTTCGCGTCTGTGGAACTGGCGGGCTGCTTTCAGCCCGCGGTGGAAGGCACGCTCCCTGGGGTGGGAGGCCGGCAGGAGCAGCATGCTGTGGGGGTGCGTGCTGGGATGCTGGGCTGCAAGGTTGCTCAGGAGCCGGGCCTGTTGGGGGTGCAGGTCGTGTTGGCGTGCGATCTGGTGGTCCAGCCAGGTGGCCGGGGTTTCGCCGGATACGGGTGTGCGTGTGGCGGTCCGGTTGGCGGCCTGGAGGCAGACGTGGGTGTAGTCGTGCTGCCATTCGATGCCCCAGGGCGGGTTCCACCAGGGGTCGACGGCTTTGAGGGCTTCGCTGCGCGCGGAGTGCATGCGGCCGCTGTCGGCGAGGGCGCGCTGGCGGTGGAGCCAGCGGTACATGGGGCCGTCGCTGGTGCTGGGGGCGGTGGTGACGGTGAGGGTGCCGTGGGTGTCGGCGAAGGCGATGGCCTGGGTGAGGCGGCTTTCGAAGCTGCGAGGGGGGTGGGGCCAGGATATGTGCAGGGTTTCCAGGGCGAGGGCCCGGTCGGGGGCGAGGTCGCCTTTGGCGTAGAGGGAGCGCTGCTGTCCGATCCACAGGCCGAGGGGGTAGCTGAAGGGGTCTGTGTACTCGCTGGGAACGTTGAGGTGGTGGTGGCGCTCGTAGTAGCCGACGGCGGCTGCCCAGCCGGTTGCCCATACGCGGGTGTCGACCTCGTGGGCGCGCAGGCCGGTGAGCGGGGCGATCTCGGCTGCGCGCTCGGGTGCCGGGGGTAGGGGGTCGGCGGCTGTGTCGCGGTGGGGGTCGCCGAATCGGCGCCAGAGTTGGGCGTCGTGTTCGCGCAGTCCGTTGAGGACTTCCCAGAGGATTTGGTACGCGGACGATTCGAGGGCTTTCTCGGTGGTCTGGCGGCGGCCGACGTAGATGGGGATGATCAGGAGGGCGACCTTGCCGGCTCCTGGGGGCTGGCGTAGGGCGCGGCCGAGGGCCTGGATGATGTCGGAGGGGCTGCGTTTGGGGTCGGCGAACAGGATGGCGTCGGCATCGGGCACGTCGACGCCTTCTCCCAGAACCCGGACGTTGGACAGGACGGCGCCGTCGACGGCACCGGGGATTCTGGTGCTGTTGGTGAGCAGGGGGATGTTTTCGAACTCGGCCAGGCGGTGGGCGCGTTCGCTGGTGGGCTGGCTGCTGTGGAGGGGGTAGGTCCACAGTTTGCGGATTCCGGTGCTGCGGGTGGTCGCGGCGACGGTGTCGGGGAGGGTCCGGCTGAACTGGTGGGCGTTGACGATGCGGCTGTGGAAGGAGATGACGCGGCGCGCTTTGTGGGTGGCCATGGCGCGCAGGAGGCTGACCTGGAGGGCGGACAGGCGCAGTCCGTCGATGTGCCGTGCGACCCCTGGGGTCTGGAGTACTTCGCGTAGTTCCTCGTCGTTGATGACGGGGACGACGATGCGGTAGTTGGCGAGGATGCCGCGGTCGATGGCGTCGGCCAGGCCCAGGCGGTAGACGACGGGTCCGTAGATGGTGGGGTCGTCCATGGACGCGAGGGGCTCGGGCGGCTTTTGCGGGCCGGTGGTCTTCCGGCGGCTCTTCGTGGGGTCGGGGAGCGTCCAGGTGCGGGGGGTGGCGGTCATGTAGAGGCGCCGCCGGGCGGGGACGGCGGCGTCGTCGTGGACGGCTGCCCACTGTTTGCCGCTGTTGCCACTGCTGCGGTGGGCTTCGTCGATGATCACGATGGACCAGCGCGGCAGGCGGTGCTTCTTGTGGGCGCGTGTGAGCGCGGGCAGGGAGGAGTAGGTGGCGAAGACGACGGTGGGTCCACAGCTTTGGGCGATGAGCTCGGCGATGCGGCGGGGCGCGGTCGTCAGGGGGAGGCGGACGGTGCCGGCCTGTGCGGGGGTGAGGGAGCAGACGCCGAGCATGTTCTCGACCACGCTGTCCCGGGCCCAGTGAGCTGCGGTCTGGCTGATCAGGTTCAGCGAGGGGACGACCACGAGAATGTTGCCGTCGTTCGCAAAGTGTTCGCCCACACGCATAGCGGTGAGGGTCTTGCCACTGCCGGTGGCCGAGATGACAGTGACGCGGGGCATGTGGGCGAGGCTGCGGACAGCGGCCCTGAAGGCGTCGCGCTGATGGTCCCGCAGCTGGACGGCGGGGTGTGTCATGGGGCTGCGGGCCTTCGGTCGAGGCGGTTGCGCGGGGCATCGCACCAGGGGTGTGGTGCAGAGCACTGCCCTGGGCGCTACATCGACTTTGCGCCAGCTAAGTACTCTGTTCCAAGTCATCGCGCCTCGTCGTTGCCGAGATCACAGTCCGGCACGCGGGCGCGAAAGGGTCAGGAGCGCGGGCTTGGAGGGGTGCGGTGCGGGAGCACGTGCGGGCTCTGCCGCTGCGGCCGCGCTTCCTGGCCGGGGAATCGACCGGTTCCTACGTGACCCGGCTCGCCTCGCACAACGGACTGACGGTCGGTCGGCTATTGGACAGTGTCGGCGAAGGGCTGTCGGCGGCGGAGGTCGATCCGCGGTACACGGAGCTGTATGTGAACCGGGCGGCCCGGGAGCGTCTGGCCGCGCTGGTCGGCCGTCCTGTGGAGGAGCTGGTCCGGGCGCTTCCCAGCCTCGGCGAGGAGCATCTGCTGTCCGACGGGAAGTCGGGGCAACCGTTGTGGAGGTGGCCCTGGAAGCCGCGCGGCGGATACCTGGTGCGGGGGTGCGCACTGTGTGCTGCCGCGCGGGAGGCCGGTGAATCCGTGTGGCTGATCAGCCCGGACACATGGCAGATATGCATTCGCCACGGTCGCCTTATGGATAATTCGCGCGACGACCGGGAGCTGTTCATCGACCTGTCGCGCGGACCGCACGTGCTGGAGGCGGAGCGCCGCCGCGTGGAGCTCGTCCGGACCCTCGGGCCGGCGGGGCGGGCCCTAAG
>NZ_ML123035.1:66865-74703 GCF_003846185.1 Streptomyces sp. ADI96-02
TTCGCACCGGACAGCTCCCACGCCTTGCAGTCGTTTCGGTTGCCGGGCAAAGGACGGCCCACTGCGACGACCAGCCGGGTGTCCGCGTCGATGACGACCTGGTGGTTGGTGGAGTACCGGTAGTTCTTCGACTGCTCGGCGACACTGTGGTCGCGGGGTGGGGATCAAAGTGCCGTCCACGATGAGCACGGTGTCCTTGCGGAACCGCTTGCGTTGCTGGAGCGCGAGCGATGGCCCGAGGTGGTCGATGATGCGGTCGGCTGCGGACTTCGACACCCCGAACAGCGGCGCCGGTTGGCGCAGGGTCAGGTTGGTCCGCCAGTACGCGGCGACCAGCAGGACGCGGTCCTCCAGCGGCAGACTCCACGGCCGGCCTCTGCGCACCGGATCTGCGCCCTCGCGCCGGAGCGCGGCGACCAGCCTACCGAACTGGCGCGGGCTCAACCCGCTGAACGGGGCTATCCAAGAGGGCTGCGACGCCGTGATCACACCAGACACGTCAAGATCATCTCACCGCTGACCAGCAGTTACGGGACAGGTCTTAGTGGCGGACGCGTTCGGTGTTCTCGCGCACGAGTCCCGACGAGCACCGCGACTGGGCACGTCCCGTACGACGCCGCTGGAGCTGCTGCCGTCCGTGATGAGGCTCGCCTCCGTGATGGTCTCCGCCGAACGCCGGCGGCTGGCGGGGCGACTGTCGTCCCCGGAGTCTGAGCAGTGGCTGCAGCAGGCGACATCCGGGCTCGGTCATGGCTCCGGTTGGGGCCTGAGGGCTTGGAGGGCGCAGCACCCCGCTCTCGGCGCACCGGTTCCACGTCCTCAGCGTGGCACCTATCTGCCCCTGGCCGCACCGCACGAGCAGGTCGGCGGCATGCAGTCGGTCGACGAGCTCTCCTGCGTGCCCTGGAAGATCCTGGCCCATGCGGACCGTCCCTATGGATAGCCAGAAGGGTCCCGGTGCCCACAGGCCGGGGAAGCACGGCACCCTCACGTCGAACGAGCAGGAAGGCCTGCCCACAGACATCGACGTACGGGTGCACTACCGCAGTGCGGCAGGCCGCACGCTGGTGCACGAGCCTGGTCTGCTGCGCGACATACCGCTGGAAGAACGTGCACCGCTGTCCGAGCCGCATGCCTACCGGGGGCGGCGGTCCATCCTGACCGACTGGTTCTGTGCGACGAACGGCATGACCGTATGGTGTTCCAGCACGGTCCAGATGGACGCGGCGATGCTTCTCGACTTCGATGCGGACATCGCCTGCTTCCAGTCCGGAGTCGCCGAGCTGCACTGGCAGCACGAAGGACGGCAGGAGACGGTACGGCCGGCGTTCTTCGCGCGCACGCACGACGGCCGGCGGTTCGTCATCCCGCACCGCCCCGCGGCCCGGGCGGCCGAAGTAGAGGAACGGGTCCTGCGTCATGCGGCGGCCGCGGCCGGATGGCAGATCCGTCCCCTGCAAGTACCCGAAGGAGTGATGCACTCCTCGCTGCGGAGCATCGCGCACTTCCGCGGTGCCGACTTCGCCCCGGGGACGCAAGCCCGGCAGGTACTGCTGAACGTCTTCGCCGTGCCGCGCCCGCTGCAGGAGGGCGCCGTCGTCTCGGGCCTGGGGCTGCCGGCAGCCGGTCACATCTGGCATCTGCTGTGGACGGGCACGCTGGACTTCGACCGGACGCTGCCGCTGCTCCCGACCTCACGGATATGGGCCGTCCCCGGTAACGACCACTCCTTGGGAGGACAACGGATGACACCGGTCGGACCGCTGGCCGCGGCGGCGCAGCAGAGCGGGCTGCCGCTGGGCGCCCGGGTGCGGTGGCAGGGCGGAACGTACCGGGTGGTGGCACTGCAGGGCGCCGAGGTGCAGCTGGGCTGTCTGGACGAGCAGGGGCATGACGCCCGCGCCCTGGTGGCGGCGGTGGTCGGCGCCGAGGACTACGCCCTCCTAGACGATGACGGCCGGGTGCAGGATGCGGTGAGGGTGGCGGACACCAGCGGCCTGTCGTTGCTGTCGGAGGCCGAGCGAGCGGCGGTGCGGGACTGGGAACGGCATCTGCGGGAGATCGACGAGGGCGTGCCACCGGATGCTGCGGAGGGCACGGTGCCGCGCCCCAACTACGATCCGGCACGTTTCACGGTCCGCCAGCGCATCGCCGCCAAGGCCGACGAGCTGAAAGCACTGGGGTTCAAGAGCTCCTCGGTCAGCACGATCGAGCGCCGCCGACGCGCCTATCAGGCACGGGGCGTGTTCGGACTGGTCCGCGAGGTCGTGACCGGCTCGCCGTGGGGGCGCACGGACGGCCGGGTGGTACGGCTGCTGCTGGCGGAAGTGGAGGCGGGGCGGGACGAGTCCGACGGGCACGGCACCCGCCTGTACGAGCGGCTCCAGGCCGCAGTGGAGCGGGAACATCCCGACGAGTACGACCGGCTGATGATCTCCCGCGCCACCTTCTACCGGCTGCTGGAGCGGCTGGGCATTGCGGTGGACTCGCTGCGGTGGCCGACCCAGCGGCGCATGGACGCGGCCAACGGGGCCACTGCCCCGTACACGCCGACGTGGGCGCTGCGGCTGGGCGAGCAGGTCCAGATCGACTCCACCGGTCTGGACGTCATCGCGGTCGGTGACGACGGCCGGCCGGTGCAGGTCGAGCTGACCGCGGCGATCGACGTGGCGTCGCGGTCGATCATCGGCGCGATGATCGTGCCGAAGGTTCCCGGGCGCGGCCCGCGGGGCCGCCGGCTGGGTGGGCGCGGTACCCGGTCCTTCGACGCGGTGCTGATGCTGGCGCAGGCCCTGGCGCCGATGCCCGGCCGGCCCGGCTGGTCGCCGTCAGCCCTGGCGGAGCGGTCCGAGATGCCCTATGCGGATCTGGTGGCCTGCGATCCGCGCATGGCCGGAGCTGCGGCCCGGCCGGTGATCCGGCCCCGGATGATCGTCGTCGACCACGGCAAAATCTTCAACAGTGAGCACTTCGACGACGTGTGCCGCATGCTCGGCATCAGCGTGCGCCCGGCCCGGACGCGTACCGCCACCGACAAGGCCGTCATCGAGAGCACCTTCGGCGCGGTCAAGAAGCGGTTCTCGCAGTACGTCGCCGGATACACCGGTTCCGATCTCGCCCGGCGCGGCAAGCACGTCGCCGAGGGCCCGCTGTGGAGTCTGAACGAGCTGCAGGACCTGCTCGATGAATGGATCGCACTGGACTGGCAGCAGACTGCGCACGACGGGCTGCGCAGCCCCTTTCTGTCGGGGATCACGGTCAGCCCGAACCGCATGTACGCGACGCTGGTGGCCGCCGAGGGCCACGTACCGCTGCCTCTAACTCCACACGAGAACCGCAAGCTGCTGCCGTTCAAGCGGCTGAAGGTGACCGACAAGGGCGTCACCATCGACAACCGCACCTACAACAGCGAAGCCCTGCAGGAGTACAGGAACCGGCACAGCCAGACCCCCGGGCAGGGCATGCGGTGGCAGATCCGCTACAGCCCCTACGCTCCCAGGTTCGTGTGGCTCTACGACCACGCCATCGACGACTGGGTGGAGGCCGAGTTCATCCACCAGCGCCTGATCAGCGATGCCTGGACCCAGTGGACCTGGGAACAGGCAACGCTGCGGGTGCTGGAGGACGGCGGCCGCAGGGACGACCAGCGGCGCATCGCACGCGAGGTGTCCGCGCTGCGGGAGCGCGCCCGGCGCGGCCCCGACCCGCAGGCCGAGCGGGTGCCGCAGCTGTTCACCGGCCCCGTCCTGGACCTGGATGTCGACGTCCCCGACCCCTACGAAGGGGTGCCCGACCCCGACCCGGCAACGGTGGTGCGGGCGCCGTCGCTGGCCATGGACGCCGAGCACGTCCTGGCGGCCGGAGACACCACTCCCCCACCACCGCCCTCGGCTGCCCGGGAACAGTCGCAGCCGGCTGTACCGGCCGTCCCCGACAGCACCGGCGACGACAGTCACGAGGATGAGCAGACCGGCTGGGCCCGTCGGTCCGGTGCGGACTACCTCAGCCTGCGCGGCAGTGCGGCCGACATCTTCGCCTTCGGCTACAGCCGGCCCGCCACCCCGTACATGCCTGCCAGCCCGATACCCCACAGCAGTGCGTCCGACGACGACGCAGCGGATGGAGAGGTCCTGTGAGCCGAGAAGAACTGATCCGGACTTTCAGCCCGGAGGTCGCCCATGCCGTGACCCGGCCCATCGAGGCCCCGCTGCTGACCACCCGGGAAGGGTGGAACGCCGCTGCCTCACGCACGCTCCAAGCGCCCGACCTCGCGGACTGCGCTCCCAAGGGCACCCGGGTCGGGCCCCGCGACCCGCGGCTGATGTATCACGGTGAGATGCTGCCGGTGGTCACCCCGGCGCTGCGCCGCGGTCTGCTCGACGCGCGGCGTCAGCTGCGAAAGAACCGCTTCAGCAGCGTCGGCCGCAGCACCAACATGATCATTGACGGGGACCGCGGCACGGGCAAGACCACTCTGCTCGTCCAGATCGGCCGCGGTTTCCAGGGACTGATCGAGGCCGACCTCGGGCCCGATGCCAACCGCATCCCGGTCATCTACCTCAGCGTCCCGCCCGAACGGGAGACCAACCTGCACTGGTCGCTGCCCTTCGCCGAGTTCCTCGGCCTCAATCACACCCTCAACGCCGCCGACCGCACCCGCCGGCCGGCCGACATGACCGAGCCCGTCGCCCACGTCATGGCCCACGCCCGCACTCAGCTGGTCCTCGTCGACGGCGTGGACCGCATCCAGGACAACGAGATCACCGGCGCCTTCGACTACTTCGAAGCACTCCAGGACCGCACCCGCGCCACCTTCGTCTTCTGCGGCACCGGCGCCCGCGAAATCGTGCACGACGCCCGCAACAGCAAGCGGCGCAAAACCCTGCCCCCCGGGATCAAGGGCAAGACCTACTTCAGCGACCTTCCGGTGTTGTGGGCCGCCGCCATCCCCTTCGGCGACGACTGGCACAGCTGCGTCCAGGGCTTCGAAGAAGACCTGCGCCTCCACGACCACGAGCCGCGCACCCTGGTCAAGCTCTCCCGCTACCTCCACAAGCGCACCGGCGGCTACATCGACTCCCTCAACGACCTGATCTGCCAGGCAGCCCAGGAAGCCATCGAAACCGCGCACCTGACCGGGACAGAAGCGATCACCAGGGAGCTCCTCGACGACATCCGCATCGGCCGCGGCGACAGCCGCTGACCGCGGGGGATTCGCAAGGGCGAGCCTGCTGATACCGACGGGGTGAGCGCGACCCGCCCGAACGGCCTCGAGCAGCGCCCCGTCTGATGGTGATCCGAGCACGAGGTACATCAGCGCGGCTCGCTCGGCAGCGTCAGGATGGGTAGAAGCCCCTCCTTTCCGCCCCTGCGGTGTGGAAGGGGTAGAGCGTCGCCTGGCCGCTGAGGTCGTGTGGAGGGTCGACGTTCTCGACGATGATCACCTGGGCGCTGGGGTCGTTCTGAAGTGTGCGGTAGAAGTGGGCGACGACGTCGTAGGGGATCTTGATGTCGTCTTCGTCGGGTTCCCGGTAGGTGAGGAGCGGGGAGTCGAGGACGACGAAGCCGGGGTGCGGCAGGCTTCGGCTGGCGGTGTAGCGAGCGAGGGCGACGGTGAAGGCCGCGTGGATGATCGAGCGCATGCCCCGGCCGCGGCTGCTTCGGGGACGATCGCCGACCGAGATTTCGGCAGTCTTCTGGTCGTAGGTGACGCGGTTGTCGCCCGGGACCTTCCATGCCGTCAGGATCTCGCGCACGGTGTTTTCGAAGTCGGCGAGCTCGGCCGCCGGGATTGCGTCGAGCATGGTGGACGCGGGTGCCGTTGTCACGCTCGACAAGGTGGCCTTCATGTTCTCAAGGCGCTGGATCTGCGCGTGGAGGGCCAAGTCGTTCTGGATCTTGCTGCGGGTGGCGAGCAGGGCCTTCGTGTCTTCCTGCAGAGGTGCCAGCCGCTCGTCGAGGCGGCCGAGTTCGGCGGCGAGAGTTCCGCTCGCTGCGGTGAACGCAGCACGCTCGTCTTGCAGTTGCGTGAGCTGCTCTTCGAGGTCCTCCATGGTGGTGATCAGGTCGGCATGCAGGTCGGTCGTCTTGCGGATCTCAGCGACGACAGCGACCTGGAGGTCTTCGGTTTCGGCCAGCTGGTGGCCGGACTGCTGGTGCTCAGGGGCCGCTCCGCAGAAGACGCACGGGCCTTCCCGGAAGAAGTAGCCCAGGAGGCTGCCCGCCTCGGCGACCATCCGCAGCCGGTCGAGGTCGGACTCGTACTGCTGCCGCAGGAGACCGAAGCGGCCGAGGAGAGTTCGAAGCTCACCGGCGCGCTCACGGTTCGCCGTCGTCTGGGACGACAGGGATCGTCCACGCTCCACGAGATCGAAGCGCTGCGTGACCAGTTCCCCGTTGGCTGCCGTTGCGCCGGCGAGAGCTTCCTCCAGACGGCCCAACTGGGCGTGGAGCTCAGGCTCGTTGACCTGGATCTCCAGGCTGCTCTGGGTTTCGGTGATGAGCTGGTCGAGGAGGTCGATCCTTCCCCTGCCGACCTTCTTCTCGACGTCGCTGGCGCCCGCTGGGCGCTCGGGCTCGTCCTCGCCGGTCAGGAGGAACCTGAAGACGGACTTCTCCGCCGGCGCGGCCGTGCTCTGCCCCGAGGCCAGGACCGGGGAACGTGGGTCCGCCATCCTGGTGTCACTGATGACGCAGAGGTGGGCCAGGTCCCGGAAACTGAGCGTACGAAGCTGTCCTTGCGCGGCGCTCTTGAGGACGCGCCTGCCGTCGACGTCCAGGATCTTCAGCAGGTGACGGGAGAGGTTGTTGTCCGCTTTGGGACTGTGCTTCACACTCAGCCGGTGGGTGGGAGCCGATGCGGGCAGGGTCCGAATGTCTGTGTCGAAGACGTCGACCTTGTTGCCGCCCAGCTCGCGGCAGAGGGTGATCACGTCCCCGTCCTCGGTGCGGAGCCCGAGGAGGACGTGGGTGTACCCCTCGGCCTCACGGATGGGCTTGAGCTTGGTGGCGCCGAGCATGTAGTCGATGGCTTCGACGATGTAGGACTTGCCGCTCTCCGAGGCCCCGTAGATGACGGTCAGGTGAGGTCCGAACTCCACAGTCGCCGGTGGCTTGTCCGGGCCCACCGAGGTGAGGTGCACCAGAGTCAGGGCGCTCACTGGTCTTCGTCCCTTCCGTGGCCGGTGGCTTCGGCACGCAGTTGATCGGCCCATCGCCGCGTGATCTGCTTCATGTCTTCCCTGACGTCCGCACCGCGGCGCAGATAATGCTCGGCGAGCCAGGCAGCACGCTCCTTGAGCGCGCCGGCGTAGTCGGCCTTGAGGGTGTCGAGGAAGCTGGCAGCCTCCTCTGTCGCACCGTAGAGGAACCCTCGTTTGTCGGGACTCATCTCGACGAGGCCGGCCCGCATGAGTACGAACAGCCCTTGCTCGACCAGGGCGCGGCGCAGGCCGAGCTCGCCGGGACCGGCCGGCAGGTCTGGTTGAAGACTGGCTGGGCCTCCGTCGAGGTCTCCGCTGTGCAGCATGGCGTGGTCGAGGAAGACGAGTTCCGCGACGTCCAGGCGGCCGGGGAAGGCCTCCGTCAGAAGGACGAGGGCACGGACGCCGACTTCGACGGGACCGTTGAGGGGGTTCATGATCCTTCCTCCCCTTGCACCAGGTCAGCCGATCGTCGTTGGCCAGGTGATGACACAGGCCCTTCCGGTCGAGACCAGTCACGACCGGGGCCAGGATGTTCGCCTGGTTGGGCTGGTGGTTCGACGCTGCGATCAGTACCTGGCGCAGCCGCTCGAAGCCGCTGTCGTACGGTCCGTCCGCCACGTCGACGACCGCCTG
>NZ_ML123035.1:75959-81564 GCF_003846185.1 Streptomyces sp. ADI96-02
GGAGGCGGCGGAGGCACATAAGGGTGCAGGCCAGTTCGAGCAGGCCCAGGTGGAGATCGGCGCGTCGTTCGTAGCGGGTGCGGAGTCGTTTGAACTGGTGCAGCCAGGCGAAGGCGCGCTCGACCACCCAGAGCGCACCTTGCCCAGCCCTGAGCCACGCCGCGTCGCGCGATCATCGGCTTGATTCCGCGCTTCCACAGCAGGCGGCGGTACTTGTCGAAATCGTAGCCCCGGTCGGCGTACGGACACCGCGGCTTGAGGCGAGGGCGTCCCCGCAGACGGAGCAGTCGTCCAGGTCCAGCAGAGCAGCGCGGCGTGCATGCGCGGGCCATACACCTGCCGCGGTCCAATCCCGCAGCCGGCGCCAGGCCGTCACCCCGGAGCAGCCCACCGTCTCCGCAGGGACATCGCGCCACGCGACACCGGTCCGCAGCACGTACAGAACGCCCGAGAGTGCCACTCGGTCGGGAACACGAAACCGCCCGGGGTGGCGTCGCCGCCTTTCGGGAGCGGGCGGCAGCAGCGGGGTCACCCGCTCCCATAGATCGTCAGGAACAAGATCGGCACGCATCCCGGACACCCTGCCGACCGAGATCACCGAGCACAAGACCCGGGCTCAACTCATTCTGGAACGATCAGTAAGTGGAGAGGTGTTTGCCGCGGTGCTGAGCGGTCCGGAAGTACGGCGGGTGAGGGCGCTGATCGATGCGTAGGAGGACCGGTCCGGGCGTGTGCTCCGGGACGGGTTGAGGGGTGTCCCAGGACCGGCACGACCTGGTCGTCCGCAGTTCCGACCCGGCCCTGCCTGCCCTGGTCTGCGAGAGGAAGCACAGCCTGTAGGGCGGACCTGGCTCAAAGGGCTTCCCGTCCTCAGACTCGGCGGCGGACTCGGCCGGCGCAGCGTAGCCGTGGGCGCGGCAGCATGACCGGCGGTGGTGGAGACGCGCGGCTGGTCACGGAGTGGTGAGTCGGGTGGAGTGGTAAGGGCACGGCCCCGGGGCGGAGCGATTACAGGCGATGGACATCGCCGGGCTCTCCCGCGCTCAAGCACCGCAATCTCAGCCTGGTCGACCGTTACAGCTTTACCGCCTCCACCACGACCGGAATAGCCCGTGGTGGCCCGTTTCCGCCTGTCCGGCGGAAACGGGCAGTCGTAGCTGGTCCGGTGCGGTCAGGGGTTCGCAGCGGTTGAGTGAAGGAGCAGACCGCCAGGTCAGGTCAGATGATTCGCTTCATGACGACCATGTGCTGCTTGAAGGGGGCGTTGCCAGCGCCCCAGGAGAGGACGGCGAAGACCTCGCCGCTGGGAGCACCGTGGATCTCAGGTGTGGCGTTGGCGGCGGCTCCGCTGCTGGTGCGGGACCAACCCGTGAAGTTCTGGCCGCCGTCGGTGGAGCGGTTGACCCAGAGTTCGTGGTCGTTGGGGCTGACGCATCCGATGGCGATGTTCTGCTGGGCCTGGTAGGCGGGGTCATTGGTATTGGTCGTGGGAGACGCAGGGCCTCCCCGACCCACCGCGACGGACTCGCACTCACCGCCGCCGGGCAGTTCCGCGAAGGACGCGTTCTGCACGCTGTTCCTGTCGGTACGGGTACGGGAGACGTAAACGTGGTTGTTCAGGCCGCGTGCGACCTCGAAGCTCATGATGCTCGTACTGATGGAACTGGTGTACGTGGACACGCTGTCCACCATGCCCTGCACTCGCGGGTCGCGCTGGGTACCCCATTCGCTCAGCGGGAACGAGGGTGCGCCGTTCCACAGTTCCATGCTGTGCACGTACACCTGCTGGCCCCGCACCGTGTAGAGCACCGCGTTGTTGACACCGGTGGACGTGGTGATACCCGTGGTGGTGCGGAGCTGGCCCGGTACGTTCTCCCAGTCCGACCACAGGTTGCCCGCCGCACCTCGGAGGATGCTGTAGTAGACGACGCCGTCGGTACCGACATGGAAGACGATCAGGCGGGAGTTCTGCAAACCGCCGGTGCCTACGTTGAGCAACGAGATGACCTCGGGGCGCTGATACGTCCGGGCGCCGCCCGGCATCACCTGCCAGGCACCATTGCGGTACCGCCACCAGATCTGGTTGTCCTCCCCGCGCACCACCTGGTAGAGGTCGCCCTGGAACCACTGTGCTGACAGGGCGTCGGGCGACCTGGCATCACCGCCCTCGTTGATCCACGATCCCTCGGCCGCTGTGGCGGGGCCGGCCGGGAAACCGAGCAGCAGCACAAGCGCCGCCAGCACGGCGACCCACACGCGCCGGAGCCTCCCTTGTCCTATCCCCGCGCTCAGCACGCCTCTTAATCTCACCATTGGTCCCTCTCGTTCCCGTCAGAGCTCCCGGAATCCGTGCGCCGGAATACCGAACGCTGGCTGGCGAATGCCGACCAGCCCCGCTGCACGCTATGCCCTGCGCCAGAGATCCGTTGGCAGAAGCAAGAAAGTGAGTCGCGGATCTCTTCGGCTCTCTTGGGTCAGATGATGAGGTCGGGGTGACGCCGGCCTCGTGCCGGAGCCGGCGAGAAGCCCCTTCGCGCCGAACGAGGAATGAGTGATTGCAGAGGGGGCCGGCTTGGCTGCTGAAGACCTCCCCAGGTCGCGAAGCATGCGAGGCAAGCCGGCCGCGGCCTGCGGGGTCGTCGGTTCGTGACATCGCTAGGGACAATGCCCCGGGCGTCCTGGTGGGAGTACGAGCGACCGTATCTGTATAGGTACTCGTTTCTCAGCAGAGAGGTCGCATCATGATCAAAGTCCGTACTCTCTTTCAGCGGTGGATCAGCATCCAGGAGCGCTACCTCCTGGGCTACGGGCCGGATCCGATCGGCTTCGCACATACTGAAGTCATCCACGCGTGCTCGCTGGGCCCCGATTGCGTCCTCGCCGAACACCACTGACCCCTCCAAGGCAGGAGCCGTGCTGCGGCCCACCGCGCGGGTGCGTAGCCCTGGGGCTCCGGATGCCTGCGCTCCGCTGAGGGGCGTCCGCGCCCTCTCGACCTCAGCCTTCAGCACCTCCCAGGGGCGGAGCCTCCAGCCACCTCATGGAGACCACGAAATCTTGGTCCCAAGTGCGCCGGTCCGAGGATGTCGTCGCGGCCATGCCTGTTCACAGTCGCCCGCTGGCCTCCGGCATCCGAGAAGGTGGCGTACCGTGACCGGGGCGTTGCTCATCGTCCGGGCGTACCTGGCCGGAACCGGCTGCTGCTGGCGAGCCGCGTAGCGCGAGATCCCCTGGAGCCACAGATCGATGCGACCGTCGCCGGTCGTGTCGGGCTGATTCTGAAGTCCGACGACCGTTGGAGCTGCTGTTCGACGTCGTCGCGCCGACCGGGTGCTGCGGATCAGCCCGGGCATCATCACACCTCACATGGCCCCCATCCGCTGCCCGGCCTCAAGCGGTCCCACTACATGATCAAGGACGCTTCCGCCAGACGACGGCTCCTCGTCAGCAGCCCGACGCCCCCTCGGCAGAGGTGTGCCCGTCTTGACTGGTGTCGTGAGCGGATGTCGAGCGAACAGGGCAGGTAATCGATACCGGTGACGGCGACATCCGACATCCCCAGAG
This sequence comes from Streptomyces sp. ADI96-02, assembly GCF_003846185.1. GTDB lineage: Bacteria > Actinomycetota > Actinomycetes > Streptomycetales > Streptomycetaceae > Streptomyces. Next base: position 79,524 of record NZ_ML123035.1, read on the forward strand.
GAGAGATACCGCCGGTGAAATAGTACGTTTCCTTGACGGTTTCCGGGATGATTACGCCGTCTGTCCGCCTTCGGCTCCAGTATTGCGGGCCTCGACCCACCGATGCGCTTCTGAGATTGGCAGGTGCACGGCGAGGAGGCGGAGGCGGCGGTTGTCGATAGTGGTACCGGGCGCTGCGGTGCGATGCTGTCGCAGGGTAGGAGCTCTCCACCGATCTCGCTCCTCGCTCGGCGGCATGGCTCTGCCGTTCGGGCGGAACCGTCGCCGCAGCCACCGCACCGTCGGTTCCGCCCCAATGCGAGCACCGGGGCGGATTTGCCACCCCGGTACCGGCAGTCCTTCTCCGCCGGAAGGCGGCAGGGCCTCTCAGAGTCTCAGCGGACGATGACGTTGAAGACAGGTGAGGCCGTGGCACCGCTGACGATGCGCAGGTCGTTCTTGCCCTTCAGCCCGAGCTTGGCACCGAGTGAGTACGAGCCGTTACGGGAGATGGTCGTGGAGGCGGGCAGGCTGACCCATTTGCCTTCCTGCTTCTGCTGGAGGGTGACCTTGCTTCCTACGGGTGAGGCCAGTGGTCTGACCTGTGACCCGGAACAGCTGCCAGGCAGGAAGGGAGGACGCCGACGGCTTGGCCGTAATACCGGCCGCGGCGGGCGCGGCCTTCTGTGCGGTGAATGAAGTAACGGAATGTGCGGCCGGTGTGGCTGCCGTCGCGGTGCCCGCAAGGCCCAGAGAGGCTGCGCCGAGGACAGCGGCTACGCAGATGCGCAGGGCCTTTCGCTTCGAGATCATCATGAATCCGTCCCTTCCGTACTGAGAACTGGCTTTCACGCCAAAGATCACGTACGTGTCCATTGGCCTGATCACTACTGAACTTGAATGTGTGATGTCGGCTTGATCGTGGTCAGCCGCCTATGGTCAGGCCGGTGCCCATGAGGCAGCCGTCGATGAGGTGCGGTCGGTACTGGGTCTTCTTGAGGCTGCACTTCACGGCGGCGGCAAGCTGGTCGAGGTTCGCGGCTGCGAGGTTGCCGATAGTCCGTTTCACCAGAGACCAGATGCCCTCCTGCGGGTTGAGGTCAGGTGCGTAGGACGGAAAGTGGAGAACGGTCAGCCAGTCCTCGTTCGCGGCGATGAAGTCCTTCATCTGCGGCATGAGATGGGTACGCAGATTGTCCCGGACCAGGACGATGGGGCCTCTGAGCTGGTTGTGCGCCCGCACGATGAGATCGCGGTAGTCCTGCCAGGTGAACCCCTTGGGTTCGCCCTTTCGTCCCCGGTGGACGCGGAAACTGTAGATCAGCCTCGACCGGTCTCCGCGACGGAAGCAGGTCATTCCCGCCATCGAAACCCGTCCCGAGCCGCGGCCCCGGACGCGCACGACCGGAGTCTGGCCGACCCGGCCCCAAGATCTTGCGCGTGGCGGCCTCAGCGACTGGCCGGCCTCGTCCTCGAAGACGATCCAGGCTCCGCGGGCCGCCGCTGTGCTTTTACCTGCGGCCACACCTCCTTCTTCCACAACTCCACTGCTCCGTCGTCACGTTCGATTGCTCTGCGCGCCGGCTGCTGCCAGGACCAGCCGTGCCGCTTCAGCAGCCGCCATGTCCCCTCCACCGTGTAGCCGACGTGGAACAACCGCCCGATCAACGTCTTCACCCGTGCCGGCGTCCAGCGCTGATCCGCCCAGCCATGAGCGAGCGGACCACGCTCCAACTCGCGCTCAAGCTTCTCGATGTGAGCTACGGAAAGCCTCGGGCGACCTGGCGACCCCTTCGACCGGACACCTTCCTCACCCCGCTCCCGCCATTGTCGGCGCCAGCGCTCCACCGACCGCTCGCTCACCCGCAGCGCGGCCGCGATCTCCCTGTTCTTCGCGCCATCCTCGAAGCGGCCGACCGCCTCCAGCCGGATCCGTTCCCTCGCCGTCCTCTTGGCGTCGGTCAAACCGCCGCCCTGCGCGTATCTCACACCACACAGCTACCGACCCGGCTCAGCCACTGTCAGGCGAACCTCCCGACATCACTCAATCAAGTTCAGTAGT